>NZ_CP120422.1:6010000-6513710 GCF_029457415.1 Rhodococcus sp. RCBS9 | reverse complement strand
TGCAATGAGGTTGGGGGCACTTTTTTGTCATTCAGGAGGGGCTGAGTCGGCTTCCCTGACTCTCCCGACATTGCGCGATGGAGTGTAGGTGAGAGGTGCCGACAAGCTTTGGCGGTGCCCGTAAGTGCCCGCCGCATGCCTAACGTGGCACCGCTGCCGACTAGCTGCCGAACGGGAGTGAGCCGAGCGATCCCGTGCCTCCGTTGTCTTCATATCGGGTAACGATGACCGTAAACGTGGCGGATCCAACGGTCTGGACTCCGGTTGTCTGGTTGCGTACCTGGCACGAGACGATTGTGCCGAGTTCTCCGAAAAATGATCCCGACGTGGGGTTGCAGTTGCTAACTGTCAATCCAGCGACGCTGGCCGGCATGGTCCATGACACGTTTGCGCCGGCTATCTGCGCTCCGCTGCTGGGGCGGTCAGCTGGAACTACGATGTCGTGCGGCGTGATTTCGGTGCCGTTGAAGTAAGTCTTGGTGATTCGAGCATCGGCGAAATTGGCTCCCGAGATCTTTGTGCTTGTGAGGACAGCATTTTCGAGATTCGCGAAGCCGAGATTTGCGTCACGCAAGTCCACTTCGTGGAGGTTGGTGCCGGTGAGGTCGGCGTCGGTCAGTGTGACACCTGCCATGGACGAGCGGTCTAGCTTTGATCCTCTGACGGTAGCTCGATTGAGGTCGGCTCCGTCGAAATCTGCGTCGTTGATGGTGCCGTACGTCATCGACGCTGAGGTCAGTTTCGTGTTCTTGAATACCGCGCCATTGAGGTTTGCGCTATTGAGCGCCGAGTTCGACATGTCGGTGTCGGCGAAATTTGCGCCGCTAAGGTTCGCGCCGTACGCGTGCAGTCCCCGTCCAACTCCGAAATTTGCACCCGAGAACTTGGCGTCTGGGACGTTCGCGTACATCAAGTTGACTTGCGACAAGTCAGAGCCTGTGAAGTCTGCGCCTGGGCAGTTCGTGTATCGCGTTTTCGTTGGAGAGTCCACGATGGTGCACCCATTGATGACAGTATCCGCGGCCGCCGTGCCGCTTCCGACAGTCATAGCTGCGCCGACGGCGATTGCAAGCGCACCAACTGCGCTTGTGATCTTCGAGTTCACTGTTTTGCCCTTTGCTTGCTGAGTTGATTGCTCAATCAAACCAGACGAACTGGACGGTTGGTAGTTTTTTCCGCGGTGCCATTGGACTGTGTTCACGGTTTGCGTTAGCGGGTGCTGCATCGGGCGGGCTTGTGTTGTCGTTTCGTCGGTCGTGCGCGGGTGGAGCTTAAGCGCGTCGCGTCCGCCAGGACACTGCGGCAACTCCGGCAGCTGCAACGCCGGCGACTGCCCAGTACTGCCACGGCTGGTGTGTGACCGCGAGGGTGGCTGCGATGAGCGCGAAGATCGTCAGGCTGGTCTTGTCTTGGTTCGTCATCGTCTGATCCTTCCGTGTGTGGGAAACTGTAGTAGGGGAACCCGCCCGCTACATCCGGGCGGGTTCCCTTTGTTACTTGCGCTTTTTGCGTTTCCGCTTTGGGCGCTTTCGGGCTTCCAAGACTCTTCGGATGAATTCTGCCCATCCCAGCAGGATGGTGAGAAGTCCGATTATCTCGGTCCAATTCGGCGGGTCCATGTTTACCTCCTCTCTGTTGTTGTTCCTCAACTATAGCATCGTGACGATGCTGACACAAGTTGGAATTGTGTTTGTTTCCAATGTCTTCAGTGCTTGTGATAGCATCGTGACGATGCTAATGTTGTGTCAACACCAACAAGGGAGAGCAACATGAACGCCTACCGGACCACCGACACCACCGGCTTCGACATGATCGTCATGGGCACCAGTGCAGACCACGCCCGCGAGGTCGCCACCCAGATCCTCCAAGACCTCGCCGCTGACCATCCGAACATGATCGGAAGCAAGACCGTAATCGCGATGGTCGCGAGCATCTGACCGGGAGGCCCCTTCGGGGGCCTTCGTTGGCTGGCCGGTACCGTTGCATCGTCACGATGCTATCGTTGGTATCAGCGAACACTGAAAGGCGCAGATCATGATCCGCTTCCTCTCCCGGACCGAGGTCGCCGAACGTATCGGCGTCAAACCCACCAGCCTCGGCCGCTACAAGCTTCCTGAACCCGATGCCATGACAGGTGACGTACGTGGTTGGACCGTCGAAACCATTGATGCCTGGAATGCTGAACGCACGAAGCGATCTTGAGATGACGATGCCCCCACCTCCTGGCGAGGTGGGGCTTTGTCGTTTTGGGGGACCCGGCCTGGCCAGGTGCGGCCGGGTCCCGATTGACGCCACCCGCGTTGAGCACACAACGCGAATGACCAACCACATGCCGGATCCGACCCCTCGATTGAATCCGACTCATCGAACGTATTCGGCAAGCATCAGGCAATCACGCAAATCGGGCAGAAATCCACCAAACGAACGAAGATGGCCCCCAACCTCGGGGGGAGGATTAGGGGCCGCTCTCGACATTACAGGGGAGAGGCCCACCCCCGGCGAGTGGACAGCCGGAGGGCAGGCCTTGTGCGGCTGAACTGACCCGCTCAGAATCGCCGCAGCAACGGGATGGTATCCGCTTTTCGGGTGCCGTAAACACATCGGTTAGCGGGGCCGAGCTGGTCTTCCCTTACCCTCCCGACCCCGCGAGGCTGACGCTACCACTGATCGAACAGGTGTGCGAATATTGGGATGTGCCGTCGACTGAACGATCTCCGCAACGCTGCCCGAATGGGCACCTGTTGGTGGCGAACGCATGCCTCGTCGGGTGGGAAGTCTGCGGCTGCAAGACGGCGCACAATGGAGGTCATCGAACGCATTACTGCCGGCGGTGTGGTGAGACGATCCGGACGCCGGATTGCTCTGGCGCGCAGCCGCAGAAGTCGCGATGGAGCTAGCTCAAGCTAGTAACCACGCCGACTACAGTCCCGTCATCCATGACAATGACTCTGCAGTCAAAGGTAGAGCGAATCAAGGCGCCAAACCCGTTCTGGGAATCCGCCCATCCGCTGGCGATGTGACTGTAGTGATCGCCCTCGGGTGTCGTCACGAAGTCGAAGTCTCCGAACTCGGCAGACCCCGACGACTTGAGTCGGTTGGTCACCTTCTCGCGGCACTGGTCGGTCATCTGCTGAGTCTTGCAACTCCTCTTTCGAGGGACCCTCCGCCTCGTTGGAGCAACCGACGAGGGCGAGGGTTACGGACATGGCGAGCGAGAAGACCAAAGTCATCCCGTCGTAGGCGTAATTTATCGTCTTCGGAGTGACTATATCTATCGCGATCTGCTTCACCGTATACGACCTGCCCACCAGCGACGCTGAAGTGATTGCTCAGTTGTTCGAGGAGGTGCTGAAGGAGACGCAACTGGACAGCGACACGATCATCGTCAGGCGAGACAGCGAAGACGGGACCCGACGTGATGTGCGCGTGTTCTCCGAGGATTGGGTAGGTTTCAGCGGATTTTACAGGTGGCGCCCGCCCTTCGAGGAGTCGTTACAGCGTCGAGTGACCGAGGCGGTGCCGCATGCGAGGGTGTCCTTCGAATGGGACTACCGCGACGAAGACCTATGACCGCGGGCCTGACGCACTGCGTCCTTATGTGCTGCGTCCTTATGGGCTGCGTCGCCGCCCGGGTGAAACTAAACCCGGGCGCCCTTCGCCAGATTGCACGCCCGGCACAACAGCTGAACATTGCCTTCAGTGCTCGCGCCTCCTCTTGAGAACGGAATGATGTGATCGTATTCGAGGTAAGAATTCGCGCCGCATTCCACGCAAGCGCCACGATCTCGCTGGTAGACCGCAGACTTGACGTGTGCCGGTATGTGCCGCGACGGACGGTCCCCGTTGTCCGGTAGAAGGATTCGGCGGTCGATCCGCAGGGCGGTGTCCACCAGGATGGATGTGTATTCAGCATCAGGAACTGAGAAACGCCCGCTGAGTGACCGGGCTGTCGACTCGATCAGAACGGTGGTGCGGTCCAGGTATGACAGCCGCTGCACCTTGCTCAGTGGGATTTCGCCGCCATACTGCTGAGCGATAAACCGGATCTTGCGGTTGGTAATCGCTAGTTGCCCCTGGGACGGAGTGGGGCCAGCTTGGAGGTCGCGCCAGCGAGTTGCGCCAGCGACCATGTAGCAGTATTCGTCAGTGGGCAGATGGAGTCCTGGGATTTGAACAGTTGGTAGGCGACCTTGGCGGATCTCGCCGAGCATCTGCTCTCTGAGTAGTTGAGATTCGATGTGGGTGACCGCGGCGGGTTCCAATTCAAAAGCGCGTGCTGCTTGTCGGAAGGTGGCGAGTTCGTCGTCGGTGACGATGCCGTCACTGAGCGCGTATGTGGCGTACCTGTTGAGCCAAGTGAGTGCGTCGGCACGAATCGTGTCAAGTGCATGTTTCCGAGGGATACGCGCCCCGTACAGCCATTCGTGCAATGTGATCCATTCAGGTCCGAGCGGACCCGAGTGTGCCAACAGGTTCCTCGCAGCTGCCGAGTACTGCGTGAGGGTCGAATTCGCAAACGCCTTGCACTCAGGGCAGTAGCTCTGGAGCAATCGGGTCTTGGTGCCGCATCGTGCGCAGCCATCGCCAGCCGATCGAAAAGCTCTAAGCCACTTGTCTGCCATGCGAGATGCATACCAGACAGTCCGAACTGTGGGCAGTTTGCCTGCGAACCTGGGAACTGGCTTCCGGGATTGATCAGCGCGTGACTAACTAGGAAGCCCGCGGCTGTAGAACCAACTGCATACGGCGGCGGGTGCCAGGAGTCACTACTGCCGGCGGTGTGGTGAGACGATCCGGACGCCGGATTGCTCTGGCGCGCAGCCGCAGAAGTCGCGATGGACTAGCCGCCAATCGACATGAACGGTCCGGATCGAGCGTCCTCGTTTGAGTATGTAACCACTCCACGATGTGACACCTCGACCTGATAGAAGTCCAGGTCCGCGGGAACCGGAATCGAGAACGTCAACATGCATGCGCCGTCCATGTACTCGCTACCTGTAATCGACCCTGTTGCGACAGTCTTCCCCGACTCATCGCCAATCGTCACCGAAGCGCCTTCTGACAGATCCTTGTATCCGCCCTTTCCTGCACAACGATTGTCTGACAACTTGCTTGCGCCGTCGATGATCCCCACATTGCCTTCCAAGTTGAATGTCTTAGGCTCAGTGTCTCTCAGGGCGAATACCGCAATGATCGCGATGACGATGGCCGCGATAACAATTCCGCCGATGATAAGCACGCGCTTGTTGTTGTTCGGCGCGGGCTGCGGTGCTGGGGTTGGGAAGCCCGCTTCAGGGGTTGGGGGATATGTCATTAGGGCTGACCTTCTGTTGGTGTATGCGGATGCTAGTTAACCGAATCAGGATCGAACGCGAATGTGACTCACGGGCTCCGGTCCTCGGAGGGCGCAGATCGTCGCAGAGTTAACCATGCGGCTCCCGCGCCAATAATGCCGATTAATCCGAGGACGAATACGATCAGCCCACCACGATTTGCGCTCACGCACCGCCCGATATGGACTGACGTGTCCACGCAGTCGGAGAATCTATTCGTCTCGTATATATCGAATCCAAGGCCCAGCAGTATAAGTGCTGCCGACACAGCTAGGGCCGCTGCTGTCAGGGCTTTGGTGTTTGCGTTCATGGGTGTTTAATACCAGACGGCTCAGACATTGCGAACCGACCGGTTGCGATAGGTCAGATCGATTCGAACATTGTTCGAACACTTCGTGGGGTTCTTGCCCACATTTTGCCCACAAATAGTGGGCAAATCGAAGATATGTTCGAACATTGTCGAATATCGAAAACGCGCTGATCTGCTCATTTGACAGGAAAGCCCAGCGTATGACGGGGGTTGAGAACGAACTCATAATCCATTGGTCGCGGGTTCGAGCCCCGCCCGCCCCACCAAATAACTGCAGTTCAGACGCCCTTTCGGAGTAATCCGGGAGGGCGTCTTTTTGCGTCTGCCCACATTTTGCCCACATTTGAAGTCAGGCACGCTTCCGATTGCCACTGGATGCATTGCTTTGTGCAAGTACTGCGGCATCGATTTTCGACGCCACATCGTCCAGATGATCGTCAAATAGGTGGCCGTACAAATCCAAGGTCATGGTTGCTGTCTTGTGCCCGAGCATGGTTTGAACGCCCTTGAGGTTCGCGCCGGCGGCGATCGCGATGGAGGCCGCGGAGTGGCGGAGGTCGTGCGGGGTGATGGCAGGGACTTTCGACATTTCGACGGCGGCATCGAACCAGTCGCGGCGGGCATTCTTATTTCGCATGACGCCTCCACCGCTTGCGGGGCACAGGAGGTCAGTTGAGGATCTTCCAGCGATTGCAGCATTTATTTCATCGGCCACGAAACGGGGCACAGACACGGATCGGGCCTGGTGATTCTTCACAGGCCCCCACGTTAGTTTCCCGTCGATTTCGGTTACCTGTTCGGCGATGCGGAGTCGTCTGCGCTCTGGATCCCAGCGCTGCCCTTTAAGGGCTGCCATTTCTCCCCAGCGAAGTCCGCAGAAACCGAGAATAAGAATGGAGAGTTTGCCGACTCCTGATGCTTCAGCGAGAGCGATGACTTGTTGGCTCGACAGAAATGTCGGTTCGGTGTCTGCAATTCTCGGAAGGGTAAGGCCCTTTGCAGGGTTGGATTGGATCCGATAGTCGCGCACTGCAAGGTCGAGCAGCATCGACAAAAGTTGGTGGGCCTTTTTTACGGTTGTCGCCGAATACGGATGTGCGACAAGTTGCGCCAACCACACTTCAATTCCGGATGCTGTCATGTCGGACAGCTTCACGTTCTGCCACGTTGGAGCGACTTGGCCTTCCCACGACAACTCGTATCGGCGGAGGCTTGATGGTGCGAGGTTGAGTTTGGTCGGTCGCCACTGTTTGTACATTTCCGCGACTGTGGTTTTACCGGCCGCGGGGGAGACGTAGATACCTTTGAGTTTGTCGACTTCTACGTTCGCTGCCCAGGCGTTCGCTTCGGCTTTGGTGACGAATCCGCGCTTGTCAGTTTGCTTGCCCTGTGGTGTCCGGTATCGGACTCGGTAGCGCCGGCCTGCTGCGGTGTCGTATGCCTTGACGTTCGCCATGGTTTCCCCTTATGGGTGGTCTCGTTCTTGGAGCCGGGTTTCGATGTACCTGCACTCGTCAGCGCTGAGGGTTTGGAACCAGACGCGGAGGGTGTGGTGGTCTACTCGGAGTTCTTCGGCCGCGTGTGTTGGCGGGACCTTGTTTCCGAATGGGATCGCGGCAATGAAGGCGTCGATGTGGATGAGCTGGCGCGCCACGAGTTTGTCGATGGCCATCTCTTCGCGGTAGTTAGTGAGGTGCATCGAATGGTTGGTTTCGCGTTTGATGTGCCAGAGCTCGTGGCAAAGGGTGCAGCGGAGTGAGTCGCGGTCGAGGCTGCTGCACAAGTAGATGGTGTTGCCTTTAATGCATCCGCGTAGCCCTGGAGGCAGTTTGTGACTTCTGTCGATGAGGTAGTCGGGGTGGTTGTCACGGGCGTACCTCCAGGGGTTGAAATCGGGCATGGCGGAATCATGAGGGTCGCTACCGACATATTCCGCCGTGCGCCTCTTTACTATTGACGCCAAGTTACGGTGACTCCAAACCGTTTTCGGGGATGACTTGCTTCTCTCCGTGACTGGCTGCGTCGTATTCGCTGAAGTCAGGCTTGTAGGTGGGGTCGTATGTGGGCGGCTCATCCTTCGTGGCAGCCTTTTCGCCCCTGTCTGCAAGCTGCGCCTCGAATGCTTCGGATGCTGATCTGATGGGGCGAGCGCCGGCTTCGATTGCAAGTTCGGTGACGATACGTGTCATGATCGCCGCTCGCGAACGATCCGGAAGTGAAGCGATGAGCGGCGCTAGTGCGTTTAGCCACTCGGATACTGCTGGAGGCCACTTCTCATCTGAGTCGGCAGCAGCAGTCTCGGTTGTGGCACGCAATGCGTGCACGGTCCCGTCTTGCTTTCGCGCATCTCCCTTAAGGCCGAGGAGTTCGTCGACAGCGGCATCGCGATCGAGGCCGAAGTACTCAGCGGCTGACACCACGTCCTGGTAGTCGTAACGGCGGTTCTTCCGTCGGTAGAACGTTGACCGTGTGAGCCCGGTTGCTTCCAGCATCTCCTCAACCGTGACGCGGCGTCCCAGCGCTCGCTCCACGTATGCGGTGAGGTCCCATTCCGATTCGGTCATGACACTATCTTGTCTCATATTTGGGACTATTGCAAGTGGCTCTGCCTGCACGTTTGACCCGAGTTGACACCCCATCTGTCCCAAATGTGGAACAACATGGTTGACATTCGGCACGAGTCGGCTCATAGTTTGAGGCATGCCAATCACGAAACCCGCTGGCCTAGCCGCACTTCGAGTTCGGACTGACGCAATCCAGGCGGCGATGTCGAAACGAAACATCCCAAACTATTCGGCACTTGCGGTGGAACTAAAAGTTCCAAAGGCGACACTGCATCGAGTCATGACCGCTCAGTGCCAGCCCGGTCCTGCTGTCATCGCGGCAATCAGGCTTCGTCTCGGAATCCCATACGACTTCATCGTTGAGGCTTATGAGGTTGATGCCGCATGAAGGCTGCAGAGAAATTTGGCATGACGGAGTACATGACTCCGGCTGAAGCGGCCGAGATCGCAAGATGTAACCGGACACATGTGTATGCGGCGTTGACATCGGGTGAGCTTGAGGGTCACCAGCGTAAGCGCCGCAACAAGATCAAGGGCCCTTGGCTTATTTCTCCTGAGGCGCTTGATCGTTGGATTCGCGGCGAGTGAGCTAGGAAGTCCCGAATGGTTTGTGCGGGTTCGATTCCCGTGCGGGACGCGCAGCCTCAGGTCTGAGGTTTTGCACAACAACTTCTTTCAACCGTCTCTGACGGCTTCTTAAGCGCGGGTTTTTGCCGAGTCGCCTACGGGTGGTGGTGGCAAATGGATGCCCGTTGCTGCATGTCCTTCGAAAATTCCACAGCGTGTTTTACGTGCGGTGCCTGACCTTTGTGGGCCTGTCGTGACTGTCTGAACCCTGATGTGACTTGTCTGCGGGGGTGATGGTTGCAGGGTTTGTGGGTTGGGGTGTTTGCTGCACGGTTTGGCGCGGGATACGGGACTGGTTGTCCTACACCAACTTTTGTTGAGGTAAATGCGTCGAACGGTTTGGTGGTCCTGCCCAAGGTTGGTTGCCCGTTCGAGTCGGGCCAGGACACGGTTACACCCACTACTACATTCTTGGAGGTTGTTGTGACGGAACTTGTTTCCGTGGATGTGCAGTCGCCGTTTGATTCCATCCGCAAGGTTCGACCAGATGGCGTTGAATTCTGGTCAGCGCGTGACTTGATGCCGATGATGGGTTACGCCAAGTGGCAGGCATTCGAAGTGCCTGTCGCCAGGGCCATGCAATCGGCAAAGAATCAAGGCCACGACGTGACCAGTCATTTTACGGGATCCCGTAAAACGCCACCTGGGGGTGGGCCAGCCACTTTGGACTACGCCCTCTCTCGTTTTGCCGCGTACCTCCTAGCAATGAACGGCGACCCGAACAAGCCTGAGGTTGCAGCCGCTCAGTCCTACTTCGCGATCAAGACTCGCGAAGCCGAATTAGTGCAATCGCAGATCCCGCAGACATACGCCGAAGCATTGCGCGAAGCAGCGGCATTACACGAACGAGCCTTGCAGGCTGAAGCCGCTGCACTCGAAGCGAACACCAAAGTAGTTGAGCTGGAACCACTTGCCGCCGAATACGAACGGTTCCTCGATGCCGAGGGGACGCTGAAGATGGGCGGTGTCGCCAACATGTTTGGCATCGGCAGAACGACACTCTTCAAGCATCTGAAGGAAGAGGGTGTGTTGCAGCCGGATCGCAGGCCGTATCAGCAGTATGCGGATTGGTTCAGGGTGATTCCGCATGGCTACCAGAACAGTAAGGCTGAGGATCGGATGGCTTTTACGCCGACGTTGAAGCCTGATGCGGTTGATCCGATGCGGAGGTTGCTTATTCGGCGCGGCCGGCTCGCAGCTTGAATCTTCACTGACTTGCCCAAATGGAATGGCCCGGCACTGCACCACCAGTGGCCGGGCCTACGAACATCCCACTCAAAGGACCATTCAATGGAAACTATATCAATTCGCCGTGATGTTTGGGAAAACATGCAATCGGCGTTGGCGAAGGCCGTCCACTACATCACTGATCAAGAGTCCAGCGGAAGTGGTTGGCTGGATCGGCTGGGGGATTTGGTTGCGCAGCCCGGCACTACGATTGTCAGTCGAGATCAGGTTGCCGCTGAGGACGCCACGTTCGAGGGTTTTGCGGAGTTCTCGGATCACTCGCCGATCCCGTACACGTTGGCACCCCGCGTTTTTGATCGCGGTGACACCATCCCCGACGATGTGAAACGCCTCCGGCTGTCGAACGAGGAGAACAAGTCGTTCCAGGTTGTGGAACGCAAGGGATCTGGCAATTTCGGATTCCTGCATGTCAATCACAATGGCGGGTGGGGGCCGAGCGATACGACAGATCCCGCATGGGAAGACAGTGACTTCCCACTCACTGAGGTGTTCGAGGATGTGACGTACAGCGTTTTCGAGGCCCTCGATCATCTGAAGCATCACGGTGTTGATACGAATGCGGTTCGGCTGCATCGGTTTTTGAATACGGGTGCGGCTTGGACTGATGGGTTCGGGTTCCCTCGGGACTGTGTTTCGGAGTATCTCGTCGCAGGTGACGCGATGCCAATTGAGTTGCGGTTCTCGCCGGCGGGCCTGGCCGAGTTGGTTCGTATCATGAAGGTGGCTGTCTGATGGCGTACACGGATTCAGATCTGATTCACGAGTACAAGCATTTCCGGTCCTTCGGTTTCTCGAATGCGGAGATTGCCGAGAAGTTGGGCTATGTGAAGCCTGACGTGATGATGGCTCGTCTCAAACAGCTTGGGGTTGTCACGGATTCGGCGTATCAGGCGCGTGCTCGTGAGGTGGTGGATCGCTTGGTTTGTTCGGGTGTTCCGTTCACGGTCGAGATGTTGCCGACGTTGGCGGAGCCGTCGTTGGGATTCTCGTTGGTCAGGACTGCTCATGCTGAGGGGCGTGTTGTGAAGGTTGGCCGGTGTTCTTCTCGGCGTCCGCATTCGGGTGCTGTTGCGTGGCAGGGGGTTGCGGCATGACGAATCGTGAGCTTGAAGCTGCGGCTGATCGGTTGCTTGCCGCTGATCCTGAATGGTGCGAGGAGCGAGTCACATTCGCGGATCCTGCTGGTACGGCGGCTGACATGGATGTGTTGATCAATGGTGAGGGTTGGTTTCCGGATTTCCTGGCCCGCAAGTTTCGGATCCGGCGATGACCTCGTTGCCTCCTGATGAAGACCCGGAGGGTGAACTTGACTGGGTTAAGGGAGCTTTCGGCGCGACGATGCTATTGGGTGCATATGCGTATGCGCGGTTCAGGGGGTGGGTGCAGTGAAATCGCCTGTGTCTGTCAATGAGTGGCGTTTCTATGGGGCTGTGCTGGCTTCTTATCTGTTGGTGTGGTCTCAGATGGTGGGTGTGTTGTGAGTGTTCCGAGTGGTCCTCCGGTGTTGGATCCGCCGTTGGTGGGGTTGGGTTTTGATCCGGATGATGTTCCGGCTGCGTGCCCGCATTTTGATGTGGTTGAGGTGGCTGCTGCGGAGTTTGGTCGGGATTGTGTGTTGGTTGCGGGGCATGTGCCGCCGTGTGTGTTGGTGTCGGGTTCGGTTTTCAATGTGACGGAGGGCGATTCAAATCACTGATTACAGCGTGGTGAGAGATCAGTACGGGAGGCCCTTCGTCACCACAGACGGACAGCCACTCAAATACGAAGGCAAAAAGAAGACCCCCGTCAACGCTGTCGGCTACACCCGAGTATCGACACTCGCCGGCGCACTCGATGACAAATCGAACCTGGGGGACTGGCTGGCAGCGCAGACCGCTGTCGGTTTGATCCGCGAAAAGTCCGTCGCCGCGCAGGTCGCGTCACTGGTGTCCAAGTACAAGGATCCGTGGTCGCAGGCGAAAACGCAGATGAAGCAGCTCGTTTCGCGTGCTCAGACAGCTGCGTCGTCGGATGACGGATCGGGAAAGGGTACGGCGTTTCACGAGTTCACGGAGATTGTGGATGCGGGTGGTGAGCCTGAGTTCATGCCTGAGGAGTTCAAGCCGTGGATGGACTGCTACCGGGAGGTGATGTCCGACTACGAGGTGTTGGCTGCTGAAGAGTTTGTGGTTGTGGACGAGCTGCAGGCGGCGGGTTCGTTCGACAAGCTTTTGCGGCATAAGCGGTCTGGGCGTGTGCAGATTGGGGATTTGAAGACTGGTGCTTCGGATCCCCGGTATCCGCTGAAGGCTGCGATTCAGTTTGCTTCGTATGCGCATGGTGAGCGCTATGACCAAGTGACTGGTGCTCGTGAGGTGTTGCATGCGGATTTGGATTTGTCGGAGGCGGTGTTGATTCATGTGCCGATTCGGGGAAAGTCTCCTTCTGCTGCTGCGTATTCGGTTGATATTGGGGCTGGTTGGGAGTTCGCGAAGTTGGCTGTGCGGGTTCGTGAGGCTCGGAAGATGAAGCCGTTGGAGGTTGTGGCGTAATGGGCTATCAGAAGAATGACGACTACATCGAAGTTCCGGAACGGATCGCGGAGTTCCGAACCAAGTACCCGGAAGGTTCGCTGCAGCCGTGGGACAAGGCCAAACCGTATGAGGTTGTAGATCTTGGCGGAGTGGTTCACATCATTGTGGTTGCCGCGGCCTACCGTTCGCCGGATGATCCGCTGCCGGGTGTGGGTATGGCGCAGGAGGTCGTCCCTGGCAAGACGCCGTACACCAAGGGGTCTGAGTTGATGAATGCTGAGACTTCGGCGTGGGGTCGTGCGATTGTCGCGGCGCTGGCGGCTGACACGAAGCGTGGGATTGCTTCGGCTGAGGAAGTGCGGAACCGTCAAGCGGAACGCGATGTGCCGGATTCAAAGCCTGCAGCTCAGCCCAAACCTGAAGATGCCGAGGCAGCAGACCTTCGGGCGAAGATCATCGCTGCAGCACAGGCTGCTCAGTTCACACCCGCTCAGGTGACCGGCCTTGTTGGTGAGGCCGGAGGCAAGGGCGGGTTGAACACTGAAACTGATCTGGCGGTCCTCCGCGCTGTACTTGCTCTGATACCTCCGTTCTGATGAGCGGCGATGTGAGAGACGTTCTCCTTTCTGAGCAACTCGATCCCACCTCGCCTGCCTACGTCAACGCTCGACTCTACGAACTCGAACAGTTCTTTCAGGAAATGCCTGATCTGTTGGAGTCGATCGAGGGTGCCCACGATGAGGCGACCGAAGCTCATTTGTTGGCTGAGGCGTGGGCGCAATTGGAGGCAGACGGGAAGACTGCGGCGGATCGTGAGGCGCAGGTGTTATTGAAGACGGCTGAGTCTCGGAAGGTGTTGCAGGCTGCGAAGTCTGCTCTGCGTCATGCGAAGGCTCGGGTGAAGGCGCGTTCGGAGGAGAAGGACACGTTGATTACGCGGTCGGTGAATTTGCGTCGTGAGATGGATTTGAGCGGAAGGGGCAGGCCGTGAGGGTGTTTGAGTTCGGGGATCTGATTCCCGATGACGTTGAGCGTGTGGGGTCGCCTGACGGTGATGAGTATGTGCGGGCCGAAAACGGTGCGTTCAAGTTGGTGCGGGATCCGGGCGAGTTGCCTGGATATCTGCGTTCAAATACGGGCGCGGTGGGTCCAGAACCGCTGCGCGCAGCTTGGTTTGATTTCGAGTTTCCTTTGATGGAGGTTGCGGTATGAGTGTGACGGCAGATCAGATTGAGGCAGTAGCTGAGCATGCTGAGGCTGTGCATCTTGTTGGTGCGGCTCAGCAGTTGCGCGGTCGGGCCGCTCATGTGCGGTTGGTGGAGTCGCAGCCTGCTGAGGTTGTGGAGTTGGCTGCGGCGATCCGGAATGCGTACTACAACGATGGTGTGCGGCGGGAGTTATTGTCGTCGCGGGATCCGGGTCAGTGGTTGCGTATGGCGGTGGAGGCTAAGTCTGCGTTGGATGCTGGTGCGGTTGGGCCTCGTGTGTTCGAGCGCGGCAGCATCATTCCCGACGATGTACAGAGGGTTGTCGACACAGACGGCGACGTGTGGACTCGTAGACCCAACGGCGAGTTCTCCTTGCAGGGGTCATCCGAGGACGGTTACATGCCGTCAAATACTGATGGCGAGGGCCATGGTGGCGATTTGTGGGGCTACTATCTGCCACTCACCGAGGTGCTGGACGAACCGAAACCGCCGACGCCGCGTGTCTTCCATAAAGGTGACGAAATCCCGGACGACGTGACGCTCGTTCGCACCGCTGACGATCAGACCCTCGCGGTGAGGCTGAAAACTGGCGTTTGGCGTTACGTGGAGGACCTTGAGGAGGCGCGAACCGCTCGCGAGAATCGACGCAACGGCTGGAGCGTGTTCGGGGAGTCGGAGTTTCCTCTGACAGAGGTGTTGGAGTCATGACACCCGAAGAGGTCGACCAACTCGCCCTCAACCACGCCGGCGAACCCGACATTCACAACGCAATCCAATACATCCACACCCTGCAACAACGCAACGACAACCTGTCCAAAGCGCACAGGATAGCCGAAAACCTTGCAGAACAGTATCGGATCCCGCTGACAGCGTTGCGCGGGTTGAACCGCAAGTTCCGGGCAGGCGAGATCGATCAGGTCCAATTCAATGCGGGCGTCAACTACCACGCCACCGACAACTAGGAACAACACAACATGGGTTGGCAACAACAAGCGAAATGTCTGACCGCCGATCCTGAACTCTGGTACGTCACCAACCTTCCTGCCGAGGATCCTGTCGGGGCAGCTCGCGAGTTGTGCGCTGGCTGCCCCGTGCTGCGGGACTGCGCTGCTGATGCGGCGAAACCTATCGACATGACAGCGCTGTTGGGGACGTTCGAAGAACCGGACCTCATTCACGTGTCTGGTGTGGTTCGTGCGGGAATCATTTGCGATGAGTAACGCACTCGCGCAGCTTCTTTCCATCGCAGAGGGTGAACCGGTCGCCGATTGGTACGGCGGATCTTGCGTCGATTGTGGGCGCAGCATGTACCGCAAAGGACACCTCGCGCAGGGCAAGCCGCGTGGATGGGTTTGCAAGGGCGCACAGGGCAAGTGCATGTCGTGCTATCAGAGGAAGCGTCGTCGGGAGCGGGGACATATGCCGCGCCGTTCTGCAGCGTTGAGCCGTTGCGTGGTGTGTGGGCGTTCGATCAGGTATGCGGATGAGCCTGCAACGGTGGGTGAGTTGGTTCGGTCGAGTTTGTCGACGTGTAGGTCATGTATTGCTCCGAGGCCTGACGATCCGGTGGCGTGTTCGTTGTGTGCGCGCAGGTTTGGGTCGACGGGGCCGTTGGGTGGGCGTGTGCGGTTGGGGATTCGGAGGTCGGGTGTGTGTACGACGTGTCGGGATCGTGAGTCTCAGAGGAGGAAGCGTGGCCGGGCGAAGGACGGGGCCGGATAGGCGGACGGTGGAGCTGGTGACGAAGCGGGCCGGCGGGGATTGCGAATGCTGCGGTATGGGTGCCGCGGAGCAGATACATCACAGGAAACCCCGCGGTATGGGCGGGACCAGAGACCCGGCTATCAATGCGGCATCAAATTTGCTTTTCATTTGCGCGGCGTGCCATCGCGATATCGAGTCGAATCGTTCATCGTCTATGGAGTTTGGGCATATCGTCCGGAATTCTGGGGATTCTTTGTCGACGGCGGTTTATCGGCGTGGAGTGAAGTCGCTTTTGGATGATGATGGAGGTTGGATGATTTGCGTATCAGATCCATAAAACCTGAGTTCTGGCGTTCGCTGGATGTGACGCAGCATTCGATTCCAACGCGGCTCCTGTTTATTGGGCTCTGGAATTATGTGGACGATAACGGCGTGGGGTTGGACTCGGCGGAACTCATTCGGTCCGATCTGTTCCCGATGGACGATGTCACTGAGTCCTCAGTGAGGGTTCACGGAGGGCTCACTGAGCTCTCAAGTAGTGGTCAAATCGTGCGATACATCGGGGCCGATGGTCGGCCGTACTTGTACATCTCGAATTGGGCCGTTCATCAGAAGATCAACCGACCTACTCGCTCGAATAAACCGCTCCCTACCAGCGACGGCGTCAAACTCACTGAATCCTCAGTGAGTCCTCACGGAGCCCTCACTGAGCCCTCACTGCAGGAGCAAGGGAGCAAGGGAACAAGGGAACGAGGGATCGAGGGTGGTTCACGCAAGCGTCCCAGCCTTCCAATCCCTTCGGATTGGGTTCCGAATCAGTCGCACATCGAACGAGCGCGTGCCCGCGGCATGAACGTCGAAGTGCTCGCAGAGGAGATACGTAACTGGGCGGAGTCCAAAGATGAGCGGAAAGTCAATTGGGACGCGGCTTTCACCAATTGGATTAATCGGGCCGACAAAAAGCCCAGTAACACTCTCGTGAATCAGGATGCACCTTTATGGCAGGAGTGAAATGGATTGATTGAGGTTGAATACGATCGTGAAGTAGCGTGGGATGAATTGCAGGAGAAAACCCTTCTCGGGTTGGCGGTCCAATTCCCTGACCGGTGCGGTGACGCGCTACTGACTGTTGAGCCTGACGATTGGTATCACCCGGCGCATAAAGAGCTCGCGGCGGTAATCGTGAAGATGTTGCGCTCGAAGCAGTCGGTGGACACGGTGACCTTGGCAGGGCAGTTGCAGGCACAGGGTCTGACGAGGTTTTGGGATGCGGTGAAGATCTTCGGGCTAACTGAGTTGGCTTGGAGGCCTGAGAGCGCTTCTCAGATCGCCGCAAGGCTTAGGGAACTCTCTGGTAGGCGGAAGCTTGCTGACGCGTGTCAGCGGACCACTCAGCGGCTGCAATCGCTCTCCGACATCGACGGGTCAGCGGAAGTTCGCGTAGCGACCAAACTATTACGCGAAGCCTGCGATGCCGCAGAAGACACCGCAGCGGATCGAGAAACGCCACTCCCCAGAGGTATGAGTGACTTTCTTGCAGCCGAAACTCAAGCGCGTCAATGGCTCGTTCCAGGGCTACTTGAGCGGATGGACCGAACTGTCATCACTGGGGCAGAGGGTGGCGGTAAATCCGTTCTCTGCTCACAAATCGCGGCATGCCTCGCCGGCGGAGTGCACCCATTCGGCGGCAACGTCATGGGTGACGGAAACCAATCAGTGCGAGTGCTCGTAATCGACTGCGAAAACTCCGACGATCAGTCACGCCGCAGATACAGGTGGGTCATCGACCGTGTGAAAGCGATCCGAGAGCAGCACGGGCATGGCTTGGTGGACTGGAACGATCAGATGCGAATTGATACGAAACCGGCTGGGATCGATCTTCTGTCGGGTCGAGACATTTCGTGGCTGGAGAACGCGATTCAGTCGTTGGCACCCGACCTGTTGGTGTTAGGGCCGTTGTACAAACTGCACCATCGTGACCCGTCTGAGGAGACTTCGGCGCGGGAAGTGGCTCACGTGATTGACGGGTTGCGTGAGCGTCACGGGTTCGCGTTGCTTACTGAGGCGCACGCGGGCAATTCGAATGACATGCAGGGGCAGCGGGTTATGCGTCCGATCGGGTCTTCGTTGTGGCGTCGTTGGCCTGAGTTCGGGTTCGGTATTCGCCGGGCGAAGAGCGATCCGGGTTTGGCTCGGGCATCGATGGTGGATGTGGTGTCGTGGCGCGGGTCTCGTGAGGAGCGTGCGTGGCCAGCTTCATTGCAGCACGGAGCGGTGGGATTGCCATGGATTCCTGATGCCGAGTACTACGACTCGATGAACAACTATGAGTAGGAGTGTTTATGGCTAAATCTGTTGTGGCCGAGGACTTTGAGAAGATTCTTGTGGCCGTGTTTGTGTTGATCGGTTTGTGGGTGTTGTCGCCTTGGTTGTTGATGGTGGCGTTGGGTGCGATCTATCCGTGGGGGATCAGTTTCTGGCAGGCGTTCTTCGGCCTGTTGGTGGTTGGTTTGGTCGGGGGACGCTGGCACGGCTCACGGCGAAAGGTAGGTGCGTGATGCCCCTGAACATCACGTTCTCGACAGGGCAGAAGTCGTCAATCACGTTGAAAGACATCCGCGAACTCCATTCTGCAACCCGGGACTGGCATGAGAACACGAGGGTCGATTTGAACGTCGATCGCGGCTACAACCAGTTAGATCCTGGCGGGACAACGATCACGTGCTCTCAGGACCAGAGACTGGAACAGGGGAGCGCGAGGCGTATGGATGCTCGCGGCCCGAACGCATGACCAACCTGGTTTGGCGAATCATGCCACCCGAGGAGGTCGGCGAATTGGAGGCATGTCAAGCGCTGGAACCTAAGCGGCGCGCCAGACAGATGCAGTGCGTCTGTGGTCGATTCGTCAAGCGGTCTACGTTCTGGCGACGGGGTTACGACGTCAATGGCATGTCCAGTTGGGGCTGGCACTGCTCCCAGTGTGGCGACATGGTCGAACGATCGTGAAACGCCTGAAACATTCTGTAAAACAAACCATCTAACGAAAGAGAGCATCACATGGCTTTGGCCAATCTGAGTGGCAAGGGTTTCATCATCGGAGAAATTGAACTCAAATTCATCGGCGACCGACCCGTCGCCAACTTCCCCGTCGCATTCAACAAAGACAAGAAAAACGAATCAACCGGGCAGTGGGAGAAGGACAAGAGCGCAGTAATCCGTTGCGCCGCATGGGGACCACTCGCGGAGTTCGTGAAGGAAAACTTCGACGCGAAGACTGAGATTGAACTGTCGGGTGAGTTTTACATCCGCCCGTACGAGAAGGACGGGGAGACTCGCCAGTCGGCTGAGTTGACGGTTCGGACGGTGTCGAGCCCGATCCCGAAGCGTAAGAGCAACAATGACGCACCTGCGGACCCCTGGGGCAGCGCATAACCCATAGCTGAATACACCTGCACGGGAGGATCACACAGCTGTGGTCCTCCCTTTCTCATGCCCAAAGGAGAAAACATGACTGCAATAGCCTGGCCCACAGCTCAACCCGCCACCGGGTATGCCGGCCACGCCGAGATCTACGACATCGAAGACGGCCCCACAGCCCACGGCAAACAACTGTTGGTGTGGACGATCATCGAGCCGGATGCGTCGGATCCGGATGTTGAGCGTGCGTCGACTGTGGTGTTTACGCGGTTTGGTGGGGTGCCGTTGTTTGAGGGTTCTGTTCGTTCTCATGAGAAGGCGTTGGCTGCTTGCGGGTATGAGTTGGTGCCGGTGGAGGAAATCGCAGCATGAGTGAACGTCTAGAACGAGCACAAGTGTGGGTAGATACAGCCCTCGAATCCATAGGGCAAAGCGACCACGAATCCGCGACAGGTGAACTTCTGATCGCCGTCGACCAACTGATCACCGAAATCCGTGAACTACGAATCGAGTTGGGCAAATGACGCTTGTTGATGGTTTGTGTGTCCGATCCGAGTTCCCACCCGAATGGTGCTGGCACTGCAGAGACCTGCCCGACGACCCATTCGATGGCTTCCCCAACCCAGAACAGGAGACTGAACATGAGTGACTTCGAATTCAAGCCCTGGCCCAAAACGCCACGCCTCAAACGATCCGTCGTGATCACCGAAAAGATTGACGGCACAAACGCCTGCATCTACGTCAACGATGACCAAACATTCGTAGGCGCACAATCACGCAACCGCATCGTCACCCCAGACAACGACAACGCAGGATTCGCCCGCTGGGTTTACGCCAATGCCGGCGCACTCGCAGACACCCTCGGGCCCGGATATCACTACGGCGAATGGTGGGGTAGCGGAATTCAACGCGCCTACGGCCTGAAGAACGGCGACAAGCGATTTAGTTTGTTCAACGTGGATCGTTGGCAGTCACATGCTGATGAGTTGGCGGCAGTCGATTCTTTGGGTGTGGTGCCGGTGTTGTACCGCGGCGACTTCACTACGAATGCGGTGGATGACACTGTCGCGGAGTTGGCTGAGTCTGGTTCGCGTGTAGCTGATTTCGATCGTCCTGAGGGTGTGATTGTTTATCTGCCGGCTGCGCGTCAGGGTTTCAAGGTGCTGATCGAGAATGATCATTTGCCGAAGGGGTTGGCAGCGTGAGCGATATTCGCGAGTTTGATGAGATGTGGGCGGACTACGCCACCGCCAACTTCGGATTCCCGCAACCTGGATTCCTAACGGCCTACTTCAGCGATCCGCATACGAAGTGGCTTCTGTTCTCGGTGCCGGGTGGCAACTACAAGTGGAAGCGTGAGGTTCCGTTGCAGTGTGACGGGCTGGGTGATCCTGGTGCTGATCCAGCTGCAGAGTGGGATGTGCCAGACAAGCCAACTGACTATGAACTGCAGTCAGACGCAATCAACCCCAACCACTACCGCAGCCACCCCAGCGGCATCGAATGCATTCAGATCACCGAGCACATGGGGTTCCTGCTCGGAAACGCAACCAAGTACATCTGGCGTGCAGACCTCAAGCATGACAGTCCGATTGAGGACATCGACAAGGCAATCTGGTACTTGGAACGGTACAAGGCACTGAGATCGTGAAACCGTGCGTTGACTGCGTGGCCGAGAACATCACCACCAACCGGCCAATCGCCACAGACACAAACGAACCGGCAAACCAGTACCCGGACCACGCTGCACGACCCACCACCGAGCCAAACGTGCAGCCACCAAGGCGAAATCACACGCCCGCTACGTCCAAAACACCTACAAACTGCCGCCAGGAATGTACCCCGCAATCCTGGCGGCACAAGGCGGACGTTGCTACATCTGCCAAAGAGCGTCAGGAAAGGCGCGGATGCTCGCTGTCGATCACGACCACAGTTGCTGCCCTGGCGGGGAATCGTGCGGCAAATGTGTTCGGAGCCTTCTCTGTTCGCCGTGCAATCAGCTGTTGGGGCATTTGCGGGATGACGTGGAGGCGTTGCGTCGGGCAGTTGTGGTGATTCGGGATAAGCCCGCTCAGGCGGTGATCAATTCATTGAACTAGGAGAACACATGATTGAAAGTCGGATTGAGAAGCTCACGCGCATCGGGCAGGAGATGGCGGCAGCCGTCGCTGAGATGAACGCTGAAGCCGTAGACCTCACGCCTGACCTCACCACCGAACTTGCAAACCGGCAGATTGAGGGTGAAGCAGCGTGGTGGCGAAGCGTCGACTTCGACCGAAATGCCAGTCGCACTTTCGAGTCAATGACCGGAGATTCGCAGCAGGCTGTGCGAACCGGGGTTGAGCGGGTCCTCGCGCATCTCCAGTCCACTGGCCGTCTCATCCCTGCCGGCGGTATGGCACTCACCGCCGAACAGGTGAAAGACGTGCGGATCGTGCTCGGCCTGAATGGTTCGCAGGACATCAAGGTTGTGCTCGATGCGCAGGCCCGTCTCCGCGCCCTGTTCCCGGCAACCGAACCCGCCGAGGATGGTTGGGGTGACGTGAACCCGAACGATCCACTGGGCCGCACCTACCGCGAGACCGCTGAGGAGTACTACTCCGCCCCTGCCGAACCCGCCGAGGAGGAGACGAAAGCGGAAACGTGCGCAGGCATCTTCCAGGGTGATCGCGCTTACCTGTGTGCGCTGGCGGCCGGGCACTACGGCGATCACACAACGGCAAATGGTGAGCACTGGCAGAAGTCGTCCTCCTCGCCGGCTGTCCCTGCCCCCACCGAAACCGGACCGTGGAAGCGGATCGAAGACGTACCCGAGAACGTGATGGTCCGCGGCACAGACGGAACTTGGCGAGGTGACCCTGACGGCTGGCTCAGATCACCCGGCGCCCGCGCAAGTGCCAACCTCTGTGCCCCGTTCGTTGCGGCCGAGGAGGGGTGAGCATGAGCGCGGACGGCTGGCGGATCTTCCTCATCTGCCGAACAGAGAAGTGCAATCACCCCGAACACGAAAAGTCAGCCAAAGCGAAGTGGAAGACGTTCCTCGCAACCGAAACCATCTTCGCCGGCGCGAAACTCGTACACGCGGAACGCTGCTCGATGCTGTGGCAGGCCAGCCACGGCGGCACCTATGTCGATGCTCATCGGCGGCATTGCGGGGAGGGAAGTGTTCGACACGTTGCGTGTATCGCGAACAAGCCGTGGTTCATCGACCTATGGAGTGACACACATTCATCTGCCGGCGAGCAAATGACATTGGGGGTGGCGGCATGAGCCTTGAATACATCCGAAAGAACTACCAGGTACCAGCGAGCCGAGGCCAACGGATCACATTCTTCGGAGGCGACGACATCGACTTCGGAACAATCGTGGGATCAACCAGAGCTACAGCGCATCTCCGAGTGCGACTCGACAACGACCCGACACGGATCCATTCGTTGCATCCGACATGGAAAGTTCACTACGGAGACCTGTCCAGGTTGATCGGTGTTCGCGAACTATCAGGCAGGGACGTTGTCGGCATTCCAATGGACCAGCTCAGTGCCGACGCGATTGAGGAGATCCTGCTGGGCTACGACATTGGTAGCGACCACACTGTCATCGATTTCGCCGATGCAGCACAGGGAATTCTGGAATACCTGCTTTCGTCGGTCGTCACCCAAGGGGCCGAGGTGTCCTCGTGACTGGGGTGGATGTTGAGCACACGAAAGCGCTGATAGCCGAGGCGATTCGAGAAGTCCCATTATCTCGTCGGCGTGCGATCACTTTGGACCCGCCCATTGCGTTCAAGTTGGTGTAGCAGGCGGACGCCCTGGTTGCGGCTGTCGAGCGAGTCCAAGCACTGCACACGCCCGACGAGTTCGGGATGTGCGAAGGCTGCGGAAGCAACGAACACGGATATGCCATCGTCCCTCACCCTTGCCTCGCAATCCGAGAATTGGAGACACCATCATGAGCACAAAGATTTGGAACTGGGGCGACTTCGACAACGGGCACGACCCAATCGTTGAGTGCCCCGGGGAAGTTCATCAGCCCGGCATCACCATCGACAACCGATATGGCGACGACCTCAACATCCGATTCGATCAGCTCGACCCCCTCATTAAGCACCTCAAGGCGTGCAAGCAATTCCTGTACGAGCGCGGACTCGACGAGCCCGAAGGGGGGCAGCAATGAGCGCATTGACCACCTGCAACAACTGCGGCCACCTAGCCCAATCCGATCGCGAGGTCATGGAATGGGCACTGACACGAGAAATGCCACGCCGCATTCCGAACAAGTGGGACGTCAAAGACCTTGTCGGAACAGTCTTCGCGGTCATCGAATCGCTGGGATACAGCAAGCCTTCGGAGGAGTCGTTGTGAGTGAGATCCGATCACAGGCCACACCAGCGAGAGACGAACTGGTGCACATATTGGCCGGCGCAGTTCTCGACAACCCCGGTGGCATTGGGACGCTGCCACAGCACGCGGCCGACCGACTCCTCGCCGCTGGTTGGTCGAAGCCTCACACGGTGAACAGCGCGGCCGAGTTGGATGCGCTGCCGGTGGGGTCAGTCGTCTGGACACAAGCCCTAGTAGGTCCAGTCGGTCACATCTTCGTCAAATGCGCACGCATGTGGATTATTCCGTGGCACGACACCGCCGAAGACCCGCTAGAGCAAAACGGCAGTGTCACCGTCCTCTTCACTCCGGGGGATGCGGGATGACGCCGCAGGTTCCGTATGAAGAGATGCGGCGACTGTGCGGACTGCCCGACATTGAGCACCTCGATCTGATGGCTCTCATCCGAAAGCATGGACTGAACCAGGCGATCAGCTTCATGCAACTGACCGGCACTTTCCAGCAGCAGGAGGACGGGAGAATTCAGTGGACGCCCGATCCGTCGCCTTGGTGGGTTCCAGTCGATAGGCCATCGATCGAATCAACCCAGTGGACGTATGGCCGGCGTACTGGAAGCACGGGCGGTTTCCTTGGTGGGCGTAAACCTGAGGTTGCTACCCCGCTACCGAAACCCTCAACCAGTCCGCCGATGTGGGCAAACAACCCAGCCCGCACACGCAGAACAACATTCAAACCAACACGACGAGTCAAATGACCACCCCACAGAAAGGGGACCCATGAACGAACTCATCGACCTAGTCAAAGACACCCCGGACGTGATCGAGTTCCTCCGCCGGCAAGCGTACGCAAACAGTAGTGCTGCGGCGGGTCGGGATCAGTCGGATGTTGAGCGTGTGGAGGATGCTGAGCGTGTGTCGACTGGTGCGCGTCCGAAGTCTAAGCCTCCGTTGAATGTTGATGCGTTGGATTGTGCTGACGCTGAGGCTGCTGTCCTGTTTCGGTGGGCTGATGCGTTGGGGATTCCTCATCGGGGCTGGGTGTGGCGTGTGCAGGGTGTGCCGCGGGGTGTCTTGTATGGCGATTTGACGGCTGTTCGGGATATTCGTGCGTGGCTGTTGGGGGCGGTGGGGTTTGTTGCTCCTGAGGGGTTTGTGGGGGAGGTGCGTTCGGTTCGGAATGTGAATCGGATGTTGTGGCCTGAGTTGGATGTGTTTTTGTCGTCGGAGCAGGATTTCGCGGCTCGTAGGGATGCTGAACCTGCCTTGTTCTGACATGCATTGGTACCGTCTGTCGTGTGCCCCCTCTTGGTGATATCGCACAATGAACTATGCGCACACTTCTAATCGACACCGAGTACGAACTCGAAGACTGCGACCTGACGAGCTTCGAATCTCCGATTTCCGCGTTCGACTACGAGGTTGTTGTCTGGCATCCAGCAAGAACCCACCTGAAGCTGATCGGGAGTACGCACAGCAAGTTCGAGAATTGCCCAGCGCCCAATCAAAATGTCTCTGTGCTTTGGCGGGCTGCGATCGAGCGGAGAAAGACTGAGTTTGCTCGACTTCTCGAGCTGGGACGAACTGTGGTAATCGTACTGTCTCCTGCTCTGCGCATCGCCTTAGACACCGGTGAGCGGCACTATTCTGGGACAGGGCGCAACAGGGTGACGACGACTCTACGCGAATTTGTAGACCTGATGGTGGCAGTTCCAGTTGACTTGCAGGTCGGGCAGGCTGTGGGACTAAATATCGAATTGGTCCACCAACGAATCTCCACTTTGTGGAAGCGCACGGAACACCAGTGGATATACCGAGCATATTTCAATACCGTTCCCGGCATCCCGCTCCTCAAAATAGCTGGCACAGATCTGATAGTCGCGTCGCTCGTTCAGGACCAGGGGAGAGGTATGACGATCCTGATCCCCGAGCTTTGGATTCCAAGCGATGAAGAAGGCGAAGGTGATCCTGCGGAGGGGCAAGGACCTGACGATGAAGATACGGACCCCCTTGACAGTCCCCGCGCTCTGCTTGAGTGGATTCGGCTTTTGCAAGAGCCGAGTGCAATCGAACGTCCAGAGTGGTTTGAAGAATATCGTTTTGAATCCGAAACCAAGCGGCTCGCCGATCAGTCGCAGCTTGAGAACCAAATCGCAGCCCTCGAAGCAGCATTGGAAAAGTTGAAGGCTGAGCATGCTGAGGACGAACGGTGGAAGTGGTTGATCTCAGCCCAAGGCGCAGCTCTGGAAGCTCAGTGCAAGAGGGCATTTGAACTTCTTGGCTTCGAATCGTTGGAATCTGAACCAGGTAGGGCCGATCTGCGATTGGAACATGAAGGCCAGGTGATCGTGGTTGAGGTGAAGGGGGTAACGAAGAGCGGAGCAGAGAGCCACGCTGCTCAGCTTGAGAAGTGGGTTGCCACCGAGTTGGAACACGGAGTGACAGCGAAAGGAGTTCTGGTAGTCAACGGGTGGCGGCATGTGCCGCCATTTGAGCGGACTCAAGCCAACTTTCCGGATCAGATGGTGAAGTACTCGACAAACCGAGACCACTGCCTAGTTTCGGGTCTTCAACTTCTGGTTATGGCGCGGTACGTCTTAGAAGACGAATCAAAGGCAAAGGAGTTCCGCGACTTGCTGGTACAGACCTCTGGGAGGCTTTCACAACACGACGACTACACCGCGGTACTCGGTCGCGTTGTGGATGTCGAGGCTACCGACGATGAATGACCGGCGGGTATTCCATCCGGGGGATTGAAAGGCTATCAATGGCGACAGTGTGGCTGGACGTGTGGGACGCAACCCGATACGTCAACCGATCCACCAAAACCCTCCACCGCTGGCGGAAAGAAGGACTCGTCAAAGTGGGCAGGGGTGGTGGGCGTTGGTATTTCGATAAGGATTCGTTGCGGGCGGCCCGTGTGTTGTGTGAGCGCAGGCAGACTGGCTCGCAGTTGCAGTTTCGGAATCGGCGTGGGTTTGAGTTGGCGGGTCCGGGGCGTGGGCATCGTAAACCGGTTCGGGATGGTGGGCAGTTAGTGTTGTGGTTGTAGTTGGTTCGCAGTTGGGTGTCTCAGATATTTATCGCTACCCGCCGAATCAACGGTTGTCTCCTGCACACAATGAGCGGGAGTATCTGCCCCGTTACGCAAACAGGCAAAGCGGCATTCCTCAAAAGAATGTGTGTGCGAGTTCAACTCTCGCACGGGGTACGGCTCACACGTCGGTGTGAGAATCTGCGGGCGTTGGCCAGTCGCGGCAGGTTGGTGTTGACCCGGTGAGCTTGTGGGTGTTCCCGTGGTCCGCCTTGGCGGGTGGTGGTCTGGTTCAGGCCACCACCCTGCCTACAAACGGGCCTACCAGTTACACGTAGCGTTAGTGGCCTGGATGATCACCGAGTAGCTGTAGGGAGCCGCCGTCTCCGAGTCGCACGGTGACACAGGGCATCTGCACGGTTCGATAGCCGTGAGGTGCGTAGACTCGTGCGCTTTGGCCAAGTCGATTGCTTCGCGTATGTCGCTTGTGAGGACAAGCCATTCGTTCGTCTTCATTTGTTCCCTATTCAATTTTTGAGGCGAAGCCTTTTCGCCT
The DNA here is from genome assembly GCF_029457415.1 of Rhodococcus sp. RCBS9. Lineage (NCBI taxonomy): Bacteria > Bacillati > Actinomycetota > Actinomycetes > Mycobacteriales > Nocardiaceae > Rhodococcus > Rhodococcus sp. RCBS9. The sequence goes on along the minus strand of NZ_CP120422.1, from coordinate 6,486,860 downwards.
GCTGTGAACACTATTTCATGCCTGCCTACGGTGCCGCAATTCTCGCCTGAATCCGCCAGTTAATCCGCACCAATTGAGTTGTAGGGGGGCGACTATGGGTAAGTGCCCTATGGTCATTGCCACGTTCGCGCTACTTATCGGTTGTCTTGCGCCTTTTGAAATGGCTTCGAATGCCAATGCTCGCAACGTGATCGTTGTCGACGGCACCGGACGGGACGGAGCCGTACTACACGCACCCGAGATCAAGCCAGGCGACACTGTCACGAACATTGTGTATCCGGGGACCGTGTTGTGGCCGAGCTACAACCGGAGCGTGGATGCGGGCAAGCAAGCGTTGCGTGAAGCGTTGGCGGAAGCCCCTGAGGACACACTTGTGGTGGGCTACAGTCAGGGCTCGCGAATCGTCGGAGACGTGTTGACAGAGGAACAGAAGCCTGGTGTCGAAGGGGTTCTGTACTCGGACCCCAGGCAGGCCGGCGCGGGTATCGAGACGCAACTGCCGTTTCATTTGCCAGGTGCGTTGATGTCTGGTGAGCGTGAGGGTTTCGCGGTTCCGGTGAAGTCCCATTGTATCCCTGGCGACGGTGTCTGCGACTGGAGTAACGATGATCCGGTGGGTTCGATCGTCGGCTACCTCAAGGTCCATACCCGCTACTTCGAATGAGCGCTCATGTCACGTGCGCGGCGCAAGAATCCGAATCGGTTGTCGGTGAGCGAGATTGAGTTGCGGCTGAACTTGAAGCGCGAGTTCACCGAGCGTGCTCTTAAGTCGTTGCAGGCTCAGATTGGTCTGATTCGTTCTGTTGTGAGGAGTGAGTGTGTCCGGTCGGATGGTCTTCCCCTACGAAGAGTTACCTGAGGGAGAGCGAGGCGAGTTCGCGTATCAAGAGGTGTGGTCGAATCCGTGGTCGATTCCGCAGAGATTTGTGCTGGGGACGGTGCCGAATCCTCCGAGGTGTGTGGTGCAACGTGCAAGCCGTGGACTGAGGCGGCCTGTGAAACCGGGATACCTGCACGTAGACATCTCCACGAGTGGTTCGTTCGCGTTCGGGTGGAACTCGTATGGCATCTACTACGACGAGCTGCCTGAAACTGACGCGTCAGCGCGAGCGGTCGCGAAGATCCAGACCATGCTCGATGAGATGCGTAGGGAGTCGGTTTGGTGAAGCGGTTGTGGGAGTGGCTGGTTGAAACGTATTACGACTGGCTTGTGAAGTTCATGTTGTTTCAGATGAAGGTTTGAGTAGTAGCCCCAGGCGATGTCTGGGGCACTTTTTTTGTGTCATAACGAGGGAGACCTGTGAGTACCAAGCCCGTTGTAAGCACCACCGCGACCATGAATGTCGGTCGCTTGACCCTCGACGTTCTAGAACAGTTTGTTGCTGCCACACGTGACTGGCCCAGGGACGCGGTCGTGTCGATCACGCAGAGTTCATACCGAAACGAATCGAATTCGTGCATCACGGCGACGCTCAGCGGTGCAACGTGATTGGGGTCCTTTTCATGATCCTTCACATCATCTTCAAAGGACTAGGAAACAATTGAACGTAACCGTATACAGCAAGGCCAACTGCCCAGGCTGCAAATTCACCATGAAGAAACTCGACAACAACCACACCCCATACACAGTGGTGAAGGTCGATGAAGATCCTGCCGCGTTGGCGTTGATTCAGTCGTGGGGGTTCACATCCGCCCCGGTCGTGGATGCGGGTGGTACCAGGTGGGCTGGATACTCGCCCGACAAGTTGGATGCGTTGAAGGTTGCGCCGGCGGAACGTGAGGTTCACCGGTCTGCGGGTGTTGAGGACCGCACCGACACCGAAGACAAAGGGTGATCGTGGAACTCGTTGAGGGACAGAAAGTCACCGTGCGCATGGGCGGGCGGGAAATGACAACCACGGTCGTGTATCGGAAGCCGTGGGAGACAGTGGAGACGTTGAAGTCTGCGGATCCTTACTGGCGGGAAGCTGGGGTGGCTGATGTTTTGTAAGGCTGGGGCGTGGCTCGACACACTCGATGACGACGACCGCGACGCATTCACCACATGGCCGGGATCCATGGCGCGACTCTTCAAAGTGTGCGTACGGGCAGGGTTTACGGGTGGATTGACCGCGGTTAAGGATCACATCCAGGGGAGATGCTGCTGTGAGTAGAACCTTCCGAACTGAGAGGCCGAGAACCTGGCGCGTCCGCGAATGGTTCCGAGCCGACGACCACACTCGGCTGCGAACCCAACTGGCGGACGCTGCGAAAGAACACAACGGATCAGGGTCGACCGACGTTGATGCGCAAAACTGGATTCGCCGCGTAGGCGTCTGGTGCGACTAGGGGGATTGCATGGGTGTACTAGCTGAGTTGATTCGCGAAGATGATGAGACCGAAACGCCACCACCAGAACCAACACTCACCAAAGGTGACTGCCTACTCAGCAGTGACGGCGGCGAATTCAAAAACGTCACCATGCTCGAAGACATCGGCACCGACTGGACACCCATCTTCCGGAAGTTCAACCTCGACCCCGATCACTTCGAAATCATCGACGACACTGTATCGATCCGACTATCGCAGTGGCAGCAGTCGAAACGCACTGACAACGGCGACCGCGACGTAATCGACTTGCAGGCATGGAAGTACAGTGCCCGATTCAAACGAATCTCGACAGAGCGGGTACCGGAATCGGTAGTAGCTGAATGGCGCGACTCACTCCGAACCGTCGTCCGGCCCGCAACCCCCGGCCTCAAATACCCGAACACGTATGTCATGTTCATCGCGGACCCGCAACTTGGGAAGAAGAACACCGGGCAGGCGGTCGAGAACTGGAAGCGGGGTGTGGCCGGCCACTGTGATGCGATCCGCACGCTGATAAACCAGAACCGATCACCATCCGCTGTGCATGTGGCATGGATGGGTGACGAGACTGAAGGTGTTTGCAACAACTACGGGAATCAGCCGCACACAGTTGAACTGAACCTGTCGAAGCAGTTGGAACTCGACTTCGATCTCCGCGTGTGGACACTCAAGCAGGTAGCGGAACTCGGGTTGCCGATCAGCGCGTCATCGGTCATATCGAACCATGGCGAGTGGAGCCGCAACGGATCCAAGGAACCCGTCACGTCTCAGGGCGACAATGCTTCCACGCATATCGCTCGGCAGGTGCAAAAACTCTTCTCCGAGACTGAGGCGTTCGGCGGGTCGCACATCGACTGGACAATTGGCGACGGTGACCCTGCAGTCCTGGTGAACCTATCCGGTGTTGACTGCTACTTCTCTCACGGCTACATCGAGAAGGGCAAGGGAGGGTCAACGGAGATCCGCACGAAGTCCGCAATTGAGCGTCAGATTCTCGGTCGGACTGACACATTGGGGAATGTTCCACTCTGGTTCATGGCTCACTATCATCACTTCTACACCAATGAGTTTGAGGGACGGACGTTGTTCGGGATGCCTGCCCTCGAAGCGGAACGATCCTCCGAGTACATGCTGAATCAGTACGGGGTGTGGTCGAAGCCGGGGATGTTGGGGATGTTGGTTGGTGAGCATACGGAGCGGCGTTGGTCGGATCTGAGCGTGCTCTGATGGCTACGAAGTATGTGGTCCGCAAAGAGGGCGGCCAGTGGGTTGTCCGTAAGCGTGCCAACTGGTTTCTGCGCTATTTCGGGTTCGCTGAGTGGGATATGCGGACGGTTCATCAGTGGCGGTTTGATTCGTGGGCTGATGCTTTCGAGGATGCGTTCTGGTGGTGCGAGCAACAGCGAAACAATCGGACGGACATGATGCCGATCCACTACTACGAGGGATACATGAAGTCTGAGTATCGGTTGCCGTGAACCGTAGTCAAATCTGTGGGGTTGATTCTTTGGAGTCAACCCCTTTTCGTTGACAAGGGGAAAAACGTGAACGCGCATGACGTGTTTGTTGTAGACAGTGCCGGCGTCACCACCATCGAACGCAGGGAGCAGTTGCCTTGGGTTCGGTTGTGGGATGAGAACTGGAATTTGGTGCGGGTGGTTCAGGCGGGTTGGCGGATTGATGAGCCTGAGGTTGTGGTGCTGCCATGGTCTGACCCCGCGGCCTTGTGGTTGTGGCGCAAATCGATGCTCGGGAAGGTTTACCTGACAGTCGATTGCGGCAATGGCAATCGTTGGAGCGGACGTGTCAGTGGTGCTGAGTTCTCTGATGGCGGTTGGGTGTCAGCACGGTTTGAGAGTTATGGCGTTGTTGAGGCAACGCGTGACGCTCTGGATTTGTTGATGGATTGGCTTGGGGTGCCGCGTTTGGATGTTTCGAGTGTGATTGCGCCGCTGGTCGAGGACGCAGAGCGGGCGTATCGGAAGCGGTACCGAATGGATGGGTCCTTCGACTCACCTCGCGTCTATCTGCCGAATCTGGAGGTGTGATGGGTGTGTTTTCGGATCAGGAAGCAGCCGAACAGAATCCACGTCGAGGCGAATACATGATCGTGCGCTGATTGGTCGATGCGGAGAATGAGTGCGTCCTCGCGGCGATCAATTCGGGTTGGTAAGAGCGTGAGGGTTGTTCGGTGAAGTCCTGCTACTGTGACTTCTCAAAACTGGAGTCTGGCCGAGGAACCGTCTTGCCACCCGAGATCGGGTCTAAGGGCGACCCAGTTCGTTGACGAACACGCAGTAATGTGCCGATCTGATGTACGTCCAATTCGCTAAACTAGGTGATTGCATTCCGCATACTCGCGAAAGATCTTGCTCGAGCAATCAGAAGGTAGGCGATGGGAGTTCCTGGAAAAGCGACGAAGACGAGGCTTGAGTACAGGGAGTACATCAACAGCCCAGCTTGGCGAAAGAAGCGCGAAGACTACTGGCGATCAGGGATGCCGAAGAACTGCTATTGCTGTGGCACTCCTCGACACTCAGGTATGCACCTTCACCATCGAACCTACAAAAATCTCGGAAACGAACGACTGATGGACCTCGCTCCGATGTGCCAAACCTGCCACGAACGGATTCACGACCTCCACCGGTCAAGCGAGCGCTGGAAGATGAAGGGCCTGTGGGCGGCCACAAAGCAGATTCGTAAGTTGAACAAGGCGTCGGGAAAATTGCTCGACCGGTAGCTCCATTTAGTGCAGCGGAGTACGTGGTTGCTTTCAGGAAACTGGTGTGTCGTTGCGGCTGTGATGATGAACATATAGGCCTATGAACCCACACGTGACACGAATCCTGCCTTGCCAGCCACTGCGGTTGGTGTTGACCCGGTGAGCTTGTGGGTGTTCCCGTGGTCCGCCTTGGCGGGTGGTGGTCTGGTTCAGGCCACCACCCTCCAAAACTTTGGGATGTGGTCGTGATTACAGAACGCCCCAAACCTTCAACCCGAGTTCAGTTGCTGCGGACTGCAGTGCCTTGTCTCCGAGGTCGATGGCCTTCTCGCGCTCCAACCTTGGCCGCGGCTTGTGCCTATAAAGAGTGGAGGCCCTTGCGTCAGGCGATAGTTCGATGCCAGCCTCTTCAAGAGTGGACTCACCCTTGTCGGTGGCGATTCCCGTTCGATAAAGGGTTTGTCCCACCCCTTGTACTTCAGCCTTCGCGTGCAGGGCGAGGGTGTATCCGATTCGCCTGACATCGCTGGCGTTGTAAATGATCTCGACGCACGCATAGCGTTCAACCTCGTTTTCCTTCTCGCCTGAGCCTTGAAAGAGGTGGAGTGAAGCTGTGAGGATGCCGAGCGCAACTCCTTCGTCTACCGCCACCCACCGCAGTAGCGGATTTCTGCCGGCTTCGAGATCTTCTTGAACGTGCGCTTCGACTAATTGAGGCATGTGGGAATCTTCTCACTTTCGCAATCGATTCGCAGCGATGCGGGCGATTTGAGCGGCGTCCGACATGCGAGAACGCGTCGAAACAGCAACGAATCGTGCCGCTCGACACCTCGCTGTCGGGTTGGGCTTCCTGTGGTGGTGCCAGTGCGGACAGTTCGTCTGATCCGGTGCGGACAGTTCGTGTGATGACGACTCGGGTCTTAGGCTAAAGTCCACCGCATGCTGCGATTTAGGACGGTCACAAGTTGACCATCGTCGAACCGGTGTTGGTGTTGCCAACTGACTCGTTGCCGGATACCGAAATGAAACAGCAGATCAGCATTGCCTATGTCCGAATGGTGGTAGCTGCGGCGGGATGCACAGTTCTCAGCTGGGACACTGACTACGACGGGGTTGACATCTCGATCAAGTCATCTGCGGAGTACAACGTGCGACTCGGGCCGCAGATCGATATTCAACTGAAATGTACAAGCCAAACGAAAGTTGTGCGTGAAGATGAGATTGCGTGGTCAATCGATGCGCGCACCCACAAGTACCTGACTTCGCCGAAGCGTCAAACGCCCGCCTTGCTGGCCCTGTTGGTGGTGCCTGACGACGTCGACGGGTGGCTGGACCACGACGAATCCCGGCTCCTTACAGCGAGTTCGATGTATTGGGTGCTGGGCTTGGATATTCCAGAGCTGCCGGATGGGCAGCAGTCGATAACGGTGAAGATCCCGCGAGCGAACCTGTTCACCAGAGACGCCCTGCTGGGCATCATGCATGCGGTGGGAGAGGGGTGGATAGGTGGACATTGAGCGGGTAACTAGTGACACGCTCCTCCCTCCTCAAGCTCTTAAGCGGTTCCTTGGGGCGAACCGGTGGGGGGTGGTGGAGAACTACGCAAACGAGTGGGAGATATGGCGTGCACCCGAAGGTTTGAAATCGCCTACTATCACTCTCATATTCGATCGCGAGTACTTCGATTTTGACGCGAGACTCTTCGAAGCTAACAAGCTAATTCAGAAGGCCTATCAGATTGATTCAACGGGCCTCGCGGAACGGATCACGTCACTGTCGGCGGACCTCTTTTTTGTGAGAATCCAGCAATTCTCTAGTGATGGAACTATTCCTTTCAAACAGGCTCAACGGGCGCTCGACAACATTTCTACGATGGTGAGAGCAGCAGCGACGACTGTGGCCAGCCCTTCTCATTCTCATCAGGGTCGACGCCCAGTTGAGGTTGAAGATTTCCTATCTGAAAACCTTCGTTTAGGCCATACGAAGAAGGGGAGTTTTGTTGTCACAGCGGTCGCCCGCTTTGATGACGAGCCTTCTGAGTTCAAAAACATGGCTTTGGCCAGCGAAACTGACGAAGCGTCGGATGATCCGCCTATACACATCGACCGCGAATACGAATCCGATGACGAACTGCGAGATGCTGTTGACGATCCGATAATGCCATTTGGTCGTCGGGTCATGCGGACTTTGTCGCGAGGTTTGGACGCAGCGAGAAAGGTCGCGAGTGACGAAACTTCGATCGGCCTAGCTCTGGAAGAAGGCTTGAGCCTAGAGCTTGCTGAGGCGCTCCAGAGGATTTCGAGTGAACCAGGTCTCCAAACGATCGACGTGACCTTCGATTGGTCACCCTCAGTGCCGCAACCAACTTCAGTTCCGGAACGCGTGGTCTTCGAGCAGAAGACGATCCAAGCACTTGCTGCAGTAACCGAGGCGCTGCAAATTCACAATAAACCGCAGAAAGCTGAAATCCTCGGTTCGGTGATCGGTTTGTCTCGATCGCTGAATAATGGCGAGCCAGGGGATTCAGGCCCAGTCACCATCCTGGCGGACGTTGACGGTCACCTTCGAAAGGTGACCGTCAACCTCGAGGGTGAGGAACACCGATGGGCAATTCGTGCCTATCAAGATCATTTTCCTGTGCTCGTAGAGGGGGAACTCGTAAAGCGAGGGTCGTGGCGACTGGAAGGGGCCGTTGCTCTAAATATTGAGGCAGCGCGCCAGTTCGCATCGGTGAAGCCCAAGACGCAATCAGCAATCGAAAGTTCCCGCAACGAGTCGAATGATGATGATCCCGAAGTAGACAGCAGCACACCCGCAGACTGAAGGCGGGCTCGCGGAACGGGGACCGACATGCTTCTGGCCGTGGCCGTGTATGCCGATCACCCCAACTACGAGAGGATGCGGGCAGTTGAGCGGCTAGTTGTCCTGTGGAGGAATGTCGGTACCACCAAGTCCAAGTTGAACAAGATCAGTTTTAGGATCATATTTGGTGTTTAGGCCCCGCACCGTCCTCCTGTACGCGCTATGCATCTCCGCCTGCGCTTTCCAGGCTGGATCAAATGCTGGGTACGGTTCCAGGTCTTGATCGATTTTGCGCCAAATTGCGTAGAGAGCATCTCGTAGGTCTTTAGTAGATTTGGACTCATCTAGACCCAAAAGTTGCAGCTTGGTTTCAACGGTGCGCAAACGGTTTAGGGAATTTTCGACGTCCTGCGCGGTCGGCGGGATCATGTCAGATTCTCCCAGATATGACGCGTGAGATGCCCCAACTGTGCTCCACGCGTGGTCTCCAGCTTCCAGTGCTTCTACCAGCGCAGATACCGCCTCAGCGCGCCGTCTTTCGATCGCGGCCACGGTCTCTTTGTCGACATGCTGCTGTTGGTTGCGGTTAACCCCGTAGAGGGTTACGCAGGCGACGATAACCGCCGCGCTAGCCGCAATAAGTGTGGCCACGGGTTGTGTAAGCCATGTCGAGGACTCCGGGGGAATATTTTGCACGATGACGGGCGCAACCTGGGCGTGGAGGAAGTTCACCGAAGAATCGTCGCATACAGGGTGGTGATTCTTAACGGGGGTTAAGTAAAACCGGTGTGTCCCTGCGACTGTCATGATGGACATGTAAGCCTTACAGCCCACGCGTCAAACAAATCTTGCCCTGCCATCCTTCGGGTTGGTGGGGCTTTTTTGTGCCCAAAACCTGGAGGAACAACCTTGACGATCAATCGCATCGACAGTGACCTTGGTATCAATACGACGGCGCAGGGTTTGGCGTCCTATCGGGATGAACTGTTGGAGCTTGGGTTTCATGCTGCGACGGTGGATGAGCTTGTGCGTGATGCTGCGTATGCGGTTCATCGCCGCGAGTTGCGCGTGAAGTCGCTGACTTACCGTCCGGATATCGATACAGCTGTGAATGTTGGCGGGCACGAGTTGCCGTCGCCGTCTGCGATTGTCAAAACGTCTTTCGAAGAAGCGCTAGCGGCGTTTAGCTCCTCCATAAATCGATGACCTGGAGGTGCCCGTGAAGCTGTTCGTAGATGACGAGCGTCCCGCGCCTGACGGCTGGGTGCTGCGTATGACTGCGGAAGCCGCGATCGAGACGCTTCGAACGCACCGACTCCTGCGGCAGCCGATCGACTGCCTGTCCCTCGATCATGACCTCGGGTATGCCACCGACACAGTGATGCCCGTCCTCTGCTGGATGCAGAAGTACAACTTCTGGCCGGTTGAGTTGTACGTGCACACAGCCAATGAAGACGGCGAGGAAGTCATGCTCGGCTTCATCGAGGCGCACGCTCCTGCTGGGACTTTGAAGGGCTACGGCTGCAACTTCTGGGGAACTGGCTGCGACTCGCAGGTGCGGAACTGGCTAGGCGGAGGTGCCCGTGAGTGAACGACTTACCCGGGCATACGAACAAGTCGACGCCGCGATCAAAGAACTCACCACCGCAGCCGACGAAGCCGAAGGCACACAAGAAGCGTGGATCGTCTCCCACTATGCACTCGTGGTTGGGCAGCAACGCTTCACAGATGAAGGCACTGTCGACTCAACCCAGTACTTGGCGTTGCCTTTTGGTGGGCCGCTCACATATTCCATCAAGGGATTGTTGAGTGAGATCCCTGAGTTGATCGGGCAGACAGAAGAGACAGACCTCGAATGACCCGCAAGAAACCACCAGCAATCGCATACCACTGGTCACCAACCATCCACCGAGACGGCATCAAAGCCTCAGGGCTGAAGGCGAACCACGGCGGAATCACACGAAGCAAGCCAACTGTGTGCCTATCGCCCACGCCAGTGGATGCGTGGAGCTTGATCGCGGGGCCAACTCGGATGGCCGAAACAAACTGCCGGCGAATCTGAAACGCAGAAACAAATCTAAACAGAAACTTCTCAATCAGATTTTTGTTAATCAGATTTTTTCTGAAACAGAATCCGCGGGCGACAGCGGGCAGCGCGAGCATGGCCAGCACGGTGAGCACGCCGACGAAGGCAACTCACCAAAAGCGGAGAAGCCGGCGAGAAGACACGACTCCCAACACGGACACACTCGCACACCGGCTACCGGGCCAGCACACAGGCCAGCAGCCAACGGGTGCAACACAACAGCACCTGGCATCCGTACACATGGCACACGTACACACAGGGCACAGGCACCTCGCACACAGGGGGACCAGACAGTCCCACACAGACAACAGCAACAGACACGCCAACGACACGATGAGTATGCGAGGTGAGCACCCATGCCACGAGCACGCACACGCGTCTGTTCACAACCCGGATGCCACCACATGCAACCAGAGCCAGAGTGCAGGCAGCACAGGGCGCAGCGTGACGCCCACCAGTGGGCAACCACACCCACCAAGCGCACACGCACAGCCGCTGAGCAGAAGCGCAGAGCCGCAGCAGTAACCGAACACCGAGCACTTGAAGGCAACTGGTGCCCCGGACACAACAGACCAGGACACCCCAGCACCGACCTCACAGCCGACCACATCCACGACATCCAACACGGAGGGTCACCAACAGGACCCCTCCAAGTCCTCTGCCGGGCATGCAACAGCACCAAAGCAGGCAGCCGGCCAAGCCCCTGACCAGCACAAACACAACTCGTACGCCCAGGTAAGCAACGCCCTGACCTGCACCAACACAAGGGGTGGGGGCAAACCCCCAAACGCGAAAACGAAAATCACAGGTGCTGGAGTCTTGTGTCCCAGTTACCAGGTTAACCTTGGGATGCGTCATCCTTCGCCGTTGATTCAGTTGACGGCTACGTCTGAGGATCAGGTTGCGAATGTGTATCGCCCGCTGGTGGCGATGATCAAGTTGGGTCCGTTGTCGGATTTGATGTATCCGCGTGAGGGTTTCATTCGTATTGCTGGTGAGTCTGGCGATGATGATGGTGACCGTATTGATGTTGTGACTGCGTCGGCGAATTCGCGTCTTGGTAATCCGATTAGTTTCGCGTTGCAGGATGAAACCGGTCTGTACACCAAGACTAATAAGATGGTGAATGTTGCTGATACGCAACGTCGTGGTGCTGCTGGTATGGGTGGTCGGACGTTGGAGACCACGAACTGTTGGGATCCGTCCGAGAATTCGGTTGCGCAGGCTACGTATGAGTCTCAGGTGCAGGACATTTTCCGGTTCTATCGGAAGCCGCCGGCTGGCCTGTCGTATCGGAACAAGCGTGATCGTAGGAAGATTCACCAGTATGTCTACGAGGGTTCGTGGTGGGTGAATCTGGATTCGATCGAGGCTGACGCGGCCGAGATTTTGGAGCGTGATCCGGCTCAGGCTGAGCGGTTCTTCGGTAATCGGCTGGTGTATGGCCAGGGGTCTTGGCTTCGTGATGGTTTGTGGGAGTCGAGGTTCGCTGGTGTCGAAGAAAGAGGCGTTGCCTAATCCTGCTCCTGGAACTGCGATCTCGTTGGGTTTCGACGGGTCGGAAAATAATGACTGGACTGCGATTCGGGCTGAGACGCGTGATGGTTTTCAGTTCACGCCGTTGTATGGGCCTGATCGGTTGCCGACGATTTGGAAGCCTGTTGATTGGGGTGATCAGATTCCGCGTGGCGAGGTGAATGCTGCTGTGGATGAGATCTTTTCGACGTGGCGTGTTGGCCGGTTCTATTGTGACCCGCAGGACTGGTATTCGGAGATCGGTGATTGGTCTCTTGCTCATGGTGATGGGCATGTGTCGGAGTGGCCGACGAACAAGATTGATCGAATGTTTCACGCTATTAGGCGTTTTGAGACGGATCTGGCTAGTGGGCGAATCACTCAGGATGGTTGTCCGATTACGGCGATCGCTATGGCGAATTGTCGGAAGGTCGCGAAGCCGGGTCAGAAGTATGTGTTGGGTAAGCCGGCGGATCATCAAAAGATTGATCCTGCAATGGCTTCCATTCTTGCTCATGAGGCTGCGGCTGATGCTCGTGAGGCTGGTTGGTCGGATGCTCCGAGTAGCCGAATGATTGTTTTCTGAAAGTGGGTGGTTGTGCCGATGGCCGACACTGTGAACGCTATTGACCTGATCCCGGTTCTTGAAAAGGGTTTGACGGCTGATCTGGCGAATCTGACGAAGTGGGACAACTATTTGGAGGGCGAGCAGCCTCTCAAGTACATGTCTGAGGCGATGAAGGAAGAGCTTGGTGACACCGCTGTCGAGTTGGTGTTGAACTGGGCTCGTCTGGTTGCTGATGCGTATGAGAACCGTTTGGATGTCGAAGGTTTCCGGTATGCGGACTCGGACACTGAGGATGCAGATCTGTGGGCGTGTTGGCAGTACAACGACATGGATGAGCAGTCTCAGCAGGGGCATCTGGATTCGTTGGCGTTGTCGCGAGCCTACGTGCTGATTTCCTCGAATGAGGAGAAGGACAAGCCGCCGCGGAATACGGTCGAGTCACCGTTTCAGGTGTGGGCGCAGCGCGATCCGAAGACCCGCAAGGTGAATGCGGCGATAAAGAAGTGGAAAGACCTGGACAAGGTCGAGCATGTCCTCGTGTACACGCCTGCTGAGACAGTGGAGTTCGTCAAAGACGGTGGCGACTGGAAGCAGGACGGGTTCGAAGACAAGCACAACTTTGGGATTGTTCCTGTTGTGCCGCTGGTCAATAAGCCTCGCCTGTTACGTCCGGATGGGATGACGGAGTTCAGGGACATCATTCCGTTAGCTGATGCGGCGAACAAGATGGCTACGGACATGATGACTTCGGCCGAGTTTCATGCGATGCCGCGCCGGTGGGCGTTCGGGTTGAAGGCGAGCGACTTCGTTGACCGTCAGGGCAATCCGGTGAGTTCGTGGTCGAAGATCAAGGGGCGTCTGTGGGCGTCTGAGAACAAAGATGTCAATGTTGGCACCTTCCCTGAGGCCGACCTCGCGAACTTCCATGGCACGATCAAACTGTTGGCGCAGTTGACTTCCCAGATGGCTGCGCTGCCGCCTCATTACATGGGGTTCAACAGTGACAATCCTCCTTCGGCGGATGCGATGCGTTCTTCGGAGTCGCAGTTGGTGAAGAAGGTTGAGCGGAAGCACACGTTCCTCGGTGGGGCGTGGGAGGACGTTCAGCGCATCAACTTGATGTTCATGCGAGGGAATCCTGAGCTGGAGGATCGCGATTACCAGTTGGAGACGGTGTGGCGTGATCCATCGACACCGACTGTGGCGCAGGTTGCTGATGCTGCGGTGAAAAAGTATGAGTCTGGTTTGGTTCCGTTGGAGCAGACGCGTATCGATCTGGGGTACAGCGCTACTCAGCGGGAGCAGATGCGGAAGATGGATGAGGAAGTCTCTCCTGCAAATCAGATTGCCGGCATTGTGAAGGCGAATGCTGCCTGATGCTGCGGCCGCGCACTACGCGGAGCAGCGGGGGATTACGGCTGAGGTGTTGGGGATCGCCGCCGATATGTGGGGTTCTCGACCGCCTTCCGATTTCGATGCGTGGTTCGACCGGAATTTGCCGATGCTTATGCAGTTGGTGGCTTCTGGTCAAGGTCGGGCGATGGCCGGGTCGGGTGTGTATGTCGCTGATGTGCTGGACGAGTTGGGTATTGGCGTTCAACCGGATGCGGTGCCGAATCTTGATGGCTTGGTCGGTGTGGCCTCTGATGGGCGTGCGCTGGAGTCATTGATGTACGGCGCTGTGGTCACCGCTAAGGGCCAGGTTGCTCAGGGTGCGTCTACTGCTCAGGCATGGGCGTCGGGGCTTTCTGCGTTGCTTGTGAGGCTGCAGGTACAGGTTGCGGATGCGTCTCGCGCTGCAACGTCGCTGCATATCGCATCGAGGCGACGAGTCGGGTACGTGCGAATGCTCAATCCGCCGTCGTGTCCGCGGTGCACAGTGTTGGCGGGCAAGTTCTACAAGTACAACGTGGGGTTCCTTAGGCACCCTGGGTGCGATTGCCGGCATATCCCATCTACGGAAAACCGCTCCGGTGATCTGACCACCGATCCGAACGAGTATTTCGAGTCCCTTTCTGTGGAGCAGCAGGAAAGGCAGTTCACTGTTGCTGGCGCGCAGGCGATTCGCGAGGGTGCTGACATCAGTCAGGTTGTGAATGCACGTCGGGGGATGTCCACGGCGCAGGTGTTCGGCGAGGAGCTGCTCGCGACTCACGAAGGTGTGACTCGTAGAGGTGTCGCTTACCGGGCGATGTCGAACGCGGGGTCTGCCCGTAGATCGACTGATGTTCGCGGACGACGTAACTTTCAGGCGAGTGCACCTAGGTTGATGCCTGAGTCGATTATGGCGATGGCCGAGGATCGTCCTGATGCTTTGCGTCTCCTGAAGCTGTATGGCTACATGGCGGACGAGGTTCCCGCGCGATCGAAGCCGGTTCCTTTGACCGGCGGGGGTGGTGGGAAGCCTCCCGTTAAGCCTCCGACGCGTGGTCAATCGATCCAAGGGGGCGATCCGCCCCGAAAAGGCAATGTGGACCGCACGCAGGTTAAGCATGTGGAACAACACGAGTTGGACACTGCTGAGCGGCTGGCGCTGCTGGGTCATAACGTGACGTTCCGCCCACCGATCGCAGCTCGCCGTGAAGATGTTCTGATCGAGGGACCTGACGGGGCTGTCGCGTGGGAGTTCAAATCGCCTACATCTTCCAGCAGAAACACCATCATGCGGCAGATCACCAAAAGCATGGGTGAACAGGCGAATCGTTGGATTCTGGATATCAACCGCTCGGATATCAGTTTCGAGGCCGCTGAAGAGCTGTCTTCGAACTTGATTGGTAGATATGCTGATGTGCACGAGATCTGGATCATCGGTGCCGCCGGCGCAGATGGTTTGCCGCTACAACGAAGGATTGGAGGCTCTGATGGCTAACGTCGATTACGTGGAAGTGTCAGGCGCTTCCTCCCTGAATGATGTTGTTTCGGCGGTTTCGGATGTTCTCGGGGCTGCGGTGCTGGATGGGCCGCAGCCGTGGATGACTCCGGATGATCGCACTCGGGTGGGGGTTTCCCCGGATCCTGAGGATGCCGGCACTGTGTTGGTGGAGATCTACTACGCGGGCGGTTTGGCTGCTCGCCGGCGGTGCGCACAGTCCATCTTCGATGCGCTGGTTGCACGTACTCAGTGGGGTTTGCTGTTGACGTCTGATGACGCTCCTGGTGAGGGTGTTGTTGCTGAACGGGTCCGCTCTGCTGCGTAAGCGTGAGCTTTGCCGTTGAACCCCGAAGTGTTTGATGCTTCGGGGTTTTTTCATACCCGAAACCGGTGAAATCTTGGTAACCAACGCAACTTGATAGATCCCAATCTTTGAGGCCCTGTGAGCTTTCTGCTCCGGGGCCATTTTTGTACCCAAATTCTTTTGGCCACGGTCTGTGGCTGTTCTCATTCCCGTCCGGGCGATCCGGTGCGGGCCAATTCCCCCGCGATGGAGGCGTTCTACCTATGTCTGAAGTTACCCCTGCTGTTCCCGTTGTTTCTGATCCGAATGTTGTGCCGCCGGTTCCTGGTGTCACTCCTGAGGCTGTACCTGTTGTGCCCGCAGCTCCTGCGCCGACTGCTCCTGTTGTTCCTGCCGCGACGGCTGAACCTCAGTACCCCGAGGGTCTCGGTGACCCCGGCAAGAAGGCGCTCGATGCCGAACGTGCACGTGCAGAAAAAGCTGAACGAGATTTGAAGGCTTTGCGCGACAAGGCTGCTGCTGATGCGAAGGCGGCTGAGGATGCGAAGCTGTCGGAACTTGAACGGGCGCAGAAGATTGCGACTGAAGCGACCGCTGCGGCGGAGAAGCAAGCGCAGGAGAATCTGCGTCTTAACTTCGCTTACAACAACGGCGTCCCCAAGGAATGGGTGAATCGCCTCGAAGGCTCGACTCCCGAAGAACTTGCGGCTGACTGGGCGATCCTGCAGCCGACGTTGGTGGCCCCGGTGGCTGCTGTCGATCCGAACGCACCTCGCGTTCCTGCTCCGGTTCCGTCTCCGGGACCGCAGCCCAGTCCGACCAAAACCGAGGATCAACTCCTCTACGAGCAGGTCTACGGGTCTGCTCCGAATCGAAAGTGAGACAAAACTTATGGCTGAATATACTCCGATCCGTAAGCCTGGCGCTGATGTGCCGATCGCTACGTCGGCTGCTGTGACTGGCGGGCAGGTGGTTGCCATTTCCGGTAACAGCACTGTCGCTCCTGCAGGTGCCGCGTCTGCTGCCTGGTTTGGTGTCGCGGCGTTCGATGCTGCTGTCGGCGAGACGGTGACTGTGCATCGTGGCGGTGTTCACGAGTTGACCGCAACGGGCCCGATTGTTGCCGGCGCGAATGTGATTACTGCTGCTGCTGGCGCTGTCGCCACTGCTGGCGCTGGCACGTTCGATCAGGTTGTGGGAATTGCGATTTCCGCTGCTGCTGGCGGCAAGGTACGTGTCGCGCTCCGCTGAGTGCCGCTCCTTTTCTCTTATTTCATTCTTCGAAGCCCTCACGTTCTCGTGGTGGGCTTCTTTAGGCTCTGGAGGGCCGAAAATTGGCTATTACTTATCCCGCTGGTCCGCCCACTTTCTCTGCGGACACTGCAACGATCAACCGGTTCCTGAACAGCCCCACGGCTGTGGCGACTCGGGTGAATGAGATTGCGAATCAGCGTTTCATCTCTGATTTCATTTTGACTTCCCGCCAGGATGTGTCGGGCGGCGCGATCGTGTTCGATCAGGATGACCCGCTTTACACTGATCGTCCGGTTGAGGCGATTTCGCCTGGCGCTGAGTACCCGCTGGCTGGTGTCGGTTCGGGTACCCCGCAGGCTGTTCGGGTCACCAAGTGGGGCCAGGACGTGCCGATCACGGATGAGAAGATCAAGCGGTCGAACTTCTCCCCGGTTGAGAAGGCGTTCAACACGATTGTCAATCAGATTGTGAAGACAATTGACTCGTTGTCTTTGTCGTTGGTTGCCTCTCAGGTCACGGCCACTCAGGCTGCCGCATCCACTTGGAGCGGTGTTGATCCTAAGATTCTTCGTGACATCATGCTCGCGAAGGCTAAGGTCACCGGCCTGAATAAGGGTTATGACCCTGACGTGATCGTTGTCGACGATGCTACTTGGGCGATCCTCGCATCTGACGACAAGCTGTCCACCCTGATGGCCCGCGAGGACAAGGGTAATGCTGTTTACTCGGGCGAATTCCGCACAATTGCGGGTCTGACGATTCTCCCGACCCCGAACCTGCCCGCTGCTGGCGCTTGGATCATTGACACCAACGCTCTTGGTGGTATCGGCGACGAGAAGCTGGGTGAAGGTTATGCCGGTGCCATCGTTGAGACGAAGTCGATTCGTGACGAGGACAACGATCAGTGGCGTGTTCGTGGCCGGCGTGTGTGTGTTCCGTATGTGAACGAGCCTGGTGCTGCTATCAAGATCACCGGAATCTGAGGGGTTTGAGTATGTCCTATGTTGTTGTTGCGCCCCTTGTCGGGGTGAATGGTGCTGATGGAAAGCTGAAGTACCTGTATCAGGATGCGGTTGTGCCGCTTGATGTGTCGGAAGCGGATGTTGCGCGTCTCGCTGCGGGTGGCCTGATCGAGAAGCTTGAAACCGAAACGGTTGAGGCTGAGACGGTCGAGACCGAGAAGGTTGAGCCTGTTGTGAAGACCACTCCCGCAAAGGCAGCCCCAAGAAGCCCGCAGGGGCATCGAGTGACGGCACCGCTTAGCCCGCTCATCACAGTTGAAGACGTTCAGTTTCGTCTGGGGGAAACCTTCGATGACGCTGAACGCCTTCAGGTTGAGTCGTTGATCGACTTCGCGTCGGCTCGACTGCGAGCGTATCCGCTGGACATCGACACCCGTATCGCGCAGGGCTCACTGAGTCCTGCGCTCGTTACGGGTGTCCTGGTCACTGCGGTGGCCCGCGCTGTAGATGCTATGCGAGTGGGGTTGCGGGTCCGCTCGGAACAGTACCCGGAGATCAGCACCACGTATGTGGATGTCGATCCGTCGCTGATTTTCTTCTCCGCTGATGATCTGGCTGTGCTCGATCCAGCGGTGGGAGTTCAATTCGGTGGCGCTTTCACGATTGTGCCGGGCTGATGCGGCGGCTACCTGAACCGTGGGTGCTGTTGCGCGACAACCCGCCCACGCTCGATCCGTCCACCGGAAATCGGCGTCCGAGCGACCCGACCGAGGTTCCATGGTCAGGTTTGCTGCAGCAGAGGCAGTTGGCGTCCTCATCTGTTGATGCTGGCAACGTGGAGTTCGTGGACGGCCATGTGGTGAGTTCTTATGTGCTGCTGCTTGATCCGGGCCTCAATCCGCACCCTGTGCCGCGTGATAAGTTCCGCGGCCCTGATGGGACTGTGTTCACGGTTGTCGGCCGCCCTCGGGTTAGGCGTCCGGTTCGTGGGACACGCAGGCCTGCATACATTTCCGCGATTGTGCGGAGTTCAACTGATTACCAGGAGTGACTATGGCGATTGTGTCCTATACCGACGAGGACGGTGTGCATTTCACCGATGAATTCTCGAAGACGTACGAAAAGCATCTGAAGGCTGTGGCCGACAAGGGTGCGGTGAAGCCGGCGGAAACGCCGAAGCCGGAACCTGTGAAGCCTGTCTCGAAGCCGGATGTGAAGTCTGACCTCAAGGTCAGCTAATGGCGCGGGTCACGATCTACCGTGACAACGCGCAGCGGGAGGCTCGGGAACTGTCCACCGAGGGTCGCAAGGAAATCGCGGAGAAGATCAAATCCGAGTTCGATGCGACAGCTCCGAGGCGCACAGGGGAGTTCGTTGGGGGTTCGGCGCTGGTAGTGGAAGGTGACCGTGTGTTCGTTGAGGACAACGATCCGGAGGCGTTCTGGAAAGAGTACGGAACGTCGAGGATGCGCGGCATTGCGGCGATGACGAACGCTGCCCGCAAGCACGGCAAGTATTCCGGGTTCAAACCTCGGGGATCGAGGGCCTGATGACTGCTTTCACACCGTTCGCTCCTGGAGCTATCCGCGACTTTCTGATCAACAATGCCGAGTTCACTGCACTTGTTCCTGCGGTAAACATTTCGACGCGGGACATCCCTGATCCTCTGACTGGTCCGTTCGTGACCTTGTCCGCTCCCAGTAATTATGGGGAGGATCCGATGTTGCGCCGGCCGATGATTCAGTGCGATGTGTGGGTTCCGAAACTTGAAATCTTGGGCGGGGATACGGATCCGGAAGAGTTGGCGTGGAACATTGCTGACATTGCTGGGCGTCTGGTGCACAAGGCTCCATCGTCGCAGCGACGGTTCCGGAATTGTTCGTGGGCTGCGAAGTGGATTGACGGCCCGATTACGGATGTTGATGCCGAACGTGGTCCCGAGAATCTGTTGTTCCGTGCGCTTGTGCGTTGGGACTTGAAGATGATCGTCCGCTAACTCGCCACCGATGTGTGGCGTCTCAATTGTCCTGCCCTGAATGTTTGCCGCGCCAGGCGCATTCGGGGTGGGACTCACTTATTTCTGCCCGCGCTTGGTGTGGGCTTTTCTGGAGGTTTTTTGTGAGTACTCATGCAGATCCGAATAAGGCTTATGTTTGGCAGGATGGTGACGCGTTCCGTGCTCCTGCTGGCACTGCGGCACCTACTGATCCGTTTGGTTTGACCCTTGTTACTGGCACTGCGCCTGGTGTGACTTGGGATGCGTTCGGCGGTATTGAGGCGGGGTTTGAGCAGAACCCCAGCCAGGACACCAAGGAGTTGCCGATCTGGAACTACCGCCAGTCGTCTTACAAGATTGCTCGCGGCCCGCGTTCTGATCGTTTGAAGCTGAAGCCTGTCGATTACTCGAAGGCGACTGTGCTGACCCTGTTGCAGGGCGGTGAAATCGTTGAGACTGCACCGGATTCCGGAATCTTCAAGTGGGTGATTGGGGATTCGGAGGAGTTCGCGATCCTGTTGCGCCTTGAGGATGAGGATGACAAGCAGGTGCTGTATTGCGAGCGGGCGACGTTGTTCACTCCGCCTCCGCGTTCGCTTGGTGGAGACAAGATTGATGGCTTTGAGCTTGAGTTGCTGGCGTTGTCGCCGGTTCAGCTTCTGACTAACAGTAACCCGCTCGCACCTTAATTTGAGGAGTTTTTTGTATGCCTGGCGCACCCCGTAAGTCTGTTTCGAAGGTTGAGCCCACTGTGGTTGAGTCTGAGGTGGTTGCAGATGAGGTCGATGATGCTTTTGACCTTCTGTCCGTGTTGGACACTGAAGATCTTCCACCTGTTCCGGTGAAGTTGAAGGATGCGAAGTTCGACATCCGACGAAGCTACAGCGGTGAAGAGTCGATTCAGTTTGGTGCCTATTTGCGTGCCGATCAGATCGAGTTGGCGATGAAGCTGATCGCAGGCGATGAAGGTGGTAGTGCGATTGCACGACATCTCGGTGACTGTTCAATTGAGCAGGCTGTGAAGCTGATCAACAAGCTCGGGAACATTTCGACGCTGACTTCGGGGGAAGCGTTGGCGCTCTTGCCTGCCTCACTACGCGGGATGGATGGAGCGCTGCCCTCACAGGATGCGAACGCTACTACGGTCGAGGCCTCCGCGAAATCTTGAGGGAGCCACTTCGGGACTGCGCGTTGAAGATCCGTGCGGTGATGGAGTGGCTTGAGGCGGAGAAGCGGGATTCTGAGAATCTCGCGATGCTGGTGGATCGCGATGATTACTGGTTGAACTCTGAGTACGCGAATTGGATCGCAGATCCTGATGACAAGGATGCTCAGAGGGAGCGGGACAGGCGGAAGCGTGAGGGTATTAAGCCTCCGCCTCTGCCTGTGTTGCCTCCGGTGGGTAAGCGGTCTGTGTCGGATACGTCTTTGTTGGTGGCGGAGTTTTTGGAGAAGCGTGCTGTGGTTGAGCCGCCGAAGCCCAAACCGCGTTTGGCGAACCTGGTGACACAATGGCAGGTCGGCTGATCCCGAGGATTTACGGATTTCCGCTTGTGTAGTCGACATCCAGGTTGGCGTTATAGGTGCCGCCGGTTTGGGTGGTGGCGCAGTTGAAGGAGTAGTCGAACGCACCGACCGTCGATGAGAACACCCCTTGCAGGCGACCTGTTGTGTAATAGAGCCCGTTCCCATGGTCACTAGTAGTGACCTCGGAATAGACAGGATCTTTCGCCGCCTCTGCGAGATCGCTCATCCGCTTGATACACGCAGCTTCTGCAGCGGCGGTCGCAGGATCTTGCGTCGCCGTGGGGGCCTGCTCAACGGGCTGTTCCTGCTCTGATCCGCACCCAGTAATCGCTACAGCTACTGCTGCCAGTACGTAGGCAAGTTTCATTTTCATATTCAGATCATCTCATGCGGTCTTCTCAAGCCAGATAACTCTGTACGCGCTGAGCGACAACTGAATATTCATATTTCCGGTAGCCCGTGGACTTCGAGTCTTCGGGCTACCGGCGTTTCCATAGGAGGTGGCCGTGGCTGGTGGTCGCATTGATGTCGAGGTCGCAGCAGACCTGTCCGAGTTCAACTCTCAGTTCGAACAAGGCCTTGAAGGTGCAGGCGAGGCCGCATCGAACTTCGCGGGAAAGATCGCCGGAGTACTCGCCTTCACAGGTGCTGCTGTGTCGTTCGGGTCGATCATTGACAAAGGTAACGAGTTCACGCGAACTCTGAACGCGATGTCTGGTGTCTCCGGCGCTACTGGCGAGCAGATGGACGCCATCAAGGCGAAGGCGATGGCACTCGGCAACGATGTTGAGTTGTCCGCCACCTCAGCTAATGATGCTGCTGCTGCGATGACGGAACTCGCCAAGGGCGGGTTCTCTGTCGACCAGTCGATGGAAGCAGCGAAAGGCACTTTGCAGCTTGCCGCTGCAGCGCAGATTGATGCCGCCGAGGCGGCAACAATTCAGTCCCAGGCTTTGCAGGCGTTCGGACTTGATGCAAGTTATGCCGCAACAGCTTCCGATGTGTTGGCGAATGCCGCGAACGCGTCGAGCGCTGAGATCACAGATATCGCCGCGGGATTGCAGCAATCGGGTGCCGTCGCGAACCAGTTCGGGCTTTCGATCGAAGAAACGTCTGCAACTCTGGGTGTTCTCGCCAATGCCGGCATCACGGGATCTGACGCAGGAACGCTGCTCAAGTCAACGCTTCTGTCTTTGACTGACACGAGTAAGCCAGCTCAGGCTGCGATGGAAACTCTCGGCCTCACTGTGTATGACACGCAGGGCAATTTCGTTGGCATGGAGTCACTGTTCGGGCAGTTGAAGGACGCTTCTGCCGAGTTGACTCCCGAGATTTATCAGCAGGCGTCGGCAACGCTTTTCGGCTCGGATGCCATGCGCCTTTCTGGCGTCGCCGCTGAGCAGGGATCCGATGGCTGGAACTTGATGCGGGAGGCTATCGGTCGGCAGGGTGCCGCGGCTGAACTCGCTGCTGCGCAGAATCAGGGCTTGCCTGGCGTATTCGAGAAGATCGAGAACACATCCGAGCGACTGCAGCTGCAGTTGTATGACCTGATTGACGGGCCACTGACTTCGTTCGGTAATACGGCCGTTGGTTTGGCGGACGGTGCGCTGGACAAGTTTGATGTGGCGCTTGGTAACTCGGGTGGCGTGGTCCAGGGCTTCAACGAAGTTATCTCAGGTTCTTTGACGAACCTGCCGATGCTGTCGGGGACGTTCAACAATGTTGTTCGCGCCGGCGACTCGATGCGTGAGATGGCATTGAGTATTCGCGACGGTCTTGTTGAGATTGCGGAAGGCGCAACAACTTCTGGTGGCGCGCTCGATACGCTGCAAGGTGGGCTTTCGCTGGCAACGGGCGTTGGAGCGACCGCGCTCGCAGTGCTAACCCCGGTTGTCGGCGTTGTAGCCTCTGCTGCTGGCGCTTTCGGTTCTTTGCCGGGGCCAATTCAAGCTGTGGTTACCGGGTTGGTGGCGTTCAAGATTGCGTCGATGGCCAGCTCGGCCTTCATGGCGCGGAGCACTGACGGCATGGGCCGGATGGCAACCGCTGCACACGGTCTCGGCACCCGCATTCAGGGCATCGGTCCGGCCACGACAAGCGCTTACACCGGGTTGCGATCGATTGTGACCGCGAGTGGCGGGCTGGTGAACACCGCTCGTGTCGGCACCGTCCAAATGGGGTCCTTCGGTTCGTCCATCCAGCGCCTCGGGACACACTCTCCCGCGATTGCAAGCATGCAGGGCGCATTTGTGAACGCCGCCGCTGGTGCATCTACGTTCGGCCGTACAGCCGGCACCGTCGCTGCTGGGTTTGCAGGTCTCAAGACTGCTGCTGGTGGGCTGATGGGCGCTCTGGGTGGTCCCGCCGGGCTTGCGGTGATGGGTGTCGTTGCAGCACTGTCGATCTATTCGATGAATCAGCGGAAGGCTGCGCAAGCAGCCGCTGAGCATGAGGAGTCAATCAAGAGCCTCATTGGGACCTTGGATGAGCAGACTGGCGCGATCACAGAACGGACCTATCAGCAGAAGGCATCTGAACTTGCGGATAGTGGCGCAATCAAGTCTGCCAGGGATTACGGGATCGCTGAGACTGACCTTGTTGCGGCACACCTGAATCAGGCTGACGCACTTGGTCGCACGAACCAAGTCATTGACGACAATATCAAGAGGTCGCTCACTTCTTCTGAACTGTACCGAGATTCAGAGAAGAACTACAAAGCGGCTGGCATCTCTCTGCAGGACCTTACTGACGCACTAGGTGGGGCTCCCGGCAAGTACGACGAAGTTAACGGAAAGATCCAAGACTGGAACCGCAACATGGGTGCGTCTGGCGCGGCGAACTCGTCGATGATGGAATCGTTGGGCGCACTCAAGGGCGGAATGGACACCGCTGGCCAGGGAGCTGCGAACCTTGGCACTGAGATCGGTAAGTCGAACGTCGACCTTGCTGCTGCCCAGCAGCGCGCTTCGGATGCCGCTGCGGCTCTAGAGAAGGGTCGTTCACCTGCCAGTCAGTTCAGCGATGCAATGCAGAAGCTGGGCGGCATGGCAGGCAGCGCCGAAGAGAAACTCTCCGCGCTCTCGAATGCGCTGACCATCTTCAACGGTGGAACTGTTGGGCTAGAGCAGGCGCAATCCCGCCTTGCGGAAGCGAGTGACGCTACAAAGGCAGCGTTCGCGGATGCAGCTGGCGTCGGTGCGATTGTCAACGGCGCGTTTGACGTGAGCACTGAGACTGGCCGACGCCTGCTGGACGCGACTAACTCTCAGCAGCAGGCAACTTTGGCGAATGCTCAGGCAGCGTACGAAGCGAAGAAGAATGTTGGCGATCTTGCTGGCGCGCAGGCTGATGCGACCGCGGTTGTTGCGGCCTCGCGTCAGACGTTTTTGGACCAGATTGCCACGATGGGGATCGTTGGCGATGAGGCGCAACGGATGGCCGATAAGTACATCGGAATCCCCTCCGTCATCTCAACACTCCTGACTCTCGACAATCAGAGCTTCAAACTGAACGCGCAAGAGTCCGAGAACATTATCGCAATGCTGAGTGGGCTTGAAGCAACGCCGCAGGTGACTGCAATACTCACGAAGCTCAAAGAGGGTAAGGCGATCACCACTCAGGATCTTGCTGAGTTGTCGAAGTCCACGGCTGATCCTGCAGTTGTTCTGAAGATCGCAGAGGCGTTGGCGAATTCACAGCAGGTCAAGGACGATCTGGCTGGGATCAAGGACAAGACGGTCACGATCAGCGTTCAGTACAACTCGATTCGAGACGTGGCGCTGCAGTACGGACCTGGTTCGCCTGAAGCATGGGCGGAGATGGCTCGCCAGCAGCAAATAAGTGGGCGAGCCCTAGGTGGACCGATTGAAGGCGGCATTCCAGGTAAGGACTCTGTTCCGATTCTGGCGATGCCTGGCGAGCACATGCTCACCACTGCGGATGTTGACAGTCTGGGCGGGCAAGAAGGTGTCTTCCGGTTCCGTGCTGCGCTAGCGCAAGGCAAGGTCGGGAAGTTCGCGGATGGTGGGGCTATCGGCTCTGACGGCCTCGACAACATGATCAACTTTGCCCGAGCCAAGGCCGGTATCGGTTACGACTACGGGCCGTGGGACTGCTCGATGTACATGTCTCACATCGCTGCAACCGGCATGGGGCAGCAACCGCGGCGTCTGTGGACGACATACTCGATCCTCGGCGGTGACCTTCAGGGCATGCAGCTTGGTGGCAGTGAAGGCCACTTCCGGATCGGTGTCAGCCAGGAACATATGGCTGGCACGTTGTTCTTCAAGGACGGGTCTCGGGTCGATGTCGAGAACGGTGGCAGTAACTCCGGTTCGACGTTCGGCGGTAACGCTGCCGGCTATGACGACAGTCAGTTCCCTGCGCAGATCCATCTTCCGGATTCGGCGCTTTCACCGGCATTGCAGATGGCTCTCACAGGTGGCTCTGGCGCGTCGTACTCGGGTGGTGTGGCGAACGAGCCGTGGACTGAGAAGGATGCTCTGGCGCTGGAATCGGCTCGTGTAGCGGTCATTCAGGCGAAGGAAGCTCAGGACAAGGTCAACGCGAACGAGAAGAAAACTGACGCTGACAGGCAGCAAGCTGAGTTGAAGGTTCAGCGGGCGGAGCTGAAAGTCCGTGAGCTTGAGCAAAAGCGTGACGGTACGGGTGCGGGTAAGGCGATTGGTCCTGCGCCTGAGCTTCAGGGCGCGATGACTGATGATGCGATCTCGTTGCGGAACGCTGAAATCGCTGTAGTTGATGCGCAGCTGGCTCGTGACAAGACGTATGCAGCGGCCGAGTCCACATCCATCGACCGAGAGAAAGCCGACATAGCCGTGTTCTCGGCGCAGAACGCTCTCGAAAAGGCGAAGGCGGGGGACGGCGCGAAGACCTTCAATCTGAAGGATCGCGTAAAGAGCTACGGCACTGACGTAGTCGGCATTCTGGTTGACGCCGCATTCGAACAACTTCCTAGTGCGCTTTCGGAGTCTCGTTGGATCACAACGGACTGGGAAGGGCTGATGGGGGTTAAGCCGAAGCCTGTGGCTGCGGCTCCGTCGTTCTCTCAGGCCGAGATTGATGCGCAGTTGCCGGCAACTCCGGGCGCGCCTGGTTGGCAGACGGCTATTGCTTCTGTGGCTGGCGATGATTGGCAGAAGCGACTTGCTGACGCTTTGAACATGCCGACTGTCCTGCGTGATGGCGGTGGTCCGGTTCCTCACGGCACGGCTGCGTTGAATTTGTCGGGCGCTGAGGAATGGATGCTGACGGCGGACGAGCGACTGAATTTGTCTCGTGACTTCGCGTTGATGCGTGGCGCAACGAACCGTGGTGGCGACGGTGCGTCTCTGGATCTGTCTGGACTGATGTCGCAGGTAGATCGCCTGGTCGAGCATGCTGACCGACCGAACGTCACCTATCAAACCAGGGATATTGATGCGGCATTGCGGCAGGACCGCCTTGATCGCAGGAAGCAGTCTCTGACGTTTTCACGAAGAAGGTAACGAATGCCCGACACTCTTGTCGAGCTGGAGGACATTCGTGGCAACTTGTTTACATTGGCAGGCCCAGGACAAGGCGATCGTGGCATTGTCCTGGGTACTGATGTGGACGGTATCTACGATGCTCCAGTCAAAACGATTCAAAATTCGCATGCATTCCAGACGGGTTCAACGTATGGGGGCAAGCGAAACCTGCAACGCGACATCGTATTCGGAGTCTACGCACACCATGATGATGGTGACAAGAACTGGAGTTTCAATGACTCTGAGTGGCGTAAGGGCTGGTCGTATGAGCAGGACTGCAAGCTGTGGATCACTACCGAGGATTCGCGGCGCTATCTGAAATTGCGGATGTCTCAGCATCCTGAGTTCAAACCTGAGCACGATCCGAATGGGACGCAGATCGAAAAGGTTGTAATGACCTGTGTCGCAAACGATCCGTGGTGGTATGAGAAGAACGATGTGACCGACCTGTGGGAGTCGCCTACGAGCACTCTCAATGGTTCGATCAATTACGGGACTGTGTCGGTGTCGAATCCGACGGATGTCCCGATCTGGCTGAAATACGTCGTGCATGGTGCAGCGAAACCGATGTTGCCGGACTTCAGTTTTGGTGACGACCGCTACGAGCGCGCCGAGATTGATGCAGACCGGAAGCTGTGGCTGCCAAAGATCACGGCCGGTGACACGATCGTGTATGACACCGACGAGGAAGCTGATCAGGCCACGTCACGCCTGAAGATCCCGTACTGGCAACAGATGAACGGCGTCACGTTCTGCTATCCAATCCCGCCGTACACGAAAAAGATTCAGTTACCGGTGGGGATGACGTTGGCCGCGGCCGGTATGGGGATTCAGGTGCGTTGTCCGCGCCCGTGGTCTCGTCCGTGGGGGCTTCAATGATTGGGGGTGTTCGATGACGGCACCTTCGATTACTGATTACGATGCTGCGTTCGCCGAGATCACCAATCGCCTGAAGGCAGAGAAGAAGCGCCGGCTGGTTCCTCCTCTTGTCCGGTTGTGGGATGGGGATTGGAATCTCCGCGGCATTGTGAAACGCGAGAACAACGCCTCGTTCCAGTATCTCGATAACGAGACTGGGATCGGTTCGTTGGAGATGCCGCTGGACTATTTCATGTCGAAGTGGCTGGTCGACGTTGACGGCCGCGGTACGACGAACGTGCACATCACAGTAGACAAGGACGGCTCCCGGTGGGGTGGCCGGATGGATGAGTTCAAGATCATCAAAGATGATCAGGGACGCAAGTTCATTCGAGTGTTCTTCAAGAACGACTATGAAGAGCTGAAACACATTCTGGCGTGGTCGAATCCGTTTCTGCCGGCTGAGATTCAGTTTCCGCGATTGTGGGTGTGCTTCGGGCGTGCTCGTTGGGCGCTGAAGACGACTCTGCTGGTGAATCTTATGCGGCTCGAATCGTCGTTGTTCATGCTGCCTGACGATCCGATGGATCCGGGGCAGTGGTTCAACTTCGATCAGTCGACGTGGTGGAATGTCGTCAAACCTGATCTGACGCCGGATCATTCGGTGGGTGCGCTTGTGCATTCGCGTTTCAAGAACATGCACGAGGTTTCGAAGAAGATTGTTGCGGATGCGCAGTTGTCTTGGGAGCCTCGGCGTTTCTTGGCGGGTGATCCGCCTCCGTGGCCGGGCGCGAATGTGCGGCATGGCTGCCTTGTCTGGGATTTGATCGACAAGTCCGGTTGGAATACTGGTACATCGTTCGGCGGCAACATCTTCAGTGGTCTCGTTCATGAACTGATCAATATCGGTGCGGATGGCAAAACTGAGAATGTTGAGCAGGTCGATGACCCGAATGTCCCTGGCGAGTATCTGACTCCGGGCTATAAGGGCACGATTCCGTCGATGCCGGGTGTTGTTTACCGCGAGGGTGAGCACACGGGCATTCAAGCATCGGAGTTCAGCCATAGGCCGGCTACTGATGTTGGGGTTGTAGCTGGCGGCCACTCGATGCCGGGAATGAACGAGTTGATCTCTGCGACTGTGCAGATGGTCGGCGACCTCACGGCAATGATTCCGGGCGTGCCACCTCTAGGCGGTGTGGCTGATGCAATTCTGAAGCCTTTGTACACCGATGTGTTCATGGCGTTCGGGAAGTGGAAGAGCCCGCAGAGGGCGCAACGTCTCGGCAAGAACCATTATCACGAGCGGTGGGCTGACGGGGCGGACAAGGCGTACACGCTGTCGTTCCTGTTGGCTATGCGGTCCGGCATGTGGTCGACACGTGAAACGAACAGTGTCACTTTGACTGTCGCTGACGGTGCGCCGTGGCGTATCGGTCAACTTGGTCACGGCCATTTCTTCCTTGGTGATCGTGTGGCGTTCTCAGTTCTGGGGATGAAGCCGGGACGTTTGTTCGTGGAACGTGTTTCGGAGTTGACGCTTGCGTGGGATCGGGACACTACGCCGACTTGGCAGATTCAGATCGGCCAGCGTGAAGCTGAGGATCCGATTGCTCGGATGGCTGAAGATTTGCAGGACTTTTTGGGGATGCTTCAAGAATTGGGGGTGGTCTAGTGTCGGATCGTATTCCTACGCTGGAGAATTGTGATCAGTCTGATCCTGAGCAGGTGCTGCAGTGGATTGCGGTGCAGCTGCCGTTTGCCGGGAAGCAGGAGTACACCCCTGGACCTGATCAGCGTGCTGCGTGGTCGAAGCGGTGGGATTCGCTGGCGATTGTGTATGCGCCGAGTTTGGTGAAGTTGGCTGACGAGAACGGGAATATTCATGTCAGCCAGCTTCCGCAACCGAAGCTCAAACTTCGTGTTCCGCATCGTGGTCAGCAGCATTACTTGAATGGTGCGATGCAGTGGGTTGATATTGATGAGCCTGAGCTGGATCCGGTGGCGCTGCCTGATATGGGGGAGTACACGCGGCATGAGCAGGAGTTCGTTGCAGAGCAACTGCGCTATCACGGTGTTGTGAAGGACGCTGCGTCGGAGTCGGATTCGGCTGAGGTTGTTGACTCTTCGGAGTTGTTTGATCCGGCTGATCATACGGTTTCTGGGGTTAATGGGTATTTGTTGGCTCCAATTCCGTTGTCGGAGAAGCGGCGTGTGATTGCTGCGGAGATGGCGTCGAAGAAGCCTCGGCAGGGGATTTTGAATGCGCCGCAGAATAGGGGTTTGTGATGGCTGCGAAGTTTTGGCCGTTGGAGCGCGGACTGGTGGTGACTTCAGGTTTCGGTTCGCGTTGGGGGACCACTCACTGGGGCACTGATTTCGGTAAGGATGGTGGCTCTGGTGGGCTGCCGGTGTTCGCGGTTCAAGGTGGAACTGTTGTGGGTTCCGGGGCGGCGTCCGGGTTCGGTCAGTGGGTTGTAGTGGATCATCCGACTGCTGACGGGTCGGGCACGACTGTGTATGGGCATGTGATCCCGGAGGTCGCGGTCGGCGCTCGTGTTGAGGCTGGTCAGCGCATTGCCCGTATCAATCCTGTGAAGGGTGCGGGGAATGGCAATGTTGATCCGCATCTGCATTTGGAATGGCACAAGTCAGTGTGGTCGGCGAATGGTGCGGACCGAATGGATCCGTTGCCGTTGTTGGATGGTGCGTCGTATCCCGGTGAGGCTGCGCCGAAGCCTGATGTTGGGGGTGAACGGGTGACGTTCTTCGGGATTGATATTGCGTCATATCAGGCTGGCTTGGATATGTCGCGGGTGAAGTCTGAAGGCTTCTCGTACGTGATCGCGAAGGCAACTGAGGGTGCAAGTTACACGAATCCGGAGTACCGCCGGCAGCGTGATGGGGCTCGGGCGAACGGACTGTTGTTCGGCTCTTATCACTATGTGAAGTCGGCGGATTCGGCGCGGGCGCAGGTTGACCGGTATGAGTCGGTTGAGCCTGACCGGAGTATTCCGGTGATGCTGGATCACGAGTTGTCGTCTGGCGATGCGGGTGTTTTGCGGGCGGTGTTCGCAGAGTTTGTTGCTCGCGGTTATCGCGTGAATTTGGTGTATCTGCCGCGCTGGTATTGGTCGGGGCATATCGGTTCACCGGATCTTTCGGGTTTGCCGCCGTTGATGGCGTCCAACTATGTGACCGGTGGCGGTTTCGCCAGCGTCTTGTACGACAGGGCGGGCGGCGACGGGTCTGCTCGTTGGGATGGCTACGGCAACAACAGTGTTGCGGTGTTGCAGTTTTCTGATCAGGGCCGTGTGGCTGATTACTCGTTGGATGTGAATGCCTTCCGGGGCACAGTGGAAGATTTGGCTGCTCTGTTTGGGGTGGCCCCTTTGGAGGTTGTTATGTCTCTTGCGGACGAAGAGTTGGGGAAGTCGTTCCCTTCGCGGTCGATTTATCGTGATCATGATCAGGTTGTGGATACGTTGGCCGGGTTTGTGTTGAACATGGACGCACGTATTCACGAGGATTTTGTTGTGGCTCAGGCGAAGTTGGGTGTGCCTGAGTATGTGGAGAAGGTTCGTCGTGTGGCGGCGAATGGTATGGCTGGTGTGGGTGATCAGGATTCGAAGAATCGCGCTCAGGCTGTGTTGGATGGGTTGGTGAGCGATGTCTGAGGTTACGCAGGTTGCGAATTCGTGGCGTACTACGGTTCGTACTGGGTTTCAGGTGGGGTTGGCGTTGGTGTCGATTCTGCCGGTGTTGTTGTTGACTTCGGGTTTGTCGGCGACTGTGGTTGGTGCGCAGTTGATTGCGGTGTCGGCGGTGGTGGCGAAGGTGATGGCGTTGCCGCAGGTGAATGCGTTCATCGAGCGGTTTGTGCCGTGGTTGGCTGCTGAGCCGGTTCCGGTGACCGCGAAGCATCGACCGAAGCCCGCGGGCGGCGTCGGTGAATCCGCCTGAGACGCATCCTTTGGTTTTGTGGGTGGGGGTGATCGCGGCGGTACTTGCTGTCGTCGCGGTCATTGTCGCTAAGACCAAAGAGATTGCTGCTCCGATTGCTGTGTGGTTGTCCAGCATTGAGGAGCGCAGGATCGAGCGTCAGGCTCGTATTGAGGCTGCTGCACGGATTTTGAATGATGCTCGGGTGGATACGCTTTCGGTTCAGGTGCGCGGTTTGGCTGGGCAGTTGGATGAGGCGTTGCGGGAGATTGTGTCGTTGCGTGCGGAGTTGCATGCGGAGCGTTCTGCTCGTGAGCGGTTGGCTGAGCTGGAAGCGGAGAATGCGGTGTTGCGTACCCGCGTGAATGGTCTTGGGGGTGTGTAGTGACTACTCCTGGTATTGGTGCTCCGGATGGGGCGTATGTGGTTGGTTCGCGTTACGGCCAGGATGTGCCGAGAACTGAAGCTGGCGTCATGGCGCTGGTCAAGGGGCAGACCGCTAGTCCTTGGCAGGGGGCCCAGAACAAGTTCCGGGTGAATGGCCGTGCTCTAGAGGAAGATTTGCGGCTCGTTAATAAACATGAGTCGGAGATTGGGGAATTGGTTGACGCCTACCGTCAGCTAATCCTTCAGGGCGAGGCCCAGGTGTTCACCAAGTCTGGGATGTATCGCAAGACTGAGGGCTGTGTGTCGATCGAGGTCATCATGATCAGCGGTGGTGGCGGCGGCGGCGCGGGCAAGTGGGACATCCGCGGCGGCGATTATCGGGGCGGTGGCCATGGCGGCGGTGGTGGCGGTGAACTATATGCGAAGATTCCGGCCATGCTTTTGCCGGATGAAATGCTGGTAGAGGTTCACTGGGGCGGGCTGGGTGTCGGTGGTGTCGGCTCTGAAGCGTCAGGGACTGGCGGCGGTACCGTCAAGTTCGGCAACGTCCTTACAGCGGTTGGCGGCAATGGCGGATTGGGCGCTTCTGGCAACCTCCGACCCGCTGCGACTGGCGGTACTGGACTAATCGTCGGCGGCACCGGCGGGTTGGGCTGGGTGGTCAATGCCGACAACACGGAGTCTCCGCAAGGTCGCGGGTCGGTGGGCGGCAACTCCACATATGCTGGCGAGCTTCGCGGCGGTGGCGGCGGTGGCGGCGGAGGGTCTCCATACATTGGCTATTCGTGGCGCGGTGGAACTGGCGCGGCCTTCCCTGGCGGTGAACCTGGATTCGATGGAATGTCTCCAGCGCAGATCATTGCGACCGGCGGTGGTGGCGGCGGGGGCGGAACGGACGCCCGAAGGAATGGCGGCAACGGCGGCTGGCCCGGTGGTGGTGGAGGTGGCGGTTGCGGCGGGACGCTTGCCAGCAACAACGGCAACGGCGGAAATGGCGCTTCTGGTGTTGTTTACATCATTGAGCGGATGACGTAATGCCTTATGTCGAACTGAAAATGTTTGGGGAGAACGGAATCTGGGTCAAACCTCCGCGGCTCTACGCTGTGGAGTTCGTGTGCCGTGGCGGCGGCGGTGGCGGTAGTTTGCTAGCTGGAACTGGCGCTGGGCATGGCGGTGGCGGCGGTTCAGCCACTCGCTCCTTACGCAGGGTCCTCGCATCTGACTTGCCTGACTCCCTGGAAGTCGTTGTGGGCCAAGGTGGCGCTGGTGGACGCCCCGGCGGCAACCGGAATGGCTCAGATGGCGGAGAATCCCAGTTCGGCGACCTCATTGCCGCGGGAGGCGGGACGGGCGCAACCACTTCAAGCCCAGGCTCTGGCGGCATCGGTTCATTCGTTGGCGCTAACGGTGGAGCCGGGGGCCAGAGAGGGCAGGACGCAGTATCCAGCAAGCGGGACATGTTCACTGGCGGGGCTGGTGGCGGCGGTGGGGGTCAGCCTGGCGGTTCCGCCGGTTGGCGCTTCCCGGGCGAAGGCGTTCCCACTGCAGGGAATAACGGAGTCGGCTGGCGCATGTGGTGGCAGGTTCTCAGCTCTGGGTGCGGCGGAGGTGGAGCTACTTCGTCCACATCTGGCATGGCTGGCGCTGGAGGTTTCCCCTCTGGCGGTGGCGGCGGCGGCAATGGGAATGTGGCGGCCGGCAATGGCGGGAATGGTTGCGTCACAGTCATTGAATACATTTATGACAATGAAGGGTAGTGGCTACGTGAGCAAAATTGCGAAGGTACTGGTTGACGATTACAAGGGCGCACCGGGCCGGGCGAGACTGTTTCGATTGTCGGAAACGTTGGATGGTTACGACGAGGTTCTGATCTGGCTTCAAGATTCGATTGGACCGATGGGGCCTGAGGTCAATGTGGTTGGCACTAACCTTATTACGGGCAAACCTAAGCTGGGGTTTCCGCTTCCCGGTTCGTGCAAGCTACAGCACATGGTTGAGTTTGAAGACGCCTGCTTGTGGGCGCTGGCGACGGCTGGCGGATACACGATGGAAGCGGCTGACCCGGAACCGGAACCCGATGAAGCGAGATTCTCTCAGGATTTGCGCGTCTATGAACTGGCTTACAAGCTCGATGTTCCATCGGCTCGCGTCATCAAGACGCTCGAAGCCCTTGGCATCGAAGGTAAGACACCGAGTTCGAATGTTGGCCCTGCGGATGCTGAGCGTGTTCGCGACTACCTGAATGAGGCGACGGATGGCTGACATTCGCAAACCAACACCCAAGGGTGCATTGAACCTGCCTACGGTGGGGGATTTTGTGTACTGGTACGCGTTCGAGGACGGTATCGAGTTCCCAAACGGCACTCAAATGTACTTTCTGTTGGGCGATCCTGAAGACACACAGTTGAAGTGGGACTTCGCAATCACGGGCGATACAGCGTCGATCAAGATTGAGTCTGAGGTGGTTGCAACTGTCGATACGGGAACAAAGTATTGGTTGATGCTGAAAGACACCACAACAACCCCGACAACCGAGACTGAGTTGCAGACCGGAACCGTGAAGAAGGTGAACGCATGATTCTGGTTGGTAGTGACGGGGACCGGATTGTCTTGGGGGAGGAAGCCACTGGCAGTGGAGGTGTGCTCGTTCCGTTGGAGGGTCCTCCCGGCAAGGACTCAACCGTTCCAGGCCCCCCTGGCCGAAACGTCGATGGTATTACCCTCTCCGGTGACAACCTGGTCTTCGACATGTCGCAGGGTGCAGATATTGCGGTCGCCGTCCCGGCGATCACCGAAGCGAACCAGGCCGCGGGACGGGCTGAAGATGCTGCCGATATCGCAGTCCAGACCGCAGCAGGCATCCAGGATGTTGCGTCCGATGCGGCTCAGGTGGCGGAGGATCTTCTGGCTGTGGAATCCGCGGCGTCCGCAGTCGCGACCGACCGTCAGACGGTTACTGATGCGCGTGATGTCGTGGTCACCGCGAAACAGGATGTCGAGCAGGTCAAGATCGACGTAGTGCAGGCGAAGGGCAGTGTTGACAACACGGCTGCCTTGGTCGACCAAACTCTCGCGCAGTACGGCGTTCAGTTCGTCGCAGAGAGGGAACTGTCGCAGCAAGCGGTGACGGACGCGACGGCGCAGGCGCAGCGAGCTGAGGATGCCGCTGACGGCATCGTTGCGGGTTCTGTGCTCGACAACGCAGTCACGACCCCGAAGCTGGCTGACGAGGCTGTCACGAAGGCGAAGACCTCACCGGCTGTGCAGGCCTCGCTGAACAAGGCCGACGGGTCGGTGCAAGGGGATGACGCTCGACTGACCAATGCGCGGACACCCACGGCGCACGTTCACGCCGAGGCTGACGTCACAGGACTGACTGCGAAGTTGGCGACCAAGGCTGACATCGACGGCAACGGGTTCCTCGTGCAGTCGCAGATCCCTGCCGTGGCAATCCGAGAGTTCCTCGGTTCGGTCGCAACTCAGGCCGCGATGCTCGCGCTTGTGGGGCAAAAGGGCGACTGGTGCTCAAGGTCTGATCGAGGGTCTGACTTTCAGATCATCGGGAACGATCCGACACAGCTCACGAGTTGGCGTGAGAACACCTATCCCGCTTCACCAGTTTCGTCGGTCAACGGACGCCAGGGAGCGGTCACAACCCAGACCGTCGACATCACCGACTCGACCGCAGTGGGACGTGCAGTGATGAAAGCGGCCGATGCTGGTGCAGGCCGGCTGGCGCTCGGCGTTGACGCACCCTCTGACACACGTAGTCCATCTCCTGGGTCGGTGACCATCGCGACGATGGCTTCGGCTGCGAAACAAGACACTCTCCGATTCGGACTCTGGTCGGACACCCGCAAAGTTGGTGTGGGTGACGGATTCGCGCTTGACGGCTGGGAGTTCACCTACCCTGTCGTGGTGACGGGCTGGAAAGTGCAGCTCGGAACTGCCGACGCAGTGGGCGGCATTGCCACCTCTGTTCAGATGAAGAAGAACGGCAACGATGTTTCTAGCGCAACCGTCAGTGTCGCAGCCGGATCGCTCACGGGTTCAGTGACAGGATCGTTCGCTTTCGCGGCCGGGGACGTCCTCACCTTCAGTCAGACCACTGTCGGAACGACACCCGGCAAGCGAGCTTCGATCATTCTGTCGATGACGAGGACCTGACATGTCGATGTATTGGTTTAACTCGGGCTCAGTCGATCTCGTACCGCAGATATCGGCAACCGCGTACCACTTCAAAACCACTGGCTCGACGCTGTCGTTCAACCTGCCGCCGGCCGAAGTGGGCGACATACGCATTGCAGCGGTCGCCTCGATCCGCGCCTATGTCACTACCCGGCCACCGACGGGGTGGGTCACAATCCAAGACAACGGCAGTTGGTCCAACAACAACTTGTTCGTTTTCGGGCGGGCCAAACAAGCTGGCGATTCCGATGCCGTGTCTTGGGCCACCGCTGGTTACGACAGTGAGTTCATCGTCTTCGTGGCGGTGCTTCCCAAGGTCGCCGCGGTGCCGAACGCTTCCGCGAAGTCCGAAGGTACTGGGCTCACGTGGCCGACTCCGGCAGTGACGACGACTATGCCGAATTGCTTGATCCTGCGATACGCGGTCAGTTCCGGAACAGGTGTCTCCGAGATCGTCTGGGGCCCGGACGTCGAGTCGGTTTTCTCATACACCATCGCCGACAAAGTAACTCTCGGTGTCGCAATCCAAAAGGCACGAGACCCAGGTGTCTACGCGGCAGTCAACGCCGGACAACCAGCGAGCCGAAGATTCTCGACAACAACGGTCGCAGCAGCACCTGCCGCGTAGACCTGCCGGGCGCGCTTTCCGGACGACTCCATGCGCCGCAACGGGACAGCGTGGGTGCTGCGTATAGGTCCAAAACAACGAATGGGCTACCGCCCCATAGCGGCGGATTCGTTAAAGCAGAGCGAATTGTTGCCCAATCTATTTCGCATATCTCAAGGAGAACAATGACTTTTGCCAGCCAGCCAGGTTCGATTGACGGACCTTCAACAGTTTCGAGAGTTCTGGACCCCGCGGAGGGGGCGGCACCGGCAGTCGCGGTCCACGATAGTTTGCCGGGTTTGGACGCCACAGGCATCAACGATTCGTCACAAGCATTACAGGACGCAGTCAACTCCACACTTGATGGCTCAAAGCTCATCATTCCGCCGGGGACGTATCGAATCGACTCGACTATCAATATTGACAACAAGTCGATTCAGATCTCCTGTTACGGTTGCCAGTTTACGAAGACGACGCCAGGCAAGATCTTCAATTTCAAGGCCTCCACCGAGACTGTGTACTCGGTTTCAGCGCTTACAGTTACCACTGCAGTCGAGGAGACATCGCAGGACGCGGTCCAATTGACAATCGCGGGAACCCCCAACTGGTCTCGCGGCGACATTGTGAAACTCGTAGCTGACGACGTTCTCGTGGGTGTTCGACCTGGCTCGAACGGAAACGAATCCCGGACCGGTCAATTCATGGTCGTGCATTCCTCCGGGTCCGACACGGTGGAACTTCTTGGAACACTTCGAGATCCGTTTACCAAGAATATTCGTGTAGCACGTCTGACTCGACACGCAGTCTCGATCGAGGGTGGCACCTTCACACACCCAAACACTGGCGGAGTCGTGGGCTTCACCCAGCTCATTGCGCCGCGTATCAACAATGTTGATATCACCTCAACGAATGGCGAAGCGATATCATTCAATGGGTGCGTGGCGTACCAGGCCGACGATATCGTCATCAACTACGCCCAAAACGATCCGGCCAACGGAATATACGGCTACGGCATCCTCGACAACGCATCCGCCTACGGCAAGGTGCGCGGGTTGCATGCGATGCGCGTTCGACACGCGTTCACGGACGATACACAGCGAATTGTCGAGAACTCGGTCGCACTCACTTACTACGGACGTACCTTCGGCGCGACAATCTCGGAATCTCGGGGTATCGCGTGCAGTCAGTCGGCGTGGTCAACGCATGCGGCATCAGAATCGGTGAGTTTCGTCAACTGTGATGCGATCGATTGCTACACCTTCGCCGGCCTCCGGGGTCGGAATCATCGCATCTACGGTGGCAATGCCATCGACTGCTATCTCGGTTTCAACATCTTCTCCGAGGACATGGACACGGATTCTTACGGGCATATCGTGGATGGTCTTCAGTTGATCCGGCCCAAGCGGAGTTACGTTGTGGAAGTTAATCTCAATCCCGTATCGAAGGAGCGCGAGAAACGCCCTTCACACATCCGCAACTTGTCTGTCGAGGGTATGGCCGCTCCGCTGATCAATGTGTACAACGGCACATTACGGGTCAGCGGGATAACGGCGACTGCAGCGGCCACACTTACCAAAGATGCGGGTGTGTTCCGGTTGCGTAATGCAGTTGTTGAGGGACGCGGTGTCGATGTCGATTGGCGGAACAACACTTCGGGGGCAACTTTGCGATTCGCCTCGGTGGAGGGAGTCGCGGTTTCGGAACTACGACTCGACGAGGTGGCCTTCCGGTTCTCCGAATCGGTTCGTACCCGACTGCACCGCTTTGTGAGTGTCGATCCTACGAACACGAGTTCGGTCGTACGACTCGGCGGCGTGGAATTGGGAGGGAAGCCGGTTGTCATCTCCGATGCGCTGGCGCCGGGTTCATATATCGAGTGGGCGGCAGGGCCGGATTCGGCCGCGTATGTTGCGTTGGCGACTACGGCAATTGAAAACCCTGTATCGACAGCACAAGTCGCGTACACGTCCGCGCCACAGGTGACGATGAAACTTCATGCGAGTGACGGGGCGCGAACGCTGGCTTCACTGCCTGCATCTCAGCAGAAGGGGCAGCGACTGGTCATCTTTTCGTCGTCAACTGGAGCAGTGACTATTCCCCATGCGATGGCGTCGAGGATTCAGCTGGCAGGTGGCGTGGACGTAAAGCTAGCTCAGTATCAGTCAGTGTCCCTCTTTTGGGACGAGACCTGTTGGCGTCAAAGCTAGCCATGGCGGTCGGCCGACAGGACCTGAAGCGTCATTTAGCTCAAACCTTCGAGCGCGGGGGATTTTGGTGCTTCATGAACTTCTGATCGCGGCAGTTCCCGCGGATGGATTGGATTGAAATAGCTGTGATCTGACCCTGACCCTGACACTAGTCAACCTGGCACTTTGGATTCGCGCATCTGGCGCAAGACGCGCCACAGCGAAAATGCACCGGACGCCGAGTTGTTCAGTATCGAACAACCTGAGAAGAAGGCAAATACGGCCAAAACGAAGCGCCCACAATCTCTATGTACGACACCACTTTTAGTATTGCCAACAAGAAAGGCAACCAATGCCGCTCGAATACTGCACTGCCCGAGTCCATCTCACCACCGACGCTGCAAACGACATCCCAGATGGAGCACCAGGCGCTGAAGTGGGCCGTGCAACCATCCCCACTCTCGATGAAATACCGAACAACTCTGTTGGACTGGCACAACTAAGTCCTGACGTGCGGGAGATAGTCGAATCTGTCGCGACCAAGATTGACCAAACAGCCGGAGACAGTCGATACGCTCCGGCTGAAGGTTCGCCTGTCTATTCCCTGAAAAACGTGATCGACGCCGAAGAGTACCGGCTGGCAGGGGATCTGTACGACCACCAGCGAGTTCAACGGGCCGTGACAGCAGCAGCGAACCTCGGAGTTCGTGAAGTGCTTCTCAAAAAGGCGAAATACACCTTTCGTCAAGGCATCAATATGAACGGTTGCCACGACTTGACTATCCGCGGCGCCGGCCCATTTAGTACTGAGATCTACATCCCAGGAACGCCGGCCGACGCGACTGTCTACTCCGGGTTCTGGACCAGCGGAGACTGCAGCGGCCTGCTCTTCGATGACTTCACCATTCGCGGCACTGCTGTCGATGACGTCACCGGCCCGCGCCGAGCACGGACGTACTCACCCACTCCCGGTGTCTCTCAGGCTTTCACCTTTCGTGGTGACCTAATCCCGACAAGTGAGGGTGTAACACCCAACCCGGCCTACCCAGTGGTCCGGGATATCGAGATCGGTCCGGGCATCCGAGTCAAAGGCACTAGGACGCTACCGTGGTTGTTCGCTGGGGTGCGGGGCAAGGCCACAGCGCGTGGTGCATACGTCGAAAACACGATGGACGCTTCGTGGATCTTCTGCGAAATCGTAGAAGCCCACAACCTCACAAGCATCAACTCCGCAGACAATGCATTTAGCTTTTCTCGCGGAAACAAGTGCGTCAATTTCTCGAACCTCACTGCGATCAATCCTGCCTACTATGCAGTGTGGATTTCTGGTTTCAGAACTTCCAATCCAGGTGCGGACGGCCCGAGTTGGGCTGGCCCACACGGTGTTACCGGATCGGGCGTGATCGGAAGGAACTGTGGAATGGGTGGGCTTCTTCTCGATGACGCACCTCGCAATGGCACCGTCACCGGGGTGATGATCGACGGAGTACGTCGGGGGCCGAGCGATGAACCGTCAGCTCTCGGTGGTGTCGGGATCAGGTTCGGCGGATTTCCAAGCAACGACCGGGTCAGCCCGTCCGAGTACGCCAGCAACTTCTCTGTCAGCGACTTCGTATTGATCGATTGTGCCAAAGGTGGCGTTCAACCCACAGGATCAATGGACTGCTCTGTCCACGACGGCAAGATCATCAACTGCGGAAGCGAATTCACGGAGGACGGTTCGACCGTCATATCCAGCTCGGATACAGCGCAGAACTTTGGGATCGGAACCGCGGGAATCGAAGCTGGAACTGTCGTTCGGTTCGGCGTATACAACGTGAAGGTAGTAGACACCAGGTCGACGCCGCGAACCAACTACCCTCTCTACCTTGAAGGAACCGTGAATTCGGAGTGGTTCAATGTGACAGGGCATGGCACCCGAAGGACCGCTGCAACTGATCGGGTCGCCACAGAACGTCGGCTGTTGGGATCCACAATTTTCGAATCCATGCTGACACTTCCGTCGGGCCTGCGCAGCGGGGCAACTGGAGCAGTAGGCACTGTCCGCGGGTTGGATGTCAATGGAGCTCCTGGATCCCGCCGACAAATCGGGCAAGCTCTTACGGGCGGGGTATCCCGCTGGGAGGTTGCAGTTACCGGGGACGCGGAGGCCGGGTCGAATGCAGGGTCGAACTATGTCGTTGCCGGGTACGCGGACAGCGGAACGAAATTGGCGGACTATCTGACCATTCGCAGAAGTGATGGCCGGGCCTCGTTCGGAGGGGCCGCGCAACTCAAGTCCTACTCCACGGCGGGCCGACCAAGTGCGTCGACATCAGGAGCTGGGGCGAGTATCTATGACACGACGTTAGGTAAGCCGGTTTGGTCCGATGGTTCAGGATGGAAGGACGCATCCGGAACGGTAGTGTGACCGCCGGAACCACTCATCGGTTGGTTAATGGCAATCACAACTAGGGGCATTGCCGCAATCCAGAAGATCTGGTCTACCTCCCGAAATTCTGTTTTGACTTGTGTTTTGAAGTTGAGATGCCCGTTTCAATGAAGACGATAAGGATGCCCCCAACCTTGCAATGAGGTTGGGGGCACTTTTTTGTCATTCAGGAGGGGCTGAGTCGGCTTCCCTGACTCTCCCGACATTGCGCGATGGAGTGTAGGTGAGAGGTGCCGACAAGCTTTGGCGGTGCCCGTAAGTGCCCGCCGCATGCCTAACGTGGCACCGCTGCCGACTAGCTGCCGAACGGGAGTGAGCCGAGCGATCCCGTGCCTCCGTTGTCTTCATATCGGGTAACGATGACCGTAAACGTGGCGGATCCAACGGTCTGGACTCCGGTTGTCTGGTTGCGTACCTGGCACGAGACGATTGTGCCGAGTTCTCCGAAAAATGATCCCGACGTGGGGTTGCAGTTGCTAACTGTCAATCCAGCGACGCTGGCCGGCATGGTCCATGACACGTTTGCGCCGGCTATCTGCGCTCCGCTGCTGGGGCGGTCAGCTGGAACTACGATGTCGTGCGGCGTGATTTCGGTGCCGTTGAAGTAAGTCTTGGTGATTCGAGCATCGGCGAAATTGGCTCCCGAGATCTTTGTGCTTGTGAGGACAGCATTTTCGAGATTCGCGAAGCCGAGATTTGCGTCACGCAAGTCCACTTCGTGGAGGTTGGTGCCGGTGAGGTCGGCGTCGGTCAGTGTGACACCTGCCATGGACGAGCGGTCTAGCTTTGATCCTCTGACGGTAGCTCGATTGAGGTCGGCTCCGTCGAAATCTGCGTCGTTGATGGTGCCGTACGTCATCGACGCTGAGGTCAGTTTCGTGTTCTTGAATACCGCGCCATTGAGGTTTGCGCTATTGAGCGCCGAGTTCGACATGTCGGTGTCGGCGAAATTTGCGCCGCTAAGGTTCGCGCCGTACGCGTGCAGTCCCCGTCCAACTCCGAAATTTGCACCCGAGAACTTGGCGTCTGGGACGTTCGCGTACATCAAGTTGACTTGCGACAAGTCAGAGCCTGTGAAGTCTGCGCCTGGGCAGTTCGTGTATCGCGTTTTCGTTGGAGAGTCCACGATGGTGCACCCATTGATGACAGTATCCGCGGCCGCCGTGCCGCTTCCGACAGTCATAGCTGCGCCGACGGCGATTGCAAGCGCACCAACTGCGCTTGTGATCTTCGAGTTCACTGTTTTGCCCTTTGCTTGCTGAGTTGATTGCTCAATCAAACCAGACGAACTGGACGGTTGGTAGTTTTTTCCGCGGTGCCATTGGACTGTGTTCACGGTTTGCGTTAGCGGGTGCTGCATCGGGCGGGCTTGTGTTGTCGTTTCGTCGGTCGTGCGCGGGTGGAGCTTAAGCGCGTCGCGTCCGCCAGGACACTGCGGCAACTCCGGCAGCTGCAACGCCGGCGACTGCCCAGTACTGCCACGGCTGGTGTGTGACCGCGAGGGTGGCTGCGATGAGCGCGAAGATCGTCAGGCTGGTCTTGTCTTGGTTCGTCATCGTCTGATCCTTCCGTGTGTGGGAAACTGTAGTAGGGGAACCCGCCCGCTACATCCGGGCGGGTTCCCTTTGTTACTTGCGCTTTTTGCGTTTCCGCTTTGGGCGCTTTCGGGCTTCCAAGACTCTTCGGATGAATTCTGCCCATCCCAGCAGGATGGTGAGAAGTCCGATTATCTCGGTCCAATTCGGCGGGTCCATGTTTACCTCCTCTCTGTTGTTGTTCCTCAACTATAGCATCGTGACGATGCTGACACAAGTTGGAATTGTGTTTGTTTCCAATGTCTTCAGTGCTTGTGATAGCATCGTGACGATGCTAATGTTGTGTCAACACCAACAAGGGAGAGCAACATGAACGCCTACCGGACCACCGACACCACCGGCTTCGACATGATCGTCATGGGCACCAGTGCAGACCACGCCCGCGAGGTCGCCACCCAGATCCTCCAAGACCTCGCCGCTGACCATCCGAACATGATCGGAAGCAAGACCGTAATCGCGATGGTCGCGAGCATCTGACCGGGAGGCCCCTTCGGGGGCCTTCGTTGGCTGGCCGGTACCGTTGCATCGTCACGATGCTATCGTTGGTATCAGCGAACACTGAAAGGCGCAGATCATGATCCGCTTCCTCTCCCGGACCGAGGTCGCCGAACGTATCGGCGTCAAACCCACCAGCCTCGGCCGCTACAAGCTTCCTGAACCCGATGCCATGACAGGTGACGTACGTGGTTGGACCGTCGAAACCATTGATGCCTGGAATGCTGAACGCACGAAGCGATCTTGAGATGACGATGCCCCCACCTCCTGGCGAGGTGGGGCTTTGTCGTTTTGGGGGACCCGGCCTGGCCAGGTGCGGCCGGGTCCCGATTGACGCCACCCGCGTTGAGCACACAACGCGAATGACCAACCACATGCCGGATCCGACCCCTCGATTGAATCCGACTCATCGAACGTATTCGGCAAGCATCAGGCAATCACGCAAATCGGGCAGAAATCCACCAAACGAACGAAGATGGCCCCCAACCTCGGGGGGAGGATTAGGGGCCGCTCTCGACATTACAGGGGAGAGGCCCACCCCCGGCGAGTGGACAGCCGGAGGGCAGGCCTTGTGCGGCTGAACTGACCCGCTCAGAATCGCCGCAGCAACGGGATGGTATCCGCTTTTCGGGTGCCGTAAACACATCGGTTAGCGGGGCCGAGCTGGTCTTCCCTTACCCTCCCGACCCCGCGAGGCTGACGCTACCACTGATCGAACAGGTGTGCGAATATTGGGATGTGCCGTCGACTGAACGATCTCCGCAACGCTGCCCGAATGGGCACCTGTTGGTGGCGAACGCATGCCTCGTCGGGTGGGAAGTCTGCGGCTGCAAGACGGCGCACAATGGAGGTCATCGAACGCATTACTGCCGGCGGTGTGGTGAGACGATCCGGACGCCGGATTGCTCTGGCGCGCAGCCGCAGAAGTCGCGATGGAGCTAGCTCAAGCTAGTAACCACGCCGACTACAGTCCCGTCATCCATGACAATGACTCTGCAGTCAAAGGTAGAGCGAATCAAGGCGCCAAACCCGTTCTGGGAATCCGCCCATCCGCTGGCGATGTGACTGTAGTGATCGCCCTCGGGTGTCGTCACGAAGTCGAAGTCTCCGAACTCGGCAGACCCCGACGACTTGAGTCGGTTGGTCACCTTCTCGCGGCACTGGTCGGTCATCTGCTGAGTCTTGCAACTCCTCTTTCGAGGGACCCTCCGCCTCGTTGGAGCAACCGACGAGGGCGAGGGTTACGGACATGGCGAGCGAGAAGACCAAAGTCATCCCGTCGTAGGCGTAATTTATCGTCTTCGGAGTGACTATATCTATCGCGATCTGCTTCACCGTATACGACCTGCCCACCAGCGACGCTGAAGTGATTGCTCAGTTGTTCGAGGAGGTGCTGAAGGAGACGCAACTGGACAGCGACACGATCATCGTCAGGCGAGACAGCGAAGACGGGACCCGACGTGATGTGCGCGTGTTCTCCGAGGATTGGGTAGGTTTCAGCGGATTTTACAGGTGGCGCCCGCCCTTCGAGGAGTCGTTACAGC
The DNA here is from genome assembly GCF_029457415.1 of Rhodococcus sp. RCBS9. Lineage (NCBI taxonomy): Bacteria > Bacillati > Actinomycetota > Actinomycetes > Mycobacteriales > Nocardiaceae > Rhodococcus > Rhodococcus sp. RCBS9. The sequence goes on along the minus strand of NZ_CP120422.1, from coordinate 6,442,139 downwards.
GTCGAGTGACCGAGGCGGTGCCGCATGCGAGGGTGTCCTTCGAATGGGACTACCGCGACGAAGACCTATGACCGCGGGCCTGACGCACTGCGTCCTTATGTGCTGCGTCCTTATGGGCTGCGTCGCCGCCCGGGTGAAACTAAACCCGGGCGCCCTTCGCCAGATTGCACGCCCGGCACAACAGCTGAACATTGCCTTCAGTGCTCGCGCCTCCTCTTGAGAACGGAATGATGTGATCGTATTCGAGGTAAGAATTCGCGCCGCATTCCACGCAAGCGCCACGATCTCGCTGGTAGACCGCAGACTTGACGTGTGCCGGTATGTGCCGCGACGGACGGTCCCCGTTGTCCGGTAGAAGGATTCGGCGGTCGATCCGCAGGGCGGTGTCCACCAGGATGGATGTGTATTCAGCATCAGGAACTGAGAAACGCCCGCTGAGTGACCGGGCTGTCGACTCGATCAGAACGGTGGTGCGGTCCAGGTATGACAGCCGCTGCACCTTGCTCAGTGGGATTTCGCCGCCATACTGCTGAGCGATAAACCGGATCTTGCGGTTGGTAATCGCTAGTTGCCCCTGGGACGGAGTGGGGCCAGCTTGGAGGTCGCGCCAGCGAGTTGCGCCAGCGACCATGTAGCAGTATTCGTCAGTGGGCAGATGGAGTCCTGGGATTTGAACAGTTGGTAGGCGACCTTGGCGGATCTCGCCGAGCATCTGCTCTCTGAGTAGTTGAGATTCGATGTGGGTGACCGCGGCGGGTTCCAATTCAAAAGCGCGTGCTGCTTGTCGGAAGGTGGCGAGTTCGTCGTCGGTGACGATGCCGTCACTGAGCGCGTATGTGGCGTACCTGTTGAGCCAAGTGAGTGCGTCGGCACGAATCGTGTCAAGTGCATGTTTCCGAGGGATACGCGCCCCGTACAGCCATTCGTGCAATGTGATCCATTCAGGTCCGAGCGGACCCGAGTGTGCCAACAGGTTCCTCGCAGCTGCCGAGTACTGCGTGAGGGTCGAATTCGCAAACGCCTTGCACTCAGGGCAGTAGCTCTGGAGCAATCGGGTCTTGGTGCCGCATCGTGCGCAGCCATCGCCAGCCGATCGAAAAGCTCTAAGCCACTTGTCTGCCATGCGAGATGCATACCAGACAGTCCGAACTGTGGGCAGTTTGCCTGCGAACCTGGGAACTGGCTTCCGGGATTGATCAGCGCGTGACTAACTAGGAAGCCCGCGGCTGTAGAACCAACTGCATACGGCGGCGGGTGCCAGGAGTCACTACTGCCGGCGGTGTGGTGAGACGATCCGGACGCCGGATTGCTCTGGCGCGCAGCCGCAGAAGTCGCGATGGACTAGCCGCCAATCGACATGAACGGTCCGGATCGAGCGTCCTCGTTTGAGTATGTAACCACTCCACGATGTGACACCTCGACCTGATAGAAGTCCAGGTCCGCGGGAACCGGAATCGAGAACGTCAACATGCATGCGCCGTCCATGTACTCGCTACCTGTAATCGACCCTGTTGCGACAGTCTTCCCCGACTCATCGCCAATCGTCACCGAAGCGCCTTCTGACAGATCCTTGTATCCGCCCTTTCCTGCACAACGATTGTCTGACAACTTGCTTGCGCCGTCGATGATCCCCACATTGCCTTCCAAGTTGAATGTCTTAGGCTCAGTGTCTCTCAGGGCGAATACCGCAATGATCGCGATGACGATGGCCGCGATAACAATTCCGCCGATGATAAGCACGCGCTTGTTGTTGTTCGGCGCGGGCTGCGGTGCTGGGGTTGGGAAGCCCGCTTCAGGGGTTGGGGGATATGTCATTAGGGCTGACCTTCTGTTGGTGTATGCGGATGCTAGTTAACCGAATCAGGATCGAACGCGAATGTGACTCACGGGCTCCGGTCCTCGGAGGGCGCAGATCGTCGCAGAGTTAACCATGCGGCTCCCGCGCCAATAATGCCGATTAATCCGAGGACGAATACGATCAGCCCACCACGATTTGCGCTCACGCACCGCCCGATATGGACTGACGTGTCCACGCAGTCGGAGAATCTATTCGTCTCGTATATATCGAATCCAAGGCCCAGCAGTATAAGTGCTGCCGACACAGCTAGGGCCGCTGCTGTCAGGGCTTTGGTGTTTGCGTTCATGGGTGTTTAATACCAGACGGCTCAGACATTGCGAACCGACCGGTTGCGATAGGTCAGATCGATTCGAACATTGTTCGAACACTTCGTGGGGTTCTTGCCCACATTTTGCCCACAAATAGTGGGCAAATCGAAGATATGTTCGAACATTGTCGAATATCGAAAACGCGCTGATCTGCTCATTTGACAGGAAAGCCCAGCGTATGACGGGGGTTGAGAACGAACTCATAATCCATTGGTCGCGGGTTCGAGCCCCGCCCGCCCCACGTTCAGTTGCCGTGAGCCCGCAGGTCAGACCCAATGACGTTTGTCGAAAGTCATGCTGCCGACGATCGCAACGGCGACAAGTGCGCAGAGTGCAATCAACAGGGCAGTTGCCCACAGGTAGTTGGTGCAGTTGCCCACACGTAGTTGGTATTGAATCGCACGCAACGCGCATGCGGGTACGGCTGAGTTGATCCTTCGTGGCTACACAAGTAAATGTCGTACCGCGATCGTCGATCTCGGACGAGGTGAAAGTCTCGGATCCGGATACCCAATCCTCGACAAGTATCGGGAGCGCAGTGCAATTGGGCGCAACCGAGCGAGCGACGTGCCGGACGTGAAGGAAAAGTAGGTACCTATCCGGGTATTTCAGCGTATGTGCTCGACGTACAGAAGTGTCACGCTTTAGACGTGCCTACCGGTGTAGGTACAAGGCAGTCGAGCCGTCCCCCCCGCGGCTCGGCTGCACCCAAATGTTGACGCGCTGACCGGCAGCCGACTGTCGGAAACGACTCTACGCAAGGAACGGCAACGATAGTGGGCCCCGCAACTGCGGGGCCCTTTCCCTGTCTGAAAAGCGCTGTCGGACTTGGGTCATCACCATTGAGGACTTCGTGCTCGATCACTGGAAATGAGAGCCAACGAGGGCTGTCTCGCCGTCCTTGTCTGCGTCGGATCCATTTTGCCGAGCTTCGTGAATTGCAGAATCCGCAGCCCGCGAGAGCTCAGTAGTTGCCTCGATCGGGTGCAAAACCGGGCAATCGGAACAAAACACTTGTCGATGCGTTACAAATATTGTTAAAGTGTAACGACGAACTGCAAGTGAACAGCAACTTCAAGGTCTCGCTACCGGAAGCCGATGGGCGCCGGGGGAGATTCGTCTGCTGTCGATGGACGCGACGCCGTTGGGCGGCACGGATAAAGGCTCTGCGAATTGCGCCGGGTCGCACCCCTGATCAACCTGACAGACCAACGTAACGGAGAACATACTGTGACAATCAAGAACTCGATCGGGCCTGGTGTCGAAGCCGATCATGGAAACAGGCTGTTCGGCAACACTATTCGATCAGCTGAAGGTGAGGAACTGGTCCAGCGGCTGAATGCCATGTTCGAGCGAGCGAACAGCGCAGGTCAGGTGGTGAATCAACGAGAACTCTCGACCGTGCTTTCTGTGCGGAGATCCGAGGGTTCGCCGGTCGACCGGTCGATTCCGGCGCCTGACAGGCTGATGCATGCGATCGAGGGACTCTCGTACGAATCCCTTTCCCTGTTGATTTGTGCGGCCGAGCATTTACTGCGTTCGGAAGGGGTACATGTCGACTCGACGCCCTTCACGTGAGGGGCGACGAGACCCGTCGAGGAAATCGAAGTGATCGGTCCGTCGCCGACGAACGAGTATTTTGTCACGAACGGAATGACGTAGTTACGTCGTCGTTTGTAATTCTGTTGTGCGACCGGCGAATCAGGCTTCCGGCGTTGCTCGGTCGCACGATCCCGATTTCGCTGCTTCGAAGGCTTCTTGGGTGCGCTCACGCGCCTCAGCGTCGAATCCTCTTCAGTCGTCGTGCGGTCCGCTCGTGTCATCGCGGACTCGATCGATCGGCGACGTGGAATCAGTCGGAGTATGTCCAGTTCTTCGGCCGATCCGAGTATCGACCGGCAAATCTTGTCGACGGAGTCAGATGCCGATACCGGCACAGAAATACGGATCAACATTCACCTCGGGAAGCCGCATGAAGTGAATTGACTATCGCAGTCTGCTGTTGTGGTGTGAACGTTGCCCAGGCGCTGGCGGAACCCACGAGTTCAGGGACATCGTTCCATCCAGGGCTCTGTGCCGGGCCAACGCCGCCTCGACCGTCCCGAAAACTTCGAGGTACGCATGTGCGTCGTCGCATGTGAAGGCGAGTTCGTGTGGTTCGGCGTCGCCCACGTCCCCGCCACACGAAGTAAGCATCAGCACGAATGGAGTCGCAATAGCGATCATGATTCGCTTCATCGGCCAATCGAAGCAGACTGACCCCGCCCTGGCGGACTATTCTCGATCCATGCCGACCACCCCGGATACAAAGAACTGGACCTGGGTCCTCGAACGCCCATGCGCCGAGTGCGGGTTTGATTCGTCCGCTGTGGCGTTCGCGGATGTTCCAGATCTTGTGCGTAGCAATGCCGTCTCGTGGGCCGAGGTACTGGAGCGCGAGAATGTGACGGAGCGACCGGACAGCGAAACATGGTCAGCGCTGGAGTATTCCGCCCACGTACGCGACGTGTTCCGGATCTTCAAGGTGCGGTTGGAACAGATGCTCGAATTCGACGATCCGCGATTCGAGAACTGGGATCAGGACGCAACAGCCGAGGCCGAGCGGTACAACGACCAAGATCCGGCAAAGGTGGCATCGGAATTGTCCGACGCCGCGGCGGAGGTCGCGAATGCCTTCGAAACCGTGCCAGAGGGTAGCCGCCAACGACGGGGTCTCCGCAGTGACGGATCGGCGTTCACCGTCGAATCGTTGGCGGCCTACTTCATTCACGATCCGATCCATCACCTGCACGACGTCTCGGTGTAGTCAGAGCCCGCGCACCTCCTCGAGGGTTCTTCTGGCTCCGACGGAGTGCAATGAGTCGAGGGTCTTTCGGAAGCTAGCGACAAATCGGCGATCGTCCACGAGATCGCCGAACACTTGGCGGTACCCGATGAAGGCCAACGGGTCGCTCGACTGTTTCTGGGCGAGCGGCACCAGAGTGTCCGACAGCTGATCGACGACGGTGATGGGATCTCCGTTCTCGTCTGTGCCCTCGGCGTAGCGGGCCCAGCTGGCGACAATTGCGGTGGACAGGTTGATCGACCCACCGGTGTCGAGTTGGTTCCGGATGACGGGCAACAGCCACTTGGGAATTCGATCGGACGACTCGGCACACAGACGTGCAATCGTGTCGCGGATCTGGGGGTTCGAGAATCTTTCGATGAGGGTCTTCTTGTACTGATCGAGGTCGACGCCGGGTACCGGGTCAAGGGTCGGCGTCGCTTCGAGATTCATGTAGTCGAGCAGGAACCCCGACAAGAGTTCGTCCCGGCATGCCTCGTGGACCAGGCGGTATCCGGCAAGGTAGCCGAAGTACGCGATGCCTTGATGGCCGGCATTGAGAAGGCGCAGTTTCATCAGTTCGTACGGGCGAACATCCGGCACGAGATTGACGCCGGCATTCTCCAGAGGTGGCCTGCCTGAGGTGAACTCGTCCTCGAGGAACCACGCGGTGAACGGCTCAGCCGCGACCGGCCACTGATCTTCCACGCCAAACGTCTCGGCGATCTCGGTGGTCACCTCGGCTGTCGTGACGGGTGTGATCCGGTCGACCATGGAGTTGGGGAAGGCGCCGTTCTCGTCGATCCACTCCGCAAGTTCGGGATCCTTCAGGGCGGCGAACGCTCCGACTGCCGTCCTGGCGACCGATCCGTTGCCTTCGATGTTGTCGCAACTCATGATCGTGAACGGGGCGAGGCCCCGGTCGCGACGGAGTGCGAGTGCCGCACAAATCAGACCGAAGGTGGTGTGGGGGAGTGTTCCCGGCTCGAGATCGTGCATTACATCGGGATCGGACGCGTCGAACTCACCCGTAGTGTGCGAGATGTTGTATCCGCCCTCGGTGATGGTGAGAGATACGATTTTCGTCGATTCGGATGCCATCTTTTCGATCACCGCCTCCGGATCCTCCGGAGCGAACAGGTACTCGACGATCGACCCGATGACCCGGGCCTCGAGGGTTCCGTCAGAATGCTTGAGCGCCAGCGTGTAGAGGCCGTCCTGCGCGCGGAGTGCGTCTTTCATTCGCTTGTCCGACGGCATCACTCCCACTCCGCAGATTCCCCAGTCGAAGCCCTCACCGCGTCGCAGGAGAGCATCGATGTACATGGCCTGGTGTGCACGGTGAAAGCCTCCGACACCGAAATGCACTATGCCAGTGGTGACTTTGCTCCGGTCGTAGTTCGGCACTTCGAGTGCAGCATCGAAGTCGAGCAGGGTCTTCGTATTGAGTTCCATGAAAGTACTAGTCTCCTTCGGCGACAATGACTACGGCTTTGATGCTGCCGGGAATGCGATCGGCCACCAGGGCCTCTTGCGACTGTTCGAGTGAAAAGCGTGCTGTGACCATCGAGTCCAGGTCGACGCGCCCGGCAGCGACCAGTGCGGCGGCGATCGGCCACGTGTTGGCGTATCGGAACACTCCGGTGAGCATCAGTTCGCGATTCTGAATGATCGGGACCGGCAACGGTATCTCGTCGGCACCCATTCCGACCAGAACGACGGTTCCAGCGGGCCGAACTGCGTGAATCCCGTCGATCACTGCGGCCGTGGCACCCGACGCGTCGATGAATGCGTCGACGGCCAGCGAGCGTACGTCGCTTACACGGGGATCAACGACGGTTGTTGCGCCGAATTTCAGTGCCACATCACGCCGGGCCGCGTCGATGTCCGAGACGATGACTTCCGTCGCGCCGAATGCCTTGGCCACCTGCGTCGTCACGATTCCTACCGGGCCGGCGCCGGCGATCAACACCCGAGAGCCGGCAGTGATCCCCGCCTTCTGGGCTGAGGCGATCCCTACGGAAAGTGGCTCAAACAGCGCAGCTGCCTCGTAGGACACGGAATCTGCGATGGGATGGGCGAAGTCGGCACCGATCGTGACGTAGTCGGTCAGCGCACCGTCGATCGGCGGCGTCGCGAAGAACTCCATATGAGGGCAGAGGTTGTATCTGCCTGCCTTGGATTCGGGACTTGTCGGATCGGGCTTCTGAGGCTCGATGGAGACACGCTGCCCGATGCGTCTTGGGTCGACGCCGTCACCGACTGCGGCGATGCGTCCAGATGCTTCGTGTCCGAGAACGAGCGGTGAGTTGACTACGTAAGGGCCGATGCGACCTTCGTGAAAGTAGTGCGCGTCCGACCCGCACACGCCCACGGCATGGATGCGAACGAGGACTTCACCCGCCTTCGGGGACGGTCGTGGTCTCTCGACCATCTGCATCTTTCCGGTCTCAACGAGAACATTTGCCCGAATTGTCGCAGGTAGATCGACGGATTCTCCGGAAACTGTTGTGTGGGTCACAACGTAGATGTTAGCTTAATGAGCATAAGAACACCTAGTGAGCATTTGCTCACGATCGAGAAACTTTAAACCTGATGCACAAGGAGACCGTGTGAACCAGTCGGCTCAGCCCACAGGACTCAAGTCGTCGAAGTTGCCCGCTTCCGAGGATGTGCGGCTCGCCTTGCGGGCGGCGACGATGTATCACCTCGAAGGTGCCACTCAGGCGGAGATTGCAGCGAAGTTGGGCGTCTCGCGGCCGACAGCCGGGCGACTGTTGGCCAGGGCGCGGACGCAAGGTTTGGTCAGGGTCGAGATTTTGGTGCCGCCTGAGCTCGAAGGTTCGGTGAACACGGAGTTGGAATCGAAGCTGGAGAAGCACTTCGGGTTGGCCGAAGTGTTGATCGTCCCCGAAGCGATTTCGGATACGGACGACCCGGACTTCGACGCACTCGGCCGAAGAGCAGCGGAAGTTCTGGTTCGCCGTCTGCAGCCGTCGAGCGTTCTCGGGTTTACCTGGGGTCCGGAAACCGTTGCGGTAGCAAGATCTTTGCCAGACAAGGCCGCGAAGTGCTCGGCTGTGGTACAACTTGACGGCTCCATGACGGTGACCGACTACCAAACCGGTGTCGACTTCACCATCGGCCGATGTGCACAACAGTTGCAGGCCAATCCTATTCGTCTCAACGCTCCGCTGTATGCCGACTCGGCGACCGTGGAGTCGATGCGAAACGACTCGGTGATCTCGAAGGCGCTGCAAGCCGGAACTGATTCCGACATCATGGTTTTCGGAGTCGGTGCCGTCTCGACCGCGACGACCTTGTTTGCCGGTAGCTTCGTCGACTCGACCATGCTGGACGAGTTGGAAAGTCGAGGCGCTGTCGGTGAAATCGGCGGCCGTTTCTACACGATCGACGGCAATCCAGTGGAGGGGCCACTGCCTGAGCGAACGGTCTCCGTCTCGCTCGACGCAGTGAAATCCTGCGATCAGACGATTCTGATTTCGGGGGGAACACACAAACGCCAGGCCGTTCTGGGCGCATTGCGCGGAGGTTTGGCAAACGTACTCGTCACCGACGTCGAGTGCGCCCAGTGGCTGCTCGAAGGCTAGCGATCTCACGAGTTTCGCGGTCCGAGCGCGCGACTGACACGCAAGTGTGAAGGAAGGTAATCCGTGAAAACAGGAAGACGAGTGTGGGGCGCTGCCGCGGCGGCGCTCTGCCTCCTGGTGTCGGGATGTGCGGGCGCTGGTGCGCTCGGTGGTTCCGGCGAACGAACAGTCACCATCGCGATGGTGTCGAACTCGCAGATGCAGGACGCCATCAAGCTGGCGCCGGCTTTCGAAGCCGAGAACCCTGGCATCGACCTCAAATTCGTCAGCCTTTCCGAGAACCAGGCGCGCGCCAAGATCACAGCGTCGACGGCAACCGGCGGCGGTGAGTTCGACGTCGTGATGATCAGCAACTACGAGACACCTCAGTGGGCTGCAAACGGTTGGCTCACGAACCTGTCCGACTATGCAGACACGACGCCCGGTTACGACGAGGACGACTTCGTACCGTCGATCAAGACTTCTCTGTCGTACGAGGACAGTATGTACGCGGTCCCCTTCTACGGGGAGTCGTCGTTCCTGATGTACCGCAAGGATCTGTTCGATCAGGCGGGGATTACAGTTCCCGAAGACCCGACGTGGCAAGAAGTCGCAGGTTGGGCAGCGCAGTTCGACAACCCGGATGCCAAGATGGCGGGAATCTGCTTGCGCGGAAAGCCTGGCTGGGGTGAGGTACTCGCACCGCTGAACACAGTGATCAACACCTTCGGTGGACGCTGGTACGACGAGAATTGGAATGCGCAGTTGACCAGTCCGCAGGTCGAGGATGCGGTTCAGTTCTACGTGGACACGGTCAAGGAGCACGGTCAGCCGGGTCCTGCCACGAGCGGATTCGGTGAATGTGCAACACAATTCGCGCAAGGCAACACGGCGATGTGGTACGACGCGACCTCAGCTGTGTCGGTGCTCGAAGATCCCGCCTCGTCGAAGGTAGTCGGCAACATCGGATATGCGAAGGCCCCGAAGGTCGAGAAGTCCGATCCTGGTTGGCTCTACACGTGGGCGCTCGGAATCCCGGAGTCGGCAAAGAACAAAGATGACGCCTGGAAGTTCATTTCCTGGATGACGAACAAGGACTACATCCAGAAGGTCGGAACCGAACTCGGCTGGTCGAGAGTTCCTCCGGGAAGTCGCCTATCGACCTACGAGATTCCGGAATATCAAGAGGCCGCACAGGCATTCGGTCCGATCACCCTCGAATCGATCAACAATGCAGATCCGAAAAACCCGACAGTGCAACCGGTTCCGTACACCGGCGTCCAGTTCCTCACCATCCCTGAGTTTCAGGACCTGGGCACTCGCGTCAGCCAGCAGATCAGTGCGGCCATCGCGGGTCAGAAGAGCGTGAAAGAAGCACTCGAACAATCCCAGCAGTATGCCGAGGTGGTCGGCAAGACCTATCAGGAGAACCGATGACTACGGTTGCCGAGCCCAGAACTACGGTGGACGACGCGCCACCGGTCCGTGTCGAAAAGAAGATCTCCCGCGCCGAGGGTTGGCGTCGTAGAGGTCCCCTGTTGCCGGCGTTGATCTTCTCGATCGTCGTCACCCAGATTCCGTTTCTGTTCACCCTCTACTACTCGACGCAGTCGTGGAACCTAGTCCGGCCGGGATCGCGGCACTTCAACGGGTTCGACAACTACATAGAGGTTTTCAAGGACAGTCAGTTTCGGGAAGTCGCGGTCAACACGGTCATCATGATCGTGGGAACCGTCATCGTTTCCGTGATCCTCGGACTCGCGCTGGCGCTGCTACTCGACCGCGCATTCCTTGGTCGGGGGATCGTGCGGACACTGCTGATCACGCCGTTTCTCATCACTCCCGTCGCCGGCGCATTGCTGTGGAAGACAACAATGTTCGACCCGGTGTTCGGTATCGTGAACTTTGTCCTCCAGCCTTTCGGCGTCGGCCAGGTCGACTGGGTCAGTAAGTTTCCGCTCGCCGCCGTCATGATCAATCTGATCTGGCAATGGACGCCCTTCATGATGCTGCTCATTCTGGCCGGTTTGCAGTCCATGCCCCGAGACATTCTCGAAGCCGCACGAGTGGACGGAGCCAAGCCGTTTGCGATGTTCCGCGAACTGACGTTGCCGCACCTGCGCCGCTTCATCGAACTCGGTGCAGTTCTGGGTGCGATCTACCTCGTGAACACCTTTGACGCGGTGTACATGATGACCTCGGGTGGGCCCGGCGTGGCCAGCTCGAACCTGCCGTTCTACATCTACCAGCGCGCGTTCCTCGGCTTCGACGTAGGTCAAGCTGCGGCGATGGGTGTCGTAACGGTGATCGCGACGATCATCGTGTCGACACTTGCGCTCCGATTGATCTTCAAGAGCTTCACCGGCAACGAGGAGGCGGCGTGATGACTGCCGTAGAGACGACAAGCGCGACGGCCGACAAGCCCGTCGTCAAGAAAAAGAAGAGCAGCAAGTTCAGTCCGTGGTCGGTTGTGGCGTGGATCGCCGCTCTCGGGTTTTTCTTCCCGGTCTTCTGGATGGTCCTCACCGCGTTCAAGACCGAGGCAGACGCCTACACGGATCCGCCGAAGCTGTTCTTCACTCCCACCCTCGAACAGTTCCGTGCCGTCCTCGACTCCGGTCTCGGCACGACGCTGGCAAACTCCGCATTTGCGACGGCCATGTCGACGATTCTTGTTCTGCTACTGGGTGTTCCGGCTGCGTTTGCATTGTCGCTTCGCCCGGTAGCCAAGACTCAGGACGTTCTGTTCTTTTTCATCAGTACCAAGATGCTCCCAGTCGTCGCTGCAATCGTGCCGCTGTACGTGATCGTCAACGACATCGGGTTGCTCGACAACATCTGGGCGCTGGTCATCTTGTACACATCGATGAATCTGCCGATCGCAGTGTGGATGATGCGTTCGTTCTTTCTCGAAGTCCCCGGCGAACTTCTCGAAGCTGCCAGCATGGACGGCGCGAGTTTGTGGACCTCGGTTCGCGAGGTGATCCTCCCGCTGATCTCGCCCGGAATTGCTGCGACTGCGCTGATCTGCGTGATCTTCTCGTGGAACGAATTCTTCTTCGCAGTCAACCTGACAGCTGTTCAAGCGCAGACGATTCCGGTCTTCCTGGTCGGGTTCATCACCGGCGAGGGACTGTACTGGGCTCGGCTCTCCGCGGCAGCGACCATGGCGGCATTGCCCGTCATCCTGGCCGGTTGGTTCGCCCAGAACAAACTGGTGCGCGGCCTGTCCTTCGGTGCAATCAAATAATTCTCCTCACCCTCTCAGGAGTTCGTCATGGCTGAAATCTCTTACCAGAAAGCGTCTTGCATCTACGAAGGTGCTGGGACCCTCGCTGTAGATTCACTCGATCTTGACATCAAGGACGGGGAGTTCATCGTGCTCGTCGGTCCGTCAGGTTCCGGAAAGTCCACGGCCCTGCGCATGTTGGCAGGGCTCGAGGACATCGATTCCGGTGCGATCACCATCAACGGCAAGGACATGACCGATGTCCCGTCGAAGGATCGCGACATCGCAATGGTCTTCCAGAATTACGCGCTGTACCCCAATAAAACCGTCGGCGAAAATATGGGGTTCGCGTTGAAGATGCGCGGTGTGCCCGTCGAGGAGCGTAAGAAGAAAGTTGCCGAAGCGGCCAAACTGCTTGACCTGACGGAATACCTCGACCGCAAACCGGCCAAGCTTTCCGGTGGTCAACGGCAGCGAGTTGCCATGGGCCGAGCTATCGTTCGTGAACCGCAAGTGTTCTGCATGGACGAGCCGCTCTCCAACCTCGACGCAAAGCTACGCGTCCAGACCCGCACGCAGATCGCGGCGTTGCAGCGTCGTCTCGGAACCACCACCGTCTACGTCACGCACGATCAGGTGGAAGCGATGACGATGGGTGATCGCGTGGCAGTGCTCAAGGGCGGCAAGTTGCAACAATTCGCTTCTCCGACCGAACTTTACGATCGGCCGGCCAATGCGTTTGTTGCCGGCTTCATCGGATCTCCAGGTATGAACTTGGTAACGGCGCCGGTCAGTTCGGGTGGGGTGCGTTTCGGCGACGTCGAGGTTCCGCTGGACCGCGAGCAGATGGCGGCAATCGCCGCGGCCGGTCTGGCTTCGGTCACAGTGGGAATTCGGCCCGAGCAATTCCAGGTGGTTGCTGCCGGAGACGGAATCGCAGCTCAGATCGACCTGGTAGAGGAACTGGGCAACGAGTCGTACATCTACGCACACGTGCCTGGTACCGAAGCCGACCCGATCTCGCTCGTTGCACGCACCGGCGGTCGATCGAAGCTGCAGTACGGCCAGACGCTGGGCTTCGAGCGGGTGGACGGCCTCGTTCACCTCTTCGACCCGGCTACGGGCGAGCGTGTGGGTAGCTGAATCCCATCACATCCATCTTCGACTGGTGAGAAGGTTAGGGTCTACCGATGAGTGATACACGCGAACGATCCGTCGTGGTGTGTGGTGAGGGACTGGTTGATCTGGTTCCGGTGGGGGAGAACTTCTCACCCAAGTTGGGCGGTGGACCGTTCAACGTTGCGATTGCACTGGGTCGACTCGGATCCGACGTGGGATTCGTCTCTCGCTTGTCCACAGACGCTTTCGGAGATCGGATGATCGACTCGCTGGCCGCGTCCAATGTCGACACAACTGGGGTCGAACGTGGGCCCGAGCCGACAACTCTGGCCGTCGTGAACCTTGCAGCGGACGGAGGTGCGCGGTATTCCTTCTACCTCGAGGGAACGGCGGATCGACAGTTCGCGCTGCCGAAACTTCCCTCTGCCCGGGCATTCTCGTTCGGAACGCTGTCGCTGGTGCTCGAGCCCGGGGCCTCTGCCTACGAAGCTTTGCTGCACGAAGCCCACGCCCGCGGTCGACTCACCATGGTGGACCCCAACATTCGTCCGGCGGTGATCTCCGACCCGGACGCGTATCGACGACGGTTTCGTTCGTGGTTGCCAGCCATCGATATTCTCAAAGTGAGCGACGACGACGCGAAGTGGTTGGGTTCGGTCGACGGCGCCGAGTGGCTCGACGAAGGCGTCGGCGCCGTCCTGCTCACCCGTGGCGGTGACGGGTTGCGGTTGATCACCGAGCAACTCGATGTTTCGGTGCCCGCGCCCGCAGTCGACGTCGCGGACACGATCGGTGCCGGAGATACCGTACACGGAGCCCTGTTGGCCTACCTTGATCGTCACGACGCACTCGACGTCGCTGTTGTGCGCGGGTTCTCCGAGGCAGATTGGTCGGCCGCGTTGACCTTTGCCGCACGCGCGGCAGCCGTCACCGTGTCACGTCCCGGGGCGGATCCGCCGTGGTCAAGGGAGTTGGGCCGGCCCGTCTAGCACTGGGGACCACCGCCCTACTGCGAGCGCAGTACGTCGAACTGCCTACCTGTGCACGATGTGCGACGGGGTCGTGTATCGGCACAGTGACACGCATGTCGATATTCCTGTACAAACTCTCGCGACTCGCGTTTCGGCGCCGTTGGGCAATGGTGGGCTTCTGGGTCGTCCTGCTGGTGGCGGGCGGAGTAGGCGCAGCAACGCTGTCCGGTCCGACCGTCAATACGTTGTCGATTCCGGGCACCGAATCACAAGCGGCGCAGGATCTTCTGGCTGAAAGATTTCCGCAGTCGTCCACCGACGGAGCCAGTGCTCGCATCGTCTTCGAATCTCCGGCAGGCACGACGCTCACCGATCCGGCGATTCGACAATCCGTCAGTGACTTGGTCTCTGCGCTCGGGAAGGACCCCGAGGTTGCAGCGGTATCGGATCCGTATGCCTCCGGCGGAGTGTCGCCGACCGGGACGATCGGATACATGCAGGTCTCTTATACCGCCGACTCGATCGACTTGCCGGACAGCTCGAAAGAACTGCTCGAGTCCGCCGTTCACGACGCTGCGGGTTCGGGACTGGCGATCGATGTCGCCGGCAACGTGCTGATGGAAAGCAGTGCCGAATCGATGGGCGAAGTGATCGGCGTCGCGATCGCCGCGGTGGTGCTGACCGTCACTTTCGGTTCGTTGGTGGCAGCAGGGCTTCCCTTGATCAGCGCGTTGATCGGCATCGGCATCGCGATCTGCACGATCACTATCGCAACTGGTTTCATCGAATTGGGTTCGAGCACAACCGTCCTGGCAATGATGCTTGGGCTCGCCGTGGCGATCGACTATTCGCTCTTCATCGTCTCGCGCTACCGCTCCGAACTACGTGACGGACATGATCCGGAAATTGCTGCGGGCCGCGCAGCGGGGACTGCGGGTTCGGCCGTAGTGTTCGCGGGGTTGACCGTCCTCATCGCACTGGCCGGACTGTTCGTCGTGAACATCCCGTTCCTGACAAGCATGGGTCTGGCTGCAGCATTCGCAGTTGCTGTTGCAGTGGTGATTTCACTGACGCTGCTGCCCGCCACACTCGGATTTGCAGGGTCGCGCGTCATGAGTCGGTCTGATCGTCGACTGCTGGCGTCCGGCGGTGAACTGACACACCGGAAACAGTCGGAGGGGGCGGGCTCGCGATGGGCCAAGTTCGTGATCCGGCGTCGAGTTCCGGTTTTGCTCGCGTCAGTCCTCGGGCTGGGATTGCTGGCGATCCCCACCTTCGGAATCAACCTGAGTTTGGCGAGCCCACCAGTGCCCGACACAACTGCCGCCAGGGCTACCGACCGACTATCCGAGGGGTTCGGTGCCGGGTTCAGCGGTCCGCTCATGGTGGTCGTCGACGTTGCCGACGCCGCAGATCCGGCAGCGGCATTGAGCGGCGCCCAGGAAAAGCTCGGTGCTCTGCCCGACGTAGCGGCAGTGACGCCGCCAGCACTCAATCAGGCCGGCGATACAGCAGTCATCACGGTGGTTCCCTCGAGTGGCCCGGAAACCGAGGCAACAAAGGCGCTCGTCGCAGATATACGTGAGGTCGCCGGATCACTGACCGACGAGACCGGAGCCACGATGTCGGTCACCGGTCAGACAGCGTTGACGATCGACGTTTCGGATCGCCTGGCCGACGCCCTGGTTCCCTACCTCGCATTGGTCGTCGGCCTCGCCTTCATCCTCCTGATGTTGGTGTTCCGCTCGATCTTGGTACCACTCAAGGCAACTCTCGGATTTCTGCTCTCGATCGGTGCGACGTTCGGTGTGCTGGTCGCGATCTTCCAGTGGGGTTGGTTCGCCGGCATTCTCGGAATCGAAGGTCAAACCGGATCAGTTGTGGCGATGTTGCCCATCTTCATGATCGGCATCGTCTTCGGGTTGGCGATGGACTACCAGGTGTTCCTGGTGACCAGAATGCGTGAAGCGTTCGTCCACGGTGACGGACCGGATGAAGCAGTCGTGAAGGGCTTCGACCAGGGCGCGCGAGTGGTCACGGCCGCGGCGCTGATCATGATCGCCGTTTTCGCGGGCTTCATCTTCGGCGGCGACGCCTTCATCATGCAGATCGGACTCGGACTCTCGTTTGCGGTTCTGTTCGACGCCTTCGTGATTCGTATGACCGTCGTACCGGCCGTCATGTCCCTGTTGGGCTCGAAGGCATGGTGGTTCCCCTCATGGCTGGACCGGTTGGTCCCGAACGTCGATGTCGAGGGGGAGCAGTTGACTGCGCTGCTCGCAGATTCGAAGGAATCCAGTGAACCCACGAGCGACAAGTTGTCGGTGTGACCCGGATACGGTAGATCGATGACTTCGACATCGACGTGGGGTCGATGGTGTGCGGAACACCCGCGCACCATCGACCTGGCACTGGCGATTCTCGTGCTCCTTGCCACGTGGACGGCGCACCGCATCGCGCTCGACGGCAATGACACCCGCGAGGTCACGGTTGTGGGAGTGCTTGTAACAGCGATCGCAGCGGCAACCATCGTGTTCCGAAGGCGCTATCCGTTCTCGGCACTGGCGGTGGCAGTACTCCTCGGCGTATTGATTATTGCACTGTCAGCGCCGCCGAATGCCGGCACAGGTTCCGCAGCGATGGTGTGCCTCTACTACGTTGCCAGCACGAGTGACCGCCGGAGGACCTTCTTCGCAGCGGCGAGCACAGTCAGCTCGCTGATGCTCGTCACGATCTTTTTGGGAGTGGGGAACAATCTCCTGCAGGAGGCACTGGGGTTGTTGTCGTGGTTGCTGATGGCAAGTTTTGCCGGCGCCGAGGTCCGTTCTCGCCGGGCCTATCTGGAGTCCGTCGAGGCGCGCGCGGTGCAAGCGGAAAGAATGCGCGAGGACGAGGCCCGACACCGCGTCGTCGAAGAAAGGATGCGGATTGCGCGAGACCTGCACGACGTTGTCGCGCACCACATTGCCTTGGTCAACCTGCAAGTCGGGGTCGCGTCGCACTTGATCGGGAAAGACCCGGAGAAGGCGACGACTGCACTACGCGGAGTGGAGGAAACGTCCAAGGCGGCACTCGATGAAATTCGGGCCACGGTCGGAGTTCTCCGTGATGCTCAGGACGGTGATCGCTCGATGAAGCCGGCTCCGGGGCTTTCGGATCTACCGGCACTGGTGGATCAATTCGTCAGTGCAGGAATGGAAATCGATGTGCGCGCTGTGGGTTCGCTGCGCCCACTCGGGCCCGCAGTAGATCTCACAGCGTACCGAATTATCCAGGAGGCACTCGTGAATGCGAGCAAGCATGCGCTGCCAGGAGCCGTCACCGTGTCGTTGTCATACGAAGCCGAGGTTCTGATGCTGTCGGTCGAAAACGCCGGAACGGCAGTGCCTTCGACGTCACCACCCGGGTACGGACTGCTGGGAATGAAGGAGAGGGTACAGGCGATGGGAGGCGAGGTCTCAGCAGGATTCCGCGCCGACGGGGGATTTCGTGTGGACGCCCAACTACCGCTTGTCTCGGTGTCCAGGGGTTCGGAGCGTGAGGAGTCGTGAGTATTCGGGTGGTAGTGGCAGACGATCAGGCGCTCTTCCGTCAAACGCTTGCGCTGCTGATCGGTTCGGAAGAGGACATGGAGGTGGTCGCCGAGGCGGCAGACGGAGAGCAGGCATTCCAGGCGGCGCTCGAGCATCGACCCGACGTTGTATTGATGGACATTCGAATGCCAGGCACCAGCGGAGTCGAAGCGACCGCCATGATTGCCGATCATCCGGATTTGACCGACGTGCGCGTGTTGATTCTTACCACCTTCGAAGTGGATGAGCATGTGGCACAGGCGATCCGGGCGGGAGCCAGCGGCTTCATCGGCAAAGGAATCCGAGCCGAGGATCTACTCGATGCTGTTCGGACGGTCGCAGGTGGGAACTCTTTGCTGTCGCCGATTGCGACCAACGCGTTGATTTCTCGGTTCCTTTCCACTCCGTCGCGGGCCGACTCGACTTCTGGGATTTTCGGTCAGTTGACCCCACGCGAACTCGAAGTGGTAACCCTCGTTGCCCTCGGGATGTCCAACGACGAAATCGCTGCGGAATTGGTGATCAGCGCGGTCACGGCAAAAACGCACGTGAACCGGGCGATGACAAAACTGGATGTCCGCGACCGCGCGCAACTGGTGGTTCTCGCCTATCAATGCGGTGTGGTGATTCCGGGACGCTCGGTGGATTGACTCGAGAAACTCTTGACTCGAACGGGTGTTCGAGTATTGTTTGGGGAGGGGATCGGGGGATTCAATGAGTGTCTTGTTGTCGGATGTGGTGTCGGGTTCTGCGGTGGGGTTGCGCGGACGGTTGTGGCAGTTGTCTGCTGCTGAGTTGCGTGCTGCTGCTGTCGAGGCGAGTGCTGAGATTTCTGCGCCTCGAGGCGGTTCGTGTGGCGGTGGTGGACGAGTTGTCGTTGCGCCCGGATGATCAGGTGATTGCCAGTCGCGGTGTCGGTTCGTGGTTGGCGGCTAACACGATGCTGCAGGTTCGGGACGGGAAGAAGATCGCCGCGTTGGGTGCGGCTTTGCGGCCGCTTCCGGGTGTGGCTGCTCGGTTCGGTTGTGGGGATTGCTCCTTCGATCATGCCGTGTTGATCGTGGCGTTCTGTGAATCACCACCGAAGGGCATGCCGGAGGAGGCGCTCCCTCGCTGTATCGACCTACTGCTTGCGGCTGCGTCGGGCGTGGAAGCGACGACCACGAAAGTGCGGAACGTGATCGCGGCCTTGGAGCGAATCTTCGAATCCGATGAAATTCCACCCGCCGAAGACGTCGACCGGAATGAGCTGCGGATCGCGTCGACATTGAACGGTCGAGTGGTGGTGCGCGGGGATTTCGACGCCCTCACCGGCGAAATGCTGTTGTCGGCGTTGTCGAATCTGACGATGCCCACCCCGGCACCCGATGGAACCCCGGATTCTCGGTCGGCAGCGAAACGAACTGCCGACGGGTTCACCGAACTGATCCGCCGCTATCTCGACTGCGCCAAAACAGGCACAGACGGTGGTCAACGCCCGCACGTGAACGTGCACATCAATGCTCGTGATTTGGCTGAGCATCGGGATTGCGCCGCGTCGCCTTCTGATGTGGACGACGAAGGCTCACCCGATCTGGACTTGTCGGATCTTGATGTCGGGCACATGCCCTGGCTCGGGCCACTGTCGGTGTCGCAGACCCGACTTCTCGGGTGTGATTGTTTCCTCTCGACCGTTCTGCTCGACGATCACGGCGCGCCCTTGGATGCGCAACCAGGGAAGAGGTTGGTCACCGCCGAACAGCGAGTGGCGTTGATTGCCCGAGACAGAGGCTGTGCGTTCCCGGGTTGCACATGTGTACCGGCGTGGACTGATGCGCACCATATCCGGCACTGGGCGAACGGTGGCCCGACGGTGACGAACAACCTGGTCCTGCTGTGCCGTTCACATCATCGGTTGATGCACCGAAAATCAGGGTTCGTCGGGAAATGGGTGATCCGCATCGGTGTCGACAACAAACCGTGGTTCATCCCGCCACCCTCGATCGACCCGGGTCAGCAACCGCGGCCGGCGAACACCACCTTCAAAACCTGAGGACGAACCTCAGATGCACCAGAACATGCCCAGGTCTGTTTCAGACCCGCTGCTCTGTGTCCGACCGATTGGTGGGGGGTGGAGTCGAATGGTTGCGTGCTTTCGGGGCGGCTCTACTTTCGGGTGCCCGTGTGGCCTGTCCCACTCAGTGGGTCATTATTCCGTTGTTGCCGCGCCGGTTGTGCCAGGTCATTTGGACGTCTGACCTGCAGTGCAAAATCTTTCGTTAGAACACGTTCCAATTTCGCAGATTTGTGGCTATGGTCACAGAGATAGATGCGGGTGTGCGAATGAAAGGGTGAAGTGACGTGAAGACCAAGGGTGCAATCCTGTGGGGCCTCAATGAAAAGTGGTCCGTCGAGGAGATCGAGATCGGTGAGCCCGTAGCCGGCGAAGTTCAGATTCGCATGGAAGCGGCCGGAATGTGCCACTCCGATCACCACATCGTCACCGGCGCGACCCCGATGCCGTCGTTCCCCGTCATGGGTGGGCACGAGGGTTCGGGCGTCATCACCAAGCTCGGCCCGGAGGTCAAGGGTCTGGAGGTCGGCGACCACGTCGTTCTGTCCTTCATTCCGGCTTGTGGAACCTGTCCGGCGTGCTCGGCCGGCCATCAGAACCTGTGTGACCTCGGGATGGGCCTCCTCAGCGGCCAGGCCATCAGTGACGGCACGTACCGGATCCAGGCTCGCGGCGAAAACGTGATCCCGATGTGCCTGCTAGGGACGTTCTCGCCCTACATGGTCGTGAACCAGTCGTCAGTGGTGAAGATCGACAAGGACATTCCGTTCGAGGTTGCCGCACTCGTCGGTTGCGGCGTCCCGACCGGTTGGGGATCGGCAACCCACATCGCCGATGTGAAGCCCGGCGAAGACGTTGTGATCATGGGTGTCGGCGGCGTCGGTATCAGTGCGCTACAGGGTGCAGTTGCATCGGGCGCCCGGTACATCTTTGCCATCGACCCCGTGCCGTGGAAGCGTGAGCAGGCTCTGAAGTTCGGCGCAACGCACGCTTTCGAAAGCGCTGCCGCTGCCATTCAGCCGATCATCGACGCTACGTATGGCCGCATGGCACAGAAGACGATCATCACCGTCGGCGAAATGAAGGGTGAGTACGTCGAAGAAGCGATGATTCTGACGGCAAAGGCCGGCCGTTGTGTCGTCACCGCAATGGGGCACCTGACGGACATGGATGTGAAGCTGAACCTGTTCCTGATGGCGATGCTTCAGAAGGACCTTCAGGGCAACATTTTCGGCGGTGGCAACGCTCGCCAGGACGTGCCGAACCTCCTCGCGATGTACAAGGCAGGCAAGCTGAACCTCGACGACATGGTGACTCGGACCTACACGCTCGAAGGCGTGAACGACGGCTACCAGGACATGTTGGATGGCAAGAACATCCGCGGCGTCATCCGCTACACCGAAGCTGACTGGTGATCGGAAGCGCAACTCTTGTGCCAGTAGTCTGATCGGGTGCCCAGTACTCACAGTCTCGACGTAATCCAGCAGTGGCCGGTCGACAATGCGGCAGCGGTCGTCCTCTCCGGAAAGAATCCCGGTGAGGGCGACCGCATTCGTGGTTTCAGTGGCGACCAGGCGCATGTTTTCCCCCTGGCTTCGGTGACAAAACTGTTGTGCGCCTACGCGATTCTCGTGGCAGTGGAGGAGGGGGCGGTCGAGTTGGATGGGCCGGCCGGGCCTGAGGGGTCGACCGTTCGTCATCTCCTCGCACATGCTTCGGGATTGGCATTCGCCGAACGTGTTGTTCAGGCTCCGGTGGCGTCGAAGCGGATCTACTCGAGTGCAGGGTTCGAGGTGCTTGCCGAGTTGGTTTCCCGGGAGACCGAGATCGAATTTGCCGACTATCTGGCCGAGGCGGTGTTCGCGCCATTGGCGATGACCAGCGCGGCTCTTGTGGGTCCGGCCGGTCACGGTGCGCAGGCATCGGCAGACGACTTGGCCAAGTTCGCGGCTGAACTGCTCTCGCCGACTCTGGTCTCGGCGCAGACGTTCGCAGAGGCGACAACTGTGCAGTTCCCGGGGCTCAACGGAATCCTTCCGGGCTACGGCTCTCAGCGCCCCAACGACTGGGGGCTCGGATTCGAAATTCGGGGCGACAAGCGTCCGCATTGGACCGGTCTCGAGAACTCGGCCGCTACCTTCGGTCATTTCGGCCAGTCCGGGACGTTTCTGTGGGTCGATCCCACGATCGATACTGCGTGCGTCGTGCTTACCGATCGCGATTTCGGTGATTGGGCCAAGCCTTTGTGGACCGAATTGTCGGATGGCGTGGTCGGTGAAGTTTCGCGGTAGAGCACAATTTTCTCTCCTTCCACTGGCGCAACACGGGTAACACAAGGCACACTGTTCAATCGAGCGTGCTGCACGAACTCGACAGAGGTCGTTGGGGAAGACGTCCCTCGTCGAAGCAGGAGGCTCGAGTGCGCGAAATGAATCAATTCGCGGACGTGACGACTGGTGTGGTTTACATCCACTCGTCGCCCGCGGCGCTGTGCCCGCACGTGGATTGGGCTTTGTCCGCCACGTTGGACAGCCCTGCCAAGCTCAGATGGACCTCACAGCCTGCCTACGACGGGCTTCTGCGTGCGACGACGGACTGGACGGGTCCCGTCGGAACCTGTGCCCGCCTGGTCGACTCGCTACGCGCGTGGCCGATGTTGCGGTTCGAGGTCACCGAGGACCCGAGCCACGGCGTCGACGGCGAACGGTACAGCCATGTGCCCGGTCTGGGCCTGTGGCGCGGATCCACCAGTGCGAACGGTGATGTCGTCGTAGGGGAGATGAAACTGCGGTCCATCATGAATTCCGGTGGAGACATCGCCGCGGAGATCGATCGGGCGATAGGCGCACCGTGGGACGAGGAACTCGAACCCTTCCGGAGTTCAGGCGAAGGTGCCGAAGTGACATGGCTGCGAAGGCGTGTCAGCTGACCGAGGTCCATCCTGAACCCGGAGTGCTCTCGCGGCTTGAACGACAAAGACTCGAATGACAAAGGTGGGCCCCGCCGTATCGGCGAGGCCCACCTTGCTGTCCAGGGTTGTCAGAGCGGAATGTTCTTGTGCCGCGCGCGGACAGATGGTGCAGACGCGAGGGCAGCGGTCACGATGCTGCGAGTCTTCGCCGGGTCGATTTCCTCGTCGACGACGCCGATTTCGACCGCGCGGTCGACGCCGCCCGCGATTGCCTCGTGCTCGGCAGCGAGTCGGTCGTGCAATGCTTCACGCTCGTCGTCCGGTGCAGCTGCGAGGGCCCGCTTGTGCAGGATGCCGACAGCAGCCTTCGCACCCATCACGGCTACTTCGGAGTTGGGCCAAGCGAATACGGCCGTGGCTCCCAGTGCTCGCGAGTTCATCGCGATGTAGGCGCCGCCGTAGATCTTTCGAGTGACGACGGTGACGCGGGGGACCGTTGCCTCGGCGAAGGCGTGAAGTAACTTCGCTCCGCGTCGGACAACGCCTTCCCACTCCATCGAGACGCCCGGCAAATACCCGGGAACATCGACGACGACCACGAGCGGCACGCCAAATGCGTTGCACAGTCGCACGAATCGAGCGGCCTTCTCTGCACTTTCGGAGTTCAGGCACCCCCCGAGTCGCAGTGGGTTGTTCGCAATGACGCCAACGGTGCGTCCGGCCATCCGGCCGAAACCGGTGACGATGCTCCGAGCGTAATTTCCTTGCAGTTCTTCGAAACTCGACTCGCCTTCAACGTTGTCGAGCATTTCGTGAACGATCGGACGAACGTCGTACGCGCGTTTCGCGGAGGCAGGCATCATGGCGCGCAGATCGCTGTCACCGAGTTCCGCTGCCCGCTGATCGAATTCGCCCTGCTCGCACATCATCGAGACCAGGCGGCGCGCGCGGTGCAATGCGTCGGCCTCGTCGTGTGCGGCGATGTGTGCGACACCCGACTTCTTGGTGTGTGTGTCCGGACCGCCGAGTGACACCATGTCGACCTGTTCGCCGGTGACACTACGAACTACGTCTGGGCCGGTGACGAACACTCGGCCTTCCGGCGCCATGATCACGACATCGGTGAGGGCTGGACCATACGCGGCTCCGCCAGCGGCAAAGCCGAGCACGACGGAAATTTGAGGTATGAGACCCGACGCGCGGACCATGGCCTCGAAGACCAGTCCGACGGCGTGGAGCGCCTCGACGCCTTCAGCCAGACGCGCGCCACCGGAGTGCCAGAGGCCCACGATGGGGGACTCTTCCTCGATAGCGGTATCGATGGCTTTGACGAGGTGTTTGCAACCGTCGACGCCCATGGCGCCACCCATGACAGTGGCGTCGGAGCAGTACGCGATGGTGCGGACGCCGTCGATGTTTCCGGACGCGGCGAGCACACCGGACTTGTCACGGGCGTGGAGCGGCACTGTTGTGCCGGGGTCGAACAGATTTTCCAGGCGCGCAAGAGGATCGCGCGGGTCTGTCGATGATTCGGACTTTGTCACGGGGGCCAGGATGGTCATCGCGTCCTCCTTCAGTACGAGCCTTGGGTGGAACGAAAGGTCGGTGTTGTCCGCGGGTGACGTTGTGTTGCAACGACACCCGCGGACAGATGCAAACCGCGGTTCGGGCTAGGCCCGACCGAAGGCGAGCGCGACATTGTGCCCACCGAAACCGAACGAGTTGTTCAGTGCGAAATCGAAAGAGCCGGTTCGGGGTTCACCCTTGACGACATCGAGATCGATCTCTGGATCCTGGCTGTCAACGTTGAGCGTGGGCGGGATGATCCCGTCACGCACTGCCAGAACCGTGAGGACTGATTCGAGGGCGCCGACAGCGCCGATCGAGTGTCCCAGCGCGGATTTCGGGCCGTACACCGCAGCGTGATTGCCGACCGCTGCGTTGATTGCCTTTGCCTCTGCGATGTCACCGATCGGCGTCGCAGTGGCGTGGGCGTTGATGTGCTTGATGTCGGACTTCGTCAGTCCGGCCATCTCGATTGCTCGGGTCATGGCTCGCGCCGCGCCCAGGCCTTCCGGATGCGGTGCCACGATGTGGTACCCGTCCGAAGTGATTCCGGAACCAAGCAGGCGGGCGTGAATCGTTGCCCCGCGTGCCTTTGCGTGCTCCTCGGTTTCGAGGATCATCAGGGCGCCGGCTTCGCCGAAGACAAATCCGTCGCGGTCCTTGTCGAAAGGACGTGAAGCTGCGGCCGGATTGTCGTTGTTGGTGCTCATCGCACGCATCATGGCGAAGCTCGCGATCGGAACGGCGTCGATGAAGCTCTCGACTCCACCAGCCACAACCATGTCCGCGTCACCCATGACAAGCATGCGGTGAGCGTGAGCAATTGCCTCGGAACCTGATGAACATGCCGACACCGGAGTGATGACGCCACCGCGGGCCCCGAGTTCGAGTCCGACCGTTGCGGCCGGTCCGTTGGGCATGACCATCTGCACCGAGAACGGGGACACCTTGCGGTATCCGCCGCCACGGAGCTTGTCGACGGCGTCGATGAGCGTGTCGCCGCCGCCGAGTCCGGTGCCGATGACAACGGCCAGGCGGTCCTGATCGACTTCAGGGCTGCCGGCGTTGCTCCAGACCGTGCGACTCAACGTGAGGGCAAGGCGTTCCACCCAGCTCATCCGTCGAATTTCGACGCGGGACAAGCCCTCGTCCGGTGAAACCTTCAGGTGCCCGCCGATGCGAATGGGAAGGTCGAACTCGTCGATGAACGGGTCATCGAGGATTCCGATGCCGCTTTCGCCGGCGAGTAGCGCCTTCCACGTGCCATCCACATCACCAGCCACCGAGGTCGACGTCGCGAGGCTCGTGACGACGATGTCGGGGAATTTCCCTTTGCGGGTAGAAGCGGAAGTCACGGTCGGCTCACTCTGCGTTCTTGGCTTCGGCGCCTTCGGCTTCGAGCTTCTGGATGTACGCGACGATGTCGCCGACGGTGCGCAGACCTGCAAGATCCTCGTCGGGGACCTTCACGCCGTACTTGTCTTCGGTCTGAACGGCGATCTCGACCATGGACAGGGAGTCGATATCGAGGTCGTCCACGAAGGACTTGTCAACGGTGACCTCGGAAGGCTCGATACCGGTGACCTCCTCCACGATCTGGCCGAGTTCCGCGATGATTTCTTCCTGAGTGTGGGCCACTGGTGTGGCTCCCTTCTTGATCGATTGAGGTGGGGTGAAACGTCCGGCCGCCGTTCGGGCTGATCGGCCGGGTGGGCGTCCGAGCTAGGTCAGCTCGGACAGTGCGGAGATATCCTCCGGGTTCTTGAGGGCCACCGTCGGTGTGCCACGCATTTCACGCTTGGCAATTCCGACGAGGGTTCCGGCCGGCGGGAGTTCCACGATCGCGCTGACTTCTGCTGTCCGCAACGACGCGGAGCAGAGGTCCCAACGAACGGGGCGGGTTACCTGCGCGGCAAGCTTGGTGAGGGCGTCGGCGCCCGAGGAGACGGGTGCGCCATCCGAGTTGGAAAGCAGCGTGCGCGTCGGATCGGAAGGGGTGATCTTGGCGGCAGCAGCTGCGACGGCGTCCTGCGCCGGCGCCATGAAGCGGGTGTGGAAAGCTCCGGCGACGGGTAGTGCGCGGACTCGGGCCTTTTCGGGTGCGTTTGCTGCGAGTTCTTCGAGCGCGGTGAGCAGTCCGGCCGCCACGATCTGGCCGGCCGCATTGCGGTTGGCTGCTTCCAGCCCGAGTTCTTCGATTCGTGCGAGCACTTCGGCTTCGTCTCCACCGAGAACGGCTGACATGCCCGTGGGCTCGAGCGAACAAGCCTTGGCCATCTCGGCGCCACGGAGGGCGGCAAGCGCGACCGCGTCGTCAGCGGAGATAACACCGGCGACCGCAGCAGCGGCAAGCTCACCCACCGAATGGCCGGCAGCGATGACGTCGGCGCCGAGGAGCCCACGTGATTCGATTTCCTCGTATGCCAGCAGAGCAGCGGCAACGACGAGGGGCTGGGTTACCGAGGTGTCGGTGATTTCTTCGGCGGTCGCGGTCGTGCCGAGTCGGACGAGGTCCAGGCCGGCTGCCTTCGACCACACTTCGAGGCGGTCTTGTGCTCCGGGCAGTGCCAGCCAGGGGCTGAGCATGCCGGGTGTCTGAGAGCCCTGTCCCGGGGCGAGCAACGAAATCACTTATTAAGAGAACACCGCCGCGAGCGACCTGCGAGATGTCGGTCGCGATGAACTCTGGCGAAGTGTTTTGTAGGGTTCCCACAAAATCCCACGTCGCGCTCGGCCATCGAAATTGGACGCTCAGGGGTTACAGGTTTGTTTGTCCGGATGTTAAAGATGTGACTGAAGTAACCGAATTGTTCGATTTGAGATCGATTTGTGTCAATCGGCCCACGGTAGCGGCGATCCGTAGTACATACGCGTCGCGTGGATTCGTTGGATCCCGGCCGGTAACTTCGGCGATTCGCTTCAAGCGGTACCGAACGGTATTTGGATGAACAAACAGAAGACGTGCACAAGTCTCAACCGCACCTCCACAGTCGAGATAACTGTCTAAAGTATCGGTCAAGACTGTGCCGGATTCAGCTAAAGGTGCGACGAGGAAATCGCGAAGAGCCTTCACGGCAGCGGCGTCTCCCAGTAGTGCCCGTTCCGGGAGCAGTTCAGTCGCGAAAACGGGACGAGGTGCGCCGCGCCACCCGGCAACAGCCTTGATTCCCGCCAGCGCTTCGGACGCACTGAAGTGCGCTGCGCTCAACGAGGGTGTCGTCGGGCCGATCACCACCGGCTCGTCGGCGAAACTCATGAGCAGGTCTTGAAGGAATTGGCTGCCTTCCGTCTTACTGCTCAGCTCGCCGCTGACGATCATCACCAGTCGCGGACCCTGCACCACGGCGAGAACAGCGCGCCCGTGCGCGGCGGCAGTCGCGTGGACGGTGCCGGCAACCGAGACCCGCTCGTCCGGCGGGGGAGACCCGACGATGACGGTGGCCGGAGCCGTGGCATCCCAGTTCAAGGTGGCGGCGCGAGAGAGCATGTCCGAGCCGGTGTCTCCCTGCACGACGGCGTCGACGACGAGCGCTTCCAGTCGCGTGTCCAGGGCACCCCGCGACTCGGCAGCGCTTGCGTACACCGTCGCTGCTGCGAAACCGAGTTCACGCCCGTAGCGCAGGACGGCTTCTGTCAGCGCGATCAGCTGCTGATCGTTGCGGGCGAGAGCCGGCAGCCATTTCTCGAAGAACTCCATCGCCACCCGGACCATGTCGACGGTCTGGCGCAGCGTGAGCTGTCGAGCAAGATCCTGAGGGATGACCGGAAACGACTCGTATCCGAAGCTGATCTCCGAGTCGAGTTGCCGCAGCCATTCCAGGAAATTCACCACCGACGTCTGCACCAACAGTTGAACGTCGGCGCGTTGCGAAGCGTCGAGACTGTCGAAGAACGGAAGCTGCTCCTCCATCACGGTCACGGCCTCGGTGGAGAGCCGGCCGGAGAACTGTTTGACGCGGCGGAGCAAGGCTTCTGGAAGTGGATCGCGAACCTGACGACGGCGGGCGAGTACAGCCTGCAACCCGGACGACTGTGGTCGAGTGCGGCGTACGCCCTCTTCGGGTTTCTCGGGATCAGGTTCGGGCATGAGAAAAACCTACGCCCATCGCCGCAGCGGATGTCGAGATGACACCCGCGGCGATGGGCGTAGGTCTGTTTTCGATCGCTGGGACTGTTGCCCTACGACTTAGGCGCTACCGGTGTCCCCGGTCTGCTCGGGAGCAGCATTCACGTCGTCGATGCGGTATCGGCTCGCTGCTTCGACGGCCTTCGACCGCTCGATCGATCCTTCCTTCGCCAAACCGATCAGCACGGCAACGACGATGGATTCGGCATCGACGTTGAAGTAGCGACGCGCAGCGGTGCGGGTGTCGGAGAACCCGAACCCGTCCGTGCCGAGCGTGGTGTAGTCGCCGGGAACCCACTGACGGATCTGGTCCGAGACCGCCCGCATCCAGTCCGAAGCCGCGACGACGGGGCCTTGGGCCGACGACAACGCCGTGGTGACGAAGGGAACCGGAGCATCCTCGGACGGATTGAGCAGCGCCTGACGTTCGCATTCGACGCCTTCGCGGCGCAGCTCACCCCAGGAGGTGACCGACCAGACGTCGGCCGAGACGCCCCATTCGTCGGCGAGCAGCTTCTGCGCGCGCAGCCCCTCGGGCATCGCGACACCGGAGACGAGGATCTGTGCCTTCGGGCCCGATGCTTCGGACGTCTTGTAGAGGTAGATGCCCTTGAGCAAGCCCTCGACGTCGAGACCTTCGGGCTCGGCCGGCTGAACGTACGGCTCGTTGTAGATGGTCAGGTAGTAGAAGATGTTCTCGCCACCGAAACCGTCGACGCCCTCGGTGCCGCCGTACATGCGGCGCAAGCCGTCCTTGACGATGTGCGCCAACTCGTACGAGAACGCGGCGTCGTACGTGACAGCTGCGGGGTTGGTGGATGCCAGGAGCAGCGAGTGTCCGTCGGCGTGCTGGAGACCTTCACCGGTCAGAGTTGTACGACCGGCGGTGGCGCCGAGAACGAATCCCCGAGCCATCTGGTCGGCAGCCGCCCACAGGCCGTCGCCGGTGCGCTGGAAACCGAACATCGAGTAGAAGATGTACAGCGGAATCATCGGTTCACCGTGGGTGGCGTACGACGTGCCGACTGCGGTGAACGATGCCGTCGAGCCGGCCTCGTTGATGCCCTCGTGCAGGATCTGGCCGATCGGGCTCTCCTTGTAGGCGAGCATGAGTTCGGCGTCGACGGAGGTGTAGAGCTGCCCGTTGCGGTTGTAGATCTTCAGCGACGGGAACCACGAGTCCATACCGAACGTGCGAGCCTCGTCCGGGATGATCGGCACGATGCGCTTGCCGATTTCCTTGTCGCGCAACAGTTCCTTGAGGATGCGCACGATCGCCATGGTGGTGGCGACTTCCTGCTTGCCCGAACCCTTGCGGATGACGTCGTACGTCTTGTCCTCGGGGAGCTTGAGCGGCGCCGCATCGGTGTTGCGGGAAGGCAGGAACCCGCCGAGTGCTTTACGACGGTCGAGCATGTACTTGATCTCGGGAGCGTCCGCGCCCGGGTGGTAGTACGGAGGCAGGTACGGATCCTTCTCGAGCTCGGCGTCCGAGATCGGGATGTGCTGCATGTCGCGGAACGCCTTGAGATCGTCCAGCGTCAGCTTCTTCATCTGGTGCGTGGCGTTGCGGCCCTCGAAGTGCTTACCGAGGGTGTAGCCCTTGATGGTGTGCGCCAGGATGACCGTCGGCTGGCCCTTGTGTGCCATGGCCGCTGCGTAGGCGGCGTGGACCTTGCGGTAGTCGTGGCCACCGCGCTTGAGGTTCCAGATTTCCTGGTCGGTGAGGTCCTTGACCAGTTCCTTGGTGCGGGGGTCACGTCCGAAGAAGTGATCGCGTACGAACGCGCCGTCGTTGGCCTTGTACGTCTGGTAGTCACCGTCCGGCGTCACGTTCATGAGGTTGACCAGTGCGCCGTCGCGATCGGCGTGCAGCAGCGCATCCCACTCGCGACCCCAGACGACCTTGATGACGTTCCAGCCGGCACCGCGGAAGAACGATTCCAGTTCCTGGATGATCTTTCCGTTGCCGCGGACCGGGCCGTCGAGGCGCTGGAGGTTGCAGTTCACCACGAACGTGAGGTTGTCGAGGCCTTCGGTTGCCGCGACGTGAGCGAGGCCGCGTGATTCGGGCTCGTCCATTTCGCCGTCGCCGAGGAACGCCCACACGTGCTGATCGGTGGTGTCCTTGATGCCGCGGTCGTTGAGGTAGTGGTTGAACCGGGCCTGGTAGATGGCGTTCATCGGGCCGAGGCCCATCGAGACCGTCGGGAACTCCCAGAAGTCGGGAAGCAGCCGTGGGTGCGGGTAGGACGGCAGTGCGCCGCCGAAGTCGGCGTGGGACTTCTCCTGGCGGAATCCGTCGAGCTGTTCCGCGGGGATCCGGCCCTCGAGGAAGGCGCGCGCGTAGATGCCGGGGGAGGCGTGACCCTGGATGAAGATGTGGTCGCCGCCGCCGGGATGGTCCTTGCCGCGGAAGAAGTGGTTGAAGCCGACCTCGTACAACGCTGCCGAGGATGCATAGGTCGAGATGTGACCGCCGACGCCGACGCCCGGTCGCTGAGCGCGGTGGACCATGATCGCGGCGTTCCAACGGATCCAGGCGCGATAGCGGCGCTCGACCTCTTCGTCGCCGGGGAACCACGGCTCGTTTTCGGTCGGAATCGTGTTGACGTAGTCGGTCGAAGTGAGCGCGGGGAGTGCGACGTGCTTCTCGCCGGCGCGTTCGAGCATGCGGAGCATGAGGTAGCGGGCACGCGTGGGTCCGGATCGATCCAGAAGTCCGTCGAATGATTCGAGCCATTCGGTGGTCTCGTCCGGATCGATGTCCGGCAGGTACGACGCAACACCTTCGCGAATGACGCGAACGCGACCGTCGGTTCCCCCCGGCGTATTCGACGCGGGCGAACCCGACTCGCCGGCGGCGCCGGAATCGGCGTTCTGCCCGGACGCGGGACCCTGGATCAGGTCAGACAACGTGTGCTCCTCATTGGTTTGGGGACGCGTGGTGGGGCGTCCTTACATAGGTGATCGAGGCCTTGTTAGGTCCGACGCACTTCCATCGTGAATATGGCGCGTACCTCATCTTTCACCATCCCGGTCGGTCCGGCACACCTCGCCTCTGGTTACTCTCGGGTAGCGTTTTTCGGCGTGACGCAGGGGTGTGATGGTTCCCCGTAGTCACAGGCTTGGGGGATCGATCGGAACGTATGAAGGGGTGGGAAAAAATAAACAAAGAAATCAATTACGGCAGGGTCGGGGCGTGGGTCTCGGTCGGATCGATCGCAGTGGGACTGTCGGTGATCGTGGGATGTTCGGCGGCGGTGACCGGATCGGCAGTACCCAATGAAGCGCACGTGGCTGCATACCAATCCGAGGTGAGTATTTCGATGGCCGCCGCGTCCTCGTCGAAAGCGGCGGCAGATGCGGCAGAGGCAGCTTTCGCGATCTGTGAGGAAGCGGTCTCTCGATCGAAAAACGACGTGGTTGCGTTCAATGCCTACGTCGACGCCGGAAATCATGGTGAGACCGACCTGAGAGCCGAAGCAAGCGCTGCTGCTTCCTCGGCAAGGGAGACGGCCTCGTGGTTCGACTCGGTCGCGAGTGAACTTCCGACGCAACTTTCCGGACTGTTCGCCGAATTGGCCGCGAACCTACGTTCATCTGCTGTCGTGATCGAGAGTGATCATTCGGCCGATGAAATCAATTCGATCAGCGATACGAGCAATTCGATTCGCAAGTCGATCTTCGATGAATGTGGATCCCTGTGACCTGCGGTAATCCGCAGGCGTAAGGTTCGCCGTGTGTCAGAAGACGATCTTTGGTGAAAGTTTTCGGCGTGGTCGGCTTGCGCTAACGCCTCAGACCATGTTCGCTTTCCCTAATTGATCGTCAAACGGTAGGTGTGCGGGGTCGCCACACACCATCAACAAAAGGAGGACCCCACCGTGGTCGCCGCGGCGGATGCCCAGAACTACGCTCAGAAACTCGGGATTACCACTGACATGGTGGTGCAGGAACTGGGCTGGGATGAGGATACCGACGACGGCATTCGTGCCGCGGTTGAGGAAACCATCGGCGGGGAAATGCTCGACGAGGATTCCGACGAGGTCATCGACGTCGTGCTGCTGTGGTGGCGCGACGAGGACGGTGACCTGGTGGACGCCCTCATGGATGCCATCGGGCCCCTCGCCGACGAAGGCTTCGTGTGGGTTCTCACTCCCAAGACCGGTCTCGACGGACACGTCGAGCCCAGCGAGATCGCCGAATCGGCGCCGACTGCCGGCCTGACGCAGACATCGGCAGCCAACCTCGGTGACTGGTCGGGAAGTCGACTGGTTCAGCCGAAGGCTCGTCCGGCCAACAAGCGCTGACCCGGTCCTTTCCGCACTTTCCCAAGGAATCGCACATGCCTCTCGAAGTTGGTGCCCAGGCACCGGATTTCACCTTGAAGGACCAGAACAACCAGGAAGTTTCGCTCGCAGATTTCCGCGGTAAGAAGAACGTTCTGCTGGTCTTCTATCCGTTGGCCTTCACCGGGACTTGTCAGGGGGAACTCTGCAAGGTCCGTGACGAGCTTCCGAAGTTCGAGAACGACGACACCGCCATTCTCGCGATTTCTGTCGGTGCTTCGCCGACTCACAAGATCTGGTCGGCCGAGCAGGGATACACATTTCCCTTGCTGTCGGACTTCTGGCCGCACGGTGAGGTCGCTCAGAAGTACGAGGTGTTCAACGACAAGTTGGGCTTCGCGAATCGTGGCACCTTTGTCATCGACAAAGACGGAATCATTCGTTTTGCCGAGATGAACGGCCCCGGAGAAGCCCGTGACCACGGACTTTGGGCAAACGCGCTTGCCGCGCTAGAGTCTTAGAGCACTCCCGGTGAGGGTCTCACCGGGAGTTCGGGCGTGTAGCTCAGTGGTAGAGCTCTGGTTTTACACACCAGCGGTCGGGGGTTCGAAACCCTCCGCGCCCACCGAAGAATTCAAACCCCGATCTGCATGTCGATGCAGATCGGGGTTTTTCATTTTCGACAACGAATTGTCCGCAATACGCCATTCTGGACGCATGTCCAGTTCTGTGATCGAAGTAGCCGTCGACCCGACGCGCGTGCATCCCACCCGTCCGCACATACACATCGCCGAGATGCCCAGTCTCAGTGTTGCGTTGTTCGCGGGGCAGACGATCCGGGTTCGTTCCCAGAGCGACGCACTGGCGACCGGGATTGCCCGTGTCTGGGAAATCAACCGAATGCACCGCTTGATCTACCTGACGATCGACTGGGACGGGTAGAGATCGGCTCGTGCAGACACGTGACGGTTGGCCAGAGAACGAGCGTCGCTGCTACAACTACGCTCGTGCAGATTTCGGTTCGTTCGTCCCAGTCTCGATTCAATGCGCGAGCTGCCGGGCTTCTCCTCGGCTTCGTTGCGGATCGGGTCTTCGCCGATCCGGGGCGGTTCCATCCGGTTGCCGGCTTCGGAACCGCGGCTATCGCGCTGCAGAAGATGTCCTACCGGGACTCGCGCGCGGCCGGAACACTTCATGTTGCCGTGCTCTTGGCCGGCACCGCAGGACTTGGGCTCGCAGCCGAAAAAGTGTCGCGCCGGGCCGGTTGGGTGGCCGTCACGGGTACGACAGCGATGGCTACCTGGGCCGTGCTCGGCGGGACGTCGCTTGCACGCACCGGCATCGACATGGCCGCTCGATTGGAGGCGTCACAGGTCGATCGCGACCTGACGAAAGCGCGCGAGCTTCTCCCTTCACTGTGTGGACGCGATCCC
Organism: Rhodococcus sp. RCBS9; assembly: GCF_029457415.1. Classification (NCBI taxonomy): domain Bacteria; kingdom Bacillati; phylum Actinomycetota; class Actinomycetes; order Mycobacteriales; family Nocardiaceae; genus Rhodococcus; species Rhodococcus sp. RCBS9. The sequence continues at coordinate 6,408,287 of NZ_CP120422.1, read as the reverse complement.
TCAGTGCTGGGCGAGGACGGCCTCACGCGTGCAGCGCTGGAGTCGGTCGCCGAAAACACCTCGGATGCAAGCGTCGGTGCAATGTTCTGGGGTGCAATTGCGGGCGTGCCGGGTCTGTTCGTCTACCGCGCCGCCAACACCCTCGACGCGATGATCGGCTACCGCTCCGAGAAATACCGCAGATTCGGGTGGGCTGCGGCGAGGTTCGACGACCTGGTCAACATCGTCCCCGCTCGGCTGACAGGTGCGCTGACGGCTGCGTGTGCACCGGTGGTAGGCGGCTCGGTTCAGGAATCACTGGCAGCGTGGAAACGCGACGCAGCGGCTCATCCAAGCCCCAATGCGGGCGTCGCGGAAGCGTCGGCGGCAGGGGCGTTGGGCATTTCGTTGGGTGGTCGGACCGAGTACGCGCACGGGGTGGAGATGCGTCCCGTCCTCGGCCGCGGGCCTGTGCCGACGCCGAACGATCTGCGCCGCGCGGCGAGGCTTTCGTCGGCGGTGCAGATCAGTGCAGTTGTGGTGTCAGCGGGTATTTCAGCGGGTATTGCCGTATCGATCGGCAAGTTTGGCTTCCTGCGCCGTCAGCGGCACTGATTCCGGCTCCGGCTTCTTGCGACGGCTGAAGGTACGAGCCGGTTCGGCGGGGTGTGAGGCAGGCGCGGACACCGGCGCTTCCGGGGTCGTCTCGGTAGCGGCGTCGTCCGCTGCGAAGCCGTCGACAGCTGCTTGAGCTGCCTTCTCCTTGCGACGTTCGCGCCACTCCGCGCGAATGAAGTAGGCCAGTCCGAGCGGCGCCATGATGCCGAACGCCAGCCATTGGAACCCGTACGAGAGATAGGGGCCTGCATCGAGTTGGGGGAGAGGGATCGTCCCCAGGCCGCCGGGCTGGTCGGGTTCGAGTTGGATGTACGCGTCGATCAGGTCCGTTCCGATGAACTCGCCGATAGGTTGTGCGTCGATCGAGTAGACCTGTTTCGCGCCGTCCTCGAACATCGGAACTCGGCCGGGCGCGGTGCCTTCCGACAGACGCACGCGACCGTTGAGAGTGACCGGATCGGTCGGCGGCGCGGCGATGGGCGGTGCCTCGGCGCCGTTGATCGGCCGAACGTATCCGCGATTGACGAGGATCGTGCGGCCGTCGTCGAGAAGGAAAGGCGTCAGGATCTCGTACGACGGTGCGCCCTCGATGGACTGCAGTCGAACGAGGATGTCGGCGTCGGGCAGATAGGTGCCTGCCGCGGTGATGTTTCGCCATTCGTCGTCCGGTGCGATCGTCGAATCGGCGATGACGTCACCGATCGGCACGGTCTCCGCGTTGATCGAGTTCGAGATCAGATCATTGCGGTGCTCGGTCTTGGTGTTCTTGCCGAGTTGCCATGGAGCGAGCACGGTGAAGCACAGGTAGGCGAAGAGCCCGACCACAGCTGCCAGTACCAACCAACCGGGCCGCAACAGGAATTTCAGTCTTCGCACACGTCCACGGTATCCGTTGCCTGAACGGGAGTGAATTTTGCTCCGGGTTCAGGCTCGCTCGCGGATCCAGTCGAGTATGTCGGGAATGGCCGCTTCGATCTGGTCTCGCACCAGTTCGAAGTCCTCCTGGTCCCCGTAGTACGGGTCCGGAACCGATTCTCCGTCCGCCTCGGGGTCGAACGATCGCAGTAGGCGCCGACGCTCGGTGGGCACGCCGAGATGAGCAAGCTCACGTTCGTGCCCGGTGTCGAGGGCGACGACAAGATCGGCGGCGAGATGATCTGCATTGACCTGCGCGGCACTGTGGCCCGTCGGATATCCGGCCGCTCGGAGCACGACGTTGGTCCGCTCGTCGGCCTCGCTACCGGTGTGAAACCCCTCGGTACCTGCACTGCTGACACGGACTCGGTCGGCGAGGCCTTCACGGTCCAGATGCGCGAGCAAGATCTTTTCGGCCATCGGTGACCGGCAGATATTGCCGGTGCACACAAACGTCACATGAAGTGGTTCAGTCACGTGGAGTGGTTCAGTGGCGGCCATCGAGAAGTCCTCCCAGTTCGGATGCCGACGATACGGAGCGAAACGCTTGCCGCGCTTCCTCGGCGGAACCGTAGCCCCATTCGACGACGACGGTGGGGATGCCGTACTTCGCGGCGCCGAGCACGTCGTGATCACGGTCGCCGATCATGAGAACGTCGGGGGTTCCGCCGTCGGATGCGAGGACGGGAGTGATCCCGAGTGAGGTCAGCGAATGCGCGATCACATCGGGTTTAGCCCGACGAGTTCCGTCGTCACTCGCGCCGCCGATGAACTCGAAGTGCTCGGCCAGGCCGAAATGCTCGAGGATTCGAATGGCGAATCGCTCCGACTTGGAGGTGGCGACGGCCAGTCGGGTGCCGCTCGCGCGAGCCTTACCCAGGACGACGTCCATGCCTTCGTACACCGAGTTCTCCTGCCACCCGGTCGCGTCGTAACGCTCGATGTACGCGGCGATCGCCCGATCCACGTCCGCCGGGGCCATACCGAGTGACCTGAAGGTGTCGACCATCGGCGGGCCGATCACCGATGCCAACATCGCTTCCGTCGGCTCCGGATGGCCGACAGTTGCCAACGCGTGTCGGAAGCCGCCGTGAATGCCGGGAGCGGAATCGGTGATGGTTCCGTCCAGATCGAACAGAACTACGGGAAAGCGGTCGAGCGGTGGTGTCGTCACGGCACTCATTGTCCCGGACGGCAGGGGTGATGTCCGCGCACGGTGCTCGACCGTAGGCTGACCGGGTGAGTACCGGAACGGTTGACCTGGAGAGCTTGCGACATCACGGCGATGTCGAAGCGGAGCCCGGGTTACTCGATTTTGCCGTCAACGTTCAAGGCTCCGGCCCGCCGAAGTGGTTGCGGGATCGGCTGGCCGCAGGGCTGGCGACGCTCGGTTCGTACCCGTCGGCCGCAGCGGAACTGAAGGCTCGCGAAACGGTCGCGCAGCGGCACGGGCGCCGGCCCGAAGAGGTGTTGTTGCTCTCGGGCGGTGCCGAGGGATTCGCGATGCTGCCGCGCCTGGGCGCTCGTTCGGCAGCGCTGATCCATCCGTCGTTCACCGAGCCGGAACTGGCACTGCGAGAGGCCGGTGTGCCGGTGACTCAAGTGATTCTGGAGCCGCCTTTCGAGCTTCGGACCGCGCAGGTACCCGAATCCGCGGACCTTGTCGTTCTGGGCAATCCGACCAACCCGACGTCCGTGCTTCACCCCAAGGCCGATGTGTTGGCATTGCGTCAGCCGGGCCGGATCCTGGTGGTGGACGAGGCCTTCGGCGACGCGGTCCCCGGCGAAACGGAGAGCATCGCCGGTGTCGAGTCGGCGGATGTACTGGTCCTTCGGAGCCTGACCAAGACGTGGGCGCTCGCCGGATTGCGGTGTGGATACGCGATCGGCTCTCCCGATCTTCTGGCTCGACTCAGTCACGGCCGAGCCCACTGGCCATTGGGCAGTCTGCAGATCGAGGCCATCACGGCGTGCTGCGAACCGTTTGCCGTCGAGCAGTCGAGGATCAAAGCCGACGCGATTGCCGTGGACCGCCGAGACATGTCGCGGCGACTGACCGAGATCGGGATTGCCGTGCACCAACCCGCTGCGGGGCCGTTCGTGCTCATCGACGTCCGTGACGGCGCCACGATGCGAGAGCACCTGCGTGCCCGCGGAATCGCCGTCCGCAGGTGCGACACCTTTCCCGGACTCGGCCCGGATCGGCTGCGCGTGGCCGTCCGTCCAGCCGAGCAGGTTGCGGTACTGATCGAAGCGATGAAGGAGATCTTGTGAGTGGCCCCACCCTTGCGGACGTCATAGCCGTGCTGGAATCCGCGTATCCGCCGGCCCTGGCGGAATCGTGGGACTCGGTCGGTCTGGTCTGCGGCGATCCGGCCGACGCTGTGACGAGAGTGGTTTTCGCGGTGGATCCGACCGAGGCAGTGGTCGACGACGCCATCGCCTCCGGTGCCGACCTTCTGGTCGTTCACCATCCACTTCTGCTGCGTGGGGTGGACACCGTCGGTGCTCACACACCCAAAGGTGCGTTGGTTCACAAGCTCATCAAGGCGGGATGCGCACTGTTCTCGGCGCACACCAATGCGGACTCGGCCGACCCCGGAGTGTCCGACGCGTTGGCGCAGGCTCTGGGCCTGACCGTGCTTCGCCCGATCGAACCCAAGCCGACGCAGCCGCTCGACAAGTGGGTCGTCATGGTTCCGGTGGAGAATGCATCGGCCGTGCAGGATGCACTTTTCGAGGCCGGGGCTGGGCGGATCGGTGACTACCGCCAGTGCAGTTGGACCGTCACCGGTACGGGTCAGTTCCTGCCCGCCGACGGAGCGAATCCGACGATCGGGACCGTCGGTGCTGTGGAGCAGGTTCGCGAGAATCGTGTGGAAATGATTGCCCCTCGCGGAAAGCGAAGCGCAGTGCTGGGCGCATTGCGTGCCTCCCATCCGTACGAGGAACCGGCCTTCGATGTCTTCGAACTCGCAGCGTTCCCCAGTTCACTCGGACTGGGGCGGTTGGGTGAGCTCGACCACCCCGAAACCTTGCGGGAATTCACCGCGCGAGTGGCGCGCTCACTGCCCTCGACCGAGTGGGGTGTTCGCGCGGCCGGAGATCCAGACGCGACCGTTCGTACCGTGGCGGTGTGCGGCGGTTCCGGCGACTCGTATCTCGACGTGGTGGCGGCACTGGGCGCCGACGTCTACGTCACTGCGGACCTGCGGCATCATCCCGCGGACGAGCATCTACGCGCCGGTGGCCCGGCTCTGGTCGACGTCGCGCACTGGGCGAGTGAATACCCGTGGTGCGCGCAGGCGAAATCGGTGCTCGACGCCGCGTTTGCCGACAATCCGGAGTGGGAAAGCCGGGTTTCGACAATTCGCACCGATCCGTGGTGTTTGAGTGCGCATTAGTGCAGCGCTCTGCAAGGTACGGTTGCACGAACAATTCAAGAGCAGTTCTTCGAGAGCCGTCCTTCGCGAGCACTGCCGACATCGGACTTACAGCAGGAGTTATACAGCGTGAACGTCGAACCACAGGTGCAATCCAAGCTTCTCGACCTCGCCGGGGTGGATGCTGAGCTCACTCGGATCACCCACCGACGCGGAGCGCTTCCCGAGCAGCAGGAAGTCGAACGTCTCGAGGCCGAGCGAATCAGCCGTAAAGACGCGTCCGTAGCCGTCGAAATCCAGATCGACGACATCGATCGCGACATTCGCAAGCTCGAAGGCGAGGTCGACGCGGTTCGTCAGCGCGAGGATCGTGACCGCACACTGTTGCAGAGCGGGTCGGTCGGGGCGAAGCAGCTCACCGAACTCGAACACGAACTCGGCAGCCTGGTCCGGCGTCAGGGGCTCCTCGAGGACGAGTTGCTCGAAGTGATGGAGCAGCGTGAGGCGTTGCAGGCCGATCACGATCATGCCGGTGCCCAGCTGTCGCAGGCCGAAGAAGAGCTGATCGACGCCAAGCGTCGCCGCGACGATGCCGTCGCTGATCTGGACAAGGCGCAGGAGCGTTGCGCCGCCGATCGTGAACGACTTGTCGGTGAATTCCCCGCCGATTTCCTTGCTGTCTACGAGAAGCAGCGCACCCTGGGCGGACCGGGCGCGGCGCTTCTGCAGGCACGCCGATGCGGCGCTTGCCGGATCGAGATCGACCGCGGCGAGATCTCCCGAATTGCCGCGACACCGGCCGACGTCGTCGTTCGTTGCCCAGAGTGCAATGCAATCATGGTGCGTACCAAGGAGTCCGGTCTGTGAATCCCACGCAGGTCATCGTCGAGGCCGACGGTGGATCGCGCGGCAACCCCGGCCCGGCCGGCTACGGCGCCGTGGTCTTCGACGCCTCGCGCTCGGTGTTGGCCGAACGCAAGGAAAGCATCGGTATCGCGACCAACAACGTCGCCGAGTACCGCGGACTGATCGCCGGGTTGACCGCTGCCGGTGAACTCGGCGCGTCGAAGGTCGACGTCCGCATGGATTCCAAGTTGGTCGTCGAGCAGATGTCCGGGCGCTGGAAGGTCAAGCACCCGGACATGATTCCGCTGCAGCGGCGCGCTGCCGAGCTGGCGACGCAGTTCTCGCGAGTGACCTACACGTGGATTCCTCGCGGCGAGAACTCTCATGCCGATCGTCTTGCCAACGAGGCGATGGACGCGGTTGCCGGCATCGAAACCGGCCCAGTCGCACCTTCGGCCCCCGCACCTGCTGCACCTGCCGCGCCGTCCGAAGAGACGTCGGAGCCGCAGATCGCCGGCTCTCCGGGATGGATCGCCACCACCGGCAAGCCGACACGAATGTTGTTGCTACGTCACGGACAGACAGCGATGTCGGTCGATCGCCGGTACTCCGGACGCGGGAATCCGGAGCTCACGGAACTGGGCCGCGCGCAGGCTGCCGGCGCAGCCGGACGCTTCGGGAACCGAGGCGGTATCGACGCCATCGTCTGCTCACCCCTCGGCAGAACCCGTGAGACGGCAGAGGCATCGGCCCGCGTGCTCGGTTTACCCGTCGTCGAGCACAAGGGTTTGATCGAAACCGATTTCGGCGACTGGGACGGACTCACGTTCCGCGAGGCAGCCGAGCGTGACCCGGACCTGCATCGCGAATGGCTCTCGGACACTTCGGTGCGTCCACCGGGCGGCGAGAGTTTCGACGAGGTACGCGAACGAGTCGTCGCCGCGCGTGACGACCTGATCTCGACCTACGGCGGCGCGACGCTGTTGGTCGTCTCTCACGTCACCCCGATCAAGACTTTGGTGCAGCTGGCCCTCGATGCCGGGCCGTCGTTGCTGTATCGGTTGCATCTGGATCTGGCGTCGCTGAGTATCACCGAGTTCTATCCCGACGGGGGAGCCTCGGTCCGGTTGGTCAACGACACGTCACACCTTCGCTGAAAGAGCCCCGACGGCTGATCAGCCTCTGATCAGATCACCAACCACAGGGCACTCACGGCGGCGAGCAATGTCAGTGGCGTCGTGATGACCCCGAGCAGAGTGAATGTCGCCAGCGTGGGCGGTGCGCCCGCGCTGGTGGCGACTCGTCGCCAGAGCATCGTTGCCAGTGAGCCCACGTAGGTGAGGTTGGGGCCGAGGTTGACGCCGATCAACATTGCAAGCACCAGAGCTGGAGGTGCCGCCGTTCCGAGCGCTGCGATCATCAGCAAGGTTGCCGGCAGGTTGTTGACGAGATTGGACGCAACCGCCGCTACCGCGGCGACAAAGAGCAGTGAGCCGTAGCTGGTGTCGCCTGGCAGGATCTGCGCAATCCATTCACCCACCGGCCCGTTCGCGACTCCGGCGACGATGATTCCGAGAACCAGGACGAACGCGCAGAACCAGAGGTCGGCAGCGTAGAGCATCTTGGCGGCGGTCGTACGGTGCCGAGCCAGAGCGATCGCTCCCAGGACACTCGCACCCACCACCGCTATCCAGGCGGGCTCGATCCCGAAGAAACCCGAAACCGCGAAACCGAGCAGCGTCATTCCGATCACCGTCAGCGGCAGAATCGGCGCAGGCGCAGATCTGGCTGCCACCGGCGGTTCGGCGCTGTCGCCCCGCGCGAGTTCCGAACGGAAGAACAGTCGAAAAATCAGGTACTCGACAGCGATCGTCACAACCCACGGCAACGCCATCAACGCGGTGAAGTGCAAGAACGTCAAACCTGTTGCAGCAAACGCGATGAGGTTGGTCAGATTCGACACCGGCAGGAGCGTCGACGCCGAGTTCGACAGGTGCGCACTGGCATAGGAATGGGGCCGCGTACTTGCTCCGATGGATCGTGCGGCCGCGATCACTGCGGGTGTCAACAGCACGACGGTGGCGTCGAGGCTCAGGACCGCCGTGGTCAGGGCAGCGGCGCCGAAAACGTAAATCAGCAACCGGTGTGGATCGGCGAGGGATTTTTGCTGCAGGATCTGGCTGACCCAGCGAAAGACGCCGAGAGCATCGGCGGCATGAGCGAGAACCAGCACGGCAACCAGGAAGACGACGGTGGGTGCCATGCTCGCCAGTTCGTCGCGGGCTTCGTCGAGAGTTACGACGCCGGTCAGGAGAACGACGACAGCTGCCGGCCCGGCGATGACGATCTCGGGAAGCCCGCGTGGACGCACTATCGCGAAGACGAGGACGAGGGCGACGAGCAGGATCGGTAGAAGAGTCACGCGATGGTGCTCCGTGTCGGGGCGAGCGTCATTTGAGCAGTTTGTAGAGCGTGTTCAGGTTTCGGGTTGTGGTGAACGCCTTGAACTTCGGTTTTCCGGTGTTCCTGCCGAACGCGCTCTTGACGGTCTGCCCCTTCTCGACCTCCCAGTACAGGACTCCGTCGCCTGCCGCCACACGCTCGACCGAGGCATCGAGTTGCGCTGCCGCAGTGCTCAATTCCTCCAGGATTTCCGGCTCGGAGGCAACCATCGCATAAGCATGCCAACCCTCGCGTTCGCGCTCGAACGGGTAGTTGTCCACGATCGCCTGCAGTGTCGGAAGGTCGAGGACGAACACCCAAGCCTCGTAGCCGAACTCGCGGGCAAGGGCGGATTCGATCTGTTTCTTCAGCGTCGGGATGTCGGTGCTCGGACTGTTGAACAGAACGTTGCCTGAGGCCAACACGGTTTTCACCCCTTGGAATCCGAGGTCACCGAAGACTCTCGCCAGGTCCGCCATCTTGATGTTGATGCCGCCCACGTTGATACCGCGTAGCAGGGCCACGTACCGAGTCATACGGTGACCATAGTGCCGGCCACCGACAGGCGCCCGGTAGCATACGGGGGCGGACGAGTTGGCCGGGCGGCCGCGGCTTCTGGAACCAGCGCGTATCGCGCACAGGCCTGGGGCCGAGGAAAGTCCGGACTCCACAGAGCAGGGCGGTTGTTAACGGCAACCCGAGGCAACTCGCGGGACAGTGCCACAGAAAACAGACCGCCTGCCTTTCGAGGCAGGTAAGGGTGAAACGGTGCGGTAAGAGCGCACCAGCACCTCGGGTGACCGGGGTGGCTAGGTAAACCCCGCCCGGAGCAAGGTTGAAGGTCGCATCGCTCGCGGTGCGGCTGCGCAGGTGTTCGAGGGCTGCTCGCCCGAGCCTGCGGGTGAACCGCTCGAGGCACCCGGCGACGGTGTGCCCAGATGGATGGTCGCCACTCGGCACTTCGGTGCCGCAGGACAGGATCCGGCTTACACGCCGACTCGTCCGCCCGCGATCTGCACAGTGAGAAAAAGAAGACCCCCACCGGATCGGTGGGGGTCTTCTTTGTTCGAAAAGCTGTCAGACAGGCTTGATGACCAGCAGCGTAGCCCAGTACGTTGCCGCGTCATGGCCCATGAGCGGGAGGAGGTAATCGTAAAGAATTGCGGACATGCGCACTCCATTTTCTGTTCGTAGCTTGTGTTGGGCATTCAAGCAGAACTCACCGTTCGAATGTCCGGTTCTCACCTGCCAGGCCAAGTAGAAAGAATATCAGTCTCACAGCGATCTACAAGCTTCTATCTCACTCTGATGTCACACTGTGGATATGACTGATGAAGATCGACTCTGGTACTTCGACGTGTCCGACGGTTCCGTCACGCAGGGAAAGGGTGCGTCCTCGCTGACGAGGATGGGGCCGTACCCTGATCGGGACTCTGCCGAGCATGCATTGAAGATCGCTGCCGAACGCAACAAAGCCGCCGATCGGGCAGACGAAGACTGGAACAACTGAGACTTGGAATAACTGAGACTTGGAACAGTTGGGACTCGAACAACTGGGACCGGTACTGCTGCTACACCGGCCCGAACCGATCATGGAGGATGCGTGCCCGCAAGTCGAATGATGGTGCAGGGAATCGACTTCGGAGTGGTTCGGGCGGAGTTCGACTTGCCAGGAGCATTCTCGGCTGCGGCGCAGGCTGAGGCCGAGAATGCGGTGGATCGTTTCGGTGCCGGGCGTGTCGACGAAACGGGTATCGCCTTCGTGACCATCGACCCTCCCGGATCGATGGACCTCGACCAGGCAGTGCACATCGAGAAGACCTCGACCGGGTACGTCGTGCACTACGCGATCGCCGACGTCGCGGCGGTGGTGACGCCGGGTGGCGCTCTCGACATCGAAACCCGCAAGCGGGGCCAAACCTTCTATCTCCCGGACGGTTCCGCCCCGCTGCATCCCCGAGCGTTGTCGGAGGGATCGGCGAGTCTGCTGCCGGACGTGGTTCGCCCCGCCGCGCTGTGGCGGATCGAACTCGACGCGCAGGCCGAGCCGACGTCGTGGCAGGTGAGACGCGCTCTCGTGAAATCGGTGGCACGTCTGGACTATTCGACCGTGCAGCGCGATGCCGACGCGGGAACCTTGCATCCGTCCATCGCCGCACTACCGGAGTTCGGACGATTGCGCAGTGTCTCGGCGGTTGCCAGGGGTGCCATCGAGCTGAAACTGCCCGAGCAGTCAGTGGTTCGGGATCAGTCGGAGGACGAGTCCTCGGCTCGCTGGCGGATCGAACTGGAGCCACGTACCGAAGCGGACGACTGGAACGCAGAAGTGTCGCTGCTGACCGGGATGTGTGCCGGCCGCATGATGATCGACGCAGGTATCGGGTTGCTTCGCACGCTGCCGCCGGCCGAGGAGTCCGCGGTTCGGACCTTGCGGAGAACTGCAGTGGCGCTGGGTATCACGTGGCCGGAGGGGCAAAGCGTCGGGCAGATTCTTGCCGGCCTCGATTCCAACGAGCCGTCGACTATGGCGCTGATGTCGGTTGCGCCGTCGTTGCTGCGCGGGGCAGACTACGCGGCCTTCGACGGCCGACTACCGGAGTTGACGGTGCATGCGGGGATCGGAGCGCCCTACGCTCACGTGACTGCTCCGCTGCGCCGGCTGTCCGATCGTTTCAGCACCGAGGTGTGTCTGGCGATCACAGCTGGTACGCCGGTACCGGAATGGGCGCGCACTGCACTTCCCGAGCTGCCCGACATCATGAGTGGGTCCGACTCGCTGGCGAACAAGGTCGACCGTGCGTGCATCGATCTGACCGAGTCCACGCTGCTCGACGGCCGGGTCGGCGAGGTCTTCGACGCAGTGGTGATGCGCGCCAAGGACGGAAAGCGCTCGGCGGAAGTGTTTGTCCCGTCGGTCGCCGTGATTGCGAAATGCGTCGGAACGCCCGACGACGGTGAGCGCGCAAAGGTGCGACTCACCGCCGTCGACACCGTCAAACGGACGGTGGAATTCACGTTCCCGGCGTAGGGAGTTACCGGTAAGAATCGGTGGCTTCCACCAGGTGATGCATGATGCCGGGCTCCATCGCGGAGTGTCCCGCGTCGTCGACGATCACGAGCTTGGATTCGGGCCACGCCTTGTGCAGCGCCCACGCGCTGGTGGCGGGGCAGACGACGTCGTAGCGGCCCTGGACGATCGTCCCCGGAATGCCGTGCAGTGCGGAGCTTTTGCGTAGGAGTTGGTTCTCGTCGAAGAACCCGCCGTTGACGAAGTAGTGGTTCTCGATACGGGCGAAAGCCAAGGCGAACCGGGTCTCGGAGTTCTGTTCGATCTTGTCCGCCTGTGGGTACAGGTAGCTCGTCGATCCTTCCCAAGCCGACCAGGCGATCGCTGCCCGGGCTGCGACGTCGGGGTCTTCGGAATGGAGCAGTTGGTGATAGACCGCGACGAGGTCTTCGCCGCGCTGCGCCTCGGGTACAGGTTCGAGGAATTTGTCCCAGCGCTCCGGGAAGATGTTTCCCGCGCCGCCGTTGTAGTACCAGTCGATCTCGCTACGACGCAGGAGGAAGATCCCGCGCAGGACCAGCTCAGTGACGCGCGTAGGAAACGTTTCGGCGTAGGCGATGGACAGCGTGGAACCCCAGGACCCGCCGAAAACCATCCACTTGTCGATCGAAAGATGTTCACGCAGGGCTTCGATGTCGGCCAGCAGCTTGTCCGTCGTGTTCACCGACAGGTCGGCGCCGTCGGCAACGTGAGGGGTGGACCGCCCGCAGCCGCGCTGGTCGAGTAGAACGATGCGGTATGCGGCCGGATCGAAGAACTGGCGTACCGCCGGTTGCGCACCACCGCCGGGGCCACCGTGCAGGAACACCACCGGCTTGCCGTCCGGATTTCCGCTGACTTCCCAGTACATGCTCTGGCCGTCACCGACATCGAGGAAGCCGGTGACGAAAGGCTCGATCGGGGGATACGGACTCCGGAGAGCCGACGGCTGCGCGGAAGTGTCGGTCATCAGAAGCCCACCAGGCCGGAAGCGAGATCGGGGATCTCGAGTGCGGAAATCGCGCCGCTCCGGACGTCGGGGCACGCGGCTGAGGTTGCCGCGTCGATGCTTTCGCGGTTCTGAGCGAGATCGAGCAGGTTGATGCCGTTCTGCGTCGCCCACGTGATGACGATCGTGTTCAGTCCGCCCTTGCCGAGCGTCGGGGTGACGGTCCGCCAGTTCTGCAGCTGCCCTTCCATATCCGAGCACAACTGCTGGACTTGAGCGTCGGTGAACGTCGAACCGGACGCGGTTGTTGCCGGCGCCGTCGTGGTGGAACTCGCGGGCGTAGTGCTGCTGGGCGCGGGAGAGTTGGTGGACCCTCCCGCGCATCCGCTCAGCACCGTGACGAGAGCTGCCGCGCCGACTACAGCTGCGGCAGTAGAACTTCGACGGTTACCGATCATTGAACGCACCCCTGGCTGGTTGAGAGACAGGCGGCGTTCGCCGGTCTCGGATCAGAAACTGTGTTCTGCGGCCGGGAAAGCGCCAGTGCGAACTTCTGATGCATAGGCTGCGGCTGCGGAACGCAGTTCGTCACCGACGTTACCGAAACGCTTGACGAACTTGGCTGTCTTACCGCTCGTGTAACCCGCCATGTCCTGCCAGACGAGTACCTGAGCGTCGCATTCGGAACCGGCCCCGATGCCGACGGTGGGGATGGTGAGTTTGCGGCTGACCTGGCCCGCAATCTCGGCCGGAACCATTTCCATGACGACGGAGAACGCCCCGGCTTCCTGGACTGCAATGGCGTCCGCCACAAGTTGCTCGGCCGCGTCGCCACGACCCTGGACGCGGAATCCGCCGAGCGAGTTCACGCTCTGCGGGGTGAATCCGACGTGTGCCATGACGGGGATGCCGGCCGAGGTGATTGCCGCGATCTGCTTGCTCATCCGCTCACCGCCCTCGAGTTTGACGGCGTGCGCGAGGCCTTCCTTCATGAACCGTGTGGCAGTCGCCAGGGCCTGCTCGGCGGAACCCTCGTAGGTGCCGAAGGGGAGGTCGGCGACGACGAGTGCGTGCGGCGCGCCGCGAACGACGCCACGCACGAGCGGGAGCAGTTCGTCGACGGTGATCGGCACGGTGGTGTCGTAGCCGTAGACGACGTTGGCGGCAGAGTCGCCGACGAGCAGCACCGGGATGCCTGCGTCTTCGAAGATGCGTGCCGTGGAGTAGTCGTAAGCGGTGAGCATCGACCAGCGTTCGCCGTTCTGCTTCATCTCGGCGAGGTGGTGAATGCGCGTCTTACGCTTCGGTGCATCGGTAGAGCTTGCAGTGGGTACAGAAACTGCACTGGGTACAGAACCGTAGAGAGGTGTTTCGGACATCGTTGTCCCTTTCTGGCCTCGAGGCCCTGAGCGTTGATCGCCTTCGGGTCCCCGGGTGTGGGTGATGACGTGTTCAGTCTGCCACCGGACATCGCCGACACGAATAGTTGACGGGGTGCAATGGGTCACATCACCGCGCGCGTATCAGGTAGGTGCCGAGACGAGGCGAACCGCTGGCTATCGCGGTTTCCTGGCACCATCGATGGCATGTCGAAGTTCGTTCGCCTCTCCGGTGCCCTCGCCGGAAGCGCAGCAGTGCTCGTGTTGGTTGTCGGTTGCACCAGTTCGGAAGGCACGCCCGAATCAGTGGAACCTGCTGGTTCTGCCGCGTCCGCGGTGCCGTCCGGCCTCGAGAAATTCTACGAGCAGACGCTCGACTGGGGTTCGTGCGACCAATTTGTCGAAGAAGGAACTGCGCCGCTGGGGCGTGGGATCGACTGCGCCGAGGTGAGCGTTCCCGTCGACTACGCGAATCCGAACGGCGACACCGCGAAGGTGGTGATCTCGCGTTCGAAGGCAACCGGCGACCGCATCGGCTCACTGTTGCTGAACCCCGGCGGGCCGGGTGGGTCCGGGCTGTCGATGGCGACCTCGGGTTCGGGCACCGAATTGCAGGAACGTTTCGACATGATCGGCTTCGATCCGCGGGGGATCGGGGCGTCGACCCCGCAGGTTCGGTGTTTGACGCCGGAGGAGACCGACGCGGAGCGTGCGGAGGTCAACGTCGACATGACGCCGGAGGGCATCGCTCTCGCCGAGGCGGACAGCAAGGACTACGCCGCCAAGTGCGCTGAGCGGACCGGTACGGAGTTCCTCGCTCATGTCGGTACCTACGAGGTGGTGCGAGATATGGACGTCATTCGGGGCGTTCTCGGCGATCCGAAGATGAACTACCTCGGGTTCTCGTACGGGACCCGGCTCGGATCCACGTACGCGGAAACCTTTCCGCAGAACGTCCGAGCGATGGTCCTCGACGGCGCGCTCGACCCCGAGCAGGATCCGGTCGACGAAGTGGTCTTGCAGGGGCAGGGCTTCCAAGGCGCGTTCGACGCCTTTGTCGCCGACTGTGTCTCGCGAACGGATTGCCCGCTGGGTGATGATCCGGCGCAGGCGCAGGCACGCTTTCAGGCACTCGTCGATCCGTTGATCGAGAAGCCGGCACAGACCACCGATCCGCGCGGGCTGAGTTATTCCGACGCGATCACGGGCGTGCAGCAAGCTCTGTACTCGCCACAGTTGTGGACGCCGCTGCGTGGGGGTCTGTCGAGTCTGGCCGACGGACGCGGCGACTCGCTGCTCAATCTCGCCGACATGTACGAAGGCCGTGAGGATGACGGCAGCTACTCCAACATCAACGACGCGTTCAACGCCATTCGCTGCGTGGACGATCCGGCAACCACCGACCGCGCCGAGGCCGGCGAATCCGACACTCGGTACCGCGAGGCGGCGCCGTTCCTCGACGACGGCCGCGGGACGGGTCAAGCGCCGCTCGACCTGTGCGCGTTCTGGCCCGTTCCGGCTACCGGCAGCCCTCACGCGCTCGACCCCCAGGCGCTCGCTGACGCCGGTCTGCCGCAGCTGGTCGTCGTGTCCACGACGCAGGATCCGGCGACCCCGTATCAGGCCGGAGTGGATCTCGCGAAGCAGTTGGGCGCTGCTCTGATCACGTTCGACGGAACCCAACACACGGTGGTTCTGGACGGAAACTCCTGCGTCGACGATGCCGTCGTCGACTACTTCGTTTACTTGAAGGCTCCGGAAGAGGGTCTGACATGTTAACCGGCGCGACGCCGTACGCTGCGCCTATTCGATGGTGACCAATCACTCTGTTAACCGGGACCACTGATGTAACACAGATTTAACGTGGCTTGCTTAGTCTCGCGTGCATGGATCGCCAAAAAGAATTCGTGCTTCGTACCCTGGAAGAGCGCGACATTCGGTTTGTCCGCTTGTGGTTCACCGATGTTCTCGGGTACCTCAAATCGGTGGCGATCGCCCCCGCCGAACTCGAAGGCGCCTTCGAGGAGGGAATCGGATTCGACGGTTCCGCCATCGAGGGATTCTCACGAGTCTCCGAAGCCGACACCGTCGCTCGGCCCGACGCCTCGACATTCCAGATCCTGCCGTGGGCGCACAAGGACGGTGCGCAGCATTCCGCTCGCATGTTCTGCGACATCACGATGCCCGACGGTTCGCCGTCGTGGGCCGATCCGCGCCACGTACTGCGTCGCCAGCTGAGCAAGGCCAGCGACTTGGGCTTCAGCTGCTACGTCCACCCGGAAATCGAGTTCTTCCTTCTGGAGAACGGCCCGATCGACGGCACTCCACCGATCCCGGCCGACTCGGGCGGATACTTCGACCAGGCCGTGCACGATTCGGCTCCGAATTTCCGCCGCCACGCCATCGACGCACTCGAGTCGATGGGCATCTCGGTCGAGTTCAGCCACCACGAGGCCGCGCCGGGTCAGCAGGAGATCGATCTGCGCTACGCCGACGCACTCTCGATGGCCGACAACGTGATGACGTTCCGGTACGTCGTCAAGGAGGTCGCGATCGGTGAAGGCGTCCGGGCGAGCTTCATGCCCAAGCCGTTCAGCGATCAGGCCGGCTCCGCGATGCACACCCACATGAGCCTGTTCGAGGGCGACACCAACGCCTTCCACAATCCGGACGATCCGATGCAGCTCTCCGAGACCGGCAAGGCGTTCATCGCCGGCATCCTCGAGCACGCCAACGAGATCAGTGCGGTCACGAACCAGTGGGTCAACTCGTACAAGCGACTCGTCCACGGGGGAGAGGCACCCACTGCTGCGTCGTGGGGCCCGTCCAACCGATCGGCTCTCATTCGCGTCCCGATGTACACGCCCAACAAGGCGTCCTCGCGCCGCGTCGAGATCCGTAGCCCAGACTCGGCTTGCAACCCGTACCTGACTTTCGCGGTCCTGCTTGCTGCCGGTCTTCGCGGCATCGAGAAGGGCTACACCTTGCCGCCCGAGGCAGAAGACGACGTGTGGTCGTTGACCTCCGCCGAGCGCCGCGCCATGGGTTACAAGGAACTGCCGAGCAACTTGGACAGCGCTCTGCGCGAGATGGAGAAGTCGGAGCTCGTGGCCGAAGCACTCGGCGAGCACGTCTTCGATTTCTTCCTGCGCAACAAGCGTCGTGAGTGGGAGGAATACCGCAGCCACGTGACGCCGTTCGAGCTCAAGACCTACCTCGGTCTGTGACGGTGAAACCGCCCGCTGCGAGATCAGCAGTTCCAGGACCGGGTCGACTCGGGCTGGTCGAGCCCACCGCTGCCGACGAGTTGCGTCAGCTCGGTTGGGTCGACGCCGAGAGCATCGAACTCTTGTGGTCGCTGTCGCGTGCCGCGAACGCCGACCTCGCTCTGCGCACCCTTGTGCGGATCAAGGACGGGCTCGGCGACGGGTGGCGCGAACTCGATCAAGCCCTTCGCAAGGACAAGAGCCTGCGCGGCCGTTTGTTCGCACTGGTGGGTGCGTCGTCGGCCTTCGGCGACCACCTGGCCGCGGATCCGATCGGCTGGAAACTGCTCGACGGCACCGCTCTGCCGACCAAGGACGAGGCGACTGCAGCCTTGCTGGAGGTCGTGGGTGCAACTGTCGACGAGGGTGCCACCGAAGGTTCCCTGACCTACCGCGCCACGGTGACCGGGCCGGAAGCTGTTGTTGCTCTGCGTAAGTGCTACAAGGACCAGCTGATGCTGCTGGCTGCGGCTGATCTTGCGGCGACCGTCGAGAACGAACCCGTAGTTCCGTATCAGACTGTGGGGCACCAGCTTTCCGATCTGGCCGACGCCGCGCTGACCGCTGCACTTGCGGTGGCCATCGCAACGGTGTGTCCCGAGGGCAGCTGTCCGATCCGGCTCGCCGTGATCGCCATGGGCAAATGTGGTGCGCGCGAGCTGAACTATGTCTCCGACGTCGACGTGGTGTTCGTCGCCGAACCGGCCGATGCGACGGCCAGTCGCGTTGCCGGTGAGATGATGCGTATCGGTACCTCCGCATTCTTCGAGGTCGATGCTGCGCTGCGGCCCGAAGGCAAGCGCGGAGAACTGGTTCGCTCCCTCGAATCCCACATCACGTACTACAAGCGCTGGGCCAAGACCTGGGAGTTCCAGGCACTGCTCAAGGCTCGTCCGATGACCGGCGACATGGAGCTCGGTCGCCAGTACTCCGAGGCGATGAGCCCGATGGTGTGGATCGCCTCCGAGCGCGAGGACTTCGTCCCCGAAGTCCAGGCCATGCGTCGACGCGTCGAGGAAATGGTTCCCCCCGAACTGCGTGAGCGTGAACTCAAACTCGGCCGCGGAAGTTTGCGCGACGTCGAATTCGCCGTCCAACTCCTGCAATTGGTGCACGGGCGCGCCGACAGTTCGTTGCATGTCCAGAGCACCGTCGACGCACTGACTGCATTGGCGGCGGGTGGATACGTCGGCCGCGACGACGCCGCCAACCTGACCGCGTCGTACGAATTCCTGCGTCTGCTCGAGCACCGTCTGCAGTTACAGAAGCTCAAGCGCACACACACCCTGCCGCCGCCGGACGACGAGGAAGCGCTGCGTTGGCTGGCCCGCGCCGCGCACATGCGACCCGACGGTCGTCTGGATTCCCTGGGAGTCCTGCGCGCCGAGATCAAGCGGAATTCGCATCGGATTCGCCGCCTGCACGCCAAGTTGTTCTACCGCCCGCTTCTCGAATCGGTAGCGCGGATGGACAAGGAAGCACTGGTCCTGGGGCCCGAAGCCGCGGTGAGGCAGTTGGCCGCTCTCGGTTACACGGCGCCCGAGCATGCACTCGGACATCTGACCGCACTGACCAGTGGCGCTTCGCGCAAGGGTCGTATTCAAGCGCTCCTGCTGCCGACTCTGCTCGAATCCCTGGCGGACACACCGGATCCCGACGCCGGTCTGCTCGCCTACCGCAGGCTCTCGGATGCGCTCGTCGACCAGACGTGGTTCCTGCGCCTGCTCCGTGACGAGGCTGCGGTCGCCGAGCGTCTGATGACCGTGCTGGGCTCGTCCGCGTACCTACCCGACCTGCTCATCAAGGCTCCCGACGTGATCCGTTTGTTCGCGGATTCACCGAGCGGGCCGCGCCTGGTCGAGCCGAAGCCCGAGGATGTCGCTCGCGGAATCCTCACCGCCTCCGGCCGACACAGTGATCCCAATCGTGCTGTTGCTGCGGCCCGCTCGCTGCGGCGACACGAGCTTGCGCGCATCGCTTCGGCCGACATCCTCGGCATGCTCGATGTTCCTGCAGTCTGCAAGGCGCTGTCCTCGGTGTGGGCCGCGGTGCTCAATGCATCGCTCTCCGCGGTGATCAAGGCCAGCGTCACCGAACTCGGGACCGAGGCGCCGGCCAGTTTCTCCGTCATCGGCATGGGTCGACTCGGCGGCGGCGAACTGGGCTATGGATCCGATGCTGACGTGCTGTTCGTGTGCGAACCTCGTGAGGGCACCGATGAGACCGTTGCGGTCAAGTGGGCCAACAGCATTGCCGACAAGGTCCGCAAGCTCCTCGGGGCACCGAGTACCGATCCGCCGCTCGAAGTCGATACCGGACTACGTCCGGAAGGCCGTAACGGTCCGATGGTGCGCACTCTCGAGTCTTACGACGCGTACTACGCGAAGTGGGCTCAGGCGTGGGAGATTCAAGCGCTGCTTCGTGCGCACCCGGTTGCCGGTGATCCTGAATTGGGACTGCGGTTCCTGCACATGATCGACAAGACCCGCTACCCCGAAGGCGGCGTCAGTGATGCGGCGGTGCGCGAGATCCGGCGCATCAAGGCGCGAGTCGATTCCGAAAGGCTTCCTCGCGGAGCCGATCCGGCAACGCACACCAAACTGGGTCGCGGCGGTCTGGCCGACATCGAGTGGACTGTGCAGTTGCTGCAGCTGCGGCACGCCGACAAGATCGAGTCGCTGCACAACACGTCGACGCTCGAGACTCTCGACGCCATCGGCGCCGCGGAACTGCTCAGCGAAGGTGACGTCGAACTGCTGCGTGACGCCTGGATCACCGCGACGAAGGCACGCAACTGCCTCGTTCTGGTGCGGGGGAAGCCGACCGATCAACTTCCCGGCCCGGGCCGTGTTCTCGCGGCGGTGGCGCAGGTCGCTGGATACGGCGACGACGCAGGGGAATTCCTCGACAACTACCTGCGCATCACGCGTCGGGCAAAAGCAGTGGTGGAGAGGGTCTTCGGCGGGGAGTAGCGTTTTTGCTCAGTCTTGGCGAACCGGCGCATTCGCGGCGAACTTGCGGACTTCGGCGTCCTGCCACACGTGGGCGGGAACTCCTCCGCCGAGTAGCTCGCGCGCGAGCGCGGGTTGCCCGCCGATCGGTACGTCGCTGCCCGCGATGATCATGTTGCCGTAGCGACGGCCCTTGAGCATCGCGGGATCGGCGATGATCGCCATGTGTTCGAATTGCGCACCGATCGTTGCGGCTTCACTGCGCGCGCCCTGAAGATCCGGGGTGTCGCCGCAGTTGACGATGTAGATACCGCCCGGTGCCAGCACGCGTCGTGCGTGCGTGGTGAATTGCGCCGTCGTCAATGGTGTCGGAGTTGTGCTGCCGGCGAAGACATCTCGAATCACGATGTCCCGGGTGGACTCGGTGAGAGTTTCGGTGACGGCGCGGGCTTCTCCGACGCGGATGCGCAGAAGAGGCGCGCGCGGGAGGTCGAACCAATCGCGTACGAGTTCCGCCAGAGCACCGTCGATTTCGACCACCACTTGACGCGCGTCAGGGTAGGTGGCGGCGAAGTATCTGGCCATAGAGCAGGCGCCACCGCCGAGATGAAGCACCCGCAGGCGCTCGGCCTTGTCACGTTCGGAATCGACCAGATGCGCGATCCACCGCATGTACTCGAAATCGAGCACCGTGGGATCCGCGACGTTCACGTGGGAACTGGGCACTCCGTTGATCTGGATGATCCAACTGTCATCGGAGTACTGATCGCGGACTAGTTCGCACGTCCCGGTATCGATCGGAAAAGTGCCGGCGACGGGACCGGACTCGCCTCGCTCGGGAGCACTGCTGCGAGTTCTGGTCTTGCGAGTTCCCTTGGCCACTGTGTCCATGTTAGCCGTGCGCCTTTTTGGTAGTGCCCACTACCAAAAAGGCACACGGACCGACGGTATTCTCGGGCTACTTCAGGCACACTCGTACATGGAGTGTGATCGGCGACACAAATGCCGGCGCGTTCTTTCGTCGTCCGTGCATCACGAAGAATTTCGAGGAGTGCAGGTGAAGGTCAAGGCAGCGGTAGTCAAGGCGCCAGGTCAGGCGTGGGAGATCGAAGAGGTCGAGCTGGGGGACCCGGTCTCGGGTGAGGTGCAGGTCCGACTCGCCGCATCGGGGCTGTGCCATTCGGACGAACATTTGCGTACGGGCGCCAGCCCGCTGCCCTTCTACCCGGCCCTGGGCGGGCACGAAGGCGCCGGAGTGGTGACGAAGGTCGGACCGGGTGTCGCGAGCGTCGAAGAAGGCGACCACGTGGTTCTCGCCTTCATCCCGGCGTGCGGACGTTGTCCGTCCTGTGCGAAGGGTCTGCAGAACATCTGCGACGAAGGAGCCGGCCTGTTGACCGGGCAGGCGATCTCCGACAAGACGTACCGCGTCACCCTCGACGACGAGCCGGTCATCCAGATGTGCCTGCTCGGAACATTTTCGCCGTACGTGACCGTCAACGAGGCGTCGGTGATCAAGATCGAGAAGGACATCCCGCTCGACAAGGCGGCCTTGCTCGGCTGCGGTGTTGCCACCGGTTGGGGATCGGCCACCGCAATCGGTGGAGCCAAGGTCGGCGACACGGTGGTGGTCGTCGGCGTCGGCGGCGTCGGAATCAACTCGGTGCAGGGTGCGGCGTCCGCCGGAGCACGATTTGTGATCGCGATCGATCCCGTCGAGTTCAAGCGCGACAAGGCAAAGGAATTCGGCGCCACACACACTTTTGCCTCCCTCGAGGAAGCGCTACCGGTGATCGGCGAGATCACCTGGGGCAAGATGGCCGACGTCACCGTGATCACCGTGGGCGAGATTCACGGCGACATCATTCAGCCCGCGCTCAGCGCGACGGGCAAGGGTGGCCAGGTCGTGGTCGTCGGAATGGGGCATTACGCGGATTCGCAGGTGACGCTCAGCCTCTTCGAGCTGACCCTTCTGCAGAAGCGTTTGCAGGGAGCCATCTTCGGCGGGGTAGGGCCACGGTCCCAGATTCCCAAGTTGCTCGATCACTACCGAAGCGGCGCACTCAAACTCGACGAGTTGGTGACCAAGACTTACAAGCTCGAGGAGATCAACGAGGGGTACGCCGACATGCTCGAAGGAAAGAATCTGCGCGGGATGATCGTCTACACGGAGGACGATTACTGATCGTTTCCCTTTGACTGAAGGCTCCGGCCCGGCACCACGCTTCGTGGTGTCGGGCCGGAGTCTTCTGCCCCCACGCACATTTCTGTCGATCGATGAGTCGACTGCCCCCGTAGTGGGCACTCGCAGAGTGAGGAAACCGGGCACCGTGTCCGGATCTCAGTCCACGACTCGACAGAGAAGAGCAGAGCATGCCCTACATCACCACCTCCGACGGAACCGAGATCTACTACACCGAGCACGGCGTCGGTCGGCCGATCGTCCTCAGCCACGGGTGGCCGCTGAGTTCTGACGCGTGGCAGGTCGAGATGAAGTTGTTCGCCGACGCCGGATACCGGACCATCGCGCACGATCGTCGAGGACACGGTCGCTCGTCGAAGACGTACACCGGCAACGACATGGATACATATGCCAAGGACCTGGCTGAGCTGATCGACACACTCGACCTGAAAGACCTGGTCCTGGTTGGCCATTCGACCGGCGGCGGGGAAGTGGTCCGGTACGCGGCGCAGCACGGCAAAGGGCGCGTGGCCAAGGTGATCACCGCCGGCGCCGTACCGCCGATCATGGTCAAGTCGGACGGCAACCCCGAAGGCACACCGATCGAGGTCTTCGACGGCCTCCGTGAGGGAGTTCTGCGAGACCGATCGCAGTTCTACAAGGATCTCAGCGAGAGCTTTTACGGCGCGAACCGCGAAGGTGCCGACGTCTCGCAAGGGGCGAAGGACGACTTCTGGCGGCAAGGCATGTTGGTCAACCTCGCCGCGGCCTACGACTGCGTCAAGGCATTCTCGGAGACGGACCAGACCTCCGATCTCGAAGCCATCGACGTTCCGTTCCTCATCGCTCAGGGCGACGACGATCAGATCGTGCCGATCGGCGCAGCGGCCGAGAAGGCGATCAAGCTGGTGAAGAAGGGCACGCTGAAGGTGTATCCGGGCGCACCTCACGGCATCTACGGCTCATATCAGAAGACACTGGACCAGGACATTCTCGCGTTCATCGAGGACTGACGTCAGCGAGGCGGAAGGACCGGAGTCGAAAGGACCAGAGTGGGAAGGATAGAATTGCCATGTCTACACACGTTGCCTCACTATGCAATGGCCCCAGTGTCTTCGAGAACGAACTTGGGTCGATCTCGCAACTCGACACGAGTTCGTTGCCGATCCTGTCCGGTCTGTCGATCAAACGAATTGTTCTCGGTCCCGGCGCGATCCGTGAACCACAATGGAACGTCAACGCGAACCAGATCGCCTACGTCACCAGCGGAACCGTGCTCGTCTCGATGCTGGGCAATGCTGACGAGTTCGCCAGTTTCGTGGTGCGAGCGGGGCAGATGTATCACGTCGAATCCGGCGCGATTTATCACATCGAGAATGTCGGAGAGGAGGAGGCGGAGATCATCGCTGCCCTGCGTACTTCACTCCCGCAGCACTTTTCGTTGCAGAGTAGCGTCAGCGCAATGTCGAACGCGGTGCTCGGCAATACCTACGACCTCGCCGCGTCAGCCTTCGACGTCTTCGGTAGGGCCGATGCGTCCCAGATAGTTCGGCGGGACGGCGCCGCCGTCGTTCCCGATACCGCCGGCTTTCCCAACGCGCATCTCTTCGATCTCGAAGGCCAGATCGCGCCTCTCGCATATCCGTACGGACAGGCGAAAGTGGCGCGAAAGCAGTATTGGGCGGCGCTGGAAGATCTTTCGATGTACTCGTTGACTATTCGCGAGAGTGGAATGCGTGAGCCACACTGGCATCCCGTCACTGCCGAAATGGGATACGTGCATCGTGGTCATGGGCGGATGACGGTTCTCGATCCCGACGGATCACTCGACACCTACCTACTGGAGCCCGGTCAGGTGTATTTCGTTCCGCGTGCCTATCCCCATCATATCGAGGTTCTAGGCGACGAGGACATCAATTTCCTCATCTTCTTCGACCAGCCGACACCGGGCGACATAGGCTACCGTGCAACGGCTTCCGCGTTCTCGCGCAGCGTTCTCTCGGCCTCGTTCGGCGTTCCGGAGCGGGAGCTGCCGCACTTCCCTTTCACCCCGATCGATCCGCTCATCGTCTCGCGGATCAATCCGATCGACCGCCAGCACTGACCGGCAAGGACGCCCATCATGACCACCACGCTCACCGTGACCGATCACGGGACGACGCTCGACTTCACGTACGAGGACGCCCTCCGCTATCACGGTCCGCAGGCCCCGGGCGGCGTGGCCCATGCCTACAAGGTTCTCGAGCGTGCTCTCGGTGTGTTCGGCGCGGAGGGCTCCGTCGAGCGTCGTGACCTGGTCGTGGCCACCGCACACGGCGGACCAGGAGTGCGCGATGCGTTCGAGTTGGTCACGCGCGCGGTGACCGAAGGGCGGTACACCGTTGACAGATCCTTGGCCAGGCGTGAACGTGGAAACACGCTCGCGCTGTATGTATTTCGGATCACCTATCGCGGCGCGAGCGTCACGCTGACTGTTCGGGAGGGGTTCGTCGTCGACGAGTTCATCACTCTGTCCCGTAAGTCCGACCGGACGGCCGAAGACGAGTCACGGCTGACAGAGCTCAAGCAGGAGATGGCGGATCGAGTGATGTCGAGCCCGGCCGAGAGCGTGTACGACGTCGACACCGGCACGCTCCCCGTCTGAGCGACGGCGGCGCAGGCGTCGGCGTGCAGAAATCTGGGCTGTCTGAAGTCAGCGGCTGGCGAACATCCTTATTCGTTGGTCGCGGCTGCGCTCGAGATGGTTGCGCATGTGACCACGTGCGGACGATTCGTCCCGGGCGCGGATGGCGTTCAGGATCTCTTGATGCTCCGAATTGAGCAGGTCAGGTTCGCCGTAGTTCGACGGCGGGCCGCTGTCGTAGATTCGCAGTTGGGTGGTGAGGCGGATCAGCAATGAGGTGATCGTGGAATTGTGGGCGGCCTGCCAGAGGGCCTCGTGAAACTTGAAGTTTCCGGCACGAACCTCGGTACCTTCTGTTGCAGTGCAGCAGAACTCGTGCAATCCGTCCAGGCGGGCAAGGTCGAGATCGCTGTGGCGGAGTGCGGCGGCGCCGGCGGCTTCCGATTCGAGGGCAACCCGCGCTGCGTAGATTTCGATGACGTCCTCGGGTGTGCCGGAACGGACACGAAAACCGCGGGCGGCTCGTTCGAGTAGACCGTCGTGCGCGAGCCAGTTGAGTGCCTCGCGGATCGGGGTACGCGATGCGCCGTACGATTCGCACAATTGAGTCTCGTGCAGCGGAGAGCCCTGGGGGAACTTGCCGGCCAGGATGTCGGCTCGCAGGCGCAGGTACTGCCGCGAGGTCTGATCGGACCGGCCCAGCGCAGCCTCCGGCACCAGCAGATCGGTGGTGCTCGTATCGGCGTCGAGATCCATGTGTCCTCATTCCTGTGCATGCAAGTAGAGCGCGTTCGATTATGCCATCGGCGACGAGTGAGTACTTGCGTATACGCTAGTACTCATTTAGGTTCGTGCTTGTTCGTTTCCGAGGGAGAGGGTCTGAAGTGGCTGGAGAGACCGCGTCGCCGCTGGTGAGTGCTGCTGAACTCGACGCGATGCTGCGCGAGGGAGGCGTCGCTGTGCTCGACGCGACAGTTCATTTTCCTCCCGCGCGATTTGACGGCGACTATCGCCCGGAGTCCGGGTACGACGGCTGGGTTTCCTCGCACATCCCGGGTTCCCGACACGTCGACCTCATGGACGTCTTTTCCGAAAGGGAAGCGGCGCTGCATTTCACACGCCCGTCAACGGAGCAGTTGATGTCCGATCTCCAATCCAGTGGTATCGAACCGGGTGCGACAATCGTGATCTACGACCAGGGTTCGACCACTTGGGCATCACGGCTCTGGTGGGTGTTTCGCAACGCCGGCATCGAAGCAAGGGTCCTCGACGGTGGCCTCGCCGAATGGACTCGATGCGGCTTCGCCCTCGCGAGCGGCGACGACGTCACCCACGCGTCGGCGTCGAAGCGTTGGGGTGTGACGGACCTTGGCCTGTGGGTCGATCTACCTCGCGTTGCCTCACTGTCCTCAGGAGGAGAAGCCGGAACGCTGGTGTGCGCGCTGGCGCCTAAGCAGTACGAGGGAACGGAGAAGACGCGATATTCGCGACGCGGACATATTCCGTCAAGTGTGAATCTGTCTGCGAAGGGTCTTCTCGACGCCGATGCCCGGATGCTTCCGGCGGACGATGTTCGGTCGAAATCTGCTGACGTTCTACCAGCCGTCGCTGAACCTGTCGTGATCTATTGCGGCGGTGGAGTTTCGGCGTGCCTGACAGCACTCGCACTGATCCGCGGCGGCTATGTGGACGTCAAGGTCTATGACGGTTCGTTGGAGGAATGGACTGCAGATCCGACTTTGCCGATGGTTGTCGGCGGTGAGCCCGGCGGCGCGCTTGCGGATGTTCGATGTCCGCGATCCTGAATCGCCGCAGTCCTCAATTACCTCCCGTCCTGAAGGAATTCTCATGTCTGACACTGTCTCTGTCGAAACCGTCGCGTCGGCGATCGACGCACTCCGCGATCAGGTACCGCTCGTCCAGTCGCTGACCAACATCGTTTCTGCGAACTTCTTGACCAATGTTCTGCTCGCTGCCGGCGCAAGCAACGCTCACATCGACAACGTTCACGAAGCCGGTGGGTTCGCTGCCGTCGCCGGGGGAGTGCTCGTCAACCTCGGGACGCCGGACGACGGGACTGCCGAAGCCTTCCTGATAGCAGCAGAAGCGGCGCGAACTGCGGGTACGCCATGGGTTTTGGATCCCGTCGGTGTCGGCGGACTACCTTGGCGGAGCGGTATCGCTGTGGACTTGTTGTGCTTTCACCCCAACGTCATCCGAGGGAACGCATCGGAGATCATCGCTCTGGCCGGACTCGGCGGTGACACCCGCGGCGTCGACAGTGCCTCCGATTCCGCCGACGCGGTGCCCGCCGCTCTGTCACTCTTGAAGCATGCGGATGCCGTGTCGGCATCCGGACCGGTCGACTACATCGTCGGCCGCGATGCGGGCGGTGACACCCAGGGCATCCGAGTCTCCGGTGGCAGCGCGCTGTTGCCGCGCGTGACCAGTACCGGTTGCTCTCTGGGCGGTCTTGTCGCCGCATACCTCGCCGTCACGTCGACCGCGCTGGACGGATTGGTTGCCGCGCACACGCATGTTGCCGTGGCATCGGAGATCGCCGAGGAAAATGCCTCGGGCCCCGGTTCTTTCGCGGTCGCATACCTCGACGCGCTCTACAGCGTGAATGCGGACACCATCCGTTCGCGTGCCCGAATCGAATCGTTCGACCTGCCGGCTGGAGTGCAGAACTGATGGGCATCAAGACATTCTGGTATCTCACCCAGGCAGACGGGGACTACCCGTGGAGCCCCGGTGGGCTGTTCCCCGTGGACGGGGCCAGGCAGATCGAGCTCGCGAAGACTATCGACGACGGCGGATTCGAAGGTGCGCTTGTTGCCACCTGGCCGAACGATCCGTTCATCTCGGCGACGTGGGCGGCAGCGCACACCACGCGCATGAAGTTCCTCGTCGCCGTCTACGCGAACATGACGCCGGCGCGACTGCTGGCGGAGAAGGCATTGACTTTCGACGCCTTCAGCGGCGGCCGACTGTTGATCAACTCGGTCAACGGACGCGAGAACATCCTGACCAAGTACGACATGAACGTGCCCCACGACGAGCGTTACGAGTTGGGGGAGCAGTACTGGGCGGACTTCCGCCGCATCTACGCCGAAGGCACGGAGTCGAACTTTCCCAACACACCACTGCGTATCGATGCGCCCGCTGGGCATCAGGTTCCGCTGTGGGGTACCGGTGATTCGCC
The DNA here is from genome assembly GCF_029457415.1 of Rhodococcus sp. RCBS9. NCBI lineage: Bacteria > Bacillati > Actinomycetota > Actinomycetes > Mycobacteriales > Nocardiaceae > Rhodococcus > Rhodococcus sp. RCBS9. Next base: position 6,380,503 of record NZ_CP120422.1, on the reverse strand, counting down.
TGCAGGCCTGGCGAATTCAGGCAAGGTGCTCGACACCTACTTGGCGATGCTGCGCGAGACTTCGTTCATCGAAGACAAATTCTCTGCCGCACGGGCGGCGGCGGAGGCAGCCGGGCGCGAGTTCACCGACTTCGGTGCGCTCACCGGTGTGATCGTTCGCCCCACCAAGGCGCAGGCGCACGACCGGTTCCGTTCGTTGTTCGAGAAGACGGGCGTCGAGCAGATCGCTCATGTCTTGGACAACGCAGTGCGTCGTCGTACTCAGGGGAAGCAAGACCTCAAGACCTTCACCACCCGCGACGCTCAGCGACAGGGTTGGGCGGACAAGATTGCCTCCGGCCGACTTCCGGAACCGGAGGAGTTGTACGTCGGTGACGGGCTGTACGCGGGTATCACGGCGTGGTCACCCCTCGACATCTTCGGCACCGGGTCATCGGCCGTGTACTACGTCGGCGATCCGGATTCGATCACGGACTCGGTACGCACGCTTCGCAGCCGAACCGGTTTGACTGCACTGATCCTGGCAGGTTGGCCTCTGATCGAGGAAGCGAAGTGGGTTGCGGAGCATCTTGTTCCGCGATTCGACGAACTCAGCTGACGGCGCGCCGCAAGACAGTGGCACCGAGACCTAGAACGTCGCGGAGAAATGCTGTGGCAGTGTCGATTTCAGACGCAGTACATTCGAGAAGGATCTTGACTTCCACGTCCTTCTTGACGATGTCGGCAACAACGGCCACGGCGACAACACCGTTGCCGACGGCCGAGCCTCGGAACAGATCGATCCCGTCGCCGTCCGCGCTGACCGTGCCGTCGAGATAGCCGTAGTCGAGCGGATAGATCGCATCGGGGTACCGCGGGTGTGCCGACCCTCGGGGGCGATCGATCACGACAGCTGACGTGGCAGCCAGGTGATCGAGGGCGGCGAACAGTTCTTCACTCATCGTTACCGGTGCTCGCGCAGTAGCTGAGTCGGTGTCAGGCCTGCCAGTGCACGCGTATCGCGTGCGAGGTGGGCTTGGTCGGCGTAGCCGGCGGGACCGGCCAGCGACGACAGCGTGAGATTTGCGCCGCGGCTGAGAGTCAACACGTCCTGCATTCGTTGCACCTTCTGAATCAGTTTGGGGGACAGCCCGACCGCCGATGTGATCGATCGTCTGAAATGACGTTCGGAAACACCGAGGTCTGCAGCAATCTCTCGTATCGGCGTGGAAGGGGAGGAGATGAGCGCGGAGTAACCACGCTCGATTCCGTGGTCGGGTTCCAGTCCGCGCCACAACTGGCCCAGTAGGTGAGCGTCGACTGCCTCGTGGCTCAGGGCGTCGGCAAGTACCCGCGCTTGTCTGGAAGTGAGGATGTCGTCGAAGGCGATCTTCGAATCCTGCACCGCGTCGGCAGCTGTGCCGAGCAGGCTCCGCAGAGCCGGTGGATTGATCCGGATGCCCCACATGGTTGTACCGGCGGCGACCGAAACCAGATCGGCACCGGTGGCAGGTCCGACGAGCCACGACTTTCCGGTGCTGTCGACGATGAAGTCGGCGCAGAGATCGGGAAGAATCCGCTTTGCTTCCGTGGGCGTATGGGCTTCGCTGGTGCTTTTCCACGTGCAACTGAAGAGGCCGGCCGAACCGGTGATCCGAGTCTCGACATAGGTGTGGCCGTTTTGTTCAAGACTCGACGCTACCGTCCGACTACCGTCGAGAGCGAGGGTGTCAGTGCCGGTCATCAGATCATCGTCACACACTCGCCGATCACTTCTCGACCCGAAACAGGAGAAATACCGTGTCCGTCTCTCCGAGACTCGATCTCGTCGGAATCGTCACCAACGATCTCGCGCGTTCCCTCGCGTTCTACCGAACCCTCGGGCTCGACATTCCGGAAACACCCGCTGACGCTCCGCATGTGGAGTTCACTTTCGACGGTGGGCTTCGGCTGGCCTGGGACGCGCTGTCCACCATCGCGAGCTTCGATCCGGACTTCGCTGTCGGGGAAGGTCGACACCCCGTCGCTTTGGCCTTCGATTTCGGGACTCCCGCCGCAGTAGACGAGGCGTATCAGCGCATGACAGCCGACTTCCCCGGGCACAAGGCGCCCTTCGACGCCGTATGGGGGCAGCGTTACGCCGTTCTTCTCGATCCCGACGGCAATACCGTGGATCTCTTTGCCGCGCTCTGAATTCGAACGACGCAGGCCCCGAACGAATATCGGTCGGGGCCTGCGGTTGTCGGTGATCGAGTCGTTGTCAGTTCACCAAGCGTTCAGGGTGTCGAGGATCTGGCCTCGGGCCTTCCACAGTTCTGCACCCCAGTACGGCCACGAATGAGTGCCGTTGGCCGGGAAGCTGTACGTTGCCGGAATTCCCAGGGAGTTCATGCGCAGTTGGAATGCCCGTGAGTTCATCAAGGCAAGGGCCTCGAGCCCGATGGCACTACCGGTATTCACGAAGTCGACGGGCCGACGCGGTTGATCGAACTGCCCGGGCAGGCCGCTCGCAGCGGATATGTACAGCGAGAGCCCAGCCAGTTCGGGTGCAAACACGAAGGGATCGTTGCGGAGCCAAGCGGGGTTCCACGGCGGTCCCCACATTGCATCGACATTGAAGGACCCGGCGCTGACCATGGCCACCCGGATCGCCTCACGCATGCCTGGAGCTGAGATGTTGAGGTATCCCGAGAGCGAACCGGCGAACTTGAACTGATCGCGGTGGTAGGCGGCTAGCGTCAGTGCCGCGCTGCCACCCATGGACAGTCCGAGCACGCCGTTGTTGGTTCGGGAGACGCCGCGCGATTCCAGATAGGCGGGAAGTTCCTGGGTGAGGAAGGTTTCCCATTTGTACGTGACCGGCTGGCGATTCAAATTGCTGTTCGCATACCAGTCGGAGTAAAAGCTGGACTGCCCGCCGACCGGCATGACCAGGGTGACGTTGTCGCCGCGATACTGCTCGAGAGCGTTGGTCTCGAAACTCCATGCGTTTCGGTCGTCGCGTGCTCGTAGGCCATCGAGAAGATAGAGCGCCGCGTTGCCGCCGCGCGAAGCCCACTGGATCTGAACCTTGATCGGTCCCATCGACGAGTCGACGAACACTTCCTCGTAGCCACCGGCCGGGGCGGTACGCGCGGGCGCTGCGGTCGCTACCGATCCGCTGATCAGGCCTGCGGTCAGGGGGAGTGCGAGTGCTGTCGCTGCGAGGCCCAGGATCCGACGCTTGATTCGTTTCGAAATACGGTTTCTCGAAAGATCCGGGTTCGAAATATCTGGGTTCTTCGCCAAATCTGTGTGAGCCTCGTGCATGTATCACTCCCGCCCCAAAGGTGCTTGCACACCGAAATCCGACCGAGCCCCCCGAGGCGCGGAATTCCTTATGACACTAAGTGGTCTGTATTGACCTCGACGGCACCGTTACCGGTTCGTTATCAAACTGGTCCGATTTACCGTAATGCCGTCAGGCGTCGTCGACCGGAGGTTGTGCCACGATTTGCCAACCTCCACGAATCAGGTGTTCACGTACCCGAGCGACGTCCGATTCGTGCGGAATATCGTCGGTGACCTTGGTGATGAGGACGCCGATGTCGATCGGATCGACCGAACCGGGAAAGTCCATCGGATCGACCGGAAGCGGAAAGCCGGCGACGAGATCGTCAGCAAGAACGGCGATCTCGTCGTCGGACAGTTGTCGCCGGAGCAGGGCCATCAAAGGGACGTAGTCCTGCTCCGGCACACCGTTCGGATACCCGGCACGCAGCCAGCCGAGTATCGAAGCCAGAAGTGGTGGAAGACTCAACGAATCGAGCTTCAGTGGTTGTCGAGATCAGCGAGGGGCCACCCGGCGGCAGCAAGGACGGAGGCAACGCGCGCGATGTCCTCGTCCGAGGGAGTCTGGCTCGTCAGATCGGCGATCTGAGCGCTGATCTCGTCGCTCGAGATCACCTGGTCGCTGTTGACGTCGCTCAGTTCTGCGAGTGCAGCGCCGATGGCAATGTCTCGAATTTGCGCGTCCGAGAGTTTGCGTCGTAGCAATGCGACCAGCGGAATGCGGTCCTTGGGCGGTATGCCTTCGGGGTAGCCGGCGCGAAGCCAGTCAAGAATGGATTGAGGAAGGGATGGAGTCGGTGCAGTCACGGTGATGTCTTTCCGCTCGTGAGGGTGCACGGGATCAGAAGATCTCGATGCCGAATGTGTGGCTGAGGAAGCCCTGCATGATGAAGAGGATTCCGGTGACGATCGCGATGAGCACGACCGCGAAGCACACCACTGCGCCTGCCACGGCCAACGGACTGCGAGCCGCGACGGCAGTGCTCCCGCCGCCACTGCCACGTTGTCCGGCGTCGAGCGACTTCAGGCCGATTGCGAAGATCGCCGGTAGTCCGGCGCCCAGCAGGAGGCCGACCAGTACGACCTGCCAGAGCGAGTCGACGGTGTTTTTCAAGATATCCATGTCGATTCCCTCTTTCAGGCTTTGACGTCGGTGGTGACGCGGGCGTCCGGACCGGGGACCTCTGCGGGTACCAGGCCGCCGTCCCACTCGGCGTTGACGTTGCTCGGATCGATGGGCTCCTTGCGGGAGCGCAGGTACATCCAGCCGGCCAACGCGATGAGCACGGCGAAGACGACCAGGACACCGGGCAGGCCGCCGACGATGTTGGCCAGTCCCCAGCACAGAGCGCCGACGATTGCAGCGGACGGAAGAGTGATCAACCAGGCGACCGCCATACGTCCGGCTACGCCCCAACGAACTTCGGCGCCCTTGCGTCCCAGACCGGTTCCCATGATGGAACCCGTCGCCACATGGGTGGTGGAGAGCGGAAGGCCGAGGTGGCTGGAGGTGAGAATGATTGCAGCAGAGGATGCTTCGGCTGCCATGCCTTGTGGTGCGGCAATCTCGACAAGTCCCTTGCCGAGAGTGCGGATGACTCGCCAACCGCCGAGGTAGGTTCCGGCAGCGATCGCGAGCGCACAGGTGAGCTTGACCCAGAACGGCATGTCCGCGTCGGCGGAAATGGTTCCGTGGGCGACCAGGGCGAGGAAGATGACGCCCATGGTCTTCTGAGCGTCGTTGGTGCCGTGTGCGAGGGAAACGAGTGAAGCCGAACCGATCTGGCCGAGTCGGAAACCTTTGTCCTTGGTTTCTTCTCCGACGTTGGAGGTGATGCGGTAGATGAGCCAGGTGCCGGCCGCGGCAACCAAGCCGGCCACGACGGGAGCGAGAACTGCGGGGATGACAACCTTGCTGAGGACGCCGCTCCAGGCGACACCGCTCATGCCGAGGGACGCGATGGCGGCGCCGATCAGGCCGCCGAACAGTGCGTGTGAGGAACTCGAGGGGATGCCGAGCAACCACGTTGCCAGGTTCCAGATGATGCCGCCGACAAGGCCGGCGAAGACGATGGTGAGCAGCGCTTGGCCACCCACATTTCCGAGGTTCACCACGCCCTTGGCCACGGTGGCAGCAACCTCTACCGAGAGGAAAGCTCCGACCAGGTTCAAGGAAGCAGACAGAGCGACTGCCACCTTGGGCTTGAGGGCGCCGGTTGCAATCGACGTGGCCATAGCGTTGCCAGTGTCATGAAAACCGTTGGTGAAGTCGAACCCCAGAGCGGTTACGACGACGACGAGGAGAACGATGAGTTCCGCATTCACGAGAAGTCATGTTCCAACACCTCCGGGCCTCAAATCGACCTCAGACGTGGTCGTTCCGCGACATTTCCACCACTCGGCACCTGTTGTTCACCTTCGTCCGGATAATTGTCCGTTTTGAAACTCCTGGGGTAGAGAAAATTCATTCGCGTGCATGGTCGTGGAGGTTGTGGAGGCATACGCTCGTTTCATGTCCCTGGGCGAAGAGAAGACGATCTCGGTCACCACATTCCGTAAGAGCGGTGACGGCGTAGCCACGCCGACGTGGGTCGTGCCTCTGCCTGACGGACGTATCGGCTTCTGGACTTCCTCGAAGTCGGGTAAGGCCAAGCGTCTGCGGAACAACCCACGCGTCACCGTGGTGCCGTGCAACAACCGCGGAAAGGTTGCCGACGGTGCGTCGCCGGTCACCGGGACCGCTCAGTTGGTGAGCGGTGGAGCTGAATTCGACGAGATCCGCAGCAAAGTCAAAGCGAAATACGGTGTGATGGTGCCTATTTCGAAATTCTTCAACACCCTCGGTCACATCGGTAATGGTCCGTTCCCGTACGGCGACACCGGCGTGATCATTTCCGTCGATGCGTAGTCGGGATTGCGTAGCGGAGTAGTCTGAAGGTATGGAACCCACGACCGGGCACCTCTGTCTGACGGTTCCACGAATCCTCCGTCAAGGAGCCTCGTCATGGCGCACATCAGCACTCTCGACTATGCAATGGAAGCGCCGCAGCGCCATGTCGGGCAACCTTTCCCGTCGCCGACGCGGACTCCGCGATTCCTGCTTCGTGGGCAAGGTGCCGTCAAGGCATCGGTTGACGGCGCGTGGTTCCCGTGGACCACGAACGTCACGGCGGAGCTTCACGATCTGATATCCGCACTTTCGTTGCGGCTGGGGCCGATCGCGAGGGTTGCGTTCGACTGGAACACGATCAGTAGTGCGCAGCGACGTATTGACGAGGTCGACGGACTGGAAGTGCGGGGTCCGTACCCTGGCCAGCCCCACGATTTGATGTATCTCGACGATATCTATGGTCGTCAACTCGTTTTGATGATGATTCCGCCGTACACGGATCCGGACCGCGCGTACGAGGTCATGCGGCGGTTGGTGGATCCTGTCCGCAGCGAAACCTATCGGGTGCAGTGAGATCTTTCTGACGTGCGGGGGTCGAATCTCGCGATTCCTGAACATGCGTCCAGTTTGTCTGGTTTGATGGTTCTCGTAACCACGATCTCAGGCGCATTCCCTCAGGTCAGCGCTTGGGCGCGGCAGCTTGACTCCCTGCCGTGTCGTCGGTCCGGCATGTCCACCACCCTCCCACTGTGCGTGAGCGCCGGACCAGAGGAAGCCCCGCCCTCCCCACGGGGGTGGGGCTTCTACTTTGTTCCGGTGCAGGGGTCCGCGCCCGAGCCCAACGTGATGATCCGTCTGCCGTTCGCTCTGACGTATTTTCAGCCGTCACAGATCGGACCTGACGATGACCTGATCGACCTGGGTGCCGTGCGGCAAGCGGTGTTGGACACAGCCCGATCGTTGCACCCGGGAGCGGCCATAGAAGGGGGTGAATCGGTCTTCCGTCGAGTACCCCGTCAGCAGGGTGTCGGGATCAGTTGGCTCGTCGGGATCGACAGGGAGACGACCACTTTCGTGTCTGCTGTCACGGGTATCGGCAACGAGGTGATCGTTCACGAACTACCAGAAGATGGCAGCGCCACCTTCGTGTTCGACGAGTGATGCCCGATCCGCTGGGGCCGCCGGGGTGTGTGGCCCAAGCGCACAACACCGATAGGTCGTCACACTGGTACACACAGTCATGACGGAAAACGAGGAGCCTGAGGCAGTGAGCACAACGAGTACAGCGGATACGTTGTTGTCGGGGCCACGCGGACGGCGGATGCTGCTTGACTACGTGATGGATGCCGAACGGATCCGGCGACCCGAGCCACATGACGACTCGTTTGGTTCCGCGGTTTTTCTGGCCTCCTATCACCTCGACCCCGACCGAGACTCGAGCGTATTGTTCGGCCCCGGCGCAGACGAAGCGCGGCAGACCGTCGTCACTGCCGACGATGTAGCGCACCGCCTGTCCGAAGTACCGCTTCCCGAGGTGACCGAGGTTGCACTCCGTTCTGCCCTCGCCGCAGCGACGGACACAGCACGCTACTGGCAGGACCCCGACGGTGAAGACATCCTCGTCACAACCGAGCCGGTACGGCATGAGCTTCGACGAGTCGCCGAGCACATCGCACGATCCCAACACTCGCAGTGGTGGACGACCGCGCTCGCCGAGACCGACCAATGGGTGATAGTGAGCCTGGACGACGACAGCCCCGATACCTTTGAGTCGACGGCTGCAGAACTCCTGAGCGACTGGCATGAGCACACTCTCGCAGCGGAAGCGCGAGCCGCTGATCGTCCGACCGATCCGAAGGCGAACTGGTCCGGTTACTGGTGGTCGAATCCGTCTGTTCGGTGTTCGACACGGGCACTGTTCGACGGGACCCCGGCAGAATTGTGGTTCGTCGAAGACAGCATGGGTTGGAAACGCATCGCCGTGCGACCAGTCGACGCACCCGCCGGCGCTCGCATATACGAGATCGACGGCGCGCAGGCGTGGGCGGAACTCTGCAGACGGTTCCCCCTCGAGGTCACCGCGGATAAACGACACGACTGGTACCGGACCACCGGACGATCAGGGCGCTGGGTCATCCCCAACTGGCAGCTCGTCGCTGAGAGCTACACGGGCGTGCATCTCACCGTTATGGGATACCTGGCCGCGGCGGGAACCGCGATCGGAGTCGACGACGAGACGGCGAGCGTCATCGCCGGGTGGGCGCCCGACGCAACATGCTGGCTCACTGACCCCGACCGCATCGGCGACGAATCCCGTACCTGGGTGCTCGACGACAGCCGCGAACATCCCGACTGGGTCGAAGAAACGCAACAATGAGTGACAGCCAATCGTGTTCGCTGTGCAATGTCCACTCGGTGAGCATCGCGGAGTGCAAGTCGAGACGGGTAACCCCACCTACGCGGACGAGGTGAGGGGCTGTGTCCGCTCTGGTCCTTGGTCACGGTTGAGTGCTTCTATCAATTTGGCAATGCCAACAGCCGCCTCGTCCTCAGCACCGATATCGGGCGTGCTCGGTTACAGTGCCGTGCATGAGCGGGACAGACTGGTGCAGTCGGCTGTGTGGCGTCGTGGATGTCAGCGATGAGTGACGTTTCGCCGGCAGGTCACCGTTCATCATTTCGACGCTTTCTCACGGCCGCGGTGATCAGTTCGGCCGGCTCGTCGGTGACAGCTGTGGCGATGCCCATTTTGGTGGTGCAGCTTTTGGACGCGACGCCGTTCGAAGTGGGTGTGGTGAACGCGGCTCAGTTGATCCCGTATGCGGTGCTCGGGTTGGTCGCGGGGGTCTACGTCGATCGGTGGCGGCGCAAGCCAATTCTCGTGTGGGCCAGCGTCGGTCGGGCAGTTGTGCTCGGTGCCGTCCCGCTTCTGTGGCTCGCCGGGCTTCTGCACGTCTGGGTTCTGGTCATCGTGTTGCTGTTGTTCGGCTCCTTCTCGGTGTTCGGCTTCGCTGCGATGCAGTCCTTGTTGCCCCGGCTGGTTCCACGCAGTCAACTGGTGAAAGCAAACGCTCGACTCGACCAAGCCGACGCAGCGGCAACGACATTGGGGCCAACGGTCGGAGGCGGACTCATTGGCCTGCTCGGCGCTCCAGTGGTGATTGCCGTCGACGCAATCAGCTATTTCGCTGATGCCGCACTCAATTTCGGGCTCGACGTCGACGAGCCTCGATCCGTTACTCGCTCCCGAAACCTGATGAACGAAGTGCGTGAGGGTCTGAGATTCACGTATCGCCACCGCACTCTCAACCCGCTCGCGATATCGACACACGTGTGGTTCCTTGCCAACGGAGCTGCGTTGACTGTGCTGTCGCTGTTCGCTCTCCGCTCGCTCGGGTTCAGCGCCTACACATACGGTTTGCTTCTGACGACGTTCGGTGTCGCAAGCCTCCTCGGCACATCTTGCGCTCACGCGCTCGGCACGCGCATCGGATCAGGACGAGCAGTCATCCTCGCCCGCACGGTATACCCCGTCACCTGGCTTCTCGTGGCCTTCGCGACGGACACAGGTGTCGGCCATGTACTGCTCTTCGCAGCACTGGGCCTGCAAGGGTTGGCAGCGGGCGCGGAGAACGCGAACGAGATGGGCTATTGGCAAACACTCACCCCCGATGAGCTTCTCGGGCGTGTGAATGCCGCCCGACGCTCCGTCAACCGCACCATGGCTGCGCTCGGCGCAGTGATAGCAGGTCTGCTGGTCGGCGCGATCGGTGAACGCCTAACCCTGCTCGGCGTCGTTGTTGTGTTCGCTATCGCTGCAGCCACATTGGGGTTCTCTCCGATACGACATCCGGCGCGAAAACTCTGACCTCGAGACGCGCACCAGCCACGCCTGCCCTCAGCTCGTTTTCGGTCGTAGTCGGCACGGGAGATCGGATCCTTGAGAGCAGCGAACGCTGAAAGATACTTGGCGCGTTTGAGTCTGGCGTTGCCGCTGTGTTGTCGGTGCTCACCTTTGACGGACGTTCCGGAGCGATGTGTGCGAGGTGCGACCCCGGCGTAAACGGCGAGCGCCCCTGCGTCGCGGAACGACCGATGTCGGTGATCTCGATGAGCATCGTCACACCGGTCCGTATGCCCACGCCCGGTAGCGACGTCAAGATCGGACCAGCCGGGTATTCGGCCAGGGTTGCTCTCAGCGCGCGGCCAGGTCGCGGCGGCGAACCCGGCCGGTCCACCGAACTTCGCGAGCAATCCTGGTCCGACCGGGCGGTGCATCTGCGCGCCGATCGCGCGTCCGTGGCGGATTCACCGACAACAGCATCGACCGCAGGCGGTTGATCAACCGGTTTTCGTCGATCGCCAGATCGGCGTCGAATTCGGACAGCACGCGTAGACCCTCGACAAGGTCGCAGGCCTTTCCGATCGGCAACAGCGTATCGGGGAGTGTGCGGGCGGCATCGACGATGATGAAAGCATCTTTCGCGTCGGTCTTTCCGTTGCCGGGTACAGGTCCGCGAAACGCTGTATCCGCAGCCCTGGACGGTAGGTCGACTACTCGCACTTCGCTACCGGCCTCGGCACAGATAACTACTGGATCCGGTAGCCGTGCCCGGAGCAGCACTGCGCAGTGGAGAGAGATGTTCCCGGCTACGTGGTGGCCTGCTTTTCCTCGGGGGTGTCGTCGGTTCGGCTACGATTTCCGGTAATCCGGTCTCGGTACTGGATGAGGTGCGGGTCGCCGAGTTGTTGCGGCCAGAGTTGGATGTGGAGTCGTATCTGCGGTTGGGACTCCGGTGTCCGGTAGGCGTCCCAGTGCTCAGTCCGTCCCCGAGCTAACACTCGCACTCGGCACGGGCCTGGCCTCGGATGGGGAATTGGATTCGATACCTCGCCTGAGAATCCGTCGAAGCAGAGTGCGTCGCTCTTGATGGTGAACGAACACTCCGCGATGTCCTCCCACACTGTGAATAGCGAATCCGTGAGCGGAGGGGCTGGTGTTTCGGTGGAGGTGACTGTCACGCGTACGAGCCCGCGTCCACCGGTGTGGATGACGAGTCGGCCTAGTCCGCCGGTGACGAATTGGGGTTCGGTGGGAAACCAACCCGGCGCAAGTGGTTCGTAGTCATCCGGTGATCGCAGGACGATCGTGTTGTAGAAGGAGTCCACTTCGATTGCGAACGGATCGGGCATCTATTGCTCCTCCTGCACCCAAGTTGGCATCGGTCGAATGTATACCCGATGTAATTCCGCTCAGTTGCGGCTGGGACGTGTGTGGCAGACACATTCGATCGGACCGAAACAAGTGCACCCGCCCCACAGATGCGGGACGGGTGCACTCGGTATTCGCAGGTCTGACTTACGTCAGGATGCGGATCACACGTCGTAGTAGAGCTCGAACTCGTACGGGTGCGGACGCAGGTTGACCGGAGCGATTTCCTGCTCACGCTTGAGCGAGATCCAGGTCTCGATCAGGTCGGTGGTGAAGACGCCACCCTCGGTCAGGTACTCGTGATCGGCTTCGAGGCGGTTGATGACCGTCTCGAGGCTGGTCGGAGCCTGCGGGATGTTGCGAGCCTCCTCCGGGGGAAGCTCGTAGAGGTCCTTGTCGACCGGAGCCATCGGCTCGATCTTGTTCTTGATGCCGTCCAGGCCGGCCATCATCTGTGCAGCGAAGTTGAGGTACGGGTTACCCGAGGAGTCGGGTGCGCGGAACTCGAGACGCTTTGCCTTCGGGTTGTTGCCCGTGATCGGGATACGGACAGCTGCCGAGCGGTTGCGCTGGCTGTACACGAGGTTGATGGGGGCTTCGTAGCCCGGCACCAGACGGTGGTACGAGTTGATCGTCGGGTTGGTGAAGGCCAACAGCGACGGAGCGTGGTGCAGGATGCCGCCGATGTAGTGGCGCGCCATGTCCGAGAGGCCTGCGTAGCCGGACTCGTCGTGGAAGAGGGGCTTGCCGTCCTTCCACAGGGACTGGTGGACGTGCATGCCCGAGCCGTTGTCACCGAAGAGCGGCTTCGGCATGAAGGTTGCGGACTTGCCGTGCTGCCAGCAGGTGTTCTTGACGATGTACTTGAACAGCTGCAGGTCGTCAGCAGCTGCGAGCAGCGTGTTGAACTTGTAGTTGATCTCCTGCTGTCCGCCGGTGCCGACCTCGTGGTGGCCGCGCTCGAGCTCGAAGCCTGCGTTGGTCAGGTTGGTGGAGATTTCGTCGCGCAGGTCCACGTAGTGGTCGTACGGAGCGACGGGGAAGTAGCCACCCTTGGCGCGAACCTTGTAGCCGAGGTTCGGGGAGCCGTCGGCGTTGGTCTCTGCGCCGGTGTTCCAGGAACCGGAGATGGAATCCAATTCGTAGAAAGCGGAGTTCATGCCGGAGTCGTAGCGAACCGAGTCGAAGATGTAGAACTCGGCCTCGGCGCCGAAGAATGCGGTGTCCGCGATGCCGGTGCTGACCAAGTACTCCTCGGCCTTGCGAGCAACGTTGCGCGGGTCGCGGCTGTAGGACTCACGGGTGAACGGGTCGTGCACGAAGAAGTTGATGTTGAGGGTCTTCGCCTTGCGGAAGGGGTCGATCTGCGCCGTGGTGACGTCGGGAAGCAACATCATGTCGGACTCGTGGATCGACTGGAATCCGCGGACCGAAGATCCGTCGAATGCGAGGCCGTCCTCGAACACGTCCTGGTTGAAAGCAGACGCCGGGATCGAGAAGTGCTGCTGGACGCCGGGCAGGTCGCTGAACCGAATGTCGACGTACTCGATGTTCTCGTCCGCGATGTACTTGATGACCTCTTCGGCCGTGGTGAACGCCACGCTTGTGCTCCTTAAGTCGCTTCAGCCAAGTGATGTCGGTTGAATCCGTCGAGGCAGACGGTAGGGAGCTGGTGTTGCCCGCTCGTCAACCCTTTGTTTCGGCAGTGTTACGCGTCGCAGCATCCTGGGGATTTCCGAAGTCCATGTGACCGGCCACACAGTTAAAACCCGGCAAATCTGGACTACGGTGCTGCGACGCCTATCCTGGACAGCATGGCACGTATCACCGGAACTTGGCTCTCTGGGCCGCAAGCAGCTTTGCCGAAGAGCGCAGACGGCCGTGAGCAGTCGTACCGTGGCGAGCTCCTCGGTTTCCCTCAGGAGGGTCCGGGTTCGCTGGTCGGTTCGGGCCGTCGTATCGCGGCACTGTTGGTGGATTGGGTGATGGCTGTGGGAGTGGCCTCGCTCATCACCGGCGACTTCTTCGACGGTATGACCTCGACTGTCACGCTGATGGTGTGGTTCGCCGTCGGTGTCGTCACCGTGGCTCTGTTCAACTTCACCCCGGGGCAGTTCGTCCTCGGACTTCAGGTTGCGCGTATCGAAGGCCCGATCCGAGTGGGCTTCGTGCGCGCGCTCGGACGTCAGGCACTGCTTGTGTTCGTGATTCCCGCGACCATCACCGACATCGACGGTCGCGGTATGCAGGACCGCGCGACCGGCACTTTGCTCGTGAAATCGCGCTGACACAAATCTCTCGAAGTAAAGAAAGACCCGGGTCCGTGTGGGCCCGGGTCTTTCGTTTTGCTGTGGGGGAGTGTCAGCGACGACGAATGGTTCGCTGCATTCCCTTCATCTTCGCGCCTCCGGGCATCGGGCCCTTGGGAAGCGCTGCTCCGCCGCCGCGTGCGCTCAGTGCAGCGAGTCGGCCTTCGATGTTGTCCATGCGCTTGGTGTCGATGTTGCGCGGCAGCTTGTTCAAGTAGCGCTGGAGCTGCGAGAGCGGAACCTGGCCCTCGTCGTTGCCGATGATGATGTCGTAGATCGGGGTGTCGCCGATGAGGCGGGCGGTCTTCTTCTTCTCCTGCGCGAGGAGGCCCTTGACGCGTTGCGGCGAACCTTCGGCGACGAGGATGACACCCGGCCGTCCGACGACGCGGTGAACGGCATCGAGTTGGGTAGTGCCGGCGACGGCATTCGTGACGCGCCACGCACCCTGCATATTGTCAAGCGCCCACGCAGCGGCACCGGCCTGACCTTCAGCCTTCTTGTACACCGATTTCTGGACGCGACGACCGAAGATGATGAAGGCGCCGAGGAGACCGAGAACGATGCCGATCGGAAGCAGGAACCACTGAAGGCCCCAGATGAGGCCGACCAGGAAGAAGACCAGAGCCGCACCGACGAGGGTGCCGATCATCAGCGGCAGGAGGAGCTTGTCGTCCTTGCGCTGCATCTGGAATGCCTGCCAGAGCTGAGTTCTACGTTCCTTGGAAGCCTGCTTGCGGGCAGCCTTCGCTGCAGCCTTTGCCTCTTTGGTGGGTTTGCCCTTACCGGATTTGCTGCCGTTCGCCATGTACCCAGGATACGTCCATTGCTGTGCGCCTTTACTAACCGCCCGCGGTTAATAAAGGCGCACAGCAAAAAGTGGATCAGCGATTCAGGCGCGCCATGAGTGAGCTGGCTTCCTGGGAAGCGTCGCCGCCCTCGGTCAGATGACGCTGCGCCTCGGGAAGTTCACGGCTGTGATGTGCCATGGCCTGCGCATACAGGCGGCCGGCGCGGTACGACGAGCGAACCAACGGACCGGCCATGACGCCGGCGAAGCCCATCTCTTCTGCAGCCTTCGAGTGCGCGACGAACTCCTCGGGCTTGACCCACCGCTCGACGGGGTGGTGCCGGGGCGAGGGTCGAAGGTACTGGGTGATGGTGAGGATGTCGCAACCGGCGGCGTGGAGATCTGCCATCGCCTCGGTGACCTCTTCAGGGGTTTCGCCCATTCCGAGGATCAGGTTGGACTTGGTGACCAGTCCGTAGTCGCGTGCTGCGGTGATGACGTCGAGGCTGCGCTGGTACCGGAATGCCGGACGGATCCGCTTGAAGATGCGGGGGACGGTCTCGAGGTTGTGTGCGAGGACCTCGGGGCGTGAGGCGAAGACCTCGTCGAGCAGTTCGGGCTTGCCGTTGAAGTCCGGAACCAGGTTCTCGACGCCGGTGCCCGGGTTGAGTTCGTGGATCTTGCGGACGGTCTCGGCGTAGAGCCAGGCGCCGCCGTCGGGGAGGTCGTCGCGGGCGACGCCGGTGATCGTGGAGTATCGAAGGCCCATGGCCTGAACGCTTTCCGCGACGCGACGGGGCTCGTCGCGGTCGAGGGCTTCGGGCTTGCCGGTGTCGATCTGGCAGAAGTCGCAGCGGCGTGTGCACTGCTCACCGCCGATCAGGAACGTGGCTTCGCGGTCTTCCCAGCACTCGTAGATGTTGGGGCAGCCCGCTTCCTCGCAGACGGTGTGCAAACCTTCACGCTTGACCAGGCCCTTGAGCTCCGTGTACTCGGGGCCCATCTTTGCTCGGGTCTTGATCCAGTTGGGTTTGCGTTCGATAGGCGTCTCCGCGTTTCGGATCTCGAGACGGAGCAGCTTACGTCCTTCTGGGGCGATAGTCACGACAGTGATCCTACGCCCGGTGATTACTGCAACGGGGTTCGGGCGAGCCCGTCAGCTGTACTGAACGGTAGTAAAAGTCGGAGTAGGCGAGGCGCTTTCGAAGGTGACGCGCTCGACGTTCCGTTCGGTGACGGGCATGGTTCCGTCGAGAGCAGCGATCACTGCCTCGGTCACAGCGGGAGTGACTTCGTCCACGGTGACGTCGCGACCGAGTTCCTGCGACAGCGTCGTGACCCCGGCGTCACGGATGCCGCAGGGAATGATGTTGTCGAATCCGGTCAGGACCGAATTGCAGTTCAGGGAGAAGCCGTGCAGTGCCACGCCCCGTTGGACGCGCACGCCGATGGCAGAAACCTTGCGCTCGGGCTTCCATTGCCCGTTTGCGAGTTCGGCGGGCAGCCAGACGCCGGAGCGGCCGTCGATGCGCCCGCAGTTCAGGCCGAGGTCCGTGCACACCGTGATCAGTGCTTCCTCGATGCGTCGGACATACCGCACCACGTCGATGGGCTCGGCCAGTTTCACGATCGGATATCCCACCAGCTGGCCGGGGCCGTGCCAGGTGATCTTCCCGCCGCGGTCGACGTCGATGACAGGCGTGCCGTCGACGGGACGATCTTCGGGTTCCGTGCGTCGTCCTGCCGTGTACACCGGCGGGTGTTCGAGGAGCAGTAGCGTGTCCGGTCCGATGTCGTCCGCCCGCGCTGCCGCGAGCTCACGCTGGCGGTCCCACGCGGCGTTGTAGTCGATCGAACCGAGTTGTTCGACGGCGATCGGCAGTTTCGAGAACCGGGCGGAAACGGCAGCGCTGCTCATGGACGTAGAGATTACGCCCGACTTCGGAATCAACCGAGTGCGGCCGCCAGCGCTTCGCCGATCGTGTTGTGGCGGAAAGAGAATCCCGCCTTTTCCAAAGCTGCGGGAATGGCGCGCTGGCCACCGAGGATGCCGCTCTTGGCGAATTCTCCGATCAACGCTTCGAGTGCGAACCCGGGAACGATCCAGGGAGCCGGGCGGTGGACCGCACGGGACATGGCGTCATTGAACTGGGCATTGGTGACAGGGGCCGGACCGGTCAGGTTGACGGGACCGGAGAGTTCGGAATTCGTGAGCGCGAACTTGATCGCGTCGCACTCGTCCTCGAGTGAGATCCACGGAAAGTACTGGCGACCGTTGCCCAGTCGCCCGCCGAGGCCGAACGAATAAAGGCGCCGAAGCCGACCGAGCATGCCCCCATGAGGTGAAATCACGACGCCGGACCGCAGATTGACGACGCGGGCACCCGCCGCACGCGCCGGTTCGGTGGCAAGTTCCCAATCGCGACACGTCGTGGCGAGAAAGTCTGTGCCTGCCGGCGAATCCTCGTCGACGATCTTGTCGCCGGTGTCGCCGTAATAGCCGACGGCGCTCGCGTTGGCGAGGACGGGAACCTTCTCACTCGCGACCGCTTCGGCCAAGACGTCGGTCGCGACGATGCGGCTGTCACGGATCGCTTGCTTGTAGGAACCCGACCACCGTTTGTCGCCGATGCCGACGCCGCAGAGGTTCACGACGGCGTCGGCGCCCTGCAGGACGGAGAGGTCCAGACGGTCGTGGTCCGGGTCCCAACGCGATTCGTCGGGGCCGGCGGTCGAGCGTCGCACCAGACGCACCACGTCGTGGTTGTCGGAGCGCAACGATGACACCAAGGCCGTTCCGATCAAACCGGACGAGCCGGCGATGACTACTCGCATTCGGAAAGCCTCCTTCGATTCAGCGTGCTTCGATATCCGAACGTATATCTCCGACCGTACTGAAAAAGCCGGGGCGCCACCTCCTGATGGAGATGACGCCCCGGCCGGCCGAGCAGTTGCTTACAGGCCCAGATCAGCTTCGAACGAGGCTTCTTCCAACCGCTGCTTCACAGTGGTGAGGAATCGGCCGGCGTCGGCGCCGTCGACCAGACGGTGATCGTAGGTCAGCGGCAAGTAGATCATCGAGCGAACGCCGATGGACTCGTTGCCGTTCTCGTCGGTGACCACCATCGGGCGCTTGACGATCGCGCCGGTTCCGAGCATGGCCGCCTGCGGCGGTACCAGGATCGGGGTGTCGAACAGCGCGCCCTGGCTGCCGATGTTGGTGATGGTGAAGGTGCCACCCGAGAGCTCGTCCGGCTTCAGGCCACCCGAGCGTGCACGCTTGGCGATGTCGGCGATGGCGCGGGCCAAGCCGGCCAGGCCGAGATCGCCGGCGTTGTGGATGACGGGGGAGAGCAAGCCCTGATCGGTGTCCACTGCGATGCCGAGGTGCTCAGCGTCGTAGTAGGTGATCTGCTTGGCAGCCTCGTCGTAGCTTGCGTTGATGTTCGGGTGCGACTTCAGCGCCTCGACGACTGCCTTGGCGAAGAACGGAAGGAACGTCAGGTTGACGCCTTCGCGCTCGATGAAGCCGGCCTTGGCACGGGCCCGCAGGGCGACGATCTTGGTGACGTCCACCTCGAAGGTCTGCGTGAGCTGAGCGGTGTTCTGCAGCGACTCACGTGTCTTGGTGGCCGTGATCTGCCGAATACGGTTGGCCTTCTGCGTGGTTCCACGCAGGTGTGCCAGTTCGGGTCGGACGCCTGCGGCTGCGGTGGCGGCCGGTGCGGCCGCGGGTGCTGCAGCAGCAGGAGCTGCGGCGGCGGGAGCCTTCTTGGCCTCCGCAGCGGCGAGCACATCCTGCTTGCGGATGCGGCCGCCGACGCCGGTGCCGGTGACGGTCGCGAGGTCGACGCCGTTGTCCGTGGCGAGCTTGCGCACGAGCGGGGTGACGTACGGGCTGCTGTCACCGGACGCTGCGGGGGCAGCCGCCGGTGCGGGAGCCGCAGCAGGCTTCGGAGCGGGTGCGGCCGGTGCGGCGGCAGGCTTGGGTGCTTCAGCCTTGGGTGCTTCGGCCTTCGGAGCTTCGGCCTTGGGGGCAGGGGGTGCTGCCGGTGCTGCGGGAGCGGCCTTGGGTGCCGGAGCCGCGGCGGGTGTGCCGGAGCCGACGACGGCCAGCTGGCCACCGATCTCGACGGTGTCGTCTTCCTGCGCATTGATCTCGAGCAGGATTCCGGCGACGGGGGACGGGATCTCTGTGTCGACCTTGTCGGTCGAGACCTCGAGCAGCGCCTCGTCGACGGCAACCTCGTCGCCGACAGCCTTGAGCCAGCGGGTGACGGTGCCTTCGGTGACGGACTCGCCGAGGGCGGGCATCGTCACGGCGGTACCTTCAGCGGAACCGCTCGAAGCAGCGGGTGCCTCGGCAGCGGGAGCTTCTTCAGCGGGAGCTTCGGCAGCCGGCGCTTCCTCGGCGGGAGCTTCCTCGGCGGCGGGGGCGGGTGCCTCTGCCGCGGGTGCTGCGGCTTCGCCGGCTTCACCGATCTGGGCGAGCTCGCCACCGATTTCCACGGTGTCGTCTTCCTGCGCGACGATCTTGGTCAGGACGCCGGCGACGGGAGACGGAATCTCGGTGTCGACCTTGTCCGTGGAGACTTCGAGCAAGGGTTCGTCGACTTCGACCGTGTCTCCTTCCTGCTTGAGCCACCGTGTGACAGTTCCCTCGGTGACGCTCTCACCTAGGGCTGGCATCTGGACGGAGAAGGCCATGTCTTTTGACTCCTCGACAGTTGTGTTCGGGTTGTTGAATTTTGTCGACTTGTGGTCGTAATGCATTGTGCTCGAGTGGCGCGCGACGTGCGGCTACTTGTAGCTATTTTGCCGATGTCGACGCGCGGGCGCGGCGTCACCGTCGTTCATCTTTCCATTGATACGCCGGGCGTGTCCGATGAGGGGGATGCCGTCCGTTTCGGGTGTGTCGGCTACTGGCGAGTAGGTATGCGTCGGGGGTCCGGCTGTAACGTCGTAAGCGGACCAAACGGTATGTCGTGCGCAGGCACAACGGACATCGCCTGGCAAACTTGACATATCGCCGGGGTGCATCCGCGGCGTCGGTACCGAGGAGGGTACGACCGTGGGACTGTTCGATCGTTTCAAGCGTCCGCCGAGTGCGGCTCAGGCCGCAGCGCAGAGTGATGCGGATCATCTGGCGAATTGGGCGCACTCGCACGAAGGCGTCGAAGCCTATGTGGAACCGCAGACGACGGTGACCGAGGTGACCGTCGTCCTGGTTGCGAAGGACGGGGAGTGGACTCGTCGTCGTGTCGGCGGCGAACGTGGTGCCCGCAAATTGGGACAAGACCTGAAGATCCCGGTCTACGACGTCCGCAAGACGGGATATCCGCAGCGTATGCGCGATCACGACGAACGTAAGCGAATCGAACGCAAGCGTGCCCGCGAGCAGGAATTACGCGACGGCGCTTGAACTGCTGTGCGCCTTTATTAACCGCGGGGGGTTAATAAAGGCGCACAGCAAGGGGTCAGCCGTTTACCGCGATGTCCTCCAGGACCGAGATCATCGTGCGAACGGGAACGCCGGTACCGCCCTTGCCGGTGTAACCCCACGGCCCTGACGTGTTGTAGGCCGGCCCCGCGACGTCGATGTGCGCCCACTGGACACCCTCGGGAACGAATTCCTTGAGGTAGTGAGCTGCGACCAGCATGCCGCCCCAGCGGTGTGGGGTGACATTGGCCATGTCGGCGACCTTGGAGTCGAGATCTCCGCGCAATTCCTCCGGCAGCGGCATGGCCCAGCCGTTCTCGCCGACGCTCTGCGAGATGGAGGCGACGCGGTCACGGAACTCGTCGGTGCCCATGACTCCGGGGGTGCGGTTGCCGAGCGCGACCATCTGCGCACCGGTCAGGGTGGCGGTGTCGATCATGTAGTCGGGATTGTCCTCACCCGCGCGAACCATCGCGTCGGCAAGAATCAAACGGCCCTCGGCGTCGGTGTTGACGACCTCGATGGTGATTCCGCCGTACTGGGTCAGCACGTCGCCGGGACGCTGGGCGGTCGCGGACGGCATGTTCTCGGCCATCGGTACGTATGCGACGACGTTGACGGGCAGGCCGAGCTTGGCGGCAAGCACGACGGTGGAGATGACGGCTGCGGCGCCGCCCATGTCCGAGGTCATGTTCTCCATACCGGCGGCGGGCTTGATGGAGATTCCGCCGGTGTCGAAGGTGATGCCCTTACCCACCAGTGCGACCTTGCGGGCACCACGCTTCTTCGACGCGTATTCGAGGCGGACGAGACGCGGCTGGCGTGACGAGCCCTTGCCGACGCCGATGATTCCGCCGTAGCCACCCTTCTCGAGTGCCTTCTCGTCGAGAACCTGGACGGTGAGCCCGGCCTCGACGCCCAGTGCTTTCGCGCGCGCGGCGAACTCGGCGGGGTAGAGGTGGCTCGGGGGAGTGTTGACGAACTCGCGTGCGGTGGCGACGGCCTCGGCGATGGCGGCCGACCGTGCCAGCGTCGCTTTGGTCTCCTTCGTGCGCGGCGACGGCACCAGAAGTTCGACGCGGGCCAGTGGCTGCGAATCGGGACCGGGAGCCGTCATGGACGACTTGAATTCGGTGAAGCTGTACGCGCCCAACGCAAATCCCTCGGCGGCGGCACCGAGGTCGAGGATCGAGAGCGTGGTTGCGACGGTGTCGATGCCGGACAACGAGCGAGCTGCGGCGCCGGCGGACTTACGGATCTGCTCGCTGCCGAGCTTGTCGGCAGAGCCGAGTCCGACGGCGAGAACGCTGGTGACCGACAGTTCGCTCGGTGCCGGGACACGAGTGAGCTGCTCGGGCTTGCCCGTGGCGCCGACGGCGATGAGGCTGTCGAGGATCTCGGCGAGTACGTCTTCGGCGACGATGCCTTCGCTGAGTGCGATTTCGGGGCCGTCCGGACCCGACGTCAGACCGACGACCAGTATCTCTGCGCGCTTGGCGACTGTGCCGGCGAGAACGAGGTCGGGTCCCAACGATCGGGCTGTGCGAGTGCTCAAGGTGTCTCCTGTGAGGTGAGTGTGCGATGCGTCCGGTTCTGGCGGATGCCTGAGTCGATGTTAGGCCCTTTGCAGTTTGCGGACGGGCGATCGTCACGGCCGGGTGAGCTCTCGCTGCGGACATGTTTCGATCGGCGAAGTCCGATAGGTTGTGGGCCATGACCGACGAACAACTGTTGCAGGGCCCGATCCACCCCGTCCACGTCGAACTCGGCGCGACGTTCGCGCCGTTCGGGGGGTGGCAGATGCCGGTTTCGTACGCCGGCGTCGTGGCCGAACACACCTCTGTGCGTGAGAATGTCGGACTCTTCGACGTCAGTCACCTCGGCAAGGCCGTCGTGCGTGGCGCGGGCGCCGCGGAATTCGTGAACTCCGCACTGACCAACGATTTGAACAAGATCGGGCCGGGTAAGGCTCAGTACACGTTGTGCTGCAACGAGTCCGGTGGTGTCATCGACGACCTCATTGCGTACTACGTCAGCGACGACGAAATCTTCCTTGTCCCGAACGCAGCCAATACCGCGGACGTCGTTGCGGCTCTGGTCGCCCTCGCACCGGACGGAATCACCGTCGAGGATCAGCATCGTGCCTACGGTGTGCTGGCTGTGCAGGGTCCGAAATCGGTGGCGGTTCTGACCGCTCTGGGACTTCCCACCGAGATCGAGTACATGGCGTACGAAGATGCGGAATGGAACGGCGTGCCTGTTCGTGTGTGCCGCAGCGGTTACACCGGTGAGGTCGGCTACGAACTCCTGCCGCGGTGGGAGGACAGCGAGCCGTTGTTCCGCGCGCTTCTCGAGGCAGTGCGCGCCGAGGGTGGGCAGGCCGCCGGACTCGGCGCCCGTGACACTCTTCGTACCGAGATGGGGTATCCGCTGCACGGGCATGAGCTTTCGCTCGAGATTTCTCCGCTCGAAGCGCGCTGCGGATGGGCGATCGGTTGGAAGAAGCCGACATTCTGGGGCAAAGAGACCTTGACCGACGAGAAGGCTGCCGGCCCGGCTCGCAAACTCTGGGGGATCAAGGCTCTCGATCGCGGCGTGCTTCGTGCCGGCCTCGGTGTTCTGCGTGACGGCGAGGCAATCGGCGAGACCACCTCGGGGACGTTTTCGCCCTCGCTCAAAGTGGGAATTGCGTTGGCGCTCCTCGATTCCGGTGCCAATGTCTCGGCCGGCGACGAGATCGAAGTCGACGTCCGTGGTCGTGCTCTTCGGTGCGTCGTGGTGTCTCCTCCGTTCGTGGAGACCAACACCAAGTAGAGAGCTTTTTCACGTTCGATAGGATTGCGCCCATGACAGGTGCCGCCGATTTCGTTCGTGTTCAGAGCTCGTCCCCGAAGTCCGACGCCGAGCGCCGTGACATTTTGGCGGCGCCCGGCTTCGGGCGGCACTTCACCGACCACATGGTCTCGATCGACTACACCGCGGGCAAGGGCTGGCACGACGCCCAGGTGTTGCCGTACGGAAACATCGAGCTCGATCCGGCCGCAATGGTTTTGCACTACGGACAGGCCATCTTCGAGGGCCTCAAGGCATACCGTCAGCCGGGTGGCGAGATCAGCTCGTTCCGCGTCGAGGCCAACGCCGAGCGTTTCGCGGCATCTGCGCGCCGTCTGGCCATGCCGGAGCTCCCGTCGCAGATGTTCATCGATTCCATCACCGAACTGATCGACGTCGATCTCGACTGGGTTCCCGCAGCCGGTGGCGAGGACGCGCTCTACCTCCGTCCGTTCATGTTCTCCACCGAAGCCGGACTCGGTGTCCGTCCCGCCGACGAGTACCGCTACCTGCTGATTGCCTCGCCCGCCGGTGCGTACTTCCCGCGCGGCGTCAAGCCGGTCAGTGTGTGGCTGTCCACCGAATACGTTCGCGCGGCCCCCGGCGGTACCGGCGCGGCCAAGTTCGCCGGCAACTACGCCGCTTCACTCCTCGCCCAGGCGCAAGCCGCCGACGAGGGTTGCGACCAGGTGGTCTGGCTCGACGCCATCGAGCGCACGTACGTCGAGGAAATGGGTGGAATGAACCTGTTCTTCGTCTTCGGCTCGGGCCCCGACGCTCGCCTCGTGACGCCGTCGCTGTCCGGTTCGTTGTTGCCAGGCATCACGCGCAACTCGTTGCTCGCCCTTGCCGCCGATTCCGGTTTCGCCGTCGAGGAGCGCAAGATCAGCACCGACGAATGGCGCACCAAGTGCAAGAGCGGTGAAATCACCGAGGTCTTCGCTTGCGGCACAGCAGCAGTCATCACCCCCGTCGGACGCGTCAAGTCCGCCGAGGGCGAGTTCACCATCGCCGACGGCGAGCCGGGTGAGGTGACGATGGCACTGCGCGACACCCTCACGGGTATCCAGCGCGGAACCTTCGCCGACACCCACGGCTGGATGACGAAACTTCACTGATCGCTGGTTCGTTCCGCGAGCAATCGCTCCCGGAAGAACTGCAGAATCTCGTCTCGTGCGACGGTGGTGGGCGATCCCGCCTCGTCGACGAGATGAGCCGTCACCACGCTGTGTGGATTGGCAATGACGTGTTCGAAGAACGGCGACGTTGTCGCGTTGGCCGCTTCGTCGGGTAGTACCTTCCCGACGAAGCGCTCGCCCAAGGCCTTCGAATAGGCGGCGAATCGTTGTGCGCGGCAGAACGAGTCACCTCGAAAGCGGTATGCAAGCACCGTGAGGTCTTCGGCCTCGAGTCTCGAGCGCACGGCTTCGAGTTCTTCGGGCCCGCTGTCGGTTTCGTCCGGTCGATCGAGCGGTAACGACGGTTGGGCGAGAACCGGCGCGATGACCGAGGGTTCGAGCATCATCGACAACGCGAAGTTACCGGTGAAGCACATTCCGATCACGCCGACGCCAGGACCGCCGCTCTCCTCATGCGCCGAAGCGGCGAGTGAACGCAGCCAACGGACCGCCGGACTCGGTTCGTCGGCAGCGAGGGCGCGGAATTCTGCACTGACGCAGGCTCTCTTGAATACCGTCAGCCCCTCGTTCACTGTGGGGACCGCTCCGTCGCGGCCGAACAGTGACGGAACGAAGACCGTGAAACCGGCGTCGCGCACCCAGCGGGCGAATCGCGCTACATGCGGGCTGATGCCCGGCATCTCCGGCATGACGATTACTGCGGGACCGGTGCCGGCCACGTACACGGACTTCGCCACTGCGTCGATGGTGATCGTTCGACGGTCGAAGTCTTCGAGCGGATCGTCTTCGGTCATGCTCCGGTTCGGCACGGTGAGCCCTCCCAAGTAGTCGAAACAATTCCTCTGCACAGTCTTTCGGCGCGGGATCGACTACAGAAGAGGGCGGTTCGCCATGTTTTCGGGCGGGCTCGCCACGCACCTATCCCGCGCCGCCGTTGCGGAATCGCTTTCGGTAGTCGGCCGGGCTGATGCCGACGCGGTCGGTGAACAGGCCACGAAAGGTTCCAGGATCCTGATAGCCGATGTGCCCCAGGATCTTTCCGAGAGGCCAGTCGGTCGATTCCAACAACCGTTTCGCTTTTCGGATCCGTGCACGCTGCAGATAACTGCGCGGCGATTCCCCGGTCTCGTCCTTGAACTTCCGAAGCATGGTTCGGGTGCTGAGGTGAAAAGCACTCGACAGCAGATCCAAGTCGTAAGGTTCCGCCATCCGTTCGACCAGCCACCTTCCGACGTCGTCGGCAAACTGTGTGTGTTTGGCGGGCAGCATCGAGTCGAGGATGTACGGAGCTTGACTGGTTCGGTTTTCGGGCGCCAGCGTAATTCTTGCGGTCGTACGCGCAATCTTGTCGCCGAGATGCTCGCGCACGAGTGCTGTTGCGAGGTCGAGCGCGGCGGTGAACGCAGCAGTGGTGGTGACGCCGTCGTCCTGGACGATCAACGAGTCGGTTCGAACCGTCGCACCGGGGTAACGACTTGCGAGGTCCGCACCGTACAGCCACGACGTCGTACATCGGCGTCCGTCGAGCAGTCCCGCCTCGCCCAGCAGATACGCGCCGACACAGACCGACGACACCCGAACGCCGCGCGCCTCGCACGCACGGATGAACTCGATTTCTCTGTCCCACAGCGACAAACGCGTCGCAGGGTCTTCGGACGGCACGAGTTCGAACCCCGGCACAACCAGGTGATCGATGTCGTGATGCCCCTCCTGCACGCCGAGCGAAAATCCACCTGCCGCAACGACGGGCGTGCCGGACGCTGCGATGACCGATACCTCGAAGGGGTCGGCGGGCGCTCCATCAGCGACCCGATTCGCGATCAGGAGAAGGTCGGTGAAAACGAAGATCTCGGCCGCGAGGCAACCTTCGTACGCAAGGACACCTACTCGCACGACGTCGGATCACAGTCCGAGAGTGAGGCCGACGGCCGTCAGCGTCACAGTGAGTTCGAGTGCGAATCCGAGAACGTCTCCGTTGAGTCCGCCGAATCTACGGACGCAGTGACGCACGCACAGCACACTGATCACCAGCGCCGACGCGGTCACGAGAGGGCCGAGCCACCACCGGTCGGTGGCAAAGCCGGAAGCGGCGATCAGCGGAACCGACCACACGATTGCGGCCCACAGCGGTTGTGAATCGGCGACGAGCGCACCGAATCCGCTCGGGCTCGACGCGAGAATACCTCGGCGGCAGGCAAAAACGACGGCCACACGACCCGCAGCGACAGATACGAGAACGGCGATCCACTGCGTGGGGGAGTCGGCAACAGCGAGGACGCCGAAGGAGACCGATTGCAGCCCGAGGAAGATGAACAGCGCCGCGACCCCGAACGGTCCGGCACCGCCGCTGTGCATGACTTCGCGGGCGCGCTCCGGTGGACCGTAACAACCCAGTCCGTCGACGGAGTCTGCCAGTCCGTCCACGTGCATCCCGCGTGTCCCGAGAGCGAGCGCACCGACCGTCAGCAAGCCTGCGAGATAGGGATTCAGGCCGATACTGGTTGTGCCCCAGAGCAGAAACGTCGCGGCAATGCCGAGAGCGATCCCGGTGAGCGGAGCTGCCGCGATGGCGCGACGGCCGGCAGTTCGATCGATGTCGGAGGGACCACGAACCGGAAGGACCGTCAGCCACGAGAAGGCCAGCGGCACTCCGGACAGCGGGCCCGCCACGCTCACTCCGCCGTATCGGTCTTGGTCAGGTCGATCGACTCCGGTTCGTCGGCAGGTGCGCTGCCCTGAGTGCTGACACCGGCTTCGGAGAATGTCGCCATCTTGCTCAGGATCGCCACTGCGCCCTGAAGAATCGGGAGAGCTGTGACTGCCCCTGAACCTTCACCGAGACGCATGTCGAACTCGACGATCGGGTCGAGACCCATTCGGGTCAATGCGATGGTGTGGGCGGGTTCGGTGGAGCGGTGTCCGGCGACCCACCATTCACGTGCGCCGAAAGCCAGTTCGTCGGCAACCATGGCGGCTGCGGTGACCACAACGCCGTCGAGGATCACCGGCGTACGACGCGAAGCTGCCTGGGCCAGAAAGCCGGCCATCGCGGCGAGGTCGGCACCCGAAGACGTGCGCAGCAGCGCGACTGTGTCGCGAACGTGCGGACGGGCACGCCGGAGAGCGTCGCGAATCGCTGCGGTCTTGCGGATCCATCCGGCGTCGTCGATACCGGTACCTCGACCCACGACCGCGACGGGTTCACTGTCCGTGAGTGCGGCGATGAGTACGGTTGCGGGCGTCGTATTGCCGATGCCCATGTCGCCGGCGATGAGAAGATCTGCGCCCCCGTCGATTTCCTCGTCCGCGATCGCTCGGCCGGCGGCGATGGCCTGAAGGGTTTCCTCGTTCGACATGGCGTCTTCGCGGTCGATGGACCCGGAAGACCTGCGTACCTTGTGGTTCGAGACGGACGGATCGGTATCGCCGTCCACTGCGATGTCGACGACGCGTACCGTGGCGCCGGCAACCTCGGCGAGGACGTTGACCGCCGCGCCGCCCCCGAGGAAGTTGGCGACCATCTGTGCGGTCACTTCCGGCGGATAGGCGGAGACCCCGTTGCGGGCGATTCCGTGATCACCCGCGAACACGACGACGCGAGGCCGAGCGAAAGCATGTGGGGGACAAACTCCTTGGCAGGCTGATGCCCAGCCGGCGAGAGCCTCCAGTCGGCCCAGCGAACCGGCCGGCTTGGTCAGATCACGCTGACGCGCATCGGCCTGCGCTCGCACCTCGCGGTCGGGCGGGGTGACGGGTTCGAAGTCGGCGCTACTGACTGGCGCGACGTCAGGGTTGGCATCTGGATTCGCCCCTGAAATGGCCCCTGGATTGGCCTCGGTACTCACATCGTGCCTTCCGGTTGTGCAGCAGTATCTTTCAAGATGAGCGGTAACCCTGCAACCACTAGTACGACACGATCGCACACCGCCGCGATACGAGCGTTGAGAGTGCCGATCTCGTCGCGGAACAATCGTCCGGACCGCGTCTCGGGGATGACGGCCAAACCCACTTCGGGGCTGACCAGCACCAGGTGTCCGCGATAGTTCTCGACACTGGCGACCAGGCTGTCCGCCGCGGGCGTGACGGTGCCGCGCGGAGCGTCCCAGGCGCCTTGCCGATCGAGTTCCGTGGTCAGCCACGTTCCCAGATCGTCGACCAACGTCGCTGTGTGTGAATCGCTTTCGAGCTGCGCCGCGAGATCGCCGGCATCTGCGGTTTCGACCGTCGACCAATGGGAAGGCCGCCTGTTGCGGTGTTGGTCGATCCGGCTCTCCCAGTCTGCGTCGGAGACATCGCGCCTTGCCGTCGCCAGATACCGGATCGGTGCCGAACTTTCGGGTAGGTGGCCTCCACAAACCAAATCCTCGGCGTGCGCGGACTTACCAGACCGCGCGCCGCCGAGGACCAAAGTTCTATACGTGTTCGTCACGCTCAGATTGCGTCGCCCGGCCCCACACGAGGCTTCGGTGCGCGCAGCTTGCGGATCTGCGACGCGCGAACGAACGCGTACCAGCCGAGCTTGAAGCCGCCGTCGGTGCTGTCGGGGAAGCGCTCGGCGACGCGGTTGTTGATCATGCGACCGAGCCAGATGCCTTCACCGACCATGAAGAGCATCATCACGAGCATTGCCAGTGTGACGATCTGCTGGAGCGCGGGCGTGACGAACATGGTCATGATGAGGATCAACGCGAGCGGCATGAACAGCCCGACGAGGTTGCGGCGAGCGTCGATGAAGTCGCGGACGTAGGCGCGAACCGGTCCCTTGTCGCGGGGGAGCAGGTACTTGTCCTCGCCGGCGAGCATGCGGGCGCGGCGGTCTGCCGACGATGCGCGACGCTCGGCGGCTTCGGCCTTGCGGTCCTCCTTGGAGCCGCGGGTCGCCTTGCGGCGGGCGCGGGCTTCCTTCGCGGTCAGCGGGGCAGGGGCAACGGGGCCACGCCTCTTCGCCTCGGCGTCACGACGCTTGGGTGTGGGGCGGCCCTTGCCCACCTGCTCGATGGGCGCCTCTTCGGAGGCCGAGGATGCCTCAGTGCCCTCGACGTCACGTTTGTCGGAGTTGTCTGAGTCACCGCGGCGTAGCAATTTCACACCTCCAGGCTATTGGATAAGTGCACGGTCTGGGAAACCGACCTCGGTCTTTCTGAAAAACCCAATCGCCCGAGGCACTGAAACGCGCGAGATCGTGAAACATCGGGGTCATTCGGGACTCTTAGACTTCGGCTATGCGGGTAATAGTTGCTCCAGATTCGTTCGGTGAGACGTTGACGGCCGTCGAAGCGGCCGAATCCATTTCTGCCGGTTGGCGACGTGGCCGACCCGAAGACGACGTCGTCACCGCGCCACAATCCGACGGTGGTCCGGGATTCGTCGACGTCTTGGCCACGGCCGGGGGCGACATCCGGACTGCACGGGTGTCCGGGCCTTTGACCGCCGCCGTCGACGCCACGTGGCTGTTCGATTCGGACACGGCATACATCGAGTCCGCCGAGGCCGTCGGGCTCGGCCTGCTCGGAGGTCCGCCGACGCGGGACACTGCACTCGCCGCGCACAGTCTCGGTGTGGGAGAGCTGATCGCTGTCGCGCTCGAGGCAGGCGTGAAGACGGTTGTCGTCGGACTCGGTGGGAGTTGCTGCACCGACGGGGGACGTGGACTGGTGGAGGCGCTGGGCGGCCTGGAGGCTGCAACGGCGGCTACGGCTGGCATTCAGTTGGTCGCCGCCACCGACGTCGAACACGTACTTCTCGGCGAGCACGGTGCGGCAGCGGTGTTCGGCCCGCAAAAGGGCGCCGACGCCGAAGCCGTCGCAGTCCTCGAAGCGAGCAACGCGAGATGGGCCGAACAGTTGGAGTCCGTCACCGGAAAACGAGTGTCGAATTTTCCGGGTGCCGGCGCCGCGGGTGGTATCGGTGCCGCGCTCTTTGCGCTCGGTGCACAGCGGCGATCCGGGGCCGACGTCGTCGCGGATCGCACCGGACAGGCCGCGCTACTGGCTTCCGCTGACCTGGTGATCACGGGCGAAGGCAAGTTCGACCACCAATCTCTGCGCGGCAAACTCGTCACAACGCTCGCTTCGGCGGGGGCAGCGCACGGCGTTCCGACGCTCGTCTTTGCCGGCCAGGTGACGCTCGACGAGGCGGACTATGCGTCGACCTCGATAGTCGCGGCGAAGTCGGTGACGGATTTCGCCGGGTCGGTGGAACGTGCGATGGAGGAGGCGTCGGCGTGTCTCGAGGGACTCGCCGAACACACGGCACGCGAGTGGAACTTCTGGCGCGGCGTCCGGAGGTGAGGATCCACAAGCGTCGACGCGCCGTTGCCGTGTCTGGAAGACCGGATAGGATGAAGACGAATCGCACCCGGTAAAGGACTGGCGGGAATAAGTCGGCAGCGGCGTACCGTTGAAGCGTTCACGGGTTGGTACGAACATTAGGGAGAGCCCATGACTGTGCAGAACGAGACCGCCACCCACGGCGTCAAGATGACCGAGGCCGCGTCCGCCAAGGCGAAGGCACTCTTCGATCAGGAGGGTCGCGACGACCTCGCGCTGCGTATTGCAGTGCAGCCCGGCGGCTGTGCCGGACTGAAGTACCAGCTGTTCTTCGACGACCGCACGCTCGACGGTGACCTCACTGTCGACTTCAACGGCGTCAACCTGGTTGTCGACCGGATGAGCGCGCCGTACGTCGAAGGTGCGTCCATCGACTTCCTCGACACCATCGAGCAGCAGGGCTTCTCGATCGACAACCCCAATGCAACAGGCTCCTGCGCCTGCGGTGACTCGTTCAACTGAGTCTGTCGATCACAACTCAATTCACGAACAACTGACGCGGAACCGACATTCGGTTTCGCGTCAGTTGTTTGTGGTGACTCGTACGTAGACCGTTCCGATCCGACAGCTCGGGCGCCGATGACGGCGCTACGGGCGGTAACGTGAACTTTTGCTCCTCTTTCATTCTTGTACTCACTTCGCTGAAAGGCCACGATCCGTGACTATTGCGGTAACCGGTTCCATCGCCACCGACCACTTGATGCGCTTCCCCGGCCGCTTCGCCGATCAGCTCCTCGCCGATCAGCTCGCCCACGTTTCGCTGAGTTTCCTGGTCGACGATCTCGTGATTCGCCGCGGTGGTGTCGGCGGCAACATCGCTTACGCCATGGGCGTGCTCGGTGGGTCCCCGCTACTCGTCGGCGCAGTCGGTGCCGACTTCGCCGAGTACCGCACGTGGCTCGAGGACAACGGCGTCGACTGCAGCGCGGTCCGTATCTCGGACAAGGCACATACGGCGCGTTTCGTGTGCACCACCGACGAGGACATGGCGCAGATCGCGTCGTTCTACCCCGGTGCGATGAGCGAGGCTCGCGAGATCGAACTCGCGGCAGTGGCCAAGACTGCGGGCGCAGTCGAGTTGGTGCTGATCGGCGCCAACGACCCCGAGGCCATGGTTCGCCATACCGACGAATGCCGTCTGCTCGGGATTCCGTTCGCAGCGGATCCGTCGCAGCAGCTTGCCCGCCTGTCCGGGGACGAGGCCAAGGCGCTCATTCACGGCGCGAAGTACTTGTTCACCAACGAGTACGAGTGGGGTCTTCTTCAGCAGAAAACTGGTCTGAGCGAGGAAGAGATCCGCGCGCAGGTCGGCATCCGTGTCACCACCCTCGGCTCCAAGGGTGTGGAAATTGTTGACGCCGAAGGCAATTGGGTGCGCGTCGACGTAGTGCCCGAGACCGGCAAGGTGGATCCGACGGGCGTTGGTGACGGCTTCCGCGCCGGGTTCCTGCTCGCACACGGCGCCGGTCTGAGCTTCGAGCGTGCTGCACAGTTGGGATCTTTGGTCGCTGTGTTGATTCTCGAGACCGTGGGAACGCAGGAGTGGGTGTTCAATCGCGACGAGGCACTCAAGCGCCTTACCGACGCATACGGCAGCGCGGCAGCGGACGAGATCGCGACGATCCTGCCGAAGTAGGGCTCCGCCCCGTGAGTGGTTGAGGAGTCCGGAGACTCCCTAACCGCTCACGGGGCCGAAGGCCTAGATATTGACCGGGTACACCGGTTCCTGGATCTGCGGCACGATGCGCTTCTCCACGAAGATTCCGTGCCAGACCATGAAGGTCAGGACGGTCCACAGGCGTCGGCTGTGGTCGGACACGCCCTCGCGGTGATCGTTGAGCATCTTCACGACGGCCTGCTTGTCGAAGATGTGGTCGGTACCCGACTCCTCGATCTGCAGATGTGCCCAGTCGAAGAGTTCGGTGCCGCGCAGCCAATGGCGCAGGGGAACCGGGAATCCGAGCTTCGCACGGTGCAGAACATGGTGCGGCACAATGCCTTCCAGGGCCTGGCGCAGTGCGTACTTGGTCGTGTCCTTCGTGATCTTCTGATCGAGCGGTACGCGTGACGCGACGTCGAAGACCTCGGGATCGAGGAACGGCACACGCAGTTCCAGCGAGTTGGCCATCGTCATCTTGTCTGCCTTGACGAGGATGTCGCCGCGCAGCCAGGTGAACAGGTCGAGATGCTGCATCCGCGCAACCGGATCCCAGTCCCGTGACTGCGCGTAGATCGGCGCAGTGACGTCCTGGTGAGTCCACTCGGGGCGGAAATCGCGCAGGACGGCGCGGAGCTGAGCGTCGTTGAAGCTACGAGCATTTCCGTAGTAGCGCTCCTCGAGCGTCAAGGAACCGCGGTTGAGCAGACTCTTGCCACGAGTGCCGTCCGGGATGCGTTCGGACAACTTGCCGGCAGCCCGACGCAGTCCCTTGGGGAGGTACTCGAAAGGCTTGAGCGACAACGGTTCACGGTAGATCGTGTAGCCGCCGAACAGCTCGTCGGCGCCCTCGCCGGACAGCACCACCTTGACGTGCTTGCGAGCTTCCTTCGCGATGAACCACAGCGGAATCAATGCCGGATCGGCCACCGGGTCGTCGAGGTACCAGACGATCTCGGGAATGGCAGCGGCGAACTCGGCGGGGGAGACCACCTTGACGACGTGCTTCGCGCCGATCGCTGCGGCAGATTCTGCAGCGACGTCGACCTCGGAATAGCCCTCACGTTCGAAACCGGTCGTGAAGGTGATCAGGTTGGGGTTGTGGCGCATCGCCAGCGCCGCGATCGCCGTGGAGTCGATACCACCGGACAAGAACGAACCGACGGTGACGTCGGCGCGCATGTGCTTGGCGACCGAATCCTCGAGTGCCTCGGCGATTTCCTGGTAGCGCGCCTTCTCGGTGCCAGGTGCAAAAGGCTTGGCCGGGAACTTCGGCGTGAAATACCGCGTGAACGTGGGCTCCTCGCCCGGACGCACCCGGGCGAAGCTGCCCGACTCCAGGCGTCGGATCTGCTTGTGCAGTGTTTCCGGCTCCGGTACGTACTGCAGAACGGTGTAGTGCTCGATGGCACGCGGATCCAGCTCGGTACCGATGCCGATCAGATCGGTGAGTTCGAGCAGGCTCTTCTTCTCGCTGCCGAACGCGGTGCCGCCGGCGCCGGTCGCGATGAACAGCGGCTTGATCCCGAACGGATCGCGCGCGATGAACAGCTCGCGTGTGTCGGTGTCCCAGATCGCGAACGCGAACATTCCGCGCAGGCGCCGGACCGCGTCCTCACCCCAGTAGTGGAATGCAGCGACGATGGCCTCGGAGTCGCCCTCGGTGAAGAACTTGGCGTCGTGGTCCTTGACCAGTTCGGCGCGGATCTCCAAGTAGTTGTAGATCTCGCCGTTGAACGTGAGCGCATAACGCTCCGGGTTCTCCGGTGGGCCCCAACGCAGCGGCTGGTGGGAATGAGCGATGTCGATGATCGCCAGGCGGTTGAACCCGAAGACGAGGTGATCGTCGTTCCACGTCCCGTGTTCGTCCGGCCCGCGGTGACGAAGGCAATGCATCGCCTGGTCGACCCGCGAGACGGCGTCCTCGCTGGTTCCGCCAGATGTCAGTAGCCCGAGCAGTCCACACACAGCGTCCGGTTCCTCGATTCAGAATTTTTGTACAGAAGGCTCCCGGACACGAGTGTCGGGGAGAGGTCAACGAACTCTTGACGAAAGTATGCCGCAGATCGACGTCCCTGCCGATCGCGGCGGAACGAATCGACGTGATGTGCGTCGCCGAAACGACCTGAGCCGTTCCTGAGCAGCACCTGAGAGAGCTGTGTGACGTCCGCCGCGACACGGGCGAGGACCCGAGGATGGATAGCGCCCGGCTTTGGTCTACGCTGCGTAGTAATTGGGCCTTCCCTCCGGGCATGCCCTAGTTGAATTTTGTGGCGATCAGGAAGGCGTGAACGTGGCGCAAGGTCGGATCCTTCGGCGAGCGGGGCTGGCAGTATCTCTGGGCATTGCTGCCTTGCTGCTGTCGGGTTGCTCCATCGACAACGAAGTGCTTCGTTTCGGGTGGCCTTCGGGCATCACCCCGGAGGCGACGCGCATGCGTGAGCTGTGGACGTGGTCGGTTGTAGCCGCCCTCGTCATGGGTGTGCTGGTGTGGGGGCTGGTCTTCTGGGCCGTCATCTTCCACCGCAAGAAGAAGGACTCGCCGGAATTCCCGCGTCAGACGGCATACAACGTGCCGCTCGAACTCGGTTACACGGCAGTTCCCTTCGTCATCATCGCGGTTCTCTTCTACTTCACCGTCATCGTTCAGAACCACGTTCTGGACAAGACGGACAATCCTGACGTCGTCGTAGACGTCACGGCCTTCCAGTGGAACTGGAAGTTCGGCTACCGCTCCATCGAGTTCGGTGACGGCTCCGCCAAGTACAACGGAATCGACGTCGAGGCCGAAGAGGCTGCAAAGACCGAGGGTTCCACCGTGAACGAACACGGGGAAGAAGTCCCCGGCCCGATCCACGGCAACAGCACCGAGGACCTGAGCTACCTGCACTACGACAAGATCGAGACCGTCGGCTCCAGCCAGGAGATCCCGATTCTCGTTCTGCCCACCGGCAAGCGGATCCAGTTCGAACTTGCTTCCTCGGACGTCATCCACGCTTTCTGGGTGCCTGAGTTCCTGTTCAAGCGCGACGTTCTCCCGAACCCCAAGGAGAACCACTCGGACAACATCTTCCAGATCAGTGAGATCGAGAAGGAAGGCGCGTTCGTCGGGCGTTGTGCAGAAATGTGTGGCACGTTCCACGCGATGATGAACTTCGAGGTTCGTGCGGTTTCGCCCGAGGACTTCGCCAAGTACATCGAACTGCGCAAGGGTGACGCGGAGGGCAAGGGTGGTCTGACGACCGCTGAGGCTCTGCAGGCAATCGGTCAGTCGCCGGTGGCTACGTCGACCACGCCGTTCAACACCGACCGCGAGTACCGTCAGGCAACCGTCGCCACTGCAGGCAACTGAGCCGGCCAGCCTCTTCACTGAACAAGGACAAGTGCTGATATGAAGATCGAAGCCAAGCTCTTCGAGATCCTGACGATGTTCTTCATTCTCGTCGCGATCATCTACGGAGTGTTCACCGCTCTGTCACGCACAGGTATCGAGTGGGCCGGACTGACGGCCATCGTCCTGTCTGCAGGTCTGACGCTCATCGTGGGTACCTACTTCCGCTTCGTCGCCCGTCGTCTGGACACCCGTCCCGAGGACTACGACGACGCTGAAATCTCGGACGGTGCAGGAGAACTGGGCTTCTTCAGCCCGGGTAGCTTCTGGCCGATCCTGCTTGCCGCTGCTGCTGCACTCGCGGCAGTGTCGCTGGCGTACTTCCAGCCGTGGCTCATCGCAGTCGCAGTTGTCTGTGTGCTCGCCGCAGCCGCAGGCCTGGTGTTCGAGTACTACACCGGACCCGAGAAGCACTAGTTTCACCCGCACTCGAACAGAGGCGCCGCACCCACCCGGGTACGGCGCCTCTGTTGTCGTTTATGTACGTTTCGGTGGTAGGAGGGTCCCTGTCAACAACCGCTCTCTGTCAATCGTGGAGCGAGTATTCGAGGTCGTAGCGGTGCAGACCGTCGACGACCTCCAGCTCGAGAGTGCCTGCGATACCCTTCAACTCGCCGGTTCCGGACCCCGGCACGATCTCGTACAGAAGCTTCTGCGTTCCGTCGATCATCTGACCGAACTGCTGCAGGGCGAACGATCCCACAGCTTCGTCGACCTGCCCCGTGACAAACTCCAAAGCGACATAGCCCGCTGCACCGGCTGTCGGATCGCCCGCGGACAGCATCAGTCCGGACGACGTGCCTTCGACGCCGCCGATGAACGTCTTGTCGAACTCGAAGCGTCCGACGCGTCCGGAGAGCTCAGGATCGGCGGGGCGAAGATCGATCTCGAAGGTGCCGCGTGCATGGGATGTCATGGTCCGAGTATCTCACCAGGCGACAACGCCTCGAGGGGACTCCCGAGAACGTGCAACACTCCGTAGATGATTCTCGAACATGCCGTCCTGCAGGTCGATCCGTCGCAGTCAGCGCGTTTCGAGGCCGCATTCGACGAGGCCCGAACCATCATCTCCGAGGCTCCCGGATTCATCAGGCTGCGGCTCTCGCACTGCCTGGAATCACCGGAGCGATATCTCCTGCTGGTCGAGTGGGAAGACGTGGAGTCACACACCATCGGGTTCCGTCAGTCCACGGGATACGAGAAGTGGCGAGAACTTCTCCATCACTTCTACGAGCCGTTCCCGACGGTGGAGCACTATTCAACTCTGTTCGAGGACTAGTAAGGCGTAGTGCCCGCTGTTGTCGGCGCTCGGACAACGAACCGGGGGAGTGGTGCCCACTTGGAGGTTGTCCATACTGAATCGCTCAGAGAACGAGTGAGGCCCCGAACCGGAATCCGGTTCGGGGCCTCACTCGTCAACTGACGTTCTTAGTGGAGTTCTCCACTTGAACCATCGGACTTGCCGTTGGTTCGGTTCTGGTAGTCCAGAAGGATCTGAAGCTGCTCGTGCTCAGCTTCGTGATGAGCGGCTTCGAGAGCCTCGCTCTCCTCGACTGGGTCAGCGGTGATCAGGCTACCGCTACCGGGCTTGCCGGCGAGGCCGAGCTTGTTCATCTTCTTCGGGACAGCAGCACCCTGGTACTCGAGCGGGATCGGGTGTCCGTGCTCGTCGACGGGGCCGAGCGGCTGGTGGATCTCGATGTACTGGCCGTTCGGCATCCGCTTGATGATGCCGGTCTCGATGCCGTGTTCGAGGACTGCACGGTCACTGCGCTGCAGGCCGATGCAGAACCGGTACGTCACGAAGTACGCGATGGGCGGAAGGATGACCATGCCGATACGGCCGATCCACGTCATTGCGTTCAGCGAGATGTGCAGGTGGTACGCGATGATGTCGTTGATGCAGGAGATCGTGAGCACCAGGTAGAACGCGATGGACATCGCACCGATAGCGGTACGGACCGGCACGTCGCGCGGGCGCTGCAGGATGTTGTGGTGAGCGTCGTCTCCGGTGAGACGCTTCTCGATCCACGGGTACGCGATCAACAGTGCGAAGACGAGGCCCATGATCAGGGCGACGGCGAACACTGCAGGGATCGTGTACCGGTTGAACAGGTAGATCTCCCACGCCGGCCACAGTCGAGCAAGGCCGTCCGTCCACATCATGTAGATATCGGGCTGGGAACCTGCCGAGACCTGTGACGGGTTGTACGGACCGATGTTCCACACGGGGTTGATCTGGAACAGACCACCGAGCAGTGCGAGCACGCCGAAGGTCATGGCGAAGAACGCGCCACCCTTCATCGCGAAGACCGGGAGGATGCGGACGCCGACGACGTTCTGTTCCGTACGGCCGGGGCCGGGGAACTGCGTGTGCTTCTGGTACCAGACCAACGCGAGGTGGCCGGCGATCAGAGCCAGGATGATGCCCGGGAACAGCAGCACGTGAGCGACGTAGAGACGCGGGATGATGAGGTCGCCGGGGAAGTCGCCGTCGAAGATCAGCCAGTGCATCCAGGTACCGACGATCGGGATACTCATCGTGATACCACCGAAGGCGGCGCGGAGGCCGGTGCCCGAGAGCAGGTCGTCGGGGATGGTGTAACCGAAGAAGCCTTCGAACATCGCCAGGATGAGCAGCAGGCAGCCGATGACCCAGTTCGCTTCACGTGGGCGACGGAAGGCGCCGGTGAAGAAGATGCGAGCGAGGTGAACGATGATCGACGCCGCGAACATCAGTGCAGCCCAGTGGTGAATCTGGCGAACGAAGAGACCGCCGCGCACCTCGAAGGAGATGTTCAGGGTCGTCTCGTAGGCGCGAGACATCGTGACACCGCGAAGCGGCTGGTATGCGCCCTGGTAGACGACGTGTGCCATCGACGGATCGAAGAACAGCGTCAGGAACACACCGGAGATCAGCAGGATCACGAAGCTGTAGAGCGCGATCTCGCCGAGCATGAAGGACCAGTGCGTCGGGAAGACCTTGTTGATCTGCCGGCGCATGCCTGCGGCGAGGTGGTAGCGGGAGTCCATAGCCTCCGCTTGTCCAGCCGCTGCCGCGCTGATCTTGGACGGTTTGGTTGTTGTTGTGGTCACGGTCGACGCTCCCAAAATGCCGGGCCGAGTGCTTCGATGAAGTCACCGTCGGCGACCAGGAAGCCCTCTTCGTTCACTGTAATAGGCAACTGCGGAAGTGCGCGAGCAGCGGGACCGAAGATCGGCTTGCCGTAGGTCAGTGCGTCGAACTGCGACTGGTGGCAGGGGCACAGAATACGGTTGCTCTGCTGTTCGTAGAGCGAGGTGGGGCAACCCAGGTGGGTGCAGATCTTCGAGTAGGCGAAGTAATCGCCGTAGTTGAAGCTTTCCTGGCCCTTACGCTTGGTGACACGCGCGGTGTCTTCCGTGCGGAGGCGGATGAGCATCACCGAGTTACGAATGCCGCGCAGTGCTGCGAGCAGAGCGTGCTCGTCGCCACGGTCGGACTCGCGGAACGGGAAGACCGTTTCCATCGAACCGGCATCGAGATCTTCCGGGCGAACGAGGACGATGTCCTCGGGACGGCCGGTGTCACGACGCAGGTAGATGGTCTCGCCCGGGTAGTTCGGGGTCCAGCCGGACACCCACAGAGGTGAGTCGTCGCCCTTGGCCCACGGGTTCTTGATGAGTCCGCCGAGGGGCATGACCATCATGACGCCGAGTGCGCCGCCGCCGAACATCAAGCTGCGCTTGATGGCCTTGCGGCGGGGGAGGGTGGACGTCTCGAGGGTGTCGCCGAGCTCGGCGACGATCGTGCGACGATCGACCTCGGTGGAACCACCGTCGTGGCGGTCCTGGATCGAGACCTCTTCGGGGATGAACTTCTTCGTGAACTGAACGGCACCGATGCCGACGCCGAGGATCGCCAGACCCATGGTCAAGCCGATCAGCGGGGTGTACAGGCTGTACTTGCCGTAGTTCTCGTCACCGGCGCCTGCGTACTCCCAGGGCCAGAACAGGTAGATCGCGATGAACGCGATCGCCGAAACGCCGGCGAGGCCGAACCAGAAGGCGACGTTGCGCTCGGCGCGCTTTTCCGCCCTGGTGCCCTTTACCGACCAACGATCACGGCGGTAGACGACATCGACGCCATCGAGATTGGTACCCAGCTTGACCAGGTCGTCGCGTGACATCGCGTCGAGCTCTTCATCTGTGTACTTCTTAGGCGTATCGCCGCCATGCTGGCCAGCGTCGCTCATGACCTTGCTCCGATCCACAATGCTGCACCGACGACAGCGATGATTCCGACGGCCCACATGGCGAGACCCTCAGAGGCCGGACCGAGGCCACCGAGCCCGTACCCACCGGGGTCCTTCGACTCGCCCGACGACTTGACGTAGGCGATGATGTCCTTCTTCTCCTCGATCGTCAGCTGACGATCCGAGAACTTCGGCATGTTCTGGGGACCGGTAACCATGGCAGCGTAGATCTGCTGCTCGCTGGCCGGATCCAGGACCGGGGCGTACTTGCCCGAGGACAG
The DNA here is from genome assembly GCF_029457415.1 of Rhodococcus sp. RCBS9. Classification (NCBI taxonomy): domain Bacteria; kingdom Bacillati; phylum Actinomycetota; class Actinomycetes; order Mycobacteriales; family Nocardiaceae; genus Rhodococcus; species Rhodococcus sp. RCBS9. The sequence goes on along the minus strand of NZ_CP120422.1, from coordinate 6,340,689 downwards.
TGCGCCACCGCGGCCGGTGAAGTTGTGGCACGACGCGCAGTTGAGCCGGAAGAGCTCACTGCCGCGTCCGACGTCGCCACCGCGCAGCGAGGACTGGGCGATTTCGCCGTTCTCGTCGCGGATGAGCGTCGGGCCGCCGCCGTTGGCCTGGATGAAAGCGCCGAGGGCGTCGGTCTGCGCAGCATCGAACTTGGGGTCCTTGCGTGCAGCCTGGGCCTCGTTGCGAGCTGCCGGCATACGACCAGAGGAGACCTGGAAGTACACGGCTGCTTCGCCGACGCCGATGAGGCTGGGACCGCGGTCCTGCACGCCCTGCAAGTTCGCGCCGTGGCACGTGATGCATGACGTGTCGTACAGCTGCTTGCCTTCACGAATCAGGGCTGCTGAATCGTCACTGGCGGTCGCAACCTGCGGAGCTGGTGTCAACGCCGAAGCGAGGAAACCTGCGCTGATCAATCCCATCATCAATACGAGCGCGCCAGTGACGCGCCGGCGGATTTTCCGCTGGCGACGCGACTTCGCGGCATTCGCTGAGTTATCGGATGCGGGAGGGGGGGATGAACTCATCTGTATCCCTTTGGTATGTCGGGACGGAACTGGACGTCAGGGGCTGCCTGGGGCGTACAGCTGATTAACGGATGAAATAAATCGTGGCAAACAGCGCGATCCACACGATGTCGACAAAGTGCCAGTAGTACGAAACAACGATCGCGGCGGTGGCCTGGGCGGGCGTGAACTTGCTGACCCGGGTACGTGCGATCAAGAAGACGAAGGCGATGAGACCGCCGATGACGTGCAGACCGTGGAAGCCGGTGGTCATGTAGAACACCGAGCCGTACACGCTGCTCGAAATCGTGGTGCCCTCGTGCACGAGGTGGTAGTACTCGTAACCCTGGCCGGCGACGAAGAACGCCCCCATGACCAAGGTGATGGTGTACCAGCGACGAAGTCCGAAGACGTCGCCACGCTCAGCCGCGAAGACACCCATCTGGCAGGTGAACGAAGATGCGATAAGCACCAAGGTCACCGGCACGGCCAGATAAAGGTTCAATTCGGTTGGCTCCGGCGGCCAATTTCCGTTCGCCTGAGCTCGTGCCACGAAGTACATGGCAAAGAGCCCTGCGAAGAACATGAGCTCACTTGACAACCACACGATGGTGCCAACGCTGACCATATTCGGCCGGTTCAGCGAGTGCACGCGTTGGGTGATTGCCGATCCTGAAGTCCCTACTGCGCTCGTCACAGACAGAAGTATGACGCTTCGTCGTAAGAGACGACCACTCGGGTCCACCATCGGCGCGTCGCTCGGCTCGAGTTCGCGGGATCGGGCGGCGAACGCGCTGGTGGCGTGGTCGGAATATGCTGGCGCGATGGCAGCTACACACAAGAGTAGACCGTGGTTCCTGAGAATTTTCGGCACGAAGATTCCGACACCGCTCGATGCAGGGCGGTCGGATCTGGTCGTCGTTGCCGAAGGCTTCGACGACGCCGAGGCGAGCTCGACGGCTCTCGAACGTGCCGCCTCCACCGAGCCGGAGTTCAGGGCGGAGTCCGAAGTGGTTCTGCGGCATCATCTCGACCTCCCGGAGGGCTCGGTAGCCGATGCCGAGAGCATCGTCGCCCAGGACGGATATGTGCGAGGCGTGGGTCGGCCCGAGGACGTGACTCCGGTGGTCGAGAATTCGGTTCGCGTCGTCTTCGAGCGTGTCCAGGTGCTTGACGCCCTGCATTGCTCCCAGGAGCGGTCACGAATGGCCGGTCTGGCGCAGCGACTCGGTGGTTCGGTCGCCGGGTGGGACGCGCTCCAGCCCCCGATACTTGCGGAGGCGCCGCCCAAACGCGGTCGCAGAAAGTCCTGAGCGGCCCTATTCGGTTTCCTCCTTACCTCACTGACTAGGCTGCGAGGGTCATCGGCAGCACAAAATGGCAGCGCGAAACGACAGCTCGAAATCCAGCCCACTTGAACGACAGGGGACCAAGGCACTATGGCCGGCACCGACGCATCCAACGCCGTGAACGTCGATTCGAGTGCAGTGGTGCGGTCCTGGCCGTTGATTCTCGGTTTGCTCACGGACGGCAGTGACTTGTCGGAAGCCGACAGTCGCTGGGCGATGGGCGAGATCATGTCGGACAACGCCACCTCCGCTCAGATCGCTGCTTTCGGGGTCGGTCTGAAGATGAAGGGCGAAACCCCCGCGGAGTTGGAAGGGCTCGCCGCCGCGATGCTCGAACACTCCAGGCGCGTGCCGGTCGATTCCGACGTCGTCGACATCGTCGGCACGGGTGGTGACCGCTCCAACACGGTGAACATCTCGACGATGGCCTCGATCGTGGTTGCCGCGTCCGGTGTGCGAGTTGTCAAGCACGGCAACCGCGCTGCTTCGTCCAAGAGCGGTGGCGCCGACGTGCTCGAGGCGCTCGGCGTTCGCATCAACCTCGGGCCGGAGCAGGTTGCGAGGTGCGTCGAAGAGGTCGGCATCGGCTTTTGTTTCGCGCCGGTCTTCCATCCCGCACTGCGCTTTGCGGCGGTGCCTCGCAAGGAAATCGGCATTCCGACGGCATTCAACGTGCTCGGTCCACTGACCAATCCGGCTCGTCCGCGTGCCGGGCTGATCGGGTGCGCATTTCCGAAACTGATCTCGGTCGTCGCGGGAGTCCTTGCGCAGCGCGGCAATTCGGCGTTGGTGGTACGGGGAGACGACGGACTGGACGAACTGACCACATCGACGACGTCGACAGTTCACATCGTCGGGGGTGGAAGTGTGCGAACTGTCACGCTGGATCCGCGTGACCTCGGAATCGACCGCGTTCCTCTCGAAGAGTTGCGTGGAGGCGACGCCGAAATCAACGCCACCGTCGCCAGAACGCTGCTTTCCGGGCAGAAGGGGCCGGTCCGGGACGCGGTCCTGCTGAACGCGGGAGCAGCCATCGCGGCATTCAACGGTGTCGGCGACGATCTCGAGAGTGCGATCTCTGCCGGGATGACTGCAGCCGCTGCCGCGATCGACAGCGGCGCGGGCGCTGAACTGCTTCACAAGTGGGCGGCGCTCACCGCCGAGCTGGCCGACCAAGCCTGATCGAGGGGCTATTCACCCAGCGAGAAACCGGCCTCGACGTCTGCGCTGGAGAATGACTGGAACGCAATGTGTGTGGCGGTTCGGAGAACGCCGGGCACCTTGTTGATTCCTCCGGTGACCACGTCGGCGATCTGGGCGTGGTCACGCACTTTCACGATGGCGATCAAATCGACGTCACCTGCGCACGAGTAGACCTCGGTCACTCCGGACAGGTCGGCGACGGCCTGCGCGGTTTCCGGGATCCGAGCGGACTCGGCGTGAATCATGACGATGGCGTTGATCATTTCTCTCCTCGATTTCCCTGCGGGTTGTGATGACCCGGTGGTTTCGATCGAGCTTAGGGGTGCCGCCCCGCCGTTACGTCATCGATGTTCGGATTCGGTTCCGGCTCGGGCGAGTCGGCACCAGGCTTCCCACTTGCCGGCGCCGCTCACAGGTTCGACGTATCCGGATGTCGCCGACACGATTCGGACACCGTCCGACGAGAGCCACCTTGCGATCAGTCCCAGTTCTTCGGGTGACGCGCCGCGGAACGGGGCGTCGTCCGGTAGGACGGTTTCGGCCGCCGCGGTGATGGCGTCGACGACGGGCATCGGGTGAGTCCCACGTCTGGCGAGCCCGGCGGACGCGAGACGCCCGGACCGGATCAACGACAGCTCCCAGCCGCCGTCTCCGGTGGGGCGGGCGAGAACGAGTTGTTCGATCGCCGCGACTGCAGCGAGTCGCTGAGTGCGCCGCACTGCGGTGGCGACTGCGACCGTTCGGTCACGCAGACGCGCAGCATTCTCGAACAACGCGTGTGCGGACAGCTCGTCGATCCGGGCCTGCATCTGTTGGAGGGGAGTGTCGTTGGTTCCTCGGAAGAACCCACGCACGGCCTCAGGGGCGGCCGCGTAGTCCTCTGCGTTGATTTCCGGGGTCCAGGAGGCTGGACACGCCCCCAGTTCGCGAGCGGGGCAGTCAGGGCCGTGAACGGCGCCGCGTCCGAGACGCTTGGTACACGTGCGCAGACGACTGAACTCTGCGACGGTGTCGGCGACGTCGACTGCGTCGGCGCGAGAGGTGAACGGGCCGATCGAATCGGCCGTGGGCGTGCGAACCACGGACAGTCTCGGAAACGCCTCGTCGGTGAGGGTGATCCACCAACCTCGCTTGGGAAACTTGGAGCGACGGTTGTACGGCGGCGCATGCGCGCTCAGCAGTCGTAGTTCACGCACCCCGGCTTCGAGAGCGTGCGCGCACTCGACATGGTCCACGCGGGTGGCCAGCGCGACCATTTCCTTCATCCGGCCGCGGGTCTCCGAACCGGTGAAGTAGTTGCGGACGCGGCGTCGAAGGTCGGTAGCAGTTCCTATGTAGAGGGCTTCGTCGGAAGGACCGCGGAAAAGGTAGACACCGGGGCTTCGCGGCAGGTTTGCGGCGAAGGACCGTTTGGCCCGTTGATGCGAGGAAATGTTGGGCAGGTAGTCGACTAGTTCGCTGTAACTGTGGACACCCTGGTTTCCGACCCTGTCGATCAGTCCGTGGAGGACGTCGACGGTCGCACGCGCGTCGTCGAGAGCCCGGTGCGTCGGCTGGGTGGTCACTTGGAAGAGATGGGCGAGTGCGGAGAGCTTCACCGAAGGTGCTTCGTCGCGTGTGAGTACGCGCCGGGCGAGTTTGACGGTGCACAGGACACGGAACGCAGGCCACGGGCGCGCGCTGCGTGACGCCGCTGCTTTGAGGAAACCGATGTCGAACGGCGCGTTGTGTGCCACCAGCACCGCGCCCTCGGCGAACTCGAGAAAAGCAGGCAGGACACGTTCGATGGGAGGTGCACCGATCAGCATGGCTGTGGTGATTCCGGTCAGTTCGACTATGTACGGCGGAATCGACCGGCCGGGGTCGACGAGTGTTGCCATTTCGCCCAGTACCTCGCCGCCGCGGATCTTGACGGCGCCGATCTCGGTGATGGAGTCCTGGTCGGCGCTGCCCCCTGTGGTCTCGAGGTCGACGACGACAAATGTTGTCTCGCTCAGCGGTGTGTCCAGTTCGTCGAAGCTCAGTTGCCGCCCGACGTCGAACTTCTCCCCGTCGGAGAACGGGGGCGGAGACGGAAATTCTCGGGCCGAGGCGGGACTCACACCGCAGACAGTAGAAGTACCCCCCGACACGAATTCGAGAGTGCAGACACGGAATCCGACCCGCACGGACTTCCGTTGCGAAATCGGTCGATGAACGCCCGACAAAAGTAGGAGAGACGAGGATCACACTTGCGGTGGGAACTCGCGAATGTGGACGCGCGCCTACTTGTGAGTAGGGCGAGTCGAGGGGGTCTTCGGTGCGTCTGTCGACGGCTGAAACCGCGTCCGTGATCGGAACAAGTTCTAGTTTCAAGTAATCATCGTTGAACTGCATGGAAGATCGGATTGTCGGGTTTGGTGAGCCTTGGCAGTGGGTAGCGGGCGCGGGTTTGACGGCCTGGAGTGGGTCGCCGAACCGACCTGTTGTTATCTCCCCGTGACCCGCCGGGCGTATCGCGGGCGCGGCACCGCGATTTCCGGCGAATCGGGCGCGATTGTCACGAAGCGGTCGACATCGTCGCGATCATTTCGTAACCTTCCTGAGACCTAACGAAGTCTTGCCGGACCAAACAGGACCGGCATCGTCAGGAACCGCCTAATCGGGATCTCCGCGAGGAACCCGAACCGGGAACCCAAGTTTCCACTGGGGTGAATCCCGCCTGGGGTGCAGCACGCAGGATCGCTGCAGACCACGCGGGTAGGGCTGATCTTCCCAGCCCGAACCCGTCAGCTAACTCGGTCGGCGGATGAATGGAAGAAATGGAGCACCCCTTAAGTGGCGTCACAGAGTTTCAAGCGTTCAGCGCAGTTGGCAGTAGCCGGCGCGCTCGCAGTCGGAGCATTCGCTGCAACCGCTGCACCTGCCTCGGCAGACCCCATCACCATCCCCGGCGTCGGCACGTTCGAGGTTCCGGGCGTTTCTATTCCTCAGTTGCCGGTCATTCCGGGCATCACCGACATCGCACCGGCTGCACCGGCCGCTCCCATCTCCAGTGTTGGTGAGCAGGCAGTTCGCGCCGCAGAGAGCAAGCTGGGCTCCCCGTACGTGTACGGCGCAGCCGGCCCGGACGCATTCGACTGCTCCGGTCTCGTTCAGTGGGCATACAAGCAGGCCGGTCTCAACCTGCCTCGCACGAGCTACGACCAGGCTGCAGCCGGCGTTGCCGTCGCACAGTCCGATCTTCAGGTCGGCGACGTGATCTCCTTCTACGGCGGATCGCATTCGGGCATCTACGCCGGTAACGGCAATGTCATCCACGCGTCGACCGCTGGTCAGCCCGTGAAGCTCGCTCCGGTGTCCTCGATGCCGTACGACGGCGCTCGCCGTTACTGATTTCTGAACACGCTCGACGGCTGTCTCCGGTAGGCAGTCGGAACGATCCGCCGCTGTGATGCGGCGGAGCTCGGGGGAGCTCCGGATCTTCGAATGTGGGCCTCGAATCTTCGATTCGGGGCCCACATTTTCGTTTCGCGACAATTCGCCCGGTACTTCACCCCGACACGCCTACCGGCGAGTAGACACAAACGTATGCCGTTCCGTAACCTTATCGAGACATTGCGCGGCCGAGACAGGTACTGTGGATAGTTGACAGCCAGCTAACAGATCGTCGACCGGCCCCGGTCGGCGTCGCTTCACCGAGACGGAGAGTTGCATTCCGTGGTTTCATCGAAAAACAACAGTCGAGTACGGGCCGCATTGACAGTGGGAGTGCTGGCGTTCGGACTCGTTGCAGGGCCTTCGATGCAGGCCGGTGCCGACCCCGTCATCACCAACCCCACCGAGGCGCTCGACAAGCTCGGTGAACTCTCCCGGGTTTCCGAGCAGACCAACGAAGCGCTGCACAACGCGCAGATCGACCTCGACGCGAAGCTGGCAGTCGCGAATGATGCGGACGTGCGATCGGCAGCCGATCAGGGTCTTCTCGACGCGGCTTCGGCGCGCGTCGCCGAGTTCGCTCCGGCGGTAAACCGTATTGCCACAGCGAATTACCAGGGTGCGCGAACCAATCGCCTCTTTGCGTTGATGGTGAGCGACTCGCCGCAGCAGTTGCTCGACCAGATGTCTGCGCTCGACGTGATTTCCAACGACGCGGCAGTACAGGTCTCTCAGTTCAACCAAGCCACTGCCGATGCGCGTGCCGCCTCGGAAGCATCGAAGCGATCGGCCGAAGAAGCGCGAACCGCCGCCGATCAAGCCCGCGCACTCAGTGACGATTTGCAGCGCAAGCAGAGTGAACTGCAGACGCAGATCGCCGACGTGACCAAAGCCTTCCAGAATCTCACCGACGACGAACGTAACCAACTGAGCGGTACGCCTTTCCCGCCGGATGTCGATCTCAGCAAAATTCTGGCTAACTTGACCCCTGGCTCGGGTGCTGCTGCTCTGCAGGCAGGCCTCACGCGGATCGGTGACCCGTACGTCTGGGGCGCGACCGGCCCGAACGAGTTCGACTGCTCAGGTCTGGTGGTGTGGGCCTACAAGCAGATCGGAAAGACTCTGCCGCGATCGAGCCAAGCGCAGGCGCAGGGCGGTGTACCGGTGTCGAGGGACCAACTACAGCCCGGCGACGTCGTGACGTTCTACAGCGACAACTCGCATGTCGGCATCTACGCCGGCGACGGAAACATTCTGCATGCGTCGACGTTCGGCGTACCGGTGAAGGTCCAGTCGATGGCAGGCATGGAGTTCTCCACTGCGCGTCGTTACTGACGGCTTGCTGCGCCTGAGTGGCGTGTGGCCAGCCGCCGTGAAGCGTCGAGTCGAGTTCTCCTACACTCGGCACCGTGCCGACTGAACCGATGACGACGCCCGACGTCGGCGCAGATCGACCACGCCGTTGGGAGTATCCGGCCCTCGTGGCGCTCGGTGTAGCCGTGGTGCTCGTTCTGGGCCTGACGATCTTCCTGACGAACAGGTCCGATTCCGACGAAAACGCCGCCGCCGAACAGGACGCGGAACGCAGCGCTCAAGTCCAGAGCTTTCTCGATGCATGGGCCGCGGCTCAGATGTCCGACGATCCGTCGGGGCTGGCGAAGTTCGTCGACAGTTCCGCCGCACCCGGTGTGCTCGAGGCGGAAGTTCGACGAGCCACTGCAGCGGGAGCGCTCGAATTCTCCGACTGGGGATACGAGATTCCCAGCGGCGGCCTGACTCCGGCGCCGCGAACCGGTGCGCCGGGCGGAGACGTCGAAGTATGGAATGCGCAAGTTCTGTTGCGGTACGCCCTCGACGGCGTCGACGCATTGCCCACGCGCAAGGCAGTGTCCATGACACTCGCGAAACGCGGCGATCAGTGGTCGGTTCTTGCGGACGGGTCGATCGTCGGACTGGACGGCGCCCGAACGGCGGGCGAATCCTGGAACGGCCCCTGGGACTTCGGCCCGCTTGCCGTCGCCGAGAATTCTGCGGGTAACGCGCTGGTGATCGGCCACCCGGGTCAGCAGGCGTTCGTCGACGCTTTGGCTGCCGATGTGGACTCAGCCATCGAGAACACGACGCAGTTGTGGGGGCCGTGGTGGTCCGAGCGCGCGGTGCTCATGGTGGCGGGGTCCGCTGAGGAATTCACCGCACTGGTCGGCTCCCATCACGACGGCGCTTCGATTGCCGCAGTGTCGGTCGCGGATGCGACGGCGGACGGGTCTTCCGACGTGAGCGGCCAGCGGGTGGTCTTCTCGCCTGCCGCGGCTTCGAGGTTGACCGACATCACCAGGCGAACTGTGTTGCGCCACGAACTGATGCACATAGCCGCCCGATCGAAAACCCGTGACGGGTCGCCGATGTGGGTATTGGAAGGGTTTGCCGAATACGCGGGAAACCGTGGATCCTCGCGGGCCTGGGGTGAGATCGCGCCGACTCTGGCGGCAGCGGTACGCTCCGGCGATACTCCGACCGAGTTTCCGGACGACACGCAGTTCAGCGGTGTACCGGTCGTGAGTTCACTGGCGTACGAATCGGCGTGGTCGATCAACGCGTATATCGCCGATCGATTCGGAGAAGCAAAGCTGACCGACCTCTTTCGCGCTCTCGCCTCCGGAAAGATGACTGCCGAAGACCTCGATTCGCGGATCCGAGCGGTCGTTGGCGTCGGAACCGAGGAACTGCGAGCCGGATGGGTCGACTGGACCAACAGCCATCTGGGCTGAGCGGTTCGCGGCTGGGTCGATTGCAGCGGCGAGGTGCCCTTCGCACGTTTGAAGCACCGAGTGCCCTACGGTGGACGGATGCGCCGGACCCTCTTGGTGACCAACGATTTTCCTCCTCGCCCCGGAGGTATCCAGTCCTATCTCCACACGTTCGCCGGGCATCTGCCGCCGGACAAGTTGGTGGTGTACGCACCGCGGTGGCGGGGCGACTCGCACAAGAAGTTCGATGCGGCACAGCCTTTCGAGGTCGTTCGGCACCCGACGACGCTGATGCTGCCGTCGCCTTTTGTCGCTCGTCGAGCCGCGAAGTTGGTCAAGAAGCACGACTGCGAGTCGGTCTGGTTCGGTGCGGCAGCGCCGTTGGCGTTGTTGGCGCCGGTTGTTCGACGTGCCGGAGCGAGCCGAGTGATCGCGAGTACTCACGGCCACGAGGTCGGATGGTCGATGATTCCCGGTGCGCGGCAGTCGTTGCGTGTGATCGGTGACCACACCGATGCGGTGACGTTCGTCAGCAAATACACCCGTGGGCGGTTCTCGGCGGCCTTCGGCCCGCAAGCGGCGCTCGAGCACCTTCCTTCCGGAGTGGACACGTCAGTGTTCCACCCGGACTCGGTCGCCCGCGCGGAACTGCGTAAGCGATACGGGCTGGGCGAGCGGCCCACGATCCTGTGCCTGTCGCGGCTCGTGCCACGCAAGGGGCAGGACATGCTCATCAAGGCGCTGCCGACCGTACGCAAGAGCATTGACGGGGCGGTACTGGTGATCGTCGGAGGTGGGCCGTACGAGGACCATCTCCGCCAATTGGCGCGTAAGACCGGGATGGACGATCACGTCGTCTTCACGGGCACGGTGCCCGCCGCAGAGTTGGCGGCGCACCACACGATCGCCGACGTGTTCGCCATGCCGTGCCGTACCCGAGGCGCCGGATTGGACGTCGAAGGACTGGGAATCGTCTACCTCGAGGCCTCGGCTACCGGTGTGCCGGTCATCGCCGGGCGCAGTGGTGGCGCTCCGGAAACGGTGCAGCAGAACAAGACCGGGCTCGTGGTCGACGGCACCTCTGTTCGCGACGTCGCCGAATCCGTGATCGAGGTGCTGTCCGATCGTGATCGCGCGGCCGCGATGGGAGCAGCCGGCCGGGCATGGGTTGCCGAAGACTGGAAGTGGGACACGCTCGCTTCGAAACTGCGTAATCTCCTCGGCTGAGCAAACGGGACTCGAACGCGAACGGCCCGCACCGAATTCGGTGCGGGCCGTTCGTTGCTGCGAGAAGCTGCTTGCCGAAAACCTACTTGGCGTAGATCTTTTCGATATCGGCGGCAAAGCTCTCGTGCACGACGTTGCGCTTGAGCTTCATCGTGGGCGTGAGTTCGCCTGTGTCCTCGGAGAAGTCGACCGGAAGAATGCGGAACTTCTTGATCGCCTCGGCGTGTGAGACGAGCTTGTTGGCCTCGTCGATGGCGTCCTGGATTTCGCCGACCAGTTCGCCGTCCGAAACCAGGTCGGCCGCTGTGGTTCCTGCGGCCTTGTTGTTGCGCTCGTTCCAGGCGGGAAGAGCTTCGGCGTCGATGGTGATGAGGGCGCCGATGAAAGGCTTCTGGTCGCCGACCACGATGGCCTGGCTGATCAGCGGGTGCGCGCGAAGGGAATCCTCGAGCTGAGCGGGGGAGACGTTCTTGCCGCCTGCCGTGACGATGATTTCCTTCTTGCGGCCGGTGATGGTGATGTAGCCGTCCTTGTCGACGGTGCCGAGGTCGCCGGTGTGGAACCAGCCGTTCTCGATCGACTCGGCGGTCGCCTTCTCGTTGCGCCAGTAGCCGGTGAAGACCACCGGTCCCGAGAGGAGGATTTCGCCGTCTTCTGCGATACGAACGGAGTTGCCGGCCAACGGCTTTCCGACAGAGCCGACCTTCTGTGCGCCGATGGTGTTGACGGCGAACGCTGCGGTGGTCTCGGTCAGTCCGTAGCCCTCGTAGATCGTGACACCGATACCGCGGAAGAAGTGGCCGAGTCGAGCGCCCAGAGGTGCACCACCGGAAATGGCCAGCTGGCACTGCCCGCCGAGCGCTGCGCGCAGCTTCGAGTACACGAGCTTGTCGAAGAGAGCGTGCTTGGCCTTGAGAACGATGCCGGCGCCGCCCTTGTCCTGCGCCTCGCTCCACGCGACGGCGGTGTCTGCGGCCGCGTCGAAGATCTTTCCCTTGCCGTCGCCGTGCGCCTTGGCGCGTGCGCTGTTGTAGACCTTCTCGAACACGCGCGGCACCGAGAGGATGAAGTCGGGCTTGAACTCGCCGAACGTCGGAACGAGGTTCGGGATGTCACTCGTGTGCCCCAGCGCTGCACCGGCGTCGAACGACGCGATGCTGACTGCGCGAGCGAGAACGTGCGCGAGCGGCAAGAACATCAGCGTGCGGACGCCAGGAGTCTTGAGCAGCGTGCCGAGGTTGGAGTCGAGGATGCCCTTCGACTCGGCAATCAGGTTGGAGTGCGTCAGCTGGCAGCCCTTGGGTCGGCCTGTGGTGCCCGACGTGTAGATCAGGGTCGCGGGATCGGATGCCTTCAGTGCAGCGACACGGGCGTGGACGTCCTCGTCGGAGATGTCGGCGCCCAGTGCGGTCAATTCCTCGACAACACCTTTAGCGCCTGCCGCGGCATCGATCTGGTAGACCGTGCGCAGCGCGGGGGCGGCTGCAGCGACGTCCTTCACGGTCGCGGCATGTGCGTCGTTCTCGACGATGAGGTCGATTGCTTCGGAGTCCTCGAGAATCCAGCGAACCTGCTCGGCTGCGGAGGTTTCGTAGATCGGAACCGTCACGCCGCCGGCCGCCCAGATGGCGTAGTCGACGAGCGGCCATTCGAAGCGAGTCGCCGACATGAGGCCGACGCGATCGCCCTGCTCGACTCCGATCGCGATCAGGCCCTTGGCGACGGCAGTCACCTGAGCAGCGAAATCGCCTGCAGTGACATCGACCCATGCATTTCCGACTTTGCGCTTGTAGACAACCGCCGCCGGCTTCGTCTTCGCGAAGGCGAAGACCGAGTCGACCGCGGAGGCATCCTCGGGAATGGTGAACGTCTGGGGTGCGCTGAACTCAGGCACGAAATACCTCCGACACTGCGAAATACTGACGAGTAGGGTTTTCGTCTCCTACTGTAGTCGCATGTCCGACGCAGTTGTGGCCAGGCTTACAGTCTGTCCGGTATGTAGTGTTGCGACACCCCTCGACGCTTCGCGGACGCGATATGTGAAGCTACTTCGGTGAGCAGCATTCAGGTCGCAGACCAGACTTTCATCGCCGCCCCGCCCGAGCGGGTCGCCGAACTGTTGTCCTCGCGCGCGCAGTGGCGTCGCTGGTTCAGTGATCTCGAGCTCGAAGTCCGGGAAGATCGCGGTCCCGCAGGATTCCGTTGGGGAGTGTCCGGTCAGCTGGTCGGCACCATGGAGGTGTGGCTCGAACCGGTCATGGACGGGACGATCGCGCACTACTTCCTGCACTGTGAGCCGGTCGGCGTATCGCCGTCCGATCTGGCGACCCTCGACCTCGCCGGGATGAACCGCAATCGTCGGGTCGATGGCAAGGTCATGTCGTTCCAGCTCAAGCGCGAACTCGAAGCGGGACGTGCCGCCGGAGTAGCACCGGACTGATAATCGAAGCACTGCACGTTGTGCAGGTTCTGGACTTTTGACGAAGGAAGGTAGCGCAGTCGTATGGCCGAGAAGACCAAGGGGTTGATCAGCATCGACGCTCCTGCCGACGCCGTGATGGACGTCATCGCCGATTTCGAGCGGTACCCCGAGTGGGTGGCCGCGGCGAAGTCCGTCGAGGTGACGGCGCCGGGACAGGGCGGCCGCGCGGACCGAGTACGTTTCGTCCTCGACGCGGGGATGGTGAAGGACACCTACGAACTGCAGTATTCGTGGGCACCGGACGGTATGGCGGTGAGTTGGGAGCTGATCTCGGGCGAGATTCAGAAGTCCCAATTCGGTTCGTACACACTCGAGCCCGGCCCGAACGGCACCACGTCGGTCACCTACGAGTTGACGGTCGACCTGACGATTCCGATGATCGGACTGTTCAAGCGCAAGGCCGAGAAGATCATCACCGACACAGCTCTGAAGGAACTGAAGAAGCGAGTCGAGGGCTGAGTGCCGGAGCAACGATCGCGCGTCCAACTGTTCGTCGGTAAAGGCGGAGTAGGCACGACGACGCTTGCCGCAGCGACTGCTGTGTCGGCTGCGACCGATGGGGCGAGAGTGCTGCTCGTGTCGATCGATCAGGCAGGTTCTCTTGCAGACGTCCTGGGCGTGCCGAATCCGCGAACGACCACATCTCTCACCGAGCGTCTCGACGTCCGGCAACTCGACACGTCAGCGCTCCTCGAGGACAAGTTCCGAGGATTGTCGGGGTTGATCGACGCTGCAGGAACTTTCGGAGCGGGAGATCACGAACACGGTTCGTCGTTCGAGGGCTTGGAACCGGAAGAGTTGACGGGATCCCTGGGCATCCAAGACATGCTCGGGCTCGCCGAGATCGTCGACCTCTCGGACAGCGGCGACTACGACCTCGTGATCGTGGACTGTCCGGCCGCCGCCGAAGCGCTGCGGATACTCGGCTCGCCGTCGATGGTGTCGGAGTATCTCGAGCGATTGTGGCCGCGGCACAGGCGGATGGTCGCTGTGACAGGTACGGACATGCGGCTGCTCCTGCTCGTGTCCGTCGTCGAACGCGTGCTCGCGTCGGTGGATCGGATCGCGGTTCACCTCTCGGATCGGGAGAACACCGGCGTGCGTGTGGTGACGTCGGCCGACGGCGTGTCGGTCGCGGCGACTCGTCGGACGTTGTCCGGGCTGGCTCTGGCCGGGTTGCGAGTTGACGGGATTGTGGTCAACAACCTTGTCCCGCAGTTCAACTCGTCCGCCGGGAAGGGTGTCGACGATTCACCGGCGGCGCAGTGGCTCGCGTCGATCCGGGCGGCTCAGGCACTCGTCGTGGACGAACTGCGTGGATCAACCGATGGAATGTCCGTCACAACGGTCGAACGCGCTTGCGCCGAACCGGTAGGGTTGGCCGCTCTGGGCGAGATCGCGGCCACGTTCGAGGGTGGAGCGGGCACGGATTCGGGCACCGTCGGTACCGCGGACAACATCGTGGTGTCGTTGGAGTCCGGGACCGGAGTCGATTCGGTGTACGTGATGCGGATGTACCTTCCGCTCGTGGATCCGTCGTCGTTGTCGTTGGGCCGGGTGGAGGACGATGTGCTGGTGGGAGCAGACGGCGTACGACGCAGAGTTCGTTTGGCGTCGGTGCTGCGTCGTTGTGTCGTGAACGGGGCGGAGTTGGACGGCAGTTACCTGATCATCCGGTTCAGCCCGGATCCCGCGGTGTGGCCGGTATGAGCGAAGAGCACGAGCGCCTCGTCGCGGAGTTTCGCGCGCTGGCGGAAACCGTTCTGACGCGCCTGGAACCGGTGCTGCAGAAGGCCGCAGCAGCGACGGCAGACGTTGCGAGTGACTCGGCGTCCACGGACACGCAGCCGGTGTTCACCGGCTGCAGCTGGTGCCCGGTGTGCGCCCTCGCCGCACTGGTTCGCGGTGAGCACCACGAACTGTTGGCATTCCTCGCGGGTCAAGCAGCAGCATTCCTTGCGTTGCTTCGTGAGATTCTCGACGAGTTTCTCGGGGGGCCGTCAGGTCCCGATCGTGGACCGGACGGCGGTCCGACGACGCCAGGTGCGGAGCGAACTCGCACGGCGGCATTTGTCCCGATCAACGTGACGGTCAAGGACTGACTCAGTACCCCGGGTAGAGCGAACGGCCCGAGATGAGCACAATCGACACAATGGTCACCGACGCACGAGGCACCGATTCAGGGTGCGCACTCCAGCGGACGCCGCTCGCGCGGGAATCGTCGCGATGAGCGCGCGCCGCTTGAAAGCGGTCTCCGACTCCACCATGGACGACATCTTGACGGTCGGCATCGACGTCGGCGGGACGAGTATCAGGGCCTCCGTCGTGGACGTCGACGGACAAGTGCTCGAGATGATTCAAGCCCCGACCCCGCAGTCGGCCAGGGCACTCGAAGACGGTCTCGATCGCGTCGTGCGCGAATTGGTCACCAGGCACGAGGTATCGGCCGTGGGGTTGGCGGTCGCCGGCTTCATCACCTCCGATCGAAGCTCGGTTCGGTTCGCTCCGCACTTGCCATGGGTGGACGCGCCGGTCGGAAGTGACTTGAGCAAGCGGCTCGGCTTGCCGGTCGTTCTCGAACACGACGCCAATGCAGCGGCGTTCGCGGAGCACCGATTCGGCGCGGCCGCAGGTGGCCGCAATGTCGTGATGGTGGCAATCGGGACCGGCATCGGTGGTGCGCTGCTGATCAACGGTGAGCTGTACCGGGGGAGTCACGGCGTCGCCCCCGAACTGGGCCACATCCAGGTCGTTCCGGGCGGGCGTCAGTGCGCGTGTGGCAAACGTGGGTGTTGGGAGCGCTATTGCAGCGGAACGGCGCTCGTCGACACGGCAATCGAACTGCTTGCCGCCGACCCGGCCGCGTCGACGGTCCTGGCGCGTGAGGTTGCGGTGGATCCTGGTTCGCTCACCGGTCGCCGGATCGCCAACGCCGCGCAGGACGGTGACCCACTCGCGCTGGCAACGATCGCCGAGTTCACCCGTTGGCTGGCCGTGGGTCTGGCCATGGTCGGTGACGTCTACGATCCCGATCTGGTCGTGATCGCCGGCGGCGTCGCGAGTTCTGCCCCACTGTTTCTCGACGACGCCCGCGAGCAGTACGCGACATTGTTGACCGGGGCGAAGCACCGCCCACTGGCCCGCATCCGTTCCGCTCAGCTGGGCGAAGCTGCGGGCATGGTCGGCGCCGCCGCATTGGCCCGATCGGTAGTGCCTCAGGATCTCGGTGGGGTCGACGGCGCTGGAACCACGTCTGCCGGACTGTGATCGGGTCGATCCTGCAGGGGCGTGTGTAGCGGGGGTTACCGGTCGGCAGTAAGGTCGTACTCAGCGAAATTCAGCTGTGAATGGGAGGGACGCCGTGTGGTATTGGCTCTTCAAGTATGTGTTGCTGGGGCCGATTCTCTGGCTGCTCGGGCGTCCGACGGTCAAGGGTCACGAGAACATTCCGACTGACGGGGCGGCCATTCTGGCCAGCAATCACCAGGCGGTTCTGGACTCGTTCTACCTTCCGCTTCGCGTCAACCGCCGCATCACGTTCCTTGCCAAGAGTGAGTACTTCACCGGTTCCGGTCTGAAGGGCGCTTTCCAGAAGTGGTTCTTCACCGCGGTCGGTCAGGTCCCCATCGACCGAACCGGTGCAGACGCGGCGCAGGATGCACTCAACGCCGGTCTCAAGGTCCTCGGTTCGGGCAGCCTGCTGGGTATCTACCCCGAGGGGACGCGCTCGCCTGACGGTCGCCTCTACAAGGGCAAGACCGGAATGGCGCGCCTCGCACTTGAATCGGGCGTCAAGGTGATCCCGGTAGCGATGGTCGGCACCGACAAGATGAATCCGATCGGCTCACGGATGTGGCGTCCCGCCAAGGTCACCGTGATCGTCGGCGAACCCATCGATTTCTCCCGCTTCGAAGGCATGGGCGGAAACCGCTTCGTCGAGCGCGCTGTGACCGACGAGGTGATGTACAAGTTGATGAAACTCTCCGGCCAGGAGTACGTGGACATCTACGCGGCAAGCCTCAAGAACCAGGCGCCCACGAAACCCGAAGCTGCCGTCGACGTTCCGGCGGAAGGCGGCGAGTCGGTTGTCGATCTCGTGGCCTCGGCCGAGTCGAAGGAATCCGCGAAGACCGACAAGGATTCGCTCCCGGACGCACAAGCCAGCTAGAGATTTCCCACACCGGCCGCACGCGCATTGGCTCCAGAGCCGGCGCGTGCGGCATAGTTTTCGGACGTGCGCTACTTCTACGACTGTGAATTCATCGAAGACGGTCGAACCATCGATCTCGTGTCCATCGGCGTTGTCTGTGAGGACGGCCGAGAGTATTACGCGGTTTCGACGGAGTTCGATCCCGCCCGTGCCGGTAGTTGGGTGCGCAAGAACGTGCTGCCGAAGTTGCCGCAGCCTTCGTCGCCGCTGTGGAAATCACGCGAGAAGATCCGCGACGATCTTCTGAAATTCTTCGTTCCGCGGCCGATGGTGGTTCCGGAGCTCTGGGCGTGGGTCGCCGCCTACGACCACGTCGCGCTGTGCCAGTTGTGGGGCGATATGACCGAACTACCGCAGTCGATGCCGCGGTACACCCGCGAACTCCGACAGTTCTGGGAAGACAACGGCAGTCCTGCCCTCCCGTCGGCGCCCGCCGACGCACACGACGCACTTGCCGACGCCAGGCACAACCTCGTGAAGTTCGACGCCATTTCGGCTGCACGGTCACTTCGCTGACCCAGGTTTCGGTGCGCGGGAAGTGTTCCGATTGGGCTGCGATCGAGAGCCTGTGTGACGCGCCGACGAGCGAGCGAATATCCTGTAGAGGTGAACTGGACTGTCGACGTGCCGATCGACCGCTTGCCCGAACTCCCGCCGCTGCCTGCCGGACTGCGTAAGCAGCTCGACGAGGCGCTCGCGAAGCCCGCTGCTCAGCAGCCCTCGTGGCCCGCTGACCAGGCGGCCGCCATGCGGACTGTGCTCGAGAGCGTGCCTCCCATCACGGTGGCCAGCGAAGTCGAGGCGCTGCAAGAGCGTCTCGCGCAGGTCGCGCGTGGTGAGGCATTTCTGCTCCAGGGCGGTGACTGCGCCGAGACCTTCGCGGACAACACCGAGCCGCACATCAAGGGAAACATCCGCACGTTGCTGCAGATGGCCGTCGTGCTCACCTACGGTTCCTCGATGCCGGTCGTCAAGGTCGCTCGCATCGCCGGCCAGTACGCCAAACCGCGCTCGGCCGACATCGACTCGTTGGGTCTGAAGTCCTACCGCGGCGACATGATCAACTCGCTCGTCGCCGACGAGGCAGTCCGCGCCCACGATCCTTCGCGACTGGTGCGTGCATACGCCAACGCCAGCGCCGCGATGAACCTGGTTCGCGCACTCACCGGCGCCGGCATGGCCGACCTGCACAAGGTGCACGATTGGAACCGCGAATTCGTCGCAGCGTCTCCCGCGGGCGCACGCTACGAGCAACTGGCAGCCGAGATCGACCGCGGCCTGCAGTTCATGAACGCGTGTGGCGTCACCGATCCGAGCCTGCACCAGGCACAGATCTTTGCCAGCCACGAGGCCCTGGTTCTCGACTACGAGCGCGCGATGCTGCGTCTCGACAACGACAGCGATCACCCCAAGCTCTACGACCTGTCGGCTCACTTCCTCTGGATCGGTGACCGCACTCGTCAGCTCGACGGCGCGCACATCGCCTTCGCCGAGTTGGTGTCCAACCCGATCGGCCTCAAGATCGGCCCGAGCACGACGCCGGAAATGGCGGTGGAATACGTCGAGCGTCTCGACCCCACCAACAAGCCGGGTCGTCTGACTCTGATCTCGCGCATGGGCAACGGCAAGGTCCGCGACCTGCTGCCGGCGATCATCGAGAAGGTCCAAGCCACCGGTCACCAGGTCATCTGGCAGTGCGATCCGATGCACGGCAACACCCACGAAGCCTCCACCGGGTACAAGACGCGCCACTTCGACCGCATCGTCGACGAGGTTCAGGGATTCTTCGAGGTCCACAACGGTCTCGGCACGCATCCGGGTGGCATCCACGTCGAGCTGACCGGTGAGAACGTCACCGAGTGCCTCGGCGGCGCGCAGGACATCTCCGACCTCGATCTCGGCGGTCGCTACGAGACGGCGTGCGACCCCCGATTGAACACTCAACAGTCGTTGGAGCTCGCGTTCCTCGTGGCCGAGATGCTGCGAGGCTGAAACCCTGCTTCGCCGAAGCTGATTCGCGCCGGCATAGATTTTCGGCAAACGCCCTCACCCGCTCGCGCAGGTGGGGGCGTTCGCTATTGCGTGAATCGTGTGACGAATCGGCGCTGCCAGGGCATTTCGACGGCGCGAGGTGAGTAACGTGCGCGAACGTACGCGGTGGCGTCCTTACTGGGCGCTCCGTCCATGACGGCAAGAGCGGCCAACGCTGTTCCGGTGCGGCCGTATCCACCACCACAAGCGATCTCGACTCTTTCGGTTTCCGAGCGCACCCACACTTCGTGCAAGGCCCTGCGCAGCGCATCGGGATCGCTCGGCAACCAGAAATCTCGCCAGCGGACCCACTCCGACTCCCACTCGGTGTCGGGAGGTTCTTTGCCGGTCAGATAGACGCCGAAGGTGGGGAGAGGTCCGGAAGGAAGTGGATTGCGGAGTCCTCGACCCCGAATCGATCTCCCCGACGGCAAGTCGAGTATCCCAATGCTCTCGGGTTCCCACGTGGCCATGAATTCAGATTAGGCCGAAGCGGACTGTCAGGGAATTGCGACGACGCTGATGTCGGTGCCCTTGGCAACGAGGTCGTTCTTGACGCTCTGGCTGATGATGACCGAGCTGTCGTTCTGGGTGAGCTGACGCACGGTGATCTCGAGGCCGAGGCGGCCGAGTTCTTCGCGTGCTGAGGAGACGGAGCGGCCGATCAGCGAGGGAACCTTGACGGAGTCGGAGATGAGCAGAACCACGGAGGTGCCGGCGTTGACGGAGGACCCGACTGCGGGATCGGTGCCGATTACGCTACCGCCCTCGACGGCGTCGTCGAACGTTGTTCTGGTGGTGCTGACTGAGATGCCTACCTTGTCGAGGGCGGCGCGCGCAGCGTTCTCGGACATGCCCTTCACATCGGGAATGTCCACGGGCGGTGACCCTTTGGATGTGATGACCTTGACCGAGGAGCCCACGGCAACTTCGGTTCCCGGTGCCGGGTCGAGCGCGGCCACGCCGCCGATCGGGATCTTGGAGCTGAATGTGTCCCCGCCGTCGACCGCGACGAGAGTGCGATCGGCGAGTTGTGCGCCCAGGGCCGAGACGTCGCCGCCGGCCGGAATGGGCGGGACAGTCGGACGCCCGAGCGAAGTCAGCAGCGCGACGGTCGAGCCTTTGGTAACCCTGGAGCCGGAGGCCGGGTCTGTCCCGATCACCGTGTCGATGGGTTGGGCGTCGGAGTACTGACCCTGGACGTCGGGGGAGAGCCCGGCGTCCTGCAGAGCGGTGACCGCAGTGTCCTTGGTCAGCCCGTCGATCGAGGGAACAGCTGTATAGCGGCCCGAGCCCATCCACCATCCGCCGAAGCCCAACGCGAGCGCGAGGACCGCGATGACGAGCAGCCAGATCAGGGTGGCTCGTCGCGATTTACGACGTGCCTCGACAAAATGAGCATGCGGATCGTCGTGCCCCGGGTGGTCGTCGCCGAAATCGGAACCGTCGTCGAAATCCGAGTCGCCGTCGACCGTCGCCGGACGAGCAGTTTGTGCGGTGACCGCGCGAGTGTGCTGGATACCGCCAGGGGGAGGAGAGCCCGTGCCGAGCGCCGTGGTGGCTGCCACAGCCGGGGCCACGCCGGACGCCAATACCGTCGTGGCAGCAGGGTTCGGGCGCGCAGCAGAGTTCGGGTGTACCTCCGTGGGAGGCGCAGGCGCCGGTTGTGGCCGGGCCGGGGCAACTTGCGCGCTCTGGTGCTGGGCGCTTCGACGCGGAGCGGGAACGCGGTATGACGGAAGTTCCAGTTGCTCGCTCACACTGCGAAGTGCAGCTGCCATCTCACCGGCGTCGGCGAAACGATGTGCGGGCTCGCGGTGAGTGGCTTCGGCAACCAGACGATCGAACTGCGCCGGTACACCGGGGATACGTGAACCTGGGCGCGGGACATCGTCGTGGATGCGTTGGTAGGCGATGGAGAGTGACGTATCGCCGGTGAACGGTGTTGTACCGGTGAGAAGTTCGAACATCAACACGCCGGTCGAGTAGACGTCGCTTCGAGTGTCGGCAATTCCTGACGTCACCTGTTCCGGCGACAGATAGGCCGCGGTGCCGAGGATCACGCTGTTGGAGGTGGTGGTTGCTGCCGCAGCTGCACGCACCAATCCGAAGTCGGCGATCTTCACTTCGCCGGTGTCCGAGATCAAGATGTTCTCGGGTTTGACGTCACGGTGAACCAGTCCCGCTCGATGCGCCACCGCCAACGCGTCCAGGACAGGTGCCACGACTGCAGCGACTGCGTGTGGCGGCATCGGTCCGCGCTCACGAAGGAGTTCACGCAAGGTTCCACCGTCGACGAGTTCCATCACGAGGAACACGTGATTGCGATCGCTGCCTTGGTCGTAGACGGCCACAAGGGCAGGATGCTTGAGTCGGGCCACGGCCCGGGCCTCGAACTCGAAACGAGTCAGGAACGCTGGATCGCCGGCGAATTGCGGGTCCATCACCTTGATCGCGACAGGTCGATCCAACCGTGTATCGAGGCCTCGATAAACGGTCGACATACCGCCGCGCGCGATCGGTGCGTCCACTCGATAGCGGCGCTCGAGCATTTCGCCGATCAACCCTCGACCTCCGTAATGACTGTTCCTCCGTGCTTGCGATCTGTCTGCTTGCGGTCTAGGTGGTAGCTGTCGGCATGTGGGTGGTTGTTTACCGCGTACTGGCTCCCGCAGTGAGGGCACCCATTTACATCCACCGCGAAATCCCGGTTACTGATACGCCGCATCCCGTCCATCGTAGCCAGCGATACCGACGCGGAAGTCTCGAGAACGTCACAGAGCGCTGTGACCTGAGCGGAGCGGCAGTTTCGAGCACTGCACCGGGCGGTACACAGCGGGCTCGCCGGACCGGATAAACTTCTCGCGGTGAGCGCGATTCCTTATTGTGATGATGTCCTGGATTCTTCGGTTTCCCTGTTCCAGCTGGTGGATGTGGCGAAGAACGTCGGGTTGCCGGTGAGCAAGGTTCACCAGTTGCTTCGCGATCACAAGATCATCGCAGTCAAGCGGCATGGCGTTCTCGGTGTCCCCGAAGTGTTCTTCGGCGAGGACGGCCAGATCGTCAAGTGGCTGCCCGGTCTGCTGGCGGTGCTGCACGACGGCGGCTACACCGATGTCGAAATCCTCCGCTGGTTGTTCCTGGCCGACGATTCCCTGCCGGGGCGCCCGGTGGACGCACTGCATGGTGATCTCGCGCGTGAGGTCATCCGCCGCGCACAGGCCATGGCTTTCTGAGCTGCCGGCCTTCTGACAACTCACCGCATGCGGTTTTTCGCCGCGTAGGTTGCCGACCGGACCAGACCCGGCGCAGCGACTCGAAGTCGCGTGCGTCCGGGAACGGACACACGTCGATGCAGTATCCGGAAGTCGGCGCGCTCGACCTGGTCGAGAATTGCTCCGTACAACACGAAAGCCGTGCGGATCGACGGCTGGACCCGCCGATCGAGCATCGGGATGCCAGATTCGGCAGACCGATACCGCCCCCGCGTCACGGCAATGAAGTGTGCCAGCGCGCGCTTGACCCGAACGTCCACCGTTCCGGTTCTGCGCCCGTGCTCGAGCATCTCGATGTCGACCCCGAATGCGGCGAACTCGCCCGCCGGTAGATACAGACGTCCCCGGTCGAGGTCTTCACCGACGTCGCGGATGAAGTTGGTCAGCTGAAACGCCTCACCGAGATTCGACGCGGGCACTACAGCTTCCTGCTGCGGAACGCTCACTCCGAGAATCGGGAGCATCTGCAAACCGATGACGACGGCAGAGCCGTACATGTACTCGCTGAGTTCGTCCATCGTGTTGTAAACGGGTCGAAACTTCGCCGTGTCGGGGGCGTCCATCCGCATGGACTCGAAGAAGGCGTCGAAATATGCGCGCGGGATGTCGAACGTCTTCACAGCATCCGCGAAGGCCGGGAGTACGCGTGTCAGGTCGAGGGGAACCGTCGACGGGAAGCCACCTGTCGCAGTGGGGTTGTCGAGTGCGTTGACGGCTGCACGTTCGACGTCGGCGAGCACCGTGCCTCGTTCATGCGGACCCGAGGGTTCGTCCACGATGTCGTCGACGACGCGAGCAAATGCGTAGAGCGCGTGAACTGCGCGGCGTCGAGGTACGGGCAACAACCGGGTGGCCAGAAAGTACGTTCGGCCGTGTTCCCTCGTCACGTCCTCGCAGAATTCATAGGACGCAGGCAGTGCGTTCATGACACGCGGATCACGCAGATCCTGACGTCGAGGGCGCCGAGGCGGCTGACGTCATTTCGATCGGTTTCTCGTGTTTGCGTCCACGAAGTCGCAGTGGGTCTTCCGTCTGCAAGGACATCGCCGCGATCACGGCAGCGACGATGGCCAGAGCCACGTGCGGGAAGGTGTACAGGCCGATCGATCCGTCCGGCTGGAACACCAGCATCAGCCAGGTGGACAGCCCGGTCAGTACGGCGAGAGTCGTCGGCGACATTGCGAAACCGGCCGCTACTGCCAGCGGCCAGGAGTAGTACCAGGGGAGTGCTGCGGGGGACAGAACGACGATGGCGACCATCACGATCACGATGCCCATGACGGCGTCGCGTTCGGTCTTGCGGTAGCGCCACCACACGACGGCGATGATCGCGATCAACACAACCGCCGAGATGGTCCGGGAGACTTCGAGGATGTCGTTGAAATGGTCGCCGGCGAACCAGGAGGTTGCCATGGTTCCGATGTGCGCCACGATCGTGGGCAGCGAGAGCCAGTTGATGATCTTTGCCGAACCGGAGAGTGCCGTCGTCCAGCCGAGGCCGACTCCGGCGATCAGTGAGGTGGATCCGAGTACCGCCACGAACACCGCGAAACCTGCGCCGGCTGTCTTGACGAACGATCGGATCGGTGACGCCGGTTCTCGCCCGGCCGCTGCGGCGTCCTCCCGCTCGTGGATCATCCAGATCCAGACTATGAAGGGAAGTGCGACGCCTGCGGTTGCCTTGATCGCGACGGCGAGCGCGATCAGCCCGATCCCGAAGAGGTGCTTGCGTTCGAGAGCGAGCGCAATGCCTGCGGCCATGAGGCCGACCATGAGCATCTCGTTGTGAACGCCGCCGATCAGGTGGATCAGGACGAGGGGATTGAGTACTGCGAGCCACAGGGCGATCGAGGTGTTTCCGCCGAGCTTCGTCGCGAGATGGGGAACGGCCCACATCATCAGGGCGAGTCCGGGCAGCATCGTGATCCGCAACAGCATCGTGCCGGCGATGACGTTCTCGCCGGTCAGCCGAACGATGGCGTCGGCAAGGAGAAGGTGAACCGGACCGTACGGGGTAGTTGTCGTCGTCCACACGTTGGAGACGTTGTCGAGCAGGATTCCCGGATTGACGACGGGGCCGACGGCATACGGGTCGAAGCCGTTGCGCAACAACGCGCCTTGCGCCAGGTAGGAGTAGGCGTCACGGCTGAACATGGGCACCGCGAACAGCAGCGGAAACGTCCAGACCGGGACGACGTAGCGCAGGCCGCGCAACGAGACGTCACCGCGCAGAGTCGAGCGGCCCAGTCGAACCCAGGCGGCGATCATGCACAGGACACCGATCCAGACGATGGCCGCCGACAGAATCGATCCGTGGCCGAAACGGAGCCAGGACAGATGCATCGACTCGAGCAGCGGATCTTGGCGCCGGACGCTACCGGCACCGAATCCGCCGAAAGTGATCATGACTGCGCCGAAGAAACCGAGCAGTGCACTGTGACCTTCGGGAGTCCGAAGGAAATTGGCGGCCCTTAGGTGCCACGGTCTTTCAGTGGCTGCGGCAGAGGACGTCATCGGTGCAGGTTCCTCCCCCGAGGAGATCGGTGTCGATCGGCGCGTGCAGCGCCCGAGTCGGTGAATCGTGGATGAATGGTCGGTTACGAGGGGCTAGTTTAGTTGCTCGCACGAGTGCCCACCGCGCTGGCTCGCTCGCGTGTACCGGTAATACGTTCGGCGGCGAGCCGTCCGGACAGCAGAACGGTCGGTACTCCCACCCCCGGAACGGTTCCCGATCCGGCGAGAACGACGTTGTCGAAGCCGCGGGCGAGGTTCTTGCGTCGGAACGGCCCCGTCTGGGTGAAGGTGTGTGCCGCTGCGAACGGGCTACCCGCGGCCATGCCCTTCTCGAGCCAGGTCTGCGGGGTGTCGACGTGATCGATCTCGAACCCTTCGACCAGTCCCGTGTAGCCACGTTCTTGCAGCGTGAGGATGATTTCGCGCACGTAGGGCGGGCCGAGAGTCGACCAGTCGAGACTTGCACTGTCCAGATTCGGACACGGCGCGAGGACTGACAGCGGTTCACGGATTCGGCCGTCTCGCGAGAAGGCCAGGCTCGGATCGGTCTGTGCCGGTCGGGTGACGAGCAGTGACGGATCACTCATCAGTCGCCCGCGGCCGCGGCGTGCCGTGATCTCGGCGAAGGTACGCTTCCACGCCTCGCCGAAGTCGATCATGTGGTGTCGCTGCGCGGGCCATTCGTCGGCGACCGCGGAGGAAACAGTGCCGTGAATCACGACAGCGGACGGCGATGTACGCACCGGGCGCGGACGCAATCGCGTATGCGGGCGCAACAGCGAGTCCGTGACGGCCATGTCGGGAGTGAGGACGGCGGCGTCACAGTCGAAGCGCTCGCCGTCGCGTGTGTGAACGGTGTGCACGCGCCGTCCGCTCACCTCGAGGCGTTCGACAGTGCGGCCGAGATGCAGAATTCCGCCGGCCTCGGTGAAGGCGTCGGCCATCGACTCGGCGATCGTGCGCATCCCGCCCTCGGGGAAGTAGACGCCGAGTGAGGTGTCCATGTGAGCGATCGCCCCGTACACCGCGAGGGCCCGAGACGGAGCAACGCCCGCATACAGCGCTTGGAAGGTGAAGATCCGCCGGAGGCGAGGGTCGCGGATCTTGCGATCCACCTGCCCGCCCAGTTTCCCGAATCCTCCCAGTGCGACGAGCCGGCTCAGATCTTTGAGTGCGTCACGCGAATTGACCAGTCCGAGGGGAGAATCGAAGTCGGCGTCCATGAAGCGGTCGAATTCCGCGTCGAAGATCCGGTTCAGCCATCGCCGCAACGCACGGTATCGCTGCGCTTCTTCCGGCCCGCAGACACGGGAGACTTCGGCAGCCATGTCTTCTGGGTCGGCGTGGACATCGAGAGCGGTGCCGTCTGCGAATCGCGCGTGGTACGTCGGATCGAGCTTGTGCACAACGAATTTGGGGTTTGTCGAGGCTGGGTCGGCGCCGACGGCCGCAAGGGCGTCTTCGACGAGTTCGGGCATCGTGAGCACCGTTGCGCCGTTGTCGATGCTGTAGTCATTGCCCTGGTAGACACCGACTCGCCCACCGACCGAGCTGTTGCTCTCGAGAATCGTGACGTCGCGGCCGGCGCCACGCAGATACAACCCCGCAGACAGTCCGGCAAGTCCCGCGCCGACGATCACGACTCGATCGGTCGGCGAGCTGACGGTTCGAGTGCGGTGCACGTGTGCCACGGTCAGTAGCTTCGCTTCGTGGCCGCGATCGCCATGTCGGTCAGGCGAGCCTTGGACTCTGCCGTTGCCGTGCTCGAGTCGAGGGCGTTCGCAGCTGCCTCGACGAGGGTGTCGATCTGCGTTTCGACGTCGGTGACGGCGCCCAGATCGGTGATCACCTGGCGCAGAGTGTCGACCTCGGTGTCGGTCAGCTGCGTGCCGATTCCGTTGCGGAGCAGTTCTGCTGCCGCCGGATCTGCGGCGTCGGCGCGGGCAAGCGCCATCGCGAACAGGACAGTTCGCTTACCGGCGATGAGATCGTCGCCCGACGGTTTGCCCGTGACGGACGGATCTCCGAAGACACCGAGCAGGTCGTCGCGAAGTTGGAAGGCGATACCGATGTCCGTGCCGAAGGACCGGTAGGCATCGACCAACTCGGCGTCCGCACCGAACAGCGCGGCGCCGAGGTGCAGTGGGCGTTCGATCGTGTACGCGGCGGTCTTGTAGCGGTTGACCCGCATGGCTGCCTCGACGGTCTCGTCGCCTCGGGCTTCGTTGCTGATGTCGAGGAATTGGCCACCGAGCACCTCGGTGCGCATTGCCGACCAGACCGGGCTGACACGTGCGGCCGCCTCGGGGCTGATCCCGGATTCTCGGATCATGTCGTCCGCCCAGGCCAAGGCCAGGTCGCCGAGAAGAATGGCGACGGCCTCGCCGAAGTGCGCGGAGTCGCCGCTCCACTCCTCGTCTCGGTGCTGGTCCTCGAATTCGACGTGAACGGTCGGGAAGCCGCGCCTGGTCGTGGATGCGTCGATGATGTCGTCGTGGACGAGCGCGCAGGCCTGCACCAGTTCGAGGGCGGCGCACGCACGAATCACCGCGTCTGCGTCCTTCCCGTTCGGGTCGCCTCCGGCGCCGAGCCATCCCGTCCAGGCGAACGACGGTCGGACGCGCTTTCCTCCGCGCAGGACGAAGGCCTCGAGGGTGCTGACGGCCTTCTCGTATCCACCGCCGATGTTCGTGACGAGTTCGCGGCGTGAAGCGAAGAAGTCGCGGAGCGCTGCTTCGAACAAACCTGGCAGTTCGAGTGAGGTCGGATGCGGTGCGGTGTTGGTCGAACTCTGTCCAACGCGCGCGGTTCCTGCGGACAGGGTGGCCTCCAAGATCGGTATGTTCTCGCGCCGGATGGTTACACGGAAGCGAGCTTGGGGCCCAGCTTAGTAGGGGCTGGAATCAACGGCGGGTCGGGCCGTGAACTGCGCGATCCTGACATTCGGGATACGCAGTACTGGGCGATGAGCTTGTTTGCAGCTGGAAAACATATGCTTGACCGGTGACATTCGATCCAGTCAGGGGCCGCTCCAGCGAGGGGTGGGCCACCCGAACACCGTCGATCGTCGATCGGATCGCTTCCTCGACAGGTAGCCGTATTCCGTTCTCGGTCGAGTTTTCGCCGCCGCGTGACGCGGACGCCGAAGCGCGCCTGTGGCGTGCGGTGCGTACCTTCGAGCGGCTCGGACCGGCGTTCGTCTCGATGACCTACGGCGCAGGTGGCTCGACGCGCGATCGTACGGTGCGTGTCACCGGCGAACTTGCCGAAGAGACGACCCTGCTGCCGGTTGCTCACCTGACTGCTGTCTCACACAGCACCGAAGAGCTTCGCGCCATGGTCGGTGCCTACGCCGATCGTGGGATCAGCAACATCCTCGTATTGCGCGGCGATCCGCCCGGCGATCCGCTCGGCGAGTGGAAGAAGCATCCCGAAGGCGTCGAGTACGCCGAGGAACTCGTGCGGATGGTCCGTGACCTGGGCGACTTCCACGTCGGCGTCGCATCGTTCCCCGAGGGGCACTACCGCGCTCCGGACTTGGCATACGACACGAAGTACCTGGTGTCGAAGTTGCGTGCCGGCGCAGAGTACTCGATCACACAGATGTTCTTCGACGTGGAGGACTACCTGCGTCTTCGTGACCGGGTGAGTGCGTACGACGCAGAACAGGGCGCCAAGCCGATCATCCCGGAGATCATGCCGGTGACGTCGCTGCGCTCGGTGCGGCGCATGCTCGAGCTCTCGGGCTCGTCGTTGCCCCCCGCTCTCGAGCGTCGATTCGACGCCGCGGCCGGAAGCGGTCCGGACGAGAACCGTGCAGCGGTCCGCGAACTCGGCATCGATCTGGCCACCGAGATGGGTGAGCGGTTGATCGCCGAAGGCGCTCCGTGCCTGCACTTCATCACGTTGAACTTTGCACGCGCCACCAGTGAGGTCCTCGAGCGACTCGGTCTCACTCCCGACACTTCGGTCGGGACAGCACAAGCCGTCTGATCTCCGGTTGCCCCGCTCGACACCAATCGAGGGGGGCAATCGTCAGGCGCTATTTCGTGGTGTTTTTCGGATTCTTGTTGTCAGCTTGCTTGCTGGCAGGTGATTTCGTGACAGGCGTCTTCATGACCGGTGCTTTCGCGGCCGGCGCGCGCTTGATCGGTGCTCGATTGCGCGCCATCCAGGCCATCGCACCGACGACAATCGCGACACCGAGCGCCAGCCCGGCCATGATTCCTGCCCACCCGGCGAAGCTTCGGGTGCTTGGGTCCGCGTAGTTGACCTCGGCGCGCATCGTGGACACCTCGCCGGCGGGCAAGGTCCACGACACCCGGGAATCGCCGTCTCGTGTTCCGTTGGTCGTGCCGACCCGTGCCGGGAAGGCGATGCTGACCTGGACGTCGGCGCCCTGAGTCGGAACCGTCTTCAGGTCTGCCTTGCCGTCGAGCGTGACGGTGTCCCCGGATCGCTTGAGGGTGATCTGGAACGACCCGGACCCCTCGGCGTACATGGAGCCCAGTTGGGCGACGTCACCGAAGGACAAGTCGCTGAAGAACGCCTGGCTGCCGACGTACCCGTCCTTCTTGTACTCCTGAACCCGTATCTTGTCTTCCAGCGACGAAGGTGGGGTCAGCTGCGGACCCTTGTCCGCCTCGTTCGCCGGAATAGCGGCAGCTACCACCTGTCCGGTCACACGATCGTTCGCGGACACTCCCATCGACACCTGCACGCGGATGCACCCGGCAAGCAAGGGAACAAGCATGAGGGCGAGCGCGGCAACCGTCAGGAAACGTTTCCGACTGGTCGGCTTGGCGGCGGGATCGGTGGACTGTTGCACAGTGGTCATCGTGCCAGCCGTGGCGTAGCCAGTCATCGAGGCGGGGGCGTGTCGGCGGGTGAAGTTCGGCGGGTGACCTTCACGACCTGCTCGAACGACGCATCCAACGACGAGTCGCGCCCCGGCGGCTGTCCGACAGTGCGATTCGAGCCGCACTGCGACCGCTGGCTCCGGACACACCGCCACCGGGATGAGTCGATGCTCCGGTCAGATACAACCCGTCTGCTCCCGGAACACGATGGCCGGACAGTTCCGGAAGCGGTCGCCACAACATCATCTGATCGAGTGACATCTCGACGTGCATGACATTTCCGCCGATCATCCCCAATTCCGACTCGATGTCCCGGGGAGTCTGAATGAATCGGTCGAGGACGGAATCGGCGAACCCGGGTGCGAAAGCCTCCATCTCGCCGACGATCCGGTCGGCCTCCGCCTTGGCGACCGATGCCCAATCGCGATGTCCGCTGAGGCGATACGGCTGCCACTGCGACCACAGTGTCACCTGATGCCGCCCGGCCGGGGCGATCGTGGGATCGATTCCGCTGAAACTCATTCCGAGAACCGCAGGGCGAGGAGGAAGTTCCCCCGCCAGTGCTGCGCCGTGTGCAGTGCGCAAGTGTGCGCGATCGGAGACGAGTAATTGCAATCCCGAGGTACTTTCCCGTGTCGTGGCGTCGCCGCGGTACGACGGAAGCGCGGATGTCGCCAGTCGAAGTACCGCGCCGATGCCGGGGCCGACCCTGATTTTCCGCCGCCAGTGATCGAGCGTGGTTCGGTCGAAGCCCCCTCGGCCCAGGAGATCGAGCGTGGTCAGGATGTGGCACCCGGCGATTACCTTGCGAGCGTGAACTTCTCGACCGCTCTCGGTTGTGGCGGTCCAGTGACTCGAGTTTCGGCGGATCGACGTCACGCCGTCACCGAGCGCGACGGTGGCGCCGTCGACAGCCATCCGGGAGGCCAGCGCAGCACTCAGTGCGCCGCTTCCACCGACTGCTCGCCCTGGCGGCAAGACGTGCATGAGGGCCGCGAAGCCGACCATCGGAGCGGTTCCCGGTTCCGACATCGCAGGCCCGGACTGGGCGCCGAACCACGCAAGCGCTGCTTTGAGTGCCTCACTGTCGAAATACTCGTCGAGCAGTGCGTCGCCAGGCGCGAGGAACTGCCGAGACAGTTCGCTGTTGCCGCGTGCGGTGGCGAGACCTCCGAACGCACCGATCAGGTTCGATCCGGTGGGCGGTGCGGAAAACGCTTTCATGACATGTCGACTGCGCTCCGACCAGACCGCGACGAATCGCCGGTAGGAGTCGGCGTCCTTTGTCCCGCATGCTCGTTCGATGGACCAGCAGGTTGCGTCGAGGTCGCGGTGAAACACGATGCCCGGCCCGTCGGTGCCCGGGGCGGGCGGCGCGAACGCCCACGGGTCACAGTCGATGTAGCGCAGTCCGTGCGCGCCGAGTCCGAGTTCCTCGATGATGCCGCTGTGTCGGATCATGAGGTGTGCCGACGACCCCCGGTCCACCTTGTATCCGGGAAATCGCTCGACGGTCGAGACGGCGCCGCCGAGAACCGTGTCCTTCTCCAGAACCTCGACCGACCAACCCTCGCGTGCGAGGTAGGCGGCCGATACGAGCGCGTTGTGTCCGGAGCCGACGACGACGGCGTCGAGAAGCGCGCTCACAGCGGCAGTCCACGGCCGAGGACTGCGAACGGCCGGTTGTCGCCGGCAAAACGAAATCTGCGGAGCACGTCACGAAAGCCGAGGCGACGGTACAGCCGCCAGGCTCGGTTGTCCTCGTCGTACACCTCGGGTGTCGACAACAGAACACTACGTTCGGGTCGATCGACGAGGAGGTGACGCAAGAGCGATTCGCCCAACCGGTGACCTTGTCCGCTCGGATGCACGTGGAGTTCGGTGAGTTCGAAGTAGTCGCTCAGAATCGCGTCGATCTCGCTCTGGGGACGACCCGAGCGCCGAAGCCCGTGCAGTACCTGTTGATGCCACCACTGGTCCGGGCTCCCGCGATACCCGTAAGCGATCCCCACCAGCGGCAGATTTTCGTGTGACGGTTGCTGAGGAACCGCCAAAGCGCCGACTGCCTTCCAGCCAGGCCGGTTCGCGTGCTCCTGCCACATCGGTGCGCGATGGAACTCGGTTCCTCGCGGATAGTCCATCGCGGTGACGTACACGGCCAGTGCCTCGTGGAGTCGACTCGCGAATTCTGCGCGATCGAGGTCGACCGTATGTGGTGTCCAGGCGATCTGCGGGTCGACCGGTCTCACCTCTTCTCTTGACGGCGTGTCGGTGGGTGCAGTTATATTGAATAGGTCGAACAGATGTTCGATGTGGGTGATCCGGAGATGCCCGAAGGGAAGCGGGCATCTCCGGCCCACCTGGTCTTGGATCCTCACGGTGCAGGAGGTGCCCCGATGTCCGAGCGTGTGAAGCCTGAACGTGTGAAGTGCCAACGAACTCTTCCTGCCGAGTTGTCGAGTCCGTCGGATGCCGCAATTTCTCGATTGCCGATGTCGGCGAGGCGGTCCTTCGGCGCGAGGGACGCCAGCGACCGCACTGCTCGAGTGGGAAAGTCCGGTGTGGCGTGGGGGCTGCTCCGGAAGGCGGATGCGCTTCTCGAGGAAGCGATTGGGGCGGGCGATCCTGCCGACCGGTTCCGGTGTGCCTACCTGGCGGCCCTACGTGGTGCCGGGGCAGTGTTGGCCGCAGCTCCTGCCGGTGCCGGCTCGAAGCGCAAGCGAAGCGGAAACGCGTGGGTTCTGATGGACGCCGCAGCGCCCGCGTTCGGAGCGTGGTCGA
The DNA here is from genome assembly GCF_029457415.1 of Rhodococcus sp. RCBS9. NCBI lineage: Bacteria > Bacillati > Actinomycetota > Actinomycetes > Mycobacteriales > Nocardiaceae > Rhodococcus > Rhodococcus sp. RCBS9. The sequence continues at coordinate 6,308,048 of NZ_CP120422.1, read as the reverse complement.
AGTTCTTCGCAGGGTGGTCCTCTACGCGTGCGGCCGTGGAAACCGGCGTGTCGATCGTGATCACGGACTCCGATTCCGACGCATTCTTCGCCGAGGTCGGCCGTTTTCTCACGGCGGTCGAAGATTTCATCGGTCAGGACGCGTCCGAGCATTTGCGAGCGTCGTGAACAAATGGTCCGTGTCGGCAGTTGTTTCCGGGGAATTTCCTGGTCCGCACAGGCAAATGGAGCCGAATCGGGGCCCTTCGGCACGAATACGTACGCTTGTGGCGGAACTCGTACCCGGAGTTGGTGGTCCGAGACCTAAACTGCTCGTATTATGAAAACAGGTAATCGTCCAACTTGATTACCCGCCGCCTCACACCGTGGGGTGGTTGCCAAACTTCCAGTGCCGGGGGAGGTACCGTGCCACTCTCCGAGCACGAGCAGCGCATGCTCGATCAGATCGAGAGCGCTCTCTATGCCGAAGACCCCAAGTTCGCCTCCAATGTGAGGGGCGGCCGTATGCGGGCGCCGTCGAGTAGACGGCGGTTCCAAGCAGCGGCTCTATTCGTGCTGGGTCTGGTCCTGCTGATCGCGGGGGTTGCACTCCCGCTCAAGCCGGGCGGTTTTCCGATCATCAGCCTGTTCGGTTTCTTGTTCATGTTCGGCGCAGGGGTGTTGTTCCTCTGGGGTGGTGGACGTAAGTCTGCGCCGGCCGCCGACTCCGCTTCCGAAGGTGGCAATCATCCCTCCGGTCCGCCGGGTAGGGGTAGTGCCGGCGGATCCGGGCGGGGACGCGGCCGGAAGTCCGGCGGTGGATTCTCGTCGCGGATGGAAGATCGATTCAAACGCAGGTTCGAGCAGGACTAGCTCTCCCGCCCTTCTTCGGGCGTACTTCGAGAGTGATGCAGTTCGGACGTGACGCCCTCTTCAGGGCACGGACGACCACACGTGTGGCGGTCGGCAACCAAGGTTGCCGACCGCCACACGCCGTTGCTGTGGGTGTTGTACGTGTGCGCCGGCAATCCATCGAGTGAATCAGTGACGTGCGAGCGAATCACTCGCCACTCCTGCTGCCTCAGGGCATGCCCGCGGGCTTCCTCCACTTCGCTCCACTCGGCCCTCCACTTTCCTCCACCCTGGTCGAACTGCAACGCACGACCAGACCTCGTCCCGCTCACGTCTATTCGAAAACCGCGCTTGTACTGCGATTTTGTGTGGGGGAGCAACAGATCGTGGCGTAAAGGGTCGATCTGACGGCGGTGTGGGCCGGGACACGGTTACAAATTTCCCCCACGTCTCCCCACCTGCGCTGACCTGCTATTTATCAGCAAATGATGCTGAATAGGGACCATGTGCTCCTTGTTTGTGGGGGAAAGTGGGGTACTGTGGGTTCGGGCGGAGAGCTGAAGCACGATCCGCTCGATAGGGAGGGTTTCAGCGCAAGCTCGCAGGAGGTGTCGAGTGTTCCTCGGTACCTTCACGCCGAAGCTCGACGACAAAGGTCGGCTCACGTTGCCGGCAAAGTTCCGAGACGAACTGGCAGGAGGATTGATGATCACCAAGAGTCAGGATCACAGCCTCGCCATCTACCCCCGGGACGAGTTCGTCAAGCTTGCTCGAAAGGCAGCGGCAGCTCCACGCAATGATCCGGCAGCTCGGGCGTATGTCCGTGCTCTGGCCGCCGGCACAGATGAACAGCACGCCGATGCCCAGGGGCGAATCACCCTCTCGGCTGATCATCGGCGTTACGCAAACCTGTCCAAGGAATGCGTAGTGACCGGCTCCGTCGATTACCTCGAGATCTGGGATCTAGCAGCCTGGGAGAGGTATCTCGGAGACAACGAAGAGGACTATTCGCAGGCAACAGGCGAATCTCTCAGCGAGATCGTCTAGGCGAAGAGCCCCCGGCGAATGCCGCGAGGCCTCTGCCCGGAAAGACCCTGACGCACTTCCCCAGCGCCAGGTTCTCCTTCGGGCAGGGACCTCGAAGCATTCGCCTTCTCGAACAGTCATCGCCTTCTCGGAAAGTCAGCACCTTTTCGAAAAGTCATCGGAAATCATGAAAGTAGGAGCCGGAGCAATCATGGTGGATCACGAGGTGAACGAACCCTCGGATGCCGATGGCTTCGCGCACGTCCCTGTACTTCTGCACCGCGCCGACGATCTTCTCGGCCCTGCCATCACCGCCGTCGGTGACGGTGGAGCGGGCGCATACATGATCGATGCGACGTTGGGGCTCGGTGGCCACTCCGAATTCTTCCTGGGCAAGTACCCGGGCCTTCACCTCATCGGTCTCGATCGCGACACCAACGCACTCCGGATCGCTTCCGAGCGTCTGGCGCCATTCGCGGACCGAACGACGTTCGTGCACACCACGTACGACGGGATCGAGGACGCGCTCGAACAGGCAGGTCTGCCGTCGACGGAGTCGGTTCACGCGATCCTTTTCGATCTGGGTGTGTCGTCGATGCAGTTGGACGAAGCCGACCGAGGTTTTGCGTACTCGATCGACGCTCCTCTCGACATGCGGATGGATCAGACGGTCGGGCTGACCGCGGCAGAGGTCCTGAACACCTACAGTCACGGCGACCTTGCTCGCATTCTGAGCACGTACGGCGAAGAACGGTTCGCGGGAAAGATTGCGTCCGAGATCCTTCGGCAGCGTGAGCGTGAACCCTTCACCACCAGTGCAGCTCTGGTCGAATTGCTGTACCGAACAATCCCGGCAGCCACGCGGCGTACGGGGGGACACCCGGCCAAGCGCACCTTCCAAGCGCTGCGGATCGAAGTCAATGCCGAGTTGGATTCGCTTCGTGCAGCCGTTCCTGCCGGGCTCGACGCACTGGCAGTCGGTGGGCGAGTGGTGTTCATGTCCTACCAGTCGCTCGAGGATCGAGTTGTGAAGGCGGAGTTGGTTCCCCGCTCGAAGTCCACCAGTCCTGAAGGACTACCGGTCGAGTTGCCGGGTATGGGACCGGAGTTCCGCATTCTCACCCGTGGCGCAGAACGTGCGTCAGAGCAGGAAATCGAAGAGAACCCACGATCAGCTCCGGTGCGTTTGCGTGCCGCAGAACGCATTTCCAGGAGGCGGGCATGAGTCGTCAGGGCAAATCCGGTGCAGCGCAACGTGCATACGACAAGCGCACCGCACGGGCGGCAGGCCGGACCGGAACTGTCGCTGCTGCCGGCCCGTCTATCTCTCCTCGGGCGATGCTCAAGGGGAGAGTGCCGTTCGTGGCCTCCGTCATCGGACTTCTGTCCATCGGTCTCGCGGTGACTCTGCTGCTGACCACTCGCGCTGCCGAGGATTCGTACCAACTCAGTGATGCACGTGCATACAACCAGTCTTTGGTCGAGCAGAAAGCAGCGCTCGAACGTGACTTCCAGTCGCGTAACTCGGCTCCGGAGTTGGCAAATCAGGCAAGCGCTCTCGGCATGGTCCCCGCCAAGGACCCTGCACGACTGGTAGTTCATCCGGACGGTTCGGTCGAGGTCGTCGGAACGCCGACTCCCGCGACTGCCGGAGCTATGCCGCCGCTCGATGCGCCCACATCGGTGCCCGCACCGACTGCGACACCCCCGCGCACCACAACGCCGGTTGCTCCCGGAGCCACGCCGAGCGTTCCGAATAACACGCGAAACCTCGCGCAGAGTGAACAATTGGTTCCTGTGATCCCCACGACGACAGCACCCGCCACCACGACGGCGGTGCCTGCTCCGCCTGAGGAACGTCGGTGAGTCAGAACTCCCGTAACAACCCCGGTCGGCGTCCGCGCCGCTCGGCCACCGCCTCATTTCCGTTTCGTCAGCGAGTCGGTCGTATCACCATGTGTGGCGCGCTCGCCGTTGCGGCATTGCAGCTCTTGTGGATTCAGGGAATCGACGCGCCGAGTCTGGCTGCGGAATCTGCCAATCAACGAACCACGACGCAGGTCGATCCGGCTGTACGTGGCTCGATAACCGATCGCAACGGAAACCCCCTCGCCTTCACCATGGAAGCCAAGGCGCTGACTTTCCAGCCGGTGCGGGTACGCAAGGAACTCGAGGAAGCGCGCGCCAAGAGCATCGAGCAGGGCGCCGAGGGTGACAAGCAGGCGCCGGAAGTGAGCGATCGCCTCGCCGAGATCGCCGCCGGAATCCACGCCAAGCTCGGCGATACCGTTCCGGAAAAAGATCTGCTTCAGAAGATGAACAGCAACGAGACTTTCACGTACCTCGCGCGCAGCGTGGATCCGGCGGTTGCTGCCGAGATCTCGGACAAGTTCCGGGAGGTCGGCCTCGAGCGTCAGGACATCCGCGAGTACCCCGGTGGCTCTCTGGCCGCGAATCTCGTCGGCGCGACCGGCTGGGACGGGCACGGTTTGCTCGGTCTCGAAGATTCGATGGACTCCACGCTCGCCGGAACCGATGGATCCGAAACGTACGACCGCGGTTCCGACGGCGCTGTGATCCCCGGCAGCTGGCGTGACAAGCAACCGGCAGTCAACGGTTCGGGTGTCGAGCTGACCATCGATTCGGACCTCCAGTTCTACGTTCAGCAGCAGGTCCAGATCGCCAAGGACAAGTCGGGCGCAAAGAACGCTTCGGTTGTGGTCATGGACTCCAAGACGGGACAGGTGTTGGCCATGTCCAACGACAGCACCTTCAACCCCGCAATCGGCATCGACAAGAACGCGCCGACAGCCGAAATGGGCAATCCGTCGGTCAGTACGCCGTTCGAGCCCGGATCGGTGAACAAGATCGTCACCGCAGCAGCGGCCATCGAGGACGGTAAGACAACTCCGGACGAAGTTCTGCAGGTCCCGGGCAGCATCACGATGTCCGGTGCCACAGTCAAGGACGCGTGGGATCACGGTGTGGCCCCGTACACCTCTACCGGTGTATTCGGAAAGTCCTCGAACGTCGGCACCTTGATGCTCGCTCAGCGCGTGGGCGAGGATCGCTACGCAGACATGCTGAACAGGTTCGGCCTCGGACAACGCACCGACGTCGGACTTCCCGGCGAGAGCGCGGGCAGCGTTCCAAGTCGCGACCAGTGGTCCGGCGGAACCTTCGCGAACCTGCCGATCGGGCAGGGTCTCTCGATGACAACCCTGCAGATGACCGGGATGTACCAGGCCATTGCCAATGACGGCGTGCGAATTCCTCCGCGGATCGTGAAGTCGACTGTCGACTCTTCCGGCACGCGGACCGAGACGCCGCAGCCCGAGGGCGTCGAGGTGGTCAGCGCCCAGACAGCGGCGACCGTTCGGGACATGTTCCGGTCGGTCACTCAGGAAGACACCGGCAACCAACGAGGAACCGGTGTTGCCGCGGGTGTGGAGGGATACCAGGTCAGTGGAAAGACCGGGACCGCGCAGCAGGTGGATCCCGCGTGCAAGTGCTACTCCAACTCCAACTACTGGATCACCTTCGCGGGAATCGCGCCTGCGGACAATCCTCGATTCGTGATCGGAATCATGCTCGACGCACCGGTTCGCGGCGTGGACGGCGGCGGCGGTCAGTCGGCGGCACCGTTGTTCCACAACATCGCGTCGTGGATGCTCCAGCGTGACAGTGTCCCGATGTCGCCGGACCCCGGTCGCAAGTTGGTGTTGCAGGCGGACTGATTGCGGTGTGTCGGTTTCGACACGGTCTTCGGGTGAATCCCGGACACGGTAATCTCAAACGTCGCAGTAACCTCATTCATCGCAGTGCGCCGAACTTTGCTTGCGTTGCGACCGCCATAGACAACGACCGCCATAGACAACGACCGCGATAGAACAACGACAATTGCCAGGAGTCGAGTGACAGTGCCGAATCGTTTGCAATCGTCGAACTCGGACGGCGCTCCCGGGACGCGTCCGACACAACCGGTTGCTACCGCGATCACGGCGCTCTCCGAACTGTCCGGGGCTCGCCTCGAATGGGTGGGGCAACCGGGATCACAGTCCTCGGAGGTCGTCGTCAAGGGCGTCGACCTGCGTGCGCAGGGAATCGTGACCGATGACCTCTTCGCCGCTCTGCCCGGTGCACGGACCCATGGCGCTCAGTTCGCCGTCGACGCTCTGGGGCGTGGTGCGACCGCGATCTTGACCGACGAGGCCGGCCTCGAACTGATCGAGGCCGCGGACAAGGCGCCTGACCGGTCCGTCCCAGTTCTCGTTCATCCGAACCCGCGGGATGTGCTCGGTGAGATCTCCGCGGAAATCTACGGCCGGCCCTCGGAGAAGATGCAGGTCGTCGGCATTACCGGTACATCGGGCAAGACCACGACGTCGTACTTGCTCGAAGCTGCGATTGCCGGAGCCGGCCGCAAGCCCGGCCTGGTCGGGACCATCGAGACTCGAATCGACGGCCGCCGGGTGCCCAGCGCTCTGACCACGCCGGAAGCTCCGCAACTGCATGCTCTGTTCGCCGTGATGGCAGAGCAGGGGATCGATACCGTCGTCATGGAGGTCTCCAGTCACGCTCTTGCTCTCGGACGCGTCGACGGCATCCGCTTCGACATCGGCGCGTTCACCAATCTTTCGCAGGACCACCTGGATTTCCATCGGGACTTCGAGGAGTACTTCCAGGCCAAGGCTCGGTTGTTCGATCCTGAGTCGACGGTGCGAGCCGAGCATGCCGTCGTCTGCGTCGACGACGTGTGGGGTCGACGGATGGCCGAGTTGGCCGCGACCGACGAGAGCGACGCGGTGACCACGGTCTCGACCTCGACGGCCGAGGCCGAGTGGACGGTCGGCGCAGTCGAGGTTGCCGAGGACGGCTCCCAGACCTTCGAGTTGGTCGGGCCGGACGGACAGTCGTGGCCAGTCTCACTTCGTCTCCCCGGGCGATACAACGTGGCCAACGCTGCGCTGGCGTTGACCGTCAGTTTTGCTGCGGGACTCGACCCGGACGCGGCTGTTCGAGCGCTCGGGACCGTGGACGTCCCGGGGCGAGTTCAGCGGATCGACCGGGGGCAGAGCTTTCTCGCCGTGGTCGACTACGCCCACAAGCCGGCAGCGCTCGAAGCCGTGATCGCCACGCTGCGCAACCAGGTTCCCGGCCGAGTGGCCGTGGTGGTCGGTGCGGGCGGTGACCGCGACGCCGGCAAACGGGCACTCATGGGTGAAGCGGGTGCGCGAGGCGCAGACCTGCTGATCGTCACCGACGACAACCCACGCACCGAGGATCCGGCGAAGATTCGCGCTTCGGTGATGCAAGGCGCCATGGACGTGCCCGAATCCGAACGCGGCGAGGTTCGCGAAGTGGGGGACCGGGCCACCGCGATCGAGCAAGCAGTCCGGTGGGCACAGCCAGGAGATGTCGTCCTGGTGGCAGGCAAAGGCCACGAAGTAGGTCAAGAAATCGACGGGGTCAAACACCCGTTCGACGACCGCGAGGTGTTGGGCGAAATGATCGGCCGATTCGCGATCAACACAGCACATGGAGGCAAGCAATGATCCCGATGACGCTCTCTCGGATCGCCGAGATCGTCGGAGGAACCCTGCACGACGTCGACGATTCGTCGACGCAGGTGACTGGAACCGTCGAATTCGATTCGCGCAAAGTAGCTCCAGGTGGGCTCTTCCTCGCCCTACCCGGAGCGCGTGTCGACGGTCATGATCACGCGGAAGCGGCGGTGGCAGCGGGCGCTGTGGCGGTGCTCGCGGCGCGGCCGGTCGGAGTTCCGGCAATCGTCGTTCCATCGGTGCCGAACGACGGTCCCAGTGCAGTGATGCTGCTCGAACACGACACCGACGGGTCCGGAGCCGCGGTCCTGCATGCCCTCGGCCTTCTGGCCCGAGCAGTCGTCGACGAACTGGCAACTGATGGCACACCGGCCGATGGTGGACTGACGCTGGTCGGTGTCACCGGTTCTGCCGGCAAGACCTCGACCAAGGATCTGATAGCAGCGCTGCTGCGCGAGTGCGGCGAGGTGGTTGCGCCCCCCGGGTCGTTCAACAACGAATTGGGTCTGCCGTGGACAGTGCTCCGTGCCGACGAGAAGACCCGCTTCCTCGTTCTCGAGATGTCGGCCCGTGGGGTCGGTCATGTCGGCGAACTGACGAAGATCGCGCCGCCGAAGATCGGCGTAGTTCTCAATGTGGGCACTGCCCATCTCGGTGAGTTCGGTTCGCGTGAAGCGATCGCGGTCGCCAAAGGTGAACTGGTGGAAGCACTCCCGTCGGCAGCCGACGGTGGAGTTGCGGTCCTCAACGCCGACGACCGCATGGTCGCCGCAATGGCGAGTCGAACCAAGGCCCGGATCGTATTCGTCGGTCAGTCGGAAGACTGCGACGTTCGGGCGACCGACGTGGTTGTCGACGACCAGGCCAGGGCTTCCTTCACACTGAACTGTTCACAGGGTTCTGCACGTATTCGCCTGGCCGTTCACGGCGAACACCACGTGAGCAACGCCCTGGCCGCGGCGGCCGTCGCACTCGAGAACGGCCTCGCGGTTGCAGACATCGCCCGTGTCCTCGAGGGCACGAAGGCAGCGTCCGCGAGGCGGATGGAAGTCACCGAGCGCGCCGACGGCGTCACCGTCGTCAACGACAGTTACAACGCCAATCCCGATTCCATGCGCGCCGCCCTCAAAGCGTTGGTGTCCATGGCGCGATCGGATCGGCACTTCGGTCGCCGTAGCTGGGCTGTGCTCGGAGAGATGGGTGAGCTCGGACCGGAATCAGTTGTCGAGCACGACGCGATCGGTCGCCTGGCCGTCAGACTCGATGTCAGCAAGTTGATCGTCGTCGGAACGGGCCGCACCTCGCGTGCGATGCATCAAGGAGCAGTGATGGAGGGGTCGTGGGGTGACGAGTCCGTCGTCGTGCCCGACGCAGCTGCGGCAATCGCCATTCTCGAAGCGGAACTCGAACCGGGCGATCTCGTCCTGGTGAAGGCGTCCAAGTCGGTTGAACTGTGGACGGTCGCCGAAGCGATACTGGCTGCAACGCCCAACACCGACAGCGAGAACACCGGTGACGCGAACACCGCTGGCGAGAACGGCGGGGATTCGCAGTGATCCAGATTCTTCTCGCCGCAGGCATCGCGCTGGCGGTCTCCATCATGCTCACGCCGATCCTGATCAAGGCGTTCTCGAAACAAGGTTTCGGGCAGGAGATCCGAACCGAAGGTCCAGCCAGTCACCAGGCCAAGCGCGGCACGCCGACAATGGGCGGCGTCGCGATCCTGACCGGAATCTGGGCCGGCTATCTCGGCTCACACCTCATCGGTCTCGGCATGGACAACGCGGAGGGGCCATCGGCGTCCGGCCTACTGGTACTCGGTCTGACCACCGCGCTCGGTGGAGTCGGTTTCCTCGACGACTTCATCAAGATCCGCAAGCAGCGCAATCTGGGACTGAACAAGACAGCGAAGCTGGTCGGACAGTTCGTCGCTGCCATTGCCTTCGGAATCCTGGCCCTTCAGTTCCGCGGTGACGACGGGCTGACTCCGGGCAGTGTTCATCTGTCGTACGTCCGCGACATCGCCACCGTCTCACTCGGTTCCGTGGTCTTCATCGCCTTCTGCTACCTACTGGTCAGCGCCTGGTCCAATGCCGTCAACCTGACCGACGGCCTCGACGGATTGGCCGCCGGAGCGATGAGTTTCGTTCTCGGCGCCTACGTCATCATCACGTTCTGGCAGTTCCGCTACTCGTGCGAGACGAATCCCGGTAAGGGTTGCTACGACGTCCGAGACCCGCTCGACCTCGCGGTGCTCTGCGCGGCCGGCGCCGGCGCGTGCATCGGTTTCCTCTGGTGGAATGCCGCACCCGCCAAGATCTTCATGGGCGACACCGGTTCTCTTGCCCTCGGCGGCATGCTCGCCGGATTGTCGATCACCACCAGCACGGAACTGTTGATGGTGGTCATCGGTGCACTGTTCGTCGCGGAGGCCGCGTCGGTGGTGATCCAGGTAGCGGTGTTCCGGTCCAGCCGACGGCGGGTCTTCCGAATGGCGCCGTTCCATCACCACTTCGAACTCGCCGGGTGGGCTGAAACCACGGTCATCATCAGATTCTGGTTGCTGGCGGCTATTGCGTCGGCTATCGGATTGGCACTCTTCTACAGCGAATACCTCGCAGCGCTCGGAGGCTGAAAACCATGACCAGCTCAGCGGATTCCGAGAACGACCTGTCCTGGCTCCGCGGTACGCGAGTGCTGGTCGCCGGTGGGCGGGTGTCCGGTCAAGCGACCATCGAACCTCTCGTCGCCCTCGGTGCTGTCGTGACGGTTGCCGATTCGACCTTGGACTTCGCGGAGCGCTGCGCGGAGCTCGGCGCGGGCATGGTGACCACCACCTCGATCGAGGATGCCCCGGATTCGATCACCGAGTACGGGCTCGTAGTCACCAGTCCCGGCTTTCGGCCGGATGCACCGATCCTTGCAGCCGCCGCCGGTCACGGGATTCCCATCTGGGGAGACGTCGAGTTCTCCTGGCGCGTCGACCACAGCGGGCACTTCGGCACACCCCGTAAATGGCTCGTCGTGACGGGGACGAACGGAAAGACCACGACGACGTCGATGCTGGCCTCGATTCTCGACGCCGCCGGAGTTGTCGGCCGAGCCTGCGGAAACATCGGGCTGCCGATACTCGACGCACTCGCCGAGACGTCGCCGCGCGTGGAGTACCTCGCTGTCGAACTGTCGTCCTTCCAATTGCACTGGGCGCCTTCGGTGCGTCCGGATGCCGGCGTGGTCCTCAACGTCGCCGAGGATCACCTCGACTGGCACGGCGGAATGAGCGCGTACGCCGAGGCCAAGTCGCGGGCGCTGAGCGGAAAGGTCGCGGTGGTCGGCCTCGATGACGCGATCGCTTCCGAACTGGGAACTCGCGCAACTGCAGACATTGTCACCGGGTTCAGATTGGGTGAACCGGGCGAAGGGGAACTGGGTGTCGAAGCGGGACACCTCGTGGACAACGCATTCGGCGATCACGTCCGCTTGGCCGAAGCAGCGTCGATAGATCCCGCCGGCCCGGCAGGCGTCATGGACGCGCTGGCCGCCGCCGCCTTGGCGCGGGCACTCGGATTCGAGGCAGACGTCGTCGAACGCGGTCTGGCCGCACACAAGGTCGGCCCACACCGAGGGGCGCTGGTCGGCCGTGTCGGGTCCGTTGTGTACATCGACGACTCCAAGGCCACCAATCCGCACGCAGCCAGACCGTCGATACTCGCGCACGATCGCGTCGTCTGGGTTGCAGGCGGTCTGCTCAAGGGAGCCAGCGTCGACCAATTGGTGAGCGAAGTCGGCCCTCGACTCTCCGGCGCTGTCCTTCTCGGGCGTGACGCTGGTGTGATCGAGGACGCGCTCGCGCGACACGCACCCGATGTTCCCGTGGTGCACGTGATGTCGGGGGACGATGCAGTGGTGAGCGAAAACAGCAGCAACTCGACTCTCACCATCCGGCTGCCGTCGGGTGCCGACGCGGATGCCGTCATGGCCGCAGTGGTAGTCGAAGCTGCCGAGTTGGCGTCCCCCGGTGATGCAGTTGTACTCGCCCCGGCCGCCGCGTCCTTGGACATGTTCGCCAGCTACGGACATCGTGGTGACAGCTTCGCCGCCGCCGTCGCCGCATTACCCGATCCGTTCACGGATTCGCCTGGCCAAGCCGGGAACTTGCTATGACCAAGGGTCCCAAGACCCGAATCGGTGCCTGGTTGGCGCGGCCGTTGGCGTCGTTCCACCTGGTGGTGACGATTGCCACGATGTTGACTGTCTTGGGGCTCGTGATGGTTCTGTCGGCGTCGAGCGTCGAGCAGTACGTGTCCGGTGGCTCGGCGTATTCGTTGTTCACCCAGCAGTTGATCTTCGCGATTCTCGGAGCTGTGCTCTTCTACGTCGCGCTGCGGATCCCGGCGAGAGTGCTCCGGCAGTATTCGTTTCCGCTGTTCGTCGTCGTGCTGATCATGCTGGTACTCGTCCTGATTCCGGGAATCGGCACAGAAGCGCAGGGCGCGCGTCGCTGGTTCAACGTCGGCGGGTTCTCGGTGCAGCCCTCGGAAATCATGAAGGTCGCGTTGGCGATCTGGGGCGCCCATCTGTTGGCTTCGCGGCGGCCGGACGACCGATCCGTGAAGTCGATCCTGATTCCGCTCGTGCCCGCAGCAATGCTGGTCTTCGCGCTGGTCGTCGCGCAACCGAACCTCAGTACGACCATCGCATTGGGAATCATCGTCGGGGCCCTGCTGTGGTTCGGTGGGCTGCCACTGAAGCTCTTCGGCTCGATCGCGGTGACGGGCGTCGTCGTGGCGGGCGTGCTGGCGATGACGGCCGGTTATCGTTCCGATCGAGTTCAAGCCTTCTTCAACAAGAGCGACGACCTGCAGGGCAACAACTATCAGGCCAAGCAGGCTTTGTATTCGCTCGCCGACGGGGGCCTTTTCGGACGCGGACTCGGTCAGAGCGTCGCCAAGTGGAACTACCTACCCAACGCGCACAACGACTTCATCTTCGCGATCATCGGCGAAGAGTTGGGATTTGTCGGCTGCGCAGTGGTGATCGGTTTGTTCGCTGTATTCGTCTACACGGGATTGCGGATCGCAGCCCGCAGCATCGATCCGTTCTGGCGGCTCCTGTCGGCCACTGCAACTACCTGGATCGTCGGCCAGGCAATGATCAACATCGGTTACGTCATCGGACTGCTGCCGGTGACCGGACTCCAGTTGCCCTTGGTCTCCGCCGGCGGTTCGTCCTTGGCGATCACATTGTTCATGTTCGGTGTCATCGCCAATGCAGCGCGCCACGAGCCCGAAGCAGTTGCCGCTCTGAACTCCGGGCAGGACGGCAAGATCTCGAAGTTGCTCAGACTGCCGAAGCCCGTGCTGTACCACCCGCCGTCAGGGGGCCGGCCGATCCGTCGACCGAAGCCCGCACGGCAGATCGAACCGGCACGCGGACGCGACGGCCGGCGCGCGATCGAGACGGGCGATCGACGCAAGCGGGCAGATCAAGGTGCTCGCCCTTCCTCGGATTCCAACCGAGGTGCGGCCGCTGGGTCACGGAAGCGCACCGCGGGAGGGCAGAATGGTCAGCGTCGGCAGGCGCCGACACGTAGGGCACAAGATCCACGAGAAGTTCGAGAGCGAGGAATTCGTAGGTGAGCGGCAACAAATCGGCTCTGTCGGTAGTGGTGGCAGGGGGAGGCACGGCTGGTCACATCGAACCCGCACTTGCTGTCGCGGACGCGGTCAAGGCCGCTGCGCCCGACACCAGAATCACTGCGCTCGGGACGGCGCGTGGTCTCGAAACCACCTTGGTGCCGGCTCGCGGGTACACGCTCGAGCTCATTCCGCCGGTTCCGCTTCCTCGCAAGCCCACGATGGATCTCGTCAAACTGCCGACACGCATCCTCGCCTCGGTGCGCAAGACCCGCGAGGTACTCGATTCCGTCGACGCCGACGTGATCGTCGGTTTCGGTGGTTACGTCGCGCTTCCGGCGTATCTTGCCGCACGTGGTGGTGTTCTTCGGCGCCGGCGCAAGATTCCGATCGTCATCCACGAGGCGAACGCCAGTGCCGGTATCGCGAACAAGATCGGTGCTCGCCTGGCGACGCGGGTGCTTGCCGCTGTTCCGGGTTCCGGAGTGAAGAACCGCGGCGATCAGGACGCCGAGATCGTTGGCATCCCGGTTCGCGCGTCGATCGCCAATTTCGATCGAGCGGGACTCCGCTCGCAAGCTCGCGAGTACTTCGGACTGCCTCAGGACGGTCCCGTTCTGCTCGTCTTCGGCGGATCGCAAGGCGCGAAGTCGCTCAACGACGCGGTGTCCGGAGCAGCGGAAGAACTGGCGAAGGCCGGGATCTCGGTCCTTCACGCACACGGACCCAAGAACTCCCTCGAGGTCACGCAGTACTCGGAGACGGCACCGTATGTGGCTGTTCCTTATCTTTCGCGGATGGATCTCGCGTATGCCGCAGCCGACGCGACGATCTGTCGTTCGGGCGCGATGACGGTCGCCGAGGTCTCGGCGGTCGGACTACCGGCCGTCTACGTTCCGTTGCCGCACGGCAATGGTGAGCAGGAACTCAACGCGAAACCCGTTGTCGCAGCGGGCGGTGCGATCATCGTCTCCGACAACGAGCTCACGCCGACGTTCGTCGCCGGTACCGTCGTCCCGATGCTGAGCGACAGCGCGCGCCTCGACAAGATGAGCAGTGGTGCTGCCAACGTCGGGCACCGCACCGCGGCAACCGAGATCGCACGGATCGTGCTCGACATCGCGGCAAAGGAAAACGCCGTCCAGGAAAACGCAAGGGGAAACCGATGACCGCGCTGCCCGCCCACCTCGAGCGAGTACACATGGTCGGAATCGGCGGTGCCGGTATGTCCGGCATCGCGCGAATTCTGCTTTCCCGCGGGGGCCTTGTCTCGGGTTCGGACGCAAAGGAGAGCCGAGGAGTCCTGGCGCTTCGTGCACGCGGGGCGCAGGTCCGGATCGGCCACGACGCCGATGCTCTCGACCTGCTGCCGGGTGGTCCGACCGTCGTCGTCACGACGCACGCGGCTATCCCGAAGGACAACCCGGAACTCGTCGAGGCCGCTCGCCGCGGAATCCCGGTGATTCTTCGGCCGGCTGTCCTTGCATCACTGATGCAGGGCAATCGCACGTTCCTGGTTTCGGGTACACACGGCAAGACGTCGACGACCTCGATGCTCGTGGTCGCCCTGCAGCACTGTGGTTTCGACCCTTCGTTTGCCGTTGGCGGCGAACTCAACGAAGCGGGAACGAATGCCCATCACGGCAGCGGTGACGTCTTTGTCGCCGAGGCGGACGAGAGCGACGGGTCGCTGCTCCAGTACGACCCCAACGTGATCGTCGTGACCAACATCGAGGCCGATCACCTCGACTATTTCGGCAGCGTCGAAGCGTATGTGAAGGTGTTCGACGATTTTGTCGACAAGTTGCGTCCGGGTGGGCTCTTGATTGCTTGCCTCGACGACCCGGGATCGGCGGATCTCGCGAAGCGAATCGTGGCCTCGGGCCGTTCGGACATCCGGGTACTCGGTTACGGATCGGCAGACGCGCAGGAGGTGGAGGCGGGCACCGCCTTCGAGCCTGTCGACGGTGTCGAGGTCGGAGTCCGACTACTGGGCTTCCATGCGCACGACGTCGGGGGAGTCCTGCAGTTCCACCTGGCGGGCGAGAGCGCCGCGCGAACCGTGCGGATGGCAGTGCCGGGTCGTCACATGGCGCTCAACGCACTTGCGGCTCTACTGGCTGCCCGTGACGCCGGCGCCGAGACGGAGGAGATCGTCGAGGGGCTCGCCGGATTCGGTGGCGTACACCGCCGGTTCCAGTTCACCGGCCGTGAGCGTGGTGTCCGGGTGTTCGACGACTACGCCCACCATCCGACCGAAGTTCGTGCGGTTCTCGGCGCGGCGGCGGATCTGGTTCGACCGGAGGACGATTCGTCGTCGACCAATTCGGCGGCCGGACGCGTGATCGTGGTCTTCCAACCTCATCTCTATTCACGCACCGCCGCGTTTGCCGAGGAGTTCGCGCAGGCGCTGGACTTGGCCGACGAGGTTGTCGTTCTCGATGTCTACGGCGCGCGCGAAGAGCCGATGCCGGGCGTCAGTGGTGCGCTGGTCGCTCAGTCGGTCACGAAACCTGTTCACTATCAACCGGATCTGTCACAGGCGCCGAAGCAGGTGGCGGCGTTGGCTCACCCCGGCGACATCGTCATCACGATGGGTGCGGGTGACGTGACCATGCTCGGCAAACAGATCCTCGATGCTTTGCGTTCGGCGCCGCATCCCGCGCCGCGATGACACCCGACGCACGAAGTCGGCGCGGGCGTCGAGATCCTCGAGCCAGACAAGCCACCAGTACGCGTCGGCGCAGTACTCGCACCGAATCGCGATACTCGACGCGGTCGACGGAGCCGGCTCCCGAACCCACACCGACTCGTAAGTGGTTCAAGCGACCGCTGATCGTGGCACCGCTGGCAATCGTGCTGGTGGTGGGAATTGCGTTGACGGCTTGGTTGTCTCCGGTGCTCTCGGTCCGGGGCACCGAAGTTCTCGGTGCGACGACCGTCAGTGAGGAACAGATCCTTTCGCTCCTGGCCGTACCGACCGGTCAGCCGTTGATGCGGGTAGACACCGGCGCCGCCGCCGCACGTGTGGCGACGATTCCGAAGGTGGCCTCGGCTCGTGTGCAGCGCATGTATCCGTCGACTATCCGCGTCACCGTCACCGAACGGGTACCGGTCGTCTTCGTCGACTCACCTGAGGGTGCACACCTGCTGGACGAGAAGGGCGTCGACTTCGAGATGGGCGTCCCGCCGCCCGGGGTTCCGCGTCTGGTGACACCGACGCCCGGGTGGAACGACGAGCCGACGCTTGCCGCGCTCGAGGTGTTGTCGGTGTTGCCGCCGGATCTGAGATTTCAGGTGGGAGAGATTGCCGCTCGGTCGATTTCGAGTGTCACGCTGACTCTGCTCGACGGTCGCGTCGTAAACTGGGGCGGTGTCGAGCACTCGGATCGTAAGGCTGCTGTGACGCTTCCGCTGTTGACCCAACCGGGGCAGACGTACGACGTGTCCAGTCCCGATCTGCCGACGGTCCGATAGCGCACGGTGCAGCCGTGCGTCAGTGCGCAGCAAATACTTCGGTGTGTCTCGGCGCGCCTAATGGCGGAACGCGACGACGGTGCATAGCGTTTCGTTTCAGATCGAATACTTGACATAACTCTAACCCTGTGGTTGAGGTTTAGGGTTGTTCTCGAAGAGCATGAAGCTACAAAAACAGCAGTAACAAAGACAGCAGCACTGACAAGCAGCGTGAAACACGACACGGAAGGCGAGAGCCGATGACGCCCCCGCACAACTACCTCGCCGTAATCAAGGTCGTCGGCATCGGCGGCGGCGGCGTGAACGCAGTCAACCGCATGATCGAACAGGGACTCAAGGGAGTCGAGTTCATCGCGGTCAACACGGACGCGCAAGCCCTTCTGATGAGTGACGCCGACGTCAAGCTCGACGTCGGTCGTGAATTGACCCGTGGCCTCGGCGCCGGTGCCGACCCGGAAGTGGGTCGCAAGGCAGCCGAAGATCACAAGGACGAGATCGAAGAGGTCATCAAGGGCGCCGACATGGTGTTCGTGACGGCAGGCGAGGGTGGTGGCACCGGAACCGGTGGTGCCCCTGTCGTGGCAAGCATCGCCCGGAAGCTGGGCGCACTCACCGTCGGTGTCGTGACGCGACCGTTCTCTTTCGAGGGCAAGCGTCGTGGGGGACAGGCGGATACCGGAATCCAGGCGCTCCGCGAGTCCTGCGACACGCTGATCGTCATTCCCAACGATCGCCTGCTCCAGCTTGGTGACGCGGCCGTCAGCCTGATGGACGCGTTCCGCAGCGCGGACGAGGTTCTCCTCAACGGCGTCCAGGGCATCACCGACCTCATCACCACTCCGGGTCTGATCAACGTCGACTTTGCGGACGTCAAGGGTGTCATGTCCGGTGCCGGTAGTGCGTTGATGGGAATCGGTTCCTCGCGGGGTGAGGGACGCGCGATCAAGGCGGCGGAATCCGCGATCAATTCCCCGCTCCTCGAAGCTTCGATGGAAGGCGCCCGCGGCGTGCTTCTGTCGATCGCCGGCGGTAGCGATCTGGGTCTGTTCGAGATCAACGAGGCGGCTTCGCTGGTGCAGGAAGCTGCCCACATCGACGCCAACATCATCTTCGGAACGGTCATCGACGATTCACTCGGTGACGAGGTTCGTGTGACGGTCATCGCTGCGGGATTCGACGGAGGAGCTCCGGCTCGTCGTCCCGTGGAGTCGACCGCGCAGGGACGTGGAGCTATCGGCGCCGGGCGCGCGGGTGAGGTCGGCCGGTCACCGGTGGCCGCCGAACCTGCTGGCGAGCAGCCGATTTCCGCAGCGCGCGAGACCACCGGTTCGGGCAGCTTGCCTCCGATCGGTGGCCCACGCCATGCGCCGGTCCAGGAAGACGAGGGCGACGACGACGTCGACGTGCCGGTCTTCATGCGTCGCTGACGTAGGGCTACAAACAGTTTCGAGAACAGGGTGCCCGGAATTTCTGGGTACCCTGTTCTTGACTGGATGTCCGGTCACGTCTGAGCCGGACGACAACTTTCGACGTTTGTGAGCACACTTATCTTGAGTACCGAGAAGTCGACCACCCGCACCCGCATTCGCCGCGTCGTGACCAGCCGAGCCGGTGGTGTTTCCGCGTCACCGTACGAGTCGTTCAATCTGGGCGATCACGTCGGAGACGATCCGGCAGCCGTCGATGCGAATCGCCGACGTCTGGCACGCGAAATAGGCGTCGAGCCTGACCATCTCGTGTGGATGGAACAAATCCATTCGCGCAACGTCACTGTCGTGACGGAACCGACCGACGAAGTGATTCCGGCGACGGATGCTCTGGTCACCACTGTTCCCGGCCTGGCGCTCGCCACCCTCAGTGCAGATTGTGTTCCCGTTCTGCTCTCCGACGAGGAGGCCGGTGTGATCGCGGCCGTTCATGCCGGACGGATCGGTGCCCGCATCGGTATCGTCCCGCGCGTCCTCGCGGAGATGGTGCGTCAGGGCGCGGACGTTTCGCGTATCGGCGCCTTCCTCGGTCCGGCTGCGAGCGGTCGCCAGTACGAGGTTCCCGCTGCGATGCGCGCGGACGTGGAAAAGCACTTGCCGGGCAGTGCAACTCGCACCGAGAAGGGCACGCCGGGGCTCGATCTGCGTGCGGGACTGCGTAAGCAGTTGCTCGCCGCGGGTGTGTCCGGTGTCGCCGAGGACCCGCGGTGCACGATCGAGGATCGCGCGTTGTTCAGTCATCGCCGAGAATCTCTGACCGGGCGTCAAGCTGCAGTGATCTGGATGGAAGCGCCCGCAGCGCAGGAAACCGTCTAGGCAGAAATGCGCGAGACGGAAATGCGGCTGACAGAAATATCGACGGCACTCGACTCGGTGAGGGCGCGATTGGCGGCCGCCTGCCTTGCCGCCGGTCGCGAGGTTTCCGACGTAGCACTGCTGCCGGTGACCAAATTCTTTCCGGCGTCCGACGCTCGAATTCTGTACGAACTGGGTTGCCGTGAATTCGGTGAGTCGCGTGAGCAGGAAGCAGTGGAGAAGGTCGCGGACTTCGACGGCGCTGCACAGACGGGCGCGATCGATGATCCGGTTCGCTGGCACATGATCGGACAGTTGCAGCGCAACAAAGCTCGATCGGTAGCGAAGTGGGCCTATGCAATTCACTCGGTGGACAGTGCGCGACTGGCCGATGCACTCGATCGGGCTGCGCTGAGTGCTTTGTCGGACGGTGAGCGCACGGAGCCGCTCCGGGCGCTCATCCAGGTAAGTCTCGACGGAGACCCCGCGCGTGGCGGAGTTCCGACGGGCGAGCTAACGCCTCTCGCCGAGCGGATCGAATCAGCCGAAGGTCTCGAATTCGCGGGACTGATGGCCGTCCCGCCGCTTGGATCAGATCCGGACGAGCAGTTCGAAATCCTCCGCAGGGCACATCTTTTGATCCTCGAATCGCATCCCCGGGCAACCGAACTCTCGGCCGGTATGACCGGCGATCTGGAGGCTGCAGTGCGCCACGGATCAACCTGCGTGCGTGTCGGAACCGCACTGCTCGGCTCACGACCAGTAATCTCGAGGTGATCGCTCAGGTGATCGCCCAACCCGTCCACACCGCTGCGACCGGTCGCAGTCGGATTGATTCCGCCGCGCCAAGGAAGGTCGATCAATGAGCAACCTGCATAAGTTCAAGGCTTACTTCGGCATGGTTCCCCTCGATGACTACGAGGACGAATACGTGGAGGAGCCCGATCAGGCTCGCCGCGCACCCCGTCGTAGTCACGACGGCTATGCCGAGCGCGACGACCGCGAGTTCGTCGAACCTGCCTTCTCGAAGGCGAGCTACGCGCCCAGTCGTCGTGACGAAGAGGACGCGGAGTTCGATCGCTACGACTCCCGGCCCCGCGTCGACACCGTTCCCAGCCGCAGCAGCCGCCCGGCGATGGCGCCGCGCCCGGCAAGCCGTGGCAACCTCGCGGTCGACGCGCGCGCAGAGCGACCCGAAGCGCGACGTGCGCCGGTTGTCGACGACGGCGGCCCGCTCGCCAAGATCACGACACTGCGTCCGCAGAGCTACGCAGAGGCCCGCACGATCGGTGAGCGGTTCCGGGACGGCACTCCCGTCATCATGGATCTGGTCGACATGAGCAACGCCGACGCGAAGCGTCTGGTCGATTTCGCGGCCGGCCTGGCGTTCGCATTGCGTGGTTCTTTCGACAAGGTAGCCACCAAAGTGTTTCTTCTCTCACCGGCCGACATCGACGTTTCCGCCGAGGAGCGCCGTCGGATCGCCGAGACGGGTTTCTACAGCCAGAAATGATGGTCTCGACCGCAGTCCGGCCCCTGAGCAGGGGTGACGTGAGCACATTCGAACGGCGGCCCGTCTCGGCGGACGCCGCATTCGGACCCATCGCCGGCCGTTACAAGACGGACTCGATGCGGACCGGTTCCGGAATTGCTGCGGTGTGTCTGTTTTGGACACACCGCAGAAGTCAGGCAGAGTGAGGGTGTGGACGCGCTTCTCTCTGTGATCTATCTGGTGCTGGTTGTCTTCTGGCTGTTGCTGATCGGCAGAGTGATCGTCGAGTTCGTTCGTTCGTTTGCCAGAGATTGGCGACCGACCGGATTGGTCGCAGTCATTCTCGAAACCATTTTTACGATCACCGATCCTCCGGTGAAACTGCTCCGCAGGTTGATCCCCCCGATCAACCTCGGTGGAGTTCGCTTGGATCTATCCATCATGGTCTTGCTTTTCATCGTCATCATCCTGATGTCGGTTGTTCGCTGAGCGCAGTCCGAGTGAGTGGTATGCCAGAATGGATGCCATAACTCATCCAGTGGTTCGCCACTACGTAGACTGTGTTGCAACTGAATGCTTGCTAGACCGCCAAATGACGCGTGAAGGGATCCTTCCATGCCGCAACTGACTCCAGCTGACGTGCACAACGTTGCGTTCAGCAAGCCGCCTATCGGCAAGCGTGGCTACAACGAGGATGAGGTCGACGCATTCCTCGACCTCGTCGAGCAGGCGCTGTCGCAGCTCATCGAAGAGAATGCGGACCTGCGCCAGCGCGTAGGTGAGCTGGATCAGGAGCTCGCGGCTGCCAAGAAGTCGCCGGCACCTGCTCAGCAGGCAGCACCCGTCGCAGCGCAGCCCAAGCCGGAGCCCGCTCGGGTCGTCGAACCGCCCAAGCCTGCACCTGTTGCAGCGCCGGTTCCCGCCGCTGCTGCCGTTGCAGCGCCGCAGAGTGGCGACACCCACATGCAGGCCGCGAAGGTCCTCGGACTGGCTCAGGAGATGGCGGATCGCCTCACCAACGATGCCAAGACCGAGTCCGAGCAGCTGCTCGGCAGTGCCCGCACCAACTCCGAGCAGCTCATGAGCGAGGCTCGCAGCAAGGCTGACGGCATGATCGCGGATGCGCGCAACAAGTCGGAGGCGATGCTCACCGACGCTCAGACTCGCTCCGAGACCCAGCTTCGCCAGGCTCAGGAGAAGGCAGACGCTCTCAAGGCGGACGCCGAGAAGAAGCACACCGAAATCATGGCGACCATCAACCAGCAGCGATCGGTCCTCGAGGGCCGTATCGAGCAGCTCAAGACGTTCGAACGCGAGTACCGGGTGCGCCTGAAGTCCTACCTGGAATCGCAGCTCGAAGAGCTCGAACAGCGCGGCTCGGCCGTTCCGGTCGACGGTGGACAGGATTCCTACAGCCCGTCCTTCGCCAAGGGAAACAGCTGACCGAGAGCGCCCCGTCGGCTCAGCTATCGGACCGGACAAAGGTTGATACGTGCTGGTCGTGACGTTGGTTCTCGCGGGAGTTGGTTTCGCTCTCCTGATCGTCGCCCTGACCACAGGGTCGCTGATCTGGGCGTGGGCATGTATCGCGATTTGTGTAGCAGGTGCCGTCCTCCTGCTGGTCAGTGCGCTGACCAGCAGGAAGGCGGTTCCTTCGTTGGATGACCGGGCATCGGGCAGCGGAATGTCGTCGCCTTACGGTCGAGTCGAGAGTTCCTCGAATTCGTCGATCGACGATGCAGCCACCGCCAACGATGACAATCAGAGAAATCATGGCGAGTCGCCGGGTGGCCCCGACAAGTCCTAGGGCGAGTTCCGACAAGGTCCAGGACGAGTATTAGACTGTCCAACACGAATACCAGGCTGTGATCCGGCAATCACCGGGGAGCTTTCGGAAGAACGGTTCTTGTCGCTTCAGGCGCCCAGAACTCAGTAGAACCGAACGGGTGAGCCCGTCACAGCTCGATCGAGTGGCACCTCGGGATCCAAGCGCGGATCTACGGGGTGCAAACGGGGTGGTACCGCGGTGTCGGCGCACAAGCGCCACGTCGTCCCCGTGCCGAGTCCGACTGGCACGAGGAGATCGCCATGGCGAGTAACGGGTATCCCAAAGTCGACTACGGTGTCCCCGCCGACACCGGAGTCAAGTTCCCCGAACTGGAACAGAAAGTCCTGAAACAGTGGGACGACGACGACACCTTCCGTGCGTCGGTTTCCAATCGGGACGGCAGCGAAGAGTTCGTTTTCTACGACGGACCGCCATTCGCAAACGGCTTGCCGCATTACGGCCACCTGCTGACGGGGTACGTCAAGGACCTGGTGCCGCGCTTCCAGACAATGCGTGGACGCAAGGTCGAACGACGCTTCGGCTGGGATTGCCACGGCCTTCCGGCAGAGCTCGAAGCGGAGAAGCAGCTCGGCATCAAGGACAAGGCCGAGATCGAAGTCATGGGTCTGGCCAAGTTCAACGAGTACTGCAAGGCCTCGGTGCTCAAGTACACCGACGAGTGGCGTGACTACGTCACCCGCCAGGCACGTTGGGTCGACTTCGACAACGACTACAAGACCCTGGACGTCGACTTCATGGAGTCCGTCATGTGGGCCTTCAAGGAGCTGCACGACAAGGGCCTGATCTATCAGGGCTTCCGCGTGCTGCCCTACAGCTGGTACGAGCAGACTCCGCTGTCCAATCAGGAGACTCGTCTCGACGACGCGTACAAGATGCGTCAGGATCCTGCAGTCACGGTCGACATGCCGCTGGTCGCTCCGGGTTCACCATTGGACGGCGCAAACGCGATCATCTGGACCACGACTCCGTGGACACTGCCGTCCAACTTGGCCACTGCGGTTCATCCCGAGGTCGACTACGTCCAGGTGCTCGGCGAGGACGGAAAGCGGTACGTGCTCGCGGAAGCACGGGTTGCTCATTACGCACGTGAGCTGGGGGAGGACCCCGAGGTCGTTTCCCGTCACAAGGGCGCCGAGTTGGTCGGACTGTCGTACATACCGCCGTTCGACTTCTTCCTCGGACATCCGAACGCGCACGTCGTGCTTTCGGCCGACTACGTGACAACCGATTCCGGAACCGGAATCGTCCACCTCGCACCGGCTTTCGGTGAGGAGGATATGGATGTCGCCACGGCCAACGGTATCGAGGTCGTGCAGCCGCTCGATCCGGGTGGAAAGTTCACCTCGATGGTTCCGCCGTACGAGGGCTTGATGGTCTTCGACGCCAACCCGGTCATCATCAAGGACCTCAAGGCCGCTGGAAAGCTGCTGCGGCACGAGACGATCGAGCACTCGTACCCGCACAGTTGGCGCAGTGGGCAGCCGCTCATCTACATGGCGGTTCCCTCGTGGTTCGTCGCGGTCACCAAGTTCCGCGATCGCATGGTCGAGCTGAACAAGGACATCACGTGGGTGCCCGAGCACATCCGTGACGGCCAGTTCGGCAAGTGGCTCGAAGGTGCACGCGACTGGAACATCAGCCGAAACCGCTACTGGGGCAGCCCGATCCCGGTGTGGGTGTCGGACGATCCGCAGTACCCGCGTACGGACGTCTACGGATCGCTCGATCAGTTGGAGGCAGACTTCGGTGTGCGTCCGACCGATCTGCATCGCCCGATGATCGACGACCTGGTCCGCCCGAACCCCGACGACCCGACCGGGAAGTCGATGATGCGCCGCGTTCCCGAGGTGCTCGACTGCTGGTTCGAATCCGGTTCGATGCCGTACGCGCAGGTGCACTACCCATTCGAGAACCGTGAATGGTTCGAGGGCCATTTCCCGGGCGATTTCATCGTCGAGTACAACGGGCAGACTCGCGGCTGGTTCTACACGCTGCACGTGCTGGCCACCGCACTCTTCGATCGTCCGGCGTTCAAAACCGTTGCTGCGCACGGCATCGTGCTCGGCGACGACGGACTCAAGATGAGCAAGTCCAAGGGCAACTACCCGGACGTGAAGGAGGTGTTCAACCGCGACGGCAGCGATGCCATGCGATGGTTCCTGATGTCTTCGCCGATCTTGCGCGGCGGAAACCTCATCGTGACCGAGCAGGGCATCCGCGAAGGTGTGCGTCAGGCATTGCTCCCGCTGTGGAACGCCTGGAGCTTCCTGCAGTTGTACGCGCCGGAATCCGGTGTGTGGCGTACCGATTCGGAGAACATCCTCGATCAGTACATCCTGGCCAAGCTCGCTACCACCCGCGACGTGATCACCGAGGCCCTCGAGGTCAACGACATCGCCGGCGCGTGCGACGAGCTTCGGTTGTTCTGTGACGCACTCACCAACTGGTATGTGCGACGGTCGCGTTCGCGGTTCTGGGACGAGGATCGCGACGCGATCGACACCCTGCACACCGTGCTCGAGGTCGTGACGCGTCTCGCTGCGCCGCTGTTGCCGCTGGTGTCCGAGGTGATCTGGCGCGGGCTGACCGGGGAGCGCTCGGTTCACCTGGCTGATTGGCCCGAGGCGTCGGAGCTCCCCGCGAACCCCGAGCTGGTAGCGGCGATGGACGACGTCCGGACCGTGTGCTCCACGGTGCTGAGCCTGCGCAAGGCGCAGAATCTGCGTGTTCGTCTTCCGCTGCCCGAGGTCACGGTTGCGGCGCCGGATGCCGAGCGTCTGCGTCCGTTCCTCGGACTGATCGCCGACGAGGTCAACGTCAAGAAGGTCGATCTGACCGATGACGTCGACGTGCACGGGCGCTTCGAGATCGCGGTCAACGCGCGTGCTGCAGGACCGCGTCTGGGCAAGTCCGTTCAGACTGTCATCAAGGCGGTCAAGGCGGGCGACTGGACCGAGAACGCGGACGGCGTCGTGGTTGCGGCGGGCATCGAACTGCTGCCCGAGGAGTACACGCAGAAACTGGTTGCGGCCGAGCCGGATTCGACGGCTGCTCTGCCGGACGGTGCGGGACTGGTCGTACTCGATTCCGCTGTGACGGAGGAACTCGAAGCCGAGGGATGGGCCAAGGACCGTATCCGTCAGTTGCAGGATGCGCGCCGTGCTGCCGGTTTGGACGTCTCGGACCGGATCAACGTCGTGCTCGAGGTTCCGCAGGACTGCAAGGAGTGGGCAGAGCGTCATCGCGAATTGATCGCCGGTGAGGTTCTGGCCACCTCCTTCTCGGTGGGTGAAGCGGGAGACGACGCCGTCGATCTCGGTGAGGGTATCCGCGCCGCAATCACGAAGGTCTAGTACCGACGCGACTACTCCGGCTCTCCGATGAATGTCTGTATGTCGGGGTGCCGGAGTAGTTTGCTCTCATGAGTACGAGCAAGGAAACCGTGGCGCGCATTCTCGAGCAGTTGGAACCGCTCGACGTGCGGGCAAGGGCGATGTTCGGCGAGTACGGATTGTATTGCGACGAGAAGATCGTGGGCTTGATCTGCGGAGACGTTCTGTTCGTCAAACCCACCGAGGTCAGTACGGAGTTCGGATCAGAGGCCGATCTGGCTCCGCCGTACCCGGGAGCGAAGGATTATTACCGGGTGACGGAGGAACGGTTGCAGGACCTCGATCACCTGCACGCCTTCATTCAACGGACTGCCGACGTATTGCCCCTGCCGAAGAAGAAGTCGCCGAAGAAGAAGGCGCGGACGTAAATTCTGCACCTACTTTTGAGAGAACCGTAACGCCCGATGAATCAAGGTGATCCCACACGAAGTCGTAGGTGGGTGCTGCATCTCGACATGGATGCGTTTTTCGCTTCCGCCGAGCAGTTGACCCGCCCCACTCTGCGAGGTCGCCCGGTGCTGGTCGGCGGCTTGGGTGGGCGCGGAGTGGTGGCCGGGGCAAGCTACGAAGCCAGAGTTTTCGGTGCGCGTTCGGCAATGCCGATGCACCAAGCACGCCGGATGGTCGGCGCTGGCGCGGTGGTATTGCCACCGCGGATGTCGTTGTATTCGGTTCTGAGTAAACGCACCTTCGACGCGTTGCGCCTTCGTATGCCGATCCTCGAGCAATTGTCGGTGGACGAAGCCTTTGGTGAACCGGTGGAGTTGGCCGGTGTCGGAGCTGACGAGGTCCGCGCGTTTTGCGAGGACCTGCGGGCGTTGATCAAAGCCGAGACCGGGTTGGTCGCTTCGATCGGGGCCGGCGCAGGTAAGCAGGTCGCCAAGATCGCGTCGGGACTGGCAAAGCCCGACGGCGTCGCAGTCATTCCTCCCGGGATGCAGCACGAGTTGCTCGATCCACTGCCGGTGCGGAAGCTCTGGGGGATCGGCCCTGTTGCCGAGGAAAAGCTCAAGCGTCTCGGCATCGAAACCATCGGAGGGTTTGCCCGCACTCCCATAGCGGAGGTGGCGTCGATACTCGGAACCACTGTTGGACCGGGGTTGCATCGGCTCGCACAGGGGATCGACGATCGGCCGGTCGCCGAGCGTGCCGAATCCAAGCAGATCAGCGCGGAATCCACGTTCGCCGCAGACATCGTCACGATGGCGCAACTGCGCGCCGCCGTCGAAAGTAGTGGTCGTGCAGCATTTTCCAGGCTGGAGAAGGACGGAAGAGCTGCTCGCACCGTCGTACTGAAGCTCAAGAAGTCCGATATGAGTATCTTGACTCGATCCGTGACGCTGCCGTTTGCCACCATCGACC
The DNA here is from genome assembly GCF_029457415.1 of Rhodococcus sp. RCBS9. Classification (NCBI taxonomy): domain Bacteria; kingdom Bacillati; phylum Actinomycetota; class Actinomycetes; order Mycobacteriales; family Nocardiaceae; genus Rhodococcus; species Rhodococcus sp. RCBS9. The sequence continues at coordinate 6,281,138 of NZ_CP120422.1, read as the reverse complement.
GCCAAATCCTCATCGCGACTGCGCAGAAACAGGTCATCGATCCACAGGAATTGGGGCCGATTCGCCTGGTCGGTGTGGGATTCGCCGGTTTGTCCACCGTTCGGCAAGGATCACTTTTTCCCGAGTTGGATCAGGATGTTCCCGGCTATCCGGTCGAGACTCTCACGGGCGCCCTCGATGAGGCTGAACTCGACGTTCCGGTGGCCGCACGCGTGCCTCAGCGCTACTGGCACCCCGGTTTGGACGTGAAGCATCCAGAATACGGACACGGTTGGGTGCAGGGTGCCGGGCACGGAGTGGTGACAGTTCGCTTCGAAACCCGTTCCAGCGGAACGGGAATAGCCAAAACCTTCGCCGAATCGGATGAGGTGCTCGAGGTAGCAGATGCGGTCGACAGCCTTCTCTGAGGATGTCCTTAGACTTTTTCCGCTTACCGTTGGGTAATGTTGTCGACGATCCTCGAGCAAGCACGATGTTCGACTGACGCTCGAATGTGAACACCCGAATGGATAGGACTGAGAAGTTGAAGCTTCAGAAGATGACCGTTGCAGCCGTGGCGATCGCAGCAGCCCTGACGATGACCGCTTGTGGTTCAGACGGAGGAGACTCCGACAAGACGACTTCGGCGAAGCCTACGACCACCACCTCTGCGGCAGCGACGACCACCGTTGAACTGCCGACGTCTGCTGAGCTCAACGGCAAGGTCGCCCAGGCACTCGACGAGACCGTTCCGGCCGCAGACAAGGTCAACCTCGTCCAGGGCGCCGAGCAGGATCCCGAGCTGATCAACCAGGTCGCCGCTGCCGCCAAGGCTGCCGGCGCGCAGGTCGAGATCCTCGACCCGGTCACCGACACGGGCAGCGAGACGGCAGCAGCTTCGCTGAACATCGTCGTCAACGGCCAGCCGCTGCAGCAGGGCCTGCAGGCTTCGTTCGTCTACGAAGACGGCGTCTGGAAGCTCTCGAAGACCACCGCTTGCCAGATCGTCGGCGTTGCAGGTCTGACCTCGCCGGCTTGCGCTGCTTGATCTCTCGGTAACACCTGAAACACCAGAGCGGCCGCCGACTCCCGAAGGGGAGTGGGCGGCCGCTCTTCACGTGGTAAGCGACGTCAGTGATGGAATCCCTCGGTGACGCGCGGCCGCGGCATCGGGCTGTCCAGTTCGTCGAGGAACGCGGTTTCCTCTTCGATGATGCGCAGCAGATTGGCCGCCAGGTCCATGCTCAGTCCGTTACGAACCACGATGCGCTGCACTGTCAGATCCGCGAGATCGTCCGGCATGGGGTAGGCCGGCACCAACCAGCCCTTGCCTCGCAACCGGTCCGAGAGGTCGTACAGCGTCCAGTTGGACGTGTGCCCCTCGGCGAGGCGCCACGCGAAGACCGGGATGTCGGAACCGTCGTTCCACAGTTCGAACGCGTCGAGTTTCCCGATCCCTTCGGCGAGAAATTTCGCCACGTCCTGGGAGGACTGCTGGATCGCGCGATAGCCGTCGTGGCCGAGACGCAGGAACAAGTAGAACTGCAGGATCACCTGAGCGCCGGGGCGCGAGAAGTTCAGTGCGAAGGTCGGCATACTGCCGCCGAGGTAGCTCACCTTGAAGACGAGGTCGTCGGGAAGTAGATCCTGCGATCGCCAGACCACCCATCCGAGGCCGGGATAGACGAGCCCGTACTTGTGCGCCGAGGTGTTGATGGAGTGGACGCGCGGTAGTCGGAAATCCCATTCGAGTTCGGGCTGAAGGAACGGTGCGATCATCGCACCGGAAGCGCCGTCGACGTGGATGGGGACGTCGAGTCCCGTCTTCGCCTGGATCTCATCGAGTGCCTTCGAGATTTCCAGGACCGGCTCGTACATCCCGGTGTAGGTGACGCCCATGATCGCGACGACGCCGATGGTGTTCTCGTCGACGTACTTGTCCAGATCGTGACCGTCGAGGGTGCGGTGTTCCTCGCTGATCGGCACGTAACGCGCTTCGACGTCCCAGTAGTTGCAGAACTTCTCCCAGCACACCTGGACCGCGGAACTCATGATGAGATTTGGCTTTTCGGTCGACTTGCCCGCGGCTTTTCGTGCGTGCTGCCAGCGTCGTTTCATCGCCAGGCCGCCGAGCATGCAGGCTTCGGACGAACCGATCGTCGAGGTGCCGATTGCGTCCTTGGGGGAGGGTGAGTGCCAGAGATCGGCAAGGATGCGCCAGCAATAGGTTTCGATCGCGGCGGTCTGCGGATACTCGTCCTTGTCGATCATGTTCTTGTCGAACGACTCGGCATACAGTTTGGTGGCGTGATCGTCCATCCACGTGCTGACGAACGTCGCGAGATTGAGCCGCGCATTGCCGTCGAGCATCGTTTCGTCGTGGACGATCTGATACGCGGTCTCGGGAAGCATGCCATCGGGTTCGAGTGTGTACTTCGATGCAACCGAATCCTCGCCAGGCCTCGAGAAGATCGGATTGACGGCTACGTAATCGGTGTGATCTGACCTTCTGGGTTCCGGCATGAACTCTGGCTCCTCACATCAGTGTGTCGCGTTGGTCTGTTTCGTACCTACTCTCACCGTTCAGTGTGGACGGGCAGTTGTCAAAGGGTCTGTGGTCCCGAATCATTCGCGAAAGGCCGAGACAGGACGAATCCGCTCGTTGTCAGGGCGTTTGTGCGCGCAGGCGATCTGCGGCGGCCGATGCCATCGAGTGGAGAACATCGGGGGCGATCGGACTCGGCGCCGTCGCGGACACCTGAGTCAACGTCGTCCCGACTGCGGCCACGATCGCGTCGGCAACCAAGGTGAAACCGCCACTCTCCGTGATGATTCGGAAAGCGAAAGACGCGTCGCCGACGTTCGGGTCCGACGCTCCGCCGACGCGATAGGTGATTGTCGTTCCGTCGGCATCGGTTCCCGAATACTCCGCACACCCGGCCAGCGTGGTCTGAAGTTTCTCGAAAGCTGCTGCTGCTGCAGTGCCGTCGGCGTACGAAGCAGAGTCCTGATCGATGCTCGTGAAATCGGGGCCGGTGAACATGTCGGAGAGGTCGGCGACCGATCCGGGAGCCTGGGTGGCTATCGGCGCCAGAACCTGGGCGCAGACGGCGGGGTCGGTGCTCGACTTGTCCGCCTCCGAACTTTCCGGCGCCGGTGCGAGGCCGAGGTCGTCGACCGGGTCGGGAACTACGTCGAAGTCGGCAGGTAGCTCGGACAGGGTGAGCGCGGCTCGTTGCAGGCCGTCACGGTCGAGAGGCGCCCCGCTCAGCGGTGCGGCCGGAGCAGCCGTGAACGGCGCCAAGCCGACCTGTGGGGCGGAAACCTGCGTAGTCGTGTCGGCACCAGGCGAGTCGTCCGAGCCGCAACCGGTCACGACGAACAGTGCCGCCGTTGCTGTCAGGCCCAGTGCGAGCGACCGGCGTGTCACGCTTCCCACCGAATGCTGTTGGAGATGGTCTGCCGGATCACCGAGGAGCTGTCCGGGTCGCCGTATGCCTGGTCGCCGCCGACGGTCATCTGTCCGTCGATCGGCAAGGGGAGTGAGAGGTCGACGGTGAGGTTTCCGGAGCCGGCCATGACGTACTGATCGATGTTCAGCGTTCCGGCGTCACCGGCCAGGTTCCAGACCGGGCTCTGCGGGGTCTGCGATACGTCCACCGCGAGCGAAAGCCGATTGCCCTCGCGCGCGGTGAGCGTGACGGTGGTTGTCTGATCGAGCAGGATTTCGCTGCTGACTTGCTGCCGAACCACCCAACGTGCGCCGACACCGACCGGAGCGTCGGGGAGTGCAACGGTCCGGTAGACCGCTTGGCCCAGCGCTTGTTCGATTGCAGCGCGGGCAGCATTGGCCGAGTTGGCGGAGGGCTTCAACCGTAGGGCGGTGATGGCGCCCGAATCCGTGACCGACAATCCGGCCGCAGACCCGTCGGCCCCGCTCAGCGCAGCCTGCAGCGTTGCATCGGGCGAGGTCATCGACGACAGCGTGAGGTCAACGACTGCGGTGGGATCGTCAGCGGTCACGTTTGCCGAGAGCGGGATCGTGATCTCCGGCGAAGAGAAATCCTGCGCCGGTTGTTGATCGATCTGCTGACTCACGACGGCCTGGGTGACGAGCGTCGCCGTCTGCGTGGTGCCGACAGGCAAGTTCGTACGCAAAACCTCGCGCGGCTCGCTTCCCGCCTCGAGAACTTCGACCGTCGCGGCGGTCACCGGAACAGTCACCTCACTCGGCGAGGAGGTCGGGGTGTTCGGAGGTTGATCCGAGTCGCCGCAAGCGGTGAGAACGGTGGTGAGAGCGAGGGCAGCGAGGGCGAACGGAACGCGTCGGCCGGTCGTGGACAGCAGTGGCACGCGCTCCAGGCTAGCCGCAGTTGCAGAGTGCGTGACCCGGTGCGGTGAACATGAGGGATGATGGTTGCGTGAGTACAGACCACCCAGACCGAGATGTCAACGCGGAGGATCAGCCGATTACCGAAATCTCGAAGGCCGACGAGCCCGAAACCGTGAAACCGGAAGCCGTGAAATCGGAAGACGGTGACCTGGCGGTTGCGCCGGTCGAAAAGCCCCGCCGGCTGACCATGCTCATTGCCATCGCCGCTGTCATCCTGCTCTCGGACATTCTCACGAAGGTGTGGGCAGTCGCCGCGGTCAAACCGGGGCAGCCGATCGAAATCATCGGTGACGTGGTCACATTCACGATGGTGCGCAATCCGGGGGCAGCGTTCTCGATGGCGACGTCGATGACGTGGATCCTCACTCTCGTCGCAATCGGTGTGGTCATCGGGGTGATCAAGATCGGTCGCACGCTCCGATCACCGTGGTGGGCGCTCGGTCTCGGCCTCGTTCTCGGCGGCGCGCTGGGTAACCTCGTCGACCGATTCTTCCGCTCTCCCGGAATCATGCGCGGACATGTGGTGGATTTCGTCTCCGTCGGCTGGTGGCCGGTGTTCAACATTGCGGATTCCGCGATCGTCTGTGGCGCGATTCTGCTCGTCGTCCTGACACTGTTCGGCTTCGAACCCAACGGTGAACGCCTGCGTGATCACAAGGCGGACGACAAGAAGCTCACCGAATCGAAGGCTGCAGCCGAGGGAGAAACCAAGTGAGGGAATCCCGTTCGATGCCAGTGCCCGACGGTCTCGATGCCATGCGCGTCGATGCCGGCCTCGCGCGCCTTCTCGGACTCTCGCGCACCGTGGTCGCGACACTCGCGGAAGAAGGCTCGGTACTCGTCGACGGTGTGGCCGTCGGCAAGTCCGATCGTCTGACCGGAGGGTCGTGGCTCGAGGTAGTCCTGCCCGAACCGCCGCGGCCCCTGACCATCGAAGCGACACCGGTCGAGGGAATGGAGATCCTCTACGCCGACGACGACGTCGTGGCAGTCGACAAGCCCGTCGGAGTTGCCGCGCACGCCAGCGTCGGGTGGACGGGACCGACCGTCATCGGCGGACTTGCCGCGGCCGGTTTCCGCATCTCGACGTCCGGTGCCCACGAGCGTCAGGGCATCGTCCACCGCCTGGACGTCGGAACGTCGGGTGTCATGGTGGTTGCCACATCCGAGCGCGCGTACACGTTGCTCAAGCGCGCTTTCAAGCAGCGGACCATCGACAAGCGCTACCACGCTCTCGTGCAGGGACACCCCGACCCGAGCAGCGGAACGATCGACGCGCCCATCGGACGCCATCACGGGAACGACTGGCGATTCACGGTCACGGCCGACGGCAAGCCCAGCGTCACGCACTACGACACCATCGAGGCGTTCCAGGCAGCGAGTCTGCTGGACGTGCACCTCGAAACCGGTCGCACACACCAGATCCGTGTCCACTTTTCGGCGTTGCGCCATCCGTGCTGCGGCGACCTGACTTACGGCGCGGACCCTCGACTTGCCGAAAGGCTCGGCCTCGAGCGCCAGTGGTTGCACGCCGTGTCTCTTGGATTCGCACATCCGGCGGACGGGCGCTGGGTCGAGATCAAGAGCAAGTACCCGAAGGATCTCGAACACGCACTCGAAGTTCTCCGGTCCTCATGACACCGCGCGGGCTTACCCCCGCGCTGGCCGTCGTCGCGGTGGTGGTCGGTGTGGCGGCGGTGGTGGGCGTGGGGTTCGCGAATCCCGTGCCGACCCCGCCGATCCGGACGGACACTCTGGGTCCGGACAGCGGGGAAGCTGTCCCGGACTACCTCGACCGAGCGCGAGATTCTGTTGCGTCGGTCGACGGGCCGGTGTGGGCGTTGGTCTCGTTCACGAAGGCACTCACCGTCGGCGAGGTCATCACGTCGACCAGCAGTGTTCAGGTGCCGGGCGCTGAGGTCTCGGGCGTTCGCGTGTCCAGGGTCATGTTCCGAGTTCCGATCGAACGCGTCCAGACGCCGCTCATGTCGGTGCCCGTGCCCGACAACGACGAAGCAGTGCGCAGATCGCCCGGGGTTGCAGCCACGCGACTGGTCTCGCTCGGCGGCGACACCGATCGTCAGCAACAGGTGGCGCTCGCGTCGGCGAAGCGATTGTCCGGCGGGTGCGCCTGCGCGGTGGGCGTGCTGGTGCGAGCTACTCCCGAAGGACTCGAAGCGATCGAACATGACTCGAACGTCCGTGCAGTGGAAGCGTTGCCGTCCGACGCCTCGCCGTGGTTGGCGGCCGTCCGTCCCTTGCTGCCGGAGTACGTGGACGTCGTTGCTCCCGGCCCCGACGACGGACCGGTCCCGTGAACTCCGGTTCTGTGAACAAGGACGAACGCGCTGAGTCCCGTTCGTCCTCGGGGATCTTCTACGGTGTGGCGGCTTTCCTGTTGTGGGGAACGTTCCCGGCCTTCTTCGGATTACTCGACTTCGCCGATCCGGTCGAGATCCTGGCGCACCGGGTGGTGTGGACCCTTCTGTTGATGCTGATCGTGTTGGCCTTTGCCGGCCGCCTCGGATCGCTTCGCGGAATCAGCGCACGCACCTGGCTGCTGGTGACCGCGGCGTCAGCGGCGATCGCCGTGAACTGGGGCACGTACATCTATGCCGTGGTGTCAGGCCGCGTCGTGGAGGCGGCTCTCGGGTACTTCATCAACCCGCTGGTCACCGTTCTGCTCGGCGTCGTTATCTTCCGCGAACGATTGCGCCGCGCTCAGATCGCCGCGCTCGTTCTCGCTGCCACGGCAGTTGTCGTGATCACGGTCGACTTCGGGAAACCCCCGATCGTCGCTTTGCTGCTCGCCGGCTCGTTTGCCACCTATGGGTTGGTCAAGAAGGTGGTTCCGCTCGATCCTCGAACCAGTTTGACTGCCGAGGGCGTCGTTGCCGCGCCGTTCGCGGTCGGCTACCTCGTGTTTCTCGGCCTGACCGGGGCCGGTGCATTCATCAGCAGCGGTACCGGGCACAGCCTGTTGCTGCTTGCCGCCGGCCCGGTCACCGCGCTGCCGCTGCTCCTGTTCGGCGTCGCCGCTCAGAGAGTTCCGTTGGCGACGATGGGCATGCTGCAGTACCTCACCCCGGCGCTCCAGATGGCGTGGGGTGTGGCCGTCATGCACGAGGACATGCCGGCCTCACGCTGGATCGGCTTCGTTCTGATCTGGGCTGCACTGGTGATCTTCACGACAGACACCTTCGTCGCCAGTCGACGTTCGCGGCGTTCGGTGAGGTCGAGCGCCGAACCCGAGGTTCCGGTCACGTGACCGGAGGCGGCGCACGGCGACTCCGCTACGTCGGTCGCCGGTCGTGTCGGCAGCGCGGCATACACTCGATCTCGCTCCCAGACCTTCAGAGAGGCGCACGTGGCTGACTCGTTCGTACATCTTCACAATCACACCGAGTACTCGATGCTCGACGGTGCGGCCAAGGTCGGCGCCATGTTCGAGGAGGCCGCTCGTCTCGAAATGACCGCTGTCGGCATGACCGACCACGGAAACATGTACGGCGCCAGCCAGTTCTACAACGAGGCAAAGAGCGCCGGCATCAAGCCGATCATCGGCATCGAGGCGTACATCGCACCCGAGTCTCGCTTCAACACCAAGCGAGTTCTCTGGGGAGATCGCAGCCAGAAGTCCGACGACGTCTCCGGTAGCGGTGCGTACACCCACATGACGATGGTGGCCGAGAACGCGACCGGACTCCGCAATCTCTTCAAGCTGTCGTCGCTCGCGTCCATCGAGGGCCAGCTCGGTAAATGGCCACGGATGGACGAGGAGCTCATCGCCGCGCACGCCGAGGGCATCATCGCCACCACGGGTTGCCCGTCCGGTGAGATCCAGACCCGCCTTCGTCTCGGTCACGATCGCGAGGCTCTCGAAGCTGCCGCGAAGTGGCAGGAGATCTGGGGCCCGGACAACTTCTTCCTCGAACTGATGGATCACGGTCTCTCGATCGAGCGCCGTGTGCGAGAGGGTCTGCTCGACATCGGCAAGCAACTCGGTATTCCGCCACTTGCCACCAACGACTGCCATTACGTCACCAAGGACGCCGCCGAGAATCACGAGGCGCTGCTCTGCATTCAGACCGGCAAGACGCTCTCCGACCCCACTCGCTTCAAGTTCGACGGCGACGGCTACTACCTCAAGTCCGCTGCCGAGATGCGCGCCATCTGGGACAACGAGGTACCGGGGGCATGCGACAACACCGTTGCCATCGGCGAGCGTGTGCAGTCGTACGAGGACGTGTGGGCGTTCCACGACCGCATGCCGATCTTCCCGGTCCCGGAGGGACACACGCAGCAGACCTTCCTGCGCGCCGAGGTGATGCGCGGACTCGATCGCCGCTTCCCGAGCGGACCGCCGCAGGAGTACCTCGCCCGCGCCGACTACGAGATCGGCGTCATCAACGAAATGGGCTTCCCGGCCTACTTCCTCGTGGTCGGCGACCTGATCAACCACGCCAAGGACGTCGGGATCCGTGTCGGGCCCGGCCGTGGATCGGCTGCCGGTTCGTTGGTGGCCTACGCGATGGGTATCACCAACATCGACCCCATCCCGTACGGGTTGCTGTTCGAGCGATTCCTCAACCCCGAGCGTGTGTCCATGCCCGATATCGATATCGACTTCGATGATCGCCGTCGCGGCGAGATGGTTCGCTACGCGACGGACAAGTGGGGCAACGACAAGGTCGCCCAGGTCATCACCTTCGGCACCATCAAGACCAAGGCTGCCATCAAGGACTCGGCTCGCGTCCAGTTCGGCAAGCCGGGCTTCGCCATCGCCGATCAGATCACCAAGGCACTCCCGCCGCCCATCATGGCCAAGGACATCTCGGTTTCCGGTATCACCGATCCGAAGCACGAGCGGTACAAGGAGGCCGTCGAGGTTCGAGCACTCATCGACTCCAGCCCGGACGTCGCGAAGATCTACAAGACCGCGGTGGGTCTGGAAGGGCTGATCCGTAACGCCGGTGTGCACGCCTGCGCGGTCATCATGTCGTCCGAACCGCTCACCGACGCAATCCCGGTCTGGAAGCGCGCCCAGGACGGCGCCATCATCACCGGGTGGGACTACCCCTCGTGTGAAGCCATCGGCCTGCTCAAGATGGACTTCCTCGGTCTGCGAAACCTCACGGTCATCGGCGACACGCTCGAGAACATCAAAGCCAACCGCGGCATCGACCTCGACCTCGACACGTTGCCGATGGACGATGCGGCAACATACGAACTGCTCGCCCGCGGCGACACTCTCGGTGTGTTCCAGCTCGACGGCGGCGGTATGCGCGAGTTGCTGAAACTGATGCAGCCCACCGGATTCGGCGACATCGTCGCCGCCTTGGCGCTGTATCGACCGGGACCGATGGGTGTGGACGCCCACATCTCGTACGCCAAGCGCAAGAACGCCTTGGAAGACGTCAAGCCGATTCACCCCGAATTGGAGGAGCCGCTCGCGGAGATCCTCTCGGAGACCTACGGCCTGATCATCTACCAGGAGCAGATCATGCAACTGGCGCAGAAGGTGGCCGGGTACACTCTGGGTCAGGCCGACTTGCTGCGTCGCGCCATGGGTAAGAAGAAGCTGTCCGAGCTGGAAAAGGCCTACGCCGGCTTCCGGCAGGGCATGTTGGACAACAACTTCAGCGAAGCCGCCATCAAGGCGCTGTGGGACACGGTCCTTCCCTTCGCCGGCTACGCGTTCAACAAGTCGCACTCCGCCGGCTACGGACTCGTGTCGTACTGGACTGCGTACCTCAAGGCGAACTACCCGGCCGAGTACATGGCGGGTCTGCTGACCTCCGTCGGTGACGACAAGGACAAGTCCGCGATCTACCTCGCCGACTGCCGCAAGTTGGGCATCACCGTTCTCCCGCCGGACGTCAACGAGTCACGCGTCGACTTCGCGACCGTCGGCGACGACATCCGTTTCGGTATGGGGTCGGTGCGCAACGTCGGCGCCAACGTCGTCGCCTCGATCATCAAGGCGCGCACCGAGAAGTCGAAGTTCACAGATTTCTCCGACTATCTCGGCAAGATCGACGCGATGGCTTGCAACAAGAAGGTCACCGAATCGCTCATCAAGGCCGGTGCTTTCGACTCGTTGGGTCATCCGCGCAAGGGCCTGATGTTGGTCCATGCCGACGCCATCGACTCCGTGATGAGCACCAAGAAGGCGGAGGCGATCGGACAGTTCGACCTCTTCGGCGGTGCCGAGGCGGACGAGTCGATCACCTCGGTGTTCGACGTCAAGATTCCTGACGAAGAGTGGGATTCCAAGCATCGCCTGGCGCTCGAACGAGAGATGCTGGGGCTGTATGTCTCCGGTCACCCGCTCAACGGCGTCGAGCACATTCTTCGCCAGCAGTCCGACACGTCCATCGCCGCGATTTTGGAAGGCGGCGTCCAGGACGGTGCCCAGGTAACTCTCGGCGGCATCATCGCCTCGGTGGACCGCCGGGTCAACAAGAACGGTCTGACCTGGTGCATCGTGCAGCTCGAAGATCTCGTGGGTGGAATCGAGGTGCTGTTCTTCCCGCAGGCGTACGCCGTGTACGGAATGGACATCGCCGAGGATGCCATCGTGTTGGTCAAGGCTCGCGTTTCGATCCGAGACGATCGGATGTCACTGATCGGCAACGACCTTGCGGTACCTGATATTTCGGCGATCGGGGTTGCGCGTCCGCTGTCGGTCTCGCTGCCGCTTCGGCAATGCACCAAGGACAAGCTCAGTGCTCTCAAGCAGGTGTTGACCAGGCATCCGGGGACGTCCGATGTCCATGTCCGACTGATCGGCGGAACCGAAATCAGCTTGTGGAAGGTCGACGACGTCCTTCGGGTCGAACCGTCCTCGGCACTGATGGGCGACCTGAAGGCATTGCTCGGACCGAGTTGCCTGACGGTCTGACCGCCGAGCGGACCTGAACCGAACGAAGGGACCTTGCTGCTGATGCAGCAAGGTCCCTTCGTGGTTCGCGGGAGTTCGGGGGAGTGCGGTGATCAGGTGGTGCGTGAGTAGTGCACGCGCCGTACCCACCACGTGACTACAGCGGCCGTTGCGGCAGTCAGTACGGCCACCTGCATCGACTGCGTGACGGCACCGGCGACGACGAACAGCACGAACCCGACCACGAGAGCTTCGATCTTGTACAGCGGCCACCGAGTTCCGGCCAGATCGACGCAATAGTCGGGGGAGGGGCGTGATTCGCGAGTGGAGATATCGGCGGTGGTCATCTCGTCCCTTTCTGATACGGCTGTTCGAAGCTGTGGTTTCAGAGTAGCCAGAGATGAGAGTTCGGGCAAGCGAACTTTATTGATCGGCAGCTCACTTAATCGATCAACCAGGGGAGTGCGCGGGCGACAGGCCTGGTCGGCGTGGTTCGGTGGCCAAGGTGCTCGAGTGGGTGTTCACTGGTAGACATGCCAATCACAGGTGAGTACGAACCCAGTCCAGCGTCGTGGGCCGCCGATCAGGTCGCACGCATCGAGAACTCCGGTGGCACCGAGGGAAACGACATGAACGGCATGCCCGTCGTCGTTCTCACGACCATCGGGGCAAAGTCCGGCAAGGTCAGGAAGACGCCGCTGATGCGGGTCGAGCACGACGGTTCGTATGCCGTTGTGGCTTCGCTCGGTGGCGCCCCGAAGAATCCGGTCTGGTACTACAACGTCAAAGCCGACCCGCACGTCACGCTGCGTGACGCGACGCAGGTCTTCGACCTGGTTGCTCGGGAAGTCACCGGCGACGAGAAGGCGGTCTGGTGGGAGCGCGCTGTCGCTGCGTACCCCGACTACGCCGATTATCAGACGAAGACCGATCGTGAGATTCCGGTGTTCGTGCTCGAACCCAAGTAACCCCGCATTCCACAAGAAGCGCTGCATCAATCACAAGTAAATCGTCACTCCCGGGGGTCGGCGATCCCGACTCCCGTGAGTGTGTCATGGAGGTCTGATGAGTCCGAAAACCGTTGCAGATCAATTGGTTCAGCAGCTCGTTGACGCGGGTGTCAGTCGGATCTACGGCATTGTCGGTGACAGTCTCAATCCCATCGTCGATGCGGTTCGTCGCACCGGTGGTTCCGAGAAGGGCGGAATCGATTGGATACACGTCCGGCATGAGGAAGCAGCCGCCTTTGCGGCCGCAGCGGATGCCCAGATCACCGGAAAACTCGCAGTGTGTGCCGGATCCTGCGGTCCCGGAAACCTTCACCTGATCAACGGCCTGTACGACGCTCATCGTTCGGGCGCGCCGGTCCTCGCGATCGCCTCGCACATCCCCAGCGCCCAGATCGGAATGGGTTACTTTCAGGAAACGCATCCCGAGCGGATCTTCATCGAATGTTCGAGTTACACCGAACTCGTCAGCACGGCAGTCCAATCACCACGCGTGGTGCAGTCGGCGATTCAGCATTCGGTGGCTCGAAACGGCGTCTCGGTGATCGTGCTTCCCGGGGACATCGCCGATTGTCCGGCAGAAGGCACCCCGCCGACACTCGTCGAAACCCGAAGGCCGACAGTCGTTCCGGATGCCGGTGACGTGTTGGCGTTGGCAGACGTGATCAACGGCGCACGCAAAGTTGCGATCTTCGCCGGCGCGGGCGTGCGAGATGCGCGCGCGGAGGTTCTGGCGTTGGCCGAAACCGTCGGCGCTCCCATCGGGCATTCACTGCGTGGCAAGGAATGGATCCAGTACGACAATCCATACGACGTCGGGATGACCGGATTGCTCGGTTACGGTGCGGCGCACGACGGTATCCACGGCGCCGATCTCCTGCTCCTGATCGGTACGGACTTTCCCTACGATCAGTTCTTGCCCGACGACGTTCGTACCGCTCAGATCGACATCGCGGCCGAGCGGTTGGGGCGTCGAACCAGCCTGGACCTGGCTGTGCACGGCGACGTCGCGAGCACCTTGAGCGCACTGATTCCGCAGCTCGATCGAAAGACCGACCGCGGGTTCCTGGAGGACACGCTCGCCAAGCACAACACTCTGATGACCAAAGTGGTTGGTGCATACACGGATCCGGTCAAGCAGCGCACGCCGATTCACCCCGAGTATGCGGCCTCGATCTTGGACGATCTGGCAGCCGACGACGCAATCTTCACCGCCGACACCGGGATGTGCAACGTGTGGACGGCGCGCTATCTCAATCCGAACGGATCGAGACGCTTCATCTCCTCGGCGCTGCACGGATCGATGTCCAATGCGCTCCCACATGCGATGGGTGCTGCATGGTCGAGTCCGGGGCGTCAGGTCATCTCGGTGTCGGGCGACGGTGGATTGTCGATGCTGCTCGGTGAGTTGGTCACCGTCGCGATGTACAAGTTGCCGGTCAAGATCGTGGTGTTCAACAACTCGACGCTCGGAATGGTCAAGCTCGAGATGCTGGTCGACGGCCTTCCGGATTTCGGGGTCGACGTGCCCGCGGTCGACTACGCGGCGGTTGCTGCTGCGCTCGGTATCTTCTCGCGCCGAATCGAGAATCCTGCGGACATCGAAGCGGGCCTACGCGCCGCGCTCGATCATGACGGTCCGGCCTTGGTGGATCTGGTGACCGATCCGTTGGCATTGTCGTTGCCGCCCACCATCACCGGTGGTCAGATGAAGGGCTTCGCTTTGGCGATGTCGAAGATGGTGATGAACGGCGGCGTCGGCGAGGCAGTACAGATGGCCAAGTCGAATCTGCGGAACGTGCCACGTCCCTCACAGTTGGATCCGCGCGGCTGACCTACCGCCACCCTGCCTCGCAGACCATGCGGGGCGGGGTGGTGGGAAGGTTGATCTCCGACGTGCGAAAATGGCGGGGTGTCTAACTCGCCCGATGTCGTAGTAACGAAGTCCACCGTCCCCGCGCTCGACGCGCAGGAGATCGACGCGGCCATCGAGCGAATTCAGCACGTCATTGCGGCGACACCCCTGCAGTACAGCGATCGTCTTTCGGCGTTGACCGGGGCACACGTGTATCTCAAGCGTGAGGACCTCCAGGGCGTTCGTTCGTACAAGATTCGTGGCGCTTACAACCTGATCGCTCAGCTCAACGAGGCTGAACGCGGTGCCGGCGTAGTGACTGCCAGTGCCGGTAACCATGCGCAGGGTGTTGCTTTCGCGTGCCGAACGATGCAGATCAAGGGTCGGATCTACGTTCCGGCCAATACCCCCAAGCAGAAGCGTGATCGCATTCGCGCCCACGGCGGAGCGTTTGTCGAACTGTTCATGATCGGTGAGACCTATGACGCCGCCGCTGCTGCGGCCGCCGAGGACGTAGCCGAAACCGGCGCAACCATGGTTCCCCCGTTCGACGACGTGCGCACCGCTGCGGGGCAAGGAACCATCGCAGCGGAGATTCTCACGCAATTGGACGCCCCTCTCGACACGATCGTCGTGCCGGTCGGCGGCGGCGGTTGCATTGCGGGCATCGCCACCTACCTGCACGAACGGTCGCCCAAGACGTCGATCGTCGGGATCGAGCCGTCCGGTGCGGCGTCAATGACGGCCGCTCTTGTTGCCGGGGGCCCGGTGACTCTTCCCGACGTCGATCCATTTGTCGACGGCGCAGCGGTCAAGAGGATCGGCGATGTTCCCTACGAGGTCGTCTCACGTCTGGGTGCCGCCGTGGTGTCGCACGCGTCGTTGCCGCTCGTGGCTCGTCAACTTCAGACACGGTCCGGTTCGGGATCGTTTGTCGTCAATCAGATCGACGAGGGCGCTATCTGCACGGCGATGCTCGAGCTGTATCAGAGCGAGGGCATCATCGCCGAACCCGCGGGAGCGCTTTCCGTTGCGGCACTTCAGAATTTGACGTTCGAGCCGGGTTCGACCGTCGTGTGCCTGATCTCCGGTGGCAACAACGACGTCTCTCGTTACGGCGAAATCCTCGAGCGTTCGCTCGTTCACCTCGGGCTCAAGCACTACTTCCTGGTCGACTTTCCGCAGGAACCGGGAGCGCTCCGTCGCTTTCTCTCGGACGTGCTCGGGCCGGACGACGACATCGCGCTGTTCGAGTACGTCAAGCGAAACAATCGCGAGACGGGTGCCGCGTTGGTGGGTATCGAACTCGGTTCCGCCGACGGGTTGGCGGCGTTACTCGAGCGGATGGAGCGCGCGCCGATGCAGTCCGAGAGGCTCGAGCCGGGAAGCCCGGCGTACCGCTATCTGACGTAAGAGACGCCCCCGGTCAGGGCCGCAGTCGCTCGACCACCTGTCGATGCAATTCGGGATCCGGCTGGGGGAGCCCGAGCATCGCCGCCAGATACAGGCCGTCGCCGACGAGTCGGATGATCTCGGCCTGCACAGGGTCGGCGATCTCGGTCTGAAGGCCCTTGTCCCAGCTCCGCATCACATGTGTGACGGCTTTCTGGATTTCGTCGTGTTGTCCGTCGACTGTTCTCAGTGCCGCGATGATCGACCGGAAGAGTGAGAGTTCTTCGCTTTCGTTCGCATCGGGGATCTGCAGATAGAATTCGGTGACCGTCGTACCGCCTGCTACGGCGTCTTCGAGTTGCTGATCCGAGCGTTCTCCGAGTCTGCGGACCATCGCCGCGAGCAGTGCTTCCTTGCTGGGGAAGTGATAGAGAAGTCCGCCCTTGGAAACCCCGGCTTCGGCGGCAACGCCTTCGAGCGTGACTTGGGCGACGCCGCTGACCAGCAGCAGCTTCTCCAGTGCGTCGAGAATTCGATCGCGAGTGTCGGCAGCCATGTGATGTGACCCTACCCGGAAATAACTTTACCGCTCGGACGGTTCACTGTTACCGTAGACCTACTGTACCGGCTGGACGGTGCAGTGAAGTCTTTTCGAAAGAACTCAGAGAAAGTCGCAGGGGAGCAATGTCAGTGTCGGCAGATCACACGTCTGCAATCAATCCCGACGAGGTTCGGGCGACAAAGCGTGACTGGGCGGGCTTGATAGTCCTTGCCTTTGCTGTGTTGCTCATCGCAGTCGACGGCACGGTGCTCGATCTTGCGCTTCCGTTCATCAGCGCCGACCTCGAACCGAGCAGCACGCAGTTGCTGTGGATCATCGACGTCTATTCGTTCGTGCTCGCCGGTCTGCTCATCACCATGGGTACGCTCGGCGACCGGATCGGTAGGCGAAAACTGCTCCTGATCGGCGCAGTCGGCTTCGGTCTCGCCTCGATCATCGCCGCTCTCGCTGTCAGTCCCGAGATGCTCATTGGCGCCCGCGTGCTGCAGGGTATTTCCGGTGCAACGCTGATGCCGGCCACCCTCGGTCTGATCCGCACGATCTTCGTCAACCCGCGTCAGCGCACCGAGGCGATCGGTGTCTGGGGCGCGATGGCCGGTGGCGGTACCGCGGCCGGCCCGTTGGTCGGTGGTTGGTTGCTCGAGCACTTCTGGTGGGGTTCGGTCTTCTTGATCAACATTCCGGTCATGATCGCGCTGGTTGTACTCGGCCCGATCCTGATCCCGGAGTCGAAGGACCCCAATCCGGGTCGATTCGACCTCATCAGCGCTGGTCTGTCGATGGCGACCATGTTGCCGCTGGTGTACGCGGTCAAGGAATCCGTGGTGCACGGCGTCAGCATCACGTTGCTGGTGATCGGCCTCGTTGGTCTCGCGGCGGGTTACGTGTTCGTGCGTCGTCAGCGGATGCTGAAGGATCCGATGTTGGATCTGAAGCTGTTTGCCAACGCGTCGTTCTCCACCGCCGTCATCACCAACCTGCTCTCGATCTTCGCGCTGGCAGGTGTCCTGTTCTTCGGCTCGCAGTACCTGCAGTTGGTGCTGGGTAACTCGGCGCTCGACGCCGGCCTGCTGATGCTCCCGGGTATGTTGCTCAGCGCATTCACCGCGGTTGCGGCGGCCTGGTTGATTCGCCGGTGGTCGGTGTCTCACGTGCTCAGCGCGGGCCTCGCGGTTGCCGGTATCGGTGCTGCGATGCTGCTCGCGCTCGGCGTCGACAGCGGCCCGTTGATGTTCGTGATCGGCTTCGGTCTGGCCGGTGCTGGTGTCGGTGTCGCGTTGACGTTGACATCGGATCTCGTGGTCAGCTCGGTGGAACCCGAACGCGCCGGCGCTGCGTCCGCTGTGTCGGAGACCGCGTACGAACTCGGCATCGCGCTCGGCGTGGCGATCCTGGGCAGCGTGGTGATGGCGATCTTCCGCAAGGGAATCGACACCTCGATGCTCGAAGCAGATCAGGCGCACGCTGCACAGGGCACGCTCGGCGGTGCCCTGCAGGAAGCAACGTACCTACCTGGTGAACTCGGTTCGGTGCTTGCCGATTCCGCGAAGTCGGCGTTTGTCGACGGTATGCACGTTGCTGCCGGTGCAACAGCTTTGGTTCTGTTCGTCAGTGCCGCATTGGTGTTGCGGATGCTGCGGAGTACACCAGAGAACGCGAAGCGTTAATACCGGAATCTCGAGAGTTAGTCAGCTTTCGAGTACGACGAACGAGTGCCCCGGCACCACTGTTGCGGACGCGGTCTCGTCCTGTGTCGGCGGATCCCACCAGAGGATGGGGGTTCCGCCGGCCGGGACCGAGGCCGCGTCCGTTCCCAGATTGCACACGATCTGTAATGCGCCGCGGCGCAGGGTGATCCACTGGTCGTCCTCGTTGTAGTCGACGTGCAGGTGCCCCAGCCAAGGGTCGGTGATCTCGATTCGCTTCCTGCGCAGGGCAAGTAGATCGCGATAGCAGGCCAGGACGCGAGCGCGTGTCTCGTCGTCTCGCTCGTCCCAGTC
Organism: Rhodococcus sp. RCBS9; assembly: GCF_029457415.1. Classification (NCBI taxonomy): domain Bacteria; kingdom Bacillati; phylum Actinomycetota; class Actinomycetes; order Mycobacteriales; family Nocardiaceae; genus Rhodococcus; species Rhodococcus sp. RCBS9. The sequence continues at coordinate 6,263,067 of NZ_CP120422.1, read as the reverse complement.
CAGTTTCGATCGCAGAAATGTCTGTGGGTCTTGCGGATCCGGAATGTCGTCACTGTTCCAGCCGTGCGCCGCGAACTCCGCTTTGCGGCCTTTGGCAGTGGCCTCGCCGAGTTCCGGTTCCGGATGCGAGGTGAAGAACTGGAACGGAGTGGTCGCTCCCCATTCCTCGCCCATGAACAGCATCGGCGTGTACGGCGAGAGCAGGACCAGCGCCGCCTTGATCGCCAATTGTCCTGGCGTCAGATAGGCGCTCGGGCGGTCCCCGATCGCGCGGTTGCCGATCTGATCGTGGGTGCACGTGTATGCGAGCAGGGCGCTGGCGGGCTGATGCGTGATGTCGATCGGCCGGCCGTGAACCCGTCCACGGAACGAGGAATACGTTCCGGCGTGGAAGAAACCGCGCCGCAATGTATTTGCAAGGGATTCCAAGGATCCGAAGTCGGCGTAATAACCCTGGCGTTCGCCGGACACGGCCGTGTGAATGGTGTGGTGGATGTCGTCGTCCCACTGCGCGTCCAAGCCGAACCCGCCGGCCGCTCGTGGCGTGATCAGAGTGGCGTCGTTGAGATCGCTTTCGGCGATCAACGTGAGCGGTCGACCCAGATGAGCCGACAGTGTTTCCGTTCGGACGGCGAGTTCCTCGAGGATGTGCGTTGCGGTGTGATCGACCAACGCGTGGACGGCGTCGAGGCGTAGACCGTCGATGTGGAAATCGCGCATCCATCGCAGGGCATTGCCGATGATGTACTCGCGAACCTCGCCCGACTGCGGGCCTCCGATGTTGATCGTTCGGCCCCAGGTGTTCGCTCCATCGGCAATGTAGGGGCCGAACTTTTCGAGGTAGTTGCCCGACGGGCCCAGGTGGTTGTAGACCACGTCAAGGATCACGCCGAGTCCGCGTTCGTGGGCCGCATTCACCAAGCGTTGCAATCCGTCCGGGCCACCGTAGATCTCGTGGACCGTGTACCAGAGCACACCGTCGTAGCCCCAGTTGTGAGTTCCGTTGAAGCCGTTGACCGGCATGATTTCCACGAAGCCGACGCCGAGGTCTACCAGGTGATCGAGACGTTCGATCGCGGCGTCGAATGTTCCTTCGGGGGTGAACGTTCCGATGTGCAGTTCGTAGACCGATGATCCTGGGAGTTGTCGTCCGGTCCACTGAGAGTCGGTCCAGGACGCCTCGTCGAGTTGGTGCAGTTGGGAGCGGAGATGCACGCCTTCGGGCTGGCGTGGTGAACGCGGATCCGGGAGTGTTTCACCGTCGACGACAAAGCCGTAGCGAGCGCGGTTGTCGCAGTCGACCTCGGCGCGCCACCACCCGTCGTCGGTCCGGTCCATCTCGTGCGTGATGCCGTCGACTTCGACCCGGACCGATTCCGGTGTGGGCGCCCAGACCTCGAATGTATGCACACGATCAGCATGCCTTGTTCGGCCGGATGTGGCAGCCCGGCGGGCTGGTTCCGTCGTCAAGGACTGTTTCTATCCGCAGGTGTTGCCGGACGGTGCAGACAGCGTGATCAGTTTCGGAGCGGGGGCGCTGCAGCATCCGCCCTCGGCTTTCCCTGTGTCGGTTTCTGCTGTGTCAGGTTCGTCGAAAATGCCTGCGCCGCCGCAGACTCCGGTCTCCGGAAGGATCAACTCGACACGGGCCGCTGCCTCGTGATCGCCGGCGAGCTCGGCTGCGATGCTGCGAACCTGCTCGTAGCCGGTCATCGCCAGGTAGGTGGGTGCTCGGCCGTAGCTTTTCATTCCTGCCAAGTACACCCCCGGCTCCGGATGGCGAAGCTCCTTCGCGCCATGCGGGTAAACGGTGCCGCACGAGTGGACGTTCGGGTCGATCAGCGGAGCAAGCTCGACCGGTGCTTGTAAGACCGGGTCGAGGCCGAGTCGAATTTCCGAGAGCCAGGACAGATCGGGGCGGAAGCCGGTCAGCGTTATGACGTTGTCCACGTTCTCGATGCGATCACCCGCATCGGAGGCAAGTATGAGTTGTCCCGAAGGGGTAGTTGTCACCTCTGCGGTGCGGAAGCCGCTGACGACGCTCAACAGGCCATCCTCGACGGCCTTCTTTGCGCGCAATCCCAGGGCGCCGCGCGCGGGCAGTTCGTCAGCGTCGCCGCCTCCGAATGCAGAGCCGATGTTTCCTCGGCGGACCGCCCAGGTGATGCGGGTGCTCGGAGCCTGCTCTGCCAACCCTGACAGCGCAACGATCGCCGTCAGCGCGGAGTGGCCACTACCTGCGATGACGGTGTGCGTTCCGGCGAACTGTGCCCGCACAGCCGGATCGTCGAGATCAGGAACCCGGTACCGGATCGCAGTACCCACAGCGCCTTCGCCGAGTGCAGGAAGACCTTCACCACCGAGCGGGTTGGGGGTGCCCCAGGTGCCGGACGCATCCACAACGGCCTGGGCGAACATCCGATCCTCGGTTCCGTCCCGGCGCCGCAGGTGAATCGAGAGGGGTTCGCTGTCGCGTCCGGCGTCGACGACCAGGTCACGTCCGCGTCGAGCTACGCCGATCACCTCGGTGTCGAACTGGACCAGGTCGGCGAGGGCCGAGGCGAGTGGTTCGAGGTAGAGCTCGCGCCATTGCCGGCCGGTCGGATAGGTCTGCCCGTCGGGTGAGCTCCATCCATTCTGGTCGAGGAGTCGCCGCGCGGCGGGGGAGACGAGTTCGGACCACCGGGAGAACAGTCGAACGTGATTCCACTCGGAGATCGCAGCACCGGCTGTGGTTCCGCGCTCGAATACAAAGGGTGTGAGTCCGCGCTCGCGCAGTTCTGCTGCGGCTGCCAGGCCGATCGGGCCGGCCCCGATCACGACAACGGGTAGGGGGTTCATTTTCGTGCCTTTCATCGACGATTATCGATCTACGGGGAACTGTATCGACGATCATCAATGTAGGCAACCATCGACAGCTGTCGATATAGTGGAGAGATGACTTCGCTGCAGACTCCGACGGTGCGAGTCGGAGATTCGGACCCGGATCAGATCCGTTCTTCCGTCCTCGCGCAGGGCGATGCCGATACCTACGCGCAGTGGTTCGCCTGCCTTGCCGAGCCGATGCGCGTCCGATTGCTTCACCGGGTAGCGAGCGCGGTCGGTGGTATTACCGTCGGAGCGCTCGCCGAGGCGTTGGGGATCGGGCAGCCGACGGTGTCGCATCACCTGCGCAAGCTCGCCGATGTGGGTTTTGTGACCATGCGTAGGGAAGGGACGAGCACGGTCGTCGCGATGAGTCCGACGTGTTGCGTTGCCTTGCCGCAGGCGGCGGATGTGGTGATGGGAGTCCTTGCTCCGCGTCCGTGCTGCCCGAGTGATCTGCCCGGCGATGTCTCTGTCCGGGCCATGGTCGACGACGACTGGGATGCGGTTCGACGTATTTACCGAGAGGGTATCGCTACCCGAAATGCCACCTTTGCCGCTGAGGTCCCCTCGCGTGAGCATCTCCACGAACGGTGGCTGCCGCAGCATCGATGGGTGGCGACTATCGGGGGTGTTGTTGTCGGATGGGCTGCGTTGAGTCCGGTTTCCGAGCGTGACTGCTACCGCGGGGTTGCCGAGAACTCCGTGTACGTTGCGGACGGCATGCGTGGTCGTGGCGTCGGAAAGGCGTTGTTGCGCAAGCAAGTCATGGCCGCCGACGCCGACGGACTCTGGACTCTGCAGACGTCGATGTTCCCGGAGAACCGTGCCTCCATCTCGCTCCATCATTCGGCCGGGTTTCGAACGGTCGGCCTTCGCGAGAAGATCGCCGAACTCGACGGCGTGTGGCGCGACACTGTTCTGCTCGAGCGTCGAACGGCGATCGCCGAGGGATGAGTCCGGGATCCGGCTGACCGGATGCCCGATTGCGCGTTGATTCGATATCTGTCAATATCGAAGAATGTCGAATCAAGAGCTGCCGGACTCCGAGGCTTGCTGCACCCCGCTCGTTCGTGAACCGTTGACCGAGGATTGGGCCGGCGACTTGTCTCGGATGTTCAAGGCCCTCGGCGATCCGGTTCGTCTCCGCTTGCTCAGCTTGGTGGCAAGTCACGAGGGTGGTGAAGCCTGCGTCTGCGACATCTCCGACTCGTTCGATCTGTCTCAGCCGACTATCTCGCATCACCTCAAGGTGTTGCGCCAGGCCGGGTTACTCGATTGTGAACGACGCGGGACCTGGGTGTACTACTGGGTTATTCCGGCTGCGCTGCAACAGCTTTCCGCCGTTCTACTGGTTGAAGGTACGAGCGTGAGTGTCGCGGACGCGTGCGTAGAGGTCACCGCATGAGCAACACCGCTGCCACCACCGAACACCCCGAAGTCGTCGGAAAACTCTCCACCCTCGACCGCTATCTGGCGGTCTGGATCGGCGTGGCCATGGTCGTCGGCCTGCTGGTTGGACGCTGGATCCCCGGTGTGAACACTGCCCTGGACAAGGTGCAGATCGACGGCATCTCGCTACCGATCGCCCTCGGTCTGCTGATCATGATGTACCCGGTCCTGGCGAAGGTCCGCTACGACCGCCTCGACACAGTCACCGGGGACAAGAAACTCCTCGCCGGCTCCCTGTTCCTGAACTGGGTTCTCGGCCCGGCGCTGATGTTCGCCCTCGCCTGGCTGTTTCTGCCTGACCTGCCGGAATACCGAACCGGTTTGATCATCGTCGGTCTCGCTCGCTGCATCGCGATGGTGATCATCTGGAACGACCTGGCCTGCGGAGACCGCGAAGCCGCCGCGGTGCTGGTCGCCATCAATTCGGTGTTCCAGGTGATCATGTTCGCCGTGCTCGGTTGGTTCTACCTCTCGGTCCTGCCCGGGTGGCTCGGCCTCGAACAGACCACCATCGACACCTCGCCCTGGCAGATTGCGAAATCGGTCCTGATCTTCCTCGGTATCCCGCTGCTGGCAGGTTTTCTGTCCCGCTTCTTCGGCGAACGCGCCAAAGGCCGCGACTGGTACGACAACAAGTTCATCCCCAAGATCAGCCCCTGGGCGCTCTACGGTCTGCTGTTCACCATCGTCGTGCTCTTCTCGATGCAGGGCGAACAGATCACCTCCCAGCCTTGGGATGTCGTCCGGATCGCGCTGCCCTTGCTCGCGTACTTCGCGCTCATGTGGGGCGGAGGCTACATCCTCGGCGCCGCAATCGGATTGGGCTATGAACGCACCACGACCCTGGCGTTCACCGCCGCGGGCAACAACTTCGAACTCGCGATCGCGGTAGCCATCGCCACCTACGGCGCCACCTCGGGGCAAGCTCTTGCCGGTGTCGTCGGCCCGCTGATCGAGGTACCGGTGCTCGTCGGGCTGGTCTATGTCTCCCTTGCTCTACGCAAACGCTTTGCAGTCGAAGAGGTTTCATCCAGTCGAGAAAGAGCGAGGTCATGAGCAAACCATCGGTGTTGTTCGTCTGCGTCCACAATGCCGGTCGATCTCAGATGGCCGCGGGATTCCTGAGCCATCTCGCAGGCGACGCCATCGAGGTCCGTTCCGCCGGATCCGCACCCGCCGAGACCGTCAATTCGGCAGCGGTCGAGGCGATGGCAGAGCGCGGTATCGACATCTCAGCGCAGTCTCCGAAGATCCTCACTGTCGACGCCGTCCAGGATTCGGATGTCGTCATCACCATGGGCTGCGGCGACACGTGCCCGATCTTCCCCGGCAAGAGTTACCGAGACTGGGTTCTCGACGACCCGGCCGGACAGGGCCTTGAAGCAGTTCGCCCGATCCGTGACGAAATCGAGCGGCGCGTTCAAGCTCTGATCGACGAACTCACGCAGATTCGCCAGGCATTGACCACGGCGACAGATTCGGACCCGCCAGACACAAACAGAACGGATGACCAGCGGGATCGAGTAGAACCCGGCAACGCTCCGGCGCGTTCTGCCGGCTACCGATTTGAGCACCGAGGCTGACAGCTTGCTCCTGTGCGATGTCCAGATCATCGACCACTAAATCCAGATGAATCTGCTTCGGTATTGCAGCCAACGGCCACGTGCTCGGGCGGTGTTCGTCGATGCGGATTGCGGTGATCTGGCCACCGCCTGTGCTGACGGTCGCAAACTTCTCAGTGTTGTACGTGATTTCGCCGCCCAGCATATTTCGCCAGAATTCCGCAAGGCGTTGTGGATCACTGCAATCGAGGGTGATCGATCCCAAGCAAGCTACAGGCATGGTCTCGACGCTACAGAATTCCTTGCTTCGGCTTCCTTTGCGGAGGCGTCATTCGTCGGTGGGCTCGATGTGTTCGGCACCGAGGACGGAGAGTCGGTATTCCTGTGCGTCCTGCTCGGTTTCGAAATCTTTCTCTTCGAGGAGATTCCGGTCGGCGTCGAGGTATCGGTAAGTAGTCATTCCTCCACCGTGTCACTGATGAACGATTCGTGCTCGGATACCGGTTCGATTTCGTCGACGGCTATTTGAATCAGCCTTCCGTAGCGCCGGATCAGATCCTCCGACGACAGTGAATCCTCACCGAGGAGTTCGAGCGTCCGCATGCCGGTGGCCAGTCCGAGCAGCAGTGAGACGACGATCTGGCTGCGTACCAAACCGGGCTCCGTGTCGCCGATGCGGCGCGCGATCCCGTGAACGTATCGTTGCTTGATCTCGGCCCGAGCGGCGGCCGGATCTGGCGCCTCGTGAACGTGTACTGCGAGCATTGCCCACGGATCGGTTTCATCGGATTCTCTACGAGCGACAAGTTTCTCGACCAGTTGACAGCCGATGTCTCCGGTGGCGTCGGCATTCGGATCCTCGTCCATCGGAGGTGCGGACGGGATCGCAGCCGAGTACAGCCGAGCTTTGCTGCCGTAGATCTTCATGACCAGGGCAGGGGAGTAGCCGGCTGCGACCGCGATGTCCTTGATGGTCGTCGATGCGTAACCGCGTTCCGCGAACAAGGCTTTCGCTACTGTGAGGATGCTGGCTTCGCCGCTGCTCATGTCGCTCGCCTCCGCCTCGATACCCGATCGCCATGCGTCCGGTTGCTCATACTGGCGTTCATACTGTCGTCAACGGCTCGGCATCGACGGGTACGTCGAAGTCGACGACGGTGGACTGCGCGATGACCGCTATCTGACGAGCCAATGTGCCGTGTCCGCTCTCGGTCAGCGCGGTCAGGATGTACCGGCCGGATGTGGGAAGTGCGATTCCGTAGTGCCCGGTTCCGTCGGTGACCGTGGATGCGACGAATTCGCCGGTCGGTTTCGTGAGTGTGACGACGGTTCCCGAGGTTGTTCGGCCGCCGACTCCGACCTTGCCGGAGATGGTGAGGCGGTCACCGAGTTCGACGGTGTGCGTCGATTGCGCGCTGTCGAAAGCGATCACCTGCGACCGAGGGGACCAGCCGTCGGCACTCGTCACTACCAAATACCGTCCGGGCCGGGGTAGGGCGAGGGAAAAGTTGCCCTCGTTGTCGGCGCGACTCCAGTCGATCGGTCGACCCTCCATGTCCATCACGGTGACAACGGCCTGCCGGATCGGTCGGCTGTCGGCCCGGATCACACGACCGGCAACCACAATTTCCGTTTCGGACACGGCGGCGTCGGGAAGCTCGAACCCTTCCGGGGTCACCGGGCGAAGTGCCGCTTCCGGTTTTGCGCCGCGGCGAGGAATGAACGCAGCGGCAGCGGCAGCAGCCACGGCGGCGAGGGCGGCCAGCCAGAAGATGTTCTTGAAGGCGTCGATCGACGGAAGGCCCTCGCCCGGCCCGGACGGGATGACCATCGAAGTGAGCATGGCGGCAACCACCGCGCTGGACGTGGAAGTACCGACTGAGCGGAGCAGCGAATTGAGGCCGTTTGCCGACGCGGTTTCGGTAATCGGAACCGATCGCATGATCAGCATCGGCATCGCGGAGTAGGCGATTGCGGTTCCGATGCTGACCACCGCCGCGCTGATGATGATCAGTGCTATCGAACCGGTCAGGAACACTCGCGCGATGTAGGCGAGCGCGAGCACCGTGCCGCCGACGATCAGGGTGATCTTGGCTCCGAATCGCTTCGTGATGTTCGCGGAGACGGGCGCGAAGAAGACCATCGCGAGGCCTGCCGGAATCATGCACAGTCCGGCCGCCATCACGCCCAGTTCGAAGCCGTAGCCGGAGATCTTCGGCATCTGAAGTTGTTGGGTGGTGGAGAGGTTGTTCGCGTACATCGAGAAGCCGACGAGGATCGAGGCGACGTTGGTCAGCAGAACAGGCCGCTTGGCCGACGTTCGTAGATCGACCATCGGCTGGGTGACGCGGAGTTCGTAAGGGAACCACAATGCGAGAGTCACGATTCCGATGACGAACATCAGCAATGTCAGTTCGCTCGTCCATCCCCAACGGGCGCCCTTGGAGATGGCGAGGAGGATCGCCGTGAGTGCTGTCGAGAGCATGACCGCGCCCAGGAAGTCGAATTTGCCGCGGGTACGAACACTTGATTCCGGGACGACGACGGCTACCGCGATGATCAGCAGGACGCCCACGATCGCCGAGAGCCAGAAGATGGCGGGCCAGCCCAGATGCTCGAAGATCAACCCGGACAGCGGGAGCCCGAGTGCGCTGCCGATTCCGAGAGTGGCACTCATCAACGCTGTTGCCGACGCCACCTTCTCCTTGGGCAGTTCGTCGCGCATGATGCTGATTCCGACGGGGATCATCGAGATCGCGAAGCCCTGGAGACCACGTCCGATCAGCAGGGCGACAAAGTTGCCGCCGATCGCCGCGACCAGTGATCCGACCACGATCATCGTCATCGAGATCAGCATCATGCGTCGTTTTCCGAACATGTCTGCCAGGCGGGAGACGATCGGAGTGGCGACGGCACTCGTGAGGAGCGTGACGGTGACGAGCCAGGAGGCGTCGTCAGCGCTGACGCCGAGGATCTTCGGGAAATCGGGCAACAACGGAATGACCATCGTTTGTTGCAGCGCGACCACGGTGCCGGAAAGACAGAGAATTGCGGTAATGAGCCGACTTGAACGGCGAGTGGTCGGAGACGAGTGCAATGCCAAGAGACGGTCCTTCACGCGGCGATGGTGAACGGGAATTCACCCATGAGTGAACCACTGTTCACCCGTCGGTGTCACCTTCGGTGAATATGCGATTTCTCACGACGGCAACTCGCCCCAGGGTTTCCGAGTCGGCATGGCGGGAACAACGTCAGTGGTTGGTCTGCGCCTGCGCGAGCGGGCAGCGAGGAGGAGTGATGCATGCCGAAGTGGGTGACCGTCTCCACGTCCAGGGGCGCGTGGTGGGGCAGGCGGAGGTAACTGCCGAGGTTCTCGAGGTGCACGGCGAGGACGGCGGTCCTCCCTATCTGGTCAGGTACGACAACGGCCACGAGGCGTTGGTGTTTCCCGGTAGCGATGGCTGGATAGACCACCCCGGAAAAGGCTCCTGAGCTGCACGATTCTTTCCATGCATGGTCGTTGCATCGAATGCGGCTAAAGTGTGCGCAATGGAGGGCAGACGCCAGTACCACTCCCGCGTGCGTGAAGCTTCCGCGCAGCGAACGCGTGAACTCATTCGTGATGCGGCGACGGCCTTGTTTGTTCGAGACGGGTATGTCAGTGCCACCGTCAAGCAGATTGCCGCCTCGGCCGGCGTCGCCGATCGGACGGTGTTCACAGCCTTCCCCGGCGGGAAACTCGAGATCTTCGAAGCGGCCCTCGCTGCGGCGCTCGATGCCGAAGAGGTTCCACTCGGCGCGCCGAACCTGGCCTCGGACCCCGATGACGTTCGCCGGATCGTCTCCCAGATCGTGGCTCAGGGCATCGGACTGCTCGAACGTGCCGGCGCTCTGATGATGGTCGCGGTCGAATCCTCGGGTGCGGATGCCGACATGCGTCGACTATCCGAGGAGTCGTCGGATCAGTCGGCCGTCAATGCGATGTCGATAGCCGAGGGTCTCTCCGAGCATGGCTTGTTGAGGCCTGAGATTTCGCTCGAGAAAGCTGCGGGCATACTTGCCGCTTTCGTCTCGCCTCAGCTTCATCAGCAATTGCGTCGGGTCAGTGGATGGGACGTCGATGCGTACCGAGGATGGCTCGAGTTCAACATTCGCCAGAATCTAATGTACTAATTGGTCTGTTTTCGTTAGCATGGCGAGGGTTTTTTATTCTCGGGAGGAATCGCCAGCGTGCCCTATGCCTTGTTCGGCCTCATCACGATGTTGCTGTGGATTTTCTGCATCGTCGACGCCATCACGAGAGATGACGCCTACATCCAGTACCTACCCAAGGTCGTCTGGATTCTGATCATCATCTTCCTTCCTACTTTGGGATCGGTTCTGTGGCTGGTGGTCGGGCGCGGACAGAACGCGCCCCGCGGTTACGTCGGCCCAACCGGATACGGCGAATACGAGCGCCCGGGACGTGCCGTTGCGCAGGATCCGGCGGCGGACGAAGCCTTCTTGCGTCAGTGCCGCGAGCGGGCGGAAGAGCAGCGTCGAATTGCCAAGCAGCAGCGCCGCGACGGCGACGCTGATCGGATGTGAGTTATCGGTAGGCCGTGAGTCGGTCCAACACGAGCCGAAGCGGCGGCCACGACGATCGGCCGCGACGCGTCACCGCATAGGCAGTGAGGATGACGGGCGGATCGACGAGTGGTTCGACGCGCACGCCTTCGCGAGTCTTGCGTTCGAGCGGCATCAGCCCCACGCCGTAACTACTGAGGATCAAGAGTTCGACCAAGTCGAGACTGTCGATCTGGTGAGTGATCCGAGGGGTGAACCCGGCCAGCGACGCGAGGGTTCGCACAGCGCGCTCGTCTGCCGTGTTGCGTGAGTTCACTATCCATGACGTGTCGGCGAAGGCGCGGAGATCGATTCCGGATTCTGTGGACTTGTCGGGAGCTTTGGCGTCGTCGGGAACACACAGTCCCCAGGGCGTCGACCAGAGCGGAATTGCTTCGAGTAGTGGGCTCGGCGACGCGGGGGCAAGGTTGTAGTCGTACGTCAGTGCGAGGTCTAGATCGTCGCGTTCGAGGAGTGCAAAAGCCTCGACGGGTTCGTATTCGTAGATCATCACGTCCACCTGCGGGTGACTGCGTTGCAGGCTTCGAGCGACGGGGAGCATCGCGGTTCTGATCGCAGTTGCGAATCCGCCGACTCGCAGGGTCCCCACCGGTTCCGCGTCCGGATCGAGGTCCAGGCGAGCTGCATCGACGGCTGCCAGGATGGTGACGGCATGATCGGCCAGTCGTTGACCGGCCGGCGTCAGCCGCACCCGGCGACCGTCGGGCTCGATCAGTGCGGTACCGGTCTCCGCGGTCAAGGCCGCGAGTTGTTGGGACACTGTCGACGTCGTGAGGTTGTGCGCTTCGGCGACTGCACGCATCGAACCCAAGCGGGAGAGTTCGAGGAGGAGATGGAGTCGACGGGTTTCCATCCTTCGATCATTCACTAATCGTGAACATAATGTAGGTCAAAATCGCGTGGACACGAACGGTTGGCCTCCCGTTCAATTCAGCTATGGATACGAAAGCGCGGGCCGGAGTGGGCCTGGCTGTTTTGGCGATGTTGTGCGTGCAGCTCGGGCTCGCCGTGTCGGTGGGCCTGATCGATCAGCTCGGCGCAGACGGAGCGGCGTGGCTACGACTCGCCTGGGCAGGCATCATTCTTCTGATCATCGTCAGGCCCCGCCCTTCGGCGTTCACTCGCAAGGCGTTTCTGGCTTGCGTGGTTCTGGGTGTGGTCACCGCAGGCATGACGCTCCTGTTCATGGCAGCGGTGGAGCGCCTTCCGCTGGGAACAGCAAGCGCATTGGAATTCTTGGGTCCGCTGACGGTTGCTTTGCTCCGGGGGCGTGGCCGCGTTCTGTGGCCGGTTCTGGCAGGCGTGGGCGTCGTGCTTCTCACCGAACCGTGGGCCGGGACAGTCGATCTGGTCGGTGTGGCGTACGCACTCGGTGCGGCGCTCTGCTGGGCGATGTACATTTTGCTCACCCAGCGCGTCGGCGACGAGGTTGCCGGTATCAACGGGCTGGCGGTGTCGATGGCGGTAGCCGGGTTGGCCGCGACAATTGCCGTAGGCCACTCGGCTATCGGGCGGCTGACTCCGCATCTGATTCTCGTGGGCCTCGGACTCGCGATCTTGCTGCCCGTCGTGCCGTTCGTTCTGGAGATGGTCTCGTTGCGAAGGCTGTCCACGGCGGCGTTCGGCACGCTGATGAGTCTCGAGCCTGCTTTCGCGCAGCTTATCGGTCTGGTTGTGCTGCAACAGGTTCCGAGTGTTCTGGCCGTGGCAGGTATCGCGTGCGTCGTCGTCGCAGGGATCGGCGCGGCCCGCGGTGGTGCTCGGGATGGTGCTCGGGATGGCGCCCGGAAGCCGACTGAGCCACCCTCCGATTCCGAGCGAACGTACCTTTCGGCGCCTTCATGAGACCGAGAGTGCCGTTCGCTCAGGTCGCGTTCGCTCAGTGCGAGTGCGCCGCGGCGATTGCTCCGTCGAACACGTCGGCGACCTCGCCGAGGGAATCGAGAATCGGCTGACCGGATCGTTCGACGCGAGCCCGCACCAGCGAGCCCTCGAGCGCGGACACTGCCAGGACGGCAAGCCGTTCCGCTCGCGCACGTCCGACCCCGGACGCGATCAGTGTGTCGCGCAGTAGCGAAGTCCACTGTCGATACACCGCCTGTCCGGCGGCTGTCACGCTCTCCGAATCGGGGGCAAGTTCCAACAACACCGTCGTGATCGGCGAGCCTTCGTGGAAATCCGAATCGCTCACCCATCCGGCGAGCAACCGCGCGTACTCGCGCAGCAGCGACCCGGCGTCCGATTGGCTGTCGGCGAGTTCGGTCAGGGTGTCGGTGACCAACTGCCCGCCGACGCGGACGACCTCTTCGCCGATCTGCTCTTTGCCGCCGGGAAAGTAGTGGTAGAGCGAACCTTTCGGCGCCCCGCTCGACTTGAGGATCTCGTTGAGGCCCGTTGCCGCATACCCCTGGCGGCGAAACAGATCGGCCGCAGCTCGTACGAGTGCTTCGCGGTGTTTCGGGGGAGTCGCCACGAGTTGGAGCTTAAACACCCCAGCGATCCACCACAATCTATGTAGACTGGTCTACATGGGAAATTCTGAAATGCTCGAACAGTTGCGCGCGGTCAACGCCTCGGCGGCCTTCAACCGGTGGGCCGGATTCGAAGTCACGGAGGCCGAACCGGGTCGCGTTTGTCTGCGGCTCGAATGGCGTGAGGATCTGGGCCAGTACTCGGGACACCTGCACGCTGCGCTCGTGGCGGGACTCGTCGACACCGCGTGCGGATTTGCTGCTTTCACCCAGGTAGGTGTCGTGGCGGCGTCCAACTGCGCGGTCAATTTCGTGAGTCCGGGCGTCGGAACCGCATTTGTCGCTACGGCGCGCTCGGTCAAGGCCGGGCGCAAGCAGGTGTTCGTCACTGCCGAGGTACATGCCGAACGCGAAGGCGAATCGGTGCTCGTCGCGTTCGGCACCACCCTGTTGGTTCCACTCGCCCCTAAGGCCTAGGCAAGACAGAGCTGAAGGTCACGGAACGAGGATGAACTTTCCCGCGGGGTGCGAACTCTGCAACTCGGTGTGAGCGAGTGCCACGTCCGCTAGCGGGAAGGTCTTGGCGATCTTCACGATGAGGTGTCCGGAACCGGCTTGTTCGACAAGTTCGGATCGTGCCTTCAAACGCGCTTCCGCACTTGCCGGATTGCCTCCGCCGACGGACGCGAAGCCGTCGGTCTGGGCGCGTCCGAACGCGACGATGGTGACGATGCGACTCTTGTCGGTGACCAAAGCCAGAGATGCATCGACGGCTTCGTCCGTTCCGGCGGTGTCGAACGCCGCATCGACGCCGTTCGGCGCGAGTTCACGGACACGCGCTTCGAGGCCGTGGCCGTAGAGCACAGGCGTGGCGCCGAGCGAGCGCACGTAATCCTGATTCGAGGCTCCCGCAGTGCCGATCACCGTAGCTCCGCGACCAACTGCCAGCTGAACAGCGATCGCGCCGACGCCGCCGGACGCGCCGTGGATGAGAACGGTGTCGCCGGAACCGACCCGAATGGTGTCGAGGGCGTCGACTGCAGTTCCGCCGACCAGAAGGAGGCCGGCTGCCTGTTCCCAGCTGATGCCTGCGGGCTTCGCGGTGACAGAGGAGACCGGCACGACTACTTGTTCGGAGTAGAGGCCGTTGCCGGGGCTGACGATCACTTCGTCGCCGACGGTCACATTTGTGACGCCGTCGCCGACAGCCGAGACGACGCCCGCTGCCTCGCCGCCGAGGTGGATGGGAAGTTTCTCGGGGTCGGTGCCGAAAGCGCCGCTGTAGAGCTTGAAGTCGAAGGGATTGACGCCGATCGCCTTCACGTCGACCAGGACTTCACCTGATTTCGGCGCCGGTAAATCGACGTCCACCAGCTTCAGGACCTCGGGCGTGCCGTACGTCTGCGCTACAACAGTTTTGGTCATGTCTCGCGCAACCGTCCTCGGGGAAGCGATATTCCCCGAGGACGGGAAAAACTCGAGAAGATTCGATCAGCGGATCAGGGTGCCCAGATCGAGCGGCATCGCGATGCCGGTGATGTGATGGGCCTCGTCGGAACCGAGGAACGCGACGGCGGCGGCGATGTCCTCCGGCTGGCTGACCGGGTCGGGCAAGGTCTGCATGAAGATCGGACCGAGTGTGTGGGCGTTGGCGTCGATGAGCGGCCGCATGTCCGTCATCTGCATTCCGGTTTCCACGCCGTGTGGGTGGATGGTGTTGACCCGAATGTTGTACTGCCCCAACTCCGAGGCCATCGTCTTGGCCAGACCGGTGATGCCGTGTTTGCTCGCGACGTAATGGCCGAGGAAGGGGAGGCCGCGCAGGCCGGCGACGGAGCTGGTGAAGATGATCGAGCCACCGGTGCCTTGCTTGATCAGGTGCGGGATCGCTGCCTTGGCGGTGTGGAAGACGCCGGTCAGGTTGACGTCGAGCGTTTCCTGCCACTGCTCGGGCGTGATTTCCCAGGACATGTTGGCAGAACAGATTCCGGCGTTCGCGACGACGACGTCAAGTCGCCCCAATTCGTCGATGCCGGCCGCGAGCGCCGCGGACAGTGCAGAGAAGTCGCGAACGTCGGTCTTGGTAGCGACAATTCGACGGTCCAGGGCCTTGACCAGTTCGACTGTCTCGGCCAGGTCGTCGTCGGTGGCGCCGGCATACGAGGTGGATTCGAATTGAACACACGCGTCGACGGCGATGATGTCTGCGCCCTCTTCTGCCAGCCGGACAGCTTCGGCGCGCCCCTGACCACGGGCGGCTCCGGTGATGAAGGCAACTTTTCCGGTGAATCGACTGGCGGCCATGCTCAAACCTCCGACTAGTGGTGATGATCTGCTCTTCGGAAGTTAGCGCGACGAAGTTCTTTTCGGGGGTGAATGCCCAGTCAGCGGAAACCGCTCAGCGCACCCTGTTCAACAGGGCACATGGCCCGGCAGCGAAGATGTCCCGCGCATCCGAAGACAAGACGGGTTGTCCGCTCAGTGCGTCGACCCATTCGCCATCTGGCAGGTCCACTCGCGTATCTCTCCAACCGTGCGACGAGAGTCTGAGCGAATGTCGCGTCGCCAGAGCAACGACCATAGGCGGATCACCTGCCGGGCCGCGCGAGAAGCCGACCAGATGACCGGATCCGGAACCTGAAGCGAAGACCGGCCGGTACTCACCGTGATCGAACCACGAGGGGTTCTCCCGCCGCAGTGTCAGTGCCGTGCGAACGAGGTGCAACTTTGCGGTTCCTGTTGCGTCGATCGGCGCGGTGCCGGAATCGAGCAGTGATCGCCTCGTTCCGTAGTCGACAAGCCGCCGGTTGTCCGGATCGACCAACGAGTCCTCCCACAGCTCAGTGCCCTGGTAGACGTCGGGAACGCCGGGCCCGAGAAGTTGGAGCAGCTTTTGGCCGAGAGAGTCCGACCAGCCGTGACGCGCGATCCGGCCGACGAATTCGCTGACCGAATCACCGACCGGGCCGTCGATCACCTCGTCGATCCAGCGGTGCACTGCCGACTCGAAGTCGACGTCCGGATCGTTCCAGGAAGTCCTGGCGCCGGACTCGCGGACGGCTTTCTCCGCATAGGCGTGCAAACGCTCGCGCAGCTCTGGAACCGAGGCTGCCGAGCGGCCGTCCGTCGGCCACACACCGATGATGTTCTGCCACAAGAACAATCCGGTAAGCGGATCAGGGCTGGGGCACACGTCTTCCCACTCGCGAATCAGCCGGGCCCACAGGGTCGGCACTTGAGACACAACACCGATCCGTGCCCGCACGTCCTCGCCGCGTTTGGTGTCGTGAGTGGACAGACTCGTCATCGCGCGCGGCCACCGCTTCGCTCGGTCCGCGTTGTGGAGATGGAATTCGGCGACGGAGACGGCAAGCGATGCAGGGTTGCCGCCGACTTCCTGACGTGAGACCAGGCGCGCCGTCCGATAGAAGAGTCGATCTTCGACGGACTTGGCCATGACAGCGCCACACACCTGCTGGAAGCGAACTGAGGCCTCACCGCTGTTCACCAGGGATTGCGCCAACACGTTGAACGATGGTTCATGTCCGGGAGCCAATTCGTGCATGTCACCGACGATCCGAGCGGCCAAACCGGCGAGGGGACTGTAGTCGGATCGGTACACCGGCATCCGAGCGATCGCGACGACAACTGCGTCGTTCAGTTCGGTTTCACTGCAACGACTTCCGGTTTCGCGTCGGATTGCACGCACGAGCCTGCGAACCTCCGGTGCAAGGTCACCGCGCCCGGTGTCGCGTTTGAACTGACGTTCGGTGTGATGCAACCATGCACTGTCCCCGTCGTCGCCGGTCAGATCTGCCGAGAGTTCGGTCAATTCGAGTTCGGCGGCGGGATCGACGAAAACGCCGCCCAGCTGATTGAGGGCGTCGTATCCGGTGGTGCCGTCGATCGGGAGCATCGGATCGAGTGGTTCCGTATGGCCGAGGATCTTTTCGATCACGAGCCACTGATCTGGTCCGATCAGTTCTCGCAGGCGCCCGAGATATTCCGCCGGATTCGCGAGTCCGTCCGGGTGATCGATGCGAACGCCGTCGATCAGTCCTTCGTCGACCCACGACTTCACTTGCCGATGGCAGAGTTCGAAGACTTGGGGGTCCTCCTGGCGCAGCGCAGCGAGTTCGTTGACGGCGAAGAACCGTCGGTAATTGACGATCCCGGCGTTCCACGGTACGAGTCGGTACGACTGCCTGGAGTGCACCTCCTGTGGAGATCCGAATTCAGTACCGGCAGCGATGGGGAAGCGGTGCTCGTAGAACGCGAGAAGTGTTTCCTCGCCATCTTTCTCGACAGTCAGTGCGTCGAGATCGTCCGGGCTGCCCAGTACCGGGAGTGAGAGTTTGCCGTCGGCGCCGTTGGCTCCGTTGTCCTCGGCCCAATCGATGTCGAAGAAATGCGCGTACTCCGACGACTGCCCGTGCGTGAGAACGTCCCACCACCAAGCATTTTCGCGAGGTTTGGCGACACCGACATGGTTGGGGACCAGATCGACGATCAGGCCCATCCCACGTGATCGAACGGCGCGCGAGAGCTCCACCAGGGCCTCGCGGCCACCAAGTCCTTCGGACACGGTTGTCGGATCGGTGACGTCGTAGCCGTGCGTCGATCCGGACGTTGCCGTGAGGATGGGGGAGAGATAGAGATGTGAGACCCCCAATGCCTCGAAGTAGTCCACCTGTGCGGCCGCATCACGAAGAGTGAATGCATCCGGTCGCAACTGCAGTCGGTAGGTGCTGGTTATCGGGGCCATGTGCACGTCTCCCTCAAGCGGTTCTGCGAAGTACCGTCAATGCTCGCGCTTTTACATCCAATGTTGTTCCGGCTTTGATCACGGTATCGCTCTCACCGGTGGGGACCGAGGTGTCGAGTACGACGGTCCACTCCGACGCGTAGTCCGCGTTGGGGGTGGAGAATTCGAGATCTTCGTAGTGGGCGTTGAAGCAGAGAAGGAACGAATCTCCGGTGACGCGCTCGCCACGGTAGTTCGGTTCCGGGATCGCGTCACCGTTGAGAAAGACAGCCAACGACTTGCCGAAACCGCTGTCCCAGTCGGCCGGAGTCATCTCTTCGCCAGACGGCGTGAGCCAGGCGATGTCGCGACTCTGATCGCCGCTTCGAATAGGTCGCCCCTCGAAGAATCGACGACGCCGGAAGACCGGGTTCTTGGCGCGCAAGGCAATTGCGCGCTTGGTGAACTCGACGAGGTCGGCGTTGGTTTCCGCGAGAGTCCAATCCATCCATGACAGTTCCGAATCCTGGCAGTAAACGTTGTTGTTACCCTGCTGAGTTCGGCCCATCTCGTCGCCGTGAGCAAGCATCGGGGTGCCCTGGCTGAGCATCAGCGTAGCCAGTATGTTCCGGCTCTGACGGCCACGCAGTTCGAGGATTTCCGGGTCGTCGGTGGGGCCTTCGACCCCGCAGTTCCAAGATCGGTTGTGCGATTCGCCGTCGTTGTTGTTCTCGCCGTTGGCTTCGTTGTGCTTCTCGTTGTACGAGACTAGGTCGTGGAGGGTGAAACCGTCGTGAGCGATGACGAAGTTGATGCTCGCGCCAGGGCGACGTCCGGTGGCCTCGTAGAGATCAGAGGATCCGGTGAGACGGGAGGCGAACTCCCCCAGCGTTGCCGGCTCACCACGCCAGTAGTCGCGGACGGTGTCGCGGTATTTGCCGTTCCATTCGGTCCACAGGCCGGGGAAGTTGCCGACCTGGTAACCGCCTTCGCCGACGTCCCACGGTTCGGCGATCAGCTTCACCTGACTGACGATCGGATCCTGTTGCACGAGATCGAAGAAGGCCGAAAGGCGGTCCACGTCGTGCAGTTCACGGGCGAGTGTCGAGGCGAGGTCGAAGCGGAAACCGTCGACGTGCATCTCCGTGACCCAGTACCGCAGAGAGTCCATGATCAATTGCAGCGTATGCGGATGACGGGCGTTGAGGCTGTTGCCCGTTCCGGTGTAGTCCATGTAGTGCTCTTCGTCGCCGTCGACCAGGCGGTAGTAGGCGGCATTGTCGATTCCGCGGAAGCTGATGGTCGGCCCCATGTGATTGCCCTCGGCGGTGTGGTTGTAGACCACGTCGAGGATCACTTCGATACCCGCCTGGTGGAAGCTGCGCACCATGGCTTTGAATTCCGCTACGGCCGCATCGGGTTTCGTGGCCGAGGAGTAGTCGGTGTGCGGAGCGAGAAAGCCGAAGGTGTTGTAACCCCAGTAGTTTCGCAGACCTTGGTCGAGAAGCACCTGATCGTGCATGAACTGGTGGACCGGCATCAGTTCGATCGCCGTGACACCCAGATCGGTGAGGTGCTCGATGATCACCGGATGAGCGAGCCCCGCGTACGTGCCGCGCAATTCCTCCGGAACTCCGGGATGCGTCGCGGTCATACCCTTGACGTGCGCTTCGTAGATGACCGTCTCGTGATACGGACGCTTCGGCGAGTGGTCGGACGCCCAATCGAAGAACGGGTTGATGACGACGGTCGACATCGTATGGCCGAGCGAATCATGTTGGGGGAAAGGGATGGTGGCGGGTTCGTCGACGAGTGGTTCCGGCTCGAAGGGTTCGGGCTCGAGGATCTCGTCCGATTCCTGATCGCCCGTGGGCGAGTCGTCTTCGAGGCCCACCTCGTCCGATTCGGCTTCCGAACTCGTTTCGTCGGTAGCCTCTTGCGGCCCCACGGCGGGAGATTCGTCGTCTCCTGAAGGTTCGGGGTCCGCCGCCGATTCGACGTCGTACGAGAACAGCGAACGGTCTCCGTCGAAGTCTCCGTCGAACGCTTTTCCGTACGGGTCCAGCAGGAGTTTGCTCGGATCGCATCGCAGACCTGCAGCCGGATCGTACGGCCCGTGTACGCGGTAGCCGTATCGCTGGCCGGGGGATACCGACGGAAGGTACGCATGCCAGACGTAACCGTCGACCTCGTCCATCCGAATGCGGGTTTCGGTTCCGTCCTTGGCGATCAGGCACAGCTCGACGGCCTCGGCGACCTCGGAGAAGAGCGAGAAATTGGTCCCAGCGCCGTCGTAGGTGGCACCGAGTGGGTACGCACTGCCAGGCCATACCGGGATGGGAGTGGCTGAGGTCTCGCTCGGCGGTTGATCCATGAATCAGACCCTATCGGGTGCAGCCGATCGAATCTCGTCGACTGTCTACGGTGCCGATCACCGTTTCGCCTGGCTGCGGGCGGTTGCAAGCATTCCGGCTGTGATCTGTTCCACCTCTGCCTCCGAACACAGGTACGGAGGCATCGCGTATACGAGGTTGCGGAACGGCCGGAGCCAGACGCCGGCGTCGACGGCTGCATCGGTCGCGCTCTGCATGTCGACCGGCTGTTCGAGTTCGATCACTCCGATTCCGCCTTTGACGCGGACGTCGACGACCCCGGGAATTGTGACGGCTTCGGCGAGGCCTCGAGCGAGGCCACGTTCGAGGGTTGCGACGTCACGCCGCCAGTCCATCGCAAGCAGAAGTTCGGTCGACGCCACCGCGACGGCGCACGCGAGTGGATTGCCCATGAAGGTGGGGCCGTGCATCAGCCCGCCGCCCTCACCGGCAGTGATGGTCTCCGCGATCTCCGTGGTGCACAGCGTTGCCGCCAGACTCATGTACCCGCCGGTCAGTGCCTTGCCGACGCACATGACGTCGGGACTGACGCCGGCGTGATCGGCGGCGAACAATTCTCCGGTGCGTCCGAATCCGGTCGCGATCTCGTCGAAGACCAGGAGGACTTGGTACTTGTCGCAGAGGTTACGCAGGTCGATCAGGTACGCGGGATCGTGGAAACGCATTCCGCCGGCGCCTTGGACCACCGGTTCCACGATCACCGCTGCGAGGTCCTCGTGATGCTCGGCCAAGAGCGATTCCAACTCCTGCACGTATTCGGGGAGATAGCCCGCCGGGGGAGCCTGCGCGAAGACCTGAGGGCGCAGGACGTCGGTCCAGAGAGAATGCATGCCGCCGTCGGGATCGCAGACGCTCATGGGGGTGAAGGTGTCACCGTGGTATCCGCCGCGCCAGGTCATCAAACGATTCTTCGACGGCTTTCCGAGGCTCCGCCAGTACTGCAGGCACATCTTCACTGCGACTTCGACGGCCACCGAACCGGAGTCGGAGAGGAACACCTTGTCGAGGTGAGGTGGTGTGATGTCGACGAGCAGTCGCCCGAGGCGAGCGGCGGGTTCGTGCGTCAGTCCGCCGAACATGACATGGCTCATTTTGCCGAGCTGCCGTGCGGCGGCGGTGTCGAGCACGGGATTGCGGTAGCCGTGAATGGCGGCCCACCACGAGCTCATCCCGTCGACCAATCGGCGGCCGTCGGAGAGCGTCAGGGTAGCCCCCTGCGCAGAGTCGACGATCAGCGGACGAGTCGACGCGGGAAACGATCCGTACGGATGCCAGAGGACATCGGCATCGATGGCGGAGACGTCATGGGGATCAAGTCCGGTTGTGAGCACGGATGCACCCTAACCATTGAGTTGAACGGTGTTCAAGTATGGTCGGAAAAGTGAACACCTCGCTGAATTGGCTGACGGCCGTCGAAGCGGACCGCAGGGCCGCTGGACTGCGTCGCGAACTCCGTCCTCGCACGGTCGACTCCCCGTTGATCGACCTGGCGTCGAACGATTACCTCGGACTCGTGCTGCACCCCGATGTGATCGAGGGTGCCGCGGCGGCTCTGCGCCGTTGGGGCGCGGGCGCCACGGGCTCTCGTCTGGTCACCGGCACCACCACCGAACACGAACTGCTCGAAGTCGAACTGGCCGAGTTCGTCGGGGCGGACTCCGGACTTGTCTTCTCCTCCGGTTACACAGCCAATCTCGGCGCGGTGACGGCGCTCTCGGGTCCAGGGTCGTTGATCGTCTCCGATGCGGGATCGCATGCCTCGCTGGTGGATGCCTGCCGCCTGTCACGTGCTCGGGTCGCCGTTGCTCCGCATTCGGACGTGGGCTTTCTCGCCGACACGTTGCGCAGCAGAGTGGAAGAGCGAGCGCTGGTCGTCACCGATTCGGTCTTCAGTGCCGACGGAGACCTCGCGCCACTGCGGCAGATGCATCAGGTGTGCCGCGAGTACGGGGCGATCCTGTTGGTCGACGAGGCGCATGGCATCGGTGTGCGCGGTGCCGGTGGACGTGGACTCGTCCACGAGTCGGGCCTGGCCGGTGAACCCGACGTCGTCGTGACGGCAACACTGTCCAAGTCGCTCGCCAGCCAGGGCGGAGTTGTGCTCGGTGACAACAAGATCCGCGCGCATCTCATCGACGCGGCAAGAACGTTCATCTTCGACACCGGTCTCGCACCGGCCGCCGTAGGCGCGGCCAGGGCTGCACTCGCCGTACTCCAGCGTGAGCCGACGCGAGCGCTCGACGTCCTGGCCCGGGCATCCGAGTTGGCGGACGTCACCGGTGCTCCGTCGCCTGAATCTGCTGTCGTCTCAGTCGTTCTCGGTGATCCGCAGCGGGCGTTCGATGCCGCGTCGGCGTGCCGGGATCAGGGGTTGCATGTCGGTTGCTTCCGCCCGCCGTCGGTTCCGGAAGGAACGTCACGGCTGCGTCTGACCGCACGAGCGACGCTGTCCGCATCCGAGATGGAGCAGATCGCTCTCGTACTGCGCGAAGTATTGGCCGGAGCCCGAGCATGAGCATTTTCCTGGTGACCGGAACGTCGACCGACGTCGGAAAAACAGTGGTGACAGCCGCATTGGCATCGGTGGCCTTGCAGTCGGGAAAGTCGGTTGCAGTGCTCAAACCGGCCCAGACCGGCGTCGACGTGGACGGTGCGGGTGATCTGGCCGAGATCGAGCGTCTGACCGGCGGCGGTGCGACGCTGGTCGAGTTGGCGCGGTACCCCGAACCTTTGGCGCCGGATACTGCTGCACGTCGAAGTGGTCTCCCGTTGTTGGCGCTCGACGACGTGGTTCGGGTCGCCTCCGACCTGGACACCACCCACGACTTGACCCTGATCGAAGGCGCCGGCGGCTTGCTGGTCCGCTTGGGCGTCGACGGGTTCACCGCTCGCGATCTTGCCGCGGCTCTGGCAGCGCCAGTGGTGCTGGTGGTTGCGTCCGGCCTGGGCACGCTCAATCACACGGCACTGACCGTGGAAGCCCTACGTGCATCCGGCGTGGACTGCGCCGGGTTGGTGATCGGTTCGTGGCCGCAGGAACCGGACCTCGCCGAGAGATGCAATCGCGAGGATCTGGTCTCGGTCAGCGGTGTTCCCCTTCTCGGGGTAATGCCTGCCGGAAGTGGGGGCGCGAGTGTCCGAGAGTTTGCTCGCACCGCTTCGATCACGCTCGGTGAACTTCATTTGACCAACTGACGACGTAACATCCGATTTGTCCGCATCGATAGCCAAGGCACAGTGGGGCGCCTTGGGTTTCGACGTCCCTCGCGTACGATTCCGGTCGGTATATTTCGACGGGTGTCTTGCGGCGACCCTGCATCCGGGGCGCCTTGGTCACCGACAGTGGTTGTCGAATTGTGAGTAGGTCAGTCGAATGTAGGTGGTGAGCACGGTCGAAAAGTCGTTGTCGTCATCGGCCGTACGTCGCGCACTGCTTATCGGCGTAGTCGTCTTCGTCTCGTGCCTGGTCGGAATTCTGAGCCGTCTGCCGGGCACGCTTGCAGTCTTCTGGCCGGCCAACGCGCTGCTACTCGGGATCCTCTTTCGGTCGCCGCGTTCCGCCACACTGCTCACCTGGATCTGCGTCGTAGTCGGTTATGTCGGAGCCGACCTGATCACCGGTGGGGCATGGGAGTCCACGGTGTGGCTCAACGCGGCCAACATCGTCGGGGTTGCGAGCGGCTTCTACGGCTTTCGCTGGGTCGACAGTGAGGACCGTCGACTGACCAGTATTCAGTCCGTCGGCTATCTCGTGTCGATGACTGTCGCCGCCGCGTCGATGGCGGCGCTCGTGGGCGGTATCGCGAACCGCGTGCTGTTCGGCGGGCAGTGGTGGGACGGCTGGTTGCTCTGGTTCTCGAGTGAGTTCGTCAACTACATGACCATCGTCCCCTTGGTGCTGACATTCCCTTCGCTTCGACGAGTGGATCGAGAACCGAAAGCTGTTGCCACGCTTGTGCGTCGATCATTTGTTCCGACGGCGCTGCTGGCCGTCTGCATCATCTTGGAGTGGGTGATAGGCGGTGCCGGAGCGATCGCGTTTGCCATGCCGGCGCTGGTGACTGCAGCCTTGCTCACCAATGTATTTGTCACGTCGGTGCTCACCGCTGTGTCAACTGCCTGGACGTTGGTACTGACGGCCGACGGCCATCTCGGATTGTCCAGCGAGGGCGTCTCGCCGGTCAGCGCGTCGGTCCAGATCGGATTGTCGCTGCTGGCGGTAGCGCCGATCGCGGTGGCCTGTGTGATCCTCGAGCGTCGCCGCGCGCTCGAGGCACTCACCCAGGCCGTCACCCACGACGATCTCACCGGTGCGTTGCGCCGGGACGAATTCTTGCGGCGAGGCGGCAGCGTGACGGGTGCGACCGATCCGCGTCGCCACTCTGGACGTCCGGTCAGCGTCCTGATGATGGATCTGGATCACTTCAAGATGGTGAACGACAACCTCGGTCATCGTGCCGGCGATACAGCGTTGGTGAGTTTTGCCGATCAGGTGCGGCGGCACCTCGATGACAAGCACCTCTTCGCCCGATTGGGCGGCGAGGAGTTCGTCGTACTGATGGCCGGTGTCGATCTCGAGGGCGCGACCGAAACAGCCGAGATGATTCGACGCGCGCAAGCGGAGAATTCGTCGGCAGTATTGGGCGACTTCGGGCCGACGGTCAGCATCGGTGTCGCGTGTTCACCCCACGGCGACGCAGACCTGACGCAATTGGTCGATTGCGCTGACGAGGCGTTGTATCGAGCGAAGAAGTTGGACCGCAATCGAACCGTGGCGCTCACGGTCGGTAGCTGAAGAAATACGTGCGGACCCGCAGTTTGTTGCGGGTCCGCACGTGGTGGTGGAGTCGACCGATTCAGAACAGATTGATCAGGGCAGGAACACTGAACAGCGCTACGTAGTAACCCATGAACAGAACTCCGCCGTGAATCTTGAACAGGCGCCCGAGAAGACCACCGACCAGGCCGACCGTCACGGTGATCAGAAGCCCGAGGATGCCGCCCTCCCAGATGCTGATGACCACGACCAGTCCCGTGAACACCGCGATCACAGCTTCGTGACTGATGTGCTTGACCACCGCTGACGCAGCGCGGTACGCGTAGTTCATGGCAAAGGGGTATGCGATGACCGTTGCCGTGACCACTGCGAGCAGTCCGTAGAGCAGGAACTCCCACTGCGTCAGGTACGTGGAGAGATTGTTGATCACTCCGGTTTCCTGATT
Source organism: Rhodococcus sp. RCBS9 (assembly GCF_029457415.1). Taxonomy (NCBI): domain Bacteria; kingdom Bacillati; phylum Actinomycetota; class Actinomycetes; order Mycobacteriales; family Nocardiaceae; genus Rhodococcus; species Rhodococcus sp. RCBS9. The sequence goes on along the minus strand of NZ_CP120422.1, from coordinate 6,237,732 downwards.
GGTCTCGAACACCGGTGGAGCGTTGAACAGAGGGGCTGCGGGGCCTGCCGCGAGCGGGCTGAGCGGAAGGCCGAAAGCGACGAGTGGGATGAGGGTTTCCGCGATGTAGGTGGATTCCGTCGTACCGTTCTTCGCCGAGACCATTGTGGTCAGTCGGTGATAGCCGTTCTTGATCCGCGCACCTACCAGCTCACCCATCAGAACAGTCATGGCGACCGGGCTGAAGACGAAGGTTGCGCTCGACACCGTGGAAGCGGCGGCGGTGTAACCGATCTGCTTGCGATCGAGGACCTTCAGAGGATTGGGGAAGTATCCCTTCCATCCTTTGATGTCCGGGGCCAATGCAACGGTTTTGGGTTCACTGCGTTCCATGTCCTTACGGCTCGACGGGCCCAAGGTCAATGCGAGGTCCGCGATCAGCGGCCCGACTGCGATCGCAAGGAAGTAGCTGATGTTCAGCGACACATCGTAATTCGACGTCAACGCGCGAGCGCCGAGGATCAAGATGACGAAGGGAACGAGGGCGACAACCCCGGCCCAGCGGCCTGGTGAGGCGTAGGCGATGCCGATGGCGGCGACCAGGAACAGCCACGGTGCTATCGACTGAACGGTGTCCGCGAACGGCGCGAGGATGGTCGCGAACAAAACGGCAACCGGCACAGCGACGAACGCCGAGATCACTGCTCCCGAGATCGCCTTGCGGAGTGCGATGTGCGGGATGCCGAGTGAGCGCATCATCTGCGCTTCCGGCAAGAGTGGAATCGCCATCGTGTCGCCGGGAATGCCCAGCAGCATCGTCGGCACCGCGTGCGTCATGTGTTTGGCGATCGCACCCGAGAGGAAGAACGTGAAGACCGCCGCCGGGGGAGCGCCGAGCAGAATCACGAGCAGAGTCAGTGGTGCGATCGTGGCGGTCTCGTCCGTGCCGGAGATCAATCCGATGAACGTGAATGCGACCGCGCCGATGATGCCGAAGAGAACGGCAATCAGAATTTCGTTGGTCAGAACCGAACTCATGCGCGCCCACCGTCCTTCGGTGTGTTCGAGACCCGTGCGTGCTCGGCCTCGGCAGCGGCGAAGTGGTCGTACAGACCCAGCTCGCGAAGTTCCTGTCGGCTCTGCTCCGGAATGTCGGCGAGAGTGCCCAGACCCTGGCGCTGTTCACTCATCGTCGTGATGACACCGTCGATCGACTCCGCGTCGGCGGCGGCCAAGGCGACTATCCGCTTCGGCTTGATGAAGATTCCGCAGACCACCCCGGCGAGCAGGCAGGCCGCGATGCCGACCAGAAGGCTGTACGCCTGGGCCAACGACGGTTCGCTGACGACCCGTTCGAACAGTGCCTGGGCCGCGAGAAGGGCCGAGGCGCCGACGACACTGCCGACTGCAACGGAGATCGCGAGGTGTCGACCGTTGACGGTGTCACCCCAGACTTCGAGGTATGTCTGCTGCTCGGTCGGCTCGGTTGTGGTGGTCGGCGTCGTTGCCGGCTGCGGTGGTGACATCAGTCTTCTCCAGTGTCATGCATGGCGGGGTCGTACAGGGAGGGGCTTGCGAGATGAGGGGCTTGCGTTGCGGGTGTCAGGTGCGTGCTGCGCGGAGGGCGGTGACAACTCGGGACGGGCTCGAGTGGCCGATCTGTTCGGCCATCCAGCTGCTTGTATCGGTGAGCGAATCCAGGTCGATGCCGGTGTCGATCCCGAGGCCGTGGAGCATCCACACCAGATCCTCGGTGGCGAGATTTCCGGTCGCGCCCTTGGCATACGGGCACCGTCCGAGACCACCTGCGGAACTGTCGAATTCGGATACCCCAGCGGTCAACGACGCATAGACGTTCGACAGCGCCTGGCCGTAGGTGTCGTGAAAGTGCATGGCGATCTGCGATGTGGGGATGCCACGTTCTCGGAGGGCGCCGAGCAAAGCGAGCACATGGCCAGGTGTGCCGACGCCGATGGTGTCGCCGAGTGAGAGTGACGTGACACCGCTGTCGATCAGGGTCTTTGCGATGTCGGCGACACGCTCGACGGGCACGGAGCCTTCCCAGGGGTCGCCGAAGCACATGGAGATGTAGCCGCGGACGGGAAGTCCCAGGGCTCGGGCGGCCGTAGTGACCTCGGCAGCCGCGGCGATCGCGCCGTCCACCGTGGAATTGAGGTTGCGTTTCGCGAATTCCTTTGTGGCGCTGACGAATACTGCAACCTCGCTCGCTCCGGCGGCGACGGCCCGCTCGAGACCCTTGCGGTTCGGGACAAGAACGACCGTACGTACCGAGTCCGGCAGGTGCAGCCGACCCATCAATTCTTCCGCGTCCGCAAGTTGCGGGATCCATCGAGGTGAGACGAAACTCGTCAATTCGACAGTGCGGGAGCCGGCCGCGACCAGGCGTTCGATGAACTGGGCTTTCGTCTCGGTCGGGATCACCGCTGTTTCCGCTTGAAGTCCGTCGCGTGGCCCGACTTCGTAGATCCGGACCGAGGTCGGCAGCCCCGGCGCCGGCACTCGATGAGGCGCCGGCTTCCACACCGGTGATCCTGCAACTGTTTCGGTCATTGTCGTCAGTTTCCGCCGCGGATCTCGGCGAGAACCTTCTCGGCATGCTCGACGCGAATGCTCTTGTCCGCGATCAGGCGTGCCACCACGGCGTCGATCTCGTTCTTCTGCGCTCCGGCGGTGGCAGCGATGTTGCGGGCGTGCAGCCCCATGTGTCCGCGCTGGACACCCTCACTGGCCAGAACGCGGACCGCAGCCAGGTTCTGCGCCAGGCCGACTGCCAGGATGATGCCGGCGAGTTCCTCGGCGCTCTCGACGCCGAGCATCTTGATTGCGGCCTGCGCTACGGGGTGCACTTTGGTGGCCCCGCCGACGAGGCCGACCGGCATGGGCAGTTCGAGGGTGCCGACGATGTTTCCGTCGGCATTCTTCTCGAAATGCGAGAGCGACGAGTAGATTCCGTCGGCGTTGACTGCATGGGAGTGGCACCCGGCTTCGACTGCGCGCGTGTCATTTCCGGTCGCCAGCACCACGGCGCTGATGCCGTTCATGATGCCCTTGTTGTGCGTCGCGGCGCGGTAGGGATCCAGCTCCGCCAAGCGTGCGGCATGGATCAGGTTGTCCACAACCTCTGCGCCGCCGATCAATTCGGCGTCGAACACGGCGCGAACGCGTGTCAGCCGCAGATCGGCCTTGTTGGTGAGGATGCGCAGGACGACGTGTCCGCCGCCGATCTCGGCGACTCGATCCGCGATTGCCTCGGCCATCGTGTTGACGGCGTTGGCGCCCATGGCATCTCGTACGTCGACGTGAAGGTGAAGGACGACGTAGGTGGCCTTGTCCGAAGAAACGATGCGTACCGAAACGTCCTTCACGCCACCGCCGACGCTGACCAGTTTCGGGTCCTGTTCGTTGGCGAGTGCAATGATTTCTTCACGTGCCTCGAGGAGTCGGATACGGGCGGCTGCCGGATCCACGACGTCGACGAGTTGTATCTGGGCCTGCATGATCGGCGGGGTACTCGAGACGTGAAAGCCGCCGAGTCCGCGTGCGATGCGAGCAGCGTTGCTTGCGGCTGCGACTACCGACGGCTCCTCGGTGGCGAGCGGGATCAGGTAGTCCGTGCCGTTGACCGTGAAGTTGGTGGCCACGCCGACCGGGATGCCGATGACGCCGAGGACGTTCTCGACCATGCGATCGGCCTGGTCGATGGTAAGGCCGTCGGCGGCGTCGTAGACCGCGATGTCTGCTTCGGTCAGGTCGGTCTGGCGGACGATCTCGGCGCGTCGTGCGGCGAGGTCGTAGGACCGGAAATCGGCGATGCGGCTGTTGATGGACCGGTTGTTCATAGACACGTGGGGTCGTCCTCCTGAAGTGGTTCTGTGCTCCGCTTCACAGTAGGGAGGTTGATGCCTGCCAGGCCACGTGCTCACGACACATCGATCGGTCGAAATTGTAGTGTCATGCACCATCGGTGCTGTCGGTGATGCCGCTTCCGGCCTCTTCGGTTCCCACGTCCCGAAGTTCGTCGAGCCTCGTCGCCATGGACACCCGGAAAAAGTTCTCGTCTTCGCGCCACGATTGACCGAGGAGCGTACGGATGCGGTCGAGACGCTGAACGACGGTGTTGGGGTGATAGTTGAGTGCGCGGGCAGCCTTGGTCGGGCTCCCTTCGTTGCGTACCAGGGCACGAAGGGTCGCGGTGAGATCGGTGTCCTTGTCGCGGTCGTACGCGCGTACCGGGCCGATTACTTCGTCGATGAACTGATGAAGTGATTCCGGATTTTCGCCGAACAGAACGGTGTACGGCAGATATGACGCCGTCGTGACCGCGCCGTCGGTCTTGCCCAATGCCGTGAGTAGGCGGGCCGTGCGCAGCGCCGAGGTGAAGCGCGCTGGGAGCTCTTCGGGGCGTTCCGCCGTCGTCGGCGCAATGACTACTGCGTGCGGTCCTACCGAACCGGTGATCTGACGGTGAATGACCGTCGCCGCGGCTGCCGGGTTTCCCGAGCGCGAGACCACCGCGATCAATCCGGCATGCTGCGCCGCCAACCCCGCTACCGGCAGAGACTGCCCGATTGCGCGGAGCGCGGCGGTGCGGAGTTCCGGAGCGACCGACACCACGAGGACGGTGTCCAGTTCGCCGAGGGAGATGCCGAGGTTTCGGGTCCTACGTTCGAGATCGCGCCTGCGCTCGGGCGCAGTGCTCAGCAAGTCGGCGACCAGTTCGTCACGTGCACGCCGGTCCGCTGCTGCTGCCGCCGAGTGTTGCAACACGAGGATGGCAGTGACCTGAGCTGCCCGTTCCACGGTCCGGAGTTCGACGGGGCCGATCGGCGCGTCCGAACGATTCAGCAAGATGGCCCCGAGGAACGATTCTCCGGCGGTGACGGCGCTGACGAGTTGGATCACGGTCTCGCTGTTATCGGCGACAAACGTGCATCGGCCGCTTCGGCGACTCTGGTCGATGGCATCGGACACGGCGGGAGGTAGCGACAACGGCACCGTCGTGATCTGCTCACCCGACGATGTGACGAGAGGGCGTAGCTCATTGTCGACGACGACGGTGCTGCGTTCGAGTGCGCTGCTGAGGGTTCGTGCAACCTGGGCGTAGCCACCGCCGCGGAGAACGGCGTGGATCAGATCCTGGTGGACGATGTTCGATTTGTCCCGCGCGGACACGTGCTCGCGCAGCTCGTCGAGTGCTCGCCCGGTCTCGGCGGCGGATTCCTCGGCGCGGTCCAGCGCCCGTGCGGTTTGCAGGACTACCGAGGCGTGATCAGCCAGCGCAGAGAGCAGGGCGATCTGATCTGCGGTAAATCGTCGTTCCCGGCGGTCGGCGGCAAACAGGACTCCGAGGATCTGGCCGTCGGAGAGCATCGGCACGCCGAGAATCGCCACCAGACCCTCGGCGACGATCGCGGCATCGACCACTTCGTCATGGCGCGACTGCGTGTAGTCGCTGTAGTTCTGAACCCATTGGGCTGCTCGAGATTCGGCAATCGCGCTGACCAGTCCCGCGCCGGCAGGAACTTGCAGATGCTGGAGTTCCGGCGAGACCGCGCCGGCCGTCTTTCGAACATTCAGGTCACGAGTGATCACGTCGAACTCGGACAGGTACGTGACGTCGGTGCCCATGATGTCGTGTGCGCGGTTGACCAGCCTCTGCAGCAGTGTGTCCACGTCGCGAACCTGCGCGAGCTCACGTGCACTCGAATAGAGAACCGCCAATTCGTTCTCGCGACGGCGAAGTCGCCGAAATTCCGACCGACTGGCCCGGATGAGGGCCGCGGTCTCCGCGACCTCCGTTGCACCAAAGCCGAATTCGGCAAGTACCTGTTCGACATGTTCGTCGCCGACTGAATCGGACGTCACGTCGAACAGCGCGGCAATCACGTTGGGCGCTGAGTCGGAGTCTGAATCAGGGGCGGTCACACCGAACAAACTACAGACCGGTGGATCCACCGAATTCGTCGAGCGGTGTGGATATGTGATTGTTGTTTGTTTCCAATGCATTCCGAGTCGTGCTCGTGTCTCCCGTTTCCCGTCTCAGTCTGTTCACGTCCTTCTCGAGCGCGCTGACTTCTGTCTCGAGGGCACTGATTTTGCGGTTCAACGCTTGGATGCTCGCCATGCAGACGCCGTTCGCGTCGACGGCGGAGATCCGGCGGGCGTTGGATCCCAAGCCGAAAATCGCCGCAAAGTCTTGCGCCATCGGACCCAGGTGACGGACCGACTTGTGGTCGAATCCGTAACTCCACGTACTTATTCGGAGTGCCGTCAACCGGTCGAGCACGTCCTGCGCGCTCGTCGGAACATCTACGCCGGTATGCACGCCACGTCGATGCGCGGCCCGTGCGAACACCCACTGCGCGGGGTGTCGCATCGCGGCGTTCACCCGAATACCGACCCGAGTGCCCAAAAATTCAGTGCGCTCGCCCTCGTCAGGCGGTGAGTTCACGTCGTGCGGTTTTGACGGTCTTGTCGCTCAGCAGAATTCCCGCTCCTGCGCCGAGCAGTCCGAGGCCGATTCCGACAGCGGCGCTGCCGAGGCCCAAAGCAATTCCCAACATGATTCCTCCAAAAATTGTGCGGTGAATTGAGGGGCCAGGTGTCCGACGAAAGTGCTGCCGACCTGCTCCGCGCTCATCTTTCACATTGCTCCGCCGTGCGGGCGATGACAACCCGTCTGGACCGAATTTCTCGTGGAAAACACAGGCGTGCAACACTGGGTGAAGAACTGCTGAGTCATCGGCGTCTTGTCGGCGCCGTACGGGCGGCAGTAATTGAGTAGCCATCGACCGATCTCTAACGCAGGTTTATCTGCGCGCGGCAACGATGACCAGGCAAAAGGGTGGCATGTGAACGAATCGAGCAGTGGCTTGTTTTCCGACCTCAGCGCGTCGGAGCCCGTTGTCGACGCAAAAAGCGCCGAGCAACTGGCTGCCGAGCGTGAAACTGCGGCAGCAGAACGCTCCAACACCGACACCGCTGAACAGCGGCAGTCGCGGCTGTTCAGCGGTTAAGCGCGTCAGGACTCCTTGATCACCGACAGAACATTGCCGGCGGGATCGGTGAACCACGCGATGTCGGGGCCGTTGCCACGCATGATGCCTCGCGCATCCTGGGGGAATCCGTCGTATTTGAGAAACTCCACGCCACGTGCGGTCAGTTGGTCGACGGTTGTGTCGATGTCGTCGACGACGAAGTTGAGAATCGTGTAGGTCGCCGCTTCGTGATTCGGCTTCGGATAAACGAGGATCTCGGTTCCGCCGGCAAGATGTAGGCGAATCAGTCCCATGTCTCCGTCGGTTACCTTCAACCCGAGTGTTTCGCCGTAGAACTTCTTTGCAGAGTCGATGTCTGTCACCGAAAATCCGCTGAATGCTTTCGTGTCTGTAAGCATGACTATCTCCGTTCCCAGCGGTTGCCGGACTAGGTGGTTTGGGAATCCGTCATTCCGGATTCCATCTCGGCCCTGGCTTCCTCGCTGAACTCGATGATCTGAACGTAGTTTCCGTCGGGGTCGATCGCAGTGGCGAACAAACTGCCCCCGCGGTCTTCGAGTGGAGCGTGCCATTTTCCGCCGAGCGCATCGATGCGCTGTGCGATCGACCGGGCGTCGTCGGTTTCGACGTTGAGGAACATGCGACCCGGCTGGGGGTTGGTCTCGCCGACGTCGTCGCGTCTGTCGAGCATCACGTAGAAACCGTTGAAGTCGAGCACGTCGTAGCCGGGTTCGCCGGGAGTCCGGTCGACCTTCGGGGCGAACGCCTCGGCGTACCAGTCGCGCAAGCGTTCGGGGTCGGTGCTCGAGAGCAAAATGCTGCTGATGCTGGATCCGGACATGGGTCCTCCTGCTGTCGGTCGTTACTGTCGTCGGCAATCGAGGCTCTGGCCACGTCACCTCCCAGATACAGACTTCCCGCAGCGGCGAAACTCATCGCGGCTCAGGTGTGTTCCGACACCAAGATCGCTGTCGTCCCTGGTTCGAGCGCCCGAAAGATGTGCTCCTCGTCGCCGGGATAAGCAAGGTAATCGCCCGGTCCGAGTTCGATCGGATTTGCAGTGGGCCCGACCTCCGCCCGTCCGGTGCCGATCACGACGTGTTCGGTGGTGCCGCGTGCATGCGGAGTGGAAATACGCGGCTCGCCCGGTTCGGCGACTATCCGATACAGATCGCGTCGTGCGTTCGGTGGGCTCGGCGCCAAGAGCGTCGCGATGTACGACGCGTTTGCCGACGCAATCGCGGGACCTTCTCCGGCTCGAATCAACTGAACGGTCTGTGCCTGAGAGTCGACGAGTTGTGAGAACGGCACACCCAATGCGTTTCCGAGTGCCCACAGAGTTTCGAGGCTCGGATTTCCGAGTCCGGATTCGAGTTGGGAGAGTGTGGACTTGGCGATATCGGCGCGCCGGGCGACCTCCGAAAGGCTCAAGCCTGCTCGGGCACGTTCGCGTTTGAGTGCGACGGCGACCAGTTTCTGAGGAGTCTCCGCTGTATCCGTTTCATTACTGGGCATCGTTCGATTCTCCGATCGATCGTTCTACTTGACGAACGGTGTCACTTCGTTCAACATAGAATACATGCGTTCTTTATGGCGAACAGTTGATCGAGACACGGTTCGGGTGAGCGTGCTGATCTGTCTCTCCGTGGCCATCGTCGGTGTGTCCTACGGTGTGACGGCAGGATCGGCTGGATTCTCGTTGTGGCAGCTTTTGGCGTTGGCTGTACTCGTTCTGGGAGCGTCTTCGGAGTTCTTGTTCATCGGAATCATCGCGGCCGGAGGCGGCGCCGTCGCTGCAGTTATAGCCGGCTTGCTGATCAACTCCCGAAACTTCGCCTACGGATTGGCAGCGGGATCTTTTCTCGGCGAGGCTCGCCACACGGATTCAGGCTGGCGCAGGGGCTCGGGCTGGCGCAAGTTGGTCGGCGCGCACCTGGTCAACGACGAAAGCGTCGCGGTTGCCATGGCGCAGGGCTCGGTGAAGCAGAAGCGTGCGGCCTTCTGGTTCTGTGGGATCGGGATCGCGGTGTCGTGGCCGATCGGAGCTCTCCTGGGCGGGCTGCTCGGCAGAGTCGTCCGAGACCCCGTCGCGTTGGGATTGGATGCCGCGTTTCCGGTTGTCATTCTGGCCCTTGTCTTGCCTGCGCTGAAGGAAAAGGTGACGCTGCTTGCCGCCCTGATCGGTGCAGCAGTCGCGGTGGCCGCGTCGCCGTTCCTGCCGCCCGGTACCGCGCCGCTCGTTGCGCTGCTGAGTATCGCGGTGACGATACCGTTCCGGGAGAAGGTTCGATGAATACCGCGTCGGTCTGGATCGGTATCGTCGTGTTCGCTTGCGGTTCTTACGCTTTGCGGGCAAGTGGCGTTCTGCTCCGCGCTCGGGTGAAGCTTTCGGTTTTTGCCGAGAAAACCCTCGATCGTGCTGTCGTGGTGCTGCTGCTCGCAGTGGTTGTGACATCGACGGTCTTCACCGGGCATGACGTTGCGGGGCCGGCGCGGATGCTCGGCGTGGTGGCCGGAGGCATCTGCGCCTGGTTCAAGGCGCCGTTGGTGGTCGTGGTGATTGTCGCGGCCGGCACTACTGCAGTACTCCGACTGTCAGGAGTGTCGTAGAGCCGATTCGATGGGCGTTGAATCGGGGATCGAATTCAGGCGAGTGCGAATGCCGTCGATGAACAGGTCCAGGCCGAACTGGAAGCGCACTGTCGGATCGCCGTCGAGGAGGTCCTCGTCGGAACCGCCGCCGATCACCTCGGGGGAGTCGGGGGAAATGGGTGCTCGGGTAAGTGCCCCCATTTCTTCCATCTGCGCTCGGGACTGCTCGTCCACGGTATGGCCGAGTACGTAATACAGCAGGGCGTACGCCGCGAGTTGGGCGTGCTCGCGTGAGAGACCGGATTCTTGCCCGGCTTGTACGAAATGCTCGCGCACCTTGCTGTTCGTCATCCGCGAAGCGAAGGTGGCGCTGACCAACTCGGCGCCATCGCGGTGCGCCAGTAGGGCAGACCGAAGTCTGTGTGCCAGTTCGGAATACGCCTCTTGCCACGTGTCTGCGTCGACGGGGGCGTCGAGGTCTTCGAGGATCTTGTCGACGACCGCGCCGAGCAAGGTCTGCTTGTTCGGGAAGTGCCAGTACAGGGCGCCGGGTTGGACGCCTAGTGAGGTTGCGAGCCTGCGCATCGTGAGGTCGGCAAGTCCGAACTCGTCGAGTATCGCCATGGCGCCGTCCAGCACGTCGCCGCGTCGCAACTGCACTTGTTGTTCCCCTCGTTTCGTCCCGCTGTGGAGCGCTTTCGATCGAATGTCGATCGGACCCGCCTTTGACAGTATTCCACCACGTCTCTAACGTGAACACCGTTCAACTTGTACGGTGTTCAATTTTGCTGGTTTCGAAGGAGACGTCTGTGACCCCGCCCCCGATTAGCACGGCCCCTGCGACGGTCGACATCCTCGACCAGGCGCGCGAGCAAGTTCTCGAAAGAGGAGTTGGCCTGACCGAAAGCCAGGTGCTCGACGTACTCCGACTCGACGACGACAGGCTCGAAGACCTGCTGGCTCTCGCCCACGATGTGCGTATGAAGTGGTGTGGACCGGAGGTCGAGGTCGAGGGCATCATCAGCCTGAAGACGGGCGGCTGCCCTGAGGACTGCCATTTCTGCTCGCAGTCCGGACTCTTCCAGTCGCCGGTTCGCGCGGCGTGGTTGGACATCCCGAGCTTGGTGGAAGCTGCCAAGCAGACTGCGAAGTCGGGTGCTACCGAGTTCTGCATCGTGGCCGCCGTCCGCGGACCCGACGCCCGGTTGCTCGCTCAGGTTGCCGCAGGCATCGAGGCGATCCGCAACGAGGTCGACATCCAGATCGCCTGCTCGCTCGGCATGCTCACCCAGGAGCAGGTCGACCAACTGGCCGCCATGGGTGTGCACCGGTACAACCACAACTTGGAAACTTCGAAGTCGCATTTCCCGAACGTCGTGACCACGCACTCGTGGGAAGAGCGGTGGAACACGCTTCGGATGGTTCGTGAAGCAGGCATGGAAGTGTGCTGCGGCGGAATCCTCGGCATGGGTGAATCGCTGGAGCAGCGCGCAGAATTCGCGGCCAACCTGGCTGAACTGGAGCCGGACGAGGTCCCGCTCAACTTCCTCAACCCGCGTCCGGGTACGCCGTTCGGTGATCTGGACGTGCTGCCCGCCAGCGAGGCGCTCAAGTCCGTGGCCGCTTTCCGTCTCGCGCTGCCTCGCACGATCTTGCGCTTCGCGGGTGGACGCGAGATCACTCTCGGCGACCTGGGTGCCAAGCAGGGCATCCTCGGCGGAATCAACGCCGTGATCGTCGGCAACTATCTGACGACCCTCGGACGTCCCGCCGAGAAGGATCTGGATTTGTTGGTGGATCTGCAGATGCCGATCAAAGCACTGAACGACACTCTGTGAGCACTCCGGTGACCGAGGAGCGGTACAACCCGTTCACCGGGCGTCGGATCGTCGACGGCGTCGACGATCCGACGCCGCCTGCGGCGTCGATGGGGCTCGAGCCTCCTCGCTTCTGCGAGCAGTGCGGGCGCCGCATGATCGTTCAGGTCAGCCCTGACGGATGGTGGGCGAAATGCTCCCGACACGGTGTCGTCGACTCGATCGACGTCGCCCGCAGGTAGCGTCACTCTGTGTGATCTCTCTTCGGCAGATTCGTCTGCGCACCGCGATCGTGATCGCCGCAACCATTGCGGGCGTGAGCGTGCTCGTCGGTGTGCTGTGGGCGTTCTTGGCTCCGGCCGAGCACCTGTTGGTGGTGTCCGAGGGGCGCGGCGTCGCGTTGACGGGTGAGAGCCTTCATCAGTTCGACGCGAGCGCCGTGTTCATCTGGCTGGCACTGATCGTCGGTGTGCTGTCGGCGGTGGCGGCCTGGTTGGCACGCCTGAGTCGAGGTCCTTATGCCCTGGGCGGGTTGATAGTCGGTTCAGTGGCAGGTACCGGACTGATGGCACTCGTGGGTTCGGGCGTGACAAAACTGCGTTTCCCCACGGCCGACAATCCGGCGGTCGGGGAGATCATCGCGCGGGCCCCGAACGTCGGAACTTTGCTCGTGCTTCTGTTTCAGCCGCTCGCGGCGTGCGTCGTGACATTGGTTCTTGCAGTGCTCAATCCGTACGACGACCTCGGGGTGGGGGACCACCCGGAATCCGGGGATCCGGAATCTGGGGATCCGGCCACCGACACCGAACAGGCCGAAGTCGAAAGCCAGCCGAAACTTCCGTAACTGTTGCGTCGCTACGCCGGCGAGGTCGACGAACGCTTGGTTTCGGCTTTCATTCGCACGTCACCCAACAGTCGCCCGGAAATCAGCGCGCCCAACCGGCGGGTTGCGAAGCGAGTGCTGATCGAGGACACCCAGTTCGGCAGTCCCGATACGACGGTCGGCGGCGCGTAGCGTCGATCCAGTGCTCGGAAAGCGGTGTCCACCACCTGAGTTGCCGTCTGCATTCGCCCGACCGCCGCGTCTTCGGAGCCGACTACGTCGAAGAACTCGGTGCGCGTCGGACCGGGGCACACCGCCAATACAGTCAATCCGCTGCCGCGAGCTTCGGCCCAGAGTGCTTCGGTGAAGTTGAGTACAAACGCCTTGGACGCGCCGTAGACGGCCATGCCCGGTGTCGGCTGGAACGACGCTGTGCTGGCGACGTTGACCAGTGCTCCGCGGCCGGTGAGAAGGTCGGGCAGGAATGTGTGTGTCAGCTCGACCAGCGTGGCGATGTTGAGCTGAATCTCGGACGTGACGCGCTCGAGATCTTCGTCCACGAATGCCCCGTGTGTTCCGAATCCGGCGTTGTTGATCAGCGAGTCGACGGTGATGCCACGGTTTGTCAGCTCCTGGTGCAGCGATGCACCGACGCCGGGTGCGGCCAGGTCGGCGGGCAGGACTGTCACGATGATGCCGTGGGCGCCACGGAGTTCGGTGGCGAGTGCCTCGAGGCGGTCGGCCCGCCTGGCGACCAGAACCAGGTTTGCGCCGCGAGCGGCAAAGCGATGAGCGAATTCCACTCCGAGCCCAGCGCTGGCTCCGGTGATGAGGACGGTGGTTCCGGCTACGTCGATGGCCATGGTGGCTCCTTCGGTTCGGGTGATCCCAAATGTAGGCACTGACACCATAGTTGTCAATGACAACATTTTGATATGGTGCCACCATGCCCGCCCACGAACAGCCGTATCATCACGGCAGCCTGCGACAGGAACTCCTGGCGTCGGCCGAAGCAACACTCGAACGAGATGGCGTCGACAAGTTGTCGCTGAGGCAACTCGCGCGTGAGGCGGGCGTGAGCCACGCGGCTCCGGGCAAGCACTTTCGTGATCGCCAGGCTTTGCTCGATGCCTTGGCCGAAAGTGGATTCCATCGGATGACCGGTGCGCTCGAGCGGGCAGTCGCGGATGCTCCACCGACCGCGAGGGCCCGGTTCTCCTCGCTCGCCAATGCCTACGTGGATTTTGCGCTGGAGCATCCGGGCCTGCTCTCTCTGATGTACAGCAACAAGCATGCGCCGGGCGCCGCCGAAACTGTCGTCAACGCGGGGCACGCGACGATGGACCTGACCGTCCGGCTCGTTTCGGAAGCTCAGGCCGCAGGTGACATTGCCGCCGGTGATCCGGAAAGTATTGCGCTGGTTGCCTTTGCGACGTTCCACGGCGTCGCGACGCTTGCTGCGGGCGGAATGTTGGGCGACGTGCCGGTGGGCGAGGTGGTGAACGCGGCCTCGACGGTCTTCTGGGCGGGCCTTTCCAGGGCTGTCTGAGGTGGGGCGCGCAATTCCCCAGAGTTCTCACAGAACCAGCACAAGGGAAGCACAAGATTGCGGACTTACATAGGAGTCAAGAAGATTGATTCCGAGTGGAGGTTCGGCAATGAGTGTTTCAGAGAACGCCGCCAACAGGGGAGTTGTACTTGTCACGGACATCGGATTCGAGCACGGTGCGCGCACGGCCGCCGAGTTTCTCGACGCTGGTTGGAGCGTGGCAGTCACGGCGCGGACGGTCACCGAATTGGTTCGCGTCATGGCGGGAAAACCTGCCCATCGCTTCTTTGCGATTGTCGCCGATCCGACGGATCGTTGGCAGGCCGATCGGATTCTCGATCGGGTGACGACTCGGTTCGGTGTAATCAACCGGGTCATCGATCCGGCCGGCGCCGTGACCTCGGTGTGGTTGCAGCGCGGAAGTCTCGAAGCTGTTGCCTGACAGTGCGATCGGTGTCAGCTTGGCGGCCGTAGTGCGGCGAATTCGTCGGTGACCCGCAAGGTGGAGTCGGTGAAACGGTACAGGGCGGGTGGACGTCCACCCGACTTGCCGGACGGTGCGGTGTTGCCGGTGGGAGTCAGAACGCCTCGACGCCCCAGCACGCGTTGCAAATTGGTGGCATCGACCTGGTAACCGAGGGCAGCGCAGTAGATTTCGCGCAGTGTCGACATCGCGAACTCTTCCGGGGCCAGCCCGAATGCGATGTTGGTGTACGAGAGTTTCGCGGCAAGTCGATTGCGCGCGTGCCGTACGACGGTTCCGTGGTCGAACGACATCTCCGGCAACTTCGAAACGGGGTGCCAGGCCGTGTCCGGTGGCAGTTGTGGGTCGGCGCTGAGGGGAACGAGTCCGAGGAAGGTCGACGCGATGCGGCGCGGACCCGGCACGCGCTGTGGATCACTGAAGACGGAGAGCTGTTCGAGGTGGGCGACCTTTCGTAGGTCGACCTTCTCGGCGAGGAGTCGTCGAGCGGAGGTCGTCAGGTCCTCGTCGTCGCGCAGAGTGCCCCCGGGCAGGGACCACGTGCCCTTCTGTGGGTTGAGTGCACGCTGCCACAGCAGCACGGCCAACTCTTCACGACCTTGCGGGCAGTGATCGCCGTCACCTGCGGCGATGCTTGCGGGGAAGGTGCGAACTTGGAACACCGCTGCAAGCACTTCGTGGGTGGTGTTACTATTGGGCACGTTTTCGATCCTAAGTCGAAAACCTCGAATACGGAAATCCGGGCCAGCCCGTCCGGATTTGAACTGGGTGACGAGCCCGGGTTCACGGTGAAGGAGAACGCCATGACGACCACGACGTTATGGGAGGGATCGGCCTCGCAGATTCACGACGGCCCCGGCGGATACAACGGAGTCGAAGCGACCCCCGAGTGGGCCGCTGAGATCAAACGTCTGGCTCGCGAACGCGGCGCGACGATTCTTGCGCACAACTACCAGCTGCCTGCGATTCAGGACGTCGCCGATCATGTCGGTGACTCCCTGGCGCTGTCGCGAATCGCTGCCGAGGCGCCCGAGGACACGATTGTCTTCTGCGGTGTGCACTTCATGGCCGAGACCGCGAAGATCCTGTCGCCGTCCAAGACCGTGCTGATCCCGGACGAGCGAGCCGGCTGCTCTCTGGCCGACTCGATCAATGCCGAGCAGCTTCGTGAGTGGAAGGCCGACAACCCGAACGCCCTGGTGGTGTCGTACGTGAACACAACCGCAGAGGTGAAGGGTCTCACCGACATCTGCTGCACCTCGTCCAATGCGGTCGACGTGGTCAACTCGATCGATCCCGACCGCGAGGTTCTGTTCCTGCCGGACCAGTTCCTGGGAGCTCACGTCAAGCGCGTGACGGGCCGTACCAACATGCAGATCTGGGCTGGTGAGTGCCACGTGCACGCCGGCATCAACGGTGACGAGCTGACGGCCAAGTCCAAGTCGCACCCGGACGCCGAGCTGTTCGTGCACCCTGAATGTGGTTGCGCTACTTCGGCTCTGTACCTAGCAGGTGAAGGCGCGGTCCCCGCGGACAAGGTCAAGATTCTCTCCACCGGCGGAATGCTCGACGCTGCCCGCGTCACCAAGAGCAAGCAGGTTCTGGTCGCGACCGAGATCGGGATGCTGCACCAGTTGCGCAAGGCAGCGCCCGACGTCGATTTCCAGGCCGTCAACGACCGCGCGTCGTGCCCGTACATGAAGATGATCACGCCTGCCGCGTTGCTTCGTTGCCTTCTCGAGGGCAAGGACGAGGTCCACGTCGATCTCGAGATGGCCAAGCGTGCACAGAAGTCGGTGCAGCGCATGATCGAGATCGGTAATCCGGGCGGCGGCGAGTGACCAGCCCTGCCGGGCGTTTCGCCTGGGAGGCTCATGCCGACCTGGTCGTCGTGGGAGGCGGTGTCGCGGGCCTCACCGCTGCGCGCACCGCTTCTCTGCGGGGACTGAAAGTACTCACGGTCAGCAAGGGCGGTCCGACGGACACCGCGACTCAGTACGCGCAGGGCGGCATCGCGGTCGTCGACGATCTGAATACCGATTCCGTCGAGTCGCACGTTTCGGATACGTGTGAGGCCGGCGTCGGTTTGTGCGACGAGGAAGCTGTCTATTCCATCGTCGAAGCTGGTCACGACGCTGTTGCTGCGCTGGCCGCGTTGGGAGCGGTCTTCGATCGCGGGCGAGACGGCGAGGTGTCGCGCACCCGCGAGGGTGGGCACAGCACGCGTCGGATCATCCATGCCGGCGGCGACGCCACTGGCGCGGAAGTGCAGCGGGCTCTCAATGCTGCCGGGCTCCCCGTTCTGTTCGGTGCAGCGGCAGTCCAGGTGGTGACCAACCGGCGTGGGGTGTGCGGACTCATCGTCTCCTCGCCGGAAGGCCTCGGAGTGATCCATGCGCCCGCGGTGCTGCTCGCTACCGGCGGACTCGGTCAGCTGTATGCCTGCAGCACAAATCCGCCCGGAGCGACTGCCGACGGAATCGCGTTGGCACTCGAAGCCGGTGCGGCGATTGCGGACCTGGAGTTCGTTCAGTTCCATCCGACGGTGCTCTTCACTCCGGGCGGGGTAGGCCGCCGACCCCTGATCAGTGAGGCGGTCCGCGGCGAGGGCGCGATTCTTGTCGACACCAACGGTGATTCGGTCACCGCAGGTGTTCATCCGCTGGGTGATCTCGCCCCGCGTGACGTGGTCTCGAGGGCAATCGCAGCACGCCTACGCGATCTCGGCACTGATCACGTCTATCTCGACGCTCGCAAGCTCGACGGTTTCGATTCGAGATTCCCGACCATCACGGCGTCCTGCCTCGGAGCGGGCATCGATCCACGCACCCAATTAATTCCGGTCGCTCCGGCCGCGCACTATTCGTGCGGCGGAGTCGCCACCGACGTCCATGGACGAACGGGAGTGCCTGGTCTCTACGCAGCAGGCGAAGTGGCTCGCACGGGATTGCACGGCGCGAATCGTCTTGCGTCCAACAGCCTTCTCGAGGGTTTGGTAGTCGGGGAGCGTGCAGGAATCGCAGCTGCCGAGCGTCGCGAGGTTCATGCCGAAGTGGTCAACGTGGTGCGCAAGCCGATGCCGATTCTGCCGCGAGAGACCGTGCAGTCCGTCATGACGGCACACGCGTCGGTGGTTCGCGACGGAGGCGGTCTCCAGATTGCGCGAGCCGCGCTTGCCGACGCCGAACAGACAGTGGCGGTGGCTGCTCCGGACCTCGAAGACGCGGCGCTCACGTTGACCGCGACTGCATTGGTCGACGTGGCCGTGGCGCGAACCGAGAGCCGTGGCTGCCATACCCGCACCGACTATCCTGAAACAGATCCGAATCAGCGTCGCAGCACTCGGATCAAGATGGGTGCCGATGGAGCGCTCGAAATACCCGACATGTTGTTGACAGGAGTTCATTGATGACCGAGCAGAAGATCCTGCACGCGCCGCTCGACCGTGACGAGCTGCTCACATTGGTCAGGCTCGCTCTGGACGAGGATCTGCGCTATGGCCCCGACATCACTTCTACCGCAACGGTTCCCGCCGATGCGGTCGCGAAGGCGTCGGTCGTCTCACGCTCCTCGGGTACTGTCGCCGGCATCGACGTCGGACTGCTTGTTCTCGACGAGGTGATCGGCGCGGGTAACTACGAGGTCGTTGATCGGGTGGCCGACGGAACTCGGGTTGCGCCAGGTCAATCGGTGCTCACCGTTGTCGCGCCCACCCGCGGACTTCTCACGGCAGAGCGCACGATGCTCAACCTCGTCTGCCATCTCTCGGGAATCGCCACGGCGACATCACAGTGGGTCGACGCCATTGCCGGCACTCATGCCAAAGTGCGGGACAGCCGAAAGACGCTGCCCGGACTGCGTTCTCTGCAGAAATATGCAGTCCACGTGGGCGGAGGCGTCAACCACCGTATGGGATTGGGCGACGCGGCGTTGATCAAGGACAACCATGTTGCTGCTGCCGGTTCGGTGGTCGCAGCACTTCGTGCGGTCCGTGAGCTCGCCCCGGACATCGAGTGCGAAGTTGAGGTCGACAACCTCACTCAGCTCGATCAGGTGCTGGCGGAGAACGTGGAACTTGTTCTGCTGGACAACTTCCCGCTGTGGCAGACGCAGATCGCGGTCCAGCGCCGAGACGCTGTTGCTCCAGAAACCAAACTCGAGTCATCCGGTGGTCTCACCATCGACGTTGCCGCAGAGTACGCCCGAACCGGCGTCGACTACCTCGCTGTCGGTGCCTTGACGCACTCGGTGACGGTCCTCGACCTCGGGCTCGACATGTAGGTGTCGCTATTGCTCGGCGTCCAGCAGTTGCGGGACGGCCGAGCGAAGCGCGTTTGTCACGGTTGCGACCGCCGGGTGAGCGTCGGAGCCCGCTCGGTGTGCAATCTTGGTCCTTCGTCGAATGGGCATCGGCGTCAGGCGCACACCTAGCGGCGGATGGATTGCTCCGAGTTCAGGAACCAGCGAAACACCCTGTCCCGCAGCGACGAGGGCGAGAACGGTGGCGAACTCGTCGATGTGGTGTCGCACTTTCGGGGTGAATCCAGCTGCCTGGCATGCGCGAATAGTCATTGCATGACAAGCAGTTCCGGGAATTGCGGTAATCCAGGGACGTTCTACGCAGTCGGTCAGTGATGCGACAGCGTCGTGGGGATCTGACTCGATGTCACTCGAAGCGAGGTACACGGCTTCGCTGCACAGCGGCAATGTCGTCAGGCCCGGTTCGGTGGGGCGAGGGACGAAGTCGTAGTCGTGAATCAATGCCAAGTCCAGAGTCCCAGCTCGTAGGTCGTCGGCGACGTCCGCCGGGTCGATCTCCGAAACCATCGGTTCCAACCCGGGATGCTCGCGAGACAGGGCGATCAATGCCGCCGGGAGGATCGCCCGTGCCGCGGTCGGGAACGTTCCGATGCGCAGCGGCCCCGCCAGTCCACGACGTGCGTCGACCAATTCACCTGACGCCTGCTCCAGGCGTTGCAGGATGGCTTCGGCATGACGTGCGAGGTTCTCACCGGCGGGTGTGAGTCGGACGCGACGGCCTGTTCGTTCCAGCAGCGGCACGCCGGCTTCACGTTCGAGGACGGCCAACTGCTGCGACACCGCGGAGGGACTGAACGACAGCGCCTCGGCAACGGCAACGATGGTTCCGCGCAGCGCTAGTTCGCGCAAGAGCTTCAGTCGGCGAACATCGAGCATCAGCTCAGCTTACGCTCGACGATGGAAATGCGAACTAGACCTACAAGGTTTGTTCGGTGAGGCTGAGTTCTATGACTACGACTCGAGTTGACCTGGCCGGAATCCATGTTCCACTGATCACGCCCTTCGAGAGCGACGGTCGTATTGCAACCGATGCACTCGAACAGCTTGCGCACCAGGTCCTCTCCGAGGGTGCGGTCGGACTCGTTGCGCTGGGGACTACAGCGGAAGCCGCAACACTCACCGAACAGGAGAGAGTGACCGTTCTGGATATTTGTGCGAATGTGTGCCGTGCGAGAGGTGCGACGTTGATCGTCGGCGCGGGCAGTAACGACACGGCGGGCAGTGCGCAGGCGCTCGGGAGGCTGGCTCGGTGGCCTGAGGTCTCGGCGGCGTTGGTGCCGGTTCCCTCCTTCACGAGGCCGTCGAAAGCCGGTGTGGTGGCGCATTTCGCGCATCTGCAGTCGTCGAGCCCAGTGTCGCTGATCGTCTATCACGTGCCGTACCGGACTGCGTGCGATCTGGACAGCGGCACTTTGCAGGAGGTGGGTACTTTGCCCGGGGTTGTTGGTGTGAAGTATGCCGCGGGCGGTATCGACGCAGCTGCCGTCGAACTCTTCGCGGATCTTCCAGGCGACTTCGCCGTACTGGCGGGGGATGATCTGTTTCTCGCGCCTCTTCTGGCCTTGGGTGCGGCCGGTGGCATCTTGGCGTCCGCTCATGTGTCGACCGCTGAGTTCGTCCGCTTGGTAAAAGCTTGGGACAGTGGCGATGTGGACGGCGCCCGTGACCTCGGGCGGAGTTTGTCGAAGCTGTCCGGAGCTCTGTTTTCCGAACCGAACCCGACTGTGATCAAGGGCGTATTGCATGCGTTGGGACAGATTCCGACTCCCAATGTGCGACTGCCGTTGCTACCTGCGGGTGACGAATCGGTAGCGCGGGCGCTCGAGGTCTACCACTCTTGACTCGAACGGGTGTTCGAGTATGATTTGGGGAGGGGATCGGGGGATTCAATGAGTGTCTTGTTGTCGGATGTGGTGTCTGGTTCTGCGGTGGGGTTGCGCGGACGGTTGTGGCGGTTGTCTGCTGCCGAGTTGCGCGCTGCTGCTGTCGAGGCGAGTGCGGAGATTCTGCGCCTCGAGGCGGTGCGTGTGGCGGTGGTGGACGAGTTGTCGTTGCGGCCGGATGATCAGGTGATTGCCAGTCGCGGGGTGGGTGCGTGGTTGGCGGCTAACACGATGCTGCAGGTTCGGGACGGGAAGAAGATCGCCGCGTTGGGTGCGGCTTTGCGGCCGTTTCCGGCGGTGGCTGCTCGGTTCGATGGCGGGGATTGCTCGTTCGAGCATGCCGTGTTGATCGTGGCGTTCTGTGAGTCACCGCCGAAGGGGATGCCGGAGGAGGCGCTACCGAAGTGCATCGATTTGTTGTTGGCTGCTGCGTCGGGTGTGGAGGCGACGACGACGAAGGTGCGGAACGTGATCGCGACGTTGGAGCGGTTGTTCGAATCGGATGAGATCCCGCCCGCCGAGGATGTCGATCTCAACGAGTTGCGGATCGCGTCGACGCTCAATGGCCGGGTGGTGGTGCGCGGTGATTTCGACGCCCTCACCGGTGAGATGTTGTTGTCGGCGTTGTCGAGTCTGACGATGCCGACCCAGGCACCGGATGGGACGCCGGATTCTCGGTCGGCGGCGAAGCGGACCGCGGACGGGTTCACGGAACTGATCCGCCGGTATCTGGACTGCGCGAAGACCGGCACGGATGGTGGTCAGCGTCCGCACGTGAACGTGCACATCAACGCTCGGGATCTGGCGGAGCATCGGGACTGCGCCGCCACACCAACTGATGGTGGTGGAGTGGCTGTGTCTGATCTCGATGTCGGGCACATGCCGTGGCTGGGCCCGCTGTCGGTGTCGCAGACCAGACTCCTCGGGTGTGATTGTTTCCTGTCGACCGTTCTGCTCGACGATCACGGCGCGCCCTTGGATGCGAAACCAGGAAAGAGGTTGGTCACCGCCGAACAACGGACTGCGTTGATTGCCCGCGACAGAGGCTGCGCGTTCCCCGGCTGCACATGCGTGCCCGCCTGGACTGATGCGCACCACATCCGGCACTGGGCGAACGGTGGCCCGACGGTGATGAACAACCTGGTGCTGCTGTGCCGTTCACATCACCGACTGATGCACCGCAAATCAGGGTTCGTCGGGAAATGGGCGATCCGAATAGGCGCCGACAACAAACCGTGGTTCATCCCGCCGCCCTCGATCGACCCCGGCCAGCACCCGCGACCGGCCAACACCACATTCAAAACCTGACTGAGTGGTGACACCCGTTCAGGCGCACAACTTCACGCCGATAGGCTTCAACTCGGAGATACACCCGGGTTGGGGCCTGGAGGCCGTGTTGTTGTGAACGGCTGCAGATATGGGGGAGGTCATATGGTTGTCGACGTTGTGCAAGCGGTCGAGACCGATGGGCCGGAGATTCTGGCGCTGCGGCACGCGGCAGAAGACTGGTTGGCAGAACGCGGAATCATCCAGTGGCGCCCGCGTGAAGTGTCTGTCGAGCAGGTCGGGGAGCAGATTTCGAGAGGGGAGTTCTTTGTTGCGCGAGACCGGGAGCAGTCGAGGATTGTCGGTGCCCTGCGGTTGATCTGGTCGGACCCTGTGGTCTGGCCCGATTCGAACGAGCCTGCCGGCTACGTGCACGGATTGGTTATCGATCGAGAATTCTCGGGCACCTCGTTGGGCGAACGCTTACTCGTCTGGGCCCATCGACGGTCCGCGCAGGAGAACGCGCAGTACCTGCGGCTCGATTGTGTAGAAACCAACGTGCGGTTGCGCCGCTATTACCGAGACGCGGGTTTCGCCGAGGTAGGGCGTCGTGACTTCGGAGACGATGCCGACAACGGTTGGTTCAGCGTCGTGCTGTTCGAGCGCTCCCTGACCTGATCCATTCACAGCAACTTTCCAGGCGGCTCCCAGTGCCGCCAGGGTTGGAGACGCGATCGTTGGCAGGACAGTAACTCGTGAAGGGACTTCCTGATGACCGCCGTTCTGCATCCGGCCCCGCGTCAGCGGCCGGCACCAACTGCCCATCGCGCGGAGCCCTCGCCGTCGTGGTTCCGCACGCGCAGTACAGGATTGGCGCTGACGATCCTGTTGGCAGCAACGGCAGTCCTGTATTTGTGGAATCTGACCGCGAGTGGCTACGCCAACACCTTCTACGCTGCAGCGGCGCAGGCCGGCTCCCAGAATTGGAAAGCGTGGTTCTTCGGTTCCCTCGATACCTCGAATTTCATCACTGTCGACAAACCGCCCGCTTCATTGTGGGTCATGGGTGTGTCCGGACGAATCTTCGGATTCTCGAGTGCCAGTCTTCTAGTTCCGCAGGCATTGATGGGCGTCGGATCAGTAGCGCTCGTATACGCGGCCGTCAAACGAGTGGCGTCGCCCGCTGCGGGTTTGGTGGCGGGAGCTGTTTTGGCAGCTACGCCCGCTGCCGCCCTGATGTTCAAGTTCGACAATCCTGATGCACTGTTGGTTCTGCTCATGACTCTTGCGGGCTACTTCGTGATTCGGGCTATGGGCACGGCGATCGGTCGTCGAGCCGCGATGTGGGTGGCGCTCGCAGGAGTAGCGCTGGGGTTTGCCTTTCTCACCAAGATGCTGCAAGGGCTGATGGTGTTGCCTGCATTCGGTGCCGCGTATTTGATCGCCGGACAGGTGCGCTTGCGGACTCGCCTGGTCCACCTGGTGATCGGTGCTGCGTCCGTTGTCATATCGGCTGGGTGGTGGGTGTTGGCAGTGTGGCTGTGGCCCGCTGATTCTTGCCCGTACATCGGCGGATCGACCAACAACAGCGTCATGGACTTGGTACTGGGATACAACGGATTGGGTCGACTTTTCGGGAGCACCGGTGGCGGTGGCGGAATGGCCGGTGGCAGTGCAGGTTCGAGCTTCGGGGGAAGTGCCGGACTCGAACGGCTGTTCGGCAGCGAGATGGGTATCCAGATTTCCTGGCTGATACCTGCGGCACTGATCGCAGTGGTGTTCGGACTGCTCGCTCGGGGACGCGCACCGCGCACAGATCTTGTCCGTGCGTCGTTGATCCTTTGGGGTGGCTGGTTTCTCGTTATCGGCCTGATCTTCAGCTACATGTCCGGCACGATCCACCCCTATTACACAGTTGCGCTGGCGCCCGCCGTCGCGGGGATGATCGGGACCGGTGGATACGCTCTGTGGTTGGTCCGTGCCCGTTGGATCGGACGTTGCGGCTTGGCTGCGACGATGCTGGCCGCAGGAATCTGGAGTTGGGTGTTGTTGCACCGCAATGCCGACTGGCTGCCGATGCTGAAGTGGATTCTGTTGGTAGGCACTGTCGTCGGCGCGATCCTGGTTCTCGTGGGAGCCAAGGATCGATTTCGCAAGCTCGCTGTCGCTGGATTGATTCTTGGATCGTTGGCAGGGATAACCGGTTCTGCGTCTTACGCGATTGCCACTGCCGCAACAGCGCACGGTGGGTCCATCCCGACGGCCGGACCGACCGGCGCCGTGTCCGACTCCGGAATCGGCGGGGGAGGAGGTATGGGTGGGGGCCCAGAGCTGCAAAACGGTGACGCTCCGCCGAATTCTTCTGACGCGACTGTAAATCCGGCGTCGAACGGGCAAGAACTGAGTAGCGGCAGCGAAAGTACTTCCGAGTTGACGGCAATGCTGGTCAATGCGGGCACCACGTGGTCGGCCGCGACCAACGGCTCGCAAAGCGCAGCAACCTACGAGTTGGCCAGCAATACCGCGGTGATGGCGATCGGCGGTTGGAGTTCCGATCCCGCACCGACATTGGATCAATTCATCCAGTACGTGGCAGACGGAAAAATTCACTACTACATTGCCGGTGGCCAGGGCGGAAGCCAGCGAGAGGGCCAAAGCGGGGACAGCACGTCGAGTGCCATCCAGGAATGGGTCGAAGCGAATTTCACGTCGACAACGGTGGGAAATTCCACGATCTACGACCTCAGCGGGTATGTCGGATAGCGACGTAGTTGTTGTGGTAGGCAATGATCGAGAAATGTCTGGGCGCACCGCACACGAGTCGAACCGTCGCCGCGAGCAATGGACCTGGCGTGACGGGCTGGTGATCGTCTCGATCGTCGCCTTGGGAACTGTTGTCGCGGCGGTGACGAACGAAGACACGGGCGCGTCGATTCCCGGCTGCGATTCGGTGGCATCGCCGGGTCCGCCGGTGCGTATCAACTACGGTTTTGCCGGTGAGCCCGGCTATGACGACCCGGACTATCCATGGTTCTCGGGACCGAAGGCCACCGCCATGAGCGACGCACTACTCGAATCGCTGCCTTCCGATGTCGACGTTGCATTTGCGAGTCCATCGAAATCGCTCGAGTTTGCGCCGATCCAGAATTACCGGGGTGCCTCGTTTCCTGACGGGGTCGACCCGATCGAGTTCAGCGGTTCTACGTCGGCGAAGGGAACCTTGACTCGCGTCGGGCGGACTGCGGATATCTCGGTTCAGGTGCGTGCATGGGATCAGCCGGTGCCGCCGTGCTTGGAGGGTCTGGTGGATCGGCGGGAGCATCTCGAAAACGGAACAGTGCTCGACATCGCCGATTTCGAGGACAGAGCCGATTTCGAAGACACAGACGGTTCGGAAGTCGGGGGCGAGCGCGGAGTCGTCGCGTATCTCGGTGATGGATCCCGGGTTGTTGCCAGCGTCGACACGTCGACCGGAACTTCGTCGGATGCTTCCCCGCTCTTGACGATGGACGAACTGATCGCGTTAGCGACCGCGCCGGGGCTTGCGGTGACTGCGCCGGTTCCAGACTCGACGCCGCCGCCGATGGCATCCTGCTACACCGATTCTGTGAATGCCGGTCCACCTGCGTCGCGCATGGATATCGACCGACTGAATCAGTTGCTCGATGCACGTTGGAAGGATCTCGGCGCGGCAGGCGTCACTTTGGAGCGCCCGCTCGGTTCGTTGGTTCCAGATGATTACGGACAGGGAGGAGTGTGCGAGCGGATCGTCGCCTCAACAGCGGACGGCAGCAGCGATGTCGAAATATCAGTTGGTACCGCTGTGCCGGAACCGGGTGAGACACTGACGTTGCCAGGCTCCACCACCGTGACTCGCCTGGTCGATCCCGATGGCTCGGGCGATGACACGGTCCGGGTTGTTCACCCCTCCGGCGAAACAGTAGTGGTGACCCAGTTCGTGACATCGGCTGGCTCCACATCGGCGTCGCCTTTGACAATCGAACAGCTCGAGTTCATCGCAACCACTCCAGGGCTGGTGATTTCGGCTCGGTGACGGTGGTGCTGGCACAATAGTGGCGAATTGTTCGTACCCAGAGACGTCGGAGGCTCAACGAATGGGCGATGCCAGCCCTGCTCGCGGTGACGATTTCTCCACCTGGTTCATCGACCAGTTCTCCGTGTACTGGCAGTCCGGCGGTGGGGCCCGCATCGAAGGACGTATTGCGGGCTATCTGTTGATCAGCGAGTCGCCAGGGGTCAGCGCCGAAGAGTTGGCGCAGGCACTCGGAGCAAGTCGCGGATCGGTGTCCACCTACATTCGTCGGTTGATCGACCGGGGGTTCGTCAAGCTCACGCGCAAGCCTCGGGATCGGACTCACTACTACGTCATGGATTCCGACGTGTGGGGCGGATTCCTCGAAACAGAGCACGTATATCTCGAGAATCAACGCAAGCTTGCGACCGAGGCCCTGCAGTACGCAAACCCCAACGGTCCCGCGTACATTCGTGTGCTCAACATGCGCGATTACATGGGGTGGATCATCGACAATCGCATGCTGAGCAGTGAGTGGATGCGATTCAAAGCTGAACGCGACGGCAAGAAACCCGCGTCCGAATAGGACGCGGGTTTCTCGATCGCACGATGCTGATCTACATCACTTGTTCAGCTTCGCGATTGCCTCGTCGATCATCGGCACGTAGCGCTCGAGCGACCAGGGCACGGTCAGAGGGTTGATCATCGAGGAACCGGTGACGAAGGGCTGTTCGGTCGGAGCGATGACAGTTCCCCGAGCCACAGCGGGGATTGCCTGGTAAGCGGGCTGCGCTTCGATCTCGGCCCGGTTGGCCGGGTCCGAGTAGAAGGTGAAGAGCAGGTCGGACTTGTCGAGGAGGTTTGCGTTCTCGAGGCCGATGACGGCGGAGTCTGTTCCTTCAGATTCCGTCAAGGTGTAGACGACGGGATCCACCTGCAGGCCAAGTGCGCGGACCATGGCCACACGCTGCTCTTCGGCGAAAAAGACGCCGAGGGTTCCTGGGCCCGTGTTGTAGATGAAGGAGAAGCTGACGTCGGCGTAGTTCGGATGTGCTGCAGTCGATTCCGCGAACTGCGACTTGATCTTGTCGATTTCGGCTGTCGCCTTCTCGGATTCGCCCATGGCTTTGCCGATGACGTTGATCTGGTCTTCCCACGTGATGGTCCAGGGGCTCTCGGCGTAGGCGACGGTCGGCGCGAACGCGTTGAGTGAGTCGAACTGCTGCTGAGTGATGCCGGACCAGGGGGCGAGGATCAGGTCGGGTTCGAGAGCGATGATCGCCTCGATGTTGAGATCGGTTCCGCCGGTGAACTGCTCTGGCAGTTCGCCACCTTGCTTCGTGACCGCTTCGTGGACCCACGGCAGATACCCGGTGTCGTCGCTGCCCCATGCGTACTTTTCGACGCCGACGGGGATCGTGCCGAGCGCGATTACGGTCTCTGCCGACCCCATGCCGAGAGTCACGATTCGCTCGGGCTTTTCGGTGATGACGGCGTTTCCGAGCGCACTTTCGATGGTGACGGTTTCGAAGTCGCTGCTGCTCGATTCGGTTGCGGTGTCGTTGTTACTGCATCCGCCGATTACCAGGGCGGCAATGACCAATCCACTCAGCGCCACAGTTCGGCGAAGTGAGCGCACACGGGCGTATCGCATGGGGAACCTTCCGTTGTCGATGCGCCGAGGAGTGAGACTCCGACGGATCGCAGCCGACGGCCGGTTCCAGGCGCGTCAGGAAGCATAGGCTAGCCTTCGCCAAAGTTTCAAATCTGCTGAAAGTTCACGAGTCCGACAAACGGCGACATGCCAGGGGCCTCGTCGACGTTTGCCGGACAAGCTCAGCAGCTAGGAACGTCGACGGTAATCTTCGGGTCGTCGACAAGCGGCTGGACCGGTACGCGAGCTTCGCCCTCGGCTGTGGGCTCGGTCAGATCGAACTTCAGCTCAACCGTCTGGCCTCGCGGAATGACGGCCCTGGTCATGTAGGCCGGGTGACCCTGTTCGGTTCCGTTGACGGCAAACGAAATCTGTCCACCCACGGAGACGGCATCGAGTTTGGCGCCGGCTGTCGCAAGCAGAGTGACTGCAGCCACATTGGTGCCATTGGGCAGTCGTCCGGGGTTGTCGACGATCCCGCTGACATATTCGGTCAGGTCGGCGTCGGGCGCGTTGTTGGTCAGTCGAACGGTGACCGTTGTCTTTCGGGTGTCGCCGGTGCACGTCTGGGCTGTGTAGTCGATTTCTCGTGTGAGGTAGTAGTCGAGCTTGTTGCCGGCTTGGTTGTTGATCACCACACCGGCGTACGGAGCGGCATCATCGGGAATGGTGTGCCCGAGGACGGTGTCGGCAAGAACCGATTGTTCGTCGGGGTGAGAGCTCCACACTGCGATTCTGCCCTCGCTGACACCTCTGCCGAGAGCCTCCAGTAATGCGCTCGGCGACTTGATGTTCCCGGTCATCTTCGCCACGACACGGGCCGCGATTGTCTGCAGATACTGCTTTCGTGCCTTGTTGTCGGAGGGAAAGCGTGCGTACGCGGTCGACTCGGTCAACTCAACGACGTTGTCGGCCGTTACCGACTCTCCGTCCGGCATCTCTACTGGTCCCACCGCCGCGAGGAGGTAACTCAGTGCTATCGGATCGGTCGCTATCGCGCCGTCGACCAGCTCACCCCCGGACTCCTGTGACCACAGGGACTGCCAGATCTGCGCTGCGTACGGAAAGTGCGAGCTGAGGTTGCTGTTGCGAAAATCGGTGGTCGGTCGACTGTTTCCGTACAGCTGGTTGAAGTCAGGACCAAGGTCTATCGGTTGATTGTCCAGTGTTAGTTCGGAGTTGGGGGAGAGTGTGTCCACCCGAGCGGCGCCGTTGTCGACTCGGACGATGCCGTATCCACCCAACAGGCCGCCGGTTCCTCGCGCTTCCGCATTGGTCTGGAAACCGATGAAGTAGTTGCGCGGTCCGTCGGTGCCGAGCATCGCCGGTGCGATGCGCGCCGCGGTGGCGGTGTTCGTCAGGAGGGTAGCCAGTTCGCTTGTCTGCGACTGTAATTCTGCTCTGGCATCGTTAACTCGGCCCAGGTACTTCGATTCGGGAACTTCCTGTGCCTGCGACGACAGCAATTCCGCGGCGATAGCTGTTTCGGCCAGTTTCGGTTCCGCTTCGCGTAACGGTGCGAGTGCCAAGCGCCCACCGGGCTGCACCAATTCCGTTGGTGCGAGTGAAGTTCCGGTAGTCACGGCAGGGCCGAGAACGTCACGCGTAAGCCCCTGAACGACCTCGGTCATCTGGCGCGTCGACTCGAAC
The DNA here is from genome assembly GCF_029457415.1 of Rhodococcus sp. RCBS9. Lineage (NCBI taxonomy): Bacteria > Bacillati > Actinomycetota > Actinomycetes > Mycobacteriales > Nocardiaceae > Rhodococcus > Rhodococcus sp. RCBS9. The sequence continues at coordinate 6,208,663 of NZ_CP120422.1, read as the reverse complement.
GGCGACCCGATGACGGGAATTGCGGCGGTGATGTTCCAGGGGAGTGAATGGGTGTTGTCGTATGCGGCCGATGCTTCGCGATCGGCTTCCGCCGCGGCAGACTCTGCGACTCCCGTATCTCCGGCCAGGAGAGCGCTCTTCGCCGACTGTGCGTGGTCGCGAGCCGCCTCCAGGTTGTCTTTCGCCTCGTATGCCGTGTACCCGAGCCATGCCACGAAACCGCCCACTACCAGCGTCGTTGCGGTGATCGCGACTGCCGTTCTACGGCTTCGGAGAAAAGCGGCCGCCCCCTTGGTTTCGCGCTCCGGGCCCCTCGGTGGGATGGTGTTGGAGCCGATCAGTTCAGCCCCGGAATCGTCGTCGGACTTTGGTCCCACCGTGTCGTTGTTCATCCGCTGAAGCTCCTGACGTTTGAGTGCGTGAAAGCTGCGTCGACATGTCTAGCAGTGTTGGCCCAGTGGTGAAAACTTAGACGAGACAGTAGGGTTCGGTTCGGCCGTTCGTGGTGTTCGCTCCCATGGATTCACGTGATCAGCCACCGAACGTTCGTGAAAAACAAGGCTGGTGAAATGTGAGGTGACGGGTTGAGTGCTTTTCCGTTGTCTCGGGCTCAGCTCGCGCTGTGGTTCGCGCAGCAATTGAGTCCGTCAACTCCGTTCGTGGTGGCTCAGTACGTGGAACTACGCGGACCGGTTGACGTCGACGCGCTGATCGAGGCAACGAATACGGCATGTCATGAATTGGAGTCGCCGTTCGTTCGCCTCGTCGCTACCGATGCCGAGCCGGCACAGGTCGTCGATCATTCGATCGTCGACGATCTCGCATACCTCGACTTACGCAGCGACCGCGACCCGGTTCAGCGCGCGAACGAGTGGATGACAGCGGAATACTCACGGCCACTTGACGTGATGTCTGACCGCCTGATCTCGGCAACCTTGCTTCACCTGGCAGATGAGCACTACTACTGGTACTCGCACGCCCATCACCTCGTGCTCGACGGACATGCGGCGATGACACTCACCGCTCGGGTGGCCGAGCGCTATTCGCATCTGGTTCATGGCAAGACGCTGACTCCTTTCGGTGGTCTCGGGGTACGTGCACTGCATGACCTCGACGTCGATTACCGATCCTCGTCGCGGTATCGATCGGACGAGCAGTACTGGACGGAGATGTCCGAAGGCCTGCCCCGCCCGGTTCGCCTCGCCGACGGCGCCGGCCTGACGTCCATGCCGCAGCGCATGATGGTGCGGACACTGAATCCAACTCTTGCAAAACAGCTTTCGGATGTCGCGACCGAGTGGACTACCTCCGAGGTGGCGGTCCTCGTCGGTGCATTCGCGTCCTATCTCGGTCGCATGACTGATTCCGATGACGTAGTCCTCAGCTTGCCGGTGTCCGGCCGCACCACGGCGACGTCGAAACGTTCAGGTGGGATGCTGTCCAACATCGTGCCTGTTCGTGCGCAACTCGAACGGGATCTGTCGCCACGAGAACTGGTGCGTCAGATCTCGGTTCAAATGACCGGTGCGCTACGCCACCAGCGATTCCGCTACGAGGACATGGGCTTCCAGGAAGGTCAGGGCGGATCCCGTGAGGCGGCGGGCCCGGCCGTGAACGTCATGATGTTTCACGAAGCCATTCGGCTCGGCGACGTCGTCGGCGAGTTTCACGTCCTCACATCCGGCCCCACCGAAGACCTGTTCTTCAGCATCTATCCGTCGATCGCGGGGGAGAACGTTCGCCTTTCCTTCGAAGCCAATCCGCACCTCTACAGCGAACGTGACCTGGCGATGCATCATCGTCAGTTCGTTCGGCTACTCGAGGGGTTCCTCGACTCTGCTACCCGTGCGCTCGGTGACCTCCGCATCCTCTCGACGGACGAAGTGAAGGATCTGGTCCCCGCGCTGGGTCCGCGGACGGACGGATTCGCGACGCTCGATTCGGTCATCAGAGGCGGCGCAGGGCAGGGGAGTGCTGTCGCGATCCGCGAGCAAGGTGTGGACGTCACTTACGACCAGCTCGGCGCTCGCGCGGATGCACTCTGCGCCTTGCTCGTGGAGAACGGAGTCGGACGAGGCGACGTCGTCGGGATCCTCACCGAGCGCTCGACCGATTCCGTAGTTGCATTCCACGCGGTAGTGCGGGCTGGTGCTGTCCTTCTTTACGTGGATCCTCAAACACCCTCCGAGCGTGTCGCTTTCATTCTCGACGACGCCGACGTGTCGGTTGTGGTCGGTGGCGAACTCGTGGACGTGCCGGCTTGGGTGTGCGTCGTTGATCCCAGTGGCGACGAGACCGTCGAAGGGCCGGTGGATCGACGCGTGGGGGCGGGTTCATCTATCGCCGACCTGTCTTTGGACGACACCGCCTACGTGGTCTACACCTCTGGTTCTACCGGGCGACCGAAGGGTGTCGCGGTCACGCACCGAGGCATTGTGCCGTTGCTGCGTTCTCACGCACGGCGTCTGAACATCGATAGTTCCTCCCGCGTCGCGCTCCTTGCAAACACATCGTTCGACGTGGCGATCCTCGAGATTCTGCTTGCGCACGGCTGCGGCGCGACCGCAGTGATCGTTCCTCCCGGATTGATCGGCGGAGTGGACCTCGAAGACTATTTGCGGCTCGAAGGTGTCACGCACCTGAACTCGACGCCATCGGTTCCGCTGACGATGGATCCTCGGAAACTGCCGGATCTTCGAGTGTTGAACGTCGGTGGCGAGCGACCGCCGGTGGCGCTCGTGGATGTGTGGTCGAGTCACGTCGACATCGTGAATTCGTACGGGCCCAGTGAAGCAACCGTCGCGGCATTCATGAGCGAGCCGCTCGCGCCTGGTGGTGATACTCCGATCGGGCGCCCGATCGACGGCGTTTCCGCTGTGGTGTTGGATTCGTCGTTGCTGCCCACTCCGGTCGGCGCCGCGGGGGAGCTGTACGTGATGGGACACGGACTGGCGCGAGGGTACCTTTCTCCGACGCTCACCGCGGAGCGTTTTGTCGCTGCGCCCTTCGGTGCTGCCGGCGCTGGTGAGCGTATGTACCGCACCGGGGATGTCGTGCGATGGAACGATGCCGGTCAACTCGAGTTCTTGGGCCGCTCTGACCAACAAGTCAAGATCCGTGGAGTACGCGTCGAACTGGGCGAGATCGAGGCTGTGCTCCTGTCGACTCCCGGCGTTGCGCAAGCAGCGGTGGTCGAGCGATCCGGGTCGCTTGCGGCGTATGTGACCGTGGCCGAAGGTGCAGCTCATCCGTTGAGCCAGACGATGGTGCTCGATCATCTGGCTTCCCGACTTCCTCGTTCCATGCTGCCGAGTTCGGTGACCATTTTGGCAGCATTGCCCGTCACGAGCCATGGAAAGACTGACCGTTCAGCGCTCCCCGAACCGGCGTCGTCCGCGCCGGCCGAGCAGCGCGCGGCGGTCAACCGTCCGATCGAGTACGACGAGGAATTGATTGCCTCGGTGATGGCCGAGGTCCTAGGCGTCGGAGTTCTCGGACCGCACTCCGACTTGTTCGCCTGGGGCGGTAGTTCACTCGACGCCGTGTATGTTGCCGCGCGAGTGAGTTCCGCCCTCGGAAGACGGGTTGGTGTCAGGGACGTGTTCGGTGCCCCGACGCCGGCGCGCCTGGCCCGGGTGATCCGTGCGGGGCGGGCGGAGTGGGTGGAGGAACCCCAACGCATTTCGGACGACCTCGTCGTGGAAATCGCACCGGCGCAACAACGCCTGTGGTTACTCAACCGTCTGGATCCCCAGTCGTCGGCGTACAACATTGCGTTCGAGGTCGCGTTCAGTGGTGCTCTGGATATCGAGGCGATGAGGGCGGCGGTAGGTGACCTGACCGATCGCCATCTCGTCTTGCGTACTGTTTTCTCGTTCGACCAGAATCACGATGCGTGGCCGATCCAGGTTGCGACCGCGACTCCGGTGACTCTGATCGAGGTTGCGTCCGAGGATTACGAGGCTGCGTCAGCGGATTTGGTTGCGGCGGGTTTCGACCTGGCGACCGATGCGCCTCTTCGCTTGATCCTCGCCTCCGGCAGCGACGCCGACCACCGCATGACCGTGGTTGCCCATCACATCGCCCTGGACGGCCTTTCGTTCGCGACGATCGTCTCGGACCTCGTCGCGGCGTACGACGCTCGCGCCGACGGACGGTCGCCGATCTGGCCTTCGCCCGCTCTCGACTACCGCGACTATTCCGCTTGGCACAGAACCATTCTCGGTGATCCCGCGGATCCACAGAGCTTGGCAGGACGCCAGCTGGAATTCTGGTCCGACACACTCGCCGGTGTTGATCCGACTCTTGCGCTTCCCGTGGACAGATCCCGCCGGCCGGACCAACCGTCGTCGGCTCGGGACGTGACGTTCGAGTTGCCCTCACCCATCCATGCGGCGCTGAACGAGATCGCTCGCGCGCACGACTGCACAACCTTCATGGTGTTGCACGCCTGCCTTTCGATCGCACTGAGCAAGATCACCGGTGCGTCCGATGTGGTCATCGGGACCCCGACCTCCGGACGAACGCATCCTTCGTTCGACGGTGTCGTCGGTATGTTCGTCGGGACCGTCGCGCTGCGAACGCTCCTTCGCGGCGGAGACACGTTCGGTGAGTTCTTGACTCAGGTGCGCGAGGTTGATGTGGCGGCCCTGTCCAATGCCGACGTTCCGTTCGACTGGGTGGTCGACCGTGCGGTCGGTGGGGGCGTAGGTGAGAAGAATTCCTTCCTCAGAGTGGTTCTCGCTGTCGATCCGGTAGCGCCCGACTCCGCGATCGCGATGGGAACTTTGACGGCGCACGGCACTCCGCTACCTCCGGTCCACCCTCGCTTCGACCTCGAAGTGACTGTGCGCGAGGATCGTACGATTGACGGCGACGCGAGCGGTGTTCGCGGCACTTTCCGATATGCCGCCGATCTGTTCGATGCAGGCACCGTGCAGAGCTGGGTCGAGCGGCTTCGTCGAGTGTGTGGCTCGATTACCGAGAACTCGTCAATCATGCTGCGTGACATCGATGTTCTCAGTGTTGCGGAACGCGAAGAATTGTCGGCTCGGGTGCCGGCGCCGTCGATTGTCGCGCAGTCGCTGCCTGACCTCTTCGGGGCCGTCGCAGCCCGGCATCCGAATGCAATCGCGGTGTCGAGTGGCGATACTCGTTTCACCTATGAAGAGGTGCGAGTTCGTTCGGAGGGCCTTGCCGCTGTCTTGATCGATCGAGGAATTCGAGTCGGTGATCGCGTGGCGGTCGCCCTGCCTCGATCGGTCGACCTCGTCGTAGCCATCATCGCTGTCGTTCGCGCGGGCGCGACGTACGTACCGATCGACTTGCAGTATCCCGACGCTCGTATCCACTACGTACTTGCCGATGCAGGCCCGAAAGCGATTCTGTCGACGGACGAATCTGCTGGGCGGTTCGTTGGGTACGAGCAACTTGTCATCTTCGTGGACGAGACGACTGACGCTACGGCCGACTGGCCCGTTGCACAGTCGGAGTCCGCCGCCTACGTGATCTACACTTCCGGATCAACTGGAGCTCCCAAAGGCGTAGTGGTGTCTCAGGACAACGTGTTGGCGCTGCTCGCCTCGACCCGAGAGATCTTCGACTTCAACGCCGAAGATGTATGGACGATGTTTCATTCGTACGCATTCGACTTCTCGGTCTGGGAGATGTGGGGTTCGTTGACCACTGGCGGATCCCTCGTGATCGTGGACGGTGATGTCGCGCGCTCACCCGAAAGATTCGCGGATCTGATTGTGCGGGAACGAGTGACCGTTCTCAATCAGACCCCGGCCGCCTTCTATGCGTTGGCGGAAGTCACGCAGGAAATGCTGCTTCCGCTCCGGACGATTGTTTTCGGCGGTGATCGCCTCGACGCCGGGCGCGTGGAGGCTTGGTTCGATCGGCACCCGGACGTGCGGGGCGTCAACATGTTCGGAATCACCGAAACCACAGTCCATGTCACCAGTTTCGATCTTGTCCCCGGTGACGAGACTGTCTCGCCGATCGGGTCCCCACTACCAGGGTTGCGCAGCTACGTACTGGACGCGTCGTTGAAGCCCGTCCCTCCGGGATCTGTCGGCGAACTGTATGTTGCGGGTCCGCAGGTGGCCGAAGGCTACTTGGGTCGACCCGCGATGACGTCTTCGCGATTCGTGCCTGAACCCGGATTCGATGGATCACGGATGTACCGCAGCGGCGATCTGGTCCGTTGGCGAGCCGGCCGACTCGAATATGTTCGCCGCGCCGACGGTCAGATGGCACTGCGCGGTTACCGCATCGAACCGGGCGAGGTCGAATCCGCGCTGTTGGCTCACACGTCGGTGGAGCAGGCCGCGGTAGTGGTGAGAGAACTCGACAGCGGGCCGACTTTGGTCGGTTACATCACCCCGGGGAGCGGACACGACCTCGACGGCGTCTTGCGGACTGCTCGTTCGTTGCTGCCCGCGCACATGGTTCCGTCGGCTTTGATGGCGCTCGCGTCATTACCGGTCACGATCAACGGCAAAATCGACCGAGCATCGTTGCCGACCCCGGTGTCTCTCACGCAGCCGACTCGGCAGTCGCGAGACTTCTTCGAGCAGACAGTCGCAGCCATTCTGAGCGATTTGATGGAAGTTCCGCATGTCGATCCGGTCCGGAACCTCTTCGATCAAGGCGCCAATTCCTTGATCGCCACTCGTCTTTCGTCGCGTCTGAACTCCGCCCTGGGCTGTAACCTCGACGTCCGCGATGTGTTCGAGCACCCATCCGTCGATCAGCTCGCAGACATCGCTGCTGCGCGGATAGGTGTAGGGCGAACCGGCGCGGAGCACGCGTCTGACGTGTCCTTGGGGCCTCGTTCGGACAACACGGAAGTGCACCTGTCAGCTTCCCAGCATCGAATGTGGATTCTGAATCAGTTGGATACAGACTCCGCCGGATACAACATCCCGATCGTGCTGCGCTTGGCAGGCGAGCTGGACGTGGTTGCGGCCGAACTGGCAATTCGTGACGTGATCAATCGCCATCGCACTCTGCGGACCGTGTACCCGGTTGTCGGCGGCGGCCCGGTTCAGACGGTGCTCGACGCCGAGGATGCGCTTCCGGCCTTTCAGCTCGAGGCACTCGACGGCGGCGACGCCGAGAATTGTGTAGCAGAACTGGTGGGTTCGGGCTTCGATGTCACCGTTGATCCGCCCGTACGTGCGGCACTTCTCCAGGTTTCACCTGTCGAGCACATCCTGGCTGTCGTCGTCCATCACATTGCCGCCGACGCTCGATCACTCGAATTGTTGGTCCGCGACTTCACTGCGGCGTACATCGCCCGCTCGGCGCAGCACGCTCCGCAGTGGTCGCCGCTCGCGCTCGAATACTCCGATTACAGTGCATGGCAAAGGGAATCGGGGATTCCCGAGACGGCACGCAGCTACTGGATGCAGGCTCTCGAAGGACTTCCCGAGCAGGTGACGCTTCCCCTCGATCGTCCACGTTCGACGTTCGCCCGTGCGTCGAGCTGTCGGGTGGAGATCTCAGGTTCGGTACGAACGGGCCTTCAGACACTCGCACGATCGAACAACGCGACCATGTTCATGGTTGTACACGCCGCTCTCGCGGCGCTGTTGGCGAGGTACAACGGTAGCGATGACGTAGCTGTCGGCACTGTTGTGTCCGGACGCGTCACACCTGAACTCGACGAGCTGGTCGGCATGTTTGCCGGCACGATTGTTCTTCGAACCGAAGTCGATCCGTCGAACTCGTTCGGCCGGTTGGTCGAGCAGGTTCGTCAGCGTGACGTAGCGGCGTTCGCGCACGCAGAGATGCCCTTCGAATCGCTGGTCGATCTGATCGACCCACCGCGATCGCGTTCGCGACATCCGTTGTTCCAGGTGGCGCTCTCGTTCCGAACTGCTGAGACCGCCGCGTGGTCGATACCAGGGCTGGACATCACACAGATTGCTCCTGAAGTCAGGCACGCAAATTTCGATCTGCAGGTCAACGTCACGGACGAGGGGGTCGGGGGCGAACTCGGTCTCGAATTCGTCTACAACGCTGATCTATTCGATGATCTGACGGTATCGAGCTTTGCGGGCCGGTTCGAGCGCTTCCTGAATCAAGTGTCTGTCGACCCGAATGTCGCCGTAGGGCAAATCGACCTGTTGGACAGTGCGGAACGAGCTCTTCTCGTCCCCGCACACGGCGCGGTCGACCGGCCTGATCGATCTCGACTTTCCGGTACGACACTTGCCTCCATGCTGCGCTTCGGCGTCGAATCCGCCCCGGACGCTGTGGCGGTCGAGGGTGAGGGCAACACACTGACTTACCGGGAACTCGATGCCCAGTCGGATGTCGCAGCCGACGAGTTGCGCTCCCGGGGAGTTGGAGTCGACCAGGTCGCTGCTTGGACTGCAGATCGGTCGATTGCGTCGATCGTGCAACTGTGGGCAATCGCGAAGGTCGGTGCAGCTCCGGCATTGACGGACCCGGAACAGCCGCAGGCGCGAGTACGCGATGTCCTCGAAACACTGGGCACCGGAGCGATCGGCGGCCGCAACGCTGGTGGTGAAGACGCTGGTGCTGAAGACGCTGGTGGTGAGAAAGTCACCGACTCGGTGCGCGAATATTCCGAGAACCTGGCGGCCTACGTAGTTTTCACGTCAGGAACGACCGGAACCCCCAAGGCTGTGGTCGTGACCAACGGCGGGCTCGGTGTGATCGCCGAAGACCTGCCCGGTCGATTCTCGGCTGGGCCAGGTTCTCGCGTATTCCATCGCGGAGCGCCAGGATTCGACATGACGTTGCTCGAGGTGCTCATCGCGAGTGCGTCCGGGGCCACGCTCGTTCTGGCGAAGAACGAAGAACTGTTCGGCTCGGGACTCGCATCAGCACTGAGGCGCGAGCGAATTACTCATCTGTGCGCCACACCTACTGTCGTCGCCTCCATCGGCGATCCTTCGCTGCCGGACCTTTCCACGGTGATGTTCGGGGGCGAGCGACTCGGCGGCGCGTTGGCGAAGCGCTGGCAAGCCGGACGCCGAGTCATCAACGGATACGGACCTGCCGAGTCGACGATGTATTCGCTTGCTACCGAACCACTGTCGATCGAACAACTGTCGGGTGACACTCACGACGGATCGATCGGGTATCCACTGGCCGGGGTCGACGCCGTCGTGCTCGATGATCGACTCGAACCGGTGCCGCCGGGAGTCGCCGGCGAACTGTATCTCTCAGGTCGAATGCTCGCTCGCGGTTACGCCGGCCAACCGGCCCGAACTGCGGAACGATTCGTGGCAACCGGTTCAGGCGCCCGGATGTACCGGACGGGCGATCTGGTGATGTGGAAGCCGGAAAGCCCCAAATCCGAGGGAAATACGTATCGCCTGCATTATCTCGGGCGAACCGACGTGCAGGTGAAGGTCAACGGTGTCCGGATCGAACCGGGTGAGATCGAGGCAGTCATTCAGTCTGTCGCGAACGTCGACTTCTGTGTCGTCGGGGTTCGGTCGGCCGAAGGTGGAAGTCCTCTGTTGGTCGCCTACGTGAGAAGTTCAGGTGCCGAAAGAGTTGACACAGGTCAACTTCGCGCTGCCGCCGCAGAAGTCCTTCCGACGTACATGGTTCCGCATGCCATCGTCGACATCGAGGGCGAGCTTCCGATGCGGAACGGCAAGGTCGACTTCGCCCGTCTCCCGTCGCCGACACTGGATGCTTCCCGTGCAGAGGGGCCGGCCACCGCCACCGAACGTGTTGTAGCCGGAGCTTTTGGTTCCGTCCTCGGTGGGAATGAGGACGACCGCGACGCAGACTTCTTCTCGCTCGGGGGCAACTCGCTGTCGGCCGCGGAGGTTACCTCGCTCTTGAGTAGTACTCTGGGGCTGGTTGTTCCGCTCAGGACCGTATTCGAGCATCCAACAGTTGCGGCGTTGGCAGCCCGGCTCGATTCGCTCGAGCAGAACGACTCGGTGACCGATCTTGTCCGACTGGAACCGCGCCGCGACCCCACGCCCGCACCCCTGTCACGAAACCAGCGTGCGATGTGGGTACTGAATCAGCGGAACACGGCGAGCGGCGCGTACAACCTGCCGATCTGCATCGAGATCGACGGTGAACTCGACGCGGCGGCGCTGCGTCAGGCAGCAACGGATCTTGTCGGTCGTCATGATGTCCTCAGAACCCGGTATCCGGGCACTCCACCGGTTCAGGTCGTGGATCCTCCGACCTCCGTGACAATGGAAACGCGGCTGGTCGCCGACATCGAGGTCGAGGTGCTGCTGCGAGAGTTCGGCTCGCGTGGTTTCGATGTAGCGGCAGACCTGCCGGTGCGCTGGATGCTGCTCCAAGTGTCACCGGTCAGGCACGTTCTGGCAGTGAGCTTTCATCACATCGCAGTCGACGGGGTGTCGATGCGAACGGTGGTCGGCGACCTGCTGACCGCGTACGGCAAGCGACGAGCTGGACTGGATTCGCAATGGTCTCCGTTGCCGATCCAGTACGGGGATTTTGCCGCGTGGGAGGCAGCACGTGACGTTTCCCCTGTCGTCGAGCAGTTCTGGCGCCGAACCCTCGACGGTGTGACATCTGTGTCTCCGCTGACGGTGGATCACTCCGATGGCGGGCCGGATACCGTGGCGCAGCGAGTGAACTTCGTGATACCAGCCGTCATCACCTCGGCACTGCAGGCGCGAGCCGACCGATTGAAGGTTTCGCTGTTCGCGGTGGTTCATGCGGCGTTGTCGGTGGTGCTTGCCAAGCTGAGTGGAAATCCCGATGTCGTGATCGCGACAGCTGTCGACGGACGGCGGGCGCCTCAGCTCGACGGCGTGGTCGGCATGTTCGTGGATACGGTGCCTCTTCGCCTTCGGATCGACGGGGACGTGCCGATCGATCTTCTGTTGGGTGCAGCTTTCGATGCTGATGTGGCAGCGTTCGATAACAGCTCTGTTCCTGCCGAGTTGGTTGGTGAGCTGCTCGGTGGACGAACTCCCCAGATTGCGCTGGGTCTGCAGAACTTCGCGATCCCTGCCGTGGAGGTTTCCGGCCTCACGATCGAGGCTCGCGAAATCGAGACCGCGACAACGAAGTTCCCCATGCATGTCTCGCTCGCACCCGCTGACGACGGTTCATTGACCGGAGCGCTCATCTATGCCGCGAGCGCATTCGATCCTTCGAGCGCCGACGCGGTTACCCGACAGCTGTCGAGAGTGCTCACCTCGATTGCCGAGGATGTACCAGTACTCGTTTCGGATCTCGTGGTGGGCGCGGCGCCCAGTTGGACTGCTGCCGAGGTCGATTCGTCCCGCACACTGACCGAGATCTTCGCCGCCACCGCGGCGCGATTCCCGAACAACATTGCTCTCGACGACGGACACCGCACGGTGACGTATGCCGAACTCGACTCTGCCTCGGATGCCCAAGCCTGGGAACTGGTGGCTCGGGGAGCAGGACCGGGTGCCGTGTACGAGATTCCGGCGGTACGGACTATCGCGTACCTGGTCCGAATGTTGGCGATCTCGAAAACGGGAGCGGCATTCGTGCCGATCGACCCCGACCTGCCACCGGCACGTCTGAAGCAGCTGCGCACAGTCCTCTCCGATCGCAGCCCTGTTCCCGGTCGGCAGTATCCGGATTCAGTCGCGTACGTTGTTCACACGTCCGGGTCGACCGGTGAACCGAAAGGCGTTGCAGTCACACACCGAGGACTGGGCCTGCTGACCGACGATGCTGTCCGCAAGTACGGCGTGACTTCGGACTCGGTTGTGCTGCACGGTTACAAACCGACGTTCGATGCAGCAATCCTCGAGATGATGTTGGCGATCGGCGCCGGGGCTACCTTGGCGGTCGCTCCTCGGGAGGCTTTCGGCGGAAGGGCACTCGAAGAATTCGTCGCAGAACGCGGCGTCACTCACATGTTGTCCACTCCAGCCGTACTCGACACGATGGCTCCAGAGCGGTTCGATTCGCTCGAGGTGGTGGCAGTCGGTGGCGATGTGCTCTCACCTTCCACCGCGCGTGCGTGGAGTCGCCGCGCGCGAATGCTCAATGCGTACGGACCGACGGAATGCACGGTGGTCACCACTGTCGCCGAAGTGGATCATCGGGTCACCATCGGAGTCCCGCTCGCCGGAATCGGTGCAGAGGTGCTCGATACGCGACTGCGTCCGGTGCCGTGGGCCGGGATCGGTGAGTTGTACGTCAGCGGGCCCGGGCTTGCGATGGGCTATGCCGGAGATCCTGCCGGCACCGCCACGTCGTTCATCGCAGCACCCGGTGGGCACCGCCGTTATCGGACCGGTGATCTGGTTCATCGCCGCACGGATGACACGCTCGGATTCGTCGGACGCTCCGACCGTCAGATGAGCGTGCGAGGAATCCGCGTCGAGCCCGCCGAAATCGAATCAGCTCTGCGTCGGTGCACGGGCGTCGAGGCTGCGGCGGTTGTCCTCGTCGACGACATCGCCGTTGCGTGCGCGGTCGGCGATGGTGTGGAGGCGGATCAGCTGACAATCGAGTTGGCCGCGATGTTGCCTGCGTATCTGATGCCCGGCCGCGTGGTCGTATTGGAGTCGATCCCGCTCACGACGAACGGAAAACTGGACGCAGATGCGTTGCGGCGCCATGTGTTCGAGAGCCAGGCGCCCGATGCAGCAGTGACGGTTTCGGAGGAACTCGTCACCGCTGTCATGTCGGAACACGTGTCCGGAAGTTTCGGCGCTCTGCACAACCTGTTCGAATCAGGTGGTGATTCGTTGGCCGCGGCAGCGGTGGCAGGTCGACTCGCCTCGATCTTCGCGCGAGATGTGCCTGTTCGCGCCGTCTTCGACAATCCGTCGCCGCGAGCGATGTCTCAGTGGCTGTCGGCGAGCGCGTCCGATGGCAAACGCCGCGAACTGACTCGACGTGATCCCGGCAAGCCGGCCCCGCTGGCGCCCTCGCAACAACGACTCTGGCTGATCAATCAGCTTCAGCCGGAATCGACTGCGTACAACCTGACGTTTGCAGCGGTCCTGGCAGACGACATCGATCGTTCGGTCTTGAGCAGCGCGCTCGGCGACGTCGTCGATCACCACGCCGTTTTGCGAACTGTCTGTGTTCCGGGTGAATTCGGTCCGCAACAACGTGAAATGGACTCTGTTGCATTCGATCTCACTGCGGTACACGTCGGCGATATCCGTGCGAGCGCTTCGGCATTCGCGACTGTGCCGTTCGATCTCGAACGAGATGTTCCGTTCCGTGTGCGTGTGTTCGCCGAAAAGGCAGGAGTCGACTCTGCAGGACTGACGGTCCTGGTCATCGTTGTTCACCACATCGCGATCGACGGAGCGTCGATGGGCCCGATCCTGACCGATTTCGTGGCAGCCTTCGAGGCCAGGTCGGCAGGTCTTCCCTGGGATCGCTCGTCGGGGGAGATCAGCTACGGCGACTACAGTTTCTGGGCGAGAGAGAGCTTGGGTGACCCCGAGGATTCTCTCAGCATGGCTCACCGGCAACTCGACTATTGGTCGGACGCACTTTGTGGCGTCGAGGATGTGTTGGCTCTACCCGTCGACAACCCCCGGAGTCCCGTGTCTTCACGATCCGAGGAGATGGTGACGGAAGTCCTCGACGGCGCCACCTACGACGCGTTGTCGGCGTTGGCTCGTTCGCATGGCGTCACGGTATTCATGGTCGTCCACAGCGTGATTGCCGTGCTGCTCGCTCGCGAGTGCGTCACGGACGACGTCGTGGTGGGAGCAGCTGTGAGTCTGCGGAACGATCCGGCGCTGCTGAGCGTCGCCGGAATGATGGTGGGTACTGTTGCATTGCGCACGAGGATCAACTCCACCGATCGCTTCGCTGCTGTTCTGGACGAGGTTCGCCGTGTCGATCTGGAAGCAATGGCGAACGCGGACGTCTCGTTCGACGACGTCGTTGCGAAGGTCGATCCGCCGCGCAGGATGAACGAGCATCCGCTGTTCACGGTCATGCTGGCGTACCGGCGAGCGCTGGAGTTGCCGCAGATCGACGGCATTACCGTCTTCGACATCGACAATTCAGGGGCGTCGACCGGTTACGACTTGACGTGGGACCTGGTCGACACCGGTGACAGTCTGACTATTCGATTGCTGTATGCGACGGACAAGTTCCGCGAGTCGACCGCGGAACTGTTCATGCAGCGGGTGAGACGTATCGCCGAATCAGTGACCGTGGAACCCGAGATTGTGATCGGGGAGATCGAACTGCTGTCCGGACTCGAACGCTCGGCGCTGACTGCTGCGAATCCTCGCCACGTCGAACCTCTGACGATTGCCGACATTTTCGAACGCGCTCTGCGTCAGGCGCCCGACGGCGTAGCGCTGGAAGAGAACGGCAGACGCTGGACTTACCGCGACCTGCACGAGGAGTCGTCGCACTGGACACGCGAGTTGGTGGTCCGAGGAATCGGACCCGACGACGTGGTGGCCGTTGCGCTCGGGCGCGGGCATCTGTGGATCGTTGCGTTGTGGGCAGTAGCGCGTGCAGGCGCAGCGTGGCTGTCGCTCGATCCGGCGCTGCCGACAGCGCGCCGGCAGACGATGGTCGAGGAATGCGGTTCGGTTGTCGGTTTGACAGCGGGAGGTGCATCCGAGAGTTTGCCCGAGTGCGTCGAGTGGGTGGCGATGGACGAATCCCGCACTGCTGGTGGCGCTGCCGAGGTATCGGCAACGCCGGCTCACCCCGACAACCTCGCCTACGTCATCTACACGTCGGGTTCCACGGGAAGACCCAAGGGCGTGGAGGTTTCACATCGCGGAATCATGAACGTCTGCACCGCCCACGCCGAGATCGCCGAGCTCGAGCGTGGCCCCCGAGTCCTGCAATTGGCGTCGTCGACCTTCGACGCGTCGGTGATCGAGATCCTTCTCGCGGCTGCAGGGTGTGGAACGCTGATTCTGACTCCCGACTTCGTCTACGGGGGAGAAGAACTCACGAATCTGCTGGTCGCCGCCGACGTAACACATCTGATCGTGACGCCGACGGTCCTGGCGACAGTCGATCCGGATGCAGTGCAACCGTTGATCGTCGAATCGATGGGGGAGCCGCTCTCTGCGCGCCTTGCGTCGGCGTGGTCACCCCGACATCGCATCGTCAACGGATACGGACCGACCGAATCAACGATCGCGGCATCGATTTCCGCACGGATCACTGACGGGGACGTCACTGTCGGCACTCCAGTCCCTGGTTCGACGGCATTTGTTCTCGATCAGAGGCTCCGACCGGTTCCGGATGGCGTTGCGGGAGAACTGTTCCTCGCCGGTGAGAATGTGGCACGGGGGTACGTCGCTTCCCCGGCTCTGACGTCCGAGCGCTTTGTTGCCAATCCTCATGCGGTGGGGACTCGGATGTATCGCACGGGTGACCTCGTGCGTCGTAGGCGTCACGACCGAGCGCTCGAGTACCTGGGTCGCAACGACGCGCAGGTGAAGGTGCGGGGTGTCCGCGTGGAACCGGCGGAGGTCGACGCGGCCCTGTCAAGCCATGGAGCAGTGGCCTTCTCGGTAACCGTTGTCTGTGACGACGGGCACGGAGCCGCTGAACTCCGGTCGTACGTAACGCTGGCGGAAAACGGTTCGGCGACGGAATCGGAGCTTCGCGGGTTCGTCTCCGGCCTGCTGCCGAAGCACCTGCTGCCTTCGTCGGTGACGATAGTGGGCGAGGTACCGTTGCTCGCTTCGGGGAAGATAGACGCAGCGGCACTTCCTGCTCCTTCACCGCAGCCAGGGTCGAGTGTGGATCGACCCATCTCGGATACCGAACGTCACGTGGCACAGGCATTCGAGGGCGTGACCGGCGCGAAATCGGTCGGCCGCTACGACGACTTCTTCGAGCTCGGCGGGACATCGATGGGTGCAGTTCGAGTGGTTACGCGCTTGCGTGAGAGCCTGAACAGGGAATTCCCGGTTCAATGGATTTTCACCGACCGAACTGTGGCGGAGCTTGCCTCTCGGATGGATCTCGTTCATGCCGATGTCTTCGAGGGTGATTCGCTTCGTTCGGATCCGCTGGACACGGTCGTCATGCTCGGCGGCGACCCCGATGACCAACGGCCGCCGTTGTTCTGTGTGCATCCGGTCAGCGGAATCGCCTGGTGCTACGCCGGACTCGTCGGTCAGCTGCGGGGTCGACGGGTGTACGGCATCCAGGCAACGGGAGCAGGTGAATTGCCAGGCACGGTGGCGGAGTTGGCGTCGGGGTACGTCGATGCCGTACGGACGGTGCAGCCGTCGGGTGAATACCATCTACTCGGTTGGTCTGCCGGCGGAACGATCGCGCTCGAGATGGCGAGCCAGCTCGAAGAGGCCGGCGATCTGGTCGGTTCGGTTGTCATGCTCGACGCGCTGTTACCGGAGATGATGCCATCGGTACAAGCGGCTCCGAAACCTTCCGAACTGTTCGCGCAGATCGGGCTATCCGAGGTTGAAACTGAAACTGCAGCACTGACTTTCACAGACGTTGCGACAGAGATCCGAAGGCAGACCGGTATGGATTTCCTTTCCGATACGGTACTCGAATCCGTAGTGGGTCGGGTGGAAAAACTGTCGCGAATCGTTCGGGACCACACGCCGAGGCACTATTTCGGGTCAGTGGAACTGTTTGTGGCGCAGCATGATCTGCCTGAACATCGTCACCTGGTCGAAAGGTGGTCCGAACTGGTGGGGCCGTTGCGGGCGTACCTGGTCGACTGCTCCCACTCGGAAATGTCGAGCACTGAGGTGTTGGCGGAGGTCGCCCAAGTTCTCGTCGGCTATCTCGAAGGTGTCGATTCGGATTCGAAGGATCGCAATCATACTGGGGTGCAGTAGATCTAACGGGCCGGGACTTTGGTCCGGAATTGTCACTCCCGTGGTCCCCTTGCTTCAGTTCCGCAAGTGGAATCGGTAGCATTTCCCTTGTGGCAGTAAGCCATTCAGAAACTATCTCCGGAGGATCGTATGTTGGGTTCCCTTTTTTCCATCAGCTCTGAAATCGGTGTTCCGTCCGTCGACGCGCTCTTCGAGGCTGCTCGGACCATCATCGGCGCGCTCTTCGGCCTGAGCTGACACGTCGCAGCGACCTTCCCCCGCGGTGAAGAAAGTCCCTGTTCTCCGTCAAGGAGGACAGGGACTTTCGTGCAGCCTGCAGGTGCGTTTGCGTGGCGGTGAGTGGGTGACCTACCGGCCGTTCTGTTGATACGCGATCGCTGTCAGCGATCCGACTTCGTCGTTCACGTCTGCGGTGCTGGTGAGCCCGATCTTGTGGGTCGACTGCCCGGGAGCTTTGGCCGTGACAAGAAGTTCGGATTCGGGGGCCTCGACAAAACGTAGTCCGAGGTCGACTCGGGCCGTGGTGGCCGCTGCGATGGTGGCGAATTGGCGAGCGCGAATGAAGGGTGTGTAGGTTCCGCGGCCTTCGACCCGAACATCGGTTCCGAGTTCTTCGATCAGACGTCGGGCTGCATCGAAGATCGGCCGCAGTGCTGCCTTCGGGCCGCTGTACTGCTGGTCGATGTATTGCTCGACGGTCGGCTCCACCCATCCGGACTGTTCGGCAGTCTCGAATGCAATTGCCCACTGCGAATTCTGCGGTACACCGTGCTCTGCTTTCAGCCACTTGCGCACTTCGTTCTGATCGAGCGGGTCGACCCCGGACGTCCGTACGGCCTCAACCCATTCTTCGAGGGTGCGCCCGGTACGGTCGCGCATGGACGAGGTGACTGCGGCCATCATGTCGGAGGGTTCCATGTGTCTGTTCTATCGGTTGTCACTGTTCTACTGGTTGTCGCTGTTCTTCCGGTTGTCGCTGCTCTCTCGGTTCTCACTGTGCACGGGTAGCTCGCTCAGTCGATGCCGAGCATCGTCTTGAACGCGCGCACGCCGGTCACTTCGACGGGATACGGCGGTGCGACAAAATCTTCGCGGCTGAGGGTGAAGAGACGACGCACGGTCATGCGACCGTCGGCAGCCAACTCCTCTACTGTGCCGTCTGCGCGGTACCCGACTTTGGTGGACACCGTGATCGAGGCGGGGTTGTCCGTGAATGCCGATGACACGACGCTTCGTGCACCCAAAGAGTCGAATGCGAATGCGCAGATTGCCTGTCGGGCGAGAGTGCCGACACCCCGGCCTTGGAACCCGCGTCCGATCCACGAGCCGGTTTCACCGGTACGACTTTTGGGAAAGTCCGTCGCGGCGAACGCCTGGCAGCCGACGATTTCTCCGTCGACGACAATGGCTGTTTCGAATTTCCAGTCGGTCATGGTCATCGCTCCGCGGACCGACCAGTGGTATTGGATGAATCTTCGCGACACTTCGTCGGGAGTGCCCACTGTCCAGGGGACGAGAAACGGCATCTGTTCGGCGGGGTGAATGCCGGCTCGGACCAGCGCAGTGAGTTCGGGGAAATGATCGTCGCGCACAGGGAGCAAGGTGACGGGCCCACACGTGATCGTGACTCCGTACGGAGGCCAGATCTCTCGCAGTGGGTCAACCATCGTCTTCAGACCTTCGTTTCGTGTGCGAATCGGGTCACAGTCTGGCATGCCAGGCCCGTCCGAGTGAGCGACTTCTGGTCATCGGGATTCTTTTGCCCTCGCGGTACGGAGTCGTGACATTAGTGTGTGGACGGTGACTACAGACAAACCGGTACGTCTTCGTGAAGGTAGATCGCCTGACAGGCTTTCGCGTGGTGTGGTGGCCGGATACGCAGCGGGAAGTGTCGGTACGGGTGGATTCGGTGTTCTGCCAGGTCTGGTACTGGCGTACTACCTGACCGACACGCTCGGCGTTGCCGCGGCGCTCGCGTCGCTTGTGGTCATTGTCCCGAAAATCGCCGACGTCCTGATCGATCCGCTGATCGGGTCGATCAGCGACCGAAGCTCTCATCGAACCGGTACGCGAGTGCCACTCATGCTCGCAGGCGCTCTGGGACTGCCGTTGCTCTTCATTCTCACGTTCTCGGCCCCGGTGTCGGCCGGCCCCGGAGTCGGGGCGATGTGGGTGCTCGTCTTCTTCCTGCTCGCGGCGAGTGCCTACAGCCTCTTTCAGGTTCCATATATCGCGTTGCCGACCGAGTTGACCGGCGATTACCACGAGCGCACTCGGTTGGTATCGGTTCGAATTGCGGTGTTGGCCCTGACAATTCTGGTCATCGGCGCCGGCGGACCCGAGCTCCGCGATGCTGCCGGGGGCGGAGCACGCGGTTATCTGGTCATGGCGATCGGGGTGTCGGCGCTGATGTGCGGGGCAATGATCTGGGCAGTTCGCGGAGCCGCGCGCCACACGGTGACTCACGCGGACGCGCCGGTCGGCTCGTTGCTCTCGCAGTACCGGGACGGGTTCGACGCGATACGACGTACCCGCGCTTTCCGATTGCTGGGCAGCGTCTTCGTGCTCCAAGCTCTTGCCACCGCCGTGATGTTGGCGGGTGCGCAATATCTGGCGACCTATGTGATGGGCAACGAAGGTGCGCTCACCGGTCTGTTCGTTGCACTCGTCGGACCAGCTCTCGTCGTCATGCCGCTGTGGTACCGGTTCTCGCATCGGTACGGAAAGCTTCGCGGTTACGTGGTGTCTTCGGTTCTGTTCGTCGTCGCCACGGCGTTGTTGACGCTTGCGGCTGTCGACGCGGGTTCGTGGATCTACGGTGCCGTCGCGCTTGCCGGCGTCGGCTACGCCGGCATGCAGGTGTTCCCGCTGGCGATGCTTCCGGACGTCATCGAGGACGACGCGCGAATCGGTGGGCGCCAACGCGGTGGTTCGCTCAGTGGTATCTGGACCGCCGCGGAAACCGCAGGCCTTGCCCTGGGACCCGCGGTGTTCTTGGGTGTACTCGCGGTCACCGGATTCGTCTCGAAAACTGCGGGCGAGACTGTCGTGCAACCGGAATCGGCGCTGACCGGAATTGCCCTCGGCTTCGCGGTCGTGCCGGCGATCCTGGTTGCGATCAGCCTGGTCGTATTGCGGAATTACCGCACCGAACAAGAATCCACTCACGAGAACGAAAGGTGAACGATGAGTTCCACTCGGGCCGAGGAACTTCAGGGCAAGATCGTCGAGAGCGCAAACCTCGAGAAGAGGGCGGCCGACATCTTGACTCGGCTGCGTTCGCTTCGTGAGCAGGACGCTCCGACGCACGGAGGCCGGGTTCTGTCGTACGTGTACGACAGCGGCCTCGCAGCGCTCGACGAGTTGGCAGCGGACGCAGCTCGATTGGTTCAGCCGGTCAACGGTCTCGACCCGACGGTGTTCCCGTCCACCGCGGTGATGGAGCGTGAGTTGGTTGCGTTCGCACGCGAGTTCCTCCATGGAGCTTCAGAACCAGCCGCAGATACAGACGCCGGAGGCGTAGTCGTCGGCAATGTCACCAGCGGCGGAACGGAGAGTTGTGTGTTGGCCGTCAAGGCAGCTCGCGACTTCCGTGGGCTCCCGCCGGGTGAGGGTTCGCTGGTTCTTCCGACCACCGCGCATGCCGCTTTCCACAAGGCAGCTCACCTGCTCGGACTGGAACTGATCCTGGTACCCGTAGATCCCACGTCGGGGCGCGTCGCCGCACAAGATATTGCGACGGCAGTTCGGAAAGACACGGTCTTGATCGTCGTCTCCGCGCCCAGCTACCCGTTCGCGGCGCTCGACCCGATCGCCGATGTCGCGGAAGTTGCTCGTGCACATTCGATTCCACTGCATGTCGACGCCTGCATCGGTGGGCTTGCGTTGCCGTGGTGGGGTGATCTGCCACCCTGGGATTTCCGGGTGCCCGGGGTCACCAGCATGTCCGTCGATTTCCACAAGTACGGATACTCGCCCAAAGGCGTTTCGGTCCTGCTGCACCGAGGGCGAGATCTGCATCGCAAGCAGTATTTCGGACTCACGGACTGGCCGGGGTACCCGGTGGTCAATCCCACGCTTCTCGGTTCCAAATCCGTTGCTGCTCTTGCCGGTGCTTGGGCGATTTCGCAAGTCCTCGGGCAATCCGGGTACGCCGAATTGGTGTCCCGGGCGCAGCGGGCCACTCGTGCACTGATCGGCACGGTCGAGGCAATCGAGGGTCTTCGCGTCGTGGGCTCGCCGGTGGGACCACTGTTCGCGGTCGCTACCGACGATTCCGTGCCGCTCGAACGGCGAGTGGATCCGCATCGCTGGGTGAGCGCTGTCGGTGCTCGCGGCTTCGTCCTTCAAGGGCAGCCGGCGTCGACGCAACCTGACGGGACGACGTTGCCTCGAACAACCCACCTCACCGTCACCCCGGTGACGGAATCTGTGCTCGGCGAGTTGACCAGCGCACTCGTCCTCGGTGCCGACGACGTTCGCGGCTCGGCGGCAGCCGAGGCGCCGCCGGCCCTGGCAGAGTTGGCCGGAGCATTCGAACGTGGCGATGTCACCGTCGCCGATGTTCTTGCGTTGCCCAGTGACGCCGTCGCGGCAGCGTTGACGTCGGCGGGGCTGGATCCTCGGGGCTCTTCCGATTCTCCCTTGGACATGGCGGCCGTCCTCGCGGCAGTGGAATCGCTGCCACGTGAGGTCACGAAGAGACTGCTGGTGGAATTCCTCGCCGGAATGGTGGAGCCCTGAACTCGGCGATGAATACCGAAACCGCGATGAACACTGTCCAAAACTCGGACAAATGGCGCGAAAGATTCGCGAATCGGGCGTAAGTTTTCTGTCATCGGCTAACCATCTTTTGTCGGAGGGTTGATCAGTGACTGGTGCCGCGGCCAAGATTTTGACGGTGTTCGAGGAAGTGATCGGGGTTCCGCTTCCGGTTCGCGTGCGATGTTGGGACGGTTCGGAGGCAGGGCCACCGGACGCCGCTGCGCAGGTTCACTTCCGGAATCGGCGTGCCCTACGGCGGGTCCTCTACTCTGCCAACGAATTAGGGCTGGCGAGGGCGTACGTTTCCGGCGATCTGGACGTAGACGGCGACATCTTCGCGCTCCTCGACGTCCCGGAACTGGTCACGCGGCTCGGTGAGAATCGTTTGTCGACGTTGCCGCTGCGCTCGATTGTTCGCGCCGCCGGTACTTTCGCCGGCTTGGGGGCGGTGGGTCCACCACCGTCACCCCCGGCGATCGAGATGCGTAGTAAGCGAGGCAAGCGGCACAGTAGATCACGCGATTCGGCGACTGTCTCCCATCACTACGACGTCGGGAATCGCTTCTACGAACTGTTCCTCGGGCCGAGCATGGTTTATTCGTGCGGATACTGGCCGGAAGGTGTCGAATCCCTCGAAGCTGCTCAGTACGCGAAGCTGGACTTGATTTGCCGCAAGCTCGATCTGAAGCCGGGAATGCGACTGCTCGACGTCGGCTGCGGTTGGGGATCGATGGCATTGCACGCCGCCCAGAACTACGGCGTCGACGTCGTCGGAGTCTCGCTGAGCAACGAGCAGGTCGAATACGCCAAGGGGCGAGTTGCCGACGCGGGTTTGACCGATCGCATCGAGATTCGGGTGCAGGACTACCGCGACATCGACGATGGCCCTTACGACGCGATTTCGAGCATCGGCATGTCCGAGCACGTGGGCCTGGTCAATTTGCCGGTGTACACGGCAAAACTCTACGACCTGCTCGTGCCGCGGGGTCGTCTGCTCAATCATGCCATCGCCGCGGTGAAGTCGTTGTCGGACAACGTCGATGACGGTCCCAGCTTCATCGACAGGTACATCTTCCCGGACGGTGAGATCCTTCCGTTGAGTAAAACCATTGATGCGCTGGAACTTTCGGGTTTCGAGACGCGTGACAGCGAAGCGTTGCGCGAGCATTACGCACTGACACTGCGCGCATGGGTGCAGAACCTTCGCGAGAACTGGGACGCATCGGTCTTACAGGTCGGTGCTCCCCGGGTGCGTACCTGGTTGCTGTATCTCGCTGCCAGTGCCCTGGGTTTCGAGGAGCCGCACAGGCTTACGATTCATCAGGTTCTGGCCGTGAAACCAGGGGCTCGGGGGGCCAGCGGCATGGCCCGCTCGCGTGACAGTTGGTATCGATCGATTGAAGTCCCGCAGATCGAAACCGGTCCGCGCGTCGACTGAGGCCTATACGTTGGATTTCCATGAGCACCCGGAAGGTTGTCCTCGCGGCACTGACGATTTCGGCCGTTGCGGTATCAGCGCTGTTGCCGACCTCGCTGCTGTTCACACCGATGTCGAACGCCGAACCTGTGAACGATTTCTACGATGCGATTCCGGGCGACGTCGGTGATCCGGGTTCGGTGATTCGGACGGAACCGCTGGCTCTGGCCGGTGCCGTCGGCGGAGTGCCTGGTGTGGGGACCCGGATCCTGTATTCGAGTACCGACACCCACGGATCCAAGGTTGCTGTGTCGGGCTCGTACCTGGAGCCGGCTGCCCCGTGGTCAGGAGCGGGCCCCCGCCCGACGGTGGTGATCGGTCCGGGTACGCAGGGCCAAGGTGATCAGTGCGCGCCGTCGAGGATGTTTCCCACTGCCGGTCAGCTCCGCCTGGCGGAACCCGGGAATCCGTCGAACTACGGTGCCGGTGTGGACAGTGTCGGTGTCAACTACGAGTCAGCTTTTGCTTTCGCTTTCCTCACCCAGGGCGTTCGTGTATTCGTCACCGACTACATCGGACTCGGAACACCCGGCGTCCATACCTACGTCAATCGCGCCGAGGAAGCCCATGCGATGTTGGACGGTGCGCGCGCTGCCCGAGCCCTCGCGCGGGCAGGAGAGGACGATCCGATAGCGCTGTGGGGCCACTCGCAGGGCGGCGGCGCCACTGCCGCTGCAACCGAACTGGCACCCGAATACGCGCCTGAGTTGAATCTGGTCGGGAGTTACGCGAGCGCGCCCCCGGCAGACCTGGCAAGCGTTCTGCGTCATATCGACGGTACCGGCCTGATGGCCGCGATCGGTTACACGATCAACGGCGTCCTCGACCGCTATCCCGCCGCCCGAGAGCCAATCGAATCTCGACTCAACGACTACGGCCGGTCCGTGCTCGCCGACGTCGCCGGGCAATGCCTCATCGATTCCCGAACCAAGTACGGGAAGCAGTCGACGGCGTCGTGGACCACAGACGGACGACCACTCGCCGACGTGGTGGAATCGGTACCGGAGATCCAACAGGTGATCGAGGAACAACGCATCGGGTGGCGAACCCCGGCCTCGCCGATTCTGGTCAACGGAGCGCTCAACGACGATTTCATCCCGTTCGAGCAAACCCGGCGCCTGGTTCAGGACTGGTGCGCGCGCGGGGCCGAGGCGACGTTGTTCACCGACACCTTGCCTGCGGTGAATCCGGGGAGCGGCAACAACCACCTCGCGCCGGCCGTAGCGGATTTCGGCGTCGGATTGCAGTACGTGCTGGACAGATTCAATGGCAAGCCGATAGTCGGTGCGTGCAACGCCTGAGTCGCCGTGTCACGTAACCACCGTCTCACTTCGAACAGTGGTTGACTGAGCCCGTGAACGATCGACCGCACGACCTTCCGATCAACCCGGTTCCACGGAGCGCCCTGGGTGCCGGGCCGGCGCTGAGAGTGTCGACGGGTCTGCTGCTCGGTGTGGCCGCCGGTGTCGTCACGGCGTTGGTCGGCTACCCCCGATTCGCGTTTCTGATCGGCTGGGATGTGGCGGCGATGGTGTTCACGGTGTGGACGTGGATTCTGGTCTGGCCCTTCGACGCGACGCTCACCGCAAGCCACGCAACGCGCGAAGAGCCGGCCCGAAACGTCGCGCACCTGCTGATTCTCGGTGCCGCCGTCGCTAGCCTGGTCGGTATCGCGTTCCTGCTCCTGGCGGCACCCGACGGACATCACTACCAAGTAGTGGCGGCATCGGTTGCAGTCGGCAGCGTCGTGATCTCGTGGCTGGCGGTCCACACGCTCTTCGCCCTCGGATATGCACGGCTGTACTACTCCGGCCCCGACGGCGGAATCGATTTCAATCAGGAAGAACCGCCGAGGTACAGCGATTTCGCCTACGTGGCGTACACGGTCGGGATGAGCTTCGCGATTTCCGACACCAACTTGAAGTCGTCGGACATGCGCGCGATGGCACTCGGCCACGCATTGCTGTCGTACCTGTTCGGTTCGGTGATCGTGGCGTCCGTCGTCAACTTGATTGCGGGCCTGTGATCTCTCGAGCCGTGTTACCGATCAAGCCGCTGCACGCCCGATGCTCGAGAGGAAGCCGGCGGCTCCGAAGAACAGGCCGGCGAACACTCGATTGGTGGTTCGCTGCTGTTTGGGGGAGCGCATCAAGGTGAGTACCCGGGCGGCCAGGCCGGTGTATCCGGTCATCACGATCACGTCGACTGCGCACATCGTGGCGGCGATGATCAGATACTGCGGCAGCAGCGGCGCCGACGGGTCCAAGAACTGCGGGAGCACTGCGAGCATGAAAACGACGGCCTTCGGATTGCTCGCGTTCACGAGAAATCCGCGAAGCATCATCCTCGGACCGGAGTGGCTCGCGGCTGCCTCGTCGGTCTCCACCTCGGTGGGCGCCGATCGCCACTGCCTGATCCCCAGGTAGACGAGGTATGCGACACCGAACCACTTGATCAAGGAAAAGGCCACGGTCGAACTGGCGAGAATTGCACCGACCCCCGCCGCGACAATTCCGATCTGCAGCAACAATCCCAACTGCAGCCCGAAGATGTTCCAGTATCCGCGTCGCAAGCCGTAGGCAAGTCCCGACGACATCGACGCAATGGCGCCGGCCCCCGGCGACAGGCTGATCACCCAACTTGCTCCGAAGAACGCCAACCAGACGTGCCAACTCATGTCGAAAGTCCTTTGATCGGGAAATACTCCCGACAACGAGCACGCACGGGATCAGAAAAGTGTAGACGGACAGTCCTGCTCACTGCTCGCGACAGTGCAATGATCGGGGGATGACGTCGTATCCCGTACTCGACCTGACACCCGACGAATTGCTGACCACAACGCGGACCGTTCGAAAGCGTCTGGATCTGACCCGTCCCGTGCCGTTGGACCTGGTGAAGGAATGCCTCCAGATCGCCCTGCAAGCGCCCTCCGGTTCGAATCGCCAGGGCTGGCAGTGGATGGTGGTGACCGATCCGGCACTGCGTGCAGCAGTCGGGCAGATCTACAAGGAAGTCACCGACGAGTACCTTGCCTCTCACGGTTCGGCGGCAAAACTCTTCGCCGATGATCCCGATCGCGCGCCGATTCAACAACGCGTGGGCACCAGCGTCGCGTGGCTCGGTGAGCACATGGGTGAGGTGCCGGTCCTTCTCATTCCGTGTATCAAGGCGGGCAAGACGCTGCCGGAGGGGAACCAAGCCGGCCTGTGGGGTTCGCTACTCCCGGCTGCGTGGAGTTACGCGCTGGCCGCGCGGGCACGTGGGCTCGGTACGGCGTGGACGACATTGCATTTGCAGCGTGAAGCGGAAGTTGCCGAGCTGCTGGGCATTCCGGCCGGATTCCATCAGGCTGCGCTCATCCCGACGGCGTACTTCACCGGCGAGACGTTCAAACCCGCCGCCCGTGAACCGGTCGACAACGTGCTGCACGTGGACCGATGGTGAGCCTGATCTACTCGGCGATCTGCTCGATCGACGGGTATGTGGCCGATGAGCAGGGGAACTTCGACTGGGCGGTTCCCGACGCGCAGGTCCACGCGTTCGTCAACGAGCTAGAGAGGGGAGTCGGCACGTACCTGCTCGGGCGCCGGATGTACGAGACGATGATTCCCTGGGAAACAATGGCGTCCGAGGATCTCGAGCGTTCTTCGGTGGCAGGAGGACCTTCGGCTCCGGGCGAGTTTGCCGGTATCGAGGCGGCGACCGCCGAGTTCGCACAGATCTGGCGTGGAATCGACAAGATCGTGTACTCCACGACGCTGAACGAGGTGTCGACCGCACGTACCAGGATTGTCCCGAGCTTCGATGAAGACTTCATCCGTTTGCTCGAGAGTGAAGCGGTACAAGATATCTCGATCGGTGGACCGACGGTTGCGGTTAGTGCTTTCGCGGCGGGTTTGGTCGATGAAGTCAGACTGTTCCTGTGTCCGGTCAATATCGGTGGCGGATTGCGAGCTCTCCCGGAAAGCCGGCTTGATCTGCAACTGCTCGAGGAGAAAACCTTCGACGGCGGCGTCATCTATCTGCGATACGCCGTTCGCTAAGCAATCACCATCACTGCCGTGACGACGCCGAGTAGAGCGATGTAGGTGGCGGCATGGACTCGGTCCGGTATGGCACCGACGATTCGTCGGCTCAGCGCGATCGCCGGTAGGGAACCGGCGAGTAGTGCACAGACGGCCAGAAGGTCGACAGCGCCGACTCTGCCCGCCGACAGATCCGAGGCTGAACTGTGCCCTGATGAGACCGCATACACCGCAGTCGCGACGACGGCGACAGGCAAGCTCAACGGGTTGGCGCTCGCGGCGGCGTCGGCCATCGGAACTCCGCGGCGTCGCATCATCGGAACCGTCATGACGCTCCCGCCGACTCCGAGGAAACTTGCGACGGCACCGATGCCTATCCCGACAGCGCGGACGCCGTGACGGTCAAGATGTTCGCGAGGTTCAGATGGTGTCAGAAACCCTTGTCGCAGAAGACTGTCCAGGATTGTCACCAGCAGGTAGAGCACAAACAGAATCCGGACGACGCCGTCGTCTACGTGGCCCGCCGCAACCGCTCCGAGCCCGGCTCCGAGTGCGACGGGGCCGATCAGAGGTCTGATGTACTCCGTCCGAAGCCGTCCTGACTTCCTGAATGCGACTGTGGCACCGAGTGAATTGACCACCATCACGGCCGCCGAGGATGCTACGGCGACATGCATCGGATCGATGACGTCCGGCCTCAGCGTCGATGCAGCGTAAACGACTGGGACAGTGACAAACCCGCCACCGAATCCGAACAGAACGGTGGTGACTCCGGTCAAGGCGCCGAAAGCGAGAAGGATGAGGGCGTAGTGAAGCACTTGATGAACGGTAGCGATTTCTCCGCTGGCGCACATTCGAAGGTTCGCCAGGTTCCATTGTCAATCAGACACGGACTCGGTAGGTTCCTCCGGTGCGCAACATCTCGATCAACGACGTCGATCACTCACCCCGCGGTGTTCTCGCACTCGGAACCGACTACCCACCCGGTCACGTGCTGGCCGCCCACGAACATCGACGAGCCCAGTTTCTCTTCGCTGTGAACGGTGCGATGAACGTCGAAACCGAAGACGGTGAGTGGACGGTTCTGCCGTCCAATGCGGTCATGATTCCCGCCGGTGTCGCTCATGCCGTGACAATGGACGGCGTCAGCACGCGAAGCCTCTACATCGAACCGTCCGCAGCGCCGTGGTTCCCGGTCAGGTGCCGAGTCGTCGCAGTATCGTCGCTCCTGCGTGAGTTACTTGTCGCTGCAGTCGACATGGATGTCGAGCTGAATGTGGAGGACGACTTACCCGCACACGGACGCAGCGCCGCGGTATTTCAGCTGATCCTGCACGAACTTCGCGATCTTGCGCCCCTACCTGTGGAACTCCCGCTGCCTCGGCACCCGGGATTGCGGGCGTTGTGCGCGCAGTATCTCGCAGCCCCGTCGATCCATGACTCGCCCACGCGGTGGGCTGACCGACTCCACGTCAGTGAACGGACACTGCACCGCTTGCTGATCTCGGAAACGGGGATGAGCGCGTCGTCGTGGATGCAGCGTGCCTGCATTCTTCACGCGCTTCCGAAACTTTCTGCCGGGGCCAGTGTGACGGCCGTTGCGTCTGAACTCGGATACTCGACGCCGGCTGCCTTCGCGGCGATGTGCACCCGAGTCTCGGGTGCACCGCCCAGTAGCTATCGGGCGCGCGTCACGACACAGACACCGGGATGATGTCGGCGACGACGTCGTGGATGAGACCGTCACGGACTTCGAAGGTTTCACGAATCTCCACGGTCATGAGGCGAGTGCCGCCGATTCCCGCGTCCAGCAGGTAGGTGGTCGAGACGGTGTCCCCGGCCTCTGACATCTCGAGGTCTCGGACGCCCTGGATAACGCGGTATTGGATGCCGTGTTCGAGGTCGGCGGACATCTGTGGTCCGGAGAACCCCGTCTTGAGTCCGGCTTCGACGCGGGTCGCATCCGGGGCGAAATGAACATCGGAGGCGTCATGGGAGACGAGGGCGTCGATGTAGGCGCGTGCTTGCGCCTCGCGGGGTGAATCGGCCGGGTTCGGGGCTGCCGTCGCAGCGCCTCCGGCAACCAGGATCAGGACAGCGGTGGCAGCGGCAGTTCCGGCGATATTTCGCAGTGTTCGCATGGGACATCCTAACGACGAGGAGTGGAGGAATTTCGGAAAACGGCCCTCATCGAGTAGCCGTACAGCTGCGGGGAGGATCGACGAGCGAGCAGAAAGCCGGGGCCATGACGGGCACGTAGTCGGCCCCGACGCCGTTCTCGTGAATGATCCGGCGGTAGGCGTCGACGCCGTCGGTCGGGATTCGCGCCGCAGTGGGATCGCCGAGAACATCGACCGTGTAGAGGCCGAATCGAGGTCGGTACGAACCCCATTCGTAGTTGTCGGTGATGGACCAGTAGTTGTAGCCGATCACGTCGGCACCGTCTTCTCGGGCGCGTTCCATCCAATAGATGTGATCGCGTAAGTGATTCGCGCGTGTGTATCCGTCGGCGCGCGGCGCTCCGTTGTCGGTGGGCATGCCGTTCTCGACGATGTAGAGGGGGAGTTCCGGGTACTTGCCCGAGTACCGCATCAATGCGTCGTACAGGCCTTCGGGCTGCGGCGTGACGTTGTAGAACTCGTCGAGTGCGGCGTACGCGGCAGTCGGATTGTTCAGGGCCACACCGTAGTAGTAGTCGATGCCGAGAAAGTCGAGCTTGTCGCGCACTCGATCCGTGAATACCGAATCGATCGCCTCGGACACGCCGGGAATGAAGGAGAAATTACTGCTTACGCGGGCACCGGGATCGAGAACATGGATGCGGTCGTAGATCGCCCGGTGGACTCGGACCAATGAGTCGAACATCGACGGCGCCTGGGTGAGTGCGATTCCGCCGTAGGTCAATTCGCGCTGAACGTACACAGTCGGCTCGTTGATCGTGATCCAGAGCGCCCCGATTCCGGAGTACCGCTCGACTACCTTCTCTGCGTTGACCAGCCAATCGGCTTCCGTCTTCGGATTTGTCCAGCCGCCTTGATCGACAACCCATCCCGGATACACCCAGTGGTCGAGTGTGATCATCGGAGTCATGCCCCGCGCGCGGATGTGAGCTACCACGTCGTCGTAGTAGGCGAATTCGGTCTCGTTCCAGCTCCCGGCGGCGGGCTGAACTCGCGCCCACTCGACGCCGAATCGGAAAACCTTCGATCCCAGATCGGCCGCCCGGTCGATGTCCTCGGCGTAGCGATGACGGAAGTCGACCGAGTCACCGATCTTGTCGTGGGTTCGTCCGGAATCGGAGTATCGAGACCAGTTGCTGTCCGGCGACGAACCTTCCGATTGGAACCCGGAGGTGGCAACGCCCCAGAGGAAGTCATCCGGTACCTCAGCCGAGGCGTGAGCGGGAAGGGCCAGCACCCCGAACAGGCACGTCAGTGCCATCAGCGCAGGCGCAATAGACCGTGACAGGGCTCCCATGCCTGGGAGACTAAGTCATACAAGTGTCCAGTCGCAGGCGTTTCGTCCGATCCGCCCGCGGCAGGACCGTGTCACTCAGTGACCCAGCCGCTCAGAAATTCCGCTCAGAAAACCATGGTCATCGATCCCGGGTTCCACGTCCCGGAGCGCTGAACGGTCGTTTCGTCGACCTGGGCAGGTACTGCACTCGGATCGATCGGTGTGTACTTCTCGATCGAACCCCAGTCGCGAGCCCAGTCGTTGTCGAGATACGACGGAATGGTCTGAGCGGTCAGGAGCAGATCGATCCACCCCAACGGTCCACCACCGTAGTGGTCCTGCCAGGCACTGGTCACGAGCGCGCCGGAATGGTCGGGAAGGATCCGATACTCGGGGACCTCGGCGACACCGACCCGATGATCGAAGGGGCGTTGGCATGGGAATGCCAGTCCGACAGCCCAATCCAGCATGACGGGCGCCTGTGAACCGACGACGTCGTTGAGCTTCTGGGTCTTCGGAACCCGCGGCGGGGTGACGGCCACCCATTGGTCGGGCTTGCTGTCGTAGTCGCTGACGACCAGTCGAATGCTGTTGGCTTCGACGGGAATCTGATCCAACGGCACACGCAGGTTCCGCCATGACGGCGCCGGGCCGATGTCGAGGGGCGCGATCTTTCCGAGTGTTTCGACAGCGTCTGTTTCGGCATCGTCGACGCCACGCGCTGTGCCGTACTCGACCTCGACGTTCTGGCCGTAGGTGACGATTCCGTCCTTGTCGACGGACCGAACACGACCAGCCGCGGCAATCGAGATGATGTCGCCACGTGTGGCGTTCTCGCCCACGTCGGGGAGTTGGTACCAGTCACTGGTCAGAGTGCCGGGGGAGGGCTGACCGTAACTACCCATGACGGGTGTTGTCGCCGGGTCGAGACCGAACGGCAACGCGACCGAACTGCCGTTGACTCCGGTCTGTCCGGCGCCACCGCCGGTTCCGGCCGAGTTGCCGGCGGTGTCCTCGGAGGTGTCGACGGTGTTCGCGCCGCCGGTAGCCGTGGCTTCCTTGTCTGCTCGAAGGTCGGAGGCGACGCCATTCGGATCGAATCCCGTAGCCCCACCGGCGGACAGTCCTGTGGCGACGCTGCCCGAGAGGGGCGTCAGCATCGAGGCGTTCGGATCGGTCTCGAGCAGAACGTCGTTGGCGAGTCCGCAGTGTTGGCCGAGAACGGCGTCGACGTTTGCACGGCCCACCGAATAGGCCGGGTACTGGGTGACCGCGCCCTTGGCCATGGACAGCACCTCAAAGAGGACCATGGCACCTGCGGCAACCGTCAGTGGCGAGATGGCAAGCAGTCGAGCGTGCTTCGCGGACGGTTCCTTCCCCGCGGTGTACGGCTCACGGAAGAAGTACCACGCGGCGACGCCGAGCATCAGCACCGTCAGCCCGAGGAGGACGGTGCTCGCGCCGAGTCCGCTGATGGACACAGGCTTGTCCCACCACGGAACGCTGTAGCTGGACACGTAGTAGTAGCTGTTGCTGCCGGTGAATGCCACCGCGAGGAGGAACAGGACGGCCGCCGCGAAGAGGGCCCGATTGCGCGGCGAGCGCAGGAGTTTTGTTCCCACGGCGACGGCCGTCATCATCGCCAGAACGGCGGTGAGTCCGGCAAAGATTCCGAAGTGGTGCGTCCACTTGGTCGGCGAGAACATCAGCAGTGGCAGTGCGCCGATCGTCAGCCCCACGACGCGGCGTGACGGGCCGGCGGCCAAACCGGGAATCCGGCCCCCCTTGCGCAGCATCATCGCGGTGCAGACGCCAAGGCACAGAACCATGACGAACACACCGAATCTGCGAGTCAGGGAACCGTCGACGGAGATGTTGAAGAGGTACTGATAGCGGAGGTACTCGTCGAACCAGGGCTGATTCGGTGAGATCGAGTGGACGCGTTGCATCTCGATGACGGCGGCCAGACTTTGATCGCCGAACGCGGGGATGAGAATCGAGAGTCCGGCAGCTAGCAGTGGCCCGACAGCCGCGACGTAACCGGTGGTGCGCGCACGTTCGATGATGATGCGCATGATCGGGCGTATTCCGGCGATGAGTGCGGCAAAGCAGATGAGGCCGGAAGGGCCGGCAGTCAAGGTGAATCCGGCGATCAGGATCGCGACTGCGACCGGCAGAAGTCGTCTCGTCGCGACGGCGCGTTCGATCGAGCACCAGGTCAGCAGCACGCCGAGGGCAACGATCGGTTCGGGGCGCAGTCCGTTGTTGAACGGAAGCCAGAAAGCGAGGAAGACAAGCGCGCCGGTCCAGAGGGCGAGTCGATTTCCGCGAATGGCGGCGCCCAGCCGAGGCGCAACCTCCCGGCTGATGACGAGCCAGGTGATGATGCCTGCCAACAGAGCAGGCAGACGGACCCAGGGGCTTGCGGTGCTGACGTGGGCCAGGAGTCCGAGGATGTTGTAATACGGCGTTCCGAACGGGGTTTCGGGGACCGCGAACCACCGGAAGTAGTTGGACATGTAGCCCGATTGCTCGGAGGCTCTTGCCATCGTGAACTGGTAGCCGTCGTCGGTGGTGGTAGCGCCGATGAAGTGCCACAGCACCAGCGTTCCGACGACGACCCCGTCGAGGACGGTGAACTTCCACCATCGGGCGGGCAGAAATTTGCGTGTGCCCCGGCCGTCGCGGTTGTCGAGGCGGTGCAGCGCGAAGAGGGACACGACAGCCGTGAGTGCCCCGAGAATCATGGCGAGAGTCTTGATCACCGACGGGCTCGACGTGAAGCGAGAGTCCGCCTCGATCGAGACGTTCAAACCGGCTGCCGCCGAATCGAGGTCGCTGAAGACGCCGACTACCTGTGGCCGGCTGTCGCCCTCGATGACGCGCGGTTCGGAACCGGTGGCACTGAAGGTGGTTCGGGTCGGCTCGGCGGCGAGCGTGAGTGCGCATCCACTCGGCAGATCAGCGACGGGTGTCGAGAGCAACACTCGATCGCGTAGGACAACGTCGACCCGAGCGGGAGCGTCGGAGGATTCGGGGGAGACAGTGGCAACAAATCCGTAGCGGCGCGCATCGGCGGCACCCGGGGGAGCAGTCGAGACGAGCGTTCCGCCGGTGGCGGCCAACTCACTGATCGACGCGCACGGAATCGATGCCTCCATGCGCAACGGTGTGTACGAGACCAATGGCGCCTCGACGCTTGTCGTCGACCCGGCCTGCGGCCAGTTGACGGCGGCGGTGTCCTGCTCGATCGGCAGGAACGGCACTGATCCGCACAAAACTATGCCGAGGATCGATGCGACAATCGCAACGATCCGTGCTCGGTTCGGTCCGCTGGATCGCTGAGGGGTCGGCAAGGCCGGAGGTGCGGTCGTGGCCACGTCACTGTCTGTCACGACTTTGGACCCTAGCTGTGCGTGACGTGTTTGTTATAAAAGCGCGAGTAATGGGATGGTCGTGTTCCCGGTGTCATTCCTCGGGGTGGGGTTGTCGGCGATCGAGGCGGGGGGTGCTGTGCGCGAATTTCACGAGTCCATTCCCCTGAGCCCACTACTGCGGCGGTCGGCGGTCGCATTGTGCGTCGTCCTCGGAATTGTCCTGGTAATTGTCTGCGGGTTCGCGGCAATCGTGGATCGCGACTCGGCGGGCTACGTCGGCGCCGTGTTGTCCGCGGTCCTGTCCTTCGGGTTGGCCGCGTACATGTGGAAGGTGCGCGTGATCATCACCACAGACGTCGAACGAGTGTCGATCGCGCTGTCTCCGGGGCTGCGTCAGGTATTTCGGTGGGACGAAGTTGTGTCTGCCACTGCAGTACATATCGGGATGGGCTCCGGAATCGGTTATCGAATGACCGGCCCAGGTATGCGGGTAATTCTCGCATCTCCCGGCGACGGGGTCCGCTTTCGTCTGCATGACGGCCGTGAAATCTCGGTGGCAACACCTCGAAGGGACGAGCTGATCGAACTCGCCCGGCGGCGGGCGCCGGACCTGCAGTGAGCGTTGCAGGTGGACCGGTGAAAAACGGGGTGCGCCTATCCTGGATAATTGACATCAGTTCTGTGTTTCAGGCGCGCTGTTCAGGGCCTGTGATGCCGGACCGGTTTGCTGCCGCTTGCACAGGCACCCCGTTTGCGTACGAGAGGAACTCTCATGCTTGCCCGCACCGACCTGCGTGGTCGTACCCCATCCACGGCCGAACTTCGCGCCGCGCTTCCCCGAGGTGGAGTGGATGTGGACGCGGTACTGCATCAGGTTCGCCCGATGGTCGAAGCCGTCCGTGATCGCGGGGCAGAAGCCGCCCTCGAATTCGGCGAGAAGTTCGACGGCGTTCGTCCGGCTTCGGTTCGTGTACCAGCAGCCGAGCTCGAGCGCGCACTTCGTGAACTCGACCCCGCAGTCAAGGAAGCCCTCGAGGTTGCGATCGAGCGCACCCGTAAGGTGCACGCCGATCAGCGTCGCAAGGACACCGTCACCGAGGTCGTTCCGGGTGGCACGGTCACCGAGCGTTGGGTTCCGGTCGAGCGCGTCGGGCTGTACGTGCCCGGCGGCAATGCCGTGTACCCGTCCAGCGTTGTCATGAACGTCGTGCCGGCTCAGACGGCCGGCGTCGGATCGCTTGTTGTCGCCTCGCCGCCCCAAGCCGACTTCGGCGGATTGCCGCACCCGACCATTCTTGCCGCCGCAGCCATGCTCGGCGTCGATGAGGTGTGGGCCGTCGGCGGCGGGCAGGGCGTCGCCCTCCTTACCTACGGCGGAACCGACACCGATGGAACCGAGCTTGTCCCGGTCGACCTCATCACCGGTCCCGGCAACATCTATGTCACTGCCGCCAAGCGTCTGTGCCGCGGACTGGTCGGCATCGACGCGGAAGCCGGTCCCACCGAGATCGCGATCCTCGCCGACCACACCGCTGACCCGGTCCACGTTGCCGCCGACCTCATCAGTCAGGCCGAGCACGACGTGATGGCCGCCAGCGTTCTTGTCACGACCAGCGTCGAATTGGCCGACGCGGTCGACAAGGCTCTGGCTGCGCAGCTCGAGATCACCAAGCATCGCGAGCGCGTCACCACGGCACTGACCGGCAGCCAGTCGGGCACGGTGCTCGTTTCTGATGTTTCCGCTGGTCTGCGCGTCGTCAATGCGTATGCGGCAGAGCACCTCGAGATCCAGACCGAGGATGCAACCGGGGTGGCAGCTCAGGTCACCAGCGCTGGTGCCGTGTTCGTCGGCCCGTGGGCGCCGGTCAGTCTCGGCGACTACTGCGCCGGCTCCAACCACGTTCTGCCGACGGCCGGGTGTGCACGCCACTCCTCCGGTCTGAGTGTGCAGACGTTCCTTCGTGGAATCCACGTGATCGACTACTCCGAGTCTGCACTGAAAGACGTTGCCGGACATGTCATCACGCTGGCCAATGCGGAGGATCTGCCGGCTCACGGCGAGGCTGTGCGTCTGCGATTCGAGGCTCTGCGATGAGTAGTGCTCCTGGAGAGTCGATTTCGGTCGACGCCCTGCCGATTCGCGAGAACCTGCGTGGAAAGTCGGCGTACGGCGCACCGCAGTTGACGGTTCCGGTTCAGCTCAACACGAACGAGAACCCGCATCCGCCGACCCAGGCGCTCATCGACGATGTGGCCGAATCCGTGCGCGAAGCCGCGAAGGAACTGCACCGCTACCCCGACCGTGACGCTGTGGCGTTGCGGACGGATCTGGCGGCGTACCTGGCGAAGCAGACAGGTGTACCGGTCACCGTCGACAATCTGTGGGCGGCAAACGGATCGAACGAGATTCTGCAGCAACTTCTTCAGGCGTTCGCAGGTCCGGGACGTAGCGCGATGGGTTTTGTGCCTTCGTACTCGATGCACCCGATCATCGCCGACGGTACCGATACCGAGTGGGTCGAGGTCTTCCGTCGGGACGACTTCGCACTCGACGTGGATGCTGCCGTCACCGTGATTGCGGAACGTCGACCCGACGTCGTGTTCGTGACCAGCCCCAACAACCCGACCGGACACAGCGTCGGCATTGCGGAACTGCGACGCATCCTCGACGTGGCGCCGGGCATCGTGATCGTCGACGAGGCGTACGCGGAGTTCTCCGCTGCCCCCAGCGCGATGACGCTGATCGACGAGTTCCCGGCCAAGCTGGTTGTGACCCGCACCATGAGCAAGGCTTTCGCGTTTGCCGGTGGCCGACTCGGCTACCTCGCCGCCGCTCCCGCGTTCATCGACGCACTGTTGTTGGTGCGCTTGCCGTATCACCTCTCGGTGGTCACGCAAGCGGCGGCACGTGCCGCCCTGCGTCACGCCGACGAGACCCTCGGCAGTGTGCACGCCTTGTCCGCCGAGCGCGATCGAGTGTCGAAGGCGCTGGCGGACAACGGTTTCCGAGTGATTCCCAGTGACGCGAACTTCATCTTGTTCGGTCAGTTCACCGACAGTGCACAGGCGTGGAAGGAATACCTCGACCGCGGGGTTCTCATCCGCGACATCGGCATCCCCGGATATCTGCGGGCCACCGTGGGACTCGAATCCGAGAACGACGCGTTCATCAAGGCCAGTGACGAAATCGCAGGCACCCAGCTGGTCGACACGAATTCAGGAGAGACGGCATGAGCGATCGCATCGCGCGGATCGAACGAACAACTCGGGAATCAAGCATCGTCGTCGAACTGAATCTGGACGGGACCGGCATCGTCGACGTCTCCACCGGCGTTCCGTTCTTCGACCACATGCTCAACGCGTTGGGTACTCACGCCAGCTTCGATCTCGACGTCAAGGCGAAGGGCGACGTCGAGATCGACGCCCACCACACCGTCGAGGACACCGCGATCGTCTTCGGCCAGGCGCTCGGCCAGGCACTCGGCGACAAGAAGGGCATCCGTCGTTTCGGCGACGCTTTCATCCCGATGGACGAAACGCTGGCGCACGCGTCGGTCGACGTCTCCGGTCGCCCTTACTGCGTGCACACCGGGGAGCCCGACTACATGGTGCATTCCGTCATCGGCGGGTACCCGGGCGTTCCGTATCACGCGGTGATCAACCGCCACGTGTTCGAGTCGATCGCATTGAATGCACGTATTGCACTGCACGTTCGGGTTCTGTACGGCCGCGATCAGCACCACATCACCGAGGCGGAGTACAAGGCCGTTGCGCGAGCTCTGCGTGAGGCGGTCGAGCCGGATCCGCGCGTGAGCGGCGTGCCGTCGACGAAGGGCACACTGTGAGCGTCCTCTTCACCTATCTGCTGTTCATCGGTGCGGGAATTGCCGTGGGTGGCGCCTACTCGATGTTCAAGGTCAACAAGCTTGCGTCGGGAATCCTTCTGGCGTTGGCGGTTCTGGCGGCGGTAGCGGGCGCACTGCGTCTGTGACGCGAAAAGTGACTGTGTCTGAGACGCAAGATCCTGTTCCATCACCGGGGTTGTTTCGCACTCCGGGTATGATCGGTGTCCTGATCATGGCGGCAACAGCTTTCGGTGGCTGGTCGTTGCTGTTGCCGGTGGTGCCGTTGCTGGTTGCGCAGTCCGGCGGATCGGATGCGCTAGCCGGATCGGTGACCGGTGTCTTCATGGCGGCCACGGTCTTGACGCAACTGCTCGTGCCTCGGTTGTTGCGGACGCAGGGCTACCGGCGCGTGCTGGCAGTCGGGTGTTTGCTCCTCGGCCCACCGTCGTTGGTGCTGTTGATCTCGGCCGACGCCGGCCCTGTCCTGGCGGTTTCCGCGGTGCGTGGCATCGGTTTCGGCATGCTGACGGTGGCCGGCAGTGCACTGGTGGCGGAGTTGGCGCCCAAACGAATTCTGGGCCGTGCCACCGGTGCCCAGGGAATCGCGATCGCAGCGTCACAAATGGCGGCGCTTCCGCTGGGGCTTGCGATCATGGAACGGTGGTCGGCGACACCGGTGTTCGTCCTCGGTGCGCTGATCCCGGCGCTCGCGCTGGTGGCCATTGCCGGGTTGCCGAAGATCTTCGCCCAGCCGACCGGGGAATCCGTTCGACTGAGTGTGTTCGCCGTCTTGGTTCCGGTGCTCGCTCTGGCGTGTGTGTCCGCCTCGTTCGGCGGATTGTCGTCTCTACTGCCGATCGCAATCTCGGAGCGTGCGGCCGTTGCTGGAGTGGTGTTGGCGACCGCCAGTGGGTCGATGTTGGTCGGCCGGTACTCGGCGGGCCTGATCGCCGATCGTCTCGGCAGTGGTCGGACACTCGCGCCGGCATTGGCGTCGTCGACCATCGGATTGGTGCTGCTCGCGATCAACGTCGACGGCGGGTCGACGCCGGTCTTGTTCTGCGCGGCGGTCCTTTTCGGGCTGGGGTTCGGGGCGGTGCAGAACGAATCCTTGGTCATGGCGTTTCAGGCTGCCGGCCCGAGGCAACTCGGATCCGCCAGCGCGATCTGGAACATCGGCTACGACGCCGGCACCGGAATCGGTGCACTGGCGTTGGGATTCGTGGCCACGACTGCCGGCTACGCATGGGTGTTCGCGGTCTCCGCGGTAGTTGTCGCGCTCCTCCCGGCACTGGCCGCGGGCGGCAAAGTGATCGGCAGCAGGGTTGCCCGATAGAGTTGGGGCATGAGCGCTTCCACGATTGCTGTACTCGATTACGGCTCCGGCAACCTGCATTCGGCCACTCGCGCACTGGCGCGCACCGGGGCGCAGGTGGAGGTGACCAACGACATGAAGGTTGCACTGGCGGCCGACGGTCTCGTGGTGCCCGGCGTCGGCGCGTTCGCGGCCTGCATGGAAGGTCTGCGTGCAGTGCAGGGTGACCGAATCATCGGCAGACGCCTGGCCGGTGGCCGACCGGTGCTGGGCATCTGCGTCGGCATGCAGATTCTGTTCGACCGGGGAGTCGAATTCGGTGTCGAGGCGGAGGGCTGTGGCGAATGGCCCGGCACCGTCGAGAGGCTGCAAGCAGAGGTTTTGCCGCACATGGGCTGGAACACCGTGGAGGCGCCGGAGTCCAGCACCCTGTTCAAGGGCATAGACGCCGATACCCGCTTCTACTTCGTCCACTCCTACGGTGTGCAGAGTTGGGAGCTCGCGCCGTCCGAGCACATTGCACCCCCGAAGCTGACATGGGCCGATCACGGCGGAAAGTTTCTCGCTGCCGTCGAGAACGGTGCGTTGTCGGCAACGCAGTTCCACCCCGAGAAATCCGGTGACGCAGGCGCCGAGTTGCTGAGCAACTGGGTGCAGAGTTTGTGACCGGGGGATCCGGACCGAACGGCGGTGACGATTTCTCCCTCGCCCGTCTGGCGTTGTTCTCGCTCGGCGCCGCTGTGGCTGCGCTGGCGGTCGCAACTGTCGTCATCGTTGTTCTCAAACCATCGCCGGGCGTCGGCCTCGTGATCGGTCTCGTGGGGGTCGCCGCTGCGATTGCGGCAATGGGCGTCGTATCCAAGCGGATGACCCGAAAAGCGTTCGGTGACCCGGAAGACGGTACGAGGTCCTGACCTACTAGGGTTACCGCACGTGAGCCTGGTCCTTTTGCCTGCTGTAGATGTCGTCAACGGTGAAGCTGTTCGCCTCGTGCAAGGAGAGGCGGGAAGTGAGACCGGTTACGGGTCGCCCCGCGACGCTGCTCTTGCGTGGCAGAACGACGGTGCCGAATGGGTGCATCTTGTCGACCTCGACGCTGCTTTCGGGCGTGGGTCCAACAGTGAACTGTTGGCCGGCGTCATCGGCGACCTGACGGTCAAGGTGGAACTGTCCGGTGGAATCCGCGACGACGCTTCCCTGGAAGCCGCACTGGCCACCGGCTGTGCTCGCGTGAATCTCGGTACTGCCGCTATCGAGGATCCCGAGTGGTGTGCGCGTGCATTGGCCAAGTACGGCGACAAGATCGCTGTCGGCCTCGATGTTCGTCTCGTCGACGGTCAGTACCGCACCCGTGGTCGCGGCTGGGTCACCGACGGCGGCGATCTGTGGGAGACCCTCGCGCGTCTGGACCGTGACGGCTGCACTCGTTACGTCGTCACCGACGTCTCCAAGGACGGCACACTCACCGGTCCCAATCTCGAACTTCTCAGCCAGGTCTGCGCGGTCACCGACGCGCACGTCGTCGCCTCCGGTGGTGTGTCGACCATCGAGGATCTACTCGCCATTTCCAGCCTGGTTGATCAGGGTGTCGAGGGCGCGATCGTGGGCAAGGCATTGTATGCCGGTCGCTTCACTCTCCCCGAAGCACTGGCAGCAGTTTCCGGATAGATTTTCCAGATGACTCCGACGCGTGACCTCGACGAACTTCTCGCGATTGCGGGTCGGCTTCTCGACGGCGTCCACGATCAGTTCGTCTCCGGTGTCGGCGCCCCGAGTGCGGTCCGCAAGGGCTGGGGTGATTTTGCCACCGAGGTCGATCTTGCGCTCGAGAAGCGGTTGACCGCGGAGTTGTTCGAGCAGACCGGCATCGAGGTGCACGGCGAGGAATTCGGCGGTCCCGACGTCGGTTCCGGGCTCGTCTGGGTTCTCGACCCCGTTGACGGTACTTTCAACTACTCGGCCGGATTGCCCACTGCCGGAACGTTGTTGGCGCTTCTCGACGACGGTGTCCCGGTGCTCGGATTGACCTGGCTTCCATTGATCGGTCACACGTACGCGACTCGCGCCGGCGGTCCGTTGTTGGTCAATGGAATCGCCGTACCGCCGCTGGAGCCAACCGATCTGGCGTCGTCGATCGTCGGCTTGGGTGCGCTCAACGTCAACAGTCGAGGGCGGATCCCCGGCAGTTTCCGTCTCGACCTCCTCGCCGAGATCAGCAAGGTGTCCTCGCGGATCCGGATACACGGTTCAACCGGAGTCGATCTGGCCTTCACCGCGGCCGGCATCCTGGGCGGTGCGATCGTCTACGGCCGCAACGCGTGGGACAACGCGGCCGGGGTCGCGCTCGTTCGCGGTGCGGGCGGGGTGGTCACCGACCTGGCCGGCCGCCCGTGGACCGTAGAATCGGAGTCGGTGCTCGCTGCCGCTCCGGGCATCCACGGTGAGATTCTCGATATCCTCAACGCGCTCGGTGATCCGCGCGCTTCGTCCTCAGGAGGACCACAGTCATGACCCTCGCAGTTCGTGTGATTCCGTGCCTCGACGTCGACGCCGGGCGAGTGGTCAAGGGTGTCAATTTCGAGAATCTTCGCGACGCCGGAGATCCGGTGGAACTCGCGGCAGCGTACGACGCTCAGGGCGCCGACGAACTGACCTTCCTGGACGTGACCGCCTCCACGTCGGATCGCGGCACGATGCTCGACGTCGTAAGTCGCACTGCCGAGCAGGTTTTCATTCCTCTGACCGTCGGCGGTGGAGTGCGCACGGTCGCGGATGTCGATCGTCTGCTGCGTGCCGGTGCCGACAAGGTCAGCGTGAACACCGCGGCGATTGCGCGCCCGGAACTGCTGAAGGAACTGAGTGAGCGTTTCGGCTCGCAGTGCATCGTCCTCTCGGTCGATGCCCGCACCGTTCCCCAGGGGCAGCCGGACACACCGTCGGGGTGGGAGGTCACGACGCACGGGGGCAAGCGCGGCACCGGGATCGACGCTGTCGAGTGGGCCGAGCGTGGTGCAGAGTTGGGAGTGGGGGAGATCCTGCTCAACTCGATGGATGCCGACGGCACCAAAGCGGGCTTCGACCTTCTGATGATCCGCGCTGTCCGGGCGGCAGTCCACGTACCGGTGATCGCCAGTGGCGGTGCCGGCCTGGTCGAGCACTTTGCCCCGGCTGTCGAAGCGGGCGCAGACGCAGTTCTCGCAGCAAGTGTCT
The DNA here is from genome assembly GCF_029457415.1 of Rhodococcus sp. RCBS9. NCBI lineage: Bacteria > Bacillati > Actinomycetota > Actinomycetes > Mycobacteriales > Nocardiaceae > Rhodococcus > Rhodococcus sp. RCBS9. Next base: position 6,166,398 of record NZ_CP120422.1, on the reverse strand, counting down.
TCCACTTCGGCGATCTGAGCATCCCGGAGGTCAAGGATGCGATGCGTGCCGAGGGAATCGTCGTTCGCTAGGCGTTCTCGGCGCGGATTCCGTCGAACATGAGGCGGCTGATGGCTTGGTTCAACGCCGTGCAGTCGACGGACGAACCGGCTCGCAATCCTTGAATCGCACTTGCCAGCATCATGCCGTTGACGGCGTGGGCAGTGTTGTCGACATCGAGGTCGGCGCGTAGATAGCCGCATTCGACTCCGTGGTGCAGGTACGCCGCGGTCAACGATGCCGACTGGTCGAGTAGATCGAGCATCCGGCCCGTCAGATCGGCGTCGACGCCCGTCGTCTCGAACAGCAGAACCCGCGGGATGCGGGGGTCGTCGAAGAAGATGCGGGGGAGCGCCTCGGCGATCCGTCCCACTTGGGCGCGGTACTCGTCCAGTGTGCTGGCGGCGTCGGGAGCATTCTCGGTGGCCAGTGCGCTGATGATCTTTGCGACGAGGTCGTCGATGACGTGATCGATGATGTCGCGCTTGTTCTCGAAGTACCGGTAGAAGGTCCCGTGGCCGATTCCGAGAGTTGTTGCGATGTCGGCAATTCCGGTTGCGTGATAGCCGCGCTGGGCGAAGCACTCGAATGATGCGTCGATGATCTCGCGGCGCAATTCCGCCTTTTTTCGTTCCGCTCTGGTCATGGCCTTCGTCACATCAGGAATGATACCGTTCTCAATAACGGAATGACGTGTCAGTTTCTGATGTGCAGTTTTTCTGATGTGCAGTTCACGAGAGGGATTCTCCGATGGCAGTGCAGTACGACGCAGTAGTAGTGGGGGCGGGCTTCGGCGGAATGGGTGCGGCCATTCAACTCAAGCGGCTGGGCCTGAACAACCTGGCGATCCTCGAGCGCGAGGACGATCTGGGTGGAACCTGGCACGTCAACCGCTATCCCGGTCTGGCTGTCGACATCGCGTCGGTCACCTACTCGTATTCGTTCGAGCCCAATCCGAACTGGTCCAGGCTTTTCGCACCGGGCGCGGAACTGAAGAAGTACGCCGACCACGTCGCGGACAAGTACGATCTGCGGAAGCACATGACGTTCGGTGCCGTGGTCAACGGAGCCCGCTGGGACGAGGATTCCTCGCACTGGGTCGTATCCGTCGAAGGCGCGCCGGACATCACTGCCAAGTACCTCCTGACTGCGACGGGTTTCCTCTCGCAACCGCATCGGCCCGACATCTCCGGTATCGACGACTTCGCCGGCAAGATCATCCACACCACGGCCTGGGACGATTCCTACGATCTGTCCGGCACCAAGACCGCAATCATCGGAACCGGCGCCACCGCTGTGCAGTTGATCCCCGAGGTGGCGCGTCAGGCCGCAGAGTTGACCGTCTACCAGCGCACGCCGATCTGGGTGGTTCCCAAGATCGACGTCCCCATTCCGAATGCAGTGCAGAAGCTGTTCTCGCGTATTCCGCTCACCCAGCGAATCGCGCGCGCTGTCAGTTCGTCGATCCTAGAAATGATCATGGTCAGCGCGGTCCTGCACTACAAGCAGGTCAAACTGTTGAACAAGGGTGCGGCGGCCGCATCACGTGCGTTTCTGCGGTCCCAGGTCAGCGACGCCAGCCTTCGCAAACAACTCACACCGGACTACGACTTCGGGTGCAAGCGTCCCACATTTTCCAACAGCTACTTCCGTACGTTCACCAAGGACAACGTGCATCTCGAAACGACGCCGATCGACCACATCGCTGCCGACGGAATCGTCACCGCCGACGGTCGCAAGACCGAGATCGACACCTTGGTGCTGGCAACGGGATTCAACCTCTGGGATGTGAATTTTCCAGCCATCGAGGTTATCGGTCGAGAGGGACGAAACCTCGGTAAGTGGTGGCGCGACAACCGTTTCCAGGCCTACGAAGGGGTCGCGGTTCCGTATTTCCCCAATTTCCTCACGCTCGCCAGCCCGTACTCGTACAGCGGGTTGTCCTACTTCACGACGATCGAATCCCAGATGCAGCACATGGATCGACTGTTCGGCGAGGTGAAACGGCGCGGCGCGGAAACATTCGAGGTCACCGAAACTGCCAACGCCGAGTTCCTCGACCGGATGACCGAGAACCTGGCGGACTCCGTCTTCTACGGCGGTAGTTGCCAGACTGCACGAAGCTATTACTTCAATCAGCACGGCGAGGCTGCGATTCTGCGGCCCACGTCTACACGGAATGCGTTCGTCGAAGCGAAACGCTTTCCGCTCGAGGACTATTCGATCATCTAGGCGGGCTTGTCCCGCGTTCGGCTATCTTGCCGAGCTGACTCCGGTCGGAACCGATATCACGGGATAACGGTTCTGCCGGTTCAGTCGGGAAGTGACCGAGATGTGCATCAGTCGGCTCACCGCGGAGGCAGCGCCTTTTCGCGGAGATCCGATCACGATGGTAAATGCGTCGTATTTGTCCGCGGTTGCGAGAATGACACCGGCCGGGTCTCCATAGGTGCAGTCGTACGTCCAGGTGTCGGCGTGCGAGGCAAGTGCCGAGGTTGTCTGCTCGCGTTGCGACACCATCTCGTCGTGCAGACGCGTTTCGAATTCTGGTGAGTCGGTTTCGACAGGTAGGTCCTCGGACGTGATGCAGTGAACGACGTGGAGGGCTGAATCCTCCTTGGCGGCAAGCGTCAGTGCGTAGCTGAGTACATTCTTGCTGGTAGCACCTGGGCCGATGCCGAGAACGACGTGGCGGGTTCGGACGCGATCGGTACTCAGGTTCGCGAGATGGCAGATGTACTCCGGGTGCGGACCGTCATGACGTTGATGGTTCATGTCGGATCTTCTTCCAGAGCGAGAGAAGCGAAGGAACTTCCATTCTAGGGCGGCCGTGCAGGGGAATTCCACGGAAGTCACAGGTGGAAGGTATAAACGTCATATGAGTCTTGATCCCGCAATCGCGGCGAAGCTGAAGCGAAACGACGCCGGACTGTTCAGCGCGGTTGCGCAGGAGAAGTCGACCGGTGATGTGCTGATGGTCGCGTGGATGGACGACGAAGCGCTCGCGCGAACACTGGAAACCCGTAAGGGGACGTACTATTCGCGCTCGCGGCAGCAGTACTGGGTCAAGGGAGAGACCTCCGGGCACACCCAGTACGTGCACGAGGTGCGCCTCGACTGTGACGGCGATTCCGTCTTGCTGATCGTCGATCAGGAGGGCGCCGCGTGCCACACCGGCACTCACACGTGTTTCGACACCGACGTCCTGCTCGCTGCTGAGCAGTGACGCGAGATGGCCACTGACAAGACTCCACAACCGCTCGATTACTCGTTCACCGCTCCCATCGAGAAAGACGGTGCGTTCGCAACGTTCTTGGCCGTGCCCGGCTCGGCGGAAATTCTGGGAACCAGACGCGCTGTGAAGGTGGTCGGGACCCTCGATGGTGAGCATCCCTTCGAGGCGACGCTGATGCCCTCCGGTGACGGACCGCACTGGCTTCCGCTGCGCGTGGCGCTGTGCAAGGCGATCGGCAAGAGCGCCGCTGGAGAAGAGGTAGCGGTACATCTACAGCAGCGACTGAGCTGAAAGTTTCGCTCGAACCGAGGAGTCTCATGGTCGACAAAGCAGTTGATTCGTTGCAGTTGGTGGCGCGAGAACTGGGCCCGTTCGGCGGAGACGAGGGGAAAACGCGCATGCTGCGCATGTCGCGGACTCTCGCGGCACCAATAGGCACGGTCTGGGCGGCGATCACCGAGTTCGACCGCATTCGCCAATGGTTCATGCCGGTCGCGGGAGAAGCCATGATCGGCGGCCACTATCAGCTCGAGGGCAACGCCGGCGGCGAGATTTTGGCGTGCGAAGCTCCTCGAACTCTTCGCATCACCTGGGAATATGGCGGCGATGTGAGCTATGTGACTGTAAATCTCGCCGAAAAGGGCAGTGGTGCAACGCTGTTCGATTTCGAACATGCCGCGGACGTGGAGCCGGATCGGTGGGCCGAGTACGGTCCAGGTGCCGTCGGCGTCGGGTGGGACATGGGACTGCTCGGGCTGGCTCGACACGTGGAACTGGGGATCGCGACGCCACTCGAGACACCCGAGTGGTCGGCGAGCGACGAGGCCAAGGCATTCATCGCGGGAAGCAGTGAACTGTGGGCCGAAGCTGCGATCGCATCGGGCGACGACCCGGATGCGGCTGCAGCCGCCGCGGCTCGCACGACCGCTGCATACACCGGGTAGATCACCTCTACGAGGACTAACATCGGATTAGTCTGGTTGTTGCGGGACTTCCGCGCCACGAGCGGAGACGACGATGGTGTATCGGCTCATCGAAGTAGTAACGGTGTTCGTTCACTTCGGGTTTGTCCTCTATGTGGTGCTGGGTGGATTCGTGGCGTGGAAGTGGCGTCGTACCATCGGTTTCCACCTTCTTGCAGTCGTCTGGGGAGTCGGTTCGATAGCGGTCGGATACGACTGCCCGCTGACCAATCTCGAGAACTGGGCCCGCCGGATGGCCGGGATCGCGGAGTTGCCGTCCACCGGATTCATCTCGCACTACATCACCGGCGTGTTCTATCCGGCGAGTATCGAAGGCCTTGTACAGGCGCTCGCGGCGACAGTGGTTGTCGGATCCTGGGTAGGATACGTGCTGCTCGGACGGCATGCGAAGGGTGAGGTCAAAGCCTCTTCAGCGACCTGATTCCGTACAAACGATCCCAGCCGTTTCCGAATGGAAACGACTGGGAGGTGCTACCAGGATTTACGCGCGAGTCAGGGCTACCACCGGGATTGTGCGGATCCCAGCGGTCTTCTCCGCGTATTCGGCAAATCCCGGGTATCGACTGGCCTGCTCGTCGTAGATGCGGTCACGCTTCTCGCCGGTTACTTCGCTGACGGAGACCGGGTATGTTTCGGTGCCGATCTCGACCTCTGCCTGGTCGGTGGCAACGAGGTTGTAGTACCAGTCGGGATTGGTCGGGGCACCGGCCTTGGATGCAAAAACGTAGATGGTCTTCGGATCCTGCTCGTCTGCCAGATACATCATGGGACTCACGAAATCGCGTCCGGATTTGCGTCCTGTGTGGTGGACCAACACCATGGGCGCACCTTCGAAGGGGCCACCTACCTTGCCCTCGTTCTCCCGAAATTCCGCAATGATTCCTGCGTTCCAATCGTCGGTACTCATCGTTGTCTCCCGGTCTGCGAGTGGCGAAGGGCTCTGCCGCCAAGCTTTGCACAACTGGTGAATCGACGAGAGGTCATCTTCGGCGTCCAGCATGATCTACTATCTACGTATGAACGCAGATAGTGGTGTTTGTCGCCGTAAGCTTCCCGATGATCAAGTCGACCTCGTCGTCGAGGTGTTCCGCATGCTGGCCGACGCAACCCGTGTGCAGGTTTTGTGGGCATTGGTAGACCGCGAGTGCTCGGTGAACGAACTGGCGGAACGCGTCGGCAAGCCGGCGCCCTCGGTGTCGCAGCACCTGGCGAAATTGCGCATGGCAAGGTTGGTACGAACGCGCCGCGATGGTACGACGGTGTTCTATCGCCTGGAGAACGACCATGTGCGCCAACTGGTTACGGACGCGGTCTTCAATGCGGAGCATGCCGGACCCGGATTGCCGGGGCATCACCGTAGTGAAGGTGAACTTCGGGAGATACACCCGGAGCGCTCGGCGAACGTCGATCGGACCGATCAAGAAGAAGGTGCGTCGTGACGCACGAACCCAAGACGTCCCACGGCCACGGCCACGGCCACCGCCATGTCCACGGGCCGAGGGGATTTCGATCGGCAGTCCGCGAAGTGTTCTCGCCGCACAGTCACGACGCTGCCGACAGTGTCGACGACGCATTGGAATCGAGCGCAATCGGCATCCGGGCGGTCAAGATCAGTCTTGTTGCGCTCGGAGTCACCGCAGTTGCTCAGGTCGCGATCGTGGCGATCTCGGGTTCGGTGGCGCTGCTGGCGGACACCATTCACAACTTCTCCGACGCGCTCACGGCAGTCCCACTCTGGATTGCCTTCGCGCTCGGTCGGCGCGCTGCGACCAGGCGCTATACCTATGGTTTCGGGCGTGCGGAGGATTTGGCCGGACTGTTCGTACTCGCCATGATCGCACTGTCGGCAGTGATCGCCGGTGTCGAGGCGGTGAGACGATTGATCAACCCGGTCGAGATCGAGCACCTCGGTTGGGTAGCGGCGGCAGGTTTGATCGGTTTCATCGGAAACGAATTGGTGGCGTTGTATCGGATCAGGGTCGGCAGGCAAATCGGTTCAGCGGCCCTGGTGGCTGATGGATTGCATGCTCGGACCGACGGATTCACTTCGCTCGCAGTCCTTCTGGGGGCGGGGGGAGTTGCGCTGGGTTTCCCGTTGGCAGATCCGATCATCGGCCTTGTCATCACCGTTGCCATCGTGGCGGTGCTCAGGACTGCAGCGCGAGACGTCTTCCGGAGGTTGATGGACGGCGTCGAACCTGAGTTGGTGGACGACGCAGAGCATGCATTGATGCACGAACCTGGAGTCCTCGGTGTTCGTGATCTGAAGATGCGGTGGATCGGACACCGACTGCATGCCGATGCAGAACTCGACATCGATCCCCGGGCAACACTTGCCGAAGCTCATGCGATTGCACACAGCGCCGAGCATTCGCTCACTCACGCGGTGCCCAAACTCGCTACTGCCTTGGTGCATGCGTACCCGGCGCATGACGCGGCCAACTCCGAAGTCTGATACCGGCCGCCTTCCCGGTGATCTGTGCTTGATGTCAAGCGCAGGCGGCTTCCCAGGCGAAACCGTCTGGGTCTGTGAAGGTTTCAGACGCGCCGGCAACGGTCAGACGGTGTGATCCGGTGCCTTCCGGAGCAACCCCGGCATCCTTTGCCAAAGCGCGGCGACCATACAGTGCGAGTGTCACATTGTTTGCTGCACTGGTGAATTCGACGTACTTGCGACCGAAGCTCTTGGACACCTCGAGTCCGCGGTCGAGGTAGAACTGCTTGCTGGCCTTGACGTCTTCGGCGCCGAGCAGCAGCACGAGGCTGTCGATCGTGCGGGTGGCCGGCCCGTCGTTCTTCTTCGACGACGTGGCGATCTTCCAGATGGAACCGTCTGGAGCCTGGACGACTCCGCCGTATCCCCAGAGGGATTTCTTGACAGGCTTCAAGGCGGTGGCACCGGCTGCGAGTGCTGCGCCGACGAAGGCGTCGACGATGTTCGGTTGGGAGACGACGAGCGAGAGGGTGTACCCACGAAACCCTGTTGTCGGTTCGTTCGATTCGCGTAGCTGGATTCGATCTCCGACGCCGAGAGCGTTGTAGAAGGCTTCGGCTGCCGCGAGGTCGGGAACGTCGAGGATCACGGATTGCGCGGTGGTCATCTGGGCGCTCCCTGCTGATGTGTGGATTGGCGACGTGTGGTCGGAAGTGGACTTCTGTGGTGTGTTCATGTGTTTCAACGTAATTGCGGGTCCCGTGGCTGTGCTTCTCGATTTCTGATCGGCTTGCTGAGACTGCTTGCAAGGTGCAGCACTCACGCAGGCCTTAGGTGGGCGATTTGTCGTGAATATCCTGTTCAGCCGATGTTTTCTCGATAGGCTGGTGAGCGCTGATCGGACGTACCTCACGCCACCATGGAACGGGGAAACCAGTGATCGCACTGCGAGGAAAGTCGTTAGCCGCAGCAGTAGTGGTGTCCATGACGATGGCGTTGGCCGCGTGTACCTCCGGTGAATCGGCGCCCGAGGTGGGCGGCAATTACGGCTCTGGCGGAACCGCCGTCGACTATCGGGAGCCGGTGAAACTGAGTAGCCGAGATGGTGTTCTCGAGGTGCGCTTGTCCGCTCATCAGGGAGTGATTCCGCTCGATACCGCTTCGGCGCCCGTGTCGAATTTTCTGCTCTTCGGGTACGAGGTCATCCGCGGTACGGCGTCGGACGGATCGACCTCGGCGAGTGACGTCTATCCGGCGCCGACTCTCCGCGTCAATCCCGGAGAGCGATTGATCATTCATTACGACAACGATTTGCAGGATCTCACGATCCAGGACTTCTACGATCCGGCATTCACACCGGCGGGCGGGGACGTGCCGATCTATCCGCCGGCGCTGACGTCGGCTCCGCTGAATCTGCACACGCACGGAGTGCACGTGAGTCCGGACGGCAATGCGGACAACGTGTTGCTCAACATTCCCGCCGGCCAGGGAAACGTGTACGACTACGCGATTCCGGGGACGATGCCGAACGGTCTGTACTGGTATCACAGTCACCGGCACACCCTCACCGCCCAGCAGACGTACATGGGCCTGGCCGGGCTACTGGAAATCGGCCGGCCGGACGGCAATCTGCCTGTCGTGACGGCAAACGACGTTCCGATTCGCGATATGGCACTGCAGTACAACTTCGTATTCGACCGAAAAGGAAAGGGCCGACAGCTCAACGACGCGAACTGGCCCCAATTCGTCAGTACGTTGACGCCACCCGCCGGTACGGAACTAGCCGACGGCACGTACCGTCCGAGCCTTGCTCCGGTGAATTTCTCGGACACCACCGAGGGCACGCAGTATTTCACCAACTGGTACACCGGACCGTTGTCCCCGGCCAATCATCGTGGACAGAATCAATTCGTTCCAGGCAATCTGCAGAGCTTCGTGGGTGAATCGACGACTGTACCGGCCGATCCCTCACTGCCGGACAACCAACGCGATGTGCAGTACACCGTGAACGGTCAGTTCCAGCCGTCGCTGAAACTGAAGCCGGGGCAGACCGAGATCTGGGTGCTTGCCAACATCAGCGACTTTGCCTACATGCCGGTCACGTTGACGGAAACCGCAACCGGCGCCCATCCGAAGTTCGCCATCGTAGGGCAGGACGGAAACCCGTTCGACGAGGTCAGGCCACCCGTGGACGGGGACGGAACCAGGCTGGTGATTCCGCCGGCCTCGCGATACGCAATCGCAGTGAAGATGCCGGAGTCCGGCGATCTGGTGCTGGAGATGCCACCGCTCGAAGGTGCAAAGCCGGTGAGCAATCCAGGCATTCTCTACACCAACAACGGTACCGACAATCCGCCCGCCGAACTCGGAACCGTCACCGTCGACCCGTCGGTGATCAGTTACGCGGACGGATTCTTCACGTTCCCGACTCAGCAGTTGATCCGTGCGACGCCAGACGAGGGTGAAGGAAAGACGACTCCCTTCGAGTTCGGACAGAAGCTCGATACCTACACCTCGTTCGTGGATACCGCAGCGATGACGCCCGACGTGACCCGCAATCTCACAGTGTCCGGTGGGTTCGGAAACGAGAAGGCCAGCAACAGCGATCCGAAGGCCTTCACCTACGAATTCGCCGACAACACGTTCCCCAACATTCCGCTGATTCAACCGCGACTGAATTCCGTTGAGGAATGGAAGATCACGAACCTCAACAACGACGAACACCCGATGCATATTCACGTCAACGACTTCCAGGTAACGGAAGTTGTGGATCCCGTCGCAGGTACCACGACGGGCGTTCAGCCCTGGGGAATCGACAACGTGAACGTGCCGGCGCCGGTGACGGACGAGAACGAGAATGCGCTGGAACCAGCATCGGTGACGTTGCGGACGAAGTTCACCGAGTACACCGGAACCTTTGTGATTCACTGCCACCGACTCAATCACGAGGACAACGGTTTGATGGCGACTGTCAACGTGATTCCCGAGGTATCGACATATGCCGTCGCGATACCTGGTTCGGCCGGCGTGCCCGCCAAGGTGCAGATATTCGATGCCAACGGCGACAAACTGATCACTGCTGTGACGCCCTTCCCGTCGTTCGAAGGCACGCCGAGTGTTGCGATGGCGGACGTGAATGGAGACATGGTGCTTGATCTGGTCACTGGAACAGGAGCAGGCTCGGCTCCGGAAGTGGTGGCGTACAACGCAGTCGGCGGCGTGCCGTTCACCGACGAGTTGGCAAGATTCGCCCCCTTCGATGTGGGTTTCCGCGGTGGAGTGAACGTCGGCGGTGTCGACATCGACGGAAATGCACTGGCAGACAACATCATCGTTGCATCAGGCCCGGGGATGGAGTCGCAGGTCAAGATCTACTCTACCGACCTTCCGGCGGACAAGAGGTCCGCACCCGCAGAATTCGGTTCGTTCTCGCCGTACCCGGGATCGAGTATCGGAGTCACGTTCGCAACCGGAATGGTTGACAGTCACTCCGGTCGAGCGAGCATCGTGACAGCACCCGGCGCGGGCGAGGAGCCGTTGATCAAGACGTTCCGCTACGACCTGTACGAACCGACGGCGGCTGCGCAGGGCGACTCCGATGAACACGCAGGTCATACGGCTGGTCCTGTAATGACGTCGCAGTTCTTGGCATTCGATCAGGGCTACCGCGACGGGGTGTCTCTGTCGACGGGTTGGGTGGCGGGCGCCGAGGGCGGCGCAAAGTCGATAGTGGCAGGCATGCTCGGAGGAGAAGGATCAATCCGCGTCTTTTCGAGTGGATCCAGGCTCGACGGTGCACCCGAGATGTACCTCGAGAGTCCAGATCACCATTCGCCGGACGTGGCGTTTCGGGAGGTTGCAGCTTTCGACCCGTTCACCGGTCCAGGTTCGGGTGTCGGAGTGGCCACGACGAGCACGACCAGCGGCGCGGACCTCCTCGTAAGTGGCAGCAACGGAACGGGTGCCGAAGTTCGGAAACTCACTCTCGGTCGCGCCGATCCGTCTGCGACCACATTGACACCGACGCTTGTGGGAACGCTGCCGCCCTATCCTGTCGGCGGGGGAGTTCTGCCGCTCGGTGGCCGATGATCCGGTTTTGAGAGTTACTGAAAGTAGTTTCATATCAACGGGTCTCGAGCCTTCCTGTTCTCGAAGTTGTCCGTTTTGTCTCTGGTTATCGAAAGTGTGTTCGATTAAACTTTCGGTATGGACAGTCGGGATGCGTGGCAGCTGGATGGCGAGGACCTCAAGAGTGAGGTTCTGGATCTGGTGCGCGTCCGGCACGAGTTGCAGTCGCGGATGGTGTTGCTGATCGTGGAGATGTTTTCCCGGGAGACTGTGGTCGGGAAGGGTTTTCGGGCGATCGCGCAGTGGTTGCATGGTTCGACGAATTTGGAGATCGGTGAGTGCAGCCTGTTGGTCAGTCTGGCGCGGTTGTTGATGCTCGAACCTGTTGTCGCGGATGCATTCCATCGCGGCGATGTGGATGCGTTGAAAGCCCGTCAGGTGGCGTCGTTTTGTCAGCATCCACCCAAGAACATGACGCCGGCGGACGTGGACAAGGCCCGCGGAATCTTGCTCGGGTTGGCATCGAAGAACATCGCCGATTGTGATGCGGTGCGGGCGGCGATCCGGCGGATCGAGAAGCAGTACGGAAAACGCGAAGACGGCGTCCCGGTCGGCGAGGATTCCGAACGTAACGAGTTCTACGCCTCGAAAGGGTTGTACGGACGGGTGACCGTGAAGGGCGATCTGGATGCGGTGAACGGGGCCCGTCTGATCACGTTGTTGTCGAGCCTGTCTGCGCCGACGCCGGAGAAAGACGGCGTGAAGGACACCCGTACGCCGGCGCTACGACGGGCGGACGGGTTTTGCGAATTGTTGCGGCGGTACGAGCGGGCGGGGCTGGGTCCGATCGAGGGCGGAGTGAAACCGCACATCACAGTCACCGCCAGTGCAAAAGACATGACCGACCTCAAAGCATTGAAGGATCTACTGCCGTCGACGGAGGAACTCGGGTTTGCGTGGGCGGATTGGGTGGGTCCGATCAGTATCGATACTGCGCGGATGTTGGCCTGCGATTGCACGGTCACGCGGATTTTGTTGGATGAGAATGGTGTTCCGCTCGACTGCGGTAAGGAAGCGAGAACGGCGACGGTGCCGCAGCGGCGGGCGTTGGCGGTTCGGGATGGCGGGTGTGCGTTTCCGGGGTGCGGGACACCGTCGGGGTGGTGCGATGCCCACCATATTGTTCACTGGAACGATGGTGGCCCAACAGATCTCGACAATCTGATCTTGTTGTGCGGTCATCACCACCGGACGCTGCACCACACCGAATGGAGGGTGGAGATCGGACCCGACCGAAAAACCGTGTTCTATCCACCGATGTCGGTTGATCCGTATCAACAGCCGATCGGCGGAAACGGCCCACCGACGGCCGCCTGAACGGCCAAAACTGAAAATGCCAGCGTATGCACCGGGGAAGAATCATGCCCCGTTACATGCGCTGGCATTTCGTGTTCCGGAGAGTTCAGGGCAGCGACCAGAACTGAGTAGTCACGAGGTAGAAGACGACAACCCAGAACAACGTCACAGTGGCGACGATTGCCACCCCTTGTGCGTTGGTTTTTGCGACAGGAATCCCCGGAGGTGGACGCAGCCAACGGTGCAGGAGCCGATTCACGTAGTACGGCATCGTGAAGAAACTCATGATGAAGCTCGACAACAGGTTGCCGATCAACAATCCGAGCCAGAGTGGCAGCTTCAGCGGTGACAGCGCCAAAGTAAGCAAGACGACAGTCGGGTAGAGACCGACCCAGACCGCGATCGAGGTTTTTGTCTCCGAAGGTGGAGGGGCCTCGTTTCCGTTCTCGTCGAAGGCGAACCAACTGCCGAACGAATTGTCCACGGTTCGCAGTTCGAAGTCGTGGAACTTGCGACCCTCGGCGAGAAGTTGTTGTCGCTCAGGGGAAGTCAGCCACGTGTCGAGATGGGCAGCATTGTCGAAGCGATACAGCAGGGTCCACTCATCCTGCACACCGTCGACTGGGCGAAACAGTTCGGTGCCGCGGAATCCGTCGAAAGCACTCTCCACCTCCCGAAGGCGATCCTGCCAGGCAAGGAACTCGTCGATGCTGTCGTCACCTACTCGGTGCGTCACTACGACAGTCAGCAGTGGGTCCGGAGGCCTGATCCCGCCGCTCACTACCTGCTGCGTGGCCGGGCCGTCGAAGAACTGACGACCGCTGTCGAGGTAGTTCTGCCTCGTCGCGCTGTTGATCCACGCCTGAACATGAGCGATGGAGTCGAATCGGTACACGATCACCCAATCAGGTTGGGTGGGCGTCGGAGCAGCGATTTCTGCCCCGAGGAAGCCTGCATAATCTGCGGCCGCCCGGTTGAGATCTTTCTGCCAGACCTCGAATTCTTTCTCCAGTCCGGCACGCACTCGCTGGCCGATGATGACCGTCGCGGCGCTGTCCGCCGACGTGTTCGCGGTCATCGGTTCAGGCCTGAGTAGATGCGTTCCGGGGTGAGCGGTAGTGACCGGAATCGTGACCCGGTTGCATCCTGCAGTGCGTTCGCCAATGCAGGGGCAACCGGATTGATGCAGCACTCCGCCATGCCCTTGGAGCGGAGTGGGCCGACGGAGTCGGATGACTCGACGAGGATCACCTCCGTGCGTGGGATATCTGCATATGTCGGGATCCGGTAGTTACGTAGATTCGGGTTCATCATCGCGCCGTTTGCGTCTACGTGGAAGTTCTCGGTGAGTGCGAAGCCGATGCCCTGGGCGACGCCACCTTCGATCTGTCCCCGCACCTGCGCTGGATTGATGATCACCCCAGCGTCGGTGGCTTGGACGCTGTAGAGAATGCGGATCTCGCCTGTGACGCGATGGACGGCAATCCGGAAGCCATGAGTGTTGGACACCACGCTGCGCGGAGATCCGTATGCCTTCCGCGCCTCGGTGAATCGGATCCCGCGCGGGCGTGCGGCCTCGAGTATCTCTTGCAGTGTTAATCGAGTACTACCGCAGACGATCTTGTCGTCGTCCATCGAGCACTGGTCAATCGACACGCCGGTGTGGTGCGCGGCGAAGGCAAGTAGGCGATCGCGGAGCGCATTCGACGCGCGAAGTACCGCGTTCCCAGCGACAAACAGGCCGGCGCTGGCGAAAGCGCCTGTGTCGAAACCGGTTCGGTCGGTGTCCGACTGAATGATTCGTACACGTGACGGTGTTGTGCCCAGCTGATTCGCGGCGATCTGCACGTGGGCGGTAGAAGTACCCTCACCGAATTCGACTGTGCCGATGGCAAGTTCGTATACACAGTCTTCGCCGAGGGTGAGCCAGGCCTCGGAAATGTGCTCGGTGGGTGGCGCGGTCTCGTGTAGTGAACTGGCGGTACCGGTGCCGATCAGCCAATCGTCTCCGAGCGAGGAAACCGGTTGGCGCTTCAACGCGGCGTCGATCAGATCTATGCATTGCCCCAGTCCGTCTTCGGTGAAGATCACGTCGTCTGGGCCGTCTTCGAGTGCGACGAGCGAATCGCCCGGTCGGACGATATTGCGTCGACGCAGTTCGAGCGGATCCATGTCCAGCGCGATGGCCAATTCGGTCATGGCCGATTCCACGGCAAAGGCCGGTTGCGTCATCCCGTACCCACGTAGAGCGCCGCTCGGAACATTGTTGGTGTACACGGAATACGCATCGAACTTCTTGTTGGCGCAGCGGTAGAGCGATACTGCCGCGCCGCCGGCAAAGAGTGTCTCTCCACCGTGGTTTCCGTACGCACCGGTGTTCGAGATGTTTCGGTACTGAAAGGCTGTGAGGGTTCCGTCCGACTTGGCGCCGAGCTTGATCGTGAGCTTCATCGGATGACGCGGCGACGCGGTGGTGAACTCTTCTTCTCGGGTGAACTCGAGGCAGACGGGACGACCGGTGTCGAGGGTGGCGAGCGCCACCAGATCCTCGCTGATCACTTCCTGTTTTCCTCCGAACCCGCCGCCCACGCGTTTGCAGAACACGCGTAGCTGATCCGGGCGGAGGTCGAAGAGATGTGCGAGTTTGACCTTGGCGATGGAGGGGGACTGCGAACTTGTGCGAACGTGAAGGCGTCCGTCTTCCATCCAGGAGATCGAACCGTGCGTCTCGAGGTGCGCGTGCTGAACCCGCGGCGAGAAGTAGGTGCCTTCGTGGATGACGTCGGCCTCGGCGAACCCGGCCTCGACGTCGCCCACATGACCGTGAAGTTCGAGCAGGATGTTGTGCTCGGGATCTCGAACAAAGGGATCGTCGGATCCGTGCAGGGCTGGAGCGCCGTCGGCCATGGCCTCTTCCGGATCAAACACGGAAGGCAGGATCTCGTAATCGACCTTCACCTTCCGACGGCCTTCTTCCGCAGCGACGACGGAGTCGGCGAGGACGGCCACTACACGCTGACCCACGAACCGCACGACGTTGTCGAGAATGTAGGTGTCGTCCGGATCGACAAGGTGGTCGGTATGTATTGCCGTGGTGAAGAGCTTGCGCGGCACGTCTTTCCAGGTGTAGACGCGATGGACACCGGGGACGGCGAGCGCCTCGGTGGTGTCGATGGAGGTGATGCGTGCATGTGCGTGCGGCGAGTGCAGCACTTTCAGGTGCAGCATGCCGTCGATGGCGGTGTCCATAGTGTATTCGGCTCGGCCGGTCACCACGTCGGTGGCCGCCGGCGCCCCGACGCTGGTTCCGACGGCCTGTCCCGGGAGGGCAACTTCGACAGCACCGACACCGTTGACCGCGTCTTCGATGGATCGGTAACCGGTGCAGCGGCACAGGTTTCCCTTGAGCGCTCGCGGCAAGTCTTCTTTCTGCGCGTCGGTGAGCGCCGCCGAGGTCATGATCATCCCGGCGGTGCAGAACCCACACTGAAAGCCGGGTGCATCCCGGAACTGCTGCTGAATCGGATGGAGATCTTCGGGCGTGCCGAGTCCCTCGATCGTGGTTACCGCGCGACCGTCGGCGCGAAAGGCGGGCGTGATGCAGCTGTGTATCGGCGCTCCGTCGAGCCACACTGTGCACGCCCCGCAGTCCCCGCCGTCGCACCCCTTCTTCACCCCGTGGTGTCCGAGGTGCCGAAGAAACGTCCGGAGACACTGTCCCGGGAACGGCTCCTCGTGGAACTGCCGGTCGTTCACCGTGTAGCTCATGACTGGCTCCCCGTGAGTTCGTTTCGGAGCTCGTCGGCGTAGTGGCGGGCGAGGTGGAGGCGGTGGTCGGGGGTTCCGTTGGGATCGTCGAACCAACTGTCGGCCGAAATGGAGTCGACGGCTCGTCGCAGAGAGTGCTCGTCCGGCATCGTGTCGAACGTCAGCCGGATCGGATGGGTGGTGCCGGCGGTGATGGTGAGGTGAAAGTCGTCGGCGCCAGGAGTCTGCGTCGCGATCATGAAGATCGTCGAACGGCCGAGGTGCGTGAGACTGAAGCGGCGGTGGGCGTGCCGTTTGGTGAGTGAGTGCACCGGGAACTCGATGCTCCGAAGGACTTCGCCCGGCTCCAGGACATTCTGGTGGTCACCGGTCACGAAGTCGCACGCGTCGACGGTCCTCACTGTTCCGTCGGTAGCCCATAGTGTGAACGAAGCCTCGAGTGCAACTGCCAGGGTGATCATCGGTCCGGCTGGAAGTGACATACAGATGTTGCCGCCTACGGTTGCCGAATTCCACACCTTGAAGGAAGAGAGGAAGTACTCGCAGCTGACGCGAATAAGTGGACTCGCACGCCAATTGTCCGGCGGGACAAACGCATACAGTTCGGCAACGGTGCACGTGGCCCCGACACCGAAATGAGTCGCGCCGACCTCCAGTGATGTCCAGCCGAGCGCGTTGAGGTCGACGAGTCGACGGGTGTCGGGTTGTTCCGCTGAGAACAGCCACGTTCCTCCCGCGAGCCAGGCGTCGCCGGGACGCCACACGTCCCCTGGGCGATCCGGTGGTCGGCGTATCACGTCGGTAATGGTGGTGATGTCCATGCGCCTGCTCCCCTCGGGGGATGTGTCTTCTCGGAGTGGGACATTACCGAGGTGACGAGACACATTCACACTTTTAGTACATATCGGGCACGCGAAACATGAGCGATACGTACGTGACATCGACTGGTGGGGCGGTGCATGCGCTTGCCGATTCTGGGTACGACTGCTTGAGAGGCGCGATCAGCCTCTTGCTTTCGCGCTGTTGATTCGGACGCGGCTATGCACTCGGCGGCCGCGGAGATCATGCGGGGCGGGGCGCTGTGAAACCCTTCGAGGTAAGTCGGACCGACCCTTCTGGTGAGACGCTCTTTCCGCTCTCGGCCGCCCAACGGGCAACCTGGTTCGCTCAGCAATTCGATCCCGAAGTCCCGATTCTGATAGCGCACTACGTGGAGCTGCGCGGCGAACTCGACGTCGAACTGCTGGATCGCGAAACGCGAGCGGTGGCATACGAGTTTCAATCTCCTTTGCTCAAAGTGATCGAGATCGACGGTCACCCGATGCAGTACGTGGATGAGAAGGCCGAAATCTCGGTCGGTTTGGTCGACTTCCGTGGGTCCCCCGATCCGATCGAGGATGCCCTCGGGTGGATGCGCCGAGATTGCCGGACGCAGCTCGACCTGGCAGTCGACGGAATCGTCGCGACCGCTGTGCTGCGCGTGGGTGACGCGCACTATCTGTGGTACAGCCGCATCCATCATGTTGCGCTCGACGGTTTCGGCGCCATGACCATGATGAACCGCATTGCGCATCGGTACTCAGCCTCGGCGGCGAGAAAGGACTCGCAGCCGAGTCGTGCCGCGACACTGCGCACGCTGTACGACATCGACGAGCGGTACAGAATGTCGGATCGATTCGCCGCCGACCGGGAGTACTGGGCTGAGCGCAATACCACCCTCGCTGGATCCAGCCTGGCGGAGGCTTCTGGGCCCGCGCAAACCGAGAGCCGACTCGAAAGCACACTGATCTCGGACCGAAGTTGTGCCCTTCTCTACGAATCCGAGAACCACGCTGCCCCGGTCATCGCTGCGCTCGCGTTGTACCTCGCGCGGATGACGGCGAAAGAGACTGTCCAGATTCATGTTCCGATGTCCGGACGGACTACGGCGGTGCTGCGGGACTCGGGCGGCATGATGGTGAACGTCACGCCACTGCTCATCCGTGTCGCAGCGGTCGACACCGTCGGTGAACTGTTCGCCCAGGTCCAACATGAGCTCATGGGTGCATTGCGGCACCAGCGCTGCAGCCTCGACGACATCCGTCGGGACGCAGGCGTGACGAGCGGTCTGGAAGGCGAAGACTCATATGCCGGGCCCATGGTCAACGTCATGCTGTTTCGCCAGGAGGTGCAGTTGGGCGAGGTGGTTGGGGAGTATCACATCATCACCTCCGGGCCGGTGGAAGACCTTCTGGTCAACGTGTATCCGAGCGGCGACAGGCTGCGTGTCGACTTCCGGGCAAACCCGATCCGATACGAGGAGGCGGGTTTACGCGAGCACTACCGGAACTTTGTCGGCTTGCTGGAAGAGTTGATCGCGTCTGATTCCGGTGCCGAACTCGCAGACATTCACGGCCCGACGGCCCGAGAGGGCGAGCGACGACAACGCGAAGTCCGGCACCTCGAGTATTGGAGACATGAGCTCGCCGGGGCGCCCGAACTTTTGCAACTTCCCTTCGATCGACCCAGGCCTGCAACGCAATCGCTGGACAGTGCACAGGTTGAGGTCCTGATCGCCGCCGACACCCACGCGCGGATCACGGCGATGGCGAGTGATCTCGGGACGGACACTCGTGCGGTCTTACATGCGAGCTTTGCTCTCCTGGTGAGCCGGTTGTCCGGTGCTTCGGATGTTGTGATCGGTACGCCCGCGGGATCCGACGCGAACATCGTCGCCATCCGGAGTCGCGTCGATCTGGTGACGACTTTCACGGCGCTCCTGTACAGCGTCGTCGAGGTCCACAGTAATGCGCGGGCGCACAGCGAGATACGGCTCGAGCAGTTGGTTCAGCCATTGCACGTGGAGGATGTACCCGCCTATGCGCCGGTTGTACAGGTGACGTTCGAGTCCGTCACCGGCGCTGACGAGCACCCTCGCGACATCGGCCGCTTCGATCTCGGAGTGTCTGCAGTCGAGACTTTCGACGAGGTGGGTACGCCGTCCGGAATCTCGGTAAGGCTCGCGTTTGCCACCGACCTGTTCGACGCCGAGACGGTACGTGGCCTCGGTTTGCGGTTCGCGCGCGTCCTGGAATCCGTCACAGCGGATCCGGCAATCATGGTCGGCGACATCGACATCTTGTCCGACGTCGAGCGATCCGCGATACGGCCTGTACGCAGTGACCCGCGCGCTTCGCATCGCACCCTGGCCGATTTGTTCGACGGTGCGGCGCGCACACACCCCGACGGCGTGGCCCTGTCGTATCTCGATGCCGAGTTGACGTATCGAGAACTCGACGAGCGTTCGTCGAAGTTGGCCCGAGAATTGATCGACCGCGGCATCGGTCCGGAAAACATTGTGGCGCTGGGTATGACGCGTTCGATCGAATCGGTTGTCGCGATGTTGGCCGTGAGCAAAGCCGGCGCGGCATTCGTGCCGGTGGATCCGACCTATCCGGATGAACGTGTTCGCTTCATGCTGACCGATTCCGGCGCCGTACTGGGACTCACGGTCGTCGCGGAACTTCATCGCTTGCCGGATTCGGTTCCCTGGTCAGCGATCGACGACGCCGAGTTCCGTGGCCGACTTGCACGGTTGTCCGTGCGTTCCATCTCCGATGTCGATCGGGTGCACCCGATCCGGCCCGACAATCCCGCATACGTGATCTACACGTCCGGGTCCACCGGACTCCCCAAGGGGGTGACGGTCTCGCATCGTGGACTGGAAGCGCTTGCTGCCGAACAGCGTTCGCGGTTCGGTGCGACCCAGGATGCGCGAACATTGCACTTCTCGACCCCGAGTTTCGACGCCTCGATTTTCGAATACCTGCTGGCTTTCGGTGCCGGAGCGACCATGGTGATTGCGCCGAGCACGATCTACGGCGGTGACGAGTTGTCTCACTTCCTCGAATCCCAGCGTGTCACGCATGGTTTTGTCACTACTGCGGCGCTCGGAACAGTTTCGCCCGAGGGCCTTTCGGACTTCGGCGAAGTGGTGGTCGGTGGTGAGGCCTGTCCGCCGGATCTCGTGCAGCGCTGGGCTCCCGGCCGACGGCTGTGCAATGCGTACGGGCCGACCGAGACCACCGTCATGTCGAACATCGGCGAGCCGATGGTGTCGTCGGAGGACATCACAGTGGGCGGTCCGCTCCGCGGCTTCGAGGAGATCGTGCTCGATCAGCGATTGCACCCCGTCCCCGACGGTGTTGTGGGCGAGCTGTACATCTCGGGAGACGCGCTCGCACGTGGATATCACCGGAAGTACGCGTTGACCGCAGAACGATTCGTGGCAGACCCCTTCGGCCTCCCCGGGCAGCGGATGTATCGAACGGGGGATTTGGTGCGGTGGCGCCGTGGCCGTGGACTCGAGTACGTCGGTCGTAGTGACTTCCAGGTGAAAGTTCGCGGATTTCGTATCGAACTCGGGGAAATCGACAGCGTCGTGCGGTCGTGTCCGCAGGTCGAGAATGCAGTCACCGTGGCGCGTGCGGCTCCCTCCGGGACAGCGATGATCACCACGTACGTCGTGCCTGCCGGCGGAAGTGCGCTCTCGACGGCCGAGCTGACGCGGTACGTCGCGAGCCGTGTTCCGTCGTACATGGTTCCTGCGGCATTTGTTCTACTCGACGAGTTGCCGGTAACTCCGGCGGGAAAGGTCGATCGCGCTGCCTTACCTGCACCTCGGTTCGATGCTCGGTCGGACGACTTTCGACCGCCCGAGGGCGCTGAGGAACTAGTGCTCGCCGAGATTTTTGCCGATGTTCTAGGCGTCGAGACGGTGGGTGCGGGTGACGACTTCTTCGATCTGGGCGGGAACTCACTGATTGCCACGAAGCTGATCGCTCGCGTAAATGTCGTTGAAGAAATCGATTTCGGGGTGCGGACTTTGTTCGAAGCACCGACTATCGAATCATTGGCCCGTCACGTGCGGGATGCGAAGTCATCCCGCGTTGATCGCACGCGTTCGAAGCGTCCAATCCTGCAGGCACATTGGTACAGGGACAAGATTCCGGTGTCTGTGGCACAACGACGCCTGTGGTTCGTCAATCAGTTTGACACGTCGTCCCCGGCCTACAACATTCCGATGGTGGTCCGACTGTCAGGTGCCTTGGATGTCGCTGCGATGCAGCGCGCGGTGGGAGATGTTGTCGATCGGCATGAATCGCTCCGTACCGTCTACCCGGCGTCGGTCGACGGCCCACATCAGGTAGTAGTGCCTTCGGAACGCGTGACGTCGAAGATCGCGTGGGAAGTATCCGTGGACGAGGAAGCCTTGGACAGGCGCATCGCCGATCTCGCTCGCGAGGGGTTCGACGTGAGCGCGAACGTGCCCCTGCGCGGCTCCCTTTTTCGGGTCACGCCGGACGATCATGTCCTTGCGCTGGTGGTTCACCATATTTCGGCGGACGGAGCATCCCTCGAGCCGCTGGCCCGCGACCTGACCCGCGCCTACGCGGCGCGGGCTGCGAAACGGGCACCGGACTGGTCGCCTTTGCCTGTGCAGTACGCCGACTACAGCCAATGGCAGATCGAACTGCTCGGCAGTGACGACGATCCGGACACTCTCGAGGCGAAGCAGTTGGACTACTGGACGTCCACCCTGGCCGGTCTCCCTGATGTGATCGACCTTCCGCTGGATCGACCGAGACCGGCGGAACGATCCATGCGCGGTGAATCGGTCCGATTCTCGGTGCCCGCGGACGTGCACAGTGAACTCCTCGAACTCGCTCGGAATCACAACACGACACCGTTCATGGTGATGCACGCAGTGCTGGCGGTTCTGTTGGCACGGCTGAGCGCCTCGCCGGACATAGCGATCGGGACTCCGGTAGGAGGGCGCGCCGAGCAAGTCCTCGACGATCTGGTCGGGATGTTCGTCAACACGGTCGTCCTGCGAATCACCGTTGACACCGCCGCGACTTTCGAGGAGATCCTTTCACGAACTCGCGAAGTCGATCTGGCAGCGTTCGGGCAAGCCGAGGTGCCGTTCGAGCGAGTCGTCGATGCAGTTGCGCCGGAGCGTTCGTCATCTCGCTCACCGCTCTTCCAGGTTCTGTTGGAATTCCAGAACACCGCAGATCCCCACCTCGAACTACCCGGACTGGGTGTCGATGTTGTTCCAGTCGACGTCGGTGTCGCCAAATTCGACTTGCAACTGTCGCTCTCCGAGCAGCGTGGCAAAGACGGCGTCCCCATGGGTTTCGATGCCGCCTTCACCTATGCCTCCGATATCTTCGAGCGCACCACAGTCGCAGAGTTCGGCGAGCGTTTCGTCCGCCTCCTCCGGTCGGTCGTGTCGGATCCGACAGTGCCAGTAGGGGATACGGAAATTTTGGGCGCGCCCGAGCGTGGGTTGGTGGTGGGTGGTTGGGACGGTGTGGGGGTTGTGGTGGGGGGTTTGACGTTGGTGGATGTGTTGGATGGGCGGTTTGCTGGTGTGGGTGGTGGGGGGTTGGTGTGTGGTGGGGTGGTGTTGTCGTGGGGTGAGTTCGATGTTCGGGTGAATCGTTTTGCGCGGTTGTTGATTTCGTTGGGGGTGGGTCCGGAGTCGCGGGTGTGTGTGGCGTTGTCGCGGTCGGTGGAGTTGTTGGTGGCGGTGTTTGCGGTGGTGCGGGCTGGTGGGGTGTTTGTTCCGGTGGATGTGGGTGCGCCGGTGGAGCGGGTGGGGTTTGTGGTGGGTGTGGTGGATCCGGTGGTGGTGTTGTCGCGGGTTGGTGATGGTGGGTGTTTGCCGGTGGGGGTGGGGTTTGTTGATGTGGGTTGTGTTGATGTTTCGGGGTTTTCGGGTGGTCCGGTGGGGGTGGGGGATCGGTTGGGGGTGTTGTTGCCTGAGCATGCGGTGTATGTGATGTTCACGTCGGGGTCGACGGGTCGTCCGAAGGGGGTGGTGGTGTCGCATGCGGGGGTGGTGAATCGGTTGTTGTGGATGCAGGGGGAGTTTCCGTTGGGTGTGGGGGATGTGGTGTTGCAGAAGACGCCGGTGTCGTTCGATGTGTCGGTGTGGGAGTTGTTTTGGCCGTTGATGGTGGGTGCGCGGTTGGTGGTGGCGGATCCGGGTGGGCATCGTGATCCGGTGTATTTGGTGGGTGTGATCGAGCGGTGGGGGGTGTCGGTGGTGCATTTTGTGCCGTCGATGTTGGAGGTGTTCGTGGGGGAGTTGAGCGTGGGGGAGTTGGGGGTGGGGTGTTCGGGTTTGCGTCGGGTGTTTGTGTCGGGTGAGGGGTTGTCGTCGGTGTTGGCGGGGCGGTTTGCGGGGGTGTGTGGTGCGGAGTTGGTGAATTTGTACGGGCCGACGGAGGCGTCGGTGGATGTGACGTTTCATGTGGTGGAGGGTGTTGTGGGGGTGGGTGTTCCGATTGGTCGGCCGGTGTGGAATACGCGGGTGTTGGTGTTGGATTCGCGGTTGCGGCCGGTTCCGGTGGGTGTGGTGGGGGAGTTGTATGTGGGTGGGGTGCAGGTGGCTCGGGGGTATGAGGGTCGTGTGGATTTGACGGTGGGTCGGTTTGTGGCGGATCCGGTGTCGGGGGTGGTGGGTGCTCGGGTGTATCGGACGGGTGATGTGGTGCGGTGGGGGTGTGGTGGGGTGTTGGAGTTTGTGGGGCGCACGGATTTTCAGGTGAAGGTGCGGGGGCAGCGGGTGGAGTTGGGTGAGGTGGAGGCGGTGTTGGCTGCTCAGGTGGGGGTGGCTGGTGCGGTGGTGGTGTTGCGGTCGGGTGTGGGTGGGGATTTTTTGGTGGGGTTTGTGGTGGGTGAGGTGGGGGTGGTGGTCGATGAGGTGGTGGTGTTGGAGGGGGTGCGGAGGTCTCTTCCGGGGTTCATGGTGCCGTCGGTGGTGGTGGTGTTGGGGGAGTTTCCGGTGACGGTGCATGGGAAGTTGGACCGTAAAGCCCTCCCGGACGTCAACTTCGAACCTCAACCGCTGCAGTTTGTTGCGCCGCGAACGCCGGTCGAGGAGACGGTTGCCGCAATCTTCGATGATCTGCTGGGAACGTCGACGGTGGGCGTGAACGACGACTTTTTTGCCCTGGGTGGGAACTCTCTCAGTGCGGCCAGGCTGGTTGCGCGAGTGAATTCTGTTCTCGGCGAACGGATCAACATTCGCGACGTCTTCGATGCTTCTACCGTTGCAGCGCTGGCCGAGTTGGCGCAGTGTCGCGGAGGAGAGGGGGCCAAGCCGGCGTTGAGGCCGCGGGGTACGACGACGGATATCCCACTTTCGCCGGCGCAGGAGCGAATGTGGTTTGCGAATCAGTTCGACCCCGAGTCCGCCGCCTACAACGTCGCGTGCGCGTTGAGGCTCGACGGCACAGTGAATCTGAGTGCACTTCACGCGGCATTTGTCGACGTCGTCGAGCGGCACGAGTCCTTGCGCACTGTTTTTCCTCTCACTGACGACGGCCCGCGTCAAGTGATCATGTCCACCTCACAGGTGGTATCGGATCTTGCACCGATACTTGTGCAGGGAGAGGAAGAGCTGCGCGAGCGTTGCCGGCAGATCGTTTCGGATGGTTTCGACGTCATGCAGCAGGTCCCGATGCGCGCCACCTTGTTGCGGCGAGACGACCAGGTCCACTCGCATGTCCTGGTGATCGTGATTCACCACATCGCCGCCGACGGATTCTCCACGGTACCGCTGGCCCGAGATCTCATGAGCGCATACACCTCCCGTGTGAACGGTGAGGCACCGCAGTGGGCGCCGCTCGGGATCCAGTATGCCGACTACGCGTTGTGGCAACGTGGTTGGTTGGGCTCGGAATCGGACTCTCGGTCTCTGATCTCGAAACAGCTCGGCTATTGGGCCGAGAATCTTGCGGGCGCACCGGAGGTTCTCGACATTCCGACCGATCGACCGCGTGTTGATGTGCGTTCGCTTCGACGCGGACGGATCAGGTTCGTGTTCGGTCCGAAGGTGCATGCCGGTGTGGTTGCCCTGTCGCGCAAACACAACGCCACGGTCTTCATGGTTGTGCACGCAGCCTTGGCAGTGCTGCTGGCGAGGCTCAGTGATGAGGACGACGTAGCCGTCGGAACTCCCATCGCCGGGCGTGGGGAGCGCGAACTCGACGACCTGGTGGGCATGTTCGTCAACACGTTGGTGTTGCGCACTGCAGTGGACCGCGGCGCAACTTTCGGAGACTTCCTCGACCAGGTCCGAAACGTAGATCTGAGCGCCTTCATTCACGCGGACGTGCCGTTCGAAAGAGTCGTCGAGATCGTGAATCCTTCACGTTCGACGGCGTACTCGCCCCTGTTTCAAGTCATGTTGGAGTTCCAAGACATCGAACGGCCTGCACTCGAACTCCCCGACCTGCAGGTGACCGACGTGGGCGTCGAGATCGACACCATCAACTTCGATCTTCAGTTGACGGTGACGCAGAACGCCGGCGCAGCCGGCGAATCGGACGGTCTTCGCGCCGAATTCGGATATGCCACAGATATTTTCGACGAGGAAACGGTAGCGGGCTTCGCCGACCGCCTGCAACGGATTCTCGAGCGCGTTATCAAGGATCCGCAATCACGGATCGGAGATATCGAGATCCTCGACGCCTATGAGTCAGCCGAACTGGTACCCGTGCGAGGTGAGATTTCCGCCGCTGTTCAGACCCTTCCGGATTTGCTGACTGCAGCAACAGATATGGCGACTGCCCAGGATCCCGGCGCCGTTGCGCTGGTGTTCGAGGAACGTGAAGTGACCTATCTCGAACTCGACGCGCAGTCGAACCGATTGGCCCGCATGCTGATCGAATCCGGAGTGGGTCCCGAATCGGTGGTGGCGTTGTGTCTCCCACGCTCCATCGAGTCCGTTCTGGCGGTGTGGTCCATTGCCAAGACAGGTGCGGCATTCCTTCCCGTGGACCCGGGACATCCTGCTGCTCGTATCGAGCACATGCTGGGCGACTCCGGTGCAGGGTGGGGGATAACGTCTCGAGCTCACAACGCGGCATTGTCCGGCCTCGTGCCGTGGCTGGTCCTCGACGATGCCGGTTTCGAGGAACGGCTGCGGGCGTACTCGCCATCGAAAGTCACCGACGCGGATCGGAAGGCACCGATTCGCATCGACAATCCGGTCTATCTGATCTACACGTCGGGGTCGACAGGAACACCCAAGGGCGTGACGGTCACACATCGCGGGTTGAGCGACTTCGCGCTCCAGGAGCGTGAGACCTTCGCCGCCACGACCCGATCCAGAACTCTGCACTTCGCTTCGCCGAGTTTCGACGCGTCGGTTCTCGAGCTCGTGATGGCCGTTGGTGCTGGAGCCACGATGGTGATCGTGCCACCGACCGTCTACGGCGGGTCGGAACTGGCGGCGTTACTGGAGCGCGAGCGCGTCACCCATTGTTTTGTGACTCCGGCGGCCTTAACGTCCGTCGACCCAGACGGTCTCACCACTGTCGGTTGTGTCGTGACAGGTGGGGAAGCGTGTCCGCCGGAATTGGTGGCCCGCTGGGCTCCGGGCAGAAAGATGTTCAACGCCTACGGTCCTACCGAGGCAACTGTCGTGTCGAGCATCAGTGCGGCACTGGCTCCGAACGACCCGGTCACTATCGGCACACCTACTCGCGGATTCAGCGAGGTAGTGCTGGACTCGCGTCTGCGAGCGGTACCGGTAGGTGTCGCGGGGGAGTTGTATCTTGCCGGGCCGGCTCTCGCTCGCGGCTATCACCGGCGATACCCGTTGACCGCCACGCAGTTTGTCGCAGATCCCTTCGGTGCGCCGGGAACGCGGATCTATCGCACGGGCGATCGCGTGCGGTGGACGCCCGACCGACGGCTGGAGTATCTCGGGCGCACCGATGCCCAAGTCAAAGTCCGTGGGTTCCGCATCGAACTCGGGGAAGTCGAGGTGGCACTGCAGACGCACCCGCGCGTGGCCCAGGCGGTGACGGCCGTCTGGAACGGCGACGGCAGGGATCGGTTGATCGGCTACGTGGTTCCCGATCGCGGAGCGAGTGTCGATCCGCGAGACGTCCTCGCCCATGCAGGCAAGCGCCTGCCGTCGTACATGGTGCCGGCGGCGGTGGTGGTGCTCGACGCACTTCCGCTGACGGTTCACGGAAAACTGGACCGCGCAGCGCTTCCCGCACCCGATTTCTCGTCCACGGCCACACCCGACCGGACACCGCGAACGGAAACCGAGAATCTTCTTGCCGCTCTGTTCGCGCAGGTTCTCGGTCTCGACGCGGTAGGAGTGCACGATTCCTTCTTCGAGCTCGGCGGAGACAGCATCATGTCCATCCAATTGGTGGCCCGCGCTCGCGATGCGGGTGTGATCGTCTCACCCCGAGATGTTTTCGACCACAAATCCGTCGCCGCGCTTGCCGAGTCGGCGCACCTTGAGCAGGACAGGCCTGATGTACTCGCGGAGCTACCGGGATCCGCTGTCGGAACTGTTCCACTGAGCCCGGTGGCGCAGTGGATGCTCGACCGCAGCAGTGGCGGGCTGCGTGGCGGCGGAGTGAAACGGTTCTCCCAGGCGCTCTTGCTGACAGCTCCCAATGATCTCACCCAGGACCTCCTTGTCCGTGGTCTCCAGGTGTTGCTGGACCGCCACGGAATGCTTCGAGCTCGCTTGGTTGAGAGTGACCGGGTCATGGAAGTCTTACCACCCGGCTCGATCTCGGCCGAAGGACTGATCCACCGCGTAGCTGTCGATTCGGTGGACGACGAAGGTTTCAGGGCCTTGGCGTCGGGAGAACTCGAGGCCGCGGCCGACAGCTTGGATCCCGCCGCGGCTGACATGGTGCGCGTGATCTGGTTCGACCTGGCCGACAAACCTGACGTGTCGACCGGGCGGGGCCGACTACTTGTGGTGATTCATCACCTGGTTGTCGACGGCGTCTCGTGGCGCATTCTGGTCACCGACCTGGCGTCCGTGACAGCACAACTCCAGGCCGGTGTCACGCCCGAACTGCCACAGATCGGAACGTCGTTCCGGCGATGGGCGCATGGGCTTGTCGAGCACGTGGGCGACCGGAGCGTCGAACGGGACATGTGGATAACGATCCTGGACGGCGATGACCCGTTGATCGGTTCGCGCCCACTCGATCCCACGATCGACGTCGACGACACGGTCGACACCGTTACAGTGGACATCTCGCCTTCGGTGACCAGGAACCTTCTCACCACGGTTCCTGCGGCATTCCACGCCGGCGTGAACGACGGACTCGTCACCGCTGTTGCGTTGGCCTCGATCGGGTGGCGACGACGCCGCGGTTCGGACACCGCTGCCGCCCTGATCACTCTCGAAGGACACGGCCGCGAGGAAGGGGTGGTTCCTGGCGCAGACCTCGGTCGCACCGTTGGTTGGTTCACCACGCTCTACCCGGTGCGCGTGGACCTCGGCGCAATCGACGTCGACGACGCACTGGCAGGTGGCGCCGACGCCGGGCGGGCTCTCAAAGCTGTCAAAGAGTACGTGCGTGCGATCCCCGATCATGGAATCGGATTCGGGATGTTGCGGTACCTGTCGGGCGAGAGCGACCCACTCGGCCGATTCCGTTCTCCTCAGATCAGTTTCAACTATTTGGGCCGGATCAGCTCCTCTGACGGAACACAGGACTGGCTGCCGGTGGAGGGCAATCGAAGGCTCGGCGGAACCCAGAACCCGTCCATGCCTGTGGCGTCCGTGATCGACATCAACGCCGCGGTTGAGGACCACGTCGACGGGCCGTGCCTGACAGCATCTTTCACCTTTCCCCGCGGAGTGCTCGACAGGTCTGACATCGCGGAGTTCGCGGAACTGTGGCGTCGTGCGCTCGACGGACTCAGCGCGCACGCGTCGCGACCTGATGCGGGCGGTCTGACGCCGTCGGACATTCCCCTCGTCTCGGTCGACCAACAACAGATCGAACGCTGGGAGAACGACTTCCCCGGATTGCACGATGTCTGGTCGGTGTCGCCCCTTCAGGCCGGGCTGATGTTCCATGCCTCACTGGCGGTCACGTCGACGGACGTCTACACAGCGCAGTTGTTCGTCGAGCTCGAAGGAGCGGTTGATTCCGAGCGTTTGCGCGGCGCTGCTGCCGGACTATTGGCAAACCACCCGAATCTGTGTGCAGCGTTCGTCTACGACGTACACGGCCTACCGGTGCAGTTGATTGTCGACGATGCCGTGATTCCCTGGACCGAGGTCGACCTGAGTGATCGCGGATCGGCAACCGACGCAGATCTGGAGCGCCGCCTCGCCGAGGATCGCAGTGCACCCTTCGACCTCGCTTCGCCGCCACTGCTTCGGCTGACGTTGCTGCGAATCTCGCCGACGAGGTGTGTGTTGGTGGTGACGAACCATCACATCGTTCTCGACGGTTGGTCGATGCCGTTGCTGGTTCGCGAACTGTTGATGCGATACGCGGACGACAGTCTCTCGGTCGAGAGGACCCCGGCCGATCTTCCCGAGACTCCGTCGTACCGCACCTATCTGGAATGGTTGATGCACCGCGATATGGAGACCTCGCTCGCGGCGTGGGAGGACGCCTTGGAAGGCGTCGACGAGCCGACGTTGTTGGCGCCTTCGACGCCGATCGCGGAGCAGCTGGTGCCCGAAGAGGTTGCCGTCGATCTACCCGATTCGGTGCGCGACGGACTCGGTGCGCTGGTCCAACGGAGCGGGATCACGATGAACACGGTGATCCAAGCGGCGTGGGGTGTCCTACTGTCTCGGATGCTTTCCCGTGACGACGTAGTCTTCGGCGTCACGGTTTCGGGCCGCTCACCCGAGTTGCCTGGTGTGGAAAACATGATGGGGCTGCTGATCAACACGTTGCCTGTCCGAGTGCGACTGGATCCGGACGAGACGTGTACGCAGCTGCTCGCTCGACTGCAAAGCGAGCAGACAGCTCTGCTCGATCATCACTATGTCGGACTCGGCGCGATTCAATCTGTCGTAGGGACAGGCAATTTGTTCGACACACTGTCGGTCTTCGAGTCGTATCCGATCGATACCTCGGGGATGGGCGGGAACACCGACATTGCCGGTATGCGCGTCACCGCTGTGAATGCCCGCGACGCCACGCATTACCCGCTCACCGTGCTGTCGGTCGCGGAACCGACGCTGCAGGTCAGCCTGCGGTACCAGCCGGCGGCATTCGACCGCGCCGCGGTCGACACCATTGCACAGCGAATGTCGCGGATTCTTGCCGCCTTTGCAGCGAACGCGGATACACCGGTCGGTGAGGTCGACGTGTTTGTCGCCGGTGAGCGTGGGTTGGTGGTGGGTGGTTGGGACGGTGTGGGGGTTGTGGTGGGGGGTTTGACGTTGGTGGATGTGTTGGATGGGCGGTTTGCTGGTGTGGGTGGTGGGGGGTTGGTGTGTGGTGGGGTGGTGTTGTCGTGGGGTGAGTTCGATGTTCGGGTGAATCGTTTTGCGCGGTTGTTGATTTCGTTGGGGGTGGGTCCGGAGTCGCGGGTGTGTGTGGCGTTGTCGCGGTCGGTGGAGTTGTTGGTGGCGGTGTTTGCGGTGGTGCGGGCTGGTGGGGTGTTTGTTCCGGTGGATGTGGGTGCGCCGGTGGAGCGGGTGGGGTTTGTGGTGGGTGTGGTGGATCCGGTGGTGGTGTTGTCGCGGGTTGGTGATGGTGGGTGTTTGCCGGTGGGGGTGGGGTTTGTTGATGTGGGTTGTGTTGATGTTTCGGGGTTTTCGGGTGGTCCGGTGGGGGTGGGGGATCGGTTGGGGGTGTTGTTGCCTGAGCATGCGGTGTATGTGATGTTCACGTCGGGGTCGACGGGTCGTCCGAAGGGGGTGGTGGTGTCGCATGCGGGGGTGGTGAATCGGTTGTTGTGGATGCAGGGGGAGTTTCCGTTGGGTGTGGGGGATGTGGTGTTGCAGAAGACGCCGGTGTCGTTCGATGTGTCGGTGTGGGAGTTGTTTTGGCCGTTGATGGTGGGTGCGCGGTTGGTGGTGGCGGATCCGGGTGGGCATCGTGATCCGGTGTATTTGGTGGGTGTGATCGAGCGGTGGGGGGTGTCGGTGGTGCATTTTGTGCCGTCGATGTTGGAGGTGTTCGTGGGGGAGTTGAGCGTGGGGGAGTTGGGGGTGGGGTGTTCGGGTTTGCGTCGGGTGTTTGTGTCGGGTGAGGGGTTGTCGTCGGTGTTGGCGGGGCGGTTTGCGGGGGTGTGTGGTGCGGAGTTGGTGAATTTGTACGGGCCGACGGAGGCGTCGGTGGATGTGACGTTTCATGTGGTGGAGGGTGTTGTGGGGGTGGGTGTTCCGATTGGTCGGCCGGTGTGGAATACGCGGGTGTTGGTGTTGGATTCGCGGTTGCGGCCGGTTCCGGTGGGTGTGGTGGGGGAGTTGTATGTGGGTGGGGTGCAGGTGGCTCGGGGGTATGAGGGTCGTGTGGATTTGACGGTGGGTCGGTTTGTGGCGGATCCGGTGTCGGGGGTGGTGGGTGCTCGGGTGTATCGGACGGGTGATGTGGTGCGGTGGGGGTGTGGTGGGGTGTTGGAGTTTGTGGGGCGCACGGATTTTCAGGTGAAGGTGCGGGGGCAGCGGGTGGAGTTGGGTGAGGTGGAGGCGGTGTTGGCTGCTCAGGTGGGGGTGGCTGGTGCGGTGGTGGTGTTGCGGTCGGGTGTGGGTGGGGATTTTTTGGTGGGGTTTGTGGTGGGTGAGGTGGGGGTGGTGGTCGATGAGGTGGTGGTGTTGGAGGGGGTGCGGAGGTCTCTTCCGGGGTTCATGGTGCCGTCGGTGGTGGTGGTGTTGGGGGAGTTTCCGGTGACGGTGCATGGGAAGTTGGACCGTAAAGCCCTCCCGGACACTGATTTTGCGAGCGCTGCGTTTCGGACTCCCGCCACTCCTGCCGAAATCGGAATCGCCCGTGCTGTTGCCGACGTTCTCGGTCTCGACCAGGTGGGTGCCGACGACAGTTTCTTCGAACTCGGCGGGGATTCCCTCAGCGCCACTCGAGTCATCGCCCGCATCAACGCCGCATTGCACACCAATATGGGGGTCAATGCACTGTTCGACGCCCCCGTGGTCGCGGACCTGGCGGCCTCGATAGATCCAATCGACTCCGCGCCGGGCGAGCCTGGACTCGAGGAAGCTACTCGTGTGCCCATCACGAGTAGGGCACGGCCAGAACGTATTCCGCTGTCGTTCGCGCAATCGCGGATGTGGTTCGTCAACCAGTTCGACACGTCGTCTCCGCTCTACAACATCCCCGTCGCACTACAACTGGACGGGTTCCTGGATTCGGGTGCGCTCCAAGCCGCGCTGGGTGATGTGGTGGAACGGCACGAATCCCTTCGAACGATCTTTCCTGCGTCCGCAGACGGGCCCTACCAGGTGATCGCCGAACCCGCGGTCGCTGCTCCTCGAATCCACCCCGTGCCGATTCCCGGCGAGGGGCTTTTCACGGACTTGCACGCGTTCTTCGACATCGGATTCGATGTGTCCGAAGAGTTCCCGCTGCACGTGAGGTTACTCCGAACCGGACCGGAGCAGCATGTACTCGCGATCGTTGTTCACCACATCGCCGCAGACGGCTTCTCGATGGCACCACTGGCACGCGACCTGATGAGTGCATATACCGCGCGCACGCAAGGTCGGAGCCCGGACTGGGTGCCGCTGCCGATTCAGTACGCCGACTACACCCTCTGGCAGCGTGAGATCGTCGACGCAGACGTTGGTCCGGAAACTTCGCCCTCGGCCGAATTCGATTATTGGACAGCGAAGCTGTCGGGTATTCCGGACGTCTTGCCGCTCCCTCTCGATAGACCACGAACCTCGAAACGGTCTGCCGAGGGCGCGGTGGTTTCGATGGACTTCTCGCCCGAGATCCATCGAGCTTTGAACGAACTCGCACACCAGAACGGTTCGTCTCTGTTCATGGTGATGCATGCGGCTCTGGCGGTATTGCTGGCACGGCTCACTACAGCGGACGACGTAGTGATCGGGACTCCGGTCGCAGGTCGCGGTGCATCGGTGTTCGACGATGTGGTCGGGATGTTCGTCAACACGCTCGTCCTTCGCACACCTGTCTCATCCGGAGCAACCTTTGCCGAGGTGTTGGCCGCGGTGCGGTCAACGGATCTCGGTGCTCTGGACCATGCAGACATCCCCTTCGAGAGGTTGGTGGATTACCTCTCGCCCGACCGTTCCACCGAGCATTCACCTCTGTTTCAGGTACTCCTCGAATTCCAGACCGATACGGGACTGCGCTTCGACTTGCCGGAACTGACGGTTCGCTCGCTCGACGTCGATCTCGCGGTTGCGAAATTCGATCTGCAACTGAGTGTGATGGAGCACGGCGACGAGCACGGTGAGCCCGCTGGTATCAGCGCCGGTTTCCGTTATGCAACAGATATTTTCGATCGAATGTCGGTGGCGCGCATCGCGGCGCGCTTCGAAAGAGTGATCGGCGCCGTGACCGAGAACCAGTCGGTGGTCGTCGGTGATATCGACATGATTCTGGCCGGCGAACTCAGCGGGTTGCTGGTTGCGCCCACGCCCTCTGGCGCCGGAACAGACGAGGATTCGTTGTCGGATCTCTTCGATCGCACGGCGCGGACGTCCGGTGCTGCCGTGGCGGTGCGCTGCGGCGGATTGTCGGTTACGTACCGCGAACTCGACGAGCGAGCAAACCGCCTTGCTCGACTGTTGGTGGCGCAGGGGGTGGGGCCGGAAACCTTGGTGGCAGTCGCGATGGCCCGCTCGATCGACCTGATGGTGGCATTGCTGGCGGTGGTGAAGGCGGGTGGCGGATACGTACCGGTGGACTCGACTTCTCCGGTAAACCGGGTGGACTTCGTGCTGCGTGACGCCCGGCCGAAGTGTGTGTTGACCACCCGGGCCGACGGCGACTACATACGAGACAGTGACGCAATCGCAGACAGCGAGATTCCAGTGATTGCGGTAGACGACCCGGTGATTCTCGATGCACTGCACAGGTTTTCTCCGCTTGCGGTGACCGACCGAGATCGGCTGCTACCGCTCCGACCCGAATCGGTGGCCTACGTGATCTACACCTCGGGGTCCACCGGGCGCCCGAAGGGGGTGCAGGTTTCTCACCGCAGCGTAGTGACGTTGCTGGCAAACACCAGAGCGCTCTTCGGCTTCGGCAGCGGCGATGTGTGGACGATGTTCCATTCGGAGGCATTCGACTTCTCGGTCTGGGAAATGTGGGGCGCACTCGCACACGGTGGCCGACTGGTACTGGTCGACTACTTCACGGCCCGTTCACCAGAGGCATTCCTCGAATTGCTACGGCACGAACGTGTCACGGTGCTCAATCAAACTCCCACCGCCTTCTATCAATTGGCGGAAGCCGACCGGCTTACCGGGGGTGCGGCCCTGTCATTGCGCTACGTGATCTTCGGCGGAGAAGCGCTCGACTTCGGACAGTTGACGCGCTGGTACGCCCGCCGCGGGACTTCGTCACCAGATCTGGTCAACATGTACGGCATCACGGAGACCACTGTGCACGTCAGCCATTTACCGCTCGATCGTGTGCTGGTGCGTCAACGATCGGCCTCGGTGATTGGTCGGGCGTTACCCGGATTGCGTGTGTATGTGTTGGATCAGCGGTTGCACCCGGTGCCGCCCGGTGTGGTGGGTGAACTGTATGTCTCCGGTGATCAGGTTTCACGCGGATACCTCGGCCGGTTCGGTCTGACGTCCGCGCGGTTCATTCCCGACCTCGCGGTCAGTGGTGCGCGTATGTATCGATCCGGTGACCTGGGGCGCTGGAACGACAGCGGGCAGCTGGAGTACCTCGGACGAAACGATCTGCAGGTGCAGGTGAAGGGGTACCGAATCGAACTCGGCGAGGTGGAGGCTGCACTGCTCTCCGGAGTGGGCGTGTCTCAGTCGGCGGTGGTAGCCCGCAGAGACCGGTTGGTGGGCTACGTGGTGCCGGAGTCCGGTGCCACTATCTCTCCGGCGGCGTTGCTCGAGTATGTCTCACAGAGGTTGGCGCCCCACATGGTCCCCGCTGTCGTGACGGTTCTCGAGGGTTTGCCGCTGACGGTGAACGGAAAGCTCGACCGGAATGCATTGCCTGAACCTGACTTCGGGCGACAGGCAACCGTAAGTCGTGGCCCCGCGTCCGCGACGGAAAACATCCTTGCGAGTCTGTTCGCCGAAGTTCTGGGACTCGAGGAGGTGGGGGTCGACGATTCGTTCTTCACTCTAGGCGGTGACTCGATCATGTCCATCCAGTTGGTGACGCGCGCCAGGTCTGCCGGAGTTCTGATCACACCGCGCGAGGTGTTCGAACGCAAAACTGTTGCGGCGCTGTCCGAGACGGCCGGAACGGCTGGCAACCGTGTCGTCGTCGACGAATTGCCTGGCGGCGGCGTCGGTGAGATCGAATTGACGCCGATCGTCGAATGGATGCTTGACCGTGGTGGAGATTTTCGCCGGTACTCCCAATCTGTTCTGCTCTCGGTTCCTGCCACGCTCGACGAGGTCACGCTGACACTGGCCATGCAGGCTGTGCTGGACCACCACGACATCCTCCGCGCAGGCATCCGGGCGACGCATCATCCTGAATCCGCTCGGCGGATGGACGTTGCGCCTGTAGGTACGGTGCGGGCGGAGACCGTCGTACGCCACGGGAGCCTCGGGGGTTCTGCCGCGGAGACGGTCTCGACAGAACTCGACGCAGCTCTGGGGCGGCTCGACCCGGAGGCAGGTGTGATGGTGCAGGCAGTCCTGCTCGACACCGACGGACAGATTCAAAAGGACCGGCAGAGCCGGAAACAGTTGCTAATCGTGGCGCACCACCTCGTGACGGACGGCGTTTCCTGGCGAATCCTGATCCCCGATCTTGCACTTGCCTGTGCGCAGGTGCAGACAGGCGTCGACCCGTCACTTGCTCCGGTCGGAACCTCGATGCGTCGATGGGCACATGGCCTCGTCGACGCCGCGCGCGAGCCGGATCGGGTCGCTGAAATCGACTATTGGCGAGAGGTGCTCGAGGGCCCGGATCCGACTCTGGGTGTGCGCGCCCTGACGAAGAGGGACACCGCCTCGGCCACCATTGACATCGAAGTACGAGTTCCCACGGGATTGACCGAGGCCGTGTCGACGACAGTTCCGCAGGCGATTCACGGGAGCGTCGAGGACGGATTGTTGACGGCTTTGGCACTTGCGATGGTCCGCTGGCGCATGGACCGCGGCATCGACAATCCGGAGACATTGATCAGTCTCGAGGGGCACGGACGCGAGGAACAGGTGGTTCCCGGGGCAGATCTCGCTCGCACGGTGGGATGGTTCACGTCGATCTTCCCGGTGCGGATCGATCTGAGCAGAGTGGATCCGAGCGACGCCTTCGCCGGCGGCCCGGCTGCGGGCGTCGCTGCCAAGGCCGTCAAGGAACAACTCCGGGCGGTGCCGGACCGCGGCATCGGCTTCGGGTTGCTGCGCTATCTGAACCGCGAAACGGCACCAACACTTTCGCAACTTCCGGAGCCCCAGATCAGTTTCAACTACCTCGGACGCGTCGGTGGATCCGAGGCCGACGCTACAGCGGGATGGGTACCGATCCGTGACGAGGACCTGCGGACGGTTGCGGCCGTCGATCTTCCACTCGCCAGCGTCCTCGAGGTCAACGTGATGACGGTCGACAGCGATACCGAGGACGGTCCGCAGCTCGTTGCCGGCTGGACGTTCCCACCGGACATTCTGGGTGCGGACGACGTTCGGCAACTGGGGCAGTGGTGGCTCGACGCACTGGCCGGGCTCGCAGAGTTCGCGGCGGGCGGCGGCGGATTCACACCCTCGGACTTCGATCTGGTCGATCTTAGACAGGAGGCGATCGACGACCTCGAAAGTCGGTGTCCCGACCTGAGCGATGTCTGGCCACTCTCTCCACTGCAAGCGGGGTTGTTGTTCCACGCCGAATTGGCCGAACGATCTGTCGACGCATACCTCGTACAAGTGGCTCTCGATCTAGCCGGCGCAGTCGATTCGGAGCGCCTGCGCCGCGCCGCCGACGCGCTGCTCGGCCGGCATGAGAACCTGCGTACCGCCTTCCTTCACAGCGCCGACGGCCGTGCCGTCCAGGTGGTCCGAAGCAACGTGGCAGCGCCGTGGCAGGAAATCGACCTCACTGGTGCACCAGATCAGGAAATTGATCGAGCGCTGGCCGAGGACCGAGCGCGCCCGTTCGACATGGCACGGGCGCCGTTGATCCGATTCACCCTGATCGCTCTCGCCCCCGAAAAGTTCACGCTCGTGCTCACCAATCATCACATCCTTCTGGACGGCTGGTCCATGCCCCTGCTGATCCGGGAATTGGCGACGCTCTATGCCGCCGACGGTCAAGTGGCGGCCTTGCCTCACGCGCGCGCGTATCGCGACTATCTGACCTGGATGAGCCGCCGCGATCAGCAAGCTTCCCGAGCAGTGTGGGCGAGGACGCTGAGCGGAGTCGAAGGACCGACGCTGTTGGCTCCAGCGGTTCGATCGCGTCGACTCTCGACCATGGCGGCCGAGTGGGTGTTCGATCTGGACGAGGAATTCACAACCTCACTTCGCGGAATGGCGCGTGAACTCGGGCTGACGATCAACACGATTGTTCAGGCATCGTGGGGGATCGTCCTTGCTGCACTGACCGGGAGAGACGATGTGGTGTTCGGAGCGACGGTGTCGGGTCGACCTCCCGAGCTGACCGGGATCGAAACCATGGTCGGGCTGTTCATCAACACAATTCCGGTCCGAATCACGCTGCGCCCGAGTGAAAGTATCGGCACACTCCTCGCGCGGATCCAGGCCGAGCAAGCAGAGCTGTCGGATCACCACTGTCTCGGGCTTTCCGAGATCCACGTAGGCGCGGGGCCGGAGATCGGATTCGACACGTTGACTGTCTTCGAATCGTATCCCGTTGACCGTCAAGGGCTTTCGTCCGATACCGATATTGCGGGGGTCCGGATCACCGATGTCGAAGCCAAGGACGCTGCCCACTACCCGCTTAGCCTCGTAGCATCGGTCGACACCAGGCTCCGCCTGAAATTCGAGTACATACCCGAGGTTTTCGGTGCCGCCGACATCGAAGAGATCGCCGGACGACTGCGGCGCGTACTCGAAGCGTGTACCCAGCCGGATCGTCCCTTGGCTGTGGTGTCGGTGCTCGCAGCCTCCGAACATGCTGAATTGGTGCCAGTCCGTGGCACGGCCGGCGGGTCGTCGCGCGTCTTCCCGGACATCTTCGACGAGGCAGCCCAGCGTGATCCGAACGCACCGGCCGTGGAATCGGCGGACGGCAGCATGACCTACGGCGAGCTGGACATCCTTTCCAATCGCATTGCTCGCATGCTCGTCTCGCACGGCCTGGGAACCGAGGACTATGTAGCGGTCGGTGTCCCACGTTCTCTGGCGTCCGTGGTGTCGATACTTGCCGTCGCCAAGACAGGCGCTGCGTTCGTGCCGATCGATCCCGACTATCCGGACGAGCGGATCAATCACATGCTGATCGATTCGAAGGTCAGCTTCGGATTGACCACCACCGCGGGCCGAGATCGATTGCCCGATATCGCGGAGTGGCTGATTATCGACGATCCGCATTTCACGAAGAAGTGCGAGGGATTCTCGGGGAGCCCGTTGACCGACAACGACCGACTCCGTCCGATCGGGTTGGATTCAGCTGCCTACGTGGTCTACACCTCGGGGTCGACCGGCGTGCCCAAGGGCGTCGTGGTCACGCAGCGAGGGCTCGACAACTTCGCCCGAGACCAGCTCGAACGCTACGGCGCAACTCCACAATCACGCACGCTGCACTTCTCCACTCCGAGTTTCGACGGGTCGCTCTTCGAGTATCTGCAGGCTTTCGGAGCCGGGGCGACGATGGTTATCGCTCCGCCCGGGATCTACGGGGGCGAGGACCTGGCGCAACTTCTGGCAGAGCACGCCGTCACGCACGCGTTCGTCACCACAGCGGCATTGGCATCGGTGGACCCGGCTGGGCTGGAACAACTTTCGGAAGTCGTATTCGGGGGCGAGGCGTGCCCGCCCGACCTCGTCGCTCGCTGGGCACCTGGCCGCCGCTTGTACAACGCGTACGGACCGACCGAGGCAACGATCATGTCCAACGTCAGCCCGCCGATGACCGCCGGAGAACCAATCACCATCGGTGGACCCGTCAGGGGCGTCAGCGAACTGGTGCTCGACACTCGACTTCAAGCGGTTCCCGTCGGGGTCCCCGGCGAGCTGTACCTGGCCGGACCAGGCGTGGCACGGGGATATCACCGAAGGGCGGGGTTGACGGCAGAACGCTTTGTTGCCAACCCGGCTGACCCAGGAACGCGGATGTACCGCACCGGCGACATCGTGCGATGGACGGCGGACATGTGTGTCGAGTACGTCGGGCGAAGCGACTTCCAGGTCAAGGTTCGAGGCTTCCGTGTCGAACTCGGTGAGATCGACAGTGTGCTCATGTCGGAGCCCAACGTCGGTTTTGCCGTTACGGTTGCCGATTCCGGCCCCACCGGAGACACCCGACTCGTGTCGTACGTCGTGCCCACGGCGGGTCGACTGGACACCAGGATTCTGATTCGCGCCGTGGCCCGGCGCTTGCCTTCGCACATGGTGCCTGCCGTTCTCACGGTGCTGGAGAACATTCCGTTGACCGCTGTCGGAAAAG
This sequence comes from Rhodococcus sp. RCBS9, assembly GCF_029457415.1. NCBI lineage: Bacteria > Bacillati > Actinomycetota > Actinomycetes > Mycobacteriales > Nocardiaceae > Rhodococcus > Rhodococcus sp. RCBS9. Next base: position 6,126,960 of record NZ_CP120422.1, on the reverse strand, counting down.
TCGACCGTTCGGCGTTGCCAAGACCCGAAATCGAGACGACCACAGGGGATTTCCGTCCCCCGGTCGGCCCGGTCGAACAGGCAGTGTCGGACGTGTTCGGCGAGGTGCTCGGCCTCGAACGAGTCGGTACCGACATCAGTTTCTTCGAGCTCGGTGGAAATTCTCTGAGCGCCACTTCGGTCGCGGCGAGGCTACGGGCGGTGCTCGGAGCTACCGTAGGCGTGCGGGATCTGTTCGAGACGCCGACGGTGGCCGAGTTGGCTACGGTGATCGGCCAGTCGGTTGCCGAAGGGTCGGAGCGACTGGGACCGCGCCCCCGACCCGACAACATCCCCTTGTCGTTTGCTCAGCAGCGGATGTGGTTCGTCAATCAACTCGACACCAGTTCTCCTGCATACAACATTCCGCTCGTGGTGCGGTTGAGCGGTGAACTCGACAAACCGGCCTTGAGATCAGCGATGTCCGATGTCATCGCCCGCCACGAATCGCTGCGAACGATGTTCCCGGTCCACGGTGACGGACCGGTCCAGCACATCCTGCCCACCGAGAGCGCCGAGCTGCCGCAACTGACCGAGACATCGGTGACCGACGAACATCATCTCCGTGACGAGCTTGCCCGGATGGTCTCGGCCGGTTTCGACGTCGCCGCACGAATTCCCCTGCGGGCAGCGTTGTTCACCATCGATGAGCGCGAACACGTGCTTGCCGTAGTGGTGCACCACATCTCGGCTGACGGCTTCTCGATGTCTCCGTTGACCCGAGACGTGATGATTGCATACGAGACCCACGCGTACGGCGGGGATCCCCAGTGGACGCCGCTTCCAGTCCAGTACGCCGACTTTGCGCTCTGGCAACGGGAGATTCTGGGCTCAGTCGACGACCCCGGGTCGGTGATCAGTGAGCAGTTGGCTTACTGGCGACGTGCATTGTCAGGTGCTCCCGACCTCTTGGAACTTCCGCTCGATCGAGACCGGCCGACGCAACAGAGTTTTCACGGCTCGCGGATTCACTTCTCGATCAGCAGTGATCTTCACCGCCGTATTCTGAACGTGTCGCGGCAGCACGAGTCCACTGCATTCATGACTGTGCATGCAGCGCTCGCGCTCTTGCTGGCACGTTTGGGCAGCACCGACGACATCGTGATCGGCACGCCGATCGCCGGCCGGGGAGATCGTGCCCTCGATGATCTGGTCGGCATGTTCGTCGGCACGCTCGCACTGCGCACACAGGTGGATCCGGCTCGATCGTTCCGCGAGTTGGTTGAGCATTGCCGCGAAGTCGACCTCGCCGCGTTCGCTTATTCCGACGTGCCCTTCGAGCGGGTAGTGGACGCGGTCGGGCCGAAACGGTCGAGCGCTTATGCACCGATTTCCTCGGTGTCGCTGGAATTCCAGAACAACAAACGACCGATTCTGAAGCTACCGGGACTGGAAGTCCGCGGGATCGACCCGGAACTCGAGGTAGTGAAGGTAGACCTGGAATTCCTTCTGGCCGAGGAGTACGACGATCGCGGTGAACCGGGAGGGATGAGCGGAGCCGTCGACTTTGCCACTGATCTCTTCGACCCCGGTACGGTCGGCGGTTTTGCCGACATGTTCGTTCGTGTGCTCGAGGCCGTGACCCGGAATCCGCAGGTACCGATCGGTGACATCGACCTACTCGGCGATCTCGAACGTCGCGAGTTGACGCCGGCGCATGGGCTCCCCGAAGTACCTCCGAAATTGTGGCCTGAGTTGTTGGCGGACGCCGTGGCGATCGATCCTGACTCGGTGGCCCTGTCGCTCGAGAACCGGCAGCTCAGTTATCGCGACCTGGACGAGTGGTCGAATCGTGTTGCCCGGGAGTTGTGCGGTCGCGGTGTGGGCCCGGAGACCTTCGTGGCACTGGGAATGCCTCGCTCGATCGAATCGGTGGTGGCGATCTGGTCGGTGACCAAAGCCGGAGCGGCTTTTGTGCCTGTCGATCCGGCCTATCCGCGCGAGCGCGTCGAATACATGCTCGCCGATTGCCGAGCCTCGCTCGGTTTGACTGTTCAGACCAGCCGAACTCACCTACCCGACGTTGTTCCCTGGCTGGAACTCGACGACCCACACTTCGCCCGGCGGGTAGCCGCGCTGTCGCCGGAACCGATCACCGATGACGATCGAACCGGTGAACTGAACCTCGATCATCCGGCCTACCTGATCTACACCTCGGGATCTACCGGGAAACCCAAGGGAGTGAACATTACTCATCGAGGTTTGGCGAGCTTCACGGCCGAAACTCGTGAGAGGTTCGAGGTCACCCACGACTCTCATGTCTCTCAGTTGGCATCGCCGAGTTTCGACGCTTCCATCTTCGAGTTGACGATGGCATTCAGCGCCTCGGCGCAAGTCGTGATCGTTCCGCCTGCTGTGTACGGTGGCGCCGAATTGGCCGATGTTTTCCGGCGCGAGCAGGTCACTCATGCCACCATTACACCGACCGCGCTGGCGGCGTTGGGTGACAACGGTTTCGAGGCGCTCCGTGTTCTCGATCTGGTGGGCGAGGCCTGCCCGCCGGAGGTCGTCGCGCAATGGGCGCCGGGTCGGAGGCTGCACAACGGCTACGGCCCGACTGAAACCACCGTGCAGGCGAGCGTCAGCGATTCGATGAAACCCGGTGCGGGAGTGAACATCGGCTCGCCGGCAGTGGGCTTCGGCTTCCTGGTGCTGGACGAGCGTTTGCAGCCCGTCCCGGTGGGCGTGCCGGGGGAGTTGTACATCATCGGTCCAGGTATGGCACGTGGGTACCATAATCGGGCGTCGCTCACGTCGGAACGATTTGTCGCTTGCTCGTACGGGTCGCCGGGGCGCCGGATGTACCGCACCGGAGATGTCGTGCGTTGGCGTGAATCCGGCGGTGACAGTGCCAAAATCGTTGGCTCCGGCGATGGAGTGCATCACACGCTCGAATACATCGGGCGCAGCGACTTCCAGGTCAAGGTCCGTGGTTTTCGGATCGAACTCGGGGAAATCGATGCAGTTCTCTCACGCCATCCGTCGGTGGACTTCGCCGCGACTGTCGGCCACACGGGACCGTCGGGTGAAACGGTCCTGGTGTCGTACGTGCGTGCGTCAGCTGCTGACGCCACCGGCACCGACGAGATACGGGCGTACGCAGCCGACCGACTACCCTCGCACATGGTTCCGTCGGCAGTGGTGCTTCTCGAGCGGATTCCGATGACACCGGTGGGCAAGCTCGACCGAAAGGCCTTACCGGAACCCGAATTCGGTTCGGCTGCAGCCGAGTTCCGCGAGCCGGTCACCGACACCGAGCGCGCCGTGGTCGACTCGTTCGTCGAGGTTCTGGGTGTCGACCGGGTGAGCACTACCGACAGCTTCTTCGACCTGGGCGGGTCCTCCCTGGTGGCCACCCGAATCGTCAGCGCACTGCACTCTCGTTTCCGACGGAGAATCCCGCTTCAGTGGATGTTCCTCGACCCGACACCCGCTGGAATCGCTCGACGCCTCGACATGCCGACAGCCGACGCCGGTATGGAAGAGCTTCTCGCCGTGGTTGTTCCACTGCGGACGAAAGGGACTGGGCGACCGCTGTTCTGTGTGCACCCCGGTATCGGCCTGTCCTGGGGGTATGCCGGCTTGGTGCGGTATCTGCCCGAGGACAGACCCGTGTACGGACTTCAGCTCCCCGCTCTCAGCGACGACGGTGACTATCAGTCGATCGAACAGTTAGCCCATCGCTACGTCGAAGAGGTGGAGGCCGTTTCGCCGGACGGGCCGTACGACTTACTCGGGTGGTCCCTTGGCGGAGTCATCGCGCACGCCATGGCCGTCGAACTGCAATCGTCCGGCCGCGACGTCGCCACACTGGCGATGATGGACAGCTACCCCGACAACGGCGATGCCCCTGCGTCAGCCGAACTCGACGTCCGAGACATACTGCGAGGACTCGGCCTCGAGATCGAGACCGACCGAGATCTGACCTTCGACGAGGCGGCGGCCGTGTTGGCCCGGAGGCTCGGGCCCGAGACGGGAGTCGACGGTCGGGACCTCGAACGGATTGCCCGAGGGTACGAGACTTCGCAGAGAATCACGCACCAGTTCGTTCCCCAGGTCTACGAAGGAGATCTGCTGATCTTCCTGGCATCCGGAGACGACGACACGATTCCGCGCGACAGGTCGCCGCAGGAATGGAGCCCACTCGTGACGGGCCGGATCGTGGAGGTGCCCGTGCGCTGCGAACACAACGAGATGATCGAACCTCCGGCCATGGCGGTCATCGGACCGGTGCTCGCCCGGGTGCTCTCGATGTTTTCCGGATACCCCGAACGGGCATGACAACTTCAAGCCACCAAGCCGCACGCCCGCGAAGCGAGCGCCACCGAGCTGTTGCCGGGCACCGCAATCGAGCACGAGGAGCGGCAATGAGAAGAATCGGACGTACTCGGGCAATGCTTGTCGTCGCCCTCGTCGCGTGGACGGGACTGTTCGGCGAAGCAGCGTTGGCCTCGGCTGACCCGGCCCCGACATCCCCTTCAGGCGGTTCAGCTCTCGATCACGTCGAGGAGATCAACGCCCGTCAGCTGACTATGTACGTCTACTCGGCTGCGATGGACAAGGTGATTCCGCTCGAGGTGATTCGGCCGGCAGACACAAGTGCGCCCCGGCCGACCCTCTATCTACTCAATGGCGCCGGCGGAGGCGAGGACACGGCGACGTGGCAGACACGGACAGACGTCGTCGACTTCTTCGGCGACAAGAACGTCAACGTCGTCAACCCGATCGGCGGTGCCTACAGCTACTACACCGACTGGGAGAAGCCCGATCCTGTTCTCGGACTGAACAAGTGGACCACATTTCTCACCCAGGAGTTGCCACCGATCGTCGATGCCACGCTCGGGACTACGGGTACGAATGCCGTTGCCGGATTGTCGATGGCAGGTACCTCGGTTCTGAGCCTGGCCGAGGCGGCGCCATCCGTTTACCGTGCCGTCGGTGCTTTCAGCGGGTGTGCCGAGACGAGTACTCAACCCGGTCAGGACTACGTGAGATTCGTGGTCGGATTCCGCGGCGGCAACGTGGACAACATGTGGGGTCCTCCCGGCGGTCCGGGCTGGGTAGCCAACGATCCTGTGGTCAATGCCGAGAGATTGCGGGGGGTCGACCTCTACATCAGCAATGGATCGGGCCTGCCCGGCCCACACGAGAATCTGGGCGGACCGATGGTCAACGGCGACCTCGGCGTTCTGGCGAACCAGGTGATCGTGGGTGGAGTCATCGAGGCCGGGACGAACCAGTGCACCCAGCGTTTGGCCGAGCGGCTCGACTCCTTGGGCATCCCGGCCACCTATGATTTCCGGGCAACTGGCACTCACTCTTGGGGTTACTGGCAGGACGATCTTCACAACTCGTGGTCGATGATTGCCGCGTCGATCGGTGCGCGTTAGCCGGCGAACCCTGGGGTCGGTGGCTGAGTTGTTTCTCACTCCGGAACACTCTTGCCGAACCTAGCCGACCGAACTGCAGGTCAGCGGCGTTATAGTCGCCTCATGAGTTCAGAAACACTCGCTCCCCTCGACACCGACGTACTTGCGCGCAGGTTTGCGTGCCTGGGTGATCCGACGCGGCTGCGAGTGCTCCGACTTGCTGCCGGCGGTCCGATCGACGTCGACACGATTGCACACGCCGCATCACTCGAGCCGTCGGCGTTGAGTGCCCACCTCGAGGCCTTGATCGAGGTCGGTTTTGTCGAGGCTTCGGTGCGTGAAGGCACTTCGGTTGTCAGTGTTGCCGGAACGGCATACTCCGATCTGATGGCAGCGGCCGCCGTCGTGGCTGCTCGCGGTCCGGTCGAAGACACACTGGGAGTTCTTCCCGATGACGTGGTGGTGCGCCGCATGGAATCCGGCGACTGGGATGCCGTCCGCTCGATCTACCGCGAAGGAATCGACACCGGAACCGCGACGTTCACCACCTCGGTGCCATCCGCCGAGAAGCTCGACGCGCAATGGTTACCCGATCATCGATGGGTGGCCGAGATCGACGGCCGCGTCGAAGGCTGGGCGAGCCTCAGCCCGGTGTCCTCGCGAGACTGCTACCGCGGGGTCGCCGAGAACTCCATCTACATCGGTAGCGGCGCTCGCGGGCGCGGCGTGGGCAAGCTGCTGCTTCGCCGACAGGTGCAAGCCGCCGACGCCAGTGAGATCTGGACAGTGCAGTCGTCGATTTTCCCGGAGAACCGGGCAAGCGTCGCCTTGCACCAGGCCGTCGGATTCCGAGTCGTCGGCACTCGGTCGCGTATCGCTCAACTGGGTGGGCGGTGGCGTGACACGTTGTTCCTCGAACGTCGCAGCGAGGACGCTGACATCTGAGAAGAGACGCTCAGCCCTTGGCAGCGCTGATTCCCGCGCGTCGCCCGTAGAAGCTGCCGTCTCCGAGGGACGTTCCGGAGGCATACCCTCCAGCGCAGACACCGGCGGTGCATCGTCCAGCGGCAAACAGACCCGGGATCGGTTCGCCGGAGACGTGCATGACCTCCGAGTTGATCGACGTGCGCAGACCGCCGAGCGTGAAACCGGCGGTGAAATTGCGAAGATCGAGCGCAGCGACGGGTGAGCCGATCGGCTTGACCCACTCCTTCTTCTTTCCCAGTACCGGGTCCTCACCACGCGCGGCGTGGCGGTTGTAGACCTCTACGGTCGACTGGAGGGTGCCTTCCGGCAGACCCATGTCGGATTCGAGTTCCTCGACGGTCTCGGCCACCCACTTGGGCTGGAATCTGAAGAACGGTGTGGAACTGTCGGCGGCGCAGCCCTCTTCGTAGGAAGCTTCGTCGATGATCAGGTAGGCCTGATTCTCGTTGCGCAGCAGCGTCTCCTGGCCGATTCGTCCCGGGTACGTGTCCTCGTTGACGTAGCGCTGGCCGCGTCCGTTGACGAGAATGCCGCGGATCATCAACTGGGGGTCGCCGAAGAATGCGACCTCGGTGGCGTCCATGTGCGCGAGGTCGGCCCCGAGAGCCTGCGCCATCTGGATGGACTTTCCGTCGTGCTCTTCGATAGCCGCACCGGGGCGCCCGATCAGCCGTGGGGCGTACGACTGGATCATCGCTTCGTTGTAGGCGAAGCTTCCCGTCGCCAGAACGACACCCGTGCGTGCTCGAACTGCCACTTCCTTGCCGTACTGCTTGGCGATGATGCCGACCACTCGATCTCCGTCGACGACCAGGCGCTGGACTCGCATGTCGTATTCTGCTCGTACGCCGAGGCTTTCGGCTGTCTCGATCAGTGGCTTCATCAACATGAAACCACCGCCCTTCTCCCCGGTGCGCTTGCCGCTCATCTGTGGAACGTGCCCGCGAGGGGCCGGTGTCGCGATCGTGTTGAACGGTGCCGAGTTCTCGCCGCCGGAATACATGAGTCCGTCGTCGAAGGGTGTTTCCCAGCCGGGTTGGCCGTAGAAACTCTTCTTGAACGGCACACCGTTGTCGACGAGCCAGTTGTAGTGCTCGACGCTGCCTTCGCAGTAGTCGGTGATCTTCTCCTCGTCGGCGCCGGGACCGAGTGCGGCCATCATGAACGATTTCATGTTGGCGGGGGAGTCCTCGAACCCGAGTGCCTGCTGCAACGGGGTCCCGCCGCCCAGATAGATGAATCCGCCTGCCAGCGCCGCAGCGCCGCCCCAGCCGCTCGTGCGCTCGAGCACCAACACGTCGGCGCCCGCTCGCGCGGCCTCGATCGAAGCACTCACTCCGGCAATGCCGTAGCCGGCGACGACGACGTCAGCCTCGAAGTGCCACTGCTCGATGTTTGCGGAGGACTGCGGACGGATTGAGCTGGCCTCGGCCATGGATTCGGATCCTTCGTTCTTCTGGTTGGTTGGTGGGGGAATCGGTGGGTGTGATCGATGCCCTGATGGCAGTATCTCGACCGAAAGTCAGTCGGTGTCCGTTTTCGCGGAATCGGCCGCGGCCTTCTCCTTGGCGCGCGCGGCTTTACGTCTGTCGGCCTTCACGGCGATCAGCGCATTGTTGAGCCCGGTGGCCAGCGGCCAGCCGACGTAGTGGCACAGGAAGATTGCGGCCTCTTCGAACTGCTGCTCGGTCAACTCCTCGTTGTGGAGAGCAGCGTTGATCTGGATCTTCGCCACATCGTTCTGCCCCTGGGCGGTGATGGCACCGATCAGGAGTAGTCGTCGATCACGTACCGACAGTCCCGGTCGCGTCCAGATGTCGGCAAAGAGGTGGTCGGCGGTGACCGCGAAGAAGTCGCCGGGAACGTCGGCGGGAAGCTCCCAGCCGTACACCTCGTTCATCTTCGCGACGCCACGAGCACGGGCCTCGGAGATGCGGCTTTCGTCGGTTCCACCGGCATCGGTCATGTGAGTGGTGTCGGTCATGCGTGCTCCCGAGTAGTAGATGCCGTTGAAGGTTCGGCCGGCCTGTCTTCGCTGTCATTCCCGACGCCCAGACCGGCACCGAGTCCGGCGAGCGCAAGGTGCGCGAGCGGCAGGTCGAGATTCAGCCGATCACCGAGGTCGATGGCCAAGGCCAAGTCCTTCTCCCCGAGATTGCGAACATGCCGCAGTATCGAGAACCACGGGTCGTCCTCCGAGACCGGTGCGGTGGTGTCGCGGAGCATGATCGCGCCCGCGCCACCGGTGATCGCATCGGTGTGCCTGACGACCTTTCCGAGCGTGCGGAGATCGAGTCCTGCTGCTTCGGCGAGTCGCGCGGCCTCGGTCGTGGCGGTGAACGAGACGAAGTGAAGAAGGTTGCGTGCGAGCTTCATTCGCGTTCCCGCGCCGACGTCACCGGCGTGAACCGCCAGCTCGGCCCAGGATCCGAAGGGCTCGCGGACGGCTTCGAACGCCTCGTCGGAGCCGCCGATCATCACTGCCAGCCTGCCCTGCGCTGCGCCGCCGGCACCGCCACTGATCGGCGCGTCGACCAGCAGAACACCACGCTGTTGACAGATGTCAGCGAGTTCCACCGCCGTGGTGTCCGAGATAGTGGAGTGAATCGCGACGACAGTGCCTGGCTGTGCGGTCGACAGAATCCCGTGCGGCCCGCACACAACCTCGCGTACCTGCGCGTCGTCGAGCACCGTGACGGAGATGATGCTCGCCTGCGCTGCAACGTCGGCGGGCGTCGATGCTGCGCTCGCGCCCGCAGTGGTGAACGGTTCGAGCGCTTCTGCGCGGGCATCACACACCACCAGTCCGCCCGGCCAGTCCAGGAGGCGCTGCGCCATCGGCGCGCCCATGTTGCCTAGGCCGATGTATCCCAGTCTGGTTTTCGAAGCGCTGGCTTTCGGCGCCGATTGCGTCATGACCGGTACACCTGGCCTCCGTCGACGTTGAAGATCTGCCCGGTCACCCAGCCTGCGTCGTCGGAGAGAAGGAACAGGCACATGCCGACGAGATCCTCCGGCGTTCCCATGCGCTGCAACGGGATTCGCTTCACCATGTCCTTGACGATGTTGCCGGGGGTGACGGTTCGAGTCGCCTCCGTGTCGATGGGACCGGGAGCGATGGCGTTGATCCGGATGTTCGACCAGCCGAGTTCGGTCGCGAGTTGTTGTGTCAGGCTGTTGACACCGGCTTTCGCGAGTCCGTAGTAGTTCGAGTACAGCCAGGCTGCTGTGGAGGACTGGTTGACGATCGAACCGCCCTTCGCGCGCATATGAGGTACGACCGCCCGGCACACGTGCAGTGCGCCGTCCATGTTGACGCTCATGAACTTTCGGTAGTAGTCCCAGTCCACCGTCAACAGGGAATCGATCTTCATTCCGCCGTAGATGGCAGCGTTGTTCACCAGATGCTCGATGCTGCCGAACTGCTCGATCGTGAAGTCGGCAAGTGCCGCAGTCGACTCCCCGTCGGCGACGTCGACGTCCTTGAACACGGCACTTCCACCGTCCGCCGTGATCTGCTTGGCGACAGCTTCACCGAGTTCGCGATTGAGGTCCGCCACGACCACGTTGGCCCCCTCCGCGGCCAGAGCGCGGGCATACACCTCTCCGATACCCTGCGCTGCTCCGGTGACTATCGCGGTGCGACCGTCGAAACGTCCCATGTCGACCTACTTTCGTGGTGATCATTCTGTGGTGAGGGTGTGGGGTGAGGGTGTGGAATGTCAGGAAGGTGAAGCGACGAGCTTGGTTTCGAGGTATTCCTCGAAACCGGCGAGGCCCATTTCGCGGCCGATCCCGGATTGTTTGTAGCCGCCGAACGGTGCGTCGGCCGAATACCAGACGCCGCCGTTGACGCTCAGCGTTCCGGTTCTGACACCGGCAACGACGTGCGCGACGCGATCGGGATCGGTGCCCCACACCGACCCGGACAGGCCGTATGGGGAATCGTTGGCAATTCGGACGGCGTCGTCGTCGTTGTCGTACGGAAGGATCACGAGGACGGGCCCGAAAATCTCCTCCTGCGCTACGCGAGACGAGTTGTCCAGCCCGGCAATGAGAGTGGGTTCGACGAAGAAACCCCTCTCGCGATCGTCGGGACGGCCCCCACCCGTCACGATCGTGCCGCCCTCTTCGACCGCGAGGGCGAGGTAGCTCTCCACCCTGGCGCGCTGGCGCGCCGAGATGACCGGGCCACACACCGTTCCGCGCGCGCTGGGGTCACCGGCTCGGATACCCGCCATCGCGGCAGATGCCGCGGCCAGAGCATCGTCGTACCGAGCGCGCGGCACCAGAAGTCTGGTACTGAGCGCGCATCCCTGACCGGCATGAACGCAGACGGAGAACGCGGCAACCGAGCATGCACCTTTGATGTCCGCATCGTCGAGGACGATGAATGCGGACTTACCCCCGAGTTCGAGGAAGACCTTCTTGAGAGTTTGCGCGGCCGTGGCCATCACTTTCCGTCCGGTGGCGGTGGAACCGGTGAAGGACACGAGATCGACGCGCGGATCGCTGCACAGCTGCGCGCCTAGGGAGTGATCCGTCGACGTCACGACGTTGACTACGCCGGCCGGGATCTCGGTCTCTTCTGCAATCACCTTGGCGACCAGCGCGGCGCACCAGGGCGTGTCCGGCGCGGGTTTGAGAACGATGGTGTTGCCGGCTGCGAGGGCGGGACCGAGCTTGGCGAAATTGATCTGGTGCGGAAAGTTCCACGGTGTGATTGCGCCGACGACGCCGACGGCTTCCTTGAGAAGTCGGCGATGGGTCGGAATCCCCATGGGTGACGCGTGCCCGAGATCTTGTTCCCACGAATAGGTTTCGATCAGATCGGCCCAGTAGCGAAGATCTTCGATCGGGCCTTCGAGTTGCGGACCGCTCGTCAGCATGACCGGTGCGCCGACCTCGGCGACGGTGATCTCACGCAACTCCTCGATGTGGGACTGGAGTGCATCGCACAGTTGGCGCAGGCAGCGAGCGCGAAACCCGTGATCGCGTGCCCATTCGGTGTCGTCGAACGCACGGCGCGCAGCGGCGATGGCCGCGTCCATGTCCGCGGCGGTGCCTTCGGCCGCACGGCCGATCAGTTCCTCGGTCGCCGGGTTGAAAACTTCGAAGGTCCCGCCGGATCCGGGCACCAGTTTTCCGTCGACGAGAAGTGCAGAACTGTCTGCGGGTCGAAGCGTCATAGCGCAAACCCTCTCTTTCTGGACATGTGTCTGGACTCTAGTTCACACTTGTGGTTGAGGCAATGGTTTTTGGGGCATAAGAGATTTCGAGAGCCCAGCGGTCTCGAGAGGGTCTCGGATCTGCTTCGACGAAAAGCGCCTCGTGTCCGGTGCGGCGCCGCTACGGTTCACCGCACATTCACAACCACGTCTTCACATCCACAGGAGAGAGGTCGAAATGAACAGAGTTGACGGAAAAGTGGTGTTGGTGACCGGCGCTGCTCGAGGTCAGGGGCGCAGTCACGCCGTCCGTCTCGCGCAGGAGGGCGCGCACATCATCGCCTTCGATCTGTGCGCAGACATCGCCAGCAACGAATACCCGCTCGCCAGTCCAGCCGATCTGGAGGAAACCGCTCGCCTGGTAAAGGAGGCCGGGCAGCAGGTGGTGACGGCGCGTGTCGACGTCCGTGATCGCGCCGGACTCGAAACAGCACTTGCCGAGGCGGTAGGGCAGTTGGGCGGATTGCATGTCGTCGTGGCGAACGCCGGTATCTGTCCGCTGGGCAAACACGTGTCGACCGCCGGTTTCGTCGACGCCTTCGATGTGAACTTTCTCGGTGTCGTCAATACAGTGCACGCGTCGATGGAATACCTCGGCGAAGGGGGTTCGATCATCGCGATCGGCTCTGTTGCCGGTCTGGTGCCGCAGACCGGATTCAACGGGCAACAGGCGCTCCAGGGTCCGGGTGGCGACGGATACGGCCTGGCCAAGAAGCTGATTCAGGCCTACACCAGTTCGTTGGCGCTGACCCTCGGGCCGAGTTCCATTCGCGTCAACGCGATTCATCCGACCAATGTGAACACCGACATGTTGCAGAGCATGCCGATGTACCGGACGTTCCGTCCCGACCTCGAGAATCCGACCGCCGAGGATGCGGCTGTGACGTTCCCGTTCATGCAGGCGATGCCGATCCCGTGGGTCGAACCCGCGGACATCTCGCATGCAGTCGTGTACCTGTCCTCGGACGAGTCGCGATTCGTCACCGGCCAGCAACTGCGCGTGGACGCTGGTGCCGGGATGAAGATCGGTCTGTAGTAGAACTTTTCGCGTCGCTGCTGCCTGTTCGTGGTGAATTTTCCAAGTTTCCCCATTTCGTTGCCCTGGACAGGACGCTGTAGTAACGTCCAGACACGTGTCCAGCAAACGGGGCGATTCAAGTGGCGGGGGATCGATTGTCTACGAATCCACTCGCAGGCGCCTCACGGGCAAACAGGCGGAAACTGTGGCCAGGCTTGCCGAAGCAACAGTGAAAGTTCTACGCAAACAAGAGTTTTCCGGGCTGACTGTCCGTTCGGTTGCGGCCGAAGCGGGTGTGGGAACTGCGACCGCCTACACGTATTTCGCGTCCAAGGAGCATCTCGTCGCAGAGGTTTTCTGGCGAAGACTTCAGAACTCGTCGGCGCCTGATGGCTCAGGGTTGGATCGCACCGCGCACGTGCTGTCTGTACTTCGAAATATCGCGCTGCTTCTCGCGGACGAACCGGAGGTATCGGCCGCCGTGACCAATGCACTGCTCGGATCCGACCCTGAAGTGGAACATCTTCGCGGCCGGATCGGGCTCGAGATCCATCAACGACTCGCCTCGGCGTTGGATCCGAATGGCGAACCCGAAGTGTTGGAAGCGCTCGAAATGCTTTATGCCGGGGCGCTTCTGCGGGCAGGGATCGGCTACGGAACCTACGCGCAAATCGCTGGACGCCTCGAGGCCTCAGCTCTACTGATCCTGGAGAAATCATGACAGAAGCTTTGATCGATCCGGTGGTCTTCAATCCGTACGACTACCACTTTCACGACGATCCGTATCCGACGTACAAGCGTCTGCGCGAAGAATCACCGTTGTATCACAATCCGGACGTGGGATTTTGGGCATTGTCGCGATATGCGGACGTGGTCGACGGATTCAAGGACAACAAGCGTCTATCGAGCGCAAACGGAGTATCACTCGACCCCGCAGCCTACGGTCCACACGCGCATTATGTGATGTCGTTTCTCGCTATGGACGATCCCCGCCATATGCGGTTGCGCCAGTTGGTTTCTCGCGGATTCACACCGCGACGGGTTGCGGAGCTCGACGGCCGGATACTCGAACTGACGAAGCAACATCTGATACCCGCGCTGGGCGCGGGGGAGTTCGACTGGATTACGGAGGTGGCGGGAAAGCTGCCGATGGACGTCATCTCCGAACTCATGGGTGTCCCCGAACCCGACCGAGCCGAACTGCGGCGCAAGGCGGATCTGGTGGTGCATCGAGAGGCGGGTGTTCTCGACGTGCCGCAACCTGCGGTGGAGGCTTCGATCAGTTTGATGGGCTACTACAAGGAGATGATCGCGCAGCGTCGCCGATCGCGGACGGACGATCTGACCTCGGCCTTGCTCGACGCCGAGATCGACGGAGACAAGCTTTCGGACCAGGAGATCCTCGGATTCATGTTTCTGATGGTCGTGGCCGGAAACGAGACCACGACCAAGCTTCTCGGAAACGCTCTGTACTGGGGTTCGCACCACCGGGAGCAGATCGCACCGGTCCTCGACGATCCCGAACGAGCCTCGGAATGGGTGGAAGAGACTCTTCGCTACGACACGTCGAGTCAGATCGTGGCTCGGACTTCGGTTGTCGACCTCGAATACCACGGGCGCACGATTCCGGCGGGGGAGAAGGTCCTGCTCCTGATCGGATCGGCCAACCGAGACGCCGACGTCTTCGACGATGCCGACAGCTTCCAGATCGGCCGGAGTTCGTCGGGCAAACTCGCGAGTTTCGGTGGTGGCGTGCACTTCTGCCTCGGTGCCCACCTTGCCAAGCTCGAAGCCAAGATCGCCCTGGCGGAGTTCGGGCGTCGGGTCAGCGACTACGAAGTCGTCGAGTCCGGAATCGAGCGTGTTCATTCGACAAATGTCCGGGGCTTTGCGGCCCTGCCGGTGAAAGTGCAGGTGCGCTGATGCCTCGTTTCGAACCCAATCCCGTTCGCCGGCCGGCACTGATCAGTGGTGCGTCGTCGGGAATCGGCACAGCCACCGCGTATGCCCTGGCCGAACTCGGGCATCCGGTTGCACTCGGTGCGCGTCGAGTCGCCGAATGCGAAGCCATCGCCGAGAAGATCCGCAGCAACGGTGGTGAAGCGTTCGCCCACTTCCTCGACGTCACGGACGGTGATTCGGTCGACGGGTTCGTCTCGGCCGCAGAGGCAGTCCACGGCCCCGCGGAAATCGTCGTCTCCGGTGCCGGAGACCTCGAATTCGGGGCTGCGGACGAGATGAATCCTGAGGCGTTTCTACGGCAGATCCAAGTTCACCTCGTCGGTGCGCAGCGATTGGCGCATCGTGTTCTCCCCGGTATGAGGCAACGACAGCGCGGTGACTTCGTACTGATCGGCTCGGATTGTGCCGAGCGCCAGCGTCCACTCATGGGTGCGTACGACGCAGCGAAGGCCGGGCTCGAGGCAATGGGGCGTCAGATGCGAATGGAGCTCGAGGGAACAGGCATTCGCGCGTCGATCGTGCGACCCGGGCCGACACTGACCGGCATGGGGATGGACACGACGCCGGAGATCATCGGACCGGTCGGGGAATCGTGGAGCAAGTGGGGGTTCGCCCGCCATGGTTACTTTCTGCGCGCCTCGGACATCGCCAATGCCATCGTCGCCGTTGTGTCGGCGCCGCGAGGAGCACACATCGTGCTCGTCGAAGTTCAGCCCGAGGCGCCACTGGACAAACTTCCCACTGCGAACTCACAGGAGACGACATGACGCACGGAGTGCAAGAGACGTCGCGAACACTGCCAGAGCCGCCGCGGGTGTCCGGCGGGGATCTCCCGCACGGGCATCTCGAGGAACTGCGAACCGACCCGATAGCGCTCATGCGCCGGGTGCGTGAGGAATGTGGTGACGTCGGCGCCTTTCAACTTGCCGACCGCACAGTGATCTTGCTGTCCGGAGCCGAGGCAAACGAGTTCTTCTTCCGCTCCACCGACGAGGATCTCGACCAACAAGCGGCTTACCCCTTCATGAAGCCGATATTCGGTGAAGGCGTCGTCTTCGACGCCAGCCCGGAGCGGCGTAAAGAGATGCTGCACAACTCGGCTCTGCGCGGCGAACAGATGCGCGGGCACGCCGCCACGATCGGCCGCGAAGTCGAGGCGATGGTCGCGCAGTGGGGAGACGAAGGCGAGATCGATCTGCTCGACTTCTTCGCCGAGCTGACCATCTACACCTCGTCGGCGTGCCTGATCGGCAAGAAGTTCCGCGACGAACTGGATGATAGCTTCGCCAAGCTGTATCACGAGCTCGAACAGGGAACGGATGCATTGGCTTTCGTGGATCCGTACGCGCCGATCGAGAGTTTCCGCCGCCGCGACGAGGCCCGGTTGGCGTTGGTCGCTCTGGTACAGGACATCATGAACAGGCGCATCGCGAATCCTCCGCAGGGCAAGGATGACCGCGACATGTTGGACGTGTTGGTCTCGGTCAAGGACGAGAACGGCGACCTCCGGTTCAGTGCCGACGAGATCACCGGCATCTTCATCTCGATGATGTTCGCCGGCCACCACACGACTTCCGGCACGGCAGCGTGGTCGTTGATCGAGATGTTGCGGCATCCCGACACCATGACGGACGTCGTCGACGAACTCGACAATCTGTACTCCGACGGCGCCGACATCAGTTTTCATGCCCTGCGCCAGATTCCGGTTCTGGAGGCTGTGGTCAAGGAAACCCTTCGACTGCATCCGCCGTTGATCATCCTGTTGCGGGTGGCACGTGGAGATTTCGAAGTGGGCGGCTTCGAGATCCGAGAGGGCCATCTTGTCGCCGCGACACCCGCGATCTCCAATCGAATCGCCGAGGACTTTCCCCGGCCGGACACCTTCGATCCTGGGAGGTACATCGACCCGAATCAAGAGGACATCGTCAACCGCTGGACGTGGATTCCGTTCGGAGCCGGCCGGCATCGCTGCGTCGGCGCTGCGTTCGCCCAGATGCAGCTCAAAGCGATCTTCTCGATCCTGCTGCGGGACTTCGAGTTCGAGATGGCGCAACCGTCGCAGTCCTACCGAAACGACCACAGCAAGATGGTCGTCCAGTTGCAGCAGCCGTGCGCGGTGAGGTACCGGCGCCGAACACGTCCCGGGCGTGAGGGGTGATCATGCACGTCGAAGTCGACCTCGACCTGTGCCAAGGCCATGCGGCGTGTGAGCTGGAGGCACCGGAGATCTTTGTCGTCCCGAAGCGGGGGAAGGTCAGTCTTCTGGACTCGGACCCACCCGAGTCGCTCCGCGGTGAAGCCGAGATGGCGGTCAGGTACTGCCCGACCGGCGCCCTGAGAATTGTCGATTGATTGCAGCGAATTCATGTGCTCGAGGGAGGAAGTTCAGATGACGGGTTTCGACCGCGCAGAGCTCGACGAGATGGTCCAACGCTGGATCGAGGCGAACAAAAAGGCCGAAGCCGCCGGCGATTGGAAACCGTTGGCGGACATGTATACCGAGGACGCCACGTACGGGTGGAACTACGGCCCCAAGCAGGATTTCATGGCGGTGGGGCGCGAGGAGATTCGCGAAGTCGCGCTCGGTCTCGAGATGAAGGGCCTCGAAGGCTGGGAGTATCCGTATCAAGACTTTGTGATCGACGACCGTAGCGGAAACGTGATCGGCTTGTGGAAGCAGATTTCCGATGCCAAGCGTGAGGACGGTAGCAACTACTCCGTCTACGGTATCGGTGGTAGTTGGTTCCGCTACGGCGGGGATTTCCAATGGTCGTGGCAGCGTGACTTCTTCGACTTCGGGAACGTGTCGGCACTGTTCATGGAGATGATCGGCAACAACGCTCTCTCGAAGGGGATGCAGGGCCGGATCCAGCGATCGATCTCGGGCGACCCGCTACCGGGCTGGTATCCGGTGGGCACCGCGCCGGTTTCGCTGTGGTGAGTCCGATGTCGGTGCGCGATTCCTTCGAGGCACTCTCGCAGCGCGACCTTGCCGTGCTGGTGCCCGAGTTGCTCCTGTGCGGGCAGCTGATCGATCGCTCGGGCATGGCGCATCTGATCGTCGAATTCGGACGCGAGGGTATGGCACAGGTGGCCGTCGAGGAGTGGGAGTCGGCCAGCCCCTGGTACACCCGCCGCATGCAGAAGGCTCTCGGATACGAGGGCGACGACGTCGTGACGATCTTCAAAGGATTACAACTCGACATCGGCGCTCCTCCACAGTTCATGGACTTTCGATACCGGGTCGACGATCCGCTGCACGGTGAATTCTGGCTCGATCATTGCGGAGCACTCATGGACGTCGAGCCGTTGGGCGATGAGTTCGTGACCTCGATGTGTCACGACATCGAGGATCCGACTTTCGATGCAACGGCCATCGCGACCAACCCGCACGCCCAGATCCGGCCGATTCACCGACCACCGCGCAGGCCCGCGGACCGACATCCGCACTGCGCCTGGACCGTTTCCATCGACCCGTCGCACACGCCTCCCGTGATGACCGCGCACACCGAGCAGATCGGACGCACCGCCGCGGTGACGGTCGAGCTGAGCCCGATCGATCACGGTGGGGACGGTAGGGCGGACTACTCGGGTCCGTTGTTGTCCGACCTGAGGTTTTCCGACTTCTCGCGATCAGCCTTGGTTCGTATCGCAGAGGAGATCTGCGTGCAGCATCATCTGTTGGCGTTGGGCTTTCTGGCAGCGGTTCGCCGCCGTGCCGACGAAGACAAGGCTCGCGAGATCACGCGAAAGCAATTGACCGGAATCGCGGGAGTTGCGGCACAGCGTATTCGAGATGCGCTCGGGCTTCCTTCGACGCTGGAATCGTTGGCATTGGTCCTGTCCGTGCATCCCTTGCTGAATCCGAAGCAGTATGTGGAGAGCGAGATTCGACAGGACGGCGGTGCTCTGGAGCTGCGGATCTCGCGAGAAGCTCTTGTCGACCGCGACGGCGGTTGGCCGACCTTGCTCGGCAGCGAGCACCTCGATCCTCTCCAAGCTTTGGTCCGCGGCGTGAATCCGCACTTCACCGTGAGAGTGGTGGCCGAAGATGCCGCGGGGCTTCTTCTGGCCGTCGACATCACCGAAGCTCCCGCTCCGGAATGCGTCGAAGTCGCCATCACGAAGGTCAGTACCGGCGCGGCATTCGTATTCGAAGATCGCGGAATCCCTTTGCCTCTCTTCGTCGTCTGACCGGCCGAACCCGAAGGACTCAACCTATGGCGTACACGTTTGCAGACCTGTTCGAGCATTCCGTCGATGTGATGCCCGATCGCCTCGCGCTGATCGTTTCCGGCGAGGAGGTGACATACCGTGAGCTCGACGAGCGCGCCAACCGATTGGCGCATTACTTCCAGTCCGTCGGGTTGGGTGTCGGTTCGCACATCGGTATTCAGCTGCACAACTCGATCGAGGCGATGGTTGCTGTCCTCGCGGTCTTCAAGATCCGCGGCGTTCCCATCACGGTGAACTACCGCTACACGAGCGACGAATTGGTCTACCTGTACGAGAACGCGGATCTCACGGCGTTGGTTTTCCATCGTGGTTTCGCTGAGCGGGTCGCCGAGGCCTTGGTGGCCACGCCGCGGGTGAAGTACGTGATCGAGGCGGCGGACGAACTCGCTCTCGGGAACGAACCGTCGATTCCGGGGGCAGTGGCGTACGAGGATGCGCTCGGCAACCAATCCTCGCTTCGCACAGGTGAACATGCATTTCCCGAGCGTTCCGGCGATGACGTCTACGTTCTCTACACCGGCGGAACAACCGGACGACCGAAAGGCGTCGTCTGGCGGCAGGAAGACATCTGGCGCGTGTTGGCCGGCGGTTACGACTTCTATTCGGGTGAGCCGATCGCCGACGAGTACCAGCAGTCGCGCGGTGGCGCCGCGGCAGCCGAACCGATGCGGTGGTGCATGCTTCCACCGCTGATCCACACCTCGGCACTGATGCCGACGTTCAACGCTCTGTTCTCCGGAAACACCGTCATCTTCGAACCGAAGTTCGATGCGGCACAGGTCTGGAAAGTCGTCGCCGAGTATCGGCCGCAGGTCATGGTCATCACCGGCGACGCCATGGGCCGTCCACTGGTCGAAGCCCATCACGAATTGCAACCGGATGCGTCCAGCCTGGCTGTGCTCGCCTCTGGCGCTGCGCTCTTCTCCGGATCGGTCAAAGATGCGTTCTTCGACGTCTTTCCGAATCTGATGATCTCCGATTCGGTTGGATCGTCCGAAACAGGCTTCGGCGGAATCGGATTCGCAACCAAAGGGCTCGAGCAGCGTGGCGGACCCAAAGTGGGTGCCAACAGATTCACGGTCGTCGTCGACGACGACAACCGAGTGTTGGAGCCGGGCTCGGGCGCCGAAGGATGGCTGGCGAAACTCGGAAACGTTCCACTCGGCTACTACAAGGACCCGGTGAAGTCGGCCGAGATATTCCGCGAGGTGAACGGCGCACGGGCAGTGGTGACCGGAGACCGGGCGCGGATCGAGGACGACGGCTCGGTCACCCTCCTCGGACGGGGAAACATGGTGGTCAACACCGGCGGCGAGAAGGTCTTCGTGGAAGAAGTCGAAGCAGTGGTGAAGGCCCATCCCGACATCTACGACGCGACAGTGATCGGTGTTCCGGACGAGCGGTGGGGCAATCGGGTGGCGACAGTGCTTCGCATCCGCGACGGTGTGGAACCGGATTTCGAATCCATCGAGAAGCACGCCCGCAGTCACCTCTCCGGCTACAAGATTCCGCGTTCCTTCTGGATCGCCGACGAGGTCGTTCGAGCGCCGAGCGGCAAGCCGGACTACCGCTGGGCCAAGGAGTTCTCACAGAACAGTGACCCGGTCCACCGGATCGACTAGCGCTCACACGCAACACCCGGCACCCGGCACCCATCCGTAAAGGAGCATCTGCAATGCCTGAGATCGACCTTCCCGACGGGTTCGACGTGACCGACCCACATCTGTACGGCGAGCGCGTCCCGCTTGCCGAGTTCGCCGAACTACGACGATGCGCTCCGGTCTGGTGGAACGCCCAGGAACCGGGTACCGGCGGATTTCACGACGGTGGTTGTTGGGTTGTCTCCCGCCACGCAGACGTCCGCGACGTCTCGTTGCGCAGCGAGGAGTTCTCGAGCAACGTCAACGGCTGCATTCCGCGGCATGAAGACAACATCTCGGCGGAGGAGTTGGAGGCGACGAAACACGTCCTCATCAACAAGGACGCCCCTGAGCACACACAGCTGCGCAAGTTGGTGGCACGCTTGTTCACTCCGCGGTCGGTGGAAGCGATGCGGGCCGGGTTGGAAGCGCGGGCAGAAGACATAGCGTCGGCTGCCGTGGCGGAAGGTAGCGGTGATTTTGTCAGCCAGGTCGCCAGCGAGTTACCCATGCAGGCGATCTCGGAGCTGATCGGTGTACCGCAGGACGGGCGCCGTCAGCTGTACGAATGGTCGAATCAGATGACGGGATACGACGACGAGTCACTCGCCGGCGAGTCTCGGATGGCGTCGGCGCAGATATTGGGATACGCCTATCAACTGGCTGAGGCGAGACGGGAGGAACCGCTCGACGACATCATCTCACGCTTGGTGCATGCCGACATCGACGGGCAGAAACTCACCCCGGAACAGTTCGGTTTCTTCGTCATCATGTTGGCTGTCGCGGGCAACGAAACGACGCGAAACGCAACGACACTCGGCATGATGGCATTTCTCGAGCATCCGGATCAGTGGGAACTGTACAAGCGCGAGCGTCCGCGCACCGCCGCGGACGAGATCATCCGCTGGGCTTCGCCACTGACGTCGATGCAACGAACAGCAGTGGTGGACACACAGATTGCCGGCACTGCGATTGCGAAGGGGCAGCGCGTCGTACTGCTCTACGGCTCGGCGAACTTCGACGAAACCGTCTTCGGGAACCCCGACGTCTTCGACATCACCCGAGACCCGAACCCGCACCTCGCGTTCGGAGGAACCGGACCGCACTACTGCGTCGGCGCCAACCTGGCCAGAATGGAGGTCGATCTGATCTTCGGCAAGATCGCCGATCACATGCCCGACATCAGCAAGCTCGGCGATCCGAGCAGGCTCTCGTCCGGTTGGCTCAACGGGATCAAGGAATTCAAGGTCGACTACGGCAACTCCACGTCATGTCCTTCGGGGCATTGACGTGGACAGCGGAAGAGTTGCACTTGCGGGCCCGATGCGCGAACTCGGCCAGTTCTACCGGATGGGTGCCGATGTCGCAGTGGGCTTGTTCCGCAACCGCTTTCAGGTGCAAGAGTTTCTCGAGCAGAGTTGGATGATCGCCCGGGTGTCGATCGTGCCGACAGTGTTGGTAGCCGTGCCGTTCACGGTCCTGGTGAGTTTCACCCTCAACATCCTTCTCCGCGAAATCGGTGCCGCCGACCTCAGCGGCGCCGGGGCCGCGCTCGGTGCCGTGACTCAGGTCGGTCCGGTGGTGACGGTGCTGATCGTGGCAGGTGCGGGCGCGACAGCCATCGCCGCCGATCTGGGATCGAGAACGATTCGTGAAGAGATCGACGCCATGGAGGTGCTCGGGATCGATCCGATCAATCGGTTGGTGATTCCGCGGGTGGTCGCGTCGACCGTGGTGGCTTTGCTGCTCAACGGACTCGTCTGCGTCATCGGCATCGCCGGCGGTTACGCCTTCTCGGTGTTTCTCCAGGGCGTGAACCCTGGCGCCTTCGTCGAGGGAATCACGTTGCTGACCGGCCTCCCCGAGGTGGCGTTGTCGATGGTCAAAGCTGCACTGTTCGGGATGCTGGCGGGATTGGTGGCCTGCTATCGCGGACTGTCGGTACGGGGTGGGCCGAAAGGCGTGGGGGAGGCCGTCAACGAAACGGTGGTGTACGCATTCATGGCGTTGTTCGTCGTCAACACCATCGTCACCGCGGTCGGCATCCGATTGACGGCGGGGTGATCGAGGTGACGCTGTCGGATTCGCTGGCACAAATCGGCAAGTTCGGACGCACGCGGGCGCGGGTGGCTCGAACGTCACGCTCGATCGACGACGTCGGGCGACAAGCTGTCTTCTTCGCGCGCGCCATCGCTCACATCCCGTGGGCAATTCGCAAACACCCGAAAGAAGTGTTGAGGCTGGTAGCCGAGATCAGCATGGGCACCGGAGCTTTGGCAGTGATCGGCGGCACGGTTGCGGTCGTAGGATTTTTGACTCTCGCCTCGGGCGGCACCATTGCGATCCAAGGTTTCAGCTCACTGGGAAATATCGGAGTCGAAGCGCTCACAGGATTCTTCTCCGCCTTCATCAACGTTCGTATCGCTGCGCCGGTCATCGCGGGAATCGGCCTGTCGGCCACGATCGGCGCAGGTTCGACCGCGCAGATCGGTGCCATGCGCATCAGTGAGGAAATCGACGCCCTCGAATCGATGGCGATCAGTTCGGTCCCGTACGTCGTCAGCACCCGCGTCACCGCAGGGATGATCGCGATCTTGCCGCTGTACTCATTGGCGCTCGTGGGATCTTTTCTGGCCGGAAGGTTCACCACGGTCGTGCTGTTCGGTCAGTCCTCCGGTCTTTACGACCACTACTTCACGACGTTCCTCGATCCGGTCGACGTCGCATGGTCCTTCGTTCAAGTGCTCGTGATGGCACTACTGGTGATGCTGATCCACACGTACTACGGATACAACGCGTCCGGGGGACCGTCGGGCGTGGGAACTGCAGTGGGCCGCGGGGTTCGGCTCTCGCTGATCTGCGTCGTGGCGGTGACCCTGCTCGTCTCACTCGCGCTCTACGGCGGTTCCGGCAACTTCAATCTGTCCGGTTAGGGGGACTGCGTGCACAGATACGGCTACAAGTTGGCTGCTCTGGGCTTGGCTGCGGCGATCGTCGGGGTCATCGCTTTGTCGGTCGCGTCTTTCAACCAGGTGTTTGTCGCTCGCGTCCCGATCACGGTGATCGCGGAGCGCGCGGGGCTCGTGATGGATCCGGGCGCGCGGGTGAAGATGGCCGGGGTGACCGTGGGCTCGGTGGAGTCCATCACGCCGACTGACGACGCCACCGCACAACTGTCGTTGTCGATCGATCCCGAAGCGCTCGAATCGATTCCGTCAAACGTGGATGTGGCGATCACGTCGAACACGGCCTTCGGCGCGAAGTTCGTCAGCCTGTCCTCGCCGGAGCAGCCGAGTAGTGCGCGACTTGCCGCCGGAGCGACGATCGACGCATCCCGGGTGACCGTCGAGCTGAACACGGTGTTCGAGAAACTCACCACCGTGCTCCGGACGGTGGACCCGGGCAAACTCGATTCGACATTGGGTGCCCTCTCGACTGCTCTGCAAGGACGCGGCGAACGGCTCGGGGTCGCACTCGAACAAGCAGATTCCTCCTTGCTCGAATTCAACACTGCACGTGAGGCTCTCGATCATGTGTTGACGGATTTACCAGCCGTCACACAGACCTACCGCGACGCTGTTCTCGACTTGATGGACACACTCGACTCGCTCACGACGACGGGAACCACTGTTCTCGACGAGCAGCAGAATCTTGATCTCCTCTTGCTCAACGTGATCGGGGTCGCCCGCACCGGAGAAGATGTACTGGGAGAAAACGCCGACGGTATCGACACCGTTCTGTCGTTACTGCGGCCGACCACCGCACTGCTCGAGGAATACTCCCCGGTGATTCCCTGCATGTTCCACGGACTGCAGGAGAGCAAGAAGATCGGCGACGGCGCCTACAACGGACAACCAGGAATCAAGATGTCGATCGGTCTGATCGCCGGAACCGAACCGTACCGATATCCCGACGACCTCCCGAAGGTCGCGGCAACAGGTGGCCCGCAGTGTATGGGCCTTCCACTGCGCGACCCGAACGTCAATGCTCCGTACCTGGTGACCGACACCGGGGTGAATCCGTTTGCGCCCGAGCGTCAGCCGAATGGTGGGCAACCGATGAACACGGTCCCGGATCTGATGAGCTACCTGTTCGGGACGGAGATCCGATGAAAGTTCGTGGGTACACCGTCAAGTTCGGAATTTTTGTTCTGGTGATGATCCTCGTCAACGCCGGGCTGATCCTCGTGTTCGGCCAGCTGCGGGGTGGCGACGCGAGGTCGTACTCGGCGGAGTTCGTCAACGCCTCCGGGCTCAGAGCCGGCGACAAGGTGCGCATCGCCGGTGTGCCGGTCGGTTCTGTCGGCTCCGTCGAATTCGGTGGGAATCACCGTGCCCACGTGAGTTTCAGTGTGGATACGGGTGACACCGTGACCGTATCGACCAGAGCCGCTGTTCGATATCAGGATCTGGTGGGTAATCGATACCTCGAACTGCTCGACGATCCGGGGATCGCGGAACCGCAACCGGAGGGCGAGAGCATCCCCGTCGATCGCACCGCACCGGCACTCGACCTCGATGCGCTACTCGGTGGTTTCAAGCCGCTGTTTCAAGCCCTGGACCCGGAGCAGGTCAACGCGTTGTCGATGTCCTTGCTCGAGGTGTTTCAAGGCCAGTCCGGAACTGTGGCATCGGTGCTGGCGCACACCGGATCGATTACGAACACTCTCGCAGACCGCGACCAACTGATCGGTCGAGTGATCGGCAACCTCGACGGTGTGCTCAGCGAATTGCGCAGCCGCGGTGGTCAGTTCAGTGACACTCTCGATCACCTACAACAGCTGGTCAGCGGGCTCGCGGCGGACCGGGAGATGATCGGGACTGCCGTCGAGAGTGTGAACACCGCATCAGGCACCTTCGCCGATCTCCTCGCCGGAGTTCGCCCGGACATCGCGGGAAACCTGTCGAAGCTGGACGCAAGCCTGAATCCGCTGATCGAGCAACAGAGTGAGCTCGATCGGATTCTCGCGTCCATGCCCTCGAACTACAAGCAGTTGATCCGAGTCGGCTCGTACGGGTCGTTCTTCAACTTCTATCTGTGCGGAATCGCACTGAAGGTCGACGGTGCCGACGGTACGCCGCTCACTGTCGACCTGGTGGATCAGACGACCGGAAGGTGCGCACCACGATGAGAGAGATGGCACAGAGCCAGGCCGTACGCGTGGGGGTCGTGGGATTGGTCGTCACGGCCGCCGTCGTATTGGCATCGCTCCAGTATCAGAATCTGCAGTTCCTGAAATCGGGTGTCGGGTACAGCGCGGTGTTCGCCGACGCCAGCGGTCTCGCGCCGGGAGACGAAGTCAACGCCGCCGGAGTGAAGATCGGAACGGTGAACCGGATCGAGGTCGAGCACGGACTCGCCCGCGTGGACTTCACACTCGACGGCTCGATCGGTTTGGGAGAAAGCACATCGGCGGCCGTCACCACGATGTCGTTGCTCGGCAAGCGAGCGGTATCACTCGATCTGGACGGTCCGGGAAGGATCGCGGTCGGCGGTGAGATCCCGGTCGAGCGAACAAGATCGGCGTACTCGCTGCCCGACGTACTCGGTGACCTCACCACGACGGTCGAGGACATCGATCTCGACCAACTCTCCGAATCGCTCGACGCAGTGGGACAGGTGATGTCCGACAGTGCGCCGAACCTGAGGCCGGCACTGGACGGTGTCGCACGGATCTCCGACAGCGTCAATAGACGCGACGACATGTTGCGCACCTTGCTGTCCGATGCAAACGACGTCGCCGGGACGCTGGCCGAGCGTGGACCACAGGTCAACGCGCTACTCGTCGACGGCAACGCCTTGTTGGGAGAACTGGATCGGCGACAGGCGGCGCTGGGGGAAGTGATCACGAACATCTCGGCGTTGTCGACCCAGCTGAGCGGACTCGTCCACGACAACGAGGCGCAATTGCAGCCGGTCCTCGGCAAACTTGACACGGTTGTCGGAATTCTGCAGAACAACAAGGACAACCTTTCTCAGGGAATCGACGGTCTCGGTACGTACGTGGGCACGCTCGGTGACACCGTGGCCAGCGGCCCCTTCTACTACGCCTACGTCCAGAACCTGGTGCCAGCGCAATACACCCAACCGTTGATCAACGCGATGTTCGGGCTACCACCTGCGCCGCTACCGATTCCGGAGGTTCGATGATGGGTGCCTTACGAGTTCGCAAACCGGTGAACTGGCGTCGAATCGCCGTCGTTGGTGGAAGCGTCATCGGTGCGGCGATCGTCGTCGTGTCGGGATACCTTGCGGTGCAACATCTGCGCTACTACAACGTGACGGCCTACTTCACCTCGACGACCGGTCTGTATGTCGGTGACGACGTTCGTGTCGTGGGAGTCGACGTCGGCCGCGTCACCGCGATCGCCCCACAGGGAGATCGAATGCGCGTCGAACTGAAATTGGCGCGCGAGGTTCCCGTCGCCGAGGACGCGAAAGCGGTGATCGTTGCCCAGTCGCTGGTCTCGGCCCGCTTCGTGCAGTTGACGCCGGCGGTGACGGACGGCGCCGACGCACTGAATGACGGTGCGGAGATCCCACTCGACAGAACGGCCGTCCCGGTCGAGTGGGACCAGATCAAGGAACAGCTGGGCCGGGCTGCCGATGCTTTGGGTCCCGTCGGGGACGATCGCGGTCCCGCCGCCAACTTCCTCGACGGTGCCGGATCCGCACTGGCCGGCAACGGGGAAGCGCTGGGGCGCTCGGTGACCGAACTCTCGGAGGCTATGAGCACACTCGACGAAGGCGGAGCCGATCTGTTCGGCACCATCCGCGGCCTGCAGACCTTCACGACCGCACTCGCCGCAAGCGACGAACAGATCGTTCAGTTCCAAGGACGACTGGCAAATGTCTCGAGTGTGCTCGCCGAGAGCCGGACGCAATTGGCTCCGGCTCTCGCCGATCTGGACGCCGCCGTCGTCGACGTACAGCGGTTCGTCGAACAGAACCGAACCGGCTTGACGGAGCAGATCGCGAAGTTGGCCGACGTGTCCCACGTACTGGTCGACAAGCGCGCAGGCCTCGAGAAGGTACTGCATCTGGCTCCGACAGCGTTGTCGAACTACTACAACGTCTACCGGCCGGCCCAAGGAGCGATGGTGGGTGTGCCCGCATTCCAGAACGTCGGCAACCCGATCGACTTGATCTGCGGCGGAATCGCCGGCCTGGCCAACGACACCTCGAAGAAGGGCGCGGATTTGTGCATCGAATACCTCGGCCCGTTGCTCAACACGATCAAGGCCAACTACCCGGACCTGAGCATCAATCCGACCCGGGCGCTCGGCGCTCTTCCGGACCAACTGGTGTACAGCGAGCCTGATCTGGAACCGACTGGCGCCTTGGGCTTTCCGACGGTACCGGTGGCGTCTGATCTGACCGGCTTGCTCATGCCGTCGACAGGATCACGATGACTGGCCGCCGGTGGGGAACAGTGTGTGTGGCGGCGAGCGCCGTGCTCGTTCTGACGGGTTGTCAATGGAGCGGGCTGAATTCGGTGTCGCTGCCGGGCGCGGCCGGCCGCGGTGAGGGAAGTTTCTCGGTCGTGATCGAGATGCCGGACGTCACGTCGATCAGTCCCAACTCTCCGGTCATGGTCAACGACGTGACAGTCGGAAGTATCAGTGCGATCGAGACCGACAACTGGCACGCACGGGTGACGGTTGCGCTCGACGGCTCGGTGTCCCTGCCCGCCAATGCGACGGCCAAGATCGGCCAAACCAGCCTGCTCGGGTCCAAACACGTTGCGCTTGCGCCGCCTACCGATGTTGCGCCGGAAGGGCGGTTGTCGGAGGGATCGGTGATCCCCCTCGCGTCGGCCGGCGTCTATCCCACCACCGAGGAAGCGTTGACGGCACTGTCATTGGTCCTCAACGGCGGCGGGCTCGCTCAGATTCACAGCATCACCACGGAGCTGAACACGGCGCTCGGCGGACGGACCGACGCGGCTCGCGACCTGCTGAGTCAGATGGATACCGTGACCGAAACACTCGACCGCCAACGTGATGCGATGGTCACGACCATGGAGAATCTCGACGTCTTCGCCGGTGAAATCACGGCCCAGCGAGACGTTCTCGGTGAGGCGTTGGAGACCCTTGATCCGGCTTTGGCGGAACTCAGCGCCCAACGCGTCGACCTGACCACCGCCCTCGATGCGGTCGGCAGGTTCGGGGACGTCGGGACCGATCTGGTCGACCGGACCCGCGACGA
The DNA here is from genome assembly GCF_029457415.1 of Rhodococcus sp. RCBS9. NCBI lineage: Bacteria > Bacillati > Actinomycetota > Actinomycetes > Mycobacteriales > Nocardiaceae > Rhodococcus > Rhodococcus sp. RCBS9. The sequence goes on along the minus strand of NZ_CP120422.1, from coordinate 6,098,274 downwards.
TTTGAAAGCCAATTTGAGCGCCTTGGAATCGACGCTGCAGAAGGTGGTCGAAACAGGACCGGACCTGATCAACAATTTGGGCAACCTGAGTACCTTCCCCTTCCCCCAGACGACCATCGACGACGGAATGCGCGGCGATTACACCAATCTGTGGGCGCTGATCGACCTCACGAGTAATCGCCTCCAGTCAGGTCTCGGCTTCGGTACGCCGTTCGGGGCGCCGCAAACCCCCGTGGAGAACGGAGTACTGGTCGATCCCTTGACCGCCCCACTCGGCACAGGGCAGCCCGGCCCACTTGGCACAGCGCAGCCCGCCCAGGGAGGTGGACGATGATTCTCACGAAGTTGGTGCGAAGGCAATTGACGATCTTCGCGATCCTGGCGGTGATAGGCATGAGCGCAGCGGCTATCTCGTACCTGAGAGTTCCGACCATGCTCGGAATCGGGCGCTATTCGGTGACAGTCGAACTGCCCGACGCCGGTGGCCTGTATCGGAACGCGAACGTGACCTATCGCGGCGACACCATCGGTCAGGTCAGATCGGTGCGTCTGTCTCCGGGAGTGGTACGCGCCGAATTATCTTTGGAGAGTGCGGTTCCCGTTCCCTCCAGCGGGCTCGCAGTAGCGGTGCGAAGTGTGTCGGCCATCGGCGAGCAATACGTCGACATGCAACCGAGAACCGCGGACGGACCGTTTCTGGCCGACGGAGACGTGATCGGCCCCGACGCTGTCACGATCCCGACCGAGATCGGACCGGTCCTCGATCAGGCGCAGGCGATGCTCGCATCGGTACCGCAGGACAAGTTGCGGTCGGTGATCGACGAGTCCGCGGCAGCATTCGGTGGCAGGGGAGAGGACCTGGCTCGTCTGCTGGATTCGACCACTTCGTTCGTCGATCAGATGTCTGCTGCCACAACCCCGGCCACGACGCTCGTACAGCAGTTGGATCCGCTCCTGCAGACACAGGTGGTGACGGGCGATCAGATTCGCCAGTGGGCGTCCAGTGTCGCTCAACTCAGTGGACAGTTGGAGGTCGCCGACGGGTCCGTGCGCAATATCCTCGAGACCGGACCGGGCTTCGCGACTGAAGCCGACCTGCTGTTTCAAGGCCTCAAACCCACTTTGCCTGTGCTGCTTGCCAATTTCACCAGCACCGCTCAGGTGGCTTTGACGTACAACGCCGGTTTGGAGCAGGTGCTCGTCATCTTGCCGCCACTGGTCGCGGCACAGGAAACCGTCGTACAACGCGGGCAGGTGGACGGCGCCGCGAACGTCAACTTCCACCTCCAAGCGCAGGACCCCGCGGCGTGCTCGACCGGTTACCTTCCGGCCGATCAGCGACGGGACCCGACCCAGACGAGTGTGCCGGACACCCCGGCTGATCTGTACTGCAAAGTTCCGCAGAACTCGGTCTTCGCAGTTCGTGGATCCCGGAACATTCCCTGTATGGAGGTACCGGGCAAACGAGCACCGAGCCCGGAGATCTGTCGGAGCCCCGAAGCGTACGTGCCGTCGGGGACCAATGCTCCCGGCGAGTTGTACACCGGGCCTGACGGTGTCGACTATCAACACACGGAATTAGCTCCTGCTGCTTCCGATTCGGGGGAGGGTGAGCCGTGGCAACAGTTGCTGACGCCGACGAATCGTTGAGAGGCGAGGTGCTCGAGCCGGTCCTAGGGAAACGCGGTGTTCTCACTGCCTTGGCATGGATCGCACTCGCGGCTCTGAGCGTCGTTGTGGTCTTCGGTGCTCTGGCAGTTCAATCCGACCGGGCGCGCGAGACCCAGCGTCAAGAGTACGTCGACGGTGCGGTCGCAGGAGCCCTCGCTCTGATCGACGTTCACTCTGCCACAGTCGACGAGAATCTCGCGACGCTACAGGCCCTGAGTACGGGAGCCTTTGCCGACGAACTGAAGTCCGGCGAATCTGCGTTCGTCGCGTCCATCCGTGAATTTGCCGTCGATTCCGACGGGCGTGTCGACACCGCAGCCCTGGCATCGGAATCCGGAACCTCGGGGGTGGTACTGATCGCGGCATCGGCTCAGGTCGCTAATTCAGCGGGAGAGTCTTCGGCGCGAACCTACCGTCTGCGCGTCGGTGTCGAAGAGGTCGACGGTCGGGTACTGATGTCGAGTGTGGAGTTCGTCCCGTGAAGCGCGCGGTCTTGGCGTTTGCAGCGCTGATCTTGGTGGGAGTCGGCGGGACTCTGCTCTGGAGTCACCACCGTTCGGCAGCCGCTGAAACCGCACGTGTCGAGGTGATCGGTGTGGCGCCGATGCTCGTCGAGAATCTCTTGAGCTACAACAGCGACACGGTGGACGAGGATCTTGCACATGCTGCCGAGGGCGCAAGTGGAACATTTCAGGACCGCTTCGCTGAATTCGGATCGAAAACCGTTGCACCCCAGTCGAAGGAGCAAGGAATCAGCACGAAGGCGCGAGTAGTCGACGTGGGAGTGCTCTCCGCTGCTGCAGACCGAGCGGAATTGCTCCTGTTCGTCGATCAGATCACGACGAGTATCGCGCGGCCGGCACCAGCGTCGACGTCGAGCCGAGTCGAGGTGACACTCGATCGAGTCGACGGCACATGGCTGGTGAGTGCCATGACCCCCGTCTAGTGAAGGTTGTCGCGGCCCGCCATGATCAGCCTGGCAGTGACTTCGAGCCGGTCTGCGATCTGCGAATAGGACTCGTAACCCATGCCGGCTCGGACAAGCGCTCCGGACCAGGAGATTTCGAGTGCTTCGAGTACGTCGGGATCGTATGACGGCCCCAGCGCCTCGATGAGCCGCTCGCGGATGTTCTTGCCGATACGTCCGCGGAGGTGTTCGACGTCGGGATCGTTGCCCATCATCGCCGTGGTCACTGCCGCCGCCAGCTCCGGTTCGTCGGAGACGAGCAGTGCGACGCTGCGCAGGACCGAACAGACCTGCGCTTCCCGTTCCGCCTCCGGGGAGGGCTCGTGGGGTACCGCGTCGAGGCGACGCCAGAACAGTTCTGCCACAAGGTGACTCTTGGACGAGAAATAGGTGTATGCCGTAGCCGCGGCGACACCGGCTTCTGCTGCCACCATCCGCACGGTCAGATCGGCAAACCCTTTGTCGCGCAGGACCGTGATCGCTGCCGCGGTCAATCGATCGACGGTTTCGGCTTGCTGCTGGGTCAGTCTGCGGCGAGTGGACTCGAACTTGGTCTTACCAGACATGTGTCCAGACACTACGGGATCAGACCCGTGCGAGCAAAGTGTGCGCTATCGCTGCTCGTTCTCGCTCCCGCTCGGCGTCATGTCTCGCTCCCGCTCGGCGTCATGTCTCGCTCCCGCTCGGTGGGACAGAATTTCGAACCCCCGCGATCGCTAAGTCCATGTGTTAGAACGATTTCTAGAACATGCTCGGAAACTGTGCCCAGAATCAGAGAGGCTGACGATGACGAAGTGGGACGAGACGTGCGACGTACTCGCTGTGGGATCAGGTGGTGGACTCACCGGCGCGTACACGGCAGCCCGCGAAGGCCTCGACGTCATTGCGATCGAAGCAACCGACAAGTACGGCGGAACAACGGCGTACTCGGGCGGCGGCGGAATGTGGTTCCCGTGCAACGCCGTTCTTCGTCGGAGCGGGGACGTCGACACCATCGAGGATGCGCTGGAGTACTACCGATCAGTGGTGGGTGATCGTACGCCCGCCGACGTTCAGGAAGCCTACGTTCGAGGTGGCGCCGGGTTGATCGACTACCTCGAAGAGGACTCGAACTTCGAGTTCCAGATACTGCCGTGGCCCGACTACTTCGGTGAGGAGCCCAAGGCTCGAGCGAGCGGACGGCACATTGTTCCCAAGCCGATGAACGCGAACAAGCTGGGTGCGCTTCGTGATTCGCTTCGTCCGCCGCTGGCGACGGAACGGCTGGGGGAGGAGTTGCCGAAGTACCTCGTCGGCGGCCAGTCGTTGATCGGTCGATTCCTGTTGGCTCTTGCGGAACTCCCGAACGCCACCATGCACCTGAAGACCACTCTCGAGGAACTGGTTGTCGAGGACGGAGTGGTGGTCGGAGCCGTCGTCGACCGAGATGGTCAGCGTCGAACCATTCAGGCACGCAGAGGAGTGATCCTCGCCGCCGGTGGATTCGAGCAGAACGAGACCATGCGTGCCGAATTCGGTGTCCCCGGATCCGCTCTCGACACGATGGGCTGCCCCGGCAACCTCGGGAAGGCGCACCAGGCGGCGGTCGCCGCGGGTGTCGACACCGACCTGATGGGCGAGGCCTGGTGGTCGCCGGGACTCACCCATCCAGATGGGCGCTCCGCGTTTGCGCTGTGGTTCACCGGCGGAATCTTCGTGGACGACGACGGTCGTCGATTCGTCAACGAATCAGCGCCGTACGACCGCTTGGGTCGCGCCGTCATCGAACACATGCGGGCAGGGAAAGTGACCACGCCGTACTGGATGATCTACGACAACAGAGAAGGCGCAGTGCCGCCGGTGAAGGCACCCAACGTACCCATGGCCCAGACGGAGCAGTATGTGGCTGCGGGGTTGTGGAAGAGTGCACAGACACTCGAAGACCTCGCTGCCCAGATCGATGTTCCCGCAGCGGAACTGGTGGAGACCGTGAAGCGATTCAACGCGTTTGCGGCGACTGGCGTCGACACGGACTTCGGTCGAGGAGACACTGCGTACGACCGCGCCTTCTCCGAGGGGGCTTCGCCGCTCGTACCGATCGATCAAGGGCCGTTTCACGCTGCCGCTTTCGGCATCTCCGACCTCGGGACCAAAGGTGGTCTACGGACCGACGCGACCGGGAGGGTGCTCAAAGCCGACGGTACGGCGATTGCCGGGCTGTACGCGGCGGGGAACACGATGGCAGCGGCCAGCGGGACTACGTACCCCGGCGGTGGAAACCCGATCGGAGCGAGCATGCTGTTCAGTCACTTGGCTGCACTCGACCTCGCGAAGCTGCCGTCTTGATCATCAGTCGCTCGTCTCGGGGATGTGGTCAGGCCTTGCCGAGTCCGGCGGCGATTCCCTTGTCCAGTTGGGTGAGCATTGCTGTACCCAACGACGAAAGCTGGGCGACCTGGCGATCGTCGAGGCCCTCGAAGAGGAGACCTTGAACTGAGGCGACGTGCGGCGGTGCGGCCGCGACCACCTTTGCCATTCCCTCATCGGTGAGCACTGCGTTGGAGCCGCGGCTGCCACGAATGACTTCCCGTTTCACCCAGCCGGCCTTCTCCATCTTCGTGATCACGTGCGAGAGGCGGGACAGGGACGCGTTCGCGCGCTGGGCCAGTACCGACAACTGGAGCTTGTGGTCGGGGGCGTCCGAGAGTGCCGCGAGTACGAAGTATTCGAAGTGTGTGAGTGCCGAATCGCGTTGTAGTTGGGTGTCGAGTGCGGCAGGCAACCGTGTCACGAGAGCGATCAGTGTCAGCCATGCTTCTTGCTGCTCGGCTGTGAGCCACTTCGTCTGAGACTGCGCGTCGGGCTGCGCGGTCGGTTCACTCATCGGTGACTTCTCCTTCGGGTCGAGCATTCTTCGTGCACGGAGCGTGCTTGTGTACAGCGTCTCAGACGCATGTCCAGAAGAATCCTGCGGGGAATAGTTGCGGGACGCAAGTGTTGAGTTCTATATTAGGTTGAATCTTCAACTTACGACGAATGTCTATCCCGAGGAGTCCGTATGTCCACCACAACCATGCCTGCGCTGTATCTCAGCCACGGTGCTCCGCCGCTGGTGGACAGCGCGTTGTGGGTCGACCAGTTGGGGGCGTGGGCCGGCGATCTTCCGCGGCCGACGGCAATCCTCGTCGTATCGGCGCACTGGGAATCAGCACCGCTGACGATCGGATCGACGACCACGGGCACCCCGCTCATCTACGACTTCGGTGGTTTTCCCGAGAGGTTCTACCGCGCGAAGTACAACGCTCCCGGCGCTCCGGAACTCGCCGCCCAGGTTGCCGCGTTGATGCCGGACAACGAACGCGTGGTTCAGCAGCCGAATCGAGGCCTGGATCACGGTGCCTACGTGCCGCTCACGGTGATGTACCCGGACGCAGACATCCCGGTACTGCAAATTTCGCTGCCAACCCTCGATCCCGAGCGTTTGCTCCATCTCGGACAGCGCCTACGGCCACTCCGTGAGCAAGGTGTACTGATCGTGGGATCCGGATTCACCACGCACGGGCTACCGTTCCTGCGCGATCCGTCACCGGAGGCGCAGGCCCCGGGATGGTCGGCGGAATTCGACGCGTGGGCAGGGGAGAGGTTCGCTGCCGGTGACGTCGATTCCTTGATCGACTTCCGCGCTCAAGCTCCCGGGATGCCGTACGCGCATCCGACCATCGAGCACTTCGCCCCGTTGTTCGTCACGCTCGGTGCGTCATCCGATCCGGAACAGGTGCCCACCCAGGTGATCGACGGATTCTGGATGGGGCTTGCGAAGCGCTCGATTCAGGTCGCCTAGAGATTTCAAATCGCGCAGAGAATCAGGTCGCCCAGGTGGGTCAGCTTCGATTGCGAAGGAACTCGAGCGCCTGGTCGCCGTGGGTGTTGGCGCGTAGTTCACTCGAGATGACTTTGAGGACGGTGCGGTCGGTGTCGATCACGAAGGTCGAGCGTTTGACCGGAGCCAACTTGCCCAGGAGTCCGCGCTTGACGCCGAACTGTTCGGCTACCTTGCCGTCGGTGTCGGCGAGTAGGGGGTAGTCGAAGGATTGTGCGGTGGCAAAGGTGGACTGAGCTTCGACCGTATCGGTGCTGATGCCCGCTCGCGAAGCGCCCACCGCGGCGAATTCGCTGCCGAGGTCACGGAAGTGGCACGCCTCGGCGGTGCACACCGGCGTCGAGGCTGCCGGGTAGAAGAAGAGGACCAAGGGGCGGTTCTCGAGCAGGCTCGTCAGCGAGCGCGGAGTCCCGTCCTGGTCGGGCAGTGAGAAATCGGGAGCGAGTTGGCCTGGTTTCATTCGGCCGAGGTTACCCGCGCACGACGGCCACATGGGGGAGCCTGGGATGATGGAGCCATGCACGGCGAGCCCACCTCCATGTCCGCACGGTCGTCCGACACCGCGATCGTCGGTGACGCGTCCGATTCCACCACCACCCGGGAGCAGTTCCGTGCCCTCGCAGCTGAGCACCGGGTCGTTCCGGTCACTCGGAAAGTGTTGGCGGACTCCGAAACTCCGCTCTCGGCGTACGAGAAGTTGGCCGGCAATCGTCCCGGCACCTTCTTGCTCGAGTCGGCCGAGAACGGTCGTTCGTGGTCGCGGTGGTCGTTCATCGGCGTCGGAAGTCCGGCTGCACTGACCGTCGTGGACGGAGAGGCGGCCTGGTACGGCAACGTTCCGGCCGGTGCTCCGGCCGGCGGCGACCCGATCGACGCGCTCGGCGCCACCCTCGAGCTGCTTCGTTCGGAGCGGCTGCCCGACCTGCCACCGCTGACCGGCGGAATGGTCGGATTCCTCGGCTACGACGCGGTGCGGCGCCTCGAGAGATTGGGTGACTCCGCGGTCGACGACCTGCAGATCCCCGAGATGGTCATGCTGCTTGCCGCCGACATCGCCGCAGTCGATCACCACGAAGGGGCGATCACCCTCATCGCCAATGCCGTCAACTGGGACGGCACGGACGAGCGCGTCGACACGGCGTACGACGACGCAGTCGCCAGGTTGGACGCGATGACTCGTGCTCTCGCGGCGCCGGCGAAATCGACGGTGTCGACATTTTCGAAAGCGACTCCGAACTACCGCCGTCAGCGCACCACCGAGAGCTTCGGTGTCGACGTCGAAAAGTTGATCGGCGACATCGAAGCGGGCGAGGCATTCCAGGTAGTTCTCTCGCAGCGATTCGAGATCGATTGCACTGCAGCGCCGATCGACGTGTACCGGATGCTGCGAGCGTCGAACCCCAGCCCGTACATGTATCTGCTCAACGTGCCGAACGGTGATGGAGAGACGGCGTTTTCGATCGTCGGTTCGAGCCCGGAAGCACTGGTCACGGTTGCTGAGGGCGTCGCGACAACACACCCGATCGCTGGAACCAGATGGCGCGGTGCCACAGAGGAGGACGACATCCTGCTCGAGAAGGACCTCCTCGCCGACGAGAAGGAAAACTCCGAGCACCTCATGCTCGTCGATCTGGGGCGAAACGATCTGGGTCGTGTCTGTCGCCCGGGCACGGTGAAGGTGCACGACTACCGGCACATCGAGCGGTACAGCCACGTGATGCATCTCGTATCGACCGTCACCGGTCATCTGGCCGAGGGAAAGCACGCTCTCGACGCCGTCACCGCATGCTTCCCCGCTGGAACCCTCTCGGGGGCACCCAAGGTCCGAGCGATGCAGCTGATCGAAGAACTGGAACCGACCAGGCGCGGTATCTACGGCGGCATCGTCGGCTACCTCGACTTCGCCGGCGACGCCGACACCGCGATCGCGATCCGAACGGCATTGATCAAGGACGGGATTGGATACGTCCAGGCGGGCGCCGGTGTCGTCGCCGACTCGGATCCGGTCTACGAGGACACCGAGGCCCGCAACAAGGCGATGGCAGTGCTGAGCGCGATTGCGTCGGCGCACACCCTGCGCACCATCGGAGGTGACGATCAGTGAGTGAGAACGAGTCGAGTGCAGCGGAGCCTACAAGCGTTTCTCGTGGCACCGCCGTGCCGAGAACGCTTCTGCTGGCGTTGTCGGCAACAGCTCTGTGGGGCAGCTCACGAATGACGTGGGTTCATCTGACCTCGAGCGACGGCAAGACGCTGGAGAGGACGACGGATCTCGACGGCAGCACCTGGGCGGCGGCGATGACTCCGCTCGCGCTCGCGCTTCTGGCGGCGATCGCGGCGTCGTTTGCGGTGCGAGGTTGGGCACTTCGGGTAGTCGGACTGTTGGTTGCCCTCGTCGCCCTCGCGGTAGCGGTTCCGGCAGTGCAGTTGTTGGTGTCCGGAGCCTCTGCGGACCGAGCGGTGGAGTTGGCCGAGTTGTCCGGTCACCCGGAAGATCTCTCGACGACTGTTTCGGTACTGCCTGCCTTGCTTGCGTTGGTCGGAGCGGTGGCGGCGCTCGGCGCGGCAGTACTTCTGATGCGCAAACCTCCAGTGCGAGGCGGGTTGTCGTCGAAATACGACAACCCTGCCGCGCGCCGCGAGGCCGCGGCCAAGCTTGGTCAGGGAGACAAACCTGCATCGGACGAGCCTGTGACACAACGGATGTTGTGGGATGCGCTCGACGCCGGAGAGGACCCGACAGCGACTGACAGGGACGACGGAGTTGGGGGAGACAACGGCGCGAAACCGGGGTCGTCCCACTGAGTAAGACTGAACCCTCACCTGCGTGGGTACCCCGACGGAGTAGCAAAATTTCGTCCCACTAGGCTGAGACCACCCTGATGACGTATCTCACATCGGGCTCTTGCCCAGAAAGGATTCGGGCCACGATGACCGTACTCGACTCGATTCTCGACGGGGTGCGCGCTGACGTCGCCGCCCGCGAAGCCGTACTCGACTTCGCTGCAGTCAAGGCTGCTGCGGCCGCTGCACCGCCTGCACTCGATGCTGCAGCAGCACTTCTGGAATCGAGCATCGGCGTCATCGCCGAGGTCAAGCGAGCGAGCCCGTCAAAGGGTGCGTTGGCCGACATTGCCGATCCCGCTGAGCTTGCCGCGGCGTACCAAGCCGGTGGCGCACGCATCATCAGTGTTCTCACCGAAGAGCGCCGTTTTCACGGCTCGTTGGCCGACCTGGACGCAGTCCGTAAAGCGGTCACCATTCCGGTGCTCCGCAAGGACTTCATCGTGGGGCCGTACCAGATTCACGAGGCTCGCGCTCACGGCGCCGACGTCATCTTGCTGATCGTCGCGGCACTCGAGCAGCAGGCGCTCGCCTCGTTGATCGATCGCACCGAATCTCTGGGAATGACTGCCCTCGTCGAGGTGCACACCGAGGAAGAAGCCAACCGCGCGCTCGAAGCCGGCGCCAAGGTGATCGGTGTGAACGCCCGCAATCTCAAGACTCTCGAGGTGGACAAGAACACCTTCGGTCGCATCGCTCCCGGTCTTCCGACCGAGACGATCAAGATTGCCGAGTCCGGTGTTCGCGGAACTGCCGATCTGTTGGCGTACGCCGGGGCGGGCGCCGACGCAGTGCTCGTCGGTGAAGGCCTCGTGACCAGCGGCGACCCTCGCAAGGCCGTCGCAGATCTGGTCAATGCAGGTGCGCACCCGTCCTGCCCCAAACCGTCTCGATAAATCGCTTCACCCGCCCGGCGTGCTTTGATGCACCCGGGCGGTGACCAGCGACACCGTTGGGGCAGACTGGTGGGGTGACTTCACGTACTCAGGAACCAGGCTCCGGTGCAATATTCAAGGGCGGCAATCTGCCGCCGGCCAGCGCGGGACTCACCGAGCGCTCCCACGATCCCGACGCCGGAGGCCATTTCGGCGTCTACGGCGGACGGCATGTGCCGGAAGCCCTCATGGCGGTTATCGACGAAGTCACTGCGGAGTACGAAAAGGCTCGAGCGGACGACACGTTCTTGAACGAACTCGACCGCTTGCAGCGCGATTACACCGGGCGCCCGTCGCCGATTTTCGAGGCAACGCGAATGAGCGAGTTCGCCGGCGGTGCGCGCATCCTTCTCAAGCGTGAAGATCTGAACCACACCGGTTCTCACAAGATCAACAACGTTCTCGGTCAGGTTCTGCTGGCAAAGCGTATGGGCAAGACCCGCATCATCGCCGAGACCGGAGCGGGCCAGCACGGTGTGGCATCGGCCACCGCCTGTGCACTGCTCGGTCTCGAGTGCGTCATCTACATGGGTGCTGTCGACACCGAACGTCAAGCACTGAACGTCGCGCGCATGCGACTTCTCGGCGCGGAGGTCGTCTCGGTCGAGACCGGTTCGCGCACGCTCAAGGACGCGATCAACGAAGCCTTGCGCGACTGGGTTTCCCACGCGGACAACACCTATTACTGCTTCGGTACCGCGGCAGGCCCGCACCCGTTCCCCACCATCGTTCGGGACTTCCAGCGAGTGGTCGGCCTCGAAACACGCGTCCAGGTTCAGGCACTGACCGGCCGCCTGCCCGATGCAGTCACAGCCTGCGTCGGAGGCGGCTCCAACGCAATCGGAATCTTCCACCCGTTCATCGACGATCTGTCGGTACGGCTGGTTGGCTACGAAGCAGCCGGCGACGGTGTCGAAACCGGAAGGCATGCAGCAACGTTCGCCGGCGGTACCCCTGGCGCATTCCAGGGTGCCTACTCGTACCTGCTCCAGGACGAAGACGGTCAGACCATCGAATCGCACTCGATCTCTGCTGGTCTGGACTACCCGGGCGTCGGACCCGAGCACGCTTACCTGAGCGATATCGGGCGCGCGACCTACGAACCCGTCACCGACAGTGAAGCCATGGATGCGCTGCTGCTGCTCTCACGCCGCGAGGGCATCATCCCGGCCATCGAATCGGCCCACGCCGTCGCCGGCGCACTCCGACTGGGCAAAGAACTCGGTGAGGGCGCGATCATCGTCGTCAATCTCTCCGGTCGCGGTGACAAGGACATGGACACCGCCGCAAGCTGGTTCGGTCTTTTCGACGGCGCCTCAGGTCAGGCAGCCGCTCCGGATGATGCAGCAGACGAGAACGACAACACGGAAGGCTCGGACAAGTGAGCGAACGACCATCACGCCTCGCACCCACCTTTGCCGCGTGCAAGGCTGACAAGCGTGCCGCCCTCGTCGGTTACCTGCCTGCCGGTTATCCGACCGTTCCCGAATCGATCGACGTGTTCAAGGCGATGGTCGACGGCGGCTGCGACATCATCGAAGTCGGTGTCGCGTATTCCGATCCGGTCATGGACGGTCCGACCATCCAGCGTGCAGCCGAAACCGCACTCACCAACGGCGTTCGCCTTCGCGACATCTTCACCGTGATCGAGCAGATCAGTTCGGTCGGCGGCAAGGCCGTCGTGATGACGTACTGGAACCCGGTACTGCAGTACGGCGTCGACAAGTTCGCACGAGACCTCGCTTCCGCCGGCGGGCTCGGACTGATCACCCCCAACCTCATTCCGGAAGAAGCCGGCGCCTGGATGGAAGCATCCGAGGAGCACCACCTCGACCGGATCTTCCTTGTCGCTCCGTCCTCGACGGAAGAACGACTCGCGATGACACTCGATGCGAGTAGTGGATTCATCTACGCGGCCTCGACGATGGGTGTCACCGGCGCTCGCGACGCCGTGTCTTCGATGGCTCCGGAACTGACCGCACGAATCCGCGCGCATTCCGACATTCCCGTCGGCGTCGGATTGGGAGTTCGCTCCGGCGCACAGGCTGCCGAAATCGCGGCATACGCCGATGCCGTCATCGTCGGCTCGGCTCTGGTCTCCGCGGTCGAGAACGGCCTGGGAGCGGTTCGCTCGCTCACCGAAGAACTCGCCGAGGGCGTCCGCTCGGCTACCGTGGCGTCGTGACCTCAACTGTGGACCTGCTGGCCTATATCCCCAGCCCGCCCCAAGGCGTCTGGTACGTCGGACCGGTGGCGCTTCGCGCCTACGCGCTCTTCATCATCCTCGGCATCATCGTCGCGATCGTGTGGGGAGATCGTCGTTGGGTCGCCCGCGGCGGCGAGAAGGGGACCGTTCTCGACATCGCGATCTGGGCCGTTCCCTTCGGTCTGATCGGTGGCAGGCTCTACCACGTTTTGACCGACTGGCCCGCCTATTTCGGCGAGAACGGTCAGCCACTCGACGCACTCAAGGTGTGGCAGGGAGGCCTCGGAATCTGGGGAGCAGTGTTCCTCGGCGGCATCGGTGCGTGGATCGGCTGCCGTCGACGCGGCATTCCGGTGTCCGCGCTCGGTGATGCGATTGCGCCCGGAATCTTGCTCGCGCAGGCCATCGGTCGTATCGGCAACTACTTCAACCAGGAGTTGTACGGTCGCGAGACCACCGTCCCATGGGGCCTCGAGATCTTCGAGCGTGTGAACTCTTCCGGCCAGCTCGATCAACTGGCAGGTGTCTCCAACGGAGAAGTCATTCGGGTCGTTCACCCGACGTTCCTCTACGAAGCTGTGTGGAACGTCCTGATCGTGATCCTGCTGGTCCTCGTCGACCGCCGATTCAAGATCGGCCACGGACGCCTGTTTGCTCTGTACGTCGCGGGCTATTGCCTGGGCCGGTTCGTCGTCGAACTGATGCGCGACGATTTCGCCTACGAGATCGCCGGCATTCGCGTCAACACATTCACTTCGGGGATCGTGTTCTTCGCCGCACTGGCTTACTTCTTCCTGGCGAAGAAGGGTCGTGAGGATCCGGCTGATTTGAAGTCGAAGGACTACGTCGCTGCGGTAGCTGCCGGCGAAGCAGGAGTCGCGGCGCCAGTTACCGAAACTGATTCGGCGAAGGCCGACGCGAAAGTCGCCGACGCTGAAGATTCTGAATCCGATGCTGCTGAATCCGCTTCCAGTGAGGCAAGCGCCTCCACGGCAGCGTCGGATGAGTCGTCGGACGCGGTGAAGCTGTCGAAGAAAGACAAGCCGTGACAGGTCCCTATTCGCAGGGGGGATTCCCCGAGGATCAGGGACCGGTCTACGGCGCGCCCAATCCGTACGGATATCAGCAGCCATTGCCGCCTCCATCGATGTACGGGTTCGGAGATCCCTACGCCCCGTACGGTCGGCACCCGGTAACCGGGGAACCGTATTCCGACAAGTCGAAGGCCACCGCTGGACTGTTGCAGATCTTGCTGGGCTTCTTCGGAATCTGTGGAGTCGGGCGCCTCTATATCGGAAGTGTCGGCATCGGATTGTGCCAACTGCTCGGCATGTTCTTCGCGCTGTTCATGTCGGCGTTCCTCATCGGAATTCCATTTGCGATCGGAATCTGGATCTGGGCGTTCGTCGACGGCATCGTGATACTTTCGGGCAATGCGCGGGACGGTGCTCGCCGGCCATTGCGAGGATGAGTCGCGAGCGCGAACCGAGGAAACATGTGTGGGGGACTGGCCTCGAGAAGGTCGAACCTTCTCGAAGTCCGATAACAAAAGCTATTACGTACCGTCGTCGAATCGAAGGAAAGTACGTTGCCTAACTTGAACAAGAATCCGGAACCTTCCGAGTCGGGGGACTCGTCTGGATCACAGCCGCCGGTTCCACCGCAGTTCGGGTCGCCGTTCGACTACGACGCGACGGCGGATGCGTCGTTGACGGAAACCTCGGCACCCACCGAAAAGACGCCGTCGACGGAGACCACCGGCACCGGTCCAGGCTGGGACACGTATTCGGGAGTCGGAAACGGTCCGGGGTGGGGAAACCACCCCATCTACCCGCCGCCGACCGGAACCGAATCGACCACAGCGTTTCCCGCTGCCGATTCTGATTCCACCCCGAATCAGCCGACAGCGCCGTACACGTCGCAGGAAAGTTACGCCGCCCAGAACTATCCGGCGCCTGACTACTCGAGCCCGACCCAAACCCCGACGGACGGTCCCGTCTACGGTGCACCGGCAGATCAGACTCCGAATCCCTACGCGGCTCCGCCGCAGGGCTACCCCCAGCCGGGATACTCACAGCCGGGTTACGGTCAGCCTCAGGGGTACCCACAAGCTCAGGGTTATCCTCAGCCTGGCTACGGCCTGGTCGACCCGTCCGCACCATACGGACGTGACCCGATGACCGGTGAACCGTACTCGGACAAGTCGAAGACGACTGCCGGATTGCTGGGCATTCTGCTCGGCGGATTCGGTGCAGGACGTTTTTATCTCAACCAGCCCGGCATGGCTGTCGCACAGATCGCGGTCACTTGGTTGACGTGTGGAATCGGTGGCATCTGGCCGCTCATCGACGGAATCATGATGTTGACCGGCAGTGTGCGCGATCAGTACAACCGCCCTTTGCGTAGCTGATCGAAACGACCCTCGGCAAGTGTGACCCCCTGATGCCTCGGTATCAGGGGGTCACCGTTTTGCTCTCGCGACCTGCGGTTATGGGCTGATAAACTAGCGCACGTCGGCTGCATGTCCGCGTGGAGGTCGCCGAGTGCTGTTTTCTCGAATACCTGAACCTCGGGGCCTGTACGACCCCGATCAGGAAACCGATTCGTGTGGTGTAGCCGTGGTAGCAGACACCTCTGGACGCCACCTGCATTCCATTGTCGACGATGCGCTCGCGGTCCTGGGCAATCTCTCCCATCGCGGCGCAGTTGGGCGCGAATCCAACAGCGGAGACGGCGCGGGCATTCTGATTCAGCTGCCGACGGAGTTCTTCGACGCGGTGACCGAGTTCGAGCTTCCACCACCCAACGCGATGGGTGAGAACACCTACGCGGCCGGAAACTGCTTTCTCCCGGTGGATCAGGAAGCACGTTGGCGCGCGGTAGTTCGGATACACCGGTACGCAGCGGCAGAAGGACTGCGGATTATCGGGTGGCGAGAGGTGCCGGTCGACCGCGACTGCGTCGGAACCGTTGCCGCGCAGTGCGCTCCGTACATCAGTCAGTGTTTTGTGACGTGCGCCGAGTCACGGGATCGTAGTGTGGGCGGAATTGCCTTGGACCGACGAGTCTTTGCCCTCAGGAGACAAGCCGAGCGGATTCACTCGGCCGACACTGCAGTGTATTTTCCCTCGTTGTCCGCCCGAACCATCGTGTACAAGGGCATGCTGACGCCGACGCAGTTATCCGGTTACTTCACCGACCTACGCGACGACCGAATGCGAACTGCGTTGGCAGTCGTGCACAGTCGATACTCCACGAACACATTTCCGTCGTGGCCACTCGCTCAGCCGTATCGCTGCATCGCCCACAACGGCGAGATCAATACGATTGTGGGAAACAGGAATTGGATGCGCGCTCGCGAGCCGATGCTGCGGAGCACACTTTTAGGTGGGGACATCGATCGCCTGTTTCCGATCTGCACCCCGGGAGGATCCGACTCTTCGTCGTTCGACGAAGTACTGGAGTTTTTGACGCTCGGGGGCCGCAGTGTGCAACACGCCATCGCGATGATGATTCCCGGAGCCTGGGAGAACGATTCTTCGATGCCCGACGAGATAAAGGCCTTCTACCAATTTCACGGTTGTCTGATGGAACCGTGGGACGGTCCGGCGTCCGTGACGTTCAGCGACGGCATTGTTGTCGGGGCCGTGTTGGATCGCAACGGTCTTCGCCCAGGGCGATGGTGGCGGATGAAGAACGACCGTATCGTGTTGGCCAGTGAGAGCGGCGTGTTCGACGCTCCCACGTCCGAGGTGTTGGAGAAGGGGCGCCTCGAACCGGGACGCATGTTTCTCGTGGACACCGCTCGCCATCGCATCGTTTCCGATGCGGAGATCAAGTCCGAACTCGCGAGCACAGCCCCCTACCGGGACTGGGTCGACGGGGGATTGGTCGACCTCGAGGACATCCCCGAGACTGCGCCTGCTCGAGGCGATCCGGCTCCGCTGTTGCAACGGCAGTTGCTCTTCGGATACCACGCCGAGGACCTGCGGGACATTCTTGTCCCGATGGCAAGCTCAGGATCGGAGCCGTTGGGGTCGATGGGTGTCGACACGCCCCTCGCCGTTCTCTCGGATCGGCCGAAGCTGTTGTACGACTACTTCGTCCAGCTCTTTGCTCAGGTGACCAACCCGCCTTTGGACGCGATTCGCGAGGAAGTCGTCACTACGCTTGGTGTCACCCTCGGCGGTGAGCAGAACTTGTTCGAAGCGTCGGCGCTGTCGTGCCGAAGGATTGTTCTCGACAAACCGGTGATCGGACCGGGGAAGATGGCGAAGGTCGCCGAACTATACGGCGCAAGAACTCCGAGAAGCGCTGTCCTTCGCGCAAGTTTCGATCCGAGGGGCAGTCTCACCGAAGGCGTCGAGAGGCTTCGTGAGTCCGCCCGAACAGCCGCCGCAGCCGGTATCGAGATTCTGGTGATCTCCGACCGTGGATCAGGCCCTGAGCAGGCTCCCATTCCGTCATTGCTCGCAGTATCAGCCGTGCACCACGATCTGGTTCGTCATGGCCTGCGGACCAAGGTTTCCCTTGTCGTCGACTCGGGTGACGCGCGCGAAGTTCATCACATCGCGCTGCTGATCGGCTACGGTGCGGCGGCTGTCCACCCGTATCTTGCTCTCGAATCTGTCCAAGCCCTCAGCGAGCAGGACGAACTTCCCGGGATAGATCCGAAGACTGCGTCGGACAACTACCTGAGAGCAACAAATTTCGGCGTGCTCAAAGTGATGTCGAAGATGGGAATCGCTACGGTTCACTCCTACACGGGCGCACAGGTATTCGAGGCCGTGGGCTTGGGTCGAGAGTTGGTCGACGAATACTTCTGCAACACACGGAGCCGGATCGGCGGGATCGGTATCACTGAAGTCGCGCGCGAAGTTCTGATGCGCCACACGGCTGCGTTCTCGTCGTCCGCAGTGCAGCATCGTCAGTTCGACAATCGTCAGTTGACCGACAGTGGACAGTACCGGTATCGCCGCGATGGTGAATTGCATGTGTTCACACCCGAATCCGTGTTCTTCCTTCAGCATGCGACCCGGACCGGGCGAAGTGAGATGTTTCGTCGCTACAGCGATGAAGTCGATCGACTGAGCGCGCAGGGCGGAACACCGCGGGGATTGTTTCGATTTCGGTGTGAGGTTCGTCCGCCGATTCCGCTCGATCAGGTCGAACCCGTCGAGTTGATTCTCGCTCGATTCAACACCGGTGCGATGAGCTACGGTTCCCTCTCTGCGGAGGCGCACGAGACGATGGCGGTTGCGATGAATGCTCTCGGCGGGCGTTCCAACACCGGTGAGGGCGGAGAGTCGCCGGAGCGGTTGCGTGACGACAAGCGTCGAAGCGCTGTCAAGCAGGTCGCGAGTGGTCGCTTCGGGGTGACCAGCGATTACCTGGTCAATGCCACCGACATTCAGATCAAGATGGCCCAAGGTGCCAAGCCGGGTGAAGGAGGGCAGCTTCCGGGGTCCAAGGTGTACCCGTGGATCGCGGAAACCCGGTACTCGACGCCTGGGGTCGGGCTCATTTCTCCGCCCCCGCACCACGACATCTATTCGATCGAGGATCTCGCCCAATTGATCTACGACCTCAGATGCGCGAACAATCGCGCGCGGATACACGTGAAGTTGGTCAGCGCAGCCGGAGTCGGGACTGTTGCGGCAGGTGTGGCCAAAGCGCACGCCGACGTGGTGCTGATCTCCGGTCACGACGGCGGGACGGGTGCTGCGGCACTCTCGTCCATCCACCACGCGGGTGCGCCGTGGGAGATCGGGCTGGCCGAAACTCAGCAGACCCTGGTGCTCAACGGGTTACGCGATCGGATCGTCGTCCAGTGTGACGGGGGTTTGCGCACGGCGCGGGACGTCGTCGTCGCCGCGTTGCTGGGAGCGCAGGAGTACGGGTTTTCCACGGCGCCACTCATCGCGGCCGGGTGCGTCATGATGCGGGTATGTCATCTCGACACCTGCCCCGTCGGAGTAGCGACGCAGAATCCCGAACTGCGCGAGCGATTCACCGGCCGGCCCGAGTACGTCGAGAACTTCTTTCGCTTCATCGCCGCCGACGTACGACGGTTGTTGGCAGAACTGGGGTTTCGAAGTATCGACGATGCGCTGGGGCACGCAGACGTATTGGAAATGTCTCCGGCGGTGGCGCATTGGAAGAGTCGGACGTTGGATCTCTCACCACTCTTCGACGTTCCGGCCACGCCGGCCGGCGCGGCCTACCAACCGTATGTACCTGTTTCGAGCGAACTCGAACGCACCCTGATCGAGTTGGCTGCGAACTCGCTCGAGGACGCTCGACCCGTGCATATCGAACTGCCAGTACACAATACGGATCGAGCGGTGGGAACGAGGCTGGGCGCTGAGGTGACCAGACGCTACGGCGCCGTCGGGCTACCTGACGGCACCATCGACGTCGTGCTCCGTGGAACGGCAGGCCAGTCACTCGGTGCGTTCCTGCCACCGGGCATCTCGCTGGTCGTTGTCGGCGATGCAAACGATTACGTGGGAAAGGGGCTCTCGGGTGGACGAATTGTGCTTCGGCCGAGTGAGGACGCACCCTTCGTGGCCGAGGAGCAGGTGATTGCCGGCAATACGCTGCTGTACGGCGCTACGAGCGGTGCGCTCTATGCCCGGGGGCGTGTCGGGGAACGATTCGCGGTGCGCAACTCGGGTGCGGTCGCTGTGGTGGAAGGCGTCGGCGACCATGCGTGCGAGTACATGACCGGGGGGCGCATCGTCATCATCGGCCCAACCGGTAGGAACCTTGCTGCGGGAATGTCCGGCGGACTTGCCTTCGTACTCGACGTGAAGGCAGAAAAGGTCAACCGCGACATGGTCGTTCTGGAGCAGCCCTCGGCGGAAGACTGTCGTCAGCTGGTCGACATTCTCGGCGAGCATTTGGTTGCGACCGGCTCGCCGGTGGCGGCAAAACTTCTCGACGACTGGGTTGGCCAGAGTCCGAGATTCACCAAAGTCTTGCCTGTCGACTACCGGAAGGTCGTGGAAGAGAACGAACTGGTGGAGCCGGCTCATGCCTGACGCACGCGGGTTCCTCAACGTGAAACGATCCGACGCACCGACCAGACCGACCGACGTGCGCGTCGGCGACTGGGCGTCGGTATACGAGTCGCTGGATCCCGTCGTGCGGAATCGAGACGTATCTGCACAGGCCTCGCGTTGCATGGACTGCGCTGTGCCGTACTGCCATTCGGTCGACATAGGGTGTCCGCTCGGCAATCTCATTCCGGAATGGAACGACCTGGTTCGGCGTGGACGGTGGTCCGAAGCCTCCGAGAATCTGCATTCCACCAACAATTTCCCCGAGTTCACCGGACATCTGTGCCCCGCACCGTGCGAAACGGCGTGCGTTCTCGCACTCGACGACGAGCACACGTCGGGGGGTGTCACCATCAAGCGCATCGAACTGGCGATTGTCGACAACGCCTGGGAGTCGGGTTGGTTGGGGCCGCAGGCTGCGGTAGTTCACAGCGGAAACCGTGTTGCGGTTGTCGGTTCGGGACCGGCGGGACTGGCCGCGGCTCAACAACTGACACGAGCCGGACACAGTGTCACGGTGTTCGAGCGGAGCGATCGGATCGGGGGACTGCTTCGCTACGGAATTCCGGAATTCAAGTTGCCCAAGGCCCTCATCAACCGGCGGCTGGACCAACTGACCGCCGAGGGGACCAGATTCGTCACCGACTGCGCCGTCGGAGTGAACGTGAGCGCGCACGACCTCTCGACGGATTTCGAGGCGGTAGTCCTGGCGGTCGGGGCTGATCGTGCCAGAGACACCGACGTACCGGGTCGTAGTCTTCGCGGAATCCATCGTGCGATGACGTACCTGCGTGCGGCCAACCACGAATGCGAGGGTGATGGTGCGTCGAGCATCTCGGCGCGAGGTAAGAACGTCGTGATCATCGGTGGCGGCGACACGGCCGCCGACTGCCTCGGCACGGTGCATCGCCAAGGCGCCCTCTCGGTGACGGAATTGGACTACCACGTCCCACCTCCGGCACGCCGCGATCGAGATCGCGACCCATGGCCGTTGTGGCCGCGGGTCCTGCGCACCTCGCCGGCGGACGAGGAGGGCAGTGACAAACGATTCCGATGGGCGGCGCAGGAATTTCTCGACGACGGTGGGGGTGCGGTCCGCGCAATCCGGATGGTTCCGGTAGCCGTGTCACGAGCGAAGGACGGACAACGGACCCTGGTGGAGACCGGCGACACGACGGATCTGGTGTGCGAGATGGTCCTACTCGCTCTGGGTTTCGACGGCGTCGAAACCGCCCCGCTGCTCACCGACCTTGATGTCGGCACCGATCCACTCGGCAGAATCGAGTGTGATGTCGGGTGGCAGACCCGGACACCCGGCGTATTCGTCTGCGGCGACGCGCATCGCGGGGCGTCGCTGGTCGTGTGGGCGATTGCCGAGGGACGGTCGGCCGCACGTGCCGTCGACATGTTTCTCACAGGCGAGTCGGCGCTTCCGGCTCCGGTTCATCCAAAGGCATTTCCGCTGTTCGTGAGCTGACCAACTGAATCGAGTAAGTACAGAAAGTGCAGGTCGCAAATGCCGGATAGAAGTGCGGTGGGGTAGCGACTAGGCTCGAGCCGTGAACCGACGGACAAAAATTGTATGCACACTTGGACCTGCGACAGCTTCTGGCGACCGCATCCGTGAGCTCGTGGAGAGCGGCATGGACGTGGCGCGCCTCAACTTCAGCCACGGCGAGCATGCCGATCACGAAGAAAACTACATTCGCGTCCGCGCCGCGTCGGACGCCACCGGAAAGGCCGTCGGTGTTCTCGCCGACCTTCAGGGGCCCAAGATTCGACTCGGTCGATTCAAGGACGAGCGGACCACCTGGGCCAACGGTGAAGAGGTTCGAATCACCGTCGACGACGTCGAGGGAACGCACGATCGCGTCGGCACCACGTACAAGGAATTGGCGCGCGACGCCAAGGCCGGCGATCGACTGCTGGTCGACGACGGCAAGGTCGGCCTGGTCGTCACGTCCATCGACGGCAACGACGTCGTCTGTCGGGTCACCGAAGGCGGTCCGGTCAGCAACAACAAGGGCCTCTCACTGCCCGGTATGAACGTCTCCGTTCCAGCCCTGTCGGGCAAGGACATCGCCGACCTCGAGTTCGCTCTCAAGTTGGGCGTCGACTTCATTGCACTCTCCTTCGTTCGCTCACCGGCGGACGTCGAATTGGTTCACGCCATCATGGATCGAGTCGGGCGCCGCGTTCCCGTCATCGCGAAGCTCGAGAAGCCCGAGGCCATCGACAATCTCGAAGCCATCGTGCTCGCGTTCGACGCCGTCATGGTCGCCCGCGGTGACCTCGGTGTCGAGTTGCCGCTCGAGCAGGTCCCGCTCGTTCAGAAGCGCGCAATCCAGATTGCTCGTGAGAACGCGAAGCCGGTCATCGTCGCGACGCAGATGCTCGAGTCGATGATCGAGAACTCACGTCCCACTCGCGCAGAGGCATCCGATGTCGCCAACGCCGTTCTCGACGGCGCCGACGCAGTCATGCTCTCGGGCGAGACTTCGGTGGGCAAGTACGTCATGGAAACCGTTCGCACCATGGCCCGCATCGTCGAGGCCGTCGAGAACGAATCAACCCGTGTCCCACCGTTGACCCACGTCCCGCGCACCAAGCGCGGTGTCATCTCGTACGCAGCACGCGACATCGGCGAACGTCTCGACGCCAAGGCCTTGGTTGCGTTCACTCAGTCCGGTGACACGGTGCGTCGACTGGCTCGTCTGCACACGCCGCTGCCGTTGCTCGCCTTCACACCGCTGCCCGCGGTGCGCAGTCAGCTGACGCTGACGTGGGGAACCGAGACGTTCCTGGTCGATGCGGTGGCCACCACCGACGAGATGGTGCGTCAGGTGGACAGTGCGTTGCTCTCCCTCGGGCGGTACGTCAAGGGCGACCTCGTGGTCATCGTTGCCGGATCCCCTCCGGGAACTGTCGGTTCCACCAACCTCATTCACGTCCACCGTATCGGCGAAGAGGACCACTGAGTGACCCACGCGAACGCGTCCACCGACCTCGGTACTCTCCTCGGTCTGTTGGATCTGGAGCAGATCGGTGAAGACGCGTTCCGTGGATACCACCCGAAACAGGTAGGTTCGCGGACGTTCGGCGGTCAGTTGGTGTCTCAGGCACTGATGGCCGCCGGGCGGACCGTCGACGGTGATCGCCCCATCCATGCGGTGAATGCCCATTTCATTCGCGGCGGAGATGTCAAGGCGCCCATCGAGTATCGGGTGGATCGTCATCGCGACGGGCGGGCGTTCGCCAACCGTCAGGTGACTGCCTATCAGGGTGAGAACGAATTGTTCGTGATGCTCGCGGCGTTCCAGGACTCCGGCAAGGGGCTCGACCATGCTGTCGAGATCCCGGATGTTCCACTTCCGGAGTCGTTGCCTCCCATCGGCGATCATCTGGTGGGGTACGAGGAAAAACTGCCGCATTTCAGTGCGGCGCTCAAGCCGATCGACATGCGGTACGCCAACGATCCGGCGTGGATCCTCAAGGGCACCGGCGAGAAACTCAACCACAATCGGGTGTGGATGCGCCCCGACGGTGATCTGCCGGACGATTCGCTCATTCACGCTGCGACGCTGGCATATTCGTCCGACACCACCGTGCTCGATTCGATTCTGACCACTCATGGTTTGTCCTGGGGTCATGATCGTATCGTCGCGGCGACGGTCAATCATTCGATCTGGTTCCATCGCCCGTTCCGGTTCACCGACTGGGTTCTGTACGCCACCGAATCGCCGGTCGCCGCAGGTTCGCGCGGTCTGGCAACCGGACGGTACTTCTCGGTGGAAGGACTGCTGTTGGCGACGGTGGTCCAAGAAGGAATGATCAGGCATTTCCCGCGTAAAGGGGAATGAGATGCGGGCCCGAGACTGAACTCGGGCCCAGAATCAAGCAGACTTGCGATATTGCGGTGAGAGTTCGTCGGCGCGGTCCCACGGAGACCAGTCGACTTTGCGTCCATCGAGTTGGGCCGCAACAACTTCCAAGCCCGCGTGCCAGCCGGCAGCGTGGGCGTACGCGGACTCTTCGTCTTCCATCGTGTGGGTGAGGGTCAGCCAGCAACCGCCGGTGCCGTCCGGTGCCAGTTCCCAATGCAGAGTATCTGCGTCCCAGAGGAATTCGAGAATTCGGTGCGGGTGGACGCTGATGACCGTCCCGCGCGTCACGTGATCTGCTGGCAGTCCGAATCGCTCGACTTGTTCCGGGGTCACCTTGAACAGCAGATCCGCGCCGGGAGTGAGATCGAAATCGACGTCCGCCGGGAACCAGGCGTCGAGGTACTCGCGTTCCGTTATCACTTTCCAGACCTTGTCCGGTGCGTGCGGAATTGCCAGTTGGAAGCTCAGTGACACCCGACCGTCATAGGTCAGGTTTATCTTGCCGTTGTCCATCGGTGCCTCCAATGCTTGGTGCCCGTGCGGTTGCCCCCATCGTGCCATCTAATTGCTTAGGATGGAATAACTGCAGGTCAGATCGTTACCTATTGATAGGTTATGTCGATTTGTCTCGTTTTGAGAGCGGCGTTCCGGATGCGTTTCGTGGCAGTGAGACAAACGCGCGGTACGCTGACCACGCACGACTGGCGCGGGTGGGAATTACCACCGGAGAGTGCACATCGCGAGGCATCGACCGCCTGGGTGCTTCACACATCTTGTGTGAAGGGGGATCCATGTCTACCGAGAATCGGCCTACCGAAAACGTCTCTACCAAGAATCTGTCGACCCAGACCGCGCCCGCTCGAATAATCGACGGACGCGCAATTGCCGATGCTGCGCTCGCGGACCTGTCAGTGCGCACCAGGCAGTTTCGTGATGAGGCGGGGCACGTTCCTTGCCTGGCCGCCGTCATCGTGGGAGCGGACCCGGCCTCGAAGGCGTATGTACAGATGAAGGCCAAACGATCTGTCGCCGTCGGAATGACGTCGCGGACGGTCGAACTCCCGGTGAGTACAACCACCGAAGAACTGGTCGGCGTGCTGAGAGCGTTGTCGGCGGACCCTTCGATCGACGGCATACTGCTGCAACACCCGGTGCCAGACCACATCGACGAACGGGCCGCGTTCGATGCCATCTCGGCCGACAAAGACGTTGACGGCGTCACTTCGGCCATCTTTTGCGGCAATGGCGTTGACCGGTGGGGGATTCGAATCGTGTACGCCGAGTGGCATCCTGCGCCTGCTCGACGCCACAGGCGTCGAACTCTCCGGAAAGCATGCTGTCGTGGTCGGCCGAAGCCCGATACTCGGATTGCCGATGGGAATGCTCCTCCTGCGTCGAGGCGCAACGGTGACATACTGCCATTCGCGCACCGTCGACCTGGCCGCCCACGTCGCCTCGGCAGACGTCGTCATCGCGGCCGTCGGTGTTCCGGAACTGATCAAAGGGGCGTGGATCAAGCCTGGGGCAGTGGTGATCGATGCGGGGTACAACGAGGGCAACGTCGGAGATGTGGAGTACGCCGCTGCGCTCCCACATGCCGGTGCGATCACACCAGTGCCGGGTGGCGTCGGCCCCATGACGGTGGCAGTCCTGCTGGAACAAACACTGGCAGCAGCAGTTCGAGCAGCGGACGTTCGGGCATGCAGTGAGAATCATGACAGTCGTGTTGAACCGGACCCCGCAATCGCCTCGGATCGATTGTGAGACCTCGGTTTCGAGACGGAGTATTCATCCGCCCCGCGATAACCGAATTACCGCGTCGAGCACCGCTGCGCTGGAATGGCTGAGCTGAGCGCGCAATTGGGTATTCGACAGTCAGCTGTCTGCCTTGGGGATGTCGATCGTCAACTGGGACGGTGAATCGGATGTCGATACGGTGTATGCCGGACGGATGTCGACCGTGCCGACAAACGACTGCAGGATCGCACTGTTCCTGGCTGCACTGTCTATGCGCGTGATGTTTTCGCCCTCGTGAGATACGGAGTTGAGCGACGAATCCGATTGGACTCCCATCAGGTCGACTTGAAGTATCGATCGACTTCCGACGTCCACGACTGTGCTGTCACCCGCTCGGATTGCTTCACTGACGTATTCGGTTTTCCAGAACACAGATCCGCTTCCGTCGAAGCGATAGGTGATGCGGGTGAAACCATCGTGATCGATCACGTCGATCTCGGTCACGTCGACGCGCGGAGTCGGTGAAGGGACCTCCGTGTCGTTCGGGAACGGGGGAGGCATGGAGATCTCGGTGGATGGGGCATCGACAGGGGGAGAGCCGACCTGAAGGGTGCCGGTCTGTGTTGCAGCATCGAGCGCGGCCTGGGTGGAAGATTCGCCGGCAGTGCTGGATTCGCCGGCAGTATTGGATTGGCCGTCTGTTTGACACCCGGTGAGCAGCGCGAGAATCGATATGGCTCCGAGCAGAGCAATCAGCCGGTGACCGTTCATGGATCGAATCTAACGGCGGTCGATCTGGGGTACAGCCGAATGCCGAAACCTTGCGGTGCGGCCAGCTGCGGCAGGTGGTGCCCTCGGTGAGACTCGAACTCACACTGGACGGGTTTTGAATCCGTTTCCTCTGCCAATTGGGATACGAGGGCTTGTTGCGATGACTACATTAGAAGATGCGATTTCAATGTCAAACACCGGTACCCTCTAATCGTTCGCGTCTCGTGTCGGGGCGGTTCGATGGAGGAGGATGGTGGCCATGAATTCGCCGCAGCCGCAAGGCAATCAGCTCGCACCCCGTCGTGTTGTCGTCGCTGAAGACGAGGCGTTGATCCGCATGGATCTGGTCGAGATGCTCCGCGAAGAGGGCTACGACGTCGTCGGTGAGGCGGGTGACGGGCAGGTCGCGGTGGAGTTGGCCGAGTCGCTCAAGCCTGATCTGGTCATCATGGACGTGAAAATGCCCAGGAGAGACGGCATCGACGCCGCTTCGGAGATTGCCGCCAAACGCATCGCTCCTGTTGTCATTCTCACAGCGTTCAGTCAGCGCGAGTTGGTCGAGCGCGCACGCGATGCCGGCGCCATGGCTTACTTGGTCAAGCCGTTCTCGATCAGTGACCTCGTTCCCGCTGTCGAATTGGCGGTCAGTCGTTTCCGCGAGGTGACGGCGCTCGAGCGTGAGGTCGCTGATCTTTCGGACCGGCTCGAAGCACGCAAGCTGATCGAGCGAGCCAAGAGTGTTCTGATGGTTCGCCAAGCGCTCACCGAACCTGAGGCGTTCAAGTGGATTCAGCGCGCCGCGATGGATCGGCGCTCCACGATGAAGGCGGTCGCACAGGTCGTACTGGAAACTCTGGGCGGTGAACCGGACGCTTGAGCAAAGTGTCCGGGTTACCCGGTTGCTGCGTCGACCGTCGAAACGTCGCGCAGCGCTACAGCCGTGTAAACACTGTGCACCTTCAGATAACAGTCAGGTCACAGGGCTTTCTTGAAGGATCGCGAAACGGTTCCAAGGTCTAGCGTCTGATCCCACAGCGAGCGCCAGTTCGGGTGGCGCGAGCACCGGCTGATCTTAGGAGCGTGGGATGGCTAGACGAACACTTGTGCGTACTGCTGCAGTTCTCGGCGCGGCATCACTGGCACTTGCAGGCTGTAGCTCGGACAAGTCGGATGACTCGTCTTCGAGTGGCTCTACGTCCGGCGCTTCTGCCGCGACGACATCCGTCACGACTGATTGCACCCCGGAGCAGGCCAAGGCCGGCGCCACCCCGTCCACGGAAGCGCTGCGCATCGGCACGCTTCTTCCCGATACAGGCAGCTTGTCGTTCCTCGGGCCGCCGATGGTCGCGGGCACCCAGCTGGGAGTCAACGACGTCAATGCAGCCGGAGGCGTTCTCGGCCAACCGGTCCAGCTGATTCCCGGCGATTCGGGTGACACCACAACGGACACCGCCAATACCACCGTCGACCGCGAATTGGCTGCAGGCACTCAGGTCATCGTCGGCGCCGCGTCGTCTTCGGTCTCGCTCAAGGTGATCGACAAGATCGCCAGCGCAGGCGTCGTGATGTTCTCGCCTGCCAACACCTCGGACCAATTCGTCTGCTACCCAGACAAGGGCATGTACTTCCGCACCGCTCCGACGGACGTACTGCAGGCTCAGGCCGTCGCACAGCTCATTTCGGACGACGGTGGTCAGCGCGTAGCGATCATGGCCCTCAACGACCCGTACGGGACGGGTCTGGCGGACAACATCGAAAAGAATCTGATCGATTCGGGTGTCCCCTCCGATCAGATCGAGAAGATCATCTACGACCCGAACGCGCAGTCGTTCAACTCCGAAGTCGATCAAGTCAAGAACTTCAATCCGGATGCAGTGGCACTGGTGGGCTTCGAAGAGTCGGCGAAGATCATCACGCGCATGCACGAAGTGGGCATCGGCCCGTCGGACGGAATGGCGATGTACGGCGTCGACGGCAACATGGGTAACGCTCTCGGCGAATCCGTGGCGAAGCCGTTGCTCGACACCATGCAGGGAACGACGCCCCTGACGGACGTCGGAGCTGCCTTCCAGGATCGTCTGAAGGCTGTGAACCCCTCTCTGATCGACTTCAACTACGCCGGAGAGTCATACGACGCGGTGGTGATCTCAGCGCTCGCTGCCGAGCAGGCGAAGTCGACGGCCGGTACCGACATCGCGGCCAACATCAACAGCGTCACCGAAGGCGGCACCAAGTGCACGTCCTACGTCGAGTGCCTGCCGTTGGTGAAGGCGGGAACCGACATCGACTACGACGGCATCACCGGTGAGTTGGACTTCAACGATTCGGGGGAGCCGTCCATCGGTTCGTACGGAAAGCTCAAGTTCGGCCCTGAGAACACCCTGACCACAGAAGGATTCGTGGTGGTGGGCAAGTAAGTCGTGGGCAGGTAAGCAGCCAACGAGAATGGGCCAGGGTCTCGCGACCCTGGCCCATTCTCGTGTCTGTCCTACTTCTCTTTGCTTCCAGCGAGCGTTCCCAAGTACAACTCGATCACCTTGGGGTCGTTCATCAGATTGGCGCCGGTGTCGGTGTACGCGTTCTTACCCTGATCGAGTACGTAACCGCGGTCGCAGATCTGAAGGCAGCGGCGCGCGTTCTGCTCGACCATGATGACCGAGACACCCGCAGCATTGATCTTCTTGCAGCGGATGAACACCTCGTCCTGGAACATGGGGGACAGGCCCGCGGACGGTTCGTCGAGCAGCAGCACCGACGGATCCATCATCAGGGCCCGGCCCATCGCGACCATCTGGCGTTCGCCGCCGGAGAGTGCGCCGGCCTTCACCTTTCGTCGTTCACTCAGAAGGGGGAACAGTTCACTCACGAAGGCGAATCGTTCCGCGAATGCCTTGGGACGCAGATAAATGCCCATTTCGAGGTTTTCTTCGATGGTCAGAGTCTGAAAGACGTTCTGCGTTTGAGGGACGTACCCGACTCCCTTCTGAACGAGGACGTGAGCGGGCGCAGACGTGATGTTGTCCTCGCGTAGGGTGACCGACCCTTCGCGTACCGGTATCAGTCCGAACAGTGATTTCAGGAGTGTCGATTTGCCTGCGCCGTTCGGTCCGATGATCCCGACGATTTCCCCTTCCTTCAGGAAGAAGTTGCATTCACGCAGGATGTTGACGCCGGGAATGTAGCCCGCGACGAGGCTGTCGGCGCGGAGCAGGGCACCTGCCGACAGTCGCTGATGCTCCTCGGCCGTCGCGGCGAACTCTGCAGGCGTGAGTGAACGTGCGTGGTTCTCGCTCATGGCTTCTCGTGCCTTCCGCGCGGTTCCTCGGGACTCGATTCCAGCGTCGCGGCGAGATCGGCCGGAAGGTTGTCGACGTCGGGTTCCGACAGGTCCCCGCCCGACTCGAGGGTTTCGACCTCGGCTTCAGCCAGGGCGGCGGCCAGAACGGCCGTCTCGCCCACCGGATTTCCGTTGTCGTCGAACTCGAGAGCCTGGTCATGGTGGCTGCCCAGATATGCGTCGACGACGGCTGCGTTGGACGAGAGTTCGTCCGGGGTGGATTCGGCGATGACGCTGCCCTGCGCCATGACCACCACCCAATCGCTGATGTCTCGGATCACGTCCATGTCGTGCTCGACGAACACCACTGTCATTCCGTCGTCGCGCAATGACTTGATGTGTCCGAGCAGGCTTTGCGTCAGAGCAGGATTGACCCCCGCCATCGGTTCGTCCAGCATCACCACCGAGGGCGAAGTCATGAGTGCGCGAGCCATTTCGAGCAGTTTGCGCTGCCCACCGGAGAGTGAACCGGCGAGGTCGTCGGCCTTGGTGTCGAGTTTGAATCGTGCGAGGAGTTCGTTGGCGCGTTCGGTGATCTCGCGTTCCTGGCCTTTCCAGATCCACGGGACGAGAGATGCAAAAATGCGTTCACCACGTTGGCCGGTGGCACCGAGACGTACGTTGTCCAGCACGGTGAGTTTGGAGAGCGCCTTGGTCAACTGGAACGTCCGTACCACTCCTTTCCTGGCTACCTGGTGGGGATACATGCGGCCCAGCGATTGACCGTCCATCGACCACGTACCGGTGTCCGGCCGGTCGAATCCGGTAAGGAGGTTGAAGAGCGTCGTTTTTCCGGCACCGTTTGGACCGATCAGACCCGTGATGCACCCTCGTTGAATCTCGAGGTGATCGACGTCGACGGCCTTGAGACCGCCGAACGTCCGCGAGACGTTGTCAGCGACCAACACCGGGTCGGGTTTCGCCGATCCGGGAAGGTGAGGAACGTCGGCAAAGATCTGTGCTCTGGTATCGGGGTCAAGCATTGAGTTGCACCTCCCGCTTGTTACCCAGTATTCCCTGCGGTCTGAAGACCATCAGGAGAGCAATCATCAATCCGAGCAGGACATACCTGGTGGCTCCGACCTGTTGTTCGGACAGCGAGAGCAGCGGATTCTCGCCGGAGATCGCCTGACGCAGCAAGGCATCAGGGATGGCGAGGAGGAACCAGAACAACATTGCGCCGACCACCGGGCCGAATACCGTTGCCGCCCCGCCCAGAATCAGTGCGCCGAACGCGAAGAACGTCTGCGCGGTCGAGTAGAAGTCCGGGTTGATGGACTTGGTCTGCAAAGCGTTGAACACCCCGGCCAGACCACCGATCACGCCGCCGAGAACCAGCGCCTGCATCTTGTACACGAACACGTTCTTGCCCAACGATCGCGCTGCGTCCTCGTCTTCGCGTACCGCCTTGAGGACGCGCCCCCACGGGCTGTGCGTCAACAGGTAGACAAATCCGCACAAGATCAAGACCAGGGTCCACCCGACGACCATCGACCAGAGATCGTCTCCGTAGAACTTCACGCCGATAAACGAGTATTGCTTGGCCGAGTCGAACGGGCTCAGTGCGGTGAACGGATCTGCGAAACCGAAGAGGCCGTTGGTGGAACCGGTCACCGAATCCGACGCGGTCGAGCGGAAGATCAGACGCAAGATCTCCGAGGCCGCGATGGTGACGATGGCGAGATAGTCGGCGCGCAGACGCAGCGTCGGAATACCGAGCACGAGCGCGAGAAGGCCGGCTGCGGTGAGTCCGACGAGGATGCCGAGCCAGAGCGGCTGGTCGTAGGTCACGGTCATGATGCCGACGCCGTAGCCGCCGAGAAGGGCAAAACCGATCTGACCGAAATTGAGCAGTCCGGCGTAGCCGAAGTGCAGGTTCAACCCGATTGCCAACAGTGCGTAGAAGATTGCCGACGGCCCGATCAGCTGGGCGAAGGAAACCTGGAAAGCTCCCATGATGTCCATGTTCGTCACCCGATCCTTTGTTTGGATCCGAGGATGCCCTGGGGGCGAACCACGAGGATCACGATCAAGACGAGAAGTCCGCCGATGTATTTGAGGTCTGGGTTGATGATGAGCGTCGAGAGTTGGACCAGAAGTCCCACGATGACGCAGCCGAGTAGCGCCCCGTACGCGGTTCCCAGACCACCGAGGGTGATTCCGGCGAACATGAGCAGCAACAGTTTGAAGCCCATTTCCCACTGGACGCGTCCGCCGAGCTCGGAGATACCGAACAGCACACCGCCGAGGGCGGCCAATCCGCCGCCGAGACCCCAGACGAACATGATCACCCGCTCGACGTTGATACCGGACGAAGCGGCGAGGTCACGATTGTCGGAGACGGCACGCATGGCCTTTCCGATGCGAGTCTTCTGCAGAAGCAGTGCGACGCCGACCAGGACGACCAGACTGACGATCATGACTATCGCGTTGGCGTCGGTCAGTGCGATCGGGCCCCAGTTCTTCTCGACCTGGCCCTGGTAGTCGTCGAACGGTTCGGCGCGGTCGGAGAAGAAGATCAGGATCAAGTAGCGCAATGAAATCGCGAGACCGATCGAGACCACCAATTGCGCGATCAACCCGGTCTTGCGCTTACGCAGTGGTTTCCAGACGATTCCGTTGGTCAGCAGGCCGATGCCGATGCCGACGAAGATCGCGAGGATCGTGGCGGGAATCAGCGGAACGCCGAAGGACGTGTTGATCACCCAGGCAGCAACGGCTCCCAACGTCACCATCTCGCCGTGAGCGAAGTTGGTCAGGCCGGTGGTGCCGTAGATCAGGCTCAAACCCACACCGGCGATCGCGATCACGAGGCCGAACCGCAGACCGTCGACCGTCGTGCGGATCAGCTTCTCGCCGAAGCTGACATTCGAGGCGGTACGTACCTCGCCGAACGAGAAGATCACGGTGTTCGCGCGGCCGGCCACCACCTCGCGTTCGACAGCGGCTTGCACACTGACCCCGTCGGGAAGTGTGTCGGCAACGATCTCGAAGGTGTAGGTGCCCGGTGCCACGGCCAGTTCCCAACGGCCGTTCGATGCCGATTCTCCGGTGGCGACTTCCGTGCCGGAAGAATCGAGCGCACGGACGGTGACGCCCTCGAGGCGTGTGCCGCCGTTGTTGAGATTGCCGCTGACGGGGACAGCGTTGTCGGGAACCGGTGCTGTCGGTGTTGCGGATGCTGTCGGGGTCGGCGGTGTAGGGGAAGTGGTCGGTTCCTGAGCCGAAGCAGTTCCGGCCAGGCTGAGTAATGCGAAGAACGTCAGTAATGCAAAGGCCAGTAGTCGGCTGAGTGTCGCGAGGGTCTGCCGTTTCACTACGGGTGGGGCCACGTACGTCCTCCGAGCGGGTCGGGAATAGCGCGTCTGGACAAAGTGCCGCGCAGCAGAGGGATTGTTTCGCTGCTGCGATTTCCGGACTCTAACGGCTCCGTTCGCTTCAGATGGGGTTCTGAGATTTCCGGGATGTTTCGGTTCCGTATCGAAGGCCGAAGGCTGCATCAATTGTCCGATTCTTGTGTCTGTTCCTGCGTAAACAACGGCGAAGGCGTCGATGTCGGTCGCGATCCCTAGACTGATGAACCGTGAGCCCCGCAACCACAACTCGGTCCAGCACGTCCACCGCTCCAGCCGGCACCACCGGCAAGGCGGACGATCGCCCTCTCTTGATGCTTCTCGACGGGCATTCGTTGGCGTTTCGCGCCTTCTACGCGCTGCCTGCAGAGAACTTCAAGACACACAGTGGGCAGGCCACCAACGCGGTGTACGGCTTCACGTCGATGTTGATCAACCTTCTTCGTGACGAGCAGCCCACCCACCTGGCCGCGGCCTTCGACGTGTCGCGTCAGACGTTTCGCGCCGACCTGTTCCCCGAATACAAGGCGCAGCGCGCGAAGGCTCCGGACGAATTCAAGGGCCAGATCGACATCACCAAGGACGTTCTCGGCGCGCTGGGCATCCCGGTCATGGCCGAGGAAGGTTTCGAGGCCGACGACGTGATCGCCACCTTGACCACGCAGGCGGAGGCACTCGGATACCGGGTTCTCGTCGTGACCGGTGACCGTGACTCGCTGCAACTGGTGACCGACAACGTCACTGTGCTCTACCCGAAGAAGGGCGTCTCGGAGCTCACCCGATTCACGCCGACGGCCGTAGAGGAGAAGTACAGCCTCAGCCCGGCGCAGTATCCCGATTTTGCTGCACTGCGCGGCGACCCGAGTGACAACCTCCCCGGCATCCCCGGCGTCGGCGAGAAGACCGCCACCAAGTGGATCCGTGAGTACGGCGACCTGCAGGGACTGGTAGACAACGTGGACAAGGTCCGCGGCAAGGTGGGCGACTCACTGCGGGAGAACCTCGCGAACGTCCTGCTCAATCGTCAGCTCACCGAAATGGTTCGCGACGTTCCCTTGCCGTACACGCCCGAGCAGTTGGTGTTGGCCCCGTGGGACCGCGAGAAGATTCATGCGTTGTTCGACGATCTCGAGTTCAAGGTTCTCCGCGATCGACTGTTCGCGACCCTGTCGTCGTCCGAGCCCGAAGCAGAGGAAGGGTTCGAGGTCAGCGGCGACGCACTCGCCCCGGGTGCGGTTGCCGCGTGGCTCGACGCCCACGCACGAACCGGTGAGCGTCACGGCGTGACGGTGCTCGGAACCAGAACTCCGTTCGCCGGCGACGTCACTGCACTCGCGATCGCGGCCTCCGACGGTGAATGTGCATACATCGCGGCGTCGACGGCAACACCGGAAGACGAAGCAGCTCTCGGTGATTGGCTCGCCGACGCATCGCAGCCGAAGGCGCTGCACGAAGCCAAGTGGGCGATCCATGCTCTGCGTGGGCGTGGTTGGACGCTCGGGGGACTGACCAGCGACACTGCTCTGGCCGCGTACCTCGTCCGGCCGGGCCAGCGCAGCTTCAATCTCGACGACCTCTCGCTCCGCTACCTCAAGCGTGAACTGCGCGCCGAAACATCCGGCCAGGAACAGCTTTCACTGCTCGACGACACCGAACAGCTCGATGCCGAAGCGGCCGAGACCGCGATGCTCAGCGCTCAGGCCGTTCTCGACTTGGCGGCTGCACTGGACACCGAGTTGGAGTCGATCGAATCCAAGTCGCTCCTCTCCGACATGGAACTGCCGTTGACGATCGAGCTCGCTCAGATCGAGGCCACCGGCATCGCCGTCGACAGCGCGCATCTGCACGATCTTCAGAGCCGTTTCGCCTCCCAGGTCGCCGACGCCGCAAACTCGGCCTACGAGGTGATCGACAAGCAGATCAACCTGGGTTCGCCGAAGCAGCTGCAGGTGGTCTTGTTCGAAGAACTCGACATGCCCAAGACGAAGAAGACGAAGACGGGCTACACCACCGACGCCGAGGCGTTGCAGGGTCTGTTCGACAAGACAGGACACCCGTTCCTCGAACACCTTCTCGCGCACCGTGATGCGACGCGTATGAAGGTGACCGTCGACGGTCTTCTCAAGGCCGTAGCCGAAGACGGACGCATTCACACGACGTTCAATCAGACGGTTGCCGCGACCGGACGCCTGTCGTCGACCGATCCGAACTTGCAGAACATCCCGGTGCGAAACGACGCGGGGCGCGAGATTCGCGACGGATTCGTAGTCGGGCAGGGGTTCGACGTTCTGCTCACTGCCGACTACAGCCAGATCGAAATGCGCATCATGGCGCACGTGTCAGGCGACGAGGGGCTGATCGAGGCATTCAACACCGGTGAGGACCTGCACAGCTTTGTCGGCTCGCGCGCATTCGGTGTACCGATCGAAGAGGTGACTCCAGAACTGCGGCGCCGGGTCAAGGCGATGTCGTACGGTCTGGCCTACGGGCTCAGTGCCTACGGATTGGCGTCGCAGCTGAAGATTTCGACCGAAGAAGCGAAGCAGCAGATGGATGCGTACTTCGCTCGTTTCGGCGGCGTGCGGGATTACCTCCACGCGGTGGTCGAGCAGGCACGTAAGGACGGCTACACCTCGACGCTCTACGGTCGTCGTCGCTACCTGCCGGACCTCAACAGCGACAACCGTCAGCGTCGTGAGGTTGCCGAACGTGCTGCCCTCAATGCGCCGATCCAGGGCACTGCGGCCGACATCATCAAGGTCGCGATGATCAACGTGCAGAAGGCTCTCGCCGACGCCGGATTGAAGTCACGCATGCTGTTGCAGGTGCACGACGAATTGGTGCTCGAAGTGGTTGCCTCCGAGTTGGAGGAGGTCACCGCGCTGGTCAAGGACAAGATGGCCACAGCCATCGAGCTGTCGGTACCTCTGGATGTTTCGGTGGGAACCGGTCGAAGCTGGGACAGCGCGGCTCACTAGGCAACAACGAAAAAGGCTGGGCCGGAATCGACTTCGATTCCGGCCCAGCCATTTCACGCTATTCAGCAGATGCGGTCTGCTCTGCGATCTGCTTGCGGACCTCGTCCATGTCGAGTGCCTTGAGCTGAGTGACGAGCTCTTCGAGCTGAGCGGCGGGAAGCGCGCCGGCCTGGTTGAACACGAGTACGCCTTCGCGGAAGGCCATGATCGTGGGGATGGAGCGGATGTTGGCGGCCGCTGCGATTCCCTGCTCGGCCTCGGTGTCGACCTTGGCGTGAACGACGTCGGTATGCTTCTCCGAAGAGGCTTCGAACGTCGGTGCGAACTGGCGGCACGGGCCGCACCAGGAGGCCCAGAAGTCCACGAGGACGACGTCGCTGCCGTTGATCGTTTCGTCGAAGTTCTGCTGGGTGAGTGTCTGGGTGGCCACAGGGGTCCTTTCCATTGTGCGGGCTGTTGGTGTGTGCAACGCCCCGGAACCGCTGATTCTTCCCTGAGCCGATTTCAGCTTGCGTTCTCGGTCGCCCGAAACGTCCGGCGGTAGGCCTGCGGCGTGGTGCAACGCAGACGAATGAAGTGCTGGCGAAGCACGGCACCGCCGCCGAATCCGACGCGTTCTGCGATGACGTCGACGGAGAGGTCGGAATTCTCGAGGAGATGTTGGGCGGCCAGTACTCGCTGATCGCTGAGCCAGCGGGCAGGGGTTGTTCCCGTTTCCGCTTGGAAACGGCGCGCGAACGTGCGCGCGGACATGTTCGCGCGGGCTGCGACCATGCCCACAGTGAGGTCGAGGGCGAGGTTCTCCGTCATCCAGTCGAGGAGCGGGGCAAGGGTTGCACTCGGCGTCGAGGCGAGGGGAGTGGCAACGTACTGGGCTTGCCCACCGTCACGATGGGGCGGCACCACCATCCTTCTCGCGATGCCATTGGCAACGCGAGAACCCTGTTCTTTTCGGACGATGTGCAGGCACAGGTCAATTCCTGCCGCGGTGCCTGCGCTGGTGAACACCGGATCTTCGTCCACGTACAACACGTCCGGATCGACCTTGGCTTCCGGATACGTCTGGGCAAGCCTCTCTGCATGCCGCCAATGCG
Organism: Rhodococcus sp. RCBS9; assembly: GCF_029457415.1. Taxonomy (NCBI): domain Bacteria; kingdom Bacillati; phylum Actinomycetota; class Actinomycetes; order Mycobacteriales; family Nocardiaceae; genus Rhodococcus; species Rhodococcus sp. RCBS9. The sequence goes on along the minus strand of NZ_CP120422.1, from coordinate 6,061,577 downwards.
TCGTGCATCGCCTTCCGTCCAGTAGTCCAGCCGCCCCGAGGACAAACGCTCCGGTGCACAGACTCGCCACCTTGGCGCCCCGGGCTACGGCCTCGTTGAGTTTGACCAACAGGGGATCGACACTCGAGTCGGGACTCGGTGAGCACATGTACGCGTCGCCGGCGTCGTAGGTTCCGCCGGCGGACACGACGATGAGATCGGCGTCGTCGAGAGAATCGAGGTTGTACGGAACATCGATGTTGTACCCGAACCGCGTTCGGATCGGACCCGGAACTGCGGCGATCAGAGAGAAGTCGTACGTGGGGAGGCCGTCGTCGGATCGGTCGAAGCCGAAGACTTCACATGCCACGCCGAGTTCGAACGCCTCGGTCATCGGCATCAGTGGGACCACCACTTTCGCGAGCATCTTTCGAGTGTGACAGAAAAACAGGAAAGTGGCAGAAAATCGTCCAAGTCTGGCTTTTCTGCCACTACTGCCACGTGGGACATTCCGTCAGGCTGGACACATGGCAATCATCTTCGTCAGCGTCTTGGTCCTACTGGTCCTGAACGTACTAGCTCTTGCCGGCCGAACGCCCGACACTCGTCACGACGTCAGTCCGCACGGAGACTTCACCCTTTGAGGGCAAGTCTTGCCTTTCAATACACCGCAGCTGCGGTGGTGTGGGGAGCTAGTTTCCTCTTCATGAAGATCGGGCTCGAAGGTCTGTCCTTCACGCAGGTAGTTCTGTGGCGCTTGGTCTTCGGTGCGCTCGCGCTGGTTCTCGTGTCAGCGGTCAGCCGGATCGGCCTACCGAGGGACTTTCGCGTCTGGAAACACATGGCTTTTCTCGCAGCGACACAATGCATCGTGCCGTGGCTGCTGTTCAGTTGGGCGGAGCAAAACATGTCCTCGGGACTCGCGAGCATCTACAACGCCACCACACCACTGATGACTATGGCTGTCTCCCTTGCCTTTCTGCCGGGGGAGACGCTGACGCGATACAAATCGCTGGGGTTGCTTCTCGGATTCGGTGGGGTGCTGATCGTATTGGCGCCGTGGAATCTCGGCGTCGGCGGAAGTGTCAGTTCTCAGGTCGCTTGCCTGGGAGCGACTGCGTCGTACGGGATTTCGTTTGTCTACCTCAGACGTTTCATGCTTCCTCTCGGCGTCGACACCCGCACAGTCGCGCTATTACAGATCAGTATCGGAGCTTTCGTGATGGTTCTGGCCTCACCGGTCATCGCGAATACACCGATGCACCTGACGCCGGCAATTGTCCTGTCGATGATCGCTCTGGGCGCACTGGGGACCGGGCTCGCATTCATCTGGAACACCAATGTCGTTCAGGGGTGGGGGCCGACTGCGGCGTCCACCGTCACTTATCTCAGTCCAGTGGTGGGCGTCGCTCTCGGCGCAATAGTCTTGAACGAAAGCGTTGGCTGGAATCAGCCGGTTGGTGCACTCGCGGTGATCGCGGGAATCCTGGTGACCCGACGTGCAACCCGCTCTGTCACAGCGGCGGCGTCAGTAACCATTCCGTCTTCTGTTCGCCGTCCCAGCGCCTGATCGCGCCGCAGCGCCCTTGAATCACGTTGGTGCCCAGCAGGGCGATGGCTTCACCCAGACGTGCAGGTTCGACGCGTCGGGCGAGCGTTACATGAGGCGTCCACGCGCCGGGCTCGACGTGGGCGGGAAGCGCCGTCGAACCAACGGTTGCCTCGGCTATTTCTCGGTGCAGGTGAAGGAGTGCGCGCGAAGGAATGACCGAGCGCGCCAAGACCATCTGCTTGCCGCCGAACACGACGTAGCCACCGAGTCGGACCTCGAAGTCCAGGGCCGAGAAGCGCCGCTTCAACAGTTCGTCGATCTCCGCGGGGATCTCACGGGCGACGAACAGCGTGATGTGCGGACGGTTGGACGGGCTGTGATGAGAGGCCTGACTCGGTAAACCGGCGTCGGCGAGTAGCTGCCATTGTGCTCGCACTGCCGACTCACTCACTGGATCGAGGAGCAATTCCACCGACTGGACCATGGTGAGCAATGATTGCCTGATGACAGGTGCGAGCGCAATCGGTACTTCGGCCATGCGGCTGGGGCTCATGCACGGCGACGGAATCGGCCACGAAATCGTCCCGGCGACACGGCAGATCGTGGATGCGGCGTTGTCAGCGGTTCATGCTCCGCCCGTCGAGTGGGTCGAGCTTCCGCTCGGGAGTACGGCCATCGACAGCCACGGCACGCCGATTCCCGACGAGACCATCGATGGGTTGGGGCAGCTGCAGGGTTGGATTCTCGGACCCCACGACAGTGCGTCCTATCCGGAGAGGTTTCGCGGACAACTCACACCCGGCGGCGTCATCCGGAAGAAGTTCGAGCTGTTCGCGAACATTCGGCCGGCAGCGGCGTTCCCCGGTGTCAAGGCAATGGTCCCCGACATGGATCTGGTGATCGTCCGCGAGAACACCGAGGGGTTGTACGCGGATCGGAACATGGCAGTCGGCAGCGGCGAGTTCATGCCGACGCCCGACATCGCGCTGGCCGTCGGTGTGTTCACCCGCGCTGCGTGTGAACGGATCGCACGCACTGCCTTCGCGTTGGCGTCGCGACGGCGCAATCACGTCACGATCGTCCACAAAGCCAACGTCCTCACACTGACCACCGGCCTGTTCCGTGACGCCTGCCGAACCGTCGCTGCGGAGTACCCACACGTAGTCGTCGACGACGAGCACGTCGACGCGATGGCGGCGCACCTGGTTCGACGCGGCGGCGACTTCGATGTCGTGGTGACCGAAAACATGTTCGGCGACATTTTGTCGGATCTGGCGGGCGAGCTGTCCGGTTCACTCGGAACCGCGCCGTCGATCAACGCTTCCGAGACGCAGGTCATGGCTCAGGCTGCGCACGGTGCAGCACCCGACATCGCCGGGAAGAATCGGGCTAACCCGACGGCACTGTTCCTCTCGAGTGCAATGATGCTCGACTGGCTCGGTGATGCGCGTGGCGATCGGTTGTTGTCTGCGGCAGCACGCCGCATTTCAGACGCGGTTCGCACGACCATCGCGTCGGGCATCGCGACCGCCGACCTCGGCGGTTTGGCATCGACCAGCGAATTTTCCGAAGTCGTGTACGCACACACTCTGCGTCGCTGATTCTTGTACGACAGGCCGGAATCTTGCGAAGTCGGCGACGGTGGAACTCCTGCCGTAACCTACCGTTCGACTGAATTTCGGATGGACGTTGCAAGTGCGGCGATCGACGAGTGGAGAGCAGAGTCGTGGTCGATGAAAACGCACGGGCACCAAGGCCACGTGGCGTGAGTTATGGCTCGAGCAGTGGCGGGCGTATCCGCGCCAACGTGGTGCGAGTCCTGTTGGTGGGCTTGATCGTCGCATTGTGCGGCGGATGTGTCACCAACAACGAGGGTCTCGTTCCGGAAGGGCCGCCACTTGATGTCCAGAAGGTGCCCGAGATCGCCGCACTTCTGCCGTCCAAGGTCACGGATTCGGGCAAACTGCAGGTCGGGGTCAACATTCCTTACGCGCCAAACGAATTCAAGGACGCGGACGGCAACATCGTCGGTTTCGACGTCGACCTGATGAATGCCGTTGCCGCCGTGCTCGGGGTCGAAGCTGTCTTCAACCAAGCCGACTTCGACAAGATCATCCCCGCTATTCAGTCGGGAAGCTACGACCTCGGCATGTCTTCGTTCACCGACTCCAAGGAGCGCGAGAAGACGGTCGACTTCGTCACGTACTACAGCGCGGGTATCCAGTGGGCCCAGCGGCCGGACAAGCCAGTCGATCCGAACAATGCGTGCGGGCTTCGGGTGGCGGTGCAGACCACGACCACCGAGGACATCGACGAGGTGCCTGCCAAGAGCGAGGCCTGCGTGGCCGAGGGCAAACCCCCGATCGACAAGATCAAGTACGACAGCCAGGACGACGCGGCCAACGCGCTCATTCTCGGTCGAGTCGACGCGCTGTCCGCTGATTCACCAGTGACCGGCTATGCGATCAAACGGAGCAAGGGCCGGATGGAAGCTGCGGGAGAACCCTTCGATTCGGCGCCTTACGGCTGGCCGATCGTGAAGGGCTCCGCCCTCGGTCCCGCCCTGCAGCAGGCAATGCAGTACCTGATCGACAACGGTGTCTATCAACAGATCGCGCAGACCTGGAGTGTCGAGGCCGGCGTCATCGAAGTATCCAAGATCAACGGCGCGGAAAGCTGATGAACATGACAACAACTGAGACCGGCGATCCGGTGCCGATCAAGGCGATTCCACTACGCAGACCTGGTCGTTGGATTGCCGCGGTCGTCGTCGTGGTCCTCTTCGGACTGTTCGTTTACGGCGCGGCGACCAACGAAGCCTTTGCATGGGGGACTTACGGTCAGTATCTGTTCGACAAACGCATCTCCGCTGGTGCGTGGACAACGATCCAGCTGACGGTGCTGGCAATGGTGATCGCGATCGTCCTCGGTGTGATTCTGGCAGTCATGCGACTCTCTCCCAACCCGGTGCTTCGCGCCGCGGCTTGGGGCTATCTGTGGATCTTTCGAGGAACACCTGTCTACGTGCAGTTGGTCTTCTGGGGCCTGTTCCCGTCGATTTACAAGAGCATCGATCTCGGTATTCCCTTCGTACATCAGTTTGCGCACATCAATCTCCAGGACTTGCAGGCAGCGTTTCTGTTTGCCGTGATCGGTTTGGCATTGAACGAGGCCGCCTACATGGCCGAGATCGTCCGCGCCGGCGTGAGTTCGGTCAACGAGGGCCAGACCGAAGCATCTGTTGCATTGGGTATGACGTGGAGTCAGACGATGCGACGAACCGTTCTACCGCAGGCGATGCGCGTCATCATTCCGCCGACCGGTAACGAGGTCATCAGCATGCTCAAGACCACCTCGCTCGTGACGGCGGTCCCTTACAGCTTCGAGTTGTACGGTCGAGCGCGCGATATCTCGGGCGCCAACTTCGAGCCGATTCCCCTGTTGATGGTGGCGGCGACGTGGTACCTCGCAATCACGAGTCTGCTCATGATCGGGCAGTACTACGTCGAGCGTCACTATTCGAAGGGCGCAACCCGAGCACTGACCACACGCCAACTTCAGGCACTGGCCGACGCGCAAGGAAAAGCTACGGTAGTGGAAACGCTTCCGGATACCCCCGGAGGAGAACGCAAATGACACCCATGGTGAAAGCAGACCGAGTTTGTAAGAACTTCGGCGCATTGGAGGTGCTGAAAGGGATTTCGCTCGAAATCGACCCCGGTCAGGTCCTGTGTCTCGTCGGTCCGTCCGGATCAGGCAAGTCGACGTTCTTGCGCTGCATCAATCACCTCGAGCAGGTCAACGCCGGCCGACTGTACGTCGACGGCGACCTGGTGGGCTACTCGGAGAAGAACGGAAAACTGTACGAACTTCACCCGCGAGCAGCGGCCAAACAACGCCGCGACATCGGGATGGTGTTTCAGCACTTCAATCTGTTCCCGCACCGCACCGCTCTCGAGAACATCATCGAAGCGCCGACGCAGGTGAAGCGCGTCAGTAAGAAGAAGGCTGTCGAACGAGCGAAGGACCTCCTCGATCAGGTCGGGTTGAGCGCCAAAGCCAACGCCTACCCGGCCCAGTTGTCGGGTGGTCAGCAGCAAAGAGTTGCCATCGCCCGCGCTCTCGCGATGGACCCGAAGCTCATGCTGTTCGACGAGCCGACGTCCGCGCTCGACCCCGAACTGGTCGGTGAAGTTCTCACCGTGATGAAGCAGTTGGCCAAAGAAGGCATGACGATGGTGGTCGTCACCCACGAGATGGGTTTCGCCCGCGAGGTCGCCGACCAGTTGGTCTTCATGGACGGGGGAGTTGTGGTCGAGGCAGGCGAGCCGCGGGAACTCCTGGCCAATCCTCAGCACGACCGGACCAAGGCTTTCCTGTCGAAGCTGCTGTAGCCGTCAGGGTTTGACGGCGCTGAAAATTGCAGTGCCCGGAAAGAGTTGGCCGCGCAGGGGACTCCACTGTCCCCATTCGCGGTCCAACCACTCCGGCCATTCGGGCTCGATGATGTCGCGCACCTGAAGTCCGGCCGCGACGATCTCACGAACCCGGTCGCCGATGGTGCGGTGATGCTCGACGTAGGTGGGGACTCCGTTGTCATCGACCTCGACGTACGGGGTGCGGTCGAAGTAGGGGAGGGTCGCGGTCAAGCCCTTCGGCCCGGGATCGTCGGGGAAGATCCATCGAATCGGATGGTTGACGGCAAAGACCCACGATCCGCCGGGACGCAGAACCCGGGCGACTTCGTTCATCACTCGCTGCGAATCGGCAACGAACGGGACGGCGCCGAACGCAGAACAAACGATGTCGAAACTCTCGTCGGCAAACGGCAGAAGTTCCGCACTTGCCTGAATCAACGGGACTGCCGGCCCGCCGGCATTCATCGCGTCCTGCCCGCGGGCGAGCATCCCCATCGAGATGTCGAGACCGACGGCCCGAGCACCGTGTCCGGCGAGCCATCGGGCGCACGGCGCGGAGCCGCAACCCACTTCCAATATGTCTTTGTCGACTATGTCGCCGAGCAAGTGGTGATCGCCCTCGTGCAGCCCTTCGGGGCACCAGACGAATTCACCTTCCGCGCTGTTCACGCCCAGAAACTCGCCGTGGGTTCGGTGGTAATCGTCGGCGTCGGCGTCCCACCACGCACGGCTGGCGCGGTCGCTGGCACTTGAATCGACACGGACTCGGCCGACGCCGCTGGTACCGAGAATGGAATTGGCAGCGGCATGGCGCTCGTCAGACATGAACAACACAGTAGAACGGGTGATGCGGGCGCAGGGTACCCGGGTTTGCCCGGCAAGATAGCCGACGCGTAGTCTTACTCACGCGAGTGTCTGTCATCCGACCGATTGTCTATACGAGATCTTTACCAAGGTCTCGGAATCAGTCGGACCGAGGGAGCTCGCGGTGCGCTTCCGCGGTGTGGAATGTGATCCGGTATTCGGTTGTTCGTTATTGATGCAGCTGGGTACTTCGATCTAGTACTTCACAAAGTACTTCCAACATTTGTACGCCACAGTTGCGCATCTCGTCCGACAAAATCCATCAACCGACCACAACTCGTCCGGAGCAATTCAACATATGCCCTCCACAACCGTCACCTCGCCGCAGGTTGCCATTAACGACATTGGCTCCGCCGAGGACTTCCTCGCCGCCATCGATGCCACGATCAAGTACTTCAACGATGGCGACATCGTCGAAGGAACCATCGTCAAGGTCGACCGCGACGAGGTTCTGCTCGACATCGGTTACAAGACCGAAGGCGTCATCCCTTCTCGTGAGCTCTCCATCAAGCACGACGTCGACCCCAATGAGGTCGTCTCCGTGGGAGATGCGGTCGAGGCTCTCGTCCTCACCAAGGAGGACAAAGAAGGTCGACTGATCCTGTCGAAGAAGCGCGCTCAGTACGAGCGTGCCTGGGGCACCATCGAGGAGCTCAAGGAGAAGGACGAGGCCGTCAAGGGCACCGTCATCGAGGTCGTCAAGGGCGGCCTCATCCTTGACATCGGTCTTCGTGGCTTCCTCCCCGCTTCGCTCGTCGAAATGCGTCGCGTCCGCGACCTCCAGCCGTACGTCGGCAAGGAGATCGAGGCCAAGATCATCGAGCTCGACAAGAACCGCAACAACGTGGTCCTGTCGCGCCGCGCATGGCTCGAGCAGACTCAGTCCGAGGTTCGCAGCGAATTCCTGCACCAGCTCCAGAAGGGCCAGGTCCGCAAGGGCGTCGTGTCCTCCATCGTCAACTTTGGTGCATTCGTGGACCTGGGCGGCGTAGACGGTCTGGTTCACGTTTCCGAGCTGTCTTGGAAGCACATCGATCACCCGTCCGAGGTTGTCGAGGTCGGCACCGAGGTCACCGTCGAGGTTCTCGACGTCGACCTGGACCGCGAGCGCGTCTCCCTGTCGCTCAAGGCAACGCAGGAAGATCCGTGGCGTCAGTTCGCCCGCACGCACGCCATCGGCCAGATCGTGCCCGGCAAGGTCACGAAGCTGGTTCCGTTCGGTGCATTCGTGCGCGTCGAAGAGGGAATCGAAGGCCTCGTTCACATCTCGGAGCTCGCTGAGCGCCACGTCGAGGTTCCGGACCAGGTTGTCGGCGTCGGCGACGATGCACTCGTCAAGGTCATCGACATCGACCTCGAGCGTCGTCGTATCTCGCTGTCGCTGAAGCAGGCCAACGAGGATTACAACGCCGAGTTCGATCCGTCCAAGTACGGCATGGCCGACTCGTACGACGAGCAGGGCAACTACATCTTCCCCGAGGGCTTCGATCCCGAGACCAACGAATGGCTCGAGGGCTTCGACAAGCAGCGTGAAGAGTGGGAGAACCGCTACGCCGAGGCTGAGCGTCGCCACAAGATGCACACCGCTCAGATGGAGAAGACCGCTGCAGACGAGGCCGCTGAGGCTGCCACCGCTGCTGCCGGCTACTCCTCGGAGACGGCTGCTGCAGAGGACGCCGAGGCTCCGGCTGCTGCCGGCTCCGCTCCGGCCGAGTCCGCTGGCGGATCGCTTGCCAGCGATGCACAGCTCGCCGCACTTCGCGAGAAGCTGTCGGGCAACGCATAAGGATTACCGCTTGATCTGATCAGGCGAGATCTGTGAAGAACCCCGCCCCTGCACGTGCAGGGGCGGGGTTCTTCTCTCTGCCAGGTGTCACTTGCGAGCGAAGAATCAATTCAGTGAGTGAACACAAAAATGACCGGCACCGAAGGGTTGCCGGTCATTTTGTACTTCGTGAAGAGAACTCAGTTTGCGGGAGCAGGCACCCAGTAGGTGGCGGTCGCTTCGGCTGTGCGCTTACGCATCGACGCGAAGCTGTGTCGGCCTTGGCTCACGAGCATCGTGAACCACGTACGACGGTGCTCTGCCAGGGCAAAAGCAACTTCGGGAAACTCTATGCAGTGCACGCCGTTCGGCATTCCGAGGCGGTGCTGACCGTGATGGTCGCGATCTGCTCGCATGGCGTCCACTTTCTCGAGAAGGTGCAGGTACAGGTGCGTTCGCTAGAACATAACCGCACGGTCACCGAAATTGTGGTATTTGAGCCTCGAACGCCCCGGCGTGTTCGATCAGTAGGCGTGTCTGAATCTCTCGGGCGCGGAGATGAGAGACTGTCGAGTGTGTTGAGAGTTGGCCTCACTGGAGGCATCGGAGCCGGTAAGTCGACAGTGTCGAAAATCCTCAGCGAACTGGGAGCCGTCATCGTCGACGCCGACCTGATCGCCCGAGCAGTGGTCGAGCCCGGTACTCCGGGACTTGCCGCTCTGGTCGATGCATTCGGCGACGGGATTCTGTCCGAGGACGGCAGCCTCAACCGACCCGCGCTGGCGTCGTTGGCGTTTGCCGACGACACGTCACGCGGAACTCTCAACGGCATCCTCCACCCACTGATCGGTGCGCGGACGATGGAGCAGATTTCGTCTGCGCCGTCGGATGCAGTGCTCGTTCAAGATATTCCGCTGTTGGTCGAGGGTTCGATGGCGCCGGCATTCAATCTGGTCGTCATCGTTTACGTCGACGAGGAGGAACGAGTTCGGCGCTTGGTGGGCTCGCGCGGCATGCCTGAATCCGACGCTCGTGCGCGCATCGCAGCGCAGGCAAATGACGATCAGCGTCGTGCTGTTGCCGACGTGTGGCTCGACAACAGCGGAGAGCCGGGTTCACTCGACGACGTGGTCCGCGACTTGTGGGCGAATCGACTTGTTCCCTTCGAGAAGAACCTCCGCGAGGGCACGGTAGTGCGCGCACTGCCCGAGCTGACTCCAGCCGACCCGTCGTGGCCGGCGCAGGCCGAACGAATCATCGGCCGGTTGTCGTTGGCGTCCGGTGACCGTGCGCGCCGTATCGATCACATCGGATCGACCGCAGTGCCTGGTCTCGATGCCAAGGACGTGATCGACATTCAGATCACTGTCGAGCACCTCGGCGTTGCCGACGACCTCGCGGAAGATCTGGCCGCTGCCGGGTTCCCCCGGATCGAGCACATCGTCGCCGACGACCCGAAACCGTCGTACCTCGGTGGCGAGACCGATCCGGCGGTGTGGGCGAAGCGAATTCACGGAAGCGCCGATCCAGGGCGCCGCGCGAACATCCACATTCGGGTGGATGGTTGGCCGGGTCAGCAGTTCGCGATCCTCTTCCGTGACTGGCTTCGCGCCGACGCAGCGGCGCGTGCCGAATATGCCGAACTCAAGGTCAAGGCAGCCGAGAGTGCCGCCGGCATCGACGACTACGCCGCTGCGATCGATGCCTACCTGGGAGTCAAGACGCCGTGGTTCGACGCCGCTTTCCACCGGGCATGGGAGTGGGCCGAGAAATCAGGCTGGTCCCTCTAACCACTCAGCGCCACGTGACCGGCATGCCCACCGAGGTGAGCCAGGCGTCGAGATCGTGACCGTGGGCGGCGATGCCCTCGATAGCGCGGGCCGCGTTCAGCATCGCACGCTCTGACGTCTTCGGGTCGAGAATCCCGGCGGTGTTCGCCTCGAGCAATTCGTCGACGTCGAGCAATTCGACGCTGCGTCCGGTCTGCACGATCAGGTCGAGGTAGTGGTCCTCGGACGTCCAGACCTGGTCGCCGCGGATGAAGTCGCCGATGTCGACATAGAAATCCCAGTCTCGGATGTGTTCCGGGGTGAAGTGCAGGATCGACGCCCGAATTCCGAGTTCGGGAATGATCCAGGACTCCAGGTAGTGAAACCGGGGATGGTCGGCGTGGCGCGCCATGTACAGCCCCCACGGTTCTTCGCGGTAGTGCTCGACCGGGCGAACGAAGCCCTTGGGATCGACGTTGGTGCGAGCTGCGATGTCGAAGGTTTCGACCTTCGGCCGGTGAATGTGGGGACGTTCCTCGCTCATGGTCGAAGAACCTACCGCCGAACTGCATTTTCGGCTGAACGCGGACGAGCGGGCATTGTGTCGGTAGGTGCGCTTACCCTGGTTTCATGGCGTTTGCTTCCGAACATCCCGTGGTCGCGCATTCCGAGTTTCGGCCGGTTGGTGACATCGAGCGCTCAGACGCGCGCTTCGAGGTCGTCAGCCCGTACGAACCGGCAGGCGATCAGCCGGCAGCTATCGCCGAGCTGGAGAAACGGATCAACGAGGGGGAGAAGGACGTAGTCCTCCTCGGTGCGACCGGTACCGGCAAGTCGGCCACGACTGCGTGGTTGATCGAGAAGCTGCAGCGCCCGGCTCTGGTGATGGCTCCGAACAAGACTTTGGCGGCTCAGCTCGCGAACGAGCTTCGGGAAATGCTACCCAACAACGCGGTCGAGTACTTCGTCTCGTACTACGACTACTACCAACCCGAGGCGTACATCGCCCAGACGGACACCTACATCGAGAAGGATTCGTCCGTCAACGACGATGTCGAGCGGCTGCGCCACTCGGCGACGTCCAGCCTTCTGTCACGACGGGACGTGGTCGTGGTGGCATCGGTGTCGTGCATCTACGGCCTCGGTACACCGCAGTCGTACCTCGATCGCTCGATTCAGCTGGACGTCGGTGTGGAGGTGCCGCGGGATGCGTTCCTGCGTCTGCTCGTCGACGTTCAGTACAACCGCAACGACATGGCGTTCACGCGAGGTTCGTTCCGCGTGCGCGGCGACACGGTCGAGATCATTCCGTCGTACGAAGAGCTGGCGGTCCGCATCGAATTCTTCGGTGACGAGATCGAGGCACTGTACTACCTCCATCCACTGACTGGTGACATCGTTCGCCAGGTCGACACGGTTCGTATCTTCCCGGCGACGCACTACGTCGCCGGCCCTGAACGCATGGAGCGTGCCGCCAAGGACATCGAGGCGGAACTCGAAGAGCGACTCGCCGAGCTCGAAGGCAAGGGCAAGCTCCTCGAGGCTCAGCGTCTGCGCATGCGTACGCAGTACGACCTCGAGATGATCAAACAGGTCGGATTCTGCTCCGGCATCGAGAACTACTCGCGCCACATCGACGGCCGTGGCCCTGGAACTGCCCCCGCAACCTTGATCGACTACTTCCCGGAAGATTTCCTTCTGGTCATCGACGAGTCGCACGTGACGGTTCCTCAGATCGGCGCCATGTACGAGGGCGATATGTCGCGCAAGCGAAACCTGGTCGAGTTCGGATTCCGGCTACCGTCGGCAACAGATAACCGCCCTCTGACTTGGGAAGAATTCAGTCAGCGGATCGGTCAGACCGTCTACTTGTCGGCGACACCAGGTAAGTACGAGTTGGGTCAGTCCGGCGGTGAGTTCGTCGAGCAGGTGATCCGCCCGACCGGATTGATCGATCCCGAGGTCATCGTCAAACCCACCAAGGGACAGATCGACGATCTCGTTCACGAAATCCGCGAGCGAGCGGAACGTGACGAGCGTGTGCTGGTCACGACGTTGACCAAGAAGATGTCGGAAGATCTGACCGATTACCTGCTCGAACTCGGTATTCGCGTCCGTTACCTGCACTCGGATATCGATACGCTCCGGCGAGTCGAGTTGCTCCGTCAGCTCCGCCTGGGGGAGTACGACGTGCTGGTCGGCATCAACCTCCTGCGTGAGGGACTCGACCTTCCCGAGGTGTCGCTGGTCGCGATTCTCGATGCCGACAAAGAAGGTTTCCTACGTAGCTCCACCAGCCTCATTCAGACGATCGGCCGAGCGGCTCGAAATGTATCCGGTCAAGTGCACATGTATGCGGACAAGATCACCGCTTCCATGGCGCAGGCCATCGAGGAAACCGAGCGACGACGCGAGAAGCAGGTCGCCTACAACGAGAAGATGGGCGTCGACCCACAACCTCTACGCAAGAAGATCGCGGACATTCTCGATCAGGTGTACGAGGAGGCAGAGGACACTGCGGCGTCCGTGGACGTCGGTGGTTCGGGTCGCAATGCGACGCGTGGTCGGCGTGCGCAGGGTGAGGCCGGTCGTGCGGTCAGTGCGGGTGTGTACGAGGGGCGCGACACCAAATCGATGCCTCGGGCCGAATTGGCAGATCTGGTCAAGGAACTCACCGATCAAATGATGAACGCTGCACGTGACCTTCAGTTCGAGTTGGCTGGGCGATTGCGAGACGAAATCTCGGATTTGAAGAAGGAGCTTCGAGGAATGGACGCCGCGGGTCTCAAGTAGGTCGCCTCGCGTGCGTTCGTGCTTTCGACCGCTACGGTTTCAGGTATGGATGCACAGACTGCAGGCAAGACCGCGCGGACTCTCGAACTTCTCCATTCCTTGGCGTACTTCGTCCCGGAGACGGAGAAGGAACTTGTCGGCGTCGGGTTGGAGCCTGGCCGAATGGTGTACTTTGCCGGGCGATCAGCTCCGCTCGGCGCTCCACCCGCGACTGTCGTCACGGCCACCTTCTTCAACTTCAATCCCGAACTGATCGCCAGCGTCATCCCACGTGCCTGGGAATTGGCAAGGCCCACAGAGGTTGTCGCCGCGCGGTATCGGGCAATCGACGCGGCGTACGTCCGCCTGTTCGGTGCAGACGTGACAGGATCGGCGGACATGGCCGAGGCCGCCGAACTCGTGTCGATCGCTGCCCAGAACATCCCTGGAGTGGACGGCCGCCCCCTGTACGCGGGTTGGGCGTCGCTCGACTGGCCGGCCGAGCCGCACCTGCGTTTCTGGCACGCGCTGACACTGCTGCGTGAGTATCGCGGTGACGGCCACATTGCGGCCCTTCAGACCGCGGGATTGAACGGCCTGGACGCGTTGATCACGCACACCGCGACGGGAATCGGGTTTCAGCGCAAATTCGCGCAGACTCGTCGCGGATGGTCGCAGGAACAGTGGGACGAGGCCGTCGAGAGTTTGAAGGACCGCGAACTGCTGGATCGTTCGTCCGGTGCGCTGACCGAGGACGGGCAGGACTTGCGTGACGTCGTCGAAGACCTGACGGACGACCTCGCTTTGGCTCCGTGGGATGCGCTTGGTGAGGAGGGTGCCAAGCGGTTGCTGGAATTGGCGACGCCGTGGCGTACCGCCCTGGTCGAGCAGGAAGTATTTCCGGCGGCGCTGTTCGGGCCCCGCTTTGGCAAACTTCGCTGAGTGGTCACCACCGAACAAATGTGTCTGTGACGAAGAATCACATTCACTGTGGGCTTGTGGCGTGTACTGCAAATAACACTATCCGCGGCACAATCCCGCTAATGTCAGCGCAGCGGTTGTCGAGCGGGCGCAACAGCGTTGCGCCCGGTGCCGGCCGTACCGTCCGTCCCGTAACCATGGAGGAATGAATGAGTGCCTACCGGACCGTTGTCGTAGGAACCGATGGCTCCGAGTCGTCACTGAAGGCAGTCGACAGAGCTGCCGCCATTGCCAGTGGCTCGGACGCTCAGCTCGTCATCGCGTGTGCGTACTACCCGGCTGATCCCAAGGACGTGAGCGCTGCCGCTGATGCGTTGGGTAACGAGGCCTACCAGGTCACCGGTTCCGCTCCGACCTACGAGATCCTTCGCACCGCTCGTGAGCGCGCACATGCCCAGGGGGCAAAGGATGTTGTCGAGCGCGCCGTCGTCGGCGCTCCCGTCGAATCGCTTCTCGCTTTGCTCGACGAGGTGAAGGGCGACTTGCTGGTCGTCGGAAATCGCGGATTGAACACGTTGACCGGGCGTCTACTCGGATCGGTGCCTTCCGATGCCGCTCGCAAGGCGACGTCCGATGTCCTGATCGTGCACACCGTTCGCTGAACTACCGGCAGTAGTCGGCCTCGGCCGCATCGACGAACACTTCAGCCAGCTGATCGGCGCTGGGGGGTGTTGTCGATGCGGCCGAGCCGTTTCCGGAGGTGACCATTGGTTCGCTTGCTCCGTTCAGCGATACCGCCCGCAGATTCGCGATGATCATCGCTCGATCCGTTCCGGCCGCGAGCTGCTGGCAGACGCCGTCACCGAGCGCCTGCAACATGTCGTCGGAAAAGGCGGGCGTGACCCCGGTAGACGCAAGCGCCGCCCGCAGCCGATCTGCCTCGTCTACCGGTTTTTCTGTCGGTGCGGCAGCAACAGCAGCGATGTCGTCGCTGCCGGCAGCAGCCGTCGAACTCGAATCATCCTCTGAGCAACCGGCTGTCACCGCCGCAAGCATCCCGACGCCGATCACCACGCGAGCGATCTTGCGGATGGGTGCGGCGGAACTTGCGGGCAGGCCAAGCACGAGGGGTCATTCCTTCAGTCGTCGACACAAATTGGAGTGACACCACCATTCGTGGTGTCACGCACGAACCTACTCCGTGATGCTCACGAATCGAAGGCCAACTCTGCTGCTTCGACGCCGTCGAGAACCGAGGGGAGCGACTCGACGTGAATGATGCCGAGCCTCTGGGTAGCGCGGGTCAATGCGACGTAGAGGTCGTTCATTCCGCGTGGTGACTCGTCGAGAATGTCGGCAGGTTCGACGATCAACACTGTGTCGAACTCGAGTCCCTTGACGTCCTTGACGGACAGGACGCTTACGGTGTCACTCGCAATGCCCGCCAGATCGGCAACGACCTCGGAACCGGCGATCACTGCGGTGATACCGGGATGCGACTCGGACTCGATGCAACGGCGCACGGTCGATTCCAATTCTTCGGCCGTGGTCTTGAGCGCCCACGGCGCGAATCCGCTGTCGCGTACCGACCGGGGCACGGATTGCTCCGGGTCGATCTCTTCGAGCACACGGTGCGCGACATCCATGATCTCCGAGGGAGTTCGGTAGTTGACGGTCAGTTCGGTGAGCTTCCAGCGCTTGGCGACGTAAGGCTCGAGAATCTTCTGCCAGGACGAAGTTCCCGCGGGATCACCGGTCTGAGCTGTATCGCCGACCAACGTCATCCAGCGATTCGGTATGCGCCGCATCAGCATTCGCCACGCCATTTCGGAGAGCTCTTGGGCTTCGTCGACGATCACGTGACCGTAGGTCCAGGTTCGGTCGCCGGCAGCGCGTTCTGCCGTGGTCTGGCGCTGGCCCTGATCGTGGCGTTGGGCGAGTTGGCTGGCGTCGATCAAGTCGTACGCCATCAAGATCTCGGGATCCATCTCGTCTTCGAGATCCTGTGGTGCAGACCCGGTGAGGATGTCGAGGGCGCCCTGGGCGTCGGCGATCTGCGCGCGCCATTCACGTTGTGCGCGTTCGCGTTCGGCGGCGTCGTCGACGCCGAGAATCTCGGCCAGTTCGTCGAGCAGGGGAGCATCGGCCGCACTGAAACCCGGTCCGACGCTCTGCAGAAGCTCGTCGCGTTGGGCGTCGTCGAGTTGCGGCGCTGCCTTGGCCAACCTCGCCGGCGACGTCCACAGTTCCGCGAGGATTTGCTGCGGCGACAATTCGGGCCACAGCTTTCCGATGGCGGACATGATGTCCGGGTCCTCACGCATCTCGTCGCGAATGTCGGCGATGTCGTCCCGACTGAGGAGTGACCCACCGTCGACGAGGTTTCCGCCGATGAGTTCGGCCATCTGCAGTGCCAACGCCTCGATGACTGCTGCCACGAAGATCGGGCGCGCCAGGTTGTGTGGGCGACGCGACGACCGAGCACGCCCGCGCGCCTTCGTGACAGTCTTTCGATCCAGCTTCAAGTCGTACGTGTCGAATCGAAGGGTAATCGGCTTCGACGGAACTTCCTGCCGATCCCGGACGGCGTTCTTGAGCACGTCGAGGATCGCGAGGGAACCCTTGATCTCACCGGCGGCGAGGGAATCCGTACGAGTCGCACGCACTCCGGGGTACAGGTCCCCGATCGTCGAGAGTAGAACTCCGGTCTCACCGAGTGAAGGAAGGACCTGGCTGATGTAGTCGAGGAACGTCGCGTTCGGCCCGATGATGAGAACACCGGCCTTGGCCAGTTGCTGGCGGTAGGTGTAGAGCAAGAAGGCGGCACGGTGAAGGGCGACTGCGGTTTTGCCGGTACCCGGACCGCCCTGGACGACCAAAACGCTCTTGTGCTCGGAGCGGATGATGGCATCCTGCTCACTCTGAATGGTCTCGACGATGTCGTTCATCTGACCCGTACGCGCTGCGTTCAGAGCGTCCAGGAGAGCGCTCTCACCGGCGACGCCGCCGGCTTCGGTCACCACGCCTGCGGCGCGGGCCGCGTCGAGGTCCAGGTATTCGTCGTTGATGCCGGTGACTGTGCGGCTCCGACTGCGAATATGGCGTCGCCGCTTCACGCCCTCGGGTGCCGCGGGCGTCGCCAGATAGAACGGGCGTGCCATCGGAGCTCGCCAGTCGAGGAGCAGCGTTTCGTAGTCGTTGTCGGTGTCCAGGATTCCCAGTCGGCCGACGTAGCGTCGCTCGTCGTCGAAGTCGATGCGTCCGAAACACATTCCGTTCTCGGCTGCGTCGTACTTGGCGAGATCCTCGGTGTACATGGCGTTGAAGGATTCGCGTTCGCTGCGTGCTTGCGGGGTTCCGCCGGTCTCGAGGAGGACCGTGCTCAAGCGAGTTTGGGCATACTTTCGAAGATCGTCGAGACGGGAGTACAACATCGTCACGTACTGCTGCTCGAGCTCTTGCTCGTTCAGTGACGGGTCCGCGTCGGGCAAAGGATCTCCTAGGCTTGATGAGAAATTCACGCGCTGCAAAAGCGCCAAGACAGTCTAGTTCCCCCAGATGAACTGCCGCATAGATACAGGTCAGGCCACCCGAAGGTGGCCTGACCGTGTCTTTCGGTGCACTCAGTGCGTCAATTCGTCCTTCTTGGCGCGAGCCTTTTCGAGCGCCTTCTCTGCGCGCTTGCGAGCACGCTTACCCAGCACCTCGGTCTGCTCCGACGCCGTTTCGGCCCACTCGTTGCTCTTCTCGAGGGCGAGTTCGGCGAACTCCGAGCTGCGCTTGCTCGCCAGCTCTGCCAGTTCGGCGCTGCGCTCGCGTGCGGTCTCGGCCAGTTCGGAGCCGCGCTTCTGCGCGACTTCGAGGATGTCCGGGCCGCGTTCCTTGGCGACCTCTCCGAATTCCGCGGCTCGCTTGCTCGCGATCTCCGCGAACTCGGAGCTGCGCTCCTTCGCAAGTTCGAGCCAATCCGTGCCGTGTGCCTTCGCGGTTTCGGCAAGCTCGGAACCGCGTTCGGACGCCACCGACAGAGCATGCTCGACGCGATCGCTCGTGTGATCGGTCTGCGATGCGACCAATGGAAGTGCTGCGGCGATAGACGCCTGGGCTTTCTTCGCGGCGCGACGGCCGCGCCAGCCGAGCGACGGCTTGCCCTCGGTGTCGACGGAGGCGATCATCAGTCCGCCGAGCAAGCTGACGTTCTTGATGAAGTTTGTGCGCTGCATCGCTCGCAGTGACGGATCGGTTTCGTTCCAGAAGTCGTGACCGGCAAGCGTGGTCGGTACCAGGCTCCCCGCGAGCACCAACGACGCGAGCCGCGGCGCCTTGCCGGTGGCCAGCAGGGCACCGCCGCCGATCTGGACGGCGGCGTTGATCTTGACGAGTGTTTCCGGATCAGCAGGCACCTTCTGCGTCACTGCTCCTGGCAGCGTCTCGACGGATTTGTCGATCAGCGGTGACGCTTTGGCTGCTCGCTGAGCAGGGTTGCGCAAAGCATCGATTCCCCCGGCGATGAAGATCGTGGAAAGCAGTGGACGAGCAATTCGACGTACCAGCATGTTTCAAGCCTCCCGATGTAGGTTCGTTTTCCACCCTAGCGATCTCACAAGGAATTGGTCCGGTTCGGCGATCCCGGCACGCCTGACCCGGTCGCCGGATTCCTGGTCGCCGAAGCGCGCTGTACTGCGACGATGACTTCTCCACTGATCCGGACACACCGTTCTGAAGTATCCGTTACCGCGTATCCGCATACGGCGTGTTCGAAGGTGTCACAGTATGCGCACCGTTCGAGCACGATGGTGTTGTGACCACCAAGATGACTCAGAACTTCGGCTCGACCCTTCCCACCGGCTGGGGACAGCTGTCGGACGAGGAGAACGAGAGAAACTGGGCGATCTTTCGTGACCGCTTTGGGTTCACGCCCGGCATCGACGCACGATCTTGGCCCGCCATCGCCGAGCCCATCCCGTCCGTGGTCTTCGATTTGGGTGCGGCGCCAGCTGCGACTCCAGGGGCGTGGGCCGCTCGCGTGGATGCGATCAACGCCGAAGCGTTGCGCTGTTTTGTCACCGATTGGAACGACGATCCCAACTTCGTCGTTCTGGATTGGCAGCATCCGGGCTACACCTTCGACGCGGAGGCACACGCTGCTGCGAAGGAGCTTGCGGAGTGGCGTGTCCCGGTCTATCCGAACGGTGACTACTACATATTCAGTCGGGACGACTTCACGGAAGGGACCTTCGGCCATCCGTGGGAACGCACGCTGTGTGTGTTCGGGGAACGGATGGTCGAAGGACTGGGCCGGACTCTGTCGACCTGGCTTCCGCGACTTCGAGTCAACGGTGAACAGGTCGACAGCCAAGTCGGTTAGCGGGGTCCAGTACGGAACAGGTGAAACGTCACCAACCGCGTTCGCGCCACTCCGCCAGGTGCGGGCGCTCGGCGCCGAGCGTCGTGTCCTTGCCATGCCCGGGGTAGACGACGGTCGCGTCGTCGTACCTTCCGAACAGCTTGTTTTCCACGTCGTCGAGCAGAGAAGTGAACTTCTCGGGGTCGGCGGTCTTGCCTACTCCGCCGGGGAAGAGTGAGTCGCCGGTGAAGAGGTGAACCTGTCCGCTCGGTTCGGTGAGAGCCAGCGCGATGGAGCCGGGCGTGTGGCCGGACAGGTGAATGACGTCGAGGCTCAAGTTGCCAACGGTCACCTTGTCGCCGTCTTCGAGGAGCACGTCCGGGGTGACGGGAAGGACCTCTGCGTCGAGGGGGTGCGCGGCGGTCGGCACCTTGGTTGCGGCGTGAACGTCTTCGAGGGCCAACCAGTGATCGCCGTGCTGGTGGGTGGTGACGATGGAATCGAAAACAGGTGCTTCCTGTTCGATGAGCGCGATGATCTTCTCGGCTTCGTTGGCCGCATCGATCAGGAGAGATTTCCCGGTCGTGGAACAGACGACGAGGTAAGTGTTGTTGTCCATGGGGCCGACCGACATCTTCGTGATGACGGCGCCTTCGACTGTGCGCCGCTGAGGGGCAGAATCGGGGGAGACCTGACCGGTGTAGGAGTCGTCGATCACGATGGGCTGATTCGTCATGAAACGCAGGCTACCTTCGAATAGGGGCAGGTAGAGCGATGGGCTCGCCTGGTGAGAAAAACGTGTCGGTGGCTCGGCCTACGATGACGATCGCTCGAGGACTCGCGTTTGCGAGGCCACTCGAGACTTCTCCGGGGGGACGGCCCCGGACGATTGACAATGAAGGGAATTGGTGTGGCGGATCGCCTGATCGTGCGGGGTGCGCGTGAGCACAATCTGCGAGGAGTCGATCTCGACCTCCCGCGAGACAGCCTGATCGTCTTCACCGGGTTGTCCGGCTCCGGCAAGTCCAGCCTCGCGTTCGACACGATCTTCGCCGAAGGTCAGCGCCGCTACGTCGAGTCGCTCTCGGCATACGCGCGTCAGTTCCTCGGTCAGATGGACAAGCCGGATGTGGACTTCATCGAGGGATTGTCTCCTGCGGTGTCGATCGACCAGAAGTCGACCAACCGCAACCCCCGTTCGACGGTGGGCACCATTACCGAGGTCTACGACTACCTCCGACTTCTCTATGCCCGCGCAGGTTCGGCGCACTGCCCGGTGTGTGGTGAGAAGATCGCACGTCAGACGCCCCAGCAGATCGTTGACCAGGTGCTCGAGATGGAAGAGGGCATCAAGTTCCAGGTCCTCGCACCGGTAGTCCGTACTCGTAAGGGCGAGTTCGTCGACCTTTTCGATCAGCTCAATACCCAGGGCTACTCGCGAGTGCGCGTCGACGGTGTCGTCCATTCGCTGGCGGATCCGCCGAAGCTCAAGAAGCAGGAAAAGCACGACATCGAAGTAGTGGTCGACCGATTGCAGGTCAAGGCGAGTTCGAAGCAGCGCCTGACCGACTCGGTCGAGACCGCACTTCGCTTGGCTGAAGGCATCGTGGTCCTCGACTTCGTCGACCGTGAAGAAAATGCACCTGATCGTGAGCGTCGTTTCTCCGAGAAGCTGGCCTGCCCGAATGGCCACGCACTCGCGATCGACGATCTCGAACCGCGCTCGTTCTCCTTCAACTCGCCCTACGGCGCCTGCCCGGAATGCACTGGCCTCGGTATCCGCAAGGAGGTCGACCCGGATCTGGTGGTTCCCGATCCCGACCTGAGCCTCGAAGACGGAGCGATCGCGCCGTGGTCGATGGGCCAGAGTTCGGAGTACTTCGGACGGTTGCTCTCCGGCCTCGGCGACATCCTCGGTTTCGACATGAAGACGCCGTGGAACAAGTTGCCGGCGAAGGCCCGCAAAGCAATCCTCGAAGGCAGCGAGGAGCAGGTTCACGTCCGGTACAAGAATCGGTACGGCCGTACCCGTTCTTACTACGCGGAGTTCGAAGGTGTGATGCCGTTCCTGCATCGCCGGCTCGAGCAGACCGAATCGGATCAGATGAAGGAACGGTACGACGGGTACATGCGCGACACGCCGTGCCCGGCGTGTGGTGGTGCTCGCCTGCGCCCGGAAATCCTGTCGGTAACTATCGCGGCTGGAGACTTCGGCAGTAAGTCCATCGCCGAGGTCTGTGAACTGTCGATCTCCGATTGCGCGGACTTCTTGAACAGCCTCACTCTCGGTTCGCGCGAAGAGGCGATTGCGGGTCAGGTCCTCAAGGAAGTTCAGGCACGACTCGGGTTCCTGCTCGACGTCGGCTTGGAATACCTTTCCCTCTCGCGTGCCGCTGGCACGTTGTCCGGTGGCGAGGCCCAGCGAATCCGCTTGGCAACGCAGATCGGTTCCGGACTCGTCGGCGTGCTGTATGTACTCGACGAGCCGTCCATCGGCCTGCATCAGCGTGACAATCGACGACTGATCGAAACCCTGACGCGCTTGCGCGACCTCGGCAACACGCTGATCGTCGTCGAGCACGACGAAGACACTATCCGCACGTCCGACTGGGTAGTCGACATCGGACCGTACGCCGGCGAGCACGGCGGCAAGGTCGTCCACAGCGGACCGTACGAAGAACTGCTGACGTGTGAAGAATCTCTGACCGGCGCCTACCTGTCGGGTCGCAGCTTCATCGAGGTTCCGGCCATTCGTCGGCCGGTGGATCGCAAACGCCAGGTCACGGTCGTCGGAGCTCGCGAGCACAATCTCGACGGCATCGACGTGAGTTTCCCGCTGGGTGTTCTCACCGCTGTCACCGGTGTCTCCGGTTCGGGCAAGTCGACGTTGGTCAACGACATTCTCGCGACCGTCATGGCGAACAAGCTCAACGGTGCACGCCAGGTGCCTGGCCGTCACACACGAATCAACGGACTCGATCAGCTGGACAAGCTCGTGCAGGTCGATCAGTCTCCGATCGGCCGGACTCCGCGATCGAATGCGGCGACGTACACCGGTGTGTTCGACAAGATTCGAACCCTGTTCGCGGCCACGACGGAAGCGAAAGTCCGCGGTTACCAGCCCGGCCGATTCTCGTTCAATGTCAAGGGTGGACGCTGCGAGGCGTGCTCCGGCGACGGAACCTTGAAGATCGAGATGAACTTCCTGCCGGACGTGTACGTGCCCTGCGAGGTATGCCACGGCGCTCGGTACAACCGCGAAACGCTCGAGGTCCACTACAAGGGCAAGTCGATCGCCGAGGTACTCGACATGCCTATCGAGGAAGCAGCCGAGTTCTTCCAGCCGGTCACCTCAATTCACCGGTACCTCAAGACGCTGGTCGACGTCGGCCTGGGCTATGTCCGACTGGGTCAGCCGGCTCCGACTCTGTCCGGTGGTGAAGCGCAGCGCGTCAAGCTCGCCGCCGAATTGCAGAAGCGGTCCACCGGTCGCACGGTGTACATCCTCGACGAGCCCACCACGGGTCTGCATTTCGAGGACATCCGAAAGCTCCTGATCGTGATCAACGGTCTGGTCGACAAGGGCAACAGCGTGATCGTGATCGAGCACAACCTCGACGTGATCAAGACGTCGGACTGGGTCGTCGACATGGGACCCGAGGGTGGATCCGGCGGCGGAACCGTTGTGGCGCAAGGTACGCCGGAAGACGTTGCCGCGGTCCCCGAGAGCTACACGGGCAAGTTCCTCAGTGAGGTTCTCACCGCACAGCACGCGCCGGTCAAGGCCAAGCCGATCACCAAGAAGCGTGCGACGAAGGCAGTTGCCGCAAAGAAGGCCGCGCCACGGAAGAAAGCCGCTTCCGTGAGCTAGTAGAACGTGAGCAAGTAGAAATCGGTCAGTGATGCCGGGTCGGAATCCGATCCGGCATCACTGCTTTGTCGATCAGGAAGCGGCGGCCTCGAGGATCACCTGGGCGACGTCTTCGGGGCGCGACCACATCGGCCAATGGCCGGTCGGGAGGTCGACGTACGTCACGGGAAGTTTCGCCAGTTCGGCGGCCATCGGATGACCTCCGTCGGCCATCTGGGCAATCACCGCGGACGGGAACGTGCTGCAAACGACGGTTGACGGCACCTGGTAGCGCTTTTCGTTCGTCAGGACAATCGGCTCACGCGCCGGCCCGGCCGGTTCGGGGACGGCGTTGGCGCGAAACGCCTCGAGAGCCTTCTCGTCGAGTCCTTCGAGGCTGCTGCCGTCTGCTTCAAGTTCTGCCCACGTCGGCAGCGGTATCTCGACGACGTCAGCGGCCAGATCCGGTCGCAGCGCTGCGCCGTCGGGCATGGGGCCCGAGTCGACGTAGACGATCCGAGCGACGCGATCCGGGATGCGATCGGTGACGGCGTACCCCACCGGGCCGGCGCCGCTGTGTACGACCAAGACCGTGCGCTCGTCGGAGTCCGATACGGCGTCGACGACTGCACGGACGTGAGCGTCGAAGGTGACCGCTGATCGATCTGTGTCTACTGCGTCGAGCCCGGGCAGTGTCAGGCTGGTCACGCGGGTGTCGGAACGTTCGAGGTGTGGGAGTACTGCATCCCAAGCCCATGAACCGAGCCAGAATCCGGGAACAAGAACGATGTGAGTTTTCATGGACTCACAGTGCACCCGGGTTGGTGACAACAGAGTGTCACCAATTATGTCACCGTTTGGTATCGGAATCTGAGACACTGGTGAACGTGAATCGAGCTGCGAGATTGCATGCTCTCGTCGAGGAACTTCGGCGACAGGGCGATCGAGGGACTACGTGCTCCCGATTGTCCGAGGAATTCGGTGTCACCACCCGGACGATCAAGAGGGATATCGAGACGCTGATGATGTCGGGTGCGGCGATCGAAGCGCGCTCAGGCCCCGGGGGTGGTTACCGACTCGTAGGTCGCGCTACGCTACCGCCGGTGAATTTCACTGTTCCGCAAGCAGTTTCGATCGCGTTGGCCTTGACGGCGATGGGTGATGCTCCGTTTGCGCCGGATGGGCGAGCAGCGCTGGCGAAACTGCTCGATGTGATGGACGAGGAGAGTCGTCGCAAGGTCGCGGAGCTCGGTGGCCGCGTGTGGATTCGCGGTGACGGCGGGGCTCTGACGGATTCGCGCGCGAACCGGCAGGCCGTCGAGCAGGGTCTCGAGAAGAGTCGCGTCGTGTCGTTGCACTACGTGGATGGGGACGGTGCGGAGACGGTGCGGGCAGTTGAGCCGCACATTCTGGCGCAGGACCGTGGTCAGTGGTTTCTCATCGGCTGGTGTCGCGAGCGCGACGCCGTGCGGTGGTTTCGACTCGATCGAATGCGTCGGGCCACGCTGACGAACGATCACTTCACACCACGCGATTCGACCGTCTTCGGGCAACCGCCCGAAGACGCTCGGCCTGTTTCTCCCCGTAGGTGAGTGACTCAGTCGATCATGTTGCGGGCTGCGGCAACGGAATCCGTGATCAGTTCGGTCAGGGCCGTCATATCGACGTCGCTCAGCCGTTTGACGTACAGGCAGCCCTTGCCGATTTTGTGCTTGCCGAGGCGAGCGAGCGTGTCGGTGTAGTCGTCGAAGTTCAGCGACAAGTACAACGTGAGCGCGGTGGCCCTGGGGGAGAATCCGATCAGTGGGGTGTCACCTTCGTGGCCACTCGCATATCGGTAGTGCCGTGCCCCGAATCCGATGATGCTCGAGCCCCACATGACAGCAGGCTCGCCGGTTGCGGCCGACAGCAGGGAGATCAGCTCCACGGCGTCGGCGCGTTTGCGGTCGTCGACGCGTGAAATGAATGCGTCGACGTCCTCGGGCGTCGGTTGAGTCTTGTTGGCGGTTGCCAATTCAGTAGACCGGACCGGTGAACTTCTCGCCCGGTCCCTTTCCTGGCTCGTCCGGGTGCGAGGAGGCCTCACGGAATGCGCGCTGCAGGGCTTGGAGGCCTTCACGGATGGGTCCGGCATGAGGGCCGAGGTATTCGACCGACGCAGTCACGAGTCCGGCAAGTGCCGTGATGACTCGACGCGCTTCGTCGAGGTCCAGGTAGGGGCTGGAAGACGGATCGGCGTCGGAGAGGCCGAGTTTTTCGGCAGCCGAACTCATCAGCATCACTGCAGCACGGCTGATGACCTCGACCGCGGGAACTTCGGAGAGTTCGCGGACGTCGGGGTTCGCGCCGTCGGTGTTCTGTTCTGCCTCGAAGTTCTCACTCATGGATGTAAGGATTCCATCAGGCCGTGACGGTGTTGAATCGGGCCTCTCCCGGCAGTACTGGGAGCGGCACCGATTTCTTTCATCTGTGGCGACCTGTTACTCTTGTTGCAACGACCGCCTCCGACTTGTTCGGGGGCAGCAAGTGGAGTCCGACTCCCACCTCTGCGCGGCAGGTGAAACTGCAGTTCAGTGGTTCCGGTCACCTGTTATCGGAGATCATTCTTCGTCAGGTTCCTCGCTCAGTCGAGGAGATAGGTTTCGGCGTGAGCTGGATCTTATGTGATCGGTCGACATCGGGCCCCGCGGATGAGCAATCATCACAGCGGGGCTTTTTTGTTGGGGTGCGGGCGGTACGGGCTGCGTGCGGTCATGAAGACCGCACCGTTCAACCTAGGAGGCCCCATCAGCACTGAGACCCGCATCAACGATCGTATCCGCGTTCCCGAGGTTCGTTTGGTCGGACCTGGCGGCGAACAGGTAGGCATCGTGCGTGTTGAAGATGCACTCCGCTTGGCCCTTGAGGCCGACCTCGACCTGGTCGAGGTAGCTCCTGACGCCCGTCCACCGGTCTGCAAGATCATGGACTACGGCAAGTTCAAGTACGAGGCTGCACAGAAGGCACGTGAGTCACGTAAGAACCAGCAGCTGACGGTCATCAAGGAGCAGAAGCTCCGACCCAAGATCGACGACCACGACTACGAGACCAAGAAGCGCAACGTCGTTCGCTTCCTCGAAGCCGGTTCCAAGGTCAAGGTCACGATCATGTTCCGCGGACGTGAGCAGTCACGCCCCGAACTCGGCTACCGCCTTCTGCAGCGTCTGGGAGCAGACGTCGCAGATCTCGGATTCGTCGAAACCTCGGCAAAGCAGGACGGCCGAAACATGACGATGGTCCTGGCACCGCACAAGGGCGCCAAGACTCGTGTCAAGGCGCAGGAGAGCGCTCAGGCGCCAGTGGCTCAGGCTGCTCCGCGTCCGGCTCCGGCCGCACCGGCTTCCAGTGAAGCAGCTCCGGAAGCACCGGCGACCGGCGATGCCGCTCCCGAGGCTCCGGCCAGCTAGTCGATTTCCCAAGATCCACCACGTAACAAGAACTGAGGACTCCATGCCCAAGATGAAGAGCCACAGCGGCGCCTCGAAGCGATTCAAGGTGTCCGGCAGCGGAAAGCTCATGCGCCAGAAGGCCGGCCGTCGCCACCTTCTCGAGCACAAGTCCAGCAGGGTTACCCGTCGTCTCGACGGTGTCGCTGTTGTCAGCCCTGACGACGCTCCGCGCATCAAGCGCATGCTCGGCATCTGAGTCGCCCCCTTACTGACCACCCGGGGCCGTACTTTCAGCCCCTAGATTGACAGGATTTTTCAAGTGGCACGCGTAAAGAGGGCGGTCAACGCCCAGAAGAAGCGTCGTTCAATTCTTGCTGCATCCAGCGGCTACCGTGGACAGCGTTCGCGTCTGTACACCAAGGCCAAGGAGCAGCAGCTCCACTCGCTCACCTACGCGTACCGCGACCGTCGTGCGCGCAAGGGCGAGTTCCGCAAGCTGTGGATCACGCGTATCAACGCTGCAGCTCGTGCAAACGACATCACGTACAACCGCCTCATCCAGGGCCTGCGTCTGGCAGAGGTCGACGTCGACCGCAAGATCCTGGCCGAGCTCGCTGTCTCCGATGCCGAGGCCTTTGCCGGCCTGGTCGCACTCGCGAAGGCCGCTCTGCCGGCTGACGTGAACGCTCCTGCCGGAGAAGCAGCCTGATTCACGCATCACAGCAACGGCCCGTGGACCCGCTCACCGAGCGGACTCCGCGGGTCGTTTCTGCTGTCAAGCTCCTGCGCACAGCAGAACGACGCAAAGCAGGACGTTTCCTCGTCGAGGGCGAGAACTCGGTCACCGAACTGTTGAACGGTGCACTCTCGAATGGCGAGGCCCGCCCGGTGCACGACCTCTTCTACACCGAGGACGCAGCCGAGCGCTATCAGCACGTCATCGATCGGGCGCTGACCGCTGGAGTTCGTGTTGCTCTTGTGACCGATCGAGCCATCAAAGCTCTCAGCGATACCGTCACGCCGCCCGGACTCGTTGCCGTCAGCGATCTACTGGATGTACCGCTGAGCGCAGCCGTCCATCAGGAGACCCGCCTGCTCGCAGTGCCGGTCGAGGTCAACGAACCAGGTAACGCGGGCACCGTCATTCGCATCGCAGACGCAGTGGGTGCCGACGCGGCAATCCTCGCCGGCGACAGCGTCGATCCGCATAACGGCAAGGTCGTTCGTTCGTCGGCGGGCAGCCTGTTTCACCTGCCAGTCGTCCGCGATCGAGACACAGTGTCGGTGATCGAGCAGATTCGCGCAGCCGGCATTCAGATTCTCGCGACTGCAGCTGACGGCGAGGTCGATCTCGACGAGGCCGACGAGTTGCTGAGCAAGCCGACGGCCTGGCTGTTCGGTAACGAAGCGCACGGTCTCGATCCGGCGATCGCCGCGCAGGCTGATCATCGGGTCAGGATTCCGATCCATGGCCGCGCCGAGAGCTTGAACCTCGCGACAGCGGCGGCAATTTGCCTGTACGCAAGCGCGCGGGTGCAAAATCGCGCCACCGATCACGGCTGAAAACGCACGCGAAGACCTCACGGAATCCCATTTGCGGAAGCCTGAGACAATACAAGAGCAGAGACAATGCTCGAGCGAGTTCGAATGCTCGCTCGCAGTACAAGAAGTAAGCAGTACAAGAAGCACGCAGTACGAGAAGTAAACCGAGAAGCGACAGGAGCGTCACAGCCGTGGCCAAAAATGAGGGCGCGACACCGCCGGAGGTCGACGCGAGTGTACTCACCGAAGAGGCGTTGACCGCTGCGGCTGAGAACGCCGAGAAGGCGCTGGCGGACGCCGCTGACCTGGATGCGCTGGCGCACGTCAAGGTGGAGCACCTGGGGGACAAGTCCCCGATCGCCCTCGCGCGCCGGGGTCTCGGCAGCCTTCCGGGCAAGGAAAAGGCGGACGCCGGTAAGCGCGTCAACATCTTCCGCACTCGGATCAACAACGCGTACGACGCTCGTCGTGAGGTCCTCCTCGCCGAGCGTGACGCCGCGGTGTTGGTTGCCGAGGCAATCGACGTCACTCTGCCCTCCGATCGCCACCCCGTCGGGGCGCGTCACCCGATCAGCCTGATTTCCGAGCAGGTCGCCGACGTATTCGTCGCGATGGGTTGGGAAGTTGCCGAGGGTCCGGAGGTGGAGACCGAGCACTTCAACTTCGACGCGCTCAACTTCTTGCCGGATCACCCTGCCCGCACGATGCAGGACACCTTCCACCTGGCACCCGAGAACTCTCGCCAGGTGCTGCGTACCCACACCTCGCCGGTGCAGGTCCGCACGATGCTCTCGCGTGAGGTACCGATCTACGTGGTGTGCCCGGGCCGCACGTTCCGCACCGACGAACTCGATGCGACGCACACGCCTGTCTTCTCGCAGGTCGAGGGCCTGGCCGTCGACAAGGGCCTGACCATGGCCAACCTGCGCGGGACTCTCGACGCGTTCGCTCGTGCCCTTTTCGGCCCCGAGACGCGTACCCGTATGCGCCCCAATTACTTCCCGTTCACGGAACCGTCGGCCGAGGTCGACGTCTGGTTCGCGAACAAGAAGGGCGGCGCAGGCTGGGTCGAGTGGGGCGGCTGCGGCATGGTCAACCCGAACGTTCTGCGCGCCAGCGGTATCGATCCCGACGAGTACTCGGGTTTCGCATTCGGCATGGGCCTCGAGCGGACCCTGCAGTTCCGCAACGGTATCCCGGACATGCGCGACATCGTCGAAGGTGACGTGCGTTTCACGCTGCCCTTCGGTGTCGCAGGCTGACCGATCCGGTCCGCGGAACCTTCACAAAGACTTATCGACAAACGAGAGAGCTGAGCAGACGTGCGAGTAGCGCAATCCTGGCTGACCGAGATCCTGCAGCGGGCAACTCCCAACTGGGAGGTGACCCCGGAAGAGCTGGACGCCGGGTTCGTCCGGGTGGGACTCGAAGTCGAGGAACTCGACACACTCGAGGCGATCGACGGCCCGTTGGTCGTCGGCAAGGTCGTCTCCATCACCGAACTGACCGAGTTCAAGAAGCCGATCCGCTTCTGCCAGGTCGAGGTCGGCGAACCCGAGCCCCGTGGCATCGTCTGTGGCGCGCGCAATTTCAACGAGGGTGACCTCGTCGTCGTTGCGTTGCCCGGCGCGGTGCTGCCCGGCGGATTCGAAATCGCCACTCGCAAGACGTACGGCCAGGTGTCCGACGGCATGATCTGCTCCGTCTCGGAACTCGGTATCGGCAAAGACCATTCGGGCATCTTGGTGCTCGAGCCTGGTACCGCCGAACCCGGCGCAGATGGCAACGAGTTGCTCGGTCTCGGTGACACGATCATCGAACTGAACATCACCCCGGACCGTGGCTACTGCTTCTCGGTCCGCGGTCTCACACGAGAGCTCGCGTGCGGCTTCGATCTCGAATATGCCGATCCCGCTTCGGTTCCCGCGCACCCGGCTGAGGGTGAAGCCTGGCCGGTGCGCCTCGAACCGGAGTCCAAGGCTTCGCGTTTCGTGATGCGGAAGATCACGGGTATCGATCCGCAGGCAGTGAGCCCGTGGTGGCTGCAGCGTCGACTTCTGCTCTCGGGTGTTCGCCCGATCTCGCCGGCCGTCGACGTCACCAACTACGTGATGCTCGAACTCGGTCAGCCTCTGCACGCGTTCGATGCGACCTCGGTGCAGGGCGACCTGGTGGTCCGTCGCGCCAAGGCGGGGGAGAAGCTGACGACGCTCGACGACGTCGAACGCACGCTCGATCCCGAAGACGTTGTCATCGCCGACGATTCCGGAGTCATCTCGCTGGCTGCCGTCATGGGCGGCGCAACCACCGAGGTGGGAACGGCAACGACGGACATCCTCCTCGAAGGAGCTACTTGGGATCCGCTCGCAGTCTTCAAGACGGCGCGCCGGCACAAGCTGCCGAGTGAGGCGAGCAAGCGTTTCGAGCGCGTCGTCGATCCGGCAATTCCGCTCGCGGCCGTCGACCGCGCAGCCGCTCTGCTGGTCGAGATTGCCGGCGGACGGATCGAACCGGTCCTGACCGACGTGGGCGATGTTGCCCCTCGCGCTGCCATTCGCATGGATATCGACCTGCCCGACCGTGTCGCCGGAGTCACGTACCCCAACGGCACCGCAGCTCGCCGCCTCACCCAGGTTGGCTGCAACGTCGAGGTCGGCGTCAGCGAAGAAGGACACGGCCAGTTGGTCGCGACGCCGCCGTCGTGGCGTCCGGACCTGGTGCAGCCTGCGGACCTCGTCGAGGAAGTTCTTCGCCTCGAAGGTCTCGAGCAGATCCCGTCTGTGCTTCCCGCCGCTCCGGCCGGACGTGGGTTGACTCCGTCGCAGCGGCGAAAGCGCACGGTCTCGAAGGCCGTGGCTCACGCCGGTTACGTCGAGGTCCTTCCTCCGGTCTTCCTGCCGACGAACGTCTTCGACGTCTGGGGCCTCGACGCGGATGATCCGCGCCGCAACACCAGCAAGGTCCTCAATCCGCTCGAAGCCGATCGTCCGGAGTTGGCGACCACGCTGCTCCCGGGTCTGCTGGAGATCCTGGCTCGCAACGCTTCTCGCGGTCAGCGTGATCTGTCGCTGTACGGCATCGCACAGGTCGTCCTGCCGGGCCCCGACACCAAGCCGGTGGATGCATTGCCGGTGGATCGTCGTCCGACGGACGAGCAGATCGCGAACCTGATCGCGTCGTTGCCGGCTCAGCCCGTGCACATCGCTGCAGTGTTGAGTGGTTTGCGTGAGCCGAGCGGCCCCTGGGGCCCTGGCCGTCAGGCCGAGGCTTCGGACACTTTTGCAGCAGTGCGGGTCATTGCAGCTGCAGCAGACGTCGAGGTGGAACTGCGTGCGGCGCAGTACCTGCCGTGGCATCCCGGCCGTTGCGCCGAGGTTGTCGTTGACGGCAACGTAGTCGGTCATGCGGGCGAACTGCATCCGGCTGTTCTCGAGCGTGCGGGACTGCCCGCGCGCACTTGTGCACTGGAGATCGACCTCGACGCTTTGCCGTTGGTCGAGAACCTGCCGGCGCCGCGCATTTCGCCCTTCCCCGCAGTGCTCCAGGACGTGGCGGTTGTTGTCGATCGCGATATTCCTGCGGCGAAGGTCCAGGAAGCTCTGCGTTCCGGCGGCGGCGAACTTCTCGAAGACATTCGCCTCTTCGACGTCTTCGAGGGCGAGCAGGTCGGTGAAGGCCGCAAGTCGCTCGCGTTCGCGTTGCGATTCCGTGGTGTCGACCGGACTCTGACCGAGGACGAGGCCAGTGCCGCGCGTGATGCGGCAGTGGAGGCGGCTTCCAAGGCCGTCGGTGCGCAGATGCGCGGCTGATTTCCTCAACTGATCACAGAGCCCACGTCCATCCCAGGTGGTCGTGGGCTCTGTCGTGTTATCGGCTTTTCGACTGAGGTGAATCGGAAAGCCACACATCTGGCGCAACGGTGTCCGTCCGTCGCCCTTGCTGGTCGAGCACGTGGCCGAGCAGTTTGCGCAGATACAGCACGATGGATCGTTCCGTGACGCAAAGACCCGGAATCTCCTTGCGCAGACGAGTTTCGAATGCATCGAGTTCTGCAGGAGAATGCAGCCACAACTGAACCACCAGGTTGTCGGGGCCGACTACAGCGAAGCAGTTTCGAACTTCCGACGCCCGACTCAGCACTCGTCCCGCCGTATCGAGAAGCTCGGGTTCGACGCGGCACCACAAAGTGGCGAGCACGGGAAGGCCGGCCAGCGGCCGCGCGAATTCACACCGCAGCGCCACCAACCCCGAAGACGTGAGCCGGTCGATCTGGCGTTTGCACGCAGCGGGACTGACACCGATCGCGTCGGCCAACTCCTTCATGGGAGTGCGCCCGTCGTAAGCGAGCTTCGTCAGAACCTTGCGATCCTGTTCGGATATCCCGGTCGGCCGAGCGCGCACGGCAGGACGGTTTTCGCTGGTGGTCAGCACACCCTTCTCGGACGGTGCCAGCGCATTGAGTCTCCATCGCCCACCTTCGGTGAACCAGCGTGTGATGATCGAGGTTCGTGTCGCCAGTACACCGTCGATCGTTGCGACGTCTTCCGATATGAAGCGCGACATCGACGCCAGGTCCGCGGTACCGGCTGTGACGAGCAGATCTGCTCTGCCCGTTGATGCTTCGATGGTCACGGCGTGGGCCGAGCGAGTCAGCCGTGCCGCGACGGTGTCGAGAAGAGCAGGTGAGCAATCGATTTCGATGATCGCTGTGACGATGCTGCCCAGGACCTGTGGCCCTGGAGTGACCGTGACCCAGGCCAACGACGATTCGGAGAGTCGATTCCAACGACGGGCGAGAGTCGCGGCGTCGAGTTCGAGTGGTCCGGCCAACGAAAGCCACTTCGATCGCGGTGCGAGCTGGAGCGCATTGATTATCCTCAGATCGATTTCATCTATCCCGCGACCGTTGCCGGTATCTGGTGCGCTCATAACGTCATTATCCGGCATATTTCTGCAAGATTCGGACTATCTGCGACGCTCGACGGATGATCACAGAGGAGAAGTACGCGCTGATCGGAGCGGGCCCGTCTGGATTGGCCGGCGCGCGAAACCTCGATCGGGCCGGGATAGCGTTCGACGGCTTCGAGAGCCACGACGACGTCGGTGGGCTCTGGGATATCGACAACCCGCACAGCACCGTCTACGAGTCGGCGCACCTCATCTCTTCGAAGGGCACCACCGCATTCGCGGAGTTCCCGATGGCGGATTCGGTGGCCGACTACCCGAGCCACGTCGAACTTGCCGATTATTTCCGCGACTACGCCGATACTCACGATCTTCGCAGGCACTTTGCCTTCGGCACTACCGTCGCCGACGTTTCGCCGGTCGATTCGCTGTGGCAGGTCACCACGCGCAGTCGCAGCGGTGAGACAACAGTCGCGCGGTATCGAGGCGTGATCATCGCGAACGGAACGCTGTCGAAGCCGAACATGCCGACTTTCCGGGGCGACTTCACCGGCACGTTGATGCACACGAGCCAGTACCGCAGCGCCGAGATCTTCCGCGGGAAGAAGGTACTGGTCATCGGGGCGGGCAACAGTGGATGCGACATCGCCGTCGATGCCGTCCACCAGGCCAAGTGCGTCGACCTGAGCGTTCGGCGAGGCTACTACTTCGTCCCCAAGTATCTGTTCGGCCGACCCTCGGACACCTTGAATCAGGGAAAGCCGTTGCCGCCGTGGATCAAACAACGCGTCGACACCTTGGTACTCAAGCAGTTCACGGGTGATCCGGTGCGGTTCGGATTTCCGGCACCGGACTACAAGATCTACGAATCGCATCCGGTCGTGAACTCGTTGATCCTGCACCACATCGGGCACGGTGATGTGCACGTGCGCGCCGACGTCGACCGGTTCGAGGGGAGAACGGTGCGGTTTGTCGACGGATCGTCTGCCGACTACGACCTCGTTCTCTGCGCCACGGGGTATCACCTCGACTATCCCTTCATCGCGCGCGAGGACTTGGACTGGTCGGGCGCTGCCCCGGACCTGTTCCTCAACGTCGCGAGTCGCCGCCACGACAATCTCTTTGTTCTCGGCATGGTCGAAGCATCCGGTCTCGGATGGCAGGGCCGTTTCGAGCAGGCCGAGTTGGTGGCCAAATTGATCACCGCACGTACCGAAGCCCCCGCCGCGGCGCGGGAATTCTCGGCGGCGGCGGCCGGTCCTCCTCCCGATCTGTCCGGGGGATACAAGTACCTGAAGTTGGGACGAATGGCCTACTACGTGAACAAGGACGCCTACCGATCGGCGATCAAGCGACACATCGGACTGCTTGATGCCGCTCTGACGAAGGGAGGACAGTGATGCCGATCGACGACGTGGTGCTCAACTTCAACCCGGGATCGTTGATGATCCTCAACGTGGTGCTGGCCGCGATCATGCTGGGGATCGCCCTCGACACCTCGGTCGACGACTTTCGTCGTGCGCTCACCAAACCCAAGGCGATGGCGGTGGGTATTGCTGCGCAGTTCCTGCTGTTGCCGGCAGTGACTTTTCTCCTGACGCTGATTCTCTCGCCGGCTCCGTCGGTAGCACTCGGCATGATCCTGGTGGCGTGCTGCCCGCCAGGGAACATCTCGAACGTCCTGACTCACCGGGCGGGCGGCGACGTCGCACTCTCGGTGTCCATGACGGCGGTGTCGAACGTCCTCGCGATCTTCCTCATGCCGCTCAATCTTGCGTTCTGGGGGAGCCGACGCCCGGAGACCGACGCTCTGTTGCAGTCCGTGAACCTGAATGCGCTCGAGATGGTCGCGCAAATCGCCCTGATCATCGGTGTGCCGTTCGTTCTCGGCATCTGGGCGGCACGAAGGTTTCCGGAGATCGCCGCGAAAGCGCAGCCTTGGGTGAAAAACGGTTCGTTGGTGGCGTTGTCGATCTTCATCGTCGCGGGGGTGTCGGGGAATGCGTCGTACTTCGTCGACTACATCGGGGTGGTACTGCTCGCGGTCTTCCTGCACGACACGGTTGCCCTCGCACTGGGATACTTCTGCGGCGCCGTCACCGGGTTGAACGAATACAGCCGTCGCGCCGTCTCTTTCGAGGTCGGCATCCGCAATGCGGGGCTGGGGCTTGGCCTGGTGTTCACGTTCTTCGACGGGCTCGGTGGCATGGCCATCGTGGCCGGCTGGTGGGGAATCTGGGACATCATCGCCGGGTTGGCTCTGGCGACGATCTGGTCCAAGCGACGCGCCCGAAAGGCGGTACCGGCATGACCGTCGCACTCGTCACGGGCGGGAACGGGTTCCTGGGTACCGCTGTCATCGACGCACTGATCGCGCAGGGCATCGCCGTCGTCTGTGTCGACCTCACGGTCAAGGACACGCCGGACGATCGCATCCGCCGCGTCAGGGCGGACGTCTGCGACCCCACAGAGTTGGGGCGGGTGTTCGGTCAGTACCGACCGAACGTCGTGATCCACCTTGCGTCCATCGTGAATCCCGGCAAGAACACGACAGCAGAGCAGGAGTATCGCGTCGACGTCGACGGGACACGAAACGTGCTCGCGGCCTGCGTCGAACACGGGGTTGGACGGATCGTCGTGTCTTCGTCCGGAGCGGCGTACGGCTACCACTCCGACAGCCCACCGTGGATCACCGAGGACGTACCTGTCCGAGGCAACGACGAATTCACATACAGTCGCCACAAACGCCTGGTCGAAGAGATGCTCGCCGAATATCGCGTCGAACACCCGGAGTTGGAACAGGTTGTCTTCCGGATCGGCACGATCTTGGGTGAGAGTGTCGACAATCAGATCACCGCGTTGTTCGATCGCCGCAAGCTGCTCAAGGTTGCCGGGAGCGACAGCCCCTTCGTCTTCGTCTGGCACACCGATGTCGCGGGCGCTTTTGCGGAGGCCGTGACCGGAAACCAAGTGGGCATCTTCAATGTCGCGGGCGACGGCTCGTTGACCGTCGACGAGTTGGCTTCCCGGATGGGCAAGAGCACGGTGACGCTTCCTGCATGGTTGTTGCGAGGCGTTCTACGCGTCGGACGGCGATTGGGCGTAACGGAACACGGTCCGGAGCGCGTCGGATTTCTCCAGTACCGACCGGTTCTCGACAATCGGCGGCTCAAGGAACAGTTCGGATACGTCCCCGAATATTCGAGCGAGGAAGCATTTGCCGCGTATCTCGCGTCACGCTGACCCCTTCGACGGACGGTCGTGGAAGGATCGGAATTGTCCGTCGGCGTTTTCGAGAAGGGACTGACAGTGTCACGAAATGATGGGCCCGAACATGATGGGTCCGAGCACGATGGGTCCGTGCACCAGGTAGTCGAGGCCGCCAGTGCACTCGACGACAAGGACTTCCTCGCGGTCGTCCGCGCAGTGGTCGAGCGTCGTCCGAGCTTGTCGGTCCTTCTTTCCGTGGTGGACACCGCTGCCGCGAGCCTCGAGCCGCACCGTGTAGAGGACGACAACACGATCACGGACGCCGAAGAAGTCGAACTGCCCGACACCGTTGTGGAGGTCGACGAGATCATCGACGTCCCGGTGGTACTTGCGACCGACCCGAGAATTCCCGAACCCGACTACACCGAAGGGGGAGTCCCCACTTTCGACCGTGTTCGGGAGAAGATAGAGGGGCGCTTCGGTACTTCCATAGGTTCGGCCGAATTGGCACACGAGAGTCCTGCCGGAAAGTCCGTCGACGAGCAGTGGGACGAGCGCCAGAAGGCCGCAAAGGCCAAGCTCGAGGAGATTCGACGATCCATGGGTAAGTAATTATGCATTCCGATGCACAATGATGCATACTGTGTGACATGACTGAAGGTGGTACGACCGAGAACGCACGCAAGCCGATCAGAGTCGCCGTTGCCGGCGCCAGTGGGTACGCCGGTGGTGAGGTTCTGCGTCTGCTCCTCGGGCACCCGTCCTACGCCGACGGCAGTCTGGTGATCG
This sequence comes from Rhodococcus sp. RCBS9, assembly GCF_029457415.1. NCBI lineage: Bacteria > Bacillati > Actinomycetota > Actinomycetes > Mycobacteriales > Nocardiaceae > Rhodococcus > Rhodococcus sp. RCBS9. The sequence goes on along the minus strand of NZ_CP120422.1, from coordinate 6,024,466 downwards.
GTTCGCTGACCGCCGGTGGCAACGCCGGTTCGACGCTCGGTGAGCATCATCCGCACTTGCTTCCACTCTCTTCGCGGGTACTCGAAGAGACCACTGTCGAGATCCTCTCGGGTCACGACGTCGTCTTCCTCGGTCTCCCACACGGAAATTCGGCTCAGTACGCCAAGTTGCTGCCCGAGTCGACGGTCATCATCGACTGCGGCGCGGACTTCCGGCTGCAGGATCCCGCAGCCTGGGAGAAGTACTACAAGAGCGCTCATGCCGGCACCTGGCCCTACGGTCTTCCTGAATTGCCCGGTGCCCGTGAGAAATTGGTAGGCGCAACCCGCATCGCCGTTCCGGGCTGCTACCCGACGGCAGCGAGCCTCGCGCTGGCCCCCGCCGTTGCCGCGGGGATCGTGGACTCACACGTGAACGTGGTTGCGGTCAGTGGCACTTCGGGCGCCGGCCGGGCACCGAAGGCTGATCTGCTGGGTTCCGAGGTCATGGGCTCCGTCCGTGCGTACGGCGTCGGCGGTGTCCATCGCCACACCCCTGAGATCATTCAGAATCTCTCGGCCGCAGGCGGCAAGGACATCAGTGTCTCCTTCACTCCGGTGCTCGCGCCCATGCCGCGCGGCATCCTCGCGACCTGCACGGCAGCCACCACGGCCACCGAAGAGCAGGCACGCGAAATCTACGAAAAGGCATACAACGACGAGCCGTTCATTCATGTGCTGCCTGCCGGCATCTTCCCGCAGACCGGCGCTGTGATCGGATCCAACGCCGTGCAGATCGGGGTCACCGTGGACGCCGACGCCGGTCAGCTCGTTGTCATCTCGGCAATCGACAATCTCACCAAGGGCACCGCCGGTGGCGCGGTGCAATCGATGAATCTCGCCCTTGGCCTACCCGAGACCGCAGGTCTCTCTACCGTGGGAGTAGCTCCGTGAGCACCGACAATCCGCAGCAGATCGACAACGCAATCGAGCCTGACGCGACCGTTGCAGACGTGGTTCACGTCGCCGGGGGACGTCTGCTCCGCACGCAGGGCGTCACCGCACCTGCCGGATTCCGCGGTGCCGGAATTGCTGCCGGTATCAAGAAGAGTGGCAAGTCGGACCTCGCATTGGTGCTCAACGAGGGACCCGATCTGGCCGCTGCCGGCGTCTTCACCCTGAACAAGGTCAAGGCAGCTCCGGTGCTCTGGTCTCAGCAGGTCCTGACGACGGGCAAGCTGCGCGCGGTGGTGCTCAACTCGGGCGGCGCGAACGCCTGCACGGGCGCGGGTGGATTCCAGGATGCACACAAGACTGCCGAGGAAGTTGCTTCGGCACTGAGTAATTGGGGCACCGAGACGGGCGCGATCGAGGTCGCTGTCTGTTCGACCGGACTTATCGGTGACCGCTTGCCCATGGACAAGCTGATCCCCGGTGTCACCGAGGTGGTGCACGAACTGGCCGGCGGAATCTCCGGCGGCACCGACGCGGCATACGCGATCATGACCACCGATACCGTGCCGAAGCAGGCGTCGCTGCACCACGCGAACAAATGGAACGTCGGCGGAATGGCCAAGGGCGCAGGCATGCTCGCGCCTGCGCTGGCCACCATGCTGTGCGTCGTCACGACCGATGCTGTCGCAACGGCGGATCAGCTCGATACCGCTCTGCGCGCCGCCACCCACCTGAGCTTCGATCGCCTCGACGTCGACGGCGCCACGTCCACCAACGACACAGTGCTCCTGTTGGCCTCCGGCGCCAGCGGTGTCACGCCGACGCAGGACGAACTGAACGCCGCAGTGCTGGCCGTGTGTGATGATCTCGCGGATCAGTTGATGGCAGACGCCGAGGGTGTCACCAAGCGGGTCAAGGTGACGGTTCGCGGCGCGGCGTCCGAGTCCGATGCGTTGATCGGCGCCCGGACCATCGCCCGCGACAGCCTGGTCAAGACAGCGCTTTTCGGTTCCGATCCCAATTGGGGTCGCGTTCTCGCCGCAGTGGGTATCGCTCCCATCGAGCTCGATCCCGATCGAATCAGTGTGTCCTTCAACGGGAGTCCCGTCTGCATCGACGGCGTCGGTGCTCCGGGGGCGCGTGAGGTGGACCTGAGTGGGATCGACATCGAACTCGACATCGATCTGGGAATCGGCAACGAGTCCGTGAGCATTCGCACCACGGACCTCTCGCATGCTTACGTCGAAGAGAACTCGGCGTATTCGTCATGACCGAGACGTATCCCGTGATCAGCGAGCATCAGAAGGCGCATGTCCTCGCCGACGCGCTGCCGTGGCTGCAGCGATTCCGAGACAAGGTGGTCGTGGTCAAGTACGGCGGAAACGCCATGATCGACGAGACGCTCAAAACGGCATTTGCCGCCGACATGGCGTTCCTGCGGACTGTCGGCATCCACCCCGTCGTCGTGCACGGCGGCGGCCCGCAGATCAACGCGATGCTGGCACGCCTTGGCATGAAGGGTGAGTTCCGCGGTGGTTTCCGGGTCACGACGCCCGAGGTGATGGACGTCGTCCGGATGGTGCTCTTCGGTCAGGTGGGCCGTGAACTCGTCGGGCTGATCAACGCGCACGGTCCGTACGCGGTCGGTATCTCCGGTGAGGATGCGCACTTGTTCACCGCTACTCGACGCACTGTTGCGGTCGAGGGGGAGCAGACCGACATCGGCCTGGTCGGAGACGTCACTACCGTGAACCCAGACGCGGTACTCGATCTCATTGCGGCAGGACGTATTCCGGTGGTCTCGACCATCGCGCCCGACGCCGACGGCGTCGTCCACAACATCAACGCCGATACCGCTGCTGCAGCACTGGCCGAGGCGATCGGTGCCGAGAAGCTCGTTGTCCTCACCGACGTCGAGGGCCTGTACACCGATTGGCCGGACCGATCCTCGCTGGCCACCGAGATCGACACCGACGCCCTTGCTCAGTTGTTGCCGAGTCTCGATGCCGGCATGGTGCCCAAGATGGAGGCCTGCCTTCGCGCGGTGCGCGGAGGTGTGCCGTCGGCGCACGTGATCGACGGTCGGCTCGAACATTCAGTCCTACTCGAACTTTTCACCGGTGAAGGAATCGGCACGATGGTCGTGCCGGGTTCCTCGGTCGCCGGTCCCCAGCAGGGAGCTATCTCATGAGCACGATCGATCTGCAGCAGCGGTGGTCCGCTTCGCTGATGAACAATTACGGCGTACCCCGGGTTGCTCTCGTCCGCGGTGACGGCGCCGTACTCACCGACGCCGACGGCAAGCAGTACGTCGACTTCCTGGCCGGAATCGCCGTCAACATCCTCGGACACGGACATCCGGCCGTCGTCGAAGCCGTGACTACTCAGTTGTCGACACTCGGCCACGTGTCCAACCTGTACGCCAGCGAGCCGGTCGTCGAGTTGGCGGAGCAGCTGCTCGCTCATCTCGGCAACGTCACCGGGCGCGCGTTCTTCTGCAACTCCGGTACCGAGGCGAACGAGGCTGCCTTCAAGCTCGCTCGCGCCACCGGCCGGAAGAAGATCATCGCAGCCGAAGGCTCCTTCCACGGTCGCACGATGGGGGCACTCGCTCTGACGGGTCAGCCGGCCAAGCGGGCGCCGTTCGAACCGATGCCCGCCGGTGTCGAGTTCGTGCCGTACGGCGACGTCGAGGCACTCGAGCAGGCCGTCGATTCCGACACCGCCGCTGTGTTCCTCGAACCGATCATGGGTGAGGGCGGCGTCGTGGTGCCACCCGAGGGATACCTCGTCGAGGCTCGGCGGATCACCGCCGAGCGCGGTGCACTTCTCGTGCTCGACGAAGTGCAGACCGGCATTGGCCGGACCGGCTGGTTCTACGCACATCAGGCAGTCGGCATCGTGCCAGACGTCATCACTCTTGCGAAGGGACTCGGCGGCGGAATGCCGATCGGCGCCTGCATCGCGACCGGGGCAACGGCAGAGTTGTTCGGACCGGGCAAGCACGGTACGACGTTCGGTGGCAATCCGGTGTGCGCTGCGGCGGCGCTTGCCGTGCTGAAAACCATTGCAGCGCAAGACCTGATCTCACGCGCCGACAGCTTGGGCAAATCGATCTCGGCGGGCATCGAAGATCTGGGCCATCCGTTGGTCGACTACGTACGGGGATCAGGACTGTTGCTGGGTGTCGTGCTGACCGAGGACGTCGCGCCGGCAGTGGAAAACGCAGCGCGCGAAGCCGGGTACCTTGTGAATGCAGCGCAACCCGGAGTGATCCGGTTGGCGCCGCCGCTCATCCTCACGGACGAGCAGGCCGAAACCTTCGTGGCAGCACTACCTGCCATCTTCGACAGTGCACTATCGGCTGACCAGCCGGGGGAGAAGTGACTACCGTGGTGAAACACTTTCTCAGGGACGACGATCTGACTCCTGCGCAGCAGGCCGAAGTTCTCGAACTCGCAGCGATTCTCAAGAAGGACCCGTTCGCTCGGCGTCCGCTCGAGGGTCCCCGCGGAGTCGGTGTCATCTTCGAGAAGAACTCGACGCGTACACGTTTCTCGTTCGAGATGGGCATCGCACAGATGGGCGGTCACGCTGTCGTCGTCGACGGGCGCAGCACTCAACTCGGTCGTGAAGAGACCTTGGCGGACACCGGACGCGTTCTCTCCCGCTACGTCGATGCCGTCGTGTGGCGCACGTTCGGCCAGAAGCGACTGGAGCAAATGGCTACGGGCGCAACGATTCCCATCGTCAACGCATTGTCCGACGAATTTCATCCCTGTCAGGTTCTGGCCGATCTGCAAACGCTGATCGAGCAGAAGGGTGAGCTCAAGGGACTGAAGCTGACCTACCTGGGCGACGGCGCCAACAACATGGCTCACTCGCTGATGCTCGGCGGAGTCACCGCAGGCATCGACGTCACCATTGCCAGCCCCGCGGGCTTCGAACCGGCGGACTGGGTCGTGGCAGCAGCACGCAAACGCGCCGAGGAAACCGGCGCGACCATCACCCTGACGCAGGACCCACAGGCCGGCGTCGTCGGCGCCGACGCGTTGGTCACCGACACCTGGACCTCGATGGGTCAGGAGAACGACGGGCTCGATCGAGTCGGACCTTTCCGTCCGTTTCAGATCAACAAGGAACTGCTCGCAAAAGCAGATCCGAAGGCTGTCGTCCTGCACTGCCTGCCGGCCCATCGCGGCGAAGAGGTCACCGACGAGGTTCTCGACGGACCCCAGAGCGTCGTCTGGGACGAGGCGGAGAACCGTCTGCACGCCCAGAAGGCGTTGCTCGTGTGGCTGCTGGAACAGCGAACCCAACTGGACCCGGCGTGAGCGTCGCTCCCACTCGGGCTGGTCGCCAGTCGCGCATCATCGCGCTTCTGGCGGCTCACCCTGTCCGAAGTCAGACGGAGCTGGCGGCCTTGCTCGGTGCCGAGGGCATCGAAGCAACGCAGGCGACGCTCTCGCGTGACCTCGAAGAGCTGGGAGCGGTGAAACTGCGTGCCGCCGACGGCGGCGCCGGTGTTTACGTGGTGCCGGAGGACGGGAACCCGGTACGCGGTGTGTCCGGCGGTACCGACCGTCTCTCACGGCTGTTGGGTGAGCTGTTGGTCTCCACCGATTTCAGCGGCAACATGGCGATTCTCCGGACACCGCCGGGAGCCGCGCACTACCTCGCGAGCGCACTGGATCGGTCCTCGATGCCCGACATCGTGGGAACGATCGCCGGAGATGACACCATCTTCGTGGTGGCCCGAGAACCGCTTTCCGGAGCGGAACTCGCGGCCATGATCGAATCGCTCGCCTGACCCCTTATTCTTTGATAGAGATTTTCAACCGAAGGAGCACAAAAACCATGGCCGATCGCGTCGTACTCGCCTACTCGGGCGGGCTGGACACTTCTGTTGCCATCAGTTGGATCGGTAAGGAGACGGGCGCTGAAGTTGTCGCCGTCGCCATCGATCTGGGGCAGGGTGGCGAGGACATGGAGGTCGTGCGTCAGCGCGCGATCGACTGCGGCGCAGTCGAATCCGTTGTCGTCGACGCCCGCGACGAGTTCGCGGACGAATACTGCCTGCCGACCATCGCGGCCAACGCCCTGTACATGGACCGCTACCCGCTGGTCTCGGCCATCAGCCGTCCGCTGATCGTCAAGCACATCGTCGAAGCTGCACGCTCGCACGGCGGCACCATCGTCTCGCACGGTTGCACCGGTAAGGGCAACGACCAGGTTCGCTTCGAGGTCGGATTCGGCGCCCTCGCACCCGACCTTCAGGTCATCGCACCGGTCCGCGACTACGCCTGGACCCGCGAGAAGGCCATCGCCTTCGCCGAAGAGAACAACATCCCGATCAACGTCTCCAAGAAGTCGCCGTTCTCGATCGACCAGAACGTCTGGGGCCGCGCCGTCGAGACCGGATTCCTCGAGGATCTGTGGAACGCGCCGACGAAGGACGTCTACGACTACACCCAGGACCCGACGGTCAACTGGAACGCACCCGACGAGCTCATCATCAGCTTCGACAAGGGCCGCCCGGTCGCCATCGACGGCCGCCCGGTGTCGGTTCTCGAAGCCATTCAGGAACTGAACAAGCGCGCAGGCGCTCAGGGCGTCGGCCGTCTCGACGTCGTCGAGGACCGTCTCGTGGGCATCAAGAGCCGTGAGATCTACGAAGCTCCCGGCGCCATGGTTCTCATCACCGCGCACCAGGAACTCGAACACGTCACCCTCGAACGCGAACTCGGTCGCTACAAGCGTCAGATGGAGCAGCGTTGGTCCGAGCTGGTCTACGACGGACTCTGGTTCTCGCCCCTCAAGGACGCACTGGACACGTTCGTCAACAAGACGCAGGAACGCGTTACCGGCGACATCCGTCTCTTCCTGCACGGTGGAGCCATCACCGTCAACGGTCGTCGCAGCCCGGAGTCGCTCTACGACTTCAACCTCGCGACGTACGACGAGGGCGACAGCTTCGACCAGTCCGCATCGAAGGGCTTCGTCGAGATCCACGGTCTGTCGTCGAAGGTCGCCGCGAAGCGCGATCTGGGACTCTGAGCCATGACGGCTCGCGGTGACGGAGACGCTCAAAAACACGGCACCAACGAAGGTGCGCTGTGGGGCGGGCGGTTCGAGTCCGGACCGGCCGCTGCCATGGCGGCGCTGAGCAAGTCGACTCACTTCGACTGGGTCCTCGCTCCGTACGACGTGCGTGCGTCGCAGGCGCATGCACGTGTGCTGAACAAGGCAGGCCTGCTCAGCGAGGCCGATCTCGTGACAATGCTCGACGGTCTCGACCGTCTGGCGGCAGATGTCGCCAGTGGCGCCTTCGGGCCCAGTGAATCGGACGAGGACGTACACGGCGCACTCGAGCGCGGTCTGATCGAGCGTGTCGGGCCTGAGGTCGGTGGGCGCCTGCGTGCTGGACGTTCGCGCAACGACCAGGTGGCCACGCTGTTCCGCATGTGGCTTCGGGATGCGGTCCGCCGCATCTCCACCGGCGTTCTCGACGTGGTCGATGCTTTGGCGACTCAGGCCGGGGCCCATCCGGATGCCGTGATGCCGGGCAAGACGCACCTGCAGGCGGCTCAGCCGGTCCTGTTGGCGCATCACCTGCTCGCTCACGCACATCCGTTGTTGCGCGACGTGCAACGTCTTCGCGACTTCGACGTACGAGCTGCGGTGTCCCCGTACGGTTCCGGTGCACTCGCCGGTTCCTCGCTCGGTCTCGACCCCGAAGCCATTGCAGCGGAATTGAAGTTCGACAGCTCGGCCGAGAACTCGATCGACGCAACCGCTTCGCGTGATTTTGCGGCCGAGGCAGCGTTCGTGCTTGCGATGATCGGTGTCGATCTCTCACGCATGGCGGAAGAGATCATCATCTGGAGCACACCGGAATTCGGCTACATCACGCTTGCCGACGCGTGGTCGACAGGTTCGTCGATCATGCCGCAGAAGAAGAATCCGGATGTCTCGGAACTCACGCGCGGTAAGTCTGGTCGTTTGATCGGTAACCTCACCGGCCTGCTGGCGACGCTCAAGGCTCAGCCGCTGGCGTACAACCGCGATCTGCAAGAGGACAAGGAACCGGTCTTCGACTCGGTTGCGCAGCTGGAGATGTTGCTCCCGGCCATCACCGGCCTGGTGCAGACTCTCGAGTTCCACACCGAACGCATGGCGGAACTTGCTCCGGCAGGGTTCACGTTGGCCACCGACATCGCGGAGTGGATGGTGCGCCAGGGCGTGCCGTTCCGGGTTGCACACGAGGCTGCTGGAGCGTGTGTGCGTGTCGCCGAAGCGCGAGGCGTCGGACTCGAAGATCTCACGGACGAGGAACTGGCCGGCGTCGACAGCGCGCTGACACCCGCTGTTCGTGAGGTGCTGACAGTCGAGGGTTCCATTGCTTCGCGCAACGCGCGAGGCGGCACTGCGGGGGTGCGGGTTGCCGAGCAGCTGGACGGAGTCAAAGCAGTGGCGCAGTCACTGCGGGAATGGACCCTGTGACCTCGCGGTCACGAGTGTTGTCGCTCTCTTTTCGGCAGTAGTCCTTCGGTCGTACGCGGTCAGGTAGCAGAATTTGCTCCCTGACCGCGTACGCGTATTCGCCGTCAGTAGGCTTGTCGCGCGCGGGAAAAATGAGACTGACGTCACATGGTGAGTAACTTGGGAGTGAAATGGTGGGATTGAATTCCAAGTCTGTGCTGGGCCCGATTCGTCGGGTGGTTGCGACAGCACAAAACGGCCTCGAGGTCGTCCGGTTGGGTGGGCTGGAAACGGATGCGACCACGTCGCCGTTCGAGATCGTCGAACGCGCAGCGATGTATCGGCTACGGCGCTACTTCCCGGACAGTGACCCGGAAACCGTCGGCGCACCGATCTTGCTGATCCCGCCGATGATGATGTCGGCGAACGTGTACGACGTGACCCGTGACCAGGGCGCTGTGGGAATTCTGCACGAGATGGGCCTTGATCCCTGGGTCGTCGATTTCGGTTCGCCCGACTCCGAAGAGGGCGGTTGGGATCGTAACCTCGCCGATCACATCATCGCTCTCAGCGACATCGTCGATCACATCCACCGTCACACCGGAAAAGATGTTCACATCTCCGGTTATTCGCAGGGTGGCATGTTCGCCTATCAGGCTGCCGCGTATCGGCGTAGTCGAAACATCGCCAGCGTCATCACCTTCGGCAGTCCGGTCGACACACTCGCCGCGCTACCCTTCGGCATCCCGGCGGGATTGGCAACCAAGGGTGCAGATTTCCTCGCCGATCACGTCTTCAATCGCCTGGCGGTCACCGGGTGGATGGCCCGTACCGGGTTCCAGTTGCTCGATCCCGTGAAGACGCTGAAGATGCGCGTCGACTTTCTGCTTCAACTGCACGACCGTGAGGCGTTGCTTCCGCGGGAGCAGCAACGCCGCTTCCTCGCGACCGAGGGTTGGGTCGCGTGGTCGGGGCCCGCGGTAGCCGAACTGCTCAAGCAGTTCATCGTGCACAACCGAATGATGACAGGTGGGTTCGTCATCAAGGATCAATTGGTCTCGCTCGCCGAGATCACCTGCCCCATCCTGGCATTCGTCGGTGAGGTCGACGACATCGGCCAGCCGCAAGCGGTTCGAGGCATCAGTCAAGCCGCTCCGCGGGCGAAGGTCTACGAATCTACCTTGCGTGCAGGCCATTTCGGTTTGGTTGTCGGTTCCACCGCGGCCAATCACACCTGGCCGACCACCGGTGAATTCGTACAGTGGACCGAGACGGGTGGACCCCTCCCGGACCGTATCGCGAACATGGTCTACGGCGCCGACCTCGAAGACCAGACCGGTGTGTCGATCAGCAATCGGATCATCCACACCGTCGCCTCGGTCGCTGAAGTAGGTGCAGGAGTCACCAAGGGAATCAGTGACCTTGCCGCCGGTGCGTTGCGCGGCACTTTCGAATTGTCGGGAGAAGCGGCACGAGCGTTGCCACGTCTGGCTCGACTCAACCAGATTCAGCCGCACACCAAAATCTCGCTGAGCCAGTTGCTGGCGGAGCAGCGTCGAAAGGCGCCGAACGGCGAGTGCTTCCTCTTCGACAATCGCGTGCACACCTATGAAGCGGTCAACGCGCGTATCGACAATGTCGTGCGTGGATTGATCTCCGTGGGAGTGCGTCCGGCAGCGCATGTCGGTGTCCTGATGGAGACCCGCCCCAGCGCACTCGCGGCCATCGCGGCCCTGTCGCGACTTGGTGCCGTCGCGGTCATGCTTCCGCCAGGCTCCGACATCACGGCGGCGGTCAAGCTGGGGTCGGTCGATCGGATCATCACCGATCCGGAAAACGTCGATGCTGCAGTGGTTACCGGTCGGCCGGTACTGGTGCTCGGCGGCGGCGATGCCCGTGGCCTCGAGGTGGATCCGTCACACGACGTGATCGATCTCGAACAAATCGATCCGACGAAGGTCAATCTGCCCGGGTGGTACCGACCGGATCCCGGTGTCGCCCGCGAACTCGCCTTCATCATCTTTGCGGAATCCGGCGGTGTGCTCGAAGCCAAGCAGATCACCAACTACCGGTGGGCACTGTCGGCCTTCGGCACGGCCACGGCGGCAGATCTCGATCGCGGTGACACCGTGTACTGCCTTGCACCACTCCATCATTCGTCGAGTCTGCTCGCGACCATCGGTGGTGCCATGGCCGGTGGCTCACGCATTGCGCTCTCACGTGGACTGAACCCCGCGAGGTTCGTCGAGGAAATCCACCGCTACGGCGTGACGGTCGTGAGTTACACGTGGTCGATGATGCGCGAGATACTCGACGAGGATCTTCTTCTCATCGACGGTAGTCATCCGGTCCGCCTGTTCATCGGTTCGGGCATGCCCCATGGTCTGTGGAAGCGGACAACGGAGGCGTTCGACCCCGCGCAGGTACTCGAGTTCTATGCGTCGACCGAAGGCGACGTGATTCTTGCCAATGTTGCAGGCTCCAAAGTTGGTTCCAAGGGGCGCCCACTGCCGGGTAGCGCGCAGGTGCGGTTGGCGGCATACGACCCGCTGAGTGGTCGGCTCCTCGAGAACGGAAACGGATTTGTCCGTGAGTGCGCCGAAGACGAGGTCGGATTGCTGCTCGGGCGCGCGGGATTCACCGCCGATCTCTCGGGCGGAGCCATGCGAGGTCTCTTCCAAGCCGGCGATTCGTGGATTCCCACCGAAAATCTCTTCCGCCGGGACGCCGACGGCGACTACTGGCTGATCGACCACAAGAACACGGTCATTTCCACGGTCCGCGGTCCCGTGTTCACCCAGCCGATCGTCGACGCGTTGTCGAGTGTGGCGCGGGTGGATCTTGCCGTCGCATACGGAGTCGGTGACGCGCCGCATCAGCTGGCGGTCGCTGCCGTGACTTGGCGTCCGGGGCGGCAGTTCCGTTCTGCCGAGCTTGCAGAGGCCCTCTCGCGCATCGCTTTCGACGCTCGTCCGGATATCGTGCACGTGGTTGACGAGATCCCGGTGGGTTCGTCGTACCGTCCGAGCTCCACTGCTTTGGCTGCGGCCGGATTGCCGGCGCCGGGGCCACGGACCTGGTTCCTCGATTCCGAGTCGCAGTCGTACAAGCGGCTGACCAAGGCAATTGCCGCGCAGTTGATGCCGACGAGGGTGAGCACCGGAGCACGGTAGCCTGAGGACATTCTGTTTGATCGGTTCGAGAGGACACACGTGGCTATTGATTCGACGTTGCTCAGCATTTTGGCCTGCCCCCAGGACAAAGGCCCGCTGCTGCTGGTCGGGGACGAGTTGCTCTACAACCCGCGCCTGCGGCGTGCCTACCCGATCGAGAACGGCATTCCCGTTCTGTTGATCGACGAGGCACGCGATGTAGCGGACGACGAACACGAGAAGTTGCTCGCGCGGGCTGAAGGCTAGATCGGTAATTCACCGGTCAGGTACCGCTGGAGGTTCGGCGCCACCAGCGGTACCAAGGCGTCAACGCTCAATGATGCGAGTGGTTCGAGTCCGAGCACATATCGCGTGACAAGCAGTCCGGCCATCTGAGAGGCCACCAATTCCGCTCTGATCAAGCCGGTACCAGGTGGTGTGTCCACCCGCGGAATGATGTCGCGCAATACGACATCGAGCAGAAAGCTCTGGATCAACTGCGATCCGTCGCCGGAAATGGCTGATCGAAAAGCCGCCAGAATCGCCGGCTGGTGTTCCGAATCCCATAGCCCGATCACCGCCCGGAGAAGGCTTTCGCCGAGGTTTTCGGTCGGGGAGGTGTGAACCGGTCCCAGTACCTTTGCTGGATCGATCGGTAGCGCGATCGCAGCGGTGAACAACTGCTCCTTGCTCCCGAAATGGTGATGAATCATAGCCGGATCGACGTCAGCGGCCGCAGCTATCGATCGAACGGTTGTTCGTCGAAAACCGTTCTGGGAGAACGCCCGTCGCGCCGAATCGAGGATCTGCGCGCGAGTCTCCGACTTGCCCGGTCGTCGCCCCGAACGAATCGGTGCAGGACTCGTGTCCTTGTCGGTCATGGAGTGCGGCGATCGAGTGTGGCCGCGGCCAGCGAGAGTGCGGCGGCGGCGAAGCCCGCCATGACGGCGAGATCACGCCACATCTGACCCGTCGCGTCGGCATGCATCGACACTTGCTGAAGTGCGTCGACGGCGTAGCTCAAGGGGAGGACGTTGCTGATCCATTCGAGCCAGGTCGGCAATTGGTCGCGCGGTACCAGGAGTCCGCAGAGGAAGAGCTGTGGAACCACAACTACCGGCATGAATTGCACCGCTTGGAACTCGGTCTTCGCGAATGCGCTGGCCAACAGGCCTAGCGCAACGCCCAGTATTGCGCCGAGAACTGCAATGACGATGACCCAGGCAAGACTGCCGGCGATGGTGAGTCCGAGGAATCCGAAAGCAACCGCGCACGCGAGGGCTGCCTGAGCGGCGGCGGAGAGCGAAAATGCCGCCCCGTATCCGGCGAGAAGGTCGAGTTTGCCCATCGGTGTGGTGAGCAGGCGTTCGAGTGTGCCTGAACTGCGTTCGCGTTGCATCGCGATGGACGTGACCAGGAACATGACGACAAACGGCAAGATTCCCAACATCGTGATCGCCACTCGTTGGAAGAGCGAAACCTGGCCGGGTGGCGTCGGGACGTCTTGGTAGAGGAAATAGAGCAGAATCATCAGTAACGACGGGACCAACAAGATCATGGCCACCGTGCGGTGATCTTGGCGGAGCTGAAGCAGAATGCGTACGGTCGTAGCACCGAAGATCCTGATGCTCATGATATTTCGCCTCCGACGGGTGAAGTCCGAATCAGCTCGAGAAAGGCGTCCTCGAGCCGTTCACATCTGGTTTTGGCGCGCAATTCATCGGGTGTGAGTTGAGCGAGGAGGTGCCCGTCTCGCATCAGGATCAGCTCAGCGCAGTGGTCGGCCTCATCCATGACGTGGCTGGAGACCAACAGGGTGGTTCCGCTGCGAGCAAGGTCAGCGAATCGTTCCCACAATTCGACGCGAAGCACCGGATCGAGGCCGACGGTCGGTTCGTCGAGGATCAACACATCAGGTGACGCCACCAACGCGCAAGCCAGCGAGACTCGCCCGCGTTGACCACCAGACAGATCGGCGGCGGTCTGGTCGGCGTATCGGCTCAATCCGACGGCGTCGACCGCTGCTGCGACGTCGGCGCCGGACTTGCCGTAAAGAGCGCCGAAGTACTGGACGTTTCGAGTGACCGTCAGGTCGCCGTACACGCTGGGGGATTGGGTGACATATCCGACCCGGTGGCGAAGAGCAACGGAACCGGCGAGATCGCCCAGCACTCTGACCTCACCACTTTCGACGATCTGTGTTCCGACAATCGCGCGCATCAGGGTTGTCTTGCCGCAGCCGGACGGGCCGAGCAGTCCGGTGATCGATCCTGCTGATACCTGCAGGTCAAGCGAGTGAAGAACTTCGTGCTTGCCGCGAACGACTCGTAGTCCGCGGATATCTATTGCCGGCGTTGTGGTCACGGTTCGCCTCGTTTCAATAATTCATCACTTGTTGAATTATGCGACTCGGCCGACCGATGAGTCAACGGCGTGGGCACAATCGAAGGGTGAGCATCGAGACCTTGGAAAATGTGGAGAACCCGTTGGAAGCGGGCCTGACAATTCTCGGCTCGACCCTGACCGTCGACGACATCTCGCTGAGGATCGTCGAGGTCGAGGCGTACGGAGGGGAGAAGGACGGGCCATGGCCGGATCCGGCAGCACATTCGTATCGGGGGAGAACGCCGCGGAACAGCGTGATGTTCGGGCGGGCGGGGCGTCTCTACGTCTACCGCAGCTATGGAATGCACTTTTGTATGAACATCTCGTACGGCCCGGATGGTGTCGCGGGTGGTGTTCTGCTCCGAGCGGCCGAAATCGAGGCCGGTCACGATGTGGTGTCTGCTCGGAGATCGCCGGATCGACCATCTCACCAATGGGCCAGAGGGCCGGGTAATCTCGGTGCTTCTGTCGCAATCACGTTGGCGGACAACGGAACAGACGTGTTCAACCCTGCC
>NZ_CP120422.1:3145000-6005000 GCF_029457415.1 Rhodococcus sp. RCBS9 | reverse complement strand
CCCTAAGCGTGTACTAAGTGGAAAAGGATGTGGGGTCGCGAAGACAACCAGGAGGTTGGCTTAGAAGCAGCCACCCTTGAAAGAGTGCGTAATAGCTCACTGGTCAAGTGATCCTGCGCCGACAATGTAGCGGGGCTCAAGTACACCACCGAAGCTGCGGCATTCACGCAATAGCCCCCAGTTGATCCAAGGATTTTCTGGCAGGTGTGTGGATGGGTAGGGGAGCGTCGTGTGGCCATGGAAGCGGCAGGGTGACCTAGCCGTGGAGGCCACACGAGTGAGAATGCAGGCATGAGTAGCGAAAGACGAGTGAGAAACTCGTCCGCCGAATGACCAAGGGTTCCTGGGCCAGGTTAATCCGCCCAGGGTGAGTCGGGACCTAAGACGAGGCCGACAGGCGTAGCCGATGGACAACGGGTTGATATTCCCGTACCCGTGTGAACGCGCCCATGGTGAATCAGTGATACTAACCATCCTGAAGCCACGAGAAGACCTTCGGGTCTCGAGTTGGTGGATGCATGGGACCTGATCTGGTAGTAGCCAAGCGATGGGGTGACGCAGGAAGGTAGCTGAGCCAGTCAGTGGTAATACTGGTGTAAGCGTGTAGGGCGTGACCTAGGCAAATCCGGGTCGCACATAGCCTGAGACGTGATGCGTAGCCGATTGAGGCGAATTCAGTGATCCTATGCTGCCGAGAAAAGCCTCTAGCGAGCTTTCACACGGCCCGTACCCCAAACCGACACAGGTGGTCAGGTAGAGAATACTAAGGCGATCGAGATAACTATGGTTAAGGAACTCGGCAAAATGCCCCCGTAACTTCGGGAGAAGGGGGGCCCTGTCTGGTGACGACATTTACTGTCTGAGCTGGGTGGGGCCGCAGAGACCAGTGAGAAGCGACTGTTTACTAAAAACACAGGTCCGTGCGAAGTCGTAAGACGATGTATACGGACTGACGCCTGCCCGGTGCTGGAAGGTTAAGAGGACCGGTTAGTTCCTTCGGGAGCGAAGCTGAGAATTTAAGCCCCAGTAAACGGCGGTGGTAACTATAACCATCCTAAGGTAGCGAAATTCCTTGTCGGGTAAGTTCCGACCTGCACGAATGGCGTAACGACTTCTCAGCTGTCTCAACCGTAGACTCGGCGAAATTGCATTACGAGTAAAGATGCTCGTTACGCGCGGCAGGACGAAAAGACCCCGGGACCTTCACTACAGCTTGGTATTGGTGTTCGGTTCGGTTTGTGTAGGATAGGTGGGAGACTGTGAAACGGTGACGCCAGTTATCGTGGAGTCGTTGTTGAAATACCACTCTGATCGAATTGGACCTCTAACCTCGGACCATGATCTGGTTCAGGGACAGTGCCTGGTGGGTAGTTTAACTGGGGCGGTTGCCTCCCAAAATGTAACGGAGGCGCCCAAAGGTTCCCTCAGCCTGGTTGGCAATCAGGTGTCGAGTGCAAGTGCACAAGGGAGCTTGACTGTGAGACTGACAGGTCGAGCAGGGACGAAAGTCGGGACTAGTGATCCGGCACCGGCAAGTGGAAGCGGTGTCGCTCAACGGATAAAAGGTACCCCGGGGATAACAGGCTGATCTTCCCCAAGAGTCCATATCGACGGGATGGTTTGGCACCTCGATGTCGGCTCGTCGCATCCTGGGGCTGGAGTAGGTCCCAAGGGTTGGGCTGTTCGCCCATTAAAGCGGCACGCGAGCTGGGTTTAGAACGTCGTGAGACAGTTCGGTCTCTATCCGCCGCGCGCGTTAGAAACTTGAGGAAGGCTGTCCCTAGTACGAGAGGACCGGGACGGACGAACCTCTGGTGTGCCAGTTGTTCCGCCAGGAGCACCGCTGGTTAGCTACGTTCGGAAGGGATAACCGCTGAAAGCATCTAAGCGGGAAGCCTGTTCCAAGATGAGGTTTCTCACCCCCTCGAGGGGTAAGGCCCCCGGCAGACCACCGGGTTGATAGGCCAGAACTGGAAGTGCAGTAATGCATGCAGGTGACTGGTACTAATAGGCCGAGGACTTACCACAAAGAAGCTACGCGTCCACTGTGCGGTATCTGAAACAACACACAGATACTGATGAGAAACCCTGTTTTCTCCATCCCCCAACACCAGAAACTGGTGTTGACGGGTGGTGAAACCAGGTGATCAGAAGAAGGTTACTGTGACAGTTTCATAGAGTTACGGCGGTCATAGCGAAGGGGAAACGCCCGGTCCCATTCCGAACCCGGAAGCTAAGCCCTTCAGCGCCGATGGTACTGCACTCGACAGGGTGTGGGAGAGTAGGACACCGCCGAACACCCGTTAACCGAAAGGGGACCCAACATATTGGGTCCCCTTTCGTGCGTTGTATGAGAGGAATGACTGTGTCGGAGAATGGCGACGAGCGTCGGTCCTTCCGTGGGGGAGGAGCGCCTCGATCAGGTGGCCCCCGTCGTGACAACGACGGGCGTGGATCACGCGGCGCTGCAGGCGGAGACCGCCGCGGTGGTGCCGGAGACAACAACCGTGGCGGTGCTGGAAACAGTAACCGCGGCGGCGGATTCAACGGCGGACAGCGTCGCGGCGGCGAGGGTGGGTTCACCCCTCGTGGACGCGATGGCGACCGCAACCGTCAGCAAGCACGACCTGACGAACCGGATTTGCCCGACAACGTAGAGCCCACGGAGTTGGACCCGGCCGTTCGTCGGGATCTGCTCAGCCTCGACAAGGACAACGCCAACACGGTTGCGCGTCACCTCGTCATGGCGGGCAAGCTCGTCGACGAAGATCCGGAACTCGCACTGCTCCACGCTCGCGCTGCCCGTCAGCGCGCCGGCCGAATTGCGGTCGTTCGTGAAGCTGCCGGAATCACCGCGTACCACGCCGGTGAATGGGCTGAAGCTCTCTCCGAGCTTCGTGCTGCCCGTCGAATGGCTGGCGGACCGGGTCTGATCGCTGTCATGGCCGACTGCGAACGCGGTTTGGGTCGACCCGAACGCGCGATCGAGCTCGGCCGTAGCGACGAGGCTGCCCTGCTTTCGGGCGACGAGGCGTCTGAGTTGAGGATCGTCGTCGCGGGCGCCCGCATGGATCTCGGTCAGTTCGATCAGGCAGTTGTCACACTGCAGACCAAGGATCTGGACGCAGCGCGTACCGGTGAAGCTGCGGCTCGGCTGTTCTACGCCTACGCCGATGCCCTCGTTGCAGCTGGTCGTGTCGAAGACGGACTGAAGTGGTTCCTCAACGCTGCAGCTGCTGACCTCGAGGGTGACACGGATGCTGAAGAACGGGTGGCCGAGTTGACCGGAGAAGATCAGTGACCGTGCTTCGTACTCAGTACGACGTACTTTTGCTCGATCTCGATGGCACTCTGTACGCCGGAGCTCATGCGATTCCCGGCACCCAGGCCGCTCTCGGTCAGGGCACGCAGGCCTTGTACTACGTGACCAACAATGCGAGTCGCTCGCCTTCGGCAGTGTCGGCGCATCTGACCGAACTCGGTTTCGATTCCGAAGACGATCGTGTCGTCACCAGTTCTCAGACGGCAGTGCGTCTGCTGTCGGAGCGTCTCGAACCCGGTGCCGCTGTGCTCGTCGTCGGTACCGACGCATTGGCCGACGAGGTGACGCGCGTCGGGTTGCTTCCGGTGCGCGAATTCGCGGATTCTCCGGTTGCTGTCGTTCAAGGACATTCGACGGAGACCAACTGGTCGATCCTTGCCGAGGCGTGCTTGGCGATCCGGGCCGGTGCGCTGTGGGTAGCGGCAAACCTGGACACAACACTGCCGTCGGAGCGGGGTTTGGTGCTGGGCAACGGCTCGATGGTGGCAGCTCTACGCGCTGCGACCAAGCAGGAACCGTTGGTGGCAGGTAAGCCTGCTGCACCGCTGATGGAGGACGCGCTCGCTCGCAGCGGGTGCTCGCGTCCACTGGTGGTCGGTGATCGTTTGGACACCGATATCGAAGGCGCACAAGCTGTTTCGATCGACTCGTTGTTGGTTCTCACCGGTGTGAGCACGCCGGGTGACGTACTGCGGGCTCCGGTTGAGCAGCGCCCCACCTACATTGCAGCAACTCTGGATTCGCTCAATCAGCCGGCCGTCGAATCGCTGGTCGGTGCGGACTCCAAGTGGTCTGTCTCCGTGAACGGGTCGGCGCTGGTTGTCGACGGCCCGGTTGTCGGGGACGAGATGTCGCTTCTACGCGCGGTTGCGCCTGTCGCATGGGCTAATCCGTCGTTCCGGACCCTGGAAGCGTCGGATGCCGGCGTGGCGGATCTGTTTGCATCCTGGCTCGTCTGATCTCTCGCAAATGTGTTCGACTCGCGGGGGTGCGGGTGTATGCGTAACCGAGAGTCATGCACTAACGTTGTGCCCGATGAGCACGCCGACACCGCACCCCGGAAACACGAGTAACGGATCTCCGTTGCCCGGGCCACGCCCTTCCGTCGATCCGGAACGCATACGTTCTGACGTCGACGGTTTGCTGGCGCGCCTCGGTGGCATCGAACAGGATCCGAACGATCAGCACGGAGCAGGTGTGATTCCGCAGAAGGCACATATTTTGGAACAGGCACACGAGGTGCTCGTCCAGGCACTCGCCTCTGTGGACAGGGCTTGACGTGGCACGTAGAGCACGGGTGGACGCCGAACTTGTCCGTCGCGGACTCGCACGGTCACGAGATCATGCGCAAGAACTGATTTCCGCCGGGCGAGTTCTCATCTCGGGAGCCGTTGCGACCAAGCCTGCGACGGCGATCGAAGCCGGAACGCCACTTCGGGTCGTCGAGGTGGAGCAGGAAGTTTCGTGGGCGTCGCGAGGTGCTCACAAACTGATCGGCGCACTCGACGCCTTCGGTGCCGAAGGATTGACGGTCGAAGGTCGCCGTTGCCTCGACGCCGGCGCATCCACCGGTGGGTTCACCGATGTTCTGCTGACGCGTGGTGCGAAGGAAGTTGTCGCAGTCGACGTCGGCTACGGACAACTGGTGTGGCGCCTGCAGTCCGATGACCGGGTGCACGTCATCGACCGAACCAATGTTCGTGCAATTGATGCAGAGACCATCGGCGGAACTGTCGATCTCGTTGTCGCGGACTTGTCGTTCATTTCTCTCAAACTTGTACTCGGGGCGTTTGTCGCCTGTACTGCTGACGGCGCGGACCTGGTTCCGATGGTCAAGCCTCAGTTCGAGGTGGGCAAGGACCGCGTCGGTGCCGGTGGCGTCGTACGAGATCCGGAATTGCGAATCTCGGCTGTGCTCGACGTGTCGGAGGCTGCTGCAAAGGTAGGTCTGCGGACGTTAGGTGTTGTGGCCAGCCCATTGCCCGGTCCGTCGGGAAATGTCGAGTATTTCCTGTGGCTTCGAAAGACAGGTTCGCCCGGTGATCACGAGCCGGACACCGAGGGAATTCCTTCGGTGGAGGACATGATTCGCAAGGCTGTAGAGGAAGGGCCCCAGTGAACGCGGTCACGAACGGCGAGTCGCGCGAGATCCTTCTTGTCGCACACCCTGGTCGACGTGACATCACGGAAACCGCCAAACGAGTCGGGAAGATTTTCGAACGGGCGGGAATCGGGCTGCGAGTCCTCGTCGACGAAGCAGACAGCTCGCGCATCGAAGCAATGACGGAACCCGCGGGCTTCTCTGCGCCGGGTCTCGACGTCACGGTTGTTCATCCCGGCCCTGATGCTGCCGTCGGATGCGAGTTAGTTCTGGTTCTCGGTGGTGACGGCACATTTCTGCGCGCCGCCGAACTCGCTCAAGAAGCGTCCATTCCGGTACTGGGCATCAACCTCGGACGGATCGGATTTCTGGCAGAGACCGAGGCCGAGCATCTCGACGAGGCGCTCGCACAGGTAGTTCGCAAGGAATATCGCGTCGAGTCCCGTATGACACTCGACGTTGTGATTCGGGTGGACGACGAGATCATCGATCGCGGGTGGGCGCTCAACGAGGCCAGTATCGAGAATCGTTCGCGTCTGGGAGTTCTCGAAGTTGTCCTCGAAGTCGACGGCCGACCGGTGTCTGCCTTCGGTTGCGACGGTGTTCTCGTGTCCACTCCTACAGGCTCGACTGCTTACGCATTTTCCGCAGGCGGCCCTGTCGTGTGGCCCGAACTCGAAGCTTTGCTCGTCGTACCCAGCAACGCGCACGCGCTGTTCGCGCGGCCGTTGGTCACCAGCCCGAATTCGATCATCGCGGTGGAGACCGTCGCCGGTAGCCACGACGGCCTGGTCTTCTGCGACGGTCGTCGTACGTTGGAACTGCCTGCCGGCGCTCGCGTCGAGATCGTTCGCGGCGCCACTCCCGTCAAGTGGGTCCGGTTGGACTCTGCGCCCTTCGCTGATCGGATGGTTCGCAAGTTCGAGCTTCCGGTTACCGGATGGAGAGGAAGGAAGCCTTAATCGTGCTCGCAGAGATCCGTATCGACAGTCTTGGTGTGATCTCCGAGGCCAGCGCCCAGTTCCACGAGGGCCTGACCGTCCTGACCGGTGAAACCGGCGCAGGTAAAACGATGGTCGTCACCAGCTTGCACCTCCTCAGCGGAGCGCGAGCCGATGCCGGGCGGGTGCGGTTGGGCGCGTCGCGAGCCGTCGTCGAAGGACGATTCATCGCCGACGACGTCTCACCGGCCACCGAGCGTGAGATCGTCCGAATCCTGGAATCGTCCGGCGCCGAGCGCGACGAGGACGGGACCATCATCGCCGTCCGGACAGTCGGCAGCGACGGCCGCTCACGGGCTCATCTCGGCGGACGAAGCGTGCCGGCGGGAGTTCTCTCCGAATTCACGGACCCACTTCTGACTGTCCACGGGCAGAACGATCAGCTGCGATTGCTTCGTCCCGACCAGCAACGCAATGCGCTGGACCGCTTCGGGGACAAGGCAATCGGAACGCTGCTGACGAGGTACCGCAAACACCGTCGTGAATGGCTCGATGCTCGTTCGGAGTTGATCGAACGCACGTCGAAGGCTCGTGAACTGGCGCAAGAAGCAGATCAGTTGACCTTCGCGCTCAACGAAATCGACGGCGTGGCACCCGAGCCAGGCGAGGACACGGCGATAGTTGCCGAAGTTCGACGACTCAGTGAACTCGATTCGCTCCGCTCGGCTGCGGAAGAGGCGCACGCTGCGCTCGCCGGTAGTGACGACATGGCAAGCGGCGACGTCGGGGTCATGCCGGCGCTAGACCTGATGTCCGAAGCGCGGGCGCGTATCGAGTCGGTCACCGACGCAGATCTGGACGGCCTCGGTTCCCGGTTGGCCGACGCTATTGCCGTCGTCACCGATGTTGCCGGTGACCTGAACACCTATCTGTCCGGGCTGCCCGCAGACCCGGGTGCGCTGGACTCTTTGCTGTCGCGGCAATCGGAACTGAAGACTCTGACTCGCAAGTACGCCGCCGATGTCGACGGGGTTCTCGAATGGGCAGATACCGCTCGCGCTCGTCTGTCCAAACTCGACGTGTCGTCGGATGCGTTGTCGCTGTTGGCCAAGCAGGTCGAGGAGACGGCTGGCCTCACCGCGGAAGCCGCCACAAAGCTGAGCGCCGCGCGAGTCAAGGCAGCGGCAAAGCTCGCCAAAGCCGTCAGCGCGGAACTCGCCGGTCTGGCGATGGGACGTGCGGGTCTCGAGGTGACTGTGCGTTCGCAGCCTGCCGGCCCGCAGGACTCGGCGCCGCTCAGTGTCGGGGGAGTAGACCTTCATGCCGGGTCTGCCGGCGTCGACGAGGTGGAATTTCGTCTGTCTGCGCACAGCGGGGCACCGTCACTTCCGATCAGTAAGAGCGCTTCCGGTGGCGAGCTGTCACGCGTCATGCTGGCGCTCGAGGTTGTTCTCGCTGGTAGCGACACCGGCGCGACGATGGTTTTCGACGAAGTGGACGCGGGGGTCGGTGGTCGCGCTGCTGTCGAGATCGGCCGCCGATTGGCGAAACTTGCTCGTACGCATCAGGTTATCGTCGTCACCCACCTTCCGCAGGTTGCTGCGTTTGCCGACACCCACCTCGTGGTGGACAAGGTCGACGACAAAGGCGGAGTGGTGAGCAGTGGCGTGCGGACCTTGTCGGATTCGGATCGGGTGGTCGAATTGGCTCGTATGTTGGCAGGGCTGGACGACACCGAGACCGGTCGTGCGCACGCCGAAGAACTGCTCGAGATCGCGAATGCGGCCCGCGTCACAGATTGAAGGTTCTGTGGTGTTGGTGTGACTGATGTGGTAGTTGTCGGCGCGCCTCCACCGGTCAACGCGGTTTCAGGTTCATCATCGAAGCCATGAAGATGCCCGGATTGCTCTCACGTAACACCGAATCCTTGCCTGGGATCAGTGGCATCGCCAGGGCCGATCGGAACACGGCGAAGCTTCTACGCCGCGTCGGTCCTGGAGACATCGTGATCCTCGACGAAGTCGACATCGATCGCCGGACCGCCGATGCTCTGGTGAAAGCCGGAGTCATGGCCGTGGTCAACGCGTCGCCGTCGATTTCGGGGCGGTACCCCAACCTCGGACCGGAAGTGATCGTCGCCAACGACATCGTTCTGATCGATGCCGTAGACGGTGACGTCTTCAAGAACGTCAAGGACGGCAGCAAGATCCGCCTGCACGAGGGCGAGATCTTCAACGGCGAGAAGAGCCTCGTCAAGGGCGAAGAGCAGACCGAGGCCGAGATCTCCGATCGGATGATCGAGGCCAAGACCGGCCTGGTCGATCACCTGGAAGCGTTCTCGGGTAACACCATCGAGTTCATCCGCACCGAAAGTCCTTTGCTGATCGACGGAATCGGTGTTCCGGACATCGACATCGACTTGAAGGATCGCCACGTCGTGGTCGTCTCCGACGGACCCGAACACGAGGCAGATCTGAAGAACCTCAAGCCCTTCATCAAGGAGTATTCGCCGATCCTGATCGGTGTCGGCGCAGGTGCGGACGTGTTGAGCAAGGCCGGATACCGCCCCGATCTGATCGTGGGCGACCCGGAAGAGATCACCAGTTCCACCCTCAAGTCCGGCGCGGAAGTTGTACTGCCCGCAGACCAGGACGGTCATGCGGCGGGGCTTTCCCGAATCCAGGATCTCGGTATCGGGGCGATGACGTTCCCGGCGACCTGCTCACCGACCGACCTTGCGTTGCTGCTCGCCGATCACCACGGAGCTTCACTGATCGTGACGGTCGGCAACGTGGTGTCCTTGGACGAGTTCTTCGACCGTGGGCGTCGTGAAAGCAATCCGTCGGCGTTCATGACACGGCTCAAGGTGGGACCGAAACTGGTCGACGCCAAGGCTGTGGCAACGCTGTATCGAAGTCGAGTGTCCGGCGGCGCGATCGCGCTCCTGGTGCTCGCCGCCCTGGTGGCAGTGATCGTCGCCCTGGTCGTGTCCAATGCCGGTAGTGAAGTTCTCGACTGGGCAATCGCAACGTGGAACAGCTTCGCGCTGTGGGTTCAGGGGCTCTTCAAGTGATTTCGATGCGTCAACATGCAATTTCCATAGCGGCAATCTTCCTGGCACTCGCGATCGGCGTGGTGCTCGGTTCCGGAATGCTGTCCAGTGGATTGCTTTCGGGTCTGCGCGACGACAAGGCGGACCTGCAGAACGAGATCGAAGACCTCAATCAACAGTCCAATCAGCTTCAGCAGCAACTCAATTCCGCGGACGGCTTCGATGCCGCTGTCGGCGGTCGCGTCGTGCGTGACAGTCTCGCTGGTCGCACCGTCGTCGTCATCACGGCACCGGACGCCGATCCCGGTGATCTCGACGGTGTCAACCGACTCGTCACTGCCGCCGGCGGTGCCGTGACCGGACGCGTCTCGCTCACCGATTCGTTTGTCGACGCCACCGGTGGTGACCGCTTGCGGACCGTCGTCACCAATGTCATCCCTGCGGGGATCACCCTCAAGACCGGTGCGGTCGATCAGGGCAGTCTCGCGGGTGATCTGCTCGGTTCGGTTCTGCTTCTCAACGGGCAGAACAGCGAGCCGCAGAGCACTCCGGACGAGATGAATCTCGCGCTCGACTCGCTGCGTAGCGCCGGTTTCATCAGCTACGACGACGGAGCGGTCAAGCCGGCTCAACTCGCCGTGGTTCTCACCGGCGACAACAAGAGTGAATCCGACGCAGCCACGGGTAACCGCGGCGCCGTCATCGCCCGGTTCGCCGGTGCTCTCGACGGACGCGGCGCAGGAACGATTCTCGCGGGCCGGCCTGGCTCGGCCGAGGGCAGTGGTCCGGTTGCCGTCGCTCGTGCGGACGCGGCGCTCTCAGCGGGCTTGACGACCATCGACAACATCGATCGGGAGTCGGGCAAGATCACCACGCCGTTGGCGCTGCAGGAACAGTTGAACGGCGGCGCCGGCCGCTACGGCACGGGACCGGGAGCGGCGGCGGTCACCGTCGGCGCACCCACCAACTGAACACCCCGGTATTGATACGCCGGTCACATCGGGGGCGGAAAGTCGGCGCGTTGTAGGCACCGACCCCCGATAGGTGTTACCGTGAAATCCCGTGGGTCGGCAGGCCCCAGCATGCTTCATCAGACCAAGCCCTGCACAGTCGTCACGGGAGCCCCTTTGCCACAGTCACGCACTAACACGCGTACCGCCACCAAGCACATCTTCGTCAGCGGAGGTGTAGCTTCCTCGCTCGGCAAAGGTTTGACCGCCTCGAGCCTGGGACAGTTGTTGACCGCGCGGGGAATGCGCGTGACCATGCAGAAGCTCGATCCCTATCTCAATGTGGATCCGGGCACCATGAACCCCTTCCAGCACGGCGAGGTCTTCGTTACCGAAGACGGTGCCGAGACCGACCTCGACGTCGGACACTACGAGCGGTTCCTCGACCGTGACCTCTCCGGCCAGGCGAACGTCACCACCGGCCAGGTTTACTCGACGGTCATCGCCAAGGAACGCCGCGGCGAGTACCTCGGCGACACCGTTCAGGTCATCCCGCACATCACCGACGAGATCAAGCGTCGCATCCTCGAGATGAGCGGTCCGGATCTGCAGGGACACCGCCCGGACGTCGTGATCACCGAAATCGGTGGCACCGTCGGCGACATCGAATCGCAGCCCTTCCTCGAAGCCGCTCGCCAGGTCCGCCACGACGTCGGCCGCGACAACGTCTTCTTCCTGCACGTCTCCCTCGTGCCGTACCTCGGCCCCTCCGGAGAACTCAAGACCAAGCCCACGCAGCACTCGGTTGCGTCGTTGCGCAGCATCGGCATTCAGCCCGACGCGCTGATCCTTCGTTGCGATCGTGACGTTCCGCAGGGCCTCAAGAACAAGATCGCCCTGATGTGCGACGTGGACGTCGACGCCTGCATCTCGACGCCCGACGCTCCCTCGATCTACGACATCCCGAAGGTTCTGCACCGTGAGGGCCTCGACGCTTACGTCGTTCGCCAGCTCGGACTCCCGTTCCGCGACGTCGACTGGACCGTGTGGGGCAACCTCCTCGATCGTGTTCACCAGCCGCGTGAGACGGTGCGCGTCGCATTGGTCGGCAAGTACGTCGACCTGCCCGACGCATACCTCTCCGTCACCGAGGCACTGCGCGCCGGTGGATTCGCGAACCGGTCCAAGGTCGAGATCTCCTGGGTACCGTCGGACGCCTGTGAGACCGAAGCCGGAGCGCAGGCCGCTCTCGGTGACGTCGACGGTGTTCTGATCCCCGGTGGCTTCGGCATCCGCGGCATCGAAGGCAAGCTCGGCGCGATCCGTTTCGCACGTTCGCGCAAGCTGCCGCTGCTGGGTCTGTGCCTGGGTCTGCAGTGCGTCGTCATCGAAGCTGCTCGTAGCGTCGGCCTCGACGATGCCAACTCGGCCGAGTTCGAGCCGGACACCAAGCATCCGGTCATCTCGACGATGGCTGATCAGGAAGACGTCATCGCCGGTGACGCCGACCTCGGTGGCACCATGCGTCTGGGTGCTTACCCGGCCGTGCTGACCAAGGGTTCCGTCGTCGCTCAGGCCTACGGAACCGAGGACGTTTCCGAGCGTCACCGTCACCGCTACGAGGTCAACAACACCTACCGCGATCGGATTGCCAAGTCCGGCTTGCAGTTCAGCGGAACCTCACCGGACGGTCATCTGGTCGAGTTCGTCGAGTACCCGCGTGAGCAGCATCCGTTCTTCGTTGCCACCCAGGCACACCCGGAGCTCAAGAGCCGCCCGACACGCCCGCATCCGCTGTTCGCCGCCTTCGTCGAAGCAGCGTTGACGTACAAGCTCGAAGAGCGCCTGCCCGTCGACGTCCACGGTGACGAGAAGATCGACACCGCCGCCACCGAGACGGCGCTCGACGCTGCAGTCGAGAACGTGGAAAAGGTCTAGCCACACATGAGCGATCCCGGTCGGCACGAATTCGACACCCTCGGCTCCAAGACGGTCTACACCGGCGCGATCATCGCGTTGCGCGTCGACACCGTTGCGATGCCTGGTGGTCAGCGTGCCGATCGGGAAGTCGTCGAACACCACGGCGCCGTTGCCGTCGTGGCACTGGACGAGCACGACAACCTGGTGCTGATTCACCAGTACCGTCACCCGCTCGGGCACCGGTTGTGGGAAATCCCTGCCGGTCTGCTCGACGCTGCGGGGGAGAGCCCGGTCGAGGCGGCAGCGCGCGAGCTGGGCGAAGAAACCGGACTCGGCGCCGATCGGTGGTCGGTGCTGGTCGATGTCGCTCTCTCACCCGGGTTCACGGACGAGGCGGTTCGCGTCTTCCTCGCCGAGGGGTTGCACGAGGTGGAGCGCGACGATCCCGAACACGAAGAAGCCGATCTCGAGATTTCGCGGGTTCCGCTCGCCGACGCCGTCGACATGGCGCTACGCGGCGACATCGTCAATGCCACAGCGGTATCAGGCATTCTCGCGATCGCCACCGCACGCGCGACGGGAAAGCCGCTACGCCCCGCCGACGCACCGTGGCCCGATCGTCCTCGCGCATTCGGAGAACGCAAGTCGCGAGCCTGAAGTGCTTGCCCGACAGGTGGACTCGTATCTCGACCATCTAGCGGTCGAGCGAGGATCTGCGCGCAATACTCTACTTTCCTATCGCCGCGACCTGAATCGGTACGCGGAGTACCTGCACGGACGCGGCATCGACGACGTCGCGGGCGTGACGGAGAACGACGTCACCGAATTCGTGACACATCTGCGCCTGGGTGACAAAGATTCCGGCGTCGTACCATTGGCGGCCAGTTCGGCAGCACGCACCCTGATCGCGGTTCGCGGATTCCACAAGTTTTCCGCCGCCGAAGGTCTGGTCAGCGTCGACGTGGCCCGAACGGTCAAGCCGCCGACGCCCGGACGCAAGCTGCCCAAGGCCCTGCCTCTCGACGACGTGATCGCCCTGCTCGACGCTTCGGGTGGCGGTGCGGCCGGTGACGGGCCCCGCGACCTGCGGGATCGCGCTCTGCTCGAGCTCCTGTACTCGACCGGAGCGCGAATCACCGAGGCGATCGATCTGGACGTCGACGACATCGATACCGAAACTCGTTCCGTGCTGCTCAAGGGCAAGGGCGGCAAGCAGCGGATCGTCCCCGTCGGCAGGCCGGCGATCGCCGCCGTCGACGCGTATCTCGTCCGCGGGCGCCCCAGCCTGGCGACGCGCGGTGTTCCTGCCCTCTTTCTCAACGCGCGCGGTGGACGCCTCTCGCGTCAGAGTGCATGGCAGATTCTTCAGGACGCGGCCGCGTCGGCCGGGATCAAGGCGGACGTCTCACCCCATACGCTCAGGCACTCGTTTGCCACACACCTGCTCGACGGCGGCGCGGACGTACGCGTCGTGCAGGAACTTCTCGGTCACGCTTCGGTAACCACGACGCAGATCTACACACTGGTCACCGTCACAGCGCTGCGCGAAGTGTGGGCTCAGGCACACCCACGCGCCCGTTAGGCGTTGGTTGGCTCATGCGTGTCTGCGAGACCATTCGGTGATGTAAGCGGTAGCGTTCAAGGAGCGCGAGCGGCCTCCACCGCAGTTTCGGGGGTTTGCCGGCGCCGAGAGCAACCGCCGAAAGAGTAGGGGAGCATCGGACCGTGTCGACATCGCAGCCACCAGCGGCGGAGTCCGCGCCGCCGCATGTCAATGCCCAACTCTTCGAGCGCGTGAACGAATCAGCACCAGCTGTACCCTCCGAACCAGAGGCGATGTTCGAAATAGATACGACGCCAGTAGCCTCTCCACCTGCGGAAACCCTCACCGTTTCCGCGGAAGAACTCGGCCCGACAGGTCGACCGGTCCGCGAGGTACCCCAACCGACACCGTTGGCGCACCACGGACCCGCGATGATCATCGCGATGTGCAACCAGAAGGGCGGCGTCGGCAAGACGACGTCGACCATCAACCTGGGTGCGTCGTTGGCCGAATACGGTCGCCGAGTGCTCCTGGTGGATCTCGATCCCCAAGGCGCGTTGTCTGCTGGACTGGGCGTCCAGCATCACGACCTGGAACTGACCGTCCATAACCTTCTGGTCGAACCGCGTGTGTCCATCGACGATGTGTTGATGCGAACTCGGGTCGACGGCCTCGACCTGCTGCCCAGCAACATCGACCTTTCGGCCGCCGAGATCCAATTGGTCACCGAGGTCGGACGTGAGCAGACCTTGGGACGCGTGTTGCACCCTGTTCTCGATCGGTACGACTACGTGCTCATCGACTGCCAGCCGTCGCTTGGCCTGCTCACCGTGAATGCGTTGGCCTGCGCCGATTCGGTCATCATTCCGATGGAATGCGAGTACTTCAGCCTGCGCGGCCTGGCACTGCTCAACGACACCGTCGAAAAGGTGCACGATCGTCTCAATCCGAAGCTCGAGTTGGCCGGTATCGTCGTCACGATGTTCGACGCTCGGACCCTGCACGCTCGTGAGGTGATGGCGCGAGTCGTCGAAGTGTTCGGCGACGTCGTCTACGACACGGTGATCAACCGCACCGTCCGATTCCCCGAAACCAGCGTCGCCGGTGAGCCGATCACGACGTGGGCGCCGAAATCGGCTGGGGCCGAGGCATATCGAGCATTGGCCCGCGAGGTCATTCACCGGTCTGGTCGTTAGTGGAACTGATTGCATCGCAAGAAGATTCGGTCGAAGTCGAGCCGGATTCGATCGACCCGAACGTGCCGACCGACGCTCAGACCGCAGCCAAGGCTGCCGGTTTTCGAGTCACTCTCCGGAACTTCGAAGGCCCGTTCGATCTGCTGTTGAACCTGATCAATCAACGACAGCTCGATGTCACCGAAGTCGCCCTGCACACCGTCACGGACGATTTCATCGCATACACCAAGGAACTCGGCAGTGCGATGGGCCTCGATCAGACAACAGAGTTTCTGGTCGTCGCGGCCACGCTTCTGGACCTGAAAGCGGCAAGGCTGTTGCCCGCCGGGCAGGTCGAGGACGCGGAGGATCTGGCGCTACTCGAAGCCCGCGACCTTCTCTTCGCGCGACTGCTGCAGTACCGGGCGTACAAACAAGTTGCGGCGCTGTTCGGTGAGTTGGAGGAAGCAGCGCTGCGGCGCTATCCGCGCTCGGTTGCCGTCGAGGATCAGTTCACCGAACTCCTGCCCGAGGTGTTGTTGGGCGTCGATCCTCAGCGTTTTGCGGAGATCGCGGCGACGGTGTTCACACCGCGTCCGGTGCCGACAGTGGGCCTCGATCACCTCCATGTGTCCAATATCTCGATACCCGAACAAGCCGAGCGAATTCTCGAGTTGCTGCGCGAGCGAGGCATAGGGGAGTGGACACCCTTCGGGGACCTCGTTGCCGAGTGTGAGATCACCGTCGAGATAGTCGCAAGATTTCTCGCGTTGCTCGAGTTGTATCGCCGGCAGGTCATTGTGTTCGAGCAACCCGAAGCACTCGGACCGCTGATGGTGAGTTGGACCGGAGACGACCCGGCCGCGCCGGTCACAGAGGAGGACTACGGATGAATGCCGAGCCGACGGAATCAGAGTCTTCGCAGCTAGACGAGATGATCGAGCCTACCGAACACGCCTCGGAGTCCGAAGATTCCGCCCCCGATTTCGAACTCGACGACGATCAACTCGACGCAGTGCTGGAGTCGCTTCTGCTTGTCGTGGATTCGCCGGCCGAAGTGAACCAACTCGCATCTGTCACCGGAACCGCGCCGGAACGAGTCGAAGAACGCCTGACGTCGATGTCAGCCGCATTGACCGCTCGCGGCAGCGGAATGGACCTTCGCTACGCGGGCGACGGATGGCGTCTGTACACGCGACAAGAGTTTGCCCCGTACGTGGAAAAGCTGCTATTGGACGGCGCACGCACCAAATTGACCAGGGCGGCATTGGAAACTTTGGCCGTAGTCGCATACCGTCAACCGTTGACTCGTGCGCGGATCAGTGCGGTACGAGGCGTCAACGTGGACGGGGTGGTACGCACCCTCCTTGCCCGCGGACTGATCGCGGAAGCCGGGCCTGACCCGGACACCAACGCGACACGGTACTCCACGACCGAACTGTTCCTCGAACGGCTCGGCCTGGCCTCGCTCAGCGAGCTCCCGGAGTTGGCCCCGCTCTTGCCTGATGTCGATCTCATCGACGACATCAGCGAAAGCCTGGAATCCGATCCGCGATTTGCGAGAATGAACAAGGCAGACGTGCCCGCTGACGTAGTGGACACCGAAGTCGACGACTGACCGGAATTCCGGCGCTCGTCAGCACCGAGAAAGACCCGACCACGCTCGGGAAACAGTAGAAAACTGACAGGAAAAAAGTGAACAATCCCGCTCGCCGAGATGGCACACCGGACCGTAACAACTCCCGCGACAACCGCGGCGCACGCAGCGATGCCCCCCGTGGTGGTCGCAGCGGCGCACGTAGCGAAGCGCCCCGTGGTGGACGCAGCAACACTTCCCGCAGTACCTCTGGATACGACCGCAATGCCGGATCCGACCGTCCCCGCACGGACGACCGTCGCGGTGGATTCAATGATGACCGTCGCCCGCCGCGCAGTGATGACCGTCGCCCGCCGCGCAGCGACGACCGTCGCCCCGCACGTACGGACGACCGTCGTAGTGGCTACAACGACGATCGGCGCGGCCCGCGCACGGACGATCGCCGCGGACCCCGCAGCGATGACCGCCGTACCCCCCACGTCGACGCCCGTCGCGCACCGCGTGGCGGCGCTGACCGTCGTAGTGAGGATCAGCGCGGCGCACGCCCCGACGCTCCTCGCGGCGGCGCATGGTCGAACGCACCTCGTGGGTCCAAGTTCGACGGACCTCCGCGCAAGCGCCCGGCAGCCCCGACACCGCCGGCGACCAACAAGCGTGGCAAGCCGAAGACCGAGAAGCCGCAGCGCGTCGTCTCTCAGAACCCGTTGGTCTCCAACGCCAAGCCGGCGCGTCATCAGCATGCCGAGATCACCAAGCACGACGGCCCGCCGAAGGGCGACGGCGTCCGCTTGCAGAAGGTACTGGCTCAGGCCGGCGTCGCATCACGCCGCGCTGCTGAAGAACTGATCGATCAGGGTCGCGTCGAGGTCGACGGCCGCATCGTGGTCGAACAGGGTCTGCGTGTCGACCCCGAGAACGCAGTGGTTCGTGTCGACGGCGTCCGCGTCGTCGTGCAGAAGGACCTCGTCTACCTCGCGATGAACAAGCCGCGTGGCTGGCAGTGCACCATGTCCGACGATCTCGGTCGTCCGTGCGTCGGTGACATCGTCTCCGAGCGCGTTCAGTCGGGTCAGCGGCTCTTCCACGTCGGCCGTCTCGACGCCGACACCGAAGGCTTGCTTCTCTTCACCAACGACGGTGACTTGGCTCACCGCCTGATGCACCCGTCGTTCGAGGTTCCGAAGACGTACCTCGCCACGGTTCACGGAGTTGTCGAGCGCAGCACCGGCAAGCAGTTGCGTGACGGCGTCACTCTCGATGACGGTCCGGCCAAGGTGGACGCGTTCACCGTGCTCGAGATCAACGAGGGCAAGACGCTCGTCAAGCTGGTTCTGCACGAGGGCCGTAAGCACATCGTGCGTCGCCTCCTCGATGCCGTCGGTCACCCCGTTGTCCGCCTGGTACGCACCAACGTCGGAGTTGTCGCTCTCGGCGATCAGCGTCCGGGAACGCAGCGCGTCCTCGGACGTAGCGAGGTCGGTGGACTGTACGAGGCGGTCGGCCTGTGACCGATTCGTCCATGCCGCTGGTAGTCGCAATGGACGGACCGTCCGGAACCGGCAAGTCCAGCGTCTCTCGCGCGTTGGCGCAGCGTTTGGGCGCTCGCTACCTCGACACCGGAGCCATCTACCGGATCGCGACCCTGCACGTGCTGCGTCAGGGAATCGATCTGGCGGATTCCGCCGCGATCACGGCCGCCGTTGCGGCGTTGCCATGGTCCATCGGTACCGATCCGAGCAGCGAGCAGGTGCATCTCGACGGCGCGGACGTCAGCGAGGAGATCCGCGGCGACGCGGTCACCAAGGCTGTCTCCGCAGTGTCGGCCGTACCCGAAGTTCGCGACCTGCTGGTCGCCACTCAGCGTGAGTTGGCGGCCGGTGCGGAGCGGATCGTCGTGGAAGGTCGCGACATCGGAACCGTCGTACTCCCCGATGCAGACGTCAAGA
This sequence comes from Rhodococcus sp. RCBS9, assembly GCF_029457415.1. Lineage (NCBI taxonomy): Bacteria > Bacillati > Actinomycetota > Actinomycetes > Mycobacteriales > Nocardiaceae > Rhodococcus > Rhodococcus sp. RCBS9. The sequence continues at coordinate 5,986,453 of NZ_CP120422.1, read as the reverse complement.
TCTTCTTGACCGCATCGGCGGAAACCCGTGCGGCACGGCGCAATACGCAGAATATCGGCCAAGGCCGTGAAGACAATTATGAAGCGGTGCTGGCTGATGTGCAGCGCCGTGACCATCTCGATTCGACTCGGGCAGTGTCGCCGTTGCGCCCTGCCGAGGATTCCATTCTGGTGGATACGAGCGAATTGGGAATTGAAGATGTGATCGCCAAGTTGCTGTTGGTGGTCAGCGACAGAACTGGAGCAGTGCAGTGAGCGACGATCTGGTAACCGAATATGCCGGTGACGGAACTTGGTCCGAGGAATCGGAGTGGGATTACGCCGATCTCGAAGCGGACGGCGAAGGCGAAGCGCACATTGCCGTCCCGACCTTGGCTGTTGTCGGTCGACCGAACGTCGGCAAGTCGACACTCGTCAACCGCATCATCGGCCGTCGTGAAGCGGTAGTCGAGGACATCCCCGGCGTTACCCGTGACCGTGTCTCGTACGAGGCGAACTGGGCCGGACGACGCTTCCTCGTCCAGGACACCGGCGGATGGGAGCCCGACGCAAAGGGTCTTCAGCAGGCCGTTGCCCGGCAGGCCGAGTTGGCCATGGGAACGGCTGACGCCATTCTCCTGGTCGTCGACGCCGTTGTCGGCGCTACCGCGACGGACGAAGCTGTGGCTCGCGTGCTTCGCCGCTCGAAGACTCCGGTCATCCTCGTTGCCAACAAGGTGGACGACGGACGCACCGAGTCCGAGGTTGCAGCACTGTGGTCCTTGGGCCTCGGTCAGCCGTACTCCGTGAGTGCGACGCACGGACGCGGTACCGGCGACCTGCTCGACGAGGTTCTCGAGAAGCTGCCGGAAACCCCGCGTGAAGGTATCCCCGGCGGCGGTCCGCGTCGTGTTGCTCTCGTCGGAAAGCCGAACGTCGGAAAGTCCAGCTTGCTCAACAAGCTGTCCGGTGACGAGCGGTCCGTCGTGCACAATGTTGCCGGCACCACCGTCGACCCGGTCGACTCCATCGTCGAACTCGGCGGGCGCCCTTGGCGTTTCGTCGACACGGCTGGTCTGCGCAAGCGCGTCAGCCATGCCAGCGGCGCGGAGTTCTATGCGTCGCTGCGTACGAAGAGCGCGATCGAGGCCGCTGAGGTTGCGATCCTGCTGATCGACGCGCACGAGCCGATCACCGAGCAGGACCTGCGTGTTCTGAGCATGGTGGCCGACACGGGTCGTGCATTGGTGATCGCATTCAACAAGTGGGACCTCGTGGACGAGGACCGTCGACTCATGCTGGACAAGGAAGTGGACCGCGATCTGGTCCGCGTTCCGTGGGCTCAGCGAGTCAACATCTCCGCCCACACCGGTCGCGCCGTGGCGAAGCTCGTGCCGGCTCTCGACACGGCTCTGGAGTCCTGGGACAAGCGCATCCCCACGGGTCGCCTGAACACCTGGCTCAAGGAAGTTGTGGCAGCAACGCCGCCTCCGATGCGTGGTGGTCGCCTTCCTCGCATCATGTTCGCGACGCAGGCAAGCACACGCCCGCCGACATTCGTTCTCTTCACCACGGGCTTCCTCGAGGCCGGCTACCGCCGCTTCATCGAGCGGCGTCTGCGTGAAGAGTTCAACTTCGACGGCAGCCCGATCCGCGTATCCGTCCGAGTGCGCGAGAAGCGTGACCGTAAGGGCCGCTGATTCTGCGTCCAATTCGGTACTGAAACGGCTCTGACCAGCCGATTGGTACTTCGGCCCGTCCCTGATGTAATCTTTCCAAGCGCCCGAAACAAGGGCGTGGGACGGGCTGTGGCGCAGCTTGGTAGCGCACTTGACTGGGGGTCAAGTGGTCGCAGGTTCAAATCCTGTCAGCCCGACCGAAGTTAGATCAAAAAGGCAGTTTCTCAGAAATGAGAAACTGCCTTTTTGTTTGTGCCTTCAAAGGTTCGGCAACGGATCTCGGGGAAGTCCTGCGGCGACGTTCAAGACACGTTGACAAACGCACAAATCAGCTTGAGTCGTCGTCCGGGAACCTTCAGGCCAACTTGAGGTCTAAGCGCTTAACAACATTGGTAGGAAAACTCATGTGTTTGAGCTATGCACTGGGTGATCCAACGGTTGAACCGATTCCATTGTCCTGGGCATGATGGGCACGCTGTGAGGCGTAGACGGGTGGTTGCCGCGATCATCGACTGAGCGTCTAGCTGATAGCCAAACCTTTCGTATCCTTCTATCTAAATGAGGCAGTCAGAACACCCCGAGGTGGGGCAAGTGTTGGAAGTGGGAACTCGTTGTGATGGCTCATCCGGAGCGGAACCTCGTGCTTCACTCGGTCCAAGTGGATCTGCAACCACTTTCGTCGCACACGACGCCGTCGGCCTCGGTGATCCCGCACGCGTGGCCAGATTCGCAGACGAACTCGGTCGGCCCTGAATCTGGGACAATCTCGTTTTGGAGAAACGCATCGCGAACCGTCTGACAATAGTCGGAGTACCCGGTTACGGTGCCGTCCGACCAGGTCGTCTCGATCGGGTTGTACCCGGATTGACAACCGATGATTGTTGCCGGCGTGGGTGTTTCGAGGGTGGTCTCCAGCAGTGTCGTCGTTGTTGGCAGCGGGACTGTCGTGGTTGTGAGTGGTGGAGTCTCGGATGTGGATGTGGATGTGGATGTGGATGTGGGGGAAGGGGGTGCGTCTGAGATGTCTGATGCGACACCACACGCGGATAGCATCAAGGAAAGCGCTCCGACAGATACAGCGGCGAACTTGATTTTCATATCTTTGCTTTCGTTGGTTGTGGTGGATCCGTCCGATTTTGACGAAGTTGTCAGATGGAGCTCTGAGCGCTGCGTGCGTTGACGGTCGCACTAGGGCACGAGGTTTGTTCCTATTATTCTCATTTTCCCGTTGTTCTCATTTTCCCGGTTGAGGCAATAGACCGCGATATTGGTCGGGGCAGAAGCGGACGCGGACTAGACCGTGTAGCCCCAGTCCAATCTATCTCAGGCTCCTGTGACGATTATCCATAAGGGGCTATGTGACTGCAGGTTAATAGCATGTCAACTGATTCAATCTTGTGAGCTTGACCGAAGGTTCTGTACGAGTGGCAACTGCGTTTCAATAGCGCCTCACAGGTTCGGCAACGGATCTCGGGGGAAGTCCTGACGTGATCTCCGCGTCGGCAGCGTTCACGACTGCAACATATTCTTCGTCGGTTTCGCGCTCATCAGAACGTCTGCTGGAAATACGTACCGGATCTCGTCATCTGGATGCAAGTGGGAGCGAAGGCGCGCACGGACACTCGCGGAAACCGGCATGCGCGGAAGGCTAGCTCAGGTTCGCTGACTGAGGCGAATATTGTGAACGGCAACGGTTACTCCGAAGAGCGCGATCAGAATGGCGGTAAAGATTGCTGCCAACCACCACGGCGCCGAACCTGCTGTATTCAGCCAGATGGTCAGTGCACCGAAAATTGTAGTGGGAATGCCGACAGCACGAGACAGGTCGACGTTCCTCGGATTGACCGGCGGTGTTCTCCGCCAATGAAGGCGATGTCCTCGATTCTCACGCAGCATTCGCAGGATGGACCAGACAGTAAGCGGCAGACCAATCGCGAGGATGACCATCCCGCCAATGATCGCCAAAGTGCACCCGTCTCGGAAGTACGTCACGGCAGCGCCCACAACACCTGCAAAACCGATGGCCGTGAATACTTTCCACGCCGGGGTTATGGACTGGCCATGCGGTTGTGTTGCCATGCAAGCACCCTTCCACAAAACATAGTTGAAAACTTCAACCCTGTTGCGGCCGTCGATTGTGCATCAGGGTGACAATCAAACTCGGTAAGCCGTTAACTACTCCGAGTACAGCGACTGCGATACCCGCACTCAAGAGAGGTGCTGTCTCCCAATAGTTGTCGACGATGGCAGATGCTCCGATCAAGCTCGATACCCAGCCCGTGAGTTGAGCACGTCGGACATGTTGTGCCGCTCGCGAGGAGGTCGGTCCTACCGAGAGAGGTAATCTCCGCCCCTTTCGAGTCGTAATTGCTTTCTTCTCCGGAGCGCAATTTCGCCTTCTGGCATGATCTCTTCGTATGATTGGGATTCGGATCGCGTGGGTTGTATTGGCGGTCGCCACCGGGATTCTGGGATCCGCGACGGCACAGTGGCCGCTGTACGAGATCACCGATTGCGAAATAGGCCTCGGCCCGCTCAGTTCTGCCGATTGTTACCGCTCGATTCACGACTATTTCGGGCGGGAGCTCTTCTTGGTGCTGGCGTTGCCGGTGGCTCTGTGCGTTATTCCAGCCGTGATCCCACGACCATTAGTTTCCTGGATCGTCTCGGCGACAATGCTTTGCGCTGCAGTACTGGGTTTCTTTACCGCTTTCAGCTCTGGTATGCCTTCTCTGCTGTCGATGGTGGGGAGCCTCCCTGCTGCAGTGCTGGCATTGGTACTTGCTGCGGTGCATCAGGGGATCGCATTGCGCAACAAGGGCGCCATTGCGCGTGCGCGCAGTGGGGTTCGCGATACGCAGCCGAGTGAGTGATCAGTCGGGGCTGAAGAACAGTTCCATCGAGATCCAGAACCACGCCACCATTGCTGCCACAGAAAGGAACGCGAGCACCAATGGCAACGCGAATTGCCTGCCGGTGCGGCTGGGAATAGTCATAAGTCCGAGAATGACGAACACGGCGGCAGGCGCCGCCCAACTTATCCAGTAGGTGAGCGGTGGCGGGTTGGGGCCGAACGACGTGAACGAACGGTTCGGATAAAGCTGCGGCTGCGGGACATCGGCGAAGTGTTGCCACAGGAGTACCAATGGCAGGTAGCCGAACAGTCCCAGTAGGAGGCCGACGACGAGTCCCGCGAAGATTCGTTCGCCCCTCATCTCAACGCACCCGTCCGAATCAATCGTCCCACTGCCTATGCGACTTCTGGTAAGTCACGAGGCTGAATCCGTAGAGCCCACGCCCGGGCCGCAACGAACGTCATGGCCAATACGAGAACGACCAGCAGTACGACCGCGATCCAGGTGGGAGTGGTGGTGGAAAAGCCCAGCCTCCACGCAGTACCGACACCTACAGTCGTCGCCGCCAACGCCCCGACCGGAAGCATCGCCGCGACCGCTCGCGTCGTGCGAACAGTAAGTCGATCCCCGGCAGCGCGAAGAACTCCGAACACGGCGGCGACCGAAAGGCCATAGGCCAGAAGACCGCTGACGGCGTAGACCAGGAGCGGGGACCATCCCATATCAACCGACCCGGTGAATGCCATGCCGATCAAGACCAACAGGGGCGTCAGCCCAAGCGTGACGCCTGCGATGCCTGCCACCACAGTTCGAACCAGTCGATTGTCTTGGCTTCCGGAGATTCGCACGCCCGCGAGGCGGAGCACGAACCCGGTCAGCGCGCCCAGAAGGGCGCCGATCACCGCAGCCTCGATGGGCCAGGTCCATTGCGATTCACCCGCGAAGCCCGAGATTGTGGTGCCACCCGAAAAGAGGGTGATCGTGGCGGACGCCTGTGCCGATCCCTGTGTCAGCGCCGCCGTGACGATGGCAACGGTCGCACCGAACAAAGCAAACCCGAGTGCCTGTTTCCACATCTAGCCATCTTGACCCATCCCGCGGGAGAATTCGGCACAACGGCAGTCTCGTCCGGATGCCTTCTCACTGTGCAGATTGGGGGGCGCAGCCGACTTCGGCGATAATTGTGTGAAGGGGCTGGTGGTGACACCCTCGTCGTATCACCACCAGCCACGTTCGACACTCACGACCTGCTGTCACGCACGCAATCGGCGACGTGCTGCCAGTGCTGCCGGAAATCCGAGATCTGCATCGATCACTTCACCGGAGAGACGTTCCGAGATTTCGATCAGTCGACTGCATCCGGTCTCTCCGATCGCCTCGTACGGGTACGACCCCAGCACATCGGTCTGATGCTCAACCCGCTTCCGGCGATCGCGACCCACCCCGTTCAGGTGAAGCTCGGGGCCGTCTTCGAGCCATCCACGCGCCCGCACACCTTCGACGCCTTCCGCCCACTGATCGTTGTCCCATGCCCGGCTCATTTGCAGAGCAGCAGCAGGAACATCACCGGTTGCGGCGTGGACTACCAACGCTTCGACACCGTTGAGTCCCTCGGCGTGAAGAAGTGCGACATGAGAATCTCCGCGAAACTCCCGGAGCAAGGATTGGGCATGCCACAACACGAGATGAGGCTCCTCAGGCCACGGCAATGATGCGTGCCCACCGAACAGGGGTCGCCCTTGTGGTCTGTTGCAGGCGCGTTCCGCGGCTCGACGTGCGAGTTCGGCAGCTTCGCGAACTTCGGTGCCGTCGACATGTTCTCCCCAGGCCTTGCGCAGCGAACGGTCGACAGCGTCGAGTCGAGCGGTGAGGATCTGTTCGGGGGTGGCGATTGTCCAGGCTTCCGGCAGCACCGCGTGTACCAGTTCGGGGTTGAAGTTGAAGAACGTAGCGATGGTGACTTCAGCCGCTACTGCGCCCATGGGCGCAGACCGCGAAGCGAAGTAGCCCATTCGAGGGTGTGTAAAGCCCAGTGCGGCATATGCTTCCGCGCCGAAAGGGGTGAAGTAGATCATGCCGTGTATTGGTTCGGCTCCACGGAAGACGCGGCGCGCGGTTTCTGGTGCGATCGAGGTCATCGATAGTCCTTCATGCTGGTGGTGTGGTCTTCGAACAGTCGAGTCGGATGGTTGTTCTACGCCGGCTATCTCCCTCTGACATACATGCGGTCCCGGACGGCATCACCCACTCGGTAGACGGCCAGGACGACCAATGAAATCAGAATGCCGGAGGGGAGAATCTGTTGTGGTGCACTCAAGATGTGCAGGTACGCATCGGATAAGTCACCGCCCCAACTCGGAGTGGGCGGCTGTATACCCAACCCGAGGAACGAGAGTGCCGCCTGCGCGAGAAAAGTCAGGCCGGTGAGCACGGTCACCTGAACGACAACCGGCCCGATTGCGTGCGGAAGAAGATGACGCAGGAGCACTACGTGCGGCGGGCATCCTGAGAGTCGCGCGCTCAGAACGAAGTCTCGGTTCCTCGTTTCGCTGACCCCGGCAGCCAGAATTCTTGCAATTGTGGGTGCATAGACGACTCCGAGCGCTGACATCGACGTGATCAGGCTCGGCCCCAGAACACCGGTAATAGCCACTGCGAGAACCAAACCTGGGAATGCCAGCAATGCGTCCGCCACCCGGAGGAGTGACGCGCCGATCCAGCGTGGCCAATATCCGGCGATCAACCCCCACGGAATTCCCAACAGCAGACTGACAGCGACAGCGATCGCGACGCCGAAGAAGGCGGAGCGTCCTCCCCAGATCAATCGACTGAGCACGTCACGACCGAAGCCGTCAGTGCCAAGCAGGTGCTGTGCACTCGGACCGGCGAACGTGTTGGTCAGGTTCTGATCGGTCGGACTGTGCGGAGCCACGAACGAGGCCAAGACGGACGCCGCTATCAGCGTTCCGAGAAAGCAGTAGCTGAGCCATAATCCGGGGTGCAGTCGAGGGAGAGCCCACTTGGAGCGGGTCTCGCCTGCGGTGGTAAGCGCGAGTTGGCTCACGAGATCGTTCCCTTCCTCAATTGTGGGCTGATCATGTTGTTGACGACGTCGACCAGGAGGTTCACGAGAAGCACGATCACGACGAACAGCAACACAATGCCTTGAAGCATCGGATAATCTCGCGTGTCGATCGCAATGACGAGAGCGCTCCCGAGGCCCGGCAACACGAAGATCTGCTCGAGAATGACCGTCGCACCCAGCATCGCCACGGCGAGCAATCCATAGACAGTGACAATCGTGGGAACGATGTTTCGTAGCGCGTAGCGCCACACGATCTTCCGCTCGTCGATACCCATCGCACGCGCAGTTCGTACGTAGTCACTTGACAGTGTCTCGATCATCGCAGCCCTGGTCTGCCGAACCGCAATCGATGCTGCGCCGGCAGCGAGCGCCGTTGCTGGTAGGACCAAATGGCTCAGGTTGTCGATCACACTGTTCTCGAGAGGAACCCAGCCGAGCACCGGTAGAACTCCCAAACCGAGGGCGAAGACATCGACCAGCACGATAGCGAGGAAGAAGTCCGGTACCGCGAGTCCGATCCCCGAAACCGTGCGGGTCAGACCATCGCTGCGTCGTCCCTGCCGCGTCGCGGTCCACACACCGAGCGGTATAGCGACGACGGCGGACAGTAACAGTGCGAGTACAACGAGCTCGGCGCTCGCCGGCAGGCGCGCAAGGATCTGTGGGCCGACGGGGGCGCTGTTCTGTAGCGACGTTCCCAGATCTCCGTGCAGAGCCGACACCACCCAGTTCCAGTACTGGACCAGCAGAGGTTGATTCAATCCGAGGCGCTCGTTGAGTGCGGCGATCGATTCATCGCTGCCGTTCGGACCGAGAAGGGCCTCGGCTGGTCCACCGGGGATTATCCGGATAAGGGCAAAGGTTATGAAACTAGCGATGATCGCGGTAGGAATTATCTGTGCGAACCGGACGCCGATCATCCGTATGTAAGGATTCACCGGCGATCGGTGAGGGTTTCGGGTCGGAACGCTCTCAGGCTCGGGGGCCAACGAATTCTCTTGCGATACAACGGTCGTCGTCATGACTTCGAGAGGTACGTCAGATTGGGGGAGCCGTTCAGTGCAGGAACGGCCCCGTGGACGTTCTTCGTGTAGGCGACCACGTCGGGAGTGAAGTACAACGGTACGTACTCAGCGGACTTGATCACGACTTGATTGATCTGTTTGACGATGTCGAGCTGAGCGGTTTCGTCATACGTGTTGTTCAGCAGTGCGACCAGCTTCTCCAACTCCTCGTTGGGGACGGAATTCTGCCGGAAGTACGATCGCGAACCCAGAGAGGCTTCGAAATTGAGCGGTGCGGATGCTCGCGTGGGCCATCCCACGCTGAAGACGTCCGCGCTGTTGTGTGCGACGAACTCCGTAATCGCCTGAGGTCCACTCATTTCGACGAAGTCGACCTTGATGCCGACTTTCTCCCATTGTTCTCCGACAAGGACCGCGTTGGTCGAGTACGGCGGTAGGTTGCCTGCTAGTCCGCGCACGGTGACCCCATTCGGATACCCCGCCTCCGCTAGCAGCGATTTGGCCTTCTCCGGGTCGTACGGCCATGCATCTTCGGTTTCCTCGTCGTAGAACTGCGAACCGGGAGGATATTGACCGAACGCCGCAGTTCCTTCCGAGCTGTCCAGCGCGGCTCGCGCAATTGCCTTGCGGTCGAGCGCATACTGCATCGCCAGACGAACCCGGACGTCGTTAACCACAGGGTTCTTGTTGTTGATCACGACGAGCGCAACTCCGAGTCTCGGGTCGTGACTGACGTTCAGGTTGGGATTCCGTTCGAGGATCGGAGCACTCGACGGTGTGAGCCCGTATGCAAAATCCGCAGCGTTCGATGTCAGGGCATTTGTCAGCGCTGTGGGATTGGAGATCACCTGGATCTGGATCTTGGCGAGCTGGGGGCTGGGTGGACCTGCCGGTTTGTAATCGTCGAATCGACTGAATGTGTATGAACTGTTCGGGACTGCGCTGGTGAATGTGTACGGCCCTGCGCCTACAGGCTTGTTGGCGAAGTCTGCCCCTGCTGCTGCCAGCGCAGTGGGGGAGACCACCATTCCCAATCTGCCGTTGAGCCAGCCTGGTAAACCGGAGGTAGGTGAACTCAACGAGATCGTGACGTGATCTGGGGACGTTGCTTCGATGCTCTTGATCGTCGGGACGGAAACGATTCCGAGACTCAAGCAGTGTTCCATGCTTGCCTTGACGGCTGCTGCATCGACAGCTGTACCGTCGTGGAAGGTCAAGCCGTTCTGCAACGTCATCTCGAACGTCAGGTTGTCCGGTCCGGAGAAGCCCCACTCGCTGGCGATTCCGGGCCGCAACTTCTGGGTGGCAGGTTCCGCATCGATCAGTGGTGCATACATCAACTGTAAGTAGTCGATGTCGTATCCGATGTTTCCCGCACACGGGTCGAGCGAGGCGGGCACGTGCGATGTCGCGACCTTGAGTTCGGCGTTCGGATCGGCAGGTCCGGTATCGCCGGCGGTACCGGTGGCGCTGCTCGAACAGCCGCTGAGCACAAGAGCAGAAAGTGCAAACGCAGCTACCAGCACACGTGGGCCACTTTTCCCATGATTCTGGAAGCGTGTGATCGGATATCGGGATCGCAAAGACAGACGCGGATTCATATGGTGGACTTTCGCTTTGGTCTTCTCGGAAGGGGGGAGACTGACGCGGCACGCATTTACTGCGGCGGGTTGAAGATTCCGATCGATGTGGCCGGGGACGATAGATGGCAGGCGGAGCTGTGTGCGGAATTCGAGGCCGCGCGAAGTGACGGCGCTTCCGACGCACAGCGATCCATCGCAAACGGGCAGCGGGTGCGGAATCGACAGCCCGAGGGTGGATTCCGTGGGTCGGGTAACTCGCCCCGCACCAATGCTTTCCGACGACTGCGCCGCTCGAGTTCGATGTGCGGGGCCGCGGCGAGAAGCGCCTGCGTGTAGGGGTGCGATGGAGTCCTCAGGACCGTGGCAACCGGTCCGATCTCGACGATTCGGCCGAGGTACATCACCGCGACGCGATCGGCGATCCATGCCACCGAACCCAAATCGTGCGAAATGAAGATGTACGTGAGGTCATGTTCTTCTCGGAGATCGGCAAGAAGCTGCAACACCTCTTCCTGAAGCGAAACATCCAGGGAGGCAACAGGTTCGTCGCAGAGAATCAGTGGCGCCTTGGAGGCAAGTGCACGAGCGATGGTCACGCGTTGGCGTTGGCCACCGGAGAGCTGGGTCGGGAGGCGGTCGGCAAGCTCAGCGCCGAGACCGACCCTACGCAACAGCTCGACGGCTTTCGGCCGCAAGGACTGTGGGATGCGCAGACGCCCTGGCGCCATCGGCTCGGCTACGCAAGCCCATGAGGACATCCGATTGTTCAAGGCCGACGTAGGGTTTTGAAAAATGAGATGGGAAGATCCACCCTTGCCGAACGCCGGGTCGTCGAGATTCATAGTGATGGAGCCTGCGGCCGTAGCCACCAGACCCGCGAGAGCGTGAGCCGTCGAGGATTTTCCCGATCCTGATTCACCGATTATCGCAAGGGTTTCGCCCCTCTGTACGGAGAAGCTGACGTCGTCGACCGCGCGAAGAGCTTTGCGTCCGCGTCCGTACTCGACTGCCAGATTCCGAACGTCGACGATGACGTCGGTGTTGCTCATCAGCTCACCAGTCCGAGCAACTCGAGTTCGTCGCTGCGGTGACATCTTGTTGCCGATTCCGGTGATCCGATCAGAAGTGGATGATCGGATATGCAGAGCTCCTCGGAGTAGTTGCACCGGGCGACGTATCGGCAACCCACGCCGTCAGCAGGGGCTTTGCTGGTGAAATCGCCTCGCGCCTTGGGTGATTGGGAGGAGACTTCTTCGAATGTCGAGCGTGCCGCCTCGAGAAGGCTGAACGTGTAGGGATGCGCGGGCCGCCGAAGCAGCACGTCTCGTGGCGCGACGTCGACGATCTCGCCGCGAAACATGGTGATGACTCGATCCGCGACCTCGGCGACAACCGCGAGGTCGTGACTGATCAACAACACGGCAAGATCGCGCTGTTCGGCCAGTTCTCGAAGGAGATCGACAATCTGAGCTTGGATGGTGACGTCGAGCGCTGTTGTCGGTTCGTCCGCGATCAGCAACTTCGGACCGCATGCCAGGGCCATCGCGATCATCACCCGCTGACACATCCCGCCGGAAAGCTCGTACCCGTACGACTTCAAGGTTCTGCTCGGGTCGGCCAGTCCGACCTGGTGGAGAAGATCTGTAGCCACGTCCTCCGCATCGACTTTCGTGATGTCGCGGTGGGCCTTCAACACATCGACGATCTGGCGACCGATGCTGACGGAGGGGTTGAGAGCCGAACTCGGGTCCTGGAAGACCATACTGACGTCGCGACCGCGTATTTTCCTCAACTCGGCGGCGGGCCGACCCACAAGTTCCTGTCCTTCCAAACGGATGCTTCCGCTGGTTGTTGCCGTACGGGGCAAGAGACCGAGCAGAGCGAGTCCGGTCAGTGTCTTTCCGCTCCCGCTCTCTCCTACGAGGCCGGTGATTTCGCCCGACCCCAACTCGAAGCTCACTCGGTCGAGGAGTCTGTTCGAAATCGATTCTGTCCCAATGTCAACCGTGAGGTCTCGTACTTGCAGAAGTGGGCTCATCGTCGGGTCGTCCACGTGTGATCGTTCATCGCATTCCTCCGTAAACAACTGAACTGTTGTGACTGGAATCACGTACCGGGGAACCATAAACACTCACCTGCAACAAAGTCAATGAATGTTGCAACGATTGCCGTCGATGGCGCCGTCTGATCGCCTCCGGCTACCGACCAGCACGTCGTCAGCGATACATTCACTCCATGGCCGAGACACGTGACATCCGCGCGGAAGCGTTGAGTGCCGCCCGACGACAGTTCGCAGCCGGAAAACCGCTCGATGTGAACGCTTTGGCCACCGAGTTGGGGGTGGATCGGACCACCTTGTTCCGGCGTGCAGGGAATCGCGACACAATTACCGGTGACGTGCTCGATTCGCTGGCGCGCCGAACGTGGCGAATGGGCCTCGAGGAGTGCGGTGGAAGCGGAGCGTCAAGGGTTGTCGACGTCCTCACTTACCATGCACGGGCGACAATCGAGACCGAATTCTTCCGGACGTATTTGACTCGGGAACCGCAAAAGGCGTTGTGCATACTCACAACTGGACTGGGGCCGATTCAGGGCACGATGGTCGAATCCGTGCGAAGGCTGATCGAAGCTGAAATACCAGAGCAGATTCGGCCCGACCTGCCCGTCGAGGACATGGCATATCTGCTGGTTCGCGTGGGTGAGTCGTTCATCTACAACGATTTGCTCACCGGTGGCACTCCGGATACGGAGAAGGCTCGCTTGGCGTTCCGGCTCATCCTCTCGCGTGACTAGTATGCCGAGTTTCCGTTTTCTCAGTTTTCGTGAAAGCGCTTCGAATGCAAGCTATTTCATAGCTATGCCTGGTTTCATGACCCACTCAGGCTGGTGGGATCGGCACAAAGGTCCGCATCTCGTCCCGTCCGGGCCGGATGACGCCTGCGGCGGATTCGGGAACCTCGTTCCAGGCGCCGGGAAGGTCACGTAGAGGCTCGGAGACGACGATTCGGGTCTCCTCACTCAGATGGTGCAGGGCATCCACCTCAGGATGGAGCTTGCGCAACGTGGAAATCTCGGTGGAGAAGAACAACGACCTCGACTGGTGCTCGCTGGAATAGCGAAAGATCCAGGTGGAGATGCCATCCGACGTGGCGACGGTCATCTGAACCGGATTGTCGATTCCCTGCGAGCGGGCCGTGTGCTCGACGAATCCGACGGCCCTTGCGACACCTTCGAACGGATCGTCGGTCAGGCCGAACGTCAGCGCGAGGAAGAACAAGGTTTCCGAGTCCGTCGATCCTTCGAGATCCGGAAAGAGCGACGGATCAATGGCAGTCACCAATTCCCGTTTCATGTCGTGGAATCCGTGTAGTGAACCGTTGTGCATCCACAACCACCGCCGGTGCCGGAACGGGTGGCAGTTGCTGCGCTGCACTGCAGTTCCCGTCGAGGCGCGGATGTGAGCGAACAGCAGAGGGGTGCGCAATTGGGAGGTGACTTCGCGCAGGTTCGAGTCGTTCCACGCGGGTTCGATGCTCTTGAAAACTGCCGGTTGGGGGCCTTCCCCGTACCAGCCGATTCCGAAGCCGTCGCCATTTGTCGTCGTGGCCCCGAGTTGAGAATGCAGGCTCTGGTCGATCAGCGAGTGCTGTGGCCTGAACAGCAAGTCATGGGCCAGTATCGGCTCTCCGGAATACGCCATCCACCTACACATACTTTCAACTCAAGCAGATCGAGTCGGCGTTGACGGTGCATGCGCAGCGGCGTGCGTCGTCTGGGTGGGCTTCCATGTCGACACAGCCCAGATCACGACGATGTTCAGCGCGATGATGAGAGTCGACCACCAGGGGTAGTACGGCAGCCACAAGAAGTTCGCGATGATCGAGATCGCGCAGATCACCACTGCCGACACCCGCGCCCAGGCCGCTCCGGTGAACAGTGCAAGCCCGACGAGAGCGACGAGCGCGCCCAACACGAGATGGATCCAACCCCACGTCGTCAGGTCGAACTGATAGACGTAGTCGATCCCGACTACGAACACTTCGTTTTCGGCGACGGCAGCGAGTCCTTGGAAGAACTGCACGATGCCGACCGTCACCAAGATGACGGCTGCCCCGATCGATGTTCCTACCGCGAAACCCTGCTTGACTGATGTTGTATCCGACATGACGGTTTCCCTTGATTCGGTGGGGGGCGACCGGACACGTGCCCGGCACGCTCGTTGTAGTGATCGTTGTTCCACCGGCTGACCGCTATGAAACGGAAATACCTGTCCAATGCGGTGAGAAATCAGTGCGATCTGCTCCGATGTGCGGGCGAAATGTAACTTCTGACCCCTGTTGATCCGATGTACCCCTTGCCGGAACGCGTGTGCGGAGAAATTGCTCGTAACCGAAGTTCACAGAAAACAAGAGGAATTCGGCACGGAATTCGACCTATTTGTCCAGCTGTACTGGTATTTTGACTGAATTGACCGGAAGCTACGGTCCGCGGAAAAAAGGTAGCGAGAGAATGACGATCTTCGGCAGGCGTACCGCGGGCATCACCGCGACGGCCTTCGTCTTGGCGACCGTTGTGTCGACAGCACTCCCCGCAGTGGGATCGGCTGCCCCCGTTTCGCTCACCCGCGCGTGCAACTCGGAAATCAACGAAAATTCGATGTCACTCGATCCGGCCGTGATCGACGGTTGGTACGACATCTCGACTGGATCGCCTGGAACGAAAATCAACTCGATCGAGGCGTGGCGGACAGTGCCGGGAGACATCCTCGAGTTTCGCGCATCGGTGACGATCAGAGCCCACGGAAGTCCCGTCCGAGGGACCCTTCGGATCGACGGCGCCGGCTTGACCGGAGATCAGGATTTGATCTCCAGAATGACGTTGACCCAAGATCTCGGTCGCTCAGGATCAACGGTCACCGATGCCGACGACGGTTCGGTCATCCCCGTACGTGCCAAGCTCGCCTTCGACGTCACAACTCCTGGACAAGTCGCGCAGAACCAGACGGTCAACCTCTCGGCAGTCAAGATTGTCTTGGCAGGCGACACCACCGATCCGGGAGGTGAGTGCCCCGGCCCCGGCGGCGGGGGGAATGGAAGCGGTGGCGGAAACGGCAGCGGTGGTGACGGTTCCGGTGGCAACGTTGGGGATTCCGGTGACGCACTTCCCGGTCGTGACGTCGGAAACCGAGTACCAATTTCCCAGATTCCGTCCGGCCCGACTTCTCGTCCGTGACAGCGGCACCTGGATCCACGGCCAGCCGAACGTGGGCCGCTGCAGTAGTGGCGACAATGCTCTTGATCGGCGGATGTTCCGACGACGGTGACTCGCCGACCCGCGTCCTCGCGACCGGCCAACAAGATTTGCCGCCAGAGATTCGCGCGGTGGTCGACGGTCCGGATGTCCCGACCACGCTGCGCACAGGCAACAGCACCGCTGACATCCTGCCGATCAAGACGACGACGGACGGCTCGCTCATTCCGCCCGAGGATGTCAGTGAGATCGGATGGTGGGCAGATTCGGCATTTCCCGGCTCCGGCGCGGGCACTGTGGTGATCACCGGACACGTCAACGACATCTATCAGGGTGACGGTTTCGGAAAGAAGTTCTCGACACTGGAAATCGGCTCGGTCGTGACCGTGGCGGGCGCCGGGGGACAGACCTGGAACTACCGTATCGATGCGGTCGATCACTACGGCAAGGACGGCGAGCTGCCGGTCGAGCGATTGAACAGCCTCGACGGACCCGAAACCCTCGCGCTGATCACCTGCGGCGGCGAGTTCGTCGGTCCGCCGTTCGGATACGAGGACAACGACGTCGCGTGGGGAACTCCGGTGCCCGCATAGCCGAAAACCAGACGTCGGAACGGTTGATAAACTGGGTCCCGCGTTCGTGGCCATCCACGCACGTTTCGAAAGTCCGAAGAAGGAGATTGTGCTGTGGTTGACCTCGCCTATGTCATCGCTGGGTCCGAAGCGACTGGCGGTGCCGGCCTGCAGGTCGACCTGAAGACGTTTCAGGCATTGGACGTCTACGGCGTAGCGACCACCACATGTATCGTCTCGTTCGATCCCAAGAACAACTGGGGTCATCGCTTCGTACCGATCGCTCCTGACGTGATCGCTGATCAGATCGAGGCTGCCACTGCGGCTCACGATCTGGACGTCGTCAAGATCGGCATGTTGGGCACGCCCGCCACCATCGAGGTTGTGGCAGAGGGCCTGCGTCGGCAGTCCTGGCGCCACGTCGTCCTCGACCCGGTCCTGATCTGCAAGGGCCAGGAGCCCGGCGCGGCTCTCGATACTGATACAGCACTTCGTGATTCGATCCTCCCGCTCGCCACCGTCGTCACACCCAACCTGTTCGAGGCACGCACCCTCGCCGGAATGGACAGCATCGAAAGCGTCGACGACCTCATCGAGGCCGCACGTCGTATCCATGATCTCGGACCCAAGTACGTGCTCGCAAAGGGCGGTGTCGAACTCGCCGGTGGCGACGCCGTCGACGTGTTGTTCGACGGGACCGACGTGACTGTTCTCTCCGCCCCCAAGGTCGGCGAAGAGCGCGTCTCGGGTGCCGGTTGCACGCTGGCCGCCGCAGTGACCGCGGAGCTGGCAAAAGGCGCCGACGTGGGAGAAGCCGTCGCTCTGGCAAAGAAGTTCGTCACGGCGGGCATCGAAGGCCGCGTCTCGGCACACACGCCGTTCGACACCGTCTGGCAGGGCGCGTTCAAGGGATAGGCGCACGGCGGCTCACATCGCCGCGCGCGGCCTGGCAGGATCGAGTGCGTGAGTACTGCGAACCTGAATCGAAGCGAAGTCGCCGAACGATCTCGAGCCATCTCCGTCGCCGGTTACCGGGTGGAGTTGGATCTGCGATCGGCGGTCGACTCCGCCGTGAAGACCTTTTCGACGGTCACGACAATTGATCTGACGTCCTCGGTGGAGTCCACGTGGCTCGATTTCATCGGTGCTGCAGTCGATTCCGTGGACGTCGACGGTGCGTCGATTCCGGTGGAGTACGACGGATCCCGGATCGGGCTGCGCGGACTCGGCGGATCGAACGTCGTTCGGGTGGCAGCTCACGGCCACTACAGCCGTTCGGGCGAAGGGCTGCACCGATTTGTCGACGACGCTGACGATCAGACGTATCTGTACACGCAATACGAGCCTGCCGATGCCAGGCGTGTTTTCGCCTGCTTCGAGCAGCCGGACCTCAAGGCGCCCTTCACATTCGAGGTGACAGCACCTGACGGCTGGGAAGTCCTGTCGAATCAGCCCGCGACCCAGACTCTCTCCGTGGACGGTGCACAACGCGTCACTTTCGCCCCGACGCTGCCGATCTCGACCTACATCACCGCGATCGCGGCCGGGCCGTATCACCGCGTGGCGTCGTCGTGGAGTCGCGGCGAACTCACTGTCGAGTTGGGTGCGCTGTGCCGGGCGTCGTTGGCTCCACACCTCGATGCAGACAACGTTTTCGACATCACCCGTCAGGGGTTGGACTTCTACGCCGAGTACTTCGACTATCCGTATCCGTTCGGCAAGTACGACCAGATCTTTGTCCCCGAGTACAACCTCGGCGCCATGGAGAACCCGGGACTGGTGACCTTCACCGAGGCATACGTGTTCCGCGGCTCCGCAACCGACGAGCAGCATCAGCGCCGCGCCAACACGATCCTGCACGAAATGGCGCACATGTGGTTCGGCGATCTCGTGACCATGGTCTGGTGGGACGACCTGTGGCTCAAGGAATCTTTTGCCGATTTCATGGGATCGCTGGTCAGCGCCGAAGCCACTCGCTTCACCGATG
Source organism: Rhodococcus sp. RCBS9 (assembly GCF_029457415.1). NCBI lineage: Bacteria > Bacillati > Actinomycetota > Actinomycetes > Mycobacteriales > Nocardiaceae > Rhodococcus > Rhodococcus sp. RCBS9. Next base: position 5,968,439 of record NZ_CP120422.1, on the reverse strand, counting down.
CCTGGGTGGCATTCGCCATCAAGCGAAAAGCGTGGGCGTACCTCCAAGATCAGCTGCCGACGACTCATCCCATCGTCGCCGACATCGTCGATCTCGAAGCTGCGAAGCTGAACTTCGACGGAATCACCTACGCCAAGGGCGCCAGTGTCCTCAAACAACTTGTGGCGTTCGTCGGCCGTGACGCGTTCTTCGAAGCGGCACGACGGTACTTCAAGGCCCACGCCTTCGGGAACACCACGCTGGTTGATCTGCTCGACGTGCTCACGGAGACTTCCGGACGTGATGTGCGCGAATGGGCCCGAATCTGGTTGCAGACCACCGGAGTGTCCACGCTGTCGCTCGACGGAACAGACCTGGTCCAGACGGACCCGAGGCCGCATCGGCTCGCAGTCGGAATCTACGACTACAACGAGTCCGGAGACCTTGTTCGCACCGAACGCGTCGAACTCGACATCACCGAATCACGCACGTCGGTCGACCTTCCGCCCGGAGCACTCACACTGCTCAACGACGAAGACCTCACCTACGCCAAGGTGCGATTGGACGCGGAATCTCTGTCCACTGTCGAGGCATCCCTGGACCGCGTGAGCGATCCGCTTGCGCGCGGGGTGATCTGGTCGTCGCTGTGGAACTCGGTGCGTGATGCGCAGCTCTCGGTGTTCCGGTACCTCGACATGGTGGAACGATTCGCTCCCGCGGAGACAGATCTTGCGATTCTCAGCTCGATCCTGACCGATGCCCAATACGCGGTTCTTCACTACGTTCCGAAAAGTTTGCGGCCCAATGTCAGTGCAGGCTGGTTGGAAACGACCTGGAAGGCGGTGTTCGAAGCCGAACCGGAGTCCGGAAGACAGCTGGCATGGGCACGGGCTCTGTCGGCCGCTGCAGCGGTCAACGATGCTCGCGCCGACGAGGTGCGGTCGATACTCGACGGCACCTGCCCGGGGCCGGTCGGACTGGCTCTCGATCCTGATCTGCGGTGGGCATTGTGGATCGCCCTGTCGGCGACCGGCCATGCGAGTGTGAGCGACTTCGACGGTGAGCTGAGCAAGGACAGCACGTCAGCGGGTCGAACGGCGTACGTCCGCGCCGCGGCGTCGATTCCCGATGCCGAGACCAAGGCGGCTGCCTGGGCGTCGGCGACCACCGATGCCTCACTCTCGAACGACCGCCTGGATGCGACGATCGCCGGATTCCGTTCGGGCACAGACCCGTCGTTGATCGAGGGATATGCGGTCGAGTACTTCTCGTCCCTGGGGAAGTGGTGGTCCGAACGCAGCATCGAGATCGCGCGACGGTTGGTGAACGGGCTCTTCCCGGCAGCTGAAGACACCTCTGCTGTCGATTCCTGGATCCAGGCCAATGCTGAGGCGCCCGCGTCGCTGCGGAGGCTTGTTCTCGAGCGTCGGGATCACCTGGCCCGAGACCTACGTGCCCAGGCGTCGAACGCAGTGATCTGACGCCATCAGCTCCGAAATGTCCTGTTCTTGGATATTGTCTAAACAGGGCTGCGACGGGAGACGACGTGCACACGATCACGGATCTGTCGCTGGTCACGGGCCCGGTTCCGCCCGTGGTGACGGTGCTCGGAATTCTGGCACTTCTGTGGCTGATCTTCTCGAGATCGAGGCGTCACGTGCTGATCTCGATTCCGGTCTGCATCGTCGCGGCAATCGCGATCACTCTCGTGCTGTACTGGCTGATCGAGAAGGTGTGGCACCCGTTCCCCGATCCGATTGCCCGTCCGGTCTACGTGTGGATCGGGTTGGGCATTCTCGGCGTGCTGCTGGGCGTTTCGCGGGTATTTGCGGCGACGCGGATCGACGGCCGCGTGCTCACCGTGGTCTCCGTGCTCCTGGTGGTCGTGTCGAGCGCGGCTCACGTGAATCTGCAGTTCCAGTCGTATCCGACGTTGGGAACAGCGCTGGGACTCTCGGACGCGGAGAAGGTTTCACTCGCCGACCTGGACGACGGCAAGGACGGCGCGGTACCGGTTTCGCAATGGAAGGCTCCCGCGGACATGCCGTCGACCGGCAAGGTCAGCACGGTCACGATTGCGGGGACGGTCTCCGGATTCAGCGCCCGCGACGCCGAGATCTACCTACCGCCCGCGTATTTCACCAACCCGCGACCGGAGTTGCCCGTGTTGGTCCTGCTAGCCGGCCAACCAGGCGCGCCCGAGGACTGGCTACAGGGCGGACGTCTCGTCCAGACCATGGACACCTACGCCGCTGCGCATTCGGGCTTGGCTCCCGTTGTCGTCGTTGCTGACGGGACCGGGTCGGAACTGGCGAATCCGCTCTGCGTCGATTCCCAACTCGGGAACGTCGCAACGTACCTTTCGCGCGATGTTCCCGACTGGGTGCGCGGGAACCTCCAGGTGGATCCCGACCCGAGGAAGTGGGCGATCGGGGGACTTTCCTACGGCGGTACCTGCGCGTTCCAGATGGCGACGAACTTCCCCGCGGTCTATCCGACGTTCCTGGATCTGTCCGGTCAGATCGAACCCACACTCGGCGATCGCAAGCAGACGGTCGATGCAGCGTTCGGCGGCAATGAAGCCGCGTTCGTGGCAGTGAATCCGCAGGATCTGCTCCGGGAGAAGAAGTTCCCCGACAGCGCCGGGGTGTTCGTGGTCGGCAAACAGGACAACGACTACCGCCCAGGTCTTCAAACGCTCTACGAAGCCGCAAAAGCCGCAGGGATGGACGTCCAATACGCCGAGGTCGACGGAGGACACAGCTTCCAAGTGTGGTCGGCTGGATTGGCGAGTCAATTAGGTTGGCTGGGAACGCGACTCGGCCTGCCCGGATGAACGATCGTCCGGAAGTTCCGAAGACCCGATGATCAGCGGGTGAATTCTTCCGGTCGCCCCGGCTTCGGAGCCCAATCCCTGCGGATCCGCCACACTCGCGAGCCGAAGGTCGAGTGCGCCGGTCCATTCTCGGGTCAATTGCGCATCGAGTGCGTCGACGCGCTCGAGTAGCGGAGGGTGCTGGTCCGGCGGGCAGGCTTCGAGCAAGGTCGCGAATACCGCGCGTAGACGGCGCTGGACCTGCGCGGAATTGGTACTGAAGTGCCGGATCTCGTCGGTGGCGACGGACACGTAATCGGTCCAGGTGCGTTGCTGCCCTCTGATCAGCGTGAGATCCGAGGTTGATGTGTCGAAGCGGACCCGCGGGGCGAGAAGTACCAGAAGATCTTCGATGTGGTCGAGAGCCTGGACGGCTCGGCCCGGGTCGTTGATGGCGGGTGACAGTGCCTTGAGCGCGATGTCCACGATCGACTGAAGCGCTGCACCGGGGCTGACGACCGGGCTGTGCGTGTCACCGAAGATCAAGCACGACATCAAGGTGTCCGGGCGTACCTTCAGCGAGGGTCCGCGTACCTCGAAGAGGGGCGCGTTCTGGGCGACGAACTCGCCGATGCTGGGGACGACTTCGACCGAGACGTCCCAGCGGCCGGCCAACCGCTGCAGTCGTGCGAGATCGATCGCCAGCAGAATCCGGCCGTCGGGTGAGAGGTGGCGCAGGCGAATCACCAGTGCGTCGGCGCTCTCGGAGTTCTCGGACTCGCGCGGTTGGGGTAGGGGGAGCGGCTGACTGGGTTTCGGTGCGCCAGAGGGCAGGTCCTCGTACAGCGGATAGGCACGAATCGTCGCGCTCCGGCCCTGGGCCGCTATCCAACGCAGCAACCGACTGGAATTGAGAATCGACCCGACCTTCGCCACCAACGCGATGAACAGGATCGCACTGGCCAATGCCAGAAGCAGTGCGATCGCCGTGGAGATGGTCGGTGAGGAATTCTCCGAATCGAGCGCCAGATCGAGCGCAATGATCAAGGAGAAGACGAACGTGGCCAGAAACATGCCGATCGACCACCGCATCACCCGCTGCTGCGCGAGCATCGGGACCACCCGCACCGAAATCTGCGAGGCGCCGAACTGCATTGCGAGGGTGATGGCGGTGAACACCAGACCGGTGAGAGTGATCATCCCGCCGGCGATGACGCTGAGCAGCGTCGCGGTGGCCCCGGCGTCGACGCCCTCGGAAATGGTACCGACGTCGCCGTCGCTGACGAGATCTCCGTCGATCCCGACGAGGATGTTCGCGGTGACGACGGACAGGACGACGAGGATCACGGGGAGACGCCAGACGGGGACTGTTCGTAGTCGTCGGCGAGTTCGACGCCAGCGAATTCTGTCCGAGAGCCGCCGCGACAATCCGACCTTCGACGTGGGGGTTGCGGTGTCGACGACGGGGAGCGGTGGTGGGGGCGGGGGAGTGGAACCGAAACTTCCCGACACCGTTTCCTGAACGTAGATCTTCGCGTGGATCATCGGCTCGCGATAACGCTGTTCACGGGCCACTGCCCGGCTCATCTTGGCGGGCTTGTCGCGGTAACGCGAGCGCGCCCACGGGGCACCCGGGCGACTCAACCGAATTGCTCCGATCAACAGAAGTGGGGTGAAGAACAGCCCGATCAAGCCGGTCCAGAGTTTGCCCTTCATCAACGTGATCACGGCGAGTCCGAGTTGGATGACGATCGCGACGACAACGCCGATCAACGTCGCCAGGCTACGGTCCTGCTCGTACGGGTCGAACTCTCCCGCGAACCCGATCGGGTGGACCCCGAGAAGGAAAAGGAACGAGATCGCGATGGCAACGAACACCGCGTCGATGGACGAGCGACCCTCCTCGGCCCAGTAGACATCGCGCAGATGCAACACGAGCGCGTACTCGTCGAGGACCAACGCGCTGCCGATACCGAACACCGACGCGAGAACACAATTGGCGATCGGGGTGTGATAGTCGGCCAGAGCGATGAAGGCGAAGCCGGACACGAGCATCATCATCAAACCGAAAACCATGTGGTGGATGTGCATTCCACCGGGCGTGACATTGCCTGGCCACCACGAGACCTCGGCCCGGATCATCCGGACGCTGAAGCGGATGAACAGGAACGTCAGGACAAAGGCGAGTAGGAGGAAGAACAGCGGGAGCCTGCCGGTGTCGACGACCGTGTGCTCGAACCAGGACCGCACGGCGTCAACTCTTGCTGGTGGCGAGCTTGATCAGCTGAGGAGCCGTTGCGTCGGGCAGGTAGGCACGCGTCAGTGCGATTCCGATCCGAGGCAGGTCGGCCTCGTCGCGGAAACACAGGAAAACGGGTTCGTACCTCGGCTTGAACTTCTTCTTGAACGCGTGAAGAGACCGGAAGCCGTAGAGCGGTTCCATCGCGGCTCCGAGCATGTCCAGCAGGCGGTCCATCGATGCGGCGTCGGCGCCGTCGTCGCTGCGGGCGAGCGGTGCTCCGGACAGTGAGACGAATTGGGCACCTTGTTCTTTGAACTCGAGGGCCGACGATGCGATGAGGAACTCGACCACCGGACGGAACCCGTCGGGACGTCGACGCATGACGTCGAGTGTCCAACCCTGAACCACGCCGCCTTCGCCGTACACCGGCAACCACGAGGTGACGCCGTGAATGCTTCCGGTCGGGTCGACGGCCAAGCCGACCCGGACGTCGCGGTCGAGCGCCTCCTCGACGCTTCCGAGGGTGAACCCCATCTCGGGTAGCCCCTTGTCGCCCACCCATTCCTCGGAGATGGCGCGCACCTGAGCCAATACGGAGAACGGCTCGTCGGCCAATGTTGTCATCCGGAAGGTGATGTCGTCCTTCTTGGCCTTGTTGAGCGCCGAGCGGATGTCCTGCCAGGATTTACCGGTGAACTGCAGTTCTGGTAGGTCGACGATCGTGTCTTCGGCGACCTGAACGGTGCGCCAGCCACGCCGGGTGGCGGCGTCGGCTGTCTCCTTCCCCACGGAGAACAAGCAGGGAGTGAGGCCGTTGGCTTCGGACATCGTCGTGAATTCGTCGACCGCTGCGGCAAGTCGGTCGGGGCTCGCTATCGGATCGGCCAGGACCACGACGACACCGACATGCCGTTGGAATGCAACGACGCTCTCACCCGACTCGCCGAAGTAGTAACTGTTGCCGTCCCACGTCGTCATCCACGACATGGTTCCGCCGCCGTGTCGTTTGAGCAGTTCCCGAGCGGCGGCGCGCGGATCGTTCCCGGACAACGGCCCGCCTCGAATCTTGCGCCGCATCGGTACGTGAAAAGCGTGGCGGCCCTTGATCAACAAGATGAGTTCGAGAAGCCAGAGCAGCGCGGTACCGACCGTGACGGCGCCGGCGCTCTCGTAGTCGAAGAAGATGACCGAGACGAGGACGAGGGCGGTGGCCAAGACCGTCAGTGAACCGAACACCACGGCAACCCACCAGGCCCAGCGGCGACCTCGTCGCAACTGGTCCGCGATCAGGGCAACGATGACCACGTCGATCAATGCCGTCCAGCCCGAACCGGTTTCGGCTTCCGTCGGCCCGAACGGTCCGCTTCCGGGGAACAGCCAGACGGCGATCTCGACCACGCCGATCAGGAGCAGGCCGATGAATCCGAGCAGGCGGATCTCGCGTCGCGTTCGGGGGATGAACCCGCGCTCTCCGTCGCCGAAGAACTTCTCGCCCACCGGCAGGAATATCGCGACCGCGATGAGGTGCTGCACGTCGGCGAGGCGGCCTTCGAAGAGGAACGCGATCGCAATGTACGCACACAGAATGGCGCGGACTCGCATTCGCCAGGGCGAGCGGAGTGTTGCTGTGGTCGCGGCGAGTGCGGCGATGATTGCGGTGGTCACGCCGACGTCGCGGTGGGTGGCGAGGTTGCGAGCCCAATCCCAGTCGGTGTGGCTGCCCGCCCAGAGGAGGAGCGATGCACCGAGTTCGCCCGCCAACTGACCGCTGATCGTGACGATGGCCGCGTTCTTGGTTCCCAGGCGCCATTCGCACCAGCCGACCGCGAAGGCAAAAACGACGATGATCGAAACATACTGACCCGGCGTCAATCCGAAGAACCACCCCGTGACGAGAGTCCACCACTTGCCTTCCTGCAAGGCAGGAACTCCGTAGGCGATGTCGTCGAACCACGAGTAGGTACGGACGTGATTCCACAGGGCGCCGGTCGCGATCCCGACGACGGTGATGGTGAGCACTACGCTCGCGGTGAACGGCACACGCCGCAGGACGCTCAGCGTGTCGGAGGCAAAGCGAGAGGCCCGATTCGACGCGCCCGGCGCGCTCTGGTCGGTCTGCGGGGTGGGGGTCTGGGACTGCTCAGCCATCGAGGTTCTCTTCTCGCCATGCCGCACGGTGGATTCTGCCTGTTCAGCATGACAGGAATACAGACCGATAATCAGGCGAAGCGGCCAAAATGGACCAGACTGGCTGAGGGTCTCAGTCTCGTGGCGCTACTGTCGAGCCATGGTGAACGGAGATTTACTGAATCGGGACCACGTGGTCGCCTCACTTGCCGCTTTCGAACCTCGGTCGGTCGAATTGGACGGAAGGCGCTCGGCGTCGGTGGTCATCGTCGTCATGCGGACTGCGGACGGAACACCAGTGTTCCCGGTGACGAAGCGGCCGAGCAAGATGCGCGCCCACCCCGGTCAATTCGCGTTGCCGGGCGGAAGCGTCGACCCGGGCGAGTCGTCCGAACAGGCAGCGGTTCGGGAACTTTCCGAGGAGCTGGGTGTCGACGTTCCCGAGTCGAAGATCATCGGCCGGCTCGACGACTACGTCACTCGTTCGGGATTCGTGATCCGGCCGTTCGTCATGTGGTCGGGCGAGGACATCGGGGGACTGGTACCCAATCCCGACGAGGTGGCCCAGGTGTATGCCGTCACGTCGGAGGAGCTCGACGTGGACTCGCGCTTCGTCACCATCGAGGAGTCACCGAACCCGGTGATCCAATGGCCGTTCCGAACGAGCCTGATCCATGCGCCGACCGGAGCCGTCATCTATCAGTTCCGCGAAGTGCTGAACGGACGGCACACGCGCATCGACAAGCTCGAGCAGCCGGTGTTCGCCTGGAGATAAGGGCAGCTCGACAAGCTCGAGCAGCCGGTGTTCGCCTGGAGATAAGGGCAGCTCGACACGCTCGGGACAGTTCAGGCTACGGCGCCTCGGCGAATAGTCCGTCGTGCTGTGGAAAGCTGGCCGCACGGCAATCGAACGACGCGAGGTGTGTGCAGTGAACTCTGGCGAACAAGAACCGATCCCCACGGATCGGATTCTCACTGTTCCCAACGTGCTCAGTATCGTGCGTCTACTCGCTCTGCCACTGTTCGCCTACCTGCTGCTCGTCACGCACTCGGACGGCTGGGCATTGGCGCTGCTGATGCTCAGCGGGTTCACCGACTGGCTCGACGGCAAGCTGGCCAGAGTGCTCGGACAGACCTCGCGTCTGGGAGCGCTTCTCGACCCGCTGGTCGATCGTCTGTACGTCGTGACGACACTGGTCACCTTCGTCGCCCGCGATTTCATTCCCTGGTGGGTCGCAGCGATACTCATCGGCCGTGATCTTCTGCTTGCGTTGACGCTGCCGATCTACCGCAGGCGTGGCCTGCCACCGCCCGAGGTGGTTTATCTCGGCAAGGCTGCGACCTTCCTACTGATGTTCGCGCTGCCGTTGATTCTTGCCGGGCACGGAGACTGGGCCATCGGACCGTTCACCCATGCCTTCGGTTTCGCTTTCCTGATCTGGGGAACCGTCCTGTACGTGTGGACTGCCGCGATCTACGTGCTCAAGGCCGTTGACGTTGCGCGAACCCACGAGGTCGTGCCCCGATGAAGTCGACCGGGGAGGACGTCCGTCGTAACCCGGTACCGTCGCTGCTTCGGTCACTCATGACCGAACATCTCGACCCGGGCTACGAGGCAACTGCATTCGAACGCCAGCACGAGCACACCAAGAACAGATCCTCGAAGACGGGGCCGTGGCTGGCCCTCGGCGCACTGTTGATCGGGTTCATCGTCACGGTCTCGGCTGTTCAGGCGACGAAGCAGGTGACCGGCACCGAAGAGGTTCGAAGCGAGTTGGTGGCGAAGGTCCGTGATGCGGAGGATCGAATCGATTCACTGGCCGCGTCCCGCGATTCACTCGGCGGCGCCGTCGACGCAGCGCGCGGCGTGGCGCTCGAAGGCGATGCACGCGGCAGCGCCGTCCTCGACCAACTGCGAGCGGTCGAATCCGGCGCAGGAGCCGAAGCTGTTCACGGGGAGGGACTGGTGGTGACGTTGACGGACCCGGCCGGACGCCCAAACCTCTCGGATGCGTCGCAACGGAGTGTCGGCGGTAAGACAGTTGTCCTCGATCGCGATCTGCAGACCGTCGTAAACGCCCTGTGGGCTGGGGGAGCGGAGGCGATCGCCGTCGGCGGCGTGCGAATCGGGCCGACGGTGACCATTCGTCAGGCGGGCGGCGCGATGCTCGTCGACAACCAACCTGTTTTCTCCCCGTACCTCGTCGAGGCGATCGGAGACACGCGAGCACTGCAGCGGAAATTCGTCGTCAGCGACGCCTACGTGAGAATGTCTAGCGTCTCGCAACTGTACGGAGTCGGTTTCGCGGTGGCCGAAGACGATTCGTTGACTCTGCCGCCTGCGGCGCCTCGCGCCGTCCGAGTGGCAACAGAACCCACAGAACCCAAGTGACAGAAGGAGTTCGATGAAGGCCGGTTCCGCCCTGTACGGACTCGCAGCACTGGTCGTCGGCATCGTCCTGGGCGTAGTTTTCAGCCCGCAGGTGCCCGACGTGATCCAGCCCTATCTTCCGATCGCTGTCGTTGCGGCGCTCGACGCCGTCTTCGGTGGACTACGCGCGTATCTGGACGAAATCTTCGACGCGAAGGTGTTCGTGGTTTCCTTCGTCTTCAACGTGCTCGTCGCGTCGTTGATCGTCTGGCTCGGTGATCAGTTGGGTGTCGGTACTCAACTCTCGACGGCGATCGTCGTCGTGTTGGGTATCCGGATCTTCGGCAACGCAGCGGCATTGCGACGCCGACTGTTCGGAGCGTGAGTCATGGCGGAACATTCCACGACCGAACCGGAAGAAGAACCTCCCGTCACCACTGCGGGTGAAGGTCGTCACGAGTTGCGTTCACCGTCCAAACACCGCACCAACGTCGTCTTCGCAATCCTCGCTGCTGTGCTGTTGGGCGTGCTCGGCGTTGCGATTGCCACACAGGTACGCAGCACAGTGGCCGGAGATTCACTCGACGCCGCGCGCCCTGCCGACCTCCTGGTGGTTCTCGACAATTTGAATCGGCGCGAAGCCGCGCTGAGGCAGGAAGTCGCGAATCTTCAGGAATCGCTTGCCACTTTGGAAGCCGGTGGCAACACGGGAGCAGCGCTGGACGAGGCGCGGGCGCGGCTGACCTCACTCTCCATTCAAGTGGGGACCGCTCCGGCCACTGGACCGGGTGTGACGATGACCCTGACAGATCCGGCGGGCGGCGTCGGATCGGAAGTGATTCTCGATCTCATCCAGGAACTGCGTGCTGCCGGTGCCGAAGCCATCTCGATCGTAGGTGCGAACGGCGAACCCATTCGTATCGGCGTGAACTCGTGGGTGAGTGGGCGCGGCGGCGAGATCGAATTGGACGGAACCCGGATCGAGCAGCCGTACACTGTGACCGCGATCGGAGATCCGCCGACATTGGCGGCAGCGTTGAACATTCCCGGAGGCGTCTTCGACAATGTCGCACGCAATGGCGGAACGTCGTCCGTCGAGCAATCGCAGCAGGTCACGATCTCCGTCTTGCGACAATTGAATCCGCGCCAATACGCTCAACCCGGAAATTGATCTTTTTGCGTCCGACTTTCGGACGGCCTGTGAAAGGAAGCCACTGTGAGTGAGCTCGATACACCTACCGATCTGCGCTACACCGCGGAGCACGAGTGGGTGAAGCGAACCGGCCCGACCTCAGTTCGAGTCGGTATCACCGACTTTGCTCAGTCGCAGCTCGGTGACGTCGTGTTCGTCCAGCTTCCCGCTGTCGACGAAGACGTGACCGCCGGTGAATCGCTCGGTGAGGTCGAGTCGACCAAGAGCGTCTCCGACATCTTTGCTCCGTTCACTGCGAAAGTTCTTGCAGCGAACGGTGAATTGGACGGACAGCCCGACCTCGTCAACACCGACCCGTACGACACGGGTTGGTTGGTCGAACTCGAGGTTGCCGACGAGGCCACACTCGACGCCGCACTCGCGGCAACTCTGGACGCGGAGGCATACAAGGGACTCACGTCCGAGTAGAAAACCTGCGCGTGGACCGGCCAACTCGTGTTGTGTCGCGGCCTGTCTCGCTGCACACGGCGGTCTGCGCAGGGTACGGTCGTTAGGTACGCATGTGCCGAGTCGGGGCGCAGGGCCGTATCGAACGTGACTGTGAAAGATGCTCGTGAAGAAAGTGCACTGCGTAGTCCAGTGATTCATGATCTGGATGATTGACCCAGGAGGAGAAACAGTGAGCGAGAACGGTAACGACGCGGGCTATGGGGAGTCGCCGGCGGAGACCACTTCGGTTTTCCGCGCGGACTTCCTCAATGAGCTCGACAACACCTCCTCTGCAGCACCGGCCGCCGAGCAGCCGGTTTCGGGCGTGGAAGGCCTTCCCGCCGGAGCCGCACTTCTGGTGGTCAAGCGGGGACCGAATGCAGGATCCCGCTTCTTGCTCGATCAGCCGACGACGTCGGCAGGTCGACACCCGGACAGCGACATCTTCCTGGACGACGTGACCGTCAGCCGTCGTCACGCCGAGTTCCGTCAGGAAGATGCAGATTTCCACGTCGTCGACGTCGGAAGCCTCAACGGCACCTACGTCAACCGTGAGCCTGTCGATTCGGCAGTTCTCGCGAATGGTGACGAGGTTCAGATCGGCAAGTTCCGTCTGGTGTTCCTCACCGGCCCTCGTGCCGGCGGTTCGCAGGTCGGCGAGTCGTCAGCAGGTGCGGGTAGCTAATGACGGCAGTGCGGCAGCAGAGCCAGCCCGGAATGTCGATTGGTTCCGTGCTGGATCGGTTGCGTCCAGATTTTCCCGACGTGACGATTTCGAAGATCCGTTTCCTCGAGTCCGAGGGCTTGATCAGCCCGCAACGGACACCGTCGGGATACCGCAGATTCTCTGTCGAGGACTGCGAGCGTCTTCGCTTCGTGCTGACCGCTCAACGCGATCAGTACCTGCCGCTCAAAGTGATCAAAGAACAACTCGAAGCGATCGACAGTGGCGCAGCGACGGTGAGTGCAGAAGTTCCTGCGCCTCGTCGTGCTCGCGTCCTGTCGATCGCTACGGGCGATGTCTCACCCGAGGCGTTCCGGGTCGATCGCGAAGTTCGAGTCGGTCGTCAGGATCTTCTCGCGCGCGCTGACATCGACGATCGGTTTCTGACCGATCTGATCCGCACCGGTTTGGTCGTTCCCGGCGCGGCGGGATTCTTCGACGAGGATGCCGTGACGTTGGCGCGCACCGCTAAGGCGATGTCCGAGTACGGCTTGGAGGTTCGCCATCTGCGGGCGTTCAAGTTGGCTGCTGATCGCGAAGCGGGGCTGGTGACTCAGATCGCCGGACCGGTTGCCAAGGGTCGTGACGCCGGAGCACGTGATCGTGCCGAGGAAATGGTGCGGGAGCTGGCCGCTCTGTCACTGACTTTGCACACGTGTCTGGTCAAATCGGCAGTTCGGGGAAGTCTCGATCGCTGAGTTCCTCGATCAGCGGGGCACACTCGAATAGAATTTCAGTACGACCGCATCGGAGTCGGTCGGCTGGATCACGTCAGGTTGGAGGCAAGCTCGATGGGCGAAATGCGTGTGATCGGAGTTCGTGTCGAGCAGCCTCAGAATCAGCCGGTCCTGTTGCTGCGAGAGTCCGACGGCGATCGGTACCTGCCGATCTGGATCGGGCAAACCGAAGCTACCGCGATTGTTCTCGAACAACAGGGAGTCGAGCCGGCGCGGCCGCTGACTCACGACCTGATCAAGATCTTGATCGAATCTTTCGGTCGGAGCCTCAAGGAAGTTCGGATCGTGGACCTGCAAGAGGGCACTTTCTACGCGGATCTCGTCTTCGACGAGCAGACCACTGTCTCGGCACGTCCGTCGGACTCGATTGCATTGGCCCTGCGCATCGGCGTTCCGATCTTCGCGTCGGAGGCTGTTCTCGCCGAGGCCGGTCTGGTCATTCCCGACGAGCGCGAAGACGAGGTCGAGAAGTTCAAGGAATTCCTCGACACCATCTCGCCGGACGATTTCAAAGCCACTGATGGTTAGCCTGAATTGACTGGTTGCGGACTTTAGTCTTCAACTCTCAAGTAGAGGTTGAGTCTCGGTCGGCGTGTTGCGTTGACCATGCACCCTCCTGGACTTACCGTTGCGTGCGGTGGAGATCTTCTCGCCTTGTCGATCGAGGCGTACTCTGGGTAAGTCCACTCATGGAATTACCTGCCTTGGATTCACATCTGAAAGTTCGGTCGGCACGGGATTCTCGTGACTGCTGATAGCACAGGTTGGTTACATGATGGCGAAGCGAGAGGGAGACGGCAGTGGAAGAACAGTCGAATGAGCGCGGGACGGGCATAGCCGGTAGTGCCGCGACTGCAGAAATGTCTTCCGAAGAGCTGCAGCCGGGCCTGTTCCCGGACGATTCCATCCCCGACGACCTCGTCGGATATCGAGTACCCAGTGCCTGCCAGATCGCCGGGATCACGTACCGCCAACTCGACTACTGGGCACGGACGTCGTTGGTTGTTCCGTCGATCCGTGGCGCTGCCGGATCCGGAAGCCAACGTCTGTACTCCTTCAAGGACATTCTCGTTCTGAAGATCGTGAAGCGTCTGCTCGATACCGGCATCTCACTGCAGAACATCCGCGTTGCCGTCGATCACCTCCGTAAGCGTGGCGTCCGCGATCTTGCCAACATCACTCTGTTCTCCGACGGCACCACCGTGTACGAATGCACGTCCCCCGAAGAGGTCGTCGACCTCCTCCAGGGTGGGCAGGGCGTATTCGGCATCGCAGTCAGTGGCGCGATGCGTGAACTCACCGGAACGATCGCCGACTTCCCCGCCGAGCGGGCCGACGGCGGCGAAAGTGATCCCAACCCGGAAGACGAGTTGGCTTCGCGACGCAAGAATCGCGCCAGCCGCAAAACCGGATAACGTACGTCACATCTCTTTGGAGGATGCCACGGTGCAGGTAGGCGTTTCGGTCAACTAGACTGGGCCTGCGTCGCCGGCGTACGGGAGAGCCTCGGATACCGATTCACCGAACTTGTCTTTGTTTCAGTCTTTGTCTCAAAGGTCAGTCGTGAGCGGGATCAGGGCGCCGAAGGAGCAATACCTCCCCGTCAATCTCTCAGGCACCAAGGACCGTACGGGCTCCGACGCCTCTGGAAAGCGGTGGGACAACCCACCCGCCGACGGGGAAAGGCTGTGGCTTCCGCCTTCGGCGGATCACTACCGAATCTCTCAGGCGCTCGGGAATCGAGCATGCGACAGAGGGGGAGGAACACACCGCAGTTCGGTGTGTGTCCTGATCCTCCGATCTGTCTGGGAGTTGTCGTGATCGACGCTGCAAGCCGTATATTTGCCGACCGCCATGTCGGTCCGAACGCCGCGGAACTCGCGCGCATCCTCGAACTCGTCGGGGTCGATTCACTCGACGAACTGGCAACCAAGGCCGTTCCCTCCGTCATCCTCGACGCTGCCCCGAACGGCATCGCTGCCGGACTCGACGCTCTGCCGCTTCCGGTCGGAGAGCACGAGGCACTTGCCGAACTTACTGCACTCGCAGCCCAGAACACCGTCGCGACGTCGATGATCGGCCTCGGCTACTTCGACACGTTGACGCCGCCGGTGTTGTTGCGCAACATCATCGAGAACCCGGCCTGGTACACCGCGTACACCCCGTATCAGCCGGAGATCAGCCAGGGCCGTCTCGAAGCCCTCCTCAACTTCCAGACCATGGTCGCCGATCTCTCCGGCATGGAACTGGCAAACTCGTCGATGCTCGACGAGGCCACCGCCGCTGCCGAAGCCATGACGCTCCTGCGCCGCGCGAACCGCAGCAAGTCCCCACGATTTGTCGTCGACGCCGATCTCTACCCGCAGACCCTCGCCGTCATCGAGACTCGCGCCGTGCCGCTCGGCATCGAGATCGTCTCTGCGGACCTCACCGCTGGTCTTCCGGAAGGTGACTTCTTCGGCGTCATCGCCCAGATCCCAGGTGCCTCGGGACGAGTCGTCGATTACACCTCGATCATCGCGGAAGCTCACGAGCGCGGCGCACTGGTTGCCGTCGGCGCAGACCTCCTCGCGATGACGCTCATCACCTCACCCGGTGAGCTCGGCGCGGATGCGTGCTTCGGAACCACCCAGCGTTTCGGTGTTCCCATGGGGTACGGCGGACCGCACGCCGGTTACCTGGCCGTGCACTCCAAGCATGCGCGTCAGCTGCCCGGCCGCTTGGTCGGCGTCTCCATCGACGCCGACGGAGACAAGGCATACCGCCTGGCGCTGCAGACACGTGAGCAGCACATTCGCCGCGAGAAGGCGACGTCCAACATCTGTACCGCTCAGGTGCTCCTCGCCATCCTCGCTGCGATGTACGCGAGCTACCACGGCGCCGAGGGACTCAAGGCGATTGCGTTGCGCGTCGCTGCCCGCGCACACGCGTTGGCAAACGGCCTGCGCGAAGGCGGCGTGACCGTTGTCCACGATTCGTTCTTCGACACCGTGCTCGCTCAGGTTCCGGGCAAGGCGGCCGACGTCGTCGCTGCGGCCAGGGAATCCGGGATCAACCTGCGTCTGGTCGATGCCGATCATGTCGGTATCTCCTGCGACGAGGCCACGACCGCCGACCACGTCCTTGCCGTGCTCGACGCGTTCGGGATCAAGGATGCTGTTGTCGCCATCGAAGCCGAGGGCAATTCGGTTCCGGCTGCTCAGGAGCGCACCTCCGACTACCTGCAGCACGAAGCCTTCACCCGTTACCGTACGGAAACGGCGATGCTTCGCTACCTGCGCGCGCTGTCCGACAAGGACATCGCCCTCGATCGCAGCATGATCCCGCTGGGTTCGTGCACCATGAAGCTTAATGCGACCGCCGAGATGGAATCCATCACCTGGCCCGCGTTCAACGCGATCCATCCGTTCGCGCCGACATCGGATGCGCCCGGTCTGCTGAAGATCATCAAGGATCTCGAAGACTGGCTGGTCGCGGTCACCGGCTACGACAACGTCAGCCTGCAACCCAACGCCGGCAGCCAGGGGGAATACGCGGGCCTGCTCGCGATCCGCAACTACCACCTCAGCCGGGGCGACGACCACCGCGACACCTGCCTCATCCCGTCGAGCGCTCACGGCACCAACGCGGCTTCTGCCGTCATGGCCGGGATGCGCGTCGAGGTTGTCGCCTGCCGTCCCAACGGTGACGTCGACGTCGACGATCTGCGCGCGAAGATCGCCGATCACGCCGAGCGTCTCGCCGCGATCATGATCACCTACCCTTCAACGCACGGTGTCTACGAGCACGAGATCGCCGACATCTGCGCAGCGGTACACGACGCCGGTGGCCAGGTGTACGTCGACGGCGCCAACCTCAATGCGCTTGTCGGCCTTGCCCGTCCGGGCCGATTCGGCGGCGACGTCAGCCACCTGAATCTGCACAAGACCTTCTGCATCCCGCACGGCGGCGGCGGACCCGGCGTCGGCCCGATCGGTGTGCGCTCACACTTGACGCCGTTTTTGCCCGGACACCCGATGGCCCCCGAACTCGGTGGTGGAGGAACGATCTCGGCAGCGCCGTACGGCAGTGCGTCCATTCTGCCCATCACCTGGACCTACATCCGGATGATGGGTGCTGCGGGCCTGCGCCGCGCCAGCCTGACCGCCATCGCGTCGGCCAACTACATCGCGCGTCGACTCGACGAGTACTTCCCGGTTCTCTACACCGGCGAGAACGGCATGGTCGCGCACGAGTGCATCCTCGACCTCCGTGGGTTGACCAAGGACACCGGCGTCACCGTCGACGACGTCGCAAAGCGTCTGGCCGACTACGGTTTCCATGCACCGACCATGAGCTTCCCCGTGGTCGGCACACTGATGGTCGAGCCCACCGAGAGCGAGAACCTCGAAGAGATCGACGAGTTCTGCGAGGCGATGATCGCCATTCGCGGCGAAATCGATCGCGTCGGAGCGGGCGAGTGGACGGTGGAGGACAACCCGCTACGCGGTGCTCCCCACACTGCGGGAAGCATTGCAGCGCAGTGGGATCACCCGTACTCGCGTGAGATCGCCGTCTTCCCGCGTGGCAAGGCTCGCCCGAAGGTGTGGCCGTCCGTGCGTCGTATCGACGGTGCACATGGCGACCGCAACCTGGTCTGCTCGTGCCCGCCGATCGAAGCGTTCGCAGGCAACTAAGGCGTGTGCCCGCCGGAGATCATCACCTCTCGTGTACGAGTTCGAGAACAGTGATCTCCGGCGGGGCGCCGACGCGTACCGGCGGACCCCAAGCCCCGGCGCCACGCGTCGTGTACAGCACTGTGTTTCCGACCCTGTCCAAGCCTTGCACCGAAGGCTGCTGCAGCGGAACGAGATACCGCAGCGGCCACATCTGACCGCCGTGAGTGTGCCCGGACAGTTGCAGATCGATACCCATCTCGGATGCCTCGATCGCTTGACGCGGTTCGTGCGCGAGAAGCAAGGCGAAAGTATTCGGATCGCGACCTGCGAGCGCGGCAGTCAGGTTCGGCTCGTACGGGGCCGGCGACGTGTAGTCGTGGATGCCCACGATGTCGATGGTATCGCCGCCATGCTGGATCGAGGTGCGGCTGTTGCGAAGTGTGGTGATCCCCAATGTCTCCCACACGTCGAGCCATTTGCCGCCGTCGTCGGCGTAGAACTCGTGGTTTCCGCTGACTCCGAAGATTCCGTCGGGCGCCCGAAGATCGGCGAGCGGAGCAAGATCGGGAGCAACTTTCGCGACGGTTCCGTCCACGAGGTCGCCGCCGATCGCGATCAGATCGACATTCTGCGAGTTCACGATATCGACCACCTTGCGGGTGAAGTCGACCCCGCGGGCCGGTCCCACGTGCAGGTCGGTGATCAAGGCGATCCGGTATCCGTTGAAGCCCTCAGGTAGGCGAGCGAGCGGCACGCGGACGCGGGAAATCTTGGGGCCCGACGCCTCGTAGACGCCGTAGCCGGCGGTGCCGATCGCCGCGAGAGTGACTGCTGCCGTAGCCAACTGCAACGTACGACGCTTGGCTGGGTCGACTTCGGTCGTGGTATCCGTGTGGCGTGCACGTAGTCGACCGATCCCGGCGAACAGGCCGATCACGAGCAGTCCGGGAATCAGATACAGCCACGAAGCCAGCCAGACCCATCCGACAAATCCGATCGGTCGCGCCCACGATGTCGGAAAGACTTCGCCGCTGCCGACCCCGATGAGCGTCGAGACCGCCAAGACGACAAGCGCAGTGTCGGCGAGACGAGCCCATCGCCTCGGGATGCCGGTGGCGCGAACGAGTCGGCGATGCAGGAACCAGGTCAGAAGGGCGAGAAGGACTGCAAAAACCGCGACGCGCCCCATCAGGACAGCATCTTGGTCACTGCGGCCGCGAGAGCGGGGTCGGACGTCGAATCGACCCGAACCAATGTGCCGCCCGTCCGATCCGAGACGTCTTGGAGTGTGGAGACGTCGTCGCCCGCACCGACGACGATCACGTCGACCTGTACCGGACGCGACGGATTGCCCGCAGCGGCGATCGCGCTGAGCAGTTCGGCTCGCGTCGTGGTGGATTCGTCAGGCGTACTCGAGGTGATCAGCAGCACCGAGTTGACTCGCCCCGCGTCGAAACCGTCCACGGCGGCTTTGTAGGAGCTGGCAAGCGCCGGGTATTTGGAGGTCTTTCCGCCGGCCCGAAGCCCGTTGAGGAAATCGGTGATCGTGGCACGCCGATTCGGCTCGGACAGTGAACCGCCCGGAACCAGGATGCGCTCGGACGGTTTTCCGTCGGTGCCCGTGCTGAACTCGCGAAGGCCGATGTCCGAAGCGTCAGGGCTGCGACCCAATTGGGTATTCACCGCCGAGGCAACGTTCGCCAAGCGGGTAGTGCCACCGTCGTCGGTACCCATCGACGCCGACGTGTCCATCAGGATGGTGGCACTACGCGGCGAGACCGGGTTGGCGACTATGTCACCGAGCGCCGCTGCGGTCTCCGCCGAAGCCGGTTTCAACGTGGACGAGATCTTGGCCGGGGACACCGCCCCGAGATCGGGAAGGTCTTGGCCCTCGACCCGGAAACCGGCGCCGACGAACAACTGTGACTGATTCGGCTCACGCATGAAATCGGCAAACTGTGCCGCTGCGCGCGACGCGGTTTCGTCGATCCCGCTGCCCGAGACGATGACCGCCGGATAGTCCGCGACTGGCGTTGCGCCGGCGGGGGAGTACGTCGTCATCGCCGCGTTCGCGCTCTGCGCTATCGACTGTTCCGTGGCCGGAACGGCTTTCACCGAATCCGGTGTTCCGGCGCTCAGTGCTCCGAGGGCTTCGGCAGTGGACGAGGGGGGAGTCGGCAAGGATTGGAACTGCAACGCCCGTGCACTGAGCGCAGCGTTGACCTGAGCGGACTTCGCCTGATCCGTCGTGACCGGACCGGCACCCGCATCGGCGACGTCGGCAGCGATCGCCTGTGCAGCCATCGAGGTTTCGGTACTTCCGACCGGCAGGGCGACCGTCAGATCGGAAGGCAAAGACTTCCAACTCGATGCTGCGCCGGCCAATGCTGCCGCGGTCTCGGGACCGGCTGCCAGAACGATCGGGGAACTCGCGAGCGAGCGAGGATCACCGTTGATCACGGCCTTGCCCGACAGTGGCGCGAGTTCGAACGAACTCGTCGGGATCCACAGGGAGGGACGCGGTCCCAATGCTGCGTCGTCCCAGGGGGCCGCCGGACCGGCTTCGAGTGCCGTCGAGACCGACGCGGACGGCGCACCGTGCACCACGACGGCGATGCAGTGATCACGCACCACCGGCGAGGTCTGGGTGTACCGCTTCGCCAGTTCCTCGACCTGTGGGGCTATGGACGGATCCGCGGTGACGTCGAGTGTCTTGTTGCCCTCGACGCACGTACCGGCTGCCTGCTGTCCCTGATCGTCGATCCGGTTGCTGAGGGCCTTCCATCCGAAGAAGCCTGCCACGATCAAGACGATCAGCACGACGACGAGAATCGGCCCCTTACTGATACCTCTGGCGCCTGACCCGCCGCGATGTTCGCCCACGTACCTTGCCCTACCTTGGTCACTCGAAGAATGTCTGTTGAACGGACTGTGTCCTCGGCCAGTCTAGTGACGAAACTTCGGGGCCTACGCGAACAGCCTCGACACCGGGAGCGGTGCCGAGGCTGTTCGGGTTCAGCTTCGAGTTCGAAGAAGGTGAAATCAGGCGTTGGCGGCCTTGTACTCGCGGCGGCGGCGATGCAGGATCGGCTCCGTGTATCCGCTGGGCTGCTTCGCGCCTTCGAGGATGAGTTCCTTGGCAGCCTGGAACGCGATGTTGGAATCGAAATCAGGTGCCATGTTGCGGTACTCGGCGTCGCCCTCGTTCTGACGGTCGACAACCGGGGCCATGCGCTCGAGTGCACTGACAACGTCGCTCTCGCTGACGATGCCGTGACGCAGCCAGTTGGCGAGTAGCTGGCTCGAGATGCGCAGCGTGGCGCGATCCTCCATGAGCGCGACATCGTGGATGTCGGGAACCTTGGAGCAACCGACGCCCGCGTCGATCCAACGGACCACGTAGCCGAGGATGGACTGGCAGTTGTTGTCGAGCTCTTCCTTCTTCTCCGCGTCCGTCCAGTCGGTGCTGGGAGCGAGCGGGATGGTCAGGATGTCGTCGACGCTCGCACGCGGCTTTCCCTTCAGGCTGTCCTGAACAGCGAACACGTCGACGCGGTGGTAGTGCGTCGCGTGCAGCGTTGCGCCGGTCGGCGAAGGTACCCATGCGGTGTTGGCGCCGGCCTTGGGGTGACCGATCTTCTGCTCGAGCATGTCTGCCATCAACTCGGTCATGGCCCACATGCCCTTGCCGATCTGAGCCTTGCCCTGCAGACCGCAGGCCAGACCGGTGTCGACGTTCCAGTCCTCGTACGCACCGATCCACTTCTGCTTCTTCATCTCGGCCTTGCGCACCATCGCGCCGGCTTCCATGGAGGTGTGGATCTCGTCGCCGGTGCGGTCGAGGAAGCCGGTGTTGATGAACACCACGCGGTCGACGGCTTCCTTGATGCAGGCAGCGAGGTTGACCGTCGTACGACGCTCCTCGTCCATGATGCCGACCTTGAGCGTGTTCTCCGGAAGCCCGAGGACCTGCTCGACACGGCCGAACAGTTCGGTGGTGAAGGCAACTTCCTCGGGACCGTGCTGCTTGGGCTTGACGATGTAGATCGAGCCGGTGCGGCTGTTGTCGAGCGGTCCGTTGGCGTCACTGATCGAGAGGCCGTGCACTGCACAGGCACTGGTGATCAAGGCGTCGAGGATGCCCTCGGGGACCTCGTTGCCGTCGGCGTCGAGGATCGCGGGGTTGGTCATGAGGTGACCGACGTTGCGGACGAACAGGAGCGAACGACCGTGCAGGCTGAGTTCGCTGCCGTCGACTGCGGTGTACTTACGGTCGCCGTTGAGCGTGCGGGTGAAGGACTTGGCGCCCTTCTTGATCTCCTCGGACAAGTCACCGCGGTTGAGACCCAACCAGTTTCGGTAGCCGACAACCTTGTCGTCGGCGTCGACAGCGGCGACCGAGTCCTCGAAGTCCATGATCGTGGTGACGGCGGATTCGAGAACGACGTCCTTGACGCCGGCGGCGTCGGTGCTGCCGATCGGGGACGAGGCGTCGATCTGGATCTCGGCGTGCAATCCGTTGTTCAGCAGCAGGATGCTCGTCGGTGCGTCCTTCTCGCCGAGGTAGCCGACGAACTTCTCCGGCTGGGCGAGCGTGGTGACAGTACCGTCTGCCAACGTGATCTTCAGTTCACTGCCGTCGACAACGTACTTGGTTGAATCTGCATGCGATCCCGACGCGAGAGGTGCTGCCGCATCGAGGAATTCACGCGCCCAGGCGATGACCTTGTCGCCGCGGACCTTGTTGTAGCCGGAACCCCTCTCGGCGCCGTTCTCCTCGGAGATGGCGTTGGTGCCGTACAGCGCGTCGTACAACGAACCCCAGCGGGCGTTGGACGCGTTGAGTGCGAAGCGCGCGTTGAGGATCGGCACGACCAACTGCGGGCCGGCCGTCGAGGTGATCTCGGTGTCGACGTTCGCGGTGGTGACCGAGAATTCGGCAGGCGTCGGCAGGAGGTAGCCGATTTCCTGCAGGAACGCCTTGTATGCAGCGGCGTCGATGGGAGCGCCGGCGTGATCGCGATGCCACTGATCGATCTGAGCCTGCAGATCGTCACGCTTGGCAAGCAAGTCGCGGTTCTTCGGTGCGAGCTCGGTGATGACCTTGTCGGCGCCGGCCCAGAACGTTTCGGCGTCTACACCGGTGCCGGGAAGAGCCTCCTCGACCACGAAGTCGTAGAGAACCTTGGCAACCTGAAGACTGCCGACCTGAACGCGCTCAGTCATGAATAGCCTCACTTTTCCGAAAGCGGAGCATCACATATGGATGCCATGAACCAACATCAATGTTACCTGGGAGTATTCCCACCGCTGTCCGCGCCCTGAGCTGCGATAATCGGGCGCGAAGAGCTGAAACGATCAAGTGAAATTCGTTCTGTCTAGAGTTTGCGCGCGGAAATCTCGAAACCAGCCGCGCGTAGACGCTCGACCAGGACGTCGCCGAGCGCTGTCGCTGGAGTCAAAACGCCGGTGCCCGGGGGAAGAGCCTTTTGGTCCTTCGCCAACGACAACGCAGATTCGCCGAGCATTACCGCCGTCGCGCTGTATCCCGGGTCGCCCTTCGCCTTCACTCGTGAGGTGTATCGGGCGCCGGTCGTGGTCGTGGTGAACACGTCGAGCGTGAAGTGGCCCTTCTTCTGGGTGCTCTCGCTCGGACCTTCACCGGGAGCCGGCAATACCTTGTCGAGAAGGAAGCGCGTCGGGGGAAGGGCGAGTCCGGCGACCAGCGCACCGAGGCCGACCGCCACGCCGCCCGCAATCACCGGTGACACCACCGAAGAGCCGACACTCATCACCTCGCTGTACTTGAACTTCTTGCCGTACGCCCACTCTCGGAGCGCATTGCTGCGACGGACGACTCGTGTGTTGTACGACGCCATCACGAACGGTGCCTTCCACCCCTTCAGTGAAGGATCGATCTTCTTGCCGTCGACCACGCTCACGTCGCTCTGTCGTCCGAGGTCAGGCTCCCGGTCACGATCGGGGCTAAGTGAATACGGCGAGGCCGCGAGTTTCCGCAGGCGCGCATCGTCTTTCGACACGTCGATCTGATTGCGAAGCGAATCGATCGTGCCACCGCTCACGCCGCCGCGCAGCGCCGTGACCACCAGCGTTGTGTCGGTGAGCTCACCGGCGCCGTCGGCAGTGACCTTCTCGTGGAGGACGTGAACTCCGAGATCGGAAGGGATGGAATCGAATCCGCAGGAATGGACGATCTTTGCGCCGGTCGAGACCGCCAGCTCATGGTTGGCGTCGATGCTCTCGCGGTGGAACAGCACCTCACCGGTGAGGTCGACGTAATGAGTTCCGGCGGAGGCGCATTCGTGAACGAGGGCGTGGCCGTACTTGGCATACGGGCCGACCGTGGTGGCGACGACCCGGCTTCGCTGGGCGAGCGCCTTCAATGCGGTGGCGTCGTCGGCGTCGGCAATGATCAGGGGGAGATCGGCCGCGGCGGTACCCAGATCGGCGCGAGTGGCTGCCAACTTCTCGAGGGAGCGGCCACCGAGGCCGATTTTTGTGCCTTCGGGAGCATGTTTGACGAGGTAGTCGGCGAGTAGCTTTCCGACGAAGCCGCTCGCTCCGTAGACGATGATGTCGAGTTCTCGGGCGGGCGAGGTTCCAGTCATGGAGCCAGCCTACAAACGAGCACCCGAAAGTGATGTGACCGAGGTCACTCGGCGGGGAAGGGCTCCTTGACGACGAGGATCGGAGCCTCCACTTCGAGCAGGAGACGCTGCAGCGGGCGTTCGAGGAGGAACTTGCCGATGGGGGACATCCGGCGTGTTCCGACGATCAGGAGATCGACACCCGCGTCGTGGACCAGGTCGACGAGCGCGGTAACCGGATCGCCGTCGTGCTCGGTGGTGCGCAGATCCCACTTCGTCTCCGAGAATCCACCGGCGTCGAGCGCTGACTGGATCTCGCCGCGAAGAGCGGCCCGATCGTCCTCGGTGTCTCCGAGGTTGACCGTGCCTCCGATGTTGACGTCGTCCAGGACGTGCAGAACCAGCAGTTCCTCGCTTCGACCCACGGATTCCCGTGCAGCGGCCACGATTGCGGCACGGCCTTCCGGGCTGTCCTTGTGTACGACGGCGATCGTCATGGTTCCTCCGAGTCGGTGAGCAGGTACGCACTCCATTATCGCCTGCAATGCCGTGCTCTACCTGAAATGAGCTACTCGACACGGGGGTTTGGGGGTGACGAGATCGCCACATCGGGGCGCCTAGGTGCCGCCCATCACGAATGCGGCGTGCTGCCGATCACCACGGCGAGGGTTTGTAATCCTTGAGGAAGCAGCCGTGCAGGTCGACGCCCAGTTCACCCTGAACGATGGGGTCGTAGACGCGGGCGGCACCGTCGACGAGGTCGAGTGGTGCGTGAAAACCTTCATCGGCCAACCGCATCTTGGTGAAGTGCGGGCGTTCGTCGGTGATCCAACCGGTGTCGACGGCGGTCATGAGGATGCCGTCGTCGAGCATTTCCTTGGAGCTGGTGCGGGTCAGCATGTTCAGTGCTGCCTTGGCCATGTTGGTATGCGGGTGGCCAGGGCCCTTGTATGCGCGGCTGAACTGGCCTTCCATGGCGGAGACATTCACGACGTACTTGCGTCGTGCAGCTGCCGCGGCCATCGACGGGCGCAAGCGTGAAACGAGGATGAAGGGCGCGACCGAGTTGCAGAGCTGGACTTCGAGAAGCTCGATCGGATCGACCTCTTCGACGGTCTGAACCCAGCTGTTGGTGTGCGCGAGGTCGGGCAGCAGCCCGCCCGCGTCGATGGCGATGCCCTGCTCGATGCGATCGGGTGACGCCGACTTGGCGACGAGTGCGAGTGAACTGACCGCGTCGGCGGACAGATTTCCGGAGGTGATGCTTGCGACGTCCGACAGCGATCCGGCCAGAGCCGCGGGGTGAGCGTCGCTCGTCTTGCCGAAGGTCAGGACATCAGGGAGTTCACCGGCGGGCAGCGCACCGGACTCGGCGTCGACCAGAGCGCCGTAGGCACCGGGGGAGCGTCGGACGGTTTGCGCGGCGTTGTTGATGAGGATGTCGAGTGGACCCTGTGCGGCAACGGAATCCGCGAGTGCAACAACCTGGGCGGGGTCGCGGAGGTCGATGCCGACGATGCGCAGACGGTGAATCCAGTCGTTGCTGTCTTCCATCGCTTTGAATCGGCGGATCGCGTCGTTGGGGAATCGCGTCGTGATGGTCAGATGTGCGCCGTCACGCAGCAGGCGCAACGCGATGTACATGCCGATCTTCGCGCGGCCGCCGGTCAGAAGTGCGCGTCGGCCGGTGAGATCAGTGCTGGCATCACGTTTGCTGCGGCTGGTGGCAGCGCAATCGGGGCACAGTTGGTGGTAGAAGGCGTCGACTGCGGTGTAGCGCTGCTTGCAGATGTAGCACGGCCGCGCCTTGATGAGCGTTCCGGCGGAGGCGCCGGCGGTGTTCGACTTGATCGGAATGCCTGCGGTCTCGTCGTCGATGCGATCGGGTGAACCGGTGGCAGTCGCAGCGACCACTTGGCGGTCGGCTTCGTTGACGGCTGCGCGCGAGGCGAGGCGACGCTTCTTCTTGAGTCGCTTGAACAGATGGCCGACAGCGCGCTGCATGGTGATCGAATCGGGATGCTCGTCGTCGAGTTCGGCGGCTTCGGAAAGGACCTTCAGGCAGATTTCGAGTTCCGCGGGGTCGAGTCCGGTGAGTTCGGCTCGAGCAGATTCTGAATCGGCTGTTTCCAGCGAATCTGCCTGCAGTGCATCCGACTTCTTGGTGTCTGTATCCACTTCGAACTTCTGTTCCATCTCGATCGCCGCTCGCGCGGACTGTTCCCTGGTGCGGGAACTTCGCCAATTACGAGAAAAGCTCCGGTTCGATGAACCGGAGCTTTTCCTGTCTGTCTCAACACAGAGTGTCCGAGGGGGGACTTGAACCCCCACGTCCGTTAATAGGACACTAGCACCTCAAGCTAGCGCGTCTGCCATTCCGCCACTCGGACTCGGCCCCGATTTCTCGGTGCTGGGAAAGAGTATCCGATGCCATCCCCAGGTCCCAAATCGCCCCACTGCTGTGCGCCTTTATTAACCGCCGGGGGTTAATAAAGGCGCACAGCAAAAAGACCCCAACCTGATCAGGCTGGGATCTTTCTGCTGTATTCGAGTGTCCGAGGGGGGACTTGAACCCCCACGTCCGTTAATAGGACACTAGCACCTCAAGCTAGCGCGTCTGCCATTCCGCCACTCGGACTCGGCCCCGATTTCTCGGTGCTGGGAAAGAGTATCCGATTAGGTGAGCTGCCCCAAATCGCCAGGTTGCGGGGCATTCCGGTCGCCCGCGTCGTTTGATTCGATGGTAGGAAAGTGGAATGACCACAACCCCGAATAATCCGAATCCGAGCAGAGCCGAAGCAGAAGTAGTCGAACTGGTCAGTTCCCTCATCCGCTTCGACACCTCGAACACGGGAGAACTCGAAACCACCAAAGGCGAGCGTGCGTGCGCGGAGTGGGTTGCCGCGCAGCTTCAAGAAGTCGGTTACGAGACGGAATACGTCGAGTCCGGAGCACCCGGCCGAGGAAATGTCTTTGCTCGTTTGAAGGGAGCCGAGTCTGGTCGTGGTGCGTTGATGCTTCACGGTCACCTCGACGTAGTTCCGGCCGAGCCCGCCGACTGGAGCGTCCATCCCTTTGCCGGCACCGTCCAGGACGGTTACGTCTGGGGGCGCGGCGCCGTGGACATGAAGGACATGGTCGGGATGATCCTGGCCCTCGCCAGACAGTTCAAGGCGGAAGGCGTCGTACCGCCGCGTGATCTGGTGTTCGCCTTCGTGGCGGACGAGGAAGCTGGCGGAAAGTACGGATGCCAGTGGCTGGTCGAGCACCGCCCGGATCTGTTCGAGGGAGTGACCGAGGCCGTGGGTGAGGTCGGCGGTTTCTCGCTGACGGTTCCGCGGCCTGACGGAACCGACCGCCGGCTCTACCTCGTGGAGACTGCGGAAAAGGGCCTAGGTTGGATGCGTCTGACTGCCAAGGGACGCGCCGGGCACGGCTCCTTCCTCCACGACGACAACGCGGTCGCGACACTCGCCGGCGCGGTCTCGAGGCTTGCTGCCCACCAGTTCCCGATCGTGATCTCTGATTCGGTCGCGGAGTTCCTGACCGCCGTCGGCGAGGAGACCGGATTGGACTTCGATCCGGGATCACCCGACATCGACGGGACTCTCGCGAAGTTGGGGACGATCGCCAACATCATCGGGGCGACGTTCCGTGACACGGCGAACCCGACGATGCTCAAGGCCGGATACAAGGCGAACGTCATTCCGCAGACTGCCGAGGCGGTCTTCGACTGCCGCGTGCTGCCGGGACGGCAGGCCGAATTCGAGCGCACGGTGGACCAACTGATCGGTCCCGACGTGACCCGCGAGTGGATCACCAAGCTGGATTCGTACGAAACAACGTTCGACGGCCACCTCGTAGACGCCATGAACGAGGCGATCCTCGCCCACGATCCGGAGGCTCGCACAGTTCCGTACATGCTCTCCGGCGGAACCGACGCGAAGGCATTCGCGAAACTGGGCATTCGCTGCTTCGGCTTCGCGCCGTTGCAGTTGCCGCCCGAGCTGGATTTCAGCGCGCTGTTCCACGGCGTCGACGAGCGAGTTCCGGTGGACGCACTACTGTTCGGGACACGTGTTCTGGAACATTTCCTGCTCAATTCCTGACGAGCACGTAGATAGATCCGTGAGCTCGACGCACATCGAGCTCTCTTGTCACAGAAAGGATTCGCATGGCGCACGATCCGTACGAACCATTGCCAAAGTTGCCGAGTTTCGAGCTGACCAGTGACGACATCACTGCGGGCCAGCCGCTGAAGCTTGCTCAGGCCAGTGGAGCCTTCGGTGTCCCCGGTGGCGAAGACATCTCACCGCAGCTCTCGTGGTCCGGCTTTCCGGCCGAGACGAAGAGCTTCGTCGTGACGGTGTTCGATCCGGACGCACCGACTGCGTCGGGGTTCTGGCACTGGGCCGTGGCGAACATCCCCGCTTCCGTCACCGAGCTCCCCGCCGGTGCCGGCGCGGCGGACAGCGATGTCCTGCCCGCCGGAACCGTCACCCTCCGCCACGACGGTGGTGGGTTCGGTTTCATCGGTGCAGGCCCGCCTCCCGGGCACGGTCCGCATCGCTACATCGTCGCGGTGCATGCCCTCGACGTGGAGACACTCGACGGAGTCACCCCTGACTCGTCGCCGGCGTTCCTCGGTTTCAACGTGTTCCATCACGCGATTGCGCGTGCAACCTTGACCGGGACGTTCGAGGTCGAATAGTCACTTTGCTGTGCGCCTTTATTAACCGCGGGCGGTTAATAAAGGCGCACAGCACTCTCTAGCGAGGGTTCTCAGCTCCCACAGCCTGGGCGATCGACGAGAAACCCGCTGCGCGGACCCGCTTGGCTATCCCCTTGTGGATGCTGCGAGCCCAGAACGGTCCGCCGTAGATGAAGCCGGTGTATCCCTGCACCAGCGTCGCGCCGGCGAGGATCCGTTCCCACGCCTGATCGGCCGTCTCGATACCGCCGACCGAGATGATGGTCATCTTGTCGCCCACTCGGGCGTACAGGCGCCGAAGTACTTCGAGTGAGCGCTCGGCGACCGGTGCACCGGACAGCCCGCCTGCGCCGAGTGCAGCTACCTCGGCGTCCGGGGTCTTCAAACCGTCGCGACGGATCGTGGTGTTGGTCGCGACGATTCCGGCAAGTCCGAGTTCGATTGCCAGATCGGCGACCGCGTCGACGTCCTCGTCCGAGAGGTCGGGCGCGATCTTCACCAGTACCGGCACGCTGACGGTGTCGAGCACGGCCTGCAGGATCGGGCGCAGTGATTCGACGGCCTGCAGATCACGGAGTCCAGGTGTGTTCGGCGAGCTGACATTCACGACCATGAAGTCGGCCAGCGGACCCAGAAGCTGCGCGCTGGCGGTGTAGTCGGCAGCGGCGTCGGCGGCTTCGACGATCTTGGTCTTGCCGATGTTGGCACCGATCGGCACCGTGACGCGGCGCTGTCGCAGGAAATTCGCCGCGTGACCAGCGCCGTGGTTGTTGAAGCCCATCCGGTTGATCAGAGCGCGGTCGGCCGGAAGACGGAAGAGACGCGGCGCGGGGTTACCGGGCTGAGCCTGGGCCGTCACTGTTCCGACCTCGGCGAAACCGAATCCCAACGGGCCCCAGGCGTCGACGCCGGTGGCGTCCTTGTCGAATCCTGCGGCGAGGCCGAGAGGTGCCGGGAACGTCAGACCGAATGCCTGACTCCGCAGAACCGGGTCGTCGACGACAAGGACTTTTGCGACCAGCCAGCGAAGGGGAGCGAACCGTGTCACCAGTTTCATCGCGGTGAAGGCAATGTGGTGGATGCGTTCCGGTGGGACCCGGAACATCAGGCTCAGCAGCAGTTGGTACACGATTCTCCAGCTCTTCGATGGTGTGATTTTGTCAGCGGTTTCGACAGCGGCGGGCCCTGGTCGTCTGTTGAACGATCAGTGCTGAATGCCGTCCGGATCGGTCACGTGCAGCGGCGTCTTCTTTCGCTTGAGGAGCACGCGACGACTGCCGTCGGGGTAGAGACGGACTCGGGAGAGTTCCCATCCGCCGAACTCGGCGGAGATCGCCAGACGCATCGACGCCGTGACCCGCGAAACGTTCGGCGGTAGTCGAAGTGGCACATAGTCGAACTTGTCGTCCGACGTCTCCCACTGCGCGGGGATCCCGCGCGTACGCTTTTCCATCAGTTCTCCCGTGACGGGATGACCTGCAGCCCGTCACCGGTTGCCGATCCGACGATCAGATTGCCGTTGGAAGAGTCTACGGCCAACGAATTCGGCTGTCGCACCGTCTTGAACCGTCCGGTCTCCACGGGGATGCCGGACGACAGATCGAAGCCGACCACTTCGTTGGTCGCGGTCAGCGTGACCCACACCCGATCCGCGGCCTCGTCGTAGGCAACGGCGTACGGCGACTCGCCGACGGGGTAGCGCTGGTGCATCAGGAGCGGATCGGCAGTGAAGACGAGCAGTTCGTTGCCGGTGGTGTCGGTGACCAGAATGCGTCCGAAGCGATCGGTGGCCAGATGAGTTGCGCCCTCACCGGCGCGGAGAGCGACGCCGAGTTTGCCGTCTTCGAGGTTGATCGCCGTCAGCGAGGTCTGACGGTGATCGAGGGCGCTCAGGTTGTCGCCGGTGACCGCGAGTTCGTCGACGGACGCGAATCCCGAAACCGTCTGTGACTGATCGGTCTTCGGGTCGACGATGTGAACTGAGCCATTGTCCGTGCCGATCGCGATGCGGCCGTCGTTGAGTTCGACCGCTGAATTCGCCTGCCCGTCTACCGGGATGGACGTCTGTTCGCCCGAAGTCAGATTCAGCTTCACGACCTGGCGATCCATCGACAGAAGAGCGCTACCGTCAGAGCCGATCGAAACGTCACGTACGTCGGAATCCAGGGCTGTCGGACGACCTGCAGAGGCGGGGTCGGCGCCGGCCAAACTGTCCGAAGAAACGACCAGCACCGATCGGGGGTCGTTGGCAACCAGAACGGCGCTGCGCGTGATCGGGTCGAATGTGATGGAATCGATCAGACCTGAATACGGGTGAACCACGCCGTCCGGGGTGCTGGTGGTGGCCGGTGAGACCGCTGCCGTTGCGGGATCGATCGTGATGAGGTCGTCTCCGCCATCTCCGGAAGAACATCCTGTGACCAGCAGAACCGCCGCCCCCATTGCTGCTGCAGTGGTGCGGATCCCTAGGCGAGCCATGTGTAGTTCCTCTTTTTCTTGTCATCTGTTCTTCACGCAGTGCGACTGTCATCGATCATCCCTGATCGCAGTCGGGCGCCGTTCATCGCGTCGAGGAACTACCGACCATTCCGCTCACACCCTTGACGCGATACCGTACGAACAGCGATTGCGGTTGACGCTGCAATCACCGAGGAGATCATTGTGATTCCCACAGAACCCACCGATTCCGGCGCGCAGTCGCCCGAACCGGCGCGGCCGGGCTTCGAGATCGAGGACCTCACCGTCGGCGCTCACGCACACGGTTTCGGCAGGTCCGACGGTCGAACTTTCGCGTTCCGCGTACGAAAGAGCATGCTGTTCGTCGAGGTATACGGCGAATACTGCGAGCACAGTGTGCCGACCCCTGCAGACGTTGTCGCCACCGCGGAGCGATCGGTGACCGACATCGATCTGACCGACGAGCGAAGCATCGCCGGTGTGGTCCGCGACGCAGTTCTGTCCACGGAGGCTGATTGGTCACAGCCCGGTCCCGGTGACGGAGTTCGTGACGGCGACGGCCGCAGCCTGCCGACGGTGAGAGCCGTCCTGAACAGGCTGGGATCGATCATCGATTCTGTTCGGTGAATTCTCGGCGCGGGATGACCAGCGTTGCTCCGGTTGTCGGATGCGGGAACACCTCGACCGGATAACCGTAGACGCGGGTCAGAAGCTCTTCGTGCAACACCGATTCCGGGGGACCGTCAGCGGCGATGCGGCCGTTTTCGAGCACGACGATCCGATCCGCGTACGCCGCTGCCAACGCGAGGTCGTGCAAAACGACGACGACGGCATCGCCGTCCGCAGCGCGAGCGCGCGCCACGGACATCACCGCCTCCTGGTGTCCGAGATCGAGAGCTGCAGTCGGCTCGTCCAGCAGGATGGTCGACGTTTCCTGTGCCAGTACCCGGGCCAGCGCGACCCGCGCTTGCTCGCCGCCGGACAGCACGGCGAACGGCCGATTGGCGAACCCCTCGACATCGCAGGTCTTCATCGCCGCGGTGATAGCAGCGCCGTCGCGGTCTTCTCGGCGAGTTCCGGTCCATGGCGCACGTCCCATACGAACCACCTGGCGAGCGCTGAACGAAAATCCGATGGTGTGTTTCTGGGGGAGCACCGCGCGTCGGCGCGCCATGTCGATCGGCGACCACTGAGTGAGGTCGGTGCCGTCAACGTCCACCCGCCCAGCGATGACGGGCTGATCACCGGCCAACGCCGCAAGAAGAGTCGACTTACCGGCGCCGTTCGGTCCGACGAGAACGACTAGCTCGCCTGCCCGGACTTCGATGGACACGCCTTCCAGAATCTGCCGACCACCGCGTTCGACGGTGATGTCGCGCGCCTCGAGGGTGACATCACCGACGGCTGGGCTCTTCGGTTCGGGGGTGACGCGGCCGAACAGTTCGCGCCAGTTTCTTACGAGGCTGCTCATGCCCACCCGCCCTGTTGCGCGCGCGTGCGTCGGAGAAGCCAGAAGAAGAAGGGGCCGCCCACCAGAGCGGTCAGCATTCCGAGGGGCAGGTCTGCGTTGTCGATCAGCGACCGCGAGCCCAGATCTGCGACAAGCAGAACCAGTGCGCCGGCGAGGGCGCTCGCCGGAATCAGCGCGCGGTGGCCAGGTCCGACGAGAATGCGCATCAGGTGCGGAACGACCAGACCGACGAAGAGGATGATGCCGGTGAAGGCAACACTCGCCGAGACCAAGAGAGCGACGATCAGTACCGCGAACTGGCGAAGCCGTTCGACGTTGACGCCCAGATGACGGGCCGCGTGTTCACCGAGCGCCAGCAGGTCGAGACGTGGGGCGATCATCATGGTCGCGGCGATCCCGACGACGGTCATCGGCGCCACGATCAGGACTGCGTTCCAGGAAGCGCCGTTGAGTGAGCCGAGTTGCCAGAACACGATCTGATCGCGAGCGGACGGGCTGGCGACGAAGGTGAAGAACGCGATGAGCCCGCCGGCGAACGCGTTGATCGCGACGCCCGTCAGCACCAACGTCACTACTTCCGTTCGGCCTTCGTGCCGAGCCAGCAGGTAGACCGCCGCGGTGGTGACCAGCCCGGCGACGAACGCAGCCGCAGCAACGGCCCAGCCGGCCACGAACGTTCCCCCGACGACGATGACAGCACTCGCGCCAACTGCCGCGCCCGCAGACACTCCGATCACTCCGGGTTCTGCGAGCGGATTGGAGAACACACCCTGCAGGAGCGCACCGGAACATCCCAGCGCCGCGCCGACACAGATGGCGAGCACGACGCGGGGGAATCGAACCTCCCACAAAGTCACTTCACCGCTGGGATGGGCGGGCATCGGACCGAGGTCGAGCCCGATGCGATGCAGGATGCTGCCCAAAACCTCGAGTGGCGACGTCGGAACTTGACCGATGCACGCCGACAGCACCGCAACGATCACCAGGGCGAGAGTCAAGCTGACCAGAACCGCACTCACCCGCGACCGCGACGCGGGGCCAGACGCCGACTTGTCGGCGCCCCCGACGTCGTGTGAATCCTCGGCTGCGGACACAGTCTTACCTGCTTCGGAACTACCTGTCTCTGTACTCACGAATCAGCACTCACGAATCTTTGCTCACGATCCACCGGGCTCGTAGATCGCTTCGGCGAGTGCCGCCATGACGCGTCCGGTGTTCGGCCCGAAGCTGAGCAGTACACCGTCCGCCATGTCGACTACTCGTTTGTTCTTTCCAGCCGGCGTCTGAGCGATGCCAGGGACCTTTTCGAGGCCGTCGATTCCGCCGATCGATGCCAATCCGTCCGTCATCATCAGCAGGGCGTCAGGCGCTGCGGCGATGAGCGCTTCGCTGGTGATGGGCACGAACTGTTGTGTGATGCCCGAGGCGGTTCCTGCATCGGTGGCGCCGAGTGCCTCGATCAAGGAATCTGCTCCGGACCCTTCACCGCCGATCATGGTGATGGCCGATCCGCGCATGTAGAGGAATGCGATTTTCAGTGGATCGCCCTCGGTGGGGACCAGGTCACGAGCTCCAGCGATTTCCGATTCGGTCCGATCGACCAGCGCCGCGCCCTGGGCGGGGACGCCGAGCGCGTCGGCGACGGCCTGGAGTTGTCCCGGCACACCCTCGAGTGTTCGGGTCGGATCGAAGAAGACGACGGGAACACCGGCGGCGCGCAACTGATCCTGGACGCTCTTGGGCCCGATACTGGTGTCGGTGAGAACAACGGTGGGATTGAGGTCGAGAATTGCCTCGGTGTTGAGCGATTGGCCGCCGACCGTGACAACCGGCACGTCCGCGACTGCGGGGAACTTGGCGGCGGTGTCGCGGCCGACGAGATTGTCACCGAGGCCGAGCGCCACCGTCGTCGTCGCGAGCGTCCCGTAGCGGTCGGCCGCAACAATCCGGCTGTTGTCGGTGATGGTCACGTCGACGCCGTCGAAGCTCTTCACCGTCACGGGCAGTGTCGCGGTCGGGTTGTCGGACACGGGAACCGGGCTGGAATCTTCGAGTACCGCGGTCCTGGCACCCTGAGATGTCGTGGAATTGTCGCTGGGACCGCAAGCCACCAGACCGAAACCGGCTGCTGCGACCAGAGCCGCCGCGGCCAAGCGCTTCATCATTTGACGAGGTAGCTCTCGATGTCGCCTTCGAGGTCGGCGAACAGGTCGCCGTTGAGGCGGTATGCCAGATTCACCTCGTCGATGAAACGCTGCTGTTCCTCGGCGGGAATCTGCAGTGCATCCAGATTCGAGCGGTAGTCGTCCTTGAAAGGCTTCGGCTTGGGGATGCCTTCGAAGATGTAGAAGCGAAGTCCGTCGGTCTCGAATCCGTAGGCGCGTTCGAGCATCCGGCGGATGATCTGTCCGCCCGAGAGATCGCCCATGTACCGAAGGTAGTGATGTGCGACGAAGCCGGCAGGCCAGTCGAACGCCACCTCCTTCAGGCGGGCGATGTAGCGCTCGGTTGCCGGCAGTGCCACGAGTTCGTCGCGCCAGTTCGGTCCGCCGAGGAACTCGAGATCGGCC
Source organism: Rhodococcus sp. RCBS9 (assembly GCF_029457415.1). Classification (NCBI taxonomy): domain Bacteria; kingdom Bacillati; phylum Actinomycetota; class Actinomycetes; order Mycobacteriales; family Nocardiaceae; genus Rhodococcus; species Rhodococcus sp. RCBS9. Next base: position 5,933,327 of record NZ_CP120422.1, on the reverse strand, counting down.
TCGAGTGAAGCCACGCGCAACAGATCCTCGGACAGGAACGGGGCGACCAACTCGTTGTCGGCGTGTGTGCGGCCGGCCTCTTCGAGGCTCGTGTAGACGAGGTACGTCTGTCCCAGAAGTGCGGCGTAGCCAGCCGTGGTCAGCTCACCGCCGAGTAGTGCGCCTACGAATCGCGACTGCTCCGTCTCGCGGTGTGCTGCGTCCGTCTCGGTCTTGATTCGTTCGGAGAAGGCTGGGCCTGCGTCTGCGGAAAGGCTGTCTACGTCGAGCGTGGTCATTGATTCTCCTGAGGCTGTAGTCAAGCGTTGCCTACTAGGTTAGCCTGCCCTCGCCAACACGATACCTCCGGTATTTCGATCAGCGGGACAGATCAAGCGCTCACATCGTCGAGAGCCGCGGCAATCGCTTTCGGAAGTTCCAATTCTTCGGTTGCCAGTACTCCTGTCAACTGGGCGAGATCACGCGTGCCGACGACGGCGCTGGCCACCCCGGCGCGATCGCGCGCCCAGGCCAGTGCCACCGCCAGTGGGGAAGTACCCAGACCGTCGGCAGCGGTAACGACTGCGTCGACCACCCGGATCGAGGAATCGGTCAGATAGCTCTGCACATCCTGCGAATGTGCTTCGTCGGCGCCGCGGGAATCGACGGGAATGCCGTCGCGGTACTTGCCGGTCAGCACACCACCCGCGAGGGGTACTGCGGCGAACACTCCGACGCCGTGATGGGCCGCCGCTGCGAACAATTCTTCCTCGACGCCGCGTGCGAGCAACGAGTACTCGGCCTGCGTCGCGGCGAGTGTTGTTGCGCCACCGGCTCCTACGGCCGTCGCGAGCTGCCAGCCGAGGTAGCCGCGAACTCCGACGTACCGCACCTTGCCGCTCGAGACGGCGTAGTCGAGGGTTGCTGCAACCTCGTCGACAGGCGTGAGCGGATCCCAGGTTGCGACCTGCCACATGTCGAGGAAGTCGGTTCCGAGTTCACGAAGAGTCGCGTCGAGCTGGCGGAGCAATCCGCGCCGCGAGCAGTCGACGCGGTCGGTGCCGATCGGTGTGGGGTCGATGCCGGCGCTCGAGCTGATGATGAGTTCGTCACGTGGAACGACGTCGTCGAGCAACTCGGCGAGGATTCGTTGCGCCGCACCGGCGCCGTAGGCGGGCGAGGTGTCGACCAGGGTTCCGCCGGCCTCGGCGAACGCGAGTAGCTGCGCAGCAGCCTCGTCGCCGTCCGTGTCGCGTCCCCATGTCAGTGTGCCGAGCCCAAGTCGCGAGACCCGAAGTCCGCTCGTTCCGACAGATCTGTGCTTCATAACCGCCTGCATCTCGCGCCCGACTCGTGTGCGCAAGTGCGGCACCCGAGAGATCTCACCACGTGCAGACTAGTAGGCGCTCGCCTCGAGTCGGGGTATTCGGACACGGACGTGCCGGGCGCGGCGCGGCGCCGTGGGCCCCGGTAGCGTGGCGCCGGTGAAACGTGAACCCGACACACGAAACCTGTGTGCAGTAACCCCATTCGAATCAGCCGGGATCGGTGAGTGATGGGCGAAGCGATGACCTGGCTCCAGGCCGTGATCCTGGGCCTCGTGCAGGGCTTGACCGAGTTCCTGCCCATCTCGTCTTCCGGACATTTGCGAATCGTGTCGGAGATATTCTTCGGCAGTGACGCCGGCGCGTCGTTCACCGCGGTGACGCAGCTCGGCACCGAGTTGGCGGTCCTGATCTACTTCGCACGCGACATCGTGAGGATCATCACTGCCTGGTTCCGAGGTGTGTTCAATGCCGAGCACCGGGGCGATCTCGATTACCGGATGGGCTGGTACGTCATCATCGGCACCATCCCGGTCGGCATCCTCGGGTTCTTCTTCAAAGACCAGATCCGTACCGGCGCACGCAATCTGTGGCTGATTGCCACGATGCTGATCGTGTTCGCGCTCGTCATCGCTGCTGCCGAGTACTACGGACGCAAGACGCGCCCGATCGAATCGCTCACAGCGCGCGACGGCATCATCATGGGTTCGGCTCAGGCGCTCGCGCTCATCCCGGGTGTCTCACGTTCGGGTGGCACGATCAGTGCCGGCCTTTTCCTCGGACTCACCCGTGAGGCCGCAGCCCGTTACTCGTTCCTGTTGGCGATTCCGGCAGTTCTCGCCTCCGGTTTGTTCAGCCTCCCGGATGCCTTCGAGCCGGCCGGTGAGGGTCTGAACGCGAGCGGTCCGCAGTTGCTGGTGGCAACCGTCATCGCCTTCGCGGTCGGTTACGCAGCGATCGCCTGGCTGCTTCGATTTGTTGTCGATCACTCTATGTACTGGTTCGTCGGATACAGAATCGCTCTCGGCGTAGTCGTCCTTGCGTTGCTGGCCACAGGGGTCGTGTCCGCGACATAGGGCCCGTTTCGACGTCGACCACCCGTCCGTGCGGCCACCGCCCCATTAGGGTTGTGGAATGACAGTTGTCCTACTGCGGCACGGGCGGTCGACGTCCAACACTGCCCATACCCTGGCCGGTCGAACGCCGGGTGTGGAACTCGACGACCACGGCCGGAAACAGGCCGAAGGCGTCGTCGATCGGCTGGTCGGTCTGGACATCGCGGAGATCGTCCGCTCGCCGCTGTTGCGGTGTGAGCAGACGGTCGGCCCCATTGCCGTCGACCGTGGTCTGACGCCGGTGGTCGAGGATCGCCTCATCGAGGTCGATTACGGCGACTGGACGGGTCGCCCGCTCAAGGAACTCTTGGAAGAACCGCTCTGGAAAGTGGTGCAGCGCCACGCTTCCGGTGCAGTGTTTCCCGGCGGTGAAGGGCTGGCCCAGGTACAGGCGCGAGCCGTTGCCGCGATCCGAGAGCACGACGCACGGCTGGCCGAAGAACACGGCAAGGACGTCGTCTGGATCGCGTGCACGCACGGTGACGTCATCAAATCGGTTCTCGCCGACGCGTTTGCGATGCATCTCGATTCGTTCCAGCGCATCGTCGCCGAGCCCGCCTCGGTCAGTGTGATTCGCTACACGGCGACACTGCCGTTCGTTCTTCGCGTCAACGACACCGGAGACGTGCTCGCCGCGATCGGTGCAGCGAAGGCCGCGACCAACGGTTCGGCTCCCGCGCAGGAGTCCGTCCCCGGCGGAGAGGTCGGTGCGTGAGCTGTGACGGATAATGGGTATTCAGTGATGTTCTGCTCGAACTCGAGGAGGTGCAATGTCGCGCGCGATTCACGTATTTCGCACTCCTGACCGATTTGTCGCAGGAACGGTGGGCGAACCCGGTGACAGGTCTTTCTATCTCCAGGCCGTGCACGAATCACGGGTGGTGAGTGTGCTGCTCGAGAAGCAGCAGGTTCAGGTTCTCGCCGATCGCATGGGCTTACTCCTCGAAGAGGTGCATCGACGCTTCGGAACCGAGGTTCCGCCACAAGCCGACGACGTCTCCGACCTTAGCCCGCTGGTCACACCGCTCGACGCGGAGTTCCGGGTCGGCACGATGGGGCTCGGTTGGGACGCCGATGCCGGCGCGGTCGTCGTGGAGCTGCTTGCCGTCAGCGAGACGGAGTTCGACGAATCGGTTGTCCTCGACGACGCCGACGACGGTCCGGACGCGGTCCGTGTGTTCCTGACTCCGGAGCAAGCGCGCGAGTTTTCGCTGCGGTCCGAACGCGTCATCGCGGCGGGACGCGCGCCGTGCCCGCTGTGTGGTGAACCGTTGGCGCCCGAGGGGCACGTCTGCATCCGCACCAATGGGTACCGACGCGGCGAGTCCTTCGGTTTCGCGATCGACGACGCAGACGACGACGAGGTCTGACGTCGTGTCCGAACCTGGTGTGCCGGACGTGCTGCTCGAGGGTGATCTGACTCTGATCGGTCAGATCACCACGGCGAGCAACGCCACGCTGGTATGTGAGTCGACTCTGGGGGAGAAGTCCACCCGCGTGGTCTACAAGCCGGTCCGGGGTGAACGCCCACTGTGGGATTTCCCGGACGGCACTCTGGCGGGGCGTGAGGTCGCGTCGTACCGCGTGTCCGAGGCGCTGGGTTGGGGAGTGATTCCGCGAACAGTGTTGCGGGACGGCCCTTTCGGTCCAGGCATGGTGCAGCGATGGATCGACACCGTCGATCGCCGCGCGGATGGATCTGGTGGACTCGAGATGGTGGACCTGTGCAGTCCCGGCAACGTTCCGCCGGGGTGGTTCGAGGTCCTGCAGGCCTTCGACTCGGAGGGTGAACCCGTCTCCCTGATCCATGCGGACGATCCACGGCTGCAGCGAATGGCCGTTCTGGACGTCCTCATCAACAACGCCGACCGCAAGGGTGGTCACGCCCTCGAGGGCGTCGACGGCTCGGTGTACGGCGTTGATCACGGAATCTGTCTTCACTCGGAGAACAAGCTGCGGACCGTGTTGTGGGGGTGGGCCGGGCAGCCCGTACCCGGTGCTTTGATCGCCGACGTCGCCGAATTCGCGACAACTCTCGACGGGGATCTCGGCGACGAGTTGTCCGAACTGATCACCGAAGAGGAAATCGTGGCCTTGGCGGTGCGGGCGATGCAGTTCGCCGAGTCCGCGGTGATGCCTGAGCCGAACGGCCATCGAACGATTCCCTGGCCGGCCTTCTAGTCGCGAGACGTTTCCTGCTGTTCGCGAGTTGCCGTCAATCCGGGTGAGCGAACCAATCGCAGTAGTTGTTCGCGCAGCGCGGCGACATCCCCGACGCCGACGGTCAACGCCGCATCTTCCTTCTCGAGCGTCAGTAGTCGCTCGTACGTCAGTCTTCCGGCGTCGGTTATCGCGATCACGCGCCGACGCTCGTCCCTCGGATCGGTGTCACGAGTGACGTAACCCGCTCGTTCGAGACGGTCGATCGTGCGGCTCATCGTCTGATCGGTGACTCGGGCGTTCTTCGCGATGTCGCGTTGAGACGCCGCCCCACCGGCGATCGAGTGGAGCACGATCAGGCCCGCGTGCGTCATGTCCTGAGACCGCAAGACCTTCTCCCACGAGTGCTCCACCAGGCGTGCAGCGGTGGACAACAGCCGGCCGGTGGGCCAGTCGTCCAGGCCGTCGCTGCTCATTTTTCTGCCTTCCGTTTGCAATTACTCAGCATGCTGAACAAAATAGTCGGCAAGTCCTCTGCTGCCGATCCCTGGAGACCCAGTGAGCACACCAGTACAAAATCGTCCTGTTCGTCGCCTTCGATGGATTGTGCCAGCTCTCCTCGTGATCGGCTGGCTGGCAATCGGAGGATTCGGCGGTCCGTTCGCCGGAAAGCTCAGCACGGTGCAGCAGAACGACAACACGTCGTTCCTGCCCGCGTCGGCCGAAGCGACCGAGGTGGCAAAGCTTCAAGAGAGCTTCACGGACACGCGCTTCGTGCCGGCCATCATCGTGGCGGAACGACCGGGTGGCCTCGAGCCCGCCGACTCCACCTTCCTGTCCCAGACCGTCGATTCGTTTGTCGGTACCGAAGGATTCGGTGACGCGTCATCGCCGCCGATCCCGTCGGCCGACGGCCAGGCACTCCAGATGTTCCTGCCGGTCGACAGCACCCTCGAAGTCAAGGACAGCGTGAAAGCGCTGCGCGCGGCGCTGGAGTCGAGCCCTGACGGACTGACAGTCAAGGTCACCGGCCCCGCTGGGCAGGTTGCGGATCTGTCGGCAGCATTCGCCGGTATCGACGGACTGCTGTTGTTGGTAGCCGGATCCGTCGTGATCGTGATCCTGATCATCGTCTACCGAAGCCCGATCCTGCCGTTCGTGGTGATCTTCTCGGCGATCTTCGCACTCGGATTGTCGAGCTTGCTCGTGTATCTGCTCGCGGACGCGGACGTCATCGCACTGAACGGTCAGAGCCAGGGCATCCTGTTCATCCTCGTGTTCGGTGCCGCCACCGACTACGCGCTGCTTCTGGTCTCTCGCTATCGGGAAGAGCTGCGGATCGAGAAGGACAAGTACGCAGCAATGCGCACTGCGTGGCGCGCGACGCTCGAACCTGTCGCAGCGTCTGCGGGAACGGTCATCGCGGGCGTTCTGTGCCTGTTGCTCTCCGACCTGAACTCGAACCGCGGACTCGGTCCGGTGGCCGCCATCGGTATCGCCGCGTCCTTCCTCGCATCGATGACCTTCCTACCTGCTGTCCTGGTTCTGTTCGGGAGGACGGCGTACTGGCCGACCAAGCCGAAGTTCGATGCCGACCGCGAGCACCACGACGAGGCGAACGATCACCGGTTCTGGGCCGGGCTCGCTGCTCGAATCGGTAGGCATCCGCGCCGCTTCTGGGTGGCGTCGACTCTGGTGCTGGTGATCTTCGCGATGATGATGCCGCAGTTCAAAGCCAGCGGTGTCTCGTCGTCCGACATCTTCTTGCTCGATGTCGATTCGGTTGCAGGCCAGGAGATTCTCGGCGAGCACTTCGACGCGGGTTCGGGTTCACCGGCCGTGGTCATCGCGAATGCAGACCAAGTGGATGCCGTTGCGGCAGCCAGTCGCGTGGAGGGTGTCAGCGACGTGAGCGTCGTGCAGAACGGGGGAGCGCCTCTGGTTGTCGACGGGCGAGTCTCCCTGCAGGCGACGTTGACTGACGCTGCCGACTCGCTCGAGGCCGAAGACACCATCGTGCGACTGCGTGATGCAGTTCACTCAGTGGAGGGCGCCGACGCATTGGTCGGTGGCGTCACTGCGACCGACCTCGACACGAAGACCACCTCGACACGGGACCGGACACTCATCATTCCCGTGGTGATCATCGTGGTGTTCGTGATTCTCTCGCTCTTGCTGCGTTCGCTTCTCGCACCGCTGCTTCTCATGGGCACCGTTGTGCTCTCGTTTGCTGCGACACTGGGCATTTCGTCGCTGGTGTTCGACCACATCTTCGGTTTCCCCGGTGCGGATCCGGTGGTCCCGCTCTTTGCGTTCGTGTTCCTCGTGGCTCTGGGAATCGACTACAACATCTTCCTCATGACGAGGGTGCGTGAGGAAGCGCTGAAGATCGGCACCAGGGCGGGCGCTCTGCGGGGACTCACGGTGACCGGCGGGGTGATCACATCTGCCGGAGTTGTTCTGGCAGCAACCTTCTCGGCGTTGGCGGTGATCCCGCTGTTGTTCCTCGCCCAGATCGCGTTCATCGTGGCGTTCGGTGTCCTGCTCGACGCTCTGATCGTCCGATCCTTGCTGGTCCCGGCCTTGACCTACGACATCGGTCAGAAGATCTGGTGGCCGAGCAAGCTCGCGTCGACGCCCGAACCGGAGCAGGATCAGCCAGCACCTTCCCAGCCTCAGAGCAGTCTCCACTAGGCTCGGCAGCATGCAGTCTTGGTCCGATACCGCACTCCCGTCCGTTCCCGGTCAGGGGCCGCCGTTGCGGCTGTACGACACAGCCGACCGTCAGGTTCGCCCCGTCACCCCGGGCGAGAAGGCGACGATGTACGTCTGCGGCATCACCCCGTACGACGCCACCCACCTCGGCCACGCGGCCACGTACCTCACGTTCGACCTCGTGAACCGAATCTGGCGCGACGCCGGACACGATGTCCACTACGTCCAGAACGTGACCGACGTGGACGACCCGCTGTTCGAGCGAGCCAATCGCGACGGCGAGGACTGGATCGTCCTCGGCATGCGTGAGACGGCACTCTTCCGAGAGGACATGGAAGCGCTGCGTGTGCTTCCGCCGAAGGACTACATCGGCGCCGTCGAATCGGTGAACGAAGTAGTGGAGTTGGTGGAGAAGTTCGTGGCGTCCGGCGCCGCGTACATCGTCGACGACGCGGAGTTCCCCGACGTCTACTTCCGTGCCGACGCGACCGAGCAGTTCGGCTACGAGTCGGGCTACGACCGCGCGACGATGGAGAAGTTCTTTGCCGAACGCGGCGGAGATCCCGATCGCGTCGGAAAGCGCAATCCTCTCGACGCACTTGTCTGGCGTGCGGAGCGTCCGGGCGAGCCCTCGTGGCCCTCACCCTTCGGGCCGGGGCGCCCCGGCTGGCACATCGAATGCGCGGCCATTGCACTCAACCGCATCGGCTCCGGCTTCGACGTCCAGGGCGGTGGCAGCGATCTGATCTTCCCGCACCACGAGTTCTCGGCGGCGCATGCCGAATCGGCAACGGGTGATCGCCGTTTCGCGCGGCACTACGTGCACACCGGCATGATCGGTCTCGACGGCGAGAAGATGTCGAAGAGTCGCGGAAACCTGGTCTTCGTTTCCAAGCTGCGCGGTGAGGGGGTGGACCCAGCGGCAATCCGTCTCGGACTGCTGTCCGGCCACTACCGCCAGGATCGCGCGTGGACTGATCAGGTCCTCGCGGATGCTCAGTCGCGCCTGAAGGTGTGGCGCGAGGCCGCGGCTCTCGGTTCTGCGCCGTCTGCCACCGACACTGTTGCGCGTTTGCGTCAGCACCTGGCCGACGATCTCGACACCCCGAAGGCGCTCGACGCGCTCGACGGTTGGGCCCGCCGCGCCATCGAGGGCGGCGGATCCGACACGCAGGCACCCGGCGAGTTCGCCGATGCCGTCGACGCCCTACTGGGTATTTCGCTTCGCTGAACCCCTGCTGTGCGCCTTTGTTAACCGCCCGCGGTTAATAAAGGCGCACAGCAGTTTCTAGGCGTAGTCCAACGCACCTTCGGCGGGTGTCGGCACCCGGCGCCGTAGCGGCGAGCCCAATGCCCTCGCCAGATCCGTTCCGTCGTGCTCGGCAAGCAGCTCACCGTTCGACCAGACCAGCAGCGCGGCGCTGACAGCCTGTTCGGCCGTGGAGTGCGCGAGGTCGTAGTGCGCACAGCCGGGGACGTCTGCGTATGTGATCCACAGGTCGTAGCCGGTCATGAAGAGGTCCAGGTCGAACTGAACGCTCAAGCCGAGAAGCTCGCTGCGACCGTTGTCGTCGACACCGGCGAAGGCCTCGTCGAGTGCCAGCAGACGCGGGGCGTGCGGGTCGGCCGAGTCCAACATGACGTGCGCCGCGGCGAACAAAGGAAGGTGCAGCGAGACGGACTGCTCGCCACCGGACAGCGCGCTGTGCCGCGCGACGGTAAGACGGTCTTCCTTGCCCTCACCGCTGATGAGGGTGAACGAGAACACGCGCCATTGACGGTAGTCGAGCGCCGAGGACAGAATCTCCGGGTACGAGCGTTCGGGGTGCGCCGCGCGGGCGGTACGGATCTGCGTCGCGAAATGTGCTCGCAGAGTTGCCAGTTCATCGACGCCGAGGGCCGACGCGTCTCGATCCAGCAGCTTGGAGATCGCCCGCGAGCTGTCGTCGAGGTTGTCGGCGAGCACCCAGTGAACGCCGATGGTATTGCCTGAGGACATCCGACGCTCACGCATCTCGGTGCCCATCTGTGCGATCAACTCGCGTGCGTCGACCGTGCGCTCGTGGATCTGCTGAGCCAATCCCGTCAACAGGGCATCTTCGAGAATGCGACGCTCGGATTCGGTGAGCAACTGCTCCTGATCGCCGCGAGCGTCGTGGATCCGCGTTGCGAACTCGCCGATCGACGAATAGCCCTGATCGTCCTGGACTCGTACGACGGTCAGCCCATCCGGTGCATCCCACTGCAGACGGTAGTCCTGTCCGGCTGCTGCGAGTTGCGCGTCGAAGTCCTGCAGCGCCGAGGTCAGTGCCGTGCGGGTTGCCTTTCGGGCGCCGTCGGTGACTCGGACTGCCGAGGTCGCAGCCTCGAGCGCTCGGTACAACTTGTCGACGTCTTCGGGGAGGACAGGCGGGTGGGCCGCGTCCTCGCTGCGATCTTCGTTCTGGATGCGGTAGACCAACTGATCGGGGCTCATCCACGCCGCTGAACTGGCCGGCCAGCTCAGATGTTCCTTGACGCCCAACAACTCGAGAAGGTCCGGGCGCGCGTAGGGTGCGAGTCGCTCTGCATCACTGCGGGTTTCGGTCAGGGTGTGACGCAAGGTCTCCACGGCGGTATTGTATGCACCCTCCGCCGTGCCGATCTGGAGGACGGCGGCGTCGTACGCCTTTCGCGCCGCACGCTGTTCGACCTTGCATTCTTCGATCTTCGCGCGGGCTTTTGCCAGGTCCAGGTCGATCTGCTCGGCGCTGGCACCGAGGGTGTCGCGCAGCGTCTCGAGACGCTGCACCTGCTGGAGCAGACTCTCCTCGGCGATGGCGGCTTCCTCGGCGAATTCCTCCGCATTGGCGCGTGATTCGTCGAGACGGTCGCGAGACTCGCGTTCGAGTTCGACTTCCTTGGCATGCTCCCGTCGGCAGCGCAGCGCCAGTTCCCCCTGCTTCTCGAAATGACGGATCGCCGCCGCGAGGGAGTCGAGTTCACGGCCGATATGCGGCGTCCGGTGCTGCGACGCCGTCGCTCGGAGTTGCTTTTCCTTCGCCGCGAGATCAGCGATCGCCGCATCGAGTTCGCGTTGTGCCGTTTCCGTGGCCTCCGAGCGAGTACGGAGTGCGCCGGCAGATTCGGTGACCGTCTTGAGTGCGCGCAGGATCGAACCTGTCTTCGGCAATTCCTTTGCCGCAGAGTTGATCCGGCTCAGTTGCTCGTTGGTCTGCGCCACCAGTGCCTTGGCCGTATCGACTGCCGCGGCAAGTTCTTCCAGAGCCGCGTCGATCTCGGTGATCCGAGCCTCGCGTCGACGCGCCCGTGCTGTGGTGCCGATGTACTCGGCATCGGCCTTGACGTGCCGGCCACGCGCGACGCCCTGCCAGAAGCGGCCGTCGACGCCGATCGCGACGCTTGCATCGGAGTCGCCTGGCGCCTCGACGAGACTGATCGACGCGAGAATGTCCTGTACCCGAGCGTCGGGTACGTCGGCATTGCCTTCGACCTCGAGGACGTCGGCCAGCGTTCGTCCCTTCGGACGCTGCTTGACGGGCAGAGCCGTCAGGAACTGCTCGCTGACGTGCTCGGGAATCTTCTCGTCCGGGCAGACCCAGCCATCGAGCAGATTTGCCGCCTGGAGTGCGGATTCGATTCCCGTGGCCACGTCTGGTTCGACGGAATCGGCGAAGCGCACCAACTGCCATAGCGGTGCACCACCCAGTTCACTGCGGTTGTCGGAGCGTGCGTGGAAGGCAGGCGGAGCGTCGTCGTGTTCCGCGGAGACGGCCTTGCGCTCGGATTTGAGAGCCGCGATGGAGGCGTGTGATGCAGATATTTCAGCTTCGGCCTCACGTCGACGCTCGCGCAGCGTCTCGGTGCCGGCCTCGGTGTGCTCGGCGAGAACTGCGGACAGCGCCGGAGCGTCTTCGTCGCCGACTTCGGCGAGCGCCGCGTCGAGAGCTTCGAACAGCGACGTGTCGGCGCCGACAGCCGAAAACAGGGAGGAGTGATCGGTCCACCACGCGCGCAGCCCGCTGGCGCACTGACTGCGTGCGAGTTCCACGGCAGCTTCGCCCTCGAGTACCGCGGCCTTGGACGCTTCGAGCAGCTCTTGTCCACGGCGAGAGCTGTTTTCGGCCCGGGTTCGTTCGGTCGCCGCCTTCTCGACGGTCGCCAGTGCGGTGCGGACGACGCGTACGTCACCGTCACGCTCCTCGGCATGGCCACGGACGGCTGCCGTGATCTGGTCACTGCGTGAGCCGTCGGGCAGGGGAGTCCAGACGATGCCGGCGTCCTCGGCTGCTGCCTGCAGTTCGTCCTCGGCGCGCGAGAGTGCTTCGGCCGCACGCTTGACCGACGATGCAGCCTTGTCGGCTTCGTCGCCGCGTTGAGCGAGTGCGGCCTGCGCTTTCCGGGACTTGTCTGCCTGCTGCTCGGTCGAGAGCTTGAGCGTCGCGACGGCCTGGGCGAGGTCGTCGAGTTGCTGTTTGCCTTCGTACGCGCTCGAGCGTTGCAGTGCTTCGACATTGGCGCGCGCGTTCTCGAGTGCCTGCTCGGCCTGGTTGAAGCGCTCCTCGGCTGCTGCCCGCGCCTCACGGCTGCGGGTCTGGGCGAGCGACGACTCGTCCATGGCGGCAACACCTCTGGTGACCGCTGCGAGGCGGGTGCTGACCTGTTCGATCTCTCCGCGAGACTGCTGACGCAGGTACTTGGTGTAGACCCCGATGAAACTCTGGGCTGCCTGATCGGCGGCCGCGAGCCCCTCGAGCGCGCGGCCGACTTCCTCCATGTCGCTGAACGAACGCGCAGCTTCGAGGACCAACTGATCGTCGAGTGGACGGAGACCGTCGGTGAGTGCCTGCGAAAGGCCCTTCGGGTCGAGGTTCTTCGCGAGCTGGGGGCGGCGAAGCGTGAGAATGAGATTGATCAGCTGGTCGTAGCGCTGCACACCGAGACCGAACATTCGCGCGTCGATGGCTGTGCGGTAGTCGAGGGGACGGTCGGTGATGGAATCGCTGCCGAGTTGTTCGGCCAACTGCTTCTTGGTGAGAGGACGATCGTCGTTGCCGATCAGCGAGAAGTCGACTCCGACGCGGCCGTCGGCGACGAAGTACCAGCGGGTGACCTTGTCGTTGGTGCGGGTTGCGCGCATGCCGATGCCCACGGTCACCGACTCGGGATCTTCGAGGGAGCCGCGGCAGAACTCCATCCACACGTAGGAGTGCGCGCTGTCCTGACCGCGGTAGAGCAGGTTGGACTTCATCGTGCGCTCTTCACCGGCGAACGGGTTGAGGCGCCGCGGTTCGATGCGGCCGTCGAAGACGAACGGGAACAGGACCTCGAGGGCCTTGGTCTTGCCGGATCCGTTGGGTCCCCGCAGAACCAGTCGACCGTCGGCGAACGAGAACTCTTGGTCTCGGTAATCCCAGAGGTTGATGATTCCAGCCCGAGTAGGTCGGAAGCGGGCGTTGCTCATACGTTCTCTACCTCTGATAGTTCGCCGTTGGGGGAAGGTTCGGGGCCGAATTCGTCGACCGGATCCGGTGCGGAGTTGTCCACCGCGAAGTCGATCTGAGGATCGCGTTCGCGCACGGAGACCACGACGTCGCGGTACCGGGCAAGGACGGGCAACACCAGTACGCCGCCGTCGACCGCATGCGTCAGGCGCAGACGTTGCAGCAACCCGAGCGCCTGCTTGCGCAGCCCGTTGTGATCGGCCTGCCACTGCGCCGCGAAAGTTCGCCCGAACTGGTCCACCAACTCGGTGACCTTGTCAGCGAGCCAGTCGTCGTCGATTTTCGGGTACGTGACGGGTTCCGGTGGCTCGGTCGGTTCGCCGGCAGGAAGCGGGAATTCTTCTTCCTCGTCGGCGAGGTCCTCGAAGATTCCAGCCTCGGGGATGGCGGCATCGAGTTGTTCGATCAGGTGATCGTCCGACACGTGCGGGATCGGAAGTTTCGGCAGTTCGGGAGCGTCGACGTCGAGTACGCGGTCGGCAATCTCGCCGGCCAGGAGAAGTGCCACCTGAGCGATCGTTCCGGTGCTCGGGAAGCGGACGTCGGAGAGTCGGCCGGTGGGATCGATCATCGCGATTCCCTCGGCGCGGCGCTCGGCCACCAACCCCGTCAGTAGTTCGACTTCCGACGCGGTCTTGGGCTGCGCCAACGCGATCAATTCGTGCTGATCGAGTTCACCGGCCAGTACGACCGGGCGCTCGACGAGTGCCCGACGCACTCGGCGTCCGATCTCTTTCGCGTCCAAGGGAATTCCGTCGTCCTCGGAGGCGCTCGAGGTCTCCGCCGCCAGCAGCCCTCGGATGGAGTGCAGGTGCTGCAGGGCGCGCGGCGGACGGAACAGGGCCACGACGACGGAACGATCGATGTCGTAGAGCGCTTCTCCCGCTTCGGGATTGGACGCCCAGCCGTTTGCGTCACCGTCGGCGAGGGCGATGGCGCCCCGGACGCCGAGCCAGCCGACGGCATCGACGAAGGCGTCGCGGTCCGACGCACGATCGGTGGAGAGTTCCACGCCGTCGACCTGCGCGGCGTCGGCCGCGACGTGATCGGCCAACTCCGACAACGTGATCTGGTTTCCGGCGCGGCCCAGCGCGGCCAGGCACAACGCCAGGTAGGCGTAGCGCGTGCGATCGAAGGTTCGCTCGGAGGCAGTTCTGGCCGGTGCCGACGGGTTGAGCCGATCCGACACCGTGAACAGGCGAGCGGTGGTCTCTGTCACCTCGAGGCGGTATCCGAACAGCTCCAGTAAGTCGTCACGTAGCTCGGTGGCCCAACGGCGCAAGAGCGGCAACGCAATTCGATCCGGGTACGTCGAGGTGATCAGGTGATTGGACAGAATCACACGCGCCGCTCGTTGGTACGAATCGAGGGCTAGGGGCGTGATCTCGCGAGCTCTCATCGAACACTGACCTCGATGCCGTCGAGATGCATTCGTCCGCGAGCAGTCTTGATGGTGGTCGAACCGTCCGAGGGACTGAGCGTCAGCTTCACCCCGTTCTCACTACCGGTGGAGCTCTTGACGCGTCCCACCACCGGAACGCGCGCGGTCAGTGCTGCATTGAGCAGACTCAGCAAAACTTCGGTCTCCTGCTCGTTGAGTTCGCGCTGATAAACACCGTTCGACGCGAGGGATTGCGCCGCGGCACTGCGCGTACGTTGCGCCGCCAACTGCTCTTCGCGCAGGCGGCGGATGCTGCCGTCGTTGCGGGCGACTTTGCTCGGCAAGCCGGGTGAGGGCGGGCGGCCGGTTTCGGCGAGTGTTCGCGCGATCTCGACCGGCGGTGCCTCCCACCACGAGCGTGAGTGCGAAATAATGTCGGCGTCCGGATGCACCATCGAGAGATGGCGTGGACGACCGAGGTCGAACACTGCCTGGAACAGAGCATGAGCTGCGTCTTCGGACGGCGTGGCGGCGAACCAACCGGCGAGGTGCCGGAGCTGGCTCTCACGGCTGACGCCGCCGCGACGGGTTTCCGTGACGCGGCGAAGGAGCGCCAGAACCGCGGCGATCGCGCTCATCGTGCCCTCACGTAGACGCTCGGACTCGCTGATCCCCGATTCCGCGGAGACGAACCAGGCGGTCAATCCTCGCCAACGCGCAGCCCAGTCGTCTTCGCGTTCGGTGATCGGGACGAACACCCGTTCGTCACTGGCGGCGGCGAGGCGGATCATGCGATCGACCCCGGTGGATTCGACGTGCTCGATCGCTTCCTTGAGCTTGGGGGCGTAGCGCGCCAGATCGGAGCTGAACTCCCGCATGTGCGTGAGCAGAGCGTCCTTGTGCGTGAGGAAAGCCTGCGGAGTGATCTCCGTGGTCCGTACGAGGTCGCCGAGGGTGAGATAGAAGTGCGCGGCTCGATCAGCCATGTCGGAGAGTGTCGAGTCGAGGCGCTTGAGCTTGCGGAAGATCAGATCGCCGTCGGAGCTTCGGTTGGCCTCGGCGAGTTCGGACATGTCTGCGAGCAGGTCCGGCAAAGCGAGACGCGAGAGCGACGCCGAGTCCAGGCGTGCGGCGAGAACGTCTTCGACTGATCGATAGACCTGGTATCCGGCCTGACCGAACTGGTAGACGAAGTGGCGATTGCGGTACTCGGCCAGCGTGGCCGCGCGGGTGCCGTCGTAGCTGCGCTCGAGGATCTCCCACACGTGGAGCTGATCCAACAGGGGAGTGACCTCTGCTGCCGACAGATCGGCCGCCGGATCCGATCCACCGATCTTCTCGAGGATGTGCGCGACGGCTCCGGCATGCAGCAGGACGGTGTAGTTGGCGCGAGCATGGTCGAAGGCACGAAGTACCCAGAGGTACTCGGCCCGTTTTTCCGCGATCGTGAACGAAAACAGCTTCAGTCGATTGGTGTCGGCGTACGCGGCGTAATCTGGCGCACTCGTTTCTTCCACCATGACAGGGTAGGCGAGAGACGCCCCCTCTTTTTCCTACGGGCGATCCGTAGCAGGGGATGCGGCGCGTCGCCACTGCGATTCGTTCTCGATCATCCATGTGAGCAGGTGCTCGGCCGCCGCCTCGTCGGAGTCCGGGCCGACCAGCAGATCGGCGAACGCTTGGCTGGGGGCGACGATGCGGATGCCGTCGCGGGTGAGCAATCGGTCGAAGGCAGACGGTGAGAGGGGAGCGGTGATCCACACGTCACCGCCGGATTCCACACGCCGTAGTCCGAGAGCGTCGGCGAACTGATCGACGTTGTCGGCATGGAAGTGGGCACGTCGAGTGGGCGCGTACCGAGCAAAGGGTGCGGCGGCCACCGAGGCGGTACCGGCGTAGATGTGACCGCTGAGCTGACGCAGTTCATCGAAGAGTGCTTCCAACCCGTCCGGCGCGTGAAAGCCGTGAGGCGTCGGCGCTTTGGCCCCGGCCTCAGCCGCCCATTCACGAAGCATCTTCGGCCAGCGGACGTCACCGATCCCACCGCGGGGGAGCCTGGTCACCAGTTCACGATCCGACAGTGTCTGAACCACCCGATAGGTTGCTCCCGTCGACGCACCGGCCAGGCGCACCAAGGCAGTGATCGCCAGTGGCGCCGCGAAATCGGCAAGCGCACGCACGACGCGAGCTGACGGATCGCCCGTCAACTGTCCGGAAGGACGTCCGGGCCCCCGCCACGGATCGGCGTCGGCTCCGCGTCCACGCACCCAGACGGCGGGTCGATCAGCGGTCAACGACACGTTGCCCGTGGCGTCTGCGTACGAGATCGCGTGGGAATCGAGCTGCCGGCGAACCGGCTCGGACAGATATTTTGCGCACACGAAGCCCGATTGACCGGTGGGGAAGCGATCGGCGATACCGGGAACGTCGCTGCTCAGGACACCGTGAGCGGCGTACACGCCGAATTTGGCCACCGAGCCGTCAGGGGAGCGGAGGTCGAGTCGGAGTGGCGCCTCGGACAGGTCGGGGGAGCGCTGCGTCGACACAGACCAGGTAGGAGGCAAATTTTCTTCGATGACGGCAACCGATCGCCGAAAAATGTCGATCGGCCGTTCCGGTTCCGACTCAGATTCGCTCATGTTCCAATGGTATCAATATCTGTCGACGACGGAAACACAAGATTTTCCGAATAATGTTCGCCCTGACAGCCTCGCGACAACAGTGGTCGATTTCGCCGAGAAACTCACTACCTACACAACTTCAAATTCGAAATTGCCTAGATCGATCAGCGTTGCTTCGGCATGATCAGGGGAGCGACGACGGCGAGCAGTAGTGCCGGGATCAGGAAGCTCGCGGCAGGCGAAGAGTCGTAAATCGGTGTCAGGGCCAGGGGAGCAAGAGCGGCGCCGCCGAAGCGCATCGCTTGGACGACGGACACGGCGCCGCCACGGTTCGGCCCCGCGGATCCGAGGACCGCCGCGTTGACGCCGACCAGCACGAACTGGCTCGCGACGCCTGCGACAAACCATGCGATCGCGATCACCGGCACCAAGCCGGCAAGGCCGACTACGGAGACCAGAACTGCTCCGCCCAGGGCGCCGATCATCACGGAGGAGCGTGCGCCGATGCGATCGATGAGGATTCCGATGCGCCGGGCCGAGAGGATGCCGGCCACGCCGAAGACGGTGAGCAGTAGGCCGCGGACGGTGGGGGACAGCCCGAACTCGTCTTCGAAGCGGAAGGCGAGCAGGAAGCTCAGTCCACCGAGGGCGCCCCAGCCGAGCAATGCAGCGATACCGATGCGGAGCACTTCGGGGCGTAATGCATCGCGGAGACGGGCGGGAGTGGTCGCTGCCGGTGCTTCGGACTTCGGAAGTCCGACGGCTCCCAGAATGCCCGCGACCACTGCGATGACGAGAAAGGCCAGACGCCAGTCGAATTCGGCCGCCAGTCCGCCGATCAACGGAGCCGACGACTGCCCTGCGGCCTGGAAAGCGCCGAAGGCTCCGAGGGCTCGACCCAGCCGTGCCTGCGGTGTTGCGGCCGCCAACGAGGCAAGCAGTAGCGGCGTGGTGAATGCGTTCGCGGAGCCCTGCAGTACCCGGGCGGCAAGGAAGATCTCGAGTGTCGGGGCGAGGAAGCATGCCAACGACGCGAGGACGTAGACGCCGTAAGCGATGCGCACCGTCCGAACCTTGCCCCACCGCGTCCCGAGTGTCCCCGACACCAACATCAGAGCGGCGAAGGGGAGCAGGTACGCGGTGAGGGAAGAGGCGGCCGCCGACGGACCGACCCCTAGATCGTCACCGATCTCGGGAAGGATCGAAGCAACCACGCCGCCGCCGAACGGGCCGAGGAACCCGCCGGCGTACAGCGCGATCAGCTGAAGCCGGAGGCGCAGTGGGCGCCGTGTACTTCCGCCTTCTTCTGGAGTGTTCTTGCTCACAGTCCGAAGCTGCCGGGGCCTCGCCGTCTGAGGTAGCGCTCGAATTCCGCGGCGATGGCATCGCCGTCGATCTTGGAGATTGCTTCGCTGATGTCGGTTTCGGCGTCTCCCCGTTCTTCCAGGGTGCGCACGTATTCGCCGATTTCCTCATCGTCCGCGGTCATTTCGTTGACCGCTTCCTCCCAATCCTCCGACTGAGCCGGGAGCTCCCCGAGTGGGACCTCGATGTCGAGAACATCCTCGACTCGTTGAAGGAGGGCCACTGTGGCCTTCGGGTTGGGTGGCTGCGAGACGTAGTGCGGAACCGCCGCCCAGAACGAAATAGCGGGTACACCAGCACGAACGCACTCGTCCTGAAGAACCCCGGTGATGCCCGTCGGGCCTTCGTACCGCGTCTGTTCCAGGTTGAATCGGGCGGCGGATTCACTGCTGTAGGCCGTGCCCGTCACCGGGACCGGTCGGGTGTGCGGAGTATCGGCGAGCAGGGCGCCGAGGATGACGACCGTCTTGACGTTCAGTTGGTCGATCAGCTCGAGCAGATCCTCGCAGAAACTGCGCCACCGCATGTTGGGCTCGATCCCGCGAAGCAGGACGATGTCGCTCTCGCTGCCAGGAGGCGAACAGACCGACAAACGTGTTGCCGGCCAAACGATTTCGCGAGTGACACCGTCGACCTGCCGGACTGTGGGGCGGTTGACCTGATAGTCGTAGTAGTCCTCTGAATCGAGTTCGGCGAGCGGCTGGGCATCCCAGATCAGCTCGAGATGTTCGACCGCACCGCTGGCTGCGTCACCGGCGTCGTTCCAGCCCTCGAAAGCTGCAACGAGGATGGGATCACGTAGGACAGGGATGTCGCCCTCGAGGCGGTCGCTGCTGTCGACGGCAAAGCCGTCAGGGCTCTCGAAGGCCGCGGAATCATCGAAATCGACCGGGCCGTCGGGAGTGACGGGGAACTCACTTGGACTCACCCACCCAGCCTACGGCCAGAGCTTGTCGGTGCGCCCACTACTCTGGACGGCATGTCTGCCCCATTTAACTCTGCCCTGCTTGATGCGCTGAAACAGCGCGTTGTCATCGGCGACGGAGCGATGGGCACCATGTTGCAGGCCGCGGACCTCACCCTGGACGACTTCCTCGGCCTCGAGGGGTGCAATGAGATCCTCAACGACACCCGTCCCGACGTGCTCAAAGACATCCACCGTGCGTACTTCGCCGCTGGTGCCGATGCCGTCGAGACCAACACCTTCGGTTGCAACCTGCCCAACCTCGCCGACTACGACATCTCTCACCGGATCCGCGAACTCGCGGAAAAAGGCACTGCTCTCGCCCGTGAAGTAGCGGACGAGATGGGACCAGGCCGCGACGGCATGGCCCGATTCGTACTCGGCTCGATGGGACCGGGAACCAAGCTCCCCAGCCTGGGACACGCACCGTACGCAGTCCTGCGTGACGCGTACACCGAAGCTGCGCTCGGCATGATCGACGGTGGCGCCGACGCCATCCTCGTCGAAACCTGCCAGGACCTGCTTCAGGTGAAAGCTGCAATCCTCGGCAGCCAGCGTGCGATGGAGCAACTCGGACTGCGGTTGCCGATCATCACGCACGTGACGGTCGAGACAACCGGAACGATGCTCCTGGGCAGTGAGATCGGTGCGGCGCTGACGGCACTCGAGCCACTCGGTATCGACATGATCGGTCTGAACTGCGCCACCGGGCCGGCCGAGATGAGTGAACATCTCCGTCATCTGTCCAAGTACTCCACGCTGCCGGTGTCGGTCATGCCCAATGCCGGCCTGCCGCAGCTCGGTCCCAAGGGCGCCGAGTATCCGCTGACTGCCGACGAATTGGCCGAAGCCCTCAGTGGTTTCGTCTCCGAGTTCGGACTCGGCCTCGTCGGTGGCTGCTGCGGTACGACGCCCGAGCACATCAGCGCGGTCGCCGACGCGGTTCGTCAGGTCGAGAAGGCCCAGCGCACGCCGATCCACGAGCCGAGCACCTCTTCGCTGTACTCGGCGGTGCCGTTCGAGCAGGACGCCAGCATCCTGATGATCGGCGAACGCACGAACTCCAACGGCTCCAAGGCTTTCCGCGAGGCGATGCTCTCCGCGGACTACCAGAAGTGCCTGGACATCGCCAAGGACCAGACCCGCGACGGCGCACACATGCTCGACCTCAACGTCGACTACGTGGGCCGCGACGGTGCCGCCGACATGTCGGAACTTGCCAGCCGCCTGGCGACGTCCTCGACGCTGCCGATCATGCTCGACTCCACCGAGCCTGCCGTGCTGCAGGCCGGCCTCGAGCACCTCGGTGGCCGCTGCGCCGTCAACTCCGTCAACTACGAAGACGGCGCCGGCCCCGAATCGCGTTTCCACAAGATCATGACTCTGGTCAAGGAGCACGGCGCGGCGGTCGTCGCCCTGACCATCGACGAAGAGGGCCAGGCTCGCACCGCCGAGACGAAGGTCGCCATCGCCAAGCGTCTGATCGAGGACATCAAGGGAAACTGGGGACTCGCCGAGTCCGACATCATCGTCGACGCCTTGACCTTCCCCATCTCCACCGGTCAGGAAGAGGTACGACGCGACGGCATCGAGACCATCGAAGCGATCCGTCAGCTCAAGGCTGCGTACCCGGAACTCCACTTCACCCTGGGTATCTCGAACATCTCGTTCGGTTTGAACCCGGCCGCACGGCAGGTCCTCAACTCGGTGTTCCTGCACGAGTGCACCGAGGCAGGTCTGGACACGGCGATCGTTCATGCGTCCAAGATTCTGCCGATGGCCCGAATTCCTGACGAGCAGCGTGAAACCGCACTCGACCTCGTCTACGACCGTCGTAGCGAGGGGTACGACCCGCTGCAGAAGCTGATGGCTCTGTTCGAGGGTGTCTCGGCTGCGTCGGCGCGCGAGTCCCGTGCGCAGGAACTGGCGGGACTTCCGTTGTTCGACCGGCTCGAACGCCGCATCGTCGACGGCGAGCGCAACGGCCTCGACGACGACCTCACCGAGGCGATGACGATCAAGCCTCCGCTGGCCATCATCAACGAGACCTTGCTCTCGGGCATGAAAACCGTCGGCGAGCTGTTCGGCTCCGGACAGATGCAGTTGCCGTTCGTGTTGCAGTCGGCCGAGGTCATGAAGGCTGCCGTGGCATTCCTCGAACCGCACATGGAAGCGAGCGACGAGGACGGCAAGGGGCGCATCGTGATCGCGACCGTCAAGGGCGACGTTCACGACATCGGCAAGAACCTGGTCGACATCATCTTGAGCAACAACGGCTACGAGGTCGTCAACATCGGTATCAAGCAGCCGATCGCGACCATCCTCGACGTCGCGTTGGACAAGAAAGCCGACGTGATCGGCATGTCCGGACTGCTCGTGAAGTCCACTGTCGTGATGAAGGAAAACCTCCAGGAACTCAACGCACGCGGAGTCGCCGAGAAGTTCCCGGTTCTGCTCGGTGGTGCGGCGCTCACGCGCTCCTACGTCGAGAACGACTTGCAGGAGGTGTACGAGGGCGACGTCAGCTATGCCCGCGACGCCTTCGAGGGTCTGAACTTGATGGACCAGATCATGACGACCAAGCGTGGTGGCGGCCCGGCGCCGGACAGCCCGGAGGCCATCGCTGCTCGCGAGAAGGCTGCCGAGCGTAAGGCACGTCACGAGCGTTCCAAGCGCATCGCCGAAAAGCGTAAGGCTGCAGCGGTTCCCGTGGTCCTGCCGGAGCGTTCCGATGTCGCAACCGACATCGCGGTGCCGACACCTCCCTTCTGGGGCTCGCGCATCGTCAAGGGAATTTCGCTGTCCGAGTACTCGGGACTGCTCGACGAGCGCGCTCTTTTCCTCGGCCAGTGGGGCCTTCGCGGTCAGCGCAAGGGCGATGGTCCGACGTACGAGGAACTGGTCGAGTCGGAAGGCCGTCCGCGACTTCGGTACTGGCTCGATCGGCTGACGTCCGAGGGCATCCTCGCGCATGCCGCGGTCGTGTACGGGTACTTCCCGGCGATCTCGGAGGGCGACGACGTCATCGTGCTCACCGAGCCGAAACCGGATGCACCCGAAAGGTTCCGATTCACCTACCCGCGCCAGCACCGCGACCGCTTCCTGTGCATCGCGGACTTCGTTCGCTCGCGCAAGGACGCCGAGGCCACCGGGCAGGTCGACGTACTCCCGTTCCAGTTGGTGACGATGGGTCAGCCGATCGCGGACTTCGCCAACGAGTTGTTCGCATCGAACTCGTACCGCGATTACCTCGAGGTTCACGGAATCGGTGTCCAGCTCACGGAGTCTCTGGCCGAGTACTGGCATCGACGCGTCCGTGAAGAGCTAGTGCTTCCCGAGGGTCACACCGTCGCGGAGCAGGATCCCACCGAGGTTGCCGGTTACTTCGATCTCGAGTACCGCGGCGCTCGTTATTCGTTCGGATACGGCGCGTGCCCGGATCTCGAGGATCGAGCCAAGTTGGTTGCGTTGCTCGAACCCGAACGAATCGGCGTCGAATTGTCCGAGGAGCTGCAGCTGCATCCCGAGCAGTCCACGGACGCTTTTGTCCTGCACCACCCGGAAGCAAAGTATTTCAATGTCTGAGTTGTTGACCGAAGTATCCGAATCAACGCTCGGTGGTGTCCTGTGGGACATGGACGGCACCCTGCTCGATTCGGAGAAGCTGTGGGACATCGCGCTTCGTGAGCTGTCCCTACGCCTGGGCGGACCGATGACGGAAGCGACACGCGTTGCCGTCATCGGTGCGTCGAGCCCCTTCGCCCTTGCGACGGTGTTCGACGCTCTCTGCCTGGAGAAGCATCCCGATGCCATCGCCGAGGCGAAGGACTGGATGTACACCCGCGTCGGCGATCTTTTCGAGGACGGCGTGACCTGGCGGCCGGGTGCTCGCGACGCACTGTCGACCGTGCGTGACGGTGGTCTGCGTTCTGCACTGGTCACCAACACCGAGCGAGTTCTGGTCGATCGGGCACTCGGCATGCTCGGCCGTGAGTTCTTCGACCATTCGGTGTGTGGCGACGAGGTCCCCAACGGGAAACCGGCAGCGGATCCGTACCTGCGCGGCGCGCATCTGCTCGGACTCGAGCCGGCGCAGTGCCTCGCGATCGAGGACTCGCCGACCGGCACGGCGTCGGCCAGCGCTGCGGGTTGCGCGGTGCTCGTCGTTCCGTGTGAGGTCGACGTCCCCGCCGGCCCTGGACGCGTGTTTCGAGAGTCCCTGTTGGACTTGTCCATTCACGATCTTCACGACGTTCACTCGAGCGCGGCACGTTAGGCTGGATTTGCTGTGGCTATTCCGAAAATTGTTCTCTTCTACCAGTTCACGCCGTTGGCGGACCCGGAAGCGATCAAGCTGTGGCAGCACAGCCTGGCCGAGTCCAACAACCTGACGGGCCGGATCATCGTCTCGCCGCACGGGATCAACGCGACGGTCGGCGGAGACATCGAGGATGTCAAGCGATATGTCCGTGGTACGCGTGGTTACGAACCCTTCCGTACCGCTGACATCAAGTGGTCGGACGGCCTCGGGAACGATTTCCCTCGTCTGAGTGTCAAGGCACGCTCGGAGATCGTGACGTTCGGTGCCCCCGACGAGCTGAAAGTCGACGAGAACGGTGTGGTCGGCGGAGGAGTTCACCTGGTGCCCAAGGAACTACACGAACTCGTCGACACTCGCGGTGACGACGTCGTGTTCTTCGACGGACGCAATGCCTTCGAAGCCGAGATCGGCCGTTTCCGAGATGCGATAGTTCCGGACGTCGCCACCACTCGGGATTTCGTCAACGAACTCGACAGTGGCAAATACGACCATCTCAAGGGCAAAGCCGTGGTCACGTACTGCACCGGCGGAGTGCGCTGTGAGGTGTTGTCTTCGCTGATGCGCTCACGTGGCTTCGACGAGGTCTATCAGTTGGACGGCGGAATCGTCCGTTACGGCGAGACTTTCGGCGACCGCGGCCTCTGGGACGGTTCCCTGTACGTGTTCGACAAGCGGATGAACATCGAGTTCTCATCCGAAGCCAAGACACTCGGCGTGTGTGTCGATTGTGGTACTCCGACCCCGCGGTACCGCAACCGGATCGACGGCGACGGCCGAACCCTCGAATTGCTCTGCGAGAGTTGTTCACCAGACCTCGAGCAGGACTGAGCTGTGCCCAAGGCTCCGTTGCCGATCCGAAACGGTCTCGGACCTGACCGGCTGCGGATGCCGGCGGAGTCGTCGGCGCGGACCGTCCTCGAGCACCTGGTCGGCGAGCATCCCGGGGAGCGGGACCTGTGGGCGGACCTCGTCAGCGCCGGGGACGTCGTCGACGAGCACGGGCGGAAGATCACGAGCCGAACGCCCTATCAGCCGACCCGGTTCGTGTACTTCTACCGCGAGCCGGCCCCCGAGATTCCGGTTCCGCACGAGATCGAGATCTTGTACCGCGACGACTCGATTCTCGTGATCGACAAACCGCACTTCCTGGCGACCATTCCACGGGGAGCGCACATCGTCGAAAGCGCAGTCGTGCGCCTGCGTCGTGACCTGGACCTTCCGGATCTTGCGCCAGTTCACCGCCTCGACCGGATGACGGCGGGTGTCATCGTGTTCACCGTGACACCGGACCTACGACGGCCGTACCAGGAACTTTTTGCCGAGCAGCGGATCGTCAAGGAGTACGAGGCGATTGCGGGCTTCGATCCGGAACTGACTTTCCCTCGCACGGTGCGCAGCCGCATCAACAAAGTTCACGGCGAGATGACGGCTACCGAAATCGCGGGCGAGCCGAACAGTGAGACCTCGATCGAACTGATCGAGGTGATCACCGACTCGGCCGGCCGGACGCTCGGGCGATACAGGTTGCTCCCACGGACCGGCCGGACCCATCAGCTTCGGCTGCACCTCAACTCGCTGGGCGTCCCGATCGTCGGTGACAACTACTATCCGGAGTATCTGCCCGCAGTGCCCGGTGACTTCTCGACTCCGTTGCGATTGTTGGCGCGAGCGTTGGAGTACCCGGATCCGATCACCGGGCAGACCCGCAGGTTCGTGAGTTCGCGCAGCCTCGACGCAGGCCTGTGAACACCGCTGTTCGTGGGCGTGTGAAAACCGCTTCCGTCCTCGTGAAAGAATAGCTACCCGTGAAGACCTTCGAATCCTTGTTCGCCGAATTGACCGAGCGCGCTGCTACTCGCCCCGAGGGGTCCGGCACTGTCGCCGCCCTCGACGCCGGTGTGCATGCTCAGGGCAAAAAGGTCATCGAGGAAGCCGGTGAAGTGTGGATCGCTGCGGAATACCAGAGCGATGAGCAGCTAGCCGAGGAAATTTCCCAGCTGCTGTACTGGACGCAGGTGTTGATGGTCGGTCGCGGACTGACCCTCGAGGACGTGTACCGACATCTGTGATCGGAGCTGACCAGCGAGATGTACTCCGTCTCGCTCGTCCAGGGCTTCCGATTCATGTCGTCTCACGTCACCCACACCTTCCGAAAGGACATCCACCATGCTGCGCGTAGCAGTTCCCAACAAAGGCTCACTGTCCGAGTCCGCCGCCGAGATTCTCAGCGAGGCCGGCTACCGTCGACGCACCGAT
Organism: Rhodococcus sp. RCBS9; assembly: GCF_029457415.1. Classification (NCBI taxonomy): domain Bacteria; kingdom Bacillati; phylum Actinomycetota; class Actinomycetes; order Mycobacteriales; family Nocardiaceae; genus Rhodococcus; species Rhodococcus sp. RCBS9. The sequence continues at coordinate 5,907,621 of NZ_CP120422.1, read as the reverse complement.
TCCCGTGATCTGACAGTCCTCGATCCGGCCAATCAGGTCGAGTTCTTCTTCTTGCGCCCCAAGGACATTGCGATCTACGTCGGCTCCGGTGAGCTGGATCTCGGCATCACCGGTCGTGATCTCGCCGGCGACTCGGGTGCTCCCGTATCCGAGCGTCTGTCACTGGGCTTCGGCCGTTCGTCGTTCCGTTACGCAGCACCTGCCGGCAAGGACTGGGCCGTCGAGGATCTGTCCGGCCTGCGCATTGCAACGTCGTACCCGAACCTGGTCCGTAAGGACCTCACAGATCGCGGACTCGACGCCACCGTCATCCGTCTCGACGGAGCAGTGGAAATCTCGATTCAGCTCGGCGTCGCCGACGCGATCGCCGACGTGGTCGGATCGGGTCGTACTCTCCGCCAACACAACCTCGTGGCTTTCGGTGAATCGCTCTGCGATTCCGAAGGTGTCCTGATCGAGCGCGCCGGCGCTCCGCAGGACGATCCCGCCCGCAACCAGCTCATCGAACGCGTACGCGGAATTGTCTTCGCGCAGCAGAATCTGATGATCGACTACGACTGCCCGCGCACCATCCTCGACGACGCCATCAAGATGACTCCCGGTATGGAATCGCCGACCCTCTCACCGTTGGCCGATCCCGACTGGGTCGCGGTTCGCGCGATGGTCCCGATCAAGGGACACAACCAGGTGATGGATGCCTTGGCCGAACTCGGTGCCAAGGCCATCCTCGCGTCGAACATCCGCTCGGTACGCGCTTTCTGATCACTGCCTGAATAGATTTACGCGCATTCGCGCCCGTTCCTGGAAATCAGGAACGGGCGCGAATCTGCAAAGTCTGGGCGATACGGCCCACGGCACCCTGCTCGTCGTAGAGCACGCCCGCACACATGCCGACGCCGTCCGGACCCGTTGTGGTTTCGGCGGCGACACCGACCCACTCTCCCTCGGGCACACGGAAGATATGCACCGTGAGATCTGTGTTGAGAAACGTCCAGTGCTCCGGGTCGAGCTTGGCGCCGACCCCGTTTGAGATGTCGGCCACCGCGAACAAACGCTCGAGAGCAGACATCTTCTCACCCTCGACCAGCTCTGGCTTGGGGCGCGCCCATACCTTGCCGGTTCCCACGCACCCGATCGGAGCAATCCAGGACCAGTCGAGGGTCTTGAGATAGCCGACGCTCCACAGACCCTCGAGAACGCCCGGGGTGCCGCTGTCGCGGGGTTCGAGCGGGGGATCGACTACGTGGACGACGTCGCCGGTATCCACCGTCTCCATCCGCCACGCCGTACCGCGCGCAACCGCGCGTGCAGATCCGTCGGCGGTGGTTGCCCACAGTTCGGCGACGATCAATTCGATTCGGCGACCGGGTCGTTCGATCCAGGACCGGACTTCGAGGTCGGCAATCGGAATCGGTCCGAGAATCTCGACGACGACGCGCGTCAGACGGGTTTCGTCGCGCGCACCGCACCGCTCGAGGGCTCGTACCAACAGCGCCGACGGGGGAGCGCCGTGCTGCAGTGTCGGGCCCCAGATGCTGACAGTTGCCTGCGTGCTCGCGAACCGCTCGTGCCCTTCCTCCGTCGTTCCGAGGTAGCGGTAGTACGAACTGTCCGTCATGTTATGAATTCTCCTTTGCGGCAACAGGTTCGGTGCTCAGCAGGTCCGGCCAACCTGGATAGGGCGGAGGTGTTCCGCCGAACGAGGGGCACAGTGACTTGTGATCGCACCAGTCGCACAGTTTGCCAGGCTTGGGTCTGAAGTCTCCGGTCGCACCTGCTGCGAGGATCGCTTTCCAGATGGCGGAGAGGGTTCGCTCGAATCGGATGAGCTCGTCGTGATCCGGGGCGTACGTGAGAATCGAGCCGGAGGCCAGATAGATCAGGCGCAGTTGTGCGGGAACGATTCCGCGAGTGCGCAGCAGTACGAGCGCGTAGAACTTCATCTGGAAGAGCGCCTTGGATTCGGTGAACTCGCGAGGCGCTTTTCCGGTCTTGTAGTCGACCACCCGCACCTCACCCGTCGGTGCAACGTCTATCCGGTCGACGAAGCCGCGGAGTCGAACGCCGTTCTCCAATTCGGTCTCGACGTAGACCTCGCACGCCTCGGCATCGAATCGAGTGGGATCTTCGAGCGTGTAGTACGTCGCGACGAGCTTGCCGACTTCGTCGAGGAACGAATCCAGCTCGCCCTCCGGAACAAGGTCAGCGGCCTCGGGAGACTCGGCACTGACACGTTCCCACGCGGGACGGACGAGTTCGGCTGCGCGATCCGGAACCCGGTGACCGGTCGGGAGTGCAAACAGTGCTTCCAGTGCCGCGTGTACGACGGTGCCTCTGACCTGGGCTCTGGTTGGCGTTTCCGGAATTCTGTCGACTGCTCGGAAGCGATAGAGCAGGGGGCATTGTTTGTAGTCACCCGCCCGAGACGGAGAGAGCGCCGGCCGACTACGCGGGCGCTCGTGTGATGTTGCACCCGTTGGAGTGGGGGTTGGCAATTCGACAGAGCTCACACCTGGCAGGCTATGCGGTTGGTCCGACAACTCCGTCGGAGCCGGTGGCGAGGACACCGGAAACAAGCGAACAGGGATCATCTGCGCATGGCGAACGAGCTGCAACCAGAAGAAGGCACGACCGAAGTGGATGAGGTTGCGCAGTCCGCTGTCGCCGAGATTCCCGAACAAGACCTTCCAGAAGCTGATCTCACTGCGCCGGGCAAGCGGCCGTCAGGTCCGTTCCGCGTCGGCGACCGAGTACAGCTGACCGACGGCAAGGGACGCCACTACACGATCGTTCTCGAGGCGAACCGCGAATACCACACCCACAAGGGCGGAATCGTTCACAACGATCTGATCGGTGCCGACGAGGGCAGCGTCGTCAAGTCGGTCAACGGCACGCCCTATCTCGCACTGCGCCCCCTGCTGGTGGACTACGTGCTGTCCATGCCGCGCGGTGCCCAGGTCATCTACCCGAAGGACGCAGCTCAGATCGTTCACGAAGGCGACGTGTTCCCAGGAGCACGCGTGCTCGAGGCCGGAGCCGGCTCCGGCGCACTGACATGTTCGCTGCTGCGTGCCGTCGGACCCGAGGGCAAGGTCATCTCCTACGAGGTCCGCGACGATCATGCCGAACATGCGGTTCGCAACGTCGAGACCTTCTTCGGGGAACGTCCGCCGAACTGGGAACTGACCATCGCCGATCTCGCCGAGTTCGATCCGGAAGCGCACGGAGGCAAGGTCGATCGCGTCGTCCTCGACATGCTGGCCCCGTGGGACGTCCTGCCCGCCGTCTCGAAGGCACTCGTGCCGGGCGGCGTGTTGATCGTCTACGTCGCGACCGTTACTCAGCTCTCGAAGGTCGTCGAGGCGATGCGGGAGCAAGAATGCTGGACCGAGCCCCGCTCGTGGGAATCGATCGTGCGCGGTTGGCACGTCGTCGGATTGGCGGTGCGCCCCGAACATCGGATGCAAGGCCACACCGCGTTCCTCGTGAGCGCTCGTCGTCTCGCCGAAGGAACTGTCACCCCGAAGCCGCAGCGGCGTGCGGGCAAGGGCTCGAACACCGCGGCCAAGTAGTCACACGAAAACAACAAGAGCGGCGATCCGGTATCCGGATCGCCGCTCTTGTCGTAGCTGGAAGTTATGCGGTGCAGGAAGCGCGGCCCATTTCCAGGAGCACGCATGCCGAGGTGTCGGACAGCTTCCAGGAGCCGTCTTCGAGCTCCCAGGTCCACGGGGTGGCCGGGGCGGCGCCGTGCGGGCTGACGACGGCGACGTCTGCAGTTGCGGTCTGACCGTCGACCTTGACGTTGTCCACGTTGAACGTGATCGCGTAGGCCGGGTTACCGCCCAGTGCAGCACTCATCGTCTCGATGTTGGCCTGACGCTTGGTTCCGTCGACCACCAGAGCGGTCTTCTCCTCGATCGGCTTGGCCGGATCGATCAGCGCGACGAGCGAAGCGTTGAGCTCCTCGGCCGTCGGAGCCGCTGCGGCAGCGGCAGCTGACGTCGTGGCGGAAGCCGAGGCCTTGGCCGTGGTGCTCGAGGCGGCGGCGGAAGTAGAACTTGCAGCCGTCGAATCCTTGTTGTCGTCCGAGCTGCATGCACCCATGGTCAGGACGGCAGCGACAGCACAAGCGCTGATGAGAGTCTTGCGGATGATCACAGCGTTACCTTTCGTTGTAAAGAGAGACAGGCGCTGTCTCCATCTTGTAGGCAAGGCTAACATGACCAAATTCTGGCTCGAGACCAGTCGGCACGGTCCGCGCGCAGGTGTGAAATCGCACTCGCGCACCGTGTCTGGCGACAGTTGGGGCCTTATGCCGGTAGCGTTGATGGATCGCACTGGGAGGAGACGCACATGAGCTCGACAGAGAACCCGGATTCGGTTGCGGCAGCAGAAGAACTCCACGCGCTACGAGTGGAAGCACAAGTACTGCGCCGACAACTTGCACAATCGCCGGAGCAGGTGCGTGAGCTGGAGTCGAAGGTGGACTCGTTGTCCATCCGAAACAGCAAGTTGATGGACACCCTCAAAGAGGCCCGTCAGCAGCTCATCGCGCTTCGTGAAGAAGTCGACAGACTCGGTCAACCGCCGAGCGGTTACGGAGTCCTTCTCTCGGTACACGAGGACAAGACCGTCGACGTGTTCACGTCGGGTCGCAAGATGCGGTTGACGTGCTCACCGAACATCGACACGGACACCCTCGCCCTCGGGCAGACGGTTCGCCTCAACGAGGCACTCACCATCGTCGAGGCCGGCACCTACGAGCAGGTCGGTGAGATCAGCACGCTCCGTGAGGTACTCGACGACGGACTGCGCGCACTGGTGGTCGGTCATGCCGACGAAGAGCGCATCGTCTGGCTCGCAGCGCCGTTGGCAGCCGTCTTCGCCGACCCCGAAGCCGACATCATCGCGTACGACGCCGATTCTCCGACCAGGAAACTGCGTCCGGGCGACTCGTTGCTCGTCGACACCAAGGCCGGGTACGCCTTCGAGCGCATCCCGAAGGCCGAGGTCGAAGATCTGGTTCTCGAAGAAGTTCCGGACGTTCACTACGACGACATCGGTGGTCTCGGGCGTCAGATCGAACAGATCCGTGATGCCGTCGAACTCCCGTTCCTCCACAAGGATCTGTTCCACGAGTACTCACTGAGGCCGCCGAAGGGTGTACTGCTCTACGGTCCGCCTGGTTGCGGCAAGACGCTCATCGCCAAGGCCGTCGCCAACTCGTTGGCCAAGAAGATCGCCGAAGCCCGCGGTCAGGACAGCAAGGACGCCAAGTCCTACTTCCTGAACATCAAGGGCCCGGAACTTCTGAACAAGTTCGTCGGCGAAACCGAGCGTCACATCCGGATGATCTTCCAGCGTGCTCGTGAGAAGGCGTCCGAGGGCACTCCGGTGATCGTCTTCTTCGACGAGATGGACTCGATCTTCCGTACCCGTGGTTCGGGAGTCTCTTCCGACGTGGAGACAACGGTCGTTCCGCAGCTGCTCAGCGAGATCGACGGCGTGGAAGGGCTCGAGAACGTCATCGTCATCGGCGCTTCCAACCGTGAGGACATGATCGACCCGGCCATCCTGCGTCCCGGCCGACTGGACGTGAAGATCAAGATCGAGCGCCCCGACGCGGAATCCGCTCAGGACATCTTCTCGAAGTACCTGGTGGACGGTCTGCCGATCAATGCAGACGACCTGGCAGAGTTCGGTGGAGATCGCACCGCCTGCTTGAAGGCGATGATCGTTCGCGTCGTCGATCGCATGTACGCGGAGAGCGAAGAGAATCGTTTTCTCGAGGTCACCTACGCCAACGGCGACAAGGAAGTTCTGTTCTTCAAGGACTTCAACTCGGGTGCGATGATCCAGAACATCGTCGACCGCGCCAAGAAGTACGCGATCAAGTCGGTACTCGACACCGGTGCTCCGGGCTTGCGTGTGCAGCACCTCTTCGATTCCATCGTCGACGAGTTCGCCGAGAACGAGGATCTGCCCAACACCACCAATCCTGATGACTGGGCACGTATTTCGGGCAAGAAGGGTGAGCGGATCGTCTACATCCGCACTCTCGTCACCGGCAAGAACGCCAGTGCCAGCCGCGCGATCGACACAGAGTCGAACACGGGCCAGTACCTGTAGCGAAACGAAGATCGATCGGGCCGGCCACTCCGCGAGAGTTGTCGGCCCGATCTCTGCGTCGCTGCCGTTGACTTCGTTGCGATTGGACCGGTCGGTCGCGCTGGTTTAGAGTCCCGCCGTGCAGATACATCTTCGACACAATCCGTCGTCCACTGTCGCTCGCTGCTACCTCGCGCCCGGCGAACCGCTGCGCGTGGAGAGCGGGGCGATGCTCGCGCATTCTGCCGGCGTAGTTCTCGAAGCGAAGGCGCAGGGCGGCGTCCTGCAGGGACTCAAGCGGTCGATGCTGAGCGGCGAATCATTTTTCGTCACGACGTATACCGCTCCGCCGCAAGGTGGTTGGGTCGACGTGACTGGTGTGCTTCCCGGAGATCTGATCCCGCTGACCATCACCTCTGATCGCCCGTTCTTCCTCAACCGTGGAACCTGGTTGGCCAACTCCTACGGTGTGACGGTCGAGTCCAAGTGGGGCGGCATGTCCAACCTCTTCGGCGGTGAGGGAGGCTTCGGCCTGCGGGCAAGTGGCGACGGTGAAGTAGTGCTGGCCGTCTACGGCGCGATCGACGTCATCGACTTGCAGCCAGGCGAGACAGTCACGATCGATACCGGTCACGTGGTCGCCTACGACCTCGGCATGAATTTCAACATGCGGCGCGCCGTTCAGGGGCGCACCATTCAGTCGATGAAGTCCGGTGAAGGATTTGTCTTCGACTTCACCGGCCCAGGACGCGTTCTCGCGCAGACCCGCAACCCCAGCGCGTTCGCTGCTTGGCTCTCGGCGATCACCCCGGGCTGATCACAGGTCCCACCAGTGTTCAGTCCCAGCGGTGTTCAGTCCCAGCGGTGTTCAGTCCCAGCGGTGTTCAGCTCCAGCAATAGTCGGCCAGCAGCGCGCGTGAGTCCGGAACGAACGGCCACGACGGGTCCTGCAGGTGGGCGCCGAGTTCTTTCGGCGTCCACCACCAACCTTCGGCGATCTCGCTGGGCTGATGTGCCATCGGCCCGTCGTATCTGAGTTCGAACGCAAACAGGTGACAGCGCAACGGAGAGTTGTTCCACTCGCCGTCCCAGGATTTTCGAGCGATCTCCGTCAGTCGGAGTGGCTGGTCTGCCGTTGCGAAGATTCCGAGTTCTTCACCGACTTCACGGATCGCAGTTTCCTGCGGCGTCTCACCTGGATCGACGACACCTCCGGCAAGACAGTCGTGATAGCCCCCGAACACCGCTTTCGTGTCGGTTCGGCGATGGACGTAGATGCGGGAGCCGTCCCCGGTACGAACCAGGACGCCCGCACTCGCGTGCCAGAGCCCACCCGAGTAGACGACCGAACGTGGTGCTCGGCCGATCGGATTACCCGTCCGGTCGTACACCGCGACTACCTCGTCCGCGGGATTCAGGTCTGCGGTGAGAGGTTGGTGCATTCCTCCAACTGTGCCACGCCTGTGGGTGCCGCGCCGCAATCACATAGGCTCTTGTGTCATGCAGCGGATCATCGGTGTCGAGGTCGAATACGGAATATCTTCACCCAGTGAGCCGTCGGCGAATCCGATTCTCACTTCAACCCAGGCGGTGCTTGCCTACGCCGCCGCAGCGGGCGTGCCACGGGCCAAGCGCACACGCTGGGATTACGAGGTCGAATCTCCGCTGCGAGATGCCCGAGGCTTCGATCTGGGGCGAATGAGCGGTCCCGCGCCGGTGATCGACGCGGACGAGATCGGCGCCGCGAACATGATTCTCACCAACGGGGCACGGTTGTACGTCGATCACGCCCATCCGGAGTATTCGGCGCCCGAGGTCGCCGACCCGCTCGACGCCGTGATCTGGGACAAGGCCGGCGAACGCGTCATGGAAGCGGCTGCGCGGCACGCATCCAGCGTGCCGGGTGCGCCACGGCTGCAGCTGTACAAGAACAACGTCGACGGCAAGGGTGCCTCGTACGGCACGCACGAGAACTACCTCTGCTCACGTGAGACCCCGTTCGCCTCGATCGTGACCGGATTGACGCCGTTTTTCGCGTCCCGGCAGGTGATCTGCGGTTCCGGTCGTGTGGGTCTCGGTCAGTCCGGCGACGAGGCCGGATTCCAGCTTTCGCAGCGATCCGACTACATCGAGGTCGAAGTAGGCCTCGAGACCACTCTCAAGCGCGGAATCATCAACACCCGCGACGAACCGCACGCGGATGCGGACAAGTATCGCCGCCTGCACGTCATCATCGGTGACGCGAACCTCGCGGAGATGTCGACGTACCTCAAGGTTGGAACAACGGCGCTGGTACTCGACCTGATCGAGGCAGGTGTCGACCTCACCGATCTGCAACTGGCGCGTCCGGTCACGGCCGTCCACCACATCAGTCACGACCCCACTCTGCGCAAGACCGTTGCGCTGGCCGACGGACGTGAACTGACAGGGCTTGCGCTGCAACGCATTTACCTCGAACGTGTCTCGAAGTTCCTCGACCGTGAGACCGATCGTGATCCGCGAGCGGACGATATCGTCGCCAAGTGGGCGATGGTTCTCGATCTCCTCGAGCGCGATCCCATGGAGTGCGCGAACATCCTCGACTGGCCGGCCAAACTGCGTCTGCTCGAAGGGTTCCGCAATCGTGAGGGACTCGCGTGGTCGGCGCCGCGATTGCATCTGGTGGATCTGCAGTACTCCGACGTGCGACTCGACAAGGGCCTGTACAACCGCCTGGTTGCTCGCGGCTCCATGGAGCGGCTTGTCACCGAACAGCAGGTTCTCGACGCGGTCACGAACCCTCCCACCGACACTCGCGCATACTTCCGGGGCGAGTGCCTACGCCGATTCGGGGCCGATATCGCGGCCGCGAGCTGGGATTCGGTCATCTTCGATCTCGGCGGTGAATCGTTGATCCGTATCCCCACCCTCGAGCCGCTTCGAGGTACCAAAGCGCACGTCGGAGCGTTGCTCGACTCCGTGGACAGCGCCGCGGAACTGGTTGATCAGCTCACTCACTGAAATCAGCCGATGCGGCTCGCCGTCGCGTCTCTCCACACCTGACGGTGCCGCTCGGTAGGGTGAAGGTCCGAGCGGGATCAGTTACCGACTCTGCTGGGCCGAACAGGATGCTCGCGAGAGCTCCCTTCACACAAGGAGGTCGACGGCGATGGCTCAAGAACAGACGCAGCGTGCCGGTGGCGGCGAAGACGACGAAACCACTGGTGGCGACGGCAGTGCCGGCCAGGAACGTCGCGAGAAGCTCGCTGCAGAAACCGACGACCTGCTCGACGAGATCGACGACGTGTTGGAAGAGAACGCCGAGGACTTCGTCCGTGCCTACGTCCAGAAGGGCGGCCAGTGACGGTGGATCGCGCGCCCCGGATCACAGACGGGGACACACGGTTGAGCTTCGGCTCGAATCTGTCGTCATTCTCGGAATACCTTCGGGTGCATGCACCGGAGCATCTTCCGCAGAACCGCTTCGCCGACACAGGAGGTGTTGTCATGGGCGGGGGAGACGTAGCTCCGCACGGCACCACCATCGTCGCGATCAGCTATGCGGGTGGTGTTCTGCTCGCGGGTGATCGCCGAGCGACGATGGGCAATCTCATCGCCAGCCGTGACGTGCAGAAGGTGTACGTCACGGACGACTACTCGGCTGCGGGTATTGCCGGTACGGCCGGGATCGCAATCGAACTGGTCCGGCTCTTCGCGGTCGAGCTCGAACATTACGAGAAGATCGAAGGCGTCCCACTCACGTTCGACGGCAAGGCCAATCGACTTTCGTCGATGGTTCGAGGAAATCTCGGAGCAGCGATGCAAGGTTTGGCGGTTGTGCCACTGCTCGTGGGTTACGACCTGGACGCGGTCGATCCGTCCACCGCCGGTCGCATCGTCTCCTACGACGTCGTCGGTGGGCGATACGAGGAGCGCGCGGGCTATCACGCAGTCGGATCCGGCTCCCTGTTCGCGAAATCGGCGCTCAAGAAGCTGTATTCACCGGGAATCGACGAGGACACCGCGCTTCGGTTCGCCGTCGAGGCGCTCTACGACGCGGCAGATGACGATTCGGCTACCGGTGGTCCTGATCTGACACGAGGGATCTATCCGACGGCGGTCACCATCACCTCGGCCGGCGCTGTGGAGTTGTCGCCCACCAGGGCTGCCGAGATCGCCAGGGAGATCGTCGCGGCTCGCACGGCGACCGCGAGTCCGGAAGGGGAGTCTGCGCTATGACGATGCCGTACTACGCATCAGCCGAACAGATCATGCGCGATCGTTCGGAATTGGCGCGCAAGGGAATTGCCCGCGGGCGCAGCGTCGTCGTTCTCACCTACCGCGACGGAGTGCTCTTTGTCGCCGAGAACCCGTCGCGTGCTCTGCACAAGGTCAGCGAACTGTACGACCGTCTCGGATTCGCGGCAGTGGGCAAGTACAACGAGTTCGAGAATCTGCGCCGCGCGGGCATCGTCCACGCAGACATGCGTGGGTACTCGTACGACCGTCGGGACGTCACCGGGCGTTCGCTCGCCAATGCGTACGCACAAACCCTGGGAACGATCTTCACCGAGCAGCCCAAGCCGTACGAGGTCGAGATCTGTGTTGCCGAGATCGGTCGCTTCGGAAGCAGTACGCCGGCTCAGCTCTACCGGATCACGTACGACGGATCCATCGCGGACGAGCAGGAATTCGTGGTCATGGGCGGCACGACCGAACCGATCGTGACGGCGATGCGCGAGTCGTACCAGCGAGACCTCGACCTCGAATCCGCAGTGCGGATTGCAGTCGGGGCGCTCCAAAAGGGCGGCCCGGCACCGGCCGGAACCACTGAGGCGGAACCACGAACTCTCGATGTGAGTGCACTCGAGGTTGCCGTACTCGACAGCAATCGTCCACGCCGTGCGTTCAAACGGATCGCTGGAACGGTTTTGGAAGAGATGCTTCCAGCTCCGGCAGCAGTCGAGGATGCGCCGCCGGCAAACGGCGACGCACCCTCGTAGATACTCCGTAGGTCTGGGAGTTACTGCAGGTCTGGAGTTACTGAGTGACTCGGTAGACGGCCACCGCGCCCGGTTCGGTGTCGAAATCGAACCGGCGCGCGTCTGCCACCACTTCACCGTCGGTGGCGATGGCTACCGGTGAATCGGCGACTCGAACCGACATCGACGAGACGAGTTCGCGAACGTAGACCCGCGAGCTGCCCAATGTTCCTGTGGCAGCCGCAAACAGCAGACGTGAGCGCGAGAATTTCTTGTCCGCGCGCAGATAGCGGACGTCGAGTAGTCCACGGTTCATCTCCGGACGCGACATCGGCACCTGATCGGCGGGGGAGTATCGCCCGTTTCCGACGAACAGCATCCAGATTGTGGTCCGCTTCCCGTCGATGGTGACCGTCATCGGCTCCGCCGCTGCGAGAACCCGGATCATCGCGGCTCCTGCGGCCGGCCACTTACCGAAACGCGGTTCCCATTTTTCCCTCAGGCGCACAGCATCCGGGTATCCACCGAGGCTGGCTGTGTTGAGAAACCGTGCAGTCACTCCGGAATCCGTGCGCACCACCGCGTGGTCGACGAATGCCGCCTGACCGGACTCGACTGCCTGTGCGGTCTCCTCGACATTCACCGCCCCGACGTCGCGGGCGAAATGGTTCAATGTTCCGCCGGGAAAAACCGCAAGTGGTAGCTCATGCTTTGTCGCCGCGGTCGCGACCGTGACCACTGTTCCGTCGCCGCCGCATACACCCAACGCTTTCGGCGAGAGCTCGGGGATCTTGGCATCGATCTGCATGTCGAAGTCGATGTCCGCGTCGAACTCGTAGACGATCGCTTCCGGTAGTAGTTCTCGAATCGATTCCACGATCCCGTCGTCCTCGGAGCCTGAACCAGGATTGGTGAAGACCAACAAGCCTTCTCCGCGCGGGAGCGCGGGAACCACGCACTCGGGTCCGAGTTCGGCGGGTTCTTCGTCGCGTACCGCCCACCAACGACGCGTGCCGGCAGCGATAGCACCGCCGACCGCGAGGCCTGCGAAGACGTCGGACGGCCAGTGGACTCCGTTGTGAACGCGTGAGTACGCCACTGCTGCGGCCAGTGGTGCCAGAGCAGCTCCAGCAACCGGGGACTCCATGGCCACTGCCGCGGTGAATGCCGCGGCCGAAGACGAATGTCCGGAGGGGAACGAGGACGACGTCGGAATGTCGACGCCTCGCTTCGGGCTCAGCCAGACGCGTGCCGGTGGGCGTCGGCGGGGAAAGAGGGGCTTGAGTATGCCGTTGGCCAGCGCGCTGGAACCGGCCAGTGCGAGCAGCCCGCGTGCTGCTGCCCTACGGGGCCGCCCGCCGATCATCGCGAGCAAGGCGGCGACAACCATCCACAAAACGCCGTGATCGGCGGCTCTGGAGAGAAACCGCATGGTCGGGTCGAGCACGGAAGGGCGCAGTGCTCCAGTGCTTTCCATGACTTTGACGTCGCTTCGGACAACTTTTCGGCGAATAAGGCTCACACCGTCACACTATGCTGCCGCCCGACGTTGTCGAGTCGTGACTTACGACGCGATCGAAGTACACGGGTGAACCTCGCATTCTGGTTGTACTGTCGAAGTGTGCAGAGACGAATCATGGGTATCGAGACGGAATTCGGCGTTACCTGCACCTTTCACGGGCACAGGAGACTGAGCCCCGACGAGGTTGCTCGTTACCTCTTCCGTCGTGTCGTGTCGTGGGGTCGCAGCTCCAACGTCTTCCTCCGTAACGGAGCTCGCTTGTACCTGGATGTGGGTTCGCACCCGGAGTACGCGACGGCCGAGTGCGACAGCCTCATCCAGCTGGTCAATCACGACCGTGCCGGTGAGCGTGTGCTCGAAGAACTGCTGATCGACGCCGAGGCGAGACTCGCCGAGGAGGGTATTGGTGGCGACATCTATCTCTTCAAGAACAACACCGACTCGGCCGGAAACTCGTACGGCTGCCACGAGAACTTTCTCGTCGCGCGCGCCGGTGAGTTCTCCCGCATTTCGGATGTCTTGTTGCCGTTCCTCGTCACGCGCCAGTTGATCTGCGGCGCCGGAAAGGTACTGCAGACTCCGAAGGCCGCGACGTTCTGCCTCTCGCAGCGCGCGGAACACATCTGGGAGGGCGTCTCGTCGGCTACCACTCGCTCGCGTCCGATCATCAACACCCGCGACGAACCGCACGCGGACGCCGAGAAGTACCGCCGCCTGCACGTGATCGTCGGCGATTCGAACATGGCCGAAACGACGACGATGCTCAAGGTCGGTTCTGCCGCACTGGTGCTCGAGATGATCGAAGCCGGGGTGTCGTTCCGCGATTTCGCGCTGGACAACCCGATTCGTGCCATCCGCGAGGTCAGTCACGACGTGACCGGTAAAAAGCCGGTTCGCCTTGCTGGTGGACGTCAGGCCAGTGCCCTCGATATTCAACGCGAATACCACGCCAAGGCAGTCGAACATCTGCGTAACCGCGAACCGGACCCGCAGGTGGAGCAGGTAGTCGACCTGTGGGGTCGCACCCTCGATGCCGTCGAAGCTCAGGATTTTGCGAAGGTCGACACGGAGATCGACTGGGTCATCAAGCGCAAGCTGTTCCAGCGCTACCAGGACCGTCACGGTTTCGACCTGTCCGATCCCAAGATCGCGCAGCTCGACTTGGCTTACCACGACATCAAACGCGGCCGGGGCGTCTTCGACGTTCTCCAGCGCAAGGGCTTGGTCAAGCGGGTCACCGAGGACGAGACGATCGACGACGCCGTCGAGAATCCGCCGCAGACCACGCGCGCCAAATTGCGGGGCGACTTCATCACCGCCGCCCAGGCAGCAGGCCGGGACTTCACAGTCGACTGGGTTCACCTCAAGCTCAACGATCAGGCACAGAGAACGGTGCTGTGCAAGGACCCGTTCCGCTCCGTCGACGAGCGTGTCGAGCGTTTGATCGCTTCGATGTAGGTCACCCAATTTCACGATTTACAACACAGCAGGTCTGTTTTGCGGCGACGCGCCGGGCACGAAAGTGTCCGGCGCGCGTTCGGTTATCGGATAGCCACTAGGATTTCGGCGTGGCGACATCAAAAATCGAGCGGTTGATGAACCTGGTGATCGCGTTGCTGTCCACCAGACAGTTCCTCACGGCGGAGAAAATCCGTGACAGTGTGGCCGGGTACAACGATTCCGCGAACTACGAAGCGTTCAGTCGGATGTTCGAGCGCGACAAGAACGAACTTCGCGACCTGGGTGTCCCGTTGGAAACCGGTCTGGCAGGACGGTTCTCGACCGTCGAGGGGTATCGGATCAATCGCAATGCCTACGAGCTTCCGGACGTGGACCTCACCAGCGAGGAATCTGCTGCAGTCGCCGTCGCGGTGCAGTTGTGGGAGTCGCCGGAACTGATTTCGGCAGCCCAGAGTGCACTACTCAAACTCCGAGCGGCCGGCGTCCAGGTCGACTCAGAAGTCAGTGCCGCCCCGGTCACCGCGATTCCCGCGCGCACCCGCGGTTCGGAGCCCGCGCTCGGCAAGCTTCTTGCAGCGGTCGACGCCGGCCGAGCAGTTCATTTTCAGCACCGCGGCGCATTGAACGAACCGTTCACCGAGCGCACCGTCGAGCCGTGGGGCGTCGTCACGCACAACGGCAAGTGGTACCTGGTCGGGCACGACGTCGACCGTGATGCGGTGAGGACCTTCCGGCTCTCACGGATCGGTGACGACGTCAGGGAGTTCGGCCCGGCCGGTTCGGTTCACAAACCTGAAGGTGTCGACCTTCGCGAGGTCGTCGATCGCGTGACCGGTTCGGGCGTCGTGACCGGGACGGCTACGGTGTGGGTCGCAGACGGCCGCGCCCATGAGCTTCGGCGGCTTGCGACGTCGTCGTCCGAACGGCGGTTGACCGATCGCGACGGCAGCGTGCTGGCCATCCCCGTCCGATCCTGGGAATGGACCGCTCGGTTGATCGCCGGTCACGGGTTGGACGCATTGGTGCTGGACCCACCGGATTTGCGTGCTGAGGTCGTCGCGAAGCTGCGCGCCGCCGCGGCGAGCCCGATCACCGGCAATGGACAGGGGGACCACTGATGAGCAATCGACTGTCGTCGCGGTTGGCACGGCTGCTCAACCTCGTGCCGTACTTCATCGCAAATCCTGGCATCAGTCCCGCCGAGGCCGCCGAGGAGCTCGGTGTCAGCACCACTCAACTGATGACCGACCTCAATCAACTGTGGGTGTGCGGACTGCCCGGTTACGGTCCCGGTGATCTCATCGACCTGTCCTTCTCCGAGGAAAGTATCGAGGTCACGTTCTCGGCCGGGATCGATCGCCCGTTGCGCCTCACCTCGACGGAGGCGACGGCGTTGCTGATCGCCCTGCGGTCCTTGGTGGAAATGCCCGGCATGGTCGATCCGTCCTCGGCGCAGCGTGCCATCGCGAAGATCGAGGACGCAGCAGGCTCGGCCGCGGCACGAGCCATCGGTCAGGACCGGGACACATCGCCGGCGCCGGACATCGCCGAAGACCCGATAGCAGCGACGGTCAGAGCCGCGCTCGCAGACAAGACCGCCCTGCGATTGACGTATTACTCCGCCTCGCGCGACGCGGTCTCCGAGCGCATCGTCGACCCCGTTCGTATCGTGTTGGTCGACAACTACAGCTACCTCCAGGCGTGGTGCCGTCAAGCCGAGGGAGTGCGGTTGTTCAGATTCGATCGGATCGACGCCGCCGTCCAACTCGACGAGCCCGCCGACCCGCCGCCGCAGGCCCTCGAGGAGGATTCGAATCTCGAATTGTTCAGCGGCGACGGTTCCCTTCCGGAAGCGCGGTTGTTCATCACCAAAGAGTGGGTGTGGATGCTCGACTACTACCCGTTGGACGTCGAGCACGTGAACGACGACGGGTCGGTCGAGGCGACGATGAGTTTCGGAACACTTGAATGGATGGCAAGGCTGGTGTTGGGATTCGGTGAGGGCGTTCGGGTCCTTCATCCGCCGGAACTGGTCTCCGAAGTCCATGATCGAGCCGTTGCGGCGCTCGACGCCTATGACGTAATCGGTTCGTAAAACTTCGGGAAACTTCACGTTCAGTGAGTTCGCAGGAAACAAACAGGTAAAAGGTAGCTGAAGTAAGTGCCTTGGCACCTCCGAGCGCCGGTTGTGTCCGGTAGCATCGAGGAATCTGATCATGGGAGGTCGTTATGGGTGCAATGCAGCCGATGCATTGGCTGATTGTCGCTGTTGTCGTCGTAATTCTGTTCGGGTCGAAGAAGCTTCCCGATGCAGCACGCGGTCTGGGTCGTTCCCTCCGCATCTTCAAGAGCGAAGTCAAGGAAATGCAGAACGACGATGCGGCGCCCGCAAGCGCGCCGGTCGCACAGCCTGCTCCGGCACAGTTGCCGACGGCCAACACCGCGGTGGTCGCAAACGGTGCAGCAGCACCTGTTGCGCAGCCGACCGAAGTCAAGCCGCTCTAGTACACACTGCGTTCTAGCCGGGGTGAAATATTCGTTCACCCCGGTTGTCTGCTGACCAAGACCAGGATGCACAGTGCGTATTCCGTTAGACCCGCGTAACCGCAAGCGGAAGGTCAACCCAGACGGCACCATGTCGTTGGTCGACCACCTGTACGAATTGCGGACTCGTTTGTTGTTCGCATTCCTCGGCGTGATCATCACCACGGCATTCGGCTTCTTCTGGTATTCACACTCGATACTCGGTCTCGAAAGTCTGGGCGATCTGCTTCGCGGACCGTACTGTGAGCTTCCGTCCGAGAGTCGCGCCAACCTCAGCACCGACGACGCGTGCCGATTGCTGGCGACCGGGCCGTTCGAGCAGTTCATGCTGCGATTCAAAGTGGCGCTCACCGCCGGCATCGTTCTTGCCTGCCCGGTGTGGCTTTACCAATTGTGGGCATTCATCACCCCGGGCCTCTACGCCAAAGAGCGTCGCTACGCGGTCGGATTCGTCACCGCAGGTGCCGCTCTCTTCATTCTCGGCGCAATCCTGGCGTACCTCGTCGTGGCGAAGGCTTTGCACTTCCTCCTGACCATTGGTGACAACGTCCAGATCACCGCGCTCAGTGGTTCGGAGTACTTCGGCTTCATCATCAATCTGCTGCTCATCTTCGGCGTCAGCTTCGAAATCCCACTGCTCGTCGTCGTGTTGAACTTTGCCGGCATTCTGACGTACGAGCGTTTGAAGGCCTGGCGTCGAGGATTGATCTTCGGGCTCTTCGTATTCGCTGCAGTTGCCACGCCAGGGTCGGATCCGTTCTCGATGTTGGCGCTCGCGCTGGCTCTGACGCTTCTCTTCGAGGTCGCGGTCCAGATCGCTCGCCTCAACGACAAACGTAAGGCCAAGCGAGCCGGTGAAGACTGGGGCGCACTGTCCGACGAGGAAGCTTCCTCCATCTCGGCTCCGTCCGATCTGAACGAGGCTTTCGACAATCCGACCAAACCCAAGGCCGAATCGAGTGGATTGTTCGGACGTAAGTCCAAGTCCAAGGCTCCGGTCGCGGAGAAATCCGACACCGCCGGCGACAACGCGCCCGGCCAGGATTTCACTGACACTCTCTGAGCGCCGTGCCACCACGTCGGCGGCGTGTGAAACCCTGACGAGGTGGTTATGAACAAGAGTGAACTGAGCACGTTCGCGTCCAGCCTGAAGTTCGAACTCGATCCATTCCAGGTGAAGGCATGCGTTGCGCTCGAAGCGGGCCACGGCGTCCTTGTCTGCGCGCCGACCGGTGCAGGCAAGACCGTGGTCGGCGAGTTCGCTGTCCATCTGGCTCTGGCGGCGGGCCGCAAGTGTTTCTACACGACGCCGATCAAAGCGTTGAGCAATCAGAAGTACGCCGAACTCGTCGAGCGGTACGGCCCCGGCGAAGTCGGTCTGCTGACGGGTGATTCGAGTATCAACTCTGACGCACCGGTGGTCGTCATGACCACCGAAGTCCTGCGGAACATGCTCTACGCCAACTCCGAGGCACTGCGCGGGCTTTCGCACGTCGTCATGGACGAAGTGCATTACCTGGCCGACCGGTTCCGTGGGGCGGTGTGGGAGGAAGTGATCCTGCACCTGTCCGAGGACGTACGCCTGGTGAGTTTGTCGGCGACCGTGAGCAATGCCGAAGAATTCGGTGCCTGGATGGAAACCGTCCGCGGCGACACCACTGTGGTCGTGGACGAGACTCGGCCGATCCCGCTGTGGCAGCACATCATGGTCGGTAGGCGAATCTTCGATCTCTTCGACAGTCGTAGTCATCCTGCTGCCGGGCCGAAGACCGTGCTCGTCGACCAGGATCTGGTTCGCCACGTCAAGCAGCGTCAGGCTCTCGAACGCGTCGAGAGCTGGCAGCCGCGTGGCCGCGGACGACGCGGCAGCTACCAGAGTTCCAACGATTTCCGGCCCTTGCCACGACCTGACGTCATCGCTCAGCTCGATCAGTCCGGACTGCTCCCGGCCATCACTTTCATCTTCAGCCGCGCCGGTTGTGATGCGGCTCTTGCACAGTGCCTGCGGTCCAGACTGGATCTCACTTCGCCGGAGCAGGTCCGCGAGATCGACACCATCATCGAGAAACACACCGGGGAACTACCCGAAGAGGATCTCGAAGTTCTCGGATATCGGGACTGGTGCAAGGCACTACGACGCGGACTGGCATCTCACCATGCCGGCATGCTGCCGGCATTCCGCCAGACAGTCGAGGAACTGTTCGTCAAGGGGCTCGTGCGGGCGGTCTTCGCGACCGAGACGCTGGCCCTCGGCATCAACATGCCGGCACGCACGGTGGTGCTCGAACGTCTGGTCAAGTACAACGGTGAATCGCACGCCGAACTGACGCCGGGGGAGTACACGCAGCTGACGGGTCGGGCCGGCCGACGCGGCATCGACGTCGAAGGCCACGCTGTGGTCCTGTGGCAGCCCGGGGTCGAGCCGACGGATGTCGCCGGTTTGGCGTCGACACGGACGTTCCCGCTCCGCAGTTCGTTCCGCCCCTCGTACAACATGTCGATCAATCTCGTCGAGCGCATGGGCGCGGCGGATTCACGGAAGCTGCTCGAACGTTCCTTCGCGCAGTTCCAAGCGGATCGCTCGGTGGTCGGCCTGGTGCGTGGCATCGAGCGGAACGAAGAAGCACTGAAGGGTTTGCAGGAGAAACTCGGCGGTGCGGACGGCGAATACTTCGAATACGCGTCGTTGCGTGAGCGGCTCAGTGCGCGCGAGCGCGCGCTCGAACGTAAGGGCCGCGAAGACCGACGCGGAGATGCGGTGGAGTCCCTTCGTGCACTCGCCCGCGGTGACGTGATCGCAATTCCCATCGGTCGTCATTCCGGGGTGGCAGTGGTCCTCGTCCCGGACAACGATCCGAAGGACCCGCGTCCGCTGGTTCTGACGGCCGATCAGTGGGCCGGCCGACTCTCCTCGGGTGATTTCCCGGAAGCAGCCGACGTTCTGGGAAAGATGCGACTGCCCAAGCATGTCGATCACCACACCGCCCGGATCCGGCGCGATCTGGCCTCGGCGTTGCGTAGTACCGGGATCAGTGCCCCCCGGCGAAAGAAGCGCCACAAGGCCGGCGCGTCCGAAGATGCCGAGGTCGCTACTTTGCGACGTGCTATTCGCTCGCATCCGTGCCACAGCTGGCCCGATCGTGAACATCTGAGCCGGATCGGTGAGCGCTACAACCGGCTGGCCAGGGAAACGCAGTCGATGAGGGAAAAGGCTGCGGCCACCACCAACTCGTTGGCGCGGACGTTCGACCGCATCATTGCGCTACTCAAAGAGCGTGAGTACATGACTGCCGAAGCAGCGCCCGAAGTCACCGAATCCGGACGACGACTCAGCCGCATCTACTCGGAAAGCGACCTTCTGGTCGCCGAATGCCTGCGGACGGGGGCGTGGACAGGTCTCAGCCCGGCCGAGCTGGCGGCCGTCGTGTCCTCGGTGGTCTACGAATCACGTCGGGACGGGGACACCGTGGATCGGGTGCCGACAGCGGCGCTTCGTCACGCCCTCAACGACACTCAACGATTGTGGAGCGAACTGCGGTCGGACGAGATTCGCCACAAGCTGCCGCCGACGCGGGAACCGGATCTCGGATTCGTCACTGCCGTTTATCACTGGGCGAGCGAGAACTCGCTTGTCGACGCACTGATCGCGGCTGGAGTGCAGGGTCGTGCGCTGTCTGCGGGTGACTTTGTACGTTGGTGTCGTCAGGTGATCGATCTCCTCGATCAGGTCCGCCTGACTTCGACGGATGCCGACGTCGCGAAGACTGCGGCGCGGGCGGTAGCTGCAATTCGTCGCGGGGTAGTTGCTGTCGACGCAGCATGACCGCAACTATGTGGTTTGATTCGCAGACTGGTATTTCGAGTGGGAGGCGAACATGAGCGGGCCTTACGGACCGAACGATCCGAATCGGCAATGGGGTCCTGGTGATCAGCAGCAGCCGAACGAGCAGCAGTGGGGGCAGAATCCTCAGCAGCCGGGCGGACAACAGCAGCCTGGTCAGCAGCCCGGCCAGCAACAGCCGTGGGGTCAGCCTGGTCAAACACCGCAGCCCGGTCAGCAACAGCCGTGGGGACAACCTGCCTACGGCCAGCCGGGTGGTCAGCCTGCGTACGGTCAGCCGCAGCAACCTGGACAAGGACAACCCGGCCAGCAACAGCCGTGGGGACAACCCCAGCAACAACCTCCCGCACAGCCGTGGGGTCAGCCCGGGCAACAGCAGTCACCTGACGCAACCCAGGCGTGGGGTCAGCCTCCGGCTGCCGCACCGCAGCAGGCGTGGGGCGCCACGGCCCCCGGGCAGACTCCGGGACAGCAGAACCAGTGGAACCAGGCTCAGCCGTTCCCGAGTCCCGGTGCGCCCGGAAACCAGTCGGGTAAGTCGAAGAAGCCCCTGATCTTCGGTGCGATCGGCGTTCTCGTCGTTCTTGCCGCTGTCGTGGTGGCCCTGGTGTTCGGAGTCTTCGGCAAGAACACACTCGATCAGAGCGCGGCTCAGGCCGGCGTCGAGAAGATCGTCACCGAGTCCTACGGGGCGAAGAACGTGAGCAACGTTCAGTGCCCCGCGGACCAGGAAGTCAAGTCAGGCAACAAGTTCACCTGCACGCTTTCGATCGCGGGTGTGAAGTCGAACGTGACCGTGACGTTTGTCGACGACAACGGCACGTACGAGGTCAGCCGCCCGAGCTGACGCCCTATTGGTCGGAACGGCCTGCCGCCGCAGCCTCGAGCGCGGCGGCAAGCCGGCCGGCCGAGCGCTCGATGTTCAGCGAGGCCGCCACTTCCTCGAGGCGTGCGGGATCGACGGGGGTCGCCGGGAGTCGGTCGTCCTTCGAGAACTGAACGTCCGCGTCGCGAACCACTCGTACGACCGGCAACGCAGCATCAAGGTAAGCCATTGCCTCAGGTGAGGTCAGTTTTGCGCGAATCCCCTTGGCCATATCCGATTCAGGATCAGCAGCGGCCGCCCGAAGTCCGGCCAACGAGCCGTAACGGAGCATCAGTGTCGACGCAGTCTTCTCACCGACACCTTTGATGCCGGGTAGACCGTCGGAGGCGTCTCCGCGCAGTACCGCGAGTTCGGCGTAAGCCTCGCCCGCACGGTCACCGGGTACTCCGTATTTCTCCGCAACCTCGACCGGTCCGAAGAGTTCCGCCTTGGACAGGCCACGGCCCACGTACAGGACACGGACGGGCACGTACTCGTCTGTGACGACCTGCAGTAGGTCTCGGTCACCACTGACGACGACGGTGAGATCTTCGCGCTCGGTGGCGGCAAGCGTTCCCAGTACGTCGTCGGCTTCGAGTCCGACTGCACCCGCCGTCGCGATACCCGCTGCAGCGAGCACGTCCATGATCATGTCGACCTGAGGCGTCAACGTGTCCGGAACTTCTTCGGACGCACCGTCAGAGCCTTCCTCGACGCGATGTGCTTTGTACGTCGGAACGGCGTCGACGCGGAACTGCGGTCGCCAGTCCAAGTCCAGGCACACCGCGAGACGACTCGGCTGGTGTTTGGTGATCAGGGAAGCAACCATGTCGGTGAATCCGCGCACCGCATTGACAGGTCTGCCGTCGGGGTCGACGAATGACTCGGGCAGTGCGTAGAACGCACGAAACCACAGGCTGGCACCGTCGAGGAGAAGCAATGGCCCACTCATGGTCACCATCCTGCCAGTCGGCACTAACCTGTAAGCCATGACGTCTCCAGCCGAACAGGATTCCCGATTCTCCAGCGCCGTGTACGGCGCACGTATCGCTCGTGCCGCCGAGTTGGCTCGATCAGCAGGTCTCGACGGTCTGGTGGTGACTCCCGGTCCGGATCTGCGGTACCTGACGGGTTCTCGGGCTGACTCGTTCGAGCGCTTGACCGCGTTGGTCATCGCCGCGGACACGGCGAAGGCATCCGTCGTACTTCCTCGGTTGGAGTTGGCGTCGCTGAAGGAATCGGCAGTGGGCGATCTCGGGTTGACCGTCCTCGACTGGGTCGACGGTGTCGACCCGTATGCGATTGTGGCGGCGCAACTCCCGACCGGCGCGAAGGTGGCGGTGACGGATGCGATGCCTGCGCTGCATCTGATCCCGCTCGCAGACACCTTGGGCGCGTTGCCGATTCTCGCCACCGGCGTCTTGCGCGAATTGCGGATGGTCAAGGACGGCGCCGAGATCGAGGCGTTGCGGCGAGCCGGTGCGGCCATCGACCGTGTTCACGCCCGCATGGCCGAGTTCTTGGCCGTCGGACGTACGGAAGCTGAAGTAGGCGAAGCGATTTCGGCGGCGATTCTCGAAGAGGGGCACACCGAGGCCGCGTTCGTGATTGTCGGTTCGGGCCCGCACGGCGCCGATCCGCATCACGAGGTTTCGGACCGGGTGATCGAGAGCGGCGATATCGTGGTCATCGACATCGGCGGACCGGTCGAGCCCGGATACAACTCGGACTCCACTCGCACGTACAGCATGGGGCAGCCGTCCGCGGAGGTTGCCGCACAGTTCGCGGTACTCGAGGCGGCGCAGCAGGCTGCGGTCGATTCGGTGCGGCCAGGAATCTCCGCAGAATCCGTGGACGTTGCAGCTCGCGAAGTGCTTGCCGCACAAGGGCTTGCAGAGGTATTCGTTCACCGCACCGGTCACGGTATCGGGCTGTCCGTACACGAGGAGCCGTACATCGTCGAGGGCAACACCATCGAACTCGTCGAAGGTATGGCCTTCAGCATCGAACCGGGAATCTACTTCCGCGGCAGTTGGGGTGCCCGTATCGAGGACATCGTCGTCGTGACCGCGGACGGTTGCGAGTCGTTCAACAACCGTCCGCACGGCCTGACTGTCCTCGACTGATCAGCTTTCCTTGAATGCAGCGGACCCGAGTATGCGTGTGACGTCGATTTCGATGACCACGCGCGCGGGATTGACCCGTGGCTGGCGGTACCGCTCGGCATAGCGCCGAACGGCGTCGGCCACGGAGTCCGCGTCGGTGAGCACGCGTGCCGGCCCCTCGAGCGTGAGCCAGCGGCCACCGTCGACCGAACTGACGGCGGCGTATCCGCCACGCGCTGCGTTGATCGCCTTCTGTGAGCCACCGCTGGTGATCACGCGCGCCTTTCCGGCTTCCTGGTCCCAGGTGAACCCGACGGCAACGACGTGTGGGGTGCCGTTCGGACGCAACGTCGTGAGTGTCGCGAGGTGGTATTCACCGACGAACTTCAGCCCGTCTTCGGTGAGAGTCTGCTGTGACGATGGCTTGGTGGAGGGGGTGAGCGTCATGCCACGACGGTAATCCAGGACACTGGAGCGGTGACTGCGGGTGCGAACGTGAATGACATCGAGACGGTACTGCTCCTCGGCGGACGAAGTGAGATCGGCCTCGAGATCGCGGTCAGGCTCGCGCCGGGCCGCAACATCGTTCTGGCTGCCAGACGCAGCGGAGAGCTGTCGGAGCAGGAGCAGATGCTCAAAAACGCCGGCGCTGTCGACGTCTCCACCGTCGAGTTCGACGCCGACGCCGTCGACACGCACGGAGACCTCCTGGGCGCCGTAGTCGCCGAGCACGGTCGGATTTCGGTTGCAGTGCTGGCCTTCGGAATTCTCGGCGATCAGGCGCGTGCCGAAACCGACGCGGCGCATGCGGTCGCGGTGGTGCACACCGACTACGTGGCGCAGATCAGCATCCTCACGCACCTCGCGGAGATCATGCGCCGACAGGGAACCGGAAAGATCGTGGTGTTCTCGTCCGTCGCCGGCGTCCGGGTTCGCCGCGCCAACTACGTCTACGGGAGCGCAAAGGCCGGCTTGGACGGTTTTGCCAGCGGTCTCGGCGACGCGCTGCACGGTTCGGGCGTCCAATTGATGCTGGTACGGCCCGGGTTCGTCATCGGCAAAATGACCGAGGGTATGTCGCCTGCCCCTATGTCGAGCACTCCGTCGCAGGTCGCGGACGCCGTCGTGCGGGGACTGAACTCCGGGGCGACGCGTGTGTGGGTACCGCGAATTCTGCAGCCGGTGTTCTTCGTCATGCGGCTTCTGCCTCAGACGATCTGGCGCCGGATGCCGCGATGACCACACACCCGGTGGTGATCGTCGGTATCGGCGCCGACGGCTGGGATGGGCTGTCCGAGAGCGCAAAGGGCGCAATCCTGGGCGCGGAGGTCCTGATGGGGTCGCCGCGCCAATTGGACTTGGTCCCGGCGACACATCTCGGGGCACGGCGTGCGCCCACCAGGCTGACCTGGCCGTCTCCGATGGTTCCGGCGTTGCCGTCGATGTTCGCCGAGAACGCGGACCGCAGAGTATGCGTGCTCGCCAGCGGTGACCCGATGTTCCACGGTCTCGGTGTCACATTGGTCAGGCTGCTCGGCGCGGACAACGTGCGAGTGATCTCCCACCCGTCGTCGGCGGCGTTGGCGAGCGCGCGAATGGGATGGGCATCGGCCGAGATCGACGTCGTGAGCCTGGTCAACCGAGACTCGGCGACAGTATTGGCTTCCGTGACTGACGGTGCGCGACTGCTGGTGTTGAGCAACGGGCGCTCGACACCGGGGGAGGTGGCACGTCTGTTGTCCGGCGCGGGCTTCGGTCGATCGATCGTGACCGTGCTGGCCCAGCTGGGCGGGGCCGGGGAATCGCGGACCGTCACGGTCGCAGACGAGTGGGATCACGCGGACGAGGACGTGGACGCGTTGAACGTTCTGGCCGTCGAGTGCATCGCGGCCGATCCTCTCTTGCGGCTGACTCGAATCCCGGGGCTACCGGATGCTGCGTTTGTCGGCGACGGTCAGATGACCAAGCAGGAGATCCGTGCGTTGACGTTGTGCGCGCTTGCCCCGGCGCCGGGAGAACACCTCTGGGACGTGGGCGGTGGGTCGGGAACCGTCGCCATCGAGTGGATGCGAACTCACCCACGTTGCACTGCAACAACATTCGAGAAGGTGGCGAGCCGCGTGTCGCAGATCGGTGCCAATGCACTCAATCTCGGCGTGCCCGCGTTGAACGTGAAAGGGGCCGCGCCGGAGGCGTTTGCGGACGAAACTCGACGTCCCGATGCGGTGTTCGTCGGCGGCGGCGTCACGCAACCGGGAATGCTCGAAGCGTGCTGGGAGCAGTTGAGCGTGGGTGGTCGTCTGGTCGCGAACGCCGTGACCGCCGAGTCCGAATCGTTGCTGCTCGGCTGGATGAGTCGCCATGGTGGGACGCTGCGACGCTTTCAGGTGCAGCGCGCCGAGCCGTTGGGAACGTTCAACGTTTGGCGACCGCAACTTCCGGTGGTCCAATGGTCCGTCACAAAACGTCAGCCGTCTGCAGGCGCAGACACAGATACGCCGGAGGAATCCACACAATGACCGTTCATTTCATCGGTGCGGGTCCCGGTGCGGCAGATTTGATCACTGTCCGCGCGCAACGGATCATCGCTGCGAGCCCTGTGTGCTTGTACGCAGGCAGCCTTGTTCCAGCGGAGTTGCTCGAGTGGTGCCCGGTCGGAGCTCAGGTCGTGGACACTGCTCGGCTGAGCCTGGACGAGATCACCGCGATTCTTGTCGAAGCGGATTCCGCTGGGCTGGACGTCGCGCGTTTGCATTCCGGTGATCCGTCGATCTTCAGTGCAGTGGCAGAGCAAGCTCGTCGCCTGGACGCCGCAGGAGTCGATTTCGACATGATTCCCGGTGTTCCTGCATTTACCGCGGCTGCAGCCGCGCTGGGGCGCGAGCTGACTGTCCCAGGCGTCTCGCAGACCATTGTTCTCACCCGAGTCTCCACCTTGTCGACGGCGATGCCGGAGGGCGAGGATCTGCGGTCCCTCGGCCGCAGCGGCGCGACGATGGTGATTCACCTCGGCGCTCATCGCATCGAACAGATCGCATCCGAGTTGGCCGACAATTACGGCGAGGACTGCCCGGTCGCGGTGGTCGCCTTCGCCTCACGGCCCGAGGAGATCGTTGTTCGAGGCACTTTGAAGACGATCGTCGAACTTGTTCATGCGGCCGGCATCACGAAGACGGCCGTCGTGATCGTCGGCCGAGTGTTGACTGCGGAGGGGTTTCCGGACAGCTACCTCTACTCGGCAGCGCGCGAGAGAAGCACACACTGACCTCGACAGGTACTCGTCGCCGCGTACTCCTGCTCGGCGGTACAGGCGAAGGTCGAGTGATCGCTTCTCGCTTGGCCGGTTCAGCCGACCTCGAGGTTGTCACATCGCTGGCCGGCCGGGTTCGTGATCCTCGATGGCCGGAGGGGGAAGTGCGTATCGGCGGGTTCGGGGGAGCCGAAGGGCTGTCGGAGTGGTTGTCGGCCAATGATATTCGTGCAGTGCTCGACGCCACGCATCCGTTTGCCGCTCGCATCACCCAGAATGCGTTCGAAGCGTGCCTTGCGAATTCCGTGCCGTACGCCATGTACCGACGCCCGCCCTGGCGCGAGCAACTCGGTGACACTTGGCTTCCGGCACACGATCTCGATCACGCCGCAGAGTTGGTGCCGACGGTCGGCTCACGCGCTTTTCTGACGATCGGGAGGCAAGGAGTTTCGGCGTTCGACCGCGTGAAGAGCGTCTCGTTTCTCGTCCGCTCGATCGATCCGCCTTCAGGGACATTGCCGCCTCACTCGCAATTGCTGCTCGCACGTGGTCCATTCGACATCGAAGCGGAAGTCGATCTGATGCGAACTCACAGCATCGACGTCGTGATCACCAAGAACAGTGGCGGCGAGCAGACGTACGCAAAGATCGCCGCAGCCAGGCAATTGTCGATCCCGGTGATCGTCGTCGAACGACCACCGATCCCGGCGACCGTCCCGGCATTCGATACCGAAGCCGAGGCGATGGACTGGCTCACGGCTTTCGGTCGTGGAACGGCGCTGTGAGGCCGACATCGCGTTCGCTTCAGGTTCGTCTAAGGTTCCGTGACCATACTGGAGGGATGTTGGAATTTTTCGACGCCGCACTGCGGGACCGCGCATGAGAGTGTCGGTTCCCGGAATGAGCCGTCGAAAACCATCGGGAATTCACGTGCGGACGCTCCATGCTCGCGTGAAATTGCTGACTGCAGGCCTGGTGGCGATCGCGGTGATCGTGTCGGCGTCGGCGGTGTACATAGTGTTCAACGCGTATTTGCAAGGCAACGTCGATCGGCAACTCGAGCGCACGAGTGACGCGATCACCGACACCGTCAATTTCGGCGGTGACACACCGGTTCTGGGATTGACGGCCGGCGCGGATACAGCGGTCATCCAGGCGGTGGGGCTTCTCACTGCCGACGGCGCCTTGGTGACGGCGACTCCCGGTCTGCCGCCGTTCAGCACCAGCGCAGACGCCATCAGGTCGATCGCAGACGGCAATTCGTCGCAGACAATCGCAACCGTCGATGCGTATCGAATTCTTGTCGAGCCCTCGGTTGCGGGCCAGACTTTGGTTGTCGCGCAATCCCTGGGGCCGACGCGTTCAGTACTCAAGCGACTGGCAGTGGTGTTAGCGGCACTCGGGGCGGCCGGAATCGCCCTAGCTTACGCGGCCGGAGATGCTGTGGCACGCACAGGATTACGGCCGATCGCGCGACTTACTGCGGCGACGCGGCGGGTCGCCGAAACGGATGATCTTGCGCCGATCCCGGTGACCGGTGACGACGAGTTGGCGTCGTTGACAGTCAGTTTCAATCGGATGCTCGGGACGTTGTCGGAATCGCGGGCACGCCAGAGAAGTCTGATCACCGAAGCGGGCCAGGACCTTCTGGCTCCTTTGACTGCACTTCGCACCAATATCGAGTTGTTGATGTCTTTCGATACCAAGTCCGGCGCGATTTCCGAGGCGGATGCAACGCAGTTGCGTGAGGAAATCACCGACCAGATGATGGAGTTGACGCTCCTCGTCGGAGAGTTGGTGGACCGTGCGCGGGTTGACGAAAGCACGTTGGGGAGAGGAGATTCCCTCTAAATCGGACGTCTGACCAGCGACTTTGTTGCATTCGTAATTGAAGCAATGGAAGGAGCGCTGGTAATGTGGGGCAATTGTGAAGTTTTTGGGTATAGCTGGAGTGTGGCGCGAACCGTGGGGTTTGCTGGGCGGGGGCCTTTGGAGGACGAGAGGGATTCAGTGGTCAAGCAAGCACGCGCCGAGCTGACTCGGCAGCAAATCGTTGCCGGCGCGGCCGCGCAGTTCGAGAAGACTGGTTACGGCAGCACCAGCATGGCCGACATAGTCTCGGGGGCCGGTACTACCAAGGGCGCGTTGTATTTCCATTTCGCGTCGAAGGACGAGCTCGCGCAATTCATCATTGCCGAACAGCATCGGCTCTCGATCGAGTCGGTGCAGGCGATTTCCGCGACGGGCAAGGACCCGTTGGAACAGATGATCATGCTCACGCACGAAATGGCACGCCAGATTGTCGACGAGCCGATAGTTCGCGCGGGCATTCGCCTCACGCTGGAACTGAGCACGTACGAGGGGCCGGTGGAACCGTACGCCGAATGGATCTCGGCAATCACCGATCTCACCGCCAGAGCTCAGGCGGAAGGTGAAATCCGAAAATCGGTCAGCGCAGAATCGTTCGGCAGGTTCATGCCCTCGGCATTCACGGGGGTACAGCTGGTTTCGAACGTTCTCACCCGACGCTCGGATCTTCCGGATCGTGTCGACGAGATGTGGCAGATCCTGCTTCCGGGGATCGTCAGCGACGAACTTTCCGGTGACATCGAGCGCCTCGTCAAGTCGCGGTGGACTCCGGCGGCGGCGTAACCTGCGGGACATGGCCGTCACGCGGATAGTTTCGGATCTGTCGAGTAGTTCGCTCGAGGCCGCGCAGCGCTTCTACACCGAAGTGCTGGGCCTCGAAGTTGTCATGGATCACGGGTGGATCGTGACGTTGGCTTCGCCGACGGATCCGTCATTGCAGATCAGCGTCATGACACACGACGCTCATGCGCCCGTAGTACCGGACGTCTCCGTCGAGGTGGATGATCTCGACGCGGCGTACGAGGCCGCGGTGCAGCGCGGCGACACCATCGTCTATCCCGTCACCGAGGAGCCGTGGGGGGTCCGCAGGTTCTTCGCTTCCGACCCCGACGGCCACGTGATCAACATCCTCAGCCACCGACGCGAGCGATGATGGCGTCCCGCCCGGGCGGGCTGACGTACCTCGAGGTGGGCGCAACGTCAGGCGTTCTCCCCGCCGGCTATCACCACGTTCACGAGAGCGCGACGGTCGGATCCGGACGGGAGGATTTCGAGGTTGCCGCTCGAACCGTCGCGAATTGGGGAATGCACCGCGGAGCCGGACTGGCCGTACGGACGGCAGCCCCGACCGCCGTGGCGGGTCAAGATGCGACCTTCGGACTCGGTCCGGTAACTATCCCCGTTCGGATCGTCTATGTCGTAGACGAACCCACTCGCAAGGGCTTCGCGTACGGAACCCGCGCGGGCCACCCCGAATGCGGGGAGGAATTGTTTGTCGTCCAGTTCGACGAGAGCAGCAATGAGGTTCGCATCGAGATCGTGGCGTTCTCCAAGCCCGGAACGTGGTGGGTGCGTCTCGGTGCTCCGATCGGACGTCGAGTACAGGCGTTTGTCACGCGCCGCTACATCCGTGCCGTCCGCGAGAGCGTCGCCCGATCGCGGGTATGACCCGTTTTAGGTGTCAATTCAATCCAGCGTACGAATGCAATCCCGACACGACGTAGTTGATCGCAAACATGTTGAAAAGCATGGTGGCGAGCGCAGCAACATTGATCCATGCCGCACGCATGTTCTTCAACCCGGCGGTAGCGCGCGCATGGAGGTACGCGGCATAGAGAACCCAGGAGATGAACGAGACCGTCTCCTTGGGGTCCCAGCCCCAGAAACGTCCCCACGCGGCCTCCGCCCAGATCGCCCCGCAGATCACCCCGATGCTGGACAACGGGAACCCGACGACCGTTGTTCGGTAGGCCACGCGGTCAAGCAATTCGGATGACGGCAGTCGTGCCGCAATCCAACGCAACGCGCGTTTCTTCGACTGCGGGCCCACCTCGGCAATCATGAAAAGTGCGCTGACCGCACTTGCGAACGTAAGGATGCCGGAGGCGGCGACGATGATCGTGACGTGCACGCCGATCCAGTACGAACGAAGAGCGGGTACGACCGGCGCTGCCTCGGCATACATGCTTGCGGCGGCGACGAATAGAAGCACCACGGTGGGTGACAGAACGAAGATGGTCAACGATCGAATCGGGTACCGCCGCAGAATGACCAGCCAGCATGCCACCAATGCAGCGCTGAGGAAAAGCGCGTACTCGTAGAGGTTTCCGAGAGGCCATCGGTGCGTCGAGATGCCGCGAAGTGCAAGCGCGGTGACGGTGAGGACCAGGGCGACGACGATGAGAGACATGGCAGCGCGACCCGCACGATGGGCGCGGGTTCGATTCGGCAGCAATGCTATCCGGCCGGGCAATGCAGGATTCGATGCACTTCCGGCATGTGCGAGTGCCGGTCGCACTGTGGCAGAGAGGGGTGCGCTGGAGAAGTCGACGACGGAAAGAACCAGGGCGAGAACGTAAATCGCGAAAGACGACGCGAAGGCGTAGTCGCTGTACTGCGCGAGAACTGGATCGACCGACATCAGGCTCCTCATAACGACCGGTTGGTTGTCATTTGGAATCTACTACACACGATCGTAGAACCGGCAGGGCCGTCTGTCGGATCAGTGGTCCGGAAAATGATTGGACGAGCTTCGGTTCGGGTTGATAGCTTGTGCGAGACCGTGACAACACGCCAGGAGGTGAGACCCATGAACGCAGTAACCATATGGGTGCTCCCACTCGTGTTCACGGATCGGCGATTGACGTAGGTGTCGCCGGGAGCGCCTCGAGTAGGCAATCCCGAAAGGTAACACCATGCAATCCAATTCTCCGACCATCGAATTCACTTCCGAGACAACGTCGAACGGTGTCATCGAACGCCATTTCGTTGTAGACGACATCACCGGCGTGCTCTGGTCACTCGCGTCCGGATCTGTCGAATCACCCCTTCTGCTGTCCGGGCACTCCGGCGGCATGCACAAGAAGGCGCCGGGACTGGTTGCCAGCGCACTCCACAGCGTGAGCTCCCACGGGTTCACAGTCGCCGCGATCGACGCGCCCGGACACGGTGACCGGCCGCGGAACACACAGGACGAACAGTGGGTCGAGGCGATCCACCAGGCTAGGGCGGCCCACGAGCCGATCGCCCCGATCGTCGTCGAGTACAACCGATCGCTGGCGGAGCGTGCAGTGCCGGAATGGCAGGCGACCATCGACGCTCTGCAAACGCTGCCCGACGTCGACGCCGACGCTCCGATCGGCTTCGGCGGCGTGTCGCTAGGGGTCGTGACCGGGCTGATGTTGGCCCCGGTCGAATCCAGGATCGCTGCCGTGAGCTTCGGTGGAGTTTTTGTGGACGACTCCCTCATCGAAGCGGCACGAAAGCTCACGGCCCCAGTCGAGTACCGGATCCCTTGGGACGACAAGGATTACGACCGCACGTCAGGGGTAGCGTTGTTCGATGCCTTCGGCTCGACGGAGAAGACGCTGCACGCCTACTCGGGCAGGCACTATCCGGTGCCCGACTACGAGCGCGACAGTTCGGCTCGGTTCTTCGCCCGCCACCTCGGCGGGAGCGCCGGCGCTCCCATGAGCTGACGTGAAACACGTATCGGCGTCCGGCCTGTGTCGGACGCCGATACGATCTCGACCAGGTTTCGTTTCTCAGCAAGACCCGAAGTAGTGGCGTCACCGAATCCTGCATCGATTTGACCGAAGCTTTTCAGATGATCATTTTTGTGGCGCTCGCGATGGTGGCGATTTCGATCCTTCGCTCGCTAGTAGCCCGTCCAGCTTGGCCATTTTTGCTGAGGCGCTCGATGGCGACATATGTCCTTACGGTCCGCCGGGCGGAAAGAACTTGTTCGTGATCCAGTTCGATGCTTCGATCTCGTCGAGGGTTGTCCGGAGACTTCGGTGGCTAATGCTCGTGCTGTGCCGAGTGTCCGGTCAATACCGAACATCGAACAAGACTGGAAACTTTCTCGTGTCCGACCTGAGGCGACGACATGTCTTTCAACCGCCCATGTCCAGCCATGCGTCGACTACCCGTCCGATACCTGACCCGGGGGCGGTATTTGAGTGGGCCGATATCGCACGGCGACTGCACCCGACTGGAACTCGTGGCGGTCGACGAGCTCAAGCTGGATGCGCTTGCGCAGACCGGCGAGCAACGTCGGTCCGTGTCCGGCAAGGACCGGTTGCACAACGAACTCGTACTCGTCGATCAGTCCCAGGTCTGCCAATGCCAGGGGGAGTGTCACGCCGCCAACCCACAGACCTTCGCCGGGCTGCTCCTTGAGCCGTTGAATCGCTGACCCCAAGTCGCCTTGCACGAGTTCGGCATTCCAATCGACCCCGCTCAGCGTGCTCGACACGACGTACTTCTTAGCCCGGTCCATTGCCTCGGCGAACGGGATCTCCCACTCGTCCATCCAGTCAGGCCACGCCCCCGTTGCGGGCCGCCGCCACGCCGACTCCATCATCTCGTAGGTCACCCGGCCGAACAGCAAAGCATCGGCTCGTTCCATCTGAGCGGTCCAGTAGCGCATCGACTCCTCGTCGGGTGGAAGCCCCGCCTCGTGATGGCAGCAGCCGTCGAGGGTGACGTTGATCGAGTATCGAAGTGGTCTCATCTCGTTGTTCTCCCCTGATACGCGCAGAGTGACAGCACCGGACCGTACTCAGACTACTGCCGGGCCGTCGGTGTAGATCAGGTTCGGGACCTGGAGTCACGCGGGGGTCGACCGAACAGTAACCAGACGAGCGCACCGAGTACAGGCACCGCGATCACCAGTGCCGACCACCAGAATTTGCTCCCCAAGCGGTCGAAATCGGTCGCACGATCGCCACGAGCGCGCTAATCGTGATGAAGATCCAGGCAAGAACGAAGACGGTGAAGGTGATGTCCATCCAAAGCGGAATGGTGGGGTTGGGGGTCGATTCGTTCACGCTTCCAGACCACTTTCGACGACTGTGCCTTGATGAAACAACACCCTCCATCGATTCTCGGTGAACCGCCAGATGGATGATCGCTCGGTAACTCGTTGCGCTTGCGCCAGCCGGTACGTCACCAGATACGTGTCAGGCGCAATCCGGCTCAGCGCTGGCCGGTCAGCCGTCCACCCGAGTTCGGCGGCGTCGTTCACCTCGCCGCGGAGGCGTCGGCGCTCAACTACCGACTGCACGTAGTCGCGGGTGTATCGAGCGCCGGAGGCTCCGATCTCCCGGAACTGCGGGTCGACGACCGCATCGAACTCGTCTCGTGACATCGCTACTCGAGTTCGGTGAAACAGAGGTTCGAACTCCATCAACTCGTCGAGGATCGGGCGAAACTCGTGTGGGGTCGTCACGACTGCTCCGAGAACTGCGCCCTCATCTCGATCCCTATCTCCGCGTGTCGCAGGAGGAAGGCCTTCTCGTCATACCCCTTGCGCCGCAACCAGAGAGTGACCTCGCTGTTGCATTTGCTTGCATTGCACGAGCGGCACGCCGGTGCGATGTTGTCGAGTGTGTAGCGCCCACCGCGGGAGATCGCCAGCACGCAGTCACGTTGCGGCGACTCGTCCGACTCGCCGCAGTACGCGCAGCCACCCCAGGCCGCTTTGAGCGCGGACCACTGCTCGACGGACAGATCGTGCTCCACCAAATCCATCCGGCGTTTCCGTTTACGCGCGTATCTTGCTTTCCGGGTCCGGTTGACGGGCATGACGCCATGCTATCGCCGTGCGGCGTTCACTCCGGGTAGCGCCGCGGGGTGAACACCTGACGGCCCGAACCGGTTTCGACGACGGTTGTCATCGACGAACCGACGATGAGCAGCGTCCGCATGTCGATCTCGGAAGGCTCGAGCTCGCCGAGGGTCACGACGCGAACTGATTCCTCGGCACCGGCAACATCGCGGCCGATGACGACGGGAGTCTCGGGGGAGCGGTGCTCGAGCACGAGGTCCTTCATGGCTTGGACCTGCCACGTCCGGGACTTCGACGCCGGGTTGTAGACCGCAAACGCCATGTCCGCGGCTGCAACTGCCGAGATACGGCGCGCGACGACATCCCACGGCTTGAGGCGATCAGACAACGAGAGCACCGCGTAGTCGTGCCCGAGGGGAGCACCGACGCGACTGGCGACAGCGTTTGCCGCCGTCATGCCGGGAAGGATGCGGACCGGCACGCCGCGCCACTGGTCTTCGGCGGCAACTTCGAGAACTGCTGCAGCCATGGCGAATACGCCGGGATCTCCCGACGAGACGACAGCTACACGGGCGCCGTTCTTCGCCAGGTCCAACGCCATCGCGGCGCGTTCCGCTTCGACGCGGTTGTCGCTGGAATGGCGACGCTGGCCCGGACGCGTCGGCACGCGATCGACGTACGGGCCGTAGCCGACGAGGTCGGTTGCCAACGAAAGCTCATGCGCCACTTCGGGTGTGGTCCAGGCGGTGTCGCCCGGCCCGAGTCCGACCACGACCACCTCGCCGCGAGACTCGGTCGCAGGTCGAGGGTTGTTCGACGGGCTCGGAACGATGGCGATCGAAAAGTACGGAACTCCGTCCGGGTCGACCTCGGCAGCGGATTCGACGCGTTGACGTGTGGTGCTCGCGCGCTCGACGTAGTGGGCCTCGCCGAGGCGACCGGAATCCTCGAGCGATTGGAGGACCGGTGGGAAGGTACGTCCGAGCTTGAGGATGGCCGCGGCGTCGGTTTCCTTGAGCCGCCTGGTCAGCTCGGCCTGCGGCAACGTTCCGGGCAGGATCGTGAGGATCTCTTCACCCTCGACCAGCGGCTTTCCGAGTGCAGCAGATGCCGCGCTGACGGAGGTGACGCCGGGAATCACTTCGGCGTCGAAGCGATCGGCCAGTCTCTTGTGCATGTGCATGTAGGAGCTGTAGAAGAGCGGATCGCCGGCGGCGAGCAACGCGACGGTTCGACCGGCCGCGAGGTGAACTGCCAGCCGTTCGGCAGCTGCTTCGTAGAACTCGTCCATCGCGCCCTGGTATCCGCCGGGATGATCAACGGTCTCGGTGGTCACGGGGTAGACGAGGTGTTCTTCGATCTGTCCTTCGCGCATGTACGGCGCTGCAACTCCGCGGGAGATGCTCTTGCCGTGCCGCGCGGAGTGGAACGCAACCACATCGGCCTCGCCGATGACGCGGGCGGCCTTGACGGTCACCAATTCGGGATCGCCGGGGCCGATACCGACACCCCAGAGCTTGCCTGCACTCATTCGACTTCGCTCGCAATCGCATTGACGACGGCGGCGGTGATCGCGCTGCCGCCGCGTCGGCCGCGGAGAACGAGATGATCGATCCCGCTGGCGTGTTCGATGAGGGCTTCCTTCGACTCGGCAGCGCCGATGAAGCCGACCGGACCTCCGACGATGGCGGCCGGACGGGGTGCGCCGGCTTCGATGAGGTTCAGGAGATGGAACAGTGCGGTGGGTGCGTTTCCGATCGCGACAACAGCGCCCTCGAGCTTGGCTCCCCACAGTTCGAGAGCAGCCGCCGAGCGAGTGTTGTCGATGGTCGACGCCAGCACGGGAACCCGCGGATCGCCGAGGGTGCAGATGACGTCGTTGCCGGCGGGCAGACGCTTGCGCGTGATGCCGGCAGCCACCATCTGGGCGTCGCAGAAAATCGGCGCGCCGTCGCGCAGAGCTGCGCGCGCAGCCGAGACGACACCGGGTGTGAAGGCGACGTCGTCGACGAGATCGACCTGGCCACTTGCATGAATCATGCGCACTACAGCTTGCGAGACATCCGCCGGGAAACGGCTCAGGTCGGCTTCGGCCCGAATGGTGGCAAAGGACTGGCGATAGATTTCCGCGCCGTCACGGATGTACTCGATCATGTGCCACACGATAGAGGCATCACCGATCGGCCGGATTCACCCGGTAACCGTCGCCCGTCGCAATCACATCCGCTACGTCCCCGCGGGGACGTCCACAACTGCGGTCGCACCCGGCCCAGTGCTGGCGCCCGACAACGGGAAGTTCTGCCTGCTCGACGGCGGTGATCGCGTCGGTGCGCACATCGGCGAGCGACTTCTCGCATCCCGGACTTCCGGTGCAGGCGGTGACCTCGAGCCACGGTGAGTTCTCGTCGAAGATCAACCCCATGGGTGCCAGCACCCGGACTACCTGCTCGGCTGCCCATTCGTCGAGGTCGAAGATATGCACCGATCGCCACGGCGTCACGACGACGGGCTTGTCGACGGCGGCGAGGAACTCGGCCAGCCGAGCGTCGAGCAGCCCGAATCGCAGGCCGCCGCCCAGAGCTACGGTCCCGTCGCGCTGCTCGAGCCAGCCGATAGTGGGCCGTGCATCCGGCGTGAGGTCCGCCGCAACGGTGGACTCGGCGCTCAGACCCAGCTGCTCGAGGGTGCGTTCGATTCCGTCCGGAACCTCGGCCAGGCGCCAGTGCTTGTCGCGGACGTCGAGGAATGAACGAGCCGCCGCGAGGAGCAATTCGACGGCGTCGTCCGCCTGTACACGATGAGTGGTGCGGTGACCGGCGAGCACCAGTGAATGCTCGGTGGCGCTGCGCGCATGGAGTCCGAAATCGCCCCGTAGCCCGGTGATGTCTCCGCGCCCGTCGTCGAGGGTGAACAGGGTTCGCCCTGGCAGATCTGCCAATGCTTGATCCGCTTGGATCGCCGAATCGAGACGGTGGACCAGTTCACGAATGTCGGCGACGCCCCCGATACGGCCGGACAGTGGGGACGCGAGGATGTTGCGCACTCGTTCGTGCGTCGCGGACGGCAGCAGACCGGCCGAAGCGATACGCGCCGCGAAGGCTTCGGGGTCCGAGACCGAGCGCAGTTGTACGTTGCCCCTCGAGGTGAGTTCCATCTGCCCGTTGCCGAGATCGCGCGCTGCGTCGGCGAGCGTCTGCAATTGGACCGGGGTGAGGAGTCCGCCGGGTAGGCGCACGCGTGCCAGTGCGCCGTCGGCGGCGTGGTGAACTTGCAGTGCACCCGGGCACGCGTCTGGCTGTGAACGGTCCGTGGGCATGGCTCCAGGGTACGACCTGTCATGAGTGCCTTCTGCGGACCGGTAGCATCACCACCACCAGTGACGGCAGTTGAGGAAACCGGTGAGAGTCCGGTGCGGTCGCGCCACTGTGAGTGTTGCTCGAGCGGGACGTGTTTCCGCTCGGAAACACGAGTCAGACCCTCAACCGCCGTCGATGACAGATCTGTGCCACGGGGCGCGAAACCCCAGGAAGGCTTCACCCGTGATTCTTCTGCTCTCCACGTCCGACACCGATCTGCTGAGCGCCCGCGCCAGCCAGGAAGCCGGCGACGGCGTCTCCTATCGCTGGGCCAACCCCTCACGCTTGCTGGTCTCGGAGGACTTGCCGCCCTTGCTCGACGGCGTCGACCTCGTGATCGTTCGTATCCTCGGTAGCCGTCGCAGCTGGGAAGACGGCCTGGACATGGTCCTCGCCTCCGGACTCCCTGTAGTCGTTCTCGGCGGCGAGCACGCGCCGGACGCCGACCTCATGGAGTGCTCGACGGTTTCCGCCGGTGTCGCTGCCGAGGCTCACAACTACCTGGCCGAGGGTGGCGCACAGAATCTGGCACAGCTGCACCACTTCCTGTCCGACACCGTCCTGCTCACCGGCCACGGGTTCGAACCGCCGGCCCACCTGCCTTCCTGGGGCATCGCTGATTTCGCGCCCGATCTCGACTCGGCGAGCGGTCCGGTCATCGCAGTTCTGTACTACCGCGCCCAGCATTTGGCCGGAAACACCCGGTACATCCAGGCGTTGTGCGACGCGGTCGCCGAGGCCGGTGGCACCGCGCTGCCGATCTACTGCGCATCTCTGCGAACCGCAGAAGCCGAACTTCTGAGCACGCTCCGCCGCGCCGACGCCATGGTCGTGACAGTTCTTGCTGCCGGTGGCACGAAGCCCGCGACCGCGTCCGCCGGTGGCGACGACGAAGCCTGGGATGTCGCCGCACTCGCTGCGCTCGACGTCCCCATCCTGCAGGGCCTGTGCCTGACCAGTAGCCGCGCCACCTGGGACGAGAACGACGACGGACTGTCGCCTCTCGACGTCGCGACCCAGGTCGCGGTGCCGGAATTCGACGGCCGCATCATTACCGTCCCGTTCTCCTTCAAGGAAATCGACTCCGACGGACTGTCCACGTACGTCCCCGACGTCGAGCGCGCTGCCCGTGTCGCCGGGATCGCGGTCCGTCACGGCAAGCTGCGCCACATTCCCACCACCGAGCGTCGCGTTGCTCTGATGCTCTCGGCGTACCCGACCAAGCACGCCCGCATCGGCAACGCCGTCGGTCTCGATACTCCGGCGAGCGCAATCGACCTGCTCACCGAAATGCGTTCTGCCGGTTACGATCTCGGTCCGGTCGACGGTCCGGACGCAGTTCCCGGCCTGGCGGCGAAGGACGGCGACGCGCTGATCCATGCCCTGATCGCGGCCGGCGGACAGGATCCCGACTGGCTCACTGCCGAGCAGCTCGAGGGCAATCCGATCCGCATCTCGGCAGCGAAGTACCGCGAATGGTTCGCCACCCTGCCCGAGGAACTGCGCAGCGGTGTCGAAGAGCACTGGGGCGCAGCGCCCGGAGAGCTGTACGTCGACCGCTCGCAGGATCCCGACGGCGAAATCGTCATCGCGGCACTGCGATTCAACAACATCGTCCTCATGGTCCAGCCGCCGCGGGGATTCGGTGAAAAGCCCGTCGCGATCTACCACGACCCGGATCTGCCGCCGAGCCACCACTACCTCGCGGCCTACCGCTGGATCGCTGCAACACCGGACAACGGCGGATTCGGCGCCGACGCCGTTGTGCACCTCGGCAAGCACGGAAACCTCGAATGGTTGCCCGGCAAGACACTCGGCATGTCGAGCAACTGCGGCACCGACGCGGCCCTGGGCGACCTGCCGCTGATCTACCCGTTCCTCGTCAACGACCCGGGTGAAGGAACACAGGCAAAGCGTCGCGCCCACGCGACTCTCGTCGATCACCTGATCCCGCCGATGGCCCGCGCCGAAAGCTACGGCGACATCTCCCGTCTCGAGCAACTGCTCGACGAGCACTCCAACATCTCCGCACTGGACCCGTCCAAGCTGCCGGCCATTCGCCAGCAGATCTGGACGCTGATGCGGGCGGCCAAGATGGACCACGACCTCGGCCTCGCGGAGCGTCCCGAAGAAGACGTGTTCGACGACATGCTCCTGCACGTCGACGGTTGGCTGTGTGAGATCAAGGACGTCCAGATCCGCGACGGTCTGCACATTCTCGGCCGCGCACCCGAGGGCGACGCCGAAATCGAACTGGTCCTGGCCATGCTCCGTGCCCGTCAGATGTGGGGCGGCGAACAGAGCGTCCCTGGTCTGCGCGAAGCTCTCGGGCTCAGCGAAGACGGCGACGAGTCCCGCAACCGTGTCGACGACGTCGAGGAAAAGGCGCACGGTCTGGTTCGCGGCATGTACGACGCCGACTGGAACCCCGCTGCGGCAGAACAACTCAGCGACGACGAGACCGTCGTGAAGATCCTTCAGTTCGCGGCCACCGAAGTGGTTCCACGCCTCCGACAGACGAACAACGAGATCAAGCAGGTCCTGCACGCGCTCGACGGCGGCTTCATCGCCGCCGGCCCGAGTGGGTCACCGCTGCGCGGCCTGATCAACGTGCTTCCCACCGGTCGTAACTTCTACTCCGTCGATCCCAAGGCAGTTCCCTCACGACTGGCGTG
Organism: Rhodococcus sp. RCBS9; assembly: GCF_029457415.1. Taxonomy (NCBI): domain Bacteria; kingdom Bacillati; phylum Actinomycetota; class Actinomycetes; order Mycobacteriales; family Nocardiaceae; genus Rhodococcus; species Rhodococcus sp. RCBS9. Next base: position 5,867,270 of record NZ_CP120422.1, on the reverse strand, counting down.
GGAGACCGGTCAGGCGATGGCCGAGTCGCTCGCCGCTCGATATCTCGCCGATCACGGCGAGTACCCGCGCTCGGTGGGTCTGTCCGTGTGGGGTACCGCCGCCATGCGTACCTCCGGCGACGACATCGCCGAAGTGTTCGCGCTCCTCGGTGTTCGCCCTGTCTGGGACGAAGCAAGCCGACGCGTTGTCAACCTCGAGGTCATCGATCTCGACGAGCTCGGCCGCCCGCGCATCGACGTCACCGTCCGCATCTCCGGATTCTTCCGTGATGCGTTCCCGCACGTGCTCGCACTGCTCGACGACGCTGTTCAGTTGGTCGCCGCATTGGACGAGACGGACGAGCAGAACTACGTGCGCGCCCACGCGCAGGCCGACCTTGCCGAGCACGGCGATGCCAGGCGTGCGACCACCCGCATCTTCGGTTCGAAGCCCGGAACCTACGGCGCCGGCCTGCTGCAACTCATCGACTCCAAGACCTGGCGCGGTGACGACGACCTCGCCGAGGTGTACACCAACTGGGGCGGCTTCGCGTACGGCCGTGGGCTCGACGGAATGCCGGCAGCTGACGACATGCGCAGTGCTTACCGTCGAATCAACGTGGCGGCCAAGAACACCGACACGCGTGAGCACGACATCGCCGATTCGGACGACTACTTCCAGTACCACGGCGGCATGGTTGCCACCGTGCGCGCGCTGACCGGAAAGTCGCCCGAGGCATATATCGGCGACAGCACTCGACCGGAATCGGTTCGCACACGCACACTTTCGGAAGAGACCGCACGTGTCTTCCGGGCGCGCGTGGTCAATCCCCGCTGGCTCGACGCGATGCGCCGTCACGGGTACAAGGGTGCCTTCGAGATGGCAGCCACGGTCGACTACCTCTTCGGGTACGACGCCACCACCAACGTGGTCGCGGACTGGATGTACGAAAAGCTCGCCGAGACCTACGTTCTGGACGAGCAGAACCAGAAGTTCATGACGCAATCCAACCCGTGGGCACTACACGGAATCGCCGAGCGGCTCCTCGAAGCCGCCGAGCGCAACATGTGGGAGCACCCCGAGCAGAAGACGCTCGACGGCTTGCGTCAGGTGTACCTCGAAACCGAAGGCGAGCTCGAGGGGGAGTAGACCTCGAGCATCACCGGCAGATCCGGGCGCTGAAGTGAGTCAGCGTCCGGACTTGATGATCTGAGCGATGTTCCGCTCCGCCAGAGCAGTGATGGTCAGTGACGGGTTGACGGTGCCGGTGCTGCCCGGAATAGCGGCGCCGTCCATCACGTACAGGCCGTCGTAGCCCTTGACTCGCCCGTAACCGTCGGTGGCCTTGCCCAGAACCGCACCGCCTAGGGGATGCGCGGTGAACGAGGAATTGACGTCCTTCGCGAACGGCAATGCCGACGGCAGCGTGGTGCCGGCGAAGGCCATCTTGTTCTGGACGGCGCGTAGTGCCTCGACGGTGGCGTCGTTGCCGTTCTTCGGCCAGTTCAGCACCACCCGATCGGAGCCGCCGTCGTAGGCGAAGTCGGCGCGCTGCGAGTCGAGGGTCATCCCCAATGTTCCGAGCATGCCGATGTTGACGGGTAGGCCGGGGACGTACCAATTTTCCAGGGAGAGTGGCATTCCCGACTCGTCGACGATGCGTGATGCCGACGGTGAGGCTTGCGCAGTGCCGTCACTGAAGCCGAACGAGCGCACCATCCCGGCGTCGCCGTTCGTTCCCCAGCCCTTACCGACGTGTTCGTTGAGGTTGGGCAGCGCGCCCGTCGCCTGGGCGCGTACCAACAGTTCGGACGTGCCGATCGAACCGGCGCCGAGGAACAAACGGTCACAGGTAAGAGTCTTCCGGGCCAGAACGCCACCCGTCGGATCCGTCGATTCGACGTCGACGACGTAGCGTCCATCACGTTCGCGACTGATCGCGAGCACCTGATGTCCGTAACAGACGGTGGCTCGTCCGGTGGCTTCGGCGGCAGGAATGTAGTTCTGTGTGAGGTCGAACTTCGCGCCGTTGGAGTTACCCATGTTGCTGTCACCGACAGTGGCCGAGGCTCGGGTTCGGCCGTCGAGTTCTGAGCGCACCACGTCCCAGTTCCAGATCCCGTCGATCCGCTGCGGATCGAATCCGGCACGACGAGCGTCCTGATCCCAACGACGCGAGTGACCGAAGTTCGGGGTTTGGTAAATGTCTTCGGGCAACGGGCTCAGACGCAGCATCTGGCGCACTTTGGGGTACCAGGTGGACGCCATCTCGTCGTAGTCGAGGGAGTTGCCGAAGACTGCGTCGAAGAATCGGCGCTCGGGCGCGATCATCACGCCGGTGAAGATGATGGAACCACCGCCGACTGCAGCGCCGCGCCATACCGAGATGTGTTCGTAGTCGGTGGCATCGAGGACGCCGCTGAAGTAGTCGCACGCCACGGGGAGTCCGGTGAGGTTGGTGAACGATGTTCGCCGGAAGACTCCGCGGCCGTCGGCCAGCATGTCGGAGGTGTGAATCTCCCGTTGCGGATCGTGGGGCCACCGAAGTCCGCGTTCGAGGATGGTGATCTGGGTGCCGCTCTGCGCCAGTCTGAGGGCGGTGGCGCTTGCGCCGAATCCGGACCCGATGACGATGGCTTCGGAATGCTCCGGGGGAGTAGGAGAGGGTGCGAACAACTCGGGGACGAGCGCGCGGTAGTGATCAGCACCCATCGGGAGCGCCCGCAGTGGTGCGGGGGTGGCGTGGCTGGTCGACGTCGAGATGAGCGGTGTCGCGGCGGCAACTGCTGCCCCCGCCCCGGCGGCTTTGAAAAAGTCACGACGCTGCATGTCACGGCGCTGCATGTGTAAGTTCGACTCCCCAGTTCGACGGTTTGCCTCAGAATAACTCGAGATGGAGTTCGGGGACGAAACGGCGTGTCCGACGTCAAGAAGAACCGGATAAAACGTGCATAAGTGGCACTTCCCGGGTGGTACTGATCGGTCGCCAGATAGTCGCGGAAACCTGTCGATGTTCAGCGAGAGGCGCTCGCACCTATCCTCGAGGAGTGAACTCCGACTTCAAGCGCGTCTCCGAGGCCAAGTACGTCCTACTCACGACCTTCCGCAAGGACGGAACGCCGGTGGCGACTCCGCTCTGGGCCGCGCCGGACGGCGACAAGCTCCTGATGTGGACCGTCACCGATTCCTACAAGGTCAAGCGCATCAGGCGAAACCCGTCGGTCACCGTCGCTGCGTGTGACGCTCGGGGAAATCCCAAGGGTGAACCGGTGGCCGCCGTCGCCGAGATCCTCGACGGACCGGGCACCGATCATGCTCGCGACGCGATAGCACGTCGGTACGGAATCCTCGGCTGGATCACCATGAAGGGCAGTCTCCTTCGCCGCGGCAAGACCGGAACGATCGGACTTGCCGTCACTGCAGCCTGACCGCGCGTCAGTTGCCGAGCAGATCGTCCAACGCTGAGTCGAAGCGCGGATAGGTGAATGTGAAGCCTTTGTCCGCCAACACTTTCGATACGGCTTGACGACCCGTCAGGCCCAGGGCAGCGTCGCTGCGAAGAAGGAACGCGCCGATTCTGACCATGAAAGCGGGCGTCGGCGGCGCAGGTGGCCGGTGAAGGTGCTTGCGCAGCCCGGCCATCAGTTCTGAGTTTCGGACGGGATCCGGAGCCGTCGCGATGACCACGCCCGAGGCAGCCGAATCGGGTTCGAGTGCCCAGCGCACGATCGACAGCCAGTCCTCGATGTGAATCCAACTGGTCCACTGCCTACCCGAGGCGACGCGTCCGCCCAGACCGAGACGCACGAGCAACAGCAGTCGCTCGAGCGCCGGTGTGCCCTTCTCCAACACGACACTGGTTCGCAGGATCACCACTCGTGACGCGTTTGCTCCCTCGACCGCTGCCTCCCAGTCCTTTGCGACGTCGGTCATCTGAGGTGGTCCGTCAGCGAGTGGGGAAGCCTCGTCGAGCCGGGTCTCTCCGGCGTCGCCGTAGATCGCGAGCGTGCTCGCCTGGATCCACACCGGAACAGGGTTCGCCAGTAGTTTCGACGCTTCGACCAGCGCGCGGGTCGGATCGACTCGGGAACTGGTGAGTAGTGCGATGTTTGCCGGTGTGGGTCGGCGATCGACCAACTCGCCGGCCAGATTGATCACCGCGGCGCCGTCGAGTTCTCCCGCCCAGTCGCCCACCGTGACGCCGTCCCACTGAACCTGCCTGTGCCTGCCGGGTTTCGGTGAGCGAGTCAGGACCACGACGTCATATCCGCGGTCCGCGAGATCGTCGCTGATTCGGCGGCCGAGAGCACCGGTGCCGCCGGCGATCACGACCTTCGCCATCACTGCGCCTGGCTGACCGAGGACATGTGGAAGTCGGGAATGCGCATCGGCGGCATGGCCGTGCGGGTGAACCAATCTTTCCACTCCCGGGGAAGCGTGATCTCGGTGCGTCCAGCCTCGGTGACCCGCCGCAGGAGATCGAGCGGACTCTCGTTGAAACGGAAGTTGTTGACGGCGCCGACGATCTTGCCGTCCTCGATCAAATACACCCCGTCACGGGTGAGTCCGGTCAACAGCAGCGTCGTGGGATCGACCTCACGGATGTACCAGAGGGTTGTGAGCAGTAGACCCTTCTCGGTACCTGCGATCATGTCCTCGATCGAGGTGTCGTCACCACCGGTCAGGATGAGATTGTCGCCGGGAACTGCGACAGGTCGACCGAATTCTCGTGCAGCGTGGCGCGGGTACGCCAGCGCATTGACGACGCCGTCTCGGACCCAGTCGACGGGTTCGATCTCCATACCGTTGTCGAACAGTGAGACGGATTCACTCGACGACGTCGTGATCACGAACGGCGCGGATTGCAAGCCCTCGGCGCCGGGGTCGGAGGTGAGTGTCAGTGGCAATCCGAGCTTCTCGCCGATCCGGGTTCCACCGGTGGTGGACAGTGCGGTGTGGCCTTCTTCGGCGCCGCGACCCTCCATGGTCCACATCAGATAGATCATCAGGTCCGCCACAGCAGACGGCGGAAGAATTGTCTCGTAGCGGCCGGCAGGCAGACTGACGGAGTTACCCGCCCAGTCGAGTCGAGTGGTCAACTGCGACAGGAGCTTCGGTATCGAGATATCGCTGAAATCGACAGCTCCGGATCCGACCCAGGCGCTGGCGTCGCCGCGCTTGCCGTTGATTTCCACGGAGCCGGTGGCCTGAGCCGTTCTACGTCGCACGCCCGTCGAAGTGCCGAGCCAGGTGGTGTGCAACTGGTGGTGAGCGAAGCCGAACAACTGGTCGCCGCCGTCGAAGGCCGTCGACAGGTCGGCAGCCAACTGAGCGAAGACACCGATGTCGGTCAGGGCGGCCGGCAGGTCCCAGTCGGTCTCCGCCGCCGACTGCGTGATCAGGTCGGACGCGTCGTCAGCCGGAGTGGCTGTGCGAGCAGCTGCCTCGCTTGCCTGTACGAGCGCGGAAATCTGCTCCGGATCGACACTGCTGGAACTGACAGTGCCCACCTTCGCGATGTCACCCTCGCGCACGATCGAGATCACCGTCCACGTCCGGGACAGCGAAACTCCGTTGGTGGTCATCGAATTGTTGGCCCACCGCAGCGACGCCTCACTCGCATCGGTCACGATCACCAACGATTCGTCTACCGTCCTCGCGGCCAATGCACGCTCGACGACCTGCTGCGGATCGATCACTGCTGAGCCTCCGAACGAGTGTTGAGGATGTTGACTCCGCGGAACAGAGCGGACGGGCAGCCGTGGCTGACCGCCGCAACCTGACCGGGTTGCGCCTTGCCGCAGTTGAATGCGCCTTGCAGACGCCAGGTCGACTCACCGCCAACGGCTTCCATCGAGCCCCAGAAATCCGTCGTCGTCGCCTGATACGCCACGTCGCGCACCTGACCGTCGAGCTTTCCGTCACGGATCTTGAAGAACCGCTGACCGGTGAACTGAAAGTTGTAGCGCTGCATGTCGATCGACCAGGACTTGTCACCGACGACGTAGATGCCGTTCTCGACTCGCGAGATCAGGTCTGCAGTCGAGGTGTCCGTAGAAGGGTCGGGGGAGAGCGAGACGTTGGCCATTCGCTGGATGGGAACGTGATGTGCGGAGTCTGCGTACGAGCAACCGTTGGAACGCGTCAGCCCCAGCCTCGGCGCGAACACGCGGTCTAGTTGATACCCGACCAGTGTTCCCTCTGCCACCAGATCCCACCGTTGAGAGGCGACGCCGTCGTCGTCGAATCCGACGCTGGCCAGGCCGTGCTCTTCGTTACGATCGGCGGTCACGTGCATGAGTGGCGTTCCGTATTTCAGCGTTCCCAGCTTGTCCGGCGTCGCGAACGACGTACCGGCGTAGGCCGCTTCGTAGCCGATCGCCCGGTCGTATTCGGTGGCGTGTCCGATGGATTCGTGGATCGTGAGCCACAGATTGGTCGGATCGATCACGAGGTCGGTCGGACCCGCTTCGACGGTCGGTGCCTTGGTCTTCTCGGCCAGCCACTCCGGGATCTGCGCGAGCTCATCGCCCCAGTTCCATGTGCTCTCCGCCCCGAGGTACTCCCATCCGCGGCCTACCGGCGGCGCCAAGGTGCGCATCGATTCGAAGCTGCCGGCCGACTTGTCGACGGCGGTCGCCTCGAACTCGGGGTGCAGACGCACCCGTTGCTGGGTGATCGACGAACCGGCCAGATCCGCGTAGAAGGTCTGCTCCTTGACCTGGAGGACACTCGCCGTGACGTGATCCACGCCGTCGGCGGCTTGAAGCCGTCCGGAGTAGTCGACCAGCAGGCCTACCTTCTCGGCCGTCGGTGTCGCGAAGGGATCTTCGAGGTACGGCGACACCCACGTCGCGTCGGCGTAGACGGGCTCGTCGGCGAGGGTGACCGGATCCCGATTGAGCGAGCGCAATGCCTTCGCGACCTCGACCGCTTGGCGTGCCAGCGCAGCAGCGACATCGGGGGACACCTCGGCGTGCGAGGCGAATCCCCACGTGCCGTCGACGATCACACGGACGGCGACCCCGATCTCGTCTCCGTCGGACACCGCCTGAACTACGCCGTCGCGCAACCTGATCGACTGTGTGAGCACGCGGTGGACACGAACATCGGCGTGCTGGGCGCCGGCCGTTCTCGCTGCCGACAGCGCCGCATCAGCGACAGCTCGCAGCGGGAGGGCGAGGAAATCTGCATCGACATCTCGGGTGACGGTCACGCACACGACGCTAGCCGACGACCGCCGATCTCAGCCGAACTGCTGCCATCCGAGGCGAATCACCATGGCGATCACGACCACCAACAGCGTGATCCGCACGAATCCGGATCCCTTGCTCAGCGCCATCCGCGAACCGATGACCGCGCCGAGAACGTTGCACACCGCCATCGCCAAACCCAAACTCCACCAGACATGCCCGGTGACGGCGAAGTAGGCGAGCGCGCCGAAATTGGAACCGAGATTGATCACCTTCGCCATCGCTGCGCTCCGAACGAATTCGGTTCCGAGGAAGGTCGCGAAGCTGATGATGAGGAAGGTGCCGGTGCCGGGTCCGAGCAGACCGTCGTAGAGGCCGATGAGTCCGGCGGAGAGCAGCAGGACGAGGACGGTCTTGCGCTGCGTCGGACGATGGGTCGCGATCGTGGTGCCCAGCGTCGGACGCATGGTCACGAAGACGGCGACGGCGACGAGGACGACCATCACGATCGGAATGAAGTACTTCTTGTCGATCAGCGAAACGGCCGCCGCCCCGCACGCGGCCGTCACCGCAGCCAACGCGGCTGCCGGCGCCATCTGCCGCCACTCCATCGGGATTCGACGGGAGAACGTGTACACCGCAGCACTCGTCCCGGTGAATGCCGTCAATTTATTGGTGGCCAGTGCCGCCTGTGGGGTCAATTGGGGTGCGACCAGAAAGAGCGCCGGCAACAGAATCAATCCACCGCCGCCGACCACGGCGTCGACCCAACCCGCCGCCGTCGCTGCCGTCATCAGCAGTCCCCAATCAGCAATATCCACGGCGGTGACTCTTTCACAGCTGTGACACTCTTGAGCACATGCGGAGGTTCAGCCTGTGGCTGCGAGGAAAGCCGATGATCGCGGACAGCGCGCTGGCGCTCGTGTTCTTCGCGCTCGAGGTAGTCACGTTCGTCAGTTCGCCGCGTGAGGAGCGGTGGCCTCAGCTCGTCGTCGGATTTCTGATCTGCCTTCCCGTCGTGTGGCGTCGCAAATATCCGCGTGTGTCCGCTGCGTCCATATTGTCGATGTCGTACTTCGCGACCCTGATGATGTGGGCGACTGGGGATCCGGCTGCGGAACATCCAGGCCTGCTGGCGCTCGGAGTTTCGCTCTACACACTCGTCGCCTACGTCGATCGGCGTACCGGGGCGATATTCGCGTGCTTCCTTGCCCTGGACATGACTCTCTCGTTGCTCGTCATCCGCCAAGACGTGATCCTGACGATCATCATCGCGACGCTGCTCTATGCACTGGCCTGGATCACCGCCGAGTTCTTGAGCGCCCGCCGCGCCTACGACGAGGAAGTGGCCGCCAGACTCGAAGTGGCCGAATACGAACGGGATCGGCGTGCCGAGGATGCGGTGGCCACGGAAAGAACCCGAATCGCCCGCGAACTCCACGATGTCGTCGCCCACGCGGTCAGCGTGATGATCGTCCAGGCGGACGGCGCGTCGTATGCGGTCGATTCCAATCCCGCGTTGGCCAAGAAGGCGCTCGGCAACATCTCCAGCACCGGACGCGACGCCCTTGCCGAGCTTCGCCGTACCGTCTCGCTGCTGCGCACCGAGGTCAGTAGTGATGCGATGCCGCAACACGGAACTGCCGGCATCGCCAAGGTCGTCGAGATGATGCGGGCCGCCGGTCTCGGGGTGCGGCTAGAACTGACCGGCGAGCTCGACGACGTCAGTCCATCGGTCAGCCTGGGCATTCATCGCCTCGTTCAGGAATCACTGACCAATGTCCTCCGCCACGCCGGCGCAAACCCGAAGGCCCGAGTCACCGTGCGCCGCACCGAGACCGCGGTACTACTCGAGGTCGTCGACAACGGAACGTCGAGTTCGACCTTCTCCCACGGTTCGGGGAATGGACTGGTCGGCATGCGTGAGCGGGTGGCCGTACTGCACGGGACACTCGAGACGGGACGACGCCCCGACGGCAGTTGGCGTGTGTACGCAGAGTTGCCGCTCGAGATCCACGATTGATACCGGCTCGCCGCAATCGCATTGGCACCGACGTCTCAGGCCCGATAGGTTTACGCCGTGCCCATCACCGTGCTGCTAGTCGACGATCAGGAACTCATGCGGATGGGCCTGAACATGGTGCTCGAAGCTCATAAAGACATCTCCGTCATCGGTGAGGCCGGCGACGGGGCCGCGGCGGTCGCAGCGGCGGTGGCGCTGAAGCCTGACGTCGTGTTGATGGACGTGCGGATGCCGATTGTCGACGGAGTGAAAGCGACCGAGCAGATTCTTGCCGCCGGGATCGAATCCAGGGTCCTGGTGATGACGACCTTCGACCTGGACGAACACGCTCTCGGTGCCTTGCGCGCCGGAGCCAGCGGCTTCCTTCTCAAGGACACCCCGCCCGAGGATCTCGTGTCGGCAATCCGCAGCGTGGCAGCCGGTGACGCGGTTGTTTCCCCGAAGGTGACACGTCGTCTGCTGTCGAGGTTCATCGTGGACGGTCCGGCGCCGCGACGCGATCCGGTGGTTCTCGACGTCCTGACCGAACGCGAACGCGAAGTACTCGGGCACGTGGCCACGGGATTGTCGAACATCGAGATCGCACAGCAGCTGTACCTGTCCGAATCGACGATCAAGTCGCACGTCGGACGCATTCTCACCAAACTCGATCTGCGTGATCGTGTGCAGGCTGTGGTGCTGGCCTACGAGACCGGACTGGTGACTCCGGGCGCGTAGGCCAGCCGCCTGTCAGGCAGCGAGCGTTTCGCTCTGCTCAAGCATCAAAAGAGCCCACTGTTGGCAGCACGATGCAGGTCTTCCCGTCTGCGTAATCGACATTGCCGAACAGAGCGGCAAACACCTTGCCGTCACCGGTGTCGACGACCTTCGAGAGCAACGGCGTATCGAGTACGGGCAACTTCTCGTCCAACGGGACGATGCCGCCCTTGAACGTGCCGACGTTGATCCAGGCAACACTCAACCCTGAGGTCTTGGGTATGCCGACGTAACCCGGGATTGCCTGGAACCGGAGATGGTCGGCCTCGACCCACGGCGGCAACGGGAAGTTCGGACCGGCCTGTGCGGAGCTGAGGGTGACGGTGACGGGTTCACCAGCCACGCCACACCCGACCGTCGGTGCGGGGTACATGAACGACTGCGGCTTGGTGACGCCGATGTCCGGGAGATCGAGAGCGGTCGTGATCTGATCAGCGCCTGCCGTGCCGATCAACTGCTGAACAGCAGCAGAGGCTTCGGGGGAGATGGCTGCGGCCTGCGCGATCAGTGCGGCAATTCCTTCGGGTACCACCGGTTCTGCGGCCGCGGTTCCCGCGCTGATCATCGCGCTGCCGGCGGTGAGTGCCACGACGGCGGCAGTGCCGGCGATGGCAGCGGGAATGCGTCGGGCGAGTGTCTTGCCGGGGAGTCGGCTCATGTCGGGCTCCTTCATTTCATGAGGCCGGGAAATGCGGCCCGAAGTGACTTGACCATGCGCAGAGTCTCAACGTCAACTTGAGGTTTAGAATCGTTAGCGGAGCGTTAGTTAACGCCAGGCAAGTCGCACGTGCGTGAGAGAAGGCCCGTGTGACTCACGGCACCCACCTGTTTTGCACCTCTGCGTCGTTGTCGGGAGAAAAACCGACCTCTCGAGCGTTGAACGAATAGACCGTCTGAAAGGGGACGTCATGATCGCCGCCGTATTTCTCCTCTACGTGATCGTCGAGATCGCAGCCTTGGTCATCGTGGGCAACGCCATCGGTGTCGCCTGGACAGTGCTGCTGTTTCTCGCCGGATCGCTTGTCGGATTGATCCTCATGCGCTCGCAGTGGCGACGGGTCATGGACGGGTTCCGTAAGGCCACGCGGGGTGAGGGATCGCCGTCACTGGCGGTCGCCGACGGCGCCTTGGTCGCGGCGGGCTCCGCGTTGATGTTCGTACCCGGACTCGTGACTTCGGTTCTGGGCCTGCTGCTTCTGATTCCGCCGACCCGCTGGGCGCTGCGCCCGCTTGCAGTGCTCCTGGCAGGTAAGCGCGCAGCCGCATTTGCCGCCGGTGGTGACGCCTTCGCCGGAACCGTCGGCTACGCGGCGCGGATGCGCGGAAACGGCGAGGTGATCGACGGCGAGATCATCGTCGAGACACCCGAAACCACCGAGTACGTCGCCAGCAACGGCAAGGAACTGGTGCTCGAGGGTGAGATTCTGGACACGGATACACCCACCCGTTCGCGGGGGCCGCAGTACTAACAGGCAGACTGGGTGCTCGTGACTACTCGTCTGCTGGTCAACGGCCGGATCTACAGTTCATTTGCACCTGACGCGACCTCGATCGCCATCACCGACGGCACCGTCGTGTGGGTCGGCGACGAGCGCGCCGGACGGGCGTTGCACCCCGCCGCGGAGATCGAAGACCTGGGTGGTGCGTTTGTCACTCCCGGGTTCGTCGACACCCACGTCCACATCACCGCACTGGGACTCAATCTCGTCGGCCTCGATCTCGTGGGCGCGAACTCTCTGGACGAATGTCTCTCGCGAGTACGAACATTCGCAGCCGCGAACCCCGAAACTGCCCATCCCGACGCAGTCATCTGGGGACACGGTTGGGACGACACCGAGTGGGCCGAGCAGACCCCGCCGTCGACCGCAGATCTCGACGCGGCTTCCCCTGGCCGCAAGGTGTATCTCTCGCGGATCGACGTTCACTCGGCCGCGTGCTCGAGCGCATTGCGCGACGGGATCTCCGGCCTCGCCGACACCGCTGGATACTCAGCCGAAGGCCCGTTGACGTTCGACGCACACCACCTGGCGCGCAATGCCGCTCGGAATCTGCTGACGGATACTCAGCGCGCGTCTGCTCGTACCGCTGCGCTCGATCTCTGCGCCTCACGCGGAATCGTGGCCGTTCACGAGTGCGGGGGACCGGACATCTCGGGATTGACCGATTTCCAGGAACTGTTGGCCCACGATCACGGCGTGGAGGTTCGGGGCTACTGGGGTGAGCGTGTCGACAGCGAAGAGGATGCTCGCGCGCTCCTCGACAAAACCGGAGCAGACGGACTCGGCGGGGATCTCTTCATCGACGGTTCGCTCGGTTCGCATACCGCGTGGTTGCTCGAACCCTATGCAGACCAACCTGATTCGACGGGCAATGCCTACCTCGACGTCGACGCGATCGCCGCACACATCCAGGCCTGTACCCTCGCGGGCGTCCAGGCCGGGTTCCATGCCATCGGTGACGGCGCCGTCTCGTCGGCAGCTGCCGCGTTCCGCAGGGTCGCCGACGAACTGGGTGGCCCCAAGGTCGCCGCGTTGGGTCACCGCCTCGAGCACGCGGAAATGATGTCTATGGCCGACGCGGAAACCTTTGCCGCCTTGGGTGTCATCGCTAGCGTCCAACCGGTGTTCGACGCACTGTGGGGTGGCACCGACGGTCTTTACGCCACGCGCCTGGGAGTAGAGCGCGCAGCAGCGTTGAATCCGTTTGCACCTGCTGCCGGTAAGGGTGTCTCGCTCGCATTCAGCTCCGACGCCCCGGTCACCCCCATCGAGCCGTGGGCGATGCTGCGCGCCGCTGTCCAGCACCGCACCGACGGAAGTGGAATCTCGCCGCGTGCGGCCTTCTCCGCGGCAACTCGCGGCGCCTGGCGCGCGGGCGGAGTGCGGGACGGCGCCGCGGGAACCCTCAATCCGGGCGCACCGGCCTCCTACGTGTTGTGGGAGGCAGGCGAACTCGAAGTGAGCGCACCCGCCGACTCGGTTCAGCGATGGTCTACCGATCCGCGCTCGCGCGTACCCGCTCTGCCGAGGCTGGCGGAAGATGCGCCGATTCCGGTCTGCATCAAGTCGGTGCATCGCGGACGCGTCGTCTATCAGCGCGGCTCGTCGAGTGAGTGAGGCCGGCGCAGAGGCGTCTGTCGGTGATCGCTCCCGTGTGAGCGCTGTGCTCACCGGTTCCGCATGGCTACGTTCGCTGTACGCGGCCGCAGGTGGATTCCTGATCTTCGCAGGGTTCCCACCCCGCCCGCTGTGGTTCTTGGCGCCCGTCGGGATCGCTCTTCTGACGTGTGTGTTGACGAACCTCGGGCGCGGCGGACTGCGCCTTCGTGCCGGCTTCGGTTACGGATACTTGGCCGGTCTCGGATTTCTGGTGCCGTTGCTTCCGTGGATCGGTGTGTTCGTAGGTGCGGTCCCGTGGATCGCGTTGGCCGCGGTGGAGTCGTTGTTCATCGGACTGTTCGGGCTGCTTGCGGTTCTGGTGGCGAGGTTGCCATGGGCACCCTTGTGGATTGCCGCGACCTGGACGCTCACCGAGTGGCTTCGTTCCAGCGTTCCTTTCGGCGGATTTCCTTGGGGCAGGCTCGCATTCGGTCAATCCGAAGGGTGGCTCCTCCCACTTGCGAGTGTCGGCGGTGCGCCGCTGCTCAGCTTCGCGGTGGCCCTGACCGGTACCGGCTTGGCAGCAGTTGCAGTCGCTGTCGCGGCCAAACGATGGGACCGAGGATTCTTCGGAGCTGTTGCCGCTGCCCTCGTGCCCGTGATCATTGCTCTCGCGGTGTCGCCGTTCTTGTCCACCATGGATTCCGGTGATCGAACGATCACCGTCGCCGCCATTCAGGGAAGCGTTCCGAGGTTGGGCTTGGACTTCAACTCGCAACGCAAGCAGGTCCTCGACAACCATGTCGCCGAAACCGTGAAACTTGCTGCCGAGGTGGACGCGGGCCGCGTCGATCAGCCTGACGTCGTGATCTGGCCGGAGAACGCCTCGGACATCGACCCCCTGCGAAACGCCGATGCCGCTGCCGACATCACCCGGGCCTCCGAAGCGATCGGAGCGCCGATTCTTGTCGGCACCGTACTCGTGAACGCCGATCGTACGACCACCAATTCGGTGATCGTGTGGGACGGCGCCAACGGTCCTCAGGAACAGCACGACAAGAAGATCATTCAGCCGTTCGGCGAATACCTGCCCTACCGAAGCTTCTTCAGGAACTTCTCCTCGTACGCCGATCGCGCGGGCAATTTCGTTCCCGGCGAGGGCAACGGCGTTGTCCATGCAGCGGGGGTACCCATCGGTGTCGCGACTTGTTACGAGGTGGCGTTCGACCGGGCGTTCCAGGAATCTGTGCGCAACGGTGCACAGTTGCTGGCGGTACCGACCAACAACGCCACTTTCGGGGACACCGAGATGACCTATCAGCAGCTGGCAATGTCGCGTGTGCGGGCAGTCGAGCACGGCCGCGCCGTCGTTGTCGCCGCAACCAGTGGTGTCAGCGCCATCATCGCTCCCGACGGTGCGGTGACTTCGCAAACCGACCTGTTCGTGCCGGCGACCCTGGTGGCGAAGGTGCCGCTCTCGACCAGCTCCACCCTTGCCAGCCGAGTAGGTCCGGTGCCGGAGATCGTGCTCAGCATCATCGCGGTCGGCGCGATTGCCATGGCAGTGCTGGCCAGGCGCCGAGATCAGGCTGAGCACTCACCCGAGGAGACTGCGGCAATCTGAGCCGAGCATCGGATATTGGGGCTGCCGATGTTCCGAGGAGCGCCTACGCGGGTACTCGCTGTGCCACCCGTTCCTGCGTAAGGCGGCTTCTTGTGACCGAGCCTGAGAAAACCGAGCCAGACAAGTCCGAGCCCCGGGATGCAGTTCACAAAACCAGTGTCGTCGACGCGGTTCTGCAGTCACCGCTCGCCGGCCTGTCACCGTGGATCTTGCTGTCCTTGCTCTCCGGGCCGGGAAGGTTCGAGGAATCCGCGGCCGCAGCCCTCGGGTTGTCGCTGCTGATCTTGGCGGCCAGTCACCGGCGCGGCGGCACCGTGAAGCTGTTGGAGGTCTTCGACGTCGTGTTCTTCGGCGTTCTGGCGGCCATCGGCCTCCTCGCGTCGGCGAACACGATTCGGTGGTTCGAACTCTGGGGAGGCGAACTGACCAACATCGCGCTGGTGGTCTTTGCCTTCGGATCGATCCTGCTCCGCAATCCTTTCACTTTGCAGTACGCGAAAGAGTCGACGCCCGAAGAGTATTGGGCGACGCCTCTGTTTCTGCACATCAACTACGTCATTACGGCGGTGTGGGCTCTCGCCTTCACCTGGTCGGCCGTAGTGGGCCTGTTCGGAGACGCACTGCTGCACGACGGTGACAACTTCTGGACCGGATGGATTCTGCAGTTGCTCGGAACCTTCTTCGCGATCTCCTTCACCGAGTGGTACCCCGAGTATGCGCCGAACAAGGCCGCTCAGGCTCAGGGCCTCGAAACCGAACCACCGCAGTCGATTTTCAGGCTGTTCGACTTTTTGCCGGTGTTCGTAGCCGTGACCGGCATCGCGGGGTTGGTGACCGACTCCGTTTCCGTGACCGCAGGCGTCACGTTGATTCTGGTCGGCGTGTTCGGACATCTGGCGATGCGACGGTTCACCGTCGACTAGGAGCTCTCGGTGATCTCGCGCCTACGGGAACTTGGTGCACGATCGTCTCGATGACCGGCTGATGCACGGAATTTGTCCGTTTCTGCGATAGTCAGTGCACCTGCCGTGCAATGGAAACGAGGGAAATTGAGCGTTATTTCGAGTACTGCACACAAGCACGAGCCCCTACACGGAAGACGTCCACCAGCGGATCACCGCTTCCTCGGATTCGACACACGAGTCTTTCCACACGCCCTCGCGATCTTGGCGGTGTGGATGCTCTGGACCGTGATCGTGCCCGCCATCGATTCCGCTGTCTCCTCCGAAGATCCAACCGGCGCCGGAGACCGGATGGCCGTGACCGAAACGGTCTCCTTCGCCGCACCTGCGGGCTGGAATGTCGACAGTGGTTTCCGAACCGACCAACATGGCGCGTCCGATTCGCTCCCACGTGTGACGTTGACCGATGGCACCGTCACCGTGAGCGTCGACGCCGACACATTCAGTGGAACTGCCGACGAACTCCTCTCCCAAACAGATGCCGTGAGTCTTGCGACGAACGGCAGTTCCGTGCTTGCGGTCTCCGGTGCGCGCCAGCCGATCAGCACCGCCGGGGGTCTGAGCGGCGTCCAGGTCAGCTTTGACACTCCGCGGTCCGCCGGATCGGTGACCACATTCGTCGTCGACGGCAAGGGAATTCGGGTACAGGTAGTCGGCCCACCCGATCAGATCGCCGCCCGCAGTCGAGAAATCACCGACATGATCGCCTCTATCGGCACACACGAGGGAGACACCAAGTGAGCACCGATCTCCTCGAAACCCGCTCCCGCGCATTCGATACGACGGCCTGGGGCGAGAAATTTCACTTCTTCCAGCCACGCAACGTCGTGTTCTGGATATACCTGTGGATGTGCGGATTCGGCCTCGTCAAAGGCTGGCAGATGTTTGCTCCCTTCGCCGGATACTTCGGGCGCGCACTCCTCGTTGCCGGCATCGTCGGCGTCATCAGCGCCGCGGTCTGGACATGGTGGTTCCGGCACATCGACCGCTACGAACGCCAACCCGTAGGACTAGTGGTCACCGGCTTCATCTGGGGCGCCACCGCAGCAACGTTCACTATCGCAGTACCCGCGAACGGAGCAGTCGGTTCGCTCTACTCGAAGATTTTCGGGCAGGTATGGGCTCAGGACTGGCATGCGGGCCTCTCTGCACCCTTCGTGGAGGAAACCGCCAAAGGCATCGGCATCGTAGTCCTCCTCGCGCTTGCACCACGCCTGGTGCGCACCGCAACCGACGGCCTGCTCCTCGGTGCTTTCATCGGCTTGGGATTTCAGACTAGCGAAGACTTTCTGTACTCGATTGCCGGCGCAACACAGGGCTTCGGCGCCCACCAAACCGACGGCCTGCTCGGTTCCATCGCCACCCGCACCTACTCCGACATCGTCTCTCATCCCCTGTTCACCGCCCTTTTCTGCGCCGGCGTGATCTATCTGATCGGCACCCCGGCCCAGCCCCGGCGGATCGGACGCGGATTGGCGTTGATCGTGGCACCCATCCTGATCCACGGCGTGTGGGATTCCATGCTCGCGATCGCCGGCGGCAGCAGTTCGCTCGTGTTCGTCATCATGATCGGCGACATCGTCTTCGCGTTCACTGCCTTGTGGATCGCGTTCGTCTGGGCGCACCCACGTGAATCCCACTTCGTCCGTGACATTCTCGCCCCGGAAATCGAGTCCGGCGTCCTGACCGACGCCGAGGTGACAGCCGCCGGCGGATGGCGACAACAACGCACTTACGCGAAAGCCGCACCCACTCGCACCGAACGTCGCCAACGACGACATATCGTTCGTGCCGCGCTGGATCTGTGCAGCGACCTAGCTGTCAGCAAGGGCGACGACAGCCCCCAGGTCGTCGAATCACGCAACGAAATCACCCGCCTCCGCCAAGGAACCGCGGCACAGAGCATCACTCGGTGACCGGGAAGTAGCGGAAGAACCGTTCAGCACCGCAAATCATTCACCCACACCCCAGTCGGCCGGGTTGCTTGCCATCGTCACTTGGCAAGCAACCCGGCCGAGTGACTGGGCTACCAGTTCACTCCGTATCGAAGTTTGGTGTACCGAAGTTTGGTGTGTCGCGGGGTGGGGGATACAGCTCACACTGGTGCACGAAGCAGTGCCGATGGTTCTCCAGCGCAAGTCCAGGATTTGCGCACTGTCGGCCCGCGAGTGCGCCTGGATGCTGAATGACGTTGCCCTGAAGTGTCTTTGAGGACCGCGAAGCATCCTGAAGTTGCCACGTCGAAGAAGGGCCGAAGTATGACGTCGACTTGTGAACGATCACTCCCCGAAGAACGAGAAAGACCGCCCGGTGTAGAACCGGACGGTCTTGATCGAAGTGCTAGTTCATGCGCCGCGACGCTTGGCCTTCAGCAAATCGAGACGCTCTTTGAGGAGCTCTTCGAGTTCCTCGACCGAGCGACGCTCGAGCAGCATGTCCCAGTGGGTGCGGGGAGGCTTGACCTTCTTGGCTTCGGGAGCAGTCCCCTCCATGAGGGTGCCTTCGAGGCCGTTTCGGCACAACCAGGTGCCGGGGATCTCGGCTTCGTCCGCGAACGGGATGTCGAAGATCTCGCCGTTCTCGCACTTGTACTTGGCCATACGACGGGGCGCGAGGTCATGGTCACGGTCGGTCTCGTAGCTCACAGCTCCGAGTCGGCTACCTCGAAGTACGCGATCTGCCATGGTGGTGTCCTCTCTTCGTTCGTCACCGCTGGTGGGCGCCCTGACTTGGGGAGTAGACGCTCACACTCATCTACAACGCCACGAGCACCCGATTGGTTCCCGTGTGGCGAGAAGACGCAACCTCTCCATCTTACCGGGTACCGTGCACGTTCATCGAAGGCGTCCGAATCTCGAGTACAGTGTCGATTCATGGCTGAGAGCACACGCGTCGGATCACCGCAGTCTGCGCGTTCGGGAAACCCGTGTGTGTGGTGTGGTCGAGAGGTCGCGGTGACCGGTGTCGGTCGTCGACGCCGGTACTGCAGCCAGTCTTGTCGACAGCGTGCGTACGAGCAGCGCAATGCCGTCAAGGGCACGTCGATCCCGGCTGACGCCGTCATCTTGACCGCAGTCGAAGCGGTCGAACTCGTGGATCGGATGTTCGAGGTCCGATGCGCTGCCGAAGATGTGGCGACAGCAGTTGCCGAGGGCGCAGAGAGTTCAGAGCTCACACAGTTGTGTGAACGGTTGACCGAGCTTGCCCGCGAAGCCGAACGTTTCCGGTAGAGCAGGTGTGGGCAACCGGTTTCTAGCCTTGCGTCGAGCACTGCAACACTGCGGTGCTCCTGACGCCTGACGACGACAAATTTTGATCCTGAGTTCGGACCTTCGGGGAGGTTCGGACTTCGAAGCGACCCTTCGTCGAGGTCGATGACCTTCGGCTGCGCTCTCGCAGGATCGCCACATGGTTTCCACTCGATATCGAGGCGGTGCGATGTTTCTCTTCAATCCCCGAGCCACACTTCCCGGCGCTGATCGTGACAACGCTGATCGTGACAACGCTGTGTGGGGGTGGTCGTGATGGATACCGACAAGAGGATCGACCCGCTGACCGGATCGCGAAGCCTGCCGGCAGGAGCGTTCCCCCTGTCTGCGGTGCAGCGCAGCATGTGGTTTGCGCAGCAACTTCACCCGACGGTCCCGTACTTCATCGCGCAGTACATCGAGGTCCACGGCGATTTGGACATGCAACTGCTCAGTCGCGCCGCGGTGGAGGCTGCCCACGAGTTCGAATCACCGTTTCTACGGTTGATGTACCCGGATGGGGAGCCCTGCCAGATCGTGGACTTCACGATCGACCCGGGCATCGACTACTTCGACTTCCGCGAGCGTGAGAACCCTCGGCAGGCTGCCTCGGAGTGGATGGACAACGATTACGCGACGACGCTCGATCTGACTCGCGATCGTCTCGTCGAGATGACAATTCTTCAAACTGGTGATCGGGATTACCTGTGGTACACCAGGATTCATCACGTCGCTCTCGACGGATACAGCGGTATGACGATCGTCAATCGGATTGCGGCGATCTACACCGCAGCCGTCGAAGGTCGAGAGCCTGCGGTGAACAAGGCGCTCGACGTCACGACGCTGTCCGAGCTCGACCAGAAGTACCGCGAATCGAGCCGATTCGAAGCCGACCGCGAGTACTGGGCCCAGCGTGTGTCGGGCGTCGAACACGGTTCGACGTTGGCCACCCGTGAGGGACCCCCGACTGCACGCAGTGAACTTGTCAGTGCCGCGATGTCGGCGAACAGCCTTGCTGCCTTGGACGAGTGGAATTCACGTTCCGGTGCAACTCCGGCCGCAGTGTTGATTTCGGCACTGGCGTGCTACCTGTCCCGCAGTACCGGCTACGACGACGTGCTGATCAACCTGCCGGTTTCCGCGAGGACGACGGCACCGCTGCAGCGGTCCGGCGGAATGCTGGTCAACGTCGCGCCGCTACACATCCACGTAAACCCGGACGAAAGTGTCGACGATCTGGTCGGGCGCGTGCAACTCGAACTTCTCGGTGCGCTTCGTCATCAGCGATGCAGCCTCGAGGACATCCGGCGTGATGCCGGTCTGACCGTCGGCGACGCGCGTCTGTCCGGCCCGATGATGAATGTGATGCTCTTCCGGCAGGAGATAACCCTCGGGCCACTGACCGGTGAGTATCACATCGTCACGTCGGGTCCGGTCGAGGATCTGCTGGTCAACGTGTACCAGAGCGGCGATCCGGCGCAGACGTTGATCGACTTTCGCGGAAACCCCAATCGCTACGGCCACGACGAACTGGCCGAGCACCACCGGGCGTTCACCGAGTTGGTCGCAGAACTGACAGCAGCACCGGCCGGTACGCCGATGAACCGGATTCATCCGGCAAGTGCCGAGGCAGGGGCGCGCAGTGCACAGCGCAGGGAACTCGAGCGGTTCTGGGCGAGATACCTGGGGGACTCCGACGAGGGCTCCACACTGGACCTCGAGACACTGGGCCTCGAGCGAATCGACGCCGAATCGGAGCCCACCGGTACGAATCGGCTGAGCGTCCCACTCGATCCCGCGGTCGCCGAACTTGCGCGCACGGAAGGCGTCTCCCTCTTTGCCGTTGTCCATGCCGCATTTGCTTCGTTGCTGTCGAGATCGACCGAGCGCCGGGACGTGCTGATCGGAACGAGGACCGAGTGGGGAACTTTGCCCCTGCGCTGCGAGGTCGATCCGGCGGCGCCGTTCGACGAGTTCGTGAGTTCTCTTGCTCGAGAACGCGATACGTTGTCGATTCGATCGGCGGCAGGTGTCCCCGCACTGCCCGAGTTGCACGTCCACCTCAACGACGGCTCGCAGGAGACCACGATTGCCGGCCTCGACGTGGCGATCGACGTCCACGCAGATACCGGCGCCCTCGAGGTTGCGTACTCCACGCAGCACTACGCCGAATCCACGGTCCGAGCCTTCCTCTCGCGACTGGTGCGGATCCTTGCAGGCGCAGCAGCAGCCCCGCGAACGCCGGTCGGAGACCTCGATCTCCTCGACGACTTCGAGCGTGAGTCCCTGGTACCGGCGCGGGGAGCGACCGCGTCCTCCCCGTTGACCCTCCCCGATATTCTCCGCCGGGCCTCGGCTGTGAACCCCGATGCTCCAGCGCTCGTTTTCGGTGATCGTGAGGTGAGCTACCGGGATCTCGACGCCGAGTCGAACACACTCGCCCGTGAACTGATCAACAGGGGAGTCGGCCCCGGCACCTATGTCGCCCTTGCGCTGTCGAGGTCTCTCGAATCGGTGACCGCGACGTGGGCGGTGGCCAAGACCGGCGGTGCCTTCCTCCCGATCGATCCGCACTACCCCGAGGATCGTATTCGGCACATGCTCACCGATTCGGGAGCTGTAGTCGGAATCAGTGTGGGGGAGCACCACGGCGGGCTCGCCGATTCGGTGGATTGGCTGCTCCTCGACGAACTGGACACCTCGCACCATTCCGATGCACCGGTCGTCGACGCCGAGCGGCGTACGCGCCTGAGCTACGACGATCCGGCATACCTCATCTACACGTCCGGCTCCACCGGTGTCCCCAAAGGCGTCGTGGTCAGTCACCGCGGGCTGAGCAGCTTCGCCGACGAAGAACGAGTCAGGTTCGGAGTCGAACCTGGAGACCGCACCCTGCATTTCTCTTCGCCGAGCTTCGACGCTTCGGTCCTCGAACTCCTCCTTGCCTTCGGGGGCGCGGCAACGATGGTGATCGCGCCGCCCACCGTGTACGGCGGCGACGAACTGGCACAGGTGATGCGTATCGGACGGGTCACCCACGCTTTCGTCACCCCGGCCGCGCTGGCAACAGTCGATCCCGCCGGCCTACCGGATCTACGAGTGGTCGTGACCGGCGGCGACGCATGCTCACCCGCGCTGGTGGATCAGTGGTCACACGGACGCTCGATGTTCAACGCGTACGGACCGACCGAAACCACCGTCGTCGCCACTCTGACCGGACCGCTGAGCAGCGATGTTCCTGTCACCATCGGGAAGCCGATGCGCGGAGCCGCAACCGTCCTCCTGGACTCGCGGCTTCAACCGGTGCCGATCGGTGTCGCCGGCGAGCTCTATGTGAGCGGTGTCGGTTTGGCGCGCGGGTACCACGCGCGTGCCACGATTACGGCCGAACGATTTGTTGCCGACCCCAACGGTGTTGCGGGAGAGCGCATGTACCGCACGGGTGACCTCGCGCGGTGGAACGGCGAGGGTGAGCTGGAGTACCTCGGCCGGAGCGACTTCCAGATCAAGATCCGCGGTTTCCGCGTCGAGCTCGGCGAGATCGACGACGTGCTGCGCCGCCACCCGAGCGTCGCACAGGCAGTCACCGCCGGAGTTGCGGGCCCGAGTGGGGAAACACTGTTGGCGGCGTACGTCACGGCGGCTGCGGGCACACACATCGACAACTCCGAGCTGGTCGCCCACGCGAGATCTTCGTTGGCAGCCCACATGGTTCCGGCGCGGATCGTCGTCCTCGACTCCATTCCGTTGACTCCGGCAGGAAAGATCGACAGGAAAGCGTTACCGGACATCGATTCTGTGGGCGGGTCGGCTGAATACCGTGCCCCCGAGACCTCGACCGAGAAGCGAATTTCGGCGGTGTTCTGCGATCTGCTCGGTATCACCCGGGCGGGAGCAGACGACAGTTTCTTCGACCTCGGCGGTGACTCGTTGATCGCGACCCGCGTCGTGTCGCGAGTCAACGGAGCTCTCGGAACGACGCTGAGCGTTCTCGACCTCTTCGAGGCGCCGACCGTCTCCGCTCTGGCAGCACGTGCCGACCTCGCGGACTCGCGGAACACACGTGCCCCGGCACTGACGCGTATCGATCGCCCTGACCGGATACCGGTATCTCTGGCGCAGCAACGAATGTGGCTGACCAATCAACTCGATCCGAGTTCGCCGGCGTACAACATTCCGATCGCGGTTTCGATGACCGGCGATCTCGACGTCGATGCACTGTTCACCGCGCTGCGGGACGTGATCGTTCGACACGAGATCTTACGGACCGTTTTCCCCGAGAGTGCGCGTGGCCCCGTCCAGCACGTTCTCGATGTGGACGAGATGTTCGATCATCTCGAGGTGGAAACGGTGCCTGCCGCAGCGACCTCGGCGCGGGCGAGTGAGCTCGCGCGAGAGGGATTCGACGTCAGCGAATCGGTGCCGATCCGCGCGACTCTGCTCGAGGTGAACGAACGCGAGCACACCTTGGTCCTCGTCGTGCACCACATTGCAGCAGACGGGCTGTCGATGGCGCCGCTGGCTCGTGACGTGATGGTGGCGTACGCCTCGCGGGCGAGCGGACGCGTGCCGGCGTGGCTGCCACTCGAAGTGCAGTACGGCGATTTCAGCGAGTGGCAACGCGGAGCGCTCGGTGAAGCGTCCGACCCGGATTCGATTCTTGCCGAGCAGTTGCGGTTCTGGTCGCACACGCTCACCGAACGCGGTGAGCTCGCGGAACTGCCGATGGATCATCCGCGCCCTGCGGGTGTCTCGCTGCGCGGTGACGATCTCGATTTCCGGATCGACTCCGCGACGTACCGCCGGGTCGGCGAGATCGCGGCGCGCAGCGATGTCAGCGTGTTCATGGTGATCCACGCCGCGCTGGCCGTCCTGCTCAGCCGAGAATCCGGAGCGAACGACATCACGATCGGCACTCCGGTGGCCGGGCGGAGCGAGCGCGCTCTCGACGACGTCGTCGGAATGTTCGTCAACACGGTGGTGCTGAGGACGGTTCTCGAGGGGGGACTCACCTTCGGTGAAGTTCTCACCCGCGTCCGCGACGTCGACGTGGCGGCCTTGCAGCACACCGAAGTGCCGTACGACGTACTCGTCGAATCCCTCGCAGACAACCAGGCGCCGCTGTTCCAGGTGATGCTGGTGATGCAGGGCGCCGCTCCCACCGAGGTCACTTTGCCCGAGCTCGAGGTCACGGTCGACGAACTGTCGACGGGCGCGGCAAAGTTCGATCTTCAGGTCATTCTCACCGACCGCGGCGACCATCTCGACGGCCAGTTGAACTACGCCAGCCAGCTTTTCGACTCGGACACCATGTCCGGCCTCGCTGATCGCTTCACGATGCTCCTCGACGCGGTAGCTGCCTACCCGGAATCCGTCGTCGGCGACGTCGATCTCACAGCTCCGGGCGAGGCGGAACTGGTCCTCGAGCGTTGGAATGCCACCGAACACGCCGTACCGATCACCACCCTCTCGGACCTGGTGGCGGAGCAGGCAGCCCGGACACCCGAGGGGGCCGCGCTGGTCTACGGCGAGCGGACACTGACCTATGCGGAGTTCGACGCGAGGGTCGGTGAACTTGCCAGAACCCTCATCGCCCGCGGGGTCGGCCCGGACATGCGCGTCGCGGTGTCGATTCGACGGTCACCGGAACTACTCGTCGCGGTCCACGCCGTGATCCGTGCCGGTGCGGCATACGTCCCGGTGGATCCCGATCATCCCGCCGAGCGCATCGCGTACGTCTTCGACATCGCGGAACCGATCTGCGTGCTGAGCCGGCCCCAGGACCACGGCGCTCTTCCCGCGCGAGTCCCGATCGTGGACGTCGATCTCGATCGTCAGGTGTCCACGACGGCGCCGATCACCGACGCTGATCGGCTCGGACCCCTCCGCCCGGACAATGCTGCTTACGTGATCTTCACGTCCGGATCGACGGGTCGACCGAAAGGTGTTGCAGTATCACACCGTTCGATCGTCAATCGCCTGCTGTGGATGCAGGACACGTACCCCCTTCACGCGTCGGACGTGGTGCTGCACAAGACCCCGGTGACCTTCGACGTCTCGGTGTGGGAACTGTTCTGGCCCCTGCAGACCGGCGCGCAGTTGGTGATCGCGGAACCGGACGGGCACCGTGATCCCGGGTACCTGTCGGCGTTGATTGCCGAAAAAGGCGTCACGACGGCGCACTTCGTTCCGTCGATGCTCGCGGAATTCGTCGCTGCCGCGACTGCCGGGCAGTGTGCGAGCCTGCGTCAGGTGTTCTGCAGCGGTGAAGCGCTCGCGCCTACCACTGCGGAGGCGTTCACCCGTCTGAGTTCTGCGGGACTGTTCAACCTGTACGGACCCACGGAGGCTGCCGTCGACGTCAGCGCCGCCGAATTCACCCCCGACATGACCGTCACCGTTCCCATCGGTGCGCCCGTGTGGAACACCCAGCTCTATGTCCTCGACGGGCGGCTGCATCCGGTTCCGGTCGGCGTTCACGGCGAGCTGTATCTGGCGGGAGTGCAACTGGCGCGTGGATACCTCGGGCGCAGCGATCTCACCGCCGACAGGTTCGTGGCCGACCCGTACGGCCCGTCTGGCACCCGGATGTACCGAACCGGTGATGTCGTCCGGTGGCGCGCCGACGGGCTGCTCGACTATGTCGGTCGACGCGATTTCCAGGTCAAGATCCGCGGGCAGCGCATCGAACTCGCCGAGGTCGAAGCAGCATTGCTCAGGCTGCCCGGTGTCGCGCAAGCTGCTGCTCTCGTCCATCACGACGACGTGGTCGGTGACAGTTTGGTCGGCTACGTCATCGCCGACACCGGCACTTCGATCGACACGGACGGCCTACGCACCGAGTTGAGAGGTCTCCTTCCGGCCTACATGGTTCCCGCTGTGGTCATCGCCCTCGACGTGTTCCCTCTCGGTTCGACCGGCAAGCTTGATCGGAAGGCTCTGCCCGCGCCCAGCTTCGACAGCTCGCAGACGTATCTGGCGCCGCGAACACCGCTCGAAGCGCAGTTGGCGGCGATCTTCGAGGAGCTTCTGGAATCCGGGGCAGTCGGTGTTCACGACAACTTCTTCGAGATCGGCGGAAACAGCCTCGTCGCTGCACGCGCTGTGGCGCGCGTGAACGATTCGCTGTCGTTGAACTTGTCGATCAGAGAGTTGTTCGACGCGCCGACCGTTGCGCAGTTGGCGGTCGAGTGCGCCACGGCACGAGGGGGACCGGCAGTCCTTCCGCTCGAGGCATTGCCGCGGCCACAGACGATCCCGCTGTCGCTGGCACAAAAGCGCATGTGGTTCGTCAATCAATTCGACGTCACGTCCGCGGCGTACAACGTCGCCATAGCGATCAGGCTGAGAGGCCGGTTGGACGTTGCCGTGTTGGAGGGCGCGATCACCGACGTGCTTACTCGCCACGAATCGCTGCGCACGCTGTTTCCCATGATCGAGGGAGTGCCGGCGCAGGTGATCGTCGAACCCGGTGAAGCGTTGGGCGCGCTGCCGGTTGTCGCCGCAAACGCCGAAGCGGTACTCGGGGAGATCGAACGTCTCACCTCGAGGGGCTTCGACGTCACGCAGGCTCCACCGATCAGGGCGGAACTGATCGAGGTCGACGAAGAAGATCACGTCCTGACCGTGGTCGTCCATCACATCTGCGCCGACGGATTCTCGATGGCACCGTTGGCGTTCGACGTGATGAGCGCGTACTCGGCAAGGCATCGAGGTGAGGCGCCCGACTGGTCTCCTCTTCCGGTCCAGTACGCGGACTTCGCCATCTGGCAGGAAAGGGCTCTCGGTCGGATCGACGAAGCGGACAGCACTCTTGCAGGTCAGCTCGAGTACTGGACACGTCAACTGGCGAGTGTTCCCGAACTTCTTGCGCTCCCCGCAGATCGACCGCGTCCGCGTGTGCAGGATCTCTCGGGCGGCGTCGTTCGATTCGACATCGATGCCGGCATCCACCGCCGTCTGAGCGAAACCGCGATCGAACACCGAAGCAGTATGTTCATGGCGGTACACGCCGCATACGCAGTGCTCGTGGCGAGATTGTCCGGCATGGAAGACATCACGATCGGCTCACCGATCGCCGGGCGCGGAAATGCCCTGCTGGATCCGATGGTCGGTATGTTCGTCGGCACGTTGGTCCTGCGCGCCGACGTCGACCCCGCCGCCTCGTTCACCGATCTGTTGGCCAGAGTTCGCAGCACCGACCTCGACGCCTTCGCTCACGCAGACGTCCCCTTCGAGCGCGTCGTCGATGCGCTGGCTCCGGAGCGGTCGACGTCGCATTCACCGTTGTTCCAGGTGATGCTGGAGTTCAAGAACACCACTCGGCCAGCAGTTCGTCTGACGGATTTGGACGTCGAGGTCCTCGAACTCGAATCCGCCGTCTCGAATTTCGATCTGCAACTCACGCTTGCCGAGACCTTCGACGACGACGGCCGGCCGGCGGGAATCGAGGCCGGGTTCACCTACGCCAGCGCCCTGTTCGACGAGTCGACCGTCGAAGGTTTCGCTCGATACCTGGTTCGGATTCTCGGTGCTGTCACCGAATCACCGCACACGCCGGTCGGCGACATCGATCTCGTGAGTGATCTCGACACGATTCGCGCCGTCGCACCGGAACTTCCCGAGCAGGTTCACTTCTCGACGTTGCTCGAGCGGAAGTACGTCGACGAACCGCAGAGGACTGCACTGATTTTCGGCGACCGCCATCTGACCTACTCCGATCTGGACCGCCGCGCCAACCGGCTTGCACGACTGTTGATCAGCCGCGGGGTCGGTCCGGAATCCGTTGTCGCCCTGGCATTACCACGCTCACTGGAATCCGTGGTCGCGATCTGGGCGGTTGCCCGGTCGGGCGCTGCATTCGTACCCGTCGACCCGGCGTATCCCGTCGACCGCGTGCACCACATGATCAACGACTCGGGAGCGGGCGTCGTTCTCACCACCGCCGAGCATGTGGGTGTCGTCCCCGACGAGGCAGACGCCGTTCTGCTCGATCAGGCAAAGACACTCGCAACCCTCGAACAGATCGGTGATCAGCGGATAGATGCCTCGGAGCTGCTGGCTGCGGTGTCCCTGGACAACCCGGCCTATGTCATCTACACCTCCGGTTCCACCGGCGTCCCCAAAGGCGTCATGGTCACTCACCGTGGGCTTTCGGCACTTGCCGAGCAGGAACGCAGTCGCTTCCGCGTCGAGTCGACCTCGCGCACGCTGCATTTCAGCTCACCGAGCTTCGACGCCTCGATTCTCGAACTCCTGATGGCTGTTGGTGCCGGGGCCACGATGGTCATCGCCCCACCGAGCATCATCGGCGGAACCGAACTGACGAGTCTGATCGCCGACCAGCACGTCACGCACGCCTTCATCACACCAGCCGCACTGGCCACGGTCGATCCGAGCGGACTGAACGAGCTGGTGTGCATCGGAACCGGCGGCGACGTCTGCCCACCCGACCTCGTCGCCGCCTGGGTCAGCGATCACCGGATCATGATCAATGCCTACGGACCAACCGAATCGACGGTCGTCGCCAGCATCACCGAGCCGATGTCCCCGACCGATCGAGTCACGATCGGTCGCCCGTCGACAGGCATCACCGCGTGGGTCCTCGACAATCGCCTGCACCGCGTCCCGGTCGGAGTGACGGGAGAGCTGTACGTCAGCGGCGACGGACTCGCCCGCGGTTACCGAAACCGCGCCGGCACGACCGCCGAACGATTCGTGCCCAATCCCGCGGGCAGTGCGGGCACACGGATGTACCGAACCGGCGACCTCGCCAGGTGGAACAAGAACGGCGAACTCGAGTACCAGGGTCGAGGCGATTTCCAGGTCAAGATTCGCGGATTCCGCATCGAACTCGGCGAGATCGAGGCAGTTCTGGCTCGCTATCCCGGCGTTGCACATTCCGTGGTGACCACGCTCGAACGTGACGGAGGCGCCGCACGGATCGTCGGATACGTCGTGCCTGCCAACGACGCTCAGACTGTGGATCCCGAGGCCGTCATCGCGTTCGCGGGCTCGGCTCTGGCCCCGTACATGGTTCCTGCGGTCGTGGTCGTTCTCGACGAACTGCCGATGACTGCCAACGGAAAGCTCGACCGCCGAGCCCTGCCGGTTCCCGACTTGCGAGCAACCCAGGCACGCTCGCGGGCCGCCGAATCCGATACCGAACGCACGCTGGCCGCCTTGTTCGTCGATGTCCTCGGTGTCGAATCGGTGGGCGTCGACGACTCGTTCTTCTCGATGGGCGGCGATTCGATCATGTCGATTCAGCTCGTCGCCCGTGCCCGCGATGCCGGGCTCGTCTTCACCCCGCGTGACGTCTTCGAGGTGAAATCGGTCGCCGGTCTTGCGGTTTTGCTGGCATCGACCAAGGACGACGAACCCGAGGTGCTCGAGGAACTTCCCGGAGACGGCGTGGGCCACGTGCCGTTGATGCCGGTGGCTCAGTGGTGGCTCGACCGGCTCGGCTCCGATCTCCGAGGTCTCGATTCGTTCTCCCAAGCGACTCTTCTCAACGCGCCGCACGGGCTTCACAGTGTGGAGCAGTTGACCGCGGCTCTTCAAGTTGTTCTCGATCGTCACGACATCCTTCGCGCACGCCTCGAGCTCGACGGCGAGCGCAGGCTTGTTGTCGGCGAGCCGAGATCTGTTGCAGCCGAGAATATTTGCCGGGTGATCGAGGTAGAGGCCGAGCCGGGCACCGCGGTGTTCGACGCGGCGATCGTCGACGCACTGGACGGTGCGCGCCGAGAACTCGACCCCGGCCGGGGCGTGATGGTGCGGGTCGTCTGGTTGTCCGGCGTGCGCAACACTGGCCGGCTGCTCCTGGTGATCCACCACCTCGCCGTCGACGGTGTCTCCTGGCGCGTCCTCGTGCCGGAACTTGCGTCGGCTTTCCACCGCATCGATGCAGGCGAGGAACCGGAGCCGTCGTACTCGGGCACGTCGGTTCGTCGTTGGTCGCATGCGCTCCGCGACATCGCGCCCGATCGAAGAGTCGAATTGCCCCGGTGGCGTTCGATACTCGAAGGTGCCGACCCGCTGATCGGAACCCGGCCGCTGGACCCGCGGCTCGACACGTTCGATTCGGTCGGCCGAGTTGTCGCCGACGTACCCGTCGAACTGTCCGACACAGTCCTGACCACGCTTCCGGCGCTTTTCGGTGGATCAGTCAACGACGGTCTCGTTGCTGCTCTCGCACTGGCACTGACGCAGTGGAGGCAGGCACAGGGCATACGAACCGACAACGTGCTCATCTCGATGGAGGGCCACGGACGCGAAGCTCACGTGGTGCCCGGTGCGGACGTCCTGCACACGGTCGGCTGGTTCACCAGCGTCTTCCCGATGCGGATCGACCTCGCCGGCATCGACATCGCGGAAGTGATGAGCAGCGCCCCAGAGGCAGCGGTGGTGCTCAAGCGTGTCAAGGAAGAACTCTTGGGTGTTCCGGACAGCGGCATCGGCTACGGAGTTCTGCGTTACCTCGACGAGGTGGGTCGAGCGGAACTCGAAGACCTCCGCCAACCGCAGATCTCGTTCAACTATCTGGGCCGTTTCTCCGGCACCGAAGCAGGAGAGTCACTGGGGGACTGGGCACTGGCCCGGGACGTCGATCTGGAAGCGGCAGCGCGGTCCGAGATGCCAGTGGGTTCGGTCCTGGACGTCAACGTCGTCACCACCGAGATCTCGGGCGCACCGCACATCGGTGCCACTATCGCCTATCCCACCGGCGTGCTGGCAGAGCGCGATGCTCGCGCCATCGCCGACCTCTGGGTGCAGGCGTTGCGCGCGCTGGCCACCTATGCCGAACACAGCGAACGCGGGGGACTCACCCCGTCCGACATCGACCTGATCGACCTCGACCAGGATTCCATCGACCACCTCGAGCGCGAGTTCCCGACACTGACCGACGTCTGGTCCCTCTCACCGCTGCAATCCGGACTGCTCTTCCACGCCCGCTACGCCGAACACACAGTCGACGCGTACACCGTCCAACTCGCACTCGAACTCGACGGCGTCGACGCGTCCCGGTTGCACCGTGCCGCACAGGCACTGCTCGACAGACACGAGAACCTACGCGCGGCGTTCACGACCGACACCGGTGGACGATCGGTGCAGGTGATCAACGCAGACGTTGACGTGCCGTGGACCGAGATCGACATCTCTCCGTTGGCCCCCACCGAACAGGCGACCGAGATACGCGAGCTTCTCCATGCGGATCGGGTCCGCGGCTTCGACATGGCCACTCCGCCCCTGCTGCGGTTCCTGCTTCTGCGAACCGGTGACGACGCGTATCGGTTGATCCTGACCAACCACCACATCCTCCTCGACGGATGGTCGATGCCGCTGCTGGTCCGCGACCTACTGACGCTCTACGCGACAGACAGTGATCACAGTGCCATCCCACGCGTACACCCCTACCGGGACTATCTGAGCTGGATCAGCACTCGCGACGACAGCGTGTCGATCGAGGCCTGGGGCGAAGCACTCCGCGGACTCGACGACCCGACGCTGCTCACCGGAACTCACGCCGTCGACGAGGACGGCGCTACCTCACGCTCGACGACCACAGCGCTCGGAGAACGTGAGACGGAACTTCTGCGTGGATTCGTCCGCTCCCGTGGCCTGACGACAGCCTCCTTGATCCAGGTGGCCTGGGGAATCGTGCTCGCCGAACTCCTCGGCCGCGACGACGTCGTCTTCGGTGGAACCGTCTCCGGCCGACCACCCCAGGTGTCCGGCGTCGAGTCGATGGTGGGTTTGTTCATCAACACCGTCCCCGTCCGAGTTCGCCTCGATCCGCGAGAGTCCCTGGCGGCGCTGTGCGTTCGCGTCCAAGCGGAACAGGCGCGGTTGTCCGATCACCATCATGTCGGGCTTTCGCATATCACTTCGGCTGTGGGGTCCGCTGCATCGTTCGACACGCTGACTGTGTTCGAGTCGTATCCCGTCGACCGCGGTGGACTCTCCTCCGGTACCGACATAGCCGGAATGCACGTTCTCGACGTCCACGACGCCGAGGATGCCGCGCACTATCCACTCGCGATCGTTGCCTCTGCGGCAGACGGGCGACTGCGGCTCAAAT
Source organism: Rhodococcus sp. RCBS9 (assembly GCF_029457415.1). Taxonomy (NCBI): domain Bacteria; kingdom Bacillati; phylum Actinomycetota; class Actinomycetes; order Mycobacteriales; family Nocardiaceae; genus Rhodococcus; species Rhodococcus sp. RCBS9. Next base: position 5,835,302 of record NZ_CP120422.1, on the reverse strand, counting down.
TCGAGTATTTCCCGGGAGTCCTGGGCGATCACGACATCGACGCGATCGCCGACCGGCTGCTCCGCACCCTCGAGCTGATCACCGCGCAACCGGATCTCCCGCTGGCGAAACTGCGCCTGATGCCGGATTCGCAAGTGCAGCAATTGGTTCCCGCGCGCGGCCGGCAGGGCCGCTCGGTCAGGACACTCGATCGCATCTTTTCGGACACCGCGAGCAGATTCCCCGAACGGGTCGCACTGTCCTGTGGTGAGAGAAAGATGACCTATCGAGAGCTGGACGAGGCGTCGAACCAGTGGGCGCGCGTGCTCATCTCGGAAGGCGCCGGCCCGGACTCACGGGTGGCGATCTGTGTGGAACGCTCCTTCGAATCCGTCGCAGCGGTCTGGGCGATCACCAAGACCGGCGCCGCCTTCGTGCCGATCGATCCTCGCTACCCGAGTGACCGGATCTCGTTCATGCTCGAGGACTCGGCATCCTCGCTCGGATTGACCACGGCCGCCCACAGACCCGGCGACGGCGGTGTGACGAAGTGGCTCGAACTCGACGACCCGACGAGCATCGCTCGGCTCTCCGGAGTATCCGCGGCGCCGCTACGCGAGGACGAGCGCCGGGGAACCCCGCGGTTGGAGAACACCGCCTACCTCATCTACACCTCGGGCTCGACCGGCCGACCCAAGGGCGTCGTCGTCACGCACACCGGTCTCGAGAACTTCGCCGACGAACAGCGTCATCGCTACGGTCTCACCGAGAATTCACGCGCACTGCATTTCGCCTCTCCGAGCTTCGACGCCTCCGTTCTCGAGTACCTGCTCGCCTTCGCCGTCGGCGGCGAACTGGTCGTAGCTCCCACCACCGTCTACGGAGGAACCGAACTGGCCGACGTTCTCCGCGAGGGACATGTCACCCACGCGTTCATCACGCCTGCAGCGCTGACGTCGGTGGATCCCGAGGGAATCGACGAACTGACCACCATCACGGTGGGCGGCGAGGCGCCCTCGGCGGACCTGGTGCGCACCTGGGCGCCGGGAAGATCGTTCGTCAACGTCTACGGACCCACCGAAACCACCATCTCCTGCAACCTCAGCGACCCCATCCCGGCCGGCGAGAAGGTCTATCTCGGACCGCCGAACCGCGGATTCAGCGAGGTCGTCCTCGATCGCAGACTTCAACCGGTGTCCGTCGGAGTTCCCGGCGAACTGTATGTCGCCGGAGTCGGACTCGCGCGCGGCTATCACGGGCGCTCACCACTGACGAGCGAACGATTTGTCGCCAACCCGTACGGCGAGCCGGGGGAGCGGATGTACCGCACGGGCGACGTGGTGCGCTGGCGCAGCGACCGCACCATCGAGTACCTCGGACGCAGCGACTTCCAGGTCAAGATCCGCGGCTTCCGTATCGAACTCGGCGAGGTCGACACGGCGTTGGGTCAGCTGCCCGGCGTGGAGTACGCGGTCACGTTGGCGGTGCGCGGACCCTCCGACGAGCAGGCCTTGGCGGCATATGTCGTCTGCGACGACGAACGCCGGGTGAGCGCCGAGGACATCCGGGCGGCGGCACGGGAGCTACTGCCGGCACACATGGTGCCCGCAAGCGTCGTCGTGCTCGACGAACTACCGCTGACCGGCGTCGGCAAGGTCGATCGGGCTGCTCTTCCGGCGCCTCGTTTCGACACCGATGCCGAGACACTCACTGCACCGGCCACCGAGTTGGAACGGCTGGTGGTGGGCGTTTTCGAGGACGTGCTCGGAGTGTCTCCGATCGGTATCGACACTCACTTCTTCGACGTCGGCGGAAACTCACTGACCGCGACCCGCGTCATCGCCCGCGTCAACGCACTTCTCGGCACCGACATCGGCGTTCGAGGACTGTTCGAGTCTCCGACAGTTCGGCAGCTCTCGCGTCTGGCGGAGAGCGTCGGCCGCGGAGAGAACCCCAGACCACCGTTGACTCGGCGATCCCGCCCGGACCCACTGCCCGTGTCACTGGCACAGAAGCGGATGTGGTTCCTCAACCAGTTCGACGTGACGTCCCCCGCCTACAACGTTCCCCTGGCAGTGCGCCTCGACGGCGATCTGGACTTCGCCGCATTGCAGGCCGCGGTAGCGGACGTACTGGGGCGCCACGAGAGCTTGCGGACGAAGTTCCCCTCGATCGACGGACAGCCGGTTCAGCAGGTGATGTCCAGCGACGAGGTCATGCCGATCCTGGAGCCGGAAATCGTCACTGCTGCCAGAGTGTCCGATCGAATCCTCGAGCTGGCCTCGGCAGGCTTCGACGCCTCGGCCGAAGTTCCGATCCGCTGCGCGGTCCTGCGCGTCGACGGGGACGAGCGCAGGCACGTACTCGTGATCGTCGTCCACCACATCGTCGCCGACGGGTTCTCGATGAACCCCCTCGCAGCGGACGTGGCAGCGGCTTACGCGGCCCGCAGTGCCGGCAGTGCGCCGAACTGGTCGGAACTGGCCGTGCAGTACGGCGACTTCGCTGTGTGGCAGCACGAAGTGCTCGGCTCCGAGGAAGATCCGGACTCGGCTCTGACCCGTCAGCTCGATTACTGGAAGGACCGACTCGCGGGACTGGGCGAGCCGATCGCGTTGCCGACGTCGTTCCCACGTCCGGCAAAGCCGTCCATGGTCGGCTCGGTCCACCGGTTCGTGGTATCGCCGCAGACCCATCGGGCGCTGACCGACCTGGCACGTGAGCACGGCACCACCATGTTCATGCTCATGCACGCAGCACTGGCGGTACTTGCGGCGCGCCTGGCCGGTACCGAGGACATCGCCATCGGGACACCCGTCGCCGGCCGCGGCGAGGCCGAACTCGATCACCTGGTCGGTATGTTCGTCAACACTCTCGTGCTGCGAACACAGATCACGCCCGACGCGTCGTTCGAGGACGTCCTCGCCCAGGTTCGCGAAGGCGACCTCGGCGCGTTCCAGCACACCGATTTGCCCTTCGAAAGGTTGGTCGACGCACTCGACCCGGAACGCTCGACTTCGCACACTCCGTTGTTCCAGATCCTCATCGAGTTCCGCAACAATGCACTCCCACAACTCGAATTGCCGGGGCTGTCGGTCTCGGGAGTCGAGTTCGACCTACCCGTCGCCAAGTTCGATCTGCAACTCTCGGTCACCGAGCGTTACGACGCGGATGGCGGAACGGATGGCATCGACGCCGAATTCATCTACGCCACAGACCTGTTCGACGGTGACTTGATCGATTCGTTCTCACGCAGACTGCTCACCATCCTCGAGGCGGTCTCCCGAGAGCCGTCGACTCCTACCGGTGACATCGACGTCGTGAGCGCCGACGAGCGTCGACAGATGCTGACCGAGTGGAACACTCACGCCGAACCGGCTCCAGCGGACAACATCGCGGACCGATTCTTCGAGGCTGTTGCAGCACATCCGTCGTCGACCGCGGTCAACGACAGCGACGGCGCCATGACGTACGCCGAACTGGACGGGCGCGCTAACCGCCTGGCGCGGCTCCTGATCGGCCGCGGTATCGGTCCGGAATCCGTGGTGGCTGTTGCAATGCCCAGAACCACCGATCTCGTGCTGGCCCTCGTCGCCGTCATCAAAACCGGAGCGGCATACCTGCCGGTCGACATCACCTACCCGGCCGAGCGCATGCGGTTCCTCTTCGACGACGCGCGGCCGGTATGCCTGGTCACGACCGGAGACTTCCGAAGCGACCTACCTTCGGAGATCATCGAATCCGGCATAGACGTCGTCGAACTCGGATCGCCGGAGATCGCGGTACGCCTCGATCACTCCGCGCCCCATCGCATCACCGACGCGGACCGGACGACACCACTTCTGCCCGACGCGATCGCGTACATCATCTACACCTCCGGATCCACAGGGCGCCCCAAAGGTGTCCAGGTCAGCCACCGCAACGTGCTGACTCTGATGGACAACACCGCCCCGACGTTCGGGTTCGACGACACGGACGTGTGGACCATGTTCCACTCGTACGCATTCGACTTCTCCGTCTGGGAGCTGTGGGGGCCGCTGCTACACGGGGGCCGGCTGGTCGTCGTCGACTACTACACGACCAGATCACCGGACATGTTCCACGAACTGCTCCGCAGGGAGCGAGTGACGGTGCTGAACCAAACACCCACCGCCTTCTACCAACTCGCCGAAGCCGACCGTGCGTACTCACCGAACGGCACGGATCCCGACCTTGCACTGCGCTACGTCGTCTTCGGTGGCGAAGCGCTCGACCTCGGGCAGTTACGCAAGTGGTACGACAGGCGGGCCGACACGGCTCCGACGTTGGTCAACATGTACGGGATCACCGAGACGACAGTGCACGTCAGTCGAATCGCACTCGACCGCAACGACAGCGAGCACGCGTCGGCGAGCATCATCGGGCGAGCAGTACCGGGATTGTCCGTCTACGTACTCGATCGGCGACTGAACTTGGTACCACCAGGTGTCGTCGGCGAAATGTACGTCGCCGGTGATCAGGTGACTCGGGGATACCTCGGGAAACCCGCATTGACTTCGGTGCGGTTCCTTCCCGATCCATTCGGTAGTTCGGGGGATCGAATGTATCGGAGCGGGGACCTGGCGAGGTGGAACGACGCGGGGCAGTTGGAGTACGTGGGCCGCAGTGATTTCCAGGTGAAGGTGCGTGGTTTCCGCATCGAACTCGGCGAGATCGAAGCCGCAATGCTCCGCTGCCCCGGCGTCGCTGCCTCGGTAGCACTTGTTCGAACGGAGGGAGCGTCACCGCGGATCGTCGGGTACGTGGTCGCCGAAACAGGCAGTACCGTCGATTCAGCGACGGTGACCGACTTCGTCGCCGCCGAACTCGCGGAGTACATGGTGCCCACCGCCATCGTCGTCCTCGAATCGCTTCCACTGACGGTCAACGGAAAGCTCGACCGACGCAGCCTCCCGGCTCCGGACTTCACCGTCACGGGAACAACCGAGGCGACGCGGGCGCCGGCCACCGCTACCGAAGCGGTCCTCGCGGACCTCTTCGCGGAGGTGCTGGGTCGGGGCAGTATCGGAGTGGACGATTCCTTCTTCGGTCTCGGCGGCGATTCGATCATGTCGATCCAACTCGTCTCACGGGCGAAGTCCGCAGGCCTCGTCTTCACTCCGCGGGACGTCTTCGAAGCGAAGACCGTGGCCGGCCTCACCAAAGTGCTCCTCATCGAATCATCGGAAACGGCACCGATTCTCACGGAGCTACCCGGCGGGGGAGCCGGCCCGCTACCGCTCACGCCGATCATGGAGTGGCTCGTCGAACGCAGTCGCGGTGACCTGAGCACGATCCGCAGTTACAGCCAGAGCGCGCTGATCGCACTGCCCGCGGATGTCTCCGGCCCCGCGCTGGAACGAGCATTGCAAACGATCCTCGATCGTCACGACGTGCTGCGGGCGCGCCTGGACGCCGCGACTCACCAACTCGAGATCCGCGAGCCAGGGAGCATCACCGCCCCCGACATCCTGCGCCGAACCTCCATCGTGTCCACCAGCGGCGAAGAATTCGTCGCCGCTGCGGAAACCGCGATGCAGGACGCATCCAGCCGCCTCGATCCCGAACACGGGAAGATGATCAGCGCAGTCTGGTTGGATCCCGTCAGCTCGAACGGCAACCGGGCCGAAGCCGGACGGTTGCTCCTGGTCCTTCATCACCTCGCGGTCGACGGTGTGTCCTGGCGCATGCTCGTCCCGGGCCTGGTCACTGCTTATGCCTCGGCGTTCGACGGAGAAACACCCATACTTCCGCCGGGCGGAACGTCGATACGTCGCTGGGCGACAGCGCTCGCCGAGACCGCTGCGCAGCGACGCGACGAGATCGACCTGTGGTCGAGAATGCGGACCGACGAGCCATTGCTCGGGGCACGCGGGCTCGACCCAGCCGTCGATGTCGGAGCCACCGTCGACCGCGTCAGCGTCGACGTTCCGACCTCCGTGACCGAGAACGTCATCTCGACGGTGCCTCAGCATTTCGGAGGCTCGGTGAACGACGGACTGCTCGCTGCTCTCGCGATTGCCGTCACCGCCTGGCGTCGATCGCGCGGACAGCGCAGCGGGGACGTGCTCGTCAACCTCGAAGGGCACGGCCGCGAGGAGAACGCCGTACCGGGCGCCGACCTCTCGCGCACGGTCGGCTGGTTCACCACCTTGTTCCCCGTCCGGATCGATCTCACCGGACTCGATGTCGTCGATGCACTGGCCGGGGGATCAACCGCCGCCTCCGCCGTGAAACTCGTCAAGGAAACGCTGCTCGGCCTGCCCGACAACGGAATCGGGTTCGGCATCCTGAAGTACCTCGATCGAAACGAGGAACTTCGTGAGCTGCCCACGCCGCAGATCTCGTTCAACTACCTCGGACGATTTGCCGGCTCGGATCCCGAGCACGGCGAAGTGCCGTGGCTGCCGATCTCGGAAGTGACCCTCGACGAAGCGCACAGCGGCGAATTGGCCGCCGCGTCGGTGCTCGACATCAACGCCGTCACGACCGATACCGCACACGGTCCGATTCTGCGCGCTACGTGGTCCTTCCCCCGCGGCATTCTCAGCGAGGCCGAAGTCACCGAACTGGCGGAGCTCTGGGCCCGAGCACTGGGCGCACTGAGTGAATACGTGGAGGAACACTCCGAGCGCGAGCTCACGCCCACCGATCTCGATCTCGTCACCGCGGATCAACAGAGCATCGAACAGCTCGAGCGCAGATTCCCCGACCTGACCGACATCTGGTCACTGTCACCTCTGCAGTCGGGCATGCTCTTCCACGCCCAGTTCGACGAAACCGAAATCGACCCGTACATGGTGCAACTGACCCTCGAGCTCGGGGGTCGGGTGGAGGCGCCGCGCCTGCGCCGCGCCGCGCAGGCCTTGGTTGATCGTCATCCGAGCCTGCGCGCGGGATTTGTCTCCGCACCGGGAGGGCGGGCACTGCAGGTGATCCGTTCCGGTGTCGACATCGGCTGGGCCGAGATCGACCTGTCCGGAGCCGAAGACAGCGAAGTCGCGTTCGGTCAGCTGCTCGAACGCGATCGCGCTCATCGTTTCGACATGGAAACAGCCCCGTTGATCCGCTTCATGCTCGTGCGAATCGGACCGGACAAAGCACGCCTCGTCGTGACGAACCACCACATCCTGCTCGACGGCTGGTCCACCCCGCTGTTGCTTCGAGACCTGCTCACTCTCTACGCAACCGACGGTGACCCCGAGATTCTGCCCCGAGTTCAGTCGTATCGCGACTATCTCTCCTGGATCTCGAAGCAAGAACCCGAGACTTCGCTACGGGCGTGGCAAGAAGCGCTACGGGGCGTCGACACGTCCACCCACCTCTCGAGGGCAGACACCGCCGCCGAAACCGTGGCAAGTGAAATCCACTCGTACTCGCTGCCGACAGAACGAACCGAGACTCTTCGAGCGTTCGCGCGAAGCCGCGGCCTGACCATGGCGACCCTGGTACAGGTGGCATGGGGAATCGTGCTCGCCGAACTTCTCGGACGCGACGACGTCGTCTTCGGCGGAACGGTCTCAGGACGCCCACCACAGGTGCCCGGCGTGGAATCGATAGTCGGCCTGTTCATCAACACGGTGCCTGTCCGAGTCCGCCTCGACGCCCGAGAAACCCTCGCCGAAATGGCCATTCGCGTCCAATCCGAGCAAGCGTCATTGCTCGACCACCACCACATCGGACTGTCGGACATCGCCGGAGCAGTCGGCGCCGCCGGCTCCTTCGACACCCTGACGGTATTCGAGTCGTATCCCGTCGACGAGACAGCCCTGACCGCCGAAACCGACATCGCGGGAATGCACGTTCTCGGCATCGACGGACGCGACTCGGCGCACTATCCGATTGCCGTGGTGGCGTCCGAAAGTGACACGCTGAATCTGAAGATGGAGTACTTGCCGACGCACTTCTCCGCCCGCGAAGTCGCCAAGATCACCGAGCGCGTGGGCATCGTCCTCGGGCAACTCGCCTCGGCACCGGATCAGCCGCTGGCCCGTCTGCAGGTTCTCACGGAGTTCGAGAGCCGTGATCTTGCGCCGGTCTTCGGCTCCCCGGGGCGCTCCGCGCGAACGCTCCCAGAGATTCTCGCCGACGTCTCTGCCACCTATCCCGACCGCATCGCGCTCTCGGCCGGCAGCCGTTCCATGACCTACGCCGAACTGGACCGGCGCTCGAACCAGTTGGCCAGAGCCATGATTCGCCGCGGCGCCGGGCCCGAGACGTCGGTTGCCATCGGCATCGAAAGGTCCGTCGAATCCGTACTCGCGGTGTGGGCGGTGGCCAAGACCGGCGCAGCGTTCGTCCCCGTCGACCCCACCTATCCGGCTGACCGAATCGAACACATGCTCAGCGACTCCGAGGTGCTGTTCGGGTTGACCGTCGTCGACGCCATCGACACACTTCCACCCATCGTGTCCTGGTTGGTGCTCGGAGAAGAGGCATTCGACGACGACGTCGCCACCAGTTGCACGCTGCCGATCACCCAGGACGAACGGCGTGCACCGGTGGTCATGGACAACGCCGCCTACGTGGTCTACACCTCGGGATCCACCGGCCGACCCAAGGGAGTTGTCGTCACCCACACCGGACTCGACAGCTTCGCACTCGACCAGCAGCGTCGATTCCACGCAGATCACCACTCTCGAACCCTGCACTTCGCCACCCCCAGCTTCGACGGAGCCGTCTTCGAGTACCTGCAGGCATTCGGTGTCGGAGCAACCATGGTGATCGTCCCGACCGACATCTACGGCGGCGCCGAACTGGCAAGTCTCATCCGCCGCGAACACGTCACTCACGCGTTCGTCACCACGGCAGCACTCGCCACCGTCGACCCGGCCGGCCTGGACGAGTTCCGGCACGTCGTCGTCGGGGGAGAGACACTACCGCCGCATCTCGTCGGCCTCTGGGCTCCCGGACGAGAATTCGTCAACGCCTACGGCCCGACCGAGACAACCGTCATGGCAGACATCAGCGAACCCATGACAGTGGGCGCACCCATCACGATCGGTGGACCGATCCGCGGCGTGCACGAGATGATCCTCGATTCGCGCCTGCAACCCGTACCCGTCGGAGCTCCCGGTGAGCTGTACATCGCCGGCATCGGCCTGGCTCGCGGATACCACCGGCGTCCCGGCCTGACCAGCGAGCGATTTGTCGCCGACCCCTTCGGCAAGCCAGGCGACCGGATGTACCGCACGGGCGACATCGTCTCCTGGCGAAGCGATCACACCATCGAATACGTCGGGCGTAGCGACTTCCAGGTCAAGATTCGCGGATTCCGCATCGAGCTCGGCGAGGTCGACGCCCAGATCACCGCAATGGCGAGTGTCACGAATTGCTTGACACTCGGCGTCGACGGACCGGCCGGCGCCACAGTTTTAGCGTCCTACCTCACCGTCGAGGAAGGATCGACGCTGACCGGGGCAGAGATCACCGCGCACCTCGCCGGACGTGTTCCCTCGCACATGGTTCCGGCCAGCATCATGATCGTCGACGAGCTACCGCGCACCGCGGTCGGCAAGCTCGATCGAAAAGCGTTGCCGACGCCGGAGTTCACCGGAACCGGTGTGGAATTCCGGGCGCCCGGCACCAGCCTCGAACGTCGGATCGCCGATGCGTTCATCGACGTACTCGGCGTCGAACGGGTCGGCGTCGACGACAATTTCTTCGAGCTCGGCGGCAACTCGCTGATCGCCACTCGCGTGGTCTCGCGGCTCAACTCCGCACTGAACATCGACGTCGGGGTGCGCGTGCTGTTCGAGGCACCGACGACGGCTCAGCTCGCCGAACGGCTCTCCAGCGCTGTCACTGCCGTCGGCACTGTGCCGCTCACTCCCATGGAGCGCAATGGCAGCGTCCCGCTCTCGTTGGCGCAGAAGCGCATGTGGTTCCTGAACCAATTCGACACACGCTCAGCCGCGTACAACATCCCACTAGCTGTTCGCCTCACCGGTGACCTCGACGTCACGGCCATGCAACAGGCCATCGCCGACGTCGTCGAGCGGCACGAAACACTGCGGACGGTGTTCCCCGCCGTCGGCGGCGATCCGATTCAGCAAGTGCTCACCGTCGACGAGGCAGTACCGCCGGTCCGTGAAATGACGTTGGGGGAGGACGAACTCGCAGAGCGCATGCAACGACTCGCCACGACCGGCTTCGACGTGTCGGTGGACCTGCCGCTGCGCGTGGCACTGTTCCGACTCGACACCGCTGAACCCGTTCACATTCTGTTTGTCGTGGTCCATCACATCTGCGCCGACGGTTCGTCGATGGCGCCGCTCGCACGCGACGTGATGACGGCCTACCTGGCGCGTACGGCAGGGATCGAGCCCACGTGGGCGCCGCTCGAGGTGCAGTACGCAGACTTCACGTTGTGGCAGCATCGCGTCCTCGGATCGGAAGACGACCCGGAATCCGTCATCAGTCGCCAATTGCACTACTGGAGTGAGCAACTCGCCGGACTCGACGACGTCATCGCACTGCCCGCCGACCACCCGCGACCCGTGCAACAGACCTTCCACGGTGACCGATTCACCTTCGACATCGACGCGAACACCCACCGCGCCCTCGCGGACCTCACCAGGGCAAACGGTGTCACGATGTTCATGGCGCTGCACGGCGCGCTCGCAGTGCTGATGTCCAAGTTGTCGGGCGCCGACGAAGTCACCATCGGCACACCGATCGCCGGCCGAGGTCAGGCAGCGCTCGACCATCTCGTCGGAATGTTCGTCAACACACTGGTCCTGCGAACCAGCGTCGATCCCGACATCACGTTTGCCGACCTGTTGGAGCACGTCCGGGAAATCGACCTGGCCGCATTCCAGAACTCGGACCTGCCATTCGAACGGCTCGTCGACGTCATCAACCCAACCAGATCCACGTCGTACTCACCGTTGTTCCAGGTCGCCCTCGAACTTCAGAACAACGAACCCGCACATTTCCACCTACCCGGCCTCGACATCGACGGACTGACCGTGGAAACCAAATTCGCGAAGGAGGACCTGGAGCTGATCGTCGACGAGAAGTTCGACGAGTTCGGCATCCCGGCTGGGATGTCCGCAGCCTTCGACTTCGCAACCGATCTCTTCGAACCCGCCACCATTCGTCGGTTTGCCGACCGACTGCGCCTGATCCTGGACGCTGTCGGACGCGAACCCGCAACACGTATCGCCGACATCGGCATCCTCGGCGCCGATGAAACAGCTGCCCTGGTGCCGGCATCCGGTGCCGCCGCGACTCGAGCGCGGGTGTGGCCGGAGATCCTCGCCGAAGCAGTCGCCTCGAACCCGGATGCCCCAGCCCTCTCGAGTCGCGAGAGGTCGATGACCTACCGCGACCTCGACGAGGAATCGACGAAGCTGGCGCGCGCGCTGTGTCGGCGCGGCGTCGGTCCCGAAGATTTTGTGGCGCTGGGTCTGCCGCGGTCCACTGCGGAGATCGTCGCGATCTGGGCGGTCACGAAAACCGGTGCAGCGTTCTTGCCGGTCGACCCGAACTATCCCGACGATCGCATCAACCACATGCTCGACGATTCGCGGGCCGTACTCGGCATCACCGACGACGCTCACCGCAGTCAACTTCCCGACACGGTCGAGTGGATGGTCCTCGATGAAGCCGAGACCGTCGACGAGATCGACGCCCAGAGCGCAGCCGCGATCACCGATCGCGACCGCACGATCCCCTTGCATCACGGGCATCCCGCGTACCTGATCTACACCTCGGGTTCAACCGGGAAGCCGAAGGGCGTCATCGTCACCCACCTCGGGTTGTCAAACCTCAACGCCGAGGAACATCAGAGATTCAACGTCCAGCCCTATTCGCGGATCTCTCACCTGGCATCACCGAGCTTCGACGCCTCGGTCTTCGAACTCATGATGGCGTTCGGCAGCGGAGCGTGCCTGGTCGTCATCCCACCGACGGTCTTCGGCGGATCCGAGTTGGCCGAAATCTTTGCCGACGAACACGTCTCACACGCGTTCATCACTCCGACCGCGCTCAGCTCGATCGAAAGCTCCGCGCTACCCGAACTCCGCGTACTCGCAGTCGGTGGCGAGGCCTGCCCACCCGAACTCGTGGACATCTGGGGCCGCGACCGTCGCATGTTCAACGGATACGGACCCACCGAATCCACCATCCAGGCCAGCGTCAGTGAACCCATGCGGCCGGGCAAGGACATCAACATCGGACGACCGGCCATCGGCTTTGCCGGACTGGTCCTCGACGGGCACCTCAAGCCCGTGCCGGTGGGAGTCATCGGGGAGCTGTACGTGACCGGCCCCGGACTCGCCCGGGGATACCACAATCGTCCCGACCTAACCGCCGACCGATTTGTCGCCGATCCGTTCGGCGAACCAGGCCAGCGGATGTACCGCACGGGCGACCTGGTGCGCTGGCGCTCCGACAGCACCCTCGAATACCTGGGCCGCAGCGACTTCCAGATCAAAGTCCGCGGATTCCGCATCGAGCTCGGCGAAATCGACTCTGTCCTGATGGCACACCCATCCGTCTACTTCGCCGCCACACTCGGGCACGAAGCGCCGTCGGGGGAGACGATGATCGCCTCCTACATCCAGCCCGTGGAAGGACAGACCGTCGACGACTGGGAGCTTCGCCGCCATCTGTCTTCTCGCCTGCCCGCGCACATGGTTCCCGGCGCGATCGTCGTCGTCGACCGCATTCCGGTGACACCGGTCGGCAAGCTGGACCGCAAGGCACTGCCGACCCCGAGCTTCGAGCGACGCACGGTCCCGTACGCACCGCCGACAAACAACACCGAACGAACGGTCGTCGACATCTTCGAGACCGTGCTCGGGCACGAGCACATCGGCGTCGACGACGACTTCTTCGAACTGGGCGGAACGTCGATCGTGGCCACTCGAATCACCATCGAACTCGAGAAGCGTCTCGGGATGCGAGTGCCGTTGCAATCGCTTTTCCTGGATCCGACACCTGCCGGAGTCGCCCGGGCTGCCGACGGAATGGACGCACACTCGCCGGACGATTCGTCGGATCTTCTCGCCCCGATGATCACGCTGCGCGCCGGATCCGATCGTGCACCACTGTTCTTCGTCCATCCGGGTATCGGATTGTCCTGGGGTTACGCAGAATTCGTCAAGCATCTCGAGCTGGATCAACCCGTCTACGGTCTTCAGCTACCGTCCCTGAGCGGCGGGCCCAGCTTCGACTCGCTGACCGAACTCGCCGACGACTACGCGAATCGCATTGCAGCCGTGGCATCGACCGGCCCGATCCATCTGGCCGGCTGGTCGCTCGGCGGCGTGATCGCACACGCCGTGGCACACAGCCTCACTCGGAGCGGACGTGACGTGACTCTGTCGATACTCGACAGCTATCCGTCGTCGGATTCCGATCAGCCCGCAGAACTCTCGGTCTCCGAACTACTGGCCGGGCTCGCGATGCCGGCGGGATCCAAGACGGTCGAGACCTTCGAAGAAGCGGCGGAATTGCTGGAGCAGACCCTGGGTGCCGGAATCGGAATCGAAGCGGAGCATCTGGCGCGGATCAGTCGCGGTTACTCCCACTCCGTCGAATTGACGAATCGGCACCAACCGCCTGTCCACGTTGGAGCCATCGAGTTCTTCGTAGCCGGAAGATCTACGGAGAACGGACACGATGTCGCCGAATGGCGAAGGTTTGTAGAAGGGGACATCCGAGTCACCGAAGTCGATTGCGAACACAACCAGATGATCGAACCGGGTCCGGCGGCAACCATAGCTGTACGATTGCGAGAAGTTATCGCTCAGTGGGGTGTCTGAACCAGGTTCGACATGGGTATGAGTGAAACACACAGGGTGATGAACCCTGGTGGGTCCGGACGAGGGGAAAACGTTGAAACTGCGAACCACACGCGTGTTTACCGGATCGATGCTGACTGCCGCTGCACTGACTGCCGCACTGCTCTCCGGGGGGACTGCACAGGCCGATCCCGCATATCCGGCACCGGACCCGGACCCGTTCTACTCGCAAGCAGCTGCCGAGGGGACCGCCGGCACGCCGATCTCCGTGCGCCGGGCCCCTGACCTGATGACCTTTCCCGGCGTCGCGATCTGGCAGGTCAGTTACAGGTCCACGAACTCAGAGAACAAGCCTATTGCCGCGGTCAGCACGATCCTGGTCCCGCCGAATCAAGCACAAGACGGCCCGTTGCTCTCGTATCAGCACATCGTCAATGCACTCGGTACGGGATGTGCGCCATCTCGCGCGCTTTACGCATCGGATCCCAACATCGTCATCCGTGAAGCGCCCATCCTCAACGTCGCGCTGCAACGTGGATGGACCATTGCCCTTCCCGACCATCTCGGACCCAACAGTGCGTACGGCGCCGCGCGCCTGGGCGGACAGATCACGCTCGACGGTATCCGCGCCGTTCAGAAAGTCCCCGAATTGCGTAGTGGCGCCAGCCCTGTAGGTATTGCCGGCTACTCCGGCGGCGGCATGGCCACCGCGTGGGCGGCCGCACTGGCCCCGAGCTACGCACCCGAGGTCAACCTTGTCGGTGTAGCCGAGGGCGGCGTCCCGATGAATCTGTCCAAGATGGCAAACGGCCTCGGACAGGATCCGCACCCGGCATTCGGCCTCGCCTTCGCCGCAGCAATGGGCCTCGAACGCGAGTATCCCGACCTACTGCCGCTGAGCAACCAACTCAACGACCTCGGACGGTCGATGCGGGCCGAACTCACCAACGCGTGCACCAACGACATCCTCAGGGTCGGTGCCGGGCGCAGTGCCTCTCAGGTGTCGACGTCGACATCCTTGCTGTCCAGCCCTGAAGTGCGAAAGGTGATGGACGACAACAGCGTCGAACTCTATCCCGGTGTGCCGACTGCCCCGGTGTTCGAATGGCACACGCCCGACGACGTTCTGATCCCCATCGATTCGGTGGTCAACACGATTTCGCGGTACTGCGCCGCCGGAGCCACGATTCAATCCCAACTGTTCCCCAGCCCGGACCACCTCACCACTGCGGTCCTCGGTCTGCCCACCGCATTCGAGTACCTACAGGACCGATTCGACGGAGTGCCGGCCCCGCGTTCGTGCTGAATGTCTCCGGAGTGACGTATCGAGCAGGCGCGGCACATGGCCAACTCGGTGTGCCCGTGGCATCGTTGATCGTATGAGCGACACGGATGACACCGGCGCGGCCGGCAATGGCGATTACAGTCTCGATCCCGACGACCAGCTTCAACCTGAAGACACTCTGATCGATCGAGGCGTCGACGACATTCTCGACGAGGGAATCTCACCACCGGAACGCCCACTGGGACTTGATGCCCACGGGTTGACCGGCAGCGAGGAATCAGCGGGGGAGACCCTCGACGAGCGCCTGACCGAAGAAGAACCCGATCCGTACGCGTCGCTCGGAGATCCTTTGAAGGATCCCGCCGATGCCGACGAATTCGAACGGGAAGAAGAATTCCCGAACGGTGACGAAGTGGGTAACCGTCGGGTCGGGCGTCTCGTTGCCGAAGACGAGGGCAGATACGAGGACGAGGAAAGTGAACTCATTGCCGGAGACGTCGGAATCGACGGCGGCGCAGCGTCGGCAGAGGAAGCCGCGATGCATCTGATCGACGATTCAGAGGACTGAACGACCGCCTGACTGTTGTGGCTGTTGTAGCTGTTGATCGGTGAGAACGATGGAGTGGACGTGATTTCCACCCATTCTCTTGCTTTCGTACATCGCCGAATCGGCGAGGCGATGTAGATCGTGAACGCCACTTTCTGCTGCTTGTACGTCCGGCCAGGCGCCGTTGTGGATGGCTATGCCGATGCTGGTCGTCGAGATTGGTTCGCCTGTAGGGGAGTTCATGATGGGCGCGATTCGGGCCAGTAGATCGCCGACGTACGGCAACGGCATCATCTGAACGACGACGAACTCGTCACCGCCGATGCGCGCTATCGCCGCGTCCGATCTGGCCCAGTCGTGTAGTCGATAGGCCGTGCGCAGTATGACTCGGTCGCCGACGTCGTGACCGTAGGTGTCGTTGAAGTGTTTGAAATTGTCGATGTCGATCACCACCACCAGCAAAGACTGGTCGAGGCTGGATTTCGCTTGCAGTAGTTCGGAAGTCCGCCGTGCGAGTCCGCGCCGATTCAGCAGGTCCGTCAACGGATCGAGTTCTGAGCTTTGAGCGTCGTTGCTCAGGAGCGCCAGAGCAATCTGCGTGACCACCGGTATGACAGTGATGACAGGAATGGCAAAGGCAATGCGCCCCAGGACGTCTGGAAGGCCAGAAGGTACATCGGTGAACACGCCGATGCTGGCAACAACGATGACCGCCCCGGAAAACAGCAGGTGCCACAGCTGAGTTCGAAGATTGTGAAAGAAGGCTATGTACGAGCCGACGAGCCCGAAGACGAGACATCCGAGCAATCTCTGATCCGGATTCGCCTCAGCCAGCACGATCACCGCAACGGCGAAGTCCCCGGCAACGACGAAGAAATACGACCTTTCACGGGTGGTCGCTACGACAGGCAGGGCAATTCCGCCGATCATCACAAGCACTGCGACGACGACGTCCAACGGAAATCCGATGGTCTGTACCGAATGAGTGCCCAGTCGCTTCAGCAGAATCGTGATACCCAGGAGGAAAACCAATACGCCGATGCCTATCCGAGTCGGCATCAGAATTCCGTTGTCGCGCAAGAATCGCGTGAATCGGTCAAACTGGTCTGGCACTGCGAGCCAGCGATGCACGACCTTGGGTGTGTCGCTCATCGCGGCCACTGACCATGAGAAGCGGCCGGTCGAATACAACACATGCGGCGATAGTAGTCCGTGGCGATGACAATGGAACTGAACTCGCCTCCAGCCTGTCAACCGTAATACGTCACAGTGACGAATTGAGGTGGGGTAGCCGGAAGTCGGTGAGACGTTTTTATCGACATCAATCAACATCAGAGCACTTATTGGTCGTTCCTGACGTCCAGGTCGCGCGGCGTAGCCGCAGTCGCCGGCGAGGCCAGGCGGTGATCGGTAGCAATTCAGCCGGCGATCGCGGAGTCGCAATGGTCGAGTCGTGCAAGCCTGTCGCAGATCTCGGACGGAAACGCAGGAAAGCCGGCAAATGTACCGGCAGACAGACATGGGTGGGCGGAAACAAAGAAGGTTGCACGAACCAGGCGTGAACCGGATATCGCCAGGTCGAGAATTTGCCGATAATCTACATTATGTCAAGTAATGGATATTCGAACGTCCCCCGTCAGCTTGTCCGCTAGCTTTACCCAGATGGATTCCGTTGCACTCGTCCTCGGTTCACCACGTGGCCGTCGCTTCTGTGCGAACGTCGGTTACGCATGCCGCGCCGGCGCACGCACATCCGGTGGACACTGGCCTCAATCGCCGGAAGATGCGCTCCAAGTTCTCGGCGCTGTTGATATCCGGGCAATCGGCGAGATGTCCGAACTCGAGATTCTGCACTGTCTTGCGTATGCCGTAGATTGCGCACGCTACTGGCAGCCGCCCGACGAGGAAGATCTGATCTTCGTCCGCCCTGAGGTGATCGCGGCATTGCGCCCGATCGCTCAAGCCCTTCTCGACTCGTCACACACCGCCTGGTGGGCCGAGCCTGCTGACCTTCTGAACCAGAATCTGGTTGAAAAGCGAAACCCTATTTACGGCTGGTCGGACCTACCCTTGCGGATTTACCGCACAGAAGACGGCCTCGAACAGTGGCGCGCTGAGGCACTCGACTACGAACGCCGGTTTCTGGAATACCAGATCGAAGATCCGGACCGTCACATCGGAGGCGAATGGTGGTCTATCCCTTTTGCCAACGGCACAACCGAAACAACCAGGGCCCGCGACGGTATCGGGGCCCTCGGGGTGTTTCTCGAAGAAGACAGCTCCTCGAACGAGGCGCGGGTGCAGCCGGTAAGGATCTACGGCGCGCCCCGGATCTACGAGATCACCGGTCCGCAGGACTGGGCGAATCTGGTCGATACCTATCCCCTGCCTGTGCCCGCTTCACGTCGCTCCGTGTGGTACGACACGACCGGTGAATACCGTGACTGGTTCATTCCGGACTGGGTTTCGGTCGCTGCAGATTACGACGCCGTGCACCTGACCATGATGGCTTATCTGACCACGCCAGGTGTCGCGATCCCGTTGTCGGCCAACGCGGGGGCCAGCGTGCTCGCCGGGTGGGATCCGGACGCCACCTTCTGGCTACGTAGCAACAACATCACCGTTGACGACGACCCGACGGGCTGACGTTCGGCTACACCGAGTTGAGCAGGTGCGGCCGCACTGCCAGCCACCGCGCGGTGTCCTCGATCCCCTGTTCCAGGGTGAATGTCGGAACCCACCCGAGTAGTCGCAACGCACGATCGTTCGACGCGTAAGCGCCGGCAGTGTCACCGGCGCGTCGGCCGGCAGCGACCACGTCGATATCTTCACCGAGCACGTTCTCGAATGTGTGTACCAGCTCCCACACCGTCGTCCCCCGCCCGCTGCCCAGATTGACCACAGTCATGCGTGATGATTCAGCGGTGACCCGGTCGAACCTTTCCAGCGCTCGAACATGAGCGTCTGCAAGGTCCCAGACATGAACGTAATCACGCACTCCGGATCCGTCGCGCGTCGGCCAATCCGTTCCCGTAACCTTGAAAGGCGTTCCTGTCGAATATGATTCGAACAGCTTTCCGAGTGCGTGGGTCGGGCGTGCCGACGCTGTACCACTTCGCAGCTCCGGATCTGCCCCGACCGGATTGAAGTAGCGTAGAGATATCGCCGATAATTCAGTGGCCGCCGCAATGTCGTCGAGCATCGTTTCGAACTGAGCCTTGCTGTGCGCATAGGGACTCTGCGGTGCGATCCCCCAATGTTCGTCGACACACCCACCGTCGCTCGGCGCATACACCGCCGCAGAGGAACTGAACAAGAAGCGCTCACACCCGTTCCGAAGGACACTCGATACCAGCGTCAGCGACTTGGATACGTTGTTCTCGTAGTACCGCGCCGGGCTACTCACGGAATCTCCGACTACGATCAAGGCCGCGCAGTGAACTGTCGCATCGATATCGGAATGATCTGCGAATACCTTGTCGAGCAGTTTCTCGTCCGCGATGTCGCCGCAATAGAACGGGAATCTGTGCGCAAATTCGGCGCGGCCGGTCAGCAGGTTGTCGAGAATCACGACATCGATCCCGGCGTCGACGCACTTCGACGCGACGGTGCTTCCGATGAATCCCGCTCCGCCCGTGATCAGTACTTTCACGCCGCTCCCCCGGCATCTTCGACGGCAGTCTTCGCACGACGGACGAAGTGGGACACGCGTGAGCGGGCCAAGTCCCATCCACGTAGGTCGCGCCCGTCCCGGATGGAAAGCCGATCACGGTCGAGAAAGAGCGGCACCATGACCAGATCGCGGTAGAGCGAGTGCAGGCGTGGGCGATCCGCCAACCACAGCGTCCATCGCCACCACCAACGCGCCGAGATGGTCGTCATTCCGGTACTGACGCCGAAGATCGATTCCACCGCCGCCCAGTGGACGTTCACCGCCCGACGGACATCGCGTGGCAACTGGCGTCTGGAGAGCGTCACAGCGAGTTCCGGTTCGGAAGTGAGCAGGCACCCCACGTCGAAGACACTGTTCAACGACAAATCGGCTCGAATCAAGGCCCGATCGGCAAGCCGCGCGTGAGCGATGACGTGCAGCGTCACGTCGGCCATCGCAAGGCGGGATTCTTCCGCCTCCGCGCTGATTCCTCGGACTGCGGCCTCCCGGGTCAGCGCGTGACGGGCGAACCTCGGAAGTAAGTGCGAATGGATTTCGACGGAGCCATGACGGTCGTCGCGAAGGAGTGCCGGTTCCTGATGATCGTCGTGATCGATGGAGTCGGAGTCCACTTCGTCAGGGCGGACCATTCGGTAGCCGAAATCGAGGATCGCGTCGTTGGCCGGAACGGCATGTGCAGGGTCGACGACCAAAAGGTCGATGTCCGTCATCCGTCGAGCTGCCGGGTTCGGCCAGATTTTTCGCTCGAGAAGGGCGGCGCCCTTCAGTGCAACCGTCGGAAATCCGTTGCTGTGTAACAACTCTTGCAGTTCCACTCGCTGCGCGTCGAGGTCCGAGATCCTTATGGTGTTTCGGTGATGGACAAGGCTCAGCGTCAATTCCGGACTCGATGCGGTGGCCGAGGATTCCGACAGCATTTCCGCGAAGCTCGCAGGTAGGACCGATGCGAAGCCGGCCTCGACCGCTCGGGAGGCGAGCAGCGGCAATACCTTGTGCCTTACAGCGGCGTCGATGACTCTGGGCCAATCCTGCTGCGAACACAAGCGGATGACGTCGGCCCCACACTCGGGTTTCAACATGGAAATCAGGTACCGGGTGTCACGCATGACGCCACCAGTTCCTCCACGGTGTCGGCGCCGGTATCGCCGTGATGTCGAATCAGTCTGTAGCACGGGGCATTCGAGAGTAGAGCAGCGATGTTTCTCAGGGTCAATCCGTGGTTGTCGGACCACAGTGCGGATTGCTCGGCTAGCGACTGTATCGCTTGGGGTACGGGCATCGGAGCGAGTCGAGTCGGCCCCTCGTCCCATCCATCGAGGATCAGCACCAGATCGATTCCGCGAACCGCCGAGCTGACGTTTCGTTCAGCAGGCAAGGTTGACGGGTCCAACGCCCACACCGGCGGGGCGTACGGAAGATACAGCGAATCGTGCGCTTTGATCTCCGGGAGGACGTCGAACGTACCGGCTTTGAGGTGGACCCGCCGTGGTAAGCCCACAGCTTCGGTACCACGAATGAAGACGCCTTCGTCAGCACGCAGTTGTGCACCCCGTAAGGCAAGGGCGAGCGCCAAGGTGGTCTTGCCCGCCCCGGAATGCCCGGCGATCGCCACTCTCACACCGTTGCAGTCGACCAGAGCGGCGTGCAGGCGTGTCCAATGTCGGGCGTGCGCGGCCGTCATGACATCCCGGTGCACCGTGCGGTACACGCTCTCCGCGAGCTGGAGACCGTCGAGACCGATCAGCGTTTCACGGCTGCCGCCGATGGTCGATTCGATGGTGACGTCCCAGCGACCGAATGTGGCTCGATTCCGCTGAATCCGAACTTCGACGTTGTTGTCCGCAGGCCACGGGCTGGCAATCCGATGCTCGACGACACCGACCTCGGGTATGCGGAAACCGCGCACAATCGCGTCAACCCAAAGGTAGTGCGCCCGGAATTGCGGTACGTGGTTGCCTGTCACGGAATTCTCACACCAGCAGACGAGAGGTGCTCAGCCGTCCGTACGTCTCGTTGACTACCGACTTCGCCTCGTCGTCAGGGATCTCGAGCACTTCTGCCACGGCCTGGACAATTTCGCTGACGGTCCGGCCGTCACACAGTTCCCACACCAACGTCGCGACCGGGTTGAGGTGATGGGCAACCTCGCTGGAGCTGTCGTACAGCACAACACCGTCGGTGAGATCGTTGCTCTCCACCGTCTGAGAGCGTTGCGGTCTCACACCTTCGAGTAGTTCGGTCAAGATATCTCCTTGATTCAGCGAATCCGATTTCGTCTTGGTGGTGGTCTCACAGTGCGAAGCGTCGTGAGTATTCGGATTCGATTGCGCCCGAACGAATCAGGCTGCGTGTGGAGGCGATGCCGGGCGACAGCGTCAGGCACGTGAGCGCTCCCCCGGCACTCGCATCCACCAGGTAGTCGCCCAGAGTTCGGTAGTGACCCGCCCATTGTCCGAATGCTTCGGGATCTGACTCCGGATCCGCAATCTCGTCGAGAATTCGCTCGAAGGCGCGTGAATGTACGAGAACGGCGTGGACTCCACGGTTCTCAGGACTGGTGCGCAAGAGTGCCGAACCGTCGAGCAGAGCTCCGTCCCTCGATTTCGGGTCGTGTCCGAGGTGGACGACGTCCCAATCGCCGTGATCCAACTCTTCGCGGGCATGGCCAAGGATCGATGCGGCGGCATCCAGCAAACTGACGTCGTCAGCAGCGATGAGGACCGAATCCCAGCCCTTCTCAGTCGCCCGAGCGAGCGCACGACGCCACGAGACGGCAAAGGCCGCGTCCTGATTCATCACGTCCTCGAAAGCCGACACTCTTTCCACCGCTGTTACGCGCGGTAAGCGAATGAATCTATGCCAGGACGCTTTCCATCTGTCGATGTCGAGATCGAGATTCACGACGGCAACACCGAGGTCCGACTCAGAATCCTCGACAACGGGGTTGGGTTCTCCCCCTACTCGGACAGGCGACAGTGGGCGATCGAGCACAACGTCGACTGCGCCTCGCTCGAGCAGATAAGCCGCCAGTGAGAAGTCGGACGGCACGGGTCCGTTGATCCTTCGTGAGAGTTCGTCTCGCAAAGTTCCGTATGTCGCCGCGCGAACAATCAGTGCAGCTCCGACCAGATCTTCGCCGTGTGCGTGGATGACAGCCGTATCGGCCTCGGCCGGGAGGTCGTCGACGATGTTCCGTAGCTTGTACATAACCGCGGGTTCGATCACGCGCGCCTCGTCCAGAAAAACCACCGACTTCCAGCCCAGCAGAATTGCCTTGTCGAGTCCGGCGACGAACGCAGAGGCCGTCCTCCACCCATCCGGACCGTCGTCCTCCGCCGGAATGGCACGGTGAACGGTCAGTTCGATCGACTCGGCCTCCGCCAGGCATGAACGCCACGGAGCGACTCGGCCGTCGTCGCTGAGAACGACCACCCCACCGAAGACCAACTCGGGTCGCTGGACGCTCAGCTCGGCACGGCGACGAATCTCGGGATACGAATCACCGAGGTACCTGGAGAACTGACGATGGAGTGAGTCGAGATCCCATCCGACCTCACTCCAACCGAGCAGGTAATTGTGAACACGATCTTCCCAGTTTATTCGATACGGGACACCGGCCGGGCGCTCGAATCGATGGTGCCAACCAAATGTCGGAAGGCAGACGACCTTTCCGCCGTTGATCCGGAACTTCTCGTGGATGTATCCCTCTTCACCGCCGAATCCGGTGAAGTGCGAGTTCAATCCCGGCCATGCCTCACGCCTGCAGGCAAATGAGCCGAGGCCCTGCATGACGATCTCGAAAGGCACGTCCGGGTGTTGCTTCGCTCGCGGATCAACTCCCCACGAGCCGAACATCCCGTTGCGCCACTTGGGGTCCATGTGGGTGGCCGCGATGTGCGAGGAATCCTGGGAGAGCATCGGTCCCTGGATCAGATCGTCGGTTTCCGGGTCCGCATCGAAATACGCCAGCAACGCCGACAACGATCCCGGTGCCAAGATCACGTGAGAGTCGAGGACAAGGACATACTTTCCGGTGGCCTTGCGGAACAGGACGTCCCGCACCGCAGTCGATCGAACGTCGGTGAACGGGATGTAGCGGAACCGATCGATGTAACCGGCAAACGATTCGAGCATCGGCGCCGGCAACCCCTCTGGGTTGTTGTCCAACAAGACGAATTCGACTCTGTCCAGAACCTCGCGATGATGGACCAAGATCGAGTGGATCGTGAAGTACGCGCCGTCGAAATCGTCGTAGGTCGCGATCGCGACAGTCAGATCGGCCGGTTCTCCGTGTGGCGGAGTCTCCTTCACCTGAACTGACCCCGCGCTCTGAAACTTCTTCAGAGCGCGGTGTAGCGCGACGTCGAACTCTGTCATCGTCGGTGTTCCCCCTCGGAACCAGTCGCGTCGTGTCGGCTACGTAGGTTCCGTGGGATTTGTCGGCTGGGTCGGAGGGGTCGGGAAGGTCGGCTCGGTGCGAGTGGTCGGCACCGTCGGTACGGTTGGCACAGTCGGGACGGTCGGCTCCGTCGGCGCTGTCGGCCCGGTGGGTTTGGCGGTCGTCGTTCCACCCGAACCTGACGAGCTACCGGTTGATCCGGAACCTGTGGAACTTCCGGACGGTCCCGAACTCCCGGAACTACCCGAACTTCCTGACGATCCCGAACTTCCCGATGATCCGGGATTGCCCGGCTCGTTTCCGCCCGGCTGATTCCCTCCCGGAGTATTACCACCGGGTTGATTCCCGCCTGGTTGCTCGCCGCCTGGTTGATTCGGATTCTGCTGGCCACGACTTGGCGCTCCGGAAAGATTCGGCGTGTCACCGGCTGCGAAGGCCGGCGCCGCACCACCGAGGCTGATCGACGTCACGACTGGCACAGTTACCGCCGAGGCCGCTAGAACTGTCTTGACGAACTTGCGTCGATCAACTGGAACATTCTGAAAAGCGTCGCCGCCCATAGCGTTTCTCCCATGCGTCCGAGACGAGGTCGTCCTCACTCGATGTCAGGCAAAACGCTAGCATCCTTCTGGCAACTTTACAGACTGAACGCGCCGATATTTGACGGTTATGCGAATTTGAGTCCGGACTGGGCCGACTGTTCGGACAAACGTACGGCGATCTCCTCCTGTTCAGGGGACTCGTTTGTCCCGGTCGACAACCGTCAACCGACCGGCATCTCCCACGGCGCCACCGGAAGAGTGCTTCCGGTCTCGAGGTAGGACTTCAGATTCGACAGCACCGCCGACCATCCGCCGGCCACCTCCATGCGAGCCGATTCGTCCGCCAAATCGGTGTGCTTGACGGTCAGTCGCACGATCGCGCCGAAGGCTTCGATGTCGAAACTCACCCGCGAGATGTCGACGCCCGGTTCTCCGTTCGGATCAGCCCAGGTGGTGACCAACCTCGACGGAGGGTTGCTCTCGACTACGGTGCCGACTACATCCGCGATGTTCGAACCGTCGATCCGGCGGTGCTCCCACGTCGATCCCGGCTGCCAGTCGGAGACGTTGCTGTGTCCCCAATACTCTGCGGTGGCCTGTGCGTCGGTGAGCGCTTTCCAGACGTTGTCCGCCGTGCTCGCAATGTAGGTGACGTACACAAAACTGGGCTTGTCGGTCATGGCTTCCTCCGCGATTTTTTTGACGGTACTGAGCGCACGAAGGCGCGGTACCTCGAACTTGTTGATCCATCGCTCTCGAATCTCCTCGAGCGCAACGGGATTGAGATAGTGAAGCTTTGCCCTCCCCTGTCGGACCGTGCTGATCAGATTGGCGTCCTCGAGCATGGTGAGGTGTTGAGTGACAGCTTGCCGACTCATGTCGAGGCTGTCGCACAGCTCGCCGAGCGACTGACCGTTGGCTACGAACAAGCGGTCCAGGAGAAGCCTTCGTGTGGGATCGGCCAGTGCTCTGAAGGCTGCATTCATCCGGTCGTTCACAACTTCACAATATGCAAGCATTTACTTGCATGTCAACGGTTGGGCGTGCCGGGTTTCGAAAGTTGGGACGGATGAGGTGTGATGTCTCTAGGCAGATGTGATCTGAATCCCGGATTACACCGTAAGAGAGGTTGGGCACATGGACTGGGCAGCAATTGGAGTGGGTGTCGGGTATGCCTCGGTGGCCCTGTCGATCCTGGTTTTCGTCGGCGGGTGCATCGCACTGTTCATCTTGTCCGTCCGCCAGTAGCTGACACCTCGACAAAGTGGTGATCACCCCGGGGTCCGGCCAAGCCGATCACCTCGGGAGTGATCACCCTCGAGGCCGCTTGATCGATTCGGACACACCGGCGCGCGTCGGACTGCTCGCAGAGAAGCTCGGCCGCGGTGGGACTACCGTAGGACTGTCGCCTAGAACTCGAGGAGTACGGAATGAGCATCCAGTCGGTTGAACCGCACCGCCACCGCGTAGTGGTGATCGGTTCCGGCTTCGGAGGATTGTTCGGCACTCAGGCTCTCAAAAAAGCCGATGCCGACATCACGATGATCGCGCGTACAACCCACCATCTGTTTCAGCCGCTCCTCTATCAGGTTGCGACCGGCATCCTCTCGGTCGGTGACATCGCTCCCGCCACGAGACTGGTGCTGCGCAAGCAGAAGAACGCACAGGTACTGCTCGGTGAGGTCGAGACCATTGATCTCGAGAATCAGACCGTGACCTCGCGCCTGCTCGAACGCGTCACTGTTACGCCGTTCGACAGTCTGATCGTGGCAGCCGGTGCCGGTCAGTCGTACTTCGGCAACGACCAGTTCGCGGAGTTCGCCCCCGGAATGAAAACGATCGACGACGCCCTCGAACTGCGCGGACGAATCCTTGGGGCCTTCGAACAGGCCGAACTGTCGGACGATCCCGCCGAGCGTGCGCGCTTGCTCACCTTCGTCGTTGTCGGCGCCGGCCCCACCGGCGTGGAGTTGGCCGGGCAGATCGCCGAGCTTTCCCGTCGAACGCTGGACGGCGCGTTCCGCAAGATCGATCCTCGTGAAGCGCGCGTCGTGCTCCTCGACGGCGCCCCTGCCGTGTTGCCCGTGTACGGCGGGAAGCTCAGCCGCAAGGCTGCCGAGACGCTCGAGAAGCTCGGCGTCGAGATCCAGCTCGACGCGATGGTCACCGACGTGGACAACGACGGTCTGATCATCAAGGAGAAGGACGGCACGCTTCGCCGTATCGAGTCGCAGTGCAAGGTGTGGTCCGCCGGCGTGCAGGCCAGCCCTCTCGGCAAGCAGCTCGCAGAACAGAGCGGCGGAGAAACCGACCGCGCCGGCCGCGTCATGGTCAATCCCGACTTGTCTCTGCCCGGGCACCCCAACGTCTTTGTCATCGGCGACATGATGTCGCTCGACAAGCTGCCCGGATTGGCTCAGGTTGCCATGCAGGGTGGCAAGTACGCGGCCAAGCAGATCAAAGCGTCACTGGACGGCAAGTCCCCGTCGGAACGAGTTCCGTTCAAGTACTTCGACAAGGGCAGTATGGCAACGATCTCGCGCTTCAGCGCGGTAGCCAAGGTGGGCAAGCTCGAGATCAGCGGCTTCATCGGGTGGGTTGCCTGGCTGGCAATTCACCTCCTCTACCTCGTCGGATTCCGTTCCCGTGCCTCGACGCTGTTGTCATGGGCGGTGACGTTCTTCGGGCGTGGCCGTGCTCAGATGGCGTCCACCGAGCAGCAGGTCTTCGCGCGAAACGCGATGGGCGAATTGGAGAAGAAAAACAAGGAAGCGACGGAGTCCGGCAGCGCTTCGAATGGCGAAGCCAAGAAGGCTGCCGGCAAGCAGCAGAAGGCCGCCGGCTGATCAACACCTGAGTGACCGGCGGAGGGCGGCTGTGGAGTTCAACTCCGCAGCCGCCCTCCGTCATTCGATCGACTGCCGCGTGGTCAGTTTCCGATCTTCGCCACCTCGGTGATGTTCGCGAGGCGAACCTGTCCCTTGGAAACGAGTCGGTCGTTCTCGTCGGTGATGCGAACTTCCCAGAGTTGCTGGGTGCGTCCGCGATGAATCGGGGTGGCTTCAGCGGTGAGAGTGCCCTCCCGCGTTGCGCGCAGGAAGTCGGTGTTGTTGTTGACTCCGACCACGTGTCCTCGCTCACCCAGCCACACGGTGCCACCGACGCTGGCGAGTGACTCCACGACCGAGCAGTACACACCCCCGTGCTGAATCCCGGCGGGCTGGTGCAGCGTGGGCTTGACGGTCCATTGCGCCCGCACGCGATCTGGGCTCAGTTCGGTGTATTCCAGGCCGATGGTGGCGTCGAAGCCCGTTCCGAGCCGTTTCATCATCTCTGCGGTCTCAGCAGTGTCGACCATGCCATCTCCATCTGTGATTCTCTGGCGCCGGTGTGGCTGCCACTCCCTACCTGATTACACGAGAGGTAACTCGAGCTTGGAATCAGGTCTGGAAAAAGAACCGGCGGGTTTCACATCATTCGATGTGAAACCCGCCGTGGGAAGGACCGGGAGTCTCTGCAGCCCTCAGGACTCCGGCGCGGTCCGGCAGTTTCGTCACTCTCGCGGGGTGTAGCTCTCCGCGCGTTGTTCCACAATCATAGGCAAGGCTGACCTAATTTAGCAAGCCCTTCGTCGAACTGGTTCCAACGAGGACGCAGCGAGACCTTGCGGCGTGCACGCACGGGCAGTCCGGCGGCGACAAAAGCGTCCAGCAGCCCCTGCCCGCGGCGCTGAGCGGCTGATTCGCCCCCGCCGGCCAAGATGGGGACATATGCCGCTGCACCCAGGATCGACTCCCCTACCAAGCCCCAGAATCTGAACTGGTCGACGGGCGCACACCTGGAGACGGCGTCGTAGATCGCCCGTAGCGAGGTCAGGCAACGGTGCGCGGTCCAGACGAGGAGCGCTTCTTCGCACGGCATGTCGACGACGCCGTCACTGCCGGACTCCCGTCCGTTCGGGGCAACTCGCAGAGTTTCGTCGATCACCCCGGCCCAGTCGATACCGCCGTCGCTGTCCATGTGGATGAACAGGTTCTCGAGGCCTGGATCCCAAGCGGCACCTTCGGAGACGATCGATGCGGCAACCCTGCCGACCACAGCGTGAATCAGTGATGTTGCGACCTGTATCGCCGCAGCTTCGGCACTGTCGAGATCCTGGAGCGAGCGGGCGAACATCTGATGCACCCGATCCCCGCACAAGCCTTCACTCAACTGCCACCAACGCCGTTTGCCTTCACCTGACATGGCGGCAACCGCGTAGACGCGCGGGTAGTCAGGGTTGAGTGCTCGTAGGCGAACGCTGGTGCGGCTCAATGCGTTCGACCGGAGTTCGAATTCACGAACATCCGCATGCTGGGTGGTCAAGGTGATTGTCACCGTGCACTCCAATCGGCCGAAGTTGTCTTGTGGTTCTTAATGTAGGTTAGCCTCACCATAATTCAAGAGTAAAGAACTGTGACGCTGGGCACCGCATATTCACAGGAACTTGCCCCGCAGGGAGCACACCCACATAGGGTTCCGTAACCTAAGATGCGAATTCCCTGCGCACCAAGACCAGGAGCTCGAACCGCCAGTGACGATGATCAAACCGCTCGGGAACGGACATCCCCGAGGACCCAGCGAGACGTACGGACGGCGCATAGTGCCGCGCGGCCCGGCTCCTGTCCGAATGCGTGTTCTAGCTGGGATTTTCGACGCGGGGGTGTTCCTGCTTCCGTTGCTCGTCGGCTGGTACGTCGTTCAGTCGCTCCGAGACGAGAACGGTGGCGGCGAAGCCGACCGCGCAGTATTCGGTGGGACGGCAATAGCCATTGCCGTTGGTCTCCTCGTGTGGAACCTGGGATTCCGCGAAGGTGCCACAGGCCGGACCTCGGGAAAGGGATGGGTAGGTCTGGTCACGCGTGACGCGAAGACAAAGCAGCCCATCGGTGTTCGCCGGGCTCTGCGCAGGCCGTTCGATCGAACCGGTATCGAGGTGGTCCGTGAAAGCACGGCGCGCGAAGAAGGGTTCGAGGAACTCGCGCGCGACAACAACGTCGGGGCAACTCGTCGACGCCGGCTGATCGGTCTCGCGGTGCTCACGGTTCTTCTCGCGCTCGTCATGCTCGCGAGCATCGCGGTGGGCGCACGTCCGCTGACGTTTGCCGAGATCTTCCACGCCATCTTCAGTTCGGACGGCACCCAGACGGACATCATCGTGCGAACGTTGCGCGCTCCGCGGACCATCCTGGGTCTTGTCGTCGGCATCGCACTCGGTATCGCCGGCGCCCTGATTCAGGGACACACGCGTAACCCGTTGGCAGATGCCGGACTACTCGGCCTCAACGCCGGCGCGGCTTTCTTCGTAGTCATGGCGATCTATCTCTTCGGTTTCACCGCCCCGAGTCAGTACCTCTGGTTCGCGTTTGCAGGATCGTTCGTCGCCAGCATCGTCGTCTTCGGCTTGTCCTCCATCGGAAACGGCGGCGCAAGCCCTCTGAGTCTGGCTCTGGCGGGAGCAGCCGTCGCGTTCTTCCTGCAAGCCATGACCAATGCCGTGATCATCCTCGACCAGACCAGTCTGGACGCCTACCGTTTCTGGGTAGTCGGGTCGGTGTCCGGTCGCGGGTTCGACGTTCTCTGGCAGGTCCTCCCCTTCCTGATACTCGGATTGGTCATCGCCCTGGCGAGTACGCCTGGTCTCAATGTCCTCAGCCTGGGTGAAGACGTCGCAAAAGCTTTGGGAACGAACATCGCGTTCAGTCGCACACTCGGCATCATCGCGATCACCCTGCTGACCGGCGCCGCGACCGCAGCATGTGGACCTATCGCGTTCATCGGATTGGTGGTCCCCCACGTGGCCCGGGCCATCACCGGACCCGACTACCGCTGGCTGGTCCCGTACGCGGGCTTGCTCGGTGCGGTCATGCTGATCACCGCGGACATCATCGGTCGCGTAGTCGTGCGCCCCGGCGAGTTGCAGGTCGGAATCATCCTGGCCCTCTTCGGCGCCCCGTTCTTCATCGCTCTCGTACGCCGCAGAAAGTTGGCAAGTCTGTGACGCTCAAGCAAGAACTCCGGGTACTCCCCCGGACCGTCCCCTCACGTAAGTCGATTCGTATCGGTGGATTCTCGCTGGTCTACCGCCCACTCGCGGTGTCGGTGAGCATTGCCCTCGCAGTTGCGCTGTTCCTTCTGCTCTGCATCAACATCGGACGCGGCGACTATCCGATCGCGATCCCCGATGTCATTTCCGTCCTGCTCGGTAATGGAAGCAAGACACAGAACCTGATCGTCTTCGACCTCCGACTTCCTCGATCGCTCACCGCACTCTTCATCGGTATGGCACTCGGCATTGCCGGTGCGGTCACCCAGACGATCGCTCGCAACGCCCTCGCCAGCCCCGACATCCTCGGAATCACGGCTGGATCGAGTGCTGCCGCGGTTGCTCTCATCGTACTCGGCGGGGGTGGCTCGTTCGTGGGACTGCTTGCCACACTGGGGATTCCGTTGGCTGCACTGTGTGGCGGTCTGCTGACAGCTGTGGTGATCTACGCCCTCGCATGGCGAAAAGGCGTCGAGGGGTTCCGCCTCATCCTGATCGGCATCGGCATCAACGCCATGCTCGTGGCAGCGACGGGATGGCTTCTCATCTCGGCGGACATCAACGATGCTTCCCGCGCACAGGTGTGGCTCAACGGTTCGCTCAACGGTGCCACCTGGAATCAGATGTGGCCGGTAGCCATCGCTGTCGCGGTAGTCGGCGGCTACGCGGTGATCGCTTCGTTCACCATGGGAGCGCTGCGGTTGGGCGACGACAACGCCACCTCTCTCGGTGTTCGCTTGCAATCATCGCAGGCCAAACTGTTGCTCTCCGCCGTGGCGCTGGCCGCCATCGCAACCGCCGCAGCAGGTCCGGTCGGCTTTGTCGCCCTGGCTGCGCCACAGGTCGCCATGCGTCTGGTGCGCTCTGCCGGCCCGCCCATCGTGGCGTCCGCGCTGACCGGTGCTGTACTGGTGGTCGGCAGCGACGTCATCGCTCGAACAATTCTGCCTGTGGAACTCCCCGTCGGAATCGTGACTTCCGCACTTGGTGGTCCGTTCCTGCTCTACCTGTTGGTTCGTAACAATCGGAAGGTCACAGCATGACCACCATCGCCCAGTCCACCGATACTCCTTCGCGTCTCGTCGCCAAGAACCTGACGCTCGGGTACGGGGACCGCATCATCGTCGACGGACTCGATCTCGAGATCCCTACCGGCGTGATCACGACGGTCATCGGCCCCAACGGTTGCGGCAAGTCGACGCTCCTGCGTGCGCTCGGTCGTCTGCTCAAGCCCAAGGGCGGATCGGTCGTCCTGGACGGCAAGGCGATCAGTTCGATGAAGACCAAGGAAGTCGCACGGGTGCTCGGAATGCTCCCCCAGACTCCGGTTGCGCCCGAAGGACTCACGGTCGCCGATCTGGTCTCACGTGGGCGCCACCCGCACCAGTCGTGGATCAGGCAGTGGTCCGCGGACGACGAGGGCGAGGTCGCCGAAGCGCTGGAGCTGACCGGTGTCTCGGATCTCGCCGATCGACCCGTCGATCAATTGTCCGGCGGTCAGCGCCAGCGGGCCTGGATCTCGATGGCTCTCGCCCAGGGAACCGACATTCTGCTTCTCGACGAACCGACTACCTATCTGGACCTCGCGCACTCGATGGAAGTCCTCGACCTGGTGGATCAACTCCACGAGGAAATGGGGCGCACCGTGGTGATGGTTCTGCACGACCTCAATCTCGCGGTCAGATACAGCGATCATCTGATCGTGATGCGCGACGGCGCCGTCGTCGCTTCTGGTGTCCCCAAGGACATCATTTCCGCGGAACTTCTGCTCGAGGTGTTCGGTCTCGAAGCTGCGGTCATCGACGATCCCGTCTCGGATCGGCCGCTGATCGTTCCGATCGGAACCCGGCACGTGTTCGGCGCCGTCGGCGGGCCGGCAAAGCCTGCGTGACGATCGCGAATCAGCGACCCAGAATCGTCCGAACAAGTTTGAATCCCTGACCGATCGTCACGGTTGGCAGGTACGCCCGTCCGACCGCGTTCCCGATGCTCGGCAACGCGGCTGGATCGGCGAAGGTCATGTGCATCGGCACGTACCGAGGCTGGAACTTCGATTTGAAGGCCAACAGCGAACGAAATCCGTACACCGGTTCCAGGGTGCGACCGAGTAGGTCGAGCACGCTGTCCATCATCGCCGAGAAAGTCGTGGCCTCCGGTTCGTTCGCATTCCTCTCGGAGTCACCGGCGATTGTTGCCAACGGTGCACCGGACAGACTGAGGAACTCGACGCCCTCCTCCTCCAATTTCAGTGCAGCGGAGGCGATGAGGAACTCCATCGCGGGACGGAATCCTTCGGAGCGTCGCCTCATGAAGTCGAGTGTCCACCCGACGACTTTGCCGTCGCGGTACACCGGTAGCCACGACGTGACACCGTGCACGGTGCGATCCTCGTCGACGGCGATCAGGCACCGCACTTGTTCGTCGTCGACCTCGTCGAGTCCGCCGAGGGTGAATCCCATCTCGGGCATCCCCTTGTCCGCCACCCATTCCTCCGAGATCGCAACTATCTGATCCTTGATCGCGAGAGGTGCATGAGGGAAGGAAATCCACTCGGCCGTGATCCCGGACTTCTTCGCCCGGTTCAGTGCTGTTCGCACATCCTGGAACCGCTTTCCTGTGAACGCGACCTGTCCGAGGTCGAGCACGGTTTCCTCGGCGACCTGCAGGCCGCTCCAGCCCATGGAATCAGTGATGCTTCGGGCGTCGTCGGTCACTGAATAGAAGCAGGGAATCCAACCGTTCGACGAAGCGAACTCGGCAAACTCCTCGATCGCCGTGCGCATGCGATCTGGAGGACCGACCGGATCACCGGTTGTGAGAGCAACACCGGCGATGACGCGATACGCGACGTAACTCGAACCGTCCGCGCTGAACCAGTATGTGTTTCCCTTCCACGTCGTCATCCAGGACAACGGGCTGCCGGTACCGGCGATCAACATGGATCGCGCTCGTTCGGCGGCTTTGGGATCGGCGGTCTTGACCGGCTTGAGGAAACTCACGAACACCAACACGGCGGCGACGCCCCAGAACACGACGCCGGTCCACTCGAAGAGCAACGTCGACTCGATGTCCACGGGAAGCAGACGCGGATCGATCAACTGCAGGTACACGGGCGGTACAAGGCGCTGAGGGAAGTCCGCGAGCAACATCGTTACGGTGGGCTCGCGATCGAACCCGTGCCTGGCGAGCATTCCGCCGCCGACGTAGATCACGGCGAGGACCGCGAGCAAGGTCACGATCGCAGCACCGAGACGTCGGTATGTCTTGGCCGGGGCCGCGACGTCGAAGTATCGACGTGTCGCGATCAGCAGGATCAGTACGAAGAGCGGTGTCAGGAACGGCACCAGAGTTCGGTACACGTTCGGATCGCTGATTCCGTAGAACAAGCTGTCACTGTCGACGGCGTCGACGAACCTGATGACGAAGTTCCCGATCGAGAGGACGAGTAGGACGACCTGAGCACACACTGTCGCAATCCAGGCGAATCTGCGGCCACGACGGAGCCCGTCACTCAACACGAGAACGAAGATCGACGGCATCAGCGAGAGCAGAGTCGGGCCGATACCGGAGAGTCTGAGCTCGAGGAGTCCTCGTCGGCAGTCCGGATCCGACGACGACTCCTCGCACAGTTCTCGAACCTCGGCGACAGTCCAGGGAACTCCGCGGAAGAGGTCACGGAGGACCGCGAGTGGGCCGACCGCCTGCGGGGACAATGCGGCGATCATCGGGCCGATCGCACTCGCCGCGACGACGATGGCGACCAGGACGCGACCCTCTCGCTGTGTCCCGGCGATGCGCTCACCGCGCGCCGATCGTCCGACGATCCACTGACCGATCACCAAACCCACCACAGCGGCAAAGAATCGGATGACGTCTTGCAGCTGACCACTGAACAAGGCCAAAGTGATCGTCAACGCCAAAGTTCCGACGCGAATGCGACGGCGCCACAGGGTGCCCATGTTCGAGCTGGCGGCCATCGCAGCGCCGACGATCCATGCACTGGCTCCGACCGCGGAGCCCACGTGGAGGCGGAATCCCCAACTGGAATCGAACACCTTCGCAAACGACGCCCAGCCGAGCCCGAGCAGGACTCCCAAGATTTGAGTGCTTGCGCCGGCGATCGCAAGCTTGATCGTTCCCATTCGGCGTTCGAGGGGTGCGGCGACTGCGATCAGGAGCACGGTCGCGCCGAGGTACCCGAGCAGGTTTCCTGCCCACAGCACGGACGTGAGCGGAGTCCAGATGCGGCCGTGCTGGATCGAGCCCATTCCGGCACCGATCGTGTGCTCGAGATCGCGGGACGGTCCGTGAACGAGGCTGCCGGTTGCGGCACCCACGATCCACATGGTGAGAAGTAGAACGACCGTCAACGGTGCGTCGCGAATGCCGAAACGGATGATGCCGACAGCTTTCTGCGTGACTACCCGCGCCCGTGATGTCGATTCTTCGGTGCCCGGCGAACTGTCGATCGTCATCTACGTGCGGCTACTTTCTGCGGATCGACTGTTGGCTTGCAATTATCGGGCATCGTCATTGTCGGGACTTTCGTCGTCTCACACCACCGTAACCGTCACGCAGATCACTATGGCCAATACCACACCCCCACCGAGGTGGTTACTACTACCAGTAGTACGTATTTCGTCGTGGAAGTCCGTAGAATCGAAGAATGGCAGGTCTAGGTGAACTCGAACGCGCGGTGATGGATCATTTGTGGTCCACATCGGAACCGCAAACTGTGCGACAGGTGCATGAAGCACTCGCGACGCATCGCGAATTGGCGTACACGACGGTAATGACCGTTCTGCAGCGCCTGGCGAAGAAGCATCTGGTGATTCAGCAGCGTGACGATCGCGCACATCGCTATCTTCCCGTCAACAAGCGCGAAGAACTGGTTGCGAGTCTGATGGTCGACGCTCTGGCCCAGGCTCCGGAGTCCGGCGGTCGCGCCGCGGCGCTCGTCCACTTCGTGGGACAGGTGAATGCTGACGAAGCCGATGCTCTCCGCGAGGCGCTCGCTGCCCTCGAGGTGCGCGAGTCCGCGAAAAAGGCTGCGCAGCCCGGAATTTCTAGGCCGAACTGATTTCGTCGTGCATGATGTGTAGGACATGAACGCCACTACTGCACTGGTTTTCGGACTGCTTGCCTTGTTGCTGGCCGGTCCGGTTCCCGCACTCCTGAGCCGCTCCACGTGGCCTTACCGCGCTCCACGCGCGGCGTTGGTTCTGTGGCAAGCCGTCGCAATTGCTGCGGTGTTGTCGGCATTCAGCTCGGGCCTGGCCATTGCCAGCCAGCTGCTCGTTCCCGGCGCTGACGGTAGGCCGACGACGGCCCCGACCGCCGAAATCGATGCACTCGGGCTCCCGCTGTGGATTCTGTACGTGGTTGTTTTTGCCCTGACGCTTCTGATCGGCGCGAAGCTGATCTTCTCGATCATCCAGGTCGCTGTGAGAACCCGACGTCGCCGTGCACGTCACCGCGTGTTGGTGGACCTTCTCGACGACTGCGCCATGCCCGCGTCGGTGGAACGCACACCCGATCTGCGGGTACTGGACGTCGACGAACCGATCGCATACTGCCTGCCAGGTCTGCGTCAACGCGTGGTTCTCAGTCAAGGCACTCTGCAGAACCTCGATCATGCCGAGGTCAAAGCCATCCTGACACACGAGCGTTCCCACCTGCGAGCTCGTCACGATCTGGTCCTCGAGGCTTTCACGGCCGTCAATCACGCGTTCCCCCGCTTCGTCCGTAGCAAGTCGGCGCTCGGATCGGTACAACTCCTGGTGGAGTTGCTCGCCGACGATTCAGCCGTGCGGGCTACCGGTCCCACTCCCCTCGCGCGGGCGCTTGTCGCGTGTGCCGGATCGACGGCACCCCGCGGGGCAATGGCAGCGGGCGGGCCGTCGACGCTCATCCGGGTGCAGCGCCTCTCGGCCGACGACGCAGATCCCCGCATCGCAGTTTTTGCGTATCTCGGGGCGGTCGCGATTCTCGTTGTTCCCACGGTTGCGGTGGCTGTGCCCTGGCTCACCGAACTTCGACTGCTTTTCAACGCATACTGAGTCTTGACCTGCGTAACCCCGTGTAGTAGTGCAGGTCACAGGCGGGGCTACCTGACTTCGGTGTCCCCGGTGGCGTAGAGTGGATCACGGCCACCATCGTGGTCCGTCAACATATAACGGCACACAGCCCAATTCCCCGCAGTATGCGTTCGGATTGCCAGGTGACATGTGCCCTGGCTCGTCCCTTTGCGAACTGTGTCGTGTATTTCAGCATGGCTTCTTCCGCTCCGCGACGTGCCCGTAGTCCGGAGAGGTTTCCGCGTGACCAACGCTGTCCAAATGTCGTCTTCTGAGAACATCGAAGACCCCACCGTCAACACCCCCGCTGCCGAAGAAGCAGTCGCCACCGAGCCGGGTATCACCTTCGCCGAGATCGGCCTGCCCGAGCAGCTTGTTGCCGCATTGGCGCGCAACTCCATCACCGTCCCGTCCCCCATCCAGGCGCAGTCCATCCCGGACGCGCTCGCCGGAACCAACGTTCTCGGCCGCGCACAGACCGGATCGGGCAAGACCCTCGCCTTCGGCCTGCCGATGCTGACCCGCCTCTCACGCCACGAAGATCGCCCGGCCGCCAAGCGTCCCCGCGCACTCGTGCTCGTCCCCACCCGTGAGCTTGCTTTCCAGGTGGTCGACTCCCTCAACTCCTACGCCGGAGCACTCGGACTCACGGTTCGCCCCGCTGTCGGTGGAACGCCGTTCGCCAAGCAGGTCGATCAGCTTCGCCGCGGCGTAGACGTCCTCGTCGCAACGCCGGGTCGTCTCGGCGACCACCTGCGTCAGGGCACCTGCATCCTCGACTCGGTGGAAATCACCGCACTCGACGAAGCCGATCAGATGGCGGACATGGGCTTCCTGCCCGAGGTTCGCTCGATCCTCGGTGAGACCCCCGCAGACGGACAGCGTCTGCTGTTCTCGGCAACCCTCGACCGTGAGGTCCAGTCGCTGGTTCGTCAGTTCCTGGCCAACCACGTCACCCACTCCACCGAAGACGGCCGCGCAAGCGTCGACACGATGGAGCACTACGTTCTCCTCGTCGATCGTGGACAGAAGGATTCCGTTCTCGCCGAGATCGGTGCCCGCGACGGACGCACCATCATGTTCGCCCGCACCAAGCTCGGTTGCGAGGGAATCACCGACCGCCTCCGCGCAGTCGGCATCGCTGCCGAGTCGCTTCACGGCGGCAAGGCACAGAACCAGCGCACCCGCGTCCTCGAGCGTTTCAAGAACGGCCGCACCCCGGTCCTCGTCGCAACGGACGTCGCAGCACGCGGCATCCACGTCGACGGCATCGACCTCGTCGTTCACGTCGATCCCCCGGCCGACCACAAGGACTACCTGCACCGCGCTGGTCGTACCGCTCGCGCCGGCGAGAAGGGCACCGTTGTCGCCATCGTGCTGCCCAACCAGAAGCGTCAGTTCAAGCGTCTGACCGGTATGGCCGGCGTCAATGCCGCAGCCGTTGCCGTCACCCCGGGTTCTGCTGAACTTGCTCGCATCACCGGCGCCAAGAAGCCGACCGGAGAACCGTTGCGCGAGAGCTCTTCTCGTGGCGAGCGTTCCTTCGGTGATCGTGGTGGAAGCCGTGGCGGCTACCAGGGCAACCGCTCGTCCGGTGGATACCAGGGCAATCGTTCTTCGGGTGGCTACCAGGGCAACCGCGACGGCGAGAGCCGCGGCGGATATCAGGGTGATCGCTCCAGTGGTGGTTACCAGGGCAACCGCGACAGCCGCCCCTCGACCGGATACCAAGGAAACCGCTCCTCCGGTGGATACCAGGGCAACCGCGACGGCGAGAGCCGCGGCGGATACCAGGGCAACCGTTCGTCCGGTGGATACCAGGGTGATCGCTCCAGCGGTGGTTACCAGGGCAACCGTGACAGCCGTCCGTCCTACGGAGACCGCGACAGCCGCCCGTCGACGGGTTACCAGGGCAACCGCTCGTCGGGCGGATACCAGGGAAGCCGTGACGGCGAGAGCCGCGGCGGATACCAGGGCAACCGTTCGTCCGGTGGTGGATACCAGGGCAGCCGTGACAACAACCGCTCGTACGGCGATCGCGACAGCCGCCCCTCGACCGGCTACCAGGGCAACCGCTCCTCCGGTGGATACCAGGGAAACCGCGAAGGCGGCGACAACCGTGCAGCCTCGACCAGCGGTGGCGGCTTCCGCAGCCGTACCGACCGTCGTAGCTATGACGGATTCGACGGCCCGAAGCGCGATCAGCGGTAATACCTGCGCTGAGCTGCGGCTCGACAACTGAACACTGAGAACCTTCCGGCTGTGCCGGAAGCTGTATCGAGACGGATGCAGGTCACTGCAATTAAAGTGATCTGCATCCGTGTTTTGTATGCACGGTCTGATGTTCACGCGCGTCGCGGCCGCACCGTTTTCGGCTGCGCACAGCGCAGGATTTCACAGCCGCGGACCGAGAGGGAAAGCTGTAAGCATGTCAACCACTAGCACCGAATCACCCCGAGCTCAGATCGGCGTCACCGGCCTGGCCGTCATGGGTTCGAATATTGCCCGCAATTTCGCCCGCCACGGTCACACCGTTGCCCTGCACAACCGCAGCATCGCGAAGACCGATGCCCTGATCGCCGAGCATGGTTCCGAGGGCGATTTCGTGCGCACCGAGACCGTCGAGGAGTTTGTTGCCGCACTTCAGAAGCCGCGACGCGTCCTGATCATGGTCAAGGCCGGCGCCCCGACCGATGCTGTCATCGAAGAGCTCGCGAACGCCATGGAGCCCGGCGACATCATCATCGACGGCGGCAACTCGCTCTACACCGACACGATCCGTCGTGAAGCAGCGATCCGCGCCCGCGGTCTGCACTTCGTCGGCGCCGGTATCTCCGGTGGCGAAGAAGGCGCACTCAACGGTCCGTCGATCATGCCGGGCGGCCCGAAGGAGTCCTACGAGGCTCTCGGCCCGCTTCTCGAGTCCATCTCCGCTCACGTCGACGGCACCCCGTGCTGCACGCACATCGGCCCCGACGGCAGCGGTCACTTCGTCAAGATGGTGCACAACGGCATCGAGTACGCCGACATGCAGCTCATCGGCGAGGCGTACAACCTCTTCCGCGACGCTCTGGGCTACGACGCCGGTCAGGTTGCCGACGTCTTCACCGAGTGGAACAAGGGCACCCTCG
This sequence comes from Rhodococcus sp. RCBS9, assembly GCF_029457415.1. Taxonomy (NCBI): domain Bacteria; kingdom Bacillati; phylum Actinomycetota; class Actinomycetes; order Mycobacteriales; family Nocardiaceae; genus Rhodococcus; species Rhodococcus sp. RCBS9. The sequence continues at coordinate 5,795,815 of NZ_CP120422.1, read as the reverse complement.
AGTCCTACTTGATCGAGATCACCGCCGAGGTGCTCCGCCAGGTCGACGCCGAGACGGGCAAGCCGTTGGTCGACGTCATCGTCGACGCTGCCGAGCAGAAGGGAACGGGCCGCTGGACGGTCAAGTCCGCTCTGGATCTGGGCGTGCCGGTCACCGGTATCGCCGAGGCCGTTTTCGCTCGCGCACTGTCCGGTAGCCGCAATCAGCGCGCTGCGGCTCAGTCGCAGGGTCTGGCTGCCGGCTCTCTCGGCGACAAGCCTGCTGACGCCGAGCAGTTCGCCGCCGACATCCAGGCCGCGCTGTACGCGTCGAAGATCGTGGCGTACGCGCAGGGCTTCGATCAGATCGCTGCCGGCAGCGCCGAGTACGACTGGAACCTCAAGCCTGCCGACCTGGCGACGATCTGGCGCGGTGGCTGCATCATCCGTGCGCAGTTCCTCAACCGCATCAAGGACGCGTTCGACGCCGATCCGAGCCTGCCGAGCTTGATTCTGGCGCCGTACTTCCGCGAGGCCATCGAGGCAGGCATCGACAGCTGGCGCCGCGTGGTCGCCACCGCGACGATGCTCGGCATTCCGGTACCTGCGTTCGCGTCCTCGCTGTCGTACTACGACGGTCTCCGCGCGGAGCGTCTGCCGGCCGCCCTGACTCAGGGTCAGCGCGACTTCTTCGGCGCGCACACCTACGAGCGCATCGACAAGCCGGGCAAGTTCCACACACTGTGGAGCGGTGACCGCAGCGAAATCGAGGCCTGATTCACAGCGGGTATCGGTAGATGCGGTCATCTGCGTCTACCGATACCCGGTAGCCTGGACAAATGCAGGAATCGACGATCGACTCGCCCACCTCGACCGAAGGGCGTTCGTTCGTCGACCTCGGAATCCCCGCCGTGATGGTGCACGCGTTGCGCCGTAGCGGCATCGATGCCCCCTTCCCCATTCAGTCGGCAACCATCCCCGATGTTCTTGCCGGTCGGGATGTACTCGGGCGCGGTGCGACGGGTTCCGGAAAGACTCTGGCCTTCGGGCTTCCGATGCTGGTGCGCCTCAAGGGTGGGGCGAGCAAGCGGAATCGTCCGCGCGGTTTGGTGCTCGCTCCCACCCGTGAGCTGGCGATCCAGATCCACAAGGCACTCGACGACGCCGCTACCGAGATCGGTTTGCGTGTGGCAAATGCGGTCGGGGGCGTTCCGATCAAGCGTCAGGCCGACATCCTTGCCCGCGGCGTCGATCTGCTGATCGCGACCCCCGGGCGCCTACTCGACCTACTCGACCAGAAGTCGGTGATTCTCGACGACGTCGTGATCACGACCATCGACGAAGCCGACCACATGGCGGACATGGGTTTCATCGACGAGGTTGCGAAGATTCTCGACACGACTCCGAAAGACGGTCAGCGTCTTCTCTTTTCGGCGACACTCGACGGCAAGGTCGACGATCTGGTCGCGGGTTACCTGCGCAATCCGGCGTCGCACTCGACTGCTCCCCCGGTTGCGACCGTCTCGACCATGGAACATCATCTGCTCTTCGTCGACCGCGACGACAAGAGATCCGTTGTCGCACATATCGCTTCGCGTGCGGGGCGGACCATCATGTTCGTCAAGACCAAGCACGGTGTGGATCGTCTTGCGCAGCAACTGCATTTGATCGGCGTCTCGGCCGGGGCTCTGCACGGCGGCAAGACGCAGAACAATCGGACCAAGACCCTCGCGTCGTTCTCCGACGGGACAACACCGGTCCTGGTCGCCACCGATGTCGCCGCGCGCGGAATCCATGTCGACGACGTGACGCTCGTCGTTCACGTCGATCCCCCGGCCGAGGCGAAGGACTACCTGCACCGGGCCGGCCGGACGGCACGCGCCGGGGAATCAGGCGTCGTCGTCACCATCGTCACCGACGAAGAACGTGATTCGGTCGAGAAGTTGACCAAGCAGGCAGGCATCAAGGTTCACGGTGTGCGGGTTCGTCCTGACGATCTTGAACTCACGCGCATCACCGGTGCGATGGAGCCGACGGGAATTCCGGTCGAGGCTCCCGATACGACGGTTGCCGTCAAGCACACCGCCAAGCGTGGCCGTCAGGAACACGACACTGCAGGCCGGACCGCTGCCGGAGGCCGGATGAAGAAGGACGGCGACAAGCGCGCCGCCTCCTCGCGGCGCGTCACCGATCCGAAGAGTGTGAAGAAGATCCGTGCGGACGGCACTCCGGTCCCGACCCGTTCGGAGCGTCTGGCGTCCAAGGGCTTGACCCCGCGTCGCGGCGCACCCGGCGCAGGAAAGCCGTCTGCCGGAAATCGGGCGGGCAAGCGCGCACACTGAGGGAATGGGTGATCTTCCACTGATCTCGGTTCTCTGCGCACTTCTCGCTGCACTGCTCTTCGCGTGCGCTTCGGTCGCTCAGCAACGGGCGGCGTCCGCGGTTCCCGAGGGCGAGGCGTTGGTGGCGTCGTTGATTCGCAGTCCTCGGTGGTGGGCCGGGCTGATCGGTGACGGCGGCGGGTACGTCATGCAGGCCGTTGCACTGTCGTTGGGTTCGGTGTTGGTGGTGCAGCCGCTGATCGTGACCTCGTTGCTGTTCGCGCTGCCTCTCTCGGCCAAATTCTCGGGAATCCGCATCACCCGTTCCGCGTGGTCACTGGCGATCATGCTCGCGATTTCCTTGGCGATCTTCCTCGTCGTCGGCGATCCCACCGAGGGAGACAGCAATGCTCCATGGTCGGATTGGGCTGTGCCCCTGACGATTACGGTCGCAGTGGCCGTGGCCGCAACTGTCGGCGGCTTGTCCAAACTCGACGGCGGCTGGCGCGCACTGCTTCTCGGCTCTGCGGCAGGCATCTTCTACGGCGTCGCCGTCGCATTCACCAAGTACGTCACCGACCTACTCGGCCACGGCGTCGTCGGGGTGATTTCGGCATGGCAGACGTGGGCGCTGATCGCCTCGGGCGCAATCGGGGTCTACCTGCAACAGCGCGCGTTCCAGGTCGGGCCGCTGTCGGCGTCGCTACCCGCCCTGACGATCGGCGAGCCGATCGCGGCCATCTTCCTGGGGATGACAGTGCTCGACGAACGCCTCCGCGTCGACGGTCCCGGAATTGCTCTCATCGGGTGCGCCGTCGCCGTCATGATCATGACCACGATCGCCCTTTCCCGCTCACAAGCGCGCGATACCGAGGGCGCTACGGCGGAATCGACGGTAGGCTCGTGAAACGTGCAGTTCCTCGAAGGGCAACGCCCCCCATACGACCTGACCTACGACGACGTCTTCCTCGTCCCTAACCGGACCGAGGTCACCTCTCGGTTCGACGTCGATCTCAATTCTTCCGACGGATCCGGAACGACCATTCCCGTCGTGGTCGCCAATATGACCGCAGTCGCCGGCCGCCGCATGGCGGAGACTGTCGCCCGCCGCGGCGGACTGGTCATCATTCCGCAGGACGTCCCCACCGAAGCTGTCGCCGAGACCGTGGCGTTCGTCAAGAGCCGCCACCTCGTCGCCGATACGCCGGTCACGCTGAGTCCGGACGACGCCGTCTCCGATGCGCTGGCGCTGCTTCCCAAGCGCGCTCACGGCGCGGTCGTGGTGGTCGAGGACGGTAAGCCTCTCGGTGTCGTCACCGAGGCTGCCTGCGCGGATGTCGATCGGTTCACTCGCCTCCGTACCGTCGCGATCACCGACTTCGTCACGGCCCCGGTCACCGCCACACCGCGTGAGGTCTTCGAACTGCTCGAAACCAAGCATGATCCGCTGGCGGTCATCGTCAACGAAGACGGGACTCTTGCCGGCGTCCTCACCCGCACCGGCGCGATTCGTGCCGGCATCTACGACCCCGCAGTCGACGAGCGCGGCGCACTCCGGGTCGCTGCGGCGGTCGGTGTGAACGGTGACGTGGGCGCCAAGGCCAAGGCTCTCGTCGACGCCGGTGCAGACGTGATCGTCGTGGACACGGCTCACGGTCACCAGCAGAGAATGATCGATGCGCTCACCACCCTCAAGGCGCTCGATCTCGGCGTCCCGTTGGTTGCAGGCAACGTGGTCTCCGCACAGGGAACCCGTGATCTGATCGCCGCAGGCGCGGACATCGTCAAGGTCGGCGTCGGGCCCGGAGCCATGTGCACGACTCGCATGATGACCGGCGTCGGACGCCCGCAGTTCTCGGCCGTCGCGGAATGTGCTGCAGCGGCACGTGAGCTCGGCAAGCACGTCTGGGCCGACGGCGGCGTTCGCCACCCCCGCGACGTTGCACTCGCCCTCGCGGCGGGCGCGTCGAACGTCATGATCGGCTCGTGGTTCGCCGGCACATACGAGTCCCCCGGCGATCTCAAAGTCGATCAGGCGGGCAACGCGTACAAGGAGAGCTTCGGTATGGCCTCCAAGCGCGCTGTTGCCGCTCGCACGGCCACCGAAACGGCTTTCGATCGCGCTCGTAAGGGATTGTTCGAGGAAGGCATCTCCAGTTCGCGGATGCGTCTCGATCCCGAGCGCCCCGGAGTCGAGGACCTGATCGATCAGATATGTTCCGGCGTGCGCAGTACCTGCACGTACGCGGGTGCGCGCTCTCTCGAGGAGCTGCACGAGAAGGCCGTTCTGGGCGTGCAGTCCGCCGCCGGATTTGCCGAAGGACGGCCGCTTCCGTCTGGTTGGTGAACCACGTTCTGTGACTGTCGGCGGGTGCTCGGGTCCCTACTCCCGGGCACCCGCCGGTATCATTGGATCCGTAAACAGAAAACAAAACTCGGTCGGGTGCCCTTCGGCGACCCGACCGAGCCCGCTACAGCCGAGAACTACTCGGCTCTGACGAAAGGAACCCGGTGCCCGAGGCACCCACACACTTACCCGGCGCTACACCCGTCGTTTTATCCGAGGAATCTTCTGATTCCGCCGGTTCGGAGGGCTCCTCTAGCGAGCCGGGAGACAAACCCGGCGGCCCCCGTGCACATCTCAGGTGGCGATGACACATGGACATCGTTTTCACCATTCTCAGCCTGGTCGGCTTCATCGCGCTGACTGCAGGCACCGCCCTCTTCGTGGCGGCCGAATTCTCACTGACCGCGCTCGAACGCAGCACCGTCGACGAAGCTGCTCGTGGCGGCGACCGACGCTCGCGGCAGGTTCAACACGCGCACAAGACTCTTTCGTTCCAGCTCTCCGGCGCTCAGCTGGGCATCACGATCACAACCCTGATCACCGGTTACCTGGCCGAGCCGGTCCTGGCACGGTTCATCACACCGGTCACGAAGGCCGTCGGGCTCAGTGAATCCGCGGCCTCGACAACGTCTTTGATCCTGGCGCTCGTGATCGCGACCTCGTTCTCCATGATCTTCGGTGAGCTCGTACCGAAGAACCTCGCAATCTCCAAGCCGATGCCCACCGCCCGCGCGACTGCGGGCCTGCAAGCAGGGTTCTCGCTGATCTTCCGGTGGGCCATCAACGGCCTCAACGGAACCGCCAACTGGATCGTGCGACGCCTGGGCATCGAACCCGCGGAGGAATTGCGCTCCGCGCGATCACCGCAGGAACTCGGGTCCCTCGTGCGGACGTCCGCGCAGCGCGGGTCCATCGACAAGGGCACGGCGATGCTCGTCGACCGTTCACTGCAGTTCGGTGACCGCACGGCAGAAGAGCTGATGACTCCGCGAGTGAAGATCGAATCGCTGGAACTCTCGGACACCGTCGCAGACCTGATCGTGACGGCGTCGCGGACCGGCTATTCGCGCTTCCCGGTCGTTCGCGGCGATCTCGACGACACGGTCGGCGTCGTACACATCAAGCACGCGTTCACCGTTCCGGCCGAACGTCGGCGCACGACGCGCGTCGACAGTCTGGCTCAACGTGTTCCCGTCGTGCCGTCGAGCCTGGACGGAGACACCGTCATGGAGCGAATCCGCTCGGACGGTATGCAGGTTGCGCTCGTCGTCGACGAGTACGGCGGAACTGCCGGCATCGTCACGATGGAAGACCTCATCGAGGAAATCGTCGGCGATGTGCGCGACGAACACGACGAACCCGAACTCGACGTACAGCGCGTCGGCGACGGATGGTCGTGCTCCGGCCTCCTGCGCATCGACGAGGTCACTTCCGCTACCGGGTACACCGCTCCCGAAGGCGACTACGACACGCTCGGCGGCTTGGTGCTCACCGAACTGGGCCGCATCCCCGACGAGGGTGACGAGGTGGAATTGCCCGACGTCGACTCGTCCGGTGATTCGCGCGGAAAGTGGATTGCACGAGTGACCGGCATGGACGGCCGCCGTATCGACCGGGTGACCATCACGCCGGTCCCCGCTTACGTCGAACCCGAATCCGCAGACGACAGCAAGAAGGAGTCCGACGATGAATAACCTCTTCGGTGTACTCCTCACCGTCGTGCTGCTCGCCGGCAATGCATTCTTCGTCGGTGCGGAGTTCGCACTGATCTCCGCACGACGTGACCGCCTCGAAGCACTGGTCGCGCAAGGCAAGAAGCGGGCGCTCACAGTCATCAAGGCCGGTGAGAACCTCTCGCTCATGCTTGCGGCGGCTCAGCTGGGCATCACGATCTGCTCGATCCTCCTCGGTAAGGTCGCCGAGCCCGCCATTGCGCACCTCCTCGAGGTGCCGATGGAAGCCGTCGGCCTGCCCGACGGATTGCTGCACCCGATCTCGTTTGCCATCGCGCTGTCGCTCGTCGTCGTGCTGCACATCCTGCTTGGCGAGATGGTGCCCAAGAACATCGCGTTGGCCGGCCCCGAGAAGACGGCCATGCTGCTCGTTCCCGTGCATCTGGCGTTCATCAAGATCGCTCGCCCGATCATCGCGTTCTACAACCTGTGCGCGAACGGAGTGCTCAAGCTCCTGCGCGTCGAGCCCAAGGACGAACTCGACGTCACGGTCTCGGCGGTGGAGTTGTCCGCGATGATCGGTGAATCGCGATCCGAAGGTCTGATCGACGCCGAAGAACACCGGCGGTTGAAGCAGGCACTCGAATCGACCGATCGGACCGTCTCCGAGGTCCTGATCACTCTCGACAAGGTGCGGACCATTCCCCTCACACCGTCGGGAACAACACTGGGTGAGATCGAGCGTGCGGTCATCGAGACCGGATACTCGCGTTACCCGGTGCGAGCGAGCGACGGATCGCTGGCTGGGTACGTGCACCTCAAGGACGTGCTCGACGAGGTGCTCGACGAGGCCGCTGGACCGGACACCGTCGTTCCGACGTCGGATATCCGACCGCTGCCCATCGTTCCGCTCAGCACACCGCTGGCCGAAGCGTTGGCCGGCCTTCGTCGGGCCAGCTCGCACCTCGGCGCTGTCACGGACGCTGACGGAGTGGTGATCGGTATCGTCGCGCTCGAGGATCTCCTCGAGGAGTACGTCGGAACGGTCCGCGACGGCACGCACCGCGGCACGGATGCTGTTCCCGGACAAAGAAACAGCTGATCGATGACACGTTCGGTGCATTCACTCGCACTCGCGCAGAGCGAGTGGACGGCTCGGCGGGCACTTCACCTCGAGGAGGTGGAGAAGCTCGTCGAGCCGCACCGAGCGCGTCGTAGCGCCGGTATCTCTCACCCGGTGCACGACTTCCTCTTCACGTACTACAACTTCAAACCCGCTCAACTGCGCCGCTGGCACCCCGGGTACGGAGTCGCGCTCGAGAACGCCGCCGAATACGCAGCCTTCTCCGGCTACCGCGTCGACGATTCGGGTACCGCGACAGTCGAGGCCTCAGTACTGGAGCGTCGGCGTCACACAGTCGAATTCGTGTGGAATCTGTTGAATCAGACGTCTGCGCGGCCCGCTGTGCTGGGTTGTTTCGGCCTCCACGAGTGGGCGATGGTCTATCGCGGCGGCGAGGACGCAATCCGTCACCAGTCGGTGCCGCTTCGGCTCGGGTTCGCCGGTACCGACGCGGTCGTCGAATCCCTGCCACTCAAATGCACGCACTACGACGCGTTCCGGTTCTTCACACCGGACGCGGCCCCCAAGAACTCGCTCCCACTTGCACGCGAAACTCAGATCGATCACGAACAGCCGGGCTGCCTGCACGCCGGTATGGACCTGTACAAGTGGAGCTTCAAATTGTTGCCACTCGTCGATTCCGACCTGGTGATGCGGTGCTTCGAACACGCGCTCCTGGCCCGTGAACTCGACATGCGCGCGAGCCCATACGACCTCGCCGAGTACGGGTACTCCCCCATTCGTATCGAAACTCCCGCGGGCCGCGCCGAATACGTGCGTCAGCAACAACAGTTGGCGGATCGTGCTGCGCCGCTCCGCGATACGCTGGCAGAGAAGTGCCGGGAGCTTCTCGGCCACTGAACTGCCGAAAGGCGTCGCATGGATCACGGGTACGGGTTCTATCTCGACGAATACCAGCGTGACGTCGGGGTGCACACCGACGACCGACGCGGGCACATCGAATGCCCGGACGCGGCGGGCTTCCTTGCGGCGCACTTGCCGGTGTTCGACCTCGCTGCGGGCTCGGTAGCGGCGTTCGCCTCGGCGATTCATCGGTCAACCCGCCCGGGCGACGGACACTGGACCCTCGATCCCGAGCGCATCGCCGCGTCCTTCTCGAGCGACCGACTGTTCCGGATCGGCGGCGAGCCGATCAACGGGTTCTCCGAGCACTCGGGGTTCTTTGCCGCCCGCGACGGTTGGGTCCGCACGCACGGCAACTATCCGCACCATCGCGACCGCCTGCTCGCCGTCCTCGCGCTCGATCATGGATCACCCAAAGATGCAGTGGCGCAACGGATATCCGAACTCAGCGCCATCGAGATCGAGCAGCAGGCCGCCGAGATCGGAGCCATCGCGGTCCGTGTTCGTACCGAGACCGAGTGGCGCCTGAGTGAGCAGTGCGCAGCTGCGAGGTCTGCGCCTCTGGTATCCATCCGAGCACGCGACGAGGGAAAACCCCGCACGCATCCGACGCGCCCACGCGTTCTCGACCTGACCCGCGTCATCGCCGGTCCGGTCGCGACGCGTGCCCTGGCGTTGGTCGGCGCTGACGTTCTGCGGATCGATCCCCCGGCGATCCCCGAGATCGGATGGCAGCACCTCGACAGTGGACAGGGCAAGCGGTCGGCGCTTCTCGACCTGAAGTCCTCGGCCGGAGCGGCAGCGTTCCGAGAACTCCTCGAAACCGCAGACGTACTGGTCACCGGCTACCGGCCGGGTGCACTCGAAGCGCTCATCGGGCAGGATCTTCCCGCCCACCTGATTCACGGGCGCGTCAGCGCATGGGGATGGGAAGGTCCGTGGGCGAATCGCCGTGGCTTCGACAGCATCGTGCAGGCCGCGTCCGGCATTTCGTTCCTCGAGGGTGGTGAGAACCCTGGCGCACTTCCGGCGCAGGCACTCGACCACTCGACCGGATACTTCCTGGCAGCGGGGATCCTCGACGCGTTGACACTGCGCTCGCACGACGGCCGTGGCCGCGACGTCGACGTGTCGCTGGCAAGCACAGGCGCTCGTCTTCTCGACGCACCCGGCCGAACCGCCCATCCTGGTCTGCCGACGGCTCCCGGCCTGAATGTTGTTGTCAACCATGCCGACGTGACCACCGCACGACCCGCGCTGGCAGAGTTCGAGGACTACCCCGAACCGGCGCATCCGTGGGGATCGGATCGCGCGGAGTGGGCACACTGAGGGACCGGCACATTCAGGGCAAGATGGACCTGTGAAGTCACATACCTACACACTCGACCTTCAGTGGACGGGCGATCTGGGAACCGGAACGTCCAGCACGCAGGGATATTCGCGCAATCATGCAATATCCGCGGTCGGAAAGCCGGAACTTCTCGGCAGCTCCGATCCCTCGTTCCGCGGTGACGCGCAGCGATGGAACCCCGAGGAACTGCTCGTTGCCTCCCTCGCCCAGTGCCACATGCTCTGGTACCTCGGGCTGGCAGCTGCCGCTGGGGTCGTCGTTCTCGACTACAGCGATCAGCCGGTCGGCAGCATGATCGAGGAATCCGATGGCGGCGGCCAGTTCATCGAAGTGACGTTGAATCCGACGGTGTTGGTCGCGGAGGCGTCGATGGTCGAGAAGGCCCAGGAGCTTCACGGCCCCGCACACACGAAGTGCTTCATCGCTCGGTCGGTGAACTTCCCCGTCCTGCATTCCCCGACGATCCTGGTGGCCACCGATGAGTGACATGCACAAGCTCATCGTCGACGTCGACACCGGTATCGACGACTCGTTGGCGCTTCTCTATCTCCTTGCCAGCCCCGAAGCCGAGATACTGGGGATTGCGAGCACCGCCGGCAACGTTCCGGTGGAACAGGTCGCGGCCAACAACTTGAACTGGCTTGCGCTCTGCGGCGCCCCGGACATCGAGGTTGCACTCGGCGCCCGCGAGCCATTGGTCATACCGTTGCGCACCACCGAGGAGACACACGGTCCGCAAGGAATCGGCCATGCGGTCCTCCCCGATTCGGGTCGCAAGCGCTCGGTCCGAACCGCCACCGACCTCTGGGTGGATCTCGTCCGGGAGTACCCCGGACAACTCACCGGGCTGGTGACGGGGCCGCTCACCAACCTGGCCTTGGCGATCAGACGTGAACCCGATCTGCCGTCTCTGCTGAAGCGACTGGTAGTGATGGGTGGGTCGTTCAACTATCCGGGCAACACGACGCCGACCGCGGAGTGGAACGTCTCGGTCGATCCGCACGCCGCCAAGGAGGTGTTCGACGCGTTCTCCGTCGTACCCGCGCACCGGCGCCCGATCATCTGCGGCCTCAACGTCACCGAATCCATCGAGATGTTCCCCGAACATGTGCGTCGGCTCGCCGAAGCTGCCGGGAGCACCCCGGAAGAGATCATCTCGCCTGACGACGGTCCCGACGTCCGCAGTTCCGCGTCCAACAGCGTGATCAGGCATATGTCCGACGCAATCCGGTTCTACATGGAATTCCACCGTGAATACGACCAGGGATTTCTTGCTCACATGCATGATCCCTTCGCTGCTGCCGTCGCGCTCGATCCGAGCCTGGCGACGCTGAAACCGGCAACGGTAGATGTCGAAACCGAGAGTCCACTGCTGATCGGAACGACGGTCGCGGACTGGGTCGGGCACTGGCAGCGTGAGCCCAACGCGGATATCGCGGTCAGAACCGATCCGGCGGAATTCTTCGATCGACTTGTCCACCGAGTGGGAAATTACGCCCGCGTCGTGGGTTGACCGAGCCGGTCACCGGCTATGCTCGCATGGACAGAACACCAACGAACGAGAACAAAGGACCTGACGTGCAGATTTCCAGCCACGATGCCTCCCCGGCATTTGCGCTCGGATTGATGGCGTTCTGGCCCACTCGTCGTAGCGCATGCTTCGATCAGGCGTGTTGCTGAGCGGCGATTCTCGCTGCCTGCACCCCTGACTTTGTCGCTTCTTCGCTCGGAGTCTGTCTTCTCATGTTCAACCTTCTTTTGTTCACCCTTGTCGGCGTCGGCGCCCAGCTCGTCGACGGCGCCCTCGGTATGGCCTTCGGTGTCACCGCAACCACTCTGTTGATGATCGGTGGCCTCGGTCCGGCTCAGGCCAGCGCCGCTGTTCACCTGGCCGAGGTCGGCACCACCCTCGCTTCGGGTGTGTCGCATTGGAAGTTCAAGAACATCGACTGGAAGCTCGTCGCCAAGCTCGGTGTGCCCGGCGCAGTCGGTGCATTCATCGGCGCAACTGTGCTCTCGGGTCTGTCCACCGAAGCGGCAGTCCCCATCACGGCGACGATCCTGCTGGCCATCGGTATCTATGTGGCACTACGCTTTTCGGTCCGCCCACCGGCCGTCGCGGACGCTCGTACCACCCCGCACACTGCACGTTTCCTGTCCCCACTCGGCCTGTTCGGTGGTTTCATCGATGCATCCGGCGGTGGTGGTTGGGGTCCGATCACCACCAGCACGCTGCTCTCACGAGGAAAGACCGCGCCGCGCACCGTGATCGGCTCGGTCAGCGCCTCGGAGTTTCTGGTCGCGTCAGCCGCGTCGCTGGGATTCCTTGTCGGATTGGGACGTGAGTCGGCGGGAAACCTCCTCGTTGTCGCCGGTCTCGCGCTCGGCGGTGTCATCGCAGCTCCGTTCGCGGCGTGGCTGGTCAGCCGCGTACCTGCAACCTTGCTCGGAACGGCGGTGGGCGGCGTCATCGTGTTGACCAACGCACAGAAGCTGTTCAAATCCTTCGACATCACCGGGGCGGTCACAGTGGCCGGTTACCTGACCATTCTCGGCGCGTGGGCAGCGCTGCTGTTCTACGCGTGGAAGCGGTCCACTCTCACCCCGGCCGAGGCAGAAGGCGATTTCACGGGAGTCGAACTCGCTGTCGAGACCGAACTCACCGAGCCTGCAGTCAAACGCGAACGATAGCTCGTCACAGAAGAAATCCCGGGTATCCGCGCTCGGATACCCGGGATTTCGTTCTTTCCGCGCTAGTTGCTTCCGTCGAACGCGTCGAGAATTCGCCCCGCCGCCAACGCTGCCGTCAGCGAACCGTCACGCACGCTCTGCTCGACGTCGGCCCGGATCGCACGCACCCGATCGTTGCTCGAGAGCCTGCGTAGCAGCTGATCGTTGACCATCGTCCAGGTCCAATCGACCTGTTGCTTGCGACGCTTCTCCTCGAACTGTCCCGCTTCGGTGAGCACCTCACGGTGTTTGGTGACAGTTCCCCAGAACTCGTCCAGCCCGACACCTTCGAGACCGCTCATCGTGATGACGGGCGGCTTCCAGATGGCGTCGTGCGGGTAGATCAGGCGAAGCGCACCCGCCAATTCACGGGCAGCGCCCTTTGCCTCGCGCTCATGCTTGCCATCGGCCTTGTTGACCGCCACCAGATCTGCGAGCTCGAGGACACCCTTCTTGATGCCCTGGAGCTGATCACCGGTACGAGCGAGGGTCAGGAACGTGAAGCAGTCCACCATGTTGGCAACAGTGACTTCGGACTGGCCGACACCCACCGTTTCCACCAGGATGACGTCGAAACCGGCAGCTTCGAGAAGCACGATGGTCTCGCGGGTTGCCTTGGCAACACCACCGAGCGTGCCGGACGTCGGTGACGGCCGGATGTACGCATTCGGTTCGACGGTGAGCCGAGCCATGCGTGTCTTGTCGCCGAGAATCGAGCCGCCGGTGCGGGTGGACGACGGATCGACCGCCAACACCGCAACCCGATGTCCCTTGCTCAGCAAGTACATTCCGAGCGCGTCGATGAAGGTCGACTTGCCGACGCCGGGAACTCCGGTGATGCCGATCCGGTGCGCTCCCCCGGCCTCCGGCAGCAACTTCAGTAGAAGTTGCTGCGCGAGGGCCCGGTGGTCGTCGCGAGTGGACTCGACGAGGGTGATCGCCCGAGCGAGGCCGGCACGCTGATTTCCGCGCACCGCCTCGGCGAGGGAATCAATGTCGATGGGCTGACGTGCCATCTTCAGTGACCCCCTTCTCAGCTGTTGTCGTGACCCAGTTGGGCGGAGAGCTTCTCCAACAATCCGCTGGCAGCGTCGGCGATGACGGTGCCGGGCGGGAAGATGGCAGCAGCGCCGGCCTCGTAGAGTTCGTCGAAGTCACCGGGCGGAATGACGCCGCCGACGACGATCATGATGTCGGGACGACCGGCCGCAGCCAGAGCCTCCCGCAGCGCCGGCACCAAGGTGAGGTGACCGGCTGCCAACGACGACACACCGACTACGTGGACGTCGTTGTCGGCCGCCTGATTGGCGACCTCTTCGGGGGTCTGGAACAGCGGTCCGACGTCGACGTCGAATCCGATGTCCGCGAAGGCCGTGGAGATGACCTTCTGGCCACGGTCGTGACCGTCCTGGCCCATCTTCGCGACGAGGATGCGGGGACGACGTCCCTCGTCATCGGCGAACTTCTCGACCAGTTCCATCGCCTTGCTGATGTTGCTCACCGTTCCTGCCTCGTCGCGGTACACACCACTGATGGTGCGGATCTCGGCCTGGTGGCGTCCGTACACCTTTTCGAGGGCGTCGGAAATCTCGCCGACGGTAGCCATCGCGCGGGCGGCGACGACAGCGAGGGCGAGGAGGTTGTTCTCCATGCCGCCTTCGGTGGATGCGGCAGCTCGAGTAAGGTTCGCCAGTGCGGCCTCGACGGCTTCCGGATCACGTTCCGCGCGAAGACGAACCAACTTCTCGAGCTGTTCCTTCCGGACCTTGGAGTTCTCGACCTTGAGAACTTCGATGGTGTCGACCTCGTCGGGAACGTACTTGTTGACGCCGACGAGCGGCTGCCGACCGGAGTCGATGCGTGCCTGGGTGCGGGCGGCAGCCTCCTCGATGCGCAGCTTCGGGATGCCTTCGTTGATGGCCTGAGCCATTCCGCCGGCTTCCTCGACCTCTTCGATGTGCTTACGAGCCCGGTTGGCGAGTTCGTTGGTGAGCCACTCGACGTAGTACGAGCCACCCCACGGGTCGATGGGACGCACGGTGCCGGATTCCTGCTGCAGCAGCAACTGGGTGTTACGGGCGATGCGGGCGGAGAAGTCCGTCGGCAATGCGATCGCTTCGTCGAGTGCGTTGGTGTGCAAGGACTGAGTGTGGCCCTGGGTGGCAGCCATGGCTTCGACGCAGGTACGCGGAACGTTGTTGAAGACGTCCTGCGCGGTCAGGGACCAGCCGGAGGTCTGCGAGTGGGTACGCAGCGAGAGAGACTTCGCGCTCTTGGGATCGAACTTGGCGACAAGCTCGGCCCACAGGAGGCGTCCGGCGCGGAGCTTGGCGACCTCCATGAAGAAGTTCATGCCGATGGCCCAGAAGAAGGACAGGCGAGGTGCGAACTTGTCGATGTCCATACCGGCGTCGAGGCCGGCGCGGATGTACTCGACGCCGTCGGCGAGGGTGTACGCCAGTTCCAGATCGGCCGTCGCTCCGGCTTCCTGGATGTGGTAGCCCGAGATGGAGATGGAGTTGTACTTCGGCATTTCCGCGCTGGAGTACGCGAAGATGTCCGAGATGATCCGCATCGAGGGCTTCGGCGGATAGATGTAGGTGTTACGAACCATGAACTCTTTGAGGATGTCGTTCTGGATCGTTCCGGCCAGCTTGTCCGGAGTGACACCTTGCTCGCCTGCCGCAGCGACGTACAGCGCGAGAATCGGCAGCACGGCGCCGTTCATCGTCATCGAGACCGAGACCTGCGAGAGGTCGATTCCGTCGAAGAGCTGACGCATGTCGAGGATGGAATCGATTGCGACACCGGCCATTCCGACGTCACCGGCAACGCGAGGATGATCGGAGTCGTAGCCGCGGTGTGTGGCGAGGTCGAAGGCGACCGAGAGACCCTTCTGACCGGCCGCGAGGTTACGACGGTAGAACGCATTCGACTCCGCGGCAGTGGAGAATCCGGCGTACTGGCGAATGGTCCACGGCTGGTTCACGTACATGGTCGGGTACGGACCACGCAGGAACGGCGCTGCGCCCGGGAAGCTGTCGAGCGGGTAACCCGACTCGGCGGCGGCCGTGCGGTCCGCACCGGTGTACACCGGCTTGACGTCGATGCCTTCGGGGGTGGACCAGACAACCTGCTCGGCGGCGTAGTTGTTGGCGTTGGCGCCCTCTTCGATGAGCGCCTGGGCCTGCTCGACCGACGGCGGTGTGGGTGCCGGAGACTGCGGGTCCTCGAGTGGGACCTCGGCGAAACTGCCGATCACGTGCTTGACCTCTCGTGTCGTCACTTGGAGCTTCCCGTCTCGATGAAGTCGAGCAGTTCGGTCAGAGCCGACACTGCGTCGATGCGGGCGGTGAGGAATCCGTCCGGGCGAGAATCGCCGGTCGCGTCGGCGACTGCCTTCTCCGGTCCTGCGAGCAGCACCTTGGTGATGCCGGCGGCGCGAAGTTCGGCGACGGCCGCTGCGGCGCTCTCGCCGTAGCGCTTGTCCGTGCCGCACAGCACGGCGACGGTGGCACCGGAAGCCTTGACTGCAGCGGAGATGGCCTCGGCGCCCACCTCGAGCGGGCCGGGGTTGACTGCGTCGATACCACCCGAAGCGAGCAGGTTGGACGCAAACGTGGTGCGCACGTTGTGTTCTGCAACCGAGCCCAGCGGCGCGAGAAGCGCAGTGGGACGGGCGCCGCCGGCGGCGAGGAACGCGTCCGAACGGTCACGAAGCGCTTCGAATGCAGCTGCGTAGCGGGCGACGGACTGGCCGGGCTCGACGGCTTCGGCGGACAGCGGCGTTTCGCCGAGGTTCGGGAACTCGTTGACACCGGTGACCGTGGTCTTGCGGTGTGCGATGTCGGAGTCGCGCTTGGCCTTGGTAGCGGCGATGCGACCGGAGACGATTCCCGCTTCGAGTGCCGCCAGATATCCGCCGGCTGCTTCGATTTCCTGGAAGAACTCCCACGCGGTGGCGGCGATCTGCTGTGTCAGGTCCTCGACGTACCAAGACCCGGCCGACGGATCGAGGACACGGCCCAGGTGCGACTCCTCGAGCAGGAGCAGCTGTGTGTTGCGCGCGATGCGCGAGGAGAAGGACTTGCTGACACCGAGGGTGCCGTCGGCCAGGGCGACGTCGAACGGAAGAACAGTCACTGCATCTGCTCCGCCGACGCCGGCGCCGAATGCAGCGAGGGTCGTGCGCAGCATGTTCACCCAGGGATCACGCTGAGCCATCATCGCGGCGGAGGTGACTGCGTGCTGCGGCGCTCCACCAAAATCGGAAGCTCCGCAGACCTGGGCGATGCGTGCCCATACGAGACGTGCGGCGCGGAACTTCGCGATGGTCTGGAACTGATCGTCGGTTGCCGCGTAGCGGAAAGCCAACTGCGACAACGCAGCACCGATGGTCAGGCCGCTCTGGGCGGTGAGTGCACGGAGGTACTCGAGGCCGGCGGCGATTGCGGCTCCGAGTTCTTCGGCGTCGCCGGCACCCGCGTTGTGAAAGGCCGTGCCGTCCACGGTGATCGCGTGCACGGTTTCCGCACGAGCGGCGGCGAGGGCGGCCAACTCGACTGCGCCTGCAAATTCGACGTCGGCTGCGCCGGAGAACGAACTGGTCAGCGGTGCTGCACCGAGGTGAACTCGGATACTGCTGCGATCGCTGACACCGTCGCCGGCTTCGCTGCGTGCATCGAGGAGTGAGATGAGTGCTCGGGCTGCATCGTTTGTCGCTGCGCCTGCATCGAGCGTGAGCGGTGCGAGGTCGAGAAGCACGCCCTCGAGCGCAGCGGCGAGGTCGGTGACCGGAACGCCGTCGGCGCCCACCTTCAACCAGAGTGCGCTGACTCCGTTTTCGAGGGCGTCCAGGATGGCGCGATTGGTCTCGGCCGCCGAGGCGGTTCCGAATGCAGCGGAAACCAACCAACCGGCATTGACATCACGGTGAGCGTCGACGCCACGCACGTACGGAAACGTGCCCGGCAAGCTCTGCTCGGGACGCTCGTCGCGTGGGCTGTAGAGCGGTGCGACAGTGACACCGTCGTAGGTGACGGTTTCGAGCAGTTTCTGTGGCTCGGGGCCCAGTTCTGCCGCATCGACTCTGCGGGACTTGGCGAGCACACCGGCTACGGAGCGCTGCCACTCCGCGTACGCCTGCTCGACAGCCTCGGCTTCTGAAGCTAATGACACTGTGTCCGCTCCCTCTCATTTTTTGCGTGAGCGCTTTACCGATAATCGGATTTGTTCGTTAGTTCTGTGATGCTAACCCGCGGTTGAGCCCAGATATCGTGAGGATCACGTCATGTTCTTCACAGGGCTGTTCGTGGCCACTTTCCGACCGGCCGGGCGACGTGCGGATTCGGTCGTTCGTGCACGTGTAACCGGCCCTTACCTAGCGATTGTTCAGCATGTTTGCGGGTTACCCGCGAGTTCGTTTCACTGGCCGGGACTGCAGGTGAAGGCCACTCCGAAAGCCTAGTGGTTTTCGTCACAGCGCCGTTTCATTGTCGCCTGGAGCACGTCGCTTTCCCGCCCCCGTGGCGATGTTCGACTCACGATTGCGGGTCGGCAGTCGGCCCGGTTCACCGTTCGCAGGTAGCCTTGTGACCTGTGATGGGACGCCTGCTGGACCGAAGATTGATCGCAATAGTCCTGGTAGTGCTCGCTTTGTTCCTCGCAGCCCTCCTCGCCCCACATCCCACGGTGTCCCAGGTGCGAGAGTGGGCGGACTCGGTTGGCCCGGCGTTTCCCCTCGTGTTCTTCCTGGTTCATTCGATAGTCACCGTCGCGCCGTTCCCGCGCACCGTCTTCACGCTCAGCGCGGGGGTTCTTTTCGGCTCGGTGACCGGCATCGCTCTTACCGTGGCGGCAACGACTGTGAGCGCCGTTCTGGCCCTCTACCTGGTCCGCGCCATCGGCCGCGACGTCGTGTGGCAACGGATTTCGAGTCCGACGATCCGGCGGGTGGACGAGCGGATCGAAAAGCGGGGGTGGCTGGCCGTCGGGTCTCTGCGCTTGATCGCGTTTGTCCCCTTCTCGGTGGTGAACTACTGCTGCGGCATTTCGTCGATCCGGATCGTGCCCTACATCCTTGCCACCGTCGTCGGCATCTTGCCCGGCACTGTTGGGATTGTCGTTCTGGGCGATGCGCTCTCCGGCGAAGCCGATCCTCGTCTCCTGATTCTGTCCGGGATCTGCATTGCGATCGGCATCGCCGGTCTGGTGTTCGACGCTCGCCGTCAGCCTTCACCGGGCGAAACCATCGTTGACAACGGTCACCCCAAGAGGTTGATTTGATTGAGTCAACCCAAAACGATTGACTATTGAAAGTCAACTATCTAGCATTGACTAATGTTTGTACTGACGGTGGATCAGCGAGGTAGCCGACGGGATGTCGACCGCGTCGGGGACATCATCGACGACATGGCCGATTGCAGGCTCCTGCGGCCGTTCGAGCGCACAGCGGGCGACGAGATTCAAGCGGTGACCGACGATCCGGCGCTACTCGTCCTCGTCGCACTCGAGCTGATTCGGCGCGAGCACTGGAGTGTCGGGATCGGGATCGGTCCCGTCGAGCAGCCTCTCCCACGGCAGACCCGGGCCGGACGCGGACCGGCATTCGAAGCTGCTCGGATCGCCGTCGAGCGAGCCAAGCGAGCTCCGGCCAGAATTGCCGTCGAACAGGCGCCGGCGGATAGCTCACGCGACGAACTCGCCGCAGATGTCGATGCCGCGTTCACCTTGCTCGGAACGATCGTCACGAGACAGACGAAGGACGGACGCGAAGCCATCGCCCTGATGGACAGCGGACTCACTCAGGTCAGCGCAGCGGCCCACCTCGGAATCACCAAACAGGCCATGTCCAAGCGACTCCTGACAGCCGGGTGGCACGCAGAACTCGCCGGGCGCAGACTCGCAGAACGACTTTTGGTCAGACTCCAGCCCTAGACTGCTCACGCTCGCACCGGTACAAACTCGTCGACACAGCAGGGGGCTCGAATACATGGTCGTTCTGGCGTTGATCGCGCTCGCCGTCGCCGCCGCGGCACCAGCAGTTGCAGCGGCACTGGGACCGCTCAGTCGTGGTCGACTCGAAGTCCCCGAATGGGCGTCGTCCGTGGTGGCTCTTCCGGCGCTGGGTGTTGCCGCACTGGCATCGACCCGAACGACCCCGGTCACCGGTTTCGCTCTCGGGGCGACGCTTGTCCTGTGCGTACTTGCCGCCGCCACGGCCGGTGCACCGTTGGTACTTGCCACCTTCAAGATCGCTCGTCGCCAACCGGACGGGAGCCCGGCACCGGACGCCGGACCTCTTCGCGGCGGACGTGTGATCGGCATCCTCGAACGGCTCGCGGTGGCGGCATCGATTCTCGCAACCTGGCCGGAAGGCATCGCGATCGTCTTGGCAGTCAAGGGGCTCGCGCGGTACCCGGAACTTCGCGAACCTCATGCGTCCGAGCAGTTCATCATGGGAACCTTCGTCAGTGTCCTCTGGGCGATCGCCGTATGCGGAACGGGACGGGCACTCATCACGTAGGTGATGAGTGCCCGTCCCGATCAACGTTCGCTACGAGAGGCGTCTACTGGCGCTGGCCACCCTCGGGCGGCTGCCCCTGGTACGGGTACTTCTGCTGGAAATCTTCACGCTCGGGCGGCAGCGGCAACTGACCCGGCCAAGGATTTTCGCCCTGCTGTGGCAACGCGGGATCTACGAATCCAGGCTGCTCGGGCGCACTCTCACGGCGGTGCCTGACCGCAGCTGCCGGGTCTTCGACCGGTGTGCGTGCAGCAACTTCAGCAGCGCGCACTGCTTCCGCGATAGCCGGATCGGATTTGGTCTCGAACCACTCCGCCACCTCGGCTGAATCGTCCTCAGGATTGGGAAGATTCTCTTCGGCGGCCGGCGGCTCGTACCGGAAAACGCCATCCTGCCCTTGCGCGCCAAGCGTTTTGGCAAATCCCTTCAGCGCGTCACCGAAGTCGCTGGGTACGAGCCACACCTTGTTCGCATCGCCTTGCGCCATCTGCGGCAACGTCTGAAGATACTGGTATGCAAGCAATTCCGGAGTCGGCTTACCGGACTTGATTGCAGCAAAAACCTTCTCGATGGCCTTGGCCTCGCCTTGAGCCTGCAAGTACTTGGCCGCGCGGTCACCTTGAGCACGAAGGATCTGGGACTGACGCTCACCCTCGGCGTTGAGGATCGAGGCCTGCTTGTTTCCCTCGGCAGAAAGAATCTGGCTCTGCTTGGCACCCTCGGCGGTCTTGATAGCGGATTCGCGGTGACCTTCAGCCGTCAGAATCATCGCGCGCTTCTCGCGGTCCGCCTTCATCTGCTTTTCCATCGACTCCTGGATCGAGGGCGGCGGATCGATGCTCTTGAGCTCGACGCGGGCCACTCGCAGGCCCCAGCGACCGGTCGCCTCGTCGAGGACACCACGAAGCTGACCGTTGATGGAATCACGCGAGGTAAGCGTCTCTTCGAGGGTCATTCCGCCGACGACGTTTCGCAGCGTGGTGGTCGCCAACTGCTCGACGGCAGCGATGTAGTTGCTGATCTCGTACACCGCAGCTTGCGGATTGGTGACCTGGAAGTACACCACCGTGTCGATGGACAGTGTCAGGTTGTCCTGGGTGATCACCGGCTGCGGTGGGAAGGAGACCACACGCTCACGAAGATCCACCTTGGCGCGCACACGATCGGCGAACGGGATCAAGAACGTGAGCTGCCCGGACACCGTCTTCGAATACCTACCGAGCCGCTCGATCACCGCGGCTTCTGCCTGCGGTACCAGTGCTACCGACTTCGCGACCACCAAGATCACGAATAGCACCAACACACCGAGCACTATGAGTGCTGCCATTAAGGTCCCCTCCAGACGACTGCTGTTGCGCCGTTGATTTCCATCACCGTCACCTTGGTGCCCGGCGGGTACACCTCGGTGGTGTCGTACGGCCTGGCAGTCCACACCTCGCCGTCCAACTTGACCTGCCCGGAATGCTCGCCCACTTCTTCCAGAACCAGAGCGTGCTTACCTTCGAGTGCCTGTATTCCGGTCGGGGTCGGCGGCGGACTACCGAAGCGACGCAACATGATCGGTCGCACGCCCAGGACGAGGGCGGCGGAGAACACTCCGAACATGACGGCGTCGACCCACACCGGGAAGTCGGTGACAGCACTGACACCGGCAGTAGCGAGCGCCCCACCGGCGAGCATCAGCAGGAAGAAATCCCCCACCAGCGCTTCGGCCCCGGCGAGCACCAGTGCTCCGATCAGCCAAATAAGTGCAGCCACAACACCATCTAACCAGAATGTGTGACCCAGGCCGCCGCTACGTCAGTTCGGCTCGGTAACGAAATCGACAAGTTGTTCGACTGCACCGATCAAAGGAGCTTCCAGATCGCGGAAGCTCTCGACCGAGTTGTAGACCCGCCGCCAGCCCTCCTGAGGTGTCCCCCAGCCCAGTTCGCGGCAGATTCCCGTCTTCCAATCCTCGCCGCGTGGAATCTTCGGCCAGGAGGCGATTCCGACAGATTTGGGACGAACAGCCTCCCACACGTCGATGTACGGGTGCCCGGTCACCAACACGTCCGGGCCGAGGCCCTGAGTCAGTTGGGTTTCCTTGGAACCGGTGACCAGGTGGTCGACCAGGACCCCGACGCGGCGGCCGGGACCAGCCCCGAATTCGGCAAGCCGCTCCCCCAGATTGTCGAGTCCTTCGAGATGTTCGACGACAACACCTTCGACGCGAAGATCGTGACCCCACACCCGCTCGACGAGGGCAGCATCGTGTACTCCCTCCACCCAGATCCGGCTGGGCAGTGCCGTGCGGGCGCGTAAGCCTTCGACTCGCGTCGAACCCGAAGCCGACCGTGCGGGTTTGGTGGACACGGGCTTGGGGGCCGGGCGTACGAGGGTGACCGGTGCGCCGTCGATGAGGAAGGCCGCCTCGCGCATCGCGAACAACCGCGTTCGGGAACGACCGTCCTCGAGTCGCACGAAATCGCCGTCGTACGTGCGCTCGAAACCGACTACCGCACCGCAGAATCCCGTCGCCGCATCCTCGACGACAAGATCACGCTCGGCTGCCACTTCAGGCGTCACGCGCTTCTGTTTGCGGGTATGACCCGCAAAAATGTCACCGTATCCGTTGCCACCGCTCACGCCGGATCACGCTAGGTCACAACGCCGGGGCCGCGCATGTCGCCACGCCGAACTAAACTTCACGGTCATGAGTTCTCCCAGCGCAACCCTCACCGTGTGGGCAGCGTCATGGCTCGCCGGCGACGCTGCGCCGGACGACGTCATCGACGCCCTTGCCGCGTGGGCACCGATGCACCTGATCGGCGCCGCCGATGCGGAAACCGCGGTCCGCCACGATCTCGAATGGCCGGGAGTCACGGC
This sequence comes from Rhodococcus sp. RCBS9, assembly GCF_029457415.1. Taxonomy (NCBI): domain Bacteria; kingdom Bacillati; phylum Actinomycetota; class Actinomycetes; order Mycobacteriales; family Nocardiaceae; genus Rhodococcus; species Rhodococcus sp. RCBS9. The sequence goes on along the minus strand of NZ_CP120422.1, from coordinate 5,773,035 downwards.
TTCCGGTGTGCCCACCCTGCTCAGAATCGCGCGCTCGGAGGCTGCCGAGGTCCGCCTGGTCCTTCCCACGGCCGGTGATGTACGTGGTCTGCCCACCGGGACCGAGTTCGCGCGCGCTGCGATCGCAACGGGTGAAGGGTTACAGATCGGCGCCGTCGGCAAGCCGGGAGTCGGACTCGTGCCGTCGAAGGAAGGCCCGGACGTCCTGCGATGGACGGTCTTCTCCATTCCCACTGTGGCGGGCAGCGCCGAATCGATCGGACTCCGCGAAGCCGAATACGAACTGCGCCAAGCTGTTCGGGACGCAGCCGAGGTGCTCGGCGGGCTTCCGACCGTAGCCACCGGAATGCCTGGAAACGACGCTCGTACGCTGGTCGCCGAAGCCCTGCAGGCCCAGGCCGGACACCGCTGGCCGTCGACACTGTCACCTCGGCATTTACAGGTGATCGACACCGCCGACAACGTGGCAGCCATTCTCACCGTGGCTGCGTCGATATCGACCAATCAGGCCCCGAGCGTGTCCACTGCGCAGAGGCGTGACGACCTGCTGCGACGACTGTGGGACGTTGTTCGCACTGCCCGTGTCGCGTCGGCGAACAGCGTGTCGATCAGAGCTTGAGCACGAAGTTCCGGCGTTTCTCGGCAAACCCGTTGCGGTCACCGAACATGTCGATCTTCATCTCTTCGAGCTCACGCTCCTCGAAGGGCTCCACCGGATCACGTTCCAGTCGAAGACGTTTGCGCTCCAGCATCGATTCCAGCCGATCTCCTTCGAGCAAGTCGGTGGCGACCTCGCGCAACCACGCCTCGAACAGATCCGGCCGCCTGGGGCCGATCGCGTCGACAAGTCCGATGTCCAAGGCTCGACGGATGCCGATCGCACTGCACTCGGCCAGCAGACTGCGGGCCTGCTGCTCGCCGACCCGAGCCGGAAGTGTGTACGTGTGCAGTTCCGAGCCGAACAGGCCCATCGTGGCGTAATGAGGATTGAGAACCACACCGTCCCTGGCCACGACTACGTCGGCTCCAAGCGGGAGCATGACCCCGCCGGCACCGGCGTTGCCTGTGAATGCCGCCACCACAACCTGTTCCGTACAGGTGACGATCGCTTTCGCGATCTCGTTGATGGCCTTGATGTTGGCCCACGCTTCCCCGGCTTGATCCGACGCGGCCTCGATGACGTTGAGGTGGATACCGTTGCTGAATCTGTCGTAGTCACCCGTCAGGACAAGGATCTTGGTGTCCTGCGCGATCGCCCAGCGGAGCCTGGAGGCCAGTCGCGCGCATTGCTTCGTACTCATCGCACCGTTGTAGAAGCGGAACGAGATATATCCGATTTCGCCGTCGCGGTGATAGTCGGTCTCGGGGTAACGACTCTCCCAGACCTGTGGAACGAACACGTCCGGACGTACGACCGCGGTCGACGGAAGTTTGACATTGCCGGCGCCGACGAGCCGCGCATGTCCGATCCAAACGGAGCCCGCACCGGTGGCAACACGTATTGCCTGGTCGAAGTACTCGACGATGGTGCCGGGCGCTGCATCGACGTGGGTATCGAGGTGAGCGTCGTAGACGTAGACCCGGTCGAGCCCCAACTGAACGGCGACGCCGGGAAACCCGTCGGCGGCGTTGACGGCGCGGACGATGCTCGACGCGTCTTGCTCCCAGCTGAAAACGCGATCGGCCTGTTTCATGCTGGGCCTCGATCGGGTCGAAGCCACGGGCCGCGCAACTAGGTCCGATGGGATCGCCTGGAAGTCAGGAGTACGGAAATGTTCGACGACCTCCGTAATGCACTCCATCGCCGCGTCGGTGACTTCCTCGTTGTATACCGAGGATTTGGTTGCCCCGTTCCGGAGTTCGAACGTCCGCCAGGCCCACACCGGCCCGGCGTCGAGTTCCTCAGCGGCCTGCAATGCCGTGACACCCCAGATCGGTTCGCCATCGGTTATCGCCCAGTCCAGCGACGACGGCCCGCGATCTCCGGGCGGGCCGGGATGGATGATGATCGTCGTCCACCGCTGCCAAACAGATTCCGGGACATAGGCTTTCAAAAACGGGCAGATGACGAGGTCAAAATCTCCCGAAGAAGTCGCGGCCAGCACTGCGTCCGCGTCGGCGACGACGGCTGTACGGACTTGGTGTCCCGCCTCGCGAAGAACAAGACCGGCCCGCTGCGAGAGACCGTTGTCGGAGGTGACGAGAAGAAGCACGCTCAACGGTGGCGCGAAGGTCGTACGTGGGCGTGAGCGCCTGAACAGCGCCGCCGTCGCCGCTCGCAGACGGCCCCTGCCCGATACACCTTCACGTAGCTTAGCCGTTGCTACATCGCTGGAAATAGCCACAGAAGTCGTGAGCGCGGCCGATTTGGGCATCGGTCGTACTTCGGGGGTCGAAACCATGAATTCCTGCTCGCATGCTCGGGTATCTGCAGCGCAGACCAGACTCCCCCCAGAGCAGGACCGACGCACCGATAGATTGATTGAGGTATTTAGGGACTTTATACCTACCATCGGTTTGTTTCAATAGCTATTTTCAAGCAAACCGTTTGATCGATCAACCCACAGACTTGTGATTGATCGCGATATGGCGGTCGATGCGAATATGTTCATCCAGCGTCGGGTAGCGCAAACCGGTGTCCTGGCTGTACCCCTGACGGCGCAACCAATCCAGGACGTCGCCCCAGAACCAGATCCCCCCGGCAACCGAGTTGTACGGAATCGGGAAAGGCGTAGCCGCCTGCCGGACCCCTCGCACCCACTGCCCGACAGCTTGCCGCGTCACCCCCGCACGGTCGGCAATGTCCTGACGTGACACCAGATCGGGATGTGTCCGCTGGGGACGCACGCCTGCAGCCACCAACTGGTCCACCACGGTGATAGCCGTTGTCGCCGCTCGCATACCTTCCGAGGTGAGCGTCAGCAGCTGCAGCCCGCGTCGGTCCTCGACCCTTCCGCCCAAGCTCTCTTCGATCGCCTGCTCTTGCGAGACTGTCAGCATCTGAACGATGAATGTGAATTCGTAACGGTGATAGAGGTCTTCGGCCACGCAATGAACATAGCCGTAAGCTGCACTGTTTCCACATGGACACACCCGGGTCCCGCCCCCGCACGCACAATGGGCAGATGATCGACGTGGACGACAGCCAGTTCGAGGACATGGTCAAGCGGGCGCTCGACAGCCTGCCACCGAAATTGGGTGCGGAGATGGCCAATGTCGCAGTGACCGTTCAACTCGAAGGTGGACAACCGGGGCTACTCGGGCTGTATCAGGGCATCCCACTGACCAAGAGAACCACCACGTACGCCGGCGTCCTTCCCGACCGCATCACGATCTACCGCAGGGCCATCTGTGCGATCTGCAGCACCGAAGACGAGGTGATCGAGCAAGTTCGCCGAACAGTGATCCACGAAATCGGCCACCACTTCGGGATCGGAGATCCCCGGTTGCGTGAACTCGGATGGTGACAACCGACTCATCTACAAGTCGGAAATCAGCTAGAGGTTGATAATCGGCGAATTGTCATGTCAGCTGTACCAAGCCCGCAACAATTGAACACTTACAGGAGTTCGCATGGTCAATTTGATCCAGATCGCCCCGAAGAATGCCCCGACGTTCGCGATGAGCCGACAGAAGGCCGCAGAACTGCTGGGCATCTCGGTCGACAGCGTCGCGTTTCTCCTCAAGTCTCGCTATCTCCCGGATCTGGACGCCGGTCGGTTGATCAAGATGGCCAACCAGCCCTGGTTGTACTCGGACGGCGACTTTCCCGTCCTTCAGCAGGGCGCATCCGAACTTGCACCCAAGAAGATGCTGCCCGCACGTAAGTACATCGGCGAGAGCGCAATTCACTCCGACGCCGAATGCGTGGAGGCCAACCAGGGGCAGTGGGCGGGATTCAACGTCGACCATGTGCTCGGCGCCCGCTTCCTGCCTGTGACGCTGCGCAAGTTTCCGGTGTCGGTGCTGCAGATCCACGACGTCAACGACGACGACGAAGAACGCGTCTCGTTTGTCGCGACCCTCGCCGGGCGAGTCCGCGAACTGGGCGCGCCCGAACTCAACTACATAGACCCGTCACTGAGCCCCGAGGATCGACAGATCGTCGAGACGCTCCTCACCTCGCGCAGCACGTCCACCGTTCCCGGGCCCTGCGGAAAGCTCAAGCATCCGAACACCTGAGCGCCGGACCGTCAGCGGGGACGCTGAACGGCCGCGCAGCAATTGACCGCACACGAGAAACCGTTGGTGGTCGAGCCGAGCAGCGGCTCGACCCCCAGTCGCAGTGGCTGCTCGGCCTCGGTCAGTTCCCGAACGAGCGTGGGCACCAGCTGCGCAAAACGCTGATCGCGGCCGGGCGTTGCTGCCCGAACGAAATCCATCCCGAGTTCGGCTGCCTTGTCCTTGGCCTCGGTGTCCAGGTCCCACACCACTTCGAGGTGATCGGAGACGAAACCGACGGGGCACACGATCACGGCGCGAACATCCTTGGCGGACAACGTATCCAGGTGATCACAGATGTCGGGGTCCAGCCACGGAACCTGCGGCGGGCCTGATCGCGACTGCCACACCAGATCGAAATCCTCGGCGCCGACGGCCTCGGCAACCAACTTCGCGGCCTCGGCGACCTGTCGACTGTAGAGGTTTCCGCCCTCTGCCGGCGGCCCTGCATTGCGGTCTGCGGCACTCGGTACCGAATGCGCGGTGAACACCAGGCGCGCAGTATCGCGAGTCGGTTCGGGCAACTCTGCGCGGGCCGCGCGCACACCGTCGGCGAACGCGCCGACGACCAGCGGATGGTCGTAGTACTGGCGAAGTTTTGTCAGCGTCGGTGCGCCGTCACCGACCGCCTCACGGGCGCGGGCGATGTCCTCGTGGTACTGCCGACATCCGGAGTAACCACCCCACGCCGACGTGGCGAACACGGCGGCGTTGCGGACACCGTCCTCGCGCATCTTGGCAACGGTGTCTTCGACCATCGGGTGCCAGTTGCGGTTGCCGAAGTACACGGGCAAATCCACGCCGGCTGCTGCCAGCTCACCTTCGACCCGTTCGATCAGGTCTCGGTTGAGCGCGTTGATGGGCGAAACTCCACCGAAATGCATGTAGTGCTCGACGACGGCGTCGAGCCGCTCCGGTGGCACTCCCCTACCGCGCGTGACGTTTTCGAGGAACGGCCGTACGTCTTCGGGTTTTTCGGGACCGCCGAACGACAAAACGAGAAGAGCATCGAACTGCATGTCCATACTTACGGTCATGAGTTCAATCTTGCGCGATGCCGTTCGGCGGGAGTCACCCGGGTACTCACCTGCGTAGTAGAAGGGGTGCTACTAGCCGACCATCGCGTGGAAGCCGCCGTCGACGTAGATGATCGACGCGGTCGTGCCGGGCAACCAATCCGAGAGAACGGTGCAGACCGTTTTGGCGACCGGCTCGCGATCGTCGACGTCCCAGCCGATGGGCGCAGCACCGTCCCATGCGGTGTTCAGCTTGTCCAACTCCGCGCCCGGACCGGTGCTGTCGCCGGCAATGGCCTTGGCGGCCAGGGTCTTGATCGGGCCGGAGGACACCAGGTTCGAGCGGATGCCGCGGACGCCGACCTCTTTGGCCACGTACCGATTGACGGCCTCGAGGGTTGCCTTGGAGACACCCATCCAGTTGTAGAAGGGCATTGCGCGTGCCGGATCGAAGTCCATTCCGACGATGGACGCGTTGTCGTTGAGCACCGGCAGCAAGGCCTTGGCCAGTGCGCTGTACGAGTAGGCGGACACCTCGAGTGCGACCGCCACGTCTTCCCACGGCGCGTCCATGAACGGGCTTCCCAGGCAGGAGCGGGGAGCGAAGCCGATCGAGTGGACGACGCCGTCGATACCCTCGGGAGCCAGCTCGCGCACACGCTCGGCGAGAGAGGCGAGATCCTCCGAGCTCTGGACGTTGAGCGAGATTGCCGGCGGCACGGGCTGCGGCAGGCGCTGGGCGATGCGGTCGATGAGGCGCAGACGATCGAATCCGGTGATCAGTACCTTCGCGCCCTGCTCCTGCGCGACCTTGGCCACGTGGAACGCGATCGACGAATCGGTGATGATGCCGGTGACAAGAATGGTCTTACCCTCGAGCAAGCCGCCCATGAGATGTCCTCCTGATTTCAGACGTACGAGAAAGGTGTGTGTACGAAAAGCGGGTCAGTGCCCCATGCCGAGTCCACCGTCGACGGGGATGACCGCACCCGAGACGTAGGCCGAATCGTCGGAGGCGAGGAAACTGACAACTGCTGCAACATCTTCCGGCTTTCCGGTCCGCTGCAACGGGATGAACTCGGTGGCCTTGTCCTTGACGTCGTCGCCCAGTGCTGCCGTCATGTCGGTCTCGATGAACCCGGGAGCGACGACGTTGGCGGTGATCGAACGTGAGCCGAGTTCCCTTGTCAGGGAACGAGCGATACCGACGATGCCTGCTTTGGACGCGGCGTAGTTGACCTGGCCGGCTTGTCCTGCCAGACCCACCACAGAGCCGAGGAAGATGAACCGTCCGAAACGCGCGCGCAGCATCGACCGGGTCGCACGCTTCGAGAGGCGGAACGTACCGGTGAGGTTCGCGTCGACGACGCTCGTGAACTGCTCTTCGCTCATTCGCATGATCAGTGTGTCGTCGGTGACGCCGGCATTGGCGACGATGACCTCGACCGGCCCCTGGTGCGCTTCGACCTCTTTGAACGCACGGTCGATCGACTGGGTGTCGGTGACGTCGCACACGACGCCGAACAACCCTTCGGGGACACCGGAACCGCGGTGCGTGACGGCTACCTTGTGGCCGTCTGCGGCGAGCCGCTGAGCGACGGCCAAGCCGATTCCGCGGTTACCGCCGGTGACGAGCACCGAGCGAGGTGTGGTGACGGTCCGTTCGGAAACCACTGTCGTGGGAGGGGTAGACATGGCGATCAACCTATCAATTCTCTGCGGGCCGCGTACCAGCGGTATTTGGACAATTCGGAACTGCTCTCGATCAGGGCAGACGCTGCCTGCGTACCAGGGCAATCGTCAGACCAGCGGTCGCGAACACGACGCCGAGGACCAACCACGGTCGACTCGCGTCTCCTCGTGTCGTCTCGAAACCGATCTGCTCTTCGAGCGTGTCGTACACCTGGCGCAGTTCTTCGAGGCTCGATGCCGTGAAGAAACTTCCGCCGGAAAGGTTGGCGATCTCCTTCAATGACGCGTCGTCGACCGGGACGGGGATTCGGTCTCCTTCGATCTCGACTCGCCCGTATGTCGTTCCGAAGGAAATGGTCGAGATCGGAACGCCCTTGTCCTTGGCCTGACGGGCAGCGGTGAATCCGCCCCGCGGATCGTCCGAGTTCTCGGGAACGGTCTGCTTACCGTCGGACAGCAACACGATGCGCGCCGGTGGCGCCTGGTCGCTGCCGCCGAGAACAGCCGACAGCGTGTCGATCGACTGCAACGAGGTGAAGATCGCTTCGCCCGTCGCCGTTCGCTCACTGAGCTTGAGGTTGTCGATGGCGACCTTCGTCGCGTCACGATTCGTGGTGGGCGACACCAGAACCGAAGCCGTTCCGGCAAATGCGACCAACCCGAGGTTGATGCCGGGAGTCAGACCGTCGGCGAACGACTTCGCAGCTTCCTGCGCTGCTGCCAATCGCGTCGGCTCGACGTCGGTGGCCTGCATCGACAGCGACACGTCGATCACGAGGATCACCGTGGCACGGTTTCGCGGGACCTTCTTGTCTGCCGTCGGACCGGCAAGGGCGACGGTGAAGAACACCAATGCGATGACCATCAGAATCGCCGGAATATGACGCCACCGCCCGGGCCGCGAAGGCGCGACCTTCTCCAACAGTGCGAAGTTCGTGAACCGAAGTGTGTGCTTGGCTCGCTGCTTCTGCACGAGTACGTAACCGACCACCAACGCGGCGATGACAGCGAGGAACAGCAGCCACCACGGTGCGGTGAATTGAGAAAGACTCACGAACGAACGCCCCCAGTTCCGGCGCCGGCACCATAACTGTGTCGGCGTGCCGAGATGAATCTCACGACGTCGGCGATCCAGTCCCGATCGGTGTGCAGGGACATGAGCGGTGCGCCGCAACGACGTAGAGCTTGCCTGACCTCGACGCGGTGCTCGGCGGCGACTCTGGCGAAGTCGGCGCGCAATTGCGGCGTCGTGGTGAATTCTCTGGTCCGGCCGGACTCGGGATCGTGGAGCACCACGTCGCCCACGTCGGGCAGTTCGAGGTCTCGCGGATCGACCACTTCGACACCGAGCACGTCGTGCCGTCCTGAAATGGCGCGCAGCGAGCGTTCCCAGTCGATCGGTCCGAGGAAGTCACTGATGACCACCGCCAGTCCGCGCCGACGCTGTGGGCGTCTGAGCGCTTCGATCGCGCCGACCAGATCACCGCGTACCCCGTCCGGCGCGTGCGGAGTCGTCGCGATCTTGCGGAGCATCGCCTGTGCGTGAATTCGCCCACCGCGGGCCGGAATTCGAGTTGTCTGTGCGCCGGTCGAGATGATGGCGCCGACGCGGTTACCGCCCGAACTGGTCAGGTGAGTGATCGCCGCGGCTGCGGCGACGACCAGGTCGCGCTTCTCGCATCCGGCGGTCCCGAAGTCGAGACTTGCGGACAAGTCGATGACGAGCCACGTCTCGAGCTCACGATCTGCGACAGACTGACGCACGTGTGGGTGCGTCGTCCGTGCGGTGACGGACCAGTCCATCTGCCGCACGTCGTCGCCCGGCTGATACTCGCGGGCATCTCCCGGCTCCGAACCCGGACCGGGAATCAGGCCGAGATGATCGCCGTGCAGCACACCGTCGAGGCGACGGCGAACCGTCAGCTCGAGGGTGCGCAGCGCAGCGGTGAGTTTGGGGTCGCTGAGCTCGCCGGATCGGAACGACGGCGGAGAACCGGTGGATCCGGCGGGTGTCGCCTGGCCACCGTCGCGGCCTTCGGTCACTGCGGGCGACTCATCGTCTCAGCGGTCGCGATCGGCGCGCCGTTGCCCTGCGGATTAGCTGTGCCCTGTGGGTTAGCTGTGCCCGGTGCGTTGAACTGCGGTGCCTGCGGTGCGCCCTGCTGGGGCGGACCGGGAACGGTAGGAACCGGCCGCGCGGCGATCTGCGGCAGTCCGACGGTCTGCAGCACCCGGGCGATGACGGCGTCGGGAGTCACCTCGTCGGCCATGGCGTCGTAGGAAAGAACGAGGCGGTGACGCAACACGTCCGGGATCACCTCGATGACGTCCTGCGGCACTACGTAGTCGCGCCCGCGGACGAGAGCGAGAGCCCGCGACGCGGCGATGATGCCGAGCGTCGCGCGGGGTGAGGCGCCGTACGCGATCCAACCTGCGACGTCCTCGAGTCCGACCTCACGCGGCGTACGCGTAGCGGCGATGACCCGGACAACGTAATCGACGAGCGCGTGGTGAACGAAGACGTTGCTGGCGACGCGTTGGAGCCTGACCAACTCCTCCGGACCGAGGATCTGGTGCGGCTCCGGAGCCGCGACGCCCATCCGGTAGACGATTTCGCGTTCTTCCTCCACTGTCGGGTAATCGACGAGGATCTTGAACAGGAAGCGGTCGCGCTGCGCTTCGGGGAGCGGATAGACGCCCTCGTTCTCGATGGGGTTCTGCGTCGCCATCACCAGGAACGGATCGGGCATGTGGTACCGCTTGCCACCGATCGAGACGTGGCGTTCTGCCATCACCTCGAGGAGCGCGGACTGCACCTTGGCCGGGGCACGGTTGATCTCGTCGGCCAACACGAAGTTGGCGACGACGGGGCCGAGTTCGGTGTCGAACTCCTCGCGGCCCTGACGGTAGATGCGCGTGCCGATCAGGTCGGTGGGCACCAAGTCCGGGGTGAACTGGACGCGGGAGAACGAACCGCCGACGACCTTCGCGAAAGTCTCGACGGCCAGCGTCTTGGCGACACCGGGTACGCCTTCGAGGAGGACGTGCCCCTTGGCGAGAAGTCCGACGAGAATGCGCTCGACAAGCCGGTCCTGCCCGACGATGACTCGCTTGACCTCGTAAATCGCTCGTTCCAAGGTCTGAACGTCGGCTGCCAGGGAAGGTGCTGCTCCGTCCGCACTTCCACTCGCCTTGCTTACGTCGACCGTTCCGACCGAATCTTCACGTGAGGTCACCAAGAATCCATCGCTTTCACCTAGAAAAGTACCGACAGTAACGTGTTCCCCGTCAACTATTCCAGGTAGTTGCGCTCGATGCCGTAACACCACGTCGGGAACTTGATACTTCCCTGACAATGCGGGTGTCAGTGGCATTTCCTCTGACGGTCAGGACACCAGTCGGACGGCGTACGGCGTCATTCCACCCCACCGAACCGGTGAGACCATGACACTCGAACCGGATTGTGGTGCCTCGAGCATCTGACCGTTACCGAGGTAGAGCGCCACGTGTTGGCTGGCGTTGGGGCCGTAGAAGATCATGTCGCCGCGCTTCATCTCCGAAGACGGAACCTGAGTGCCTGCGGTGTACTGGTAGCCGGTGTAGTGCGGCAGCGAGATCCCGATGCCGGCAAAGGCATAAATCATCAAGCCGGAGCAGTCGAACCCGACCTTGTTGAAGTCGCCGTAACTGTCAGCGACGCCGCCGTCACGGATGCCTCGCGTCGGACCGTTCTCGTCGCCGCCGCCCCAGGCATACTGCACGCCTAGCTGAGACATTCCGCGGTCGATGACGGATTCGATTGCAGCGCTTCCGGTGACGGAAGGCTTCGGAGTGGTGGGTTTCGGCGTCGTCGGCTTCGGGGTGGTGGGCTTGGGCGTCGTGACCGTTTCCTCGTCGGTGCCGGTCTCTTCGTCCGTGCCTGTTTCCTCGTCGGTCCCTGTTTCTTCGTCAGTCCAGGTGTCGTCGTCCGGGATGACGGTCGGAGTCGGGTCTTCGACCGCGGTGTGCGGACGCTGGGCTGCTGCCAGTGCGGCAGCTCGATCCTTGGCTGCCTGGTCGGCTGCGGCACGGGCGGCGGCCTGAGCGGCCGCTTCCTTGGCAGCGGCTTCGAGAGCCTTCTGATGAGCTTCCTCGGCGCGGCGCTGTTCGTCCCAGGTCGCGTATGCCTGGCGTTGACCCTGCAAGCCGGCGACGGCGTTGCGGGCGGCGTCGAGCTGAGCCTGGGCAGAGTTGCGCTCGGCTTCGATCGCGGCCTTCTTGGCTACCTGCTGATCGAGAGCGTTGCGCGCGATCTGAATCGCCTGCTCCGCCAGATCCTTCAGCTGCGCGGCGACCTCGGCGGCGGCATCGGCCTGCTGCTTGGCCTGGCGGGTCGCGGAATCCTTGTTCGCCTGCTCGGTACGTGCTCGCTGGAGACCGTCGAGCACTGCACTCTGCGTATTGGCGAGAAGCTTGAGGACCTGGGCGCGGTCGAGAACGTCGCCAGGACCCTTGGCGTCGAGGAACGACGAGATCGACGCAGTATTGGTGCCCTTGACGTAGCTCGAGCGTGCGTACTTGTCGAAGTCCGTCTGAGCGACCTCGATCTGCGCCGACGCGTCCTTCAGAGCTTGTTTCGTGACTCCGACGGCCTGCGCTGCGGAGTCTGCGGCGCCGCGAGCGTTCTGCAGATCCACGAGAGTCTTGTTGACGTCTTCACGCTTGATCGCAACTTCGTTGTCGAGTGCCGACAACTGTTCGTTTGCCGATGCGACTTGATTGATGAGCGCGCTGACGGTGCCGACGCTCGACGAGACCTGCGAATCTGCCGCGGCGATATCCGAGTCACTCGGATTCGGCGGCGGTGGCGGTACGGCCGAGGACATGGCCGGCGTCCCGACGATCAGGGATCCGACGACGCCGAATCCGATGACCAGTTGCGCCAGGCGCATCGATTTACGGGAAGGACCACGACGGGACTCGCCGCCACGTGTTACTTGCCTCACAAATAACTCTCCCTCGCGTGTAACGCCACGGCCCGCTGGGTCGCCGATCCGTGCGGGGAGGGAATGCGCAGACCAAGCACCGGTCGCCCACAACCCGAGAGCTGCTCGTCGACCTGGACGTGTCGTACGAACGCCACCGTCGACACCTCGAGAACAAGGCAACCGACAAGTACGCGTCGAACAACATCAGCCTGTCTGCGACACTTCTTCCCCAAAAAGTGCCAGTTGTACCGTACGACACTCAAGCGTTCTTTGGAAACTTTAGCCACAAATAACACAAACGGTATTTGAGCTGGTCGAATGGCATGCAGGCACCAAAAAGGGCAGGTACTCACCGCAAACAGCAGTGAGTACCTGTTTTCGACGAGTTACTGAAAATCTCGCAAAAGGACCAAGGTCAGACGGAATCGGCCCGGTGGTCGGATGGTGCTGGTGTTTCCGAAGTCGAGGCGATATGTCTGGTTTGCGCGTTTTCTGGCTCTCGCCGCCACTTGACGGCAAAGGTAATTCCGGCAATAACCGCCACCACTGCGATGACAAGGACCGTGTAAAGCGTCCACGGCGGACCTGGCGCCACGATCTCGTGCGAGAAGCGGTCCGCGGTCACGCTTGCGCTTTCGCCGAAAGATCGGTCCTGTGCAGTTTCGAGCTGCACTCGACTGATCGAATCGCTGTAGCTACCCATCCAGTCAGGGCTCAGAACGAGAACCGTTCCGCCTTCTGTTTTGCCGACCGTCGTGGCCAGGTCTCGAAGATCGGACGGCCGGCCCGGATTTGCGTCGACTACTACGACGCTCAAGTCGACACCACGTTCACGAGCGTCGGTCACCACCGCGGTCAGCCCCGCAACATCATCCGCGGGGGCGGAGACGCCGTCCGTCGAAATGTCCGCGAGCACGTCGTCGAGATCGACGTCCGACGGAACAGCGACGTGCAACGGGGACTTCACGTGCACAGGCGCAAAAGCGTGATTTGTAGGAGCAGACATCTCTCATCCGGGTGCTGTTCGGATTCCGTCCACCGCTGAGATGCGGGGAGTTCTTCCGAGGTCGTTTTTCGGCGGCCGACCCGCGACGGGCCTGCATGCACCCTACTTCAGGTCGACTGCCACCAGGCGTCACACACAACCGCCGCGCGTGCCGCCCGAGCGGTAGCTGTGGGTGCGGTCACCCAGCCAAGCCTGCGTTGCGCAGGCCCGCAGTCTGCATGAAGATTGTTTCGGTCAACTTGCCCTGAATTCTCACAGGACAAGCGTACTGTTAGACTTGGACCAAGAGGTACCACCGGTCAGGACAGGTTCTACTGCAGCTCCGATGTTCGGACAGTTCTCACGCGAACTGTGCGATTGGCGTGAGCTACGGAGAATCTTCCCGGCCGAAGTACCTCGCTTCAGCTGCCGACACAGCCCCGTCGGTAGCGACCCTCATAGACGAGTGGAGCAGACGTGAGCACCAGTATCGATTCATTCGGAGCCAAGGGAACCCTCGAGGTCGGTGAGAACTCTTACGAGATCTTCCGCCTCTCGGCCGTCCCCGGCACCGAGAAATTGCCCTATTCCTTGAAGGTTCTCGCCGAGAACCTTCTCCGCACCGAAGACGGCGCCAACATCACCGCGGATCACATCCGCGCAATCGCAAGCTGGGATCCCTCAGCCGAGCCGAGCATCGAAATCCAGTTCACGCCTGCCCGCGTGATCATGCAGGACTTCACCGGCGTTCCTTGCATCGTCGACCTCGCCACCATGCGTGAGGCCGTCACCACCCTCGGCGGCGACCCGAACAAGGTCAACCCGCTCTCCCCCGCCGACATGGTCATCGACCACTCGGTCATCCTCGACGTCTTCGGCCAGGCCGACGCACTCGAGCGCAACGTCGACCTCGAATACGAGCGCAACGGCGAGCGTTACCAGTTCCTCCGTTGGGGCCAGGGCGCATTCGACGACTTCAAGGTCGTCCCCCCGGGAATGGGCATCGTTCACCAGGTCAACATCGAGTACCTGGCACCCACCGTCATGTCGCGTAACGGACAGGCATACCCCGACACCTGTGTCGGCACCGACTCGCACACCACGATGGTCAACGGCCTCGGCGTGCTCGGCTGGGGCGTCGGCGGCATCGAGGCCGAGGCAGCAATGCTCGGCCAGCCCGTCTCCATGCTGATCCCCCGCGTCGTCGGATTCAAGCTCTCCGGTGAGATCAAGCCCGGCGTCACCGCAACCGACGTCGTGCTCACCGCCACCGAGATGCTCCGTAAGCACGGCGTCGTCGGCAAGTTCGTCGAGTTCTACGGCAACGGTGTTGCCGAGGTTCCGCTCGCGAACCGCGCGACGCTGGGCAACATGAGCCCCGAATTCGGTTCCACCGCAGCGATCTTCCCGATCGATGCCGAGACCATCGAATACCTGCGCCTCACCGGCCGCAGCGACGAGCAGCTCGCTCTCGTCGAGGCGTACGCCAAGGAACAGGGCCTGTGGCACAACCCCGACAAGGAACCCGTCTTCTCGGAGTACATCGAGCTGGATCTGGGAACCGTTGTTCCCTCGATCGCCGGCCCGAAGCGCCCGCAGGACCGAATCCTGTTGTCGGAGTCCAAGACTGCGTTCCGCAAGGACATCCACAACTACGTGGAAGAGAACCACCCGACCGAGCACACTCAGCTCGACGAGGCCGTCGAAGAGTCCTTCCCGGCTTCCGATCCCGCGGTTCTGTCGTTTGCCGACGACGGAGCGGTCGACGTTCTCTCTGCTGCCAACGGTGCAGAAGGCCGTCCGAGCAAGCCGGTCGTCGTCAAGTCCGACGCCGGTGAGTTCGTTCTCGACCACGGCGCCGTCGTCGTTGCAGGTATCACCTCCTGCACCAACACGTCCAACCCGTCGGTCATGCTCGGTGCTGCACTGCTCGCACGCAACGCCGTCGAGAAGGGCCTCGCCACCAAGCCGTGGGTCAAGACCAACATGGCTCCCGGTTCGCAGGTCGTCACCGATTACTACGAGAAGGCCGGCCTGTGGCCGTACCTCGAGAAGCTCGGTTACTACCTCGGCGGTTACGGCTGCACCACGTGCATCGGTAACACCGGACCGCTGCCCGAGGCAGTCTCGAAGGCCATCAACGACAACGACCTCTCGGTCACCGCGGTGCTGTCGGGTAACCGTAACTTCGAGGGACGTATCTCCCCCGACGTCAAGATGAACTACCTGGCTTCCCCGCCGCTCGTGATTGCCTACGGCCTCGCCGGAACCATGGACTTCGACTTCGAGACCGATTCGCTCGGTAACGACACCGACGGAAACCCCGTCTACCTCAAGGACATCTGGCCGTCCACGCAGGAAATCGAAGAGACCATCAAGTCCTCGATCGACCAGGACATGTTCCGCAAGTCGTACGCAACCATCTTTGCGGGCGACAGCCGCTGGCAGAACCTCGAAACCCCGAAGGGTGACACCTTCGAGTGGGACGAGAACTCCACCTACGTGCGGAAGCCACCTTACTTCGACGGCATGACGATGGATCCGGCTCCGGTCAAGGACATCAAGGGCGCTCGCGTCCTCGCACTGCTCGGCGACTCGGTCACCACCGACCACATCAGCCCGGCAGGTCCGATCAAGGTCGGCACCCCCGCTGCGCAGTACCTCGACTCCCATGGCGTCGAGCGTGCGGATTACAACTCGCTCGGCTCGCGTCGCGGTAACCACGAGGTCATGATTCGCGGAACGTTCGCGAACATCCGTCTGCGCAACCAGCTCCTCGACGACGTCTCGGGTGGTTACACCCGCGACTTCACGCAGGAAGGCGCACCGCAGGCATTCATCTACGACGCGTCGCAGAACTACCAGGCAGCCGGCATCCCGCTGGTCGTCCTGGGCGGCAAGGAGTACGGTTCCGGATCCTCGCGTGACTGGGCAGCCAAGGGCACCAGCCTGCTCGGCGTCAAGGCCGTCATCACCGAGTCGTTCGAGCGCATCCACCGCTCCAACCTGATCGGCATGGGCGTTGTCCCGCTGCAGTTCCCGGTCGGCGAGTCCGCAGGTTCGCTCAAGCTCGACGGCACCGAGACCTTCGACATCGAAGGTGTCGAGAAGCTCAACGAGGGCGTCACCCCGAAGACCATGAAGGTCACGGCGACGCGCGAGAACGGCGAGAAGGTCGTGTTCGACGCAGTCGTGCGCATCGATACCCCCGGCGAAGCGGATTACTACCGCAACGGCGGCATCCTGCAGTACGTGCTTCGCAACATGATCCGCGGCTAGTAGGCACTACGTGCCTGTGAGCACTTTCGGCCCCTGACGGGTCACAAAGCGCTCACGACCACTTTCGCCGGAAGGCGAACCAGGTTTCATCGGTGGTCGTGAGCGCTTTGTGCACTGAGTCGACATTCAGCGCCTACGGCCGAAAGTGCTCACAGGCAACCCGACAAAGGAGGGATGCCCGTGCCCAAGGTCAGTGAAGACCATCTCGCGGCACGGCGCAGTCAGATCCTTGACGGCGCCCGCCGCTGCTTTGCGGAATACGGCTACGACGGCGCCACAGTTCGCCGTCTCGAAGAAGTCACCGGTTTGTCCCGCGGAGCGATCTTCCATCACTTCAAGGACAAGGACGGCCTGTTCCTCGCTCTCGCAAGCGAGGATGCGAGCCGGATGGCAGATGTCGTCGCCGAAGAGGGCCTCGTCCAGGTCATGCGGGACATGCTCGCGCAGCCCGACCAATTCGATTGGCTGGGAACGCGACTGGAGATAGCGCGTCGACTGCGCAACGACGCCGATTTCCGCGAGAAGTGGTCGCAGCGCTCCGTAGAACTGACGGAAGCGACCAGTGCGCGCCTCGCCAGACAGAAATCGGCCGGTCGGCTCCGTGACGACGTCCCCACCGAAATTCTGATCGGATACCTGGATCTGGTGATGGACGGCCTGGTCGCGAGAATCGCCTCCGGCCACGGCGTCGACAACCTGTCAGCGGTTCTCGATCTGGTCGAGGAATCGGTGCGGCGGAGAGATTGAGGGGCTTCGCCCCTGTGCGCCTTTTTGGTAGTTCCCACTACCAAAAAGGCGCACAGGGGTTTAGGCGAGCTGGATCAGCTCGAGGTACTCCTGCGACCAGTGGTCCTCGTTGCCGTCGGGCAGGAGGATGACTCGCTCGGGGTTGAGGGCCTCGGCAGCGCCCGGATCGTGGGTGACCAGGACGACGGCACCGGTGTAGCTGCGGAGCGCGTCGAGCACCTGCTCGCGTGAGATCGGGTCCAGGTTGTTGGTGGGCTCGTCGAGAAGCAGAACGTTGGCAGCGGACGACACCAGTCCGGCCAGAGCCAGACGCGTCTTTTCACCACCCGAGAGCGTTCCGGCCGGCTGTTCGAGCTGTGGGCCGGTGAACATGAAGGCACCGAGCAGAGAACGCAGTTCCTGCTCCCCTGTGTCCGGCGCGGCGTGGCGGATGTTCTCCCACACGGACGCGTCGTCGTCGAGGGTGTCGTGCTCCTGAGCGAAGTAGCCGACCTTGAGTCCGTGACCGGCGATCAGCTCACCAGCGTCCGCTTTCTCCGCGCCCGCGAGGATGCGGAGCAGTGTGGTCTTACCTGCACCGTTGAGTCCGAGGATAACCACACGAGACCCACGATCGATCGCGAGATCGACACCGGTGAAGATCTCGAGCGAGCCGTACACCTTGGTGAGGTTCTTGCCCATCAGCGGAGTCTTGCCACAAGCGGCGGGTTCGGGGAAACGAATCCGCGCAACCTTGTCCGAGACACGTTCGGCATCGAGGTTCGCCATCAATTTGTCGGCTCGCTTGGCCATGTTCTGAGCCGCGACGGCCTTGGTTGCCTTTGCGCCCATCTTGGCGGCCTGAATCCGCAGCGCACCGGCCTTCTTCTCGGCGTTGGCGCGCTCACGGCGACGACGCTGCTCGTCCGTGGCACGAGCGTCGAGGTACTTCTTCCAGTTCATGTTGTAGACGTCGGCCTCACCGCGGACGGCATCGAGGAACCACACGCGGTTGACGACGTCGTTGAGCAGGTCGACGTCGTGGCTGATGACCACCAGTCCACCCTCGTGGTTCTGGAGGAAGCCACGCAGCCAGGTGATGGAGTCGGCGTCGAGGTGGTTGGTGGGCTCGTCGAGCAGCAGAGTCGTGTCCGAGCGGGCACCGCTGCCGTCGGAGGCGGCGAAGAGGATGCGCGCCAATTCGACGCGACGACGCTGACCGCCGGACAGCGTGCTGAGCGGCTGCCCGAGAATGCGGTCTTCGAGACCGAGGCTGCTGGTGATGCGTGCAGCTTCACTCTCGGCTTCGTATCCGCCGAGGGCCGAGAACCGATCCTCGAGCTGACCGTACTTCTTGACCGCGCGGTCCTGCGATTCCTGATCGAGCACCTCGCCCATCAGAATCTGCTGCTTCTCCATCTCGCGGAGCATCGTGTCGAGGCCACGTGCGGAGAGAACCCGGTCCTTGGCGAGGACGCTCAGGTCGCCCTCTTTGGGGTCCTGCGGGAGGTATCCGAGTTCACCGGTACGTACGACGCTTCCCGCATATGCCTCACCTTCGCCGGCGAGGATGCGCAGTGTGGTCGTCTTTCCGGCTCCGTTACGTCCGACGAGTCCGATCCGGTCGCCCGGCTGGATGCGCAACGAAGGCCCGGGAGCCGTGAGAAGGGTGCGGACACCGGCACGAACTTCGAGGTCAGTGGCGGTAATCAAGCAAACTCCTCAGGAAAAACGACGAATACGGGTAAACAATGCCTGACTACAGACACAAGAACTATCGATTTTACCGTGACCTGACGGTCGTTCCGACCAGCAGCGTGTGAGTCCGCTAACGTTCGGGACATGACTAGCGAAAACAGCACTCGTCCTCGCGACCTCGAAGGCCGTGCCGCCATCGTCACCGGCGCAAGTCGCGGAATCGGCAAAGCTGTCGCCGCCGAACTCCTCGCTCGCGGTGCCGACGTCTTGATCACAGCCCGCAAGCCGGAGCCCCTCGAGGCCGCCGCATCCGAGCTGTCCGCTCTGGGGCACGGCGGAAAGGTCGTCGCATTCGCGGGCAACGCAGCCGATGCCGAAGCCCGCTCCGGTGCCGTCGACCGCGCCGTGTCCGAATTCGGTTCACTCGACATTCTGGTCAACAACACCGGAATCAACCCCGTCCTCGGTTCGCTCATGGAAGCGGACCTCGACGCCGTGCGCAAGATCTTCGACGTGAATGTGGTTGCCGCCCTCGGTTACGTCCAGCAAGCACATCGGGCATGGATGGGCGAACACGGTGGAGCCGTCGTGAACCTGGCAAGTGTGGCCGGGATCCGGTCGACGGGCGTCATCGCGGCGTACGGCGCGTCGAAGGCTGCGCTCATCCGCCTGACGGAAGAACTGGCCTGGCAACTGGGACCGAAGATTCGTGTCAACGCCGTAGCTCCCGGGATCGTCAAGACGCAGTTCGCGGCAGCCCTGGTCGCTGCCGGCGAGGACAAGGCGTCGGCGGGCTACCCGATGAAGCGGCTCGGCACCCCCGAGGACGTTGCCGGCTTGGTCGGCTTCCTCGTCTCCGACGCGGCGGCGTGGATCACGGGCGAAACGGTCCGGGTCGACGGCGGTCTGCTCGCAACGGGATCGATGTAGTGCGCCGGTCGTGAGCACAGACAACTCCTCCGCCGACGTGGTGATCGTCGGTGGCGGCCCGGCCGGGCGGGCACTCGCCACCCGCTGTATCGCCCGGCAACTCACCGTCGTCGTTGTCGATCCGCATCCCCATCGGGTGTGGACGCCGACCTATTCGGCGTGGGCTGACGAGCTGCCGTCGTGGCTGCCGGTCGATGTGATCGCAAGCCGGATCGAACGCCCGAGCGTGTGGACCCGCAGACAGAAAACGCTTGATCGCACATATTGCGTATTGAATACATCTTTACTGCAATCATTTCTCTCGGGCACATCCGTACAGTTCAGAGCCTTGCGTGCTCAAACACTGTCACCTACCGCCGTCCTGTGCGTGGACGGATCGCAGCTGACAGGTTCCGTCGTCATCGACGCCCGGGGTACCGAACTGACGGTGACAACCGCCCAGCAGACCGCCTTCGGAGTGATCGTCGACCGCGCTCTGGCCGATCCGATTCTGGGTGGAGGCGAAGCCTGGTTCATGGACTGGCGAACAGACAACGGCGCCTCCGACGCCGACGCCCCGTCGTTCCTCTATGCGGTCCCACTCGATGACGAGCGAGTCCTCCTCGAGGAGACCTGCCTCGTCGGCCGGCCGGCGTTGGGGCTCCGCGAACTCGAAGCGCGTCTGCGCACCCGGCTTCGCAATCGGGGCTGCGAAGTCCCCGACGACGCACCGGTCGAGCGAGTCCGTTTTGCAGTCGAAGGCCCGAAGGAGTCGTTCCCCGACGGTGTCCTCCGGTTCGGCGGGCGAGGCGGTCTGATGCATCCGGGAACCGGATACAGCGTTGCCTCGTCACTCGCCGAGGCAGACGCTGTCGCCAAAGCAATCGCCGACGGTGGAGATCCCAACGCGGCGCTCTGGCCGCGGTCGGCCAAGGCGGTGTCTGCCCTTCGCCGCGTTGGCCTGAACGCACTTCTCACCCTCGGCTCGGGAGAGGTCGCGACATTCTTCGACACGTTCTTCGATCTACCGGTCGAGGCTCAGCGGTCCTACCTGTCCGATCGGCGGGACGCGTCCGCGACGGCGAAGGTGATGGCAACCCTGTTCCGATCGTCACCGTGGCACGTCCGAAAGACGTTGATGCGCGCGCCGTTTCTGAGGTGAGCACTCCGGACCGACTACTGCGCTCCCATCGAGCCGGCGATCATCGGCCAGGAATTGTGTAGGTCGTCCTGCCAGTAGCCCCACGAGTGGGTTCCGGTCGGCTTGAAGTCGAAGGTCGCGGGGATGCCCAGTGCGTTCAGTCGGTCCGCCAAGCCGTGCGTGCACCCGTTGACCGCGGATTCGATGATGCCGCCGACGACGATCTGATTAAGGAGGGCTCCGGGATTTCCGTTCACATCGGGTGCCTGAAGGTTGTCGTGCGGACCTGGCAGCCCGGATCCGGTGGAAACGTACAGTGCGGTCCCCCGCAACTTCTCCGCGTTCACGACCGGATCGTTCTCGCGCCACCCCGGACCGTCGAACGGTCCCCACATGTTTGTCGGATCAGCGCCACCCCGCGCGCCGACCACCAACCGCACATAGTCCTGACCCGGCTGGGTGGAAGTCTCCGCGCACCCGCTGTAGGCCCCGACACTCCGATAAAGGCCTGGTGCCGAGATCGCGAGATTGAGTACCGACGTCGCCGTCATCGAAATCGCCGCGATGGAGTTGACCCCGTTGGTACCGAACTGCGCATCGATGACGGGCGGCAGTTCGCGAGTGAGGAACGTCTGCCACTTGTTGCGCCCGAGTACGGGATCGTCTTTCTGCCAGTCGGTGTAGTAGCTGAACGCTCCTTCCAGCGGCGTCACGACGTTGACGTTCTTGTCGGCGAAGAAGTCCAGGACATCGGTCCGTCCTTCCCACGTTGCACTGTCCTCGCCACCACCGGCGCCGTTGAGCAGATACAACGTAGGCCGTGGGGCGCTCGTGTCGGCGGGGAGGATCACCTCGAGTGGAATGTCGCGGCCCATCGCATCGGAGTGGACGCTGATGGTTACGGTGCGTGCCGGATCTGCGTTCGCGGGCCAAGGCGCAAACAGCAGTGGAACCAGTGAAATCGCCAGCGCCGCGGTGACGCGTCGACGGTAGGTTCGGATTCTCATCGGAGCGTCCCCCCAGGTGTGCGAGTCGGGTTCTCGAAGCGGATACCCGCTCGATACGCCCCGAACCGACCCATCCACACGCAACGGTTCGGGATCAACCGTGATCGTTTGCCTCGCGCAAACGGCCGGCGGCGACCATCATGGGAGGCATGCGCTCGATTTGGAAAGGCTCGATAGCCTTCGGTCTGGTCAACGTCCCGGTCAAGGTGTACTCGGCGACCGAGGACCACGACATCCGATTTCACCAGGTCCATGCAAAAGACGGTGGCCGCATCAAGTACAACCGTGTGTGTTCCGAGTGCGGAAACACGGTTCAGTTCGCGGACATCGACAAGGCGTACGACTCGGAAGACGGATCGCGCGTCATCTTGAGCGACGAGGACTTCAACAAACTCCCGGCTGCGGAGAAGCACGAGATTCCGGTGCTGGAATTCGTGCCGAACGATCAGATCGATCCGATCTTGTTCGAGAAGAGTTACTTCCTCGAGCCCGATTCGGCGTCGCCGAAGGCGTACGTCCTGCTTTCGACTGTGCTCACCGAGAGTGATCGAACGGCACTGGTGCATTTCACCCTGCGACAGAAGACGCGCCTGGCCGCGATGCGCGCTCGCGACGGTGTTCTGGTGATCCAGACCTTGCTGTGGCCCGACGAAGTTCGTGCAGCAGAGTTCCCTTCCCTCGACGACGTGGAGAAGCCGAAGGCGAAGGAACTGAAGATGGCGCAGACGCTCGTCGAGAGCATGGCGGGCGATTTCGATCCGACCGAGTTCACCGACGACTACCAGCTCCAACTGAGGCAGTTGCTCGACGAGATGATCGAGAACGGCGGCAAGAAGGTCATCCCCGCCGCCGAGGTCGACCAAGAGGGCACCGATGCGGAGGTGGTCGACCTGGTTGCCGCACTGCAGCGCAGTGTGGACGAAGCGAAGTCGAACGCCTCCAAGGCCGGCTCGTCGAAGTCGACCACACCGAGGAAGAAACGAGCCTGAGTCAGCCGCGCACGTCTTGGACCTCGATCAGAGCGTCCAACTCTGCGTCGACGTCCGGGGCCGCGTGACGACCCGTTCCGACCGCAAGGTTGATCACGGGTCCGATCGCCTCCAGACCTGCCTCGGTGAACATTTCGGCGTGTGACGTGGGCACCGGACGGTCGATGATCACCCCGGAGACGAACGGTCGCCACGCCGACGCGGTTCGCAGCGGGTCGAAGGTGTCGGCGTGTGCCGAGAAGAACAGCAGATCGCCCACGAACTTGCCCGGGCGGTATCGGTGAGCCAGTTCGGCGCCGGCGGAGTATTCCTCGAACAGTCGCTCGATCCGATCGCTCGAGACCAAAGGGTGATCGCCGATGGTTTCACGCAAGAGCGCTTCGGCGTCCTCGGATGTCAGATCACGCTCGCCGGTGTCCGGGACCGAGATCCCCAACCCGCCGATCAGTTCGGCGAGAGAAGGCTGCGCGCCCGCCATCGTCGGGTCTTCGAGAACGAAGCTGTCGAGCAGAATCAGGTCGGCGACGCTCTCACCCGCGGCTTGCAACTGCACCGCCGCCGCGTGAGCGATCAATCCGCCGATCGACCACCCCAGCAGGTGATACGGACCGTGCGGCTGAACTCCGCGAATTTCCTCGACGTACCGCGCCGCGAAGTCCTCGATCAGCTCCGCCCGAAATTCGGAGTCCGTCAGGACCGGCGACTGCAGGCCGTAGAGCGGCCGGCTGGAGTCGACGTAGCGATCGAGCGCTCCGTAGCACCAGGCCAATCCGATGGCCGGATGGATGCAGAACAGTGGCTCGGCGCGGCCTTCCGGACGTAGTGGCAGGACTACCGCAAGTGCGGAGGTATCCGCGTCACTTGTCACAACTGTTGCCTCGAGTTCGAAGAGTCTGCGCGCCAATGCCTCCGGAGTCGGGTCGGAGAATATCCACGCGACGGGGACGGTCATGCTGGTGCGTTCTTTGATGGCAGCGACCAAACGCGTTGCCATGAGTGAGTTGCCGCCGAGTTCGAAGAAACTCGAATCGGCGTACGTGTCTACGTCGGCCAGATCGAGTACCTCTGCGAAAGCAGCGCAGATCGCGATCTCGTCGCTGCCTTCCGGACTGCGTCCACTCGGCGACTCCCAGTTGGGAGCAGGCAGAGCGCTGCGATCGAGCTTGCCCGCCGGTGTGGTCGGGACTGCGCCGATCACGACAACAGCGGACGGGATCATGTGCGCAGGCAGCGATATACCTGCGTGACGGCGCAGCGCGGCGGCGTCGAAGTCCGCATGTGCCGGGACGACGTACGCGACGATCCGAGCGTCGACGCCCTCCCCGACGACGACGCTGACAGCCGAATGCACGGACGCTTCCGCTGCCAGCACCGCGTCGATTTCTCCGAGTTCGATTCGGAACCCTCGGATCTTGACCTGGTGGTCTGCGCGTCCGAGGTAGATCAGTGCCCCTGAGCGATCTTCGCGCACAAGATCCCCGGTGCGGTACATCCGAGCGCCTTCGGGTCCATGCGGGTCGGCGACGAAGCGCGCGGCTGTCAGTGCGGGGTTGCCGAGGTACCCGCGGGCGAGACCGTCGCCGCTGACGTAGAGCTCACCGACGACCTGGCCGGGAACCGAGTGCAGTCGGGAATCGAGAATCATCGCGTCCACGCCGCGGATCGGGCCGCCGATCGTCACGGGCTCCCCCGCGACCAGCGAATCACTGATGGTGACTGCGACGGTGGCCTCGGTCGGGCCGTACGCGTTGAACATTCGGCGCCCCGGTGCCCACCGAGATACGAGGTCGGCGGAACAGGCGTCGCCGCCGACGACGACGGCTTCGAGATGGTCGAGCCCGGCGGGATCGACAGTCGCCAAGGCGGCTGGAGTCACGAAAGCATGGGTGATCGTCTGCTCGTCGAGCAGTTCGTGCAATTCGACACCGCCGAGAACTGTCGGCGGCGCTATCACCATCGTTGCGCCGGCGCCGAAAGCCAGAAGGAGCTCGAGAACCGACGCGTCGAAGCTCGTCGAGGCGAAGCTCAGAGCGCGAGAGTGCGCGGTGACGCCGAAACGCTCCCGCTGTTCGTCGGCAAACGCTGCCAGTCCCGCATGAGTGACCAACACGCCCTTGGGTTTTCCTGTCGAGCCCGAGGTGTAGATCAAGTAGGCCGGGTTGTCGAACTCGAGTGGCGCGTCCGGCAGTGTCTCGGAATGGACTGCCTCGATTTCGGTGGTGAATTCGATCGCATCCAACTCGATCCACGATGTGACGCCCGGAAGGCCGGCCGCATACTCGCCCCTGGTGATACCGAGTACCGCTCCACTGTCGGTGAGCATGTGCTCGATCCGCTCGGCGGGGTACGCCGGATCCACGGGAAGAAACACTCCGCCGACTTTCGCTACGGCCCAGAGCGCGATCACATAGTCGGCCGACCTCGGAAGCGCCAGTGCCACAATCATTTCCGGCGCTATTCCGCGAGCGATCAACGCAAACGCCATAGCGTCGGAGCGTCGGTCGAGTTCGCCGTACGTGAGCGAGACGGAAGCGGCGACGTCGACGATTGCCGCAGCGTGCGGATCGGCAGCGCCGCGAAGCAGCAACTCCGGCAAGGTCAAAGCATCGCCGGCCGGACGTCCGGGCAACGCACGCAGGCGACGTCCCGCAAGATCCACGTCACCGACGACGGCGGAGGGCTGGGCAGTCAGTGTCTCGACGATCGTTTCCAGCATCACTGCAAACGACTCCGCCGTATCGGTGTCGAAGAGATCCTTCGCGTAGGTGAGGGAGGCCTCGTAGCCGCCGCCTTCCTCCGCGGTCTGTTCGACAACGGTGAACTGCAGGTCGTACTTGGCGATGTCCGGTGTGATCTCGTGGGCACGAACGGCAAGTCCAGGCAGGTCCCACGTCGTCGGGTGGGCGCCGTGGAACGAGATCATCGTCTGGAACACCGGATGACGGTCGGTGCTCCGGGTCGGCGCCACCACGTCCACGACCTGCTCGAACGGAATGTCCGCGTGGGCGAAGGCGTCGAGATCGACGGAGCGGACAGTACGCAGAACGTCGACGAACGTCGACCCGGGGTCGACCGTCGTGCGCAGTCCCACCGTGCCCACGAACATTCCCACGAGGTCGTCGAGAACTCGGTGTCCTCGCCCGGCGACCGGAGATCCGATCACGATGTCGGTGCTTCGACTCAGCCTGGACAGCAGGACGGCATAGGCAGCGTGCAGCACCATGAACGGCGTCGCCGCATTGGCTCCGGCAACCGCCTCGACCGCGATCCGGGTGTGCGCCGGAAGCGAGACCGCGGTGTGGGCACCGCTCAACGACTGGGTGAGCGGACGCGCTCGATCGCTCGGAAGGTCGATCAATTCAGGTGCGCCCCGCAACGTCTCCCGCCAGTACGACGCCTGTGCCCCGAGCACGCTCTCGGATTCGTTCACCGAGCCCAGCGCTTCCCGCTGCCAGATGGCGAAGTCCGCGTAGTGCACTTCGAGCGGGGTGAACTCGGGAGCGTGTCCCGAACTTCTCGCGACGTAGGCGGTGAGCACGTCCTTCATCAACGGCGCGATCGACCATCCGTCCGCCGCGATGTGGTGGATCACGATGACAAGTGTGTGGTGCTGCGGCGTCGATTCGAGCAGGAGCGCGCGAACGGGAGCTTGGGTCGTGATGTCGAATCCACGCGACGCGAATTCTCTGGCGAGCTCTGCCGGTTCACGGGTGTCCGCATTTCCGTACTCGAGCGAGGTGAATGCATCCTGGATCACCTGGTGTGGACCGGAGTCGGAGTCGGGGAACACCGTGCGCAGGATTTCGTGCCTTTCGATCACGTCGAGGACCGCAGCTTCGAGGGCCGGCACGTCGAGTGCACCGTCGAGGGAGATCGCAGCAGGGACGTTGTACGCGGGTGAGCCGGGATCCATCTGGTTGAGGAACCAGATGCGTGCTTGCGCGTAGGACAGCGGAATTCGCTCGGGGCGGTCTACGGCGGTGATCGGTGGAAGCGCCTTCGCCCCGGCGGATGTGTCGAGCGCGGTGGCAAGTTCCCGAATTTCGGGGTGCTCGAACAGCATTCGGACAGGCACCTGCCTGCCCAACGACTCGCCGAGTCGCTGGGCCAGTCTGGTGGCGAGCAGTGAGTTGCCACCGAGTTCGAAGAAACTGTCCGACGCACTGATCTGTTCGATACCCAGCAGTTCCGCCACGACGCCGGCAACCTGGAGTTCGGTCGCGGTCGTCAGCGGCTCGACACTTCGCTCGGACGAACGCAGTGTCGGCGCCGGCAATGCCGATCGGTCGAGCTTCCCGACGGGGGTCAGCGGTACGTGATCGATCGGGGTGATCGCCGACGGCACCATGAAGGCGGGCAGTGAGCGGCGCGCATGGCTCAGCAGCTCGTCCATCTCGACCGCATCGGCACCGAGCACTACGTACGACGCCAACATCGTCTCACCGGAAGCTGCGTCGACGCCCACGGTGACCGCGAACTCGACGCCGGGGTAAGTGCTGAGGACGGAGTCGATCTCGCCCAGTTCGATGCGGAATCCGCGCACTTTCACCTGGTGATCGGAGCGTCCAACGTATTCGATCGTCCCGAGCGGCGTCCACCGAACCAAGTCACCGGTCCGGTACATGCGGGTGCCGGCCGGGCCGAACGGCGCTGCCACGAATCGCGTCGCCGTCAAGGCGGGTTGGTCGAGGTAGCCGCGGGCAAGTCCCAGGCCGGCGATGTAGAGCTCACCGGTGACCCCGACGGGTACCGGCTGAGCCGAGCCGTCGAGAATTACCGCGGACACGCCGCGGACGGGCCCGCCGATGGTCACGGTCTCCCCCACGCTCAAGGCATCACTGATGCAGACCATGACGGTGGTTTCCGTCGGCCCGTAGCCGTTGAACAATCGGCGACCCGGTGCCCACTTACGGACCAGTTCGGGTGGGCATGCCTCGCCACCGACAACGATCGACTGCAAGACGTCCAGCCCGGTGGGATCGACCGAGGCCAGCGCTGCCGGTGTGATGAACGCGTGGGTCACCTGGTGATCGGTGACCAATTCGGCGAGGTCCTGGCCGCCGTAAACGTCGGGAGAGGCGATCACCATCGTCGCGCCTTCACCGACTGCGAGCAGCAGTTCGAGGATGGATGCGTCGAAGCTCGGTGAGGAGAAGTGCAGCGTCCGCGACTGCGCCGAGATGCCGTAACGCGCCGTCTGCTCGGCCGCCAACGCGCTCAGGCCACGGTGAGTGACGCTGACACCCTTGGGCTTTCCTGTCGATCCGGAGGTGTAGATGATGTAGGCGAGGTTGTCGATTCGGATCGGCGCGGCCGGAACCGGCTGCCCGACACCGTCGCCGTGGATGTCGTCCATTGTCATCCACGGAACCGGGCGGGGCAGTGATTCGATCACCGCTTCCGTCGTCACTCCGCGAGTGGCTCCGGAGTCGGTGAGCATGTGCAGAATGCGATCGGCGGGGTATCGCGGATCGACCGGAACAAACGCGGCGCCGGTCAAGGAAACGCCCCACAAGGCGACGATAGAGTCGATCGAGCGCGGAATCGCGATCGCCACAATGTCTTCGGCACCGATCCCTTCCGTGGTCAGACGGCGGGCAAGCGCCGATGCACGGGCGAAGAGATCTCGGTAGAGCACGGTGGTGTCACCGGATCGAAGGGCCACCGAATCGCCTGAACGGGTGGCGGTCCGCGTCAATATTTCGGCCAAGGTACGCGAGGCTGTCCACGCCGGACCTCGTACCGGCATCAGCGACGCCCGCTCGAGGGTGCTGAGGAAATCTAGGTCGCCGATCGCGGTCTCCGGATCTGCGGCGACGGCGCGGGCCACCGACTGCACACGCGCGGCGATCGTTTCCGCGGTGGCAATGTCGAAGAGCGCCTCGGCGAACCTGAGCGACCCGGTGATCTCGGTCTTCTCGGAATCGCCTGCCAGCAGGGTGAACTCGAGGTCGAACTTCGCGACGGACGGTTCGAGTGCTTGCGCTTCGAGATGCGCGTCGTGGACCGTGACCTGCGGCGAGACCACATTCTGGTGGTACGACAGCATGACCTGAAACAGGGGGTGTCGCGTAGTGGACCGGTCGAGATCGAGGGCGTCGACCAGCACCTCGAAGGGCAGCTCGGGGTGCGCGAAGGCGGCAAGGTCGCGTTCACGGACGACCTCGAGCAGGGAGGTGAACGACGCTCGGTGATCGACCGGCGTCCGAAGCGGTACCGAATTGACGAACATCCCGATCAGGGAATCCAGCTCGGGTCGCCCGCGGCCTGCCACCGGGGTGCCGACCACCACGTCGTCGGTTGCACCGAGACGCGCGAGAACAACCGCCAGGATCGCGTGTACGACCATGAACTGCGTCGAGCCACTGCGCCTCGCCAAGGCGGCGAGACGCTCCCCGGTCGCCGCGTCGATGACGATCGGCACCGATCCGACGGCGGTCGTGGAGACAGATCCGCGTGGGCGATCGACCGGTAGCAGTACCTCGTCCGGGGCACCAGCCATGGCAGTGGTCCAGAAGGTCAGTTCGCGGGCAGCCAGAGACTCCTGGTCGCCGACCTGTCCGAGCGAGTCTTGCTGCCACACCGCGTAGTCGGCGTACTGCACGTCGAGCGGTGTGAAAACCGGGGCGTCTCCGACGACGCGTGCGGAGTACGCCGCGACGAAATCTGCCGCAAAGGGAGTCAGGGACCAGCCGTCGAAGGCGATGTGATGGATGACGACGACCAGTACGTGAGCGCCGGCGTCCTCGCGCACCAG
The DNA here is from genome assembly GCF_029457415.1 of Rhodococcus sp. RCBS9. Lineage (NCBI taxonomy): Bacteria > Bacillati > Actinomycetota > Actinomycetes > Mycobacteriales > Nocardiaceae > Rhodococcus > Rhodococcus sp. RCBS9. Next base: position 5,743,648 of record NZ_CP120422.1, on the reverse strand, counting down.
CATGGCCCGAATCGGCAGATCCGAACCGAGATCGAACCCACGCGCCGCGAACTCCGTCGTCGCCACGTCGACACCTTCGGATCCGCAGTAGCGCTCGACGGAGAACTGCACGTCGGAGAGCGCTCGGATGACCTGGCTCGGGCCGTCGGCGCTGTCGACGTAGATCGTTCGAAGCACCTCATGGCGTGCAATGACGTCCGTAAGCGCCTCCTCGAGTGCATCGCCGTGGATGTCTCCGGTGATGCGGATCGCGAACGGAATGTTGTAGACCGCGGACTGGGGGTCGAAGCGATTGACGAACCACAGGCGCTGTTGCGCGGCGGAGAGCGGTAGGCGGTCCGGCCGAGCACCGGCGCTCAGGGCAGGTCGATCGTCTGATGCTTCGGCGCTCGCCGCCAGACGTGCAGCGAGCGCTTCGACGGTCGGTGCTTCGAAGATCGAGCGCACGTCCACGGTGAGTCCCGTCGCTGCGCTCAACCGCGCGGACACCTGCGTCGCGACGAGCGAGTTGCCCCCGAGATCGAAGAAGCTGTCTCCAGCTCGGACCTCGGGTACGTCGAGCAGTGAAGCAAAAACGTCGGCAACGGTTCGTTCGAGTCCGGCCTCGGGTTCACGGCCCGTTCCGAGGATTTCGCGCGGTATCGGCGTCGGCAACGCTCTGCGATCGAGTTTGCCGACCGGAGTCAACGGAATGGCGTCGATCGGGGTGATCGACGACGGAATCATGTAGCGCGGCAGCGTGTCGGCGAGTCCCACGAACAGCGACTCGATATCAGCGTCGCCGCTCAGCAACACGTACGACGCCAGAGTGGTACCCGCGGCGGATTCGACGGGAATCGTCGTGGCGAACTGGACGAGGGGGGAATCCATCAGAGCAGCGTCGATCTCGCCGAGTTCGATGCGGAACCCGCGGATCTTGAGCTGATGATCGCTGCGGCCCACGTAGCGAAGGGTCAGGTCCTTGGTCCAGCGGACCAGGTCACCGGTTCTGTACATCCGGGCACCGGGCGTCGAGTACGGATGCGCGACAAACCGATCCGACGTCAGCGCGGGACGAAGGTGGTAACCACGTGCAAGGCCCGGCCCACCGATGTACAGCTCGCCGACGCCGCCGATCGGGACCGGTTGCAGCCGAGAGTCGAGCACCACGGCGTCGATTCCGCGGATGGGACCGCCGATGGTGATCGGCTCCCCCGGTGAGAGTGGGTCACTGATGGCAACCATGACAGTGGTTTCGGTCGGACCGTATCCGTTGTGCAGTCTGCGCCCGTTGCCCCAGCTCGAGACCAATTCCGGCGTGCACACGTCGCCGCCGACGACTACGCATTCCAGTGCCGTCACGCCCGCCGGATCGACGGTCGCCAGCGCAGCCGGAGTAATGAAGGCATGAGTGACCTCGTGGCTTCGGAGGAACTCGCTCAACGCCTCCCCTCCATAGATGTCGGGAGGGGCGATCACCATCGTCGCGCCGGTCGAACCGGCGAGCAGTAGCTCGAGTACGGCGCCGTCGAAGCTCGGTGACGCAAAATGCAGAGTTCGCGACCCGGCGGTGATCCGGTACCGATCCTGTTGTTCGCGAGCAAGATTGGCCAAACCCGCGTGAGTGACGACGGTGCCCTTCGGCACTCCGGTCGAGCCGGAGGTGTAGATGACGTACGCAGCCGACGCCGCAGTGATCGACGCTGTTCTGTCAGCGTCGTCGATGGCAGCGTCGGAGTAGGCGGCACATTCTGCAACCGTGTCCGCGTCGCCGAGGTCGATCCAGACTGCGACGTTCCCACCGGCTGCCGGACCGGCCGCAACCTCGGCGGACCGAATTCCGATCCGCACACCCGAATCCGCGAGCATGTGCGCAACTCGATCTGCGGGATAACGGGGATCGACCGGGACGAAAACGCCACCGGCTTTGGTGACCGACCAGACTGCGAGCACGGAGTCGACCGATCGGGCAACTGCCAGTGCGACCGGTGTCTCGGGGCCGACGCCCAGGTCCATGAGGTATCGAGCGATCCGATTCGATCGACGCTCCAGCTCCCCGTACGAGAGTGAGCGCTCGGAGTCTTCGAGGGCGATCGCGTCGGGATACTTCCTCGCGGTGTCTCCGAGGATCTGCGCCAGCGTCGATTCGCCCACCGAAGCCACACCGCGTCGCGGCAACGTCGCGGCACTCTCCCGCGATCCGAGTACACGAAGGTCACCAACCGGTGCAGTCGGTTCCGACACTGCCGATTCCACGAGGGTCACGAAGTTTCGCGCCAACGCTTCGACGGTCGCGCTGTCGAACAGGTCGGTGGAATAGGTGAACGTGGCATCGATCCCAGCTGCAGCTCCGGCCTCGTGACGTTCGGTGACGGTGAGCTCGAGGTCGAACTTGGTCAGCCCCGTCTCGACTGCCCGCGCCGTCATCGACACCCCGGCCAGTTCGGCAGTGTGGGTGGTGGCTATCCGCGAGGTGATGGCCGCTTGAAAGACCGGGTGGTGCGCAGGCGAGCGGTCCAGTTCGAGCGCGTCCACGACGACGTCGAAAGGCACGTCCGCATTGTCGAAGGCATCCACGTCGACGGCCCTGACCTGCGACAGGTGTGCGGCAAACGTTGCGTCCCGATCGACGACGGTCCGCAAGGCCAGAGTGTTGACGAACATGCCGACGAGCAGATCGAGAGATCTGTCCCCTCGTCCGGCCACCGGTGTTCCGATGACGATGTCGTCCGTGCCGCTGTACCTGGCCAGAAGCAGGGCGAAGCACGCGTGCAGGGCGATGAACGGCGTGGCGTCGTGATCGGCGGCGAGTACAACGAGCTTCTGATGCGTGGAAGCGCCGATTCTGATGTCGACTCCGGCTCCGCGCATGGTCGGGTCGAGTGCGCGCGGACGGTCCGTCGGCAGGTGGAGCTGCTCGGGCGCTCCCGCCAGCTGCTGCTTCCAGAACGCGATCTGTGAGTGGGCAAGTGAATCGGTGGATGACGCGTCGCCGAGGTGTTCTCGGTGCCAGAGCGTGTAGTCGGCGTACTGCACCGGAAGGGGTGCCCACTGCGGGCTGTTGCCGCCGACGCGGGCGGCGTAGGCGCCGGTGAGATCAGCAGCCAACGGCGCGAGCGACCAACCGTCGGCCACCATGTGGTGCAGAACCACTACGAGGACAGCTTCCTCGTCATCGCCTTCCTTCTCGGCGGCGACAGTGATCAGCAGGTAGCGCACCGGACGTTCGCGGACCAGATCGAAACCGGCCGAAGAGAATTCGAAGATCACTCTCTCGAGGCTTCCGCGTTCCACGTCGATCGACTCGAGCCCTGCGATCCCCTCGCCCAGGCCCAGAACCTTCTGCGTCGCGTTGTCCCCGATCTGAGGAAACACGGTGCGTAGTGACTCGTGACGTGTCACGACGTCCACGATCGCGGCACTGAGTGCGTCGGGATCGACGGCGCCGCGCAACGACACCGCCAGTGGAATGTTGTACGCACCTGATTCCGGTGCCACGCGGTTCAGGAACCACAGTCGCTGCTGCGCGGGAGCGAGAGGCAGTACAGCAGGCCGGGCCACGACCTGAATACCGTCGGCGTCCGGGGTCTGTGCCGCACGCTCGATCGTCGCCGCGATCCCAGACACCGTGGGATGGTCGAAGAGTGCACGCAGCGGCATTTTAACCCCGGTGGCTTCGGTCAAGCGCGCTACCGCCGTCGTCGCTACCAGCGAGTTTCCGCCCAGATGGAAGAAATTATCGTCGAGTCCGAGCGGTCCACTACTCAGGATGTCAGCCAGAACCGCCGCAACCTTGCCCTCGGTCGGGGTCGTCGGGGGTCGGAAGACCTTGGTGGAGGCCAGGATAGGCGAAGGCAGCGCACGCCGGTCCAGTTTTCCGTTGGTGGTCAACGGAATCGAATCGAGGACCATGAAGGCATCGGGAACCATGTAGGTCGGGAGGGCTTCGGCGGCGTGAGCTCGGAGGGCGTCGGCGTCCACGACGTCGGAAGCGGTCACATAGGTCACGAGAGCGCCGCCCGCCGGCGTCGGAGCCACGACGGTCACGGCATCGTCGATTCCCGGCGCGCTGAGGATGACGGAGTCGATTTCGCCGAGTTCGATCCGGAATCCGCGGATCTTGACCTGCGCGTCGCCGCGTCCGAGGTACTCGAGTTGTCCGGGCACAATCCATCGTGCGCGGTCGCCGGACCGGTACAACCGTCGTCCGCCGGCATTGAACGGATCGGCAACGAACCGGCCCGCGGTGAGGTCTGGACGGCCCAGATAGCCACGGGCGAGTTGACCGCCCGCGACATAGATCTCCCCCGCGATCCCCACCGGGACCGGGGAGAGATGCTCGTCGAGCAGGTACACACGAAGTCCGTCGATCGCGTCACCGATCCGGCTGCCGGTCAGCGCACTCGCGCTCGCCCGGTCGAGTTCGAGATGGGTGACGTGCACCGTCGTCTCGGTGATGCCGTACATGTTGACGAGTGCAGGCGCGGATTCCGTGTGACTTTCGTACCCCGGGTGATTGTCGTACCAGCGCCCGAGTCGACGCAGGTCCAAGGCTTCGCCACCGAAGATCACGTACCGGAGCCGGGTCTCCGAATCGGCCCGAAGGTCGGCTTCGATGTACTGGTAGAAGGCCGAGGGCGTCTGATTGAGCACGGTGACGCCTTCTGCGGCGACCAGCGCCCGGAAGGCGTCAGGGTCGCGTGATACCTCGTGATCGACCAGGACCAGCGTTCCGCCGTGGAGCAGCGCGCCCCACAGTTCCCAGACCGAGAAGTCGAAGGCGAACGAGTGGAACATCGTCCACACGTCGTTGCCGTCGAATCCGAATTCGACGTGCGTGTTCTCGAACAATCGCACCACGGTGGCGTGGGTGACGGAGACGCCCTTGGGTCGGCCCGTCGACCCCGAGGTGTAGATCACGTACGCCAGATTGTCGGCTCCGTGTCCGCGCGGGCGCTCATCGGTTTCCAGACTCTCACCGGAGTACTCGTCGGACTCGACCCCGACGACCACCACGTCAGAGTTCGGGAAGGCGGAGTTCGGGAAAGTGGAGTTCGGGAAAGTGGAATCGGAGATGACGCACACCGGTTGCGCATCCTCGACCACATACGCCAAACGCTCGGCGGGGTGCGCACCATCGAGTGGGAGGTATCCGCCGCCGGCCTTCACTACCGCGACAGCGGCAACGATCATGTCCACGGATTTCGGCAGCATGATTCCGACCAACGACTCGGATCGCACGCCATGATCGACGAGCTTGCGCGCCAACTGATTCGATCGTCGATCGAGTTCGCGGTACGACACGCGCTCGCTACCTGCGACAACGGCGATCGCTTCCGGGGTCGCCCGAATGCGGTCGGAAAGGATCTCGGAGAGCGTTCGGACCGGGGTCATCGGCAGAACGGGCGGCACCAGCGCCTGGCGCGCGTCCGGGCGCAGTAGATCCACTGAGCCGAGCGCCGAGTGCGGAGCACCGACCATCGCGGTCAAGATTCGTAGATAACGGTCGGCGAGGTCCTCGGCTTGCTCCTTCGTGCCGAGCCAATCCAGAACACCGGAGATCGGCTGATCGAAATCGGCATGCTCACCAGTCGGAATCGCCAGGGAGACAAACAGTTCCGGCACGGTGGCCAGATCCGATCCGATAGGCGCACCGACCATGAGCCCCGGAAATCTCGGGTGAGCATCCAGCGGCTCCTCGAAGCAGACCATCGCCCGGAACAACGGGCCCGTCTCGACCCAGCGGCCGTCACCGAGTGCGGCGGTCACCGAAGACAGAAGAATGTCTGCGTGTTCGAGAGCTTCGATTGCGACGGTGTCCACCGCACCGACCAGGTCGGTGAGCGTCATGGTGTTCGACACCGTCGAGCGAAGCACCAACTGGTTGGCGAACATCGAGACGAAATCGTCCGGATTGGAGGCGCCGTACCCTCGGACCGAGACGCCGATCGACACCTCGTCGGCCGAACCGACGCGGCGCAGCAGTCCGGCCATCGCAGACTGGAACAGCACGAACAGACTCGTGTTCATCGTCGTCGCCATCGTCTCGAGGCTCCGGCAGAGGCCTGCCTCGATCTCGAGGGGCGTGGACGTTCGACCGGTTCCGGCGACGACCGGCAAACCCAGTTCCTCGGCGGGGTTCGACAAGGTCGCAGACCAGTACTCGACGTTGCGGGCGTGTTGGACTTCGGCGATCCATTTCCCCGCGGCGTCGGGGTCGATGTCCATCAATCGAGTTCCCGATTCTGCGGCGCAGAATAATTCGAGGAATTCGAGGAAACGCCGGTGGTGACGCGAGATGTCCTCGTTGGTGTACAGGTCTGGGTTCGCGGCGAAGTCGATCTGGATCTCTTCGGCTGCGGAAGTCTGATAGACGTTGACGGAGAGGTCTTCGATCGGCCCGGTCGAGATCACGTTCAGTTCGCCGTGCGCGTCCCCGAGAGTGATTCCGGAATGGAACAGCATGAGGTTGATCAACGGCCCGTGGAAGCCTCGTCCGTCGGCAATGCTGTGATCACCGGCGTTGAGGTCGCGTCGTAGGTCCTCGTGGCGGTACTTCTGATGACGCAGTGCGCCGGTGAGTTCGATCTTCACCTCGTGCAGCAGGTCCCCGACCGCGAAATGCGGATCGACGCTCGCACGTATCGGGACGACGTTCGACATCATTCCGCCGGACCTGCGAGCAGCTTTTGTCGTCCGCCCCGAGACCGGCAGGCTGAGGACCACGTCGCGGGTCCCGGTGGCCCGGGCGAGGTAAGCCGCCAGAGCACCGATCACCACTGACGACGTCGTCACATCGTGGGCGGAGGCCAGCCGTTCGAGGGAGCTCCGCAGTTCCGTAGGTACCGTCGCCGACCGTAGGCGAGACCATGCCTGCGACGGAGCAGTCGAGGACGCGAGCGAGGTTCCGCCCGGTTTGTCGGCCATCTTGGTGTTCCAGTAGTCGCGATCGCGCTCCCACCGCGTGGAGCCCAGATAGTCGGCCTCTGCCTTCACCAACGATTGGAGGGGGGCAGTTACCGCTGGGGGAACTGGTAGATCGCGCACCACAGCGGTGTAGATCTCGGCTGTGCGGTTCATCATCGACATCGCGCCGAAACCGTCGAGCGCTACGTGATGAATACGGCTGTACCAGTAGTAATGGTCGTCGCGAAGCACCAGGACTGCCAGCCTGACCAGGCGATCGGTGAACGGATCGATGGCAGCAGTGTGCTCTCTGCGCATCCATTCCTGCGCTGCAGATTCCGGATCCGATTCGGCGCGAAGATCGACCACGTCGAGGGAGTCGTCCATGTCGAGATCGAGCCACTGACGCGCAACCCCGTCCACCTCGACCAGGCGCAGATATCCGGAGCCGATCTCACGGCCGGTCTGTTTGCTGGCAGCGGTCAGCAGTTCGATGTCGAGTGGGCCGTCCACGTCCACGTACTGAGCGATGCTGACGGGAATCTCGGGTCGAAGCTGTTGTGCGACAAGCAGGGAAAGTTGCGCGGCAGAAAGAGGGAAGGTGAGTTCGTCGTCCGGACGAGCTGCGGAAACGATTCCTCGGTCGGGACTGCCATCCACACGAATCTCCCTCTTACAACTTGATCATGATGCAAACAGGTTTATGCGTCCGCTGGACGCTTCGAACTGATCGGGGCACTTCGAAAATGAGACGAATACTTTGGAAAGCTCGGGTGGAAACTGGCAAATCGCCCGCCGGAGATCACATCGTGACAATCAGCTGCGATGTTACCGATCAGTCAGCTTCCAGCAAATATTCATCAAACAACCATTTGGGACTATTGTCCTGAATATCATGGCTAAAACGGCCCTATATAACAAACCGAAGCGCCGGTACCCGACGAACGGGCACCGACGCTCCGGTGAAATGTATTCAGTTGATCGTGCCGAGGTTGCTTGTCAGACCGTGAAGCCGAGTGCGCGCAGTTGCTCGCGTCCGTCTTCGGTGATCTTGTCCGGTCCCCACGGCGGCAACCACACCCAGTTGATCTTCATGTCGGTACACAGATCGCTACGCACAAGTGCGCCGCGCGCCTGGTCCTCGATCACGTCGGTCAACGGGCACGCCGCCGACGTCAAAGTCATGTCGATCGTGACGACACCGTCGTCTTCGAAGAGTCCGTAGACCAAGCCGAGATCGACGACGTTGATTCCCAGTTCGGGATCGACGACGTCGCGCATCGCTTCTTCGAGTTCGTCGAGTCGCTCAGGCGACGGGACAGTGCCACTGCCCTGTGCGCCACCGAATTCCGCAGTGGAATCGGGATTCGGATTCACCGGAGCGCCGACCTCGGCGTCCTGCACTGGTTGTGTCTCGGTCATGATCCCTGTCCTTCAGTCGTGTCGACCAATTCACTGCTGCTGTCCGCCGTCGACACAGCACTGCCGTCGACAATCTGGACTACAGCATCCTTGAATGCCATCCATCCGAGCAAGGCGCACTTCACGCGTGCCGGGTACTTCGAGACACCGACGAACGCGATGCCGTCGCCGAGAACGTCCTCGTCCCCCTCGACGGTGCCCCGACTGCTCACCATCTCGTTGAACGCCGTCACCGTCTTCAGTGCGTCGGTGACCTGCATCCCGATGACGAGGTCGTTGAGCACCGACGTCGACGCCTGGCTGATCGAACAACCCTGACCGTCGTACGAGACGTCGGAGACCGTTCCGTCCTCGGATATCTGGACGCGCAACGTCACCTCGTCGCCACACGTCGGGTTGACGTGGTGCACCTCGGCGCCGAACGGCTCACGGAGTCCGCGGCCGTGCGGATGTTTGTAGTGATCGAGGATCACTTCCTGATACATCTGCTCCATGCGCATGATTCAGTTCAACTCCCCTGCGACACCGAAAAATTCCTGCGCACGCTTGATCGCGGCAACGAGAACATCGATTTCCGCGGTGGTGTTGTAGAGCGCAAACGACGCACGGGCCGTCGCAGCGACACCGAACTTACGATGCAGCGGCCACGCACAATGGTGTCCGACGCGAATCGCGACGCCCTCGTCGTCGAGGATCTGTCCGAGGTCGTGGGCGTGAATACCGTCCACGACAAAGGAAATCGCTCCGCCGCGGTTCTCGGACGTCTGCGGTCCGATGATGCGCAGACCTTCGATCGCCGACAACTTTTCGAGAGCAGCCTCCACCAACACGTGCTCGTGCGCGGCGACTGCGTCCATCCCGAAGGTGTTCAGGTAATCCACGGCAGCGCCCAACCCGACCACCTGTGAGGTCATCGGTACGCCGGCTTCGAAACGCTGAGGCGGTGGCGCGTAAGTGCTGACCTCCATGGTGACCGTCTCGATCATCGACCCGCCGGTGATGAACGGAGGCATCGCTGCCAGCAGTTCACGACGGCCGTAGAGAACTCCGACCCCCGAAGGGCCGAGCATCTTGTGGCCCGAGAACGCCGCGTAGTCCACTCCCAGTTCGTGGAAGTCGACGGCCATGTGAGGCACCGACTGGCACGCGTCGAGCACGACGAGTGCACCGACGGCGCGTGCTCGTCGCACCAATTCCTCGACGGGCGCGATCGCGCCGGTCACGTTGGACTGGTGGGTGAACGAAACGACCTTCACCGCGTCTGTCAGCTCCAGCGAATCGAGATCGATCCGGCCGTCGTCGGTGACGCCGTACCACTTGAGCGTCGCGCCGGTTCGGCGCGCAAGTTCCTGCCAGGGAACGAGGTTGGCGTGGTGTTCGAGTTCGGTGATGACGATTTCGTCGCCAGGACCGACATGGCGGTCGAAGCGATCGTCACCGAGAACGTAGGTCACCAGATTGAGAGCCTCGGTGGCGTTCTTGGTGAACACCAACTCGTCCGAATCCGCACCCACGAAGGAAGCGATGGTGGCGCGAGCATTCTCGTACGCGTCAGTCGCCTCTTCTGCGAGCTGATGAGCACCCCGGTGTACTGCCGCGTTACACGTGGTCAGGAAGTCCCGTTCGGCATCGAGAACCTGGACCGGACGCTGTGAGGTAGCGCCGGAATCCAAGTACACCAAAGGTTTTCCGTCGCGCACGGTTCGCGCCAGGATCGGGAAGTCGGCCCGAACCGCTGTGACGTCGAGCTCGCGCACCGAGGTGGTCATCGTGATTACGCTCCCTGGGTAGCTGCGGTGTCCGCGGTGAAACGAACGTAGCCGTTGGTCTCGAGCTCGTCGGCCAGCTCCGGTCCACCGGACTCGACGATGCGGCCACCGACGAACACGTGAACGAAGTCGGGGTTGATGTAGCGCAGAATGCGCGTGTAGTGCGTGATCAGCAGAACGCCGCCGTTCTCGCGCTCCTTGTAGCGGTTGACGCCTTCCGAGACGGTGCGCAGAGCGTCGACGTCGAGGCCGGAGTCGGTCTCGTCGAGGATCGCGATCTTCGGCTTGAGCATGCCCAACTGCAGGATCTCGTGGCGCTTCTTCTCGCCACCGGAGAAGCCTTCGTTGACCGAGCGCTCGATGAACGAGGGATCGATCTCGAGCTCGCTGAGGGCTTCCTTGACTTCCTTGACCCAGTGGCGCAGCTTGGGAGCCTCGCCTCGCACGGCCGTAGCGGCGGTGCGCAGGAAGTTGGACATGGAAACGCCGGGAACCTCGACGGGGTACTGCATGGCCAGGAAGAGCCCGGCACGCGCACGCTCGTCGACGCTCATTGCGAGGACGTCTTCACCGTTGAGGGTGATGGAGCCGGACGTGACCTGGTACTTGGGGTGACCGGCGATGGCGTACGACAGAGTCGACTTGCCGGAGCCGTTGGGGCCCATGATCGCGTGGGTCTCCCCCGAGCGGACCGTCAGGTCGACGCCCTTGAGGATCTGGATGGGCTCGGCGTTGGCATCGGAGTTGGCGACCTCGACGTGCAGGTCACGAACCTCGAGGACCGAGGTGGTGGTGTTGTCACTGGTAGACATGAAATTCCTTCAAGATGAGGCGGGCGAGCGTAGCGACGGGGTGGTGTCGCCGGCGGGGCGGTCAGGAGCCGACGGCTGCGAGTTCGGCTTCGACTGCGGCTTCGAGGCGATCGCGCACCTCGGGAACAGCGATCTTGTTGATGATTTCGTGGAAGAACCCACGTACGACCAGACGACGAGCCTGATCCTCCGGGATACCACGAGCACGCAGGTAGAACAGCTGCTCGTCGTCGAAACGTCCCGTTGCACTTGCGTGGCCGGCCCCGACGATCTCACCGGTTTCGATTTCGAGGTTCGGAACCGAGTCGGCGCGGGCGCCGTCGGTCAGCACCAGGTTGCGGTTGAGCTCGAACGTGTCGGTGCCCTCCGCTGCGGCGCGGATGAGAACGTCGCCGATCCACACGGTGTGCGCGTCGGGCTTGCCGGATCCGGGATCTCCCTGAAGCGCACCCTTGTAGACCACGTTGGACTTGCAGTTGGGCTGCGAATGGTCCACCAGCAGACGCTGTTCCAGATGCTGGCCGGCGTCGGCGAAGTACAGGCCGAGCAGTTCGGCGTCGCCGCCCGGTCCGTCGTACTTGACGGTGGCGGACAGGCGAACCAGGTCGCCGCCCAGGCTGATCGAGGTGTATCGAAGCACTGCGTCGCGGTTCAGGCGAGCGTGGTGTGACGTCACGTGAACTGCGTCGTCCGCCCAGTCCTGGATGGCCACCACCGTCAGCTGCGCACTGTCACCGAGAACGAATTCGATGTTCTCCGCGAAGGTTCCGCTGCCGCGCTGGTCGATCACGAACGTCGCCTTGGCGAACTGCGCCAGACGAATCTGGGTGTGTCCGTAGGCGACGTTGTCGACTCCGGGGCCGGTCATGGTGACCACGACGGGCTTCTCGACCTCGACCTCGGCGCCAACCGAGATGACCGTTGCCGTCTCGAAGCTCGAATACGCCTGCGCTGCAATGCGATCAGCGGGAACGCCGGCTTTGCCCAGACGTGCGTCGTCACGGCCGACGGTCTCGACGGTGATGTCGCTTCCGCCGTCGACCTCGACGGTGACCTGTCCGTTGGCGACGGCGCTGCCGTCGTGCAATCCCCGGAGACGACGCAGCGGGGTGAACCGCCAGATCTCGTCACGTCCGCCGGGAACCTCGAAAGCATTGACGTCGAACGAGGAGAACTGCTCACCCTTGTTCGTGATGGGTGAGCCTGTGGCTGCACCCTTTACAGGAGCGGTCGGGTTCTCCCCGGCAACAGCTCCGATGACTCCGGTCTCTGGCGTGGTCACTAACCCACAGCCCCTTCCATCTGAAGTTCGATAAGGCGGTTGAGCTCGAGCGCGTACTCCATCGGGAGTTCCTTCGCGATGGGCTCGACGAATCCACGCACGATGGTGGCCATCGCCTCGTCCTCGGTCAGTCCGCGGCTCATCAGGTAGAAGAGCTGATCGTCACTGACCTTCGAAACGGTGGCCTCGTGACCCATGGTGACGTCGTCCTCGCGGATGTCGACGTACGGGTAGGTGTCGCTTCGGCTGATCTGGTCGACCAGCAGAGCGTCACACTTGACGGTCGACTTGGAGCCGTGGGCACCCTTGTTGACCTGCACCAGACCGCGGTACGACGCACGTCCACCACCACGGGCGACAGACTTGCTGATGATGGTCGAGGACGTGTGCGGCGCGAGGTGGAGCATCTTGGCGCCGGTGTCCTGGTGCTGGCCCTCGCCGGAGAACGCAACGGAGAGAACCTCACCGCGGGCGTACTCGCCCATCAGCCACACGGCCGGGTACTTCATGGTGACCTTGGAGCCGATGTTGCCGTCGACCCACTCCATGGATCCGCCGGCCTCGACCTTGGTGCGCTTGGTCACCAGGTTGTAGACGTTGTTGGACCAGTTCTGGATGGTCGTGTAGCGGCAGTGGCCGCCCTTCTTCACGATGATCTCGACGACGGCCGAGTGCAGTGAATCGGACTTGTAGATCGGCGCGGTGCAACCCTCGACATAGTGCACGGAGGCATCTTCGTCGACGATGATCAGGGTGCGCTCGAACTGACCCATGTTCTCGGTGTTGATGCGGAAGTACGCCTGCAACGGGATGTCCACGTGGACTCCCGGCGGAACGTAGATGAACGAGCCACCGGACCACACGGCGGTGTTCAGCGCGGAGAACTTGTTGTCGCCGGCCGGGATGACCGATCCGAAGTACTCCTTGAACAGCTCCGGGTGCTGCTTGAGACCGGTGTCCGTGTCGAGGAAGATGACGCCCTGCTCCTCGAGGTCCTCACGGATCGAGTGGTAGACGACCTCGGACTCGTACTGAGCTGCGACGCCGGCAACGAGGCGCTGCTTCTCCGCCTCGGGGATGCCGAGCTTGTCGTACGTGTTCTTGATGTCCTCGGGCAGGTCTTCCCACGACTCGGCCTGCTTCTCGCTGGACCGGACGAAGTACTTGATGTTGTCGAAGTGAATACCTTCGAGGTCGCTGCCCCAGTTCGGCATCGGCTTCTTGTCGAAGGTGCGCAGCGCCTTGAGGCGGATGTCGAGCATCCACTCGGGCTCGCTCTTCTTGGCGGAGATGTCCCGCACGACAGCCTCGGACAACCCGCGCTGCGCGCTGGCTCCGGCTTCGTCGGAATCGGACCAGCCGTAGCCGTAATGACCGAGGGACGCGATGGTCTCTTCCTGCGTGAGCGGCTCGGTGCCTGCTGCCGCAGTGGTAGTCGCCTGGTCTGATGTGACGGTCATGCGAGCTCCTTCCGGAGTCTTGTTTCTTGACGGCTGCTCGGGTTCAGCGAGGGCTGGTCGCTGTGGTCGAGCAGTTCTGACTTTGAAGAACTAGCTGAAAAATCTCTATTCGAACGCTGCACGGTGGCAACGCTCTGTAGAACACTCTGGTCCGGTCATCTACTCCCGGTGGACACGAGGGGCACGTGCGTCGTGCAGGCGCAGTCACCGTTGGCGATGGTCGCCAGACGCTGAACATGAGTCCCGAGCAATTGCCGGAATGCTTGCTGCTCTGCCTCGCACAGTTCCGGAAACTCTTCTGCCACATGGGAAACCGGGCAATGGTGTTGGCAGATCTGCACGCCGTTGCCGACCGGCCGGGTCGACGCTGCGAACCCCACCGCGTTGAAGGCTTCGGCGATTGCGTCCGCTGTCGCCTCGACGTTGTCGACATCTGTCGGATCAGCCGGTTCGACGTCGCCGACGATCGCCTGAACCCGACGCTTGGCGAACTCCTCGATTGCCGCGTCTCCGCCGATTTCACGGAGTTGCCGCATCGCGGCTCCCGCCAGATCGTCGTAGGTGTGGCCGAGGCGGCCGCGGCCGGTCGCGGTGATCTGGAACTGCTTGGCGGGACGACCTCGTCCGCGCTGACGCAGCGACGCCGCCGAAGCGGTACGGGCTTCGCCGGACTCGATCAACGCATCCAAGTGACGTCGGACACCTGCGGCACTCAAACCGAGGCGCGTGCCGATTTCGGAGGCGGTAATGGGGCCTTCTTCGAGTAGCAGCTTGACCACTGCGGCCCGGGTCTGGCCTTCGACGCTCACCGTCACCGGATTTGCGGCAGCACTCGGCGAGGTCGCTACAGTGGGCTGACCTGCAACTTCCTTGCTTCGAGGGTCTGACGCATTTCTTTTCACAACACAAGTGTGACGGAATTCTTTTCGCAGGTCTACTAAGGGCAACCTGCATTACATTCGGGAATATCCGGACAACGTACGTTGTTTGTGCTTGTCTGTCCGGCTGGATGGAGCCGCTACGCTGCCTGGTGTGCCGCAGACCCCCGAGAAGACGACGACCGCGCGATCGGCGCGCGCGATCCTGCTGGAAAAACCCAAGGCACTCGCGCTTTCCACAATCGGCGTTCGACCTTTCGGATCCGCTCCCCGGCAGAGTATGGCCGCGGTGCTGCACGGCGACGAGGACGAGCGCCCTGGCCTGAACGCGAAGGAAACCGCACAACTGCGAGGGATTCGCCGATTCGGCGCAACCGGCGCGGTCTTGATGGCAGTCGGAGCGCTCGGCGCCGGCGCACAACCCGTCCTGCAGAATCCGACCGCAGGACTTCGAGTCCTCAGCCTTCCCGGACGTATGCCGACGGTCTCACTCACCATGACGATGACCGGAACCGTGCTCGTCGTTCTGGCCTGGCTGATGATGGGCCGATTTGCAGTCGGGGACATACGCAGCCGTTCCGGCGCACCGCGGCGCATGACCCGTTCCCAGTTGGACCGCACACTCCTGCTGTGGATCCTGCCGCTCTCGGTCGCACCGCCGATGTTCAGCCGCGACGTCTACTCGTATCTGGCTCAAAGCGAAATCGCGGCCCGTGGACTCGATCCGTACGCCATCGGCCCCAAGGCGGCACTGGGCGTCGACCACGTTCTCACCCGCACGGTTCCGACGATCTGGCGCGACACCCCGGCTCCGTACGGTCCGTTCTTCCTGTGGCTGGGACGCGGGATCAGCTCACTGACCGGCGACAACATCGTGGCCGGAATCTTCTTGCACCGCTTGCTCGCATTGGCCGGCGTCGCGCTCATCGTGTGGGCGATACCGCGACTGGCCAAGCGATGCGGTGTCTCTGCCGTCAGTTCGCTCTGGCTCGGTGCCGCGAACCCGCTGTTGCTCTTCCACTTGGTGGCCGGCATCCACAACGAAGCGCTCATGCTCGGGTTGATGCTCGCCGGAATCGAGATCGCCCTCCGCGCAGTCGAAGGGTCCGGGCCCATCCGTGGGCGAGCGCTGTTCTATCTCGTTGCGGGATCAGGTTTGATCGCGTTGTCGTCGACCGTCAAAATTCCGTCCTTGCTTGCGCTGGGATTTGTCGGCATGGCCTTGGCTCGGCGTTGGGGTGGAACCTGGAAAGCCCTGGCGGGAGCCGCGATTCTCCTGGGCATCGTTGCCGCTGTCGTCACGTTTGTCATCAGCGTGGCCAGTGGGCTCGGTATGGGTTGGATCAACACCCTCGACACCGCCACGGCAGTCCGGAGTTGGATGTCCATCCCGACGCTCCTGGGCGTCGGCACGGGATTGGCCGGTGTACTACTCGGACTCGGCGATCACACGACGGCGATCCTCACGATCACGCGGCCCATCGCAACTCTCGTCGCCATGCTCGTCACCGCACGGATGATGATCTCGGTGTACATGGGCCGCATCCACCCGGTCGGCGGACTCGGCATCGCGCTCGGCGCGATCGTTCTCCTGTTCCCCGTCGTTCAGCCGTGGTACCTGCTGTGGGCGATCCTTCCGTTGGCGGCGTGGGCCACCGCGCCGATTTTCCGCATCCCTGCCGTCGTCTTCACCTCGATCGTCAGCGTCATGTTGATGTCCAACGGCGCCGAATACCTTCCGTTCATGATCGTGCAGGCCGTCATCGCGACCATCCTCACCGCCGGAACGCTCATCGTCTTCACCCGCAATTCACTCCCCTGGCGTAGCGACAAGCCAGTAGCGGAGATCACGAAAGGCGGACCGGTAGACGAAGACAACTCGGCGGGGGCTTACGCTGATTCCCCGTGACCTCGAGAGCCTCCAGATCGTCGACGCCGGCGGTACAGATCCAGGGTGTCGTCAAGTCCTTCGACGGTGTTCGAGCCGTCGACGGTATCGATCTCACTGTCGAGACGGCCCAGGTCGTTGCCCTGCTCGGCCCCAACGGAGCCGGTAAGACAACCACCGTCGAGATGTGCGAAGGGTTTGTCACCCCCGATGCCGGCACGGTTCGAGTGCTCGGTCTCGACCCCATCGCCGACTCCGGTGAAGTCCGCTCGCGAATCGGCGTCATGCTGCAGGGCGGCGGCGCGTACCCCGGGTCCAAGGCCGGGGAAATGCTCGACCTCGTGGCCGCATACTCGGCCGACCCGCTCGATCCCGCCTGGCTCCTTTCCAAACTCGGCCTCACCGATGCGCGCAAGACCCCGTACCGCCGCCTCTCCGGAGGCCAGCAGCAACGACTGTCCCTGGCGTGCGCGCTGGTCGGGCGTCCCGAGTTGGTATTTCTGGACGAACCCACCGCCGGCCTCGACGCTCAGGCGCGCCTGCTCGTGTGGGAACTCATCGACGCTCTGCGACGCGACGGCGTGAGCGTCCTGCTCACCACACACCTCATGGACGAGGCCGAAGCGCTCGCCGACGAACTGGTCATCATCGACCACGGCAAGATCGTCGCGTCGGGAACGCCGGCCGAGGTCACCAGCAAGGGCGCCGAAGGACAACTCCGTCTGACGACGATTCCCGGTTTGAGCCTCGATTCGCTGGCCGGTTCACTCCCCGGGTTCCGCATCGAGGAATCCAACCCCGGCACCTACGTCGTCGAAGGTGCAATCGATCCGGCAACCGTGGCAACAGTTGCGACGTGGTGTGCCGATCAGGACGTGCTGATCAACGACATTCGCGTCGATCAACGGAGTCTGGAAGACGTCTTCCTCGAATTGACGGGCCGGGAACTGAGGGGATGACGGAGATCAAGGTCATGAACGAAACAGCGTCGAACGGCCAGAGCAGTCCCATCAGCGTTGCCAGAGACCGACGGCTCGCCGAGAACCGCTTCGAGCCACGCACCTTCTCGCCGGATCCCCGCCCCAATTCGGCGGCCAAAATGCTGGCGGCGCAGACCAAACTGGAGCTGACTCTTCTGCTCCGCAACGGTGAGCAGTTGCTGCTCACCATGTTCATCCCGATCACCCTGCTCATCGGACTGTGTCTACTCCCGATCGGCGATTTGGGCGATTCTCGGGTCGATACCGTGCTCCCTGGTGTCATGATGGTTGCCGTGATGTCGACGGCGTTCACCGGACAGGCCATCGCCGTCGGATTCGACCGCCGATACGGCGCGCTCAAGCGACTCGGTGCAACGCCGCTACCGCGGTGGGGAATCATCGCAGGCAAGAGCGCTGCCGTCATCATCGTCGTGGCTCTGCAGTCACTCTTGCTCGGCGCTATTGGTTTGGCGTTGGGATGGCGTCCGTCGTTCGTCGAACTTGTACTCGGCGCAGTGGTCATTGCCATCGGTACTGTCACATTTGCAGCGCTTGGCCTACTGCTCGGCGGTACTTTGCGAGCAGAGATCGTTCTCGCTCTCGCCAACATCCTGTGGTTCATCATGGTGGGCATCGGCAGTGTGGTCTTCGCCAGTGGTGAACTTCCGACCGCCGTCCACACGCTGGTCCGCATTGTTCCGTCCGGCGCTCTCGCACACGCACTCGAAGCGGCCCTCGACACCTCGATGGACTGGTTCTCGATTCTCGTACTTCTCATCTGGGCCGCAGTGGCCGGAGTCTGCGCAGCAAGGTGGTTCAAGTTCACGTGAGTACACGACGGACAGCTCAGATCGTCGGCTGTGTGGCCGCAACAGTCATGTTGTGTGCCGGACCCGCAACGGCGACCCCTTCGGTGTCCGGTCCCCTCGCACCTGCAAATCCGTACCTCGGTCCCGTCGGTACTTCCACCATGCACGGTGACGCGGGCTCGTCCGACGTCACGCCGCTGCCTGGTCCAGGAACCGGCCCACACGAGGTGACAGCTTTCCCGATGATGGCCGCCTGCCCGACGGTCCTCCAGGGTTCCGACGGCATGGTCGTCTCGCTCTGCACGACGATGATCGGCCAGATCCCGACCATCCATTTGATCGATCCGAAGGCCGACGCCACGCCGTTGGGTAGATCCGTAGCACAACTGCCGCTCGCGAAGGGCAGTCTGCTCGGCGGCGTCTACGCCTACCTCGACAACGAGAACCGTCTCGTAGCCGTCGACGGAAACCGTCAACTGGTCCGCATTTCCCATGCGCAGAATCCGGACGGCAGTTGGCGGCTGGAACTCGCGGAGGTCATCGATCTCAGTGGTGCGGTTGCCGCCGACGACAACGTCACCGGCCTCGCTCCGGACTGGGACGGCAATGTCTGGTTCGCCACCGGGCACGGCACCGTCGGGTATGTCGGCGCGGATCGAATCGCGCACAGCATTGCGCTCCCCGAAGGTGAACAGGTGCAGAACAGCATCTCCACCTCCCCGACGGGCACTGCCGTCGCAACGACCCACGCGCTCTACCAACTGAAGCGAAATGGCGACGAGGTCGTCATCGACTGGCGTCAGCCGTACGACCGCGGGCCGGCCCGTAATCCGGGTCAGCTCAGCTGGGGAACCGGATCGACGCCGACATACTTCGGCCCGTCGACGGGCAGCGATTTCTTGACCATCGTCGACAACGCCCACCCGACAGTGAGCTTGCATGTCTATCGCGCTGACACGGGCGCCGAGGTGTGCACGCAGCCGGTGTTGTCCGCTGCCAGCCAGGACGGCTCACCGAGCGGCAGCGAGAACTCCCCCGTCGGCATCGGTCATTCCGTCTACGTCGCCGGCACTTACGGATACCCGTACCCCACGACTCCTGAAGGTGCCGGTCCAGCGGTCCCCGCCACGGCACCCTTCAACGGCGGAATGACCCGCGTCGACATCGATCCGGCCGGTTGCCATGTCGTGTGGGACAACACGATTCGTAGCTCCGCGGTACCCCACCTCTCGACGGCTGACGGCTCGATTTACACGGTGACACGGGACGGTGCTCCGAACACCTCTCCGCTGGACGGTTACTCCTTCGCGGTGATCGACTCGAAGGACGGGGCGCAGATAGGTTCGACTCCCCTGCCGTCGACCATCCTCAACGACACCCTTCAGATGTCTGCACTCATCACCGAGTCGGGCGAGTACTTCCAGGGAACGATCTCGGGAATCGTGCGAGTTCGCGCGAACTGACGCGAGCTGGCCCCACGGCTGCGCAGTTCTGGTCTCGACGAGTCGGGGCAGGCGCGGAGCGAGGGGGCCCAACGACGCGGGGCAGGCGCGGAGCGAGCTGGCCCCAACGACGCGGGGCAGGCGCGGAGCGAGCTGGCCCCAACGACGCGGGGCAGGCGCGGAGCGAGCTGGCCCCAACGACGCGGGGCAGGCGCGGAGCGAGCTGGCCCCAACGACACTGTGTAGTTGATGGGGAACTACGATCGTTGGCGTGGTGAATCGTGTGTATGCCGGATTTTTACGCTTGGTGGATCGACTACCTCTCCCCTCGCTGAAAACGCAGAAAATCATCGCGTTCATCGTGATCCTGACGCAGGGCGGCATCGCTGTCACCGGCGCGGTGGTGCGCGTGACGGACTCGGGACTCGGTTGCCCGACGTGGCCGCAGTGCTTCCCCGGTAGCTTCGTCCCGGTCGGCCACGGACAGGTCGCGGTGATTCACCAAGCCGTCGAGTTCGGCAACCGCCTGCTGACCTTCCTGGTCGTCATCGTCGCCGCTGCGATCGTGCTTGCGGTGACTCGCGCTCGCCGACGCAAAGAGGTGCTTGTCTACGCCTGGATGATGCCGCTCGGCACTGTCGTTCAGGCAGTGATCGGCGGTATCACCGTCCTCACAGGCTTGCTGTGGTGGACGGTCGCCATTCACCTGGTTGCGTCGATGCTGATGGTCTGGGTTGCCACGGTGATGTACGCGAAGATCGCGGAACCCGACGAAGCAACAACTCTGGTCGTGATGCCGAAGCCGCTGCGCTGGCTTACCGCGCTGTCAGGTGTCGCGCTCGCCGGCGTTTTGGTCGCTGGAACTCTCGTAACGGGCGCAGGCCCGCACGCCGGCGACAAGGGGCTGGACCGGACGGTGCCTCGCCTGGAGATCGAGATCGTGACGCTAGTCCATCTGCACTCACAGCTTCTGGTCGGATATCTCGCGCTGGTCGTGGGTCTGACCTTCGGCCTGTATGCGGTCGGGACATCCGCAGCCGTGAAGATCCGTCTGAAGGTCCTGCTGGGACTGATCCTCGCGCAGTCGCTCATCGGTGTCGTGCAGTACTTCACCGATGTGCCGGAAGTTCTGGTGATCATGCACGTCGCCGGTGCGGGACTGTGCACGGCTGCGACCGCAGCAGTTTGGGCTGCGGGTAAGACCCGCCAGTACACGCCGACCAATTCGCCCATACCAGCTGTCTGACGCTTCAAGACACGTGTGGGGCGTAGGAACACCAAAAGGTGTTCCTACGCCCCACACGTCATTTCAGGATTCGTTGCGAGCTTTCGGGAACCGAGTCTGGTTGGCGACCCAACCGGCCATCTTCTTGAAATGGCCTTCCTGCGGGGTGACGATGCTCGTCAGTTCGCGCTCCCACTCGGCGACGGTGACGTTGTCGAAGGACGCGACGACCGCGTTTGCCGTGGCGAGGTCCTCGACGACCTGATCACCGAGGATGCCGTCGGCACCTACGAGGGTGATGCGAACGCCGGCCAGGCCGACCGGCTGGATGACGGCGCTGGCGGAGCCGCCGTGCTCGGCGACGAACTTGGTGATGGCGTTCACCGTGGACTTCGGCAGTTCCGGCGCGGACGGGGTGGCGTCCGACTTCTCGGTATCGGTGCTCATGACTCGACAATACTGGTCGGTAGCCCGGAAGCGACACCAGGCATGGACTGAGCGTCGGCCGCCTCGGGTGTAGAACAGAAACCATGCGAGCCATCTACGTGACCGAGACCGGCGGACCAGACGTTCTGACTCTGACCGAACAACCCGAACCGACACCCGGCCCAGGCGATCTACTCGTCAAGACCGAAGCGATCGGCATCAATTTCATCGACACGTACTTCCGAATGGGCCAGTACAAGCGTCCGCTCCCCTACATTCCCGGCGACGAGGGCAGCGGTGTTGTCGAAGCTGTCGGCTCCGACGTCAACGAATTCTCCGTGGGCGACCGGGTCGCGTGGGCCGCTGCCACTGGCAGCTATGCCGAGAAGGTGGCTGTTCCCGCCGCAGTCGCCGTGAAAGTGCCTGACGGTGTCCCTGCATCGGCCGCAGCGTCGGCGCTCCTGCAGGGGATGACGGCGCACTACCTCGCGAAGTCGACGTATCCGATCCAGAGCGGCGACACCGTGCTCGTGCACGCAGGCGCGGGCGGCGTCGGGTTGATCCTGACGCAGATGGCCGTCAGCCTCGGGGCGAAGGTCATCACGACTGTGTCATCGGATGCAAAGGAAGAACTCTCGCGCGGCGCGGGTGCCTCGGAGGTTCTGCGGTACGACGAGGACATCGCAGCGCGAGTCCGGGAGTTGACCGGCGGCGAAGGAGTAGCGGCGGCATACGACGGGGTCGGCGCGACAACTTTTGATTCGAGCTTGGCTTCCGTGCGCATCCGCGGCACGGTCGCTTTGTTCGGTGCGGCCAGTGGACCGGTTCCGCCGGTTGATCCGCAGCGGCTCAATTCGTCGGGTTCGCTGTTCCTGACGCGTCCGACGCTCGCGCATCACATTCGCACTCGAGAGGAACTGACCTGGCGTGCCGGCGATGTCTTCGACGCCATTGCGGCCGGGAAACTCGATATTCGCGTCGGCGCCGAGTATCCCCTCGCCGATGCGGCAACAGCGCATCGGGATCTGGAAGGTCGAGCAACGACCGGGTCGATCGTTCTGATCCCCTAGCGAAGTGCTGTGCGCCTTTATTAACCGCCCGCGGTTAATAAAGGCGCACAGCAGAATCAGCTGAGCATGTCGCTGATCGTCTGCAGTCCGAGAACCGAGTCGACAGCGAGGCCGACGAACACGATCGCAAGATAGTTGTTGGACTGCAGGAACAGGCGGAGCGGTTTGACCTGGGCACCACCGCGAACGCTGCGGTACAGCTGATGTGCCATGAGCAGGAACCACGCACCGGCAACGATGGTGATGGCGGCGTAGATGACTCCCGATGCGGGCACGAGGACAAGCGTCGTGACGACCATTGCCCAGCTGTAGAACAGAATCTGCTTGGTGACGTGCTCTTCGGTGGCGATCACCGGAAGCATGGGAACACCGGCAGCTTTGTAGTCCTCTTTGTATCGCATCGCCAGCGCCCAGGTGTGCGGCGGCGTCCAGAAGAAGATGATCAGGAACAGCACGACGGGCTGCCAGCTCAGCGAACCGGTGACAGCGGCCCAGCCCACAAGGACGGGCATACATCCGGCTGCGCCACCCCAGATGACGTTCTGCCAGGTACGACGCTTGAGAACCATCGTGTAGATGAGGACGTAGAACGCGATCGTGATCACGACGAGGATGCCGGCCAAGAGGTTGGCTCGCCACCACAGCCACAGGAACGACGCGAGTCCGAGAAGGAGCCCGAAGACGAGCGCGTTGCGCGTCGGCACCGCCTCGCGGGCCAGCGGACGCTTCGCCGTGCGCTTCATGACCTTGTCGATGTCGGCGTCGACGACGCAGTTGAGCGAGTTCGCACTCGCCGCGCCCATCCAGCCACCGAAGAGGGTGCTGAGGATCAGAACGATGTCGACTGTTCCGCGATCGGCCAGCAGCATTGCCGGAATGGTTGCCACCAACAGCAATTCGATCACTCGCGGCTTCGTGAGCGCGATATAAGCCAGAACCTTGCCCGTTGCGCGACCCCACACCGTATCGGTATTGGTCGCCCGCGGGGCGGCACCTGGGCTGCCGAAGCCATGTCCGCTCGGCTGTTGCCCTGTCCGCACGTTCTCTCCTTGCACCACGCGTTACCGCACTAACTCTTCACGACACACTGCTGACACTGTTCTCTACTACGAACGATGGTAGACCGCAGCCATTGAGGAACCGAATCGACCCGGACAGCCAGGACCATTAGGCTGGGTTACGCAGTGGAGGGACACCCCACCCTCGCAATCCACGTACACCATGTCAGGAGACATCTGCCAGTGTCGATCACAGACGAGATCCACGTCCTCACGCAACCCGTCCACCCCTCGGACTGGACCGACCTGGACACCAAGGCTGTCGATACCGCCCGCGTGCTCGCCGCCGACGCGGTTCAGAAGGTCGGCAACGGCCATCCCGGAACTGCAATGAGCTTGGCGCCGTTGGCATACACCCTCTTCCAGCGCGTCATGCGCCACGATCCTTCGGATGCAGAATGGGTCGGCCGTGACCGCTTCGTTCTCTCCTGTGGCCATTCATCCTTGACGCTGTACACCCAGCTCTACCTGTCGGGCTACGGTCTCGAGCTCGCTGACCTCGAAGCTCTCCGCACGTGGGGCGCACTGACCCCCGGCCACCCCGAGGTCGGCCACACCGTCGGCGTCGAGATGACCACCGGTCCGCTGGGCCAGGGCCTTGCGTCCGCAGTCGGTATGGCGATGGCTGCGCGTCGTGAGCGTGGGTTGTTCGATCCGGAGACCCCGGTCGGCTCCTCCCCCTTCGACCATCACATCTACGTGATCGCGTCCGACGGTGACATCGAAGAAGGCGTTACGTCCGAGGCCTCGTCTCTCGCCGGTGTCCAGGAACTGGGCAACCTCATCGTCTTCTACGACGACAACAAGATCTCCATCGAGCACGACACCACCATCGCTCTCGGCGAAGACGTCGGAAAGCGATACGAGGCATACGGCTGGCACGTTCAGCACGTCGAAGGTGGCGAGAACGTCTCCGGCATCCTCGACGCGGTTGCCGCGGCCAAGGCCGTCGTCGATCGTCCCTCCATCATCTTGCTCCGCACCATCATCGGTTTCCCGGCTCCGAAGAAGATGAACACCGGCGACGTCCACGGCTCCGCTCTCGGTGCCGACGAAGTTGCAGCGGTCAAGGAAGCCCTCGGCTTCGATCCGGCCAGGTCCTTCGACGTCGACGCCGACGCTCTGGCTCACGCCCGTGAGGTCGTCTCCCGCGGCGCCGACGCACGCAAGGCATGGCAGGTCGAGTTCGACGCGTGGGCTGCACGTGAGACTGAGCGCAAGGAACTCTTCGACCGCCTGTTCGCCGGTGAGTTCCCCGCCGGCTGGGCCGACGCTCTCCCGACCTACGAGGCCGACGCCAAGGGCGTTGCGACTCGCAAGGCCTCCGGTTCGGCACTCAACGCGCTCGGACCGATCCTGCCCGAGCTGTGGGGCGGCTCCGCCGACCTCGCCGGCAGCAACAACACCACCATCAAGGGCGCAGATTCGTTCGGCCCGTTCTCCATCTCCACCAACGACTGGAATGCGCAGCCTTACGGCCGCACGCTCCACTTCGGCATCCGCGAGCACGCGATGGGCTCGATCCTCAACGGCATCGCGCTTCACGGACCCACCCGCCCGTACGGCGGAACCTTCATGGTCTTCTCCGACTACATGCGTCCGGCGGTTCGCCTGGCCGCACTGATGAAGACTGCCGTCACCTACGTCTGGACCCACGACTCCATCGGTCTCGGCGAAGACGGCCCGACCCACCAGCCGGTCGAGCACCTCGCTGCTCTTCGTGCGATCCCGAACCTCGCCGTCGTCCGCCCGGGTGACGCCAACGAGACCTCGTTCGCATGGCAGGCAGCACTCGAGAACAAGACGGGCCCGACGGCTCTGGCACTCACTCGCCAGGACATCCCGGTTCTCGAAGGCACCAAGGAGAAGGCTGCCGAGGGTGTCAAGCGCGGCGCTTACGTCCTCGTCGACGCAGCCAACGGTTCGCCCGAGGTCATCTTGCTGGCGACCGGTTCCGAACTGCATCTGGCCACCGAGGCTCGCGAAACCCTCGAAGCTCAGGGCGTCGCAACCCGCGTCGTTTCCGTGCCGTGCCTCGATTGGTTCCTCGAGCAGGATCAGGCGTACCGCGACGAGGTCATTCCGCCCGCCGTGCGCGCGCGTGTGTCCGTCGAAGCCGGCATCGCGATGCCGTGGTGGCGCATCCTCGGCGACGCCGGTCAGGCCGTCTCGCTCGAGCACTACGGCGCTTCCGCCGATTACAAGACCTTGTTCCGGGAGTTCGGCATCACTGCCGACGCGACTGTCGAAGCCGCGCAGCGCTCCCTCGCAGCTGTGAAGGGATGATCTCGATGACACAGAACGTGAATACCGAAAAGCTCTCCGCTGCAGGCGTTTCCATCTGGCTCGACGACCTCTCGCGGGATCGCATCCAGTCCGGCAACCTGCAGAACCTCATCGACACGAAGTCGATCGTGGGTGTCACGACCAACCCGTCGATCTTCCAGGCGGCACTGTCCAAGGGATCGGCGTACGACGCTCAGGTCCGTGAGCTCGCACAGCGCGGCGCCGATGTCGACGCCACCATCACCGCGGTGACCACCGACGACGTGCGTGCTGCGTGCGACATCCTGGCTCCGCAGTTCGAGGCGTCGAACGGCGTCGACGGCCGCGTGTCCATCGAAGTCGATCCTCGCCTGGCTCACGACACCGACGCCACCGTCGCGCAGGCGATCGAGCTGCACAAGATCGTCGATCGTCCGAACGTCCTGATCAAGATCCCCGCGACGCTGGCAGGCATTCCCGCCATCGCCAAGGTGATCGGTGAGGGCATCAGCGTCAACGTCACCTTGATCTTCTCGGTCGAGCGCTACGAAGCTGTCATGGGCGCATACCTGGAAGGTCTGGACACCGCCAAGGCTGCCGGCCGCGACATCTCGTCCATCGAGTCGGTCGCCTCGTTCTTCGTCTCCCGCGTGGATTCCGAGATCGACAACCGCCTCACGGCAATCGGCACGCCGGAAGCCCTCGAGCTTCGTGGCAAGGCTGCACTCGCAAACGCGCGTCTGGCGTACAACGCGTACCAGCAGATCTTCGAGGTGCAGCCGCGCTTCCAGGCTCTTCTGGCCGACGGCGCCAAGGCTCAGCGTCCGCTGTGGGCGTCGACCGGCGTGAAGAACCCGGATTACCCTGACACTCTCTACGTCACCGAGTTGGTTGCGCCGAACACGGTCAACACCATGCCGGAGAAGACGCTCGACGCTCTCGCCGACCACGGCGAGATCACCGGCGACACGATCTCGGGCACCGCTCAGGAGTCACAGGCGGTCTTCGATCAGCTCGCTGCAGTCGGCATCGATCTTGCGGACGTGTTCAAGGTCCTCGAGACAGAGGGCGTCGACAAGTTCGAGGTGTCCTGGAACGAGTTGCTCGACGCAACCGCCGAGCAGCTCCGCGCAGCAACCCAGAAGAGCTGAGCCTGTGAGCGATTCCGCGGCGGCATCAGATTGGGTGAATCCCCTTCGGGACAGCACCGACAAACGGCTTCCGCACATTGCGGGGCCCTGCGCCCTGGTGATTTTCGGTGTTACCGGCGACCTTGCCAGGCGCAAGCTCATGCCCGCCATCTACGACCTCGCCAACCGTGGACTGTTGCCGCCCGGATTCGCTCTGGTCGGGTTCGCCCGGCGTGACTGGACGGACGAGGACTTCGCGAACGTCGTCCTCGAAGCAGTCAAGGACGGTGCTCGCACCAAGTTCCGTCAGGACGTCTGGGAGAGGCTCGCTGAAGGTATCCGGTTCGTGGAGGGCAGTTTCGACGAGGCCGAGGCCTTCCAGAACCTGTCCGACACGTTGGCAACGCTCGACAACGAACGTGGTATCGGCGGCAATCACGGTTTCTACCTTGCGATTCCGCCCAACGCGTTTCCTCAGGTGCTCGAGCAACTGTCGGCGTCGGGCCTCGCGCAGGCCGAGGACGGTCAGTGGCGACGAGTCGTCATCGAGAAGCCGTTCGGCCACGACCTCGAGAGCGCTCGCGAACTGAACGCCGTCGTCAACAAGGTGTTCCCCGAGGACACGGTCTTCCGTATCGACCACTACCTCGGTAAGGAAACCGTCCAGAACATTCTGGCTCTGCGCTTCGCGAACCAGTTGTTCGATCCGATCTGGAACGCGCACTACGTCGACCACGTTCAGATCACGATGGCCGAGGACATCGGCCTCGGTGGACGCGCCGGGTACTACGACGGCATCGGCGCGGCCCGTGACGTGATCCAGAACCACCTGCTGCAGTTGCTCGCGTTCACGGCGATGGAAGAACCCATCAGCTTCGAGCCGCTCAATCTGCAGGCGGAGAAGATCAAGGTCCTCTCGGCCACTCGCCTTGCCGAGCCCCTCGACGAGACCACCGCACGCGGCCAGTACGCGGGCGGCTGGCAGGGTGGGCTGCCGGTGGTCGGGCTCCTCGAAGAAGACGGCTTCGCAGCGGACTCCATCACGGAGACCTTTGCCGCCATCACCCTCGAGGTCGACACCCGCCGCTGGGCGGGTGTGCCGTTCTACCTGCGCACGGGCAAACGACTCGGACGCCGTGTCACCGAGATCGCGGTGGTGTTCAAACGTGCACCGCACCTACCGTTCGACAAGACGATGACCGAAGACCTCGGCCAGAACGCTCTGGTCATCCGCGTGCAGCCCGACGAGGGTGTCACCATGCGGTTCGGTTCGAAGGTTCCCGGATCGAGCATGGAAGTCCGTGACGTCAACATGGACTTCTCGTACGGCCAGGCTTTCACCGAGTCGTCACCGGAGGCGTACGAGCGACTCATTCTCGACGTGTTGCTCGGTGAGCCGTCACTCTTCCCGGTCAACGCCGAAGTCGAATTGTCTTGGGAAATCCTCGATCCCGTCCTCGAACACTGGGCTGCCGGCGGTAAGCCGGAACCCTACGAGGCCGGAACGTGGGGACCACCGTCTGCGGACGAAATGATGCAACGCACCGGACGCGAATGGAGGCGACCCTAGTGATTCTCGATTTGCCGTCCACCACCACGGTCCAGGTCAGCAAGAAACTGGTCGAGGTACGTAAGACCGGCGGCGCTGTCACCTTGGGACGAGTGTTGACGCTCGTCGTCTGCACCAGGGACACCGGGAATGCCGAGGAAGCCATCGAGGCCGCCAACGAAGCAAGCCGCGAGCACCCATGCCGCGTCATCGTGCTTCTGCGTGGCGACGAGCAGAGTGAGCCCAGGCTCGATGCTCAGATCCGTGTCGGCGGGGACGCCGGCGCCTCGGAGGTTGTCGTGTTGCGTCTCTACGGTCCGCTTGCGGATCACGAGAGCAGCGTCGTCATCCCGTTCCTGCTCCCCGATACACCGGTAGTCGCGTGGTGGCCCCTCGAGGCACCCGAGATTCCGGCCAAGGATCCCGTCGGGAAGCTCGCGATACGGCGCATCACCGATGCCACCGGCGCCCCCGATCCGACCGCCACCATCAAGGGGCGACTCGCGTCGTACACCGCCGGCGATACCGATCTCGCCTGGAGTCGCGTCACCTACTGGCGCGCGCTCCTCGCGTCGGCTCTCGATCAGCCGCCGCACGAGAAGATCACCTCAGCGGTGGTCTCCGGTCTCAAAACCGAACCGGCACTGGATATTCTCGCCGGTTGGTTGGCGGCCAAGATCGACGGTCCGGTCATTCGACGTACGGGTGAGCTGACGGTCGAGTTGAAGCTCGAGACCCGCAGTATCTCCATCAGTCGTCCGCAGGAGGGCACGACCGCTACGTTGATCCGCACCGGTCAGCCTGACGCGCTGGTTTCTCTGGGTCGTCGAGAGACACGCGATTGCCTCGCCGAGGAATTGCGTCGGCTCGATCCGGACGAGATCTACGAAGAAGCTCTGGCCGGATTGGAGAAGGTGACCTATGAGTGATGTTGTCGTGGAGAAGTTTTCCGACGCCGGCCAACTTGTCGACGCTGCCGCCGCACGCCTGGTCACGACCATCGTCGATGCCCAGAAGGCTCGCGGGTTTGCGTCCATCGTGCTGACTGGCGGTGGAACCGGCATCGCACTTCTCGAGAAGTTGCGTGAAGCTCCCGGCGACATCGACTGGTCGCAGATCGATCTGTACTGGGGCGACGAACGGTTCCTGCCGTCCGGCGATCCCGAGCGGAACGAAGTGCAAGCACGTGAGGCGCTTCTCGATCATGTGCCGGTCGATCCCGACAGGGTACATGCGATGGCCGCATCCGACGGTATCTACGACGGTGATCCACACGGGGCGGCGACGGCGTACGAACAACTGCTGGGCGCTCAGGCACACGGGAATCAGGTTCCGACGTTCGACGTGCACCTGCTCGGTATGGGCGGCGAAGGACACGTCAACTCGTTGTTCCCGCACACCGACGCTGTTCGCGAAGAAGCGCGTTTCGTAGTCGCGGTGACGGACTCCCCCAAGCCGCCACCGGTGCGGATCACCCTCACGTTGCCTGCTGTTCGGCGAGCCAAAGAGGTCTGGCTGCTCGTCTCGGGTGCTGCAAAGGCCGAGGCCGTTGCCAAAGCCGTCGGAGGTGCTTCGGCCGAGGACTGGCCGTCCGCCGGCGCCACCGGTTTGGTTGCGACACGTTGGTTCCTCGATACGGACGCTGCCTCGCAGCTTCCCTGATCTGATTTCACAGATCTGATTTCACACCGGTCGGGAATCGTCTTCCGGCGATTCCCGGCTTGGTGGTACGTCGACGACTTTCTCACCGTGGCGACTTTCGACTACCCGCCGAGTCCGGATCCGATGCGAATTTCCTTTTGACGGAACGGAACTCAATCCCGAGATCCCGTTTCTCCAACCGGCACTGCGCCCCACACAACGATTCATCTCTCCCCCTGCCTCCTTCATCCGAGTGATTACTACCTTGGACGCCGCGAAGTAAGGTTCGGTTCCGCAGATCGCGTTCACTCTTGAACGAAGCAATCCAGGCGAGAACAATCGAACAATGTCGTGGACACCGAATCCGGACGCACTTCGCGGGCGAGTGGCTGTAGTTGCCGGGGCGACGAGGGGCGCCGGACGCGGAATCGCCGCGGCCTTGGGCGAGGCCGGTGCAACCGTCATCTGCACTGGTCGGAGCACATCTGCCGGAATTCTTCAGTCGGACTATCCGCGCGGAGAGACCATCGAAGAGACGGCAGAGTTGGTCACCGAACTGGGCGGCGTCGGCGTGCCGATTGCCGTCGATCATCTCAAGAGCAAACAAGTGGCTGATCTCGCCGAACGCTTGCGAATCGACTATCACCATATCGACATCTTGGTCAACGACATCTGGGGCGCGGAATTACTCAAGGGTGGGCCGGCGGAGTGGAACACGCCGGTATGGGAACACGATCTGGACAAGGGGTTTCACATTCTGCGCCTGGCGATCGACACCCACATCACCACGTCGCACCACCTCCTGCCGCTCATGACCGATAGGCCAGGCGGACTGGTCGCCGAAATAACCGATGGCACTACCGAATACAACGCATCGAACTATCGTATCTCGGTGTTCTACGACTTGGCCAAGGTGTCCGTGAACAGGCTCGCATTTTCGCAAGGCCACGAACTTGCCCCGTTCGGATGTACTGCCGTCGCCATCACTCCCGGGTTCCTGCGATCGGAGATGATGCTGGACAATTTTGGTGTCGGCGAATCGAATTGGCGGGACGCTCTGTTGCCGGAGCGGGATGGTCCGACTGCGCCCGCGGATTTCGCACGCTCCGAGTCACCAAGATTCATCGGACGTGCGATCGCGGCCATCGCTGCCGATCCGAATCGACAGCGATGGAATCAGCGATCGGTCAGTTCAGGCGAACTCGGAACGGAATACGGGTTCACCGACGCGGACGGCAGCCGCCCCGATTTCTGGCGGACCAAATGAATCCGGCTGCGATTATGATCCGCGCATGGCCGAATTCGTGACGATCGACGAATACATCGCTTCGTTTCCCACCGACGTGCAACCAGCCCTCGAGAGTATCCGCGAGACGATTCACAACACGGTTCCAGGCCTCGATGAGACCATCAGCTATCAGATGCCGACCATGACGGTGAACGGAAAGAACCTGATTCACTTCGCAGGCTGGAAAAACCACATCTCGATGTACCCGCTCCCGGCGGGTGACGCCGAGTTCGAGAAGTCCGTCGACCCTTACCGGGCTGCGAAATCAACCGTGAAGTTCCCGCTGAACAGACCGATCCCTCTCGATCTCGTGGCTCGGATCGTCGAATTGCTCGCGCAGCGCCACTAACGTCCGTTCTCGTCGGAGCCTTGTGAGAACGTATGGCTGTGCAGAGACAACCCATCCGCCGCATCAAGGCCGGGCCATCGTCGGGCGCCGACGTAGGCAGCTGGCCGATGACGGTGCCTGCAGTCGCGCAGATCGTTCAGCACGGTCTCGAGCTTCCACCGGGTGTCACCATTCTGGTCGGCGAAAACGGAGCGGGAAAGTCGACCGTCATCGAAATTATTGCCGCCGTTCTCGGTCTCAACGCCGAAGGCGGGTCGACCAATACGCGGCATCAGACTCGATCGAGTGAACCGGGCGGCCTCGACCTTGTGATCGAGCGGAGTCCCGGAGCATCGAAGTGGGCGTACTACCTCCGAGACGAAACCCTGCACGGTTTGTACACGTACTTGGAGGACAACCCCAATCCCAAGCGACCTGAACCGCTTTACCATCACCTCTCCCACGGTGAGGCGCTGCTCGAGATCCTGTCGTCGAGGACCTCCGACGGCGGCTTCTATCTCATCGACGAACCCGATGCCGCACTCTCCTTCCAAGGAACCCTGACACTGGCGGCGCTGCTCGGCGAGCTGGTGGAATCCGGCGCGCAGGCGGTGATCGCGACGCACTCGCCGATCATCGCGGCGCTGCCGAACGCCAACCTGCTCGAGATCGGAGAATGGGGAATCCGAGCCTCGAGCTGGGAGGACCTCGATCTGGTGTCGAACTGGCAGCGGTTCCTTCACGACCCGCACACGTACCTGCGCCATCTGATCTAACCTGGAACTCCACCCCAGGAGGCCTCCATGGCATACGACAAAGCGCTGGCTGAGCGTATCCGCGATGCGCTCTCGGGCGAGGACGACGTCGAGGAAGTAAAGATGTTCGGTGGGCTGAGCTTCATGGTGAACGGGAAGCTGGCCGCCAGTGCGAACTCACACGGCAACATCATGGTTCGGTGTGACCCCGATCGAGTCGACGAGCTTCTGACGCACAAGGGTGCAAGCTGGCCCGAGATGCGGGGTAAGCCGATGAGCAAGGGATGGATCGTCGTCGACCGAACCGGGACGAGTTCGAACGTCGAATTCAACGCGTGGATCAAGGAAGCTCTGGACTTCGTTCACTGACAGCTAGCGCGCGATGCTAAAGGTAGCTGCTGAGACCCTGCTCGCGCAGTGTCGCAGCGATCCGCGCCATCTCCGGAGGGCACAGAGATCGACGGTTCGCGATATTGAGTGCACCTAGCCGGTCGCGAAGTACAGACCGCGCTGTTGCACTGCGCTGCGGGCAGCCCCACAGTGCCGTGCACACAACGGGGATAAGCAGCAGCGCAATGACTGCTCATAGGATGGCGACGACCGCCGCCAAAAGGAAGATGAGGGGCACGTGTAACTCCCGCGGTAGTGCGGGAACGTGACACGAAATTATCTACGCGCAGAGCCGATCTCGCTGGTTTACTGATGTCTAGAATCAACCGGCCACCGGTGGGACCGCGAGTGACTTGTGGATGGGTCGCCACCAGGTGCCCCCGGGATTCGCCTACCCAAAATAGTCGAGTAGCCCACGATCGAACCAGATCCCTTGCTGTTTCGCGCATTCTGCGCAGTAGCAGAACAAGGAATGCAGTAGCAGAACAAGGAATTGGGTCCCGAACACTCGAAGAGTTGGACCGGAGAGCGGCTCGTACGAGTAGGCGCTCGACGGTCCTCGCGCAAAGATCTGCCCAGTCTTGCGCGGGCACGGAAGCGATGAATGAACCGGTGTCCCGTAGCGCTAGCTCGAGATGGTCTATGTCAAGACGGCCGCAGCGGGAAACCATAGCCGCCACGATGGACGAGGCCTTTCCCGACAGGGTCGGCAAGCAGAGAACAATAGGACCGATGACACACTGCCCGGGCTGAACCGCAATAGATCGAAGCTCCCCTTGGAGCTCCAGGGGCCCTCCGCAGGGTCTTCGATCACGCGAATCTTCGTGAGGTCGAACCCTGGTGGGATGGTGCAGCGCGACGACTCCCCATCAGCTGAACTGGCCACATCGAGCGTGCACCCAGACATACTTGGGTCCGCCAGATGTTCGCTTATTCCTGTGTCTTTCCTGGGGAACCACAGGGTACTCACTAGTCGAGAAAGTAGGCGAGGACCTTCTCGTCGGAATCCAAGACCTCTTCCGATGCCACCCCGAGATCGAGTGCGAGCTCTACGGATCCGAGGAGGGCGACCTCCAGGTCAGGTGAGAAGGCCCGTTCGAGCAACCCGAGGTAGTCGGACATTCTCGCATCGAGCTTCTCGATGAGCTCCCCGTACTCAGCGGCGAGTTGCTCGTCGAGCGCCCGCTGTTCGCCGACGTATTGCGCGATCAGCGAAGCCTCCCGCTGGGAGAGGGAGGACGAGACGGTCTTGTACATGATGATGCCGACGGTGTTGCCGATCACGGCGCCGAGGACGGGCACTGGGATGAGAGCCTGCCCGACGCAGGAGGACAGGGCGCTGACGGCGGTCTCGAGGCAGACGAGCTCCGCGTTCTCGATGAACTCGAGCTCGTCGATCTCGCCACGACGAAGCTTGTTCGCCTGCTCCGCGACGCCGAAGGCCGCGGTGACGATCGAGCTGGCGACAGCGGCGGAGGTGGCGGTGAAGTTCGTAAGCCAGTAGATGCTGAACCCTCGGACACCGCCTTTGGCGACGCCGAAACCGCCTTCGCCCGCGATGTCGGCCCAGTCCCCACCAGTGAAATCTCTGAGATGCTTCCCCGCACGCCGTCTCTCGACCAAGGCCAGCACCACGGCGGTCCCGCCCTCGATCGCGGCGGCCGCAAGGGTGGCCTTCGTGCCCTCGCGCAGGGTCGGGCGGCTTTCCTGGTAGGCATCGCCGCGCAGGGACTGGTCGGTGGAGCGGAGGGAACCCTCCTCTGTCTCCAGCGTTGCGCTGTAAGCGCCCTTCTGCACCTCGGAGTACTCCAGGTGCGAGGGTTCGAGGGACTCGATGCCGACAGAGCCTTCGTCGAAGAATGCGTGGATCCGGTTCCAGTCCTTGAGCGAGGGGCCGTCGCCGCCGAGTGTCAGGAGCTTGCCAGCATCCTCGCGTGGCATGGCGTGCAGCTTCCGGATCACCTCGAAGTGGTCGCGGGGGATCTGGTATTTTCCACCGTTTTCGACGAAGTCGGGATACTTCTCGAGGTGTTCGGCGATCGCGCCGAGGCCGAAGCGGCCGCCGGCCGCGACGAACTTCTGCTGAATCTCCACGCCGCCGCGCATCAGGTCCACGGGGCCGTTGTCATTGACCCACTGATAGACAGGGACGTTACCGAGGATCTGGCTGCGAGCGTTGCCGAGGCCCACCTCTGCGACCTCGGCGATGAAGCCGTGCATGCCCTTGACTCCGCCGCGATTAGCGGCAACCACCTCGAGGTCGATTCTCCGCATCGCGTCGTGGAGGCTGGCGAGCGCGTCCAGGAGGTTCACGTCCTGCCGGTTGAGGGCGCTCAGCAGGTTTTCCAGTCGGAGCTGGTTGAGGTAGTTCACCCAGGCAGCGACAGCCTGTTCCTGGTTGCTCTTGCCTAGTGTTGCAGCGTCACTCGTCAGTGTTGCCGCGTCACTCGTCATCGGGGTCCTGCTCGATTCGCTTGCCCAGCAGGGCCGCGCCTGCCTTTGTGTTGTTCACCAGCGCGGCGAGCTGGGACTGCTGCGGCGCAGGCAGCGCGCGGAAGTCGGCGCCGAAGTATCCCAGCGCGTCGCCGTAGCTCTGCAGGAGCAGCTCACGAAGGGAGGTGGTGCGCCGGAGGAGGTCGTCGATCTGAGCGTCCATGCCCTTGACGAGCACGGTGTTCTGCTTCACCGCGGTCAGCGCCTCCTGTTTCGCCGCGCGGTTCTCGAACTTGTTCTTCGCGAACAGCCCGATTGATGCGAGGAGGGTGGCCCCCGCGACTGTCCAGCCGACGGGGCCGGCCAGAGCGAGCAAGGCGCCACCTGCCGCAGTGCCTCCGCCTCCGGCCGCGATGGCTCCTCCTCCGAGCCAGGCCAGAGCAGCCTTGGTCGCGACGGCTCCGGAGAGAGTGGAGATCGCGGTGCCGGTCGATGCGGTACCGAAGGTGGTGGCGACCCACAATGCAGCTGTCGGAGCCATGCTCGCGACCGCGGCGCCCGCGGTGAACCCAGCGCCTGCTCCGGCAGCCGACTTGCGCGCGGCTTCGAGGTCCTTGCGTGCGAACTCCTCCGCCTCCAGGAAGTCGGTCTTGTGGACGTGGATCTCGTCGAAGTCGGTCTCGAACGTCTTGGGGGTGTGAGCGACGCTGTTCACCAGCAGCTCGACGAGCTCGATCAGATCCGTCGAGCGTTCGCGCTGGCGTAGGAGAGAAAGGCCCTTGTCGTTCATCGAAGTGAACGCGCCGTTGTACTGGGCTATGGCCTCCTCGTAGGGGTCTGGCTTCTTCGTGGTCAGCTTCCCGCCGTTGCCTACGGCGACGTCCTCGAGGTCGCTGGTCTGCTCGATCAGCTGCTTTGAGCTATTCCGCGCGAACTTTCCGAAGCTGCCAACAGCTTTGTCAAAGCCCTGTTTGGCCTTGTCCATCCTGAGCGGTTCAACCATCGAGATCTCCGAACTCCCTTGTTGTGTTCCTGGCAACAGGACAGTATCGGACACGCCAGACAAAGTGGACGCACCGGTTGGTTTCAAAGTGACTAATTACGCCATGACTCCCCCAACTAATGCCATCGCTCTGCGGCCGCCCCTTGGCGGCTATGGGCCACTTGCGACAACCGGGCCTCCTCGCGTCCCAGACGAACCGGCCTTCGGCCTTCATTGCGGAAGTTCTTCGCTTTGTCCCGTCTACGAATCGGCGACGTGCACAAATTGGCAGTTTCGTAAGGTAAGCGCCTCGATGATGCGGGCGCTGCCCATCATCGAACTCGATCGACTGGCCGCGGAGTTTCCAGCGGCCAGGGCCACACGGCCCTCCTGGACCACCGGTTGAAATTCTTGTAGATCGCGTTCCAGTTCCGCCTACCGCGGGTTCGATCAATTTCGCTCGATTCGGCAAAAGTGAACTGGGCGGCCCTTAGACTCCGGAAAAGCATCGGATTGGGCGGCTCGACGCCGCGGAGGAAAGGTGGTCCGTCGCGTGACGTTCACACCCAATCAGCCGGATCACCAACACGCCTTCGGGTTTCAGACGCCGTCGACCCGCGCAATTCCCTCCCTCATGCCCGACCGTTTCGGACCTAGCCTCATCGGATCGCTCTGGGCGTGCGCCGGGATCGTCGCCGGAAGCCTCGGCCCGTGGACGTCATCCTCCGCACTGGACCACAGTGGTATCGACGAATGCGGAGTGATCACTCTCGTCCTCGCTCTCTGCGCGGTGACCGCGCTGATCACCCTCATGGTTCGAGACGTCACGCCCGAGATCAAGAATCACTGCACCGGCCCTTTGGTCGGAATCGCGGTCTTGATCGTTGCCGTCGGAAACGCCGCGTCCATCGTGCGACGTAGTACCGAGTTCGCAGGGCACACTGCCGGACCGTCCATCGGGTGGGGACTGTGGGTGGTCATCGCGTCCGCAGTGATCCTGTGCATCATGTCGTCGACCGTCGCGCACATGATCAGGTTTCAGGCAGCAATGATCACAAGGTCTTGATCAGACCGCCGTCGATCACGAAATCCGCGCCTGTCACGTTCCCCGCACGATCGCTGGCGAGGAACAACACCAGGTCGGCAACCTCTTCGGGGAAGGTGAACCGCCCAGTCTCGGCTCCGGCCGCGGCGCTTTCGACGATGTCGTCGGCGGCTGATCCGCTCGCCTTCGCCAGCGTCGAGGCCACTCCGTGCTTGCCGAGCCACAACTCCGTTTGCACCGGGCCAGGGCTGACGGTATTGACGCGGATCCCCTGCCCGCCCAGTTCTTTCGACAACGACTTCGAGAAGTTGGTCAACGCCGCTTTGGCGGCGCTGTAGTCGATCACCGTGGGGTCAGGTAAGAATGCGTTGACCGAACTGATCGTCACGATGCTCCCGCCACCTCGGCGGATCAACTCCGGCAGCGCAGCGCGAACAGTGCGTACAGCCGACAAGAACGTCAGATTGAACGACGCCGCCCACTCTTCGTCTGTGATGGCCGCGAAACCGCTCGTTCTCGGGGTGACGGCGCCGACGTTGTTGACCAGGATGTCGACGCCGCCCCTCACTGCTGCAACCTCGAGCAGTCGGGTTGATCCTTCGACACTCGCGAGGTCGACGCCGACAAAGGTGACGGCGCCGCCGGACTGCAGCGATTCGAGTTCCGGCGAGAGCGTCCGCGAGCCCGCGACGACGTGGACTCCCTCGGCCACCAGGGCCCGAGTGATCGCCAACCCGATACCTTTTCCCGCGCCGGTAACGACGGCAGTTCGTCCGTCCAATTGCAGATCCACTGCGGTCCCCGTTCGGTCCGGTGTGCAGCGTTGGGTGTGCGTGCGACAGCTCTAGAGTCGCCGCACGCACCCCCTGGTAAACCTGCAGAACCAGCCGCTGTTACCTAGCCACTGTTACGAAGCGCAGTGGCCAGGCCGTTCATCGTCAGCTGGATACCCCGACGCACCTGATCGCTCTCGTCGCCGGAACGGTACCGACGGATCAGCTCGACCTGTAGATGGTTGAGAGGTTCGAGGTACGGGAACCGGTTGTGGACCGAACGCTCGAGGCCCGAGTTGTCGGCAAAGAGGTTCTCGTTGCCCGTGATTGCCTTGTACATGCGAATTGTGCGTTCGTGCTCGTCGGTGATCATTCCGAAGACTCGATCGCGCAGTTCGGCGTCGGGCACGAGGTCCGCGTACCGGGCCGCCAAACCGAGATCCGACTTCGACATCACCATGGCCATGTTCGAGAGCACGGTTCGGAAGAACGGCCACTTCTCGTACAGGGCCGTCAACGTGGCAAGCCGAGTGTCGTCTCCGTCTATCCATCTTTCGAACGCGGCGCCGGTTCCGTACCAACCCGGAAGCATCACGCGAGACTGACTCCACGAGAGCACCCAGGGAATCGCTCGCAGGTCGGAGATCGCCTTGGTCTGCTTGCGAGAGGCCGGACGAGAGCCGATGTTGAGTGCCCCGATCTCGGCGACCGGTGTCGACGCTTCGAAGTACTGCACGAATCCTGGTGTGTCGTGCACCAGTTCGCTGTACGCAGTGCGGGCGAGGGCAGCAAGCTCGTCCAGTACCGCATAGGCCGCGTCTGCATCGCTGCCGAGACCTTCTACGTCGAGCAACGTCGACTCGATAGTCGCTGCGATCAGTGTTTCGAGGTTGCGATGCGCCAGGCGCGGTTCGGCGTACTTGGCGGCAATCACCTCACCCTGCTCGGTGATTCGCAAAGAACCAGCGACTGCACCGGGAGGCTGGGCCAGAATCGCTTCGTAGCTCGGTCCGCCGCCACGTCCGACGGTTCCGCCGCGGCCGTGGAAGAGCCTCAACCTGATTCCGCTCTTACGCGCGGCATCGACGAGGTCGAGTTCGGCACGGTACAGCGCCCAGTTGGCTGCCAGGTACCCGCCGTCCTTGTTCGAGTCGGAGTACCCGAGCATCACTTCTTGACTGTCACCACGGGAACGGACGATCGCACGATAGATCGGGATGTCGAGCGTCGCCAGCAATGTGTCGGCGCCGCCCTGCAGATCCTCGATCGTCTCGAACAACGGCACGATGCCGATCGGGCACGAGGGCTCGCTACCGACGCCCGGATCGAGCACCCCGACCTCTTTGAGCAGCACTGCGGCCTCGAGCATGTCACTGACCGAGGTACACATGCTGATGATGTAGTTGGGTACCGCACCCGCTCCGAGAACCCGCACTGCCTTGGCACCGGCCGCCATGATGGCCAGTTCCTTGGTGGTCAATTCGCTGAACTCGGCGTCCGGCGAAGTCAGTGGTCGCCGCGTCGTCAACTCGGCCGACAGCAATTCGACTCGATCGGCTTCCGGCAAGGACGCGTAGTCCGGGTGAACTCCGGCCCACGCCAGAAGTTCTGCGACGACGCTTTCGTGTACCTCGGAGTTCTGCCGCATGTCCAGACCGGACAGGTGAAAGCCGAACACCTCCACCGCTTCTCGGAGCCGATCGAGTCGATCGTCGGCGATGGTCTCGTCACCGAAACGACGCAACGAGGTGTCGATGATTCCGAGATCCCGCTGCAACTGTGCCGGGTCGGTGTACGCCTCGAGTCCGTCGTCGGACCCGTGGGCGGGCAACTCCCCCAGTACCGTCAGTGCTGTGGCGCTCAAGCGCCCGCGGATACCGCGAATCGCGCGACGGTACGGCTCGTCGGCCCTGAAGGCAGAGTCGTCGCCGGAGGTAGACGCCAGCAGATCGAGTTCGGGCGTGACGGAAACCAGCCGCGCCGACATCGACAGTTCACGCTCGAGATGTTCGAGTTCCTCGAGGTGATGCTCGAGAGCAGTCGCCGCAGCGCGCGACGTGGCGCGCTGGACGATTTCGCCGGTCACGTACGGATTGCCGTCTCGGTCACCGCCGATCCACGAACCCGGCCTCAGGATCGGTTCCGGCAGGAGCCCGGCGTCCGGCCAACGAGTGCGCAGAGCTTTGCGAACCTCGGCGTTGATCTTCGGAATCACCTCGAACAACGCTGCGTCGTAGTAGCGCAGGCCTACCTCGATTTCATCCTGGATGCGGAGGCGGCTGAGCCGGATCAGAGCCGTCTGCCACAGGGTCAGGATCTGACGGCGCAATTGCAGATCGACATCAGCGGTTTCTGCGACGCTCAGCGCCGTGCGCTCGCGGTATCGCATCAACTCGGTGATCCGACTCTGCGTCTCGAACACCGTACGGCGTCGAGTCTCCGTCGGGTGAGCGGTGATGACGGGTGAGACCAGGGCGCCCCGCAGCGCTTCTTCGACGGTGGCCGAATCGATATCGGCTGCATCAAGTTTGGTGTACGTGGCCGCGAGAGTGCTGTCGCGGGGCGGTTCCCCCGCATTGACGTGGATGGCCCGTCGACGCTCGCGATGGATGTCCTCGGCCAGGTTGGCGAGCAGTGCGAAGTGACTGAACGCCCGGATGACGGGAATGGCGTCGTCCGTACTGATTTCGGCGAACAGCGACACCAGTTCGGCGCGATCGATCTCCGAACGACGGACTCGGAACGACTCGACACGGGCTCGCTCGACCAGATCGAACACATTGTCGCCGGCTTGCTCTCGCACTATTTGTCCGAGTATTCCGCCGAGAAGCCGGATGTCTTCGCGCAGCGGCTCGGTGGCCTCTCGCGGTGTTTCTCGATGCGACGCGGTTTCAGTCATCACACAATTATCGACCGAAACAAAGAACCCCGCTCGATAGGCGGGGTTCCGTGTCTGAAATTCGTGTGTGAAAAACTACCGGCTGTAAGTCATGAGCCGAGAATCAGGCGAACTTGATCTCCAGGCCGATGCCGACGATCGAAATGAGCCAGATCAACGCGGTGAAGACCGTCAACCGGTCGAGGTTCTTCTCGACAACAGTCGATCCGGACAGGCTGGACTGGACACCGCCACCGAACAGACTCGACAAACCGCCGCCCTTACCGCGATGCAGGAGCACCAAGGCGATGAGGAGCAAGCTGGTGATGACCAGCAGGATATCCAGGAACAGTTTCATGTCTGTCTACGTCCACCAATCCAATAGGGACAACTACAACCGATAACACCATACAGGCGCGCGCAGATAGCCTGACCACATACCCGCCTCGCACATAACTTTGCACCCGGCCAGGCACGACTCTTGGTCAGTGGCATCGATCACACTGTCGAGATACCGATTCAGTAGTTTTTCAGTTGACGCGACTCTACCTCCGAAAGGCCGGCTCCATGCTTTCCGACACTGCCCTGCCCGACACACCACGTCTGGCTTCGATTCACAACTTCCGCGACGTGGCCGGCCCCGGGTACGTCACGACCAGCGGACAGGCGATGAGCCGCGGAGTCTTCTACCGTGCAAACGTACTGACGCCCTCGCCCGAGGATCTTGCAATCGTGGAATCGCTGGGGCTGACCGCCGTCTATGACGTGCGCTCCGAAACCGAGGCGAACGAAACTCCCGACATCGTGCCGGCGCCGGCGATGTACGCCCACATTCCCATCCTGTCCGGAAACATCCACGCCGAAGCGATGGCTCTCCGAACAGCGGACGCTGCAACAGCTTTCATGCAGAACATCAATCGCAGCTTTGTCGCAGACCCCGTCACTCGGAACGGATTTTCGCAGTTGTTCGCCGCCCTGGCGACCACCGCGGGGCCGCAACTCTTCCACTGCACGGCGGGCAAGGACCGAACAGGTTGGGCGGCAGCACTACTGCAGACACTCGCTGGTGTACCGCGCGAAACGATCACGGCGGACTACCTGCTCACGAACACGTACTCGGCCGAGTACATCGATGCAACAGTCGCGAAGATCGCCGCTGCCACAGATGCAGACAAGGGCGAGGTGATCCGGTTGCTGCTTTCCGTCGACGCGAGTTACCTGGGCGCTGCCTTCGAGCAGGTCGAGCACCACTACGGGACCGTCGAGAACTATCTGACCGCCGGGTTGGAGCTTGCTCCCGAACTCGTCGGCGCTCTGGAAACCAAACTGGTGAGCTGAATCGCGAACAAAAAACTGCGGGCGTGTAACCTAGTCGGTCACACACCCGCAGTCTTAGTCTCGAGCAGTTTCAGCTCACTACCCGATCATCACGGGAGTGGACCGCCTGCAGCGATCGCAGACAGTGTCGCGAACTCGTCAGCCTTGAGTGACGCGCCTCCGACAAGAGCGCCGTCGACGTCGGCCTGGCCGACGATCTCTCCGACGTTCTTGGAGCTGACGCTACCGCCGTACAGAACGCGAACGCCGGCCGCGACCTCGGCGTCGGCAAGTTCGGCCACTGTTGCTCGTACCGCAGCACACACTTCCTGTGCATCGGCGGCAGAAGCGACACGGCCGGTGCCGATGGCCCAGACAGGTTCGTACGCAATGACGATCTTGGAGATCTCCTCCGCGCTCAGGCCCGCCAACGAACCCTTGAGCTGTTCGACGTTGTAGGCGACATGCTCGCCCGCTTCGCGGATCTCGAGGCCTTCGCCGATGCACACGATCGGCGTGAGGCCGTTCTTGAGAGCGGCCTTCGTCTTCGCGAGGACGGTCTCGTTGGTCTCACCGTGAAGGGTGCGACGCTCGGAGTGACCGACCACGACGAAGGTGCAACCGAGCTTGGCCAGCATGGAGCCGCTGATCTCGCCCGTGAACGCACCCGAGTCATGAGCCGAGACATCTTGCGCGCCGTACGTGAGGAGGAGCTTGTCGCCCTCGATCAGCGTCTGGACGCTTCGGATGTCGGTGAACGGCGGGATGACCGTGACGTCCACTTTGTCGAAGTACTTCGCAGGCAAAGAGAAAGC
This sequence comes from Rhodococcus sp. RCBS9, assembly GCF_029457415.1. NCBI lineage: Bacteria > Bacillati > Actinomycetota > Actinomycetes > Mycobacteriales > Nocardiaceae > Rhodococcus > Rhodococcus sp. RCBS9. The sequence continues at coordinate 5,700,653 of NZ_CP120422.1, read as the reverse complement.
GATCTTCTGCACCAGGGCGATAGCCTCGAGGTGGTTCAGATTCATCTTCCAGTTGCCGGCGATCAACGGCTTACGTGCCATGTCGGATCAGCCTTCCAGTACTGCGATGCCAGGCAGCTCTTTGCCCTCGAGGTACTCGAGGGAAGCGCCACCACCGGTGGAAATGTGCGAGAAGCCCTCGTCCGGGATACCGAGCTGACGAACGGCTGCTGCGGAGTCGCCGCCGCCGACGACGCTGAAGGCGCCCTTCTCGGTTGCCTCCACGATTGCCTCGGCGACACCGCGGGTGCCTGCCTCGAACTTCGGGAACTCGAACACGCCCATCGGGCCGTTCCAGAACACCGTCTTGGCGCCGGTCAGGATCGCGGCAAAGCGCTTGACCGACTCCGGTCCGATGTCCAGACCCATCCAGCCGTCGGGAATCTTGTCGAACGGAACGATCTTCGACTCGGCATCGGCCGAGAAGGAGTCCGCGACGACAACATCCTGAGGGATGTGGATGACGTCGGCGTACCGGTCGAGGAGATCCTTGCAGGTCTCGATCATGGACTCTTCGCACAGCGAATTGCCCACGGACACACCCTGAGCCGCGAGGAACGTGTAGAACATTCCGCCGCCGATCACCAGAGTGTCGACCTTCGGCGCCAGTGCCTCGATGACGGCCAGCTTGTCCGAGACCTTGGAGCCACCGAGCACCACCGCGTACGGACGCGCCGCGTCCTGCGTGAGCTTGGCGAGCACCTCGACCTCGGCGCCGACCAGGTATCCGGCGTAATGCGGGAGCAGCTTCGCGACGTCGAAGACCGACGCCTGCTTACGGTGAACAACACCGAATCCGTCGGAGACGAATGCGCCGTCGTCACCGACCAGCTCGACGAGAGCCTTGGCGAGCTTGACCCGCTCGGCTTCGTCCTTGCTGGTCTCGCGAGGGTCGAAACGGATGTTCTCGAGCATCAGGACGTCACCGTCGGTGAGTCCTTCGGAACGAGCCAGCGCGTCCTGTCCCACGACGTCACCGGCGAGTTGCACGTTGCGACCGAGGATTTCGGCCAACTTCGCGGCAACCGGTGCGAGGGAGAACTTGGGATCGGGCTGACCGTCGGGGCGCCCGAGGTGCGCGGTCACGATGACCTTCGCTCCACCCTCGGCAAGTGCCCGCAGGGTGGGAGCGGACGCGACGATGCGACCCGGGTCCGTGATTTCTCCGCCATCCAACGGGACGTTGAGGTCGGAACGCACCAGTACGGTGCGCCCTTCGACCCCAGCGTCCAGCAGATCCTTCAGCGTCTGAACTGCCACTGTTATCGAAACTCCGCTCAGAGAGACTTGGCGACGAGGCCGATGAGGTCGGCGAGGCGGTTGGAGTAGCCCCACTCGTTGTCGTACCAGGAGACGATCTTGACCTGGTCGTCGATGACCTTCGTCAGACCCGAGTCGAAGATCGACGAGTGCGGGTCGGTGACGATGTCCGAGGAGACGATCGGTGCGTCGGTGTACTTCAGGATGCCCTTGAGGGGTCCTTCGGCAGCAGCCTTCATCGCAGCGTTGATCTCGTCGGCGGTGGCCGACTTCTTCAGGTTCGCGGTGAGGTCGGTGACCGAGCCCGTGGGGATCGGCACGCGCAGTGCGTAGCCGTCGAGCTTGCCGAGCAGCTGCGGGAGAACCAGGCCGATTGCCTTGGCTGCACCGGTACCGGTGGGAACGATGTTGAGGGCAGCTGCGCGGGCGCGACGGAGGTCTGCGTGCGGAGCGTCCTGCAGGTTCTGATCCTGGGTGTACGCGTGGATCGTGGTCATCAGACCCTTGACGATGCCGAACTCGTCGTCGAGAACCTTGGCGATGGGGCCGAGGCAGTTGGTGGTGCACGACGCGTTGGAGATGATGTTCTGGCTGCCGTCGTACTTGTCGTCGTTGACGCCCATCACGATGGTGATGTCTTCACCCTTGGCCGGAGCCGAGATGATGACCTTCTTGGCGCCGGCTTCGAGGTGTCCCTTGGCCTTTGCGGCGTCGGTGAAGATGCCGGTGGACTCGACGACGACGTCGACGCCCAGCTCGCCCCAGGGAAGTTCGTTCAACGGGCCACGGTGTGCGAGGGCCTTGATGCGCTGATCGCCGACGACGATCGTGTCGTCACCGTCGAGCGACACGTCGTACGGCAAACGGCCGAGGATGGAGTCGTACTTCAGCAGGTGAGCGAGCGTCGCGTTGTCAGTCAGGTCGTTGACTGCCACGATCTCGATATCGGTGGTTCCGAGCGCCTTCTGCGCATCCACCGCCCTGAAGAAGTTACGTCCGATACGGCCGAAACCGTTTACGCCAACCCGGACAGTCACAATTCGCTCCTTTGACCATGATTCTGGTGTGCAACTTGACCCACGCATACTCCGAATCCGTGTGTGCACGACGCGGACGTGGGGTTCATCGGTCGATGTGACTCATACCCTAATGCGCGTGGCCCGAACGTGCGCAGCCCACCCTGACGGAGGGCAGGTCACCCCTCTTCGAGTAGCTCCACATTCACTGCGGATTCGGTGTCGGGTATGCCCGTTTCCTTGGCCTTGCGATCAGCCATCGACAGCAGGCGACGGATACGTCCGGCAACGGCGTCCTTGGTCATCGGCGGGTCGGCCAACTGGCCGAGTTCTTCGAGGGACGCCTGCCGATGCTCGACGCGCAGTGCACCCGCCGCCGCGAGGTGATCGGGCACGTCCTCACCGAGGATCTCCAACGCACGCTCGACGCGCGCAGCAGCCGCAACGGCAGCGCGAGCAGAGCGTCGCAGGTTTGCGTCGTCGAAATTGGCGAGACGATTGGCGGTGGCGCGGACCTCGCGTCGCATCCGCCTCTCCTCCCACACCAGACGTGTGTCCTGGGCTCCCATTCGGGTCAGGAGATCGCCGATGGCCTCACCGTCGCGGATCACCACACGATCCGTTCCGCGAACCTCACGTGCCTTCGCCGAGATCCCCAGACGCCGCGCAGCTCCAACCAGAGCAAGTGCGGCTTCCGGGCCCGGGCAGCTCACTTCGAGCGCCGACGAACGGCCGGGTTCGGTCAGGGAACCGTGCGCGAGGAACGCACCGCGCCACGCTGCTTCGGCGTCGCCGACACTTCCGCCGACGACCTGCGCAGGCAAGCCGCGAACCGGGCGCCCGCGAAGATCGAGCAGTCCCGTCTGGCGCGCGAGGGCCTCACCCTCCTTCGCCACACGCACGATGTAGCGAGCGGACTTTCGAAGCCCGCCCGCACTGAGTACGTGTACATCGGCACTGTAGGTGAACAGGTCGAATATCTCCCGGCGCAGACGTCGCGCCGTGGAGCCCAGATCCACCTCTGCTTCGACGACCACCCGGCCGCCGACGATGTGGAGCCCACCGGCAAAGCGCAGCAACGCGGAGACCTCTGCCTTGCGGCAGCTGACCTGAGTCACCACTAACCGGCTCAGTTCGTCCTTGACCTCCGCTGTCATTGCCACGAAGCGTTCTCCCTCTGTTCTTCGGATTGCTGTTCTTGCAGGGAAGACTGTGTCGAATCCCCTACTGCCGCACTGCTCGACAGTTCAGCCAGTACATCGGCCAGTTTTGCCGGATCGTGTACATGCGCTGCGCCCGGTGAGGTGTCCGCGACATCCGCGTACCTGACTTCGGCTGAAAATTGATCCGCCGCACGCTGCAGATGTTCACGTTCACGCCCGGCCGGTACCGACGCCGAGTCGACCACCACGTAGTCGACCCGGAAATCGGGCACGTGTTGGGAGAGTACGTGCAGGTGACGCTCCGCGGAGAATCCGGCGGTCTCCCCCGGCTCGGGTGCGAGATTGAGCACCAGTACCTTTCGAGCCGTCGTCGACGACAGTGATTCGACGAGTTCGGGTACCAGGACGTGTGGGATCACGCTCGAGAACCACGATCCCGGGCCGAGAACCACGAGATCGGCACGATCGATCGCAGTCACGGCATCGGGGCACGCGGGCGGATTGGACGGGAGCAGTCTCACACGCCGAACCTTGCCCGGGGTGGTCGCGACGGCAACCTGTCCACGAATGCAGCGGCTGACGCGGGGGTCCTCTTCGAGTCCCTGAACGTCGGCTTCGATCTCGAGCGCGATCGGCGACATCGGCAGCACACGGCCACGGATTCGCAGCAGTCGCGCCATCTCGTCGAGCGCGACGACCGGATCGCCGAGCACCTCGGTCAGTCCGGCCAGGATGAGATTGCCCACCGAGTGCCCGGCAAGTGCGCCGACACCGCCGAAGCGATGCTGAATGGTCCGAGTCCAGTCGACTATCTCGGGTTCGTCCGACGCGAGAGCTGCCAGCGCCATCCGGAGGTCTCCAGGCGGGATGACGCCGAGTTCGGCGCGCAGCCGGCCCGACGAACCACCGTCGTCGGCGACCGTGACCACGGCGGTGACGTCGACCGTCAAGCGTCTGACGGCCTGGAGCGTGGCGAACAATCCGTGCCCGCCGCCGAGCGCGACGATGGCCGGCCCCTCGGGTGTCTCCCGCGAGCGATGTGTCGGTTCACTCATTCGCGCCCCAGATCCCGGTGCACGATGCTGACCGAGATGTCGTCCTCGGAACCCAAACGCCTCGCGAGAGCTTCGGACATGGCTACGCTTCGGTGCTTACCGCCGGTGCATCCGACCGCAATTGTCATGTAGCGCTTTCCTTCTCGTCGATATCCGGCGATCGTCAAATCCACCAGATGTCGGTAGGTGTCGAGATAGTCTTCCGCGCCCTCGCGCGACAACACGTAGTCGCGAACGTCGGCGTCCTGACCGGTGTGCGGGCGAAGTTCAGGGATCCAGTGGGGATTGGGCAGGAAACGAACGTCACAGACGAGATCGGCGTCCATGGGCAGGCCGTACTTGAATCCGAACGACTGGACCGTCACCTTCATCGTTCGGTTGGCATCGTTTCCGAACGCCGTTTCGATCTTCTGACGCAGCTGATGCGCCTTCAGTGCCGACGTGTCGATGACCAGATCGGCGGCCGCCTTCACCACGGCCAACTGCCGACGCTCGGCTGCGATCCCTTCGGACAACGTGCCGTCGATGCCGTCGTTCTGCAACGGATGACTGCGGCGCACCTGTTCGAACCGTCGGATCAACACGTCGTCCGACGCTTCGAGGTACAGCACCCGAGTGTGGATCGGTTCCGCCTCGAGTTCGGTGAGCACCCACCCGAGATCGCCGGTGAAGAGTCGACTCCGCACGTCGATCACGACGGCGAGACGATCGACCGGCGGATCGGAGGTCAAGCTCAGACCGACCATTCGGGAAATGAGCTCAGGTGGCAAATTGTCCGCGACATACCAGCCGAGGTCTTCGAGCACCTTGGCAGCGGTACTCAAACCTGCTCCGGACAATCCCGTCACCAGCAGGAAATCCATCGTTCGACTGTCTTTGGCGCTGTCGGTAGTCACTGTGCACTCGGCCCCGTCGTCGGCATGGACAATTCTCGCGACTCGGAGCCCTCGTCATCGCTACCGGATTCGGCGCTGGGCGCGTCAGCAGACGTAACAGACGATTCGGATTCCGTGTCCAGCTCATCATCCCCTACCGCGGCTGGCAGCGCTCGAGCTTCAGCACCCGCGTCGGCTGCAGCCGAATCCGTGCCGAGTGCGGCCAGAACTGCTGTGGCGGTGGTCTCACCGATACCGGGGACCTGCATGATCTCCTCGACCGTTGCCGTTTTCAGCTTCGCCACGGAACCGAAGTGAGCCACCAGAGCGGTTCGACGAGTTTCACCGAGCCCCTTGACCGAATCCAGAGCCGAAGCCGTCATCCGCCTCGAGCGTTTGCTGCGATGGAACGTGATCGCGAAGCGGTGGGCTTCGTCTCGGATGCGCTGCAGTAGATACAACGACTCGCTCGTCCGAGGGAGGATGACCGGATCTTCTTCCCCCGGTACCCATACCTCTTCGAGTCTTTTGGCCAACCCGACTACCGCGACGTCGGTCACCCCCAACTCGTCGAGGACCGCCGCTGCCGCCGTGACCTGAGGGGCGCCGCCGTCCACGACGAACAGATTGGGCGGATAGGCGAACCGCCGAGGCCGGCCCGTCGCCGGGTCGATCGCCGCTTCGGGAGCCAGGTCCCTACCGTCCGAGTCCATGGTCGACGCCGACGCCGCGAGGACGCCCAGGTCGCGGTTGTGGCGCAGGAACCGCCGACGCGTGATCTCGGCGATACTCGCGACGTCGTCGGAATGACCGTCGCCGGCGGCTTCCTTGATCGCGTAGTGGCGGTAGTCCGACTTACGCGGGAGCCCGTCCTCGAACACGACCAGTGACGCCACGACGTCGGTTCCCTGGACGTGACTGATGTCGATGCATTCGATTCGTAGCGGAGCCGAGTCCAGGTCCAGTGCTTCCTGGATGCCCTGCAGCGCCGCGGAACGCGAAGTGAAGTCGCCGGCGCGCTTGAGCTTGTGCTGCGCCAGAGCCTCTTTCGCGTTTCGCTGGACTGTTTCGGCGAGGTCTTTCTTGTCGCCGCGTTGCGGAACCCGCAGTTGCACTTGCGATCCCCGAAGCTTGCTCAGCCACGCCTGGATCTCGGTCGCGTTTGCCGGCAGAACCGGCACCAGAACTTCCTTGGGAACTGCGCTGATCCCGGCCTCGGAACCCGCTCCCGGGTCGAGGGCCGCCTGCTCCCCGTAGAACTGGGTGAGGAACTGCTCGACCAGGATCGGCAGGTCGGACTCGGCGTCGAGTGCGGCCCAGTCGATGGCGTCGCCTGCCTTCTCCACGACCCATCCACGCTGACCCCGCACGCGTCCGCCCCGCACGTGGAACACCTGAACGGCGGCTTCGAGATCATCAGTGGCAAAGGCGACGAGATCGGCGTCGGTGCCGTCACCGAGTACGACGGCCTGCTTCTCGAGCGCCTTGCGCAAAGCCCCGATATCGTCACGCAGACGGGCTGCGGTCTCGAAGTCGAGGTCCTCGGAAGCCTGCTGCATGCGCTTTTCGAGATCTTTGACCAACTTGTCCGTGCGGCCGGCGAGGAAGTCGCAGAAATCTTCGACGATCTGACGATGCTCCTCGGCGCTGACTCGCCCGACGCAGGGCGCCGAGCACTTGTCGATGTAGCCGAGCAGACACGGCCGGCCGATCTGGTTGTGTCGTTTGAAGACTCCGGACGAGCACGTTCGTGCGGGAAAGACTCGTAGCAGCAGATCGAGTGTTTCGCGGATGGCCCAGGCATGGGAGTAGGGACCGAAGTACCGGACACCCTTGCGCCGCGGACCGCGGTAGACGAACAAGCGCGGGAACTCTTCGTTGAGCGTCACCGCGAGAACCGGATACGTCTTGTCGTCGCGGTACCGAACGTTGAACCGCGGATCGAATTCCTTGATCCAGTTGTACTCGAGCTGAAGCGCTTCGACTTCGGTACTGACGACGGTCCACTCGACGCTGCCGGCGGTGGTCACCATCTGCCGAGTACGGGGATGCAGTGTCGTGACGTCCGCGAAGTACGAGTTCAAACGTGAACGGAGGCTTTTCGCCTTTCCGACGTAAATGACCCGACCATGCGGATCGCGAAATTTGTAGACGCCCGGCGCAGCCGGAATGGTTCCGGTAGCGGGGCGGTAAGTCGAGGGATCCGGCACGGCTTCAGGTTAGTCGCCGCCACCGACCGACTCGGAAACGCGCAGGATGCGGGCACCGAACCGGTCGGAAGACGTCAGTTGCTCTTGTGCGCGACCGGTGCGTAGCGGTCGGCCAGTTCGCGGAACTTACCGACCGTGTCGACGGCGTACTCGCGGTCGTTGGACTGGATCGCCATCACTGCCATGTACTCGTCGTCGGGCAATTCGATGCGTGCCCAGGCGGCACCGTCGGGGAACGAGAGTCCCTCGAACAGATCCCAGTCGACGATCTTCTCGCCCAGGATGTTTCGTACGGCAATACCCTGCTTGCCCACCTTGACCCGGGGCCGCGTCAACATCAGCACACCGAGAGCCAGAATGGTGCCGATGCCTGCCATCGCGATCTGGTCCGCGGCACGGAAGTACACGCCGGTGGACCCCTGGCGAAGCAGGAGTGCCAGTGTGACGTGAACGATCACCAGGAGGACGGCAACTCCGATCGCGTATCGCGTCGACTTACGCGGTGACGCGATCAGTTCCCAGTTCTCGTTGTCGCCGGGTGTACTCATCGAAACGAATCCTCGGTCCATGGTGCTCGGAGATGGCGCAGGGTCACTGCGGTGTCCAGTGCGGCGGCGCAGGCCTGTGCGCCCTTGTCCTCGACGCTACCCGGCAGACCCGAACGGTCAAGAGCCTGCTGCTCGGTGTCGGTGGTCAGGACACCGTTCCCCACGGGGGTGCTTTCGTCGAGCGAGACGCGTGTGAGGCCCGCGGTGACCGCGTCGCACACGTACTCGAAGTGCGGCGTGCCGCCGCGGATGACAACACCGAGAGCGACGACGGCGTCGTGCGTGCGCGCCAATGCCTGCGCAACGACCGGCAGTTCGATCGCGCCGGCGACACGGACCAGTGTCACGTCCTTGATCTGTGCTTCCTGCGCGACGCGCTGCGCGCCGGCGATCAGGGCCTCGGAGATCGTCGCGTGCCACTGCCCGGCAACGATCGCCAGCTTCAGATCCTTGGCCTCGGCGATCGCGAGCTGCGGCTGACCTTCGCCGCTCACAGTGCGGTTCCCGGCTGTGCGGTGTTCTGGTTCGCCTCGTACTCGTCCAGTCCGATCAGATCGTGCCCCATCCGATCGCGCTTGGTGCGCAGGTAGGTGAGGTTCTCCGCATTCGCGCGCAGCGGCATCGGAACACGATCGGTGATCTGCAGGCCGTAGCCGTCCAGACCCACACGCTTGGCCGGGTTGTTGGTCAGCAGACGCATCGACGAGATCCCCAGATCGACGAGGATCTGGGCACCGATGCCGTAGTCACGGGCGTCCGCCGGTAGGCCGAGTTCGAGATTGGCGTCGACGGTGTCGGAACCGGCGTCCTGGAGCTGGTAGGCCTGCAGCTTGTGCATGAGACCGATGCCACGACCCTCGTGCCCGCGCATGTACAGAACAACGCCGCGGCCCTCCTGGGCGACCATGTCCAGTGCGGCGTCGAGCTGCGGGCCGCAATCGCACCGCAGCGAACCGAAGACGTCGCCGGTGAGGCACTCGGAGTGAACGCGGACGAGTACGTCGCTACCGTCTCCGTCGGGGCCTGCGATGTCGCCGCGCACCAGCGCAACGTGCTCGACCTCGTCGTAGATGCTCGTGTAGCCGACAGCGGTGAACTCACCGTGGCGGGTGGGGATGCGGGCCTCGGCGATACGCAGCACGTGCTTCTCGTGCTTGCGACGCCACGCGATGAGGTCCGCGATCGAGATCAGAGCAAGGTTGTGTTCGTCGGCAAATACTCGCAGCTCGTCGGTCTGAGCCATTGCGCCTTCGTCCTTCTGGCTGACGATTTCGCAGATGACGCCGGCAGGACGCAGGTCCGCCATGCGGGCGAGGTCGACTGCAGCTTCCGTGTGGCCAGGACGACGCAGTACTCCGCCTTCCTTCGCGCGGAGCGGAACGACGTGACCGGGGCGAGTGAAATCGTTGGCACCGGATTCGGGGTTGGCGAGCAGACGCATCGTCGCAGCGCGGTCCGACGCCGAGATGCCGGTACCGATTCCCTCACGGGCGTCGACGGTGACGGTGTACGCCGTGCCGTGCTTGTCCTGGTTGGTGGCGTACATCGGGGGCAGGCCCAGCCGATCGCAATCGTCACCGTCGAGCGGCACGCACAGGTAGCCGGAGGTGTACCGGACCATGAACGCCACCAGTTCCGGGGTGGCTTTCTCGGCGGCGAAGATGAGGTCGCCCTCGTTCTCGCGATCCTCGTCGTCCACGACGACAACAGCTTTACCTGCAGCGATATCTGCTACTGCGCGCTCGATACTGTCGAACCTGGTCACGTGCTCGCACTCCAAAGTCTTGACTTTTCACATCATCGAATACAACAAGTGCATCCGACGGATGCACTGACAACCCTACGACCAATCGGACGGGTCCGATCAGCCTGGTCCTACCGACCGGCAGAGTGAAGCCGCTCGACGTACTTCGCGATCACGTCCACCTCGAGGTTGACCGGCGTACCGACCACAGCGGTTCCGAGCGTCGTCAACTCGAGCGTTGTCGGGATCAGCGAGATCTCGAAGTACTCGAACCCGCGGTCTCCGCCCAGCGCGGAGACCGTCAGCGAGACTCCGTCGACGGTGATCGAACCCTTCTCCACGACGTAACGGGAAATGGAGTCGGGCAGTGCGATCCGCACTACCTCCCAGTTCTCGGACGGCGAGCGGGAAATGACGTGGCCTGTTCCATCGACATGCCCTTGAACCAGGTGGCCGCCGAGTCGGCTGTTCAGCGCCGCGGCACGCTCGAGGTTGACGCGAGAGCCGACATCCAATTTCGCCAGGCTCGAGCGGTTCAGGGTTTCCTGCATGACATCTGCGGTGAACGAACCGTCGGCAAGCACGTCGACCACCGTCAGGCACACTCCGTTGACCGCGATCGAATCACCGTGGCCGGCGTCGGAGGTGACCAGTGGCCCGCGCACCGTGAAACGTGCAGCATCGACCAGTTCTTCCTTGGCGACGATTTCGCCGAGTTCTTCCACAATTCCTGTGAACACGCGCCCTACTCCTCGTTCCCCGGAGCAGAACTCTCCGGAACCAGACTCAACAAAATATCGGGGCCGATCGTTACCGCAGACTCCAAACGGAATCGGTGGGCGTCGGTGATGGTGTGCACTCCGGCATCGACGAGTGCGGAGGCGCCCGCGCCGAGCAGGATCGGAGCGATGTATGCCTCTATGACGTCGACATATCCGGCGGCAAGGAATGCTCCGGCTAGACGGGGCCCACCCTCGAGAAGTACGTCCGTGTACTCCCCCAACGCCTCGACTACTTCGTCGACGTTGTCGGTGTTGAGCACCAGAGTCGGTGCGGTGTCGTCGAGAATGCTTGCCGTCGAGGGTATTTCGCGCTTTCCGACGACGACACGAACGGGCTGGTGCGCCGCGAGCTCACCGGTGGGCTGACGTGCGGTCAGCCACGGATCGTCGGCGAACACGGTGCCGGTACCGACCACGATCGCATCGATCTGCGCTCGCTGCGCATGCACGCGCGCCCTCGCCTGCGGACCGGTGATCCACTGACTCGTTCCGTCCTCGGCGGCGCTGCGTCCGTCCAGACTGGCCGCGTACTTCCACGTGATGTGCGGGCGACCGGTGCGCTGTTTGTGCAGCCAGGCCCGCAGTGGACCAGCTTCCACCTCGGATGCTCGCAGTCCGGCCGTGACGCTGATTCCAGCGCGCATGAGCGTCGCTGCGCCGCCGGAAGCCTCGGGATTGGGATCACCGACGGCGTAGACAACCGCCGAGACTCCGGCGTCGATCAATGCCTGCGAGCAAGGGCCGGTTCGTCCCTGGTGATTGCACGGTTCCAGTGTCACCACGGCCGTACCGCCACGTGCCGCATCGCCGGCCTCGTCGAGAGCCACGACCTCCGCGTGCGGTCCACCGGGCGGTTGCGTCATACCGACGCCCGCGATGGTTCCGTCGGCAGCGAGGATGACCGCGCCGACCGGTGGGTTGGGGCTGGTGAATCCGCGCGCGGAATCAGCTGCGGCCAGCGCGATCTGCATCGCGGCGTCGAGATCAGCCGTCGACGCCTGTCCACCCTTTGCCATCGAGCGGCTCAGACCGACAGCGTCAGGTGCGGCGACGCCGAGGCGGCCTGCGCGCGCAGCTTGCGCACCGCCTCACCGGGATCACTCGCTCCGTACACCGCCGAACCGGCGACGAAGCAGTCGATCCCTGCTTCGGCGGCCTGCTCGATCGTGGAAGCGTTGATGCCGCCGTCGATTTCGACAAGGAGCGTCAGCTCACCCGAGTCGACGAGCTTTCGAACTGCGCGTGCCTTGTCGAGCACCTGAGGCATGAAGGACTGACCACCGAATCCGGGTTCGACGCTCATGATCAAGAGGGTGTCGAAGTCCTCGAGGATTTCCAGGTAGTCGTCGATCGGGGTTCCAGGCTTGATGCTCAGCCCCGCCTTGGCACCAGCTGCACGAATATCGCGGGCAACCGAACGCGGATCGTCGGTGGCCTCGGCGTGAAACGTGACGTTGTACGCACCGGCCTCGGCGTACGGCGGCGCCCAGCGCTCCGGATTCTCGATCATGAGATGGCAGTCGAGCGGAATATCCGTCGCCTTCAGCAGACTCTCGACCACCGGCAGACCCAGCGTGAGATTGGGAACGAAATGCGCGTCCATCACGTCGACGTGAAGCCAGTCGGAGCCGGACACGGCAGTCGCTTCATCAGCGAGTCGAGCAAAATCTGCGGACAGAATGGACGGTGCAATCATCGGGGAAGCCACGACGCCGAGTTTAGCTGTGTCTCATTGCCGACCGTGCATGCACATCGGAGCCGGTGAAATCCGATCAGTTCTTGACGACGGTGTGGAGCTTTCGCACCTTGGCCGGTGCCTTGATACGCCACGCGTCTTCGAGCATCTCACCCAACTGCACCTCGTCGATCAGTTCGAGGTGCACCAGGATCGAGCCGTGCCCGTGATAGTGATCGGTGGTGAAGAAAGCCGCCTCGCCACTGGCGAGTAGCGCCTCCTTCTCGTCCAGACCGCACATCACGACCAAAGCACCCTCCGCTTCGGTGCGGAGCCGCGCAAAAGTTTTACCTGCCACCTTGAGTGCCGGGGTGTTGTACGAGGTCGACTCTTCCACGGAGGGAAGAGCCGAACCCAGTACTACAACCTGTTCCCACGTAACCATGTAGGCACCATACGACTACCGATGCCCAGAAGTCATCCGATCAGGCCAGCGGCTTGCGCAAAGCGGCCATGAACATAGCGTCCGTGCCGTGTCGATGCGGCCACAACTGAACCGACGATCCGTCTCCGACGTCCGGGACACCTGGCACCAATTCCTTGGTGTCGAGTTCCACGACGCCGTGACGCCGCACCGCATCGGCGACCACTGCCAGCGTTTCCGACAAGTGCGGCGAGCACGTGGAGTACAGCACCACTCCGCCGGGGCGAACCAGTTCGATTGCGGCAGCAAGCAATTCACGCTGCAACTTCACGAGCGGAGCCACATCGGACGGCTGGCGACGCCAACGTGCCTCCGGGCGCCGACGCAGCGCACCCAACCCGGTGCAGGGAGCGTCGACGAGGATGCGGTCGTATCCGGGTTCGAGCCCGGATTCGCGGCCGTCCGCCACGTGTACGTCCACGGGAAGCTCGCGAGTGGTCTTGCGAATCAACTCGGCACGGTGTTCGACGGGCTCGACGGCGTCGAGTCGCCCGCCTTCGATACCGGCGAGAGCGCCGAGAAGCGCTGCCTTACCGCCCGGACCTGCGCAGAGATCGAGCCAGCGTCCGGAGTCTTCACCTTCGAGAGGAGCAATGCTGAGGGCGCGGGCCACCAGCTGACTGCCCTCGTCCTGCACGCCCGCCAAGCCTTGGCGGACCGCCTCGAGCTGTCCGGGGTCACCGCCGTCGAGATGCACGGCGTACGGCGAGTACGGCCCGATCTCGCCGCCGGTCACCAGTGCTAGCTCCTCGGCGGAGATCTCGCCGGGGCGGGCGACGAGGTGTACTGCAGGGCGGGCGTCGTCGGCGATCAGGACGTCTTCGAGTTCACCGGCAGCAGCGCCGAGCGAGTCGGCAAATACCTGCGCGATCCACAGGGGGTGAGCGTGCTCGAAGGCGAGCCGGCCGACCGGGTCCTTCGGGGCCAGCAGCTCGACCCACTCCTCCTGGGTGCGTTCGGAAACACGGCGCAGGACCGCATTGACGAATCCTGCTCGGCCCTGGCCGTTTTCGGCGCGGACCAGATCGACCGAGGTTGCGACGGCAGCGTGCGGTGCGACACGAGTGCGCAGCAATTGGTACGAGCCGAGTCGGAGTACATCGAGCAGCGTTCCGTCGATCTCTTCGATCGGCCGACCCGCTGCATGGGCGATCACCGCATCCAGCAGTCCCTGAGCACGTGCCGCGCCGTACGCCAGTTCGGTTGCCAGCGCAGCGTCGCGTGCGTCGAGTTTGCGGTCACGCAGGAGCCCTGGCAGAACCAGGTTCGCGTACGCGTCACGCTCACGGACCGCGCGCAGGACGTCACGCGCCGCCAGACGCGGTTGATCGAGCCCGGCGGTTGCCGGATCAGGCCGCTTGGCCTGCTTCGGCTTGGTGTTCTTGGCGCCGCCGCCGTTCTTGGCTCCGGGACCCTGTGTCCGCCGTGCCGGTCGTCGTGATTCGGTCACTGTGCTCGTACCTCCGCGTCGAGTCGGGCACCGCGTGCCCAGTCCCCTGCCGACATCAATTTCTTGCCCGGGGGCTGAATCTGCCCGAGTCGCACCGCGGTGGTCGCGGTACCGATGTACAGACCATCCTTGCGTACCGAGATCTCACCGACTGCCAGGGTCTCGTCCGTGACGGTGATCGGGCCGACCTTGACTCGAAGATCACCGATCATCGTCCATGCCCCGGGTGCGGGTGTGACGGCTCGGATATGCCGGTCCACTGTGCGAGCGGGCAGTTCCCACCGCACGCGGGCCGCGTCCACCGTCACCTTGGGGGCATACGAGACGCCGTCGGCAGACTGCGGAACCGCGTTGATCTCGCCGGCCTCGAGTCCGTCGAGTACCGATTCGAGGAGGGCAGCGCCGTTTTCCGCGAGACGTCCGAGCAGGTCGCCCGCCGTATCGGTGTCGCGAATCCGCTCGGTCATCACTCCGTACACGGGGCCGGTATCCATCCCGGCTTCCAAACGGAACGCGCTCGCACCCGTCACCTCGTCACCGGCACTGATCGCGGCCTGCACCGGCGCGGCGCCGCGCCACGCGGGAAGCAACGAGAAATGCAGATTGACCCAACCGTATTTCGGAATGTCGAGGACGTTCTGTGGCAACAGGTTTCCGTAGGCGACGACGGGTGCACAGTCCGGTTCGAGGCGGGCGAGTTCGGCCGCGAAGTCGGGATCGGACGCCTTGGCCGGCGTCAGCACCGGGATGCCGTGCTCGTCGGCAAGCAGACCGATCGGCGATCGGGTGACTTTTCGACCGCGGCCCGCCACAGCGTCCGGACGCGTGACGACGGCTACCACTTCGTGGTCGGCGGATTCGATGAGCCGACGCAGTGAAGGAACCGCGGGTTCGGGTGTTCCGGCGAACACGACGCGCATGTCAGCTCTCCCGTTTCGTTGGGCTCTTCGGACTCTGATCAGCCGATCGGCCTGTCGAACGCGGTGGACTGCAACTCACGAAAATGCTCCCGGATGTGTCGGTGGGTGGAACTGTCAGTCTAAGGACTGCGAGAGCTACGACCTACCTCGCGCCGCACCGAACCACTTTCTCAGCAATTTCTTTGATCAGAACCCTGCACATTCACCGGTCCTCGGTATTGACTGTTTCTGTCGTCGCCACTCGGCGGAGGCTGATACGGGATACACCGATCACACGGAGGAACTTAGATGGCAGGCATCGACAGTAAGTTCGACAAGGCCTACGCAGGAAAGTCCGTCGAAGAATTGGCGGACGCCCCGGTCGCGGCACTCAACGGCGTAAGCGATTCGGACGCAGAACATTTGAAGGCAGCGTTCAACATCAAGACCGTCCGCGACCTCGGAACGAACAAGTTCTTCCTGTGGGCGCAGGCCACTGCCAAGCTCGCCGAGTAAACATCCCGACCCACGTGATCTCGGTGCTCACGAGTTAGCAGCTCACGAATTTGCAGCTCACGAATTTGCGTCGATGACCACTTGCGGAATATCCGTGCCGAGCGGCACCGCGCTGCACGAAGCGTGCCGCTCGGCATCGGGGTCGAGGACCGTCCGGATGACGTCGATCACGTAGGGGTCGTACGGCATGCGGAAGTGGCCGGTCAGGTTCGACGGGCACAGATCCTGGAGGACGATGTTTTCTGCACCGGCATCGCGGAGCGCGATGTTCGAGGACGGCTGGATCATCTCGTCGACAGTGGACCCGATGGTCGTGTAGCGCACTCCGGGTACGGTGTCGCCGCCGTCGTTGAGGGCGTTCAACATATCCGACCCCTGCATCTGCTCACGGACAGCTCGCGAAAAGACGTCTTCGACAAAGTCCTCTCCGCCGGGGATCGCGCGGACGATCGGAACCAACCCGAACATCACCCCGCCGTAGGTCGGCGAAGCCAAACCGACCCAATGATCGACGTAGGCGTCGCCGCCCATCTTGTTGACGTAGTACCGCGTCACCGTCGCGCCTTGGGAATAGCCGATCACGTCGACCTTGTCCGCTCCGGTCGCGGTCAGCACCTGATCGACGAAAGAACCGAACGCGGTGGCACTACCGACTATGTCGCCGACGCCGTAGGTCTCGTGTGCGACGTCCCCGTCTTCTTCTTTGATCGCACCGCCGTAATTGAGAGCGAAGACGCAGTAGCCGTCAGCTGCCAGTGCCGGCGACAGGGCCGCCCAATCCGCGTACGCCTCGGTGTCGGTTCCGTGGGCGAGTACAACCGGTCGGGGATGCGTGGCGGAAGGCTCACAGCCGAAATCGTTCGATCCGGCAGGTGCGGATCCTGGATGAGCATGAGCGAATGCGGTGGCTACCGAACGCGACACCTGGCCTGGGCCGATGACGAGGGGAACATCCATCGCGTCGGCACTCGCAGACGGGAGCGTCGGTGCTGCAGCCGATATCGCCGGCGGTGCTCCAATCAGCAGCGCCACTGCTACCGAAAATGTCAGTCCCACAGACCGTTTGACGCCAGACATTGTTCCTGCTCCTGCTCTGATCCTACGAGGGAGCTGACCGTAACACCAGAAACTTCGAGGCGCATACCCTACCGAACAGTAGGTATCCGACGTCTCAATTGCCGCCTTCATCGGAGTCATCACCGGCAAGCACTCGGTAGAGCGATTTGCGCGCCTCGACAAGCACGTCGGCTGCGGCCTTGACCTGCGCTGGTGTGCCTACAGCAGCCACTTGACCGGCCGCGCCCATCAGCTGGCCGATCAGTTCTCGAAGGTCCTGCTCCGGCTCCCCTACGCTGAGACGAACGTCATCCCACGGCGCCCCGAGATCGGCGCGATGTTCCTCGACGTACGCGACGCCTTCTTCTGTCAGCTTGGCGGTTTTGCGGCCGGCAACCTTTTCGATGATCACCAGTCCTTCGTCCTCGAGTTGGGACAGCGCGGGATAAATGGAGCCCGGACTCGGCTTCCAGACGCCGCCGCTGCGCTCGACGATCTGCTGAATCAATTCGTAGCCGTGCATCGGCTCTTCCGCGATCAACAGCAGAATCGCAGCGCGCACATCTCCTCGACGACCTCGTCCGCCACGTCCTCGCCCGCGACCGAACTGAGCGCCCGGACCGAAGCCGGGGCCGGGTCCGCCGTCTGGACCGAAACGCCCCCGCCGATGGCCTCTGCGTGGCATGTCACCGAAGCCCGGCCGCTCGTGCGGTCGACCGCGTCGTCCACCGTCTCGATCGCCGGGACCATCGCCCGACGCGCCGTCGTCCGTCGGCACCCACATCACAAATGGTGGCCGTTGCTCACGGCCGAAACCGCCGAAGAAACCGCGCCGGCCGAACATCCCCTCGTTCGGGAAACTTGCATCCATCGTCGAACCTCCATCACTATCGTTGATAGTTCGACGATATATCGTCATATCGGGTAGCGCAAGGATTCCTCCGACAACTCGAAACTCAGCCGATGCGGCGTGGGTCGATCTGAATGCGGACCGGACCCGAAGACTTCCGCGCACTGCGCGCGGCCCTCGCATGTGCCAGAGCGTCCGCAAGGCCGCGACCGTCCTTGCGTGGAACGCGGACCAGCATTCGCTCCGGCGCGACACCGCTCTCGTCCTCACCGGAATACGGAAGCCTCTCCCCCGCAGGCAGTTCCACTGGTCCGAGCAGTACAGCACTTGCCGGCAGATCAGCTGAATCCACCAACTCCGCAATTGCCGCGGATCCACCGTCGATCGCAGCCATGTGAACGGCCGGAGGAAAGCCGACCTCGTCTCGCTCCTCGAATTGAGACTGTGCGTGCCCCACTGGATCCCATCGGACCAACGCCTGCACCGTCGGGATACCCGAGTCTGCGACAACCACAACTTCACCGCCTTCGGACAGCGGAATCACCATGGCAGCAGCCGACATCCAGCGTCTGAGTGTTTCCTCGGCGGCGCGAAGATCGGGCCGGCCGAGCAGTGCCCAGCCGTCGAGCAAGAGCGCGGCGCCGTAGCCGCCGGTCATCACCGGCTCCGCACCCACTGTCGAGACCACCAACGCGGGCCCATGTGGCAGTTCCTTGACCACATCACTGCCCCCGGACAGAACAACTTTCACACCGGGAAACGCCCGCCCGAGTTCTTCGGCGGTCCGGCCGGCACCGACCACCACTGCGCGCAACGCTTTCGCCCCGCACGCGTGACATCGGTAGGCGGCATCGGCAACCCCGCACCAGCGGCACGCCGGTGTCCCGGCGCCGTCGGGACCTGCCGCAGCGGGAAGAGCCAGTGGGCCGTTGCACCGACGGCACCGTGCCGGGGCACGGCACTTTCCGCAGGCCAGGGTCGGTACGTACCCCCGCCGAGGCACCTGCACCAGGACTCCGTTGCCCTCACCCAGAGCGCGCCGGGCGGCCGCGAATGCAATAGCGGGCAAACGAGCCGCTCTGGCTCCCGGATCGCGGGCCAAGGCTTGATCGCTGTCGGCGAGCGCGGTGATCTTGGGTGCGTGGGCACGAACGACGTCCCGCGTAGCGACCAGATCGTGCGCCCATCCCGAGTCGACGAGTACCTGCGCTTCTGCCGTACGGGAGAACCCACCGATCACGACGGCGCACCCGGCGACGTAGCCACGCAGGACGGCAACTTCGCGGGCATGTGGATACGGCGACCGCGGCTCGGACAAGTTGTCGTCGCCGTCGTCCCAGACGACGACAAGACCGGTCTCGGCCGTCGGCGCAAAAACAGCACTCCGCGTGCCGACGACGATCCGGGCGGTCCCGCGCAGTGCAGCGAGCCACCTTCGGTATCGCATGGCCGGCCCCAGGCCCGCGGACAGACCTACCACCGCATCCGCTCCGGAGAGTTCGGTACAAGCGGCGACGACGCGGTCCAGGTCGCGTTGATCGGGCACAACCAGGATCGCGGATTTACCACTTGCCGCTACGGCCCCGGCCAGTTCGGCCAGGCGCAGTGGCCAGTTTTCACCAGGCAACGCCTGCCAGACCGCACGTGGGCTTTTCGACTCGCGAATGGCGGACAGGAAGGCGTCACCGAATCTGTAGAGATGCCAACCATTTTCGATCGGTTCAGGAGCGGACGGCGGCTCGGCGGGCCCCCACGGTTCCGCCTCGACCTTCGCGTGCCGCGGCGGTACCGCCAAACGGAGAACATCGGCACGGGTTCCGGCATAACGCTCCGCCACACGATCGACGACTTGCGCGATTTCGGCCGTCAAGACCCGCTCGGACGAGATGACGCGTTCGAGCCAGCCGAACTTCCCCTGATGGTCACTGGTCGCCTCGCGCGAGACGATGAAACCGTCCACCAGACGACCAGCGAAGCGGATGCGCACCCGGACTCCGGGCTGCGCATCCGCTTCGAGTTCACGAGGAACGAGGTAGTCGAATTCACGGTCGAGGTGAGCGAGCGGGAGCATCGGCAGCACCCGGGCGACCGGATCGACTTCTGCCGCTACTCTTTCCGCGCCCACCCGCGCCCCGTCTGTACGTCAGTGATCAGAGACCAGCTGCGCTACGCAGCTTGTCGGCGCGATCGGTGCTCTCCCACGGGAGGTCGATATCGGTGCGACCGAAGTGACCGTATGCCGCCGTCTGCGCGTAGATCGGGCGCAGCAGGTCGAGGTCGCGGATGATCGCTCCCGGACGCAGGTCGAAGATCTCGGTGATCGCCTTCTGGATCCGTGCCGGATCGGTCTTCTCGGTGCCGAAGGTTTCGACGAAGAGTCCGACCGGAGCTGCCTTGCCGATGGCGTAGGCGACCTGAACCTCGATGCGGTCGGCCAGACCTGCGGCAACAGCGTTCTTGGCCACCCAGCGCATGGCGTAGGCAGCGCTGCGGTCGACCTTTGACGGGTCCTTGCCGGAGAACGCGCCGCCACCGTGGCGAGCCATTCCGCCGTAGGTGTCGACGATGATCTTGCGCCCGGTCAAACCGGCGTCACCCATCGGGCCACCGAGGACGAACTTGCCCGTCGGGTTCACCAGCAGACGAACATCGGAGGTGTCGAGATCGGTGAGGTTGACGTCGGTCAGCACCGAGTGAAGCACCTTCTCACGAAGATCGGGCGTCAACAGGTTGTCGAGGTCGATGTCAGCGGCATGCTGGGTGGAGATGACCACGGTGTCGAGACGGACAGCCTTGTCACCGTCGTACTCGATGGTGACCTGGGTCTTGCCGTCCGGGCGCAGGTACGGCAGCACGCCGGACTTACGGACCTCGGTCAACCGGCGAGAGAGACGATGAGCCAGCGCGATGGGCAGCGGCATCAGTTCCGGCGTGTCGGTGGTGGCGTAGCCGAACATCAGGCCCTGGTCGCCCGCACCCTGACGGTCGATCTCGTCGTCGCTGATTCCGTCGACGCGAGCCTCGTGCGAGTGATCGACACCCTGCGCGATCTCGGGCGACTGGGCGCCGATCGCGACGTTGACGCCGCACGAATTTCCGTCGAAGCCCTTTGCGGAGCTGTCGTAGCCGATTTCGAGGACTGTGTCGCGCACGATCTTCGGAATGTCCGCGTACGCAGTGGTCGTGACCTCACCGGCTACGTGAACCTGGCCGGTGGTGACCAGTGTCTCGACGGCCACGCGGGCGCGCGGGTCCTGGGTGAGCAGCGCGTCGAGGATCGAGTCGCTGATCGCGTCACAGATCTTGTCCGGGTGCCCCTCGGTGACGGACTCGCTGGTGAATAGCCGACTGCCGGACTTGCTCACAGATCTCCCTCTCGACGACTGAGTTCTTGACTACAGCTTATTGAAGTATCCGAATCACCGTTCGGTGACCGTTTTGTCATGCTTTGTTAGCTGGGGGCTGAGCCGACGATAACGGTTGGACCGCCTGCGCAACACCCTTGTACTCACCCGATTATCGTGGGGTAACTCTCACCACCGGGCGCGTGTCGCTACTCGGGAAAGAGCTTGACCAGGGCGTCGAGTACTCGACTGGCCATCAAAGCCTTGGATCCGTGTTCGAGAGCGGACTCCGAGCCGTCGGAACCGAGCAACCAACCGTCGTTGTGATCGACCTCGAACGCCTTGCCCTCGCCGACCGCATTGACCACGAGGAGATCGCAACCTTTGCGGGCAAGCTTGGAGCGGGCATAGGTGAGAACGTCACCATGGGCGTCACCGGTCTCAGCGGCGAATCCGACGATCACCGTTCGAGCATCCAAGTCGCCGTCACGACGCGCTTCGACGAGACCGGCGAGGATGTCGGCATTTCTGGTGAGGCTGATCGAGTCGGGTTCGTTTGCGCCCTTCTTGATCTTGCTGCCTTCGACGGTGGTGGGGCGGAAGTCCGCGACAGCCGCAGCCATGACGACTCCGTCGTGTCCCGGTGCGTGCTTTTCCACTGCCAACCGGAGATCTTCGGCCGTCTTGATGTGCACGACGTCGACAGCGGCGGGGTCGGCGAGATCAGCCGTGTACCCGGCGATCAGTGTCACGTGCGCGCCGCGTTGCGCG
The DNA here is from genome assembly GCF_029457415.1 of Rhodococcus sp. RCBS9. Classification (NCBI taxonomy): domain Bacteria; kingdom Bacillati; phylum Actinomycetota; class Actinomycetes; order Mycobacteriales; family Nocardiaceae; genus Rhodococcus; species Rhodococcus sp. RCBS9. The sequence goes on along the minus strand of NZ_CP120422.1, from coordinate 5,678,916 downwards.
GCAAGACGGGCGAGCGCGTAGCCCTGCTTGCCCGAGCTGCGATTACCGAGAAAGCGCACGGGATCGAGCGGCTCGCGAGTACCGCCGGCGGTGACCAGAATGCGGCGACCCTCCAGGTCGCGCGGCAACGCGTCCGAGCGCTCGAGGAGCAACGATGCCAACCCGACGATCTCGTCGGGTTCGGGAAGTCGACCGGCTCCGGTGTCTTTCCCGGTCAAACGCCCGGAGGCAGGTTCGATCACGTGGACGCCGCGCGAACGCAGTGTCGCCACGTTCGAGACCGTTGCGGGGTGCTCCCACATCTCGGTGTGCATTGCTGGGGCGAAGACGACCGGACAGCGCGCGGTCAACAAAGTGGCCGTCAACAGGTCGTCTGCGCGACCCATGACCGCTCGCGCCATCAGATCAGCGGTTGCCGGCGCGATGACGACCAGATCGGCTTCCTGTCCGAGACGGACATGCGGAACCTGCGGGACGTCGTTGAAGACGCCGGTGTGAACCGGGTTGCCGGAGAGTGCTTCGAACGTCGCGCGCCCGACGAACTCCAGAGCGGATTCAGTCGGAATCACGCGGACGTGATGACCGCTCTCGGTGAAGCTGCGGATGATCGAGCACGCCTTGTACGCGGCGATACCCCCACCGACACCGACGACAATGCGCTTACGTATCGATGTGGGCGCGTCGGACACTCCCCCGACACCCGAACGAGGTTCGGGTGCGGCAGATGTGGTGCTCACTCGCCTTCGGTGTGCTCGAGGAGATCAGCGTGGATTTCACGCAACGCGATGGACAGCGGCTTTTCCTGCAGACCGGGCTCGACCAGAGGTCCGACGTATTCGAGGATGCCGTCACCGAGCTGGTTGTAGTAGTCGTTGATCTGGCGCGCGCGCTTGGCCGAGTAGATGACCAGGGCGTACTTGGAAGAGGTGCGTTCGAGCAACTCGTCGATCGGCGGGTTGGTGATGCCGAGCGGGGTGTCGTAGGCAGGCAGAGCGCCCTGACCTGCTGCGGACGCGGCTGAAGTGCTGCTCACTCTTGTGTCTCCTGAATTAGATCTTCATTGAAGAACTAGTTTTATCGATCCGGATATCTGAGAAACGGGGTGGAAATCGGTTCCCGAAGGGTGCGGAATCAGTTCCCAACCAACAAGGATACCAACTCATCGCAAGCACGGCTTACATCCTCGTTCACGATGACCGTGTCGAACTCGTCCTGTGCGGCCAATTCCACTCGGGCCGTCTCGAGTCGGCGCGCCACGACGTCTTCCGTTTCGGTTCCACGTCCGGTCAGCCGTTGCACCAGAACGTCCCAGCTCGGTGGAGCCATGAACACCAACAGAGCCTCGGGCATCGCCTTGCGGACAGCTCGTGCTCCGGCGAGATCGACCTCGACGAGAACGGGCTTTCCAGCTTCGAGCGCTTCTTCGACCGGAGCTGCGGGGGTGCCGGAGCGCTGCAGGCCGCCGTGGATTTCCGCCCATTCGAGAAGTTCACCGGAGTCGATCATCCGTTGAAATTCTTCACGGGAGGTGAATCGGTAGTCCTTGCCGTCCACTTCACCTGGACGGGGATCGCGAGTGGTCGCCGAAACACTGAAAACGAGTTCAGGCAACCGAGTTCTCAGCTCGCGAACGACGCTGGACTTACCGACAGCCGAAGGGCCGGCCAGTACAACCAGCCGACCCCTCCGCACTGCGGTCTTACTCTCTGACACTGTTGCGTCAGCAATCATCAGACACTGCCGCGTCAGCAATCATCACTTGTCGGCTCAGGCCTCGAAGTCAAACTTGGTGAGCAGAGCCTTGCGCTGCCGATCACCGAGGCCACGAAGGCGACGGGTCGGTGCAATCTCCAGCTCGGTCATGATCTCCTGAGCCTTGACCTTGCCCACCTTGGGCAGCGCCTCGAGCAGTGCCGAAACCTTCATCTTGCCCAAGATTTCGTTGTCTTCGGCGTCCTTGAGGACCTGCTTGAGGTCGGTGCCGCCACGCTTCAGGCGCTCCTTGAGCTCAGCCCTGGCCTTGCGGGCAGCAGCTGCCTTCTCCAAAGCAGCAGCGCGCTGCTCATCAGTCAACTGGGGAAGGGCCACGGTTCCTCCGTCTCGTCGTGTGCAAATTTTGTCTATTCCGCTGATAACCAGCAGCGATAGCGACCGTACTCACGCCTGGCGCGAATTGCTAACCCACCCCCCGCGGTCCGATGCAGATCGCGGTGGGTTATGCGCGTCGAATCGATGTCACGGATCGTCACCGTTTTCGGCTGGATCGAGACGAATTCGACGCCACACGAACGTGCGTACAGTACCGAAATAGACTGTAACACAATGTATTTCGACCCATAGCGTGCGACACCCCCGTGCGAGTGTGCGAAATCGTTACCTGCGGGAATGAACGTGGTCGCCGACACATCCAAAATTTTCGAGCATTTTCGGCGCCTATGCGCGTGTCGCGGCCCGTTTTCAGGTCTGCAGCGACGATTTCGGATCGCCGGCGTCGACCGTCTCGGGTTCGATGCGACTCACGCCGGGGGCGGCCAGAGCGAGCACTACCGCGAGGCTCGCCCAGAGCAATGAATTCTCCAGCACGAAGCCGACTACCGGGATATCCATGTCCGCGCCGACTCGAGGAAGCCGAAACAGCACTACGACAGCGGTGAGACCGATCGCGATCCAGGACCACACAGGGACCGATCGAGTGCCCTCCCCCACGCCAGACTTGATCGGAACGAGGAGTACACCGACCGCCGGCACCAACCACACGAAATGGTGCGTCCAGGCAATGGGAGTCACGATTGCCGCCAGCAGAGCCACCACCGTGAAACCGGCGAGATCGCCCCGCAGGCGCTGAGCGCGCCGCGTCGCGACAATTCCGAGGACACCCAACACCGCACAGGCGACGAGCCATGCCGGACCCACCAGGCCCTCGGGAAGTAGCCGCAAGGCCATTCCACGCACGGACTGGTTACCGAACACGGACGGGTCACCGACGGCGACGCGCCCCGAGAGTGAGGCGATGTCGCCGAAGTAGTCGATCGTCTGGCGTGGGAGAACCGCAAAGCCCAGAGCCGTGGCGCCGAGGAAGCCGGCGAGGCCGCCCGCAACTGCTTTCCAGCGCCCGGTGATCACGTAGTAACCGATGTAGACGAGTGGCACCAGTTTGACCGCGCCGGCGATCCCCACCAGCACGCCCTCGGGAATCCACCGTGGTCGAGCCAGCACGTCGATCAAGCACAGGAGAGTCAGAAACAACCCGACCTGGCCGTACCCGAGGTGATCGGAGATCGGCGATGCCGCCGTCCACAGGACCAGGAAACCCACGTAGACGACGACTGGCCGCTTACGTGTGAACGGGACTTCGCGATAGCTGAGCACGATGATCGCGGCCAGCATCAGGAGGCTGACGAAACTCCATCCCCACTGGACCGCACCCCAGGAACCCAGGGCGACTGGAACGGCGACGAGCGCAGCGAAGGGCGGATACGTGAACGGCAGTCTCGCGTTGAACGACTCGTCGTACAGGTTCGAGCCGTCGAGGACGGCCTGACCCGCTGTCCGGTACACGGCGAGATCGTCGCCGTGTACGCCGGTGACGGATTGGAACCCGGTGGCCAGCAGCGCGCACGCCGCGACGAGAAGTCCGATCTGCCACCAACGATTCACCGACGGACGGTACCACCGGGTTCCACCGCTCGAACGAGCCTCGAGGTCACTCACGGATCAGTTCGCCAATGCGGCTTCGATCTCGTCTCGGTCACGCATTGCTGCCTCCCGAAGTGCCGATACCGAAGGACCATGCTTGAGCACCCCACGGGAAGTGTTCGGCAGCAGGAGCTCGGTCGATCCCGCGAAGATGTCTGCGAGATCCGCTGCCGTCGCACCCTGAGCGCCGAGTCCCGGAGCGAGAATCGGGCCGTTGAACTGCGACAGGTCCAGACCGTGGTCCCGAGTTGCACCGACCACCAGTCCGACGGTGTCACGGCCGTCGCCGTTCGCATCGACCGCAGCGTCGACGATCGACTGAGCCACGCTCACACCGTCAGTCGACGACTGTTGAAGTACGCCGCCTTCCGGATTGGAGGTTCGTGCCAGGACGAAGATCCCGCGGGCGTTCTGCCGTGCCAGTTCGAGTGTCGGAGTCAGCGCCCCGAATCCCAGGTACGGCGAAACGGTGACCGAGTCGGAGGCCAACGGCGAATCACCCAACCAGGCTTGCGCGTACGCGTCCATCGTCGAACCGATGTCACCGCGCTTGGCATCCGCGACGACCAGAGTTCCCGCATCGCGAAGAACCGAGATGGTCCGCTCCAACACGGCGAAGCCGGCGCTGCCGTAAGCCTCGAAGAACGCGACCTGAGGTTTGACCAGTCCGACCTCACCGGTGAAGGCCTCGACGCAGATCTCGGCGAAAGTCTCGAGACCTTCGGCCGTACGCGGCAGTCCCCACGCGTCGAGAAGCGCGGGATGCGGGTCGATACCGACGCACAGCCGCCCCCGGTCCGCGATCGCGGACCGGAGACGCTGCCCCCAACTGTGACTCACGACTGCTGTGCCGGCTGACGAAGACCTGCGTGCAATTCCTGCAGGGAGTGAACTCCGATGTCGCCGCGAATGGCTGCTTCGATGCCCTGCACGGCAGCCGAGGCGCCCTGCACCGTCGTGATGCACGGGATGTTCGACGCAACCGCTGCGCTTCGGATCTCGTAGCCGTCGACACGCGGGCCGTTGTTGCCGTACGGCGTGTTGATGACCATGGCGACCTCGCCGCTGCGGATCTGGTCGACGATGGTCTCGGCACCGGCCGGAACATCTTCACCCGACTGCTTGTACACCTGCTTGCACTCGATACCGTTGCGCCGCAAAACATCTGCGGTTCCTTCGGTGGCAAGAATGGTGAATCCGAGGTCTGCCAGGCGCTTGACCGGGAAGATCAGCGAACGCTTGTCCTTGTTGGCGACCGAGACGAACACCGCGCCCGTGGTGGGCAACGAACCGTAGGCGGCAGTCTGCGACTTGGCAAAAGCCGTACCGAAGTCGAAGTCGATTCCCATGACTTCACCGGTGGACTTCATTTCCGGGCTGAGCAAGGTATCCACGCCGGTACCGTCGGCGCGGCGGAAGCGGTTGAACGGCAACACAGCTTCCTTGACCGCGATCGGTGCACCGGCCGGGGTGTTTCCGCCGTCGCCCTTCGCCGGCAGAATGCCGCTCGCACGCAGTTCCGCGATGGATTCGCCGAGCATGACGCGGGCGCATGCCTTGGCCAGCTGGACGGCCGTCGCCTTGGACACGAACGGAACCGTGCGGCTGGCGCGGGGATTTGCTTCCAGCACGTAGAGGATGTCGTCCTTGAGGGCGTACTGGACGTTGAGCAGGCCCTTGACGCCGATGCCCTTCGCGAGAGCCTCGGTGGAGCGGCGGACGTTCTCGAGATCCGCCCGGCCCAGAGTGATGGGCGGGAGCGCACACGCCGAGTCACCGGAGTGAATGCCGGCTTCCTCGATGTGCTCCATGACGCCGCCGAGGTACACCTCGGTGCCGTCACACAGAGCGTCGACGTCGATCTCGACCGCGTCTTCGAGGAAGCGGTCGACCAGGACCGGACGATCGTCGGAGATCTCCGTGGCGCGCGAGATGTAGTCGGCGAGGGAAGCCTCGTCGTAGACGATCTCCATGCCGCGTCCACCGAGCACGTACGACGGACGCACCAGCACCGGGTAGCCGATGCCTGCTGCGATCTCGCGGGCGCCGTCGAACGTGGTGGCGGTACCGAACTTCGGTGCAGGCAGACCGGCTTCGGTGAGCACGCGACCGAATTCGCCGCGGTCCTCCGCCAGGTCGATGGCTGCGGGGCTGGTTCCCACGATGGGGACGCCGGCAGCTTCGAGACGCTTCGCCAGTCCGAGCGGGGTCTGGCCGCCGAGCTGGACGATGACGCCGGCAACGGTTCCCGACTGCGCCTCCGCGCGGTAGACCTCGAAGACGTCCTCGAACGTCAGCGGCTCGAAGTACAGGCGATCAGCGGTGTCGTAGTCCGTGGAGACGGTCTCGGGGTTGCAGTTGACCATGACGGTCTCGTACCCGGCCTCGGACAGCGTCTGCGCCGCGTGGACACACGAGTAGTCGAACTCGATGCCCTGACCGATGCGGTTGGGGCCGGATCCGAGGATCAGAACCTTGGGTCGCTCGGTCTGCGGAGCAACTTCGGACTCGGCCTCGGGATCGAGCTCGTAGGTCGAGTAGTGGTACGGCGTCTTGGCCTCGAACTCTGCGGCGCAGGTGTCGACGGTCTTGTAGACGGGGCGCACGCCCAGCTGATCACGCAGAGCGCGAACGGCGTCCTCACCTGCGTGCGTGTCACCACCGAGTTCGGGGCGCAGAGCCGCGATCTGGCGGTCCGAGATGCCGTGGTACTTGGCCTGACGCAGGGAAGCCTCGTCGAAAGACTCTGCAGCGCGCAGCTTTTCACCGAGCTCGTGAATCTGCTGGAACTGGTCGAGGAACCACGGATCGATCTTGGTGGCGTCGAAGAGCTGCTCGACAGTTGCGCCGAGCGCGAATGCCTTCTCGATGCCGTACATGCGGCCGTCCTGCGGAACGCTCAGATCGGCGAGCAGTGCATCCAGGCTCTCCGTCTCGATGTCGGCGCCGGTCCAGTAACCCGCACGCTTGGTCTCGAGCGAACGCATGACCTTGCCGAAAGCCTCGGTGAAGTTGCGGCCGATGCTCATGGCCTCGCCCACCGACTTCATCGTGGTGGTCAGAGTTCCGTCGGCACCGGGGAACTTCTCGAAAGCGAACCGCGGAGCCTTGACGACGACGTAGTCGAGCGTCGGCTCGAAGCAAGCCGGGGTTTCCTTGGTGATGTCGTTGACGATCTCGTCGAGCGTGTAGCCGATGGCAAGCTTGGCCGCCATCTTCGCGATCGGGTAACCGGTCGCCTTCGACGCCAGAGCCGACGAGCGGGAGACACGCGGGTTCATCTCGATGACGACCAGGCGGCCGTCCTTCGGGTCCATCGCGAACTGGATGTTGCAGCCGCCGGTGTCGACGCCCACCTCACGCAGAATGTCGATGGAAAGGTCGCGCATCGCCTGGTACTCGCGGTCGGTCAGCGTCATCGCCGGGGCGACGGTGACCGAGTCTCCGGTGTGGACACCGACCGGGTCGACGTTCTCGATGGAGCAGACGATCACGACGTTGTCGCGACTGTCGCGCATGAGCTCGAGTTCGTATTCCTTCCAGCCGAGGATGGATTCCTCGATCAGGACGTTCGCCGTCGGCGACGCGGCCAGACCGCCACCGGCGATGCGGTTGAGATCGTCGACGTCGTACGCCATGCCGGAACCGAGGCCGCCCATGGTGAAGGACGGACGCACGACAACCGGGTAGCCGAGTTCGGCGACCGTGGCGTGTACTTCGTCCATCGTGTAGCAAACTGCGGACTTCGCGGATTCGCCACCGACCTTGGCGACGATGTCCTTGAACTTCTGGCGATCCTCGCCGCGCTGAATGGCGTCGAAGTCTGCGCCGATCAGTTCGACGTCGTACTTCTCGAGGATGCCCTGCTCGTGCAGCGCCACTGCGGCGTTGAGCGCAGTCTGACCGCCGAGCGTCGCGAGGACGGCGTCGATCTTGTTGCCCTGCAAGGCTTCCTTGGCGATGACCTTCTCGAGGAACTCGGCCGTGATCGGCTCGACGTACGTGGCGTCGGCGAACTCGGGGTCCGTCATGATGGTGGCCGGGTTGGAGTTGACCAGGCTGACGCGCAGGCCCTCCTCCTGGAGGACGCGGCAGGCCTGGGTGCCCGAGTAGTCGAACTCGCAGGCCTGACCGATGACGATCGGACCGGAGCCGATTACCAGGATGTGCTTGAGATCTGTACGGCGTGGCATTAGTTCTTGACTCCGGTTTCTTTCCGTGCGGAGAGCAGGCTGGTGAAGCGGTCGAAGAGGTACGCGGCGTCGTGCGGGCCGGCTGCCGCCTCGGGGTGGTACTGCACCGAGAAGGCCGAATCGTCCAGCAGGCGAACACCTTCGACGGCTCCGTCGTTGGCGCAGGTGTGGCTGACCACCGCGCGGCCGAACGGGGTGTCGAATTCCTGACCGGCTTCGCCTTCGAGCGCGAAGCCGTGGTTCTGAGCGGTGATCGCGATGCGACCGGTCTGATGCTCGATCACCGGGATGTTGATTCCGCGGTGGCCGAACTTCATCTTGTAGGTGCTCAGGCCCAGGGCGCGGCCCAGGATCTGGTTGCCGAAGCAGATACCGAACAGCGGCAAGCCCTGTCCGATGACCTCTTTCGTGAGGTGGACTGCGCCGTCGGCGGTGGCTGGGTCACCGGGACCGTTGGAGAGGAACACTCCGTCGGCCTTCAGGTCGAGGATCTGTTCGAGACTCGCGTTGGACGGCAACACGTGGACGCGGATACCGCGCTCGGCGAACATGCGCGGGGTGTTGGTCTTGATACCGAGGTCGATGGCGGCAACCGTGTACAGCGCCTCCCCGCCCTTCGGCTCGACGACGTAGCCGCTGGTGGTGCTGACCTCACCGGCAAGATCGGCGCCGAGCATGGTCGGCTGATCCTGAACCCGTCGGACCAGTTCGTCATCGGCGGCGATGGCTTCACCGGAAAAAATTCCGGCCTTCATCGAACCGCGAGTACGCAGGTGGCGAACCAGGGCGCGGGTGTCGATCCCGGCGATTCCGACGATGCCCTGCTCTTCGAGCTTGGCCTGGAGCGAACCGGTTGCACGCCAGCTCGAGGTGACGCGCGAGGGGTCACGAACGACGTACCCGGCAACCCAGATCTTGGCGCCGGCACGCTCGCCGGTCGGTCCAACCGACTCGTCGTCTTCGTCGTTCCAGCCGGTGTTGCCGATCTGCGGTGCGGTGGAGACGACGATCTGGCGGTGGTAGCTGGGATCGGTGAGCGTTTCCTGGTAGCCGGTCATTCCGGTGCTGAACACCGCTTCGCCCAGGGTCTGTCCAACCGCACCGAAGGTGGTTCCGCGGAACACCCGTCCGTCTTCGAGGACCAGTACTGCGGGGCTGTTGTCAAAGCCGCTCATGCGTTCTTTCCGTTCTGCTCGATGTCGCCAGAGCTTGCGTCTTCGTTGTCATTCGTCTTGTTCGAAGCGGTCTTGTTCGAAGCAGTCACCGGCTTGACCCAGTCCGGATAAACCGTCTTGTCGTCACCGCGCACGCCCGTGTCGATCTCGGTTCCGCTCGGCAATTCCCAGCGAATCACCAGGACGCCGTCCTTGCTCATGACCTTGCCGGCAAGACCGTTCTCCGTGCGGATCGCGCGGATCGACTTCTCCGGAATCCAGATCGCCGACGCGCCGTCACGCTCGACCAGAATTCCGCCGCTGTAGCGGCTGATCTCGCAGGTGGCGCGGAAACCGAGGTCGCCGACGGCGATTCGGTCCTGCCAACTGGGTGCGATGGTGCTGCCGACGTACAGGCCGGTGGTCGGCAGGACGAGCAGTTCACCCAGGGTTGCCGGTACCGTCGGCAGTTCGCCGATCTTGTCTTTCTGGCGTCGAGCGCGTCCACGCCAGCCGACGTACATCAGGCCGATCATCGCGACCCAGAAGATCGCCAGACCGATGATCCACAGTGCTCTGTCCATGACGCGCTACTCCTCGCTACTCCGCAGCCGCACATTCCCGTCGTGTGCGGTGATGCGGCCACGTAACAGTGTGGTCGTGACCCGAGCGGGCAATGTCATCGACTCGTACGGAGTGTTATGCGCGACACTCGCCAGGTCGGGACCGTGGACCGTCCACTCGGCCGACGGATCGACCAATGTCAGGTTCGCGGGCTCCCCCACCTCGATGGGACGGCCCTGATCGTCGAGGCCGACGATTGCCGCGGGGCGCTCGCTCATGACCCGGGCAACACCGCGCCAGTCCAACAGGCCGGGCTGGACCATCGTCTGCACGATGATCGAGAGTGCGGTCTCGAGGCCGAGCATTCCAGGGCGAGCGGCTGCGAACTCGCAGCACTTGTCCTGCTCGGCGTGCGGAGCATGGTCGGTCGCGACGCAGTCGATGATTCCCTCGGCCAGACCCTTGCGCAGCGCGGCAACGTCACTGGCCTCACGCAAGGGCGGGTTGACCTTGTTGATCGCGTCGTACGTCTCGAGCCGTGAATCGTCGAGGAGCAGGTGATGCGGGGTGACCTCGGCGGTGATCGAAATCCCTTGGCTGCGAGCCCACTTCACGAGTTCGACGGTTCCGGCGGTGGAGGCGTGGCAGATGTGAACGCGGGCGCCGGCGTCACGCGCGAGCAGTGCGTCGCGGGCCACGATCGATTCTTCGGCTGCTCGCGGCCATCCGGCCAGGCCGAGACGCGCGGCCGTGGGGCCCTCGTGGGCGACCGCACCGACGGTCAAGCGCGGCTCTTCCGCGTGCTGGGCGATCAGGACGCCCAGTGAGCTGGAGTATTCGAGCGCGCGACGCATGATCAGTGGGTCGTAGACGCAGTGGCCGTCGTCGGAGAACATCTTGACCTTGCCGACGCCTGCGGCCATGGTCGCCATCTCGGCGAGTTGCTTGCCTTCCAGGCCTGCTGTGACTGCGCCGACGGGGTGGACGTCGACGAGGCCGACTTCCTGCCCGCGTCGCCAGACGTGATCGGTGATGACCACCGAATCGGCGACGGGACTCGTGTTGGCCATCGCGAAGACCGCGGTGTATCCACCCAGAGCCGCTGCCGAGCTTCCGGTTTCGATGGTCTCGGTGTCTTCGCGGCCGGGCTCACGCAGATGTGTGTGCAGGTCCACGAAGCCGGGAAGCAGGATCTGCCCGCCGGCATCGATCACCTCGGATGCCGTGGCCGGATCGAGGTCCACGCCGATCTCGAGGATCGTGCCGTCGCCGACGAGTACGTCGGTGGGCTCACCTTCTCCGTAGATCAGGACTCCGCGGAGCAGGACACTCACGGGTGATTCTCCGTTCTCGTTTCTGGTCACAGCGCACCGTCCTCCGACCCGACCAGCAGTCGGAACAAGACAGCCATGCGCATGTGTACGCCGTTGGTAACCTGTTGCAGTACAGCAGTTTTGGAGGAATCGGCAACGGCGGATGCAATCTCCATGCCGCGCAGCATCGGGCCGGGGTGCAGGACCACCGCGTGATCGGCCAGCATCGCCAGCCGCTTCTCGGACAGGCCGTAGTTGATCGAGTACTCGCGCTGCGACGGGAAGAAGCCACCGTTCATGCGTTCGGCCTGAACCCGCAGCATCAGCACCGCGTCGAGTCCGGGCAGTTCCGCGTCGAGCGAATGCGAGACCGTGACCGGCCACGTGTGCGCACCGACCGGCAGCAGTGTCGGCGGCGCAACAAGAACAACCTCGGCACCGAGCATCGAGAGCAGCAGTGCGTTGGAGCGGGCGACACGGCTGTGCAGGATGTCGCCGACGATGGCGATCCGCTTGCCCTCGATGTCGCCGAGACGCTGGCGAAGGGTCAAAGCGTCGAGAAGCGCCTGAGTGGGGTGCTCGTGCGTGCCGTCACCTGCGTTGATGACTGCCGGGCCACCGTCGTCGGCCGCTCCGGTCCACTTTGCGATCTGGTGGGCGGCGCCCGAAGCCGGGTGGCGCACGATGAGTGCGTCGGCACCGGCCGCGCGCAGGGTCATCGCGGTATCGCGCAGGGATTCACCTTTGGACACCGAGGAACTGGATGCGCTGACATTGATGACGTCGGCACTCATCCATTTGCCTGCCACCTCGAAAGACACCCGGGTGCGCGTCGAGTTCTCGAAGAACACCGTCATGACCGTGCGTCCGCGCAGCGTCGGGAGCTTGCGTACCTCTCGTCCCAGAAGTGCCTGCTCGAACCGTTCTGCCTCGTCGAGAAGTTCTACCGCGGACTCACGATCGAGGTCCGCGATGGAAAGTAGGTGCTTCACGCGCTCTTACCCCCGGAGATGACTACCGCTTCCCTGCCGTCGTGCTCCTGGAGGAGAACCTTGACGTCCTCGGACCTCGCGGTCGGGACGTTCTTGCCGACGTAGTCGGCGCGCAGCGGGAGTTCGCGGTGACCACGATCCACGAGCACTGCGAGTTGGACCGCGCGGGGGCGGCCCAGATCGCGCAACGCGTCAAGTGCCGAGCGCACGGTGCGACCGGAGAAGAGGACGTCGTCCACGAGAACGACCAGCGCATTGTCGACGCCACCTTCGGGGACGGACGTGCGCTCGAGCGGGCGGTGCGGCTTGTTCCGGAGATCGTCGCGGTAGAGGGTGATGTCGAGAGATCCGATGGGAAGACGCACACCGGAGAATTCTTCGATCTTGGCGCGCAGTCGCGTGGCGAGGGTGGTTCCACGCGTCGGGATCCCGATCAGGACCACACGAGGGGCAGTTCCCTCGGGTCCGTCGAGTGCGGTCTTCTCGATGATCTCGTGAGCGATCCGCGCGATGGTCCGGCCCACATCCTGGGCGGACAACAATTCGCGGGTTTCGCTACCTGCCTCGGCACCGACCGGCGCCTTCGAGTTACCTGGACCTGCAAGATCGGATGGGCGAGACCCTTCGGGCACGCTCATGCAGCGACCTCCTTCTCCGCCTCACTGGACGGATCGTTAAAGGATGTCTGACGGTCCCCACCCTATCAGCCGACAGACCTGATCCCGCCGTGCGAGCAGCGACTCCGACCGGTTGTGTGCAGACACACAACGCGCTCGGTGACACTCGCACGGCGGTGGTGGAACAAAACTTGCTACTCGGTACCCGAATCCGATTCCTGCGCGCGCTGGGAGGTCGCGGCCGCAGCCGATCGAACCTGCGGCGCAACGAGAACGACCTGGCCGAGGATTCCGTTGACGAATCCCGGAGAGTCGTCCGTCGAGAGCTGCTTCGCGAGTTCGACGGCCTCGTCCACGGCGACAACCGGCGGAACGTCCGTCGCGTGGAAGAGCTCCCACACGGCGATACGCAGAATCGCACGGTCGACGGCGGGCAGACGCTCGAGCGTCCAGTCCTGCAGATGCGAGGAGATGACCTGATCGATCCGGTCCAGATTCTCCGCAACGCCGGACACCAACGTGACGGTGTAGGCCGCTACGGGTGCTACCGCGTCGTCCTTGACGGACAGATCGGAACGCTCCGACGCCAGTGCGACCGGATCGAGGTCACGTGCCTCGGCTTCGAAGAGGAAGTCGACGGCACGCTTGCGCGCCTTGTGGCGTGCACCGAGTTTCTTATGTGTGCCGGACACTCAGGAATTCACACGCCCGAGGTAGTTGCCGTCACGAGAATCGACCTTGAGCTTGTCACCGGTGTTGATGAAGAGCGGGACGTTGATCTCGGCACCGGTCTCGAGGGTCGCAGGCTTGGTGCCGCCGGTGGAGCGGTCGCCCTGCAGGCCCGGATCGGTGTGCTTGACGACGAGCTCGACGGTGACCGGAAGCTCGACGAAGAGGGGAACGTCTTCGTGGGTCGCGACCTGGACTGCCATGTTCTCGAGCAGGAAACGCGACTGGTCGCCGACGGTGGATTCGCTGATCGACACCTGGTCGTAGGTGTCGCCGTCCATGAAGATGTAGTCGCTGCCGTCGTGGTACAGGTACGTCATGTCACGACGGTCGACCGTGGCGGTCTCGACCTTCACACCGGCGTTGAACGTCTTGTCCACTACCTTGCCCGAGAGCACGTTCTTGAGCTTGGTGCGCACGAAGGCAGGGCCCTTGCCGGGCTTGACGTGCTGGAACTCGATGATCGTCCACAGCTGGCCTTCGATCTGCAGAACCAGACCATTCTTGAAATCACTGGTGGAAGCCACTTGCTTCGCGTCTCCTAGGGGTCGGGAAACCGTCTCAGACGACGGTAAGGTCTTTTGCGGTCAGTGTGAGCAGCTCTGGCCCCTGCTCACGAACAACGAGCGTGTCCTCGATCCGTACACCTCCGCGCCCGGAGAAGTACACGCCCGGCTCGACGGTCACCGCCGCGCCGGAAAGAAGTGTACCGGTGCCGAGCTTGCCGATCCCCGGTGCTTCGTGGATTTCGAGCCCCACACCGTGGCCGAGGCCGTGCAGGAACAACTCGCCGTAGCCTGCATCGTCGATCACCGCACGGGCGACGGCGTCGACTGCCGCACATTCGACACCCGGCGCGAGCGCGTCGCAACCGGCAGCTTGCGAACGCGCGACGAGCTCGTAGATCTCCCGTTGCCAATCGGAAACGGACTCGAGCACGTAGGTCCGTGTCATGTCCGAGTGGTACCCACCGACCTGGGCTCCGAAGTCGAGTTTGACGAAGTCACCCGACGCCAGGATCGCATCGGTCGGTCGGTGATGCGGAATCGCCGAGTTGGCGCCGGCCGCCACGATCGTCTCGAAGGAAATACCGTCCGCCCCGTTGTCGAGCATCAGATTTTCCAGCTCGCGGCCGACCTCTCGTTCCGTTCGGCCAGGTCGCAGGCCACCGCGAGCGATCAACTGCGCCAACGCGACATCGGCTGCGGTGCACGCGGCTCGCAACAACTCCACCTCGTACTCGTCCTTGACCATGCGCAATTGTTCGACGAGTCCGCTCACCGGTTCGAACCGGATCTTCGGCGCTGCTTCGGTCCAAGCCCGATGTTCGGCGAACGTCGCCACATGTGACTCGAACGCAAGAACGGGCGCCGTGGACTTCTCGATCAAGTGCGCAGCACTCGAACGGGCGATTTCGGCCCGAAGGTCCGGCACCTGCTCTGACACCTGCGTCACGTAGCGGCCGTCGGTGCAGATCACCGTCTCACGCTCGTCGGACGCTGAATCCGATGCACTGACGACGAGCGCCGCATTGGAACCGGTGAAACCGGTGAGGTATCTGATGTTGAGGAGATCTGTGACGAGAATCGCGTCGAGTTCGCGCTCCGAGAGGAGGCGTCTGAGGGATTCACGGCGTGTTCTGAAGTCGACCGGCATCCCTCGAACCTACCGCCCGCGCAGACCTGCCGATCAACTCGAAACTCGCGGTTACAGCAATAAGTGTGGGTTAGGCCACAAGGTGTAATGGGTTCTAGTTAGGCTGTACCCATGAATGCGTGGTTGGTACGTGGCCTCGGCATGGCCCTGATACATGTTGTGTTTCGTGCGTTGCTCGGTGCAGCGATCGCACAGTGGCCACTTCAGGGGTCCACCCTGCGCTGGCTGTCCCTGTTGATCGTCATCGTCTTCGCCGCGATCTGGGGTGGTATCGACGGCATTCGTGACCGCCGGAACTTCCCCGAACCCGAGGACGGCGCCGATCTGACCATGC
The DNA here is from genome assembly GCF_029457415.1 of Rhodococcus sp. RCBS9. Taxonomy (NCBI): domain Bacteria; kingdom Bacillati; phylum Actinomycetota; class Actinomycetes; order Mycobacteriales; family Nocardiaceae; genus Rhodococcus; species Rhodococcus sp. RCBS9. Next base: position 5,663,668 of record NZ_CP120422.1, on the reverse strand, counting down.
TGTGGCTCAAGGCCGCATTGGTCGGCGGGTTCGTCTCCGGCGCTGCCAGCTGGGCACTCAGCCTCGTCCCCTCCCTCGAACTGACCCAGCAGGGCTTGTTCTTCGAGGTGACCTCCGGTGCGGCGTTCACGATCCTTCTCATCTTCGTCCCCGCCATGATCGCCATCACTGTCGGACGCTTCTTCGTCAGCCGTGAACAGCGCAAGAACGGAACAGCTCCGCAGACCCCGTCCCACGAGCGTCACCACGAACCGGTGCCCGTCAGCGAGGGCTACGACTCCCCCACCGAGCAGCACGCATACAGCGGAGCCGCCATGTCCGTCGAGGAATCCGACGCCGATACCGCGGTCTTCCCGGCGATCGATCTGGGCAAGCGCGAGCAGTAACGCCCGCCGTCCACACAACCGAATGCGGCCCCGAGGATATTCTCCTCGGGGCCGCATTCGTGTGACTGTTTTTTCGACTTGCCTCGTTCAGCCTCGCTCGGCGAGGAACCTGATCGCCAGCGGATACGCGGCGACGCCGAGTCCGACGATCACTCCGGTCGCAATCGGACTCAGGTAGGAGTGGTGCCGAAACTCTTCTCGCGCATGAACGTTCGAGATGTGTACCTCGACGAGACCTGCGGTCAGTTCGGCGCATGCATCTCGCAGGACCACCGACGTGTGCGTCAAGCCACCGGCATTGAGGATCACCGGTTCCCCCGCGTCCGCCGCGTCGTGGATCCAACCGAGCAGATCGCCTTCGTGATCGCTCTGACGGACGATCACCTCGACACCGAGCTCCTTGCCTGCCGCGACGCACAATTCGATCAGATCGTCGTGTGTGGTCGCGCCGTAGACCTCGGGCTGACGCTTACCCAGACGCCCCAGATTGGGTCCGTTGACGACGTTGATCCTCACAGCAGGACCGTTCCGCCGGCCGGCCGCGCATCGCGGGCAATCGCGGAGTACGCCGCAACCAGCAGACTCGGATCCGGCCCCTCGAGGCGACCCGGCTTGGCCAGTCCGTCGAGGACCACGAAACGCAGCAGCCCGGCACGGTTCTTCTTGTCGGTCTGCATTCCCTTCATCAGATCGCCGAACGCATCACCGTCGTACGACGTCGGCAGCCCGACGAGATCGAGGATCGACTTGTGACGATCCGCGGTGGCGTCGTCGAGTCGGCCCGCGAGCCGTCCGAGTTCGGCAGCGAAGACCAGGCCGACGGAGACAGCGGCACCGTGGCGCCACTTGTAGCGCTCACGACGTTCGATCGCGTGGCCGAGGGTGTGGCCGTAGTTGAGGATTTCGCGCAGATCCGACTCGCGCAGGTCCGCGGCCACGACCTTGGCCTTGACCTCTACGGAGCGCCGAATCAACTCGGGCAGAACAGTTCCCGACGGATCGAGAGCTGCCTTGGGATCGGCTTCGATGAGATCCAGGATCACCGGGTCGGCGATGAATCCGGTCTTGATGACCTCGGCCATACCTGCAACGATCTCGTTGTGCGGCACAGTCTCGAGCGTCGCGAGATCGATGAACACCGCTCCCGGTTCGTGGAACGAACCGACGAGGTTCTTGCCCGCTTCGGTGTTGATACCGGTCTTGCCGCCCACTGCTGCGTCGACCATCGCGAGCAAGGTGGTGGGGACGTGAACTACCTTGACACCGCGCATCCACGTAGCCGCGACGAAGCCGGTGAGGTCGGTCGCCGCTCCCCCGCCCAAGCTCATGATCGCGTCGCTGCGAGTCAGGCCGATCCGGCCGAGCACGTCCCAGCAGAAGCCCGCGACAGCAAGATCCTTGCCGTCCTCGGCATCGGGGATCTCGATACGGTGGGCGTCGATTCCCTTCTCCGCCAACGCAGCCCGTACGGCCTCCGCGGTCTCTGCCAGCGGCGGCTGATGGAAGATCGCGACAGTGCGCGCGCCGTCGAACTCGGCAACGAGATCACCGAGCAGGCCGCGGCCGATCACGACCGGGTAAGGACTTGCGGTCTTCACCTCTACACGTACGGGTTCGGTCACTGCTCCACTACTCCGCTCCGGTTGTTCATTTGTCTTGAAGTTTCGACACCAGTTGCCCGACGACACGCGCCGGACTTCGGCCGTCGGTCCGAATCCGAATCGTGGCCGAACGCCGGTACAGCGGACGACGACGCCTCATCAACTCCTGGTACTTGACCTTGGGATCTCCGCCGGCCAGCAGCGGGCGATGATTGTTCGCCCCCGTGCGGCGAAGCCCTTCGGCGACACTGATCTCGAGGTAGATGACCGTGTGCCCCTGGAGCAGTTCGCGCGTGCGATCGGAGAGGATCGCACCACCGCCGAGCGAGACGATTCCGTCGGTGGACTGCAATGCTTCGCGAACCACCGATTCCTCGATTTCACGAAACCGAGGCTCTCCGTCATGGGTGAAGATCTCCGGGATCGTCCTACCCGTGGTCCGTTCGATCTCGGCGTCGGTATCGACCAACTCGAGTTCGAGTGCCTGCGCGAGACGTCGACCGATGGTCGATTTGCCGGCACCGGGCGGACCGATGAGTACAGCCTTCGGCTTCATCGATACGTGAGTCCTATCGAGGCGGTCGGGCTGCGATGCCCTCGGCGTAACGACGGTAGTTGGCAGTGGTTTCAGCAATGGAATCACCACCGAACTTTTCGAGTGCGGCCTGAGCCACCACGAGCGCGACCATCGACTCGGCGACGACGCCGGCGGCCGGAACCGCGCACACGTCGCTGCGCTGGTGGATGGCAACCGCTTCCTCGCCGCTCTCCATGTCGACCGTCGCCAGAGCGCGCGGAACCGTCGAGATCGGCTTCATCGCGGCGCGAACTCGAAGAGCCTCACCATTGGTCATGCCACCTTCGATACCGCCTGCGCGGTTCGTGGAGCGCACGATGCCGTCCGGGCCCGGGCGGATTTCGTCGTGAGCTTCGCTGCCACGACGGCGCGCGGTCTCGAAGCCGTCGCCGACCTCGACACCCTTGATGGCCTGAATTCCCATGAGAGCAGCAGCAAGTCGTGAATCGAGACGCTCGGCGCCGCTGACGAAAGTGCCGAGTCCGACCGGCAGGCCGTGGATGACGACCTCCACGACGCCACCGAGGGTGTCGCCGTCCTTCTTCGCCGATTCGATTTCGGCGATCATCGACTCTTCTGCAGCCTTGTCGAATGCGCGGACCGGGCTCGCGTCGATCGCGTCGAGATCCTTGCCCTCCGGCACGGGTCCGACGTACGGCTCGGAAGCACCGATGGAAATAACGTGTGAAACGACCTCGGCACCGAATACCTGACGCAGGAAGGACCGTGCGACGGTTCCAGCGGCCACGCGGGCTGCGGTCTCGCGAGCGCTGGCGCGCTCGAGGACGGGACGCGCATCGTTGAAGCCGTACTTGAGCATGCCGCTGTAATCGGCGTGTCCGGGACGCGGGCGCGTCAACGGGGCATTGCGAGCCTGATCGGCGAGCAGGTCCGGGTCGACCGGGTCGGCGGACATGATGGTTTCCCACTTGGGCCACTCGGTGTTGCCGATCTCGATGGCCACGGGGCCACCGAGCGTAAATCCGTGGCGGACACCGCCGATGATGGTGACCTTGTCGGCCTCGAACTTCATCCGTGCGCCACGGCCGTAACCGAGTCGACGACGGGCAAGTTCCGACGAGATGGCCTCAGAGGTCACTTCGACCCCCGCGACCATGCCCTCGAGCATCGCGACGAGGGCGGGACCATGGGATTCTCCGGCAGTTATCCAACGCAGCACGCCGACCATCTTTCCACGTCGCAGACCTCAGTTGTCACAGTGGTCCTCCCGGTGAACACAGATGGCCCACACGCACGAGGCGTGTGGGCCATCTCAGAGGTACCTGTGGGTCTAGAACAGGCGGAATCCTCCACCGTTTGCGTTGATGTCAGCCAAACCGATGTTGATGTCCGCCGAGTTGTCGGGAGCGTGGAACGGCGGCGGAAGCGGCTCGAAGCAGTACGGCGGGTAGCCGTTGCTGATCAAGCCCACCAGGCGGTCACCGACGACGAGCGGTCCACCGGAATCACCGGGAATCGAGCACGTGTGCTCGACGATCTCACCGTAGACGGAGTCGTAACCCCAGGTGATACCGCACGTGTTGCCGGTCGAACGGCCTTCCTTGCACACGATCGTGCCCGGGGCCGGCGGGGCGCCGATTCCGTTGATCGTCGTGCCGCCGACGGTACGCAGCGGAGCTACCTTGGCGTCGTCGAGATCGATCACGGCGATGTCCGAGACCGGACTCGAGTAAGAGAACCGACCGATGGGTCCGGCCTCGGGCAGGTACTCGGCGAACACCCGGTCCCCGACAACTCCGCAGTGTCCGGCGGTGAGTGCCACGAGAGAACCGGCGTTGTCGTAGCCGACCGCGGTCAACGTGCATGCTGCAACTCGGTCAGGATCGGAGTGATCCACGTCCGGCAGCAGGATTCCTGAGCCCCCGCCCAGTGCCACCGATGAAGGTGCAGGCGCGGCGCCGGCGACGCCCGCTCCTGCAGCCACAGCCGCCAAACAGGCTGCCGCAGCGACGAAAAGCCTTGTGCGCATAGGTTCCCCCGATAATCGAGTGCGAAACGAGATTCGTTTTGTCCCATTTCCGAAACCTCAGTGAACGTCAGGGTGTGGACATTCGGCAAGTCCGACTCGCCGCATACTGGGACCGCGCGCTGGCAATACCCGCATTTATGAAACCGACGGTTACGTCTTTCCTGCAGTTCACCGTCCGTCGTTGAACGGTCAATAACGCCAGACTTCTCGCGGATGTTGCACTCGTCACGTCAGCCAGGCAAACGCAATCGAACCGCAGGCTGCCAGGCACATCGAGGGTCCGTGCGCAATGGGCGAATTGTGGGCTACCGGCCCTCGTCTTCGCAGTTCCAGCGCGGTGCCCAGCGTTGCGGTGAGCACCGAGGCAGACACCAACGACCACAGCCAGGCGTCCGCTCCCACCAATCCGGTCACGGCGCCCAGAGGAAGCGAGAGCTTCACATCGCCGACGCCCATGGAACCAGGCGACATCACGTGCGCCAGGAGGTGGATTCCGGCGAGCAGTGCCGACCCCACCACCGCCACCCACACCGTTCCCGACACCGTCGCGTAGACCATCACGACGGCGTAGCCCGGCAGCGTGAAACTGTTGGGCAGCCGACGCACAGCCAGGTCGACAGTCGAGATCGCGACGCACCACCACACCACGGCGAGACCGGAAAATAACTGCACCACCGAGGTATTCAGCGCACCGACGACAACCCAGCCTGTTGCGACGGCGCACTGCGGCACACAACAGAAAGTCACGACTGGTCGATAACCGTGTCGCCGCAACCAATTGTCGACGATCGCCCGAGCTCCGAAGCCAGCGACTACCCCCGAGCCTGCCAAGACCATCAACGTCCACATGGTTTCGAGCTTGGCGTCTGCCGTTCGCCAGCGGCAGACTACGAATCGTCTTGTGGACTACCTCGACACTGTGAACAGACCTAAGCGATAGCGGCTGCCATCGCCTCTCGCGGAGCGGGCTTGCCCGTGAACTGCTCTACCTGCCCGAAGGCCTGATTGAGCAACATCTCGAGGCCACCGATCACCGTGCCACCGGCCGCCTCGACAACCGAAGCAAGTGGCGTCGGCCAGGGGTTGTAGATCGCGTCGAGGACAAATCGCGCCTTCCCCAATTGCTGGGCAAAGGGCGCTGCCGCTTCCGCGGGAACGGTACTGACCAAGACCGAGGATTCGGCACAGATCCCGCCTAGCCGTGCGTCGTCGAAGGCGACCAGATCAATGTCCAACCCGACAGCACCGCCGCATTCGATGGCACCGGATGCGCGCCCCGGATCACGCGCGACCACGGTGACTGTCCGAACTCCCATGTCGGCCAACGCGACCAATGCCGGCCGCGCGGTGCCGCCCGCGCCGACAACTACCGCCGAAGTGCCGCTGAGATCGCCGACACCGCCGGCGATCAACGCACCGCTGACTCCGTCGACGTCCGTGCAGTCGGCACGCCAACCGCCGTCGATGCGAACCAGGGTGTTGGCCGAGCCGATGGTCACCGCTCGCGGTGTGCGTTCGGTGGCATATTCGAGTGCTGCGATCTTGCCCGGCATCGTCACCGAGAGGCCGATCCATTCGGGGCCGAGTGAGTCGACGAGGGCAGGCAACTGCTCGCCGGTGCATTCGATCCGCTCGTAGGTCCAATCGCTCAGCCCCAAAGCCGCGTACGCCGCAAGATGCAGCAACGGGGACTTCGAGTGAGCGATCGGGCTTCCGAGAACTGCCGCCTTACGGGGCGTCGCGAGCGAAGTCGCGGTACTACCGTCCACTGTCGAGAATCCCACTTTGCTGTGCCAGTTCGATGTTGGCCAAATGCTCCTCGTAGCTCTTGGTGAAGAGCGTCTGGCCTTCCTTGTTGATCGTGACGAAGTACAACCAGTCACCGGCCGCCGGCGATTCCACGGCCTTCAGTGCGTCGATGCTCGGCGAAGCGATGGGCGTTGCAGGCAGACCCGGCATTGCGTACGTGTTCCACGGCGTGACGCGCTCACGGTCGGCATCCGTGGTTGCGACCTCGGTGGTGTCGAGTGAATAGTTGACCGTGGAGTCGAACTGCAGAGGCTGATCGACTGCGAGTCGGTTGACGATCACCCGCGCGACCTTGGCCATGTCAGCGGGCAACGCCTCACGCTCGACCAGCGACGCTGCCACCAACAACTGGTACGGAGACATTCCGACCCCGCTGCCGGCTGTCAGAATTCCCGTGGCCTCGTACTTGGCGGCGCTACCCTCGACCAACGACCGCAGGATCTCGGTCGGTGTCGCAGTGGGATCGAAATCCCAACTGCTGGCGGCGATCAGGCCTTCGAGCTGACGGTCCTTGTCCGGCACGCTCTTGACCGACGACATCGCCCATTCGGGCACGCCGAGCGAAGCCAGATCGGAAGATGCTCCCGCAGTGTTCAATTCGTCTGTCGAGACACATTTCTGAGCGGAAACCGGGCCGACACAACTCGCCTCGGAAATGAGGTTGTAGATGCCCTTCTTGAGCGAGCCGGTCTGCGCGTCCGAACTGTCGTGCAGCTGACGCCCTTCGGCGATGACAACACTGCCGACTCGGGAGTCCGGGGCAACCAAGGTGTCGAGTGCGCTCGCGGCGCTACTCTGCACCGGCACCTGGTAGAAGCCGGGTTGCACCTTCTGGATCTCAGACGGATTGGCGATCGCCGCGTTGTAGAAAGCAGCGGAACTCGCGACGACGTTCTTCGCCTCGAGCGTCGCACCGATCTCCGATGCAGTTTCTCCACTGTTGATCTGGATGACCACGGGTGCGCCGCCGGGGCCGGCAAAATCCTCCGCGGTCTTGTTGCGATCCATGTACCAGAGAGCGCCGTATGCACCGACACCGAGGACTGCGATCACCAACACCAGCAGGGCGAGAACGCCGACCTTCTTGCCACGCTTGGCGCGCTTGTTGCGCGCTTCGCGTTGCTTGCGTGCCTCGGCTCGCGACATATGCGGCGGATCGATGTTCTGCGGCAGTGCACGCATGACCATGGTCTCGTCGTTGTCGAAGTCGAACGAACTGGTGGGCCGGCTTCCGCCGCCCTCATCCCACCGCGCGTTCACAGATCGCCCTCCAGTGCAGCGTCCTTCGACGACTCCCCTGGTTTCACAGCTCTACTCCGCTCGTCCAGCCAGCCTTGCAGGATTTCCACCGCCGCAGCCTGATCGATCATCGGTCGCTGGCCGCGTGCCTTGACTCCACTTTCGCGGAGATTGCGCGCAGCCGTGACGGTCGTCAGTCGTTCGTCGGACAGTCTCACCGGGATCGGTTCGACGGCCCGCTGCAGTCGTTTGGCGAATGCAGTCGCGATACCGGCGGCTTTACCTTGCTCACCGCGCAGCGTCTGTGGCAGTCCGACGATAACCTCAACGGCCTCGTATTCGGACACGATGGCGATAATGCGCCGGATATCCGGCGCGTCGGGCCCACGCTCCTTCGAGCGTGGAACCGTTTCCACCGGTGTCGCGAGGATGCCGTCGGGGTCGCTGGACGCGACGCCGATGCGAACACTGCCCACGTCGATGGCGATGCGCCGCCCGCGACCAGGGTCGTCGATGCCGGGGCGATCGGGACCCTGCTGCGTAGCCATCACCGTCAGCTGCCGCCCGCCAGCTCTCCGACTCTGTCCCGGATCGCATCGAGCGCCGCCGGGATTCCTGCGGAGTCCGAACCCGAACCCTGGGCCATGTCGGGCTTTCCGCCGCCGCGGCCGCCGATCTTGGGACCGAACGACGCGACCAGCTCACCGGCCTTCACACCGAGACCTTGAGCTGCCTTGCTCGAGGCGACCACGAACGGAACCTTGCCGTCGACGTCACCGAGCAGAGCTACGACGGCAGGTTCGGAGCCGAGGCGACCCTTGATGTCCGTGACGAGGCTGCGCAGGTCGTTTCCGCCGACTCCGGCGGGAGCAGGCTCGGCGATGACGAGGACACTGCCGATGCGCTTGGCCTTGGCGACGTACTCGCCTGCTGACGCCAGCACTGCCTTGGCCTTTGTCTGTTCGAGTTCCTTCTCGGCCACCTTGAGTCGCTCGACGAGCGCCTCGACGCGGGCGGGCACCTCTTCCGAAGGAACCTTCAGCGAGGAGGAGAGTCCGGCCAGGAGCGCGCGTTCCTTGGCGAGGTAGCGGTAGGAGTCCAAACCGACGTACGCCTCGACGCGTCGGATTCCGGAGCCGACCGACTGTTCACCGAGCAGCGTTACCTGACCGATCTGTGCGGAGCTTCCGACGTGAGTGCCACCGCACAGTTCCATCGAGAACGGGCCGCCGATTTCGACGACACGAACCTCGTCGCCGTAGTTCTCACCGAAGAGTGCCATCGCACCCATCGCCTTGGCCTTGTCGAGATCCGTGACAAATGTGTTGACCGCGTAGTTCGACGCCACGGCTTCGTTGGTGAGTGCCTCGATGTCCTGCTTCTGGGAGTCGGACAGCGCGCCCTGCCAGGAGAAGTCGAAGCGGAGGTAACCCGGCTTGTTGAGCGAGCCTGCCTGCACCGCGTTGGGGCCGAGCACCTGACGCAGCGCCGCGTGCACCATGTGGGTACCGGAGTGCCCCTGGGTTGCACCCTTGCGCCACTCGGCGTCGACGTGCGCGAGCACGACGTCGCCCTCGGTGATCTCGCCCTTCTGCACCGTCACCTTGTGCGTCCAGACCTTCTTGGCGATCTTCTGTACGTCGTTGACCTTGGCTTCGAGGCCCGGCGCGGTGAGCGAACCGATGTCGGCGATCTGTCCACCGGACTCTGCGTAGAGCGGGCTGCGGTCGAGGATGACCTCGACGTCCTGACCGGCCTTCGCGACCGGGACACGGACGCCGTCGACGATCAGTGCGAGGACGTGAGCCTCGGAGACCAGCTCGTCGAAACCGGTGAACTCGGTGGCGCCTCGGTCGAGCAGTTCCTTGTAGACCGTGAGGTCGGCGTGGGCGTGCTTACGAGCCTGAGCGTCGTCCTTGGCGCGCTTGCGCTGCTCGGCCATGAGCGTGCGGAAGCCGTCCTCGTCCACGGTGAGACCGGCCTCGGACGCCATCTCGAGCGTGAGATCGATCGGGAAGCCGTAGGTGTCGTGCAGTGCAAATGCCTGATCGCCGGCGATGACCGACTTTCCGGACGACTTGACCGTCTCGGCAGCATTCTCGAACAGAGCAGAACCCGAAGCCAGCGTCTTGAGGAACGCGGTCTCCTCGCCGACGGCGACGTTCTCGATGCGCGTGAAGTCGGTTTCCAAAACCGGGTACGACGGCGCCATCGTGTCGCGGACGACGACCATGAACTCGCGCATGGTGGGCTGCTCGCTGCCGAGCAGTTTGGCCGAACGCACGATGCGACGCAGCAACCGGCGCAGGACGTAGCCGCGGCCGTAGTTGCCGGGGTTCACACCGTCGGCGATCAACATCGCTGCGGTGCGTGCGTGGTCGGCGATGACGCGGAAACGGACGTCTGAAGTGTGGTCGGTCCCGTAGACACTGCCGGTCAGTTCGGCGGCCTTGTCGATGACGGGGCGGAGAAGATCTGTCTCGTAGACGTTTTCGACGCCCTGCAGGAGGAACGCAACGCGCTCGACGCCCATGCCGGTGTCGATGTTCTTCTTCGGCAACGGTCCGAGGATCGGGTAGTCGCCCTTGTTGGTGCCCTCGCCGCGCTCGTTCTGCATGAACACGAGGTTCCAGATCTCGATGTAGCGATCCTCGTCGGCTTCGGGGCCACCCTCGACGCCGTATTCGGCGCCGCGGTCGTAGAAGATCTCCGAGCAGGGGCCGCACGGCCCGGGAATGCCCATGGACCAGTAGTTGTCCTTCATGCCGCGGCGCTGGATGCGCTCTTCGGGCACTCCTACCTCGTCGCGCCAGATCGAGAATGCTTCGTCGTCGTCGAGGTAGACGGTGGCCCACAGGCGCGTGGGATCGATGCCGTATCCGCCGTCCTCGACCGAACCTGTCAGCAACTGCCAGGCGTGGGAGATGGCTTCCTTCTTGAAGTAGTCACCGAAGGAGAAGTTGCCCGCCATCTGGAAGAAGGTGTTGTGGCGGGTGGTGATGCCGACCTCTTCGATGTCCAGGGTGCGGACGCACTTCTGCACGGACGTCGCCCGTGAGTAGGACGGCGTCTGCTGCCCGAGGAAGAACGGCACGAACGGAACCATGCCCGCGTTGACGAACAGAAGGTTCGGGTCGTCGAGAATCAGCGAGGCGCTGGGCACCTCGGTGTGGCCGGCCTTGACGAAGTGGTCGAGGAATCGCCTGCGGATCTCGTGGGTTTGCACTAACCGGTCCTTACCTTCAAGAGCGTCGAGCTATGGGTGTCCAGACTAACGCGTCGGCCGGTGGAACCTGGCAGGCGTCAGCCACGAACTATTCGGCGAAGTTTGCTCACCCGATCGGCGATCTCCCGCTCGTTGCCGTGCGCGGTGGGCTGGTAATAGTCGACACCCACCAGATCGTCCGGTGGATACTGTTGCCGCAGAACACCATCACGTGTGTCGTGCGGGTACTTGTATCCGACTGCGTTGCCCAATTGCTCGGCGCCCTTGTAGTGCCCGTCACGCAGGTGCGGCGGTACCAGTCCGGATTTTCCGGCGGCCACGTCGGCCATGGCCGCGCCGAGTGCGGCGATGACCGCACCCGATTTGGGAGCCGTCGCCAGATGAATGGTGGCCTGTGCCAGCGCCAGACGAGCCTCCGGCATACCGATCAGCTGCACTGCCTGCGCCGCGGCGGTGGCAGTCTGCAGCGCCATCGGATCAGCCATGCCGATGTCTTCGCTGGCGTGAACCACCAGACGCCGTGCGATGAAGCGAGGGTCTTCGCCCGCGGTCAGCATCCGTGCGAGGTAGTGCAGGGCGGCGTCGACGTCTGATCCACGAATGCTCTTGATGAATGCACTGATGACGTCGTAGTGCTGATCTCCGGCACGGTCGTACCGAACCGCGGCCTTGTCGACACTGGCCTCGACGGTCGCGAGGTCGAGCACCACCGGGCCCGAAGCGTCACCTGCGGTGTCCAGTGCAGCCCCGGCGGCAGCCTCGAGTGCCGTCAGGGCTCGGCGGGCGTCGCCGGCCGCCAGACGAACGAGGTGTTCCATCGCGTCGTCGTCGATCGTGATCGCTCCGCCGAACCCGCGTTCGTCGGCGACAGCGCGCTCGAGCAGTTCCTGGACATCCGCAGCGGTGAGCGATTGCAGTTGCAGGACCAACGAGCGCGACAACAGAGCGGAGACGACCGAGAACGACGGGTTCTCGGTGGTCGCGCCGACCAAGAGCACGATGCGGTTCTCGACCGCGGCGAGCAAGGCGTCCTGCTGGGTCTTGGAGAAGCGATGAACTTCGTCGATGAACAAGACGGTTTGTTCGCCGTTCAGCAGGCGGCGGCGCGCGAGTTCGATGACACCGCGGACTTCTTTGACTCCGGCGGACAGAGCCGACAGAGCCTCGAACCGGCGGCCGGTAGCACCCGAGATCAACGATGCGAGCGTGGTCTTGCCGGTGCCGGGAGGTCCGTACAGAAGTACCGATGCGGCGCCGGACCCCTCGACCATTCTGCGGAGTGGCGCGCCGGGCCCGAGTAAGTGCTGTTGACCGACAACTTCACCAAGAGTGAGCGGACGCATGCGGACAGCCAGAGGAGCTCCGGGCGGCACCGAGGACAGGGCGCGCTCGGCTACAGACACGACATCTGGTTCGTCGACGATCGCGGATTCCTCCGGAGTTGCCTCGAACAGGCCGTCTTCCGCCACCACGCCGTCTTTCGCCCCCACACTGTCTTCCGCTTGCCAATCGCTCACGAATCGACGCTACTAGAGACCACCGACGCCCGACACAATCCGCTGTTCCGCCAGCCCTCACCCAGTCGTGAATCCGCATTGGATAGCGTTGTCGCCATGAGCACCTCCGAGATCGCCACCGTCCTCGCGTGGCACGATGCACTCAACTCCCAAGACGTCGACACTCTGCTGCAGTTGTCGAGTGACGACATCGAGGTAGGCGGCCCCAAGGGCGCGAGCCAGGGACTCGCTGCCCTGCGCGAGTGGGCCACCAACGCCGGCATCACGCTCGTCCCCGGAAAGATGTACGTCCACCACGGCGTGGTCGTCGTCGAACAGACCGCAACGTGGGCGGCCGAACCGGACAAGTCCGCGACCCTGGCCTCTGCTTTCCGAGTCGTGGCCGACCAGGTGACGTCGACGTTCCGGCATCCCGATCTGGCGACGGCGCTCGCGGCGACGGACCTGTCCGAGAACGATCTGGTCTCCGACAACTGAGCGGACTCGACCGAGAAAGGGCGCTCGTGCTTCGTGCACGGGCGCCCTTCTGTGTGTGATCGGTCAGGGCCTCAGCTGAACTCGGTCCGCAGCGCCGCCACGACGTCGCGGGCGTGTGCCTCGACGGCGGCGTTGCCGGCGAGCTGAGCCGAGCGTGCGAGCCTGGCCCAGCGTCCGACCAGTGCGTCGGCGCGTGGAATCGAGAGATAATGTTCGCGGACGGCGGCGATACGCGAATGATCCTCGGGCAGGTACAGATAGGTACTGAGCCAGACCCAGATGAGTTGGGCCTCGACAATCCGGCGGCCCAATTCGGCCTCGTCGGCCAGGGCGGGCCACATCCCCACGACCTCGGCCCGCCAGGCATCGACCATCGCCGACGCCCGCTCTTCGGTCAGGTCGATGTTGCACAGGCAACCGGGGAAAGACACCAACGCGTAGGTGATGTCGAGGAGGGCATCGCGGTAGCCACCCCACTCGTAGTCGAGGAACTGCACGCCGTCGTCGTTGACGATGATGTTGTCGGGGCACAGGTCCGACGGACTGAAGGCACGGAACCGGCCACCGCTGAACAGTGTCTGCGCATGCTGAACCTGCTCGAGAATGTCCGAACTCACATCGATGCCGAGACTTTCCACCAGCATCGCGGGAACACCGGCCACGGCACGTCCCACCTGATCCGCAACTTCATCGGAGCAATGGGCAACCTCGGCTCGACGCAGCAGTGCGGTGAAGTCGTCCTCCCGGCCGACGGTCGCGGCGTGCATGCGTCCCATTGCCTGAGCCATGGCCATCAACGTGTAAGTGACGGTGTCCGGGTCGGAGTCTTCGAGTCGGACGCTGATTGCGGTGGCGTCGCCGAGATCACTCAGGATCAGGAGGCGAGCATCGAGGTCGGACGCCAACAGTTCGGCGCCGGGGCGTGCGTCCTTGGCAAGCGCGTTGGCGAACTGATACGACACCGCTTCACGAAGGAATGCGGTCTCGACGTCGAAGTCACCTTCGGACGCGGCCGGGAGCGCAATCGCTGTTTTGGTAGCTCCCTGGAAGTTGTCGCGGACCTGCTTGATCACCAAAGTTCGGGGCAGGGAGAACGGGTTCTCGGCGACACGAACGCGCAGCACGACGGTGCGGCCACTCCCCCCGAGATCTACGGGATCCACCAGGGTTACGGGTGCCCCTGTGCGGCGTGTCAGCAACTGCTCAGCAGCTGCGACGACTTCGGAAACGGGGTCTGCCAGTAATGCGGTCATCACCGACCAACTTACCCGTTAGTGACTCCGATCATGCCCAGCTCGTCCGCTCGCAGCGGAGAATTCAAGGCCTCACAGCAACAGAAATTGCCGACTACCTGCGGCGATGACAAAAGTCCCCAATCGCCACACCGGCACACAGTTCTCTCGAGAATTTTGCTGTCGGTGAGCAGAACTCCGAACCTGCGACGTCATGGAGTTTTGTCCTCGTCGACAAATCGAGAAATGCCTTTCAACGCTGCTTCGAATTCCTCGTCGGCCCGGGTTCTGAGCCAGAGAACAAGCACGCAGGCAGTGACGATCCCGAGCAGGTTGACAGCCAGTTGCAGAGACGACAACCCGGCGATCCGCCATTCTCCGTTTGCTGCCGCAACCACCGCGAAACCGGCGGCAGGAACCGTGGTGACAGAGATGAACACCCCGACCAAGGCAGCGGACTTCGACGAGACGAGTGCCAGCATCCCAGCCGCACCGGCAAGAAGCGCGACGACAAACGAAATGGGCCCGACCTTGTATACGAAATCGACCTCGTGGAGTGACTCGAGACTGACGACGTCCATCCATCCGAAGAACTTCACCACGAACGTTGCGGCAAGCGTCACGCCCATCGCGATGGGGAATCCGACGGCAAGCGCGAGAATCGAACGCCGACGCAACCGTCGATCCCGCCGTACGAGTGCGACTGCCAAAGCAGCCAGCGGACCGAACTCCGGACCGACGACCATGGCGCCGACGATCGTGATCTGAGAGTCGGTCACGACGCCGATCGCGGCCAGCAGACACGCAATGGTCAGGAACGCGACGAACAATCCGTTGAGAGTCGACTCTTCGCGAGTGCGGGACAGCAATTCCTCCCACACGACGGAATCCGCGGGATCACCAGGCACGTCACGCTCGGCTTTGCGCGCCGCCGCCGACAACACCGTCTCAACCGGTACGAGCGTCATTCCGCCGTCCTCGGCGACGCCGAGTTCGTTCAGGGCATCGACGACGTCGTTTGCCGCCTCACGGGCGACGTCGGCCTCCACCATGTCGCCGGCAGGATGAACCGCGACGTCGCGCATCACGACGATGTGTGTCGCGCCCCGCTGCGACGCGAGCGCACCGAGAACTTGCTCGGTGCGCTCGGTCGGGCAGATCACCCGCAAATGCAGCATGGCGATCCGGTGTCGGCTCTACTTGGCTTCGCCGGTGTCGCCTTCGGACTTCTTGTCCTCTGACTTTTTCTCGGGCTTCGCGTCGATGCCCGATTCCTTGCGCTGCTGAGCCGAGATCGGTGCCGGAGCATCCGTCAGCGGGTCGACGCCGCCGCCGGACTTCGGGAACGCGATGACCTCACGGATGGAATCCATGCCGGCGAGGAGCGCGGTGATGCGGTCCCAGCCGAATGCGATTCCGCCGTGCGGCGGCGCACCGAAGGCGAAGGCGTCGAGGAGGAAGCCGAACTGCTCCTGCGCCTCGTCCTCGGAGATACCCATCACCTTGAACACTCGTTCCTGAATGTCCTTGCGGTGGATACGAATACTGCCGCCGCCGATCTCGTTGCCGTTGCAGACGATGTCGTACGCGTAGGCGAGAGCGGAATCCGGATCGGTGTCGAACGTGTCGAAGAACTCCGGCTTCGGCGACGTGAACGCGTGGTGCACGGCGGTCCACGCGGAGTGGCCGAGAGCGACGTCACCGGATGCAGTGGCGTCGGCGGTCGGCTCGAACATCGGAGCGTCGACGATCCACACGAAGGCCCACGCGTCAGGATCGATGAGGTCCTTCTTGCGGGCGATCTCACCACGGGCAGCGCCGAGGAGGGCGCGCATCGGCTTCGTTGCACCAGCTGCGAAGAAGACGCAGTCTCCCGGCTGAGCTCCGACGTGGGCGGCCAGGCCCTCACGCTCGGCGTCGGTCAGGTTCTTGGCAACAGGTCCACCGAGAGTGCCGTCTTCACCGACCAACACGTACGCCAGACCCTTGGCCCCACGCTGCTTGGCCCATTCCTGCCAGGCGTCGAGTTGCTTGCGCGGCTGGCTTGCACCGCCGGGCATCACAACGGCGCCGACGTACTCCGCCTGGAACACGCGGAACGTCGTGTCCTTGAAGAAGTCCATGCACTCGACGAGTTCGATGTCGAAACGCAGGTCCGGCTTGTCGCTGCCGTAACGACGCATTGCCTCGGTGTAGGTCATGCGGTCGATCGGCGTCTTGATCTCGTGGCCGACGAGCTTCCAGAGCGCCGTGAGGATTTCCTCGGCGAGCAGGATGATGTCGTCCTGGTTGACGAAAGCCATCTCGATGTCGAGCTGAGTGAACTCGGGCTGGCGATCGGCGCGGAAATCCTCGTCGCGGTAGCAACGTGCGATCTGGTAGTAGCGCTCGATGCCGCCGACCATGAGGAGCTGCTTGAACAGCTGCGGGCTCTGCGGCAGTGCGTAGAAGCTACCGGGCTGAAGGCGCGACGGCACCAGGAAGTCACGGGCACCCTCGGGCGTCGAGCGCGTGAGCGTCGGAGTCTCGACCTCGACGAACTCGTGATGCGCGAGAACGCCGCGCGCTGCAGCACTTACCTTGGAGCGCAAGCGAATTGCGGAGCCGGGGCCTTCACGACGCAGGTCGAGGTAGCGGTACTTGAGGCGCGCTTCTTCGCCGACCTGATCGTCGAGCTGGAACGGCAGCGGTGCGCTTTCGTTGAGAACCTCGAGTTCTGTGGCGTTGACCTCGATCGCTCCGGTGGGGATCTCGAAGTTCTGGTTGCCCTCGGGGCGAACCTCGACCGTTCCGGTCACGCGAACGCAGTATTCCGCGCGCAGACGGTGCGCCTGCTCGGCCACGTCACCTGCCCGGAAAACTACCTGCGCAACTCCGGATGCATCACGGAGATCGATGAAGATCACTCCGCCGTGATCACGACGCCTGGCTACCCAACCGGTGAGCGTTACGGTCTGCTCTGCCTGCTCGGGTCGCAATGAACCGGCGAGATGTGTGCGCAGCACGGGATTCCTTTCGAACTACTTCCAATAACCGACGACCGACTACTTTGCCTGCGATCCTACGGAGCGAACTGCACAGAGCGGAAACGCGGACCCGCATCGCATGCGAAGCTATCTCCAGAAGTGACGGCAAGCACTTGTTCACGACAGCAGAAAGCGGACATAGATGACCTTCAACGAGGGGGCCCGCGGCGAAGCGGGACGCGTTCAGGTTCAAGGCGGCGGGGGTGGCGGTGGCCGCGGCGGCAAAATCGCGATCGGCGGTGGCGCGGGCGGCATCATCGTTCTGATCCTGGCGCTGTTGTTCGGCGGTGACCCCGGCTCATTACTGGGCACGTCCACCGAGACTTCGAGTTCGTCGACCGGACTGTCGTCGGTCGACGAGTGCACCGGCGCTCAGGCCAACGCCGATGTGAACTGCCGAGTAACGCTGACCGTCGGAAGCCTCGACGACGTTTGGGAACAGCAGTTGGTGAAGCAGACCGGCACGGCGTACGTGCGTCCCGAAGTTGTCTTGTTCAGCGGTTCGGTCAACACCGGTTGCGGCCAGGCGTCGAGTGACGTCGGTCCGTTCTACTGCCCGGCGGACCAAACGGCGTACTTCGACACGAGTTTCTTCCAACTACTCGTCGACCGTTTCGGTTCCAGCGCCGGACCGCTCGCACAGGAGTACGTGGTCGCGCACGAGTTCGGACATCACATCCAGAATCAGCTCGGCGACATCGGCCGCGCGCAGGCCGACCCGCAGGGTGAGCAGTCGGGTGCGGTTCGCACCGAACTCCAGGCCGATTGCTACGCCGGCGTCTGGGCACATTTTGCGGACACGATTCCCGACGAAGCGACCGGTCAACCATTCCTGAAGCCCTTGTCCGAGAGCGATATTCGAGACGCCCTCTCGGCGGCGTCATCGGTGGGCGACGACCGCATCCAGAAGTCCACGACCGGTCGGGTCAACCCCGAAGGCTGGACACACGGCTCCTCCGCACAGCGGCAGGCGTGGTTCAAGACCGGATACCAGACCGGCCAGATTTCGTCGTGTGACACGTACTCGGCGCGGGATCTGAACAACCCGCCCGACCTCAAGCGATAGCGAACCTCCGAAACCATCCCACCGACAATTTTTTCTGTCTTGACAGATTCAGTTGTCGGTGGGATGGTTTTCTCATGTTGGACGTAGCAGTCATCGATCGCCCCGGAGCTGCCGAGGCGTCGCTCGATCCGATTCGGCAACGGATTCTGGCCGAATTGGCGGTGCCGGGATCGGCATCCTCGCTGGCGCCCCGGATCGGGCTGACACGCCAGAAGGTGAACTATCACCTGCGCACTCTCGAAGACCACGGACTTGTCGAGCTCGTCGAGGAACGCAAGCGAGGCAACATGACCGAGCGAATCATGCAGGCCAGTGCCGCGTCGTACGTCATATCCCCTGCCGCCATGTCGGCGCTCGCCCCGGACCCGGGCCGGTTCCCCGATCAACTCTCGGCGCGCTGGCTCGTCAGTCTCGCAGCGCGGATCGTCCGAGAGGTCGGCGAACTGATCGCCGGAGCAACTGCAGCCGGAAAACCGTTGGCGTCCTTTGCCATCGACAGCGACATCACCTTTGCCACGGCGGCCGACCGTGCCGCCTTCGCCGGCGAACTCGGCGAGTCGATCAACTCACTCGTCGCCAAGTATCACGACGGCAATTCCGAAGGCGGACGCAAACACCGCCTCGTTGTCGCCCTGCATCCCAGCCTCACCACACCCCAAACCATCACAACCCAAGCGATCGACGCGCCCGAAACGGAGAAGTAGCAATGTCCGAGAAATTCGAAATCCGCCGCGAGGTGGTCGTCCCAGGAACCCCCGAGCAGATCTGGGCCGCCATCTCGGCCGAAACGGCCGGCTGGATGTTCCCCTCCCCTCTCGAGATCCCCGCCGACGGCAGCCGCCCGGACAGCCCGATCATCGCCACGTGGGAGCCACCCCGCGAACTCGCCATCCACATGCAAGGCCCCGACGGCTGGTTCAACAACCTTGAATACGTCGTCGAGGCCCGCGACGAGAGCACCGCCGTTGTCCGCTACGTCCACGCCGGAGTGTTTGCCGATGACTGGGACAACCAGTACGACGGCGCGAGCAAGCACACGGACTTCTACCTGCACAGTCTCGGCCAATACGTGCGGTACTTCGCCGGAAAACCCGTCACCTATGTCTCGGCCGAAGGCCCGGAATCCTCGTCCGCGCCGCAAGCGATGGGAACGCTTCGCAGCGCCCTCGGAATCACCTCGGGCGCCGCTGTCGGTGACTCCGCGTCGGTGGAAGTCCCCGGAATCGGAACCGTCGACGCGATTGTCGACTACATCAACGACTGGTTCATCGGCTTGCGCACCGAGGACGCATTGCTGCGGTTCTACGGCCGAAATGCTTTCGGCGGCAACGTCGACGCGGCCCATCACCTCTTCGCAGAGGGCGCTGACGGTGGATCAGCAACGGCAGCGTGGCAGGGCTGGCTCGACGGCGTGTTCGCCTGAGTCGTCACACTCCCCGCTCTGCTGACACGCGACCGTCGTCGATCGCGGTCAGCAGAGCGGCATGATCGCGTGCATTGCGCTTGGCGTAGGCAGCCGCGAACTCCCCGATCGCGAAATCGAATTCGGTTCCGTCGCCGAGATATTCGGCGATCGCTATCCGATCGGACGAGCGAGCGTGTGCGTAGGCAAGGACCCTGGCGCACAGGCGCCCGTAGAGTTCCAGCCCCTGCGGCACCATCTCTTCGATGACTGCCGACCCTTTACCGTCACGCAGTTGACGAATGTAGAAATCGTGCTCACCCTCGTCGAGCCCCGGCCCTCGTTCCCAGCCGAGAAAGATGTCGCTTGTCGCTTGCATCAAGCGTTGCCCGTTGACGACGCGTTCCCCTTCGTTCTTGAAGGTCGGACCATCGACGTAGCCGGACAATACCGAGGGTTGCGCTTCCTTGACCTGCAGGATCAACGGATCGTCGTCGTCGACGCCTTTCATGAGGATCATCCATGCGCGTGTTCCGACGCTCCCGACACCGACAACCTTCCGCGCAATGTGCGTCATCTCGAAGCTTTCGAGCAACACCCGACGGTCCCACTGCAGCGTGCTCCGATACGACCGAACGCGCTGACGTAGCAACTCCTCGATCTGCGTGAGATCGGTCCCTGCGAACAACTCGTTTGCGGGCACGATCAGCGGCGGATCACTGATGAATTGCCGCCGGCCGTCGACGATTTCGGTGAACTTGCCTGCCGCCTGCACACTGTCGCGGCGACGAGCCTTGTCCAGCGTCGCTTGTGTGCGAGCAAGCATGCGCTTCTTCAGGTCGATCTGGAGAGCCTCGAGCCCGTCCTCGGGTGCGATGTGCGAGTACCAGACTGCAAGATTTCCCAATCCTGCCTGGGTGATCATGGTTTCCCGATACTCGGCCGCGCATCCGCGAACGATCTTCTTCCGCTCCTTGCCCGAAAATCCGTTGTCCTTTGCGGCGATCACCAAACTTGCGGCCAGTCGTTTCACGTCCCATTCGAACGGTCCCGGGTACGTTTCGTCGAAGTCGTTGATGTCGAACGCGAGTTTTCGCTCGGGCGTCGCATAGATACCGAAGTTGCTCAGGTGCGCGTCGCCGCAGAGTTGGCTGGCAAGACCCGAATCCGGACTGCGTGACAAATCGTCGGCCATCACCAGAGCAGCGCCGCGGAAGAACGAGAACCGCGATGCCGACATCCGCCCGTATCGGATGGGCACCAGGTCCTGTACCCGCGACTTCGCCTGCAATTCGAGCAGTGATATCGGATCACGGTCACTCTCTGCCAGATCCGCGAGCGCGGCCAATGGCGTATCTCTACGCGCCTGACGGCCGCGCGCCCGCCTTTCGTCGACCGTGAGATGCTCGGTACGCACTGCTGTCATCTGCCCGACCTTTCACTCGCAACGGCTATCGCTACGAACTCGACGCGTCGGGCGTCGTGCGGCCTCCTGATCCGCGCGCTGCGCGTACCAGGAGTTCCGGACTTGACACCAACGCCTTGCGCCACGGAAGTACCCCGTCGATCTCGATCTGAATCGACAGGCTCAGCACGGTCCGAATAAGAACGATCATGCCCAGAACTGCGGCGTCTGTCAGCGACGGCGACGACGTCACCGTCTTCACCAGATCAGCGGCGACAAGGATCTCGAGGCCGAGAAGGATGACCGCGCCCATGGTCTCGCGCAGAGTACGAAACGCCGAACTACCGTCCCGCGTTCGACTCCATGCGCGCCCCGCGATCACGAATGCGAACACGAACCCGAGAACCATGGCGACAACACCGAGTACCTCGAACCATTCGGTGACCAGCTCGAAGAACCTGATTTTGTCCATGGTCATGATTCTCGAGGTAATGCACCGATAAGTCGAGGTGACACGACGGCGTCAGCTGAAGATCCGCTCGATGTCGTCGAGTCGCAGCTCGGTCGCGCGGGGAGAATAGCCCGAGCCCCACAGGCTGTCGTCGACGTAATGGACGTTCCCCGAGCGGACAGCGGGAAGACGCTCCCAGAGCGGGTTCATCGCCAACTGCGCGCGGACGTCCTGCTGGTCCTGGAATGCGCCCACGATGATCACGTCGCTGGTCACCTGATCGAGTTGCTCCGCTGTGAGTGTGCGCGTGAACTCCTCCGATGTAGCTCGTTCGCCGGGGAAACCGAGGGCGTCGAGAAGAGCGTCGACCTGGTTGTAGACGACACCGTTCTCGCCGGTGCGGAGGAGGGTCACCGACGGCAACGAACCGAGGGCGGAGAGTCGATCCTTGATTGTGAGGAGGCGGTCTTCCGTTCGCGCGTTCAATTCGGCCGCCGCGTCTTCGCGTCGGACCGCGACGCCCATCGAGGTGACCAATTTCTTCATCTCGTCCCACGTGAGGAACCCGTTGAAGCCGGCGAACACCGGCACGCCTGTGGCAGAGAGTTCGTCGTAAGACTTTGCTGCGTAAGCATTTCCGGCCGTCAGGAGCATGACGATCAGATCCGGCGACACGCCGATGATTGCTTCCTTGTTCCACGTTCCCGCCGTGCCGAGGTTCGGGATGTTCGCAGCCTCCGGCATCGTGCGCAACACCGCGTCACCGCTCACACCCTCGAGACCGAAGAAGCCGCCGACGATCTTCTCCGGCGGCACACCGAGGTCGAGCACCGTCGCCATGGCGCTGACATGGGCGATGACCATTCGCTGCGGATCCGAAGGGATCTCGACACTGCCCGTCTCGTCCTGCACCGTGACGAGACCGCCTGACTCCAAGCCATTTTCGTCACTGCTGCACGCTGCCAGCAAGGTCGCGGCCGCGGCACCGAGCCCGGCGCCGAGGAAACCCCTGCGCGTCAGCGCATCGACGATGCGTTTCCACTGCTCCTCTGTATCGAGTGCGGTGTTATCGAGTGCGGGCGCCAGGCAGATCGAGTTCGGCACAGTTCGGTCCATTCGTTCGAGCGGTCGAGAATCACCTCGATTGTGGCTATCGAACCGTCGAAACTGAACAGGATTTCGAGCCGACAACTATCGCTGTCCGGTCACACCTTCTTGACGACGCTCGACTTCAATTGCATCGGTCCGATGCCGTCGACCTTGCAGTCGATGTCGTGGTCACCAACACCCTGAACAAGGCGGATGTTGCGAACTTTCGTACCTGACTTGATGCCGGTCGGACTGCCCTTCACCTTGAGCGTCTTGACGACCGTCACCGTGTCGCCGTCCGCAAGAATGTTGCCTACGGCATCTTTCACCACACCCAGGTCCTCGCCGGCACTATCGGTCGGCGCCCACTCGTGCGCGCAGGACGGGCAGACCATCAACGCGCCCATCTCGTAGGTGTATTCGCCGGCGCATTCAGGGCAAGGGGGCAAGGTGTCTTCCACGCGGTTCATCCTATCCACCAGGCACCCGATCCCCATTTTTGCATTTCATGAGGCATTCTTGGGCGAAATATTGCATTCGATGAAACTTTGCACTCTGTGCAATTATGGATGAAATGGGAACCGAAACTCTCGGATTGCGCGAACGAAAACGAATTGCGACGAGGCAGCTGATCGAGCACACCGCCGTCGAACTCGTTCTCGACCTGGGCTATGACGAAGTGACCGTCGAGAAAATCTGCGAAGCCTGCAATCTGTCGACCCGCACGTTCTTCAACTACTTCCCCACCAAGGACGCAGCGATCGGTGGGCTCATGCTCGTCGTGCCAAGTGAGACGACCATGCTCACGCTCATCGGCGAGCACCCGGACGATCCGCTGCGCGGCGCCCTCGCGGTATTCGAGGCGGCGATGCAAATCGTCGACGAGCGACCCGATCTGCTCGCGCATCGACGCGAATTGTTCGAGCGTCATCCCACGCTGTTGCAACAACATCTGGCCACCTTCCACGATCTTGAAGACACGCTCACCCGGATCCTCACGCGGGAGTTGTCGAACAGAACCGAGTATCGCCGCCTGCACTCGGACACAGCCGCTGCCGACGAAGCCACAGCAACGGTCATCACCGCAGGCGCCGCGATGCGTTACGTCTTCCGAAAATGGCAGAACAGTGAACGGGCAAGCCCCAGAACAGATTTGCTCGATCCGGCACTACTCCTGATGGCTCGAATACTGAGGTCCGAGAGCTGATCCACACTCTCGCACCCGCCGTCACTCAACTAAGGAACTACATGTCCACTCGAGAAGCTGCGACCGTCGAGCCCGACGGCACGCATACCGACACCGAGGCCTCGCCGGACAAACGGTCGATCATCCTCGTTTTTGTCGGGCTGATGATCACGATGCTTCTGGCTTCGCTCGACCAGATGATCTTCAGTACCGCTTTGCCCACCATCGTGGGCGAATTGAACGGCGTCAACCACATGGTCTGGGTGACGACGGCATACATCCTCGCCTCGACCGTCATGATGCCGGTGTACGGAAAACTCGGTGACCTGATCGGCCGCAAGGGCCTCTTCATCGGCGCCATCAGCATTTTCATCGTCGGTTCGGTGATCGGCGGTCTGTCCCACGACATGACCACACTCATCGCTGGTCGAGCCGTGCAGGGACTCGGCGGCGGCGGATTGATCCTGCTGTCCCAGGCGATCATCGCCGACGTCGTCCCCGCCAGGCAACGCGGCCGGTACATGGGTGCGATGGGCGGGGTGTTCGCACTGGCTTCGGTTGCCGGTCCCCTACTCGGCGGCTGGTTCACCGAAGGCATCGGTTGGCGTTGGGCCTTCTGGATCAACATCCCCCTAGGCCTACTCGCCATCGCGAGCGCGATGGCATTTCTGCACCTGCGGAAGCCGAACCTCGGCAAGCCTCGCATCGACTATCTGGGCATGGTTCTCGTCGCGACGGCAGCGACGTGTCTGATCCTGTTCACGACCTGGGGCGGAAACACCTACGCCTGGGGATCGGCCGTCATCATCGGGTTGATCGTCGGCTGCGTCGTGACGGCAGTGGCTTTTGTCTTCGTCGAAAAGCGTGCCGACGAACCGGTGATTCCGATGCACCTGTTCGCTCAGCGCAACTTCGTGTTGACCACCGTCGCCGGCCTGATCATCGGAATCGCCATGTTCGGTGCGCTCGCTTACCTGCCGACCTACATCCAAATGGTGACAGGCAAGAACGCCACCGAAGCTGGATTGATGATGATTCCCATGATGGCGGGCCTGCTCGTCGCCTCCATCGGGTCCGGCCAGCTGGTCAGCAAGACCGGCCGCTACAAGATCTTCCCCATCGTCGGAACATCCATCGTCGCTGTTGCTCTGGTCCTGCTCTCACGTCTGACGCCGTCGACCTCACTGCTGGTCTTCGGTTGCTACATCGCACTCATGGGTATCGGACTCGGCCTCGTCATGCAGATCTTGATCTTGATCGTGCAGAACACCTTCCCCGCGGCCGAAGTGGGAACGGCCACCGCGTCGAACAACTTCTTCCGCCAGATCGGTGCGTCGTTGGGCAGCGCGATCGTGGGCAGCCTGTTCGCCTCGCATCTGACCAATCTCCTGGCCGAGCGACTCCCGGCGAATGGCGGCGCGGTCGGTGGTGACGAGAACTCCTTGACCCCGGGAATCCTTTGGAAGTTGCCGAGCCAGGTTCGCGAGATCATCGTCGGTGCATACAACGACGCGCTGGCGCCGATCTTCCTGTACCTCGTCCCCTTGGTCATCGCGGCGGTTGTCCTGTTGCTCTTCGTCAAGGAGAAGCCCCTCGCGACGACGATCGATCGCTCGGCGCCCCCGCTCGAGTAATTGACTATCGTGGCGTGATGTCGCACGCACCGAATACGCCCAGACGCACTCTCGCTGTTCTGGGCGTATTCGGCGTTGTGGTGGTCGTAGTTGTCGCCGGCGCACTGTGGTGGTTCGCGCGCGGCGACGACGCTCTTGCCGGCGAGAATCTCGATTCGTTCCCGGCCGTCGACCACAGCATTCTCAGCGCTCAGCAGAGTGCGCTACTGGGCGTCCTCGAGCAGGAGTGGGAGTCAGGGAGTCCCGGCACCAAATACGCCGAGGGTGTCGAAGAATCGTGGTGTGCCGATTTCGTGAGCTGGTCGATGAACCAGATCGGCACGCCGTTCTCGAACCCCAACTCAGGGTCGTGGCGCATCCCCGGGGTGTACACGCTGCAGGAGTATTACGAGTCCGTCGACGCGTTTGTCCCCTACGGTCGGGACTACCAACCCAAGGTCGGCGACACGATCCTGTACGGCGACTCGAGCCCCTTCGGCCAACACGTCAACGTCGTTCTGGTCAACGACGGCGGCACTCTGACGACCGTCGGCGGCAACGAGAACAACAAGGTCATGCTCCATCGCATCGTCCCGTCGGAAGTCCCGGGGATCGTCGGGTTCGGCGTCATCTGAGCCCGAGCCCCACCGTCGTTGCTTGATGGTTCTTGCGAAGTGCAGAGGTGAGGCTACAGATTCGGGGTTGCCGTTGGATGGGACTTGCTATCAACCAATATTCGGATAATTCGGTGTTTCCGTCATTGACAGATATTAGACATCTGTGAAGAAGTTTCCCTGCCAACTAGATTCGTATCCAGCTGTCCCCCACCCAGAACAGGAATTCGATGCGCCCTGGTGAGCTGACCACCCTCGAGCAGATACAGCTCATGGCCCGCGCTGCTGCTGCGCAGGTCATGAGCACGCCGTCGATGCTCCGACTGCGGCTCGGCCGCTACCCCACTCGCACACCCGAGCTGCGCAAACGCCCACTCCCCGACACCAAGCTGTGCAGCGAAGCGCTCGATCACGCCAGAGGAACCCTGTCCCCCGCGGTCTTGAACCACAGCCTGCGCTGCTGGATCTGGGCCGACGCCTTCGCGCAGATCGATGCGATCGAGTACGACCCCGAAGATCTCTTCACTGCGTGCGCCCTTCACGATGTCGGACTGGGCGCAGAAGGATCGGCCGAGCACGGGTGTTTCACCTACATCAGTGCCGCAGACGCAGAAGAACTCGCGACCAGAGTGGGAACTTCGGAGAGGTCGGTACAGCGAATCGGCGAAGCGATCCGTCTGCACATGGATCTGACCGTCGACCGCGGCGCGGGCGCTGACGCCTACCTACTGCATGCCGCAGCGCATTTCGACGTTGCCGGTCGGCGTGCGCCCGAAATTCCGCGAGCAACTGTTGATGCAACAATCGCGGAGTACCCGCGAACAGGGTTCACCGACGAGTTCGCGCAGTCGATGCGGCGCGAGGTCGAGCTTCGTCCTCACTCTCGCGCGGCGACGCTCTGGAGATCGGGAATGGCCTTGCCGTTGCGTACCAATCCCCTGGATTGGAAGAGCCGGTAACTACGAAAAGTCCTCGAGCACTGCGGTTCGCGCCCCTCCGACGTTCCCGGTATTCACCACGCCAACGGGTTCGATCAACATCACCTCCGCTTCGTCCTCGGCGATCGGGCAATGTTCGACTCCGCGCGGTACCACGAACAGTTCACCGGGCCCCAGCGAAACATCTCCGTCGCGCAGTTGGATTCGGATCTGCCCCTTTGTCACCAGGAACATTTCGTCGGTGTCGGTGTGGGAGTGCCAGACGAATTCACCTTTGATCTTGACGATCTTGATCTCGTAATCATTGAGGGCCGCAATCTTCTTGGGCGACCAGTGCTCGGTGAACTGACCGAACTTCTCGCGGAGCGATACCGCTGTTGCCGAACTGTTCATGTTGTTCCTCCCTCGGGCGCGCCACCATCGCGATGACGACCCCGCCACTCTTCGTCACCCGAGGCAGCTGCGTCTTGTACGTTTCTGACATGGATCCCCGCGGCGCACAGATCACCGCGTGGGCACCGGGCCTCGCGGGAATCACCGAGGTCTTCCATGCCGATTTCGTCGGACACGCCTATCCCAAACACACGCACGATCAGTGGTCTCTGATGCTCGTCGACCGCGGCACGATTGCATACGACCTCGATCATCGCGCTCATGGCGCGGCACCCGAGATCGTGACTCTGTTGCCGCCAGGCATCGCACACGACGGAGTTCCGGTCACCGAGGCCGGATTTCGTCAACGAATCCTCTACCTCGACACGTCAGTTCTCGGCGAGGTCCTCATAGGCCCGGCGGTGGACAGCCCCGAGATTCGAGACCCTCTGCTGCGCCATCGCATCGATCAACTGCACTCTGCACTCGGCCCGGACGGCGAATCACTCGAGGCCGAAAGTCGCCTGGGATTCCTCGCTGAAAGATTGAACGAGATCCTCACACCGGCCACAGGTCGATCCCGTCACACGCGGACCGTTGACGAACGCGTTGCCGATCAACTTCGGGACCTGCTCGATGCGCGACTCACAACGGGAATCACGATGCGGGAAGCGTCGAACATCCTGCAGCGGAACCCCACGTATCTGATCAAGAACTTCGCGAAGCATTTCGGGCTTCCGCCTCACAAGTACGTGACGGGACGACGAATCGATCTGGCGCGACGAGCAATCCTCGCCGGGCGCGAATTGGCGGACGTGGCCGTCGACGTCGGATTCCACGATCAATCCCACCTGTCGCGGCACTTCGTCAAGCATGTCGGGGCGCCGCCCGGCAAATACTCACTGAACGTGGCCAGTGGAGCGCGCTAGTCGCAGCACCTGGCACCGGTTTCGTCGAGCAGGCACTGGTTCCGGTCAGCTGGAGTCTGTGTCCACTGAATGAAAACGGTGTCAGGTCCCAACGATCAAGCAGCCGTCTCGAGGTCGACCAGGAGGAAGTCCTCGCGCCGCGGCCCGTATTCACGATCGGTCAGCTGATACGAGCGCAACGCGCGAGGTGCACGGGCCAACTCGTAGAAGCGCTCGGAGCCAGGCACGAGTTGCCTCGTAGCCCAACCCCAGTTCGGGCCGTGCGGAAACTTCGGGTCGGGCAGCATGTCGGACTCCATCGACATGAGCCGCAGGCGCCGAACTACCCCGGTCGTGGCGGCACTCTCGTCGAAATCGATCCATGCCTGACGGGCATTTGTGTCGTCACGAGGAGTTCCGGCGCGTAGTTGCAAAGCGCCCGCGGCTTCGATCCGAGAAGGCAACGGTGGTTCGGCGTCGAACATGAATTGCAGTGCAGCGACGCGAGCGATCGCCGGCTGGACCGGCTCCCGAATGCCTGACCCGTCGCGAGGCAGTCTCCACATCAATGGTTTCGAACTCGTGCGCACTTCCGCCGTCAAGACCCACGCCGGCTCGACTACCGCCCACCTGCTCGGGCTGTCGACATTCCAGGAGAGTCCCCATCGGACGGTCTCCCCCAATTCGGGAGGGACAAACCACCGAAGACGCAGACCGTCGATGACTACCGGCGTGATCATCGTGTCGAGGTTCGCCGACGCACCGACCATTCGACCGGCTCGACCGCATCGTCCAGCCCGAGAACCACGCGAGCTGCATTGCGCCCTTGATCGAACAGGGACTGGCGAACCGTTGTCAGGCCGGCGTCCGATGCGGCTGTTGTGTCGTCCCATCCGACGACTGCGACATCGTCGGGCAGCGCGAGGCCGAGTTCGCGGATCGCGTCCAAAACCCCCAGAGCCAGTTCGTCACTCATCGCCAAGATGACATCGGGCCTTCGGCTCTCGGGAACGTCGAGCAGGGACCGAGCCATCCGCGCACCCTCGCTCCGCTCGTTGACGGTGACCACCCCCACCCGCACCGAGGACCAATCGAGGCCCGCATCGCGGACGGCGCGCTCGTAGCCCTCGAGCCGATGGCGGGACACCGGAAAGAACGCTTCACCTGGATCCACGTCCATCCGAATCTCGGACCGACGCTCACGATCCCACGGAAGGCTGATCACCGCGGGCCGCTGCGCCCCCGACAACCCGACTGCCGCGATCGCAACGGCGCCGGCAACATCGTCCATCCCGACGAGATCCACACCCTCGTGCAACGGACCACCCTGGATGCATGCGGGTTTTCCGGTGCCGACAATCGCGTCGAGGATGGGATCGTCGAAGACGGTGGTCCAGACGACAAAACCGTCTACTGCTGCGTCGCGAACTCTGTCGACGTCTCCCGGTTTCCCCGAGTTCGGCAGCATCATCAGCCCGGCGTTCGCGTCCAGGCACGCTTCGGCGACTCCCGAGAGGAATCGCCGAGCTACTGCGTCTTCGAAGGCGTACGTCAGCTTCTCGCTGAAGACGACCGCGATGTTGTTGAATTTCCCGCTCCGCAAGGACTGCGCCGCCCGGTTCGGGCCCGCGTACTCGAGCTCTTCGGCGGCGGCGAACACCTTGGCCCGCGTTGATTCAGACACGCGCTCGGGCTGCGCGAAGGAGTACGACACCGACATCACCGACACGCCTGCGGCCTTGGCGACGTCGGCCATCGTCGGACGACTCGAACGCTGCGCACGTATGGCCATGAGCCTCAGCATAGCGAGTGCAAAATATCCATTGCGCAGTTGTGTATCGATACATGTATCGTTACACAACATGACTGCTCGACTGCCGAAGGCAACCACGCTACGGCTGATGACACTGGCCGGAGCAGCCTTCGCCTACGTGACGGCCGAAATGCTCCCCGTCGGACTGCTCAGCGAAATCTCGACGGACCTCGACGTCACCGAAGGGCGTGTCGGCCTACTGCTGACCTTCTACGCATACGGTGTCGCGGTCTTGACGCTTCCGCTGATCGGAGCGGTCAAAACCTGGCCGCGACGACGCGTCGTCGTTCTGACGGTGGCCACCCTCGCGGTGTCGCAACTGGTCGCAGCATTGGCCGTCAACTATCCGATGCTCGTGATCGGACGATTGCTCTGCGCTGCGACGCACGGAGTGTTCTGGGCTGTCGTTGCACCGGTCGCTGCCACCCTGGTTCCGCGCGGACAACAGGGCAAGGCCATCGCGATGGTGTATGCCGGTACGTCTCTCGCTTTTGTTCTCGGAGGACCCCTGTCTTCGGCGATCGGCCAGTCCTGGGGTTGGCGGACCGCGTCGGCGGCAATCGGTGTGGTGGCAGTGGGCATTGCTTTCTCACTGCATCGTGCGTTGCCAGAAATGCCGGTCGATCAACACCATCGGAGTAAGCGAGACAAACCGAAGCCGACACCGGCGATGAAACGGGCACTCGCCGTCATCTGCGCGGCAACGCTGTTTGCCGCCCTTGGGCAATTCGCTTCGTACACGTTCTTCACACTTCTGGTGGAGGAAAGCCTCGGCTCGTCCGGTGGCATCCGTACCGCGATGCTTCTGGTCTACGGCGCCGCCGGCGCCGTCGGAGTGTGGGTCGCCGGCAAGTACTACGACCGCCAACCACGCCTCTTCACGCTCATCTCGATCGCGACGGTGGCAGGCGCGCTGGCCATCTTCTGGCTCTTGGCGCCGTCGATGGGAGCGTTCGCTGTCGTCGCCACGATCTTGTGGGGTGCGGCGTTCACCACCGTTCCGATCTGCCTCCAGTCCTCGGTTCTGCGCGCCGTCCCTATCGGGACCGACCGTGCCTCGGCCATCTACGTTGTCGTGTTCCAGATCGCGATTGCAACGGGCGCTCTGCTCGGTGCGGCCGTCGTCGACAGTGGCGGGCTCTCACATCTGGCGGGCATCGGGGTCGCTCTGATGATCGCTTCGTTGGCGATAGTCGGGTTCGGCCGACGCGCGTTTCCCCAGGAACCGGAACGGTCTACTCACTCCCCCACCGACGCGCCGGCCGGACTCTCGTCGTAGATCAGGGTGTATCGCCAGAACAGTCGTCTCCTGATCCGGCTACCTGGCAGACACAACGAGGCCGCGCGTCGGACGTCAGCCATCGACTCCCCCGGTTCCGCGGTGGGAGCTGTCATCGCCTTCAGTGGCTCGGAGGCAACCCGTCGATGCTTGACGACGCCGACGACGGGATTGCACACGGTCGCCAACACCGACAGGAGTGCGTCGGTGGCTGTGGTCGATCGATAACACCCGACCACGACGAGCCGCCCGCCCGGTTCGAGCAGGCTACTCAGCTGCTTCATCGACTCTTCGAGTGGCAGATGATGCAACGCTGCGACGACTGTGATCGCGTCGTACTTCGCCTCGGATGCAAAGTCCTCGATCCGCTGCGCGTCGAAGATCACGTTCTCGTCGTCGACAAACCTTGCGCGCACGGCGGCCGAGGTTGTCAGGTCGGGTTCCACACCGACCACCACGTCGAACCGCCGACGCAAGAGGTCGATCAGATTGCCGGTCCCGCACCCCACGTCGAGAGCGCGACCGGACCTGACCCCGCGCAGATTACGTAGAACCCACCGGCCGTAGTGATCGTTGTGACTCCACGGATGGCGTCGGTTGAAACCGTCCACGCGAGCAATCACACCCATACCCGACGGTATCAATCCGAGCCTGCGCACCGGCCGTCACAACCGCGGGTCGACCGGCTCCGATTCGAGAGCCAACACCGCGAACACGGCCTGGTGCGCTCGCCACAAAGGTTCACGGTCGACGAGCCTGGATACCGCCTCCATGCCGAGCGCGTACTCGCGCAGCGCCATCGACTGCTTGTGTCCGAGGTTGCGATTGCGTAGCCGAGCAAGTGTCGACGGTTCGAGGTAGTCGGCACCGTAGATCAACCGTAGGTACTCCCGGCCGCGGACCTTGATCCCTGGCTGAACCTTCGCGTCGTACCCCCGCGGTCCGTGAATCTGATTCGCCAGCGGTTTGACGACCATCCCCTCACCACCGTCGCCGGTGAGCGACTCCCACCACTTCGTCGCTTCGAACACCGAGTCCTCGGAACCGAGATCGACCACCAGGCGACGTGTAGTGGTAAATCGACTCGGGTCGGCCGCGGCCAGGCGGTCCGAAATACCGAGGTGCCATTCGTGATCCCGTTCCCCGTACGACTGGCCCTCGGCCGCCAGAATCTGGAACGGCGCGATGGTGACGCCGTCCAGTCCGTTCGTCGGCCACACGTACCGTCGGTACGCCTCGCCGAAGCGCTCGATACTGGCGGCCCGAACAGTTGTCTTTTCGAACATCTCCGCCACGTCCAGGCCCCGCGACCCGGCCCGCGCCAACACGGCCTCGCGAGCTGTGAGGTCTGATCGCCCGGCCGCCGCGACCGACGCGTACTGCGAGCGCAGCAGACCTTCCGCTTTGACGTTCCACGGCAACAGTTCGCAGTCGAGGAGCAGCCAGTCGGTGCCCAACTCTTCCCACAACCCAGCGGAGGTGACTGCGGCGGCGACGTCGTCGATCAACTGCTGAGTCAGGTCGTCGTCGAAGAACTGGCGGCCGGTGCGGGTGTGCACCATCCCGGTGAGCGCATCCGGAGCGTCGAAGCGGGACTGAGCAACCGATCGATCACGGCACACGAGCACCACTGCCCGCGAACCCATGTGCTTCTCTTCGCAGATCACTGTTCCGATTCCGCCGGCCAGGTATGCGTCGAACGCGGTCGACGGGTGTTCCAGATAGTCATCGGATTGGGCGCTCGCGCAGGGCGCCATGGTCGGCGGTAGGTACCGCAGCCATTGCGGCGCGACCGCGAATCGGCTCATCACTTCCAGGGCGCCGGCAGCGTTGTCGGTGCGAACGGACACTCGACCGCGCAGTTCGGTGTCGACGCCGGTCGTTTCGAGGACGTCGGCGAGATCGAGCACGTCCGGATCACGAGTCGGCGGTGCCAGCGGTACCACCGGCTCGTACCAAACCTGCTCCGCCGGAACCGACACGATCTCTCGTTCCGGGTATCGAAGAGCCGTGAGGGATCCACCGAACACACAGCCGGTGTCGAGGCACGCGGTGTTGTTGATCCATTCCACCTCGTGCACCGGCGTGTGACCGTAGAGGACCATGGCTGATCCTCGGTAGTCCTGCGCCCACGGGTATCGAACGGGTAAGCCGAATTCGTCCGTTTCACCGGTGGTTTCACCGTAGAGCGCAAAGCTTCGCACTCGGCCGGACGCCCTGTTGTGGTAGTCCTCCTTGAGACCGGCGTGCGCAACCACGAGTTTGCCGTCGTCCAGAACGAGGTGCGCGACGAGCCCGTCACAGAAGTCGACGACGCTGTCCCGGAACTCCGCCGACTCGGTGGCAATCTGCTCGAGGGTCTCGGCGAGTCCGTGACTCGGCGTGACCTTCTTGCCGCGCAGCGCCTTGACGAGTTTGTTCTCGTGGTTACCCGGAACCGCTATCGCGTGTCCCGCCGCGACCATCCCCATGACCAGACGCAGCACACCGACCGAATCCGGACCTCGATCCACGTAGTCACCGAGGAAGACGGCAGTTCGCCCGACCGGCGGCACCGCATCGACAGCTCTGCCATCCGTCCCGAAGTCGATGGTGTAGCCGAGTTTCACGAGGAGCGTCTCGAGCTCGCTTCGACATCCGTGGATGTCACCGATGACGTCGAACGGACCACGCTCGACACGCAGATCGCTGCGGAGCGGGTGGCGCAAGAATGTGGCTTCGGAAACCGCGTCCTCACCTCTGAGTATGTGAACCGAACGGAAACCTTCCTTGCCCAACCCGCGAAGCGAGCGAGTCAGCTGTTGGTGCTGGCGGCGAATGACGTCGCGTCCGAACGTCCGATCAGAGCGTGCGTCGTTGCGCGCAGAACAGACCGATTCCGGAATATCGAGCACGACTGCCACCGGCAGTATGTCGTGCTCGCGAGCCAACGCAACGAGTCGCTTGCGCGCGGCGGGCTGGACGTTGGTCGCGTCGACCACCGTGAGGCGTCCGCGTCGCAAACGCTTGGCCGCGACGAACTCCAGCACTTCGAAAGCATCGGACGTCGACTCCTGTGAGTTCGGATCATCACTGACCCACCCTCTGAATGTGTCACTCGAGAGAGTTTCGAACTCACCGAAGTGACGCGCCGCGAAGGTCGACTTTCCCGAGCCACTGACGCCGATGAGTACTACCAGGGCGAGATCTGGAATCTCGTACACCGTCATGACGTTCGTGCCTCCTTCGTGAAGATTGCCATCTGTGTCGGCCCGCCAAGGACCGGATCAATTGCTCCGACAAATTCGAACTCCACGCAATAGCCGTGGACTCGGGCCGTTTCGGTTGCCCAGTCGCGGAATTGGGTTCGGGAGAACTCGAACCTGTGATCGGGGTGCCTGAACTCTCCCGCGGCCAATGCCGGATACAGCACGTTGTAGTCGGCATTCGGAGTAGTCAGCAGCACATACTGCGGTGCTGCGTCCACGAAGACCGATCTGACCAGCGCCGGCAGGCGCGCCGTGTCGACGTGCTCGACCACCTCCATCAGCACGGCTGCGTCGAAGCCTTTCAAGCGTGCGTCGCGGTACGTCGCGGACGACTGCATCAAAGACACACGTTCACGTTGGGCGTCGGACATTTCGGAGAACTTCAATCTGCGTTGCGCCCGTGTCAGTTCGCGCGCGCTCACATCGACGCCGACAAGTTTGTCGAATTGAGCGTGCGGCATCAGCACCTCGATCAGTTTGCCTTCGCCGCAACCGATGTCGACAATCGTTCTGACGTGCAGTCGCTGAAGCGTCGCCAAAACTGCGTCGACGCGAAGCCGTGCCAGCGGCGGATCCGGTCGCGGTACTTCGATCTGCGCCTCTGCTTGTTCGGGAATCAGTCGATCGACCACCGATTCGACCAGGTCGCGTCGACGCGCCAGGTAGCGGGACATGATCAGCGCGGAATCCGGATGCGACGCCAACCACTCTCCAGCGACGCGGATCAACTTGTCTGCCTCGTCGGGTCCCACCCAGTAGTGCTTCACGTCGTCGAGGACCGGCAACAGCACGTAGAGGTGCCGAAGGGCACTCTGCACCGTGTGTTCCCCGGTGAGCGTCAACGACACGAAGTCGGAGTTTCCCCACGTCGGCAGGTGCGGATCAAGCTGCACCGGTATCGCGGTCACATCCCAGCCCAGCGGCTCGAACAACCGACGAGGCAATTCCGCATCGCCGCCACACGGAACCACCGGAATCGAGACGGTCAACGCGAGTTCGGTTCCGACGAGTTCCGGGTGCGACTTGCACGTTCCCGTCAACGCGGTGCGAAACAGCTTCGACAGAGCAACCGAGAGTATGGACGACGCCGCATACGGCCGATCATTGACATACTCACCCAGCGAAAAGTTGTCGCCACTCTTGCCGCGTCGATACCTACTCTGCACAAGTTCGATGGGGTCGACCTCCACAATCACTGCCACCGTGGTCTTTTCGGCTGAGGCCTCCGGGTACAGAACCGTGGCGGTGCCGATCGCCAAGTCGAAGCTTTGCACGCGGTCGGGATGTTTGTGCAGCAGGTAGCTCAACGCGGTCGCATCAGGAGTCTGCGGGGTCGGGGTGGACGTCAGTGTGAGTAGCACCAGGCGAATGTAGCCCGGCAAACGTCCGGGGCGCCTCCGATTTACGCGCCCGCGGCCGTCAGAACAAAGTGAGAGCTGCTCCCGCACCCACCAGTTCCCGGGGCGCCTCACGCGGCTCACTGCCAGCTGCACTGACGTCTCGATGCTCCGAACGACCACCCAACCCATGGCGCTCGACCAATGGCTCGACACGGCTTGCGAGCCAACGCTTGTATTCGGGAGTGACATACGCGCCCCGCCCGTACAGCTCGCGGTAGCGACGGATGAGCGCCGGATGTTCCTGAGCAAGCCAATTCATGAACCAACCCCGAGTACTCCCCCGCAGGTGCATCGGGAAGACCGTCACACTCGTCGCACCGGCTTCGGACAGTGCCTCGAACAGCCCGTCGAGATGACTGGTGGAATCGGTGAGGAACGGAATGACCGGCGCCACCATGACATTGCACGAGAATCCCGCGTCGGTGATGGCGCGGATCATCTCGAGACGCGCCCGCGGCGACGGGGTACCAGGCTCGATCTGCTTCTGAAGTGCAGCGTCGTTGATCGCCAACGACACTCCGATTCCGACGTCGACCTGCGCCGCCGCCATTTTCAACAGCGGCAGGTCCCGTCGGAGCAAAGTTCCCTTCGTCAAGATCGAGAAGGGAGTTCCGGATTCGGTCAACGCGCGAATAATGCCGGGCATCAAGCGGTATCGGCCCTCCGCTCGCTGATAGGGATCGGTGTTGGTACCCAGTGCCACCGCCTCCCGCTTCCAGGACTTTCGCGCCAACTCTTTGCGGAGCACCGCGGCAATGTTCGTCTTCACGACCACTTGGGAATCGAAATCCGCGCCGGCGTCGAGGTCGAGATACTCGTGACTCGGTCTCGCGAAACAATATCGGCATGCGTGCGAGCAACCACGAAAAGCGTTGACGGTGAAGCTGAACGGCAACGTCGACTCTTCGGGCATCTTGTTGAGCGCGCTCTTGCAGAGCACCTCGTGAAACGTGATTCCCTCGAACTCGGGAGTCTGCACGGAGCGAACCAACCCGGCTCGTTCGAGTCCGGGTAGCGCTCCGTCATCTGCATCCAATGCCTGACCCGACCACCTCATGGCCCCAAGTCGAACACTTGTTCTAAGGTATGTCAAGATGGAGCGAATACCCGACCGTGCCTCACCACGGCCGGGAAGTTGTTGGCAGAATTCGGTGCATGTCGAACAGAATCAATATTTCGTCCGGTTCCGAATGGGAACCCAAGATCGGTTACTCCCGTGCCGTGCGCATCGGTAACCAGATCGCAGTCTCCGGCACCACCGCTCCTGGTGAGACCCTCACAGATCAGACCCGCGCGGCGCTCGAAACTATCAAGGCAGCACTTGCCGAGGCCGGCGCCTCGCTCGACGACGTCATCCGCACTCGCATGTACCTGCGCGACATGACGCAGTGGGAGCAGGCCGCTCTCGCGCACGGTGAAGTGTTCGGCGAGATTCGTCCCGCCACGACGATCCTCGAGGTCAGCTCGCTGATCGACCCCGCTCTGCTCATCGAGATCGAGGCCGACGCGGTTCTCAGCTGATCGCCAATCCGGACATTTGTGAAATGGGCGCCTAGTCTGAGCCGATGAAACCGATGCGGCTGTATCCGTTGACGCTCGCGCTCGGCATCACCGCCGCTTTCCTCTCGCCCGGTTCTGCACTCGCAGAACCGGGCGAGAGTCTTTCGACGGCTTGCGGCAGCCAGTTGAGCAATGCCGAGGTGGGCCGGATTGCCGAACTCAGCGACGTCACGACCCTGAACGGTGCCGGACTGCCTCGGCTCGAGACCGCTGTCGAACGTCATCGTGAGATCACGTCGATCCTCGTCTCACACCACGATTGGCGAGGCTTGTTCTCCATCGGCCTGGACGCTGTCGAACACGAGGCGGTGATGCCGCTGCAGCGAGACCCTGCGGCCTTCGCCGATGACGAGTGGGCCCATTCCGTCAGCTTCGAATTGCTGCGCAGGTACCTGGTGAACGTCCATGCAGAGTTCACCGGTACTCCCACCGATCCGGCGTGGAGCAACTACTTCGCCCTGACACGTCAGTGCGACGCCAGTCCAGCACGGGTCGCCATGGCCGGCTACAACGCGCATCTCACCGTCGACCTCGCTCACGCCGTCGCCACGTCCGGAACCACTGCGGAGGATGTCCCCGATTTTTACAAGATCGTCGATTCCATTGCCGTCAAGGGTGGTTCGATCGTGACCCTCACCAAGGCCGAGTACGACGCCGATCTGGGGCCGCTCTGGCGGTTCTACTTCGTCGGCGAAGGACTCGACCGATTGGCCGGAAACTCGCAGCCCTCGGAATTGTTGCTCCGCGCCGCCGACAGCGGATACAACACCATCACGCTGGCCAACGGATTCGCCCTCCAGAATCCGCAGACACGTCCTGGCGCAGAACAGGAGATCGACGCGCTCTGGCGTACTACAGATTCCGCTCTCGACGTACTCTCGCGACTCGGTGGTCTCTGACATCTCACCCTCCGATGCCTGAACCGGACACACCTGCGACAATGACCCCATGACGGGGCACTCGACGGGGCAAGGCATGCAGAGTCCCGCCATGCGCCGGGTGCGAGACCTGTTGCGCGGGCCCGCAATTGTCTGCGATGGCCGGGCAACCATCCGCGAGGCCGCGAAGTTGATGACCGATGCGGGCCGCCGCGCTGTTGTGATCCCGAC
This sequence comes from Rhodococcus sp. RCBS9, assembly GCF_029457415.1. Lineage (NCBI taxonomy): Bacteria > Bacillati > Actinomycetota > Actinomycetes > Mycobacteriales > Nocardiaceae > Rhodococcus > Rhodococcus sp. RCBS9. The sequence continues at coordinate 5,625,135 of NZ_CP120422.1, read as the reverse complement.
GGAGACAACCGGTTTCGGAATCTTCACCGAAGGTGACCTACGTGCTCGTGTGGTAGTCGGTGGTATCGACAGCAATCAGCCGGTATCAACGGTGATGACGCCGTCAGCAGTGACAGTCGATCCGGATCGATTGGGCGCCGACGCCGTGACCGACATGCTCGAGTACGGATTGCGCCATCTCCCGGTCGTGACCGAGGCAGGCGCACTGATGGGCGTGCTCGAACTCAGCGACCTCCTGACTTCGGCCACCAATCAGGGTTTCGAACTGCGCGCAGCGCTCGCCACAGCACAGGATGACGCCCACCTCGTCGAAACAGCCCGCGCGGTCCCTGTTCTGGTGACGGAATTGGTGGCGTCACGGGTCTCACCGCTCGACATCGGTGCGACGCTGGCGGTGCTGATCGACGTGACGGTCAGGCGCGCCATCGAATTGGTGGTGGGCGGAGATGAGCGACCGGATTTCGCGTGGCTGTCGCTCGGCAGCGTCGCCAGACGTGAAGCGCTCCCCTCTTCGGATATCGACAGTGCGCTGGTGTGGGGCGGCGAATCTCATCACGAGGGAGCCGACGCCGCGAAGACCATCCACGACATCCTCGATCTCTGCGGGTTCCCTCGCGACACCAAGAACGCCGTCGCGACCCAGGCCAGGTTCGCTCGGACGCTCCCACAATGGCGCACTGCGCTGCGGAAATGGGTATCCAATCCGTACCAGGACCAGGCCCTGGTCATGTTGTCGATGCTGGCGGATGCCCGCGTCGTCGCGGGCGATCCGGCGTTGGATCCTCGCCCTGCGGCGTTGGATCAACTGCGACTGCACCCGGCCGTCATGCGACTGCTCCTTCGCGAAGCCGTCGGAGACAAGGCAAAGCTCCATTCGTTCAAGGACGTGATGACGCGTCGGACCGGAACCGTCGACCTCAAAGCCAGCGCCGTCCAACCGATCGTGAACATCGCTCGTTGGGCGGGGATTTCCGTGGGCGCCCGCACGAGTTCGACACTCGAACGCCTCAAGGCTGCAGCGGGAAGCGGTTTCCTACTCGACGACGACGCCCAGGTACTGATCGAATCTTTCGAGGTGTTGCAGCAGATTCGTGTCCGCCACCAGACCGATCAGTTCGCGGCAGGTCGGCCACCGACCGACGAAGTCGTGATCTCCGAACTCACTCCGCTCTCGCGGAGCTTGCTGAGCAATGCAGTGCGCGAGGTCGCAGGTGTGCAACGACGACTCGAATATGCCGCGTCCGCGTCGGCGCTACCCGACATCGATCCGTGAATCGCACTGCGCTCGAACAGGTTCTGGCGGCGGAGCGCCTCGAAGGCTGGGATCCGAGCGATGAACAGATCGCGGAACTCGAGGCCGTGATGATCGGGATGCTCTCTCGGCGTGAGTATTTCGAGCAGGAATTGGCGCGAGCCGTCGGCCTCTCGTCAGCAATTCCCCCGCGAATCCGCTGGCGACGATCAGCGCCGTACGTCTATCGCGGTACATCGGTTCTCGAGAACAATTTCGACGTACGAGATCCCGCCGCACTGCAATCACTCGAGTTCGCGGCGACCGCGCTTCGCCTGGGTGAGGCGCATCTCGGCAGCGACCTCGTACCGCACACGCGAGACACAGCCGAACTTCTCCTACTTCACCAGCACGTTTTCCAAGATCTGTACCAGTGGGCCGGCCACATCAGAACCGTCGACATCAGGAAAGGTGCGGCAACGTTTGCTCCGGTCTCGGCGATTCGGAACTACCTGTCCGAGGTGGAAGAGATCATCGCCGCCGTCGATTGGGTAGCGCTCGATAACGGCGCTGCGTCGTTCGCGCTCGCATCGGTGTACTCGACGCTCAATCATGCCCACCCGTTTCGGGAAGGAAACGGGCGAACCGGAACCCTCTTCCTGCACCGACTCGCCGCGGACACCCGGTATCAGCTCGACTTGTCGCGGGTGAGCAGAACCGAGTGGGTATCCGCGTCGAGGGATTCTGCGCCTTTCCGGCCCACCGGAACCCCGTCACCTCGCCCGTTCACCGATCTGTTCAATCGCGCGCTGACTCGCTGACGCAGACATCTGCAACCGTTCCAGGCGGACTGAACACCGTTACTGCTGAGTGAGCACCGCTTCCGCCACACTCGAAGCGGTGCTCACTCTAAGACGACTGTGCTCACTCGACCATCAACCGGGCAGCGCGAACTCCCCTGCGTCGGACCAGCGCTGACGCTCGGCCCCGAACGCGACGGACTGCATCGCGCGGAACTCCTCGATCGAGCGCGAGTTCGACGCGAGGAACTCCTGATGCTCGGCCAGCGAGAAGCTGCCGTCCTCGATCTCGACGCCCCCGCCGCGGCCGGCGGCGGTGTCCGCGCGCAGATCCATCAACTCTTCCGGCTCGACGGGGTACCAGGAGATCCGGTCGAAGAATCGCAGCAACCACGGAGTGCCCTCCTCGAACGGCCCGGACTTCGCGGGGTGGCGGTGATTCCACACCTGCGTCGTACGTCCGACGAACTGGTACCCGCCTGGGCCTTCCATGCCGTAGATGCAGAGGTACGCCCCACCGATCCCGACGGCGTTTTCGGGGGTCCAGGTGCGGGCGGGGTTGTACTTGGTCGTGACCAGACGATGACGCGGATCGAGCGGCGTCGCGACCGGCGCTCCGAGGTAGACGTCACCGAGTCCGAGCACCATGTATTCGGCGCCGAAGACGGTGTCGAACACGTCGTTCACGGATTCGAGACCGTTCATCCGGCGGATGAACTCGATGTTCCACGGGCACCACGGCGCGTCGGCGCGAACCCCGTGCATGTACCGCTGGATCGCTTCGCGCGTTGCCGGGTCGTCCCACGACAGTGGCATCCGCACAGTGCGACTGGGCACAACGAGTTCGTTGGCCGCCGGCAAGGTGTCCTCCGCCTCGGCGAGCATTCCCATCAGCTTGCGGACGGGCAGCACGTCCGGGTCAACGCGGACCTGCAGGCTGCGGATTCCCGGGGTGAGATCGAGTAGTCCGGCCGGCTTCTCGGCTTCGAGTCGCTGATGCAGTGCATGAGCACGCGCACGTAACGCCAGGTCGAGATTCATGTCGCCGTATTCGACCAAAACGTTGTCGTCGCCTGAGCGCCGGTACGTGACCGTGGTGTCGCCGTCACGACGGGCTATGACGCCGTCGTCGCCGTCACCACCAGAGGAATGAACAACCGAATTGGACGCTCGACGCGATACTCCGAGGTCACGCCGGGAGGCTGCCCGTTCGGCGCGGACCGGCACGAAGCGAATCTTGTTCCCGGGAGCCAACTGTCCGAGCTTCCAGCGATCAGCGGACACCACTGTGATCGGGCAGACGAAGCCGCCGAGGCTCGGTCCGTCTGGTCCGAGGAGGATGGGCGTGTCGCCGGTGAAGTCGAGTGCACCGATCGAATACGCGTTGTCGTGGATGTTCGAAGGGTGAAGTCCCGCTTCGCCGCCGGTGGTTCTGGCCCAGTCTGGTTTCGGACCTATCAACCGGACACCGGTGCGGTCGGAGTTGTAGTGGACCTCGTACTCGGTCGCGTACAGCGTGTCGATGTCGGAGCGGGTGAAGAACTCCGGCGCCCCGTGCGGGCCCTCGGTCACCGCAAGTTCCCAGCACGTGTGTATCGCCGGAACATGCTCGGCGGGAACAGCTCCCGCGACCCCGGTCGCCTGTCCGAGTTTGAGAACGTCTCCTGCCCGCAGAGTCCTACCTTCGTGTCCCCCAAACCTGCCCAGGGTGAAGGTCGACGCACTGCCGAGATAGTCGTCGGTCTCGATTCCGCCCTGTACGAGTACGTAGATGCGCAGTCCCGGGCCGCTGACCGTTCCGACGTCGAGCACCGATCCAGCGGGGACGAGAACGGGACGCCACTGACCGTGTACGACGCCGTCGACGGTCACCGACACCGGGGCACCTGTGATGCAGACCGTGGTGTCTTCGTCGAACGTCATGGCAGGTCCGGCCATCGCGCATTCGATGCCGGGGGCGCCTTCGGGGTTTCCGAGTGCGGTGTTTCCCAACCGAAACGACAGGTCGTCCATCGGGCCCGATGGTGGGACTCCGATCTGCCAGTATCCGACGCGTCCTGGATAGTCCTGAACCGTCGTCAGCATTCCGGGACGCACGATGGTCAGTTTTGCGTTCATTCGTCTGCTCCCGGCCGTGTGACGATCATGCGGACGGCCGTGGGATCGAAGCCGTTGCACGGGTTGTTGATCTGCGGGCAGTTGGACACGAGGACGAGCACGTCACGTTCGGCACGCAACGCGAGCCGCTTGCCTGGTGCCGACAGTCCGTCGACGATTCCGAGTGTGCCGTCGGGGTCGACCGGGACGTTCATGAAGAAGTTGATGTTGGACACCAGGTCCCGCTTACCGAGCCCCCATTTTGCGCCCTCGACGAGGAAGTTCTCGACGCACGCGTGCTGATGCTTGGTGTGGTGGCCGTATCGCAGGGTGTTCGATTCCTGTGAGCACGCGCCGCCGACGGTGTCGTGGTTTCCGACCTCGTCTGCGACCAGGGTCATGAGTGGAGTTCCGTCGTCACTGCGGAGCACGGAGCCTGTGGACAGAAACAGGTTCTTCTGGGCTGTGACCGTCGCTGCTGCCGAGTACCGAACGCTGTGATCGTCACCGGCGTAGACGAGGGTGTCGACGGCTTGATTTCCGTGTAGATCGACGATGGTCAGAACGTCACCGGCACGGACAACTGCGGACCACGGCCCGAATGCGTCAGCAATCTCGTCGAGGATCACCGTTCCGGGAACGAGGGCGGGGACATCCAAGGTGGTGGTCATGCGATCTCCTCCAGGTTCGAAGCCGTCCAGGCATCTTCGGTATTGAGCACTGCGCGTTGGTATTCCGGCCCGAGATCGTCAAGGCCGCCGAGTTCGTCGGCCGCGTTCCACGCGAGCACTTCGAGGGACGTGGTGGGAAACTGCGGCGCCGGATCGAGTGGGTGCGCGGTGTTGGCGATCATCACGATGACGGGCAGGTGGATCAGAAGGTCGACCGTTGCGCCCGAGCCGGCGGACCCCGTACTGGTGAGAGCGCCGTCCGCCTCGACGCGGACACCATGGAAGAAGGACAACGGCGGCGCAATGTCCTGCGGCCCGAGCCCGTTTTTCGCGGCAGCGACGGTGAACAGTTCACGACCGGCGGGTGAGGCACTGTGCAGCGAACCCTGCCCGTACTTCGCCTCGTTGGTGGCGCGTGACGTCGTTCCGCAGAACGCGTCGTGGTGACCCGACGTGTCTGCGACCACGGTCGCAAGTACTCGCCCCTGATCGGAGAGCAACGGGTGCCCGACGCCGAGATAGGCCTGCCATGGCACCTTGACGGTATCGGCGACGTTGAGACGCTCCCAGGGGGCGTCGGCGCGATAGAGCAAGATGTTTGCGCAGGCGCTGCCAGCGATGTCGCGAAGTCGCAATCGGGTTCCACGTGCGAGAACCTTGGTCGTGTACCGCCCACCCGGCACGGTCTCAGCCCAGGTCAGACGTTCGGGAGCGACGTCTTCGGGTGGGTTCGGCCAACGCGTTGCCGGCAATACGGGCATGGAATCGGTGATCGTTCCAGCTTGAGACCGGGCATGCTCGCGTGCTCCGGCGGTGGTCTGAGTACTCATGGTCAGGCTCCGATCGTGACGGGATTCGGGGTGGCGCGGCCACGTGGGAAGCAAGCGACTCCCAGCCCCACGACCAGCGCTACCGTGATGGGCGCGGCCCACTGCAGAATGGGGTACTCCCCGGTGGGGTTGAAGATCTCGGCTCGTGGCCAGGACAGGTTGATCACCATCAGCGTGCCGTACACAACCGCGGCGATGTTGACCGGAACTCCCCAGATGCCCAGGGAGAAAAGCTTTTTGCCTTCGGCGTCGAACTTGGGGCCGACTGCCGTGCGAGGCCATCCCTTGAGACGCTGAACCAGCAGCGGCACCGTCACCATGAGGTAGGCCAAGTAGATCAAGATGATGCATACGCTGGACAGGGTTGCAAAAATTGCCGAGTTGCCCACGTTGACGGCCAGGACGGCAATGCAGACCAGACCGATGAGGACGGACGGCGCGATAGGTGTTCCGGTGCGGGGGTTGACCTTTGCCAGTACCTGCGAGGCAGGAAGCCGCCCGTCGCGGGCCATCGAGAACATCAGCCGTGAAGCAGCAGTCTGAATGGCCAAGGTGCACACGAACACTGCGATCGAGACGTCGATCAACAAGACCGTGCCCCACGGGGAACTGAGAATCGATGTCAGTACGTACGGCAAACCTTCCGTGGCCAGGCGTCCGTCGGTGAGTGAGGGCGCTGCCATCAACGCGCCGAGGATCATCAAGCCGCCGCCGAGCGCGGAAGCGGACAGTGCAAGCCGGATCGTACGAGGTGCGACGCGTCGGGGGTTGCGGGTCTCCTCGGCCAGTTCGCCTGCCGAACCGAAGCCGACCATGACGTAAGCAGCCATCAGTCCGGACATGATCCACGCCCAGGCGTATCCGGGCTGACCGCCGGCACTGCCGGTGTCGAAGACGACGTCCGGTCCGCGCTGAGCGTGGGTGAAGAACATCCCGATCACTGCGATCACACCGACGATTTCGCAGGTCACGCCGATGTTGTTAATACGCGACATCCAATTGACGCCGATGCAGTTGATGAAGGTGGTCAGAACCAGAAGTACCGATCCGAGCAGCACGGCGTTGGCGGCACCACTCGATGAGGTGAGTGCGCTGTCCTCGCCGATGATCTGGAACCCGCTCCACACATTGGGGAGCACGACCTGCAAGGCGATCGCGGCGGCCGATGCAGTGACGATCTGAGCGAGAATCATGAACCAACCGGCGAACCAGCCGACGATCTCACCACCCATCCGCCGCGACCACTGGTAGATGGCACCCGAAATCGGATATCTGGCAGCAAGTTCCGCGAAGTTGAGAGCGACCATGAACTGACCGATGAAGACGACCGGCCACGTCCAGAAGAATGCCGGACCCGCGAAACCGAAACCGAGGCCGAACAATTGGAAGATCGTGGTCAGGATGGAGACGAAGGAGAAGCCCGCGGCGAAAGACGCGAACTTTCCCAGCGATCGATGCAGCTGCTGCTCGTAGCCGAACTCCGCGAGGTCACCGTCGTCGTGAGGCGAAGAGGCGAGTGCGGATGCGGTGATGGGCTGCGCAGCCGGGGTGGTTGCACTCAACGGCGTACTCCTTCGGCGAAGCGATTCAGAGGCGAATAACTGTCGATTGATAGTTTTCGCGAAATCCACTCGCCGCAGGTGACGCCCGCGTATACGATTCGCCTGATTCTGTAACAGGCTCGTTGAGTACGTTTCGAGCACGTGACCGAATGCTCACAGCTGCGGCCATCCCGCACGTAAGGCCGCAGCCTGCCACTATGGAAGGCGTGACCAACGCCGGCCCCGGACGACCCCGCCTGACCGCTCGCCGACGCCCGGGTGGCACTGCCCGGGCGGAGATCTTGGATGCAGCCGCTGAACTGTTCACCACCCGAGGCTTCGCCGCGACGTCCACACGCCACATCGCCGAAGCAGTCGGAATGCGTCAGGCGTCGCTGTACAACCATTTCGCCACCAAGGACGACATTCTGGTTGCACTTCTCGCCGACACCGTGACGCCGGCGCTCGACTTCGCGGAGAATCTCAGGCCACTCGGCACCTCACCCGAGGTGAAGCTGTACGCACTTTCGTACATCGACGCGGCACAACTGATCACCGGACGGTGGAACCTCGGCGTCCTTTATCTCTTACCGGAACTGAGAAGTGACAGGTTCATGTCGTTCCGAGCCGATCGCGATCGGCTTCGCGAGCAATACCGGGCACTCGCCCAGGATGTGCTCGACGCGATTGACGATCCATCATCAACGCACCTGGCCGAGCTTCCGTTTCGCCTGGTAGAAAGCGTGATCAGCGCGCGAGCCGACGCGCTCGAAGGCACCCCGATTCCCGACGCCGCTGTCATCGCCGGGTCGGCGCTGCACATTCTTGGGTGGCGCCAGGATCTTGACCCCATCCATACGGAAGCGGCAACGCTCATTGCGAACGCAGAAACGCCGAAATTGTCCGGGGCTGCATCGGCTCCGGACAATTTCGACGCATTGAGGACCTAAACGGCCACGAGACTAGACCGAGAGGGACTGTCCCGGGAAGATCAGGTTGATGTTCGGAACCTGGCTGGCGAGGTTCTCGAGCGAGATGCCGTGTGCAGCAGCGATCTTCGACAGGGTGTCGCCTGCCTTGACCACGTAGTTGCCGCTTCCGGTGCTTGCTGCCGGAGCCGACTCGACGGAAGCCTCAGCGGTGACGGGGGCGGCTGCGGCCTCGTAGTTGCCTGCGGTGGTGCCGGTGGTCAGGTACTGACCGCAGACGGGCCATGCGCCGACGCCCTGGCCTGCGAGAACGTTCTCGGCGACACGGATCTGCTCGGCCTGGCTGGCGTTGGCAGCGTTGCCCGATCCACCGAATGCGTTCCAGGTGCTCTGCGTGAACTGCAGACCACCGTAGAAGCCGTTTCCGGTGTTGGCGGCCCAGTTACCGGAGGACTCGCAGTTTGCGACTCCGGACCAGTCGTGGCCGGCTGCCGAAGCGGTGCCGGTGCTCATGGCGAGCGGGATCGCGACGACTGCGCCTGCGGTTGCAACTGCGCCGAGGGCGCGCTTGAAGGTGATGCTGGTCATTGGGTAAATCCTCTCCGCTACCGCGGACGAGGTCGGCCCGGACGCTTTCACGTCTCGTCGATCGACTCGTCTGTTTCACTCCTGCCCCGCGAAGGTTTCGGGAGTACCGGACCCGCGGGGCAGAAGCACGCAGTTGCGGGTCGGTGTTTGCCCGGTAGTTTCGGGCTGTCAACGACCGTAGGTGATGGTCACGGATTGGTCACGGGGCAGTTTTCCGGCACTGCTGTACCAGACTCAGTCGAAACTCGAGCAATAACCACAGGTCAACTAATTGATTCGAGCTTCAACCATACCGATCGTTATCCGTCCGTTATGTGGCAACCGTCACGGTGATTTTGTGACCCACCACACCGAAACAGGCCGTGTCGGACCGCCAACGAGGATCCTGGGGATGTTAAGAGATTCCTGGCAACGGGAAAAACCAACCGCCCCAATCATTATGGAGAATGGACTGGTGATCATCGCAGTAGAAGGACCCAGCGCCGCCGGCAAGACCACCTGGTGCCGAACCCAACTCGGTGGCGAATCCGCGGCGGAGAGATTCGTCGCCGAGTATCAGCCCACCGGGTTCGAGCCGGACGGTACGGATCTCGACCTTCAGGCAAGTTACTGGACAACGGTCAATTCGAAGCGATGGTCGCAAGCGGAAGATCTCGAAGCGAGAACCGGTATCGCGCTCTGCGACAGCGACCCGCTGAAACTGCACTACAGCTGGTGTCTCGCTGCGGTGGGCGCAGCACCTCGGGAGCGATTCGAGTACGAGCTCGCGGCAGTCGAGACAGCTTTCGAGCACCTCGAACTGGGTTTCGCGGATCTGACCGTCATCTCGATACCGTCACCGGAGCAGCTTCTACTTCAGCGCGAAGGTGACCCCAGCCGCCGCCGACGGCATTTCGAGCTTCACGCGGCGCTCGCCGAGCCCCTCACCCACTGGTACTCGGCGGTGAACAGGGTAGATCCAGGTCGCGTTGTGTGGCGCTTTCCGACACAGCTCGATCTTTCGCGCTGTCCCCCACCTCGATCGGATCGCAGCGATCTGGGCCTTCTTCGCGCCGTGATCGACGAATTGCCGCCTCTCCCCAGGTAGGGAGCGGCTGCTCGATCTCAGCGCGCTCGTTCGACCCTGGCCTCGTCCCACACCGGAGACTCGCTCTCGTACACGTTCCCGTCCGATCCGAATACCAGGAACCTGTCGAACGCGCGCGCGAACCAGCGATCGTGCGTGACCGAGATGACCGTGCCGGCAAACTGAGCAATGCCCTGCTCGAGCGCATCCGCCGAATGAAGGTCGAGGTTGTCGGTCGGTTCGTCGAGCAACAACATCGTGGCGCCGGAGAGCTCGAGGAGCAGAATCTGCAATCGTGCCTGCTGACCGCCGGACAGGTCGTCGTACTTCTGTTCCGCAGCTTGGGACAATCCGTAACGGTCCAGCGCGCGGCTCGCCGCTTCGCGTCCCATTCCGCTGCGGTGTTCGTCGCCCATGTGCAGGATCTCGAGCAGCGTGTTTCCGGTCAGATCGGGCCTGGAGTGTGTCTGCGCAAACAATCCGGGACGTACCCGGGCACCCAGCGTCGCAGCACCCCCGTGCTCGACCGGCGCGATGTCGAGCGCCTCGACGGGCAGATGCTCGCTCCCCGGATCGGTCCCCCCACCCGCCAAGAGCCGAAGGAAATGCGACTTTCCGGATCCATTGGAGCCCAGCACGGCAACCCGATCTCCGTACCAGATCTCGGTGTCGAAAGGCTTCATCAATCCGGTCAGCTCGAGATCTTGACATACCAACGCGCGCTTGGCGGTTCGCCCGCCCGCCAGCCGAACCGTCACCTTCTGCTGAAGTGGAATCGCTTCGGGTGGCCCTGCCTCCTCGAACTTCGCCAACCTCGTTTGCGAGGCGTGATACCGCGCAGCGACGCCGTCGTTGAACTTGGCCTTTTCACGCAATCGCAGAACCAGGGCACGCAGTTTCGCGTGCTCCTCGTCCCAGCGTCGGCGCAGTTCTTCGAATCGAGCGTTGCGATCCTCGCGGGCTTGGTGGTAGCTGGCCAGCCCAGCACCGTGGGTCCACGACGTTGCGCCGCTGATTCCGGGCTCGAGCGTCACGATGTGGGTGGCCGCGTTGGCGATCAGTTCGCGGTCGTGGCTGACGAACAAAACCACTTTCGACGATTCCGAGATCGTCTTTTCCAGCCATCGCTTGCCCGGAACATCGAGGTAGTTGTCCGGCTCGTCCAGTAGGAGTGCGTCGTCGGGCCCAGCGAACAGTGCTTCGAGAACCAACCGTTTCTGCTCGCCACCACTGAGGGAGTTGGCCGCGCGCCACTTCGCACGGTCATAGGGAACACCGAGAGCCGCGGTAGTGACCTTGTCCCAGAAGTCTTCGGTCTCGTAGCCGCCCACGTCGGCCCAATCGGCCAGCGCATGCGAATACTTCATTTGAGTTGATTCCTCGTCGCGCTCGATCATCGCGTTTTCTGCCGTATCGAGCGCCAGTGCTGCGTCCCGGATCCGTGCCGGCGAGACGGACAACAGAAGATCGCGCACGGTGGACTCGTCGCGAACCTGGCCGACGAATTGCCGCATCACGCCCAGTGTTCCGGATCGAGTGACAGCGCCCTCGTCGGCGACGACGTCTCCGGCGACAATGCGGAGCAACGTCGTCTTACCAGTCCCGTTGGGGCCTATCAGTGCAGTTTTTGCACCGTTGCCGACCCGAAAGCTGACACCGCTGAGCAGTTGCCGACCATCAGGGAGAAAGTAGTCGACGTCGGCGATGTTGAGGTGGGTCACGCTGTCAAGAGAACCCTACCCACGGCGATCTGCCAAACCATTATTCCTGCCTTCGGTCTCGAGCTCACTACCGTCGCGGGATCGTCCGACCGCATCGAGCGCCGCCAGATATCCGAAAACCATTGCGGGACCGATAGTTGCACCTGGACCGGCATAGGTATGACCCATCACCGGTGAGCTGGTGTTACCTGCTGCATAGAGCCCGTCGATGACCGAACCGTCGGCGCGCAACGCTCGCGCGCGAGCGTCCGTGTTGATGCCGCCTTTGGTCCCCAGGTCTCCAGGCACCATCTTCGCGGCATAGAACGGACCCTTCGTAAGTTCTCCGAGGCTGGGGTTGGGCTTGTTGGTGCAGTCGCCGTAGTAGTGGTCGTATCTGCTTGTCCCACGGCCGAAGTCGCGATCGACTCCGTCGCGCGCGTGACTGTTGAATCGTGTGATGGTGGCGGACAGCGCATCGCCCGGCACTCCGATCTCGGCAGCGAGTTCGGCAATCGATCCAGCTCGCACAATCGCACCCGATTCGATCCACGACCGAGGTATCGGCCTGCGCGCCGGAACCCCCGCGAACAGGTAACGGTCACGGTACGTCTGATCGAAGATCAGCCAAGCCGGGATGTTCTCAGCGGGTCCTTCACCTCGGCCGTACTTTCCGCCGAACATGGCGTGTGCCGCTTCGACATAGGGAAGCGACTCGTTCATGAAGCGCTGACCGCTGGCGTTGACCATGAGGCTGCGAGGCAACGAGCGTTCCGCCAAGGCGAACCACGGGCCTTTGGGCAGTGGAATCGACGGGGCCCACCACGCGTCGTCCATGTACGAAATTGCGGCGTCGACGCGTAGAGCTGCACGGATACCGTCCCCGGTATTGGTCGGTGCCCCGAGAGTCCACTGCGCGCTACTCGGCCGGCGCTGGTACTCGCCTCGCATGTCGTCGTTGTTGTCGAACCCGCCGCACGCGAGGATGACACCGCATCGAGCATGCATGGTGGTCTGCACTCCCCCGGACTCGAGTCGCACACCCACGACACGATCACTGTCGGTCACCAAATCCACAAGCCTCGTCCCGAGCTCCACCGTCACTCCGGCGTCCCGAACTCCGAGCATCAGTTCGGCCATGAGCGCCGGCCCGAGCCCGATCAGCTTCTTCTTCCGAGCTCTTGCGGCCAGGGATCTCATTCCTACCCGAAGCATCCGCACCGGACCCCGCCAATGCCGGATCCCCGTGCTCAGCCAACGGTAATCAGATTGTTGGACAACCATGTTGAGCGGAACCTTCATGTACGGCGGATGAAGTGTCGCAAGATCGTCGCCCAGAGCTCGCGCGTCGAACGGGCGCGGCTCGCACGAGCGGCCGCTTGCACGTCCGCCAGGTGCCTCGGGAAAGTAGTCGGAGTACCCCTTCACCCATTCGAGCTCCAACGCAGAGTGACGAATCAGGAAATCGAGGGCTTCCGGACCCCGATCGATATACGTGTCGATTCGGTCGGCGTCTGCATCCTCTCCGACAATGCTCTTCAGATATGTTCGTGCAGAGTCGATATCATCTGTCGGCGCCTCGCGGCGAAGTATCGAGTTTCCCGGAATCCACACGCCGCCCCCGGACCGGGACGACGAACCGCCCCAGTATTCGGACTTCTCCACGAGTATCGTCGAGAGTCCGTTGCGGGCTGCGGTGATGGCTGCGGACATGCCGGCAGCCCCCGATCCGACAACAACTACATCCACTACGGGCGGCACGGCGCCCTGAGAGTTCTCGTCCATCACTGGTCACGACCTTTCGTGTCATCTTCGTCCTGCGCGTGCCACCGGGATCCTCGAACAGCGTCTAGCGCCCCCTCGACGCACACGGGAAGTGATGCCCCGCGCTTGTGAGGGTTACGTATCCATTGCCGATAACCGAACTCCGCCGCCGCCAACATCAAATGAACGAGAAGTCCTGGGCGGCTGTCGTTTTCCGGATCGAGTTGCATAAGTTGTGCCACCAACTCGACCAGCCGATCACGATGTTCGGGCGCGATCAGCGCGACTCGATCCATCAGGTGCGGCGCGGTACGGAACGCCGATCGCCACTGATCGATCTCCGAGGACTCGAAAGCATTGGAACGCTCGAGGATTGCCCGTGAGATCGCAAGATCAGCCGACTCGGATGCCGGGCGCTCCTCGAGGAGCGTCACGATTCCGGCACCGCCCTGCCTGACCGGATCCAACAGCAGATCCTCCTTGTTACGGACGTGCCGGAAGTACGTACTCGCCGATACCCCCGCTGCCGCCGCAATCTGCTCGGTGGTCACATCCTCGAAACCGTCACGCGCGAACAGATCGAATGCCGCACGTTGAATGTCTGCTCGCACCTGCAACCGCTGTCTCTCCCGTAGTGACATCAGCAACGTCCTCCCGCCTCGGCCGAGATCCGGCCGTTCTCGATAATGCGAGTCTCACCTATTGTGACAGTCACTGTCAATATCCAATTCTCTGTCAGATATCAGCAGACCCGGGCATTTCGTTGACAGGGCATTCGATGCCACGACAAGCTTCGAAGATGAAACGATGGTTCGCGGCGGGCTTCGGAACGGCGATCGTCTCGCGATCGCTACTGCGCCAAGCGCTGATCTTCAAGTTCCGACGCGACGTCCGCGCGCTCAATTCCGGCAACTATCAGCCGCTGTTGAATTCCTATCACCGCGACGCGGTGCTGAGATTCGCGGATGGTGATCACCGGTGGTCAGGAGTGCATTCCGGACGGGACCGAATCGAGACGTTTCTCCAAGAATTTGTCGATGCGGGGCTTCAAGGCGCGGTCACCGAAGCGTATTTCGGTGGTCCACTCTGGCGCATGACCCTGCTCGCCCGTTTCGACGACCGAGCCCTCGGCCCCGACGGCACCGTCATCTATCGAAATCGAACAGTGCTTCTCGTTCGGACTAAGTGGGAAAGATCATCGAGCAAGAGGACTACTACGAGGACACCGCCAGAATCGGTGACTTCGACAGGCGGCTCCGCGAAATCGAAGCCGGACGAGCCTGTGGCACAGTCGTGGAATGACAGACGTCAGGATTGACCGCCACCGAAAGCTGTCGGCGTTCCTGTCTTCCCAGAACGATGTCGAACTGGCCCGACTGGTCGACACCGTTCAAATCTCGAGTGTCGGCGTAGGTGGCGCCGCAGGAGTGATCAGGGTCTATGACAACAGGCTCAACGGCGTTCCGGTATTCACCAAACGCATCCCACTGAGCGTGCGGGAAATCGCCGAGGTGGGCTCTACTTCCAACCATTTCGATCTGCCGACGTTCTGCCAGTACGGCATTGGTGGCCCAAGCTTCAACGCCTGGCGAGAACTGGCCGCGAACATCGTGGTCACCGATGCCGTTCTGGCCGGCGAAACACAGTCGTTCCCAATGCTTTACCACTGGCGGATACTTCCCGGACGTTCGCCCGTTGCGGCCGAACACGCCGACATCGATTCCGTTCACACCGCCGGCGCCAGCCGTGAAGTGCGGACCCGTCTCGAAGCGCTTGCCGCTGCGCCGTGCAGCCTCGTACTGTTCTGCGAGTACATCGAACACCCGATCTCGAATTGGCTGGAAGACAACCCGTCCGCCAAAGCTGCCGAAGTCGAGCGACAGTTTTCGGAGATCGTGGCATTCTTGCGCGATCGACAGTTGCTGCACATGGACGGACATTTCGGCAACATGCGCACCGACATGGAGCGGATCTATCTCACCGACTTCGGACTGGCCACATCCCCACACTTCGACCTGTCGACTGCCGAGCACGACTTCGTCCGGCGCCACGCCACTCATGACGCCGACTACGCCGCCATGCTTCTGGTCAACTGGCTGGTGACCGAGGTCTGCGGGGTACCGAGGCCGACGAGCGGCGGACCAGTCGCCCGCAACCAGTACGTACGACGATGCGCCACAGGTCATATTCCAGGTGATGTGACACCAGAGGTGGCCGCGATCGTGACACGGCACGCGCCCGTCGCTGCGAGGATGAACGACTTCTACTGGCGATTGTTCGACGGCGACTTCGATGGGCCCTACCCGCAGGCCGCGCCAGTTCCGACTTCCGGTCGAGCACAGGGTTTTCCCTGAACTGCCGTATTCACATCTCAGGGTTCATGTCATCCTCGGGACCGATGTGCTGGTCAGTGCCGGTAGGGCACAGTTCTCCTCATGATTGAACTGAGGGGATTGACCAAGGTTTACGGACCGACGAAAGCGGTGGACGATTTGTCGTTCACAGTCAAGCCGGGCATCGTGACGGGCTTTCTGGGCCCGAACGGTGCCGGTAAGTCGACGACGATGCGGATGATCCTGGGTTTGGATCAGCCGACGTCGGGTGCGGCGTTGATCGAGGGCAAGCCGTACCGGGAGCTCAAGACGCCGTTGCGGACGGTGGGTGCGTTGTTGGATGCGAAGTGGGTGCACCCCAATCGCAGTGCGCGGGCGCATCTGCAGTGGATGGCTGCTTCGAACGGGATCCTGAAGTCCCGCGTCGACGAGGTGCTCGGGTTGGTCGGGTTGTCCGAGGTGGCGGGTAAGAAGGCCGGCGGGTTCTCGCTCGGTATGTCGCAGCGTCTGGGGTTGGCGGGTGCGTTGTTGGGGGATCCGAAGGTGTTGTTGTTCGACGAGCCGGTCAACGGTCTCGATCCGGAGGGCATCGTCTGGATTCGTAAGTTCATGCAGCGGTTGGCGGCTGAGGGCCGCACGGTGTTGGTGTCGAGTCACCTTCTGTCGGAGATGGCGCTCACGGCGGAGCAGTTGGTGGTGATCGGTCGGGGTCGGTTGATTTCGGATTCGACGGTGGCGGAGTTCGTGGATCGTTCGTCGGAGTCGACGGTGCGCGTGCGCAGCCCACAATTGGACGCTCTCCATGCCGCATTGACTGCCCAGGGACTGACTGTCCGCGAGGAACATTCAGGATCGGAGCCGGTGTTGGTGGTCGTGGATTCGACCACCGATGTGATCGGTGGTTTGGCTGGTTCGCAGGGAATCGTGTTGCACGAGTTGGCTTCTGTGCAGGGATCGCTCGAGGATGCGTTCATGAAGTTGACCGGAGACGATGTCCAGTACCACGCATCCGGTATCGATCCGGGCGCCGGAGCCCACCACGCAAACACACAGCACGCTATGGGAGGTGCACTGTAATGGCTGTTCTCAGTGCTGAACGTATCAAGATCACCACGACCAAGTCGCCGCTGTGGTGCACGATCACAATCATCGTCCTAGGGTTGGGCGTCGCCTGGATGATCGGGCGTTCGTCGAGTTCGAGCATTCAGGCGTACAACGACGAAGCCGCATCAGGAACTCCTGATTTCGAGAAATTCCTCCCCACGTTCAACGACGCGGGGCTAGGAGTATCCGGATTCGGCGTCATGGTCCTGATGATCATGGCAGCGCTCGCGATCACCAGCGAGTACCGCTTCGGCATCATCCGTACCACCTTCCAGGCCATCCCGAGTCGGGCTTCGGTTCTGATCGCCAAAGCCGGCCTGATCGGGGCTTTCGGCGCGGTGCTGTCCTTCGTTCTCATGCTCGGCGCGGTATTCATCACCAAAGCTGCGGCAGGCTCTGAAGGCTCCACCAATCTGGCACTGGACAACGCCGACGCCTGGCGCGCCGTTTACGGCGTACCGATCTTCGCGTTCCTCTGCGTTGCCCTTGCCATCGCCGTCGGAGCACTCCTTCGTCAGTCCGCCGGCGCCATTGCACTACTGCTGCTGTGGCCACTGCTCATCGAGAGCCTGTTCGGCATGTTCGGATCCTTCGGCAGAAACGTCACACCGTTCCTCCCGTTCGCCAACGCCGACCACTTCCTCTCTTCGGGTTCGAGCACCAATTTCCATTGGGGCCCTTGGGGAAGCTTGTTCTACTTCGCAGCGTTTGTGCTGGTGATATTCGGAATCAGCATCGCCGTCGTCAACAAGCGCGACGCCTGACCGAGTCGCAAACCGACCAAGACCAAAACTGGCCGCACCGGAGCCCTTCCGGTGCGGCCAGTTTCGCGTTGACAGAACCCGCAGCGCTTGTCGATCACGCCAAGGAACAGGGCACGCGCGGGTTCGCGTCACTCTGCCCCGCGGACGCGGCACCTCGAAATAAGACCTGGTCGAGTTCCTGGCAGACTGACCTTACGCGTCAGCGTTCCAGTTGCGCGGCAAGCTCTTTCATCCAATCGAGGAATGCCTGCGGGCCGTCGAACTGGACGCCGTCGACAGCAGCCACTTCCGGTGCGATGTCGTCGCCCTTGACCACCAACGCTTCTCCACCCGAGGCAAGGACAGCGGCAAAGGCCGGTAGGTCACCCCGGTCGTCGCCCGCGTACGCGACGACGTCGACCCCTGCGGCCGCGATCGCGCGAAGGAGGCCTGTCCCCTTGTCCTCCTCAACGGGTGGGCGCAATTCCTCGACCAACTTGCCGGGCTCACGCCGCAACCCGGTCCGGCTCGCGATTTCTGTCGTCGCTGCTTCCACCAGGCGCTGCGCGACCGCACGATCCGCGGCCCGACGCCAATGCACGGCCACCGCAAGGCCTTTGCTCTCGACATGGATGCCAGGAATTGCCGGAGAGTCGAACAAGCGTCGCAATTCGGCTTCTGCTTCGGCGACAGCATCACTGAACGCCGCGACGGCCGGAAGCACGTGGATTCCGTCGTCCGTCCAGGTCTCGACGCCGTAGGAACCCATGAGCACAACGGAATTCAAGCTGAGCCGCTCTCGCAAGAACGACACCGGCCGTCCCGAGAGCAAGCCGACAACACCGAGATGCTCGGCCAGGGTCGCAAGCACGTCTTCGGCGCCGGGCAGTAGCGCACTCGCCGACGGATCGTCGACGATGGGTGCAAGCACGCCGTCGAAATCCATCACCAGTCCACAGCGAGCTGGATCGGACGTGAGTCGGAGGATGACGTCCGAAGCGGTTCGCATGGTTCGAGTGTGCCAAATCGATCGCACTCGCAATACCAACACCGGAGCCGAATGTAATCTCTGCCACTTCGTCCAGGTTGTCCGGAACCGCTGAGTAGGTCGCGTCGTCTCCCTGTAAGGGCCCACAGTGGTCCGCTAAAGTTCTCACGACGCTTACCAACTGGGGGGTAATGATGAGCGAATTGACTGTCGCCACTGACGGCATCCGAAAGTACGGCTCGACGTCGACCGAAGCGGCAGGACGCATCGCGCAGGCCGCCGCCGTCGATCTGGGTGCAAACATCGCAGCAGTCGCACCGGCCGTGGGCCCCGTCGGGATCGAATTTCTCGAAGCATTCGCGCGCGCTCAGGCCACACACACCAAAGATGTTGCAGCACTCGCCACGTTCTACGCCGGCAACGCCGCGACGGCCGGTGCAGCCGCGCAGGCCTACGACACCACAGATCATGCAATCGCAACAGATCTGACCGCTGCGGCCGGATCGACGGGCGCGACCGCGTGAGCACCGAAGACGACTCGACGACCGTCATCGAATTCCTTCACGGTGGCGCTCCTGCCCCGGTACTGCCGAACAATGTGGTCGAATCGATGCTCGCCGGCATACCGGTACCGGCACTCCCCGGAATCGAAGATCTGTTCGCGCCCTTGATCGAACTCGGGAAGAGTCTCGGCACAGGCTCTTTTGCGGGCATCGATCCCGTCGGCATCTTCGATCAGGCGTCCACTCTCATCGACCACGCCATGGGACTGTCCCGAAGCGCGGTCGCCGACGTGGGCCAGACCTGGAACAGCACCGGCAGTGACGCCGCGACCGAACTGTCGCGATCCGCCCAGAACAGCGGCGCAGAATTGAGCGAACGCGGAACCGCGATATCGAAAACTGCTGCCGCCGCCGCGGAATCGGTGCAGCGAGGCAACGCGAATCTCGCGGCAATCGCGCAGTCCTTCGCCACCACGGTTGCAGCTGCCGCGCCCATCGCGTGGACACCACCAGGACAGGCGATGTTGCTTGCCTCGGCAGCTGAACACATGCAGGCAGCCGTCGCGGCGGTGACTCGGACGCGTGGGGAGATGCTCGGGCACACCGCAGCCATGAACGCCCTTGCCGGACCGATCCCCGTGCCGACCCCACCGACCAGTGAGGCACTCTCCAACCTGGTCACTGCGGAGGCAATCAACAACGCCGCCCGTCAGATCGCCCAACCTCTTTCTGCCTCAACCGATGCCGGTGATGCGCCGTACTCCACCCACCCGGACTCCACTCAGCCAGGCACAGAGGCTGTTCGAACTTCGGCTGCACGGGCCGGCGCCGGGCTTCCGACCGGCGTCGACAAGCTGTGGGGCGCAGGCAATCCGTCGACGTCACTCGCAGCCGGCGCGTCGCCGTCACCCAGTGCGACGGCAAGCTCTGGCGGAGCATGGGTGAGCGGAAGCGGTGGCACTACCGGCGGAATGGTGAGGGGTGCAGCGGGAGTTGCTGCAGTTCAACCGGTTCCGGTAACAACGCCCGGCCTGGGTGCACCATCGTCGGCAGTCGCCAGTAGCGGCATGTCGCCGGGCGGCATGCTGGGCGGTGGACCCCGCGGATCTCGGGACGACGAGTCGTCACGCACTACCCCGAGGTATCTCGTCACTGCCGGCGACGAGAATTCGATGGTCGACGATCTGCCGATGGTGTCGCCGCCCGTGCTCGGGGCTGACGATCCCGATCAGTACCTGTTCCGAGATCTCTGATCAAGACAAACCTCAGACGAAGCCCAACTCCCGCACCGCCGCACGCTCCTGCTCCAGTTCGCTGACGGACAGGTCAATCCGTTCGCGCGAGAAGTCGTCGATCGCGAGGTCGGGAACGATAGCGAACTCGCCATCGGCACAGGTCACCGGGAAGGACGAGATCAATCCTTCGGGCACCCCGTAGGAACCGTCCGAACAGACGGCCATGGATACCCAGTCGTCCTCGGCGGTGCCGATCACCCAGTCGCGGACGTGGTCGATCGACGCACTGGCCGCACTCGCCGCAGAGGACGATCCCCGCGCAGCGATGATGGCGGTGCCTCGCACCTGCACAGTCGGGATGAAATCGTTCTCCACCCAGTCGCGGTCGTCGATCACCGCGAGTGCAGGCTCACCTGCGACAGTCGCGTGGGACAGGTCCGGGTACTGCGTCGCCGAATGGTTTCCCCAGACGGACACCTTGCGCACCGACGACGCACGAACCCCGGTCTTCTTCACCACCTGCGCGATCGCTCGGTTGTGGTCGAGACGTGTCAGCGCACTGAACCGAGCATCGGGCACATCCGGTGCATTGTTCATCGCGATGAGCGCGTTGGTGTTGGCCGGGTTTCCCACGACCAGTACCTTGACGTCCGAGGCTGCGTTGTTGTTGATCGCCTTCCCATGCGCTGTGAATATCGCGCCGTTCGCACTCAGCAAGTCGGCACGCTCCATCCCCTTGCTCCGCGGACGTGCGCCGACCAGCATCCCGACGTTCGCGCGGGAGAAGGCGACATCGGGATCGTCAGTGATGTCGATGGAGCTCAGCAACGGAAATGCGCCGTCTTCGAGTTCCATCGCAACGCCTTCGGCAGCGGACACGGCGGCAGGAATCTCGAGCAGTCGAAGTTTGATCGGGACGTCAGCGCCGAGCATCTCCCCCGCAGCTATGCGGAAAAGCATTCCGTATGCGATCTGACCCGACGCTCCGGTTACCGTGACGGTTACGGGCGCAATACTCATTGCCGACTCCTCACCTGCCGTTTTCACGACTGTCCGTTCTACAACGCTGTAAGAACGGTTTCCACGCTAGTCGAGTAAACCGGCCACTTCGTGGTCTGTCAGTGTGGTTCTCGGCACTCGTCCCTCCGCCGTCACGAGTTCGACGGCGCGGTAGAGCGGACGCTCGGCGAGTCCGGCGCCGCGGGCTTCGGCACGCAACTGTTCGATCAGCACCGAGGACAACGCGGCAGCCGGTACCAACTCGCTGGCCGCCAGCGCGTCGGCGAGCTTGCGGAGTGCAAGGATCTCCAACTCGCGCCCACCCCCCGCGGTATACAGCGCGAGCGGGATCCGCACGGTGGACCGTCCGTCGCCGAGCGTCAAGCTGACTTCGCTGATCCGGCCGGATCGCACCGTCAATGCCGCCGTGAGTACCTCGGCCACGTCGACGACGTTGGTTCGAAAACCAGCTTGCGCACGAACTCTGTTGCCGTACAACGTGATGTGCCGGCGCAGCGTCATCAGGATCGCAAGTGACGTCGGCACCGCGATGACGGCACCGACGATCACTCCAACGGTCGCCGTCGAGAACACACTGACGATCAACCCGACGACCACACCGAACACCACGACAACAACGGCGAATTTCTTCAACCGCGGCGCGATCAACGCCACGGGAACCAGATCGAGCGAAACCGGTTCGGCCTCAGTGCTCAACGAGTTCCCCGAGCTTGTCGACAACCTGGTCGAGCGCCACTGTCTCCTGCTCACCTGTTGCCAACTGTTTGACAACGACAACGCCCTCTTCGAGTTCACGCTCGCCGAGAACCAAAGCGATCGCGGCACCCGAACGATCAGCTGCCTTCATCGAGCCCTTCACGCCACGGTTTCCGTACGCCAGGTCGACGCGAATCCCATTGGCACGCAACTGATGTGCGATCTTCACCAGTGCAGCCTTCGCCTCGGCACCCATCGGTACACAGAAGACGTCGACACGCGCCGCTGGCGCAACGGACTTGCCCTCGGCCTCGAGCGCGAGAACCGTGCGGTCGACGCCGATTCCGAACCCGATGCCCGAGAGCGGCTGTCCACCCAGCTGTTCCATCAGACCGTCGTAACGACCACCACCACCGATTCCGGACTGCGCACCCAGTCCGTCGTGCACGAATTCGAAGGTTGTCTTGGTGTAGTAGTCGAGGCCGCGGACCATGCGCGGGTTGACGACGTACGGAACGCCCAATGCGTCCAGGTGCGCGAGCACCTCGTCGAAGTGCGCCTTGCAGCTCTCGGACAGGTGATCGAGCATCAGCGGTGCGCCGGCCGTCATCTCGCGTACATCCGGGCGCTTGTCGTCGAGCACGCGGAGCGGGTTGATCTCGGCACGTCGACGCGTGTCTTCGTCGAGCGGGAGTGCAAAGAGAAACTCCTGAAGCAGTTCGCGATACTGCGGCCGGCAGGTGTCGTCACCGAGAGAGGTGATTTCGAGGCGGAAGCCGTCGAGCCCCAACGACCGGAATCCGGCGTCGGCGATCGCGATGACCTCAGCGTCGAGCGCGGGGTCGTCGATCCCGATGGCTTCTACGCCGACCTGCTGCAACTGGCGGTAGCGACCGGCCTGCGGGCGCTCGTAGCGGAAGAACGGGCCCGCGTAACTGACCTTGACCGGCAACTGTCCACGATCGAGGCTGTGCTCGATGACCGCACGCATGACTCCGGCGGTTCCCTCGGGACGCAACGTCACCGAACGGTCACCGCGGTCGGCGAATGTGTACATCTCTTTGCTGACGACGTCGGTCGACTCACCGACACCGCGAGCGAACAGGCCGGTGTCCTCGAAGATCGGCAATTCGATGTGGCCGTATCCGGCCAACCTCGCGGCGCGCGTCAAACCGTCACGAACGGCGACGAATTCGGCTGACTGCGGCGGAACGTAGTCCGGAATGCCCTTGGGTGCAGAGAAGGTGCTGGCTTTACTCACGAGAGGTACTTTTCCTTATTTCTGTGCGCTGAGTCCAACGAGAAACGGGTTCGAGCTTCGCTCGGCGCCGATCGAACTGTTGCCACCGTGCCCGGGCAGGACCACGGTCTCGTCACCGAGTATCAGTAGCTTGCGGGCGATCGAAGCGAGCAACTGCTCGTGATTTCCGCCGGGCAGGTCGCTGCGCCCGATGGAACCCTGGAACAGGGTGTCACCTGTGAACGCCAAGTCCACGGGCCCGCTCTCGGTGTTCGCCTGGGTGCGGAACACCACCGATCCCTGCGTGTGCCCGGGCGTGTGGTCCACGACGAACGTCATTCCGGCCTCGGTGATCTTGTCTCCGTCGCTCAGTTCGATCACCTCGTCCGGCTCCACGAACGTCATGCCCTGAATGAATTCCTTCATCGTCGGGCCGATCCCCCGTGCCGGATCGCTGAGCATGTAGCGATCCTCGGGATGGATGTAGGCGGGCACGGAGTACCGCTCACAGACCTCGCGGGCCGACCACACATGATCAAGGTGACCGTGGGTCAGAAGTACCGCATTGACCGACATGTCCTTGGAGTCGAGATATTCGAAGAGCGGCTCGGCTGCATCCTGACCCGGATCGACGACTACGCATTCGCACGCGTCGTCCTGAGCGAGTATGTAGCAGTTGGTTTGGAACATCCCGGCCGGAAAACCAGTGACGAGCACGGGGGCAACTCCTCTTCGAAGGGTGGAAACGAACAACACGCTGTCGGTTACAGCCTAAGCTGCTGCCCCGCCAGTAAGTTCTCAGGTTGCAATGGGAGACTCTGACGACGAGTAGAGCCGCTTGCCGAAGCCGACCCCCAGGGTGTCGCTCGGCCGGCCGACCACGATCCACCCGCGATACGGAGGACTACAGCAGTGCCGAGTAACGAGCAACGCCGCGAGGCGGCGAAACGCAAGCTCGAGCGTCAGCTCGAACGTCGCGCAGAACGTGCCCGCAAGCGCAAGCAGATGACGATAGCCGGAACTGCGCTCGGCGTGGTCGTCGTAGTCGGCGTCGTCGGTGGACTCATCTGGCTGAGCAATCGCAGTGACGACGACGCGAACACCACCAACACTGCTGCCGACGACTCGAGCCTCACGCCACAGACCGCGGGTGCAATGCCGGCCGGTCTGTCGACGCCACTGGCCGACACGGTCTCCTGCTCGTATCCAGCCGACGGCGCTACCGCGTCCAAGGCCAACAACCCTCCTCGTACCGACGGGATTCCCACCACCGCGCCGGACGCGACGCCGAGCATCAGCGTCGAGACCTCGCAGGGAAACATCGGGCTCACACTCGACGGAACGAAGTCTCCGTGCACGGTCAACAGCTTCGTGAGCTTGGCGCAGCAGGACTACTTCAACGACACCACCTGCCACCGCATGACGACGAGCCCCTCGCTCCAGGTGCTGCAGTGCGGTGACCCGTCGGGCACCGGCACCGGCGGACCGGGCTACGGATTCGACAACGAATTCCCCACCACGGCGTATTCCACCACCGACCCGGCAGCGCAGGAGCCCGTCACCTACGCGCGCGGCACGGTTGCGATGGCCAACACCGGGGCACCCGGTAGCAACGGCAGCCAGTTCTTCCTCGTCTACGGCGACTCACAACTCCCCCCGCAGTACACGGTTTTCGGCACGATCGACGAAACCGGGCTCGCCACTTTGGACAAGGTCGCGGCCGGCGGATCGACGCCAGAGGGTGACGGCAAGCCGAATCTGACCACCGACATCAAGACAGTAAGGCTCGACTGATGCGACGTAAACCTGTGATGCGCTTTCCTGTAGTTATTGCCGCCGCAAGCGCCGCGGCGCTGCTTCTGGCTGGTTGTTCCAGTGATTCCGGTAGCTCGGACTCGCCGTCCAGCACCTCCAAGGCGAAGACGACAACGGCTGCCATGCCGCCGCTCGACATGTCACAGTTCGACGCACTCCCGCCTGTCCCGACTCCGGCCTCGGCGACCGTCGACTGCTCGTACCCGAGCGCGGCGGGTGCAGCAAAAACCGTCAATCCGCCGAACTCCACGGGTGTGTCCACCGAGGGAACCGTCAACGTCGCGCTCACGACTACGGCCGGCCCGATCGGGATGGAACTGAACCGGGCGGAAGCCCCCTGCACGGTCAACAGCATCGTGAGCTTGACCGAGCAGAAGTACTTCGACGACACCCCGTGCCATCGACTCGTCACCACACCCGGTCTACAGATCCTGCAGTGCGGCGATCCCTCGGGCAAGGGCACGGGCGGACCAGGCTATGGCTTCGACAACGAGTACCCGACCACTGCCTACCCGGCTAACGATCCGGCACTCTCCTTGCCTGCCGTCTACCCCCGCGGCACGCTGGCAATGGCCAACTCGGGTAAACCGGGCAGCAACGGCAGTCAGTTCTTCCTCGTCTACGAGGATTCGGTCTTGCCGCCCAACTACACGGTCTTCGGAAAGATCGACGACGCCGGCCTGGCGACGATCGAGAAGATCGCGGCCGACGGCGACGACGGTGGCATGGGAGCAACCGGCGGCGGTGCACCCAACACCCCGATCACCATCGAGACTGCAATAGTCGCCTGACCCCCTGTGCGCCTTTATTAACCGCCCGCGGTTAATAAAGGCGCACAGCAGTTTACGAGGCAGAGGTCACGCGGTAGACGTCGTAGACGCCTTCCACGTTACGAACCACGTTGAGAACATGACCCAAGTGCTTCGGGTCACCCATCTCGAAGGTGAACTTGCTGATCGCCACTCGGTCACCTGAGGTGGTGACCGAGGCCGACAGGATGTTCACCTTCTCGTCGGCCAACGCCTTGGTGACGTCGGAAAGCAACCGATGACGATCGAGCGCCTCTATCTGGATCGCGACCAGGAACACCGATGTCGCTGACGGTGCCCATTCGACGTCGATGATTCGCTCCGATTGATCGTGGAGCGAGTTGGCGTTGGTGCAGTCGGTACGGTGCACGCTGACCGCGCCGCCACGCGTGACGAAGCCCAGAATCGAATCGCCCGGTACCGGCGTGCAACACTTCGCGAGTTTTGCCACCGTGCCCGGTGCTCCGGGAACCAGAATTCCGGAGTCACCCGTACTGCGGGTGCGCACCGGCATGGTCGACGGCGTCGAACGCTCGGCCAGTTCCTCCTCGACGGCGCCGACGCCGCCCAGATGAGCAACCAGTCGCTGCACGACGTGGTGCGCCGACACCTGGCTCTCGCCTACGGCCGTGTACAACGCCGAGACGTCGGGATAGCGAAGTTCGTGCGCGATCGTGCTCATCGATTCGGCATTCATCAACCGCTGCAACGGAAGTCCCACGCGGCGGACTTCCTTCGCGATCTGATCCTTGCCGGACTCGAGCGCCTCCTCGCGGCGTTCCTTCGCGAACCACTGCCGGATCTTCGCCTTGGCACGCGGCGAGACGACAAACGTCTGCCAATCTCGGCTCGGCCCGGCGGTGGCAGCCTTCGACGTGAAGACCTCTACCACTTCGCCGTTTTCGAGAGTTCGTTCCAGCGCGACCAACCGGCCGTTGACCCTGGCACCGATGCATCGGTGCCCGACCTCGGTGTGCACCGCATACGCGAAATCGACGGGAGTCGATCCGGCAGGCAACGTGATCACGTCACCCTTTGGCGTGAAGACGAAGATCTCCTTGACCGCGAGGTCGTAACGCAACGATTCGAGGAACTCCCCCGGATCGGCCGCTTCACGTTGCCAGTCGAGTAGCTGACGCATCCACGCCATGTCGTCGACCTCGGCGATGTCGCCCGCGTGCTTGCCCTTGGTCTCCTTGTACCGCCAGTGCGCGGCGATACCGAACTCGGCGGTCCGGTGCATGTCCTGGGTCCGGATCTGGACCTCCAGGGGCTTGCCTTCCGGTCCCACGACGGTGGTGTGCAGCGACTGGTAGACGCCGTAGCGCGGCTGTGCGATGTAGTCCTTGAAGCGTCCGGCCATCGGCTGCCACAGCGAGTGGACAACACCGACCGCGGCGTAACAGTCACGCACCTCTTCGCACAGAATGCGCACGCCGACCAGATCGTGGATGTCGTCGAAATCGCGGCCCTTGACGATCATCTTCTGGTAGATCGACCAGTAGTGCTTGGGCCGGCCCTCGACGATGGCATTGATCCGCGAGGCGGACAGAGTCGAGTTGATCTCGGCGCGAACCTTGGCCAGATAAGTGTCTCGAGAGGGCGCGCGATCGGCGACCAGTCGAACGATCTCGTCGTACTTCTTCGGGTGCAGGATCGCGAACGAAAGGTCCTCGAGTTCCCACTTGACGGTCGCCATTCCGAGTCGATGCGCAAGTGGTGCAATGACTTCGAGAGTCTCACGCGCCTTACGTGCCTGCTTTTCGGGCGGCAGGAATCGCATCGTGCGCATGTTGTGCAGACGATCCGCAACCTTGATCACGAGCACGCGCGGGTCCCGCGCCATCGCGATGATCATCTTGCGGATGGTTTCGCCCTCGGCGGCGGTGCCCAGAACGACCTTGTCGAGTTTGGTGACTCCGTCGACAAGGTGAGCGACCTCGTCACCGAAATCCTTGGTCAACTCTTCGAGTGAGTAACCGGTGTCCTCGACGGTGTCGTGCAGAAGGGCTGCGACGAGGGTGGTGGTGTCCATTCCCAGCTCGGCCAGAATGCTCGCGACGGCCAACGGATGCGTGATGTACGGATCGCCGGACTTGCGCCGCTGGCTCGAATGTCTGTCCTCGGCGACGTCGTACGCACGCTGGAGCAGCGCGAGGTCGGCCTTCGGATACAGCTCACGGTGGAGGCTGACCAACGGCTCGAGCACCGGGCGGATGGTGGCGTTGCGCTGACCGGTGATGCGTCGAGCAAGCCGAGCGCGCACCCTACGGGAGGCGGAAGCGGGCACGGCCAGATTCTGCCCACCCCGATTGCCGGTAGTTTGCGCAGATCCCGAATCGTCGGGCACCGCGGACTTCGATGGTGTCGTCTCCGGAGCCGGAACTGCACCCGTCTCCTGCGACACTGCACCCGAGTTCTGTGATCGATCAAGATTCGACGTCATGTCGCCACCTCCTACCACCGAGTTGGTTGAGGCAACCGCCCTGCATCGGGTAATTGCCCTGGAGGTCTAACTCGACCCCCAGGAGACAACTTTAATACTCAGACCTTCACCAGTGATGTCAGTGGGTACTTCAAGAAGCGATCTCGACCGCGCAGTTCCTCGATCTCGAGCACCACTGCGACGCCGACGACGTTCGCTCCACCCAACTCGACCAACTGTACCGCCGCCTCGAGTGTCCCTCCGGTAGCCAGAACGTCGTCGATCACCAGAACATTCCGCCCGGTGAGATCGAAGCCGTTTGCGGGAATCTCGAGAGTCGAGGATCCGTACTCGAGGCTGTACGAACGAGAGAGTACCGGCGGCGGCAGTTTGCCGACCTTCCGCACGGCCACCACCCCAGCACCCATCTTCGCAGCCGCGCCGGCACCGAGCAGGAACCCGCGAGCATCGACGGCGGCAATCGTGTCGGCGTCCGGAGCACAGGCGACAAGGGCGTCGAGCACGGCCCCGAACCCCTCGGCGTCGGCGAACACCGGAGTCAGATCGGCGAACCGAACCCCGGGCCCGGGAAAGTTGTCTGCCCAGCGAGTCAGCCGAACAACGGCGTCTCCGGCAGCCCGGTGGATTGCGATCAATTCTTCAGGCGTGTGCAAGGCAACACCATTCGAGACGCTCATCTGCGTAATACCCATCTGTCCATGTTCCAGCCGGTAGCGGCCCGAGTCGGATTGACCAACACTGCCGACATGCCTGGAGCTACAGCGACAGTTCGTAGTTGATTGAACAGTGGAATCGTAGGCACCTGGGTCCAAAGGATGTTCTCCGCCTCCACCGAGAGTCCCAATTGCGCACTCGTGCTCGCATCCACGTTCAACTGATCGATGATCTGATCGATCCTGGCATTTCCGTACGTACCGAGGTTTGCGCCGTTGCCCGATCGCAGCGCTCCGCGCGCGTCGATCATGCTCACTGTTCCGCCTGCCCCGACTTTGCCTGCCATGCCGGAAAGCACAGCGTCGACTCCCCCGGACTGCAGACTCGCAGGATCGAAGCTGTCGGTACTCGCGTCCTCGATCGTAATTCCCGCCGGAGCACACGCGGCTTTCGCTTCGGAGACGATCTGCGCCCGCACCGGGTCCGGTGCGAGGTACCCGACCCGGACGGTCAACTGGTCGAGATCGGCTTCCGACAACGACGTCTTCGCGGCATCGACGTCGGCATTGGCGTACCGGTCACCGTCGACCGCAGCGGCGTCGCTGTACACGAGTGAATCCGGCGCCATCAGTCGCGAATCGACCACGCCGGAACCCAGACCAGCCTGCGGCGCGTTATCCGTCTGCCCGAACTTCTCGAACAGAGTTGTCCGCGGAACACAATGCGCGAACGCTCGACGGGCGGCTTCGTCGCCCAGCGAACCAGACGTCGCGAGAACGAACTGCTCGATCGACCGCGACGGAATCTGTTGGACGTCGAACCCGGACGGAGTACCGAGTTCGCCAGCCGAGCCGGAAGCGACGTCGACTACCTCGATCGAGTTCTTGTCGAGATCCTCGGTCAGATTCACACCACGTGGCCAGACGACGATGCGATCGGTCGCAGGCTTGTTGCCCCACCACCGCTCGTTCGCGACCAGCACCAGGCCGTCGTCGGTACTGTACGAGTCGATTCGATACGGACCAGCGGAGGGCAGTACGGAGGTGTCCACCTGACCTGGAGTCAGGTTCCACCCGGTGTTCCAGAAGTCCGCGATCTTCGACAACGCTTCGGTGTCACCGGCATTCACCGCGCTCACCACGTCGCTGACACCCGTGCGCTGCGTCACGACGTGTGAAGGCATCAACGCAGTCGCACCGAACAACGACCGCCAATCGGTGAACGATCGCCCGGGTCTGAAGAACACCGTCGCGTCCTTCGCCCCGCTCTGGCAGTCGATCCGGTCGATGTCCGCGTATCCGAGATTGTTCGCCGTGTCGAACATGGGGTTCACGGCACCATCGACGTCTTCGGTGAACTTGCCACTCGACGCCGCCCAGGTGAGGACGAGATCGTCACAGGACATCGGAATCCCGTCGGAGTACACGGACGCCGGATTGAGCTTGTACGAGACCGTGAGCACGTCACCGGGCAACTCAGACGCCGTTCCGATGTCGGTGTCGGAGACAGGTGCTCCGGCCGGGCCGGTGAACGTGAAGCCGGGAAGCACCCGGCCGAACGCGGCCATCGCCCCGGACACCGATCCAGCTGTCGTGTTGGCGTTGTACGTGGAGATGGAGTTGTCGATGGCATATCCGATGGACGGAACCTGCTCGGCGCTTTCCGAGCAGGCCGCCAACGAACCCGCAGCCACAGCGGTGGCCGCAACGAACGTCATCGATCGAACCAGTGTGCGTGTTCTTGGGAGCATGTTCAGTGCCCCTTCTTGTTTCGCTTTCCGGTCGGCCGCGCACCCGGCTGCGGAGCAACCGGAGCACGGCGTGCAACTGGTGCGCCGACGGCAACCGTCTGCGTACCTTTCTCGGCCAGCGTAGCCCGGCGCGAGAGCACCTTACGAGTGTGCGCGGCAACGGGTCCCCAGCGTTCCTTCATCGACACCAGGAGCGGCGTCGCGAAGAAGATCGAGGAGTACGCACCCACGATGATGCCGACGAGCTGAACGAGCGCAAGGTCCTTGAGTGTGCCGACGCCGAGCATCCAGACCGCGACAACCATCAGAGCGATCACCGGGAGCACGCTGA
Organism: Rhodococcus sp. RCBS9; assembly: GCF_029457415.1. Taxonomy (NCBI): domain Bacteria; kingdom Bacillati; phylum Actinomycetota; class Actinomycetes; order Mycobacteriales; family Nocardiaceae; genus Rhodococcus; species Rhodococcus sp. RCBS9. The sequence goes on along the minus strand of NZ_CP120422.1, from coordinate 5,594,251 downwards.
TGACCGTCGTGTTGATCGATCGCATCAAGGTCTGATTCACCGCGAGGTTGGCCTGCTCGCCGTACGTCCGGCGCGTCAGATGCAGAACACCGCGGGTGTTCTCTTCGACCTTGTCGAACACCACCACGGTGTCGTACAGCGAGAAGCCGAGAATGGTGAGCAAACCGATCACCGTCGCGGGCGTCACCTCGAAACCGACGAGCGAGTAGACGCCGGCAGTGACGATGATGTCGAAGAACAACGCAACGATCGCAGCTACCGCCATGTCCCGCTCGAAGCGGATGGCGATGTAGATACTCACGATCACCAGGAACACAATCAGCGCGATCAGCGCCTTCTTGGTGATCTGGCCGCCCCAGGTTTCACTCACGTCCGCAAAACTGATGGCTTGCGCCGACGGGTTCCCGTTCTTGTCCTTGGGCTGGAACTCGTCGAAGAGAGCCGACTGAAGATCGTTGATCTGCGTCGCGTTCAACGTCTCCGACCGGATCTGCACGGTTGCGCTGGCACCCGAGCCGACTGTCTGCACGCTGACCGGTTCGAACCCGAGTGTGTCGGAGTAGACGGTTTCCACCGCCGACGTCTCGACTCCACCCTCGGCCGGGAACTGAATGCGTGATCCGCCTTCGAAATCGATACCGAAGGTGAAGCCGCGCAGGATGATGCTCAGCAGCGCAATGGCGACCAGAGCGCCGGTCAGTCCGTAGTAGAAGCGACGCTTGCCGACGACCTCGAACGCACCCGTTCCGGTGTACAGCCGCGAGAGCCAGCTGTGCTTGGGCATCGCGCCCTGATCGACGCCTGAGTCGGTGATCTCCGACCGGGCCGCCGCATCGGCGGATTCGGCGGCGGAACTGTTGGTGGACCCCACCGGGGAGTTGTTGGACTCGCTCATGCTCGTGTCTCCTTAGCCGACGCAGCGGCGGCAACCTTACGTTCGCGGGCAACCTCTTGCACTGCGCCGAGACCGTTGACGCTGGGCTTGGACCAGAACGCCGAACGGGACGCCATGCTGACCAGTGGCCACGTCACGAGGAACACGACAATCACGTCGAGAATGGTCGTCAGACCCAAGGTGAAGGCGAAGCCTCGCACCTGTCCGACCGCCAGCACGTACAGAACCGCAGCGGCGATGAAGCTCACCGCGTTGCCGGAAAGAATTGTTCGGCGTGCTCTTGCCCAACCGCGTGGCACCGCCGAGCGGAAGCTACGGCCCTCACGCATTTCGTCCTTGATGCGTTCGAAGAACACGACGAACGAGTCGGCGGTCATACCGATACCGATGATCAGACCAGCCATGCCGGCCAAGTCGAGCGTGAAGCCGATGTATCTGCCGAGCAGAACCATGATCGCGTAGACCATGACTCCGGAGAGAATCAGCGACAACGCCGTCAGGACGCCGAGCATGCGGTAGTAGACGAGGCAGTACAGCAGAACGAGAACGAGACCGACCGCGCCGGCGATCAATGCCGCCTGCAGTGAGGCCAGGCCGAGCGTGGCCGAGACCGTCTCGGCCTCAGAGGCTGCGAACGAGAGCGGAAGCGAACCGTACTTCAGTGTGTTGGCAAGTTCTTTGGCACTCTCGGCAGTGAAACTGCCCGTGATCGAGGTGGCGCTACCCGCAGGCGTTGCACCTTGAATCGTGGGAGCGCTGACGACCTTCGAGTCGAGCGTGAACGCTGCCTGCTTGCCGATGTTGGCTGAGGTGAACTCGGCCCAGGTGTTGCTGCCGGTCGTCTTGAACGAGAGGCTGATCTCGTGGCGCGACTGCTGCGAGTTGAAGACCGAAGACGCGTCGGCAATCTCCTGTCCGTCGATGATCGAAGGACCGAGGAGATAGATGTTCAGTCCGTCTTGCGAGCAGGCGACCAGCGGCAGGGTCGGGTCGTCGTTTCCACGGAGCGGATCCGCGACGGAGCAGTCGAGGTTCGCCACTGCTTGCTGCTGCACTGTCGGATCGCTGCTCTGCCGGAGGGCGCGCGCTGCGGCGATTTCCGCTGCTGCTGCGTCGCCTTCGTCGGTGCCGTCGCTCGGCGCGTCCCCGGTGGGGGCCGGAGTCGTTGTCTGCGGCGCGGGCGTTGCCTCGGGAGTAGTCGGGTCCTGAGCCAGGAACGGACGGTTCTGCGGCGTCTGCGTCCCGTCAGCGGGTGCTTCGGGGGCCGGTGCATCAGTGGCCGGAGTTTCGGCCGCCGGCGCCTCAGGCGTAGCTGTCCGATTCGCGTCACGGGTGGCGACGTCGATCGAACCCGTCACCGGGCGGATGTACAGACGAGCGGTCTGGCCGAGCGAGCGAGCCTGCGCACTGTCGTCGCCGGGAACGGTGATGACGAGGTTGTCACCGTCGACAACGACCTCGGAACCGGAAACGCCGAGACCGTTGACGCGGGTCTCGATGATTTCCTGAGCCTGCTTGAGACTGTCCTGACTGGGAGCGCTGCCGTCCGGGGTACGAGCGGTCAACGTGACGCGCGTTCCACCCTGCAGGTCGATGCCGAGTTTCGGCGTGGCCGACTTGTCTCCAGTGAAGAACACCAGGGCATACAGTGCCACTACCAGGACCCCGAAAAGGGCCAGGTAGCGGACCGGATGCACCGTTCCGGTGGAAGGTGCCACGATCTTTAAGTCTCCTCGGTAGGTGCAGAGCTTCAGTAAGTGCACGGCTCGGGTGGTCGACGACCACCCGAGCTGCGGCGTTCGAACTGCAACGATTGATCAACGGGGTGAACTGAGCTGCTGGTGTAAGAGCGGACAAGACAATCTGGACGTGTGTCCGAGTTCACAACTCTAGAACACGTACCAGTTCGACGAAGTCAGGACTCCTTGGTGAGCCGGATTTCGGTGTCGGCAGCAGACTCTTCGATCTCGGAAATCGAGTCGTCGTCGTACTCGTCGGTCTCGGTCGTCTCGACGACGCGCTCACGGATGACCAGACGCGACCAGGTGGTGATGACACCGTCCGCGATCTCGAGGTCCACGGTGTCGTCGTCCAGCGAAGCGATCGTGGCGTAGAGCCCGGCCGTGGTCTGCACCCGATCGCCGACCTGCAGCGAGTCCTGCATCTCGGAAGTCGCGGCCAAGGCCTTCTTCTGCTTGCGCATGCCCAGGAACATGGGCACCAGCAGTGCGAGGATCAAGAGGGGGAAAAGCAAACTCGACATGTGTTGATCAACCTCGGTTGTGTTGCACGTTTTACGCCGCGATGGTCCCGGATGGACCTACGCAATACACCAGTGTGCCATTAGTTGCTGAGGATTCCTGACAGATCGGCCGTTCAAGTAGGCCTTTCCAGTCGAAATTCACTCGCCGTTCGGATCGAACAACGTGGCCTGCGGTTCGTTGACACGAACCTCGATACCGCCCGCTGCGGCATCCGGCGGCGGTGTCATTCCGAGTTGAGTCCAGGCAGCGGCGGTAGCCACACGTCCTCGCGGCGTCCGGGCGATCATTCCGGCCCGGACCAGGAACGGCTCGCACACTTCTTCCACCGTCGACGGTTCCTCGCCGACGGCCACCGCAAGCGTCGACACGCCGACGGGCCCGCCGCCGAACGAACGCACCAAAGCACTCAGTACCGAACGGTCGAGACGGTCCAAGCCCAACTGGTCCACGTCGTAGACGGCCAAGGCCGCCTGAGCGACGTCCATGGTGACGATTCCGTCGGCGCGCACCTCGGCGAAGTCGCGAACCCGGCGCAGCAATCGGTTCGCGATACGCGGTGTCCCCCGCGAGCGTCGTGCGATTTCGGCGCCGGCGTCAACTTCGAGATCGACGCCCAGAATTCCGGCCGAACGCATCAGAATCTGTTGCAGCTCTTCGGGTTCGTAGAAATCCATGTGCGCGGTGAATCCGAAACGATCGCGCAGCGGACCGGTCAGCGCACCGGATCGGGTAGTCGCACCGACCAGCGTGAACGGTGCAACCTCCAGAGGAATCGACGTGGCACCCGGCCCCTTACCGACGACGACGTCGACACGGAAGTCTTCCATCGCCAGGTACAACATCTCCTCGGCCGGACGAGCGATTCGGTGAATCTCGTCGATGAACAACACGTCGCCCTCGACGAGGTTGCTCAGCATCGCGGCCAGGTCTCCGGCGCGTTCGAGCGCCGGTCCGGACGTCAACCGCAGAGAAGAGCCCAACTCCCCCGCGATGATCATCGCCATCGACGTCTTGCCCAGCCCGGGGGGACCGGACATCAGGATGTGATCAGGCGTGCTGCCGCGAAGTTTTGCTCCGGTGAGCACGAGCTGCAGTTGTTCGCGAACACGAGGTTGACCGATGAAGTCGTCGAGACTCTTGGGGCGCAGACTCGCTTCGACATCACCGTCTCCCGCCACCAATTCGGCAGAGACCTGCGACTCGTCGTCGAAATCGTCGATCGGGTCGAAGTTCATCGAGTCTTACCGAGCAGCGACAGAGCAGAACGCAGTGCGACCGACGTGGTGGCCTCGGGCGATTCCGCCAGAACCGAATCCGTGGCCTGCTCAGCCTGCTTGATCGGGAAGCCCAGACCTTCGAGAGCCTCGACGATCTGATCACGGATCGAGCTGCCGACGACGACACCGGACGCCGCGCCAGCCGTCGTCGCGACGGCGTCGACCTTGTCACGCAGTTCGACAACCATGCGCTCGGCGCCGCGTTTTCCGATACCGGGCACCCTCGTCAACGCCGTCAGGTTGCCTTCCGAGAGCGCCCGCCGCAACGCGTCCGGTTCGAGAACTGCGAGAGTTGCCATCGCCAGGCGCGGTCCGACTCCGGAAACCGTCTGCAGGAGGCTGAACAGGTCCTTCGACTCGGTATCGGAAAAACCGTACAGCGTCATCGAGTCTTCGCGAACGATCATCGTCGTGAACAGTCGCGCTTCGCTTCCCCGGTGCAGCGCACCGAGAGTCACCGGGGTGGCATTGACCCGATAGCCGACACCTGACGCTTCGATGACCGCGTGATCGAGCGCAATATCGAGTACCTCGCCGCGTACCGACGCGATCATCGTGAACCTGCCTTCTTCGTCTCGGCCAATTTTGCCTGATACTTACGCATTTGTTCAGCGGCCATCGCCTCGGCGCGGGCCATCCGCTCGATCATCGGTGCTCGCCAGCAGTGACAGATCGCCAGCGCCAGAGCGTCGGCAGCGTCAGCCGGTTTCGGCGCCGTCTTCAAATTCAGGATTCGCGTCACCATCGCAGTGACCTGCGCCTTGTCTGCGTTACCGCTGCCGGTGACGGCGGCCTTCACCTCGCTGGGCGTGTGGAAACACACCGGAATGCCGCGTCTGGCGGCAGCGAGCGCGACAACTCCGCCTGCTTGCGCCGTCCCCATCGCGGTACTGACGTTGTGCTGCGCGAACACGCGCTCGATCGCGACCACCTCCGGCTTGTACTGCTCGATCCACAGTTCAGCCGCATCGGAGATCCGCAGAAGCCGAGAACCGAGGTCCATCTCGGCCGGAGTCCGCACCACGTCGACCGCAATGGGGCGCACTTTCCTGCCGTTGCTCCCGTCGACCACTCCCAACCCGCAGCGAGTCAAGCCTGGGTCCACTCCGAGCACGCGCACTTGTCACACCTCTCCATACCGAACAGCTGTTCGATAGCTTAGCGGTGCGCGGGACTACTACCCCGCATCAACACGCAACCCGGCCCGGACGCGGACGTCAGGGCCGGGTTGAGTTGAAAAACAATCAGTCTTCGAGAGCCGCGAGAACCTCGTCGGACAGATCGATGTTGGTGTAGACGTTCTGCACGTCGTCAGAATCTTCGAGCGCGTCGACGAGCTTGAAGATCTTGCGTGCGCCGTCGACATCCAAGGGAACCTCGACGGAAGCGCGAAAATCGGCTTCGGCGGAGTCGTAGTCGATGCCGGCTTCCTGAAGTGCCGACCGTACGGCAACCAGATCCTGTGGCTCACTGACGATTTCGAAGGTTTCACCGAGATCGGTGACTTCCTCGGCACCGGCGTCGAGCACAGCCATCAGCACGTCGTCCTCCGACTGGCCGTTCTTCTCGAGTGTGACGACACCCTTGCGAGCAAACAGGTAGGAGACCGAACCCGGGTCAGCGAGGTTGCCACCGTTACGGGTCATCGCGGTGCGAACTTCACCGGCTGCGCGGTTGCGGTTGTCGGTGAGGCACTCGATCAGAACGGCGACGCCGTTGGGTCCGTAGCCCTCGTACATGATGGTCTGCCAGTCTGCGCCGCCCGCTTCTTCACCGGCGCCGCGCTTGCGCGCACGCTCGATGTTGTCATTGGGAACAGACGTCTTCTTCGCCTTCTGGATGGCGTCGTACAAGGTGGGGTTGCCCGTGGGATCGCCACCGCCGGTTCGTGCCGCCACCTCGATGTTCTTGATCAGCTTCGCGAAGGATTTGCCACGACGTGCGTCGATCACAGCCTTCTTGTGCTTGGTGGTGGCCCATTTTGAGTGGCCGCTCATGCGATTCAAGCCCCTTTCCTGCTGCGTTGCGCACGCCGAATGCGCGTCTTTCAGCTCTGCCGATGTTACCCGTCCCAACGTCACAACTCGCTGCATCCCCCGACACGAATTAGTCAAACCACGCATTGTTTGCATAGAATGCAAACATGTTGGTGCGAATAGATCACGCCTCCACAACTCCACTCGCGGAGCAGATTGCGGCCGGGGTTCGTGGCTCGGTCATCCGCGGTGAGATCGGTCCCGGTGACCGTCTGCCGTCCGCTCGCGCTCTCGCCGAGTCGATCGACGTCAATCTCCACACAGTTCTTCGGGCGTACGCAACACTGCGCGACGAAGGCCTGATCGACCTCCGACGCGGACGTGGCGCCGTCATTCGCGCCGAATTCGACTCGGGAAGAACAGCTCTCAACGAATCTGCGCGCGAGTTCGTACGGCAGGCCCGAAATCTCGGACTCGACACTGCGCACATGCTCGACCTCATCAAGGAGACCAGCACACAATGACGACCAGCAAGATCCGACTCTGGACAGCAGCTTCGCTGACTCTGACCCCGACCCTGATCCTGGTTCTCGCACGCTTCGCGTGGGGTGACCGCCTACCCGAGACCGTCGCGAGCCATTGGTCCGGATCGACCCCGGACGGCTTCAGCACCACGACGACGTTTTTCGCCATCGCGCTGGTGATTTCACTGGTGGCAGTCGTTTGCGCGTGTGTCGTCGCGGCCCGTTCGAGCGACAACGCGCCCTTGTTTCTCGCCGTAACCTCGATCTCGAGTGCGACACTGGCGACGATCTGGATTCTGAGCGTCGCCCTGACGATCGACGCCGGGTCGCCGGAAGCCGCGCGTATCGGCTGGTGGATTCTTGCGCCGATCGCGGCGGTACTCGTAGGAGTTCTGGCATACGCGCTGCCTGACCAGCAACGAAGCGGCCCGGAGTCGCCACTGCCGACCCCGACGCTCGACACTCCGCTGACGGCCTCCGAACGTGCAGTGTGGGTCGGGCAGGTCCGCAGCGTCTGGCCGTGGATCGTTACCGCCGGCCTCGTAGTTCTCGTGATCGCGACTGCCGCGTACTCGGATTGGTGGGTTGCCGTGATCCTGGGTGTGTCCACCCTCGCCGTCACAGCATTCGCGTCGGTCACCGTGCGCGTCGACCGTCACAGTGTCGGCATCAGTTCCTGGGGCGTTCGATGGAAGAAGATCCCCATCTCGAAGGTGAAGTCCGCATCGGTCGACGCGATACGTCCGGCCGAATGGGGTGGATGGGGTTACCGGATCACACCTCGCGGAACAGCCGTCACTCTCCGCTCGGGTGAGGCCATCGTGGTCACTCTCGAGAACGGACGACTGTTCGCCGTGACCGTCGATCACCCGGAAGACGGTGTGAAGCTGATCAATTCGTTGGTTCAGGCTGGTTGATTCACGAACAACGTCAATTCACGAACAACACGGCAGCGGCATTGCCGGCGAGGTAGAAGCCGGCAATGCCGAACACCCAACCCATCGCGCTGTCGCCGTGGCGTGAGATGAACGAGTCCACCCCGCTCAGCGGCTTGTCCAGTCGGTCGCCGGCCACGATCCGCCCGCACAACAGAAGCACTGCCGGAGTGGCCATGATCAGGCAGTATCCGGCAAGTATCGACGCAGACGTGACTGCGGACAGCCCAGCAGCGGTGATCATCGCGATCGCCGCCAAGTAGGGCAGCATCGTCACCAACTCGGCGGTCCCGGCAGCAATTGCCAGAAGTACAACACTTCTCGCGGAACTGCCCGAGCCGAGCACCCGCTCTCGCCAAACATGAGTTCGATCGGCCTGACCGGATGTGCGCCTCTTCTCGGAATCGAATCGAAAGCTCCACGCGAACAACGCGATACCGAGTATCAACTGCGTACCGCGGGCGGCGGGGGTTTCGAGCAGCGGGGCGACGACAGGCATACCTGCCCGTGCCGTCGTCCAGACTGCCACCCCGACAACAAAATAGAACGTCGTGATGACCACCAGATACGTCAGCAGCCTGCGAACCTGCGGTCGTCCCGGCATCAACAACATCCAGACCGGGACGACCAATGTTCCGATGCTCGTACTGTCCAGCAGGGCGAGCCCGCCCAGCGTGGTGAGCAGGACGAGTTCCACCTCAGTCGTTTCGGCGCTCGGGTATCGCTGTCTCCCTCGTTCGGACTGCATTCACGATGTCGAAGGCACCGATGATCGCGAGGATCACGCCGAGTGGCCCGCCGCGAAACCAGAAGAACTCGGCGTCACGCGCGAACAGCCACAGACAGCCGCCACCGACGACCAAGAGAATGCCGATCATCAACTCGAAACGAATCTTCATACGCCGAGCCTGTCTTCTCTCTCGAATCCGCACATCAGTCATCGGAACAAAGCCGACCTCATCATTTGGTATGACAGGTCAGGCGCACCGATGTGCTCTGATAAGTCTGTGGTGACCAGAAGTCGGAGTGTCGGCAAGTGGAACGATCCGCTCATCGCCTTCGGCCTGTTCGCGATCGGGGTACTCCTCTACCTGGTCGGCCTGTACCAAATGTGGACCGATGTCGGAGGTGTCGCCGACGTTCCCGCCGCGGTTCGGATCGCGATGTTGGCTCTGCTGTGTGCGATCGACTCGTTCCGGCGGGTGCATCCGGCAACAGCCTTGGCGGCGGGGGCCGTCATCGTCGCGGTCGACGCCGCCCTGGGACCCACCCTGCCGATGTGGCTGGTCCTCTCGGATCTCACCTACGCCGCAGTTCTGTACGGGACGGCGCGGTTGGGCCGAGTGGTCTGTTCTCTGACCGCAGTGACGGTTGCCGCGCTCACCGCCCTCGTCTACCTGTCCACCCAGGACGTCCGCGCTGCGGCTGGGGCGGGCGTCGTGACCGCTCTGTTCTTCGGTACACCGGTGTGGTGGGCACTGGTCATCCGTCGACAAGTCGAACTGACCGAGGCCGAACGCGAGCGTTCCAGAGTCCACGAAGCACTCGCCGCTCTGGACCGCGAGGCCGCGGTCGCTCACGAACGCGCGACCATGGCGCGCGATCTGCACGACGTGATCGCAAGCCACCTCTCCGCCATCGCCATCCACTCGGAGGCGGCACTGTCCACCTCAGCTCTCTCCGGTGAACGGGGCGAACCAGACGACGGCTTGCGGGAGATGATCGGGGCGATCAGATCGAGCAGTCTCGCGGGCCTTTCCGAGATGCGCTCGATGATCGAACTGCTCCACGCCGGGGACGACGAGACCCCGGACCCGCGTTCCTCTCCGCCGCGGCTGACCGAGTTGCCCGTCGTCCTGGACGCAGTTCGGGCAGCCGGCGGCACTGTGCACGTTGCGATCGACGTCGATGCTGCCAACCTGCCGAGCGTGGTCGATCACACGGCGTATCGGATCACCCAAGAAGCCTTGACCAACGCACTCAAGCATGCGCCTGGCGCGCCAATCTCGATGTCGATCTCTCTCCAGCACAATGCATTACAGATCGAGATCCGAAACCCCGTCGGTCGCGACACATCCAATTTTCGGGCGGGAACGCACGGACTTGCAAACATGCGTCACCGCGCCGAACTGCTGGGCGGTTCACTCGACGCACTTCCGGTCGACGGAGAATGGACGGTATGCGCACAGATACCGGTCCCCGCGCCGAACGGAACGGATCGGTGATCACCGTCGCCCTGGTCGACGACCACGCCGCGATCCGGTCGGGACTCGCGATGATCCTGCGGCAGCACGACGACATCGATGTCGTCGCAGAAGCCGGTGACGGAGCGTCGGCGATCACCGTCACCCGCACGCATCAACCCGACATCGTACTCATGGACGTCCGGATGCCAGGCACCGACGGCATCGAGGCGACGCGTCAGATCATCGGGACGACCCGCAGCCGGGTTCTGGTGTTGACCACCTTCGACCTCGACGAATACGTCTTCGCGGCCCTGCGCGCCGGTGCTTCGGGATTCCTGCTCAAGACTGCGACCGCGGACGAGCTGACCAGCGCTATCCGCAACGTCGCGGCCGGAGATGCAGTGCTCGCTCCGCGCGCGGCGCGTGTCCTGATCGGCGAGTTCGTGCAGCGCGCACCCAAACCCACCGAACCGCTGGGATTGAGCGAGCTCACCGACCGTGAACGCGAGGTCCTCGCGCTGTTGGGGACGGGTATGTCCAACGCCGAACTGTCGCGTGAACTCGGAGTCGGTGCTCCGACGGTGAAGTCGCACGTGTCGCGAGTTCTGTCGAAGTTGCACCTCACCTCACGCGTCCAGGCGGCGATCCTTGCCCGCGAACTGGAGCTGTAGGTTCGGCCGAGGCTGACTACTCCAGTTATCCGCGAACCAGATCGACGAACATCTCGTGCACTCGACGGTCCCCGGTAACCTCGGGATGGAAAGAAGTGGCGATCACCGAGCCCTGCCGAACCGCGACGATCCGGCCTGCGGCCTCCCCCGCGGCGGCGGGAACCTGCGCAAGGACCTCAACGCCCGGCCCAACTCGCTCCACCCACGGCGCGCGGATGAAGACGGCGCGAATGGGATCACCGATGATGCCCTCGAACTCCAGGTCGGACTCGAAAGAATCGACCTGCCGACCGAAAGCGTTGCGGCGCACCGTCATGTCGATGGCGCCGAGATGCTCGGCGTCCGGCCGGGTGTCTAGTACCTCGCTGGCGAGCAGAATCATGCCCGCACACGATCCGTAGGCCGGCAGCCCGCCGCGGAGTCGCTCACGAAGCGGTTCCAGCAGCTCGAATACCTGCAGAAGCCGGCTCATCGTGGTGGATTCGCCACCGGGGATCACGATGCCGTCGACCTTGTCGAGTTCCTCCGGGCGCCGGATACCCACCGCATCCGCTCCCGAATCATCGAGTGCGGCAAGGTGTTCGCGAACATCACCTTGGAGGGCGAGTACACCGATCAACGGACGCGTCATCACACAGTTCCTGTCTTGTTCTCACGGCTGTTCTTGCTCTCATGGCTGTCGGGTTCGCGTTCGAGACGCGTCAAACCCTCCTGAACCACCGCTGCCACCATGTTGCCATCGCGATCGTAGATACGCCCCTGAGTGAGCGCGCGACCAAAACCTGCCGACGGCGACGTCTGGTCGTAGAGCAACCACTCGTCGGCCCGGAACGGACGCAGGAACCACATCGCGTGATCGAGCGAAGCAGTCTGCGTCTTCACGCCGCGGTGCGGGACTTTGGAAGTTCCGAGCAGGGTCATGTCACTGAGGTACGCGAGGGTGCAGATGTGCAGCAGCGGACGATCCGGCAGAGCCTCGCGGTAGCGCATCCACACGCGCTGTTGCGCAGCGAGATCCGGCGCTGACGCGCTCTGCTCAGCGGGCACAATTCTGATGTCCCAGTTCTTCCACTCCTGATAGAACTGCGATTCAGCCAACTTCGGAACGGTCTGCGCGTCCGGCAAGTCCTCCGGCGCCGGAACGGAGGGCATCCGGTCCTGGTGCTCGATACCTTCGTCGTCGACGTGGAACGAGGCCGACATCGTGAAGATCGTCTTGCCGTCCTGAACTGCATTCACCCGGCGGGTGCAGAACGAGCGCCCGTCGCGGATGCGGTCCACCAGGTAGACCGTCGGAATCTTCGGATTGCCCGGGCGCAGGAAATATCCGTGCAACGAGTGCACGTGGTAGCTCTCGTCAACGGTGCTCACGGCAGAAACCAACGACTGCCCGGCAACCTGCCCGCCGAACGTCCGTTGAAGTGCGGTGGGATGGACCGCACCACGGAAGATGTCCTTCTCCAGGTGTTCGAGCGCGAGGATCTCCTCGATACCAACCATGAGTCCTCCGAAAACATAGACCGCCGCACTGGGCGCGATGACGGTTCACAATATCGCCTCGGCGAGCGGGCACGGCACCATGGTGGGCGTGAGTACATTCATCCCGTCCAGTCCCCTCGCCTTGGCCGAGCAGATTGCAACGCTTAGCGGATCGTTTCCGTCGGTGGCGGTAGTAGCGATCGACGGACCTGATTGTGCACAGCCGTCTCGGCTCGCGGATCTGGTTGGCACCGCCCTCGAGTCGCGCGACAGGCCGAGTGCTGTTGTGTCACTGCACGACTACGTACGGCCGGCTTCGCTGCGATACGAGTTCGGCCACGAGGATGCGCTGAGTTACCGCACTATCTGGTTCGACTATCGGGCACTCGATCGTGAAGTGATCACCGCAGCCCGCACCAAACGGGCGTTCTTGCCGAAACTCTGGGACGAACCCACCGATCGATCGGCTCGTTCGACCCGTATCCCCGTCCATGAGCGCGCGGTCATCGTGATCGCCGGTCCGATGTTGCTCGGGCGCGGGCTGGAGTTCGACGTCAGCGTCCGCCTGGACATGAGCGAACCTGCCATGCGGCGGCACACACCGGAGGCAGATCTGTGGACCGTCGAGGCACTCCTCGAACACCGATCAGAAGTGTCCGAGGAGGTCGATTTCGAGGTCAGATACGACCATCCGGCCCGGCCTGCGGTGCGGTCTCGCCAGTGAAGGTCTCACTGCGATTGTTCTCACGTCGGCCGACCTCACTTCGGGCGATACAGCCTGGTCAGACCCTCCTGGACGACTGCAGCAACCATATTTCCTCGGCTGTCGAAGATTCGTCCCTGCGTCAGGGCGCGACCGAAGCCCGCTGACGGCGACGTCTGGTCGTACAACAGCCACTCGTCGGCGCGGAACGGCCGCAGGAACCACATGGCGTGATCGAGCGAAGCGCTTTGCATGGCGACGTCCATGTGGGGGCCGCGGGAAGATCCGAGCAGCGTCATGTCGCTCATGTAGGCAAGCGTGCACACGTGAAATACCGGGTCGTCCGGGAGTGCCTCGCGGGAACGGAACCACACTTGCTGCTGCGCGGCAGCGCCCGGACGTTTGTCGATGTCGGCCTTCGGCACCATTCGAAGGTCCCAATCGGACCACTCACGCGCCAGCCACGCAGTCTCGGGATCCTCCGAATCCTGGGCGATGGCCAAGGTCTCGGGGTCAGGAACGGGTGGCATCTCGTCCTGGTGCTCGATGCCTTCGTCTTGGACGTGGAAGGACGCCGACATCGTGAAAATGGCTTGCCCGTCTTGAATTCCGGTGACCAAGCGGGTCGCGAACGATCGACCGTCCCGAACACGATCAACCAGAAAAACCGTCGGCTCCATCGGATTTCCCGGACGCAGGAAATATCCGTGCAACGAATGAACCGAGTAGGCCGGATCGACCGTGCGTACCGCCGACACCAATGCCTGTCCGGCGACCTGGCCGCCGAAAGTGCGGGTCAGGGTGGTCTCCGCGATGATTCCTCGAAAGATGTCCCGCTCGAGGCGTTCCAACTCCAGAATTTCTTCGATCCTCGCCATCGATGCTCCACATCTTCCCGTGTACCGACGTCTACCGACCTTCACACAATGCCTGACGCACCCCCGGCCACCAAAGTGGGCATCCGAAAACACTGAGCGACGGGGCGCATCGACTCAGAATGGCGGTGGATCGTCTCCGCCGTCGAAGGTCCTCCTCTGTGCCTTCTTCATCCGCCGGTGCATCCGTATCCGCTGACGCCGGCGTTCCCCCCACACACGAGCGGCCTTGTTCTCCAGACGTGTGCGCCGACGCCGACCACCCTCGGGCAGTACAGGCTCGAGCATTCCCGCCAGCAGACCTGACGGCCTCGTTCGGTAGCAATGTCCGGTCGGCGAGGTCAGCATGACACTCCGGTCCGGGTTCGAGATATGCAACCACTGACCGGAATGCTTGAGGCGGTGATGGTTTCGACAATACGCACTCAGATTCGACGCCACGGTCTTTCCACCACAAGTGGGATCGCGATGATCAAAGGGCTCAGTGTGATCAAGATCTGAATTCCATGCAGCGACATCGCAGTGCAACCACTGGCAGCTTCCTGCGATCACCCGCACCCAGGTGTCGAGGACAGCGCCGGGGCGGTAGACCGACGCCGAAGGAACAACGGGCGGAGGTACTGGCTCGCCCTCACCGGAAGACTCGAGCGCGGCATCGGCTGGTACCTTCACCTTCCGAATCAGCGCACCCGCGGCGATGTCACGCGCATGCTCTGCACTGATCACTCCATAACCGTCGAGGTGAGCGGGTTCGTCTGCACCTGGTGCGTCACCGCCCTGAAGCGTTGATTCCAGCATGACCACGTGAACCAACGGCCGACGCACCACCACAATCCCGCTTCGATCTTGTGGGCACTCGTCCCGGCCGCAATCGCACGGCAGAATCGTCGACCCGGATACCAACGCTCCCAATGCGTCAGCTCGTCGTTGCTCGTACTTACGGGAATCGTGTCGACACACCGACATTGCCAACTCCCGCAACCGACGGTCGAAAGCCCGTGCTTCCTCCGCCGGAATACTCCCCAATATCCGCGCCATTCCATCCTCGGCAGCGCTCACACCCACGAACCGATCAGCCAGGGCGCGGCGTCGACGTTCGCGTATCCCCTCGGGATCCACCACGGCGACGATCCGGTCGATAGCCGCTGTCAATCGGCGACCCGTCAAGCCGGTACCGCCAGGCATCGGTGGCGCCGAGATCTTCTCGAGGAGTTGCCGTTCCACCTCGTCGATCAAATCGTCGGCTACGTTGGCCGTAGCGGAGTCGATCAATCCGACTCGATACAGATCCAGTTCTCCGCGCGCCATGGCGGCACGCGTGCGATGGAGGCGAGTCTTGAGAGAAAAGCCGAGACCGATCAACTTTCCCGCTGCGGCACGGCCCATGGTCAATGCCGCGCCGAGCTCGGCCTCAGCCAGTTCGTGAGCGGTAGACGACCAAGCACCGTTATCAGTGTGGTCAGCGCTGCGACGCTCGAAAAACTCGGCAATGGCAGCCAGTTTCCGTTCCACGAGCATCGATTCGCGCGCATGCAGATCGGCGATGAGATCGATGAGGGCGCAGTCGGATTCAGCACCGGACAGCTGCGCTGCGGTACCCGAACTTCCTACTCCGTCATCGAACATTCCTCAACATTATTCGAATATACGTTCGATATCCATGATTTCCAGGAATCCAGTCCGAACAATCCTGATTGACCGAAAATTGTTGAGGAGCAACCTTTGCGGCCACTCGTGTTCCGGCAACGGATTCCCCTACTGAACCAGGGCCTTGATAATGCGGGCAGCTTCGGCCGGGTAGATGGGGCGGTCGGACCCACCACTCAATACCCAGTGGACTGGACTACCTTCGTCTAGGACTCGGAGTTGCACGTCGAGCGGAAACGCATCGATGTCAGCCGAGTCGACTGCAAAGACATGGACAATCTCATGCCCAGGTCGCCCCTCGAACTCGAAGATGTTCTCTACGACCTCGAGCAACTCGACGCTTCCCAACGTGACGCCGAGTTCCTCCGCGAACTCGCGCCGCAGCGCTGCCTCGGCCGTCTCACCGAACTCGATACCGCCACCGATCAATCGATGAAAGTTCTCCCCCGTGACAGAGTCCGTGCCGTCGAGTATGAGTATGTGACCGGAACGGACAGGTATCCCCAGTGAGATGTTACGAATTGACGACATACGACACAGTTTAGGTGGCCAACTCGAACACCATTTTGAATCCGACGACGGCGAATATCACCAAAAGTGATGGGGTGGGCGCAAATACGACTTGGACTTGCCGAGACTCCCGATGACAGACTCGAACACCATTCCCGGACAAAAGAACCCATTGAGGAACCGATGAACGACGCAAGTACCTGGACCGCACGACTCGCCGCACTCGACCTGACCCTCCCGCCTGTTGCCACCCCCGCAGGCTCATACCTTCCCGCCGTTCAGACGGGGTCATACGTCTATACATCGGGGCAATTGCCGCTCGTCGACGGCACTACGACGTGCATCGGCAAGTTGGGCGAGGGCGTCTCCGTCGAAGACGCCGCCCAGGCGGCGCGGTTGTGCACTCTCAACGGACTCGCGGCAGTCGATGCCTTGGTCGGGCTCGATCGCATCGTTCGGGTCGTCAAGGTCGTTGGATTTGTTGCGTCCGGATCCGGATTTTCGCAGCAACCCCAGGTGATCAACGGTGCGTCCGACCTGCTGGCCGAGATCTTCGGTTCGGCTGGACAACACGCCCGCTCAGCGATCGGCGTCGCCGAACTACCCCGAAACAGTGCCGTCGAGGTCGAGTTCGTGTTCGAGGTATCGGACAGCATCTGATCGGTCTGCCACACCCCGAAGGGGCGGCGGTTGCCAACGCAACCGCCGCCCCTTCGTCTGTGAGGACTTTCAGGCACTGAGCCCGGTCGTCGAACCTGCTGTCACCAACCGCGCTCTGCGAGGCGGTGTCCGACGGGCAGGTCGTCGACGTTGATACCGACCATTGCCTCGCCGAGCCCGCGCGAGACCTTGGCGAGCACGTCCGGGTCGTCGTAGAACGTGGTGGCCTTGACGATGGCCTCGGCGCGCTGCTTCGGGTTGCCGGACTTGAAGATGCCCGATCCGACGAACACGCCCTCGGCGCCGAGCTGCATCATCATGGCAGCGTCTGCCGGGGTGGCGATGCCGCCGGCGGTGAACATGGTGACCGGCAGCTTGCCGGCCTTGGCGACCTCGACGACCAGTTCGTACGGGGCCTGCAGTTCCTTGGCGGCTACGTACAGTTCGTCCTCGCTCAGCGAGGTCAACCGGCGGATCTCGCCGCGGATGGTGCGCATATGGGTGGTGGCGTTGGAGACGTCTCCGGTGCCTGCTTCACCCTTCGAGCGGATCATGGCCGCGCCTTCGTTGATGCGACGGAGCGCTTCGCCGAGGTTGGTGGCGCCACAGACGAAGGGAGCGGTGAACTTCCACTTGTCGATGTGGTTGGCGTAGTCGGCCGGGGTCAGGACCTCGGACTCGTCGATGTAGTCGACGCCGAGGCTCTGCAGGATCTGCGCTTCGACGAAGTGACCGATGCGTGCCTTGGCCATGACGGGGATGCTGACGGTGGAGATGATGCTGTCGATCATGTCCGGGTCGCTCATGCGCGAGACGCCGCCCTGTGCGCGAATGTCTGCGGGGACCCGCTCGAGTGCCATGACGGCGACGGCGCCTGCGTCTTCGGCGATCTTGGCCTGCTCAGCGGTGACCACGTCCATGATCACACCGCCCTTGAGCATTTCAGCCATGCCGCGCTTGACGCGGGCGGTGCCGATGGCGGTGGTGGGGGCAGAGTCGGGGGTGCTCACAGCAAACTCCTGCAGTAGTGGCGTGACGAAAGAAACGAGGCACGGCGAACACACGAGTTCATTCGCTCGGAGGCCTCTGGCCAGAACTCTAGGACTAACCGGCCTTCGATTCCGTATCCAATTTGCCATTGCTGGCCTTAAACTGCCCGCGAGCACTGAACGACCGAACGATCAGCGGATGGAACGCACTTCCGGATCCTCGGTACCGTCCGCGATCGTCGCCGCTTCCACCAGGAGGTTTGCCAGATCCAACGGGTAGACCGGCTCACCGGACTTGGCCAATTGGCGGATCTCGTCGGCGCTGCACCAGCGATGGCCGGTGATGGCACGCTGCTCCAATTCCGTGTGGCCTTGGAAGACCGGCTCGAAGCCGTGAGTGCGCGTAGCGAAGAACAGCTCTTCCGAACGGATCAGCTCACCGTCGAACGGGAAGATCGCCACCCGACGCCAGAGCGGACCTCGCAGATTCTCCGGATCCACGACGAATCCGGTCTCCTCCTCGATCTCACGAACGGCAGCCGCTCGCAGATGTTCGCCGCGTTCGAGCCCGCCGCCGACGGTGAACCAGAAGTAAGTGTTCGGGATCTTGGGATCGTGCCCGCGCAACAGCAGCACCCGATCTTCCTCGTCCAGCATCACCACGCGGGCAGAGGTCCGTGACGTATCCACGGTGATGCCCTCGGGCACCGCCGCCGCGGTCGTGCGCTCCGATATCTCGAAGTACTGAGGTAGCGGTGCCGTTCCCCCGAGGTGCAGCCAGCGAACAAGTCGACGCGTACGCAACGCGAGAGTGTCGCGCACCGCGTCGTTGTGGAACCGCCGAGCGATCAGGACCCTCGCCTCGGCATCGGCCAACTCGGCCACCAGTTGAGGTCGCAGCGACGTCGTGCCGTAGGCAGCGAGAGCATTGGACAGCCGGTTCTCGGCAAGCTCGCGATCCTGACGATCCGCACGTTCGGCGGCGTCCGCCAAGGTGACGAATCTGCGGGCGTCGTCGGCGCTCATGTCCACAGCCGCCGCGCGGACAACCGCGGCACGACGGGACAGAGCCGCATCGAGCGCCAACCACGACTGATCCGAACGCACATGCAGTCGATCGAGTCGGTTCGCCGTCCCGTACGCCCACAGTCCGACGACCAGGACGACGGCAGCGACGAGCCCGAGAATGAAGATCGTCAGAGCGGAGAAGGTCATGAACCCACCACGCGTACGCCGGTACCGCCGACCGTGACGGTCTCGTAGACACGCAGGATCTGCTCGGCTACCACCGGCCAGTCGTATTCGGCAACAACACTTGTCGCGGTGTTGACCAGCGCGCGTCGTCGATCCGGGTCACCGAGAACGGAATCGATTGCCTCGGCCAAGGCATCGGAGTTCCCGATGGGGACCAGCAAGCCGGCCTGACCGTCGCGAAGAACACGGCGAAAAGCGTCCAACTCACTGGCCACGACGGCAGTGCCAGCCGCCATGGCCTCGACCAGCACGATCCCGAAGCTCTCACCGCCGAGATTGGGCGCGCAGTAGACGTCCGCACTGCGAAGCGCCGACGCTTTCTCCTCGTCACTGACCTGCCCGAGCAGGCGGAGATGCTTGAAGTACTTACCCGCCTCTTTGCGGAGTTTCTCCTCGTCGCCGCGTCCGACCACGATCACTTCGAGATCCGGGTGACGCTCGACCAACTCCGGCAGCGCACCGAGGAGGACGGCCATCCCCTTGCGCGGTTCGTCGTAGCGACCGAGGAACAGAATGGTTCCACCTTCGCGCGGGTAGCCGGGCAACAGATCGGCTTCGGCAAACGCTGCGACATCGACGCCGTTGGGGATCTCGACCGCGTCGGATCCGAGAGACTCGACCTGCCAACGACGCGCCAACTCCGAGACTGCGATCCGGCCGCTGATCTTCTCGAGATACGGAGCCAAGACACCCTGAAACGTGCTCAGCACCAACGACTTCGTGGTCGACGTGTGGAAGGTGGCGACGATCGGGCCTTCCGCGATGCGCAACGCGAGCATGGACAGACTCGGCGCATTGGGTTCGTGGATATGTAGAACGTCGAAGTCACCTTCCGCGATGAACTTGCGGAGGCGGTTGTTCGCCGTCGGGCCGAAAGACAACCGCGCAACAGAACCGTTGTAGGGAATCGCGACGGCTTTACCTGCGGAAACCACAAAATCCGGCAACTCGTCGTCATCGGACGACGGCGCAAGCACACTCACTTTGTGACCACGTTCGATCAGCACCTCGGCCAGATCCACCACGTGCGCCTGGACGCCGCCGGGGACGTCGAAGGAGTACGGGCAGATCATGCCGATTTTCATTCACCCTCCATGCGGGCGAGCCGCGATTCGGAAAGGTCCGAGCGCCACAGCGGTTGAAGCATGTGCCAGTCAGCGGGGTGCGCTGCGATGTTGACCGCGAAACGGTCGGCAAGTGCTTGCGTGGCCGGGCCGACTCCGCCGGATACGTCGATCGGTGGGTCGATCTTGAAACCCCATCCGTCGGGTGTGAACCAGCAGTGGACCGGAAGTAGCGGCGCGCCGGTGTCGATCGCGAGCTTCGCTGGGCCCGCGGGCATCCGAGTAGGTTCGCCGAAGAAGGTAACGGGCACACCCTTCTTCGCCAGATCGCGCTCCCCCAACAGGCACACGATCTTGTTCTCACGCAGATGCTTGGAGAGTTCGACGAACGGTGGATGCTCCCCGCCGCTGAGCGGGAAGATCTCGAAGCCGAGACTCTCGCGATAGTCGACGAACCGTTCGTACAGGGATTCGGGCTTGAGCCGCTCGGCAACGGAGGTCAACCCGCCCCACTGCTGAACGCACCACACGCCGGCCATGTCCCAATTACCGCTGTGAGGCAGCGCCAATACCGCGCCATGACCTGCCGCCATTGCCTTTTCCAGATGCTCCTGGCCCTCGACCAGCGCATGCAGCGCCTTACCTGTCGCGACCAGGTCCATCGACGGAAGACGAAACGCCTCACGCCAATACCGGGCGTACGAGCGCATCGAATCCTTGATCAACTGATCCGGAACTTGCTCCGGCGTCGTGCCCAGAACTCTCGCGAGGTTCTTCCTGAGTTGTTCGGGTCCGCCCTTGCGTACCGCGAAATCCGCTCCGGCGTCGAACAGCTTGACCGCCACCGATTCCGGCAGGCTTCGCACCAGACGCCAACCCGCGGCGTATCCCAGATCTGTTGCACGCTCGGCAAAGCTCATTTCTCTGCCTCGCCGTCCGTGTCCGGCGCACCTTCGACCGTCGATGCGGCCGGGGCGATCGGCAGAAGTTCCCGAGCGCCAGGGGAATTGCGCACCGCGAGCACTCGCTGGAAGACCGTCACGATGCTTCCGGCGGCAAGTACCCACATCGCGATGTGGATTGCCCACGGAAGACCCATACCCGTCAGGCCGGATCCGACCAACACGATGATCAGTCGGTCCGGGCGCTCGATCCACCCGCCGTCCGCAGTCAGCCCGCTCGCCTCCGCACGCGCCTTCGCGTACGAGATGACCTGCGAGGTGACGAGGCAGATGAGCGTCGCGACGAGCAGCCACTTGCTGTTCTCGTGGTAGACCGCCCACCAGGCCAGGCCGGCAAAAATCGCGCCGTCGGCTACGCGGTCGCAGGTCGCGTCCAATACCGCCCCGTACCGCGTTCCGCCGCCGCGAGCACGAGCCATTGCGCCGTCGAGCATGTCGAACATGACGAAGAACCAGATGAACATGGTTCCCCAGAACAGATGTCCGGACGGAAACAGCGTCACCGCACCGGCGACGCTTGCCACCGTGCCGATCACCGTCACCGAGTCCGGCGTCAGACCGGTCTTGACCAGCGCCTTCCCCATAGGTGCCGTCACCTTGGACACCGATGCGCGCCCGAAGAAGCTCAACACCGCAGGAACCCTCCCCGTCGTGAGTTCCGGTTCGGAACTCGTTGCAGCAATGCATCCTGCCATGAAGCCGGATGCGTCAACCTATTGTTGCCAGGCACCGGCGAGTAGTCCCCTGGTCTCCCGCAGCAATTGCGGCATCACCTTGACCCCACCGAGCACGGTGATGAAGTTGGCGTCGCCGCCCCAACGTGGCACTACGTGTTGGTGAAGGTGCTCGGACAGCGAACCGCCCGCAGCGGCACCGAGATTCAGGCCGACGTTGAATCCGTGAGGATTCGACACGCTCTTGATCACCCGCAACGCCTGCTGGGTGAACGCCATCAACTCGGCGCTCTCCTCCGGCGTCAGGTCTTCGAGTGCCGCGACCTTGCGGTACGGAACCACCATCAGGTGCCCCGGGTTGTATGGATACAGGTTCAGAACCGCATAGACATGCTCACCGCGGGCAACGATCAGTCCTTCTTCGTCCGACATCTTCGGAATGTCGATGAACGGTTCACCTGTCGTGCCCGGGGTGTTGGGCGCCTCGGTGATGTACGACATCCGATGCGGCGACCAAATGCGCTGCAAATGGTCAGGGTCACCGACGCCGTGGTCGATCAGCGAACCTGGACCGTCGTCACCGGGGGCGCTCACTGCGCCACGCTTGGCTGCACCAGTTCGGCTGTCGGCGAGGCGTTCTCGCGGCGGCCGATCCACTCGGTGATGATCCGGACGGCGTCGTCGACGGGAATGCCGTTGATCTGCGTGCCGTCACGGAAACGGAAGCTGACCGCGCCGGCCTCCACGTCACGCTCGCCCGCGAGGAGCATGAACGGGACCTTCTGCGTGGTGTGGTTACGGATCTTCTTCTGCATACGGTCGTCACTGAAGTCGACCTCGGCGCGCACACCGGCAGCCTTGAGCTTCTTCGTGACGTCGAACAGGTGATCGGCGAACGCCTCGGCCACCGGGATTCCGACAACCTGCACCGGTGCCAGCCACGCTGGGAAAGCGCCGGCGTAGTGCTCGGTCAGCACACCGAAGAACCGTTCGATCGAGCCGAACAGCGCGCGGTGGATCATGACCGGACGAGTCTTGACGCCGTCGTTGCCGGTGTATTCGAGCTCGAACCGCTCGGGCAGGTTGAAGTCGAGCTGGATGGTCGACATCTGCCAGGTGCGGCCGAGGGCGTCCTTGACCTGAACGGAAATCTTGGGACCGTAGAAGGCGGCTCCGCCCGGATCCGGCACCAGCGTCAGGCCGGAAGCTTCGCCGACCTCGGCGAGCGTTGCGGTCGCCTCTTCCCAGACGTCGTCGCTACCGACGAACTTGTCCGGGTTTTTGGTGGACAGTTCGAGGTAGAAGTCGTCGAGGCCGTAGTCCTTGAGCAGGTTCAGAACGAACTGCAGGGTGGTGGTCAGCTCGTCGCGCATCTGCTCACGGGTGCAGTAGATGTGAGCGTCGTCCTGGGTCATGCCGCGCACGCGGGTCAGGCCGTGGATGACGCCGGACTTCTCGTAGCGGTAGACCGAGCCGAATTCGAAGAGCCGCAACGGCAATTCACGGTACGAGCGTCCGCGAGCACGGAAGATCAGGTTGTGCATCGGGCAGTTCATCGGCTTGAGGTAGTAGTCCTGGCCCGGCTTGCGCACGGTGCCGTCCTCGTTCAGTTCCTCGTCGACGTGCATCGCCGGGAACATGCCGTCGCGGTACCAGTCGAGGTGACCGGAAACCTCGTACAGATGCCCCTTGGTGATGTGCGGAGTGTTGACGAACTCGTAGCCCGCCTCGATGTGACGGCTGCGCGAGTAGTTCTCCATCTCGGTGCGGATGATGCCGCCCTTGGGATGGAACACCGGCAGACCCGAACCGAGCTCGTCGGGGAAGCTGAAGAGGTCCAGTTCGGTACCGAGCTTGCGGTGATCACGACGCTCGGCCTCGGCGAGCAGTTCGAGGTATTCGTCCTGAGCCTCGGTGGACTCCCACGCGGTGCCGTAGACACGCTGAAGATCGGCGTTGTCCTGGTTGCCACGCCAGTAGGCGGCGGAGCTTCGGGTCAACTTGAAGGCCGGGATGTGCTTGGTGGTCGGAATGTGCGGGCCGCGGCACAGATCGGACCAGATCTTGTCGCCGGTACGAGGATCGAGATTGTCGTAGATGGTCAGCTCGTTGCCGCCCACCTCCATGATCTCGGGATCGTCGATACCGGACTTGTCGTCGATCAATTCGAGCTTGAACGGCTCGTCGGCCAACTCGACCCGAGCGTCTTCGATCGAATCGACCACTCGACGCGAAAAGCGCTGTGATCCCTTGATGATCTGCTTCATACGCTTTTCGAGCTTGGCCAGATCCTCCGGAGTGAACGGGCGGTCCACCGCGAAGTCGTAGTAGAAGCCGTCCTTGATCGGCGGACCGATGCCGAGCTTCGCGTCGGGGAATTCTTTCTGAACCGCCTGCGCGAGGACGTGGGCCGCGGAGTGCCGGATGACGCTGCGGCCGTCTTCGGTGGATGCTGCCACCGGCTCGACGTCGACATCGACCTCAGGTGTCCACGACAGATCCTTGAGCGTTCCCTCGCCATCGCGGACAACGACGATCACGTCGGGCCCCTTCGTGGGGTATCCGGCTTCGCGCACTGCAGTCCCGGCGGTCGTCCCCGCGGGCACCCGAAGTGGGGCGGCTGAGTGCTCTGGCGCGGGACTGGTCACGGCGATGTGCTCCTAAAGGTATTGCGACAAGTTAGACAGGCGTCGTACCCACTACGAGCACGCGCACGATCATGTTATCGGCCCTACCGACATGGTGAGACAACCGAGTGAAGGAAACCGGGCCGCGTTCAACTCACAGCGGCGACTCGAGCCACGAGTAGTCCAGGCCCACCCATGTCCCGATCAGGCCGAAAGTGCCGAGCACCCACAAAGTCGCCAAGACGATCACTGTGGTGAACAGAACGCCCAACCCTTTGACGAACAGCGACTGCTTGCCGAACCATTCCATGAACCGGTCGTATCGAGCCTTCGCGAAATGAAGGAGTCGATGTGCCCACGCGAACTCCGACGCCAGGATGCCGAGGCCGGCGAAAACGATGAGCCAACCGGGCCCGGGGTACGGAATAGCCACGATGCCGGCGGCGAACACGATCGTGCCCACGACTCCGACGCCGATGCGGTACGCAAGATTGAGGGTGGGCCGCGCGGCGATTCCCGCGCGCCACCGCTCCCAGCGGGACTCTGCGTCCTGGAAGACGGACAGGTCTGAATCGTCGACGGAAGAATCGACCTTTTCGGTACTCAAAGCAGTCACCTTTTCGGTCGCGAAATGTCTCTTCGACCAGGCTACCGAAATCATCGCCCGGCGACCTGCGACGACGGTCTGCATCCCGAAATAACCGTGCCCTCGAACAGCTGTGCTCTCAAACGACTGAAGGCGTCCCCGATGATCGGGAACGCCTTCAGTGTTTTTCTGTGGTCCCGGCTGGGATCGAACCAGCGACCTTCCGCGTGTGAAGCGGACGCTCTCCCACTGAGCCACGGGACCGTAAGTCGTACGAACGCATGCGCTCGAACGAGTTGGAACATTAACACGGCTGCGCGATGAATACGAATCACCAGGTTGGCATTCGTTTTGCTCCAGGCCGCTCCGAAATCTACGAATTCGAACTGATTTCAGACCGTATTCATCGCCAAGACGGACAGTTGCAACGCGCGCGACGGGCCGATTCGACTCCGAACACGCCACTGAGCTGGTGATTTGTGTGTATCCGACACGGTCGGCTAATGTTTCCAACGCACCGAGGAGAGCGAGCAGCTCCCCAAGCAACACGGTGCGATGCGGACGTGGCGCAGCTGGTAGCGCACAACCTTGCCAAGGTTGGGGTCGCGGGTTCGAATCCCGTCGTCCGCTCGAGAGGTGTGACTCAACCTTTTACGGTGGAGTGGCCGAGTGGTGAGGCAACGGCCTGCAAAGCCGTGCACACGGGTTCGATTCCCGTCTCCACCTCGCGCGATTAGCTCAGCGGGAGAGCGCTTCCCTGACACGGAAGAGGTCACTGGTTCAATCCCAGTATCGCGCACCACGTCAGGCCCTAGGGCCTGATGGTCAAGACCTGCTTGCAGGTCTGATAAGTTAGAAAAGTACTGAGTTCCGGTAACGGAGTTCATTGCTCATGCGGACGTGGCGCAGCTGGTAGCGCACAACCTTGCCAAGGTTGGGGTCGCGGGTTCGAATCCCGTCGTCCGCTCCATTTTTCTCCAGAACCCGCGCGATTAGCTCAGCGGGAGAGCGCTTCCCTGACACGGAAGAGGTCACTGGTTCAATCCCAGTATCGCGCACCATTTGAGAATGCAAGAAGCCGGAACCTCAGGGTTCCGGCTTTTTGCGTTCGAGCGCCGAACACACGGGCCGCAGTACTGACGCAAGCCCCCTCGGGAATCCACGTCAGTACTGCGGTTGATGTAGCTGATCAGATTGTTGTAACTGCTCAGTGAGAGAAGCGGTTCGCTGCCGAAGTCATCGCGCGCAGCGAGGACTCCGTCGACGACTCCGCAATACCCATCGCCCAGCTCCGACGGCCGTCGCACTCGGTGAAGATGAACGTCGCAGTGCGGTGGCCGATCTGGTGCTGATGGAAAGACAGGATCTCGAGCGAGATTCCCGCGTCGTGCAGCATCGACGTCATGGCCGAGATCGCGCCGGTCGAGGTGGCGGACGCTTTCTGGATACGCTCCCCCAGACCGAGAGTCGCTTCGAAGGTCCAACGACCCGGCGCAATCTTCTCGGAGGACCACGCACCCAGACGGATCGGGCCGCTCATAGCCGCATACGTGGACTCGAACTCGGTCCACGACATCGCTGAGCATTCGGCACGCAAGCCGGCGGGCAGAGATTTGCCGTGACGCGCCGCGAAGGGATCAGCAGCAGAAGAAGAATCAGAAGCGAAAGCGAAGTTGTAAGTCATGATCGTGGTCTTCCTGGAATGAAGTGGAGGACCAACTGGTAGCAAGACGACCCGCAGCGAGGGGTCGGTCCGATTCAGACCCCGCTACGGCGGCTTACTACGAGAATTCGCTTCATGAGAGACGAGGCTAGGCGGCCCGGTTCGAGAATGCAACCCAGACCGCCTCCGCACAGGTCAGACCTGAGCCGCTTTGTGCTCGGCGATGAGGGCGCGATACCACTCGAACGAGGTCTTCGGAGTGCGCTTCTGGGTGTCGAAATCGACGTGCACCAGGCCGAATCGCTCCTTGTATCCCGCAGCCCATTCGAAGTTGTCGAGAAGTGACCACACAAAATAACCGCGGACGTCGACACCGTCGTCCATTGCCGATCGGAGGGCGCGAAGGTGCGCATCGTGGTAGTCGATTCGTGCTTCGTCGTCGACGACGCCTGCGGCATCCGGGGCGTCGTGGAATGAACATCCGCTTTCGGTGATGTAGATCGGCGGCAGTGCGTCACCGAAGCGGGCGTGGAACGTCCGCAAGATCTCGCCCAGCCCCTCGGGAACGATCGGCCAACCGAAATCGGTTGTGGGATAACCGGTAATCGCGACAGGGGCAAAGGGCAGGCCCGGGGGCAGGTCGACTTCGAGCACACCTTCGGTCCCCTGGCCTTCCACCGGAGCAGCAATCATCGTCGGCTCGTAGTAGTTGATCCCGTACCAGTCGAGCGGCGCCCCGATGATTTTCAAGTCCTCGTCGACAGGACCGCTGAGCAGCTGAGCGAATTCGTCGGCCGGGTACTTCCCGACCAGAACCGGGTCGGCGAACATCCAATTGACGACGTGGTCGTAGATGTCGGCAGCCATCACGTCTTCCGGCGAATCCGAAGCGGCACGCACCGGAGCATGGTTCGAGGCGATTCCGATGTTCGTGCATCCGGTTGCCCGAAGCGCTTCGACAGCGAGGCCATGCCCGAGCAGCTGGTGATGTGCGGCTTGGAAAGCCTCGAACCCCAAGGCCAGTCCGGGGGCGTGAACTCCGAGGGCATGCCCGTAAAGCGTGTGCACAACTGGTTCGTTGAGCGGCATCCACATTCCGACCCGATCCGACAGCCGCTCGCCGACGACCTGCGCATACTCCCCCAGCCGATACGAGGTGTCGCGGTTCATCCAGCCGCCCTGCTCCTGCAAGGCAAGGGGCAGATCCCAGTGAAAGAGCGTGACAGCGGCAGTAATTCCCGCCGAACACAGTCGGTCGATCAGGCGGTCGTAGAAGTCGAGCCCCTTCGCATTCACTGCCCCCGATCCGGTGGGCAGAATGCGCGACCACGACAGAGACAGCCGATAAGCGTCGAGCCCGAGCTGATTCATCAGCTCGATGTCCGACTCCCAGCGGTGATAATGATCGGCAGCGACCGTCCCGGTGTCGCCCCCGACGACAACACCGGGACGGTCACAGAACTCGTCCCAGATCGACGGTCCGCGACCGTCTTCGGCCACAGCTCCTTCGATTTGATAGGCCGCAGTGGCGGTTCCCCAGACGAAGGAAGTCGGAAATTCTGGTGTCGGCTGCCGAGTCATGTCGGTCAGTTAATCAAAGAACCGTGCAAAACACGCAGCTTTGTTGGACACTCGACCAGTATCAAGATCCAGTACCGTTCGGCCTAACCGAACGAACGAGACAAAGGCCCTGCTTGATGACGGATAACACCCGCACCCTGACGAGGGCTCGGATCGCCACTTCGGTGGCCTTCGGACTTCAAGGATTTCTGCTCGCCGCCATTCTGACGCAGCTGCCGCAGTACAAGGACTTGTTCGAGCTGAGCGAGACACTGGTTGTGGTTGCGGTTGTCACCGTGTCCGTCATCGCCGGGCTCGGCAGCGTGCTCGCCGAGATGCTGGCCGTGAGAACGTCGAGCAAGATGACCCTGCGAACTGGGCTCGCCGTCATCGCAGTCTTCGGCGGGGCAACCGGAATTGCGCCCAACGCAGCGATGTTCTTCGTCTTCCTGGCGATCTACGGCATCGGACTCGGCATGGTCGACGCGGCCGCCAACATGCAGGCAGTCTCGATCCAACACGCCAAGGGCCGCTTCATCCTCTCCTCGTTCCATGCTTCCTGGAGCGTCGGAGCGATTGTCGGCGCCCTGTTCATCTCTGCTACCGCAGGCCTCGACATTTCGATCCGCGTCACGCAGGTGATCGCTGGAGTTGTTGTCGGACTGATGCTTCTGGCCTTCGGCCCGCAACTGCTCGATCGGTCCGAGTCTCCGGTTGCCGAGGCAAACATCACGAGCACCGCGAAATTCGCGGTACCCACCCGCGCCTTCGTCCTCCTCGGCGTCGCGATGGCATTGTTCTACGCGGTCGACTTCAGCGTCGGAAACTGGTCGACTCTGTACGTCAAGGACGAACTGCTCGCCGACGCCGGGACCGCTGCCCTTTCCGTGGCGGCGTATCAGATCGCGGCACTTGTCGCACGACTGACCGGGGACTACTGGGTCGGGAAATTCGGTGAGACCACCGTCGTGCGGATCGGCTCTCTCATCGGCGTAGTCGGTATGACAGTTGTCGTCCTCGCGCAATCTCCCGCCGTTGCCATCGCCGGGTTCCTCATCGTCGGGCTCGGGGTACCGGTGATCGCTCCGATCTGCTTCAGCGCTGCCGGCAGGATGGCTCCCCCGGATCAGGTCGATGCGGTGATCGCACGCATCAACCTCTTCAACTACGTCGGCACAGTCGTCGGCGGCGGCATCGTCGGCGCGGTCGCTGCCTTCAGTGACCTTCGAATCGGGTTCCTGATTCCGCTGGCGTTCTGCGCGATCTTGATAGTTCTTGCTCCCGCGTTCGCACCGAAACGAGCCACAACTCCGGTCGCCGAGAACGCCGCTTGAGCATTGCGCCCGAGGAAAGTGGTGTACTTGATCGACCGAATTGTGTGCGCGAGAGGCAGAAACTGACGTGACGATCACCGTTGACCGGGCCGGGATCTGGGATTCCGAAGCAATCGCCGACGTGGCAGCGGTGACATTTCCACTGGCGTGTCCGCCGGACGCGTCGGACGACGACATCAGTGCCTTCATCGACAACGTTCTCTCCGTCGACAAGTTCTCCGAGTACCTGACCGATCCGACGCGAACCGTTCTCAAGGTCATTCGCGACGGTTCGATCGTCGGCTACGCGATGCTTGTCGACGACGAGCCCGCCGACCCGGACGTCAAAGCTGCTGTGACACTTCGCCCGACAACAGAACTGAGCAAGTTGTACGTGCTTCCGGGTAACCACGGAACCGGCGCGGCAGCATCCTTGATGGACGCGGTTGTCGACCACGCACGACGCAGTGGAAGTGCCGGGATCTGGCTGGGCGTCAATCAGGAGAACCTGCGCGCCCAGAAGTTCTACGCAAAGCACGGTTTCACACAGGTCGGCACGAAGACTTTCCTCGTGGGCGCACAACTCCACCACGATTTCGTGATGGAGCGCCCCGTCAGCTGACAGGCGTGCAGACTAGCCGGCCGCGACCTCGAAACGAGAAAGTGCGAGCAGGCGCGAGGTCGCGCGCAAGTACTTCTTCTTGTACCCACCGGCGAGCATCTCGGGGGTGAAGATCTCGTCGAGGCGTGCGCCGGAAACGGTGACCGGGATGCTCGCGTCGTACAGGCGGTCGGCGAGAACCACGATGCGCAGTGCAACGGACTGATCCGTTGCCGGGTGGACACCGTCGATGAACACGGCCTTCACACCCTCGACCAGCTTGTTGTACCGCGACGGGTGCAGGGTGCTGAGGTGCTTGCACAGCTCGTCGAAGTTGTCGAGCGTGGCGCCGTCGATGGCGTCGGCCCGAGAGACCAACTCCTCCGAGGAGACGGGCTCGGGTGCGGGCGGGAGATCGCGGTGACGGTAGTCGGGGCCGTCGACGCGAATCGTCTCGAAGATCGAGCCGAGCTTCTTGATCTCGCGCAGGAAGTCCTGGGCGGCGAAGCGACCCTCCCCGAGCTGGCCGGGAAGCGTGTTCGACGTCGCGACGATGGACACGCCGCGCGCGGAAAGCTCCGAGAGGAGGCGGGATACGAGCATGGTGTCGCCCGGATCGTCGAGCTCGAACTCGTCGATGCAGAGAACGCTGTGGTCGGCGAGCGCTTCGACCGCCTTGTTGAAGCCGAGAGCGCCGACGACGTGTGTCAGCTCGACGAAGGTTCCGAAAGCCTTCGGCGACGGAACGCTGTGGAAGATCGACGCCAGCAAGTGAGTCTTACCGACACCGAACCCGCCGTCGAGGTACAGGCCGGCGCCGGTCGCCTGGGTCTTCTTGCCGAACAGTCCGCGGCGTCCACCACTACGGATCTTGGTGACGCGCTTGGAGAATTCCTCGGCCTTGGCGACAGCAGCTGCCTGGCTCGGTTCCTTCGGATCAGGAATGTAGGACGCAAAACTCACCTCGTCGAACATTGCG
This sequence comes from Rhodococcus sp. RCBS9, assembly GCF_029457415.1. Classification (NCBI taxonomy): domain Bacteria; kingdom Bacillati; phylum Actinomycetota; class Actinomycetes; order Mycobacteriales; family Nocardiaceae; genus Rhodococcus; species Rhodococcus sp. RCBS9. Next base: position 5,563,377 of record NZ_CP120422.1, on the reverse strand, counting down.
GGAGGCACCATTTGAGCTACCAGTTGATCGGCGGGTACCACCGGGCTGCGATCGACAAGACGTTCATGCATCCGTCAAGGGTATCTACGTGATGTGATCTCTCATGTGCACCGTATGGATATTGCGACCTACTTCACACCAGGCCACGACGACGAACTCCGCGGCTTGTACGCCTATCCGGAGAACCTCTCGCAACCCTGGATGCGCGTGAACTTCGTTTCCAGCATCGACGGGTGCGTCGCCGTCGACGGAGTGAGCGGTGGACTGGGCACACCGGCAGACAAGTCGGTATTCGGGATCTTGCGCGAACTTTGTGACGTCGTCGTGGTCGGCGCAGGCACAGCGCGAGCCGAGAACTACGGGGGTGTGCAGGTCTCGGACGAAGCCCGGGCGCGTCGCACTGCCGACGGCCTCGCTCCGGTCCCACCGATCCTCGTCGTCTCGGCGCACGCGTCGATCGACCCCGAAAGCCGACTCCTTCGCGATACCGAAGTTCCACCGATCCTTGTTGTCGGTCGCGACGCGGACTCCGCGGCAATTTCGGCGCTGAGATCTGCCGGAGCGCAGGTGGAGGTGACGGACTCACCGAACGTCACCAGCGGCGACATCGACAGGGCCTTGTCGGCTCGCAAGCTCCGTCGCGTGCTGTGCGAGGGCGGACCATCACTTTTCGGGCAGTTGATCGAGGACAATGCCGTCGACGAACTCTGCATCACCACGTCACCTCAACTGGTGGGGAGCAAAGTCGGCCGAATCTCCCTCTCCCCCAACGCAATGCCCACAGCCATGCGTCCCGCGCACATTCTCGGTGATACGGACGGCACGATCCTCACTCGATGGGTTCGTCAGCAGCCACGTCGGTGAACCTGGCACTCTGGTCGGCATGCGCAGAGTTGCTTTGATGGCCGTCGTCCTCGCGACGTGTTGTGCGTGCGGCGCCGGTCCGTCGCTTCGGCCCGCCGTCGCGGTCGAAGGCCGCACCGACGGCAGCCCTGCCCAGAGCGAGGGACCGTCGCCCGATGCGCCGCCGGTTGACCCTGGCGTCCCGACCGATGACATACCGTGGCGAGACTGCACCGGCACGTCACTCGCCGACCAGGCTCTCGCGGCGTCGAGCGCCGGCGTCATTCTCGAATGCGCGGAATTCAATGCCCCCATCGACGTGACCGGCGCCATCGACGGCAACTTCACTGCCGGCTTGACCCGCGCTCGGACCTCGTCGACGCCTGCCGACGCGTATCCGATCGTGTTCACATCGGGCACCGATCGTTCGTCGGGAAACTCTCTGGCCATGCTCGCCGCATCCGGCTTGAACACGGTTCTCGCCGAACATCCCGTGGTTGCCCTCGATCGACGCGGAATCGACAGGTCCACCGCAATCGACTGCATGACGCCGGAAATTCGGCGTGGCCTTCACGATCTGGGCCAGTTCGACGCGGATTCCACCGGTGACGCCGCCGATGCGGTCGCCGCTCTCGGTCACGACGCCACCATTGCCTGCACCGACTACCTCGACCCTCAAGAACTGAAGTTCGGCGCGGACTCCGCTGCCGAGGACATCGACGCTCTACGTACGCGGTGGGGCGTCGAGACGATCGCTCTGTGGTCGGCAGGGTCCGGCTCGGACATCGCGCTGAGCTACGCGGCAGCCCACCCCGAGAACCTCGCGAGGTTGATCCTCGATTCTCCCGCTCCGGTGGCCACCGACGCTGCCACCGAGGCCGAGAGCCGCGTGCAGGGCGAGGAAGCGGCGTTGACCGCATTCGCTCAGCGATGTGTGGCGTTGGGGTGCTCTCTCGGACCTGATCCGAAGAAAGCGGTCACGGACCTGATGGAGCGCGCTCGGGCCGATGAATTCCAGCCGCTGTCCGCCGCTGCGGTGTCGAACGCGATTTCGGCCAGCCTGTGGACTGCCGGAACCAACCGTGAGCAGGAGACCCGCTCACTGTCCGACGCTCTGTCCGCGCTCGGTACCGGCAACGCTTCGCCGATTCGAGAACGCGCCGCCCGGGCGGAGAACGAGGTGGACGGCGACGGCCAGTTCATCGGACGGTGCACCGACGGCATGCAATGGCCGGGCATCGGGCGTGCGCGCGAGCTTGCGGACACCTGGGGCACCAACTATCCGGTGTTCGGGCGAGAAGCCGCGCTCGGGTTGCTGGCGTGCGCCAGCTGGCCGTCGACCGCCAACTCCCCCCTGCCGAATCAGTTGAAGCCCCCAGTCCTCGTGCTGAGCGGGCAGGGTGACCCGGCCGTCGGGAACTCCGGACTCTCGACCGTCACCGGCGTCGTGACCAATGCAGGATCGCGCTTCGCAACTCTGGACTGGCAAGGTGCGGGTCACCCCGCGGCACAATCCACCTGCGCTCAACAGGCGATGCGCCTCTACCTCAGCGACGCCTCCCTGCCCAGTAACGGAAGCGTGTGCCCGGCCTGACTCGGGCGCTCGTCCACCACGACCGAAAAGGGGTGCATCCCCCGATCACACCCTGCTCCGGTGTACCGTGCCGAAGTGTTCCTTCGACAGCTCGAGCCGCGTACCGGGCGGACAACCCAACAAGTCGTCAACTTCGTTTTGTGGCCGATCGCCGTGATGACAGTGCTCAATCGTGTCATCATCACAGCAGTCAACGGCGCCATCACCGATGACTTCCGACCGGTCTACAACGCCGCGCTGGCGTTCTGGAACGGGCGCGACGTCTACACCGCAGATTTCAACTCCGTAGACCCCCATTACCTGTACCCGCCATCGGGTTCCTTGTTGATGGCCCCCCTGGCGATCCTCGATCCCGAGCGCTCACGGTGGCTGTTCATCGGTGTCAATGCCGTCGCCATTCTCGTGGCTCTCTACCTGCTGTTGCGCTTGTTCGACCTGACGATCAGTTCCATCGCGGCGCCGATTCTGGTGCTCGGCGCGTTCATGTCGGAGACGGTCACCAACACGTTGGTGTTCACCAACATCAACGGCCTCGTCCTGCTCGGCGAAGTTGCCTTCCTCCTGTTGCTGATGCGCAAGAAGGATCTGTGGGCCGGCGCCGCGATCGGTCTCACCATCGCAGTGAAACCCACTCTCGCGCCGCTGCTCCTGCTGCCACTCGTTCGCGGTCAGTGGAAGGTGTTGGTCACCGCCCTGGGCATGCCGTTCATTCTCACGGTCGTGGCATGGCCGCTGGCGTCGGATCCGATGGACTTCGTCCGCCGCACCGTGCCGTACCTGCTCGAATCTCGTGACTACTTCAACAGTTCGATTGTCGGAAACGGCGCTTACTTCGGTCTGCCCGAATGGTTGATCCTGCTCTTGCGCGTCGTGTTGGCCGCTATGGTCGTCGTCTCTCTGTGGCTTCTGTACCGCTACTACCGCAACGACGAACTCTTCTTCCTCACCACCGCGACCGGTGTGATCATGACCGCGTCGTTCCTGCTGCCCTCGCTCGGCCAGATGTACTACTCGATGATGCTGCTCCCGCTCCTGATGTCCGTGGTACTCAAGAACTCGGTCATGCGGAACTGGCCGGCGTGGCTTGCGGTCTACGGCTTCATGACGTTCGACAGCTGGTGGTCGAACCGCTGGCCGACCTTCGGCCGGGCGGCCGAATACACCAAGAGCACCCTCGGCTGGAGCCTTCTGCTGATCGTGATCTTCTGTGTCCTCGGATACCGGTATCTGGTCGCGCGTCGAGAGGGCCGTTTGGATCGGGGAATCGATCCCGCGTACCTCCTCGATCCCCCACTCGATGCCGTCTCACCTGCCCACGAAGCCGAAACGGCGACAAAGCATTAGCGTGGAGGCATGAGTTCTTCACACGATGGCATCGACAGCACACCTGAGGTCACGTACACCGAGAGCGAGTGGCGCGAAAAACTGACGCCGGAGGAGTTCGCCGTCCTGCGCCAAGCCGGCACCGAACGCCCCTTCGTCGGCGAGTACACCGACACCACCACGGAAGGTGTCTACTCCTGCCGGGCCTGCGGAGCCGAACTGTTCCGTAGCACCGAGAAGTTCGAATCGCACTGCGGGTGGCCGTCCTTCTTCGATCCGGCGGATTCGGATGCCGTGATCCTGAAGGAAGACAGCTCACTCGGGATGCGCCGCGTCGAGGTCATCTGCAAGAAGTGCCACAGCCACCTCGGTCACGTCTTCGAGGGTGAGGGGTACCCGACGCCGACCGATCAGCGGTACTGCATCAACTCGATCTCGCTGGTCCTCAAGCCCGCTCAGTAGCCAGGTCGTGGGCTACCCCGTGTCACTGGTAGCCCACGATTCGAGACTTTCCACTCAGAAGTCCCAGTTCAGCGCAGTCGGGCTCAGACCGGCCGCATTCAGGTCCTCGTTGCGAGCGACAAGTCCGTCTTTGACGGAACCGATCCCGCCACCGATCGCGCCGGAAGTGATGTCAGTCAACGAGGCGTCGCCGCCCGTGACTTCCTTCGTCACGATCGCAGCGGACGCTCCCGACACCGCGTCGTCGAAGGCGCCCCGCGCGATCTCCTGCACTCTCGAACCGGTCGGGAGCGGGTTCGGGTCAGGGCCGACACGATCCGGCGTCGTCTTCAACCCTCCGTTCGCAAGTCCCTTGATGAAACCGTCGCGCCCCTCGGTCACGACCTTGCCACCGTCGATCGACTGGCGATGATCCATCGTCATCTGCCCGAGTTGAATGGCGAGGCCGGAGAAGACGGCAGCGGCAGCTTCCACTGCCGCAGCCTCGATCACTCGTATCAACAATTGCTGCAACAACATTCGGACCGTGAGTGTTGTTGCGACCTCAGCCGCCACGACCCCGGCGGTACTGACACCCAGTGTCGGGACAGCAGCCGCCACCATGGCGGCAATCTCGAGCGCCAGTGCGCCCAGCGCCGCGAGGATCGACAGTTTGGTGTACTCGATGTCCGTGCCGGTATCGGTGCATGACTGACCCAGTTCGGCCGCGGCAGAGGACAACCGCTCGAAGACCTCCGCAACTCCCCCGGCCTCGGACCAATACCGAGACAACGAGTCGCCGGCTCGACCGTCGATCGATGCCAGTACTGCCTGCAATCCGTAACCACCGGCAGCGGCCGAAGCCTCGATCCGATCGGCCGCACCTGACCAGGCATCACCCAACCTCCACAGTGCCGTTTCGTCTCCTTGCGGCCAGTCACTGCCCACCGCGACCGACGCAACCGCCTGTAACCAGCCGGGAATCTCGAGTCCCATCAGAGCCCACCCGCCATGTCGTCGGCAAGCGAGGTGTCGATCGATTCGAAACGATCGGTGATCTCGATCAGCGTGGCGGTCAATTCGCGGAGCGCGCCCGCGACCAGTGTCATCCCACCGACTGCTGACTCCGCACCGGGAACATATGCGCCTGAGAATGCGGATCCGAACTGGTCAGTGCCCCAGCAACCCTCTTCGGCGGCGACCACTGCGTCGAGAGCGCTCCGCGCCTCGTCGAGATCGGCAGCGACCACCGCGAAGGCTGGTGCAGCACTTTTCATCGCGGCCACATTCACGCCCAGTTCAGACATTGCCGGAGCTCCTCAGAACGGTGCGGTCCCAGTTCTCGTCGCAGGAAGCCGGTGTGGAGCTCGGACGAGGTTCGAGAATCTCGCGCAATCCGAGCACGCCCGGAACCAGATCCGGCAAGTCGATTCCGGCCGCCTCCGTGAGCGGCTTCGTCATCTCGGCAACCTGTCGGCGTATGTCTTCTGCCGCAGACGCGGCCGTAGCCAGGATCAGATTCCCCAACGCTGCCGGCGAATGCTTGGCGTAAGAACTCCCCGAGAGATCGACTCCCACCACCGCCCCCGAGGCGTCGACGACGATTTCCACGCTGCCGTCACTCGAACGCGCGCTCGCCGTCGCTCGAGCGATCCTCTCCTGCAAGTCCGCCAGCGATCGAGTCCGCTCCAACAGAACGTGCTGCATCGAATCGATCTGAGCCCGAAGTACTTCGACTTGCCCCCGCATCGAACCAACATCCGCTGCACTCACGATGGCCCCCACCTTCGATAGATCGTGACACCTGATTCAGGCGCTCACGAGGTTCGACGCGAGAGGTGGCCGATCGGTTCCGTCAGCGTGAACGAAGCACGGGCGGATCGAATGCCTTGACCGGCGGCAGGGCCCCGTCGAATTTCTCGATCTGCACCAGAACGTGCTGGCCGGTGCACCCGTGCGAGAGTGACGACGTGCCGACGTCCGGTGTCAGAACGTTGGGATTGCCGTGCACACACAGAGAGTCGGGATCGGCAGGATCGAGCGGGTCGTACCAGGCACCGGTGGAAAGTTGGACGACGTCGCTCCGCAAGTCCGAGTCGACGATCACACCAGCAAGGCACGCTCCGCGATCGTTGAACACCCGCACCACGTCTCCTGCCGAGACGCCGCGCGCGGCCGCTGCATCGGGGTGCATACGAATCGGCTCGCGTCCCTGAATCTTCGACGCCTGGCTCGCAGCGCCGTGATCGAGTTGGCTGTGCAGACGCGTCTTGGGCTGATTGGCGATCAAGTGAAGCGGGAATTGCGAGGCTCGCGGTCCACCCAGCCACTCGTCGGGCTCGTACCAGCGCGGATGGCCGGCGCAGTCGTCGTAGCCGAAGGACTCGATGGTCTCGGAGAAGATCTCGATCTTCCCACTCGGAGTCGAGAGCGGATATTTCTCGGGATTCTCACGGAAGTCACCGAAGAGCACGAGGTTGTCTTCGGTTCGCATCCGGTAGTGCCCTTCTGCCCAGAAGTCCTCGAACGTCGGTGTGTTGCCGCCGTCTGCATCGACGAACGGCCGCCATTGACCGTAGAGATGCTCGATCCACTCCTGTGAGGATCGCCCCTCGGTGAACTGTTCCCCGAATCCGAGCGCAGAAGCGAGAGCGGCAAACGTGTCGTAGTCGTCACGCGAGTTCTCGAAAGGTGGAACGACCTGCTGCATCGCGACCAGAAGCGGGTCGTTTCGAGTGCAGCTCAGGTCATTTCGTTCGAGCGAGGTGGTCGACGGGACAACGATGTCGGCGTTGCGGGCCATCGGCGTCCAGTACGGATCGTGAACGACGATCGTGTCCGGACGCGCAAATGCCCGTCGCAGCCTCGGGAGATCCTGATGGTGGTGAAACGGATTGCCACCGGCCCAGTAGACCAACCGGATGTCGGGATAGGTCAAGCGCCGGCCGTCGTAATCGAACTCCTCCCCGGGCGAAAGCAGCAGGTCGGAAATCGCGGCTACCGGAATGAAATCCGACACCGGATTCACACCTTGCGAGAAGGTCGGCAAGGGATACGGCACCGGAGCCAGACCCGGCTCGTTCATCGAACCGTAGCCGTGCCCGAAACCTCCACCCGGAAGCCCGAATTGGCCGAGCATCGCTGCGAGTGTCACGCCCATCCACGGTGCCTGTTCACCGTGTTTGATGCGTTGCAACGACCACGTGACGGTCACCAGCGTCCGGCCAGACGCCATTCTCCGAGCCAGGTCGGTGATGAACTCCGCCGACACACCGGAGATCTTCTGCGCCCAGCGCGGATCCTTCGGTACACCGTCGGAACGTCCGAGCAGGTAGTCCTCGAAGCGTTCGTAACCGACGCAGAAACGGCCCAGGAAATCGCGATCGTGCAGGTCCTCCGACGCCAGGACAAACGCCAGGGCAAGCATGATTGCAACGTCGGTTCCCGGAACGGGTGCGATCCACTCGCAGTCACCCTCGACGTCGTCACGCAACGGACTGAAGGAGACGATCTTTCCGCCGCGGGCACGAAACGCGTCGAGCGCCCCGCGCGTCGGATGATCGCTCGTACCACCGGCATTGACTCCGGTGTTCTTGATCGGCACTCCTCCGAACGAGACGAGGAGATCGGAGTGCTTCGCGATGACGTCCCACGACGTGGAGCGCGCGAACAACTTCCAGTGCGTTCCGACCACACGCGGCATGATGACGCCGGTGGCACCGAGCGAGTAGCTGTGAACTGACTTGGTGTATCCACCCAGCTGATTCAGAAATCGGTGAACTTGGCTCTGCGCGTGATGGAATCGGCCGGCGCTGGCCCAGCCGTACGAGCCGCCGAAGATCGCGTTGTTTCCGTGCGCGTCGACCACGCGACGCAGTTCACGCGAGAGGAGTTCGGTCAGTTCGTCCCAGGAGACCGAGACGAATTCGTCGGCTCCACGTCGGTCGCTGGGACCCGGCCCGTTCTCGAGCCAACCCCGACGCACCGCCGGGCCCGAAACACGAGCCCGACTGCGCACCGAACCGGCGAGGTTCCCGAGCATCGGCGAAGGATTCGCATCACCCTCGTACGGATGCACGGCGGTCACCTCGCCGGCGACCGATTCGGCGGTGAACATTCCCCAATGGGACATGTGTTGACGACGCCGGTTCGGTGCAGTTGTCACAGAAACTACTTTCGAAGCAGATCAGGGAAGGGAAAGGACCAGCTTCTCGATGTCCACGCGCGGGCCGGTGAAGAACGGCACCTCTTCGCGAACGTGCAAGCGAGCTTCGGTGGCACGTAGATCGCGCATCAGATCGACGATACGAATGAGCTCGGGTGCTTCGAACGCGAGAATCCACTCGTAGTCCCCCAGGGCGAAGGCCGGGACCGTGTTGGCGCGAACGTCCTTGTACGAACGAGCAGCCATACCGTGATCGGCGAGCATCTTGCGACGCTCCTCGTCGGGGAGCAGGTACCACTCGTACGAGCGGACGAACGGGTAGACGCAGATGTAGTCGCCCGGATCCTCACCCGCGATGAACGAGGGCACGTGGCTCTTGTTGAACTCCGCGGGGCGGTGCACCGCCGAGTTGCTCCAGATGGGAGCACTGGCCTGTCCGAGGACGGTGGTGCGACGGAAATCCGCGTACGCGGCCTGCAGTTCCTCGATGGTGGCCGCGTGGGTCCAGATCATGAAGTCCGCGTCGGCGCGCAGGCCGGCGACGTCGTAGATCCCGCGAACCACGACGCCCTTGTCTTCGAGACCCTCGAAGAACAAGCGGGCGTCCTTGACCGCAGCTTCCCGATCATCGCCCAGCACACCGGGTTCCACCTGGAACACGGAGAACATGAGGTAACGGATTTCAGAGTTCAGTTTGTCGAAATCAAGGCGTGCCATGGGTCTATCGTGCCACTCGCTCGAATATCCGTGTAGCCGCCGTCGTGCCGACTGCGACACACGCCGGAACCCCGACGCCGTGCAGCCACGACCCGGCCAGGGCGAGGCCGTCGAACTGCGTCATCCCGGACTCGATTTCAGCCACGATTTCCGTGTGACCTGGGGCGTATTGGGGAAGACCTCCGTGCCACCGCTGTACGAAGGTCGCGCCTGGCTCCTCGGTGATTCCGGTCACGGTCTCGAGATCGGCGCGCGCGAAGTCGATCAACTCACCATCCGGCCGGTCGACGATCTCCGATGCACCGAATCGACCGAACGACACCCGAACGAGGTGCTCACCGCGATCAGCGAGGTGTGTCCACTTTCGGCTCGACAGCGTGAACGCCTTGGCGGTCAGGTCGGCGTCGGTGGCTACCAGGATCCCTGAATTCTGCGGAAGTTCGACCTGCCCGGACAACCGGAGCGCCACCACCGCGGACGACGCCAGTTCGATCCGAGCGACGGTACTCGCAACATCCGCATCGACTCCGGCCAACAGCGCCGCCGCGCGCGGCGCCGGGACGGCCAGAATCACCGCGTCGACGCTTCCGAGCGGATCGACGTTCCAACCAGCCCCGTCGCTGCGCAACCCAGAAGCCTCGCCACGGACGAAGGTCGCGTCGGCGGCCTGCTGCAGCGCATCGAGCAGGATGCCGTACCCGTCTCTGAGCGCTCCGAACACCGGCCCCGGTGCAGGCGTCGGCAATGCGGCTGCGACTGCATCCGTGAGGCTCCGAGCGCCCGCATCGAGGGCCGCAGCGAGTGTCGGCAAAGCTGCACGCACGCCGATGGTCTCCGCCAGCCCCGAGTACACCCCACCGAGAAGCGGATCCACCGATCGGCTGACCACCTGATCACCGAATCGCTGCGAAACCAGTTCGGCAACACTGCAATCGGAACCGCGGGTCCACTCCAGCGGGACGCCGGCCTCGGCCGCTATGCGCGCCAGGGTCTGCTCGTCGACAAGATCTCGAACCGACTCCGCCGAAGCCGGGATTCCCATCAGGGTTCCGGTCGGCAACCGATTCAGTGAGCCCTGAGACCAGATCAACGGACTCAGGCCCGCGGGATAGACGATCTGATCGGTCAGTCCCAGCTCGGCGAGAAGCGCAGGAACTTCCGGCCGACGGGCGATGAAAGCCTCGGCACCGATGTCGATCGGGCCACCGCCCAGATCAATCGTTCGCAGCTTCCCGCCCAGCCGCGGTGAGTCGTCGACGATCGTGATGTCCGCTTCGGAGCCCAGACTGCGCCGAAGCCGGTACGCGGCAACCAGACCGGAGATTCCTCCTCCGATCACCGCGACCGATGGCCGATTGGTCGTCACAGCGAGTGCACCAGCTCCACCGCCGCGGTGATCGCCGTGGGATCGGTGTCGGGAAGAACTCCGTGGCCGAGGTTGAAGATGTGGCCGATGGCACCGGCCTCGATCGCGCGGTCCCCTTCGGCGGCGATCCGGCGCACCTCACGATCGATCACCTCGGGGCCCGCGAACAGTACGGCGGGATCGAGGTTGCCCTGCAGCGCCTTACCCGGACCGACACGACCAGCCGCGACGTCGAGCGGAATCCGCCAGTCGACACCCACGACGTCGGCGCCTGCCTCCCCCATCGCGCCGAGAAGTTCACCGGTGCCGACACCGAAGTGGATACGCGGGACGCCGGCAGCGGCAACCTCGGCGAACACTCGCTCGGAATGCGGCAGGACAAATTCCCGATAATCGGCCAGCGAGAGCGCGCCGGCCCACGAGTCGAACAGCTGGACCGCGTCGACGCCCGCCTTGAGCTGCGCCTGCAGGAAGCAGATCGTGGTGTCGGCCAAACTTCCGAGCAACGCGTGCCAGGTCTTCGGATCGGAGTGCATGAGCGCTTTGGTCTTCTCGTGGTTCCGGCTCGGACCACCTTCGACCAGATACGACGCCAGAGTGAACGGCGCTCCGGCAAAGCCGATCAGCGGCGTGGAGCCCAACTCGGTGGTGAGAAGCCGAACGGCCTGCGCGATTGCGCCTACCTCTTCGGGAACCAGTCGCGGGAGTGCTGCAACGTCGGCGATGGAGCGAATCGGATTGGCGACCACCGGTCCGACGCCGGCAACGATGTCGAGATCAATTCCCGCGGCTTTGAGTGGAACGACGATGTCCGAGAACAGGATTGCCGCGTCCACGTCGTGACGGCGCACCGGCTGCATCGTGATCTCACAGACCAGCGCCGGATCGAAACAAGATTCCAACATGCCGATCCCGGCGCGGATCTCGCGGTACTCCGGCAACGAACGCCCGGCCTGACGCATGAACCACACCGGCCGTCGACTCGGAGTGCGTCCGGTCGCCGCGGCAAGCAACGGTGCGTCGGGCAAGACTCGCCGAGCGCTGTATTCCGCCGACCCGGTAATGCCTGAATTCATGTTGTCCAACCCGCTCATCAGTCCTCGCGCTCTCCGCCAACGTGTGTCTTCGATCGACTCAATGCTGCCACGTCCCACACTCGGGATCGGACACCCGAGCGGTTCGTGAGCGGCCACACACCCGAGCCACACTCGGTCGGCGCGCCTCCACCTCCCCGCCCGCATCCCCGACTAACGTCCTGACCTGTGACGACATCCGGATCGACAGCCGACCCGGCCGAGTTCCGTGCCGCCGTGGAGGCGATGACCGCTGCGCGGGTTCGGCCCGAGATAGAGGTCGGTCCCATCCGCCCGCCGCAGCGCCTCGCTCCGTACAGCCACGCGGTGGGGGCCGAGGTTCTCCACCCGGACTCCGACGTCGTGGCCGAGCAGTCCGAAGGTGACGCTTTCGGCCGCCTGATCCTGTTGTTCGATCCGGACGGCGACGAGGCGTGGAACGGCACCATGCGGTTGGTGGCGTACATCCAGGCCGATCTCGACGAAGCCGTCGCCGCGGATCCACTACTTCCCGAAGTAGCCTGGAGTTGGCTGGTGGACGCTTTGGAGGCCGGACCGGAACCTTTTGTGGCCCTGGGCGGTACGGTCACAGCTACAACTTCCGTGCGGTACGGCGACATCGCCGGGCCTCCGCGAGCCCATCAACTGGAGTTGCGAGCGTCCTGGACTGCAACTTCGTCCGAATTGGCTCACCACGTCGAGGCTTTCTGCGAGGTTCTCGCGTACGCGGCGGGGCTTCCGCCTGCCGGGATAACCACGCTGTCGCGGCAGAACGACTGACTCTGTCACTCGTTTGAGCATTCCCCCGGAAAAATACTAGAACCTGTTCTAGAATGAGTCATGCAACGTCTCAGCGGACTCGACGCGACCTTCCTCTACTTGGAAACACCGACCCAGCTATTGCACGTTTGTGGACTTGTCCTGCTCGACCCCACGACCATCCCGGGCGGCTACGACTACCGGAAGCTGCTTCGCGAGTTGGACTCGCGAATGGCCACCATGCCGACCTTCCGGCGCAAACTCAAAGATTCCCGTCTCAATCTCGACTACCCCGTGTGGGTCGACGATCACGATTTCGACATCGAGCGGCACTGCCATCGGACCGCGGTACCTGCTCCCGGCACACACGCGGAACTGGCAGAGCTCGCCGGACACATCGCGAGCCAACCGCTGGATCGTTCCCGACCGCTGTGGGAGATGTGGGTCATCGAGGGACTTGCCGACGGACAGATCGCCGTCATGTCGAAGATCCATCACAGCGCTGCCGACGGTGTCACCGGCGCGAACATCCTGGCTCAGCTGTGCAGTCTCGAACCGGATTCACCGGCGCTCGTGGATCCCACAGCACAGGGTGCGGGCGACGCGGGAACGCTGGACATCGCGATCGGCGGACTCATGGCCGTCATCGCCCGGCCCGCAAGAATTGCCCGTCTGGTCCCGGGCGGAATCGCCATGCTCCCGAAGTGGGTGACGCGTGCGCGAAAGGGTGAAGCGATGCCTGCTCCGTTCACCGCGCCGCGGACCTCGTTCAACGGCGCGATCACCGGTCACCGCAACGTCGCGTTCAGCCAACTCGATCTCGCGAAGGTCAAAGCCGTCAAGGACCGTCACGGCGTCAAGGTCAACGACGTGGTTCTCGCGCTCTGCGCCGGGGCACTGCGTAAGTATCTGGAGGACCGGGACGAACTGCCGGAGGACTCCCTCGTCGCCATGGTGCCGGTGTCGGTCCACGGCAAATCCGATCGTCCGGGCACGAACCAGATCTCGGGCATGTTCACGCAACTCGGCACCCAGATCGCCGATCCGGTCGAACGCCTGCACGCGATCAGCGATTACAACGCCACCTCGAAGAACCACAACGAGGCTCTGGGCGCGAACATGCTCCAGGACTGGTCGCAGTTCGCTTCGCCGGCGGTGTTCGGCGCCGCCATGCGCGTGTACTCGTCGCTCAAACTCGCCGAGCGTCACCCCGTCGTGTCCAACCTGGTCGTGTCGAATGTGCCTGGACCGCCGGTGCCGCTCTACTTCCTCGGTGCCCAGATCAAGGGAATGTTCCCGCTCGGCCCGATCTTTCACGGAGCAGGTCTCAACGTGACTGTGATGTCTCTCGACGGAAAACTCGACGTCGGCATCGTCAGTTGCTCCGATCTGGCCCCCGAATTGGACCAGCTCGCGCAAGGTTTCGGAGCCGCACTCGACGAACTGTTCGACGCTGAGGTGACAACCCCGGCCCCGACTGCGACGTAGAGTCAGTGACCATGTCCGAAGTCACCGATGATGCAACCGAGCCCACCTCCGACGTAGTTCCGCTGCTCGTTCCGCGTGACGGAGTTCCGGACGTCATCACCACTGCCGCCGGTGTCACCGACGCCGCGGCCGCGCTGGCCTCCGGCCACGGCCCGCTCGCCGTGGACGCCGAGCGCGCATCCGGATTCCGCTATTCGGCACGGGCGTACCTGATCCAGCTTCGACGCGAAGGAGCAGGATCGTTCCTGCTCGACCCGATTCCGACAGCGCAAGACCTGCAGCCGTTGGCCGAGGTGATCAACCCGTTGCAATGGGTGCTGCACTCTGCCGATCAGGATCTCCCCGGCCTCGCCGAACTGAGCCTGACGCCGGCCGAGCTGTTCGACACCGAACTGGCCGGACGACTGGCCGGGTTCGAGCGAGTCGGACTCGCCGCGATCGTGGAACGAACCCTGCGAGTGGAACTTCGCAAGGGTCACGGGGCTGCGGACTGGTCGACACGTCCGCTGCCGGACGCCTGGTTGAACTACGCCGCCCTCGACGTCGAAGTGCTTCTCGAACTGCGCGACGCAATGGAAGCCGAACTCGAATCCCAAGGCAAGCTCGAGTGGGCGAAGGAAGAGTTCGAGTACATCCGTCTGGCCGGCCCGCCCAAGCCCAAACCGGACCGCTGGCGTCGTACGTCGCACATCACCTCACTCAAGACCACCCGTCAGTTGGCGGCGGTACGGGCGCTGTGGCAGGCGCGCGAGGATCTCGCACGCAAGCGCGACGTGTCTCCGAGTCGGGTTCTTCCTGACTCCGCGATCATCGATGCCGCTCTCAAAGATCCTCGGTCGTTGGACGCGCTCCGCTCGCTTCCCGTCTTCGGCGGACCACGTCAACGCCGTTATTCGCGTATCTGGATGGATGCACTGGAAGCCGCGCGCAAGCTCCCCGACAGCGAGCTTCCGCCGAAAACCCCGCCCATCGTCGGGCCGCCCGCTGCCGGTCGCTGGGCCCGCCAGGATCCAGCGGCGGCTGATCGGTTGACCGCGGCGCGCGCAGCACTGTCGGACCTGAGCAAAGAGGTTTCGGTGCCCGTGGAGAATCTGCTCCAACCCGACCTGGTCAGGCGCCTGTGCTGGGACTGGAAACTGGAACCCGACTCGGACATCGCCGAAGTCGAGACTGCGATCGAGACCAAGCTCACTTCCGGTGGCGCACGTGGCTGGCAACGCACTTTGACCGTTCCCGTCCTCGCCGAGGCACTGAACTCCGTGGTCCCGGCCGAGCCCGAAGTGGAAGAGCCGGAATCCTGACCTGACCCCGGTGTGAGGTTGGAGCAATTCGGCACGTTAAGTTACCGGTCAGTAATGGGCAGTAGTACGCTCGATACGAGGCCGGACGCCTGGCCGTGATCGCCGAACCAACGTCTCACCGCCCTTCGGTGCGGTGGGCAGCTCCATCAGGAGGAATTCGCGTGGCTCCATCCACAAACAACCAACGCAACGTCGTCTTCGTCGACGGCATTCGCACCCCGTTCGGCAAGGCCGGCCCGAAAGGCATGTACGCCGACACGCGCGCAGACGATCTCGTCGTCAAGGCGATTCGTGAGCTGCTTCGCCGCAACCCGCAGCTCGATCCCGCACGGATCGACGAAGTTGCCGTTGCAGCCACCACGCAGACCGGCGACCAGGGCCTGACCATCGGCCGCACCGCTGCGATCCTCGCCGGTCTCCCCGAAACCGTTCCAGGATTCGCCATCGACCGCATGTGTGCCGGCGCGATGACCGCCGTCACCACGACCGCGTCGGGCATCGGCTTCGGCCAGTACGACGTCGTGATCGCCGGTGGCGTCGAGCACATGGGTCACCACCCGATGGGTGAGGGCGCAGACCCCAACCCGCGTTTCCTCGCCGACCGCCTGGTCGACCCGAGCGCCCTCGTGATGGGTAACACCGCCGAGAACCTGCACGACCGGTTCCCGACCATCACCAAGGACCGCACGGACGCCTACGCCGTCAACAGCCAGAACAAGTACGACGCTGCCAAGAAGGCCGGCTTCATCGCCGACACCCTGGTCCCCGTCGCCACCCGCAGTTCCGCGGGCTGGGGTCTGGCCACCGAAGACGAGCCGCCGCGCCCCGGAACCACCGTCGAAGATCTCGCGAAGCTCAAGACGCCGTTCCGCCCGGCCGGACGCATCACCGCCGGTAACGCAGCCGGACTCAACGACGGTGCCACCGCAGCACTGCTCGCCGGTGAGGACACCGCAGCCGAGCTCGGCCTGCCGGTCGGCATGCGCATGGTGGGCTTCGCCTACCAGGGCGTCGACCCCGCCGTCATGGGCATCGGCCCGGTTCCCGCCACCGAGAAGCTGCTGGCACGCACCGGCCTCAAGATCGAGGACATCGGACTCTTCGAGATCAACGAGGCGTTCGCCGTTCAGGTCCTCGCGTTCCTCGAGCACTACGGAATCGCCGACGACGACCCGCGCGTCAACCAGTGGGGCGGCGCCATCGCGTGTGGCCACCCCCTCGCTTCCTCGGGCGTTCGCCTGATGACGCAGCTCTCCCGCCAGTTCGCGACACGCCCCGACGTGCGCTACGGCTTGACCACCATGTGCATCGGCCTCGGCATGGGCGGCACCGTCATCTGGGAGAACCCGAACCACGCTGACTACCAGGCAGGAGTCAACTAAATGTCTGATATTGCAACAGCATTCGCCGACGAGGTCGTGACGAACGCCTACACGAAGATCATCTCGGTCCCCGGCATCGAGGGCCCGTTTGCACTGATCACCCTCGACAACGGCTTCGACCACACCAAGCCGTCGTCCTTCGGTCCCGGCGGACTCGCAGCATTCGACGCCGCCCTCGACGAAGCCTTTGCCGCCAACCCGGTTGCCATCGCCGTCACCGGCAAGCCGTTCATCTTCGCCGCCGGCGCGGACCTCAAGGGTGTTCCCGCGATCACCTCTCGTGAGCAGGGACTCGAGCTGGGCCGCTTGGGCCACAAGGTGTTCCGACGCCTGCGTGAGTCGTCCGTTCCCACGTTCGCCTTCATCAACGGTGTCGCTCTGGGCGGCGGCCTCGAGGTCGGACTGCACAGCCACTACCGCACGGTTGCCGCCAATGCGGGCGCACTGGGTCTTCCGGAAGCATTCCTCGGTCTGGTCCCCGGTTGGGGCGGAACGCAGTTGCTCCCCAACCTCGTCGGCCCGTCGAACGCCGTCACCGTGGTTATCGAGAACTCGCTGAACCAGAACAAGGTGCTCTCCCCCAAGAAGGCACTCGAACTCGGCGTCGTCGACGTCGTTCTCGATTCCGCCGACTTCATCGAGCAGTCCCTCACCTGGGCGTCGCAGGTCCTCGCCGGCACAGTGTCCCCCGCTCGCCCCGAGATCGATCGTGGCCAGGGCTGGGACGACGCGATTGCTCGTGCGAAGGCGATCGTCGACGGCAAGACCAAGGGCAACGCTCCCGGCGCCGTCAAGGCCGTCGAGTTGCTCGAACTGGCTCGCAGCACCGACATCACCGATGCCGCCTCGCTCGACAAGGGCTTCGCGGCCGAGGACGAGGCTCTTGCCGATCTTCTGCTGACGGACGAGCTCCGGGCTGGTCTGTACGCCTTCGATCTGGTGAACAAGCGCGCCAAGCGTCCCGCCGGAGCACCCGACCGCTCGCTCGCTCGTAAGGTCAGCGGCGTCGGCATCGTCGGCGCCGGCCTCATGGCCAGCCAGCTCGCGCTGCTCTTCGTCCGCCAGCTCAAGGTGCCGGTCATCCTGACCGACATCGACCAGGAACGCATCGACAAGGGTGTCGGCTACGTCCACACCGAAATCGAGAAGCTCCAGGGCAAGGGGCGCCTGTCCCCCGACGCTGCGAACCGCCTCAAGGCGCTCGTCTCCGGTTCCCTCGACAAGGCCGCGTTCGCCAAGACCGACTTCGTCATCGAAGCCGTCTTCGAGAACATGGACGTCAAGAAGAAGGTCTTCGCGGAACTCGAGCAGTTCATTGCTCCCGAAACCATCCTCGCCACCAACACCTCTTCGCTCTCCATCACGGAAATGGCGTCCGGCCTCGAGCATCCCGAGCGTGTGGTCGGCTTCCACTTCTTCAACCCGGTGGCCGTTCTTCCCCTCCTCGAGATCATCAAGGGCAGCAAGACCGATGATGCCACTCTCGCAACGGCTTTCGCCACCGCGAAGTCGCTGAAGAAGTCCGCCGTCCTCTGCGGCGACAAGGCCGGCTTCGTCTTCAACCGCCTCGTCACCCGCACCTTGGGTGAGGTCATGTCCGCCGTCGACGAAGGCACCCCCTTCGACGTCGCAGACAATGCCATCGCCGAACTCGGCATGCCCATGTCGCCGTTCACCTTGCTGGCCCTCGTCGGACCCGCAGTGGCACTGCACACCGGTGAGACCCTGCAGGAGTCGTACCCGGACCGGTTCAAGAGCTCACCCGGACTCGAAGCACTCGTCGAGGCCCGCAAGCCCGGCGTGTGGACCTGGGGCGAGAACGGTCAGGCCGTCGACCCCGAGGTCGCCGCACTGTGGCCGCAGGGTGACAAGGTGTCCACTTCGGAAGAGGTCCTCGAGCGCACACGTCGTGCATTTGCCGAGGAAATTCAGATCATGCTCGACGAGGGCGTCGTAGCGGCAGCCGAGGACATCGACCTCTGCCTGCTGCTCGGCGGCGGATTCGGATTCTGGAACGGCGGCATCACGCCGTACCTGGACCGGACCGGTACCTCCGAGGCCGTCAACGGCAAGCGCTTCCTCGCGCCCGGTGTTGCCAGCGTCTGATTCTCTCGCTCTGACAAAGCCGAACGGCGCACTCGAATTTTCCGGGTGCGCCGTTCGCGATAGTTCACACTGTACGCAGCTCAAAACACTGTTCCGACATCCTCTTTCACGATGTTCTCGAGCGCGCGCTCCGCGACGGCGGCGATGGTCATCGACGGGTTGCACGCAGCGGAGTTTCCCGGCAGCAGAGCGCCGTCGAGCACGTACAACCCCCGCTGGCCCAGAACCCGCCCATCAAGATCGCACACCGAGTTCATGCAGGCACCGCCGAGGGGATGCCAGGTGGACGGCAGTAACGCGTTGGTGTCGGTGAGCAGTCCTCCTGCCGCGATCTGCTGGGCGGCCGGCCCAATGTGGCCTTGCTGGATCGCCGAATCCCCGTCCTTCGGCCAACGGAGCACCGCCTCACCCCGCGCTGAGTCGTACACGAACCGACCTCGGTCGTGGCTCACACCGAATCCGACCATCACCGTGCTGTGAGCGTCGAACGCCACCGGCGGGAACGACGCCTGAATGACGGTGAACGCATTATGCGGGTCGTCCCAGTTCCGGCTGCCGTAGACGACCGGCCCGCCCTGCGTCGCACCGAAGTTCTCGGCGAGATCCGACCAGATGTAGATCCGATCGGCATTGGTCCCCCACCCTGCGCCGAGCTCGTCCGGCAGATCCGTGATCCGCCCCGTCGCCGCGGCGCGGACCAGGAGTTTGGTGGTGTTCATGCTGCCGGCAGCCATGACGAGCGCATCCGTCGTCAAGATCTTGTTCTCGAGAATCTTGCCGGAAATGTCGGTCCGGTCCACGTACACGCGCCACCGTCCGTCGGCGGCCCGCTCGACATCGGTGACCTGGTGCAGAGTCTCCACATTCACCAATCCGGTCGCTTCCGCAGCCGCAATGTAGGTGACATCCACCGAATGCTTGCCACCGTTGTTGACACCGAGCGCGCCGTCACCGTTGGTGTAAGACGGCTTCATCTCACCCCTCAGTTCGGCCAACGCGAAGTTCCAGTCGATCGGCATCGGAATCTTCGACACGGGTAGACCGGAACGCGTTGCGTTACGCGCGAATACACGTGCCGCCTCGTAGTTCGGGCTGGAAATCAGTTCGTCTGGTGCAGTTTCCACTTGCAGCATCCGCGCCACCCGCGGGTAATGGACGCGGTCCATTCGTGCGTAATCGAGCTCCTCCGGAAAGTGTGTGTTGAAGACCGCTTCTTCCGGTTGCAGCGTCATCCCTTGGTACACAAGCGATCCGCCGCCCACACCGGCTGCGCAGATCGCGGTCATGTTCTCACCGGTCACCGTCTCCAACAACCCCGCGTATGGCTCGAAGATCGCCGGCCTGCCGAACAGAGTCGGGTTGGACTGATGCCAGAGGATGCGCTTGTCCGGGCTGGCGGGGTGCGGGAAAGTTTCGGCATTCGGCCCGGTCTGCCACCGAATCCCTCTCTCCAGCAAAGTGACCGGAACCCCCGCCTCGGCCAGGCGAAGTGCCGTCACCCCGCCGCCGAACCCCGATCCGATAACCACGACACGGTGCACTTCACGTGTCAGCGGAATCCCTGTTGCAGCCCTGGCAGTGCGTGGCGCCATCATCGCGACTCCCACGGCGGCCGTACCGGCCAAGAACGATCTACGTTTCACTCCGGACATGACTGGTGCTCCCTCGAAGAATGTCGCCAGAGAATTCCGGGCACGCCAAAACTAGACACTCTAACGCTCGAGTGTCAAGGTTTTGGCGGAGCAGGCAAGGAACTACGAGGTCGACCGGATTGCGGGCCCGAGCCACCTCGAGAGAAAGGCCCGCAAGGAGTCGTCGGAATGTACGAGGTCACTGTCGAATGCAACAACCGAAAGCCCCAGTCGCACGGCAATTTCCACTATCTCATCCAACTCCGCCTCGGTGGCGAGGCCACGTTCGACCATAGGGGTGAGCATCTGACCAGCGAAAGGTATTGCTCGACTCATCATTTCGAGATCGAAGACAGGGTTTCCCCGCTCGGCGAGGAGCAGAGTCGCGAGCACCGGGTGAGCACGCACGGCAGTTCGCGCGGCAACGATGAATTCGACGACGTATTCACACGCCGTGTCGACCGACTCCACCTGTGCCGTGATCTCCCCGAGAACCTCGACAGCGAGACCGCCCATTGCCTGGGAGACGACCTCTTCACGTGTGCCGAAAATCGAGTACACCGTCTGGCGCGAGACACCGGCCGCGGTGGCAACTGCGGCGATGTTCACAGCCTCGAATCCGCCACCTTCGATCAGTCCGAGGGCGGCACCGAGAATCTTCTGCTGTGATCGCACGAGGAAAGTATTGCCCACCGAAACGGTGCACTGAGAAACGCGGTCCAGATCCGACTCCCACCTGCATAAACGGCACAATCGGTTTCGTTTGGCTGCCGAAATTCAGTAGGTTAGGCTGCCCTTCATGAAAACTTCTGTTCGGGGCTTCACTGCCCTCGGTGCGGCTGCAATCGCGGTCACCGCACTTGTCTCGTGCTCCTCGGATTCAGGCACATCCACGCCATCCCAAGGTACGGACGGATTCCCCGTCAGCATCGAGAACACCTTCGGCACCACGACCATCGACTCGAAACCCGAGCGCCTCGTCACCCTCGGATGGAACGCGCAGGACATCCTGTACGCACTCGATCTGACTCCGGTCGGACAGCCCAAGTACACCTACGGCGCGGACGATAACGGCGTCATGCCCTGGGCGCAGGACTACTTCGACGCGGACAAGACAACGCTCTTCGACATGCCGGCCAGCGGAGAACCGCCGATCGAGTCCATCGCGTCGTTGACCCCCGACGTCATCCTCGCGCCGTACGAGGGCTTCGAGGAATCCGTCTACAACCAACTGAGCAAGATCGCACCGACGGCCGCCTACCCCGGCGCGGCCTGGCAGACATCCTGGCAGGACCAGACCCGCATCGTCGGCAAGGCAGTCGGCAAGAGCGAAGAGGCCGACAAGCTCGTCGACGGCCTCGACGCGACTCTCGCCGATACCGCCACAGCCCACCCGGAGTTCGCCGGAAAGACATTGGCAGTGGTCAACTTCGACACCGATTCGAGCAACATCAACGTCTATCTGCCCACTGATCCGCGGGTCCAGGTGCTGACCGAACTCGGGTTCGTCAACGCACCGGGCGTCGAGAAGCTAGCCGCGGACAATGCAGGTGGATCGTTCTTCAAGACGATCTCCTACGAGAACATCGCCGACATCGACGCCGATGTGATCGTCGGCTTCACCGACGGCTCCGGTGATCCGTCCGGCATACCCGCAGTCGGTGGACTCGGCGCGGTCAAGCGTGGATCCACCGCATTCCTCAGCGACACCCGGGTCATCGGCGGACTGAGCAACGTCAACGTCCTGAGCACGCCGTGGGTCCTCGGCCAGATCACACCGACGTTGAGCGAAGCCGCAAAGCGCGCCTCCGCCTAGAAAAGATGCAGTGTCGGTCACGGTCTTTATGCTCACCTGCATGGCAGAACTTTCGATCTCCGTAACCAGGCACGTCAACGCACCGGCAGACACTGTGTGGCAGGTCCTGACGGACCTCGACAACGCTGCCGACACCCTCTCCGGCGTGATCCGTATCGAACGGCTCGCCGGAGAGGGATACGCCGTCGGCACCAAGTGGCGTGAAACTCGGAAGATGATGGGCAAGGAAGCAACCGAGGACATGTGGGTCACCGAGGTCGAGGCTCCCACCCGCACCGTCGTCAAAGCCAACTCCCACGGCATGAACTACACGAGTGGGTTCACGCTGAAGCCTGACGCCACAGGCACGATCCTCGAGATGCATTTCTCCGGTGAATCCGAATCCACTTCACGTATCTCGAAGATCTTCACAGCGGTATTCGGTCGGTTGGGCGCGCGGGTGACCCGGAAATTCATGGCGAAGGATCTCGAAGACATCGCAGCAAAAGCCGAGCGTCTCTCGGGCGAGTAAAGCGCCCTCACCTGCACTTACCATATTGTTTGCATAATAACTGCAATCAATAGGACATCACTGTGTCCAGCTGATTCGCTGCGGGAATGGACTCAGCTGGGTAACGGCGCGTGAGTCCCCGCCAAATCTGCCCCGGTGGGCGTAGCGTGCAGAGTGCTCGCGGATGGATCGGCGCATCGGGGTGTCGACCGTAGGGCCTTTGAGGGGGCAGGAATGGCATTCAGCGGAACCGCCTCCGGCGGAGGATCAGGCGCTACTCGCGCCGACGTCGGACATGCAGTGCTCTTCGCCGGCGCCGCCGCGCTCGGCGGTTTTCTGTTCGGATACGACACCGCCGTCATCAACGGGGCGGTCGGTGCGATCCGAGACAAGTACGACATCGGCGCCTCGGGCACCGGGCTCACGGTCTCACTGACTCTGCTCGGCGCAGCACTCGGCGCCTGGATCGCAGGCACACTCGCCGACCGACTCGGCCGCATCCGCGTCATGCAGATAGCCGCGGTGTTGTTCATCATCGGCGCCGTAGGCTCCGCAATTCCGTTCAGCGTCTACGACCTCACGTTCTGGCGCGTGGTCGGCGGCCTGGCAGTGGGTTTCGCGTCAGTCATCGCCCCGGCCTACATCGCGGAGATCTCCCCCGCCGCGATTCGCGGACGTCTCGGCTCGATGTACCAACTGGCGATCGTTCTCGGAATCGCCGTGTCGCAGTTGGTCAATTACGCCCTCCAAGCCGCGGCCGGTGGTGATCGCAATCAGATCGCAGGCCTCGAAGCCTGGCAGTGGATGCTGATGCTCGAGGCGGTTCCCGCAGTCCTGTACCTGATCATGACAACCACGATTCCCGAATCTCCACGGTTCCTCGTGGCGCAGGGCAAGGACGATCGTGCTCGCAAGATCATCTCCGATCTCGAAGGTGGAGATCACGACGCCGTCACCGAACGCATGAACGAGATCCGCGAATCTCTGACGGAGAAGCAAGCCAAGACCACAGTCCGCCAACTCTTCTCGAAGCGGCTCGGGGTCTCCCATCTGGTGTGGGTCGGTATTGCACTCGCCGCATTGCAGCAGTTGGTCGGTATCAACGTGATCTTCTACTACTCGAGCACCCTCTGGCAGGCGGTCGGATTCGGCGCCGACCGATCCCTGCTGATCAGCGTCGTGAGCGCCTTGGTCAACATCGTCGGTACGTTCGTCGCCATCGCCGTCATCGACCGGGTCGGTCGAAAGCCGTTGTTGCTGGTCGGTTCCGCCGGTATGGCCATCTCACTGGGCACCGCAGCGTTCTGTTTCCATTCGGCAACAGTGACCAAGAACGAGATCGGCGAATCCGTGGCCACACTGACCGGAGCCAATGCCACTATCGCTCTTATCGGGGCGAACGCATTCGTGTTCTTCTTCGCCTTGTCCTGGGGCCCGGTCGTCTGGGTGTTGATCTCCGAAATGTTCCCCAACCGCGTGCGTGCTGCAGCAGTCGGAATTGCGACCGCCACCAACTGGGTCGCGAACTTCCTGGTGTCCTGGACGTTCCCGGCACTGGCCGATTGGAATCTGTCGTACACCTACGCCGGCTACGCCGTCATGGCAGTGTTGTCGCTGTTCGTCGTCCTGAGGTTCGTGAAGGAAACGCGAGGCAGCACACTCGAATCCGTCCAGTAGCGAACTCTCACGATTTCACCGAAAGCGGTGGCCCTCGGATTGATCCGTGGGCCACCGCTTTTCGAGATCGTAGTGAAGATTATCGTGAGACGAGCTGTCAGCCTTGCGCGACTTCACCTTGAGCCGACGCCGAGGACGCGTCTTCCTGGACGTGGACGCCGACGCTACCCATCCCCGCCACCCAGCCGGTGATCTTGCGGGAGAGGTCCTGAGCCGTGAGTCCGAGTTCCTTGTGGATGGCTTCGCGGCTGGCGTGATCGAGGAACTGCTGGGGAACGCCCATGTCGCGGCACGACGTGTGCACTCCGGCTGCCCGCATCGCGGCCGAGACCGTCGAACCGATGCCGCCGTGCAGACCACCGTCTTCGATGGTGACCACGAGGGCGTACTTGTCCGCCATCTTCACCAGCGAATCCGCGACCGGCAGAACCCACCGCGGATCGACGACGGCAACCGAGATGCCCTGCTTGTCGAGCCGCTCGGCAATCTCGAGTGCCAGGGATGCAAACGGGCCCACCGCGACGAGGAGCACGTCGCCGCGCTCACCCTCGCTGGACTTGAGAACGTCGACCATTCCGTCGAGTCGCTTCACGGCCGGAATCGCTTCGGGTACAGCGCCCTTCGGGAAACGAACGACGGTTGGGCCGTCGTCGACGAGAAGTGCCTCGTCCAGTTCTTCGCGCAGTGTGTCGGCGTCGCGCGGTGCCGCGACACGGATCCCGGGGATGATTCCGAGCAGCGAAAGATCCCAGACCCCGTTATGGCTGGCACCGTCGACTCCGGTGACCCCGGCGCGGTCGAGCACGACTGTCACCGGCTGCTTGAGCAGAGCGACGTCCATCAACAACTGGTCGAAAGCCCGATTGAGGAAGGTCGAGTAGATAGCAACGACGGGGTGAAGTCCGCCCAGTGCAAGACCGGCGGCCGAGGTCATCGCGTGCTGCTCGGCGATACCGACGTCGAAGATCCGATCGGGGAACTTCTCACCGAAGGCCGCGAGGCCGGTGGGCCCGGCCATCGCCGCGGTGATGGCGACGATGTCCTCACGACGCGAAGCCTGCTCGATCAACGCGGCCGAGAAGACCGACGTCCAGTCCGGCGCGGACGACTTGGTGCCGCGACCGGTGACGGGATCGATGACACCGGTGGCATGCATCTGGTCGGCCACGTCGTTCTCGGCGTGTGCGTAACCGTTGCCCTTACGAGTGACGGCATGCACGATGACCGGTCCGCCGTAGGCCTTCGCCCGGCGCAATGCCGATTCCATGGCGGCTTCGTCGTGTCCGTCCACCGGTCCGAGGTATTTGATACCGAGATCGGTGAACATGACCTGAGGGCTGACCGCGTCTTTGAGACCCGCCTTCATTCCGTGCAGGACGGAGTACGCGGTGCGCCCCACCCAGGGCAGTCTCTTGACCATGCGTCGGCCACTGTCGAGGGCGCGCTCGTAACTCGGCGCAGTGCGCAGTGCCGAGAGATGGTCGGCGAGTCCGCCGATGGTCGGTGCGTACGAGCGACCGTTGTCGTTGACGACGATCACCACCGAACGGTCCTTGCCTGCCGCGATGTTGTTGAGAGCTTCCCAACACATTCCGCCGGTCAGCGCGCCGTCACCGACGACGGCAACTACGTGGCGATTCTGACCCGTCAGCGCGAAGGCCTTCGCGAGGCCGTCGGCATAGGACAACGCGGCGGAAGCGTGAGAAGACTCGACCCAGTCGTGTTCGCTCTCGGCGCGGCACGGATACCCGGACAGTCCACCCTGCTTACGCAGAGTGTCGAACTGATCCTGACGACCGGTGAGGATCTTGTGTACATAGGCCTGATGGCCCGTGTCGAAGATGATCGCGTCCTGCGGCGAGTCGAAAATTCGGTGCAGTGCGAGGGTCAACTCCACGACGCCCAAGTTGGGCCCGAGGTGACCACCGGTCGCAGCGACCTTCAGCACGAGGAACTCACGAATCTCGTCGGCCAACTCCGTCATCTCGGCGTGGCTCAACTGACGTAGATCGTCAGGACCCTGAATGCGGGCAAGAACACCCAACGAGATCGCTCCCTCCGTGCTTCACAGCTGCACCGGTGCGCGCCGCGGCTGTCTTCGCGACAGTGCTGCCAGTCTACGGAGCGTTCCGGCGAACCGACACGCGGACTCGGCCCGATTCCGGTGTGACTTCGCGTAACAGCGAAATCCCGCGGATCGCTCGTGATCGCAATCACAGACAAATGGGATCCGTCGCGATCGACTCGGCAACTCTTCTTCCACAAAACGACCGCCATGTCAGCTTAAGGTCGACGTATGGGAACTGTGGTCGACGACCTGATAACGCGAGTGTTCGACGAAGTCCGATCACTCGACGAAGGCGAGTTGGCCGACTACATCCCCGAACTCGCGGCGGTCGCCCCCGATTCGTTCGGAATCTGCATCGCCACCGTAGACGGTTACGTCTACGAGATCGGTGACTCGCGAATCCCGTTCACCATTCAGTCGATCTCGAAGCCCTTCACCTACGCCTTGGCTCTCGCCGATCGAGGAAGCGAGGCGGTTGCCGCGAAAATCGACGTCGAACCATCCGGCGAGCCGTTCAACGAAATCAGCCTCGACCCGCTCACCGAACGGCCACGAAACCCCATGATCAATGCCGGGGCTATCACCGCTGCATCACTGGTTGCCGGACCGAATCCCGAGGCCCGCTTCGAGCGCATCCGCTCGGCGTACTCGCGATACGCAGGCCGCGAGCTGACCTTCAACGAAGCCGTCTACACCTCCGAGGCCCGCACCGGTCACCGCAACCGTGCGATCGGCCACATGCTGCGATCCTTCGACGTCATCACCGGCAATCCCGACGAGGCCGTCGACCTGTATTTCCGTCAATGCTCGATCGACGTGACCTGCCGCGACCTGAGTCTGATGGCTGCGACGATGGCGAACAACGGTGTCAATCCGCTCACCCACGAGCGCGCGCTGGCACCCGCAGGCGTCGAACAGGTCCTCAGCGTCATGGCTACGTGCGGAATGTACGACGGCGCCGGCAAGTGGCTGGTAGAGGTCGGATTGCCGGCCAAGAGCGGTGTCGGCGGCGGAGTGCTGGCGGTTCTGCCGGGCCAGATCGGCATCGCCGTGTACTCCCCCAGGCTCGACGTTCACGGCAACAGTGTTCGCGGAGTTGCTTCTGCCCGGGCACTGTCGAAGGAACTCGAACTGCACTTCCTCCACGTGACGCGGGCGTCACGCTCGTCGATCCGGGCCAGATACAGCGTCATCGAAGCACCGTCGCGAGTACGACGCACCCCGACCGAACAAGCCGTGCTCGACGACGTCGGCAAGCGCAGCCGGGTCTACGAACTGCACGGCGATCTCCTCTTCACCGGTGCCGAATCGGCGGTCCGCGAAATCGGCTCGGTGGACGAGGGCCTCGAAGTTGTCGTCATCGACGTCCGCCGCGTCGACGACGCCAGCGACGTCGCGGTACGCATGATCACTGCGCTGCAGGTTCAGCTGGCCGCGCAGGCTTGTGCTGTGGCCGTCGTCGATCCGCAAGGACTGCTGGGACAACGAAGTTCGAGCATCGACCCCGCCAGAAGAAGTGGTCGGGTTTTTGCGGATCTCGATTCCGCCATGCAGTGGTGCGAAGACACGCTGCTTGCGGTGCATTGTGAGGCCGATCGGCAGGCGTCGACGATCTCGATCGAGGACCACCCAGTTCTCGATGCTCTGTCCGCGGCGCAGATCGAGGGATTCTCCGCAGAACTGGAGACGCGAACCTATGCCCGCGGCGAGAAGATCGCCCGCCGAGGCGAAGCGGCCTCGGGGTTCTATCTGATTCTCAGTGGCCAGGTCAGCACCATGTTCACCGACGCGCACGGGGTCGAGCACCGCATCACGACGCTCTCCGCCGGAATGACGTTCGGCGAGATGACGATGTTCCTCGACACTCCGTTCCTCAACGACATCCGCGCCGATTCCACGGTCACCGTGGCCGTGCTGACTCCGGAGCGATATGCAGAACTGACCGCACAGGCACCCGAGTTGAAACTTGCGCTTCTCGAACGACTGGCTGCGGGCGCCTACGAGCAATTGGACCTGATGTTGCGGAGTGTCATATCCGCCGGACGAATCGGATAGGAACCACACGTGCCCACCACCGCCTTCACCTCGGAGCCGTCCACTGTCACGGTGACCGGAACCGCCACTGCAACAGCTGTTCCCGACATCGTGCGATTGACGATCGGAGTATCGGTGACACAGACGGCCGTTTCCGACGCGTTCGACGCCGTCGCACGTCTGTCCACTGCCCTGACCGAGACCCTGCACGCGCGCGGTGTGCGCGGAGCGGACCTCACCACCGCCGGGCTGAGCGTCCATCCGCAGACTCACTGGAGCGACGGAGGCCGCCAGGAGACAACAGGATTCACGGCATCGACAACTTTCCGAGTCGTACTGCGAGAGCTGGAGCCGGAAGCGGCGAACTCCCCCGCTGACGTCATCGCGGCATGTGTATCGGTGGGTGGCGACGCGATACGGCTCGACGGACTGGAGTTCGATCTCGACGACCGCAGCGATCTGGTGACAAGAGCACGCGAATTGGCCTGGACGGCAGCCGAATCGAAAGCCAGACAGTTCGCGGACCTGGCAGACAAAGATCTGGTCGAAGTCCTCGAGGTGCTCGAGGACTTCGACCAGATCGTGCCGATGCGCGGACGTGTCGCGGCGATGAAAGCGGATTCGGCCCCGATAGCCGTCGAACGCGGAGAGATCGAAGAATCGATCTCGGTCCGCGTTCGATGGGCTATGGCGTGACAACAGTAATTCAGAAGACGCGGCCGGCAGTAGACCAGCCGGGCTTGCGGATCAGCGAGTGAGGTTCTTCTCCTCGTTCTTCTCTTCGCGTTCTTCTTCGAACTTCTGCTCGGCGTCGGGGGTTGCCATGTCGATGGTGGTGCGCAACGGACGGTTCGGGATGAAGATGACCGACACGAGCGTGACCACGGCGACGACCGCTGCGACCAGGAAGATCCGTCCTGTTGCGTCGCCGTAGGCGAACCGAACGATCTGCGAGACGAAGTCAGGCATATTGCTCAGGTCGAGGCCGTCCTGGAGGCTCTTGCCAGCTACTGCCTGCTGCTCGGGCGGCAAGGTGGAGACCGAATCGACTGTCAGTGTCTTGACGCGGGTCGCAAGAATCGAACCGAGCACCGACACGCCGATCGCGCCGCCGAAGGTGCGGAAGAACGCCACGATACTGCTGGCCGCGCCGATGTTCTCGACGCTGACCGTGTTCTGCACGGCGAGCACGATGTTCTGCATCAGCATGCCGGTACCGAGACCCACGATGGCGATGAAGATTCCGATGGTCCAGAGGCTGGTTGCGTGGTCGATCGTCGACAGCAGCCCGAAACCGACCAGCAGCAGAACTGCGCCGGCGACGATGAAGGGCTTCCACTGACCGAACTTGGTGATCAGCTGGCCCGAGCCGACCGAGGCGACGAGCATGCCTGCGACCATCGGAATAGTGAGCAATCCGGCTTCGGTGGGATCGAATCCGCGTGCGGTCTGGAAGTACTGCGTCAGGAACGTCGTCGCGCCGAAGAGGCCGACACCAACTGCGATCGAGGCGATGATCGCGAGAGCCGTGGTGCGCTCGGTGATGATCTTGATCGGCAGGATCGGATCCTTGACCTTGGATTCGACGAACATCGTCAGGCCGAGCAGGGCCAGACCACCGATGACGAAGAAGGCCGACTCCTTCGAGAACCAGGCGTAGTAGTCGTCCTGACCGGCAAACGAAACCCAGATCAGTAGGACGCTGACACCGGCGGTGAGCAAGGTGGCGCCCATCCAGTCGATGGAGACGTTGTCCTTCTTCACGGTCTCGACGTGCAGTGTGCGCTGAAGCAGGAACAATGCGATGACTGCCAGTGGAACACATACGTAGAAGCACCAGCGCCAGCCGGCAGTGTCCACGAGGACGCCGCCGAGGATCGGTCCACCGGACATCGAGACGGCCATGGCCGCACCCATGTATCCGGAGTAGCGACCGCGATCTCGCGGCGGGATGATCGTGCCGATGATGGCTACGACGAGAGCGGTCAGACCGCCCATACCGATGCCCTGGATGACACGCGCACCGAGCAGCAACGGAACGTTGTGCGCCGCGCCGGCGATGACCGAGCCGATCACGAAGATGACGATCGCGGTCTGGACCAGGACCTTCTTGTTGTAGAGGTCGGCAAGCTTGCCCCAGATCGGCGTCGACGCCGCGGTGGCGAGCAACGCTGTCGTGATGATCCAGGCGTACTGCGTCTGAGTTCCGTGCAGTTCACCGATGATCGTGGGAAGCGCTGTGGAAACGATGGTGCTACTGAGCAGCGCGGTGAACAGCGCTGCGATGAGTCCGGTGAGTGCTTCGAGAATTTCGCGGTGAGTCATCGCGCCCGCTTCGCGAGCCGATCCGTCACCTCCGGTACTTGCCCGGGTTTCTCCTACTGTTGCTGCCATGTGCCTTATCTCCCAATACTTTCTACGCCCGTGTGCGGAACTGCCGGTGAGGCCTGCCGATTCGATGCGCCGAACGTCTCGTTGAGACGTTGCAGCGATGTCACTGCGGCCATGGCCTCTTCCTGGCTCCAGTCTTCGAGCATGTTGCGCAAACGCGCCGCACGCCGCTGCGTGGTTCTCCGTAAAACGTCGTGTCCCTCTTCCGATACTCGGATGCGGAACGCCCGCTTGTCAGCCGGATCGGGATTTCTCTCGACATACCCAGCGTCGACCAGATCCGACATTTGTCGGCTGAGCGACGACTGACTGACACACAGATCGACGGCCAATTCGTTCTGTCGGCACTCCCCACGCGCTGCCAGCATGAACAACACACTGACCAGCGCAGGCGGCAGCAGGCTGTCTGCACCGGTGGTGACCGCGGCTCGCAGCGATCTGCCGAACATGAAGATCGTGTCGACGAGCGCTTGGGCCGTCTCCGGCTGTACCGACATTGCCTACCCCTGAATTCGAGTGGCCCGAACGAGCCGTGACTTGAAAACGGAAAACTACTTGCAGAACGAAACTATACGATTAGTTGCGTAATGCAAGCAACTGTTGTGAACGCGAGAAGCGTCACACCGTTTCAGGGAAAGATTTCGGGACGTCTCAGCGTTCGAGGAGCGCGATGCACTCCATGTGGTGAGTCTGGGGGAACGCGTCGAACGCCCGGAGGCCACCGATTCTGAAGCCCTGCTCCAGGTAGAGGCCGATATCGCGACCGAACGACGCCGGGTCGCACCCGATGTGGACTATCCGCTCAGCGCCCGTTGAGGCGAGAGCTTCCACGACCGGACGGCCGGCCCCCGCACGTGGCGGGTCGAGCACGACGACAGCAGGCGAACGCTCCAGATCCGCGATGATGTTCTCGACGCGGGCGCTGTGGAAGCGCACCTGACCGAGATCGGACAGCGCTGCCTGCCCGTCCGCGACTGCACGCGCCGAAGATTCGACGGACTCCACCACGCCGGACGGACCGACAAGCTCGGCGAGCGCTGCTGCGAACACGCCGACACCGCCGTAGAGATCCCAGGCCGTGTCCGCGGTAGCGGCTCCGGCCCACTCCCCGACCACCTGTGAGTAAGTGGCCGCCGCGCCGCGATGGGCCTGCCAGAAACCGGTCGCGGCCAGCGCCCATTCTCGACTGCCGACGCGCTCGGTCACTGTGTCCGATCCGATGGCAACTCGGGTCTTTCGCGGGCCGCCGCTTGCCGCTCGGCGTGCCATCGCGCCGCGTCGCCCGGGCGTCCGCCGTCCCGTCTTGGACACCGCGGGTGCCGCGATTTCCACGACGTGCCGCTCGCCCGCAGCGTCGAGAACGACCTGCAGCTCGCTACCTGGCGCCCACTGCGCACCGCCGAGACCGTCGTACGCGCTCTGATGGATCTGGGTGCACCGCAGGTCTGTGACGATCCGGTTGCTGCGGTACGCGTGGTATCCGGCGACACCGTGCCCGTCCACCGCCAACCGGACTCGCGTGCGCCAACCCGTTCCGCCTCCGGTTCCGGGCAGTTCCTCTACCTCGACGTCCGATTCGACACGAGCCAGTCGCAGAAGCTGCTCCCGCACGACCGAGGTCTTCATCTCACGTTGGACGCTCAGATCCGCATGCGAGTAGTCGCAGCAGCCCGCCCCGCCCGGGCCGGAGATCGGGCATGTCGGATCGATCCGATGCGGAGAAGCGTCGAGAACGGTGATCGCGTCGGCGCGGCAAAACGATCCGCCCTTGTCCTCGGTCACCCGGACCAGCGCACGCTCCCCCGGCAAACCGTGACGGACGAACACGACCCGCCCCTCGTGCCGGGCGACGACGAACCCGCCGTGACCGGGGTTGCCCAGATCGACCTCGAAGGTCTGTCCGGTCCAATTCTCACTCAACGAACTACGCCTGCCATTTCGATGTTGCCGATCATTTTTCGCCGGTGATCATTTCTCGCCGGTGTCGTAACCGCGACGCGTGGCACCTGCGGTCTTCTCGATGTCGAGCGGCTTCGCCTTTGCCGACGAACTCAGCTGCCACGGAACGCTGGTCACCATCACGCCGGGCTGGAAAAGCAGACGACTCTTCAGACGAAGCGCGCTCTGATTGTGCAGGATCTGCTCCCACCAGTGTCCGACGACGTACTCGGGAATGAAGACGGTGACGACGTCACGCGGAGCATCGCGTCGTACGCGCTTGACGTAATCGAGAACCGGCTTGGTGATTTCGCGGTACGGCGACTCGATCACCTTGAGCGGAACCGTCACGTCGCTCTTCTCCCACTCACGCACGAGTGCACGGGTGTCCGGCTCGTCGACATTGACCGTGATGGCTTCGAGGGTGTCCGGTCGCGTGGCTCGCGCGTAGGCGAGAGCTCGCATCGTCGGCATGTGCAACTTCGAGACGAGCACGATCGAGTGCGTGCGGCTGGGCAGTACGCCGTCCCACTCCTGCTCCTCGAGCTCGGCTGCGACGCTGTCGTAGTGCTTGCGGATCATCTTCATCACGATGAAGATCGCGACCATCGCGACGATGGCGATCCATGCGCCGGCAGCGAACTTGGTGATCAGAACGATGATCAAGACGGTGGCAGTCATTGCCAGACCGATCGAATTGATCACTCGCGAGCGCTGCATACGGGCCCGTTGCGCCTTGTCGGTCTCGGACTTCAGATGCCGAGTCCAGTGCTTGATCATGCCCGTCTGGCTGAGCACGAACGAGACGAAGACGCCGACGATGTACAACTGGATGAGCTTGGTGACCTCGGCGCCGAACACCACGACGAATGCGATGGCAGCACCGGAGAGGAAGAGGATTCCGTTGCTGAATGCCAGTCGGTCGCCGCGCGTGTGCAGCTGACGCGGTAGGTACCGATCCTGCGCCAGGATCGATCCGAGTACCGGAAATCCGTTGAACGCGGTGTTCGCGGCCAGAACCAGGATCAGTGCCGTGACGATCGCCATGAAGAAGAAACCGATCGGGAAACCACTGAACACGGCTTCGGCGATCTGCGCGATCAAGGTCTTCTGATGGTAGCCCTCCGGCGCTCCGACCAGCTGTTCCTGCGGATTGTGTGCGTAGACGATGCCGATCTTCTGAGCCAGGATGATGATGCCCATCAGCAGGACGATGGCGATCGACCCGAGCAGCAGCAAGGTCGTGGCAGCGTTGCGCGACTTCGGCTTCTGGAACGCCGGTACGCCGTTGCTGATGGCCTCGACGCCGGTCAGTGCGGCACAGCCCGAGGAGAATGCGCGGGCGATCAGGAACGCGAAGGCAATTCCGTACAGATGCGAATCCTCGGCGTTGAGCGTGAACGACGACGATTCCGCGTGCACATCCTCACCGAGGACGTAGACCCGGAAGAATCCCCACCCGAGCATCAGGAACATGCCGACGATGAATGCGTAGGTCGGAATTGCGAACGCGGTCCCCGATTCACGGATACCGCGAAGGTTGACCGCGGTCAGCAACACGATCGCCGCAACCGCGAACAACACCTTGTGCTGCGCGACGAACGGCAGAGCCGAGCCGATGTTCGACGCCGCCGACGAGATCGACACGGCGACCGTCAGCACGTAGTCGACCATCAGCGCACTACCGACGGTCAGACCGGCGGTCGGGCCGAGGTTGACCGTCGCGACCTCGTAGTCGCCGCCACCGGAGGGGTATGCGTGGACGTTCTGGCGGTAGCTCGCCACCACCACAGCCATGACGATGGCGACGGACAATCCGATCCAGGGTGTGTACGCATACGCGGAAATACCCGCGACGGAGAGAACCAGGAAGATTTCTTCGGGGGCATACGCGACGGACGACATCGCGTCGGACGCGAAGACCGGTAGTGCAATTCGCTTGGGTAGCAGCGTGTGCCCGAGTTTGTCGCTTCGGAACGGCCGACCGAGCAGGAGCCGCTTGGTAGCGGTCGAGAGCTTAGACACGTGCAAAGCGTAAGCCGTCTCGCCCGATTCGGAGTCATCAGAGCCCCAACTTCACCTTTTGTCGTGACAACCGGCACGCGAGCGACCGTTGTACTTGCTCTTCCCGTGAGGGGCTGTACCGTTCGATTCGGCGTGCAATCGCGCCATGAGGGTCCATGAACGGAGTAGGGCGTGTATGTCGTCATCATGGGGTGCGGTCGAGTGGGTTCTTCCCTCGCCGCGTCTCTGACCAGGATCGGACATGAGGTCGCCGTCATCGACCGCGATCAGAGTGCGTTTCTGCGTCTCGATCTCGACTTCCCGGGAACCAAGGTTCTGGGAATGGGGTTCGACCGTGACGTGCTGGTCCGGGCGGGAATCGAGCGGGCCGACGCCTTTGCCGCGGTGTCCTCGGGAGACAATTCCAACATCATCGCAGCGCGAGTCGCACGCGAGACTTTCGGCGTCGAACGCGTCGTCGCACGTATTTACGACGCCAAGCGTGCCGCCGTTTACGAGCGACTCGGCATTCCCACGGTCGCCACCGTGCCGTGGTCGACGGATCGTTTCCTGCACACGTTGACCAAGGAAAGTCAGACTGCGAAGTGGCGCGATCCTTCGGGCACTGTCGCCATCACCGAACTTGCCCTGCACGAGGATTGGGCGGGCAAGCCGATCGCGCTCCTCGAGGGCGCGACCAGTTCGAGAGTCGCCTTCATCATCCGCTTCGGGACCGGCATTCTCCCCGACCGCAAGACTGTCATCCAGGCCGACGATCAGGTCTACATCGCCGCCGTGTCGGGAACCGTCGCCGAAGCTGTCGCACTGGCCGGCAACCCGCCGCCGAGCGACGACTGAGGGAGGCCGCAGATGACTGATCCGTACGCCGCCCCCCACAACAAGACTGCGACTGTGTTGCACTACAACGTGATTGGAAGTTCTCGATGAAGGTCGCCATCGCCGGAGCCGGCGCCGTAGGCCGTTCCATTGCGCGAGAGCTGATTCGAAGCTCACATGACGTCATGCTGATCGAACGCAAACTCGATCACATCGAACCGGAGTCGGTGCCCGAGGCGAAGTGGGTGCACGCGGACGCCTGCGAACTCAGCAGACTCGAGGACGCGTCGATGGAGTCGTACGAGGTCGTGATTGCCGCGACCGGAGACGACAAGGCAAACCTGGTCCTCAGTCTGCTCGCGAAAACCGAGTTCGGTGTTCGCCGAGTTGTCGCCCGCGTCAACGATCCCCGCAACGAGTGGCTCTTCGACGAGTCCTGGGGCGTGGACGTCGCCGTCTCGACACCGCGGATGCTCGCTTCGCTCGTCGAAGAGGCCGTCTCGGTCGGTGACCTGGTCAAACTGATGACACTGCGGCAGGGACAGGCCAACCTCGTCGAGATCACGTTGCCCGACAACACACCTCTTGCCGGAAAAGCCGTCAAGAAACTCGAACTTCCGCGAGACTGCGCACTGGTCACCATCCTGCGTGGCGGACGCGTGATCGTCCCGCAGATGGACGATCCCATCGAAGGCGGGGACGAACTGCTCTTCGTTGCGGCCGTCGACGCCGAGGATCAGTTGCGCGTTGCACTCCGCCTGGAGAATTGACCGACGAACACACTGACGACGAAAGGGAATCACATGGCACAAGCGCCCGAAAACACCGTAGTCACCGACAATCCGGCCCAGAGCCGGTACGAGATCCATGCCGACGGCGACCTCGCCGGGATCGAGGACTACACCACCTCCGGTGACGTCGTCTCGTTCAACCACACCGAGATCTACCCCGCCTTCGAAGGTTTCGGATTGGCCGGGGTTCTCGTCCGCCAGGCTCTGGACGACCTACGAGCACGCGGCCTCAAGGTTCATCCGGTGTGCCCGTACGTCGTGAAGTTCCTCGACAAGCACCCCGAGTACCAGGACCTGATCAGCTGAGATCGCGGTCTTCGCGCGGCTTCGTCAGATTCACCGAGCCCACCTCTTCGGACCCTGCGTCCGTGGCGGTGGGCTCGCTGCTTTCGGGCTCCACAACCGGTTCAGGCTCGACGATGCGATCGGCCTTACGCACAGCCCAGACCGTCACGAGCAGCACCAAACCGGTCAACGGCCACCCCATGCCGATACGCGCGACTGCGAGCCATCCGGTGTGGTCGGTGTCGTAGAGCTGTGACTGAACGAGATACCGCGCACCGAAGACCAACGCCCACGCTGCCGTCGCGACGTCGTAGAGCCGGACGGCGGAGCTGTGCTTGCGCCAGAGATTGCCGTGCCCGTTGAGATAACCCCAGATGATTCCGACCAGGGGCCAGCGCACGAGGATGGAAATCAGGAAGACCGCACCGTAGGCGAGGCTCGTGTAGATACCGAAGAGGAAATATCCTTTGGCGTCGCCGGTGCGGTAGGCGATGAATGCGGAAACTCCGACTCCGAGAAAACCGGAAATAGCGGGTTGGAGGGAATCCTTGCGGAAGAGGCGCCAGGCCGCGATAGCGACAGCGACGCCCAATGCGGCCCAGATTGCCGCGGTGAGATTCCAGATGCTGTTGACCGGGACAAAAATCAGAATCGGCAAAGACGAATAGATCAGACCACTCAGCCCGCCGAGTTGGTCGATTACCGATCGCTGTTGTGTTTCAGTCACCTGTCGAGGGTGCCACAGTCACCGAGTTGCACGGTAAATGCGGGAAACGCGCCTATTCGCCGCGCAGTTCGTAGTAAGGGTTGAAGATCGCCTTGCGACCGTCACGCTCGCCCACACGACCGCGGATCAGCAGGGTCTTGCCGGTCTCGATTCCCGGGATCCGGCGACGCCCGATCCAGACGAGATTGATCACCTCGGTGCCATCGAAGAACTCGGCCTCGATGCTGGCATTTCCCGACTTGGGACACGCGTCGACGCTGCGGAGTCGGCCCACCATCGTGACTTCTTCACCGCGACGACAATCGCATGCCTTCTGACCTCCGGAAGCCTTGTTGGACTCGGCCATCTCCTGGGCGTCCAACTGGTCGACGTCCTCGGTCAGACGCTGGGTCAGTCGACGAAAATATCCTGCGGCGGCGGGTGCCATTGCGCGCTCCTGCGAACATGTGTGACGCAAGGGTTTCGCGTCACGTGAAGGGCTGTGTGATCGCCACTGTAGACCCATTACGAGCGTGTAACCACACCGGTCAGTCCGCGTCTCGGGGGCACCGGGCAAGATCAAGAGATGCAGAACTCTGAATCGGCGACCGTTGCCGTCGTTCTCCCAGGTACAGGCTCTGACGCCCACTTCGCGGACCGCGCATTCCGGGCGCCGCTGGAGGCTCTGGGTGTGCGCATCGTCGCAATTGAACCGGACCCTCGGCGTGTCGTGGACGGCTATCTGGACGCGATGGACAGAGCCGCGGACACGCACGGCCGAATCATCGTCGGAGGGGTCTCGATCGGAGCGGCCGTTGCACTCCAGTGGGCCGCCGACAATCCCGATCGAACCGTGAGTGTGTTGGCAGCGCTTCCGGCCTGGACGGGCTCGGCCGACGACGCCCCCGCAGCAGCGAGCGCGCGGTTCACCGCCGGGCAACTGCGCTCCGAAGGCTTGGAGTCGGTGATCGCTGCGATGCTCGCGTCGAGTCCGGCGTGGCTCGGAGCCGAACTCGAGCG
Organism: Rhodococcus sp. RCBS9; assembly: GCF_029457415.1. Classification (NCBI taxonomy): domain Bacteria; kingdom Bacillati; phylum Actinomycetota; class Actinomycetes; order Mycobacteriales; family Nocardiaceae; genus Rhodococcus; species Rhodococcus sp. RCBS9. The sequence goes on along the minus strand of NZ_CP120422.1, from coordinate 5,525,131 downwards.
CTCCTGGCGCTCTCAGTGGCCCGATCTCCCGGCTGCGCTCGACGAGGCGGCGTCGTACCACTCACTCGGCGAGAGCGCGCTACGGGCGGTAGGCGTTCCGGTCGGCATTGCGTCGGCGGTGGACGATCCGGTTCATCCCGCGTCAGTGGCGCAGGCCTGGGCGGCTTCGCTCCCCCGCGGCGCAGTCGCCACGACGACGCTCGACATGATCGGGCGCGACCCCGCGATTCTCGGGTCCAACTGCATCAAAGCGCTCGCGGCGATCGAATCCGATACCACCGCGAGCGCCTGAAGAAAATCCTGTTACTGACCCAATTGCTGCATGGCAGAACCGGATTCGCCGCTACGAGGCGGCGGGGTCGGCCGTGCTGGAGGTGCCGGCGGAGCGGGCGGTGCTGACTGCTGTTGCTGCTGGGCGGCGACCTGTTGCTGCTGCGCTGCCGCCAACTGCTGCTCGTGTGCGGCCGCCAACTGCTCGGCGAGCACCTGCGGGAGCACCACGGGCAGCGGTGTCCGCACCGGATGCGGCTCTGATCCTCGGTTGACGACGGTGTCACGCAAAATGTCCCGTGCGATTGCCACCAGAGGGGCGTTCGCGGCGGTGGATCCACTCGGACCCGCGACCACGCAGCGCACCATCCACCGGGGACCGTCGACGCCGATGAACCGCAAGTCCATGTTGGCCGTCACAGCAGCCAGTTCACGGCCCCACGGGCCGTTCTCGACGCTCACCGCGGAATTGTCATCGCGAAGCGACTGCGCGAGCTCGGCAACGACCTCACGCCACTGACCGGGCGATTTCGGGGCGGCGTAGGCAGCAACCGTGATGCGGCCGTGCTCGGTGACCAGGTGCACGGCCTGCGGCGAACCGTTGGGCGCCATCTCGACCTGCAACTGCCCGCCGGCCGGCATCGGCACCAGAACGGAACCGAGATCAAGACGCTGACCGTCACGGCCTGCCGTCGGATCGTCGGAATCGATCTCCGAGATGTCGTAAGGGCCTTCCGATTCGTCACCGAACTCGTCGCCGGTGACTTCGAGATCGTCTTCGAGATCGTCTTCGACCTCGTCGATCTCCACCGACTCGTCGTTCTCGTCACCGAAGAAGCTGGTGGTTTCCTCGTCGACGTCTGTCTTCTTCTTGCGTCCGAACATGATTCAGACTCCCTCTCCGACTACCGCGCCAGGCGCATCGGTATCGAGTATCGCGTGCCCGCCGCTGGAACCGTAGCCTCCGGTTCCTCTGGTCGTGTCGTCCAGCGATTCGACTTCCTCGAAAACCGGAAGTTCGACTCGTTGAACCACGAGCTGAGCGATTCGGTCACCGCGGCGGATGTCTATGGCTGTGGCCGGATCGAGATTGATCAAGCAGACCTTGAGTTCGCCCCGGTATCCCGCGTCCACGGTTCCGGGCGCATTCACGATCGACAGTCCCGATTTGGCGGCGAGTCCGGAACGCGGATGGATCAACCCGACGGTGCCCACCGGCAAAGCGATCGCGATCCCCGTTCCGACCAGTGTTCGGTGGCCGGGTTCGATGGTGACGTCGCTGGTGGAGCACAGATCCACACCCGCATCTCCGGGATGCGCACGCTGTGGAACGGGCAGGTCTGGATCCAGTCGCTTCAAGGCGATGGAGAGATGGTCGCTCACGTGGGCCAAGACTACTCGTAGCGACGGACTATCCTTGACAGGTGCCCGAAACATCTCGACCTGACGTCGCCACCACAACGCCCCCGTCCACGACGCTGTACTCCGAGCGCCTGTGGGTGCCGATCTGGTGGTGGATCGCCGGGTTGGCCGTAGCCGGACTCCTCGCGGCCGAGGTCCACATGGGCCGCCCGGGGCTTCTCTCGTACCTGGCGTACGTCGTACTACTCCCGATCCCGATCTGGGCGGCATTCTGGCTCAGCCGGATGCGCGTCGAGGTGGTGGAGACAGAAGGGGTGAAGGAATTGCACGTGGGTAGAGCCCACCTGCCGGTCGAATTGATTTCACGGGCGGCAGCAGTGCCGGCTTCCGCGAAGAGTGCTGCGATGGGGCGCCAACTCGATCCGTCGGCGTTCGTCCAGCATCGCCCATGGGTCAAGACAATGGTGTTGATCGTGCTCGACGACCCGGAGGATCCCACGCCGTACTGGTTGGTGAGCACACGTCGTCCCGCTGATCTGCTGGCTGCGCTGGATCTCTGACCAGCGCGGTCACAGCAAAGCAGTACTTCCCGACCCTTGGTCGACCCTCGCGCTGACGGGTCGACCACCGGGAAGGGAGATCAGGCAGCGCAGTCCATGCAGACGAGCTGTCCGTTGGCATCACTGGCCAGGCGGCTGCGGTGATGAACCAGGAAGCAGCTCGAACACGTGAACTCGTCTGCCTGCTTCGGAACAACTCGAACCGAGAGTTCCTCGCCGGAAAGGTCGGCACCCGGCAGCTCGAAGGACTCCGCGGTGTCCGTCTCGTCGATGTCGACGACGGCTGACTGTGCTTCGTTGCGTCGCGCCTTCAGCTCCTCGAGCGAGTCCTCCGAAACCTCGTCGGACTCTGTACGCCTCGGTGCGTCGTAGTCAGTTGCCATCTCGTCTACCCCATCCTCTTCGTGTATCCCGGTCCCGTGTGCGCCGAGAATCCGGTAGATCCTTGATGCGCATGGAAACCGCCGTGGCATCCAGATCATTCCCTGTCGCTGCATAACGCTGCAGGACTGGAATTAGTGCCCGGAAGTTCCTTCCGAGAACGTGATCTGCGCCTCATTTGGTTGTCATTTCGGCGTCCGGCCGATGCCCAGTTGAACGACCTGGGCCGCCAGACAGTAGCCGACGTGAGCACGAAAGTAGTAACCGAATCGGAAATTTCCGAAAAATGACTGCGAATTGTCACCAAGGCAAGAGCAAGCTGTGACCTTTCCACGATGTTTTCGGGCCGAATCCGGGTAGAAACAGGCCGGTAATCGGCCAACTGCCGTTTCGCAATCGACAAGGACTCGACGCGTCGAGCCTCGCTTCGGCTGTCTCGTCACACAGGCCCTCTAAGGTAGGCACCGAACGTCATGCCGGCGCCGCTCGGCCCGATGGCGAAGTAGAAGTTTCGTCAAGAAAGTCGAGGGATACCGTGGTTTCTCTGATCACCGAAGGCAGCTCTACCGATGACCAGGGACGTCCGTTCCGCCGTCGGCGCGCGTGGCCGGTGATCGCCGTGTTCGCGGTACTCGCATTGATCGGCAGTGTCTTGTGGGTCCGCATCCTGAGCGCCGAGGCGGAAGTCAGTGACACCGTCGCCTGCAACCTGCCGCAACCTTCGTCCGATCCTTCGGCAGCGGCGCCACTACCGCTGGGAACCGTCGTCGACCGCTCGAAGCTGCTCGACGTGGATCCCGCTCCCCTCGCCGCCACCAAGGTTCGTGTGTTCAACGCCAACGGTGAACACGGCCAAGCAGCCCAGGTGGCAGCGCAACTGAGCGAGTTCGGCTTCTCCAGCGCGCCGGACGTCCAGGTCGGAAACGACCCCGTCTACGTCGACCAGAACATGGAGTGCCAGGGTCAGATCCGATTCGGAGCGAACGGCCTCGCCGCCGCCAGTTCCGTCTGGCTGGTCGCCCCCTGCGCCGAACTGGTCCAGGACGGCCGCGGCGACGACACCGTCGACCTGGCTCTCGGCACCTACAACAAGGGCGCCCTGACCCCCAACACCGACGCCACCGCGATCTTGCATGCTCTGGCCGAGCAGCCCGCAAACGCCGAAGTCGCTCCGATGGACATCGCACTGCTCAAAGCAGCGCGCACGGCGCGCTGCTGACAGGCCTCAGCTCGGAATCGGCTGATCTGCGCCGATCGAACTGAGCATGTGCGCGAACTGCTCGGCGATCGCCGGAGCGACTGCGTAAACGACATCGCCGTCGGCGGACGTGGAATTGGGCGCCGGGACGTTGATCACGGCGCCCGCTTCGGAAGCGATCAAGGAGCCGGCTGCCCAGTCCCACGGACTCAGTCCGTGTTCGAAGTGAGCGTCGACCCGGCCGGTGGCAACCATGCACAGATCCAACGCAGCCGAACCGATGCGTCGGATGTCGCGGACCTGCGGCAGGATCTGCCCGATCAACGTGCCCTGCACCTTCCGGCGATCCGCTCCGTAACCGAAGCCGGTGGCCAACAGCGCCATTGACAGCTCGGTCACCTCATTGGCTTGCAGGTCGCTGACGACGCCGTCGGCCGTGGTCATGGTTGCACCGCCGCCCCGATGCGCGGCATACGTGGTTTCCAACGACACGTCGACGACAGCCCCGGCTACCGAGAACCCGTCGATCTGTACGGCCACCGAGATGGCGAACGCGGGGATTCCGTAGAGAAAATTCACCGTGCCGTCGATGGGATCGACAACCCATCGAACTCCCGCGGAATCGTCGGTGTCTCCGCCACCTTCCTCACCCAGGATCGAATCTGCAGGGCGCCATTGCGCCAGAAGGTCGCGAATCACCTGTTCGGTTTCGGTATCGACCACCGTGACGGGATCGGTGGGCGTGCTCTTCGCCGCAACCGAACCACCCTCGGCGGCACCGGAACCCACCAGGCCGAATACCTCGGGCCGACGCAAGCGGACGTGTTCGGCTGCGCGTTCGGCGACGGCTACGGCTACTTCCCGCAACTGTGCGGGGTCCAGAGAATCGGCGGAAAAGTCGGGCAACGTTCTTTCTGAAGGGCGCACCGGACCATCGCAACACATCTCTACCGAGGGGCACCACTCGAACGTCTCGAGGCGGGCGGTTCGAGAGGACGCGCCCGGGTCCTTGTTCGGGTTAGTGTTTGCAACGGTAGATCGTGACCTCGAATTCGACACTCAGGAGCGCAGGACGATGACAACCACAGGTTTCGGGATCGACGTCGGCGGTAGCGGCGTCAAGGGCGGCACGATCGACCTGAGCACCGGGGAAATGATCGGTGAACGCATCAAGATCCTGACCCCGCAGCCGTCCACACCCGATGCGATCGCGGGCACTGTCGCCGAGATCGTCGAGCAGGCCAAGTGGACCGGTCCGGTCGGCATCACCTTGCCCGCTGTCGTGACCGGCGGCGTCGCGCGCAGCGCCGCGAACATCGACAAGTCCTGGATCGACACCGACGCCGCCGCGCTCTTCGGCAAGGCCCTGGGCGGGCGCGAAGTCACCGTCCTCAACGACGCCGACGCTGCCGGAATCGCCGAGGACTCGTTCGGAGCGGGCAAGGACACCTCCGGCGTCGTGATCTTGTTGACCTTCGGCACCGGAATCGGATCTGCCGTGTTGCACAACGGAGTTCTGTTGCCCAACACCGAGTTCGGCCACCTCGAGGTCGACGGCAAGGAAGCCGAGCATCGAGCGGCGTCGTCGGTGAAGGAAAAGAAGGACTGGAGCTACAAGGAGTGGGCGGTCGAGGTCTCCCGAGTTCTGACCACCTTCGAGAACCTGCTGTGGCCTGATCTCTTCATCGCCGGAGGCGGAATCAGCCGCAAGCACGAGAAGTGGATTCCGCACCTGACCAACCGCACGAAGGTCGTCCCCGCCACCCTCCTCAACACCGCCGGAATTGCCGGAGCTGCGCTCGCATCGGTCGGACTGACCAGGCCGGCCCCCGTCGCCGGATGAGAAAACCCGCACGTGAAAAGCGGAAAATCTACCTGTTACGGCCCGCCGTGACGTAAGAGTTTCCTGAGAGTCGTTACAATGGTGAAGTCCGGCTGCGCGCCGGCCAACAACCATTGACCTCTCCGCCGGATCACCACTCTGGCGTGACGCCGCACGACACCGTCACGAAAGGGCGTACGTGGCAGCCACCGATACACGTCAGACTGCTGATTCTCCATCAGAGTCAGAGCCACAATCTCCAGCCGTGGAGGCGGCCACCGTCACCGCTCCGGCAGCCAAGAAGGCTCCGGCGAAAAAGGCCCCCGCCAAGAAGGCAGCAGCAAAGAAGGCTCCGGCCAAGAAAGCTCCGGCCAAGAAGGCAGCAGCTAAGAAGGCCAGCCCCAAGAAGGCCGGCGATCCTGACGCCGAAGACGGCGATGTCGAGTTGGAAGACATCGACATCACGGACGGCGACCTTGCCGAGGTCGAGTCCGATGTCGTCGAGGTCGTAGCAGTCGGCGAAGACGAAGAGACCGCTGCAGAGCCGTCCGAGAAGGACAAGGCTTCCGGCGACTTCGTCTGGGACGAGGAAGAGTCCGAGGCTCTCCGCCAGGCACGCAAGGATGCCGAACTGACGGCGTCCGCCGACTCGGTTCGCGCTTACCTCAAGCAGATCGGCAAGGTCGCACTCCTCAACGCCGAAGAGGAAGTCGAACTGGCCAAGCGCATCGAGGCCGGCCTCTACGCCGTGCAGATCATGCAGGACCTCGCTGACAAGGGCGAGAAGTTGCCTGCGGCTCAGCGACGCGACATGAGCTGGATCTGCCGCGACGGCAACCGCGCCAAGAACCACCTCCTCGAGGCCAACCTCCGCCTGGTCGTCTCGCTGGCCAAGCGCTACACGGGCCGCGGCATGGCGTTCCTGGACCTCATCCAGGAAGGCAACCTCGGTCTGATCCGTGCAGTCGAGAAGTTCGACTACACCAAGGGTTACAAGTTCTCGACCTACGCCACGTGGTGGATCCGTCAGGCCATCACCCGCGCAATGGCCGACCAGGCTCGCACCATCCGTATCCCGGTGCACATGGTCGAGGTCATCAACAAGCTCGGCCGTATCCAGCGTGAGCTGCTCCAGGACCTGGGCCGTGAGCCCACGCCGGAAGAGCTCGCCAAGGAAATGGACATCACGCCGGAGAAGGTGCTGGAAATCCAGCAGTACGCGCGTGAGCCGATCTCTCTCGACCAGACCATCGGCGACGAGGGCGACAGCCAGCTCGGTGACTTCATCGAGGACTCCGAAGCTGTTGTCGCAGTCGATGCCGTCTCGTTCACCTTGCTGCAGGATCAGCTGCAGTCGGTACTCGAGACGCTGTCCGAGCGCGAAGCCGGCGTGGTTCGCCTCCGCTTCGGTCTCACCGACGGTCAGCCGAGGACTTTAGACGAAATCGGACAGGTCTACGGCGTCACGCGTGAGCGTATCCGCCAGATCGAATCGAAGACGATGTCGAAGCTGCGCCACCCGTCGCGTTCGCAGGTTCTGCGCGACTACCTCGACTAGTCACACCAGCTATGCACACAAGAGCCGCTCTCCGGATCTCCGGAGAGCGGCTCTTGTGCGTTTGCCGCCTCAGACCAAGAGTGTGTCCCGGAGTTGTGCGACATCGTCCTCGCTCAACTGAAGGCCGTCCCGGACGTAGTTGTCGAAGTTGCCGTACACCCGATCCACCGTGGCGAAAGACGTGTCCAGCCAAGACTGTTCGACGCCGTCGATGAACGCGCTCCCCGTGCGGGGTCCGGTGAGGTACTGATTGCTGAGCATGTAATCGGCGTTCACGTCGGTGCGACTCACGCCGAGGACGGTCAGGAGAACTGCGGTCATCCAACCGGTACGGTCCTTGCCCGCCGAGCAGTGGTAGAGGACTGCACCGTCGGTGTTCGCGACGTTCACCAGCGCGTCGTGGAATGCGCGGCTCGCCCCCGGATCGGTCACCATCAACGCGTACATCGTCGGCATGTCCACCAGCGCCGGGAGGTTGGCGGGGTTGGTTCCGATGACGTCGAACCAGTTGCTTCGCGCCCCGTTCGGAAGGCGATCCTGCGAGAGCGTTCGTTCGACGACCGTACGGAAGTCGTCGACCGATTCCACTCCGCGTTCGCTCAACGACGCGAGATCCGACGGTGTCAGCTTGTCGAGGGCATTCGAGCGAAATACCTTCCCCCACCGAACGGTCTGCCCGTCCGCGGCGTCGTAGCCACCGATGTCACGCGCGTTCGACGCACCCTCGAGGTGCAGCGATCGATCCGCGGCAACCTGCGCAGCTGTGGGTCCGGCGTGGTCGAGAGCGGGAATTCCACCGGCGAGCGCCGGGACCGGTGCACACGAGATGATCAGCGCACACAGAGCGGTCGCGGCGGGACGGGCGATTCTGTTCGACATCCGGACAGAATAGGACCGCAATCAGGACTTCGTACGAACCTTGATGTACAACGAGGCGACCGGTTCGATAACTCTTGCCGCCACCGGGCCGATGACCGCCATCAGGAGCACGTAAGCAGTTGCCAATGCGGCAAGTTCGGCGTCGACGGCGCCTGCGGACACCGCGAGGCCGGCGATGATGATGGAGAACTCACCGCGGGCGATCAGAGCGGCACCGGCGCGCGCCTGACCCATTCGCGCGACACCCTGACGTCTGGCCGCCCAGGCGCCGGTTACCAGCTTCGTGATCGCCGTGACCACTGCCAGGATCGCGGCCCATCCGAGGACTGGCGGAATGGAACTGGGATCGGTGTTGAGACCGAAGACCACGAAGAACATTGCGGCGAACAGATCTCGAAGGGGCTCGAGCACGCGACTGGCATTGTGCGCCGTCGACCCCGAGATCGCGATTCCGAGGAGGAATGCGCCCACAGCCGCCGACACCTGCATCGCCGAACTGATGCCGGCGACCAACAGTGCGGCACCGAGCAGCTTGAGCAGGAGCGTCTCACTGTCGGGACTGTCGAGGAGGGCAGAGACGTACCGTCCGTATCGGAGGGCCACGACAAGAACCACGGTGATGACCAACAACGAGATCCCGACCGCTTCGAGCCCGCCCATGAAGCTCACGCCCGCGAGCATCGCGGTCAGAATCGGCAGGTACAGCGCCATCGCCAGGTCTTCGAACACCAGAATCGAAAGCACGACCGGTGTCTCGCGGTTACCGAGGCGCCCCAGGTCGCTGAGCACCTTGGCGATGATTCCCGAAGACGAGATGTAGGTGACGCCGGCCATGACCGTCGCCCCCACGACGCCCCAACCGAGCATCAAGCCGACAACCGCGCCAGGGGTGGCGTTGAGGACGATGTCGACGATGCCGGCTACCCGCGAGCGTTTGAGACCGGTGACGAGCTCGGCCGCAGTGTATTCGAGCCCCAACAGCAGCAAGAGCAGGACGATCCCGATCTCACTTGCCAGATGGGAGAACTCGCCGATGTCGCCGAGCTGGATGAAACCGCCCTGTCCGAAGCACAGGCCGCCGATCAGGTAGAACGGGATCGGCGACATGCCGACGCGAGCAGCGAGCCGTCCGAGCAGTCCGAGCGCGAAGAAGACCGCGCCGAGTTCGATCAGTGCGAGGGTGGTTGTGTCCACGCGCCAGTCAGCCGTTGGCCAAGATTTTTGCCGCTGCAGCCAAACCGTCCGGCGTTCCGACTGCCACGAGAAGGTCTCCCCCGGTGAACGTGAAGTCGGGGTTCGGAGACGGGCTCACCTGTCCTGCGCGCATGACGGCGACGATGGACACTCCGGTGCGCGTGCGCATGCCGGTGTCCCCGAGGGTCTGTCCGTCGTAGCGAGAACCGTCCTTGATGTAGAGCTGTTTGGTTCGAATGCCCGGAAGGTCACGGTGCTCTTCCTCGAGCTGAGCAACGAGCTGTGGGGCACCCAGGAGATTGCTGAGCGCTGCCGCTTCCTCGGTGGTCAGAGGCAGCGAGGCAGCACACGCGTCAGGGTCGTCTGCCTTGGAAACGATGAGGTCGGTATGACCGTCCCGATGGGTGACGACACCCACGCGACGACCGGAAGACAGAACAAAATCCTTGCGCGTCCCGATCCCCGGTAGTGGGGTGACTTCTACGTTCATACACCAACGGTAGCGCCGATCGGTGACCTGCATCGCGGGAGGGCCGTTATCCGCGGGGAGCACTTCGCGGCGAGCGAACCGGCGACCTACCGAACCGGCGAAAACACGCCGTTCTCGCCCGGAAAATACTCGACGACAGCGGTGACGGCTGCGACGGGAATCGGGGCGTACAGATGCGGGAATCGCATCGATTCCGGGTCCGAGGGGACACCCGGTTCGTACTTGACCTGACCGACGAGCAAGGCCGGATCGATAGCCAGAAGGACTATGTCGTCACGGCCGGCAAAGATCCGATTGGCCGGGAGATGAACTTGCGCCGGAGTCGACATGTGGACAAATCCCTCCGCCTCGAATCCGTCGGGGATACGTTCACCGAGCTGTTGTGCCCGCGCCCACTCCTCGCGCGTGCACATGTGGAGCAACTCGACGCTCTCGTCGACAAGTGGTTCGCGTCCCGGGTTCATCCGCCCAGAATATCGGGCTGAGGTCGGCGATCCGAATCAGCTGTCAGCGAACAATCTTCACCCGAGAATGCCTGCCCAGCGCATTTCCAGTGAGACACAACACTAAGAAACGCCTTCGGGAACAACCCGTAAACCCCAAACGTCTGTAAGAGTGGATCTACCGCGCCATTCCGACGCGGCGGACCAGGCCCCAGGCACGCGGCCCGAATGCCGCAAAGCCAGTACGGAGGAGTCATGCCCGGAACACTGACCAGCCCACAGTTGACCGCTGCCGACCGGTGCGACCGGTGCGGTGCCGGAGCACGCGTACGCGCCGTGCTTCCCACCGGCGGCGAGCTTCTCTTCTGCGGACACCACGCAACCGAACACGCGGATCGACTTCGCGAGATGAATGCCGTCGTCTCCGAAAGCGAACCCGCAATCTGACCTGTCAGCCGGGGGTGGCCTCTTCACGAGGCGCGCCATGAACGCCAGAACGGGCGATCACAGTCACTGTGATCGCCCGTTCTGCCGTTCCGGGGCCGCAAGCACGCGAAGCGTGCGGGACCGGTATCGGCTGCTACCAGCTGCGGAGAATCGCGATGCGTTCGGTCAGCTGATCGACAGTAGCGATGGCCGTCGGCGGACCGCCGCACACCCGGCGCAGTTCCGCGTGAATGATGCCGTGCGGCTTACCAGTGCGGTGAACGTTCATCGCCACCAACCCGTTGAGCTCCTTGCGGAGCGCACCGAGCTGATCTGCCGTGGCCGCTCGATCGGATACCACTGCCGCCGTGGGTTGCGGGGCGGCGGCCTTGGCCGAGTTGGCCTCGACCTGCGTCTGCTGGCGTTGACGCAGCAATGCCCGCATCTGATCGGCGTCGAGTAGGCCTGGCAGACCGAGGTAGTCGGCTTCCTCGTCACTTCCGGCGAATGTCGCGGTACCGAAGGATGATCCGTCGTAGATCACCTGGTCGAGTTCGGCATCGGCGCCCAGGGACGTGAACGCCTTCTCCTCCTCGCCCAGCTCGTCCTTCTGCTTGTTCGCATCGGCGAGCAGGTCGTCTTCGAGGCCGTCCTTCTCACGATGCGGCTTGCCGAGTACGTGATCACGCTGGGCCTCGAGCTGTGCGGCAAGGTCGAGAAGCACCGGCACCGACGGCAGGAAGACGCTGGCAGTTTCGCCCTTACGACGCGAACGTACGAAGCGCCCGATCGCCTGAGCGAAGTACAGCGGAGTCGACGCGCTGGTCGCGTACACACCGACCGCCAGACGGGGAACGTCGACGCCCTCGGACACCATGCGGACCGCGACCATCCATTTCTGGTCGCTCGCACCGAATTCGGCGATTCGCTTGGACGCGGTGGGGTCGTCGGACAGCACGACGGCCGGCTGTTCGCCGGTGATCGCGGTCAGGGCCTTCGCGTACTCGCGGGCCACTGTCTGGTCCGTCGCGATGACAAGTCCGCCGGCATCGGGCATACCGGTACTGCGCAGCTGCGCCAAACGGGTGTCTGCTGCTTGCAGCACGGCAGGAATCCAGTCGCCGGCAGGGTCCAAGGCCGTACGCCAGGCCCGAGTCGTCTGCTCGGCGCTCAGCGGCTCGCCGAGTCGAGCGGTGAATTCCTCGCCGGCGTTGTTTCGCCACCGTGCCTCGCCCGAGTAGGCGAGAAACACGACGGGGCGAACCACGCCGTCCTTGAGGGCATCCGAATATCCGTAGGAGTGGTCGGCTTTCGAGCGGAGCAGACCTTCCTTGTCCGGCTCGTACTCGACAAAAGGAATGGCACTGTCGTCACTGCGGAACGGGGTTCCGGTCAGTGCGAGACGCCTGGTCGCGTCGCCAAACGCTTCACGAATGGCGTCGCCCCAGCTCTTGGCGTCGCCGCCGTGGTGGATCTCGTCGAGGATGACCAGCGTCTTGCGGCCCTCGGTCCGCACACGATGCTTCGACGGGTGCGAGGCAACCTGGGCGTAGGTCAGCACGACGCCGTGATAGTCACTCGAGGTCTGGCCGGTCGAGTTGGAGAACCGCGAGTCCAATGCGAGGCCGGAGCGCTGTGCGGACTCCGCCCACTGGTGTTTGAGGTGCTCGGTCGGCGCCACGACGGTTATCTGGTCGACCGTCCGGTCACGGAGCAATTCCGAAGCTACCCGCAGAGCGAAGGTGGTCTTACCTGCTCCCGGCGTTGCGACCGCCAGAAAGTCACGCGGACTGCTGGAAAGGTACTTGGTCAGTGCACGGCGCTGCCATGCACGAAGGGAACCGGTAGGGGCGCCAGGTTGGGTTCCCGCGGATTGAGCTCCGGCGGGTTCGGGCGACTTGCCGAACTCGGCTGCCACGGTCTCAGACGTCATAGGCCGCGCCTCCACTGGAATCGCACTGTTGTCTCGCGCTCCTCGAATTTTCATCAATGTCCGGCGACGAGCCTAGCCGCCGCCACCGACGAAAGCCGCACTCGAAGCGCGTACTCATGGCCGTTCTCACTCCGGCCGGCGAGGTTTCGCTTCTCTCGCATCCTGCCGACCTGCACGCGAATTGTCTCAGAAATGTGCGACACGTCGGCGCCATGGTTGGGCAACCGGGTGTGTCGTCAGGGATGCTGGAGACATCATGAGTGAAGCGCGAGGCGAGAAGTCGAGCGGAAGTGATCTGCACCACCGCAGATTGCATCCGCTACGCCGCACCGGGCAGTTGATCGGTCGAACCCTGAGCAAGGCCTGGGACGATTCCATCTTCGGAAAGGCGGCTACGGCCGCGTTCTGGCAAACGCTGTCGCTTGCTCCCCTGCTGCTCGGCCTTCTGGGAATGATCGGCTACATCGGTGGGTGGTTCGGACCCAACACCGTCGAGATCATCGAATCCAAGATCGTCACGTTCAGCGGAACGATCTTCAGCGAAAGCGTCGTCGACCAGATCATCCGCCCGACGGTGACGGACGTCCTTCAGCGCGGACGCCCGGAGATCATCTCGGTGGGCTTCCTGCTGTCCCTGTGGGCGGGATCATCGGCGATCAGTACGTTCGTCGACTCGATCGTGGAAGCACACGGGCAGCAGGATGCCCGCAATCCCATCTGGCAGCGCATCTTCGCCCTGCTGCTCTACGTGATGTTCCTGGTGATGGCGGTGTTCATCCTGCCGCTGGTAGCTCTGGGGCCGACGCTCGTCGGACGAGCACTGCCGGCCTCCTGGTACGTGGTCGGATCGAATCTGGTCGACACGTTCTACTACCCCGCTGTCGGTCTGCTGGTGATCATCGGCCTCACGACGCTCTACAAGGTCGCTCTGCCGAAGTCGCTGCCGTGGCATCGGCTGCTCGCGGGCGCCCTGGTCGCCGGTGTGTTCTTCATGGCCGCCAGCACCGGATTGCGCTGGTACCTGGGATTCGTCACCAGCACCGGCTACACGTACGGCGCGTTGGCAACGCCGATCGCGTTTCTGCTCTTCACGTTCTTCCTCGGTTTTGCCGTCGTCCTCGGCGCCGAGTTCAACGCGACGGTTCAGGAGTTCTGGCCCGCTCGTGCCACTCGGATGGAGCAGATGCGAGAGTGGCTTGCGGCTCAGAACACCGACGAAAAGACCGGTCCGGTCACCAACCTGACCTGGCACCTGGCCACCAGCCCGATCCGCATCTCGGGCGACAAAGCGGACCCGGCCACGGTCCCCTCGTACGGGCGGCCCCGCAGCAGACAAACCGAGAGCAGACAATCGGAGTCGCGCCAGAACTCGTGCGTCGACCAAGATCCCTGCGATGAACCGCACGCAGACGCGAAGAGCCCGGCGGCCGACTGCGTCGAGGCTGTCGATCCGCCGAGCTCCGGAAGTACTCCCGCTCGCCTGACCCGAGGTCAGTCGCCCTTACGGAGTCCTTCGTAAATCTTCTTGCAGTCCGGGCACACCGGTGATCCCGGCTTGGCGGACTTCGTCACGGGAAACACCTCACCGCACAGCGCGACGACATGGGTTCCCATGACGGCGCTCTCGGCGATCTTGTTCTTCTTCACGTAGTGGAAGAACTTCGGGGTGTCGTCGTCGGTCGTTTCGTCGGTGGAGACGTCGGGACGTTCCTTGGTTTGAGTGCTCACCCCTCCAATAATGCCGTCTCCGTCACAGCGGTGCGACCCACGGGTCGTGTGCAATTGTCGGCCGAGAGTGGAACAGTGGAGTCATGGCACGAAATGGCGCGTTCGGCAGGTCCGACGAGGCCGGGACTCCCGACAATCCCGTACTGATCACCGAAGCGCAGCAGTCCGTCGAAGAACAGCACAAAGCCCGAGTGCGCAAGTACATGATCATCATGTCCTTCCGGTTCCCGGCGTTGATCCTCGCGGCGATCGCGTACGGCATCTGGGCCAACGCCTGGATCTCGATGCTCATCATCGGTGCATCCATTCCGCTTCCCTGGATCGCCGTCCTGATCGCCAACGACCGACCACCGCGCACCAAGGACGAACCGAGTCGATACGACGGACGAAAGAAGACCGCAGGCGAGATCGAATCCGCGACGCACCACACCATCGAAGGCTGACAAGTTCCGCCTGCGAGAATGACAGGGTGAGAAGCGAAACGCTCCTGTCCATCACCCCTGCGCTGCGTGAGGCTCTGCTTCGCAATCGATTCGACACCGGAACCATGCTCGAGGCGTTGGGTCCCGAAGTTCACGCTGCTCTCGGTCGAAGTGAGCCGGTGCCCGTGCGCCGCGCCACCCGAGAACTCGGGGACCTGGGCGTTCTCATCAGACTGTTCCTTCTCGCCGATGACTGCCCGGCCGGCGACGTCGCCGCGGCGCTGGCTCCGCTGACAATCGCGCAGTGCGTCGACGCCGGTCTGCTCGAAGGTGAGAACTTCGACAGTGAGAATCCGCTCGTGCGGGCCGCGGTGGATCTTCGCCCCATCGACGTCGGCGACGGCGATCGTTGGGTGATCTCGGATCTCGACGGCGGAATCCGTCCCAAGAAGGCCACGGCCGATCATGTGCTGGGCGTCGGGCATGCGTCACTGTCCTTGCTGCAGGCCACGCCCACCGCGAGGGTCGGCAGCGTGCTCGACCTCGGTACGGGATGCGGCATCCAAGCCCTGCACGCGAACACGTACGCCGATTCGGTCACCGCAACCGACATCAATCAACGCGCTGTCGACCTCACGGCAGCAACCATGGCCCTCAACGGACTGGACGTCGAACTCCTTCAAGGGTCCTGGTTCGAACCCGTCGAGGGTCGAACCTTCGACCAGGTGGTCGCCAATCCGCCGTTTGTCGTCGGCGAGGCACGCGTCCATCACACGTACCGCGATTCCGGCCTCGATCTCGACGGTGCGAGCGAATTGATGATCTCGCAATCGATCGACTACCTGAACCCCGGCGGCACGGCAGCTCTGCTGGCGTCCTGGGTGCACGTCGAAGGCCAGGACTGGCGGTCGCGGATCGCGTCGTGGCTGCCGGCCCACGGCGTCGATGCCTGGGTGGTCCAGCGCGATGTCGCGGATCCGGCTCTGTACGTCGGTACGTGGCTCAAGGACGGCGGGCAGGATCCGCGAGATCCTGAAACGGCATCGAGAGCAAACGCCTGGCTGGATCACCTCGAAGAATCCGACGTCGAGGGCGTCGGCTTCGGTTTCGTGTTCCTTCGCCGCACCGACTCCCCCACCGACCTGATGGCCGAGGACCTCATGCACGGCTTCTCGGACCCGCTCGGGGCCGAGGCGCTCGCTTACTTCGACCGTCTTGCCTGGTTGCGTGAACACGACGTCCTCGAGGAACGCTTCGTCCTCGATCCGGACACGGCTCTCGAACGCGTCTACCTCCCCGGTGACGAGGGATGGCAACAAGTGGTCACGCGTGTGCACCGCGGCAACGGACCGCACTGGCAGCACGAGATCGACGAGCTCGGTGCTGCGCTGTTGGCCGGACTCCGAGCGGATGGACTGGTGGTCGACGAATTGATCGAACTTCTTGCCGCGGCGAACGGCGAAGACCCGAACCAGCTACGTGAGGCCGTCGTCACAATGATGGTCTCGCTGGTTCGACACGGGTTGGTGCTTCCCGTCACGAACTGAGTTCCCGGTGAGTTGCAGATTTTTGTGTTCTCAGCAACTTCTCAGGACGACTGGGAAATAACTGCAGGTCACGGCGATTTAGCGGAAATCGGCACGGGAACTTTCCCGGAACTCTCACACGTTGAACTGTGTGAGAGACCGCCGATAGGGAGGCAAGTCATGACAAGCCCCAGCACCACTACTCGCATTCGTCCGAGCGCCGCAGATCTGGACGCCCAGAGCCCGGCCGCAGACCTGGTCCGCGTCTACCTGAACGGGATCGGTCGTACTGCACTGCTGACAGCAGCAGACGAGGTCGAACTGGCGAAGCGAATCGAAGCGGGGCTGTACGCCAGCCACGTCCTTGCCACGGGAAAGCGCCTGACAGTCGCCAAGAAGAGGGATCTCGCAACGATCGTTCGCGAGGGACAGTCGGCACGTAGCCACCTCCTGGAAGCGAACCTGCGACTCGTCGTGTCGCTGGCCAAGCGCTACACCGGCCGCGGCATGCCGCTCCTCGATCTGATTCAAGAAGGCAACCTCGGACTCATCCGTGCGATGGAGAAGTTCGACTACGCCAAGGGCTTCAAGTTCTCGACGTACGCCACCTGGTGGATCCGTCAGGCAATCACCCGCGGAATGGCTGATCAGAGCCGCACCATCCGGCTCCCAGTCCACCTCGTGGAGCAGGTCAACAAGCTCGCCCGCATCAAGCGCGAACTGCACCAGCAGCTCGGGCGAGAAGCCACGGACGACGAGTTGGCCGAAGAGTCGGGCATCCCGGCGCACAAGATTGCCGACCTGCTCGACCACAGCCGCGACCCGGTAAGCCTGGACATGCCTGTGGGCAACGACGAAGAAGCGCCCTTGGGCGATTTCATCGAAGATTCCGAGGCGACCTCGGCCGAGAACGCCGTCATCGCCGGTCTGCTGCACAGCGATGTGCGCAGCGTGCTCGGGACGCTCGACGAGCGGGAGCAGCAGGTCATCCGACTTCGCTACGGTCTCGACGACGGCCAGCCCCGCACCCTCGATCAGATCGGCAAGCTCTTCGGCCTCTCGCGTGAGCGGGTTCGTCAGATCGAGCGTGAGGTCATGGGCAAGCTCCGCGTCGGCGATCGCGCCGAGAAACTGCGGTCCTACGCGAGCTGATCAAACAACACAGCACGTGCGTCAGCGCGCCACACCACTCGCGCTGACGCACCGCACAAAGCACCGGCCACCGCTACTTCCCTCCCCCTCGGGAATGTGCGGTGGCCGGTGTTGTTCGCTGTGTCTACCGCAGCCGCCTGGGCCCCAGGTCGATTGCGCTCGGCTCAGGTCCGATTCGGACACGTGAATCGGTGATCTCCGCGCCGGTAGCCGAAGCGAGTACCGGCTCACAGGCCAGTTCGCGGACTTCGGGAATGTCGTCGGCCAGCGCCGAGATGCGCTGGACCAGATCAACCAACGCACCCTTGTTGACCGGAACGGCGTTGCGGTATCCGGAGAGAAGCGGCGCGGCCTTGGGCGCGTCGATCAATTCCGTAGCAGCGTCCTCGGTGAGAGGCAGTACGCGATAGGCACGGTCACCGAGGAGATCGGAGATCACACCGGCAAGCCCGAACGAGATCAGCGAACCGAACGACGGGTCGTCTTGGACACCAACCACACATCCGATGCCCTTGGTTGCCATTTTCTGCACGTGCAGCAGCGGTTCACCCGACGCTGCCGCAAGATCTCGGTAAGCGAGGCGCACCGATTCCGGTCCACTCAGATCCAGCCTGACACCGCCCAGATCCGGTCGGTGTCGCCACATTTCGCCGGTTGCCTTGACCGCGACCGGGTAGCCGACAGCATCCGCTGCCTCTACTGCTTCGTCTTCGCTCAGGACCGAACGGAATTCGACGACGGCGACCCCGTAACACTCGAGCAGCGCCGCCGCTTCCACATCTGAAAGCCAACGGCCAGGAGAGTTTTCAAGCCAATCTGCCACCATCTTCTGGGCTCGCTCGGAGTCGATACCCACGGGGCGAACCACCTTCGACGCAGGCTTGCTGCGCCACTCCGCATATCGCCAAGCCCTCGCCAACGCCAGGGCGGCACGCTCCGGCCCCGGGTAGGACGGCACCGAACCGCGGGTCGGGTTACCGACTTCGTCACGAACCGCCAGGACGTCCGGCACACCCTCAGCTGCGAGGAACGTGGTGAGAATCGGCTTGTCCGAGCCTGCGACGGCGTCCTTGAGTGCTTTCGCGAACGGCTCGACCGGAATGGCGACCGGAGGAACGAAGACGGCAATGACGGCATCGACGTCGAACGACGCCAAAGCGTCGCGCACGGCAGTGGCGAACAGTTCCGGACTCGCCTGGGCGCCGAGGTCGACCGGGTCGCTGACCTGCAGACCTTCACTGCGGGCCGCGTCCGCAGCAAGGACACCGAGCGCGGTCGAGTTGCCGATGACCGCAAGCCGGGGGCCGGCGGGCAACGGTTGGTATCCGAAGAGCAAGGCGCAGTCGAACAATTGTGAAATGGACCCGACCTGAATGACGCCCGCCTGTTCGAAGAGGGCGCGGACGATCGAATCGTCGATCTCGACTCCGGTGGCGGCGAGCACCGGCGGAACCGCGTGCCGACCGCTCTTCACTGCGACGATCGGCTTCTTCCGCGCAACTCGACGCGCGATGCGAGAGAACTTCCGTGGGTTGCCGAAGCTCTCCAGATAGAGAAGGACCACTTCGGTGGACTGGTCGGAATCCCAGTACTGCAGAAGGTCGTTACCCGAGACGTCCGCACGGTTACCGGCGGAAACGAAGGCGGACAATCCGATTCGGCTGCGCGCGGCTTCGTCGAGAATGGCGATACCGAGCGCGCCGGACTGACAGAAGAAGCCGACGTTGCCTGCCACCGGCAAGACCGGCGCGAGCGTCGCATTCAACGAAATCGCCGGGTCGTTGTTCGCGACACCCAGCGCATTCGGGCCGATGAGGCGCATACCGTGAGCGCGCGCTGCATGGACCAGTTTGCGTTCGGACGAGCGCCCGTCCGGACCACTCTCACTGAAGCCCGACGAGACGACCACCAGCGCTTTGACGCCCTTGTCGAGGCAGTCGTCGAGTACCGAATTGATCGATTCTGCAGGTACAGCCACGACGGCGAGATCGACGTCGTCGGGGATGTCACGAACCGTCGGATATGCCCGAACGCCGTGTACCGAACGATGCTCCGCGTTGACGGGATAGACCGGTCCGGTGAATCCGCCGCGCAGCAGGTTGGTCAACACCGCGTTACCCACTTTGGCCGGGTCCGCTGATGCGCCGATCACCGCCACCGATCGCGGGCTGAGCACGTTTCCCATGCTGCGGGCCTCAGCTGCCCGCTCACGCGAATTGCGTACTGAAACAAGCGCTTCCGTCGGGTCGATCGCGAATTCGAGTCTCAGCACGCCACCGTCGAAAGAGCGGCTCACCTGATACCCCGCCTCACGGAACACCGTCACCATGTTGCGGTTCTCGGAGAGGACCTCGGCGACGAACATCGTCAGACCGTTCTCGGCCGCTGCCGCTGCCAGGTACTCGAGCAGGATCGGGCCGAGGCCGCGCCCCTGGTGTGCGTCGGCGACGACGAAGGCGACCTCGGCAGACTTTCCGTCACCGACGTCGAGCAGTCGCTCGTATCGACCCACCGCGATGATCTCGTCGCCGAGCATCATCACGAACGCCACACGGTTGTGGTGGTCGACCGTCGTGAAGTTCTTGACGTCGCGCGCCGACATCATGGGGTACGGGCCGAAGTAGCGCAGATACCGGGTGCGCTCGGAGAGTTTGCCGTGGAATTCGACGAGCTTGTCCGCGTCTTCGGGAACGATGGGTCGCAACGCCACCGCTCCGCCGTCGGAGGCGAGAACATCGACTACCCAGGAATGGGGATAGGTGTGAGCGGGGTCGGTCTTCGGCGCCTGGCCGCTCGCCTCGCCGCCGGCAGCTTCGGTATCGGACTGTTCAGTCACGGGGATCCTCCGGGTCGAGTCCGAGTAGCGGGAACGAAGCGCGACGTGTCGCGATGATCGCCGAGTCGATACGGGTGAGTGCACGGTCCACCGAGGCGACACCTGTCTCCGGTGTACCACCCGGGCCGTCCCACGGCGTGTAGGCGACATCGCCGCCGTCCCCCATGGTCGGCGGGAGGTCGACGCTCGGCGCTCGCAGCTTCGTCGATTCCTTCCAGTCTTCCGGGACAGCGGTGTCGACGTCGATCTCGCGATCGAGCGCTGCAGCGATCAAGTGAGTCCATGCCCTCGGCACGACGCGCACCAGTCCGTATCCCCCGCCTCCGACTGCCAGCCACCGCCCCTCGGAGTAGCGGTCGGCGAGGTCACGCATCGCCAAAAACGCGGCGCGCTGACCGTCGACGGTGAGGGCGAGATCCGCGAGCGGGTCCTCGCGGTGCGAGTCGACTCCGCACTGGCTGATGATGATCTGCGGGCGGAAGGCTGCAATGGCTCCCGGGACGACGGCGTGAAATGCACGCAGCCACAACGCGTCGACGGTTCCGGGCAGCACCGGGATGTTCACCGCCGTACCTTCGGCGGCCCCGTCGCCGACCTCGCTCGACCATCCGGTGTTCGGCCACAAGGTTGCCGGGTGCTGATGCAGCGAGACCGTGAGCACCCGCGGGTCCCCGAGGAACGCATGTTGCACTCCGTCGCCGTGGTGAGCGTCGACGTCGATGTAGGCGATGCGGTCGTAGCCGTTGTCGAGCAGCCACGAAATCGCAACCGCCGCATCGTTGTAGACGCAGAATCCAGAGGCCCAATCCGCCATCGCGTGGTGCATGCCGCCGCCGATGCTGACCGCGCGCCTCGTACGTCCCGAAGCGATTTCCTGCGCTGCGGCCAGCGAGCCGCCGGCGAGGATCGCACTGGCTTCGTGCATGTGCGGGAAGACCGGGTTGTCCTCGGTACCGAGCCCGTGGGGAACATCCTGGCCGCTCACACCGTTGTTCGCAGAGTTACCCGCGTCTTTGACCGCTGCAAGATATGCCGGTGTGTGGATTCTGAGGAGGTCGGCATCGGACGCGGCACTCGGTTCGAGAAATTCGATGCCCTCGAGAAGTCCGAGGCTTCGCGAGAGTGCCATCGTGAGATCGAGGCGAGTGGGATTCATCGGGTGATCGGCGCTCCACCGATAGCTCAGGTACTCCGGACTCCACACCACGACTCGATTCGCTCGAGACGCCGCGGGGTCCCCGTCAGATCTGATCGACGCGGTCATGGGATCACGCTACTTCCTTCTCGTTTCGTGCTGCACACCACACTCGTGGCCCGCTTCGGAGACCGAGATCGAGTGACACGAATCCAATTCGGACACGCGCTGGACTCGCCGCGGTGGAGGCGGCACCGGAACCACGAACTGAACGGTAGAATGATCAACTGACGAAGGGGTTGAGTGTGAAGGATCTAGTCGACACCACGGAGATGTATCTCCGGACGATCTACGACTTGGAAGAAGAGGGCGTAGTCCCACTCCGGGCGCGGATCGCCGAACGGCTCGAACAGAGCGGACCCACCGTCAGCCAGACTGTTGCGCGTATGGAGCGTGACGGCTTGCTGATGGTCGCCGGCGATCGACATCTGGAACTCACCGACAAGGGTCGCGATCTCGCGATCTCTGTCATGCGTAAGCACCGGTTGGCAGAGCGCCTGCTGGTGGACGTCATCGGTCTCAAATGGGAAGACGTACATGCCGAGGCATGCCGTTGGGAGCACGTGATGAGCGAGGAGGTCGAGCGTCGGCTCGTCGTCGTTCTGAACAACCCCACGACGTCGCCCTACGGCAACCCGATTCCGGGCTTGGACCAGTTGGGACTCGACGGCCCGGTTGCCACCACCGAAACATTGGTGCGCCTGACCGATATTCCGCACGGCGCACAGACAGCTGTGGTCGTTCGGCGACTGGCCGAGCACGTGCAGTCCGATCCCGAGGTGATCGCGCAGCTGCGTGACGCCGGCGTCGTTCCCGACGCCAGGGTGACGGTCGAAACCCGTCCGGGCTCGGTGACGATCATCGTGCCGGGTCACAGCGGGTTCGACCTGTCCGAGGAAATGGCTCACGCCGTTCAGGTCAAGCAGGTCTGAGGAAGTAGATGAAACTCCTGGTCACCGGCGGCGCCGGTTACGTCGGCAGTGTGTGCAGCACTGTGTTGCTCGAGCGTGGACACGAGGTTGTCGTCATCGACGACCTCTCCACCGGAAATGCCGACGCGGTGCCTGCCGGTGCCGAGTTCATCGAAGGAGACGTGGGAGCGCTTGCTGCCGACGTCCTCGGCAGTGCGGGTTCACCGGTTTTCGACGGTGTGCTTCACTTCGCGGCGCAGTCGCTGGTCGGCGAATCGGTGCTGCACCCCGAAAAGTACTGGCGCGGAAACGTCGTCACGACCATCGAGTTGCTCGAGGCGATCCGTGTCTCCGGTACTCCGCGCCTCGTGTTCTCGTCCACCGCCGCAACGTACGGCGAACCGGAGCAGTCCCCGATCGTGGAGACCGCTCCGACCCGCCCCACCAATCCGTACGGCGCGACCAAGCTCGCGATCGATCATGCGATCACCTCGTACTCGATCGCTCACGGCCTCGGTGCGACGAGCTTGCGCTACTTCAACGTCGCGGGCGCGTACAAGTCCGCCGGTGAGAACCGGGTGATCGAAACCCACCTGATTCCGCTCGTCCTTCAGGTCGCACTCGAGCAGCGGGACAAGATCTCGGTCTTCGGAACCGACTGGCCCACGCCGGACGGAACCGCGGTACGCGACTACATCCACGTGCTGGACCTCGCCGAAGCACATCTACTGGCGCTCGAATCCTCGGTTCCCGGCGAGCACCGCATCTACAACCTCGGAAGCGGTGCCGGCTTCAGCGTGCGCGAGGTGATCGCCGCCTGTGCGCGGGTCACCGGCCTGCCGATCAACGTCGAGGACGCGTCACGACGGCTGGGTGATCCGGCAGTACTGATCGCATCGAGCGACAAGGCGATTGCCGAGCTCGGTTGGACGCCCACGCGTACCGATCTCGACGTCATCGTCGCCGACGCATGGCAGTTCCTCCAGGATCTGGGCGACCGCTCACACGCTGCTCGCTAGCTTCCATTCGGCAGTGCCGGCGGCAAGCCGGTGATTCCGAGCGATTCCCCGATGGACAATCCGACAGCCGCGAGGTCACGGATTCCGTCGGGGCGCATACCGGATTGCAGCGATAGATCCAGCAATCCCGCCAAGGTGTGTTCCGAATCGGCCGACAGCGCGGCCGACAGCGCAACACCTGCCAGAGGTCCGTCGCCACGCACGTATGCAAAGAAGCCGAGAAGTGTTGCCGGCCAAGCTCGTTCGGGCAACGGGACTTCATGGGTGAGCACGAGCCACAATTGCTCAGCATGTGCCGCAACGGACGTGATCGCCAATCCCAGCAGCACGTCGCGCACGCGTACGTCCGTCAATGCGACCACCAGATCGGCGCATTCCTGCGGGTCA
Organism: Rhodococcus sp. RCBS9; assembly: GCF_029457415.1. Taxonomy (NCBI): domain Bacteria; kingdom Bacillati; phylum Actinomycetota; class Actinomycetes; order Mycobacteriales; family Nocardiaceae; genus Rhodococcus; species Rhodococcus sp. RCBS9. The sequence goes on along the minus strand of NZ_CP120422.1, from coordinate 5,501,439 downwards.
GGGCGGTGAGCGCCTGCCTCGACACGGCGGACGTGTTCCAACACCAGATCGATCCGGCACTGAACTGCGGTTTCACCGCTCGGTCCCCCACTGTGCGCGCTCGACTCTCGTCGGCTCGCGATCAGTCGGGCAATCGTGTCGTGATTGCGAGCGGCGCCGTGTACCCACCGGACCAGTTCCTCACGCGAACGGCGAATGACCCTCCCGCCCAACACCTGTGCTGCTGCAACCGACGAAGATGCCGGGTCTGGCAGGGTGCCGCGGTGAATCGAACGCATGACGCTCGTCCACGGCTGGCCAGATTCTATTGCGGCCGTGCACAATACGTCGGCCAGCTCGACGCAGGTTCCGCCGAGCATGTCTTCGAATACCTCGGCCAGCTCGATGGTTTCATCGATCAGAGTTTCAGCTGCCGAGCAATCGGTGATCACCACGAGAACGACCGCACGCGCGCCTTCCCCGTCACAGACGGCGGCGAACTGGCGCAGCGCCGCGCTCATCTGCCTCGCGGGCTTTCCCCTGACACTGGGAAAGTAGTCGTGCCGCATCACTGGTCCGAGCGTCGAGGCGGAGGCGCCCATCAGAGACAGCGCAACCACAGAGTTGGACGGATGGAAGCCCAGGAGTGCGGGTATTGCCGCGATCAATTCGCCTGGATCGGAGACGCGTTCGACGCATCCGAGAAGGGCGGCAAGGTCGTCGTCGGAGAATTCGAATTCTCCCGGAAGAGGTGATGTCGTCATGCACACACCGTCGCTGATCACCCTGACCCGGCCGTCTGCTCGACCAGGGAAAACAGCTGCGTCCAAGTCGTCTGTGGATTACCGCATTTGTTGGGGACCAAGTACCGCGCCGCACCGAGCAGTTCCGCTACTTGTCGGACCTGTGTGCTGCGAAATCACTTGCCTGCTTTGACCTTCTGTACGGCTGCGGTGAACGCTTGATCCAGCGGTGCCGTCGAGGGCGTCGCAGAACCGAACGTCATCAGTGTTGTCGCCACCCGTACGTCGCCGACCTGCGCGATCAAGGTCAGCATCGTCTGATCACCGGCTGTGGCCTTGGGGGACACGACAGTGCGGCGAAGTGACATCGTCTTGTCGGCATCGATCGGCGACGGCGGAAGAATTTCCGTCGTCACTGTCGTAGTGACGCCGTTCGCAGTGACAGTCATGGACGGGCACTGCCGAGTCTGCGCTTCCAACTCGTCCAGTGGTGCATCGACCTTCGTGAGTTCGACCGAAATCGTTGCCCTCGTCGCATTGTCGGTCCCGACCGCCATCACGGTCCCGTTCGGACCGTAATCCTGTTCCGGTGGCTCACATTCGGACGGATCGACGGTGGCACCGCGCGGGACGCCGACTAGATCCGGCGCTGCCATCGGAACGGCTTGCGGGGGCAGCACAACAGCGCCGAAGGGCTCGGGGAATTCCTCGGGAGTCAGCAGCAGTTCGGACAGCGGTGCCGCCGTTTTCGGAGAGGTGGATTTCGGCGTCGAGGATTTGGGTGCAGCCGTCGTACTCGGCGCCGCCGTGCCGCTGTCGGTCGCACCGGCAGTCGCCGGCGCGGAGTCCGGAACGGGTGCTCCTTGGACCGACCCGGAGCAGCCCGCGAGTAGTGCAACGGCGGCCACCGCAGCAAGTGAGCATGCGGCCACTCGCCTGGACGATCGTGGACACACCCGCATGTAAGCCTCCGCACTCGACCGATCCCGACAATCGACCAATCCATTTCGGACAAATCGGCCGTGCCGACCTTGTGTTCCACTCTGCCATGTCCGAAGCCGCGCACCCGACATCTAACGAACGCCCAGGCCAAGTGTCGAAAGATACCGCTCAGCTTCGCTCTCGGCGAACGCCCGTCTCGTCGGATCGGGAATGATCGGTCACCGACTCGGTGTTCTTACCGATGAACGTCTGATCCAGTGCTGTCGGGCACCTGACTCCGATGCTGTCGCGCGTGCGCCGATAGTGGACACTTGAGATCAAGACCGAAGAGCGAAGGGGACTGCGATGGACGAACAGTCGAGGATGTACGAGCTGGAATTTCCGGCGCCCCAGTTGGCGGCTGCCGACGGCCAGGGACCGATCCTGATTCACGGACTCGAGGGTTACTCCGACGCCGGTCACGCCGTGAAGTTGGCGACGACGCATCTGCGCGAAAGCCTCGAGACCGAGCTTGTCGCGTCGTTTGCTGTCGACGAGCTGATCGACTACCGCTCACGTCGACCGACGATGACGTTCAAGGCCGATCATTTCTCCGATTACGACGCTCCGGCGCTCAATCTGTACGCACTGCGCGATACGGCCGGCACGCCGTTCCTGCTGCTCGCGGGGATGGAACCGGACCTCAAGTGGGAGCGGTTCACCACAGCCGTTCGTCTGTTGTCCGAACAGTTGGGAGTGCGTCGAACCATCGGGCTCAACGCGATTCCGATGGCAATCCCGCACACCCGACCGCTGGGTGTGACAGCACATTCGACCAACAAGGACCTGATCCAGGACCATCAGCGTTGGTCAGGTGAACTGCAGGTTCCCGGCAGCGCATCATCACTGCTCGAGCTTCGTATGTCTCAGCACGGGCACGAGGCGATGGGCTTTTCGGTGCATGTCCCCCACTACCTCGCGCAAACGGACTACCCGGGCGCCGCAGAAACTTTGCTCGAAAACGTTTCCGAGGTTTCGGATCTGGAGTTGCCCTTGGTTGCACTGGGTGAGGCCGCGGCGCGCGTTCGGGAACAGGTTAACGAGCACATAGCCGGGAACGAAGAAGTTCAGACTGTAGTCCACGCTTTGGAGCGTCAATACGACACTTTTGTCGCCGCTCAGGAACAACAGTCGTCCCTTCTGGCCGGCGAGGCCGACCTTCCCAGCGGTGACGAGATCGGCGCAGAGTTCGAAAAGTTCCTGGCCGAACAGGCAGGAAATGACGACTTCGGCTCAGCTGGAGACCTCGATCGAGGCGACAACTGACGAAAATGTGACGGGCGGGGCGCATAATTCGACATTGTGCGCATTCCGCAACCCCTCCGTTACCTGGGCTGTTGTTCAGGACACATCCGTCGGATAGCCTCAAACTCTGTGTGATTTTCGTTGACGGCTCAACAACTGGAGCAGACAGTCAACGTGGTCACACGCCGAGCCAGGAGGCGACATGAGCAGACCACGGAACCGTCAGCTCCGACCGGTCCCCGACGAGGAACCGCGGATGATGTTCCGGACGATTCACGGCTACCGACGCGCATTTCGGATAGCCGGCGAGGGTCCGGCAGTACTGCTCCTGCACGGAATCGGCGACAACTCGTCGACGTGGACCGAGATCATTCCCCACCTCGCCAAGAAGTACACGGTCATCGCACCTGACCTGTTGGGTCACGGCCGTTCCGACAAGCCACGCGCGGATTACTCGGTAGCCGCGTACGCCAACGGCATGCGGGATCTTCTGTCGACGCTCGGCATCGAGCACGTCACCGTCATCGGGCACTCGCTCGGCGGCGGCGTAGCGATGCAGTTCTCCTACCAATTCCCACACATGGTGGATCGCCTCGTGCTGGTCTCGGCCGGTGGCGTCACCAAGGACGTCCATCCGCTGCTTCGCCTCATGTCCGTTCCGGTGGTCAACGAGGTGGTAAAGCTGCTCCGGATACCTGGTGCGATGCCGCTCGTCCGGATGGCCGGGAACCTTGCCGGCGTAGTTCACGGTTCAAATCTGCGTCCCGGCACCATGTTGCACGACACACCGGACCTGATTCGCGTGCTCGCTGATCTCCCCGACCCCACTGCCTACGAGGCCTACCTTCGTACGCTGCGGGCCGTCGTGGACTGGCGCGGACAGGTCGTCACGATGCTCGACCGCTGTTATCTGACCGAGAATCTGCCGGTTCAACTGATCTGGGGCGACGACGACTCCGTCATTCCCGTCTCCCACGCTCATCTCGCGCACGCGGCGATGCCGAACTCACGCCTCGAAGTCTTCCGCGGCTCGGGCCACTTCCCGTTCCGCGACGATCCGATGCGTTTCCTGCAGATCGTCGAAGATTTTCTTTCCAGCACCGCACCACTCGTCTTCGACGAGGCTCGCTGGCGCCACATGCTGATCTCCGGGGTCGGCGAGAACACCATCACCGGAACGTCGTCCACCCGCATGGCTGTGCTCGACGCCATGGGCTCGGACGAGCGAAGCGCAACCTGATCCACGGTTGCGGCTAGCCTGTACGAGTGCTGCTGACGGAACTTCTCCCCGACAACGCGGATCCTGATTCCGTTTTCGACGCCTTCTCTTCGTGGACCATCGAACGAGGTTTGACGCTCTACCCGGCCCAAGAAGAGGCCGTCATGGAGTTGGTCTCGGGTGCAAACGTGATCCTTGCGACGCCGACCGGGTCAGGCAAATCGATGGTGGCGATCGGCGCGCATTTCTATGCGATGTCGCTCGGCAAGCGCACGTACTACACAGCGCCGATCAAGGCGCTCGTGAGCGAGAAGTTCTTTGCACTGTGTGAGGTCTTCGGTGCCGAGAACGTCGGCATGATGACCGGCGACGCCGCCGTGAACTCGTCGGCGCCGATCATTTGTGCGACGGCCGAAATCGTCGCGAATCTTGCACTGCGCGAGGGCCCGAACTCCGATATCGGCCAGGTCGTGATGGACGAGTTCCACTTCTACTCCGAACCCGATCGAGGTTGGGCGTGGCAGGTTCCGCTCATCGAGTTGCCGCACGCCCAGTTCCTGTTGATGTCGGCAACTCTCGGTGAAGTCGACTTCTTCTCCGAAGATCTGACGCGCCGTACCGGGAAACCCACCACCGTCGTCTCCGGCACAGAACGCCCCGTGCCGCTGATGTTCTCGTATGCGACCACGCCGGTCGGCGAAACCATCGAAGATCTGGTGACCACCAACCAGTCCCCCGTCTACATCGTGCATTTCACGCAGGCCGCCGCCCTCGAACGCGCCCAGGCACTGACGAGCGTCAACTTCTGTTCCAAAGAAGAGAAGGAAGCGATCGCCGAGGCGCTGGGTGGTTTCCGCTTCACCACCGGGTTCGGAAAAACACTCTCCCGCCTGGTCCGGCACGGCATCGGCGTTCACCATGCGGGCATGCTGCCCAAGTACCGACGGCTCATCGAAGTTCTCGCACAGGACGGGCTTCTCAAGGTGATTTGCGGTACCGACACCCTCGGCGTCGGCATCAACGTCCCGATCCGCACGGTGCTGCTCACGGGTCTGGCCAAGTACGACGGCGTCCGCACTCGGCATCTGAAAGCCCGCGAGTTCCATCAGATCGCCGGTCGCGCGGGTCGTGCAGGCTACGACACGATGGGCACCGTCGTCGTCCAGGCACCCGAACACGAAGTAGAGAATCTGCGGGCAGTCGCCAAGGCCGGCGACGATCCGAAGAAGATCAAAAAGATTCAACGCAAGAAGGCTCCCGAGGGGTTTGTGTCCTGGAGCGAAGCGACGTTCGATCGCTTGGTCGCCGCATCGCCCGAGCCGTTGGTGTCGCGATTCTCGGTCAGCAACTCGATGCTGCTCAATGTCATTGCCCGCCCGGGTAACTGCTTCGACGCGATGCGGCACCTGTTGGAGGACAACCACGAATCGCGTCCGGCGCAGCGCAAGCACATCCTCAAAGCGATCTCGCTGTATCGCGGATTGCTCAGCGCCGGCATCGTGGAACGCCTCGACGAACCCGACGAGTACGGCCGCATGGCTCGGTTGACGATGGACCTGCAACGCGACTTCGCCTTGAACCAGCCACTCTCACCGTTCGCCTTGGCGGCATTCGAACTTCTCGACGTCGAATCCGACAGTTACGCACTCGATGTCGTCTCGATCATCGAGTCGACGCTCGACGATCCGCGTCAGGTTCTGATGGCGCAGCAGCACTTCGCTCGTGGCGAAGCGGTTGCGCAGATGAAGGCCGACGGCATCGAGTACGAGGAGCGCATGGAACTCCTCGAAGAGGTTACGTGGCCGAAACCGTTGTCGGACTTGCTGTTCCCGGCTTTCGAAATGTACCGGGGTGGCCACCCGTGGATCACCGAGTTCGCCCTCTCCCCCAAGTCCGTGGTGCGCGACATGATCGAACGCGCCATGACGTTTGCCGAGTTGATCAGCCATTACGGACTCACCCGGTCCGAGGGCCTCGTCCTGCGCTACCTCGCCGACGCCTACCGCGCGCTGCGACAGACCGTCCCGACGGAAGCGCGCACCGAGGAACTCGAAGACATCATCGAGTGGTTGGGCGAGCTGATCCGTCAGGTCGACTCGAGCCTGCTCGACGAATGGGAGTCACTCACCGACCCCGGAGCCGAGGCAGATACGGAAGAGGTTGCGTTCGGCGCCGACATTCCCCGTCCCATCTCGGCGAACCCGCGCGCATTCCGCGTCATGGTGCGCAATGCGATGTTCCGACGCATCGACCTCGCGTCGCGTCGGCAGTGGAACGAGCTGGAAAACCTCGAGGACGGTATCGACGCCGCCGAGTGGGAGGAGCAACTACTCCCGTACTTCGAGGAGTACGCAACAATCGGAACCGGGCCATCGGCGCGCGGGCCGGCGCTCTTCCAGGTCACCGAAGAGGGTGAGTTCTGGCGGGTGCGGCAGGTGCTCGAGGATCCGGAGGGCGATCACGGATGGGCACTGCTTGCCGTCGTCGACATCCCGGAATCGGATGCCGCGGGTGAAATCGTGTTCGACGAGCTGAGCGTCGTGGAAGGCTAGCGCCTGTGCGCCTTTTTGGTAGTCATCGCTACCAAAAAGGCGCACAGGGGGCGTCAGCCCCTACGAGCCTTCCGCGGCTGATTACGACGCGCAGCGCGCTTTTCCTTGATGCGAATGTTCTCGGCCCGCACCTCGGCCTGAACAGCGCGTTCCTTTTCGAGCCATTCGGGCTTCTCTTCGAGGAGTGCGGCGATCTGATCCGTGGTGAGTGCTTCTTCGACGCCGCCGCGGGCCAGGCCGGCGATCGATACGCCCAGCTTGGCTGCGATGACCGGGCGAGGATGCGGTCCGGTGCGTCGCAGCTCCAGCAGCCACTCCGGCGGATCGGTCTGCAGAGCGGTCAGCTCGTCACGAGTCACGTCGCCTTCCTGGAACTGCGCAGGTGTTGCTTCCAGGTACACACCCAGCTTCTTGGCAGCCGTCGTCGGCTTCATCGTCTGGGGAGTTTTGTTCGACGTCATGCAACAAGAGTAACCAGCCGATACGGGTGCTTTTACCAAGGCGGTAGCCTTGCCTGGTGACAGACGCGGATAGTCAGGCAATTTTTCGACTCGCGTACGCCCCGGGGGTGACGCCCACCAAGTGGGTCCGGGTGTGGCACGAGCGGCTCCCCGAGGTGCGTCTGGAACTTGTTCAGTTCCCGGTTCTCGAACTCGAAGCTGCACTTCGCGCCGGTGAAGCAGATGCAGGTTTGGTTCGACTGCCGATCGACCGGACCGGCATCAGCGCCATCTCGCTGTACGCGGAAACCCCGGTGGTGGTGGTACCGAAAGATCACGTATTCACCACTGTCGATCAGATTTCCGTCGACGATCTGGCCGACGAGATAGTGCTCGATCCTCTCGACGACAGACTCGACTGGCCGACCCGTCCCGGAAAGACCGCCGCCGAGCGACCCGCGACCATCGCCGACGCCATCGAGTTGGTGGCCGCCGGCGTCGGAGTTGTCGTGGTTCCCCATTCGCTGGCGCGGTTCCACCATCGCAAGGACCTGACCTTCCGTCCGGTGGACGGTGCGCCCGAGGCTCCTGTGGCTTTGGCATGGATGGAGTCCAAGACCACAGATCTGGTCGAGGAACTGATCGGCATCGTGCGGGGCCGAACGGCGCAGAGTTCCCGCGGCCGAAACGGTGAGCCGGCGGCGAAGATCAAGGGCTCCGTCAAGGCCAAGATCGCGGCCCGCGAGCGTCGCGCAGAAGCTGCCAAGAACGGGCAGAAAGCAAAGGGCGCCGGCACCGCGAAGAACATTTCCGGCCGCAACGCCGGTTCCGGTAAGGCCAAGGCGGGTGGCAAATCGGGTAGCGGCAAGTCAGGTGGGACCAAGAGTTCGGGTGGCCGGTTCTCCGGAAAGCAGAAGGGCCGCTAGGGCTTCAACTGGCAACTCGGAGGATCGCTGCCGGACAACGCTGAACTGTTCAGGCGGGACAGAGTCGGGCTGTGGTCTCGCGAATTGGCGCATCGTCGAACTCCGTCGAGCATGATGAGAGTATGACTCCCGCGAGTTCTTCAGCCCTCGACGAATTGGTAGCGGCACTCCCCGAGGGAGCGGTCCTGCTGGATCCGGGTGTGACCGCGGGCTACCGCCAGGACTGGGCCGCCGACCCGACTGCCGGCCATCCCGCTGCCGTGGTTCGCGCAACGTGCACCGAAGACATCCAAACAGTGATGCGCTGGGCAACCGCCAACCGCGTACCGGTGGTTCCCAGAGGTGCCGGCTCGGGCCTTTCCGGTGGATCCAGCGCCGTCGACGGTTGCATCGTGGTCAGCACCGAGCGAATGCGACAGATCACGATCGACCCGGTCGCCCGTGTGGCGGTTACTCAGCCCGGCTTGATGAATGCGGAGGTCAAGAAAGCCGCCGCAGAGCACGGACTCTGGTACCCACCTGACCCGTCGTCCTTCGAGATCTGTTCCATCGGCGGCAATGCAGCCACCAACGCCGGCGGACTCTGCTGCGTCAAGTACGGAGTTACCACCGACTACGTTCTCGGACTCCGGGTCGTGCTGGCAGACGGGACAGCGGTCAGCCTCGGAGGTCCCCTTCTCAAGGACGTCGCCGGACTCTCACTCACCAAACTGTTCGTGGGCAGCGAGGGCACTCTCGGCATCATCACGGAAATCACGTTGCGTTTGATTCCCGCGCAGCCGCCCGCATCAACCGTCGTCGCGTCGTTCGACTCAGTACAAGAAGCTGCCGACGCGGTCTTGGCGATCACCAGCAACATGCGTCCGGCGATGCTCGAGTTCATGGATCACGCCAGTATCAATGCTGTCGAGGATTCGGTACGCATGGGTCTGAACCGCAAGGCTCACGCACTACTGCTCGCGCAGTCCGACGCACCCGGCGCGGCAGGCGTGCTGGAAATCGAGACGATTGTTCAGGCGTGCGAAAACAACGGAGCCACCGAAGTATTCGCCACCGATGACCAGGCCGAAGGTGACGCTTTTGCGGCGGCACGGCGAGCGGTGTTCCCGGCCGTGCTCGCGATGGGAAGTCTGCTTCTCGAAGACGTGGGCGTTCCCATGCGCGCACTCCCCCAGCTGGTAACCGGGGTCGAAGCCATCGCCGACGACCTCGACGTCCTGATCTGCACGGTGGCGCACGCCGGAGACGGAAACACACACCCGCTCATCGTCTTCGACCCCGCAGACCCGGACATGTCCGAACGCGCACAGATCGCATTCGGACGGGTGATGGATCTCGCCATCGCGCTCGGCGGCACGATCACCGGCGAACACGGGGTGGGTCGACTCAAGCGCGACTGGCTGCCGTCACAGTTGGGTGAAGACGTCATGGCCCTCAATCGCAAGGTCAAGGATGCGCTCGACCCGCTGGGAATTCTCAATCCCGGAGCCGTCATTGCCGTGAAAGAAGGCTCTCTCGACTAGCTTTCACGTCGACGTCGAACGAGTTACGTCATCGAGGAACCGTCGGGCTGACCGAACGGACCAGCTCGGCCAGCTGACGGAATCCTTCTGCTCGGCCACTCGACGAGCGGAACACGACGCCGATCGTGCGACCTGGAGCCGGCGAAGCGAAACGCGCCGTCGACAAGTCCCCGCGTCGAACCTCCACTGCAACAGCCGATTCCGGGACCAAGGTCACCCCGAGTCCCCCGGCCACACATTGCACGACTGTCGCGAGAGAGGTCGCCCGCGTGTCGCCGGCAAGCGGATGGGCGTCTACCGAACGGCACAGATCCAACGTCTGGTCGCGCAGGCAGTGGCCGTCGTCGAGCAAGAGCAACGGCAGCGCGTCGAGCACGTCCGCCGTGAGATCGACACGTCCGGCCAAGGAATGATCGTTCGGCACGACCATCACAAAATCCTCTTCGTACACAGGAACTTCCACCAGGCCAGGTGTTCCGGCAGGAAGCGCCAACACCGCGACGTCGAGCGCTCCCGATCGCAGGGCATCAAGCAAGCGCGCCGTTTGATCCTCGACTATTTGCGGCGCCAACGACGGCAGCTTCTCGCGCAGCTCCGGCAACAACCCTGGAAGAATGTAGGGCGCAACGGTCGGGATCAACCCGATGCGTAGCGGTCCGGTCAGAGAGTCGCCGGAGCCGGCCGCGCTCGCGACGAAACCGTCGGCAGCCTCGAGGATTTGCTTGGCCTGACCGAGCAAGCGCTGTCCGTCCGCGGTCACGAGCACGCGCCGCGTACTACGTTCGATCAGTTTGACCCCTAGTCCCGCCTCGAGAGCTGCCAGCGCCTGCGACAGTGTGGGTTGGCTCACACCGGAACGCGCTGCGGCAGTACCGAAGTGCCGGTACTCGGCCACCGACACAAAGGCACGCAGCTGTGACAAGGAAGGTTGATAAGTCTGATCAGACATGCCTATCAGTGTAGTGCCACCCATCACCTTTACCTTTTGAACGGTTTGATGCAGAATGGACTCATACCAAAAAGCGCCGGTCACAACCTCGACACTCCAGTCGAAACCGTCCGACCCGCTGACGGTGACAAACCCTCTCGATCCAGCACGTTCGGCCGTCACAGTCCGAACAGCCGGATCGTGTGCGCAAGAAATTCCTGTTCACGAGACACGTAGGAGAATGAGACACATGGCTCTGCTCACAATCGGCGACCAGTTCCCCGCTTACAACCTCACGGCTGTCATCGGCGGCGACCTGTCCAAGGTCGATGCCCAGCAGCCCGATGACTACTTCACCACCGTCACCAGTGACGACTACGCAGGCAAGTGGCGCATCGTCTTCTTCTGGCCCAAGGACTTCACCTTCGTGTGCCCCACCGAGATTGCTGCATTCGGCAAGCTCAACGAAGAGTTCGCAGACCGTGATGCTCAGGTTCTCGGCGCTTCCGTCGACAACGAGTTCGTGCACTTCCAGTGGCGTGCACAGCACGAAGAGCTCAAGACCCTCCCCTTCCCGATGCTCTCGGACCTCAAGCGCGAGCTTGCCGAGGCCACCGGCGTCCTCAACGCCGACGGCGTTGCAGACCGCGCGACGTTCATCGTCGACCCCAACAACGAGATCCAGTTCGTCTCCGTCACAGCCGGTTCCGTCGGCCGTAACGTCGACGAGGTTCTCCGCGTCCTCGACGCTCTCCAGAGCGACGAGCTGTGCGCATGCAACTGGAAGAAGGGCGACCCGACCATCAACGCCGGCGAGCTCCTGACTGCGAGCGTCTGAGTATGAGCGTCGAGAACCTCAAGAACTCGCTTCCCGAGTACGCGAAGGACCTCAAGCTCAACCTGAGTTCCATTGCGCGCACGACGGTCCTGAACGAGCAGCAGTTGTGGGGAACGCTCCTCGCAACGGCCGCAGCCACCAAGTCTGCGTCCACGCTCAAGGAGATTGCTTCCGAGGCTGCCGACAACCTGTCGGCAGAGGCATACAACGCCGCTCTCGGCGCAGCGTCGATCATGGGCATGAACAACGTCTTCTACCGCACCAAGGGCTACCTCGACGGTAAGTACGACGACCTTCGTGCCGGCCTGCGGATGAACATCATCGGCAACCCGGGCGTCGACAAGGCCGACTTCGAATTGTGGTCGCTTGCAGTGTCCGCGATCAACGGCTGCAACCACTGCCTCGAAGCTCACGAGAACACCCTCCGCCAGGAAGGTGTCGACCGCGAGGTCATCTTCGAAGCGATCCGCGCCGGTTCCATCGTCGCGGGCGTCGCACAGGCTGTCGAAGCCAACGAGATCCTCTCTGCTGCACAGGTCTGATCACTCGGACCTGAGTGCAGTTCGACGAGCCCTCCCCACCGTGAAGGTGGGGAGGGCTTTTCGCGCGCTAGGGTGGACCGATGGGTATCGAGGTGAGTGTGGTCCGGGTCTTCACGGACGAGAACGGCAAGCACGGGAATCCGTTGGGAATCGTCGACGCGTCCACGGTTGCAGAATCGGATCGACAAGCCGTCGCGAAGGAACTCGACTACAGCGAGACCATCTTCATCGACGTTCCGGATGACGGCGCCTCGCGTGCGCGGGTCCAGATCTTCACTCCGGCAGCAGAACTCCCCTTCGCCGGACACCCGACCGTCGGTGCCACGTGGTGGCTGGGCGAACAGGGCCGTCGCGTGAGCGCCCTCGACGTTCCTGCCGGCAGTGTCGACGTCCGCCAATCCGGCGCTTTGACGTGGGTACGCGCGCGTGCCGAATGGGCACCGGAATTCGCGATCTATCCGATGGACACGGTGGACGACGTCATCGACGCAGATCCGTCCGACTACGAGGCGGATCATTCGTATCTGTGGGCGTGGCAGGACAAGCTCGAAGCTGCCATCCGCGCACGCATGTTCGCACCGGTGATGGGAATCGCCGAGGACGAGGCAACCGGATCTGCAGCGCTGCGCATCACGGACCGATTGAGGAAATCACTGCTCATCACCCAGGGACGCGGATCGGTGCTTCACACCACCTTCTCTCCGGAAGGTTGGCTCGAAGTCGGCGGCCGCGTCGTCGCCGAGCCGTCACGAACCTTGTGAGTACCCGGCGGGATTGCGTCCGGCCTCGAGGTCACGTGCACTCAGTGATACCGAGATCTCGTCACCGAGCGCAACTCCCGGCGCGAGGGGCAACTGATCTCCACTCCAGAACTTGCCCGGGTCGAACCAGTTGACACGACGATTGCCGACGAGCAGACCCATCGCTTCATAGGTCTTGGCAACCACTTCGGCGCAGTAGGCGCTCTCGACGGCCACTGCCGATACGTCGGACTTCTTGCGCAGCTTCGGGATTCGGCCTCCGAACCAGCGCGAAGCAAGCTTGGCCGTCGACGGGAAAGGCGTACCGTCCAGCCGCGCGATCGTCTCGAGCAGAGCGTCTTCCTGCTCCCGGGTGACTTCGTGGTCGAGCTGGCGCAACCATCCACGCTGCCCGTACTTGGCGCCCCAGACCTGAACGGCCGATCGCAGATCGTGCAGTTGGACACCACGCTGGAAGCGTCCGGTCCACATGTCCTGCAGCGAGTGACCGAGTTCCGCATGCCACATCAGCGGCGGGAGGTCGTCGATCACGACCGACATTCCGACGTGGTTGACGGGACTGTTGGTCAGTGTCTGAATGGCCCGGTCCGCCGTCGACTCTCCACGGAAGATCCAGATGTCGCCCGTGCGGGTCGCCGCAGCGGCCTCGTCGAGACTCACCTGCGAAAGCAATCGTCGGTCCATGCCTCTAGCGTAGAGGGATGAAACTCCGTACTCCTCTGCGCGCCTCGCACGTTTGGAAACTGGTCGGCCTCGCCGGTGCAATGGGCGTTGCCGCCACCGGGGTTCTCGTTGCGCGCGGCGAACGCCAGCGTCGGGCCTACTCTCCGGACGAAATTCGCTCGGTACTGCACGAGCGGTACACCCAGGCCTACGCCAAGCAGTCGGAACAAGAGGTTCTGGAACTCGAACCTGCACCCAACGCTGTGCGGCGCCGAATCGAGAAATTCTTCCGGCGCCGCAGCTGACTTCAGCCGAGGGCTGCGAGGATCCCTGCTGCCATCTCCGCGACCTGATCATCGGTCATGACGAACGTCGGCGAAATCTGCATCGCACCCTGACCCGCCGCGCGACCCGAAATACCGTGCTCACGAAGCGTCTTCACAAACGGCAACGCCTCCGCCGGATCAGCCAACTGCACCGCAGCAACCGCACCGAGCCCACTACGAACCTCCGCCACCCGCGGATGCTCCGCCAACGGCTGCAGATGCGTATGCAACGACGCCTCCAAACGCTTCGACTCCGCGAGCAGATTCTCACGCTCGAGAATGTCCAGGTTCGCCATCGCCGCCGCAGCAGCACCGGCATGCCCGCCGTAGGTGTACCCATGGCGCCACCACGAACCCGCATAGAACGGCTCCGCCACCCGCGGCGCGATGAACACCGCACCCATCGGAACGTAACCCGACGTCAAACCCTTTGCCGTGGTCATCATGTCGGGCTGCAAATCGAAACGGGTGGACGCGAACCACTCACCACCGATCCGGCCGAAACCGGTCACGACCTCGTCGACGACAAACAGAATGTCGTGCTCACGGCAGATGTCACGCACCTCGGCCAGATACCCCTCCGGCGGCAGATACACCCCACCCGCACCGATGATCGGCTCCGCGAAGAACGCAGCGATCTTGTTCGCACCGATCTTCTCGATCAACTCGAGCAGGCTCTTCGCATCGTCCCAGCCGACGGTCGCCGCATCCGCCATCAGCTCGCCGTACCCCTCACGGTTCACCGGAATACCAGCGAGAGCCGTTCCGGCAACGTGCATTCCGTGATACGCCTTCTGGCGTCCGACGATGATCGTCTTCTCCGGCTGCCCCACCTCGTGCCAGTACCGGCGAGCCAGCTTCGCCGCAGTGTCCACCGAATCCGAACCACCCGAGGTGAAGAAGATCTTGCTCCCGGCAACCGGCGCGATGGCCGCCAACCGCTCGGCCAACACCTGCGTGGTTTCGGGAACAAAATCACCGAAGTTGGAGAAATGAGCGATCTTCGACAACTGAGCCGCTACCGCATCCGCGATCTCCGTGCGCCCGTGCCCGACATTGGTGAACCACAGGCCCGCCGTCGCATCCAGATACCGAGTGCCCTCGCGGTCCCAGATGTACGCGCCCTCACCGCGTGAGACGACAAACGCGCCGTTCTTCTCCACAGCGCCCATGTCCGCGAACCCGTGCCACAATGCCGAAGCCATCATTGTCCCCTTCGAATACAAACGATGCTGGTGTGCAAACGATGTGCTGCGACTATATCGACACCAGGAATCCGCGCACGACGGCGCTCGCCCGGCACCGGCTTTCACGGGCGCACCCGTAATCTGTCGACCATGACTTTTGCCGACAATCTTGCAGCACTGCCCGCCATCGATCATCTGGCCGCCATCGAGGTACTCGACGCCGACGGAACCGTCCTCGACACCGTCGAGAACAAGCCCGGAAAGTCCGGCTCGGTCAAGGTGTACAACCATCTCGCTCAGGTCTACGGCGCGCTGACACCCGAAGCCGCCTCGGCAGGATTGACGATCTTCGCCGAGCACACCGAGGACGCCCGGGCGAACCCCGGTAAGCACCCGAACGTGGACCGCCTCGAGCAGGTGCTCGCCTCCGGCAATCCCCTAGGACTTCGCAGCGTTCCGTCCGCGTAACCCGGCTCCCAGCCGTCCGACGGCATTGACCGCCAACGCCATCAGGGCCATCGCGATGCCCAGTACGATGAATCCGATGAACAGGGCCAGATAGCCCTGGTGGCGAGGATCCATGAACGGATACGGATACCAGTCGACGATCGGCCCTCGAATCAACGTGTACACGCCGTACACGACCGGGAACAGCAACCACTGCAGTGAACGTGCTTCGGAGATCCTGTGCCTCGAGGCGAAGAACACCCAGTCGAGCAGCATGACCAACGGAAGAATCCGATGCAGTGCCGAGTTGATCCAGGCATCGTTCAAATTGACGTCGATATCTGCCAGGAGGACGGCATAGATGATGCCGGTGATCACCATGTACAGCGTCACCGCCCCGCGGATCGACTGCCACGCCTGCGATTGTGGATCTCGAATTGCACCGATCAGCAACACGATCACTGCAAGAATGTTGCTCTCGATGGTGAAGTAGCTCAGATAGTTCGACAGAGACAGCTCAGCCGCGTCACGGATCGGGATCCACAGCAAAGCGGCAAGTCCGAACACAGCAAACAACAGTCTCAGGGCTCGCACGGCGATCGGCGTCGACAAGACAGGCACCGATGACTCATTTGCGGTATTTGTCGTCACTGGTCGATATTTGCACATCAGCACGATCTGCGAGCGGTAGTTGTGAACGCGTTCGATAGGCTGTCATCAGCATGTCTACAACACCACCGGCCCCGCTCTCCCCCAAGCGGAGTGACCTGAAGAGCGCGCTGGCGCAGGTCTCACTCCGCGACGAGAGTCGACTCCGTCGCAAACTCGACCGTGCCCGCACACCAGACGCTTTGGTGGCGCTGGCCGAGGAAATCGAAACGGCGCGCACGCGGTTGGCCGCACGCTCCGCCAATGTTCCCGCAGTCTCGTATCCGGAAGCTCTGCCCGTCAGTCAGCGCAAGGACGACATCGCGACCGCGATCTCGGAGAATCAGGTTGTCATCGTCGCCGGCGAGACCGGCTCGGGTAAGACAACCCAGATCCCGAAGATCTGTCTCGAACTCGGACGTGGCGTCCGCGGTCTGATCGGACACACACAGCCGCGCCGGTTGGCAGCACGCACCGTTGCCGAACGTATCGCCGAAGAACTCGACACCGAACTCGGCGACGCCGTCGGATACACCGTGCGCTTCACCGACCAGGTCTCGGACCGCACCTACGTCAAGCTCATGACCGACGGCATTCTCCTGGCCGAAATTCAGCGCGACCGTATGCTCCGACGCTACGACACGCTGATCATCGACGAAGCGCACGAACGCAGCCTCAACATCGACTTCATCCTCGGTTACCTGGCTCAGCTGCTCCCCCGCCGACCCGATCTCAAGGTCATCATCACGTCGGCGACCATCGATCCCGAGCGCTTCGCCAAGCACTTCGCTGTCGACGGTAAGCCCGCGCCGATCGTCGAGGTATCCGGGCGAACATTCCCTGTCGAAATGCGTTACCGGCCACTGACCGTCGAATCCGGCGACATCACCTTCGACCGCGATCCCGTCGACGCGGTCTGCGAGGCGGTCGACGAGCTGAGCGCGGAGGGCGAAGGCGACATCTTGGTCTTCCTCTCCGGCGAACGCGAAATTCGCGACACCGCAGATGCTTTACGCGATCGGCGTCTTCGCAACACCGAAATCGTCCCGCTGTACGCGCGGCTGTCTGCCGCCGAGCAACACAAAGTGTTCTCGCCGCACACCGGCCGACGCGTCGTCCTTGCCACCAACGTGGCCGAGACCTCGCTGACCGTTCCCGGCATTCGGTACGTCGTCGATCCGGGAACCGCGCGCATTTCGCGATATTCGGTGCGCACCAAGGTTCAGCGGTTGCCGATCGAGCCCATTTCGCAGGCGTCAGCTCGTCAGCGTTCCGGGCGTTGCGGCCGCGTCGCCGAAGGAATCTGCATCCGCCTGTATTCCGAGGAGGACTTCGAGTCACGGCCGGCATTCACCGAACCGGAGATCCTGCGAACCAACCTCGCATCCGTGATCTTGCAGATGACGGCCCTCGGCCTGGGCGACATCGCGGCATTCCCCTTCGTCGAACCGCCGGACCAGCGCGCCGTGAAGGACGGAATCGGACTCCTCGAGGAACTCGGCGCCATCGCGCGAGGTTCCGAGGCCAGCCACCCCGAACTGACGCCGGTCGGCCGCGAGCTGGCCCAGATTCCGGTGGATCCGCGGATGGCACGGATGCTGGTGGAAGCCAAGAACAACGGTTGCCTTCACGAAACCCTTGTCATCGTCGCGGCGTTGTCGATCCAGGACGTTCGCGAGCGGCCCGCCGAGTTCCAGCAAGCCGCCGACGAAAAGCACGCCCGCTTCAACGTCGAGAACTCCGACTTCCTGGCCTACCTGAAACTGTGGGACTACTTACGCGAACAACGTAACGATCTGTCCTCCAACCAGTTTCGCAAGATGTGCCGGAACGAGTTCCTGCACTGGCTCCGCATCCGCGAATGGCAGGATCTGCACGGGCAACTCCGGCAGATCACCCGCGGTCTCGGCTGGACAGTGGGAGAGACACCGGCAAGCGAGAACGCGATCCATCAGTCGCTCCTTGCCGGATTGCTCTCGCATATCGGGCTACGCGAGGGTGAGAAGCGGGACTACCTCGGCGCCAGGGGCAGCCACTTCGCGATCTTCCCCGGATCGGGACTGTTCAAGAAGCCACCACGCTGGGTCATGGCCGCCGAACTCGTGGAAACGTCGAGGCTGTGGGCGCGCATGTCCGCGCGTATCGAACCCGAGTGGGCTGAAAAGCTCGCCCCGCACCTGGTGAAACGGACCTATTCCGAACCGCACTGGTCCTCCAAGCGCGGCTCGGCGATGGCATACGAGCGGGTCACTCTCTACGGAGTTCCTCTGGTAACCGGCCGCGCAGTGACGTACTCACGAATCGATCCCGAGGCCTCTCGCGATCTCTTCATCCGCCATGCGCTCGTGCAGGGCGAATGGCAGACGAACCACAAGTTCTTCCACGAAAACCGTGCACTCCTCGACAACGTCGAAGAACTCGAGAACCGCGCGCGCCGACGCGACATCCTCGTCGACGACGAAACTCTCTACGAGTTCTACGACGAACGTATCGGCCAGGAAGCCGTATCCGCCAAGCATTTCGACCAGTGGTGGAAGACCGAGCGGCGCAAGAATCCGAGTCTGCTGACTTTCACACCGGAAACGGTGGTCAACTCCGACGCAGCTGCAGTACTGGGCGGCGAGTACCCGGACGCCTGGCGCCAAGGCGACATGCAGTTTCCACTCACTTACCAATTCGAGCCGGGAAAAGACGACGACGGCGTCAGCGCGCACATCCCGGTCGGCCTGCTCGCGCAACTTCAGCCGGTCGGCTTCGACTGGTTGGTCCCCGGTATGCGCGTCGATCTCGTTACCGCTCTGA
This sequence comes from Rhodococcus sp. RCBS9, assembly GCF_029457415.1. NCBI lineage: Bacteria > Bacillati > Actinomycetota > Actinomycetes > Mycobacteriales > Nocardiaceae > Rhodococcus > Rhodococcus sp. RCBS9. The sequence goes on along the minus strand of NZ_CP120422.1, from coordinate 5,482,689 downwards.
TCAAGACGTTGCCCAAGAACATTCGACGCGCTGTCGTTCCGGCTCCGGATTATGCCGCCGCAGCATTGGCAGCAGTCAAACCTCGATCCGAGCCGTTGATGACCGCAATGGCCCGCGAACTCTCGCACTTGGGCGGGATCCAGATCGACGCCAAGGACTTCGATCCCGCCGCGCTGCCCGACCATCTTCGGATGACATTTGTCGTCGAGGACGAATCGGGCAAGGTTCTCGCGAAGGGTAAGGATCTGGCGCAGCTACGACGCACGCTCGCCCCGCGCGTGCAGAAGGAAGTGGCCAAGGCGGCAACCGGAACCGAACGGGCAGCGGCAACCGTCTGGACATCCGAAACGCTGGGCGCATTGGAACAGACCATCACTCGCTCCATCGGCGGACAGCAGGTGACCGGCTACCCAGCTCTGGTGCCGGAGAACGGCGGAGTTGCCGTTCGTGTCCTGAGTACGCCGGCCGCGCAGGCGCAGGCGATGAGGGAAGGTACGCGGGCGCTTCTCCTCGCGGCCGTTCCCACCCAACTCAAGGCAGTGACCGCCGGCTTGTCGAACACGCAGCGTCTGGCTCTCGGCCAGAATCCGGACGGCGGCTTGGAGGCCCTCGTCGAAGATTGCCGGGTGGCAGCTGCCAACGAAGTGATCGCGGCTCACGGTGGACCGGTACGCACGCCTGAAGCGTTCGATGCCCTGGTGAAGATCGCACGCTCCGAACTGGCCGGACGCGTTTCCGCGATCCTGCGCATGATTGTTCCGATCCTCGAACAAGCACACCGACTGAGCGTCGTGCTGGACCGCTCGCGCGGCGAGGCAGCCGACGACGTCCGAGAACAGTTGACCTCACTGCTGTTTCCGGGATTTGTCGCCGAACTGGGATCGGCCCGCCTACGCGATTTACCGCGGTATCTCGCCGCAGCAAAATTCCGTCTCGAAGCTCTGCCCGCAAGTGCACAACGAGATCAGCAGGCGATGGATGTCCTCGACCGGGTGTACGCAGCGTACGACCGGTTGTTGAGTTCGCTTCCCGAAGAGCGTCGCACTGCTCGAGATGTCGACGCGATCAGTTGGATGATCGAGGAACTGCGCGTGAGCCTGTTTGCGCAGTCCCTCGGTACACCCACACCGATTTCCGAAAAGCGAGTCCTGAAAGCTATCGAAGCGATCAAGCGTTGATGTTCGGCGGGAATTGCGCGATCAGTAGATTGTCTGAATGTTGACGTTGGTGAGGAAACCGCCAAAGGTGGCAACAGTGTTGGCGAACCCGAGGGTTACCAGGCTGTTCACGACTCCGAGAACTGCAACTAAGTTCATAACGCCTCCGTGAAGATCCGAGATGCGGACGAACGTACCTGGTAGACACTAAGCGAATAACGTGCCCGATTTGTTCGATTGTTCGCTTTGTGTTCTCAGCGTTACCTAAGACCGCTCTGTGCTCTCAGCGTTATCTGAGGCGAAGGCCTCAGTCGACGGAAACGGTCTCGGCGCCGGGAGCCTTCTCGGCGGCACGGGTCTCTGCATGCTCGCGCATGTCGGTGATCTCACGTTCGAAATCCGCAGCCGAGCTGAAGGACTTGTACACCGATGCGAATCGCAGGTAGGCGACTTCGTCGAGATTTCGAAGCGGATCGAGGATCGCGAGCCCTACCTCGTTACTGGGAATTTCGGCAGAACCCGAAGCTCGAACGGCATCTTCAACCTGTTGGGCGAGCAAATTCAGCGAATCGTTGTCCACTTGGCGGCCCTGGCATGCGCGACGCACACCTTTGACAACCTTTTCTCGGCTGAAAGGCTCCGTGACGCCGCTGCGCTTCACGACCGAGAGAACTGCCGTCTCGACCGTGGTGAATCGGCGGCCACACTCGGGGCACGAACGGCGCCGCCTGATCGCCTGGCCCTCGTCGGCCTCGCGCGAATCGACCACTCGGGAATCAGGGTGCCGGCAGAACGGGCAATGCATCGGGGTTCCTTCGTTGTCGCCGAAATGGCCGCAACTCAGATTCGCTACCGACTGCAAATCCTCCGACGATTTACAGAGCAGATCCACGTACTCAACGCGACCACCCGAGGTGGTGGGACTGTCAAGTGGACAGCTTACTCGCTGTGAACGGACTGCTCTCACGCTCGGTACGCCCCCGCCTGGTACGGGGTAGGTCAGCGCCCCGAGGCCGGCACGATCAGCGTTTGTCCCACTGACAGTCCGGAACTCGACATCGCATTGAGATCCATGATCTGCTCGATCACCGAACCGACCGCCTGGCCAGGTGCAACCTTGGCAGCAATATCACTGAGGGATTCACCCGCGGCAACGCGAACCACTTCGGTCGCGCCGTTTGTCGCAGCTACGTCACCACTCGACAAAGCGCCGATCCCCACCAACGCCAACACTGCGAATGCGGTGAATACGGCGCCCAGGAAAACCGTCTTCCAACTGACATCCTCGGCGGCCACTTCATGTTCGACCCGTGACACACCGACCCTGTTTCGGTGCGCGAAACTTCCTCCGTACGGGCGTGACGAATCGTGCTCGCTGTCCCACCGGCGAGGAGATTCGCGCAATGAACGCGAACCTGAAACCGCGCCCACCGCCGGAACCCGGCGAACGACGGCCGCCTGCGGTTCGTTGTCGACATCCCTGGCCACGCCATGCATTTCGGCCGCTCCGCGCCGTTCGAAGGACACAGCGTCTGCATCGGGCCCATAGAACGAGGGGTGGTACTTCAGTGCCGACGTACCGTCGAAACCAAACGCGTCGAAACCAATCGCGTCGTCGAAAACCCTGTTGCTTTTCAGTGCTGCGTTACCCATCGTGACCTCCGCTGGTCGACACCGATCGATGTGTTCGATCATGCGTTCGATGGAACGCATGTTCGAATTTCTACCACGCCTGGCCGACAATGTCTCTACTTGGAGCGACACGAATCGAACAGATGTTTGAAACCGCGAGCAAATCCGGCTAGATTCGTGTCAGACCACACAGCGGGAATTGCGAAAGCCTCCGTGTTTGTCGACAGCTCGAATGTTGGCAGGAGGCACCGACAGGTTTCTGCGCGACTTGCACCAGGCACTTTTGCAGGCAGTTTTCAGACACGACTTGTTCAGACACGACTTCTTCAGACACGACTTCTTCAGACACGGAGGCAACAGGCCATGAAGGACGATCGCTCCAGCACAGCCGCGGAGGCAGGAGCTTCTGCAGTTCCGTCTCCGTCGAGCGAGACGCTCACCGAGCGTCAGCGGCGCGTTCTCGAAGTGATCCGCGATTCGGTGACGGAGCGCGGGTATCCGCCGAGCATTCGCGAAATCGGGGATGCGGTGGGGCTTACCTCCACGTCGTCGGTCGCGCATCAACTGCGAACGTTGGAGCGCAAGGGCTTCCTTCGACGCGATCCCAATCGCCCTCGTGCAGTCGATGTTCGGGGTCTCGACGAGGTTGCGGCCGATACCGCCATCGCGTCGGTGTCGAAGCATTCCGGCGAGTACAACAGTGCCGACCCGCTGCCAGAGCCGGCGTTCGTCCCCATCCTGGGCCGCATCGCTGCCGGCGGACCGATCCTCGCCGAGGAAGCTGTGGAGGATGTGTTTCCACTCCCCCGCGAGCTCGTCGGCCAAGGTTCGCTCTTCATGCTCAAGGTTGTCGGTGAGTCGATGATCGATGCAGCGATCTGCGATGGCGACTGGGTTGTCGTCCGTCAGCAGAACGTCGCCGAGAACGGTGACATCGTGGCCGCAATGATCGACGGCGAAGCCACCGTGAAGACGTTCAAGCGTACGAAGAAGGAGGTGTGGCTGATGCCGCACAACGACCTCTTCGAGCCGATTCCCGGCAACAACGCCGTCATCTTGGGCAAGGTTGTCACGGTCATGCGGAAGATCTGAATTCGCTCGCATCCCACGACCTAAAGACTCTGGGCCCCGGCATCAGCCGGGGCCCAGAGTCTTTACGTGACGATCAGCGGTCCATCACCCGAATCAGAGGTTCAGCGAGCGTCCGATGATCTCCTTCATGATCTCGGTTGTGCCACCGTAGATGGTCTGCACACGAGAGTCCATGTACGCCTTGGCAACCGGGTATTCCTTCATGTAGCCGTAGCCTCCGTGCAGCTGGAGGCAGCGGTCGATGAGCTTGACCTGAGCTTCGGTGGTCCACCACTTTGCCATCGCAGCTTCCTGCACGGTCAGCTTCTCGGCATTGAGCTGCTCGATGAACTTGTCCACCAGGATGCGCACTGCCGTGGTCTCCGTTGCCAATTCGGCCAGTACGAATCGGGTGTTCTGGAAGCTGCCGATCGACTTGCCGAATGCCTTGCGGTCACGGCAGTACTGGATCGTGCTCTCGAGAACCGATTCCATTGCGGCGGCAGCAACGACGGCGATCGAGAGTCGTTCCTGGGGAAGGTTCTTCATCAAGTAGAAGAAGCCCATTCCCTCTTCGCCCAGCAGGTTGGCAGCGGGAACGCGTACGTCGGTGAAGCTGAGTTCGGCGGTGTCCTGAGCCTTCATGCCGATCTTGTCGAGATTGCGTCCACGCTCGAAGCCGGGCATGTCCCGCTCGACCACGAGGAGGCTGAAGCCCTGAGCACCCTTGTCCGGGTCGGTGCACGCAACAACGATGATGATGTCGGCGTTGATTCCGTTGGTGATGAAGGTCTTCGAACCGTTGAGTACCCAGTGGTCCCCGTCGCGAACTGCTTTCGTCTTGATGCCCTGCAGGTCGCTACCGGTACCCGGTTCGGTCATCGCGATCGCCGAGATCAGCTCACCCGACGCGAATCCGGGTAGCCAACGCTGCTTCTGCTCCTCGTTGGTCAACTCCAGGAGGTACGGCGCCACCACGTCGTTGTGCAGCGTGAAGCCGATACCACTGAAGCCACCCTTGGTGGTTTCCTCGGTGATGATCGCGTTGTAGCGGAAATCCTTGACACCGCCGCCGCCGAATTCCTCAGGTACCGCGGTTCCCAGGAATCCCTGCTTTCCGGCCTCGACCCAGACGTCACGATCGACGATGTTCTGCTCTTCCCACTTCTCGTGGTTCGGTGCCACGTGCTGTGCCAAGAACTTCTGGTACGACTCCCGGAAGAGTTCATGTTCCGGTTCGAACAGGGTGCGCTCCACGCCGACTCCTTGCAATTCGATATACGGCACTTCAGTGATGTACCCGGTGGGGACGATGTACCCGGTCGGGATGTTTTCGCTGAGACTGGGCACGCCGAAGTTCGCGGGCCCACGTCACTGCCTCCGACGGTAGAACCTGTTGCGATACCCGTCGATGACCCGAACGATCACGATTCGTGACTGTAGCGGTTATCTGTTACTCGAAGTACGGAATTTGGCGAGGTATCGCATGATCGGGTAGGCGACCAGGATGCCGATCGACCCCCAAGCGATGCCGCCCAGCTCGACCGAACCAATGGTCAGCGTCAGGTTCCCGATGCCGGCAACCAGTGCGGCAGCGGCGACGGTCAGGTTGACCGGATCGGTGAAGTCCACCTTCGCTTCCATCCAGATGCGCACACCGAGAATGCCGATGAGTCCGTAGAGAACCATCGTCGCACCGCCGATGACGCCGTTCGGAACCGTGAAGACCAGTGCACCGAATTTGGGCGAAAATGCCAGGATCACGGCGGTGGCGGCCGCTACCCAGTACGCCGCGGTCGAGTACACACGCGTCGCTGCCATGACACCGATGTTCTCGGCATACGTGGTGGTTCCGGATCCGCCGCCGGCGCCCGCCAAGGTCGTGGCGAGACCGTCTGCAAACAGCGCATTGCCGGCCAGGTCATCGAGGGACTTCCCCGTCATGGCCGATACCGCCTTGACGTGTCCGACGTTCTCGGCGACCAGAACGATCACCACGGGCAGCGCGAGCACGATCACCGACCAGTCGAACGACGGTCCGTGCAGACTCGGCAGCCCGAACCAGTCGGCTTCGCGCAGAGCGGACACTCGTTCACTGTCGAGACCACCGATGACCGCGGCGAAGACCCAGCCGATCACGACGCCGACCAGAATGCCCAACCGGCCGAGCAGCCCGGGACCGACGACCGTGACCAGCAGGATCGAAACGAGCGTCACCGTGGCGATCAGCGGCTGCGATTCGAAGGAACCGACCGCCGTCGGAGCGAGGTTGAGACCGATCAGCGCGACGACGGCGCCTGTCACTACCGGCGGCATGACGGCGTCGATGACCCGGCTGCCGATCAGACGTACGGCGACGCCGATCAACATCAACACGATGCCGACGGCCATGACGGCACCGAGCTGCGCGGCCGGGCCCGATCCTGCCGACGCTGTCAGCGGGGCGATGAACGCGAAGGACGAACCGAGATAGCTCGGGATCCGGCCCCGGGTGATGAGCAGGAACAGCGCGGTGCCGATACCCGAGAACAACAGCGTCGTCGTGACGGGGAAGCCGGTGATGGTCGGAACGAGCAGTGTCGCTCCGAACATCGCGATGACGTGTTGCATCCCGATTCCGATGGTGCGCGGCCAACTCAGTCGTTCGTCCGGCGCCACGACGGCTCCGTCGGCGATCCGCTTGCCGTCTCCGTGGACAGTCCAGCCGATTCCGCCGGCCCCGGTCATTGTTTCTCGTTCGATCACAGGTCGAAATACTAGAGGTCAGGCGCTCGGTCTCCGACCGAGACCAACGAAACCAGTTCAGCTGATTGCGTCGGCCGCCGCTTTGCGCGCTGCCACCGGATCACCGGTTGCCAGCACCGCCGCCGCAGCCGCCTCACATTGCGCCATGGTGACTGACCCGACCTTCGCTCCCACACCCGCGACCGACGCCGCAGCGCACGACAGCGAGGAAACTCCGAGTCCGGCCAGAACACACGCCAACAGTGGATCGGCGGCCGCCTCACCGCAGACGCCGACGCGCTTGCCTGCCGCCTGACCTGCCTGGGCCGTACGTGCGACAAGGGCGAGCACCGCGGGCTGCCACGGATCGGTCAGGTCGGCGAGTTCGGAGGACATCCGATCAGCGGCCATCGTGTACTGAGCGAGGTCGTTGGTACCGATCGAGAGGAATTCGACGTGTTCGAGAATCTGGTCGGCCAACAGCGCCGCCGCCGGGATCTCCACCATCACACCGGGAACAAGATCGCGTGCCCGCACCGCATCGGCAAAACGTTTCGCCTCGGCCGGGGTGGCGATCATCGGTGCCATGACCCACGGGGACGAGTTGGTCGACGCCGCGGCTGCCGCGATCGCGTCGAGCTGGCGGTCGAGAATTCCCATGTCCTGCCAGGCGATTCGGACCCCACGAACGCCGAGGGCCGGATTCGCTTCCTCTTGATGGTTGGCGAATTTGAGCGGCTTGTCCGAACCCGCGTCCAACGTGCGAATGATGACCTTCTTTCCTGCGAAGGCCTCGAGAACTTCGGCGTAGATCGCCGCCTGCTCGTCTACGGTCGGTTCGGTCTCACGGCCGAGGAAGCAGAGTTCGGTCCGGAAGAGCCCGATGCCTCCCGCTGCGGTCAACGCCGCGGCGCGAGCGCCCGCGCCGTCTTGAACATTGGCGAGAACGTCTACCGGCCGACCGTCCGACGTCCGGCCTGGTCCGGTCCACGTGCTGACGCGTTCGCGATCGATCCGGGATTGTTCGACCAGTTCGCGCGCCTGTTCGGGATCCGGCTCCGCGATCACGTCGCCGGTGGTTCCGTCGATCAGAATCGGTGTTCCGGCCGCGATGGATTCCAATTCCTTCGCAGCCACGATGCACGGGATGCCCAACTGCCTCGCGATGATTGCCGTGTGGCTGGTCGGGCCGCCGAAGATGGTCACGAGACCGATGATCTTGGTTGCATCGAGGCCCGCGGTGTCCGCAGGAGCCAGATCGTCCGCGCACAGCACCGACGGCGTCTCGGGCATCGGAACTCCGGGTTCGGGCAATCCGGAGAGTTCGGCGATCACGCGGTCGCGGATGTCCTCGAGATCGGTGACGCGCTCGGCCATCACACCGCCGACCTTGGTGAACAGCACCACGAACTGCTCCGTCGCGGCGATCGCAGCCTGCACCGGGGGCACTCCGCCGGCGATCGACTTCTTTGCCGCCCCGATCCAGCCGCGATCGGCTGCCATCGCCGCGTTGGCCTGCAAGACCTCGGCGGCCGCGCCTGTGGCTTCGGCAGCCCGTCCGAGAAGGCGGTTCTCGACAGCCTTCGCTGCTGCGACGAAGGCGTCTGCAGCGGCCTCTCGATCGGCCTCGCCGAGTGCGGGCGCATCGGTGACGAGTTCTGGTCGGCTGGACGGCCAGATAGCCGGGCCGTAGGCAATTCCGGGCACGACGGGGGTGCCGTGCACGGTGATTCGGTTGAGCTGTTCGGTCATCTGTCCTCCTTGAGCGATGGGCCCGGTGTCACACCGGATCACCTCGAGCGCGTAAAGCCCTCACCTTCGTTGTGACGAAGATTACTCCCAAGTCTTGACATGTCAACACACTCGGGCGTAAAACAACATAAAGCAACATTCACTGTGATCCACAACGCACCGTCGGATCACATTTCGGAATCGGAGAGCACGTGTACGCGGAAGAACGCCAACAAGCGATCGGCACCATGGTGTCGCAGCGCGGACGCATGTCCGTGGCGGCGCTGTCGGAGACCTTCGGTGTGACCACCGAGACCGTGCGTCGCGATCTGGCCTTCCTCGAGCGGATCGGACAGATCAGGCGTGTACACGGCGGCGCCGTTCCGACCGGATCCCTCCACGTGACCGAACCGGGCATGGCGGAACGCGATCAGACCCGCGCGCAACAGAAGGACCGGATCGCCCGCTGCGCGGTCACCTATCTCCCTCCTACCGGCGGCAGCGTCATCTTCGACGCGGGCACGACCACGGGCCGCATGATCCCCGAACTACCGACCGAGAACGACTTCACGGCCGTGACCAATTCCGTGCCGATCGGCGCACGACTGGCATCGATGAACTCGATTTCCCTGATCCTGCTCGGCGGACGAGTACGCGGGGTGACGCAAGCCGCGGTCGGCGAGGACGCTCTACGCCTGCTGAGCACGTTGCGGGTCGACGTCGCCTTCGTCGGAACCAACGCGATCAGCGTCGGGCACGGACTCTCCACCCCGGACAGCGAAGAGGCCGCCGTCAAACGAGCGATGGTCAAGGCCGCCAATCACGTTGTCGTGGTGGCCGATTCCAGCAAAGTCGGCCGCGAGCACTTGATCAGCTTCGCACCACTCGACAGCATCGACGTCCTCATCACCGACGAAGAGATCAGTCCCACAGACACATCCGAGTTCCACGACCACGGAATCGAGGTGGTGATCGCATGATCGTCACACTGACAGCCAACCCGAGTATCGATCGGACCGTACAACTCGAGCAACGGCTCGAACGAGGCTCCGTCCTACGCGCCCACTCCACTCGCAGCGACCCCGGCGGCAAGGGGGTCAACGTGGCGCGTGTTATCGCCGCAGCCGACCTCGACGTGCTCGCGGTGCTGCCGGGAAACGGTGGTGACCCTCTGCTCTCGGCGCTCGCAACCGGTGGGATTCCCCACATCGGCGTCGCCACAACGGGTCCGGCTCGCACCAACATCACCATCGCGGAACCGGACGGGACCACGACGAAGATCAACGAACCGGGCGCAACGCTGTCCGGTTCGACGCTCGACGCCCTGGCACAGGAGTTGATCGTCCGCGCCGATACCGCACTGTGGTTCGCGCTGTCCGGCTCACTGCCTCCCGGCGTTCCGCTGGGGTGGTACGGCGAACTTGTCGCGGCGCTGCGCGATCACCCGTGCAAGGTGGCGGTCGACACCTCGGACGCCCCGCTGACGGCACTCGCCGAAGGCTTCCCCGGCTCGGCACCCGACCTGCTCAAACCCAACGGCGAGGAACTCGCGCAACTGACCGGCGTCGACGGCCACGTCCTCGAACGTGCTGCCGAGAACGGTGATCCCGGGCCTGCGATCACGGCGGCACAGCGATTGGTCGATCGCGGCGTCGGCAGTGTGCTCGCCACACTCGGCGCAGCCGGTGCCGTCCTCGTCACGTCCGACGGCGCGTGGATCGCCACCGCTCCCCCGATTGTCGCAGTCAGTACCGTCGGCGCAGGCGATTCGTCGCTGGCCGGCTACATCCTCGCCGAAGCGGGCGGCGGCTCGGAATCCGAGCGGCTACGTCACGCGGTCGCCTACGGAAGCGCCGCTGCCTCCCTTCCCGGCACAACCCTTCCCACACCCGAACAGATCGATCTGGCAGCGGTTTCGGTATCTGCAGCAGATGCCGCCTCTCCCATCCCCGTCCCCACCGAACTCGCCTGACGCCCTAAGGAACCTGACATGTCCGATACCACCGCAGCCGGCAGTTCCGGCCCGGAGATCATCAGTCCCGAACTGATCTCACTCGACACCGACCTGGGTTCGACCAAGGAAGATGTCATTCGTTCTCTCGCAGCGCGATTGACTGCAGCGGGACGGGCGAGCGACGCCGCGGGACTGGTCGATGCCGCACTCGCTCGCGAAGCGCAGTCCGCGACCGGACTGCCCGGCGGAATCGCAATTCCCCACTGCCGCGCCGAGGCTGTCTCGTCCGCGTCCCTGGGGTTTGCTCGACTCGATCCGAAGGTCGACTTCGGTGCACCCGACGGCCCCGCCGATCTGGTCTTCCTGATCGCGGCACCCGAAGGCGCCGGGGCCGAGCACATGAAGCTGCTCTCCTCCTTGGCCCGAGCACTCGTCAGGCCCGCGTTCGTCACGTCACTTCGTGAAGCGTCGACGCCGGACGAGATCGTGAGACTGGTCGACGAGGTACTCAATCCCGCACCGAAGGATCCTGCAGCAAATGCTGCGGCAGCGACACCCCCGGCACCTGTTTCCACCGGGAAACACGCTACCGAGGAGACCCCGGCACCAGCGCCCGCGGAGCGTCACATCGTCGCGGTCACCGCCTGCCCGACCGGAATCGCTCACACCTACATGGCGGCGGACTCACTCGTCGCCGCGGGTGAACGCGCCGGCGTCAAGGTGCACGTCGAAACGCAAGGTTCGAGCGGAAGCACCCCCCTTGACCCTTCGGTGATCGCGGGAGCCGCCGCGGTCATCTTCGCCACCGACGTCGGAGTGAAGGGCCGCGAACGATTCGCCGGTAAGCCCGTCGTCGCTTCCGGTGTGAAGCGGGCAATCAACGAGCCGGACAAGATGCTCGCAGAAGCGTTGCGCGCCTCCGAGAATCCCGCCGCCGCCACCGTTGACGGCACCGCCGCAGCGGCCGCGGATTCCGATGCCGGTTCCGTAGGGTTCGGCACCCACCTCCGTCAGGTCCTCTTGACCGGTGTCAGCTACATGATCCCGTTCGTCGCGGCCGGCGGTCTGCTGATCGCACTCGGCTTCCTGCTCGGCGGATACGAGATCTCCGGTCCGGCCAAGGACATCGTTCTCAACAACTCGATCACCAACCTTCCCGACGGTGGTCTGGCCACCTATCTCGGCGCAGTGCTGTTCCAGATCGGTTCCTTGGCATTCAGCTTCCTGGTGCCCGCCTTGGCCGGCTACATCGCCTTCGCCATCGCCGACCGGCCTGGCATCGCTCCCGGCTTCACAGCCGGCGCGGTCGCCGTGTTCGTCGGTGCCGGTTTCATCGGCGGCTTGGTCGGTGGTCTCATCGCCGGTGTCGTCGCGCTCTACATCGGCCGGATCGCCGTCCCGCAGTGGCTGCGAGGCCTGATGCCGGTGGTGATCATTCCGCTGTTCGCGACGCTGGTCGTCGGAGCACTGATGTTCATCGTCCTCGGGCGTCCGCTCGCCGCGATCACCTCCGGTCTCACCGACTGGCTCAACGGACTGTCCGGCAGCTCGGCCATCTTCCTCGGCATCATTCTCGGCCTGATGATGTGCTTCGACCTCGGTGGACCGGTCAACAAGGCGGCTTACGCCTTCGCCGTCGCCGGACTCAACGTCAACGACCCGGCCACTTTGCGCATCATGGCGGCTGTCATGGCTGCCGGTATGGTTCCGCCGCTTGCCATGGCACTTGCCTCGACGGTGCTGCGTCCCAAGCTCTTCAGCGAAGCCGAACGGGAGAACGGAAAGGCTGCCTGGTTGCTGGGTTCGGCATTCATCTCCGAGGGCGCGATTCCGTTCGCCGCTGCCGACCCGCTTCGCGTGATCCCCTCGATGATGGCGGGCGGCGCGGTCACCGGCGCGCTGATCATGGCTTTCGACGTCACTCTCAGCGCCCCGCACGGCGGCATCTTCGTCTTCTTCGCAGTCGGCGGAATCGGCTGGTTCCTGGTCTCGCTCGCCGCGGGAACCGTGGTAGCTGCGCTCGCCGTCGTCGGAGCCAAGGAGTTCTTCCGCAAGGGGCCGTCCGATGCCGAACTCGACCCCGAAATCGTGCCCGCTGCGGCATGATCGACAGCAGGCAACACTGCAGTCACCACCTGAGTCACCAGATCTGCCCGAACACCCCATAACGTCCGCAACGACAGTTCTACAACGAGGAGATCCCATGCCCAGCAAGACAGTTGCCGTCGGTTCCGCAGTCGGCCTCCACGCCCGCCCCGCCGCTCTCATCGCCGAAGCAGTCGGAGCCTCCGGCGCCACGGTCACCCTCGCAGTCGCCGACGGCGAACCGGTGGATGCAGGGTCGGCACTGATGATCATGACGCTCGGAGCCGCCAAGGACACCGAAGTAACCATCGAGTCCGACGACGCCGACGCACTCGCCAAGGTCGCCGAGCTGGTAGCCGCTGATCTCGACGCCTGACCTGATGTCAGTCGGTGCTGTGCAGCGGGCCGGACACTCTCACGGAGTCAGTGCGAGTGTCCGGCCCAGCCAGTCCATTTCGAGTTCCAGAGCAGTGCCCCACACATCACCCGAGTGCCCGCCGGGAAGGGTGTAGTAGTCCACGTTCATGTCGGCGGCGCGTGCAGCCTCGAACATGATCTCCTGCTGAGGGCGGTAGATGTCGTCGTCCTCACCCGCGACAAATACACCCGACAACTGCGGATACCGATTCTGCGCCATCAGGTCTCGGGCGTTGACCGCGTCGAACGCGCTTTCGTCACCGTCGAACATGGCCGCCACGGTGTCCTCGTGATCACCGGTCGACGGTTCGTCCTGGCCGGAGAAGTCCAGGAACGACGGGTATCGGTCCGGGAAGTTCACGGCCATCTCGATCGCGCATGTCCCGCCGTAGGAGAACCCACCGATAGCCCATTGCGCAGCGTCCGGATTCACTTGAAGGTTCGATTCGATCCAGTTCGGGACGTCCTGGTCCAGATACGTCGCGACGTTGCCGAGCGCAGAATCCATGCAGCCGGGGTTGGCGTCGTAGTCCCCCAACGCGTCGGGCACCACCACGACGGGAGCAAGCCCGGAATGCCTCGACGCATAGGCGTCGACGGTGGTCGCGAGCCGGCCACTGTCCAGCCAGTCGCTGGGGCTGCCGGGCTCACCCGCCACCAACACCAGTACGGGCAACTCGGCACGCGGATCGGCAAGATAGGCCGGCGGGAGATACAGCGTCGCAGGCCTCGCGTCGAATCCCGAAACGTTTCCTGGAATCGCCGCTTCCGTCACGACACCGTTGCTCGGCATCCGCACCGGAACCTGCCAATGAGTTTCGGTGGGCAGTCCCCGTTGTACCCAAGGTTCGGCCCCGGGGAGCGAATCGAAGGCAACGTTCTCGACCGAGCCCACCGGCCAGTGCCCGACCAGTGAGCCGAGTGTGGGATAGGTGCCGGTCTGCGCGTTGACCTGACCTACTGCGACGATCGCGGCCAGCCCGGCGAATGCCGTCACCGAAAGGCCACGCGCAAGCCCTGGGCGCCGAAGGAGAACGAGTGCGGCGCCGATGACTCCGAACATCGCCAGCGCTATCCAGACAAAATTCGACGCCGGTAGCTGCGCGGGCAGCGGCCGAAAGCTGAGCCACACGAACGTCGCACCGGTGGCTGATCCGAGCACTGACAGAACTAGCGCAACCAACGCGGCCCGACGCGGCAACCACCGAAGCAGAAGCAACGTGCCGACGCCGACGATGACGGAACCCACGAGCAGCACTGCGGTGATGTGTCCGTGCTCGAGTGACATACGCGAGAGCCGCGTCAGGAGTTGATGCCCGTGCATTCGTTCCAGTATCCACATCTACCGGCGGTCTGCGAATTCGTGGAATTATTTGGGAATCAGCGGCGTCGTCGAAATCTCACGAACGCCGCGCCCCCGATCGCACATCCTGCCGCGACCAACCCGGCCCACACGAATGTCCACGGATCGACCCCGACACCGACCGAACCGTCAGACGAGTCAGCCGTCGCTTCTGTCGCGTCCACGAGCGCTCGCATCACGTACACCGGCGGCAACGCTCCGCCGGCAGATTCAGAACCGATCAGAACATCGCCCGCATCGTTGAATGCCACCGCCTCACCCTGAGGCTCCTTCGGGAGCGGGATCCGCAGCGGTTCGGTACCGGTGAGCGTCGCGCCGATTCCGCCGTCCACGACTTCGTACACGTACAGGTCGGAGTAACTCCGAAGTGCGATCGCCGAACCGTCCGACGACACCGCTCCCCCGGTGAACATCACCGACACGGGCTTCTCCGGTCCGAGGGACACGGCTCCGACGCGCTTGAGCGGCGTCGGGCCGGGCTGCGCCAAGTCACTCAGTTTCTGATCCCCGACCGGTGTGTAGACACTGCTTTCGCCGAACAATTCCTTGGTCACGACAAAAACGTGGCCGTCGGGGTCGAGCAGTATCGACTCGGTGTCGTGCGCACCGTCCGGGTACGTGAGGCGGTGCAACGTACCGCCACCGGAATCGAGGTCCATCGTGATGAACGCCACTGTTTCGCGGGTCCGGAGGTTGTCACCGGTGTCCGACAGAACGAGCGTTCGCCCACTCACCGCAAGATCTTCGACGTCGTAAGGGTCTATCGGGACCGGAATCTGTTTCTGGACAACACAGTTCAGGTCCATTTCGAATACGAAGTCGTCACTGCCGCCGTCGCCCATCGCGTAGATCCGATCGTCGACGACGACCATCCCCGACAACTCCTGGAGCGCAGGATCGGTAGGCGTACAGAGTGGGGCAAACTCGCTCGGTTCGAACGACGACGCCTGTGCGAGCGCTCCGGGAAGCAGTGCGGTTGCCGTAGTCGCAGCAATCACCGCGACCACGGCCCCGAAACTACGCACTAGGTGCGTACTCGACCAATGCCGAGGCCAACATCTGTGGCACGCGTGCGTGCACCCGCGTTCCCGCCTCTTCGTGAGTCGATTCCAAAATCGTTCCGTCCGAGTGGATTCGAGCCATCAAGTCACCGCGCGTGTACGGCACCAGCACGTCGACCTCGACCTCCGGCCGAACCAGCACCTCGCTGAGATGTGCTCTTAGTTCGGCGATTCCCTCACCCGTCCGCGCCGAGACGAACACGGCACCAGGCAACAGACCACGTAGTTGCGTCAACGTAACCGGATCTGCCGCGTCGATCTTGTTGACCACGATCAACTCCGGCGGAGCCTTCGAATCCGTCTCGCGCAGAACATCGGTGACGACTTCCCGCACAGCCTTGATCTGTTCTGTCGGCAACGGATCCGAACCGTCGACGACGTGCAGCAGCAGATCCGCGTCGGTTACTTCCTCGAGAGTCGAGCGGAATGCCTCGACCAACTGAGTCGGCAGGTGTCGCACGAAGCCGACCGTGTCGGTGAGTACGTACTCGCGGCCGTCGTCGAGTGCTGCGCGGCGAGTGGTCGGGTCCAAGGTGGCGAACAACGCGTTCTCCACGAGCACACCCGATCCGGTGAGCGAATTGAGCAGACTCGACTTGCCCGCGTTGGTGTATCCGACGATGGCGATCGACGGGATGTCGCTCTGCAGTCGACGTGTGCGCTTGGTGTCGCGAGCGGCCTTCATGCCCTTGATCTCGCGGCGTAGTTTTGCCATGCGCTCACGAATACGGCGACGGTCCGTCTCGATTTTCGTTTCACCGGGACCACGCAGGCCCACACCGCCGTTACTGCCGGCACGGCCACCGGCCTGGCGCGACATCGACTCGCCCCAACCACGCAGACGCGGGAGCATGTACTCCATCTGAGCAAAAGCCACCTGGGCTTTACCCTCACGAGACGTGGCGTGCTGAGCAAAGATGTCGAGAATCAGAGCTGTCCGGTCGATGACCTTGACCTTGACGATCTTCTCCAGCGCCGTGAGCTGCGCCGGCGTCAGCTCACCGTCGCAGACGACGGTGTCGGCGCCGGTCGCCAGGACTACTTCGCGCAGTTCCTGCGCCTTGCCGGAACCGATGTAGGTGGCAGCGTCGGGTTTGTCGCGACGCTGAACCAGTCCTTCGAGGACCTCGGAGCCGGCCGTCTCGGCAAGTGCGGCCAACTCGGTCATGCTCGCCTCGGCCTGCTCGGCAGTTCCCTGCGTCCAGACGCCGACCAGGACAACTCTTTCGAGTCGAAGCTGGCGGTACTCGACTTCGGTGACGTCCTCGAGCTCGGTCGACAGACCGGCCACGCGGCGCAGGGCGCCGCGATCTGCGAGTTGCATCTCACCGGTCGACGGGTTGCCCGATGCGGACGCTGCCGTGTATTCGGCTTGCGCGTACTCGGACTGCTCGTGAGCGGTGGACTCTTCGTTTTCATGTGTGTTCGTCATACAAGATCCATGGTCCCACGAAACCTGGCCACGGTGCATCCGTATTTCCTGCAGGCGTATTTCCCGCGGGCGATATCACACAAGCGATTGCCACCACGCGTCGCTGATCGTTCCGCTCGCCACCAGAACCGAGGGCCCCCGCAACGACCCTTTGCCGCCTTCGACGGTGACCTGTACCTCGCCGCCGAGCACGCGCACCAGTACCGAGCCTTCATCGCGGCCGTCGTACCTCAGCGCCGCGGCCGCAGCTGCGACCGTTCCGGTTCCGCAGGAACGAGTCTCGCCCACACCGCGCTCGTGGACGCGCATGTGAACCCCACCGTCGTGGATCGGAGTCACAATCTCGATGTTGACGCCGTGCGGGAAGAACCCGGGATCGAAGCCCGGCGAAACACTCAAATCGAGCGAACTCAACACTTCTGGCGTCACGTGCTCGTCGACACACGCCAAATGCGGATTACCGACGTCGATGCCGACGCCGGCGAAGACGCGGCCGTCGATTGTTGCCGAGCTGGTGCCGAGGTCCTTGATCGGGCCCATCGCCACGGTCACGTCACCATGTGTGGCGTCGTAGCCGTGCACCACGACCGGACGTGCTCCGGCGCGGCTGCCGACCACGAACTCGTCCTTGCTCTCCAAGCCCGAGGCCTTGAGATAGTGGGCGAATACGCGAACGCCGTTTCCGCACATCTCGGCGATGGAGCCGTCGCTGTTGCGGTAGTCCATGAACCAGTCTTCGGCAGCGACGCCGTCGGGCAGCGCACCGAGCACGCCCGCGTCCCCAAGTGCGCCTGCCCGGGCGACACGAAGGATGCCGTCGGCGCCGAGGCCACGCTGACGATCACACAACGCTGAAACTCGCGCCGGCTCGAGATCGATCCGAACGTCGAGGTCAGGGAGAACAACGAAGTCGTTCTGCGTGCCGTGGCCCTTACTGAAATCCATGGTCGCCATCCTATCCGGACCTACCGAGCGACTTACGCAGGTGACGCGGTGACCACGACGTTCTGTTCGTACGTGAAGCCGGACGGCAACGAGGGGTCGGGCACCGTTGCGCCGCCGCAGGTCACCAGGACAAGCCTGGGCGCACCGGATTCGGAGAAGAACTCCGCAGGCAAAGCCACCTTTTCGTACAACTTCAGGCTCGCTGCGTGATAGGTGAACATCGTTCCGGTGTCGTCACTGACATAGATCGGTGTTCCGGGCTTCATCTGGTGCAGCGCCCACAAGGCGCCGTGCGTGCGGTCACCGTCGTCGACGTGGCCGGCAACAAGATTGGTACCCTCCGAAGATCCGAACTGCACGCCGTTGGTGAAATGCGAAACCTTGTCAGGATGCGGAAGGATCATTCCGCGGTTGGCGCCGAACCCACTGGTCACGATGTCGGCTCGCACATCCAGATCGGGAATCGCGAGCGTGTTCGGCGGCAGATCCGTTGGCGCAGGCGCCCACGTCGCCCCTGGATCGGTTGGGGCTCCCACGTCGAAGGGCGCTTCGGGAACAGGTGCGCTGATGGGCTTCCCGGCCGCACTCACCGCAAAGTAGATCAGTACCCCGCCGACCGTGAGAAATGTGACGAGCAGAAGAACCAGCGGTAGCCGACCCGCGCGTCGACGTTTCGGATGCGCGTGCGCCGCGGTCTGCGCCATGCTCGTTGACCTCCAGTTCATCGCTCGCGAAACCGATCGATCGCGAAATAGCTAACTGTAAGATAGCTGATCCGCTCGATCGTGTTACAGACCGCGATCTGCGAGCGCCGCGAAGGCGGAGTTGGGCAGCTCCGGATCGGCACCGTCGAGCCAGTGCACGCGTGCGTCACGACGGAACCATGATCGTTGTCGGCGAACATAGCGCCGTGTCCCGATGAACGTCCGTTCGAGTGCTTCGGCCAGATCGTATTCACCGTCGAAATGTGCGAGCACCTGTGCGTAGCCGATGGCTCGCGGCGCTGTGACGCCCTCACGCAATCCTTGCTCGACGAGCACTGCAACTTCGTCGACAAGTCCGCCTGAAAACATCAGCTCGGTTCGCAACCGAATCCGGGCGTCGAGTTCTTCCGTATCCCGATCCACGCCGAGAATGCGGGTTCCCCATCGAGGGTCACCGATCTGCGGAGCCGAGGCCGCGAACGGCAGACCTGTCAGCTCGACGACCTCGAGCGCCCGAACCATCCGCCGGCCGTCCGTCGGCAGTATCGACGCCGCTGCTACCGGATCAGCAGCCACCAGCGCCGTATGCACCGCACCGACCCCACCGTCGGCCAGCACCGCCTCCCACTTCGCACGAACCTCGGGATCGGTTGCCGGAAAGGACCATTCGTCGAGCAAAGACTGGACGTACATCATGGATCCGCCGACGATCACCGGAACCTTGCCCGCCGCGATCAGATCCTCGGCGATCGCGATCGCGTCGCTTTGATAACGCGCGACGGTGGCGGTCTCCTTCACATCGAGAACGTCGAGCAGGTGATGCGGAATCCCACGGCGCTCGGCCGGTGTCAGTTTGGCGGTCCCGATATCCATGCCGCGATAGAGCTGCATCGCGTCGATGTTGATGATTTCACCGCCGAATTCCTCGGCCAGTGCCAACGCGAGATCGGACTTTCCCGACGCTGTCGGACCGACAACTGCGATCGGGCGAAGTTCTTCAGGGACGTTCACGGCCGCCACGTCCCGACGTGGTAACCGACGCCGAACGGCGCATCGCTGTAGTCGACCGTCGCGCGAGGATGGGCCGACCGAGACGAGCCCGTAAAGGCACCGGCCAGGACCTGCCACGCCGCGCGCCCCTGGGCTCCGACACTCCGGCAGAGCTGGGGATCGAGAGCAAGAAGCGCCTCCGGGTCACCGGCCGTCAGGGCGTCGTCGATGGCCGACTGCACACCCGCGGCGCGCTCGTCGAAGCTTCCTGGCGCCTTTGCCGTCAGCGTGGACGCACCGTCAGCAACGATCAGAAGCCCTTGCGGTCGGTTGTCGCTGTCGAGTTGCTTGCGCAGCTGCTGCCCGAACTCACGACATTCATTCGCCGACGCCTTTGCACTGACGACGTGCATGTCGACGGTTATCTCCACGTCTGTTCGGCCACGCAGCCAGCCGGCAACAAGGGCGCACAGTTCGAGAGATGGCATCGGTTCGCCTGCCGCATCCGCGTCCAGTGACGTCCGGACATCGGCGCCGAATCCAGCGAACGTACCGATCTGCCCACGTCCGACGCCCGATCGCCAGAGTTCGCCTGCTGCTTTCTCGGGTTCTGCATTCTCGGGGCCGACGCCGACGCCCACCCAGTGCACGGCCTCGTGAGCGAGCCGGCGCACGGCGGTTGTCGCTGCAGCACGCACCTGAGCGGACTCGGCCGAATCACCGGACAATTCCGGCACGAGTAACGGCGCCGAGGGGACGAGAACAGCGGAAGTCAACACAGTTGCCACGCTAGTCGACCCCGAGGTGGCGACCTCACACCCTCTTACCTGATTCAATAGTCGGAGAACGTGAGTACCGGGTTCAATGGAACCAGGAATGCGATCAGGCAGCCGTGACGCGCGGCAGAGACGAGGACCGATGACCGAGAACAGTGAACCCACCACCGGCGCCGACAGCAGTTCGGCCAGCCCGAGCCCGGCAGCACCCAAACCCGGCGCTCCCAAACCTGGTGGACCACGCCCCGGTGCGCCCCGCCCCGGAGCACCTCGCCCCGGACCAGCAGCCTCGCATGCCGTCACCGCCGCACCGGCCAGCGACCCGAGCAAGTTCGGACGCGTCGAGGAAGACGGAACCGCCTGGGTGAAGACCGCTGACGGTGAACGTCAGATCGGTTCGTGGCAGGCCGGCGACGCCACCGAGGGCCTCGCCCATTTCGGTCGTCGCTACGACGACCTCGCGACCGAGGTCTCGCTACTCGAGGCGCGACTGACGTCGGGCGCCGGAGACGCCAAGAAGACCAAGGCTGCCGCCATCGCTCTGTCCGAATCCCTCTCGACCGCTGCAGTGATCGGTGACCTCGACGCTTTGGCTCGCCGACTCGACGTGATCGTTGCCGGTTCCGACGAGGCCGCAGCGCACGCGAAGGAAGAGAAGGAACAGTCGCGCGCGGCAAGCACCGCCCGCAAGGAGGCCCTCGCAGTCGAGGCCGAGCAGATCGGCTCGGAGTCGACCCAGTGGAAGACCGCGGGTGATCGACTGCGCGAGATTCTCGACGAGTGGAAGACGATTCGCGGAATCGACCGCAAGGTCGACGACGCGCTGTGGAAGCGGTACTCCAAGGCTCGCGAGTCCTTCAACCGACGACGTGGAGCGCACTTCGCCGAACTCGACCGGGATCGTGCGAGCGCCCGTTCGACGAAGGAAGAACTGGTCGAGCGCGCCGAGAAGCTGTCGACCTCCACTGAATGGGGACAGACCGCCGGGGAATTCCGCGATCTGCTCAGCGAGTGGAAGGCTGCCGGCCGCGCACCGCGCGAGGCCGACGACAACCTGTGGAAGCGCTTCAAGGGCGCTCAGGACGTGTTCTTCGCCGCGCGCAACGCTGCTGCATCCGAGCGCGATGCCGAATTCGAGCAGAACGCGGTTGCAAAAGAGGAGCTGCTCGCTGCCAATGCGAACATCGATCCGGCGCACGGACTCGAGAACGCCCGCGCAGCGCTTCGCGACCTGCAGGAGAAGTGGGACGCGATCGGCAAGGTGCCGCGCGACCGAATGCAGGAACTCGAAGCGAAGCTCCGGGCCATCGAAACCAAGGTGCGCGACGCGGTCGACGCCGAGTGGCGTCGCACCGATCCGGAAGCACTTGCCCGGGTCGCGCAGTTCAAGGAGCGGGTGAGCCAGTTCGAGGAGCAGGCCGCCAAGGCTCAGGCTGCCGGCAAGACGAAGGACGCCGAGAAGGCTCTCGCTCAGGCCAAGCAGTGGCGTGAGTGGGCCGAAGCTGCCGAAAGCGCCGTCAACGAGTAATCGACGACGAGCTGTAAAGACAACAAAAACGCCGGCTGACTCCGAAAGGAGTCAGCCGGCGTTGTCTTGTGCTTTGGACGGACGGCCTGCTGTGTCAGCCGACGTTCCATTCCTGATGCTTCTCGGCTTCGGCCGCAGCGATCCGGCGTTGCTCCTCGGCAGCGAGCTGAATGTTGGTTCGTGTCCAGACCACCTTGAGCCAATGGAACGTCAAGAACACGACGGCAAACCATCCGATGATCAGCCCGATCGACGGTCCTGCCACATTGAAACCGGCGGGAATGGTCTGACGCGACCAGACGGCCATCATGCCGAGAGCGCTCGCCACGGCACTGCCGGCGAGTGCGACCCAGGCCAGACTCCAACGCCGCGTGACCAGCGCGAGCATCGAGAATCCGATGCCGAAGATGACGACGAACCACACGAACAAGCGTGAGAACAGTGCAATCCGTTCGGTTTCCGCGTCCTGGTTGTACGCGAGCACATCCCAGCCGTTCGCAACTCCCGCATGGGGCAGGGCAAGGGTGCCGACCAGCACGAGCACCGCAACCGCGACAACCATGGCGCGCACACCCGGGTCGATTTCTCCCGCGACCTTGCGTTCCGCGTCGTCGAGATCCTTGCGGTAGCCCTCGAAGGCGTCGTCGCCCGGCTGTGGTGTCGTGTTCTCGTGTTGCGAGGTCATGCGTTGCATCCCATCTGAACGGGTTGTGGGGCCGGGGCACCGATCTTCGGTAGTCCGAGACCTACGCCGATGGGCGGGGTCTTGGGTGTGATGCCCTTTTCGAACGAATCACCGGCGCGGGTCCGACGGTGCGTGAGCACTCCGTCATCTGCCACGAGGTGATGAGGGGCTCCGTGGGTGACGACGACCGTCACCACGTCACCGGGTCGGATTGTGCCGTCGAGGTTTCCCTCGGGGCGGAAATGCACCAGGCGGCCGTCTCGCGCGCGACCACTGAGACGGTGAGTCGCCGCGTTCTTCCGCCCCTCCCCCGCTGCCACCAAGAGTTCGACCTCGGTGCCGACGAGCTTGCGATTTTCCTCGATGTTCACTTCTTCCTGAACGGCGAGCAATCGCATGTAGCGTTCCTGGACAACCTCTTTGGGGAGTTGATCGGCCATCTCCGCCGCCGGCGTGCCCGGGCGCTTGGAGTACTGGAAGGTGTAGGCGTTGGAGAATCGCGCCTTACGCACGACGTCCAGCGTCTCCTCGAAATCCTCCTCCGTCTCCCC
This sequence comes from Rhodococcus sp. RCBS9, assembly GCF_029457415.1. Taxonomy (NCBI): domain Bacteria; kingdom Bacillati; phylum Actinomycetota; class Actinomycetes; order Mycobacteriales; family Nocardiaceae; genus Rhodococcus; species Rhodococcus sp. RCBS9. The sequence continues at coordinate 5,459,883 of NZ_CP120422.1, read as the reverse complement.
CGGGAACCCGACGATGATGTCCGTGGTGATGGCGGCGTGCGGCATTGCGGCGCGCACCTTCTCGATGATCCCGAGGTACTTCGACTTGCGGTACGAGCGCTTCATCGCTTTGAGAACCTTGTCCGAACCGGACTGCAACGGCATGTGCAGCTGCGGGCAGACGTTGGGAGTGGTTGCCATCGCTTCGATGACGTCGTCGGTGAATTCTGCCGGGTGCGGCGATGTGAACCTCACCCGTTCGAGGCCGTCGATGTGTCCACATGCCTTCAAGAGGGAGGCGAAGGCTCCGCGATCGCGCGGTTGTTCCGGATCGGCGAACGACACGCCGTAGGCATTGACGTTCTGTCCGAGCAGGGTTACTTCCGAGACACCCTCGTCGACGAGTGCCTGCACCTCGGCCAGAATGTCGCCGGGACGTCGATCCACTTCCTTGCCACGCAGGGCCGGAACGATGCAGAACGTACACGTGTTGTTGCAGCCCACCGATATGGAAACCCAACCTGCATAAGCAGATTCGCGTTTGGCTGGCAGTGTCGAGGGAAACGCCTCGAGCGCGTCGAGGATTTCGACCTCGGCGCGCTGATTGTGACGCGCACGATCGAGCAGCGCGGGAAGCGAGCCGATGTTGTGAGTGCCGAAGACGACATCGACGAACGGCGCCTTCTTGACGACGGTGTCACGATCCTTCTGCGCCAGGCACCCGCCGACCGCGATCTGCATGTCGGGGTTCGCCTCCTTGTTCGGGGCGAGCTGGCTGAGGTTGCCGTACAACTTGTTGTCCGCGTTCTCGCGGACCGCACACGTGTTGAAGACGACAAGATCAGGATCGGTTCCGGTCTCCGCCTTCGAATACCCGGCGTCCTCGAGCAGACCGGACAGTCGCTCGGAATCGTGGACGTTCATCTGACAGCCGTACGTCCGCACCTCGTAGGTGCGAACAGACTTCGCAGTCGGCTCCGGAACTGCAGTCGGCTCCGGAAGTACAGGGGACATTTCGTCTATCAGTGACACGCTTCAGCCTAGCTCACGTCCACTACGACGTGTAATAACGCCCTGATAAACAGCCGAAACGCGACATAAACGTCGTCACAGTAAAATTTCCATTACATATGGCAAGAACCATGGCGAAATCACGGGCGTCGACGCAAACTACGCCTAAGGTTCTCGTTTATGACCCAAGCCGACGATGCGACGACGCCGACCACCTCCGGCGATTCCACATCCATGATTTCGATGACCTCGGTGAACAAACACTTCGGGGAACTTCACGTCCTGCAAGAGGTCAATCTCGAAGTACCCAAGGGCCAAGTGGTGATCGTCCTTGGTCCGTCGGGCTCCGGTAAGTCGACTCTGTGCCGCACCATCAATCGCCTCGAACCCATCGACTCGGGCACCATCGCCGTCGACGGCAAGACGCTCCCCGAGGAGGGCAAAGCACTTGCCGCACTTCGTGCCGACGTCGGGATGGTCTTTCAGTCCTTCAACCTGTTCGCACACAAGACGATCCTCGAGAACGTCATGCTCGCACCGATGAAGGTCCGCAAGGCAAAAAAGGACGAAGCCAAGAAGACCGCGCAGGCATTGCTCGAGCGCGTCGGTATCGCCAATCAGGCCGACAAGTACCCGGCGCAGCTTTCCGGCGGTCAGCAACAGCGTGTCGCCATTGCTCGCGCTCTCGCGATGCAGCCGAAGGTGATGTTGTTCGACGAGCCCACCTCCGCTCTCGACCCCGAGATGGTCAACGAAGTCCTCGACGTCATGACCTCCCTCGCGAAGGAAGGCATGACCATGCTCGTGGTCACGCACGAGATGGGATTCGCCCGCAAAGCCGGCGATCGTGTGCTGTTCATGGCTGACGGCCAGGTCGTCGAAGACACCACGCCCGAAGAGTTCTTCACCCATCCCAAGTCGGATCGGGCCAAGGACTTCCTCGGCAAGATCCTCACGCACTGATTACAGTCTCCCCTCCGACAGTCCTGTCCTCGTCCACAAGACAACTTGCTCGACTGCACCGTTCACCTCGGCTGCACCGTTCATCTCGACTGCACTGTTCGTGTGTCGACAACTGAGAGGATCTTCATGAAGATCAATCGTTCCGTCCGTTTCGGAATCGGAATCATGGCCATCGCGTTCGCTGCCACGGCCTGTGGCGGCGGCGAGGAGAACAAGTCGATCACCGAGAGCGCTTCCGACGGCACTCTCACCGTCGGCATCAAGTTCGATCAGCCCGGCCTCGGTCAGCGCAACCCTGACGGCACCTTCTCCGGCTTCGACGTCGAGGTAGCCCGTTACATCGCAAACGAACTGGGCGTAAAGCCCGAAGGCATCACCTTCAAGGAATCTCCGTCAGCCCAGCGCGAGACCCTGATCCAGAACGGCGAGGTCGACTACATCGTCGCGACATACTCGATCACCGACACGCGCAAGGAAAAGGTCAGCTTCGGCGGCCCGTACTTCATCGCAGGCCAGTCGCTGCTCGTTCGCTCCGACAACACCGACATCACCGGCCCCGATTCCCTGACCGGCGGCAAGAAGCTCTGCTCGGTGTCGGGTTCGACTCCGGCGCAGAACATCCAGGACAACTACGCCAAGGATGTCCAGCTCCAGCCGCTCGACACGTACTCCGCTTGTGTCGAGGCTCTGCGTAACGGCGCTGTCGACGCTGTCACCACCGACGACATCATCCTCGCCGGCTACGCTGCCCAGTACCCGGGCGAGCTGAAGGTAGTCGGAGAACCGTTCACGACCGAAAAGTACGGCGTCGGCCTGGCCAAGGACGATTCCGAGGGTCGCGGCAAGATCAACGACGCCATCGAGAAGATGATCTCCACCGGCGCATGGGAAGAAGCCTTCAACAACACCGTTGGCGCTTCGGGCTACCCCATCCCGGCACCGCCCACCGTTGATCGTTACTGACCTGCTTTTTTCACCGTCAATCTCGCTGCGGCTCCCCACTTCGGGAGCCGCAGCGCGTGACGCCACCAACGGAGATCCCGTGATCTGGGGAGACGGCAAGTGAACCTTCTGAGCAAGTACGGCGACCAGATTCTGGAAGCCTTCTGGACCACGATCCAGCTGACGTTCTTCTCCGCGATCGGCGCCGTCATCATCGGTGTCCTGATTGCGGCAATGCGCGTGTCACCGGTCCCGGTCGCCCGATTCCTGGGTACCGCGTACGTGACCGTGTTCCGAAACACCCCCCTGACACTGATTCTGCTGTTCTGCCTGTTCGGTCTTTCGCAGACGCTCGGAGTCAACCTCGCCAAGTCGGACTCACCGACGTTCTTGACAGACAACAACTTCCGACTCGCCGTACTCGGCCTCAGTGTCTACACCGCCGCGTTCGTGTGTGAGTCACTTCGATCGGGAATCAATACCGTTCCGGTCGGCCAGGCCGAAGCGGGCCGATCACTCGGTCTGTCGTTTGCACAAAATCTTCGGCTGATCGTCTTGCCTCAGGCTTTTCGCGCGGTCACAGCACCGCTGGGTAGCGTGCTGATCGCACTGACCAAGAACTCGACCATCGCCGCGGTGATCGGCGTTTCCGAAGCGTCAGCGCTGATGAAGAAGATGATCGAGAACGAAGCCGCGATCTTCGTCGTCGGTGGAATCTTCGCTGTCGGTTTCGTGATCCTGACACTTCCCATGGGCTTGATCTTCGGCAAGCTGAGCAAGCGATTCGAGGTTTCACGATGAGCAACCGCGCAACAGTCCTCTACGACGCGCCAGGTCCGAGAGCGCGAAATCTCTACCGATTCGCGTCCCTTGTCGTCGCTGCACTCATGGTCGCAATCGGTTACGTCATCTACCGCGCACTCGACGAAAAGGGCCAGCTGACAGCAGCGAAGTGGGATCCGTTCCTCGAATCCACGTCGTGGACAACGTATCTGATACCCGGCATCCGGGGAACGCTGATCGCGGCTGCGATGTCCATCGTCTTCGCGCTCATCCTCGGTTCTGCACTGGGTATCGGCCGACTCTCCGAGCACAACATCATTCGGAAGATTTGCGGCGTCATCGTCGAATTGTTCCGAGCAGTACCGGTTCTGATTCTGATGATCTTCTCGTATCAGGTGTTCGCCGAATACGAGGTCTTCAAGTCCAAGTACCTCGCACTCGCGGCAGTCGTCGTGGGTCTGACTCTGTACAACGGTTCTGTGATCGCCGAGATCGTCCGTGCCGGAATCAACTCACTCCCACGAGGGCAAAGTGAGGCCGCCAAGGCACTTGGTATGCGCAAGACGCAGATCATGGTGACGATCCTGCTCCCCCAGGCGGTTACCGCCATGCTCCCGGCCCTGATTTCACAGATGGTCGTGGCGTTGAAGGACTCCGCCCTCGGTTACCTGATCGGATATGTCGAGCTGGTGCGTCAGGCCCAACAGCTCGGCACCTTCTACGGAAACTTCCTGCCGGCGCTCATCGTGGTCGCCGCGATCATGATCGCTCTCAACTCGGCTCTGACCTTCCTGGCAACCAAGGTGGAGAAGCGCCTGCGGTCCGGGAAGCGAAAGGGCAAGGGCCCCATCGCGGCTCCGTCCGCCGACCCAGCTGTTTCGGTTCCGGGTATGGACCTGACCAAGCCGTGAATCAGATGGAGCCGTGAGTCGAATCCAGCCGCGTTAGCGTGAATACACAACAGGGCGGGGGTACCACCGAATTTCGGTGGTACCCCCGCCCTGTTGTTCTGAATGCTGCACTTCGCTACGAGTCGGTGACCGCCGCCATCTCGGCTTTGACCACCTCGTAGGACATCCCCGCTGAATATCCCTTGCGTGCCAGCATCGAGACCAGTCGACGCGTGGCCTTGTCGCGATCATCGACGGGCTTGTTCTTCAGCTTCCGCCGAACCAGCTCCGCTGCTCGCTCGCGTTCATCTTCCGGATCGATCTGTGACAACGCTTCGGAAGCGGTGTCCTGGTCGATTCCTTTGAGCCGCAACTCGACTGCAAGCGCACGCTTTCCCTTGCCCGAGTACGTATGCCGCGAATGAACCCACTGGTTCGCGAAGTCTGCGTCGTCGATCAACCCGATTTCTTGGAGTCGATCGAGGACCTTGGCAATGATCTCGGGCTCGAAGCCGCGCCCGCTCAGCTTTGTTTCCAGCTCGGAACGACTGCGCGCCCGGTCGGTCAGGAGGCGTAGGCAAGCATCTTTGGCCTGCGCCTCCGTCCCACCTTCTGCGCGTTGCGACGGCTTCTCGGATCGTTGACGGGATCGACGCCGAGGAGCGCCGTACTCTTCACGAGCATTCTCGCCGTTGTCACCGTCGTCGAAGCTCATGACTGAACTCAGAAGTCGGCGGGAGCTTCGTCGGTTGCAGTGACGTCAGCACCGATACCGAGCTTTTCCTTGATCTTCTTCTCGATCTCGTCACGGATATCGGTGTTCTCCAGCAAGAACTTACGAGCATTTTCCTTGCCCTGACCCAACTGGTCACCTTCGTAGGTGTACCAGGAGCCGGACTTGCGGATGAACCCGTGCTCGACACCCATGTCGATGAGCGAGCCTTCCTTGCTGATGCCCTGGCCGTAGAGAATGTCGAACTCGGCCTGCTTGAACGGCGGCGCGACCTTGTTCTTGACGACCTTGACGCGAGTGCGGTTACCCACTGCGTCGGTACCGTCCTTGAGAGTTTCGATACGACGGATGTCGAGGCGGACCGAAGCGTAGAACTTCAGTGCCTTACCACCGGTGGTGGTTTCGGGAGAACCGAACATCACACCGATCTTCTCGCGAAGCTGGTTGATGAAGATGACGGTGGTGCCCGAGTTGTTCATGGCACCGGTGATCTTGCGCAGCGCCTGGCTCATCAGTCGAGCCTGCAAACCGACGTGGCTGTCACCCATCTCGCCTTCGATCTCGGCGCGAGGAACAAGAGCGGCCACGGAGTCGATCACGACGATGTCGAGGGCGCCTGAACGGATCAGCATGTCGGTGATTTCGAGGGCCTGCTCACCCGTATCGGGCTGCGAGACCAGGAGTGCATCGGTATCGACGCCCAGCTTGGCTGCATAGTCGGGATCGAGTGCGTGCTCCGCGTCGATGAACGCCGCGATGCCGCCGTTGGCCTGAGCATTGGCAACTGCGTGCAGTGCCACGGTGGTCTTACCCGAGGACTCCGGGCCGTAGATCTCGATGACGCGGCCACGCGGCAGTCCGCCGATACCCAGCGCGACGTCGAGCGCGATGGAACCGGTGGGAATGACGGCGATGGGCTGGCGGACACCCTCACCCAGGCGCATCACCGAACCCTTGCCGAAGTTCTTGTCGATCTGCGCCAACGCGAGGTCGAGTGCCTTGTCCCGATCAGGTGCCTGTGGTGCCATCGTGATCCCCATCCTTGTTTCAGTCTTCAGTGCCTGCCTGAGCAGACTCCGTCTCTTCAGCGCCTGCCTGAGCCGACCCTGTTGGTGTGTTGCGATCAGAGTAGATCCGGCCACCGACAGACTTTTCGATCTTGCTTTAGCGCTTGTCGATCACCGCGTTTGTAGGTCACCGCGTTTGTAGAACATCGAAAGTTCGCAGTTACCAAAGAAGCGTCACCACCGAACAGGTTCAGCATAGACGAACACGTGTTCGAACAGAAGATGGGAGACGTTCGACACGCCGAAGAATCAGCGGCGGGCGGGTGGTACGTCGAACTCCACACAGAGCGCACGCCACACTTCGCGAGGCTCCCAGCCTGCTTCGACGGCCTCCGCGGCAGTCATTCCGTCGAGACTCTGGAGTACATGGTCGATCAGCATCGAGTCGCCTCGTACCTGCCCGAACTCTTCGCGCACCATTTCATGAAATTCGGTCAACCGCACAGCCGCCACCGTAGTCCACAGAGCGGTGCACCTGCATTCAGGCGCAACGTGCTCACGCCGTCACACCTCCGTTGACCACCTGTCGGCACACCGCCACCGGATCGGTGACCTGCGACGCAGTCGCGGCAGCCGCTCTCGCAGCTTCCGCGAATCGTTTGTCGGAGAGCACCTGCAGTACGGCATCGCGAATCGACTGAGCATCTGCGGGCCGCACGATCACCGACGTCCCTGCCCGCGCAGCGCGATTGGCCAACTCCCACTGGTCCCCGCCCCCGGGAACGACGACCGTCGGCACGCCGGCCAGCAGGGCCTTCGCCAACATGCCGTGCCCGCCGCCACATACCAACACCGACGCGTCACGCAGCATCGCGTCCTGGCGTCCGAGACCTGCACGAACCCAATCAGGATGCTCACCTTCAGCCCCGTCGAGCATCGACGCGATCAGCCGCACACCGGCTCCGCCGAGTCCTTCGACCGTGCCCTCGAACATTCCCACTGCGCCGGTGTGCGCCGTGGAGGGCGCCACCATAACCAGCGGTTCGTCACCTGGCGGTGGATCCAGAATCACCTCGGTCGGCTCCCACAGAAGCGGTCCGACGACGTGAGCGCGCTCCGGCCAGTCGGGGCGAGGCACTTCGAGTGCCGGAAGTGTTGCGATCAGCCGCGCTTGCGGACCGGGATCCAGAGCGGGCAGTCCGACACCGACACGGGCCTGGGATCGCTGGGCCAACCCTTGCTTGATCGAACGTCCCGTCGCTGCGCGCATCAGGGTATCGCGGAGTCGACCACGAATTCCGACGCCGGGAGCGAGCCCACTGCCGATCGGCGGCAACCCCCGTGAAGGTGAGTACAGCGGGTGAGGCGAGAGTTCCACCCAGGGGATGCCAAGTCTTTCGGCGGCCAATCCGCCTCCGGCAGTGAGGATGTCGGAAACGACGAGATCCGGGGAGACGGACTTCAGGTCGGGAAGCAGTTCGGTGGAAATATAGGCGGCGCGCGAATGAATCCGAGCGCCTGCATCAAGATCGTCGTCTCCCGGCCGCGGGGCCAAGCCCTTGAGCGGCTCGGCTTCCACGCCGGCTGCTCGCGCTGCCTCGACCCACCGGGTCCCCGTGTACAGGATCGGTTCGTCGCCGGCCTGGATCAACGCCAGCGACAACGCTATTGCGGGAAAAGCATGACCCGGGTCCGGCCCGGCAACAACGGCTACACGCACCGGATCAGAGTGTCACACCGAGTGAAAGGCCTGTTCCGCCGCACCCAGTGCGCGTTCGCGATCCGAAGCCACCAATCCGATTCTCGTCCTGCGATCGAGGACGTCGTCGACGTCGAGGGCGCCTTCATGCGACACCGCGAAATCGAACTCGGCACCGCAGATCTCCAAGTCCGCAACCGACCGGAGACGATCGCCGCTCGCCGCGGCAACGACCTCGGCCTCGGTGCCGTATCGCGCCACCAATGACGCGGGTGCCTTGATCTTCTTCAATTCCGCCGGTGATGCAGCGCCTACCAGCGGCAACGCGCGTGTCCGACATGCCCCGGCGCTCAGCGACCCGACCTCGACCGCAGCGTCGACGGCGTCTTCGGCCATCTTGCGGTACGTCGTGAGTTTTCCGCCTACCACCGTGACCAAGCCCGAGTCCGAACGGACTACAGCGTGATTGCGCGAGAGGTCGGCCGTCGAGCCTTCACCGGTGTCCAGCAGCGGACGCAGACCCGCGAAGGTCCCCAAGACGTCCCCACGGGTCAGCGGAACTTCCAACGCCGTGTTCACGGTGTCGAGCAGGAAGTCGATCTCGTCCTCTGACGCCGACGGCACGTCTGGCACCGGTCCCGGCGCTGCTTCGTCGGTCAACCCGAGGTAGATCCGGCCGAGCTGGGCGGGCAGGGCGAAGACGAAACGGTTGGTCTCGCCGGGAATCGGCACGGTCAGCGCTGCCGTGGGGTTCCCCAATCGCGCTGCATCGAGCACCAGGTGCGTCCCGCGGCTGGGGCGCAGGGTGATGCTGGAGTCGACCTGATCAGCCCAGACACCGGTCGCATTGACCACGACGCGGGCACGCATCAAGAACTCGGATCCGGTCAACTCGTCGCGCAAGGTGGCCGACGTTCCGGATACGTCGTATGCACCGACGCGGGTCAGGATTCGCGCGCCGTGCGACGCTGCGGTTCTGGCGATACCGACGACGAGGCGGGCGTCGTCGATGAGCTGCCCGTCGAACGCGGTCAAGGCGCCTCGTAGGTTCTCCTGCTTGACCGCGGGAGCCAATTCGCGCGCCCGCGCAGCGCTGACCGTCCGTGATCTGGGCAGCACCGAAGCCGGGGTTCGCGCCGACATGCGCAGAGCGTCACCGGCCAGGAAACCGGTACGCACCAGGGCCTTCCCGAAGAACGACGTTTCGGGCAACAGCGGTACGAGTTGAGGCATGGCGCGAACGAGGTGCGGCGCGGTGCGCGTCATGAGGATGCCGCGCTCGACCGCACTTTCACGCGCTATACCGACATTGCCGGAAGCCAGGTACCGAAGGCCGCCGTGTGCGAGTTTCGAACTCCAGCGGCTGGTGCCGAACGCGAGGTCGTGCTTTTCGACCAGCGCAACACTGAGCCCACGAGTCACGGCGTCGAGAGCGACACCGACACCGGTGATTCCGCCGCCGATCACCAGGACGTCGACCGAATCGCCGTTCGCCAACTGCTCGAGTTCACGAGTACGCCGTTGTGCGTTGAGCGCTGAATCGCTGCCTGCTGAATCTAGGGGGCTCACAGCTATTCTCCCGAATTCTTGACGGGTGCCAGATAAGCAGCGACCGCATATCGAAGTTGCTCGACCGACGCATCGGAGGAAAGCTCCGGCTCGAGAGTCGGCGCAGAAATGACGACGGACTGAGCCATCAGTAGAACCATCGCCGCGATCTCGTTGACGCTTCCCTCGCGAATCGAACCATCCTGTTGGCCGGCCGCGACAACGGATGTGATCAGCTCGAGAATCGACTTCTGGCTCGCGCCGAGCCGGTCCACGATGTAGGTCGTCAGCAATTCTTGATCGGCTTGCCGAATTTTCACGAAGAGCGGATGGTCGCGAATCTGGCCGACGACGTCACCGATCGCCTCCACGAGCAACGTGCCGGCAGACCCGTTGAAGGTCACCTCGGGCAGCACCGATCGGATCTCCCGGGTGAGCAGGTCCGCGACGACAGCTCGCGTGTCCGGCCATCGCCGGTAGACCGTCGGTCGGCTCACGCCGGCCCGACGCGAGATCTCGGCAAGTGTGGTTCGCTGCATTCCGAAATCGAGGACACACGACCTTGCTGCGTCGAGAATCACGTCGTCGATCTCGCGGCTGGGGATGCGCTGACCATCTGCCTTGCGAGGGGCAATTGAGTCATCTGCGTTACGGATTACCATCGTGTGTAACACAATACCGGACAAGTCACCGGTAATCCCGTCGGGACTTGCGATTTCTCTCGCTCAGAGATCATCAGAAATAGTACAACTCGAAACCAACTGCTCGCTCGGCGTCGAAACCAGGCTTCGGTCCGCTGACCATGTCGATCTGTGCGCGCGCCTGTTCCCGGATCGGCGTGGAACTCAGCGCCGCCAGATATCGCGCATGTTCCGCGAGCGAATCCACGGCGCGATCGACCGTCGACGTCACGTCGACGCAGTGTGTGGGAGTCATCGTATTGACCGCAACCCACCGAACACCGGACCACGGCGCCAGTCCCTGCGCTGTCAATGAGGGAAAGATCCATTCGTTCGCTGCGTCGGCAGTTGCGTCGAGAACGCTGATCCCGAGTGCACGGTGATCTGCGCTGTTCAGATAGCCGGGGCCCCAGGTGTGGGAGAAGTTCATCGTCACCACCAATTCCGGACGGTGGCGGCGAATTGCTGCGGCGAGAGTCGAGCGCAACTCCAGGCCTTCCACGAGACGACCGTCGGGCAGGCCGAGGAACTCCACCTCACCGACACCGACGATCGCGGCCGAGCGACGCTCTTCTTCCTCGCGGATCGGGCCGGACTCCTCGGGCGACAGACCGGCGATTCCGGCCTCGCCGCGCGTGGCCAGGATATATCGCACGTCTTTGCCGCGATCGGTCCACTGCGCCACTGCTGCGGCTGCGCCGTATTCGATGTCATCGGGATGCGCCACGATGACAATCGCGCGCTGCCAGTCCTCGGGGAAGTTTTCCATAGGGCAGATCTTGCCCGTCAGAACCGCGAAGCGGGCGAATTGTCGTCACTTCCCGACATCGCCTTCACCAGGAAGTAGATTCCGAAGCCGACAGCGCCGACCACCAGAACCCAGAAAAGCCCCTTGATCAGCGCACCGACCACCGCGAGTGCGACCCACACCAGTACGACGGCCAAGACGATCTTCCAAAACATGCTTACCTCCAACGTGCCGTTGAATAATCAGTCGAATCGGACAGGTGCTGCGTGGTCCGTAGAACCAGCCTGACAGGTCTGGCGTGACAAAGCAGCAGCTCAGCGGCAAGTTCAGGTAAAGATCAGGGTTCACCCCGAGACCGGCCCTCACGCAGGTCAGGTGTCCAACCCATGGGTGCCTGCTCCTGGCGTAAACTCGCGAAGTTCGATCCCGTATGCCGAAGGAGCACGTCCGCAGTGTCTACGACCCGTTTCCCCGCTCGCGATCTCGCGCATGTAGCCGTCTTCGCCGCACTCATCATCGCGCTGGGCCTACCCGGGTCGATCAACATCGGCATTTCCGGCGTGCCGATCACCCTTCAGTCCATGGGCGTCATGATGGCCGGCGCTCTACTCGGACCGCGCAAGGGTGTTCTCGCCGTCCTGACGGTCATTGCTCTGGGATTGGTCGGTCTACCGGTCCTTGCCGGCGGTCGCACCGCACTCGTGTCTCTATCGAGCCCGACAGCCGGATTCCTCATCGGTTGGATCCCGACGGCGTTTGTTATCGGATGGCTGACCGCCAAGATGCTGCCCAAGTACCGGATCATCGCGGGCATCGGCATCAACCTTCTCGGCGGCGTCGTCGTTCTCTACGCGTTCGGCATCGTTGGAATGATGGTCCGCGGACACATGAGCTTCGTTGCCGCATGGTCGGCCAACGCCGCCTTCATCCCGCTCGACGCCGCAAAAGCAGTCGTCACCGCGTTGGTCGCGTCCCAGGTTCACCGGGCATACCCGGCACTACTGCGCGACTCGGTGATCTCGTCGAACAAGACCGTGGTGGCGAATTAATCTCCGATGAGTGAGATCGTCTTCGAGAACGTCGGACACAGCTTCGGTGAACGAACGGTCCTGCAGCAGATAGATCTGCGACTGAGCGAGCAGCGAATCGGAATCGTGGGTGCGAACGGAAGCGGCAAGTCGACGCTCGCTCGCATGATCAACGGACTGGTCGTTCCGACGGAAGGACACGTCCACGTCAACGGCTTGGACACGGCGAAGAAGGGCCGCGACGTACGCAAGCAGGTCGGATTCGTCTTCACCGATCCCAACCACCAGATCGTGATGCCGACGGTTGCCGAGGACATCGAATTCTCGCTCCGCCGTAGCGGATTGGGCAAAGCCGAGCGCGCCGCAAAGGTGGCCTCGGTGCTCGAACGCTACGGTCTCGCCGGGCACGCCGACCATCCCACCCACCAGCTTTCCGGTGGGCAGAAGCAGCTACTCGCGCTCGCGGCCATCATGGTGACAGAGCCGAACGTACTCGTCGCCGACGAGCCCACCACGCTCCTCGATCTTCGCAACTCGCGACTCATCAGCTCGGTGTTCGAGTCACTCGATCAACAACTGATCGTCGTGACCCACCAACTCGACCTCCTCGAATCATTCGAACGGGTGTTGGTTGTCGACCAAGGCCGTGTCGTCGCCGACGGCTCCCCCGCCGACTCGATCGGCCATTACCGGTCGTTGGTCTCGTGACCACTCTCGGCGTCTACCGGCCGGGCACATCGCTCCTGCACCGGATGCCGACGGGGATCAAGCTCTTCGCATTGATCGTGGCGATCCTGGCCGTCTCGATCTTCGTACGTGAGCCGTGGCAGCTGGCAGCTCCCGCGATCGTCGTCATCGCCCTGTACGTCATTGCGCGCATCCCGCCGATGACGGCGATCCGGCAGCTGCGACCCGCACTGTGGATGTTGCTGTTCATCGGCGCGTTCCAGCTGGTGGTCGCGGGGTGGCAGCGAGCGACCGTCGTGTGCGGCGTCCTGATCATCTCGATCGCCTTCGCGGCGATCATGGGTCTGACCACGCGGATCTCCGAGATGCTCGACGCGATCACCCGGTTCCTGACACCCTTGCGACGCTTCGGCGTCAATCCCGAACGGATCGCCTTGCTCCTGGCAATGACGATCCGGTGCATTCCGCTGATGTTCGAGGTCATCACACAGGTGTCCGAAGCACGCAAGGCACGAGGGCTCGGCTTCTCGCTGCGTTCCTTCGCAGTGCCGGTCATCGTCGGCACCCTGATGACCGCAGATGCGATGGGTGAAGCATTGGCAGCCCGCGGCGCCGACGACTGAGCGCCGATCAGACCAGGAACTGTCAGTTGTACTTGCGGGTGATGTCGTCCACCTCGCCGATGGCGTCGGCAAGCGCCGAAAGTCGCTCGGCGGCCGCGTGCAGCGCCGAGAGTTCTCGGTTGAATCCCACCAGAGCCGAAGGGCTGTGAGGCGCTGTCAATGCAGCTGCGGAGGTCACCAGATCCTCGTACTGATCCAACCCCGACTGCAACTCAAGAACTGCGCCGTCGATGGTGGGATCAAGAGGTTCGGTCACCTTGGGTGTAGCGGCCACGGCGCGTTCCATTGCGACGACATCCGAAGACACCGCGAACATCGCTCTCAATGCCGAATCGGCGGTAACAGTGATTTCGTCCAACTCACCGGGGTCGATGGTGTCGGCGCGCCTGAGCACACTCAAGATCTCGAACAACGAAGTCTCGGCGCCGATGAGGCGAGACATCGGGATGAACGCGCGAGACGACGACGGTGGCAAGCGCCGGCGAATCGGCGCCGACGGCGGTGGGCCGGAACTCATCGAACGGTAGCGGCCGACCGCGATGACGGCGGGAACCGCGAACAGTGCCGCTCCCCCGCCTGCCACGACCACCGACCACTCGGGGGCCGACGCAACAGCAAGGCCGGCCGTGCCGACCACTGATCCGCCGGACATGAAACCCCAACGCTGAGCGCGTCGACGTGCACGGGCACGTTTGCGCTCGAATTTGGCGCGCGGGTCCTGCCACCGCCGAGCGGCATCCGCCGCAGACAGTCCGACCTCGCGCAATGTGTCCGCGGTGCGTCCCAACGCTCCGAAGGCGCCGGATACGGAAACGGGAACGGCCGACCGGGGCTCGCGCCCAGATCGACCGTCTCGTGAAGAAAACATCAGAGCATCACTGCCGACATCGAGGATTCGGCTACTGCCCGGTCTGACCGGCAGCCGGGGGCTGCTTCTCGACGGACGGAGTCGCAGGAGTGGCTGCTGCGCCGCCGGACGGCAGTGCCTCGCCCTTCATGGAAGCACGAATCTGCTCGAGGCGACTGTGCCCTGCCATCTGGACCGAGGCCTGCTGGACCTCCATCATGCGGCCTTGAACGGAGTTCTGAGCGAGTTCGGCAGAGCCGAGTGCGTCGGCGTAACGCCGCTCGATCTTGTCGCGCACAGCATCGAGGCTGGGTGTGTTGCCGGGAGCCGACAGCGTGCTGTCCATGGACCGAAGGGACTCGCTCACGCGCTCCTGCATCTTGGCCTGCTCCAGCTGGCTGAGCAGCTTGGTGCGCTCGGCAACCTTTGCCTGCAGAGTCATCGCGTTCTGCTCGACAGCCTTCTTGGCCTGAGCGGCGGCCTGCAAGGACTGGTCGTGCAGTGCCTTCAGATCTTCGACGCCCTGCTCGGCCGTCACCAACTGGGCCGCAAAAGCTTCGGCAGCGTTGGTGTACTGGATCGCCTTGTCGTTGTCGCCGGCAGCAGCGGCCTGATCGGCGAGGTTGACGGCCTGGCGCGCGTTGGCGTTGAGCTTTTCGACCTCGTCGAGTTGACGGCTGAGCTTCATCTCGAGTTGACGCTGATTACCGATCACCGACGCAGCCTGCTGGGACAACGCCTGATGCTGGCGCTGTGCGTCCTCGATCGCCTGCTGAATCTGAACCTTTGGATCTGCCTTCTCATCGATCTTCGAATTGAAGAGCGCCATCAGGTACTTCCAGCCCTTGACGAAAGGATTAGCCATTGGTTTGATCCTGCCTCCATCTGATGCGCCGCGCCGAACGCGACCCGGAGCGCGACCGTCGCGCACCGAAACAAGGGCTGCGCCCTATCTGCTCTGACCCCACCTGCTGGAAACCGGCGGTTACGTACAAAATCTATCGGTTACGGCCGGTAGTGGCTACGCCGCCGCCAACCTTCGAGCGTTCGGTGCCGGAATCACGACGCGGGTATCGCGTGCGATTGTCGGCGAACCGGAAGCCGAGACCGAACCGGAAGCCGACACCGCAGGTTCGGCGACCTGTCGACCAGCTACCGGAGCGCTCTTCTTCGTGGCCAGGGTCTCGCTCACGTCGACCAGCACGTCGGACAGTGGGACTGCGAGCGCATCACAGATCGCCGCCAACAGTTCGCTCGATGCTTCCTTACGTCCACGTTCCACTTCGGACAGATAGCCCAAGCTCACACGCGCGCTGTTCGACACCTCACGTAGCGTGCGGCTCTGCGAAACGCGCGTACGCCGGAGACTGTCACCGATTGCCTCACGCAATAGCAGCGCCATCTCGCTCCTCCTTCATCCGTGACCTCATCGTGCATGGTCGTACGTCTTCACAATCGTCAACGTCCGAACACATCCGATTGGTTCCCGAGCCTATCGTGCCGCACGCTCTGCGACACGATCACGTAACCGCGACACGGCAGTTGCGACTGCGGTTGTCCGAATCTCCCACCGTTCGCCGCCGAGCGCGAGGGGTACGCATTCGGTTCCGTCCGGGCCGGCGATACCGAGAAACACCGTTCCGACCGAGTGTCCGTCCTGCTCACTCGGACCGGCGACTCCGGTCAGTCCGATACCCCAGTCGGCGCCGCACCTCGTCCGGGCGCCGAGCGCCAAAGCCACGGCGGTGCTCTCGGACACGGGGCCGTCCGTTGCCAGACGCTCGGGATCCACGCCCGCCAGCGTCGCTTTCAGGTCGGTCGCATACACGACCAGGCCCCCACGCAGCACCGCGCTCGACCCTGGCACGGACGCGACCGCAGCCGTGAACAAGCCAGCCGTCAGAGATTCGGCGGCGGCGACAGTCTGCCTCGCGGCGCCAAGGGCGTCGACGAGTTCGACCACTCCGAGTGCGAGCAGCGGGTCCGTCATGACTCGACTGCGCGAACTCCGGCGCGAAGCCTGATCGCCTGCACGATGTATTCGATTCCCGTCGCCACCGTCAGTACGACGGCAGCAGCCATCAGCAATCCGCTGACGATGTCCCAACTGCTCGGCAGCGGGCAGAGGTAGAACCCGATCGCGACGGCCTGCACGAGGGTCTTGAGCTTGCCGCCCTTGCCCGCCGGGATGACCGCGTGCCGCAGTACCGCGAACCGCAACAGCGTGATTCCGAGTTCTCTGGCGATGATCACTCCGGTCACCCACCACGACAGGTCACCGAGAACCGAGAGACCGATCAGCGCGGCGCCGATCAGTGCCTTGTCCGCGATCGGGTCCATGAGTTTGCCGAAATCGGTGACCAGACCGTACTTCCGAGCCAATTGGCCGTCGATCCGATCCGTGATCGCGGCGACGATGAACACGCCCATTGCCCCGAGACGCCACCACGTCGAGTGTCCGCCGTCGACGAACAGAACAACGAGAAAAACCGGAACGAGAACCATTCGGACCATCGTGAGAATGTTCGCGATGTTCAGCAACGGAACCGGGTTGTCCGCGACAGGTGTGCCGTCGGACGGGCCGACGGCGGCGCGATGGGCGTCGGTCTGATCGCGCGGGGTACTCATCGGATCACCGCACAGGCGGTGAGCCGAACCCGGGACAAAGCCGAGCGGCGCGGGAATTGCGTGGGGCGGACAGGCACGCGACTTAGAATATCGGTAGGGCCATTGACTAATGTGCACCACATGACTTCGACCGCGCCGACCTATACCGAGAGCCAGTTGATCGTGCGTCGCGCGCGAACGTCGGACATCCCCGAAATCAAGCGTCTGATCGACATCTACGCCGGCAAGATCCTCCTCGAGAAGAATCTCGTGACGCTGTACGAGGCAGTCCAGGAGTTCTGGGTCGCCGAGCGAGGTGACCAGGTAATCGCTTGCGGCGCACTGCATGTGCTGTGGGCGGACCTGGGTGAGATCCGCACCGTCGCAGTCGATCCGACTGCCAAAGGCCAGGGCGCAGGTTTCCACGTCGTCGACAAACTCATCGAGGTCGCCAAGGAATTGGAGTTGGAACGGTTGTTCGTTTTGACGTTCGAGACCGAGTTCTTCCACCGTCACGGATTCGCGGAGATCGACGGCACCCCCGTCACCGCCGAGGTCTATGCGGAAATGTGTCGGTCCTACGACGCCGGCGTCGCCGAGTTCCTCGATCTGAGCTATGTGAAACCCAACACACTCGGCAATACTCGCATGCTCCTGACTCTCTGAACCGTTCAGACTCTTCACACACCACCCTCTCGATCACCAGCCCCGAAAGCGGTTCACGATGTCGTTGTTCCTCGTCGAATACACCTACGCGCCCGAGAAGATCGCTCAGCGCGACGAAGTCCGTAGCGATCACCGCGCGTGGCTCGCGGATCTGGTTTCCCGCTCGATCGTCTTGTCATCCGGCCCGTTTGCAGATGGAAACGGCGCGCTGATCATCGTCGACGCCGCAGACGCCGACACCGTTTCCCTCCTCTTCACCCACGATCCGTTCGCGATCGCCGATTTGATCGAGAAGGTCCGGATCACCGAGTGGGTTCCGGTGTTGGGTCAGTTCAGCGCCTGAGAGCCCCGGCCCCGGCTTACTCCCCCGCCCGGTCGCGAGTCTTCAACAGGCTCGCGACCGTCGTCACCGCCAATACTCCGATGATCACTCCGAGTGAGAGTGCCGTGGAGATTTCCGGGACGGAGACGTGTTCACCTCCGTTGACGAACGAGAGGGTGTTCTCGTGCAACGCGTGAAGTACCAATTTCACACCGATGAACGCCAGGATTATCGAGAGCCCGTACGAGAGATAGACCAGCCGTTCGAGCAACCCACCGATCAGGAAGTACAGCTGCCGTAGACCCATCAGCGCGAAGGCGTTGGCGGTGAACACCAGATACGGTTCCTGGGTCAGACCGTAGATCGCCGGAATCGAATCGAGCGCGAAGAGCACGTCGGCAAACCCGATTGCGATGAGCGCCAACAACAACGGTGTCACGACGCGCTTGCCGTCGATCCGGGTGATCAGTTTGTCCCCGTCGTATTCCTCGGTTGTCGGCAGCACCCGCTTCACGAGTGAGATGATGCGACTGTCGCGCTTCTCCTCGGCTTCCTTCTCATGCCCGTGATCGCGGATCAGGGTGTACGCGGTGTAGATCAGGAACGCACCGAAGAGGTAGAACACCCAGCTGTACGCATTGATGGCGGCCGCACCGACTCCGATGAAGATTCCGCGCATCACCAATGCGAGGACGATACCGATCAGCAGGACTTTCTGCTGGAACTCTCGCGGGACGGCGAACGTCGACATGATGATCACGAAGACGAACAGATTGTCGACCGAGAGCGCCTTCTCCGTGACGTAGCCGGCGAAGTACTCACCGCCGTACGTGGTGCCCCAGATCCACATCACGACGAGGCCGAAGACGATGGCGATCGAAATGTAGACCGTCGACCAGAATGCGGACTCCCGGAAGGTCGGCGCATGCGGAGTGCGGACGTGGGCGAAGAAGTCGAAGACGAACAGGCCGAGGATCACCACGATCGTGATTCCCCAAGCCAACGGCGTCACATGCACGGGTTCCTCCGGTCGTCTGTCGACGGCTTCTCCGCCGAGGTGTCCCTACTCGTCTGCAGGTGCCTCATCCGGGTCGCCGCCGCGTATCGACCACAGCAGACCGTCGAGCTCCTCGGGCTTCATGAGCACCTCGCGTGCCTTCGAGCCCTCGCTGGGTCCGACGACGCCGCGGTTTTCCATGAGGTCCATCAGTCTGCCGGCCTTGGCGAACCCGACTCGTAGCTTGCGCTGCAACATCGACGTCGAACCGAATTGACTCGTGATGACCAATTCCACGGCCTGCAGGAGGACATCCATGTCGTCGCCGATGTCGGGGTCGACGTCTTTCTTCTCCCCTGCCTTCTGTGCGGTGACACCTTCGGTGTACTCGGGCTCGGCCTGGTTTTTCGCGAAGTCGACAACCGCCGAGATTTCCTCGTCGGTGATGAACGCGCCCTGCATACGGGTCGGCTTACCCGCGCCCATGGGCAGGAACAGGCCGTCACCCATACCGATGAGCTTCTCGGCGCCGGGCTGATCGAGGATGACTCGCGAGTCCGTCAGTGAAGACGTCGCGAACGCCAGACGCGAAGGCACGTTGGTCTTGATCAGGCCGGTGACGACGTCGACGGACGGGCGCTGCGTTGCCAGCACCAGGTGGATACCGGCAGCACGGGCTTTCTGCGTGATGCGGACGATTGCTTCTTCGACGTCGCGCGGCGCGGTCATCATGAGGTCTGCCAGCTCGTCCACGATCGCGAGGATGTAGGGGTACGGACGGTAGACGCGCTCGCTGCCCAGCGGGGCGGTGATTTCGCCGGACTTGACCTTGGAGTTGAAGTCGTCGATATGACGCACCCGGTTGGCCTGCATGTCCTGGTAGCGCTGTTCCATCTCCTCGACCAACCAGGCCAGCGCTGCCGCTGCCTTCTTCGGCTGAGTGATGATCGGCGTGATCAGGTGCGGGATACCTTCGTACGGCGTGAGCTCGACCATCTTGGGGTCGATGAGGATCATCCGTACTTCTTCCGGCGTTGCTCGGGTGAGCAACGAGACGAGCATCGAGTTCACGAAGCTCGACTTACCCGAGCCGGTCGAGCCTGCCACCAGAAGGTGGGGCATCTTCGCGAGGTTCGCACTGACGAAGTCACCTTCGATGTCCTTACCCAGACCGATCACCAGCGGATGGTGATCGCGTCGGGTGCTCGGCGCGTTCAAAACGTCGGCGAGGCGGACCATTTCGCGGTCGGAGTTCGGTACCTCGATACCCACCGCGGACTTACCCGGAATGGGGGCCAGGAGGCGGACGTTGTCGGTTGCCACGGCGTACGCGATGTTGCGGGCGAGCGCGGTGATCTTCTCGACCTTCACGCCTGGGCCGAGTTCGACCTCGTAGCGCGTCACCGTCGGTCCGCGGGTGAAACCGGTAACAGCGGCATCGATCTTGAACTGTTCGAGGACTTCGCTGATCGCCTCGATCATCGCGTCGTTCGCAGAACTGCGGAGCTTGGGCGGGTCTCCCTCGATCAGCAACGTCGTCGGCGGGAGGTTGTAGTCGCCGTCGGTGACCCGATCGGTGACGAAGTGTTCCTTCTCCTCCGGCTCCGGTTCGGGTTTCGGCACGGGCTTGGCGATGGGGACCGAACGCGCAGGCACCTTGGGGCGCGGTGCCGGCGTCTCCACGACGGGCGCTGCCGCAGCCGCGACGGGCTCGTCGGGTACTGCGGTGTCGTCGGCGTTCCACAGACCGAGGACTTCGGTCTTCTTGTCTCCGGATTCGAACTCGTCCGTCGGGTAGTTGTCGATCGGTGCGCGTCGGCTGGTCCGCTTGGCGGGCTTGAGCGGCGGCTCGGCGTAGGTGTCGACCGGGTAGCCGTCGGCGTCGAACAGTGAAGGATCGTAAGCAGATTCGCCGTAGTGGTGCTCACCGTCCTCGTCGAATTCGGATCCGTAGTCGCCGTATTCATCCGAGCGATACGAGGCGCCGAAGAAGGACTGGAACTTGCTCGGCACCTCACGCAGAGTCGTTCCGGTCAGAAGGAGGATTCCGAATCCGGCGGCGATGACCAGCAGCGGCGCAGACAGCCAGACGGTGAGCCCGTTGGTGAGCGGGCCGCCCACGACGTATCCGACAAACCCTGCGCCGTTGGAGCGACCGGTGGCGTCTGTCGGTGAACCCGAGATGATGTGCCAGAGGCCGAGCGCCGGCAGACCGACCAGCAAGGATCCCATGATCAGTCGGGGCCGGATCTCAGGTTTCGGTTCGGTGCGCATCAACAGGATCGCGAGGCCGACGCCGACGATGGGGAGCACGGCCGAGGCCGCGCCGAAGATCGCCCGCACGAGGGTGTCGATGCCGCCGCCGATCGGACCACCGGCCTTGAACCAGACGCCACCGGCGATGACGACGCTGAATGCGATCAGGCCGAGCGCTATTCCGTCGCGGCGGTGGCCGGCTTCGATCTCGCCGACCTTACTGACGGTGCGTGTGGTGGCGCCGACGCCGCGGGCAGCCAGGGACCACCCGGCTCCGATTCCCTTGCCCACAGCGGCCAACGGGCTGGCCCGCTGAGAGGTTTTCGATACCGGGCGGCGCGCGGCCGACGACGTACCGGACGCCTTCTTGGGCGCCGGCTTGGAGCCTTTGCCCGACGCGGGGCGCCCACCAGCCCTGGCCGAAGTCGTGACATTTCGAGGAGTCGATACGGTTCGCGTGGTGCGCGAGGCACGAGGTTTTGCGGTTGCGCGCGCGCTCGGAGTAGAGGCTGACGACCTGGTCGATGCCCTGGACGTAGACGTGCTTGTACTGGATCCCCGGGCGCTCGACTTACCTGCCATGGAGTTCAGGCTAGTCTGTGCGACCCCATCTGGACCATCCGCAACACCAGCAACACTGGTGGCGAGTGCGAAACGTGATCTTCACAACCCGTCTGTCGAGCTCGGCTCCGGCAGAAGGGGGCCATCAGAAACTGCGATCGAGCGCCATCACGGATTGAACGTCGGCCAGTTCACCTTTGGCTTCGATCTTCACCTCGTTGCGACCGAAAGCGTGCAGCAGCAACTCGGCGGGTTCACCCTGCAGGACA
This sequence comes from Rhodococcus sp. RCBS9, assembly GCF_029457415.1. NCBI lineage: Bacteria > Bacillati > Actinomycetota > Actinomycetes > Mycobacteriales > Nocardiaceae > Rhodococcus > Rhodococcus sp. RCBS9. Next base: position 5,438,037 of record NZ_CP120422.1, on the reverse strand, counting down.
ACACTGCGAGAGCCGGATTTGTGGACGACCGCACTCTCGCCGGACGGAAGTTCGAAAATGACCTCGACAGCGGCTTTGCGGTAACCCATCTTGCCGATCTGCCGGGCGGACTTCCACAGCTGAGCCTGCCGACCCTCCGACAACGGACGCGGCGCCCAGTTCAGATGTGCGCGTCGTACATCTTCGTGGTGGACGAACATTTCCGTGGTATTCACCTGCGCGTCGAGCCAGTACATCGGCGACCACCGAGGCGGCCCACTCCGAACGTCGTCGAGGATCTCCTCCCACGGACGCGCCGCTGCGGCCTTACGCACGCTCTCGGTGTGACCGGCAAGAGGGCTCAACATGATTCCGGGAGCGGCGTCGAGACGCCGCTCCCGGACTATCAGATGTGCTGCCAGGTCACGATTGGTCCACTCCCCACACAGTGTCGGAGCATCGGGGCCGAATTCGACCATGCTGTCCACCAGGGCGAGTCGTTCGTCATGAGCGAAGGTCACCTTCGCCAAAGTACTCGAACCGGACCGGGTTCGAGCGGAAGCGACCTGCTGTGCCGAATCTACGGAACCGCGATGACCGTCGGAATGATCATCGGACGGCGGCGGTACTTGTCCGCGACCCAACGTCCGACGACGCGGCGCACCGACTGCGCGATGCGATGAGCGTCGATGACGCCTTCGCTCGCCAACCGGGCCAGGTCCGATTCCACGAGATCCGCGGCAGCCTTGAGCGCTGTCGGATCGTCGGAGAAGCCGCGACCGGACACCTCGGGGGTGCTGACCGCACGGCCCGTCGACTCGTTGATGACGATGGTGATCGCGATGAAGCCGCCCTCACCGAGCACGAGGCGATCGGACAGCGTCGGCTCACCGACGTCGCCGACGGACAGACCGTCGACGTAGACGTGTCCGACCGGTACGCGTCCGACGATCTCGGCGAGGCCGTCCACCATGTCGACCACGACGCCGTCCTCGGCCAATACGATGCGCTCTTCCGGCACGCCGGTTGCCTTTGCCAGCGCGGCGTTGGCACGCAGGTGCCGCCATTCACCGTGGACGGGCATGGCATTGGTGGGCCGAACCGCGTTGTACAGGTAGAGCAACTCACCGGCGGACGCGTGGCCCGAGACGTGAACCTTGGCGCTCTGCTGGGTCACGACGGTGGCACCGCGCTTGGCCAAACCGTTGACCACGGCAAAAACGGAGTTCTCGTTGCCCGGGATCAGCGAAGACGCGAGAACGACAAGGTCGTTGGCGCGGATGTTGATCTGACGGTGTTCGCCGCGCGCCATCCGCGAGAGCGCTGCCAACGGCTCACCCTGCGAACCCGTCGAAATGAGCACCAGGCGATCGTCGGGAAGGGTGGCGGCGGTGTCGATGTCTACGACGAGGCCGTCGGGCACCGTCAGGTAGCCCAGATCCTGGGCGATCTGCATGTTGCGGACCATCGAGCGGCCGACGAAGACGATGCGGCGGTTGTACCGAGCGGCTACGTCGACGACCTGCTGGATGCGATGCACATGGCTGGCGAACGATGCCACGATGACGCGCTGCTTCGCCTTGCCGATGACATTGTCGAGCACTCCCCCGATTTCGCGCTCGGGTGTGACGAATCCCGGAACCTCGGCGTTCGTCGAGTCGACGAGGAACAGGTCGACGCCCTCGTCGCCCAGGCGGGAGAATCCGGCGAGGTCGGTCAGGCGGCCGTCGAGAGGCAGCTGATCGAGCTTGATGTCACCGGTGTGCAGTACGACGCCGGCGTCGGTGCGAATCGCGATCGCGAGAGCGTCGGGAATCGAGTGGTTGACCGCGAAGTACTCGCAGTCGAACGGGCCATGGGTGGTGGTGTTTCCCTCGACGACCTCGACCAGGTTCGGACGCAGGCGATGCTCGCGGCACTTGGCGGCAACGAGAGCGAGAGTGAACTTCGCGCCGATGACCGGAATGTCCGCGCGCAGACGCAGCAAGAACGGCAGAGCACCGATGTGGTCCTCGTGTCCGTGAGTCAAGATGACGGCTTCGACGTCGTCCATACGGTCTTCGATGTAGCGGAAGTCCGGGAGGATCAGGTCGACGCCAGGCTGCTGGTCCTCGGGGAACAGCACACCGCAGTCGACGATCAGCAACTTGCCACGGTGCTCGAACACCGTCATGTTGCGACCGATTTCGCCGATGCCGCCCAGCGCGACGATGCGCAGACCCGATGCCGGCGCCTTCGGGGGTGTTCCGAGGCGACCCGTGGGATCGACGGCCGGACGGTTCTCGGGGCGCTTGTTTCCGCGCCCGTTGCCCGACTTCGATGCTGCCGGTCGGTTACCGCCGGAAGATTTGCGCGGCGACCTCTCTTCGGTCGACTTCTTGGGTGCAGCAGATTTGGTGGCAGCGGACTTGGTTGCTGCAGATTTGGTTGCTGCGGCCTTCTTGGCCGGGGCGGCTGCGGCGGGGGCCGCTTCTGCCGCCGGCGCAGCTGGTGCCTCTACCGGTGCGGCCTTTGCGGCCGTTTCGGGAGCCGGAGGCGAAGGCGGACCGGCTTGACGACTGGCACTACGACGTCGGGGGGGACGGGTCATTTACAAAACTCCTGCCGCATGCAGATCGGCGGCAAGACCGTCGATCTGCTCTTTAGTGGGTGCAACCTGCGGAAGGCGTGGTTCTCCGACATCGATTCCGATGAGTCGCAGACCCGCCTTCGAAGCGCTGACACCGCCGAGGCGGGCAACGGAACGAATCACAGGGATCAAACTGAGGTTTATCTCGCGTGCGCGAGCGATGTCGCCGGACACGAACGCGGTGTGAAGGTCACGGAGACGACCCGGAACAAGATGGCCGATGACGCTGACGAAGCCGGTGGCGCCGACAGCGAGCCACGGCAGATTCAGCGGGTCGTCGCCGGAGAAGAACTGAAGCTCGGTGGTGCCGATCAACTCTGCGCCGGCGTTGAGGTCGCCCTTGGCGTCCTTGACGGCCTTGATTCGCGGGTGCTCGGCGAGTCGGCGGATCGTCTCGGTCTCGATGGGAACGACGGAGCGGGGCGGAATGTCGTACAACATGACGGGCAGGTCGGTCGCGTTGGCGACGGCGGTGAAGTGTGCAAACAGTCCGGCCTGGGGCGGACGTGAGTAATACGGGGTGACGACGAGCAGACCGTGCGCTCCGGCGCGAGCCGCGTCACGTGCGAGTTCGACGCTGTGAGCGGTGTCGTTGCTGCCGGCGCCTGCAACGATCTTCGCGCGGTTACCGACGGCGTCGATCACTGCGCGGAGCAGGTCGAGCTTCTCGGACTCGGTGGTGGTGGGAGATTCACCGGTGGTACCGGCAAGAACGAGGCCGTCACAGCCGTTGTCGACGAGATGGGCTGCGAGGCGCACTCCCGCGTCGACGTCCAACTTCCCGTCGGCAGTGAACGGGGTCACCATCGCAACGGAAATGGTGCCGAACGGACGCTCGACAAGAGAAGCGGAATCACCGTAGGTCATGGTCAGAAGGTTACCCGGTTCAGCTCTTACTTCTGCACACGAGTCACGACTCGGCCGCAAATGCGCTGACGGCAATTTCCGATCCGTCGCTTCCGCGAAGAATCTCGTAGTCCCCGAACACATTTGGCGCGACATCACGAAGCTGACGCAGGCACTCGACCGCGACTCGCCGGATCTCGACATCCGCATGTTCGGTGGCACGCATCTCGACGAAGTGCCGCCAGGCCCGATAGTTCCCGGTCACGACCAAGCGCGTCTCGGTGGCGTTGGGCAGCACCGAGCGCGCAGCCTGCCTGGCTTGCTTGCCCCGCATCGGGGCACCGGGCACCGATTGCAGTTTCCCTTCGAGGGCAGTCAGCAGTTCCCCGTAAGCGCGACGGCTTTCGTCGGTGGCATTCAGAAACAGTGCTTCGAGCTCGGGATCACCTTCGACAGCAGGAGGCACGACGACGTTTGCATCGTTCTCACGGACGAATCGCTGCGAGAGTTGCGAGTACGAGAAGTGCCGGTGACGAATCAATTCGTGAGTGCACGAGCGCGAGATACCGGTGATGTAGAAGCTCACTGTCGCATGCTCGAGCACCGAAACGTGTCCGACCTCGAGCAGATGCCTCAGATAGCCGGCGTTGGTTGCGGTTCGCGGATTCGGCTTGGACCAACTCTGGTAGCAGGCTCGACCGGAGAACTCGACCAGCGCTTCGCCACCATCCGCGTCCGTCTCCCACGGAATGTCCTCGGGCGGGAAGAACTCGGACTTCGCCACCAACTGCACTTTCAGTGACACCGTGTTCGGCACAACCCACTCCTCGACAAGCACGAAACGACCAGCACGAAACCCGGGCGCCGTTCGCCTCAGGTGCTGGGCAACTCTATAGCGGTCGACCGCTCTCGATACCGAGTGACGTCATCACATCCTTGACTGACGTCACTTTTGACGCCACTGTGGTGTCATGGACATTTCGGAGTACACCGCAAAGCTGCAGAACGACCTCGCCACTGCAGCCGAACTCGGCGACGATCACACGCGCCGGATTGCGGCGTCGTTGTCCGCCGCCATCGAACCCTCGGTCCGCCTGGTCTTGTTGGCCGCGGCGACGGAACTGGCCAAGGAGATCGGGGCGAAGCTGGGCGACCGAGAGGTCAAGGTGAATCTCGACGGAAGCGAATTACTGGTCGACATTGTTCGCCCGCCGAACTCGACCGGCGGCGAAGGTGCAAACGAGAAGGCAGACGACGAGAAGAAGGACTCAACCTACTCGTTCGACGACGTCAGCGGAGATATCAGCCGGGTGACGTTGAGGATGATGGAACAGATCAAAGCCCGCGCCGAGGAGGCCGCCAATCAGAACGGAGTCTCCCTCAACTCGTGGGTTTCACAAGCCGTCCAGGGCGCATTGCGGGACCAGATGCGCAAGAACGGCATGGACTAGCTCGACGCCAACCCGATCACCGAATGATCTAATTGCGCAACTGCAGTAATCACGAACCGTTGCCGCAAGGCGAGAAGGAGCACGTTCATGGCCGTTTCGGGCGTCAAGGAATTCGAGATCAAGGCTGATCCGGAAACGGTGATGAAGGCCGTAGCAGCCGTCGATCGGCTGCCGGAGTGGTCGTCTGCACACAAGAAGATCACCATCGAGAGCACCCACGACGACGGTCGCCCCCATCGCGTTCGCATGGCCGTGTCCATTCTGGGAATCAACGACGAGCAGGTAGTCGACTACACCTTCGAGGGCGACGAGAAGGTGACCTGGACCCTCGTGGAGAGCGGTCAGCAGAACCAGCAGGACGGCTCGTACGTCTTGACTCCCACCGACGGTGGAACCAAAGTCACCTTCGAACTGACCATCGATCCCAAGATCCCGCTGCCGGGCTTCCTGGTGAAGAAGGCACAGAAGACGGCGCTGGAAACAGCGAGCAAGGGCCTGACGAAGTTCGTCGAAAACTTCTGAGCGCACACGCAATTCAGGCGGCCCTTACTTCCGGCGTTCATCGCCGGGTAGGGGCCGTTTGCCGTGAAGCCGAGCTGTGTTTTCGCGGAAGTCCCTGCCGATGTTGAAGATTCGCCGGTAGCCGGGGACCGCCCGGAGTAACGTCGGCCGCGTGTCCGCCGAGACCGCAGAGCCCAACTCCATGGCACCCGTGCGCATCCTCGTCTACAGCGACGACGCACACACGCGCGAGCAAGTTCGGCTCGCTCTCGGAGAGCGCCCACATCCGTCGATGCCCACCATCGACTACATCGAGGTCGCGACGGCACCGATCGTCGTAGCCAAGCTCGATGCCGGCGGAATCGACCTCGCCATTCTCGACGGCGAGGCGAGTCCGGCGGGCGGCATGGGCGTCGCGAAACAACTCAAGGACGAGATCGCCGACTGTCCACCGATCCTCGTACTGACCGGTCGACCCGACGATGCGTGGCTGGCGTCGTGGTCGAGAGCGGAAGCCTCAGTGCCGCAGCCGATAGATCCGATCGAACTTGCTTCCACCGTCATCGCGCTTCTGCGTCGACAACTGAGCCGGTGAGCACCCGTTGCAGCGGTGATTCGTTGCGGCGCCGACTACTTCGGACTTTCGAGAGCGAAACTCGGCACCCCGAAAACGAACCCAATGTCGGAGGCCTCCCCTAGTGTGGGTGTCGCAGGTCACATAAGTATCGAATTGCTGGCAGTATCGAAATCGAACGGCACCTTCGGGCTGGGCGGACATCCGCACAGCGGAGAGGAGTTCGGGTGACATGAACGCTTACATCCCCATTCTCGTCCTCGGGGTCATCGCGATGGCCTTCGCTGTGGTGTCGGTTGTTCTCGCGTCCGTGGTCGGCCCGAAGCGGTACAACAGGGCGAAACTCGAAGCCTACGAATGCGGAATCGAACCGGCACCCCGTACCGCCGGTGGCGGGCGGTTTCCCGTCAAGTTCTATCTGACGGCAATGCTGTTCATCATCTTCGACATCGAGATCGTTTTCCTCTACCCGTGGGCGGTGCATTTCGATTCGCTCGGCTTGTTCGGCCTCGCGGCGATGGGCCTTTTCATAGGCAACGTCTCGGTGGCATACGCATACGAATGGCGACGAGGCGGTCTCGGTTGGGACTAGGCCAGCGGACACAGGTACAGCACACATACGTCAGACAAAACCGGTCACACCGCAGCTGTTACGACTGAAAAGAGTCGGATATGGGTCTCGAAGAAAAGCTCCCCAGCGGATTTCTACTGACCACTGTCGAGGGCCTGGCAGGGTATGCCCGCAAAGGATCACTGTGGCCTGCCACCTTCGGGCTCGCGTGCTGCGCGATCGAGATGATGGCAACCACGTCAGGTCGCTTCGACCTGGCGCGGTTCGGCATGGAGGCATTCCGCGCGTCGCCGCGACAGGCAGACCTTCTGATCGTGGCCGGGCGGGTCAGTCAAAAGATGGGGCCGGTACTTCGTCAGGTCTACGACCAGATGGCCGAGCCGAAATGGGTTCTGGCCATGGGTGTGTGTGCGTCGTCCGGCGGTATGTTCAACAACTACGCAGTGGTACAGGGCGTCGACCACATCGTGCCGGTCGACATCTACTTGCCCGGCTGTCCGCCGCGGCCGGAGATGCTCCTGAACGCGATCATCGAACTGCACCGAAAGATCCAGGAGATGCCCCTCGGCGTGAACCGCGAAGAGGCACGCGCGGCAGCCGAGCGCGCCGCACTGGCATCCACCCCCACCATCGACATGAAGGGGCTTCTGCGATGACCGCGGGCAACAACGGATCGAGGGGGATGTTCGGGGTCCGCGGCAGTGGTGACACCTCGGGCTACAGCCGGCTCGCCCCGCCGATCTCAGTAGAGGACAAGGCCTCTCGACCGTTCGGTGGATACTTCGACGAAGTTGCAGACTCCTTGGATGCCGCATTGCGCAGCGCGGGCAGCACTTTCACCGATGCAATCGAGCGGGTAGTGATCTTTCGAGACGAGATGACGCTGCATGTCGAACGGTCTCACCTCCCGCAGGTCGCGCGCAGACTGCGCGACGAATCGGAACTGCGCTTCGAACTTTGCCTGGGTGTCGATGGAGTCCACTATCCGCAGGACACCGGTCGCGAGCTCCACGCCGCATATCCATTTGCTTCGATCACGCACAACCGCCGGATCAGACTGGAAGTGTCCGTGCCGGACACCGATCCACATATTCCGTCCATCGTCGGGATATACCCCACCAACGATTGGCACGAGCGTGAGACCTACGACTTCTTCGGGATCGTCTTCGACGGTCACCCGGCCCTGACCCGTATCGAGATGCCCGACGACTGGAAGGGCCACCCACAGCGCAAGGACTATCCGCTCGGCGGTATCCCGGTCGAGTACAAGGGCGCCCAGACTCCTCCACCCGACGAGCGTAGGTCGTACAACTGATGAACGAGACGACAGGAAGCAACTCCGGTGCCACGACGGAAACCGTCGTCACAGCATCGGGTCAGGACTGGAACGACATCGTCACCGCGGCCGCTCGCCAGCGAACCGGCGAGGCCGAACGGATCGTGGTCAACATGGGCCCGCAGCATCCGTCCACTCACGGCGTCTTGCGCCTCATTCTCGAAATCGAGGGTGAGACAGTCGTGGAAGCTCGGTGTGGAATCGGCTACCTGCACACCGGAATCGAAAAGAATCTCGAATACCGGAACTGGACGCAGGGCGTCACTTTCGTTACTCGAATGGACTACCTGTCACCGTTCTTCAACGAAACCGCGTACTGCCTCGGAGTCGAAAAACTTCTCGGCATCACCGACGACATTCCCGAGCGAGCCACCGTCATTCGCGTGATGATGATGGAGCTCAATCGAATCTCGTCGCACCTTGTCGCCCTGGCAACCGGTGGAATGGAACTGGGCGCCGTGACGGCGATGCTGTTCGGATTCCGCGAACGCGAATTGATTCTGGACGTGTTCGAGACGATCACCGGACTGCGGATGAATCACGCCTACATCAGGCCTGGTGGTCTCGCTCAGGATCTACCCGACGGGTCGGTCGCGAAGGTACGAGAACTGTTGAAGGTCCTACCGAAACGGTTGCGTGACGTCGAACTGATGCTCAGCGACAACTCCATCTGGAAAGCCCGCACCCAGGGAATCGGATATCTCGATCTCACCGGCTGCATGGCGCTCGGCGTGACGGGGCCGGTCCTACGCGCCACGGGTCTCCCCCACGATCAGCGTCGAGCGCAGCCCTACTGCGGCTACGAGAACTACGAGTTCGACGTCGTGACGCACGACGGATCCGATTGCTACGGAAGGTACGTCATCCGTGTCGAGGAGATGAAGGAGTCCCTCAAGATCGTCGAGCAGTGCCTCGACAAACTGCAACCGGGGCCGGTCATGGTGGACGACAAGAAGATCGCCTGGCCTGCCGATCTCGCTGTCGGACCGGATGGCCTCGGCAATTCGCAGAAGCACATCGCCAAGATCATGGAGTCGTCCATGGAGGGTCTGATTCACCATTTCAAACTGGTCACCGAAGGAATCCGCGTGCCGCCCGGCCAGGTGTACGTCGCCGTCGAGTCCCCGCGTGGCGAGTTGGGTGTGCACATGGTCAGCGACGGGGGAACCCGGCCGTACCGCGTCCATTTCCGGGATCCGTCATTCACCAACCTTCAAGCGGTAGCGGCGATGTGCGAGGGAGGCATGGTGTCCGACGTGATCGCCTCGGTTGCCAGTATCGATCCCGTCATGGGCGGAGTGGACCGATGACCGGCCCGAACGGCTCGTCACGGGTGTTCATCGAACTCGGGCCGCGCCCGGACGATCCCACGCAACTGGTACGCCCTGGCGCACGATCGAGTTATCCGCCTGACGTACTCGCCCGACTCGACGCCGATGCCGAAACCGTCATCGCTCGTTACCGTGAGCCTGACGCCGCGGCGACCACCAGTCGATCAGCCCTCCTGCCGCTCCTTCATCTCGTGCAGTCCGAGGACGGGTACATCACCCCGGCCGGGATCGATTTCTGCAGTGCCAAGCTGGGTTTGACCGGCGCCGAGATTGCCGCCGTTTCCACCTTCTACTCGATGTATCGCCGTGGTCCGACGGGTGAGTATCTGGTCGGAGTCTGCACCAACACGCTGTGCGCGATCATGGGCGGAGACGACATCCTCGCAGCACTCGAAGAGCATCTCGGGTCAGCAGGCTCCAGAGACGAAGGCGGACACTCCATCTCGACGTCCGACGGCAAGATCACCCTCGAACACATCGAGTGCAATGCGGCGTGCGACTACGCCCCCGTCATGATGATCAACTGGGAGTTCTTCGACAACCAGACTCCGGAATCGGCGCGCTCACTCGTCGATGCGCTCCGCGCCGGAGAGCGCGTGACACCCAGTCGCGGTGCCACACTGTGTTCGTTCCGACAGACCGCACGCACCTTGGCCGGGTTCCCGGATACGCGAATCGAAGCAGCCGAAGCACAAACAATCGGCGGGGCAACTCTTGCCGGACTGCGTATCAGCCGATCTCACGACGACAACCCACCCGGCTCGGCCTCAGCAGCCGACGCTCCCGGCGAAGGGAAGTGACATGACACTCGCCCCCGTCCTGAGTCGCTACTGGGATCAACCGAACTCGTGGACTCTCGACAGCTACCTTCGTCACGACGGCTACCAAGCCCTACGCAAAGCGCTAGCCATGTCCCCAGACGCCGTGATCGAAACGGTCAAGGACGCGGGCCTTCGTGGGCGCGGTGGCGCCGGTTTCCCGACGGGCCTCAAGTGGAGTTTCATCCCACAGAGCACCGAAGACAAGCCAGGAGACGGCAAGCCCCACTATCTCGTCGTCAATGCCGACGAGTCCGAACCGGGCACATGCAAGGACATGCCGTTGATGATGGCGACCCCACACACGTTGGTCGAGGGAGTCATCATCGCGGCGTATGCAATTCGAGCGGCCAAGGCGTTCATCTACGTCCGGGGCGAGGTGGTCCCGGTCCTGCGACGTCTGCAGACCGCTGTGGCCGAGGCCTACGCGGCCGGATACCTGGGCCGAAACATCCTCGATTCGGGATACGACTTGGATCTCGTCGTGCACGCCGGGGCAGGCGCGTACATCTGTGGTGAGGAGACAGCCCTCCTCGATTCGTTGGAGGGACGACGCGGTCAGCCTCGACTGCGGCCGCCATTCCCCGCCGTCGCCGGCCTCTACGCCTGCCCGACCGTCGTCAACAACGTCGAGTCCATCGCGAGTGTGCCGTCGATCGTCCTGGGCGGCCCGGAGTGGTTCCGGTCGATGGGAAGCGAGAAGTCGCCGGGGTTCACGTTGTACTCGCTCTCTGGTCATGTCACCACTCCCGGCCAGTACGAGGCGCCGCTCGGCATCACGTTGCGAGAACTTCTCGATTACGCGGGCGGCGTTCGCACCGGGCACACCCTCAAGTTCTGGACTCCCGGCGGATCCTCGACTCCGATCTTCACCGACGAACATCTCGATGTCCCACTCGACTACGAGGGTGTCGGCGCGGCGGGATCGATGCTCGGCACCAAGGCACTGCAGATATTCGACGACACAACCTGCATCGTGCGCGCGGTGCTGCGGTGGACCGAGTTCTACGCCCACGAATCTTGCGGTAAATGCACGCCGTGCCGCGAAGGCACGTACTGGCTGGTGCAGATCCTGCGGCGACTCGAAGGCGGAACAGGTACTGAAGCTGATCTCACCAAACTTCTCGACATCTCGGACACCATCCTCGGAAAATCCTTCTGCGCGTTGGGCGACGGAGCGACCAGCCCGATCATGTCCTCCCTGAAGTACTTCCGCGAGGAATACGTAGCGCATTTCGACGGCAACGGATGCCCGTTCGATCCTCGCCGGTCCGTTCTCGCGACAGGAGCGTTCGTCTCATGACTGCAGCCGACGCCACCACTGGAACCGATGCGGCACCGCCGATTGATCTCGTCACCCTCACCATCGACGGCCGGGAACTCCAGGTACCCAAGGGCACGTTGATCATTCGCGCTGCAGAGATGATCGGCACACAGATTCCGCGGTTCTGCGATCATCCTCTTCTGGACCCGGTCGGGGCGTGCCGACAGTGCATCGTGGAGGTCGAAGGTCAACGCAAGCCGGTGGCGTCCTGCACGACACCGGTTGCGGACGGAATGGTCGTCACCACACAGCTCACGTCACCGGTGGCGGAGAAGGCGCAGCGCGGGGTGATGGAACTCCTGCTCATCAACCACCCTCTGGACTGCCCCGTGTGCGACAAGGGTGGCGAGTGTCCGCTTCAAAACCAGGCGATGTCGACCGGTCGCACCGAATCCCGGTTCGGTGAGGAGAAAAGGACCTATCCCAAGCCCATCCCACTCTCGTCCGAAATCCTCCTCGACCGCGAGCGTTGCGTCCTCTGCGCCAGATGCACGCGGTTTTCGGGCCAGATCGCCGGCGACCCGTTCATCGATCTCCTCGAGCGTGGCGCGCTTCAACAGGTCGGGATCTACGCCAACGAGCCCTTCGAGTCCTACTTCTCGGGCAACACCATCCAGGTGTGCCCGGTCGGCGCGCTTACCAGTACGGCATACCGATTCCGGGCGCGACCGTTCGATCTGGTGTCCAGCCCCAGCGTGTGTGAACACTGCGCCGACGGATGTGCTCAGCGCACGGACCACCGTCGCGGAAAGGTTCTCCGCCGTCTCGCCGGGGACGACCCCGCAGTCAACGAGGAATGGAACTGCGACAAGGGCCGTTTCGCATTCACGTACACGACCCAAGGTGATCGGATCACCACTCCCCTGATCCGCAACGCTGACGGCGAATTGATTCCGGCGTCGTGGCCCATGGCACTCGACCTCGTTGCGCGATCCTTCGCGCAGGCCCGCGGTGACGCAGGCGTACTCGTCGGCGGACGCTCTACCTTGGAGGACGCCTACGCCTACGGCAAGTTCGCGCGAGTTGCTCTCGCTACCAACAACATCGACTTCCGAATCCGTGCTCACTCAGCCGAAGAGGCAGGTTTCCTCTCAGCACACGTCGCCGGCCGCACACTCGAAGAGGCGGTGACGTACCAGGACCTCGAGTCGGCCCCGACCGCATTGCTGGTAGCTCTCGAGCCCGAGGAGGAGTCACCGATCATCTTCCTGCGGCTACGCAAAGCCGCACGTTTCGGCAAGACGACGGTGCTCTCCAGCGCGCCATTCGCTACGCGCGGCCTGCAGAAGATGGGCGGCTCTTTGCTTCGGACCGTACCCGGAAGTGAAGCAGCTCTGATGGATTCGTTGGCTCGCCCTGGAAATGAGGAGGGCCAGCTCCTCCGGCAGCCCGGTGCAGTGATCCTGTTGGGCGAACGACTCAGTGAGGTGGCGGGCGGCTTCGCCGCGGCGGTACGTCTCGCCGAAGCGACAGGAGCTTGTTTGGCTTGGGTCCCACGCCGCGCTGGTGATCGCGGCGCCGTCGAGGCCGGCGCACTACCGGGATTGCTTCCCGGCGGACGCCCCGTTGCGGACCCGGCAGCACGTCAGGAGGTGGAATCAGTGTGGGGGGCCTCCATCCCGGCATCCGACGGGCGCGACGCCGCGAGTCTGCTGGATCCGGGGCAGACGACTGCTGCCCTTCTTGTCGGCGGCGTCGAATTGAGTGATCTCCCGAACCCGGCGAAGGCAAGGGCCGCGATCGAAGCAGCAGGTTTCGTGGTGAGTTTGGAGATCCGTCACAGCGGAGTCACCGAACTCGCCGACGTCGTCTTCCCGGTGGCACCGGTCGCCGAGAAGCCCGGAACCTTCCTCGATTGGGAAGGCCGCGAGCGCGTGTTCGACACCGCATTGAGAACGACAGGAGTGATGCCGGATCAGCGCGTCCTTCACGCGATCGCAGCCGAGATGGGCATCGATCTGGGCCTACCCGACGCAGATTCCGCACGCTCGGAGATACACCGCCTCGGCGCGTGGTCCGGATCGCGCCCCATCTCGCCTCAGGTGCCGTCAGGCACCATGCCCACACCGGCACTGGGCGAGGCAGTGTTGTCGAGCTGGCGAATGCTGCTCGACAACGGCCGATTGCAAGACGGCGAGCCCAACCTGGCGGGTACGGCACGGCTCCCACTCGTGCGTTTGTCTGCCGAGACCGCTGCCGAGATCGGCGCCGACAACGGCGATCACGTTGCGGTGTCGACTGAATCCGGTTCCATCACATTACCGTTGGAGATCACCGAACTCCCGCCTCGAACAGTCTGGCTCCCGCTCAATTCACCGGGTAGCACGATCTACGAAACGCTCTGCGTTACCGCGGGTTCCGTGGTGAAGATTGCGAAGGCGGGAGCGCAATGACCACCCACGAGTACGGGACCGTGTCAGCTCCGGTCGACCTGTCGGCGTTCGGGCACGACCCGTGGTGGTTGGTGATCGGCAAGGCTCTCGCCATTTTCGTGTTCCTCGTACTCACACCGCTGGTGGCAATTTACGCGGAACGAAAGGTCATGGCACGCATGCAGATGCGTGTCGGACCGAACCGCGTCGGCCCCCGTGGAATGCTCCAGAGTCTCGCTGACGGAATCAAGCTCGCCCTCAAGGAGGGCATCACACCGACCGGCGCCGACAAACCGATTTATCTCCTCGCGCCCGTCATCGCAGTCGTGCCCGCGTTCATGGCCTTTGCCGTCATCCCGTTCGGTCCGCAGGTCTCGATCTTCGGAACCCTTTCACCCCTGCAACTGACCGATCTGCCGGTCGGAGTTCTCTACATCCTCGCCGTAACTTCAATCGGTGTGTACGGGATCGTGCTTGCCGGCTGGTCGTCCGGATCGACGTATCCACTACTGGGCGCACTTCGATCGACCGCGCAGGTCATCTCCTACGAAGTAGCAATGGGGCTGTCCTTCGCCGCAGTCTTCCTCTACGCCGGCACGATGTCCACGTCCGGCATCGTCAGCGCCCAACAAGGTGCCTGGTACGTCTTTCTCCTCCTGCCGTCCTTCTTGATCTACGTGACAGCCATGGTCGGCGAAACCAACAGGGCTCCCTTCGACCTTCCCGAGGCCGAGGGTGAACTGGTGGGTGGGTTCCACACCGAGTACTCCTCACTCAAGTTCGCGATGTTCATGCTGGCCGAGTACGTGAACATGGTGACGGTGTCCGCTCTGGCCACGACACTGTTCCTGGGCGGGTGGCACGCACCGTTCCCGTTCAACCTGTGGGACGGCGCCAATTCCGGTTGGTGGCCGGTGCTGTGGTTTGTCGCCAAGGTGTGGGGCTTCCTCTTCGTCTTCATCTGGTTGCGCAGCACGCTTCCTCGATTGCGCTACGACCAGTTCATGAATCTCGGCTGGAAGGTTCTGATCCCCGCAGCTTTGGTATGGGTGATGGTGATCGCGACTGTTCGTGCCTTCCGCAACGAGGGTTACAACACCTGGGTCGTACTTCTCTGCGTCGCACTGGTTCTCGGAGCTGCGCTCCTGATCGTGTTGGCCGGGACTTACCGCAGCCGACGCCGAACCGCCGCGTTGGTGCCCGATTCGGGGACCCGGCCTTTCGATGCGATGTCGGGCGGCTTCCCGGTTCCACCCCTACCTGGTCAAACGCTGCCGACCCGAAAACTACCGGGTCAGAACGTGCCACCGCCGCGGCGGACAGATGTTTCCGACACATCGGAGGACTCCCATGCCTGATTTCCTCGGACCTATCGCGGGTTTCGGAGTGACGCTCTCGACAATGTTCAAGAAACCCGAGACCGAGTTCTATCCGGAGGAGAAGCGGCCCACCGCGCCCGGATACCACGGTCGCCATCAACTCAACCGGTATGCAGACGGACTCGAGAAGTGCATCGGTTGCGAACTGTGTGCCTGGGCCTGCCCCGCCGACGCGATCTATGTCGAGGGTGCTGACAACACCGAAGAAGAACGGTTCTCCCCCGGCGAGCGTTACGGGCGGGTGTATCAGATCAACTACCTGCGGTGCATCGGCTGTGGCCTCTGCGTCGAGGCTTGCCCCACTCGGGCTCTCACCATGACCAACGAGTACGAGATGACCGACGACAACCGAGCCGGATTGATCTACGAGAAGGACCGCCTTCTCGCGCCCCTGAAACCCGACATGGCAGCGCCACCACACGCGCTGCGTCCCGGCACAACTCAGGACGACTACTACCGCGGCGACATCACAGCAGCTCCCGAACAGGCAGTACCCGAGCAAGAGCCGAACCCGGAGACCGAGAAATGATCGCGGCGGTCACGACCACGATCCTGGCGGAGGGAACGATGACATCGACCTCCACCGGCGAGGCGGTGCAGTTCTGGATCCTCGGAACCCTTGCGGTGATCAGCGCTTTGGGTGTGGTCGCCGCCCCCAAGGCCGTCTACTCTGCGCTCTTCCTTGCAATGACGATGATCATCCTGGCCGTCTTCTACATCGTGCAGGGCGCACTGTTCCTGGGTGTCGTCCAGATCGTCGTCTATACCGGCGCAGTGATGATGTTGTTCCTGTTCGTCCTGATGCTGGTCGGCGTGGATTCTTCGGACTCCTTGGTCGAAACGCTACGGGGACAACGCGTCAGCGCGATCGTGATCGGTGTCGGATTCGGACTGCTCCTCATCGGCGGACTCGGAAATGCGTCGATCTCGGGCTTCACCGGATTCACCGGACTCGACCAGGGCAACATCGACGCTCTCGCCGATCTCATCTTCATCCGCTACGTCTGGGCCTTCGAACTGACCGGCGCAATGCTGATCACGGCGACACTTGGCGCAATGATGCTCGCGCATCGGGAGAAGATCGGAGCCACACTCAGCCAACGCGAACTCTCGCAGCAACGATTCGCGTACCTGGGCAGCGATGAGAGCAATCCCGACAAGGGCTCGGCCACTCCCCTCCCCAGTCCCGGCGTGTACGCACGTCACAACGCAGTGGACATGCCGGCACTGTTGCCCGACGGGACGTTCTCGACGCTCTCCGTCAGCAGCGCCCTCACTCCGCGTTCCCCGGATCCGAGTACCGGTGAGGAGTCTGCGCGATGAATCCCGAGAATTACCTGTATCTGTCGGTCCTGTTGTTCACCATCGGGGCTGCGGGAGTCCTCCTGCGACGCAACGCCATCGTGGTGTTCATGTGTATCGAATTGATGCTCAACGCCGCGAACCTGGCATTCGTGACCTTCGCGCGCATGCACGGCAATCTGGACGGCCAGATCTTCGCCTTCTTCACGATGGTGGTAGCTGCGGCCGAAGTAGTCGTCGGCTTGGCAATCATCATGATCATCTTCCGATCTCGGCGTTCTGTATCCGTCGACGACGCAGACCTGCTGAAGTACTGACATGTCAGGAGGAATCACGTCCGCCATCTGGTTGCTCCCCGCCCTGCCCCTGTGCGGCGCCGCTGTCCTGTTGCTGGCGGGTCGTCGCACGAACGCGTGGGGCCACCTGTTCGCCTGCGTCATGGCACTCGCGTCGTTTGTCGTCGCAGTGGTGTTTTTCATCGCCATGCTCGGCCGCGACACCGCCGACCGCACCGTCACCGAGCACCTGTTCAGTTGGGTCCCGGTCGACAGTCTTCAGGTCGAGTTCGGACTGCAGCTTGATCAACTGTCGATGTGTTTCGTCCTGCTCATCACCGGTGTAGGTTCGCTGATCCACATCTACTCGGTCGGCTACATGGCGCACGACCCCGAGCGTCGTAAGTTCTTCGCCTACCTCAATCTCTTCCTCGCTGCGATGCTGCTCCTCGTGCTCGCCGACAACTTCCTCGGGCTCTACGTCGGCTGGGAAGGCGTCGGTTTGGCGTCGTACCTGCTGATCGGTTTCTGGCAGCACAAGCCGTCGGCGGCGACCGCTGCCAAGAAGGCTTTTGTCGTCAATCGGGTGGGCGACATCGGATTGATGATCGCGATGATGTTGATGTTCAGCACGTTCGGCTCGCTCTCGTTCAGCAGCGTCTTCGCCGACGCGTCTGGTGCAAGCGAAGGTGTCCTGACGGCGATCGGCCTGATGCTCCTCCTCGCTGCATGCGCGAAGTCCGCGCAGGTGCCACTGCAGTCGTGGCTCGGCGACGCGATGGAGGGCCCCACCCCCGTCTCGGCTCTGATTCACGCGGCCACGATGGTCACGGCCGGCGTCTACCTGATCGTGCGCTCCAATCCGATCTTCGATCTCGCACCCGACGCTCAGCTCGTGGTTGTCATCGTCGGTGCCGTGACGCTGCTGTTCGGTGCGATCATCGGCTGCGCGAAGGACGACATCAAGAAAGCGCTCGCCGCATCGACCATGAGTCAGATCGGATACATGGTCCTGGCAGCGGGTCTCGGACCAGCTGGATACGCCTTCGCAATCCTTCATCTGATCACCCACGGATTCTTCAAGGCAGGCCTGTTCCTCGGTGCGGGTTCGGTGATGCACGCGATGAACGACGAAACCGACATGCGGCGCTACGGCGGGCTCCGAGCGTTCATGCCACTGACTTTTGTCACGTTCGGGCTCGGATACCTTGCCATCATCGGTGTTCCGCCGTTTGCCGGGTTCTTCTCCAAGGACAAGATCATCGAGGTTGCGATCGGCGAGGGTGGCGTCAAGGGTGTTGTGCTGGGCATCGTCACCCTGTTGGGTGCGGCCCTCACTGCCTTCTACATGAGCCGCGTGATGCTGATGACCTTCTTCGGGAAGGCCCGCTGGGAGAACCAGAAACCTCACGAATCTCCGGCGGTGATGACGTCTCCGATGATAATCCTGGCGGTGGGGTCCGTCGGCGCCGGGATGCTCCTGACCATCGGGTCCAGCTTGCAGAACTGGCTCGAACCGGTTGTCGGCTCACATCACGTCGAACCGCAGATACCCGCATGGTCGATCACCGCGCTGGCGCTGCTCGCAGTTGCCGCCGGCGTCGCGATTGCGTATCGCGAGTACGCCACCCGGGAGATTCCACTTGTGGCACCGACTCCGGTTTCACCGTTGACCGGTGCGGCTCGCCGCGATCTGTACGGTGACGCCTTCAACGAGACGGTGTTCATGAAGCCTGGACAACAACTCACCAAGTCGTTGGAAGTGTTCGACACCAAGGGAATAGGTGGCGTCGTGGGCAGCTTTGCGGTGGTCGTCACCGGGCTGTCCGCGCTCACGCGGAAGCTACAGACCGGGTTTGTTCGCTCGTACGCGCTGGTGATGTTTGTCGGAGCAACACTCGTGGTCGCGACAATGATGGCGGTGACACTGTGGTGATCGAAGCGGCGGTGAGCGACTCTGTGACCAATACCGGCTTCCCTGCGCTGACGGTGCTCTGGTTGCTTCCGCTCATCGGAGCGGGTGTTGTCCTCGCTCTGCCGGCACGGTCGTACCAATTTGCGAAGTCTCTCGCATTGGCTGTGTCCGTGGCAGTCCTGGTGGTCGCCGCCGTTCTCGGAGTTGCGTTCGACCGCGGCGGCGAACAATTTCAATTTGTCGAAAGCCACAGCTGGATACCGGCTTTCGGTACCAGCTACACACTCGGACTCGACGGGATCGCACTCGTTCTGGTTCTTCTCACCGCCGTGCTGGTGCCGTTACTCCTGATCGCGGGCTGGAATGACGTCCCGGCAGACCCGGCATCACCCAAGAGAATGCCGCACACCTATTTCGCGCTGATCCTTGTTGTCGAGTCCATGGTGATGATTTCGTTCAGCGCCTTGGACATTCTCTTGTTCTACATTTTCTTCGAGGCCATGCTGATACCGATGTATTTCCTCATCGGCGGGTTCGGCGGAGTGGGCAGATCTCGCGCAGCCGTGAAGTTTCTGCTCTACAACCTCCTCGGCGGCCTGGTCATGCTCGCTGCAGTCATCGGCCTGTATGTGGTCACCACGCGCGACGAGAGTCCCTTCGCCAGCGGCACTTTCGACTTCCGGGCGATCGCCTCAGCGGCAAACAGCGGTGAACTCGGTGTGGGACCCGGGGTGCTCAACGCCTTGTTCCTCGGATTCATGTTCGCGTTCGCGGTGAAAGCACCGCTCTGGCCGCTGCACAGTTGGTTGCCGGACTCCGCGGTGGAATCGACTCCGTCGACAGCAGTGCTGATGATGGCGGTCGTGGACAAGGTGGGCACGTTCGCGATGATTCGCTATTGCCTGCAACTGTTCCCGGAGTCGTCGTCGACCTTTGCACCGTGGATCATCACGCTCGCCGTTATCGGGATCGTCTACGGCGCAATACTGGCGATCGCGCAAACAGACGTCATGAGACTGATCGCCTACACGTCGATTTCGCACTTCGGCTTCATCATTCTCGGAATCTTCGCGATGACCAGCCAGAGCCAGGCGGGTTCCGCGCTGTACATGGTCAATCACGGAGTCTCCACTGCGGCTCTGTTCTTGATTGCGGGATTCCTCGTCTCGCAGCGAGGTACTCGATCGATCGCGGCGTACGGCGGCGTCCAGAAAGTTGCACCCGTACTTGCCGGCACATTCCTCGTTGCGGGGTTGGCAACGCTGTCGCTGCCGGGTCTCGCGCCGTTCGTCAGTGAGTTCCTGGTGCTGATCGGGACGTACTCGCGATACCACGTGGCCGCTATCGCGGCGACTGCCGCGCTTGTCCTGTCCGCGATCTACATACTCTGGCTCTACCAGCGCATGATGGGCGGACCTGTGAAGGAAGAGCAGGGAACGATCCGCGACCTCGCTCGACGCGAACTCGTGGTGGTCGCCCCTCTGATCGCACTCCTGTTGCTTCTCGGCATCTACCCCAAGCCTGCCTTGGACGTCATCACTCCTGCAGTGAGCCATACGGTCGTCGACGAGGCTCCGACCCCGCTCGTCGCCGACCACGAAGGAGGTGCCCACAAATGAGTTCCTTCAACGACGTGACCATCCTCGGCTCAGCCGGCACGGCGTCACCCAGTGTCGAATACAGCTTGCTCTCGCCAATGTTGATCGTGTTCGGTGTTGCGGTTGTGGGCGTACTCATCGAGGCATTTGCACCCCGGCGTTTTCGATACCCCGTGCAACTCGTCCTCGGTGTCGCAGGCTTGGCGGCCGCATTCGTGGCAGTGCTTCTGCTCGCCGGCACGCGGTCGACGGCGATGATGGGTTCTGTAGCGGTCGACGGTCCGACCCTTTTCCTGCAGGCCACGATCCTTCTCGTGTCGATCCCCGCAGTACTGCTGATCGCCGAGCGAGGCTCGGGCAACACCGCCGAGGTGATCGCGCAACACGACGCGCTCGGCGGTTTCACCCCTCAAGCGTCGAGCGTCCCCGGAAGTGTTGCGGAACAAGAAGCGGTCAAGGTCGGTATCGCCCAGACCGAGGTCTTTCCGCTCACCCTCTTCGCTGTCGGCGGCATGCTCCTCTTTCCCGCGTCCAACGATCTGCTGACGATGTTCGTTGCGCTCGAAGTGTTCTCACTGCCTCTGTATCTCCTGTGTGGTCTGGCACGCCGACGTCGCCTGCTCTCCCAGGAAGCTGCGCTCAAGTACTTTCTGCTCGGGGCATTTTCGTCGGCGTTCTTCGTTTTCGGAATCGCATTGCTGTACGGCTATGCCGGGACGGTCACGCTCTCCGGTATCGCCGACGCAGCACGCAGCGGGTCGGGTACCGATGCCTTCCTGTGGCTCGGGACAGCACTCGTGGCCGTGGGATTACTGTTCAAAGTCGGTGCCGTGCCGTTCCATTCGTGGATTCCCGACGTCTATCAAGGGGCGCCGACGCCGATCACCAGTTTCATGGCTACTGCGACCAAGATCGCCGCATTCGGTGCCATCCTTCGTGTCTTCTATGTGGCTCTGCCCAACGAGTACGTGAACTGGCGTCCACTGATGTGGGCGGTCGCGATTCTCACGATGGTTGTCGGATCGATCGTCGCTGTGACGCAAACCGATATGAAGCGGATGCTCGCGTATTCGGCCATCGCGCACACCGGATTCATTCTGACCGCCGTGGTGGCGAACTCGGATGCCGGCCTCGCCTCGGCGATGTTCTACCTTCTGGCCTACGGATTCAGCACCGTGGGCGCGTTCGCCGTCGTGAGTCTGGTTCGGGACGCAGACGGTGAGGTCGCGACGCTCTCGCGCTGGGCCGGATTGGGCCGGCGCTCACCGCTGGTCGGAGTTGTGTTTGCACTGTTCCTGTTGGCTTTCGCCGGGATCCCGTTGACCAGTGGGTTCATCGGAAAGTTCGCGGTGTTCAGCGCGGCAGCCGAGGGCGGGGCCGCACCTCTCGTGATCGTCGGCGTCCTGTGCAGCGCGATCGCCGCGTACTTCTACGTGCGAGTGATCGTGTTGATGTTCTTCACCGAATCGGCCGCAGACGCTCCGACCGTCGTGGTGCCGAGTGCACTGACCAGCAGTGTGATCGGCCTCGGCGCCGGTGTCACGCTCATCCTCGGCATACTCCCCCAGCCGGCGCTCGACCTCGCCGAGCGTGCAGCGGACTTCCTACACTGAGCCGATGCGTGAATCTGACCTCGACCCCGGGCTGCCGAGCATCATCCGGGCCCCATGGTTCGTCGTGTTTTCAGCGGTAGCGATTGTCCATCTGATCCTCAATGCCGCTGATGCTGCGCCCTGGGACGGGATCACCAAGGTCATGCTCGCTCCGATTCTGGCTGCCTGGGTTGTCGCCCGACGCGGACCTCGAATTGTTGCTGCTGCGCTGATTGCCTGTGCTTTCGGAGATTTGTTCCTGATCTGGGAGACCACGTTTGTCATCGGGATGGCAGCCTTCGCGATCGGTCACCTCTGCTTCATCCGATTCTTTCTCTCACACGGCGCTCTTCGGGAGATACGAAGGCGGCCATGGTTTCTGTGCGCTTACACCGTCGCTGGGATCGCTCTTGTGTCGTACACCTGGACCGGTCTCGAACCTGAACTTCGAATTGCCGTCCCCGTGTACGCCGCAATCCTGGTGGGAACCGCATCAACCGCACTGACGTACAACTCGATCACCGGTATCGGCGGCGCGCTGTTCCTCACCTCTGACGCCCTCATCCTGCTCGGCCAGGCGAACAAGTGGCAGCCCGCCGCTGCGGGCATCTGGATCATGACGCTGTACATCCTCGCTCTGTTGCTTCTGACAGTGGGAGTTCTCGGCCGGAGTAACACGCCAAACCGTCCATTAGCTCAGAGGCTGTAAGGATCAGCAACCAGCCGGACATCTCTTCATATGACCCCGAAATCCGAGGAACAACCGCCGCCGAGCGGCGAAGAGCGGTTCACCGCCCTGTGGGACGCCTACGCCGGTCGGGTGTTCGCGTATACCTGTCGCCACGTTGATCATCACAGCGCGCAGGAGGTTGTCTCCGAGACGTTCCTCGTTGCCTGGCGACGCTTGGACGAAGTGCCCGAGCAGGCACTTCCATGGCTGTTGGTGGTGGCTCGAAACACCGTGAACAATAACCGTCGCAGCGTTCGGCGCCTTGACGCGCTCACCGAGAAGATGGGACGCATCGAGCAGATTGCGGCAT
Organism: Rhodococcus sp. RCBS9; assembly: GCF_029457415.1. Taxonomy (NCBI): domain Bacteria; kingdom Bacillati; phylum Actinomycetota; class Actinomycetes; order Mycobacteriales; family Nocardiaceae; genus Rhodococcus; species Rhodococcus sp. RCBS9. Next base: position 5,415,204 of record NZ_CP120422.1, on the reverse strand, counting down.
CGACGCCGGGCGCCGACGTCACTGTCACCGAACGCACGGAACTGCTCGAAGCACTGGCAACACTCACCGTCACCGAACGTGAAGCCCTGCTCCTGACTGCCTGGGACGGGTTGACCGCCACCGAAGCCGCGCGGGTCGCTGGGTGTTCGGTTCCGGCCATGCATGTTCGTCTCTTTCGCGCTCGGCGTCGATTGCGCGCCGGGTTGACTTCAGAATCCGTCACCGTAATCCCGATGAACACCGCCCGACCTTGCGCTGCCGCCGAACACGGGAGTACCCCATGACCAAAGATCTGCTGACCACGCTCGAGAAGCTGCGGCCGAGCGATACGGTTTCCGCCGAACTCTGGCCCGAGAACGTCCAAGATGCCGTACGCACCCGAATCATGGCTACCGAAAACAACATTGGGGCAACCAAGGCTCCACGCCGTCGCGTCGGTGCCATCGTTCTCGTCGCGGCGATCTGCGCAGCAGTGGTGGTGGGCTGCGCCGCTGCCACGGGGATGATGCCGAAAGCGTTCACCGACATGTACTCGGGTTGGCAGACGATGCCGGGAACCAACGGCGGAATAGATCCGTCCACCGCCGAGCGGGTCGGGTCCATTCCCGGACCTGACGGAACCTTGTTCAGCGTCTTTGTCGCCCACGGCGCCAATGGCTGGAGGTGCGTCGCCCCGGTTTTCGAGGCGTCAGCCGACATCGACAAGGTTGGTCCGTCGAAATTCATCGGCCTCGGACACGGCTGCAGATCAATTGACTTGTACGGCGCAGATTCATTCGGGGGCGGCGCCGGGTACGAGGCCGGTCCGCACGAGGCGACCTACGACGCAGGGGCGGGAGGTGCTGTCCGAGCCGAACTTCACACCGCAGACGGCCAGATCTATCCGACAATTCTTGCCGAAGACCGCTTCTACGGATGGATTCCCCTGTCGCTCACGTCCCCTCGTCCAACCCTCGTCGGATATGCCGCAGACGGGACGGTCGTCGGCACCCGGTGAGCTGTCGGTACCCTCGAAAGATGACTGCACACGCCCCGAACGAGCGCATCCCCAGCCAGTGGGAAGAGATCACTGCAGCCGACTCGACGCATTCCACACGATATGTCGAGCGTTTCCGTTCCATGAGAGCGGACGGCAAGGACATTGTCGGGGAAGCACGTTTGATCGACGCGATGCTCGGACGCGGTGGCCGGGTTCTCGATGCAGGGTGCGGGCCTGGCCGACTCGGCGGTTATCTGCACGACGTCGGGCATGTGGTTGTCGGAGTCGATGTCGACCCGGTTCTCATCGCTGCCGCAGAAGAAGACCACCCCGGACCGACGTGGCTTGTCGGCGATCTCGCCGAACTCGATCTGCCGGCCCGCGGTGTCGAGGCAGATTTCGACGTCATCGTGTCGGCAGGCAACGTGGTGGCGTTTCTCGCGCCGTCCACCAGGCAAGCAGTATTGTCAGGATTTGCTCGTCATCTCGCTCCGAGCGGCCGAGTGGTCATCGGATTCGGTGCCGGCCGTGGCTACGAGTTCCCCGAGTTTCTCGCCGACGCGACCGCGAGTGGCCTCGAGGCTGATCTGCTGCTCTCCACGTGGGATCTTCGCCCGTTCAAGGAGGATTCCGAATTCCTGGTCGCGGTGTTCTCCCGCGCCTGACCCGGCACTTCCCCCGCACTCCCTGCGATCCGTCACACGGCGATCAACTCACCCTGATCACAATGGTGGCGACTGTTGTTCACTACGAACATAATTGGATCAATGCGGGTGTGGCCGAGCGGCAAGGCAGCGGTCTGCAAAACCGTCCACGCAGGTTCGACTCCTGCCATCCGCTCCCCTTGCGAACCAGCGACTCATGTCGCAACCCCCACCTAGGAATGACATTCGGTGCACGCAGCCTGCATCGCTCCGCTCCGTCTCCGCGCACATGGCTCCGGACAGTTACCCTCGATCGATGCACCCTCTCCCCGAGACAGGACAGTTACCTCCCGGACCGATGGCTTTGCAAGTGGAACACCTCTGCATGGCGTTCGGCGCGAAAGTTGCTGTGAACGACCTTTCTCTTGCGGTGCCCTCAGGTTCGTTGTTCGGTCTGGTTGGCCCGAATGGTGCGGGAAAAACGACCACATTGTCGATGGCTGTCGGATTGCTTCGCCCGCACTACGGTCGCAGCCTGGTGTACGGCTACGACGTGTGGAACGACCCTGTGGCAGCGAAGAGTCTGCTCGGCGTTCTACCCGACGGTCTGGCGCTACCCGCCCAGTTCACCGGCCATGAACTACTCACCTATTTCGGACGCCTGCGCGGTATGCCAGAGGACGTCATCGCGTCACGACGCGACGAACTGTTGGCCGCGCTCGATCTCGCCGATGCAGGTGGAACGGTCATCGCCGATTATTCAGCGGGCATGACGAAGAAAATCGGGTTGGCCTCGGCCTTGTTGCACGGCCCTCGCTTACTGGTACTGGATGAGCCGTTCGAAGCTGTCGACCCCATTTCTTCGGCCGGAATTCGGAGCATTCTGCTCTCGTTCGTCCACTCAGGTGGCTCGGTCATTCTTTCCAGTCACGTGATGGCCCTTGTCGAACAACTGTGTACTCACATCGGAGTCATCGCAGACGGTCGCGTCGTGGCTTCAGGAACGGTCGACGAGGTGCGCGCAGGCAACACTCTCGACGAGGCATTCGTTCGCCTTGTCGGTAGCCGCAGTCCCAATCCCGACGGACTGTCATGGATGCGCGCATGACCACCACCAGCTTTTCACCGACACGCTGGAACCCGTCGGTCTCTGTGTGGCGCACTGTTCTCCGCATGCGCATGACCCTCTACAAACGTCAGTTCACCGGTGGAAGAGCTGTAATCAAGGTCATTGCAGCGTTGTTCGGGGTTCTGGGGGCAGCGCTACTGTGCCTACGAGCTTCGGGAAAGAACGGTGTTTCTCCCGATCTCGTCAGCGGCACAACCAGTCTCGCACTTTCGGCTATCGCCGTGATGTGGATCTTGATGCCGATCATGTCTGGTCTGTCAGATGACAATCTTCACCCCAGACATTTCCAACTACTCCCCCTGGAACCCGTCCGACTCGCCAGAGCACTGTTCTCGACGTCGCTGGTCGGTATGACCGTGCCGATTACCGCGTTGGCTGCAGCAGCGATTCCAATTTATGCCGCTACACACCACCCTGCCGCACTGCCATTGGCCATTATCGCTTGGCCCGCAACGGTCCTGCTCATTGTCGGCACCTCACGGGTCGCGATGCTGGCGATGTCGCAGCTCCTGCGGAGTCGTCGCAGCCGCGAACTGGGACTGTTGGCATTCGGCACGTTCTTCGGCGGACTGTATCTGCTGCAATTTCCGCTGCAGAGTCGCCTCGGCACGGTCGTGGACGGCGACGTCACGTGGCCGCTCACGATCGCGCATTCGATCCCGTTCGCGTGGGGAATCACCAGTGTCGACGCAGCAGCAGGAGGCGCCTGGCTCCTCGCCGCCGGAGCAGTCCTCGCCCTGGTGCTGGTCGATCTCGCACTGCTGTGGTCATGGCAACGCCTGGTCGTTCGCTACTTCAACGGGAAGGTCGCAGAATCAGCGGGCGCCACTTCCGTGCAATTGAAGAACCAGGGCCGCGACATTCGAACCGGTTGGCGCGCATCCCGACTGGGCACCGTCATCTCTCGCGAGCTTTCGCTCTGGCACGGAGACATGCGCCGACGAACACAACTGCTCTCCGTTGCCATCATGACCTTGGTCTCCGGCTTCGGACCGCTGATCTCGTCATCGATCCCCTTCTCCGCCGCATGGGGTGCCTGGTTCCTGATCTACCTGGCAATGGCAGCCGGATCGAATCTGTACGGATTCGACGGCGCATCGATCTGGCATCTGGTGATGATCCCCGAAGCCGCTGCCGCTGACGTCCGGGGCCGACAAATCGCGTGGGCAATCGTGATGACACCCTTCGTGGTCGTCGCAACAGCTGCTGTACGGATCTTCGGGGACCTCGGGACCGACCGACTGGCCGTGCCGATCGCCGTCGGCATTTCGATGATGGGAGTCGGTGCAGGATTGGTAGTGGCGATATCCGCCAAAGCGCCCTACCCGGTTCCGGAGATGAAGAAGACGTTCTCCTTCAACACCCGCGGGTCCTTCAACGGCTCGTCCTTCGGACTGATCATCCTCGCCATCGTCATCTTCGCCGCGACAACGGCGCCCGGCGTTCTACTCGGGGCGCTGCTACCGAACCCGGTGAACTATTTCGCCATCCCTGTCGCTGTTGCGATTGGTGCACTTGGTGCTTGGATCGGGGGCCGCGTCGCGATCACCCGTATGCAACGCGAGCCGGATCGGATTCTGTTCGCGGTTACCACCACATGATCGTTGCCCAGATAGTCCGAGAATTTCTGGGCGTCAGCGCAGTACCCGCAACTTGCACCAAAAAACTCAGTCTGGGCAATCGGATTATCAGGGATCCAGGTAGCGCAGCTCAACGGGTTCGGTCCTCGCATATCGCCGCCGGGCTTTCGTGACATAGCTTCCGCTCGAGCCGAACCATTGCCCTGGAAACATCGCACCACCAAGATGTTTGGCATGCCCCCGGAGCACTACGGTTCCGTACGTGTCGCCGAACGTCCCGGCCGATGCGGGAACTGCGCGCACCCCGCCCCTTCGCTGGAGCGCGGCTGGATCGAGCGCTGCCTCAGGTTCGCACCGCAGCCCGCTCGGTGTGCAGAAATCCTGGTGATGGACCACTACACCGGAGCGATGGAATTCTGCCGGTGCCGACATCCGTTCCACGGGTCCTGATCGCGCCGGATCCTCGAGATCCGCTGTCGAGCCGAGTCCCTCGGCGCCCCGGCTCAACAGCGAAATCACACCTGAATCAGCTCAGCGAGCTCAGCAGCGGCTCGAGAAGCTTGTAGAGCTCGAAGATTCCGATGATCGTTGAAATAGAACCCATGATGATCCTCCGTGATTCGTGAACTTTCCGTGACGTCGCGTCACAGGCAGAAAGCTAACAAACCCGGCATTCAAACGGGGACCTTGGATGTGTCCGGCAGATGAACTCCCTGCTCGGAGAAGCATTTTGGTGACCAGCGTCATGCTCATCGAGAAATGAGCCCCATCGTCACATCGCCTGACACCAACCGACGGTAGCAGCAAAAGTCTGCCCGTTGCGATCTGGCGATACATGGCACCATTTCCACCCCATCCGACCCTTGCTTTGTGCGCTGAATCGCATTACATTTCTCCACAATAACGGTACGCGTAACGAAATAAAGAGACGGTCTACTTCACAGCCCGATATATCCAGTGCCACAACCCTTCCGGGCTCTTGGAGGGGCGGCGTTTCGTCGCGTCCATAAGCTCCTCACTCCCCGATCGAAAGAGAGCACGATGACCACAGAGAGCGTCTCCGGCAATCAGCCGCGACCGGTAGCAACTATCGCAAGCCTGACCCTGCTGATCGCTGCCGTGGCCGCGCTCGAAAGCATCATCGTCCCCGCACTCCCCCTGATACAGAGAGACTTCGGAGTGACGGCCGACATCGGAGCGCTCGCATCCGTCGCTCTGACGTTGAGCACTGTCCTCGTCACGCCGATGGCCGGGCGAATAGCCGACGTGTACGGCGCCCGCCCCACCTTGCTCGCGATCACGACAATCGTTGTCCTGGGCGGCAGCGTGTCCGCTCTCGCAACGATCTTCCCGCTGTTCGTCCTCGGCCAATTTCTCCAGGGATTCGGGCTCGGGTTGCTTCCCGTGAGCTTCGTGGTCCTACGACGCACTTTGTCCTCGGACCGACTGAAGACGGCCACGGGTTTGCTCGGGGCTGTCGTAGTGGCCGGCGGCGCTCTGGGAGTCGTGCTGGCGGGACCCGTCGCGGAAAACGTCTCACGCAGCGCGATGTATGCAGTTCCGACCGCGTTCGTTTTGCTCGGCGCAATTGCTTTTGCCGTGAGCACACCACGAGATCACATGTCGAACGTCGGCGGCCGACTCGATTGGCCGGGAGCGGGCGGATTGGCTCTGGGGTTGTTGACGCTGACGGCGTGGCTTGCGAGCGCGTCGAGCAACGGGTGGGGCGCACCGACGTCGATGCTGCTGGTTCTCGCTTCCGCTGCCGTGTTCACGATCTGGGCCAGGTATCAGAGCCGGACAACCGAGCCGATGGTCGACCTGACGATGATGCGGCATCGTTCGATGTGGAGCGCCGTGGTCGTCGGCGTGGTTTTCGGGTTCACCTACGGCGCTGTTGTCTATCTACTTCCGCAACAACTCGCCGTGCCGGCAGAGAGCGGATTCGGCCGCGGTGCATCGACAAGTGCCATCGGAATCCTGCTGTGCATCGGTTACGGCGCAGCGGTGATCGCGTCGGTGATTTCCGGAAAGCTCGCACAACGGGTCGGCACGAAAGCCATTGCGGTAGCGGGAGTTGCCTTCCTCGGCCTGAGCGGCGCCGTCGGGGTCTTTGCAACCACGATGTGGCAGATCGTTGTGGTGCTGATCCTTGCGGGTACCGGCGTTGCCGCCGCGTCGACGGCAGTGTTCGTCATCTCCGCCGACAGCGCACCGGCAGACCGCGTAGGTGTCACGACGGCAATAGTCACGATCGCCAGATCGCTGGGTTCTGCTGTGGGAACCCAAATTGCCGCCGGGATCATCGCGAGCGCGACTTCATCCGGCGGCCTTCCCCAGCACTCGGCATTCGCCACGGCTTTCGGAGTGGCGGCAATCGTTGCGATTGTCGGACTCGTTGTCGCGGTGACGATGCCGAAACCGGCGTCAACCGATGTTCAGTGGTCGTCGTCGTCCTCGTCGAAGTCTGCGACTCCGCGCTTCCAGTAGCCCGTGATCAGGTAGTCGCCCGAACTCAGGCCGAGTTCGTCGCGCACGAATCTGCGAATCGGCTTGAGACTGGTGGCCTCACCGGAGATCCAGGCGTAGAGGCGCTCACCTTCGGGCACGGTGACCGTCCGTACTGCCTGCTCGAGCAGATCCGAGTGACCGGCTGGGACGTCACCGCGGTGCAGCCATCGCACCTCGACGCCTTCCGGAACAGTGAGTTCGATTTCCTGTGAAGGGTCGGTGATCTCGACGAACACCCACCCGGCGGCAGCAGCGGGCATCATCTCGAGCCAACGAGCAATGGCGGGAAGGGCGGTGATGTCACCGGCCAGCAGATAGCGGTCGTACGTCCACGGAACCACGACGCCACCGGGCGGACCTGCCACGTGCACCCGAGTGCCGACGGTCGCCGCCTGAGCCCAATCAGAGGCGTACCCACCTTCGTGGAGCGCGAAGTCGAGGTCCAGCTCCCCCGCCTCGGCGTCGTATCGACGGACGGTGTACTCACGCGAGATCGGCAATGGACGAGGCCACTTCAGGCTGAATCCGTCGCGTTCGGGTAGACGTAAAGTTCCGTCTGCATCCGGGTAGACCAGGCGAACATGCTCGTCGGGAGCGTGCGATTCGAAGCCCGCCAACTCCGGTCCACCCAAGGTCAGACGCAACAGTCCGGTCCCGACCATTTCGCTGCGAACGACTTCGAGTTCGCGAATGCCGATGGGGTACGGCACTTTTGCGCCGGTGGTTCCCGCCAGAACTTCGGCGATGGTCGCGAGGTGGTCTCCTCGGTTCATGAACTACCTTCCTTTTCCGGCGGAGCATTCCCCACCGGCACAGTGTTTTCGGAGAGATCGACTTCGTTGATCTCCGAAGTTACCCGGCGCACCGAACCCAATGCTGCCAGGAGCACCAGGCCCAGTGTCACACCGGCGAGCCCCAAGACCAGTAGCGCGGCGCCAGGCTCGAGCCACTGCCCGAGGAACCCGGCTGCCATCGAACCGATCGCCGTACCCGTGACGGCTTGCACCATCCACAGACTGGACACGCGTCCGCGCAATTCGTCCGGCGTGTTCTGTTGAAGGACTGCAAATCTCAGAATGTCGTTGAGTGCGCGGCCGAGGCCGAATCCGGCCAGGCCCAGGAACGCGACAATCGCTGCTCCCGACGCACCCAGTACCACCAGGCCGAGAGGCATCAGCGCAACAGAGATCAACATCGCGGCGCCGTTGCGGTGGACTCGTCCGGTCCAACCGCTGGTGAGGGAACCGACCACAGCGCCGACAGCGGGGGCGCCGTAGAGCAGACCGAGCATGGTGGGTCCGCCGCCGAGAACCTGGTCGACGAAGGCAGGCAGCAACACCATCGGCCCGCTGACGAACATGACCAACAGACCGCTGATCAGGATGCCGCGAATGACTGTGTGCGTGCCGGCGAATTTCACGCCGGTCACCAGCGCGCGCATCGGGCTTTCGTGATTCGTGCCCGGTGCCGGGGAAGGGCCGATGGCTTGGAACAACGTGACAGTTGCTGCGGTGGCCACCGCAGCAACAAAGTATGTCGCGGGAATGCCGCCGGAGGCGATGATCACGCCGGCGATTGCCGGCGAGATCATCGTCCCGATGTCGGTGGTCAGCGCTACCAAAGCGCCGGCCGCAGCCATCTTGTTGCGCGGCAACAACGTCGGCATCAAAGCCATCAAGGCCGAGCTGCTGACACCGCCGGCCAAGCCGTCGACAGCTGCCGCGACGTAGATGACCCACATCGACGGGTGTGGCAAGAGCGCATTGCACCCGAGAATGACAAAGCCGAGACCCGCAGCACTGCGGGCCAACTGGATGGTGCGTCGCCGATCGTAACGGTCAGCGAGCACGCCGCCGAACAGGCTGCCGAAGAACATGGCGATGGCCATCGCCGTGGACACTCCGGCAACCTGCAAGGTCGAGCCGGTGAGCTGGTACGTCTGCGCGGGGACGGCTACGACGAGCAGTCCGATCCCGAGCAGCGAGATCAATCGCGCGGAAAAGGCGTACCTGAAGGGACGGCTGGTCCGCAAGGGTGAAACATCGATCACCAGCCCACCGAATCGAGTCATGCGAAGGTCTGGCCGATCAGGTCGAGGGTAGCCATTGCGCCGTCGTAGTCAGGACGGTAGCTGCTGGCGGGGAGCTCGAACGTCGTGCCTGCCTTGAAGGACGGCAACTGCGAGTAAAGCGGATCGGTGGCAAGTTCGGCCATCGGGCGACCGGACACCGGAATCACAAAGGCGACAGGAGCATCGGCGACCTGCGAGAGCAGTTCCGGGCTGACCTCGAACGAGTCACCCGAGCCGAAGAGCTGCGGGTTGCCGGCCTTGGCCATGACGTCGTCGGCCTTGAAACCGAGCTCGGCGAGCATCGCGGGCAGCGCGGCCGTCGGCGGAACGAGGTACGGCTTGTTGCTCGAGACCGAGAGGAAGTAGACGACGTTGCCCTCGGGAACCTTGATCTTGCCCTTGACCTCTTTGACCTTGTCCTCGTATGCGCTCATCAGCGCCGGAACCTGGTCGGAACGGCCCGCCGCGTCGGCGACGATTTCGAGCTGCTTGTCCCACGCGGCGACCGTCTTGGGGACCAAGACGGTGGGCGCGATAGCAGTGAGCTGATCGTAGAGTTCCTCGGACTGAACGGAGGTGATTCCCTGGCCACCGCCGATGATCAGGTCGGGCTCAGCCGCCGCGACGGCTTCGATGTTGAGCTGCTCGCCGGCCGGCAATTCCTTGGTGCCCTGCGCCTTTGCGGCGTCCGCCCAAGCCGGCGGGAATCCACCGTCGAGGTTCGTGACACCGAGGACGCGGGTATCGGTGGCAACCACCGGTGCGTCCAGGGCGTACAGGTATCCGGCGAGACCGCCGCTCAGAACCACGATGCGCTCCGCCGACGCGGGCACGGTGACCGAGCCCTTCTCGGTCTCGATCACGCGGGTCGTGGGCTCTGCAGCCTTGGTCGGTTCGTCGTTCGAATCGCTACTGCAACCGATCATCGCCACGAGTGCGACGATCAGCAACCCTGCGATGGCGACGAAACGTCGCCAACTCCGTATCGCGAGGGGCGGTGTGGACTTCATCATTGAGCTCCCATTGTGTTTCAACTGTGTGGTTTTCGAACTATGTAGCCGTGCGTTTCGACAAATAGCTGTCGAGCAGCGGGGCAATCGCCGCCCACCCGGCTGGGGTCACCAAACCGGCGTGGTCGTACGGCAGATGGTGTACTGCCATGTCCTGGTCCCCGCGGACTCCGCGCCAGCGATCAGCCAGCAGCTGTCCGGACGCCTCGGCGTCGGCGGTGATCAGAGTAACCGGTCCGTCGTAGGTTGTGTCGGTCGAGCTGGCCACGAGCAAACGAGTGGCATCAAAACCCGCCCGAACAGCGTCGACCAGTCCCGGTGCCTGAGTGAGGATCTCGGGTGGCAGGGCGGCGGCCAGATCTCGGTCGTCGGCATCGTCGCGACCGCGATCGTCACGATCTCCCAGTGGATGAGTATCGATCAGACCGGCGAACTCCACTGTCTCGCCGATATCGACCAGCTGAGCCGCCATCGCGGCAACGACGTTGCCACCGAACGAGTAGCCGAGCAGGTGGTACGGCCCGCTCGGTTGCACGCCGCGAATCGTGTCGACGTACATCGCTGCCAGTTGGTCCACGTTCGTCGGTTCGAGTGGCTCACCGGCAACTGTGGGCAGTTGCAGGCCGAACAGTGGACGGTCGGCATCGAGAACACCGGTCAAAGGCGCAAAGGGCCAAGCGAATCCACCGGCCGGATGCACACAGAACAGTGGTTCTCCGCTGCCTTCGGCTCGCAGTGTCAGGAGGCGATCGCGACTCAGATCGATTTCGGACGCCGACTCGTCAAGGTGTACTGCAAGTTCTGCAACTGTCGGACGGGCCATCAGCGTTCCCACACCGACGCTCACCGACAGGTCGTGCTCCATCTCCCCCACCAGTCGCATAGCTCGAAGCGAGTCGCCGCCGAGATCGAAGAAACTCTCTTCGGGATCGACTGCCTCGACGCCGAGTACCCGCGCAAAGACCTGGCACAGTTGCCTTTCCATCTCGGTTCGCGGTGCTCGGGCCGCTGCTCGGGCGGGGGGTGCCGGCAACGCACCGCGGTCCAGTTTTCCGTTGGGCGTCAACGGGATCGAATCCACGACGACGATGTCCGACGGAACCAGGTGTGCCGGTACGCGTTCCCGCAACGCAGCTCGCAGATCGACTGGATCAGCGCCGGGTTCTTCGATGACGTAGCCGACCAGTCGCGGCGGCGCACCGCCTTCGCTACGGACTGACGCTGCCGCTCGCAACACTCCCGGCAACGACGCCAGCGCGGATTCGACTTCACCCAATTCGATCCGAATGCCTCGGATCTTGACCTGATGGTCTGCGCGACCCAGATATTCGAGTTCGCCGTCGCGGCGACGCAGTACAACGTCACCCGTGCGGTACATGCGCTTGCCGACGGAGTAGGGATCAGCAACGAACACAGCGGAGGTCAACGCGGTCCGGTGAAGGTAACCCATCGCCGTTCCGTCTCCGGACATGTACAGCTCGCCCGCCGCTCCGATCGGTACCTCCCGCAGACCCGAATCGAGTACCCGCGCAGACGCGTTCAGAATCGGACGACCCAAGCAGGGTGTCTCGCTCCCCTGAACCGGGGATCCCATCGCGTTGATCGTGAACTCCGTCGGCCCGTAAAGGTCGTACCCGTCGACACCGTCCTGATCGCGCAATCGCGACCACAACTCGGCAGGTACAGCTTCTCCGCCGAGCATGACCAACACCGGCGTCCGCTCACCGTCGAGGAGACCGGCGGCCATCAGTTCCCGTGCATACGAGGGGGTTACATTCACGACGTCGATACCGACTTCGCGGTAATGCTTCACCAGAGACGCGGGGTCCAGTCGCGCCTGCTCGTCGATCACGTGAACTTCGTGCCCCGCGAGCAACCAGAACAGTTCCTCCCACGACATGTCGAACGAGAACGAGACTGTATGCGCGATGCGCAGACGTCGGCCACCCACACTGTTTTCGGTCGGCGTGAATATCTCGGCCTTGTGATTGTGATACATCGTCGTCAACCCGCGGTGACCCACCACGACGCCCTTGGGTTTTCCGGTACTGCCCGAGGTGTAGATGACGTAGGCAGGCTGGTCCGGTGAGGTCGGCCCGCAGACCGCAGCCTCGTCGACAACTGGTGCCGAAGACTGCCCGTCGAGTACCCCGGCCACGTCCGGGTCGTCGAGGACCAGACATGGCTGTCCATCGGGAACAACGAGGTCACGCGTCTGAGTCGTGGTGACTACCAGCGCCGCATCGCTGTCGAGGATGAGTTCGCGCAGGCGTGCCGGCGGGTGAGCCAGATCCAAGGGAAGGTAGGCCGCTCCGGTTCTCATGACGGCGAAGATCGCGACGACGTGATCGGCAGTACGCGGAAGCGCGAGCGCGACAACACGGGTCGGTCCCCCGCCTGGTACCGACTGCCCCAGCGCCGAAGCGAGTATCCGTGCCAGTCTGTCCACCCGAGAGTTCATCTCGGCTGCGCTCAGTGTGACGTCTCCGAAGACCAGCGCCGTCTCGTCCGGAGTTGCCGCTGCCCTTTCGCGCAGTAGTGCGTCCACGCTACCGCCGGCCTGGTCCGGCCGTGGCATCACGACGTGCTCCGAAGCGAATTCCGCGGGGGTGCGCGAAAGCGGAACCGCCGTGTCCGCCACCGTGGCGGTATCGGAATTCGCCATCACTTCGAGAATCGTGATGGTGCGGGACAGGATGTCCTGAGCCACGTCGTGCGGAATCAGGTCAGGACGGTTTTCGAGTGTGAGCGCCATCGCCGCGTCCCCGACACCCGGATCCACGTCGAGCGTGAGCGCATAGTGCGTGCCGTCCACCGCATCGAACCCGACGATTCCACTGCGACCGAACGTGTCTCGACGTGCCTGTTCGTCGCGAGGGGTGTTGCGGAAAACGTAGAGCGTGTCGAAGAGCGTGGCGAACCCTGCACTTCGCTGCACGTCGCCGAGCCCGAGATGGTGATGCCCCAGCAGCGAACCTTGTTCACGGAACAGGCGTCCGAGCAACGCCGAGATCTCCTCGCCTGGCCGGACCCGGACACGCACGGGAATGGTGTTGAGCGCCAAGCCCACCATTCGGTCGGCGCCCTCGACCTCGGGTGAACGTCCCGAAACCGTCGATCCGAAGACCACGTCGTCACGGCCCGTCACGGCGCGCAATGCCAGGCCCCACGCCGCAGAAACCACGGTGGACAGCGTCACTCCGCTACGTCTGGCCAGCTCGCGTACGTGCTCGGTGATGCTCTGTTCGAGCTGAACCCGGGTGAACACCGGCAACGGAGCGCGCCCGCCTGATCCCGTACCACCCACGAGTGTGGGTTGCTCGAGATCCGCGAGGTAGTCCTTCCAGGACGAGATGGCGTCCGTGCGATCCGCTTCGGCGATCCATCGCAGGTGATCACGGAAGTCCGCAGGCTTGTCGAGCGCGCCGTCGAGTCCAACCGGGTCCGTGCCGTGTGTGCGAGCAAACTCGTAGAGCGCAAACAACTCCGCGTACATCAAGGTCTGCGACCAACCGTCGGTCAGCAGGTGGTGCTGAGTGAAGACGAGGTGCGCTCCCCCACCTGGCAACCAGACCAACACCATTCGAATGAGTGGCGGCGCACTCAAGTCGAACAGCCTGCCGAATTCAGCCTCGTCGACGGCGCGGACCTCGATATCCAAGTCGTCGGGTGCGACTGCGCTCAGATCGATTTCGCGGAAAGGCATTTCGGCTGCCCTGGGCACGAACTGCACCGGAGCGTCGAAACCGGCGTGTGTGAAGCCGGCCCGCAGGTTCGGATAGCGCCGCAAGAGCGCATCCCCCGCTGCTCGGATTGAGCGAACGTCGACGGCGGCATCGGCGGAGAACTCGAATCGCGGCTGCATGTGATAGACATCCGTGCCGCCGGCGCCGTCGAGAACCGACTGGAAGTACATGCCTTCCTGCAAGGGACCGAGTGGCAGCACGTCCTGCCAGCCCGGGCTCAGCGACTCGAGCCGTGCCCGACGATCCGCATCGACGGCCACGAGCGGACTCTGCACGCGATCCGGCGCGGTGTCGGGCAATGCCTTCCGGTCCACCTTCCCGTTGAGGGTGAGTGGTAGCGCCTCGAGCACCGTGATGGTCTGCGGCACCATGTGTTCGGGTAGGAGCCGCGCAATCTCCTTGCGCACCAGTACCGAATCGAGCGTGGTTGCACCTTCGGGAACCACATACCCGTGCAAACTTCCGGTACCCGCCGCATCGACGCGAACGGTGGCTGCCGCGCGGAACACACCTGCCACCGATCCGAGCGCGCCTTCGACTTCGCCGAGCTCGATGCGGAAACCGCGAACCTTCACCTGATCGTCCGCACGACGAAGGAAGTGCAAAACCCCTCGCCGGCGTCGGACCAGATCGCCGGTGCGGTAGAGGCGTGCCCCCGGCAGAGAAGGATCGGCGACGAACCGAGCGACGGTCAGATCGGGGCGGTTCAGGTATCCGCGGACCACCTGCGCACCGCCCAGATACAGCTCGCCCGCAACGCCTTCCGGAACCTCACGCAGGTCGTCGTCGAGGATTCGCACGTGCACATCGGTCCAGGGCTGACCGATCGTGACTCGGTCGCCGGTCGTGATGACCGAAGATGTCGCCCACACCGTGGCCTCGGTGGGTCCATAGACATTCCGGACCGAAGCAGCGTTGGCCACCAGATCGTCGGCCAGATCCTGCGGGAGGGCTTCCCCTCCCACCAGGGCTCGCACCATGGCGAGTCCGACTGCGTTCTCGTGTTCGGTGACCACTCGCCACAGCGCCGGCGTTGCCTGCATCACTGTCGCATCGCTTGCGATGATCAACGCCGACAACGCATCCGGATCGCGAACCGTCCTGCGGTCTGCGATCACGACAGTCGCGCCCGCCGCGAGCGGGCACAGCAACTCGAGTGCCGCGATGTCGAACGACACCGTTGTCACCGCGACGATGCGATCGCCCGGCCTGATCCAGCAATCCTCGAGTACCGTGTCCGCGAAGGCTGCGAGGTTGCCCGTCGAGACCATCACGCCCTTGGGGCGACCCGTCGAACCGGAGGTGTGGATCATGTAGGCGAGGTGATCACCCGCCGCGGGCGGCGGAGGAAGCACGACACCCGAGTTGGTGAACTCACCGTCCACGAAGACACTCGTGGCGACCGTCAACGGAAGTTGCCCGGCGCTGTCGATACTGGTCAGGACACACACCGGAGCCGCGTCCTCGATCATGAACTCGAGCCGCTCAGTCGGGTAATCGACGTCGAGTGGCAGGTACGCAGCGCCGATGCGCAGTACCGCGAGCAGTCCGGCCACCAGATCCGCATTTCGATCCAGCGCGACGGCGACTACCTTCTCGGGTCCGGCGCCGACCGCGAGAAGTTCGCGGGCCAGCTCGTCGACGCGCGCCGACAGTTCCCCGTAGGTAATTCCGACCTCGCCGGAGATCACCGCGATGGCGTCGGGGTGGCGGCTGACGTGTCGAGCGAACAACTGCGAGATCCCCGACGGCGGCGTCGCGCGTCGGCCCGGGTCGCGATCCGGCTTGTTTTCCGCCAGTCGCAGATCCGCGACGACAGTGCTGATTTCGTGACCGAGGACCGCGATCACACCGTCGAGCAATGCGTCCGCAGTCGCGGCGTCGAACAGCCCGGCATCAACCGTCAATCGAAGTTCTGTTGCGGTTCGGACGAATTCGAGGTCGACGCTCTTTCCGGGCGAGTGACCGACACGGGCAGCGAACAGGCTGCTCGTCGGACGCCCGAGTAGATCGGCGATTCGGTCGAGGCTGACATCGGAATGCGCAAGTGCCTCGGAGACAGCGTTTTCGACTCGCCGAACGACATCGGCAATTCTAGGCCGACCGGACAGGTCGACCCGAATCAGGGTGTCAGTCCCTTCCGAGACCAGTCCGACCGCAAGGTCCCGACCACCGCCGAAGCTGTTCAGCGTCGCCGCCACGGCGGCCAACAGCACCGCGTCGAATCCTGGTTCGTCACCGAACCGGGCATCGCGTAGCTGACGGAGGTAGGTGTGCGGGCGGTACTCTTCGCCGCGCGGGCGGTCATACGGAAGGTCCGTTTCGAGGGGCAGGTCCGCGAGCGTGCGAACCCAGTACCGCTCGTGATCAGGATTTCCCGCCACCGCCGGGGCGCGGAACGTCGCCACGGTCACGACGGGTCGATCGACGCCAACGACCGAATCCGGCGAGAACTTCGTCCGATCGACGCGTGCGGCCACGGCAAGACCGAGGGGGGTCGGGGTGTCGAAGACATCCGAGACGACGACGCGAATTCCCAGCTTGCGCAGGCTTCCCACCAACCGCATCGCAGTGAGCGAGTGACCGCCGAGAGTGAAGAAATTGTCGCCCGGATCGACGTCGGGAATCTCCAACACCGTTGCGACACAGGCGCACACTGCATCCACGACCGCGGGATCGACATCGATCGCAGGATCGGACGCGGCCACCTTTTTCGTGACAGCGACATTTTTCGCGGCAGACACCGCATCGGCAACGGACGCTGCCTGTCGGACTACCGTGAGCACCGCGGATGCGGGAGCTGTCGGCTCGGTCAGCAACCCACGCAGGATCTCCGCGAGCCGTGTGACCATTCGCTCCGCCGTGGCGTCGGAGACAACTGCCGGATCGTGGTACAGAACCAGATCCAGACCGGTGCTCGGCGGCGCCATCAACGTCATCGGATAGTGCGTGACTCCGCGGTTGGTGAATCCCTCGACCCGCAGTGTGTGCGATGCAGGCTGTCCTGCACCGGAGTTCGGGAAGTTCTCGAACACCAGGAGCGTGTCGAACAGTTGCCCGATTCCGGCGATGCGTTCGATCTCGGCCAAACTGGTGTGTTCGACGTCCACGATGTCGAATTGGGCGTTCTGGAGATCGACGAACTGATCGAGCAAAGGCCGGTCCGCGACGATGTCGAGGCGGGCCGGAATCGTGTTGCTGAACAACCCGACCATTCCCTCCACCCCCGAGAGTTCGGCAGGTCGGCCGGACACCGTGGCCCCGAACACGACGTCCCACTGTCCTGTCGCTTCGGCGAGCGCTGCTGCCCACGCACCCTGAACCAGGGTGTTGACCGTCAGCGCTCGCGCACGGCCGAGTTCGATCAGCGCTTCGGCGTCCGATGTCGCGAGAGGAACCTCGAGCGCGACGGGCACACTTCGCGGCGCTCCGGCATCGGCAACGAGAGTCGGCGCGGTGAGCCCACGCAAACGCTCGCTCCACGCTGCGCGGGCAGAGTCCTGATCACGGCCGGCGATCCATGCCAAGTAGTCGCGATACGGCGTCGGCGCAGGGAGGCGGCTGTCGCCGTCGTGGTAGACGTTCATCAGCTCGCGCAGGACGATCGGAGTCGACCAACCGTCGGTGAGCAGGTGGTGCGCGTTGAGGACCAAACGGTGCACCCCGCCGGGCAGCCGAACCAGTAGTGCACGCAGCAGAGGCGGTGTACTGACGTCGAAGACATGCTTGGCGGCCTCGTCCTCGAGCTGATCTGCAGAGCGGAATGCAGTGTCAGCTGGAACGGAGGTCAGATCGACCGAACGCCACTCGACTTTTGCGCCGCGCGGAATGATCTGAACGGGCCGTTCGAACTGCTCGTAGTGAAAAGCTGCGCGAAGGTTCGGGTGCCTGTCGATCACGGTCTCGAACGCGTCGGCCAACTTCGCCTCGTCCAGTGGCCCGGAGAGGTCGAAGCGTGCAGTGAGCGTGTAGACGTCTGCGGCTCCGTCACGGACCGCATGGAACAGGAGACCTTCTTGTAGCGGCGAGAGCGGAAGGACGTCGGCAAGCGGTCCGTGGACGGCTTCGAGTTCGTTGATCCCTGCCTGATCGACCACCGCGCCCTGGCCGAAGATCGTCGCCGAGCAATCGGAAGGCGTCAAACCACCCTCGAAGAGCGCGGCATGCGCGGTCAGGGCAGCGAGCGCACGTTCCCAATGCTCTTGCAGCTCGACGATCGTCGCGCCGTCGAGCACTGAACCCGCCGCAGTCCATTCGACTGCCAGCGTCGTCGAGTCGTCCTCTCGGACAAATGCGTTGAGCGCCAGCACTTCCGACATAACCTTCGTCGCCGGCTCGATGACCGCGAATGGATCCTGCTCCGGCAATCGCCATCCGGTTCCGGGCAAGGACGGGAAGCGGCCCAGATAGTTGAGCAGCAGTTCGGGTGTAGCGCACGCGGAAAGGTCAGGTGCGGTGTCGGGATCCAGATGCCGCAGAACTCCATAGCCGACTCCGCCTCCGGGTACGGCGCGTTTTGCCTCCTTCACCGCACGAAGGAGATGCCCCGCAGCTGCTCCGCCGCTCAGTGCGTCGGCAAGATCGTCTGCGGTGAGCAGTGCATCGGTGGGAACCCGGACGGGGAACTCACTGGTGAACCACCCGATGGTTCCGGCGAAGTCGGTGTCGCTGGTGAGCGCGTCGCGGCCATGACCTTCGACGGTAACTGTCTGCGCGGGCAGCCCGATGAGGCCGCGGCCGTGCTGCCATGAGCGCAAGGCAAGCATCAAACCCGAGAGAAGCACTTCGTCGGCCTTGGCTCGATACGCCGCCGGAAGCGTGGTCAACAGCGCGTCGGTGACGGCCGGGGGCGCAATGGTTGTCGTGCGAGAGGCGGTTGCGGTCACGTCGATCTTCGGGTCGAGACGACGACTGCCGATCGGCTCGTCGTCCGCCTGTACCGACGCAGACTTCCAGTACTCGAGCTCTGACGCCCTGCTGCCAGAGGCCCCGAATTCCGCGAGCAACCCTGCGTATCGACGCCACGAACTTCCGCCTGCAGCCAACCGGGCCGACCTACGCTCGCGTGCAGCATCGGTGGCTTCGTGGAGGTCTGGAAGCAGAATTCGCCAGGACACACCGTCGACGATCAAATGGTGAGCCACGACGATCAATTGGTCGGGTCGTCCGGCCTCGGTATTGACCAGTACGACTCGCAGGAGTTCACCGGCACGTGGGTCGAGACCCGCCGCCGACGCCTCCGCGAGGTCTCTGATCCGGGACGGCTCGGAGGTGTCGGACACCTCTCGAACGAGTCCCTCGCTGCGCACCGCGCCGGGGTCCCGGACGATCAATTCGGTAGTGCCGCTGTCGTTGTCACGGCGCAGGAGCAGGCGTAGAGCGTCATGGTGATCGAGGATCGTCTGCACGCCGGACTGCAGGTCACCCAGTGAAAGGCTGTCGTCGATGCGCACTGCGGTCCACTGCGCGTAGCCCGCGATTGCCTCGTCTGTCGGATTCTTGTCGATCAGTGCTCGAACGATCGGCGGGGCGATCACGGTGCCGGTCGCCACGTCCGCAACCGAGGCTACGGCGTCGGCGTCATCGGCAATCTCACGTGCCGCAGCGGCGATGGTTCCCAGATCTCGCTGTGCCAGTAGTTCTTTGGGAGCAACGATCAGTCCGCGCACCCGCAGTCGACTGCTGACACTGATCGCCGTGATGCTGTCACCACCGAGGCCGAAGAAGTCCTCGTCCACGCCGACGCGTTCGCGGCCGAGCACCTCGGCCACCACGTCACAGAGGATTTCCTCGCGCGGTGTGGATGCGGCGCGCCCTGCCGATTCGGCAGCCGGGGCAGGTAGTGCCGCACGATCGAGCTTTCCGTTCACCGTGACGGGCAGTTCGTCCAGAACGACGATTGCGGCGGGAACCAGATGATCCGGTACGCGACCGGCGAGGTCACGGCGCAATTCTTCCTGCGGCGGAAGCGTCGCGCCGGCGGCGGCTACAACGTAGCCGACGAGGCTGGGCCGTCCCCCATCCGTGCGGATCAACGCAGCAGCCGCGCCGATTCGGGGTACCGATCCGAGAACAGCCTCGACCTCGCTCAACTCGACTCGATGTCCGCGAATCTTCACCTGCTTGTCGCTGCGACCGATGAAGTCGTAGCCCCGCCCCGGCACCCACCGCGCCACGTCCCCGGCGCGGTACATCAGATCTCCCGGAGCCCCGAAAGGATCTGCGACAAAACGCTCGGAGGTCGCGCCGGCGCGGCCGAGGTAGCCCCTGGCCAATTGCGGTCCCGCCAGGTAGAGCTCACCTCGTTCACCGTCGGCGACCGGCTCGAGCGCGCTGTCGAGCAGGTACGCACGGGTACCCGCGAGCGGGTACCCGATACGCGGTCCGGCACCTTCGACCGTGGTCGCGATCGCGTCGACCGTCGTTTCTGTGGGGCCGTACAGGTTTCGAGCCGGAACACCGGATTCGATGATCGCGTCCCACAGTGCGGGCGGTGCCGCCTCGCCACCCACGACGAGGAGCTGCAACCGCTGCGTACGCAGCAACCCGTTGTCCACCATCGCTGCCGCCATCGACGGCGTCGTGTCGACCACGTCGACGCAATCTCGCTCGAACGCCGCGACCAGAGCGACCGCGTCCTTCTGCAGTTCCTCGTCGTATACGTGCACCCGATGACCACACAGCAGCCACAACAGTTGATCGAGAGACGCATCGAAGGCGAACGACGCTGTGTGCGCGGTGTGCAGTTGGCGGTTCCCGACGCGCTCGGCGGTGTCCCGGTAGATGGTGGCGCGATGGTGGTGAAGCAGGTGCGCCAATCCACCGCCTCTGACCAGCACACCCTTGGGCTTGCCTGTCGATCCCGAGGTGTAGATGACATACGCCAGGTGATCACCATGCCGTGCTGTCGCCAGTTCACCGAGTTCGAGTGGAAGCTCGGAATTGGCACGGAGTTCTTCGCGGACTGCGTCGGAATCGAGGACGAGGGGGTCGGGCCGAGAACCTCCGACGAGTTGCTCGGCCAGAGTGGAAGTGGTGATCACGACCTTCGGCTGCGCGTCGTCGATCAGATCTCGCAACCGCTCGGCCGGGTGCTGCGGATCCAGGGCCACGTACGCTGCGCCCGCGTTCAATGTCGCGAGCAGAGCCACCACCATCTCGGAAGTACGCGGAAGCGCAAGTCCGACAATGTCGTCCGGGCCGACATCGCGGGCCCGAAGCAACCGGGCGAGCTTGTGGACGCGGCCACCGAGTTCTGCGCCTGTCAAACGTTCGTCACCGCACACGAGGACTGTGTCATCCGCGTGCTCGACAACGATGCGGTCGAACACGTCGGGAACGAGTTCGACCGAGCCGGGCAGCAGTGCAGTTTCGCGGCCGGCGAGAATCCGCGCGGCTTCGGCCGCAGGCATCATCTCCACCTGACCGACGGCAGGATCTCCCTCCCCGACCATCGCGTTGACGATGCTGACGAAACCGGCGAGGCGACGCTGAACCGATTCCCGAGTATTGGTACGCGCGTCCACTTCGAATCCGAGTAGAACTTCGCCGTCCGCAATGGGCGTCACCGTCAAACCCAGGTCCTCCGGCGGTCCCCCGGCGACGTTTCGCAGTACACCCACAGCGCCGGCGAAATCGAGGGCGAAGTCGAAAGCCTTGAGATTGATTCCGATCCCGTGAAGCAGTGCGCCGGTTCCGGCGACGCCCAGGTCCCGAGCAAGATTCTCACCGCGGTAGCGCTGGTGTGCGCGCAGGCTTTTCATCGTGGCGGCCACCTGCTTGCTCAGGTCACCGAGTCGATCGTGGCTGCGAATCGTCAACCGGAGAGGCAGAACGTTGACTGCCATGGCCGGCGTCTTGAGTGCCGTGCGACCTACGCGCGCCATGAGTGGCATCGCGATGACAACATCCGTCTCGCCGAGCAGTCGGTGGAGAAACGCGCCGTAGCAGGCGATCAGTGCCTCGGCCCACGTTGTTCCCGTCGCGTCTGCCACGTCTTTGAGGCGGTTGAGGGCGTCGGCGGTAATGATCTCGCGAACCTGGATCGTTCGTTCCGCCGGACCGGTGACCTGCTGGCCGCGTCCGTCCAACGCGGGCAACGGCGTCAGGACATCACGCCAGTAGTCACGATCTTCCGCGAACTGCTCGCCAGCCCGGTACGCCTCGTCCTCGCTGACCAGATCTGTCATAGAACCGAATCGCGTTGGCGCGACCTCGGTTCCCTTCTTCGCGGCCGTGTAGTGCGCGGCGACTCGGCGCGAAATCATTGCTGCGCTGTATCCGTCGACGATCAGGTGGTGATAGAGCTGGATGCACCAGATCTCGCGATCGGAGAGCCTGATCAGCGAGTAGGTGTACAGCGGACGCTCCACCATCAGGCGGCAGTACTCGGACGCCCGGCTGCGCTCGGCGTCGACCAGTGCGTGCGCCACGGCTACGGGATCGCGCTCGTCACGGACGTCGGTGATCGGGATGATGCCAACCGGCTCGTCGGAGATGTACTGACGCGGGCCGTCCGCCGTCTCGATCATCCGCAGCCGCATGGTTTCGGCTTCACCGATCGTCGCCGTGATGGCGGCTGTCAGCAGTTCGGTGTCGATCGGTTCGTCGCCCGAGATTTCGAGCACCTCACCGACGAGGTAGCTCCGAGATTCGGGATCAAGCCTCTGTGCGTTCCAAATCCCGAGTTGAGCTCCTGTGAGAGCAAACGTAGCTTCGCTCGCCGCTCCGGAGTTCGAACCTGGAAGAACGCTCACACTGATCCCCTCGTCTGTGGACACACGTCACCCAAGGGTGACCTAACGTCGTTTTGGGTAGCCTAAACTAAATGTCAATGAATCGGGGAATCCGCCTCGCCGGTGACCCGAGAACCGACGGCTCCCGACGCGTCAATCAGAGGACACGCGCTTCTACAACCGCTTGCGGGACAGTCTCTTTCGTGAATCGAAACGAGAAAGTGAAGGCTAGTCCATCAGCGTTGCCGCGACGGTTCCGCCCAGTTCATAACAACCATCGCGGACAGATTTGTCCACGCTCACAGTCACTTCGAGCGGATCCGCCACCGCGACCAATCCGAGCCCGGTGGCGAGTTTGCGCACCGAGGACACTGCACCGGCAGTGTCGTTGTTGCCGTGAACCCACAGGCCGTACGGTCGATCCGAAACCGCGCCGAGGCATTGGTAGTACGTGGTGTCGAAGAAGTATTTCAGCGCGCCCGACATGTAACCGAAATTGGCGGTGGTTCCGAAAAGATAGCCGTCAGCAGCGAGGACGTCGGGCACCGTCGCCGCCAACGCCGGCATCACCTTCACCTCGACGCCCTCGATCTCGGGATCGCGAGCCCCGGCCAGGACTGCATCCAACAATTCGTGGGTTGTCGGCGAGGGCGAGTGGTGAACCACCAACAGAGTCTTCACACATCTGACAATACGGCGACGGGTGGCGCACCCGTCGCCGTTCACGCCTACGCCGAAACGGTTTCCGCGCTCATCGCCTTGACCAGGTCGTCGGTTCGGGTGACCGAGGCGCAGCGCCCGGCCGCGTACTCGAGCGCACCGACATGCTCGTCCAGGGAGAAGTCGGCTACCGCGTCGCCCACGAAGAAGATCTGCACGTCTTGCATGAACCCGTCCAAAGCGGTAGTCAGGCAACCGATGTGGGCATAGATTCCGGTGATGATCAGCTGGTCACGCCCACTCTCGCGCAGCCGCTCACGCAGATCCGTCTTGATGAAGGCGCTGTAGCGCCATTTTGTGAGCATCACGTCGTCCGAATGCGGAGCCAACTCGGCGATCACGTCGGTGTGAGCGGGATCTGCCTTCAGACCCGGTCCCCAGAAATCCGACAGCAACGCACGCTCCTCGGGATCCTGATCACCGGGTTGCGCGGTGTAGACGATCGGGATTCCGGCAGCTCGCGCCGACGAACGAAGCCGGTCGATGTTCGGAACCACGGTTTGGAGCGGGTCGACGCTTCGGTCGTACGCGTTCACGAAATATTCCTGCATGTCGTGCAGAAGCAACACCGCTCGGGAAGGATCGAGAGTCCAGTCGACCCGATTTTGCGGAAACTCGGTGGGCATCTCGTATCGCACTGCTGTGGGTAGCGCCATGATGAATCTCCTCGAAAATGTGGGGGTGGGAACCGATCAACTCGACAGAGTCTGTGCGGCAATCGATTCGCTGAGAACACGGCGCAAGGCCGCCTTGCTGGTCTTTCCGACGCCGGTGACGGGGAACTCGGTCACGAACTCCACTCGATCCGGAACCTTGTACGCCGCAACGCCTCGGCCTCGTATGTATCGCTTGATCTCGCCGACGGTCGGGGCATCTCCGGAAATCACCAGAACAGCACAGGTTCGTTCGCCCAGGTACTCGTCGGGAACGGCGACGACGGCCGCATCGTGGACAGCCGGATGCGAGAGCAGGTGGTTCTCGATCTCCTCGGCCGCAACCTTCTCACCGCCGCGGTTGATCTGGTCTTTTGCGCGTCCCTCGACTATCAGATGTCCTGAATCGGTGACGCTGACCAGATCGCCGGTGCGATAGAAACCTTCGGCGTCGAAGACCTCGGCATTGTGCGCATCCGCCCGGTAATAGCCGCGGATCGTGTACGGACCCCGAGTCAGTAAGTGCCCCGTGGTTCCGGGCGCGACGAGCGCGCCTTCGTCGTCGACCACACGAACCTCGTCGTCGGGTGAAATGGGCCGGCCCTGAGTGCTGACGATCAATTCTTGCGTGTCGTCGAGGCGGGTGTAGTTGACCAGCCCCTCGGCCATCCCGAACACCTGCTGGAGGGTGCAGCCCAACTCCGTGGGTACGCGTGCAGCGGCTTCGGCGCTGAACTTCGCTCCGCCGACGCCGAGAACCCGCAAGCTCGACAGATCGTGATCTGCCTTACTGGGGGCGGCCATCCAGGCCAACGCGATCGGTGGAACCAAGGAAGCGTGCGTGACTCGCTCTGATTCGATCAGACCGAAAGCTGTGGAGGGCATGGTGTCCGGCGCCAGAACCACGGAGCCGCCCGCGTGGAGAACGCCCAGGATGCCCGGCGAACTCATCGGAAAATTATGCGCTGCAGGAAGAACCACCAACATGCGCGTCGAGTCGTCGACGCCACAGATCGGGTTGGACGCTCGCACCGAGTAGAGGTAGTCGGCGTGCGTTCGCGGAATCAGCTTCGGAACACCGGTCGTGCCACCGGAAAGCTGAAGAAAGGCGACCGACAACGGATCGACGTCGGCAAGAACGGGAACCTCGTATCCGCGCAGCGAATCGAAACCGACAAACTCTTCGGGGTCACCGGCCACGATCACAACAGGCGGAGTCTCGAGGCCTTCGTTCACCTCACGCGCCAGCGCGCGGTAGTCGAACCCGCCATGACGGTCGGCGACGATATAGGCAGCGACATCAGCGAACTGGCAGAAGTATCCGATTTCGGTTCGGCGATGCGCCGGCAACCCGAATACCGGCAGGGCGCCGAGTTTCAACACACCGAACAATGCTTCGACGTATTCCACGATGTTCGGCAGCTGCAGAAGCACCCGGTCACCGGCGCGAACACCCAAGCCGGACAGGCCTCCGGCCACGGCCGAGCTGCGACGATCGAGGTCGGAATACGTCAGCCGTGTCTGTGTGCCAAAGGCATCGCTGCCGACCACCGCTTCGTTGTCGGGATGCCGTGCGGCCGCGGCCGTGACGAATCCGGCCAGCGTCTCGTCAGTCCAATAGCCTCGTTCCCGATAATACGTCACCAAATCGGGTGGATACTGTGCGACGGGTGCCAAGGGCTCGCGAGCGATCCTCGAGGTCATGCAAGTGACTCCTGTTCGAAAGTACTGTCAGCAAATACGTCTCACGCTTTGAGCGTCGCTCCACCGTCGACGTACAGCGCCTGCATGGTGATGTGGGCCGCCCGGTCGGACAGCAGGAAGTGCACCGAGTCCGCGATATCGTCTGCGGTGGCCAGTTTTCCGAGCGGAATACCCAGGCGATAGCTCGCCAGATTGCCTTCGATGACCGCGTCGGCACCCGAATCGTCGGAAGGGTCCGACCACAGTGACCGCTGCATCGCTGTGTCGGTGGATCCCGGAGCGACCACGTTGACACGAATGCCGTCAGTAGCCAGCTCCAGTCCAGCGGTTCGAACCAACATGGTGGCAGCAGCTTTGGACGAACCGTAAGCACCCATCCCGATACGTGGGACACCGGCCGCGTTCGACGAGACGACCACGATCGCCCCGGCCCGACGGCGACGCATTTCCAGTCCCACGCTTTGCAGCACGTTCAGCAATCCGAAGACGTTGACGCCGAATATCTTCCGCCACTGGTCCGGATCGGAGTCCAGCACCGATCCGGTGTCGAGAATTCCGGCGACGTGCGCGAGCGCGTCGATCCGGCCGAACGTGTCCATCGTCGAGGCCACTGCAGCGTCGACTGCCTGCCGATCGGTCACGTCCACGACGTGACTCTCGATATCGGCGCCTTCGACGATTGTTTCTGCCAATTCCGCAGTTACCCGCTTCAATTCGACGTCGTCGCGATCGAGCAACGCCAGCGAATACCCGTCGCGCGCAAGCGTACGGGCCACTGCGGCGCCGATCCCCGCCGCAGCACCGGTGACCACGGCGATTCGGCGCTCGCTCACTGCGGGCACAGGACCTGAACCCAGGCATTGATCGTGGGCTCTTCTGCCAACTCCGCGAAGTCGGCATCCGCGCCCGCTCCCCGCCACCGTTCGACGAGCGTCATCAAGCGAACCGAGTCAAGGCCTTCGTCACCCAGGTCCGCGTCGTCGCCGAGTTGTTCTGCCCTCATCGACAGAACCTCGGCGACGTCGCGCACGATCTGGTCACGGTCCACGGTGTTGCTCATCGGTCTCCTCGAGTAGTGGTCGACGCGCTCAGATCGAGCCAACCCAACCTCGTGTCGACCCCGTCCGCACGCCTTGACTTTAGGCCAGCCTAACCATAACGGTACGGAAGTACACAACCCGGACGCTCGCAACACAAATTCACCCAAACTAAGGCTAGCCTCAACATAACAAGCAATCTGTCGAACTGGAAGGGTGTCCATGTCAGCACTCGCCGAAGTCTCCGAATTCCCGTTGCGCAACAACCGGACTGACGATGAAACGGACTCCGTTTTCCTGCTCTCACGTAGGCAAACGTCGATCCGCACTTCGGGAGTAGTCGAAGAATTCGACTCGGCCTTCGACGCTGCCGAAGCCCTCAAGACCGGGCGCATCGACTCGGTCGTCGGCGCCCTGCCGTTCTCCCCGGAGACGCCGTCCGCCCTCACCGCGCCACTGAGTTTCACACGAGTCCGCGGTGATCTATATCACTCGAACATCCCGTCATTACCCACTTCGCGGGTAGCCGGATTCGAACCCAGCCCGCAGATCCACACCGACAGGGTCCGCGGAGCCATCGAACGACTTCGAGCAGGCGAACTCGACAAAGTTGTCCTCGCACGCTCCCTGACCATCGAGGCCGAGTCCACGATCTTCCCCGCCGCTCTGGCCGAGAAACTGATTGCACTCGATCACGCGCACAACGGTTTCTGCGTCGACCTGTCCCCCGCCGGAGGAAAGTACCGCGGGCGTTCGCTGGTCGGTTCGACGCCCGAGGTTCTGATCGAAAGGCGAGGCGGCGTCGTCACCTGCCACCCGCTGGCGGGCTCGATTGCACGCCATCCGAATTCGGATCAGGACGAGGCGAATGCCGAGCAACTCCGCGCGTCGACCAAAGATCTGGCCGAACACGCGTTTGTCGTCGACTCCATCAGCGCGATACTCGGACCACTGTGCACGTCCTTCAATGCACCCAGCGCACCGGAAATCCTTCGGACACCGCAACTGTGGCATCTCGGGACCAAGATCGAAGGTGTCCTGATCGACCCGAGCCTGACCTCGCTCGAACTCGCAATGGCGCTGCATCCGACTCCCGCTGTCTGCGGCACACCGACGGTCGCCGCACGCGAGCACATCACCGCAACCGAAGCCGATCGTGGGTTCTATGCCGGTGCCGTGGGCTGGTGCGACCGGACTGGAGACGGCGAGTGGATGGTTGCTATTCGTTGCGCCGAGATCGCAGCAGACGGCCTCTCGGCGCGGGCCTACGCCGGCGGCGGCATCGTCGCTACTTCCGACCCGGAAATCGAATTGAGAGAGACCAGTACAAAATTCCGCACGCTACTCAGTGCGTTCGACCTCGCTGAACATCATCTCTGACAGGGCGTCACTTCTTCGAGGTGTTCAGGGCAATCGCGGCGTGAACGAGTGCCTTGAACGCCTTTTCGTCGACGGCTTGGCCCTCGTGGAAATCGATCGCCCGTCGCGTATTGCCCTCGAGGCTGGAGTTGAAGAGTCCTGAAGCGTCGTCGAGTGATGCGCCTTTGGCAAAGGTCACCTTCACTGCGCTCTTGTAAGTCTCACCGGTACAGATCATTCCGGCGTGGTACCACACGGGAACACCTCGCCACTTCCATTCCTCCACCACATCCGGATCCACTTCTTTGATCAGAGTTCGTATCCGGGCGAGCATCTCGCCCCGCCAGTCTCCGAGTTCCTCGATTCGCTTGTCGATCAACCGAGACGGGGAATCTGCGCCTTGCTTGTCGGACTCACTCTTCGCCATCGCTTCGTCACTTCCTGCTCGTCGCCGCCGATCTCCGGTGAGTCGAGTATCCCCTCCTGCACGCGGATTCACTCGGTGAATCACTGACGCATCACGGCGTCTCGGCAGATGCGATTTCTTGCAGTTTCGGTCAAAGTGAGACGGACGTCCAGTATTCTCTGGGTACTAAGTCCCGATTCTTCGGCCTGGAGGACTGCATCGTGATCTGGAATCGACCGCTCACCCACTCAGTCGCTTGGGCTGCCGGATCGGTTGTTCTCGCCGCCGCGATTGTCGGCGTTCACACTGTTCCTGCGGCGGCGCAACAGGCCCGCGTCTTCGACGTACTGTGCACACCCACCGATGCAGGCCTTTCCGAGCTGTCCGGACTCACCGTCACCGCGGCCGGGATGTACGCAATCGGCGACAGCGGCTCCGACGATCGGGTCGCCGAACTCGATTCGAACTGCCACGTGCAGCGCTGGATCAGCGTGGGCACCCCTCGTGTCGACGTCGAGGATCTGTCGTCGACTCCCGACGGCCATCTGTGGCTGGCAGACATCGGCGACAACAACGCGGTACGAACGTCGGTCGGGCTGATCGACCTCGATCCGGCTTCAGGTGCGGCGACCTCCTACCCCCTGGTCTATCCCGACGGCGGGCACGACGCCGAGACACTACTGATCCAGAGCGACGGGGTTCCCGTCATCGTCACCAAGGACTACCTGGGTGCAAGCGTGGTCTACACAACCGCTGAGCGACAGCAGGTTCAGGATCTGAGTACGGGCTCGCCGACCATGTTGGCCAAAGTAGGTCAGCTCAGATTTACTCCCACCCTCACACCCGGTGGGCCCGTCCCCCACGCCGGCACGATGGCTGTCACCGGCGGCGCCGTGAGCAAGGACGGCACGGTGGTAGCGCTCCGCACGTATACCGACGCTTACCTGTACGCAGCTCCCGACGGCGATGTCGTGAAAGCGTTGAACACCAACCCGATTCGCGTCCCCCTTCCCGACGAGCCACAAGGTGAGGCGATCGCGTTCGACGCTGCCGGTGATCTGATCAGTGGCTCCGAGGCATACCGAGGGCCATTACCACCAATCCGAATTCTTCGCGGCGCCAGCGACATCGCACTGTCGGGCGGAGCGAGCGGCTCTCTCGGGTCGTAGTCGATTCGCGTCCCCGGGAAAGCGGACAGGCGCCGCTATCATGGCCGAGTGAACAAACAACTTCGAGCGACAGTGGTGGTCTCGGCAGTTCTCGCACTGGCTTCGTGTGCGAATTCCCTCGAAGGATCACCGCGCCCGGATGCGTTTGTTCCGAGCATCGACAACCCGGATCCGTCCGAAGCCATCGACGGAGTTGTCACGGTCGACTACCCAGCAGCCCAACACGTACGCCCGAACGAACGCGTGGCGTACACATATTCACCGCCCTTCGGCGGCCGTCATGACTCGGTCTGGGCAAACTGCACCGGAGTTGTTTATCCACAAGCGATTCGGACCGAGAATGCGGTCCATTCTCTCGAGCACGGGGCCGTGTGGATCACGTACAACCCCGACCTCGTCTCGAGCGAGGATCAGGCTCGCTTGGCACAGCGAGTCGAGGGCATGAGCTACACGTTGATGTCGCCGTATCCGACCCTGGATTCGCCGATCTCGCTGCAGTCGTGGGGCCGTCAGCTCAAGCTCGACAACGCCGCGGACGCGCGCATCGATCAGTTCGTCTCGGCTCTGCGCGTCAACCCGAACACGTATCCCGAAGTGGGCGCGACCTGTTCGGTGCCGGTGACGAGCTTCGACCCGAACAACCCGCCGCCATTCGACCCCACCACTCCGGATCCGTCATCTCCCACAACCGTTCCGGAGCGGTAGCGTCTCAGCAGGCCCCGCTTCGCGGCGTAGACACCTACTTGCCTCGTGAACGGCGTTCCAGTTCGACTGCCCGTCGCATGGTTTCCCGAGCCCGGCTTCGGTCACCGGCATAGTCGTAGGCGCGAGCAAGTCGGAAGTTCTGCTTCCAGTTGTCCGGGTCTGCTTCCCAGTCGACCTTGATCTGGGCGAACAACTCGTCGGCAGCCGCTCGCTCGATCCGGCCCGAAGGCAATTTCGGAAGCGCAGACGCATCGACAGCGAGGCCCTCGTCGTGAATCTGCTGCGCGAGGCGCTGGTGCGTGAAGCCGGCACGGAGCGTGGCGATGACGAGCCACAGCCCCAGGAACGGCAGGATCAGCACGCCGACCCCGAGACCGATCGCGGCGCCGCCACCGTCCTGGATGAGCTGGATTCCGCGCTGGCCGAGCAGCACGAAGTACACCGCGAGCGCAATGCAAATCGCGACGATCAGTGCGACGGTGCGGGTGGTCTTGTTCATAGATCGAGAAAGGAATCGATACCGACCGTCAGACCCGGACGCGAGCCGATCTGGCGGACACCGAGCAGAACGCCCGGCGCGAACGAATTCCGGTCGATCGAGTCGTGGCGAATGGTCAGCGTCTCGCCCTGAGTTCCGAGAATCACTTCCTGATGCGCGACCAGTCCGGCCATCCGCACGGAGTGAACCCGGACGCCGTCGACGTCGGCTCCACGCGCACCCTCGAGCTCGGTCGTGGTGGCGTCAGGGCTACGTCCGACGCCTGCTTCCGCGCGAGCCTCGGCGATCATGGCGGCCGTTCGGTATGCGGTGCCCGAGGGAGCATCTGCCTTGTTGGGGTGATGGAGTTCGATGACCTCGACGGAATCGAAGAAGCGCGCCGCGGCAGCCGAGAAGCGCATCAACAGCACAGCACCGATGGCGAAGTTCGGGGCGATCAGAACACCCGTTGCCGGCTGGGCGTCGAGCCAGGACTGCACAGTCGCAAGCCTGGACTCGTCGAAACCGGTGGTGCCGATCACTGCGTGAATTCCGTTGGCCACGAGGAATTCCAGATTTCCCATGACGACGTCGGGGTGCGTGAAATCGACCACTACCTGAGTGCGGGTGTCGACAAACGTCTCGATGCGATCACCGGTGTCGACCTGAGCGACGAGTTCCAGATCGGGAGCAGCTTCCACTGCCTCGCAGATCGCTCGACCGACCTTGCCCTTGGCTCCCAGAACCCCGACCCTGATGGGTGCTGCACTCACGTCTTCCACGCTCCGTCCGATGCATTGTTTGAGGTGAAGCCTACGCAATCACCCCGATGCGCTCACCATCAGTCGGGCGGGAGTTATGTCACCACTGGCACACTGGACGTAGTGAGCAACCGTCCGCAAGTCCGCGAAACCGGCAACCTTCGACCACTCGAGTTGGCAACGGGTGCCGTCATGGCCGGATTCACGGTCGCGTTGTCCGTCATTGCCACGGTCATCCCCATGGCCAGCGCCCTCAACCTCGTGGCCGCCGTTCCGATGGGAATTGTTGCCCAGCGCTTCCGAGTCCGCGCCGTGACGACGGCCGGTATCTCGGCTACGGCAGTCGCCTTCGTCGCGGCGGGTTCGGGATCTGCGGCGGCGGTCGCATTGAGCGCTCTCCTCGGCGGAATCATCGGTACGGTCAAGCGGCGCGGTCTCGGCTTCGTCTCCGCATTGCTGTCGTCATTGGTCATCGGGCCCGCGCTGGCGTTGTTCTCCATAGTCCTGTTGCTTGTTCTCGCTCCGCTGCGCACCTTGTTGTTGACCTCGCTCGAGAACACCGCGTTGGGCGTGGCCGAGATCTTGAAGCGTGCCCCCACACTCGTCGGCGCAGCCGAATGGATCGAGAACAGCATCGGCTCGATCATCGACTACTGGTGGTTGTGGATCGGCGTGTCCATCATCTCCGGAATCGTCCTCAGTACCGTCGTCTCCTATTTCGTCCTCGGCGCCGTCCTCGACCGATTGGCTGCACTCCCTTCGGCCGACCCGCTCCAGACAGCACCCGACGACCGTCCGATCGATCCGTTGCCGGTCACTTTCGATCACGTGGGCTTCACCTATCCGGGTGCAACGACACCGGCCCTCGTCGACGTCAACTTCACCGTGCGACGAGGAGAGTTCGTCACCGTCGTCGGCCACAACGGCTCGGGCAAGTCCACACTCACCCGGTTGCTCGCCGGTCGCGCGCCGACTGTCGGGACGCTGACGAGACCCGGGTCCGCCGGTCTCGGCCGACACGGCGGAACCGCCGTCGTCCTCCAACGACCCGAAAGCCAGATCCTCGGAACCCGCGTCGCGGACGACGTCGTCTGGGGGCTTCCCCCCGAGTCGCATCCCGACGTCGATGCACTGCTGGCCGAGGTGGGACTCGCAGGCATGGGTATGCGTGAGACCTCCGGGCTGTCCGGTGGCGAGATGCAACGTCTGGCTGTTGCAGCCGCGCTGGCGCGGCGCCCCGCTCTGCTGATCGCGGACGAAGCCACCGCGATGGTCGATCAGGCCGGCCGGGAGGAATTGGTCTCGCTCCTTGCCGAACTTCCGCGACGCCACCCGATGGCCGTGGTACTGGTCACCCATCACCACGCCGACACCCGCAACGCAGATCGGGTGATTCAACTACAACGCGGACGGCAGATCGATCACCAACCAGGTTGGATGACGTCGACGTTCGGGGGTCCGCCGTCTGCGCCGTGGCCGGTCAGCACTCGAGCTGTCCTCCAACTCACCGATGTCACCCACACGTACAACGACCGGACTCCGTGGTCGCGGCGCGCACTGTCGGACGTCAATCTCACAATCGGCGACGGCGACGGGCTGCTGGTTCTGGGCGGCAACGGTTCCGGTAAATCGACTCTGGCCTGGATCATGGCGGGCTTGATCGCACCGAGCAAGGGAACCGCAGTCTTCGACGGCAAACCCGTCTCACGCCAACTCGGCACCGTCGGTCTCACGTTCCAGCATTCGCGACTGCAGCTGCAACGCCGAACCGTCGCCGAAGACATCGAGGCCGCCGGAGGTCCGGAGATCGGATCGGTGCAAGTCTCGTGGGCGCTCGACGCCGTCGGACTCGACCGTCACATCGCCGGCCGCAGCATCGACGAGTTGAGCGGCGGACAGATGCGACGCGTCGTCCTGGCCGGTCTCCTCGTGCGCCAACCGCGGGTACTCATCCTCGACGAACCGCTGGCCGGTCTGGATCCACCCGGTCGACACGAAATCCTGAACGTACTCAGGTGGATTCGTCGGAACGGAACCGCAGTAGTCGTCATCTCCCACGATGTCGACGGCATGGACGCCGTGTGCAGCAGAACAATTCGACTGTCGGAGGGTCGCATCCTCGACCCTGCCGCCAGCAGCGCCTTGGAAGGATCGACGACGTGACAACACTTCTGCGCGAAGTCCCGACTTCATCGCCGATCCACCGATTGTGGGCCGGAACGAAGATCGTTGCCGTCGTTCTCGTCAGCATCGTGGTCGTGACCGCTCCGTCCTGGCCGGCGATCGGCGTCGTACTCGGATTGTTGTTGCTGACCGCGGTGATCGGACGCATCCCCCCGACTGCAGTTCCGCGACCTCCGTGGTGGTTGTGGGCGCTGATCCTGCTCGGCGCGTTGATCAATCTTCCGATCGGCCTCGACGCAGTGTTCATCTACCTGCAAGCTGTGACGTTCGGTCTTGTATTGCTCTGCGTCTCACTGATGTTGGCATGGACCACGTCGATGAGCGATGTGGCGCCGGCACTGGCAACGCTCGGTAGACCGCTGCGATTCCTCAAGATCCCGGTCGACGAGTGGGCGATCGCGACGGCCCTCTGCATTCGTTCACTTCCGCTCTTGATCGACGAGATGCTCACTCTGGTGGCGGCGCGACGACTACGCCCGAAAGCTGTGGTGAACAGCGCTGCCGACAATTCGATAGTCGATCTGATCACCACGACCATGTCGGTGGCAATTCGGCGCTCTGCCGAGATGGGTGAAGCGATCTCCGCTCGCGGGGGCACCGGTTTGATCGCGGCGTACCCCAAGCGCCCTCAGCTCGCCGACCTGTTCGCGCTGATCGTCGTCATCGCCGCGTGCGTCAGCGCGGTTGTTTTGACTCTGGTTCTGCGCTGATCGGGTCACCGCTGACAGAATTTCCCTGGGCGATGATCGCAGAACCCATCCAGCGCCGTAGGTATCGCCGCAGTTCTTCGTCGCTCCGCTTCGGGTCGCCGGGCGCGAGGAAAAACGACTGCATCGTCCGCAGGACGTATTCGACCAGTTCCTGAAGTGATGCGTCGTCGTATCCGAAACGCACCCAGTCCACGTCGAAGCGGGTGATCATCGCCATTCCGAAGGCCTGCGCCTCCTGAGAGGTCAGACCTTCGGGATGAAGACTCGAATTCGTGCTGGTGAGCAGAATGCCGAGATGCGGCGTTCGGTGGACCTGGGTCAGGGTGTAGACGACACCCTCGGTCATCGCCTCGACGGGATCTTCGATGCCGCTCACGTGTGTGGTGAGTCGATCGAGATAGCCGTCGACCGACGCGATCGCCGCTGCCCGCATCAGAGCGTCAGCGCTGGGAAAGTATCGATACACGGTCTGCCGGATCACGCCCAGTGACTCGGCGACGTCGCCGATGCTGATTTCCGAACTTGTCCGTCCGATCAACTCGACCGCGGCCTCGACAATGCGACGAGACGCATCTTCGTCACTGTCCGGTGGATTGCCGCCCCACCCACGCCTTCGTGCCACTGCCCACTTCCTCGCTCGAACGAGGCTCGAACCATGTCTTTGCGCTCGAAGTCCAAGAGCCACAGGCTAACACAGGCAGGTTTTGCGTCTGCGCCCCTCGAATTCACTCCCCTCGCCGAAAGTGAACATACAACTGCACACCAATATGTATGATTACCGCCACACGTGGCTTCGAGTGCCAGAGCGGCCACCTGACCAGCCCCTCCGAAAGACGGTTCGACAAGTGACCAACCTTCAACCCCGAAAAATGGACTTCGGATTCGAGGATCAGGACGTTCCCTTCCTGTGGAACCCGGAGAACCCGGCCTGGTCGAGCATGTCCAACGCGGTCTCGTTCCTGGCCATCGGTTTCGAGAAGATGATCGTGAAGATGATCATGCAGACCAAGTCGCGGATCAGCGATCCTGAAGTGGCCGAGGAAGCCGTGGCGTTCATGCGTCAGGAAGGCCATCACTCGACCGCGCACCGCCAGCATGTGAAGGCTCTGATCAGGCGCTACCCCGGACTACAGAACACGCTCGACGCTGTGATCGGTGAATTCGATCTACTGACCGAGGCGACCTCGCTGAACTACCGGCTTGCATACACCGCAGATCTGGAGGCGACCTTCACTCCGGTGTTCAAGCTGATGCTCGACAACGAGGCGACCTTGTTCCGCCCGGGAGACGACCGCGTCGCGTCACTGTTCATCTGGCACTTCGTCGAGGAGGTCGAGCATCGCAGCTCGGCACTGATCATCTTCAATTCCGTTGTCGGAAGCGAGCTTTACCGGATGCGAATGGCGCCGTCGATCTTCGCACACGTCATGAAGGTGATTCGTATCGCCTGCGCAGGCTTCAACCAGCACGTTCCGCTCTCCGAGCGGCAAGTCGACTCACTGTCGATGTTCGCCACCCACCGCACCAAGCAGAAGATTCTGACGTCGTTCGCTCCGTATCTGACCAAGGGCACGATGCCTCGCGCCTTCGATCACCTTCAACTCGGAGAACAACTCGTCGCACTCGGCGGTGTCTTCCGCAGCCAGATGCCCAATCACAACCCGGACCACGAGAAACTCCCCGCACTCGCCGACCAGTGGTTCAAGCGTTACGACGACGGCTACGACTGCACACGCTGGTACACCGCCGAATCTCAGGCACAAGCCGAGTCGATCACGTCAGGGGCCAACTGATGGCAGAACACTGCTCCCCCACGTTCTCCCAGCTCGCAACAGAACTCGGTTTCTCCTGTCAGGAAGCAGGTGGACTCGTCGAGTTCCGTAACCCCGCGGCGCTGGAGAACTGGACCCTGCCCGTCCTCGAATGGACCATCATCGTCGGCTCGGTGCTCGCACTGGTCCTGGCGATCGTGCGGTTGCGCCGCAACGGCGACCCCACCAATCTGGTTCTCTGGTTCGGCGCCACCGCCTACCTGTTCATCATCGAGCCTCCGCTGTACTTCCCGGCGGCGTTCGGCATCGAAGAACAAGTGGACACGATGTTCGCGCACAACGTGTTCACCGTCGACTTCATGTGGGGTCGACTGCCGCTGTACATCGTTGCCATCTATCCACTGATGGCGACGTTGGCCTTCGAAATAGTCAGAATGCTCGGCGTTTTCCGCAAATACGGTCCACTACTGGGCGCTGTCTGCGTCGGCTTCGTCCACCATGCGTTCTACGAAATCTTCGACCACCTGGGGCCCCAGTTGCGGTGGTGGGAGTGGTCGACGTCGAACCCGATCAACCAACCCATGTTCGACGCGGTTCCACTTCCCAGCGTGGTCGTCTTCGCCGCGCTGTGGCCGATGTCGTTGGCATTCTGCGTCCAGTACTTCGTCGGACGGCACGTCGATGCCGGCAAGCACTTCTCCGGACTTCAATTGGTATGGCGCACCATCGTGATCGGCCTGCTGGCCTCGCTGGGTACGTTCATTCTTCCGCTCCCGGCGACGGTCTTCGGTATGGGAAGCGACACTGTCCGCGGGTTCCTCTACGCCGCTGAACTTGCAGTCCTCACAGTGGTCGCGATCGTGGTTCTCGTCCGCCAATGGACGCACCTGCGCTCGGCAGAATCGAACACTCCTGCACACACCAACAGGTTCGTGCAGATCTACAGCGTGGTGTACCTGGTTGTCATGGCCGTCCTGTGGGCGAGTGCGCTTCCCGACTTCTTCGACGCGGTCGACGGTTCCACCAGCGCTGGAGATCCCATCGGGAACCTCTGGTACACAGTGGCGTGCTTCGTCATCGCAATCCTGTGCGTGAGCGCAACTTTCACCATTCCGAAGCGGAACTCCGGGACGGCCGACGCCGAGCTCCTCGGGGCAAACTCAGCGACTCCGGCTACCTAGGCGACCGGGACGAGACCGCTCGGGTCTCGTCCCGGTTTCTCGGTTTCACGGGACGCGGTGAGTCCACTCTTCGGTTCTGAACTTCGTGTCCACCAGCTTGCGCGCCTGCTCCAACTCCGAGTCCGTGTAATCGCTGTCGTGGGTGTCGTATTGACCTCGGAAGTGCTGCGCAAACGACTCCAGGATTGCTGCACGCGTCATTCCGGTCTGCGAACGCAGCGGATCGACGCGCTTGGCCGCACTCTTGGTTCCCTTGTCCGACATCTTCTCTCGTCCGATTCGCAACACCTGCGTCATCTTCTCAGCGTCGATGTCGTAGGCCATGGTCACGTGATGGAGCACAGTGCCGGACGCGAATCGTTTCTGAGCGGCGCCGGCGATCTTGCCCTTGTCCGAGGCGATGTCGTTGAGCGGCACATACCGAGCGTTGATACCGACCTCGGCAAGCGCTCCCATGACCCACTGATCGAGAAACGCGTAGGACTGCTCGAAACTCAAACCCTCGACCAATGACGCCGGTACTGCCAACGAGTACGTGATGCAGTTGCCCGGTTCCATGAACATCGCGCCGCCACCGGAGATTCGGCGCACCACCCCGATGCCGTACCGCGCAGCCGCCTCGGAGTCGACCTCGTTACGCACGGACTGGAACGATCCGATCACGACCAAGGGCGAGTCCCAGTCCCAGAAACGCAATGTCGGCGGACGCTCACCCGATGCGACCTCACGCGCGATGACCTCGTCCAGCGCGACGTGCATCGCGGGATCGAGAACCACCGGCGGGATGAGGTCGAAGGTGTGATCCGCCCAGCTCGTGGCGTGGCCGAGTGCGCGCCGGATCGCGATGCCGACCGACTGCGGCGTGAAGCCGATCATCGAGACGGACTCGTCGAGCGCAGTGGAGATGGCATGCGCCAACTGTTCTGCATCCGAGTCGGAGGGCATTCCGCGCAACGCCGCGTTGATGTCGTCGAGCGCGCTGTCGGGCTCGAGGAAGAAGTCCCCCGAGACTGCGACTTCGGACAGCCGACCGTCCGCCACCTCGACGTCGACCGCGACCAGTTTTCCACCAGGAACCTTGTACTCTCCACGCATCCGTCCAGCCTATCCCTGCGGGATTCTCTGCGGTGAGCGCCGTCGAAGATCACACCGCGCGCGCAGTGCGCATCTGTTCGGAAGGCAGGGCGACCAAGTAACCACACCTGTAAGTCGCTGCGGGGCTGCACAATCGCGCGGACGGGACCGCACGTGTCGACCCCTGGCAATTTGGCCGAGCAACGGCCCTGCTTCTGCCGACAGGCGAGATGATCTCTGTGGTGGGAGGATTGCCGCAACGAGCCAACTCCCTGGCGAGCCACAACGGAGGTAGACATGAAGGTCCCGGCGTTCCACTCGACGGTTCCTTCGGATCTCGACGTCTATCACGACAACGAAAGCTGCATTTTGGCCGCGCGCATCGCAGTGTCCCATCGTGCGCCCGGAGTCGACGGCCGACCGTGGTGCACTGCGTGTGCGTCTTTGGACTGACGAGCGACCACCAGCTCACTCACACCCACGTCGCCGATTCGGGGACAACCCCGTTGGCCCGAGCATTCGCATCGATGACAGCGCGGAGCCACACTGTCAGACCGGTCTCGACCTGCTCGTAGAACGCGGTGAATCCCGGATCGGCCACGTACATCCGTCCCAGACACACCTGCATCGAATGTGTGCAGTCGAAGTAAACCCCGATCGACGCTCGGTGCCGTTCTGCCAGCAAATTCGCCTCGCCGCTTCCCGGTTCGACACCGGATCGGCAGGCCAGCGCCAGATCTTCGTTGAGCGTCTCGACGCAGTCGGCGATCTTCTGCCAATCCTCAGCGGTCCTACCCGCCGACCGTTCCGCGTGCTGCGCCCACTGCGCACTGTCACCCCAACGCTCGTGCGCCTCAGGTCCCCATGACGGCTGCCAGTGTCGGCCGAAGATCGAGACCTGCTCGTGTGCCGGCAACAGCACACCCGACTTCCTGGCATCGATGATGCGATCCAAGGACTCGCCCAGTTCCTCCAAGTCGGCTATCCGTTGCCGCAACTCGGCGCGCTGCCCACGCAGCGTCTCGTCCACGTGGGCTGCGGGCGCATCGAGCAATATCCCGATCTCGTCGAGCGACAAACCCACGTCACGGTAGACAAGCACCCGGCCGATGCGACCGAGGTCCGCGTCGGTGTACAGCCGGTAGCCCCCGTCACTGCGCCCGGACGGACGCACCAAACCGATTGCGTCCCAATGATGGAGGGTACGTACGGTTATGCCTAGTCGTGATGCGGCAGCACCGACAGTGAGAGCACTGTCTGCCTCGTCTCCGAAGAGTTGGTCCGTCACGTGATCCAGTCTGACAGAAGCGGTTCGGGAGGCCACAGCGTCAGACCTCGGTTCAGTCGTCGGGTCCGTCAATTCCCATGCCTCGCAGATGCTCGGCCTCGGCACTGTTCGGGTCGTACGGACGAGCGGCCGTCATGATCACGCGCGCGTTCTCCGGTGTCACAATCTCCAACTCCAGTGAATTCCACGGCTTCAGATGTGGACCGCTGGTGCATCCGGGCCGCAATTCCTCACACGCCTGTGCTATCTGGTCCATCTGACTCAGCACACACGCAAAGCTCACACTGACGGACGGTGGTGAATCTGCACATTCGCCGGGCACGAGCAGAACGTCTTGAAATGCCCAGCGTCGCAGGTGCGTCAGTCGATCCGGTACCGAAAAGAGGTCGAAGAAACCGAGCCCACGGATCCAGAAGTCGGCAGATTCGGCCAGATCCGATGTCGGAACCGACACGAACATGGGCATTCCGTAGAGACCTCGGAACTGTTCCGGAGGCACGGCGTCTGTAGCGGGGACAGGGACGGGGCTGATGTCGAATGCCGGGTAAGTATCGGTCATGAAGCCATCGTGAGCCCTCACGCTACGTCAGGGTCAAATCGTGTGAAATCCGATCGAACCAGATTGCGCGATCACACCGTGCGTGCGAATGCGCCGTCGTCTGCGAATACCCGTTGGGCAAAGCGTTCGCCGATGAGACGGTGCGTCGCAGCGTCCGGATGGAGCTGATCGGGAAGCGGCAACTCTTCGTTCTCGGCCGCACCATAGAGATCGCACCCGTCGACGTAATGCAGATTGGGATCATCCGCCGATCGCTGGGTTACGATGCGCGCCAACTCTTCCCGAATAGAGCGCAGCGTCAGCTTTCCGGCTGCGCGCTCGGCGGGATCGCCGGTAGCAACGAATCGCATTTCGCCTCTGGCAAGCGCGTCGAAATCGAATGCACCAGGTCCAGGCGTGTCTTCGTGAATCGGGCAATAGACAGGCGAGACGACCAGCAGTGGAGCCACTGGATGACCGTCGCGGACCGTGTCGAGGAAGCCGTGCATTGCCGACGTGAAGGCCCGCAGGCGCATCACGTCGGAGTTGACCAGATTGATGCCCATCTTGATGCTGATGAGGTCGGCAGGAGTGTCTCGCATAGCGCGGGCGACGTACTGGTCCAGCAGAGCGCTGCCGCTGAACCCGAGGTTGATCAGATCCACGCCGCCGAGAGAGGCTGCGAGAGCAGGCCAAGTGCGGGAGGGACTTTCAGCGCCGGAGCCTTGACTGATCGAGCTTCCGTGATGGAGCCACACATCACGCTTCGTGCCGACTGCGAGTTCGAGCGGGGCGTCGGTTCGCAATGCGACAAGTTCGGTGGTTTCGTTGTGCGGCAACCAGATCTCGACGGTCTTGGATCGCGCGGGCAAGTCCGCGAAGCGGATGGTGCTGACGGGTCCGGATTGTCTCTGAGCGGTACCGGTCGCCATGTCGATCGTCACCGTGTTGCCACCCTCAGCGATTGCGTGCCCGGTTGGTTCGCCGTCGACGATCAGGTCGTACACCCCTTGCGGCCTCGGCGGAGCACCGATGTAGATCATTTTCGTGGGCAGAGTGTCGAGTTCGATGGCCGTAGCGCTGGTTCGGAACACCAGCCGCACTCCGGACGGTTGTGATTGCGCCATTGCCATCTGCCCGTCAGCGAATTGCGTGCGAGCTCTGGCAGGCAGACGGTGTGTCAGCACACCGCGTTCGGTCCGCTCGAGCTCGAGGGCTCCGCGCACGATGTCCTCGGAAATTACGGTAGTAATCCAGCTGCTCTGGCTGTTCATCTCATTCACCTGTAGATAAGTTGCGAAGGTTTTAACTACAGCACACAGTAATTTGCCTATACTATTTAGGCAAGCGGTTTCACTTCTCGACGAACAGGACCAACGGACATGCCTCGCGCAGGACTGACACCCGAACGCCTCGCCGTGGCGGGCGCCGAATTGGCCGACGAGGTGGGCTTCGAGCAGGTGACCGTATCGGCGGTCGCCAGAGCGTTCGACGTCAAGGTCGCAAGCCTGTACTCGCACGTGAAAAGTTCGAACGACCTCAAAACCAGAATCGCGCTGCTTGCCTTGGAAGAGATGGCCGACCAGGCTGCCGACGCCGTGGCCGGTCGGTCCGGCCGCGACGCCTTGACCGCCTTCGCGAACGTGTACCGCAACTACGCGAGGTCACACCCTGGTCGGTACGCCGCGTCACAGATGCGCCTCACCCCGGAGGCCGCGGCCGCGAGCGCGGGTTTCAGACACTCGCAGATGATGCGATCGATTCTGCGCGGGTACAACCTCACCGATCTCGATCAGACCCACGCAGTTCGGTTGCTCGGCAGCGTTTTTCATGGGTACGCCAGCCTCGAGCTGGGTGGATCGTTCAGCCACAGTGCACCGGACAGCGCCGAAAGCTGGGCAAGAATCCTCGAGGCTCTCGATTCGATGCTGACCAATTGGCCAGCGTCGAGTCCATGACCAGTCGTGATTCTTGCGCGCCAAGTTCTTGCGCCACTTGGTGATCGCACACGGCCAAGAAACCTCGGGCCCACCCCAGGAGCGGCGCCACACAATCGCGCGCTCCCGCAACCACAGGTCGCACTGGGACAGAAGAAGGTCCGAGTAGGCAAGAAGCCGGGCGTGGAGCTCCGCTTAGAGGAGAAGCTTGGCGCGCAGAGAGTCGACAGTGCCCTGGTCGACGCCGAGGCCCTCCCGTACGTAAGTATCCATACCGCCGTAGAGCCGGTCCACCTGTGCATACGCCGCATCGAGCCACGAAAGGTCCACCGCGTCGTCCCGGCCCAGGTACGTGTTCGACGCCATGAAATCGGCACTGATGAACTCACGCGGGACACCCAGAATGGTCAGCAGGATCGCGGTACCCCAACCGGTGCGGTCCTTCCCTGCACTGCAGTGGTAGACGGTTGCGCCGTCGGAGTTGTTCGCGATCGCAGTCAGCAGGTCACGGAAGGCGACATCGGAACCACGGTAGTTGACCATGAACGGGTAGCCGATGCTCTGGCCGATGTTCGAGGTTCCCTTGACTGCGCCGTCGATCAACGCGCGACCGAGGGTCAGGGGAACGAACTCGTGGAACGCGATGCCGTGTTCGATACTGACGACGTCGGCGACCTGGTAGGTGACCCCGGCGGGGATCCGATCGGGATCCTCCGCACGTTCGGAGGCGTTGCGCAGGTCGACGTCGAGGGTCAGGTTCGCGGCGGTGAGTTTTGCCAGATCAGTCTCATTGAGCGAGCTGAGCTTGTTGGAACGGAACACCAGGCCTGTCCGGACGGTCCTGCCGTCGGTAGTCCGATACCCGCCGATGTCGCGGAAGTTCCGCGCCTCGTCGAGCCTGATCTCGGCCGCGGACGGCGGTGGGATCTCCGGCAGCGGCGGTTGCTCCCCGGACGATCCGAACTGACTCGAACCCAATTGCAGGTCGCCGCTCGAGGCGGAGGCGAGTGTGGGGCCTGTCAGGGCCGCACCCACGGCGACCAGCGCAGCGAGGGCGATTCCGAAAGGGCGCGCCCCTCGGCGGCGCGTGTAGGCAGTTGTCACCTTCATCCTCTCATTGGTTGTGCGGGATACCCCGCGCCCCGCAAACTCCCGTGCGAGATTACAAGGGTGGCACGCTCCTCGTCCCGACTTTGCTCCAGAAACCGGACATGTGTTCAGGTGCCCGGCCAGCCGCCATCCGGCAGGAAGAAGCTCTTGCCCGTCACTGCGTCGCCATCGACCACGCCGGGCCCGTTCGAACGACAGACCGCGGCCGCGGCGGCAGCCGTAACTGCACAGCGCCGAACAACTTCACTGTCGAGCAACTGCACGAATCTCCACCTCGAGCTGGTAACCGTTGGGACGAAATCAATCTCATGCGCTACCTGCCGTCGACCATGACCAGTGCAGGCTG
The DNA here is from genome assembly GCF_029457415.1 of Rhodococcus sp. RCBS9. Classification (NCBI taxonomy): domain Bacteria; kingdom Bacillati; phylum Actinomycetota; class Actinomycetes; order Mycobacteriales; family Nocardiaceae; genus Rhodococcus; species Rhodococcus sp. RCBS9. Next base: position 5,371,667 of record NZ_CP120422.1, on the reverse strand, counting down.
AGGAATGTCGGACGAAGCGTCTGCGAGAGCAGCAAGAGTGCCGTCGAGCGCGACAAGGTCCGCACGACGACCCGGCGCCAAGATCCCCACCCGTCCTTCGTCATGGACCAAGTACGCACTGTCCACAGTCATGGCCTGCACTGCACGCTGCACTCCGATCCGTTGGTGGGCGCCAAGCACGGCACCGCCCATGGTCAGCCGATTCACAGCAGTCCTAATCGTCTGGAGGGGATCCATCGGCGTTATCGGGCAATCCGAGTGCAGCCCGAATTTCAAGCCGATGTCATCGGCGCACGCCAGCGGGTCCAGGTTGCCGGCTCTCTCAGGACCGAGGAAACGGTCACGGTGACGATCGCCCCAATGAAAAACATGGTTGACGAAAAAGCTCACCCCGATCTCGGCATCACGTATCGCCTCGAGATCCGCAGGCCTACTCACCTGGCAGTGCTCGATACGGTGCCGCGCTCGACGTCCGTCACTGCGGTGCGCACTGCGCAGCGCCGCGATGGCGGCGGCTACAGCCGCATCGCCGTTGGCGTGCACCGCGACCTGACCTCCCTCGCGGTGCACCTGGAGAACCATGTCGTCGAGTTGCTCCTGCGGATAGAGCAGATCACCGTGATGGTTCGGGCTGCAGGTATACGGAGTTCGCAAGGCTGCAGACAATCCTTGAATGGACCCATCCGCCCAGAATTTGGCGCCGGCCAGGCGGAAGCGTGACCCTGGGGCCGGTGCAGCCGTGAAAGCGATGTTCCTTTCCTCCAGTTCTGCGATCGCGAGATCACCCCGAAGGAAGCCAACCGTGTGCACGGGCATCTCGCCCATGGTGTCCAGGGCACGATAGGCGGCCAACTCCTGCATGCCCGCCGACAGGCCGACCCCTAAATCGTGGACGGTCGTGATTCCTCGCGAACGCGCCAGTGTCAAGCTACGCAGCAACGCGGTCTGCACCTCTGCCTGTGTCAGGTCTGGTATCGCGCCGCTCAACCGTGCCACGGCGTCGATTTCCCAGGCCATCCCTGTGAGCCTCCCGTCCGCCCCACGCGGAAACTGCGAGTCCCCGGGATCCACCGTCGATTCGTCGATGCCTGCAGTTGCAAGCGCAACAGTGTTTGCCACCGCAAAGTGCCCCGAGATGTGCAGAACGATGATCGGGCGGTCGGTGCAGACTGCGTCGAGGTCATCGCGTGTGAGATGGCGACCTTCTCGAAGTTGTGTGTCGTCGTACCCCCATCCACGTATCCAGCCGTGAGTGGGAGTGGAGTTCCGCAGAGCCCCTTGGATATCCGTGATCGAGGCGCACGGTGGCGTCCGGCAATCGGCCCATCCGTCAGTCAAGCCGGAGTAGGTCGGGTGAATGTGCGACTCGATCAGCCCCGGGATCACAGTAGCGCCGGCGAGATCGAGCCGACGAGTTTCCGGTCCGGCGTACTCCCCCATGTCCTTTCGACTTCCGGTGGCGACAACCAGGCCTCCATCGAGGACGAGCGCCTCAACCTGGGGTGACGCTGCGTCTTGGGTGAGGATTGCATCTGCGGTGAGTAGTGTCCGAGTCATCGGATATCCGCCTTCGTGGTCGGGGCTGCGGGGCAAGGCACTGGTGCCGATCGATTTTCTGCACGGAGGCCCGAAACCGCTTCGACAGGAGGCCACATCACTCGGGTGGCGGACACGAACAACACGTTCAGAACGAGCGCTGCGGCACCGATGTTCATGCCTTTGTCCGCCAACCACATCGATACCGTGCCGTGTGTGTCGAGGTACAGCCAGAGCACCAGCACGTCGCCGAGCACCACGCCCATCGCGAGCGCTGCCGGTCGCAGCTTCCATCCGAAGATCATCGTCGCGAACACCACCACGGCCTGGGTCACCCCGTAATACGCGGTATTCACCAGCGTCAGCAGCAATTGGGGTGCGGCGAGGGTGAGGATCAGCGACAGGCCGAGGTAGGCGACGATGACCCCGCGCACCCACACTCTCTGACGTGATTCGGGTATTCCAGGAACGATGTTTCGCGAGACGATCGAGCCGATTCCCAGCGCCGAGCCACACAGAACAACGATCGCGCACAGTGCCGCACCACCCGCCACCACTCCGGTCAGCCAGTCCGGGAGCACGAGACGGGACAGTTGCAGGAGCACCTCATTGGACTCTGCGCCCTCGAGCTTGTTGGGCAGCAATGAAATTGCGCCGAAGGCAGCAGCGACGAGGAAGGGATACATGAGCATGTACAGCGGGTTGAATCGGGCGACTCGCTTGAGGGTTGCCTCGGACTTCGCCGATAGCACCGCTTGCACGATGAAGGGGAAAACGAAAAAACCGAGTGACTGGAACACAATTGTGGTGAGAACGAAGGTCAGCGACGAACCGGTGACGGTGGATTGCGAGGCCTGCCCGGCCCCATGGGATGCCGCATCGGCAAAGAGCTTCGTGATACCGCCCGATTTGGCCGTGGCGGCCAGTCCGATCAGGATCGCTCCCAACAGCAGAGCTGCGTCCTTGACGTAAGACACGAACGCCGGTGCACGCACACCCGAAAGCAGGAGGAAGAGCAGAGCAAGCGCAGCGCCGACGAAAACCGCCACCGTCGGGTTGATGGTGATGCCAAGTCCGCTCAGTGCGACCTGGAGGCCGGCAAGCTGCAACTGCCCCCAGGGAATGAGGAAGACTACCGAGGCAATCGCGATTGTCAGTTCCAACCCGCGCGACCGAAAGTGCCGCCCTGCCACATCGGGCAGCGTCATCGCGTTATACCGCTTGCCTGCCCGCCAGAGATAGGGCGCAAAGAAGTATCCGATCGGGTAGGCAAGCAAGATGTATCCGATGAACCAGACGCCGTAGCTTGCCCCGTGGGCGTACACACCCCCGGGAAATCCAATGAGCGTGCCGATGCTGTAGGCCTCACCTGCTCCCAGGATGAAAACCAGCACGGGACCGAAAGACCGCCCGCCCACGAGGTAGTCGGAGATCTCTTTTTTGCTTCCACGGCGTGAAAGCACTCCGGCGCCGAGCGCGAGGAGTAGCACGAGCGTAAATGTTGCAGCGATCATGTCGGATCCCCGATCTCGGTCTTGGCCTGAGCCAGTTCGTTTCGTTCCGCTTCCTCGAAGTCCTTGCGGTCAAAGAACTTCCATGCCATGTGGAGACACAACGAGGTCAGCGGCATCCACAGGAAAAGCCACGCGAACAAAATGGGAAATCCGAGAACAGTCAGTTCGGATCCGGAGAGCGCAACTATCCCGCCCAGCACCCCGACGAACGGAACTCCGATTGCGAGCAAGGCACTCTTCGCCTCGTTGGACATGATTGTGGCTCCTTAGCCGTTGATCGATCCGGAGCAGATGAGGCGAGGGGCGTTTTGCCGTCGAATCGTCGTCCGGTCTAGCGTTGAGTGTGCCTCCCGTCACTATGGCGGGACCATGGGTGAACCCCGGAATCCACGACGCTCGTTCGTGAAATTCACGGGACGCAAGACCAAGCACGCACAAAGGAGTAACCCCGTGGACGTAACCGACGTCGAAGAAGAAGACACGATCCGACGGTTGTGTCGCGAGGTTTCCGACGAGCTCGAAGCGCTCACCGAGCGCGCGGTACAACAGATTCGCAGCGAACTCCCGGCCTACTCCGCGGTACCAGTGGCCGAGCAAGGCAACTACATCCGCAAACAGTTGTCCGCAATGCTGTGTGCCGTCGCCGAGAACGAAACGATCACCACAGAAGACACCGACCGAAACCGCGAACTCGGGCGCCGTCGCGCGATGCAAGGGCTCCCCCTCTCCGATGTCATCGAGACCTATCACATTGCATCTCGTGAGCTCTGGGACACGATGGTCCAGCGGTCCACGAAACCAACACACGAGCTGCTGCAAGCAGGCGGCAAACTTTGGGACCTCGTTCACGCCGCGACGAGCGCAGTCGCAGTCGGACACTCCGAGGCAACGCGCAGCGAGCAGGCCATCCGCGCCGGCGTTCGATACCGATTCTTCGAAACACTGCACAGTGCAACGGATATGGAACTGAGCAACGCCCGAGAGCTGGCACAAACCCTCGGATTCGAAACACAGAAATCGTTCCAAGCACTGTCGGCCGTCGAGGACGAATGGTCAGAAGCACAAGTGGAACACCTGCAACGAACCCTGGATTCCGTGCATGTTGTCGCGCATTGCAGTCGACATGGCTCCCGAGTAATCGTGATGTGTCAGGGCGAACCAACCGAAGTCATCCACGCAATCATGCGAGATCATCCACGAACGTCACTAGGTATCGGGATGCCCCGGGTCGGGCTCGTCGGCGCAGCTCAAAGCATCACCGACGCCGAGCGCACATTGCAGTTGGCGACAGCGCCGGGCACGACGGTCAGTTTTGCCGACGAATGGCTCATCGCCACTCTTGCCACCCACCAGGACGAGCTGCTGCCGCTTCTACAGGCCGGGGCATCTGTGGCCGAAGAGCACTCACATCTGATGGACGCCGTCCGCGCCTTCGCGCGAAGCGGGTTCTCTGTCAGCGCCGCCGCCCGTGACATCCACCTACATGCGAACTCTGTCACCTATCGACTCGACCGCTGGCAGCATCTGACTGGATGGGATGCGCGAACCCTCGACGGCCTGATGAAATCCATGGTGAGCCTCGAATTGTTTCATCGTAAAACGCTCGCCAAGATCTGACACCGAACACAGTCCGCTTTTCCTCGGCACACTGAACCGCGCCCGTGCTTGTCACGCGGGGTCGGAGTCGAGTCGATTCCGAAGCCAAGCACCCATATCTAGCGCAGCACGCCGGGCAACAGGCGTTGGATGGTTTGTAAATCCATGCGGGACATCAGGATAGAGACGCAAGTCGACGTCGTTTCCGGCCGCCGACAGTCGCGCCACCATGGCAAGGTTCTCTGCCAGGACCACGTCTTCTGATCCAACGACAACGAGGGTCGGCGGCAGGCCGCTGAGGTCGCCGAATGTCGGAGAAATATCCGGAAGAGTGCGATCATCGACATGGCCGACGTAGGCTTCGATGAAGTATTCGTCGCTGATGGTGCGGCCCGCGGGAGTCTGGGCACTGACGTCGTACGTGCCCGCTTCCAGCACCGCACCCGAAAATGCCTTGGCCAGACCTCGATCACGAAGGCGCAGCAACGTCGTCGTCACCAAGGTTGCTCCCGCCGACATGCCACCGATGGCGAGCCTGGTCGTCCCGAACCGTTCGGCAGCGACCTCAAGCAGCCACAAGGCGACTGCCTCACAATCGTCCGGCGCTGCCGGCCAAGGGAATTCCGGTGCAAGCCGGTAATCGACGGTAACCACTACTACCCCGACCTCGTCGGCAAGTCTCATGCTTCGGGCGTCAGCGCTGGCCGCTGAACTCATGTAGAAACCCCCACCCGGAAGATACAGATAGACCCCGTTGACATCGCCGTCTTTCGGAGTGACTACGCGCACCGAAACGGATCGGCCCTCGATGTCGAGTGTGTGTTCAACAGCCCGGCTCGCCGTGGGATCAACCACCCTGGATGCTCGCACCACAAGCAGTTCCTGCAGGGAACTCGGACCGACACCGGCAGGCCGCGACGCATAGAACGCTCGCGTACTCGCCAAATCGTCACGAGGCATTTGTTCGATCAGATCAGTCAATGCAAGCTTCACCAGGGCTCCCTCGGGTCGAGACTTGTCGACAATGATGACACCTCCAGCAGGAGCACGTGTCCGACGTGTTCTCGGCAACGCGGGGCCGTGACAGGTATGAGCAAACCGCGCCGGAAAGAGGTCTTCTCACGCTAGCCTCGACTCGGAATTGGACGTTTGTCTAGAAAGGTCGATGGATGCGTGCGCTGTTGCTTGCCACCCTCGCAATCCTGGTCCTCCAGATTGCAACTCCGGCGGCGAACGCTGCACCACCGGATCCGGGCTGGACTCTCCCCCAACTGACCGTCGCAGATCGAACGATCAAGGACGTCGACGGACGAACGGTGTTGCTCCGCGGCGTGAACGCCAACGGTCTCAATGACTACGCAACCAACGGCACCGGTCTACCCACCGTTACGCCGCTGGGAAGAACGGACTTCGCGCAGATGGCAGCGCTGGGCTTCAACGTCGTCCGACTCAACGTCGCGTGGTCCCTCCTGGAACCGACCCGCGGTGCATTCGACACTGCGTACGTCGACCGCGTTCGAGTAGCGGTCGAGGATGCAAAAGACCACGGCATCTACACCATTCTCGACATGCATCAGGATGCATGGGGCCCGTACGTCGGCACCCCGAGCGACCAGTCGTGCCCGTCTTTCATGGAGCCGGGAGTCGGCTGGGACGGCGCACCCGAGTGGGCAACCCTGACCGGCGGATGGACAACCTGCAACATCGGTGGACTCAGGGAAGCCGCACCCGCGATCGCCCATGCCTTCCAGGCGTTCTACGACGACGAGCAAGGAATCCAGAGTCGCCTCGTCGCGACGTGGGCGCGGTTGGCTGCCGAGTTCAAAGACGAACCAGCTGTAGCCGGATACGACCTGTTGAACGAACCGAACCCCGGCCTGCGCGATCCATTCACGGCAGCTGATCAGATCGGGCAGTTCTACAAGCGGGCTACCGACGCCATCAGACAGGCCGAAGCAGGAGGATTTCCACACCTCGTGTTCTTCGAGCCCAGCGCGATCTGGTCGGCTTTCGGCCTCGACGCGCTGCCTCCACGCCATTACCTGACCGATCCCCTGGTGGTCTTCTCGCCCCATCTCTACAGCGAATCGATAACGGTCAGTAGCGAATTTCCCGGAATCGAAGACGGATTCAAGATCGCCGACCTCGCTGCCGCCTGGTACGACGCACCGTTGTGGACAGGTGAATGGGGTTGGTTCGGCGACGCCGACGAGCAGAGAGCAGACGTCGACCGCTTCGTCGATGCCACCGACAGGTACCGGATGGGCGGCGCGTGGTGGTCGTGGACACAAGCGTGCGGTGACCCCCACCCGGTTCGCGACGGCAATACCCACCAGCCACAGGGAAATCTGAATCGCATCGACTGCCCGTCCGGTGAATCACTCGGGCTCGTAGAGGGATTCGCCGCGCCACTCTCGCGAGCGTATCCGCGGGCAGCGCCCGGCACGCTGACGGAGGTATCGCGTGACGGGTTTGACGGGAGCGGCACCGGACGGGTCGAGGCCTGGTACCCCGGCACCGACCGGCCACAGCTCGAGACCACGAATCTCTCCGACGTCCGACTGTCCCCGATCGAGGGCGGATGGCAACTGATCGGCCACGCCGACGGCGACTACGCGGTCAAGCGCGCCTGATCGAACGATCATCCGGGAATCGCGCGTTCACACCACGCGAAAGAGCGGGTATCAGAAGATTCCGCCAATTCCCTTGCCGATCAGAACAACTCCGACGACCAAGATCAACACACTCATCACCGTGGTGTTGTTGTCCTGGAGCCAGACTTTGAGATTGGCCAACGGCTTTCGCAGGCGATCAGCAGCCACCACGTATCCGATGACCGGGATCGCGACAGTTGAACTGGCGATGACCGTGAAGACGAGAATCGAGGTGATCGCTCCGCTGGTCGCCAACGACGCCGAGCCGATCGACACTCCGGCCGCGATGCACATGAGCAGGTTCTTCGGGTTGATCGCGGCGAGCGCGAATCCAAGGCCCAATCCCTTGGCCGCGGTCATCTCGTCGACGGCTTGCATCCACTTCGGTGTTTCGTGCTCGCCGCTGCGCCCCCGCCACTGCTTGACCCCGACGGCCAACAGAAGGACACCGAGAGCTAGTTTGATCCACGAAACCGTGGCGGACGGTCCGTCGTCTGACGTGCTGACGACACTGGACAAGATGACGAAAAGAACTGTAGCGATGAAGATTCCGAGTAACCAGCCCACCGCGAACCCGGCGCTGGTGCTACCCGCTCGCTTGGAGAGCAACATCAAGATAGTGGCGATGACGGCCACCGGCGACACGGCGACACCGACGGCCAATGGGAGAAGTTCTCCGACAACGGAACCCATGTCAAAACTCATTTCTGATTGCAGCAAGCAGGATAGGCGGTAGGCGAGAAAAGGCGCCCCTGTCCGCCACGACGGACAACAGAGCACAGCTGATACCGCTGCGCGACAATGCTGACACTGCGAGCGCCTGCGTAGTTGATGCCTCATTCGAAAGGGATGAGTGCCTGAACCGCAGGCCTCGATTCCCCACCGAAGATCGCGAAAAGACTTGGCTAACGGTGTGTCGGCTGCGCTCGCAGCAGAGCGCAGCCGACATCATCGAGGAGGATCACCAGACACAATCTCGAGTAGTGACCTCACGCGTAAAGACGGGTTACTTCGCGCAGCCACTGCCCTCGAACGCGAGCTTGGACGTATATTGCCCGTCCGGCAAATACTCTCCCATCACGGCCTTCTCGTCGCCGGGCGTCTTGGTATCGTGTGCAGCGTGGCTGAAGTCCTTGGCCGGCAGCATGTTCCGCATGATCAAGAGGGAATCGTCGGGATGCCCTGCGCCGTCACCGGCCGGCGAGAGCGAAAGCCATGACACCCCACATTCCTTCGTAGCGTTTGCGGGTCGGTCTTCAGGGAGCGACGCGACAATCGTGTAGCGACCATCCGCATCAGTGGCCATCTGCTCGTCGAACAGACACGTCGCTACCTTCGTCGTTGCCAGCGATTCATTGCTGCACATCGACCAGAACCGCATGTCGACTGCGCTGTCGAGATTCTTTGCGCCGCCTGTCGTCTTCGGAGTCCTCGGCAACTCTCCCCGAAGTACTAGAACTTCGCCGAACCCACGGTTGACTTCGGCGGTGACGTAGCTGTTGTCGATGTTGGAGTACTGCCCGCCCACCCGCTGGGGTGTGCCATCGCATTTGCCGAGATAGGTACAGCCGAGCGTGAACTCGGCGCTGTAGTACGCCCGCCAGACTGGTGTCTGCTCGGAAGGGAATGTCGCAGGCTTGCCCGGTTGGTCACGCAATGCCTTGTACGTGTCCAGCGGCAGCGAAGCCGGCTTCAAGATTCCGTTGTCCGCACCGACCGCTGAACACAGATCCTGCCCGCGCAACACCTGACCACCGGAAAGGTGCAGCTCTGGCTCCGGCAGTCCAACGCCGCCGGTGAGATCACGCCCGTTGTCCGGCAGGTAGATGCGATAAAGCAGGCTTATCCGGTCCTGACCTGGCACACCGGCATACAAGGTGTTGGGTTTCGGCTCAGCAGGCGAGGCCTCGTTGAGGACGGAAGCCGTGTACGACCTGGCACTTTCGTTCGATCGATCGGCACCGGGAAGATAGGTGTTGCGCGAACCTGCGTCGGGAGCTGTCGAAATGTCATTGAGGACGGCGGTCGGCATCGCGGTTGCCGCGTTGTACGAGTTCAACGACTGATAGCGAGCATGCGCATACTGCCCTCGGATAACCAACTCGGCGTTCTCGGGGATTGTGAACTGCGCAGCCCAGTAAATCGCCGCAGTGTCAGGAAAGGCGTAGTTGAGCTGTGGGTCCGCGCGCTCGGGATTGATCGGCACGGACCAGAAGCAGGTCGACACCGGATGCTCGACGTCCGGTCCGCCGGATCCGAAATCGACAGAACCAGATTCGGATCCGCTAGCCGAACCGGTTCCTGATCCGGATCCGCTCGACGAACCGAAATCGACAGATCCGACCGCCGGCGCGGCGACCGCGGACCCAGCCCCGGCAAATACAGTGATCGCGCTCAGCGCCACCGCAGCTACGAGTGTTCTTGATGAATGCATCGCGCTCCTTGTTAGATAGCTGACAAACAGTGATAGAACGATCTAGAGCGAGTACTCCCGGTCCAACGACGAGAGACCGTCACGAGGTCCGCACTCCGCACTACTACTTGGTGGGTTGAAAGTCGTTCGTCAGAGCGCCGCGAATCGCGTCGGTGTCCGACTGAGACCAGTTGTCGGGGTGCAGGATCCGCGCCCACATGTCCGCCGCCTCGGCACCGTAGTTGTGCCCGTGACCTGGCGGAACGTCCGCCGAGAAGACCATGTCGAGTGTCACCTGCCAGAATGTCACGAACGGTATCCACGTCATTCCCGGATCGACATCACGGCCGAGAGGCTCGGCAAGCCAGTCCGGCTTGTTCAGAAGCAGGTCGAAAGACCACCAGACAATTGGGTCGCTGGCGTGCTGCCAGTACACGACGCGTGAGTCGTTCCACGGCACATCCAGTTCGAGATCCTCCGGATAGGCAGCGAAACGAATCGACTGCCCGTCGTCGATCACCGGCACGGCTTCCCGTGAGCCGGAGTCACGACTGCTGGTGATCTCCTGCCATTGAGCGGTGAAGTTCGGAGTCCCCGACCACAACGCCCCATCCACCCGCGTCGCCATGTCCTGTGCTCCCGCGAACGCGGCCTGTCCCCCGTACGATCCGAGGCTCTCGCCGAAAACGACAAGCTTGGGGCGCTTGTCGAGCGGCAGATCGATCCACTTCGCATAGACAGAGTTGAACAGCGCCCGGCCTGCGGCCATCGGGGTTTCGCGATCGGCGATGAATGCCAAAGGGCTGGGAAGGAACGAGTACTGCATCGCCGCGATGGCGGTGTCGCCGCCCTGGACGTATTCGAAAGCGGACGCCACGTCGTCGTTCACCCAGCCGCGGCCGGTGGTGGTCACTACTGCCAGGACGGCACGGTCGAAGCCGCCGGTGCGCTCGAGTTCGTTGACGACCCGCTGCGCGACACCGTCGACGGAATCCGACGACTCACGGCCGGCGTACACGCGGATGGGTTGCTTCGCGTCCCGGCCGGTCAGCGCGGAAATCTGCACCGCAGACGGCCCGCTACCCATGAAAGTGCGACCCTCCTTGCCCAGCGAATCCCATGCCTCGGCAGACATGGGTGAACCACTGCGTTCGGCGATCAGAGGCTGGTCGATACCATCGGGCGTGTCGTTGTCCGCGCCGGAGAAACTCCAGTTCGCAAAAGCGATGAGCCCGTTGTAGAGGGCACCGTTGACGACGAAGATCGCCAACGCGAAGACGACGACCAAGCTCGCGACTTTCGCTGCTTCCTTGGGAACAAACCGCAGAGCAACGGCAGCGAGCCCTCTGGTGAGATGCCGCAGACCGCGACCCGCCTCCAACAAGATCAACCACACCACCAGCGAAATCAGCAGCACCAGAAGATAGTTCGCCCGGTTCACGCGAGGCGCCTCGACCAGATCACGGACGATCTGCTGCCACCATGAACCCAAGATCAGAAAAAGAGGCACCAATATCACTGCCAGTACGGCGAGTACGGCCCAACCGATCCGCTTGGTCCGGTCCGACCATGTCGGTTCGACTCCGCATTTGCGGATCATCCACGCCACGCTCACACCGATGCCGTACCCGGTGGCGACGGAAATACCGGTTGCCACGCCCTGCAGGTACCACGCGCGCGGTAAGAGGGACGGGCTCATCGAGAGGACGAAAAACACCAGACCGAACGACAACCCGACCGAGTGCAGTGTCTTGCCGTAGCGCCGCACACCTTCCCACACACGTTTCATGCCCGAATCGTAAGTGCGCCAGAAAGATGAAATGCGCCTCTCATCCCTTTCGAATGAGGCGCGAACTACGTCGGTGGAAAGTGTTCGCTATTCCGCGTCATGCACCGAAAAGCTTCGACCCAACGGCAATCACGGACAAACACCGGTGGTGCGTTGACAGATTTCACACACGCGATTCCGCGTACACTGTGTGGGGTCAATCCACTCAGCACGTACAAATTCGGCGCGATTCTCATGGCGGCAAAACGAGGAAACCTACCGATCGAACTGAGCAGTTTCGTCGGTCGCCGGTCCGAGGCCAAAGAAGTCCGACGCCTGCTGTCGGACTACCGGCTCGTGACCCTTACGGGCCTGGGTGGGGTCGGCAAAACCCGCTTGGCGCTCCGTGCCGCCGATGATTCCTCTCGTGCGTTCCCCGGGGGCGTCTGGTTCGTCGACTTCAGCGAACTGCGGGAGCCGGCACTTCTCGATCAGACGATTCTTGCCGCACTCGGAGTACAAGACCGATCTACGCGGTCACCGCGATCGGTACTGATCGGCCGTCTCGTCGACGAACGTGTCCTGCTTGTTCTGGACAATTGCGAACACCTCATCGGCTGGGTGGCCGACACCGCCGCCGAACTCCTCCGGTGCTGTGCCCGATTGGCACTTCTGGCGACCAGCCGAGAACCGCTCGACATTCCCGGCGAGATGGTATTACGGGTGCCGCCTCTGCGATTTCCCACCGAGGCGCCGTCGCCAACCGACACCCGTGATGGTGATGCGATGATGCTGTTCGAGCAGCGGGCACGTTCCTCCGTGACGGACTTCCGCATCACCAGCGAGAACAGCGCGGCTGTGGAGAAGATCGTCCGCCGGTTGGAAGGACTACCGCTGCCGATCGAGTTGGCGGCTGCCCGACTGAGGGCGATGTCGGTCGATCAGATCCTGCAAAAACTCGACGACCGCTTCCAACTGCTGACGCGGGGCAGCCGGAACGCTCCAGCGCGTCAACAAACGCTTGCACAGAGTATCGACTGGAGCTTCGATCTGTGTACGCCGCCGGAGAAGTCGTTGTGGGCGAACTCGAGCGTATTTGCGGGTAGCTTCGATCTCGGGTCCGTCGAAGGAATTCTCGCCGACGAAGCACAGAACGACGACTTGGGCGATCTCGTGATGTCCCTTGTCGACAAGTCGATCCTCATCCGTGAACAAAACGGCTCGTACGTCCGCTACCGCCTACTCGAGACTCTTCGCGACTACGGGCGTGAACTGGTGTCAGTCGACGAGTGGGTCTCGCTGCAGCGCAGGCACAGTGAGTGGTTCAGGCAACTCGTCTTCCGCGCCGGAGTCGACTGGACGGGGCCGCACCAAATCGACTGGATGACGCGGATCGACCGCGACTTACCCAACGTGCGCACCGCGTTGGAATTCGGTCTGACCGAACCCGACTCGGTCGAAGCCACATTGCGTACCGCAAGTGCCTTGCATGATTACTGGCTTGCACGTGGTCGATTCAACGAAGGTCGCTACTGGTTGGGTCGCGCCCTGGCCGAGGTGCCCGAACTGACCGAGGGCACTCTCGGTGAGGCGGTAGTCGAGGCCGCCGCGACAGGCGCACTGCTGGCAGCCCTCCAACGAGATATCGCTTCGGCGACAAGCATTGCCGAAGAGGCTCGGCGACAGGCCGAGATGCAGCGGAACGACGACGGTCGCATACTGGCGCGGTACACGCTCGGATTCGTCGCGGTCGCCGACGGCGATCTCGTGCGCGGCGCCGAGTACCTGGAGCAGGCTGTCGCAGCATTCCGGGCAAACGACGACATCGCCCGTCTGGTACCCGCGCTCTACTGGTTCGCCTTCGTCGTCGACGCACTCGGCGAAACTGACCGGGCTGCAAGTATTTACGAGGAGGAGTTGGCCCTCACCGAATCGCGCGGCGAAATCTTGTGGCGGTCGATGACGATGTCGGACTACGGATCCGCCCTATGGCGTCATGGCAACCACGCTCGCGGTATCGAGCTACTCGAAGATTCTCTCCGATTGCTGCGAGGGCTGGGTAACCAGTTCGGATGTGCATGGTGCCTCGAGGAAATCGCGTGGACGCTTGTCGACCGGGACGCAAAGCTGGCAGCCACACTGATGGGAGCTGCCAACACGCTGTTCACCGCCACGGGCAGCCCGATGGACACCTTCAGGAGCATGGTCCCGTACCACGAAAACAGCGTGACCGAGGCTCGTAACCGGCTCGGAGACAGGGTGTTTCAAACAGCATTCGATCATGGACGAGCTCTGACTCTCGACGACGCAGCGGCCCGCGCGCTGAGAGGGCAACCGCCCGGTGGATCACCGAAATCGGCGGCCGACGAAGTGCTGACTCCGCGGGAGCAGCAGGTGGCCGAACTCGTCGCACAGGGCCTGACAAACCGAGCAATCGCGGACAAGCTGGTCATTTCTCAGCGCACTGTCGACGGCCACGTCGATCACATACTGAACAAACTGGGGTACGGCTCGCGCACCAGGATTGCGGCCTGGGTGCTCCAGCGCACAAACGACTTCCGCAACCCTTCGACCTCGTGACGGTCGGTGTCTTCGATCGATCGCGGCGCGGCGGGTAACCCGGCCGAATCCTGTCGCAAGAATCCGACCGTCGAAAGTTTTCTCAGCCTTCGTGATCAGCGAGAGTCCAGTGTCCTGCACCGCGCAGTTCGAGTTGTCGATTGTGAAAAACGTCGAGAGTGCTGCGATGCCCGACGCTGACAATGATGCTGTCGGGCAGTTCACGGCGAAGGATGTCGTAGAGCGTGTACTCGAGGCCTTCGTCGATTCCGGATGTCGCCTCGTCGAGAAATGCGGTTCGCGGTCGGATCAGGAGGACTCGGGCGAACGCCAACCGTTGTTGTTCGCCCGGCGACAGAATTCGAGTCCAATCAGCCGGCTCGTCGAGCCGACCGATCAAATGTGCGAGATGCACCTCGGCGAGCGCGTCGTGGAGCCTGCGGTCGTCGAAGTTCGAGCGCCCGGTGTTCGGCTGACCTGAGGGCAACTGGTCCGGATATGCCAAACCCGCGCGCAGAGAACCCAATGGTAGGTATGGCCGTTGTGAGAGGAACAGGACGTCTCCGACCGGGGTGGTCACGGAACCGTTTGTGTACGGCCACAACTGCGCGATGCTGCGGAGCAGCGTGGTTTTGCCGCTACCCGACGGACCCTTCACCAGCAGTGCATCGCCGGGCCCCAGTGACATGTCGAGTTCGGAGATCAACGCCTCACCAACCGGCGTGCGCACGTCGAGTCCCCGAACAACCAAATGACTGCCAGCGGAGAACGCGTCGAGCACGGGAAGTGCGCGGGCACGTCGATTGGCATCGGCGAGCCCGGTCAAACGGATCAGTGTGGCCCGGAAACTTGCAAAATCGGCATAAGACTCTCGAAAGAACGACAACGAATTGTGCACCTGGCCGAATGCTTGAGCAGTTTGCATCACTTCGCCGAAAGTGATCTGCCCGCTGAACAATCGAGATCCCTGGACCAGAAACGGAAACACCACCGCTGTCTGATCCACTGCCAGATTGAAGCCACTGAACTTGAGCGTCCGGAAGACGATCGCCCACATATTGCGGATCACTGCAGCAAAACGTAGTCCGAGCGTGCGTCGTTCGACGTTCTCTCCGCGATAGAAGGCGATGCTTTCGCCGTACTCCCGTAGTCGAACCAACGCGTACCGGAAGCTGGCGCCGAGTTTCTCGTTCAAGAAGTTCAGCATGATCAAAGGCCGGCCGATCCAGAATGCGAGTGCCGTGGTCACCAACACGTAGGTGTAGACGAGAAAGATCATCGCTCGCGGAATCTCGGCACCGAAAACAGTCAAGGGACCGGACAGATCCCACAGGATCTTGGTGAAGCTGACGATCGAGACCATTGCGGCGACGGCGCCCATGGACAACGTGCGGGACGACGTCGCGAATGCGGTGATGTCTGCCTGAATACGTTGGTCCGGATTGTCGACCGGGTTCTCCAGGAAGTTTCCGCGATAGTAGGCGCGGCCGTCGAGCCAATCGTCGGTCAATGTGTCATTGAGCCAACTGCGCCAATTGATATCGAGTGTTTGGCCTACCAGGTAGACGACGAGTGAGCTGGCGACGTGGACTGCGGCCAATATCGCGAACACTCGCAGGTAGTGCCAGAAAGCGGTTTCGTCGAGGTTCTGAATGGCGTCGTAGAAATCCTTGTACCAGTACGAGAACAACACCGTCACGCGGACACCGAATATCGTGAGCAGCAGCAGTAACGCGAGAATCGACAGCGGAATGACGGTGCGCCGGGGATCGAAGTAGGGCCAAGCCATTCGCCGAAACTGGTTGCCCCAGAAGGTATACCGAGCAAGCAGCAGCGCGGTGACGACGAGAACCACTACCGTGATCGCATATGCCTCTGCCAACCACAGTGCGCTGTCCGTTACCGCGCTACCCCAATTCACCGTAGCCTCCGTCCTGGAGGGGAACTGACGATCACATATCGGTCGACAGCATTCGGTTCGCGATCCGCAATCCCGAGTCTTCCGCGGCATCCAATGCACGTGATTGCTCTGCCGTTATCCTGTCGCACACCCAATCCCAGTGCATCGTCACCACAGCGCCGGGGACGGGCATCGCCGCAAGCGCGTTGCCCTCGACCCTCCACCGCACTCTCTGCGTTGCCGGTCGGCCGCGTGCGAGTTGCTCACCGTCGAACTCGAGCGGGGACGAAACCACCAATGCATGCTCCTCGCCGACGTCCTCGACCACTCCCCATCTGATCCGGCAGTTCTGGAGGACGGACAGTGGGACCGCACCGCGCTTCCGAAGAAGCTTGACCCACGGATACACCAGAAATACGTGAAAACTGTGGTGCGCGAGCGCGCGGTCCCGACCCCCGAGGACGGGGAGGAACCCGGTGTTCTCGCGTTCACCGAATGCCCCCCTCAAGTGCTGTAACAACTTCCCCGAATCGAGAGAGTCGAGGAGATCACCTCCCACCCAATAGGCTTCGATCACTCGCGGATCCAGGGGGTCGTCGATGCCCGCTCCTACAGCCAATGCCTCGAGGTACGGCCACGCACCGTCGAATTGACGAGCGTGATCACGGTCGCCGCTGCCCGAGTTGCCGCTGGCCAGACGAAGCAGCACTGAAGGATCGTCGGGTCCGCAGTAACCCAACTCGTTCGGCGGATACGCGTAGCGGGCAAACAATGCCGGCCCGTTCATACCGACGGCAGTCATCAGCAGATCCGAGGAAGTTGTTCACCTGCCGGCAAATCCACTACCCGATTGCCTCCCAATGCCGTACGCGCCACCACCATTGTGCGATGTTCGGCCACGCACTCCCCGATCACGGCGGCTCCCACACTCAGTGGATTGCCGTGCATCGCTTCCAGAACCAGGGCGGCATCTTCGCGTGGAACGAAAGCGATCAACTTGCCCTCGTTTGCGACGTACAACGGATCCAAGCCGAGTAGCCCACAGGCGTCGCGCACGTCAGCGGGAATCGGCAGATCTCGCTCCACCAGCGCAACCCCGATGTTCGACGCCTGAGCGATCTCGTTGAGGGTCGCGGCGACTCCGCCCCGCGTAGGGTCGCGCAGGACGTGGATGTCGACACCGGTGGCAATCATGTCGGCCACCACGCCGTTCAGGGCCGCACAATCACTGCGCACTTCGGTCCCGAATTCGAGACCTTCGCGACAACTCATCACGGCCACGCCGTGAACGCCGATGTCGCCGCTGACGATCACGACGTCACCCACTTGTGCGCGAGTGGGGCTGATGTCCACCCCGTCTGCGACAATCCCGATTCCTGCGGTGTTGATGAAGACTCCGTCGCCGTGACCGGCATCGACGACCTTGGTATCACCTGTCACCAGCCGAACGCCGGCAACGTGCGCGGCCTCACCGAGCGCCTTCGCGATTCCCGCGATGTCGGTCAGCGCCGTCCCTTCTTCCAGGATGAATGCCGTCGACATCACCAATGGCTGCGCTCCCGCCATCGCCAGGTCGTTCACCGTTCCGTTGACAGCGAGATCGCCGATAGTTCCGCCGGGAAACACCATGGGTTTGACGACATACGAGTCGGTCGAGAACGCGAGCCGCACCCCGCCGACGTCGAATACGGCCGAGTCACCGAGTTCTGCATCGGCAGCGCTTCCGAACGAGGGCAGGAACAGGTGCTCGATGAGCTCGGCGGACATCGCTCCTCCACCACCGTGCCCCATGACGATGTTCGGCGAATCACGCAGCGGCAGTGGGCAGACCCACGCCGACAAGTCCACGACAGCGGTCTCCTCAGCCGGCATGACCCGCCTCCTGAAGTTCCAGGCGCCGGTACAGGTAGTACGCGGCGCACGCCCCCTCGGACGACACCATCGTGGCACCGAGCGGATTCCGCGGAGTGCATTCCTTCCCGAAGGCACTGCACTCGTGTGGCTTGATCAAACCTTGCAACACTTCTCCGGAACGGCAGACGCTCGACTCGTCAGTGTGGATATCGGTCACCGAAAAACGCTCTTCGGCATCAAAATACGCATACTTCGGTGCCAGCTGCCAACCGCTGTCCGGGATCGATCCGATGCCGCGCCACGTCCGGTCCGACACGGCGAACACATCCTCGAGCATCGCTTTCGCTGCGGTGTTGCCCTGCGCGGTGACGGCACGGGCGTAGGCATTTTCGACCTCGTATCGACCCGATTCCAACTGCAGCACCGTCTTTCGGATGCCCTCCAGCAGATCCAGCGGCTCGAATCCGGTGACGACGATCGGGACCTTGTACTTCTCGGCCAGCGCCGGGTACTCCGACGTTCCCATCACACTGCATACATGCCCGGCCGCCAGAAATGCCTGCACGCGGCACTCTGGCGAATCCATGATCGCGGCCATCGCCGGCGGGACCAGAACGTGCGAGACGAGTAGCGAGAAGTTCTCGATACCCAGGCGATTGGCCTGATAGACGGTCATGGCGTTGGCCGGCGCGGTGGTCTCGAATCCGATCCCGAAGAACACCACTTGCCGGCCCGGATTCTCCTTGGCAATAGTCAGTGCATCCAACGGTGAGTACACCACCCGCACGTCACCGCCGGCGCTCTTGATGCGGAACAGATCCGACGAACTCCCCGGAACTCGCAACATGTCCCCGAAGGAGCAGAAAATGACATCGGGTCTTGCCGCGATTTCGAGAGCTTTGTCGATGATCTCGAGCGGGGTGACACAGACCGGGCATCCGGGTCCGTGGATCATCTCGATCTGTTGGGGAAGTAATTGATCGATGCCGTGTCTGATGATCGAATGTGTCTGACCACCACACACTTCCATGATCGCCCATCGCCGTGTGGCCAGCGCACGGATCTGATCCAGCAGTTTGCCGGCCAGTTCCGGATCGGAGAACTCGTCCAGATATTTCATGATTCTTTCTCCTTCGGTTCGATCCCCGCGGCCCGGGCAGCCCTTTCGAACCCGTCACCGAATTCCTCTTCCAGTACGCCGAGGTGCTCGAATTCCGCCAGCGTGCTGCGAGCGGATTCCTCGTCGAGTCGCTGGATGGCAAATCCGACGTGCACCACGACGTACTCGCCGACTTGGGCGCCCGGAATGTACTCGAGGCACACTTCTTTTCGGACGCCACCGAAGTTCACCACCGACATCGTCGTTCCGTCGCGTTCCTCCAGGGACTCGATACGTCCCGGTACGGCTAGGCACATGACACAACTCCTGACCTCATGACGAACTCCCCACCAGCACTTGGCCGTAGGCGAGACCGCCGTCGTTCGGCGGCAACTCCAGTCCTGTCAACGGCGTGAATCCAGCGTCTGAGAGCAGAGCACACGCCCGAACGAGCAGTAGAGGGTTCTGAAAGACACCTCCGGTGAGTACTACCTCGTCCACTCCCGCCAGTTCCCGGCCACGAATTGCCCACTCGAGCACCAGGTGCGCTACGGATTCGTGGAAACGGGCGCCGATCACTTCAGCGGGCAACTTCTCCCGGAGATCGCGGACAACAGCCCGAATGACCGACCGCGGATCTGCTGTCCACGAATCGTCGTCCGACTGCGTCCAATCGAAGGTGTACCGCGAACCGGCGCTGTCGACTCCCCTCGACACCCCCTCCAACTCGATGGCAGCCTGCGCTTCGTAGTCGACCCTCTGACGGACCCCGGTCAGCGAGGAGACTGCGTCGAACAACCGCCCCATGCTCGAGGTGTCCACGCACCCGAAACCGGTTTCCATCTGGTGAAGTAGGACCGACTGCTCTCGGGGCGGACAGGCTGCCACGGGCGCGAGGTCGGATTCCCAGTCCAACCCGGCATGCCACAGGTGGGCGAGCGCCATTCGGTACGGCCGTTCCACTCCGGCATCGCCCCCGGGCAGCAGTACGTATCCCAGATGCGCGAGACGGCGATAACCCTTGTACGTCGCCAGCAGTAGTTCCCCTCCCCACACTGCGCCGTCCGCCCCGTAGCCGGTGCCGTCGAACGCTATTCCGAGAACTGGTTCGCTCCCGTCCCGGCCGTTCTCCCCCATCACGGAAGCCACATGTGCGTGGTGATGCCCGACGATGCGCACCGGTCGGTCACCACTACGACTGCGAGCCCACGAGGACGAGCGATACCGCGGATGCTCGTCACAGGCGATCTGGTGCGGCACCACCCCCGTGATCGATTCGAAGTGACTCTCCGACGCAGCAAAACTGTCGATGACAGCGAGGTCGCCCATGTCTCCGATGTGCTGACTCGGCCACACATATCCGTCCTCGGCAAGACAGAAGGTGTTCTTCAGGTCGGCCCCGACCGCCAAGGTAGGCGGTACGTCGAACGGCGCGGTGACGGGCAGCGGAGCATATCCGCGCGAGCGACGAAGCAACTGTCTTCCACTGCCGACTATTCGCATCACCGAGTCGTCACACGGCATCAAGATCGGACGGTTGTGGGTCAATACCCCGTCGGCCAGGTCACCCAATCGTTCGAGATCGTTGTCGGAGTACAGAATCGGCTCACCGCCGATGTTCGCCGATGTCATGACCAACACCGCTGGGCCCGCCTCTTCTCCGACCAAACCCAGAAGAAGATGCTGAATCGGGTTGTAGGCCAGCATGATTCCGATATCCGGAATGCCGGGGGCAATCAAGGGGGAAAGCGCGTATCCAGACGCTTTGGCAACCAGCACAATCGGGCGCTCGCGCGAGGACATGGCATCAGCCTCGGCATCACCGACCACACCCAACTCTCTGGCTTCTGGCACATCGCGCACCATCACCGCCAACGGCTTGCTTGCTCGATGCTTGCGTTCACGCAACTCGTGAACCGCGCGGTCGTCGCGGGCATCACAAGCCAGGTGAAATCCTCCGATTCCCTTGACAGCAAGAATCTTCCCGTCTCGCAGTAGGGATCGGGCTCGTAGCAGTGCACCCTCACCGGTCACGGCGGGCGCGTCCCCTTCCACGAACGATAGCGTTGGACCGCACTGCGGGCAGGCAATCGGTTGCGCATGAAACCGGCGGTCGGCGGGATCCACGTACTCCGCCGCACAGTTCGCGCACAACGGGAATCGCTTCATCGTCGTAGCGGCCCGGTCGTAGGGCAGCGATTCGATGATCGTGAATCGCGGACCGCAGTTGGTGCAGGTGATGAATGGATGACGATATCGCCGATCGCTCGGATCAGTCAGTTCCCGGAGGCAGTCGTCGCAGATCCCGACATCCGCCGGCGCCAAGGTTCGCCCGACCGACCCCGCATCCGTCTCGACTATGCGAAACCCCTCACGACCAACCGGCCGCGAGTCCTCGCGCTCCACCGACTCCACCCGTGCCAGCGGTGGGGGGCGGTTTCGCACCCGAGCGACAAATGCATCGATTGTCTCTCCGTCGCCTTCGACGTCGATCACGACACCGAGAGCAGAATTTCCCACCGAACCCGACAGTCCCAGTTCGGTGGCGGTCGCATGGACGAACGGCCGGAAGCCCACCCCCTGGACTACGCCACGAACGATGACACGGCAGGCGATCTTCATGTCCCGACCTCGCCGTTACCAGTATCGGAGTCGACTACCTCACCGTCGTGGCCACCACGGCCCATCAGTTCGAGGCCGGCCCGAGCATGGCGAGCTCCCTGCTCGTCGACCTTCTCGACTGCAAAGCCCATGTGGATCACCACCCAGTCACCTGCCGTGACGGTGCCTTCGTCGAGCATTCCGATGTTGACCTTGCGTGGTGCCCCCTCCACGTCGACGAGAGCGAGTTGACCTCCGTATCCGTCCAGTAGCTCGCGTACCCGTCCCGGAATCCCCAGACACATGACTCACACCTCCGGCCCCAGTGTGGTGGCATCACAGTCCACGTCGATGGACCGGACGAGTGCCAGCACCGCAGAAGCGGCTTGCCTTACCGAATCACGCATCTCCGCACTCAATCCGATTCCGTCGCCGATCGATTTCGCATGTGCCCCCACCACGAACGTCCGCGGGAGTGTTCCGCCGAGGGCCTGCAGGCTGGCAAACACCGAACTCGGATGCATCGAGTGCGCGTCGAAACCTCCTTGCGGGCCTTCACTTTCGGGGTCCACTTCGATGATCGCGAGCTTGCCCGGGACTCCGGTCGCCGGTAAGGCATCGATCAGGACCAGGGCGTCCCACGACTCCAACAAGTCGTACGCCAGATGCACGCCCCGAATCCCGTAGTCGACCAGGCGAGCTCCCGATGGGAGATTCTCATGCTGCAGCGCCCGAACAACTTCGGGGCCGAATCCGTCGTCTTCGAGAAATATGTTTCCGACACCTGCAATCAGCACGCGCACAGCGCTTTACATCTTTCGCATTCGCAGATAGCGCTGGATGTCCGGCATCGACACCACCAGGACGATCGCGGCTGCGATCGCGGTGGCGCCGAGAAGTGCCGTCGACAGCAATCCCATGCTCCTCATGGCGAGTTCTCCTCTCGATAGCTGTGAAGTTCGATAGCTGTGAGTACGTCACGCGCTGTCGCGCGGCATCGGCTCTATCTCGTCCGGCGCGAAGTACAGGTAGCGGCCGTACCAGTTGTGCAGATCGGCGGCCGGATCGTCCAACAGTGTCACCCCAACATGAATGTCGCCGTCCACGTCTTCATGAATGGTGGCGACGTGGGCGATCCGGCCGTCGAAGAACAGGTCCTGAGCATCAGCGCGGCGTGAGGGGTGGAGCCGAACCGTACTTCCACCAGAGACACGGACGCCGTTGATCAGAACTGCGTCGGTGCGTGGTTGAACACTGGTGTCGGCTTCCGGGGTCCACCAGTCCACACCGTCAGGCACCTCGGGTATCAGATCAGAACCGGCATTCGAATCTCGCAGCACGCCGTGCAGGCCGGCTAGATCGTCGTCCGTCAATCGCTCACATCGGTCGATGATGTCGGCAGCTCTGGAGTCGGTAGCTCGCGCCCGCGCCTTTTCCTCGTCGGTCATGGCAAGGATTCTCAGGGTGAGAATTTCGTCGATCTCGGTCGAGTCGAAGAGAGATCCCTCGCTCTGCGGCGCAATCTCGGGAAAGTCGTACAGGATGATCGGTGACACCAGAACGGTGGGAGATGTGCCAGGGTGAGTGGGGTCCTCGGTCCCCGCAAGCACCGGATAACAGCGATTTTGCCGCAACTGCTCCGAGTGATCTGCTTCTTCGAACAACGACAGGAACCTCGAGCCTGTGCAGTTCACAATGACGTGAGTCCCCAGCATCGATTGCGCGGTGGCCGTGCCCTTGTCCCGTGCGTCGACGCTCGTGGCGTTCATGATCGTCACGGAAATCACCGTGCGTCCGTCCCCGGCGGAGGCGCTCACTGCCAAGAGGCCATTCACCGGAAGCCGTGTCCGAACGATCCGTCCGACCACCCTGCCCCGAGAGTCCGACAAAGTCTCTCCTTCGACAACTCCGGCCGCACAGAAGGTTTCTTCGACGCCGGCCTCGAGTTCGTCCAGACCCCACGGACCCAACACGATCTCGGACTCGGTGGCTTCGTCCCACGAGATCGACTCCCGCTCGCCGACTACCAACCGATCGACCGGGATCCACGCCCCGCCGGCGCCGAGTCGTTCAACCGTCCGCGACTGGTGGTGCAGAAATCTCACAGTCGCAGAAACTTCGACGCCGTTCCGCTCGAATTCGCCGAGCAGACATTGCGCGGACATCGACGGTTCCTCGCCGACTCCGACCTCGGCGGCGCCGGGCGGTCCGAGAACCCCGAACTGCCAACGGGATTGATTCTTCGCCGAGCCGGCCCGGTAGGGATAGAGAAGATATCCCTCGTACAGGACGGCGTCGGCCACGGCCCGAACGTCGTGATCCATCCCCGTTCGAGTCATCGCGGCACCTGGCTCGCCGTCAGCAACTGCCGCACGGCTGAATCGAGGTCCGTGAGGCCGTGCGCTGCCTTGAACCGCACGAGATCGGCAATCGTCTCATGGTCGAGGCGTACCCAACCAGACGCCGGATAATGCGCAGCCATCAGCTGTTTCCACACGTCGACCGGCAATTCGTAGGCAGCAGATCTGTCCCACGGGATCTGCTGCACGGAGAACCCACGCGGTCCGTCGGTGAATACCGTGCCGCTCAGTAGAACCACGATCGGAATCGTTCCGTCTCCGAGTGCGTGCATGTACTTCGACGCCGTCACCGAGAAGTCGTACGTACACGCCATGGGCAAGGCCGCGACCGTTGTTCCGGTGAATCCTTGAACGACCGTGGAACATTCCATCCACAGGAAGGTGCGCAGCGTACTCGACCAACGCTCCCGCGGACCGAAGAGATCGCGCAGACCTTCGCCTTCGGCGTCGGAGTACGGTCGGCGGTGTGGTTCGATTCGTACCTGCGCGCGCAGAGCCACCGCACGGACGGTCGTGCCGGTGGATTCCGACATTCTCAATCTCACCGTCAGATTCGGCGTAACCGCGTACGGTTCTACCTCCATGTTGTCGATCGAGAAGTCGAGAACAGTCATGCCGACCTGCTTCGCGCCTCGACGCGCCCGAAGAACTCGTCCACTGCGCGTGCGGCATCCTGGCCACCGTCGAATCCGCGCCACACGGTGCGCAATCGTCCCACCAGTTCGTAACAGGCGTCGATGGGAACAACGAAGCATCTCGGCGATTGTCCTGACGTGGGCACCGACACGATCAACGCCTCGACGTCGGCCCGCATCTGCGCGAGCCCCGGATTCTCCTCGAGCACAGTCTCGAACGAGTCGATGGGCAACTCGGATTCGGTAGCTCCGGCCGGTCCCGGATAGAAGACTATGTACTTGTCGACGAGTGAGTTGCGGAAGAAGAATGCCAGGCCGACGGGGATTTCCAGAGACTCCCACCGGCCAGGGCCGAGGTCGAAGTCCGGAAACTCGAGGTACCGATCGGGAACCGCTTTGTATCGAAGGTCCGCGTCGACCGGTGCAAAGAGTAGATAGCACGGTCGGCACACGCACATCAGGCTCCGGACCTGTACGTCCACGACGTGCTGGTGTTCGTCGCCTATGCCCGCCGCACACATCTCACACCTCGGTCCGGTCGGAACGACACGCGACGAGGCGATTCGTGTGAGCACCTCTCCCACAGTGACTTTCATGACGGGGCTGCGTTCACGGCTAGGTCACCGGTATCACAGACTCGTCAGCAAGCGCGACCGAGAGCACTCCGTCGCGAATCAGCACCGGCACAGGCGCCAGGTGCTCGGAGCCGGTGCCCACCCGCGCTCCCGCCCCGTACACACTGAAGTGGGCAGAGCACGTCGGACAGGTGAGGACAGCGGCGTCTCGGGCAGGACGGCCCATCATGCGTTCGAGCACAGCCCCCGCCATCGAGTGCTCACACACCGGGCAATGGTCGCGATACGCGTACAGATCGTCACCGGAGCGGCAGACCAACAGATCGGTGCCCGACACGCGGAAGCCCGCGACCTCTCCCACCTCGACTTCGGCGAATTCGGGGACCTCCACCCAGTGCGTACCTCCCCCGTCGGCGTGAACGTGCGAGAACAGGGACTCGACCGAAATCACACCCGACTTCAGCTCGTGCGAATCTGGTGTTTCGACGTCGATTCCGGTGGTCTCGGGTGCCGCCGCCTGCACCGCGTCCTGGACCGCGGTTTCGAGGGTCACCGAGGACGAAGGGCAACTGTTACAGCTTCCGAGAAGCCGTAGTCGCACCACGCCGTCCGCCACCTCGATCAGTTCGACGTCGCCTCCGTGCGAACCGAGGTACGGACGCACGCTGTCGAGCGCAGTGCGGACGCGGGTCTCCACGTCGTGCGGGTGAAGTCCGTGCACCAGTAGCAGGCTGGACACCAGATCGTCGCGAACCATCGCATCCATCGTGGCCGGATCTGCCAGAGCGACGGTGCGTTCGAGTGCTGCGCCGTACAACTGCACGACCTCACGCACCAGTTGCTCGGCGCGATCTCTCGCCACCGGGCCTGCGCCGGCGTTGGCCTGCAACAACGTCTCGATGCGCTCACCTGCTCCGCGCCAATAGTCGGCCGATTGCTCCATCGATCACTCCCCGGTCACGGACTGCGTCGGAGAGTGCAACTTCTCCAGGGTCTTGCCACCGCCGAGATACATGTGAACACCACACGGCAGGCAGGGATCGAAACTACGCACGGTCCGCATGATGTCGATGCCCTTGAAGTGGTCTCGATCGTTCTCCTCGAAGATCGGCTGACCCTGCACGGCATCCTCGTACGGACCGGGGGTTCCGTAGCTGTCGCGCGGGCTCGCATTCCACGGTGTCGGTGGGTACGGGTGATAGTTCGCGATTTTTCCGTCACGAATCACCATGTGGTGTGAGAGAACTCCGCGGACGGCTTCGGTGAATCCGCAACCGATACCCTCGTCCGGGACCTCGAACGACTCCCACGTCTTGGTCCGGCCGGCCCGGATCTCGACAAGCGCCTTCTCGGCGAAATGAAGGGCAGCCGCGGCTGCGTATGCCTGGAAATACGTTCGCGCGCGGTTTCTTTCGAGGGTATTGCTGCCATGTTCGGGAATCTTCCACTCGAGCGAGACAGGACCCTTCAGTGCTGTTTTCGGAAGATTGATCTTCACACTGTGTCCGGTCGACTCCAGGTATCCGATGTCGACCAGGCCGGCCAGAGCGGTGCTCCACAGACGAGCCAATGCTCCCCCGCCCGTGTCCAGAGCAAGGTTGTCTTTTCCGTCGAACCATCGCGGTGACATGACCCAGCTGTACTTGTCCTCGAGGTTCCGCTTCTGCGGGTGGGGGTTGGTGTGCTGATTCCACGGGTGCCTGCGATCGACCGGGTTACCCAGCGGATCGGTTTTGACGAACATCTCCTGATCACTCCAGTCCTCGTAATACGAGGAGCCCAGCATGATTCGGATACCGAGGTTGATGTCCACCAGATCCGTGGTGACCAACTTTCCGTCGACAACCACACCGGGAGTGACAAACATCTTCCGGCCCCAGTCGGTCATGTCCTTGTAGGAGAAATTGCAGTACTCGGGGTCTTGGAACGATCCCCAACAACCCAGCAGGGTCCGCCGCAGGCCAACCTTTTCGTAACCAGGCATCGCCTGGTAGAAGAAGTCGAACAGGTCGTCGTGCATCGGCACGACCTTCTTCATGAATTCGACGTACCGCATCAGCCGCGACATGTAGTCCGTCATCAGTTCGATCGTCGCGACGGTGCCGACGCCGCCGGGATAGAGCGTCGACGGGTGAACGTGCCTGCCCTCCATCAAGCAGAACATTTCGCGAGTCGAACGCGAGACTTGCAACGCTTCGCGATAGAACTCACCCGTGAACGGATTGAGAGTCCGCATGATGTCCGCGATCGTGCGATACCCGTGCTGCTCCTCGTGCGGGCAGCGCGTGTTCTCTGCCTGCGCCAGCACACCGGGATTCGTCTCGGAGACCATCTTCTCGCAGTAGTCGACGGCGACAAGATTCTCTTGAAAGATGTTGTGGTCGAACATGTACTCGGCGGCCTCGCCGAGATTGACGATCCACTCGCCCAGATGCGGCGGCTTGACGCCGTACGCCATGTTCTGTGCGTAGCACGAGCATGTGGCGTGATTGTCACCGCAGATGCCGCAGATACGACTGGTGATGAAATGCGCGTCGCGCGGGTCCTTCCCCTTCATGAACAGGGAATACCCGCGAAAGATCGACGACGTGCTGTGGCACTCCACCACTTCGCGATTGGCGAAGTCGATCTTGGTGTAGATGCCCAGACTGCCGACGATTCGGGTGATGGGGTCCCACGCCATCTCGACAAGACCGTCGCGGTCCGCAGTCGAGGTGGGTTCGGGAACGATGGCCGTCATTGCAGTGCCTCCCAGAGACGTTGCTCACGAACTGATTTGAATGTATCCGGTCGGTCACCACGTACGCGTCGCACCAGTGAGTAATTTCGACCCGCGCTCGCGCCAGTGCGGTTCCTTGTCCAACGTGTTTCCGGTGAGCCGGCGGAGACTGTGGATCACGGACCCGTACATTCCCACCGCATTGGTGGAGAGTTTGCCGCCGGGCGGTTCATCCATGAACGGCATGAACTTGTCGGGGAACCCCGGCATCGTGCACCCGATGCAGATCCCGCCGACGTTGGGACACCCGCCGACTCCGTTGATCCAACCACGTTTGGGGACATTGCATTTCACGACCGGTCCCCAACATCCGAGTTTGACGATGCACTTCGGTGACCCGTACTCCGTCGCGAACTCACCCTGCTCGTAGTACCCACCACGGTCACAGCCCTCGTGTACGGTGGCACCGAAAAGCCACTGCGGGCGCAGGGATTCGTCCAAGGGAATCATCGGCGCCTGATCAGTGGCCATGTACAGAAGGTAGGTCAGGGTCTCGGAGAGGTTGTCCGGCTGAATGGGACACCCGGGAACGCAGACGATCGGGATGCCCGCCTTCGATTTCCAGGTCCACCCGAGATAGTCCGGCACGCCCATCGCACCGGTCGGATTGCCGGCCATCGCATGTATGCCGCCGTAGGTCGCGCACGTACCGACCGCAACTACCGCAGTGGCTTTCGGTGCCAGCTTGTCGAGCCATTCGCTCGTGGTGACCGGTTGGCCGGTTTCGCGATTGTTCCCGAAGCCACACCAATACCCCTCGTCGTGAAGTTTCTCGTTCGGTATCGATCCTTCGACGACAAGAACAAAGGGTTCCAGTTCTCCGCGGTCGGCTTTCCAAAACCACTCCAGGAAATCGTCAGCGCCACCCTGCGGTCCGCATTCGAAGTCGATGAGCGGCCAATGAACCGCTACCTGCGGCAGCCCGGGCAAGGCGCCGAGCGCGATCTCCTCGATACTGGGTTGCGTGGCTGCAGTGAGCGCCACCGAATCTCCGTCGCAACTGAGACCGGCATTGATCCACAGCACGTGGATCAGAGTTTCTTCCGCTTTGGCCGCTGCGCTTGCGGGGGTAGCTGCGCTTTCGGAGGCAGGTTCCGCCGTGGTGCCAGCAGTCGATTTTTGTGTGTCCATGTCAGCCGCTTTCACGGGTGCACTTGCGCCTTGACTCTCAGCGCCGCGACTGGCCTGACACGCTATGGCCTCAAGACTCTGTGGCCTCGAATTGCCGCGGCACCGAAACGCTGACGCCACCGGAGTCGAACCTCGGCCCACTTGCGTGGCACCCACTCATTTCATTAACTACCCGAGCAGATCAGTTGTCAACGGCCACCGGAGAAATCGCCGAACGACTACCGATCCACTCGTACCACTCGTCCATGCCCTCACCTGTCGTGGCAGACAAAACAACAACGCGCACAGCAGGATTGAGTATTCTCGCCTGCTCGACGCAGGCATCGACGTCGAACTCGACGTATGGGAGCAAGTCGATCTTGTTGATCACCACGAGGTCCGCGACAGCGAAGATGTGTGGGTACTTTTTCGGCTTGTCTGCCCCCTCCGGCGTCGAAATTAGGACAACCTTGCCTTCCTCGCCGAGGTCGAAGAGCGCGGGGCACACCAGGTTTCCGACGTTTTCGATCAGAAGCAGCGATTCTTCAGCGGGATCCAAGGCGCGCAGTGCGCGGTCGATCATCGCGGCATCGAGGTGACATCCGGCCCCGGTATTCACCTGCACCACCGACGCGCCGGTCTCTCGGATCCGCTCGGCGTCGAGCCGGGTTTCCTGGTCACCTTCGATCACGGCTATCGGTCGCTGACATCCGAGCTCCCGGATGGTTCGCGCCAGCAATGTCGTCTTCCCCGCGCCGGGGGAACTCATGATGTTGAGCGCCGTGATTCGGCGGTTCCGCATCCACTGACGATTGTGAACCGCAATGCCGTCGTTCTTGGCGAGCACCTGCTGCTCGAGAATCACGGTGTGGTCGGGGTGGCCGCGCTCATGGTCATGCTCGTGACCGTGCCCATGACCGTGCCCATGATCGTCGTGTTCCTGCTCGTGTTCTCCGTCTGCGACTACCGACACCCGAGGTCCTGTGGTGTCCCCGCACCCACACGTCGCGCACATGCTCAGCTCACTTCCATCGACAGGATCCGTAACTCTCGGCCGGCAAGCACCTCGACATCAGCACTGCCGCATTCACACAGCAAGAACATGTCGGGCGGCGAGAACATCACGCCGCAGCTTTTGCATCGCGCGCTGGTTGCAATCTCATCGATGTGCAAGCTGGCACCTTCGGCGTGAGTACCCGCGGTGACGACGTCGAAGCAGAACAGCAGAGAGTGTGGAACCACCGCGCAGAGTTGCCCTACTTCAAGCCGCACGCTCGATACTCGTCGCTCGCCGGCACGCTCACACACGGCTTCGACCACACTCTGCGCAATGGACAGCTCGTGCACGGTGAAACCCACGATTCGTGATCCGGAAACCTCCCTTCCACGATAAGCACCAACGGTCTCTGTGCGTAACCCGTACACGAAAACAGGCTGCGATCCGCAACTATTGCGGATCGCAGCCTGTGACAGCGTTATTCGTGTGACGAACGCCGGCGAGAAGGATTACGGGTTCGGAACCGGCACCTTCGTCGTCGTGGTCGTCGACGTCACTGTCGTAGTCGGGGGCGCCGTCGTTGCATCCGTTCCCGCTACCGGTGTGGTCGGAACTGTCGACGTCGGCGTCACTGCCGCCGAACCCGTCGGAGTGGCAACCGCTCCCGATGTGACCGACGCCGATCCTGCCGCAGGCACCTGTGACGTGGTTGCGGGCGCTCCAGCAGATCCCGTGGAGCCAGTGGTCCCGGCCGGTGCCTGACCGGTTCCGGTGCCTTCAGCCACCGCGGCGTCGCCCTCAGCATTGCCGTCAGCCATGTAGGCATCGACAGCAGCACTGATCTGTTCCGGGGTCGGCTTCGCAGTTGTGTCGACGGGCTTTCCTTCCTTCGCCTGCTGGGCGAGGTAGGTGAGCCAGGCCGCTGCGTACTCAGCTGAAGTCAACGGCTTGCCGTTGGCCGCATCCGCATCTCGCCAGTAATCGAAGTGGTGTCCGACGTCTGGAGCGAGTGTCTGCTGGTAGGGGTCGCTCAAGATCACGGGAATCGTGTTCTGGTTGGTAGCAATCAGACCGACAATCTCCTTGAAAAGCTTCTGCGGCAGATATGCCAGCGGAGACACCTTGTCGGTGGACACCGTCTCGCCCTCGGCTACCGGCGCCGGCGCGGGTGTTTTTCCGGGCTTGTACTCCGGATCCGAGACCTTGAGCATCACCTGAAGGAATGTCTCGTCACTCTGCATCCAGTTGGGATTGGACGAAATGTCTGCGAACGCCTCGAAGACGATCTGGCCGAACACCACCGCGACGTCCTGACCGGTGGCCGGGTTCAGACCCTGCGCTTCGAGTTGGTCGATGTTCAACTGCCGACCGACATTTGCCGCCAAGATCAACAGAGAGATGTTGCTGGGAGCCGAGCAGGTGAAGTCACCGTCCGAGCAGAAGGACGCGACCTTGCCGTTCAGCTTGCCGAAACCTCCGGCAGTGCCGGGGAGTACACCTTCGCCAGGTGTCGCGGAGGTTCCGTTCTGGTACTTCGTATTGAAGTTATCCGGGTTCGTGAACGGATTCGTGGCACCGAGGAACGTGCCGTCGCCCGCTTCACGGCCTGCATCCGCCAGCATGACCACACCGACAACCTTGTCCGGGTCGACCCCGAACTCGTTGTTCTCCTGCGTACCGATGTCCATCGCGACGCGACGCACCACATCGGCGCCTTCGCTGTACCCGACGATCGAGAACTGAGTCTTCGGGCATTCCTTGGCGATGGCACTCATCACGGACTGCGTATTTGCAGCGCCGGCAGCGACGGCATCCTCGTAGGACGCCATGTTGGCCGGGTACGCGATATACACAGCCGCGTACGAGCCGGGCTTGTTCGCGTTGACGGAGCCTGCCGGGTTGATCACCTGGTCGACGCGTTCACTCTTGTAGTCACCGGACAGGGCGGCCGGCAGCGGCTTCCCGTCGGCTCCCAGCAACATCTTCACCGTCGAAGCGTCCGGTGTGTCGTGTCGACCGGCAACCGCGATGCTGACCATGTCGTGACACTCGGTGACCGACGACGTCAATTGTGTCTCGATCGTGCGTGACTCCGGAGAGTCCACAGCGACCGCAACCGCGACCAGTGCGGCCACGCCGAGCGCTGCGGGCGCTACTGCACCCGCCAGTATTCGATGTCGCGAAAAGAACCCACGAACCGGCATATCTTCTCCCCAATCAACTTTTGGAAAACGTACGACCGACCCCCGGGGCGTCACGCAACGTCATTCGAGTAGTCGTCCAGTACGAGAGGAGCGTTACAACGGGTAACGATTTTCCGTGGCGACTCGGGAGGGAATCGGGGGCGCAAACGCCTCATTTCCGCTGCATAACACCGACGTGCACCTACTCCGCGTCGAAGATAATGACCTGTCGGATTGCTTTTCCGTCGGCGAGTTCGTCCATACCCGAATTGATGTCGGCCAATTCGATTCGCGAGGAAATGAGCTTCTCGACCGGCAGCTTCCCGTCGCGCCACAACTGCGCGTAGATCGGGATGTCGCGGGACGGGACCGCAGATCCCAGGTAGCTGCCGATAATGGTCCGCGCTTCGGCGACCAGTCCGAGAGGTGAGATCGACGAGCGCGCGTCAGGCGCCGGCAACCCGACCGTGACGGTCGTGCCACCCGCTGCCGTCGCAGCCACCGCTGTCTCGAAGGCCCGAGCATTTCCCGCGGCCTCGACGACGATGTCTGCGCGAACGCCACTCTCGGACAGGCCGGACGGTGTGAAGACCTCGGTCGCGCCCAGTTCCAGCGCCTGAGCCAGCTTGGATTCCAGTGCGTCGACACCGATGACGTTCTCGACCCCGAGTGCCCTCGCCGTCAGGATTGCGGCCATCCCGACGCCACCCAAGCCGACCACCATCACGGTGTCTGCCGGGCGAGGCTTCGCCGCGTTGAGGAGCGCTCCCCCACCGGTCAACACCGCACAACCGAGTACGGCTGCAATTTCGGCCGGGATGTCGTCGTCGACGGGAACAACCGACTTGGCGTTGACCACAGCATGCGTCGCGAAACCCGAAACACCGAGATGATGTTTGACGTTCTCGCCGGAGCGCCGCAGTCGATGCGCGCCACCGAGCAAACTGCCGTCGTTGTTGGCAGCGCTACCCACCGTGCAAGGCATCCGGCCGTCAGTGGCGCATCCCGCACATTCACCGCACCGTGGAAGAAAAGTCATCACGACGCGGGTGCCCACCGACAACGAATCAACTCCGTCGCCGAGTTCGATGATTCGACCTGCCGCCTCATGGCCCAACAACATCGGCACGGGTCGTACCCGATTGCCGTCGACCACGGAGAGGTCGGAGTGACAAAGCCCGGCAGCTTCGATCTTGACCAGGATCTCACCCGGGCCCGGGGATTCGAGGTCGAGTTCCGAAATCGAAATCGGAGTCGACTCTGCGAAGGGACGCTTCCGGCCGATCTCTTCGAGCACTGCACCACGGATCTTCAACTGTACACCCCGATTTCGATAGTTCGAACTACTTGCCCACGATCCCGCGTACCGACGCGGGGAGGTCACGAACCCGCTTGTACGGACCCACGACGGCGGCTGCAAACGGCCTCGTCAAGAGCACCTGCGCCACCTCGAGCACCTCTTCGGAGGTGACTGCGTCGATGGTCGCGAGCGTCTGCGCAACACTGCGATGGTTGCCGTAGTTCAGTTCGCTGCGACCGATACGGTTCATGCGTGA
Organism: Rhodococcus sp. RCBS9; assembly: GCF_029457415.1. Taxonomy (NCBI): domain Bacteria; kingdom Bacillati; phylum Actinomycetota; class Actinomycetes; order Mycobacteriales; family Nocardiaceae; genus Rhodococcus; species Rhodococcus sp. RCBS9. Next base: position 5,337,978 of record NZ_CP120422.1, on the reverse strand, counting down.
GCCTGAATCTTCCAGTGCCAGAACCAATCCGCCGCGCAGCGATCCCTTGGCGCGGGCGATCTCGGCATCGGTGATTCCGTCCGTCGCCACGTTCGCGAGTACCTCGCGGATAACCGTGGCAACCTCCCCGAGGTTCTCCGGCTGGCAACCTGCATACACGGAGAACGCTCCGGTGTCCGCGAAGGTGTCGACGCCGGAATAGACGGAGTACGCCAGCCCGCGCTTCTCCCGAATCTCTTGGAACAGACGAGAACTCAGCCCACCGCCCACTGCGGCGTTGAGCACCGACAGCGCCCAGCGATGGCCCTCGTGCCGGCCGAACGCGCGTACCCCGAGCGCAAGGTGGACCTGCTCGCTGTCGCGGTGGGTCAAGCTCAGTTCAGGCATCGTTCGCAAACGCAGAGTGCCTTCGCGCCGCGGCGTCGGCTTGACCCCGCGCTCGAGATGTCCGGCAAATGCACGGCGAGCGAGCGTCACAACCTGCTTGTGGTCGACGTTTCCCGCTACGGCCAGCACCATCCGCTGCGGTGTGTAACGCCGAACATGGAAGGAATGCAACTGATTGCGCGACATCGACTCGATCGATTCGACGCTACCGATGATCGGACGGCCGACAGGATGATCGCCGAACAACGCGGTCAGGAACGCGTCGCCGAGCAAGTCTTCCGGATCGTCGTCACGCATCGCGATCTCTTCGAGCACTACTTGCCGCTCGACATCGACGTCCGCGGTTCTGCAACGCCCTCGCAGCACGACGTCGGCGACAAGGTCAACCGCCATCGGAAGGTCGTCGTCGATCACGTGCGCGTAGAAACAGGTGTGTTCCTTCGACGTGAATGCATTGAGTTCGCCGCCCACACCATCCATGACCTGCGCGATGTCCAACGCCGTCCGTGACGGCGTCGACTTGAACAGCAGGTGCTCGAGAAAATGCGCGGCACCGGCCACACTCGGCTGCTCGTCGCGCGAGCCGACTCCGACCCACACACCGACGGAGGCGGAACGCACACCGGGAATGAACTCGGTGACGACGCGCAGGCCGCCGGGAAGGACCGTGCGCTGTACTCCGGATTCGGGAGTCGCATCGATCGGCGATTTCAGCACAGCGCTGCGGCTGCGCGTGGTGTTGGGAGTGGTCTTTGCCATGAAAAGGTTCAGCAGTCCTCGGTGCAAGTGGTCAATCAGGTATCTACAGGCTCTGTGTCTACAGACAGTACAGATGCGGCCCCGCACGGAAATCCGCGCGGGGCCGCATCAGAGTACGAAGTGAGATCTACTCGGAAGCAGCCTCGTCGGCGGCCGGAGCGGCAGCCTCGTCGTTGCCCTCTTCGACCGGGATCAGCGAGATCTTGCCGCGAGCATCGATGTCGGCGATCTCGACGCGGATCTTGGATCCGACGTTGACCACGTCTTCGACCTTGGCAATGCGCTTACCGCTGCCCAGCTTCGAGATGTGCACCAGTCCGTCGCGTCCCGGCAGGAGCGAAACGAAGGCACCGAAGGCGGTGGTCTTGACGACCGTGCCCAGGAACCGCTCGCCGACCTTGGGGAGCTGCGGGTTGGCAATGGCGTTGATCATGTCGATCGCGGCCTGTGCAGACGGTCCATCGGTGGCGCCGACGAACACGGTGCCGTCGTCTTCGATGGAGATGTTGGCACCGGTCTGCTCGGTGATGGAGTTGATCATCTTGCCCTTGGGGCCGATGACCTCACCGATCTTGTCGACGGGGACCTTGATGGCCGTCACGCGGGGAGCGAACGGGCTCATCGCGTCCGGGGTGTCGATGGCTTCCGCCATGACCTCGAGGATCGTGGTCCGTGCGTCCTTGGCCTGCGAGAGTGCACCGGCAAGGACCTGCGACGGGATGCCGTCGAGCTTCGTGTCCAGCTGCAGGGCCGTGACGAAGTCCTTGGTACCTGCGACCTTGAAGTCCATGTCGCCGAAGGCGTCTTCGGCGCCGAGGATGTCGGTCAGCGCGACGTAGCGGGTTTCGCCGTCGACCTGGTCGGAAACCAGACCCATGGCGATACCGGCAACCGGAGCGCGAAGCGGCACACCGGCGTTGAGCAGTGCGAGCGTGGACGCGCACACCGAGCCCATCGAGGTGGAACCGTTGGAGCTCAGAGCCTCGGAGACCTGGCGAATCGCGTAAGGGAACTCTTCGACGCTGGGCAGAACCGGCATGAGAGCGCGCTCGGCGAGTGCACCGTGACCGATTTCGCGACGCTTCGGCGAACCGACGCGGCCCGTCTCACCGGTGGAGTACGGCGGGAAGTTGTAATGATGCATGTAGCGCTTGGTGGTCTCGGGACCGAGCGAGTCGACCTGCTGAGCCATCTTCACCATGTCGAGAGTGGTCACACCCAGGATCTGGGTCTCGCCACGCTCGAACAGTGCGGAGCCGTGTGCGCGCGGGATGATCGCAACCTCGGCGGACAGCGAACGGATGTCCGTGACGCCGCGGCCGTCGATGCGGAACTGATCGCGCAGGATGCGCTGGCGAACCAGCTTCTTGGTGAGCGAGCGGAACGCTGCTCCCAGTTCCTTCTCGCGGCCTTCGAAGTTGGGTGCAACCTGCTCGAGAACCTCGACCTTGACCTCGTCGGTCTTGTCGTCGCGTTCCTGCTTGCCGGCGATTGTCAGTGCGGCATTGAGCTTTTCGGACGCAGCAGCCTCGACGGCAGCAAAAACGTCGTCCTGGTACGCCGGGAAGACCGGGTAGTCACCCGTGGGCTTTGCAGCCTTGGATGCAAGTGCTGCCTGTGCAGCGCACAGGCGTGCGATGAACGGCTTGGCGGCCTCGAGGCCCTCGGCGACAATGGCCTCGGTCGGTGCCTGAGCGCCGTCGGCGATCTTCGCGATGACGTTGTCGGTGGCCTCGGCCTCGACCATCATGATCGCGACGTCGGCGTTGTCACCGCTACCGGAAACGACGCGGCCGGCGACGACCATGTCGAAGACGGCGTTCTCGAGCTGATCGACCGTCGGGAATGCAACCCACTGGCCGGTCTTGTTCTCGTCCGAGACGATGAGTGCAACGCGCACGCCACCGACGGGTCCGGAGAACGGCAGGCCCGCGATCTGCGTCGACGCGGAAGCAGCGTTGATGGCCACGACGTCGTACAGATCCTGCGGGTTGAGGCTCATGACCGTGACGACGACCTGGATCTCGTTACGGAGACCGTCGACGAAGGACGGGCGCAGCGGCCGGTCGATGAGGCGGCAAGTCAGGATCGCGTCGGTGGAGGGGCGTCCCTCACGACGGAAGAACGAACCGGGGATGCGGCCCGCTGCGTACATACGCTCTTCGACGTCCACCGTCAGGGGGAAGAAGTCGAAGTGCTCCTTGGGGTGCTTGCTGGCGCTCGTGGCGGACAGCAGCATGGTCTCGTCGTCCAGGTAAGCAACGACGGCGCCGGCGGCCTGCTGAGAAAGGCGTCCGGTCTCGAAACGGATGGTGCGGGTACCGAAGGACCCGTTGTCGATCACGGCGGTGGATTCGAACACGCCTTCGTCGACCTCTACTACGGAATTCTCTGTCATTCTTTTCTCTTCACTTCCCTCTCGTCTTCGCCGTACCCGCGCGGGCGTTTCCACCCTCCTGGTGGAAACTGCGCACCGAGGGACGTCCCCCTCTTGAATTGCAGACGCTCCTTGCGATGCGAGCGATTTCTGCTTCGGGACGTCACGACGTTCGGGCGGCCGTCGATCGAAGTCCGCCGGAGCTTTCGGGCACTTGCCCGGTCCGGAGAACCACTACCGACAACCGACACCACGTTCTCTGGTGCATACGGTGTGCTGGCTGCGCACTGCACAACTGCGCATAAACAACTGCGCCTGGACAACTGTGCATAGCGCCGACAGCGGAAACTGCCTTGCGGCAGCTAACGCCGAAAGCCAGCGAAGCCAAGTATATGCGTGGCTTCGCCGGCTGACGGAGTGTTCGGCAAACCGAAGCATGCCGTGTTGCTTTCGATCAGCGTCGTGAGAAAAATCTAGCGACGCAGGCCGAGACGCTCGATGAGCGTGCGGTAGCGAGCGACGTCGGTCTTTGCCACGTACTTCAGCAGACGACGACGGCGACCGACCATCAAGAGCAGTCCACGACGCGAGTGGTGGTCATGCTTGTGGGTCTTGAGGTGCTCGGTGAGATCGGTGATGCGCTTGGTGAGCATTGCCACCTGAGCTTCAGGCGATCCCGTGTCGGTCTCGTGCAAGCCGTACTCGCCGAGAACGGCCTTCTTTTCTTCCGTGGTCAATGCCACTTGATTCACTCCTGTGATGACGTTTGCGTGAAAGGAACTAGATCGGGCGCGGCCACCGCAAACCGCAGCACGCACCGAGAGAAGATCCTACCAGCAGCAATGAGGCGCTCTCGCCCACCTGGAGCGAATGTGGCGGCCGCCACTGACACAGGAGGAACTCAACCGACGCTACGTTCTGCATCCTCACTCAGAATCCGGCGTGCGCGTTCGACATCTCGGTTCATCGCCGTGATGAGCGACTCGATCGAGTCGAACTTCTCCATACCGCGAATCCGCGAAACCAGGTCGACCGCGACGTGTTGTCCGTACAGGTCTGCTTCGGTGTCGAGAACGTATGCCTCGACGGTTCGGGTCCGGCCGGAGAAGGTCGGATTGGTACCCACAGACACCGCGGCTTGGTATCGGCGACCGGGAACGACGGTTCCGAGTTCCTCGCCGGCACCGAGCACCGTGAACCACGCCGCGTACACGCCGTCGGCCGGAATCGCCGAAAACATCGGCGGTGCAACGTTGGCCGTCGGGAACCCCAACTCGCGTCCACGCTTGTCACCGTGGACGACCACACCTTCGACACGATGTGGACGGCCCAGAGCTTCGGTAGCCGCTTCCATGTCGCCTGCGTCGACGCACGAGCGGATGTAGGTCGACGAGAACGTCACCGCATGCTCGGCGAGCAGCTGGACGCCGTCGACGGCAAAGCCGAAGCGAGCGCCCATTTCACGAAGAAGATCGACATTGCCGAGCGCCTTCTTGCCGAAGGTGAAGTTGTCCCCCACCACGACCTCGGCGACATGTAGACGTTCGACGAGAATCTCGTGGACGTAGCGCTCCGGCGTCAGCTTCATGAAATCAGCGGTGAACGGCATCACGCAGAACACGTCGATGCCCAGATCCTGAGCCAATTCCGCACGCCGTTGCAGCGTCGTCAACTGGGCTGGATGACTACCCGGCCGCACAACCTCCATGGGATGCGGGTCGAACGTCATCAACACGCTCGGAACACCACGTTTGCGGGCAGCGGTAACCGCTCTCGCTATCAATTGGGCATGCCCACGATGCACACCGTCGAACACACCGATAGTGAGCACACAACGACCCCAATCGGCCGGAACTTCGTCGAGACCACGCCATCTCAGCACGATTGGCAGCCTACGGGTCCACCGGCGGCGGGTCACGTTCGGACCCGCCCAGCGAATCACCGCTGTGCTGCCGCTCACGTACGGAAGTTCCGGATTTCGTAGCCTAAGCTAAGCGTTGTGGCAGCTCACAAGACCGGAACCTCGGAAGCATCATCGACGTCGGATGGCGACAGCACTTCGGCGCACGACGCGGCAATCGACACGCTCGCACTCTCGTCGGTGGCCCAGGACTACCTCAAGGTCATCTGGACTATCCAGGAGTGGTCCCACGAGCGGGTTTCCACCAAGCTCCTGTCCGAGAAAATGAGCGTCTCGGCCTCGACGGTCTCCGAGGCGATCCGCAAACTCTCGGACCAAGGCCTGGTCGATCACGCCCGCTACGGATCCATCGCCCTGACCGACAGCGGCCGCGCCGCCGCCGTCTCCATGGTCCGGCGCCACCGGTTGATCGAGACCTATCTGGTTCAGGAACTCGGATACGGCTGGGACGAAGTCCACGACGAGGCCGAAGTCCTCGAACACGCCGTTTCCGATCTGATGATCTCTCGGATGGACGCCAAACTGGGCTTCCCCGAACGTGACCCGCACGGTGATCCCATTCCCGCCACCGACGGTTCGGTGCCGACACCCCCGGCCCGCCAGCTCAGCGACTTCGCCAACGGTGAGCGGGGCCGCGTTGCCCGGATCTCCGATTCCGATCCCGAAATGCTCCGGTACTTCGATTCCGTCGGCGTCAGTCTCGATGTCGAGATCACCGTCGAGGAGCGCCGCGATTTCGCCGGGACAGTGTCCGTTCGACTCGGCGACAGCCCCAACACCATCGACTTGGGAAGTCCAGTCGCTCAAGCAATTTGGCTCGTCTAGCCGAGGTAGTCAAAGCGGCAGTCGGTATCGGCGTTCCACGGGCCGGACGCCGTCGGTCCGGGTCCAGTCGGCGAGCCTCTCGTCGACGTACACCCACCCTCGACGCTCGTACAGTGCGATCGCCGGCAGAGCGTCGTCGACGACGTCGAGCACCAGTTCCAACCGACTCTCGGCTGCGAAATCCGTCACGGCATCGAGTAGCGCATCGCTGAGGCCGTTTCCACGTGAGCCAGGATGAACGAACAATCGCGACACGGCTATCGATCCCGCGGTTGTGGGCGCACCTGCGACCTCGCTGTCGACGGCCACATGGCCGACAACACGACCGTCGCTCTCACCGACCCACGCCTTCACCACCGTGGGCGAACTGAGCCAGCGGTGCGGGTTCTGCGGCCACGTGTTCGGATATCCGTCGCACTCGTGGACCTGTGCCAGCGCGTCGACGCAACCGTCGAGGTCGCCGTCGACACGCTCGCGGACGATCACCCGCGAAGCGTCGCCGGTCGCACGACCATCACCGAACTGGCGCGTCGACCCTTCTCCTGCAGAAGCGCAATCGTGTGACCGGTGGGATCGATCGCCGCACAGATCCCCTTCATCCCGATCGGCTCGAGCCAGCGCCCCTGGCTGATCGCCTCGGCTTCCTCCGCCGTGATCTGCCGATGCGGAAAAGCCGTCTGCGCGGCCTGATCGATGTCGAGGCTCACACCCGGCTGATCCGCGAGATCTTCGAGCGTGCGCGCATGTTCGAGAGTGAACGGCCCGACGCGGGTGCGGCGCAATGCCGTCAAATGACCGCCGACGCCCAATTCACGACCGAGGTCGCGGGCAAGCGAGCGGATGTACGTACCGGACGAGCACTCCACGTCGACGTCCAGATCGACGAAGCCACCCGGGACATCTCGCCGAGCCAGAACCTCGAAAGTCGACACCGTTACCGGACGCGGCGCCAGCTCGACGGTTTCTCCCGCACGCACCAGAGCATGTGCGCGCTGACCGTCCACCTTGATAGCGCTCACGCTCGCCGGGATCTGCTTGATGTCTCCGGTCAGCGTGGCCACGATCGCCGCGATCTCCGCGTCCGTCACTTGCGATGCGTCTGTGGAAGTCAGGACCTCACCCTCGGCGTCGTCCGTGTCCGTCGCTGCACCGAGGCGAATGGTCGCCGAATACGCCTTGGTGGTCAGCGCCAGGAGTCCGAGCAACTTGGTCGCACGCTCCACACCGAGAACAAGGACGCCGGTCGCCATGGGATCCAGCGTCCCGGCATGTCCCACTTTGCGGGTGTTCAACAACTTGCGGCACCGAGCGACCACGTCGTGGCTGGTGATACCCGCCTCTTTGTCGACAATCAGAATTCCGGCGCCGACAAGACCGGAGGAAGGCTTTTCACGAGCTGACACGTGTGCCGATTCTGCCAGTCGCGCTCACTGCACCGAAATTGCCGTCAGGATGAGCCCGTCCGACACCAACCACCTGCCGTCGAAAGAAGTGAGCGGCGGACCGGACGTCGCCTCACCGGGGACCAGCAGACGCGAGTTGAAAGTGCCGGACGTTTCCGACTCCGCCTCGAACGTGATGTGGGCGTCCTCGAAACCCAACCAGCGCCCGGTGAGCGGAAACCACGCCTTGTACGTGGCTTCCTTCGCGCAGAAGAGCACTCGATCCCAGTGCACCGGACCGCCGGTTTCCTGAGTGTCCAACCACGTTCGTTCCGCCTCGATGCTGACCGCGGGCAATACCCCGTCCGGCAGCGGGCCGTGCGGTTCGGCGTCGATACCGAGTGAGCGGACCTGCATGGAGTACGCCAGGACAGCGCCGCGGTAGCCGTCGCAATGGGCGAGGCTCCCGACCACTCCCTGCGGCCAGAGTGGGGCACCACGCTCGCCGCGCATGACAGCGGCAGACGGAACACCGAGCTTGCCCATCGCCTGACGCGCAAGGTGCCGGGTAGTCACGAACTCACGACGACGCTTCTCGACCGCGCGGCCGATCAACGCCTCCTCACTGGGGTGCGGAACCAGACCGGGCGGATCCACGAAGGCCTCGGCCGTCGCAACTCCACCGGGAAGAATCTGTTCGATCACGTAGCGATACCTCTCAGCGTCCGGCGCGCATGCGCTCGACTTCGGCTTCCTGCTCCGGCGTGACCTTGAAGTGGCCACCCCACTTGTTGAGCGTTCCCGGCGGGTACTCCGGAACGGGAAGAATCTGACGCAACAACTTCTCCGGCAGTCCACGCCGACGCCACTCGCGCGGGTATCCGAGTGAGACTTCCTCGAAGCGGACGCCGTCGTAGTACGTGGTTCGAGGAATGTGCAGGTGCCCGTACACCGAGCACACCGCGTTGTACTTCACATGCCAGTCGGCGGTCGCGGTGGTTCCGCACCACAACGCGAACTCCGGATACATGAGCACGTCCGTCGGCTGCCGGACCATCGGGAAATGGTTCACGAGAACGGTTTTTGTGCCTTCAGGGAGCGCGTCCAACCGTGCCTGGGTGTATTCGATTCTCGCCCGGCACCACGCGTCGCGCGTTGCATACGGCTGCGGCGAGAGCAGGAACTCGTCGGTGGCGACGACGTTCTTGTCCCGCGCGATCTCGAGCCCGTGTTCCTTGTCTCGCGCGCCTTCCGGCAGGAAGGAGTAGTCGTAGAGAAGGAACATCGGGACGACCGTGACCGGGCCCTCGACTCCCTCCCACACCGGGAACGGGTCCTCGGGCGTGATGACGTCGAGTTCGCGGCACATGTTGACCAGGTACTCGTACCGCGGCGCTCCGTGAATCTGAACCGGATCCTTGGCGGTCGTCCACAGTTCGTGGTTGCCAGGAATCCAGATGACCTTTGCGAATCGGCTGCGAAGGAGCTTCAACGCCCACCGAATGTCGTCAGTTTTCTCGGAAACATCTCCGGCGAGAATGAGCCAGTCGTCAGGCGAATCCGGGAACAGTTCCTCCGTCATCGGCTTGTTGCCGTTGTGACCGACATGAATGTCGCTCACCGCCATCAACTTTGCTGCCACGATCCCTCTGCTTCCTCAGTTGAACTTCCGCGCCTCGCCGTCGCCGGACCTGTCACTGCCCACTTGCCGGAAAACGCTCGCCACGACACCGCGACCATCCGAAGTACTACGAACACGGTAAGCCCTGCCCAAATTCCGGCCAGACCCCAGTCGTAGGCGAGGGAGAGCCAGATCGCGGGCAGAAACCCGAGAACTGCGCAGAGCATGGTCGCGTTGCGCAGAAACACCACGTCCCCGGCGCCGAGTAGAACACCGTCGAGTGCGAAGACGATTCCCGCCACCGGCATGATCGCGACGAAGAACCACCATGCGATCGACATCTGACCGAGCACCTCGGCGTCGGACGTGAAGAGTCCGGGGATCACGGAGTGGCCGGCGGCGAAGAAGATCGCGAGCACCACGGCAAATACCGTCGACCAAGCGGTGATCCGCCAGGTCATCCTTTTCGCCGCGGCTGCGAATCCACCGCCGAGCGCCGCTCCGATCAGCGTCTGAGCTGCGATCGCCAAGGAATCGAGAAGGAGCGAAACCAGGTTCCACAGTTGGAGGACGACTTGGTGCGCACCGACTACAGCCGCACCGAACCTCGACGCCACTGCAGCCGCGGAAACGAAACACGCTTGGAATGCGAGGCTGCGCAGAATCAGGTCACGGCCCATCAGCATCTGCGCCCGCATGATCGCAAAATGTGGTCGAGCCGAAACCGGTTCACGAAAGAGCGCCCAGGCGAACAGCACACCCGAAATACTCTGGCCCACCAGATTCGCAACAGCTGATCCTTCGAGTTCCAGACGCGGAGCACCGAGCAAGCCGTGCACCAGAATCGGACACAACACCGCCGAAATACCCAGGCCGACAAGGACGAACCGCAGCGGTCGCACCGTGTTCTGAACCCCGCGCATCCAGCCGTTGCCGGCCAGGGCCACCAGGATGAGTGGAACACCCAACACCGCTATCCGGAGCCAACTTTCCGCAGCCGCGGCGATGTCGGGAGTCCCGGCCACCGCCGAAGTCAGCGGGCCGGCGATCACCTGCACGATCACGACCAAGGCCAGGCCGATCGCGGCCGCCAGCCAGGTCGCCTGAACACCCTCACCCACCGCGTCGCGCTCGCGGCCCGCCCCGTGAAGCCGTGCGGCCCGCGCCGTGGTGCCGTACGACAAGAAGGTCAGCTGCGTACTCACCAACGACAGGATCAGACCACCGACTGCCAATCCGGCCAGCGGAAGCGCCCCGAGTCGGCCGACCACGGCGATGTCGAACAACAGATAGAGGGGTTCGGCCGCCAGTACCCCGAGCGCCGGAAACGCCAGGGAAAAGATTCGACGCCCAGTGACGTCGAAATCAGCTGCCGAAGATCCCGCCGAGGTGGCGTCAGATTCGCTCAATGCCGCGGATTCAGCCGAGTGCCGCGACGAGCGCGGCAACAATCTCGTCGCTGGAAGTGGTCGACGTATATCCGGCCGACAGCCGGTGCCCGCCGCCACCAAGACTTTCAGCGACCGCCGACACGTCGATCGCCGACTTTGCACGCAACGAGATCGACCAGCTTCCGGAAACCGACTCTTTGAGTACGGCGGCAACTTCGGCTTCCGAAGTGGTCCGCACGATATCGACGACGCTCTCGATCTCCTCGGAGCGAAGATCGCCGATGTCACTGCGTCGGATCACCGCGTACACCAGCCCACGGCCGTCCGCAGCTTCCGGAACCAGCACCGCGGACCCGAGTACAGCGCCCAGCATCGGCAACCACCCGAACGGATGGGTGTCGAGCAGCTTTCGCGCAATCGCGTCGCCGTCGATGCCGGTCGCCAGCAAACGCGCGGCGAGCACGTGCGGAAGCGGACCTCCCCACCGGAAGGAGCCGGTGTCGGTGACCAGTCCGGCATAGAGACAGTGCGCGATATCGCGATCGATCGCGACTCCCCACGCATCGAAGAATCGTGCGATGAGTGCCGTCGTCGAGGCCGCGGTTTCGTCGACGACGTTGATGCTTCCGAATTCGGAATTGGAGCGATGGTGATCAAGGACGATCGTGCGATTCGCGCCGGCGAGTCGACTCGACAACTCACCGAGACGGCCCTCGCTGCCGACATCCACCGTCACCAGTACATCGACACTTTCCCGAACATCAGTGGGCGCCACGAGCAAGTGGAGACCGGGGAAATCGCGCATCGACTCGGGCAGCGCCGACGGCCGACTGAACGCGACCTGCACCGAAATGCCCCGACGCTCGAGAACGAGACCGAGCGCAAGTCCGCTGCCGATCGTGTCCGCATCCGGCTGCACATGGCAGAGAATTGTCACCGTGTGTGCCGATTCGAGAACCTCGGCCACCTGAGCGAACTTCGCCTCGCAGGGGTCGACGTCCGAAAGTGCGGTGATCGTCATTCTCGGTGCGCGTCAGTCGACTTCACGAACATCTGGCGACGCCTCGTCTTCGTCCGAAGCCACTCGCGGCTCCTTGTACGGATCTGCATCTCCGGCCGGCTGTGCATTCTCACGCGCCTTGGCGACCTCGTCGTCGGCGGCCTTGGCACGGGCCAGCAGTTCTTCCATATGACGCGCGGTGTCGGGAACGGTATCGGCGACAAACGTCAGAGTCGGTGTGAAGCGAACTCCGGTTCCGGCACCGACCTTCGAGCGCAGAACACCCTTGGCCTTCTCGAGACCTGCGGCGGCGGCTTCCACATCGGGTGCGGAATCGACCTTCTCGCCCATGACTGTGTAGTACACCGTCGCGTCGTGCAGATCGTTGGTGACCTTGGTGTCCGTGATGGTCACGAATGCGAGTCGCGGATCCTTGATCTCGTGATCGATCGCGGTCGCGACGATGGTTCCGATACGCTTTGCCAACTTGCGTGCCCGGGCTGGATCTACCATGACTGTCAGTCTCCTCTACCTGGCCACTCGAATCGAGGTGACTCGATCGATCAAAGTTCTGGTTAACAAGAATTATTACCGACAACAGTCTCGTCCATCGGCTACCCGGCAACCAAATCACCATCGGTAGAGGTCTTCGACCACGAGCCACCGCCGCCAGGGCCGTCGTCGAACTCCACAGTTGTCGCATGTGTCGAGCGTGAGCACAAACACCGCCACAGTTGGACCCGAAGCCACCGAATCCCTTGCCGACGAACTCGATTCGTTACGGCGTCTGGAAGAGTGGCTAAGCGACACAGATCGGTGACGCTCAGTCTTCCGGGCCGAAAATTCGCCTTCGCACAGCCAGCAACTGAATCTCCGGACGGTCGGCGACCGCCCGCTCACAATGATCGAGAACGTCGTGCAGGTGATCGACGGACGAACTGACCACACCGACGCCCACGAGCGCACGACGCAGGCGTCCCTGCTCCCCCGCCTCCGCTGCACTCACACCGAATCGACGGAGTTCCGCCAGGATCGGCGACAGCATCGAACGCTTTTCCTTGAGTGAGTGGACATCGCCGAAAAGGATGTCGAACTCCAGTGCCCCTACAAACATTTTCCCCCTATACAGAGCCGAATGGACTCTCTCGGACTTGTATGTTCAAGTCCGAGAGAGTCCATGTCAGCTAGTACTCACGTGCGTCCGCCCCAACGCCCGTGTCGACATAATCAGTCGCGCGGCTTCTCGCGAAGCTCGTAGCACTCGAGAACGTCACCGATCTTGATATCGGAATAGGTTACGGTCAAACCACATTCGTAGCCTTCGCGAACCTCGGTAGCGTCTTCCTTCTCCCGCTTGAGCGAGGAGATGGTGACCGTCTCGGCGATGACCTTGCTGTCGCGGATGAGACGTGCCTTGGCGTTGCGACGGATGCTGCCCGACGTGACCAAGCAACCGGCAATGTTGCCGATCTTGGACGAACGGAACATGGCGCGGATCTCTGCCTTGCCCAGCTCGACCTCTTCGTACACCGGCTTGAGCAGACCCTTGAGTGCCTTTTCGACCTCGTCGATGGCCTGGTAGATCACCGAGTAGTAGCGAATGTCGACGCCCTCGCGGTTCGCCAGCTCCGTTGCCTTGCCTTCGGCGCGGACGTTGAAGCCGATGATGATCGCGTTGGACGCAGCAGCCAGGTTGACGTTGGTCTCCGTGATGCCACCGACACCGCGGTCGATGACGCGCAACTGCACCTCGTCGTCGATCGGAATTCCGAGGAGAGCCTCTTCGAGGGCCTCCACGGTTCCCGAGTTGTCACCCTTGAGGATCAAGTTCAGCTGTGAATGTTCCTTCAGAGCTGCATCGAGATCGTCGAGGCTGATGCGCTTACGACTCTTCGCTGCAAGCGCGTTGCGCTTACGTGCGTTGCGACGGTCCGCGATCTGACGAGCGATACGGTCCTCGTCGACCACGAGCAGGTTGTCGCCTGCACCGGGGACCGACGTGAAGCCGATGACCTGGACCGGACGTGAAGGCAGTGCCTCGTGGACGTCCTGACCGTGCTCGTCCACCATGCGGCGGACGCGGCCGTAAGCATCGCCGGCAACGATCGAGTCGCCGACCCGCAGCGTTCCGCGCTGAATGAGCACGGTAGCGACGGGGCCGCGGCCACGGTCGAGGTGCGCCTCGATGGCAACACCCTGAGCGTCCATGTCCGGGTTGGCGCGCAGATCCAGGGAAGCGTCGGCCGTCAACAGCACTGCTTCGAGCAGTGCGTCGATGTTGAGACCCTGCTTCGCCGAGATGTCGACGAACATGGTGTCTCCGCCGTACTCCTCGGCCACCAGTCCGTACTCGGTGAGCTGCTGCCGGATCTTGTCCGGGTTCGCGCCTTCCTTGTCGATCTTGTTCACCGCGACCACGATCGGCACGTCGGCCGCCTGGGCGTGGTTGATCGCTTCCACCGTCTGCGGCATGACGCCGTCGTCGGCTGCGACAACAAGGATCGCGAGGTCGGTGGCCTTGGCACCACGAGCACGCATGGCCGTGAAGGCCTCGTGACCGGGGGTGTCGATGAACGTCACGAGACGCTCGTTGCCCTCGAGCTCGGTCAGCACCTGGTAGGCACCGATGTGCTGCGTGATGCCGCCGGCTTCGCCCTCACGGACATTCGCCTTACGGATCACGTCGAGCAGACGGGTCTTACCGTGGTCGACGTGGCCCATGACGGTGACCACAGGCGGACGGGACTCGAGGTCCTCTTCTCCGCCGGCGTCCTCGCCGTAGGTGAGGTCGAAGCTGTCGAGCAGCTCGCGATCCTCGTCCTCCGGGCTGACGACCTGCACGACGTAGTTCATTTCGCCGCCGAGCAGCTCCAGCGTCTCGTCGTTGACCGACTGAGTTGCCGTGACCATCTCACCGAGGTTGAACAACGCCTGCACGAGTGCTGCGGGGTTCGCGTCGATCTTGTCCGCGAAGTCCGACAGAGATGCGCCGCGAGCGAGACGGATGGTCTCGCCGTTGCCGCGTGGCAGCCTGACGCCGCCGACTGCGGGAGCCTGCATGCTTTCGTACTCGGCGCGCTTCGCCCGCTTCGACTTACGTCCACGGCGAACTGCTCCGCCGGGACGACCGAATGCACCTGCCGCTGCGCCGCGCTGACCGGGACGGCCACCGCCGCCGGGACGACCGCGGAATCCACCGGCCGGAGCTGCTCCACCGGGAGCACCTGCACCAGCACCGGCGCCGGGAGCGCCGCCACCGCGGTATCCACCGCCGCCGCCACCCGGACGACCACCGGGAGCGCCACCGGGACGACCCGGACGTCCGCCGCCACCGGGCGCGGGACGAGCGGAACGAGCAGGCATTGCACCCGGGTTCGGGCGAGGAGGCATGGAGCCGGGGCTGGGACGGGGTCCGCCCTGACCTGCAGGCGGACGGGGTCCACCCTGGCCGGGAGCCGGACGGGGACCGCCCTGACCCGGAGCCGGACGAGGTCCACCCTGACCGGGAGCCGGACGGGGACCGCCCTGACCCGGAGCCGGACGAGAACCGCCCTGACCTGCGCCCGGACGCGGTGCGCCGGGAGCCGGACGAGGTGCCGGACGCTCGGCGGGTGCCGAGGAGTACGGGTTGTTACCGACGCGAGGTGCCTTCGGTCCCGGACGCGGTCCGCCGGGCTTTGCGCCGGTGGACGGTGCGGCCGGAGCCGCGGGGGCTGCCGGTGCCGACGCTGCGGGAGCAGCCGGAGCCGGACGTGCCGGCTGTGCTGGTTTCGGAGCGTTGAACGTCGGTGTGGGGACCGGCGCTGACGGTGCTGCCGGAGCAGCGGCTGCGGGAGCCGCGGGGGCTGCCGGGGCCGGAGCTGCGGGAGCAGCCGGTGCGGGTGCGGCCGGCTTGGGGCCGGGACGCGGTGCGCCAGGCTTTGCAGCCGACGGCGACGGTGCGCCGGGCTTTGCCGCGGGGCGAGCCGCCGGAGCGGCTGCGCCGGTCTCGGACTTGGTTTCTGCTCCGCCTGCCGACGGGAATGACTCCCGCAGACGACGGGCGACGGGCGCCTCCACTGTGGATGACGCAGACTTCACGAACTCGCCTTGCTCCTTGAGCGTTGCGAGTAGTTCCTTGCTGGTGACACCGAGTTCTTTAGCCAACTCGTGCACGCGGGCCTTGCCTGCCACTGCTCTCCTCACTGATGAGGTCGAGCAGGAGGCATCCCACAGATGTGGGTCCCGCACGACCTCGGGTTATCGCCGATGGACGTTCATCGTTGGTGCTTCACGGTGTGCTCATGAGTGCTTGTGCCTGTTCTTCTCGAGAGGTACTGCTTTTGTGTGAACTGCGTCGACCAGCTGGTCGACAGCGGACGTGTCCAGATTTCCGGACACTCGCAGTGCTCTGCTGAATGCTCGGCGCCGCTCTGCCAGGCTCAGACAACTCGGATCCAGGTGCAGCCATGCACCTCGACCGGGGAGTCTTCGCGATACGTCGGGGACGAGCGGGGAACCCTCCGGCCCCTGCTCACCAACCACGACCCTCAACAGATCGACAGCCGACCCTTGTTCCCTGCATCCCACACACGTTCTGACCGGCGAACCGGGTTTCACGCGCGCAGAATCCGAGGACTCACGTCGAACCATTGTCCACTCTACCGCCGAACCGTCTCGATCACTGCATTCCACCGTTATCCGTTGGACGTGGCGGGCCGGTCGGACGCGTCGCCAACGGGTGCCGCATCGCTACGAATGTCGATACGCCAACCCGTCAACCGCGCAGCCAGGCGGGCATTTTGACCCTCTTTTCCGATGGCCAACGAAAGCTGGAAATCGGGCACGATGACACGGGCCGCACGAGCCTCGGGATCGACGACAGTGACGGAGACCACTTTCGACGGGGAAAGTGCGTTGCCCACAAACGTCGCGGGATCTTCGTCGAAGTCGATGATGTCGATCTTCTCCCCCGCGAGTTCGCTCATGACGTTGCGGACGCGCTGACCCATCGGGCCGATGCATGCACCCTTTGCGTTGAGCCCCTGCACACGTGAGGCGACGGCGATCTTGGAACGATGCCCCGCTTCGCGCGCGACGTTGATGATCTCGACGCTGCCGTCCGCAATCTCTGGAACCTCGAGTGCGAACAACTTGCGAACCAGGTTCGGGTGGGTCCGCGAGAGGGTGATCTGTGGGCCGCGGGCTCCGCGAGCAACTCCGACGACGTAGCACTTGATGCGCTCACCGTGCTCGTAGTTCTCGCCGGGAACCTGTTCTGCAGGCGGCAACAATCCTTCGGCGCCATTGGATTCGCTGCCGATTCGGACGACGACCATTCCGCGGGAATTCGCACGCGTGTCACGCTGAATGACACCGCCGACGATTTCACCCTCATGGGTCGAGAACTCACCGAAACTGCGCTCGTGCTCGGCGTCGCGCAGACGCTGCAGGATGACCTGGCGTGCGGTGGTCGCCGCGATGCGTCCGAATCCCTCGGGAGTGTCGTCCCACTCCTCCCCGATCATGTTGCCGTCGGCATCGGTGTCGTGCGCCATCACTCGCACCGAACCGGTCTTGATGTTGACATCGATCCGAGCGTTCTGCTTGTGCCCCTCGGTGTGGCGGTACGCCGTCAGCAGTGCGGTCTGGATCGTGGCGATCACAGTTTCGATCGAGACACCTTTTTCGGCTTCGATCGCTCGCAACGCTGCAATGTCGATATTCACTTGTCGAACCCTTCTTCGTTTTCTACGTCTTCTAATTCTGCTTCGTCGTCTTCGACACTGTCCACGCCCGAGTCCTCGGTGAGGTCAACCGCATCCGAAGGAACTGCGCGCCCCTCCGGGATGCCGCCCGCGAGTTCCAACTCCGCCTCACTGGGCTTCGAGAATTCCACCTGTACTACAGCCTTCTGAACGTCGCCCAGTGCAATCTCGCGCACGGTCAGTCCGCCACGGCCACCGATGACAACCGCCACGGAATCGTCGTTCATCGTTCCGATTCGGCCCACCACGGTCTCGCCGGCCAGATCGATTCGCGCTTTACGTCCGCGAGCCCGACGCCAGTGACGATCGAGCGTCAGTGGGCGGTCAATTCCCGGGGAGGTCACCTCGAGGGTGTACGGCGTTTCACCGATTTCCTCGAGGGTGTCGAAAAGTTCCGAAACGAGTCTGCTGATCTCCGCGGCGGCATCGAGCTCGATCCCGGCATCGCTGTCGACCATGATGCGCACCGCGCTGTGCTTGCCCGCACTGGTCACGACAACGTCTTCGACGTCATAACCCTGGGCGTGCACGAGTTCGGAGATCAGCTCGATCACCCTCTCCCTGGATGGCACCGGCATCTCGCGAACTCCTCATTTCAGTTGTCGTCGATTGTCCGACTTGTGTCGACTGTCGACGTGGGCGGCTGCGAGCATGAAAAGACACCAGGTGCCACATGCTGCAAGCATCCAAGAGTACCGCTCATTGCGCGTCTCCGTGACCAGAGTGCCCGACGCACGTCACACTTGAACACGTGCCGCGGATTCGAACGATCGGCCGACCACCTGGCACGATGGACTGGTGCTGACGCCCATGACTACTACCCCACTCTCCCGGCGGAGTGCGCTCAAGATGACGGGAACAGCAGCGTTGGGCGCTGCTGCCTTCTCGTTGTCCGCCTGCACCGACAACGGCACAGCGGAGGCGGCTGCAGAAGTCGACCAGCTGACGGCTCAGGCCGGTCGAGCCCGCTCCGACGCGGCAGCCGCAACCGCCGCCATCGCACTCGCACCGGACAAGTCGGCATCACTGACCACGATCAGCGCCGAACGCACAGCGCATGCACTCGAACTCGACGCCGAGATTGCGCGAGCAGCGGGCAGCGGCGCCTCTGCGACCACAGCGCCCCCGTCGACCTCGGTCGCAAACGCTCCTACGGGCGTCGAAACCTTGAGTACCTCGCTGGCCGATTCGGCGCGCAGTGCCGCGGATCTCGCTCGGACGATGTCCGGCTATCGCGCGGGCCTGCTCGGTTCGATCAGCGCGTCGTGCTCGACTCAGGTTGCGGTGTTGCTTCCGTGATCACTTCGCACACCCGTCGATCCGAGAGTTCTGCCTTGCTGACCGCAATCGAATCAGAGAATGCCGCGATCTTCGCTTACGGAGTGGTTGCCGCGTTTTCGAATCCTGCCCGTGTCAACGAGGTTGCCACGCACACAGCAGCGCACCGCGCACGACGTGATGCGCTGGTTGCCCTGTCGACCGACGCGGGCGTGACCCCGCCGACAGCCGCGGCAGCCTACGAAGTCCCGTTTCCGGTGACGGACGCCGTTTCCGCGGCACAGCTGGCAGCACAGATCGAATCCGACACCGCCGTGACCTACCGGGCATTCGTCGAACAGGTCGATACCGACCAACTCCGCACATTCGGAATCGACGGCCTGACCGATGCGGCTATCCGCGGTGCCGGATGGCGGTCCGCGCTGGGAACCGCTCCGGCCACCTCAGCGTTCCCGGGGGACCCGGCTTCGTAACTGCTGTGCGCCTTTATTAACCCCCGGCGGTTAATAAAGGCGCACAGCAGTGCTCAGGCCTTGCGATGCGAGGGCACGAACCACGCCGCGACAACCGCAACCAATACGAAGCAACCGCCGACGCGCAGTGCAGGTGTCAGCGCATCTCCGTAACCGAGTGGCGTGAGGGCACCGCCGGCGGCAAGGAAGACCGCAGTGAGAACCGCGATTCCCAGTGCAACACCGATCTCGCGAAGCGTCGAGTTGGTCGAACTGGCCGTTCCGTGATCAGGCTCGTCCATGTCGACGAGTACCGCCGTCGAGCTCGGCGCGAAGGTCAAGCCCATGCCGATTCCCGCCATCAGTAGAGCCGGAACCAGCGACTCGTACGTCACGTCGGGACCGATCAACGCTGCCAACCAGAACAATGCTCCGGCCTGGAGCAACAGACCGGTCAGCAGAAGCGAACGGAGCCCGACCTTCGGCGCCAGAAAACCGGCGAGAGGCGCGAAGATCATCGGCGCTGCCGTCCACGGAAGCGTCCGCAGGCCTGCTTGGAACGGGCTGTAGCCCATCACGATCTGGAGGTACTGCGAGAGCAGGAACACCGCCCCGAAGATTCCGATCGAGAAGGTCAAGCCGATGACGTTCGCCATCGAGAAGCTGCGTGAACGGAACAGACGTAGGGGCATCACCGGATGCGAGGTCTTCATCTCGCGAAGAACGAACAGTGCCAACGCGACTGCGGACCCGACCAACGACGCAACTACTCCAAGCGATCCCCAGCCGTCGTCGTTGCCGTGAACGATCCCCCACACCGCCAGGAACACACCGAGTCCGGCGAGTGCGACACCGGGAAGGTCGAGAGGCTGTGTGCGACCGGTCGATTCGCGCAGCGCGTACAACGCGAGAGGAACAGCGACGATCGCAACCGGCACGTTTATCCAGAAGATGCCCTGCCATGAGAACCCGTCGACTACTGCTCCACCGACAACCGGACCCATCGCGATTCCCAGCCCGGAGACTCCACCCCACACGCCGATTGCCATGGCGCGCTTGGCTTCCGGTACCGCTGCCACGAGGAGAGTGAGTGAGAGCGGCATGATCGCGGCAGCGCCGGCGCCCTGAAAAGCTCGGGCCGCGATCAGCAGGCTCGGTGTCGTCGACAACGCCGAAGCAATCGACGCCGCCGTGAACAGCCCGATCCCGAATACGAACATCTTGCGGCGCCCCCACCGATCGCCGAGCGTCGTCGCCGAAAGCATCAGCGTCGCAAAGCAGAGCGTGTACGCATTCATGAACCACTGAAGTTGCCCGACGGACGCATTCAGCTCCTTCTCGATCACCGGCAGCGCGCTCGTCATCACGAGGTTGTCGAGGGTGGCCATGAACATGGGCAGAGAGGCAGCAACCATCGCTATCGCGATCGGAACCTTACGTCCTCCACTGCTTTCCGACCCGGATGCGGCGTCCGATCCGGACTTCGTCAAAACGGTCATCGTGATTCCTCGAGTGAAGGTGCCTTAAGGCATCGAATGATTACTTAGGTCGAAACTAAGCTATCCGGTGATAACGTGTCAACATGTCGATCGGTGCAGCTGAACCACGTACCCGCAGGATGAGCGCACCGGAACGTCGCGCGTTGGTCCTTGCCGCGGCAACGCGAGCATTCGCAAAGGGTGGATACTCGGGGACCAGTACGGACGCCGTCGCCAAGGAAGCCGGTGTCTCGCAGCCCTACGTCGTGCGCATGTTCGGAACCAAGGCAGATTTGTTCCACGCAGTGTTCACGCGCGCGCTCGACGAAATCGTCCGCACCTTCAACGACAAATTGGATACGGTCACGATCGATCCGAGCAATCCGCAGTTCTGGGCCGAACTCGGATCCGCCTACGGCGAGCTGGTTCTCGACCGAGATCTACTGCTTGTCATGTTGCACGGCTTCGCCACCAGCACCGATGATGTCGCCGCCGTCTCCCGGAACGCCATGTCCGGCATCTACACCTTGCTGCGCGAGCGCACCGGTTGCACACCCGAGCAAGCGCGTTTGTTCATCGCGAACGGGATGCTGATCAACAATCTGCTCGCAATGATGGCGCCCGAACACGCCGAAGAAGATCCAGCCCTCGGCGAGCTCTGGGGCAGCGTCTTCAGCGACTCGACTGCGATCACGCTCACCGGCGACGAATCCTCGAGCGAAACCGACACCGATTCCTGACCGGTCACTGGGAAAAACTACACACATGTGACTGAGGACACCCTACAGTCGATCCGACATGTCTCCGGGAAACCCAGACGAAAAGGACCGACGTTGGATCTCGCACAACGCCTCGACGCGCTCGAACAGATCGAGGAAATCAAGAAGCTCAAGCACGGCTACTGGCGAGCATGTGATGCCAAGGATCCAGTTGGGTTCCGCAACAGCTTCATCCGTTCCGGAGCGTCGATCGACTACGGCCGCCTCGGCGCCTTCGACGACGCGGGGCCGATGGCGGACATCTTCGAGAAGATCGCTCTTCGCAAGGTCGACGGCCGGTACGCGGTCCTCGACATGCATCACGGATTGCATCCCGACATCACACTGACCTCGGAGACGTCGGCGGTGGGGCGATGGGCTCTGCAGTTCCGCCAGATCGACACCGTCGGGCGCACCGAGAAGTTGATGACCGGCGAATACGACGACAAGTACGTGATCGAGGACGGTATGTGGAAAATGAGTCAATGCCATTTCACGGAGACGTGGTCGATCACCACTCCCCTTTCCCCGGACGCTGACATCGCCGAGGGTTCGTTGGGTGGGCCGCGATGACGACGAACGGAAAAGTTGCGCTCGTAACCGGTGCCAGCCGGAGCGTCGGCAAGGGCATTGCCCTCGCGCTGGGAAGCGACGGATGGACGGTGTACGTGACGGCCCGAGGGACCGTCGGCGACGACGGCCCACTCGATCGCACCGCAGCCGAGATCACCGAGCGCGGTGGTCACGGCATTGCCGTGCAGTGCGATCACGCCGACGATCAACAGATCGTCGACCTGTTTGCACGCATCGCCGAGGAACAGTCAGGCCGCCTCGATCTTCTGGTCAACAACGTCTGGGCAAACCCGGCGGGTTATGCAGGCTTCGCCGATCCGTTCTGGAAGAGGCCGATCGACGATTGGGATTCGCTGATCGGAATCGGACTGCGCGCCCACTACGTTGCTTCGGTGGAAGCGGCGAAGTTGATGGTTCCCCGGGGCAGTGGAGTGATCGGCAACATCTCGTCGTTCGGCACCCGCGGGTACCTGCACTCTGTGCTGTACGGGATGTCGAAGGCAGGTTTGGACAAGATGGCCGCGGACATGGCTGTCGAATTGAAGGGGACCGGCGTCACCGCACTTTCCTTCTGGCTCGGGTTGATCCGCAACGAGCGGATGGAGGCGAGTGGGATCGAGAGCTTCGAAGGCTTCTCACTGGCCGAGGCCGAAACCCCGGAATTCGTCGGCCAAGTCATCACTGCATTGGCCAACGATCCAGAAGTGAACGCGCGCAGCGGTCACACACTGATCACCGCCGAGACGGCCGTCGAGTACGGAATCACCGACGCCAACGGGAAACAACCGGCGTCACACCGCAGTGCCTTCGGTGGCGGCCCGCTTTTCTGATTCATCAGTAGCAGTGGTCGCGTCGCGTGCCGGCACAGCACGCGGCGCTGCCACTCGCGCCTTCAGGGCAAGCCAGGCACACCCGATGACGACGACACCGCCGGCCACGATCGAGGGTGACAACGTCTCACCGAGTATCAGCGCCGACCAGGCAATGCTGAGCACCGGTTGAACCAACTGTGTTTGGCTCACAGTGGAAATGGGACCGATCGCCAGACCCCGGTACCAAGGAAAGAACCCGAGAAACATACTCACGCATCCCAGGTAGGCAAACGAAAGCCACGAATTCACATCGGCAGAGACCGGAGCCTGGGCCATGGACGCCACCGTCAACGCAATCGTGACCGGCAGTCCGAGAATCAATGCCCAGGCAATCGTCTGCCACGACCCGATCTCGCGGGCTAGCAACGCACCTTCCGAATATGCCAGCGCTGCACACACCACCGCGGCGAACAGAAGAAGATCAGCGAGATGAAACGAGCCGAGTCCGCCGTTTGCAATCGCCACGAACCCTACGACCGATACCGCGCCGGCGGCGCTTGCCCACCAGAATCCCTTACTGGGACGCTCTTTTCCTCGGACGACGGCAAATACCGC
The DNA here is from genome assembly GCF_029457415.1 of Rhodococcus sp. RCBS9. Classification (NCBI taxonomy): domain Bacteria; kingdom Bacillati; phylum Actinomycetota; class Actinomycetes; order Mycobacteriales; family Nocardiaceae; genus Rhodococcus; species Rhodococcus sp. RCBS9. Next base: position 5,314,602 of record NZ_CP120422.1, on the reverse strand, counting down.
GGTCGCAGCGGGGAGTAGCCCGATCACGACTGCCGCGTGACTCGCCGGCGATGTCTGCAACGCAAACGTGGTGAACAGTGAAAACCCCAGTACCGCACCAACAGTCACGAGTGCGATGCGAAACCACTGCCGAAGCGTCGGAAGCGTCGCGCGAGTAACCGACAGCATCACAATCGCAAGGGCCCCGGCAACGACAGCGCGGCCCGCACCGACGAACAGGGGGTCGAGATCCGCGACGGCGACCCTCGTGAGCGGAACGGTGAACGAGAACGCCAGCACACCGAGCAAGCCCCACCACAAACCGGATCGAGACGATGGCATCGGTAGCGGTTCCTGCGGCGCGACGATAGCGCTACTCTTCATACTCATGTTTTACGATAGCAGTAGCACGCCAACCAGCGAAACTGGTATTTCAGATGCGCACCCGTGTGCAGGAGATCGAAATTGCTCCGAGCAGTCCGACGAGCGCGAAAGCGTAGAAGCCCCACGGCACGGCGTAACCCGCACCCAGGAGGACTCCGCCCAGGATCGGGCCACAGATCGCACCGACCCGGCCGACACCTGCCGACCATCCGAGCGCGGTCGCGCGAATCTGAGGTGGGTGATTGGCGCTCGTGAAGGCGTAGACCAGTACCTGCGCACTGAATACGAAGCATCCGGCGAGGAAGACCATCACGTAGATTCCGAACGACACCTTCACACTCAGAAGCGCCAGGAACAGTGCAGCTCCGGCGAACCACACGATGGCTGCAGTCCGCGGGCCGATCTTGTTCGCGACGCCCCCGGCGATCAACAGCCCGACGACGGCGCCGGCATTGAGGATCAGAAGGAACGTCAACGACGCCCCGAGGTTGTAACCGGCCTCACGCATGATCGTCGGAAGCCACGTGTTCAATCCGTAGACGAGCAGCAAGCCCATGAAACTGGTGATCCAGATGGCGATGCTGTTGCGCAGGAACTTCGAAGAGAACAGTGCGCGAACGGGATTGGCGGCTTCGGCGCGCTCAACTTCGGACGTGGGCGCAATCTCGAGTTCGACTCCGTAACGGGCAGCGATTTCCTCGGCTTCGGCACGCTTTCCGTGAGCGAGAAGGTACGACGGGGATTCCGGCAGATACCGCAACATGAGTGGAATCAGGGCGACGGCAGGAAGTGCGCCGACAACGAACATCGCTCGCCAACCGAAAGGTTCGATCACGACGAGCGCCAGCGCTGCGGTGGCAACGGCGCCGACGTGGTAGCCGGTCATCAGCATGGTCGACGCAGATCCACCGCCTTGTTTCTTCGAGAATTCGTTGACCAGAGCCAATGCCGTCGGTAGGGCGCCACCCAGCCCCACACCGGCAAAGAAGCGCAGCAGCCCGAAGATGAACGGATTGGGCGCAATTGCGCACAACAGAGTCAGAATCGAGAATGCGGCAACGGCGTACAGCAGCGCGCGGCGTCGACCGATGACGTCGGTGAGAGTGCCGATGACGAGGGCGCCGATGGTCATGCCGATGAGCCCGAAGGTCGAGATCATCGTAATCGTGCCGGTACTCAAACCCCACGCGTCGTAGTCGAGAAGCGAAGGAATGACCGCGCCGAGTACGACCAGGTCGAATCCGTCCAGAAGCACAGCGATCCAACACAACGGTGCTACCCACATTGCGGCACGCGCCCCAGGCGAACCGGTGATTGAACTCGACTGCGTATGTGCGGTCATCGGATCCTCGACATTCACTGCTTGTGGGCGTTCGCGACCGGTTGGGATCCAGTAGTTCGGATCGAAACGTGTTCGCATTGCGAACGCCTGTTCATAATGAGCACATCGATTGTGTACGGAGTCACAACGCCATGTCAAACGTCGCGGTAATCTCGAGGAATGGCACTCTCCGAAAATGAGCGTGAACAGTTCCTGGCCGAACCCCACATCGGGGCGCTGTCCGTGGCGGACGGCACCGAGCGCGGTCCGTTGACCGTCCCGATCTGGTACCTGTACTCACCCGGTGGCAAACCATGGATCCTCACGGGCAAGGATTCGCGAAAGGCACGACTCATCGAGTCGGCCGGGCATTTCTCGTTGATGGCCGAAAGGCTCGATCCGACAATCCGTTACGTCAGCGTCAGCGGATCCGTCGACAAGATCGTTCCGGGCACCGACGAGATGCTGGTCGAAGTCTCGCGGCGTTACCTGGCTCCGGACAAGGTCGACGGGTATCTCGAATTCGCGCGATCGCAGTTGGGCGAACAGGTAGCGATCTACATGAATCCGCAGCACTGGCTGTCTGCGGATCTCGGGGCGATCTGACAATTCTCAGAAAAGCGAAGGCTCGGCGCGCCGGAGTGGCGCGCCGAGCCTGACCTGCATGTGGAGGGCTCTATGTCAGCTCTCGGTGAAGAAACGCACCCGATTGAGTCGATGACCGCTCGCCTCGAAGCCGAACAATGCGATGGCCGGTTCCCCGCACACGATGACGCTCGCCGTCACGGTGCGACCGGCAACCAGCATCTTGCTCTTCGTCACGCCGGTGAGCAGAGCGTTGACATCAGCGTTGGACAACTGCGTCCCCGCCGGAAGCTCGACGGGTACCGGCGGCGTTCGGCCGACAGCGGCCGCATCGAGGAACCGCGACGCTGCCTTCTTGCCTTTGTCTCCGACGCCGAAGATGCCGCGCGAGAACCCGAGCGCCCCGCCGATCCCCTGGTTCGAGAGCAACTGCGGCGTCAACTTCGCGGCCGCCTTCACCCCCGCCACACCAGCAGTCGCGAGCTGGCTCAACATCGTCGCCAATTCCCAATGCGCGTAGAGGGTTCCGATCCGCAAGGAATCGGGCTCCCCCACCAAGTCGTAGCGCAAGTGCATCGGAACGTCGAGAACGACTCCGGTCGACATCTCGGTAGCGAGGCTCAGATCGCGCCACACCGTCCGGCCGCACACGATGTCGCGCTCGACATGGAAGGTGATCGAATTGGGGGCGATGAACGTGTCGTAGAAACTCTCGATCGCCGCCTGACCGTTGTGCGGACGTGAACCTACAGGGTCGTTGACCTGTCCGTCGCCGGCAAACAGGGCCACCCAGGTCGAGCGGTCATGCGCGCCGACGGCTTTCGGGGATCCCTCCACGACGGCCATCAACTGCTCGCGCGTCACCGGCGCGGTCATGCGCGCATCTCGTATGCACCGTCGTACGCCTTGACCTGCTGCCACACCCGGTCGAAGCGTTCACTGTCGACAACAGGCTTCCGCACCGCGGCCAGGGCCCACTTCTGCTGCTCGGGTGTCGACGACGGCTTTCCGTGCAGCGCGATCGCGTATCCCGAGAAGTCACGAATCTGGAAGTCGAAGATCTGATCGACAACGTCGGCGTCGAGCCCGCTGATCTCGGCCTGTTCGAGAATCAGATGACCGTAGACGACGAGAGAGAACAGGTGCCCGACGTTGAGCATGAAATCGAGATCCTTCTGCTGCTGCGCGTCCGGCGCTGCAGCAGTGAGCAATTCGGTGAGCGCGATCGCCTGCTCGTAAAAACGGGCGACGTTCGGAATCGAAGAGTGCTTCTCGTAGACGGGCTTCCACTCGTGGAACTGAATCTTCGCAGCCCCGCGGGTAGGCCCCTGGTTCCAGAAGAACTCGTCGTCGGCGGCGTCGTCGCGCGTGACGATCTCCGGGAACTGCGCCGAGTTGAACAGATAGTTCGGCAAGAACTTGAGAATCAGGCCGACGTTGACGTGGACGGTGCCCTCGAGCTTGGGCAGCGTGCCGATCATCTGCGCTGCCTCGCGGAAGTACGTTGACTTCTCGTATCCCTTGGCTGCGATCACATCGTGCAGCAACCCGACCACCTTCTCACCTTCGGAGGTGACCTTGGCCTTGGTCATGGGATTGAACAGCAGGTAGCGACGGTCCTCGAGGCTGGCGCTGCGGAAGTAGTCGACCGCCCGCGCACTGAACTGCTTCATCGCGATCAGACGTGAGTACGCGTCGACGAAGGCGGCGCGAACGTGGGCAAAATCCGTGACGGGATTGCCGTACAGAATTCGATTCTGCGCGTGAGTTATTGCCTCGAAGAACGCATGCTCGGTGATGCCGATGGAGCCGGTGCAGAGGTTGAACTTTCCGACGTTGACCGTGTTGAGCGCGGCCTCGAATGCGGCGACGCCGGTGTGCAGAATGTCTTCCTCGCGCACCGGGTAATCGTCGAGGCGGAAATTGCTGACATACATCTGCCCGCGCAGGACGTTGTCCACGAGCTGATAGTTCGGATGTGCACTGTCGGCGACAAAGAACACGTAGCCTTCGGGGCCCTCGACGTCGGTACGACGCCCGAACACAGACACCATTCCGGCTACGTTGCCGTTTCCGATGTAGTACTTCTCGCCGCTCGCGCGGAAGGCGACGTCGCCGTCGGTGGGAGTGAGGAGCATGTCGGTGGAGTACACGTCGGCGCCGTGGTCGCGCTCGGACAGCCCGAACGCCATGACACCACCGTCGGCAAGTTCCTGCGCTGCACGCTTCTTCGCAGCGTCGTTGTCACTCATCCAGATCGGTCCGAGTCCGAGGATCGTGACCTGCCAGGCGTACCAGTAAGCGAGTCCGTAAAAACCGAAGATCTCACTCAAGGCCGCGTTGCGGGCACCGTCCCAACGACGGTTCTCGTCACCGTCGGCGAATGCCGCCGGAGTCTGGAACGTCGCGAACAACTTCTCCTTGCCGACGAATTCGAGAAAGTCGGAGACCCACACGGCGTCGAGGTCGTCCTGAAGCAGTTGCTTCTTACCGCGGCTCTCGAACCATTCGATGGTGGCTCGCAGCAAACGGCGGGTCTCCGGATCGAACTGAGCGGGGTCGTAAGTATGGGGGTTGAAGAGCAATCCATCGGTGCCAGACACGTCATTACCTTTCGTCGATGACGCTAAACTACCAGCGGGTAACTTTCCGCGGTGCGATTCATGGAAGACCTGCGATTCTTCGCGAATGCCACAGGTCCATCGGATTCCACGTGCCCGCCCGAGCACGCGTGATCGGGTAGCACGCCAACCCGAGCAACAACGCAGACATGTGGCCGATGGCGGTGAAATTGGTGGCGAAAATCAGAGGTACACCATAGAAGAGCAGCAACCCCGCGAGATAGACGTATCGCCACGGATCGACGATGCGGTACACCAGAATCCCCATGATGCCGGCCAGACCGTAGCTCACACCCACGTCGAGAGTGTTGACCGCCGACTCCGCCACGTATCCGTGCCGAATACCTTCGTACAGAACACCTTCGCTGATGTACGTGGCTCCGACGTGGGCGATGACGACAACACACAGCCACCGCCACGTCCCGAGCCAACGCTCAGCCGTTGCATGAAAGATGGTGAAGAGAACCAGGTATCCCAACCAACCGCCACCTTCGAGCCAGAAGGCACTCGAGAACAGGACTCGCAGCGGGTCTTCGGCCAGGTGATGCAGATTGGTCGAGCGCTTGCCGAGAAAACGCTCCTCGACATTGTCGGGCAGATGCCGAAGGAAGAGCGTGGTGAACAGCAGGGCCAGCAACCAGACGTAGGTACCGGGAGCACTGCGCACCCATCGCCATGCCGCCTTTGCTGCCCCCAGCATCCTCACCGCTTCGAGTCTGCGCTCACTCGTTCACTACTGCAACGGCAAACCCGTCCCATCCCTTCGAACCCACGGTTTGAATGGCGGTGCCGTCGAGTTTCGGCTCGGCCGCGATCATCTCCAACACCGCTCGACTCGCTTTGACGCGCTCGTCGTCGATATCCGGGTTGGACACATGTCCCCCACGCACCACGTTGTCCACGATGATGACGGTTCCGGGATGCGAAAGGGCCAACGCCCACCGCACGTACTCGGTGTTGTTCTCCTTGTCGGCGTCGATGAAGACCAAGTCGAAAGGTCCCAACTCTTCCTTCGCGATCGACGGGAGGCTGTCGAGCGCGGCCCCGACGCGGATGTCGACACGGTCAGCCAGTTCGGCGCGATCGATATTTGCCCGAGCGACATCCGCATGGGTGGGATCGAATTCCAGCGTGATGACCTGGCCCGAGGGACCGACCGCGCGAGCGAGCCAGATCGTGCTGTATCCGCCGAGCGTTCCGATCTCGAGAACATTGCGCGCCAAGCACATTCGCGCCAGAAGGTTGAGGAGCTTGCCCTGGTTCGGCGCCACGTCGATGGGCGGGAGACCTGCCTCGGAATTGGCGGCGAGTGCCGCGTCGAGAACCGGATCTTCACCTACCAACGTGGAAACGAGATAGCCGTCGACTTCTGCCCAATCCGGTTCGCGTTCCATAGCCACGATTGTGGCAGAAAAGAAGGGCCGCCGCAGACACCTCGGAAGGTGACTGCGGCGGCCCGGACAGCTATTCGAATCAGCCGCGAACTGCGCTGATGATCTCCTCGATCGCCGAGTCGGCGTCGATCTCACGGCTCTCGCCAGTGAAGCGGTCGCGAATTTCGACCTTGCCGTCGGCCCAACCGCGTCCGACGACAACGATCAGCGGAACGCCGATCAGCTCGGAGTCCTTGAACTTCACGCCCGGCGATGCCTTGCGGTCGTCGAGGATTACTTCGAGTCCGGCACGGTCGAGTTGCGCGGCGAGGCCTTCGGCGCCTTCGCGCGCGGTCTCGTCCTTGTTCGCGATGACGAGGTAGACGTCGGCCGGTGAAACCTCGGCAGGCCAGCGCAGGCCCTTTTCGTCGTGATGCTGCTCGGCAATGACGGCCACCAGACGCGAGACGCCGACGCCGTACGACCCCATGGTCGGGCGGACGGGCTTGCCGTTCTCGGCGAGGACATCGACGGTGAAGACGTCGGTGTACTTACGGCCGAGCTGGAAGACGTGCCCGATCTCGATACCGCGAGCCGAGACCAGCGTGCCGGCTCCATCCGGAGAGGCGTCACCGTCACGAACCTCGGCGGCTTCGATGGTTCCGTCGGGGGTGAAGTCCCGACCGGCAACGAGGCCGACCACGTGCTTGCCGTCTTCGTCGGCGCCGGTGATCCAGCTGGTGCCGTCGACGACACGCGGGTCGACAAGGTAGCGAACGCCGTTGGCCTGCAGCGCCTTCGGGCCGATATAACCCTTGGCCAGGAACGGGTTGTTCTTGAAGTCGGTCTCGGTGATCATCACGAACTCGGCCGGCTCCAGCGAAGCCTCGAGGCGCTTTTCGTCGACCTCACGGTCGCCGGGGATGCCGATACCGAGCAGTTCCCACTCGCCGCCGGGCAGGCGGGTCTTGACCATGATGTTCTTGAGAGTGTCGGCGGCGGTGACGGTACGGCCGAGATCAGCGCGGTTCGCCCAGTCCACCAGGGTGTCGATGGTGGGTGTGTTCGCGGTGTCGTACACCTTGGCTTCGGGCAGCCCGTCGAACGGAATCGAATCGGGAACAACAGTCTTGACGGCCTCGACGTTGGCGGCGTAGCCGGATTCGAGGCAGCGGACGTAGGTGTCTTCGCCGATCTCGCTCTCGGCAAGGAACTCCTCGGACGCGCTGCCGCCCATCGCACCGGAGGTGGCCGAGACGATGACGTACTTGACGCCCAGACGCGTGAAGATCTTCTCGTAGGCGCCGCGATGCGCCTGGTACGACTCCGTCAGGCCTTCGTCGGTCAGGTCGAAGGAGTAGGAATCCTTCATGAGGAACTCGCGGCCACGCAGAATGCCGGCACGCGGACGCTCTTCGTCGCGGTACTTGGTCTGCACCTGGTACAGGGTGACCGGGAAGTCCTTGTAGGAGTTGTACTCACCCTTGACCGTCAGAGCAAAGAGCTCCTCGTGGGTCGGGCCGAGCATGTAGTCGTTGCCCTTGCGGTCCTTGAGGCGGAACAGGTTGGGGCCGTACTCGGTCCAGCGGTTCGACGCTTCGTAGGGATCGCGCGGGAGCAGCGCAGGCAGCAGGATTTCCTGTCCGCCAATTGCATTCATTTCTTCACGAACGACACGCTCTACCTCGCGCAGCACCCGCAATCCCAGCGGCAACCACGAGTAGACGCCTGGAGCGATACGACGCACGTAGCCGGCACGAACCAGCAGTTTGTGGCTGGCAACTTCGGCGTCCGAGGGATCGTCACGCAGGGTACGCAGGAACAGGTGGGACAGACGGGTAATCACGAGGTGTAAGGATAGTCGCCGCAGTCGGCCGAGCGGGCCTCGGTACGGTTACAGCGTGCTTGTACTGCTGCCTCCCTCAGAAACCAAGTCCGACGGCGGCAAGGATGCGCCCCTCGATCTGGCCGAACTGTCGATGCCCCAGTTGACCGAAACGCGCGAATTGCTGGTTCAGACGCTGGTCGATCTGGCCGCTGACGTCGAGGCGTCATGCGAAGCGCTCGGGCTCGGCCCGACGCAAGCAGACGAAGTGGAGCGCAATGCCAAGCTGTGGGTGTCCGCGACGCGGCCCGCACTGCAGCGCTACACCGGCGTGCTCTTCGACGCCCTCGACGCAAAGTCGTTCACCCGCGCCCAGAAGGCCAAGGCTCTCGATCGGATCGCGATCGGCTCCGCTCTGTTCGGTGCAGTCCGTGCGGGAGATCTGATCCCCGCCTACCGCCTTTCCGGCGGGTCCAAGCTGCCCGGGATGGGCACGCTCCGCTCACTGTGGAAGCCGGAGTTGCCGAAGGCCTTGGCGGCCGAAGCCGACGGCCTTGTCATCGATCTACGGTCCGGCACCTACCAAGACCTCGGACCGGTTCCAGACGCACTGATCGCAACGGTCCTCACCGAGAAGCCGGACGGCACCCGCACTGTCGTCAGTCACTTCAACAAGCACCACAAGGGTCTGCTCGCCCGTGCGCTGGTGGTCTCGCGTGCCGAACCGACCGACATCAAGGGTGTCGCGCGGGTGGCGTCGAAGGCCGGCCTGCGGGTGGAAATCGCGTCGGAGCGTGAACTGATCATCCTGACGGATTGATGGCTTCGTCTGTCAAGTGCCGCAGAAGGTTTGGAACGTCTCGCTGAAAGACCGCGGAGCCGCCTCGGTGTAGTCAGCCCACTCGTCGCGTCGGTCGAATGGATGCGTGACAACCTCCAGCAGCTTCTCGAATGGAGCGAGGTCGCCGTCGGTCGCGGCGCGCAGGGCAGCGTCGAGCCGATGATTACGCGGAATGTACAGCGGGTTGACGCGATCCATCGCGCTCGCGGTCTCCGCGGCCCCTTGTCCGTTTTCGGTCAGGGCTCCCTGCCACCGCTGCAACCAGGGCGCGATGTGCTCCCGTGGCACGAGTTGGTCGAGAGGCGCCGAATTTCCGCGCAATTCGTCTGCGAGTGCGCGGAAACTGCCTGTCCAATCAGCTCCGTGTTCCGCCAACAACGTCAGCAGATCGTCGACGAGCGCCCGATCGACAAACGGCTGGGCCAGACCGATCTTTGCCGCGAGACCGGCCGCATAGTGTCCCTCGTAGCGCTCGTCGAAGGTCTCGAGAACTGCCGACGCCGCGGAAATCGCATTGTCGGGTGCGGAATCGATCAGCGGCAACAGTGTTTCTGCCAAGCGCGCCAGATTCCACTTCAGTACAGCGGGCTGATTGCCGAACGCATAGCGGCCCCCGTGGTCGATCGAGCTGAACACTGCCGCCGGATCGAATGCGTCGAGGAAGGCGCACGGACCGTAATCGATGGTCTCTCCCGAAATTGTGGTGTTGTCGGTGTTCATGACCCCGTGCACGAAACCGATGAGCATCCACCTCGCCACCAGTGACGCCTGCGCCTCGACGACCGCCTCGAGGAACCTCAGATAGCGATTGTGTGTACCCGTTGACGGAAGTTCGGTCAGCTCCGGGTAGTGCCGGGCGATCGCGTAGTCGGTGAGCGGCTGCAAGACCTCGCCCTGCCGGGCCGCGAACTCGAAGGTCCCAACGCGTAGGTGACTCGACGCGATCCGTGCAAGCACGGCACCGGGTTCTGCGCCGTTGCGGCGAACGTCCCGTCCCGTCGCCACGACCGACAGCGCGCGTGTAGTGGGGACACCGAGGGCATACATCGCCTCACTGACCAGATATTCGCGCAGCATCGGCCCGACAACCGCATACCCGTCACCGCCCCGAGAGAACGGCGTGCGCCCCGAGCCTTTGAGATGCAGATCCACTCGCCGACCGTCACCGGTCAACAGTTCACCGAGTAGCAACGCCCGACCGTCCCCGAGAATTGGTGCATACCCACCGAACTGATGACCCGCATACGCCATCGCCACCGGTGTGGCCCCGACCGGCACCGTCGACCCGGACAGTACGCCGATCCCGTCCACACTTCGCAGCGCTGCTACGTCCAATCTCAACGACGCAGCCAACTGCTCGTTCAGCACGAGCAACTGCGGGTCGGGCGCGGCAGCACCTTGCCACGGCACCGTCAGAGCGCCGAGTTCGTCGGCGAACGTGCTCTCGAGGCCAGCCACGATGGTGACCGTGTCTGCTGTGGATTCCTGGAATGCGGCCATCACACGAGAGTAGTCACCGTGCGACAACCTATCGATCAGCCCTGATCGATGTACGACTCGAGCTGATCGCGTTCGCTCTTGAGCTCGTCGATGCGGCTCTTCACCACGTCACCGATACTGACGATGCCGAGGAGGTTGCCGTCCTCGATCACCGGCAGATGCCGGATTCGACGCTCGGTCATGATCGCGGCAATGCTGTCCACCGCGTCTGCCGGAACGCACGTGTACATCAGAGCGGTCATGACCTCGGAAACCTGGATCCCGAGAAGGTCCGGGCCACGCTCGTGCAGGCGTCGAACGACATCGCGTTCGGAGATGATGCCGACCACCGCGTCGTCGTCGACCACCACCATGGCTCCGATGTTGTGGCGGGCAAGATCGCACAGCAGCCCGTTGACCGTCGTGTGGGCGTCGATCGTGACGATGCTGTTGCCCTTGTTTCGCAATATGTCCGCGATCCGCATCACGGCACCCCGATCCGTCGAGACTCTCGGCACGTCCTGCAACGATCGTATCGGCTAGCGAAGCGGAAAAACAGGACTGATCAGGCGATTCCCTGAGCGGCCTTCTCCGCAGCCTGTGCCTGGGCTACCTGAGAAGGTGTGAACCTGATGCACAGCGCGGCGATACCGGCGAACACCGCGCAGACCGCGCAGCCCACGAGCGCGAAGGTGTATCCCTCTCCGAGTGCGATCAATTGCGCCGGATTCATGTCCGCTGCCTTGCCCGAAGTGCCGCCGAGAGAGAGTGTCTTCGACGTCGCCATCGCACCGATCACCGACAGTGCCAGTGGTCCACCGAGCGTCTGGGCAACCTGAGCGATGGCCGTCAGCGGGCCGATCTCGGTCTCCGGGACACCGGCGATCGCGCACAGTGGCAAGGGCACCATCGCGAGGCCGATACCGAATCCGATCCCGATCACGGGCACGAACAAGTTGGCCAGGTAGGTGGAGTCGGAATCGAGAGTAGAGCCGTATAACAGTCCGACGATCATGATCACGACGCCGGTGAGGACCAGCCAACGGGGTTGAACCTTCACGGCGAGCTTGGAAGCAACCGACGCGGCGGCGCCCAATCCGAACGCGAACGGAATGAACGCGATACCGGCACGCAACGGCGAATACTGCATGATGTCCTGCACGAACAGTGCGACGAAGGCCGTCATGCTGAACATCGCGCCACCGACGAAGAAGATGGCGAGGAACGTCGCGACACGGTTGCGATCGGCGAACAACGAGAAGGGCAAGAGCGGGTTGTCCGCAGTTCGCTCGACGAAGAGGAAGGCGGCGAGGGCGACCAATCCGGCCGCCAATGCACCGATGACGGCGATACTCCCCCATCCCATTTCCGGGCCTTCGGTGAGAGCAAAAACAACACCAGTACAACCGAGGGTCGCGAGGATCGCGCCGGGGACATCCAAAGCCAGACGCGTCTGATTCGTCTCGCGAAGGGCGCGGAACGCCATGCCGACGAGCGCGATGCCGATCGGGACGTTGATGAGGAAGATCAGTCGCCATGACACCTCGGTCAATGCGCCGCCGATGATCAGACCGGCGATCGATCCGACGCCCGTCATGGCGGCAAAAATCGCGATGGCCTGATTACGAGCCGGACCCGCGGCGAAAGTCGTGGCAACAAGGGCGAAGGCGGTGGGCGACGCCACGGCTGCGCCGACACCTTGAAGCGCCCGCGCTGCGATCAACATGCCCTCGTTCAGGGCGAGTCCACAGAGCAACGACGCCACCGTGAACAGCGAGACTCCCACGATGAACATCTTCTTGCGTCCGAAAGCGTCGCCGAGCCGACCACCGAGGAGCATGAGCCCACCAAACGCCAGCGCGTAGGAGGTCAACACCCAGTTGCGGCCGCTGTCGCTCAGCCCGAGGTCGGCCTGCAATGGCGCCAGCGCGAGGTTCGCGACGGTGCCGTCGAGCACCACCATCATCTGCAAACCACTCAGGACGATGATGGCAAGCCCGATGACTCGAGTCGCTACCGGGGCATTCGCCGAAGCGGTTTCAGATGTTGGGGAATCAGACACAAGACTTCACGTTACCCAGCGTCGACGGAAAAGCCCGCGACCGGCCCGATCACGATGATCGCCGGAGGCTTGATCTCCTCGTCCTTGACGCGCTGAGCAACGGTCGCCAGATCGGCCCGAAGTTCACGCTGGGTGCGCAGAGTGCCCTCTTGGATCACGGTGACCGGCGTGGTTGACGGGCGTCCACCGTCGACGAGTGCCTTCGCGAACTGATCGATGCGCTCGACCGCCATGAGCAGCACGATCGTGCCGCGCAACTTGGCCAGTGCCGACCAGTCGACCAGCGAATCCGGATGATCCGGAGCCACGTGCCCACTGACGACGACGAACTCGTGGGTGACGCCGCGGTGGGTGACCGGGATGCCTGCGGCCGACGGGACCGAGATCGCGCTCGTGATTCCGGGCACTACGGTCACCGGAACGCCGGCAGCGGCACACGCTTCGAGTTCTTCGTATCCCCGTCCGAAGACGTACGGGTCCCCGCCCTTGAGGCGGACCACGAACTTGCCTGCCTTCGCGTTGTCGATCAGCGCGGCGTTGATGGCCTCCTGAGCCATGGCACGGCCGTACGGGATCTTCGCGGCGTCGATCACCTCTACGTCCGGACCCAGTTCGGCGAGCAACTCCGGCGGAGCCAATCGGTCGGCCACGACGACGTCGGCGCGGGCGAGCAAACGGCGTCCGCGCACGGTGATCAGATCGGGATCACCGGGGCCACCACCGACGAGAGCAACACCCGCAGCGGCAGGCTCGGCCGTATCGGCGAGCACGCCCGACTGAAGACCTTCGACGACGGCGGTGCGGACTGCTGCCGAACGACGGTGATCGCCGCCCGCCAGAATTCCGATGCTCATACCGTCGTACTCGGCGCTGGCGGGAGTGACGGCGGTGCCGTGCTTCGCGTTGTCGGCGCGCACGCAGAAGATGTGGCGACGCTCCGCTTCGGCGACGATCGCCGCATTGGTTTCCGGCTCGTCGGTCGAGGCGATGGCGTACCACGCACCTTCGAGGTCGCCGTCGGCGTACGGGCGCTCTTCGACCGTGATCTGACCGGCAGTGGCCATACCTTCGACGGCTGGAGTGAACGCGCGACTGATGACGTGAACGCGGGCACCAGAGGCGACCAGCAGTCCGAGTCGGCGCTGAGCCACAGTGCCGCCACCGAACACGACCACGCGTCGATCGGTCAGGTTGAGGCCGACCAGGTAGTTGGTCTCGTCTGCGGTGGACTCGCTCACTCGCACTCCGTTTCGTTGTCAGAATTGGTCAAGCTGGAGGGAACTTTACGGGCCGCGGCCACGGTCACTCCATCCCTGGCAGTCTTGGCCAGCACAAGTCGGCCGCCCCCGGACGCGAGGATCGCAGCCGCTTCCGCGACGCTTGCCGTTCCGACGGCGTTCTCGACGCGAGGCGATGGTGACGGAACTTGAACTCGCGCAAGTACGTCCGGGGCGAAACTCACAATCGGGACGTTCAGTTCATGGGCCGCTGTCAGAAGAGCCGAAGACTCAGCTTTTGCCGCCACAGTGGCGAGTACCACGATCTTCCCTTGCGCCGCGGGCACAGCCTTCACCGCAGCGACGATGTTCTTCGCGGTGACACTCGTCGTGAATCCCACGCCGATACAGAGGTCATCCCCGTGCGGCATCGACGAACTTCGCGATCGATTCGGGCTGCCCTACCGGATGAGTGTGGAGATACGACGCGTGGACGCCGCCGCGAACAAATCCTTCGCGGACACTGCCGCCGTCCCAGGGCCGCCACCCCCACGCACTTCCGCAACCGTCCGCGTCTGCCGAGACGAGAGACGTTCGGTGGAACTCGTGACCGGTGACGCGGGAGCCTGCTTCGAAGAGGCTGGAGTCGCTGATCGCCACTGCTTCGCGGTACCCGAGGGTCAGGCGTTTCCCGAACGTCGCATCCACTCCGACCACACCGGCCATGCTGTGACCGTCCAAGCTGCGAGCGAGGTAGAGCAGACCGGCACACTCGGCGTGGATCGGTGCGCCGCCGTCCGCCAGGTCACGAACCTGCTGCAGCAGAACGGTATTGGCCGCGAGGTCTACCGCGTGTTCTTCCGGGAAGCCACCGGGAAGGACCAGAGCGGCAGTTCCCGCAGGAAGCTCGTCCCGCAACGGGTCGAACACCTGCACGTCCGCGCCGGCGGCAGTCAACAGCTCCCGGTGCTCGGCATAGCCGAAGGTGAAGGCCGGGCCACCCGCCATGGCAACCACAGGCCGAGACTCTGCGTGTGCGCCGACCTCGGCAACCGGATCCCATGCAGCTGCACTCACGTTCGAGGCGGCCAGTGCGCGAACAGCACCCAGATCGACGTGCGAGGCAATCAAGTCGGACATCGCGTCCACTGCGGCCACAGCGGCGGCGCCGTGCTCGGCCGCCGGAATCAGGCCGAGGTGCCGGGAGGGAACTTCGAGTTCGGTCAACCGTGGCACAACTCCGAGCACTGCGACGCCGACCTTGTCGCACGCATGACGCAACACCTGCTCGTGACGAGCGCTCCCGACGCGATTGAGAATGACGCCGCCGATGCGCACACCTGCGTCGTAGGTCGCGAAGCCGTGGAGTACGGCGGCCAGACTCTGACTGTGCCCACGGGCGTCGATCACGAGGACTACCGGCGAACCGAGGATCGACGCGACCTGCGCCGTCGATCCCTCCGCCGACGGCTGCGAGTTTGCCTCGTCGATCTTCCCGTCGAACAGACCCATGACGCCTTCGACCACGGCGATGTCGCAACCAGCGGTTCCATGCCGGTAGAGCGGTCCGATGCGATCCGGGCCCACCAGAACAGTGTCGAGGTTGCGTCCGGGCCGCCCTGCCGCGAGTCCGTGATAACCCGGGTCGATGTAGTCCGGCCCCACCTTGAAGGGTGCAACGCTGCTACCGGACCGTCGCAGCGCGCCGATCAATCCCGTTGCCACCGTGGTCTTTCCGCTACCCGAGGCAGGAGCAGCGATCACCACGGCCGGAGTGGAAGGACTTACCATTCGATGCCCCGTTGGCCCTTTCGGCCGGCATCCATCGGGTGCTTGATCTTGGTCATCTCGGTCACGAGGTCGGCGGCGTCGATCAACGCCTGCGGGGCGTCGCGTCCCGTGATGACAACGTGCTGGTTGCCCGGACGATCGCGCAGTGTCTGCACGACCTCGTCGACGTCGACCCAGCCCCACTTGAGCGGATAGGTGAACTCGTCGAGGACATAGAATCGATGTTCCTCGCTCGCAAGCCTTCTCGCGATCTCCTGCCAACCCTCCGCAGCGGCAGCAGCATGATCTTCCTCGCTACCGGCCTTGCGTGTCCATGACCAACCTTCGCCCATCTTGTGCCACTGCACCGGCCCACCGACGCCGGTTTCGTCGTGCAGGTTTCCGAGCGCGCGGAACGCGGCTTCCTCTCCGACCTTCCACTTGGCACTCTTCACGAACTGGAACACGCCGATGTCGAACCCCTGATTCCAGGCACGCAGCGCCATGCCGAAAGCGGCGGTGGACTTACCCTTTCCCGGGCCGGTGTGCACGGCAAGTACCGGCGCGTTACGACGCTGACGCGTGGTCAGACCGTCGTCGGGAACTGTCTCGGGAACACCCTTGGGCATCGTGAACTCCTGAGCTGGGATCTAGGCTGCGGCGCGGACGACACCCGCGACCTGCTGCGCTGACAATTCGGCGAGGCGGACGTATCCGCCACGTAGTTCTCGCGCCAACTCGGCCGCCAGCCCCAGACGCACGAGGCCGGTCTCGCAGTCGACGACGATGGACGCGACGGACGCGTCGGCGAGAAGATGCGCGGCGACGCGGGCGCGGTGCAGCGCGTCCTTGCCGCCGGTTGCCCGGCCGTCGGTGAGTGTGACGACGAGGGCGCGACGCTGCGGGTCACGAAGTCGTTCACGCAGAACCACTTCGCGAGCACGCAGGAATCCCTCTGCGAGTGGGGATTTGCCGCCGGTACGCATCGACTGCAAGCGACGGACAGCGATGTCCACCGAAGATGTCGGCGGCAGTACGAGCTCCGCTTCACGACCACGGACGGTGATGACGGCGACCTTGTCGCGGCGCTGATAGGCGTCGCGGAGCAACGAGACAACCGCACCGGTGACCGCGGAGAGGCGGTCGCGTGCTGCCATCGACCCCGACGCGTCGACAACGAAGACGATCAGATTGCCTTCTCGCCCTTCACGTATCGCGCCGCGGAGATCAGCGGGTGCCAGCCGCAACCGTCCAGCAGTGCGACCACGGGCAACTTGAGACTCGGCTGCGGCAAAGACCGTGCTCGTCAGATGCAATCCGTGCCCACGCTCCCGCGTGGACCGCACAACTCGTCCACGGGACGACATGGACCGCGAGCGTCGTCCCGGTGCACCTTCACCGACTCCCGGAACTTCGAGGAGCTTGGCCTTGAATTCGCCGGCCGGTGGAGCCGAGGGGCGATCGGTGGCGCGTACTCCCCCACCAGGTCCGTCAGGGTCGTCCGGGCCGTCGTCGTCAGGCCCGTCGTCGTCCGGCCCTTCGTGTCCGGGACCGCCGTCATCGGAGCCGCCATCTTCCGGGCCACGGTCTTCGTGATTTTCGGGAGGTTCGGGCTCTCCGTCGCGCGCGTCGTCCTCTACCTGCGACTGAGCATCCTGGTCGGCCTGCTCGAGCGCATCGTCCAACTGCTGCTGATCCAAGCCGGGCTCGTCGAACGGATCGCGGCGGCGGCGATGCGGCAGCGTCAGTTCCGCCGCTACTCGTACGTCCTCCGCAGTGACTTCACTGTCGCCGCGCCAGGCAGCGTGGGCCGTCGCGGTGCGCGCCAGCACCAAGTCCGCGCGCATACCGTCGACGTCGAACGACGCACACAGCGAGGCGATACGACGCAGTTCGCGGTTGTTCAGCTCGACCGAGTCCAATTTCTCACGCGCCGTGAGGATTTCGGACGCCAACTCCTCATCGGCGGATACGTACCGAGCGACAAATGCCTCGGGGTCACGCTCGTAGTCGAGTCGGCGACGCACCACTTCCATGCGAATGTCGACGTCGCGGGAAGCGGCGACGTCGACAGCCAGACCGAAACGGTCCAGAAGTTGCGGACGCAGTTCTCCCTCTTCGGGATTCATCGTGCCGACGAGTACGAACTTGGCCGGATGCGAATGGGAGATGCCGTCACGCTCGATGTGAACCCGGCCCATCGCCGCGGCGTCGAGAAGCACGTCGACCAGGTGGTCGTGAAGCAGATTCACCTCGTCGACGTACAGAACACCCTGGTGAGCGGTGGCGAGCAGTCCAGGTTGGAATGCGCGCTCACCGTCACGCAGAACCTTCTCCAAGTCGATCGAACCGATCACCCGGTCTTCGGTCGCGCCCACGGGCAGTTCGACCAAGCGGGCCGGTCGTGTCGTTCCGGCGTCGTCGACCGCGGGCAGCAGCGCAGTCAGCGCGCGCACGACCGTCGACTTGGCAGTTCCCTTCTCACCGCGGACCAGGACCCCGCCGATCCCTGGATGCACCGCACACAGGATCAGCGCCAATCGCAATTGATCCTGGCCGACCACAGCACTGAACGGGAAGCCCGCCACTGGTCGATCTTCTTCACTTCGCACGTCGATATCCCTCCACCTCTCGGTTTCCTCGCCGAGAATTTGGCTGCACTCGAATGTCGCGGCAACCTGGCTGAGATCTCCCGGTTTATCGGTAGAGGAGAGATCTTTCACAGTGGCGGGACCGCGCCTGGATCGAACAGGACTTCCCCGCGAACATTCGGTATCGAAAAAACCCTAGTCGGCTCGCTTTCCCACGAGCCGACCAGGGTCAATTCTCCGACAAACTAGCTGACGGCCACGAAAGGCTCTCCCCCACCACGACGCATCGGGGTGTGCGGGATGCCGTCTTCGATGAACTCTTCGCCGTCAGCCTTGAATCCGTGCTTGGCGTACATCTCGACCAAGTAGGTCTGGGCGTTGATCCGACACGGCGCTTCGCCGACCTCGGCCAGTGCGGCCTGCAGGAGGCGGGTCGTGTGGCCCTGGCCGCGAGCCTGACGCGACGTGCACAGGCGTCCGATTCGGAAGCTCTTGTTTCCGTCGTCGTGCTCTTCGAGCAGCCGGAGCGTGCACACCACCTGGCCGTCCTGCTCGAGCCAGAAGTGGCGTGTTTCCGTCAGCAGGTCCCGCCCGTCCAACTCGGGATACGGGCAAGCCTGCTCGACGACAAAGACCTCCACTCGAAGCTTCAACAACTCGTAGAACGTCTTGTTGTCGAGATCGAGTGCCCATGAACGCTTCAAAGCTGCTGTTGCCGTCATGGGTTGGACTATCACACAGTCGCGGCGGTATCCGCGACCGGAGCCGATTCGGAAGCACCGGCGGAATCGAGCTCGAGAACCTTCGAGGACCAATCCCAGACCTGGTTGAACAGGCCTTCGTTGTCGGTGAGCTTGACGCCGATGGACGGAACCATCTCGCGGAGCTTGCCCTTCCAACCCTGGAACTCGGTCGGGAAGCAGCGCTCGAGTACGTCCAGCATCGCCGGGACGGCCGTGGACGCACCGGGCGAAGCACCGAGCAGGCCGGCGATGGAACCGTCCTCAGCGGCGACCACAGCGGTACCGAATTCGAGGACACCACCCTTGCCCTTGGCACGGCGGATCACCTGGACGCGCTGGCCCGCGGTGATGAGTTCCCAGTCCTGGGCCTGCGCCTTGGGCGCGAACTCACGCAGATCCCAGATGCGACCGGCTTCGTTCTTGGCAAGCTCGCTGACCAGGTACTTGACCAGGCCGAGCTCGCTGACACCGACACCGAGCATCGAGAGGATGTTGTTCGGCTTGACCGAGCCGGGCAGGTCGGTGACGCGACCCTGCTTGAGGAACTTCGGCGACCAACCAGCGTAGGGACCGAACAGCAGACCCGGCTTGTTGCCGATGACACGGGTGTCCAGGTGAGGCACCGACATGGGCGGGGCGCCGACGGCAGCCTTGCCGTAGACCTTGGCGCTGTGCTGGTCGATGAGTTCGGGGTTGGTGCATCGCAGGAAGGCACCGCTGACCGGGAAGCCTCCGAAGCCCTTGGCTTCCTTGATGCCCGACTTCTGCAGCAGGTGCAGGGCGCCGCCACCGGCACCGACGAACACGAAGCGCGAGCGAACGGTGCGCTTTTCACCGGTGCGACGGTTGGTGACCTTGACGGTCCAGGACTTGTCCGAGTTCTGGGTCAGGTTGGTGACCTCGTGGCCGAAGTACATCTTGCCGCCGGTCTTGCCGATGTAGCCGATGAGCTGCTTGGTGAGCGCTCCGAAATCGACGTCGGTGCCGTCCTGGCTCCAGTTCAGGGCGATGGGATCGGAGAAGTCGCGTCCCTTGGCCATGAGCGGCAAACGCTTGCTGAACTCGGCCGGATCGTCGATGTACTCCATACCGCGGAAGAGCGTGTGGCCGGCAAGTGCGTCGTAACGAGCACGGAGGTACTTGGCGTTGGCCTCACCGTGAACGAAGCTCACGTGCGCGATGGGGTTGATGAATTCCTTGGGCTGCGTCAGGACGCCCTGCTCTACCGCGTGTGCCCAGAACTGGCGTGACACCTGGAACTGTTCGTTGACGTTGACGGCCTTCTTGATGTCGACCGTGCCGTCCGAGTTCTCAGGTGTGTAATTGAGCTCACACAGGGCTGAGTGACCGGTTCCCGCGTTGTTCCAGGGGTCGCTGCTCTCGGCTGCGACGGCATCGAGCCGCTCGAAGGTCGAGATCGACCAATCGGGCTGCAGCTGGCGCAGCAATGCACCCAGCGTGGCGCTCATGATGCCTGCGCCCACGAGCACTACATCCGTCTTCGTCTCTACCGCGTTCTGATTCGACACTGGAGAATCGACTTCCTTGTCATTAGCCGTGCGCGCATCCGCCTGCTGTGTTACGCCGAATAGGTTACCCGTGCGTACACGCGCGGTTCACCACCCCCAATTGTGCTCTACAACGCGCACTCGAAACGACGATTAGATTGTGATTTGTGACTACTTGGGTTCCAGACGTCCTCGGTGACGGATATCAGCAGCTGACGATCCCGCTCGGAACGGATCCGGACGGCGAAGGCGAGGTGGACGCAACACTGGTCCGCTACCAACCGCAGAAGGAGGCGGTGAAGACACACCGTGCCGTTTTGTACGTGCACGGCTTCACCGATTACTTCTTCCAGAAGCACCTCGCCGAGCACTTTGCCGAGCAGGGTTACGCCTTCTTCGCACTCGACCTGCGTAAGTGCGGCCGCTCCCTCAAACCGGGGCACACAGCTCATTACGTCTCCGACCTTGCGCTCTACGACGCCGAACTGAACGAAGCGCTGCGCATCGTCCGCAGCGAGACCGAGGGCAGCGAGGTGCTGCTCATGGCGCACTCCACCGGCGGTCTGATCGTTCCGCTCTGGCTGAACCGTTTGCAGCGCAAGCCCGGTGGCAGCGACGGCGCCGGAATCTGCGGGCTGGTACTCAACAGCCCCTGGTTCGACCTTCAGGGTCCCTCAGTGGTGCGCAACGTCGGTACTACGGCGATCGATGCGCTCGGACGGGTATCGGCGAAGACGGTGATCCCGGGAACTGGATTACCGACTTACGGTTCCAGTCTTCATGTTTCGGCCAACGGCGTCTGGGATTACAACCTCGACTGGAAGCCACTGGCCGGCTGCCCCGTTACCTTCGGCTGGATGCGGGCCGTCCGAGCGGGTCACGCAAAACTTCACCGCGGCCTAGACATCGGAGTGCCCGCGCTGATTCTGCGCTCGAAGAAGTCGCAGTTCGCGAAGGCGTACAACCCGAGCGTCGACCTCGCCGATTCCGTGCTCGACGTCAAGCAGATCGCACGTTGGGCCGGTTGCCTCGGCGATCGCACCACCATCGTCCCGATCGACGGCGCCCGTCACGACGTGTTCCTTTCGACCGAGAAGCCCTTGGCCACAGCCTTTTCCGAACTCGACCTGTGGTTGGAGTGGCTCGACGGCCACCTCACCCCGGCCGCAGAAAGTTCGGCAAGCACAGCAAGCAACACACAGGAGATCGCGCAGTGACGCACTACGACCTTGCAATCATCGGCAGCGGATCCGGAAACTCGCTGCCCGACGAGCGGTTCGACGGCAAGAAGATCGCAATCCTCGAAGAGGGCACCTTCGGCGGAACGTGCCTCAATGTCGGGTGTATCCCGACCAAGATGTTCGTCTACGCCGCCGAGGTGGCACGCACCGTCACCACTGCCGAGAAGTACGGCGTCGACGCCACGCTCGACGGCGTTCGTTGGTCCGACATCGTCAAGCGCGTCTTCGGCCGCATCGATCCCATTTCTGCAGGTGGTGAGCGGTACCGCAGCGAAGACAGTCCCAACACCACCGTCTACCGCGGCCACGCCACGTTCACCGGCGACAAGACGATCGACACCGGAACCGGCGAGACGATCACCGCTGACCAGGTGGTCATCGCAGCCGGTTCGCGTCCGATCATCCCGAACGAGATCGCGTCGAGTGGTGTGAAGTACTACACCAACGAAGACATCATGCGACTGCCCGAACTTCCCGAGCACCTCGTGATCGTCGGCTCTGGATTCATCGCCACCGAGTTCGCACACGTGTTCTCCGCGTTGGGTTCTCGCGTGTCGATCATCGGTCGCAGCCAGCGACTGCTGCGGCACCTCGACGACGAGATCTCCGAGCGCTTCACCGAGTTGGCCGAACAGAAGTGGGACGTCCATCTGGGCTCCCCCCTCACGTCGGTAGGCGGCGACGGCGACAACATCGCCGTCGAACTGGCAAACGGCACAGTCGTTTCCGGTGACGTTCTCCTCGTCGCGGTCGGTCGTCAGCCGAACGGTGACCTACTCGGTCTCGACAAGGCCGGCGTCGAACTCGACGACAAGGGCTCGATCGTGGTCGACGAATACCAACGCACCACCGCCGAGGGCGTCTTCGCACTCGGTGACGTCTCCTCGCCGTACCAGCTCAAGCACGTCGCCAACCATGAAGCGCGCGTTGTTCAACACAACCTGCTCCAGGACGCGTGGAAGGACACGTCCGGGCTTCGCAGCACCGATCACCGCTTCGTGCCGGCAGCCGTGTTCACCGACCCGCAGATCGCCGACGTCGGAATGACGGAGAAGCAGGCTCGCGACGCCGGACTCGACATCACGGTCAAGGTGCAGGCTTACGGCGACGTCGCGTACGGCTGGGCGATGGAGGATCAGGAGGGCATCTGCAAGGTGATCGCCGAGCGCGGCACCGGACGCATCCTCGGTGCCCACGTCATGGGCACTCAGGCTCCGACCGTCATCCAGCCGCTCATTCAGGCGATGAGCTTCGGTTTGTCGGCTCAGGACATGGCGCGTGGCCAGTACTGGATCCACCCGGCCCTGGCCGAAGTGGTCGAGAACGCGTTGCTCGGCCTCGACATCTGAGCCCCGCCGCCCCAACGACGCCGAAAAGGCGGGCACTCCTCGCAATGGGAATGCCCGCCTTTTCGTAGGTCAGAGTTTCACCAGGGGCTGGTACGCAGCACGATCTCGGTTGCGAGTTCGGCCGGTGCCGACTTGACGACGTCGTCGACACCCGGAAGTTCCGTCACGCGGAAGTCGGAGTACACGAAACGACCGCTGGCGTCGGCGATGGCCCGACCTCCACTGCCCACGACTACGGTGGTCGGAACCTCGACCGGCGGAACGCCGGCAATATCGCTGGCCGACGGATGTCCACGGTCCACGGCGATCAAACTCGCGAAGCGGCCGAACTGACGTGCAGCCAACAGCCACGCGAGATCGGCGCCCTCCCGGTGACCGACCAGATTCACCCAGGCGATGTTCAACTCGTCCAGCAGTACCACTGCCGAGGTCTCGTCGAGATTCTCGATCGATTCCACCGCGACGGTCCGCAGGTCCGAATGATGCAGTCGCTCACACACATCGTCGTACAAGTCGACGGGGTCGCCCTTGCCGGGAAGCAGGAGTACCGCATGCTTGCTGACCGGCCCGTCGATCCGAACGGTGCACGAACCACTGCCCACCGCTACTCGAGTCAATTCCATGTCTGGAAACGGTACGCGATCCACACAGTGGAGGACCCTGGAGTCGACAGAAGTATGACCACTCATACATTCACGCGCCGCTACGAGCCCGAATTGTTCGCTCTGTACCGCCTCCACTCGGAGCGAAAGTGGCTTTCGGCGCATCTGAGGCGACGGGCGTACCGTTCGCTCGAAAGTGGGGGTGGGCCGAACTCCAGTGGGGCGCGGCTCTAGGTACCGGACGGCTTGGGGAGCCTCGTCATTCCGTAGACGTGATCAGCGCGCACCGTGACGATCTGTCGACGCTCCGCAACCATCGCTTCGCGGTACTCCTCCCAATCGGGATGCTCCTGACCGCTGATGTCCCGGTACAGCTCGACCAGTGCGTCAGACACTTCGTCGTGAGGATCGGCCGCGACGGGTGTCACCTCGGCAAGTCCTTCGATCACGGCGTAGCTCCAGAAGTCGGGCGCGCTGACGTGGAGGGAAACCCGCGGATCACGGATCGCATTTTTACTCTTGGCGCGATCGGCTGTGATGGACACGGAAGCCGTCTTCGACTCGTCATCCCAGCGGTAAATGATGTTGGACAACTGTGGGCGGCCGTCACGCTTGACGGTTGCCAGCACACCTTGTTTTCCCTCGGCCACGAGTGCGAACAACGCTTCGTCGGTGTCTGTGTCATTGCTCATGTCTGCAGCAACGACGCCGTGCGGCCGGTTTGTTCCGGAGGCAGTCCAGTTCGAAGATCGCGGACCGCAATCGCGCGATGTCTCTTCCCCCGATGGACGACAGCGGACAAAGATGGTCGACATGGCAACTTCTCACGACATCCTCCGGCTGACTGCGTTCAGTTCGGATCCGGCCGGCGGTAATCCGGCCGGCGTAGTGCTCGACGCGCGCGGACTCGACGACTCCGAATTACAATCTGTTGCAGCCGATGTCGGGTATGCCGAGACGGCGTTCCTCATCGAACCGGTACTCGGAGGCAACCCGCGCCACAGCCGGATCCGGTACTTCTCCCCTATCGCCGAAGTACCGTTCTGCGGTCATGCCACTATTGCGACGGCCATCGCTCTCACCGAGCGAGACGGCGACGGAACCTTCACATTCGAAACACCGATCGGACCGGTATCCATCGACACGACGACCGACGAGGACGGAACGTCCACCGCGACCTTCACCAGCGTCGAACCATCGGTCTCGCCGATCGATCACGCCGTGCTGACAGCGCTGCTCGGGCTCATCGGCGTCGATTCGTCTGCGCTCGACGCGCGGTATCCGGCAATGCTTTCGTACGCCGGCAACACTCACCCGATCGTCGTACTTCGTGATCAGTCGACATTCGACGAGTTCACCTTCGATCCATCCGCAATGCGAACTCTGATGGACGCGCAGGGATGGGCCGGCACGGTGACGATCCTGCATCCCCTCGACGACAACACCTTTGAAGCCCGAAATCTGTTTCCGGTGGGAAACATCGTCGAGGATCCCGCAACCGGGTCCGCAGCGGCATCGACCGGCGGTTACCTGCGCAAACTCGAACCCGCGGCCACTCCGCGGCGGATCACCATCCACCAGGGCCGACACGTCGGGCGTCCCAGTGTGCTCGAAGTCGACATCCCAGTCGACGGCGGTATCTCGGTCACCGGCACCGCAGTGCCCGTCGTCGACGGGCAATAGTCAACCTCAGCGATGAGTTCCTCCCCGCCGGCGGGTCTATTCACCAGAGCGACGTCACAAGAGCATCGCATCGAGCCGGGAGAACATCATGTCTGCAATCGCTTCAACCGCACACAACCTCCACCTCACCAAGCCGCGTGCCGTACTCGGCGCCACGGTCATGGCCCTCGTCGCCAACCTGATCCTGTGGTTGATCGGCCTGGCATCGGGCGGATCGTTCGAGATGACAGATCAGGGAAAGGTGGCGAGCGTAGCTCCCGGCGGGGTCATCACACTTACGGTAGTGCCGTTGCTGGTCGGTTTGTCGCTCGCAATGTTGATCTCACTGAAGTGGGAGCCGATCATCCGCATCGCTCAGGTCGTGGGTGCAGTGTTTGCGCTCGGCACCATCGCCCTGACGATCGCCGCGGACTTCGACGCCGCCAGCACGGTCACGCTCGCGCTGATGCACGTGGTTGTCGCCGCGAGCGTGGTCGTCGCGCTCGAGGCCGTACGTCGGTCTCCGTCGAACTAGACCGCGGTAGGCGGCGCGGAATACGTCTCGACGATCTCGGCTGCCACGTCACGCAACTTGGTGTTCGTGGTCTGAGACTGCTTGCGCAGCATGCGAAATGCGGTGTCGGCGTCGATTCGATGGATGGCCATCAGCATGCCTTTGGCCTGTTCGATCGGCGCCCGAGTCTCGAGCGCGCGTTGCAGGGCGTCAGCTACGGCCTTGGCAGATTTGAAACGGGAGAAGTCTCCGATCGCGCGTGAGACTGTTGTCGTGAGAATCTCCATGACTTCCGCGTCGACGCTGTCGAAGGCCGCTGGGGCACGTCCGTACAGGTTGAACGAACCGAGTCGCTGATCCGGCGTGAAGAGCGGCGCCGCGAGAAAGGACTTGATCCCTTCGTCCTTCGCGGCCGCCGCGAACCGCGGCCAGCGTTCTGCGCTGGTCTCGGCATCGACGACTACGGTTTCACCGGTTCGAGCCGCGTGCAGACATGGTCCGTCGCCGGCGTCGTATTGCTCGATGTCGACGCGCAGGGTCCGCGAATCGGTGTGAACGGCGGTGTAGGTCTGCCCGGCAAGATCGATGGTGACGCCGATGCTGTCGGCGCCGTCGATGGCGTCGTTCGCGATTTCGACGGCGCGCTGGAGTAGAACCACGAGTTCGTCCTCGTCGCCGATACTTCCCCCGAGCGCTGCCAGCAACTCTCTGACCGCACGTGCCGTCAGCCGAGTTTCCGCAGCCTCGACGGCGACGTCAGCACCAGTTGCCGTCGCATCGTCCGGCAGTACCGACGGCACCGAATCCTCGGTTCTCGGGTCGAAGCCTCTGGGGTCGAAAGCGGTATCCACGACGAAGCATTCTTCCAGCTACCCGGGCCGTCAGTAGAGTGAGTTCGGTGACAGAACCCGGCAAACCGCCGAGTCGTCATCGCCATCGATCGAGCGCGAGACCCAGATTCCGCCTCGCCCGAGTGTGTTGGCCACGAACCGCGTCCGGACTCAGTTCCAGGACAACTGCGATCTGTGGATACGTCATGCCCTCGACTTCCCGCAAGACCCAGGCGGCGCGCTGACGCAGCGGTAGACGATCGAGTTCGGCTTCAAGAGCGTCGAGAAATGCTGTGCCGCATACTTCCTCGCTCGGATCGCGCAATCGAGTATCGACTTCGTCCCGAAGTCCGTCCACATCGGCGGCGCAGGAGCCGACTTTTCGATGGACATCCGAGATCTTGCGAGAACAGATCGCGAACAACCAGGTCTTGATGCTCGAGCGCCGCTGAAACCTCGGAAGTTGGCGCCAGGCGGCAACGCAGGTTTCCTGGACGATGTCGTCGACGTCACTCTCACTGGTGACGAGTCGACGGGCAAATCGATACAAGTGCGGGCCGTATCGGCGAACGATGACGTCGAAGGCCGCATGATCGCCGAGCATTGCCGAGTCGACCAGCACCTCGTCACTGAAGTCGGTCAGCAAGCCGTCGAATTGATCTGTCACCGCGCACACTCCTACTAGGGAGCCGTCGCGGGAGTGAGGCCTGGCTATTCTACCGCGTCCACGTCGACACCCGCGGGAGCGCTCTCAGGCTTCGAGTGCGGAAGCAATGACGGGGAGCCCGATAGGCGCCCCACCGTTGATCAGTTTCTCGAGTAGATCCTGATCGAGGTGCTGCTCGACGAGATCAGCGAGAAGGTCGAGTTGTTGTTCTCGCACCGCGGCAACCGCGGTGTCGGGTGCAGCAACAAAACCGGGAACCGCGAGCTCACGCAGCAGGCTGCGCCGAAAGTCGTCACTTTCCAGGAGACCGTGCCAGTGTGTCCCTCGAACAGGCCCTCGCACACTGCCTTCCGGCATACCGCTCGAGTCCGCCAGCAATGGGTGGTCCCCGTTGCGCACGACGCGTCCGTGATGAATCTCGTACCCGGACACCGAGATACCGTCTGCCGTACCGGTCATCTGCGCCAGCACCTTGTCCGGAGCGAACTCGACATCGAGGTCCAGCAGACCCAGTCCCGCGGTGGTCCCTGATCCTGATTCGACGTCGTCGACGATGGAATTACCCAGCATCTGGTAACCGCCGCAGATTCCCAGGACTGCTTGCCCGCGACCTGCTCGCGCGACGATCTCGTCGGCCAGGCCGGTACTTCGCAACCACTCGAGGTCACTCACGGTGGACTTACTACCGGGGATCACCACGAGGTCCGCTTCGCGAATCCGCGACGGATCGGTCACCCACGAAACTGCCACGCCCGGTTCACATGCCAGTGCCTCGACGTCCGTGGAGTTGGAGATGCGCGGGAGCCGAACCGCAGCAACGGTGAGCCAGGCCGAACCGACGGGTGGGCCCGGGCGCCCTACCGGGGCATTGCCGGTGACGCCAAGCGAATCCTCGGCGTCGAGCCAAAGATCGTCGGCAAACGGGATCACTCCGAGAGTGGGTCGACCGGTGAGGCTGCGCAGTTGTTCCAGTCCGGGTTCCAACAGTGCAACGTCACCGCGGAATTTGTTGATCACAAATCCCGCGATCAATGCCTGGTCGCTCGGCGAGAGCACAGCAACGGTCCCGAACAGATGGGCCAGGACGCCGCCGCGATCGATGTCACCGACGACGACGACCGGAATCCGCGCAGCCTCAGCCAATCCCATGTTGGCAAGATCCGTTGCGCGCAAGTTGATTTCGGCCGGTGAACCGGCGCCTTCACAGATCACGACGTCGAACTCGGATCGAAGCGATTCGAGATCTTCGGCCACGACGGCGCGAAGCCACTGCCGATGCTGCATGTAGTCGCGAGCACCCACTGTGGTCATCGCCTTGCCCCGAACAACCAATTGCGACGTGCGGTCACTTCCAGGCTTGAGCAGCACCGGATTGAATCGAACACTCGGCTCCAGACCGCATGCACGCGCCTGAAGTGCCTGCGCACGGCCGATCTCTCCGCCGTCCAGCGTGACCACGGAGTTGTTCGACATG
Source organism: Rhodococcus sp. RCBS9 (assembly GCF_029457415.1). Taxonomy (NCBI): domain Bacteria; kingdom Bacillati; phylum Actinomycetota; class Actinomycetes; order Mycobacteriales; family Nocardiaceae; genus Rhodococcus; species Rhodococcus sp. RCBS9. Next base: position 5,285,964 of record NZ_CP120422.1, on the reverse strand, counting down.
TTCTGCGCCTTGAACGGCGCCACTCGGACGCCTCGACGCGCCAACATGCGACACAATCCGGCCACAAGAACGCTCTTGCCTGCGTCGGAAGTAGTGCCGGCTACCAGCAGAGCGCCGCGCATCTCCGAACTCAAGGCAGGGTGAGAATCTCTGCACCGGTCTCGGTGACCACCAAGGTGTGCTCGAACTGCGCCGTCCACTTACGGTCCTTGGTGACGACGGTCCAACCGTCCTCCCAGATCTCGTAGTCGATACCACCGAGGTTGATCATCGGTTCGATCGTGAAGACCATGCCCGGTTCGATGATCGTCTCGACCGCGGGCTCGTCGTAGTGCAGGATCACGAGGCCGTTGTGGAAGGTCTCGCCGATTCCGTGTCCGGTGAAGTCCCGGACGACGCCGTACCCGAACCGATGGGCGTAGGACTCGATGACACGTCCGATCACGTTGAGCGCGCGGCCGGGCTTGACGGCTTTGATGGCCCGCATCGTTGCCTCGTGTGTGCGCTCGACGAGCAAGCGGTTCTCTTCGGACACGTCACCGGCGAGGAATGTCGCATTGGTGTCGCCGTGTACCCCGTTGATGTACGCGGTGACGTCGATATTGACGATGTCGCCGTCCTGGATCACAGTCGAGTCGGGGATTCCGTGGCAGATCACCTCGTTGAGAGACGTGCAGCACGACTTGGGAAAGCTCTTGTAGCCCAACGTCGACGGGTATGCACCGTGGTCGAGCATGAACTCGTGTGCGATGCGGTCGAGTTCGTCGGTCGTGACACCGGGAGCGACAGCCTTGCCGGCTTCCTGCAGCGCGCCTGCAGCGATCTTGCTGGCGATGCGCATCGCCTCGATCGTTTCCGGCGTCTGAACCCAGGGCTCGTTGCCCTCTTTGGCGGTCGGCTTCCACGCGTACTCGGGCCGCTCGATCTTCGAGGGCACAGCGAGGACGGGAGAGACGGTTCCAGGGACCAATGGGGTACGCACAGACATGCAGAACAGCCTAGACCTCGCGTCGCGCGTCAGCCGGATGCACTCCAGTTCCGGAAAACCGGGTCGACGAGAATTCTGACGGGGGTCGACATCGTCTGTCCGAATTCCTCGAAGAGCACGTCGCGAGATTCGAAGGTGCCCAGATCGCGGTCGACGAATTCGGAGAAGTCCAAGCAATCACACGAAACAGACTTGCCCCAACTGATCGGAGCGCGTCCGATCGCGTCGAACAGTGTCTCCTCGCCGGTGTTCGTGAACGGTTCGAGCGCTGAGACCACCGCAGGTGAAACGATCTCGGAGATGTCCTGCCAGCGTCCGTCGACCAGAAATTCCGGCCACGCCAGCAGCACTGACTTCGGAATCACCGCATGTAGACGCCGAAATCTCGGGTACCAGAATTCCCCGCGTAGTACGAGACCGCGTACTCGGGTGGCGATTCCTCGGCGGCGAGCCAACGCTTCGACGATAGCCAGTCTCTGACTGCAGGATCCGCGCTCTCGACTCAATGTCACCGAGACGGGTTGCCGGTCGTCGAGGCCGTACACCGGCCAAATATTTGCAGCGACGCTGCGATGCGCCGACACCAGGAACTCCTGCGCCGACTGGATCGCACCTTCTGCAATGTCCTCGTAGAGGCGGGCCACGTCGTCGTGGCCCCAGTCGAGGATCGGAGTTGCGGCCACATCGCCAACCGACGCGTCGTGGCGGATGTCACCTTTGCGGATTCCACCGAGCAGTACGCACGTCATGTCTCAACCGTAGTGCGCGACCGGAATCGGTGGAGCCTGACAGAATCCCAACCGTGAAGAAATGGCTGTTGTTGATCACCGCGATCCTCACCGAGGTGTCTGCGACGCTGTCGTTGCGCGCCGCCCTCGATCACCCGGCTTGGTACGTCGTGGTCGTCGGCGGATATCTCGCAGCATTCACCGCCTTGTCGTTCGTCCTGCGGGAGGGCATGGGACTCGGTGTTGCATACGGAATCTGGGGCGCAACCGGAGTTGTCCTGACCGCAGTATTCGCAACTTTCCTTTTCGGAGATCCTCTGACGGCCACCATGGGCGTCGGGATTGCACTGGTCATCGGCGGAGTGCTGTGCGTCGAACTCGGTTCCCAGGTTGGTGCCGACAGCGGGCCGGTGGACCCGGCATGACCTTCGTATTTCTGATCGCTGCAATTATTTCCGAGGTCACCGCGACGTTGTCACTACGGATGGCGTCGCAGGACGGCAGCGACAAACGATGGCTCGCGGTTGTCACCGTGGGGTATCTCGCCGCTTTCGCCTTCCTGACCCTTGCGCTCGACGCGGGCCTCACCATCGGCGTCGCCTACGGAATCTGGACCGCATGCGGAGTGGCGTTGACGGCAATCGCATCCCGTATTCTCTTTCGCGAACCGCTGACCAGGCTCATGATGGTCGGGATCGGCCTCATCGCGGCAGGCGTGCTTCTCATCGAACTCGGTGCGAGTCACTGATCGCTGCCCACATCAGTGTAAGGTTTACCTAACTTTGCTCTGGAGGTAGTCCACGGTGCTGATCCCTGCCCTTCGTGAAATCGACGACGGTCCACAGCTGGACGACGATTCCCACTTACGGGAATCCGACCGCCACACTCCGATGGCGCGCGCCGTCCCGGCGCCGTTCCAACTCACGACGTACATCGTCGAGACCGACCACATCACCCGGTGGCCAGAGCACGCTCACATCGAGCACGAACTGATCTGGTCCGACCGCGGTGTCGTCAACATGATCATCGACAATCAACTCTGGACCGTCACGCCCGGCGTCGGCCTGTGGATCCCCCGCGGGGTCCTCCACGAAGGTCAGGCAAATCCCCACGTCGCATTCCGCGCCACGCTCTTCACCCCCGAGCTGTGGACCCCCGCCTGGAACGAACCGTGCATCGTGACACTGAGTGAGGCAGCCCGGGCACTGCTGATACACCTCGCCCACACCGGAATGCCTGCAGAACAACGCCTTCGGGCACAGCAGGTTTGTGTCGATCTCCTCACGCCGGCATCAGCACCTCACTTCGACGTACCGATCCCCCGAGATCCGCGGCTACGGATGCTCGTCGACAAAGTGCTGTCGGATCCCGCCGACGATCGATCACTCGATCAGTGGGCTCACGTTCTCAATCTCAGCCGACGTACGGTCACCCGGATTTTTGCCGCGGAACTCGCCTTGAGCTTTGCGCAGTGGCGCACTCTGGTTCGTATGAGCACGGCCCTCGGCATGCTCGGGACCGGAATGAGTGTGAACGCCGTCAGCCGCCGTGTCGGTTACGGGACGTCGAGTTCCTTCATCGCCGCTTTTCGCAAGACGGTCGGCTACACCCCCGGCAATGCGCTCGCCGCTGTCAACTGACTCGAGCCTGACCTGTTGTCGACATCGGCTGGCCCCTTCGCTACACGCACGCGCCCTACATTCACTTAGGTAAGCCTGCTCTCATGCGCGTACTGCGCTGAGTCGTGCAAGCACTTCCCTGATCAATCCCGAGGAGTTTCGCGTGTTCAGATCTGCCCGTCAGAGAATTCGTCCCCAGCGGAGGCGACGAATCGTTGTTGCGCTCATGCTGGCGGCGGCACTGCCTCTGACCGCCTGCACACAGTCGTCATCGGACGCCCAGGAAAACAATTCATCGGCATCCGCCGTCGAGGACGGCGCCTATCCCGTGACGATCAAGCACGCTTTCGGCGGGACCACCATCGACAAGGAGCCGACACGGATCCTCACCCTCGATTCCGCAGCGGCAGACACGGTCATCGCCCTGGGTGTCACTCCGATCGCGATGCAGAAGGACTCTTGGGCCGGCGACGCCGACGGGTTCCTGCCGTGGACCCGCGCCGAACTCGAAAAGTCGGGCCAGACGCTGCCCACGCCTGCGCCGTACTACTCCGACAGCGGCGAGCTACTGTTCGAGCAGATTCTCAATGCCGCGCCTGATCTGATTCTTGCCCCGTACTCGGGCTTCTCCGAGCAGGATTACCAGCGCCTGAGCTCGATCGCCCCGACCCTCCCGTACGACACCAAGCCGTATCAGCCCAGCTCGTGGCAAAACCTCGCCACCGATGTCGGCAAGGCACTCGGGCGTCCCGCTCAAACCGCGGCGCTGATCAAGTCGGTTGAGGAATCGGTCCAGGAATCGAAGGCGAGTCATCCCGAATTCAACGGAGTCACTTTCGCCTTCGGTTCCTACATCCGTGAAGGAGAAACCGAAACCGCCATCTACGGTCCGGACGATCCGCGCGTCAAGTTTGTCGAAAACCTCGGGCTCACAGTCGCTCCCGACGTGGTGAACGGCGCCAAGAACTTCGCCGGCGACTCGTTCCTTTTCGGCATCAGTATGGAAAAGCTCGACACGATCAACACCGACGTGTATCTCGGTTGGGCAAGCGATCAGTCGGAAGTCGACAGCACATTGGCCAACACTCTGTTCTCGCGGTGGCCGGTCATCGCCAACGGCAAGGACCTGTGGATCACCGACAATCGCCTGACTGCGGCGACAATGTACGTCAGCCTTCTGAGTGTTCCGTGGGCGACCGACGAACTCGTGCCACAGTTGACCGAACTGGTCGCGAAATAGCAGCCCGCTCGGTCTGATCAAGCAACTGAAGGCCACTCACCGCGAAGTGTCGCGAAAACCACGGTGTCGGTCCACTCGTTCTTGATCCACGCGTTCTGCCGAAAATGTCCCTCTCGCCTCATACCGATCCGCTGCGCGAGTCGCGCCGAGGATTCGTTTCTCGAATCCATTCGCGCGACCACGCGGCGCAATCGGGGTGTCGCGAACGCGAGGTCGATCAGAGCGGTCACTGCTTCCGTCGCGAATCCTCGGCCGCCGAACTCGGGCGAAAATGCCCACCCGAGTTCGGCGGTGTGCTCGACTTCGGCTGTGCAATCAGATTCTTCGACTCGCCAAGCACTCACGCTTCCGACAACCCGGCCCCCGTACTCGACAACAAGTGCCACCGCGCCCGATGCCAGGTCGCGGCGAGACATTCTGGTCTGCACGGCCTCCCGAGCCTCCGCGAGACTCCAGGGTTCGTTGAGCAAATATCGGCATACGTCGCTGCGCCCGTAGAAGGTGAGAAGATCCCGGTGATCGCCTGGGCGGTAGGTACGGAGCACCAGCCGGTCCGTCCGGATCACACCCGGTGCAGGCCTCATCGCCACACCTACGTCCGCCATATCCATGCCGTCACGGTAGGTTCTTTCGAATTCGTAGGCGAATGAATATCGCAATGCTGTGCAGCGCTCAATGTTTGATTTGCCCTCCGACGGGCTACTTCACCACCGTAAAAGGTCGGGACAGGGAAATATGCCAGGCTATTTCGCGCTTCAAATCTAGGGGCGGTCATGTCCGAGGATTCACTGGTAAAGCAGGGTGTGGCAAAAGGAAGCGCGCTGGGCGGAGCCGTTCTCCTCATCACAGTCGGCGTGCTCGAAATCCTCCAAGGCATCTCGGCGATATCGGAGGACGACGTGACAGTCGTCGGCCCGGAATACACGTACCAATTCGACCTCACTTCGTGGGGATGGATCCACCTCGTACTCGGTGTGCTCGTCACCGCTGTCGGAATCATGCTCTTCACCGGCGCGACGTGGGCACGGGTAGGCGCGATAGTCATCTGTTCTCTGTCGATCCTCGCGAATTTCCTGTGGCTACCCCACTCGCCGTGGTGGTCGATCATCATCATCGCGCTCGACGTATTCGTCATCTGGGCCGTCGCGACCTGGAATCCCGAGGTCATCTGAGGTCACCCGCCGAATCATCTTCGCAGTTCAGCATTTCAACTGTGCGCCAGTAGTTTCCGTCCCGGGAGGACCATCATGGCAAACGGCACGAGCGACGGACCACTCCAGGAGGACGAACGTGCCGAACTAGCCCGGTTGCGCGAAGAGGTAGCAACACTTCGCGAGCAGACTCCCAGCGCCCGCGAAACGACCGTCGAGAAAGTCTCCCGACCACCTCGACATGGGCTGCGGTGGACCGCGGTGACAATCCTGCTGGTGCTGGTCGCACTGCTCGCAGTCTTGTCGGTAACCACCCGCTTCGTACGTAGTCAGATCCTCGACACGGACCGCTACGTCAGCACGGTAGCGCCACTGGGTGAGAATCCAGCCGTGCAAGCGGAGATCACGAATCAAGTCACGGACGAGATCTTCGATCGCGTCGACGTCGAAGGGCTCACCACCGAGGCACTCACAGCATTGACGGACGTGTCGAATCTCGAAGCCAACGCCCCTCGCGTGGACCAGGCGTTGGTGGGTTTGGCACCGGTGATCGCCGGCCAGGCGAAGAGTTTCGTCCACGACACAGTGGCCTCGCTCGTTCGGACGCAGCAGTTCGAAGACCTTTGGATTCAGGCGAACCGAGCGGCGCACAACTCCCTCGTCGCCATCATGACCGGAAACTACGGACCCGACTCGGTCGAGGTCGACCAGAGCGGAACGGTCAGCATTTCACTGAGCACGATCATCGACCGGGTGAAAACGGCGCTGACCGACCGCGGCTTCGCTTTCGCAGACAAAATCCCGTCCGTGGACAAGGAGTTTGTTCTCTTCCAGTCCCCCGAGCTGGTGAAGGCGCAGCGAGCCGTCTCGGCACTCGACAAGGTCTCGACGGTGCTGCCGTGGTTGGGAATCGCTTGCGCAGCAGCCGCTGTCGCCGTTGCGCCAACCGGTCGCAGGCTTCGTACGCTGTCCCTGGTCGGTCTGTCGATTGCGTTGGGAATGCTTGTTCTTGCGATCGGAATTCTGATCGGACGTGCAATCTACCTCGACAGTGTCCCTACCGATATCCTCTCGCCAGACGCCGCCACCGCTGTCATCGACACAGTTCTGGTTCCGCTTCGGACGAGCCTTCGCGCGGTTGCGCTCCTCGGTGTGGTGGTGGGGCTCGGCGCCTACCTGATCGGTGGGTCGTCGTCGGCGATCGCCGTTCGTCGAGGCTACGGGCAGGCGTTGGACTTCGTCCGGCATTCTGCAAGCGGCCGAACGCCGAATCAGGTGGAGCGGTGGGCCAATCAGCTTCGTGTCCCACTGCGCTGTGCCATCATCGGCATCGCCGCCCTGTTGCTGCTCTTCTGGCGCTACCCCACCGGATTGGTCGTTGGTTGGATCGTCGTCATTGCGCTCGTTGCTCTCGTCGCACTGGAAGTATTGGTTCGTCCCGCACGCGCCGCCGCGCAGGACGCCGGGCCTGGCGACGGCGGAACCGACGACGCCAGGCCCGGGGCAGAAGATACGAAAACTACGCCAGCGCCTTTGCCTTGATGGCCTGGAATTCCTCTTCGTTGATCGCGCCTGAGTCGAGAAGCTCTCTGGCGTCGGCGATCTGCTGAGTCGGCGATTTCCCGGCGACCTTTCGAATGTAATCACTCTGCGCGTGTATGTGCTCTTGAGCGGCTTCCATCGACCGCCTCGTCATTCCGTCATTCTTGACGACCACGTAGATCATCGCGGACAGGAATGGAATGACGAAGAGGAATATCATCCACAACGCCTTGGCCCAGCCCGAAGTCTCGTGATCACGGAACAAGTCGGTGATGATCGAGAACAACACGCTCAAGTACGCCACAAAGGCAAAGCAGACGAAGATGAACCAGAAGAATTCCCAGAAGCCTTCCATGTCAACGCTCCCTGTACTCGGTTTTACACATCAGGAGTTCGGGAGGCTGACGTTCCGCGCCTGAGCTCCTGCATTCGGCCAGAACTCCCTGGTCCAAGGTCATTTCAGTATGCGCCGACGATCCCCGTTCCGGCTACAGCTCGAGAGAGTTCAGACTCGCCGACCGCTCATCCATTATCGGAATCACGATTCTCCGATCCGAGATCTCTTGTCTGGCCGCTTTTTCGACCAGAAGAGGCACGAAGTCGCGGATCCGACATCCCGCAAAACGCTGGTGAATTGTTCGCACTCTGTTTTCGATCTCCGGTGGAGGAACGGCGGGATAGCGGGAAATGAGGCGAGTGATCACCCGCTCGACGTGGAGCAACTCTTCGTCGCCAGTCATCCATTAATGGTCGTCCGTCCAGCCGAGCACGTCAAGACTCGGAAAGGGTTCGAAAACAACACGATTCGGGTCTCGATTGCGAAGAGAATAGGTTCACCGAATATGGGGCATACACATAAGGGCGGACGGTTCCCCGCGCGCTCGCGTTGCGCTCATGATGCCAGGGAGTGGAAGTGGGAAAGAACGCTCGGATTCTTCACGACGACACCCCGTCGACCCTTACCGACGACGCGCCGCCCGTGGCAGAAAAGCCGATGAAGAACAAGGTGTACCGCCGCAAACTCAAGCCGTTGCACGGCGAACTCGTGGCTTTGCAGGAGTGGGTCAAATCGTCTGGAGCCAAGGTCTGCATCGTATTCGAAGGTCGAGATACCGCGGGGAAGGGCGGTGTCATCAAAGCCATCACCGAGCGAGTGAGTCCGCGAGTGTTCCGGGTCGTTGCGTTACCCGCCCCGACCGAGCGAGAGCATTCGCAGATGTATGTCCAGCGCTACGTCCCGCATCTTCCGGCTGGCGGTGAGATCGTCATCTTCGACCGAAGTTGGTACAACCGTGCCGGTGTAGAACGAGTAATGGGCTTTTGCACCGAAGAACAAGCACATCAATTTCTCCAGCTCATTCCGACCGTCGAACGCGCGATCGTCGAATCGGGAGTCATTCTGCTCAAGTACTGGCTCGAGGTCAGCGAAGAACAGCAGCTCTTACGTCTGCAGAGCCGGATCGACGACCCTCGAAAGATCTGGAAGCTGTCGAATCTCGATCTGAAGTCGTTCAGTCATTGGTACGACTACTCGCGTGCCCGCGACGAGATGTTTCGCTTCACCGACACCGGCTGGGCGCCATGGTATGTCGCAAACAACAATGACAAGAAACGCGGACGACTCAACATCATCAGCCACATTCTGAGTCAGATCCCCTACGAGCCCGTGCAATCCACGGACATCACCCTGCCGAAACGGCAGAAGGCTCACGGCTACCAGACGCCCAAACAACCGCTGCACTGGATTCCGACCCGGTATTGACGATCGCCAAGGAAAGGATGTGCGGTCATGAGCCCCACGCCGTGGCATGCGCAGAGTGGCGAATCAGTCGTGTCCGTACTGCAGTCGGACCCGGAGCGCGGACTGCAGTCGGATGAGGCCGACCAACGGCGACGACGCTACGGGTCGAACGAAATCACCTCGACGCCACCGCCGTCGACGTGGTCGATCGCGCTGTTGCAGCTGAAAGATCCGATGAACTTGATGCTCGTCGCCGTGGCCGCGGTCAGCATCGCCATCGGTGAAGTGCCGACAGCAATCGTGGTGGCGGTGCTCGTCGTGCTCAACATCGTCCTCGGAACTCGACAGGAGTTGAAGGCACGGGCCAGCGTCGACGCCCTCGCCAAGATGCAGACGCCCCAAGCACGGGTCATTCGTGACGGGAACCTGATTCAACTCGACGCTACCGAACTGGTGCCGGGTGACATCGTCCAAGTCGAGGCAGGAGACATCATCGCTGCCGACGGACGGTTGCTCGCCACCACCACCCTGGAGACGCAGGAAGCCGCATTGACCGGGGAAAGCGCGCCGATACCGAAGGACCCGAATACGCTGAACAACGAGGATATTCCGCTCGGAGACCGCAGCAATCTGGTCTTCCAGAACACCTCGGTCACCCGCGGCACGGCGACCATGGTGGTCACCGAGACCGGGATGCAGACGCAGATAGGCCGGATCGCGTCGATGTTGTCGGCGGTCGCCCCTGGCAAGTCGCCACTTCAACGTGAATTGGACTCTCTCACCAAACTTCTCGGAATCATCGCGTGGACGGCAGTGATCGTCATCGTCGTCATCGGGCTCCTTCGTGGGCAGGACCTGACTACGCTTCTGCTCCTTGGTATCGCAATGGGAGTGTCCGCGATTCCGACCGGCCTGCCAACATTCGTCCAGGCGATGCTGGCCTACGGTGCCCGTCAACTGGCCGACGCCAAGGCCGTCGTGAAGAACCTGACCGACGTCGAAACACTCGGCGCGACCAGTGCAATCAACTCGGACAAGACCGGCACGCTGACCATGAACCAGATGACCGTCCGATCGCTGTACGTCCACGGCCGTTGGTACACGGTCGAGGGCGAAGGCTATGCCAAAGCGGGAAGGATAACGCAGGTTGCCGGCGAGGCGCCGCCCGACTTCACCCTTCTCGCATACGGACTGTGTCTCGACAGCGATGCAACGGTTTCCGATTCCGGGGAAGTTGTCGGCGACCCGACCGAGGCCGCGCTCGTGGTGCTCGCGGCAAAGATCGGTGCCGACGCCCCACTCACCAGACGGACCTACCCGCGGGTGGCGACGGTTCCGTTCGATTCCGCGTACAAGTTCATGGCCACGTACCACCATCTCGAAGTCGACGGCGTAAGTCAGTTCGTCGGATTGGTCAAGGGCGGACCCGATGTCGTCCTCGCTCGGTGTTCTTCGGCCTTTCTCCCCGGCCGTCGGCAGGTCCCGATCGAGGAAGTCCGAGACGAACTCACGGCAGCAAATCAGTCCATGTCCGAAAAGGGTCTTCGGGTGCTGGCATTCGCGGTCAGACGCCTCGACGGACGGGAAGACGCTGTCGTGGCCGACCCCATGTCCTTTGTCGAGGACCTGACGTTTGTCGGTATGGCAGGCATCATCGACCCGCTGCGTCCGGAGGCGGTCGATTCGGTGCGAACCGCACACCGGGCCGGCATCGAGGTCCGCATGATCACCGGCGACCATGCCATCACCGCCGCAGCGATCGGTGCCGAACTCGGACTCGGCCCGGGCTCGGTGGGCGGAGGCGAGTTGCAAGCGATGACCGATGAAGAACTGTCGACCGCGTTGCCGAACCTGCACGTGTTCGGCCGCGTCACTCCGCAGGACAAACTTCGCTTGGTCGATGTCATGCAGAGCGGTGGCGCCGTCGTCGCGATGACCGGAGACGCGGTCAACGACGCCGCCGCGTTGAAGAAGGCAGACATCGGCGTCGCCATGGGCTCGGGCAGTGAGGTGACCAAACAGGCGGGCAAGATGGTGCTCACCGACGACAACTTCGGCACCCTCATCACCGCGATCACTTTGGGCCGCAACATCTACGGAAAAATCGTCTCGTACATCCGCTACCAGATGTCGAAACTCTTCTCCTTGGTTCTCCTCTTCCTCGCTGCGAGCATCTTCAACATCAACGAGGGTGTGGCACTGACGCCACTGATGGTGCTGTTCCAGCACTTCTTCATCACACTGTTCCCCGTCGCCGTGATCATGCTCGACCCGCCGCCACCGGATCTGATGAACAAGCCTCCGCGCGATCCCAAGATGCCGATCGCACATCGAAGCGCAGTCGCTCAGTGGCTCGCGTACGGTGTCCTGCAATTTGCCGTGACACTCGCGGCGATGCTTCTCGCACCCGGTGAAATGAGTACTTCCGATGCGAATGTTCCCATGACCACAGCATTCGTAGTGCTCTCTCTCGGTTCGATTCTCGCGGGGCTTACCATGCGGCGTGATCCCGAGTCCGGCGTGGTTCCACCGGTTCTCGGTGCCATCAAGATCTTGACGATCCCCACGGTCGTGACCGTATTCGCCGTCGAGGCGGGCGTCCTCCAGGACCTCCTCATGACAACCTCACTGACCGGCGCCCAGTGGCTCGCCTGCCTGGGTTGGTCGCTGATCATCCCGGTTGTCGTCGAGTTGGACAAGGCAATTCGACGCCGCCGCCTCGCACAGGCACCTGCGCCCCTCCCTGCGACCACCGCGGTTGCCCCCGAGCGCGCCCGTTCGCTCCACTGAGGGAGGACAATCAAACGATGATGTGGGCGGAGAGTCTAGGTCGGCTACCGGGCGTCGCGACTGCCCGTGGGTATCGCCGCGAGTGGTTGCGAACAGACGTCACTGCCGGACTCGTCTTGACTGCCCTGCTCATCCCGGCAGGCATGGGCTACGCCGAGGCCGCCGGGTTGCCTGCGTACGCCGGGCTGTACGCCACCATCGTGCCTTTGCTCGCCTACGCGGTAGTCGGGCCCTCGAAAATCCTTGTACTCGGACCTGATTCGTCACTGGCGCCGCTGATTGCCGCCGCGGTCATACCGCTGGCAGTGGTCGGCGATTCGGAGAATGCGCTTGCACTGGCCGGTGTTCTCGCCATTCTTGTCGGACTCATCCTCGTGATCGGCGGATTCCTTCGTCTCGGCTTCGTGACCGAACTCCTCTCGAAACCGATCCGCCTCGGCTACCTCAATGCCATTGCACTCGTCGTCGTAGTTGGTCAGATTCCCAAGCTGCTCGGATTCTCCGTCGACGCGTCCGGTCTACTCGGTGAAATCGGCGGGATCTCAAAGGCCCTGGTGGGTGGCGACGTCGACCCCCTCGCTGCCGCCATCGGTGTCGGTTCGCTAGTCGTCATAGTCGCCTTCCGGCTCTGGGTACCTGTTGTTCCCGGCGTTCTGGTGGCCGTTGTCGCGGCCATAGTCTTGTCCGCTGCCGCCGGTCTCACCGATGACATCGGCATGGTCGGCGCACTACCGGAAGGACTCCCCCTCCCTTCCGTCGGTGGAGTCACCTGGCAGGACGTCGGCCATCTGATCGGGCCCGCCGCCGGTATCGCATTGATTGCCTTCGCCGACACCGGCGTTCTCTCGCGCACCTTCGCCGCCCGCCACGGCGAGGACGTGAACGGCAGTACCGAAATGAAGGCGATCGGTGTCGCGAACGTGGCCGGCGGGCTGTTCGGCGGGTTTCCGATCTCGGCGAGCGGGTCACGAACTCCGGTAGCCGAACAGAGTGGGGCGCACACACAATTGGCCGGCGTCGTCGGGGCGCTCGCGGTCCTGGTGTTCGTCCTCGTCGCTCCCGGACTCACGGCATATCTGCCCGATGCAACACTGGCCGCCGTCGTCATCGTCGCCGCGTGTGCACTGATCGACGTGGGCGGCATGGTCCGCATGTGGCGCATGAGCACCGTGGAATTCGGCCTCGCCGTCGCGGCGTTTCTGGGCGTCGCCCTGGTCGGTGTGCTACAAGGCATCCTTGTAGCGATCGGACTGTCCTTCGCAGCGGTCATCGCGCAGGTATGGCAGCCACATCGAACCGAACTCGTCGAGACGGGCGAACCCGCCGGATTCCACGACATCGAACGCCATCCAGATGGGCATCGCATCCCCGGCCTGGTGTTGGTGAGGTTTGACGCGCCACTGTTTTTCGCGAACGGCGAGATCTTCGACGAGTACGTTCGCTCCGTCGTCGCCAAGGCGCCAGATCCGGTCGACTGGGTGGTTATAGCCGCCGAACCGATCACCGGACTCGATACAACGGCAGTCGACGAACTCGTCGATCTGGATACATTCCTCGAAGGCAAAGGAATTCGGTTGGCATTCGCAGAGATGAAAGGTCCGATCAAGGATCGACTCATCCGATTCGGAGTCGGGGATCGATTCGATTCGACGCACTTCTACCCGACCGTCGAAGCCGCCGTGAACGCATTCCGCACCCGAACCGACGACTGACAAACGCCAGGCAGTCGGGAGCCGTGGCTGCATTGGGTACCGTTTGGTATGGGATTCACGACGGACAATGTTCCGGCACGCCGTATCGCTCAGGTCGCCGGCGTGGGCGGTATCGCCGTCGGCGTTGTCTCGCTGATCGCGTTGTACTCCACCAAGCCGATCAACCCGTTGATCGCCGTGGCCTCCTTCGTCCCGATACTGCTTGCGGTCACACTCGCAGCGTCCCTGATATGCCTGGTCTTTCGCCGCTGGATCCTACTGGCGATCTCGGTGGTACTGATTGCGGTGGGCGCGTCGGTGATCAGTCCACTGTATGTGGCAAACAGTTCCGAAATCGACGGGCCGACTCTGCGCGTAATGCAAGCAAACCTTCTCTTCGGGCAGGCAGATCCCGCCAGTTTGACTGCGACGGTGCGCGAGAAGGCAGTCGACGTCCTGACGGTTCAGGAACTGACCACATCACTCGAAGGCTCTCTCAGAGATCAAGGACTCGAGCAACTGCTGCCGCATCACTACTTGGTACCGGACGAGGCCGGCGGGGGTGGCGCCGGTATTTACAGCCGTTATCCGCTGACGGACACTCGGGAATTGAACGGATTCGGACCGACCAATCTTGTTGCCGAAGTGGGCTTCTCGACTCCGTTCACCCTTCTGGCGGTTCACCCCGGACCGGCGTACGTGACCCCGCCCGACGTGTGGACTGCCGAGCTGAGCACTTTGCGAAACGCGCTCGACGCTGCTGCCGCCGAGGAAACCGTCATCGTCAGTGGCGACTTCAACACCACATTCACGCACAAGCAATTCCGTGACCTCCTCGATGTCGGCTACTCCGATGCCGCAGACCAATTGGGAGTAGGCATCGTGCGCACCTATCCGGCGGACAAGAAATTTCCCGCGATCGTCGGCATCGACCATGTACTTCTGCGGGGCGGACAGGCGAAGTCACTCGAGCGGATCGACATCGAAGGTTCCGATCACTTCGGCTTGATCGTCGACGTGGCGATCCCCAACTAGTCGGAGAGCACCCGACCCGCGCGAACGCGTTGCGGATCACCCGTGCTTCGGCATGCTTCGACCCGACACATCGATCGTCCGATGCAGGTGATGCGGCGTACGCAGGACGATCGACCGGTCCACCACGGATACGCCCGGAAACTGGTCGGCGAGATAACCTTCCAGACGCTGCACGTCGTCGATCGAGCGCAGCCACACCGCCAATGCGATGTCGTAGCTGCCGATCGTAGAAGCAACAAGCCTCGCCTCACGCAGGTGCGAAAGGCGCTGAGCAATTGCCTCCTTTCGCCCGTCGAGACGTAAGAAGTACCAGGCGTAGACCGGCCAGCCGGAGTAGGGCCGAGCAATCTCCGTGCGGACGACCAGTCGCCCCGTCGACAGCTCGTGAGAAAGGAGCGCCCCAGCGCGAGCCGGCGTGACTCCGAGGGCCGCAGCGAGTGCCGAGACGGTGACACGTGGTTCGCGAGAAAGAATGTCGAACAGCTGCGACTGTTCCTCTTCGCCGGCGCGTACACCACGAATCTTTCCCGCCGGGGCCGACTCGAGCGCGGCGATTTCTTCCGCATCGAGAGCACGTAGACGCCAGTTCCTCGCGTCGGAGTTCGCCGAGGACACGATCTGAGTTCGCATCGCGGTGATCATCGGCAGGGATTGTGTTCGCTCCAACACGTACCTGGACAATTGATCGAGGTCAGTGCAGGTGAGCGTGACGAGCAGATCCCGATTGCCGGTTGTGAGATCGACTGTGAGAACTTCGGGATCGTGCGCGACCTGTTCGGCAACGCTCATGGTCTGTGCCGGTGCGCATTCGATCTCGAGAAGTGCGGTCGCCGACACGATGGGTCCACCACGGTACGCAGCGATCCACGCTATTCCTTGCGAGTGCAGACGCTCCCAACGCCTGGTCAGGGTGACCGGGTCGGAACCGATCGCGCGTGAAAGCTCGGACCACGACGCTCGCGGCCTGATCTGCAGTGCGTTCAACAGCCGAAGATCGTCGTCCTTGAGCACCTGATCCTGCACCGAGGACCTCACTTTCAAAAGAATGCTGCACCGAAACAGGATCGAAACGCGTCGATCCTAACTTCATCACATCAATAGTCCACCAAATCCTGAGCCTCGAGAACGCTTACATCTTGCGTTCGTTCGCCCCCTCGAGAAAGACACCGACATGACCGAAGCATTCCCTGTCTCGCATGACGATTCTCCGGTCAGCGATCAAACCACGACGCAAAAAGTCGTTTTCGCCATGCGGTCGCCACGCCTGTGGATCGTGGTGACTCTGCTCCTCGTGCTTGCGGCAGGCGCGCAACTGATCGGCCCCGCAGTGATTCCCGTCGGCGCTGCCGCCATCACGATCCTGCCCATGGTGTGGGGACTGATTGCCGGCGGTGTCGTCTCGAGCCAGAAGTGGCAACCACTCGGCCTCGACCTTCAGGCTGCAGCCTCGGCAATCATGGGCCTGGCTGTTCTCTTGCTTTGTGCAAGGTTGTCTTTCACCATCGGCCCGAACATCCAATTGTTGTTCGAGGCGGGCCCCGCACTGCTACTGCAGGAATTGGGGCACTTGTTCGGCACTATCGCTCTCGCACTCCCGCTGGCGGTACTCCTTCGGATGGGGCCGGCCACCGTCGGAGCAACCTTCTCCATCGACCGCGAGGGTTCCTTCGCGATGGTCAGCGAACGCTACGGCCCCGATTCCGACCAGTACCGTGGAGTCCTGTCGATGTACGTCTTCGGCACTCTGTTCGGTGCCGTGCTGATCAGCCTGATTGCGTCACTGGCTACATCCTTCAACATCTTCGACCCCCTCGCATTGGCGATGGGTGCCGGCGTCGGATCCGGCTCGATGATGGCTGCCGCTGCCGCCAGCGTCGTTTCGGCGCACCCCGAGATGGCCGACCAGGTACTCGCCGTGGCGGCCACATCCAACATCATCACCGGCCTCCTCGGCGTGTATGTCGGCATGTATGTCGCACTCCCCCTTGCTGATCGAATCTACGGCGCACTCACCAAGCGCTCGAAGACGACCAGCGAACGGAAAGCCGACACTGCCCCACGAGCGGTTGCGCCGAGCGTCACCGTGCCGCTGACCACGATCGTTCCGATTCTGTTCGTCGGTGGGGTCATCGTCTCCTCGATCGCAGCGGGTGGCGTATCTCGATCGATCATCGTCGGTTACTTGATCCTCACCGGATTGTTGCTCCTGGGCGTCGGCGTGGCCCGCCTGACCCGCGGCAAGATCGCGGCGATGATCGCAATCATCACCATCGGCGCCTTGGCGACAACACCGTGGTCCCCCATCGGTGATTTCGTCTCGAGCACCGTCGGGACTGTCGACTTTCTCTCGATCTGCACCCTCACCTTGACTGTCGCAGGTCTCAGCCTCGGCAAGGACCTTCCCTTGCTCAAGACGATCGGCTGGAAGATCGTGCCCGTCGGAATCGTCGCGATCCTCGCCTCTTACCTACTTTCCGTGGTCGTCGCGGAGTTCGCGCTGGGCCTCTGGCACTAGAACTGCACCCGAAAACGCTGAGAACCAAAGATGTTGAAAGGAACCAATACCCATGTCCATCGCTGACACCCGCACCCGCACAGACTCGGTTTCGAGCACGATCGAGAAGTGGGCATCACGCCTCATCGACGTCAGCCACACCATCCATGCTCACCCAGAATTGGCATTCGAAGAGCATCATGCGTCGGCCCTCTTGGCGGACGCCGCGCAGGAAGCCGGCTTCACGGTTACTCGCGCCGCCTACGGCCTCGAGACGGCATTCGAAGCGGTGCGGGGCTCCGGCCCCTTCCGCGTCGTCGTCTGCGCCGAGTACGACGCCCTTCCCGACATCGGTCATGCGTGTGGACACAATGTCATCGCCGCTGCCGGACTGGGAGCAGCGATCGCGCTCGGAGAGGTCGCGGAGGAACACGGTCTGACCGTCGTCCTTCTCGGTACGCCGGCCGAAGAACATGGCGGCGGGAAAGTCTTGCTGCTCGAACGTGGCGCATGGGAGGGCGCGGCGATGTCGATCATGGTCCACGGCGCTGCAGGTGAAGACGTCAGCTGCACCGTCACCGGAACGCAGGCAGTCGACCGGTTCGACGTGACCTACACCGGAAGAGCCGCACACGCGGCCGCTGCGCCACACAAGGGCATCAACGCAGGCGACGCCGCCACGATCGCCTTGGTCGCCATCGGACTCCTCCGTCAACAACTTCCCTCCGACGTCAGGCTGAACGCCTACGTCGAGCACGGCGGCGAAGCAACAAACATCATTCCGGCCTCGACATTGGTGCGAGCGGAAGTTCGGGCCGCAGAACTCGAGGTGCTGTTGGACGCCAAGCGTCGTATGCTCGCCTGCTTCGAGGGCGCAGCTGTGGCCAGCGACTGCTCCTGGTCGACCGAACGCGCCGAACCGCGCTACGAGGAGCTTGTTCAACATCGCGTGCTGGCGACGATCTGGGACGAGGAGATCGCGAGCCTGGGCCGCACCGCGGCCGCCCGAACTCCCCTGACCGGCGGCTCGACAGACATGGGCAACGTGTCGAAGGTGGTTCCCTCGATCCACCCGATGATCGCGTTACGCGGCGTTACCGGAGTTCCTCACACGATCGAGTTTGCCGCTGATGCCCGCTCCGCAGCGGGCGACGAAGCTGTTCTGCACGGAGCAATTGCAATGGCACGCACTGTGATCCGAGCCGCCACCGGGGACTCGCGCTCCAACCTCCTGACGATTGCGGCCCAGCGCGAGTCAGGAGCGACTACCGTCACGAGCGCCGAATGAGCACCACCGGCGTCTATGTTTCCGCGCTCGAATTCTTCTCCATCGGCATCGGGCCCTCCAGTTCACACACGGTCGGTCCGATGCGAGCCGCCCGCACTTTTGTCGGCGAGCTCTCCGACGCCGGCTTGACCGCGTCGGTCGACCGAATTCGCTGCAATCTGCACGGCTCTCTCGCCGCCACCGGAATAGGGCACTGCACTCCCGACGCGGTGATCGCGGGACTTCGTGGGTTGGATCCTGAAACGTGCGAGCCGAACGACGTTCACGGGCGTTGGGCCGAGCTCTCGGACGGCGGATCGGTGAAGCTCGTCGGCGGCTCACTCGGGCACGTTGTGTTCACTCACGAGGACATGGTGTTCGAGCCGCTCGTTCGCCGTCACGGGCACCCCAACTCGATGACACTGACCGCCTTCATCGGTCGCGAAATCGTCTGTACGAGTATATATCTGTCGATCGGTGGCGGATTCGTACTGCGCGCCGGAACGGAGACGCAAGCAAGCGCGCATTCGATCAACTCACGCTATCGAACCGCGAAAGAGCTACTGGCGGAATGCGGCTCCGTAACTAT
Organism: Rhodococcus sp. RCBS9; assembly: GCF_029457415.1. Taxonomy (NCBI): domain Bacteria; kingdom Bacillati; phylum Actinomycetota; class Actinomycetes; order Mycobacteriales; family Nocardiaceae; genus Rhodococcus; species Rhodococcus sp. RCBS9. Next base: position 5,267,089 of record NZ_CP120422.1, on the reverse strand, counting down.
CGCCGAGTTGGTACTGTCGGACGAAATCGCGATACACGGCCAGGATCGGGCATTCACCGGCATCGACGCGATCTGGTCCGCGATGCGCACATGCATCGAACGCGGCACCCAGACCGAAGGTGTATTGCCCGGGCGTCTCGGAGTTCGCCGAAGAGCACGGTCTGCGAACATTCAACTGGAACAACGTAACTGCGCACCCTCCTCACGCGAGTGGCTGACCGTCTACGCCATGGCGGTCAACGAAGAAAATGCAGCAGGTGGCCGCGTGGTAACGGCTCCGACGAACGGCGCTGCGGGCATCGTGCCGGCGGTGCTCTATCACCACATACGCGCTACGGGCGCCGGCGTTCACGACGTTCGAACCTTTCTCCTCACCGCTGCCGCAATCGGATCGATCATCAAGGCGAATGCCTCGATCTCGGGCGCGGAGGCGGGGTGCCAAGGCGAGGTCGGAGCTGCCTGCGCGATGGCGGCAGCCGGCTTGTGCGCTGTCATGGGCGGATCACCACGACAAATCGAGAATGCAGCTGAGATTGCCATGGAACACCATCTGGGGCTGACCTGCGATCCGGTTGGTGGCCTGGTCCAAATCCCCTGCATCGAACGAAATGCCGTAGCCGCCTCGACTGCAGTCACCGCAGCTCAGCTCGCATACCTCGGTGACGGGACGCATGTGGTGAGCCTCGATACCGTCATCGAAACCATGCGCCAAACCGGAAACGACATGTCCGTGCGTTACAAGGAAACAAGTGAAGGCGGGCTCGCCGTCAATGTCGTCGAGTGCTGAGGAGGATGTCGACGGCAGCGGCGAGGGCGGGCGGACGCCGTCGCCGTCGCCGGAAATATCATCCTCTCGAACGATGAAGTCCGGTGTACCGATTTCTACACTCGGTGACATGACTTTGTGGACGGTGACCAGATGATCGCTCATCACGCTGGAGGAATCCCACTGCACAATTCTTCACGGCACAACACTGCGGGGCCGTCGCGCTCGACGCAGTCCTCAGGTCGCAAGATCGCCGCGTTGATCGCGTTGGTCGCCGGTTTCTCCGCTGCCTTCGTTCTCGCCCCGGGCATGCTGACGAGTAGGCCGGGTGATGGGTACGCAGACCAGGGAGAACTCGTCGAGACGGTCCGCGCCGCGTTCGTCGAATACTGGAGTTCCGGTGTCCAAGCCTTCTCGCCGAGCTTGGAGTCCGCTGTCGACTACTGGCTGCGGTACCACGTGGCCAAGGCCGTGATCGCGGTAATCCTGCTGACGGTTCTGCTCGCACTCGGCCGGATGCTCAAGGCGTCGTTCGTGAACGCCGGCCCTCTGACGGCTGGAAAGAAACTCGCATTCGTCTCGGCGGGAGGGCTGGTCACGCTCCTCGCGATGTTTTCCTCGGTACTCGTGATGGCAAATATCCAAGGTGTCGTTGCACCCTTCTCTTCGCTGATCTCGATGTTGCCCGTGGCCCAGACGGATGGGGCACTCTCCGAAACTGTCGGGCAGGTCCGACAACAGCTCGCTCAGTCGACGGGCACCGGAAATCAGCAAAGTCCCGCCCTCGAACTGATGATCAGCGACTTCGCGCGGTATCACTTGGCCATGGCGGTGATCGCGCTGATCGCGGCAGCAATATCACTGGCCGTGACTGTGGTCGTGTGGGCACGCTTCGCGAGAACGGCACGATCCGAGCGACGGACGAGATTCATGTCGGGGTCGATAGGTCTTCTCACTGCACTGTTCACGCTGGGATTGATCGTTGTCGGCGTAGCAAATATGGGCACCGCGGCAGACCCCGCGCTGGCCCTGGCGGCGTTCTTCAACGGCGGGCTCTGACCCAAGTCAAGGGTTCAGACCAGGGTTCCGTAGTCCCCCGGTACCGGTTGAGGAGGTACCTGGGGACTGCGTCTGCCGTACCCGGGGTCGATGTGTGAGTGCCCTCGGACAGGCAGAGTTCGACTCATGAAAACCGGAGCAAGACGCATCATGCTTGTCGGCCTGTGCAGCGCCATGGTTGCCGGCGCTGTAATCAGCTGCAGCACGGACAAATCCGCAGACAATCCCACATCCACCACTGACAAGGTCATGGACTCTGCCATCACCGGCCAGCTCGATTCGATCATCGACGCTGCGGTGAATTCGACGGGGATTCCCGGTGCGATGGTGGGCATTTGGGGACCAGACGGCAACTATGTGAAGGTTGCAGGAGTCGCCGACACTGCAACCAAGGCACCGATGGAGACCGACTTCTACCACCGGATCGGTAGCGTCACCAAGACATTTACCGTGACCGCCCTGCTGCAATTGGTCGACGAGGGAAAGATCGGTCTCGATGATCCGATCTCCAAGTACGTCGACGGCGTCATGGAAGGCGATGCGATCAGCCTGCGCCAGCTGGCGGGGATGCGCAGCGGCCTCGTGGCCTACACGACGTCCGAACAGTTTGTCATGGATGTTCTTTCCGACCCTCGCCGATCATTCACATCCGAAGAGCTCTTCGGATACGTCAAGGACCTCCCACTCCAAATTCGACCAGGAACCACTGTCGACTACTCGAATACCAACACCCTTCTGCTCGGCATGGTCATCGAGAAGGTCACCGGCTCAACACTGTCGGACGTCATCGACACCAAGATCACCACACCACTCGGAATGGAGCACACCAGCTTTCCCACCACCAGCGCGTTCCCGAACCCCCACGCACAGGGATACACCAACCAAACACTCGACGAATCCGTGACCGCAGCAACGGACTGGAACCCGTCGTGGGGAGGCGCCGCGGGCGCAATGATCTCGTCGTTGGACGACATGCGCATCTGGGTTCCGGCCTTGGCCAAGGGCGATCTCCTCGCCGACGACACTCAGAAGCAGCGCCTGCACACCGAGCCCCTGGGCGAAGGGGACGACAACTCCGGGTACGGACTCGGATTGTTCAACAGCGGCGGCTGGATCGGTCACAACGGAAGCCTGCCCGGCTACAAAACAGTCTCGGTCTACCTGCCCGAGAAGGACACCACCCTGGTCGTCTTCATCAACACCGACATCGACGGAGAGACCGACCTGACCAGCGCTTTGATGGTGCCGATCACCAAGTTGATCAGCCCGGGCAACGTCTACGGCTGATCACCTCGGGTCCGATCGACAATTCGGACGAAAGTGACATCTCGGGTTTCGATCTGTCGATAGGCTCGACCGTCGACAGATCGAAACCCGAAAGAGGCACTCATGGGATCGTTGAACGACTGGCTTCTCGACAGCGACAGCCCGCTCGTGGGGATTGTGGGTGGCATCCTACTGACGATCGCAATGCTCTCCGGCGGTACAGGCATGTAACCCACCGCTCCCGATATGGCTCCGCACAGCGGTGGACGTTCAGTGCGTGATCCAACGAACATGTTCGTTACGAACATGTTCGTGTACGGTGAAATCATGCCCACTCAGCCAACAAGTCCGTCGAGCCGTCGCAATCGTCCGGCCAAACCCGCTCTGACACGCGAGGGCATCGTCAGTACCGCGGTGGAAATCTTGCGGTCGGAGGGCTTGCAGAAATTGACGATGCGTCGACTCGCCCTCGAACTCGACACCGGGCCGGCATCTCTATACGTGTACGTGCGCAATACCGCCGAATTGCACGCCGCCGTTCTGGACACACTTCTCGGAGTGGTCGACCTCGCCGAAAATTCCTCCGGCACTTGGCAAGCTCGCCTTGAACGGGTGTTGACCTCGTACACGGCCGTGCTGTTCGATCATCCCGGTCTCGCCCAGTCGGCACTCGTTTCCCGACCCAGCGGAGTTCACTACGTACGCCTGCTCGAGCGCCTGCTGGCATTGCTCGACGAAGGCGAAGCCCCTCCAGGTCAAGCCGCGTGGGGCGTGGACTTGCTACTGCAGTACGCGACGTCCACTGCTGCCGAACACTCGGCGCCGAACAATTCCGCCGACGCGGATGCCCGATGGAGCGCGTTGACCGACGCAATCCAGAACGCAAACCCGCAGACGCACCCACTCGTCGCAAGACATGCAACAGCTCTACTTGCCGGTGAACCCTCGGCGCGCCTCTCTTGGGGATTCCGCACGCTCATCACCGGCATCGAGAACACCCCACTCACTTCTTAGGAACCCACCATGAACCACTACCCCATCGCAATCATCGGCGCCGGCCTCGGCGGCCTCACCCTCGCCCGAGTCCTCCATCTCCGCGGAATCGATTCGGCGGTATTCGATCTCGAATCCGGACCGACAGACAGAACTCAAGGCGGGATGCTCGACATCCACGAAGACTCGGGTCAGATCGCGCTTCATGCCGCCGGCCTCTATGAGGAGTTCCGCGGCCTCGTTCATCAAGGCGGGGAAGAGACACGCGTCCTCGATCGAAATGCCGTCGTGCACCTGAGCGAGCAGGACACCGGAGACGGCGACCGCCCGGAAATCGACCGCGGCCAGCTCCGTGACCTACTGCTCAGCTCAATTCCGAAGGAAACAATCCACTGGGGAGCCAAGGTCCGCAGTGCTCATCCGTTGCCGGATGGTCGACACGAAGTTCACCTCGCGGATGGAACCCACTTCACCACCGATCTCCTGGTCGGCGCCGACGGTGCGTGGTCGAAAATCCGTCCATTGGTTTCAAACGACACTCCTGCGTACACCGGAATATCTTTCGTGGAGTTCGACCTTCACGACGCCGACAACCAGCACGTGGATGCCACTGAAACCGTCGGCGGCGGAATGATGTTCGCACTCAGTGCCGACAAGGGCTTCCTTGCCCACCGTGAGACCGACAACAGTCTGCACATCTATGCCGCCCTGCGAGTTCCCGAGAGCTGGGCAGCGAGTGTCGACTTCTCCGACGATCACATCGCGAAGAAGGTTCTGCTGGAACACTTCTCGGACTGGGACGAGTCACTGCGTTCACTGATCGTCGAAGCCGACAGCTCGCTGACCCCTCGCCCCATCCATGCCCTTCCCATCGGCCACAGTTGGAGCCGTACTCCCGGGGTCACTCTGCTCGGGGACGCGGCCCACGTCATGTCGCCGTTTGCCGGAGAGGGCGCGAACCTGGCAATGCTCGACGGCGCGGAACTCGGCCAGGCGATCGCGTCGCACAGCAGCACGGAGGAAGGGCTAGCTGTCTACGAAGAGCGCCTATTCCCACGCAGCGCCGCATCGGCACAACAGTCCGCTGATGGACTGGACATGTGCTTCGGCGAGAACGCACCCCAGGGGCTCGTGGACATGTTCACCTCACTCCCGTGACCTGACAAACTCGGATCAGGTCGTCACGTCCACGTGGGCAAGCGACGAGGACAAACCGCGATGGGCTTCAACTTGATCGAGTAGTTGGTGGGCTTTCTGCTCAACCACGGACACTGCATCGGCACCGGCGACCCAACGACGTGGGGGTAGCGGCGAATCGACAAGTGCCACAAGTGCCGCGGCAAGTTTCACCGGATCCCCGCCCTGGGCACCGTTCATACTCTTCCACGCTTCGACGGTCTCGCCAGTCCGAGCGTCGTAATCGTCTATCGACAATTCCGGCCAGACCGACGACGCACCCTCGACAAGCAGTTCGGTCCGGAAGAATCCCGGCTCCACGATCATCGTCCCGATTCCGTACGGTTCGACATCGAATTGCAATGATTCCATCCAACCCTCCAGCGCAAACTTCGACGCCGCGTAGGCTGCGCAAAACTCCTGACCAACCAGGCCCGCAAGCGAGCTGACAGTCACGACACGTCCACTCCGTTGCCTACGCATTACCGGCAACACCGCCCGTGTCACATTGATCGGCCCGAAAAAGTTGGTCTCCATCTGAGCGCGAAGTTGCGCCGGACTGACAACCTCGAAGAACCCGGCGTAGAAGTTTCCGGCGTTGTTCACCAGTACATCGATTCCACCAAATCGTGCAACTGCCGTGTCCACCGCAGCATATGCGGCTTGTTCGTCGGTGATGTCCAAGGCAATCACCAACAGGTCGTCATGCGCACCGATCGCTGCAGAAACACGGTCCGCATCACGCCCCGTTGCCACCACCGCGTGCCCGGCGGCAAGAGCAGCCTGAGCAATATCGACTCCCATCCCCCGGCCTGCGCCGGTTACGAACCAGACCTTCTTGTCACCCATGTTCACTGTCCTCCCGTTTGATGGAGTCCAGTACAGAACAAATTCCACGGGCCTGGGAGTGCCTATCGTTCCCGGTAACAGCAGACCCCCTCGACGCCCCTCCTACTCGCGAAGAGTCGTCAAGAAGGCAATACGGTCACCACGGTAGAGCGAACGAACGCGCTCGATCGGCACACCATCCGGGTCGACAGACGTCCGGTGTAATAGAAGCATCGGCATCGAGGTGGTGGACTCGACGAGGGTTGCCTCCCGCGGTGAAGCGAGCACCGTCTCGATCCGTTCGGTTGCGGAGGCAAAGACCACGCCGATGGAACGGATAGCCGCGTACAGCGACGTCGTCGCATCGAAAGCGTCGAGCATCTCACCGAACCTGCTGTCCGGCAGGAACGTTGATTCGAGTCCGATCTTCTCTCCGTCGGCGAAGAGGACACGCTCGAGGTGAACGACGCTGTCACCTGGTTCGATACCCAATTCCGTGGCGAGACCGTCGTCGGCCGACATTCGTTCGAAGGTCACAACCTTACGACTGGGTACTCGCCCAGCGCTCAGAGCACCTTCGGTATAGGAACGAATCGATAGCGGCTGAACCAACTTCGGACTCGCGACGACAGTGCCCCGCCCCCGCCGCTCGATTCGCCCTTCGACAAGAAGATCACGAAGCGCTTGACGGACCGTCTCGCGTGCGACTGTGAACCGCGCCGCCAATTCCCGCTCGGACGGGACTGCGTCGCCCTCCTCGAGCCCACTGAGAATGGTCTCGATCTCGGTGCGCACCCGGTAGTACTTCAACTCCGGTTCGATCACGACGCTCGAGGTCCCCGGCCCGGTGGACGTCTGCTGATTCATGGCGCAAGCGTACAAGAATTCGGTCTATACCAATTGTTAACCTGGAGTTCGTCTCGATTCCCCCTATTGGTCTAGACCAAACGTCACTATTTCTACATGCGAATTTTGATTGTGGGCGGAGGGATCCTCGGAACGGCGCACGCCGACGAGGCAATCCGTCGGGGACACGACGTCATCCATCTCGAACGTGAGCCCGAAGCCCGCGGTGCCACGGTACGGAACTTCGGCCTCGTCTGGGTATCCGGGCGAGCCCCGCACGAACTCGAAGCTGCGCTGCGCTCGCGCGAACTGTGGGCAGACCTTGCCGCCCGTGTCCCCGGCGTCGGATACCGCCCAGCCGGCTCCATCACCCTCATGCGCACCGAGGAGGAGGTCGCGGTCGCGCAGGAAGCGTTCTCTCGGCCGGACGCCGACAACCGAGGGTTCGCGCTTCTGGATCCCGACGCCGTTCGCGTCGTCAACCCCGCGCTCCGGGGCAAGTTTCTCGGCGGACTGCACTGCACGCTGGACGCCGCTGTCGAGTCACGGCAAGCGCTCCCCGCCATCCGTTCTTACCTCGAATCCTCCGGCCGTTACACCTTCCACGCCGGAACGGAAGCCCGCGAGATCACGACGACCACCTCCGGCGCACACATCCGCGACGACCACGGTCGCAGCTTCGACGCCGATCTCGTGATCGTCTGCCCCGGAGCAACACTCGGCGGATTTGCTCGCGATCTCGCCGGCGATCTCCCATTGCGCCGTGTGCGCCTGCAGATGATGCAGAGCGCCCCACTCGGCGAAAAGCTCACCACCGCAATCGCTGACGGTGACAGCTTCCGCTACTACCCGGGTTTCGCCGGATCTGCCCTCGATCACCTCCGTACAGTACAGCCGCAGGAACCGACTGCCGAGGAGCACCGCATGCAACTCCTGTGCGTGCAGCGCTTGCACGGCGGGCTGACCATCGGCGACACCCACGAATACAAGGAACCCTTCGACTTCGATGTCGACGAGGCGCCCTATCGCCATCTGTCCGGAGTCGTGGAAACACTTCTGGGACGCGATCTTCCGCCAATCGTCAAGCGTTGGGCGGGCGTCTACAGCCAGTGCATCGACCCCTCACAACTTGTTCACCGCGCACAAGCCGCCGACAACGTCTGGGTGGTTGCCGGCCCCGGTGGCCGCGGTATGACGCTCGGCCCGGCACTGGCGGAACAAACCGCCGACCAGCTCGGTCTCTGAATCCTTCCGACAAGAAAGACTTCTCATGTCTCCGATCACCCTTGCCGTTCTCGACATGGCCGGCACCACCGTCGCCGACGACGGACTGGTTCTTCGCGCCTTCGCAGCCGCCGCTGAAGCCGGCGGACTGCCCGCCGAAGGCCCGGAAGCCGACGCCGCTCGCCAGTACGTCCTCGACACGATGGGCCAGTCGAAGATCGTCGTGTTCCGGGCGATCTTCGGTGACGAAGACCGCGCCCAGGCCGCGAACGCCGCCTTCGAAACCACGTACGACTCCCTCATCGACCAGGGCCTGGCCGAGCCGATCCCCGGCGCCGAGAAAGCCATCACCACTTTGCGCGAGGCCGGCATCAAAGTTGCCTTGACCACCGGGTTCAGCCGATCGACCCAGGACAAACTTCTCGTCGCGCTCGGCTGGAAAACCCTCGCCGATCTCACCCTCTCCCCCGCCGAGGCCGGTCGCGGTCGACCGTACCCCGACCTGATTCTGACTGCCCTGCTCAAACTTTCGATCGACGACGTCCACCAGATCGCCGTACTCGGCGACACGTCCAACGACGTGCTCAGCGGCATTCGTTCCGGCGCATCCGTCGTCGCCGGAACTCTGACCGGCGCACACGACGAGCAACAGCTTCGCGACGCCGGAGCCACCCACATCGTCCCGTCCGTGACGGAGTTCGCCGAACTCCTCACCCACTCCTGATCTCACCTCCGAAAAAGGAATCGTCATGCGTCTACGCCCGAGCATCGCTGCGGCCGCTCTCGCCGTGTCCGTCCTTTCGTTCACCACTGCCTGCGGTGGCACCGGCACTGCTGCCGGATCAGACACCGAGACCGTCACCGTCTACAGCGCCGACGGTCTGTCCGGTTGGTACAAGGGAAGATTCGACGCCTTCACCGCGCAGACCGGTATCGCCGTCAACCTCGTGGAAGCCGGATCCGGCGAGGTCGTCTCCCGCGTCGAAAAGGAGCAGTCCAACCCACAGGCAGACGTGATCATCACGCTGCCCCCGTTCATCCAGAAGGCCGACGCCCAAGGTCTGCTCGAGCCCAGCGGAATCGACACCTCCGCCGTTCCTGCCGACGAGAAGGACGACGCCGGCAAGTACGTGCCCGTCGTCGAGAATTACCTCTCGTTCATCGCCAATCCGACTGCATCACCCGCCCCACAATCTTGGGACGATCTGCTCACTGACCAGTTCAAGGGCAAGTTGCAGTACTCCACGCCCGGCCAGGCCGGCGACGGCACCGCGGTGCTCTTGCTGCTCCAGCACCTGATGGGTAAGGAAGGAGCACTCGACTACCTCGGAAAGCTCCAGGCCAACAACGTCGGACCCTCGTCTTCCACCGGAAAGCTCCAGCCCAAGGTCAGTAACGGAGAGCTGCTGGTCGCCAACGGTGACGTCCAGATGAACCTCGCCTCCATCGCCGACGACGGATCGAAGTTCGACATCTTCTTCCCCGCTGGAGCCGACGGCACTCGCACCACCATTGCACTGCCCTACGTGATGGGCCTCGCCAAGAGCGCACCGAGCAGCGAACAAGCCAAGAAGTTGATGGAGTTCCTGCTCTCCGAAGAATCCCAGAAGACCGTCGCCACCGATGCACTCGGCGTATCGGTCCGCGAGGACGTCCGAAGCGCTGCCGGTGAATCCACCGACAAGAACACGCCTTCCGGAGTTCTGCAGGGCGTCAACGTGTGGACCCCGAACTGGAACGACGTCCTCAGCTCGCTCGACGCCGACATCGCCGCTTACCAGAAAGCCACCGGGAGCTGATCATGGCAAGAACCAGACTGGGGCGGACGCTCCCCGAGACCGTCGGTGTTCACGGAGCGATCGAACATTCTGCTCCGGCCATCACCTTCGATCGCGTCAACGTCGCCTACGGCCGCGGGAAGACCGCAACCCATGCACTCGTCGATTTCAATCTACGAGTGGCGCCGGGTGAAACTGTGGCACTGCTGGGGCCCAGTGGATCCGGCAAGTCGACCGCCCTGAAGGCCCTCGCGGGATTTGTCCGCCCCACGTCCGGTTCCGTCAAGCTCGGCACCCGAGACATCACCAATCTGCCTCCCGCACAACGCGGTATCGGCGTCGTCGTCCAGTCGTACGCTCTCTTCCCGCACATGCGTGTATCCGAAAACGTAGCCTTCGGACTCCGAGCCCATCGCGTGCCGCGGTCGGAGATCGGCACTCGCGTGGCCGAAGCCCTCGACATGGTCGGGATGTCGGCGTACGGAAAGCGGCTTCCCCGTGAACTTTCCGGCGGTCAACAGCAGCGAATCGCCATTGCCCGAGCGTTGGCAATTCGCCCTGGAGTACTCCTCCTCGACGAACCACTGGCCGCCCTGGATGCTCAACTTCGCGAGAGCATGCTCGGCGAACTGGCGAGACTGCGCGCAGCACTACCTGACACAGCCATGCTCTACGTGACGCACGATCAGAGTGAAGCCCTGGCGCTCGCAGACCGAATCGCAGTGATGCGCAACGCCAGACTCGCGGACATCGACACCGCTGAGTCCTTGTGGAAACGTCCGCCGTCCAGTTTCACCGCGGCGTTCCTCGGAGGTGCCAACCTGCTGCCCTGCACCGTCACACGCGTCATCGGCACCTCCGCGCTGGTCTCGATCGGTGGCACGCCGTTCACTGCTCACGCCCCGCAGCCCGAGATCGGGCACATCGAATGGGAGTCCGACATGGACGCCTACCTGTGTGTTCGTCCACATGCGGTAGGCGTAAGCGGCGTCGGCACACGAGGATCATTCCCGGCGCGCATCGTCTCGAGCGTCTGGCGCGGTTCCACGACGCGTCTGACGCTGGCTGTACGTGGCCTCGACGATGTCCGCGTCGACGCGGATGTTCCAGGGCACGACGAACGACCGGTCGACACCGAAGTGGGCGTCGTCCTGCCCACGGACGGCAGTGTCCTGGTTCCGGCGGATCGCCACCCATGACGACAACCCTGGAACGCCCCGAAACCGCTGCGCCCCAGCACAAAGACCCGATCCCGTGGCGCCGGATCGGCTGGACGCTGCCACCACTGCTTCTTGTCCTCGTGTTTGCTGTCTATCCCACCGCACGTGTCCTCACGGAATCTCTGAGCACCGCAGATGGCACCGGGTTGTCCACGTGGTCTTCGGTGCTCGGTTCGGAACTGTTCAGAACCGCGCTCTGGCGGACCATCCAAATCGCCGTGGCGTCGACCCTGGGTTGCCTGATCCTGGGAACCTTCCTCGCCTTGGTGCTTGCCTTCGTTCCGTTCGCCGGATCCAAGGTGGTGGGGCGATTGATCGACACGGTGCTCGCCCTGCCGTCTTTCCTGATCACGCTGGCGTTCACGTTCCTGTACGGGACAGCCGGCGCCGTCAACGCCTTGATCGTCCGCATCACCGGCGATGCGAGCGGCCCACTGAATTTCCTCAACACTCCGTTCGGTGTGATCGCGGCCGAAATCACTTTCTTCACACCCTTTGTCGTGCGTCCGCTATTGGCAGCGTTCACCCAGATTCCGCGTGAACAACTCGACGTGGCAGCCAGTCTCGGCGCGTCACCCGTCCGAGTTCTGCGGCAGGTGGTGATGCCGGAAGCGTGGCCGGCCCTCCTGGCCGGTGGATCGCTCGTGCTTCTGATGACGCTGAATGAATTCGGCATCGTGCTCTTCACCGGGGCTAAAGACGTCGTAACTCTGCCGGTCCTCATCTACACCCGCGGCATTGTCACCTTCGACTTGCCCGGCGCGGCAGTGATCGCGACGGTCCAGGTCGCACTCTCACTCGGCCTGTACTGCCTCTACCGATTCACCTTCAACAGATTGATGGGAGGCAGCCGTGCTGCTGTGGACACGAAGCTCTAGGGCCCTCGTACTCGGATTCTTCACCCTGGTCGTCGCGGTGGTTTTCGTCGCGCCCATCGCCACCGTCGTCGCGGCTGCCTTGGCCGGATCGTGGACCGGTCCACTCCCGTCGAATCTCGGCGGCAAGAACTTCTCCACGGCGCTGTCCGACGAGAACTTCGCCAGCCTGATCGTCAGTTTGCAGACTGCATTCATCGCGGGGGCATTGGCATTGATCGTCGGAACGTGGGCCGCGCTGGCCTCGCGTGAGGCACCGATGTGGCTGCGGCGCATCACCGATGCCGTATTCCATTTACCGATTGCGGTTCCGTCGGTCGCGATCGGCTTGGGTCTGCTCATCACTTTCAACGAGCGCCCGCTACTGCTCGGCGGCACCAAGTGGATCGTGATTCTCGCTCACACGGTTTTGGTGCTTGCCTTTGCCTTCAGTTCCGTATCGGCCGCGCTCGAACGGCTCGATCCCGCCTACCGTCAAGCTGCCGAATCACTCGGCGCCGGCCCGGTGCGGGTGCTGACACGGGTAACGCTACCGCTGCTGCTCCCAGCGTTGGGTGCGGCCGCCGGGCTTTCCATCGCACTGTCGATGGGTGAGCTGGGCGCAACGGTCATGGTCTACCCGGCGACATGGAAGACCTTGCCGGTCAGCATCTTCGGACTCACCGACCGTGGCCAGGTATTTCTTGCCGCAGCAAATACGACACTGCTGCTTGCAGTCACCCTGGTCGCCCTCATGGTGGTCGGCAGAATTCGTCGGCGCTGACCTTGCTGTGCGCCTTTATTAACCGCCGGGGGTTAATAAAGGCGCACAGCAGGGTTTATCCCTTCCTCAAGATGTACCGCTGAACCTTGCCACTCGGGGTCTTGGGCAGGTTCGGAACAAAGTGCACCGTGCGTGGGTACGCGTGCGCGGCGAACTTCTTCTTCACCAACGTCTGCAGTTCCTTCTCGAGTTCGTCGTCGCCGTCGACGCCTTCGCGAAGAACGACGAACGCCTCGAGAACCTCACCGCGCAACTCGTCGGGCATGCCCACCACGGCGGCCTCGATGACGTGCTCGTGCATGACCAGCACGCTCTCGACGTCGAAGGGACCGATGCGGTAGCCCGCCATGATGATGACGTCGTCGTCGCGCGAGGAGAAGAAGAAGAATCCGTCCTCGTCCGTCATTCCCGCATCACCGGTGATGTACCAGCGGCCGTCTTCGCTGAATCGCTGCTTCGTCTTCTCCGGCGCATCGACGTACCCGGTGAACCACATCAACGGGCTGTTGTGAGTATCGATCGCCACGCGGCCCTGAGTGCGGGCCGGTGCAATGTCATCCGAATTGTCTTCCAGCACAGCGGCAGACCAACCCGGCAACGGACGACCCATGGATCCGGGACGGACATCGTCGCGAAGTCCGTCGGCCCAGGCGTTGACGATGAACATGCCGTGCTCGGTCTGGCCGTAGTGATCACGGACCTCGACGCCCAACGAGTTCTTCGACCACGCAACAACATCCGGAGTCAAGGGCTCACCGGCCGAGGAAGCGCGGCGCAGCGAGATGCCTTCCGGAACGGGAGCCTTGTCGGCACGCAGACTGCGGTAGACGGTCGGAGCGGCGGCAAAATTGGTGACACCGAACTTCTCGATGATCTGCCACGTCAGCGGCGCGGAGAATCCGGCGTGCAGCAGAAGGCTTCGCGTGCCGGCGGCAAGCGGGCCGAGCAACGCGTAGTACAGCCCGTACGCCCAGCCCGGGTCTGCGGCGTTCCAGAACACGTCGTCCTCTCGGACGTCGAGGCCGAACTCCTGGTAGGCGTGGAACGAGGCGAGCGCGCGCACCGGAACCGGCACGCCCTTGGGTGTTCCCGTGGTGCCACTGGTGAACAACTGCACCATCGGTGCGTTGCCGCCGACTGCCTGAGCAGCGCCCTTCGCGTCTTCGGCATCCTGAGCTGCGACAAGTGCGTCGAAGTCCAACTCGTCACCGGCCGCGCCGCCCGCGACGATGACCTGCCATGCTGCGTCGGCGGGGATGTCCTCTCCCGGCGCGAGCTTCTCGAGCTGATTGGCGTCGGAAATGACCACCTTCGCGCCGCTGGCGGTCAAGCGGAAAGCGATGGCCGGCGAAGCGAACGCCGTGAACAAGGGCACGTGGACTGCTCCGCGGCGCCAGATTCCGAGGAGCGCGACCACCAGGTCCGCAGACTTACCCATCAAGGTCGCGACGTTGTCACCCGGCTCGACTCCGAGGTCGGCCAGAGCTGCCGCGAAACGCGCCGACTGCTCACGTAGATGACCGTAAGTGAGGTCCACCGAGCTAAGGTCTGCCTCGACGACGGTGAATGCAACGCCATCCGCGGGATGCCGATCGCAGAGCAATTCTGCGGCGCTGGCATGCGGGGTGTCGTACTGGTCCAGCAGCTCGCGCACCCGTGCGGTGGGATCGGTGCTCATCAACTTGCTCCTTATCGATCGTCGTATGGTTGGCCCGACCGGTTACGTTTGGCGGCTCGTCATACGTACTGTTCACCCCCTATGATCTAGCTCACAAGAGAACTTCACTACCCCCAGAAAGGGGTACCTGCGTGAACCGACATGCTTCGTCACTTCTGCGCCCCCGCGACGGGGACGCAATGCGAGGTGAACTCCGCACAATCGCAGCTCAGGGCGTTGTTCCCGTGCTGTTCGGAGGCGAGGTCCAGGACGGAACCCTGCACCTGAGCGAATTCGTCGGCACCCGCACCAACAACCTCAAGGGCTTGGCCATCCCGCCGCGCTCGGGCATGGGCGGACGCGTCGTAGCCCAGGGTTCACCGATCACCGTCAACGATTACGGCAATTCGCAGTCCATCACTCATCACTTCGACCGTCCTGTTCTCAGCGAGGGCCTGCATTCGATCATCGCCGTTCCGGTCATGGTTTCGGGAAAATCGCGCGCTGTGCTCTACGCCGCGATCCGAGATTCCGCTCCGTTGGGTGACCGCACAGCAGACGTCATGGTCGGCGCATCCCGGCGTCTCGGGATGGAGTTCGCCATCCGCGACGAAGTCGATCGTCGCCTGCAACTACTGCAGGCCGCCGCCGCGACTACCGCCGACGGTATGTCTTCGGAAGAGATCCGCGGAGTCCACGCCGAACTACGCAGTGTCGCCCAGACCGTCACCGACACCGACTTGCAGACCAAACTCCGCGGACTCTCCCAGCGTTTGGCCAACCTGCTCCGTCCCACCGCCGACGCCGAATCCGACGTCACGCTCACCCCGCGTGAAGTGGATGTTCTCTCTCAGGTCGCACTCGGCTGCACCAACATCGAAGCCGGCCAACGGCTTTCCCTTCGCCCTGAAACAGTCAAGAGCTATCTGCGAAGCGCGATGGGAAAGCTGGACGCGAGCTCACGCCACGAAGCCGTGGTGACCGCCCGGAGGTTGGGACTGCTCCCCTGACGGGTCAGTAGCCTTCAGGCAGGGCGGTGAGCATGTCGCGGGTGACTGCGACGGCGTTGTCCGAACTTCCGCCCCGCACAACCAGAGTCGCGAAGGCCAGGTTCCCGCGATAGCCGACGAACCACGCGTGCGATCCCCCTTCGACCTCGGCTTCCCCGGTCTTGCCGTACACCTCACCCTGATCTTCGACGCGTTCTGCAGTACCGCTGGTGACCACGAGTCGCATCATGCCGCGCAGGCCGTCGACCATGGCGGGCGAGATCGCCGGGCGCTCACCGTCGATGGTGGTTTCGCGCCCTGAAATCAGTTGCGGCACCGGAGTCGAACCGTTCGCGACCGTCGCCGCTGCCATCGCCATTCCGAACGGACTGACCACGACCTTTCCCTGACCGAACCCGTCTTCGGTCCGCTGCACCAGGTCCGACGCCGGCGGCACCGAACCGGAATCGATCGGCAATCCCACCACGTTGTAGTCCTGGCCGATGCCGAACTGCGCTGCGGCAGTGGTCAACGTGTCTGGTTGCATCTCGCTGGCCAGCTTGGCGAAGGACGTGTTGCACGAACGCGCGAAGGCCGTTGCCATCGGCACCGTGCCGAGTGAGAACTCGTTGTAGTTGGGGACGCTGCGCTCACCGATCTCGATCCGGCCCGGGCAGGGCACCATCGTGTCGGGGGTCGCCTGACCGGTCGAAATTGCGGCGCCTGCCGTGATGATCTTGAACGTCGAACCGGGCGGGTACTGACCCATCGTCGCGACCGGTCCGTCGCGGTCTGCTGCCTTGTTCTGTGCGACAGCCAGGATCGCCCCACTCGACGGTTCGATGACTACCATCATCGCCTGATCCTTGTTCACGTTCACGGCACGCTGAGCAGCGATCTGAATGTTGCGATCCAAACTGATACTGAACGACGGAACAGGTTGCGGCGCAGTCTCGGTCAGCACATCGGTGTCGACGCCGTTCTGGTTGACCGTGACGACACTCCAGCCGGCTTTGCCGTCGACCTCGTCGATGATCGTCTTCTTGATCTGCCCGAGAAGGTCGGGCGCGAACTCCGGGTCCGTCGAGACGAGATCCGATTCGTCCGAGACAGAGACTCCCGAGATGGCTCCCAGTTGCGCCGATACCTGGTCGTAGTCGTCACTGCGCAGGCGGGTCACCAGATAGTCGCCCTTGACGGCCGTCGAGGATTCGGCGATCGATTGACCCGTCAGCGAAGAATCGAACCGACCGAGAACACTTGCGAGATTGTTTGCGGAACCAATGATGTCGTTGCTCTTGGAGCGATCGAACTTCACTCGGTAGACAATTCCCGGCACCAGGACATCCGTGCCCGAATGCTCGTTGACCCGCGCTCGCGGCGCCGCGGTTGCCCGCAACGACATCGTCTGCTTGTCACCGAGGCGCGGGTGAACGTCCGTCGAACTCCACCGGACGGACCAGTCGCCGTCCTTGCGTCCCATCTGCAGCTCGCCGTCGTACGTCCACACACGGTCTTTCGGAAGGTGCCACTCGTAGGTGTAGCCGACCGTCGCAGTGTCACCGTTCATCTTCACCGACGTGGTCTCGGCAGTCATCGACTCGGCCTGGAGCGCATCCCAGGTGTCACTCAATACAGGACCCGCGGAATCAGGCCGGTCCGTCAGTTTTGCTGCCTCGTCGATATCCCTGTCACCGAACGCACTCAGGAACTGCTGCGCGACGGGCTCGGGGCCGGCGGGTTTCGGAGTACACGAACTGATCCCCACCGCCAAGAAAATCACGGTGCAGGAGGCCAACAGTTGGGCCGAGCGACTACGAGAGAAATGCCGAGTGTTCATCGAGCCCCATAGTAGGGCGACAAATGCTCCACCCAGCGTAGGCGCGACCATTGCACGCAGCTTGTACGGTCAGTCGAGCAGCACCGTCGAGAAGGTCGCGACCTGTCGGAACCCCACCCGCGAATAGGTCGACCGCGCAATCGTATTGAAGCTGTTGACGTACAGGCTCGCAATGCGACCGGTCGCCATGATCGACTCCGCTACAGCCGCTGTACCGGTCACGCCGAAGCCCTGCCCACGAAATTCCGGGTTGACCCACACACCCTGGATCTGGCCACAGCGAGCAGACATCGAACCGACCTCCGCCTTGAAAACGACCTGGCCGTCCTCGATGCGCGCCCACGCTCGACCAGCGGCGATCAGGCTAGCGACACGGTGCCGGTATCCGCGCCCACCGTCGTTGGCACGCGGGTCGACTCCGACCTCTTCGATGAACATCGCGATCGCGGCAGGCAGATAGATCTCGAGTTCGTCCGAGCGAACCTGCCGGACCAGTGGATCCGACGGGCACGCCAGCGGCTCGGAAACCGCGAGCAACGGCTGTTCGGGGCGCACCTCCCGCGCAGTTCCCCAGTCGAGCTCGAGCATCTCCCACAACGGCAACGCCAATTCGGCGCGGCCGACCACCGACGAGCACATGCGCGGAATCCGACAGGCACGGTCGGCGAATGCCCGAATGTCATCCGGATCGCCTCGAAGCGGAACCAGGTTCGCCCCGGCAAAGCACAGTGAGGACAACGGCCCGCCTCGACTCCACAGCTCGCCGTGAATCATTCGTGGGTCGACGCCGCATTCTTCGACGCGCGCGGCAATCATGCAGGCCGCCACCGGATCGGCGTCGAGTACCCGTCGGACGTCTTCGAGATCTCGACTTCCGACCTGCTTGGCTCCGAGGAGTTTGAGCATCCGTCAACCCCCTCGACTCGACTGCGCGTCCACGAATATCACTACCCGATCATGATGCACTCAGATTGCCACGAACCTGACACCGACGGGGAAGATTCATCCGGCAATCACTCAACTCACGGTGACGACCGGCGCACCCTCCGAGGCGTCACCCTCCATGCTTTCGGCAATTTTCATCGCCTCTTCGATCAACGTCTCGACGATCTGCGCCTCGGGCACCGTCTTGATGACCTTGCCCTTGACGAAGATCTGGCCCTTGCCGTTGCCGGACGCCACACCGAGGTCGGCCTCACGCGCTTCACCCGGTCCGTTCACGACGCAACCCATGACTGCCACGCGCAGCGGGATCTCCATGCCTTCGAGGCCGGCGGAGACCTCGTCGGCAAGTGTGTAGACATCGACCTGTGCACGGCCACACGAGGGGCAAGAGACGATCTCGAGCTTGCGGGGACGCAGGTTCAGAGACTGCAGAATCTGGTTACCGACCTTGATTTCCTCGGCCGGCGGGGCCGAGAGCGAAACCCGGATCGTGTCGCCGATACCCTCCGCGAGCAGCGCACCGAAGGCGACCGCGGACTTGATCGTGCCCTGAAACGCCGGCCCTGCCTCCGTGACGCCGAGGTGCAACGGGTAATCGCATTTGGCGGCGAGTTGGCGGTAAGCCTCGACCATGATCACCGGATCGTTGTGCTTGACGGAGATCTTGATGTCACCGAAGCCGTGCTCTTCGAACAACCCGGCCTCCCACAGCGCGGACTCGACCAACGCTTCGGGCGTCGCCTTGCCGTACTTCTCCATCAACCGAGGATCGAGCGATCCCGCGTTGACACCGATACGGATCGGAATGCCTGCGTCACCGGCAGCCTTGGCCACCTCTTTGACACGGCCGTCGAATTCCTTGATGTTGCCCGGATTGACGCGCACCGCAGCGCATCCCGCATCGATTGCCGCGAAGATGTAGCGCGGCTGGAAGTGAATGTCGGCGATAACCGGGATCTGGCTCTTCTTCGCAATGATCGACAACGCGTCCGCGTCTTCCTGACGCGGGCAGGCGACACGAACGATGTCGCAACCGGACGCGGTCAGTTCCGCGATCTGCTGCAGCGTTGCATTGACGTCGTGCGTCTTCGTGGTGCACATGGACTGCACCGAGATGGGGAAATCGCTGCCCACACCTACCGTGCCGACCTGCAGCTGCCGTGTCTTGCGTCGAGGAGCAAGAATCGCTGCGGGTGCCGAGGGCATTCCCAGTCCGATAGGGATGGTCACGTCTGTGCCTTCTTTCATAGCTTCACTGCAAGTTTAGCCGGGCGATCGCCGCACTACCGCGCGGCAACCGTCACCCTTCTCACACGGTCAGAAGATCTTGATCGGATTGACGATGTCAGCCGTGAGTGTCAGCAACATGAACGCGCCACCGATCACGATGAATACGTAAGTAATCGGAAGGAGTCTGGTGTAGTCGACCGGGCCGCCGGGAATCAAGCCTCGGCGGGCGCGGAACCAATCACGGATCTTCTCGTAGAAGACCACCGCGATGTGACCGCCGTCGAGCGGCAACAGCGGCAGGATGTTGAAAACACCGAGGAAGAAGTTGATCGATGCGAGCAGTCCGACGAACGTCGCCCACTGTGCACGGTCCGCCGCTTCACCGCCGATCACGCTGGCACCAACCACGCTGATCGGTGTGTCCTGGGCGCGTTCGCCGCCCGTGATCGACTCCCACAGAGCCCCCACCTTCGACGGAATGTCAGCCAACGCCTTTACCGAGTCGACCATGATCTGGCCGGTGAAGTCGAAGGCCGCCGGAACAGCAGTGAGCGCGTTGTACTCGATCAGATTGCTGACACCCTCAATTCCGACAGCGCCTACCTTTGCCAGTTCCGGCGTTGTGCTGCCGTCTTTGGCTACGTAACGCTCAACCGGCGATACGTCGACCGGAACTTGAACAGTCTCGTCGCCGCGCTCGACTGTGAGCGTGACTGTCCCGGACTTGTCGCGGATCGCCGCGGAAACCTTGGCGAAAGTGTCCGTCGGTTGACCGTCCACCGCGACGATCCGATCGCCGGCAGCAATTCCGGCTGCCTCCGCCGGGCCGGTACCGGTGCAATCCGCGAGTTTCCACCCCTGATCCTGTCCGAGCTGCGTCGGAGCAACACACGTCACGCCCTTGACAACAGGCGGTGCCGGCTCCGTACTGGTTCGACCCCAACCGAGGAGCAATGCGTAGATCAGGAGGAACCCGAGAATGAAGTTCATCGCGATACCGCCGGACATGACGACGACGCGCTTCCACGCCGCCTTCTTGTACATCGCGTGCGGCTCTTCTTCAGGCGTCATCTCGTCGAGGGCCGTCATGCCCGCGATGTCGCAGAATCCGCCCAGCGGCAGCGCCTTGAGGCCGTACTCGGTCTCACCTCGACGGAACGAGAAGATTTTCGGTCCGAAGCCGATGTAGTAGCGGCGAACCTTCATTCCCAGAGCCTTGGCCGTCCACATGTGACCGGCTTCGTGCAGGGCGATGGACACGCCGATGCCGAGGGCAAACAGCACTACGCCCAGTGCAAAAACCATGAAAGCTCTAGCCCTCCTGCTTCACGAGCTGACGCGCTCGTGTGCGTGCCCAGCCGTCTGCGGCCAGAACGTCGTCCACGGTAACCGGTTCTGCGGACCATTGACCTGCATCGTCGAGAACAGCAGCCACCGTGCGGACGATCGCCGGGAAGGAAATGACACCGTCGAGGAATGCCTGAGCCGCCACTTCGTTGGCCGCGTTGTAGATCGCGGTGAAGCAACCTCCGGATTTGCCTGCGCTTCGCGCCAGATCGACGGCGGGGAACACCGACGAATCGAGCGGCTCGAATTCCCAGGTGGAGGCGGTGGTGAAGTCGCATGCCGACGCCGCACCTTCGATGCGGTCCGGCCAGCCGAGAGCGAGAGCAATCGGGAGCTTCATGTCCGGTGGACTCGCCTGTGCCAGCGTCGATCCGTCGAAGAAGGTCACCATGGAATGCACGATCGACTGCGGATGCACGGTGACGTCGATGCGGTCGTAGTCGATCCCGAACAGCAGGTTCGTCTCGATCAACTCGAGGCCCTTGTTGACCAGAGTTGCCGAATTGAGGGTGTTCATGGGCCCCATCGACCAGGTGGGGTGCGCTTTTGCCTGAGCTGGATTCACACTTTCGAGATCCTCGGCGCTCCAGCCACGGAACGGCCCACCCGAAGCGGTGAGAACCAACCGGGCCACCTCGTCGCCTGTTCCACCACGTAGGCACTGGGCAAGCGCCGAATGCTCCGAGTCGACCGGCACGATCTGACCGGGGGCGGCGGCTTTCGTCACCAGCGCTCCGCCGGCGACAAGCGATTCCTTGTTCGCCAGCGCCAGGCGCGCTCCCGAGTTCAAAGCCGCCAGTGTCGGTTCGAGTCCCAAAGAACCGACGAGCGCATTGAGGACAACATCGGCACCGCTGTCCCGAACCAGTTCCGTCACGGCGCTCGGTCCCGAACGGGCGGTTACCGATTCCAGCGCCGATGCCGCTGCAGGATCGGCGACGGCGACGTCCGTGACGCCGGTTGCACGAATCTGTTCGGCCAACAACTCGACGTTGTTGCCGCCCGCTGCAAGACCGACTACTTCGAAACGGTCGGGGTTGGCAGCGATGACCTCCAGCGCTTGGGTACCGATCGAACCGGTACTGCCGAGGAGGAGGACGCGGGTACGTGTGGTTTCCTGCACTCGCCCATTGTTCCTGATAACACCTGAGAACAACCTTATCGACGCCCAACTACGTACGACAGGCAGTCGTATGTCACCATATTGGGCAGTAGTGCAACCGAATGAGCAGGAGGATCGACCGTGGCCGATACCCAGTTGGACGTCAAGTCCAGCGCCCCCGTCGTGGTCTCGCACGTCGATGAGGCCGAGGTTCCCTCTGCCGCATGGGGGTGGAGTGGTGAAGGACTCAAGTTTTTCCGTTTCCTCGGATGGTTCTTCGCAATATTCCTGCTTCTGATGATGATCGGAAACCATCACGGCAAGGTCGAGGATCTGTGGCTCATCGGCACCGCCGGATTGATGATCTTCATTCTGGTCCGCGACATCGTCATCCGTCGCCGCCCGCGCTAGAAACCTGACAAAGAGAAGGCCTCCACGAACGAAAGTTCGTGGAGGCCTTCTCTTTACGTGTTTCAGGCCTGGAACGTTTCAGTTCTCGGCTGCCAGCTGGCCACAGGCTGCGGCGATTTCCTGACCGCGCGTATCGCGCACCGTGCACGAGACGCCCTGGGCGATGACCCGACGCACGAACTCGCGCTCGACGTCCTTGGGGCTCGCGTCCCACTCGCTGCCCGGAGTCGGGTTGAGCGGGATCAGGTTGACGTGCACCAACCCGCCGAGTGCTTTCTTCAGCTTCTTGCCCAGCATGTCCGCACGCCACGGCTGATCGTTGACGTTCTTGATCATCGCGTACTCGATTGACACACGACGACCGGTCTTGTCTGCGTAGTACCGGGCAGCCTGAAGTACCTCCGACACTGACCAGCGATTGTTGACCGGGACAAGAGTGTCGCGCAGTTCGTCGTCCGGTGTGTGCAGCGACACCGCCAGCGTGACGCTCAGTCCTTCGTCAGCGAGCTTGCGGATAGCGGGAGCTAGGCCGACGGTCGAGACCGTGACGGACCGCTGAGACAGGCCGAGGCCGTCGGGTGCAGGCGAGGTGATCCGTCGCACCGCTGCCACCACGCGCTTGTAGTTCGCCAAAGGCTCGCCCATACCCATGAACACGACGTTCGAGAGGCGTCCGGGGCCGCCGGCAACTTCACCGTCGCGCATGGCAGCCGCTGCCTCGCGAACCTGATCGACGATCTCGGCGGTCGAGAGGTTGCGGTCGAGGCCGCCCTGACCCGTCGCACAGAACGGGCAGGCCATTCCGCAGCCTGCCTGACTCGAGATGCAAAGTGTTGCCCGGTCGGGATAGCGCATCAAGACGCTTTCGAGCAGCGTTCCGTCATGTGCCTTCCACAGGGTCTTGCGAGTGTCGCCCGAATCGCACGCGAGGTGCTTGATCGGGGTCAACAAGGTCGGGAACAGCGACTCCCCAACCTTCTCGCGCACCGATGCGGGGAGATCGGTCATCTTCTCCGGATCGGCTTCCAGCCGCGCGTAGTACTGACGCGCCAGCTGATCGGCCCGGAAAGCCGGAAGGCCGAGCTCTTTCACCGCTTCTTTGCGCTCGGCGGAATCGAGATCGGCGAGGTGCCGTGGAGGCATTCCGCGCTTGGGTGCAGTGAAAACGAGGGGAAGAGAGGCAGCCATAGTTACACCATTGTCCCATTGTTTTGGGGTGCTACCCCACTGCCACCCGATTGTGGCCGGATTACCCGTGCAACTTCGCGCAGGTTGAGTGATGATCATGTCATGTCAACCACACCAGAGGATCCGTCGAATTCCCCCGTGTACGGCCCAGCCGACGGTTTCGGCCCCGATCCGGAACTTCCGAAGGTGGACGAGAACAAGGCAGTGGAAAAACACGATCCGGAACCGACACCGACGCCTGAACCGGTGCCGACCGGAACGTCGGTCACCGACCGAACCAGGGCTGCGACGACCTGGGTTGGCCTGGTCATAGGCGCAATTGTGCTGATCTTACTGCTGGTGTTCATCCTGCAGAACCTCGAGAGCGTCTCCGTCAAGATCCTCGCCTGGCAGATCGACTTTCCGCTCGGAATCACGATCCTGCTTTCCGCCATCGCGGGCGCGTTGATCATGGCGTTGGCAGGTGGCGTTCGCATCATTCAGATCCGGCGCGCAGCGAAGCGGCAGATGTGACTGAAATCTAGTTACGCAATTGGGTCGATCGATGGGCCAGCAGGCATCATTGATGTCGTGGAAATCACCGGAAAGGCCCTGATGTGACTACTCACATGGAGAGACCTGTGACCTCGCGAATTGCCCCGCAGCAGGCAAGATCCTGGCTCCTCGTCCCCGCGTCCAAACCGGACACCTTCGACGCCGCACTCGCGAGTGCGGCCGACGCCGTCATTCTCGACCTCGAGGATGCCGTCACCGCACCCAACAAACCAGCTGCCCGCCGCGATGTCGCCGCATTCCTGAGCGAACACAATCACGCCTGGGTTCGGATCAACGACGCCACGACACCGTTCTGGGAAGAGGATCTGGCCGTACTCGCGGGCCTCCCCGGACTCGAGGGTGTCATGCTCGCAAAGACCGAAAGCGGTCAGCAGGCCGACGCCACGGCCGAGCGACTTCCCGACGGCACCAAGATTCTTGCTCTCGTCGAATCCGCGGTGGGACTCGAGGCTGCGCCCGAGATCGCACGCACTGACGGCATCTTCCGTCTCGCATTCGGCAGCGGCGACTTCCGGCGCGACACTGGGATGGACGACTCCCCCACGTCGATGTCGTACCCGCGTTCGCGGCTCACCATCGCCAGCCGCGCGGCACGCATCGCTCCGCCGATCGACGGTCCCACGCTCGGCCCCGATCTGGATCTGCTCGCCCGAGACTGTGCGATCACCTTGTCACTCGGTATGGCCGGCAAACTCTGCATGACCACCGCGCAGACTGCCCCCGTCAACGCGGGACTGAGTCCCTCCGTGGCCGACGCGATCTGGGCTCAGAATGTCATCGACGATCTCGGCGAAGACGGCTCACGCGTGCGCGACGGCAGCGACCTGCCCAAGCTTGCCAAGGCCAAGAAGATTCACAAGCTGGCCACCCTGTTCCACATCCCCACCGATCACTGATTTTTTTACTACTGAATCGGTGCAGAAAACGTCAGGCGCTCAAGTCGGAGCGCCTGACGTTCGTCTTTTGGGCCCGCCCTCACGCAAGTTCGAGCGATCGTGGTTTGGATCGAACATGGATCCGGTATCGCACCGAGAAGGCAAGCCCTGTTACTTGCGAGAACGCACGCTCGGCAGTCTTCTCGGTGAATTCGATTCCGAGCACCCGCCGCATATCGTCTCGATTCTCGAACTCCCACCGGGTGTCGACGCGCGTGAGCGAGAATCCTTGAGCCTCGAAGAACGCTTCGACTGCCGCGGGATCGTATTTGGGCAGATCCGCCCTCATCCACTCCCCGTACGGGCCGGCGCTCACATCGAGATCCACGATCAGCAGGGCTCCCCCGGGCCTCAGGATGCGCATTGCTTCACGAATTCCCGGGCCGCAGCCTTTTCCGAAGAAGTACGCCGTACGGGCATGGACGAGATCGACTGAAGCATCCACCAGACCCGTGGACTCTGCTGAACCCTGGACTACGTCGATCGACGCCGAATCGCGGGTTCGTTCCCGCGCGGCCTTCACCAGCGGTGCGTGCGGCTCCACTCCGACAACACGACGGGCAGTACGAGCGAACTCCGGTAGATGGAACCCCGCCCCACAGCCGACATCGACGACATCGCGTCCAGTCCAGTCGACCCGGGCTCGCATCGCCGCCCAGAGGGAACCGTCGACGTCCTGCGCGCGGTTCTCGATTTCGTACACGTCCGGCCAATGCCAGATGTTCGGGCTGGGGATCGGCTTGGAACGGCCGGAGAAGAAATCACGCACGCGAAATCAGACGAGTGCGTACAGAATCAGCCAGGTGACAAATGCCGACGGCAGGAGTGAATCCAGGCGATCCATGATTCCGCCGTGGCCGGGAAGCAAGGTTCCCATGTCCTTGATGCCGAGTTCGCGCTTGATCTGCGATTCGATCAGGTCGCCGACCGTCGCGACTACCACCAGGACGACACCGAGCAGGACGCCGATCATCGAATTCGCGTCGAGTATCAACGTCACCGAAAGCAAACTGCCGATGACGCAGAAAATGAGGGAGCCGACGAATCCCTCCCAGGACTTCTTCGGGCTCACAGCCGGCACCATCGGGTGCTTCCCGAACAGCACTCCAGCCGCGTAGCCGCCGATGTCGGAGCACACGACACCGATCATCAAGACGAAGACGCGACCGGGGCCGTCGTCTTCGAGCACCATCAACGCACCGAATGACGCCAACAGCGGGATCCACGCCAGAACGAACACCGTGATGGAGGTGTCTCGCAGGAAGTTCTTCGGTGTCGCTTTGAGCCCGTGGTCGAACAACCGCCACACCATGCACATCAGAACGGTCGCGGTGAATCCGCTGAGCACCCCGACCGGTCCCCACGGCCAGCCGAGCCAGATCGTGGCTTGCCCGCCGACGAGAAGCGGAATTCGCGGCACCTCGATGTCGGCTTCACGAAGCCGCGTGGTGACCTCCCACGTCGCGATGAACATCGCAATCGCGACGACAGCGATCCATCCCGGGGGCAGGAAGATCAAAGTGCCGATGACCAAGGCGCCGAGACCAGCTCCGACGCCGATGGCGGCAGGTAGGTTCCTGCCCGCCTTCGACTTCGGCGGTTGCGCGCCCTCAGCGCCGCCCGTAGGCCCGTCCGTGACGGGACCACCGGCGGTTCCCTCTTGTGCGTGCACCCAAACTCCCTGATCTACTCCCGACGACAAACACTGCAAATGAGGAGGCTAAACCTCCATCAACTCTGCTTCCTTGTGCTTGACGAGTTCCTCGACCGTGTGCACGTACTTCGCCGTGGTCTTGTCGAGTTCTTTCTCTGCGCGACCGACCTCGTCCTCGCCGGCTTCACCGTCCTTCTGGATCCGGCTGAGTTCGTCCATCGCCTTGCGGCGGATGTTGCGCAGCGTGACCTTCGAATCCTCGCCCTTGGACTTGGCCTGCTTCACCAGTTCACGTCGACGCTCTTCCGTGAGCTGCGGAACCGAAATGCGGATGATGCTGCCGTCGTTGGACGGGTTCACACCGAGATCCGAGTTGCGGATCGCCGTCTCGATCGCGTTGAGCTGCGAAGCCTCGTACGGCTTGACGATGACCATGCGGGCCTCGGGGACGTTGATGCTCGCGAGCTGCGTGATCGGCGTGATCGAACCGTAGTAGTCGATCACGATGCGCGAGAACATACCGGGGTTCGCGCGTCCGGTGCGAACCGAGCCGAGATCGTCCTTGGCTACCGTGACAGCCTTTTCCATCTTCTCTTCTGCCTCGAAGAGCGCTTCATCGATCACGGCTGTTCCTCCATGTTGTTCTGCATCATTTTTTGGGTGTCACTCACGACTTGATCAGGGTGCCGATCTTCTCACCGGACACCGCGCGAGCGATGTTTCCTTCGGTGAGGAGGTTGAACACCATCATCGGCATCGAGTTGTCCATGCACAGGCTGAATGCCGTCGCGTCCGCGACCTTGAGCTCACGTTCGATGACCTCACGGTGCGTGATCTGTTCGTACATCGTCGCGTCCGGATCGAGACGCGGGTCGGCCGAGTAGACGCCGTCGACAGCCTTGGCCATCAGCACTACCTCGGCACCGATCTCCAGCGCGCGCTGCGCAGCAGTGGTGTCAGTCGAGAAGTAGGGCATACCCATCCCGGCACCGAAGATGACTACGCGCCCCTTCTCGAGGTGCCTGCGTGCGCGAAGGGGGAGGTACGGCTCGGCGACCTGGCCCATGGTGATGGCCGTCTGCACGCGAGAATCGACGCCCGCCTTCTCCAGGAAATCCTGCAGAGCGAGGCAGTTCATGACGGTGCCTAGCATGCCCATGTAGTCGGAGCGCGCGCGATCGAGGCCACGCTGCTGCAGTTCCGCTCCGCGGAAGAAGTTTCCGCCGCCGATGACCACTGCAACCTGTACGCCTGATCGAACGACCTCTGCGATCTGCTCAGCCACCTTGGTGACCACGTCGGGATCGAGACCGACTTTGCCGCCTCCGAACATTTCGCCGCCGAGTTTGAGCAGGACCCGCTTGAATCCTGGACGTTCGTTGGCTGGTTCGGACATTGTTCTCCTCAGTTCGATACAAGACCTTGTAGGTCCTTCATTCTTCTTCTGCCGCCGAATCGGACACCGCGGCATAGGAAAGCCCCCGGGACTCGTCCCGAGGCACTCTCATCCTGCCTCATCGGAGGCCCCAGGTACACGTAGACCCCGCCGGTAGAGCAAATGCTCTTCAGGCGGGGTCCATGTGTGCGGGCTCCGAATTAAGCGGAGGCGCCGACCTCGAAACGCACGAAGCGCTTGATGGTCACGCCTGCCTCGTCGAGGATCGCCTTGACGGTCTTCTTGGAGTCCGTGACCGAAGACTGCTCGGTCAGAACGACGTCCTTGAAGTAACCGTTGACGCGGCCTTCGATGATCTTCGGCAGTGCCTGCTCGGGCTTGCCTTCTGCGCGGGCGGTCTCTTCGGCTATGTGACGCTCGGAAGCGACGATCTCCTCGGGAACCTCGTCACGCGTGACGTACTTCGCCTTGAGTGCTGCGACCTGCATTGCAGCGCCGCGAGCGGCCTCAGCAGCAGCATCGCCTTCACCGGTGTACTCGACGAGAACGCCGACAGCGGGCGGCAAGTCGGAGCTGCGCTTGTGCAGGTAAACGGCAACGGGGCCGTCGAAGGAAGCGACGCGGCTCAGTTCGAGCTTCTCACCGATCTTCGCGGACTGCTCCGCAATGACGGTGTCGATGGTCTTGCCGTCGAGCTCGAGCGCCTTGAGAGCGTCGAGGTCAGCAGGCTTACCAGCAGCAGCGACGGTCACGATCTCGTCGGCCAGCTTGATGAACTCGTCGTTCTTGGCGACGAAGTCGGTCTCGCAGTTGATCTCGATCATGACGCCGTCCTTGGCGACGACGAGACCCTCAGCGGTGGTGCGCTCTGCGCGCTTTCCGACATCCTTCGCGCCCTTGATGCGCAGCTGCTCGACGGCCTTGTCGAAATCGCCGTCTGCATCTGCGAGTGCGTTCTTACATGCCATCATTCCGGAGCCGGTGAGCTCACGGAGCCGCTTGACGTCAGCGGCGGTGTAGTTCGCCATGATTAGCGAGCCTCCTCATGTGTCTGTTTCGGACCTAGGACTAACGGTGAAGCACGGCCTAACGGTGAAGCACGGCCTGACGGTGGTGCTCGGGCCTAACGGTGAAACGGCCCTGACCAAAAGAACTCTTGGTCAGGGCCGGTTTCAACGAATCAGGCCTCGGTGGCCGGTGCCTCTGCGGCGGGGGCTGCCTCAGCCTCTGCGGCCGGAGCTGCCTGCGAGAGCAGTTCCTGCTCCCACTCGGCGAGGGGCTCGCCTGCGCCGGCTTCGGGCTTCGCGTCCTTGTCGGCGCTCAGTCCTGCACGTGCCTGCACACCTTCGGCAACCGCGGAAGCGACAACCTTGGTCAGCAGTGCTGCGGAACGGATGGCGTCGTCGTTGCCCGGGATCGGGTAGTCGACGAGGTCGGGGTCGCAGTTGGTGTCCAGGATCGCGATGACCGGGATGTTCAGCTTGCGAGCCTCGGCAACTGCCAGGTGCTCCTTGTTGGTGTCGACGATCCACACCGCGGAAGGAACCTTGGCCATGTCGCGGATACCACCGAGGGTGCGATCCAGCTTGGTCATCTCACGCGTGAGCATGAGGATTTCCTTCTTGGTGCGACCTTCGAATCCACCGGTCTGCTCCATTGCCTCGAGCTCCTTGAGGCGAAGCAGACGCTTGTGAACGGTGGTGAAGTTGGTGAGCATGCCGCCGAGCCAACGCTGGTTGACGTAGGGCATTCCGACGCGAGTCGCTTCGGAAGCGATGGACTCCTGCGCCTGCTTCTTGGTACCGACGAAGAGAACGGTGCCGCCGTGGGCAACGGTCTCCTTGACGAACTCGTACGCCTTGTCGATGTACGTCAGCGTCTGCTGGAGGTCGATGATGTAGATGCCGTTGCGGTCGGTCAAGATGAATCGCTTCATCTTCGGGTTCCAGCGACGGGTCTGATGTCCGAAGTGGGTTCCACTATCGAGCATCTGCTTCATGGTTACGACAGCCATGGCTGTGTACCTCAAACTTTCAATCCGGTTGATGCAGGCGATCGGGTGATCCCTGCCCTGGCACCCGCACGGCCGTCGGACCTGTTTCGTGAGAACCAGGACCAGCCGAGGCCGGAAAACGTGCGCGGGCGCGCGAAGTCGGACTGTGCGAGCACAGACCGCTCGACAAGTGTACGTCCTCGTCCCCCGATGCCATAACCACCCCGGTAGCAACAGACCGAACCGGCGGTTGTGGATCGGCGGCTACCCTGTGGATTACCCGTCTGATCTGCATTGAAGCGTGCGCTACTCCGCGCAAGATCAAGGAATGACGATCTTGCGCGGAGCTCGAGGCGTGGTATTTGCCGTGATCTCCTGCTGTGTCGCCGTAGGCACGGCGTCAGCAGACACGCGATTCGACTGGCCGCTCGCTCCTCGGCCGCACGTGGAACGCGCTTTCGACAAACCGGCCGAGAACTGGCTGCCGGGTCATCGCGGGGTCGATCTCGGCGGCAGCGCCGGCCAATCCGTCCTCGCGGCCGGCGACGGCATCGTGGTGTTCGCGGGAGTGGTCGCCGGAAAGCCGACGGTGTCGATAGATCATTCCGGCGGCCTACGCACGACCTACGAACCCGTCACCGCAGTCGTTCGCACAGGTGAACGCGTCGCAGCCAGGTCAGTGATCGGAACCCTCGAAACCGGGCACGAAGGGTGCGCTGTCGAAGCATGTTTGCACTGGGGCTTGCGCAGAGGACGCGAGTATCTCGATCCACTCGGACTGGTTCGGTCGCAACCGCTCAGGCTCAAGCCATTGAAAGGAGGCTGATCGGTCGCAGAAATCGGTCGCAGAATCAGTGCCATTCGGAAACGGCGTGCCGACCCACAGCGTCCGCGAAGTCGTCGGCCACCATCGCTGCCAGTTCCATGAACGCTCGTCTGGTGGCCGGTCGCATCAATTCGAGGTCCATCACCGACCCCTCCGCGAGATGCTCGTCGAAAGGAATGACCTCGACGGCGCGGCATCGACGCATGAAATAGTCCACCAACGCGTCCATGTCGATGACGCTCGACCCTGGTCTGGCGGCGCTGATGACGACGACGGTCCGCTCGACCAGATGGCCGTATCCGTGCA
This sequence comes from Rhodococcus sp. RCBS9, assembly GCF_029457415.1. Classification (NCBI taxonomy): domain Bacteria; kingdom Bacillati; phylum Actinomycetota; class Actinomycetes; order Mycobacteriales; family Nocardiaceae; genus Rhodococcus; species Rhodococcus sp. RCBS9. The sequence continues at coordinate 5,235,921 of NZ_CP120422.1, read as the reverse complement.
ACTGAAGCCAGTCGAGCGTTGCCGCTGCACTGCGCGCTCCGTCGATTGCCGGCGAACTGACCAGAACCAACGAATTGGCAAGATCCAGAACGCCGTTCATCGCCGAGTGCATGATCCCGGTACCGCAATCAGTGAGGATGATGTTGTAGTAGACCTGCAAGATGTCGATGACCTGGCGATAGTCGGCCTCGCTGAATGCCTCCGAAATCGCCAGATCCTGCTCACTCGCCAGCACCTCGAGACGACTCGACGACTGGGATGTGTGCACTCGAACGTCCGAATAGCTCTTTATGTCCGGTCTAGCAGCAATCAGATCGCGCACTGTCGAATTGGTCTGCAGCGGAACACGTTGTGCCAAAGTCCCGAAATCGGGATTGGCGTCAACCGCCACGACGCAGTCACCACGCAGCGAAGCAAACGTCGCACCGAGTCCGACCGTGACCGTCGTCTTGCCCACTCCCCCTTTGAGCGAGAGCAGAGCGACTCGGTAGTCGTTGCGGATCGGCTGCTCGATTCGGGCGGCCAGTGCACGGTTGCGCTGTTCGTTGGTCGAATCCCCCAGATTGACCACACCTCCGGTCGCACGATGCAATCCCCTACGCCAGCCGCCACGCGGCGTCCGTTTCGGGCGTTTCAGTAAAGCTTCGGCAACCAGATCCTGGTTTGTCACCTGCTGTTGGCTCGACGGTGGCGGTGGCGTGGACCAGACCTCTTGCAGTCGCGCCACAGGCTCCGGCGTCGGCGCCGGCTCGGGAGCCGGTTGCGGCGATTCGGACAGCCAGGCTGGTTGGCCGCTGTTCGGCAGGTGCTTCACATCTTGGCGGTTCACGAATCCCCCGGATATCGCATGTAATCGAGTGTCTCGATACGACGATCGAACTTTGCCGATTGTTCACTCTTCTGAGCTGCGACGCTACCAAATACCAGCCGAGAACTCGCGTCGCTCCACAAATCAGGCGCGCGGATGGGCCTGATCGTGGACGGATCGAAGCCGTTCGACCGACACGTGCGTGTACAGCTGAGTGGTCGCCAAACTCGCATGACCGAGGAGTTCTTGGACCACACGAAGGTCCGCACCACCCTCCAGCAAATGTGTCGCAGCCGAGTGCCGAAGCCCGTGCGGACCCATGTCGGGAGCCCCTGGAATTGCAGCCATGGTTTCGTGGACCACCGAACGCGCCTGACGCTGATCGAGCCGGCCGCCTCGAACTCCGAGGAGCAACGCTCGCCCGGACCGATCCGAACACAGCGCGGGTCGTCCGTGCTCCAGCCAGCCGTTCAGTGCCGATTCTGCGGGCAGGCCGTATGGCACCGACCGCTCCTTGTTCCCCTTGCCGAGAACACGAAGCAAACGTCGATCGACATCGACCGACTCGACGTCCAGTCCACACAACTCGCCGACGCGAATTCCGGTGGAGTACAACAATTCCACGATGAGTCGGTCTCGCAGGGCGAGCGGCTCTTGTTGCTGCGCACCGCTTTCCGCCGCATCCATTGCGTCGAGGGCCTGGCTCTGACGCAGCACCGTCGGTAGCGTCCGGCGAGCTGGTGGAGCCGCCAGACGTGTGCCCGGGTCGACGGAAATGCGTCCGGTCTGCGCGAGCCACGCAGTGAACCCACGCGCCGAAGAAGCCCGTCGAGCTACCGTCGTACGGGCTGTTCCTACGGCATTCTGGGCGGCCAACCACGAACGCATGACACTTAGGTCGAGGCGGTCGAGATCTGCATTCTCCGAACCCGCGGAGAAATGGGTCAGCAATGCCCGCGCGTCACCGACGTAGGCGCGGATCGTGTGTTCCGACCGGCCTCGGCTCAGTCGGAGGTGCTCGGCATACGCATCGAGGTGAACGCTCAAGCTCGCCGGCAATGCGTCAGTCATGAACACACGCTCGCTCGCCGCGATTGAAACTGCAAGCTCCCTCGCCGATAGGGTTGATCGGTGAATCGAGCAATTCCTCTGAAGATGTTGTGCGTACTGGCACTGATTTCCGCAATCGCTCCACTGTCCATCGACATGTACCTGCCCGGCCTACCGTTGATGGCGGATGCACTCGACACTACTGCGGCCAGCGTTCAGCTCACGCTGACCACCTTCATGGCAGGCCTCGGAATCGGCCAGCTGATCATCGGTCCGATCTCCGACGGACTTGGCAGGCGACGAATACTGCTGGCCGCGACAATCATCACGGCACTGAGCGGCGCGGCATGCGCGGTGGCGCCGAACATCGAGTTTCTCATCGGTGCACGACTCGTCCAGGGCTTGAGTGGAGGCGCTGCCATCGTTCTTGCCCGCGCTTGTATTGCCGACCGAGCGCGCGGCGACGACGCAGCGAAGCTCTTCAGCATCATGATGATCATCGGCGGTATCGCTCCCGTGTTCGCGCCACTGATCGGCGGCGCACTTCTCGGCCCCGTCGGGTGGCGCGGGATCTTCTGGGTCCTGGCGGTCGCGGGCGCTGTAATGGTGGCTGGTGTCGTTTTGCTCGTTCCCGAGACACTTCCGCCCGAGCGACGCCACGGCGGCGGATTGAAGGCCCTGATCTCGAATCTGAGATACGTCGTCCGAAATCAGCATTACCTCGGATATGCGCTCGCATTCGTCTTCGGATTCGGCGCCCTGTTCGCCTACATCTCCGCGTCACCGTTCGTCGTTCAGAACGTTCTCGGGCTGAGTCCGTCACAATTCTCGATCGTGTTCGCAGTGAACGCCACCGGAATGGTCACGGCAGCGATGATCACCACTCGCCTGCTCGGTCGCGTCGGAGCACGCACGCTGCTGCGTTTCGGGGTGTGCCTACTCCTCATGGGCGGCGCCGTATTGTTCTGCACCAGCGTGGTTTTCAGTTCCACGAATACCTGGTTGATCTTGGTCCCACTGTTCGTGGCAATTTCGAGCATCGGGTTCATCATGGGCAATGCGACCGCTCTCGCCCAAGGAGAGGTCACCAACGCGGCCGGGACCGGTTCAGCGCTGATGGGAGCGGGCCAGTTCGGCTTGGCGGCGCTGGTTTCGCCGTTGGTGGGAATTGCGGGAGAAGACACGGCAGTTCCGATGGCAATCGCAATTCCCACCTTCGGAGTTCTCGCGGCCGTTGCGCTCGTGTTGCTGACTCGCGGCACGGCCGCCGCGAGTTAGTTTTCGGCCGCAGCGAGTTCGGACTTCCAGACCCGGAAGCCCTCTTCGGTGCGACCACGACGCCAATAGCCAGAAATGGAAGCGGCCGACGCCGGGACATTTCGTTCCTTGCGAATGTACGGCCGGAGGTTGTGCATGACGGCTTGTGCTTCACCGTGAATGAACACGTGCGGTTCGCCCGGCAACCATTCGAGTGCCTTGACCGCGGCGACAACCGGAGCGTTGTCGCCAGCTAATTCTTCGCCGACCGCATCGGACGATGCCCCGCGATGTAGCCAGGTCACGGCAATACCTTCTGGGGCATCGAGCGCGATTTCGTCGTCCGGTCCCCCGACTTCGACAACGGCGTAGCCGACCGCATTCGGCGCCAATCGCGCTATCGACGCGGAAATAGCGGGTATTGCGGTCTCGTCTCCGACGAAGAGATACCAATCAGCGGTTGGTGACGGCGAAAACGCGCCACCGGGTCCCCGCAGAGTAATCTCAGCGCCCGGCTGAACTGACGCGGCCCACGGACCTGCGACACCCATGTCGCCGTGGACGACAAAATCGATTGCAATCTCTTTGGCATCAAGATCGTACGAACGAATCGTGTAGGTGCGCAGTGTCGGCTGATCAGGAGTGCCGAATTCGATCTTTACATAGGAATCGCTGTATTCGCTGGGAGTGTACGACTCGAAGCCTGGTCCCCCGAGAAACACTCGTACCATATGGGGGGTCAATTGTTCGGTCCGCAGAACCGTCAATGCAGTTGTCGGCTTGGCCACAGAAAGATCCTTCCGAAAGTTAGTGTTACCTAACTAATGTACACGACAATTGCAGCACGAGGGCGAAATACCTCGCCGGCGACTCCACATAGCGCTCTGTCGACCTTTGCACAGAGCGAAAGAAACCGACCAATCTGCTGGGTAAATTCGGTGCTGTTTAGACGAATTATCTGATCAGCTTCACACGGACGACCTGTCGGACAAAGCTGTCCGAGAACTCGGCAAAGCAACAGTAAAATACACCTCTGGCTCCCGGCGAGTTCGCCGAGAGCCAGAGGTGTATTTAATTCGATCTAGTGTGCAGCGTCGAAAGCGTCGATGATTTCCGCTTTGATACGCCCACGCGGAGCAACTTCGTAACCGTTCTTACCTGCCCAGTCACGGATGGCCTGGAGCGTCTCCTTGGAGCGTCCGGAACCTGATGTGGCCTGCGGAGATGCAGCCTGAGCCTTCTTGCCGCGCTTCCCGCTCACCTTCGCAGCAGCCTCCACGAACGGCTTCACCGCAGCGTCGAACTTCTCTGCATTGGTGGCGCGCAGATCGATCACGTAATCCGTTCCCTGGTAAGAGAACTCAATTCGATCACCGAATCCATCGTCAATCGGCTTACCATCAAGGTCGTCGATGAGTTGCCGAATCAGCTTCTCAGCCATTGCACTCCTCTTTCAATGATCGATTCAATTCTCCTTCACAATACACAGATAGAGCGTTGATGAACAAAAGAAGTTCGAAAGCCTTCACCGTTTCCGAACAGACTCAATGGTCCGAATTAGCAGCGGGTTAGCGGCATTGCCTCGACCGAACACGACCCTGAAAATTCTGCACATTCATCCCTCGGATGCCGGGTGTCAATCAATGCCCGCCGTCATCGTGATCCAGACTAATCGGACTTCCATGCACATTGACCTGAGGCTTTCCTGAGACCCGTCGAACTTGCAGGTCGGGTCGGCGAAACGCATCGAGAATTACATTGCACACAGTCGAGCAAATTCGTGAAAAATAGCCCTGACGTGCCATTTCCGATGCGCTGCGGGTATTGACGATTCACGGTCTTCGCAAACGATTAGTGAGCATCGCCACGCATGGTCTGACGGGCGCAGAAGTAGTTTACGTACTACCGCGTCCGAAACCAACCACTGGAATCAGAACTTGCAAATCCCTCCAGTTCGAGCAGAGGAAGAGTGGCACGAACTTGGGCTATGAGCAATCCCGATTCCTCGGACAACTCACGCGTACTGCGAGACCCCGTTCCCGGCAATGCTTCGTATACCAATCGAGAATTGCCTCGCAATGCGTCGATGTCCCGCGTCGCGGCTGCATCCTCCGCGGAATCACCCACGCCGAACGGACCCGAGGCTTCGACTACGTCCACGGCATTGGAAACGAGTTGCGCTTCACCTTCGCGGATCATCCGGTGACATCCGGTCGACGATGCCGAGGTAACCGGTCCGGGCACCGCCATCACGGGACGGCCTAACTTCCGAGCCCAATTGGCGGTATTGCGTGCCCCACTGCGCCAGCCCGCCTCGACCACCACCACGCCGTCCGACAATGCAGCAACCAGTCGATTCCTTGCCAGAAACCGGAACTTTGCAGGTGTTGTGCCCGGCGGATATTCACTTATCACTGCACCCGAACTCGCTATCTGTTTGAGTAGTCGCGCATGCCCTGACGGATACGCTCGATCCACGCCACAGGCCAAGACAGCCAGTGTGGTTCCACCTACGCCCAATGCAGCGCGGTGCGCGGCCCCGTCGATACCGAAGGCCGCCCCGGAAATCACGGTCCACCCGTCGACAGCCAGGTCACCGGCAATCTCTGCCGTCACGTGTTCGCCGTACGCAGTAGATGCCCGCGTGCCCACAATTCCAACCGATCTCTCGGTCAGATCAACCAAATCCCCGGACCCCAACACCCACAACACAAATGGTGCCGTCTCACCCCCGGAGGGATCGAGTCCGTCAAAGGAAAGCATTCGCCACGCCGGCCAATCGGCGCAGTTCGGTGTTACGAGTCTGCCACCCATCGCCTCCATCAGGTCGAGGTCTCGTTGGGCTGTGTCGATGTGAGCGCGGGCTCGCGTCTTCTCCTCGATCGCGGGTGGCAGATCGCCGTCGCGAACCGCCCTCGCAGTTTCATCGACCCCGAGCTCGTCGATCAACATGGACATATACGCGCTTGGGCCCTGCACGACGCGGGACAGATATGCCCAAGCGAGTAGTCGTGGATCGTGTGCAGTCATTGGAATCCCCTGTCTCGGAAGTCGAGTGCGGTGACAACTTGGTCTGGTCCGGGCATCGCCTCACCTGCCAGATCGGCGACACTCCAGGCAACCCGCAACGCTCGGTCCGCCCCACGAGCAGTGATGACACCTTTACGCAGCGCCCGTTCCACCGGCGCCAGCGCTGCACGCGAGAGTCTGAACTTCTGTCTCAACGCCGGCCCTGGTACCTCCGCGTTGGTCCGCCACCCGTACTCACTCCACCGCTGGGCTGCAGTGTCTCGAGCCGCCGCCACGCGCGCACGAACATCGCTGGTGCTTTCCCCCACTTCGTCGATCAGCGCTCCGGTTGCTACCGCCTGCATCCGGACCCTGATGTCGACTCGGTCCAACAACGGGCCAGACAATTTCCCCAGGTAACGGCGACGCGCCGCGGGTGCGCAGACGCAGTCCGCGTCTCGCGGCGGCGCGCATGGGCACGGATTCGCGGCCAGGATCAGCTGGAACCGCGCCGGGTACCGAGCAACTCCGTCCCGCCGGGCGATTCGCACTTCCCCGTCTTCGAGTGGTGTGCGTAGCGCTTCGAGCACCTTCACCCCGATCTCGGCACATTCGTCGAGAAACAGCACGCCGCGATGGGCGCGGCTGACCGCGCCAGGACGAGCCATCCCACTACCACCGCCCACCAGTGAGCTGACCGACGAACTGTGATGCGGCGCAATGAAAGGCGGCATATCGATCAACGGCCGATCCTCCGGCAACACCCCCGCCACCGAATGAATCGCCGTCACCTCCAACGACTCCCCCTCCGTCAACGGTGGAAGAATCCCCGGAAGCCTCTGCGCCAACATCGTTTTCCCGATCCCCGGCGGACCCGTCAACATCAAATGATGCGCACCCGCCGCAGCAACCTCGATCGCCCACCGAGCATCCGTCTGCCCGACAACCTCACTCAGATCCCGCGCCGTCACCACATCAGCGCGCTCGAAGACATCAGGAACGGCCAGCGCCAACTCACCACGCAACCACCCGATCACCGCGGACAGATCGTCAGCACCCAGCACTTCGATCCCCTTCACCAAGCCCGCCTCAGCCAACGCCCGAGCAGGAACCACCACAGTCCCCCATCCCGCCCGCTTCGCCGCAAGCACCGCAGGCAACACACCACGCACCGTCCGCAAACGCCCGTCGAGTGCCAACTCCCCCAAAAACACAGTCTCCCGCAACAACTTCCGCGGCAACTTCTTCGCCGCATCGAGAACCGACAACGACAAAGCCAAATCGTAAACACTGCCCACCTTCGGCAACGTCGCCGGCGACAACGCCAAAATCACCTTGCTGTCCGGCCACTCCTCACCAGAATTGGTCACCGCCGCTCGAATCCGATCACGCGACTCGTGCAACGCAGTATCAGGCAGCCCTACCAAATGCACCGCAGGCAACCCGCGCCCGATATCCGCCTCGATCTCCACTATCTGCCCGTCCACGCCACTGACCGCAACAGAATGCGCCCGCCCCAACGCCATCAGAACGCATCCACAAAATGCTCGACCGAAGGCACGCCGTCGCGGCCGATCAACACGGCCACCACATCAAAACGCACCCTCGACCACGACCGACCCGAATCAGTGAGCCAGTGCATCGCCAACACCCGAATCCGACGCTGCTTCGCGAACGTCACCGACTCCGCCGGACTCCCGTACCCGACACCCGACCGAGTCTTCACCTCCACGAACACAATCCGATCACCGGAAGTCGCAACAACATCCAACTCGCCGTACCGACAACGCCAATTCCGCTCGACAATCTCCAAACCCGCATCAATCAGGAACTCGACAGCCACATCCTCGCCCCGAGCCCCCAACGCCATATTCCTCGCCATCACAGCCCCCACCACTCACACCCCGCGCCCGCCCATACGAAACGCGTCCCAACCACCACCCTCGACCCACCACCACAAAACCAAGCCACCCAAAACCAACCTGTTCACAACTCAGAACCTGTGGACAAACTCCCCTGACACTGACACTGAGCACTGGCCTGCCTCGCGGCCACTTAACGAAGCCTGGTTCTCTTCGACGCAGGTTGTCCGCTCGGTTCCGTCAGACTTTGATCCACGCGTGTGCTTCTCTCAGCTTGATGCCGGCCTGCGAGGATCGCTCGCCACAAGTCGTTTGAAGCAGCATCCCCGCTACAGGCTTGTTCGTCAGAGTGCGGAATGATTTCAGGGACGGGCTTGAATGGAACCGTGCTAACAGAACCGAGTACGGTGTTGATCTCGCTCGGCGCCGATTGTCGATACTGGAAGATAAGGCTGTCGTTCAGGTTGAAAGCACTCGTGAATCCTGCCTCGGCCCGGATTTCGTCGAGCGAGCAGTTTGCCCCATTCCTGGCCGCGCCGAGCGTCACAGTCAGCGTGCGTTGTTTCCTCGTACGTCGTCGCGTTGAAATACATGCTTCGATACCAGTACTCGAAACCACCGGACGTGTCAGTCATATACGTCGACGGTTGGTCAGCATCGATGTCACGTGTGGCGAGAACGGTGAACTGGTCATCGGCCGGCGCTTTCCCGTCCACGTTGGCCGCTCGGTAGAGGTGAACCAGGTCGCGAAGTACGCCTGTGACATCAGCAAAGGCCGCGTGCGGGTACTTGAGCGGAGATACCAGTGTGACAGTCCTGTCGTCGGCAAGAGACTCAACCACGGCCTTCTCACACTGCTCGCGAGCCAGCTCACCTATGTAGATGATCGATCCAGCCGCATACCCTTGAGTACTCGCCACCTTGATCGCAGTTGCGCCCTCAGGAACGCCCTCGACCAGTGAGGTCCGTTCACGGATGTTGTTGCGGCTGAATGAATCTACTTGAAGTGTCGTACTCATATTCTCTTCTGAATGTACGTCAGAGTGTGAAAATGAATATCAACAAGACGATCGTACCGAAGATCAGCGCAGCGATAAGCCAGAGATCCAGCCCTGGAGCCGTCACCGCCACCTTGGGTTGCTTCAACACCGTCGCCGCGAGTGCGTTTACTGCTGTCATCTCGCCAACCGGGTCATACTTGAACAGCCCGATCCCCACTTCATCGGCATACGCGACCGCAGCTTTGCTGTAACTCGACGCCGCAAAGAAGAACAGCGCCTTCCTGGTATCAGTCCCCCGCGCCCCGTAGAGCTGCTGCATCTCAGGCCTACCCGCAGCGCCGCCCTTCCACTTCACCTGCGCCAGAGCGCGTGATGATCGAACGTCGATCCCACTATCCGCGCCCCGGTAGTTGCCACCGCATCAGGAAAGCCCCAGGACTTCATCTTGTCCGCTGCGTTCAGTTCAGCCTGGTGAGGGGTGGTGATGTACTACATCTAGTTCCATGTTCGCACACACGTTCGATTGATGCTATCCTCGCCACCGCGGCGGGACGTAGTTGAAGGGAAGCCTCTACGTCCCGCTGCCATAGTTATGTCGGAGCACACTGTTACTGTCTCGCTTTATGAGCGGATTGTCTGACTTCTTGACTGAAGGTCCTTTCTGGTGGGGTGCAGGTGCGGGCACGATCATCGCCGGAACTGTCGGCCCACTGATCACGATGAAGTCCTTGAGAAAGAGTGACGATCGCAAGGCGAAACTTGATACTTCGATCCAGACGCGCAAAGAGGAACACGAACGCGAACAGGATCAGAAGAAAGCCGATCGCGAACAGGACGACCGCAACAAGGCCATCGTCTTCGAGGCCGCGACCGACTACGCATCAACGGTTGCTGATCTACTCGTGAGCGCAATCGATGAGAAGGGCATCTTCAACATGTTCCGCGACCAGTTCTTGACCGAGGAGGGAATCATCGACCCGAACGCGATGGAGAAGTTCGCGTTCGCGGAGACGCAGCTAACGGAGATGAAACGGCTCGCATTGTCACTCACTAACATCAAGATGTTCGCCTCAAAAGAACTCATGGACGCGGCAGTACGTGTCTACTCAGCTATGCAGGCGGTTGCACAGTCCACGACGAACGCCCTCGCCAAGAAGGCGGCGATGAATGCTGCCGGTGTTGAGCTAGATAAGTTCGTCAACACCTTTCGGACGGAACGTGGTCTTCCGACGTATGACCTGCCAGATTCGGAACGAGCGCAAGGTGAGTACCTGAAGACACTCAAGGAGCAGGTCGATGTCTTCCGGGCTGAGTCGCGGAGTATGTCTTGGCAGTCGGGGCTTCGCACGGACCGATAAAGAGACCGCCCTCATCAGGCGGTCTCGCTTGTTTTGCTGCGTCGTAGCTTCTACTTCGCAGATGTGTTGGTCTTTGTGTCTGGAGCCTTCTTAGCGGCGTCCTGAGCCTCTTTGACGAGCTTCTCAGCTTCGGCCTTGGCGCCAGTGAGGGCCTTCTCGGCTTCCTTGATCTACAGGCCGGCCACCTCCTCCGCTTTCCCGATGATGGTTTTCGCTTCATCTTCGGCGTCAGACTTGATCTTGCCCGCGGCTTTCTGAGCTTCTGCCACAATGGTTTCGCTTCATCTTCGGCTGTTTCGACTGCCGAAGTCTGCTCGATTACTGTGCTTGGATCTTGTGCTGCGCCAGCTCGGATCAGTTCGTCGACGATCTTCTTGTCGCCTTCGAACGTGTCTGGTTTGTAGTCTTTGCCGTCGTGCTTGACGGCGCTGATGAGTGTTACTTTTGCCATTCCTGATTTACTCCTTTCGCCTCCAATTGGGCGTGTGTTTGTCGTTCTAAGCTGAGACCGTGCCAGTTGCCACTGATACCCAAAGGTTCCCAGCGCCAGCGACGTCACCTGCGTAGAGAGTTACCTCTTTACCTGCAGCGATAGACGTGAGGTTCGAAACTCCTGTCACTGCGATCGCAGCTGATGTGTTGCTGTTGACTAGTTTCACTACAGCGTTGTCCGCAGGTGAGGCAGGCAACCGATACCGGCATCCTGCTCATCCACGAAGAGAACAACTGAAGCGGCGGTCGGGACGTTGTACTTCGCAGCGTTCGCTCCGACAACGTAAGTCTTGGCGTTGCTACCAAGACCTGGGTTGGCAGCGGTGTCTACCACCGCGCCAACGAGTTTCTCTCCCTTGAATCCTGGTTCAATTCGCGTCATATAGACCCCTAGCTCGCAAATGCGTTCTTGATTAGGTAGTAAGCCTCAGGAAGCAAGAGCTGGTAGTTGTAGTAGTCACGAACGACGATCTCAGTCTTCGGAGGGTTGTTGATGTACTCCTTCGTGACTTCACGGCTGTTCTCGAGTTGGAACTTGTAACCACGGTTGATCTGTTTGCGGCCTGGACGATCTGTGACGTAAGCGAGCAGAACGTCACCGCTCCATGTCGCTGAATGTCGTCAGCAAGACCGTCCTTGCCGAGGTTGGCTTTCGCCTTGCCGATGAGGATCTGTTTGAAGCCGAACGGTGCGAAGACTCCGAGTAGATCCTGGTACCCAACTGGGCCTGATTTGGTCCATTTGAGGTAGTCGCGAATCTCAGGGTGGTTGATCAGCACGTTGTAGTCGTTGCGACCGAGTACGAGGGTGTTGAAGTCTACGAACAGTGCTGAGTTGACCGCTGCCGTGATGTCCTTAGCTGGGTTCGAGTGTTCGAGGTCGCTCCACTGAGACTGACCGCTGAGGGTCGTGTTGTTCGTGACGATGCTCGTGTTGGTCACCATGTCAGTCATGGCCTTCTCATCGATCAACTCCATCACCGAGAGAATGTTTTCTGTTGTGTCGCTTTCTGGTTCGAACGGATCGTCCGTCTGGTCGCAGTCGTCTTTGTAGACCGAATCAGACAGAGAGTGCTCGTTGAGCGGTTGACCTGGAACGAACTTGCGACTGAAGTTCACGCTCTTTGACTTTGAGTCACCAGTTCGGAGCGAGTTGTCCGGCATCTGAAGGTTCACTTTGCCGTACTCACCGACGAGGAAGGTTGGTTTCTTCACTTGCACTGTCGGGAACAGCTTGTTCGCTACGAAGTCTTCCTGCTGGTTGAACCATGCGTTGGCGACGCCTGTGAGCTGCGTATCGATGTAGGTTGGTTGGTTTGCCATATTAAGTTGTCAGCCTTTCTTAGATCGTTTCGTCAAATTTGAAGTACTCGGCCACCTCTCCAGATGTCGTTGTACGTACTGCTCGGCCGATCACTCGGTTGCCAGTGGTTGTTGTTGAAATCGCGAGTCCAGCACCGTTTGTAGTGATGAGCGCGTCTTTGGTGATGTTCGCGCCTGTCTTGACTTTGAACGAACCTGATCCGTTGACGAGAACGACGTCAGCTGTGCGTCCTGCCTTCGGATCGTTGTCGATCACACCGAGGATCGCGTCTGTAGCTGCTGTCGCCTGAACGACTTTGCCGTCGGCGTCAAGCTTGACCACCGTGTAGCGCTTGCCTGTGAAATCTGCTGCGGCCTCAGCACTGTAGTTCTGGCCGGGTTGGATAGCTGTCATCTATGTGTCCTCCTCTTCGTCTTTGATTCGTTGTTTCAGCTCTGCGTCTGCAGCCAGGATGTCCTTGCGCGCTTGTGAATACGGCAGAACAGATCCCTTGTCAGCAGATGCTTTGATCGCCGCTGTTGCCTGTGCGTGTAGCTCAGCAGATGCCGAGGCGGTCACCGCTTTTCCCCGATCCCCGATCTCCTTGCCGTCGATCTCGTTCTTAGGGAGGCCGGCTAGAAGTGCTTCGAGTTCCTTGCGGTCATCTCCACGTGATGCGAGTAGCTGATTCGTCCAGCAAGTCTTGTCGCCGCTCTTGATCTGACCAGCTTTGATGCTGCGATCGACGATCTCTTCAGCGTCACGCTGATCGAGTTGCTGTCGTGCTTCACGGCCAGCTTGAGCGTCAGCTTCAAGTTTCGCCAAGCGGTCGGCAGTGATTGAGACACCACCGTTGCGGCTTGCTTCGATCTTGTCCTTCTCTGCTTGTTCTGCAGCAGCCTTCGCGTCCGCTTCCGCTTGCTCAGCGGCTTCCGTGTCGGCGTCGGCGTTTGCCGCTTCGTCATCAGCCTCTTCGAGTCCGAAGTTCTTCAGCTCTTCTGCTGTGAGGTCTGCTTTGTTCTCGCTCAGGAATGTCTTCTCTTCCTCAGTAAGGTCAGCGACTTGTTTTGCTCGAATCTCCTTTAGATCCATAGGTTCTCCTTGATTATGTTTATCACCGTCACCGGCAGCGCTCGCTCTGATTGCCTTCTCAGGCTTGATGCGCGAGGCTGTGATCGGTTTCAGTTTCTTGAAAAGTGGGATGTTGGTGAGGGCAGCACCCGTCAGTACGTTGTTGACGAAGCGGTACTCCTCTTCAGGGTCTTCCCACGGCCAATCGCGTGGGTTGAACTCTGGCGAGATGTACTTCCATTCGCCACCCTTGATCGCTTCTACTGCTGCGGGCGTCCACTCGGGATCTCCGAGCAATGCCTCGCCGTCATCACTGACGTAGACATGCGAAATCCAGCCCGCAGCTTTGTCATACGATGCGTGGCCGTAGTTGAGAGGAACTTTTGGATCGTCTGCAACCAGTCCGACGCCCGCCTGTACGTTGGCTGCGAACTGTTGAAGATCCTGCTTGGTGATCTCGAAGTCACCGTGCCATGGGGTGTGCCACTCGCCCGTGCGAAGTAGCTCGATCGTCTTTGGTGCCTGACCTGTTGAATCAGCTTTGATTTTTACTAAGTTGTGGAAACCTTTTGCCATACGTCGTTAATATCAGGCAGCATGCGAAAAATGTCAAGAAAAGAGTCGACTACCGATTGTTTTGGCCGGAAGTTATTATCCAATTGCCTGTTTCAACACCATGAATATCAGTGAAAGGTTGCCACTTTGCTGATATCGTTGAAGAACTGTATCCGTCCTCAGTTACAACTTTGTCGCAACTGTATGTAACGATACCGGGGGTAGTTACATTTTCTGTGGTTACTTCACACGGAGAAACAGTTAATCCTATCTTGCTGGGATTTTCTAGTAGCTGATCGTGATTACCTATAAGCTCAGATCCATGAAAGTATCCTAGTGACATGAATTTTTTTGACTCAAGAACATTGTAGGCTTGTCGATCATCAGACCAGTCTGTTAAGTATGAATTGATCGCAAGATCTTCTGCCCTTTGATCGTCGATTTGCTGTGCTGTATTGTCTATTGACGGCTGAATGGTCTGATTGAGTAATGGTCGGCCTCCAACTTCATGTTGTTTGAGCACCTGTAGAAGGACACGCTCTGCGTTATTTTCTCGTATCCATGCACCATAAAGCATGCGAGTTTCCAGCGGTCGTGCTGAGAACTCCTCGAAGCTCAGATCGTGGAGTTCCCTAATTGATTCCTGCTGAGACGGCGACAACGTACTGAAATTCTGCGTCAGCACCACAGAGTCCGGGAAGCTCCTCGTATCGACCTCTTGAGTGACAGCGCTGCCGTTGACCGGTTCACTTCCACCCGAGTCAGAGCACCCTCCGACAAGCAAAGCCAGAGAGATTGTGACGACACCAAAGCACGATCGCTTCATCGAGCTACCTCCAGATTTTTGAAACATCCGACCCGGTATGTTATCGCGTTCTCGACGTTTTCTCTGTAGTACGTTCAATTGACATTTCAGTACTGGTAATAGACACCGCAGCGGCATCGTGGATGAGCAGCAGGCCGATCACTCCCGTTGCTGAACTTCTCCCCGATCTCGACTACTTCGCCATCCAACGGCTTGCATGCAGTGCATGCACCCTCTAGAGATTCCCACGTCTTCGTCTTCGCGCCAGTCTCCACAGCGAAGTTCTTCAGCCCCGTTTGATACGCATTCACACTCTCTGTCTGCGCGATCATCTCGGCTCGCACAGGGTTGTTCACGACAGTCTTGATGCGTTCGATGGTCCCAGCGACATCTTCTCCCCTAGCGATCGACTGCTTGATCGCTTCACGGATGAGCTTGCGATTTGTCTCTGTGACCTGACTGACGAGTGTCGCTACCTGCTCACGAGCAGCTACGAGCACTGTTTGAGACAACGACGAAACGCCGATGTAGATCCCCGAAGCCAGTTCGCCGGCCTGCGCTCCCGTAGTGGTGAGCATAATGATCGCATCGATAACGGCCTTCGTCAGATCGAACTCTTCGGCCCTCCACAAGTCGTCGTCTTTGTTGGCGAGTGGGCTGGCAGCAGCCTTGACGGGTTCAGGAACGAGGGACCAATCAACGTACTGTGGCGCTCTCTGAGCTAGGCCAGCGAGATATTCGGCCACGGCTTGCTCCAGCTCCGCTTCGTGCAATAGAAGCGCTTTGAACGTCTCAGGATGAGCCTTGTAGCTGGGTTGCCAGTCTTCACTTGCTCGGATCGATTGCGTCAGCTCACGGCGAGCACTAAGCAGCGCTGTTCTGTTCGTATCCTGTTGTGCCATATAAGTTCTCAGTTAGAAATTGCTTCACGTCCCGAGCATGGGCAAGAACAGCAGAGGCTTCGAGCTTCTTGGGCTCTGCATCGTCATCCTTGATGGCTGTCTTATCGGGCTGCTCTGGCTCGACCTTGGACTCCGGCTTTACCTGTTCCCGCGGCTGATCTTTGATGTCTTCCGGCATGTCAGGGAAGCGCAGCACCTTGCGGACGTGCTCCTCATCCTGATCGGTTGGAGTGAGTAGCTTCGAGCTGGTCATCTTCGCCACTGCCTCGGTAAGTTCCTGTACGTTCTCTTGACCGATCTGGCCGACCTTCCACTTCGGGTAGTCGGTGACGTTGAAGTTCATGTCGACGATGGCCTTGACCACCTTGTCGTTGATTCGAGCAGCTATCTGTGAAGCGATGGCCTGGTCTTGAAGCTCAAGTAGCCGGCGTTGATCAGTCGATGCAGAGTACGAGCCGCTTGATCCAGCTGAACCAATGTCGATGTATTGCACCGCCATGTTCTTGAGTATCTGGCGATCGTGGTGGGAGATTGATTCCTTCGGATCAGCAGTTGTGTTTGCCTTCATATCAAGGAATGTGATCTTCCAGTCGGATGGATGCTCGATGTATGACTGCTCGTTGGCACGGATGTTCTGTGCAGCTCGTACCGCGTTTGCACGGTCTTCCTTGGATGCAGTAGCTGGATACTCAATGTCCACAACACCAAGAGCTTGACGCTCATGTTTGACCGCATCGATTTGGTAGAAGGTCTTCTTGTAGTACCAGTTCTGGTAGGCCGAACGCAGGATCGAGACACCCTGCCAGTTGTCGCCCTCTTGTTGGTGAGTGAGGACTAGGAGCTTGTCGTCGGGGATTGAAACCGCAGTGCCATCGGCTTTTCGCTGCACGATCCCTGGAGTGCCGTCCTCTTGCGTCCACTTCTCGATCGTCGTCTGCTTGCGGTAGGCGATCTTCACCAACACCACGCGATCCACGCCGTTGACGTTCGCCCAGTCAAAGACGAGTTCGAACACCGAGAAACCGAAGTCGAGCATGGTCAGAGCCTCAGTAAGGATCGCTTTCCAGTTGAGCATCTGATTGAAGTTGTAGTCGATGAGTTCAGCGGCGGCAGTATCCTGCTCGTCCTCTCCCCCAGATTCAACGCTCCACTCAGCAGCAACGATCGGCATCTTCACCGCCATCAACCCCGCATGAACAGTGGCGTCACCACGGCGCATCTCTTCGATCGTTCGCATCAAAGCACGGCCACGAAGCTCCGGTCGATACTCGTCACCAGTAATGATGCCGTTCAAGATCTGAACGCCAGAGTCCCCGAGTTCTAGTGGATTCTTCTTGGAAGTGCCTTTTGCCATCTACCTTCAATGTAAATCAGAACGATGAGCCGAACAAGCCCGAAGTGATTGGGACACTTACGTTTCCGTCACCATCTCCATGGCTTGGGAACGCTTGGACCGGACGCAACGCAACGTAAAGTGCCATGATCACGGCGTCGAGAAGATCCGGGCTTGATCCCAGTCGTTTCTTGATCTTGTCCTTGCTCTCGACCTTCAAAACCTTGTCGGTGATCTCGAAGTTGTGGATCATCGCTTCCTTCTGCAGCTCCCTGACGTATGGGCACCCGCTGTAGTGCTTGATGATTCCCAACTCCACGCCACGGGCGTAGAGGTAGATCATCTGAGAGCGGAGGTTGTCGAAGTTGACGGGCATGGAATCTAGAGCACTGAGCCTCACGTTTGGATCTGACTTAGCACCGCTCATGTACTCATAGACGTGATAGCCCTGCTTAGCGAGCGCATCCACCACGCCAACACCTAGACCCACCGCATCGACTGCCATGTTGTTGAGTCCGTACTCGAACTCAACCGTGTCTTCCACCAGCATGTCTGCCTGGACTGAGGTGTCGATCTGTTCTGTCTTGTCCTTGGTAATCAAGATGTCGGCGATCGTCGTACCGTAGACGAGCGCCCTCACCGATCGATCAGTTCCGCTGCGGGCAACGTCGTAGCCGGCCACGCGTAGATCCGTCGCTTCAAGCTTGTCAGTGAGTGATGCAGCCCAATGTCGGGACTTGAACAGCGAGGTCGATTCATCGCTGAAATTCCAGTTGTTCATCATGTAGCGCTGAACCCACCAGTCGGGGTTTGTCATCAGGGCTGCGATGTCACGCGCTGACAACCAGCTGTCGGAAAGGTCGAACTCGATCACCCGGATGTTCGCCGGGAGCGTCCCGGCCTTCCAGCGGTCGTAGTACCGCTCCTTCGCCCATCCGTCGTTCGGGTTCATCGTCACAATGGAGATCGAGGGCTGACCAGCCTCGTTGCGACGCCCTTTACGTGAGGTCGCCTGGATGAACATCTCGTACTCAAGTTCGTCGGCCTCATCGATGTGGTTGCCGCTGGCGTTGATTCCCTTGATCTTCTTGCCGCCGCGGTCCTTGGTTGGATCAGCTTCGACAAACACGATCACCGACTTGTTCGGAAAGGTGATGGTCTTCGCCTGCTGGTTGTAGGTGAAGTCTTCGTTCTCGACCAGACCCATCTTGTCAGCCATCTCTAGATACGACGGGATGATGGTTTTGATTGCAGTGCTTATGTTTTGACGGAAGACAGGCCAGTAGGTCTTGGGGAACTGGAGCGCGATCGAGATGTCGATGTGTGCTGCTACGTCTGTCTTGCCAGATCCCACTACGCCGAGAAGAACCAACGTGTCGACCGTTGGATCATTGACCGCTTGGACGGCCTCAATCTGTTTCGGTTTGAGCTGGAGCATCCTCAGGATCTCGTGGAGCGATAGTGCTCATGTAGACAGCAGGTGCTTCGAAGCGCTTTCCGCCAGAGGTGTGGTCGTAATCATGCCTGTCTCGCCAACCATCGTTGTTCTTCAACCAGAAGATCCCCGCCGCAGCAGGGGTCTCACCCTTCATCAAGCGACGCTCGACATCAGCCGCGATTCGACGCTTCGCCCCTTTTACAGTGGAGGAAAACGTCGCGCCAGACTCGTCAACATCCTCAGCTTTGAGGTCGTGCATCCCGGACTCGTAGTCGTTCAGGACATCTCGTGTCGTTTCGAGGGCATAGGCCAGCCCGTTCACCGTGTACGGCTCGCGATCAGTGAAGTACTGCTCTTGCTCGACGTACTGAGTGCCGTCAACGCGTTTGACGAAGATCGA
Source organism: Rhodococcus sp. RCBS9 (assembly GCF_029457415.1). Lineage (NCBI taxonomy): Bacteria > Bacillati > Actinomycetota > Actinomycetes > Mycobacteriales > Nocardiaceae > Rhodococcus > Rhodococcus sp. RCBS9. The sequence continues at coordinate 5,217,278 of NZ_CP120422.1, read as the reverse complement.
TCGGGTCGAGAGGTGCGAGTCACAGTTACCGAAATAAGCCTCGATCTTCTGAGACAATTCTTCTACCGACTTGAACTTGAGTGGTCGTCCACCCTTGTTCTTTTCTTCTTGAGGGGTTTGTTCTTCCATATGAGACTAGTTTATGACAAATGGTGAATTAAGTCACGACTTCTCAATAGGTGTCTCTAGTGCGCGACCCATCTTCTCAATCTCTTTTATATGCGCGCCCATGCGCCTTCGATAGCGCCATTCCTGTGCGGTTTCCTTGGGATACCGAATCTCAGACCATAGCCACGCAGAGCGCGGCCACTCCCGCACCCTGACAGGTCTATCGCTGCCGAGAGCAAGCTCCCACTTCACGGCGAGCGCATCACGAAATGTCACAGAATACTCGTTTGCCCCACTGTACGGCCGGTTGAAATTGAGATCTTTATACTCACCTGCACGAACACGCCCATTTTCGAAATCATCCTGGGAACGCCCTGACATTGAAAGGTCAAGCCAGACATTGTAGGCCTTGTTCACTTTTTCCTTAGATACCGGGCCTACACCCGGCCCTAGTACCCAGTCTTTAAACTTCTTGCGTTTCAGGTGAAAAGACACGTCAAATATTGATTCATCGGAATCGTTGTACACAACAAGCCAGCACTTGTCTTTATCGCTCGTGTTTCGGTCCAGACGAATATGACGCGCCTGAGCGTGATCTTCGCGAACCTTGTTAGCGATGAAGAAGATCACGGCTCCGGAAAATGAGAAGCTCGTGACGATCGCACCGAACCATGCTGCGACCGTGCCCCAGATTTCTACCGGAAAGATAACCATTCCAACCAATCAGATCAAACGTGCAGTAGTGATGCATCAGGAGTATTGAGGACAGAGAAGCTTTATGGTTGACTCGTAGAATTCGGAGTTTGACAAGGAAGTTTCGCCCGCATCCTTCGCTGCCTGTCTTTGCGTCTCAATCATCTGGGACGCCGTCATCCCAGCCTTCTCAAGTGCCGTGCAGTTAGCTACTCCACCGATCGCCGACAACGCAGGATATTCATTAGTCAGCCTCTCCTCGGCTGCTAGGTAACCGATATAGTCGACCCCCTCCAAGCCTGGTGAGTTCTGTCTAGACGTCGCAGCCTGTGCGCTCTTCTCGTCACGGACGTCCTTGGAGTCCTCGTATACCAGATCTTGGTTCTCGCACGAGTACTTGGAAAACGCCGCCAGGCCGCCACCAGGCATGGCTTGCAACATGACATCGACTGATACGTCGGACGGTGGCTGTTGAACCATCCGTCCATAGCTCGGCGGTATACCGTAATCATTTGCAAGCGCTTCGGACCGACTCGACAACTCAGCTGCCTGCGCCTGCCACTCCGCGAGTGAAAGATTCTGACCGGTATAAACGGCGCAGTCTTCGCTTGACTTTGCAGAATCACCGGAACCCGATTCGCCGCTCTCCACATCGGAGCAACCACCTACGATTGAAGCTCCAATTACGCACGCCAGCACCACTCCGCTTAACCGATTACCCACAGATCTCTCCATCACTAGACCGAAGAAAGATGGTCTCACATTTGGATGAGGGTGTCTGTCGTTCGATCGTATGACACTAGTAGTACAACTTAACCCGACTAATCCCTCGCGCAAGTCGAGGTGCTGGGTTAGGGTTCTAGATCACTTCCCTCAACCTCTGGAGTGCACCATGGTCGATTACACGCAGAAAGCCGCTGACGCTGTTTCTAGTCAGACTCAGAAGCAGAACAACGATCTCGGACAAGGCGAGAAGCAGCGGCAACGAGTTCTCAAGCAAGAAGCCGAAGATGCTCTTAAGGCCAGGCTTCGCCAGGTCAAGGACAGCAACCAACGCTAGTCGGGTGAATCGTGGCTGATGAGGCAAAGTACGGAGCGAGCCGCCTTGACGCGGCTCGTCTCCGTTCATATGCACGGAAAGTTGCGTCAGGGCTTCGAGGCAGAAGGGAAATGGTCGAGCATCAGCAATTCCGAGTCGTGACAACCAAGGGCGGCTGGTTCAAAGCTGACACTCATGAGCGCGTACCTGTCGGCCCCCTAACACGAGGCTGGCTAGTCAGTAATTTGCGTGAGGAGGGTGCGCGGGACTCGACGTATGGCAGCTGGGAAGATGGTCAGTTAATTCTCCTGCGTGAAGACGGCGAGCTAATGACTGCGGACTATCACGTCCCGATGGAAAGATACGATGAATGCGCCGCCCCACTGAGCCATCCAAACCTCTACGAGTTCGTGCATATTTCGGACCACGCGATGACTGCGCTCGATCGGCCACCCTCACAACTCCATTACCGAAAGGTTCGATCGAAGCTGAGCAACGATCGTGAGGAGATGCGAGCCAAGTACTACCTCACTGCGCATGCAAAAGGTGTCGGGCTGTCGCTAGCGTTGAAGCGCTTGTCGGAGGCTTGATCGGCCAGGTCAGGAAGTGACCTGATCCGTCAGCCTGCCAGCCTGCCAGCCTGCCAGCCTGCCAGCCTGCCAGCCTGCCAGCCTTGATGATCTTCTCAGCTACTCGTATGACTCGGCCGGCAGATTCGGGTGATGGTTTCTGATCTTTCATCCAGGTCTGCACATAGTGGCGACTCTCGGCTGCGTTGAAAAGTGCAAGCGCCCCAAGACGATTCAGGACAATGTATGCGCTGCCTTCGGCCTCAAACTCACGCTCGCCACGGTGCTGCAGATAGTCGGCATGAGCCTCGGGAACAGTGTGTCCCGCTTCGATGTGGCTCCACTCGTGGATCTTTGTCTTGAACGGGTACCGAGCGACTGGGTTAATCGCATAGTTGCGGTTGATAGACCGCCCTTGGACGTTTCCGTCGTGGCCTTCGAACGGAACCTCATTCACCTTGAGATTCTGCATGGCGAGAGTCTCGCTCCACCCAGGTAGCTCAATCGCTGGCAGTGGTTCACCCTCCGTGTCAGATGCACGGATCATGCTCTTGGACAGTACGAATCCCGTGAGTCGCTGTTCTTCCTTGCCCTGATCGTTCTCTTCCTTCCTGAAGACTGGACGGCGGATGTAGGCGGCCTTTGAGCCTTTTTTCACGGTGCGCCCATAGTCCTCGCCCCAGCGTTTCAGAGTGTTCACCGGCTCATCGACACCCTGCATCATGAGCAACGCTTGATTGCCGAAACTTAGGTTCACATAGCGGGTGTAGGTGTCGCCCTGTTCTCCTGGCATGTTGAGGATCTGGTCAAGTAAGTCGAGATTGGTAGCTTCCAACAGTTCAGGTGGAACTTCAGCTCGCTTGTATGTTCTTTTGGATTTGGTTCGTTCCATATAGGGCTAGTTAGCTACCTCCCGCTTAGTTTTGAGCGCGGTGAGGTATGCGATGTGCTTATCGATATGATCGTTCATTTCAGACCACCAACTTGGATAAGGATTTCTAGCTGATGTATCGATCTTAAGATTGTTGAGTGCCTCTATTTGTTTTTGTATACCGTGCTCCTTAAACATTTTACGTACAGCTTTCTCGACTCGAACTTTACGCTCCAGGTCGTTGGAAATGATAGTCTGAGTACAGAGCTTTATGATCGCAGCGACACCTTGCTCGATAAGCCACTCACGCGACATGAACACGTCGATGTCTAGCTCGTCATCTTTACTAGTAGTATCACTCATAGATTCTCCTTATCCTTCACAAATATTTTCAATGTTTTACCATCGTCTTGAAAACTCTGCTCAATCTGGATGGTACTAGTCTCTGCATTTCTGAAAGCTCCATACACTCGACCACCCATCATCCCACTGCCGCCACACTTGTCGCATGGCTTCTCTTTGTAGCTTCCGTTTTTTTGCAATACGTTTGCAGTTTTTCTTCCACGACACCCGAAACATTGGCGATGATCGATGACCTCGAAGCGAGTGACATTTTCTAACGATTCACGCTCATCAATATCTAGTTTCCATTGTTCAAAAATCTCGACTTTATCTGACAGATTCATCGCGTTACACTCATCTACCTTTGCTTGAGTGTAGGTGTCGATGAGTTGCATAGTAATGTCACGAAGCCCCTCCCTTCCGCACGTACAGCTTCTGTTGTTAACCTCTTTATCGCACCATAACTTATGAGGATGGATGTTATCGAGTAGCTCTTCTCGCACTCGATCATGCAGCGTCAGTTTGGTTGTTGGTTTAGTAGGGTTAGGCATTATTGAAAACTCCAATACCCGCTAGATAGATGATGCTCGTCGGAATCTTCACTATCGTAATCCTTGTGCGATACGCTGTGACTATCGTAGTGGTACATTCTTAGGTTGCCACTATCATCTGCATAGTCTTCGTGCTGAATATCGTTTAGCTTGACTGCCAGTTTAACGGCTTCCTCTTCCGTGTTATTCTCAAGTTGCACATCGAGCACCAGAGGCATTTCATCGTTATCACAAAATCGTTGACCAGTTATGTCGATGTCGTTATTGCATCCACTACAGAAAACTAATTTACTCACTACTTCTTATCTCCCCCATATAGGTTTCTACGTTGATGATCTTTAAGCCGATTCTGTGCCATTCGAGCATTTATAAGGCCTGACGTAGTGAGCGATTCTGTCCTTAGATTCTCACCGATCACATTTTTATCGACTGCTAGTTTTATCGCCTCTCTTGCGGATTTTTTCTTTCCATCCCATTCGGCACTAGGTTCATAAAGTTTGAATTTATAGATCTCTAGGGCGAAGTCGTTTAAAAGTCTGCTTAGCTCTTTATCGAACTCTGACTCTGTAGGGGTGTTACTCATCTCCGTTCCTCCAAACTCCCCGCCAGATACCCGAACGGATCATCAGACACAGCGACAGTCTGGGTACGAACTATCCACTCCTCACCCCAAAGTGCTCGGCAGAAGTCGTGGTTCATCAGCAAGATCCCCAGTACTGCACGAGGTGGCATGTTCCACTGGTTAATCAGATCCATGGTTCCGAAGAGTGCAGGGTTGTGGTAGCCGTTGGTGTTGGCGAGTCTGATTGCAGCGCGGAGCGTTTGGGTTGGGGTCATGAGGTGACCTCCAGGAGTTTTGGGTTCTCGAAGATGTTACCGATGACCGTTCCGTAGCCGAAACAGTCATCAGTAAACCTTTCTACAGGGCGCGTTCCGTCGTAGGATCGTTCTTGCCATTCAATTAAGAAACCAGCATTGTGCCAAAATACTTGACCGATATGACCCTTACTGTCTTTTAAAATGTCACCTGCGTAAATCTCTACGCCGTCCTTATCCGTAAGACCTATGCACTGAGAAGTGTTCTCATCGGTCAGGTCGAGGCGCAGTAGGTTGTTGATATAGACGCCGTCCCCCATCTTCCCGAATATAAAGTCCACCCGTGGCTGTGTGGAGGAGTAGAAACATCGACGTTCGGCGTCCCATGCCCGGAGTTTGATGCGGTGACTCATGCCATCTCCCCCGCCCAGTCCTCATAAGCAGCTTCGAGCTTGAGGTAGTCAGCGATCACCTCTTCCTCAGACTTGTAGTCACCTACGTGAACGAAGCCATCGTCGGTTTCAACGAGCAGGTAGTGTCCGATTAAGGCAGACGGATCAGCGAGGCCGGCAGACTGGATGGCTTCCTCGAAGTTGGTTGTCAGCTCTTGAAGTTCGGCTTCACTGTTGCTGATCCTGGCGAAGCAACCCGTGGTAGATGCGGTGTCCCCTGAGCTTTGGTTGGCCCAGCCTTCTAGCGAGAGGTAATGCAGGACTTTATCGCGAGGCGAGGAGTACTTGGTGCTGATGTACTCGGGTGTGGATGTCTTTTCTAGATTCTTATATTCATGTTTCTCCTATGCAAATAACTATGAGCCAAATAGTCATTAAATGCAATAGCGAAATGCTCGGACTTATCCACAGTTTTCAACTTCACTATTGCAATTCTTTAGACTTTGTGTTTAAATAAGTAACGTAATGATAGTTAAAACAAACGGTTCACTAAATATCCCCCTAACAGCGAAGATCACTCTTTCCCCGTATGTTCGCAAGTACGCAGATAAGATCGATTACCTGTTCACCCATCAGACGATGGACGGCTACACACCCTCTTCGAATCGCTAACCCCACCTCGCAATTCTCTCCATTCCCCACCCCCGAAACTCGCTATCCCCTTTCTCGGAATCTCGCATAAAATGGGTCGAAATCCGCATTCGGCTATTTGTCCCGTGCGCGATTTTCCAGAGAATTGGGAGGCCACCCATGGATACAGCCAACACCACCGCTTTCGACAGGTCACGGGGACTCTCCCTTGACGATCTTCTCCCCGAGTCTCAGCGGGTACACACACCGGAACCCGAATACGAGATCTACGAGCCGGTACAGCCGCCGGCCACCCGTAGGCGTCGACCTCGCTGGCGTCGATGGACGATGTACGTTGCGCTCGTAATACTCACTCCCCTAGCGCTTTCGGAGATGGTGACGCTCTCGTACCGATGGTTCACGCCACCTCGAACGTCGTTCATGCTGCAAGACGAAAGCCCGATCGTTTACCAGTACGTCGATCTCGACCACATCAGCCGATACATGATTGCGGCAGTGATCGCCCACGAAGATCAGCGACTTGGCATGCGCGCTGGTGGGTTTGAGATCAGCGACTTGACTTCTAAGGCAAGGGAATACATGGACGGCGATGCTGGAGTAGGTGGATCAACCATCCCCCAGCAGTTGGTGAAGAACATCTTCCTCTGGCCTGGGCGTAGCGCTATCCGCAAGGGACTCGAAGCAGTTATGGCGACAGAGTTCAGCTACACAATGTCAGATCAGCGGATCTTGGAGCTGTATCTCAACTACGCACAGTTCGGTCCTGGCCTTTACGGGGTGTGTGCAGCGAGTTGGTACTACTTCAACACCCCGCCCTGGTTCATGAGCGAGTACAACGCCAACCAACTATCGGGAGTGCTCCCTCGACCCGCGTACATCGAACGTGCAGCAGACGGCGGGATCTACCTCGGCCCCGATGCTGATCAGCTGGCGATCGAGAAGGTGGACATAGCGGCGAGGTTCAACCCTGGTTCGATTGCTGCTCTTGGTGGATGGGAAGGCACTGTTGCGACAGTGGGGATTACCGACTCTGCACTCGACCACGCGGAAGAGCGCGGTGAAGACTCTTGCTCGACCATGCCTGACAGTGTTGCTGAGCGACTGGAAACTGAACTCGGCCAGCGATGATCAGTCACGAACATCGTCAGCGATGCGAACAGACACGTGGATGTCGTCAAAGGTGTCAATCAGATCGTTGACGATCGACTGCAACCCACGGTTGACTTCCCGTTCCAGTGCGTCGATATGTAGCTCGAAGAGAACTATCTGATCCATCTCAATGACCGTGGCAACCAGCTGTCCTCCAGGTTCCAACGTGAGGTACTGACTGAACCCACGACCAAGCTGCTCAGACCGATCTTCAAGCGTCGAAGGGCCGATGAAGTATCCAAGATCGCTCAAGCATCGCCTGACGGATGCCATCGTTCGGTCGTACAACTCGTAGATCCCGATCTCTGAATCGAGTCCCATACTGATAAAGAGCCGGTGCATGATGTACTCCCGTGCGCTGATTGATCCCACCAGCTTAATCACGACCGCGACAAGGCGATTGGTCGCAACAACTAGTAACAGATAACTAAGCGGGAACCCGTGGCGCCGGCGTTGCTGACGGTGTGCCGTGGTAAGACTTCACGATGGATTTCATCTTGGGCGTGCTGCGGTTCTTACAAGCAGTGGCGGGACTCGTCGGAATCTTTCTTGTCTTGGTCGGTGGCTGGGATCTGTATCAGACAAGCAGCAAGTCAGGTACCAGTGGTTTCAAGGAGTCTGAGAAGAAAACGATGAAGGACGATTTCCATATGCTGCTTCTTGGTCTGGGTCTACTCGTTGTGTCCGGTGCGATCTTCTCGTTCTTCTAGACGTTGTGAACTAGCTCAGGTGTGCTCTCACTGCGTTGGTCGATGTAGTCACGCCAGTACTCAGGGCGAGGGCAGTAGTTGAAACGAAGGTTCGTCTCGGTGCCTGCTGTTTGGATTAGAAGATTGCCGTAACCACCAACGAACGCCAACGGTCCCCTGCGCTGCACGTTGAGGTCTTCGATCTCATTCCAATCGCAGTGTGTCTCGCTGCTGAAGAACAGACTCCCCCAGTTCTTGATCGTCACGCCGCTGTCGTTGAGTGTCATCGAGTGCAGGTTGTAGACGATGGCGGTTACTGCTGTGGAGATCAGGACGACTACGCCCATCAGCTGGAGGATTGCAATCGGTGTCGTATCGCGTGGATTCTGAGTGTGGAGGAAGTACGCCAAACCATAGATGAATCCAGCGATCAGAAGGCCCACCAGAATCAACCCAATTAGGCCAAAGAGACTGCGCCGGATGATGATTGGTTGGTTACCCATATGTTCTTAACGTACGACAATGCTTGAAATATGTCACTAGGAACGCACAGAAGGCCGCTCGTGAGGTTCGAGCGGCAAAGATGGGCATTTAGTCATGCTGACGTTTCAAGCAGGCCAGGATGCTCGTGGACGTTACCCACTACTTCCCATTCACGGCACTGGGCGTCTGTGTCACCTCGGTAGGGAGTGAACGGCTTTGTATGCCTGCCTTTTCGGAACCGGAAGCAACCCCACTCGTACGTCATAACATATCCGTCCGCATCGATGTCTCCCTCGTAGATCTCTCTACTAGTGCGGTCGAGTAGGCCCGTAAATTGCTCCAGCGTCATCGGACGAGCTTTGTGGCAGAGCGGACACCAGACGCCTAGTTCACCACGCTGGTTGAAGTGGACTGCCTCTAACGGAGTGCCAAAACCCGCCGGGACGTAGCCGTGGCTTGCGCACCAGAAACGGAATGTGATCACTCGGCTCATGAACGCATCCTCATCGGGTACATTGCCGCCAACTCCTGGGTTCGGACGGCTGAGTAATCAACAACCTGGATCACGGGCGTGATGACCTGCGGTTCAACCCGCTGCCTAGATCCGCCAAGCCTCATGACCAGGACGATGAACTGCACGCATTCAATCGACAGCTCACGACCGAACAGGATGATCGAGAGAGTCGTGGAAATCAAGGATGTTCTTCTCATCAACCGTCACAGGACTGTCCAGGATCTCCTCTCGCAAAGTTGTTTTCATGACCGCACTCCAACATGCTGCACAGTCACGGTCGTCGTCTTCCCCTGCAACGTCCCGGTCTTCTGGCAGATCCCTTGATCTTTGAAATCTCCGAGTACGTTCTCTCGGTGAGATGGACTGTTCATCCAGGCAGCAACGAGGCTCGCATCGTCAGGGTATGACTTCGCAAGGTTCTCCCCCGCAGTTGTGTAGCGGTAGCCGGCCTTCTCGATGAAGCTCCAGGGAGTCACGCCATCTGGTGAGGTATGTGCCCAATAGTCCTGTGAGAGCATGTGATCCGCTTTGGCACACGCGCTCGATCTGAGCGTCTCACTTGTTGTGAAGGGCTGCTTACCCGTTTTGGTTCTCTCAGCGTTGACGATGGCTTCGAGAGAGTTCGGACTCGCGGCGTCACTAGAGACGGCAGCAGGTTCAGCCAGCGACGGTTCGGGCTTGTCGGCCGTCAAGAACGCTAATGTCAGCATAATTATGGCGGAGGCGAACATAGAAGCTATGAAGATACCGTTGAGCGGCCAACGATCCATCGCACCTTTAATCATAGGTATAGATGCCCTTCTCGGCGCTTCATCTCGTCGTCGCTTGCAACCATGCTTCGATGCACGAGGGCATAACTCGTCACCTCGATGCCGCCTGAAACATCTTTTGTGTACGACGGAACGATGTAGTACTGCTCTAGCTGTGGGACTGATGTGTCGAGTGTGATCCTGACGTATCCAGCTGAACTCCTATCGTCAAAATTGATGGTGAGTGGAATTTCGATATTCATGACCTATCGCTCTTCTTCCACAACGACAGTCCACTCACCATTCCCCGAAACATCGAGGTAGTAGCCGCCAGATGCCTTGTACATCAGCGTATCTCCACTTACTGGAGCCATGGTGACCTCAGGGATTCCGCCATGCTTGTCGAGAGACTTACCCTCTGCCATCACGTAGACGTTCACGAACGGGCTGTACTCACCGTTCACTGTGTACGTGATCCGTTGCTTGGAGCTGTTCAGCTGGAAGATGTCACTGCGCTTGCTTGTCGAGCCGGATAGCTCGATGACCTTGTGCCAGGACTTCTGTTGCGCGGGTGCTGGTGTCGAGGTTTCAGTTGGAACTACAAGCCCAGTTGGTTGGTCGGCCTTTTGAGTGAAGGCTGCGACGGCGATGAAGGCGACGATTACTAGTAGAAAGACTACGAGGCCGCGGCGGTTCTTATTGGGTTGATCGTATGAACTCATATTGCATTGATTCCTGCTTATTTACTATGCAAATAACTATGAGCCAAACTAACGATAAATGCAATAGCGAAATGACCTGTTGAGCATCAGGCTGTGGAAAACTCGACCATCGACTCCTGTAATGTCCCGCGAGTGCTGAAGAAAATTGGATACGGTGTCGGTCTACTGATCGGCGTTCTCCTTGTGTCGTTGCTGGCCTACTACCTGTTCGCGCTTGCTACGGGGACCACATTCAACGAAACACAGTGGGCCGCAGCGGGTGCATGGTTCGGCGGGATCATGACGTTCGGAGCAGTCAGCGTCGCTCTGTGGCAGACCAATCTCGCACGAGCAGACACTGCTGCCGCAAAGGTCGAGGCCGACGAGCGGCTAACTCGCGAGTTGAATGCAGCTGACGTCCGATTGTTGAAGGAACTCGATCGAGCGCGAGAGGTCGCGAGCGAACAGATGGCTAGCGCGGAGGCGCGCCATACCGCCCAACTCGTGAAGTCGGATGAACTTCTTGCCAGGGAACTGGACGCCCAGAGGCGGGCCGAGCAGGTCCGATGCATACCGCCTCTCTGGGAAGAAATCCTGGCCCTTGCGCTACCAATACAGGAGTTCCAGGAACTGGTGACAACCGTGCCATCTCTTCCGCGAACGGTTGCGACTGCAGAGAAATTTATGCTGGGAGTGAAGCCATGGATGCAATCTTTAGCGTCAATTGAAATGGGATTCAACACACCACACCTCATAGTGAGCGAACCTCATACCCTGGCAGCACTCAAGGTCTTATATGAAGATGTGCGTCGACTTCATCAGCTAAGCGACGACGCAATTACGACAGCGATACGAGAACATGTTGCCCCCGATATGTCAGAACTAGATAGGTGCTACTTGAAGATTATTGGACAGAGAAACACGATGACGGAGACGATTCGCGAGCACCTAACACAAGCCCCTCCACTGAAACAGCCTGAAAGTGCTCCCTCCTAGAAGCCAGTAGCGCCTTGCCTACGTTCGTCCAGGGTTGAGCATTACTGGCAATCCCCTCGCTCGATCGCGTGCCGACTGTCGAGCAGCCTTCAGAGTTGGGAAGAAGCTGTTGTGCGCGTTGGCATCCAAGTTAAGAGGAACGTCCAGGCTGGAGATGAGCTGGTGCTCCAACACCCAAGGCTCGGGGTTCAGAACCCACGAGACCAATGCGTTCTCAGCCATCCACTCGGACAGCACCTTCTCACCCGTAACGAACGTCAACCGTTTGCCCGAACCAACCAGACGTAGCTCGATCCCCAGTTGATCCGACAGCAAGCACCCAAGTGTTAGCCGCAACGTCGAACCTGCGGCATTGCCCCTGTAGTGAGTCTTGATCCGAGTCCGAAGAGTCTGTTTGCTCGGGGCTTTTCCATTAGTGGGAGGCGCTGATGGACTGATCCCCGTGTACAGCAAGGTCAGCCCGTCCTTCTTCGCACACCCTGCCGTATTGATGTCGGCGGGCAACTCTCGGAACCACCAGCCGTAAACACCAGGGGTGGCCGGCACGGGGCAAGGACTCGTTAGAACCTGAGCACGAGTATGGGGAGATGCTGCCAGGTAAAGGGCGCTTTCATCCACGGCGGAGTCAGTGGTGGGGATCAGGTTCATAGCGAGGATGTTCGCATAGTGGTCTGACAGTGAAGGACGATCGGTCGGATCTGCTTAGATCAGCGGGTGCAAACCCCGAAGTTTTCAAGGACCTACACGACATTACGGTGGACCTGCATCATCTTGTTCGCCATCGTCGTGGTCCTTGCTCTGATTGTCCTTGTTCCGCTCTTCGTCGAACGTGTAGATCAGTGGAGTGGGTGGAAGAGCGGAGAATGGGCTGCGGCGGGGGCCTGGATCGGTGGGATCGGTGCGACAACGGCGGTAATTGTCGCACTGTGGCAGACAAAGCTAGCGAGAAGTGATGCAGCTGAAGCAAATTCTCGGCTTGATCACCAACTCCAGACCGCGAGTCGCCTTGAGCAGATTAAGACGATACCTCCTATTTGGGACGCCATCCGCACGCTGTCGACACCGACCACAAATTTGATCATAGCCTTTTCCAAGATGAACGAACGAATTAACGACCGCGATGCAGCCGAGGAAGATCTTACGCGGGCCGACTTCGAGATTGTTCATAATACTGCGAACATCTGGAAAGAAACCTTCACTGCTGTTGAATCATCATTTTCTCCCGCACTCATGATAATCGAAGAGGAGAAAACGAGAATTATCATCGCTACGTTGTACCAACGAGTGATAAAGCTCCACATGATCGCCATCACCGCACTAAAGGGTTTTCCAGAATGGGAACGGTGTGATCCAAAGGAAATACAACGTGAATACGAGCGCGTGAATGCGATGAGAACACCAGTAGTCAATACAGTCCGAAAACACCTGATGGAGATACCTCCGTTGACGTCGTTGGTCGAGGACTTCACTGACGAAGATCTGACCAAGGCGACGACATACGCGGCCAAGAGACAGTGATCGATAGGGAACGCGGACTTCTTGCGACCATGCCATCGAACCAACTCGCGCTCGTTGAGGACCGCAGGAAAATCGAGAAGACGGTCCTGTACGCCCGCGATGGTGACGAAATGGTGATGATGACCGACTTCGCAGCAACACGTAATTACGTACCAGACCAAGTGGCAATAGGGGCGCTTCAGTCAGTTGTCGAGACACTATCTAAAGGTGACACCCTGATCCTCCATACGATGAAATCCCTTGATCAAGGCCACTATTTCGGATTCTCTGTTCCCGCCTTGGAACTCTTGGAACGGGGCGTCACCGTCGTCACGGTTGAAGAGAACTTCGTTTTGAAGGATGACCTGGGATCTCGAATCCTTGTCGGCGCAAGTTCCATCGCGTCGGAGATACAGAAGAGTCAGACTGCTGCTCAGCCACTAGCAATCACCAGTCCTGACACAGTGGCGACAGACGAAGACAAGAGTTCCTAGGTCGTCGTCCTGGCGCAGTTCACGGATCGAGCACGGCGGAGCCGAGAACTTCTCGCACTCGAAGCAAACATGCTCGTTCAGACCACTGTCGACCATCCAAGCGACGACACGGCGACGCAGCCGATCACCCAACAGTGCTGGAGCGCGCTTAGGCCGAGGACCGAGGAACTTGTTCACCGTCTTCTGGATCGCACGCTCCCCCACAGATAAGCCAAGTTCTTCCACGATCTCAGCAGCACACTTGCCGGCTTCGGCTAGAGCAAGGACTTCATCGAGATCGTAGTGACGTCTTGGCATATATAAGACTAAGTATATAGGAGAAGTAATGAAAGTTTACCAGCCAAAAGATTATTCAAAATTTGTAAAGACCTGGGCACAAGCCAAGAGACTCGGAGAGGACACAGGATGGGTTTCTAAGCGACTCAAGTTGGACCGCGATGAGGTTCGTGGTGCAGCACAGTACCTACGCAACCGTGGGGTTGAGCTACCAAGCCTTAGGCACAAGATAGAAATACCTGCCGAACACTACAACCAGATAATCGCCAGCGAGCTTACTGACCAGTCGCAGGTCCAATCGTCACGAACTACGAAGCGAATCATATAGTTCGCTATGGTGTGCGCCCTCGAACGTAGATTGTGCGCCGCATGAAATCGCCGTCTAACAGAGGTCACTGACTCAAAAACCAAGCACACCACATAGTTTCAATATTTCAAGCCCCGAAATTCATTGACACACCGCCTGCAACGTGGCGAAGCTCGTGACCAGACAATGATCCTGCAATCGCAGTCAAGTTTGCAGCGCAAGTTCGCAACACGCCGAGTTGTCCACAAGTAGCAGCACATTGAAATAGAAAATCGTCAAGTGAACAACTTTTCTCTTGACAAACCGCTGGCATTGCTGGCCGTCGAGCGTAACTATTATTCAGCGCACCACGCATTATTAGTTGGTATTCACCCGCTCGTCGTCCAGCTGTGTCAGTGAGTACACAACTTAATAAGGAGAACCAATTTATGTCCACACGTTATTCATCATCAAGCAGTTCATCGAGCAGCGGAGGCATCGGCTTCGTTGGCCTGCTCACCATCGTCTTCGTCACCCTCAAGCTACTGAACGTGATCAATTGGTCCTGGTGGTGGGTAGTTTCACCGATCTGGATCACAGGGTCGCTCGTCATAATCGCAGTCGTACTTGGATTCATCGGATACCTGATCTACAGGGCCCTCAGGAGGAACAAGTAGATGAGCGGTCGACACACCAAGACGGCAATCGTCACAGTAGGAGTGCTCACCATCGCCGTGGTGGCCTCGACAGGGACAGCCCTCGCAGCGCGATACATCGAATTGCCTTGGACGAACACCATTTACCAAGTGAGTAGCCGAGAGAACCAAGGCAAGACTCCAACTGTCAGCATGTTCGACCACGACGGAAACAAGTGCTACGTGGTCACAGGCGCGCAGGAGGAAAATTACCGAGCCGACGGCGACCACGTTGGAATCAGTTGCGTGAGGTCGAACTGATGGAACGCTTCCCCTCCCCCGAAGAACCCGAACGCTACAAGATCAACACTGCTCAAGAGAAAGCACTACGCAACCTCTGCCACCGCTACGGCGTGGAGTACCGAGCTGATGACTACTACGTCTATCCACCTGATGCAGCAATGTGTCCAGGTTATGCCGAGGGCTGGGTTGGCGGTTACGTAGATGGTGAGTCGCGGCTGTACGTCGGGGTTTCTCCAGATGGACGGGTCAATTCGTAGTGGCCGACTACAACGACCTCCCACGAGCAACGATGCGGACAGTCAAAGTTGCTTTCGACGTAGACGGAACCCTTCGCTGCAACTGCACCGAGACCTGCGAAGATCCGAACCAACGCATAGTCGATCTGTTCAAGATCCTCGCCAGCTTCAAGAACGTAGAGCTGTTCGTATGGAGTTGTGGCGGAGCTAGGTACGCCGAGCGATTCGCTGACAAGTTCGGCTTGAACGTGGCAGCGAGTCACTGTCTCAGCAAGTTTGGCGCACTAGCAATGGATCTCTGCATCGATGACATCCAGGACACCGACCTCGCAACCATCAATCTGATCGTGAGGGAGAAGTAATGGCTACCAAGGAAACTCACACAGCCAAGATCCTCAATCTGCTCAAGGCCAAGGGCAAGGTCAGCAACCTTGAACTCCGCAAGGTCGCGTGGCGCTACCCCGCTCGCGTCCTCGATCTGAAGCACGAAGGTCACCTGATCCGCAGTGTCCACGACAAGGGACCACTGTGGTTCTACATCTATGACGGTCACCAGGATGACGGAGTGGCGGCATGAACCTTCACCCCTACTTGATCCCCGCACTCAAGCTAGCCGGCCGATGGATCGCGATGTTCCTGGTAATCGCCGTGATCATCGTTGGAACCCTGTACCTGTCGCTGTTCATCGTTCCAGTGCTGATCTGGCACACGTAGGGACTGGTCGGATTGGTACTGTTCGCGCATGGCAGACGACTTGAAGATCTTCATCAGCTGGTCCGGCGATCTCGCCAAAGGTGTGGCACATGTATGGCATGACCTACTACGCGAGATGTTTGACCGGGTCACACCATGGGTCTCAGACATTGACATCGAGGCAGGTGCCCGTGGTCTCGATGAGATCAAGCGTGAGCTTGACGGAACCCTCTTTGGAATCGTCGTAGTGACGCCGGAGAACCAGGATGCGCCGTGGCTAAATTTCGAAGCAGGCGCTCTATCGAGGTCTCTGTCAGAGGCGTCCACGCGGGTTGTACCAAGCCTGGTCAACTTCTCCAGTCCGACACAGATCACAAGTCCGCTGAAGCAGTTTCAAGCCACACTGCTGAATGAGGATGGCGTTGCGCGCGTCCTCAAAGCTGTTGCAGGCGTGGTGGACGCCGATTGGCCGACGAAGGAAAAGGCCTTCACTCGCATGTGGCCCGAATACCAGACGCGGTTCAATGACAAGATTGTCGAGAGTGTTGACCCAACAAATCCAGAGCCAAGAACAAACCAAAGCATGCTTGAGGAGCTCCTGACTATAACGCGCTCAATGCAACACGATTTGCAAGGCACCACGAGGTTTCTGCCAGGAGGAATGCTGATTTCGGACGGACCTGCGCTTTCCGCCGACGATGCCCGAGCATGGCTAACCGAGTACTTAGTTACCGTAGATATCGATGTCATCGACATGAAGATTGATACGCGAATTAACGGGCGTCCAATCGTCAAGTTAATCGTCGCTGACGACACACCTGCACAGGTAATCAAGAATTTACGGGCGGAAGTGGAAGCACTTGCCAATATTACGCTGATTTGCGAATATCAGGGCAATACCAACAGGCCGCCACGAACTAAGCGTGGATAACAATACGATCAATATCACGGAGATCAATAAATAAGATGAGAACAACTTCATATGGAAAAACAACCCAACAACAACCCCGAACACTGGTCAGATGAACGGCTCATCGACCACGAACTAGCAAGCGCCACATCAGAAGAACGCTCAATTGGAGACGCTGGCGCACGCGTGATCGCCTCGCAATGGCATGGCGGTCAGGCGAGCGCCCTCTACAGCCTCACCAGTACTGGAGCGATCGATCTACCCCAAGTCGTCGCTGAGATCAACGAGTCTTGGGCCAACGCCGACACCGACTACAACCGCGAACACCTCGAAGCCCTTGGTGCGTACGTTATGGCCCGTGAGTCACATGATCCCGTCGAAGGATGGTCGAAGCAGTGGCTCACTTCCCCAGATGAATCAACTGAACAAGACGACTTCTGCCCCGCCTGTCGCGCTCACATGTCCGCCCCTCACTCCGTGGGTTGCCCACTCGGCGAAGAAGATCCCGAGCTACTTGAACAGGTCGAGCAGGCTGTCACAGCTAAGGGAATCGCAGTCGCCCACTGGCTTGAGTACGTCGGCTTCAGGAACGGCGAAGAGCTGGAAGCGGCGATCGACATGTTCGAGGACCACTATCTGGGTCACTTCGAGAGCATCGAGGCGTACGCGGCCGACTACTTGATCGAGAGCGGACTCGAAGCTCAGTTGGATCAGTTGAGGCAGTACCTACCCGAAGACATGAGACAGCACGTCAAGTGGGATGAGGCAGGTATCGCGCACGACTTCGCCCTGAACACCATCCACTCTGTTGAAGACGATGACGGCCATCTGTACCTGTTCACCAAGTAGCGAGTTATCCACAACCACAGCGCATTTCGTGACATTTCGCTATTGCAAAAGAAGACGGTTTGGCTCATAGTTATTCGCAGAGGGGAACACCAAAGCAATGAATACAGAACGCGAAATCGTGAACATCAATCTCGAGTTCGAGCACGCCGATGACACACCGTTTCTACGGTTGATCGGTCAGTACAAGACGAAGCGCCGAGCACGTGAGGCTCGCAAAGACAAGGAGACGATATTATCGCGTTCACAGTCTTTCATCTCACGAAAGCGTTCACTGCAATAGTGAGACCCAGAAGGTAGCAAGGTTGCCCGCAAAACTCCGTCTCGAACGGTAAGGCCGTGTCTGATCAGGACGGCAACCAAGCACCACACTTAGCCGCACAGCGAGGGCGGCCGAGATGCACCTTTACAGAACAGTTCATGCAGTTAAATGGGCGCATCAGAAAATAATTAGAGCATTAGATTGCGATTTTTTACAACTACCTGGTGCGTTCTAGTGTGCATACAAGTGGCGGAATAGGTAGACGCATATCCAAGGCCCGTAAGCTTATGGGGAGAGAAGCGTAAACCGCAGACTTACGGCGTTGACTCATGCAAGGTGACTTCACCCTCTGGGACTCGAAATCCCAGTAGGGGCAAATCAGTAATCCGTCTAGAACGGTACCTGCCTTGTATGCACAACATGGACTATGTAAGACGTAGTAGCGCTGACAGTAAGTATTGTATGAATTGAGCTCTGGGAGATGATCGCCCGGAAGTTTCAACACTGACGCTTGCTATTAGCGCCATACGCCTTACATAGACCACCTTCTAGTAGTAGGGCAGCCAAAAGAGTGATCTGCGGCGGAGTGAGGCTTTCGAGCTGATCTGGACTAGGGCCACTACTACTAGCAGCCATTTAACTGCATGAACCACTTCCACTTCCCGGCATATTCATCGTGTGCTGGGAAGTGGGCGCATGAACCTCCACAGCTCGTGCGCTCTACTGGTCAGGGTTTAGGTGAGAGGGTCGCGCCGATTAATAAGGCGCAAGTGAGTCCACGTCGTGAGACCTCCTTCCGCGAGGCCCAGCTCACCCCCTGACCCCAAGTCGCTGATCTCTGCACCTGGATCAGCACTTCGTACCTGTCACGAGTTCCCACAATTCATTTGGCTTCAAAGTTTGCCCTCCAGTTTCTCTGAAGTTTCCTGCCCGTGGAACGTAATCCGCTTGCATGACGGCTAGTACGTGGACTCATGACGGGTATCTAGTTGCTCCATCGAGGTTCTGTTGAAGCCCACCCTCAACAGGACACTTGATTACTCGATGGCGCAACCAGATCGACTGTCACACAACTAAATAACAACTGAACAAGGAATCATCCATGGCACACAACGGACCTGAATCACTGCCGAACCAACCGTGCATCGACCATCTAGCCGGCACGGTGGATCTACGGGCAGACATCGCCAAGCTCGCACTGATACTCGCGTTCGAGGACACCTTCAGCGAGGTAGACGAGCGCCTGATTACACGAGAAGAAGCTCTTGTACGCATGGAGGCATTGGCTCCGCACATCTTGCATGGTGCTTACCGGGGAGGTGCTGCATGAGCAAACTGACTGTGGACATCAACGAAGAAACAGCCCTGTTCATCAAGAGCATCGCCCATGAACTGAGCACACAGAACAACCGTCATACCGATACTCCAATCTTCCGCATCTACGAAGAGCAGAAGGTCGAGCGTCGCGACGGATGCGGCGACCATACTGAACGACTTGATTATGAAGGCGCACATGAACACTGGTGTGAACCGTGCAAGCGGATCTGGGAAGAGTTTGATTGTGACGATGACAAGTTGCCAGCACTTGGCGAAGACGATTGCTACTGCGACGGTCTTGCTGATGCGCATTGGACCTACGACATCGAACTACTACCGGCGGTTGGTGGGTATGACGGCGTAGCTTTCCTTACCGAAAAGGCCGCACAAGAATACCTTGAATCCAACAGCTACCACTTCACCAAAGGGGTTGTGTACGCGGAGAGTGCGTTCAGGGATCACGAGTTGAAACCGATCATTGCAGCGTTGCAAGAGATTGGAAGCCAGCTATGAACGAACAACCGCCAAAACCATCCCGCATAGAAACCGAGATCGCTGCCAAGTTCGTAGGTATCCCGAACGCTCAACTCATCCGCGAGATGGAGCACGCCCAAGACTTCGGTTACGACGACGAAGAGTTTGAACTCAACCGACGGCTCAAGCTCGGTGGCCTCGCCTGGCGATGGAGCGGGGACTTCTACCGGCCAACGGTTGAGGTGTACAAGCCGGAAGATGTTGAACAGCAACCAGACACACCAGAGGAGGTGATATGACAACCCATTACAACTACAACCCTGAAGGAGTACCACTCTCCCACCACGAAGACAGCGAAGAACAGCTGGTGATCGGGAGCGAGCGAGACTTCATTGATCTGCAGGAACCTGAACTAGTACGTTCGATCGGAGCAGCAGCCCTTAGACGTGCTCAGGAGCAGCTAGGCGTGTACTTTCACTGTCGCGACAACTTGGAAGAGTACGGCCACGAGCCAAAGAGTCGCATCCGCAAGATTGATCTGGTTGAGAAGTATGGCGGGAAGCCATGAGCGTCTCAAGTGAAAAGGGCAAGTCCCTCGAAGAACACATCGCCAAGACCCTCCGTAAGAAGCTAGGCGCAAGAGTCTAGCGGGACAAGCGAAGTGGTGCAGGTTCGCATCAGAAGATGGACCTGAACAACTTCTACGGAGACATTCCATTCGACATAGAGGCGAAAAATCATAAGACCATCGCGATCAAAGACCGGATGCGCCAGGCGAAGGCCGGCGCAAGCTTGAACCGCATCCCTACCGTGGTGTTCAACGCAGACGATGACGTACTCGCCTGCATCCCGTTCGATGACCTGGTTAACCTCGCAGTTCAGATCCGAGACCTCACTGCTGAGATCGATGATCTGAGATCTCCGATCCCCGCAAGTCGACTCACCTACCTTGGCGACCAGAACGACAACGGTAATAAAGAACTCGTGGTGGAGCCGAACCCGTCAAACGCATTGTCCGAACTGACAAAGCGCATCGCTATATCCGGTGTAGCCACTTGCCGTAACGGTCACATCGTCTCGCCTGGCTCTAACCGTTGTCTCGACAAGCACTGCGCATTCAGTTCGACCTACAAGAAGCCCAAGGTCAAGCAGTAGCGCCGCTCGCGGTGCTTGTCCTGATCTCAGCCGAGATCAGGTAGGCCCCACGATCAAGAAGGACGTGAGCACGATGGGTTCAATCCAATGCCTCATCATTCCTGCAGACCTCGATGTACTGGTACAGACGATGGAACTTGAACAAGGCGACATCAAGACTATGCAAGGCATCGTTGATGGACGGTTCCAAGTACTCGAACTCGAAGCTCAGAAGGCATCGATGTTCGTGAACGAGGAGGGGAAGAACATCGGCCTCAAAATGAACCAGAGAGCGACGATGCTGCTCTGGCTGTCGGATAGTGTCTGGCGATTCCAAGATGTCGTGGCAGGCAACGTGTTCATCATCGGACCACCTGACGATGAAGGCGACTCCACATCCGTTCCGCAAGAGTTGGTGGATCTGCTGTTCAGTACTGAGAAGTACAAGGGCGAGGTCACCACCCTCAACGACGAGGACTCCTGGAGCAGCAACAACCTGGAGTTCCCTGACTACTGGGAAGCCGCACATAGCGTGCTGGAACTGGCTTCACGGTGGCAGCTCGTCAAGGAAGCTCGTGTCGTTGCAGCTTAGATCGTGGGAGTAAGACCCCGGCTCATTGCGAGCCGGGGCATTTCATCACTCGCCAGGTGCTGGAAGCGCTCGCTTACGTCGGATCTCGTAGTCAAATCTCACCTCTGTGTGGGTCGCCCCCCGATTTTGACACTTGACGTCAACGATCTTGACCATCAAATACCCGCCATCGACACGTATCGCGCCAATCGCCCCGACCGAGATGTCTCGAGTGTAATTACTCCAGTCATAGGCTCCGGGGTCATCAACCTCGGCAAACTCCCTCGCATGCTTCAGCGCCGCGACGTTCCCGGCGTGATCGATGATGTAAACCGAGTCATCGCCGCACTCGCTGGTTCGCAGTGAGAACTTCAAATCTTCATGCTGAATTCGAAAACGTCCGCCATTCTGCGTGAAGTCATAGTGAGCACTTCCACGCTCTCCGATCGCCACGCGGTACTGGTCAATGAACTCCGCATTGTCAGTGCTGATCGCGTCACGGAAGTCCTCGTCAAAGTCTGTCAGCTTGATCCCGGCTTCATTCAGCAGCTTCCAGCCTTCTCTGTAGATCTCAGGATTGGGATCATAGATTCCGACGCATACCTCGGACACCCCGGCCTCCATCAGATGCGAAGCACAAGGGCGTTTCGGCTCGTTGCGGCGCGAACACGGCTCCAGTGTCGAGTAAACAGTGGCACCAACAACGTCGATGCCCTCTGACTTGAGTCGATCAAGCAGTCCGAACTCGGCGTGACGGCCCTCGCCTGTTTCACCTCGGAACGATTCGCCAAGCACTTCACCGTCGCGGACAATCACGACACCAACTACCGGCTTCTTGACGTCCTCCGAAATGCTCTTCTTACCCAACTCAACTGCACGACGCATGAAGGCGCGCCTCTGTGTGTACTCGTTCACCCGTAGTCCTTCCAATTCGCTGTCGGTCAGTCTATGCAGACCTAGCGACGAAGAATCCTTCGCACTTCGTCTAGGCGAAAGATCAGCTCAGTAGCACCCTCGTCTTTTAGTGCAGCCAGCAAGATTTTCGTGAAGTCAGGTTCATCGTCGTAGCATCCAGCGTGCAGGTAGGCTATGAAATCTTCCGAGTACGACGGTTCATACTCGATCGGCGGGATCTCGTCATTTGTCAAAGCACTCCTTGGTCGGGATCGATACTGTGGAAAATCCCCCACCTCAGCGCATGTTCTGCAGCTGACGTGGGGGATGATTTAGTTCTGTAGCCGGGACAGTGAGTCAGCCGTTTCCGGCGAGCGGGTCAGTCAGCATTCGGACGATAACCCTTGCGACGACCACGAAGCTGATTGAATGTCGTCAACTTCTCCGCAGGAACCAACTTCGCGAACTCGACAGCAGTGGCGAACACGTCCTGCGAAGTTCTATTTGCAAACCGAAGTTCGAGACTCACGAGGTTTCCCACTGTCTTGAGCGCCTTCAGCTCTTCCTGCGAGGCGTCGAATTGACGAGCCTCTTCGTGCTCGGGATGTCGAACGACGACGTTGACCACCTGGTCATCATCGAGCTCAATACCCGTAAGGTCAGATACGCGAACGCTTCTGAAACCCATTTCTCTCACCAACTTTCAAACGAGATGCGACACAACGACTTTTGCCATTGCGATACTTCTAGTTAGACATAGTTGAACCTTTAAGTAAATAGGGAAATGTGAGACAATAGAGGTACATGACAAACGGATTTGATCTCGCTACCTACCTCGCGAAATCCACACAGGCTAGTGGGGTTCCATTAACCGTCCGTCACGCCACGGCAGTCAAAGCGATTGCCCGACTTCTCAAATCTCAGTAGCGATTTCGTGTCGCTCAGTCATATCCAACCAGCCGTGATCGAGTTGAATTGTCCGAATCAGCGACGCGTCCACGCGCTGGCAGATCCGAGACTCCTACTCTGTGAGCACTTTAGGGCCTTCCTCGCCACTTAGTTCATCAGACGGCGTCCCATCATCCGGGTGCTCTTTATCCCAGTCCTTCCATTCGAGACGCGTAATCAACGCCCCTCTGATCCTCCCTGGTCGTTTCGACTCCACAGGTACGCCCATGAAGGGTCGTTCCCACGCCACGCTGTTCGCATCCATGAAGGCCAGTTTGATGTCGACTTCTTCTGCGGCGATATGAGATTCATCAGGAAGGTGCAGTACGTAGCGGATGTCCGTGTCGGGAAGGATCGTACATGTGATGTCGTCCTCGACCTGAAGCCTCTTGGACGCAATCACTTTCTTCTGCGGCCTAAACCAGCGATCGAACAACGACAGTCGCCGCCGTGCGGTACCTCTCTTCATCTCAATCGAGATCTGAGCGCCCGTTACAAGAGCCGACGAGTAGTTGTGAACACTCCCGCGAATCGTCACGAGTGGCATGATGTCGCCATCTTCACCGAGAGAACTCGTGTAGTAGTTAGTGACGACGACTAAAGACGCTTGCTCGCGGCGTTTGTCCTTTTGGTTGGTTCGCATGATCTTGAACCCAAGAAACAGCGAACCGCCAGTCAGGATGGACCCGAACCACTGCCCAGCTGTCCCCCATACTGACGCATGGAACGGGTACTGCCATAGATCACCCAACCAATTCACTGAACTATTGTGTCTTGGAATCGATGCCCGTTGGGGTAGGCGCGCCTCAGCGTGCCGACTTCAGCATGACGAAAGAGTTCCTAGGCAAAACTGGGCAACCGCAGGTTGGATCGCAGCCTTCTACAACGGAGGATCGACCCGGTACCAGAAGAGCATCGCATCATCAATGGTGCCGTGCCGGTGGTACGGACCGCTGCTCGTCAATTGTATTGTGACAGTGCTTGATTCTTGCACATTCTCATCCGTCACGATCCATCTAAAGGAGACCACGTCCCCATTCGCATGGTGCGTCTCTTGTCGCTGGTGTTGGTTGGTGAGTGTCCACATTTCCCATGTGAGTTCACGTCCGTGTGGATCGGTAGCGGCACACTTGAATGAGACCTCATCGCCGGGACGAAGGATCACATCAGGCTTTATGTTGGTCGTGATCCGGGTTCCGAAAGAGTCGACGATTGATTCGATCTCCGGGTAGTACTTCATATCCGGTCCTTGGGTGCTTCGGTAGATGGCCACGAGGTTGCGAAACTCTCCAACGATACCTTCAACGAGGGCTGCCTCGAAGGGAAGAAGCGTCCGACTGTGCATGGCGGGGTTCCGGAAGCCGGCCAGCCTGTCCATGTAGACGTCGAAGTATTTCTTCTTTTTGAGCGCGGGTTCGAACTTGGTCCAGTTCCTTTCGATGATCTTCTGAAGCTGAAGGAACTCAGTAAAGGCCAGTAAGTCGTCGGATACGGCCACACCGCGCCTCTTTGCCCGTTCCTCGTCTCGCTTCGACTCAAGCTTGGCAATGTCAATGTACGATTCGCTCTGCCAGGCATCCCCGATCACCTCGCGCACCAAGTCGCGCAGGACAACCTCAACTAGGTTGATTGCTTCCGTTGGCTCCACAGCAGGTGACTCTACATGCCGGATATATCAGAAGTGGTTAAATCTTGCACCGGGCACACTAGACACCCGTACGTTTGCGCCTTGTGCCTACCAACGCAAAGCGCATGATTAAGCCCGAGCCTCGCCCCGACTTTGAACTCGAAGATTATCTGCAACGATCAACGGAAGCGGCGGGCGTTCCATACAATGTTGAAAACCGTCTCACGATCGCCCAACTAAGTCGTCTACTCAAGATCGAGTACCCGCCTGAGGCTGAACCACGGAATTAGTTCGTAGAGTAGAATCACGTAATGCTTTGGGGCGCTTAGCTATACAACACTCGTCGAGAAACAGCACGCCGCGATGGGCGCGGCTGACCGCGCCAGGACGAGCCATCCCACTACCACCGCCCACCAGTGAGCTGACCGACGAACTGTGATGCGGCGCAATGAAAGGCGGCATATCGATCAACGGCCGATCCTCCGGCAACACCCCCGCCACCGAATGAATCGCCGTCACCTCCAACGACTCCCCCTCCGTCAACGGTGGAAGAATCCCCGGAAGCCTCTGCGCCAACATCGTTTTCCCGATCCCCGGCGGACCCGTCAACATCAAATGATGCGCACCCGCCGCAGCAACCTCGATCGCCCACCGAGCATCCGTCTGCCCGACAACCTCACTCAGATCCCGCGCCGTCACCACATCAGCGCGCTCGAAGACATCAGGAACGGCCAGCGCCAACTCACCACGCAACCACCCGATCACCGCGGACAGATCGTCAGCACCCAGCACTTCGATCCCCTTCACCAAGCCCGCCTCAGCCAACGCCCGAGCAGGAACCACCACAGTCCCCCATCCCGCCCGCTTCGCCGCAAGCACCGCAGGCAACACACCACGCACCGTCCGCAAACGCCCGTCGAGTGCCAACTCCCCCAAAAACACAGTCTCCCGCAACAACTTCCGCGGCAACTTCTTCGCCGCATCGAGAACCGACAACGACAAAGCCAAATCGTAAACACTGCCCACCTTCGGCAACGTCGCCGGCGACAACGCCAAAATCACCTTGCTGTCCGGCCACTCCTCACCAGAATTGGTCACCGCCGCTCGAATCCGATCACGCGACTCGTGCAACGCAGTATCAGGCAGCCCTACCAAATGCACCGCAGGCAACCCGCGCCCGATATCCGCCTCGATCTCCACTATCTGCCCGTCCACGCCACTGACCGCAACAGAATGCGCCCGCCCCAACGCCATCAGAACGCATCCACAAAATGCTCGACCGAAGGCACGCCGTCGCGGCCGATCAACACGGCCACCACATCAAAACGCACCCTCGACCACGACCGACCCGAATCAGTGAGCCAGTGCATCGCCAACACCCGAATCCGACGCTGCTTCGCGAACGTCACCGACTCCGCCGGACTCCCGTACCCGACACCCGACCGAGTCTTCACCTCCACGAACACAATCCGATCACCGGAAGTCGCAACAACATCCAACTCGCCGTACCGACAACGCCAATTGCGTTCGACAATCTCCAAACCCGCATCAATCAGGAACTCGACAGCCACATCCTCGCCCCGAGCCCCCAACGCCATATTCCTCGCCATCACAGCCCCCACCACTCACACGATCGCGCGCCCGCCCCATACGAACCGCGTCCCAACCACCACCCTCAACCCACCACCACAAAACCAAGCCACCCAAAACCAACCTGTTCACAACCCAGATCCTGTGGAATTCGGCAGCGCGACACACCAACGGCGACCCGAAACCTGACAATTTTCTGAAATCAGCCACATCTTGGACGAAAGTCCAGTAGAACTAGTTACAGTTTTGCTCAAACCGTCACGCACCCCGCTGAATGGAGTTCTACATGGCCCGCCGCTCACTTCGCCACGCAGTAGCAACCACTACATCCCTCGTTCTCATCGCCGCCGGCGTCACTGTTGGACTTGGAGCCTCGGTGGCGCAAGCAGCACCGGCATGCGCGCTCAACCAGTCGGTCACCGACAGTTGGGCCGGTTCCCTCGGGACGCCGTACACCGTCAGCAAGGAGGTTGTCGGCGATGGCAAGGTCGCCGCGGGTCAGACGGTCACCTACATCACCAAGGTTTCCGGTTCCGGAGCCCTCGTCAATCAGATCCGCGATTTCCACCCGGCAGGATTCCAGCTGGTCAAGGCTCGCCTGAACGTCAAATGGCTTATCGGCGACCAGAAGTGGGACGACGTCACCAAGACCGTCGTTGTCGGCAACAACTCCGTGGTGGCAAAGGGCGGCGGATGGACCACTGCGGGCGGCGGCGTCATCGCTTTGGAAACCACCTACAAAGTTCCCGATAACGCAGTTGTAGGCACGCAGCTCGACAGCGGCGCCGGCACCAACATTGTGCTGGCGGCGGGCGACTGGAACATCAATCCGATGGGCGTCTGCGTCACCATCCGGCAGCCGAACCCCGTCGAGGCGGGCGCCGGAAGCCTCGAGGACATGGGCTTCGGCTCACTCAACTCCGGATCAGGCCAGGTATTCGGCTCCCTGACCGACCCGCAGGGGTCGATGACCAATGTCATCAGCGGTGTCTTGGGCAATGTGCTCGGCAACATGAGCTGACTCAGTTCAGATTAGTAAATCGGCCGAGCTACCAGCAGATGCTGGTAGCTCGGCCCATTTCTACGTTGCCGAACAAAGCTTTGCCGTCAACCGAGTTCAAGAAATCATCAGCAAATCACCGCGTCAGCTTTCCGCCGTACCGGGCCGGCGTCGTACCGAAGGTTTCCCGAAATGCGGCGATGAACCCGCTACTGGTTCGGTAACCCACCTGCGGGGCAACGTCGTTGACACCCTCACCCCGCGCGAGCATCTCGAGCGACGCATACATTCGGGCGCGAGTCCTCCACTGTCCGAAGGTAATCCCGGTATCGGCGACAAAGGCACGCATCAAGGTCTTGGAACTGACCCCGAGTTCGCCCGCCCACTCCCCCAGCGTCCGTGAGTCTGCCGGATCGGCGAGGATCCGTGCAGAAACCGAACTCGCCGCAGCATTACGAGGAACCGCGAGGACGTCGTGCCGTTCGGGCGCGGCAGCAAGAATGTCGTAGAGCAACTCCTGACTCATCAACCGCCGAGCATCGTCGATGGTCCGGTCAGCGAGGTGCCGCAGCAATTGAGCGGACAGAGCATCGACTTCGAGAACACGTGGCTGAGTCCACCGCGGCCCGGCAGGGCGTAGATCCGGACGCGCATAGGCCGCGATCATGCATCCCTCCGTCAGAAGAGTCATGTCATGGAGGACGGTGCCCGGCAGCCAGACCAAGTGTTCGCTGTGCAGGTGCCACACATTGCCCCCGGCAGCGATCTGCATCGTGCCTTCACTCATCCAGGCGATCTGATGCTCCGGGTGACGATGAGCTCCGTACGCAGTCACTCCGTCGACGACGTTGGTGAAGACCTGAAAATCTTTGAATGTCC
The DNA here is from genome assembly GCF_029457415.1 of Rhodococcus sp. RCBS9. NCBI lineage: Bacteria > Bacillati > Actinomycetota > Actinomycetes > Mycobacteriales > Nocardiaceae > Rhodococcus > Rhodococcus sp. RCBS9. The sequence goes on along the minus strand of NZ_CP120422.1, from coordinate 5,189,093 downwards.
GTCCGCGACTATCGGGCAGCGCTAGCAAGGACTTTGGACGAGTCGAGTACTCGATAGTGGACATTTTGCGTCTTTCTGGGCGTATCCGAGTCCATCCTGAAGGATGGACCGACGATCCTGCAAAGGTTAGCCTCACTTTATTGCTGACGCGACCAGTTCAGCACTTCACGCGGAACTCAGATCACTTCGCCCACCACTTCGAAGGAGCATGCACGTGCCCTCACGTAGCACCCGAATCCTCGCCGCCTTATTCACGACGGCCGCGATCATCGGGTTCTCGACCGCCTGTGGAACCTCGCAAGGCGTCGACACCGCATCAGCGACCCAGAGCAACGACGCATTCCCCGTGACGATCGAGCACGCACAGGGTTCGACGACCATCGATGCCGAACCGCAACGCGTCGTCACACTCGGATACACCGATCACGAACCACTGCTCGCCTTGGGAGTCGAACCCGTAGGCATGGCCGAATGGTGGGGGTCCGGCATGGATGAAAGCTGGCCGTGGACGAAGAATTACTGGAAGGGGAAAACTCCGACCTACATCAACAGCGGCGGAGACTTCAACTTCGAGCAAATCGCTTCCCTCGCACCAGATCTGATCCTCGCGCTGTACGCCGACATCGACACGGAAACCTACAAGAAACTGACCTCGATTGCGCCGACTGTCGCGCAGAGCAAGGACTACGACGCGTACACAACGCCGTGGACCGACATGACGCTCACCGCCGGGCGCGCCCTCGGCAAAGGACCACAAGCTCAGCAACTGATCACGGATACCGAAAACGCGTTTGCCGCCGCCCGCGCTGCACACCCGGAGTTCGCCGGGCAAACCGCAACGATCGTCAACCTCGACACTCCCGAGGGATACGTGTTCTCGTCGCACGACCCACGCGGCATTTTCCTCTCGTCACTCGGGTTCACCCTCCCCGCGACCGTCGACGCATTCGTCGGCGACCAGTTCGGCGACTGGCTGCCGAACGAGCGATACGACATCCTCGAACCCGTTGATCGTTTGATCGTGATGGCCGATCCGGGGGGAGAGAAAGCCCTCGCCGACAACACGCTCTACCAGCGACTACCCGCCGTGAAGAGCGGAAATGCGATAGTCGTGCGGTACACCGCAGATCCCCCAGTCGGCGCGGCGATGTCCGGCAACACGGTCCTGAGCATTCCGTATGCCATCGACCAACTGACAGCCACGTTGTCGAAGTAAACAACAGGGCAGGTATCGAAAATATGTTCGAATAGTGTTAGCCTCGGGGTCAGGAAGCACTCACGGACATCGAGGATCACCATGGACGAGGTACCGGACACCGCGTTAGATCTGGCTCGACTGGTCGACGAGCTGACGGTTCTCGACCAGCGACGCGTCGACATCGGCGAGAGTTTGGTTCATCTCGAGTACCTCTACTCCCAGATGGGCGCACGGCAACAAGCAGATGCTGCCCGAAAAGCCTTCCAGGAGAAGTACGTCGGACGAATCTACGAACTCGCAGACGGCCTGCGAACCTGAAAAGGGGTTGCACACAACCACTGACCGAGCGCATGGTCATTCCTGCACGACACACCGGACCGATGGGTTCGGCTGTGAACTATGTGGGAGAAATCTGATGGAGAAGATCACCAAGAGGTTGTGGAACTGGGCATCGATACTCGACGAGAACACTCGCGAGCAAGCGCTGCGCACGTCCCAGATGCCTTTTGTCCGTCCACATCTGGCATTGATGCCGGATGCGCACCTCGGTGCGGGAGCGACGGTGGGTTCGGTCATTCCGACGGAAGGCGCAATCATGCCCGCCGCCGTCGGAGTCGATATCGGCTGCGGAATGATCGCGGTCAAAACCCAGTTCAACGCACGCGACCTTCAAGGCCGCGACCTGAGCGTACTTCGCCACAGCATCGAACGCTCCGTTCCGCTCTCGGCAGGTGTCTACAACAAGACGCTGAGCGACACGGCGAAAATCCGCATCGCAGACCTCGAGGCAATGGCGGGCGATCGCCTGGCCTTCTACGACAAGTTCAAGAACAACTGGAGGTTTCAGCTCGGAACGCTGGGCTCTGGTAACCACTTCATCGAGGTGACACTCGATGAAAGCGACGGCGTCTGGCTGTTCCTGCACTCGGGAAGCCGCGGTATCGGAAACAAGCTCGCGCAGCATCACATCAAGATCGCCAAGGACTTGTGCGAGCGGTGGTACATCAACCTTCCCGATCCGGATCTTGCCTACCTGGTCGAGAAGACACCCGAATTCGACTCGTACATCTCCGATCTCAACTGGGCTCAGCACTTCGCTCTGCTCAACCGCGAAGAGATGATGGACCGCGTCGTGAAGGACTTCGCGCACTTCATGGGAGACGGCAAGCCCGCGATCATCGACGAAGTCGAGCGGATCAACTGCCACCACAACTTCACCCAGAAGGAGTTCCACATGGGCAGGGGTGTGTGGCTGAGCCGTAAGGGTGCGATCAAGGCAGACGAGGGCACGCCCGGGCTCATCCCCGGTTCGATGGGGACGGCGAGTTACGTCGTCGTCGGGAAGGGAAACGTACCGTCGTTCAAGTCCAGCCCCCACGGCGCGGGTCGGGTGTACGGACGTAACCAGGCACGTAAGACCTTCACCATCGAAGATCTCGACAAGGCAATGGTCGGCATCGAATACAAGCGTTCCTCGACGTTCCTCGACGAGATCCCGGGTGCGTACAAGGACATCGACGTCGTGATGGACGACGCGAAGGACTTGGTCGAAATTCGACACACGCTGCGTCAGATTGTGAACGTCAAGGGCAACTGACCCCGCACAACTCCGCGAAATACGAAGTGCCCCGCCGATATCGGCGGGGCACTTCGTTGTCGAGATCAGTTTGGCAAGCGCAGATCAGTCAGGAAGGCGCAGATCCGGCTTGTCCAGCTCTTCGATGTTGACGTCCTTGAAGGTCACGACGCGTACGTATTTCACGAATCGCGCCGGGCGGTACATGTCCCACACCCAGGCGTCGGACATCCGCAGCTCGAAGTAGATCTCCCCGTCTGAATTGTGGGGCAGCAACTCGACCGTGTTGGCCAGGTAGAAACGTCGTTCGGTCTCCACGACGTAGGAGAACTGTCCGACGATGTCCCGGTATTCACGGTAGAGCGACAGCTCCATCTCGGTTTCGTACTTCTCGAGATCCTCGGCACTCATCGGTTTAGCCAGTCCTCCCAGTTCGTCTGAACGTCCATCATCCCGTACGGCCCGCGCGTTGTTCCAACCGGACTCCCGCAGCCACCACGTTGGCATAGGTCATGCGGTGCTCGGGGCACGGCCCCAGCGCGTCGAGAGCGTCCATGTGCAGTGGCGTGCTGTATCCCTTGTGAATCGCGAAGCCGTATCCCGGATGAGTGTCGTCCATCTCGGTCATCACACGATCTCGGGTCACCTTCGCGAGAACGCTCGCCGCGGCGATGCATGCAGCGGCGCCGTCACCGCCGATGACGGGTAGCGACGGAGCCGTCAGACCCGGAACCCGGAACCCGTCGGTGAGAACGTAGCCCGGTTCGAGATCGAGGCCCGCAACTGCTCGTCGCATCCCCTCGATGTTGGCGACGTGGATGCCGATCTGATCGACTTCCGCAGCGGGAACAGAGATGACACTCCACGCCAACGCCAAGCGCTTGATCGCCGGGAAAAGCTCCTCGCGCGCACGTTCGGTCAGCTTCTTCGAATCGTCGAGCCGCGCGAGGGCTGCTTGCGGTTTCGGCGCCAGGACACACGCTGCAATGACAAGTGGACCAGCGCACGCTCCGCGCCCGGCTTCGTCGACGCCGGCGACCGGACCGAGTCCGGTTCGCGCCAACGCAGACTCCATCGTCCGCAGACCTGCCGATCTGCGAATGACAACGCGAGGGGGCCAACTACTCACTGTCTCTGCCTACTCGGAACTACGCGAATCCATGTGTGCGGTCCGACAACTCAGTTGCCCTGAATATCAGGCGCATCGATGCCGCCCATTCGCGACGGGGGAAGGACGATGAATCGCGCTTGACCGATGATGTTGTCGATCGGGACGGTTCCCTGGAACTCGTCGTCGACGTGGTAGCGCGAGTCGGCGGAATTGCTGCGGTTGTCACCCATGACCCACACGTGGCCCTCGGGAACGGTGATCGGCCCGAAGCAGCGGCCCGACTTCAGTTCGGTGTCACACGTCTGTGTTCCCGGGGTGAACGGGAAATCCATCTTGATGTACGGCTCGTCGAGCGGCTTGCCGTCGACCAGGACTCGGCCCTGATCGTCACAGCATTCGACGGTCTGGCCGCCGGTAGCGATCACTCGCTTGACCAAGTCGTTCTCGTCCGGCGGAACGAGGCCGACCCACGAACCGACCTCTTGAATGCCGCGGACGACAACGTTGTCGGACCGATTGGACACATATTTCGTGTTCCACGAATCGGGTCCCTTGAAGACGACGACGTCGCCGGGTTCCGGATCGCCGAAGCGGTATCCGATCTTCTCCACCACGATGCGGTCACCGGTACATCCCGCACAGCCGTGCAGTGTCGGTTCCATCGACTCGGATGGGATGAGAAAAACTCTGAAGACAAATGCCTGAAGGACGATGCTGAGTACCAGCGCTACGCCGATCAGAACAGGGAGTTCTCGCAGAAACGATCGCTGTTTCTTCTGCGGCCGATGTGAGGTCGGTTCCGCGGAACCGCTTGATCCCTCGTGATTCTCGGGTCCGGACGACAATGCCTGCTCCTTCGAAGAATCTGCCACAGAAACCAGATTAGCCCGACACCGCGCGTACGCGGTGCCGGGCTCATCGGAAAGATCAGCGCTTTTCCTTGATCTTCGCCTTCTTGCCACGAAGCTCACGGAGGTAGTACAGCTTGGCGCGACGGACGTCACCGCGGGTCAGAACCTCGATGGAGGCCAGCGTGGGGCTGTGAACCGGGAAGGTGCGCTCGACGCCGACGCCGAAGGAGACCTTACGGACGGTGAAGGTCTCGCGAACGCCGCCGCCCTGGCGACGAATAACGACGCCCTTGAAGACCTGCACGCGCTCCTTGGAGCCTTCGATAACCTTGACGTTCACGTTGAGCGTGTCGCCGGGACGGAACTCGGGGATGTCGTCGCGGAGCGACTTTTTGTCCAGGAAGTCCAGGGTGTTCATATGTCATCCTTGTATTTCGCAGGAGCAGAGGAACCGAGCGGCACGCGTTTCGGTCTCCCGAAACGGCGCTCGTCTGGTTCGTGCCCAGATCAAGTGCTGCTGCCTGGTCCAGGCAACCCGTCCATTGTGCCAGACGCGGATACCAGCGGGGAAATCGGTGGCGGCGGAGCTGCGTGGATGGTGTGGTCCAGTTCCTGCTCGGCCGCGGTCATCGCATGTTCGACGCTCGGCGATCCGGCTATCAGATCCTGGACGTAGATCTTGGCCCGGATGACGGGCCGACGCCATTTCCGTTCGCGTTCGAGCGCGCGGTTCATCCGTTTCGGCTTGCGCGTGTACCGCCAGCGAGCCCACGGTGCACCCGGCCGGCTCAGGCGGACCGCTCCGATTACCAGCAACGGGAAAACGAACAGACCGACGAGCCCCGTCCAGATCTTCCCCTTGAGAATCACGATGGCTGCCAAGGCGAAGTTGATCAACGCGACGAAAACGAAGACCAACTTGATCCACGGATCGCGTTCTTCACGGAATCCGGCGACGTCGAGAAGTTCGAGCGGGCGGAAACCCAGCAGCACCAGGCCGGTCACGGCGATCGCGACGAAGACCGCATCCACCGAGGTCCGACCTTGTTCGGACCAGTACACATCCTTCAGATAGAAGATCAGTGCGAACTCGTCGAGCACCAACGCAGCACCCATACCGAAGATCGCCGCCAGGACGGCACCGGTGGTCTGCGAACCATCGACGTAGACCGCGATCAACGCACCACCGGAGATCATCATGGCGATCACACCGAACACGACGTGATGCACATGCTGGCCTCCGGGCGCGATGTTGCCCGGCCACCATTTCACTTGCGCGCGAATCATCCGGACGCTGAGGCGGATGAAAAGGAAGGCGGACAGGAACCCGAGCAGGAAGAACAGCAACGGCAATCGGCCATGGGCGATGATCTCGCGCTCGAGCCACTCCCGCATCACTGTCCTCCCTTCACCGAATTCATGATCCGACCCTGATCGGATTCATACCGCCAACCGACTCGATTGTGACGATACGGACTTCGAAAACCCGGCGGACGGATTTACTTGCCGAAGCCCGCCTTGCGCAGAGCGTCGGCCATCGACCCGGCAGCAGGCGCGCGGTTGTCCGGTCGCTGCTCGCGTCCGCCCTGGCGTCCGCCATTTCCTCGTTGCTGACCCTGCCCCTGACGCTGGCCCTGCGGCTGGCCCTGCCGCTGAGGTTGCCCACCTCGCTGGCCTTCGGACTTGCGGGGCGCTCCCACCTCGTCGTCGAGACGAAGCGTCAGCCCGATGCGTTGGCGTGCCTCGTCCACTTCGAGGACCTTCACCTTGACGACGTCACCTGACTTGACGACCTCGCGTGGGTCCTTGACGAAGTTGTGCGACATCGCCGAGACGTGAACCAGACCGTCCTGATGAACTCCGATGTCGACGAAGGCACCGAAGGCTGCGACGTTGGTGACCACGCCTTCGAGGGTCATGCCGGGCTTGAGATGCGCGACCTTCTCGATACCTGCGGCAAAAGTCGCGGTCTTGAATTCGGGTCGTGGATCTCGTCCCGGCTTCTCCAACTCGGAGATGATGTCGGTGACGGTCGGTAGACCAAATCGCTCGTCGACGTAGTCGGACGCCTTGACCGATCGAAGTGCCTGCGAGTTTCCGATCACGGTGCGCACGTCCCCGCCTGCACTCGCGACGATCTTGCGAACCACCGGATATGCCTCCGGGTGGACGCTCGACGCGTCGAGAGGGTCGTCGCCGTCGGTGATCCGCAGGAAGCCTGCGCACTGCTCGAATGCCTTGGGTCCCAGTCGGGAGACATCCTTGAGACCCTTGCGGGATTTGAACGGACCGTTCTGGTCCCGATGCGCGACGATGCTCTCTGCAAGGGATCCTGCAATTCCGGACACCCGAGCAAGCAGCGGCACGGACGCGGTGTTGACGTCGACGCCGACCGAGTTGACGGCATCCTCGACGACGGCGTCGAGGGAACGCGAGAGCAGCGATTCGGTGATGTCGTGCTGGTACTGACCGACGCCGATGGACTTGGGATCGATCTTGACCAACTCCGCCAACGGATCCTGCAAGCGACGCGCAATGGACACCGCACCGCGAATCGAGACGTCGAGGTCGGGAAGTTCCTGCGACGCGTAGGCCGAAGCCGAGTACACCGATGCGCCTGCCTCGGAGACGACGATCTTGGTCAGGTTGGGCGCGCCGGTCTTCTTGATCAGTTCGGTAGCGAGCGTGTCGGTCTCGCGTGAGGCCGTGCCGTTGCCGATGGCGATCAGTTCGACGCCGTGTTCGGCGACCAGTCCGGCAAGCGTCGCGAGAGCCGCGTCCCACTTGTTCTGCGGCTGGTGCGGGTAAATCGTCTCGTAGGCAACAACTTTGCCGGTTCCGTCGACGACGGCAACCTTCGTTCCGGTGCGGAATCCGGGGTCGAGACCCATGGTGGGTCGGGCGCCGGCGGGAGCTGCGAGGAGTAGATCCTTGAGGTTGGTGGCGAAGACGTCGACGGCGTCCTTTTCGGCCGACTGCCGCAGACGCATCCGAGTGTCGATACCGAGCGTGACGGCGAACTTCGTCTTCCACGCCCACTTGACGGTGTCGAGAAGCCACCCGTCGGCGGCCCGACCACGGTCGGCGATCTCGAACCGCGACGCGATGCGGCCTTCGTAGACCGTGCGCTCCCCCGGCGCGAGTTCTTCGGTGTCTGCCGCCATGTTGAGCGACAGCACTTCTTCCTTCTCGCCGCGCAGGACGGCGAGGATGCGGTGCGAGGGCAATTTGGAGAACGGTTCCGAGAACTCGAAGTAGTCAGCAAACTTCGAGCCATCGGTTTCCTTGCCCTTGCGGACCGAGGAGACGACCTGGCCGCGATTCCACATCAGCTCACGCAATTCACCGACCAGATCGGCGTCCTCGGCGAAGCGCTCGACGAGGATCGACCGGGCACCGTCGAGCTGCTCGTCCGAATACTTCGCGGGATCGGTGGTGGGATCTCCGATGAGAGCATCGGCGACGGGCTCGTGGCCGGCCTCGCGGGCGATCTGCGCCTTGGTGCGCCGCTTCGGCTTGAAGGGGAGGTAGATGTCCTCCAGCCGCGCTTTCGTCTCGGCCAGCATGATCTGACCGCGCAGTTGATCGTCGAGTTTGCCCTGAGAGTCGATCTCCGTGAGCACGGCGTCACGACGGTCGTCGAGCTCGCGGAGATACCGCAGCCGCTCGTCCAGGAGTCGCAGCTGGGCGTCGTCGAGCGTGCCGGTGACTTCCTTGCGGTACCGGGCGATGAAGGGCACCGTGGCTCCGCCGTCGAGAAGGTCGACTGCTGCTGCAACCTGGCCTTCGCGGACGTCGAGTTCCTCGGCAATGCGCTGGTTCACGGTCTTGAGAATCACGAGATCCGACCCTACCGCTATCCTGAGACAAGAAGATCGGCAACAGTGCCGTGTCAGGGCTACCGGGGGAAACAAATGAGTACGCGGTACGTCCGGATTGCCGCAATGGTGGCCGCAGTTACTTTTGCGGCTTCGTGCAGCGGTGGGCAGAACCCGGATGATCCGATGCAGACCCCCGCCTTTCCCGACACCAATGTTCCGGTAGCCGAGACCCTCGACGGCCGTCTGGGACAGGCTCAGGTGGCTGCGCTCGGGCGTGGTGCGGACGTCTCCATCGCCATCCTCGACCGCTCCTCGGACAAGTACCTCGACGTCGCCGGTGACCAGCAGATCGAAACAGCCTCGGTGGCAAAACTTTTCATCGCCGAGGATCTACTTCATCAGGATGCGCGCGGTGAGCGACCCATCACGGACGACGATCGCACCCTCATGGCGGCGATGCTCGAATCCTCCGACGACACCGCAGCCAACCTCCTGTGGGACGAGGTCGGCGGCCAAGAGGTGATCACCCGCGTCGCCGAGCGTTACGCACTGACCGCGACGACGCCGCCCTGGGACGGAATGTGGTGGAACACCGAGACCACGACACGTGACCTGGTCACCTTCTACAGCGGTGTCCTCGACGACTCCGATCAACTCGGACCTGAACGGGTCGAGCAGTTCGTCGAGTACCTGCGGCAATCCACTCCCGAAGGAACCGACGGTTACGACCAGAGATTCGGCCTGCCCGAGGCCTTGTTCGGCGAGCCCGTCATAGGAGTCAAACAGGGCTGGATGTGCTGTGTCGAGGACAAGTGGATCCATCTGTCCACCGGCATCGTCGGTGACGACAACCGATACATCATCGCGATCGGTTCGCGAGAAGACGTCCAGTACACGGACGAGGACAGCTTCTATCCCGACACCTCGTTCACCGATGCCGTCGACGACGAAAGTGCATTGCACGCTCGCGACACGGTCACCGGCGTCACGCAGATTCTCTTCCCGAGCGGAAGCATCGACGACTGGGCAGCGGCATCCACGACCGCGGATTCGGCGATGCCCGAAGCTTCCGGGCCCTGATTCGATCCAACGCGGTCGTGTTCGTCCTCAAGCCTGCTTGTACTCGAGCACCGAACCGATGACACGGTCCTGTTGTTCGAACGTGAGCATGGGCCACAGCGGCAGTCGAAGGATCGACGCGGAGAACTCGGCACTACGCACGCACGGCTGCGGTGTTCGTCCGTAGCGCACACCGGCCGCACTCGTATCGAGCGGAACGTAGTGGAACGGCGCCACGATTCCGTCACCGGCAAGGTGCCGAATCAAGCCGTCACGGCTCTCTTCGGTCGGCATCTTGAGATAGAACAGGTGCGCAGTGTGCTCGCGATCATCGGGCACCGCCATGGGCACGACACCGTTCGCGGCCGCCCACTCGCCCAGACTCACGCTGTAGGCATCCCAGACGCGATGCCTGGCCGCCTGAATCGCGTCGAACTCGGAGAGTTGTGCGTCGAGGACGGCGGCATTGAGTTCACTGGGCAGATAACTCGACCCGATGTCCTGCCACGAATACTTGTCGACCTGCCCGCGCAGGAAACGCGCACGGTCGGTCCCCTTCTCACGGATGATTTCGGCGCGAGTCATCAACTGATCGTCGGAGAGCAACAGCGCGCCGCCCTCACCGCAGTGAACGTTCTTGGTGTCGTGAAAACTCTGCGTTCCGATAGTTCCGATGGTGCCGAGCGAGCGCCCGCGCCACTTTCCGCCGAGTCCGTGAGCGTTGTCTTCGATCAACGCAACGCCGTGGAGTTCCGCGAGGTCGAGGAGAGGTTCCATGTCCGCGGCGACTCCGCCGTAATGCATGACCAGTACAGCTTTGGTGCGTTCGGTGATCGCCGCCGCGACGCACGCCGGGTCGATGTTGCCGGTACTCGGATCGATGTCGACGAAAACAACAGTGGCCCCGCGCAACGCGACGGCGGTCGCCGCCGAACTGAACGCGAAGCTCGGAACTATTACCTCGTCGCCCGGGCCCAATTCGAGCAGCAGCGCACCCAATTCGAGTGCATGCGTGCACGAGGTGGTCAGCAGAGCATGCGTGGATCCGGTGATCGCCTTGAGCGCTGCAGTCGCGGACTTGGTGAAACGTCCGTCACCGTGAATGTGGTCGGACTCCAGAACCGTTGCCAGATTCGACAATTCGTTCGATGCCCGATAGGGGCGGGAGAAGATGATGCGATCAGTGCTCACGACTACGCCGATCGATCGAGGTTCCGGGCCGCGGGGAGTCGACAGTCAGATACAGCGGCTTTCCGACAAGGACGTGCAGTGCCACACCGAGATATTCGGCAATGAGCCCGAGCGAGAACAGAATCGCACCCGAACAGACCAGCAGCGCCATGATGATCGACGCCCATCCTTCGGGATCATTGTTGTCGCCGGTCATGGCCCCGATGAAGATCACCGCGGCCATGATCACGCCGGCCGACGCCAGGGTGACTCCGAGCAGGCTGACCAGCCGCAGACCGCGTGTTCCGCTACACAACACCATCTTCCAGAACAACGAGAACAAACGGCGGTAGTTGTACCCGGATTCTTCGCGGCCTTCGGCTCGAAGTGTCACCGGCGCCGTGGCCGTGTTACCGACAACCCACGTCAGCGCAACGTCCAGATACACGCCGTTGGCCGCGACGCCGGCCAACTGTCGGCCGATGTCACCGCGGATCAGGCGGTAACTTTCGAATCTCGTCGAATCAGGGAACGCGAATACCGTCGCCAAGACGATCTTTGCGCCGCGCGAGGTCAGGTTCCGCAAGAATCCGTGCGGGCGTGTGTTCGTGGGTTTGGAATACACGAGATCGGATCGCTCCGTCAGCGCGGTGTCGAGGAAAGCCCCGATGTGCACCGGGTCGTGCTGGCCGTCCTCGTCCATCGTCACGATCCACTGTCCAGTTGCAGCGGCCATGCCGGCGATGGTCGCCGCGTCCTGGCCGTAGTTGCGGCTGAGCCACACGACACGCACCTGCTCGAAACGGCGCTCCAATTCGAGTAACACGACGTCGGAGCGGTCCGGGCCGTTGTCGTGAACCAGCACGATCTCGTCGACGGAGAACTGCGCACCACCGGGCGTCGCACTCGGTGTGCCCAGGCCGTCCAACTCCTCGACGAGCGCCGTGATCGTCTTTTCGCCCTGATAAACGGGCACTACGACGGAAATCGAGTGCACTCGCTTCCACTCCCTTCAGGGGGCTCGACTGGCGCCGAGAGACAGGCACGATCGGGCCCACACCGTCGCGAACTTTAACACGCAGAGATGTCTTGACTTCGGATGCCGGCGGCGCGTGACGCGCTCGCGTCTCCGTACGCCCCACCTGCCCTGTTAAGGTCTGGAACTCGTGGTGGAAACTCGCACTCTCGCCCGGGCAGACGTGTACAAGTGGGGCGCCGTCACGGCGATCGGTGTCATCGCCGGTTATCTGGCCGTGGTGCTCGCGAATGCTCGTCACTTCTACACCGACGACACCGAGTCCCAATACGCGCCGCTGTGGGTCATGCTCGGCCGCAGTCTGCGAGAAGGACACCTCCCGGTGCTCGTCCCCGAGAACTGGATGGCGGGCAACTACGCGATCGAGGAAGCAGGCCTTCTCAATCCACCGCAACTCCTGATCGACCTGATCGCACCGTCCTTCGACAACCTGGCGTTGTACGCGACGATCGTGAAGTTGATCTTCGCGATCATCCTTGCACTCGGCGTCTATCGGATCTGCCTCGAGTACGGCTCGAAGCCCACGTGGGCTGCCGTCGCCGGCGTCTCGATTCCGTTCACCGGTTTCCTGCTGTTCTTCGACTCGGCCAGTTGGATGACTGCCTTCACCGGCACTGCCTGGATGGTTCAGGCGTGGGCGTCGGCAATCCGCTACGCCCGAGGTAAGAGCGGTCCGATCCCGACCTTCGTGTTCTTGTATCTCGCGATGTCGGTCCAATATGTTTTCCCCGCAGTCGAATCCGGCTTGATGATCGGCGCGGTCGCAATCGGCGAAGTTGTCTATCAGCGGCGTTGGCTGCCGTCACTGCGGCTTCTGGCGGTGTCCGCGTGTGCCGCTCTGGCCGGTCTCGCGACGTATCTGCCGAGCCTGCTCACCGCGGACGTCACCTGGCGCGGTGCATCCGAAGTCAAGAACGATGCATTCCTCGCCGTCCCGTGGTCGGAATCGCTGAACGCGAGCCTGCCGAGCACGATGCCCGCGTTCACCTCGTGGTGGGGATACATCCAGACCATGCCCATGGTCTACATCGCCTGGTTCCTCATACCCGCCCTGGCATTCATCGACTGGGGCAAGGCACGCGCCGCGGCACGCGAATTGACCGCCGTCGGGATCTTCACGGTCGCCGTCCTCATGTGGACTGCCGGGCCGAGCACGATCGGCCCACTGCGGTGGCCCGCGCGCGTACTTCCGATGGTGGCCATCGGACTCCTGCTTCTGGTGTGCATCCTGCTCGGGCGTTACGCCACGACCGACAAGTTGCGCGGGCGCTGCGTTGCAGCGGGAATCCTCGTGGGCCTGCTTCTGATTCGGTCAGCCTCGGCAGCTCCCGGGCTCGCGAAATGGCATGTGATCTCGGCCCTGCTCGTTGCCGCACTCGGCGCCGCGATGGTCTGGCTCGGCCGTACCAAGGGCACTGCTTTCGCATGCCTCGTAGCGATCGTCGCGGTCTCCCCCATCGCGTACGCCCAGGTTCGGGCCGCGCAACCAACCCCGATGAGCTGGAACCTGCCCGAATCCCGCTCGGAGATGAAAGACGCCTTCCCCGACTTCGAAGGCACGACACTGCAACTGGGCGACCGTGCGCTCATCGCCCCCGGGGACAAGACCCTCGACGGAGCGTACGGTTCCCTTGCTTTCGGCAACTACCCCAAAGACCTCGAACTGACCTACACCAGCGGCTACACCCCCAACGGGCACTTCTACTTCGGTGATCTGCTCTGCATGCGCTGGGACATGAGTGTCTGCCCCGACGCCTTCCGACGCGCATTCACCGTCGAACCCACCACCGGCCGCACCATCGTCGACCTGATGAACGTGGACCGCGTCGTACTTCAGAACGCTCTCTACCCCGATGCACGCAAGAACCCGGCTCCCGACGGATGGAAATGGGTCGACTACCCCGGACACGAGAACTACATCTCGGTACTCGAACGCGTCGACGGCCCCGTCTCGACACGCAACGGACGCATCGCCGACGCCCACGGCGTCGAGGCTACGTCGATCGCGGAATCGAACATGTCGAGCACCCTTCGTGTCAGTTCGGAGACCGGCGGCAAGGTTGTGTTCGCACGGCTCGGCTGGCCCGGATATCGGGCGAGCATCGACGGTCAGCCTGTCCCGATCGACGTCGTCGCGAAGTCCTTTGTCACCGTGGACGTTCCAGCCGGTACGAAAGACGCGGAACTTGTCCTGACGTGGCGTCCCCCGGGATGGAAGGTCGGCGGCGCTTCGATGGTCGCCGGAGTCCTCGGACTCGGCGTGCTCGAGTGGATGTATCTGCGGAACCGACGCAAGGACGGGATCAACACCGTGAAAACCGAGTCTTCATGACCGAAGACATCGCATCACCCGAGAATCCCGGCCCACTGCTTCGGGTGGTCAAGCATCAACCCATCGCATTTGCCATTGTCGGAGTGGCTAATACGGCGATCGGATACGTGCTCTTCGTGATCTGGACACTGATCCTCGACAACAAGGATCTGTATCAAGTGGCTGTGATCGGCGCGTACTCCATCAGCGTCCTCATCGCTTTCGTTCTGCATCGGACTCTCGTTTTCCGCGTCCGCGGACATGTGGCACGCGACCTGGGAGCGTTCATCGTCGTCAATTCCGGTGGCCTGGTGCTGAATCTGATACTCGGAACAATCGCGGTGTCGATTCTGCATGCCCCGCCGCTTCCCGCCCAGGCGGTTGTCATGTTGATCGTTGCCGGTGTGAGCTTCTTCGGTCATCGATACTTCTCGTTCCGCCGCAAACCTGCCGAACGGCACTGACCTTCTACGATTCGCGGGGTAGCGCTCGATCCACCGCTGCCTCGACGATCGTCCGAATATCTTCCTCTCCGAACAGGTTCGGCAATGTGAGTCGATCCAGTGCGAGCCAGTTCAGCGACAAATAGAGCAGGCGAACGGTCATCGCATCACCCGGCACGCCCGACGCCAGATGATTGGCTACGTTCAGATCGAAGTCTTCTCGGATGCGGACGGTCAGTACCGCACGCAGGTCCGGTCGACGCGTCGCCTCCAGTCGCAACTCCATGAGCGCGAGGAAACCCGTTCCGAACGAGGTGACGCGCTCGACCACGTCGAGCATGAGCGTCACCAGGCGCTCACGATCGGTGCCGTTGACGGGATCGATCATCCCTTCGAGGTCCTCCGGAATCAGTCGCTCGTAGATCCGGCCACCCGCTTGAGTGAGCAGGTCGTCGCGATTGGAGAAGTAGTTCGACGCTGTCCCGTTCGGCACTGCTGCCTGGGCGTCGACGGCTCGAAACGTCAAGCCTCGAGCACCCTCTCGGGCCAACACCTCGATTGCCGCGTCGATCAGGGCAAGCCGGCGTTCCGGGTTCTTTCGCACTTGACATCACTCCTGACACAACCCTAAATTAAACCACTACAAACATAGTACTACGAAGGGAGCGCCTTATGCGAAAGCTTGTGTACTACGTGGGAGCTTCCCTCGACGGATACATCGCGGGGCCTGGTGGCGAATTCGATTTCCTCCCGGTCTCCGAACAGATCACGGCCTGGATATGCGATCGATATCCTGAAACCGTGCCAACGCATGTGCGGCCCGCTCTCGGAATCGAGGACGCACCCAACAAGACCTTCGACACGGTCGTCATGGGCCGCGGCTCCTACGAGCCCGGGCTGGCCGCCGGAGTGAGAAGCCCCTTCGCGCACCTGCGTCAGTTCGTCGTCTCCACAACCATCCCTGACGCCGAGGATCCCCCCGTCACCATCGTTCGCGCCGATCCGCTTGGGGTAGTCAGATCTCTCAAAGAGGAAGAAGGACAAGATATCTGGCTGTGTGGCGGCGGAACTCTCGCCGGCGAACTACTACCGGAGATCGACGAGTTGATCATCAAGAGGTATCCGGTAGTCGCCGGCGCAGGCATACCGATGATCAGAGGTAACTTCGAGCCGACACTGTTCACACCGACTGCAACCGAATCGCTCGACGACGGCGCAAGCATCACCTGGTTGAAGCGAAATACCTAAGGAAGAAGATCCGGTCGACGCTCGGCCGTGCGCTGCAGCGACTGCTCATGGCGCCACGCTTTGATCTTCGCGTGATCACCGGAGAGAAGCACCGGCGGAACTTCGAGGTCGCGCCACACAGCCGGGCGAGTGTAGCTAGGCCCTTCGAGAAGGCCGTCGGAAAACGAATCCTCTTGGTGTGAAAGCTGATTGCCGAGAACGCCGGGCATCAGTCGCACGACAGCCTCGACCATCACCAGCACGGCTGCTTCGCCGCCGATCAGGACGTAATCGCCGATGCTGACTTCTTCGACTCTGACCCGCTTGGCGGCGTCGTCGAAAACCCGTTGATCGATACCTTCGTATCGGCCGCAGGCAAACACAAGGTGCTTGGCGTTGGACCAGCGGTGCGCGGTCTCCTGGGTGAACGGAACGCCGGCGGGAGTGGGCACCACCAGAATGGTCTCGGCATCATCGGGGCCGGAAGAATCGGAGCGCCCGATCACGTCGTCCAGTGCCGGGCCCCAGACGGTGGGTTTCATGACCATGCCGGGTCCGCCGCCATACGGAGAATCGTCGACGGCTTTGTGCACGTCATGGGTCCACGACCGAAGATCGTGGACGTCGACCGAGATCAAGCCACGTTCGATTGCCTTGCCCAGCAAGGCAGCACGAAGCGGTTCGAGATACTCGGGAAAGATGGTGACGACGTCGAGACGCATAACAAACGATCAGTCGTTGTCTGAGTTCGATTTGTCGCTGTTCGACTTGTCGCCGAAGTCCGGGTCGAGCAGTCCCTCGGGAGGCTCGATCACCACGACACCGTCGGCGATCGACACCGAGGTGACGATGGCGGCGACAAACGGGATCAGCAATTCGCCGGATGCCTCACCGGTACGGCGAATCGAAAGCAATTCGCCTGCGGCGGAATGCAATACCTCGATGACCGAACCGACCTCGGCACCGTCCGTGAGGACGACCTTCAGTCCTTCGAGTTCGTGATCGTAGAACTCGTCCGGATCATCCGAAGGCTCGAGTTCGGAACTGTCGATGACGAACAGTGTGCCGCGCAACGCATCTGCGTCGCCACGGTCACTGACGCCTTCGAGGCGCAGCAGAAGCCGCCCGGAATGATCCCGGGCGGCTTCCACTGTGTACGACTTCAGTGTGGACTCGCGCGGCTTGCGCCCACGCAGCACGGAACCTACGGCAAAACGATCTTCGGGCTCGTCTGTACGAACCTCGACTACCAATTCACCTTTGATGCCATGCGACTTCGCGACACGACCGACTACGAGTTCCACCTGTTTACTGCCGTCTACTGATCGGTGTCGACGACATCAACACGGATACCGCGGCCACCGATGCCGGAGACCAAGGTCCGCAGAGCGGTCGCAGTGCGACCACCCCGACCGATGACCTTGCCGAGATCGTCTGGGTGCACGTGCACCTCGACGGTCCGTCCCCGACGTCCGGTGATCAGCTCGACGCGCACATCGTCGGGATTGGCGACGATGCCGCGCACGAGATGCTCTACCGCATCAGCGACGACGGCACTCACTTGTCAGCAGCCTCGGCGTCTGCAGCGGGAGCCTCGGCGTCAGCCGCGGTGTCTTCTGCCTTGGCCTCGTCAGCCTTTGCAGCCTTCTTCTTCTTGGGGGTGATTGCTTCTGCAACCGGCTCGTTCTCGGCCTGCGCGAGCGCAGCCTGGAAGAGCTCGAGCTTGGTGGGCTTGGCTTCCTTGACGCGCAGGGTGCCTTCGGTGCCCGGCAGGCCCTTGAACTTCTGCCAGTCACCGGTGATCTTGAGGAGTGCCTCGACGGGCTCGGTGGGCTGTGCGCCCACGGACAGCCAGTACTGAGCGCGCTCGGAATCGATGTCGATCAGCGAGGGCTCTTCCTTGGGGTGGTACTTGCCGATGGTCTCGATCGCACGGCCGTCACGACGGGTGCGCGAGTCGGCGATGACAACGCGGTACTGAGCGTTGCGGATCTTGCCGAGGCGGGTGAGCTTGATTTTGACAGCCACAGCTGCAGTTCTCCTTCAGCGCGCACAACAGTGCTGCGCATGTCACGTGCAATTCAGCGACCCACACGATTTGTGAGCCCGGTTTTGCCTCTATCCTGTGACCGTCGCAGCGGTACGTAACCGGTTGCGACGAACAATGGTCCATTGTGCCAGATGGGTGGGCTCGTTCGGAAACCACCCTGTGCGCGCTTCGAGAGTGCGGGGACTCCCTAACCACTCACGGGGGTTCCGCGGAGGATCACACGCATCGGCTTCGCGAGCACATCGGGGTTTCCGCGCGGATCTTCAGAGTAAACCACCAGGTCGGCGGGCGCTCCTTCTGCGATCCCCTGCGCACCCAACCAACTCCGTGCGTCCCAGCAGGCTGCGCCCAGCGCCTGATGCGCCGTCAAACCGGCAACTTCGAGTTCGGCGATCTCGTCGGCGATCCGCCCGTGCCTGATCGATCCGCCGGCATCCGTTCCGGCATAGATCGGAATCCCGGCCTCGTGAGCGGCACCGATCGTCCGATGTCGACGAGCGTGCAGATCCCGCATGTGCGCCGCGTAGATCGGATACCGCGTGGCGGAGTCCGCGATCTCGGGGAAAGTTGCGATGTTGATCAGCGTCGGAACCAAGGCCGTGCCGTGAGCGACCATCAACTCGATGGTCGCGTCCGTCAATCCGGTGCCGTGCTCGATGCAGTCGATGCCGGCATTGATCAGGCCGGGCAGAGCATCCTCGGCAAAGACGTGAGCGGTGACCCTTGCGCCTTCGGCATGGGCGGCAGCGATGGCCTCGACCAGAGTCTCGTCGCTCCACAACGGGGCGAGGTCACCGATGGAACGATCGATCCAGTCCCCGACGAGCTTGACCCAACCGTCACCGGCGCGTGCCTGACGCACCACCTCGGCCGGCAACTGAGATTCGTCGTCCAGGTCGACCGGCAGGCCCGGGATGTACCGCTTCGGTGCGGCGATGTGCTGACCTGCGCGAATGATCCGCGGCAGATCGAGGCGCTCGTCGATGAACCTGGTGTCGACCGGCGATCCGGCGTCACGAAGCAACAGCACGCCCGCGTCACGTTCGGTCTTCGCCTGCCCCAGCAAGCCGTCGACGGTTTCGCCCCCGCCACCGCCGTAGCGGATACCGACGTGACAGTGCGCATCCACGAGACCCGGTGTGATCCAACCCGATTCGACGATCGTCTCCGCACCGGACACCGGCTCGAAGGAAATCAGCCCGTCGACGATCCACAATTCGATCGGCTCGGCATCGGGCAGACCGATACCCCGCAGATGAAGCGCAGCCACCGACTACTTCTTGGGCAGCTTGAGCTGAGAGAGATCGATGCCTTCCAGTCCGGGCGGCAATTGATCGAGACCCTTGGGCATGTTCGACAGGTCGGGCATGCCAGCCGGCATTCCGCCGGGCATACCCGGGAATCCGCCCATGCCGGGGAATCCTCCGCGCATCTTGGGCTGCGTCGGGCCCTTGCCGCCCTTCTTGCCCTTCTTGCCCTTCTTGCTGCGAACCTGCTTACGCGCGCCGGGCATACCCATACGGCCGGCCATGGCAGCCATCATCTTGCGGGCTTCGAAGAAACGGTCCACCAACTGGTTGACGTCGGAAACCTTGACGCCCGAACCGTTCGCGATGCGCAGTCTGCGTGAGGCGTTGATGATCTTCGGATCGTCGCGCTCGGCCGGCGTCATACCGCGGATGATGGCCTGAATGCGATCGAGTTGCTTCTCGTCGACGTTGGCAAGCGCGTCCTTCATGCCGCCGGCACCCGGCAGCATACCGAGGAGGTTGCCGATCGGGCCCATCTTGCGGACGGCCATCATCTGATCGAGGAAGTCTTCGAGGGTGAGCTGACCGGAACCGATCTTCGCTGCGGTGGCTTCGGCCTGATCGGCGTCGAAAACCTGCTCGGCCTGCTCGATGAGGCTCAGGACGTCGCCCATGCCGAGGATCCGGCTGGCCATGCGATCGGGATGGAAGACGTCGAAGTCTTCGAGCTTCTCGCCGGTGGAGGCGAAGAGGATCGGCTGGCCGGTGACCTCGCGGACGCTCAGCGCGGCACCACCGCGGGCGTCGCCGTCGAGCTTGGTGAGGACGACACCGGTGATGCCGACTCCCTCACGGAAAGCGTCGGCCGTGCTGACCGCGTCCTGACCGATCATGGCGTCGAGGACGAAGATGGTCTCGTCCGGGTTGACGGCGTCACGGATACCGGCGGCCTGCGCCATCAGCTCCGAGTCGATACCGAGGCGACCGGCGGTGTCGACGATCACGACGTCGTAATGCTTGTTGCGTGCTTCTTCGACGCCGGCGCGGGCGACCTCGACGGGGTCGGCTGCGGAAACGCCCAGTGCGTTCTCGCCGCCGCCGATGGAGGTGCCGGGGTGCGGCGCGAAGACTGCGGCGCCTGCACGCTCACCGACGATCTGAAGCTGAGTGACGGCGCCGGGACGCTGAAGGTCACAGGCGACGAGGAGGGGCGTGTGCCCCTGATCCTTGAGCCACTTGGCCAACTTTCCGGCCAGCGTGGTCTTACCGGAACCCTGCAGACCGGCCAACATGATGACCGTCGGCGGAGTCTTGGCGAACTGCAGTCGACGAGTTTCGCCGCCGAGAACCTCGACCAGTTCTTCGTTGACGATCTTGACGACCTGCTGAGCCGGGTTCAGTGCACCCGAGACCTCGGCGCCCTTGGCACGTTCCTTGATCTTGGCGATGAAGCTACGCACTACGGGAAGCGCTACGTCGGCCTCGAGCAGGGCAAGGCGGATCTCGCGGGCCGTAGCGTCGATGTCGGCGCCGGACAGACGACCCTTGCCACGCAGATCCTTGAGAGATCCGGTCAATCTGTCGGAAAGGGATTCGAACACCGAGTGCGCTCCTGAAGGTCGTGCGAGTTAGCCGTGGATATTCTCGGGCACCAGCCTAGCCGCTACGCCCGCACCGATCCCAGCCGATGCGGGCGTAACTGCCGAAACCGGTCCGTCAATCCTCTTTCTTCTTGGGTTGTGGCACCGGAACCACCGCCAGCACCGCCTCCTCGACGCGCTCTCGCGCCGCGCGGGTATCGGCCTCACCGAAGTCGAGGCAGAACGCGTCGACCACCGAGGAACCCAAGGTGGCGACCTTCGCCCACCGGATGTCGGCTCCACTGTGTTCGAGTGCTGCGGCCAGTCGGCAGAGCAGGCCGACGCGGTCCTCGGTACGCAATTCGAGGATCGCCTGACCGTCACCGGGCGCGTCGAACCAGATGACCCGCGGTGGCGCCTGCGCATAGAGCACCGGAACCGCGGAATCCTTGTTGGTCTGGATCGGGTCGTCCCACTGCTCTGCCCGTGCCTCCTCGTCCTTCGCGTCGAGAAGTTCGAGCAAATTCAGTTCACCGGCCGAAGCCCGGATCAATTCCTGCCGGAGCAGCACCGCCTGCGGGGGTGTGCCGAACCTCGGCGTCACGACAAACGAGTTGACCGCCGAACCTGCATGCGACCCCAGCGATGCGGAATGCACCCGCAACGACTGCAGCGCCAGAACTCCGGCAGCCCGAGACAGCAGCCCGGGAGCGTCGGGCGCGATGACGGTCACGACGTAGGTGTGCGCATTCTCGGCCGGAACGAGCGAGACGTGAACCCCGCCCTCCTCGGCGATGGCCAATTGCTCGGGAGCGAGTGGATCGGGTTGCGGGAGCTCCTCCCCTGCCATCAGCAAACGACAACGACGCACCAGCTCGCCGATCAACGACGACTTCCAGTCGCCCCAGACACCAGGCCCGGTGGCCAGCGAATCCGCTTCCGCCAACGAATGCAGGAGATCGAGAAGGGTCCCGTCTCCCTCGAGTGCGTCGACCACTCGCTGCACCGTTGCCGGATCGTCGAGGTCGCGACGGGTGGCGGTTTCCGGCAACAGCAAGTGGTAGCGCACCATCGCCGTCAACGTCGCGACGTCGGAAGGCCAGAGTCCCAAGCGATTTCCGATCGCGGTGGCCAATTCGGCACCGACGACGCTGTGGTCTCCCCCTCGCCCCTTCCCGATGTCGTGGATCAACGCACCGAGCATGAGCAGATCCGGCCGAGCGACGCGAGTGGTGAATCCGCTTGCATACGCGGCGGTTTCGACCAGGTGCCGATCCACCGTCCACGTGTGGACGGCGTCGCGCGGCGGAAGATCGCGAATGGTCCCCCACTCCGGCAGGAGTCGACCCCAGAGCCCGGTCCGGTCCATCGCCTCGATCACCGGAACCGCACGCGATCCCGAACCCAGCACGACCAAGAGATCGTTGACTGCATTTTTCGGCCACGGCTCACGCAATTCGGGGGCATTGTCTGCCAAGCGATTGAGCGTCGACGCGGAGATCGGCATGCCGTTGGTGGCCGCCGCTGCCGCGACCCGCATCACCAGACCGGGATCCTTCTTCGGTCTCGCATCGCGCGCCAGAACAACTTCGCCGGCATGCTCGACGACGCCCTCGTCCAGTGGCCGCCGCACCGGCGCGCGACGCAGCCGCGACAAACCACGCCGGGGCAAGGAGTTTCCGGCGGTACGGATACCGACGTCGACCGAATAGCTGATGGTGCGCGCCGATTCGCTGAGAAGGCGGGCCAGATCGAATCGATCACCGATCCGTAGCGCCGCACCGATCTCGTCGGCGTCCTGTGCTCGCAGTTGGTCGCGGGCGCGACCGGCAACGCGGTGAAGTTCGGTGCGCACGTCGAGCAACCGCCTGTGCGCAAGTGCCAGACCGCCGCCGGGCGAGTTGGGTCCCAGCCCCGGCATCCCGTCGGTCAATTGCGCGATGGACAGGGCGTTGAGCAGTTGGACGTCTCGCAGCCCGCCACGACCGCTCTTGAGATCCGGTTCGGCGCGATGGGCGATCTCGCCGCTGCGCTCCCACCTCGTACGGGTCTGGGTGATCAATTCGTCGAATCGGCTGCGGATGTCCATGCGCCACTGTCGTCGCACACCACTGATCAACAAGTTGCTCAGCTCCACGTCGCCCGCAATGTGGCGTGCTTCGAGCATTCCGAGTGCTGCCGTCATGTCGGTGGCCGCAACCTGAAGCGCCTGCGGAAGCGTCCGCACGCTGTGGTCGAGTTTGATGTGCGCGTCCCACAACGGGTACCACAGGCTGTCCGCAACCTGGGCCACGACTGCTGGGTCCATGTCGTCGTGCAGCAGAATCAGATCGAGATCGGAATACGGCAACAGTTCGCGTCGGCCGAGACCACCCACGGCGACGATGGCAAACCCACAATCCGGTTTGATGCCCAGTTCGGTCCCCTTGGTGGTCAACCAGAATTCGTGCAGATCGACCAGTGCATGTCGCAGCGCGGGGGCGTCGAGCCTCCTGTTCTTGACGCCTCCGGTGAGTAGGGCCTTGCGTGCGCGGGCCAGGTCCGCAGCTTCGTCGGATCCCCCTGACGAGACCGGCCCTGGCCCCGTCGCTTTCGCGACGGAACCAGGGCCGAAGTTCTCGGACCCTTTCGGGTCAGAGTGCATCGCCACCGCGTTCCCCGGTGCGAACCCGGATGACCGACTCGACTGGCGAGACCCACACCTTGCCGTCACCGATCTTGCCGGTTCGAGCGGCCTCGACGATCACCTCGACCACCTTGTCCACGGCCGCGTCGTCGACGACGACCTCGACCCGGACCTTGGGTACGAAGTCCACGGAATACTCCGCACCTCGGTACACCTCGGTGTGGCCCTTCTGTCGGCCGTAGCCCTGAACTTCGCTGACTGTCATACCCAGCACTCCGGCCTGCTCGAGTCCGGTCTTGACGTCCTCGAGCGTGAACGGCTTGACGATTGCTGTGATCAGCTTCATGTGCTCATCCCTTTCCAAACTCTGAAGTGCCTGAATTCACTTTAATCACGTGCTGATCACGCGAGGTCGTATGCGGTCTCTGCGTGTTCGGTCTCATCGATGCCGCGTGCCTCGTCCTCGGCCGAGATTCGCCAGCCCAGGGGCTTGAGCGCGAAGCCGATGATCGTCGTCAGAACGCCGGTGAAGACGAGGGCTGCGAGTGCGATCACGATCTGAACCACCAGTTGCTTGTAGTCGCCGCCGTAGAAGAGGCCGGTTGCGGTGCCGAAGAATCCGATACCGATCGTGCCCCACAGGCCGGAGACAAGGTGAACACCGACGACGTCGAGCGAGTCGTCGAAGCCGAAGCGGAACTTCAGGCCGACTGCGAGAGCGGACAGGATGCCGGCTATTGCGCCGAGGAAGATGGAACCGACCGGGTTGAGCGCACCGGCAGCAGGGGTGATGGCGACCAGACCGGCGACCGCACCGGACGCTGCGCCGAGGCTGGTGGCGTGGCCGTCACGAATACGCTCGGTAGCGAGCCAGGCCAGGACTGCGGCACACGTCGCGGTGGTCGTGTTGACCCAGGCGAGACCGGCGTTACCGTCGGCGGCGAATGCCGAGCCGGCGTTGAAGCCGAACCAACCGAACCAGAGGAGTGCGGCGCCGAGCATCACGAAGGGCAGGTTGTGCGGACGGAAGGCGGTCTTGCCGAAGCCGAGACGCTTGCCGACGATGAGTGCGAGGACCAGACCGGCCATACCCGCGTTGATGTGAACGACTGTGCCACCGGCGAAGTCGATCGGAGCGACGTTGGCGACGGTGACTCCGTCGTCGTTGACCGTGGTGCCGAAGAGCTTTGCCGCGATGCCGTCCTCGGAGCCCGAGAGGAGTCCGCCGCCCCACACCATGTGTGCGAGCGGGAAGTAGACGACGGTGACCCAGATACCCGAGAACAGGAGCCAGGTGCCGAACTTGACCCGCTCGGCCAGGGCACCACTGATGAGGGCGGTGGTGATGATCGCGAATGTCACCTGGAACGCGATGTCGATGACGTTGGGGTAGCCCCAGGCGCCGGCGATGAAGTTGCCGTCAGCATCGGTGATGCTGTTCTTGAGGCCGAAGAACTCGAACGGGTTGGCAAAAATGCCCCCGATGTTCTCGGTGCCGTAGGACATCGACCATCCCCACAGAACGTAGATGACGCCGATGACGGCCATGGCCCCGAAGGACATCATCATCATGTTCAGGACGGACTTGGACCGAGACATCCCGCCGTAGAAGAAAGCGAGGCCGGGTGTCATCAGCAAGACCAGAGATGCAGCCATCAGCATCCATGCGGCGTTACCGGAGTTCGCCAACAAATCGTCGGTACTCACTTACTACCTCCTAGTCGCACGTGCCGGGCAGCACGTCGTTAAGGAGAAGAGTGCTGGGCTGGTGTTTCGTCCATGGCGCTGTCGCGTTTCGCAGACGTGAACCAATTGCCCAACTTTGTTGCAAACAGGTTTCGCCAGGGAGTTCTACCGTCCCTGTGCGCCTTTTTGGTAGTTCGAACTACCAAAAAGGCGCACGGGGGCGTCAGCCCAGGAGGGCGTCGACGAACGCACCCGGCTCGAAGGGCGCCAGGTCGTCGGCACCTTCACCGAGACCGACCAACTTCACCGGCACACCCAGTTCATGCTGAACCTGGAAGACGATTCCGCCCTTGGCGGTTCCGTCCAGCTTGGTCAGTACGACGCCGGTGATGTCCACGACCTCCGCGAACACTCGAGCCTGCGCCAGTCCGTTCTGGCCGACCGTCGCATCGAGAACCAGCAGAACGTCGTCGACCGAGGCCTTCTTCTCGATAACCCGCTTGACCTTGCCGAGCTCGTCCATCAGACCGGTCTTGGTGTGCAGACGGCCGGCGGTGTCGATCAGGACCACGTCGACGCCGTCCGCGATGCCCCGTGAGACCGCGTCGAAGGCAATCGCAGCGGGATCGCCACCCTCCTTGCCACGAACAACTTCAGCGCCGACACGCTCGGCCCACGTCTGGAGCTGATCGGCGGCGGCGGCGCGGAACGTGTCCGCGGCACCGAGCACGACGCGACGACCGTCGGCGACGAGCACGCGAGCCAGCTTGCCGGTGGTCGTTGTCTTGCCGGTCCCGTTGACGCCGACGACGAGCAGAACAGCCGGGTGATCATCGTGCGGCAATGCGCGGATGGAGCGGTCCAGTTCGGGACGCAGTTCGGCGATCAACACCTCGCGCAGAAGGGCGCGGGCGGCAGCCTCGGTCCGGACGCTGCGGGCCGCCATCTGCTCACGAAGCTTCGTGACGACTTTTTCCGTGGTCGCGGAGCCGAGGTCTGCGATGAGGAGGGTGTCCTCGACTTCTTCCCACGAGTCCTCGTCCAGATCGCCGCCACCGAGCAGACCCAGCAAGCTCTTGCCGACTGCTGACTGCGAGCGGGAAAGGCGCCCGCGCAGTCGGTCCAACCGACCCTCGGTCGGGTCGATCTCGTCCAGCACGCGCGGTGCAGGCTCGACTGGCGCGGGAACGACGACAGGTTCGGGAACGACAGGTTCTTCGACAACAGGTTCTGCTACCGCTGGTTCTTCTACGACCGGCTTTTCGATTACCGGCTCTTCGACAACCGGTTCCTCGACAACAGCGGGTTCTTCGACAACCGGCTCCTCGACAACGGCCGGCTTCTCCGCAACCGGTTCTTCGACGATCGGTTTTTCGACGACAGGTTCTTCGACGACGGGCGGCATCTCGGCGACCGGCGGCGTCGGAACCACCGGAGGTGGCGCCGTTGCCGTCGACCCCTGACTGAAGTTGAACCCGCCACCGGCCTTGTAGCCGCCTGACTTGTCCTTCTCGGGGGCGCCGAGCTCCGGCTTCGTCTCGGGCGCCTTCAGCGATACCTGCCCCTTGCGGTAGCGCAGGAATCCGGCAACGAGAACGACGAGTAGTACGGCCGCTACAGCCGCGATGATGATCCAAGCCTGGGTAGTCACCGGCCCATTGTTTCAGGCTCCGACCCGGAAAGTGAGCAGGGCTTACGTCGAGGCCATGTCTTGACCGCGAAGTCGCTGCGAAATCACGGTGGTGATGCCGTCGCCGCGCATGCTGACGCCGTACAACGCATCGGCGATTTCCATCGTCGGTTTCTGGTGAGTGATCACGATCAACTGCGACTTCTCCCGCAATTGTTCGAAGAGTCCGATCAGCCGCCGCAGGTTGGTGTCGTCCAACGCCGCCTCGACTTCGTCCATCACGTAGAACGGGGACGGGCGTGCCCGGAAGATCGCGACCAGCATGGCCACCGCGGTCAACGACTTCTCGCCGCCCGACAGCAACGACAACCGTTTGACCTTCTTACCGGGCGGACGCGCCTCGACTTCGATGCCGGTGGTGAGCATGTCCGAGGGATCGGTGAGGACCAGCCGCCCTTCTCCCCCGGGAAACAATTTCTCGAACACTCCCACGAACTCACGCTCGACGTCGGCATAGGCCTCGGTGAACACCTGCAGAATTCGTGCGTCGACGTCTGCGACCACAGCAAGAAGGTCCTTGCGTGCGGTCTTGACGTCCTCGAGCTGAGTGGAGAGGAAGGTGTACCGCTCCTCGAGAGCTGCGAATTCCTCGAGCGCCAGCGGATTGACCTTGCCGAGGGTGGCGAGGTCCTTCTCGGCCCGCTTGGCGCGCCGTTCCTGAGTCGCGCGGTCGTACGGAAGCGGAGCGGGGGCGGTGACCTGCTCCCCACGCTCCTTGGCCTGCTCGTACTCCTCGATTTCGAGAGCGGTCGGCGGCAGTTCGACCTCGGGCCCGTACTCGGCGATCAGATCGTCGAGGCCGATACCGTACTGATCGAGGATCGACTCCTCGAGTTGTTCGATGCGCAGCGCTGCCTGTGCCTTCGCTACCTCGTCGCGGTGGACGGCGTCGGTGAGCGAAGCGAGTTGTCCGGTCAGTGCTCGGACTGTCTCGCGGACCTGATCCAGCTTGGCCGTGCACTCGGTGCGGGCCCGAGCCAACTCGTCACGGTGAGCAAGAGCCGCGGCGACGACGGTCTCGAGT
Source organism: Rhodococcus sp. RCBS9 (assembly GCF_029457415.1). NCBI lineage: Bacteria > Bacillati > Actinomycetota > Actinomycetes > Mycobacteriales > Nocardiaceae > Rhodococcus > Rhodococcus sp. RCBS9. Next base: position 5,161,384 of record NZ_CP120422.1, on the reverse strand, counting down.
TCGGCCGCCACACGCTGTCCCGATTCGGCCACGGCAGCTGCGACCTCCGCAGCGTGCGCCCTGGCGCGCAGAGCCCGTTCGGCGCGGATCCGCGCTTCTCGTTCGGCGGCCGCGGCGCGGCGAAGCGAATCAGCCTTTCCGCGTACGGATTCCGCACGCTCTTCGGCGGTGCGCACGGCAAGGCGAGCATCCATTTCGACGATGCGCACTTCGGCGAGCGCTGCTGCGGCCATTTCGCGATCGGCAGCGGTCGATTCCGCACCGTGTCCCGGTGCACTGCCGTCGGTTTCGGCGACGCGCAGACGTTCCTCCAGATCCGCGAGCTTTGTCAGCGACTCACCGCGGCCCTCCTCGGCACGCACTCGCTGGGCGGTCAACCGCTCGGATTCCGCGTGGGCGACTCGTGCTGCCTGCCCCAATCTGCCCAACTGCTCGTAGATGGCGGACATGGCAGCGTCCGACTCGTTGAGCGCGGCCAAAGTTTGCTCCGCGGTCTCGCGTCGAGCGGCCTGTTCGGCCAGAGCGCCGGACAGCGCCGCGTCGAGTTCCTCGGATCGGCTCTCCGTTGCCGCCAGTTCCGCTGCTGACGCGTCGATCGCCGCCTGCACCTCGAGCGTGCTCGGTTGCCGATCCGAGCCACCGATCATCCACCCCGAACCGTGCAGATCGCCGGAACGCGTCACTGCGCGAATTCCCTTGTGGTCAGCAACAACTCGAATCGCGTCATCGAGAGTCTCGACCAGGACGACGCCATCGAGGATGGCGGTCAATCCGGCACGCAACTCGTCAGGGCAGTCGATGACGTCGACGGCCGGACGACTACCCGGCGCGATCTCGGCCTCGCGCTTGATCGCCGGTTCACCGCTCACGATCAGTGATGCACGTCCACCGTCCTGATCGGCCAGTGCTGTGACAGCGGAACGAGCAGAGTCCAGCGACTGCGCCACGACGGCGTCCGCCGCCGGCCCCATCGCGGCAGCGATCGCGGCCTCGTAGCCGGGTTCGACGTGAATCAATCCGACCAGCGAGGTGATGCCGTCGTCGCCGCGGTGTTCGAGCAGCCAGCCGCCACCGTCCTTGCGCTGCAAACCCATCGACAGTGCCTCGATGCGCGCCCGGAGCGAAGCGATGCGTTGCCCGCTCGTTTTTTCTTCCTCACGAAGCTCTTCGACGCGCGCGTCGATCATCTCGAGAGCCTCGATGGCGCGTTCGTGATTGGTATCGAGGCCGACTTCACCGGCGTCGAGGTCCCCGATGCTTTCTTGCACCGTGTCGAACTCGGCCTGTGCGGCATCGCCACGCAGACGAGCCTCGTCGATCGCCTCGGTCAGCCGAGACACTTCCGCGTCGACGGATTCGACGCGGGTACGCAGAGTGTCGACCTGACCGGAGAGTCGAGCAAGACCTTCACGGCGGTCGGCGACGGCACGAACTTCCGCCATGTGCGCCCGTTCCGCTTCTGCTGCAGCATCTTCGGTGGCTGCGAGCTGGTCCCGAGCAGCTTCCGAGGCCGCTCGCGCGATTTCGACGCCTTCGAGGAGTTCGGCCTCCTCGGCAGCAAGACGTTCGGCGCGCGCCTCCATCTCGTCCGGGTCCTGGCCGCGGTTGCCGACGGGTTCGGAGTCGAGATGACGCGCACGCTCGCGGGCGATGCGCACAGTGGCGTTCACGCGTTCGGCAAGCGCGGAAAGCTGGAACCAACTCTGCGCAGCGGCTTCCGATCCCGGAGTCAGACGAGCGAGAGCTTGCTCCTGGCGCCCGAGTTCGAGGTTGGCCTCGTCGAGCGCAGCCGCCACCTGGTTGTGCTGTTCACGGGCCGCTTTCTCGTCCTGTGCCTGGTCGTTCAACTGGTTTCGACGGGTCACCAGATCGTCAGCGGCCAGACGCATCTTTGCATCACGCAGGTCAGCCTGGACCGTCTGTGCTCGCCGAGCAACCTCGGCTTGGCGTCCCAGCGGTTTGAGTTGCCGACGCAGTTCCGCGGTGAGGTCACTGAGGCGAGCGAGATTGGCCTGCATGGAATCGAGTTTGCGCACCGCTTTTTCCTTGCGGCGGCGATGTTTGAGGACTCCCGCGGCTTCTTCGATGAAGGCGCGTCGATCTTCGGGACGGGATTCGAGGATCGCGGCGAGCCGTCCCTGCCCGACGATGACATGCATTTCGCGGCCGATGCCGGAGTCGCTGAGCAGTTCCTGGACGTCCATCAGACGGCAGGACGAGCCGTTGATCTCGTACTCCCCCGCGCCGTCGCGGAACATGCGGCGCGTGATCGACACCTCGGAGTACTCGATCGGGAGCGCCCCGTCGGCGTTGTCGATGGTCAAGGTCACCTCGGCGCGGCCCAGCGGCGCGCGGCCGGAGGTGCCGGCAAAGATGACATCTTCCATCTTGCCGCCGCGCAGGGCCTTGGCGCCCTGCTCGCCCATCACCCAGGTCAACGCATCGACGACGTTGGATTTACCCGAGCCGTTCGGGCCGACCACACAGGTAATTCCCGGCTCGAACCGAAGAGTCGTTGCCGACGCAAAGGATTTGAATCCCTTGAGTGTCAGACTCTTGAGGTGCATGGGGGGAAACTTTACCGCCAAACCGGTCAGCGTTCGACGAACCCTGTCAGGTCGCCCCTGGCGGTGTCCCAGCTGTCGACCACGAGATCCACCGTGCCCGGGGTAGTGCCGGAGCGCAGCAGCTCCACCAATCGCTCGAGCTGCGTGCGTTGGCCTTCCGCCACGACGAGCACTCGACCGTCACGCTGATTGGACGCATATCCGATCAATCCGAGTTCGAGAGCGCGGGCCCTGGTCCACCACCGGAACCCGACGCCTTGAACGTATCCGTGAACCCACGCCGTCAACCGCACAGGCGCTGCTTCAGCCATGACGCTCAGCCCGCCACACGTTCGAGACGGTGAACGTCACCCAGGAATCCGGTGGTGTAGAGCGCGTTGGGATCCCAGCCCGGTCCGGCGCCGAACTTGACCGCAGATGTGAACGGCAGACCCGAGGCGATCTCACACGAAGATCCCGAATCCGGATCGACGCGAACAACTTTGCCGCCTGCATTGAATGCGACGTACAACGCGCCGTCCGGTCCGACGGTCAGATCGTCCGCCATGTTTGCCGGACCGAACCCGGGGAGCGTGATCGTTCGCACCGGCCCGCCCAGATCGTTTGCGTCGAGGATGTGGACGGCGGTGACCATGTCGAAGGTCGTGCTCACGTAGATCGTCGAACCGGAGCGTGCGAGGCCGTCGACGGTGCCGAGGTCTTCACGAACGATCGAACTGCTTCCGTCACTGTTGACGACCGTGAGCCCCGGCCTGGTGAGTGTGCGGGCAGTGAGGAAACGGTTATCGTCCAGCTGCACAAGCCCGTTCGGCATCACCAGACCGTCGGCGATCGTTGTCACCGACCCGTCTGCGACGTCGACCTTGCGGAGGCTGCCGTCGGCGATTCCGAACAGTCCCGAGACAGTCGAGTTGCCCGTGGTGAAGTACACGGATCCCTCACGCGCGACCAGACCGCCAGGTCCGGTGACGTCACCGACCAAAGTTGTCCGTGTTCCGTCCGGCGCCACTTTCAGCAGTGCACCCGGCCCGATCAGAGCCGACTGCGACAACACCATCGATCCGTTGCCGTCGAATTCGAGGTTCTCGAGCATTCCGGCACCAGTCGTCACGACGCTCGACGTCCATGTGCCGCAACTACCGGCCGAGCCGTCGGCCGGGACCGAGGCCTGCGCTGGAGCATTCAGCGCCACAACGGAACCCAGTGCGATCGCAGCGACAACGCTGCCGGCGCGGAACATCAGGCTTCCGTGTCGAACGACAGAGTGACCTTGGTTCCGGCCTTGAGCGTGCGCCCGACCGTGCATACCTTGTCCACGGAACGCTCGACGAGAGTGATGAGGCGCTGCTGTGCCTCGGCATCCAACTCGCTGAGATCGAGCTCGAGGACCTCGTCGAGCTGCGGGTAGACCTCGTTTTCACGATCGGCGGCTCCGGACACTCGGACCGTCGCGTCGTAGTTGTCACCGAGCCGGCGCGAGATCGGGAAGTCGGAGCTCATCCCGGTGCATGCGGCCAGTGCAATTTTGAGGAGTTCGCCGGGCGTGAAGACTCCTGGCACCGATTCGGAGCCGATGAGAACCTCTGCGCCGCGCGAACTCTTGCCGGTGTAGAGGCGGGTTCCGGTTCGTTCGACCCAAAGCTCCGTGTGAGCCGGGGCGGTTGCAGTGGTGTCGGGAGTCTGTTCAGCCATGACGCAATCTTGCCATTCCGCCGAACCGAAGGGGCGGGAGACCTAGGCGATTCGCCGGGCCCACGGGGTCGGCTGGCACCGCGGGCAACTGAACGACGATCGATTCATGAACTTCTCACGCTTGATCGGCGCGCCGCATCGCGGGCACGGGAGATTTTCCTGCCCGTACGCCGACAGCGACCGGTCGAAGTAGCCCGATTCCCCGTTGACGTTCACGTACAGCGCGTCGAAGGACGTACCGCCCTGATCGAGCGCTTCACCCATCACCGAGTGTGCCGCGGTCAACAGTTCTCGAAGTTTGGGCCTGGTAAGCGTTTCGGCGATTCGGTTGCCGTGAATCTTGGCGCGCCACAATGATTCGTCGGCGTAGATGTTTCCGATTCCGGAGACCACCGTCTGGTCGAGAATCGCGCGCTTGATCTCGGTGTGCTTGCCCCGCAGGACTTTCACGACGGATTCGAGATCGAACGCCGCATCCATGGGATCGCGAGCGATGTGCGCCACCGACTCGGGCAGCATCGTTCCGTCGACCTCGACGAGGGGTGAAATCGACCAGCCACCGAAGGTCCGCTGATCGACGAATCGAAGATCGGCCCCGGAATCGAGGGCCAACCGAATGCGTAGGTGCTTTTCCCAGTCGACTGTCGGGGGTTGGACCAGCATCTGCCCGCTCATCCCGAGATGAACCACCAGTCCGACACCGGCAGGCTCGAGAACCAGCCACAGGTACTTGCCGCGACGCTCTGCCGAAGCGATGGTCTGCCCGGTGAGTTGGCCGATCAAGTCCTCGGAACCGAGAATGTGGCGCCTGATCGCGCGGGGATGGAGTACCTCGACGGCCTCGATCGCCGCACCTACAGCATGAGACTGTAGGCCGCGGCGAACGACTTCGACTTCGGGAAGCTCAGGCAAGAGTGAACTCAGCCGGCAAGATCAGGCGTGTCGTCAGCAGCGACTGCGGTAGCAGCGGCATTCTCCGACATCGTCTTCCATGCCGAACTTGCTGCCTTCTGCTCGGCTTCCTTCTTGGAACGACCGACACCGACACCCAAGGGTTTGCCACTGATGAGAACGGTGGCCGTGAATTCCTTGTCGTGATCGGGTCCGGTGGCGGTGATCTCGTAAACGGGAACTCCGGCACCGTGTTCTGCGGTCAGTTCCTGCAGACTCGTCTTCCAATCCAGACCCGCGCCCAGAAGCGGTGCGCGAGTGAGGAGATCGTCGAACAGATCGAGGACGACGCGTCGCGCAGTCTCGATGCCGTGCTGCAGGTGGATGGCGCCGAGAATCGACTCCATACCGTCGGCGAGAATGGACGGCTTGTCACGGCCGCCCGTCATTTCCTCGCCCTTACCCAGCAGCAGGTGTGCTCCGAGTCCACCTTCACCCAGAGTCCTGGCAACCTCGGCGAGTGCATGCATGTTGACCACGCTGGCACGGATCTTCGCCAGATCACCTTCGGATTTGTCCGGGTGGGACAGGTAGAGATTTTCGGTCACCGTGACGCCGAGAACGGAATCCCCGAGGAACTCGAGGCGCTCGTTCGTGGGCAGTCCGCCGTTCTCGTACGCGTACGAGCGGTGCGTGAGAGCCAGGGTCAGAAGACCGGGCTCTATATCTACGCCGACAGCGGCGAGGAGCTTGTCGTGATTGCCCTCGCCGCCGGCGGCTGAAACTGTATTTTCGCTCGTCATAGTCTTTCTCCGGGGAGAACTAGACAGCAGCGGTTACCTGGCGGCCCTTGTAAGTACCGCATGACGGGCATGCGATGTGGGGAAGGGTCTGCTCGCCACAGCCACGGTTGGGGCAGGTAACGAGGGTGGGCACAGTGGTCTTCCACTGGCTACGACGCGACCGCGTGTTGGATCGCGACATTTTGCGCTTGGGGACAGCCACTTCTACTTCTCCTCGGCTTCGGTGATCACAAGATTTTCGCTGGTGTTTGATTCCACGCCAAATTTGGCCGCGAGACCAGCCCAGCGAGGATCAAGTATGTCATGCCCATGCCCAGATTCCGCAATCGCCAGGCGAATGCCACATTCTGAGCACAATCCCAGGCAATCGTCACTGCACAGAGGCTGGAGCGGAAGCGCCAGCCCGACTGCATCGACGATGACCGGTTCGAGGTCGATTTCGTCGTCTTCGACCGCGTAGACCTCTCCCTCTTCCGTCGTCTCCTCGGTGGTGCTGTCCGGGTAAGCGAACAACTCCGTGAGATAGATGTCCACGGTGTCGGTGAAAGGTTCAAGGCACCGCGAGCATTCACCCTTGGTGGGTGCGTGCACGTTTCCGGTGACGAGAACGCCTTCGGACACTGCTTCGAGACGAAGATCGAGATCTATGTCCGCGCCCGCTTCGATCGCGATCAGATCGAGACCGATACGGTTCGGGGACTGAATTGTTCTCTCGACGGTACGCATCGACCCTGGACGACGACCGAGCTTGACCGTGTCCAGCAAAAATCCCGCATCACTTGACTGATGCGACGAACTACGACGATGCGTTGACAAAGAGAACTCACCTAACTGTTGAAACTGGTATGGGCAACCACTCCACAATACGGCAGCTACAAGGCAAATCCCAATTCGATCCACGAAAAAGTGGGCCGCCCCATATCGGACGACCCACCCTCGACTGACTTGTCTGCTCTATCGGCGCCGCTCGGAACGACGATCGTCGTCCTGGTAGTCGGGAACCCCCGAACCCGTTCGAAGCTGTTGACGACCACGCCCGACCGATCGAACCGTTCCGGTGAGGAACTCTTCGAACTCGGCCAACTTGGTGTCCACGTACAGGTCACACTCTGAACGCATCCTGTCGGACTCGGCATGAGCGGCGTCGATCACTCGCGCGGATTCCGCGTGAGCTGACTGGACAACCTCGGTCTGCGACACCAGACGAGCCTGCTCCGCCGTTCCCTCCGCCACCGAATGTTCGTACGAGGCCTGGCCGGACTCGATCATCCGATCGGCCTCGGCACGCGCCCGTCCGGTGACGGCCTCGTACTCACGACGGCCGTCGGTGACGGTCCGTTCCGCTTCTGCTTCGGCGTCCTCGACCAACTGATCGGCGTGCGCACGCGCTTCGGCAACCATGCGATCGGCCTGAGCCTTGGCATCGGACAGAATCCGGTCGGCGTCGTCGCGTGCGTTCTCCACAGTCGAGGTTGCCTCGGCATTGGCGCTGCTGACCGTCTTCTCGGCGTTTGCTCGCGCGTCACCGACCAATTTGTCGCGATGATCGAGGACGTCCTGAGCGTCGTCCAGCTCGCTCGGAATTGCGTCCCGGACGTCGTCGAGTAGCTCGAGTACGTCACCGCGAGGCACAACACACCCTGCGGTCATGGGAACACCGCGCGCCTCTTCGACAATTGCGACCAGTTCGTCCAGTGCCTCGAATACGCGGTACACAAGCAACCCCAATCTCTACCGGCCGAAATCGGCCCACATCGTCACCGGTCCACTCGGACCTGTGCCCGTTCCTGTCCAAGTTTGCCGGAAGAACGGCCAACGGGGTGTCGTCGTGGTCGGTGTGTCGGGGATCAGCTGTTTTCGGCTGCTCGCTCGGCGATACGTGCGAGTAGCCGAGAATGCACTTTGGCCGGCAACATGTCGGAGACGTCGCCGCCGAAAGTCGCGACTTCCTTCACCAGAGAACTCGACAGGTAGCTGTACGTCGGATTCGTGGCGACGAACAGTGTGTCGACGCCCGTGAGCTTCTGATTCATCTGAGCCATCTGCAGCTCGTAATCGAAGTCGTTCGCGCCGCGCAGACCCTTGACGATCGCGCTGAGGCCTTCTTGTTTCGCGTAGTCGACCAACAATCCGTGCCACGACGTGACGCGAACGTTGGGCAGGTGACTCGTCGCGTCTTCGAGCATCTCGATCCGCTCGTCGATCGTGAACATGCCACGCTTGCTCTTGTTGATCAGCACGGTGACCACGACCTCGTCGAATTGCGCAGCAACTCTTCCGATTACGTCGAGGTGACCGTTTGTCACAGGGTCGAAGGATCCGGGGCAGACGGCGCCAGTCATGAGTCCAGACCGTAGCAGGTGGCCAGCTCGATGCGGGCTTCACCGTAGTTCTTGGCCTTGATCGGCTCGTAGCCCTGAGGCCACACGGTCTCCGGCGAGCGCGACGATCGTTCGAGTACCACGATCGTGCCCTCCCCCACCCATTTGTTGGCCTGCAGATCGGTGAGCATGGACACGACGGCCTCGTCGGTCACCGCATACGGTGGGTCCGCGATCACGATGTCGTATTCACGCGCGCTCGGACCCGAGACCACGGCCGCAACCGGAGCGGCGCGAACCGTCGCCCCAGGCAACGCGACAGTGCCGATGTTCGCCTTGATGACGGCAGCAGCCTTGGCATCCGATTCCACGAGAACAACGTGCTCGGCTCCCCGCGAGAGCGCCTCGAGGCCGAGAGCACCCGAACCCGCAAAGAGGTCGAGAACCGCGCACCCTTCGAGATCGATGCGCGCTTCGAGAGCACTGAACAGCGCCTCACGAACCCGATCCGACGTCGGACGGGTGCCGCTCGGCGGGACTCGCAGGCGTCGACCGCCCGCGAGTCCCGAGATGATGCGTGTCACTCTGCGGCGCTCTCCCCCGTCGAGACGACTACCAGCAGGTCTCCGCCCTCGACCTGTTGGACGGCGCTGATCGCGATCCGAGAGACGACGCCGGCGCGCGGCGAGGTGATCGCCGCTTCCATCTTCATTGCTTCGATCGTGGCCACGGTGTCGCCGGCCTCGATCTTCTGGCCTTCCTTCACCGCGAGCGTCACGACGCCCGCGAACGGTGCCGCCACGTGGCCCGGGTTGTTCTTGTCGGCCTTCTCCGCCACCGGTACGTCACTGGCAATGGAGCGATCGCGGATCGAGACCGGGCGCAATTGACCGTTCAGGATGCACATGACAGTGCGGTAGCCGCGCTCGTCGGGCTCGGAGATCGCTTCGAGACCGATGATCAGCTCAACGCCGGGAGCCAACTCGACGCGGTGTTCGTCGCCGCGCCGCAAACCGTAGAAGAACTGGTTCGCCGAAAGCCGCGACGTGTCACCGTACTTCTCGCGGTGTTCGAGGAATTCCTTTGTCGGGCCGGGGAACAGCAGACGATTCAGCGTCGCCTGACGGTCCTTCGACGAGCCCTCGAGCAGCACCTCGTCCTCAGCGGACAACGTCGCTTCGGGCTTGGCCTGGCCACGTCCTTCGAGTGCCTTGCTGCGGAACGGTTCCGGCCAACCACCGGGAGGCGTACCGAGTTCACCGCGCAGGAAGCCCACCACGGAGTCGGGAATGTCGAACTTCGCCGGATCTGCGGCAAACTCCTCCGAAGGCACGCCGGCGCCGACAAGGTGGAGGGCGAGGTCGCCGACGACCTTCGACGACGGCGTCACCTTCACGAGATGCCCGAGCATGCGGTCCGCGTCGGCGTACTTGGCTTCGACCTCTTCGAACCGGTCGCCGAGACCGAGAGCAACGGCCTGGGTCCGGAGGTTGGAGAGCTGGCCTCCCGGAATCTCGTGCGTGTACACGCGACCCGTCGGCGCCGGCAATCCGGATTCGAACGGCGCGTACACCTTTCGCAGCGCCTCCCAGTACGGCTCGAGGTCGCACACGTTCTGCAGGTTCAGTCCGGTGTCGAACTCGGAGTGCGCGGCAGCGGCGACGATGGCCGAGAGCGCAGGCTGGCTGGTGGTTCCGGCCAGTGCCGCGGAAGCACCGTCGACTGCGTCGGCGCCCGCCTGCCAAGCGGCGAAGTACGTCGCCAGCTGTCCACCGGGAGTGTCGTGCGTGTGAACGTGAACCGGCAGATCGAAGTTGCTGCGTAGCGCGGTCACCAGCTTGGTAGCTGCCGGAGCGCGCAGCAGGCCTGCCATGTCCTTGATCGCGAGCACGTGAGCGCCGGCATCGACGATCTCTTCGGCCAACTTCAGGTAGTAGTCGAGCGTGTACAGAGTTTCGTTCGGATCCGACAGATCACCGGTGTAGCTCAGCGCCACCTCCGCGAGGGCCGTTCCGGTCTCACGCACCGCGTCGATGGCAGGGCGCATCTGGTCGACGTTGTTGAGCGCGTCGAAGATTCGGAAGATGTCGATGCCGGTGTCGGTGGCTTCCTGAACGAATGCGCGCGTGACCTTTTCGGGATACGGCGTGTAGCCCACCGTGTTTCGACCGCGAAGAAGCATCTGGAGGCAGATGTTGGGAATCGCCTCACGCAGTGCGGCAAGCCGGTACCACGGATCCTCGTGCAGGAAGCGAAGTCCCACATCGTAGGTCGCGCCGCCCCAGGCTTCGATCGAGAGCAGTTCCGGCGTCAACCGCGCAACGTGCCCGGCAACTCCGAGCAGTCCGCTGGTTCGAACTCGCGTGGCCAACAACGACTGGTGCGCGTCACGGAAGGTGGTGTCGGTGACGCCGACGGCCTTCTGCTCACGCAGTGCCTTCGCGAAACCTTCGGGTCCGAGTTCGAGCAGGCGCTGACGGCTACCGGCAGGAGGAGGCGTCGAAAGATCGATCTTGGGCAGCTTGTCCTGCGGGTACACCGCCGAGGGCCGCTCACCGTGAGGCTTGTTGACCGTCACATCCGCGAGGTAGGTCAGGATCTTCGTGCCGCGGTCTGCCGAAGAACGCAGAGTCAGCAACTGAGGACGTTCCTCGATGAAGGAGGTCGTCACACGTCCGGCCCGGAAGTCCGGGTCGTCGAGAACCGCCTGCAGGAACGGAATGTTGGTCGAGACACCACGAATGCGGAACTCGGTGACCGCGCGGCGAGCTCGCGCCACAGCGGCTTCGAGGTCGCGACCGCGACAAGTGAGTTTGACCAGCATGGAATCGAAGTACGCTCCGACCTCGGCGCCGAGTGTGGCGCCACCGTCCAAGCGGATACCGGCTCCGCCCGGGGTGCGGTACGCGGTGATACGGCCGGTGTCCGGGCGGAATCCGTTTGCCGGATCCTCGGTCGTGATGCGGCACTGCAGCGCCGCGCCGCGAAGCTTGATCGTCTCCTGTGACAGACCAAGTTCTGCAAGCGTCGAACCGGACGCGATCTTGAGCTGCGACTGGACCAGGTCCACGTCCGTCACTTCTTCGGTGACGGTGTGCTCGACCTGAATTCGCGGGTTCATCTCGATGAAGACGTGGTTGCCGCGCTTGTCGAGAAGGAACTCGACGGTGCCCGCGCACGTGTATCCGATCTCCTTCGCGAAGGCGACGGCGTCGGCACAGATCTTGGCGCGCAACTCTTCCGAGAGATTGGGCGCCGGAGCGAGCTCGATCACCTTCTGGTGGCGACGTTGCAGCGAGCAGTCACGCTCGAAGAGGTGGATGACGTTGCCCTGCTCGTCGGCGAGGATCTGCACTTCGATGTGCCGCGGGTCGATGACGGCCTGCTCGAGGAAGACCGTCGAATCGCCGAAGGCCGATTCCGCTTCGCGCGCTGCGGCTTCGATCGATTCCTTGAGCTGTGAGCGCTCCGCAACACGGCGCATTCCGCGCCCACCGCCGCCTGCGACAGCCTTGACGAAGAGCGGGAAGGTCATGTCCTCGGCGGCCGCGAGCAACTCGTCGATGTCCGCTGACGGCTCCGAAGACGCGAGCACCGGGAGACCGGCGGCCTTTGCCGCTGCGATGGCCCGAGCCTTGTTTCCGGTCAACTCGAGGATCTCGGCGGACGGGCCGACGAACTTGATGCCTGCCTCGGCACACGCCGCCGACAAGTCCGGGTTCTCGGAGAGGAAGCCGTAACCGGGGTAGATGGCGTCGGCTCCGGCGCTCTTGGCGGCGGCGACGATTTCCTCGACCGAGAGATACGCGCGAACGGGGTGACCCTTCTCCCCGATCTGGTAGCTCTCGTCTGCCTTGAGACGGTGGATCGAATTCCGATCCTCGTACGGGAACACCGCGACGGTTCCGGCACCTAGTTCGTAGGCGGCGCGGAAGGCACGGATCGCAATTTCGCCGCGGTTCGCGACGAGCACTTTGGAGAACATTCGAGAAAACTACCCCGATTTCATCTTGCGTCTACATGCGGAGTCTCATATTTCGGACTGAATCGAGAAACCAACCCGGCGGTCCTCGTGCTATTCGATTTCAGCTTGTCGTCATACCCTTCACGACTTCTCGAGGTACTCGATCCGGTCGGAGTCCAGGGCAGCGGTCACCATGGACGCGAGGGCGGGATGACCGTCGAGCGACGGATCGGAGTCGACGATTCCCTGAGCGAACTCCCTGGCGGACTCGAGGATGTCTCCATGGGCCATGAGGGAAAGCAGCCGCAGATTCGAGGTTGTGCCCGACTGCGCCGCACCGAGGATGTCTCCTTCACGTCTGGTCGCGAGGTCGAGTTGAGCCAGTTCGAACCCGTCGTTGGTCGCTGCCACCGCCGAGAGCCGCTCGTACGCCGGTCCCCCGGGATTGCTTCCGGTGACGAGGATGCACAGTCCCTGGTGTTTCCCTCGACCGACGCGGCCACGCAACTGATGGAGCTGACTGACGCCGAACCGCTCGGCGTCGACGATCACCATCACCGTCGCGTTCGGAACGTCGACACCGACTTCGACAACGGTCGTACAGACGAGGACGTCGATGTCACCGACGTTGAACGCGCTCATCACGACGTCCTTTTCGTCGGAAGGCAGTCGACCGTGCAGCAACCCGACTCGCAGATCGGCCAGCGGACCACTCGACAGCTCTTCGAAGACGTCGACCGCCGACTTGGTCTCGGGCTGCTTCTCCTCGGTGAACTGGTCTTCGCCTGCACCCTGCTCGCCGTCACCGATCCGCGAGCACACGACATACGCCTGACGGCCGTCGGCGACGTCCTCACGGATTCGTTCCCATGCGCGATCGACCCACTGCGGCTTCTGCTTCGCGGGCACGACACTGCTCTTGATCGGGGTTCGCCCACGTGGAAGCTCTCGCAGGGTCGAGACCTCGAGGTCGCCGAGCACGGTCATGGCGATGGTTCGCGGAATCGGCGTTGCCGTCATCACCAGCAGATGCGGACTCAGTCCTTCACGGGCACGTGATCGCAACTGATCACGTTGCTCGACGCCGAAGCGGTGTTGCTCGTCGACGACAACCATGCCGAGGTTGAAGAACTCGACGTTGTCCTGAATGAGCGCATGGGTACCGATGACGATCCCGGCGTCGCCGGTCACGGCTTCGAGCAGCGCTGCGCGCTTCGCAGCGACTGGCAGCGAGCCGGTAAGAAGGGCGATACGGGTGGAATGTTCGGCAGAACCGAGTTCACCACCTGCAGCCAGCGAGCCCATCATCTTGCGCAGTGATCGCGCGTGCTGATTTGCCAGGACCTCGGTGGGTGCGAGCAACGCGCACTGATAACCCGCATCGACGACCTGCAGCATCGCGCGCAGAGCCACGATCGTCTTGCCTGACCCGACCTCGCCCTGAAGAAGGCGGCTCATCGGGTGTGGGCGGGCAAGGTCGGTGGAGATCTCCTCCGCGACTGCTTGCTGTCCCTCCGTCAGAGTGAACGGGAGCATCTCCTCGAACTGGTCCGCGATCCCGCCGGCGACCGGAGCGCAGGCCGGAGCCACACGCTCGGAATTGTCGTGACGACGCATCGCGAGGACCAACTGCAGAGACAGCGCCTCGTCGAAACGCAGACGATCCTGTGCTCGTTCGATGTCTTCCTTGGTATCTGGCAGGTGAACGGTGCGCAGCGCCTCGTCCAAACCGATGAATCCGTGCTCGGCCCGAGTCTCGGCGGGCAACGGCTCCTCGATCGGATCGAGTTGGTCGAGCACTTGCCGCACGCACCGCATGATGGTCCAGCTCTCGACCTCGCGGGTCGCCGGGTACAGCGGGATCAACGCGCGGTCGAAGACGGACAGATCGAGTTCGGCGCCGGGATCCTGATTTGCGCGAGCCAGGCCCGCAAGGTCACCGGCTCCCTTGATGGATGCAAGCGGAACTACCGAATCCTCTTCGCCGACACGAGGTTCCGGGAGAATCAGGTAGCTCGGATGAGTGAGAGACCACTTGCCGCGGAAGTACTTCACCGTCCCGGAGAACATCGCCCGAACGCCGGGCTTGATGACGTGCCGCACCTTCTGCGGGTTGAAGAACGTGACGTCGACGGTCTGCGAATCAGTCGCCAGCGATACTCGCAACATCTGCCCCGGACGGTTCTTCATCTTCACGACGGCGGCCGACGCCACCCGCGCGATGATGGTGATGTGCTCACCCTCGGGCGGCTCCTTCTCGGCGAGTTCCTTGCCTGCCGACGCGTACCGGTGTGGGTAGTGACGCAGCAGGTCCTCGACGGTGCGGATCTCGAATGCCTCGTCGAGCGCGTCCGCGGTCTTCTTTCCCAGCAGCCGATCGAGTGGGTCGGCGAGCGTCGCCATCAGTTCCTCCAGCACAGTGTCGCGGTAAGCACATGTGTTCGTATATCAGCAGTCACCGACAGACCAGGTTCGATCACTCCACACCCAACTGGAACAGGTCACCCGGCTGATCACCCTGATAGACGAGCACGTCGACGCCCGGGTGGTGCGCGACGACGTGCGCCTCGAGCTGCCCGGCCAGGTCGTCCGGCGCGTCTGCGCCCATGAGTAGGGTCACGAGTTCGCCGCCGGATCCGAGCGCGAGGTCGACCAGTCGCGCACTCGACTCCGCGACGTCGGGACCGATGAGCACCACCTCGTGCCCCATCAGACCGATCGCGTCACCCGGATCACATGTCCCGACGTAGGTCAGCGAACGCTCGACCGCGATCCGCAACGATCCCCAGCGCGTGGCGGCCGCCGCCTCGGACATCGTGAAGCCGTCGTCGGCGACGTTGCGCTGAGGGTCGTGAACGGCAAGTGCTGCCAGGCCCTGGACCATCGACGACGTCGACAGCAGCAGAACCTGGTGAAGCGGATCGCGTGCAGCGGCACTGACTGCGACGAGTTCCTGAGCGGTCAAAGCTCCGTTCGGAAGCACCAGAACTTCGCTGCGTTCCATCTGACGAATGCGGCCGAGCAGTTGTGCGCGTGTCACCGGCGCATCGTCGCACCGAAGAACCGTCGCACCCTCACTCTCGAACAACGCCGCCGCGCTGTCACCGGCAACGACGGCCAGTACGCCGCGCGCGCCGGCCCCGGGGAATCGCCTCTCCGCCCGTGCCACCAACTGGTCGCGTTCGTCGACGAGAAAACTGCTGATGCGAATACCGTGAACCTTCCCGGCCTCGAGGCCGGCTTCCACGGCTGCACCGGCATCGCAGCAATGCACGTGCACCGACCAGCCGCCGAAACCGTCGCTGACGATGACCGTCGAATCTCCGAGGACGGACAGCCGCGTGCGCAGCGCCGTCATGCGATCGTCGTCGGAGTCGTCGACGAGGTACATGACCTCGAAATCCTGTTCCGAGTGATCACCACATTCGATCGGGCTCTTGTGAGCCCAATCGTGATCGAATGCGCTGACGTCGACAACTGCGCTCGACCTCGGGTCCGGCGTCCCCAGATCTTCGCGAACCTGCGGCTTCCCGGTCAGCACCTCGACAAAAGCGTCGAGGATCAGAACCAGACCGAATCCCCCGGCATCGACCACCCCGGCGGACGCGAGAACGTCCAGTTGCTCCGGCGTCTTGTTCAGTGCGACCGCAGCGGCGTCGGCAGCGGCGGCAACCACGGATGCAAGATCCTCGCCGCTCGGTGTCCTGGTGTCGACGCACTCCTGCGCTGCTTCTCCCGATGCACGCAATACCGTGACGATGGTGCCTTCCACCAGATCGGAGACAGCCCGAGAGGCCAGCGTCGTCGCCGTGGTCAGCGAGTTCGCGAAGCTTCGGCCGTCGATGTGCTCACCTTGAACGCTCTCGGCGATGCCCCGGATCACCTGGGAGAGGATCACTCCGGAATTACCGCGAGCACCGGACACGGCGCCCCGAGCCAGAGCGTTGGCGACGCGGCCCGCACTGCGGACGTCGTCCTCGATCGTCTCGGCGGAATCGAGTGCAGCCCGCATCGTGAACAGCAGATTGGTGCCGGTATCCGAATCAGGGATGGGAAAGACGTTGAGGCTGTTGATCTCACCGCGACGTTTCTGGAGGCTGTCGACCGCCCGGCGGGCCCAGCGCCGCAGCAGATGTCCGTCCGCGACGGATTCCGCTTCCTCGGCGACGCGTTGCACTTCCCCCACTGACGGTTCCCCTCGACGATGGAAAGACTGACGATGAAAAAGAGATCGGTGATCGGTGCAGTCGAGGGTAGTCCGACGCTTCTGCGCAACCGTCATTACCGGGCGGTTTGGCCATTCGGGCCGGAAGCGGTTACTCTTACACGGTTGCCTCGAACGGGCTACACGAAATAATGCTGCACTTTGTTTGTTGCTGATTGACTGTTTTCACGTTCGACTGCACAGTGAGCGGTCAAGGATCGGTTCGAAGTCGAGTATATTCGGATTGTAATTCTGGCTGCCCTACCGTGTAGGGTAACCACTTCAATATTCATTTCTAACAAGGAGTTCGCGACTATGGCTGCCGTCTGCGACGTATGCGCCAAGGGGCCCGGCTTCGGTAAGTCGGTCTCGCACTCGCACCGGCGTACCAATCGTCGCTGGAACCCGAACATTCAGTCTGTTCGTACCGAGGTTGCCCCGGGTAACACCCGTAAGGTCAACGTGTGCACCTCCTGCCTGAAGGCAGGCAAGGTCGCTCGGGGCTGATTGCCCGAGCACAAACTATTGCAGGCTCTGCCCCCGTCACTTCGGTGACGGGGGCAGAGCTGTATCTATGTGGCTGTATCTATGTGTCCCCGTGTTTCGTATGGCTGTCGGACACCCGTAATGTGCGTTGAGTGACTTCCATCGATGACCTGAGCAAAGTGACCCTCGACGAGGGCGTACTCCGCATCACCATTTCCACCGCCGCCAACGGCACCTCCCTCGACGACGAAGGACTGGTTCAGGGCGCGCAGGCGCTCGAGACAGTCGGAAACGACATCGGGAGCATCCTTCTGGTCGGCGAAGGCGCAAACTTCTGTGCCGGCGGCAACGTCCGTGCGTTCGCCGCAGCCCCTGACCGCGGCGAGTACGTGGCCGAGGTTGCCCGCGTCTTCCACGTGTTCGTTCGCGCGCTCGACGCTGCGAGCGCTCCAGTGGTGGCCGGGGTCCACGGATGGGCTGCCGGCGCCGGAATGAGCCTGGTCTGCCTCGCCGACGTCGCAATCGGCGGCACCGGCACCAAGCTTCGCCCCGCGTACCCCTCCATCGGTTTCACCCCCGACGGCGGAATGTCGTGGACGCTTCCACGCATCGTCGGCGTGGCACGCGCTCGCGAGATTCTTCTCAACGATTCGGTGATCGGTGGCGACGAAGCCGTCCGCCTGGGGATCCTCACCCGACTCGTCGGTGACGACGAGGTCCAAGAAGAGGCAGCTCGCCTCGCCCGCGCTCTGGCCAACGGACCGAGTACGTCGTACTCGGGAATCAAGGCACTGCTGCGTTCGTCGCGGACGAACTCGCTCGCCGAGCAACTCGACGCCGAAGCCGCGTCCATCGCCATCGCAGCGAACAGCCCGATCGGACGCGAGGGCGTCGACGCGTTCGTCGACAAGCGTCGGCCCGATTTCACTTCCGCAAAGCAGGCCTAGTCAGCTGGCATGCCGAATGTCGTGTCACGACGTTCGGCATGCCGGGTGAGTGCAGACGCTGATCGATCAGCCCAGATTCCAGTCCACCGGGTCAGCTCCGAGTCCGGTCAAGAGTTCGTTCGCACGACTGAACGGGCGCGAACCGAAGAACCCGCGCGAAGCCGAAAGCGGTGACGGGTGCGCTGATTCGATGATCGGTGTGTCGCCCAGCATCGGCGCGAGAGTGGCCGCGTCACGACCCCACAAGATCGCCACCATCGGCGACGACCGCGCCACCAAAGCGCGGATAGCCTGCTCGGTCACCGGCTCCCAGCCCTTCTTACGATGAGAAGCGGCTTGACCCGGCTGCACGGTGAGTACGCGATTGAGAAGCAGCACACCTTGTTTCGACCACGGCGTCAGATCGCCGTTCGGCGGTATCGGCAACCCGAGATCCTGGTGATACTCCTTGTAGATATTACCGAGACTTCGCGGAACCGGCCGCACGTCCGGGGCAACCGAAAAGCTCAACCCGACAGCATGACCGGGCGTCGGATAGGGGTCTTGACCGACGATGAGCACCCGAACGTCGTCGAACGGATTCGTGAATGCACGCAAGACGTTCTCTCCCGCAGGCAGATACTCCCGTCCCGCAGCGATCTCTTCGCGCAAGAACTTACCCATCGCGGAGATCTGCTCCGAGACCGGTTCGAGTGCCCGCGCCCACCCTGGATCGACGATCTCTGCAAGCGGCGCCATCAGTCGAGCCTGCGCAACGCGTCGCGGTAGTACGCCGCATTGGCTGCGTACATCTTGACGTTTCCGTCGAGGTGGCCGAGCGGAACCTCGTATCCCGCACGGACCTTGGCGGGCACACCGAGTGCCATGCTGCGCGGGGGAACCTGCATCTTGTTGGCCACCACCGCACCCGCGGCGACGATCGACCCCGTCCCGATCACCGTTCCGTTGAGAACAACTGACCCCGACGCGATCAGGCAATGGTCCTCGATGGTCGATCCCTCGATGTGCGCGTTGTGGCCCACGACGCAACCGGAACCGATGACAGTCGCATCGACGGCGGTGCAATGGATGACGGTTCCGTCCTGGATGTTCGATCCGATTCCCACCGAAATGGTTCCGTAGTCACCACGCAATACCGCTTGCGGCCAGATCGAGGTACCCGCTGCGAGAGTCACGGCGCCGATCACCACCGCGTCCGGGTGGACGTATGCGTCCGGATGAATGTCCGGAACTCTGTCTCCAAGTGCGTATACAGCCATGAAAGCAACCTATACCGCGGTGGTACCGGTGGTCGAAAAGCTGTGCCAGCCCCCGCCGCTCTCGCGAAGCGAACCGTCGACGCTCACGCCCGAACCGGCGGCAACCTCACCGATCACGATCCAACCCGACGGAATCTCGACCTCAGGCCCGAAAGTTGCTGCGAATCCGTGATCTTCACCACCGGAGAGGATCCAGTCCAGCGGATCGACGTCGAGCGCCTCGGCCGCCGATGCGACATCGGGTGAGGTCGGAACCGCAGCCGAGAAGATGTCGAACCGCGCGTGCGAGGCCTCTGCGAGATGTCGAAGATCCGCGATCAATCCGTCGGACACGTCCGTCATGGAATGTGCTGATTCTGCGGCGTCCCATGCCGATTGATACGGAGGATTCGGAACGCGATGGGAGGCAAGCAAATCTGGAAAGTTTGCGGGCTTGTCGAGCAGTACGGCTTCGTCGAGCAGTAGTGCCAACCCTGCTGCCGAGCAACCGAACAACCCGGCGACCGCGATCTTGTCACCGATCTTTGCTCCCGAACGCAGAACTGCCGCACGGCCACCGAGATCGCCGAGCACGGTCACCGACACCACGATCACCGGTGACTGGACCAGGTCACCGCCGACCACACCGGCACCCAGATCGGTTGCCGCGTCCCAGATTCCCGCGGAGATTGCGTCGACCACGTCGACGGGTGTCGAAGGCGGGCACCCCAGAGACACCGTGAAGGCCGTCGGCCGCGCTCCCATCGAGACCACATCAGCAGCGTTCTGTGCCACTGCCTTCCGGCCGATGTCGCGTGGTGAAGACCAATCCATTCGGAAATGTCGACCTTCGACCAACATGTCGGACGAGACAACCACACGGCCGTCTCCGGAAGTCACGATGGCGGCATCGTCACCCGGCCCCAATTCAGTGGTGACCGGTTGGATTCGGCCGAGAAGAGATCGCGCGATCACGTCGAACTCCCCCACCTGCTCGACAGTGGGCTCCGACCCGAACTCCGATGACGCAGTGAACTCTGATGATGCAGTGAACTCCGATGATGCGATGAGTCTCTCCAATGCCGACGCAATTCGCTCGTAAGCGGCCTGCGGTACCTTCTAGCTGTGGTCGTGAATGCTTCTGCAAGCTCACGCGTGTGTCGGCAATCCTACCGATTCACCGACATGCTCTCAGAAGTGACAAGACCGCTGATCGACTGGACCAGGACCCGAGCGAAGAACTGAGCATGGCAGAAAACACCTCCACCGCAGACAACGCCGACATCGACCCCGACGGCGACGACGATCCGTCAGAGCGCCGCAGTCCGGCGCTGATCGCCACCGCCATCGCACTCCCGGTAGCCCTGATCGTCGGAGTAGTGATCGCGGCCGTCGTCGCGGGAAACAACCCTGAACTCTCGCCGGTTGCATTGGGACCCGTACCGGCACCGGCAGCGGAGTCGCCGGCCTGCGTTTCCCTTCTCGGCGCGCTCCCCGACAAGATCGACGACTTCACGAAAGCCGAATTGGTGGAACCTGCTCCGGCCGGTGCGGCAGCGTGGCAGCGCAGCGAAGGAGAGCCGATCGTCTTGCGCTGCGGACTCGACCGTCCGTCCGAGTTCGACCAGGCTGCAGCACTACAGGTCGTGAACGGTGTCCAGTGGTTCCAGGTCTCGGGAACCGACATCGGTTTGGCGGCGAGCACTTGGTTTGCCGTAGACCGCGGTGAATACATCGGTATCACGATCCCCGACGGGACCGGTCCGACGCCGATTCAGGAAATCTCCGACACCATCACGGCGACCCTCGAACAGAAGCCTCTCGACCCGGCGCCGGTCGCGGTTCCCTGATCAGCGAAGGCCGGTGCCGCGAGCGATGGCGGTGTCGACCAGAGTCGAAATCAAAGTGCGGTAATCGATTCCGGTGGCGTTCCACATCTTCGGGTACATCGAGATGGAAGTGAACCCGGGCATCGTGTTGATCTCGTTGATCACCGGGCCGTCAGCCGTGACGAAGAAATCGACCCGCGAGAGTCCCTGGCAATCGAGTGCCTTGAACGCGCGGACAGCAAGCTCTCGAATCTGGTCGCTCACCGACTCCTCGAGTTTCGCGGGGATGTCGAATTCACAGACGTCGTCGAGGTACTTGGTGTCGAAGTCGTAGAATGCGTCCGAATCGGCGTCGGAATCCGGCATCCGGATCTCGGCGACCACACTCGCCTTGACGTCGCCGTTCGGGAATTCGAGGACGCCGCATTCCACCTCGCGGCCGATGATCGCGCCTTCGACGATCACCTTGGGATCATGCAGGCGTGCATGAGCGATCGCCCCGTCCAGACCGTCCCAATTGCTCACCCGAGTGATGCCGATGGACGAGCCTCCACGAGCGGGCTTGACGAAAACCGGAAGGCCCAATTCCGCCTTCTGCTCTTCGGTCAGCGTTGCGGTTCCCGGTCGAAGCACGACCTGCACTCCGACGGGAAGTCCTTCAGCAGCAAGAAGCTTCTTCGTGAACTCTTTGTCCATGCCGGCGGCGCTGGCCAGAACTCCGGGTCCGACGTACGGAACCCCGGCAAGTTCGAGCAGACCCTGGATCGTGCCGTCTTCGCCGTAAGCCCCATGAAGAACGGGGAACACGACGTCGACCGACGCGAGCACAGCACCGGCGTCGGAGCCGTCGAAGGAGATGACCTCGCCCTCGCGGGTGGGGTCCGCGCTGAGGACCACCGACGTTCCGTCTTTGTCGACCGACGGCAGCGCGCGCCCGCTGATCGCGAGGGAACTGGGGTCGCTCGAACCGAGCACCCAGGAACCGTCGACGGTGATGCCGATCGGTACGACGTCGTACCGATCGGGGTCGAGGTTGCTCAGGACGCTTCCGGCGGAAACACAGGACACTGAATGCTCATTGCTCCGGCCACCGAAGATCACGGCCACGCGGGTACGACTGCTGTTCACGCGTCAAACCGTACCGCCGAATCGACTGCGGCACGCGATCGGGCCGGACCGATTTCGTCGACCCGGCCCGTTTACGCGTCGAGTGCGCGCTCGATGTCGGCCAGGAGATCGGCGGTGTCCTCGATGCCACAAGCGATTCGGACAAACCCCGCACTGACCGGATCGCCCCAGCGCGCACGGCGATCCGCCGTCGTGTGGATCCCGCCGAAGCTGGTAGCAGCCGTGACGAGAGCGCTCGCTTCGACGAACGAGTGGAATGCCTGAGCCGAATCCAACTCGACGCTCACCAATCCGCCGAATCGATTCATCTGACCGGATGCCGTTGCATAGGACGGGTCACCGCGAAGGCCGGGGTAACGAACGGACCGGACTGCTTTGTGATTTACCAACATCTCGGCAAGCGCCAGCGCGTTGTCGCACTGACGCCCGAATCGCAGGCCTGCCGTGCCGAGGCTCCGGTGCGCAAGCCACGTCTCGAAGGGGCCGAGCACCGTTCCCGAGAGAAGTCGCTCACGCTCGATTCGCCGACTCACTGCCGCATCGGAGGTGGCGACGTAACCCATCAGGAGGTCACTGTGCCCGCTGAGAGCCTTGGTACCGCTGGCCACCACGACGTCGGCACCCAATTCGAGCGGGCGCTGACCCAGCGGTGTCGCGGTCGTGTTGTCGACGATCAGCAGCGCACCCGAACGGTGGCACACGTCGGCGAGCACGCGAAGGTCGACCACGTCCAGCACCGGGTTGGACGGCGTCTCGGCGACGACGACCACGCGGCCCGGTGACGCGTCGAGCAGATCTACGAAGCTCGCGTCGCCCATCTGCAGAGTCGAAACCTCGCGAACGGTGATTCCCAACGGCGCGAGGCGCTCGTTCGCGTACAACCGCACTTGGTAGTACCCGTCCGAGGGCACGACGACGGTATCCCCCGCGACGAGGACGCTGCGCAAGGTAGCGGTGATCGCGGACATCCCCGATCCCATGACGAGGGCGTGGTCCGCTCTCTCGAGCGCCGCGAGCGCGGATTCGAGTCCGCGCCAACCCGGGTTCGATGCACGTGCATAGGTATCGGACTCGGAACCTTCGTCCGCCGAAAGTTGGTACGGCGCAGCGAATATCGGGCCCAGTTGCATGGGCTGACCCGCGGCGTGTTCGCGCGCGACGGCGCTCACGCTGCGCGTCGAATCCCCGTAATCCTCGAAGCGACCCACACCGATTTCACTCATTCCGGCTTCGTCCGGCGTCCGAGCAACTGACCGATCGCATCGCTGACGGCCATGCCTTCGTGGCACACCCGGTGGACCGCGTCGGTCAACGGCATCTCCACGTCGTATCCGGCAGCGAGTGCGCGTACCGACGTGCACGACTTCACGCCCTCGGCGACCTGACCGTTGGTTGCCTTCTGTGCCGACTCCATCGACCCGCCTCGTCCGAGCCGCTCTCCGAACGTCCGGTTTCGCGACAACTCGGACGTGCAGGTCGCTACCAGGTCACCGACACCCGCCAAGCCTGCAAGAGTCGACGCCTTGGCGCCGAGCGCAACGCCGAGACGAATCGTCTCGGCGAGCCCACGGGTGATGATGCTGGCAACCGTGTTGTCGCCGAATCCACTGCCGGCGGCCATGCCGCAGGCCAGCGCGATCACGTTCTTACACGCACCACCGATCTCGCATCCGATGACGTCGGAGTTGGTGTACGGCCTGAAATAGCCGGTAGCACAAGCATCCTGGAGAGCGAGGGCACGCGAGGAATCCGAACAGGCGATCACCGTCGCCGCGGGCTGCCCGCCGGCGATCTCGTGTGCAAGGTTCGGGCCCGAGAGCACCGCGACGCGCCCCGGTTCCACGCCGGTCACCGACACGATGACCTGGCTCATGCGCATGAGCGTCCCGGTCTCGATTCCCTTGGCCAGACTCAGCAGAGTCGCATCGGGTCCGATCGAGCCTTTCCACTGCTCCAGGTTTGCTCGTAGCGACTGCGAGGGAACCGCCAGCACGATGAAGTCAGCACCTGCCATCGCCTCCTCGTGGTGGTGGGTCGCGCGAATCGACGAAGGCAAAGCAATGCCTGGCAGATAGTCGCTGTTCTCGTGCGTGGTGTCGATGCGCTTCGCGACCTCTTCACGCCTGGCCCACATCGTCACGTCGGTTCCGGCCTCGGCCATCACCTTCGCCAACGCCGTTCCCCACGAACCTGCGCCCAATACAGCTGCCTTACTCACACGCTCACCCCGTCTACCCGGCGAAGCGGGTCGCCGCCAGAAAAATCGTCTGCACAGAGTATCGCCTGTGGTGCACTGCGGTGGGCAGCCGCGGACACCGAGCGTGATGACTGGCAAGATCGAGGGATGGACAGCGCGGAACCCCCGTACCCACACGCCGTGGAGACACCGCATGCGCGCACGGAGATCGAACGCCCCATGCATGCGATAGTGGCCGTCAAGTCCTTGAGATCGGCCAAGTCCCGCCTCGCGGGCGAACTCGACTCGGACGCGCGTGCAGACCTCGTGTTGGCCATGCTTCACGACACCCTCGCCACAGTTGCAGCCGTCTCGGCCATCGACAGCGTCACAGTGGTCACCCCAGACCCCACCGTTGCCGCCCTTGCATATTCCGTCGGCGTGACGGTCTACGCCGATCCAGCTCCCGACGCCGCCCGAACCAACGGCGCAACACCGCGCACGGAGGAAACCCTCAACGCGGCGTTGAGTGCAGCGGCCGCCGATATCCGAGCCAAGCGCGGAGTGGTCGACCTCGTTGTGCTGCAAGCCGACTTGCCCGCCATGCAACCGAGCGAACTGACGGAGGCCGTGGCCGCGGCCCGAAGCGGCGGACGTTCAGTCGTCGTCGATCACCACGGCACCGGCACTTCCGCATTGTTTGCGTGCGGCGAAAGCGCGCTCGACCCTCGGTTCGGGCCGGAATCCGCACTTGGACATGCCAATTCAGGTGCTCGTCCACTCAACGGCCAATGGCCGGGACTGCGCACCGACGTCGACACCCATGCCGATCTCGGCACTGTGCGAGCACTGGGAGTAGGCCCCGCGACATCGGCTTCGTTGACCAGACTCAAGGCCACGCCGTCGAACAGTCGATGAATTTTCTTTCATCGATTGTCGGACCGCGCGATTGTGGGGGATGATCGACGAGTGAGCAATGGCGAAGCACTCGAAAACCGTATTTCCGAAGACCAGTCGGACGGAGACCACAGCTCCGGCCGGCACGAGAACGGCGCGGCCACCTCGCCGCGATCTCAGGCCGTCGCGGTCGCCACCAACATCCCGGGCGCTCCCCCTGCAGCTACCAAGGCAGAGCTACCCGAATTGCTCGTCGGACTTCCCGAGGATCGTTACCTCAACCGCGAACTCAGCTGGCTCGATTTCAATGCCCGTGTTCTCGCATTGGCCGCCGACGAGTCACTGCCGTTGCTCGAACGCGCAAAGTTCCTCGCCATCTTCGCTTCCAATCTCGACGAATTTTTCATGGTCCGGGTCGCCGGACTCAAGCGCCGCGACGAGACGGGACTGTCGGTCAGGTCCGCCGACGGCCTCTCCCCACGCGAACAATTGGCGCTCATCGCGCGTCGCACCCAGGAACTCGCCGACAAGCACGCACACGTGTTTCTCGACTCGGTCCGCCCTGCCCTGGCGGCAGAAGGCATTTCAATCGTTCGATGGGCCGACCTCAGTGCCGACGATCACGGCCGGCTCTCGGCGCATTTCCACGAGCAGGTCTTCCCGGTACTGACGCCGTTGGCAGTCGATCACGCCCACCCGTTCCCCTACATCAGCGGACTGAGCCTCAACCTCGCCGTGACAGTGAAGGACTCCGTCACCCGCGGCGAACACTTCGCTCGCGTCAAGGTTCCCGACAACGTCGGCCGGTTCGTGCGAGTCAAGAGCACGACATCTTCGTCCACCATCGATTCTTTCCTCCCGATGGAAGAACTGATTTCGGCTCATCTGGACGTGCTGTTCCCCGGAATGGAAATCGTCGAACATCACGCTTTCCGAATCACACGCAACGCCGATTTCGAGGTCGAAGAAGATCGGGACGAGGATCTGCTGCAGGCACTCGAACGTGAATTGGCGCGTCGTCGTTTCGGTTCACCAGTTCGCCTCGAAGTTGCCGACGACATGACCGAGCACATGCTCGAACTGCTTCTGCGTGAACTCGACGTCGATCCGGCCGACGTGATCGAGGTTTCCGGTCTCCTCGACTTGTCCTGCCTCTGGCAGGTTTACGCCGTCGACCGCCCCGCTCTCAAAGACGCTCCGTTCGTCCCGGCGACGCATCCGGCGTTCGGTGAACGCGAGACTCCGAAGAGCGTGTTCTCGACCCTGCGCGAAGGCGACGTGCTCGTCCACCACCCATACGACTCGTTTTCCACAAGCGTTCAACGCTTCATCGAACAGGCCGCCGCCGACCCCCAGGTGCTCGCGATCAAGCAGACCCTGTACCGCACTTCCGGCGACTCCCCCATCGTCAATGCACTGATCGACGCCGCCGAAGCGGGCAAGCAGGTTGTCGCGCTGGTGGAGATCAAGGCCCGCTTCGACGAGCAGGCCAACATCAAGTGGGCACGCAAACTCGAGCAGGCCGGCGTTCACGTCGTCTACGGTCTCGTCGGTCTCAAGACTCACTGCAAGACGTGCCTCGTCGTCAGGCGAGAGGGCTCGACCATTCGTCGTTACTGCCACATCGGCACGGGCAACTACAATCCGAAGACCGCGCGCATGTACGAGGACGTCGGATTGCTCACCGCAGCACCGGAGATCGGTGCAGACCTCACCGACCTCTTCAACTCGCTGACCGGATACTCCCGAAAGACGAGCTACCGCAACCTTCTCGTAGCGCCGTATGGGGTTCGCCGCGGGATCATCGAGCGGATCGACAACGAGATCGCTCACAAGCTCGCAGGCCGCGATGCCGGTATCCGCTTGAAGGCCAACGCATTGGTCGACGAGCAGGTCATCGACGCGTTGTACCGCGCATCCAAGGCCGGTATCCCCGTCGAGATAGTGGTCCGCGGAATCTGCGCGCTCAAGCCGGGCGTTCCCGGCCTCAGCGAAAACATCGAAGTACGTTCCATTCTCGGACGCTTCCTCGAACACTCGCGAATGTTCCATTTCCGCTCGGCCGACGAATTCTGGATCGGCAGCGCAGACATGATGCACCGCAACCTCGATCGCCGCGTCGAGGTCATGGTGCAGGTCAAGGACCCGAAACTGTCGAAGCAACTCGGTGACATCTTCGACTCCGCGCTCGATCCCCGAACTCGCTGCTGGGTACTGCATCCGGACGGGAGTTGGGTCGCTGCCCCCGAACGCGGTGAGGACGTACGTGAGCATCAACAGTCGTTGATGCGCAGCCGCACCGCCAGCGGGTCTTGACGGGCTCGGATCACACAATGAGCGACAAGCCGGTCAAAGCCAACATCTTTGCCGCAGGCGCGGTTCTGTGGCGGAAGGCTCCTCAGGATCCTTCCGCCATCGAGATCGCCGTCGTACATCGACCGAAGTACGACGACTGGTCATTCCCCAAAGGAAAGCTCGATCCCGGCGAGACCTTCTTGACCGCAGCAGTTCGCGAGGTCCGCGAAGAGACCTCGATCACCGGACGTTTCGGAAGGCACCTCGGTGGCGTGACGTACCCGATCCCGGGACATCGCAAACTCAAACGGGTCGAATACTGGTCGGCCGAAGCAGTGGACGGAGATTTCGGGCCGAATAGCGAAGTGGATGTTCTCTATTGGCTTCCGGTCACCGAGGTAGCCGATCATCTTTCCTACCCGATGGATCGAATGATTCTTCGCCGCTTCGTTTTCCTTCGGCCTGACACGAAAACGGTATTACTCGTCCGCCACGCAAAAGCTGGAAGCCGTAAGCGATACAAGGGCGACGACAATGTGCGTCCACTCGACGCCAAGGGCAAAGAGCAATCCGCCGCCTTGGTCGAACAGCTGAAAATCTTCGGAGCCGATTCGGTTTTCGCGGCTGACCGTACGCGCTGCATCGACACTGTGATGCCATTGGCGGAGGCATTGGGTGTAGAGATTTCGACGGAACCTCTTCTGACCGAAGAAGGTTACGAGGCCGATCCCGACGCCGCCAGGGCGCGTGCGCTGCAGATCGCCGCGCTGGAGGGCACTCCCGTAATCTGCAGCCAAGGAGGCGTCATCCCCGATTTGATGCGCTGGTGGGCTGATACGGCCGGTATAACACTGCCCTCGGCGCGCAACCGTAAGGCGAGCACTTGGGTGCTCTCGTTCCTCGACGGCCGTCTCGTCGCCGCGGATCACCTCGACAGCCCGCTCCCCAAAGTCGCCAACTCCTGACGGATTTGGACCAACCGACACTCAGCTCGATTCGGTAGTTTTGCAAAGCACTGAAACACAGGAGAATTCACACTTCTCCCAGACAGCACAAAGAGGTGCAGCCGCGGATCTGATCCGCGGCTGCACCTCTTTGTCTTACGGCATCGGGTTTTTCACCCGAACGCGACTACTTTGCGCGCTTGGCCGGAGCCTTCTTGGCCGGAGCCTTCTTGGCTGCGGTCTTGGCGGGAGCCTTCTTGGCCGGAGCCTTCTTGGCCGGAGCCTTGGCTGCGGTCTTGGCCGGAGCCTTCTTGGCGGGAGCCTTGGTGGCAACCGTCTTCTTGGCTGCGGTCTTGGCCGGAGCCTTCTTGGCGGGAGCCTTGGTGGCAACCGTCTTCTTGGCTGCGGTCTTGGCCGGAGCCTTCTTGGCGGGAGCCTTCGCGGCAACCGTCTTCTTGGCTGCGGTCTTGGCCGGAGCCTTCTTGGCCGGAGCCTTCTTGGCTGCGGTCTTCTTGGCAGCAGCCTTCTTGGCTGCAGCCTTGGTGGCCGGTGCTGCTACGCCACGCTTGACTGCCGGGCCGGTGGCCGGAAGCTTCTGTCCACCAGCGATAACAGCCTTGAACTGCGCACCCGGACGGAAAGCCGGAACCGACGTCGGCTTGACCTTGACGGTCTCGCCCGTACGCGGGTTGCGTGCAACACGTGCTGCACGACGACGCTGCTCGAAGACTCCGAAGCCGGTGATGGTCACGCTCTCGCCACGGTGGACGGCGCGGACGATGGTGTCCACGACGTGCTCCACTGCGTCGGTCGCTGTGCGCCTGTCCGAACCCAGCTTTTCAGTCAGAACATCGATGAGCTCTGCCTTGTTCATTGAAATTCCTCCGCTAATTGTGGTCCACCGTCGGACCGACTGAGAACCACGGTAAACCTGATAACGGCAAGAGTCTATGTGCCACGCCAATTCTCATTCAACGTGACTGCGAAATGGTGACCTATTTCTCTTCCCGCGCGGAGTTGCGGATTTCGGTTCAGCCCTGCGAAATTCGGGCTGGAAGGGTAGTCGGTTTCCATGAAGGCCTTGACTTTTCGAACTCGGAAATCGCGTCTACCTGCCGCAATGTCAGTCCGATGTCGTCGAGACCCTCCAGCAGACGCCACCGTGTGTAGTCGTCAATATTGAACGGCACCACCGTAGTTCCGGCGCTGACGGTCCGATTCTCGAGATCTACTGTCAATTCCAGTCCGGGCTGCTCTTCGAGCAACTTCCAGAGCAATTCGACGTCGCTCTGCTCGACCTGTGCCGCTACGAGACCGGCTTTTCCGGCGTTTCCGCGGAAGATGTCGGCGAACCGGGAAGCAATGACGACCCGAAATCCGAAGTCGGAGAGAGCCCACACGGCATGCTCACGCGAAGAGCCCGTGCCGAAATCGGGACCGGCCACGAGGACGCTTCCCTTGTCGTACGGAGCCAGATTCAGAATGAAGTTGGGGTCGGTACGCCAGCCTGCAAACAGCCCGTCCTCGAATCCGGTGCGCGTCACCCGTTTCAGGTACACGGCAGGGATGATCTGGTCGGTATCGACATTCGAGCGTCGCAGCGGGACGCCGATACCCTTGTGCGTGGTAAAGGATTCCATCGAAATTCTCCTCGAGATGGTAAGTGGGTCAGACCAGATCGGCCGGTGCCGAGAGCGTTCCGCGGACCGCCGTGGCAGCCGCGACGAGCGGGGAAACCAGATGAGTCCGGCCGCCTTTACCCTGTCGGCCTTCGAAATTCCGGTTGGACGTCGATGCCGAACGCTCGCCGGGAGCAAGCTGGTCAGGGTTCATTCCCAAGCACATCGAGCAACCGGCCTGGCGCCATTCAGCCCCTGCCGCTGTGAAGATTTCACCGAGACCTTCGCTTTCGGCTTGAGCCCGCACCCGCATCGAGCCGGGAACGATGAGCATCCGAACGCCCTCTGCCACATGGCGACCCTCGAGCACCTCCGCCACTGCGCGCAGGTCTTCGATGCGTCCGTTGGTGCACGAACCGACGAACACGGTGTCGACAGAAACATCCCGAAGCGGCATACCGGCGTCGAGACCCATGTAGGTGAGCGCCTTCTCGGCTGCCTGACGCTCGCTCTCGTCGACGATCAGTTCGGGATCAGGCACACGGTCGCCGAGCGGCGCACCCTGTCCCGGATTGGTTCCCCACGTGACGAAAGGCGTCAATGCGCTTGCGTCGATGTGAACCTCGTTGTCGAATTCCGCGCCCTCGTCGGTCTTGAGCAACTCCCACGCGGCGACGGCTTCGTCCCACTCTGCGCCGGACGGTGCATGCGGACGGCCCTTGATGAACTCGTAAGTGGTCTCGTCCGGTGCGATCATGCCCGCGCGGGCTCCGGCCTCGATCGACATGTTGCAGATGGTCATACGAGCTTCCATCGACAGTTTGCGAATGGCCTCGCCGCGGTACTCCAGTACGTAGCCCTGGCCGCCGCCGGTGCCGATCTTGGCGATGACTGCCAGGATCAAGTCCTTGCTCGTGACGCCGGGAGGCAGCTCGCCGTCGACCGTGATCGCCATGGTCTTGAAGGGGCGCAACGACAATGTCTGCGTTGCCATCACATGCTCGACCTCGCTGGTGCCGATTCCCATTGCGAGCGCACCGAATGCGCCGTGCGTCGACGTATGACTGTCGCCGCACACCACGGTGGTTCCGGGCTGCGTCAGGCCGAGCTGCGGTCCGACCACATGCACGATGCCTTGGTCGAGATCGCCCATGCGGTGCAAGCGAACTCCGAACTCCTCGCAATTTCGGCGCAAGGTGTCGACCTGAGTCTTGGACACAGGATCTGCGATCGGCTTGTCGATGTCGATCGTCGGAACGTTGTGGTCCTCGGTGGCGATCGTCAGGTCGGGACGGCGCAACTGGCGTCCCGCCAGGCGAAGTCCGTCGAATGCCTGGGGGCTCGTCACTTCGTGAACGAGGTGGAGATCGATGTAGATGAGGTCGGGATCCTGCCCCTCCCCTTTCACGACAACGTGGTAGTCCCACACCTTCTCGGCGAGAGTGCGTGCTTTCTGTGCCATGTCTTCCACCTCTGTACGTAGCCTCGCGTCGGCGGACTACGGGCTGGCCCGCCGCGCGTGAAGTAGGTCCCCAGCCTTCACAGCAGATGCAGACTGTCCCGAGGAAATGCGCTATCCCTCCAGGAAATGCGGTAGCATCCCACTATGCGAGAAACTGGTATCGACCTATGAGACAGCATAGCGGCATCGGCGTCCTGGACAAAGCAATGGGCGTGCTTCATGCAGTAGCTGAGGAACCGTGCAGCCTCACCGAACTCTGTGCACGAACCGGTTTGCCGCGCGCGACCGCCCATAGACTCGCCGTCGGTCTCGAAGTCCATCGACTCCTCACTCGCGACTCGGACGGTCAGTGGTGCCCAGGGCCCGGACTCGCCGAACTCGCTGCCACCGCTAATGATCCACTCATTGCTGCGGCCGGACTCATCCTCCCCCGCCTTCGCGAAATCACCGGCGAAAGCGTCCAGCTGTACCGTCGCGAAGGCACACAACGCATCTGCGTCGCGTCGATGGAACCACCGACCGGCCTGCGTGACACGGTGCTCGTCGGAGCCCGACTGCCGATGAACGCCGGATCCGGCGCCAAGGTCCTTCTCGCATGGGCAGATCCACAAACCCAACGGACCGTCCTCGCCGATGCGTCGTTCGGCGAACGAGTGCTCCTCGAGGTTCGCCGGCGCGGCTGGGCACAGAGCGCGGCCGAACGTGAGCCCGGTGTCGCCAGCGTCGCGGCTCCCGTCCGAGACTCGGCAGGCGCTGTCATTGCCGCGATTTCGGTCTCCGGCCCCATCGATCGGATGGGTAGACGACCGGGAGCCCGCTGGGCGGCGGACCTTCTCGCAGCTGCCGAAGCGCTCCACAAGCGTCTGTAATTCGTGACACAGTAAGGCCTTCAGATCCTCGAGCACGTAGGAGTACGACGCGACCATGGCAGGAAAGCAGCGTAGTCAGATCACGATGACCGAGGCCGAAATCTCGAGCTTCGTCGAAAAGAGCCGTACGGCAACGATGGCGACGTTGAGCGCCGACGGAATGCCTCACCTGATCGCGATGTGGTTCGCGATAGTCGACGGCGAAATCTGGTTCGAGACCAAAGCCAAGTCGCAGAAGGCCGTCAATCTTCGCCGGGACGCCCGAATGTCCGTCCTGATCGAAGACGGTCAGACGTACGACACGCTCCGAGGAGTCTCGATGGAGGGTACCGGGGTCATCGTCGAAGATCCGGAAGCCCTCTTCGCTGTGGGAATCAGCGTCTGGGAGCGGTACACGGGCCCGTACACCGACGATCTCCGCCCGGCCGTCGACGCGATGCTCCACAAGCGCGTCGCGGTACGGTTCGTTCCCGATCGAACTCGTTCGTGGGATCACCGCAAGCTCGGGATGCCTGCGATGCCTCTTTCCGGCTCTACCGCACCGCCGCCGCAGCCCTGAGATTCGTGAGCGGAAAAATCACGAGCAATCGAATTCGGGCCGGCGTAGTTTCACCAACAGGCCCAACAACAAGGAGTGAGCATATGAGCGATCTCGACAGCAACACCCCGTCCGCACCCGAATCCCAATCGGAGGAAACCAAACGAAAGTTCCGTGAGGCCCTCGAACGGAAGAATCATCAGAACGCCAAATCGACCGACCATCGCGACGGACAGTCCAAGGTCCACAACACGCATGGCCCCGCCGATCACAAGCGAGAGTTCCGCCGTAAGAGCGGATAACCGATCGCGGACAACAGAGTGAGATGACGATCACCCCCAGTCGAATTCGACTGGGGGTGATCGTTTTTCGCATCGCCGGAAACATTTCCCGCACATACGAAAAGACCCCCCGATCAATGATCGGAGGGTCTTTTCTTTGTAGCCCCGACGGGATTCGAACCCGCGCTACCGCCTTGAGAGGGCGGCGTCCTAGGCCGCTAGACGACGGGGCCAGGACACGCTTTTAAACGTGGTATTTCAGTCTTGCTCTTGGATGCTCAGCAAGCTTAGCTTGTCTGAGTCCGGCCACAAAATCGACCGGATTTCCGCTGGGGTACCAGGACTCGAACCTAGAATGGCGGTACCAGAAACCGCTGTGTTGCCAATTACACCATACCCCAAGGTCTTTCTCACCAGCCTTGCTCGATCCGCTTCGCTGTTGTGCTCGGCGGCTCGTCTCCGGCCGAAAAGAAGATTACCAGTACCCCTGCCCCAAATACCAAATCGTATGGTCACAGGAGGTTTTTGCTTCGTTTTCGGCCGGAAGACCGTCCGATCTAGGCGGTTACCGCTGCCCGACCGGCCCGCAACCGAGCGAGCGAGACCTCACGACCGAGCAATTCCATCGACTCGTACAGCGGAGGGCTGATGTGAGAGCCCGTGATCGCGACCCGAACCGGAGCGTAGGCCTTACGCGGTTTGAGCTCCAGATCCTCGATGAGGGCCTTCTTGAGTGCTTCCTCGATACTGGCCGCCGACCACTCTGAGATGGCATCGAGCGCCGCAAGAGACGCGTCCAGAACCGGACCGGCATCTTCCTTCAGGTTCTTTGCCGCCGCGGCCGGATCGAGAGCAAACGACGCCTCGTCGACGAACAGGAATTTCAGCAGATCCCACGCGTCGGACAGGACGACGATGCGCGTCTGCACGAGGTCCGCCGCAACAGTGAACGTCGCTTCGTCGACGTCGGCGCCGATATGTCCGTGCTCCACCAGGAACGACTTCAGACGACCGGCGAAGTCGGCCGGCTCGAGCAGACGAATGTGCTCGGCATTGATCGCGTCGGCCTTCTTCTGGTCGAAGCGGGCAGGATTGGAGTTGACCTTGGAGACGTCGAAGGCCGCAACCATCTCGTCGAGCGAGAAGACGTCGTGATCGTCGGCGATGCTCCACCCGAGCAGAGCCAAGTAGTTCAGCAATCCCTCGGGAATGAAGCCCCGATCGCGGTGGATGAAGAGGTTGGACTCGGGATCGCGCTTGGAAAGCTTCTTGTTGCCCTGACCCATCACGAAAGGCAAGTGCCCGAACGACGGTGTGAAATCGGCGACACCGATACGAATCAATGCCTCGTACAACGCGAGCTGACGCGGAGTCGAGGACAGCAGATCTTCGCCGCGCAGTACATGGGTGATCTTCATCAACGCGTCGTCGACCGGGTTGACCAACGTGTACAGCGGAATGCCGTTGCCGCGAGTCAGCGCGAAGTCCGGAACGGTGCCTGCCTTGAACGTGGTCTCGCCCCGCACCAGGTCGTTCCAGGTCAGATCGTGATCGGGCATCCGGAGGCGGACGACGGGCTTGCGCCCCTCGGCGATGTAGGCAGCGCGCTGCTCGTCGCTGAGCTCGCGATCGAAGTTGTCGTATCCGAGCTTCGGATCGCGTCCGGCCGCCTTGTGTCGCGCTTCGACCTCCTCGTTGGTCGAGTAGGACTCGTAGGCCTCGCCCGCGGCCAGCAACTTGGCAACAACGTCGAGATGCAGGTCACGACGCTCGGACTGGCGATACGGTGCGTGCGGCCCACCGACCTCCGGGCCTTCGTCCCAATTGAGCCCCAACCAGCGGAGGGCGTCGAGGATGGCCTGGTAGGACTCTTCACTGTCGCGCTG
This sequence comes from Rhodococcus sp. RCBS9, assembly GCF_029457415.1. Taxonomy (NCBI): domain Bacteria; kingdom Bacillati; phylum Actinomycetota; class Actinomycetes; order Mycobacteriales; family Nocardiaceae; genus Rhodococcus; species Rhodococcus sp. RCBS9. The sequence continues at coordinate 5,126,347 of NZ_CP120422.1, read as the reverse complement.
CGCATCGGTGTCTTCGATACGGAACACGAATGTGCCGCCGTGGTGTCGTGCGAATGCCCAGTTGAACAAGGCGGTGCGCACCAAACCCACGTGCGGGGTTCCGGTGGGTGACGGACAGAAACGGACGCGTACTTCGCTGTTGGTCATGGCTCACTTGGCTCGGCGATGATGGATGGTCGTACTACAGGTTAGTCCGGCAGCCCTTCCTCCATCCGGCCGATCACTTACCCGGCAGGACGTTGATGCGTGTCATGTCGCCGTCGTAGTAGGCCAGCAGTCGCTTGTCCATGACCTTTCGCCACAGCGGCGGCACCCACGCGCAGACGATCATGACTGCGTAACCCGCTGGAAGTTGCGGCGCTTCGGCCGCACTTCGCAGGCTCTGGTACCGCAGACGCGGATTCGCGTGATGGTCGCTGTGACGCTGAAGTTGATAGAGGAACAGATTGCTGACGACGTGGTCGCTGTTCCAGCTGTCCTCGGGCGAGCACCGGACGTACGAGCCGTCAGGCCGCTTCGCACGTAGCAAGCCGTAGTGCTCGAGATAGTTGGCGGTCTCGAGGAACGTGAAGCCTGCAATTGCCTGAACGGCGAGCCACGGCGCAATTTCCCAGCCGAACGCGGCGATCAGACTGCCGAACAGAACCACACTCATCGCCCACGCGTTCAGGATGTTGTTGCGGTAACTCCACGTCCGTCTCCCCTGACGCCTCAGACGAGCGCTTTCGATCCGCCATCCCGAGCGCAGGCCGCCGATGACGCTGCGAGGCAAGAAGAACCAGAAGTTTTCCTTGTACCGCGAGCTGGCCGGATCCTCCGGCGTCGCGACGCGGACGTGATGACCATGGTTGTGTTCGACGTAGAAATGGCCGTAGAAGGACTGCGCGAGCGCTACTTTCGCGAGCCACTTCTCGAGCTTCTCACTCTTGTGCCCCAATTCATGCGCCGCGTTGATCCCCACACCGGCAACCACGCCGGCAGTCATCGCGAGCGCGAACTTCTCCCCCGCCGCCATCGGCGCGTTCACCCAACACCACGCGACGAACACCAGCCCGACGTATTGGAGGGGCAGGAACAAGTACGTGCACCAGCGGTAGAAACGATCCTCTTGCAATTCAGGGATCGCTTCGTCCGGTGGGCTGTTACCGTCCTCGCCCGCCAGGAGATCGATCAGGGGAATGACGATGACGATCAGCCACGCCCCGATGGCCCAGAAGAGCCCGAGACTGAATTTGTCGACCAGGAACCACGCAGCGAACGGGCTGAGAGGAACCAGCAAACCCAGTGGCCACAGGTAGCGCTTCTTGTCTCGCCACACCGGCCGCTGCCCGTTCCGCGCTTGCCCTGCCGCTGTCCGGGAGGCTTCCGCGAAGGTCGTCATGTATCACCACGTTTCTGCGCAATCCACTCGATTGCCCCATCGGCTTCTATCCAGTTATCGGTCACCCTACTGCTCAGCGTTACATTTCAGGGAATTTGGTCTGTTACGGGTCGCGACAGCAAACCGTATGGCGAACTCTCCCAACCTGGCCAAATCCGACATAACGCCAGGAGGATCAGAGGCGAAGCTTCGCCTGGGTCATGAAACCCGCAGGTCAGTCCCGGAGCCTGATTTCTTCGAGTCGGTTGGCAATCCCGATCAATCCACTGGCGATAGTTACCATCTTGCAACTTTTCTGCGACAGGCACCTCTCAACCTCACACCACGACGGAGGCCCCATCCGGTTGGATGGGGCCTCCTTAGTCGCGTGACTGAACGAACCGGGTCAGATCAGCTCTTGGCGGTCACCGGGTTCGTGAGCGTGCCGATCCCCGAGACCGTGACCGACACGGAATCGCCGTCGACGATCGGGCCTACTCCGGCGGGGGTGCCGGTGAGGATGACGTCGCCAGGCAAGAGAGTCATCACCGCCGAGATCCACTCGATGATCTTCGGAATGTCGTGGAGGAGAAAAGCCGTGCTGCTGTCCTGCTTGACCTGGCCGTTCACCTCGGTCTTGATATCGACGTCGGACGCATCCAGACTGGTTTCGATCCAGGGGCCGAGTGGGCAGAAAGTGTCGTGGCCCTTCGCGCGCGTCCACTGCCCGTCGTGACGCTGATGATCTCGCGCCGACACGTCGTTGGCGATCGTGTAACCGAGGACCACGCTCAACGCCTTCGCCGCCGGAACGTCCTTGCACGGTTGACCGATGACGACCGCGAGTTCACCCTCGAAGTGCACCTCGTTCGAGGTGGGAGGCAAGACGATCGGGGCACCCGGGCCAACTATGGACGTGTTTGGCTTGAGGAAGATCACGGGGTCCGCGGGAGCCTCTCCGCCCATCTCCGCGATGTGATCTGCATAATTCTTGCCGATGCAGATCACCTTGCTGGCGAGAATCGGAGCCAGCAGACGAACATCGGCGAGCGGCCAACTTCGGCCGGTAAATGTGGGGTTCCCGAACGGGTGCTCCGCAATTTCCTTGGCGACGAGGGCATCCTCTTCACCTTCGATACTGACGAACGCAACACCATCGGGACTGGCAATTCGACCAAGACGCATGCCGGCCAGTCTATCGGGGTGCCGGAAACGACTGACGCGCGCAAGCCGAAAGGCTTACGCGCGTCAGTCTCGTGAAAGAATTCCTTACAGCGCTGCAGTGATCCGGTCGCCGATCTCCGTTGTGGAGATGGGACCTTCGCCGCGGGTAGCCAGGTCGGCAGCGACCACAGCCTCGACCCGAGCGGCGTCGTCCTCGCGTCCGAGATGGCGAAGAAGCAGTGCGGCCGAGAGGATCGCGGCGGTGGGATCAGCGATTCCCTTGCCGGCGATGTCCGGAGCACTGCCGTGAACGGGCTCGAACATCGACGGGTTGGTACCCGAGGCATCGATGTTTCCGCTTGCGGCCAAACCGATGCCACCGGTTACGGCGCCGGCGAGGTCGGTGATGATGTCACCGAAGAGGTTGTCCGTGACGATCACGTCGAAGCGCGACGGGTCGGTGACCATGTAGATCGTGGCCGCGTCGATGTGGCAGTACGCGGTTTCGACGTCCGGGAACTCGGCACCGACGGTCTCGATTGCACGCGTCCAGATTGCGCCCGCGTTGGAGAGCACGTTGGTCTTGTGAATCAAGGTGAGGTGCTTGGACCGGGTCTGCGCCAAGGCAAATGCGTAACGCACCACGCGCTCGGCACCGAACCAGGTATTGATCGACACCTCGGTTGCGATCTCGTGATCGGTGCCGACGCGGATCGCTCCACCGTTTCCGGTGTACGGACCCTCGGTGCCTTCACGAACCACGACGAAGTCGATCTCCGGCTGGGCCGCCAACGGCGACAGCGCACCCGGATACAGCTGTGCGGGGCGAAGATTCACGTGATGATCGAGCTGGAAGCGCATGTTCAGCAGCAGACCACGCTCGAGGATGCCGGGTGCGACGATCCGCGGATCACCGATGGCGCCCAACAGAATTGCGTCGTGCTGACGAATCTGGTCCAGCTCGTCCGCCGGGAGCAACTCGCCGGTGGCGTTGTAGCGACGGGCACCGAGATCGTATTCGGTGGTTTCCAGATCCGGAACCAACTTGCCGAGCACCTTGAGCGCCTCGGCAGTGACCTCGACGCCGATTCCGTCACCCGGAATGACCGCAAGCTTCATGGAGTCCTCATCTCAGTAGAACTGTGCGCCTTTATCAACCGCGGGCGGTTGATAAAGGCGCACAGCAAAAACAATCAGGAAAGGTCGACCTGGGCGACGCGAGCGTCGAGCTGCGAGACGATTGCCTCGACCTCGGCGTCACCGACGACGCGATCGACGCGCAAGATGACAGTTGCGCCTTCGCCTTCGGCATCCTGGCTCAGTGCTGCTGCGAGGATGTCGACGCCCGCGTTTCCGAGGACGGTGCCGAGGACACCGAGAACGCCCGGGCGATCGCTGTAGTGAACGACGATGTTGTGGCCCTCGGCGCGCAGGTCGAAGCTGCGTCCGTTGATGTTGACGATCTTCTCGACCTGCTGCAGACCGGTGAGTGCGCCCGTGACCGACGTGACCGTGCCGTCCGCGGCAACTGCACGCACCTCGACCGCGCTGCGGTGAGCAAGAGCCTCCGAGTGCTTCTCGACCGACACGGTCACGCCGCGCTGCTCGGCCAGTGCCGGAGCGTTGACGAACGTGACGGCCTCATCGCTGCTGGCGGAGAACACGCCGCGCAGTGCAGCCAGGCCGAGGATGTCGACGGTTTCGGCAGACAGCTCGCCGGTGGCGACAACCTGCACGGTCTGCACAGCTTCGGGCGACAACGTCGCAGCGAGGAGACCGAGCTTGCGGACGAGCTCGAGCCACGGAGCAACTTCTTCGCCCACGGGGCCGCCGGAGACGTTGACAGCCTCGGGAACGAATTCGCCTGCCAGAGCGAGGAGAACACTCTTGGCCACGTCGATGCCTGCGCGGTCCTGAGCCTCGGACGTCGATGCTCCGAGGTGCGGGGTGACAACGACGTTGTCGAGCTCGAAAAGCTTGGAATCGGTGCACGGCTCGGTGCTGAACACGTCGAGACCGGCGCCTCGGACCTTGCCGGAGACGAGTGCGTCGTAGAGCGCATCTTCGTCGATCAGACCACCGCGAGCGGCGTTGACGATGATGACGCCGTCCTTGGCCTTGGCGAGGCGCTCGGCGTTGATCAGGCCGGCCGTTTCCTTGGTCTTGGGCAGGTGCACGGAGATGAAGTCGGCACGCTCGACGAGCTCGTCGATGGTGACCAGTTCGATGCCGAGCTGCGCTGCGCGCGCTGCGGGCAGGTAGGGGTCGTACGCGATGATCGTGGTCTCGAACGCAGCGAGACGCTGCGCGAAGAGCTGGCCGATGCGGCCGAGTCCGACGACACCGACGGTCTTGCCGAGGATCTCGACACCGTTGAACTTGCTTCGCTTCCAGGTGTTCTCACGCAGAGTCTTGTCTGCTGCGGGAATCTGGCGAGCGGTCGACATGAGGAGCGCGACAGCGTGCTCGGCAGCGGAGTGAATGTTGGAGGTCGGTGCGTTGACGACCATCACGCCGCGCTCGGTGGCTGCGGGGATCTCGACGTTGTCCAGGCCGACACCGGCGCGGCCGATGATCTTCAGCTTGGTGCCGGCAGCCAGAACCTCGGCGTCGACGGTGGTGGCGGAACGGACGAGAATCGCGTCGGCCTCGGGTACCGCGGCGAGCAGCGCCGGGCGGTCGGGTCCGTCGACCCAACGCACCTCCACACCGTCACCGAGCGCCTCGACTGTGGACGGCGCGAGCTTGTCGGCGATCAGAACAACGGGACGGCCAGGCTGGCTCACGTGCAAACTCCCTGATTAGGTGGGTGTGAAGGTGGTTTAACCACCGATAGTTTAGTGCGCGCTCACTTGGAATCCACAACGCGGTAGGCAATACCACATAGTGGACACATTCGCGGGCAAATTCTCGATGGAATATGAATCCGGACTCAGACGACCCGGAAAACGACTCCGGCCCAATGCCGCGCTGGTTCAACGTAATTGAACCGGCGCGGCATCAGGCCAGTGGAGACGTGGAGCGTGAAACTGCGAATTACGCGGTTTCGGTGATCGGACGATCGACCCAGCTCATCAGGTCGCGCAGCTTCTTGCCGGTGACCTCGATGGGGTGCTCGGCGTTGGCCTTGCGCAGGCCCTCGAGCTCGGTGTTGCCGTTCTCGACGTTGGCAACCAGACGACGGGTGAACTCGCCGGACTGGATGTCGGCCAGGATCGCCTTCATGCGCTCCTTGGTGTCGGCGTCGATGACGCGCGGGCCGGAGAGGTATCCACCGAACTCAGCGGTGTCGGACACCGAGTAGTTCATGCGGGCGATGCCACCCTCGTACATGAGGTCGACGATGAGCTTGAGCTCGTGCAGAACCTCGAAGTACGCCATCTCGGGTGCGTAGCCGGCCTCGACCATGACCTCGAAACCGGTCTTGACCAGTTCCTCGGTGCCGCCGCAGAGCACGGCCTGCTCGCCGAAGAGGTCCGTCTCGGTCTCTTCCTTGAACGTGGTCTTGATGACGCCTGCGCGGGTTCCGCCGATGCCCTTGGCGTAGGACAGAGCGAGAGCCTGTCCTTCACCCTTGGGATCCTGGTCGATGGCGATGAGCGCGGGAACGCCCTTGCCGTCGACGAACTGACGACGCACCAGGTGGCCGGGGCCCTTGGGGGCGACCATGCCGACGGTGACGAACTCCGGAGCCTTGATCAGGTCGAAGTGAATGTTCAGGCCGTGACCGAAGAACAGCGCGTCGCCGTCCTTGAGGTTCGGCTCGATGTCATTGGTGAAAATGCTCGCCTGAGCGGTGTCAGGTGCGAGCACCATGATGACGTCGGCCCACTCGGAAACCTCGGCCGGCGTACCGACCGTCAGCCCCTGCTCTTCAGCCTTCTCACGCGACTTCGAGCCTTCCTTGAGGCCGATGCGCACATCGACGCCCGAGTCACGCAGGCTCAGCGAATGGGCGTGGCCCTGGCTTCCGTAGCCGATCACAGCAACCTTGCGGCCCTGAATGATCGACAGATCGGCATCGTCGTCGTAGAACATCTCGACTGCCACAGTTCTCAACCTCTCCTTGGATTTTTACGTGTCTAAAAGTACTAGCGGGTGGCCGTGATCGACTTCGGCCCTCGACCGACTGCCACGACCCCGGACTGAACGATCTCCCGGATACCGTACGGATCAAGCATCCGCAGCAGTGCATCCAGCTTGGACCGAGTACCGGTCGCCTCGATGGTGACGGACTCCGGAGAGACGTCGATCACCTTGGCGCGGAACAGGTTCACCGTTTCGATGACCTGCGTGCGCACGCTTGCATCAGCGCGCACCTTGATGAGCACGAGCTCGCGAGCGACGGATGCTTCACCGTCCTGCTCGACGATCTTGATGACGTTGATCAGCTTGTTGAGCTGCTTCGTCACCTGCTCGAGAGGGAACTCGTCGACCGTGACGACGATGGTCATACGTGAGATCTCGGGGATCTCGGTTCCGCCCACCGCAAGGGATTCGATGTTGAATCCGCGGCGGGAGAAAAGTGCGGAGACGCGAGCCAGCACGCCTGGCTTGTCCTCGACGAGAACACTGAGGGTGTGACTGGTGCTCACTTCTGATCCTCCCCTGTGCCCGCGGCGGGTCCGGCTTGCTCGCGTGACATGGCTTCGTGGATGACGGCGGGCTCGGCAACTGCCTCGTCGTCGTCGAACAGCGGCCGGATGCCCCGGGCCGCCATGATTTCGTCGTTGCTCGTTCCGGCAGCGACCATCGGCCACACCTGTGCGTCGGCGGTGACGATGAAGTCGATCACGACAGGCTTGTCGTTGATGGACTGCGCCTCACGGATCGCAGCTTCGACATCTTCTTCACGCTCGACACGAATTCCGTGGCAGCCCAATGCTTCTGCGAGCTTCACGAAGTCCGGGATGCGGATGGCGCCGTGCGTTCCGAGGTTGGTGTTGGAGTAGCGCTCTTCATAGAAGAGTGTCTGCCACTGGCGCACCATGCCGAGGTTGCCGTTGTTGATGAGTGCAACCTTGATCGGAATACCTTCGAGTGCGCAGGTTGCGAGTTCCTGATTGGTCATCTGGAAGCAGCCGTCGCCGTCGATCGCCCACACCTCGGTGTCGGGCATACCCATCTTGGCGCCCATGGCTGCGGGAACCGCGTACCCCATGGTGCCGAGCCCGCCCGAGTTGAGCCACGTGCGCGGCTTCTCGTAGCCGACGAACTGCGCGGCCCACATCTGGTGCTGACCGACGCCGGCGCAGTAGATGGCATCCGGTCCGGCGAGCTTGCCGACGGTCTGGATCACGTACTCCGGGCTCAGCTGACCGTCGGTGGGACGGTCGTAGCTCAGCGGGTACGTACGACGGATGTCGTTCAGGTACGCCCACCACTCGGTGAGGTCGAACGTGGTGCCCGTGGCCATGTCGGCACGGATCGCCTCGATGAGTTCGGTGATGACCTCTTTGCAGTCGCCCACGATCGGGACGTCCGCGTAGCGGTTCTTGCCGATCTCGGCCGGGTCGATGTCGGCATGGATGACCTTGGCGTCGGGCGCGAAGGAATTCAACTGACCGGTGACGCGGTCGTCGAAACGCGCACCGAGGGTGATCAGTAGATCGCTACGCTGCAGAGCGGCGACTGCGGCAACGGTGCCGTGCATTCCCGGCATACCGCAGTTGAGGTCGTGACTGTCCGGGAACGCGCCGCGGGCCATCAGCGTGGTGACGACGGGGATACCGGTCAGCTCGGCCAATTCGAGCAGCTCCGGCGAGGAGTCGGACTTGATGACGCCGCCACCGACGTACAGAACCGGCGACTTGGCGTCGGCGATCAGACGTGCAGCTTCACGAACCTGCTTGCCGTGCGGCTTGGTCACCGGGCGGTAGCCCGGCAGACGCATCTCCGGCGGCCACGAGAACGTGGTCTGCGACTGCAGGATGTCCTTGGGGATATCGACCAGGACGGCGCCGGGGCGACCGCTGGCCGCGAGGTAGAAGGCCTCGGCCATGATGCGCGGGATGTCGATCGCGTCGGTGATCAGGAAGTTGTGCTTGGTGACCGGCATCGTGATGCCTGAGATGTCGGCTTCCTGGAAGCCGTCGGTACCGATCAGCGAGCGCGCCACCTGTCCGGTGATCGCCACGATCGGAACGGAGTCCATCTGCGCGTCGGCCAGCGGCGTGACCAGGTTGGTCGCACCGGGACCCGAGGTGGCCATGCAGACGCCGACCTTGCCGGTCGCCTGGGCGTAACCGGTGGCAGCGTGGCCTGCACCCTGCTCGTGGCGCACGAGCACGTGGCGGACCTTGACCGAATCGAAGAGTGGGTCGTAAACCGGGAGCACGGCACCGCCGGGAATGCCGAATACCGTGTCGACCTCGAGCTCTTCGAGGGCTCGAACCACAGACTGCGCGCCGGTTACCCGCTCAGGCGGGAGCTGGCGACGGTTGGCCGTCTGGGTTGCGGCAGCCGCGGTTGTCGGGCTCGGTGTCCCTGACTTGCGCGGCGTGGGTTGAGGCCGTGCTGTTGGTGCGCTCACTGGGAAATCCTCTGATTCTGGCTCCGGGCAACAAAAAACCCCCGTCAGCATCTGCTGAGCGAGGGTGGCGCGTCGTTATCTGGTGAGTTGAAAAATCGACTCAGGCGACGACGCGCCGGCCGATTACGAGCAACTCATTCTGTTTCACGCACTCGACAGTAGAGGCGCTAGTCGCGAACGGCAAACTTGGTGAGTCGACCGTCCCAGAATCTGAGATACATCGGCTGCAATGCGAAGATGTAGAGGTGTCAACTTCGCAGCAGCCCGTGCCACCGGCTCAATCATCCCACACGCCGAAACCACTTCGGCACGTCATCCGCATTTCGCAGCTCGCTTACATGGCGTGCGCGTTCCTTCTGTTCGCGGTCAGCTTCCCGATCTTCGGGTGGCCCGTCGCCTTCAGCTGGTTGCTGATCCTTCCGATCATCGCCGTCTATCTCGTCGCGCGACTGCGCACCACCGTCAGCCCTGACGGCCTCGAGGTCCGCTCGACGTTCTCCAAGCGCACCCTCGCCTGGGACGACGTCAAGGGTTTCCGCTTCCCGAAGCGGAGTTGGGCGCGCGCGGAACTCACCGACGGAACCGAGGTGACCCTGCCTGCGGTCAGCTTCGTCAGGCTTCCCGAGATCGCGATCGCCAGCGGCGGCCGCATCACCGATCCCTACGCATCCGCCGCAGAAGCCTTCGCCGCCAAGGAAGCCGAAGAGGAAGAAGCAGCTGCAGAAGCAGACGCAGAATCCGAGGTCGCCGAGAACACACAGGACCAGCCCGAAGAGAAGCGCCCGTAACACGCGAGTAGCGTTGAAAGGCCCTCGCTTCTATTTGAGTGGACCAGCAACGATCACATAAGGAACACGCCCATGCCCCCGTTGAGGTCACGCACCACCACCATCGGACGTAATGCTGCCGGCGCCCGATCCCTGTGGCGCGCCACAGGAATGACGGATTCCGACTTCGGAAAGCCGATCGTCGCCGTAGCGAACTCGTACACCCAGTTCGTACCCGGCCACGTGCATCTCAAGAACGTGGGCGAGATCGTTGCCGAGGCCATCAGTGCGGCCGGCGGCGTCGCTCGTGAGTTCCACACCATCGCAGTCGACGACGGCATCGCAATGGGCCACGGCGGAATGCTCTACTCGCTCCCGAGCCGCGAGATCATCGCCGACTCGGTCGAGTACATGGCAAACGCCCACACAGCCGACGCACTGGTGTGTATCTCCAACTGCGACAAGATCACTCCCGGCATGCTCAACGCTGCGATGCGCCTGAACATCCCGACCGTCTTCGTCTCCGGTGGTCCGATGGAGGCCGGTAAGGCAGTGGTCGTCGGCGGCGTGGCCCAAGCCCCCACCGACCTCATCACCGCGATCTCCGCCTCTGCCAACGATGCCGTGTCCGACGAGGGCCTCGACGAGGTCGAGCGCAGCGCGTGCCCGACATGCGGGTCCTGCTCCGGAATGTTCACCGCCAATTCCATGAACTGCCTGACGGAGGCCCTCGGCCTCGCATTGCCGGGCAACGGCTCCACGCTGGCAACTCACAAGGCTCGTCACGCACTCTTCTCTCGTGCGGGCACCACCGTGGTCGAGGCTGCCCTCAAGTACTACCGCGACGGCGACGAGTCGGTGCTGCCACGCAACATCGCGACCCCGGCAGCGTTCCGCAACGCGATGGCTCTCGACGTCGCCATGGGCGGTTCCACCAACACCGTCCTGCACACGCTGGCTGCGGCGCAGGAAGGCGAGGTCGACTTCGACCTCGACACCATCGACGCGATCAGCCGAAAGGTTCCGTGCCTGTCCAAGGTCTCTCCCAACTCGGACTACCACATGGAAGACGTCCACCGCGCCGGCGGAATCCCCGCCCTGCTCGGTGAGCTTCGCCGCGGCGGACTCCTCGAAACCGACGTGTCCACCGTGCACACCAAGAGCTTCGACCAGTGGCTCGACGACTGGGACATCCGCTCCGGCAAGGCAACCGACGAGGCAATCGAACTCTTCCACGCGGCTCCCGGCGGCGTGCGCACCATCGAACCGTTCTCCACGGACAACCGTTGGTCTGCCCTCGACACCGATGCGGCCGGCGGCTGTATCCGCGACGTCGAGAACGCCTACACCGTCGAAGGCGGCTTGGTTGTCCTGCGTGGCAACATCGCACTCGACGGCGCAATACTCAAAACGGCCGGCATCGACGAGGAACTGTTCTCCTTCCAGGGCCCGGCGCTCGTCGTCGAATCCCAAGAAGAAGCCGTCTCGGTCATCTTGCAGAAGAAGATCAAGGCCGGCGACGTTCTCGTCGTGCGCTACGAAGGCCCCAAGGGTGGCCCCGGCATGCAGGAAATGCTGCACCCCACTGCCTTCCTCAAGGGCGCAGGCCTCGGTAAGGAATGCGCGCTGATCACCGACGGTCGTTTCTCGGGCGGAACTTCCGGGCTGTCCATCGGTCACATCTCCCCCGAGGCTGCCGCAGGCGGAATCATCGGTCTCGTCCAGAACGGCGATCAGGTTCGCATCGACGTCGCCTCGCGCACGCTCGAGATCCTGGTCGACGACGACGTCCTCACCGAGCGACGCGCGAAGATGGAGGCCTCGGAGCGCCCGTGGCAGCCGGTCGATCGTCAGCGCACCGTGACGACAGCACTGCGCGCCTACGCCGCTCTGGCGACGTCCGCCGACAAGGGCGCGGTTCGCTACGTTCCGTAAGTTCTGCCACGAATCGAAAAAATCCCCGGCCACTTTTTCGGCCGGGGATTTTTTCTGTCAGCGCTCGTGCGGCTCGAGACGCCCGTAGCCGATGTGACAGTCACACAAGGTTTTCGGGCAGCCGCACGTGCGGCAACCAACTCAGCTCCACGAGAATGCTCGCCAACGGGCCACGACAGAGGGTCGACAGAGTCGGGTTCATTTCACCTCGGAGAAGAACGCGGGACCGACTGCGTCCGAACACGCCATACTTCCTCCGGTGTTGTATGAGCTTGAACCACAACCCAATCCGATCATCCCGTCGCCGACACACTCTGCCACGACGCGTGATGGACGCTCGACCGGATCCAGGTACGCGGTGGTCCTCTCGCCTGTCGCCCCGATACGGGTGAAATGGGACGTGCCGGCACAGCGACAGTGCAACTCATCGACAGCAAGACCGACCGACAGGTACCGAATAGTCGGGCGACACGCGGAGCACCAACGGGACGATATGAGCTATCAGACATTTCAGACCGAATCGCGCGTCCGGCTCGTGAGCGAATTCACTTGGACGTAGGGTTTCAGACACCAGCTGATCAATTCAGATACATGAGGGGGGATGACTTTCAGTCAGGTGATCATTTCGGTCAGTTCGAGCGAGCTGACTTGCACACGGCGCTCACCAGTGGTTCCCTCATCAGGTCGCTGAGACGCACATCACAACGACGACAGTCAGCCACCGCCCGTCACCCACAAGGTCGACGGGAAACAACCAAGGAGCAATACATGCCCGGAGTCGGCATATGGCGCACCAAATCCGTCGAGCAATCGATCGCGGACACCGACGAGCCTGAGACAAAGCTCAAGAAGGAACTGACCGCGAAGGACCTCACGGTATTCGGAGTCGCCGTCGTCATCGGCGCAGGCATCTTCACGCTGACTGCTCGAACCGCAGGCAATGTCGCAGGACCCTCCATTTCACTGGCATTCGTTCTCGCTGCCATCGCCTGTGGCCTCGCCGCGCTGTGTTACGCGGAGTTCGCCTCCACCGTCCCCGTCGCAGGCAGCGCATACACGTTCTCCTACGCCACGTTCGGGGAGTTCGCCGCCTGGATCATCGGCTGGGACCTCATTCTCGAGTTCGCTCTCGCCTCCGCCGTCGTCGGCAAGGGCTGGTCGCTGTACCTCGGCAACGTCATCGGGGCCAGCGGAAGCACCACCGCCCACATCGGTTCGATCAGCTTCGACTGGGGCGCTCTGCTCATCATCGGCGCGATCACGCTGATCCTCGCGATCGGCACCAAGGTTTCCTCGCGAGTCTCCGCAATCATCACCGCGATCAAGATCGCAGTAGTCCTGCTCGTCATCGTCGTGGGCGCGTTCTACATCAAGAAGGAGAACTACTCCCCCTTCATCCCGCCGTCCGAAGGAACCGAGAGTTCTGCAAGCGGAATCCATCAGACCTTGTTCTCCTGGCTGACCGGCGCAGGCGGAAGCAGCTACGGCGCTTACGGATTGCTCGCCGCAGCCAGCCTCGTGTTCTTTGCCTTCATCGGTTTCGACGTCGTCGCCACCACCGCCGAGGAAACCAAGAACCCGCAGAAGTCGTTGCCGCGAGGAATCTTCGGCTCGCTCGCCATCGTCACGGTTCTCTACGTTGCCGTCACGCTCGTACTGACCGGCATGGTCAAGTACACCGAACTCAAGGACGGCAGTCCGTTGGTCGGCGATTCCAGCGCCACCCTCGCAACCGCATTCGAGGCCAACGGAATCGGTTGGGCACAAACCGCCATCAACTTCGGTGGCCTGGCCGGCCTCACGACAGTTGTCATGGTCATGATGCTCGGCCAGACCCGCGTCCTCTTCGCCATGTCCCGTGACGGCCTCATGCCGCGCAGCCTGGCCAAGACCAACGCCAAGGGCATCCCGATGCGCATCACGTTGATCGTCGGTGGCATCGTTGCCGTCCTGGCAGCGTTCTTCCCCATGGGCACGCTCGAAGAGATGGTCAACATCGGAACGCTGTTCGCCTTCGTCCTGGTTTGTGTCGGTGTCATCGTCCTTCGCCGCACCCGCCCCGACCTGCCGCGCGGATTCCGCGTCCCGCTGGTGCCGTTCGTTCCGATCGTCGCCGTGCTCGCCTGCGGTTGGCTGATGCTCAACCTCTCGGTCGAGACCTGGATCCGGTTCCTCGTCTGGATGGCCATCGGTGTGCTCGTGTACTTCGCCTACGGTCACCGCAAGTCGGTCCTCGGTCGCAAGCTCAAGGACGGAACGGCCATCCCGTCCGCGAACGCCGACCCGGTACTCGTCAAGGACTGATCCTTCACAAACGAACCGCCGCTCTCCGATTCGGAGAGCGGCGGTTCGTTTGTTCGACGGCGCGAGTTTCAGATGAGCGGATTGGCACCGTTCAGGAAGATCCAGGTGCAGACGCCGGCAGCGATACCGAGGATCAAAACCACGAGCGATCCGATAAACGGACGAGTTGCCCAGCCACGACGACCGTCGAGCGCAATACGACCTGGTCCCGTCAAAATGATGACGCCCGCACAGATTCCGAGCAGCATCTCGTACTCGGTCCCGGCCGGGGCGAAGTACTCCAGGCCGGGTGCGCTCGCCTGACGCAGCGCCCACGCATTGATCATCACCGCCAGAACCGACGCTGCCGCAACGGGAGTCAGCAACCCGAGGATCAGGAGGGCGCCACCTGCGACTTCACCGACGGCGCCGAGTATCGCCATCCACTTCGCCTGCTGGAACCCGGCGTCCGCCAGCATCGACTCGAACCCGTTCAGCCCCGGCCCGTTCCAGATACCGGTCAACTTCTGCAGACCGTGCACCAACGCAGTTCCACCGACGGCCAATCGCAGTGCAAGCAACCCGAGGTCGAGAGTGCCTCGGCCCCGCGGAGACTCAGTTGTACCTGCCACGGCTTCGGCGGTGGGAACGGCGGCGATCGGAGCGTCGTACGCCGTCTCACGCTCGAGAGCCACGGTCGGCTGATCCGCGCCAGGTGCTCGGTATGTCGGTATCTGTTCGGTCAGGGAGTTGGCGTTCGTGGAACCGAAATCGAGATCGTCGTCGGTCCGCGGCAACGGATTCTTGGCGCTCACCGTCGGAAATTGTTCGGTGGGCGAATCATACGGACTGGACACATTGCCCGTCGGCTTGTCCGCATCCGACAACTCGCTGGGATCTTTTCGCTCGTCAGTCACGTAGGTGAGCCTATGACCGATTCACGAACTCGACGGGGAACCTTGGTCCGGCGTGGCGGCATCTGCCGTGCATTACGTAACGTCTTGGGCATGACTACGGGTAGGCATGCAGCGCTGGGCGCACTGGCGCTGGTGCTCGGGACATCGTTGCTCGCAGGTTGCGCCGACTTCGACGAATCGACTGCCTCGCCGTTCACACCCGAACCGACCAACCAGGCCAGCGCGGAAGTGCAGCCGGAGAACCCGCCGCCGTCGACCACGCCGCCGGCGCCGCGGACCGGCCCCCTCGGACCGTGTCAGGATGCCGACACCGCCGTGATCGCAACCTGTCTCGACACCACGGGTGGGCTCGTCACACTCCCGGACGGGAACTCCGGACTGGTCGCCGAACGGCGGACCGGCCGGATCATGCAGGTAGCTCCCAACACGACACCGGTCGAGGTAGCCAAGATCGACGTCGACGGCAGCGGTGACGGCGGCCTGCTCGACATCGCACTCTCCCCCACGTTTGTCGAAGACAACTTGATCTATGCCTACGTCACCACCGGAACGGACAACCGGGTTGTCCGCATCGCTCCGGGTGACACCGCCAAGGAAGTACTCGGTGGAATCCCGCGCGGCGCGAGCGGCAACGGCGGGTCACTGGAGTTCGCGGCCCCGGACCAGCTCATGGTTCTGACAGGCGATACCGGAAACCCTGCGGTTGCTCAGGATACCGCCTCGTTGGCGGGGAAACTCTTGCGGGTCCGATCGCTGACACCCAACGCTGCGCCGCCTCGCCCGGAAGTTGTTCTGTCCGGAATCGGAAACGGCGGCGGCGTGTGCGTCGATCCGGGAATCGCGACGTGGGTCACGGACCGAACCACTCTCGAGGATCGCCTCCAACGCGTCGGCGCCGACGGCACGGTGACATCCCCCGCGTGGACGTGGCCCGACCGACCCGGAGTCGGCGGGTGCATCGCGGCGCAGGGAGTGGTAGCTGTCGCGCTGGGGGCCGGCAAAGCGATCTCGGCGCTGGCCGCAGATCCAGGAACAGGTGCCGTCACGACCGCGCCGTCGGCAGTGGCGAAAGACACGTACGGCCAGCTGGGCGGTTTGGCACTCGGATCCGACGGTTTGATGTGGGCGAGCACGATAAACAAAACCGCGGGCGAGCCGGGTCCGAACGACGACAAGGTGGTCAAGATCCCGATGCCGAGTGGCAGCGGCGGGATCGACTGAGCCGCCATGTCTGTTCGGTCACGGATCCCGTGACCGAACATGCACAGATGCGTACTCTTTTGTTAGCGGGGCTAAACACCACGCATTTGCCAGGACCGGTTGGCCAACCACGACAAAGGAGTCGGTATGAAGGCAATCCAGTACACGAGAATCGGCGCAGAACCCGAACTCACGGAGATTCCCAAACCCGAGCCCGGTCCAGGTGAAGTGCTCCTGGAAGTCACCGCTGCCGGCGTCTGCCACTCGGACGACTTCATCATGAGCCTGCCCGAAGAGCAGTACACCTACGGCCTTCCTCTCACGCTCGGCCACGAGGGCGCCGGCCGGGTCGCCGCCGTCGGCGAGGGCGTCGAAGGGCTCGACATCGGAACCAATGTCGTCGTCTACGGACCCTGGGGCTGTGGCAGCTGTTGGCACTGCTCGCAAGGACTCGAAAACTACTGTTCTCGAGCAAAAGAACTCGGCATCAATCCTCCTGGTCTCGGTGCACCCGGCGCGTTGGCCGAATTCATGATCGTCGATTCACCTCGCCACCTCGTCCCGATCGGCGACCTCGATCCGGTCAAGACGGTGCCGCTGACCGACGCCGGTCTGACTCCGTATCACGCGATCAAGCGTTCACTGCCGAAACTTCGCGGTGGCTCGTACGCCGTCGTCATCGGTACCGGCGGTCTCGGCCATGTCGCCATCCAACTCCTCCGCCACCTCTCGGCAGCAACCGTCATCGCACTCGACGTGAGCGCGGACAAGCTCGAACTGGCAACCAAGGTAGGCGCTCACGAAGTGGTTCTGTCCGACAAGGACGCGGCCGAGAACGTCCGCAGGATCACCGGAAGTCAGGGCGCCGCACTGGTTCTCGACTTCGTCGGCTATCAGCCCACCATCGACGCCGCGATGGCTGTCGCCGGCGTCGGATCGGACGTCACGATCGTCGGGATCGGCGACGGGCAGGCCCATGCCAAAGTCGGGTTCTTCCAAAGTCCTTACGAGGCTTCTGTGACAGTTCCGTACTGGGGTGCCCGCAACGAGCTGATCGAATTGATCGACCTGGCGCACGCCGGCATCTTCGACATCGCGGTGGAGACCTTCAGTCTCGACAACGGCGCCGAAGCGTATCGACGACTGGCCGCCGGAACGCTCAGCGGCCGCGCGGTTGTGGTCCCTGGTCTGTAGACCGACAGCGGCAAAACGACAGCGAAAAACACTGATGCCCGGCCGAATTCGATTCGGCCGGGCATCAGTGTCAGAAATTCAGTGTGCGCTAGCTGCACGCCTCGATGACAAGTTCCTTCACACGAGCCGCGTCTGCCTGTCCACGAGTGGCCTTCATGACGTCGCCGACGATCTTTCCGGCGGCCTGCACCTTGCCACTGCGAATCTTGTCCGCGATGTCGGGGTTCGCTGCGAGCGCTTCGTCGACGGCTGCCTTGAGCTTGGTTTCGTCACGTTCGACGACCAACTCCGGGTGGGCCGCGACAACCTGCTCCGGGTCACCCTCGCCGTCGAGGACGTGATCGACGACCTGGCGAGCCACTTTGTTGTTGAGCTTGCCGCTGTCGATGAGAGCTACGACCTGGGCAACCTGCGCCGGGGTGATCGGCAGAGCGCCGAGTTCGACGCCACGGGTGTTCGCCTGCTGTGACAGGTAGGACAGCCACCAGGAGCGCGCTGCCTCGGGCGAAGCACCGGCCTCGGTGGTCGCGATCACCAGATCGATGGCACCGGCGTTGACGAGGTCGCGCATGACCTCGTCGGAGATTCCCCAGTCCTTCTGGATCCGCGCACGGCGAATCCAGGGAAGCTCCGGCAAGGTACCGCGCAGTTCTTCGACCCACTCGGCGCTCGGAGCGACGGGCTCGAGATCCGGTTCCGGGAAGTAGCGGTAGTCCTCGGCCGTTTCCTTCCGGCGTCCCGCTGCGGTGGTGCCGTCGCCTTCCTGGAAATGGCGGGTCTCCTGGATGACCTCACCGCCGGCGTCGAGAACTGCTGCCTGACGGCGCATTTCGTAGCGAACTGCGACCTCGACGCTCTTGAGGGAGTTGACGTTCTTGGTCTCGGTGCGGGTCCCCAGTTCGGTGGAACCGATCGGCATGAGGGAGATGTTGGCGTCGCAGCGCATCGATCCCTGATCCATGCGGACGTCGGAGACGTCGAGGGACTTCAGCAGATCACGAAGCGCCGTGACGTACGCGCGAGCAACCTCGGGGGCGCGCTCACCGGCACCGTGGATGGTCTTGGTGACGATCTCCACCAAGGGAACGCCCGCACGGTTGTAGTCGAGCAGCGAATGGCTGGCACCGTGGATACGACCGGTAGCGCCACCCACGTGGAGGGACTTACCGGTGTCCTCCTCCATGTGGGCGCGCTCGATCTCGACGCGCCACGTCGTGCCGTCGTCGAGGATCACGTCGAGGTAACCCTCGGTTGCGATCGGCTCGTCGTACTGGGAGATCTGGTAGTTCTTCGGCTGATCCGGGTAGAAGTAGTTCTTGCGTGCGAATCGGCCCCACGGCGTGATGGAGCAGTTGAGCGCAAGGCCGATCCGGATCGCGGACTCGACAGCGGCTGCGTTCACCACCGGCAACGAACCGGGCATGCCCAGACAGACCGGGCACACCTGGGTATTGGGTTCGGCACCGAACTCGGTGGGGCACGGGCAGAACATCTTGGTCGCGGTGCCGAGTTCTACGTGCACCTCCATACCCATCACAGGCTCGTACTTGGTCAGTACTTCGTCGTAATCGAGGATGTCGGGCGCATCGACAGCAGTCATGGTGATCAGTTTATGCGTCTGCGGCTCAGCCGAAGAATGCGGCTGCCTCCTCGTAGCGCTCCTTGGGCACCGTCTTGAGTTTGCGGGTCGCCTCGGCGAGCGGAACGAGGTCGATGGACGTTCCGTGCAACGCGACCATCTGACCGAAATCTCCGCGGTGAGCTGCGTCGGTGGCATGAACGCCGAAGCGAGTGGCGAGGATGCGGTCGTGCGGCGTCGGGGTGCCACCGCGCTGAATGTGCCCGAGGACGGTGGTGCGAACTTCCTTGCCGATCCGGCGCTCGATCTCGTTTCCGAGCTGCTGCGCGACACCGGTGAAGATCTTGTGGCCGAACTCGTCTATGCCACCTTCGCGCAGGGTCATCGACGCGGGATCGGGCATCGCACCTTCAGCCACGACGCAGATGAAGTGGGAGTCGCCACGCTGGAAGCGCTTCTTGACCATCGCGCACACCTCGTCGACGTCGAACGGCTGTTCCGGAACCAGAGTCAGGTGTGCCCCCGACGCCAGTCCGGCCTGCAGCGCGATCCAGCCCGCATGCCGGCCCATGACCTCGACGAGCATGACGCGCTGGTGCGATTCGGCCGTGGTATGGAGCCTGTCGATGGCGTCGGTGGCGACAGCCAAGGCGGTGTCGAAACCGAAAGTCACGTCAGTGCAATCGATGTCGTTGTCGATCGTCTTGGGCACACCGATCACGGGTACGCCGCTCTCGGAAAGCCAACTGGCCGCGGTGAGAGTGCCTTCGCCGCCGATCGGGATCAGGACGTCGATCCCGTTGTCGTCGAGAGTCTGCTTGATCTGATCGAGGCCCGCACGGAGTTTGTCGGGGTTCACGCGAGCGGTGCCGAGGATCGTGCCACCGCGGGTGAGGATGCGGTTGATGCGGTCATCGGAGTCGAGCGGGACCTTGCGGTCCTCGAGCAATCCTCGCCAGCCGTCCCGGAATCCGACCACGGTACTGCCGTAACGACCGGCCGACGTACGTACGACGGCGCGGATGACCGCGTTCAAGCCCGGGCAGTCGCCGCCGCCCGTGAGGATTCCGATTCGCATAGTGCAGCACCTCTCGTGACCGGATTGTGGATCTTGGTGTCCATCTTCCCCCAGTCACGGTATTGCCGCAGGATAGCGGCGTTGCCGAGCCGCAACGCCGCGCCGCACGGGACCCCTAACCCGGCGTGACGAGCCCGCTTTCGTACGCCAGCACGACTGCCTGGGCGCGATCGCGCAGATCGAGCTTCGACAGCACCTTCCCGACATGGGTCTTGACGGTCTGCTCGGCGACGAACAGCCGCTCGGCGATCTCGACGTTGGACAATCCGCGGGCGATCAGTTCGAGGACCTCGCGCTCACGCGGGGTCAGGGCGTCCAGCGCTGCGGGCCGTGCGCGCGGGGCCGCCCGCCGGCTGGTCACATCGGCAATCAGACGCCGAGTCACCGTCGGCGCCAGCAAAGCCTGCCCTTCGGCAACGACGCGTACCGCCCGAATCAGCTCCTCAGCCGGTGCGTCCTTGAGCATGAAACCGCTCGCTCCGACGCTCAGGGCCTCGTAGACGTAGTCGTCGATGTCGAAAGTGGTGAGCATGAGGACTCGCACCGGTGGTTCCCATCCGGCGGACAGAATCTGGCGGGCAGCGTCGAGTCCGTTCATCTCGGGCATGCGAACATCCATCAAGACCACATCCGGACGCAATCGCGCGACCTCGGCGACGGCGATCTTGCCGTCCGGCGCATCGCCGATCACGCTGATGTCGGGCTGGGCGGAGAGTAGGGCTCCGAACCCTTGTCGAACCATCGCCTGGTCGTCTGCGATGAATACTGTGATGGGCACTCGGACAGCCTAGGCGGGCATCGACGGCAACTCGGCCCGGACCTCGAACCCTCCGTCCTGTCGCCGGTTTGCCAGCAGCATGCCGCCCACCGCCGAAGCCCGCTCGCGCATTCCGCGGATTCCGTTGCCACCAGTGGTTTCCGACGCCGAGTGCTGATTGCCACCCAATGGCGAAGGTCCGTTGTTCACGAGCGCGCTCACCGATTGCGGACCGAAGGCCACGGCGACATCGATGGGTCCGCCTGGCGAATGCCTGGCCGCGTTGGTGATCGACTCCTGAATGATCCGGTAGAGCGCAAGGCCCGTGGATTCCGAGACCGACGCTCGATCACCGTCGACTCGCCACGACACCGGCAAACCGGCACGGGTACTGCCGAGCAACAGTTCGTCCAACTGGTCGACGCCCGGTTGCGGAGCTGTCACCATGTGGTCCCCGTCGCTGCGCAGTACTCCGAGGAGACCACGAATCTCGTTGAGCGCTGCTCGCCCTGTCTCACTTATCGATTCGAATTCGGTTCGGATCTCCGGAGTGACTGCATCGAGTCTGTACGGCGCACTCTGAGCTTGCACGACCACCATCGACATGTGGTGGGCCACGATGTCGTGCAAGTCGCGCGCGATCCGCGCCTTCTCCTCGAGGATCGTGCGTCGAGTGCGTTCGAGTTCGCTGACTTCCTCCTGCTTGGCCAACTGGCGGCGCGAGAGGACCAACCAGCGGATCAACAGGCAGAAGACGACCAGGGCACTCAGCCCGACAGCCCAACCGGCGCCGTCGCTTCCCGGGGCGTTGCCGAGAAAGAGCAGCACCGTGGCGATCCAGGCGACACCGACAACCTGAATGGGCGCCCGCAGACTCACTGCGGCCAGCAACGACATCAGCACGATGATGTGGACGACCTGCCACGGGTAGTCGTAACCGGGAGTGTTGTCGAACACCAACGGGATGATCAACGCCGAGACCGCCGACACCGCCCACCCCAACGGAGCGTTGATCCGGATCAGGACGAACGGAAATGCAGCCAACGCGGCGACGAAGGGCATGATCGGCGGCGAAACATGATGCGTCAGTTGCAGTGTCGGCCAGGCAATCGAATAGAGGATCAGGGTGATCGCTACGATGACGATGTTCCAGAACTGACCGCGGGCCACGAAACTGGTTGCCCGACGCACTTTCTCCGAATGAACGACCGCCCCGTCGAGGCCGGACAGCATCGACCCGGCGGTGGCGTATGTCGGCGCGGGCACATCCGGTGCACCCTTGTTCTTCCTACGGACCTTGATCACTCGTCAAGCCTATGAAGGCGAACCCCGAAAGTCCTCATACTGCAGAGTGAGATCCCCCTACCTCCGAGGTATCACCGGGGAGGGAATTCTCACCCGAATGCGCGTCGGAGAACCCCTCCACAGAGCGATGACCGCCAGGATTGTCCGTTCATAGCGTGAACGGCATGCGGATCACACGGGTGAAAGACATCTCTCGAAGCGCCGGCACCTGGGCGGCCCTGGCGCTGGCTGCAACGGCAGCGATCACGGTCACCGCCGGAGCGAGCGGAGCCCAGTCGCCGCGCACCGAGAATTCGAACGCATCCAGGGCGATCGCCACCGTGACTACTGCGGATGCCGCTGACGCTGCGACCACCATCCCGGCGGACTTTGCGGCATTCGCCGGTTACACCCCCGCCGTCGTCGACGGATACCTCGCCAATCCCCACGGCGACTGCTCGTCGCCGGTCCCACTTCCCGACGAATTCGACTCGGCCTGCAAAGCGCACGATCTCGGCTACGACCTACTCCGCTACGCGCATTCGCACGGAACGGAACTGGGGCCGTGGGCACGTCAGGTCCTCGACGGTCAGCTCGACCAGCGAATGCATGCCGCGTGTGAAGACCGCACGTCCTTTCTCTCACGAGGGTATTGCTTCGCGATGGCCGATGTAGCCGTCACGGCTGTGAACGGAAACTCCTGGCGCCAAAGCTATCTGACGCCGGTCGCGGAATCGGGATTCGGTTACGGCACGGCCGGTGTTCTGGCAGTCTCCGCCTTCGGCTTCACCCTGATGCGATCGCGGCGCCTCGACCCGTCGAACGAGTTCTCCTACTCCCCGAAAGCGATTGCAGCATGAGCGTTCTGGATGCGTCACGGACCCCCGTCCTCGCCCGAGTCGGGGCGCTCGCACTCCCCCGCGTGTCCACGAGCGTCGCCGTGGCAGCGATGTCCGCCATCTCGCTGGCTCCCGGACTCCTGCCGCGATCAGCCGTACTACAAGGGGTGTTCAGCGGTCTGCTCGTCGCGGCCGGACTACTGGCGATGTGGGCGTTCTCCGCGGTAGCCCGTCGGCTCGTCCCCGACCGGGTCAAGGCCCGATTCGACGAACGTCATTGGCGCATCACCGCGTTCGGGTTGTCGACTGCCGGCACCGCAGTTGCGATGTTCGCCGCCGCCGGTTGGCAGAACTCGTTGCGAGCGGCGATGGGCGCACCGTCTGCCGGACTTCTCCACTGGGCGGAGGCGGGTTGCATTGCAGCACTGACCGCACTTGGTCTCTGGGGCATCGGGATCGGAATTTCGAAGGCGCTGCGGTGGATGGGTTTCGCGCGGAGCGTCGGCGCACTGGTCATGGGTGTTCTCGGGGTGCAGTTGGTAGTCGGTCCCGTCGTGTGGAACGGCCTCGCCGATTCGTTCGACAAGTCCAACGCGTACATCGACACCGCTCTGACACAGCCACTTTCGGCCTCTGTGTCAGGCAGCCCCGAATCTCTCATCTCGTGGACGTCGATGGGGGCGGAGGGACGCAAATTCGTCGCAGCAGGCGAAGACTCGGTGCGTGTCTACGCCGGTTTGGATTCGGCACCCGACACTGCATCACGTGCCGCTCTCGCGGTGAGCGAACTCGATCGCGTCGGCGGCTTTGCCCGCAACAGCGTCGTAGTGGCCGTTCCGACCGGATCGGGGTGGATCGACACGCATGCAGTCGCCGGTATCGAGCAACGGTTCGGCGGCGACGTCGCAATAGTCGGGCAGCAATACTCCGACGCACCCAGTTGGGCGACATTCCTGTTCAGCCGCGACGATGCCGAAGAATCGGCAACCGCTCTGTTCACCGCCGTCGGCAGCCACATTGCCGCTATGCCCGCCGAGGATCGACCGGACCTGTTCCTCTACGGACAGAGCCTCGGCGCCGTCGGCGGCAGCGCCGCACTGACCGAGGCTTTGTCCGAGGGCAGTCCCACCACCGCGTGCGACGTGTTGTGGGCAGGTCCCCCGGCCGGCGCGACACGAACGGACGGCGCAACCGTCCTCGCGAACACTTCCGACCCGGTGGTGTGGTGGTCCCCCGCCCTCGCGACGCAGAAGCCGGATCTGAGCCGTGCCGTGCAAGATGCACCGATCCCGCAGTGGATCCCGGGTGTCACGTTCTTGCAGACCACCGTCGACATGCTCGGTTCGCTCGGTGTCCCCGCCGGTCACGGCCATCGCTACGGAACCGATCAAGGGACGGCCCTGAGGACTTGCTCCTGAAACTGCTGTGCGCCTTTATTAACCGCGGGGGGTTGATAAAGGCGCACAGCAAACAGGTCAGACTGCAGTTGCAATCGGGCCGCGTGCAGCTTCGTAGGCGGCACCGACACGGTAGAGGCGCTCGTCAGCCATGGCGGGCGCCATGATCTGCAAGCCCACCGGCAGGTTGTCGTCCGCGGACAGGCCCGAGGGCACCGACATCGCGCAGTGTCCGGCCAGGTTGGTCGGCAGCGTGCACAGGTCGGAGAGGTACATGGCCAACGGATCGCCGACCTTCTCCCCCAACTTCCACGGCGTGAACGGGCTGGTCGGCGAGACCAGTACGTCCACCTTCTCGTAGGCCTTGTCGAAATCGCGCGCGATGAGCGTACGGACCTTGAGCGCCGAACCGTAGTAGGCGTCGTAGTATCCCGAGGACAGTGCGTAGGTACCGATCATGATGCGGCGCTTGACCTCCGGACCGAAACCGGCGGCGCGGGTTGCCGCCATGACCTGGTCGGCACTCATGTTGCCGTCGTCGACACGCAGTCCGTAGCGCATGGCGTCGAAGCGGGCCAGGTTGGACGAGACCTCACTGGGCAGCACCAGGTAGTACGACGCGAGCGCGTGCTCGAAGCTCGGGCACGAGACCTCGACAACCTCGGCACCGAGTGCCTTGAGCTGCTCGACGGCAGCATCGAAGGAAGCGATGACGCCGGGCTGGTAGCTGTCGGAGTGAAGTTCCTTGACCACACCGACTTTGACGCCGCGCAGGTCGCCGTTTGCACCTTCGCGTGCGGCGGCGACGACCGGACGCACGGGGGCGTCGATGGACGTGGAGTCACGCGGATCGTGTCCGGCGATGACCTCGTGCAGCAGAGCGGTGTCGAGCACGGTGCGACCACAGGGGCCGCCCTGATCGAGCGAGGACGCGCACGCGACGAGTCCGAAGCGCGAGACGGTTCCGTACGTCGGCTTGGTTCCGACTGTCGCGGTGACCGCAGCGGGCTGACGGATCGAACCGCCGGTGTCAGTGCCGATGGCCAGCGGGGCCTGACGGGACGCGAGCGCAGCCGCACTGCCGCCGCCCGAACCACCGGGGATGCGGGTGACGTCCCACGGGTTACGCGTCGGGCCGAAGGCCGAGTTCTCGGTCGAAGAGCCCATCGCGAACTCGTCGAGGTTCGTCTTGCCGAGGATCGGGATGCCGGCAGCGCGCAGCTTGGAGGTCAGAGTCGCGTCGTACGGCGCGACCCAGCCTTCGAGAATTTTCGACGCACAGGTGGTCGGCATGTCCGTCGTGGTGAAGATGTCCTTCAGCGCGATCGGAACGCCGGCGAGTGCCGAAGCGGGTTCGTTTCCGCCCGCGAGCGAGTTGTCCACTGCTGCGGCGGCTTCGAGAGCCTGTTCGCCTGCAACGTGCAGGAAGGCGTGGTACTCGGTGTCGACGGCCGCGATGCGGTCGAGATGCGCCTGCGTGACCTCTACCGAGGACACCTCACGCGAGTGGATCTTGCCGGCCAGCTCAGCGGCGTCCAGCGTGGTCAGATCGGTCATTCGCCCTCTCCAAGGATCTGCGGAACCGCAAAGCGATCCTGTTCGACTGCGGGTGCTCCGGACAATGCCTGCTCGGGGGTCAACCCGGGCACGATCACGTCGGGGCGCGTCACGTTGGTGACGGCATTGGGATTCGCCATGGGCGGGACGTCGTCGGCCGCAACCTCGGTGACCACCTTGACGTGGTTGAGAATCGAATCCAACTGACCGGCGAACTCGTCGAGTTCGGCATCGGACAGGGCGAGTCTGGACAGCCGCGCGAGGTGCGCGACCTCGTCACGGGAGATGGCAGGCACCGCGGGGCCCCTTTCGGAAGAGGACGTGAACATTGCCGGTCCAGCCTAGTTGCTCGCCGCGACAGACCTGTAAGCACGCCTGCTGTATCGAACGACGAGCACGCTCACTGTGTCGATCGCCACGCCGGATGCCCGCGGTGTGTTTCGCTCGTGTGACAAGCATGTGCATCCGGCGTGACGCCGCCGCGGCGCCCACCATCGCAGGTTGGGCAAGTGCAAAGATGAGTCAGGCCCGGGTCGACGTGATCCGGGCGAGAACCGATCAGCGAAAGGCACGCACGTGTCGTACCTGCTTCGCGTCCAACTGCCCGATCGACCAGGCAGCCTCGGCGCGCTCGCCGTAGCTCTCGGATCCGTGGGCGCAGACATCCTCTCCCTCGACGTCGTGGAACGAGGTGACGGTTTTGCCATCGACGACCTCGTGGTCGACGTCGAACCGGGCGCGCTGCCCGACACCTTGATCACCGCTGCCGAGCATCTACCGGACGTGCTGGTCGATTCGATCCGCCCCTACGCCGGGATTCTCGACACTCACCGCGAGCTCGAACTCATAGATTCCGTTGCGACGGCCCGAAACGATCGACTACAGGTCCTCGTCGACGGCGCGCCGCGTGTACTGCGAGTCGGCTGGTGCGTCGTCGCGGACATCGGCAAGCACGGTGCGTACCGCGTCGTCGGTAGCGCCGGCGCGCCGGAAACCCACGCCACCGACATTCCGTGGATGCCACTGGACAAGCCCACCGCCCTCGACGGCGAGGCCGACTGGGTTCCGGACGTATGGCGCGACATGAACACCAGCCTCGCTGCCGCACCTCTCGGCTCCGGCAATCGAGTCCTCATGCTCGGTCGTCCCGGTGGGCCCGAATTCCGCCCTTCGGAGATAGCCCGCCTCGGCTACCTCGCAGGAATCGTGGCGACGGTACTGGGTTGACCAGGCTGGCTGATCAGGCCAGGCCGCGAACCATGACGGTCAGTTCCATACCGCGAATCGGCTCCCACGCCCGCTCGGGATCGGGGACGAAACCGTTGCGGTCGTAGATACGACGGGCATCGACCATCTCGGGCTGCGTCGAGATGACCACCGAGTGATCGCCGCGGTCGTAGGCTTCGGCGATCACTGCGCGAACCAATGCGGTTCCGGCGCCCGATCCCCGAGCTTGCGGCGAGACTGCGAGCATGCGGAACTCGAGTTCGCCCTTCTGCGCAACATCCGCGAAGGGCGTGCCGGGTTCTGCGATCGTCAACGAGCCCACGACTTCGTCACCGAGAACCGCAACCAGCACCCGCCCCTGCTCCACCCGAGTTGCGGTGTCGCGCAGGCGCTCCGCGTACGGCGATCCGCCGGCGACAAATCCGCCACCCACGTACGACTGCACAGTCAGCTCCCCGACGGTCTCGAACTCAGCCGGTAGAACTTCACGAATCTCGATCATGGCGTCACTATCGCACCCAGCACACCAATCTCAGAAATCGGACAAAGTCACTCTGATTCGTCCAAATCGGTGGGAGCGACCGCATCCGGGCCATCTTCGAGCAACCGCCGGAAGCCGTCTTCGTCGAGCACCGGCACACCCAATTCGACCGCCTTGTCGTGCTTGGAACCGGGCGCTTCACCGACGACGACAAACGCAGTCTTCTTCGAGACCGACCCTGCCGCCTTGCCGCCGCGCACCAGAATCGCTTCCTTCGCCTGATCACGCGAGTAGGTCTCGAGCGAACCGGTGACGACGATCGAGAGACCCTCGAGATTGCGCGGAATCGAATCGTCGCGTTCGTCCTCCATGCGTACTCCGGCCGACGCCCACTTGTCGACGATCTGCTGGTGCCAGTCGACGGAGAACCACTCCACGACGGCGGCGGCGATAGTCGATCCGACGCCGTCGACTGCAGCCAACTCGTCGACCGAGGCTTCCCGAATGCGTTGCAGCGAGCCGAATTCGCCGGCCAACGCCCTCGCGGCAGTGGGGCCGACGTGCCGAATCGACAGTGCCACAAGCACTCTCCACAGCGGCTTGTCCTTTGCCGAATCCAGGTTGGCCAGCAAGCGTTTTCCGTTGGCGGACAGGGATCCCGCATTGGTGCGGAAGATCGGAACTTCGATCAGTTTCTCGGCGTCGAGTGAGAAGAGATCACCCTCGTCACCGATGACCTTCGCCTCCAACAGCCCGGTCGCGGCCTCGTACCCGAGCACCTCGATGTCGAATGCACCGCGCCCCGAGACGTGGAACACGCGCTCGCGCAACTGCGCCGGACAGTACTGCTGATTGGGGCATCGCACGTCGACGTCGCCCTCTTTCGCGGGTGCCAACAACGTGCCGCACTCGGGACAATGCGTCGGCATGACGAACTCGCGCTCGGTACCGTCACGAACGCCTGCCACGGGCCCGAGGACCTCGGGGATAACGTCTCCGGCCTTACGCAACACCACGGTGTCGCCGATCAGCACACCCTTGCGCTTGACCTCGGATCCGTTGTGCAGCGTGGCCAAGGACACAGTGGAACCCGCCACCGTGACGGGTTCCATGTACGCGAACGGCGTCACACGACCCGTACGTCCGACACTGACCCGGATGTCGAGGAGCTTGGTCGTGACCTCTTCCGGCGGGTACTTGTACGCGATAGCCCACCGTGGTGCGCGCGACGTGGTGCCCAGACGTCGATGTAACGACATCTCGTCTACCTTGACCACCAATCCGTCGATCTCGTGCTCGACGTCGTGGCGGTGTTCTCCCCAGTACTTCATCTTCTCGACCACGGCGTCGGCGCCGACCACCCGTGAGGTGTGCGTGGACACCGGCAGACCCCAGGCGGCGAGGGCCACGTAGGCGTCGTACTGCGAGGCCGGCTCGAAACCTTCCATGCGCCCGAACCCGTGGCAGATCATTCCGAGGCGGCGACGCGCGGTGACGGCAGGATTCTTCTGACGCAGGGAGCCCGCCGCGGAGTTGCGCGGATTGGCGAACGGCGCCTTCCCCTCCTCCACCAGGGAGGCATTGAGTGCTGCGAAGTCCTCGAGGCGGAAGAACACCTCGCCACGCACCTCGAGCAGGCTCGGAATCGGGTACTCGTCCGTGGCGGTAAGGCGCTCCGGGATGTCGTTGATCGTCAAGGCGTTGAGCGTGACCAGCTCGCCCGTACGACCGTCACCGCGGGTTGCGGCACGAACGAGTTTGCCGTTCTCGTAGACGAGATTGAGGGCGACACCATCGATTTTCACTTCACAGAGATAGTGCAGTTCCGGCCCGGTTTCCTGCTCTACCTTGGCGATCCATGCTCGGAGCTCCGACTCGTCGAAGACGTTGTCGAGGCTGAGCATCCGCTCGAGGTGGTCGACGGACGTGAAGTCCGTCGCGAATCCGCCACCGACGAGTTGCGTCGGAGAGTCGGGAGTTCGCAGATCCGGGTACTGCTCTTCGAGAGCATTGAGCTGCCCGAGCAATGTGTCGAATGCACCGTCCGAAATGACGGGCGCATCACGAACGTAGTAGCGGAACTGATGCTGGCGTACCTCTTCGGCCAGCTCCGTCCACTGCTCGCGCGCCTCGTTGGGCGCTGGCTGCATTGCATCCGCGGTTTCAGTCACAGCTAGAAGATTATCGGTTCACACCGACACACCACACGACTCACATCGGAACGCACACACTAGAACGCCGACGGATCGTCCACCAATGCCTTGCCGACGTCTGTACACAGCCGAAGGGCGGCACGAGCCCAGTCGAGGTTCGCACCCGAAAGACCGCAACGCGGAGTGACCGCGACCTGGGTCTGCAGGAGTTCACGAGAGAAGCCGAGACGATCTACCAGTGTGACGGCGGGCATCGCACACTCTTTCCACGTCACCGGCTTTTCCGGCTCCACGGACGGAACCAGACCGAGCGCCAATTCCTTGCCGGCGTCGAACAACTGGCCGATACCGTCGAGATCGCGTGAGCCGATGAGCGACATGTCGAAGCTCACGCCGAACGCCTGGCTTCGCCTCAGTAGATCCCACGGCATGTCTGTGCCGCAACTGTGGACGATTGTGGGCAGTCCGCAACCGCTGATCGTCGAGTCGAGTACGGCGAGTGCCTCGGGTTCCGGCAGTGCCGGAACGCTCTCCATCTTGGTGCGCCCAGGCAGCGAACCGGCCAGAACTGCCGCGATCTGCGGCTCGTCCAACTGAATCACCACTGCGGCGCCGGTGCGGCGAGTGACCTCGGCCGCATGACGCGCGAGACCCTCACCGAGTGATTCTGCGACGTCGCGGAGCGCACCGCGGTCGACGAGAACTCGCGAACCGTTTGCGACTTCGATCTCGGCGCCGAGTGTCAGCGGGCCGGCGACTTGGAGCTTGACGACGTGGTCTTCGCCGACCAAGCGCGCTGACTCCCAGGCTTCCTCGAGCGCGTCGAGATCCTGATTCAGAAAGTCCTCGGCTCGCTTCGCGACATTGCCCCTCCGAGGCACGACTCGATAGGCACGGGTCGAGGCGTCGAGGTTGATATCGACCAGAATTGCCCCCGCCCGGCCGACCATGTCAGCGCCGAGTCCACGGCTCGGCAACTCCACCAGATGCGGGAAACCACCCAGCTCGCCGAGGATGGTTGCGGCACTTTCGCGGGCATCCGTGCCCGGCCAGGATCCGATTCCGGTGACGAGACCACCGATGGAAACCTGCTGCGTCACAGTGTGTTCGGCTCGGATTCGGTACCCGAGATGGTGCCACTGCCGAGGACCTGGTCACCCAGTTCGCGGTCGGGGCGATACAACACGACGGCCTGTCCCTTTGCGACGCCGGTCAGTGGTTCGCGCAACGAGATCGAGATACCGCCGCTTGAAGTACCGTCGTCGACGGCCTCCGCAACGGCCTGCGCCAGTCCACCGTGCGCACGAACCTGCACCATGCATTCGACGGGGCCCTCCGGC
This sequence comes from Rhodococcus sp. RCBS9, assembly GCF_029457415.1. NCBI lineage: Bacteria > Bacillati > Actinomycetota > Actinomycetes > Mycobacteriales > Nocardiaceae > Rhodococcus > Rhodococcus sp. RCBS9. The sequence continues at coordinate 5,095,303 of NZ_CP120422.1, read as the reverse complement.
GCCTGGCCCGAGGTCCAGATCGCACGCTGCGCCGAGATGGCCCAGACCTCGAGATTCTTGGCCGAACCCACTCGGACCGTTCCGGTTTCGGGCTCGATCGCGGTCACGTACCGCGGACGGCCGTCACCCGCCGGACCTTCGACGCCGAGACCCTTGCGCTGTCCGATCGTGAAGCCGTGTACGCCGTCGTGTGCAGCGAGGACTTCACCCGAATCGGCGTCGACGACGCTTCCCGGACGAACGCCGATGCGCGCACCCAGGAATGCTCGTGTGTCGCCGGTCGGGATGAAGCAGATGTCGTGACTGTCAGGCTTGTTCGCCACAGCCAGACCGCGCTCGGCGGCTTCCTCGCGGATCTGTTCTTTCGGTGTGTCACCGATCGGGAACATCGCTCGCGAAAGCTGCTCAGCCGTCAGCACACCGAGGACATACGACTGGTCCTTGTCAGCGTCGACCGCCCGGCGCAGGACGCCGTCTTCGAGGCGCGCGTAGTGACCGGTCGCCACGGCGTCGAAGCCGAGAGCGACTGCACGGTCGGCGAGTGCGGTGAACTTGATCTTCTCGTTGCAGCGCAGGCACGGATTGGGGGTCTCACCCGCTGCGTACGACGCCACGAAGTCGTCGATCACGTCTTCCTTGAAGCGATCGGCGAAATCCCAGACGTAGAAGGGTATTCCGAGAACGTCGGCGGCGCGCCTGGCGTCGCCGGCATCTTCCTTCGAGCAGCATCCACGCGAACCCGTCCGCAATGCGCCCGGCGCCGTGGACAAAGCAAGATGAACGCCGACGACGTCGTGTCCGGCGGCGACAGCGCGGGCGGCGGCGACAGCGGAGTCGACACCTCCGCTCATGGCTGCGAGTACTCGCATCAGCGATCCCCTCCACGCGAACCGGCACCGGCAAGACCGGCGGCCCGAGCGCGCTCTACTACTTGTGGAAGCGCAGCGATGAGCGCGTCCACATCGGTGACACTCGACGTATGTCCGAGCGAAAATCTCAGTGAGCCACGCGCGACGGGCGATTCGACGCCCATCGCGATCAAGACATGGCTGGCTCTGGCCACACCGGCGGTGCAGGCCGAACCGGTGGAACATTCGATACCGGCGGCGTCGAGCAGCATCAGCAACGAATCGCCCTCGCAGCCGGGGAAGGTGAAGTGCGCGTTACCGGGAAGCCGATCGGATCCGGTCGGGCCGTTGAGCACCGACTCGGGAAGAATCTCCAGGACTCCGTCGATCAAACGGTCACGCAACTGCGCCAATTCCCTTGTGCTGGAATCGAAGTTCTCGACGTTTGCGCGCAGCGCCGCAGCCATCCCGACAACGCCCGCAGTATCCGGAGTGCCCGAACGCAGATCACGTTCGTGTCCGCCGCCGTGAAGGAGCGGCACACACGGAACCTGGCGTCCGAGCAGCAGTGCGCCGACGCCGTGCGGACCACCGAACTTGTGCGCCGCGATGCTCAGCGCGGACAATTTGCTCGCCGCGAAATCGACCGGCAATTGTGCAACTGCCTGAACCGCGTCGCTGTGCATCGGAATCTCGAACTCAGCCGAAATCTCCGCCAACTCCACGATCGGCATGATCGAGCCGACCTCGTTGTTGGCCCACATCACCGTCACGAGTGCGACCTCGTCGGCGTGGACGGAAAGCTCGTCACGCAAGGTCTGCGGATCGACGACACCGTTCTCGTCGACCGGCAACCACGTCACGCGCGCGCCCTCGTGCTGCTCGAGCCACTCGACGGCGTCGAGCACAGCATGATGCTCGACGGAGCTGGCCAGGATGCGATTGCGTCGCGGGTCTGCGTCACGGCGAGCCCAGTAGATGCCCTTGACCGCGAGATTGTCGCTCTCGGTGCCTCCGGAGGTGAAGATGACCTCCGACGGCCGCGCACCCAGGCTGGCGGCGATCGATTCGCGCGATTCCTCGACGCGGCGCCGGGCCGCACGGCCGGAGCCGTGCAGCGAGGACGCGTTGCCCACGGTTTTGAAGGTATCGGTCATCGCCTCGATAGCGGCTGCCGACATCGGAGTCGTGGCGGCATGATCGAGGTACACCGGAAATCCGGCGTGGGCACTGTGTGCAGGCAGAGTCATGGCTTGACAAGGATAGCCCAGCACGAGAGTTCGACCAGCCTCGCTCAGCAGGCTAAGCGCTCATCGCCGGGGAAGGATCGATTTGTCCCACGGCTTGTGTCACGAGTTCCGGTGCGGGGTCGAAGATGTCGTGAGCTGCCAGATCGATGATGTCGACGCCGCGTACGGCTCTCTCGCATCGCTGCGCGAGATCGGCTCGACACTCCCCTGCCTCCTCGAGCGGAGCCAGCCTGACCTTCACCTCGACGTTCTTCTGACGCAGGATCCGACGGATGGACTGACCGATCGTTTCGGTGCCGACAAAGCAGGGTCCGGTGCACAGGGAACCGTCGGCGTTCTCGTAGCGGATCGCCATCGGCTGAACCGGGCATTCGGCGTCGACGGCTGCTTGGAACATCGCCGGACGAAAACCGCCGTACGCCCGCCCGCACCAGGTCGTTCCCTCGGGGAACACCATCACCCGGACACCTCGCTGCAGGCGTTCGCGAACGACGTCGACGGTTCCGGGGAGTTCACGCAGGCGAGCGCGGTCGATGGGGACGACGCGCATCCGGCGCGCGAGACCGCCGAGCACTGCCCAGTCGAGCAGGTCGGCGCGGGCGACGAAGTTGGCCGGAGCAACGGCGCTCGCGACGAGGACGTCGGTCCAGGACACGTGACCGGCGACAACCATGACCCCGTCAGGTTCCGCGCGCCCCAACCGCTGGTCGTCGACCGTCAGCTTCATCCCCAGACAACGAAGCAACGCGCGCGAGTATCCGCGTTGCATCTCAGTACGCCAGGTGCGCGGGAGGAGCCAGCCGGCCGAAAGCACAGGCGCAGTCAACAGTGCGGCACCGACCATGACCCCGCGGGCCATCACGGTGATACTCGACACACCGGGTGCGTCCGCGGGTAGGCACCCGTCGCCGCAGGGGCTCGTCGGCACCCAGTACGGCACCGCCGCGGTCATCAGCCGATCCCCGACTCGTGTGCGGCGGCCGCCGATCGCAGCCGTTCGAGGTACCGCTTGTTGGCGGAGTGAAGGCCTTGCAGCGCAACAAAATCGGCCACACCGAACTCGGGATCGTGAGCAGGTTCCCCGCAGATCATCGCGCCCATCCGCAAGTAACCACGGAGCAACGGTGGCATCGTCACGCGTTCCGGTGCGGCGATCTCGTCGAGCGTCAGACCCCCGAGGACCACCGGGTTTCGTGGGATCACCCGCCGCGACCCCGGACTGGCGTGCTTGTTCATCACGAAGTCACGGACGCCGCGGACATCGGCGCCGGCAATTGAATCGGGGCTCGGCAAGACGGGCACGGAGACGCAGCCCATCACCCACTCGTATCCGGTCAATTCGAGATAGTGCAGGATGCCCGACCACATCAGGCTCAGGACGGATCCGGTGCGGTGAGCGGGATCGACGCACGCGCGACCCATTTCGACGATCCTGTGCGCCACCGGATCGAGCGCGGAGATGTCGAATTCCGTTGCGGTGTAATACCCACCGGCCGCCGCAGCGGAATCCGGCGGCAGCATTCGGTAGCAGCCGACGTACTCCTCGGTGATGTTGTCGCGAACGAGAAGATGATCACAGAATTCGTCGAAGGCGTCGGCGTCGAGTTCGAACACCCCGGCCGAAGCGGGGAGGGAGAAGCCTGGCTCGGAGGCGAACACTCGGTATCGAAGGCGCTGCGCAGCGACACGATGCTCGCGGTCGGAGGAGACGATCAGGGAATATCTCGGCTGGGCGACCTCACGGCCGAGATTGTCACTCGCGGAGCGAAGGACTGACGTAATTGTCATGCGCAAGGTTTATCGAGCGCGAACGGCGTCTCGGTATCGACGAAGTGACATGCCGATGCAGGCCGGGTGAATAAAGCACTGTGCGCCTTTATCAACCGCGGGGGGTTGATAAAGGCGCACAGCAGTTTGTGCTTTTCAGCCCTTGTGGGACTTCACAGCTTCGGTGAGCTGCGGTGCGACGTTGAACAGGTCGCCCACGATGCCGAAGTCGGCGATCTCGAAGATGGGTGCCTCTTCGTCCTTGTTGACCGCGACGATGGTCTTGGACGTCTGCATGCCGGCACGGTGCTGGATGGCACCGGAAATGCCGAGCGCGATGTACAGCTGCGGGGAGACCGTCTTACCGGTCTGACCGACCTGGAACTGTCCGGGGTAGTAACCCGAGTCCACAGCGGCACGCGAAGCACCGACTGCAGCACCGAGGGAATCGGCCAGCTCTTCGACGACGGAGAACTTGTCCGCGCTGCCGACACCACGTCCACCGGAGACGACAACCGACGCCTCGGTGAGCTCCGGGCGGTCGCCGCCGACAATGGGCTCACGCGAGGTGACCTTGACGGCACTCTCGTCCTGAGCCGGAACCTCGACGGTGATCTGCTCGCCTGCGCCGGCCTGCGGAGCAGCCTCGACTGCGCCCGGACGAACCGAGTAGACCGGAACGTCGCCGTTGGCCTTGGCCTCGACGGTGAACGCGCCACCGAAGATGGAGTGGACGCCGGTGCCGTCAGCCTTGATCTCGATGACGTCGGTCAGCAATCCGGAGCCCAGACGTGCGGCCAGACGACCGGCAACCTCTTTGCCCTCGGTGCCGGCTGCGGTGATGACTGCTGCCGGGCTGGTGGACTCGACCAGAGCGGCGAGGACGTCGACCTTGGGGGTGACGAGGTAGCCGTCGATGTCGTCGGACTCGGCGACGTAGATCTTCTCGGCGCCGGCTGCTGCCAGAGCGTCGGCGAGCTTTGCTGCGGTGCCCGCGGGGCCGGCGACAACTGCCGACGGCTCACCGAGTGCGCGTGCAGCGGTGATGAGTTCGGTGCTGACCTTCTTCAGCGCACCCTCTGCGTGCTCTACGAGCACAAGTACTTCTGCCATGACTTAACTCTCCCTGAGTTCTTCTGCTGGATGTCTAGAAGGGCGCGATCAGATGACCTTGTTGCTGACGAGGTACGCGGCAATCTTGGTGCCACCGTCTCCCTCGTCGACGATGCGCTCACCAGCGGTACGGGGGGGCTTGGGGGTGGAGGACGTCACGGTGGTGCCGGCGTTGGCAACTCCGACGGTCTCCGGGTCGACTCCGAGGTCGGCCAGCGTGTAGACGAGAACTTCCTTCTTCTTCGCGGCCATGATGCCCTTGAAGGACGGGAAGCGCGGCTCGTTGATCTTCTCGGTGACCGAGACGATCGCGGGCAGCGAAGCCTCGAGGCCGAAGACGCCCTCGTCGGTCTCGCGCTCACCGGTGATCTTGCCGTCGGCGACGACGACCTTGCGCAGCTGCGTGAGCTGCGGGATGCCCAGGTACTCGGCGATGATGGCCGGAACAGCGCCGACGCGGCCGTCGGTGGCCTCGTTGCCGGCGATGATCAGGTCGGCAGGCTCGTCGTTCTCGAAGGTGATCTGTCCGAGAGCAGCAGCGAGCGTCCATGCGGTCTGGATCGCGTCGGAGCCGTGCAGTGCCGGGTCGTTGATGTGGACGGCCTTGTCGGCGCCCATCGAGAGAGCCTTGCGGATAGCGTCGGTGGCGCGGTCGGGACCTGCGGACAGCACCGTAACCTCACCGCCCTGAGCTTCCTTGATGAGGAGTGCTTCTTCGACGGAGCGCTCGTTGATCTCGTCGAGGACTGCGTCGGCGGCTTCACGGTCAAGCGTGTAGTCGCCGTCGGTCAGCTTGCGCTCGGACCATGTGTCGGGGACCTGCTTGATCAAAACAACGATATTCGTCATGGGTCTTCGTCGACCTCCTGTGTGTAATTCACCTGATAAATCGTCTGTGGTGCTCGCGCAGTCCGAGCGTCCGAAAAGAGAGTCCGACAGGTCTCCCCACGGGCGAATTTCTCGGTTCACGTCGGCTGTGCGTTAGATTACCCCACGTTAAGTTACCGGTGGGTAACTTAACGTGGAACCTCGTCCACCATAACGGCACGAACAGGAATTGACAGCAGTGATCTGGACCACGGCGAACACGTTCTACTCGGATGGCACTAATCTCGCACGGGTGAGTGAAACGAGTGTCAGCAACCACGAGGACGCACCCCTGCCCTTGACGGGCGAACGAACCGTGCCAGGAATCCCCGAGGAGAACTACTGGTTCCGACGCCACGAAGTGGTGTACCGCGCACTTCTGGAGCGCTGCACGGACCGCCGAGTCCTCGAGGCCGGTTCCGGAGAAGGCTACGGCGCCAACATGATTGCGGACGTCGCAATAAAGGTTACCGGCCTCGACTACGACATCTCCGCGGTCGAGCACGTCCGTGCCCGCTACCCCCGCGTCGAGATGCTCCACGGCAACCTCGCCGAGCTTCCACTGGCGGACAACTCGGTTGACGTCGTCGTCAATTTCCAGGTGATCGAGCACCTGTGGGATCAGGGTCAGTTCCTACGCGAATGCTTCCGAGTTCTCGCTCCCGGCGGTGAACTTCTGATCAGCACCCCCAACCGGATCACCTTCTCCCCCGGCCGCGACACGCCGCTCAACCCTTTCCACACTCGTGAGCTCAACGCCTCCGAAATGACCGAATTGCTCGAAGACGCCGGATTCCGCGTTCAGTTGATGACCGGCGTCCATCACGGTTCGCGCCTGAAGGAACTCGACGCCAAGCACGGCGGATCGTTCATCAATGCGCAGATCGACCGCGCGTTGGCCGGCGAGCCCTGGCCGGAAGATCTCACCCGCGACGTCGAGGGCATCACCGTCGACGACTTCAGCATCAGCGAACCCGACATCGACGACAGCCTCGACCTCGTCGCTATTGCCGTGAAGGAAACCGGCGAGTGAGTAACGCAACACCCGTCACCGAACCGGGGATGTTCGCCCTGGTTCTGCACTCCCATCTGCCGTGGCTCGCCAACCACGGCAGATGGCCAGTCGGCGAGGAATGGATCTACCAGTCCTGGGCTGCGTCGTACATTCCGCTCGCCGCCGCGCTACGACGCCTGGCCGACGAGGGCCGATCGCACCTGCTGACGCTGGGAATCACGCCCGTACTCGCGGCCCAGTTGGACGATCCCCACTGCCTCGCCGGGATGCATCACTGGCTCGGCAACTGGCAGATCCGCGCCCACGAGGCTGCCGGCATGCCGGACGCGGCGCACCGCGAACTCGGCGCGCGCGAGCACCGGGCCTCAGCTGCCGCTCTCGCAGATTTCGAGACTCACTGGCAGCACGGCGCCTCACCGGTGTTCCGCGACCTCATCGATCGCGAGGCCTTCGAGCTTCTCGGCGGGCCGCTGGCCCACCCGTTCCAACCGCTGCTCGATCCTCGCTTGCGGGCGTTCTCCCTCCGCGAAGGTCTCGCCGACGCGCATGCCCGGTGGAATCACACTCCGACCGGGATCTGGGGACCCGAGTGCGGGTACACCCCGGGCATGGAGCGCGGGTACGCCGAAGCGGGCGTCACCCACTTCATGGTCGACGGCCCCGCCTTGCGCGGCGACACGTCCCTCGGCCGCCCGGTTCGAGAATCCGACGTGGTCGCATTCGGCCGCGACCTGCAGGTCAGCTACCGGGTCTGGTCCCCCAAGTCCGGATATCCGGGTCACGCCGCCTACCGCGACTTCCACACCTACGACCACGAGACGGGTCTCAAGCCGTCGCGAGTCACCGGACGGACCGTCGACTCCGCCGACAAGTTGCCGTACGACCCCGAACTCGCTGCGGCCGCCGTCGACAAGCATGTTGCCGACTTCGTCGAAACCGTTCGGGCGCGTCTGCGCAGTGAATCCACCCGCATCGGCCGCGACGCCCTCGTGGTCGCAGCTTTCGACACCGAACTGTTCGGGCACTGGTGGCACGAAGGTCCGCAGTGGCTCGAAAAACTCCTGCGCGCGCTTCCCGAGGCCGGAATTCGCGTCGGCACCCTCGCCGACGCCAAGGCATCGGGATACGTCGGCGAACCCGTTCAACTCGAGGATTCGTCCTGGGGATCGGGTAAGGACTGGCGTGTCTGGGCCGGCGATCAGGTGTCCGACCTGGTGCAACTGAACTCCGAAGTGGTGGAGACCGCGCTCGGCACCGTGGACAAGTCTCGCGGACGCGACAACGCACCCGGACGACCGGAACTGCGAAACCGCGTCAACGATCAGATACTTCGCGAGACACTGATGACAGTTTCGAGCGATTGGGCATTCATGGTGAGCAAGGATTCGGCCGCGGGGTACGCCCGCGAACGTGCGCACAAGCACGCCCATGCGACCAGGGAAATCTCCGAAGCGCTCGTTTCCGGCCGCGATGCCGTCGCCGTGCGACTCGCCGAAGGCTGGAATCGCGCCGACGGGTTGTTCCCGGGACTGGATGCTCGCCGTCTACCTGACACAGAACTGAGTCCGTCGTGAAAATTCTCATCGTCTCGTGGGAGTACCCACCGGTCGTCGTCGGCGGGCTCGGTCGACACGTCCACCATCTCGCCACCGAGTTGGCTGCTGCAGGCCACGAGGTCGTGGTTCTCTCGCGTCGCCCCTCCGGAACGGATGCGTCGACGCACCCGACGATCACGCACATTTCCGAGGGCGTCCTTGTCGTCGCAGTGGCCGAGGACCCCGCGCACTTCGTCTTCGGCGAGGACATGCTCGCGTGGACCCTCGCGATGGGTCACGCGATGGTCCGTGCCGGGATGGCGCTGCACAAGCCAGGAGTGGGCGAGGGCTGGCAGCCCGACGTCGTGCACGCGCACGACTGGCTGGTCGCACATCCGGCGATCGCCCTGGCCGAATTCTATGATGTCCCACTGGTTTCCACACTTCACGCCACCGAGGCGGGTCGCCACAGCGGCTGGATCTCCGGACGCATCAACCGCCAGGTCCACTCCGTCGAGTGGTGGCTGGCAAACGAATCCGACTCTCTCATAACTTGTTCGGCGTCCATGCAGGAAGAAGTGACCGAGCTCTACGGCCCGACGCTGCCGCCGATCACCGTCATCCGCAACGGAATCGACGTGACCACGTGGAACTTTCGCGAACGTGGACCGCGATCCGGACCACCGAAACTCCTCTTCGTCGGCCGCCTGGAATACGAGAAGGGCGTGCAGGACGCCATCGCAGCACTCCCCCGAATCCGTCGTAGCCACCCCGGCACGACCCTCGCGATCGCGGGCGAAGGCACCCAGTTCACCTGGCTCTACCACCAGGCACGCACGCATCGCGTCGCGCGGGCGGTGGACTTTCTCGGCAACCTCGATCACACGGAACTGCTCAGCTGGCTGCACGGAGCGGACGCCATCGTCCTGCCGTCGCGCTACGAGCCGTTCGGAATCATCGCCCTCGAAGCGGCGGCGGCCGGCACTCCGCTGATCACGTCCACCGCAGGCGGACTGGGCGAAGCCGTCGTCGACGGGGTGACGGGGATGTCCTTCCAACCGGGCGACATCGCCGGGCTCACCTCGGCTGTCCGCGAGGTACTCGACGATCCCGCCGGGGCGCAGGAACGGGCAGTGGCCGCCCGCGCACGCCTGACATCGGACTTCGACTGGCATCAGGTCGCCGAGGAGACTGCTCACGTCTACGCGGGCGCGAAGCGTCGGGTGCGGCAGCCGTTGGCACGGCCACAGATTCCCGAGCGGCCGCTCCCTGGTCGCTGACGCGCTGACCTCAGCGGGTCGGGAGGGGCGCGGTGAAACGAGAACTCGCATCCCCGAGCAGATGGCCTGGTGGCAGCATCCGGCCGCACAGCACGAGCAGGAGATCCTGCGCCGCCCCGTGAACCTCGGCGCCGGCACCGTACGTCCAGTCTCGGTCGTCGGCGCGCAGCCGAGCGCCGTCGAGGTCAGTTCCGAAATACTTCACGGTTTTGGGCGAGAGTCCGCTGAGCACACGAGTGAGCCGGTCTTCGGGCACCACGTAATCGTCGCCGAGTGCCACGCGAATGTCCTGACCGTGGATCACGTCGTGTGAGAGCGCACCCTCGAAGCCGCCGCCTGGTGGCTTCCACGGGTGTGCAACGTTGTCGCGAAGCGAGGCAAGCAGTTGTCGCTCACCGACTTCGGACGCATCGGCGAGCGCTCGCCGGTTCGACATCTTGTTGAAGTTTCCGCGTGACTTGACCATTTCCACGACGAATCGCGGCGCCGAGTATCGGTAGGGCATGGTGATGTGCGCGATCACTTCGCGGACCCGCCACCCCTCGCACAGGGTCGGCGCGTTCCACTGCTCCGTGCTCAGGCCTTCGAGAAATCCCACCAGTTCGCGGCGCTGCGCCACGACCCATTCGGGTGTCTGTTCGCTCATGTCGGCACTCCTTTCACCGGCGCAGACTTTCGGCGCCGATACCGATACAGACCGGTGGCGGCGCCGAAAGTAATCGCTGGTTCTGCCAAAAAGTGAGCTACGACGTCGACGACGCGTCGGCAGCGTCCGCAGCAGCCTTCTTGCGTGCGATGTCCTCGAGCGCCGCGATGTACTTCGCGCGATCGGCAGCGCCGGCTTCCCAATCGGACTTGCGGTTCTTGACCGCCTTCGCGGGCGAGCCGACCGCGATGCTGTAGTCCGGGATGTCTCCCTTGACGACGGCGTGCGCCCCGAGGACACAACCGCGTCCGACGCGGGTATTTCGCAGCACGGTGACCTTCGCTGCCACCCACGTGTCCGGGCCGATACGGACGGGGCCCTTGACGATGCCCTGGTCCTTGATCGGTGTGTTGATGTCGTCCATGCGGTGGTCGAAGTCGCAGATGTAGCACCAGTCGGCTACGAGCGTCGACGCACCGATTTCGATGTCGAGGTACGTGTTGACGACGTTGTCCTTGCCGAAGACGACCTTGTCGCCGATGCGCAGCGAGCCTTCGTGGCAGCGGATCGCGTTGCCGTCACCGATGTGCACCCAGCGCCCGATCTCGAGGCGGGACAGGTCGGGGGTGGAATGGATTTCGACGTTCTTGCCGAGGAACACCATGCCGCGCAGGATCACGTGCGGGTTGGCCATCTTGAACTTGGCGAGACGGTAGTACCGCACCAGATACCAGGGTGTGTACGCCTTGTTCGCCAGAACCCATTTGAGGGAATCGACCGTCAAGAACTTGGCCTGATCGCTGTCGCCTCGGCGTGATCCCCGCCATCGAGTGCGCAACGGTGCGCCCCACATGCTCGTCATGAGTGTTCAGCCTACGTGGGGCCGACTCACCGACCCTCGGGGTGTGCCCCGTCACGTTGCCCCGGTCGGGATAGTCTCTGGTCCGGGCTTGTGCAGTTACCGAGGGCTCTTGATCAAGTGAAGGCAGGGAGATTGTGATGCGGCGGGTCCTACGGTCGTCCGTGATGGTGTCGACGGCGATCGCTGCGGCCCTGATCGCCGGTTGCGGCAGCGACGACGGACGGGTGGACCGGTACGCGTCGGCGGGTTGGCCGGCCATGCATGCCGACGCCCGCAACAGCGACACGAGCCCGGTCACCGGATCACGCGATGTCGAGTTCGCATGGTCACGCCCTCTCGGCGGTCCGGTTGCCGCGTACGCCTCGGTGGCCGCGAACGGCCAGAGCTTCGTCACCGCCCGCACCGAGAACGGCTGCAATCTCTTCTCGTTCCAGATGGATACGGGTCGCAAGAAGTGGTGCGCTCGACTCAACGACGGAGTAGTCGCGTCCACACCCATCGTCGACACGGCCACCAATGTCTACGTCGGCGAGAGCGGCGCGATGATGTCCTTCACCGAGACTGGTCAATTGCGTTGGCGCACGCTCGTTGTGGGCACTCCTCTCTCGTCACAGTTCACCGGCGACGGAAACCTGTTGTTCATCACCCAATTGGGTCAGATCAACGTGCTCAACCCGCAGACCGGCGCAAAAGTGGTTCCGTCGTTCGACCTGATCCCGCCGCCGTCGATCGACCAGGGCGCGAATGCAGAACTCATTCCCGACAACAAGGGTTTGAACGAGTGCTTCCTCGGCACGTCCGGCTGCCCGGTGGCCAATACCCCGGCAGTGGACCTGGGCACCGGCAAGTTCTACTTCACCTTCTACGGACCCAGTTCTCAGGCAGCCGATCTGGTCGCCATGAAGTACACGGGCGGCGACAATCCGTCCATCACCCGCGAGTGGTCCACCGACGCGCTTCCCGGTGGAACGGCGTCGAGCCCGGACCTGTCGAAGGACGGCAAGACCGTCTACGCCACCGACAACAACGGATCTCTCTGGGCAGTGAACGCCGAAACCGGTGACACCAGGTGGAGTTACGACATCGGCTTCAACTCGGCCGGTAGTGCCTCGACGTCCGACGACGGTTTGATCATTCCCGCCGGCGGCGACAAGGGCCACCTCCTTGCCGTGCGCGACGAGGGAGATCACGCCGAACTGGCCTGGGAACGTAAAGACCTTCTGCAACTGGGCGTTCCGGCGCAGACCGCCGGCGACACCGGATACACCGTCGTCCGCGAGGGTGAGAACGGACTGAGCCTGATCACCTTCGACACCGAAACCGGTGAGACGGTGGATCAGGACACGTTGCCGGGAGCAGTCGGCTTCACCGTCGGCACCTCGATCGGCCCCAAGGGCGAAGTGTTGACGCCCAGCGCAATCGGTGAGCTGTTCGTCTTCAAGTGAGCTAGCGGGACGCCTCACAGATGAAGGCCGACGCCGATCGTCCGATCCGTACGATCACGACGCTCAGTGCACGCGAGCCCTTGAGCTTGAGCCGTGGACGCAGCACTGCCGGGTCCACGTCGACTCCTCGCACCAGGATTTCAGCCACACCGCAGTTCCGCTTGGACAGTGTCTGTTTGAGCAGTTTCTCGGAGTACTTGATCTGCTCGAGGATCCGGAATCCGCGAACTCCCTCAGGGACGCTGTCACCGGTCAGATAAGCGATGCGTGGATCGAGCTGCCAGAGGCCGTGTCTGGCCGCGTAGTGGCGCACGAGGCCCGCGCGCACTACCGCTCCGTCCGGGTCGATGATCCACTCCCCCGGCGCTTGCTCCGGAATCACGTCGTCCTCGGCGTCGGTGATCGCCCACCCGCTCCCGTCGGAGCGAAGCACCGAAGCTCGACGCGTGACGCCGGACTCGGCCAGCCCCGTCGACCACAGGCAGGCTTCCTTGACGCCGCCGTCGAGTGAGACGACCTCGACTTCCCCGTCCCAGCCCAGATTGTCGAAATCGAGTCCGGGAGCACACTTCACCGCGAGATCACGGCCGGAGTACGCCTCTATGAGGTCCGGTAGAGGTGGCATCAACGCTGCCGGATCGTGAGTGCGGCGACCGCCCGATCGCCGTGCGGGGTCTGCCAGTACGACGGTGTCGCGTGTCGTCGGGCGGAGCGCGTCGGCCCGCAGCAACGCTGCGCTCGGCACATTGCGCTGTGCCATCGCCAGGCGAACGGAATCGATGTCGCTGCCGATCACGCGATGCGCAACTCCGGTCAAGGCATGCAGTTCGGCGCCGATGGAGCACGTCACGTCGTGGACGTCGCGCCCGATCAGACGCTGCGCGCGGTGGGCCGCGACAACGCCGGGAGTGGCTTGTTGCATCGCGTCGTCCGTGAACAACCACTGATCACTGCCGGGCAGTTTCGTAGCGGCCTTTCGTCGAAGCAGGACGGTGTCCACGAGCGCAGGCATGTGATCACCGAAACGCGTACGCGCCCGGCCGATGTCGGCCAGACGCGTACGCGTGGACAGTTCGAGCTGATCCACCTCGGCCAAGGCAGCTACGCCGGAATCACTTCCGAGATAGTCGACGTCGCCGAGGGTGAAGTCATAACCCAATTCAGTTGCCGGGCTTCACGCCGGTGATCATGACGTTGTAGAAGAATCCGCGAGGAACGACGTGGCGGAGCACCTTCTCGTCGACCCAGCTGAGCGTCTTCCAACCACCGAAAGCGAAACGCCCCCAGCCCCAACCGAGCTTCTCCGGCGGAACAGCCGCCTCGAAGGTACGGACCGGCCAGCCGAGCAGCGCCGCGGCGAATTCCTCGGTGGCAGCGTGGACCTGATCGGCGCCGGCGGACTTCGCCATGTTCTCGAGGTCCGTGGGGTCGAACGTGTGGATGTCGACGACAGCTTCGAGAGCTGCTGCACGAGAAGACTCGTCGAGTTCCTCTTGCGGACGACGCCAGTCTGCGAGGAACGGCAGCTTGGTCACGCGTGTGGTTGCTTCCCACGTCGCGCGGCCGAGCCAGCGAGCGTAGAAGTTGCCGACAGTGGTGGGCTCACCGGCGAAGACGAAACGTCCGCCGGGTTTGAGGACACGAAGGACCTCACGCAGCGACTTCTCGACGTCCGGAATGTGGTGCAGCACGGCGTGGCCGACCACCAGGTCGAAGGTGTTGTCCTCGTACGGAATGGTCTCGGCATCGGCAACACGGCCGTCGACCGGAAGGCCGAGGCTTTCGGCATTGCGCAGTGCGACCTTGACCATGCCGGGCGAGAGGTCGGTGACCGAACCGGTCTTGGCGACTCCACCCTGCATCAGGTTCAGGAGGAAGAATCCGGTGCCGCAACCGAGTTCGAGCGCGCGCTCGTACGGGAGCGGCTGATCGCCCGCGACGGCGTCGAAACGACCACGTGCGTAGTCGATGCAGCGCTCGTCGTACGAGATGGACCACTTGTCGTCGTAGGTTTCGGCTTCCCAGTCGTGGTAGAGCACCTGGGCGAGCTTGGTGTCCTTACGAGCGGCCTCGACCTCTTCGGCCGTGGCGTGCGGCCGCGGCGCGGGGTCGACTACCGAGGTGTCGGTAGCGGCGGGCGGCGTGACGGTTGCGTCGTCATTCGGGCTGGCTGTCATGGCGGCTATCCTACTCGCTGGTAAGAGATGAACAAGTTCTAGTTTAGGGGAGCCTACTCGCCCGTGAACTCGGCCTTGCCCGGACCGTTGGCGATGAACGACTCCATGCCGATCGCCTGATCCTTGGTCGCGAACAATCCGGCGAACAGATGCTGCTCGATCTTGAGCCCGGATTCCAGGTCGGTGTTCAGACCCTCGTCGATGGCTGCCTTGGCAGCAGCCAACGCACGTGACGCTCCCCCGACGAACTGCGAGGCCCATGTCCGGGCCGCGGTGTACACGTCGTCGGGAGCGACGACCTCGTCGACCAAACCGATGGCCAACGCCTCGTCAGCCCCGACGAAACGGCCGGTGAAGACCAGATCCTTGGCCTTGGCCGGACCGATCAGACGAGCCAGGCGCTGCGTTCCGCCGCCACCGGGAATGATTCCGAGCAGAATCTCCGGAACTCCGAGCTTGGCGTTGTCTCCGACGATCCGGCGATCGGCCGAGAGTGCAACTTCGAGTCCACCACCGAGTGCGTATCCGGTGATCGCGGCAACGGTCGGCTTCGGGATGGACGCCACGGCGCCGAGTCCGGCCTGCATGCCACCGATGGCGTCACGGATCTGGCCGTAATCCATCTCGGCCATCTCCTTGACGTCGGCACCGGCTGCGAAGACTTTCTCGCCGCCGTAGACGATGACGGCCTTGACTGCCTTGTCGACGGTCGCAGCGTGTGCGGCAGCAGCCAACTCGTCCTGAACCTGACGGTTCAGAGCGTTCATGGGCGGACGCGCCAGACGGATGGTGCCGATGCCTTCGGAAACCTCGAGAGTCACAAATTCAGCCATGGTCGAGAGGTTACTTTGCCGCCTTGACCGACCACGGATGCGGCCCGGCGACGTAGTAACCGTCCTGGTTCGGGAACTCGACGCGCAGCGTTTCCTCGTCGGTGATCAACGTAGGCAGGATGACGGGAATCTCCGGCTCGGCTGCGAGTATCTCCGCCACCGAACTGAACTTGGCCAATTCGGTCAGCTGACTCCACGTCGGCGGCAACAGGATGCTGCCACCCTCCCGCCAATGCGCGAGCGCGTCCTGCGGGCTCTGCCAACGCACCTCGGCGGCCTCGGAGGTGACCCCGTCCGCGATCTGTCCGGTCGGTGACGCTGCGACGAAGAAGCGCGTGTCGTAGCGGCGGGTCTCGCCCACCGGCGTGATCCAGTTCGCCCACGGCCGCAGCAGATCCGTGCGCAGGACCAGGTTCTCCTTCTTCAGGAAATCGCTGAACGACAGCTCGTGCTTTTCGAGAGCAACGCGGTCCTGTGCATAGCCGGCCGTGTCCGCGACGACCGTGTCAGCCGTGGGGCCGGCCAGCAGGACACCGCACTCCTCGAAAGTTTCCCGCACCGCAGCCAAGACGAGAGCCTTCGCCCGAGCAACATCCGTGCTGAACCGCTCGGCCCACCACTCGACCGACGGTCCGGCCCACTCGACCTCGGCCGTCGCATCGGACTTGTCGACGCCCCCGCCGGGGAATACCGTCATGCCCCCGGCAAACGCCATCCCCTGTACTCGTTGAAGCAGGAAGATCTCGATACCGGATTCGGCATCGCGCACCAAGATGACGGTCGACGCATCCTTGGGCTCGGGGACAGCGTTTGCATTCTCGTTAGCCATGCTTCGCGAACCTACGCGATCTGTGATCTGGGCCGCATTTCAGGTCCCGCTGAAGCTCACGCGCGATGAGCTCCGGACGGCCTCGCGCGGCGCGCGAAGTATCGGCCGTCCGCCTTGTCGAGGCTGATGGACTGGCTGAATGCCGCGCTCAGATTTTCGGCGGTGATGACGTCGTCCAGAAGGCCCTGAGAGACGACCTCCCCTTCCTTGAGAAGGAGTGCGTGGGTGAATCCCGGCGGGATTTCCTCGACGTGATGGGTGATCAGAACGGTAGCCGGGGCGTCCGGATCGGCAGCCAGTTCGGCGAGTCTGGCCACAAGTTCCTCACGTCCACCGAGATCGAGCCCGGCGGCGGGCTCGTCCAGGAGAAGAAGTTCGGGATCGGTCATCAAGGCTCGCGCGATGAGGACGCGCTTGCGCTCGCCTTCGGAAAGCGTCCCGTACGTCCGATCCGCCAGGTGCTCGGCGCCGAGGCTTTCGAGCATCTCCACAGCGCGCGAGGTGTCCATGGATTCGTACTCCTCGCGCCACCGACCGAGAACGGCGTAGCCCGCCGACACGACGAGGTCGCTGACCTTCTCGTCGCCGGGCACGCGGTTCGCCAACGACGACGAGGACAAACCGATTCGCGGGCGCAACTCGTTGACGTCGACCTTGCCGAGAACTTCGCCAAGGAGGTGGGCAGAACCACTGGTCGGGAAAGTCTCACCGGCCGCGATGCGCAGCAGCGAGGTCTTGCCGGCACCATTGGGTCCGAGCACCACCCATCGCTCGTCCAGCTCCACTTTCCAGGTGACGGGCCCCACGAGAGTGGACCCTCCCCGACGGATGAGTACGTTGTCGAAATCGATGAGCAGATCTGGATCAGGTAGCGGCACCCGAACATCTTCCCGCACATTCTCCGGCCGTTCACGGCAGGATCATCTTGCGTGTCGCCTCTCATCGAAACTCACACCCCGACGCCCGGGTCTCCGTTCCCACTCGGCGCCAACATCGTGGACTCCGGAACCCAGTTCGCGGTCCACGCCCCGGCCGCGTCGAGCGTCCACATCTGCCTGATCGACCAGGACGGAAACGAAGATCGCGTCGAACTTCGGCAACACACGTACGGAATCTGGCATGGAATCATCTCCGGGATCGGTGCGGGGCAGCGTTACGGAATTCGGGCGTCCGGCCCGTGGAATCCGCGCGCCGGGCTGAGACTTAATCCACACAAGCTGCTCGTCGATCCGTGGGCGCGCCGCATCGAGGGGGATCTCGGTGATCACCGTGCCCTCCTGTCGTACGCCGACGATCCCTTCGGCGACCCGTCGACGGTCGACTCGCTCGGCCACGTGCCGCTGTCCGTGGTGACTCCCGGCCTCGCGCCCGCCGGAGCCCGCCTCGAGACGCCGTGGGAGGAAAGCGTCATCTACGAACTGCATGTGGGCGCGTACACCGCCAGTCATCCAGGAGTACCCGCCGCCCACCGCGGAACGTACCTCGGCCTGACGGCACCGGCCGTGATCGATCACCTCGTCTCACTCGGCGTCACTGCCGTGGAACTGCTTCCCGTACAGGCGTTTCTGACCGAACAGAGCGTCCGCGAGCGAGGGATGCGCAACCACTGGGGATACTCGACGGCGTCGTACTTCGCCCCGCATCCCGGATACGCGGCAACTCCGGGCGGCGAAGTCACCGAGTTCCGGATCATGGTCGACGCACTACACGCGGCAGGCATCGAGGTCGTCCTCGACGTCGTCTACAACCACACCTGCGAGCAGAGTGTCGACGGAGTCAGCGTCAGCTGGCGAGGTTTGGACGGCCCCGGCTACTACCTTCTCGACGGCGACGGCCGCGACATCGACCTGACCGGGTGCGGCAACACGGTCGACGCCTGCTCCCCCATCGCCGTCCGCATGATCACCGACAGCCTCCGCTACTGGGCCACCGAAATGGGTGTCGACGGCTTCCGATTCGATCTCGCGAGCGCGTTGGGTAGGCCGCGCGGCGGCGGCTTCGACCAGCGGGCGTCCATCTTGTCGGCCATCTCCTCCGATCCGGTACTGACCCGGTGCAAGCTCATCGCCGAACCGTGGGATGCCACTGCCGACGGTTACCAGGTCGGAAACTTCGGACTCCAATGGTCGGAATGGAACGACAAGTACCGCAGCACCATTCGCCAGTTCTGGAACGGCGGCTCCAGCGTCCGGAAGGTCGCGTCGCGCCTCGCCGGTTCCGAGGACATCTTTGCCGGCAGCGGCAGTCGCCCCTGGGCGTCGATCAACTTCGTCACAGCGCACGACGGGTTCACCGCCGCCGATCTGGTCGCGTACAACCACAAGCACAACGAAGCCAACGGTGAAGACAATCGTGACGGCGCCGATCACAACGATTCGTTCAACCACGGAATCGAAGGCCCGAGCACCGATCCCGAGATTCAGGACGCCAGGGCACGTCATGTACGGGCGCTACTGGCCACGCTCGTGCTGTCGACAGGCACACCGATGCTCACCGCCGGAGACGAGTTCGGCCACAGTCTCGGCGGAAACAACAACGCGTATTGTGTTCCCACACTTGCCTCCCCAGCCGATTCGTGGGCCCTGGACTGGACGGCGGCCGATCAGTCGTTGGTGCAGTTCGTCTCCCGAGCGTTCGGATTACGCCGAGCAGCACCGGCGTTGCGTCAGCCCGAATTCTTCGAAGGCAGAAGAAGACTGGAGCACCCGGACCTCGTCTGGTTCGACGCTGCCGGCGTCGAGTTCGACGACACCGCATGGTACGACGAGAGTCACCGAACGCTGCAGGCCTGGATCGACGGAGCCGACGTTCGGTCTCACACTCGGACCGGGCGCCCGCTCGGTGACGACAGTTGGCTCCTGATCCTGCATTCCGGTGGACCGGTTCAGGTCACCGTCGGCACTCCGGAATGGTTCGACGGCACATTGACTGCATCGTTCGATTCGACGTCACCGACCGGCGAACCCGCTTCCACGGCCGAAGTTCCCGTCGGCACGGAGATCTCATTGACCGGCCCCACGGTCTTGGCCTTACGTTCCGTGACACGTCCTCCGGTCACCGCTGCTGTCATGGAATCCGGCAGCACCTTGATCAGGAATTGAATGGTCGGTCCGATCCCGAAGGCGTACAACACGGTTCCGATGCCAACCGTTCCACCGAGGAGCCATCCGGTAGCGAGGACCGCGATTTCGATGCTGGTACGCACGAGCCTGACCGACAAGCCGGTGCGCGCCACCAGTCCTGTCATCAACCCGTCGCGGGGGCCCGGCCCCATGCCCGCGCCGATGTAGAGAACGCTGGCCAGTCCGTTGAGGAGGATTCCCGCGACCATGATCACGGCTCGAACTGGCATGGAATCAAAGACGGGCAAGAAGGCCAGTGAGGTATCCACCGAGATGGCAATTACAACGACATTGGCGACCGTTCCGAATCCTGGCCGCTGGCGGATCGGAATCCAGAGCAGCAGTACCACCGCACCGGTAATCGCAGTGATCACGCCGAAACTGAGCGAAACGTGCTCGGCCACACCCTGATGAAACACGTCCCAAGGATCCAAACCAAGACCGGCCGTGATCATCATGGCCATCGAGAAGCCGTACAACCACAGACCGACGAACAGCGAGGCGAATCTCCGTATCAACACTCGACCATCTTGAAGGCCACTGGACTGTTCATCCATAGCCAAGTTGCCGATACTGGACTGGTCGGTTATGTCTCTACGGAACCGCGATGACTGTCATGGAGCCTGGTGCCACTTCCGTGAAACCAGCGTCACGAACCGCGACGGCCTCCGACTTCTTCAGCCGAACTACTGCTTCGGCCCACTGTTCCGGGCTCGCGTCGCGCACCGAGCAGCGAAAGTCGTTCTGCGCCCAGGCCCAGCACTGTTTCTCGGACATGGCCGCCGCCAACAACATCGAGGCATGCCCGACCTGTGCCGACGCCTTGCCAACCGTCATCTCGAGCGCCGAGTCGATCCACAGCACCGGAAGACCAGGCTCCGGCGGGCCAGGCTCGTCGTGCTCGAGATCGGTCCCACCGATCTGCAACTTCTTGATTCGCGGGTCCAGTTCTCCGACCGGCCCGGGAACCAGAGCCCGCGCCTGCGCGCCATCCACATCGACGGTGATTCCCGGTACCTCCTGCGCGGCGAGCCACTGTGCTCCTCGCGCTCGACGAGACACCTTCCGAATCCGGGCACCCACCCACGCCGAATAGTCCTCGTGCCAGGGGCCGGGTTCCCCGTCTTCGGTGAACCCGACGCGTTCGTCCAGACACAGAGCCACAGCCGCCGTTGCCGCAGCCTCGAGCAGTGCGGTGCGCTTGGGCGGGTCTGCCTTCGGAATGTGCAGAACGATCGGCATCGCCAACACCAGTGCCGGATCCGCGGGATCGTCTCGCCCTCCGTACCCAGCAGCCAGCACCGCGTGGCGCTCGCGCCAGCGCGAATCGGGGCCGGACATCACAGCTGGATCGGAACTGAATGCTGGATCGGAACTCATGGAATCGGTACGCGTCGCACGCCACCGTCGACGGCGTCCGCAGCCTCGACCTCGTCGCGGGTCACACCGAGAATGAACAGCACAGCATCGAGGAAGGGATGCGACAAAGCAGCGTCCGCGACCTCCCGCAACGCAGGCTTGGCGTTGAACGCCACGCCCAGGCCCGCGGCGTTGAGCATGTCGATGTCGTTGGCACCGTCACCGACGGCGACGGTCTGTTCCATCGGCACACCGACCTGATCGGCGAACTTGCGCAGCGCAACGGCCTTCGCGGCGCGGTCGACGATTTCACCGATCACACGTCCGGTCAGCTTGCCGTCGACGATTTCGAGGGTGTTGGCGTGCACGAAGTCCAGTTCGAGTTCGTGTGCGAGGCCTTCGATGACCTGACGGAAGCCACCCGACACCACGCCGCAGTGGAATCCGAGACGGCGCAAGGTGCGAATCGTGGTTCGCGCACCCGGCGTCAGTTCGATGCTCTCTGCCACCTCGTCGATGACGGAGGCGTCGAGACCGGCGAGTGTCGCCACACGCTGGTGCAGTGATTCGGTGAAGTCGATCTCGCCGCGCATCGCAGCTTCGGTGACGGCGCGGACCTCGTCCTCGACGCCGGCCTTCGCGGCGAGCATCTCGATGACCTCGCCCTGGACGAGCGTCGAGTCCACGTCGAACACGATCAGACGCTTGGCCCGGCGAGCGAGACCTGCGCGCTCGACCGCGATGTCGACGTTTTCGAGAGCGGCGACCTCGGCGAGTCCGGTGCGCAGCTTCGCGTCGCCGTCGGCCGTATCGGCCGCGCTGACGCTGAGTTCGAGGCCGGTGACCGGATAGTCGGCGACACCACGGATGGAATCGATGTTTGCGCCCTGCTTCGCGAGTTCGCGTGCCACCGATCGCATTGCGCGAGCATTGACCGGGCTACCGAGAACAACGACCGCGTGGGTGGACAC
Organism: Rhodococcus sp. RCBS9; assembly: GCF_029457415.1. Lineage (NCBI taxonomy): Bacteria > Bacillati > Actinomycetota > Actinomycetes > Mycobacteriales > Nocardiaceae > Rhodococcus > Rhodococcus sp. RCBS9. The sequence continues at coordinate 5,073,384 of NZ_CP120422.1, read as the reverse complement.
CGCGGGCCGTCCGGGATCGGCACCGATTTCGATGTCGACGTTCATTCCGACCGTCGCCATCGCCTGTTCGAGTTCTTCCTGAAGCGCTTCGGGATCGTTCGGGCAGGCAACCATGACACCGAGTGTCAGTCGACCTCGAATCACCACCTGCTCCACGTCGAGTAGACGCACATCGTGCCGCGACAGCGCCGCGAACAGTACCGAGGTGACGCCAGGGCGGTCCGGCCCGGTCACAGTCACCAGAACAGTGGTGTCAGAGGCACCCACCGAAAACTCCGATCGTTTCTTCGTTCGCGTCTTGATCGTCACTATTGTGCCAAGCGAAAGGCCCCACCCGTTACTCGGGCGGGGCCTTCGCTGATTACTTCAGTGTGTTACTTCGCTCAGGAGCGGCTGTCGGTTCCGGGGTCGCCTTCGTCCCCGACCGTGAGCGGCTCGTGACGAGCATCTTCGAGCACGGTGCTGGCGTTCTTCCCGCCGTGGCCGGGGCCGACGTGCGCTTCCGCGCGCATCCGCTCCACCATGTGCGGGTAGTGCAGCTCGAACGCCGGACGCTCGCTACGGATGCGCGGCAACTCGGTGAAGTTGTGACGCGGCGGCGGGCAGGTGGTTGCCCACTCCAGCGAGTTTCCGTAACCCCACGGATCGTCGACGGTGACCACCTCGCCGTAGCGGTAGCTCTTGAAGACGTTCCAGATGAACGGAAGCGTCGAGGCACCGAGTACGAAGGCAAAGATCGTGGACACCGAGTTCAGAACCGTGAACCCGTCCGAGGGCAGGTAGTCGGCGTAACGACGCGGCATACCTTCGGCACCGAGCCAGTGCTGAACGAGGAACGTGCCGTGGAAACCGACGAACGTGGTCCAGAAGTGCCACTTGCCGAGGCGCTCGTCCATCATGCGACCGGTCATCTTCGGGAACCAGAAGTAGATACCGGCGTACGTGGCGAACACGACCGTGCCGAAGACCACGTAGTGGAAGTGGGCGACGACGAAGTAGCTGTCCGTGACGTGGAAGTCGAGCGGCGGGCTCGCGAGGATGACACCCGACAGACCACCGAAGAGGAAGGTGATCAGGAAGCCGATCGAGAACAGCATCGGCGATTCGAAGGTCAACTGTCCCTTCCACATCGTGCCGATCCAGTTGAAGATCTTCACACCTGTCGGCACGGCGATCAGGAACGTCATGAACGAGAAGTACGGCAGGAGAACAGCGCCGGTTGCGTACATGTGGTGGGCCCACACCGCGATCGACAGAGCGGCGATGGCCAACGTTGCGTACACCAGGCCGCTGTAGCCGAAGATCGGCTTACGGCTGAAGACCGGGAAGATCTCCGAGACGATGCCGAAGAACGGCAGCGCGATGATGTACACCTCGGGGTGACCGAAGAACCAGAACAGGTGCTGCCACAGGAGCACACCGCCCGTTGCCGGGTCGAAGATGTGCCCACCGAGATGGCGGTCGACGAACAAGCCCATGAATGCAGCGGTCAGCAGCGGGAACGCCAGCAGGATCAGGATGCTGGTGATGAAGATGTTCCAGGTGAAGATCGGCATGCGGAACATGGTCATACCGGGTGCGCGCAGGCAGATCACGGTGGTGACCATGTTGACGCCACCGAGGATGGTGCCGAGGCCGGCGACGGCCAGACCCAGGACCCACAGGTCGGCGCCGACGCCGGGGCTGTGCAGCGCGCTGGTCAGCGGCGTGTATGCCGTCCAACCGAAGTCTGCTGCGCCACCGGGCGTGACGAATCCGGCCGTCGTGATGATCGCACCGAACAGGTACAGCCAGTAGCTGAACGCGTTCAGGCGCGGGAACGCGACGTCGGGTGCACCGATCTGGAGCGGAAGAATGTAGTTCGCGAAGCCGAAGACGATCGGGGTCGCGTACAGCAGCAGCATGATCGTGCCGTGCATGGTGAACAGCTGGTTGAACTGTTCGTTGGAAAGGAACTGCATGCCGGGTACAGCAAGTTCGGCACGCATCATCAGTGCCATGAGGCCACCGATGAGGAAGAAGGCGATGGAAGTCGCCAAGTACATGATTCCGAGCACCTTGGGATCGGTGGTCGTGATCATCTTGAAAATGAATGAGCCCTTGGGTCCCTGCCGCGGCGGGTAAGGCCTGGCCGGCGCTATCGTGGGGACTGGCTGGGGCGCTACGGCAGTCACTGATCCTCCTGAATGTGCCTTTGGTCGCTCCGCAGACTCCGTCAAAGAGCCCTTGGTTGCGCCCGCAGGGTCCGTCGCCCGGGCTGCGGACAACGGCTTCTGGCTTGCGCTCATCGAATCGTAGACCGTGACTCCGAGGCACCGCGACCCGGTCCTACTCTGCGTCGTACTCGAGCATCCGTTTTTCACGGCACCGAACGAACGACCTGCGGTTTATGTTCCCCCGGGAGTCCGAACCCACTTCCGAATCGGCGTGTCGTGCGCGTCGAAGAATTCGGTCGGTGTCCGTTTTCGGCCAACCTCTCCACTGATAAGGTCACCCTCGCCTAACTCATCTCAGGAGCCAATCAGTGAAATTCTTTCCCCGCCGGGCCGCGCTGGTAGCGGTCGCAGCTTCGATCGCCTTGGTCGTTCCAGCGTGCTCGAGTAACGACGAGCCCGCTGCAACCACCATCTCGACCGAGTCGGGCGCATTTCCCCGTACCGTCGAGCACTTCCGCGGAAGCACCGAAATCCCGGCCGCACCCCAGCGGATCGTCGCGCTCGACAACAGCTTCACCGACGCCGTCCTTCTCCTCGAATCCCCGCTCGTCGGCTACGTCGACTACCGCGAGCCCGGTCTGCCCGACTACCTCGGATCCTCCCGGGAGGAATTCGCCCCGGACGCCGTCTCGGTCGGCACGGTCAGCAGCGCAAGCCTCGAGAAGATCGCCGCACTGCAGCCGGACCTCATCATCTCCGCCGAGGTCCGCGACGGGAAGAACTACGAGCAGCTCTCCGCAATCGCGCCCACCGTCTTCACCCAGACAACCGGTCCGACGTGGAAGGACAACATCCGTGTAGTCGGTCAAGCGCTGGGCAAGGAATCGCTGGCCGAGGCGAAAATCTCGGAGTACGAAACTCGCGCGGCTGCCGTCGGCAAGGAAATCAACGAGAAGGCGAACAACCCGGTCATCTCGGTAGTCCGGTTCGCCGGTGAACCGACCGCACGCCTCTACCGCACTACCTCGTTCAGCGGCATCGTTCTTCAGGATGCCGGGCTGAAGCGCCCGGACAACCAGGGACCTGACCCCGCCGATGCCGGCAACATCATGATGAAGATCAGCCCCGAGCTGATCAACGAAGCCGACGCGGACGTCATCTTCATCAGCACCTGGCAGGACGCCGAGGGCAAGAGCGCCGAAGCTGCGAAGCCGTTCCTCGAGAGCCCGCTGTGGCAGACCCTTCGGGGGCGCAAGGTGGACGTGGACGATTCACGGTGGATGTCGCCGGTCAGCATCCAGGGCGCGCACATGATCCTCGACGACCTCTCGGACACGTTCGAGGTGGACAAGCAGAACAGCTGAGTCGAACAGCTAACCTGAACGGCGCCCGCTCACACAGGAAGCCGTCGACTTGTCTGTTCTCTCACGCACGTCTGTTCTCTCACGCACGACCGCCCGCACGTCCGTTCGTCGTGTCTCGATCCTGGGGATCGCCGCCACGATGCTCGTCCTCGGTGGTTGCTCGTCCGACTCGTCGGACGATCCCGCGAGCACCATCGTCCGGACCACTACGTCGATCGCCGGTGCCGGCGTGATGGGCATCGAACGCGACACCGCCACCGCGTGCCCGACGCCGACGCAAGCCGACCCGGGAGCGGGCCCCGGGGTGAAGCGTCGAGTCGTACACACTGCGGGTGAAACCGAGGTTCCTTCCGATCCCCAACGGATCGTGGTCCTCGACAGCGTCTCGATGGACGCCGTGTGCGCCCTCGGCCTGTGGGAGCGGGTAGTGGGCGCCGCGACCGGTGTCGACTCACCTCAACCGTCGTACCTGGGTTTCGGCATCTCGGAGATTCCGAGTGTCGGCCCCGTGAGCGCACCTGACGTCAACGCCGTGAAGGCCGCCGCGCCGGACTTGATCCTCGGGTCCAGTCCGGCGTCCGACGGCTTGTACGGGCAACTCGACGCCATCGCCCCCACCGTGTTCGCGGGCTCGGATCCCGTGTACTGGAAAGCGCAGTTCGCCCTCGCCGGCCAGGCACTGGGCCGTTCGTCCGCGGCTGCGACGGAGCTCGACCGCTACCAGCAGGACGTCGTGCAGCTCGGCGACGCATTGAATGCATCGCAGACGCAGGCATCAGTGGTTCGGTTCGGTTCGAAGGACCTGCAGATCGAGGGCCCTGCATCCTTCGCCGGACAGATCCTCAGCGACGTCGGCGTCCGGCGCCCACCGGCGCAGCGATTGACCGATGCGACCACGGCACCGATTCCGGCCGACGATCTCAGCGCCGCCGAAGGGGACTTGATCTACGTCCTCTTCGACGGGCCGAACGGCCGTACCTACGGCACCGAGATCATGAAGAGCGACCAGTGGCAGGACCTCGCCGCCGCCACCGACCGGCGTGTGTTCGTCGCTGAAGACGAAATCTGGAACGGAAACGGGATGACTGCCGCCCGTGCCGTATTGGCGGACTTGAAGGGAACCTTGAACGGATATGCGAGCTGACCGGAACGAACCACTACTCCCACATTCGAGGCGGCTCGCCACAACTGTGACGGTCGGGTTCTGATCATGCCGATCCCGGAATTCATTGTCGCTTTGCGCGAGAAGGTCGGTCATGCGCCGCTCTGGCTGTCCGGCGTGAGCGTCGTGATCCGCGACGACGACGGCCGGGTCCTGCTCACCCGCCGCGCCGACAACGGTCAGTGGGCCGTCGTGTCCGGCGTTCTCGAGCCCGGAGAGGAACCGTCGGCGGCGGCGGTGCGGGAGGCGAAGGAAGAAACCGGCGTCGACGCCGAATTGATTCGGATCACGAGTGTCGATGTCACAGAACCCATTACGTACCCCAATGGTGACGTGACTCAGTACCTCGACGTCTGCTTCCTGGCCAGGTGGACCGGCGGAGATGCACACGTGGCGGACGACGAAAACCTCGAGGTCGCGTGGTTCGCGCCGAGCGCACTGCCTTCGGACATGACGGAAACCTCGCGTCTGCGCCTCGCAAAAGCGTTGCTGGACAAGCCGGAAGCGTGGTTTCAGCGCTAGTCCGCTCCCAATACACGGCCGAAGCCCGATTCCCGCGCGTGCAGGAGTCGGGCTTCGGCGTGTAGGTCGCTCTCTAGAAATCCCAGTCGTCGTCTTCGGTGTTGACGGCTTTGCCGATGACGTAGGAGCTACCCGAGCCGGAGAAGAAGTCGTGATTCTCGTCCGCATTCGGTGAAAGTGCCGACAGGATAGCCGGATTGACGTCCGTCTCGTCCTTCGGGAAGAGGCCTTCGTAGCCGAGATTGTTGAGCGCCTTGTTGGCGTTGTAGCGCAGGAACTTCTTGACATCCTCGGTCAGACCGACGCCGTCGTAGAGGTCCTGGGTGTAGTCGACCTCGTTCTCGTAGAGCTCGAAGAGCAACTCGAACGTGTAGTTCTTGAGCTCTTCACGCTCGGCCTCGGTGAGCTGTTCGAGGCCCTTCTGGTACTTGTAGCCGATGTAGTACCCGTGCACGGCCTCGTCGCGGATGATGAGGCGGATGAGGTCTGCAGTGTTGGTGAGCTTGGCTCGCGAGGACCAGTACATCGGCAGGTAGAAGCCGGAGTAGAAGAGGAAGCTCTCGAGGAGCGTCGATGCGACCTTGCGCTTGAGCGGCGACTCGCCGTTGTAGTAGTCGAGAACGATCTGCGCCTTGCGCTGCAGGTTGGGGTTCTCCTCCGACCAGCGGAACGCGTCGTCGATGTCCGGGGTGGAGCACAGCGTCGAGAAGATCGAGCTGTAACTCTTCGCGTGCACCGATTCCATGAAGGCGATGTTGGTGTACACCGCTTCTTCGTGGGGAGTGATCGCGTCCGGGATGAGGCTGACGGCGCCGACCGTTCCCTGGATGGTGTCGAGCAGCGTCAGGCCCGTGAAGACGCGCATGGTGAGCTGCTGCTCCTGCGCGGTCAGCGTTCCCCAGGACGGGATGTCGTTGGAGACCGGCACCTTTTCGGGCAGCCAGAAGTTGCTGACGAGGCGATCCCATACCTCGGCGTCCTTCTCGTCCTGGACGCGATTCCAGTTGATGGCGGAAACGCGACTGACCAGCTTGACCATAATTCCTACCTAGCGAGAGAGATACTGCCGAATGTTGGCTTGCCTGAACACTACCCGTTGTGTCGGGTCCGCGATGCCAACACAACAACATGTGTCGCACGCGCCCCTCCACGAGTACAAAAAATGTGATATCAATTAAATATCACTTACCGATGGAAAGCGAGTCTCGCATGACCAGCACACCCACCGTGGCCGAGAAACCGACCGGTGTCGCCACCACAACGATCGCCGAACGCCCAGGCTGGGACCTGTCCGGCAGCTGGATGCTCCTCGGCGGCGTCCTTCTCTTCCTGGCCGGAATCGCGCTGTCCGTCGTTGGCGGAGTTCTGGGACTCTTCGCCCTGATTCCGGTCGGAGTGGTGCTGTTCATCGCGTCACTCCCCCTCCTGATGGGCCTGACCTTGGTGCAACCTAATCAAGCCCGAGTTCTGCAACTTCTCGGAAGCTCGTACAGCGGCACCTTGCGCACGCCGGGACTGCGATGGACAAACCCGCTGACGGTCCGTCGATCGATCTCGACGCGCATCCGAAACCATGAGACCGGTCAGGCGAAAGTGAACGACGCCGACGGCAATCCCATCGAGATCTCGGCGGTGGTCGTCTGGCAGGTGGCCGACACAGCGCTCGCCTCGTTCCAGGTGGACGATTACGAGGAGTTCGTCTCCGTACAGACCGAGGCGGCCGTCCGCCATATCGCCGGTAGCTACCCGTACGACGCCGAAGGCCGAGTCTCGTTGCGCGAGAACGCCGATATCATCACCACCACCTTGTCGGAGGAGGTTCACGCCCGCGTGCGTGCGGCGGGTGTCGAAGTTATCGAGACACGCATCAACAGGCTCTCGTATGCACCGGAGATCGCCAGCGCGATGCTTCGGCGCCAGCAAGCGGGTGCAGTGATCGCCGCCCGCAAGCAAATCGTCGAAGGTGCGGTGTCCATGGTCGACATGGCTCTCAAGCAGCTCGAGGAAAAGCACGTCGTCGAACTCGACGAGGAACGCAAGGCGACGATGATCAGCAACCTTCTGGTCGTGCTGTGCGGCGACCGCGACGCACAACCGGTGCTCAACACCGGTTCGCTCTACCAGTAAAGGAAAGGCCACATGGCCACGGATCCAGCTCCGCGATCCGAGCGTAAGAAGATCCTTCTTCGGTTGGACCCAGCGGTACACGACGCCCTCGCCCGCTGGGCCGCCGACGATCTCCGAAGTACCAACGCCCAGATCGAGTTTCTCCTTCGGCGCGCACTCACCGAGCACGGTCGAATGCCGAAGAACGCCGGCAAGATGCACGGTCCCGGCCGCCCGCCGGCCTGATACCCCTGTGCGCCTTTTTGGTAGTAACCACTACCGAAGAGGCGCACGGGGGCGGAGCCCTCTACAGCATGCAGGAAACGCAGCCCTCGACCTCGGTGCCTTCGAGTGCCATCTGACGCAGACGGATGTAGTACAGCGTCTTGATGCCCTTACGCCACGCGTAGATCTGCGCCTTGTTGATGTCGCGGGTGGTTGCGGTGTCCTTGAAGAACAGCGTCAGCGACAGGCCCTGGTCGACGTGTTGCGTTGCGGCAGCATAGGTGTCGACGATCTTCTCGTACCCGATTTCGTAGGCATCCTGGTAGTACTCCAGGTTGTCGTTGGTCAGGTAGGGCGCCGGGTAGTAGACGCGGCCGATCTTGCCTTCCTTGCGGATCTCGATCTTCGACGCCACCGGGTGGATGGAGCTGGTGGAGTAGTTGATGTACGAGATCGAGCCGGTCGGCGGGACGGCCTGAAGGTTCTGGTTGTAGATACCGTGCTTCTGAACCGAAGCCTTCAGCTCACGCCAGTCGTCCTGGGTGGGGATGTGCAGCTTCGCATCGGCGAAGAGTCCGCGAACCTTGTCGGTTGCAGGCTCCCAGGCCTGGTCGGTGTACTTGTCGAAGAATTCACCCGAGGCGTACTTCGACTCCGGGAAGCCCTTGAAGTACGAGCCGCGCTCGATGGCGATCTTGTTCGACGCACGCAGTGCGTGGAACAGCACAGTGTAGAAGTAGATGTTCGTGAAGTCGATGCCTTCTTCGCTGCCGTAGAAGATCCGCTCACGAGCGAGGTATCCGTGCAGGTTCATCTGACCGAGGCCGATGGCGTGAGAGTCGTTGTTGCCCTGCTCGATCGACGGCACCGAGTAGATGTGCGTCTGGTCGGACACCGCCGTCAATCCGCGGATCGACACTTCGATGGTCTTGGCGAAGTCGGGCGAGTCCATGGTCTTCGCGATGTTCAGAGAACCCAGGTTGCAGGAGATGTCCTTGCCGACCTTCGAGTAGGACAGGTCGTCGTTGAACAGTGAAGGCGTCGAAACCTGCAGGATCTCCGAGCACAGGTTCGAGTGCGTGATCTTGCCTTCGATCGGGTTTGCCCGGTTCACCGTGTCCTCGAACATGATGTAGGGGTAGCCCGATTCGAACTGCAATTCGGCGACGGTCTGGAAGAACTCGCGAGCTTTGATCTTGGACTTGCGAATTCGCTTGTCGTCGACCATCTCGTAGTACTTCTCGGAGACGTTGATGTCGGAGAACGGAACTCCGTAGATGCGCTCGACGTCGTACGGCGAGAACAAGTACATGTCCTCGTTCTTCTTCGCCAGCTCGAACGTGATGTCCGGGATCACGACGCCGAGTGAGAGCGTCTTGATACGGATTTTCTCGTCGGCGTTCTCACGCTTGGTGTCGAGGAACCGGTAGATGTCGGGGTGGTGCGCATGCAGGTACACAGCACCGGCACCCTGACGCGCACCCAACTGGTTGGCGTAGGAGAACGAGTCCTCGAGAAGCTTCATGATCGGGATGACACCCGAACTCTGGTTCTCGATCTTCTTGATCGGGGCGCCGTGCTCACGAACGTTGGTGAGCAGCAAGGCAACTCCGCCACCGCGCTTGGACAGCTGCAGTGCCGAGTTGATGGAGCGACCGATGGACTCCATGTTGTCTTCGATACGAAGCAGGAAGCAGGACACGGGCTCACCGCGCTGCTTCTTGCCCGAGTTCAGGAACGTCGGGGTGGCGGGCTGGAAGCGTCCGGCGATGATCTCGTCGACGAGTTCGACGGCCAGGTCTTCGTTGCCTGCGGCCAGGGTGAGCGCAACCATGCAGACACGATCTTCGAAACGCTCGAGGTAGCGCTTACCGTCGAAGGTCTTGAGCGTGTAGGAGGTGTAGTACTTGAATGCACCCAGGAACGTCGGGAAGCGGAACTTCTTGGCGTACGCGTGATCGATCAGGAACTTCACGAAAGTACGTGAGTACTGATCGAGAACCTCGGGCTCGTAATAGTTTTCCTCGACGAGGTAGTCCAGCTTCTCGTCGAGGTTGTGGAAGAACACGGTGTTCTGGTTGACGTGCTGCAAGAAGTACTGACGGGCTGCAGCGACATCCATGTCGAACTGGATCTCACCGTTGGCGCCGTACAGGTTGAGCATGGCGTTGAGTGCGTGGTAGTCGAGACCGTTGGTGGAATCGCCGCCGCGCGCATCACGCTCTACGCTTCCTGCCGCGATCGTGTCAGTGATGGTTGGCGCCACTGCCCGTGCTCCTTCTCTGTTTCGAGATGATTCCAGAACTCCCCCAAGCCTTCTCGTACCCGGTCGACGTCCTCGGCAGTGCCCATGAGTTCGAACCGGTACAGAAAAGGAACGTGGCATTTCTGGGAAATGATGTTTCCTGCATAGCAAAAGGACTCACCGAAATTGGTGTTTCCCGCCGCGATCACTGCTCTGATCAACGACCTGTTGTGTGGATTGTTCAAAAAACGAATGACCGGCTTCGGTACATAACTGGTGTCGCGCCCTGTCACGGTGACCCCGCCACCATAGGTGGGCAGAATCAGCACATAGGGCTCGTCTACACGAAATGAGCCGTCACGGTCATGGATAGGTATACGTGTCGCAGGCAGGCCGAGACGTTGAACGAATCGGTGGGTGTTCTCCGACACGCTGGAAAAATAGACCAGCGAAGTCATCGGTTGTCACCATTTTCTTGTACGGTGCCCGGAACTACTCAGATGTGTCGGCGGAGGTGTCCACCGCCGACACTGCGGCGCTTCAAGCAGCGACGGTCAGGGTCTTGATGCGATCGGGACGGAAGCCCGACCAGTGATCTTCACCGGCAACCACGATGGGTGCCTGGAGGTACCCGAGAGCCATGACGTAGTCGCGGGCTTCGGCATCCTCGGTGATGTCGATGACGTTGTATTCGAGACCGGCCTTGTCCAGGGCGCGGTAGGTGGCATTGCACTGAACGCAAGCGGGCTTGGTGTAGACGGTGATGCTCATGAGAGTCCCTCTTTCGCTTAGCCAACAAAGGCCGATGTAGTGATGTTCAGCACCGATACGACCGATTGCCGGAGTCTCGCTCGAGGCGTTCCGCGTTGTGGTCTCTCAGTGCTCAAGACACTACACCTAGTGGCCGACAGAAACACATAACGCGAGATGTTGTGAGTCACATCGTTGGAATTCCCAGGTCGCCCCAGTTCAGCGCCTTCATTTCCCGGCGCGTCGGCGTGTCGCGCGTCACAGTTTCTTTTTGTGCTCGCCAGCCCCTGGGAGCCGCGCCACGGACCTACCATGAGCGTCGTGGAAACACCCCCGAAGGACGAGGCTCCACGCCACGAGGCAACCGTGACGAGAACACAGCAGGTGACACCGTTGATGCGCAGAATCACCTTCGGTGGGGAGGGCCTGAGCGACTTCGAGACGAGCGGGAGCCCCGACGAACGGGTGCTCGTCAGATTCCCCCTCGATCCCCCTCACGCCCGTAGTTACACGGTCCGGCGCTGGCAGCCGTCGAAGAACGAACTGGAGATCGACTTCGTTCTCCACGGCCACGGCGGCGCGGCACTCTGGGCCGCGACTGCGCAACCGGGCGAGACCGTTCACCTCTCGACGGCGAGCGGGTGGTTCACGCCGCCGGCAGGTTGCGACTGGCTGCTGATGGTCGCCGATCACGCCGCTCTGCCCGCGATCGGGCGAATTCTCGAAGAAGCACCCGACGGTCTACCGATCCACGTCATCGCGCAGGTACCCGCGCCGAGTGAACGGCAGACGTTCACGACGCGCGCCGACGCTCACTACCGATGGATCGAGGAATCGGACTCGCTGCTCGCCGAATTGGCCGACGCTGCCCTGCCCCCCGGCGAGGGCTACATCTGGTGTGCAGTCGAGGCCGCGGCCGCCAGACGCATCCGCACCCACCTGCGTCGAACATGGGAAATCCCGGCAAACCGCATGCACGTGATGGGTTACTGGCGGGAGGACAAGGAGAACTGGGAGCGTCGGTACGCCGCCGTCGCCGACCGTATCGATGCTGCGATGGGCGAAGCGATGATGGCCGGCAAGGATTTCGAGTCGGTTCGCGACGCGGTCGACGACGCGATGGAACGCGAAGGGCTCTAGCGCGCATACGAGTGAGGACCACACCTTCCGGCATGGCCCTCATTCGTGAAACGGATTACGCGTTGACGAGCTGCTTGCCGGCGTCGACGAGGTCGGAGACGACCTTGGAGACCTGAGCGAGCACCTCTGCGTTCTCACGCGGGTGCAGCTCACCGAACAGTGCGCCGGTTCCACCGATGCTCAGTGCAGTGTCCTCGACGACCTTGCCGCCGGCGATACGGACCGCCTTGGTGGTGTCTTCGTGTGCCCACTTGGCGCCGTTGCCGCTGGGCGAAGCGCTGATGACTGCGACAGCCTTGTCCTTGACTGCACCGACACCGTACGGACGCGAGATCCAGTCGATGGCGTTCTTCAGAACTGCGGGAATGGTGCCGTTGTACTCGGGGGTGACGAGCAGGAACGCGTCCGCGTCGCTCGCAGCGGAGCGCAGTGCGTCGACAGCGGGGATGGAAGCACCCTCGACGTCGATGTCTTCGTTGTAGAAGGGGACGTCGGCGAGGCCTTCGAAGACCGTCAGCGTGGCACCCTCGGGTGCGGCGGACACAGCCGTCTCGGCAAGTTGGCGGTTGACGGATCCGGCGCGCAGGCTGCCGACGAGAACGAGAACATTGGTCTGTGACATAGCGAGTTTCCTTCGAGAGTGGTGCGGTTGGTGGCTCCGGTTGAAAGTTATATCAACTAAACGGACCGCGGTCCACTTACATTCCCCGGCCCTGTAACCTGATCCCGTGAGCGCAATCCCCCTCCCCCAGATCGGCGCCGCGCCGGTCGAGCGCGGTGACGCAGCACGTAACCGCGTACTTCTGCTCGACGCCGCAGCCCTCCTCGTTGCCGAGCGAGGTGTCGACGCGGTGACGATGGACGCTGTCGCGTGCCGGGCAGGTGTGGGCAAGGGCACAGTTTTTCGGCGCTTCGGCAATCGATCGGGACTGATGCAGGCACTGCTCGATCACACCGAGCGAGAACTGCAGCAGGCATTCATGTTCGGCCCCCCACCGTTGGGTCCGGGCGCGCCGCCGATCGAGCGCCTCATCGCGTTCGGACGAGCCCGGATTGCCATGGTGGAAGTACAGGGCGAAGTCCTCCGAGCGGCGGAAAACGCTCCTGAATACCGCTTCGGCGGTCCGGCCCGGGCGCTCGGCATCGCTCACGTCATCGGGCTTCTTCGAGGAGCCGGCGTCGAGGGCGACCTCGATCTGCTCGCTTCAGCACTGTTGGCACCACTCGAAGCGTCGCTCGTCCTTCATCAGGTGCGCGATCTCGGGATGACCACCGAGCGCCTGGCGGCCGGCTGGGAAGACCTTGCCCGGCGCGTTACTCGATGTTGACTCCCCCGATCCGTCCCACCACTTAATGTGAGCCCATGCGCATCGCTGCAGCCGTCATCGGCCTCCTGACCATCGCCGCGGTAAGCGGTTGCTCCGCTTCGTCCGACTCCCCCGAAGACAAGACGGATCCCTCCGGTCGTGTGTTCATCTCGACCTCCGTGGATGGAACACAAATTCCCGGCGGCGGCCCGCTGACTCTCGACTTCAGCCAGGCCGGTCGAGTGTCCGCGAGCGCCGGATGCAACACGGCAAACGGTTCGGTCGAGTTCACCGACGGCAAGCTGACCACCGGCACCATGGCGTCGACCATGATGGGCTGCCCTCCCGGCATCGCCGAATCCGACTCCTGGACAACAACATTGCTGACCGCTGCGCCGGCGTGGAGCCTCGACGGCGACACCCTCGTCCTGACATCGAAGGACGCCACAGTCACCCTGCAGGACAAGAAAATCGTCACGCCGGATCGACCGCTGCAGGGCACGACGTGGACTGTCACGTCCCTCATCAGTCCCGATGCGATCAGTACGAGCCTGGCTCTGGAGACGTCAGCTCCCGAACTGACGATTGCCGCAGACGGTTCGGTCAGCGGGAGCACCGGATGCAATCGCATGACCGGAAGCGCCCAGACGTCCGACACCACAGTCACGTTCACGCCGATGGCAACCACGCGTATGGCTTGCCCCGAGGAGAACATGGACATCGAGCGCCAGATCCTGGCGGTGCTCGACGGCGAAGTGAGCTACACCGTCGACGCCGACACGCTGACCCTGCGCAAGCCCGACGACACCGGATTGATACTGACTGCGCAGGCTTGACCAGACGCTGCAGGTTCGATCAGACGTTGTCGAGCAGCCAGCGCCCCAACTCGCGGGCGCTGGCATCGATCATCGCGGGCCAGTCCAAGGCCGAGTCGTCCGCGTGATCGCTGACGTGTTTGACGAGTCGGCAGGTAGCACCCGCAGCCTGCGCGGCGAATGCGATGGCAAATCCCTCCATGTCGACCAGATCGGCTCGCTGCGCAAGGGCGTCCCGGGTTGCAGCGTCGGCGATGAATGCGTCGCCGGTCGCCAACACCGAGTCGTCACCGCCGGCGAGCACCAAACGGTCCGCGACGTCGTGCCCCAGCGCTCGGATCGCGGTGCTGCTGATGTCGTGATTGATGACGACGCCGGGAACATAGAGGCCGCCGTGGTGCGCGTGCAGCGCACCGGCTGTCCCGATGTTGACGACCAGCGGCAGATCATCCCGCTCGTACCGCGCGAGAGCAGAGGCGACTGCTGTTGCAGCACTGACCTTTCCAATCCCCGTGATCAGCAGTTCGTATCCTTGCGGCACGTATGCCGCTTCCGACTTCGTCGCACTGACCACCAGAACGTTGTTCGCACTCATGTGCGCGACCGTACCGCCCCGGATACGGTGGCACTGCACGCGCCTGCTCACATCGCTAGAGTCCATTCATGGCCACACTGCGTGAAAGCATCATCGAAGAACTCGGCACAAAGCCGACAATCGACGCCGCAGCGGAGGTTCGCGCGCGAGTCCAGTTCCTGAAGGACTACGTGCGCTCGACCCCCGCCAAAGGGTTCGTTCTGGGAATCAGCGGCGGTCAGGACAGCACGCTCGCCGGAGCCCTCGCCCAACGCGCGGTCACGGAACTTCGTGAAGAAGGCCACGAGGCCGAGTTCGTCGCCGTTCGACTCCCCTATGGCGCTCAGGCTGACGAATCCGACGCTCAGATCGCGCTCGGCTTCATCAAGCCGGACCGCTCTCTCACGGTCAACGTCAAGCCTGGCGCCGTCGCGACGGCCCGTGAGGCCTCCGAGGCGTTGGGGAACGGCGAACTACGCGACTTCGTCCGCGGCAACATCAAGGCGCGCGAACGAATGGTCATCCAGTATGCGATTGCCGGTCAGCTCGGCTACCTCGTGATCGGTACCGACCACGCCGCAGAAGCGATTACCGGCTTCTTCACGAAATTCGGTGACGGCGGTGTCGACATCACGCCGCTCACCGGCTTGAGCAAACGCCAGGGCGCTGCATTGCTGCAGGAATTGGGCGCACCCGAGAGCACGTGGCGCAAGGTGCCGACCGCCGACCTCGAGGACGACCGACCCGCGCTACCCGACGAAGTTGCCCTCGGCGTCACGTACTCACAGATAGACGACTACCTCGAAGGAAAGGACGTTTCCTCCGAGGTAGCCGAGAAGCTCGAAAAGATGTTCACCAACACTCGTCACAAGCGCACGGTGCCGGTCACACCCCTCGATGACTGGTGGAAGTAACTCCTACCAGAGCTCTTACCAGCGACTAGCTACCGAACAGGCTGCCGAAGACGTCGCCCAGCGAACCCGTTCCCGAAGCCGGATCCTTCTTCGCGAAGTTGGTGGTGCATCCGTTGAACTGCACTGCATCGACCAGCGTCGACGTGGCGGCGGAACCGGTGCCCACACTGACGCCGTAGTGGTCGACTACCGCGTTCGGGTTCGCGGCGACGATGTCAGCCAAAGGCACTGACACGCGGTCCTTGGCGCCGTCGATGTTCTGAGTGCTCCACCACACGCCCTTCTGGAGATCCGCGTGAACGCCGCCGTCAGCCGTCGGCGTCGCGTCGGGTCCCGGGACCCACACCAGGGTGGTGAATCCGTTCTCGAACTTTCCGCCGGTGGTTCCGGTGAGGCGGAGCTGGAATGCCGCAGTCGGCGTGGCGGCGCGCTCGGCAAAGCCGATCGCCTTGCCGACTGCGTCGGACAGCTTGATACCGCCGGCCGAATGGTAGGAAACCGAACGATCGCCGGTACCGTCGACGGCCAGCTTCAGTGAACCGTCCTTGTCGAGAACGTTGTCGGCCGAGTACGACGCGGTCTGATCCTTCTCGTCGGTGAACGGGATGCCCCAACCGTTCGGCGTCGCTTCGGTGGACAGGGTCGAGCAGGAGGCTTCCGGCGCAGAAGAGCCGAGAGAACCGGTGGACGGAAGCGCAGTAGCAATTGCCGGAGCGGTGAGTGCAGCTGCCCCGAGGAGTGCTACGACGACTCCGACACGGCGCGTGGAATTAATCGACATTGAAATACCTTTCACATATCCCGAGTGGAATTGCGCCAAAATTAACACATGTCGACAATTACCAACAGCGAAGGTATTTCTTTTGTCATCCAAACAGATGACAATTCACCTTGGCAATTCGAAGTGCATTCGCTCCCCCAAAAGTAGGAGAAACTAAACAAAACGACCAATGCTGGACAATTGACCAACAATGGAGAAAACGGAGATAGATGCCACTTGAGCTGGAGTGATCAAGATATGAATATTTGGACCGGCAAACCGAAAAAGGACAATACGTCGGCAGCCCACAAATAGCTACGCCGGCAATTCTCGGACTAGCCTCCAGCGAAAGGCGGAAGAATATCGACAGCGCTACCGGAGGCTCGAGAGACGTCGCGGGTCAACTCGTCACCGACGAGGAAAGCCGAGACCGACAGCACTCGCTCCATCTCCGGTCCGTATCGCCCGACCAGCACCGCCACCAACTCGGCAAGTGTGTTGTCAGGCGAGATGGCGACTACCTCGCTACGGCAACCGGATACATCCGCTGCAGCAGCAAAGTAACGAACCGAGATCGAATGCGGATCAGCCACCAATCGCTCCCATACTTCTTTCCGGCGGAACGAAGTCCGCGGCGTCGATGCCGTGCCCAGCCCACTTGTTCCACATCGCACCGCGCCACAAATCCGCTAGTTCGTCGTCACTTGCTCCGGCCCTGAGCGCGGCACGCAGATCAACTTCACGGTCACTGAACAGACATGACCGAATTGTTCCCTCTGCGGTCATTCGCGTCCGATCGCATTCACTGCAGAACGAGCGGGTCACGGAAGCGATGATCCCTACCGTCATCGTGGTCCCGTCGACACGCCATTCTTCGGCAGGAGCCGACGGATCTTCACGGCCGATTGCTTCCAATTCGAAACGGCTTCCCAAAACGGACAACAATTCAGCCGCGGTCACCATGTTCTCGCGTGCCCATGCATGGTCTGCGTCCAGAGGCATTTGCTCGATAAAGCGCAATTCGACGCCGGCTTCGAGGCACCACTGCAAAAGATCCGCCGCGCCGTGGAGCGTTTCACGCATCAGCACCGCATTGATCTTCAGTGGCGCGAGCCCGGCCGCAGCTGCCGCTCGAATTCCCGCGAGAACGGACGGCAACCTGTCTCGACGCGTCAATTCAGCGAAATGGGCGCGATCAACCGAATCCAGGGAAACATTCACGCGGGTCAAACCAGCTGCAGCCAGCTTTGCGGCACGATGTTCGAGCCCAACGGCGTTGGTAGTCATGGAAAGTGGAATTCCTGGCACGCGCGCGGCGCACCCCCCGATGATCTTTTCGAGGTCACTACGCATCAGCGGTTCGCCGCCGGTGAATCTCACCTCGCGAATACCGACTCGTTCGACGCCGATTCCGACTACTCGAATGATCTCGTCGGCACTCAGAAGATCTTCCGCAGCGATGGCCGGCAAGCCTTCCTCCGGCATGCAATACGTGCAACGAAGTGAACACTTCTCGGTGATCGAGACTCGCAGATCTCTGGCAACACGCCCGAACCTGTCGACCAGGAGATCCGTCTCGGGACGACCGGCGAGGGAGGCAGCGTCGAACCGCACGGTGGGAATTCCCATCGAGACCACTGTCATCACTTCACCAACTTCCGTATTGCTCCAGTATGACCGAAAGCCGTACTCCGTGTGTCGGACGGACCACACCGCCTAGGATCAAAACATGTCGAGGTTGTCGAGGTTACTGTCATGAGCGCGCGTTCGGTCGAGGAACACGCGTCGCACATCTCCGGATTGCTCACCGGCCTGCACACCCTCTCTCCGACGGCAGTTCCGACGGCAGAAGCGTTGGGGCGCATAACTTGCTCGGATATCGCATCGCCGGTAGACCTGCCACTCTTCCGCAACTCGCAGATGGACGGGTATGCCGTCGATGCTGCTTCTGTGGCCTCGGTTCCGACCACACTGACGGTTCGAGGCGTGATCGCCGCTGGAAGCGGAAAACCACCGAAACACCTTCCAGGATCGGCATTTCGCATCATGACCGGTGCTCCGCTCCCCGAGGGTGCCGACGCCGTTGTTCCGGTCGAGGACACAACGGGTGTCACCGAGCACGTCGTCACGATCGAACGGGGCAGGTCGGTAGGCGAATTCGTACGCGAACGTGGCAGCGACATCACCGCCGGAATGCTACTGGTCACGGCCGGAACGCACTTGGAACCTCGCCATATCGCCGCGCTGAGTGCTGTGGGCCTGGCCTCGCTCGACACCTACACGAAGCCACGGGTCGCGATAATTACGACGGGCGCCGAACTGAAAAGTGCCGGAACAACTCTCGAACCCGGTGAGATCTACGATTCCAACGGTCCAGCTTTGGCAACATTGGCCGAAGCCAACGGCGCCGATGTCGTATCCGTCGCCCGAAGCAGCGACGACCCCGCCGAGTTCCGCGAATTGCTCTCGTACGCAACCTCGGTCGCTGATCTGGTGTTCACCTCCGGCGGAGTGTCCATGGGCGACTTCGAGGTGGTGAAGGAAACTCTCACGCCTCTGGGAGCACACTTCGGCCACGTCGCAATGCAGCCGGGCGGTCCGCAAGGCACTGCAGTGGTGAACGAAGTGCCGGTACTGAGCTTCCCGGGCAACCCGGTGAGCACGATGGTCTCCTTCGAGGTCTTCGCACGGGGCGAACTGCGCCGGGCCGCGGGCCTGCCCGAGATCCCACGCGAGCGACTCCCGTTGACTGCACCGCTGCGTTCGGTGGACGGCAAGCGGCAGTTCCTGCGGGCACGCAGAACTGCGGACGGAATCGAACTCGTTGCCGGACCCGGATCGCACCTTGTTGCAGCCATGGCGTGGGGCGACGTCCTGATCGACATCCCCGCCGCCGTGACCGAGCTCGGCGCGGGCGATCTCGTCGACGTCGTCCCGCTCTCGACTTCCTCGATCTGATTCACTCGATCTGATTCAAAGGACACTGATGACCGAATTGACACACGTCGACAGCGAGGGCCGAGCGCGCATGGTCGACGTCAGCGCCAAGGCCGAGACGACGCGTATCGCCGTCGCTGCCGGCGAACTCGTCACGACCGCCGAGGTAGTTCGCCTCGTCCGCGCCGACGGCATGCCCAAGGCTGATGTCCTCACCACCGCGCGCATCGCCGGAATCGCCGGTGCGAAGAAGACCTCCGAACTGATCCCGCTGTGTCATCAACTCGCGCTCTCGTCGGTCAAGGTGGAATTCGGGTTCACCGAAACATCGATCACCGTCGAGGCGACGGCGAAGACTCGCGGACAGACCGGCGTCGAGATGGAAGCACTCACCGCCGTCGCGGTAGCCGGCCTGACCTTGCACGACATGGTCAAAGCGGTGGACCCCGGAGCTACCATGAACGGTGTTCGTCTGCTCACCAAAGACGGTGGTAAGCGCGGACATTGGACCCGCGACACTCAGAACGCACAGACAGCTCCGGCGCACACCTTCACCTCGGCACGGTCCGCGACCGTCCTCGTGGCTTCCACCGGCGGTGCGAACGGCACCAGACCCGACACCACCGGACCCACGATCGCGACCTGGCTACGTGAACGGGACTTCGAGGTACGTGGACCGCTTGTGTACGCCGACGCAGACATAGCGGCGGGCATCACTGACGCCAAGGAGGGCTTCCCGTCACTCGTCATCAGTACCGGCGGCACGGGGGCTTCCCCCACGGATGCCACCCCGGAAGCTACCCGGGCAGTCTTGACCCGTGAGTTGCCCGGCGTCGCAGAAGCGATCCGGACCAAGGGCCTCGAGAAGACACCGCACGCGTCGCTGAGCCGTGGTGTGGCAGGTCTCACAGGTACGACGGTCATCGTCAATCTTCCGGGTTCTCCCGGTGGAGTGAAGGACGGTCTCGCCGTCCTCGGACCCATCATCGATCACCTGCTCGCGCAGGTCGCAGGCGGAGGAGCGCACGATGAGTGAGCTATTGGCTCGGATCTCCGAGCAACCGATTCACGCAGACACCGTCGACGCCGCCGTGGCCGGTCCGAAGAACGGCGCTGTTGTGGTGTTCACGGGAACGGTGCGCAATCACGATGGAGGTCAAGCGGTTTCGGCGTTGGAGTACCAAGCGCATCCGGATGCCGAACGCTTCCTCGAGACGTGCTGCCAAGAGGTTGCGGCCTCGACCGGCCTGCCGGTTGCCGCGATCCATCGCGTCGGTCACCTCGAGATCGGCGACCTCGCACTGGTCGCCGCCGTCGCCGCGCCGCATCGAGCGGAGGCGTTTGCCGCGTGCGCCGAACTGGTGGAGCGCATCAAGCACGAGGTACCGATCTGGAAGCGGCAACACTTCGCGAACGGCGTCTCCGAATGGGTCGGGTTGTAGGTCGAACGCTCCGGGAAGGTAGAGTTGCGATCACTAGGTGCCTGAAATCGGGCATCCAGCGTCGTAGAACGCAAATTTTCTTGCTGAGTGCTCAATGCACCCGCTCTTCTTACGGCGAAGAAGCCTGCCGACCGGCAGCGCCGCCACCACTGTGCTTGATTGTTCGACCGGTTAATTCCCGTGTCGGCATCCGGGCACGAACACGTGCCCGAAAGGCTCTGAACACACTTGTCTGACATCTCTACGCCCGCTACCACCTTCGCAGCCCTCGGTGTGCGCGCACCGCTGGTGAAAGCTCTCGAAGACGGCGGAATCACTTCTCCGTTCCCGATCCAGATCGACACCCTCCCCGACACTCTCTCGGGGCGCGACGTACTGGGCCGCGGAAAGACCGGAAGCGGCAAGACCCTCGCGTTCTCCATCCCCATGGTCTCCCGCCTCGCCGGCGAACT
Source organism: Rhodococcus sp. RCBS9 (assembly GCF_029457415.1). Classification (NCBI taxonomy): domain Bacteria; kingdom Bacillati; phylum Actinomycetota; class Actinomycetes; order Mycobacteriales; family Nocardiaceae; genus Rhodococcus; species Rhodococcus sp. RCBS9. The sequence goes on along the minus strand of NZ_CP120422.1, from coordinate 5,052,513 downwards.
GTCCGGAGGAAAGCGTCGTCCGGGTCGACCGCTCGGCCTGGTGCTCGCACCGACGCGTGAGCTCGCCACCCAGATCACCGCAACCCTCGAACCGTTGGCCGCCGCATACGACTTGCGCGTGACCACGATCTTCGGTGGTGTCTCGCAGCACCGCCAGGTTCAGGCTCTCAAGGCCGGAGTCGACATCGTCGTCGCCTGCCCCGGTCGCCTCGAAGACCTCATGAAGCAGAAGTTCGTCAGTCTCGACGCCGTCGAGATCACCGTGCTCGACGAGGCCGACCACATGGCCGACCTCGGCTTCCTGCCCGTCGTCACCCGCATCCTCTCGTCCACCCCGCAGGACGGGCAGCGTCTACTGTTCTCGGCAACGCTGGACAACGGCGTCGACAAGCTCGTCAAGCGTTTCCTCAAGAACGAGGTCATGCATTCGGTCGACGAGGCCAACTCCCCCGTCGCCGCAATGACGCACCACGTGTTCGACGTCGACGGCGTCGAAGCCAAGAAGGCTCTGGTCGAGAAGCTCGCTTCCGGTACCGGTCGTCGCATCCTGTTCATGCGCACCAAGCACCAGGCTCGCAAGTTGGCTCGCCAGCTCACCGAGTCGGGCATCCCGTCCGTTGACCTTCACGGCAACCTCTCGCAGGCTGCTCGCGACCGTAACCTGGCGGCATTCTCCGCCGGTGAAGCGCGCGTCCTCGTCGCCACCGACGTCGCAGCGCGTGGCGTCCACGTCGACGACGTCGAGTTGGTCGTCCATGTCGATCCGCCGGCCGAGCACAAGGCGTACCTGCACCGCAGTGGTCGCACCGCTCGAGCAGGCAGCGCCGGCGACGTGGTCACCGTGGTTCTGCCCGAGCAGCGTAAGGATCTTGCGATCCTCATGCGCAAGGCAGCCATCAAGGTGACCCCGGTCCGTTCGACTGCCAATTCCGAGCACGTCGTCAAGTTGGTCGGCGACATCGCACCGCACGTCACGCCGGCTCCGAAGGCTCCTGCCCAGCCGAACGGTGGACGCGGGCAGCGTCCCGCCGGCCAGGGTGGACGCGGCGGCGCAGCACGTTCGGGTCAGGCTCGCTCCGGACAGGGCGGTCAGTCACGCGGTGCTCGCACCGGCGGAGCTGCCCGTCAGGAACATGCCGGTGGTGGCGCTCGCCGTCCCCGCACCGGCGGCGGCGCTCGCACCGCAGGCTCCACCGGTGGCCGTCCCGCACGCTAGGCCCCCGGTACAACTCAATAGGTTTCGTAGTGGACAGCGTCGGCCAATGGCCGGCGCTGTCGCCATCCGAAGCGTTCGAGATCCGGAACCTGTTGAAACTCGGTCACCTTCCCGACGCACAGCCACGCAATGGGGCGAACGGGTGACGGAATGCCCATGAGTTCGGTGAGGTACTTCTCGTCGTAGAACGAAACCCAGCCGATGCCGATCTCCTCGGCTACCGCGGCGAGCCACAAATTCTGAATTGCCAGTACCGCCGAGAACAGCCCGGTGTCGTCGACGGTATGACGGCCGAGGATGTTCGGGCCACCGCGCGACGGGTCGTAAGTGACGACGATGCCGGTACCACTCTCGGCGATTCCCTCGATCTTGATGGGGTCGAACGTCGAGCGGCGATCCTCGGGCAAGGACTGCGCGAATTTCACCCGGGCATCGGCGACGTGTGCCGCGAAGGTGTCGAGCGTCTCCGGATTACGAACGACGACAAAATCCCACGGTTGCGTGTTTCCCACGCTCGGCGCGCGATGGGCGGCGTCGAGAATGCGCATCAGAGTTTCGTCGGGGACGATCTCTCCCGAGAACTCGGCGCGAACGTCTCGGCGTCGCCGAATCGCTTCGTACACGGATACAGCTGATTCACTCACGCCCCGACGGTATAGCGGTGCAATCCCAGCATGGCGTCGGGGTGCGGTTCGACCGTTTCTTCGCGCATGCAGGCGCGGAGCGCGCTGCCGACCGCCCCCGAATCCATCCCGGTGCCGATCACGACCAGTTGCGTGGTTCGAGGTTCGCCCGACTTCCATCGCAGCGGCGTGATCCGGACATGATCACCCACCGATTGGATCTCGAATTTTCCTGTGTGGCCCGGAATCTCGAAGTTCACGAAGCCCTTGATGCGGTAAACACCCGACGGCTGATTCTCGAGAAAGTGCGTCAGAGCCCTGGCATCGAGAGGCGTCTCCGATGCGAAATCAACCGATTCGTAGCGGTGGTGCAGGTGATCGTGGTGACACGAGCCGTCCTCGTGATCGTCGTCGTGCCCGTCGCGCAGGAGCTCGTCGAGGCTCAGTTGATCGCCCGGAGCCGGAGGGGTCACCTCGCCGGTATCGAACAACAGAGCGGGGTCTATCCGCGAGTGCGAGGTTTCCACCATCGGCGCTCGCGGATTCAACTTACGAATTTCGGTCGTGAATCGCTCGCGTTCGGCGACCGGAACGCTGTCGATCTTGTTGACTACCACCAGGTCTGCCAGGCGGACATGTTGATCGAGCTCGGGATGTTCGCGGCGAACGGTGGAGAAATTGGCTCCGTCGACCAGGACCACCAGGCCGCCGTAGACGACAGACGGGTTCTCACTTCCGAGGACGAGTCGAATCATGTTCCGCGGCTCGGCAAGCCCGCTGGCCTCGATGACGATCACGTCGATCCCGGACTGCCGGTGCGCCAACTTGTTCAGCATCTCGTCCATGTCCGAGACGTCGACAGCGCAGCACAAACAGCCGTTGCTGAGAGAGACCATCGAATCGACCTGACCGGCGACCATCATCGAGTCGATGTTGACGGAGCCGAAGTCGTTGACGATCACGCCGATGCGTACACCGTCGTTGTTACGCAGAAGATGGTTGAGCAGCGTCGTCTTGCCCGAACCGAGAAAGCCTGCGACGACTATTACGGGAATCTGCTTCTTCGCCACCACACAACCTTCCGAAACCACACGTACCGATCAGTGATCGTAGTGGAGTGTGGCTCCGGAAGGTTCACGCTGACAGCAGACTCACACCGTGCAGAGCGGACGGATGTCCGACGTGCCCTCGGTGGTCGGTGACGTCAGGATCGTGCATGCGTTGTATCCACGGGATTCGGCGACCCGGCGGATCTCACTCCAGCCTGCCGCGTCGACGACCGCCGACCGTGAGAGCACGAACCCGGAAAGCCTGAGCGGATCGCCCACCAGTGCCCACGAATAGTCGTCGGCAATGTAGGTGACGATGTAGTTGGGTGGGCCGTCCAAGCTTTCCTGTGAGGGCACCCCGGGGAAGCTCACATGCAACTGGGCACCCGTTGCTGGATCGGTAACTCGGGCATTCCCGACGATCTCGTTGGCTTGACCGGTCCACGTCGTACACGTGTTCTTCACGCTCACGTTCGTGGAATCGACAATCCCGTAACTCGCCCGGGTGTCCTTCGCGCACGCGAGGTTGAAGGGCTGAGGAATCGCCGCCACCTGGTTCCATTCCCCTGCGTAGCGCGCGACGTCCAGGTTCGCCACCGGCTGCAAGGGTTCCCAGATTGGGCTCGCCTGCGCGGTTCCCGAAAACATCGTCACTGCGGCGCACACTCCCGCAATCGCAATCGCACTTCGCCCCGACCACTTCATGTCACTGCTCCTCGTCTGTACAACGCTCGATCGGCATTGGTTCCTCAAGGCATTCGGAGCTGACGGACTGGAGGATGGGGCGGTATGTAAAACTACTTTTGGTTTGTTATGGACCTACTTCACAAACCTTATGTAGTCTTTGCTAAAAGATAGCTGAAAGTCGGACGGAGCTACTGTGATGAAGGTTGTCGACTTAGGTCTAGAACGCACTCGCTATGCAGTCATCGACGAGACGATCGAGTCGAGGTGGCGCCGAGTCACCTCTATGCAGCACGACGCCGTTGCCGTCGTGACTCCGCGCGACCGGATCACTTTCGCCGAACTCGAACTCCGAACCGACGCATTGGTCCGCGAACTTCGCCTACGTGGGTCACACGGGGCACGCCCGGTTGCGGTCGATCTCGAACCAACGGCCGAGTCGGTGCCCGCCATCCTCGCCACTCTGATTTCCGGTCGGCCCTTGGTCATGATCGACCCACAACTCCCCGAGGCCCGCCGTGCGCACATCATGAGCACCTCGGGCGCCGTCGCGCTGCAGTCGATACTCGACGAGTCTGCTGCGACGGGCTTCAGATTCGACAGCGCGCTGGAACCATCGAGTTCCGACCCTGCCATGATCGCGTTCACATCAGGCACCAGCGGGGCGCCCAAGGGAGTCGTGTTGAGCCACTCCATGTGCCTGAACAAGGCCGACGAACTTGCCGCAGCAATCGACCTGCGACCCGATGATCACATCGGGAACCTGTTGCCCGTCAGTTTCGGAGCCGGAATCACGGCCCTGATCATGGGCCTGATGAACGGAGTCACGGTCTTCTGCTGGGATCCACGTATCGACGGCGTCTCGGGAATCGACGATTGGCTGATCGAGAATTCGATCACGACCACGCACTGTGCGCCGTCCTTTCTGCGGGCGTGGTCGGATCTCGATTGCGATGCAGCAAATGATGATTCGATCGGTTCCCTACGCGTCGTCGTAACGTACGGGGAAGCAGTTCACGGCGAGGACTACGCGCGCCATCGCAGTCACGGCTTCGCTCGCGTCACGTACGTCAACTGGCTGGCCACCACCGAGACCGGTGTCGTCGCGTACAACGCGTTCCCACCACATTCCGAACTACCCGTCGGAGTGGTACCGGCCGGACGTGCTCGCGACGGCAAGGACGTACAGATCGTCGATGTGAACGGCGTGCCTCTCCCCGACGGAGAGATCGGAGAGATTCAGGTTGTCTCCAGTGATCTTGCCGACGGATACCACGGCGACCCGGATCGAACTGCAACACGATTCACGCGCCTGGGCGACGGAGTGAGCATCTACCGGACCGGGGACCGGGGACGCATCGACGAACGCGGAGAACTGCAACTGCGGGGACGCGTCGACGACGCCGTCAAGATTCGGGGCTACCTGGTGGAACCGATGGAAGTCGAGGCGCATATTCGTCGAATTCCCGGCGTCGCCGATGTTTTCGTGGCCGTCGTCCTCGAGAACGATCGACCGGAGATCGTCGCCTACGTGGTCCTGACCAAAGCCGTGATGGCACGGTCGGGCGCCGAGATGCGGCGCGAATTGGCGACATATCTGCCGGCCTGGATGCTCCCCCGACATTTTGTTCTGATGCCGGCGTTGCCCCGCAACGAAAGAGGAAAGGTCGATCGAACAGCGCTGCCCTCCGTCGAGGTGCGGTCCACTCCACCGACTCTCGCCGGGCCCGCCGAATTGTGGTTGTCCTCGATCTGGGAGTCGATTCTCGGTATCGACTCCATCGACCGTGAGGACGACTTCTTCGAACTCGGCGGCGATTCGCTTGCTTCAACCGAAGTGGTGGCAAAGATTCACGACATGTTCCGGATCCGGATCACGGCGGCGGAGTTCGCGGCCGCCAGTACCGTCAAAGACCTTGCAGCGCTGGTGGATCGGCGCAGAATCGATCCCGATGATCGCGTCTGTCACAACACGATGGTGCCACTGAAGCTCGAAGGCTCCGGGCGACCGCTGTTCATCATGAACGGAGCGGGGTGCCCATCGACGACGCTGTCCACCTTGTCGAAAGCGCTTCACACCGATCGGCCGGTTTACGCACTTCAGCCACACGGCTTCGAATCTCGCGGACTACCCGACCGGTCGGTGAAAGCAAGCGCCCGCCGTTTCATTTTCGAAATCAAGAAGATTCAGCCCACCGGGCCATACCTCCTCGCCGGATACTCGTACGGCGGCTACGTGGCGCTGGAAATGGCGACACAGCTGTCCGAGTCAGGTGACACTGTCGAACACGTCACCGTTCTCGACACCAGAATCTCCACCGAGGCTGCCGCACGACTGGCTGGTCGAGCGGGCATCACTTTGGATCCGTCGATCGTCGACCTTGCACCACAACCATCCACCAATGCCCGCTGGAAGCCGACCAGACGCACCGTCGCGGCCATGTGGATCCGCACGCTGTTCGCCGGCATTCTGCAGTACCCGCCGGCCACCCAGTGGACCGTGTTCCTCTACATAGGAGGCCAGGCGCTCCGGAAGCATCGGATACGAGCATGCGCCGCGCCCGTCACCGTGATCCGTGGGGCCACCAACAACCGTGGACGCGAGATCTGGTCACTCATTGCCACGGGCTCACTGGATTTCGACGACGTCGACGCGTGCCACGAAGACGTCGTCCGCCAACCGTACGTCCGCAAGACTGCGGCGATCATCGATCGAGTCTGTGATCGAGCGTGACCAGCGCTCCTCATGTCCAGCTGTAGAAGAAAGAGCGGCGCGGAGTGAGGGCCCAGTCGGTCGTCGACGAACACACTCGTTCCTTGACGAACGCACCCGCCCCGCCTGCGACGAACATGCCCGTTGCGTTGTCGACACGAGTGGTCCGCTGGAACACACCTCGCCGCCTCCCGAGACTGATGCACCGGCCTGCGAACTTCGGAGCCACCGGGCGCGGCGCGGAACCTTCGAGTCGATGCAGGATCGTCTCGGCCGCATGGACTCCCAAGGGAATCGCGGCCTGACAACTCATCCTCAGTAAAAGATCACCGACTGCGACCGCATCACCCGCACCGACGATGTTGGGGTGGGACGAGCATTCGAGTCGGTCGTCGACCTTCAGACGACCGAGACCGTCGACGGGAAGGCCACTTCGGCGCGCCAGATCGGGGACCCCGAATTCTGTCGCGAGAATCGTGCAATCTGCCTCCACCCGTGCGCCTCCCGCAAGCTCGCAGGACGAACCGTCGATCCGCGTCACCCGGGATTCGGTGACGATGTCGACCCCAAGATCGGTCAATGTTCTGAGAATTGCAGATCGCGCACGCTCTGACAGATCCGGGGCCACGATTCCTCCGGTCACCAAAGTGATTCGGCTGCTTCGCTGCTCAGCCAATTCTGCGGCAGTCTCGATTCCGGTGAGACCGCCGCCGACAACGCAGACCGTAGCCTTCCCGTCGAGTGTCGCCAGTCTGGATTCGAGGCGAACCGCGTCCTCGAATTCGGAGACGCTGAACCCGTGCTCCGCCGCCCCGCCGATAGTGCTGGGTAACTGCCCACTTCCGACTGCGTAGACCAGATAGTCGTAGTCGAGCACACTGCCGTCGTCGAGGGTAAGCCTGCCGAGCCCCGCCTCGATCGTCGTCACCTCTCCGAAGACTCGGTGTGCCGCACGCGGTAGCGCCCTGTCGAACGAGACCGTCGCGTCGTAGCCAGCCGCGATCATCTGATGGAGCCTGATTCTTTGCACGAAGTGTGGGCGCGGATTCACGACGGTCACCGTGATGTCCGACCGAGTTCTCAGCAGTCGCTTCGCTGCCATGCCGCCCGCATATCCTGCCCCGATTATCACCACGTGTGCACTCATGGTTCTCCGTTCCGCCAACGGTCCCCATGCTGAGAATGCACGGGATGATCAGGCCTCATCGCGGACGTTATTGAACATTGACGCCCTGGCGTTATGGCGGTCGACACATCTAGGCAGAACTGTGCTGCATGCAATAGAGACTCGAAAAACACAGGGTCGACAACACAACACTGGCTCGAAAACAACAAATGCTCTGCACCAATGGTGCAGAGCATTTGTATTGGGTGGAGCTAAGGGGACTCGAACCCCTGACCCCCACACTGCCAGTGTGGTGCGCTACCAGCTGCGCCATAGCCCCGTATTCAGTTCGCTCTAACAGTCGAACTCGCAGCGGCTGTTCTGCTTTCCGCTTGCTGGAAGAAAGTTACACCACTTGACTCGTGGGCAACAAATCGCCTGGTCAGAGCGAAGCGGCCGCTCCTTGTCGAAGCGGCCGCTCCAGCTCAAGAGGAGAGCTTGGAAACCCAGTCGCTGCTGCCTGTGTCAACGATCTTGCCGTTCGCCACAACCGTGGGCGTCCCGTTCGACCCGACATCCTTGAGCGCCTGGCTGGCGGCCGTGGCATTGGCCGCGGCGGCTTCGACGTTGGTACCGGAAGAGATGCAGGTTGCCACGTCCTCGGATGCGCCCGCATCACGAGCGATCTGGGCGAGGTCGTCGTTGGTGTGGTCGCTGCTGCCGCCCTCGGCAGGCTGCGTGTCGGTCGCGAAAAGCTTGTTGTGGAATGCGGAGTACGCAATCGCGTCACCACCCTGAGCGACGCAGAGCAGAGCGGCGCCGGCCCGTGTGGAGTAGTCACCGCTGCCCGACGCCCGGTTGAGGAAGTTCAGCATGTGGTATCGCACGGCGACGTCACCGTTGTCGACAGCGGCCGCGAGAGCCTGGCCACTGAGGTGTTCGAGAGCGGCACAGGCGGGGCACAGCGGATCCTCGAAGAGATCAATGGTTGTCGCGGCGGAGGGCTTGCCGAGCAGCACCACTCCGTTGTCCTGCACCGTGACGGCAACTTCGGAACTCTGCACGGAGCCGTAGCCGTCGTTCTGGGGCTTGTTCTTGCTGTTCGTCCACAAGACACCGCCGATGACGAGGGCCGCGATCACGAGCACCGCGAGGCCACCGATGATGTAGGTGGAGCGGCTCGAGACCGGTTCCGGCGAGTATTTGTTCTTGCTGCTCTTGGTGCTCACGCTGATGCAGTCCTTCGTGCGTCGAAACGATTTACCGATTGCTTACCTTGCCACTGAAGACTGAGTATCCACTGAGAACGCCGCGCGTGATCCGGGCCCCAATGCGAGTGGCGAACGCGGGAACACGAGCAGCCAGACGGCAAGTGCCAAGAAGCCCAGGTCGCGGAGAATCTCCTTCGAATAGTCCCAAGCGCCGACGTCGGCTGCACCTCCGCCGCCGAAACATCCGCAGTCGATGGACAATCCCCTGGCCCACACCGAAATGATCACCGCAATGAGAACCGTGAGGATGACCACCGAGACTGCAGCGGATGCTCGCACCGCCAACCCGACGAGGATCAGCAGGCCCAGGACTATTTCGACCAGGGGAAGAGCCGTCGCCACCGGACCCACCAGTGACTCGGGCAATAGTTGATAGGCGCGCACCGCGATCTTCGTCTGAACGGGATCAAAGAACTTGAGTCCCCCGGAAATCAGCCAGACGGCCGCCAAACCCAATCGGGCCACAAGACTCACGATGCGAATTGCCACCCGATCGAGAGTACAGAATGCCCGGTCAGTCCAGGTTTGTCCGCGCAGGAGTATCCGTTAGCACCGTCACATCAGTCAGATCTTCTACAACGGATTCGACAGGCTTCGTTCGCGACGGGACGAACAGCCACCCCGTCGCCGACACGACAACGACGGCTCCCATCACTGCGAAGGCCGCCGAGTACGAAACATGTTGGGCGATCAGCCCGGCACAAATCGGCGCCACTACCCCACCGATGTCGGACATCATCTGGAATACCGCCAGAACGGGTCCGCCTCGGGCCGTCGATCCGACAACATCGGCAACCGCGGCCTGCTGGGCCGGACTCATGAGCCCGGAGCCGACACCAGTCACTGCGGCGATGGCGAAGAACACCACGAGGTTGTCGGTGAATCCCATTGCGATGGTTCCCAGACCACAGATGAGCAGACCGCTCACGACAAAGGGCTTGCGTCCGAAGCGGTCGGAGAGTCGTCCGGACACGATCAACACCAACGCATTGCCGACGGCGAAGATCGTCAGGGCGTAGGCCGCAATCGAGGGGTCTCGGCCGAGGAACTCGACGACGAACAGGGGAACCATGGCAACGCGAACTCCGAAGATCACGCCGCCGAAGGCGAGATTCGATCCGAGCGCTGCCCGGTACACCGGAGACTGGAGGCCTTCTGTGAGAGTCATCGACTTCACATCGACAGCCTTGTCCGGTGACGCCAAATGAGATCCACGCAGGCTCACGAAGACAACGAGCGCGGCGATCACCAACGCAATTGCGTAGATGATGAACGGCATCCGCAGACCGAACTGCAACAGCGCACCGCCGACCAGCGGGCCGCCGATCGATCCCATGAGAAAGCTCGTCGCGTACAGACCCGACACGCGGCCGCGACTGTCCGGCGGTGACATGCGAATGATCAGCCCGAGAGCCGACACCGTGAACATGGTCGACCCGATGCCGCCCAACGACCGGAACAGCAGAAGTTGCCAGTACTCCCCCGCGAAAGCGCACGCACCGGTCGAGACCGCGACGATCAAAAGGCCGACGATGTAGACCGGACGCTCACCGAGTTTCTGTACCAAAGTGCCGCTCATCGGCGCGAACACCAACCGCATGAAAGCGAAAGACGAGATCACGATCGTGGCGGCGGTGACCGATACATCGAAGCTGCGTGCGAACTGAGGTAGTGCCGGGGCGACCAACCCGAATCCGAGGGCGATGACGAAGCTGGCGGCGACCAGTACCCAAATTTCCTGTGGCAGCTTGGCTGCACGAGTTTTCATGTCGCCCGGAATTCTAGCCGGGCGACATGAGCGGTCCGCGGGCTAGTTCGCCTTCAAGACGCTGGACACCAAGTCCTTGGCCGCTGCCTGAACCTGAGCCAGATGATCGGCGCCCTTCATCGACTCGGCATAGATCTTGTACACGTCCTCCGTGCCGGACGGCCTCGCTGCAAACCATGCGTTCTCCGTCGTCACCTTGAGACCACCGATCGCCGCGCCGTTTCCGGGCGCGGCAGTCAGTGTCGCGGTGATCGGTTCACCCGCCAGCTCGGTTGCACTCACCTGGTCGGGAGACAGTTTTGCCAAGACTGCCTTCTGTGCGCGTGTCGCGGGCGCATCGATCCGTGCGTACGCCGGGCTCCCGAACTTCTCGGCCAACGCGGCGTAGTGCGCTGACGGAGACTTTCCCGTCACCGCGGTGATTTCCGACGCGAGCAACGCAAGGATGATGCCGTCCTTGTCCGTCGTCCAGACGGAACCGTCGTGTCGGAGGAAGGACGCGCCGGCGCTTTCCTCGCCGCCGAATCCCACAGACCCGTCGAGCAATCCGGGAACGAACCACTTGAACCCGACCGGAACCTCGAGCAATTCGCGGCCCAGGCTGCTCACGACACGGTCGATCATCGAGGAACTCACGAGGGTCTTGCCGACCTTGGTATCTGCGCCCCAACCTGGCCGGTTCGCGAACAGGTACTCGATGGCAACGGCCAGATAGTGATTCGGGTTCATCAAACCGCCGTCGGGAGTGACGATGCCGTGGCGGTCGGAGTCCGCATCGTTTCCGGTCGCGATGTCGTAGCGATCCCGAATCCCGATCAGCGACGCCATCGCGTCGGGCGACGAGCAGTCCATGCGGATCTTGCCGTCCGTATCGAGCGTCATGAACCGCCAGGTCGGATCGACGAGAGGATTCACCACTTCGAGGTCGAGTCGGTGAGTTTCGGCAATCGCGCCCCAGTAGTCGACGCTTGCCCCGCCGAGGGGGTCTGCACCGATCGTGATTCCGGCATCGCGGATCGCGTCGAGGTTGAGGACACTGGGGAGGTCTTCGACGTAGTAGCGGAGGAAGTCGTAGCGTTCGACGCGGTCCAGCGCTTGTGCCGCCGTCACACGCCGTACCCCGGAAAGCCCCTTGCGCAGTAGCTCGTTCGCTCGATCGGCGATAACCGACGTCGCATCCGTGTCCGCGGGCCCGCCGTGCGGCGGGTTGTATTTGAAGCCACCGTCACGAGGCGGATTGTGTGACGGTGTCACGACGATGCCGTCGGCTTTGGCCTCCGGACCCGTCGAGTTGTATCGCAAGATCGCGTGACTGACAGCCGGGGTGGGAGTGTAGGCGTCGCGTGAATCGACGAGGACGACGACGTCGTTGGCGACCAGGACCTCCAAGGCCGACAGCCAGGCCGGCTCCGAGAGCGCATGTGTGTCCCGGCCGATGAACAGCGGGCCGTCGATTCCCTGCGAAGCGCGGTACTCGACGATCGCCTGGGTTGTCGCCAGGATATGAGCTTCGTTGAACGCCGAGTCGAGACTGGAACCGCGATGTCCTGAAGTGCCGAAAAGTACCTGCTGCATCGGGTTCTCAGGATCCGGAGTGCGCGTGTAATACGCGGTGACCAGATGAGGAACATTGATCAGATCCTCTGGCAGAGCCACTTGTCCTGCTCGTTCGTGCGCCACGAATCCCCCTCGGCCCGGTGGTCGACCACTGTGTCGACGCGACTGTGGACAATTGTCTACCCTGGCCGCGTGGCGTGCACGCTCGGCGCCGGATCCGTCAATCCGTGATCTGGATTCCCAACCACGCAGCGGACAGTCCCACGATCAGACTGAGGACGATGTAGATCAGAGAAAGCGCCGTCTGGCGCCTCTCGATCATCCCGACGTTCTCGGTCGCGAATGTCGAATAGGTGGACAAGCCGCCGCAGAAGCCGGTCGCCAGAAGTGCGGCCATCTCGGTGGAAAGAGCTGCCCCGGTGAACAATCCAAGGAGGAAGCAGCCGATCACGTTCGCGGCGAACGTCGCAGCCGGAAATCCCTTGTACGCGGGCACATACCGCGCCAACAGGTACCGGCCACTCGCACCAGCGCCGCCGCCGAGCGCCACCAGGAGAACTGTCATGCCGACGCTCCGTCCCGCGCGCGGATCCAGCGTTCACCGAGCCCTTTGCCCAGTGCTGCAGCGAGGATCGCGGGAATCAACGTCCCGAGAACATAGAGAATCGATCGCCACGGACTCTCCGTCACGGCGTGAACCGCGAAGGACGAGAAGGTGGTGAAGCCGCCGCAGAAGCCCGTGCCGAGAAAGAGGTACCCAACCTTGTTGTGCACGAGCAGGGCCGCGAGAACACCGAGAACGAACGAGCCGACGACGTTGATGACCAGCGTCGTCCAGATGTGGGGAAAGAGCTCCCCCAGACCGTAGCGGCTGAGCGCGCCCAACCCTCCGCCGACGGCAACCGCGCATACCGCAGCCGGCAGTTTCAGATCACCCATGCTCTGGCCTCACCCGAAAGAGCCTACGTCCCGGAGCGGGCTTTCGGCGGGCGAGGAATGAAGTAACTTGTCCGCTGCTGATACTCGCGATAGCCCGGACGCTGTTCCATGTGTCGCTCGAGCAACCGCGCTCCGGTGGCGAAGACCAGGAAGTAGGTCATGGCGATCGGTGAGAGGACGGTCAACACCCCCGGCCACACGGACGCCGAGACGAGGAAGATCCCCCACCAGACACACGCGTCGCCGAAATAGTTGGGATGCCGCGTCCATGCCCACAAACCTTGATCCATGATGTGGCCACGGCTGCCCGGATCGGATTTGAACTCCTCCATCTGTCGGTCGCCGACCGTCTCGAACGTGACGCCGACAATCCACAGCGCGATTCCGAGTACGACAAGAAGTCCGAAGCTGCCGTTCGACACTGCTGCGACCTGGATCGGCAGGGAGACGAACCACAACGAAATCCCCTGCGTGAGATAGATCTTGCGGATCGCATACAGCGTTCGACTACCCGTCGCTCGTCCGAGCATTTCTTCGTACCGCGGGTCTTCACCTTTGCCACGCGATCGAATCGCCATGTGCGTCGCCAACCGCAGACCCCAGATCGCCACGAGCGCAAGCATCAGCAACCGGCGCCAGAGGTCGCCAGTTCCCACTATCGCGGACACGAGCGCGATCAGAACGAAGCCGGCGCCCCATGACACGTCGACAACGTTGTGGCGCCCGATCCGTACACCGATCGTGGCTGTCACCGCCATTCCGACGGCGATCGCCAGCAGACTCGTGAGTGTGACCACTCCGAACGCGCCCCAGTCGAATCCGTTCATCGCCGCGACACCCACTGCGGCCGTACCGGTTCCATACCCGATCGACCATCACCGTGCGGCCGGACCGACAGAATCTGATCGACGCCCATCCTGCCGTCCCGAAATGCCATCCCTCCGCCGACGAGGTAGAGACGCCACACCCGGGCGACTTCGACACCTACGAGTTCCACGACGCGATCCCAGTTCGATTCGAAGGTCTCGACCCACGCGTCGACGGTCCGCACGTAGTGCTCACGCAGGGCGTGGACGTCCCGCACTTCGAGTCCACCTTCCTCGATCATCGCAACAGTGCGACCGACGGGCCGCATGTACATGTCCGGCGCGATGAACGACTCGATGAACGGACCTCCCCCGGGGTGCGAGCCAGTGCGGGACATCTGCTGAATCAGCACACGGCCACCGGCAATAACATTGTCGTGGAGCGCTTTCACGTAGGTCGGATAGTTGTCCTCACCTACATGCTCACCCATCTCGATGGAAGCGACCGCATCGAAGGGACCGTCTGGAATCTCTCGATAATCTTGGAGGCGAATCTCGACCCAGTCTTCCAAACCGAGCGCGCGGACCTTCGCGTCGACAAAAGCCTTCTGCTCCGCCGAGATCGTGATTCCGACAACCCTGGCGCCGTACTCCCGCGCTGCATGCAGGCTGAGCGAGCCCCAACCACAGCCGACATCGAGAAACCGCAAGCCTCGCGCTCGATCGAGACCGACCTTGCGGCACACCAGGTCCAGCTTGTCTGTCTGTGAGTCTTCGAGCGTGTAGTCCGGTGCATCGGAAGTCCAATAGCCCGAGGAGTACGCCATGTTCTCATCGAGGATCAATTGGTAGAAATCGTTCGACAAATCGTAGTGGTGCCCGATTGCCTCGCGGTCGCGGGCGAGGCTGTGCAGGCGCCCCTTCACCTGAGCCTGCGACGCCGGCGGAGCCAAAGGTCTCCCGAAAGCACCGAAGGATCGCGCAGCCTTGACCGCGGCCAAGACGAGCGACGGTGTCGGGGTAATCGACCCGAGCCCCCGCTCGGCAGACACCTTCCACACGTGTGTGAGTGCATCGCCTAGATCGCCCTCGACGTCGAGTTCACCGAGAACATATGCCTGCGCAGCCCCCAACTCGCCGGGATTCCAGAGCAAGCGTCGCAAAACGTTCGGGCTGTAGAGCGTCACTTTCGGAGCATCTTCCGGACCTGCTGTGCTGCCGTCCCAGGCAGTCAATCTCACCGGAAGTTCGCCGCCGACAAGTGGACTGAGGATGTCCGAGAGACGGCCCGCAACGCCGGTACCCTGTGCCGTTCGATCCATCGTGGCGGTCATCGCTGGTTCCTCCGATCGAGAACAATTTGCTGGACGTCGAGATACCCCGACCGAAACCCCGCCTCGGAGTAGCAGAGATAGAAATGCCACATGCGTGCGAACACTGCGTCGAACCCGAGCGCGGACGCCTCGTCGGTGCGAGCGCTGAATCGCTCGTCCCACAGTCGCAACGTCTGCGCGTAGTGATCGCCCATCGACATCCGCTCACGCACCCGCAGGGTTGTCATGCGCTCGGTGACGTCCTCGATCGCCCGCACCGACGGGAGAAATCCGCCGGGGAAGATGTACTTGTGCACCCAGGTGTAGGTGTTGCGGGTCGCGAGCATTCGATCGTGCGGCATCGTGATGGCTTGGATCGCCGCGCGCCCACCCGGCGCCAGCAGGGCGTCGATCGTCTGGAAGTAGCTTCCCCAGTACTGGTGGCCGACGGCCTCGATCATCTCGACCGACACAACGGCGTCGTACTCCCCCTGTACCTGCCGATAGTCGAGAAGGTCGACCTGAACGCGATCTGCCAGTCCCGCAGCGCTTATCCGCTTCGCTGCCAATTCCTGCTGTTCGACCGAAAGTGTCACCGAGCGCACCGTCGCTCCCCGTTGGGCAGCTCGGATCGCCAATTCTCCCCAGCCTGTGCCGATTTCGAGCACTCGCGAACCGGGTCCGACACCTGCGCCATCCAGCAGTCGATCGATCTTCCGATGCTGCGCCGCTGCGAACACGTCCCACGACGGGGTCGCCCCTACCGACAGATCCTCGAAGAGGGCACTGGAATACGTCATGGTGCCGTCGAGGAACAGTTCGAACATCTCGTTCGAGAGGTCGTAGTGCCGGGAGATGTTCGAGCGCGTGTTCTGCGTCGAATTCCGTTCACTGCGAGGCTGCTTCGGAATGTAGAGGCCTCGTAGCCGCTGCAGGAAGTCGGGAATGAGCGTCGCCACGCGGGAGGCGAAGACTTCCAGGACCGCAGTGAGGTCGGACGCTTCCCAATCGCCCGCCATGTACGACTCGCCGAATCCGATCAAACCACTGTCACCCACACGAGCAGCGAAGTCGTCTGGGCGGTGAATGACCATCAACGGCGAATCGGGGCTACCGCCACCGGAGAACTCACCGTTGGGCATCTGGACACGCAGCGGCAAACGTGCGACCGCCTTGTGGAACAGGGCGCGGGCAACCGGTGATGCAACCCGCACTTTGAGCCCGCTCGGCACTGTGGCGACGCCCGGCCACCGCTCGGTTTCGATCGTGTGAGCGGAAGGTTCGGTGCCGAGAGTGGTCGTGGTCATTGCACTGCCTCCTGCGGGTGATGTTGCGGTCGGGGAACGATGGGTAAGCGCCTGGCCCACAGCCGGATTCCTTGAAATCTGATCTGCGCGGAGACTCGGAGCGGAGCCAGCGGGATGGCGAGCGCACTGCGCACGATCTCGCGCGTCGTCGCCGGCACACAACGACCGGACACCGTGGCCACGAAGGGCGCCTTGCCGTCACGGGCCAGAACTATCGAGAGCGCGAGCGCGGTGTCGGGTAGCGGAAGTCGCATCCGGTACTCGCCGTCCAGATCGTTGAACGGAGATACGTAGAACTCTTTGGACGTGCGAACCCCGCCACGTTCGTCGGTTTCGAGCAGGTAGCAGTGCCGTTCGCCGTAGGTGTTGTGAACCTCGGCAACGACGCACCGCTGACTGCCGTCGTCGTTCAGACACCAGAACACACTCAGCGGGTTGAACACATGGCCGAACACACGCGCGTTCGTAAGCATGAGGATGCGACCGCCGGCGAACTCCAGTCCGTTGGTTGTCAGAAAAGTCTCGACGTTGGCACGAATCGATCGAGTGGGGTCGCCGAGGTGATCCCCGGCGTCGAACTTCGCCAAGGGCCGCAAAGCCTTCGGGAGCTCGGGCAAATCGTCGACGTCGACGAGCCAACTGTAGCTTCGGTACTCGAACTCGTTGTGCAACGGCTCCGTTCGTACGTGTCGGATGCTCGTATGAACGATGGACGGCGTGATGGGAGTAGTCACGGCCACCGACCTCCGGCGCGTTCGGCGGCACGCAGGCCAGACAGTGCACCGTCCTCGTGGAAGCCCCATCCGTGGTACGCGCCGGCAAACGCGAGTACGTCCGAGTCCAGCTCGGGAAGCCGCGCTTGAGCGGCGACGGAGGTGGGTGTGTACTGCGGATGCTCGTAGGTCATCTGATCGATCACCGAGTCCGGGGACACCATTTCGCCTCCCCCCAAGGTCACTAGGTAGCGCCGGCCAGTCTCCGGGAGCCGCTGCAACCTCGTCATGTCGTAGCTGACCAGAACGTGATCCGGCTTCGCGTTGCATTCAGGGATGTAGTAGTTCCACGACGCGCGCGCATTGGTGTTGCCGGGCAGCACATTTTCGTCGGTGTGAAGCTGGGTGTGGTTGACGGAGTACGGCATTGCGCCGAGGACCTGGGATTCGACAGGCGTCGGATCCGCCAAAATCTTCAGCGCTTGCTGCGGATGCGTTGCGACCACGGCTGCGTCGAAGGTCTGGATCTGGTCGTCGCCGTCACGAATGTCGACGCGATCATCGAACCGGTGGATTGCGCGCACCGGCGTGTTGAGGCGGATATCCCCGATACTCTTGGCGACGAGACGAACGTATTCGCCCGATCCACCGGTGACTGTTCGCCAGGTCGGCGATCCAGTGACGCTCAGCATTCCGTGGTGATCGAGGAACGAGAACAGGTACCGCGCGGGATATTTCAGCGCCGAGCCGGGATCACACGACCAGACTGCCGACACGAGCGGAGTCATGAAGTGAGCGGTGAAGTAGTCGGAGAACCGGCCGCTGCGCAGAAACACCCCCAGTGTCTGGTCGGGTGCCGACGGATCCGTGTTGTCGAGCAGGGCTCGGGCACGGCGATGGAAGCGCTTGACCTCCATCAACATCGACAGAAAGCTGCCGTTGACAAGGAGCCCCGGCGTCGGGAGAACGCCGCGCAAACCTTGGCCTCCCGAGTACTCGAGCCCGCACCCCCCACACCTGACCGACATGCTCATATCGGATTCCTGCGTAGGCACATCGAGTTCTGCGAACAATCGCAACAATGTCGGATAGGTGCGATCGTTGTGGACGATGAACCCCGTGTCGATGGCGAGGCTTCGCCCTTCCGGGTCGGTGACCGAATGGGTGTCCGCGTGCCCGCCGAGCCGTGAATCCGCTTCGTAGAGGGTGACGTC
This sequence comes from Rhodococcus sp. RCBS9, assembly GCF_029457415.1. Classification (NCBI taxonomy): domain Bacteria; kingdom Bacillati; phylum Actinomycetota; class Actinomycetes; order Mycobacteriales; family Nocardiaceae; genus Rhodococcus; species Rhodococcus sp. RCBS9. Next base: position 5,034,235 of record NZ_CP120422.1, on the reverse strand, counting down.
ACTGTCCTTACTGAGCACCCACGCCGCTGTCAGACCTGCGACACCACTACCGACGACGGCCACCTTGCGCTTGTCGGAACTCATCGTCGTTCTCCCATCTTTGTTGCGGCTACCCCGCGACTCATTCCTGCGATTGCATCCGCGACGAGGCGATGCCAAGTCGCCGCCCGACGGAGCATGAAGTGGCCTGCGCCGTCGATGCCGATCCATTCAGCGCTCTTACCCGACTTCTGCAGTTCGTCAACTTTCCGACGAGACGCTGCCGGGTCGGTCCACGAGTCGGCCGTGCCGTGGAGCACAACCAGTGGTGTGTCCGAATGCAGATTCACCGACGTTCCATCGGGCCACCACGGCGCCAGCGCAACCACACCGACCACCGCCGGATCGCCACACAGTTCGGCGGCGACCCGTCCGCCCATCGAGTGCCCCAGCAAAATCACCCGAGCTTGTGCATTACGTTTCGTTATCGCGTCGAGTGCGGCGCGGGCGTCGGCGACCGGACTGCGCTCGGCACCGTTCCAACCTCGAACTCGATAGCGAGCCTGCACCGCTTTCACACCGGAGAGGCGAAGCTGAGCGGTGAACGGGCACATCCGAAGGTTGGACAGATGCCAGGCGCGAGCCGGGCGATGGCTCGATACCTTTCCTCCAGGCAGCACTAGCACCACCAGGTGCTGGTCACCGTCCTGCTGTTGCCGTCGGTTGGGCGTCATACACGGCATTCGGAGCCGAAAACCATTTGGATGGGGTTCGTAGAATTTCTTTTGTGAATCGTGAAGCACTCGTCGGCGATGTCCTCGACGCCATGGACGCCAACTTGGTATCCCATGCCTGCCACCTGCATGAACACTTGCCGACGGGATCGGTCACGGTCTCTGCAGATGTTGTCGTCGCAGACAGCGGCCTCACCGACGACACTTTCAACATCATCGCTGGTGCGCGCTTCGCTGTACCTGCTGCTGAAGGCCCGGAAGAAGACCGACGACTACTCGACGTACTCGCGTGGCTTCGAGCAACCGGTCGTCCGTTCTCCTGGTGGACAGGTCCGCGCGACAAGCCCTCTGACCTCGGCGCTCGCTTGTCAGCCCTCGGCTGCGTGCGCTCCGAGGAAGAAAGAGCGATGACGGCAGACTTGGACGTCGTCCCACGCCCAACGCCTGTCGCAGAACTGTGCGTTCAGCGAGTGACGACTCGTTCGCAGCTCGCCGACTACGCCGCCGTGATGGCCGCCAATTGGTCGCCGCCCTCAACCGCAGTAATACGTTTCTTCGAAGACACCGCCGATGACATCCTCGATGAGCGCTCGCGGAGTTCGTTTGTCGTGGGATACGCGAACTCCCAGCCTGTCGCCGGAGCCGAGGTCCATTTTGCCGCCGACGTCGCCGGACTGTACGGCGTCGTCACACTCGAAACGGCGCGCCGACGCGGATTCGGCTCGGCGGTCACCCTTGCCGCACTCGACATCGCCCGCGAGCGAGGTGCCCGAACAGCAGTACTTCAGGCGTCCAGCGACGGCGCACAGCTCTATCGAAACCTCGGCTTCAAGGATGTCGGCACCTACGCCGAGTACTCGATCGGCAGCAGTTAGACGTCCCCGCGGGGACGCTTTCACCCCGTATCCGTGAAGGTGTCGGCACCCACATCTACCATCGAACGTACATTCGAAATGATGTCGGACGCGAGCCGGGGGGCAACCATGAACGCAGCATTAACCGAGAACGCAGCACTGATCGATGAAGATACGCAGGGTTCCAACCGAGACGACGTGGATCAGCTCGGCTCGGAAATCTGCGCCCTCGCCGGCCAGATCGCCGCGGCCACGGCTCGATTCATTACCCTCCTGTCGAAATTCGACGAAGACCGCGGATGGACCGGTCCGGGACTTCACTCGTGCGCCCACTGGCTGTCGTGGAAGTGCGGAATGAGCCTGCACACCGGCCGTGAATACGTTCGCGTCGCCAAAGCCCTCCGACCTTTGCCCGAGATGCGGAAGGCCTTCGAGCAAGGCCGCCTGTCCTACTCGAAGGTTCGCGCCCTCACCCGGGTCACCACGCCCTCCAACGAAAAGCAGATGGTTCGGTTCGGATGTGAGGCGCCCGCAGCCCAGATCGATCGTCTCGCCGCAGGTCTGCGTAAAGCAACCGACAACGAATCCGGCAAAACCAAAGCGGTCGAACATCTTCAGGTCCGCTGGCATTGGGACCCGGATACGGGCGAATTCGTCATCAAAGGACGCCTGCCTGCGCAGGACGGCGCCCGAATACTCGCAGCGTTAGCTGTGGCGGAACGTGAACGCACCCGAATCGCCGCCATCCGCCCCGTCGACGAGAAGGCCGCAAAGAACCCGGTCGGAAATATCGGGCCAGGACTCGTCGCGATGGCAGAGCTCGCCACCGCCGCAGTCACGGACCGCACGCCCAAGGCCGCCGCGAACGAAGTTGTGTTCTTCCACGAAGCGAACACCGTCCGAGTGCCGAGCGGACCCGCATTGCCTCAAAATGCCGCCGAGGAAGTGCTCTGCAACGCCAAGCTTCGCCTGGGAACGACCAAGGAAGGATGCGTTTTGAATCTGGGCCGACGGACCCGCGTCGTCAGCGCCAAACAAATGCTGGCATTGAATTACCGCGACGGATGTTGCCGCACACCGGGTTGCGGGCGCACTCGCTTCTTACACGCACATCACGTGAAATTCTGGGGACGCGGCGGAAATACGGACTTGGACAATCTGATCATGCTGTGCGGCACCTGCCACCGCGCGCTGCATGACGGCCAGTTCACGATCACTGCTCTCGGGGAGCAGAAGTTCGAGTTCCTTTACGCCAATGGTGACGTCATCGACCCAGCACCACCGACCGAGGGATTCGCTGATGGCCTACTGCGCGGAGACATACCCGACGACGCGATCATCCCAAGATGGGACGGCGAGCCCCTTCACCTCGATCACGCGGTCAGCGCCATCCTCGACGGTTGGGCCGCCTGAGGAAACATTGGTCTAGTCCAATCTGAATCTGCCGTGAACAACAGGACAACCCTCACATCCAGGTAGTGCAATTGGTCTAGTCCTATCGCAAGATGCTTAGCGTGACCAAGAAAATCGCACGCACCTCAGCCGCTATCACACTCCTCCTCGCCGGCGCTGTTGCTGCCGGAACTGCAACTGCTGCAGCAATTCCCGGATCGTCCGACCTCAATCCGTCGGCCGCCGAGAAGACAGTTGTCATCGGCCTTGACGGCACCATGCTCAGCCACATCAAGACCGCCGACGCTCCCCGCCTCCAGAAGCTGATCGCCGAAGGAACCAGCGGAGAATCTTCCATCCTCGGCCACACCACCATCTCCGGACCGTCGTGGTCGACCATCCTGACCGGAGTCTGGGACACCAAGCACGGTGTCAAGGACAACACGTACGCAGGCGCCCGCTTCGACCTCTACCCGAGCGTGTTCACACGGTTGGAAACAGCACAGCCCTCTCTGCTCACCGAGTCGATCTCCACCTGGGGCGGCATCGACAACATCGCATCCAGCGGCACGCCGAAAGCCGACGTTGTCGTCACCACTGCCGATGCAGGTTCCGGAGCGGCCACCGACGCTGCGACGGCAGACGCCGTCGCCCGCGACATCACAGACAAGGGACCTGACCTGATCTTCACCCAACTCGATCAGGTGGACGGCGCGGGACATAGCGGCGGCACCAACGGCGCTGCGTACGAAGAGTCCATCGCCTCGGTCGATGCTCAGGTGGGCAAGATTGTCGATGCCGTCGATCAGCGCGCAGCAAAGACCGGTGAGAAGTGGACCGTACTGGTCACTGCGGATCATGGGCACAAGCCCATCGGCGGGCACGGCGGTCAGACACCCGCGGAAGCAACGACATTCGTCATAGCACGCGGCTCGGGATACGCGGCCGGTAAGAACACAGACTCGTACACGATCGCCGACATCACCCCGACAATCCTCCAGAGCCTGGGCGTTGCATTGCCTACCGATTTGGACGGCAAGCCGCTGGCCAAGGAAGCTCCCGGCTTCGTCGGCTCGGTCGACCTGGGATTCTTCGGCTCCTGATCGCAAGAAGTCCCGAGCGCGGCAGCAAAGCGCCGCAACAAAACAGCAGCAAGGCAACAAAAAGGTCGGGCCGGAGAGCGTGTGCTCTCCGGCCCGACCTGTTGTGGAGCTGCCGGGAATTGAACCCGGGTCCTACGTTGAATCGCTAGGGCTTCTCCGTGTGCAGTTCGCTAAGTCTCTACTTGGATCTCCCAGTCTCGCGAACAAGCCAGGATGACGATCCCAGTCACTGTTTGATGTCCCATCCGACTCCGTGACCGAGCCGAACAGTAAAGCCCTCTAGCTGATGCCAGGAACCGGGTCGAGGGCAACCCCGGGCTGACAGACACGCTTCGCTACTTAGGCAGCGAGAGCGTAGTCGCGCTGATTGGAATCGGCGCTTATAGGTTTGCAGCGACGCTTACGGTGGTCTCTTGCCTGCACCGACACGCTTCCCCTAACTCAACACACGCAGTCGAAACCGTTCAGCCCCGTGTGTGCCCCGCGTCTTTCGTGGGGCTATTCACTATAACGCGCCGAAGTTCGGAAGTCATACCAATTAATCGGCGGCACTTTCCGTGTCCTTCGCCCCAGCTGATTCCTGCACCCCAGCCGTTTCCTGCACTGCAGCCATCTCACGCTCGGCGGCACCAGTGATGTTGGTGATCATCCCCTGGAAGACGACTCCATGGAAAGGCAGGATCGAATACCAGTACGCCCGACCTGCGAGCCCGCGAGGGAAGAAGACCGCACGCTGATCGAGATGCGAACCCACCGGCCGTCCGTCGGCACCGGCTGGGCCTTCTGATACTCGCAACTCCAACCATGCTCCGCCGGGGACCTTCATCTCGGCTCGCAGACGGAGCAACTTGCCTCGGTCGATTTCTTCGACCCTCCAGAAGTCCAGGGCTTCACCGGTGTTGAGCCGACGGGGATCGCGTCGACCTCGGCGCAGTCCGACCCCGCCGACCGCGCGGTCCATCCACCCCCGGATGGCCCACGCCAAAGGGAATGAATACCAACCATTCTCGCCGCCGATCGACTCGACGACCGACCAGAGGGTTTTCGGATCCGCAGCACAGTCACGTTCGCGGTGGTCTACGTAAACTGCCTCCCCTGCCCAGTCCGGGTCGGACGGAAGAGGATCGGACGGCGCTCCCGCGATCGTCGCACCGGACCACGCCGTCTCCACCTCACCGGTCTCGATCTTGCGAAGCGCCAAACGCACAGCTTCCCGGTACGGCGTGAGGCCCTCAGCGGGAGGCGGGATGAAGTCGTCGATGTCGTGGTTGTGCATCACCGCGTCGTTCTGCAGTGATTCGATCAGTGGCATCGCCAAGCCCCGTGGGATCGGCGTGACCAATCCCACCCAGTGACCTGCCAGACGCGGGGTGAGGACCGGCAAGACGAGGATGCGTCGGCGTACCAATCCTGCGACGTCGGCGTAGGTGTTCATCATCTCGCCGTACTGCATGACATCGGGCCCACCGATGTCGAAGGCGCGGTTGACCTCCGGCGTCGTCGCCGCGGCTGCGATCAAATAGTGGAGTACGTCACGCACTGCGATCGGCTGAATGTTGTTGTGCACCCACTTGGGTGTGGTCATCACCGGAAGTCGATTGGTCAAGTGGCGCACCATTTCGAAGGACGCCGAACCCGATCCGATCACCACTCCAGCTTGGAACACAACCGTCGGAACCTCGGAGTCGAGCAGGATCCGACCGACTTCGAGCCGGGACTGCAAGTGAGTCGACAACTCTCGGTCGGACGGATGAAGCCCGCCCAGGTAGACGATCCGTCGCACCCCCGCATCGCGGGCAGCGGCGGCGACGTTCTCCGCGCTTCGCTTGTCGATATCCGAGAACGACCCTCCCCCACCCATGGCGTGAACGAGGTAGTAGACCACGTCGATATCGTCGAAAACACCTGAGAGGGTGGCACTGTCGGTCAGATCCCCACGCTTGATCTCCACGGAATCATGCCAGGGAACATCGCGTAGTTTCTCCGGGCTGCGCACCACCACTCGAACGCGATGGCCCTCTTCGACCAGGCGAGGGGCAAGGCGTCCGCCGATGTATCCGGTCGCACCCGTGATCAACACTCTCACTGCGTCCATCACCCCACGCTACGCACAATTCAACTGCGAAGCGCCAGTGCAACCTCGAGATCGTCGTTGGTCAACATCATGTTGATCCCCGCTCCAGCCTTCGCCCCGGCGGCTGCGGCCATGATGACCTGGGCACCCGGGTCGACGACGTTGCCCGCAGCGAACACGCCGCGCACACTCGTCGCCCCCATCATGTCGACTGTGACGAAATCGCCCATCATCGTCTCAGCGCGCTGCGCACCGAATGCGCGCAAGATCGCATCGTTGGGGTCCATCGTGAGAGCGCCACCGACAAAGACCGCCGAACGCGCGACCACAGTGCCGTCGGCCAATCGCACGCCCACCAACCGATCATCCTCGACGACGGGACCAGCGACCTCACCCTCGACGATCGAAATATCGCGAGCTGCAAGCTTTTCCCGATCTTCGGAACTCAGTTCGGTGATTCGATGGAGGAAGAGAACCACGTCATCGGACCACTGGCGAACCATGAGCGCCTGGTGCATCGCAAATTCCGCGCTCTTGGCGATCACGCCGAGCGGCTGATCACGCACGCCGTACCCGTGGCAGTACGGGCAGTGCAACACATCGCGTCCCCAACGCTCGCCGAAGACTTCGAGTTCTACCGGTAGGCGGTCCGTCAGACCCGTCGAAACAAGCACCTTGCGCACCTGAATCTTGCTGCCGTCAGCCAGTTCTACCGAGAATTTCTCGCCGTCCCGTGTCACGGAGACAACGGTGCCGTCATGGAACTCGCCGCCGAATTTGCGGACCTCACCTCGGCCGATGGTCAACAATTCTGCCGGGTTCATGCCGTCACGGGAGAGGAATCCGTTCATGTGGTCGGCGGCCGCGTTCCGTGGCGATCCGTTGTCGAAGACGATCACGGACCTGCGTGCCTGACCGAGAATGAGTGCGGCGTTGAGGCCTGCCGCACCGGCTCCGATTACTGCTACGTCGAATGAGTTCTGCGTCATGAATCCAGAATGACAAGAGAACGCAGTCTTGACAAACACTGTTGCCACTTTGGCAAAATGAGTGCATGACCGAAACATCGTTCGAAGCCGTACTAGCCGGCATCGGCCCTCGCCTACGTGCGTTGCGCCAACAGTCCGACATGACCCTGGCCGATTTGTCGGAGACCACCGACATCAGCGTCAGCACACTGTCGAGACTCGAATCCGGTACTCGCCGAGCCAACTTGGAGCTTCTGCTGCCGATTGCCAAGGCACACGGCGTCCCCTTGGACGACCTCGTGAACAGCAAGATCAAAGATCCGCGCGTGCGCGAAGAACCTCGGACGGTCGGATGTATGACGGTCATTCCGTTGACGAGTCAACCCGGCAATCTGCAGGCCTACAAGATGATCATCTCGCCCACCGACGACGATCGCGAACCGGGATCCCACGAGGGCTACGAGTGGGTCTACGTTCTGTCCGGGCGCATCCGACTCCAACTCGGCGACCGGGATTTCATCATGGGGGCAGGCGAGGCCGCCGAGTTCGACACGCACATCCCGCACCGCATCAGTGCTGCCGACGGACGGCCGGCCGAGGCGATCAGCCTCTTCGGAAAACAGGGCGAGCGGGTTCACCTACGCGCAGCGCCGGCCGACAGACGCGGCTGAGGAAAATTCTCCGAGAAGCGAGGACATCTACAAGCGGGTGACTCGGTGGAGCGGGTGCACATCGTTGAGAGATGACTGAGAATCCGGCCAAACCAATTCCACCTGTTGTACCGCGCCGCCTGTCTCCGCGCGAGATAGCTAGCCCGATGAATCATCATGACCGAGAAGAGGAATCCCGATGAGTGGAAAAACCACTTCCTACTGCGGTCCGGGCTCGTGCACGATTTGAATCGCTCCGATGAAGTGGTTCGGCGGACCCACCTTGTCGATGTATGGAATGTAGATGTTCGTTCGTCCCACAGGGCCTGCCGACCGCTCAGAGCTCTTGCAGGGTAATTGATCTTGCGTCCAATCATTCGTCGAGTTCGCGGGGCGACGAATTCACGTAAGTGGCGAAAACAAGGGGAATGACATGGAATTACGACAACTCGCGCGCGATCTTCAAGTCTCGCGTATTGGCTTAGGGTGTAACAACTTTGGTACCCGACTGGACCCTGAGGGGAGTACGGAGGTCGTCCGTACTGCTCTCGATGAGGGCGTCACCCACTTTGACACAGCGACGATGTACGGAAACGGGCGCTCGGAGGAAATCCTCGGCAAGGCGCTCGCAGGTCAACGAGACCAGGTGGTAATCGCCACCAAAGCGATTCCACGCCCGCGTGAGGTCGATTACAAGCCCGGAGTACTCGCACGAAGCATCGAGGATAGCTGTGAGGCAAGCTTGCGGCGACTCAGCACCGATCGAATCGACTTGTACTACCAGCATGTCCCTGACCCCGATGCTCCACTGGAGGAGGCCATCGAGGCGTTGAATGGGCTGGTAGCCAAAGGGAAAGCCCGCCACGTAGCTTGCTCGAACTACTCCGCGGATCAGATGAGGCAGGCCGAGGGCATCGCCACCGGTACTGGCGCATCGCATTTATTGGCGAACCAGGTCGAATGGAATTTGCTCAACCGCGCGATCGAGGCAGACATTGTTCCCGCCGCACACGAGGTCGGAATGTCAATCATCCCTTTCTTTCCGCTTGCTTCCGGAATGCTCACCGGTAAGTACACGATGCGACGGCCGTTTCCGACCGGCAGCCGACTAGCCAGTGCGCCGTACTTCGCCACACTGGCAACGGAAGAGAACTTCGAGTACGTGGAGAAACTGTCAGCGTTCGCACAAGCGCACGGACACTCGATACTCGAACTCGCCATAGCGTGGCTGTGCGCGCAGGAGAGCGTTCCCTCTGTGATCATCGGTGCGATGAACCCCGAACAAGTGCGATCAAATGTTGCCGCCGCGGAGTGGAAGCTCGACGACGACGTTCTTGCGGCGCTGCCTTCGCGCCCCTGAAAGTCTGCGGTTCAACTCCTTTTGCTGATTTGACTACTGAGCAGCCAGATAGAAAACAAACGGCCCGCGCACTGGTAGCTCGCTTTCGCAATCCAATGTTGGACTTCCAACCTGTAAGCCGCGTCGACCGTATTCGTTCCGCCGGCAGTCGCAACGACAGGACCAGCACATCACCTCCGAGTGTGTGTGAGTGACGAAGAGAAGTGGCCATCGATGACCTACCAGGCTGTGCAGCCAATCGAGGGCACTGCCCTCTGCTGGGGATGCATCCCACACGCTGATTTGATACAGCTCGCCGAGTTGGCCCGTAGGGGCGGCTTTCCAGAGATCACTGTTCATCCCTCGCAATATTCGATTGTGAAGAGTGCCGACTCCCGAGTGCGGGAGCGCCTGGACGATCTAGGTGTGACTGTTGGCGTGATCGATGCGCTCATGACCTATCTACCCGGCTCTGCTCGACTGGATGAGGTACCTCCACACTGGCGCAAGCTCATGGTAGATCTCGACGAGTGTCTCGAAGCCGCTGAGGCGCTTCACGCTCGCACTCTCAACGTCGCCCATTTCTTGGGTGATCCGACAGTGAAGAGAAACGCGCTGGCGTCGGCGGTGCGACAAGTCGCCGACCGCGCAGCCGAGGTCGGAGTTCGTGTCAGTCTGGAGTTCATCCCCGGCACAGGAATACCGGATCTCGGTGCGGCGTTGGACATCGTCCGGCGAGCCGACCACCCCGGCGTTGGAATCCTGTTCGATACTTGGCACTTTCTGCGCTCGGGTGGTACGCCGACCCAGCTTGCAGAGGTTACCCATGGTCAGGTATTCGAAGTGCAGATCAGCGATCGTGTCCAGCCTGGCCGCCACGATCCCTATGTACCGATGACCGGCCGCCTGGCTCCTGGCGAGGGAACGGCGCCGATCGCGGAGATTGTGCGGGCGTTGGGGGTCGTGGCTCCCGACGTCGTGTTGGGAGTCGAGGTGTTCACCGCTGATATCGGAGATCCGGAGGAAACCGTGGCCCACCTTTCCGCGGCCACTCGGATGTTCCTGCGGAGTACTGAATTTGGTTCGCCCGCGGGCATTGTCGAGCCGTCATGAGCTATTCCGAGGCCCTGAGTTTGGTGCGATACCAAACTCGCACCGCCGCCGCGTTTCCAATTTGGCCACTCCGCCAATCGGAGACCAGTTCAAACCACGCGGGACTCTTTTGACAGGATGGTGGCGGATCGGGGTATCCGGCGTGCAAGTAGCCCAAGTACTCGTCGAGGAATGAAACAGCGCGTTCCTACGATGGGTGCACGGGTCACAGCCGCTGAAAAGGAACTACGCCCCAGCGACGGCAATCATGCCGACTGCCGCCAGCGCCAACAGCATTCCCGCTTGTTGGACGCGGCTTACCCGCTCGCCCAGCATCACCATGGCGAGCAGAACCGTCGCAGCCGGATACAGCGAACCGATCACGCTGACCAGTGAGAGCATTCCGCCTTGGAAGGCGTAGATCATCGTCCCGTTCGCGACGACGTCGAGGACGCTGACGTACACCGCGAGCTTGAGTGGCTCGCGTCGTGGGAGAACGAAGTGACCGGCCGCCAGCGCGACCAACCACACCACGACGGTCGCGGCGCCTCGAGATACGGCCAACGCCCACAGTCCGCTGCCCTCGCCGATCTGGTGAAGTGCGATGAACGAGAGTGCAAATGCGCCACCGCTTCCGACGGTCAGAAGCGCCACTTGCCTGGTGAAGCGGAGAGTGATTCCGCCGGCGACCTCACCCGCGGTGTCGTCAGGCGACTCGCGGCTGACCAGGACGACGGCGACCAGCGCGACGGCAATACCCAGGTACGCGATCAACCCCGGCCGCTCACCGAAAGCGAAGCCGACGAGCACCGGAATACCCGCCACCAGAACAGCTGTCAGCGGCGAGACCACCGACATGGGGCCAGTTGCCAGCGCGAGATAGAACCACCACACCGCCAGACCACTCGTGACGCCCGCGATCGCACCCCAGATCAAACCGTTCAGCGTCAGCGTCCCGGATACGAAAGGTGCTGCGATCAGAACGATGACGAGCGAGAGTGGATACGAGACGATCACCACACGCAGTGCGGCAACTCGTCGTGATGCAACTCCCCCGACGAAGTCGCTGACTCCGTAGGCAACTGCCGCCACGAGGGCAAGCAGGATGGAGGTCAGCGCATGCCCTTGATACGACGACCGAGCTCGCGGGTCACCTCGCGCTCGGCGGTGCGCTTGGCCATGTCCTGGCGCTTGTCGTAGTCCTGCTTACCCTTTGCCAGTGCGAGTTCGACCTTGACCTTGCCGTCGTTGAAGTACATCGACAGCGGGACCAGCGTCTGGTTTCCCTCGCGGGTCTTGCCGACGAGGTGCTCGATCTCACGCTTGTGCAGCAGGAGCTTTCGGGTACGACGTGGCGAATGGTTGTTCCACGTGCCTTGCGTGTACTCCGGAATGTGCAACGAGCGCAACCACACTTCGCCGTTGTCCACCGTGGCGAACGCGTCGACGAGCGACGCCTTGCCTTCACGCAGACTCTTGACCTCGGTCCCGACGAGAGCGATGCCGGCCTCGTAGGTGTCGATGATCGTGTAGTTGTGGCGTGCTTTGCGATTGGTCGCAATGACCTTGCGGCCCTTTTCCTTCACTGTCCGGGCCTCTCAGTCCGCTGTCTTGCTGTCGAATGGTTCTTGCTGTTCCAGCATAGAAGCTCGTGCAAACCGATTATTCGCGGACGTACAGACGCAGTGTCACGTACGCCGTCACCGCGGCCATTCCGACACCGGCAAGTACGAGGATCGGCGAGACGAACAGCACGTCACTGTTGGATATCCGCGCCACGATGTTTGCTTCGTAGACGTCGGACAGGACCCCGTCGATGAAGACGTTCTTCGCCGTGAACAGTCCGGCAATGGCGAGCACCGCACCGATCAAGGCCGCCACGACGGCTTCGAGGAGGAACGGAAGCTGGGTGTACCAACGCGTCGCGCCGACCAACCGCATGATGTTGACCTCGGTACGACGCGTGAACGCGGCGATCTGGACCATGTTGGCGATGAGCAGGATGGCCGCTATCGCCTGGACGATCGCGATCGCGAACGCTGCGTTGCGCACTCCACCGAGCACGCTGAACAGTCGGTCCACCAACTCGCGCTGATTGAGCACACTCTCGACGCCGGGCCTCGAACCGAAGGTGTCGTTGATGACGCCGAACCGCTCCGGGTCACTGAGCTTGACCTTGAACGACGCCGGGAAGCTGTCCGGGCTCACCAGGGCTGCCAGTTCTGGCTGATCCTTGAACACGCGCTCGGTGGCGTCCTTCACGGCGTCTTCGCGGTTGAGGTACTGAACCGCGACGACGGACGGAGTCTGCTCGAGTTCCTTGCGCAACGAACTGCAGATCTCCTGCTCGCAACCGGGATCGGCCGAAGAGATGTCGTCGGTCAGGAAGATCTGCACCTCGACGCGTTCGAGGAAGATCTGCTGGGTCTTGCCTGCCATCTGCACGACCAGCAGACCGCCGCCGAAGAGTCCGAGGGAGATCGCCGTCGTCAAGATCATGGCGATGGTCATCGTGATGTTGCGGCGTAGGCCGGTCAGGACTTCGCTGAAAATAAAGCTGGCGCGCATCGGGGAATCCGATTCCTTTTCGAGAGGCCGGTTGTTTCACGACAACCGGTGGGCGTACGGGACGTGTGGTCGTAGTCGGCGCTACCTGCCGACGCCGTACACACCCCGCGCTTCGTCTCTGGTCACCTTGCCGAGATCGAGTTCGATGACGCGTCGACGCATGGAGTCGACGATGTGGTGATCGTGGGTCGCCATCACGACGGTGGTGCCGGTGCGGTTGATCCGCTCGAGCAGCAGCATGATGTCCTGGCTCGTTTCGGGGTCCAGGTTGCCGGTGGGCTCGTCGGCGAGCAGCACGAGAGGGCGGTTCACGAATGCGCGGGCGATGGCGACGCGCTGCTGCTCACCGCCGGAAAGTTCGGTGGGCAGTCGATCGGCTTTGCCGGCCAGACCGACCATGTCGAGAACCTCGGGCACAGTGCGCGCGATGACGTTGCGGGGCTTGCCGATGACTTCCAACGCAAAGGCCACGTTCTCGGAGACCGTCTTCTGCTGAAGCAAGCGGAAGTCCTGGAACACACAGCCCATGCTCTGGCGAAGCTTCGGCACGCGGCGGGCCGCCAACTTGTTGACGTGGAAATCCGCGACCTCGATGTCGCCGGACGTGGGCGACTCCATCTTGAGCAGCAACCGCATGAACGTCGACTTGCCGGAGCCGGAGGGGCCGATGAGGAAGACGAACTCCCCCTTCTCCACCTCCACACTGACCTTGTCGAGCGCCGGCCTGGTGGAGGCCTTGTAGGACTTCGACACATTCTTCATGCTGATCACAACTAGCCAGTCTAGCCGTTATCTAACGGTGACCTTGGCGCCACGCGCGAGCACCCTCGTCCTTATCCGGTACCGGTGGTCGCGGGTGACTGCGGCACAGACGTCGGTGCCTGCATCGCCGCGCCAGGTTGGGGAACGGTCGTCGTCGCCGGAGTGGTCGGCACCGTGGTCGCGGACTGTTCGGCGTTGCCCGGCGCAGGCGCGGGACCCGAAGTCGGCGTCGGAGAACCTGAGCTGCCCGTGCTCGATTCCGGAGACTGGGTCTCGGACGTAGTCGTCGGCTCGGTCGAGGACGGCACGGGGGTCGTCGTCGACGGTTTGACTGAGGGCGCGACGTAAGGCTCGGTCTGCGACGTGTCCACGCTGGGCGGTGGTGTCACTGCGGTCGGGTCCTCAGGATTGAGATACGTATGCAACAGATAAGTCAATATCCACGCCACGATGAGAATGAAGGTAGAGGTTCGCATCCGGCCGCCGAAAATCCGGGACGGGAGCCAGTCCAGGTGAAACAGTCGGTCGAGTCCGCGGCGCGGTTCCTGATCGGTCATTCGCTCGCCTCCTCGGTCCGTACGGTGTGCAGATCCGGTGACACCGTGATCCCCTGACGTCGCAGTGCTGCGGCGACGCGGACGCGAAGAGCGCGTCCGACCTGGAACTGTTTGCCAGGGAGTGTGCGCGCGACCATCCGCACGTTGACCTGATCGACCTCCAGGCTTTCGACGCCCATGACCGTGGGCTCGTCGAGCAGCAGTTTCTTGAGTCCGCGGTCGGCCATCGCGTCGACTCCGACCTGGCGAAGCACCTCGTTGACCCGGGTGAGATCGGCGGTCGCCGGAACCGGAACGTCGATGACGGCGCGTGCCCAATCCTTGGACAGGTTGGTCGCTTTCACGATCTGGCCGTTGGGAACGGTGATGACCTCGCCGTCGGAGTTCCGCATCCGCGTCACGCGCAGGGTCACGTCCTCGATGACACCCTCGGCGTCGTCGGAGGAGCCGGTGATCGCAAGCCGGACGGTGTCACCGAAGCCGTACTGACGTTCGGTGATGATGAAGAAACCGGCAAGAATGTCCTGCACGACGCGCTGCGCACCGAAACCGAGCGCCGCACCGAGAACGGTCGCCGGCGCGACGAGACTTCCGATCGGCAGGTTCAGTTGGTCGAGAACCTTCAGCGTCGCGATCACGTAGATGAACGTGATGACCACCCAGGTGATGACCTGCGCGACCGAGTGACGATGCTTGGTCGCCTCGGAACGAACCAGCGCATCGCCCAACTGATAGTTGGAGTCGATCTGGTCGGTGACCTTGTTGCCTCCCCAACTGACCAACCGGGCGAGAATCATCGCCCCGAGCACGGTCATGAGGACAGACAAACCGGTGGTTTGAAGCCAATCGAGCAGGTTCTGCCCAGGTCGAAGTAAAGTCATCGTGCCTTTCGGTATCCGAACGCTATGCGGACTGGTTCTCGCTCATGCGCCAGCGGATGCCGGCCTCGAGGAACCCGTCGATGTCGCCGTCGAGCACTGCCGACGGGTTGTTGACCTCGTACTCGGTACGCAGGTCCTTGACCATCTGGTACGGATGCAGAACATAGGAGCGCATCTGGTTGCCCCACGAGCTGCCGCTGTCGCCCTTGAGCGCATCCATCTCGGCGCGCTCTTCCTGACGCTTGACCGCGAGCAGCTTCGCCTGCAGGACGCGCATCGCCGACACCTTGTTCTGGAGCTGCGACTTCTCGTTCTGACAGGTGACGACGATTCCCGTCGGGATGTGCGTGAGTCGAACGGCGGAGTCCGTCGTGTTGACCGACTGGCCGCCGGGACCGGACGAGCGGTAGACGTCGACGCGGATGTCGTTCTCGTTGATCTCGATGTGGTCGGTCGTCTCGACGACCGGCAGTACCTCGACCTCGGCGAACGACGTCTGACGACGCCCCTGGTTGTCGAAGGGGCTGATGCGAACGAGCCGGTGGGTGCCCATCTCGACGGACAACGTGCCGTACGTGTACGGGCCTTTGATCGCGAACGTCGCGCTCTTGAGTCCGGCTTCTTCGGCGTACGACGTGTCGTAGACCTCGACGCCGTAGTCGTGCTTCTCCGCCCAGCGGATGTACATACGCATGAGCATCTCGGCCCAGTCTGCAGCGTCGATACCGCCGGCACCGGAGCGGATGTTGATGAGCGCGTCGCGCTCGTCGTACTCGCCCGAGAGCATGGTCTTGACTTCCATCGCCGCGATGTCGTCTCGCAGGCTCGCGCGCTCGGCGTCGGCGTCGGCCACCGCGTCGGGGCCTTCGTCTTCTGCCAGTTCGTAGAGGATCGGCATCTCGTCGAGTCGCTCGCGTAGTGCCACGATCCGGCGCAGCTCGGCCTGCGCGTGGGAGAGCTGGCTCGTGACCTGCTGGGCGTGTTCCTGGTCGTTCCACAGACCCGGGTCGGCTGCCTGGTGCTCGAGCTCGTCGATGCGTCGGCGCAGCTCCTCGACGTCCACAACCGATTCGCAGGTGCGAAGGGTGGTGTCGAGGGCGTTCAGGTCTGCAATTACGTCGGGATGCACGGTTCTCAAGGCTACCGGGTGCCGACCTCGGCCCTGCCGCCCGTCACGTATTGGGATCACCGGGACTGGAAGCCTTGCCAACCTCGCTCCGAGGGAACCTACTGGAACGATGACTGTCACCGACGAATACCTGCAGAACAACGCCGCCTACGCCGAGCAGTTCACCGGACCGCTCCCCCTCCCACCCAGCAAACACGTCGCCGTACTCGCCTGCATGGACGCCCGCATCGACGTCTATCGGGTGCTCGGAATCAAGGAAGGTGAATCGCACGTCATCCGCAATGCGGGTGGAGTCGTCACCGACGACGAGATCCGATCCCTGGCCATCAGCCAGCGTCTGCTGGGAACTACCGAGATCATCCTCATCCACCACACCGACTGCGGAATGCTGACGTTCACCGACGACGACTTCAAGCGATCCATCCAGGACGAGATCGGCATCAAACCAAATTGGGCTGCCGAATCGTTTCCCGACATCGACGAGGACGTCCGTCAGTCGTTGAAGCGCATCGAGAACAGTCCGTTCGTCACCGCGACGACCTCCCTACGCGGATTCGTCTTCGACGTCGCAACCGGAAAGCTGAACGAGGTCCTCCCCGATTGAGCCGGTAGGTTGTGTACCCGTGACCGATCGCGCATCCGACCTCGCACTCGCCCTCCGTATCGCCGACGAGGCTGACGCGATCACTCGCGCCCGCTTCGGCGCCCTCGACCTTCGAGTGGACGACAAGCCGGACCTCACCCCCGTCTCCGACGCCGATCTGGCTGTCGAGCGAGCAGTGCGCGCGACGCTCGGTGAGCATCGTCCTGCGGATTCCGTACTCGGCGAAGAATTCGGCGGCGACGCAGTCTTCGAGGGCAGACAGTGGGTGGTCGACCCCATCGACGGGACCAAGAACTTCGTCCGCAACGTACCGGTGTGGGCCACGCTGATCAGCTTGCTCGAGGACGGCGTCCCGGTCATCGGCGTCGTGAGCGCACCTGCACTGAATCGGCGATGGTGGGCTGCAACAGGTTTGGGTGCACATACGTCCTTCGGGGACAGTGATGCGCGGGCGATCCAGGTATCCGCCGTCGATCGCAGCGAGTCAGCGAGCCTGAGCTTCTCGAGCCTCTCGGGGTGGAAGGACCGCGGAATTCGCGATCAGTTCGTCGAACTCACCGACCACGTCTGGCGCGTGCGCGGTTACGGGGACTTCTTCTCCTACTGCCTCGTGGCCGAAGGCGCCGTCGACATTGCTGCCGAACCCGAGGTTTCCCTGTGGGATCTGGCAGCGCTCGACGTATTGGTCCGTGAGGCCGGCGGCGCGTTCACCGATCTGGACGGCGGCGCAGGTCCGCACGGCGGCAGCGCGGTCGCCACCAACGGACTGCTGCACGAAGACGTTCTGGCCCGCCTGCGGTAACACCCGAGTACCAGAACATCCCACCCGCCGCAAGGGTCCGAGGGAGGAGTTCCGACAGGCCCGTCGGCAGGATTCGGCACGACATCTCGGCCCGTTGACTGGAAGTAGTTGATCACGCACTACTTCCAGGAGAACGATGAACCGGATTTCCAGGCGCACGATTCTGTTCGGTCTGGCCGCAGCGCCCCTCGGGCTCGCGGTGGGCTGCGGCGCCGACCCGGCAGCGAAGAGCGCCACGTTGGCGGTGGCCGGAACTTCGCGTCCGCTACCGATTCCACCGCTTGCCGAATCCACCGTCGACGACGCCGGTGTTCGCCACTTCACACTTCGTGCCGGTGCCGGGACCACCGAGATCGTCGCGGGAAAACTCACCGACACTTGGGGTTTCAACGGATCCATTCTGGGGCCGACCGTCCGCGCCGAACGCGGAGAATCTGTCGCATTCACGATCGACAACACACTGGCAGAGCCCACGACCGTCCATTGGCACGGCATGCATCTGCCCGCCCGATACGACGGCGGCCCGCACCAGACCATCGAAGCCGGCGGACGCTGGGAACCGGCGTGGACGATCGGCCAGTCGGCGTCGACGCTCTGGTATCACCCACACCCGCACGGATCCACCGAACGGCACGTGCAGCGCGGTCTCGCCGGACTGTTCCTGATCGACGACGCCGACACGCGGGCGTTGGACATCCCCAAAACCTATGGTGTCGACGATGTTCCGCTGATCATCCAGGATCGTCGATTCCTCGCCGACGGCAGCTTCGACGAATCGGATCCGACCGACATAGGCCTGCTCGGCGACACGATAGTCACCAACGGCATCTCCGACGCCTACCTCGACGTCACCACCGGGGTCGTCCGGTTACGCATTCTGAACGGCTCTTCCGGCCGTCTCTACAACCTGGGGTTCCCCGACGACCGCACGTTCGATCTGATTGCCACCGACGGCGGACTGCTCGAATCACCTATTGCGATCAAGCGGATTCAGCTCAGCCCCGGCGAACGAGCCGAGATCGTGGTTCGCGTCGACCCCGGTGCGACGACCACACTGGTGTCGTTCCCGATCGAGGACGGCGGTGGCGTGAGTTCCTCCGACGCCGAGAACTTCGGCATGAACGACCGCTTCGACATCCTCGAACTGCGGGGCGTTGCCAGCCGCGCGTCACGGTCGACTCTCCCGGCGCAGTTGGCCGTACTGCCGAGTCTGGATCCGTCGAAGGCAAGCGTTTCCCGAACCTTCGATCTGCAGTGGTACATGATCAACGGGCAACGAATGGACATGAACCGCATCGACTTCGAGGCCGAGGTCGGCGCGACCGAGGTGTGGACGATCACCAACAAGGACAACTGGCCACACAATTTCCATGTCCACGACGTACAGTTCCAGATCCTCGACGTCGACGGTCGCACTCCTCCGCCTCACTTACGAGGACTCAAGGACACTGTTTACACACCACCGGGCAGTAGGATTCGCGTCGCGCTGCAGTGGTCCGAGTACGCCGATCCCACCTTCCCGTACATGTTCCACTGCCACCTGCTGATGCACGAGGACCAAGGGATGATGGGCCAATTCCTCGTCCTCGAACCGGGGCAGAAGGCGGCTCCGATGCAGATGGACATGCCGATGGACATGCCGATGCCTTCGTCTGGTTCGCACTCCGGTCACTGAAAGTTCTGCAAGTGGTACACGGCGAGGCGAACCCGATTGTCGCAACCGGTCTTCGACATCAGGTTCGCCACGTGCGTCTTCACCGTGGTCACACCGAGATGCAGCGTGTCCGCGATCTCCTGATTGCTCTTCCCTTCTGCCACCAGTGCGAGGACCTGCGATTCGCGATCGGTCAACGGAACCTTGTCCGTCACAGCAGTGTCTGCGATACCACCGATCACCGCTCGATCCACAACGCGGCGGAGAAGTTCCGGAGTGAACACCATCTCGCCCTCGGCGATCCGCCGAATGGCACCGAGCAACTCGGCGGGTTCGGTGTCCTTGACGAAGAATCCCGAAGCCCCCGCGGCGAGTGCGGGATACAGATGATCGTCGTCGTCGAAGGTGGTCAGCACGAGAATGCGCGCTCGACGACCGGCCTTGACGATCTGCTGCGTGGCGCCGATCCCGTCCAGCCCGGGCATTCTCAAGTCCATCAGAATCACGTCGGGATCCAATTCTGCAGCGAGCGCTACCGCCTCGACGCCGTTCGACGCCTCACCGGCCACGGTCATGTCCTCGGCTGCCGCGCACAGCATCCGCAAACCGGCGCGCACAAGTCGCTGGTCGTCGACGATCAGCACGCTGATCACGAGACATCGCCCGAGACAACGAGTGGAATACTCACGTGCACTTCCCATTTCCCGTCACTGTTGGTGCCGGTGGTCATCTCGCCGCCGACCAACTCCGCACGCTCCTGCATTCCCACCAGGCCATGACCTGCACTCCGAGGCGATCCCTCGACGTCGTTGACAACCCTGACATGCACCCGGTTGTCTTCGCGACCGACCGAGACCGATACCAGCCCCTTCTTGTCGCCGTGCTTCATGACGTTGGTCAGTGATTCCTGAATCACCCGCAACAACGTCAGCCTCCCGATCGCGTCGAGATCGGCTGCGCCTGACTCGACATTCTCCTGGGCATCGAAGACTGCCTGCACCTCGAAACCCGCCGCACGCACACGATCTATCGCCGCCTCGATTTCCGCCTCGACGGCATCCGGCTCGACCAGAGCGACCTCACCGAGCGAAGGATCACGAAGTGCGACCAGGAGGCGACGGATATCGGCCAGCGCATCGGACGCAGTCCCACGCACATCCGCGAGGACCTCACGCACGGCCTCGTCCTGGGGCGCCAAGACATGTTGAGCCACGCCGATTCTCAGGACGATCGATGCCATGTGGTGCGCAACCAGGTCGTGCAGTTCGCGGGCGAGCGCACTGCGCTCCGCAGCGCGGGTCTGCGCAAGATTGTTCGCGGCCAATTCACGCTGCGAGCGTAGATACAGCCCGAGCAGCAGTGGCAACCCCACGTACGCAAGCACTTTCACAGCCGTCGTGACAGACCAGAACGCTTCGTGAGATTCGAACCAGATACCCGCGAGCACCGAACCGCACCATCCTGCTGCCGATACGGCAACCATTTCTCTACGCTCGGCCCGCATCGTGACGTCGACGACGGCGACCGCCCCGAGATACGGAACAAGCTCGGACAGCCCCCAGGCGTCGGCGACGAACATCGGAACGGCGAGCGCCGAGATGACCAGGGACGCGAAGACCGGCCATCGACGGCCGACGGCGAAGGCGAGCGACGACAGCATCGACAGAATCCAGTAGGTGAGGGGAACTCGATACTCCCCCGGATACGTGCTGGCGATCAACAGGCACGGGACCACCACCAACGGCGTGTAGCGCACGTACCGCTGTATCCGATCTGGCACCTCTGTCCGGTTCACCCCTCGAGCCTATGACGCGCATCATTTCGCGGTTTCTCGACAACAGACCTTACTGATGAGTAAGATAAGGATCGTCCAACGCCCCAACACCGAGAAACAGCTGGTGATCATGACCAAGCAAGACAGTGTTGCCCCCGACAAGAGCGCTCAGCGCAGCGAATCGGGCGCGCAGCGCGGCGGCGCCAAGGGTGCGCCCCGCGACACGTCCGCCGTCGGCCTGAACCCGATCAAACGCGACGCCATGGGCGCAGCCATGCGTGTGCTTACCAAGATCACCGGTTCGGAACTGGCCGAGAAGTTCAATCTGCGTCAGACCATCGATCGCGTGACCTACGAGGGCACCAAGACGGGCTTCAAAACCCTGGGTGCCGCCACTCGAGGATTCCAGAAGGTCTCGGGCAACGGCGCACCCAAGCGCCTGCCCGACAACCCGAGCAAGAACGCCGACTACTTCGATCTGACCCCCGACGACGACCAGAAGATGATCGTCGAGACCGTGCGCGAGTTCGCGGCCGAAATCCTGCGTCCCGCAGCGCACGACGCCGACGGCGCAGCGCAGGCACCCGCCGATCTCTCCAAGCGCGCAGCCGAGCTCGGCATCACGCTGATCAATGTTCCCGAAGAACTCGACGGAGCAGCTGCCGATCGCGGCGCAGTCACCAATTCTCTTGTTGCCGAGGCACTTGCGCACGGAGACATGGGGCTTGCACTTCCGATCCTCGCACCCAGCGGCGTTGCGGTCGCACTGACGCAGTGGGGCACCGACGCGCAGCAGAAGACCTACCTTCCGGCCTTCACCGGCGAGCAGGTCCCCGGCGCAGCAGTGGTGGTCAACGAACCACGCGCACTGTTCGATCCGTTTGCCCTGCAGACCAAGGCAGTTCGCTCCCCCAGCGGCTACAAGCTCAACGGCGTCAAGAGCTTGGTGCCCGCCGCGGCTACGTCCGAACTCTTCGTGATCGCCGCAGAACTCGACGGCAAGCCCTCCTTCTTCATCGTCGAATCCGACACCAAGGGACTCGTCGTCGAAGCAGATCCCAGCATGGGTCTGCGCGCCGCAGGCCTGGGTCGCCTGATCCTCACCGATGTCGCTGTGTCGGAGTCCGCACTGCTCGGCGACGGTGACGCCGAGCAGCGCAAGGCCGAATACGCCGACGCGATTCGCCTGGCTCGCCTCGGTTGGGCGTCCATGGCCGTCGGAACCAGCCAGGCAGTTCTCGACTACGTGATTCCGTACGTCAACGAGCGCGAAGCGTTCGGCGAGCCGATCAGCCACCGCCAGGCGGTTGCCTTCATGGTCGCCAACATCGGCATCGAACTCGACGGACTGCGTCTGGTCACGCTTCGGGGCGCTTCACGCGCCGAGCAGGGCTTGTCCTTTGCTCGCGAATCCGCTCTGGCCCGGAAGCTGGCTTCCGAGAAGGGCATGCAGATCGGCCTCGACGGTGTGCAACTCCTCGGTGGACACGGGTTCACCAAGGAACACCCGGTCGAGCGCTGGTACCGCGACCTCCGTGCCATCGGCGTTGCCGAGGGCATCGTCCTCATCTGACGCCGCTGAACTTCCAGGAGAACCACGATGATCAACCTCGAACTTCCCAAGAAGCTCAAAGCATCAGCGAACCAGGCACATCAGGTCGCGGCGCAGATCTTCCGACCCATTTCACGTAAGTACGATCTCGCTGAGCACGAGTATCCCGTCGAGCTCGACACCATGGCCGCCATGGTCGAAGGCCTCTCCGATTCCGGTGGAGACATCGGCGGTGCCAGCGGCGGACGGTCCGACGCGAGCGCCAAGGGTGGCAACGCCAACGGCGGCAACATGTCTGCGCTCCTCAACTCGCTCGAAACGTCTTGGGGCGACGTCGGACTCATGCTCTCGATCCCCTACCAGGGGCTCGGCAACGCCGCGATCGCCGCAGTGTCAACCGACGAACAGCTCGAACGTTTCGGTAAGGTGTGGGCCTCGATGGCCATCACCGAACCGAGTTTCGGTTCCGACTCCGCCGCAGTGACCACCACCGCCGTTCTCGACGGCGACGAGTGGGTTCTCAACGGCGAGAAGATCTTCGTCACCGCCGGTGAGCGTTCGACGCACATCGTCGTGTGGGCGTCGGTCGACAAGTCGAAGGGCCGAGCGGCCATCAAGTCGTTCGTCGTTCCGCGTGACGCACCGGGCCTGAGCGTTGCCCGCCTCGAGCACAAGCTGGGCATCAAGGCCTCCGACACCGCAGTACTCCTGCTCCAGGATTGCCGCATTCCCGCGGACAACATCCTCGGCAGCCCGGAGGTCAACGTGGAGCAGGGCTTTGCCGGCGTCATGCAGACGTTCGACAACACCCGGCCCCTCGTTGCAGCCATGGCAGTCGGCGTCGGACGCGCAGCTCTCGAAGAACTGCGCGGCATCCTGACCGAAGCCGGTGTCGAGATCTCCTACGACACACCGGTCTACAACCAGCATGCAGCTGCAGCCGAGTTCATCCGTTTGGAAGCCGACTGGGAGGCCGCGTACCTGCTGTCTCTGCGCGCGGCGTGGATGGCCGACAACAAGAAGCCGAACTCGCTCGAAGCGTCCATGTCCAAGGCGAAGGCCGGCCGCACCGGCACCGACGTGACGCTCAAGGCAGTCGAGTTGGCCGGCACTTACGGCTACTCGCAGCGCCCGTTGCTCGAGAAGTGGGGCCGCGACTCGAAGATTCTCGACATCTTCGAGGGCACCCAGCAGATCCAGCAGCTGATCGTCGCACGCCGCCTGCTCGGAAAGTCGTCCGCCGAACTGAAGTGACGGTCGCACGGACCAGATCCCGAAACACTCCGCCCCGCCACCTTTCGAGGTGGCGGGGCGGAGTGCTCGGTCGCCATCGTGAAACTTCACCACCGAAACCTGATTGCGCATTAGTGTGTAATCAGTCCTACAACGACGCTCGGAAGAGGTTCACGTATGCCCGGATTGGTCACCAAGGTCACTGACACCATCGGCGCGGCGGGGGTCATGTTCCGAGCCGGACTCGTCCCGTTCCCTCGCCTCGATCGCGGACTCAAATCCATTGCAGCCGTGGACAAGTACGGACCCTTCGCCGGGCCGGTCCATGCACACGCCGAGAACGGCTACGACGCGGTGGCGATCATCGACGAGCGCGGCCCCATCACCTATGCCGAGCTCGAGCGTCAGAGCAACGCGTTGGTCCGGGCGTGGCAGGCCGACGGCATCACCTCCGACTCCGTCATGGGTGCGATGTGCCGTAACCATCGAGGCTTGGTCCTGACCATGCTGGCGGCAGCGAAGAACGGAACGAAGCTCGTTCTCATGAACACGGGCTTCGCTCGGCCCCAACTCGTGGACGTCGCCGCGCGGGAGAAGGTGGTCGCCTTCGTCTACGACGACGAGTTCGCGGACATCGCCGATGCCTTGCCGGACGACGTCGTCGTCTATCGTTCCTGGCCAGAGGGCACGGCCGCTGACGGTTCCACGGCAGCCACTCTCGACGAGGCCATCGCCGGACGCACCACGTCGTCGGTGCCGGCACCCGAGAAGAACGGTGGCTTCGTCCTCCTCACCAGCGGCACAACGGGAACTCCCAAGGGTGCGCCGCGTGGCCACACCTCCCCTCTCGCGTCGGCACAGTTCCTCGACCGCGTGCCGTTGCGCCGCGGACAGACCATGATGATGGCGGCCCCCGCCTTCCACGGAACCGGTGTCTCGCAGTTCGCTCTCGCGTTGGCGCTCGGCCAGACCGTCGTCATGCATCGAAAGTTCGATCCGGAGAACACGATCAAGCTTGTCGCCCAGTACAAGTGCGACAGTCTGGTCGTGGTCCCGACGATGCTCACTCGCATCATCGACCTCGGTCCCGACGTGCTGTCCAAGTACGACACGTCGAACCTGAAGATCATCTTCTCGGCAGGTTCGTCACTCTCGCCCGACCTGTGCAAGCGAGTCACGGCCTCGTTCGGGTACGTCCTCTACAACCTGTACGGATCCACCGAGGTCGCAGTGGCCACGGTCGCGACTCCCGAGGATCTGACCATTGCGCCGGGAACCGCGGGCCGCGCTCCGGTGACCTGTCACGTCGAACTGTTCGACGAGAACAACAAGAAGATCACCACCCCACACACGATCGGCAGGATCTTCGTCGCCAGCGGGCTGAGCTTCGAGGGATACACCGACGGGCGCGACAAGGAACGTATCGACGGACTTCTCTCGACCGGCGACGTCGGACACTTCGACGCCAACGGCCTCCTCTTCGTCGACGGCCGCGACGACGACATGATCGTCTCCGGTGGCGAGAACGTCTACCCGCTCGAAGTCGAGAACCTGCTCGCCGATCGAGAGGACGTCTTGGAAGCGGCAGTCATCGGAGTCGAGGACGCCGACTTCGGGCACCGCCTGCGAGCTTTTGTCGTCGTCGCCCACGGCGCCGACCAGAACTCCGACGAGCTGAAGGATCACGTCCGGTCGAATCTCGCGCGCTACAAGGTTCCCCGCGAGATCGTCTTCATCGACGAACTTCCCCGCAACGCCACCGGAAAGCTGTTGCGCCGCGTCCTGATCGAGATGGAGATCAGCGAAGACTGAGCACAGTCACAAAGCGCTGAGCGTGCGGATCAATTCCGCCTCGTCGACGCGAGTCGAGTGCCCGTCGCGGAGCACGACCTCGCCCGCAACCAACACCGTGTCCACTATCTGACGACTGCCCGTCGTGAGAATGGACGCACCCGGATCTCGCACCGGGAGGCAACCGAAGTCGCGTTCGAACCGAATCATGGTGAGGTCGGCGGGATCGCCCACGGAGATCCCGCCGGACCTGGCCGGCAGACCGAGTGCTGCGTTTGCACCGCCGGATGCGATGTCGATCATGGCTTCGAAGCCGAGCAGGTCGGCACGGCCGCGCGCGGCTCGCTGCACATAGGCGCCGGTGCGCAGCGTCTCGAGCATGTCCTGAGTATCGTTGCTGGCTGCGCCGTCCACACCCAACCCCACCGCGATCCCCGCGTCGAGGAAACTCGGGACGGGCGCGATTCCGCTACCGAGCCGCATGTTGCTGACGGGGTTGTACGACACTCCGACGCCGCGCTCCGCCAGCACCTTCTGACCACGGTCGTCGAGTTCGACGCAGTGGACCGCCAGCACCCGGTCCCACAAGAACCCATGGGAATCCAGGTAGTCGACCGCGTTCATGCCCGCGTGTTCGGTACACATCGTGTTGTCGGTCTGCGTCTCGAGCAGGTGAATCGAGACCGTCAGGTCGCGAGCCTGCGCGAACTCACGCACTTCCGACATCCCCTCCGGGGTCAGCGAACGCGGGTTCGGTACCGCGACTGCCACGTCGACGCGGGAACCTGCGATGTCGCGCATCATCTGATCCGTATGTGCGAGAACGTCTCCGAGTGGTTGCATGAGCCGCGGATCGAAGCCCCACTTCCTCGTCTTGTCCGCCCGGTCTGCGGTTCCGCGTCCCAGTACGGCACGAATCCCGGTGTCGTGCAACGCCCGGATCACGGCATCGTGAACCTCGCTGGACGGATGCGGCCACATGTGTTCGACCAGGGTGGTCGTACCGCTGCGCAATGCCTCCAGCGAGGCTGCGACAGTGGCCGTGTATGCGCGCTCCGGCGTGATCTGAACCGACTCTTCTGCGACCGCGAGTAGCCATTCGAGAAGCGGTGTCCCTTCGGCGATCCCACGCATCAGTGACTGCTGAAGGTGCGTATGGGTGTTGACGAACCCAGGGATCAGATACGCCCCCGATCCGTCCACACTTCCAGGTGTGGCGGTGCCGGTCGACTTCTCGATCGATTCGACCACCCCATTCGAGACGACGACGTCGTGGCCGGTCAGCCATTGCCCGCCGCTGTACAACGTCACGTCCCGGATGATCGCGTCGGTCATGTTCTTGGGCGCGGTAGTCATCGCCAGTTCTCCTGAAAGTGTGTGACGGAACGGATACGGATCAACGCGCGAAGTTCGCGCGTACTCGCTGGTCGATGTAGTCCTCGGCAGTGATCGGCGGGTACTTGCCCGCCGGCCCCTCGATGGTCACGTCGCGGTTCGCCTGAGCGAAGAACGCGAGGCTGTAGCGGGCTCCCCGATAGTCGGTGACTCCGGGACTCTTGACTCGATGAAAATTCGACGGCAGGACGTCATCACTCCATCTCATCAGCATGTCGCCGATGTTGCAGGTGATTGCTTCCTCAGCCGGCACCACCGACGTCCATTCCTGGGTGTCCATCTCCTTGCCCGGGCACAGTTGCAAGCCGCCCTGACCGTCACGCTGGAAAAGCAATGTCAGGCAATCGAAATCGGTGTGTGCTCCGGCACGCCACATCCCTTCGACATCTGCGTCGGCGGCAAGGGGGAAGTAGTGGAGTAGTCGCAGCGTGCTCTGGTAGGTGTCCACCGACGGGTCATGTGCCCTGGTGAAGAAGTCTCGTTCGAATCCCAGCTTCTCGGCGAAGCACGACAACAGGTCCATCGCAATGCCCCAGCACTTGGCTTCGAAGTCCAGGATCGTTTCGCGGAATCCGCCCAATTCGTCTGCAGTGGGCCACAGATCACCCATATGCGGGCGGGTCACCTGATAGGACTCTTTCTGATCAGGTGTTCCGATGGACGGACGCACCTGCGTCATGCTCTCCCAGCCGGAGTTGAAACCCTTCTTGAGCGGATACTGCGCTTTGACCTCGGTGGGCAGTGCAAAGAATCGCTCGGCCGCCGCGAAAGCCTCGCGGACCTGGTCCAGATCGATCCCGTGATTGACGATTTGGAAGAATCCGATGTCGGTCGCTGCCGACCACAACTCCTCGGCGATCTCGCTGCGCCGGTTCTCGAAATCCGAGAGATCGATTCTTCGGACCTCGCGGTCGGTGGTCTCCGTGCCCAGGCCACCCATGCGGGTCTCGCGGTTGAGTTCTGTCATGTCGTACGTCATTTGCTGTCAGCTCCTTCAGCGGATTCCGATGGACCGATCGGTGAACTTGTCGGTGTAGATCTCTTCTGCAGTCAATGACTGCGGTATCGCCGCACCCCCGGCGTTCAGGATGGGCTTCAGTTCTTCGACGGTGTGAGCGACTCGCGTCATGTCGAACGTGCCGACGGATCCGTCCGCCTCGTTCGCGATCAGGCCCTTCTCTTTCAAGAGTTGGGCACTGAACGCTGCTTCACCCTCGGTGTAGGGAGAGAACGACACGTCCTGCGAAACGACGTCGACAATGGCAGCATTCGCCGTATCCGGCGCAGTGATGTAGTCCGCGGTGGCCTGCTGAATGATCGGAACCAGCTTGCTCAAACACGGGGAGAGTGTCTCGACCTTGTCGGCACGAACGGAAACATTGGACGCGTAGATGTCGAAACCCGAATCTTTCAGCAGGTCATAGGAAACCGGCTTGTCCCACGCCGGCGTCTCCTTCTCGTACGTGTACGGTTCCGAATTCGCGAATCCTTGCTGAGCGATGGTCGGGTCACCGACAAATCGCGAGGGAGCTCCGTCGTAGCTCGTGTCGAGCTGAGACTGCTTCAGTAGGCCTTTCGCCACGAGCCACTGCGGAAACAGTTGCTCCTTGGAAACGACGACACTCGCGTCGGACTTGCCGATATCGGCAACACTCGCCCATTCCGGATGAGACTCTTTGTCCCACATGAGGATTGCCGGGCTGTACTTGAGCAATGGCGTGACGGCCACAACGGGCTGACTTGCCGCTGCCGCGATCACCTGATCGCCGTGCACCAAGCCGAGAGTGATCGAATCGTCGACGTACATCTGGGAGCTGACGGATTGGAACCCGATTGCCGGTCCCCCGGCCCGCAAGGTCAAGTCGACTCCGGTGTCCTTCCCTCCGGCGACAAGAGTCCCGCTGACGGACTTGTCGTCGGTGTCGACCGAATAGCCGGGACCAAGCATCTCGAAGAGCGCTCCCATATCCGACTGTGGCTGCCATTGGAGTTGAACCACAACGTTTTCCGGACAGAGACCCGCTAGGTTCTGAGCCTCGGCAGCTGGTTCGAGAGATTCAGCCTTGGCCGTCTCAGCCTCACTGGAGCTGCACGCAGTCAATCCGATGGCTGCACACATGGCCAGTGCCGCGCCGGCCGCTCCCACACTTCTGCGATTGGAATGCACCTTGCGATTTGAATACACAGCGTCTCCTTCGTGAAAACAATTGGGATGTGGGCGAACCAGGAAGGATGATCCGATGTGCACACTCTGCAGCACATGGATTACATGCAATCGACTAGTTGTTTCCATCAGGTAACGCGCGTCAGGATTCTCGCTTCACCTGCAATGTCACCTCACCTTTACATTCAGCAATCTAGGCGACATACATGCAATTCAAGATGGTTCATACATCTTGAAGAACTTTTGCATGCATTATTGAACCGGAGGCTCAGATGGAACTCGCGAACACGATGCAGGATGCCGACGCTCGCAAGCTCACCGCACCGATGCAGATGGTCTTTTCCGATGTCGTCAAGAAGTTCGATACCGGAACTGTCGCGCTGGACGGCATCGATCTGAACGTGGAGCGAGGAGACTTCGTCGCCGTGGTCGGACCCTCCGGCTGCGGCAAGTCGACTTTGTTGCGCATGGCGGCCGGCCTCGAGCGACCGACCAGCGGCGCGGTTGCCCTCGACACCGAATCAGTTGGCTTCATCTTCCAGGAGCCGACTCTCCTCCCCTGGCGAACCGTGCAGGCCAACGTCGAATTGTCCGCCGAACTCGGTGGCGGCGACAAAGCAGCCCGAAAATTGCGCGCCGACGAGGCAATTCGCGCAGTGGGACTGGCGGACTTCGCGAAACAACTGCCCAACGCGTTGTCGGGCGGAATGAAGATGCGCGTCTCGTTGGCGCGTGCGCTCACCCTCGCACCTGCTGTGATGCTGCTCGACGAACCTTTCGGTGCTCTCGACGAGATGACACGACTGGAGATGCAGGTAGAGCTGCAAAGGCTCTACACCGACAAGGGTTTCACCTCGATGTTCATCACGCACTCGGTATCCGAGGCCGTGTACCTCGCAAACAAGGTGGTCGTCATGACCGCCCGGCCCGGACGAATCCATTCGGTCGTGGACATCGATTTCCCCTACCCGCGTAGCCCGGAACTGCGCTACGACGCCCGATACACCGAACACGTCGCCGAGATCTCGGCCAGTCTCCATGGGAGCTCACGATGACCGAAGTCCTTGCAGTGCAACAGGGCACCACCGCACGCAATTCCGCCGTTCGCACTGATTCTGCGACCGCTGCGCGAGCACAGTCACAGCCCGGACGGCCCTCTCGAATGAGAGCGCTCGGCACCTTCCTGCTCTATCCGCTGCTCTCACTTGCCGGCGCGGTCGCAGCGTGGTCGATCGTCAGCTACCTCGTTCTCTCCCCGGAACGTCGATTTCTCCTTCCGCCGCCGAGTCAAGTACTGACAAAGTCGCTACTCGACTGGAAGCACCTCTCGCCCATGCTCGAAGCCCTCGCAGTGACGGCACAGGTAGCACTGGTCGGCTTCGTCGTCGCGGTGGCAGTCGGCGTCGGAACCGGCGTGCTGATGAGCCAGGCCAAGTGGATCGAGCGGATCGTCTATCCCTATGCCGTTGTGCTGCAGGTCATTCCCATCCTAGCCATCGTCCCCCTCATCGGGCTCTGGTTCGGCTACGGCATGACCGCGCGCACCCTGGTGTGCGTTCTCATCGCAGCCTTCCCGATCATCACCAACACACACTTCGGATTGCAATCGGTCGATCGCGGACTGCACGAACTCTTCACCCTCGGCCGCGCCTCGCGTTGGGATCGACTTGTGAAACTCGAACTGCGAGCGGCAATGCCGGCCATTCTCACCGGCATCCGCACCGCCTCCGGCCTTGTTGTCGTCGGTGCCATCATCGGCGACATGTTCTTCGCCAAAGGACAACCCGGTATCGGGACCCTGCTCGACGTCTACCGAAGCCGCCTTCAGTCCGAGGATCTGATCGCCGCGATCGTGATCGCGTCGGTGTTCGGTGTCCTCGTCTTCTCTGCCTTTGGATTCCTCTCACGTGCGCTCGTCGGTAAGTGGCACACGTCCGGCCGCAAGGACTTTAAATGACCCACGAAACTCCTGTCTTCGAAATCCCTACGATCGATATCAGCCCGTACCTCCGCGGCGAGGCAGCGGTTGCAAACGCCACCAACAGCACTGCCTGTGCGGAAGTGGCAGCTCAACTCGATCGCGCGTGCCGGGAGGTCGGATTCATACAGATTGTCGGACACAGCATTCCACGATCGGCGACCGAAGGACTGGCCGACGCTCTCGACGAGTTCTTTGCTCTCCCACTGACGGTGAAGAACAACTATCGCCGTCCCTCGTCCGAGAACCGCGGCTACTCACCACCGAAATCGGAATCACTCAGCATGAGCCTGGGCGTCGCCGCTGCGAACCAGATGAACGATTTCTACGAAGCAATAGTCGTGGGCACAGAGGTGAGCGACTATCCGGGCGTCGACCTACCCGAGTCCAGCTACGCCGCCAACACCTGGCCCGTGGCCGCGCCCGGATTCCGACCGGCAATCGAAGAGTATTTCCGTCATGCCCAGGGCTTGGCACGAATCCTGATGTGCGCCTTTACCGACGCTCTCGGATTGCAGCCCGGGTACTTCGATTCGATGCTCGACCATTCGATCGACGCGATGAAGATGAACAACTACGCACTGCCCGAGGGCGAGATCCGCATCTCCGGCGACATGACGGGAATGGGCGCTCACACCGACTTCGGAATCTTGACCATCCTGTGGGCAGATCAAGTTCCGGGCCTTCAAGTTCTGAGTGCCGACGGCGTATGGCACGACGTCCAACCTGCCGACGGCGCACTCTTGATCAACCTCGGCGACGCGATGGCACGCTGGACGAACGACCGATGGCGCTCGACAGTGCACCGAGTCGACCCACCTATCGTCGATGGTCAGATCATCCGACGTCGCTCTGCCGCATTCTTTTTCGACGGGAACTACGACGCCGTCATCGAAGCACTGCCAGGGACTCTCACACCGGGCGAAGTGGGATACCCGCCGATCACGATCGCTGAGAACATCGCGGCCAAAGTGGCCGGACTGAAAGGCGCGACGGCGCCCGACGTCGACAGTCGCAGCGCTGACCGGGTGCGCGCCGCTGGATAGCGCTCCCGGGTACCGTCGACATCGTGCAGGATCGAAGTGAGGACAAGATGACCACCACCGAACGAGCTTTACTCACCGAGTCCGTGCACGAGACGCTTCGCGAACTGATCTTTTCGGGCGAGCTGGCGCCGGGGACACCACTGAGTGTTCCCGCGCTGGCGAGCAAGCTCAATGTCAGTCGAACGCCGGTCCGCGAGGCCGTGCAGCAGTTGATCTACGAGGGCATCGCCGTCCACACACGGAATGCGGGTGCAAAAGTCGATTCGCTGGACGCGGAGTCTCTGCGCGCGGTCTTCGAGGTGCGTGAGGTACTCGACGGTCTCGCGGCGTTCAACGCGACGGCCAATGCCACGCACGAAACCGTGTCACAGCTGAACAAGATGGTGCAGGTGCAACGCGAACTTCTCGAGAGCCCGCCGGATCAGCGTCGGGATTCGAAGCTCGACCTCGAGTTCCACACCTTGATTCGTGAGACTGCATGCAATCACCCGCTCAGCGAAGCCCTGCATCGTCTGGACGGACAGTCACATCTCTACCGTTCGGACATGTGGAGCCTCGAGCTCAATCGGCGGATCGCTGTCACCGAGCACGCACGTATAGTCGCGGCCATCGAATCGGGTGACGCCTTGGGGGCGAGGACTGCCGCGAGCGCACACGTAGCCGGGCTACTCGTCCGAACAACCCGGACCTGAAGCTTTACCGAAATGACGGAAACAGCGTGTCAGGCCAGGTGATGTCGCCGTCGTTCTCGTCCACGAACGTACCGACACAGTCTCGCTCCAAAGCGCTGATCGCTCCCGAGATGACCTCTGGATGCTCGAGCTCGGTGAGATGGTCTCCTCCGGTTCCGGCCCCGGGAACGCCATCGACGTACACCCGGCACTGGCCCCCGTCCAACCGACCGTCCGCCCACT
This sequence comes from Rhodococcus sp. RCBS9, assembly GCF_029457415.1. Taxonomy (NCBI): domain Bacteria; kingdom Bacillati; phylum Actinomycetota; class Actinomycetes; order Mycobacteriales; family Nocardiaceae; genus Rhodococcus; species Rhodococcus sp. RCBS9. Next base: position 5,001,246 of record NZ_CP120422.1, on the reverse strand, counting down.
CGCCCGAACTCTGCACCACCGAATAGTAGGCAGATCCAGGAGTGTCCTCACCGGCATTGAGCTTGGTGAGAACTTCGGAGAACATGCAGGTGTCGTAACCGTCGGCAGGGCCTTGTACGCAGCCACCGGGGCTACCGTACTGCGGCGCACCGATGGCGACGAATGAATCCACTACTTCGGAGCCACCGAGGAACTTCGCGTAGTACCGGGAGCTCAGTCCACCCGCACTGTGCGCGATCACCCCGACGGAGTCAGCGCCGGCAGCGTAGGAGCGAATCGAATCGGCAATCAGCTCGGCGTCGGCCGCAATCATCTTGCCGGGTGCGTCGACGAAGTGTGTCTCGTAGCCCGCAGCGCTCAGTGCCTTGTCGAGGGCGCGGTAGGTCGCCTGGTGCGTTTCTCCCGAGTTGTAGAGCTGCTGCCCCGGAACGATGAAGACCACGCGCTTCGCATCGGTGATCCGCCCACCGGCGGCAGCGCTTCCTGCCGAGAACGCCAGAGCGGTGGTCACCAGCGAAGTAGTCACCGCCATCGCCAAGAGAATCTTCGAGAGTCGCACGTCGCCACCCTACGACGGCTGCGCACAAAAAAGGACCGCCGCACTGGAATCCAGTGCGGCGGTCCTTTTCTAGTAGCGGGGACAGGATTTGAACCTGCGACCTCTGGGTTATGAGCCCAGCGAGCTACCGAGCTGCTCCACCCCGCGATGCATGGACAAAGTTACACGAGCAGGTGAACGGAACGCAAATCGCCTGCGCTGGAGCGAAATACACGCCTGAAAGTCGAAGAATCGGGTGACTGGGTTCACAAAATGCCCGTGAGCATCAACACATAACAAGCATGTAACGAACGTACGTCGAAACGGCATCGGAAAGGCTCTACCAGCACAAACGCTAAAATTTTGGGTCGAGAGCAGACCAGACAGTCCGGAAAATTGCGAATCGACCCTCGTTCGACGCTCCCGTACGGTCGGTCCCGGCCCGAATCAACCGGGCGAACGCCGACCCGCCGCTGCTCCACTCTGCCCCGCGGGATCGGAACCCCCGAAACCTTCGAGGGGCAGAGACACGGAGAGACAAGCGCCCGGGAAAGTCAGCATCATCGCCGACCCGCAGGCCCGCCGATGTCAGCAAGCGCGGAGAGGATTTACCCCGACATGACGTACACCAGCATCAGCAAGCGTGCATTCGGCACATTGGCAGTAGCCGGCGCACTTGTCGCAGTGCCCCTCACCATGAGCACCGGCACCGCTTCCGCAGCCACCCACAACTGGGACGGCGTCGCACAGTGCGAGAGCGGTGGCGACTGGAACATCAACACCGGAAACGGCTACTACGGCGGCCTGCAGTTCTCGCAGAGCACCTGGACCGCCAACGGTGGCACCGGCTCGCCCGCCAACGCTTCCAAGGAAGAGCAGATCCGCGTCGCCGAGAACACCCTGCAGAGCCAGGGCCCCGGCGCATGGCCCGTCTGCGGCCAGCGTCTGACCGTCGCGAGCGAGCCTGCAGTCGAAGAAGCTCCCGCCGCAGCGCCGGCTCCCGTCGCCGAGGCACCCGCAGTTGCTCCCGCCATCGAGATCCCGGCCGAGCTCAAGCCCGCCGCACAGCAGGCTTACGACACCGCTCGTGACCTCGCCGGCCAGTACGGCTTCGCCGCACAGTTCCAGCAGCTCTCCGATGCCAACGCACCGATCGTTGCAGCACTGCGCTGATTCAGCTCGTACAGCTTCACCTGAGCACAAGAAGGCCCACCATCCGATCGGATGGTGGGCCTTCTGCTATTCATGAACTGACGCCGCTTACCTCGGCAGCGCCTGGTACGCGTCAACAGCCTTCTGCAGGCGGTCGAGCGCAGCACCGTAGCTGGTGAAGTCACCGCTCTGTTGCGCCGACTTCAATGCCGCCATTGCCGAATTGACCTCGGCCAGCGCCTTCGTGACGTCATCCGAAGAAGCCGGCGGGGCCGGTGCCGTCTGAGTTGTCGGCGTTTCCGGTTGCGCTCCGGTATCCGGATCGGGTGCCGGCTGGGTGACCGTCGCTGCCGAACCTGCGCCCGGCCAAATCTGACTGATCGCCTCGGAGACGGTCGGTGCATAACCGATCCGAATGCCGTTGGTGTCGCTGAAGCTCACCAATACACGCGCCAACTGAGGGAACGCGTTCTGCGAGTTTCGCTGCGAGTACAAAGGCTCGACATAGAGGATTCCGCCCTCGGCAATCGGCAGAGTCAGCAAGTTTCCGTACTGAATCTTGTTCGACTGCTTGAGCAGTGACACTTCCGAAGCAACACGCGAATCCGACGTCATCGCAGACTGAGCCTGCTGTGGACCCTGAGTCTGCGTATCGGTCGGCAACTGCAGCACCGTGAACTTGCCGTAGTTCTCCTTGTCGTTCGCCACCGAGATGTAGGCCGACAGCAACTCACGACTGAACCCGACCATCGGACTGGTCAGACGGAAATCCGCCTTCGCGGTGTCCTTGTCGCCCACCAGCACGTAGTACGGCGGCTGGTTGGCCGACGTGTCGATCGTCGGATCGCTCGGAACCGACCAGAACGCGTTGTTGGTGAAGAACTCACTCGGATCGTCGACGTGGTACTTCGCCAGCATCTCTCGCTGAACCTTGAACATGTCTTCCGGGTAGCGGAAGTGTGCCTGCAAGTCGTCCGAGATTTCGCTCTTCGGCTTCACCGTGTTCGGGAAGACCCCCATCCACGCCTTCAGAACCGGATCCTGCTCGTCGACCTGGTACAGCGTGACAGTGCCGTCGTAGGCATCGACCGTGGCCTTCACTGAGTTACGGATGTACGAGAACTCCTGGCGCGGAATGAGGCGCCCGGTCGTCTGGTCGATACTGTCCTCGACCAACCCGTCGAGCGAACTGCGCTGCGCGTACGGGTAATCCTGGGCCGTGGTGTAGCCGTCGATGATCCACTGCATCTTGCCGTCGACCACTGCGGGGTAAGCAGCGCCGTCGGTCGTCAGCCAAGGCGCGACCTCCTCGACCCTTTCCTTCGGATCACGCTTGAAGATGATCTTCGAGTTCGAGCCGATTGCACTCGAGAACAGGATGTTGCGCTCGGTGTACTTCGCCGCGAATGCAAGACGGTTGAACCAGTTGCCGATCGAAACGCCACCCGAACCTGTGTAGGTGTACTTCGAGGTGTCGGTGTCGTACTCCCGCGGTCCCTCACCGTCGACGGAACCGACGATCGAGTAATCGGCGTCCGACTGACTGATCACCTCGCCGTAGTACGAACGAGGATTGTCCACCTTGAGATTCTCGTTCTCGGGCGTGGTCGTCAGGTCGCTCACCGAGTAGATCGGGTAGCCACCGGTGTTGTTCTGACTGTCGCCCTGCACGGCCGTGACTTCGTTGGCCTGGGCGGCGACGAAACCGTTGCCGTGCGTGTAGACCGTGTGCTTGTTGATCCAGTCCGTCTGGTTGCCGGAAAGGTTGTTCGGCGACAGCTCACGCGCGGCGACAACGAAGTCACGCAACTGGCCGTCTTGTTCGTAACGGTCGACGTTGAGCGTCTGCGGGAACCCGTAGAAGTTCTTGAGCTGACGCTGAGCGGTGAACGTCGGCGACAGAATGGTCGGATCCAACAGGCGTGTGTTCGCGATCGTGGTCCGGTCTGCCGGAACGTCCTGGGGCTGCTTGGTGCCAATTCCCGGATAGTCGACGTAGTCGACGTTTTCTTCCGTGATCCCGTACGCCTGACGGGTCGCTTCGATGTTTCGTTCGATGTACGTGCTCTCCTTCTGCGCCGCATTGGGCTTGACGGAGAACTGCTCGACGATCATCGGGTAGACGGCACCGACGAGGACCGACGAAAGAACCAGTAGAGCGACTGCCATGGCCGGTATCCGAAGATCCCGCGTGAAGATCGAGGCGAAGAACGCCAAGGCGCAGATGACCGCAATGGACAACAGAATGAGCTTCGCAGGCAGAACCGCATTGATGTCGGTGAAGCCCGGGCCGGTGAACGTCGGTTCCTTACGACTACTCGACATCAACGAGTACCGATCAAACCAGTACGCCACCGCCTTGAGAAGCACAAAGGTGCCGGCGATGACAGCCAGCTGAATACGAGCGGCCGTGGTGAACGTCCCATTGCGCCCGGCCAACTTGATCCCACCGAAAACGTAGTGGGTGACCAGGTTTGCCACGAAGGCAAGCAGAATCGAGACGAACAACCAATTCAGAACGAAACGGTAGAACGGCAGATCGAACGTGTAGAAGCCGACGTCCAAGTTGAACTGCGGATCGGTGATCCCGAAAGCCTGGCCGTTGAGGAACAACTGGATAGTGACCCAGTTGGCCTGTGCGATGAGACCGGACAGGATGCCGATCGCTACCGGAATGATCACGCCGAAAAGACGAAGACGCGACATGACGGTGGTGCGGTAGCGCGCGATCGGATCATTGGGTCCGGAGACCGGGACGAACACCGGGCGTGCGCGGTACGCGAGAAGCATCGCGAGCCACACGATGGCGCCGACGACAATTCCGACGACCAGGAAGAGCACGAATCGCGTCAACAGAACCTTGGTGAAGACACCGCGGAAGCCGACTTCGCCGAACCACAACCAGTCCGTGTACATGCCGATCAGTCGCGGCCCCACGAGCAGCAAGGCCGCCACTACGACAGCCACCACCAACAAGATTCGACTGCGTCTGGACAGAGAGGGTAAACCTGCGGGGGGCCGCATGCCCACGTGCCACGCTCCAAGATTTGGCGACGCCGTGGCGTCGCAACCGATTGCATCGATCACTGCGGCCACGCCCGAGTGGACTTGGCCGTTTCCGACCACTCTACGTAACAACGGTCACGGGTTGACAACACGGAGAGCGGGGAGCCGGACAGAAGGTGGGAGGATGAACGTGTGAGTGAAGAGAATATGAGCAGATCACCGAGTGCCCTCGCCCGGTGCGTTCATGAAGTTGTCGACCACATCGACGCCGAAGGCTGGGATCAGCCGCCGAAGCTGTACGCGTTGGTACCCACCGAAATGCTCGCCGCGGCCGAACCCGGACTGCTCGACCAACTCGCCGAGGGCGCCGAATACACACCGATCGAACAGGAATCGCTTCCCGAGGACATCATCGGCGGTTCACGGGCACTCGACGAGTTCCTGGCGACGACGCATTGGCCCGAGTCCGTGCAGGGTTGCATCCTGGTGCAGGAGATCGTCGTCCTGCCGCCCGAGGCGGAATCGGATCTCGACCACGCCACGGCGCCGGTGTTGACCGATCAGCACGCGGCGGACGAGGTCGCGCGGCTGACGGCCAACGCGCATCCCGATCGACGCGAGGCTCGACTGTTCGTCGGCGTGCTCCGTGACGGTCCCTCGCTGTCGCTCCTACAGATGCGTCCCGACGAGGATGCGGATCCGTACGGTGACTTGGAACTGCTCACCTACGACGGTCTTGCACCTCACCTCGTGCACGCCCTGTACGCGACGCTCGACGAGGTCGAAGAAGACTGACAGAGTCGTCGGCGGCCAGGCAGCTTTCAGCAGCGGGGTGCGTCGCCACCCGTGTTGAGGCTCTCGAGTGAGTCCACTGCGCCGGGCAGGTTGTCGACCTTGACGAGTCGAAGCCCGTCCGGCGCATTCTGTTTCGCCTCGTCACAGTTCTGGGCCGGCACGAGGAAGGTCTCAGCACCGGCTTCGGACGCGGCGATCAACTTGTACCTGATGCCGCCGATCGGACCGACCTCGCCGTCGGAGTCGATGGTGCCCGTTCCGGCCACGAACTTTCCACCGTTGAGCTCCCCCGGAGTCAGCTTGTCGACCAAGGCCAGTGTGAACATCAGTCCGGCAGAAGGACCGCCGATGTCGGCGAGATTGAACTGCACGGTGAAGGGAACGTCCGGGACCTCGTTGGGTGTGACGCCGAGGTAACCCGATTCGGGCTTGTTGGGCCGCGCCCCGACGGTGACCGGCACCACGGTCTCCACACCCTCACGTAGGACGGTGACGTCGATCGCGGTGCCGGGCGCGATCGCACCGACCGTGTCCTGAACGCCGGTGATGGTGGTTACCGGAGTGTCGCCGATCTTGACCAGGACGTCGCCTTCTTGCAGGGCACCCGCAGCGGGACCGTCCGGGGTCACCTTCGAAACAGTCAGTGACACCGGCTTGCCGAGAAAGTGCAGTGCCGCCAACTCGGCACTGTCCTCGGACTGCTGGAAGTCGGCGGTGTTGGCCTGCTGAATCTCTTCCTTCGACTTCTCGGGTGGATAGATCTCCGAGCGAGGGACGAGTCCGTTGCTGCCACTCGCCCACAGTCCGAACGCTTCGAAGATGTTGAGGCCGTCGCGAACCGACACCGTTGTCATGTTGAGGTTGCCGTCGGTGGGATCGACCTCGGTCCCCTGGATGTCCACGACGGGCTTACCGTCGACGTCGCCGAGCGTGTTGAAGGTGGGGCCAGGACCGAGTGCGACATAAGGAACAGTGACCATTGTTCCGACGACTCCCAACACGACGATGGGTGCGAGTGCGGCCAAAAGCGTCACTATCCGTCGATTCACCTGATCCAGAGTAAAGCGCGAAGGCTCCGGAGCACCGATCGCACCGCCTGAGCGCCGTGCGTGTTCGCCGTCAGCGTGACTCGGAGGGCGACTCCGACCGCTCGAGCCTTGTACCGTTGAGGTATGAGCAATATGCCGTTCGGCTTCTCCAACTCCGACGACGATCCCGATCGCGACAAGAACGCGGCGGGTGGCAATCCGTTCGGGGGTGGTGACATGCCGTTCGGGTTCGGCGCGGGCGGTGAGGGATTCGATCCGGCTCAGCTCGGCCAGATGCTCACCCAGTTCGGGCAGATGCTGAGCGGAATGGGCTCGTCGATGGGCCAGGGCGGTACGTCCGGCCCGGTCAACTACGACATCGCCAAGAAGCTGGCACGCCAACAGATCGGATCGGTCACACCGATCACCGAGGGCAACGTCAAGGCGATCGCCGACGCCGCGCACCTGGCCGAGATGTGGCTGGACGCCGCGACAACGCTCCCTGCCGGAGCGAGCCGCACTCTTGCGTGGACTCCGAACGACTGGCTCGACAACACGATCGACACGTGGAAGCGACTCTGTGATCCGGTGGCCGAGAAGGTAGCGGGCATGTGGGTCCAGGGGCTTCCGGCCGAAGCACAGCAGATGGCTGGCCCGATGCTGGGCATGCTCGGCCAGATGGGCGGACTCGCGTTCGGCTCGCAATTGGGCCAGGCACTCGGCCAACTGTCCACCGAGGTGCTCTCCTCCACTGACATCGGCCTGCCCCTCGGCCCCGAAGGCACCGCGGCCCTTCTCCCGGCTGCGGTTCAGGCTTTCAGTGAGGGTCTCGAACAGCCGCATCAGGAAGTTCTGGTTTTCCTCGCCGCGCGGGAAGCCGCTCATCAGCGCCTTTACAGTCACGTTCCGTGGCTGCGCCAGCGTGTTCTCGCGACAGTGGAGGAATACGCCCGCGGAATCACCATGGACTTCTCGGCGATGGAAGAATTCGCCAAAGACCTCGATCCATCCGCTCTCACCGATCCGAGCAAGCTCGAAGCGCTGATGCAGCAGGGCACGTTCGAGCCGCAGAACACACCGGAGCAGAAAGCCGCTCTCGAACGTCTCGAGACTCTGCTTGCGCTGGTCGAGGGTTGGGTGGAGACGGTCGTCACCGCCGCACTCGGCGAGCGACTGCCTGGTGTTGCCGCGATGAGTGAGACGTTGCGGCGTCGCCGCGCTACCGGCGGCCCCGCCGAACAGACCTTTGCGACGCTGGTCGGACTAGAACTTCGTCCTCGCAAGGTCCGCGAAGCGGCCGGGTTGTGGCAGAAGCTCACTGCGGAAGCCGGTATGGACGTTCGCGACGGCGTCTGGTCGCATCCCGACCTGATGCCCGATTCGAGCGATCTCGACGCACCGGACGGATTTGTCGCCCGTGTCCTCGGCGCCGGCGAAGCCGGTAATTTCGACGACCCGATAGCCCAGCTCGAAGCCGTCGAGGCAAAAGAGCGTGCGGCCGAGGAAGCGATGGACAAGACCCGCGAGGACGACGAAGAGAAGTAATCTCTTCTCGACACATTTTCGCAGATCAGCCGCGATGACGGCCTGTGGATAACTGCCGCTGACGTGGACTCGCCGAGGGCCCGTCGTGCCAGCATCGAATGATGACCAGTCACACGCAAGACGACGCCAGACAAGACAGCACTTCACAGCGATCCGCGGGACCCCGATGGGACCCGCGGATCGCTGTTCTGTCGCGCCCGGACGGTCGACTGCAGCTGGGATGGACCCCCGGACGTGCCGTCCTGCTGACTCTGCCTGTCGGGGTCGACGATCGCGCGGTGAAGTCGATCCTGCGCAAAATGGACGGCTCGAGATCCCGCGCAAACATCCTCTGGGAAGCGTCGAGGCGCGGGATTCCCACGTCGGTGACGGAGGAGTTGCTCGAGCAACTCGCCGATTCCGGTTTCGTCCACACTGCCCGCAGAAGCACCGCGACGGTCCGGATTCACGGTGTCGGTCCGCTCTCTGATGCCATCGAGCGCGCACTCGTCACCGGCGGGGTCAGCACGCGTCGCTCGCGCGGGTATCGCAACACCGACGTCGTGCGCACGTGGAACGAACAACTGGTGGTCCTGGCCGACGACGTCGTGACTGATCCTCGTCTGGTCAGCGATCTCGTTCGCTGTGGACTCCCCCACCTTTCCGTCCGCATCCGCGACGGCAACGGTGTGGTCGGTCCTCTTGTCCTGCCTGGTCAGTCGAGTTGCCTGCGGTGCGCAGACATCCTCCGATCCGAACTCGACCCTCATTGGCTTCATCTGTCCGCGCAGCTACTCGGCAGCGCAGGCCACGCGGAATCGGCGATGATCCATGCAAGTGTCGCGCTGGCCCTGGCCGAGATCGACTCCGCATTATCGGAGACAGCGGCGACGCATGCGGCCAGTCTGTCGTCGACGCTCGAGATCGCGCTCCGTCCGTATCGGATCACAACCAGGCGCTGGCCTCGGCAAATATCCTGCAGTTGCCAATACCTGGCACCTGTTTCGGGCAAAGGACGCCCCAGTCAGACATGATGGTGTGGTGTCCGAGATCCCACGCAAGAGTTCTGCCCGTACTGCCAAACTCGCGAGCATCCCCCTGGGGATGGCCGGTCGCGCCGCCATGGGCTTCGGACGCAAGCTCGCCGGCGGCGACAAAGGCGAGATCGACGCGCAGTTGAGCGCGAAGGCGGCCGAGCAACTGTTCGCGGTGCTGGGCGAACTCAAGGGCGGCGCGATGAAGCTGGGCCAAGCGCTCAGCGTCATGGAGGCGGCAATTCCGGAGGAATTCGCCGAGCCGTACCGCGAGTCGCTGAACAAGCTCCAGGCCGCCGCCCCGCCGCTGCCGACCAAGCAAGTACACAAGATGCTCGACCAGCAACTCGGAACCAAGTGGCGCGACCGATTCCAGTCGTTCGACGATGAACCGACCGCGTCGGCAAGCATCGGGCAGGTTCACCGAGCCGTCTGGGCGGACGGCCGCGACGTAGCCGTGAAAGTTCAGTACCCCGGCGCCGACGAAGCTCTACGCGCCGATCTCAAGACCCTGGGCAGATTTGCCGGTCTCTTCGGTTCGGTCATGCCCGGTGTCGACGTACGGCCCGTGATCGAGGAGTTCACCGCGCGCACGGAGGAAGAACTCGACTATCGGATCGAGGCGAACAATCAGCGAGCTTTTGCCAAAGAGTTCGACGGAGATCCCCAATTCGTGATCCCGCACGTCGTGGCGAGCGCGCCGAAAGTGGTCGTGACCGAATGGATGACGGCAACCCCGTTGACCAGAATCATCGAGAGTGGAACGCCGGAGCAGCGCAATGCGGCCGGTGCACTACTCGCCGAATTCCACTTCGCGTCTCCGGCCCGTGTCGGATTGCTCCACTGTGACCCGCACCCCGGCAATTTCATGCTTCTCGAGGACGGCCGACTCGGCGTCATCGACTTCGGTGCTGCTGCGCCGTTCCCGAACGGACTGCCACGGGTTCTCGGCGCGATGGTGCGCTTGGCTGTCGAGGAACAATTCGACGAGTTGACGGAGTTGTTGCGCGCCAACGGTTTCGTGATCCCCGGACGCACGGTGACCGACAAGGAGATCGCGGATTACCTGCGACCCTTCACCGACCCGATCCAGACCGAGTCATTTCACTTCACTCGGGCATGGCTGCAAAAGGCCGCCGGAACCGCCACTGACTTCAACAGTGCGCAGTTCCGAACGGCCCGTGCACTCAACCTTCCGGCCGAGTATTTGATGATCTTCCGTGTTCTTCTCGGTTCGGTCGGCATATGCGCCCAGTTGGACGCATATGCCCCGTACATGGAAATCCTGACTCGTTGGTTGCCAGGGTTCGCGGAGCCGGTTCTGGATGACACCGGCTCCGCCGACTAAGACACCGGCTCCGCCGAATAGGGCTCTCACGCGCACACAAGTTGCTTGCGTGGGCGCCCTCTCGGTCTCTTGCGCGCTATGACGGCCCCCTGATCGAGGATCTCGCCGCCCCACACCCCCCATGGCTCGGCGCGGTCGAGAGCCGCACTGAGACAACGGGAACGGATGGGGCACTGCGCGCACAGTGCCTTGGCCTGCTCGAGTTCGGCCGGAGCTTCGGCGAACCAGAGATCGGGGTTGGATGCCCGGCACGGCAAGTCGCGGCGGGTGGACGCGACCTCGATGAACGTGACTGCAGCCGAAGTGACGTCGGTGGAAGTTACTGCAGTGGTGGAGTTTTCGGATTCCACGCGGATTGTCTGGGCAGACAACTCGGTCTCCTAGTGCTCGGATGCGAAACTGTGTCGCACGATATGGGTTCGATGGGTGCGAACCTGAGCCGAGTCGGAAACCAGATGAAGAGGGCTATCCAACACAAAGGCCACGGTCCGCAGGGGCTGCGGGTCCGTGGCCGTAAGTGAACGGATGTGTCCTACCGAGAAATACCTCGATGGCTTAAGAACACGGACTCGACAGCTGCTTTCTTTGCTGCTGCTTGAGGGCGCAGGCGGAGCGCATGCTGCGCCCATCCCGCTGCACGCGGCAGCATGGGGGCGGCAACAGCGAACTTTGCGCTTGCGCACGCTTCGTAAGAGATCAAGTTCGTCATTTTTTTGCCACCTCCATTTCGTGTCGGTCCGGATAGTTTCTGCGCACAGGTTGCCCCGTAACACTGAAAACCAGAGTAGAGAATCTGCCGAATCTGCACAACCTATTTTTGACCTGCGGTTATGTAACTCACCGTTGTCGATTCGGATGTGTTGTCAGATATCGAGTGTTGCCGCTCGCAGTTCACCGCGAATGACAGCTAGTACGTCTTCCCCGAAGTTGTCGAGTTTCTTCGGCCCGATTCCAGGGATCGAAACCAGTCCACGATTATCTTGTGGTCGTTGTTCGGCAATAGCCATCAGTGTGTTGTCACTGAAGACGACATAGGCCGGAACTTTGAGTTCTCTGGACTTGTCCAGACGCCAGGCCTTGAGGTGCTCGAGCAATTCCAGGTCGACATTGGACGGGCATTTTTCGCAGCGCCCAAGCATGGTCGCCGACGTCCCGATCAACGGTTTGCCGCATACGCGGCAGCGCGGACGCTTCTTGTTTCCCGACGACGGCGCGGCGACGCGCGAGGCCGGCGAGTCCTCGGGGATTAGTCCGTTGAGAAATCTCGACCGGCGACGGGACTTGCGTCCACCCTCATTGCGGGCCAATGCCCACGACAGCTGCAGATGCTCGCGAGCGCGAGTAACCCCCACGTAGAGAAGCCGACGCTCCTCCTCCACCGCGACGTCGTCGGCGCCCGAATTGGCGTCGCCGAGAACGTGTTGGATAGGCAGGGTGCCGTCGTTGAGGCCGACCAGGAACACCGCATCCCATTCGAGTCCCTTGGCCGCGTGAAGGGAGGCCAGCGTCACACCTTGCACGGTCGGTGGGTGCCGCGCCTCGGCTCGGGCCGTGAGCTCCTGTAGAAGCCCGGTGAGCGTCAGTTCAGGTTCGTGGACAAGTTGTTCTTCGGTGAGCGCCACGAGAGCCGAGAGCGACGCCCAGCGCTCGCGTGCCTGAGTACCCGAAGGCTCTTCGTTGGTCAGGCCGAGCGGCGCGAGCACAGCGCGGACGAGTGAGACCAGCGCTTCGCCGTTGTCGGCACCTTCGGGGAGGTCGTCGCGTCCAGCTGCCTGACGCAGCGCTGCCACCGCCTGACGTACCTCGGTGCGAGTGAAGAAGCCCTCTCCACCGCGCACCTGGAACGGAATGCCCAGCTTCGTCAGGGCCTGCTCGTGCGCCTCCGACTGAGCATTGATCCGGTACAGAACAGCGATCTCGGCCGCAGGGGTGCCTGCCGCGATCAGCCGTTTGATCGCCCGCGCAACGCCGAGTGCTTCGGCCGGCTCGTCGTCGAACTCCATGAACTCCGGCTCAGGCCCCGGCGCGCGTTGCCCGATCAGCTGCAGACGCGTCCCGGCGATCCGCCCGCGCGCGGCACCGATCACGCGGTTCGCCAACGACACGACCTCAGGGGTGGAGCGGTAATCCCGTTCGAGCCGAACGACGGTCGCTTCGGGGAATTTCCGGGAGAAGTCCAACAGATAGTTGGGGGTGGCTCCGGTGAAGGAGTAGATGGTCTGATTCGCATCGCCCACCACGGTCAGATCGTCTCGGTCGCCCAGCCAGGCGTCGAGCACACGCTGTTGAAGTGGGGTGACGTCCTGATACTCGTCCACGACGAAGCAGCGATACCGCTCGCGGAACTCGTCGGCGACTGTCGAATGCTCTTCGAGAGCTGCCGCCGTGTGCAGTAGGAGATCGTCGAAATCAAGCAGCATGCCGTCCTGGCCGCGTGCTTTCAGCTCTTCGTATGCGGCATACACCTGGGCCACCTTGGTGGCATCGACCGGTGCCTCACGGCGAATCTTGGCGATCGCGCGTGGGTAATCCTCCGGCGCGATCAGCGACGCCTTCGACCACTCGATTTCACTGGCGAGGTCGCGGACGCTTTCCGTGCTGGTGGACAATCCCACCCGGGCTGCGGCACTGCTGACAACCGCGAACTTTCGGTCCAGCAGACGCCACGGCGTGTCGCCGACAACCTGCGGCCAGAAGTACTTCAGTTGACGGAGAGCAGCAGCGTGAAAAGTTCGAGCCTGCACCTGCGGCCCACTCCCGCCGACGCCCAGCTCACGGAGACGTCCACGCATTTCCCCGGCCGCACGAGCGGTGAACGTCACGGCAAGCACCTGACCGGCCGACACGTGACCGTCGGCAACCAGATGAGCGATCCGGCGCGTGATGGTGCGGGTTTTGCCTGTTCCAGCGCCCGCGAGGACACATACCGGGCCGCGTGGCGCGAGCACGGCGGCCGATTGTTCTGGATCCAGTCCGGTGTCCGCAGGCATGGGGACCATCATGGCAGGACGTTCCGACACTCCATTCGCCGCGCCCGACGGTATGTGGGCAAGAGAACACGGGCCGATACGGAACAACGCTCTCGGTCGTGGTGTTATATCGGCCGTGACTTCTACCGAAAATGCGCCTGCCCTGACCATCTACTCGACCACGTGGTGCGGCTACTGCCGTCGCCTCAAGACGCAGCTCAACGCGTCGGGGATCGAGTACACCGAGATCGACATCGAGAACGATCCGGCAGCAGCCGATTTCGTCGGCAGCGTCAACGGTGGCAATCACGTCGTTCCGACCGTGAAGTACGGCGACGGCAGCGTTGCGACCAACCCGTCGCTCAACCAGGTCAAGCAGGCTCTGGGTCTGTAGACCTTCTCCGGCTGCTACTTGACCCAGCTCTCGAGCATTCCGCGAGCGATGGAGATCGACCCGGGCAGCAGCAGTGGCGCGTCCGCTTCCGAACCCCAGTCGCCGAGTTCGAGAGCGGCGCGCACCTCGTCCTTCGTGAACCAGGTGCCCTCGGCGATCTCGCCGTCCGCGAACAGCAGCGGAGCGGCGGGGTCGCCGATTGCGGCGAAGCCCAACATCACCGAGCGAGGGAACGGCCAAGGCTGGCTCCCGAGGTATCGAACGCTGTGCACGTCGATACCGACTTCTTCCTTGATCTCGCGGACAACACACGTTTCGAGTGACTCCCCGGCCTCGACGAATCCCGCGAGAATCGAGAAACGGCGCTGCGGCCAGGTCGGCTGACGCGCGAGTAGAACTCGATCGCCGCCGTCGTGCACCAGGCAGATGACCGCCGGATCCGTTCGGGGAAACTCCTCGTGGCCGGTGGACGTGGAAATGCGTGACCAGCCGGACATCGTGGGTTCACTCGGTGCGCCGTCGATAGCGCTGAATCCGGCACTGTCGTGCCAGTTGAGAATCGCGACGGCACCGGTCAACAAACCGGCGTCCGCGTCGTCGAGTGTTCCGCCGAGCATCCGCAATTCAGACAAAGTGCCCGCCAGCAGCGACACCCGCACCGCCCAGACGTGGCGATTCTCCCGAATTCCCAGGAAGACCGCGCCGCGCACCGGTTCGGGCCCCAACTCGGTTGCCTCGGCGAAGACCAATTGACCTTCCGGCGACACCTTGACCTGACCCCGTGAATTCACACGGAGGAGCAGTGCGTCCGCCCAACCCGTCGTCAGTGCAGCGGCGTCCGACCGCAATTCCTCGGCGCGGCCGACGCTCGAGCGTGAGAGCAGAGGTGTTTCGGTCAGCTGGAAGTCGTTCACGCTCACGACATTACTGCGCGCACGAAGCTCGGTAACACTCAGTTCGTGACGCGGCGAATGTAGAGCAGTCGATCGTTCTCCTCGACGGCGTCCACCTCGGGCGAACCGACGCGAACCAGACGGCCGTCGCGAACGACCCCGAGCACGATGTCGGAGAGATGACGCGGAGAGCCGCCGACCTCGTCGCGCTCGACGGCACGCTCGGCAATCGCGAATCCGGCCTCCGGAGTCAGCAGGTCTTCGATCATCTCCACGACGGTCGGCGTCGTGGTCGCGATGCCGAGGAGTCGACCCGCCGTCTCCGAGGACACGACGACGGAGTCTGCGCCGGACTGACGCAGAAGATGCGCGTTGTCGGCTTCACGGATGGCTGCGGCGATCTTGGCTTTCGGCGCGATTTCGCGGGCTGTCAGCGTCACGAGCACTGCGGTGTCGTCACGGTTGGTTGCCACGATGATCGACGACGCATTCTGCGCACCTGCCAACCGAAGTACGTCCGATTTCGTCGCCGAACCGAATACCGTCACCAGGCCTTTGCTCGCCGCCGAATCGAGGACGGTCTGATCGGTGTCCACGACCACGATCTCCGACGCCGGTACACCGTCACCGAGCATTGCTTCGATTGCCGTCCGCCCCTTGGTCCCGTATCCGACGACGACGGTGTGATTACGCACGTGCTGCCTCCAACGCTGAATTTTGAACGCCTGACGCGAACTCTCGGTCAGAGCTGAAAGTGTGGTTCCGACCAACACGATCAAGAAGAAGATCCGAAGTGGCGTGATCAACAGGACGTTGACCAGGCGCGCCGACGGCGTGAACGGAGTGATATCGCCGTAGCCGGTGGTCGAGAGCGAAACCGTCGCATAGTAAATGCAGTCGAGCAGCGACAGCTCGTTGTCCTGTGCGTCCCGGTATCCCGCGCGATCGATGTACACGATCAACACGGCGGCGCCGAGAGCACCCAACGCGATGAGAACTCGCTTGTAGATGGCCCGCGCCGGACTTGTCTGTAGCTGGGGAATGCGCAGCACCCCGACAAGGGCGAAGTCAGGCTGATCGGTCAATGCTTCCGACCTGGTCAAACGCGCCCGGAGCTTACCGGCCATACATCGACTCTCTCACTCGAACTTACGAAATACCTACACGGACATCGGCAGGCAGCGTAACCCTCGAAGATCGACTTCGGAACTCGGGCGCCGAATAGCGCGCGGGTCGTGGCGCCGGTAGTGGCAAGAAGGTCCACCGTGAGGCAGGCTGGGCAAATGCCTTTCACCGGTTCGACGTCCACTCCCAGCCAAGCGGCCGCTCTTCGTTTGTCGGCCCTCCTTCTCGGCGCCGGCACCATGCATTTCGTGGCGCCTTCCTTCTTCGACAGCACCGTTCCCCGCCAGCTTCCCGGACAGGCCCGCACCTACACCCAGGTGTCCGGCGTCGCGGAACTGGCGATCGGCGCTGCCTTGGCCGTGCCGAAGACCCGCAAGCTCGGCGCGGGCCTTGCCGCCGCGCTCTTTGTTGCCGTGTTCCCCGCCAACATCCAGATGGCGATCGACTGGTGCCGAAGCCCGAAGACGTCCACACCGCAGAAGATCGGTTCGATCGCACGTCTTCCCCTGCAGGTTCCGCTGGTGACCGAAGCACTCAAGGCTCGTCGAAACGCAAGCTAATCTTGCGCGCCTGCCGTTCGGATGAGGCGAGCGAGAGCCTCACCGTCCGGCAGGTTCTCGGGTGCGATGGTGCGACCCGATCGAACGTAGTGAAACGCCGCCCGCACCTTGTCGGCCGGAAACTGTTCGTTGCGCCCCGCCGAACGGGCTCTGGCGGACATCAATTCGGCCCAGGCCACCCGATACGCGGCCAACTGCATCACAACAGCGTCCTCGTTGGCGGCCGACGGTTCGGCACCGGTCTTCCAGTCGATCACCGTCCATCCGCCGTCGGGATCGGCGAACACAGCGTCGATCCGACCGCGGAGAACCGTTCCGGCAATGGATGTTTCGAAAGGAACTTCCACTTCGATCGGGCTGCGATTGGCCCACGGGGACCGCAGGAACGCATCCTGAAGTTTCACCAGATCGGTCTCGGGACCCGCGCCGGTATCCGCGGCGCCGGGTAGTTCGTCGAGATCCAACAGTCGGGTCGCACCGAACCTTCGCTCGATCCAGGCGTGAAAAGCCGTGCCGCGCCGAGCGAGCGGGTTCGGTGGGTACGGCAGTGGTCTACGCAGCCGTGCCGCGAGTTCATCCGGATCTGCCTTGAGGTCGACGAGCTGAGTCACCGAAAGCTGCGCCGGGAGAATCACTTCGGCACGCGCGTTTGCCCGGGCTTCGCGCTCGGCCAAGAGCACGTCGACGTCCGAGGCCCAGTTCTCCGGATCGTCCTCCGGTTCTTCCGCCTCTTGGCTGTCTTGCGGCAGCGAAGCAAGTGCGGACAGGACGCTTGCGGCTCCGGCCTCGACCGCGCCGCGCCGCGCACCCAGCGGATCCGGCGGCCACTGCGCCGTACGGGGCGTGGCGGCCAACGGGTTCTCGGTGTCAG
Organism: Rhodococcus sp. RCBS9; assembly: GCF_029457415.1. NCBI lineage: Bacteria > Bacillati > Actinomycetota > Actinomycetes > Mycobacteriales > Nocardiaceae > Rhodococcus > Rhodococcus sp. RCBS9. Next base: position 4,984,009 of record NZ_CP120422.1, on the reverse strand, counting down.
GTTCCGGTGCAGGCGCCCACTCCTCCACGACGCCGATCGCACCGCGCGAGTCTTCCTCATCGGCATCGTTTTCGGCCGCGACCATCTGATGCAGCTCGTCCAGGAACTCCGAAGGCCCCTTCGGTTCCGAACCGGATTCCGCCCAGTGATGCGCCGAGATGAACAGCGCCCGTTCGGTTCTGGTCAGCGCGACGTAGAACAGTCGCCGGTCCTCGTCCAGTCGACGGTTGGACAAGGCCTTCTTGTGCGCCGTGATCGCGTTCTCGAGGTCCTTGCGGTTGTAGAGCTCCTCGAGGTCGAGCACCGGAACTCCGTCGGCCGAATCCGCGTCGACGGCCCGGTCCCCACGCAACGACGGTGGCAGTTCGGCGAGCGCCCCGAGCCACGATCCGGACGCGGTGGTCGAGGGGAACACCCCGTCGCTGACATGCGGGATCGCCACTACTTCCCATTCGAGCCCCTTCGCCGAGTGCACGGTCAAGATCTGCACGCGATCCGGCGCCACCTCCACTTCGCCCGGAGTGAGGCCCTTTTCGATCTGTTCGGCGGCCGCGAAGAATGCGAGCATCCCGGGCAGATTGGCTGTTGGACGCGTCGCGTAATTGGCGACGACGTCGGCAAATGCGTCGAGATGCTCGCGGCCCGCGGTCCCGACGACACCGACTCGAGTTCGCGCGCCTGCCTCGATTCCGATACCGAGCACCCGCTCGACCTCCGCCACCAGTTCGGTGAGCGGCTGGCCGATACGTTCGCGCAACGACGCCAATTCTGCCGCTATCGCGTTGATGCGTGTGTACCCGAGAGCTGAATAGCGTTCTGCCGGGCCTGGATCGGAGATCGAATCGACCAATCCTGCTTGCTCGGCGTTCTCCCCCGGCAGCGCGTCCTGAACTGCCGAGGTGAGCGCCTCGGCGTCGGTGACCGCACCCGCTGTTCCGTATCCGGCGGAGATGGCAAGTTCGCGAGAGCGTTGCGAGAGTGCGGCGAGGTCCTTCGCGCCGATCTGCCATCTCGCTCCGGTGAGCAGCCGAACGGCGGCGCTACCCGCCAGCGGATCGGCGACCACTCGGAGCATGGCGATCACGTCCGCCACCTCGGGTGTGTGCAGGAGCCCACCGAGTCCGACCACTTCGACGGGCAGACCTTTGGACCGCAAAGCCTCGGCCAGCGGGGCAGCATCGGCGTTGCGGCGGATCAACACCGCTGCCGTGGGCGTCGGGCGGTCTTCGGCACGTGCCGCCTCGTACTCTTCGGCGATCTTCTCCGCAACCCACTGACGTTCCTGTTCGACGTCTCCCAGCAGCGCCAGTCGAACGTCTCCGGCGACGGCTCCCGGCCGCGCACGAAGTGTGCTGACGGCCACACCGCGTCGGCGCAACGGTGCCGACGACAGGTTTGCCAATTCGAGAGCCTCCGGCGGGTTACGCCAACTGGTGAGCAGTTCGAGTGTCGGAGCCGGCTTTCCGTTGGCAAGCGGGAAGTCGGTTGCAAACCGTGGCAGGTTGGCCGCCGACGCGCCTCGCCAACCGTAGATCGACTGCATCGGATCGCCGACGGCTGTCAGCGCCAACCGGCCGTCGGCTCCCCCACCGAACAACGAGGACAACAACACTCGCTGAGCGTGACCGGTGTCCTGGTACTCGTCGAGAAGAACTACCCGAAAGCGCTCACGCTCGGTTTGCCCGACCTCGGGATGTTCGGAGGCGACACGGGCCGACAGCGACATCTGGCTGCCGAAATCCAATGCGCCTTCACGCCGCAGCGTCTCACCCAGCCGGGCAACGAGGGGCAGTAGCTCGATGCGTTTGTGTTGCACATCAAGGTAATTCAACAGCTCTTTGCTCGGCCCACCCCGCTGTTTCGGACCGGCGGGCAGAGTGTGAATCAGCTTGTCCAACTCGGTGTGAGCCTCGAGCAACTGCTCGGGGTCGACCAGGTGCTCCGCCAACTGACCGGCAAGGGCCAGAACGGTTTCGGTGATGGACCCCGGATTCTTGTCGGTGTCCAGATCACTGTCCCAGCCGCTCACGACGCGGTGCGCAACCTGCCACAGTTCGGTCTCGGACAACAGCGTCGCCGAGGGTTCGATCGGCAACAGCAGTCCGTGCTCGGACAGCAACCGTCCCGCGTAAGCATGGTAGGTACTGACTTCGGGTTCCCCGGCCAGAATCCGGGAACGCACTCCGCCGGTCGGGTCGAGTGCCCGCAAAACGTCCGAACCCGCCAGTCGCGCCAAGCGCTTGCGGATTCGCGACGTGAGCTGTTGTGCCGCTTTGCGCGTGAAGGTCAATCCGAGAACGGCCTCGGGATCGACGAAGCCGTTGGCCACCAGCCACACGACGCGAGCAGCCATCGTCTCGGTCTTACCGGCACCGGCACCGGCGACGACCAATGTCGGACCGAGCGGTGCGGCGATGACTGCCGCCTGTTCCGGCGTCGGCGGGTGTTGACCGAGCGCGACCGCCAGGTCGACAGGATCGATCTTCGGTCGGCGTGCCTTCTGCGTCGCGGCAGCCACTTAGTTACTCACCTGTCGTCCCTCGTCGTGTGCCGGGCAACTCGAGCGCACCGGGCAATGTCTACATCCGTCGTTGACCCTGGCCAGATACTGCGGCCCTTGGGTCGCTGCCGCTGCGTTGTGGATGACGTCTCGCCACATCTCGACGGCTTCGGCCGTCAGCGGCGGCTGAACTCGCTGCGCCGCACCGTCTTTCTTGTTGGACTTGGCCACGAATACCAGGCGTGCACCGCCGGGTTGTGTGGCCGGTTCGCCGGCAATCGCACCTTCGGCCGCTGCGACCTGGTACGCCGCCAACTGCGCGTGAGATTGCGCGGCCTCGTTGCTGACAGGGTTTCGCGCAGTCTTGACGTCGACAACCACCGGACGGCCTTCGGTGTCGCGCTCGAGCCGGTCGATCCGGCCACGAAGCTTGACCGCAGGCGCTCCTTCTTCGCGCGGTTCGAGGACCCCCTCGACCGCGACCTCGACGCCGACTTCGGTCAGTTCGCCGCGAGTTGCGTTCATCCAGGCGGTGAACGTCGCCAGCATCTCCCGAGTTCGATTGAGTTCGCGGCGCGAGTACCACTGCGATCCCAGATCGATGGATTTCCAGGCATTTTCGAGTGCCTTCTCGACCTGATCCGGTGGAATCCGGCCGGCCAATGCCTGCACCAAGGTATGGACCAGCGTACCGGCGATCGCATGAGTGTTGTCTCCGTCGCTGCCGCCATGACGCTCGAACACCCATCGGAGAGGGCATGTTTCGAGAAGCTCGATGGTGGACGGCGATAGTGAAACCGGTCCGTCCTCGGGCTGCCACATGGGAGCAGCGGTACTCGGCTCGGCTGTGCCGTACCACTGATCCGGGTGCGCGCCGCGTACCCCGGCAGCGGCCAGACGTGCCAACTGGCGAGCGGCCCGGGAATGCTTCTCGGGGTCGAAATGCGCGATGTCGGGATCACACACGACGCTGCGAAGCTGTGCGACCAGCGCAGGCAGCGACAGAACCCGGGTATCCCCGGTCTCGGGTGCAACGACGTCGAGATCGGAGGACGGATCGTCCGAGTAGGCGTCACCACGGATCAATTCGTCCACGAACCGCGAAGGCACCAAGTCGGTGTCCCCCGAAGCCGATTCGACTGCGGTGATCAGCAGACGGCGACGAGCACGGCTACAGGCAACCAGGAACAACCTGCGTTCTTCGGCCAGAAGCGGTGCGGTTCGCGAGAGTCGTTCGGCAGCCGAGTCACTGCCGTCGGAGACTCCGTTGACCAGGTCGATCAGCGCTTCGGTACGCAGTAGCGATCCGCGTGCCCGCAAACTCGGCCAGAGCCCCTCCTGCACACCCGCCACCGCCACGACCGCCCATTCGCGACCCGCCGCGGCGTGAGCGCTGACCACGGTGACGGCGTCGGGAGTGATGACCGATCGGCTCCGCGAGTCGGTCGGTATCTCCTGGCTAGTCAAGTAGTCGACGAAACCGGCGAGTTGCGAACGCGGCAACCGGTCGACGTAGTTGGCGGCCGCGTCGAAAAGTGCGACGACTGCGTCGAGGTCACGATCGGCCTGTGAGCCGATAGGTCCGCCGCGCGCCGACGCAGCCGCCCAGCGTCGTTCCAGCCCCGTCGCCTGCCATGCCGCCCACAGAACTTCTTCGACCCCGAGACCTCGCTCGAGAGGCACTCGGGCCTTGCGAAGGACCGACAGCACGCGATTGAGTGCCGCAGCTTCGACGTCTGTCAACTTGCCCATGAGGCGCTTGGACTGCGCACGATCCTCGTCGATCAGAATGAGCCGCAACAACTCCGAGGAGTCCCGATCACTTCCCGATGCCAACTCGACCCGGCGCAGGCCACGACGCAACCGGCGCAGGGTGACCGGCTCGGCGCCGCCGATGGGACCGGCCATCAGGGCAAGCGCGTCGTCGCCGGTGAACTGATCGCCGCCGAGCGCCCGAAGGACCAGCAGCAGGCCGGACACTCCGTGTTGCCTGGCCAGCGGCAATTCGGTGGCAGCGGTCGTGACGGGTACCCCGGCCGCGAGCAGCGCTCGCCGGAGAGGGGCGAGAGTGCGCGGGACCGACCGAACGATGACGGCCATGTCGGACCAAGCAATCCCGTCCAGCAGATGCGCCCGGCGCAAGGTATCTGCGACGACTGCCGCTTCTTTGGCCGTCGTACCGAGAACCCGCACCGACGCCCGCCCCGGCTCCTCATCGGTGAGATCGGATGGAACCGCGATGCGATGAGCAAGGTTGCCGGGCAGCCGCGCAGCGATCTTGGCCGCGATCGACGCGACGTCGGCGTTGTTGCGAAACGTGGTGGGCAGGACGATCTGGCGCTCGTCTCCGCGCTCGGCGAGTCCGAGTAGGAACGCCGAATCCGCACCGCGGAACCCGAAGACCGACTGATCGGGATCACCGGCGATGACCGTGCCCGCAGTTGCGGTTCCGATCAGCCGAACCAGCTGCGCCGCCTGCGGATCCAGATGTTGTGCGTCGTCGACGAGTAGGTGCCGGATCCGAGCGCGCTCGGAGCGAAGCAATTCGGGATCGGTGGCGAACGCGGTCAATGCCGCACCGATCAACTCGGCCGCGTCGAGTGCCGGCGCCGTCGCCTCCGGAGCCTCGACACCGACACTGCCGCGTAGCAGCACGCCTTGCTCGTAGGCCTCGGCGAACCGCCCGGCCGCCACCCACTCCGGACGGCCACGCTTCTTGCCGAGCTTGACCAGATCTTCGGGACCGAGTCCGCGCTCGTTCGCTCGCAGCATCAGATCTCGAAGTTCGACGGCAAAGCCGTTCAAACCCAATGCGGGTCGCAGGCGCTCCGGCCACCGGAGCGCACCGTCTTCGATGTCGCCGCGCAACATCTCTCGGAGCACCGAGTCCTGCTCGGCGCCGGTGATCAGGCGTGGCGGCGCGTTGCCGTGCGCTGCGGCTTGAAGCCGGAGTACGGCAAAGGCGTACGAGTGAACGGTGCGGACCAACGGCTCACGAGTTGCCTGCGGTCCGCGTTCTTGTTCGTACCCGAGCAACCCGGCCGTGATCTGCTCGCGGACCTGCGTCGCTGCCCGGCGCGACTGGGTGAGCACCAGGACCGATTCAGGATCTTCGCCACCGGAGATCTTCTGCACTGCCAGATCCACGAGAAGGGACGTCTTGCCCGTTCCGGGGCTGCCGAGTACCTGCCAGGGACTCCAGGCGGCCCCCGAGCCGAATGAAACAGGGCCGAACGCGAGTTGGAAAGGATCCTCGGACGGCGGCGCGAACAGCCGGGCCGTCCCTCCGTCCCATGTTCGGGGTATCGGAGACGGCGCAGTTCGGTGCACCAACCGCGCCCGCGGGATGGTGACCTTGCTGCGTGTTGCCGTCTCACTCACCCAGGCATTCCACCAGAGCGCACCGACAACTCACACATCGCCTGCTTCCGGCATGATTGACCTCGTGTCTGCACTCCATACGTATCTCTACGGACCCGTCGGGGCACCGGAGATCCTTTCGCTGCACGGTCTGACCGGTCACGGCCGACGTTGGCAGTCGATGGCCGAGAACCAACTGCCCCAAGCGCGCTGGATCTCGCCCGATCTGCGTGGTCACGGACGCTCGACCTGGGCTCCTCCGTGGAACATCGAATCCCACGTGGCGAGCCTGCTGGAGACGCTCGACGAACATGCCACCGGACCGGTGGTGATCGTCGCGCATTCTTTCGGCGGAATGCTGGCGCTGCACCTCGCGGCCACCGCACCGGAACGCGTTCGTGGGCTCGTCCTGCTCGACCCGGCGATCGGGTTGGATCCGACTTTCATGCAGGAAGTGGCCGAACTCACAATCGGCTCACCGGATTACACCGATGCGGCAGAGGCATACTCCGAGAAGATTCACGGCTCGTGGGGTGAGGTTCCCACCCAGGACCTCGACGTCGAGATGGCGGAACACCTGATCGAACTGGGCAACGGACGCGTCAACTGGCGCCTGTCCACGCCCGCGATCGTGACCGGGTGGGGCGAACTCGCTCGCCCGATCGTGCTGCCTCCGTCGTCGATGCCCACCGTGCTGGTTCAGGCGATGAAGGTCCAACCGCCGTACGTCACCGCCGAGCTCCGGGCAGCACTCACCGAGCACCTCGGTGAAAATCTGACCGGTGTCGAATTCGACTGTGACCACATGGTCCCGCACGTGCGGGCCGACGAAGTCGCCGCCCTCGTTCGCAGCATGCTCTGAAGGAACCGACATGGCAGCCACCACCGAAGAGCAGATCGAAGAGGTACGGCGCCTCATCGCGTCGATTCCGGCCGGTTTCGTGGCGACGTACGGCGATATCGCTGATGCTGCAGGACTTTCCAGTGCTCGCACGGTCGGTTGGATCATGCGAACGGACTCTGCCGACCTGCCGTGGCATCGGGTTCTCGGCGCCTCCGGCAAACCGTCGGCGCACCTGGCTCATCGTCAGATCGCCAAGCTCGAACTCGAAGGCGTGCCGATCAAGGACGGTCGGATCGACCTGAAGAAAGCTCGGTATCACTTCTGATTCACGTGTCACCGGTCGTCGTGACGCGGGCGATGGGGCAGCATGGAGGTATGACCGTCACGCCGCCGACAGCCGCCCTCATTCTGGCGGGTGGTCGCGGGACCCGAATGGGTGGTGTCGACAAACCCGGCCTGCTCGTTCACGGCCGCAGGCTCCTCGACATCGCGCTTTCAGCGACGGCGCATCTGGACGCCGTCGTCGTGGTCGGTCCACATCGCCCTGAACTTGATCCTGGCATCACTCAAACTCAGGAAACTCCGGCCGGAGCCGGCCCTGTCGAGGCGATCTGGGCCGGATTGTCTGCGACCCGGTTACCCGACGACGCCGTGGTGGTGGTCCTGGCGTCCGATCTGCCGCACATCGAGGCCGTATCAGTCGACGCTTTGATAGCTGCCACGTCGACGGACAGTCCGGTGACGTGTGCCGTGGACGAGAACAACCGAACCCAATTCCTGCTCTCCGCGTGGACATTTCGCGAGCTCCGGCAACGCCTGTCCACATTGCGGGAGAGTTCGGGGTTGGAGAATCAACCTATGAAAGCGATTGTCACCGAACCGTTCTCGACGCTGCGTGTCGCTGGTACCACTGACTGCGACACACCGGCGGACATCGACCGCGCGCGAAACCATCCGCGCCTGACGATCGAGCAAGCCCGCGCCGCCGTCAGGAACTCACTGACAGCATTGTCACCACACCGGGCCGCCCTCGCCGACAGTCTCGGAGCAACGCTCGCGCAGCCTCTCGTCGCCCTGGGTGATCTTCCTCGATCCGATGTCTCGGCGATGGACGGGTACGCCGTCTCCGGCGAGGGTCCCTGGCGAATCCGCACCGAGATCCGTATCGCGGGCGCCGACGGGCAACTCGAACTCGGTGAAGGCGAAGCGATTCGCATTGCCACGGGAGCACACCTGCCCCTCGGCGCCACCTCGGTGATTCGTGACGAGTATCTGTCCGTCGACGAGCCATCTCGGATGGTACGGAGACTGCCGGATGCGCCGCACCGCAACGACGCTCGACCACGAGGGGAAGATTGGACCACCGGATTCACGATCGCCCCGACTGGTACCGCGGTGACTCCGGCGGTGGTCTCCGCAGCTGCCAGCGGTGAAGTGTTCGACGCCCTCGTCCGTGGTCCGGTACGGGCACGCGTGACAGTCACCGGCGACGAGATCCGGCGGACCGGTCCACTGCGTGAAGGTCAGACCCGCGACTCCGTCGGTGGGATTCTCCCCTACCTATTGGAAAGCAACGGCGTACGGTGCGTGGCGAATTCGCACCTGAGGGACACGGCCGACAGTTTCGAGCGTGTACTGGCGGATGCGACTGAACAGGACCTGCTTGTTGTCATTGGTGCGACGGGCGGCGGCGCTGCCGACGAAATGCGCAGTGCGCTCGATCGACTCGGCGCTCGCACGATTGTCGGGCGAGTCGCCTCGCGCCCGGGCGGATCTCAGATAACGGCTGTCCTGCCCAGTGGTCGGGTGGTTCTCGGCCTCCCCGGCAACCCGTACGCCGCAGTGACCACCCTGTTGACGATGCTGCCCACCGTCGTGGCCGCCTTGACGGGAAGCGACACACCACCGCCACTGCTCGGCATCATCGAGAACGCCGCTGCGGTGACTTCCGATGCGGTACGCCTACTGCCGGTCACACAATCCGCCGACGGTCGCTGGCGCGCCGAACCGTCTGTACGTACCGCACACCTGGCGGGGTTGATCGGGCGCTCCGCGTTTGCACTCGTTCCGCCACACGCGGAAGACGGTGCCGTCGCCGAAGTGGTTGTCCTCCCACGCTGATCGGGTCAGTCGTTTGGGCGCCTACGCCGGTTGACCCCGACCACGCCGACCACTGTCGCAAGCACCAGCGAATACACGCCCCACAGCACTAAGAACGGCAGCAACCAGCCGGCATCAACGGTCTGACCGCGCGGTCCGACGCAGTACAGCGTGAAATTGGTGGACGTACCGTCGCCGTCGGAAAAGGTATCCGAGACGACCATCGCGCTCGATGTGGGAGCTTCACAGAAAATCGGCGCCAAATGAGCGACCTGTCCTGGCCAGATCACCGAAGACAGTAGTGCAGCAAAGATTCCCACGACCACGATCACCACTACCGAGATCACCAACGGAGCGATACGGCGGCTCACAGCGGGTGCACCAGGAAGGGAGTTCCGTCAGGCTCGAAGACCACCAGCGCCCGCGAGCGTGGAGATTCCACCATCACGGATGCGCGAATCGCCTCGGTGCGACTGACCGAGATCCCGGTGACTTCGCCGTCGTCGACACCGCTGTTCTCCAGCGCGTCGTCGACCAACTTCTCGAGGTTCGTCAATGCCGGCACTTGATCCAGCGTGAACGATCGTGCATCGAGATCGTCGGTGACACTGACTTGCACGGGGCTCGGCTCGCCGAGAATGACTCCGTCGAAAGAGAATCTGTCGAGCTGGGTCGGCTTCCCGGGGTCTCGAACGGTGACTCCGAGCGTCTCGATCGGGCTGATGTCGATGCTGGTCACCGATACCGCGTCGACGCCGTATCTATGTGCGAGGCTGTCGAACCCGCCTCGCACCAACTCCGACGTCATCCCACCGCCACGTTCGCGCATCTGATTGTCGAAATCCATCCGATCGACGGCACCGATACATCCGCTCAGACTCGTGGCCGCCAAAGCGATGGCTACCGTCCACAGCGCCGACCGCACCTGCGAGGACGCGAATTTCATGAGCGGAGCGTACCGCGAGTGTCCGGTTCCATCCCGGTGGACTGCGCGTCGCACGAATTACTGTCGGCGACTCGTGGGATCATCGCGCCATGAATCGTGTCGACGAAGGATTCGAACCGCCGGACGCATTGGTCGAGTGGTGCCGCTCCCGCACCTTTCCACTGCACGTCCTCGACGACGAAGCCACCGTCGACCTGGATTGGTGGAACGCCCACCTGAAGGACGCCGGCCACACCATCAGCCTGCGCGGGCGTGATCTCGACGGCAAAGTGATCACCGAAGGCCGAGCCATCGTTCAACGCAACGACCTTCGCCCGTCGAGCGATCTCGTTGTCGCCCAGCACGACGGCCTCGGACTACTGTTTCTCTGCGCGGCCTGGCAGGGCTCGCACGAGAGCCGACGGTTCACACGGCGGTTCCCCAACGTCTTCAATCCCCATCACCGCGAGGACGAGGATCCGCTGACCCAGATCACAGCCATTCTCGATCACTGCTCGAAAAACAAGTCGATGCCCGTCGTCCGGCGCGACACCTGGTCCGGGTGGCCACTCACCCCCGGTGTCGGGGTATCGCTGATGGCCGCTTTCATGTGGGCAGTGGGCGTACAGGACGAAGGCCGACGCGCTCAGATGATCGACCAGTACGGAGTCTCGACGCTCATCCACGAGGGCTGGCTCGAGGATCCTTCCGTCACCGGCTTCACGACGCGTCGCTACCGCCGGTACTGCGAACTTCTCGACAGCTGGGCCTATGCCGCCGGCACCCAACCCGAGATCGTCGAGATGTGGTTGGTGAAAAGGTGGAGTGCGCGATTGGCCCAAGCACGCAACGACGTGAGCGCCCCCACCCTGTTCTAACTCTCAGAACGGCTGCATCTCAGAACGGCTGCATCTCAGAACGGCCAGGCAGGGAGAGTCGGCAGCCCCACCCTCGTCGGCCTCCCAACCAACCAGGCCAAGGTCTCCGCGTCGGACAGTGACGGCACTCGTACACCCGGGACCGCCGTCTCCAGTGCGCCCAACTGACTGGCGAGAGTGAATTCCACGAACTCGGCAGGCCAGTCGTGGCAGGTGTAACCGATGTCGAGGTCCATCAGGTGAATCTCGATCTCGTTCCAGCGCAGGATCGGTAGATCGAATGCCGTCACAGGTTTGCGCCACGGCACCGGTGTGTCCAGTCGATCTGTCGGGATCTCGCACAACGCGTCGACCAGCCTCGTTCCCGAGAAGCGGTAGTCGAGGGCCAACAATTCAGCCGGGCGATCTGCGCCCTCTTCGATTGCAGCATTGCGCGCATCCGGCCCCCCTGGATACATCTCCCCCGATTCGCCGCCCTGCACGCCGGCAACAAATCTGCCCAGCGCGTCGGCGTTGCGCGACATGTGCGTCACGACGTGTCCCCGACTCCACCCGGGGAGCCCGGAGGGCTCCCGCGCCTGCTCTTCGGTCAGTGCACCGATGAGAGCCTGTGCCTTGACGTCGGATTCACGAACTGCTGCGACCAGGTCGGCATACGTCGGCGTTACGGAGTGAGACGTCATGCAGCGATACTAGTTCCCTTCGCGCACTCTCATACCGATTCACGACAAGGTCCACCACTCCCGGATCGACGCCGAGCGGTTCGGTCACACCATCGGCTCCTGCGGCGTGCAACCTTTCGTGGAACAGCCCGTGCGCGAGGAGGTACGAGGCGACAAAAACTCGCTTCGCGCCGCGAACGCGTGCTGCTGCAACAACATCGGCTACCTTCGGCTCCCCGGTCGCGATGTACCCGATGTCGACACGAGTCCCCGCCGCTTCGGCAAGCATCAGCGCAGCACGCTCGACGTCTCGCAGCGCCCGCGCATCGGACGACCCGGCGGCAGCAAGCACTGTCGCGTCACCCGGATTCCACCCCGCTTCGGTCAAGCGCCGAAGCAGCACGCGTGCAAGCGCCGGATCGGGTCCGAGTGCGGGCGTCACACTCACAGCCGAGTGCTCACTGATCGCCACTTCGCGTCGAACATCGGTGTGAACGTGGTAGCCGGACGCCAGGAACGCCGGTACGAGAATCGCTCGCCCCGGAGTGTCCCGGAGGACTTCCGAAGGTGACGGACCGAGCACATCGACAAAGGCAACGCGCGTGCGTCCGACGCGCGTGCCGACGGCGTCGGCCAGTGCGGCAACCATTTCCACGCCACGTGCACTACGCGTGCCATGAGCTACCAGGACGAGGACATCGTCATCGCGTTGCATAGTCACCGGGATTCTGTACGTAGTCGCCGGGGTCGAGGGCAAGTCGATAGCCCCGCTTGACCACCGTCTGAACGGCTTTGGGCGCGCCGAGGCACGCGCGCAATCGGGCGACGGCGGTCTCGACGGCATGGGTGTCGCCGCCGCCGCCGGGAAGAGAAGCCAGCAGTTCGTCGCGGGAGACGACTCGACCGGGGCTGGCACCGAGAGTGCGGATCAACGACATCGCAGCCGGCGGCAATTGCTTCACTTCACCGTCCACGACTACGCAACCGCCGCGAATGCTGATTTCGTGTTCGCCGGCTTGAATCTTGTTGGCTCGCTGCGGGAGTTCGTCGACGATGTGTCTCGCGAGCGCGCCCAGACGTGCCCGCGCCGGGGCTGTGGTCGGTACATTCAACGCTTCGAGCGGCGCCGAGGTGACCGGGCCGACGCACATGGCCGCCACCGGACCCCGCATCGCGTCGAGAATGTCTCCGAGATCCCCGGTCTTGTCGGCGCGCATCAACATCGAGGCTACGGCCGGTGCACTGGTGAAACTGACGGCGTCGATTCCGGCTGACGCTATGGCGTCGATCATCCGGTCGAGCAGCGTCGGATCCTCCGGCGGTTCCCATCGATAGACGGGCACCGCGATGACCTCGGCGCCGGCCTCGCGCAACACCTGACAGAAGTCGGGAATCGGCTCCCACTCGGTGGTCGCACCATGCAGTTGTACAGCGATCCGCTTTCCCGAGACACCTTCTGCCAGAAGATGTTCGAGCACCTCGGCGGAAGACTCGGATGCCGGTGACCATTCCTCACGAAGGTCGGCCGCGCGGATTGCTCCCTTGGCCTTCGGTCCTCGCGCGAGCAGACGAGCCGAGCCCAACGCGGATCCGAGATTTTCCGCCTCACCCCACCCGTCGGCTGCTTCCAGCCAACCCCGGAATCCGATCCCGGTGGTGGCGACAACCACCTCGGGAGGATCCGAGATGATCTGCTGTGTCACCCTTTCGAGCTCACGGTCGTCGGCCAACGGAATGATTCGAATCGCCGGAGCGTGAACGACATCCGCTCCCCGACGAGTCAGCAAGGTCGCGAACTCCTCGGCGCGGCGCGAAGCAGTGATACCTACCGTGAATCCAGCCAACGGCATGTCGTCACTCACGAGACTGCATCGGCGACAGTCGAGCGAACACCCTGCATCTGCAAGCTGTGTACCTGAACGACTCCAGCCCACACGCGAACGCCGTACACCGGCAGCGCAACCGACGAGTCGTCCAGCGCCCGGCCGTCGACCAGCGAGAACGCCTGCTTGAGCAGTGGCGAGACCACGATCGGCTCACCGTCCCGGTCGCCGACGAGTCCGCGAGACATCACCGCGGCGCGGCCGTACGGATCGAAGTTGCTGACAGCCCGGAGTGTGCCGTCCTCGAGTAGGAACAGTGCCACCTGCTCGCCGCCGCGAAGAAGCACGGCAACTCCGCGCCCAGGGATCAGATGGCTCAGCGGGCAGGCCGACGTCCATTCGAGTCGATCCGAATCCAGCTTGGCGATCTGCGCATCGATGACACTCATCGAAGTCCTCCTGTCGATCCGGCGACAACGTCGCGCGGGTTCTTGTCTACGTTTCTACGGATCCCGTGTTTCCCACGGGTTACGCGACTATTACCGGCGCGTGGGGATGCTCGGCATGCCCATCAGGACCGGAACCTTGCGCACTCCGGTCTCGTCGAACACAACCGTCGGGTCGGCTTCTTCCGGTGCGTTGACGAACGAGACGAACCTCGACAATTTCTCCGGATCACCCAGCACACCGGCCCATTCGTCCTGGTAACCCTCGACGTGCTTGGCCATCAGTGCCTCGAGTTCTTCGCCGATACCCAGGCTGTCTTCACAAATCACGGCCTTGAGGTGATCAAGTCCGCCTTCGAGTGATTCGACCCACGGCGCCGTGCGCTGGAGGCGATCGGCAGTACGGATGTAGAACATGAGGTAGCGGTCGATGTACTTGACCAAGGTCGCGTCGTCGAGGCCTCCGGCAAGCAACTGAGCGTGTTTGGGCGACTGTCCGCCGTTACCGCCCACATACAGATTCCAACCGTTCTCCGTCGCGATGACGCCGACGTCCTTGCCTCGCGCTTCGGCACATTCACGGGCGCAACCCGAGACGCCGAACTTGATCTTGTGCGGCGAACGCAGACCGCGGTAGCGATTCTCGAGGTCGACGGCCATACCCACCGAATCCTGGACACCGTAGCGGCACCAACTCGAACCGACGCAACTCTTGACCGTCCGGAGGGACTTGCCGTACGCCTGACCCGATTCCATCCCGGCGTCGACGAGGCGCTTCCAGATCGCGGGCAACTGTTCGACGCGGGCACCGAACAAGTCGATGCGCTGACCGCCGGTCACCTTCGTGTACAAGCCGAAGTCTCGCGCCACTTCTCCGATGACGATGAGTTGCTCACCCGTGACTTCGCCGCCCGGCATCCGAGGTACCACGGAGTACGTACCGTTCTTCTGGATGTTCGCGAGGAAGTGATCGTTGGTGTCCTGCAACGACGCCTGCTGGCGGTGCAGGATGTGATCGGAGTCCGTCGATGCCAGAATCGAAGCGACTACGGGCTTGCAGATGTCGCAACCGGCGCCCTTGCCGTACTTGGCGATCAGCGCCGAGAAGGTTCTGGTCTGCGTCGACTGGACGATCTGGAACAACTCGGCCCGCGACTGCGCGAAATGTTCGCACAGTGCCTTCGACATCACGACGCCGGAATCGGCCAGCAGCTGCTTCACGGTGGGAAGGCAACCGCCACAAGTGGTTCCGGCGCTGGTGCACGCCTTCACCGAAGCGATGTCGCATGCGCCGGCTGCGATTGCACCGCAGATGGCTCCCTTCGTCACGGCGTTGCACGAGCACACCTCGGCGTCGTCGGGCAGCGAGCCTGCACCCGGCTTCTCCCCCGCAGGCGAGATCAATGTCGCCGGGTCACCGGGTAGTTCGCGACCGACCAGCGGGCGCAGCGACGCGTAGGCCGATGCGTCACCGACAAGAATGCCGCCGAGCAGGATCTTCGCGTCGTCGGAGACCACGAGCTTTGCGTACGTCCCCTTGGACGCGTCGCTGAGGACGACTTCGAGGGCGCCCGGTGAGGTCGCCATCGCGTCACCGAAACTGGCGACGTCGACGCCCATGAGCTTGAGCTTGGTGGACATGTCCGCGCCCGGGAAATCCGCGGCGCCGCCGAGCAGACGATCGGCCACGATCTCGGCCGTCGTGTAACCGGGAGCGACCAGACCGTAGCAACGGCCTTCCACCGCAGCACATTCGCCGACGGCATAGATGTTCTCGTCCGAAGTCACGCAGCCGAGGTCGGTCAGAATGCCACCGCGCTCCCCCACTGCGATGCCCGCGTCGCGGGCCAGCTGATCACGCGGACGTACTCCGGCGGAGAAGACGAGCAGCGACGCGTCGATGGTGGAGCCGTCGGAGAGTTCGACCACGATTCCGTTGTCGGCCTGCGAAATTCCCGCCGTCCCGACTCCGGTGTGGACAGTGAGCCCGAGTTCGGTGACGAGGCGAGCGAGCAGTGCGCCGCCGCCCTCGTCGACCTGCATCGGCATCAATCGCGCATTGTGTTCGACGACGTGTGCCGTCATCCCCATGAGCGAGAGAGCATTTGCGGCCTCGAGTCCAAGCAAACCTCCGCCCACCACGACGCCGACAGCGCCAGGACCAGCCTTCTCGGCGGCGGCCCGGATATCGTCGAGGTCGTCGAGGGTGCGGTAGACAAAACATCCGTCGCCGTCGTGCCCCGGTACGGGAGGCACGAACGGATACGAACCGGTCGCCATCACCAGAGCGTCGTAGGAGATCGTCTCGCCGGTTGTCGTCGTGACCGTGCGTGCATCTTTGTCGATCGCGAGCGCGCCTTCCCCCACACGGAGGTCGACCAGGCTGTCGCCGACGTAATCGTTGCCGGCCAGTGCCAATTCCTTGGGGTCCCACGCTCCGACGTACGAGGACAGCCCGACTCGGTCGTACGCTGCGTACTGCTCGTCGCACAGTACGGTCACCGACCAGTTGTTCGTTTCGTCGCGCGAACGCAGTGCCTCGACGAATCGGTGTCCGACCATTCCGTGTCCGATGACAACAACCGACTTGCTCATGACGCCTACTTCCTGAGGTACGAGATAGTTCTGAGATTCTGCGGAACGCTCACGCCGTGACTGCGACCTTCGCCTCGTCGACGTCTGTGGTCAGCGTCGACGGCTTGCGCAGGAAGACGAACCAGGTGACTGCGATGCAGGCGATGTAGAAGGCCAGGAACACCCAGAAGGCCATGGTCGCCGACTTCGCGGGGCTGCTGTACGACGCGCGCAGCACCAGGTTGATACCGACGCCGCCCAAACCGCCTACCGCACCGGCAAATCCGATGAGAGCGCCGGAGATACTGCGCGACCACGTTGCCTTCTCGCTTCGATCCATGTGATCGAAGCTCTGAGCCTTCGCCTCGAAGATCGCCGGGATCATCTTGTAGACGGATCCGTTTCCGATGCCCGAGAGCAGGAACAGGGCGATGAAGCCGAGAACGAATGTCACCATGATCCCGGCGCTGGCGACGCCGGCGGTGTTGTCGTCCATCGTTCCGGCCGTCACGAGTATCGATGCCGCGAATGCCATGGCGACAAACGTCCACATGGTGATCTTGCCGCCGCCGATGCGGTCGGCCAGTTTGCCACCGAGCGGCCGGGCGATCGAACCGAGGAGTGGTCCGATGAAGGCGATCTGTGCTGCATGCAGCGCCGCCGCGGCCGGAGTGGCACCGCCGGCGAGGAAGTTGATCTGCAGAACCTGACCGAAGGCGAAGCTGAATCCGATGAAGGAACCGAACGTACCGATGTACAGGAAGCTGATCACCCACGACTCGGAGAACTTGAGTGCCTTGGCCATCGAGCGCAGGTCCGACTTCTGGTTGCCCAGGTTGTCCATGAACAGCGCGGCACCGACGGCAGCGGCCGCAATGAACACGAGATAGACAGCGCACACGATCCACGGAGCACGGTTACCGACGGTGGCGATCACCAGCAGACCGATCAGCTGGATCATCGGTACACCGATGTTGCCGCCGCCGGCATTGAGACCGAGCGCCCACCCCTTGAGGCGTTGCGGGTAGAAGGCATTGATGTTGGTCATCGACGACGCGAAGTTGCCGCCGCCGATACCTGCAGTGGCCGCTACCAACATGAACGTGGTGTACGACGCACCCGGGTTCATCATCAGGTAGAGCGTGAGAAGTGTTGGTACGAAGAGGAACAGCGCACTCATGACGGTCCAGTTACGACCGCCGAACCGTGCGGTGGCAACCGTGTAGGGAATGCGGAGGACCGACCCGACAAGCGTGGGCACTGCGACGAGGAAGAACTTTCCGGCCGCGTCGATGCCGTAGATATCCGTCGGCATGAACAACACCATCACGGACCAGATCGACCAGATCGAGAAGCCGACGTGTTCGGCTACCACTGACCAGATCAGGTTCCGCTTCGCGATGTCCTTGCCGCCGGATTCCCAGGCGTCGACGTCCTCTGCATCCCAATGCTCGATGTAATGACTCACCAGGGCCTCCTGAATATGTTGGAGACCCAAAGGTAGAAAACGGTTATTGCGCCGGTGCTGCGTGCGATGACCGCGAAGTCAATTGATCCTCACCCGGTAACAAGACCGGGTGTGAGCTAGTTTTTCGCAGGTGCGTGCCAGGAATCCTCGAGCATCCGAGGCTTGCATGCCTGGTAGGCGCCCAGGAGCACCACGATCACAGCGACGACGAGCAGGCCGAACGGCGCAGCGTATCCACCGGACACGTCGTGGAAAACGCCGAACAGGAGCGGACCGAGGCAGGCAACGGAGTAGCCGATGCCCTGGGTGAAGCCGGACAGTGCCGAGGAACCGATGTGCGAACGAGTACGCAGGTTGATCAGCGTGAGCGACATCGGGAACGTGCTCGGACCGAGGCCCAGGACGACAACCCACACGACCGGCGCCGCCATCGGGGCAAAGTACAACCCGCCCATGCCGACCAGGTAGCAGACGGCACACGCGATCACGACAGGGAAGGGATTGGCCATGCGGGCGCACAGCGTCGGTGCACCGAAAGCTGCGACGAGCCCGATCACCGAGAACATTCCGACCATCGTTCCGCCGAAGGCATCACTGGCTCCGGCGTCACGAAGGATCGAGGGAATCCACGTGAACATCGAATACGTGATCAGTGAGGTCATGCCGAACATGCCGGCCATCCCCCAGGCCACGGGAGAACGCCAGACCTGACCGCGTGGCTGTTCTGCCACTGCCGCAACCGAATCCGATGCATTCTCGACGGACCCGGCTTCGTTCGCGCGAGCCTTGCGCGAGCGAGCGAGGGTGATCAACCACGGCACTGCTGCGGCGAAGCCGAAGGCGGACCACCAGCCGATCGAGAACCGCCACCCGAAGGCGTCGGCAACCGGGACTGCGACGAACGCCGGAACGATGGTGCCGATCTGCACGGCCACGATGTAGACCGAACTCATGGTGGCGAGGCGATCCGAGAAGTACCGCTTGACCAACGGCGGGATCACGACATTGCCGATTCCCATGCCTGCCAGCGCCAGAGCCGAGAGGGCCAGCAACGACCATGTCTGAGACATCATGGCGCGCAACAGCATTCCGACGCCGGCCATGAGCATCGCGACGAGGGCCGTCCGCTCGAGCCCGATACGTTTCGCGATGGCGGGAGTGACGAGACCGAAGATGGCGAACATTGCGGTCGGAACCATGCCGAAGACACCGACGATCGAGGCGGAGAAGCCGATCTCGTCGCGAATCTCGGCCGCCAAGGGCGAGAACGAGGTCACCGCAAGTCGAAGTACGAGCGCAGACATCGCAATCGCAGCGAAGACGAGCACACGGCCTTGTATCAACGAGCGGGTTTCGGTTCTCTCCAGTTGAGCAGTCACCGGCAAATCATAGGATGACCGGACGAACTCGCACAAGCGCGGTAATCTAACGTCACATTCACACCACTTACCCGGACCCGAGGAAACAACCACGTGCAACCCGTTCGACGCGCAAGTCTCATCTCGCAGGTCACCGAACAACTCCGCAACGAGATCCGGAGCGGAACCTGGCCGATCGGTTCCAAAATCCCCACCGAACCGGAACTGTCGGAGCTGACCGGGACCGGTCGCAATACCGTGCGCGAGGCGGTCCAGGCGCTCGTACACGCCGGAATGCTGGAACGTCGTCAGGGATCGGGCACCTACGTCGTTGCCGTCTCCGACCTCGGTGGCACTCTCGGCAACTACTTTGCCGGTGCCCACCAGCGGGATGTACTCGAACTACGGCGCGCACTCGACATCACCGCGGCCACCCTGGCCGCCGCACGGCGAACCGAAGACGACATCGCCGAACTGACGCGGCTACTCGAGCTTCGCACCGCGTCATGGGAGGGTCAGGACGTCGACGCCGCCACCACCGCGGACGTCGCCCTGCACCGAGCAATCGTCGCGGCCAGCCACAACGAGGTCTACCTGGAGTTCTACGACTCCCTGCTCCCGGTCATCGAGACCACGATCCAACAACACATCGACGCGACCGGCGAGGGATTCCACTCGCAGCACGCGAACCTCGTCAACGCTGTCGTCGACGGGAACACCGTGGCCGCCTCGAACGCCGCACGCGAGTTGTTCGAGGGCCTGGTCTCGGACTTCGGTACCGGCGCCCCGATCTAGAGCAGCAAGCGCACGATGTCGGACGTACGGGCCAACCCCGGGAACGCGTCCGCCGTCGAGCGAGGATGCAGAACATGAACCGCCAAGCGGAACATCACCGCACGTAGAAGCATCTGCGGCCACTCGGGGAGATCTTCCCACCGGCCGACCAGTGCCTCGTCGGCACCGCCCCACGAGATCGCGTCGACCACAGCGACGGCGGCGGCCCACGCAGCCGGCCGCCAATACGGCGTGATGTCGGTGATTCCGGGCGCCATACTGCCCGAGAACAGCACTGTCCCGAACAGATCGCCGTGCACGAGCTGGTCCGGGCTCTGCACCGGCTTACGCAAAGTAGCGAGCCCGGCGATCAGTTCCAGACTTTTGCGACCGTCAGGAGTGGGCGTCTCGAGTTGCTCGACGCCCTTCGCGATCCTCAGCGGAACCGTTTCCCATGCCGCGCGATCAGCGGCGACGAATACGTCGACCTCGGCCCACGGCGGCACGGGCGGTTGCGCAAGGAAGCGCGGGCGCTCGAGCGAGGCCGTCGCCGCATGCAGTCGGCAGGACATCGAGACCACTTCGTCGTGACGTGGTTCCGGCGATCCGACGATGAAGGTGTCGGCACGCCAGCCCGAGACGACGTAACGACCGTCGGTCGAACGCACCGGTCGAGCCAGCCGAACGCCGTCGACTTCGAGGTTCTCTCGCACCTTCGCCGACCACGCTGCGCGGGCATGATCCGCGACTGCTGAAAGGACGACGTCTCCACACAGCCACCCGCCGTCCCAATCCGCACCGAGTGGGATGGGATCGACTTCACGGAGGCCGAAGGTGGAGCACACGTGCTGGGGAGGTTGGCCTGTGCTCACACCCCAACGCTACCGGTGCGCGGCGCCGCCTCCCGCGAGGCGCGCCTAGTAGACCGGCAGACTCGCATCCACCTGGTTCGCCCAGGCGATCGCGCCGCCTTGAACGTGGACCGCGTCGGAGAAACCGGCGTTCTTGAGAAATGCCAGTGCCTCGGCGGAACGAATGCCGGTTTTGCAGTACAGCACTATCTGCTTGTTCTGCGGCAACGTCGCCAGAGCTTCACCGGACAGGATGCGGTCCTTCGGGATCAGCACGGCCCCCGGCAGATGCATGATGTCCCATTCAACAGGTTCTCGTACGTCGACCAGCTCGATCGACCGTCCCTCGCCGATCATGGCCTCCAGTTCGGGCGCCGTGATCGTCGAACCGACAGCAGCGGCACTCGCCTCTTCGGACACGACACCGCAGAACGCGTCGTAGTCGATCAAGGCGGTGACCGGCACGCGGGTCGGATCACGCTGAAGGCGGATCGTCCGGAACGTCATCGCAAGTGCGTCGTAGATCATCAGGCGTCCGAGAAGCGGTTCGCCGATCCCCGTGATGAGCTTGACCGCCTCGGTCGCCATGATCGAACCGACGGTCGCAGGCAGGACTCCGAGCACACCACCCTCGGCGCACGAGGGGACCATGCCTGGCGGCGGCGCCTCCGGGTAAAGATCGCGATAGTTCAGTCCCGCGCCGTCCGGGGCGTCTTCCCAGAAGACCGAGACCTGCCCTTCGAAGCGGTAGATCGAGCCCCACACGTACGGCTTTCCCGCGATGACGGCAGCATCGTTGACGAGGTACCGCGTCGCGAAGTTGTCCGTACCGTCCAGGATCAGGTCGTACTCGGAGAACAGTTCGACCGCGTTGGAGTTGTCCAGGCGGAACTCGTGCAACCGGACGTGGACGTGCTCGTTGATTTCGAGAATCGACTCCTTCGCACTGAGCGCCTTCGGGCGTCCGACGTCGGAGCGTCCGTGAATCACCTGACGCTGCAGGTTCGACATGTCGACCTCGTCGAACTCGACGATCCCGATGGTGCCCACTCCTGCGGCCGCGAGATAGAGCAGTGCCGGTGAACCCAATCCACCGGCGCCGATGAACAGGACTCGTGCATTCTTGAGCCGCTTCTGACCGGTCATGCCTACGTTCGGGATGATCAGGTGCCGGCTGTATCGGGCAACTTCCTCCCGGCTCAACTCGGCTGCCGGCTCCACCAGTGGTGGCAATACGACGGGTGTTGCAGACACCGCGAAACACTCCTAGTTCAAGACGAGATCAGGGATTCTCGATCCGGTCACGCTCGGGGGTACGGCCACGGATTGAAGCGGCACGTGAGTCCGTTCATCGGAACGACGCCCTCGGGATCAAGCCTAGCGATGTCGTTGTTCGCGGTTCCGAAGGTCTGCTGCATCATGATCGGTGCGAGTCCGCCTTCGGTCTCGCACGGCTGATGAGCGGCGTATCCGATGGCATGGCCGACCTCGTGATTGATCTGATACTGCCGATACGAGCCGATGTCGCCCTGGAACGAAATGGCGCCTCGCACCCATCGCGGTTCGTTGAGCAGGACTCGGTCCATGCTCGGGTTGTAGCAGGATCCTTCGAGTTCGATTTCGTATCCACAGCCTTCGCGGATCGTCATCTGTGAGGTCAAGGAGATCCGGAAGTCCGGCTCGCCGGCGTCGACGCGCCGGAACGCGACCTTGGGATCGTTGGTCCAACTCTTCGGATTGGCCAGTGTCTGGTCGACCATGCGTCCGTACGATTCGTCTCCGCCGAAGCCGGTCGTGTCGACGCCGTCCTCGATCTCGACCGTGTACGTGAACTCGCGTTCGGTTCCCTGTCCGACCTTGCCCGTCGTACCTGGTACGACGTGCCACGTTCCACCCCCCGCGACGGTGAACGGACCACCGTCGGGAAGGGCACCGGACGGTATCGACGAAGCAAAAGTTCCGTCTCCGGCCGGTGGGGCACCGATGACATCGGTTCCGTCGGTGCTGTGCGCGAGGTCGGCGGTGGCCGACGTCTTGCTCGCGGAGTCTGTGGCGTCCGGCCGTACCGCATCGACGATCACAAGAATGGTGAGCACCACGAGAACCGGAATCGCGTAGGCCCGCCAACCGTAGGTCGAGACGAAGCGCCCGAGCTTGCTCTGCTTTCGCGCTGCCCGGTCCGGTCGCGGATTACGCGGGGTTCGGCCCACTTCTCGTTTGGTCGGATCCCATTGGGCGCGCAAAGGCTGATGGGAGGAAATGCCGCGATAGTCGCGTTCGCCGTAGGCACGATCATCCGGCACCTCCGGCCGACGTTCGTCGCGAGGCGCTCCAGTTCCGCTACGCATTCGACGTTCCTCACGTTCAGGGTTCTGCGTAGTTCGTCCACGCATGCGCGGTCCCCCTGGGTCAGTCACGTCGTCCAGAATCTCACACACGGCAAGTCGCTCGCCCGGGCTGACCGAAACTTGCTGGTCCTGGCGTGTCATGGCAGCCCGTCCTGTAACGAGAAAGACCGCTGGTCTCGCTCACCGAGGCACGCGCGACTCGCCCGGGCGACACACGGTATCGTTCATTCGGCTACGACCGGTGTGACGGAGGATACTGGCGGGTACGCACACGCGACTCGCGGATCCGCGCGCCGACCGAATTACTTTTGCTCAGATTGGAAGCGACATGACAGAACTCGCGGATCGGACTGACTCCGATCGCGGTACAACGGCTGGCAAGCCTGCCGGAACACGTCGCAGCACCCGCCTCCCCCGCGATGCGCGCCGCCTCCAGCTCCTCGCAGCTGCAAGTGAGGTATTCGTTGCGAACGGGTACCACTCGGCCGGCATGGACGAGATCGCCGAATGTGCCGGTGTCAGCAAGCCAGTTCTGTACCAACATTTCCCAGGCAAACTCGAACTGTACGTCGCTGTCCTGCAGAGTTACGTCGACAGCCTCATCTCGGGTGTACGCCAGGCCCTGCGATCGACGACGGACAACAAACAGCGTGTCCGCGCCGCGGTCCAGGCGTTCTTCGACTTCGTCGACAACGACTCCCAGGGCTTCCGCCTGGTGTTCGAGTCCGACATCATGGGCGAACCTCAGGTCCAGACACGCGTCGAACAAGCCACCGAAGCCTGCGTCGACGCCGTGTTCGACCTGGTGAGTCAGGATTCCGGACTCGATCCGTACCGCGCGCGCATCCTTGCGGTCGGTCTTGTCGGTGCCAGCCAGTTCACTGCGCGGTACTGGCTCGAGGCCGCGCGGCCGATCCCGAAGGAAGAAGCCGTGGAAATCACCGTGACCCTCGCGTGGGGCGGTCTCTCACACGTGCCGCTGCAAGCCGAAACGAAGTAACCGGAACCCGAACGAGAATGGGCGGGCAGTCTCACGACTGCCCGCCCATTCTGCTGTTACAGCTACGCGTCAGACGGTAGGCGCGAATCCGACCTTGCGGATATCGGACGGACCGATCTCCACGTACGCCACACGAGAAGCCTGCACCAGGAACTTGCGGCCCTTGTCGTCGACGAGAGCCAGAACCGGCTCGCGGCCACCGAGGACAGCCGCGACCAGTGTCTCGACCTCGTCAGGGGTCTGTTCGCTGTTGACGATGAGCTCACGCGGGCTGTCGATTACACCGATCTTGACCTCCACGGTCAACCTCCGAACTGTTCGTGAATTACATCCGTTGTCGACGCAAGGCTAATGCAGCAACGACCGCCCACGCTCCTCTGCACGCTGTGCCCAGAGCGAACAGGCACCTAGACGAGTCCGAGAATCGCCATCCGCTCGGCATGCTTTGCCTGCATGCCGTCGAACAACGCGACAACTCCGTTGAGGTCGCCGGAGGCGGAGATCACCAGATCGGTGAGATCTTCACGCTGCGCCAGCACGAACTGTGCCTGCGTGATTGCTTCGCCCAGAAGACGGCGTCCCCACAGCATCAACCGGTCCTTTGCGCGAGTACTGGCCTCCACTGCTGCCTTCACCTCGAGCACCACGAACTCCGAGTGGCCCGTCTGGGACAGCACGTCCTCGACGATTTCCGCGACATCCGCCGGGAGGGAGTGCCCGATCTCGCGATAGAAGTCGGCAGCGATTCCGTCGCCGACGTACGCCTTCACGAGCGATTCCAGCCACGTCGACGGTGTCGTCGACGCGTGGTAGTTGTCGAGAGCTCGAACGAACGGGTCCATGACGGCGAAGATCTCGTGGCCACGTTCCGTCAACGCCGTTTCCAGAGTCTCGAAGTGGTCCATCTCGGCGGCGGCCATGCTGGCGAACGCCACCTTGCCTCGCAGGTCCGGTGCCATTTGTGCGTCCTCCGCCAAGCGGTAGAACGCCGAAATCTCGCCATACGCGAGAACGGCAAACAAATCGATCACGCCAGGGTGATCGGAAGCGACTCGGCCTCCGGTTCCAGCGTCCGTCGAAGCATCAAGATCGTGTGCGCCCATGACTACGAACTGTAGTGCTTCGACGGCCGACGCGACCGGCAAGGACCGCATGTCCGATTCGGTGATCTTCGACATGTCATCGCGAGGGACGGACAACGTGCAGCTACAATGGTCTTGGGAGTTCGCCAGTTCCCCCGGGCCATTTGGTTAGCCGGGACGGCTGTATTCACACGAACCCCACCGATAATGTGCGCGCACCTGCATCGACGGTTGTCGCCCGCTTCGCCGAGATCTCCGGACGGTTCGAATTCGTCCGAGTGGAATTCAGTGCTGAGGCGTAGGCATGACCGAAGAAAAAGAGGGCATCGACATCGGCCGACTTACGGCCTGGCCCCTTACCTTGTGCGTGCGTACCGCCACGAGGAAAGGCTAGTCCCCTGAGCAAGATCACTGTCGACCACGAAGACGAAGCAACCGAGAACACCGTTTCCGTCCAGCTCGACGACACCCATGTACCCCCGAGCTTCGCCGAACTCGGTGTCCGCGACGAAATCGTCCGCGCACTGAACGAGATCGGCATCGAGCGCACCTTCGCCATCCAGGAACTCACCCTTCCGTTGGCTCTCGCCGGTGACGACCTCATCGGTCAGGCCCGCACCGGAATGGGCAAGACCTTCGGTTTCGGCGTCCCGCTCCTGCATCGCATCGTCACCGCCGAGAACGGCACAGCTGTTCTCGACGGCACGCCCCGCGCTCTGATCATCGTTCCCACCCGCGAGCTGTGCATCCAGGTCGCCCGCGACCTCGAGAACGCCAGCAAGTACCTCCGGGTCGGCGACCGCGGTCTCCAGGTTCTGCCCATCTACGGCGGCCGTCCGTACGAGGCGCAGATCTCGGCACTCCAGAAGGGCGTCGACGTTGTCGTCGGCACCCCGGGTCGCCTGCTCGACCTCGCCAACCAGTCGCACCTGATCCTGGGCAAGGTGGGCGTTCTCGTCCTCGACGAGGCCGACGAAATGCTCGACCTGGGATTCCTCCCCGACATCGAACGCCTCATGGGCATGGTCCCCGACAAGCGTCAGACGATGCTCTTCTCCGCGACGATGCCCGGCCCGATCATCACCCTGGCTCGCACCTTCCTGACGCAGCCGACGCACATCCGCGCCGAAGAGGCCGAATCCTCCGCGGTGCACGATCGCACCAGCCAGCACATCTACCGTGCACACGCGCTCGACAAGGCCGAGATGGTCGCCCGCGTCCTGCAGGCCGAAGGCCGCGGCGCGACGATGATCTTCACCCGCACCAAGCGCACAGCCCAGAAGGTGGCCGACGATCTCGCGGAACGCGGCTTCTCCGTCGGTGCCGTCCACGGTGACCTCGGCCAGATCGCCCGTGAAAAGGCGCTGAAGGGCTTCCGTAACGGCAAGGTCGACGTTCTGGTCGCCACCGACGTCGCTGCCCGCGGTATCGACATCGACGACGTCACCCACGTCATCAACTACCAGTGCCCCGAGGACGAGAAGACCTACGTCCACCGCATCGGTCGTACCGGCCGCGCCGGACGCACCGGCATCGCCGTCACGCTGGTCGACTGGGACGACATCCCTCGCTGGCAGCTCATCGACAAGGCACTGAGCCTCGGAATCCCCGACCCGGTCGAGACCTACTCCAGCTCGCCGCACCTCTACGAAGAGTTGTCCATTCCGGCCGATGCCAAGGGCACTGTTCGCAAGGCCAAGGCCGCCCCGGAGAAGGCAGCAACGGACAAAGCAGCAACGGACAAAGCAGACGCGCCGAAGTCGACCGACTCGGACGGCAACGAAGAGAAGGCCGCTCCCCGCCGCAACCGGACCCGTCGCCGCACCCGCGCCGGCGCTTCGACCGACGCCGCGACGTCCACCACCGCCGGCGCCACCACAGCTCCCCCTTCGGCACCCGCGGCAACCGCTGCCGAGAACTCGGACGAAGACGGAGCGGCCAAGCCGCGTCGCCGTCGGCGTCGTCGCCCCGCGGCTTCCGCGACAGCAGGCGCCGCAGAGTAAGCTGCCGATGTGCTGGCTCCCGAAAGGCGTACTCGCTCAGATGTCATCGGTGCGCTGGCAATCGCGCTGGCCGTAATCGTGGCGGTGACCGTTGTGTGGTTGCGCAGTGATGCGCGCGGAACCACCTCGGTCACCGCCGAATCTCCACTCCCACCTCTGTCGACGTCGGTGTTGTTACCCGACATCCTGAAGCAGACGTGGGAATCTCCCAGTGCCGACTCGACGGCACCGATCACCGTCGGAAATGCCGTCGTCACCGCCGACGGCTCCGAGGTGATCGGCCGCGATCCGGCAACGGGCGAAGAAGTATGGCGATACGCGCGCAACATTCCGCTGTGCGGCGCGATCGGTTCGTGGGATCGCGTCGTCAGCGTCTATCAGGACGATCGCGGTTGCTCTCAGGTCACGTCGCTGGTCGCCGACACCGGCGCCCGAAAGGACCAGCGCAACAGCGACGCCGATTCTGCGGTCAGCCTTTCAGCGGACGGCACCTACCTGATTTCGCGCGGCAGTGAGCGAATGGAGCTGTGGCGCTCGGACCTCGTCCGAACCCTCGAGTACGGCCGGGTCGACGCGAAGGTCAACCCCAACAAGCAACCCCGCACCGGATGCACGCTGCTCGACGCTGCGTCGAGCGCCAACCGAGTCTCGGTACTCGAGCGCTGCCCCGGTGAAGCCTCCAACAGGTTGACGGTGATGAATCCCGCACCCAAGGACGCCCAGGAACCCGAAGAGTACGGATCCGCGATTCTCCTCGACTCCGAGGGCGCCCGCCTGCTTGCCGTGGCCGGCGAAAAGACGGCCGTCTACCTCCCTGCCGCCAACGGAACCGTTTCTCGCATCACCATTTTCGACGGATCCGGCAATCCGATCGTCGACTATCCGATCGAGGGAACGGTGACCGAAGGCGCCCGCACCCACGCCGACAAGGCTTCGATCACGTGGTGGACCGGCTCGCAGACCGTCAACCTGCGCCTGAGCGATCTGGCTCCGACGTGGATCGTCAACGGAACGTCCGGACCCGGAAGCATGGTTGCCGGTCAGATGCTCATCCCCGTTCCGGGCGGCATTGCAGCCGTCAGTCCGTCGGACGGAGCGGTGCAGCGCATGATCGCAGTCGACCGCGGTGAGACGGCGACACCGATCGTGCTCGCCAGTGCGGGCGAGACGATTCTGGAACAGCGCGGCGATACCTTGTTCGCGCTGCGCTAGAAGCTCACCTTCCTCAGATCGCCAGCTCCGGCGCGAAAGTCACGACTTCGTTTCCAGCCCAATGCTTTACGAGATTGTCCGCGAGTTCACGATAGGCATCCGCACCCTTGTTCTTTCGTCCGGCGAGGACCGTCGCGCCCGACGCGGACGCCTCGGCGAACTTGACGGTGCGTGGGATCGGAGGCGCCAGAACGGCCAGGGAGTAGCGGTCGCTGACGTCGGCGAGCACGTCGCGACTGTGCGTGGTTCGAGCGTCGTACAGAGTCGGAAGTGCGCCGAGCAGAACAAGATCCGGGTTGGTGATGGCTTGGACTTCACGAACCGTACGCAGCAGCTGTCCGACGCCGCGGTGTGCGAGGGTTTCGCATTGCAGTGGAACCAGAACCGACTGCGCCGCAGTCAATCCGTTGAGTGTGAGCACACCCAACGACGGTGGGCAGTCGATGATGATGACGTCGTAAGAGCCCAGGAGCGGAGACAGCGCCCGCTTGAGCGCGAACTCTCGACCGGGTCGCATCAGGAGCAGCGCTTCGGCGCCCGCGAGATCGATCGTGGCCGGCAGGAGATCCATACCGTCGTCCGTCTTCAGCACGGCGTCGACCGCGTCGAGATCACCCGCCAGGACCTCGTTGACCGAACGCTCGAGGCGATCCGGGTTGTGTCCGAGCGAGAACGTCAGGCAGCCCTGCGGGTCGAGATCCACCACCAAGACTCGTTGTCCGAGCGCGGACAAAGCCGCACCGAGAGAAGCGACGGTAGTGGTTTTAGCCACGCCGCCCTTTTGATTCGCCACTGCGAGAACCGTCGTCACACGTAGATCCTTGCGCACTTCGCGCCAGGAGGCGAGCTACACACGCGAGGCAGCCTGCAATGATGGTCGACATGACCTCCCAGTCCGCCCCCTCGTCGATCCCCCTCGGTGCTCGCGTCGTACTCATGCGCCACGGTGAAACCGAGTGGGCACGCACCGGGAAACACACGGGCCGGACCGAGGTTCCGCTGACTCCGCTCGGCGAGATGCAGGCAACCGCGACCGGAAATCGCTTGCGAACCCTCGACCTCCGGAACCCCATGATTCTGACGAGTCCGCGGCTGCGCGCACAGTTGACGGGTGATCTCGCCGGCCTGCCGGAAGAGCGAACCTGGGATGCACTGTCCGAATGGGACTACGGCGATTACGAAGGCCTCACGACGCCCGAGATCCGCGCAACGGTGCCCGATTGGACCGTCTGGACGCACCCGTGCCCCGGCGGCGAGCAGGCCGATCAGATCCACGCCCGGACCGACATGGTGCTGTCGATGGTGCGTTCGCAACTACCCGAACGCGACGTGATCCTGATCGGGCACGGCCACTTCTCACGCGCACTCATCGCCCGCTGGCTCGAGCTCCCGGTGACGGAAGGAAAGCGTTTCGCCTTGTCCCCCGGCGCTTACTCGGTTCTCGGTTACGAGCACGGCGCCACCCACCTCGTCCATCACAACGTGCCGCCGCTCGTCGAGGCTTGAGGCCTAAGATTCTCCCTATGATCCGACGCGCCACGCCCGCAGACGTCCAGCCGATCACCGACATGATCTACGAGTTGGCCGACTACCAGAAGGCCCTCGACGAGTGCACCGTGAAGGCGGAACAGATCGGCGAGGCGTTGTTCGGGCCGGCCGCGACGGCCTTCGCGCACGTCGCTGTGAATTCGGCCGACGACGTCGTCGGCATGGCGTTGTGGTTTCGCAATTTCTCGACGTGGGACGGCGCTCACGGCATCTACCTCGAAGACCTGTACGTCAAGCCCAGTCAGCGCGGATCAGGCCACGGGAAGGCTCTTCTAGCCGCGCTCGCCAAGGAGTGCACCGACAACGACTACACCCGGCTGTCCTGGTCGGTGCTCAACTGGAACACCCCCTCGATCAAGTTCTACGAGTCACTCGGTGCCGACGCGAAGACGGAGTGGACCACGTATCGCCTGACCGGCACCCACCTCGGAGCTCTCGCCGCCGAAGCTGAGTAGGACCGAAGCAGGGTAGGCGTTCCGTCCTACTTGTCCCGCGGCTCGTCGGTCTCGTCCGGGCGTCCTTCTTCCGGCGACACCTCGTCTGCGTACGCTCCGTACTCCGCTGCCATCCATCGAGACGTCGGAGCCGAGAACAGGCAGCCCAGAGCGCCGAGAACGACGACACCCAGAACGATGCCGAGCGGCACCTGATGCGAATCGGTCAGGAGCGACCAGGCGACCGGCAGGAGCAGCAGCTGAGCGACGACGGCGATTGCCCGGCCCCACCGGCGGCCCGTCAGCAAAGCGATACCGGCAGCCAACACCGCGCCGCCGAGGATCGCGACCCACGCGGCAAATCCGTATCCGTTGGTGACGCTCTGATCGTGGCCGGTTGCACCGCGAATCACTGCGACGATCGCGAACCCGGCGGCAACCAGCCCTTGCAGCGTCACGAGGGCACCTGCCCATGTGACTGTCTTGGGCAGGGCGTTCGGACTGGCGGTATTCGGCACGAGGCCAGCCTAGAACACGACACCGGATAGGCTCATGCCCCGTGCGCGCACTGCTGATCGTCAACCCCAATGCCACCTCCACCACCGCTGCCGGTCGTGACCTGTTGGCACACGCCCTCGAGAGTCGGGTGCGACTTACTGTGGCGCACACCACACATCGGGGTCATGCCGCCGAACTGGCGCGCGAAGCCCACGAAGACGGCTTCGGCTCGGTGATCGTCCACGGCGGCGACGGAACGGTCAACGAAGTGGTCAACGGACTGCTCGGGTCACCGCATCCCGCGTCGATGAAATCGGTTCCGGTCGGTCCGATCCCGACGATCGCTGTCGTCCCGGGAGGCTCGGCAAACGTTTTCGCGCGCTCACTCGGTATTGCCGCCGACCCGATCGACGCCACGAACCAACTCGTCGACCTCCTCTCCGAACGGACCAGGCGCCGAATCGGGCTCGCACACTGCGACAACCGTTGGTTCACGTTCAACGCCGGAATGGGCCTCGACGCCGATGTGTGCGAGGCCGTCGACGCCAGCCGTAAGAACGGTGACGCCGCCACACCCGCCCGGTATGTCCGAACCGCGATCGCGGCGTTCTTCCGTGCCAAGCGAGCCGAACCAGCGCTGACCGTCCACCTTCCCGATCAGGATCCCGTCTCCGGAGTCCACTACGCATTCGTCTCGAACTCGAGCCCGTGGACATATCTGGAAGAGCGTCCCGTCCACACCAATCCGGGAACGACCTTCGACAGTGGACTCGGCATCTTCGCCATGACGAGCACCAAAGTTCTGCCGTCCCTGCGGGTTGTGCGGCAACTACTCGCACGCGGCGCGGAGCCGAAATCGAAGGTCCTCTTACGCACCGACGACGTCCCGACAATCACCATCGAATCGTCGCGACCGATCGGACTCCAGATGGACGGCGACTACATCGGACTTCGTGAAAAGGTCGAATTCACCTCGGTCCCGGATGCACTGGAAGTGTTCGCACCGATTGCGACGTGAGTCAGGCAACACGTTTGACCTGCAAAAACTCTGGTGCCAAAAGGTCGAAATCGGGTAAAATGCCGGTGACGCCCAGGTGGCCGTCAGGTGTGTCACAAATTAGTGAGTTGGCCCACGAACCCGTTCAAACCTATTGACATACCGCGAGTTCGTGAAAGCATTCACAAGTAACAGTGCGGAAACATTGATGACGCACACACAAACTCATTGGTACCAAATGGTGTGAATACACACCCAATTAAGGAGCGAAAAAAGATGGACTGGCGCCACAACGCAATCTGTCGCGACGAGGATCCCGAACTGTTCTTCCCTGTGGGAAACAGTGGACCGGCCCTCGCTCAGATCGCTGATGCCAAGGTTGTCTGCAACCGCTGCCCCGTCACCGCCGAGTGCCTGTCGTGGGCTCTCGAGTCCGGCCAGGATGCAGGCGTCTGGGGCGGAATGAGCGAAGACGAGCGTCGCGCACTCAAGCGTCGTAACGCACGTACCCGTGCACGCACTTCCGTCTAGGTAGAACCGAGACGTTCGACTCGCGGCGGAGAACAGCCCCTCTGCACAGTCGAAGACGACAGCCCGGCACCACATGGTGCCGGGCTTTTTGTCTGCTCGAATCGCTAACGCGGCTCGAATCAGTAACGCGCAGAACGTCTACCGAGCGGCACACGCAGAACCGCGTCGGTACCGCCTCCGCTTCCCGGGTGCAGTCCGAGCGAGCCACCGAGCTCGGCTCCCAGCAGAGTCCGCACGATCTGGAGTCCGAGGCGATCGGATTTCTCGAGGTCGAAGTTCTCCGGCAGGCCGCGCCCGTTGTCGTGGATGATCACGTCCAACCAGCGTGCAGAACGCTCGGCACTGAGTGTGACCGTGCCGGTCACGCCCGGATCGAAAGCGTGCTCGATCGCGTTCTGCACCAACTCCGTCAGCACCATGACCAGCGGGGTGGCGCGCTCGGCGGAGAACACTCCGAAACTGCCCTCACGCCGAATCGTCACCGGCACACCTACTCCCGCGACATCGGAGAGCATGGGAACCAACC
Organism: Rhodococcus sp. RCBS9; assembly: GCF_029457415.1. NCBI lineage: Bacteria > Bacillati > Actinomycetota > Actinomycetes > Mycobacteriales > Nocardiaceae > Rhodococcus > Rhodococcus sp. RCBS9. The sequence continues at coordinate 4,951,267 of NZ_CP120422.1, read as the reverse complement.
GGTCGATCACCTCGTCGAGATCCACCTCTTCGTCCACCGACATCGACAAGGTGTCGTGAACGAGGGCGATGGACGTCACGCGTCTCACCGACTCTGTCAACGCTTGTCGCGCTTCGTCGTTGCCGGTTCGCCTGGCCTGTAGACGCAGAAGCGCCGCGACGGTTTGCAGATTGTTCTTCACTCGATGGTGAATCTCGCGGATGGTTGCGTCCTTGCTCAGCAGAGCGCGATCACGACGCTTGACCTCGGTGACGTCGCGGACGACGACCGCAGCACCGACATGCCGGCCGCCAGGCTTGAGAACCAGGGCCCGCAGCAGAACGGTCGCCCCGCGCGCCTCGATCTCCATACGGCGACCGGGCTTGTCCGCCAACGTATCTCGGATGTATCCCGCAGCTTCCTGAGACTCGAACGGGTCGGTGACCAACGAACGGGTCAGCGCTGCGAGGTCTTGACCCACCAGATCCGAACTCAGACCCATCCGGTGATAGGCCGAGAGCGCGTTCGGGCTGGCATAGACGACTGTGCCTTCGGTATCGAGACGGATGAAGCCGTCGCCCGCACGTGGGCTCGAGTTCGTGTCGGAGCGCGATTCTCGGATCGGGAAGGTTCCGTCGCTGATCATCTGACACAGGTCTTCGGCGCAATCGAGATACGCGAGTTCGAGCGGACTCTGCGCTCGCTGGTGCGACAGGTTGGTGTCGCGGCTCAGAACAGCGATGACTCGCCCGTCCAGACGCACCGGAACGGCTTCCCGACGCGGCGGCATTCCTTCACGCCACGTCTCGTCTTCCCCGCGCACGACGCGGCCCTCCACGAGAGCGCGAAGAACCTGCGGGTGCTCGGACTCGGAAACGACCGTTCCGACCGCATCCTCCGGAAAAGCCGTCGATGCCGTTGTCGGCCGGCAATGCGCGACGCAGATGACCGTCCCCTCGGATCGGTTCTTCTCCGATTCGGTGCCCACCCACAAGAGAACGTCGGCAAAGGAGAGGTCGGCGAGCAGTTGCCACTCCCCCACGACGCGCTGGAGATGGTCGACCGCCGCACCGGGAAGGTCGGTGTGTTCGGCGAGGAGGTCGCTGAGAGTGGACATCGTCCGGCTTAGGAGATCACGGCGATCAGATCGCCTTGCTGAATCACGTCGCCGACCTTGACGCCCACCGTCGTCACCGTTCCCGGAACCTCGGCCAGGACGGGAATCTCCATCTTCATGGATTCGAGGATGACCAGGGTGTCGCCGTCCGCAACGACGTCTCCCTCGCTCACGACGACCTGGTAGACCGTCGAAACCATCTCGGCGCGCACGTCTTCTGCCATCGTGAACCTCACTTCTGTCGGAACTGCACTCTGACCACGAAAATACGTCGACGGATCACTCGATCGACCTGCCAATGGAACCACACCGGCATCGGCGTGAAACAATGACGCGAAAGAAACAGAAGGGAGACCAATCATGGGTAAGCGTGGTCGTAAGAAGCGCAGCCGTAAGGGCAACGCCGCTAACCATGGCAAGCGTCCAAACGCCTGACATGTAGCGCAACAAAACGTCCGAGGGGCGGGGAAGCATTGCTTCCCCGCCCCTCGGCGTTACTGCCTTCCGACTGCTGCCGCTCAGATCTTCGCTGACGGGCTAGCTGTCGGTTTCGGTAGTCGTTATGACGATGGTCCGACGCAACTCGACGGTGAGCCTCTGACGCAGGCTTTCCGGCGCATGGTCTCCGCCGCACTTACGGTTGATCAGGCTCTTGACCTTCTCTTCGATCCCGTAGGCCTCGAGGCACGATCCACAATCGTCGATATGACGCTGCAGGCGAGCACGACTCGAATCGTCGCATTCACCGTCGAGCATCAACCAGACGTCGGCGATGACTGCCGAGCAGTCGAGCCTTTCGAATTCGTCCTGCTCACTCATCGTGTGACACCTTCCGTCTCGGTGGCTGCGACTGTGGCTGTGTCGACCGCGCCGTCCCGATTGAATCCCCGGTCTTTTGCGACATCGGCCAAAAGACCACGCAATTGCTTGCGACCACGGTGCAGTCGCGACATCACCGTTCCGATGGGTGTGCCCATGATCTCCGCGATCTCCTTGTACGGGAATCCTTCGACATCGGCGTAGTACACGGCCATACGGAATTCCTCGGGAAGCGACTGCAGCGCCGCCTTGATGTCGTCGTCAGGCAACGCGTCGAGCGCCTCCACCTCGGCCGATCGCAGCCCCGTCGAAGTGTGCTCGGCGGTGGCGGCCAACTGCCAGTCGGTGATCTCGTCCGTCGGATACTGCGCGGGTTGGCGCTGCTTCTTGCGGTACGAGTTGATGTAGGTGTTCGTGAGAATCCGGTACAGCCAGGCTTTCAGGTTGGTACCGGCACGGAACGAACGGAAAGCGGTGTACGCCTTGACGTACGTCTCCTGCACGAGATCCTCGGCATCAGCCGGATTCCGCGTCATGCGCAGGGCAGCGCCGTACAACTGGTCGAGCAGCGGGAGCGCGTCGCGCTCGAACCGGGCAATCAACTCATCCGCAGTTTCGGGCGTTTCGGACACTGCGCCGTCGATAGGTTCAGCTACCCCTGACGGTTCGTCCTTGGGCCGGTCGTGTTCCAGCACTCTGATCCCTTCACTAGCCGTAGGGATCAAGGTTACCGCCAACTGAAGATCCGACCCACGGGCCGGTGGTGGCTCACACACAGCCAGCACGGTCGCTCCTTCGCTTCTCGGGACAAGTTTCATCAACTGGTACCAACACGGGAGTCAGCGACTCTGTTCCCGGCCTGGTCGGATGCACCTGTCGGCGATCCACATAGGGTGTTCCTCATGGCCGGAACAGCGACCCCTGCGACCGTACTTCTCGACAAGTCGAAGACACCGCACCGCGTCCACAGCTACGACCACGATCCTCGCGCCGAATCTTTCGGCGACGAGGCGGTCACTGCACTGGCAGAGTCGACAGGTGTCGTGGCTGCCCAGATCTTCAAGACCTTGGTCGTCAAACTCGACACCGGCAAGCTCGCCGTCGCGGTTCTGCCGGTCCCGGACAAGCTCTCCCTCAAGGCTGCAGCCGCTGCCCTCGGTGCGAGCAAAGCCGTCATGGCCGATCGCGCCGAAGCCGAGCGCTCGAGCGGCTACGTCTTCGGCGGTATCTCACCGCTCGGCCAGCGCAAGAAACTGCCGACCGTGATCGATGCGTCGGCGCTCGACTGGGACCGCGTTCTCTGCAGCGCCGGCCGACGCGGCCTCGAAATCGAGCTGGCTCCGACGGACCTCGCGCAGCTCAGTGGCGCGGTCACGGCGCAAATCACGGCGGGCTGAGTATCCGGTCGCTACGGTCTCACCATGCGACCACACCTGAAGACTCTTGCACTGACCGCTGCGACGGCAGCTCTCACCGTCTCGCTGACGGCCTGCGGGAGTTCGGACAATGCCGCCAAGGAAGTCACGGTAGTCGGATCAGGGCAGGTCCGCGGGGCGCCGGACATCCTCAATGCCGACATCGGCATCGAGGTGGTTGCCCCGGATGTATCGGGAGCGGTCTCGGAGGCGAATGACAAGGCCCGTCAGATGATCGACGCGATAGTCGCCGCCGGGGTTGCCCCCGAGGACGTGCAGACAAGCGATCTGTCCGTCCAGCCGCAGTACGACGCCAGCGGCGGACCGTTCGTCGGCGGCAACGTGACCGGCTACCGGGCGACCAACTCGGTACGAATCGTCGTCCGCGATCTCGACAAGGCCTCTTCTGTCCTGGACGCCGGCATCGCGGCGGGCGGAAACGCGGCACGGCTCGGTAACGTCGCCTTCGCCATCGACGACGACTCTCAGCTTCTGGCCGACGCTCGCACCCGTGCCTTCGAGGACGCGAAGAACCGTGCCGAGCAGTACGCGGATCTGTCCGGGACGTCGCTCGAAAACGTCGTGACCATCACCGAGGCACACGACACGAGTGGCGGTCAGACCATGCGCGCTCCCGACGCCTCGATGTCCGACATGGTTCTCGCCCCGGGAACCCAGCAGGTCTCGTTCGAAGTGACCGTCACCTGGGCTCTCGGCTGACTGCTAGAGCAGGCTGATCTGCTCGCCGGCACGGTCGACGTCCGGCTCAATCAACTCGTGCCCGTTGTTCTTGACACTGTTGACCAGCGGCCGGACTCGATCGACGTCGATCCGCTCGAAGAGGTCCGGTACCGCTTCGAGCAGAGCCGAATCGACGGTGTTGTCGGGATCGAGCCACGCCTCCCAGCGGTCACGAGGCAGGGCGAGGGGCATGCGGTCGTGAACCTGCTCGAGGTGACCGAGAGAGTCGACCGTGACGATCGAGCAGCTCAGAACGGGGCTCGCGTTCTCGACACTCGGGTCCCGCCAGGCAGACCACACGCCCGCCATGAACAGCCGTGATCCGTCGTCGGGGTGCATGTAGTAAGGAATCTTCGCTGCCTTCTTCCCGCCGGTGGCCTCGGTCTGCCACTCGTACCACCCGTCCATGGGGACCAGGCAACGCTTGAACTTGAAGGCGGTCCGAAACGCCGGCTTCTCCGCCAGCGAGTCGGCGCGGGCGTTGAACAGGACCGGGCCTTTGCCCAGTTCCTTGGTCCACGACGGCACCAATCCCCACCGCATCCGCCGAATCCTCTTGCTCGGATCGCTGTCGGGGTTCTCCCGATCGTGGCGTTCGACGACGGTCAACACCTCGGTCGTGGGGGCCACGTTGTAATCGGCTTCGACGGGCGCCGAGTGGTCGGTCTCGTCGAGCGCGTCGAGTTCCACCGCCAGGGTGGCCGGGTCCGCTGTGGTCGCATACCTTCCGCACATGACACCCAGGGTGGCACGGTTTCGACCATTCCCCCACCGATGAGAGAAGATGGACCATGTGAGTCTGAGTCTGTGGAGCGCCCCGAGGGCCCAAGCACCCGTCGATGCAGTGGTGACGCTGCCCGGATCCAAGTCCATCACCAATCGAGCTCTGATTCTGGCCGCACTTGCGGATGGCCCGTCCACGATCACCGGTGCACTCCGCAGCCGTGACGCCGACCTGATGATCGCAGCTCTGCGTGACCTCGGCATCGGCGTCGAGGAAGCCGGTGATGCGACCACGCTTCGCATCACCCCTGGACCCCTGCGCGGCGGCGAGGTCGACTGCGGCCTGGCCGGCACCGTCATGCGCTTCCTGCCGCCACTCGCCGCGATGGCCGACGGCATGGTCCACTTCGACGGCGACGAGCAAGCACGCACACGACCGCTCGGCACCATCTTGGAAGCACTGCGCAGTCTCGGCGCTCGGATCGAGGGTGACGCACTCCCGTTCACCGTCACCGGAACCGGATCCCTACGCGGCGGGACGGTCACCATCGACGCATCCGGTTCGTCGCAGTTCGTCTCCGGTCTCCTGCTCTCGGCTGCTGCGTTCGAAGAGGGTGTCACCGTTCACCACGACGGCAAGCCCGTCCCGTCCATGCCACACATCGACATGACCGTCGAGATGCTCCGCGAGGCCGGAGTTTCCGTGACGACGCCAGCCACGGGCGGTGACGCGGACACCTGGCGTGTGGCACCGGGGCCGGTGCGCGCCGTGGACTGGGCGATCGAACCCGATCTCTCCAACGCCACACCGTTCCTGGCCGCTGCCGCAGTGACCGGCGGAACCGTCAGCGTCCCGATGTGGCCGTCGTCGACGACGCAACCCGGCGACGCGATCCGCGGGATCCTCGCCTCGATGGGGGCCGACGTCACTCTCGCCGATGGTGTCCTGACCGTCCGCGGCCCGGAGAAACTGCGCGGCATCGACATCGACCTCCACGACGTGGGAGAGCTGACCCCCACCGTGGCGGCCCTGGCGGCCCTCGCCGAGGGCACCTCGCATCTACGAGGAATCGCGCACCTGCGCGGGCACGAGACAGACCGTCTCGCCGCCCTCGCCGACGAGATCAACAAACTCGGCGGCTCCGTCACCGAAACCGATGACGGCCTGACGATCGTTCCCGCGGAACTCCATGGCGGACAATGGCTCTCGTATGCCGACCACCGCATGGCAACAGCCGGCGCCATCATCGGCCTGGTCGTCGACGGCGTCGACGTCGACGATGTCGGAACCACCGCCAAGACACTGCCCGGCTTCGAGAACATGTGGATCGACATGCTCGAGAGTTCGCCGGCGACACCGAAGGCAAGCTTCTGAGTCCGCGGCAGTACGACGAGTCCGACGTCCGGGTACGCCCGGGGCGCGGATCCCGCCCCCGTACGAAGACTCGGCCCGAACATCTCTCGGCCGAATCGGGGATGGTGGTGTCGAAGGATCGTGGCCGTTGGGGTTGCGTCCTCGGCGGCGATCCCGACCGGCTGATCGTCACGATGCGCGCCCGCGAACTTGGCCGAACCCCCATCGTCGTCGGCGATCAGGTGGACATAGTCGGCGATCTGTCGGGCAAAACCGACACCCTGGCGCGCATCGTCCGGGTCTCCGAGCGTTCGACGGTTCTGCGACGGACCGCCGACGACACCGATCCCTTCGAACGTATCGTCGTCGCGAACGCGGAGCAGCTTCTCATCGTCGTGGCACTCGCCGATCCCCCACCGCGCACCGGCTTCGTCGAGCGCGCACTGGTCGCCGCCTACGTGGGTGGCCTGACGCCGATCGTCTGCCTGACCAAGAGCGACCTCGAACCGCCGGAGGAATTCGCGAGCACGTTCGCCGACCTCGACATCCAAGTGGTCGTCGCCGGTCGCGACGATCCCCTGGACGAACTGACGCAGATCCTCGAGCACAAGTTGACCGCCCTGATCGGACATTCCGGCGTCGGAAAGTCGACACTGGTCAATCGCCTTGTCCCCGATGCCAATCGAGCGGTCGGCATCGTATCCGGCGTCGGCAAGGGCCGGCACACGTCGACGCAATCGGTGGCACTACCGCTCGCCGGTGGCGGCTGGGTGATCGACACCCCGGGCATCCGTTCGTTCGGTCTGGCGCACATCTCGCCCGAGAACGTGGTGGCGGCGTTCTCGGATCTCGCTGCGGCGATCGAGGATTGCCCGCGCGGATGCACGCACCTCGGACCGCCGGCAGATCCCGAATGCAAGCTCGACCTGCTGGAGGGCAAATCAGCTCGACGCGTCGTCGCTGTGCGACAACTGCTGGAAGCGATCAAGTCCAACGATCAGTACTGAGCGCCCCCGAGCGACGTTCCGGGCGAGAACAGCAAAGCGGCCCGACACCATCGAATGGTGTCGGGCCGCTTGCTGTCTACGGTCAGCGCAGTCGACGATCAGCGCAGGCCGAGGAGGCTGCGCAGCTTTCCGCTCTTGCGCTTACGTGCGATGGCGCTCTTGAGGCCACTGCGACGCCCGGTCACGGGATCGACAGTCGAGGTCAGTTCGCCGTCGAACATCCGCTCCGACGCCGTCTCGGGCGCATTGTCGACGGTGTCCTTGAGGTACTTGTTGGGCAGCGACAGCTTGGCGATGGTTCGCCAGGACTTGGCGTACTGCACGGCAAGCGGGCCCGTCGTGTACGGCAAGTCGTACTTGTCCGCGAGCTGACGCACCGTGACCGCGATGTCCTTGTAGCGGTTGCTGGGCAGATCGGGGAACAGGTGGTGCTCGATCTGGTAGCTCAGGTTGCCCGTCATGAAGTCCATGAGCGCGCTGCCCTCGATGTTGGCGCTGCCGAGCATCTGACGCAGGTACCACTGAGCCTGCGTTTCCTTGTCGATGTCTTCCTTGGTGAACTTCTCGGCACCGTCCGGGAAGTGGCCGCAGAAGATGACCGCGTTGGTCCACACGTTCCGCAGAGTGTTGGCGGTGAAGTTGGCCGACAATGTGCTCTTCCACGCCGGGCCGGTGATGGCCGGGTAGATGACGTAGTCGCGCAGGACCTGCTTGCCGATCTTCTCGCCGACCTCACGCAGCTTGCGCTGCGTCTCTTCCTTGTCGGCGCGGCCCTTGGCCACCTTGCCGAGCTCGAGGTGCTGAGCGGCGATGCCGTACTCGAAGAACAGCGCGAGCAGCGTGTTGTAGACCAGGTTGCCGGCGTTGAAGGGCTTCCAGCGCTGATCGCGGGTGACGCGGAGGAGTCCGTATCCGACGTCGTCGTCCATTCCGAGGACGTTGGTGTACTTGTGATGCAGGTAGTTGTGGGTCTGCTTCCAGTGCGCAGACGGGCCGGTGACGTCCCACTCCCACGAGGTGGAGTGGATCTCCGGGTCGTTCATCCAGTCCCACTGCCCGTGCATCACGTTGTGCCCGAGTTCCATGTTCTCGATGATCTTCGAGAGCGTCAGCAGGCCAACTCCGGCGAGCCACGCCGGACGACGACGGCTGGCGAAAAGCACTGCGCGGCCGCCGATTTCGAGCGAACGCTGCAGACGAATGACGTTGCGCACGTATCGCGCATCCTTCTCGCCGCGCGACTCCTCGATGTCGCGACGAATCGCGTCGAGTTCGCGGCCGAGCGCTTCGATGTCGGCGTCCGTGAGATGTGCGTATTCCTTGACATCTGCAATCGCCATGGAAAGCCTCCTAGCAGTGAGTTAGGCGCAAAGTAGTAAGTGCAGAACGATCATCGATTCGAATCGTTCAGATCAACTGCACCTACTGTAGCGTAACTTACGGCACCGTAGGTTAGGTTTTTCCCGATGTAACCTATATCACTTCCGGCGCTTCGGCATGCGGGAACGGGCCTGCGACTTGAGTGCGGTCAACAAACCGAGACGCTTACCGGTGATCGGATCGGTACGAAGGTCCTCGACCATCGCCATGGCTGCGTCCCGGAATCCCGAGTCGCGGAACCGCAGTTCCGAAGACGTTTCCGGAGCATTGTCCGAGGTTGCGGTCAGCCACTTGTCCGGCAAAGCCAACTTGTGGATGGTGCGCAGAGCCAGAAGATACTGCTTGAAGAGCGAACCGGTGGTGTACGGGAGATCGAACTTCTCGCACAATGCACGCATCTTCACAGCGATTTCGGGATAGCGGTTGCTCGGCAGATCGGGAAACACGTGGTGCTCGATCTGGTAGCTCAGATTGCCGCTCATGAGTCCCATGAGCTTGCCGGAATTGAAGTTCGCACTACCGAGCATCTGGCGCAGGTACCACTCGTGACGAGTCTCCTGCTCGAATTCGGCAACCGTGAACTTCTCGGCACCGTCCGGGAAGTGGCCACAGAAGATGACGACGTACGCCCACAGGTTGCGCACGAGGTTCGCGGTCGCATTGGCCGACATGGTCGACTTCCACGCCGGCCCCGTCAGCGCCGGGAACAAGATGAAGTCCTTGCCCACCTGACGAAAGATCTTGCGCGCGAAGTCTTTGTTCGCCTGCGAGTTCAGCTGCCCCTTTTCCGCGCCCTCCAACTCGGCTGCCGCCGTGAGGTCGTGCAGCGCGATGCCCCACTCGAACGTGGCCGCCAAGATCACGTTGGCGATCGGCTGGAAGAGGTTGATCGGCTTCCACGGCTCGTCACGAGTCATACGCAGAATCCCGAAACCGAGATCCTCGTCCATACCGACGACGTTGGTGTACGTGTGGTGCTGGTAGTTGTGGGCGCGCTTCCAATGCTCGGAAGGACCGGTCTGATCCCACTCCCACGAGACGGAGTGAATCTCGGGATCGTTCATCCAGTCCCATTGCCCGTGCATGACGTTATGCCCGAGCTCCATGTTCTCGATGATCTTCGACAGGCTCAGCAGGGTCGTGCCGACCAACCATGCCGGTCGGTACCGACTGCCGAACAATGCGATACGCCCGCCGAGCTCCAACGCCCGCTGGACGCGAATGACGCGACGAATGTAGCGGGCGTCCCGGATCCCACGAGAGTCTTCGATGTCGAGTCGAATCTGATCGAGTTCACGTCCGAGAGCTTCGACATCGGCCTCGGTGAGGTGCGAAAACTCTTTGATATCGGTGATGGCCACCGTGGTCCTCCGTGTGCCTAGAAGCTATGCGTCCAGCGTACAGTCGCCGGCGGCGGCGGAGATGCACGTCTGGATGCGCTCGCCCTCCGCGTGCTGTTTTCCCGAGCGTAGGTCGATCGCGTGGCCGGCGACGAGAGGTACGACACACGTCTGGCAGATGCCCATGCGGCAACCGAACGGCATCAAGGCACCGGACTGCTCGCCTGCCTCCAGAAGCGTCGTCGCACCGTCGACGGTGATCGTCTTACCCGACTTCTCGAACGTGACCGTGCCACCGTCGGCCGAAGCATCGATGCGCGATACGGCGAACCGCTCCATGTGGAGTCGATCCTCGATGCCTTCCGCCTTCCAGACGTCTTCGAGCTCGTCGAGCAGCGGGAGGGGTCCGCACGCCCAGGTGTGGCGCTCGCGCCAGTCGGGGCAGACCGTGTCGAGAGAACTGAGTTTGAACTTTCCGTCACGTCGCGTGAGTTGCACGTGGCTCACGAAGTCCTCGTGCTCGGCGTGCAGTGCTGTGAGTTCGTCGGCGAACATCACGTCGGATTCCGTCGGAGCCGAGTGGATGTGCATGACGTCGGGCAATTGACCGCGCCGGTTCATCGTCCGCAACATGCCCATGACCGGAGTGATGCCACTGCCGGCGGTGATGAACAGGATCTTCTCCGGCGGCGGATCCGGCAACGCGAAGTTGCCCGAAGGCGTGGCCAGTCGAACGATGGTTCCCGACGGCACGGCCCCGCTGACGAGGTGGCTCGAGAGAAAGCCCTCGGGCATGGCCTTGACCGCGATGGAAATGCGCTTGTTCTCCCAGTTGGGAGGCGAGGTAAGTGAGTACGACCGCCAATGCCAACGGCCGTCGATATGCAGACCGATGCCGATGTACTGCCCCGGCTGGTAGTTGAAGTCGAATCCCCAACCCGGCTTGATGACGATGGTCGCCGAGTCCGTGGTCTCGGGCCGGACTTCGACGATCTGGCCGCGCAGCTCGCGGGCAGACCACAACGGATTCGCGAGGTGCAGATAGTCGTCGGGAAGCAATGGTGTGGTCAGCCGAGCCGCCGCACCGCGAAGCAGATTGAGCTTCGACCGCGCTGCCGGAACTACCGACGCTGCCGGTGCCTCGATCCAGTCCTTCAGACCCATCAGACCTCCACCTCTCACCTTCCGAACCCACTGCCTACGGTACCGTAGGTTATCAGGTTACGGTACCGTAGGTTACTTCACGGTAAGCACATTCACAGCAGGTCGAGCATGAACGGCAACTCCTGCGCGGCGTACCACGCCAACTCGTGGTCCTCCGCGTCACCGAGCGTGAACTCGGCATCGGCGTCACCGAGATCCGCCGCGTCGACTATGCCAGCAGCGCGCTCGATGTCCGATTCTGCCTGTTCAAGGTCGACATGCACAGATGCAACCTGAGCCATCGTCACAGGACCCGCCAATCGGACTACCGAATCGTCGAGATCGGGCCGTAACTTCACATCGGCATCGTCGACGTCGGCGGCAACGACAGCACGCCGGAAGGTGACGTCACCCTCGGTTCCGGCGATCAGTCGCAGCGACGCACGCGCAGCCTCACCCATGGCGACCTCGGCCAACTCGTCGTCGTCCCCCGCCGCGTACGACTCACGCAGAGTCGGGGTGACCGCAAAAGCCGTCCGGCTCATCGGGTCGAACTCCTGATCTGCGACCAACTGCTGCAAAATCTCGACCGTCGCCGGTACGTACACCCTCATGAGACCACCTTCATGCTCGTTCGTCACCGACTCGCATCCGTCAATTCCTCGAGTGACTCGAAGATCAGCGAACGAACGACGTCGACGTCCGACATCGCGTCACGGTCGGCATTCAAACCGTAGTAGACATTCCCGTCGTACGACGTCAGGGCGATGCTGAGTGTCTGATTCTTGAGTAGTGGCGACACGGGATACATCTCGAGCATCCGAGCCCCACCGAGGTAGAGCGGAAATTGCGGCCCTGGCGCATTGGTGATCATCAAGTTGAACATTCGCTGCGACAGACTGCTGGCCGCACGCGAGCTCATCGCATGCAGCGTCGCCGGCGCAAACCCGGACATTCGCACCATCGTCTGCGCGGTGACCCGCCGACCCTGACGCGCGAATGCCTCCGTCGCATGGGCCACGTGCGAGAGCCGAACCACCGCGTTGGGTTCACCGACAGGCAGGTCGATGAGGAACGAGGAAACATGTCCGGGCGCTTGCGGATCGTCGACGTCAGGACTCTCCGGGCCGTCGGTGTAGACCGACATGGGCACCATCGCTCGCACGATGGTCGCCTCGGTCACCGGTTCACCGCGCGAGAGCAACCAGTTCCGCATCGCCCCTGCGATGACGGTCAGAATCACGTCGTTGATCTCGCACCCGTACCGCGCGCGAATACGTCGATAGTCCTCCAGAGACGTCTTGGCCACCGCAAGGCGTCGATTGCGCGAAATGGTGGCGTTGAGCGGGCTCGACGGGGCTACCTGCGTCGCCGTTCGAACCACTTCCGCGAGTTTCCCGAGTGCACTCACAGCCTCGGTGACGGATGTGGTCACGTCGTTGAACGCTGCACGCGCCCGTGCGATCCCCTCCCCCGGGCTCGTCACGAGATCCGCCAGTGCACTGACCAACAAGCTGGTATCGCTCGGCGGCCTGGCGGGCATCCACAATTCTTCGGGGCCTGGCGCTCGATTCTTCTCCGGATCGAAGATCACCTGACTGATCTCTGGAGCCGCCTCGCCGTCCACCAACGACGAATGAGACTTCGTGAAGATGGCAAATCTGTTTCTGGTCAGCCCCTCGACCAGGTACATCTCCCACAACGGCCTCGTGCTGTCGAGTGGTCTCGACGTCAGCCGCGCGATCAGATCCATCAGCTGTTCGTCGGAACCTGGTTTGGGCAGAGCCGATCGGCGTACGTGATAGGTGATGTCGAAATCCGAGTCGTCCACCCATACCGGGCGGGCCAGACCGAACGCCACCTCACGCACTCGCTGGCGGTAACGCGGAACCGATCCGAGCCGCTCTTCGACCAGTCGAAGCAACTCCTCGTGATCGATCCCGTTTCGCAGTTGCCTGAAGATCCCCAACGAGCCGACATGCATCGGCGTCGTCCCGGCTTCGAGGAAGTAGAAAGCGGCATCCTGAGTCGTCAGTCTGTTCACCATGGCTTCGTGTCCCCTCCTTCGCCGAGATCGAACAGAATCGACAACTCCTCGATGGTCGATTCCGAGCCGACGTGATGGACCCCGACCATCCCGACGGCCACAGCCGCCCGGACGTTGATTTCGAGATCATCCACGAAAACGAAATCCTCCGGCTCGACGCCCAAACGACTCGCTGCCAACAGATAGATCTCGGCGTCGGGCTTCGCCATCTCGACATCACCGGACAAGATCACGTCGTCGACCAAGACCCCGTCGCCGAGATCCCGCAACCACTGAGCACTGGCGCCGCCGGGATCGTTGCTGACGATTCCCGTCACGATTCCGCGGGCCTTCACCGCGCGCACGACCGCGCTCAAGCCGTCGAGATCCGATCCCGGACCGAACAACACGCCACCGACATCCAACAGAAGTCCCCGCACGCCATCACCCTAAGTCGCGATGGTGATCACGGCGACATCTCGAGCGATTCGTGTCATGCTTCTCACCATCGCTCGGGGGAGCGAAGTCCGAGACAGCTGTCTCGGACGCAGGATCATCCGGGGGGATGTCATGGAGCAGGACTGCAAGATCGTTCTCGAGCCGGCGCCGCAATTCGAGCCTCACCCGCATACCGTCGTGCTGTCGCGGCCACAGTGCCGGCCAGACCGAACGCAGTGCCGAACAGACCGGATGCTGCGTCGCCCGCGAAAGACGCCACACAACGGAACGTCGCCCAGTACCGGGTTCACTCACGCTCCGGAACCGCGGCCGGTAGGTGCCGACATCTTCTGGAACCGATCACTACGTCTGGTTCTCGAAACCGTCGACCGACGACGAAATCCGCGGCAGCTCAAGGGCGTGTTGGCGCCGTCCGTCCTGGAAGTTGTTGCGCGACTTTACACTTCGGATTTCTCGGCCCGGAAGCTGGGCGGCGCGGCCGTTCACCGCACCCACGTTCAAGCAGTGTCGGAGAGTACCGCCGAAGTCTGTGCGACGTACACACGAGGCACGCAGACTTTTGCCGTCGCAGGCCGGATCGACCACACAGACGAAACAGGCTGGACGGTCACCGCACTACACGTGGTGTGACCGTCCAGCCTGCCGAGTACTGACTGCGCTAATACCTCAGCGCTTGCGCTTGGACTTCGGAGCTCGATTGCTCTTCGACTGCGTCCGTGCGGCTTCACGACGTTCGCGACGAGAGGCGGCACCGTCGCCGGTGTCGGCAGCCGAGTCACGTGTTGCCTTTGCCTTGCCGTCCTCGTCCGGGCCGGTGTACGTCAGACGCGACGGACCTTCGTCGTCAAGTCCCTTGGCGCGCAACGCCGTCGGGGCGGCAGTTCCGGCTGTCCTGGCCGCGGCTTCCTGCGTGGGGAGCGGCTTGGGCGCCGTGGCGGACGCCGCGGCGGCAGAGCCCGCGGTGACGGAAATTCCACTTGCGGGCTGCGCCGGAGCCGCCTCGACCTGCAGGTTGAAGAGGAATCCGACGGACTCTTCCTTCAATCCGTCGAGCATGCCGATGAACATGTCGTAACCCTCGCGCTGGTACTCGACCAGCGGATCGCGCTGGGCCATCGCACGCAGACCGATTCCCTCCTTGAGGTAATCCATCTCGTAGAGATGCTCACGCCACTTACGGTCCAGGACCGAGAGGAAGACACGACGCTCGAGTTCACGCATACCGTTTTCGCCGGCGATCGCATCGATCTCGGCTTCGCGCTTCTTGTACGCCGCGTGGGCGTCTTCGAGCAAAGCGGTTCGCAGGTCGTCACGGCTCAGGTCACTGTTGATGCCTGCGCCGTCCTCCCCGGCCAACGTCTTGTGATCGATGCCGACCGGGTACAGCGTCTTCAGCGCAGTCCACAGCTGCTCGAGATCCCAGTCCTCGACGTATCCCTCGGCGGTGGCACCGTCGACGTAGGCGGTGACCACGTCAGTGATCATCTGCTCGACCTGGCCTTCCATGTCCTCACCCTCGAGGATCTGGCGGCGCTCCTTGTAGATGACCGTTCGCTGCTGGTTCATGACCTCGTCGTACTTGAGGACATTCTTGCGAATTTCGAAGTTCTGCTGCTCCACCTGGGTCTGAGCGCTCTTGATGGCCTTCGAGACCATTTTGGCTTCGATCGGGACGTCGTCGGGCAGGTTCAGGCGCGTCATGATCGACTCGAGTGCCGAACCGTTGAAACGGCGCATGAGCTCGTCACCGAGCGAGAGGTAGAACCGCGATTCGCCGGGATCACCCTGACGTCCGGAACGACCACGCAACTGGTTGTCGATTCGGCGCGATTCGTGACGCTCGGTGCCCAGGACGTACAGGCCACCGGCATCGCGGACCTTCTCGGCGTCTGCCTTGACCTCAGCCTTGACCTCGTCCAGGACTGCGTCCCAGGCTGCTTCGTACTCGTCCGGCGTCGTGACCGGGTCGAGCCCCTTCTTGCGCAGCGCGATGTCCGCGATGATGTCCGGGTTACCACCGAGCACGACGTCGGTACCGCGGCCGGCCATGTTGGTCGCGACGGTGACCGCGCCGGAGCGACCGGCCTCGGCGATGATGGTCGCTTCCTTCTCGTGGAACTTGGCGTTGAGGACGTTGTGGGCAACGCCGCGCTTGGTGAACTGCTTGGACAGGTACTCCGAGCGCTCGACGCTGGTGGTACCGATCAGGACGGGCTGGCCGTTCTCGTGGCGCTCGACGACGTCGTCGACCACCGCGTCGAACTTGGCTTCCTCGGTCTTGTAGATGAGGTCGCCGTTGTCGACTCGGACCATCGGACGGTTGGTCGGGATCGGGATCACACCGAGCGTGTAAGTCTGGTGAAGCTCGGCAGCTTCCGTCTCGGCGGTACCCGTCATGCCCGACAACTTGTCGTACAGACGGAAGTAGTTCTGCAGGGTGATGGTGGCAAGGGTCTGGTTCTCCGCCTTGATCTCCACCTTCTCCTTGGCCTCGATCGCCTGGTGCATGCCCTCGTTGTAGCGGCGGCCGACCAGCACGCGGCCGGTGAACTCGTCGACGATGATGACCTCACCGTCGCGGACGATGTAGTCCTTGTCCTTGGTGTAGAGCTCCTTGGCCTTGATCGCGTTGTTCAAGTAGCTCACCAGCGGCGAATTCGCGGCTTCGTACAGGTTGTCGATACCGAGCTGGTCCTCGACCAGTTCGACGCCCGCCTCGTGCACACCGATGGTGCGCTTGCGGATGTCGACCTCGTAGTGAACGTCCTTCTTGAGCAGCGGCGCGATGCGCGCGAACTCGCTGTACCACTTGCTGGAGCCGTCGGCCGGGCCCGAGATGATGAGGGGGGTTCGGGCTTCGTCGATGAGGATCGAGTCGACCTCGTCCACGATGGCAAACGCATGGCCACGCTGGACCAGGTCGTCCAACGAATGCGTCATGTTGTCGCGCAGGTAGTCGAAGCCGAACTCGTTGTTGGTGCCGTACGTGATGTCGGCTGCGTAGGCGACGCGGCGCTCGGCCGGCGTCATGCCCGAGAGAATCACACTGGTCTCGAGGCCGAGGGCGCGGTGAACGCGGCCCATCCACTCGGAGTCGCGCTTGGCAAGGTAGTCGTTGGTGGTGACCACGTGGACGCCGTCACCCGCGATCGCGTTGAGATAAGCCGGAAGAACCGACGTCAGAGTCTTGCCCTCACCGGTCTTCATCTCGGCGACGTTGCCGAAATGCAGGGCCGCGCCACCCATGATCTGCACGTGGAAGTGCTTCTGATTGATCACGCGCCACGACGTCTCACGGGCCACGGAGAAAGCCTCGGGCAGCAACTCGTCGAGAGTTTCCCCGGCGGCATAGCGCTCACGGAACTCGGTGGTCTTGGCTTTGAGTTGCTCGTCTGTCAGGCCTTCGACATCGGGCGACAGAGATTCCACATGCTCGGCGATGTGCTTGAGCCGCTTGACCATGCGACCTTCACCAACACGGAGCAGCTTCGATAGCGACAGCGACGGCACAGTCTTCTTCGTCCTCAATCTTCGGCGACAGGGGGTCACACACTGAAAATCCGGCCGGGGTCCGAAAACTCCGGCCGGATTCCATGGTAGGCGCTACCGGCGGCGAGCGAGCAAACCCACCACCGATTGGGTCATGTCAGGCGGATCAATCCGTAGTCGAAAGCGTGACGACGGTAGACGACGGACGGCTTGTCCGACTCCTTGTCATGGAAGAGAAAGAAGTCGTGTCCGACCAGTTCCATCTCGTAGAGAGCGTCGTCGATGGTCATCGGCTCGGCCGGGTGATCCTTCGTGCGGACCACGCGTCCCGGGCCGTCGTACTCGTCCGGCTCTTGACCGTTCAGCGAAATGTCCGGTGTGACTCCGAGTGAGTCTGCGTCGACGAGGGAGGCGGTTGCCTCCGCGACGGACACCGGTCGCTTGTCGCCGTAATGGACCTTCTTGCGGTCCTTGGTTCGACGGAGGCGACTCTCGAGCTTGTCGATCACCGATTCGAAGGCGGCGTAGAAGCTGTCTGCGGACGCTTCGGCTCGGGCCACCGGGCCTTTACCTCGAGCGGTGATCTCGACGCGCTGGCAACTCTTGGCCTGTCGTCGGTTGCGTTCATGTTGCAGTTCCACGTCGAAGTGGAATATGGAGGGGTCGAAGTGTTCGAGTCGCGCCAGCTTTTCCGAAACGTAGATTCGGAAGTGATCGGGGATCTCGACATTTCGTCCCTTGACTACGACGTCGGATCTCGGAGCTGCGGCATTCTCGGAACGCTCGATGGTGGCGTCCTCGATGAAAAACGAGGCTTGCGAAGGGGTCGTCACTCGTACCTCCCAATTACGGCCCCGCCCCACGGTGGGCGGCGGCAAATTCTGCAAGTACCGAGAGGGGATCCGCCCGGCACCAGTATCGAAGTACCACCTCCTACCAGTATTTTCGGGTGTGCCGCCGACGCTAGTACGTAACGCGCGCGAGTGCCACTGTTCCAACGAAATTCATCTAAGCCCCTGCAAGGACAAGCACGAGAGTTGTCCGAATCCCACTGAGCGAGAGGGCCCGAACCGACTCTGCCGCAGTCGCTCCCGTGGTGAGGACGTCGTCGAGCAGGACGATGTCACTGTCCCCGGCAATCGAAGAGATCGCAGTGGTGTCGAGAGACACATGACCGTTCACGTTGGTCACCCGGTCGGCCGCGGACAGTCCCACCGAGTCACGTACACCTCGCGTCATCCGGAGAATCGGACAGACACGTACCGGACGACCCGCGACAGAACCAATTTCCCGCTTTCCGCGCATACTTTCGGCTATCCGGCGAACCGGATCACCCCCGCGAGATCGCGCCGCTCGGGCGCGCGTGGGAGCCGGCACCAGCACGATCGGCGGACGACCCCCGCTGCCGAGCTCGCCCCACCGTTCCAGAGTGGCCAACGCGTCGGCCACAGCGATCCCCAGAGGCATCGCGAGGTCCCGACGACCCCGTTCCTTCATCTCGATCACACTGCGCCGCCTGGGGCCGTCGTAGCGGCCGAGTGCCCAGACGGGCACGCCCGGATCCACGCGCGGACTCAGTTGAAGCGGATGATCGCGCAGCAGTTCCGCGCACTCACCGCACCACAGAGTCCCCGAGCGGCCGCACCCACCACACTCGCGTGGCAACAGCAGGTCGAGCAGACCGGCACCGAATTTCTTGTCCCCCATGGCCGAATCATGAACCTGAGCACCGACATGCATCGGAGCGCAGACATTCACCAGAGCGCAGAGGCGTCAGCCAGGCAGAACCGGAATCGCCTTCTGTCCGGTCAGCACGGTCACCTCACGCCAGCGGCGATCCCCGGCGGGGTCGTTGTTGTTCAGTTGGAACACCGCACGCGCGTCGGCGACGTACTCGGTGGTCGGCGACGCATCCACGGAGGTAACGGGAGCGGTCAGGTTTCCACTCGGCAGCGCGTCCATTCGTGAGCCGTCGATCGCGACCTGGACGACCGGTATGTCGGCTCCACTGCGCGCGATCACGATGGTGTCGCTGTTGCTCCAGTCGAGTGAGAGCGCGGTACTGCCCAAGCCGGAGGCCACTGCGCGTGGACTCGTCAGGGCATAGACCCCGCTGGCGGTGCGCACGACCACAGCCAGGTAGACCTTGCCGTCGATGATCATCGCCGCTCGTACGCCGTCCCGCGACAGACGCAGTTCCGAGATCGTCGAACCGACCGACGTCAGGGCCCCGACATCGACGTTGGTGACCGACACCCGGCCAGTGCCTGGTTCACGGACGACCCGAACGACGGTATTGCCGTTCACAGCCGTCCAGACCGCGTTGTTGTCCAACTCCCACGAAGGCCTGGTGATGGCGCTGCCTTCGAGTACCGGAACGGACCCTTCGCCGTATGTCCCGAGCGACAAGTCGAATCTTGTGCCGGGATCCGGCCGAGCGGTGTCCGCGACGGCTGCCACCAACTTGCCGTCCCGTGAGAGAGCAGCCGCCGTGAGGTTGCCCGCATTGCCCGCGAAACCGGGCACCGGAGTCGCCTCTTGCTCGGTGACACTCACCAGTGAACCGTTGCGCAGTGCGTGCAGTCCGACGGTTGCACTCGTGGTGGCCAGTGGGTTGGTGGATGCGACGTCGGCGGTGGTCCAGCCGTCGGCATGAGCCGCGTCCAGCGGTTCGCCGTCGATCTCCAGAACGTACGGCCCTGCCACATCGGCGTTGGCGAGCGTCCAAATGACCTGTGCTGCAAACAAACCGCGAGTAGCAGCATCCATCGGGTTGTCAAGGCGGAAGTTGATGCGCACACCACCGAGACCGACTCCGACCTGCCCCGGCTTACCGTCGGCCTTGGTGATCGGACCGATCACCGACACGCCATTGCCCAGTTCGTTTCGCACAGCCGGCGCCAGCGCTGCCTTCGGTCCGTCGATCATCAGACCGATCAGCTGAGCCGCCACCTGGTCCTGCCCGCCGGAGATCCAGCGAAGATCGGGGACGACCGTCTGGCTGGTGGGGTCGAGGAAGAACAACGACTTCCGCTGGTAAGCGCCGAGGAACTGCGGACGCTCCATGATCACGCCGGGAGGCAGATCACTGATCCGCCATTCGCCGTCGGTCAACGCCAGGGTCATCCTCGCTTCGAAGCTGCCCTCTTCGGGAACGTACAGTCCTCCCGGGTCGAGGCGACCGACCTTGTTCACACGAATCGTGTAGACGGCTTCGGTGCTGGTTCGAGAAACCGAGAGCACATCGACCTTGTCGACGATGACAGCACTTGCCGCGTCGTCCCAACGCGCCGAAGCGTCCTTGGTCAGGTACTGACGGGCTGCGGCGTGCCGGTTGGACGGATCGGTACTCGCCTTTACGAAGTCACGTACCAGCAGGTCCGGCTCTCGCCCCGATGCCGGTGATTCGACGGAGGTTCCGGGCACGGCTGTCGCCAGAGTTCCGATTGCCTGTGGCGACGAGGACTCCGGCAAACTCGCGCATGCACCGGTCAGCAACAGAACGCTCAGGGTTGTTGCGAGAAGTCCCAGACGACGGCGGGTTCCGATCATGATCGATCCCCACCGTTGGACTCGTTCCGTGAGTCAGTTTCGCGCGGAGTCGGCAAGGACGATGTGACCTCGCCGACGGTATCGGCGACGATGTCGGCTTCGCTCGGCGCGCGGACGAATTTGGTGGTCGTCGGCTTGAGTGGCAGCGGACTCGACACGACTTTCTTGCCACGGGTGCGCGAGAGCGTCAGCCGGAAGCAGGCTCCGACTCCCGGTTCGCCCCAGGCCTCGAGCTTGCCGTCGTGCAGATTCGCGTCCTCGACACTGATTGCGAGGCCGAGTCCGGTGCCACCACTGCGGCGCACACGGGACGGGTCCGATCGCCAGAACCGGTTGAAGACCAACTTCTCCTCGCCCGGACGCAACCCGACGCCACTGTCGCGGACGATGAAGGCGAGGGCATTGTCGTCGGCGCGAAGGCGAAGCAGAATCGGCTTCCCCTCACCGTGGTCGATGGCGTTGGCAAGGAGATTTCGCAGAATGCGTTCGACGCGGCGCGGATCGACATCTGCCATGACCGGCTCGTCGGGCATGTCCACGATCAGTTCGGTGCCGGATTCGCGGGCGAGATGGCGAACCGTGGAAACGGCCGCTCGCGCACACATACGGACGTCGAGTTGTTCGGACGCAAGTTCCGCGACACCGGCGTCGTGGCGGGAGATCTCGAGGAGGTCCGCCAGAAGCCCTTCGAACCTGTCCAGTTCGGCGACAAGCAGTTCCGACGACCGACGCAGCATGGGGTCGAGGTTCTCGCTGCCGTCGTAGATCAAGTCGGCTGCCATCCGGACCGTGGTCAGTGGTGTGCGCAGTTCATGGCTGACATCGGAGGTGAAGCGTTTCTGGAGGCTGCCGAACTCCTCCAGCTGGGTGATCTGTTTGGACAGACTCTCGGCCATCTCGTTGAAGGACATGGCCAGGCGCGCCATGTCGTCCTCGCCGCGGACCGGCATTCGTTCCTTGAGTCGGCCGTCTGCGAAACGCACCGCGATTCGCGAGGCCGATCGGATGGGAAGCACGACCTGTCTGGCAACCAACAGCGAAATCGCCGCCAAGAGCACCAGCAACACGGCTCCACCGATCAGCAGGGTGCTTCGAACAAGAGACAGACTTCGGTCTTCGCTGGCGAGCGGGAAGATCAGATACAGCTCGAGTCCCGATATCGACGACGCGGTGGGACTACCGATGATCAGCGCGGGTCCGGAGTAACCGTTCGGGTTGGACACCGTCGCGAATTGGTAACTGATCTGGCCGCGTTTGACGAACTCGCGAAGGTTGTCGGGGATCTGATCGACCGGTCCCGAACTAGTCGGCTGGCGCGGCCCGTCCCCTGGCACGATGAGCACCGGGTCGAAGGTGCCGGCCGAACCGGAGGCCTGGCCCGAGGTCTGGTTTCGACGGCTCGTCAGTCCGGATGCAGCGCTTTCCAATTGAACGTTGAGCGCCGTCGAATCGTCGACGCCCGCGAGTTGGTCTTCGACGATGCCGCGGGCTCGGTCCATTTCCTCGGTCGCCGCGGTGATCTTCGTTTCCAACAGCCGATCGGTGATCTGGCTGGTCAGCACGACACCGAGAATGACGATGACGATCAAGGACAACGTCAAAGTCGAGACGACCACTCGCAATTGGAGCGAGCGTCGCCACGTGTGCGCGAGGGTGTTGCTCATCGAGTGACACCACCGCAGAAATGGCGTCAGCCGTCGGTTGAGACGACGACGCCACCTGGAAACTCCGCTCACGGCGGTCCGGCCTTGTAGCCGACCCCCCTGACCGTCAGAACCACTTCGGGATTCTCGGGATCAGTTTCGACCTTGGCGCGCAAACGCTGAACGTGCACGTTCACCAGGCGGGTGTCGGCGGCGTGGCGGTATCCCCACACCTGCTCGAGGAGGACTTCACGGGTGAACACCTGGCGCGGCTTGCGCGCCAATGCGACCAGCAGGTCGAATTCGAGTGGTGTGAGCGAGATCTGCTCGCTGCCGCGGCTGACCTTGTGTGCCGGAACGTCGATCACGATGTCGGCGATGCTCAGCAGCTCGGCCGGCTCCTCTTCCGTACGGCGCAGGCGAGCACGCACCCGCGCCACCAGCTCCTTCGGCTTGAACGGCTTCATGATGTAGTCGTCCGCACCGGATTCGAGGCCGAGCACGACGTCGACGGTGTCGGTCTTGGCCGTCAACATCACGATGGGCACGCCGGAATCCGCACGCAGAACCCGGCATACGTCGATCCCGTTCATTCCGGGAAGCATGAGATCGAGCAGGACGAGGTCGGGCCGGGTCTCACGCACTGCCGCGAGCGCCAGGGTTCCGTCGCCTACCACGTAGGGATCGAAACCCTCACCACGCAGCACGATCGTGAGCATCTCGGCGAGTGCCGTGTCGTCGTCGACAACCAGAATCCTTGGTTTCATATCCCTATCGTTGCATCTCGGAGCGATGAATCAGACCGTTACGAGGCCGTGCGGCGTGCCGCGTCTTTCCCTCTACTGTGCCGGAAAGTTCGAATCCCGGCCGCAAGGGTGACCGATCACGCGAAATCCGCGAGCCTGCGCGCCAGTTCGGCCGGGTCCGTCTCCGGCCCCACGATCCACCAGGGCGAGACCCAGTCCGTCGCTGCCAACTGCTTGTAAAGCTCACCGGTTCTGGCCTGCAGGCCGCCGTCGCGCTCGTAGGCGTCGAGCTGACGCGACGCGTCCTCGGCCTCACGCGAGCGGGCACGCTGCTCGGCCAGAGCTACCGGCACGTCGAGGTACAACTGCAGATCGGGAGCGGGAAGAGCGAGTCGACCCAACTCCAATTCACGGACCCAGGCGACCATCTCGCCGTCCACGCCCTGATGCGCGCGCGCCGCGTTGTAGGCGGCGTTGGACGCCACGTAGCGGTCGAGGAGAACAATGTCGTTGGCGGACAACAGGTCCGAGATCCGATCCGCCGCACCCGCGCGGTCCAGGGCGAACAGGACTGCCATCGCGTTCACGGATTCAGCCAGGTCTCCGTGCGATCCTTTGAGTGCCTCGGCAGCAAGATCTGCGTGGATCGACTTCCCGTACCGCGGAAAATCCAGAGTCGCGATCGACGTGCCGCCGCGGCGGAGTTCGCTCTCCACTTTGCCGATCAACGTTCGCTTTCCAGCGCCGTCGAGGCCTTCCAATGCCACCAGTGTTCCCACGGCGGACAAGCCTATCCCCCGGCCTGCTTGCGCAGACCGGGGGACGGCGGACGCTACATCCTCAGCGACGAATCACCGGGTCAGTAGCGGTAGTGCTCGGGCTTGTACGGGCCTTCGACGTCGACGCCGATGTACTCTGCCTGATCCTTCGTGAGCTTGGTCAGCGTGCCACCGAGTGCCTCGACGTGGATCTTGGCGACCTTCTCGTCGAGGTGCTTCGGGAGGCGGTAGACCTCGTTGTCGTACTCGTCCGGCTTCGTCCACAGTTCGATCTGCGCGATGACCTGGTTGGAGAAGCTGTTGCTCATCACGAACGACGGGTGGCCCGTCGCGTTGCCGAGGTTGAGCAGGCGGCCTTCGGACAGCACGATGATCGAGTGGCCGTCGGCGAACGTGAACTCGTCGACCTGCGGCTTGATGTTGATCCGCGTGACGTCGCCGGACTTCTCGAGGCCGGCCATGTCGATCTCGTTGTCGAAGTGACCGATGTTGCCCAGGATGGCCTGATGCTTCATGGCCTTCATGTGCTCGAACGTGATGATGTCCTTGTTACCGGTGGACGTGATCACGATGTCGGCCCAGCCGATGGCCTGCTCGACTGTCTTGACCTCGAAGCCGTCCATGAGCGCCTGCAGGGCGTTGATGGGGTCGACCTCGGTGACCGCGACGCGAGCGCCCTGGCCGCGAAGTGCCTCGGCACAACCCTTGCCGACGTCTCCGTAACCGCAGACCAGCGCAGCCTTGCCGCCGATCAGAACGTCGGTGCCGCGGTTGATGCCGTCGAGCAGCGAGTGGCGCGTGCCGTACTTGTTGTCGAACTTGCTCTTGGTGACCGAGTCGTTGACGTTGATAGCGGGGAACGTGAGTTCACCGGCAGCGGCAACCTGGTACAGGCGCAGAACGCCCGTGGTGGTCTCCTCGGTGACGCCCTGGACGGACTCGGCGATTGCCGTCCACTTGCCCTTGTCGGACTCGAGGGACTGACGCAGAAGTGCAAGGAAGACCTTGTACTCGTCGGAATCCTGGTCGTCGTCCGTCGGCGGGACGACGCCGGCCTTCTCGAACTGTGCGCCCTTGAGCACCAGCATGGTGGCGTCGCCGCCATCGTCGAGAATCATGTTGGCAGGCTCACCCGGCCAGGTCAGCATCTGCTCGGCTGCCCACCAGTACTCTTCGAGGGTTTCACCCTTCCAGGCGAAAACCGGAACGCCCTTGGGCTCTTCCGGGGTGCCGTGCGGACCGACGACGATGGCGGCGGCAGCGTGATCCTGCGTGGAGAAGATGTTGCATGAAGCCCAGCGGACCTCGGCGCCGAGCGCGGTCAGCGTCTCGATCAGCACCGCGGTCTGAATGGTCATGTGCAGCGAGCCGGAAACGCGAGCGCCCTTGAGCGGCAACACCTCTGCGTATTCGCGACGAAGCGCCATGAGGCCGGGCATCTCGTGCTCTGCCAGACGGATTTCCTTGCGACCGAACTCCGCGAGCGAAAGATCTGCAACTTTGAAGTCGATGCCGTTACGGCTCTCGGCCACGGGCGTTGTTGAAACTGAGGTCGTCATCTGCCTCTCCTGGTTGACGTGCATACTCTGCACAAGCCTATCGGTGTACCAGGCTATCGGTTAGACGCCCTCTCCCGCCCGCCCCTCTACTGCGCGGCCCTCGCGCGCCACGTCGATGAACGGCCCGAGCAGTATGCCCAGATCCTCCGCCACCGAAGCCTCGGACTCCGGCGGCATCGAAATGTAGCTCAGCCCGAGACGCGCAATCGCCCTGGCCAGAATTCCGGCGTCGGCGGGTGACGCCTGAATCCACCCTCGCTGGAAACTCTCCGCAAGCCGCGACGACGCGCGCTCGATGATGACCGCACTGTCGGTGGTGATCAGGCGAAGCAGGTCCGGCTTGGCCTCACCGGTGAGCAGAGAGATCACCAACGGGTCGGTTGCACTGGAGGCGAAAAACGATCCGAAACCCGCCGTCAATGCCTCGACTGCACGTCCGTCGTTCGCCACCATGGCCTCGTCCACCGCGTCGACGAAGCGGTCAGCAAGGCGAAGCGCGTACGCCTCGGCAAGCCCTTGCCTCGAGCCGAACTCGTTGTAGAGCGTCTGACGACTCACACCGGCATGCTTGGCCAGAACCGTCAGCGTCACCTCGGACCAGTCGCGCTCGGTCAACAACTCACGCATCGAATCGAGCACCGACGTACGCAGCAGCAGGCGCGACGCTTCTTTCTGCGGCAGACGAGTGGGCGTCGAAGTCATGGTGACGACACTACCGCCGCACCTAGGTCCGTTCGACGCCGACGCATCTCACCGTCGTTCGACCTCAACCATGAAGAAGTCGCTCTTCGCCGCCCCGCAGTCCGGGCAACTCCAGTCTTCGGGAATGTCGTCCCAGCGAGTGCCCGGTTCGATACCGTCCTCCGGCCAGCCGACTGCCTCGTCGTACTCGAAGCCGCATTGCGCGCACTGATACAGCTTGTAGTCGTTCATGATTCACTCCCCGCCGTTGCCGGCATCGGCTCGAAGTCCAGCTTTTCCCTCACGCCGCAGTCCGGACAGCACCAGTCGTCCGGCACGGCATCCCACGGCGTGCCCGCCGGAAACCCTTCTCGTGGTGCACCCTTCGATTCGTCGTAGACGTATTCACACACCGGGCATCGATAGCTGCTCATCACGCTGCTCCGTACCGAGCAAGGATGCGATCACGCTTGGACGGCTGAACGTTGACGCGGGTGATGTCGCCGCCGTAGTGCGCAAGGACTTTGGGATCCATCACTTTTCGCCACAGCGGTGGAACGTAGGCGAGGATGATCATGCTCGCGTACCCACTGGGCAGGTTGGGCGCACCGTCCATGCTTCGAAGCGTCTGATAACGACGCGTCGGGTTCGCGTGATGATCGCTGTGACGCTGGAGGTGATACAGGAAGATGTTGGTGCAGATGTGATCACTGTTCCAACTGTGCTCCGGTGCTGCACGCTCGTACCGCCCGCTGTCCAGACGACGACGCTTCAGTCCGTAATGTTCGAGGTAGTTGACGGTTTCGAGCAGACAGAATCCGAACACGGCCTGCAGCACCAGGAACGGCAGTACCGAGAGGCCGAAGACGGCGACGAGGACACCGAACAGTACGACGGACATCAACCACGAATGCAGGACGTCGTTGCGAATTGTCCACGGCTTCTTACCCAGTCGATCGAGTCTGGCCTTTTCCAGGGACCACGACGAGCGCAGAGATCCCCACACACTGCGCGGCAGGAAGGTCCAGAAGCTCTCACCGAAGCGAGACGACGCCGGATCCTCGGGCGTGGCGACGCGCACGTGGTGTCCACGATTGTGCTCGATGTAGAAGTGGCCGTAAAACGACTGCGCCAGAGTGATCTTCGACAACCAGCGTTCGAGATCGTCCTTCTTGTGACCGAGCTCGTGTGCGGTGTTGATCCCGATTCCTGCGACACAACCGATACTGATCGCCAGACCGATCTTGGAGATCAGCCCAAGTCCCCCGTCGATTCCGAGCCAGGACAGATCGGTCGCCGACCAGAGGTAGCAGGCCAGGACCAGGCTGACCAACTGGAACGGTATGTAGATGTAGGTGCAATACCGGTAGTACTTGTCGTTCTCGAGGCGCTCCATCACTTCGTCCGGCGGATTCTCGCCGTCCGGGCCGAAGAAGATGTCGAGGATCGGGAGCAGGATGTAGACGAGAAGCGGCCCGATCCACCACCACACCGGCGAGACCGCATTCCATCCGAGACTGTTGAACAACGCGACCAATCCGACGGCGATGAAGACCGCCGTCGGCGGCACGAGGCCGAGCAGCCAGAGGTATCTCTTCTTGTCACGCCACTGCTCGGGCGGGAGCGTCTGGCCGGATTGCGAGTCCACGTGCGTCGACACGGTCTACCTCCTCGATTCGGACCGACCCGAAAACTGTGAGTCAGTTCACTATGAGGTAGACAGTACTACTGATTTTGTACAAGTGATAGACAAATCATAAACTTTGTACATCTACTCGATTTCGCCGCGTTCACGCTTCCCGATCATCGAATGCTGCCTGCTGTAGGCAAAATAGATGACAACGCCGAGGGCCATCCAGACCACGAACCTCATCCAGGTCTCCACCGACAGGTTGAACATCAGCCACAGACACGCGAGGACGGCCAGAATCGGGACCAGCGGGACCAGCGGCACCCTGAATCCGCGAGGTAGGTCGGGACGCGTCCGACGGAGCACGAGAACCCCGATCGAGACGAGAACAAAAGCGAACAGTGTGCCGATGTTGACCATTTCCTCGAGGGTGCCGATCGGAAAAACGCCGGCGAGCACCGCGACCACGACGCCGACCAAGATCGTGATCCGCACAGGGGTTCCGTGCTTGCCGGTCGGTGCCAGGCGTCGTGGCATCAGACCGTCGCGTGCCATCGCGAAGAGCACCCTGGTCTGCCCGAGCATCAGCACCATCACCACTGTCGTGAGACCGGCCAAAGCGCCGAACGAGATGACGTTTTTCGCCCACGTGATGTCGTGGAAAGCGAATGCCGTTGCCAGGTTGGAGGTATCGCCCTCGAGCTCGGTGTATTTCACCATCCCCGTCAGCACCAGTGTCACCGCCACGTACAGAACCGTGACGATCAGGAGAGAACCCAGGATGCCGCGTGGCAGCGCCTTCTGCGGCTCCTTCGCCTCCTCCGCCGTCGTGGCGACGACGTCGAAGCCGATGAACGCGAAGAACACCAGACTGGCTGCCGCGAGCAATCCGTACCACCCGAACGTGCTGCCACCGGCCCCGGTCACGTACGAGAACAACGACTGGTGGATGCCCTCTCCCGTCGAGCCCGGCTCCGACGGCGGAATGTACGGCGAGTAGTTGTCGGTGTCGATGTAGAACAGACCGACGATGATCACCAGCAACACCACCGCGACCTTGATCGCCGTGATCACCAGTGACACCCTCGACGAGAGTTTTGTGCCGGTCGCGAGCAGGATCGTGATGACAGCGATCACCAGCACCGCACCCCAGTCGAAGGATATCGGCCCCAACTCGACGATCGGGCTGCGTGAGCCCATCACTTCGCCGAGGTACAGCGACCAGCCTTTGGCGACCACCGAAGACGCCAAGGCGAATTCGAGGATGAGATCCCAGCCGATGATCCAGGCGACGAATTCGCCGAACGTCGCGTACGAGAACGTGTACGCGCTACCGGCAACCGGGACCGTCGACGCGAATTCGGCGTAACACAGCGCTGCCAGTCCGCAGGCGATGGCGGCAATGACGAACGCGAGCGAGACCGACGGCCCGGCGACATTTCCCGCCGTCCGAGCCGTGAGTGTGAAGATGCCCGCACCGATGACGACTGCGACACCGAACACCGTGAGATCCCACGAGTTCAGTTCTTTCCGGAGTTTGGTTTCCGGCTCGTCGGTGTCCTTGATGGACTGCTCGATCGATTTGGTTCGAAACAGCTTCGACCGTCCAGATCCGGCCTGCTCGTCCTTGACAGCCATTGCCGCCTCCTTGCTGGGGACCAGCAGGTCCCACCATGGGCAAGTAGAGAGATGGCATCAGCCTAAGCCCGCAGGCGCAGCTTTGTTCAGGGTTTGTCGGGGGCCTGTAGATCTGTTTCAGGGCGATCTCCTGCGCTGAGACGATCCAGGTCCGGCTCGAGGTAGATCACCCGCGCCGCAGGCACTGCAGCGCGCACGCGAGACTCGGCCTCGTCGATCGCCGTCGCCACATCCGAGATCGTCGATCCGATCGGCACCGCAACCTTGGCAGCAACAAGGATCTCCTCGGGACCGAGGTACTGCGTCTTGCAATGAATGACGCGTTCGATACGAGTTCCGTCGACCAGGGCGTTGAGGATCAGTTCGGTCTCCACCGCCGTTGCGCCCTCACCGATCAGCAGCGACTGCATTTCGATGATCAGAATGACCGCGATGATGCCGAGCAGGACACCGATGCACAGAGTTCCGATGCCGTCGAAGACCGGATTTCCGGTCACCATCGTGAGGCCGACGCCGCCGAGTGCAAGGACGAGACCGATCAATGCGCCGGTGTCCTCGAGCAGCACAACCGGGAGTTCCGGGCTACGAGAGGTTCGGATGAAGTTCCACCACGACGCATTTCCCTTGAGCGGTCGTGATTCCTTCGCTGCGGTCCGGAAGCTGTAGCCCTCCAGACAAATCGCTATGACAAGAATCGCGATTGCCACGAAAGCCGAATTGAGTTCTTCCGGATGTTGAATCTTGTGAATACCCTCGTAAATCGCGAACAGCGAACCGAGGGTGAAGAGCACCAGTGCAACGACGAACGAATAGAAGTATCGGTTGCGCCCGTAGCCGAACGGGTGCAGTTGATCCGCGTCACGTTCTGCCTTCTTCTGCCCCAGGAGCAGCAAACCCTGATTGGACGTGTCGGCCACCGAGTGCACCGATTCGGCGAGCATCGACGACGATCCGGTGATCAAGAATCCGGCGAACTTGGCTACGGCAATTCCGGCATTGGCTCCGAGGGCCGCCAGAATTGCCTTCTTGCCACCATGAGCCGACACAATGTCTCCTAGTTTCCGACTACGGCACTGAAAACCTGCGCAGTCGGGGTCCGTGTGCTCAGGTGTATCGCAGGCTCGTCGGCAGCGATCCACGCCGCGCGGCCTCGATCGAGGTCGAGAGTGTCGGCGCCGCACGTCGCAGTGACCGCGCCGTCGGTGCAGATCAGAATCCGCGGGCCTGAAGCGTCGACGACGATGTCCGTGGAATTAGCGTCGAACTCCAGACGCGTCAAACGAAATTCGGGCGCCGGCGTGACGTACTCGTATCTACCTGATCCTGACTGACCTGATCCAGATGACGGGGCCGGATCGAGCACTTCGATATCGGCCCCGACGAAGTCCAGAACCCTCAGCAATTCGGGCACGTCGACGTGCTTCGGTGTCAGCCCGCCGCGCAGAACGTTGTCGGAGTTGGCCATGATCTCGACCGCGAGTCCATGGAGATACGCGTGGAGATTGCCGGCAGCGAGAAACAGTCCTTGGCCGGGCTCGAGGGTGACGCGGTTGAGCAGCAGTGCCGCCAGAACACCGGCGTCGCCGGGGTACGCCTCGCTCAATTCCAGCGCGGTGCGGATCTCGGTCACGAATTCGGCGTCGTGGTGCGCGACGTAGGTGATGCACCCGGCAAGTACGGCAGGGAGCAAGGTCCCGAGCACCGTGGACGGCAGCGTGATCCATGTCGTGAACAACGCCCGCAGTCCGTCGGAATCGGGTTGGCCTTCGAGCAGGCCGATGTACGGCTCCAACTCGTCGACGGCCAGAGCGCGCAGCAGTTTGACAGTCCGCGTCGGCTCGCGGAATCCGGCAAGCGCTTCGAATCTGCTGAGCGCGACAACGAGTTCGGGCTTGTGGCTGCCGTCCTTGTAGTTGCGAATCGGCGATTCCATGGGAACGCCGAGTGCGTTCTCACGACGAAAACCCTCGTCGGCTTGAACGGCGCTGGGGTGCGCTTGAAGTGACAGCGGTTCTTCCGCCGCAAGCAGCTTGAGCAGGAATGGGAGTCGCTCACCGAATGCCTCGAGGTTCTCACGGCCGAGTTCGCGTTCGGGTTCGCGGTGCAGGACCTCGAGCAACGACTCGCTTCCGGATTCGGTGATCACGCGCGCCGGGTCACCCGGGTGCGCGCCCAACCACAATTCCGCTTCGGGATGATTCGACGGAGTCGAAAGACCGCGTAGTTCGGCAATTGCCGTTCGCGAGCCCCACGCGTAAGAACGAAGTGCACCTTCGAGTTCACGCACTTACTTCGCACCGCCTGTCAACTGCACGTACGCCGCGGCCATGTCTACTCGAGACGCCAACACGAATACCTGCTCCATCTCCGATATGACCACGTTGGTCTGGTCTTCGTCTGCCGCAACCACCAGGTCGGCGTCAGCCAGCGCGTCCATCCGGCGCCTCGCCTCCCCGCGCGTGGATTCGGTCGCGAAGACGAACGCCCGCACCGGCGGGGTCGGCAGCGCGCCGTCGAGTTGCGGATCGTGAAAGAAGGGGTCGTGGAACACCGAATCACGTGAAGCTGCGTCCGGCGCGAACAGTGCACGCGCCGAACGAATCACCTCGGACATCTCGGCGGCAGCGGCGTTCAGGCCGGAGCTCATCAGCGCAACGCTCGAGAACTCTGCGAGTGCTGTTGTCACGGAACCACTTCCACACAGAACGACTCGCCGGCCGCTCATCCTGGTGGCCAACGACTTGGCCGGGTTGTGGAATACCTCGTTGGCCGGTCCGTCCCGCAGCGCCTCCACATCAACTGCGTCGGCGATTCGACCGAGCACCGCCGAACGGTCCTCGATCGATCCCTTGCCCTCGATTTCGGCGGCAACCGCGAGGAAGACGGCGAGGAACCGCGTCATCGTGTGCCGGGGCGAGGCGTAGAGCCGCGGCGGCAAGGGCATGGTGCGCCCGGCCGCCACGGCTCGCATGGGCCCCTCGTCGGGAACGGCGACAACAACCTCGGCGCCGCGGCGTACGGCACTGTCAACGGATTCGACGAGGCGTGGATCACCGGCATCGTCACCGGCGACGACGATCACGTCCAACGGCCCGGCCCACGACGGCGTCCGGTCGAGTACGAGGAGCGGGCAACCGACCGAATCTCCGACGAGAGCAAGCGCGATCCTGGCTCCGTGCCGGGCGCCACCCGCGCCGGCGATGAGTACGACGCTGCGCGGACGCAGACCGGCCAATCGGGAGATCACACCCTCGCCGACGGCCGATGCGGTCGCCCGAATCTGTGCGCCGCCCATGGCTACAGACCGCAGTAGCCCTTCCGAATCGGCAGCTGACAAACCCTCGCTGTCGTCGAGGTCGAGAAGCGGCATCGGCGCTGTCATCTCACCGCACCCCCTTCTCCGTTAGCAGTTCCCGCACCATCCAGCATTCCAGCTCCACGCGGTCCGTGGTGGCAAAGCCCTCGTTCCCGAGGCCGTCGTTCCTGAGATAGTCCCCCAACTATCCCAGGGCTTCGGCTCACCGACAAACCGATCAGACTCGGATTCAAGCCCGGACGATCGCCAGAATTTCGTTCACCAATGCGTCGACATCGGCGGACGTGGGTGCTTCGACGTTGAGTCGCAGCAGTGGTTCGGTGTTGGACGCGCGCAAGTTGAACCAGGCATTTCCCTCGAGACTGACCGTGACACCGTCGAGGCGATCCACCGACTCGGTGCGGTCGGCAAATGCCGCCAGTACAGCGGCCGTACGATCTGCCGCGTCAGCCACGGTGGAGTTGATCTCGCCCGAGGCCGCGTAGCGGGTGTACTCCGCCATCAACTCGGAGAGCGGACGATCCTGCTCGCCCAGTGCGGCGAGTACGTGCAGCGCCGCGAGCATGCCGGAGTCGGCGCCCCAGAAGTCGCGGAAGTAGTAGTGAGCGGAGTGCTCGCCGCCGAACACCGCACCGGTCTCGGCCATCTCCTGCTTGATGAACGAGTGGCCGACTCGGGTACGAATAGCGACGCCGCCGAGTTCTTCGACGAGTTCGGGAACTGCCCGTGACGTGATCAGGTTGTGGATGATCGACGCGCCCGGTTCCTTCGCGAGTTCGCGCTTGGCGACAAGTGCCGTCACCGCGGACGGCGAGACCGGGTCGCCCTTCTCGTCTACGACGAAGCAACGGTCCGCGTCACCGTCGAACGCCAAGCCGATGTCCGCTCCGGTTTCGCGCACGTAGGCCTGCAGGTCGACGAGGTTGGCCGGATCGAGCGGATTGGCTTCGTGGTTGGGGAACGTGCCGTCGAGCTCGAAGTACAGCGGCAGGACGTCGAGGGGCATCGGCCCGAATACGGCCGGCGCGGTATGGCCGCCCATACCGTTGCCTGCATCGACTGCGACCTTCAGCGGGCGCAACGCAGCCAGGTCGACCAATCCGCGGAGGTAGCTCGCGTATTCCTCGAGGACGTCCTTGGTGCTGGCGGTGCCTGCCGGTCCGTCGTACGCGGGAACACCCGAGACGACCTCGGCGGAGATGACTGCGAGGCCGGTGTCCTGACCGACCGGCTTGGCGCCGGCCCGACACATCTTGATGCCGTTGTACTTGGCGGGATTGTGGCTCGCCGTGAACATCGCGCCCGGGCAGTTCAGCAAACCGGATGCAAAGTAGAGCTCGTCGGTCGACGCCAATCCGATGTAGACGACGTCGAGCCCTTGAGCAAGCACGCCGTCACCGAAAGCCGAAGACAGTGTGGGCGACGATGCGCGCATGTCGTAGCCGATCACAACCGTCGTGGCGGCGCCGGCCTCGTCGCGGACCAGGCGGGCGAACGACGCACCGACGTCGCGGACAAAATCTTCGTCGATCTGCTCACCGACCACACCGCGTACGTCGTACGCCTTGATGATTGCAGCAACCGACTCGGCTGTTCGCCCCACTGAAAACTCTCCTTGTGCATGCACCCTCACAGACGGGAACATCCGGGCGCATGGCGTCCGGAGATTCGCAGTACTCGGGTGTGGAAGTACTCGGTCGAGCCTAGCGTCTACGGCGACGAATCTCGCGTCAGTTGGACGGGTCGGGCAGAACGCGTAGGTGTCCACGACGCCCTGTACGGGCAGTACTCGGAGCTGCGGGACGTATGTCCTCATCTGCATCGACGTTGGACTTGCTGCGATCTCCGAGACCGGCCTCACGTACAGCTTCGGCCAAAGCGGTCAGATCGTCTTCGTCGGGAGTACTCGACGCGAATCCGCCTTCGTGGCGGACGAGTTCCCACCCCTTGGGGGCGGTGATTCGAGAGCCGTGAGTGTCACACAAATCCCATGAATGGGGCTCGGCGACGGTTGCCAGCGGCCCGACAACCGCAGTGGAGTCCGAGTAGACATACGTAAGCGTCGCGACGGCGGGGTTCTTGCACCCGGGGCGGCAGCAGCGACGCAGAGATCTCACAGGTACGGAGCCTAGCCCTCCCCACGTCCGGAACCTACTCGGACACACCGAGCAGTTTCTCCTGTCGTAATCTGGCGCCATGCCACAAGCCCGCCGCCGACGCTCGGTCACTACTCGTTCCATCGAGCGACACGGCCGTGGCCTGCGCGGACCGCTACTTCCCCCGGAGGTGCCCGCCAGGCGTACCCGCGCGGAGAAGTTCGATCTCCTGGTGCTCGACGCCTTCTCTCCCGTCGACCTCGCATGGCACGACCGGCTGACGAAACTCGACATCGCAGTGGACGAAGTTCCGAAGATTCACGCGCACGATCCGGAGTCCGTCACATGGCCGCCGGAGGTCATCGCAGACGGCCCGGTTCCACTGTCACGACTGATTCCGGCCGGAATCGACCGTCACGGAAATACGACTCGCGCAAGAATTGTGCTGTTTCGCCGCCCATTGGAGCAGCGAGCGAAGGATCCGGAAGAACTCACGGATCTGGTGCACGACGTGTTGGTCCATCAAGTCGGCACGTATCTGGGCGTCGACCCACAGGTCATCGACCCCACGCTGCCCGACGAGGACTGATACTGCCCGACGAGGACTGACGCACTGTCAGACGAAAAAACTGATGTCACACGAAGAAGTAAATCCACACGAAGAACAAAACAGTCGTTGCTTGACCTGCAATTCCCCGTTGCAGGTCAGACTTTCGAAGACCGCCCGTCAGCCCCGACGCTGACAGAACCGATTCAGCAGCAGATCAGATGATCCCCCGCTTGAGTCGCCGACGCTCGCGCTCGGACAACCCTCCCCAGATTCCGAACCGTTCGTCGTTCGCGAGCGCGTACTCGAGGCACTCGTCACGAACTTCACAACCGAGGCAGATCCGTTTTGCTTCCCTCGTCGATCCTCCCTTTTCAGGAAAGAACGCTTCGGGATCGGTCTGCGCGCAGAGAGCACGCTCCTGCCACTGATCCTCGATGGTGTCGAACAATTCTTCGAAGCCGGTGACGAGACTCAGCACTGGCCGAGTACTCATACCGTCGAACTCACTGCTGCAGGCACCTTCTGCTGCGCCTGCTCGGGAATCGGTCTGCGGTTCGTCGCTTACTGTCATTGCGAGAGAACTGATCTCGACATTTTCATTGGGCATCGTTCCGCCTCCTCACCTGTAATAGCGCAGAATTTTCACTCCATCTTCAACCCCACCCCGTCGACCGTTCGAAACTGTGTTCGAAACCGGCCCCGCTGCAAGTGAACTCACAAGTAGCGGTTGGAATGACACATTTGAGATTACACACGTCCAGCGTGTCGCGGTCAAGCTAAACGAGATGAATCCATTAGTATTCCGGCCCTCAATTGACGGGACCTTCTGCCCGCCAGACACGACGACGCGCCGACCGCCTAGGCTCTGTTGTCGTGAACGTGACTGTATTGGTTGGCGGCGTCGGCGGGGCCCGTTTCCTTCAAGGTGTTCAAAACGCGCTCGGAATCGCCGGTGGTGAATCCCTCGAGAAATACGAAGGCCCACATCGCATCACGGCCGTCGTCAACGTCGGGGACGACGTGTGGATGCACGGTCTGCGCATCTGCCCCGATCTGGACACTTGTATGTACACACTCGGCGGCGGTATCGACACCGAACGCGGGTGGGGGCACGCCGGCGAAACCTGGAATGCGAAAGAAGAACTCGCGGCATACGGAGCGAAGCCGGACTGGTTCGGCCTCGGAGATCGCGATATCGCAACGCATTTGATTCGCAGCCAGATGCTCCGCACGGGATATCCGTTGTCCGCGATCACCGAAGCGTTGTGCAATCGCTGGAATCCCGGTGTCGCACTGCTTCCCGTGAGCGACGACCGCAGCGAAACACACGTCGTGATCACCGATCCGGAAGACGGTGAGCAGAAGGCGATTCATTTCCAGGAGTGGTGGGTACGCCATCGGGCACAGGTGGAAACGCACAGCTTCGCTCACGTCGGCGCCGAGCAGGCCAAGCCCGCGCCAGGGGTGGTCGAGGCGATCGACGGTGCCGACATCGTGCTGATCGCACCGTCCAATCCCGTCGTGAGCGTCGGCGCGATCCTCGCGGTGCCCGGCATTCGCGGTGCCCTGCGAACAACCGCGGCCAAGGTTGTCGGCCTCTCCCCCGTCATCGGCGGAAAACCGTTGCGCGGCATGGCTGACGAGTGCCTCGAGGTGATCGGGGTCGAGACGACTTCGGAGGCGATCGGTCGCCACTACGGAGCTCGTTCGATCAACGGCATTCTCGACGGCTGGCTCGTCGACGAAGGTGACACGGCCGACATCGACGGGGTGGACGTGCGAAGCATCCCACTTTTGATGACGTCCCCCGAAGAGACCGCGAAAATGGTTCGCACGGCTTTCGAGATCGCCGGAGTCGAACTGTGACCGAGCCCGGAACCGAAGCAAGCCGCGACAGAAATCACTCTCCCGGTGATCACTCCCCCGGCGCCGCAATCGAAGTCATTCCCGTGCTCGGGCTTCCCGAGTTCCGGCCCGGAGACGACTTGGCCACCGCTGTCGTCGACGCGACGCCGTGGCTCGAGAGCGGCGACGTCGTTGTCGTCACGAGCAAGGTGTTCTCCAAAGTCGAGGGTCGCATCGTTTCCTCACCGACCGATCCGGAAGAGCGCGACGCGGCACGACGCCTCCTGGTGGATCAGGAAGCCGTCCGCGTCGTGGCACGCAAGGGCCGCACTCTGATCACCGAGAACAAACTCGGAATCGTGCAGGCCGCATCGGGCATCGACGGCTCCAACGTCGACGGTGCCGAATTGGCGCTGCTCCCCGTGGATCCAGATGCGAGCGCTGCGGGTCTGCGCGCCCGAATTCTCGAGAGCACGGGCAAGTCCGTCGCCGTCGTCGTCACCGACACGATGGGTCGTGCGTGGCGCAACGGGCAGACCGACGCCGCAATCGGTTCCTCCGGCATTCCGGTCCTGCACGGCTACCTCGGAGCACAGGACAGTCAGGGCAACGATCTGATCGTCACCGAGATCGCGATCGCGGACGAAATCGCCGCTGCGGGCGACTTGGTCAAGGGCAAGCTGGGCGGCGTTCCCGTCGCCGTCGTTCGTGGGCTTCGGTTCGAGGACGACGGTTCGAGTGGCCAGGATCTGATTCGCCGCGGCCCGGACGATCTGTTCTGGCTGGGCACCGAGGAAGCTACGGCGATGGGCCGTGGCCAGGCGCTGCTGTTGCGTCGATCGGTCCGACAGTTCGCAAGTGATCCCGTCGACGCGGAGATCATTCGCAGCTCGATCGCCGAGGCACTCACCGCTCCCGCACCGCACCACACGAGACCGGTTCGATTCGTGTGGCTACGCACGGAGTCGGTCCGCACGGCTCTTCTCGAGCAGATGCGCGAGAAGTGGGCCGCCGATCTTCGCGCCGACGGTCGCAGTGACGAATCCGTCGAGGCCCGGGTTGCCCGCGGAAACATCCTGTTCGACGCCCCCGAGGTCGTCATTCCCTTCTGCGTGCCCGATGGCGCACACAGTTATCCGGATGCCGGACGAACCGCGGCGGAGTCGACGATGTTCACGGTCGCCGCCGGCGCGGCAGTGCAGGGACTGCTGGTCTCGTTGGCCACCCGCGGCGTGGGAAGCTGCTGGATCGGATCGACGATCTTCGCCGCCGATCTCGTACGCGAACAACTCGATCTCCCGGCGGATTGGCAGCCACTCGGTGCCATCGCAATCGGGCACCCCCTCGAACCACTGACTCCGCGCTCTGTCTCCGCCCCCGGGGACGCGTTGGTGGAGCTGTAGGTCCATGTCAGCCGAATCGCTGCACGCCTCCGCCAAGGGCGTCCTGGAGGGCTGGGAGACGTCCTCCGAAGCGGACGAATCATTGCGGCACACGATGCTCGCGTTCCTCGATTCGGCTCCGGACGGCTGCCTTCGTCGCCACGCACCGGGACACATCACCGCGTCGTCTCTCGTTCTCGACGAGAGTGGCTGCCACGTCTTGCTGACCCTGCATCCCAAGGTGGGCAGGTGGATTCAGCTCGGCGGCCACTGCGAGCCCGACGACGAGACGGTGGTAGATGCGGCATTGCGGGAAGCTCGCGAGGAGTCCGGAATTCACGACGTTCGGATAGACGCGGACCTACTCTCCGCCCACACGCATCCGATCACGTGCTCACTCGGAGTACCGACTCGCCATCTCGATCTACGGTTTCTTGTTGTGGCGCCGGACAATTCACATATCGTCCGCAGCGCAGAGTCCACCGACCTCAGATGGTGGCCGGTGGACGCGCTCCCACCTACAGCGGAACGCGAGACCATCGACCACCTGGTCGCGCTCGCCCGTCAGCGCAAGAATCAGGACTGAATCGGAGAAAGCTGGGGCTGCTTGGCGCTCACGCCGTCGCCCGAAGATGTTCCCTTCACGCGCCGAGCTACCCACGGCACCAAGAACTCTCGCGCCCATTGACGATCCTCGCGACGAGTTTCGGCTTTCGTGAGAACCGGCGCAGGCCCGAGATCGGGCGGGGTCAATCCGTGTTCGACGCCGAGCACGTCGAGCACACGCGTCGCCATGTTCTCGTGCCCGGAGGGCGACATGTGGAGGCGATCCCAGTCCCACATCCGAAGGTCCTGATATTCGGAGAATCGCCAGAAGTCGACGAGGGTCGCGTCGTGGCGGTCGGCCACCTCGCGAACAAGCTCGTTGTAGATCGCCAGACGTCCGCGGAGCTTGCCGAAGAAGGCGGACCATCCGGTGTCGTACGCGGTGAACATCAGAACCCGAGCGCCGGATGCAGTGAGCTGACCGATTGCCGAATCGTAGCGGGCGACCATCGCATCGATGTCGAGCTTCGGACGCATCATGTCGTTTCCGCCGGCGTAGATGGTCACCAGATCGGGCTTCAACGCCAGAGCGGGTTCCAACTGCTCGTCGATGATCGGTCCGAGTAGGCGACCACGAATCGCCAGGTTGGCGTAGCGGAAGTCGGGATTGTTCACCGCCAGCTGCTCGGCCACTCGGTCTGCCCACCCGCGCAGACCGTTGGGGAATCGTTCGTCGGCGTCGCCGACGCCCTCGGTGAACGAGTCACCGAGGGCAACGTAACGGCTCGGAAGAGAAGTCATACCCGCCAGTATTCCAGTAGGTCAGCTAACGATCACACATCTGTGCTGAAGCGCACGCCACCGTCCGGCAGCGTCACCCCCGGCCACACGCGTGCGCCGCGCAACAATTCACACCGCGCACCGATGTCCGCGCCGTCGCCGATGACAGCGTCGCGGACCAGCGCTCGGGGTCCGATACGGACGCCGAATCCGAGGATCGATCGTTCGACCACCGCCCCGGCTTCCACAACGGCGCCGTCGAAGAGAATTGCACCGTCGAGGCGAGCGCCTGCACCAACTTCTGCGCCTCGACCGACAACCGTGCCGCCGATCAGAACAGCGCCCGGCGCGATTCCGGCCCCGGGGTGAACCAGCGACTCGCCGCGCGGACCTTCGAGAGCCGGCGAAGGTGCGATACCTCGCACCAGGTCGGCGGAACCGCGAACGAAGTCCTCGGGGGTTCCCATGTCACGCCAGTACGACGAGTCGACGTGGCCGAACACCCGCTTGCCCTCGGCCAGGAGATTCGGGAACACCTCGCGCTCGACCGATACCGGTCGTCCTTCGGGGATCTGTTCGATGATCTCGCGCTTGAAGACGTAGCAGCCGGCGTTGATCTGATCCGTCGGCGGATCCTGAGTCTTCTCCAGGAATGCCGAGACTCGTCCGTCCTCGTCGGTCGGAACACAACCGAATGCTCGCGGGTCTCCCACACGAACCAGATGCAGGGTCACGTCGGCGTCCGTCTTCTCGTGGGTCTCGAGAATGCCGTTCAGATCGGTGCCACCGAGCACGTCGCCGTTGAACACCATGACGTTGTCACCGCGCAACTTCGGCAGAACGTTGCGGATTCCGCCACCGGTGCCCAGCGGTTCGGTCTCGAAGACGTAGTCGATCTCGAGGCCCATCTTGGAGCCGTCGCCGAAGTAGTCCTCGAATACCTCTGCCTTGAAGGACGTTCCGAGCACGACGTGCTTGATTCCGGCTGCCTCGATGCGGGCGAGCAGGTGCGTCAGGAACGGCAGGCCGGCGGTCGGAAGCATCGGCTTGGGTGCCGACAGCGTCAGCGGACGCAGCCGAGTGCCTTTGCCGCCTACCAGGATTACGGCGTCGGTCGGATTCGGATCGGACATCATTTTCCCCCGTGGTTCGAAACTGATGGGTTGTCGGTCGAGTTGTCGGTGCGAGCGCGCTCGCGAACTGCAGAAGCTACGGCGATCTTGGATCGCACCGCGAGGCCACCGCGCAAGGCAAGTCGTAGCGGAGCCTGCCACCAGTGCGGATGGCGATCAGCCTGGAACTGGTACGCACTGCGATGATGGGCAGGCAACATCAGTTCCGGATGACGTCCTGCCGCATGGCCTTTGGCATGGGTGACGACGGCCGAGGGGACGAATACGTTGAGCCACCCGGCTTTTCCGAGGCGGTCACCGAAGTCCACGTCCTCCATGTACATGAAGTAACGAGAGTCGAAACCGGAGATGGTGTCGAAGGCGTCGCGTCGCACCAGCAGGCACGACCCGGAAAGCCACCCCACTGCACGCTCGGTGACGGCCTCGTTCTCCTGACGGTAACGAGCAGTCCACGGGTTCTTCGGCCATACGGTACCGAGCAACGCGTGCCCGACGCCCGAGGTGATGTCGGGCACCGTTCGCGCCGACGGATAGACACTGCCGTCCGGTTCGAGGACCTTCGGCCCCAGTGCACCGGCCCTTGGCCACCGATTTGCCGCAGCCACCAATTCGTCGAGTGAACCGGGTGCCCATTGGACGTCCGGGTTGGAAATCACGACGAATTCGATCGACGAATCGATCTCCGCTACAGCCCGATTTATCGCTCCCCCGTACCCGATGTTTCCGCCGGTTCGAAGCAGACGGACATGCTCGTACCTGGCATCGGCAGCCTCGGGGGCACCATCGGTCGACCCATTGTCGGCCATGATGACCTGGGGTTTTTCTGTCGTCGCCACAGCGAGCGTGCTCAAGAAATTCTCGAGATGCTCGCCTGGCGAGTAGGTCACCGTTACCACGGCCAGCTTGGGACTCACGCCGGTCAGCCTAGCCGTCCGCGGCTACTGCCCCGAACAATGCTCACGCCAGAGCGGCGTGCAGAGCCTCTCGCCACGGACGCAGCGGCGTCATTCCCGCGGTAACCCACGCGCGCTCGGACAAGACCGAATATGCAGGGCGCGGGGCAGGGCGTACGAACTCCGCACTGCTGCACGGGCGCACCCGAGCAGGGTCTGCGCCGATCTCCTCGAAAACAGCTCGCGCCAACTCGTACCAACTTGCTTGCCCGCCATTGGTCACGTGGAATGTCGACGCACCCGTGAAGTCCAGCAGCGCGAGTTCGACGATGCCGCCGGCCAGATCGACGCTGTACGTGGGTGACCCGATCTGGTCGTCCACGACGTTCACGAATTCGCGTTCGGCTTCGAGCCTTCTCATCGTGGCGACAAAATCCGTGCCGACACCGGAGTACACCCACGCGGTGCGGACAACGGCCGCGTCAGCCCCCGACTCTCGAACAGCGATCTCGCCGTCCAGTTTGGTTCGGCCGTAGACCGTCGCGGGACCGGTCGGTGCATCGACGTCGTATGGCGAGCTTGCATCGCCCGGAAAGACGTAGTCCGTCGAAACGTGGATCAACCGCGAACCCACCCGCGCACAGGCTTGCGCGAGATTCCGCGGTCCGATCTCGTTGACCGCCCTCGCCGCCTCCTGGTCGGTCTCGGCAGCATCGACGGCCGTGTACGCAGCGCAGTTGATCAGCACCGAATCAGGCGAGACGAAGTCGTCAACCGCGCGGCTGTCGGTGATGTCGAGCTCGCGGGAACCGACGGCCGTCACAGTGTGACCCGCCGACGTTGCGAGAGCATCGATACGTGTTCCGAGCTGCCCTCGGGCGCCGGTGAGCAGGATATTCGTCACACGGTTGAGTCTGGCACGCCGCGTCGAGGTACCCGCGGCCGAGCATCGGACCAGTAACCTGAAGGGGTGTCCCACCAGCAACCGCAGCGCCGCGCGCGTCCACGACCTGCGCCGATTCGGACCAAGACGAGCCCGGCTCGCATAGCGGTCGCGGTGCTGTCCGTGCTCGTACTGCTGGTCACCGGGTTCGCATGGCGGGGTGTGGACTCGTTGAGAAACAGCCTTGCCACTGCCAGCGGACTCGGCCTCGGTGGCGGCAAGGACGGAGCAATCGACATTCTGATGGTGGGAACGGACAGTCGAACCGACGCGCACGGCAACCCGCTCTCACAAAGCGAGCTCGACTCGTTGCGCGCAGGTGAGGAAGTTGCGTCCAATACCGACACCATCATCTTGATCCGCGTCCCCAACGACGGGAGTTCCGCGACCGCGATCTCGATTCCCCGCGACGCGTACGTCAACGTCCCGGGTATCGGTATGTCGAAGATCAACGCCGCGTTCGGTGCCACCAAGGAAACCGAGCGGCTGAAGTTGGTCAACAATGGGTCGTCCGACAGCGACGCAGACAAGAAGTCGACGGAAGCCGGCCGGACCGCGCTCATCGGAGCGGTGGCGAATCTGACCGGCATCACCGTCGATCACTACGCCGAAGTCGGACTACTCGGATTCGTCCTGCTGACCAACGCAGTGGGCGGAGTCGACGTGTGCCTCAACGCGCCGGTAGACGAACCGATGTCCGGAGCCAATTTCGCGGCCGGGAAACAGACACTCGACGGCGCCGACGCGCTGAGCTTCGTGCGACAACGACACGACCTTCCTCGCGGCGACCTGGACCGGATCGTTCGCCAGCAGGTGTTCATGGCTTCTCTCGTCAGCAAGGTACTCAGCGCAAAAACCCTCAGTGACCCCGGCAAGCTCAGTCAGCTGACCTCGGCTGTCCAGCGTTCCGTCGTGATCGACGACGACTGGGACATCATCGAGTTCGCCAAGCAGTTGCAGAATCTGGCTGGCGGCAAGGTGCAATTCGAGACAATTCCCGTTCTCGACATCAACGGCATGACCGATTACGGCGAGTCCATCGTCAAGGTCGATCCCAAGGCCGTCAAGAAGTACATCGCGGGATTGGTCGGCGCCGACAGCGAGGACTCGGAGGAGACCTCCGAAGCACCGACCACGGTGAATGCGACCTCGATCACGGTCGACGTCGCAAACGCCAGTGACATCGCAGGGTTGGCCAGCGGGGTTTCCGAAGCGTTGAGTGCCCTCGGGTACAAGCAGGGTCAGGTCGGCAACAACACCGGCTCCGACGTCACCGAATCGACGGTGTTCGCAAAGTCCGCGGACGACGACGCAGCACTCGCGGTGGCCGAGGCACTCGGCGGTCTGACGGTCAAGGCGGATTCGTCATTGTCCTCGGGCAAGGTTCGGGTTGTCATTGCCGAGGACTACAGCGGCCCGCAGTCCGCGGACGCGGTATCCCCGTCCGAAGGAGCGACAAGCACGACTGAATCGTCGAGCACCACCGAGACCAGCCCCACTCCCGCCCCTCCCGGTCCGCCGATCGACGCGGCCTCCAACGGCCCGCGCTGTGTCAACTGAAAAATTGTGTGAACTGAGCGGCTGCGTAAGCTGACGACGTGCCTTCGCCTGTAGACAACCTGACCGACGCCCTCCTCGGACCGATCCTGGCTGCCGACCCGGCCGGCCCTCGCGTGACCTACTACGACGACGCCACCGGCGAGCGCATCGAATTGTCTGCGAGCACTCTGGCCAACTGGGCGGCAAAGACAGCGAATATGGTCCGCGACGAGTTCGCTCTCGAGCCCGGCGGCAAAGTTGCCGTGCTGCTTCCCGCGCACTGGCAGAGCGTCGCCGTCTTGCTGGGTGTGTGGTGGGCAGGCGGTGAGGTGGTCCTCTCCCCCGACGCCGACGCCGAACTGGCTTTTGTCACTGCGGACCGACTGGACGATGTTGCGGACGTACCGGAGGTAGCCGCACTCTCACTCGACGCGTTCGGCAAAGGTTTGAGCGATCTTCCGCTCGGCGTCGCCGACTACGCAACCTCCATCCGTGTGCACGGCGACCAGTTCCGTAGCGCCGGAGCCGGTTCGGCGCTGGAAGGCCGGTCCGTAGCGGACACGATCGACGCGGCACGGGCATCGGCGAAGAACGTCGAATTGGTGTCGACGGATCGTGTCCTCTCCAGTCGCACGTGGGACACGGCAGACGAATTGATCG
Source organism: Rhodococcus sp. RCBS9 (assembly GCF_029457415.1). NCBI lineage: Bacteria > Bacillati > Actinomycetota > Actinomycetes > Mycobacteriales > Nocardiaceae > Rhodococcus > Rhodococcus sp. RCBS9. The sequence goes on along the minus strand of NZ_CP120422.1, from coordinate 4,906,364 downwards.
ACGGGCTTCTGGCAGTTCTCGCCGCGGGTGCCTCACTCGTGCAGGTGGCCCACCCGGACGCGGAAGCTACCGCGCGCCGAGTGGGCACCGAGAAGGTCACGAAACAGTTCTGAACGCTAGCTCGCGAGAGCTGTCACCGGTGACACCAGCCCCGCCCGCCTAGCGGGGAGCAGTGACGCGATCACACCGCAGATTCCGCCGATCAACACGATGGCTACCAACTGCACCCACGGCACTGCGCTGAGGGCGACGTCCTCGATCCCGAAAACCGATGCGGTACCGGCTACACCGAACACCATCCCGAACAGCACTCCGATCACCGATGCGACTCCTGCGACGAGCAGCGCTTCCCAGATCAACATGGCTCGAATTCCCTTCTTGGTCAGACCGAGTGCGCGAAGCAGTCCGGATTCGCGGCGCCGTTCGAGAACGGACAGTGCCATGGTGTTTCCGACGCCGATCAAAGCGATCAACACCGCTACCGACAGCAATCCGGCAACCACCATGAGCATGGTGTCGAGGATCGAATCGAGAGCTGAACGCATCTCGGTCATGCCCTGAACATCGCTGCCCGGCGCTTCCTGGCGTGCCAGTTCGGTGATGCGGTCGGTGGCGGCCAAAGCCTGTTCGTCAGTATCCGTCCCCAGCCTTACCCAGTACGAATCGGTGGTCGGCACGGTGGCCGCTGCACCGAGATCGCCTCGATCCAGTAGTGCTGGTTGACCTTTCACGCCCTCGACCACGCTGACGTTCACGACGCCGCGATCCCCACGCACCGTCGCCGTATCGCCCGCCGAGAGCTTGTATTCGGTCAGGTCAGCGGGCGAGAGCACCAACTGACCGGCCGCGGGTACCGAGATCTCGGTACGCAGAACATCTTTCACCCGCGCAGCGTCGACGCCGAATCCGGCCAACGAACCGCGCCCGTCGATCGTCAGTTCGGCCTTGTCCAGACCGCTCACCGCGCCGACACCGTTGACCGCGGCGATGTCTGTGCCCAACCCTGCGGGAAGCGGTGCCGAACCTGAACTGCTCACCATGACGTCGACGGGGAATTGACTGTCCATCGCCGCGGGTGCGGCTTCCTTGACCGTCGCGATTCCCACGACGAGCGTGCTCGTCAAGGCAACACCGATCAACAATGCGGTGGCCGTCGCCGAGGTGCGGCGTGGGTTCCGACCGGCGTTGCCTGCTGCCAGGCTTCCCACCGGACCGATCAGTCTCGCCAACACTCCGCCGGCCGCATTGATCAGTGCAGGCACGATTCGACCGGACAGTGCCGCGATCCCCAGGAACGAGAACAATCCACCGGCGGTTGCGGCCGGCACCTGCTGATTCGTCACTCCCAGGACGGTCATCGCGATGCCCGCGAGCAGGGTCACGACGCCGAGAACCCGGCGCACCACCGATACCTGAACGCTCTCGGGCTTGGACTCCATCGGCTGCAGTGCTGCCAGCGGGGAGAGCCTCGTTGCCGCCCGCCCGGGCGCAGATGCAGCGAGCATCGTCATCACGATGCCGACGGCAAGACCGACGAGCACGGTCACCGGGGTGACGCTCAGTGACGAAAGAGGAACCGGCACATCTGCGGCCGTTGCTACGCGACCGATTGCCCAGGCAAGTCCGACACCGAGTCCGACGCCGATCACCGAGGCGATCACGCCGACCGCCGCGGCTTCACTGCGAATGCTCCGGCGAACCTGTTTGGCCGTGGCGCCGACGCATCGCAGCAACGCAAGTTCCTGAGTGCGCGCCGCGAGCAGCACGGCAAATGTATTGGCGATCACCAGCGCGGCAACAACAACGGCGATGGCGCCGAAGGCGAGCAACACCGTGCTGAGGATCTTGGTGCCGCCCATGTATTCGGCTGCGGCGTTGTCTGTGGCTTCTTCGCCGGTCAGCACGGTGGAGTCCGCGGGCAACGCGCTCGAGATCGAATCCACGAGTTCTTGCTGAGAGCGTGAACCGTCACCGGCGACACGGAACTCACGTTCGGCACTGTCACCGGCCCACGCGCTCACCTGCTCGGCGGTGGTGAATATCTTGATCCCGCCCAGTCGTTGCGCCGAACCGGAGAGGTCGACCAGTCCGACTACCTCCGCGGTGGGTGCGGCGGCACCGACCGTCGAATCCCGTGCCGTGACTGTGATTCGGGCACCGATCGGTATCCCGGAGTCCGCGCTCACCAACACCTGCCCCAGACCGGCCGGAATCGATCCCTCCGACACCTTCTCCCAACGCAATTCGGGATTGTCGGCAATCGAGAGCGCATCCCCGTAGGACGCGCCCTTTGCCTCGGAGTCGACACGAACATAGGTCGACACGTCGTCGGCCACCGCCGAGACGCCCGGCACCGCGCTCAGCAGTGCTTCTGTCACGCCTGGACCGGACGCGACGACATCTGTGGTTTCGTATTGCGTCGCAAGTGATTTGCTCACACTCGCGTCGACCGTCGAGCTCAAGGTCAAAGTCGCGACGATGTATCCGACGGCGATCACCACCGCGAGTATCGACGCCACATAGCGCCCGGCATGTGCCCGCGCCTGCGCAAAAGCCAGACCTCTCATCGCAGTGCACCCGAAACTGCAGGAACATCGGCCAGGTCGTCTGCACCGAGAGCTCGCATGGCACCGATCACCGAGTCGACGGTGGGATGGTCGATCTCTCCGGCTATACGCCCGTCCGCGATCAACACGACTCGATCCGCGTACGACGCCGCCACCGGATCGTGTGTCACCATCACGACCGTCTGACCGGTCTCCCGGACACTGGTGCGCAAGAGTCCCAGAACCTCTGTCCCGGAACGGGAATCCAGGTTGCCGGTAGGCTCGTCGGCAAAGATCACGTCGGGCTGGGGCAGTAATGCACGGGCGACAGCTACACGTTGCTGCTGACCGCCGGACAACTCGTGCGGCAGGTGGTCGAGGCGCTGCGACAGGCCCAGCTTTCCGATCACCTCGTCCATCCACTCGGACGAGGGTTCACTACCTGCCAGCTTCATCGGCAGCAGCATGTTCTCCCGAGCAGTGAGCACCGGTAGCAGGTTGAACGCTTGGAAGACGAATCCGATCCGCTCGCGTCGCAGTTCGGTGAGCTCCGTGTCGCCGAGTTTCGTGACTTCGGTGTCGCCCAGGAAAACCTGCCCACCCGAGACCGTGTCGAGTCCGGCCAGGCAGTGCATGAGCGTCGACTTTCCGGAGCCGGACGGGCCCATGATCGCGGTGAACCGCTCGCGACCGAAGTCCACGTCGACTCCGCCGAGCGCGTGAACCGTGGTCTCACCGGTGCCGTACACCTTGGTGACACCGCGGGCAGTGATCGCCGGCACTGCGGCTGGTTCCGTCGTGGTGTGCGCATGCATTTTTTGCCCTCCGTAAAGCTTCTCGCTATGACGGAATCGACGTTATTGCAGCGCAAGTGGTCTCCGCGTCGGAGTGCGGGGCGATCTTGGAGAGCCCGGTGTCATCCCGGGGTAGGACTGGACAGGGCGGCGTGTCAGCCCTCGGTGCCGAGGAGATCTGCGCGCCGGACGAGTCCGATCTGGAAGGCGAAGACGACTGCCTGTACACGATCACGAGAATGAGTCTTTGAAAGAACCCGTCCGACATGGGTTTTCACTGTCGTCTCGGAGACGTGGAATTTCGCAGCGATCTCCGAATTCGACAGCCCGTACGCCATGGCTTCGAGCACCTCGACCTCGCGCGGCGTCAACTCTTCGGGCAACTGCGCTTCGGGCGCCGAGCCTTCCAGGAGTGGCCCGACGTGCTGAAGCAGTCGCCGAGTGGCCCGGGCTTCGATCACCGCGTCCCCGCGGTGCACGGTGCGGATGGCGTCGAGCAACTGCTCCGGTGGCACGTCCTTGAGCAGGAAACCACTGGCGCCCGCCCGGATAGCCGACATCACGTACTCGTCGTTGTCGAAGGTGGTGAGCACCACGACCTTCGGCGCATCGGGGTCGGCCAGGAGCCGACGAGTCGCCTCGATGCCGTCCATCTTCGGCATCTGGACATCCATCAGAACGACGTCGACATGACGGGCGGCCAACTCGGTCAGCGCCTGCTGACCGTCCGAAGCCTCGACAACCACCGACAGATCCGGCTGTGAGTCGATGACCATTCGAAAACCTGCGCGGACCAGCTGCTGATCGTCGATCAGTGCCACTGCGATCGGAGCCACGTGTTCGTCCATGCCACTCACCTTAAGACCTTCGGACGTTTCAAGACCTACCCAGACGTTCGTTCGTACGGCAAGACGGCCCGGACGCTGTATCCGCCGCCTGATTTCGGTCCGGCGGTCACTTTGCCTCCGTGCAGCTTGGCTCGCTCGGCCATTCCGATCAGTCCCTGTCCGCCTGGTGACGATTCGACCAGCGCGGCGCTGCCGCCTCGTCCGTCGTCGGTGATACCGAGAACGAGTTCGGTTTCAGCCCATGTCATCTCGACGCTCGCCTGTGCTCCAGGCCCCGCATGTTTGAGAACGTTCGTCAGCGATTCCTGCACGATGCGATACGCCGTCAACCCCGCACCCGCAGAGAGTTCGCGTGGTTCCCCGGTCACGCTGACGGCGATGTCGAGTCCGCTGCTGCGTAACTCGTGGAAGAGACTGTCGATGTCGCCGGCGCCCGGGATCACCGAGAAATCACGGGGCGTGTCCTCACGCAGGACGGACAGCAGCGATCGCATGTCGGTCAACGCTTGGCGGCCGGTGGAGGCAATTGTTTCGAGTGCCTGAATTGCAGCCTGAGGATCCTTGGCCGCGCTGTAGCGTCCACCGTCGGCCTGAGCGATGACAACGGTCAACGAATGCGCGACGATGTCGTGCATCTCGCGCGCAATCCTCGAGCGTTCGCTGATCGTCGCGATTTCCGCTTCCTGCGCACGCTCGAGTTCGAGCAACCGTGCGCGCTCGGTCAGACCTTCCAATTGTTTGGTGCGAACTCGACGCAAATCACCGAACGCCCAGACCGCGAGCATGAAGATCATGACGGCCACGGACTGCATGACCTGCGAGGACACCGGGATTCCGTCGTAGCCGAAGTATCGAACAGTCCCGGCAATCGAGCCGAGCAACGCGAGCACCAGCCCGGTGAGTGAACTCCACCGAGCGCCGTAAGCGGCCAGCGCGTACAGGGAGATGGGTACGACAACGGCCGATGCGAGCAGTGTGTTGCCGATGAAGATCACGTGTAGAACTGCGAACCCTGCGATCACCATGCCGGAGAGTTCGGGGCGCGAGCGTCGCCACGCCAACGGAACGGTCATACCCAGCGAGATGAACACCGCCAGCGGACTCGCCTCGACCGCCACGACAACGCTGAACAGTGCGGCAACCGTCGCAATGCAGATGTCCACACCGCGAGCATGATCCGCGCTCCAACGGACGAAGCGTTCACTAGTCGGAAAACGAGCCATGCCGCCAAGAGTAGCTTTTACTGACGAGCTCTCACTCAGGTGCGGTAACCGCCGTCTTCGAGACCGGCCTCGATTTCGAAGCGGTTGCGCGGCCCGCGATGACGCAGTTCCTCACGCAGGTACAACAACCCGAATATGATTCCGTACCTGGCCCATTGGTCCGCGTGGACTGCCTCGTGGCGAAGGACGGATCGCGTCGTGTTTCGCCGCGTGAGATACACACCACCGAGAGTTGTTCCCCCTCTGGCGAACCCGCTGCGCAGCCCGGAAGCGACGAAGATCCCGGACTCGTCGTCGAAGCGGATGTCCGCGCGGAGAATCCCGGCGTAGAACAGGGCGATGCGGGTGACGAACGCGGACTGCGCGCTGCCCCGACTCGCTCGGATCAGCGGCAGCCCGCGTCGTGCACACACGAGAGAATCAGCCCAGCAGTTTCTCGCGGAGCGACTTGTCCTTGTCGAGGACCATCGACTCGAGGCTCTCCTGGAAGGCCACCATCCGCTGCTGAAGTGCAGGGTCCGAAGCGCCGAGGATCCGAGCAGCCAACAGACCGGCGTTGCGAGCGCCACCGATCGAGACCGTCGCGACCGGGACGCCGGCCGGCATCTGCACGATCGAGAGCAGCGAATCCATACCGTCGAGGTACTTGAGCGGCACCGGAACACCGATGACCGGCAACGGCGTAGCCGAGGCAACCATGCCCGGAAGGTGCGCGGCGCCACCGGCACCGGCGATGATGACCTTGATTCCGCGGTCGGAAGCTTCCTTGGCGTAGTCGAGCATCCGCTGAGGCGTGCGGTGCGCCGAGACGACACCGACCTCGAAGCGGATACCGAACTCGGCCAAAGCTTCGGCTGCAGCTTCCATGGTCGGCCAATCCGAATCGCTGCCCATGATCAGGCCGACCTGCGCGCTCTCACTCACCGTGTACATCCCATCCGTCGGTCCAAACTGCATACGAAAGCCAATGTGCTGCACGCTCGGCGCGTTCCCGTACTGCGGCAACGTAATTCGGATCGTCGATGGATCCGGCGCCGCCCACGATGTTGACGTGACCGATCTTGCGATCCTTGCGCTCACCCTTGCCGTACAGGTGGATCTTCGCGTCGGGCATCCGAGCGAACAGGTGATGGACACGCTCGTCCATCGTCATCTCGGGTGCTTCCGGTGCACCGAGAACGTTGGCCATCACCGTTACCGGCGCGATCGGCGAGGTGTCGCCGAGCGGGTAGTCGAGAACTGCACGCAGATGCTGTTCGAACTGAGAGGTGCGAGCGCCGTCCATCGTCCAGTGACCGGAGTTGTGCGGGCGCATGGCCAGCTCATTGACCACGAGAGTGCCGTCAGTCGTCTCGAAGAGTTCGACGGCCATCGAGCCGACAACACCGAGCTCGGACGCGATGCGCAACGCCAATTGTTCGGCTTCCTCGGCAACGGCACTCGAAAGGGCGGGAGCAGGTGCGATCACGACGGCGCACTGGCCGTTGCGCTGAACGGTCTCGACGACCGGCCACGTAGCGCCCTGGCCGAACGGCGACCGCGCGACCATGGCGGACAGTTCCCGACGCATCGAGACCATTTCCTCGACGATCAGCGGAACACCCTTGTCCAGCTGCTCGGTGACAATGGCCTCTGCTTCGTCCTGATCGTCGGTGATCCAGACTCCGCGGCCGTCGTAGCCTCCGCGAGTTGCCTTGATGACAAGCGGCCAACCGTGTTGGGCACCGAAACGCACGACGTCTTCTGCCCACGTCACTTCGGCGTACGCAGGTACGGGCGCGCCCAGTTCGGCAAGTTTGCGACGCATCAGCAGTTTGTCCTGAGCGAAGATCAGAGCCTGCGGCGGCGGCTGAACGTTCACGCCTTCGGCAACAAGAACCTCGAGATGCTCCGTGGGCACGTGCTCGTGGTCGAACGTCAGTGCATTGGAACCGACCGCTGCGCGGCGAAGAGCGTCGAGGTCGGTGTGGCTGCCGAGCACGACGTCGGGGCTGACCTGAGCTGCCGGCTCGTCCGAAGTCCCGGAGAGCACTCGGAGCGTCTGGCCCAGGGCCACCGCAGCCTGGTGAGTCATCCTGGCCAACTGTCCGCCACCGATCATGGTGACGACGGGCATGGATGCTTTTGCCGGTCGAGGGGTGGTCGGGCGGGCGGGGATCTGCGCGGGATCGTTGTTGCCGGTCACGGCTCTCTATGTTGTCATGTGCCGCGTTCGCCCGTTCATTCAGCGTTCCCAATCTGTGATTCTGCTGATGAATCCGCGGCAAATTGGTGGTAACGCGGTTTCGTTTCGTAAACTCATCTGTTGTGCCATTTGTCGACGGGGTCATTGCCCGCATACCCCAACCGTTTCGTGACATCGCTCTGCGTCACAGCGAGCTGATCAAATTCGCGATCGTCGGCGGAACGACCTTCCTCATCGACTCGGGCATCTTCTACACACTCAAGCTGTCGATCCTCGAATCCAAGCCGATCACGGCCAAGATCATCGCCGGCGTCGTCGCGGTGATCGCGTCGTACATTCTCAACCGCGAATGGTCGTTCAAGAACCGTGGTGGCCGTGAACCAGCGCACGAAGCTGCGCTGTTCTTCATCATCAGCGCCATCGGTGTCGTCATCAGCTTCATCCCGCTGTACATCTCCAGTTACGTCTTCAACCTGCGCGTACCCGAAGTCAGCCTGGCGACGGAGAACATCGCCGACTTCATCAGTGCATATGTCATCGGCAACCTGCTGCAGATGGCGTTCCGATTCTGGGCCTTCCGCAAGTTCGTGTTTCCCGACGAGAATCCGGAACCGCTCGAACTGTCCGACACCACAGGATTGTCCGAAACCACAGCGTTATCCGAAACCACAGCGCCTGAGCCGGTAATTCCTGACGCCGAAGAGGAGCTCGGGCACTCCTGAGTTTTCCGTCTGCGCCGGCCTTTCGGTCAGCGCGGTTCGCGGCGCGGAACGACGTCCGCGGTCGGCGCCGTGTTGGCCACCGGCAGGAAGACGGCGAACAAGGCAGGCTTACGCCTCTGCAGTTCCAGTCGGCCCCCGTCGGCTTCGATCAGTGCACGTGCGAGCGCCAACCCGACGCCGGTGGACCCCGCCCCCGAAAATCCTCTGTCGAAGATGTGCGGCGCCAGATCGTTCTCCACACCGGAGCCTTCGTCGGTGACCTCGACGCACACCATCGAGTCACGGCGAGACGAACTGCGACCCGTACCGTCGATCAATCGCACAGACACCGTGCACGTGCCTTCACCGTGTTCGAACGAATTGTCGACCAGAACGGAAACAGCTTCACGCAGACGCGAGCCTGTGGTCGCGGCCATCACCGTGCGATCGCCGCGTAGGCGCAGCCTGCGTCCCTCTCCGTCGAACTGAGCCTGCCAGTCGCGAGTCACCTGTTCCAGCTCGCCGACTACCGACACCAGACTCGCCGATGACCCACTGGTGCGCGACGAGCGAATCAGGTCGTCGATTCCGTCGGTGAGCCTGTCCACTTGCGCCATGGCTTCCTCGGCCTCGTTCACGACGTCAGGATCTTCGTGAACGGACAACTCGTCCAGGCGCAGCCGCACTGCAGTCAGTCGACTGCGCAGTTGATGCGAGACGTCCGCAACCAGCGCGCGCTCTCGTTGCAGCCGCACGGAGATCTCCACGGTTGCCGCATCGAGGACGTCGGACACGCGGTCGAGTTCGGGGATGTCGTGCCGACGAGGATCCGGCCGGAAGTCGCCTTCGGCGAGGCGCGCCGCCCGGTCGGCCACATCCTGCAGCGGATCGGCAAGCCGACGCGCAGTGACCACAGCTACCACGGTGCCTGCCGTGATGGACAGAAGCACGAGCACGCCGACAGCCATCACCGCCTGTTTCTGCTGGGTGCGCAGGTTCTCCGACGGCACCTCGAGGCGCAACGAGCCGGACGTTCCCATCGCGAGCGATTCGACGAGTGCGTTCTTGACCGTCGCCTCACCCACGTCGACGCGTGCGGCGCCGTCGACGACGGTCGGATACACGACGACGAGGCGCCCGTCGTTCGGGGTGAGAACCTTGAGCGAATCTGTGTTCAACGCACCTTCGACGAGTCCGTTCGTCCCCTCTTGCGCGATGACCTCAGCGGCCATCCGGTCGAGGCGCACCCGGAGATCACTTCGCGTCACGTCCTCCACCCAGAGCCACGCCGTGTAGATCAGCGGAACCCCCAGCAGCAACGCCGTCATGATCACGACAGCGAGAATCGACTGCAATATGCGACGCCGCATGCCGGCAGTTCCTGATTCTCGAGAAGTTAGTCGGTGTTGATTCGGAAACCGACACCGCGGACGGTGGCAATCCTGCGTTCCACGGCGGGGCCCTCGTCGCCGATCTTGCGGCGCAGCCACGACATGTGCATGTCGAGCGTCTTCGATCCACGAAGCTCGACGTCGCCCCACACCTCACGAAGGATCGTATCGCGCGAGACCACTTCACCGGCGTGCTCGAGGAGGACCCGCAGAAGCTCGTATTCCTTGTTGGCCAAGGCGATTTCGGAGCCGTTGACGAGTACGCGTCGTGCCGCGGGCTCGAGCCTGATGCCACCGACCTCGACGATCGTGTCCTCGCGGCCACCGTGGCGACGCAGGAGTGCTCGCACACGTGCCATCAACTCGGCGAGACGAAACGGCTTGCTGACGTAGTCGTCGGCGCCCGCGTCCAACCCGACCACGAAGTCGACTTCGTCGGTCCTGGCGGTCAACATCAGCACGGCGAGCGAGGTGCGATGCGCACGAATCTGTCGGCAGACCTCGAGGCCGTCCATGCCCGGAAGGCCGAGATCGAGAATCAACAGGTCGAAATCACCTTCGAGCGCCTGCTGCAACGCAGCGGGTCCGGTCGGTTCGACCGTCACCGAATACCCTTCACGCCCCAAGGCGCGGGAAAGGGGTGCAGCAATGGCCTCGTCGTCTTCGGCTAGCAATACGGCAGTCACACGAACAGACTACGGACAACACGCCTTTGCACGTTGATTACCAGCCATTTCGATCATTCGGGTCGTCGTTTTCACCTGACGGCCACTGCGGTGCCTGCGATGGTGGCTGCTGCATGGAATCGAAAACCTGGTGATACAGCAGGGCGTGAACGTGCTCGACGTCAGGAATGTCGTCGAACTCGAGCGGATCGTCACTGGCAGATGCAATGACCAGAGTTCCGGTCTTGAGCATTCGATCAATCAGGCCGTGACGGAACTGAACATTGCTGATCCGTCCCATGGGAATGTCGATACCCGTGTGCGTGAGCACTCCGTGGCGGATGAGCACTCGCCGATCGGTGACGATGAAATGCGTGAACTTCCAGACCGTGAACGGCGCAACCGATCGCCAGGCCACGACACCGAGCCAGATGATTCCGACGGCAATGGACGACACGGTGCGAGCCGTGCCGTCCAATCTCGTCTGTGCGAGGCCCAGCAAGAACCCGGCGACGGCCGTCGCAAGTACGAACGTCAGCGCCGGAAGCACCAACATCTTCCAATGAGGATGGCGATGCAGTATCAGTTCCTCGTCCTGAGCGAGGGCGTCTTCGGGATATCCCATGACGGGAAGTCTGCCACCCCGCACCGACTTTCAGGCACACCGACTTTCAGGCACACCGACTTTCAGGCACACCGACTTTCAGGGCAACGCTCAGGGCTGCGCGATCTTTCGCAGCACCAACGGGGTCACGACGATGATGATGCCGTACAGCACCATCCACACGCCGACCACGATGCGGAAGACGTCGAGCGAGAGTTCGGGCTGCAGAAGGACGATTGCACCCGCGACGATGCTGATGACTCCGAGCACGATCGACAGACCGCGATCGACGGTGTGCCCGGACGCCGCGTCGACCAGATCGAGAACGCCACGGAATACCCACCAGGCACCGATCACCAACGCGATCAGAACCACCGTCTGCAAAGGGCTACGGAGAACCAGGAATCCGAGGAGCACTGCCAACGCGCCGGAGATCGCGACGAGCGTGCGAGTTCCACCCGAAGCCGTCACGTCCGCAAACGAACGGATGATCTGAACGATTCCGAATCCGAACAACTGGATCGCAATGACAACCGCGACCACGAACAGCGTGGCATCCGGCCACGCGAGTACCGCGATACCCAGTCCCAATGTGAGGACACCGAGCAGCACCGTCACGCCGGTGAGTACGCGGCGAGCGCTCTCGGCCGTCTCGGCTTCGGTCGGAACAACGATCGGTGTGGTCATGACGCCCCTAGGCAGCTCGGTAAATCCCGCAGTTGAGTGAAATGAAGGACGGACGGTTGGTTCGAAAACCGGTCCGGGCCAAAAATTAGCACTTTGGTGCCAGAAAATCCGGCAACGTTCACGATTCGGTGACCGGGGCGGCGCGAAGGTGCGTGATATCACCCGCTGCGACCGCAAAGGTCTCCCCATCTGTTCCCTCGATTTCGATGACGACGCGTCCGGAAGTGTCGACGTCGGTCGCGATACCGAACACCTCCTTGTCGCCCGGCAAGACCGCGCGGACTCGTTTGCCCAGCGTCCCGCAGCGCTGCCGGTATTCGGCAGCCAACACAGATGTATCCCATTTCGACGATTCCCAAGCACGGAATTGCGTCGCCAATTCACGGGCGATTGCGCGAACGAGAGTGTCGCGGTCGACAGTCGATGCTTCTTCGATCAGCAGTGACGTAGCGGTCGGGACGGGCAACTCCTCGACGCCGAGGCTCACGTTCAGCCCGATCCCCACCACCACCGCGGGATCGGGCGCCGTCCTCGCCACCTCGGCCAGAATGCCGGCGACCTTCTTGTCACCGATGAGAACGTCGTTCGGCCACTTGAGTTCTGCGGGCACTTCGGCCACGTTGCGCAGCGCGTCGACGACCGCGATTCCCGACAGTAGCGGGAGCCAACCCATGTCCGCGAGATTCATTCCGGGCATCGACAGCAGAACCGACATCGAGATCTGCGCTTGCGGCGGACTCACCCACGTGCGCGAATGACGGCCACGGGCACTCGCCTGATATTCGGCGATCAGAACGTGACGGTCGGCATCCGGATCTGCCGCTCGCGCAAGGAGATCCGCGTTCGTCGAACCGGTCTCCTCGACAACGTCGAGGCGGTTCCAGAAAACGCGCGCGTCGTCGTTGTCACTGCGCACGAGTGCGCGTCGTAGGGCATTGCCGTCGAGGGGCGGTCGGTTCAAGTCGGTCCACATAGCCCCAGCCTATGACGACGGCGAGAATGTACTGGTCAGTAGCTTGAGCCTGCAAGACAGCGACAATCGGACCTGCCTTCGAAGCCCCCCACGCACTCTCGTTAAGCTCACGTCCATGACCACTGTCCAAGAGCCGAACGCGCCGGAGGCGGCGGCCGCACCCGATATCCACACGACCGCGGGAAAGCTCGCGGACCTGCGGAATCGCCAAGCCCAGGCGCAGGCACCGAGCGGCGAAGCCGCCATCGACAAGGTGCACGCCAAAGGCAAGCTGACCGCCCGCGAGCGCATCACCGCCCTCCTCGACGAGGGCTCCTTCGTCGAACTCGACGCACTGGCACGGCACCGAAGCGTGAACTTCGGTCTCGCTGACAACCGCCCGGTCGGCGACGGCGTCGTCACCGGTTACGGCACCATCGACGGCCGCGACGTCTGTGTCTTCTCACAGGACGCCACCGTTTTCGGCGGATCGCTCGGCGAAATCTACGGTGAGAAGATCGTCAAGGTCATGGACCTCGCGATCCGCACCGGACGGCCCCTCGTCGGCATCAACGAAGGTGCAGGCGCGCGCATTCAGGAAGGCGTCGTCTCGCTCGGCCTCTACGGCGAGATCTTCCACCGCAACGTCCAGGCCTCGGGTGTCATCCCCCAGATCTCACTGATCATGGGACCCGCCGCCGGCGGCCACGTGTACTCCCCCGCACTGACCGACTTCGTCGTGATGGTCGACGAGACCTCCCAGATGTTCGTCACCGGCCCCGACGTCATCAAGACGGTCACCGGTGAAGACGTCACGATGGAAGACCTCGGCGGTGCTCGCACCCACATGGTCAAGTCCGGCGTCGCCCACTACGTCGCTTCCGGCGAGCAGGACGCACTCGACTACGTCAAGGACCTGCTCAGCTACCTGCCGTCCAACAACCAGGCAGCGGCTCCCCGCGGCGAGATCACCGACCCCATCGTCGGTTCGATCGAAGACAGCCTGACCGCCGAGGACATCGAACTCGACACCCTCATCCCGGACTCGGCCAACCAGCCGTACGACATGCACGAGGTCATCCGTCGCATCCTCGACGACGACGAGTTCCTCGAGGTCCAGGCCGAGCGCGCGATGAACATCATCGTCGGTTTCGGTCGCGTCGACGGACGCTCGGTCGGCATCGTCGCCAACCAGCCCACCCAGTTCGCGGGCTGCCTCGACATCGACGCCTCGGAGAAGGCCGCTCGCTTCGTGCGTACCTGCGACGCGTTCAACGTCCCGATCATCACCCTCGTCGACGTTCCCGGCTTCCTCCCCGGAACCGAGCAGGAATACAACGGCATCATCCGCCGCGGCGCGAAGCTCCTCTACGCATACGGAGAAGCAACGGTCGGCAAGATCACGGTCATCACCCGCAAGGCTTACGGCGGAGCGTACGACGTCATGGGCTCCAAGCACATGGGCGCCGACGTGAACCTGGCATGGCCGACCGCTCAGATCGCCGTCATGGGTGCATCCGGAGCAGTCGGATTCGTCTACCGCAAGCAGCTTCTCGAAGCCGCGAAGAACGGCGAAGACGTCGATGCACTGCGCCTCAAGCTGCAGAACGAGTACGAGGACACACTCGTCAACCCGTACGTCGCCGCTGAGCGCGGATACGTCGACGCTGTCATTCCTCCGTCGCACACCCGCGGACAAATCGTTTCCGCATTGCGACTGCTAGAGCGCAAGGCCGTTTCCCTTCCGCCCAAGAAGCATGGGAACATTCCCCTATGACCGCAACCACCGAGGACATTCTCAGCGAAGATGTCGCACTGGCGGAGACTGCACCGACCAACGGTGCGGTCGTCGAGGGAACCGCGACGGATGCTTCGCTCACGGAGCTGACCGAGACGTCGACCTCCGACGCGTCGGTCATCAAGATCGTCAAGGGTTCGCCCACCGACGTCGAGATCGCGGCACTGGTCAGCGTGCTTGCTGCGGCTGCCGGCAGCGGTCAAGCTCCCGAGTCGAACGTTCCCGCGGAGACCTGGGGCGATCCGACTCAGTTCCACCGCACGCGTGCGCCGTTCTCGCCGTACGCGTACCTGAACCCCGCGATCCGTCGCAGCTGACGATCACTCTGCTGACGTGACTCAACTGGTTCTAGCTTCAGCGTCCCCGGCTCGCCTCGCAGTTCTGCGGGCGGCCGGGGTTTCGCCGCTTGTGCGTGTCTCCGGCGTCGACGAGGACAAGATCGCCGACAACCTCGGACCCGACGCCGCCCCCGAAAAAGTCGTGACGGTACTGGCGGAGGCCAAGGCCGCCGAGATCGTTCCCGGTCTTGCCGCCGACAATCTCACCGACGTAGTCGTTGTCGGGTGCGATTCGATGCTCCTGATCGACGGGCAACTTCAAGGCAAGCCGGGCAGCGTCGATATCGCCCGAAAGCGATGGGCCGCAATGGCCGGACGCAGCGCCACTCTCTTGACCGGGCACTGTGTCCTACGCGTCGCCGACGGCCGCATCGTCCGCATGGCCTCGGATCACAGCGCAACAGTGGTTCATTTCGCGCAACCGTCCACCGAAGATCTCGAGGCATACCTGGCAACGGGCGAGCCGCTCCAAGTCGCCGGAGCATTCACGCTCGACAGTCTCGGCGGCTGGTTCGTGGAGAGGATCGAGGGTGATCCCTCGAGTGTCATCGGTATCGGATTACCTTTGGTACGAACACTTCTCGAGCGTGTCGGGGTTTCCGTCTCGGATCTCTGGCGCACGCAGAGCATCTTCTGACGCGTTTTCTCCAAGCACGTTTTCTCTAAGCACCACTGACCAGCCCCGCATCGGGTCCATGCCGATGCGAAGCTGGTCGTTTTTGTTGTCACCGAAAAGGTTTGACCCTTCAGGTTTTGAAGGTGGTGTTGGCCGGCCGCGGGTGCTGCTGCGGGTCGATCGAGGGCGGCGGAATGAACCACGGCTTGTTGTCGACACCGATCCGAATCTCCCACTTCCCGACGAACCCGGATTTCCGGTGCATCAACCGATGATGTGAACGGCACAGCAGGACCAGGTTGTTCATCACCGTCGGGCCACCGTTCGCCCAGTGCCGGATATGGTGCGCATCAGTCCACGCCGGTACACACGTGCAGCCGGGGAACGCGCAGCCTTTGTCTCGGGCGATCAACGCCACTCGCTGCTCCGCGGTCACCAACCGTTTCCCGGGTTTCGCATCCAACGGCGCGCCGTGATCGTCGAGCAGAACGGTGGAGAGGAAACAATCACATCCGAGGAGCCTGGTCCGCGACACCGACAGCGGCCCCAGCCAGGGCATGTGCCCGACATCGAGATCCGATACAGCCATTCCGTCATCAGCAGTGGAGGGTGTTGCGGCGCAGTCCCGGTGCTCGGCGAGATCGCGAGCATTGATGTGCACGTTCACGTGCGGGCGTTGACCACCGTCGGTGCCTGTTTTGGCGCAGTCGAGATAGCGGCGGATCAGTTCGGTGAACCCGTCGGCAGTTCGTTTCGCTGCCGACCGAGAATCCGGGGTTCCATCGGGTGCCGGGGTGGGCATCGTCAGATTCGACAACGCCGACAACAGCATTTCGCCGGTGAGGGCGTCGAAATCCCCGCGCACCACCACTCGACCGTTCAATGTCGACGCGATCCGCAGCTCATTCCGGTCGACGTCTTCGGCGGGTGGAATTTCATCGGATTCGAAGATTCGCTCCAAGGTCGCGATCACGTTCCGCACTTTCGTGGTCGTCGCTTCCACGCCCGACGCAGCCGCAAGCAGTAGGTCGATACAGCGAGGGAGCGCGGCGTCTGGCATGCCTTTCGGCGGTGACTCACAGAACGCCACGATCAACACCGCATGCTCGAACGAACAGTCCCCGCAATCGAACCGAGCCGCCACCGCCGGAAACGGCCGCAAAGCTGCACCCAGCGCGGCGATCTTCTTCCCGTCCCGAACCTGCAGCATCGTGTTGGCCGCCAACCAGGACCCCACACCGCGGCCGGCAATCACCTGATCATCGGAACGCAACGAGAGTTCGTCGACCACGGCCACTCGAACGGCTTCCAGGCGCAGAATCTCCGCGCTCGCCGACACCGCAGCCGCACGCAACTCCGCAGCAGACAACTGCCACAACCGTCCGCGTAACCCCACCGCAGGACCAGACACCACGTCCGACAACAAGACACTCATTGAATCCCCCGATCCCCTGCACACAGGGTACTCGAACACCTGTTCGAGTCAAGGGCAATTTTCAGACCGGCGAATTGACCCGCGGCAGAGCAGTCGACGCCAATCCGATACCGAGCGCAATTGCTGCGATGATCGCGAGCACACGGCGCTGCGCTTCGAGAAATGCTTCGCCGGCCGCCGCGCGAGTCGATGCGTACGCGGCATCAACTGCCACCTGAACGGATTGACCCCCGGCACCGGCGGAGCCGTCCCGGCGACATTCCGGCGCCACCTCCATCGGTGTTCCGGATGCCAATTGGCTTGTTGCGCAATCGACAAAGGCCTTTTCGGCGATGCCGATCAGGCCGGGACCAACGCCGGCAGCTTCAAGGTTCGCAACGTACTCGGGTCGCTCCCCCTGCACTGCTTGCGGAGCTTGCCCCGCGACGAGCGAGAAGAACACCACTCCGATCAAGGCCAGTCCGATGGAGCTGCCAACCTGCTGAACGGTAGGAAGCAGTCCCGACACCGAACCCGCGTGCGCGGGTTCGACCGTCGCAAGGATCGCGGTTTGCAGTGGTGCCACGAACAGTCCGAGACCTGCGCCACCGAGAAGCAGCGGACCGGCGAGCGCGAGCCAGCGTGGATCGGTTCCTTCGCGTTCGAGGATGATCGACAGCGCGATCAGCGAGCCGGCAAAGACGACCATCCCCAGGATCAGAACACGGTTTCCGAGCATCCGGTACACCGCCGATGAGAGAACCGCCGCCACGCCCATTCCGACGGCCCACGGCAGCGTCATGACGCCCGCTCGCAATGCGGAGAACCCGAAGCCGAACTGAAGGGTGAGACTGATGGTGAAGATCAAAGAAGTCAGGGTTCCGAAGAAAACGAACGCAAGAACCGCGCCGATTGTGAAGGCTCGGTCGCGGAAAAGCTCGAGACGAAGGACCGGATCGCCGCCTCGTTTCGCCAAACGCGATTCGTAGAGCACAAACGCCACTGCCACCGGCGCCGACATCGCGAGCATTACGACAAGACCTGTGGGCCATCCGCGCGCCCTTCCCTCGGCCAGGGGAAGGATCAGCAGGAACAGCGCCAGTGATGACAGTGCGGCGCCGATGAGGTCCAGTGAGCGTACATGCTCAGCGCGAGCATCGACGAGATGGAAATATCCGAGAATCAAGGCGGCGATGCCGATCGGGATGTTGACGAAGAAGATCAGGCGCCAGCCCCAGTCGAACAGATTCCACTCGATCAGCAGCCCGCCGATCAGAGGCCCACTGACCGTTGCGAGCCCGATGGTCGCACCGTAGATCCCGAAGACTCGCGGATGCCTGGCCTTCGGAAACAGACCCGAGATGATGGCGAACGTCTGGGCGGACATCGAACCGGCCGCCAATCCTTGCAGACCCCGGAAGACGATCAACATCGTCGCGCTCTGCGCGAGCCCGCACAGCAACGAGGCAACCACGAATACGGACAAGGCGGTCAGAAAAACAACTCTACGGCCGAACAGGTCCCCCAGCCGCGCTGCAGTGATCAACGAACACGCGAAAGCCAGGATGTACACGCTGACCATGAGCAACTGCGCCGATACGCCTGCTTGAAGATCGACGGCGATACTCGGAAGCGCGACGTTGACGATGGTCGCGTCGAGCAATTGCATGAATGCCGCCGCCAGACTCGTCGCCAACCCGAGCCAGGGCGTCAGAGAACCAGCTCGCCGCCCGCCCTTGTGGTCGGCGCCGACAGCGTCACCTAAAGGGTCCGGAAGCACCGAATGATCCTAATCGAACACAACGCTTCTAGAACCTGTTCTTGTTTAGATTGTAGTATTTCGGACAATTCAGTCCCCCAGATGGGATAGTTCGTCGTCTGCCCATTTTCAGAGCAGGCTTCTCGACGACACACGCAGGAGTTCTACTCGATGGATCTGAACTTGATCACCCATTGGCACCCGCTTCCTGGGCGGGTAATCGAATGGGGCGTCACGCATGCTTCCGCTCAACGAGCCGCCGAAGCCGAGATCGACCGAGAACTACCCCCGACCACGATGCAGGATCGCCACCTGCGACGCGCCCGCGTCACCGCAGAGAAGGGCGATCCGCAGTCTCCGTGGATCGGTATCGCCTTCGATTTCGCAGGAACACTGGACCGCGACGCCATGACGCGAGCACTTCAGCGCTACATCCGTCGCCACGACACGCTGCACAGCTGGTTCTCGTTCGACGAAGCAACCACCGACGCTGCGGACACCTCGTTCGAGGTCCGTCGACACGTGGTGCCGGTCGAAAGCATCGAACTCGAGTATCGCGTCGGCGACGACGTCTCCGAATCCGAGGCGATCCGCGCGCTCGTCGCGACCAAGTTCGCCACCGAAACCAGCGCGCTGCAGTGGCCGGCCTTCGTGTTCGGTGCCGTCGAGCACCACCATGCCGACCTCGAAGCCGATCCGAGCTTCACCCTGTTCCATGCAGTCGACCACGCCCATTCGGACATGAACTCGATGGTGCTGATGTACGCAGAATTGCGTCAGCTCTACGCCGCGGAAACGACCGGATCGCATCCCGAGCTCGGGCCGGCCGGAAGTTACGCACAGTTCGGTCGCGTCGAACGCGAGCGAACAACCGAACTGACGATGCAGTCACCCGAAGTGCACCAGTGGCTCGGTTACCTCATGCGCAGCGGCGGCTCGTTCCCCGGATTTCCGCTCCCACTCGGGGCCGAAGACGCGCCCAAACCGGCTATCGGTTCACGCTTCGACCTGGCCGACGACATCGAGTGCGAGAAGTTCGGTGCGGTTTGTAAAGCCAACGGCGCCAATTTCATCGGCGGAATGTTCACCGCGCTCGCGATTGCGGAATTCGAACTCGCCGGACGCGACAAGTACATCGCCCTCTCGCCGGTCAGCACACGAACCGAGGCCGACTCGTTTGCGCAGGGCTGGTACATCAACCTGATCCCGGTCGGCATCGACGTCGACGACAAGCGACGCTTCACCGAGTTGGCAAAGCTCGGGCAGCAGGGGTACCACGACGGCAAGGCACTCCTCGATGTCTCTGTGCAGCAGGTCATCGATCTGGTTCTGTCGAGCTTGGCCGAGTCGGATTCCGCACCCGGCGGACTGTCGAAGACGCTCACCCCGCCGCCGATCGTCTCGTACATCGACGGCCGACGCATGCCGGATCCATACAGTTACGCCGAGACGAAGGCAACGGGAATCGTCGGCGGCAAAGAGACTCAGATCGCGTCGATGTGGATCAACCGGATGCACACCGGAACCTGGATCGCCGTGTCTCACCCCGACACCCCCATTGCCCACGAATCGGCCACCCGCTTCGCCGAGCATGTCTCGAAGATCATCAAAACTGTTGCAGCTCAAGGCGACTACTCGTTCGTGGCACCAGAGGGAGTGGCCTGATGCATGTCACCTCGATCGATCGATACGGACTCGACCCCGGAATCGTCACCGAATGGTCGCTTCAGCCCGCGGACGGCGCCGTCACCGAGTCGGAAGTACCACCGTCGTACAACCAGCATTTTCACCTCGAGACTGCGCGAACACACGGCATGGGCCGGAGTGTGTGGATGGCAGCCGCATTCGACCTTCCCGGAGAACTGAATCGGCCTGCACTCGACCTCGCGCTGCGCCTGTTCATCAGTCGCCATGACACTCTGCACACAGGATTCGAGGTGGGCGAGTTCACCACCACCCGAATGGGACTCGATCCAGACGGCACACACATCGAGACTTCGGAACCTCTGAAATTCGATTCGACCGAAGACCTCCGAGCGCATCTCAAGAAGCGATTCACGACGGTATGCGATCCACTGACCTTCCCTGCATACACGTTTGCCACGGTCGAACGCGAAGAGCATTACACGGTCCTGAGCGCGTTCGATCACACACTCGTCGACGGCTACTCGTTGGTCATCGCTCTCGGGGAACTGCGACAGATCTACGAGGGACTGATCGCCCTACCCGACCTGACCGACCACGAGGCCGTCGACGCAGTGATGAGCCGACTGGGTGACCCGGGAAGTTTCGTGCGGTACTGCGAACTGGAGGCAGACGCTCTGCTTCCCGTCGACAACGACCCTCGAATCCGAGAGTGGGCAAGGTTCTACGAGATCTGCGGTGGCACATCACCGAGTTTCCCCTTGGATCTCGGCGTCGAGGGCGGAAAGCCCGCGCCGCAGGGCGCCGATGTGCGCGTGCTGCTCGACGAGGAATTGACTGCGACGTTCGACGAGATCTGCCTATCCGCCGGCGGTAGCGTGTTCACCGGAATCCTCACTGCGATGGGACTTTCCGTCCACTCGTACACCGGCCAGTCGACGCTTCCGCTGCAATTTCCGCTTCACATTCGCAAAGATCCGCGGTGGGCCGACGCGATCGGCTGGCTCACCACCAGCGCGCCGATCACGGTCCAGATCACTCCCGACGCGGATTTCGGTGCATCCCTTGCACATACGCACGCGTCGTTCCGAGTTGCGTTGACGCTCGAGGGCGTCACCATGGCCCAGGTTCGAGATGCTTTGGGCGACAAGATTCGACGCACGCGCACCGACGTCTTCATGGTGTCGTACATCGATTACCGCAAACTACCCGGCACAGACGATCATGATCTCCTCAACGCCCATCACATCAGCAATGTGACGGTCGCCGACGATGCCCAGTTCTGGATTTCGCGAACGAACCGTGGTCTCTCGCTGCGTTCACGCTTTCCCGATACCGAGACGGCAAACGAAACCATGGTGAATTTCCTCACCGAACTCGACCGGATTCTGAGAGAAGTCTGCGCCCGGGGCGTGACGCCGATCGGAAGTGTCACCGAACAATTGAGAGATTCGAGCGTCGGAGCAGGAACACCGAGGATTTAGGGTCGGCAACGGGCACGAGCAGGCAGAACCTGCTTCCGGGCGTCTCACCTTGCGCACAGCGCATAGAATCGATCAAGTCCGTGTTCGAACCGAACGATTCGTCTTCAGGAGTACGCCCGTGCCCGTTGCCCCCGATCCCTCAACCGCGTTTGCCGAGTTCGCGCATCCCGACCGGTTGGTCTCGACGGAATGGCTCTCGGCGAATCTCGGTGCGCCGGGCCTCAAGGTTGTCGAATCCGACGAAGACGTGTTGTTGTACGACGTCGGCCACATCCCCGGAGCCGTGAAGATCGACTGGCATCTCGACCTCAACGATCCGGTCACCCGCGACTACATCGACGGTGCGAAGTTCGCAGAGTTGATGAACCGCAAGGGCATCGGCCGCGACGACACCGTGGTCATCTACGGCGACAAGAGCAACTGGTGGGCGGCCTACGCACTGTGGGTCTTCACTCTGTTCGGCCACGAGGACGTCCGTCTTCTCGACGGTGGCCGCGATGCGTGGATCGCCGAGAACCGCGACACCGCTTTCGACGTTCCCGACATCACGTCAACGGATTACCCGGTCGTCGAGCGCAACGACGCTCCCATTCGCGCATTCAAGGACGACGTTCTCGCGCACTTGGGCGACGGGCCGCTCATCGACGTGCGATCTCCGCAGGAGTACACCGGCGAGCGCACCCACATGCCCGACTACCCCGAAGAGGGTGCGTTGCGTGGTGGACACATTCCCAGCGCGCTCAGCATCCCGTGGGCGAAGGCAGCGGCACCGGACAGCCGCTTCCGCACCCGTACCGAACTCGGCGAGATCTACGGCGACCTGTCGGCCGACGACAACATCGTCGCGTACTGCCGCATCGGTGAGCGTTCCAGTCACACCTGGTTCGTGTTGACTCATCTTCTCGGCTACCCGAACGTTCGTAACTACGACGGTTCATGGACCGAGTGGGGCAATGCCGTGCGCGTCCCGATCGTCCAGGGCGAAGAGCCCGGCGCCGTTCCGTCCTCTGTATCGGCGTCATGAGCGCTCTTCCTTCGGCTCTGGCCGAGATCGTCGACGACTTCGCGGCCGTCGGCGCCTCGGACAAGCTCACCCTTCTTCTCGAGTTCAGCCGAGAGCTGCCGCCGTTGCCGGCGGAGCTCGAGCAGAGCGCGATGGAGCCGGTCCCCGAATGTCAGTCGCCGCTCTTCCTCTCGGTCGACGATTCGGATCGCGACAACGTCCGTCTGTACTTCAGCGCTCCCCCCGAGGCCCCCACGACGCGTGGTTTCGCATCGATCCTCGCGCAGGGGCTCGACGGCCACAGCGCCGACGAGATCCTCGGTGTACCCGACGACTTCTATTCGGCGCTCGGTCTCGCAGAAGCCGTGAGCCCGCTCCGTCTGCGCGGAATGTCGGCCATGCTCGCGCGCATCAAGCGGCACTTGCGGGGCTGAAAACATGGAGTTCACCGAACTGGCCGACTATGCGATTCCGGCCGGCGCACTCGTCGAATGGTTGCCGTGCGCAACCGGGCCCTGGGTTCCGGATCCGCGCCCCGTCTCCTACATTCACGAGGCACATCTCAACCGTTCCGCTGCAGGCGCAGGCGACAAGTCTTGGCTGGGAACAGCTTTCGAGATTTCCGGCCCGCTCGACGTCGATGCGTTCCGAGTCGCTCTCGGCCGGTGGATCGACCGTCACGAAGTTCTGCGCTCGCATACCGTGCTCGAGCCCTCGAGCGGCGAGATCACCCGGCACACGGTCCCGCTCGGCGGAATCGACATCGGGGTCGTCAGCCACGGCTACGACGCGTCCAGCCAGGACAACTTCGACCACCTTCACCGCCTGTTCGACGATTACGCGTCCCCGCACAGTTGGCCGTCGTACGTCTTCGCGACGTTGACGCCCCGCGGTGGCGACGGTCCGTTCACCGTGTTCTTCGCGGCGGACCACTCGATCATCGACGGGTTCTCGATCGTGCTGGTCGCTCACGAGATTGCAGCTCTCTACCGCGAGGCCTCGACCGGTAGTGCTGCAAATCTGTTTCCGGTGGGTAGCTACGTCGATTTCGGTGCCGTCGAACGCGAGCAGATGGCCGACATGGAAGCCGAGAAGGCTGCGGTCGAGATCTGGCGAAAGGCTCTCGGCACGGACGGTCTACCCCAGTTCCCGCTACCGATCGGAGACCGTGGAACCGATTCTCAGAACGGCCTGTCGACCTGGCTGCTCGACGCCGACCAGTCCAAGGCCTTCAGTTCGACGTGTGCAGCCACCGGCGTGGGGTACTTCGCCGGACTTCTCGGCGGACTTGCCGCTGTAGGTCGCGAAGTCGCGGGATCCGATCGATTCGAGGTCGTGACGCCGGTTCACACCCGCAGCGCTCAGGAGTGGGCGGGCGCGCTCGGCTGGTTCGTCGGACTGTGCCCGGTCGAGTTCGCCGTTGGATCGGACTGTTCGTTCGGCGACCTCGCGACACGCGCCGCCGAATCCATCGCTTCGGTCAAGCCTGCCGCAGCTGTCCCGTTCGATCGGATCGGTGAGCACCTCGAAACCCCGATCCGACCGCGATTCGTCGTGTCCTACATGGACGTTCGCTTCGTGCCCGAAGCCGCACAGTGGCCCGAATGGAACGCCAGAGCACTTCGAAGCAAGGCATATACGCACGACGTCTACATCTGGATCAACCGCACACCCCAGGGACTCAACCTCGCGGTCAGGTACCCAGGCAACGAGACGGCGAACGCGGCGGTTCACGCCTACGTGGCCGCACTGCGCCGGACCATCGAAGAAATCGTCACCGAACCGGACGCCGCCACCTCCGACAGCTACTCATCGGTAGTTTTCGAAACCGTTTCCTAAGCCGGAGTGGGCTTTAGCGATCCGGTTACAACCAGCGCCGAAGCGATGCATACACTCCGAAGTGATGCCAATCCCCCGATGGTGAAATCCCAGAGGAATACACCGCGGAGACAGACTATGCGAACCACAGGAGGCTCAGTGCCCAGTCATGCCAGCGCGCACATTACGAAGGTGCTTGTCGCGAACCGCGGTGAAATCGCGGTACGGGTCATCCGGGCGGCCAAGGATGCCGGCTACGGCAGCGTTGCCGTTTACGCCGAGCCCGATGCAGACGCGCAGTTCGTGAAGCTCGCAGACGAGGCATTTGCCCTCGGTGGACAGACGTCCGCCGAGTCCTACCTCGTGTTCGACAAGATCCTCGACGCAGCCAAGAAGTCCGGCGCCGACGCCATCCACCCCGGCTACGGTTTCCTCTCCGAGAACGCCGACTTCGCCCAGGCCGTCATCGACGCGAACCTCATCTGGATCGGTCCGTCACCGCAGTCCATCCGCGACCTCGGCGACAAGGTCACAGCACGCCATATCGCAGAACGCGCGAAGGCGCCGATGGCAGCAGGCACCAAGGATCCCGTCAAGGGCGCCGACGAGGTCGTCGCATTCGCCAAGGAATACGGCGTCCCGGTTGCGATCAAGGCTGCCTTCGGTGGCGGTGGACGCGGCATGAAGGTCGCCCAGACCATCGAGGAAATCCCCGAGCTGTTCGAGTCGGCCACCCGTGAGGCCATCGCAGCCTTCGGTCGCGGCGAGTGCTTCGTCGAGCAGTACCTGGACAAGGCCCGCCACGTCGAGGCTCAGGTCATCGCCGACCAGCACGGCAACGTCGTCGTCGCCGGTACCCGCGACTGCTCGCTGCAGCGTCGCTTCCAGAAGCTCGTCGAAGAGGCTCCCGCTCCCTTCCTGACGGACGACCAGCGTGCACGCATCCACGCATCCGCCAAGGCCATCTGCAAGGAAGCCGGCTACTACGGCGCCGGAACGGTCGAGTACCTGGTTCAGGGCGACACCATCTCCTTCCTCGAGGTCAACACCCGCCTGCAGGTCGAGCACCCCGTCACGGAAGAGACCGCGGGCATCGACCTCGTGCGTCAGCAGTTCCTCATCGCCAACGGCGAAGAACTCTCCATCAAGGAAGATCCCACCCCGCGTGGACACTCCTTCGAGTTCCGCATCAACGGCGAAGACGCCGGCCGCGGCTTCATGCCTGCCCCCGGCCCGGTCTCCGTCTACCGTGAGCCCACGGGCCCCGGCGTTCGCGTCGATTCCGGTGTCGTTGCCGGCGACGTCATCGGCGGACAGTTCGACTCCATGCTCGCCAAGCTCATCGTCACCGGCGCCACCCGCGAAGAGGCCCTCCAGCGGGCATCGCGCGCTCTGGCCGAGTTCGAGATCGACGGCCTCGCGACCGTTCTCCCGTTCCACCGCCACATCGTCGAGAACCCGGCGTTCATCGGCGACGGCGAGAAGTTCGACATCTACACCAAGTGGATCGAAACCGACTGGGTCAACCCCATCGAGCCGTACGCAGGCGCCGGTGCTCCCGTCGACGACGAGGACGAGGCTCTGCCGCGTCAGAACGTCGTCGTCGAGGTCGGTGGACGTCGCGTCGAGGTTTCCCTCCCGGGCCAGTTCTCGCTCGGCAACGGCGGCGGCGCTGCCTCCGGTGCGATCCGCAAGAAGCCGAAGGCGCGCAAGCGCGGCGGCGCCGGCGGAGGTGCAGCATCGGGTGACGCTGTCACGGCTCCGATGCAGGGCACCGTCGTCAAGGTTGCAGTGACCGAAGGCCAGGAAGTCGCAGAAGGCGATCTGATCGCCGTTCTCGAAGCCATGAAGATGGAAAACCCCGTCAACGCGCACAAGGCCGGTGTCGTCACCGGACTGTCCGTCGAGCCGGGTGCAGCAATCACGCAGGGAACGGTTCTCGCAGAACTGAAGTAGGGCCTCCGGCCCCGTGCGCCTTTCCGGTAGTCCCCACTACCGGAAAGGCGCACAGTCGTTTGAGTAGGCTGTAACGATGGCTGACGTCCCCGACATTCGCATCGGCACTGCAGAACGCGAGCAGGCACTCGATCTCCTGAGCGAGCACTTCGCCGCAGGCCGCCTCACCGTCACCGAGTTCGACGAGAGAAGCGGAATCGTCAGTGCCGCAACAACTCGCAGTGAACTCGTTCCGGTGTTCGCCGATCTTCCGGGCAACTACCAAGCCCCCGGCACCGCTCCCCTGTCGATGGTGATGCCTCCCGACGCACCGGCGGAGCGAGGCTTCAACCCCGACTGGTCCGGTCGCGTCATGGCCGTCGTCCCGATTCTCGCGGTGATCCTGTTCTTCGTCACCGGCACCTGGTTGTGGTTCCTCGCGATTCCCCTGGCCGGTGCACTGCTGTTCGGTACCGACCGGGAACGCAAAGCCAAGCGCCGCCGCGAGCGGGACTCCGACTGATGGAGCCGATCGAGATCAACGCAGGCGGCTGGTATCTACGCGCACTACGCGCAGACGAGCGTGTGGACGACCGCCCCGCCCTTGCCGATGGTGGTATCACCGACCCCGATTACGTGAGTCAGCGAAGCGCTCAGTGGCACGAAAACAGCGTCTACTCCTGGGCAGTGTGCCAACCCAACACCGGTGAGCTTCTCGCCGAGGTCGTTCTGACGCCTCTCGACTCCACCGCCCTGCTCACCGGCTGGGCCCGCGACGGGCACACCGAGGCGCTCACGACGGCCGCCGACGCCGTCACCAGATTCGCCGAAGGTGCACTCGGACTCGTCGTCGTCGAGGGGCAGACGAATTGAAGAACAACCGATACTGGCCGTTGGCGATCGCCGTGGTCATTGCCCTGATCATGCTCTTCTCCCCGGGTTCCACCGTGCCCTCGAGCCCGGAGAACACCGACAAGATCACTCACACGCTGATGTTCGCGGTATTGGCGATCACCTCGTTGCACGCGCGGATCCCGGTGTGGCTCACGGCTGTGTGGTTGTTGATCTTTGCCGCGACGTCCGAGGTTCTTCAAGCAGCGCTGCCCATTTCGCGTTCCGGTTCGATCTGGGACGGCAGCGCCGACCTGCTCGGCATCGCCATCGGGATCGGTATCGTCAGCCTCTTGACGAGGCGACGAACTTCCCGCCGAGACGAGCCGAGCAGGTCCTGATCAGCTGAGCAGGTTGCTCCGCAATTGGTCCTGGGTCGACGCGTCGATCTTCAAGCCGTCGGTGAAGTAGGCCTCGATGGATCCGTGTACCTGCGCGAGCTCTGCCATCGACGCCTCCAGGTACTCGCGCCTGACACCGAGGACACCCTCGAGCAGGGTCGGGTCGATCCCCTTGGCCTCGAATCGCTCGAGGAGCGGCGCGAACATCGGCAACAAAATCTTGTTGGTTTCGAGGTAGTCCGCGAAGACCGCGTCCTCGGAGGCACCCAGGAACAGCAGTAACGCGGCCGCTGCCCAACCCGTGCGATCCTTGCCCGTGGTGCAGTGAATGAGTGCCGGCGAGCTGGGCGGCTGCGCCAAGTCGACGAACAGTTGCCGGTACGACGCGACCGCACTCGGCAAGGTCACGAAATCGCGGTAACTTCCCTGAAAGTACTCGAGCGCCTGGCCGCTGCCCAACGCTTCGGCAGCAAACGCCGGGTCGGCGATCATCTGCTGCATCTGAGCCGGAATGGCGCGATACTGCTTGTCCGCCAATACGTCCAGGCCGATTTCTCGGATACCGTCCGGCGTCAGATCCGGTGCCGTCTCGCGTTCGGATTCGGTGCGCAGATCGTAGATCGTGACGATGCCCAGATCGGCGAGGGTCTGTGCGCCGTCCGCACTGAGCGATGCCAGATCGGTGGAACGAAACACGCTCCCGGTGCGGACGGTGCCACCGAAGCTCGATTCGGGGCCACCGATGTCTCGGAGGTTCGCCAGGGACGGTACGACGGAAGACAGCTTCGGAGTATCGGTCATACCTGAGAATGTATCGGTCGCCGAGAAACCGTGATCGGGGAAGAGCAGCCGGAGAAATAAGATCGAGACACATCATCTCCCGTAATTGCTGCGCTACAGATCCGTAACATGCTCAAGTAATCCTGTGGACATGCCTACAACGAATTCCAGTGGTCTCGGAGCCTTCGATGCGCTCGGTGACCACCAGGCAGTCGCGGCGCTGCTCGAGTGTTGCCATTCCGCCGTGTGGGCACAGGAAATCGCCTCGTCTCGCCCGTTCGCCGATCTGGAAGCTCTGTTCGACAAAGCAGATGCGGTGCTGGCCGAGCTTCCCGAGTCCGAGATCGACGACGCTCTCTCCGGCCACCCACGAATCGGTGAGCGAAGCGAGAGCGCGGCCTCTACCCGTGAACAGTCGGGAGTCTCGTCGGCGACAGAAGACGTACTCGCGGAACTTCGACGGAAGAACGCCGAGTACGAAGAGACATTCGGCCATGTTTACCTGGTCTGCGCGTCGGGGAAATCTGGAACGGAGCTCCTCGACATCCTTCGAGGTCGTCTCCGAAACGACCCGGCGACCGAGCGTTCCGTGCTTCGAACCGAATTGGCCGCCATCAATCGGATCAGACTCGCCCGTCTGATCGATGCACTCGCCGGAGGCACAGCATGAGCAAGACCCTCAGCACGCACGTTCTCGACGCGACGACGGGCAACCCCGCGGCGGGGATTCGCGTCGAACTTCGTGATCGAGACGGCGCCTCCGTCACCACTGCGGAGACCGACTCCGACGGCCGCATCCCCGAACTTGCTCCCGGTGGCCTGACCGCCGGTCACTACACCCTGACTTTCGACACCGGAACGTATTTCGAGACCAACGGACAAGAAAACTTCTACCCGGAAGTGACAGTGACCTTCCGGGTGGACGACACGGCACGGGGCTATCACGTCCCACTGTTGCTGTCTCCCTTTGCTTATTCCACCTATCGCGGGAGCTGAACACGTGACTACCGAAAACATCACGACCGGCAACATCACAACCGGCAGTACGAACACCGAACGGTTGAGCGGATCGATCGAACTATCGGGTCACCAGTACGGCAAAGCGGAAAATCGAGTAGTCCGAATCTATCGAGACACCCCCCGTCACGAAATTCACGACATCAACGTCTCCACCTGCCTGCGTGGAGATTTCGCCGACGCGTACCTCACCGGTGATCAATCGAAGGTTCTGCCGACCGACACGCAGAAACAAACGGCCTACTCCTACGCCAAGGAAAAGGGTCTGATCTCGATCGAGACGTACGGACTCGAACTCGCCCGTCATTTCGTCGACGACATCGAACCGGTCAGTGGCGCGCGGATCGAGATCGAGGAATACGCCTGGGAGCGTGCGATTGTCGACGGCAGCGAGCACGACTACACCTGGATTCGGAAGGGTCAGGAAGTTCGGACGGCGTCGATCACCATCGCCGATACCGGGACATGGGTGATCGGCGGCCTGAAGGACCTGGTGATCCTCAAATCGACCGGTAGTGAGTTCTCGGGTTTTCTCGAAGATCCGTACACCGTTCTCGAGCCGACCGACGACCGCGTCATGGCGACGACGTTGGTCGCCCAGTGGCGATTCGTCACCACCGACGTCGACTGGGAATCGGTCTACACGGGCATCAAGGCACAGATCGTCAAGCAGTTCGCACAGGTACATTCACTTGCCCTGCAGCAGACGCTCTTCCACATCGGCAAGGCAATCCTCGAGGAATTCCCGATCATCGCGGAGGTTCGACTGTCCGCACCCAACAAGCATCATTTCGAATATGCACTCGGCCGCTTCGGAGTGGAGAACGACAACGAGGTGTTCCACGCTGCAGATCGTCCGTACGGCCTGATCCAAGCTGCGGTCAGCCGATCCGACGCACCAGACGCGGGACCGTCGTGGACCACCTACGCCGGTTGGTTGTCGTGACCGAATCAGTTCTCGGGGCAACACTCGTCGTGGCGGGCGCTCATGTGGTCACGATGGACGGCGACCGCTCCGAGTACTCCGACGGCTATGTGGTGATCTCGGGCAACAAGATCGTCGACGTCGGCGCCGGAACGCCACCCGAATACCCGGGTGCGCAAGTGATCGACGGGAGTGGTTGCCTGATCACGCCGGGTCTGGTCAACACACATCATCATCTCTACCAATGGATCACCCGAGGCCTGGCCGCGGACTCGACGCTTTTCGAGTGGCTGACCACCCTGTACCCCGTCTGGGCGGGTATCGACGCCGACGCCGTCCACGTGGCGGCCACCGGCGGCCTCACGTGGTTGGCGAAAACCGGATGTACGACCACCACCGACCACCACTACGTCGTTCCCCGCGACGCCGGCGACGTTTTCGAGGCCGAGATCACCGCGGCTGCGCAGGTCGGCCTTCGATTCCACCCGTGCCGTGGGTCGATGGATCTCGGCCAGAGTTCCGGCGGCCTGCCACCGGATCACGTCGTGGAAAAACTCGATGACATCCTGACCGGCACGCAGTCGGTGATCGACCGTTGGCACGACCCGAATCCCGGATCGATGCTGCAGATCGCGGTAGCTCCCTGCTCACCCTTCTCGGTGACGGAGGCATTGCTCCGCGAGTCCGCGACGCTGGCCCGCGAAAACGGCGTGCGTATGCACACGCATCTGGCCGAGACACTGGACGAGGAGAGATTCTGCCGCGAGCATTTCGGTTGCACGCCGGTCGAATACATGGAACGAGTCGGCTGGGTGGGCCCGGACGTCTGGTACGCCCACGCAGTCCATCTCGACGACGCCGGTATCGAGACGATGGCGCGAACCGGAACTGCGGCGGCGCACTGCCCGACCTCCAATGCGCGCCTGGGAGCCGGTATCGCCCGTGCCGCCGATCTGGTGAACGGCGGGGTCACCGTGGGGCTCGGCGTGGACGGCGCGGCGAGCAATGAAGCTTGCAGCCTGATCGAGGAGTCTCGTCATGCACTTCTGTTTGCTCGCGCGAAGGGCGGACCGCAGACGATGACGGTGCGAAAAGCCTTGGAATTGGGAACGATCGACGGCGCACGAGTTCTGGGCCGCGAGGGCGAAATCGGATCGATCGAGGTCGAAAAACTTGCCGACCTGGCGGTGTGGAAACTCGACACCGTCGCGCATGCCGGCATCACCGATCCGGTGGCGGCGCTCGTACTCGGCTCGACTCCCCCGCTGAAGTTACTGCTCGTCAACGGGCGAATCGTAGTTGCCGACGGACGAGTCACCACCGTCGACGAGGACGTCGTGGCCTCGGATGTCGCACGCGCACACCGCGATCTACTCGGAAAGGCTTGAGGTCGCGATGGACCTGCACAGCGTCGACGAAGTTCTGGTGCCGCGGACCCGCGCCGAACTCCCCTGTGCGTCACCCGGCATCGGGTTCATCGGTGGCGGCACCTGGCTGTACTCGGAACCGCAGCCGCACCTGACCACCCTTGTCGACCTTGCGGGCTTCGACTGGGAAGCTGTGGCGGTCGGCGATCTCGGTCTCGAGATCGCGGCCACCTGCACCATCGAGGAACTGTGCCGCGCCGAACTTCCCGCATCCTGGCGCGCCGCAGCGCTGTTCCAACACTGCGCTGACGCACTACTCGCATCGTGGAAGGTGTTGCGATACGCGACAGTCGGCGGCAACATCGCGCTCTCCTTCCCGGCCGGAGCGATGACGACTCTGTGTACCGCTCTCGATGCCGAACTGACGATCTGGCGTCCGGACGGTACCGAATACTCGTTCCCCGTAGTCGATTTCGTCATCGACGATTCTCGAAACGTACTCAGGTCCGGTGAGATCATCCGCAGTGTCCGGATTCCCGTGCATGCATTGACTGCACGTACCGCGATGCGAAAGCTGGCTCAGACGTCACTCGGGCGATCGGCCGTAGCCGTGGCCGGACGCTGCGGCGCCGACGGTTTCACGCTGGCGATCACCGCCGCGACCCGCCGTCCGTACGCTCTGAAATTCGACGAACTCCCCGACGCCTCAGCACTTGCGGATGCGTTGCGCAGCAGGATTCCGGAAGACGCCTACTTCACCGATGTCCATGGAACTGCGCCGTGGCGGAAGGCGATGACCGAGCTTCTTGCCGAAGAAATCCGAGGTGAACTGGAATGAAGTACTCGGTGGACGGAGTTCCGCGCGACGACCAGGCCCGCCCAGGACAGTGCCTGCGAACCTTCCTCCGCGAGCACGGAGCGAACTCCGTCAAGAAGGGGTGCGATGCCGGAGACTGCGGCGCCTGCTCGGTGCTGGTCGACGGACACCCCACCCATTCGTGCATATTTCCCGCCCATCGCATCGACGGCCGCGACGTCGTCACCGCCTCCGGTCTCGGAACCCCGGAGAAACTTCACCCCATTCAACAGGCATTCGTGGACGCGGGCGGATTCCAATGTGGTTTCTGTACAGCCGGAATGGTAGTCACCGCATCAGCGTTGTCGGTCGAGCAAAAATCCGATCTCGCGTGCTCGATGAAAGGTAACCTGTGCCGCTGCACCGGTTATCGGTCCATTCGTGACGCTCTCGCCGGTACATCCAATACAGAGACCGCCAAAATAGGCGGGGCACAAGGGCGTTCGATCGCAGCACCGGCGTCCGCGCGCATCGTCACGGGAACCGAGCAGTACACCATGGACTTCTCCCCGGGTGAGAAGCCGGTCGACCTGCTTCACGTCGCAGTACTCGGCAGTCCGCACGCACACGCACACATAAGCCGGATAGACACGGCAGCAGCCGAAGCGGCGCCGGGCGTCACCGCGGTCCTCACTTTTCATGACAGTCCGGACGTGCTGTTCTCGACCGCCCGGCACGAGGACCGCAACGACGATCCGGACGACACGCGCGTGTTCGACAGCACCCTCCGTTTCCGCGGCCAGCGCGTAGCCGCGGTCATCGCCGAAACCCCGACGCAGGCGGAACGTGCACTCTCGCTGATCGAAGTCGACTATGAGGTACGCGACGCGGTATTCGAACCAGATCTGGCGCGTTCCCCCGGCGCTCCACTCCTGCACGGCGACAAGGACGAGAGCTCGCGGATCGCCGAGGCCCCCCGCAACGTGGTTGCCGCGCTTCACGATGGTGTCGGCGATCTGGACCGTGCGCTCGCAGATGCGACTACAGTCGTCGAAGGTACGTGGAAAACTGCGCGAGTCCAGCACGTGGCCTTGGAAACTCACGGCGCAGTGGGGTGGCTCGACGAGGAGGGCCGTCTCGTCATCAGAAGCAGCACACAGGTGCCGTTTCTGGTTCGGGACGAATTGGCCCACATCTTCGATCTCGATCGCAGCCGAATCCGGGTGTTCGCAAAACGGGTAGGCGGGGGTTTCGGCGGGAAGCAGGAATTACTCACCGAGGATCTGGTCGCACTGGCCGTCTTGAAGACCGGCAAGCCCGTAGCCTACGAGTTCAGCCGAAGCGATCAGTTCACCATCGCACCGTCACGGCATCCGATGCGAGTATCGGTGCGTGCGGGAGCCGACGCCGACGGAACTCTCACTGCGCTCGCTATCGACGTGCTTTCCGACGCGGGGGCGTACGGGAACCATTCGATCGGAGTCATGTTCCATGGGTGCGCCGAATCCATGGCGGTCTATCGCGCTGCGACCAAACGCGTCGACGCCGAAGCGGTCTACACGAACAACGTTCCCTCCGGGGCCTTTCGTGGTTACGGGCTCGGCCAGATCATCTTCGCCGTCGAGTCGGCCATGGATCAGCTCGCGGATCGTCTCGGCATGGACCCCTTCGAGTTTCGGCGGCGCAACGTCGTCGTTCCCGGAGACGATTTTGTCGACTGGCACGTCGAAGACGGTGATCTCGAATTCGGCAGCTACGGACTGGACCAGTGCATCGACCTCGTCGACAGTGCACTGTCGAGCGGACGCGGAGAGGCTGCACCGGCTGGGTCGCGTTGGCAGATCGGTCGGGGCATGGCAATTGCCATGATCGCGACGATCCCGCCGCGTGGTCACTTCTCCGACACCACCGTCGCACTCGAGGCCGACGGTCGGTACGTCGTGAACATCGGCACCGCTGAGTTCGGCAACGGAACCACTACGATTCACCAGCAGATCGCGGCCACCGAATTGCGGACGACAGTCGATCGCATCACGATTGTTCAATCCGACACCGATGCCGGCGGATACGACACCGGAGCATTCGGGTCGACAGGAACGGTGGTCGCCGGAAAGGCGCTCCTGATCGCCTGCGAGCGCCTTCGCGAGCGGATACTGACCCGTGCGGTGCGATCGAGCGGTCGCGGCGCGCAGATCGACGACCTTTCGCCGGACGGTGTCGAAACGTCCCACGGTTGCCTCGATTTCGCGACGCTACTCGAAGGTGGCCCGCTCGCCGCTGACGGTCGCCACGACGGGACACCGCGCTCGGTCTCGTTCAACGTTCACGGTTTTCGCGTTGCCGTCGACACGAACACCGGCCGGGTGAAGATCCTGCAGTCGGTTCAGGCCGCCGATGCCGGCACTGTCATGAACCCGGCACAACTGCGAGGGCAGGTGGAAGGCGGTGTGGGACAAGCGCTCGGCGCTGCGCTGTCGGAGGAGATCGTCATCGAAGAAGGTCGGGTGATCAATCCGCAGTTGCGCAATTATCACGTTCCCCAGATCGGGGATCTGCCGATCACCGAAGTACTGTTTGCCGACACGTACGACAAGCTCGGGCCTTTCGGCGCGAAATCGATGAGTGAGGCCCCCTTCAATCCTGTAGCACCGGCGTTGGCAAACGCGATTGCCAACGCGTGTGGAGTGCGTATGTACTCCACACCGATGACACCGGATCGAGTGTGGGAACAGCTACAGAGGCCCTAGGTCTCGCGTGCGAGCACGCGCTCGACCGCGTCGACCGCGTCGTCCAGCTCACTGGTGGTCACCGTCAGCGCGGGCCGGAATCTGATTCCCCTCTTCCCGGTAGGCAGTATCATCACGTGCTCGTCTTCACGCAGTCGCTGTACGACGCGATCGCGAAGGTCACTGTCTTCCAGAGTGATCGCGCACATGAGGCCACGACCGCGCGGCTCGGTTGCCGCCGCGTACCGCCCGCAGACTTCGGTCAACCGGGCAAGGAGATGCGCACCCGTGAATCGCACGCGGTCGATCAGTCGGTCCTGCTCGACGACTTCGAGTATCCGCCGGGCACGAACCATGTCGGTGAGGTTGCCACCCCACGTCGAATTGATCCGAGAACTGACGTGAAACACGTTGTCATGCACTTCATCCACGCGCCCGCCGGCCATGATTCCGCACACCTGCGTTTTCTTGCCGAACGCCACCACATCCGGACTCAGACCCAATTGTTGGTAGGCCCAGGCAGTTCCGGTGATTCCGCAACCGGTCTGTACTTCGTCGAGAATGAAGAGGGCGTCGTTTTCGTGGCACAACTCCTGCATCGCCTGCAGAAATTCCGGCCTGAGGTGATGGTCGCCGCCCTCGCCCTGGATCGGCTCGGCGATGAAACAGGCAATGTCGTCGGGGTTGTCGGCGAAAGCTCGGCGCGCTTGATCGAGAGCTTCCCTCTCCGCAGCTTCGACATCGCGGCCGTCTGCCAGGTACGGCGAGTCGATACGTGGCCAGTCGAACTTGGGGAATCGCGCGACCTTGCCCGGTTCGGTGTTGGTGAGCGACATCGTGTAGCCACTGCGGCCGTGAAAAGCCTCGGTCAGGTGCAGGACCTTTGTCCCCAGATCTGCTGACAACCCACGGCTTTCGTTCCACCGACTCTTCCAGTCGAAGGCAACCTTGAGTGCATTTTCCACCGCCAGGGCTCCGCCGTCGACGAAGAACAAGTGTGGGAGTGCCGAATCCCCCAGTACCCGAGCGAAAGCCGCAACGAAGCGCGCCATGGGTTCGGTGTAGATGTCGGAGTTACTCGGCTTGTTGGAGGCCACGACAGCCAACTCCTGTTGAAACTCCTCGTCGCCTGTGATCGCAGGGTGATTCATACCCAGGGCCGAAGAGCCGAAGAAACCGAACATGTCCAGATACTCGGTTCCGTCTCGCAGGTCACGGAGATAGGAACCCCGCGACCCTTCGACGTCGAGAATCAGATCGAATCCGTCGACGAGGATGCTGGCCTTCAACACGTCGTAGACCGGAAAGAGCGCACTGTCACCGAAGTCTCGCATCGCAGTACTCATACGCGAAGGTTATGTCAATTTTCCGGGAGTGTCGATAGAGGACCGTAAAAGTTACTGAACAAGCGTCATTCGTCGTAAAAAGTTTGTAGGATGATGGTGCTTCGTGTGTTGACGTTGGCTGCCGTACGGATCTCCTGCAGCAATCGCTCCAACGCCCGAGGTGACGCCACCCGGACCAGGAGGACGTAGCTTTCGCTCCCGGCTACCGAGTGACACGAGACGACCGCCGGCAGATGACGCAAGCGGGCAGGCGCATCGTCGGGCTGCGAGGGATCGAGAGGAGTGATGGCGACAAATGCGGACAGATTGTGACCGAGTGCCTCCGGATCGATCTTCGCGGAGTACCCACGGATCACCTTGCGAGATTCCAAACGACGCACTCGCGACTGGACTGCGGAGATCGAGAGTCCAGCCTTCTCAGCAAGACTCGCGAGAGTGGCACGGCCGTCCAAGACCAATTCACGCATCAAGAGTCGATCGGTTTCGTCGACCGGAACACCGGCAACGTCACTGGTTTCTGTTTCTCGCACCTGCGCAGGCTAACGCAATCGGACATTCGTATGGTTGAAACCTGGGAGCTACGTGCACGGTTCGCAGCGGCCCTCGCCAAGATGTATGGCGACGAGGTCCCCGCTTACAACACCTTGGTAGATGTAACCATGCAGGTGAACCGTGATTTTGCCGCCGAACATCCGGATTCTGCGGAGCGCCTGGGCAGCCTGGCGAGAGTCAGCGCCGAGCGTCACGGCGCCATCAGACTGGGGACTCTCGACGAACTACGTGACGTAGCCACCGTCTTCGGCGGATTCGGTATGTTTCCGGTCGGCTATTACGACCTCCGGCTCACAGACTCCCCCATTCCCGTTGTCTCGACGGCATTTCGCCCCACCGATCCCGCCGAACTCGCCCGGAACCCGTTCCGCGTTTTCACCTCGGTGCTGACCAGTTCCGATTCCAGGTTCTTCGACACCGACCTCGAGCGTCGGATCACCGGGTTTCTGCGTCGCCGGACCCTGTTCTCTCCCGAACTTCTGCAGTGGGCACGTCAATCGAGTCGCGAGGGCGGCCTGACGGAGCCCGAGGCGACACAGTTCGTCGATGCAGCGACCTCGGCGTTTCGGCTCGGCACCGATCCCATCGACGCGGGCTGGTACCGCGAACTCGCCGCAATCTCGCCTGTCGCTGCAGACATTGCGGGGCAGGGCTCGACCCACGTCAATCACCTCACCCCGCGAGTGCTCGACATCGACGAGTTGTACCGCCGCATGACCGAGCGCGGTATCACCATGATCGACCGCATCCAAGGCCCGCCGAGATGGAGCGGACCACCACTACTTCTGCGGCAGACGTCGTTTCGTGCGTTGGCCGAAGACAGACTCTTCCGTCAGCACGACGGATCGGTCACCACTGAGCCCGTCCGCGTCAGATTCGGCGAGGTGGAGGCACGCGGAATCGCGTTGACCCGCAGCGGGCGAGCGATCTACGACCGACTGATCGCCACGCCCGAGGACGCCGATTGGGACAGCGAATTTCCGCACTCCGAAAGCGAACTCGATGCCGCGGGGTTGGCGTACTTCACGTTCCGAACCGAAGGAACTGTTGTCGTCCGCGACCCGATCGTCTACGAGGACTTCCTACCTGCCTCCGCGGCCGGGATCTTCGCATCCAATCTCGATTCCGTGACCGGATTCGTTTCCGATGCGCCCGGCGCCGAATACGGGCAGGATCGATTGGAGGGCGCCGTCGACCGCACCATCGAAGATCCGTTCGAGCTGTACCGCGCACAACAAGAGGCGTCACGTGCGGTGCTGCCTCCCGCCCACAACAACAGAGGACTCCCCAGTGAACCTGCCTGATTCTTCGAGCCTCGCCGATCGCGCCGAAAGCGCCCTTGCCGCGTGCGGTGTCGAGTGGCCCGCCGGCGACCTGACCGCACGAACCCCCATCACCGGTACGCAACTGCGTACCGTTCGGCAGCACTCCGGTAGAGAAGTCGACGACGCCGTCGAGGCGGCTCATCGTGCGTTCCTCACCTGGCGAACCGTTCCCGCTCCGGCGCGCGGCGCGGTCGTACGCCGGCTGGGCAGCTTACTGACCGAGCACAAGGATGACCTCGCGGAGATCGTGACGTTGGAGGCCGGGAAGGTCACCTCGGAGGCTCTCGGCGAGGTACAGGAGATGATCGACATTTGCGAGTTCGCCGTCGGTCTCTCCCGGCAGCTCTACGGACGCACCATGCCGTCCGAGCGTCCCGGACACCGGTTGACGGAAACGTGGCACCCTCTCGGCGTTGTCGGGGTCATCTCCGCGTTCAACTTTCCCGTCGCGGTGTGGTCGTGGAATACCGCCATCGCTCTCGTCTGCGGCGACTCCGTCGTCTGGAAGCCTTCGGAAACCACTCCGTTGACCGCGCTGGCATGTGACGCCCTCCTCCGACGCGCCCTCGCCGACTGTGATGCACCGATCGACGTGCACCAGTTGATCATCGGCGGACGCGATGTCGGTGAGGCCTTGGTGGTCAACCCACTGGTGGCCTTGGTCAGCGCCACCGGTTCCGTGCGAATGGGCCGCGCGGTGGCTCCGCGGGTCGCCGAACGCTTCGGGCGAAGCCTCCTCGAGTTGGGTGGCAACAACGCCGCAGTCGTCACACCGTCGGCAGATCTCGAGCTTGCCGTACGCGGAATCGTGTTCTCCGCCGCCGGAACTGCGGGGCAGCGGTGCACCTCACTTCGTCGGCTCATCGTGCACGAGTCGATCGCCGATCACGTCGTCGAGCGCGTTGCGGCCGCGTACGCACAGCTCGAGGTCGGCAGTCCCTTCGATTCCGGTGTTCTGGTCGGGCCGCTGATCAACGAAGCCGCGTTCGAGACGATGCAGAAATCGCTCTCGGCCGCACGCGCGGACGGCGGATCTGTGGTGTGTGGCGGGGACCGCGTCGGCGATTCCGGGTTCTACGTGACACCTGCCCTCGTTCGTATGCCCGCACAGACCGAGGTGGTGCGGGCGGAGACTTTTGCACCCATCCTCTACGTCTTGACCTACACCGACTTCGACGACGCCATTGCGCTGCACAACGGCGTGCCTCAAGGACTTTCGTCCTCGATCTTCACACTCGATCAGCGAGAAGCAGAGCACTTCCTCGCCGCCGACGGCTCCGATTGCGGCATCGCGAACGTGAACATCGGAACGTCCGGTGCGGAGATCGGCGGCGCATTCGGCGGGGAGAAGGAGACTGGCGGCGGACGCGAGTCGGGTTCGGATTCGTGGAAGGCATACATGCGCCGAGCCACCAATACCGTCAATTACTCGGACCAGCTTCCGCTGGCTCAAGGGGTCGAGTTCGGCTGAACACCTGCCGGGCGAAATCGGTGATCGCGTCGATCAACTCCGGGAGCGCCGACAACTGCGGTGCATGGTCGGTGCCCAGGCTGACCACCTGGGCACCGGGGACAAGTCTCTGCATGGCGCGTTGAGCCTCGATCGGCACGGTTCGATCCAGCGTGCATTCGACATACAACCTCGGCACGGTTCCGAATCGCTCTTCCGTCCAGACCGGTGCCATCAGGCGGGCTGACTCCAGTTGTGGAACGAGCATGCGCGCGGCGAAGATCGCATCAGCCACCGGCGCTTCGTGGAAGAACACAGCGGCACCGGCTTCGGGCGGTACCACCGTCGCATCCCCGTCGTCGGCGGGGACCAACCAACGTGAGATCCCGACCGGACTTTCCAGACCGAGTTCGATGCAGAGCATCCCGAAGTCCGTCTGCGATGGAAGCATCATCCCTGCGACGTACACAAGACCCGTTACCCGCGAAGGCAGCAACTCAGCCACCTGTGAGGCCACGATGCCACCGCCGGAGTGACCAACGAGGGCGCACTGCCCGTCCAAGGACTCGACAACTGCCACAACATGTTCGGCAACGACATCGAGATCGATCACGTCGTCTGAGTTCCAACTTCCCGAGCCGGGAAGCTCCACCACAACAGGATTGAAGCCGGCCGATTTCAGTGGGCCACACACACGATCCCAGACCCAACCGCCGGCCCATGCTCCGTGGATCAGGACGATGTTCCGTGCACTCACTGCTTGACCTCGAGCTCTGCAGCCGAAAGTACCCGAGCCGCCTCACGACCTGCGGCGGCGTTGGACTTCCCCTGCCTCGACCCGGCCAATTTGGCCTTGATGTGATCGCGAACGGTAATGGGTTCGTACTCCAAGCCGGAGTCGTCCTGAAAACTCGGCAAGGTCGCAATCACCGCGTCGACGTTTCCGTCATGGAAGAAGGCCGCCGATCGCCGGCGCTTGATGGTGCCGTTCACCACCGGAGGCGCAACTCGGTGCAGCGTGGACATCCACCTGTCGTTGGTCAGTCGCGCGGTGAGATCCCCGAGGTTGACCAGTAGCGCGCCGTCGTGCGGCCAGACATCGTGCCAGCGTCGGTCGCTCCCGAGTACTTGCAAACCTTCGACCTGATCCGCCCACAGCACGGTGACCAGCCCGAAATCGGTATGTTCGCCCATCCCCTTCAACTCACCGTCCAACGTCACCGTCCCTTCGGGTAACGCGTAGTTGTTCATCCGCAGTACGTCGATGGAGTGGTCGGTGATCGACTCGAAGAATCCTGGGGTCAGCCCGAGCGCGTCTTCGAAAATGGTGGTCAGTGTGCGTGCCACCCGCTCGCCATGGGCGTAGTAATTCTCCACCCGCTCCGTGAAACCAGACACTGCGGGCCACAGGTTGATTCCGTAATCGTCCTCCGACAGTTCGAGTTCGGTGAATGATCGGGCTTCGGTTCCGACGTTGAAGGCCTCGAAAAAGTCGTTCATTCTGGTCGCGGATTCGACGCCGAGGCTCAGGCTCAGCGACTCACTCTTGGGCGGGCTGTACCCACGATTCGCGCCCTCGATTCGGTAGCCCGACTTCGTCTCCATCGGCAGCCCGAAGAAGTCGTCCATCGCTTCGGCGAGGCCGGAAGAAACAGCGGCCGGAACACCGTGGCCCCGAATCTGCATGAAACCTACAGTCCGACAAGCATGGTCGACTTCGGCAGCCACTCGCGCCTTGTCCTGGTCGGCACCACCGAGCACGTAAGGCGAGATGTCGACGACGGGCACTTCGAAGGGATCAGACTGGGACTGTGACACTGGCGTCTCCTGCAGAGCTGGTGGCGGGTTCAGATTTTGCAGTGGCATGGAGGCTCTCTCGCGATCGCCTCGCGAGTTCACCGAGTCGGGTGTGATTGAACAGCAGATTGAGCGAAAAGGCCGAGGCCGCAGCCAAGGTGATGCCGCTACCGAGGAGGATCTGAGCCGAGGAGGGGAATCGCTCGAACATCCCCTCCGCAAATTCCGGAAGAATACCGATCCCCACCGATACAGCGGCGATCGTGGTGTTGATCGGGTCGCTGAGATCGACCTTGCGCAGCGTGTTGATTCCGACCACGGCGACAGTGGAGAACAAGATGATTCCGACACCGCCGACCACCGGATCAGGCAGGGCTGCAACCACTTCACCCATTCGCGGGATGAGGCCGAGGACGATCAGAATGGCACCGCTGGTAGCGGTCACGTACCGGCTGTACACCCGGGTCGTGGCAACGGCGCCGACATTCTGCGAGAAAACGGTGTCGACAAAGGCATTGAAGATTCCGCCCAGAACTCCCGACATCCCGTCGGCCACCAGCCCTCGTGCGAGATCTGCTTTCTTCAAGGGCTTTCCGGCGATCTCGCTGACCGCCAGCATGCTCGCCGTCGATTCTGCGAAGACGACTGCCATGACGATACTCATCGCCACCACGGCGGTGACGGGAAACTCCGGAGCGCCGAAGTGGAACGGCATCGGGAAGCCCACCCAGGCCGAGCCGCCGACGCCACTCAGATCGATCAGGCCCATCGGGATGGCGATCACGGTGCCGATCACAAGCGCCATCAGTACACCGAGCTGCGTCCACATCCCGCGGCCGAGGCAGATGAAGGCCACCGCGACCACAACGACTGCGGCAGCCAGCGCCAGATTCTTCGGGTCGGCGAACGACGGGGAGGTGGGGTCGTTTCCGACGATCAGTCCTCCTGCGACACCGATCAACGAGATGCCGATGACTGTGAGGACGACGCCGGTAACCAGGGGTGGGAAGTATCGGACGATCTTGGCGAACGGCACGGCCAAGGCAATGCCGACTACGCCACCGACCAGCATGGACCCGTACACCGCCTGCAGGCCGTACTCCTTGGCGATCAGAATCATCGGCGTCAGCCCGGCGAAGGTCGCCCCGCAGACGATCGGCAGCCGGACACCGGCGACCTTCCCGACGCCCAGGCTCTGAATGATCGTGATGATGCCTGCAACGAGCAAGTCCGCGCTGATCAGCATCGCGACTGTGCTGCGGTCCAGCCCTACGGCGGCACCGAAAACCAGCGGAACCGTGATGCAGCCGGTGTACATGATGAGGACGTGCTGAAGAGCAAAAGCAGACTGGCGGGCAAATGGGAGCCGCTGGTCGACAGGATGGATGGCCATGCGCCGATCTCCGTCCGAAGCTGGAAGTGTTTCGTGTACGGGACTATTCAGCACGTCGATAATTTCTTACCGTGGTCGAATTTGTTTCGTCTGTGTAATCAAAACTTTCACCAGAGCACTGCTATCTTCGGCACATGGACGACGACCAGAAGGCGATAGCGACCGCAATCGGGGCTGCCGTGCGGACGGCGCGAAAAGAAGCCGGACTGACGTTGCGCGAGGTTGCCGTGAAGTCGGGCTTGTCCCAGCCCTTCCTGAGCCAGACCGAAAACGGCCACGCAGTACCCAGTGTCATGAACCTTCATCGCCTCGCGCAATCGCTCGGCACCACGGCGCACGCACTCTTGGCACAAGGTGAGCGAACTCCGTCCAGCCTCGTCCGCGCCGGCGAGGGGCGAACCTTCGAACTGGCACACGATTCGGTGATTCGATTCTGCTCCACCGGCTCACGGACCATGGAACCCAACGAGATCACGGCAGCACCTCATTCCGAGGCAGGTGAGCACACCGAGCACGCCGGCGAAGAGTTCATTCATGTTCTCGAAGGATCTGTCGAGGTCGAGGTGGGACTGGACGAGCATCACGTTCTTCATGTAGGCGACACCCTCCTCTACACCTCGACCATCCCGCACCGGTGGTTCAATCGCACCGATGCGGTCGCGAGGTTCCTCATCGTGAGTTCGCCGCCCTCGTTCTAGATGCGCGGCTGTAGTTCCACACCACAACCCCCCGCTCACGGCTTACCCTGACAGCGTGACCATGTGGCCGGAACTTGCGCGCGAAATCGCCGATACCGTTCTGTTTCCCGTCGCCGACAGCGTCGACGCCGACGGAGAAATCCCCAGCAGCCATTTCGACGCGCTCGCCGCCGACGGCTTCTACGGCATCGCTGCCCTCGGTGAGGGTGGCCCCAGCAGCGAAGAACTGGTCGAGGTCCTCGAAACCTTGTGCGGCGGTTGCCTCGCGACGACGTTCACCTGGATGCAGCATCACGGCGTCGTCGGAGCCCT
The DNA here is from genome assembly GCF_029457415.1 of Rhodococcus sp. RCBS9. NCBI lineage: Bacteria > Bacillati > Actinomycetota > Actinomycetes > Mycobacteriales > Nocardiaceae > Rhodococcus > Rhodococcus sp. RCBS9. The sequence goes on along the minus strand of NZ_CP120422.1, from coordinate 4,862,243 downwards.
GGCGGCGAGTCCCAATGCACCTCTGCGCGAACAATACTGGGACGGTCTGGTTTCCGGCACGATTCGCGGTGGGGTTGCCTATGCCGGCGCCATCCCCCGCCCACCGCTCCTGTGGGCGAAGCGGGTGAACGACGGCTACGTCCTCGACGGGATCGCACCCTTCGTCACCGGTTGGGGCATCGTCGATGTTCTCTTGGTGTCGGCGCGCGACGAGTTCGACAATTCCATCGTTCATTCCGTCGTACCGGTGGGCGAGGCCCCGGGTCTGACGATCGAGGAACTTCCACTGATCGCGGCGCGCGGAAGCAACACCGTCCGAATCGTGTTTGACGCTTTCGAAATTCCCGATACCGACGTCTGTGCTGTCGTCAGCGACGAACAATTCCAGAGCACCCAGCTCCCCGGCTTGTGGCTCAACGGCGCGATGGCCATGGGCATCACCCGCCGCGCTGTCACCGAACTTGCGGATCTGGGAGTCGACACCGACGCGTTCGAGGAACAAGCCACCCGGGCGCGCGCCGATCTCGATGCAGCACTGCGCGACGGCGGCGACATGTCGGCCGCCCGCGCCCGAGCGTCGGAACTTGCGATACGCGCGTCGGCCGCACTCGTGACTGCGACCGGAAGCCGCGCTCTGGTCGGCAGCAACACCCCCGAGCGGCTCATGCGTGAAGCCACCTTCACTCTTGTCGCGGCTGGTCGCCCGGAGATCAAAACAGCTCTCGTGGAACGACTCAGCGGATACTGAGTACGCAAGGTTGTACTCGATTACGCTGGGGCTCATGACCAGTGGAGAACCAGTACTCATCCCGGCCGGAACCGTGTTCACGCCGGAGGACCTGACGTTCTATGCCGATCGCGACTCCCGCAGTCTCGACGACGCCATCGCCGAAGCCGACCTTCTTGTCAGTTGCCCACACTCGGGTTCCGCGATTCCAGCAGAACTCTCACGTTTTCTCGCACCCGAGTTCACACAGCGGCTGCAATTCGACTTCACCGACATGTCCACCAGTCCCATCGTGCGCCGTTGGGCCGAAATCGATTCGCGCATCGTATACGTGGAGAATCCGCACCCTCGCATGATTCGCGATCCCAACCGTGCGAAGCCCGAAAACCTGGAAGCGTCACTGCGCGAAGCATTCGCCCGCGTCCACAAGGCCGGTGCAGGCAACAAAGCAGACCTCACCGGCGTCGACGCAGTTCGCCCTGTCACCTTCTCGTTCTACCCCCTGCTGCTCGAGCCGACCGACGACGCGGGCTGGAAGAACCTCGCCGAGACCTTCACCGAGACAGCCGAACACGGTTTGGGTGTCTACGAAAGAACTCGCGACACACTGATCGAAGCCATGGTGGAGAAGAGCTTCGAACTCGGTCGATCGTTCACGACGTTGTCGTTCCACGACACGATGAACCACACCACCCGGCGGGACGGCGCCGTCAATGTCGAACGGCCGGAAGCAGATCGACTCCCCGACGTCGTCGCACTCTCCAATCGTGGCGATCACGACGGTAATCGACGCGGCGACAATCCCGTGACGATGGATCCGGAGCTCATTCGCACTCTTGCGGTCTCACATCGCAAGGGATTTCAGGTCGACGATCCGGATGCGGTCGCTCTCAATCAGCCGTACCTCGGCAGTTTCGAAATCATCCGAGCCGGAGCGAGATTCGCCGAATTGAGCGCCCGCGCCGCCGAAGCCGGGATCACGTTGAGCGCGGTTCAGGCCGAATTCAAACGAGAATTCCTACTGGGAGACGAACTGGCCGCCTACATCATGGAACCCGGCGTCGACTGGCCTACACCCGACGCCGAACGGGTGGACCAGCTCGCTCACGCGTGCAAGGCGAGCTGGGACCACTACCGCAACAGCTGACTCAGCGCTGTCACTCAGGGCTGACTCAGCCGCAATACTCAACCGAGCACCACTCCGAACAACGCGCCGGCCGCAATCGTCGAGACGGCCAAGATGATGGTCGGCAGGAAGAACGAGTGGTCGACGAGCTTGGAACCGAGCTTCGTGCTGCCCGAGAGGTCGAAGTTCGCAGCCGCGATCTGCGAACCGTTTGTCGGCAACAGATAGACGCCGGCAAACGCTCCGGCCCACATTCCGCTCACCAGACCGGGTGCAATCCCGGCAGCGAGACCGATCGGCACGATGGTCCTCGTAGCGGTCGACTGACTGGTCGTCAGTACACAGACCAGGAAGACACCGAGCGCGAAGATCCACGGCGCGGCGTTGACCCAGTCGCCGACGGTGCTCGTGATCAGCTCGGAATGGGCGCTGATGAACGTGTCCGTCAGCCATGCCAGACCGAACAGCGCGATGGCCGAGACCATACCGGCACGGAACACCGTCGACGACGGCACGTCGGCGACATTCGGGCGGCACACCAGCAGGATCAACGTACCCACGACGAACATCAGCATTTCGATGATCGGTGTCATCCCCATCGGAGTACCGTCGGCAGCTTCGGGACGAATCCCCTTGAACAGGCCGAAGATCACGATAGCCAGGACGCCGGCGAGGAAGATCAGTGCCGCGTTTCGTCCGGTCTTCGTCGAGACGAGTTCGGTCTTGGAGGCTGCACCAGGTCCGGCCAATTCGCCCGACTTCATCTTCGCCTGTATCTCCGGGTCGTCGTCGAGATCTTTGCCGAGTCGGTTGACCGCGATGGAGGAAAGGATGATGCCGACAACAGCAGCCGGGAAGGTGATCTTGATGATGTCGATGAGTTCGAAATCGTAAGGCGGCACGTCGGTCAGCGTGACCATTGCCGCCATTGCCGCGGACACCGGACTACACGCCAGCGCCACACCGGTCGAGACAACTGACAGCGACAGCGGTCGTGACGGCCGCACACCGTTCTTGTACGAGACGTCGTAGATGACGGGGAGCAGTGGGTAGAGGATGTTGGACGTGCCGGCACCGACCGAGAACAGGAATGACACCAACGGCGCGATCAGCGTGATCTGTTTCGGGCGAGATTCGATCAACTTGGCCGCGATGGTGACCATCCAGTCGATACCACCGGCCGCCTGCATCATCGACGACGCGAGGACGACGGACAGGACGATGAGGAGAGCGTCGACCGGCGGACTGCCGACGTCCTCTCCGAAGACGAACACGAGGACGGCAACACCTGCGCCGCCCCACAGACCGAGAGCGACACCGCTCGATCTGGTACCCATGACAATCGCCCCGAGCACTACCGCCAGCTCGAGGACAATCTTGACTGCTTCCATCAGGCACTCGCCTTCTCGATAACAAGAGAATCGCTATAACAGGGCAAATAGTATGCTCTGCGCTTCGGCTGCAGGCACGAACACGCTGTCGGTGGGAAGGGGCAATATGGTGGTCGTGACCAACGTCCTCGGTAGGTTCTCGCCCGTCACACGCGAGTGGTTCGGCGGCGCTTTCAGCGCTCCGACTGCTGCGCAGCTCGGCGCCTGGGAATCCATCGCGAGTGGCTCTCACACACTTGTCGTCGCGCCCACCGGCTCCGGCAAGACATTGTCGGCGTTCCTGTGGGCCCTCGATCAACTCGCCGCCAAGGACGAAGGCGAACGCGCCACCAAAGTCCTCTACATTTCGCCGCTCAAAGCGCTGGGTGTGGACGTCGAGCGGAACCTTCGCGCGCCGCTGGTCGGCATCACGCAGACGGCGAAGCGTCTAGGCCTCACTCCGCCCGAGATCACCGTCGGTGTCCGTTCCGGTGATACGTCCCAGGCCGATCGGCGCTCGTTGATCAAACGACCCCCGGACATCCTGATCACCACGCCTGAGTCGTTGTTCCTGATGCTCACCTCCGCTGCCCGGGAAACACTGGTCGGTGTCGACACCGTGATCGTCGACGAGGTTCACGCGGTGGCGGGCACCAAGCGCGGCTCTCACCTCGCGCTCTCACTGGAACGCCTGGACGGCTTGCTCGAGCGTCCGGCGCAACGCATCGGATTGTCGGCCACTGTCCGTCCGCACGAGGAGATCGGGCGGTTCCTCGCCGGTTCGGCACCGATCCGAATCGTGGCTCCGCCTGCCGCCAAGACCTTCGACCTCACGGTCCGTGTTCCCGTCGAGGACATGACCGAACTGGGGATCGCGACGCCGGACGACGGTTCCGAATCTCCCACCCCGCAAGCCGGTTCGATCTGGCCCCACGTCGAGGAACAGATCGTCGACCTCGTTCTCGACCACCGATCGTCCATCGTGTTCGCCAACTCTCGCCGCCTCGCCGAACGATTGACAGCCAGGCTCAACGAGATTCATGCAGAACGCATCGGTCTGGCCGTCGAGAAAACATCTCGCCCGCCCGCGCAGATCGGGGCTCCCACCGAGGTCAACTACGGCGCAGAACCCCTCCTTGCTCGCGCCCACCACGGATCGGTCAGCAAAGACCAGCGAGCCCTCATCGAAGACGACCTCAAATCGGGTCGATTGCGATGCGTCGTCGCCACCAGCAGTCTCGAACTCGGAATCGACATGGGCGCCGTCGACTTGGTCATCCAGGTGGAGGCACCGCCTTCGGTTGCCAGCGGCCTGCAACGTGTCGGCCGCGCCGGCCACCAGGTCGGTGAGATATCGCGAGGCGTCGTCTTCCCCAAGCATCGCACCGACCTGATTCATTGCGCGGTGACGGTCGAGCGCATGGTCGAAGGCAAGATCGAAGCGATGGCCGTTCCGGCCAATCCCCTCGACATCCTCGCTCAGCAAACTGTTGCGGCCACCGCTCTCGAACCGATCGACGTCGACGACTGGTTCGAGACCGTGCGCCGAAGCGGTTCCTTTGCAACGCTTCCCCGTTCGGCGTACGAATCGACTCTGGACTTGCTGGCGGGGCGGTACCCCTCGGACGAGTTCGCCGAATTACGTCCTCGCCTTGTCTGGGATCGTGAGTCCAACACGCTCACGGGCCGCCCGGGTTCGCAGCGTTTGGCCGTCACTTCCGGCGGCGCAATCCCCGACCGCGGCCTCTTCACCGTCTACATGGTTGGCGAGAAAGCGTCCCGCGTCGGCGAACTCGACGAGGAAATGGTCTACGAATCCCGGGTCGGCGACGTCTTCGCGCTCGGCGCCACCAGTTGGCGGATCGAGGAGATCACCTTCGATCGGGTTCTGGTCAGCCCCGCCTACGGCATGCCGGGTCGTTTGCCCTTCTGGCACGGCGACGGACTCGGTCGCCCCGCCGAACTCGGACAGGCGTTGGGGCAGTTCGTCCGCGAAACGGCTCTCGGCAACGAAGCCGACGTCGTCGAGCGTTGCCGCGTGGGCGGGCTCGATCACAACGCGACTACCAACCTGATCCAACTCGTCGGTGAGCAGAAGAATGCCACCGGGCAGGTGCCGTCGGATCGAACCCTGGTGGTCGAACGCTTCCGCGACGAACTCGGTGATTGGCGTCTGGTGCTGCATTCCCCGTACGGCCAACGGGTTCACGCACCGTGGGCCCTCGCCATCGGGGCGCGCCTGCAGGAACGATACGGCGTCGATTCCAGCCCGACGGCCTCCGACGACGGCATCATCATCCGACTCCCCGACACCGAGAACGAACCTCCCGGCGCCGAACTGTTCACCTTCGACGTCGAGGACATCGAAGATCTGGTCACCCAGGAGGTGGGCGGCTCCGCGCTCTTCGCTTCCCGATTCCGCGAATGTGCCTCCCGCGCACTGCTTCTCCCCCGCCGCAATCCCGGAAAACGTGCACCGCTGTGGCAGCAGCGTCAGCGGTCGGCGCAACTGCTGGACGTCGCCCGCAAGTTCCCGACCTTCCCGATCCTGCTCGAGACCGTACGCGAGTGCTTGCAGGACGTTTACGACCTGCCTGCACTGAAGGAATTGTTCGGCAAGATCGAGAAAAGGCAGATTCGAATCGTCGAGGTGGAGACGGCCTCTCCGTCTCCGTTCGCCAGTGCGCTCCTGTTCAACTACGTGGGTGCGTTCATGTACGAGGGCGACAGCCCCCTCGCCGAGCGACGCGCCGCCGCTTTGTCCTTGGACTCCACGCTGTTGGCCGAACTCCTCGGCCGCGTCGAGCTGCGCGAGCTCCTCGACGCCGGAGTGATCGAGCAGGCCGAACGTGAACTGCAACGGCTCGTCCCTGACCGAAAGGCCAAGGACCTCGAGGGTGTTGCCGATCTCCTCCGCATGCTCGGCCCGCTGACCACCGAAGAAGTCACCGAACGCTGTCTCGAGGACCCGGTCTCATGGCTCGAGAAGTTGGTTACGGACAAACGCGCCCTCCACGTCTCGTATGCGGGCGAGAGCTGGTGGACCGTCGTCGAAGATGCAGCGCGGCTTCGCGATGGACTCGGCGTTCCCCTACCCATCGGCGTTCCGGCCGCGTTCATCGAGCCGGTCGATCAACCACTCGACGACCTCCTGAGCCGGTACGCCCGCACCCACGGTCCCTTCACTCTCGCCGACGCGGCTGCACGCTTCGGTCTCGGAGTATCAGTCGCGCGTGACGTTCTCGGTCGGCTCGCGCTCGAAAAGCGGGTCCTGGAAGGTGAATTCCGCCCGTCTGCAACCGGGAGCGAATGGTGCGACGCCGAGGTCCTGCGTCGCTTGCGGCGACGCTCGCTCGCCGCGGCACGGCAGGAGGTCGAGCCGGTCAGCACCGCGACGCTCGGGCGATTCCTTCCCAGTTGGCAGCACGTAGGCGGCACGCTGCGAGGAATCGACGGTGTTGCAACGGTGGTCGATCAACTTGCCGGCGTTCCGATTCCGGCGTCCGCTCTCGAATCGTTGATCCTGCCGAGCCGAGTTGCCGACTACTCTCCCGCGATGTTGGACGAACTCACGTCGACGGGTGAAGTCCTGTGGTCCGGATCGGGAGCTATCTCGGGCAAAGACGGGTGGGTAGTGCTGCACCCCGCCGACCTGGCACCGATCACGCTCAATTCGCCCGCCGACACCGACGTCTCGGAATTGCAGAAGCGCATCCTCGACCTGCTGTCCGGCGGCGGTGCCTACTTCTTCCGCCAGTTGGTCGACGCGTTGCGAACTACGGAGTCGGCTGCGGACACGGTCGACAGTGCGGTGACGACGGCACTGTGGGAGTTGGTGTGGCTCGGACACATCGGTAACGACACCGTTGCACCGCTGCGCGCACTTCTCTCCGACACCACCAGAACAACAACCAGTCACCGATCACCTCGCCGTGTTCCGCGGGCCCGTCCGTACCGCGGAATGGCCCGCGCTTCCACGCCCGCGCGCACGGGACCGGCAACTGCCTCCGGTCGGTGGTTCCAGCTGCCAGGTATCGAACCTGACCCCACTATCCGGGCGCACGCCACGGCTGATCTGCTGCTCGAACGATACGGCGTCGTCACCCGCGGTTCGGTGATGAGCGAGAACGTGCCGGGCGGTTTCGCGTTGATCTACAAGGTACTGAGCACGTTCGAGGACAACGGGCGCGCTCGACGCGGATACTTCGTGGACACCCTGGGCGGCGCTCAATTCTCCACGCCTCCCGTGGTGGACCGCTTGCGGACGTTCGGTGATTCCATCGAGGGGCGCCACACCTCCTCGGCTGCAGTCACTCTCGCGGCGTGCGACCCGGCAAACCCGTACGGCGCGGCGCTGCCGTGGCCGGCGTCGGGGGGCGAAGAGTCACCAGGACACCGACCCGGACGAAAAGCCGGCGCACTGGTAGTTCTGGTGGAGGGTGAGTTGGTTCTGTTCGTCGAGCGCGGCGGTCGCACGATCCTGACATTCACCGACGACGGCGGAACGTTGCGCCTGGCAGCACTGTCACTTGCTCAGAAGGTGACTTCTCGCGCCATCGACAAGTTGGTAGTGGAGAAGGTCGACGGAGAGACCATCCACGGCAACGATTTTGCTCCGGTCCTGGTCGAAGCCGGCTTCGCGGCCACCCCTCGCGGATTCCGGTTGCGGTCATGAGGATTGGGGTCATGATGATTGAGATCGTGGAAGTTGAGATCCTGAAGTGTGGGTGCGGCGACCATGCCTGAGGGCGATACCGTGTGGCGGGCCGCCAATGAACTGCGCGCTGCCCTGGCCGAGAAGGTACTCACCACCTGCGACGTCCGCGTTCCTCGTTACGCCACGGTTGATCTCTCGGGCCACCGCGTGGATTCCGTCGCCAGCCGCGGAAAACATCTCCTGATCCGAGTGGGCGAAGCGTCCATTCACACGCATCTGAAGATGGAAGGTCAGTGGCAGATTTATCGCCCCGGCGAGCGCTGGCGCCGACCCGCTCATCAAGCGCGCATCATCTTGGCCACCGAAGACTCTGTAGCAGTTGGCTTTTCACTGGGAATCACCGAGATCCTCGAACTCGGGCAGGAACAGGAGGCCGTCGGACATCTCGGACCGGATCTGCTCGGGACCGATTGGGACAGTTCCGTGGCCGCCCGAAATCTTCGGGCTGCCGACTCCGTACCGATCGGAATCGCGCTCCTGGATCAGCGGGTGATGGCCGGACTGGGCAACGTGTACCGAAACGAGATCTGCTTCCTACGAGGTATTCACCCGAAAACGCCGACACATCTCGCGGGGAATCTCGACGCGATAGTGGATCTGTCTTTTCGCACCATCAACGTCAACAAGTCGCGTCGCATCCGGGTCACCACCGGCGACACCCGCCCCGGTAGGCAGACATGGGTGTACGGCAGACGCGGAAAACCATGCCGCCGTTGCGGAACTCGCATCAGAGAAGACACCCTCGGACCGGATCAGCTCACCGAGCGAAATATCTTCTTCTGCCCGGCCTGCCAGCCCTTCACGCCTGGTTAGCGTTGATCAGCAGCCTGACGCAGTGGCGGACAAATCGATCACGGTCCACGACGATCGTGCCGTCCAGATAACCGATGAACAGTGTGAACAACGCCCCGACCAGTCCGACTGCCACCAGTTGCTTGTCCACGGGATCAGCGATCTCGGACAACTGGTCGTACACCAGGTCGACGAACGCCGGCATCGATTCGATACCGCGGCCGCTCAGAACGGGTTCCGAGAGCGGGGCGATCAGGAGCACTCTCCCCATCGCCGGATCGTCGACCATGAGCTTGACGAAAGCGTCGACCGCAGCGGTGGCGACGGCCTCGGATGTCGTCTCCGACTCCACTGCCGACGCAAGCGCCGACTGCGCACGCTCGGCGACAAACGTGTGGACCGCGACAACGTACTGATCGCGATCGGTGAAGCTTTCGTAGAAGTACCGCTCGGTCAAACCGGCGGCCTTGCAGACCGCACGCACGTTGACGGCCGGACCGTCGACCGCACCGAGCAGTGTCACTCCGACGTCGAACAACGTCGCCTTTCGAGTGGCCCTGCGTTCTTCGATGCTCACAACTTCCCCACTTCGCCGACACTTGATCTTCAATGCACCCGGCATTCGATCCTTGACTACCGCTGTTGTCGATCCTAATCTGACAACATGCGTAGTCAACTTGACGACAGCAGCACCCCGGTTCCCCTCGGTCCGGATTCCCTGACGTGGAGGTATTTCGGCGACTGGCGCGGGATGCTGCAAGGCGTCTGGGCCGGTTCGATGCAGAACATGCACCCCGGCCTCGGCGCCGGAGTCGAGGAGCATTCACAATTCTTCGACGAGCGGTGGGAACGACTGTACCGCTCGCTGTATCCCATTGCAGGCGTGGTCTTCGACGGCGATCGCGCGCAGCAGACAGCCGAAGAAGTCCGCGGCTATCACACACGAATCAAGGGCGTCGACAAGTTGGGGCGTCGGTATCACGCACTCGATCCCGATACTTTCTACTGGGCGCACGCAACGTTCTTCATGGGCACAATCGTCACTGCCGAGAACTTCTCCGGTGGCTTGACCGAGGCCCAGAAACGTCAGCTCTTCACCGAGCACATTCAGTGGTACCGCCTGTACGGGATGAGCATGCGCCCTGTTCCCGAGACCTGGGAAGCATTTCAGGAGTACTGGGACCACATGTGCCGCAACGTACTCGAAGACAACAAGGCGACCCGCGACGTCCTCGACCTGTCGGGACTCGGCAAGCCCCCGTACATGACGTGGCTACCCGATCCGTTGTGGCGGCTCGCCCGAATCCCCCTCGCCCGCGGATTCGTGTGGCTGACGGTCGGAATGTACGACCAACCGGTTCGAGACCTACTCGGCTACTCGTGGACCAGTCGCGATCAGAAAATTCACAACGCTGTCGGCCGCACCGTCAACGCCGTCTTCCGTCTGGTGCCGTGGCGATACCGGTATCGCCACGTGCTCGCGCGGGATGGGATCGAGCTGACGGCCGAATCCCCGCCGATGCACCACTGGTCCACACACCGGCGCGCAACCTGCCCCCGCTCGAGCAGCGAGATAACCCGATGCACTACAGCCCCAGGGTCTGATCTGCCATGCTCTGAACATGGAGTGGGACCTGCGAACCCTGCTGAACCGTCCGATCACGTCTCACGGTGCGCCGCTGGGACAAGAACGTGTGGCGGCGAGGACCACCGCGTACATCTACGGCAACATTCTTGTCCTCGCCGCACTCATACCGGTGACGAAATCTCAGGAATCGCTCGGCGCCGCGATTGTGGTCGGCACGGCATTGTCGACATACATCGCCCACACATTTGCCGAGGGCGTCGGCGAGAGCATTCGCAACGATCGCCGACTGACGACCGCGGAGAGAATCGACTCGCTTCGCGATTCCGTCCCGATCCTCACCTCTGCGGTTGTTCCTGTCGTCATTCTCGCGACGGCGTGGTTCAACTTCCTGGAACCACGGACGGCGCAGTTGATCGCGGAAATCGTCTTGATCCTGCGGATCGGTTCCACCAGTTACGTGATCAGCCGACTGCACGGCGAGAAAGTCAGTACGAACACACATCTGGCAGCCTTCGGCCTCGCTGCCGTCGCCACCCTCATAGTCGGGTTGAAGATAGTGCTCACTCATTGACGAGCCACAAGTGCAAAAGAAGTCAGACCGGTCGTATATAACTAAGACGGGCAATTCGCAGAAACCTAACAATCGGTAATTTCGATGTGCGGTGATCGACGACTAACTCGGCCCACTTCTATCAAGTAGGCAGAGGAGCAGCCCGCAATGACAACACCACAGTCGCCGTATCCCTGGAACAACGACCCCAACCACACGACACCTCTCCCTCCGCCCCCTCCTCCGCCGCCGGGTATCACACCCGGTCAGGCTCCGTACTCGGGACATCAGCCTGCTTACACCCCGCCCCGGCCCCATACGGTCAAGGCACTGGATATTCGCCGATGCCTCCCCGCCCGCCGAAATCGTATGCATGGCTGTGGGTCCTACTGGGAGTTGTCACAGTCGCACTCGTCGCCGTCGTGGTCTACGTATGGGTTCTCCCTCTCGTCTTGAACGACAATTCCGACGAGAACACCGCACGCACGGAAACCGTGGTGATCACCTCACCTGCGGCCGCGCCGCAGAACGGCGTCGTCACACCCGCGCCCAACGAGTCGGTCCCTGCCAGCGCAGCGCGTTGTGGATCGGTGTTCTCGAACAACGAATTCACGACGTCCGCCGTCGGCACCAGCGTGACGTCTTGTGAGTTCGCCGAAGAAGTGCGCTACCAGTACGTGAGCCAGGGTCGACGCGGCGGCCCGGTCTCCATCAGCGCGGTCAGTCCGGTCACGGGAACTCGGTACTCGATGAACTGCGCCGGCAACAAAGTCGTCACGTGTACCGGCGGAAACAACGCGGTGGTCTATGTCTATTGAGCAGTGCGTCGAGGCTCGAAGCGGGACGCGCCGACGACTCCTGGCGGTTGCACTCGCCACTGCTTCTGCAGCAGCCCTCGCGGGCTGCACGATTCCGACGCGAGACGAGTCGTCGGAGAAGGTCGAGACGATCACCGAGATCGTCGTCGTTCCACCGGAGCCGACAGAGACTCCTGCCGCCCCGGGCAACGGTGTCGGCCCGCTCGCCGGATTCGAGGCCCTGGGCAACACCCTCGGCGGCGCCGTGGGTATCGCACTCGTGCCCGTCGGCGGAGGTCAGTCACTCGTTGCCGGCGAGTGGCAGAACGGAGTCGCCTGGTCCACCATCAAAGTCCCACTGTCCATCGCAGCCCTCCACGAAACCGACAACACAGAACTCACAACGGTCAAGCAGGCGATCACCACCTCCGACAACGAATCAGCCGAAGAACTGTGGCGAGGCCTCGGCGATCCGACCACTGCCGCAGCGAAGGTCGAGTCAGTCCTCGTGGCCTCCGGCGATATGTCCACCACCGTGGAATCACGCACGCTACGACCAGAATTCAGCTCGTTCGGTCAAACACAATGGCCACTTGCCGTCCAAGCGCAATTCGCCGCCACCCTGCCATGCCGGAGCGACGCCACCGAAGTCTTCGGGCTCATGGGCAGCATCAGCCCCGACCAACAGTGGGGCCTGGGAGTGATCCCGGCCGCTCGATTCAAAGGTGGGTGGGGGCCGGACGACGACGGCGGCTATCTGGTCCGCCAATTCGGGATCATCAGCAGCGGCACCGGACAACTCGCTGTCGCCATCGCAGCCAAGCCGGACTCGGGCACTTTCGCCGACGGTACTGCGATGCTCAGCGACATCGGCCGCTGGGTAGGCGAACGAGCGCAGGCTTTACCCATCGGCGGCACCTGCCAACCGAGCTGAAGTACTGCCGGTCGAGGGAGGTACTGCCGTTACCCGGCTGAGCAGTCACTCCCGCCGAACCCCCGGCCGCCGCTACCGTGGACGACATGAGCATCCCGAGTCTGAAACTGAACAACGGCGTCGACATCCCAGCGCTTGGCTTCGGCGTGTACCAGACGCCGCCGGACGAAACACTCGCCGCCGTCGAGTCCGCGCTGTCGACGGGTTATCGCCATATCGACACTGCCGCGGCCTACGGCAACGAGAAGGGCGTCGGTGAGGCGATCCGGCGATCCGGACTCGATCGCGCGGACATCTTCGTCGAGTCGAAGGTCTGGATCACCGACTACGGATACGACGAGACTCTGCATGCCTTCGACAAGAGCGCAGGCAAACTCGGTGTCGAACAACTCGACCTCCTGATCCTCCATCAGGCGTTGCCGAGCGAGTTCGAGCGCACGATCGACGCGTACAGGGCGTTGGAAACGCTTCTGGCCGACGGCAAGGTCCGCGCCATCGGAGTCAGTAACTTCATGCCGGATCACCTCACCCGACTCCTGGACGCAACGTCCGTGGTGCCGGCGGTCAACCAGATCGAGGTTCATCCGTACTTCAGGCAGTCGACTTTGCTCGAGGCCGACGCCGATCACGGGATTCTGTCTCAGGCCTGGTCACCGATCGGCGGAATCACGTTCTACCGCGACGGCTCCCACGGCTCGACCCTCGAGGACGCCACCATCGGCGCCATCGCGACCGCGCACGGCAAGTCGCCTGCACAGGTGATGCTGCGCTGGCACCTCCAGCAGGGCCGCCAGGTGATCCCCAAGTCGGTGACTCCCTCGCGGATCGCGGAGAACTTCGACGTGTTCGACTTCGAACTCACCGCCGAAGAACTCTCCGCAATCGACGCACTCGACACCGGAGTTCGCGGCGGTCCCGAACCCGAGGTCATCACCCGCGAGAAGTTCGGAATCGAGATTCCCGAAGCCTGAACCCGGCAGCTTGAACAACACAGCAGCCCCAGTGATCTAGCTGGCGCTCCACCCGCCGTCGATGGTGTACGAAGCCCCCGTCACCATCGACGCCTCGGTCGATGCCAGCCACCCCACCAGCGATGCCACTTCTGTGGGCTCGACCATCCGTTTGATCGCGCTCTCAGTGAGCATCACCTTCTCGACAACCTCGGATTCACTGATTCCGTGAACCTTTGCCTGGTCGGAGATCTGGGATCGCACGAGTGGTGTCAGGACGTAGCCCGGATTGACACAGTTACTGGTGACACCGTGTGGGGCACCCTCGAGCGCAACAACTTTCGACAGGCCTTCGAGTCCGTGCTTTGCCGTGACGTACGCACTCTTGAATGCCGAAGCGCGGAGCCCGTGGACCGAGGAAATGTTGACGATGCGCCCGAATCCTTTGCGGTACATGTACGGCAGGGCCGCTCTGACCAGGAGGAACGGCGCTTCGACCATGAGGCGTTGAATCTTCCGGAAGTCCTCGACGTCGAAATCCTCGATGGGACTGACCCGTTGAATGCCGGCGTTGTTGACAAGTACGTCCGTCTCGAGTGCCAGATCCACGAGTTGGTCGGTGTCGAGGAGATCGACGGCCCACGCAGTGCCGTCGATCTCGTCGGCCAGCGCCTTCGCGGCGACGTCGTCGAGATCAGCGACGGTGACGTGGGCGCCGCGGGCGGCAAGGAGTCGAGCACACGCCTCGCCGATACCGCTGGCACCACCGGTGACCAGTGCCGTTTTGCCGGAGAGCGTCATGCGGAAACACCGGCCCGCTCGTCGGCGAGCACTCGTGCGTCGGCGGCATCGACGGACTCGAGCGAGATTCCCTTGGTCTCCCGCGCGAAAACGACTGCGACGATGGTGACCAGGGATGCCAACAGGAGATAGATCGCGATGGGGACCGAGGAGTCGAACTTGCTCAGCAGTCCGGTCGCGATGATCGGAGCCAGTGAACCTGCCACGATCGACGTGACCTGATATCCCAGGGAGACACCGGAATAGCGCATCCGGGTCGGGAACATCTCGGCCATGATCGCGGGTTGGCCGGCGTACATGAACGCGTGGAACACAAGCCCGATGATGATTGCCGACAAGATGACTGCATTGTGCCCGCTGTTCATCATCGGAAAGGCGAAGAATCCCCATGTTCCGGCGGTGACGGCGCCGATCATGTACACCGGGCGTCGACCGATCGTGTCGGACAGTTTGCCCACCAACGGAATCACTGCGAAGTGCACGGCATGTGCCATCAGCATCCACCAGAGGATGTGCGCCGTGTCCGCATGAACGACGACCTTGAGGTAGGTGATCGAGAAGGTCACCACGAGGTAGTACATGACGTTTTCGGCGAAACGCAGGCCCATCGCGGTCAACACTCCGCGCGGGTAACGCTTGACCACCTCGAAAACGCTGTACGAGGTTGCCTTGACCAGTTCTGCTTCCTTCTGCGCCGCAATGAAAATGGGAGCGTCGGTGACCTTGGTCCGAACGTAGTACCCGACCAGAACGATCACCGCGGAGAGCCAGAAGGCAACGCGCCAGCCCCAACTCATGAAGGATTCGTCCGAGAGCGTCGACGTCAGGATCAACAGCACGACAGTGGCCACCAGGTTGCCCATCGGCACGCCGGCCTGAGGCCAGGACGACCAGAACCCGCGAGATCGATTCGGGCTGTGCTCGGCGACAAGGAGTACCGCCCCACCCCATTCGCCGCCGACAGCAAATCCTTGGATGAAGCGCAGCGTGACCAGCAGTGCCGGCGCCCAGTAGCCGATCTGACCGTAGGTCGGTAGGCAGCCCATCAGGAAGGTCGCGGCACCGACCAGCAGCAAACTGAACTGCAACAACTGCTTCCGGCCGAACTTGTCTCCGAAATATCCGAAGACGATTCCGCCGAGTGGTCGGGCGGCGAATCCGACGGCGTAGGTGATGAAAGCCGCGATGATCGCATCCAGCTCGTTGCCGCCGCCAGGAAAGAAGACTTTGCTGAAGACCAGCGTGGCCGCCGTGCCGTACAGAAAGAACTCGTACCACTCGACCACGGTGCCCGCCATCGAGGCGCCGACCACCTTCTTCAGCCCCGATGGTGGGGCTTGGCTCTCGGGTTTCGGCATGTTGTCGACGCTCATCGTGGACTCCCTCGTCTTCAGTTCGCGATTCGCCTGCTCTTCACGATCAGGAATGTGACCGCTCGCACATTTTTTGTGACTCGATGAGTATCGGTGCAGATTCTTGGCACGACAATGACAAATCTCGCACCATACAGGTGCAAAAATGCAGATATGACACTCGGACTGAGCCCGGACGACCTACTGGTGCTTCTCGCGGTCGGTCGCACCGGCCGCTTCAACACCGCAGCCGACGACCTGGGCCTCAACCACACCACCATTTCGCGCCGCATCGCCTTGCTCGAGAAGAGCCTCGGCGGCCGTGTACTGGTCCGCTCGTCCGGCGGCTGGGAGTTGACCGACCTGGGCAGACAAGCCCTCAGCGCGGCCGAGCGCATCGAGGCCGCGGTGAACGAACTGGCACTCGACTCCACCGGTCAGCAGCAACTCGACGGCGTCGTGCGGGTCTCGGCCACCGACGGCTTCAGCGCATACATCGCGGCCCCCGCCGGCGCAGCGGTTCGCAGACGCCATCCTCGCGTGAGCGTGGAGATAGTCGTCGCGACCAGAAAGGCGTCGCAGATACGCTCGGGGCTCGACATCGAGGTTGTTGTCGGCAAACCTCAAGTTCACCGCGCCGAGGCCGTCCATCTGGCCGACTACGCGCTGGGTTTGTACGCCTCCCGAGAGTATCTACGTCAGAATGCTGTTCCCGAAAGTGCCGAAGAGCTGGCCGAACACTCGCTCGTGTATTTCATCGACTCGATGCTGCAGGTCGACGAACTCGATCTGGCTCGCAAGCTCACGGTTTCCATGCGCGAGGCCGTCACGTCCACCAACGTGTTCGTCCACATCGAGGCAACGCGCGCGGGTGCCGGCATCGGCTTGCTCCCCTGCTTCATGGCCGAGCAGCACGACGATCTGATTCGCGTGCTGCCGGCTCACATCGAAGTCAGACTTTCGTACTGGTTGGTGGCTCGTTCTGAATCCTTGCGCCGACCGGAAGTCGCAGCGGTGGTGACGGCACTTCGAGAGACGGTGGATCTCAAGCGATCTCAACTCCTCGGCTCGCCCGGGGCGAACGAAGCGCTCAGTCCAGAGTCGAACGATGCTGGACGATGACCTTGCGCGCCAACTCGGCGATCTTGACGTTCATGTTCTGCGAGGTTCGCACCAGAATGTCGAAGGCCTCGTCGTCGGACACCCGATGCAAAGCCATCAGCAGACCGACGGCCTGACCGATTTCGCGACTGCTCGCCAGGCCGCGCCGCAGCGAGTCGGCATCCTCTCCTCGGTTCAGCGCGGTGACGGCCACGGATGCAAACGATGCCAACATGATCGCGTGGTCGGCAACAGTTTCCGTGAATGCTCCCGGAGTGTCGGAGAAGAGGTTGAGGGCACCGAACTTCTGACGATCGACCATCAGTCGGAACCCCATCGAGCCACGAATGGGTGTCTCTGCCACGACTTTCCGAGCGAACTCGGGCCACTGATTCGGAGTGCGAAGATCTGACTCGAGCTGCGGCGCCTCCGTGTCGAGGGCGTCGATGCACGGCCCCTCACCAGTCGCACGTTCAAGATCGTCTGCATGCTCGGCGATCTCGTCGCTTGCCGCTACCGTGACGTTGGTGTTTCCCCGTCGCAGCATCAGGCTTGCGTGATCGCAACCGGGAATCAACTCGACAGCCGCCGAACAGATCGCGGAGTACACCTCGGCGCTGTCTGCGGCGGAGTAGAGGATCTCCGCCAACGCCGCGAACACTGCCGTGGGTTCTGTCAGTGCTTGGTCGCGCTCAGCCATCTCCATACACCTCGGGGTCTACCGTTCATCGAATTCTTCACCGAACGGTACAAACCTTACTTACTCGAGCGGATGGGGTCGCCGCCGCTCGCCGATTCCCGCCCGTCCGTCCCCTGAAAAGCTTCCGTAGCCGCGCGGTGATGCAGAGCCGTGACGGTGGTGATCTGCTTGGACACCAGGTCGTTGAGCTCGCGGTACTGCTCCTCCGTCTCCCCGGCCGGAATGTCTCTCAGGACCTCCCACATCGCACTCTTGCCGCACAGAGCGGTCCGCATGATCTCGAGAGTTGCCAGCTTCACGAGACGGTTGCGCCAGATGGCGTCGACATGGACGAGGCGCCTGATCCGATTGACCGTCGCGTCGATCTTGGAGTACCGCGGCAGAGATATGCCCTGGGTGTCCTCGATCAGTTGCAGCAGCTGCTCGATCTCGTACTCGAGCTCACCCGGCAACGAGTCCAGCTCACCGTCGGCCCACGCGCCGTACGAGTCCGAGAGTGACCGCGAGAGTTGCAGCCCTACCATCGCTCCGCACAGGTGAGTGACCAGATAAGCAGTGGCTATGTGTTCCTCAGCAGATCTCGACCGACTACCGAACATTGGGATCCTCCTGGGCGACGCTCGACCGGTCTGTGCTGACACGGGTGGTGATTCGACATCCGCCTACCCGCGACAGACCGAGAACAAACGACGGGCGACTCAGACCCGATCCGGCACCACGACGACGGGTTCGAGGATCTCGGCCCGAGACTCCGGCGCTGCGGCGCGCAAGGCGTCGGCCGACTCGTCGTCCGGCTGGGTCTGCGACTCGATCTCCGCTTCGACGCGCGCTCGGTACGTGTCGACCTCGCGCTCGACGGTGGCGGGATCCCAACCGAGAATCGGAGCAACCAATCCGGCAACCTGTTGCGCACAGTTGACACCACGATGCGGGTACTCGATTGCGATGCGCATGCGGCGAGCCAGGATGTCGTCGAGGTGCAATGCACCCTCCGCCGCGGCGGCGTACACAGCCTCGACCTGAAGGTAATCGGGGGCATCTGTGATGGGCTGCAACAACTCCGGCGTCTGTCGGCCGAGTTCGAGGACCTCCGTGATGAGTGAACCGTAGCGGTCGAGCAAGTGCTTGACGCGATACGGATGCAAGCCGTACTGCTCGCCCAGTTGCACAGTCTGATTGATCAACGCGAAGTATCCGTCGGCGCCGACGAGCGGCACCTTCTCCGTGATCGACGACGCCACTCGCGCCGGAATGTCTTCTGCTGCGACATCGACGGCGTCTTCCGCCATGACCCGATACGTCGTGTACTTTCCACCGGCGATGGCGACCAGGCCTGGAGCCACACGGGCAACGGCGTGCTCGCGCGAGAGCTTCGACGTCTCGTCGCTCTCACCGGCAAGCAGCGGACGCAGGCCTGCGTACACACCGTCGATGTCGGCGTGCGTCAGCGGCGTGACCAGAACGGAGTTCACGTGGCCGAGGATGTAGTCGATATCTGCTTTGGTTGCCGCTGGGTGAGCGAGATCCAAGTTCCAGTCGGTGTCCGTGGTGCCGATGATCCAGTGACTGCCCCACGGAATGACGAACAGCACCGATTTCTCGGTACGCAGGATGATGGCGGCTTCACTGACGATGCGATCGCGCGGGACGACGATGTGTACGCCCTTCGACGCTCGCACCCGGAACCGTCCGCGCTGACGTGAGAGGGCCTGGATTTCGTCCGTCCAGACACCGGTTGCATTGATGACGACGTGACCCTTGACCTCCGCGGTACGGCCGTCTTCGCAGTCGCGAACACGAACTCCCGAGACCCGGTCCGCTTCACGCAGAAATCCCACGACCTGCGTCGACGTTCGGACGACCGCGCCGTAGTGGGCGGCGGTCCGTGCAACGGTCATGGTGTGCCGAGCGTCGTCGACGACGGTGTCGTAGTACTGGATGCCACCGGTCAGTGAACTGCGCTTGAGGCTCGGCGACATGCGCAGTGCGCCCGCCCGGGTCAAGTGCTTCTGGGAGGGGACCGATTTGGCGCCGCCCATCCGGTCGTAGAGGAAGATTCCCGCGGCCATGTACGGGCGTTCCCACACTCGGTGAGCCAAGGGGAACAGAAACTTCAGCGGCTTGACCAGGTGCGGAGCGAGCGTGGTCAGCGAGAGTTCGCGCTCACGCAACGCCTCACGAACGAGGCCGAATTCTAGTTGCTCGAGATAGCGGAGACCGCCGTGGAACATCTTCGACGAGCGACTGGACGTACCGGATGCGTAGTCACGGGCCTCGACCAACGCAACCTTCAGCCCGCGGGTGGCCGCATCGAGGGCCGCTCCGACACCGACGACACCACCGCCGACAACGACGACGTCGAATTGCTCGGTCTGAAGTTGTTCCCAAGCAGCTTCGCGCTGCTGCGGGCCGAGAAACTGCGCACCTTGCTGCTTACTCAACCCGGTCTCCTGTAAGTCGACGACGAATCCGTTTACAGGCTAGTAGCTTGATCCACATACTGCGACAGCGCACGGATTACTGCGAACACGCCCGAACCTAGGAGCACAGTGAATCAATACATCGCCGCCATCGACCAAGGCACGACGTCGAGCCGCTGCATGATCTTCGATCACGACGGCGCCGTGGTGAGCGTTGCGCAGAAAGAACACGAGCAGATTTTCCCGCGAGCAGGTTGGGTCGAGCACGATCCGGTGGCGCTGTGGATCAACACTCGGGAGGTGGTGGCCGGCGCTCTCGCGAAGGTCGATCTCACGCGGGCCGACATCGCTGCCGTCGGAATCACGAATCAGCGTGAGACGACCGTCGTTTGGGAACGTTCGACGGGTAAGGCGATCTACAACGCGATCGTGTGGCAGGACACGCGCACGGATCAACTGTGTGTCGAACTGGGCGGCGACGAGGGTCCGGACAAGTATCGAGACAAGACCGGACTACCACTCTCGACCTACTTCGCCGGGCCGAAGATCCGCTGGATTCTCGACAACGTCGACGGTGCGAAAGCAAAAGCGGAGGCCGGCGAATTGTGCTTCGGCACTGTCGACACGTGGATCGTGTGGAACCTGACCGAGGGCGTCCACGTGACAGATGTCACCAATGCGTCACGCACGATGCTGATGGATCTCGAGACCCTCCAGTGGGACGAATCGATCTGTGCGGACTTCGGAATCCCGATGTCGATGCTCCCGGAAATCCGTAGTTCCTCAGAGGTCTACGGCACAGGACGTCCACGCGGCAATCTCGCCGGTGTGCCGGTCGCCGGAATCCTCGGTGACCAGCAGGCAGCCACATTCGGCCAGGCCTGCCTCTCCGAGGGTGAAGCCAAGAACACCTACGGCACCGGCAATTTCATGCTTCTCAATACTGGCACGAAGCCGGTGCACAGCAAGCACGGACTACTGACGACCGTCTGCTACAAACTCGGCGAAGCCCCTGCCGTGTACGCACTCGAAGGTTCCGTCGCCGTGACGGGTTCCTTGGTCCAGTGGCTTCGAGACAATCTCGGAATCATTCAGAACGCCAAGGACATCGAGCCGCTCGCCGCAAGTGTCGATGACAACGGCGGCGCCTACTTCGTGCCCGCGTTCTCCGGGCTGTTCGCACCTCGGTGGCGACCGGATGCCCGGGGTGTCATCGTCGGTCTGACGCGCTTCGTCAACAAGGGACACCTGGCCCGCGCAGCGCTCGAGGCGACGGCATACCAGACCCGCGAGGTCATCGACGCC
Organism: Rhodococcus sp. RCBS9; assembly: GCF_029457415.1. Classification (NCBI taxonomy): domain Bacteria; kingdom Bacillati; phylum Actinomycetota; class Actinomycetes; order Mycobacteriales; family Nocardiaceae; genus Rhodococcus; species Rhodococcus sp. RCBS9. Next base: position 4,841,013 of record NZ_CP120422.1, on the reverse strand, counting down.
ATGCGAGCGGATTCGGGAGTCGAACTGTCCGCACTGAAGGTCGACGGCGGCATGGTGGTCAACGAAACCCTGATGCAGTTCCAGTCGGACATCCTCGGAGTTCCCGTCATCCGTCCGGTGGTCAACGAAACGACAGCTCTCGGTGCTGCATACGCAGCGGGCCTCGCCATCGGTTATTGGGCCGATACCGAAGACATCCGCAACAACTGGGCCGTCGGCAAGACGTGGGAACCGGCGATGGACGAGTCCGAAAGGTCACGGCTGTACGCGGAGTGGAACAAGGCCGTCGAGCGGACGTACAACTGGTCCGAGTAATCACCCCGATCCTTCCATACCGGAAGAGCTGATCATGGTCGCCTATTGATACTCCTGAGGTATCAATAGGCGACCAAGTTGGTATTGGACGTGACCTACACCACTCTGCGAATCTCATTCAGGCACGCCACGTTTCGGCGCCGCGAATGTTGCAGAGAAAGGTCGCCACGCATGAGTTCACCCACTCGCAGTTCCGAGGAGATCAACGCCAAGGCGCGAAGAGCCGGTATCGCTTCGTTCATCGGAACCACTATCGAGTGGTACGACTTCTACATCTACGGCACTGCCGCTGCCCTGGTATTCGGCGACATCTTCTTCTCCGACACTCTCCCGAACGGAGTCGGAACTCTCCTCGCCTTCATCACACTCTGGGCAGGCTTCCTCGCCAGGCCGATCGGCGGGATCATCTTCGGACACCTCGGCGACCGGATCGGACGCAAGAACACTCTCGTCATCACCTTGATGATGATGGGTGTCGCCACGGTAGGCATCGGACTCCTCCCCACCTACGCACAGGTCGGGATCTGGGCGCCGATCGGTCTGGTCATCCTTCGCGTCATCCAAGGAGTCGCGGTCGGTGGCGAGTGGGGCGGCGCAGTGCTCATTGCCAGCGAAAATGCACCGAAGGGCAAGAGCATCCTCTACTCCGCGTTCGCCCAACAGGGCTCACCCGCCGGAAATCTGTTGGCCACCATCGCGTTCTTCCTTCTGTCCTCGATGCCGACGCCGTCGTTCCTCCTGTACGGATGGCGCATCCCGTTCATCATCTCGGCGGTGCTGGTCATTCTCGGGATGATCATTCGCCTCAAACTCGAAGAGTCGGACGAGATGAAGGCCGTTCTCGCACGCAAGAAGGTCGTCAAGCTTCCGCTCGCCGAAGTCTTGCGCAAGCATTGGGTACTGGTTCTCCTCGGCGCCGGCGCACTTCCCCTCGCCCAGGTCACCTATTTCAAGAACACCTTCGCATTGTCCTGGGCTACAAAAGAACTCGGATACGATCGAGGAACCTTCCTGGCCGCCATCGCGATCGCGCTCGTCGTGCAGTTCATCGTCCAACCTTTCGGTGCCGTCCTGGTCTCCAAGATCGACATGCGAAAAGCCATGTGCCTGATGGTGATACCGGAGTTCGTTCTCATGCCCGCCATGTTCTTCGCGATCCGAACCGGGAACTTCACCATCGCAGTCGTCGCGATGTGTCTGGCCACGATCCCGCACTCGATGTTCTACGGCGCCATCGCCGGCGTTCTCGCTCGTGCCTTCCCCGCCAACATCCGTTATACCGGTCTGTCGACGGCGTACCAATTGTGTTCCCTTGTCGTCGGCGGCGGAACTCCCGTACTGGCGCAGTGGATGCTCAACACGTCAGGCAATATCGTCGGGGTCGCGATCGTATCCGGGCTGTACGCCCTTGTCTCGCTGATCTGCACCCTGCTCCTGCTCCGACGTACCGGCTACAACGCGGGCGAACTCTCGACGGCCGAACAAGCGGACTACGACGAACTCGAACTCGAAAACACTCTTGTCAATACTGCGAACTCACCGAAGTCCGAAACGGGTGAGATTCCTACCGGTCGGGCAACCGTCTAGGCCAGGGACGGCAGCGCCTGCTCGGACAATTTCAACACTTCGAGAAGAGCAGGTCTGTCGTCTCCCTCTCGCCAGGCGATACGCAGTTGAAGAGGAGGAGGTGGGTCCATGACCGGAACAAAGACAACATCAGGATTCACGATGCTCTGGGCCACCGAGGAAATGGTCAACGAGCATCCGATTTCCGCGGACACCAGCGCGATCAACGACATCGAATCCGGTGCCGTCTGCACGATGCGAGCCAGGAACCCTGCATTCTTCGAGGCAGTGAGCAGAGACTCCCGCAGAATCGAACCTGGCTCCGCCGGAAGCGTCACCCAATTCTCGGACTCCAATTCGATCAACCGAACCGAGTCCCTCGACGCCAACGGGTGGTCTTTGGACATGGCCACCAGAAAGTTCTCCTCGGCGATCAATCTCGACGTGATCCCGAGCGGCGGTACGGTCCACCGCACCATCCCGATGTCGAGTCGTCGATCGAGCAGCATCAACAACGCCTCGTTCGCGAAAGCAGAACTGTCGAGCACGAATTCGATACCGGGATTGGTCTTTCTCACCAATTTCGCCCACCGCCCGACGAGCAGATGCGAAGAAGTCCCCGCGAAACCCAGGCGAACGCGACCTGTCGTTCCCTTGCCTGCCGCAGACACCGCGATCTCGGCCATCCGGCACGCGTCCAGAATCTCGCGCGCCGGAAGCAGCAGCGCTTCACCGGCAGCAGTGAGCCGCACAGTTCGAGTGCTCCGATCGAACAACGGCGAACCGAGCTGTTTCTCGAATTGCCTGATCGTTCGACTCAGCGGCGGTTGCGCAATCCGAAGCCGCTGCGCCGCACGGCCGAAATGTAGCTCCTCAGCCACCGCGAGAAATGCGTTGATCTGATGAATTTCCACCCGACATTGTTGCGCCACACCGGCCGAACATGTCAAGTTCCGAAACCGACCGAGTGCGCGAAAGAACAAGAAGAGGTACACACGTGGACAAGACCCTCTCGATGAAAGAGGCCGTCGGCCGATACGTCGAAGACGGGATGACCGTTGCGCTGGAGGGATTTTCACATCTCATTCCTTTTGCCGCGGCACACGAGATCATCCGGCAGGGCAGAAAGGACCTCACGCTCTGCCGGATGACGCCGGACATCGTTTCCGATCAACTCGTCGCCGCCGGCTGCGTCCGAAAGCTGGTTGCCTCGTTCTTCGCCAGCGGCTCCGCAGGTTCTCTGTACGAGTTACGCAGACGCATCGAGAACCAGGACCCGCTCCCCCTCGAAGTCGAGGAATACAGTCATTACGGCATGGTGTGCCGGTATCAGGCGGGAGCGGCCAGGCTTCCCTTCTTCCCGCTGCGGTCGTACGCCGGTAGTGATCTACCCGCACTCAACCCACAACTGAGACTCGTCGAGGATCCGTACGGCGGCGGGAGCGTCTACGTTGTGCCGCCGTTGAATCCGGATGTGACGATCATCGGCGCACAGCGAGCGGACACGTCCGGGAACGCACAGATCTGGGGCATCGCCGGGGTGCAGCAAGAAGCCGTTTACGCCGCGAAGAAGGCGATCGTCGTTGTGGAAGAGCTGGTCGACGACGAGGTCATCAGGTCAGATCCGAGCCGAACTCTGATTCCCTCGCATGCAGTCGACGCGGTTGTCGTCTGCCCGCGCGGCGCGCACCCGTCGTACGCACAGGGATACTACGACCGCGATTGCGGCTTCTACCGACGCTGGACCGAGATTTCCAAAGACCCTTCGTTGCTGAGAAATTGGCTCGACGAATGGGTGTACACACTCGGCGATCACGACGAATATCTCGCCAAGCTCGGAGCTGACTACTGGTCGGATCTCGAGGTCGAATCAAAACTCTCCACACCTGTCGACTACGGGAGCAGACTGTGACCACCACGATTGTCAGCGGTAACACCACCTCCACCGAAACGATCGTCGCCGTCGCGGCACGCGAGTTGGCGGGTAAGCGCCGTGTTTTCGCCGGAGTCGGGCTCCCCACGCTCGCAGTCGATCTCGCGCGCCACACGTCGAATCCGGACGTAGAACTGATCTACGAATCCGGAGTGTGCGGCGCGCATCCGTCGGCGATGGCCGAAGGTATCGCCGACTCCGTCGTGGTCTCCGGTGCCGAATCCGTGCTCAGTATGGCCGCGCTCTTCGGTTATGTCCTGCAAGGTGGCAACGTCGACGTCGGATTTCTCGGGGCCGCTCAAATCGATCGAACGGGAAGCCTGAACACAAGTTTCATCGGTGACTGGAAGAACCCGACGGTCAGACTGCCCGGCGCAGGCGGGGCCGTCGAGATCATCGCGAACGCCGCCGAGATCTTCGTCGTGATGCGTCGCCACGACCTCAGTTCCTTTCCGGCCGCGCTCGACTTCTGCACCTCACCCAGCCCCGCCCGCGCCCACGCCAGCGGAAAGGGCGTCATGCCGGCAGGTGCAGGAGTGACAAAGGTGTTCACCAACCTCGGTGTCCTGACACACCAGGGCCCCGGCGGCGAGTTGGAGCTGACCAGTGTCCACGAAGGCATCTCGGTCGATCAGGTGCGAGAGGCGACGGGATGGGATCTGGCCGTCGCCGACCACGTCACCGTCACCACCCCACCGTCCGGTACGGAGATCGATCTGCTCCGCAACACTATCGACAAAGTCAGGCTGTACCTGCGATGACACTGTCCCGGAGCCTGCCGACGGCGTCGACCAGCACGGCTTCGGGATACGTCGCGAAACACAGTCGAGCGCTTCGACCGAGGCCAGCTTCGACCGCGAAGGCCGAACCTGGGACAAATGCCACGCCATGCTCGAGCGCGGCACCCAGGAGTTCGGTGGTGTCGACATCGTCGACGAAATCCATCCAACAGAACATCCCGCCGCGGACCTCGGAAAAGCGTGCACGCCCACTCAATTCCGTCTCGGCGGCCGTGACCAACGCCTTCGCCCTCGCGCCGTACCCCGCTCGAAGCACGTCGAGATGCGCGTCGAACCATTCGACGTCGGAGAAGAGGTCTGCGGCGATCTGCTGGGTGAGCGAAGACCCGCACAGGTCAGCGCCTTGCTTGATCAGTTCGACCGCCTCGCAGACCTTTCGGTCGCCGTGCAGCCAGCCGACGCGCAGCGCCGGTGCCAACACTTTGGAAGCACTGGACAGCCGAATCACCCTGTCCGACAACGCCGCCAGCGGTGCGGGCGGTTTCTCGCCGAAGTACAGTTCGCCGTACGGGTCGTCCTCGAGCACCCAGAACCCGTATCGGTCCGCCAGTGCCGCCAAGTGCGCTCGCCGCTGCGCCGAAAGCACCGCGCCGCGCGGGTTGTGGAAATTGCTCACGGTGTGAACAACTTTGGGCCGAAGACCGGCGGCAAGTTTCGTCTCGAGCGCGTCGGTATCCATTCCGTCCTCGTCCAGCTGGACGGGAACGAGACGGGCCTGCGCCGTTCGAAAGACCTGCAGCGCACCGGTATATGCCGGTTCCTCCACGACCACGACGTCACCGGCGTCGAGGAGGACCTGCGCGAGCAAGCTCAAACCTTGCTGAGAACCGTGGGTGATCACGACTTCGGACACGTCGAGTGTCCGCCCGATCTTGGATGATTCGCGCTCGGCGATCACCTCACGGAGGCGCCGCAGGCCTGACGTCTCGCCGTATTGAACGGACGAGGGGTCACCGAGTGCGTCGTGGGCTGCCTTCGAGATTCGCTCCCGCGGAATGAAATCGGGATCGGGCAGTCCGCCGGCCAAGCTGATGACGTCGGGCCGGGCAGTCAGGGTGAGCAGATCGCGAATTGCAGAACTACGGAGTCCGTCCATACGAGCAGACAGCGCGGCGTGTGTCATATGAAGCTCCCAGGCACGCAGAATGAAGGTCAGAGGAAAAACACCCTGAGCCGTCCTGGGTCAACGGGGCGGGAGAGCGCCGAGATACCGACCCTTGATTCGGTCGGTATCTCGACTATCCCACCAATACTTCAGTATGTGAAACAGAGTTCCCACACTGTAAGAAGGCTCTGGTCGGTTGTCAGTCCAGGTCGTCGTGACGCATGAGCTGACGAGCAGCCTCGGTGATCGATCCGGTCAGCGACGGGTACACCGAGAACGTCTGCGCCAGGTCGTTGACCGTCAGGTTGTTCTGTACGGCGATCGCGATCGGCAGGATCAATTCCGAAGCAGTGGGTGCGACCACAACACCGCCGATGACCACGCCGGTAGCCGGGCGGCAGAAAATCTTCACGAATCCGCGACGCAAACCGGACATCTTGGCGCGCGGGTTGGTGTTGAGCGGCAACATGACGGTGCGCGCAGGCACCTCTCCGTTGTCGATCGCTGCCTGCGAAACACCCACCGTTGCAATTTCGGGACGTGTGAAGACGGCCGACGCGACGGTCTTCAACTTGATCGGGCTGACGCCTTCACCCAGTGCGTGGTACATCGCGATACGTCCCTGCATCGCAGCCACCGACGCGAGCGGGAGCAGTCCGGTGCAGTCACCGGCGGCGTAGATACCGGAAACCGTGGTGCGCGAGACCCGGTCGACACGCAGGTATCCACCCTTGTCCAACTCGATGCCGACCCGCTCCAGGCCGAGACCGTTGGTGTTGGGGACGGAACCGACGGTCATCAGAGCGTGGCTTCCTTCGACCGTGCGGCCGTCGGAGAGCTTGACGACGATGCCCTTCTCGGTGCGCTCGACGGCGTCCGCGCGGGCGTGCTTGACGAGGGTGACACCGCGCTCGGCGAGGGCGTCCTCGAGCACGAGCGCCGCATCGGCATCCTCGCCGGGCAGAACACGGTCGCGACTGGACACGAGCGTGACCTTGACGCCCATCTCGGTGTACGCGGAGACGAACTCGGCACCGGTGACACCGGAACCGACCACGACCAGGTGCTCGGGAAGCTCATCCAAGTCGTAGAGCTGGCGCCACGTCATGATTCGCTCACCGTCGGGCTCGGCTCCCGGGATGATGCGGGGGCTGGCGCCGGTGGCGATCAACACGACGTCTGCGTCGATGGTCTTCTGCTCGCCGCTTCCGAGCGTCGCGCGAACCTGGTGTGCTGCCATACCGAGGAGTGGATCGGTCAGTTCGGCGGTGCCGGAGAGAACCTCGACGCCTACCGTCTGCAACCGTGCGCGAATGTCCGAGGACTGGGACAACGCGAGACTCTTGACTCGGGAGTGGATCTTCGGCAGTGACACCGAAGCCTGCTCCGGATCCAGAGTGATGCCGAGGTCGGATGCACGACGCATGTCGGTGCGGATTCCGGTGGACGCGATGAACGTCTTCGACGGGACACAGTCGAACAGCACACACGCACCGCCGACGCCGTCCGAATCGACCAGGGTGACCGTGGCCCCGTGCTGCGCGGCTACCAGTGCCGCCTCGTAGCCGGCGGGTCCGCCACCGATGATCACGATCCGGGTCATGTGTCCTCCAAGTCCTCGCGTGGCCGGCAGGGGTCTCCCGTCGACCAGTGTCACGCTATTCGAGCACCACGTGTCGCGCAGTGCTTGTACCAGATTACTTGCGTCCGGTGGTCCGCTTCGCCACACCCTCGGACCACGGTTTAGGCTTGCGCCCGTGTCGATTTATGCCGCCTACGGTTCCAACATGCATCCCGAGCAGATGTTGTTGCGCTGCCCACACTCCCCCATGTCCGGGACAGGGTGGCTGCGAGGCTGGCGCCTGACCTTCAGCGGCGAGGACCTCGGCTGGGAGGGTGCTCTCGCCACCGTGGTCGAAGATCCCGATTCCAGTGTTTTCGTGGTGCTCTACGACGTCCCGGAAGAGGACGAAGTGAGTCTGGACCGCTGGGAAGGTGCCGAACTGGGTCTGCACCGCAAGATCCGCGTGCGGGTCGACACCGCCGGCGACGCGGTACTTGCGTGGCTCTACGTCATGGATGCGTACGAAGGCGGGCTGCCGTCGGCCCGCTACATCGGTGTGATGGCCGACGCTGCCGAGATTGCCGGAGCGCCGGCCGAGTACGTACGAGAGTTGCGGACGAGAAACAGCCGCAATGTCGGTCCGGGTAACGGTGTTACCGATTAGATAGCTGTCCTGCTCAAAGCAGCAGGAAATACGCGAGCACTGCCAGTGCTGCGAGCACCACCACAACCGTCACGCCGATGAGCACACGCTTGGAACCGCGCGACTCCGATTCGCCTGCGACAACTGCAGTTTCCGGCTCGGCGGTCGCCACCCCGGCAGCGGTTTCTGCCGCCACCTTCTCGCGTCCCAGGGTGTCGAACACCTCGGTCACGTCGTGTGAAGGCGGCAATCCGATCGGCACGATAGTGTGCGACGTCGAGGTGAATCCGGCAGCCAGAATTGCGGCTCCCAGCGCAGCCGACTGCTCAGGTCCGGGACCGAGTTCACATCTGACACCGAGCTTTTCGGCAATCCCGGCCGCTATGGACATCATGGCCGCTTTGTCTGTCGCCGGTTCGCCGTCACCGGTGACGACTACGGCGTCCAGGTTCTCCGGCATCCAACCGAACGCACCCAGAGCCGTCGCGAGGCGTGAACTCGGCGAACTCCCGTCGCCGGCAAAGCCGAATGCACGGCCGGCCGCGACACCAGAACGCACGAGGGTGACCGCTGCCCCGGTGTCGTCCACGTGATAGATGCCGATGAGCGTGCCGGCGAGTGCCGCGATTTCCGACTCGAACCACGCCGACACGGCCTCGGCATCCGAGACGAGTGTGACTCGTTCGAGGCCCGCGTAGACCAGCGAATCCTGCATGAGGGCCGCTGTCGACGAGTCCCAGCGTGACGGGTAGGTCGCGACGATGTCGGGCGCTCCCCCGCTTCGACCACCACGATCGGGCAGCGGCTCGCATTCCTGCAACAGACAGCGAATCGAGGTCGCCACCAAATCCTCGGCGCGGTAACGAGTATCGGCAGTTCCCGCGACGCCACTCGGGTCCCCGACGCGACCGACAAAGCCCGACCAGCTCTCGGCGAACTCACGGCCGGCACCCAGTTGCTCGGTGCCACCGAGCACCGTCGTTCCGTCCTTGCGTTGATTGAGGATCGTGTCCCGAACCAATACCACCGGATCGGCCGAACCCGGATCGTTCGACGCAACGACAGCCGTCGACACCAATGTGCCGATTCGCACTCCCACACCTATGGACATGCCCGTACCTTCACTCGAACGACACGAAAAACGGTACCCCCGACGGGAACCGGAACTATCCCAGAACCAGGCTCGTCAGAACCTTCACACCGACGCCGAGTGCTCGCTCGTCGAGATCGAAAGTGGGTTGGTGGATGTCGAGCTGATCGCCTTCACCCGACCACACGCCGAGCCGCGCCATGGCCCCCGGCACCGTTTCGAGGTACCACGAAAAGTCTTCGCCACCACCGGATTGCGGGGTGTCCGCCAAAGCATCTTGTCCGACGGTCGCGATGGCGTCCTCGAACATCCGAGTGGACACCTCGTCGTTGACGACCGGAGGCACTCCGCGACGATAGTTGAGTTGGTAGCGAACTCCGGTGGGTGCGAGCAGTCCGTGGACGATTTCTTCCACGAGCGGTTCGAGCAACTCCCAGGTGTCGTGATCGCCGGTACGTACCGTGCCCGTCATCATGCCGGTCTGCGGAATCGCGTTGGGCGCCTGACCTGCGCTGACCGCGCCCCACACCATGACGGTTCCGGTACGCGGATCGATACGACGGCTGAGCATTCCCGGCAGCCCGGTCACGACGGTGCCGAGCGCGTAGATCAGATCCGTGGTCAAATGCGGCCGCGACGTGTGCCCACCCGGAGAGTCGAGGACGACCTCGATCGTGTCGGCAGCAGAGGTGATCGCACCCAGGCGCATTCCCACCTGGCCTGCCTCGAGTCGCGGATCGCAGTGCAGAGCAAAGATTCTGGACACACAGTCGAGCGCGCCCGCGGCGATGGCGTCGAGTGCTCCGCCAGGCATGACTTCCTCGGCGGGCTGGAATATCAGCCGAACCCCGACGGGAAGTTCGGGCAGCGTGGCCAGAGCCAGTCCGGCGCCGAGCAAGATGGTGGTGTGGGCGTCGTGCCCGCATGCATGGGACACACCGGGGACCGTGGACGAGTACGTCGCCCCGGTCGCTTCCTGCATCGGCAAAGCGTCCATGTCGGCGCGCAGTGCGATTCGTGGACCCTCCGGTCCGATATCGCACGTGAGACCGGTGCCACCGGGAAGGATCTTCGGCGACAATCCAGCGGCAGTGAGGCGGGTGGCAACGAATTCGGTGGTCGCGTATTCGCGGCGAGCCAACTCCGGGTTGGCATGGATGTGTCGACGCCACGCGACGAGGTCGTCGGTGTGCGCGTGAATCCACGTGTCGATTGCCGCGTTCACCGGCGATCTACCCCTTCCAACAGACGGGCGCGTTGTTCTGGATCGGACGCTACCCGGACAGCAGTGCGGGCCAACGCAATTGCACCGTCGACTACCGCTCGATCTGCGGAGGTGGTGATACACGCAGCCGCGAACTCCGGCTGATGTGTCACTGCCCCCGATGAATCCAAGCCTATGACCGGGTGAATTCCCGGAATCACATTGGTCACATTACCCATATCCGTACTACCCAGTGGACGGGAGCGCTCCCATTCCGCTGCCAGTGGCACCCGCCCGAGATCGACGATCTGTTCACGGTACGCCGCCGCCAGCCACGGATCGGGGGTCAACTCGGTGTAAGTAGGCGATACCGTGCGGATTTCGTGGGTGCACCCGGTGCCGAGTGCACCCGAGGCGAAGCACGCGTCGGCACGCTCGGACAGATTGGCCAACGACGCGGCCGTTTCGGCACGCAGGTAGTAGAGCAATTCGGACCGAGCCGGAACGATGTTGGGAGCCGTGCCGCCGTCACTGACGATTCCGTGAATCTGCTGACCTGGCTGCAGGTGCTGACGCAACAGTCCGACCGCCACCTGAGCGAGAGTCGCTGCGTCGGCGGCGTTACGACCGAACTCCGGCGCAGCAGACGCATGCGCCTCGCGACCGTGATAACTCACGGCGATGTCCGCCAAGGCCAGCGAGGTCGCACCGATGATGTCGATCGGCCCTGGATGAACCATCATGGCCGCGCCGACGCCGTCGAATGCACCACGCTCGAGCATCAGAACTTTGCCGCCACCGGTTTCCTCCGCGGGAGTACCGATCACTCGGACTGTGATCCCCAGTTCGTCGGCCACGGTAGCCAACGCGATGCCGGCCCCGACCGCGGCGGCGGCAATGATGTTGTGCCCACAGGCATGACCGATCTCGGGCAGCGCGTCGTACTCGGCGCAGATCGCGATGACCAACTCTCCGCTGCCGTAGGTGGCATCGAATGCCGTCGGCAGATCGACGATCCCGTGAGTGACCGCGAAACCGTGCTGCGCCAGCAGGTCCGACACTTTGGCAGCGCTGCGGAACTCCTCGAAGGCGAGTTCCGGGTCGCTGTGAATCGAATGCGACAGCGCAATCAGATCGGCCTCTACGGACCTGACTGCGCTGTCGACATTCTGGTTCACGCGATCATTGTCTCACCCGAAGGAGAAGTTGCTCTTGTCAGTCACCTGAGCGAGGTCTGCAAGAGCATCGCGGTGGATGCCTGCCTTGATTCCCGCCAAGTTCTTGCCGTGAGTCGACGTCAGTGCCGACGCCTTGGCCACAGCAGCGGCGAGTACTCCGTCGCCGTCGACCGTTTCCTGCACGATGCCGGCAGCGAGTGCGTCGGCGCCGCCGAAGCGACGCCCCGTCGTCATGGCATCGACTGCCGTCTGCTTGGGCAGACGACTGTTCAGCAGTGCAGACATCCCGACAGTGAACGGCATGTTCAGTCCCACCTCGGGGAGGCAGTAGAAGCCGCGGTCCGCGCGCATGATCTGGAAATCGTGCGAGGACGCGAGCATGGCGCCGGCGCCGAACGCGTGCCCCTGCACGGCCGCGACCGTGGCCATCGGGAAGGTCAGCAAACGGCTGTAGATGGTGTGGACCTTGTCCAGGTAGCCGGGGAGACCGTCGAGATTGCCGAAGATCCACGTCGTGTCCAGGCCGTTCGTGTAGAACTTGCCCGTCGCCGTCGTCACCAGGGCTGCGGGCCCCTCGTGCGCTTCGACCTCGTCCAACTTGCTGTGAACAGCGTCGATCCACTCAGGGCCGAAGCGGTTCTCGTTGTCCGTTTCGCCCTCGTTGCCGAGGTACAGGATGAATACGTCGCCGTCGCGTTCGAGATAAGGCATGGATGGGAGAGTAACGCCCGCCAACTCACCCGGCGAACCGACCCGACTCCTCAGTAGGGTTGCTCACATGGGAACGATCGCCGAGGCCGCCGCCGCTGCTCTGTCCGCCATGACTGGCTCTTCGTCACCGTCAGTCGCCATCGTGCTCGGGTCGGGGTGGACCGATGCCGCAGACGTGTTCGGCGACGCCGGTGCGGACGTGACAGCCGAAGTCTCGATGGCGGATCTTCCTGGCTTCGCCCCACCGTCCGCTCTCGGCCATGCGGGCACCATTCGTTCGGTGCGCGTCGGAAACACCGAAGTCCTGCTGCTGCTCGGGCGCGCGCACGCATACGAGGGCCACGATCTCGGTACCGTCGTCCACCCGGTCCGGACAGCCATTGCTGCCGGTGCCGAAACGGTCATCCTCACCAATGCGGCCGGCGGTATTGCTGAAAACTACACAGTCGGTCAACCGGTGCTGATCAGTGACCACCTGAACCTGACGGCCCGCTCTCCCCTCGTCGGCGCAGAGTTCGTCGACCTGGTCGACGCCTACTCGCCGGAACTGCGTGCGCTGGCTCGCTCGATCGACCCGGACCTTGCCGAGGGTGTTTACGCCGGGCTTCCCGGTCCGCACTACGAGACTCCAGCCGAGATTCGAATGCTTCGTACACTCGGCGCCGATCTGGTCGGCATGTCGACAGTTCACGAGACCATCGCGGCTCGCGCGCTCGGCGCTCGCGTTCTCGGCATCTCCATGGTCACCAATCTGGCCGCCGGAATCACGGGCGCCCCGCTCGACCATCAGGAAGTGCTGGCGGCAGGCAAAGCCTCGGCGGCCCGGATGGGAGTGCTGCTGCGTCAACTGGTCGAGCAGCTGTGACACCACTGAACGTCACCGAGTGGATCGACGCCGATCCGGACCCAGTTACCCGCGCAGAATTAGCAGCCCTTTCGGAACATGAACTGACCGAACGCTTTTCCGCACCACTGACGTTCGGCACTGCTGGGCTTCGCGGGCCGGTGCGCGGCGGACCCAACGGAATGAACCTCGCGGTCGTCATCCGGACCACGGCCGGTCTGGCGGCCTGGCTGACAGCTCGCTGCCAGGGCGGGTCCCGCGTTGTGGTCGGCCGCGACGCCCGGCTCGGTTCAGAGGCATTTGCTCTGGCCGCCGCCGAGGTCATGGCAGCCGCCGGGTTCGAAGTGACCCTGCTCCCCCGCCCACTGCCGACACCGCTGGTGGCGTTCGCGGTGCGCAGGCTCGGGGCAGCGGCAGGTATCCAGATCACCGCCTCCCACAATCCTGCCGCCGACAACGGTTACAAGGTGTATCTCTCGGGCGGAGCGCAACTCGTCTCCCCCGCCGATCGTGAAATCGAGAGCGAGATCGCTCGCATCGGTAGTGCCGCCGACGTCGCGCGAGCATCGGTGATTCCGGCCGACGATTCTCTGGTCGAGGAGTACATCGCCCGCATCGCGACCCTCCCGCACGGCGACGCCCGCTCGATCCGGATTGCGCTCACGGCAATGCACGGCGTCGGCGGCGAGACTGCGACCGCGGCTCTGCGAGCAGCCGGATTCGAGGGCCTGCACGTCGTGGCGGAGCAGTTCGATCCCGACCCCACGTTTCCGACCGTCGAGTTCCCCAATCCCGAAGAGCCCGGCGCCGCAGACCGCCTGCTCGCCCTTGCCCGAAGTGTCGACGCGGATCTGGCGATCGCACTCGACCCGGATGCCGACCGCTGCGCCGTCGGAGTTCGCGACGGTGATCAGTGGCGCATGTTGCGCGGCGACGAAACCGGGGTGCTCCTGGCCGACCACGTACTGAGCACGGCGCCCGAAGATTCGTTGGTGGCGACGACGATCGTCTCCTCGACCCTGCTCTCGAAGTTGGCGAAAGCCCGCGGAGCCAGGTTTGCGCAGACACTCACCGGATTCAAGTGGCTCACGCGCGCCGGCGACGGACTCGTCTACGCCTACGAGGAAGCGATCGGGCACTGCGTCGATCCGGATGTGGTGCGGGACAAGGACGGAATCTCAGCTGCCGTTCTGGTGGCTGACTTGGCTGCCACCCTCGCGGGCAGCAACAGAACCCTGTTGGACGTTCTAGGCGACTATGCCGTCGAATTCGGACTGCATTGCGGGGACCAAGTATCCCGCCGCGTCGAGGATTCGAGTGACATCGCGGAAATGATGAAACGGCTACGCGCCGATCCGCCAAGCCAACTCGCGGGCGAGCCGGTCACGACCGAGGACTTGTCCCTGGTTCGCGGTGGTATGCGCACCGACGCAGTGATATTCGACGGGCCGTCGATCCGCGTGGTTGTTCGACCGTCCGGAACCGAGCCCAAGCTCAAGTGCTATCTCGAAGTTGTCGTCCCGGTGGCGAACCGCGCCGACCTCGCGAACGCAGTAGAGCAGGCGAAGGCCCGGCTGGCCGAACTCCGAACCTTCGCCTTTTCGCTCTAGCGGGGTCCGAACTGCCGATCGCCGGCGTCACCGAGACCGGGGACGATGAAAGCGTTCTCGTCGAGTCCGTCATCGATGCTCGCGATGACCAGACGAACCGGGTGGCCGGACGCTGCCAGCGCGTCGACGCCGGCCGGAGCGGCCACGACGCACACTGCCGTGACATCCGTCGCGCCACGCGCAACCAGCAAGTCGATGGTGTGCACCATCGAACCACCGGTGGCGAGCATCGGATCGAGCACGAACACCGGGATCCCGGACAGATCCGCCGGCAGGGATTCGAGGTACGGAACCGGCTGATGAGTCTCTTCGTCACGTGCCATTCCGACAAAGCCGACGCCGGCCGACGGAATCAGCGCACTCGCCTGTTCGACCATGCCCAGACCGGCCCGCAGCACCGGTACCAACAACGGCGGCTTCGCGAGCCGGATGCCCGTCGTCGCTGCTACCGGGGTATCGACCGGAAATTCCTCGACCTCCGCGTCACGCATGGCCTCGTAGACCAGCATGTGCGTGAGCCTGCGAAGTGCGGAACGAAAAGTCGCGTTCTCACTGCGTGCATCACGCATTGTCGTCAAGAGGGCCGCCGCGAGCGGATGGTCGACTACGTGCGTTTGCATGACCATCAGAATAGTTCCTCGGGAACCGGAGCACCCCGCGCGGCGTCCAAGAAGGAGTAAGCGCAACGGGGGGAAGACAAGTTGACAAATCTGGATCTGGACACTGAAAGCATCGCGGAGTTCGCCACGCGGTTGGGCACTGTTGCCGACAACGTCGCGCAAGCTCGACAGGACGCGGCGGGTGGCGATCACTTGGCTCTGTCCACTGTGCTGGGGCTGATCGGCGGCGACTTCGTCGATGTCGCGAGCCGAGCACAGCAAGCGCACATCGACGACATCGATCGACTGTCCGCTGTGATCTCCAGCGTCCAGTCAGCCACCCGCGACGCTCACGCCGTCTATCTCGACTCCGAGGAATCGGTAAGAAGGACTCTCGCTGAAGCCGCACGCTCATGATCGACGTCGACGCACTCGCACGACCGATCATCGACCTGGTCGACACTGTCGGGACTGGTGTCCCCAGCACAAATGGACCTGACGTCGGCATCCGAATCGCCACGGACGCCCTCGAGATCGCCTACCAACTGGGAAGCGCGGCACTGAGCGAACTGGCGTCCTCTCAGAGTTCGTCCACGGCACTCACTGCTGCGGTGACCAAAACCGAGCAGACGCAGACGTCGACGCGAAACCTCGCCGATCGCGGAATCGACATCGCCGGCGTCGTGGACGAAGCGACAACGTCCGTGTACGCGGGAATGACCGAACTCGGTGAGATTCTCCAGTCCTTTCTGACACTCGCGATCAAGGCCGGGCCGACGCTGATGACACCGACGGGCCAATTGATGTTGTTGTCGGCCGCGTTGGAGCACCTCGGACGCGCGGTATCGGTTATCGAGCGGGTACGCGGTGAGCTGGCCGGGTCGACCGACAAGATGTCCGCACTCGTCCCGTCCGTCCCGATACCGGATCCCGCACCTGGAGTCTCCGAGTCGGCGGGTGGTTCCGGTTCCGTCGGTGGTTCCGGTTCCGCAAGTGGTTCCGGTTCCGCAAGTGGTTCCGGTTCCGTCGGTGGCGTTGAGGTCGAACTTCCCGACGGTTCGATTGCCACCGCACCGAACGCCGAGGCCGCTGCTGCCGTACGCAACGCGCTCACTCAACAGGGTGTCCCGTACGCCTGGGGAGGCACGACACCCGGAGTCGGTCTGGACTGCAGTGGTCTGACGCAATGGGCGTACGGCCAGGCCGGAGTCGATATTCCGAGGTTGGCGCAGGAACAGGGAATCGGGAACCAGGTCGATCAGAACAATCTGATGCCGGGCGACCTCGCGGTCTGGGACGGCCACGTCGCGATGGTGATCGGCGGCGGCCAGATGATCGAAGCCGGCGATCCTGTCGAGATCAGCGCCATCCGAACCACGAACAGCGGCATGGGCTTTCACGGCTTCTACCGTCCGACGGAATGACAGGGAATCATGCCCGAGAACAAGCGCGAATCACCGCCGATCATCACAGCCGTAGTCGTCAACCGCGACGGAACCATCGCGGTCCGCGCCACGGAGTACGCCGTGCCCGTGGACCTGAGGATCAGCCAGGACGAACTGCGGTACGGCGGGCAGCGGTTGGCGCAGCAGATACTCACGCTGTGCTCACATGCAGCAATCGAAGCCGGCGCCCGCCATCGTGTGGAGCTCGAGGAGACCGGAGTCCCGGCAGCGATCCTCGATCGGCTCGGTCTACCGACCCGAGACGAACTGGCCGATGTCGACGCCGCCGAGGGCCAGAACCTTCCGTCGAGCTGGATGCGTTCGATATGAGCGAGATTGATCGAATCATGGAGCTGGCGAAACACCGGACCGGACTCTTGCAGGAAGCCGTCGACGGGGTCGGCGCTCTTCGGGTAGTCGTCTCGAGCGAGGGTGGGATAGTCACGGCGACTGTCGACGGGCTGGGCGCTCTGGTCGACCTACGGATCACCGACGCAGTCACCGCGATGAATTCTCAGACGGTGGCCGCATTGACGGTGGCCACGATTCACCAGGCAGTTCAACAGTCCAACGACGAACGCGAGCGACTGGTCAGTGAGCTCCGAGTAGCCCTGAAACAAACGTGACGAACCCCCGCTATGCCTTTCGCGCTGCGGTGGATAGGCTTCCGCCCATGGCTGGAGACATCGTCCCTATCGAAATCGGACTCACCGACGGAGACCTCGTCACTTTGTGGGCACCTCGCTGGCGCGAGGGCGACGACGAGTGGGAAGCGTTTCTCGGCCATGAGGAAGACCTCTACGGGTTCTCCTCCGTCGCGGAACTCGCGGCCTTCATCCGAACGGACTCCGACAACGACCTGGTCGAGCATCCGGCGTGGGCCGTCGTCTCCGGACTGTCGGCAGCCGAGTTGGAACCGGAAGAGAACTTCACGTTCGACTTCGTCGGCGTGCCGGAACTGGCCGCAGGTGACCCTGAGGCACTGGTGGTCTCGGAACTCGAAGACACCCTGAACATGGCTCGCAACATCGGTGAGGTGTGCGAACTCGACGCGGTCATCCGCTTCTTCAGCGGCCATCCGGTACTCGGCGCGCTTGCCACCGGCGCCGGCACCTTCGAAGGCCGCGAAGGCCTGGAGCTGTGGGACCAGGTCGGCGCTGCGATCGTCAAGGACTGGGACGCCGTTCTCGACGCCATCGACAAGGTGGTCACCTCCCCGAAGGTCGATGCAGCTGCTGTGGCGGTCGCCGAAGCTGAACTGCTCGCTGCCGCCGAGAACACCGTCGACGCCGACGATGTCGCCGAGGAGGGCGAGGACGAGGAATTCGACGAAGACGACCTCGAAGAGGACGAAGACGAAGTCGAGACCTTCTGGGGTGAGGTCGGTGTCGACCCGATCCGCATCATCACCTCGGCCGAGACGTTCTACACTCTGCGCTGCTACATGGGAGATCAGGCGATCTTCCTCGGCAAGGACGGACTGATCACCGTCTTCCGTAGCGAGCGCGCACTCGCTCGCTACCTCGCCGACAACCACGAACACGATCTCTCGCAGGTCAGTACGTACGGCGAAATTCAGAATGCGGCCGTCGACGGTTCACTCGAAATCGAGGTCACGGACGAGAACGTCTACGTTCTGCCCGGCATCGCCGACGACCTCGCCCAGGGCCCGGACGTCGTAGATGCCGAGCAGCTGGAACTCGCAGTCGAATTGTTCACCGATGCAGCAGATTTCGCCGACGACGACTCCACCGAGGAGGCTCTGTCCGCGTCGAACGAGCTGGGTTGGTACGTCTCGTACCTCCTCAACCCCGATCCGTCGCGGATGGCTCCGAGTGCGCCGTTCACCAAGGAATCCGAGGCCTGGCGCGAACTCGAGCGCGAGTTCGAGGCCCGGCTTCGATCTGAGTAGTCGGGCGCACGTCATCTAGCCGATGAGCACGGCGTAGCCCGGCTTGATGACGTCGTCGATCAACGCGAGGCGCTCGTCGAACGGGATGAAGGCCGACTTCATCGCATTGATGGTGAAGCGTTCGAGATCGGTCCATCCGTAACCGAAGGTCTCGACCAACGCGGCCATTTCCCGGCTCATGGTGGTGTCGCTCATCAGCCTGTTGTCGGTGTTGACGGTCACTCGGAAGCGCAAGTCCGCCAAGAGTCCGAACGGATGGTCCGCCAGGGCGGCTACGGCTCCGGTCTGCACGTTCGAACTCGGGCACAGTTCCAGGGGAATGCGCATGTCACGGACGTAGTTCGCGAGCCGACCCAACTCTGCCCCACCTTGCACTCCTACGTCGATGTCGTCCACGATCCGCACGCCGTGGCCCAACCGATCCGCTCCGCAGAAGGCGATGGCTTCGTGGATCGACGGCAACCCGAAAGCCTCACCCGCGTGAATCGTGAAGTGGGCGTTCGCGTCACGCATGTACTCGAAAGCGTCGAGGTGCCGGCTCGGTGGGTTACCGGCCTCGGCACCGGCGATGTCGAAACCGACAACCCCGCGGTCCCGGAATCGCACAGCGAGTTCGGCGATCTCCCGCGACCGGGCGGCATGCCTCATCGCCGTGAGAAGACAGCCGATGCGGATCTCCCGTCCCGCGACCCTGGCAGCGGATTCGCCGGCCCGGAAACCTTCGAGAACGTGCTCGACGACCTCGTCCAAACTCAGGCCTTGTTCCAGGTGCTGCTCGGGCGCAAAACGGACCTCGGCATAGACGACGTTGTCGTCGGCCAGATCCTCGGCACACTCACGTGCCACCCGTGCGAGCCCTTCGGGGGTCTGCATCACGGCGACTGTGTGCGCGAACGTTTCGAGGTAGAGCTCGAGCGATCCACTGTCAGCGGCAGTTCGGAACCATTGCGCCAGTTCGGATGCCGTATTCGCCGGCAGCTCGTCGTAGCCACATTGCTCGGCCAGTTCGAGAACGGTCTCGGGTCGGAGTCCTCCGTCGAGATGATCGTGGAGAAGAACTTTGGGTGCGCTGCGGATCGTGGTCAACTCCGGTGCGTTCATTCGCCAACGCTAACGCGAATCACCCACAATTCGCTCGATGAGCAACGGTCGCGAAACGGTGTCGGAATCGGTCCCGATCGACCATCCACCGCCGAGGCTTCGTCGCGCTGCATCAAATCTCTCGGGAGTGTCGGTGTGCAATGTCATCAGCTTCTGCCCGGCACGGACCACGTCGCCAGGCTTTGCATGCATCTCGATGCCGGCACCGGCCTGAACGGCTTCGCCCTGCCGTTCGCGTCCGGCTCCCAGTTTCCAGGCCGCGATGCCCACCGCCATGGCGTCGAGTCGGGTCAGTACGCCGTCTCGGTCCGCGGTGACGACGTCGCTGTGCCGGGCCACCGGCAGCGTCGCGTGTGGGTCCCCACCTTGTGCGGCGATCATCGCGCGCCACCGGTCCATTGCCGTGCCGTCGGCCAGTTTGTCGGCGGGGTCGATACCGTCGATCCCAGCCGCGGACAGCATCTCCCGAGCCAGGACCAGGGTCAGCTCGACGACGTCCGACGGCCCGCCGCCTGCCAGCACCTCGACGGATTCACGTACCTCGAGGGCGTTGCCCGCCGTCAATCCGAGCGGGGTGTCCATCCCGGTGATGAGAGCGCTTGTACGCACGCCGGCGTCGTTGCCAAGCTCGACCATCGTGCGTGCCAACTCTCGCGCGTCGCCGAGGTCCTTCATGAACGCTCCGGAACCGACCTTGACGTCGAGCACCAGGGCGCCGGTTCCCTCGGCAATCTTCTTGCTCATGATCGAACTTGCGATCAGCGGAATGGATTCCACCGTTCCGGTCACGTCACGCAGCGCGTAGAGCTTCTTGTCCGCGGGGGCCAGATTCGCTCCGGCAGCGCAGATCACCGCGCCGATTTTCGGATCCGAGAGAATGTCGACCATCTCCGTCGCCGTGAGCTCGGCTCGCCAACCTGGAATGGCCTCGAGCTTGTCGAGAGTTCCACCGGTGTGGCCGAGTCCGCGGCCCGACAACTGCGGGACTGCAAGACCACAGGCAGCGACGAGGGGTGCAAGCGGAAGGGTGATCTTGTCCCCCACTCCACCGGTCGAATGCTTGTCGACGGTGGGCAGCGGCAAGTCCGAAAAGTCCATCCTCCCGCCGGATTCGATCATGGCCTCGGTCCATCGGCCGGTCTCTGCTCGCGACATTCCGCGGAAGTAGATCGCCATCGCGAGCGCCGACATCTGCTCGTCGCCGACGATCCCCTGTGTGAACGCCTGAACTATCCAGTCGATCTCGGTTCCCGACAGCTCGCGGCCGTCACGCTTGGCGCCGATGATGGAAACTGCGTCAAACATGGCGGAGCCCCTCTGCTTGTTCCGGCCCGAAAGCATCAGGCAACAGCTCGCTCAGCGGCTTGAACCCACTGCTCGTGTCGACAAGCATCTCACCCCCGCCGTGCTCGAGGAGAAGCTGTCTGCACCGGCCGCACGGCATCAGAATCGAGCCCTTCGCGTCACAGCACGTGAAGGCAATCAGCCGGCCACCCCCGGTGGCGGCCAAGTTACCGACGAGTCCACATTCGGCGCACAGGCTCAAACCGTATGAGACATTTTCCACATTGCATCCTGAGACGATCCGACCATCGTCTACCAGGGCCGCTGCACCCACCGCGTACCCCGAGTACGGCGCATAGGCGTGCCGCATGACCACTTGCGCGTTGTGCCGCAACAACTTCCAGTCGATGTCACCCATGGTTCGTTATCCAATCACGCCGACTGAATGGATGCAGAAACCACGCCGAAACCGTCCCGGGGAGATTGGAAAGGCAAACCTTACAAAGAGTTTGGTACGCGTACGAATCCCGCATCTGATTAGTTCCCGGTTTCACATAGGTTTAGAGTCTGAGTCAAGTCGGTTCAGGATCCCGTCGAGCCCGGGCTGAGGTACATCGAAGCTCTCTGCAGGCTCGACGCGTCCACCAATGACGTTGGAGGCACAGCACTCGATGAGTACTACGACTGAAGCCGCTCCTCAGAAGGAGCGCACGAGGTCGCTTTACCGGGGCGACCCCGGAATGTGGTCCTGGGTTCTACACCGGATCACAGGCGTCGCTACTTTCTTCTTCCTATTCGTACACGTTCTCGATACGGCACTCGTTCGGGTCAATCCCGATACGTACGACGCCGTCATCGACACGTACAAGAACCCCCTCGTCGGCCTCATGGAGATCGGCCTCGTCGGCGTAGTCCTCTACCACGCCCTCAACGGCGTGCGCGTGATGTTGGTGGACTTCTGGTCGAAGGGCCCGAAGTACCAGCGCGTCATGCTCTGGACCATTCTGACGATCTGGTTCCTGGTGATGATCCCAGGCGCCGGACGCATCCTCATCAACATGTTTGCGGAGCACTGACATGGCGACTACTCACGGACCCGAAGCCAAGAGCCTGGGCACCTCATACGACCGTCCCGCAAGCCTGGACAACCCGCGGTCCCCGCGCGCGAAGGCTCGGAACAACTTCGAGTTGTACGCATGGCTCTTCATGCGCTTCTCCGGCGTCGCCCTGATCGTTCTGGTCCTGGGCCACATGTTCATCATGCTGATGCTCGACGGTGGCGTTCACCGTCTGAACTTCGCGTTCGTCGCAGGTCGCTGGTCCAGCCCGTTCTGGCAGTTCTGGGATCTGACGATGTTGTGGCTCGCACAGCTGCACGGCGGTAACGGTCTGCGCACGGTCATCGCGGACTACTCCCGCAAGGACTCCACGCGCTTCTGGCTGACCACGATCCTCGTTCTCTCGATGATCCTGATCATGGGCCTGGGCACGTACGTCATCTTCACCTTCGACCCCAATATCTCGGCGAGCTAGGGGAGCACAGACTTCATGCAGGAACATCGTTATGACGTGGTCATCGTCGGCGCCGGTGGCGCAGGCATGCGTGCGGCAATCGAAGCTGGCCCCCGTGCCCGCACGGCCGTACTGACCAAGCTCTACCCCACCCGCAGCCACACCGGCGCGGCCCAGGGCGGCATGTGTGCCGCACTGGCGAACGTGGAGGAAGACAACTGGGAGTGGCACACCTTCGACACCGTCAAGGGCGGCGACTACCTCGCCGACCAGGACGCCGTCGAGATCATGGCCAAGGAGGCCATCGATGCGGTGCTCGACCTCGAGAAGATGGGTCTGCCGTTCAACCGCACGCCCGAAGGCAAGATCGACCAGCGTCGATTCGGTGGCCACACACGCGACCACGGCAAGGCACCCGTCCGCCGTGCGTGTTACGCCGCCGACCGCACCGGTCACATGATCCTGCAGACGCTCTACCAGAACTGCGTCAAGCACGACGTCGAGTTCTTCAACGAGTTCTACGCGCTCGACATCGCCATCACCGAGACCGAGGACGGCCCGGTTGCCACCGGTGTCATCTGCTACGAGCTCTCGACCGGCGAGCTGCACATCTTCCACGCCAAGTCGATCGTCTTCGCGACCGGCGGCTCGGGACGCATGTACAAGACGACGTCCAACGCGCACACCCTCACCGGTGACGGCATGGGCATCATCTTCCGCAAGGGCCTGCCCCTCGAGGACATGGAGTTCCACCAGTTCCACCCGACAGGACTCGCCGGTCTCGGCATCCTGATCTCGGAAGCCGTCCGCGGTGAAGGTGGCATTCTCCGTAATGCCGACGGTGAACGCTTCATGGAGCGTTACGCACCCACCATCAAGGACCTCGCTCCTCGTGACATCGTGGCGCGTTCGATGGTCCTCGAGGTTCTCGAAGGCCGCGGCGCCGGCCCGAACAAGGACTACGTCTACATCGACGTGACGCACATCCCCGAGGAAGTTCTCGACGAGAAGCTCCCCGACATCATGGAGTTCTCGCGCACCTACCTCGGCGTGGACCCCGTCAAGGAGCCCGTGCCCGTCTACCCGACGTGCCACTACGTCATGGGCGGTATCCCCACCAAGATCAACGGTGAGGTGCTGCGCAACAACGACGAGATCGTCAAGGGTCTGTACGCGGCCGGCGAATGCGCCTGTGTCTCCGTACACGGTGCAAACCGTCTCGGTACCAACTCGCTCCTCGACATCAACGTGTTCGGCCGTCGCGCCGGCATCGCTGCGGCCGAGTACGCGAACTCCACCGAGTTCGTCGACATGCCGGAAACCCCCGCCGCGATGGTCGAAGACTGGGTCGGCGTCATCCTGTCCGATCACGGCCACGAGCGCGTTGCGGACATCCGCACCGAGCTGCAGCAGTCGATGGACAACAACGCCTCCGTCTTCCGCACCGAAGAGCGCCTCACCCAGGCTCTCAAGGATGTGCGTGCTCTCAAGGAGCGCTACAACCACATCACGGTCCAGGACAAGGGCAAGCGCTACAACAGCGACCTGCTCGAGGCCATCGAGCTGGGCTTCCTCCTCGAAATGGCAGAGGTCACCGTCGTCGGCGCCCTCAACCGCAAGGAATCGCGCGGCGGCCACGCTCGCGAGGACTTCCCGGACCGCAACGACGCCGAGTACATGAAGCACACGATGGCGTACAAGGAGGGTGACGGCCTGCTCTCCGACATCCGTCTGGACTACAAGCCGGTGATCCAGACCCGCTACGAGCCGATGGAGCGTAAGTACTGATGTCTGCGCCTGCTGTAGATGCACCCAAACTCCCCGCTGTTCCCGAGGGGGCCGTCATGGTCACTCTCAAGATCGCGCGGATGAACCCCGAATCGGGCGAGGGCCAGCACTGGGACAGTTTCCAGGTCCCGGCACTGCCCACCGACCGTCTGCTCAACCTGCTCCTGTACGTAAAGGGTTACCTCGACGGCACCCTCACGTTCCGTCGCAGCTGCGCACACGGTGTCTGTGGATCGGACGCCATGCGGATCAACGGTGTGAACCGTCTGGCCTGCAAGCTGCTGATGAAGGACATGCTGCCCAAGGACGGCAAGCCGGTCACCATCACGGTCGAGCCCATCAAGGGCCTGCCCGTCGAGAAGGACCTGGTTGTCGACATGGAGCCCTTCTTCGACGCATTCCGCGCCGTGAAGCCGTTCCTCATCACCAGTGGCAACGAGCCCACTCGTGAGCGCATCCAGAGCCAGCACGACCGTGCTCGTTTCGACGACACCACCAAGTGCATCCTCTGCGCATGCTGCACCACGTCGTGCCCCGTGTACTGGAGCGACGGCAGCTACTTCGGTCCCGCTGCCATCGTGAACGCACACCGGTTCATCTTCGACAGCCGTGACGAGGCCGCTTCCGAGCGTCTCGACATCCTGAACGACAAGGACGGCGTGTGGCGTTGCCGCACCACGTTCAACTGCACCGACGCGTGCCCCCGCGGCATCCAGGTGACAAAGGCTATTCAGGAAGTCAAGCGAGCACTGCTCTTCGCTCGATAGTCAGGCCTTCGGCCCTGTGCGCGGTTAGGGAGTCTCCGGACTCCTTGACCGCGCACAGCTATGTCGGGGGCATGTTGAGCGGTGTCACGACTTGAACCGGTGACGTCGTAAAGCCGAAGTGAGCGCCCATGGCGCCGTGTTCCTTCATGACCACCTGACAGGCAGTGCGAACATCCGCCCGCAGATCGTGGTGGAGCACCGCTGATATTCGCCTCTCCCCCAGCAACTTTCGATTGTCACCGTCGAGATCGTGGGCGATGAAGACACTGCACTCCCGGTTCAGTTCTTCGAACGCGTCGACAGTGGCCAGGTTGCCACCACCGATCGAATACACGGCACGGATCTGCGGATCGGATTCGAGTGCCGCTCGCACCAGTTTCCTACTCGTCTGATCCAGACCGTCACTGTTCGGAATGTCGATCAACCGTCGATGCGGAGCCGAGACTCGCATGGCGGAGCGAAATCCCATCTCCCGTTCTTCCTCCCCGCGGAAGAACCCGCTGCTCATGCTGACCAGCACGTTGCCTTCCCGATCCCCCAGCCACTGATCTATCAAGTACGCGGCGGTGGCTCCGGCGGCTCGGTTGTCGATGCCGATGTAGGCGGCTCGCCTGCTGCCGGCAACGTCGGTCACCAACGTGACGACCGGAATCCTTGCCGCCACCAACCGATCGATCGCCGCCACGACTTCCGGAGTGTCGGGAGCCTTGACGATGACACCGTGGGACCCGCGCCGGCGAATCTTGTCGAGCGTCGATGTCATCGCTTCTACCGAACCGGTTTCACGAAAGTGAAACCGAGAACGAACAACAGCGGGTGCAAGGGTGGGCAGTTCGGCCTCGAGCGCGTCACGGACAGCGTCGGAAAACCTTGCAGGAGTTTGCAACACGACGTCGACGATGAACGTGCGACCGACCAGTTTCAGTTGCGAGCGTTGACGTTCCAGGTCCGTGATCGCCTGGCGAACCTCCGATCGTGTGCTGTCGCGAACTCCAGGACGGTCGTTGAGCACCCGGTCGACGGTGGCCTCACTCAGGCCCGACTGCTGAGCGATCTCCCGTACTTTGAATCGATGCGCCACAACTACCTCACGATGATGGATATTTGATGGTTTTTTGCTGTTGCTCGAGGTCTTCGTCACAGCCAGACTAAACCCATGACTTCTACGCCGGGCGTAACCAGGCCCGCACTCCTGGCCGACACCGTCTTACTGGTCAGTGGCGGCTCGCAAGGCGTCGGCGCCGGAATCGTACGCGCCGCAGTCCGTGAGGGCGCTCAGGTGGCTTTCACCGGCCGACGCCCGGACGTCGGAAAGGCTCTCGAGACAGAACTTCCGGGAACTCACTTCATCGAAGCCGATGTGGCACAGACGGATTCCGCGCTCGACAGCGTGGCCGAGACGATCTCTCACTTCGGCCGCGTGGATGCTCTGGTCAATTCCGCCGGGCTCACTTCACGCGGAACGCTGCTCGACACCACCGAAGAACTCTTCGACCAGCACATCGCGGTGAACCTTCGCGGTCCGTTCTTCACGATGCAGGCAGCAGTCAAAGACATGCGCGAGCGTGCGGTCCCCGGGTCCATCGTCAACATCATCTCCACGTCCGAACTCGGCGGGCAGCCGTATCTCGCGCCGTACGTGGCAGCGAAGGCCGGGCTGGCGGGGCTGACCCGCAACGCCGCCCATGCGCATCGCTGGGATCGCATCCGGATCAACGGTCTCGACATCGGGTGGACACAGACCGAGGGAGAAGACCTCACGCAGAGAGCTTTTCACGACGCCGGTGACGACTGGCAGGAACGTGCGGGCAGCACCCTCCCCATGGGCAAGCTCGGACAGGTCGACGAAATCGCCGAATTCGTCGTCTTCCTGCTCTCCGATCGCAGCGGAGTCGTGACAGGTTCGATTATCGACTGGGACCAGAACGTCTTCGGAGGGCTGGACTGATGGGCGCTCGCATCGGAGTCATCGGGCTCGGACGAATCGGCAGCTACCACGCCCGAAACCTGCTGACGATGGACGGCGTCGACGCACTGATTGTCACCGACGTCGACGCACGTCGAACCTCGGACGTGGCAAGCGAACTCGACGTGGAGTCCGCTGCCGATCCCGACGCGCTTTTAGCGTCAGGCATCGACGGCGTTCTGATCGCCGCGTCGTCGAGTTCGCACGCCGACCTGATCGAAGCCGCTGTCCGCCGAGACATCCCGACGTTCTGCGAAAAGCCGGTAGCCGACTCGATCGAATCCTCGGTTCGTGTCCTCGCGACTGCCGAGCAGACGTCGGTGCCAGTCCAGATCGGATTTCAGCGCCGATTCGACCCGTCATTTGTGGCGGCGTACGACGCGGTTCGATCTGGAGAACTCGGTTGGATCCACACTCTCCGATCGACCACCCTCGACCCCGCTCCCCCGCCGATCTCGTACATCGAACACTCCGGCGGCATCTTCCGCGACTGCTCGATCCACGACTTCGACATCGTCCGGTGGATCAGCGGCCGCGAAGTCACCACTGTTTTTGCCACCGGCTCGAATCAGGGTGATCGCGGGATCGCCGATGCCGGTGACGTCGACACCGCCGCAACGGTTCTCACTTTCGAAGGCGGAACCATCGCGGTCGTGTCGAATACCCGCTACAACGGCCGCGGCTACGACTGCCGACTCGAGGTACTCGGCTCGGCGGACTCGGTCGTTGCCGGGCTGGACGACCGCTTGCCACTCCGCTCTCTCGACCCCGAAACATCGTTCCCCTCGAAGGAGCCGTACACGTTCTTCATGGACCGCTTCACGTCCGCCTACCGTGCGGAACTCGAAGCATTCCTCGGCGTTGTCGCCGGGCGTCGGGAATCACCGTGCACGCCCGCAGATGCGGTCGAGTCGGCCTGGATCTCCGAAGCTGCAACGCACTCTCTGCGCGAGGGTCGGCCCGTCACGATCACCGAAGTCAAAGATCTGTTCCTTCACGACAAGAATGAGGCACACACATGAGCACTCCTCGCATCGCCGGCGCACCGATCTCCTGGGGCGTGTGCGAAGTCCCGGGCTGGGGCTACCAGCTCGACCCTGCGCAAGTCCTCCGGGAAATGCGCGAAGTCGGTCTGGCGGCAACGGAAATCGGACCGGAGGGCTTTCTGCCGACTGCACCCGCCGAAATGGCCAAGGTGCTCGCGGATCACGATCTGAGCGCAGTCGGCGGGTTCGCACCGGTACTGCTGCATGATCGCGATCATGATCCGGTTCCCGGCATCTCCCCCATCCTCGATGGTTTCGTCGCCTCGGGTGCCGAAGTTTTGGTCCTGGCCGCCGCGACGGGTTCCGACGGCTACGATTCACGCCCGGAACTGGACGAGCAGAGTTGGAAAACCCTGCTGCACAATCTCGATCGCCTCACCGACGCCGCGGCCGAGCGCGGAATCAGGGCAGTTGTCCACCCTCACGTCGGAACGATGATCGAGCAGCGCGACGAGGTCCTGCGAGTGCTCGACGGCTCGGCCATCCCCCTGTGCCTGGACACCGGCCACCTGTTGATCGGCGGCACCGATCCGGTCGACCTGGCGCGTCAAGCTCCCGAGCGCATCACCCACGTGCATCTCAAGGACGTCGACGATGCCCTCGCATCACGCGTTCGCAGAGGTGAGCTCACCTACACCGACGGCGTGAAGGCGGGAATGTACCGTCCACTCGGTGGCGGCGACGTCGACATCGCCGGTGTCACAGCCATATTGCAGCGCCACGGTTTCGACGGGTGGTACGTGCTCGAGCAGGACACCATTCTGGCCGAAGCGCCGTCGGACGAGGGACCGGTGCGCGATGTGCGAGCGAGCGTCGAGTATCTGCGGTCGGTTCTGTGACACCTCCGACCCCGCTGCGGATAGGCATTCTGGGAGCCTCACGCATCGCCGAGAACGCGATGATCAAACCTGCAACGGCCACCGGGCACCGCCTGGTGGCCGTTGCCGCACGCGACCCCGAGCGGGCCAGAGCCTATGCGGCCCAGCATGGGATCGAACGGGTGGTCGGTTCGTACGCCGAGCTGATCTCGGATCCGGAGGTGGACGTCGTCTACAACGCGCTACCCAACAGCCTGCACGGACCGTGGAATCTCGCCGCCGTTCGGGCCGGCAAGCACGTGCTGACGGAGAAACCGTTTTCGAGCAACGCGGTGGAAGCGCGTGCTGTAGCCGAGGCAGCGCGCGTGAGCGGAGTGACGCTGCTCGAGGGGTTCCACTACCTCTTTCATCCGGTGAACCGGCGCCTGCTGGATGTGGTTCGGAGCGGCGCCGTCGGCGCGGTCACTCGGGTGGAAACCGTACTGCGGATGCCCACACCATCCGAGAACGACCCGCGGTGGGAGCTCGCCTTGGCAGGCGGGTCACTGATGGACCTGGGCTGCTACGGGTTACATGCTTCCCGGACGCTGAGTGACGTCTGTGGCGGTGCGCCAGTGGTGACCGGGACCCGCCACGAGGAATACGCTCCGGGGGTCGATTCGTGGTTCGACATCGAACTCGAATACCCCAGCGGCGCCACGGCATCCGTGGTGACCACGATGTTGGACGAGCGGTATCACTTCACCTTCCGAGTATTCGGCACTGAAGGAGACGTCCTGGTGCACAACTTCCTGCAGCCGGACATCGACGACCGTGTCTCCGTCACGGCCGGTGGGCGCACGAGCGTCGAGCATCTGGGCACGAAGTCGTCGTACACCTATCAACTCGAAGCGTTCGCCGATCATCTGTCCGGGGTCTCGGCGCTGCCGATCGGGCCGGGCGACGCGGTAGCCAACATGACGATGATCGACGAGGCGTACATGCATTCCGGCCTCGGGGTTCGGCCGACGACCATCCTGTGACGAAACGACTACAGCCTCGGTTCGATTCGAACCGAGGCTGTAGTCGCGAGGTTTTGATCTAGCGGCGAAGCTCGTGGGTCAGCGTCTCGAGCTCGTCACCGCCCGCCATCTCCTTGGTCAGTTCTTCGAGTGAGATGTCGTCGTACTTGGCGTCGAGCTTCTGCCTGCCTCGGTTGAGGAGCACGAAGTGATCGCCGACCATGTACGCGTGGTGCGGATTGTGCGTGATGAAGATGACGCCGAATCCCTGTTCCTTGGCAGCGGTGATGTAGCGCAACACCATTCCCGACTGCTTGACGCCGAGCGCTGCTGTCGGCTCGTCGAGAATCAGCACGCGCGCGCCGAAGAAGATGGCGCGGGCGATGGCAACACACTGACGCTGACCGCCCGAGAGACTACCGATCGGTGCGTCGACGTCAGGCAGTTCGATGCCCATCTTCGACAGTTCCGAAAGAGTCGTCGCGCGCATGGCGTTGGCGTCGAGCGACTTGATCAGACCGCCCTTGCGCAGTTCCTGCCCGAGGAAGAAGTTGCGCCACACCGGCATCAACGCAACGACGGCGAGGTCCTGATAGACCGTCGCGATGCCTTTGCCAAGCGCTTCTTTCGGCGAGTGGAACGTTGTCGGTTCGCCGTCGACGAGTAGTTCACCTTCGCTCTGCTGGTGCAGACCGGCGATGATCTTGATCAGCGTGGACTTGCCTGCGCCGTTGTCACCGAGCACGCCCGTTACTTCACCCGCACCGACGCGCAGGTTGATTCCCTTGAGCGCGATGATGTTTCCGTATTGCTTACCGACGTCCTTGAGCTCGATCAGTGGCACGTTGCCGCCCGAGTTCGAGAGAGCGGGGACTTCAGCTGTGGTACTCATGTGTCACCTTTTCGCAGCGTAGTTGCGGAATGCGTTGTTGGCGATGACCGCGAAGAGCAGCATGGCGCCGAGGAAGAACTTGAACCAGTCCGGGTTCCAGCCTGCGTAGACGATGCCCTGGTTGGTCATACCGAAGATGAATGCACCGATCGCAGCGCCGATCGCGGTTCCGTAACCACCGGTGAGCAGGCAACCGCCGATGACTGCGGCGATGATGTACAGGAACTCGTTACCGACACCCTGACCGGACTGAACGGTGTTGAACGAGAACAGCAGATGCATGCCCACGAACCAGGCAGCAAAGCCGACGGTCATGAACAAGCCGATCTTGACTGCGGTCACCGGCACACCGATCGCGCGGGCACTGTCCTGATTGCCGCCGACCGCGAAGATCCAGTTGCCGATCTTGGTCTTGAACAAAACAAATGTTGCAATCGCGGTGAACAGCAGCCACCACACGACCGTGATCTTGACGGACACCCCGAAGACCGAGAACGACGACGCGAATACCTTTTTCGCGGAATCGAATCCGGCCATGTCGGAGACGCTGGGTGTGGCCACCTGACCACTCACGAGCTTGGTGACGGCCAGGTTGATGCCGGTCAACATCAGGAACGAACTCAAGGTGATGAGGAAGCTGGGAATCTTCGTCTTCATGACGAGGTAGCCGTTGAAGAATCCGACGGCGAGCGAGACGACCAGCGCCAGAATCGCGCCCACCCACAGGTTGAGGTGCAGGTTGTAGGCGATCATCGACGCGGCGAGCGAGGACGTGGTGACTGCGACGCCGGCGGAGAGGTCGAACTCGCCGCCGATCATGAGCAGGGCGACCGCGCAAGCCATGATGCCGATCGTGGAGCTGGAGTAGAGCACTGTCGCAAGCGCTTCCGGCGTACGGAACGGTGCCGCGACGATACAGAAGAAGATGAAGATGGCGATGGCGCCGACAAGTGAACCCATCTCCGGGCGGAGCAGCAGACGCTGAATGCGCTTTTGCTCCTTCACCCGTTCATCGGTCACGACTTTATGGGCGGCAAGGTCGAGATCTGCCTGAGTGGACATGATTTCCCTTCCGTGCTGGACAGGCGCACGGAGGGCGGACTCTCAGCCCTCCGTGCGCCCGGATCAGCGAGTTCCGTTCTTGGCGTACTCGGCGACCGAGTCGATGTTGGTGTTGTCGATGAACGCGGGTCCGGTCAGGGTGGGCAAGCCACCACCGATCACGTTGCCGTTGTTGAGGTAAAGCCACAGCGAATCGATGGCGAGGTAGCCCTGCAGGAAGGGTTGCTGGTCCACTGCCCACTGCACGTCACCGGATTTGATGGCGTCGACGAGCGCCGCGTTGGTGTCGAAGGTGACGACCTTCGCCTTGCTGCCCGCATTGCCGACCGACGTCACGGACGTCAATGCGAACGGCGCACCGAGCGCGAGAACTCGATCGATTGCCGGGTCCTGTTGAAGTTTCGCGGTGATGGTCGACTCCACCGACGGCATGTCCTTGCCGTTGACGTTGAGAATCTCCGTCGTTCCCTTGAACGACTTCTTCACACCGGCGCACCGTGATTCGAGGCTCACGTTGCCCTGCTCCTGAATCACGCACAGCACCTTGGTGGCACCTTCGGTGTTGAGTCGCTCGCCGGCAGCTTCACCGGCAATCGACTCGTCCTGACCGAAGTACTCCTTGACGCCCATGTCCTTCCAGGTTTCGAGGCCCGAGTTGAGGGCGACCACCGGAATGCCCGCGGCGGTGGCACTTTGGACCGCTGCAACCATGGCGTCGGGCTTCGCGAGCGTGACGGCGATCCCGTCGACCTTGCTGTCGATCGCACTCTGAACCAAGTTGGCCTGGTTCGGTGCCTCGGGATCGGCGGAGTACCGAAGTTCGATGTTGTCCTTGGCCGCTGCGGTTTCGGCGCCCTTGCGCACCAGATCCCAGAACGTGTCACCGGGAACCTCGTGGGTGATCATCGCAATGGTGGCGCGGGGCGTGTCCGCCGTACCCGCGCCCATTCCGGATCCGGAAGAATCCGGCTTTCCGCCGGTGCTGGAACAGGCGGCCAGACCCAAGACCACGACTGAGGCTCCGGCCAGTACGGCAACGCTCTTGCGTCCCGTGAGAAACGACATGTGAACTCCCTCTCGACATCAACCAACGGCCCGCGAACGGATGGTGCTCGGTTGTATGTGAAAGATGTAATACCCGTCACAGTCGAATGTCAACAGTTTGTTCTGACATTAGGACTGCTTATCAAAGACCGGACAAACTAGTTTAGGTCGAAACGCCAGGTCAACGCCCTACGAGTCCAGTTGAACCTCGAACTACAAGTTGTGGTTGCGCGACTATGTCCCTGCCCAAGAGTCCACTTCCGCCGTCGAGGCGTTCGGAGATTCGCTCCACCGCGGCGCCACCCAGAAACGCCGTGTCCTGCCCGACGCTGGTCAGATCGATGTGCACCAAACCTGCCAATGCACTGTTGTCGAATCCGATCACGGAGACGTCGCCGGGCACCGAGACTCCCGCACGCAAGAAGACGTCCAGGACTCCTAGCGCGCAACGATCATTGAAAGCGAAGACCGCACCGGGAATCCCTTGTTCGACCATCGACCGCGCGGCGTCCGCGCCGAACTCCTCCGTGAGGCCGCCGGGAAGTATCCGCGATTCCAGTCCGGCCGCCCGCATGGCCTTCCGGTAGCCCTGACGCCTCTCCTGGGCGCCCGGACCGCGTCCGCCGTCGACATGGACAATCGAGCGGTGCCCGAGTCCGACGAGATGATTCACGGCCATCACGGCGCCCGCCTCGTCGTCCGTGCGGACAACGTCCACATGTGCTGAGGGCATCTTCCGGGCGAGCACGACGACGGGAACCTTGGCCGCCAGGTCGACGATCTCCGATTCCGGCGCCTGCGAACCCAACAGCAAGATCGCCTCGCATCGGTCGTCGAGCAGGGTGCGCACGGCGCGCGAGCCAGGCCTGCGGTCCGAGACGGCACTGAGAACGACGTCGTAGCGCAAGCGTTCGGCTGCGTCGTAGATCTCGTCGAGCAGCTCCGCGTGAAAGGTTTGCGCGGCAACATAACTGACACCGATCAGGCGGCTGCGATGCTGGCGCAGCAGTCGCGCCGCGTTGTCGGGTCGATAGCCGAGTTCGTCCGCGGCCGCCTTGACCCGTACCCGCGTCGCATCGCTGGCACCCGGGACATCGCGAATGACGATGGACACCAGTGCGCGTGACACACCGGCCAGGTCTGCTACGTCTTGCAAGGTGGGGCGTCGACTGTTCACCTCCACAGACTAGATCGTTCCAGCGAATACACGCCGAAACGTTGACGCACGAGGCAACCAGCGCTTTACTGATACGACTAGAACGATCTAGTTCCTCATCCTCACTCCGAACGGAGCCCCCATGTCTGCCTCTGTTGCAGTCGGTCTGATCGGCGCTGGATGGATCGGCCGTTTCCACGGCGAGTCCGTCGCGCTGCGTATCCCCGGCACCCGTCTCGTCGCCGTCGCCGATCCTGCGCCCGGCGCTGCGGCGTCGTTGATCGAACGTGTCAGTCCCGATGCCCGCGCGTACACCGACGCCCTTGAGCTGATTGCCGATCCGACCGTCGAAGCGGTGCTCATCAGTACGCCCGCATCAACTCACACCGATCTCGTGGTAGCAGCAGCGGAGGCCGGCAAGCATGTCTTCTGCGAAAAGCCGATGGCATTGACGCTCGAGGACGCCGATCGCGCAATCGGCGCATGCGCCGCGAACAATGTTGCGCTGCAGGTTGGTTTCAACCGGCGCTTCGCCGCCGACTTCGCCGCGGCACACGACGTGATCACCTCCGGTGGGATCGGGACACCGCAGCTACTTCGCTCTCTGACTCGCGATCCGGGAATCACCGCCGACGTCGCCTCCCGAGTCAAGCCGTGGACCATCTTCAACGAGACACTGATTCACGACTTCGACGCCCTGCTCTGGCTCAACCCGGGGGCACGCGTCGTCGAGGTGTTCGCGCAGGCCGATGCTCTCGTCCATCCGCAGTACAAGGAGCAGGGGTACCTCGATACGTCGATGGTTCAGTTGCGCTTCGACAACGGCGCCTTCGCGTCGGCCGAGGCCAACTTCCAGGCCACCTACGGTTACGACGTTCGCGGCGAGGTTTTCGGTTCCGGTGGAATGGTGAGTGCAGGCGAGGTCACGCGGACCGCGATGCGTCATTACAGCTCACCGGGCGTTCGGGCCGACACACCTCGGGTGAACATCGAACTGTTTCACGACGCCTATGTTGCCCAGCTAGCGCACTTCGCAGACTGCATCCGCTCCGGCAGCGCGCCGTCGGTCGACGGTCTCGATGCGCGCAACGCCCTGGAAATCGCACTGGCTGCAAAAGAATCCGTGGAAACCGGACTGCCCGTATCGCTGCTGTCGGTGCCGCAGTGAGCCCCTTCGATTTGGCGGTCTCTGCCGAGATGACGTTCACCGAACTCCCTGTCGTCGAACGCATTCGGCGGATCTCGGAGGCGGGGTTCGCAGCCGAGATCTGGAGTTGGCAAGACAAGGACCTCGATGCTCTGGTCGCCACCGGGGCTCGGTTCTCCTCGATGACCGGCTATCTTCACGGCGATTTGTTCGACGAAGCGGGCAGCGCCGAACTCGTACGTACAGCGGCGCTATGCCTCACGCCGGCAGCGAAACTCGGCGTTCCTCGGCTGAACTTCCATACCGGCGAGCTGATCGACGGACAGGCCGCGCGCCCGCAGTATCGAACTACGGGAGCGATGTGGCTGACGGCCCAACGCGCTCTCGAGAAGATCGCGCGACTGGGTGAAGACGCCGGAGTCGTCTTCTGCCTCGAGAATCTCAATACGATCGTCGATCACCCTGGCGTACCGATGGCCCGAGCCAAAGACACTCTGGCACTGGTGGAATCCGTCTCACACCCCAACCTCAAGATGATGCTCGACCTCTACCACGCACAGATCGGCGAAGGAAACCTCATCGAACTCGTGCGGCGTTGTGGTGACAACATCGGCGAGATTCAGGTGGCCGACGTACCCGGCCGATGCGAACCCGGAACCGGCGAGATCAACTACCCAGCCATCGCACGCGTTCTCGCCGAGCAGGGTTACACCGGCACGATCGGATTGGAGGGCTGGGCATCCGGAAACAGTGACACCGCACTCACTGCTTTCCGGAACGCCTTCACTCTCTAGCTCTCACCCAGGAACGTGATCCCGTCGTAGCGCGCAGATCTTCCGTCACCGGTCGAGTCCACGGGGAGCGCTTCCTGAGGTCTTTTTGATGGATTTCAGGGGTAGTTTCGATGGCTTTTCCTTGGCAGTCTTTGAGTCACAGCACATCGTGAACTCCGCAGGAAGGCCCCCGAATGACTCCAGCACTGACCGACCACACCGTGCCGTTCGCGGGTAGGTTGCACCGAGAAGACTGCAACATCGAAGACTTCGCTGCTTTGGTCGCACACGAGACAGACCCCGTCGATTACCCGTACGCCCATTCAGTGGCCGACGGGGTTCTTCTGTACCACTCGGCAGCATTGGTCGAGCAATCGTCGAATCCAGAAATCCGGGCCGAGATCCAAGACGAGATCGCCCGGGCGTTACTCACCGGTCCAGGCATCACGGTCTTCCAAGGCGCGTTCGACGCGGAGGTATTGGATCGCGCCAGTGCGGTCTTCCGGCAACTCATTGCGCGCCAACACGAAGCCGGCGCGGTGTCCGGAGATCACTTCGCCAAACCCGGAGCCAATGACCGGATCTGGGGAGCACAACTGAAGTTGGCGCTCGAAGATCCCAAGGCTTACGTCGACTACTACGCAAACAGCATTGTCGCTTTAGCTTCGGAAGCCTGGCTCGGCCCCATGTATCAGGTGACGTCGGACGTCAACGTCGTCAATCCCGGTGGCGCCGCACAGAATCCACATCGCGACTACCACCTCGGTTTCATGTCGAGCGACGTCGCTGCGAAGTTCCGAGCGCACGTTCATCGCTTGACCCCCGCCCTCACCTTGCAAGGTGCAGTCGCCCATGTGGACATGCCGGTCGAGACGGGCCCGACGAAATATCTGCCGTACTCCCAACAATTCGAATCCGGATACCTCGCGTTCGAGCGTCCCGAGTTCAAGGAGTTCTTCGAGGCCAATTACGTCCAATTACCTTTGGAGAAGGGAGATGCCGTCTTCTTCAACCCTGCACTGTTCCACGCCGCCGGCCACAACAAATCCGCCGACGTCCTGCGCATGGCAAATCTTCTTCAGGTGTCGTCAGCCTTCGGTCGCGCCCTCGGAACCATTGACCGGGACGCGCTCGTCAACGCGATCTATCCGGCACTGCTCGCTCTCAGCGAAGCAGGTTCCGACGAGGCAGTTCGGTGTGCCGTCGCCGCCTCGGCCGAGGGCTACGCCTTCCCGACCAATCTGGACCGAGACCAACCGATCGACGGCCTCACGCCTCAGACGCAGGCCGAACTTGTGACGGAGGCAGTTCGTGAGCGGATTTCACCTGATCGACTGGCCGATCTACTGAAGGCACAGTCCGAGAGACGAATGGCCTGAGGGACGGCACCGCTGACGAGACTTTTACCGCTCAATGCCGATCGGTCGGTACGATCGTGGGCATGGGGTGGGACTTGTTAGTGCTGTTCGCCATGATCGGCCCGTTGGCCGTGTTCGGGTGGGCCGCCGTTCGGGCGAAGCGCCGCGGACTCGGCGGATCGTTCGTCGGGCCGTTTCAGGAGATGTTCGATCCCGGTGCTGCGCGAGCCCAGACCGTCATCGAACAGATCGCGGAACTTCCGGATCCTGCGGACTCCGGCGACCCGGACAACGACGACGATGTGCCGTACACAGTCGCCTACGAGGGTGTTCGGCTCCACATCAACCCCGGTAAGGCTCGACAGCGCGGAGGCGACGGGACCACCAAGCGAGCTGAGTGAAAGTCCGACCGGATACAACGCGAGGGAGAACTGGTTCAGTCAGGGCCGGCGAAGTTGATAGGTGACACCGTTCTCCAACTCATCTGAGCTGAAGGACTCCGGAGAGAAGTGGCCCAAGCTCACCTCATAGTTTCTCTGGTTTGCGGGGACGGCATCAAAATGTGCGGTGTAGGAGCAGGTGCTCATTCCGTCGGGAAGTTGATCGATTGCCTCGACCTCGAGTGCCGACCTTGTGGATGCAGCGCCGCTGCCCCCGAAAATCTGAATCTGGTCGTTCGGAGCAACACGAATCATGTCGATCACGCACTCTCCAGAGACCGTCTCGGCCTGCTCTGCCTGACCGGTCACCGTTATCGTGGCGGCAAAGGTTTTCGGCACATCGACATTGGTCGTGCAGCTTGTCAGCATCAGCGCTCCCACAGAGCCCGCTGCCGCAGCCGCAACCTGTGCTGACCTTCGCCTCATAGTCGTCAACGGTAGTGCGTCCGAGTCGCCACGGTGCTCGGTTGCCGAATCCGAAGAGTCACACGGGGCCCGTCGCCGGCCGGCCGAACCACGTGGACAGCTGAGTATCCAACTCCGCCTGCGAATCCCCGACCCATGCCACATGACCGTCCGGCCGAAGCAGGACAGCCGGAGCGTCCAATTCAGTGCTTGTGTCAACGATGTGGTCGGCGCGATCGCTCCAACCATCGACGGACAGTTGGCCACCCTGGTCGAGAAGAAGTCCGCGGCCGGATCGCATCAGGTCGTACAGGTTGCCGCGCGTCAACGCGATGTTCCGCAGCCTCCGACCGAGTAGGTCGTCGCCTTCGCCGAAGTCGTAGCGAATCGAGATCGCAGTGATCTTCTCGGTCAGATAACGCTTGACGTCTTCGAATTCCATCAACTCGGAGATCAAGCGTCGCACAGCTTGTGGACCGGCTGCGGTGGAGATCAGCTCCGCCTGCGCGCGCGTGTTGTCGAGGACGTCGGCAGCCACCGGACGCCGTTCCGATTCGTACGTGTCGAGCAGGCTCTCCGGCGCCCAGCCGTTGATCTCGGCGGCGAGCTTCCAGCCGAGGTTGAAGGCATCTTGGACACCGAGATTGAGGCCTTGTCCGCCCATCGGTGGGTGGATGTGTGCGGCATCGCCGGCGAGGAACACCCGGTCACGCCGGTAGTGCTCCGCCAGACGGGTGGCGTCACCGAAGCGCGAGAGCCACCGCGGTGAGTGCACACCGAAGTCGGTGCCCGCAATGGCCAGTAGCTGTTGCTTGATGTCGTCGAGGGTGGTGGGAACCGCGCGACCGTCGGCAACTTCGGCCGCGGGTACCACGACGCGAAAAGCACCATTGCCGGCGGGACCGACTCCGAATCGTTTGTGCGTTTCCCGGATTTCGGCGACAACGGCGGCCAGTTCATCAGCCGGCATGGTCACGTCCATTTCGCCGATCAACGTGTCGGCGCTCGACGGCTCGCCGGGAAACCCGACGTCGATCAGCTTCCGAACAGTGCTGCGGCCGCCGTCGCAGCCCACGAGATAACGCGCGTGAAGTGTTGTGCCGTCGGACAATTCCGCTGTGACGCTATCGGTATCTTGACGGATCGCGACGACGCGCTTCCCTCGCTGAATGTCCGCACCGACTTCGGTGGCATGTTCGGCAAGAATCCTGTCGATCTCGGGCTGAGGAATGCCCAGTACGTACCCGTGCGCAGTATCGAGGTGCGCCGGTGCCGGTTTGCTGATCCCCGCGAAGAATCCACCGAGCGGATACTTGCGGCCGTGCGCGAGGAACTTGTCCAGCAACCCGCGCTGCTCCATGATTTCGATGCTGCGCACATGGATGCCGAGGGCACGGACGAACTGAGTCGGCTCCTCGTCCTTGTCCACGACGACGACATCGACGCCCTGCAGCCGGAGCTCACCTGCCAGCATCAATCCAGTTGGTCCAGCACCGACAATGATGACGTCACTCATGCGATCCCCTCCTCCGGGCAAGGCTTTTGCTTGCTCGCAGCAGACGAGTGTGCACCATCACCGGGGCCTTGCCGCAAGCCCCGGGTCCCGCGTTATGATGAAGGTGGCGGAAGACGCTTCATCAGCGCACCAACACCACAGCACCCGTATCGCGTGGGAGCCGCCAACTCTCGATCACCGTCGGCACCAGCATGGCCCCGAGAACACCCAGCGTCAGAGAAAACGGCACTCCGCCGCTCAGATCCTCCGACTCCGCCAACGGTGTACAGAGCGTGATCACCAAAGCGGACAGTGCAATACCCAGACCGGACGCCAACTCTTGCAGCGTTGCATGCAGAGTATTGGCATCGGTCAGCTCACCCGAGTCGACGTCGGCGAACGCCAAGCTGTTGTACGCGGTGAACCCGATGGATCGCAACGCGCCACTGACAAACAGTGCGACAGCGATTACGACGTCCGGTGTCGTCGACGAGATCAGTACCAGCGCACCGAAGCACACCACCGACAGAACTCCGTTTCCCACCAGAACTAGTCTGATCCCGAATCTGCGCATGAGCGGAGTGGTGAGCGGTTTGATCGCGATATTCCCCGCGAACAGGGCCATCACCAGCAGACCGGCCTTGAACGCCGACATTTCGAATCCCACTTGGAACAACAACGGCAGCACAAACGGCACGCCCATGATCACGAGCCGGTACAGCGAGCCGCTCGACGCGACGAGCCGAAACGATCGAAGTCGGAGGACGCCGAGCGCGATGAGCGGATGATCCGACCGGACGAGGTGAATGACGGCCAAGCTCAACAAGATCAGAGCCGCAACGATCCCGAGGCCCACTCGTAGCCAGTCGGTTCCGGCACTGTGCACGTTATCGAGCGCCACGACAAGCACTGCGACGCCTGCTCCGATCACCACCAATCCCAGCCAGTCGAGGCTCCGTTTCTGCGCCTCCCGAATGTCGGGCACCATGCGCAATGCCAGCAGAAACCCGACGATCCCGATCGGAACGTTGATCAGAAAGATCCAGCGCCACGAAGCGATCGACACGATGGCTCCACCCACAGCGGGCGCAAGAACCGGCGCTGTGAGCGCCGGCCACGTCAAGTAGGCGATAGCCCGTACGAGTTCCGCCTTCGACGTCACCCGCAATACTGCGAGCCGCCCCACCGGCACCATCATGGCGCCGCCTACCCCTTGTAAAGCACGCATTCCCACCAGCATCGGGAGGGAGGTGCTCAGTGCACATCCCACCGACGCCACCGTGAAAACGGCTATGGCAGAGATGAAGACACGTCGCGTTCCGAATCTGTCGGCCATCCATCCGCTCGCCGGGATCAGGACGGCCAACACCAGGAGGTACGAAGAAACGGCGACATTGACGTCGACGGCATCAACTCCGAAAGATTGGGCGATCGACGGCAGTGCCGTTGCGAGAATCGTCGCGTCCAGCATCTCCATGAACAGCGCTGCTGCCACGAGCAGCGCCAGTCCGCGGGGAAATGTCACTGCACCAGAGCCTTTCGGAGGAGCTGTCGATCAGCCGAGAGAAATCCAGCTGCCGGAGGTCACCGAGGCGACCATCGCGTCCAGAGCCTGTGCGGACGCGACTGCATCAGCGATGGTCGCGCCCTGCGGCGCTCCGTCCACGATCGAGGCGATGAAATTGCGAGCCTCGATCACTTTCAGGTCGTCGTAGCCCATCGCGTTGGCCGCGCCAGGCTGGAAGCGGCCGAACTCACCGGACTCGGGGCCGACCAGAACCGTCGTGACGGATTGGTCCTGGTACTTCGAGCCGAGGCTGGTGCCCAGTTCACCCATCCGGCGGTAGTCCCAGAACACGGCACCTTTCGTGCCGTGAATCTCGAATCCGTAATTGTTCTGCTCTCCCACGGCGACGCGGCATGCTTCGAGGGTGCACCGGCCACCCGACCCGAGGCGCAGCAGTGCGCTGACGAAGTCTTCGTTCTCGACAGCCCCCATCTCCCCACCGCTGGCCCGCGCATGTCCACTGGTAGCGGCGGACGGACGCGCACGCTCCGGGATGAAGATCGCAGTATCCGCAACGAGAGCGTCGACGTCATCGAGAAGATGACGAATCAGATCGATGCCGTGCGAAGCCAAGTCGCCCAGGACGCCGGCGCCGCCGCGCTCACGCTCGTATCGCCAACTCAAAGCACCTTCAGGGTGGGCCGCATAGTCGCTGAGGAAACGAAAACGCGAGTGCGTGATCGTGCCCAACTCCCCTGAGTCGATCAGGCTCTTTGCCAGGGCCACAGCCGGCGCGTTTCGGTAGTTGAAGCCGACGGTCGACTGCACACCGGCCTTCGAGACTGCTACGGCAACAGCTTTGGCGTCTTCCGTGGACAAGCCGACGGGCTTCTCGATCCAGATGTGTTTGCCGGCCTCTGCCATTGCGACGCCGATTTCACGGTGCAAGAAGTTCGGGGCCGTGATGCTCACCGCGTCGATGGCCGGATCGGCTGCGATATCGCGCCAATCCTGGGTGAAAGCTTCGAAACCGAATTGGTCCGCTGCTTCCTCCCCTCTGCCAGGCACCTCGTCGGCGACGGCGGCCAGGCGGATCACGGGAAGCTGCGGATAGTGCTGCCGCAGACGCAGATACGCCTGCGTGTGGACGCGGCCCATCCATCCGAATCCGGCAACTGCTACTGAAATGCCTGTCATGAGGCTCCGTTCGGGTCAAATGATCGAAGGATCGCAGAAATGCTGGGATCACAAATCACCCCCACTGACTCGGTCAGGCGGGTACTCGTGTCACCGGGATCGAGATCTAGCGGTCGACCACGGTGGTGTCGAAGTAGTAACGCGACGCTCGGTAGCAGTGGCTGCCGTACTCGACGGCGCTACCTGAATCGTCAAATGCAGTGCGGCTCATGGTCAAGAGGGCAGCACCCACTTTCTCGTCGAGCAATCCTGCTTCTTCGCGAGTCGCCGCCCGAGCGCCGATTCGCTGCCGCGCCACACGGATGTGAACGCCGCGAGTTCGCAAGGTTTGGTACAGCCCCTGCGTCTCCAACTCCTCGGGATCGGGTGCGATGTCCACCGGAATGTAGTTGGTCATCACGGCAAGCGGTTCGCCGTTGGTGCTTCGCAGACGCCTGATGGTGGCCACTTCGGCGTCAGGTTCGAGGTTGAGTTCCGCGGCAACGTCCTCGGCGGGAACTCCCACCGTGAACTCGAGCAGCTTGGTCGTCGGCGCCTGGCCGGCCCTCGCAAGGTCGTCGAACAGGCTGGTGAGCTCGACCGGGCGGTGCACCGGACTTTGCACCACCTGAGTTCCGACTCCCCGCTTACGAACAAGTAGTCCCTTGTCCACCAGCTCCTGGATCGCGCGTCGAGTGGTCGGTCGTGAGAGATTGAGCCGTTTGGCCAACGCCAGTTCATTCTCGAAGCGATCACCTGGGGCAAGTTCGCCACCGAGAATAGCGCCCTCGATTGCCTGTGCCAGCTGAAAATACAGCGGCACCGGGCTCGAGCGGTCCAACTCGACGGCGAGTGCTGCGACCACGGCCAACTCCGATCTGTCTTGGGAAGGCGCCGTATCGACGCTACTTCTCTCGGCAGTGTATGCGAACACTAACATTCACTTGACCGCAAGTCATAATGTCCAGACAAACTATTGACAATCGCTGTGTCGCGGCGCACAGTTTCAGTCATACATCGGTGCCCTGCGTGGGCAACCCACCACGAACTCTCGGGAGTCAGTTTTGACAAGCATCAACACTCACCAGAGCGGGTCACACATCCCTGACGCACCCTTCGACGTGCTTGCCATCGGCCGATCGGGGGTGGACATCTACCCACTTCAGACCGGTGTCGGACTCGAGGACGTCGAGACGTTCGGCAAGTTCCTCGGCGGCAGCGCAGCCAATGTCTCGGTGGCGGCTGCACGCCTCGGCCGGCGAGCAGCACTGATCTCCGGCGTAGGCAGCGATCCTTTCGGGAAGTTCGTCACACGCGAGTTGGCACGTCTGGGCGTCGACAACAGGTTTGTCGTCACCAATTCCGAGTACCCGACACCGGTGACGTTCTGCGAGATCTTCCCTCCTGACGACTTTCCGCTGTACTTCTACCGCAAGCCGCACGCGCCCGATCTTCGGATCACCCCGGAAGACATCGACCTCGACGCCGTTCGAACAGCGTCCCTCTACTGGTCGACTGTG
This sequence comes from Rhodococcus sp. RCBS9, assembly GCF_029457415.1. NCBI lineage: Bacteria > Bacillati > Actinomycetota > Actinomycetes > Mycobacteriales > Nocardiaceae > Rhodococcus > Rhodococcus sp. RCBS9. Next base: position 4,797,236 of record NZ_CP120422.1, on the reverse strand, counting down.
ACGGGGCTGTCCGAAGAACCGAGTCGCAGTGCACACTTCGCGGCCTGGGAAGCCCGCGAACGACGCCCGCTGACGGTTCTGGATCTGGACTACCGTCCGATGTTCTGGTCGACGCCCCAGGAAGCAACCAATCAGGTGCAGCGCGCTCTGGCGCACGTGACTGTGGCCGTGGGAAACCGTGAAGAGTGCGAGATCGCGGTCGGTGAGACCAACCCGAACAAGGCGGCCGACGCACTTCTCGACCTCGGCGTCGAACTGGCCATCGTGAAGCAGGGCCCGAAGGGCGTTCTCGGAAAAACGCGAAAGCAGTCGATCACCGTGCCGCCCAACGCCGTCGACGTGGTCAACGGGCTGGGAGCAGGCGACAGCTTCGGCGGATCACTGTGCCACGGACTGTTGGCCGGGTGGCCGCTGGAGAAGGTACTGCGGTACGCCAACGCGGCCGGCGCGATAGTCGCATCTCGGCTCGAATGCTCCACTGCGATGCCGACCGCCGAAGAAGTCCACGATCTCGCCGAAGCCACAGCCACGGAGGCAGTCAATGTCTGACAAGCTCGCCGCCCGCCCCCTCGCCACCACCTACGCCGAAGTGACGGAACTGCGTGCGAGCGATCCGCAGATCATCGAAAAGGCCTGGGCAGCGCGAACTCCTCGCGCCACTGTTCGAGGCAATGGCCGGCTCATGATCGTCGCGGCCGATCATCCGGCGCGTGGGGCGCTGTCTGTCGGCGGCAAGCCGACAGCGATGAACAGTCGTACCGATCTGCTGGACCGGTTGCGCACTGCTCTCGACAATCCTGGAGTCGACGGCGTTCTCGGTACTGCGGACATTCTCGACGATCTGCTCCTCCTCGGCGCCCTCGACGACAAGGTCGTCTTCTCGTCGATGAACCGCGGCGGCCTGGCAGGCGCGAGCTTCGAACTCGACGACCGCATGACGGGATACACCGCGGCGGGCACCGCGAAGTTCGGAATGAACGGCGGAAAGATGCTGCTACGCATCGCACTCGACGACGCGGGCACACTGCCCACCATGACGGCATGTGCCGAAGCCGTGGACGAACTGGCCGCGGCCGGACTGATCGCGATGCTCGAGCCGTTTCTCTCCAGCCGCGTGAACGGCAAGGTCGTCAACGATCTCAGCCCCGACGCCGTCATCAAATCCATCCACATCTCCCAAGGTCTCGGCTCCACCTCGGCGTACACGTGGATGAAACTGCCGGTCGTCGACGAGATGGAACGCGTCATGGATGCGACCACCCTCCCGACGCTCCTGTTGGGCGGCGATCCGCAGATCGCGCCGGAAGAAACGTACGCAAAGTGGGACGCTGCACTTCAGCTGCCGTCCGTGCGCGGACTGATCGTCGGACGCGCGCTGCTATACCCACCCGACGGCGACGTGACCGCGGCCGTCGACACCGCAGTCAAGCTCGTCCACTAGAACCGACCTGGCAGGAGCAAGATGTTCAGCAAGTACTACGTCCCCGCCGGATCGTCCGCCGACGGTGATTTCACGACAGTGGTCACGCCGGAGTCTGCCGGGTGGACCGAATCCAGCTTGTGGATACTCGAACTCGCCCCGGGTGCGAACGTCCACCTGCGGTCCGGCGAGAACGAAATCATCGTCGTTCCACTTGCGGGTTCGGCCGTGGTTGTTGCCGAGGGGACGGAGATTCCCCTCACTGGCCGCGCATCGGTTTTCGACGGCCCGAGCGATTTCGCGTACGTAGGACGCGACGCCGACTACTCGGTCAGCAGCGCTGACGGGGGCCGCTTCGCTCTGTGCGGAGCGCGCGCCGGCGCAAAGCTCCCCCATCGCTACGGTCCGGCTTCAGGAGTTGCGGTCGAGCTCCGCGGTGCCGGGAACTGCAGCCGACAGGTTCACAACTTCGCCACCGCAGACACTTTCGAGGCCGACTCCATCATCGCGTGTGAGGTCATCACCCCCGGCGGGAACTGGTCGTCGTATCCCAGCCACAAACACGACGAGAACAGCGACGTCGAATCGGCCCTGGAAGAGATCTACTACTTCGAGATCGACAGAAGCCCCACCGGGACCGAAGGTTTCGGCTACCACCGCGTGTACGGAACCGCCGCGAGACCTATCGAAGTGCTCGAGGAAGTCCGCTCGGGCGACGTCGTTCTCGTGCCGCACGGCTATCACGGCCCGTCCATCGCAGCGCCGGGCCACCACATGTACTACCTCAATGTCATGGCAGGTTCGGGCGAGATCCGGGCGTGGAACATCTGTGACGATCCGCAACACACCTGGCTACGTGGAAGCTGGGATCACCAGGACATCGACCCTCGACTGCCGTTGCAGTCCCACAACTGACGGAAGTGAAAGCTGTGGCACCCACCAACAACGCAACCGGCAATCGTCCACCTCGCGACGAGCCGACCGTATACCTCACCGTTTCTCAAGCTGTCGTCCGCTTCCTCGCCAACCAGTACACCGAACGCGACGGCCAGCGCACCAAGCTGTTCGCCGGCTGCTTCGGAATCTTCGGGCACGGCAACGTCGCCGGACTGGGGCAGGCACTCTTGCAGGCCGAGATCCAGGATCTCGACGCCGGCCGTGAGCCGACACTCCCCTACGTGCTCGGCCGCAATGAACAGGCGATGGTGCACTCGGCTGTCGCGCACGCCCGCATGAAGGACCGCCTGCAGACGTGGGCGGTCTCGTCCAGCGTCGGCCCCGGTGCCACCAACATGATCACCGGCGCGGCACTGGCCACCATCAATCGTCTACCTGTATTACTCCTTCCCGCAGACACTTTCGCGACCCGCGCCAGTGCCCCCGTCTTACAGGAACTCGAACTCCCGTCGAGCGGCGACGTCACAGTCAACGACGCTTTCAAACCCGTCTCACGATACTTCGATCGGGTATGGCGCCCGGAGCAGTTGCCGAGCGCTCTGCTCGCCGGGATGCGCGTTCTCACTGATCCCGTCGAGACCGGCGCGGTCACCATCGCCATCCCGCAGGACGTGCAGGCCGAGGCTTTCGACTGGCCCGAGTCCTTCTTCGCCGAACGGGTGTGGCACGTGGCCCGCCCGCTCCCCGAACGATCGGTGATCGAACGCGCCGCCGCGATCATCCGCTCGGCTCGCAAGCCACTGATCGTCGCCGGCGGCGGCGTGATCTACAGCCAGGCCACCGACTCTCTGGCAGCGTTCTGCGCGCAGACCGGAATCCCCGTGGGGCAGAGCCAGGCCGGCAAGGGTTCATTGGTCTACGACCATCCACAATCCGTCGGGGCGGTGGGGTCCACCGGCACTACGGCTGCAAACGCACTGGCCACCGAGGCTGACGTCGTCATCGGAATCGGTACGCGGTACAGCGATTTCACGAGCGCGTCCCGCACCGCGTTCACCAATCCCGACGTTCGCTTCGTCAACATCAACGTCGCATCACTGGACTCCGTGAAGCAGGGCGGAGTCAGCGTTGTCGCCGACGCACGTGAGGCACTCGACGCGCTGGCACTTGCACTGAACGACTACCGGGTGGACGACGAATACGCGTCCAGGATCGGTGACCTCGCTCGCGATTGGGATGCGATCGTCGAATCCGTCTACAACCCAGCCGAACCCGCTGCCGACGGGTCACTGAATCAGAATCAGGTGATCGGCCTGGTCAACACACTGTCCGATCCACGTGACGTCGTGGTGTGCGCTGCCGGGTCCATGCCGGGTGACCTCCACAAGCTGTGGCGAACCCGTGATTCCAAGGGGTATCACGTCGAATACGGGTACTCGTGCATGGGATACGAAGTTGCCGGCGGTCTAGGCGTCCGCATGGCGTGCCCCGATCGCGACGTGTTCGTGATGGTCGGCGACGGTTCCTATCTGATGATGGCCACCGAATTGGTCACCGCCGTACAGGAACGCCTCAAGGTCATCGTCATCCTGGTGCAGAATCACGGATTTGCCTCCATCGGTTCACTGTCCGAGTCGCTGGGTTCCCAGCGCTTCGGCACGCAGTACCGCTACCGCTCGAATGACGGACGTCTCGACGGAGGGGTTCTCCCGGTCGATCTGGCCGCGAACGCCGCCAGCCTCGGTGTCGACGTCATCCGCGCCAACACCGCTGCAGAGTTCGCCGACGCGATCAAAGTTGCCAAAGCAAGCGACACCAGCACCGTCATCCACGTCGAAACCGATCCGCTGATCGGCGCCCCGGACAGCGAATCCTGGTGGGATGTACCGGTATCGGCCACCTCCGAACTCGAGTCCACCAAGAAGGCACGGACAACTTACGAGTCCTGGAAGAAGATTCAGCGACCCTACCTCCGTCCATCCGAATGAAAATTCCGCACAACCACACCCCATAAAGCTTGCCCGCGAAAGGAATTTAGACATGAGCGCGATTCGCGTCGGATCAGCCCCCGACTCCTGGGGCGTGTGGTTTCCGGACGATCCACAGCAGACCCCTTACACACGATTCCTCGACGAGGTATCCGCGTCGGGATACGAATGGATCGAACTCGGCCCGTTCGGATACCTTCCGACCGATCCAGCCAAGTTGACGGACGAACTCGGCGCCCGCGGCCTGAAGCTTTCGGCCGGTACCGTTTTCGAACACCTGCACCAGGACGATTCCTGGGATGCCGTCTGGAATCAGATCAAGGACGTCGCCAAGTTGACCGCAGCCGTCGGCGGCAAGCACGTGGTGGTCATCCCTGAGATGTGGCGCGACCCTTCCACCGGAGCGGTACTCGAAGACCGCAATCTGACGCCCGAGCAGTGGCGTAAGAAAACCGACGGCATGAACGCTCTCGGGAAGGCAATGCTCGAGGAGTACGGCGTCATGGCGCAGTACCATCCTCATGCCGACAGTCACGTCGACATCGAAGACAACGTCTACAAGTTCCTCGAAGGGACCGACGAGCGTTTCGTGAATCTGTGTCTCGACACCGGCCACATCAGCTACTGCGGCGGCGACAATCTCGCAATTATCAACAAACATCCGGAGCGCATCGGGTACCTACACCTCAAACAGGTGGATCCGGCGATAGTCGCCAAGGTTGAGGCGGAGGACCTGCCGTTCGGTGAGGCCGTCAAACTCGGTGCCATGATCGAACCGCCGCGCGGAATCCCCGACATGCCGCCGCTTCTGGAGGCCATCGAGAAGCTCGGCATCGACGTGTTCGCGATCGTCGAGCAGGACATGTATCCCTGCCATCCCGACACACCGCTGCCCATCGCAGCGCGCACTCAGAAATACCTGTCCACCTGTGGCGTCCCCGCCGTCCGTTTCAACTGAGCAACACAATCGAGGAGTACCACCGCATGTCTGACAACCAGGATCTCCGGATCGCAGTGCTCGGCGTCGGCATCATGGGGGCCGATCACGTCGACCGCATCACCAACAAAATCGGCGGTGCCCGCGTCACCGTCGTCAACGACTACTCTCTCGCCCGCGCCGAGGAAATCGCAGCACTGACGCCAGGGGCGCGCGTCGTCGTCGATCCGTTCGATGCCATCGCAGCCGAGGACGTCGACGCCGTTGTTCTCGCAACCCCGGGCCCGACCCATGAGAAGCAGGTTCTTGCCTGCCTCGAAGCGGGCAAGCCTGTTCTCTGCGAAAAGCCGCTGACCACCGACGCGGACAGTTCGCTCACGATCGTCAAAGCCGAAGCAGCGCTGGGAAAAAGACTGATCCAGGTTGGTTTCATGCGCCGGTTCGACCACGAATACACCCAGCTCAAGGATTTGATCGACAGCGGCGATCTCGGTCGCCCTCTCGTTGTGCACTGCGCGCACCGCAATCCTGCGGTTCCGAACGGCTTCGACAGCGCGATGATCGTCAAGGACTCACTCGTCCACGAGGTCGACGTGACACGATTCCTGCTCGACGAAGAGATCACCTCAGTGCAGATCATCCGACCGGCCGCGAATTCGCTTGCTCCCGAGGGCATTCAAGACCCACAGATCGCGATATTCGAGACCGAGTCCGGCAGACACGTCGACGCCGAGGTGTTTGTCACCACCGGAGTTGCCTACGAGGTGCGCACCGAAGTTGTCGGCGAACTCGGAAGCGCGATGATCGGACTCGACGTGGGACTGATCCGAAAGACCAAGCCCGGCAACTGGGGTGGGCAGATCACCCCAGGATTCCGCGAACGCTTCGGGCAGGCCTACGACACCGAGTTCGCCCGGTGGATCAAGGCAGTGAAGACGGGCGCCGGCACCGGCAACTACATCGACGGACCAGGTGCTTGGGACGGGTACGCCGCGGCCGCTGTCTGCGCCGCCGGTGTGAAGTCTCTGGAGACGGGTCAGCGCGTCGTCGTGGACATGGTTGCGCGCGACTCTGTGGCCGGAGCTTAGCGATGAAGGTCGCACTCGACCCCACACCTTTCCATCACGATTACTCACTACTCGAGCTACCTCAGGTTGTTGCCGATCTCGGGTACGAGTACCTGCAGCTCACACCGCACGTCGACATGATCCCGTTCTTCAATCACCCGAAAGCCGACGACGCGCTCGTCACCGAGTTCCGGAAGGCCTGCGCGAGTGCGGGAGTCGGCATCGCGTCGGTGCTCCCGGTCCTTCGGTGGTCCGGCCCGGACGAGGACGCTCGCGAAGCAGCCGTGCGCTACTGGAAGCGGGCCATCCAGATCACGGTCGATCTCGGTGTCAACGTCATGAACACCGAATTCTCCGGCCGCCCCGAAAAGGCCGAAGAGTCCGAGCGTGCGTTCTATCGTTCGATGGAGGAACTGGTTCCGATCATCGAACGCGAGGGAATCGACGTCCTGATCGACCCCCACCCGGACGATTTTGTCGAAGACGGACTAGCCGCGATCCGCACGATCCGTGGTGTGAACTCCAAGAACCTCGGCATGGTGATCGTGGCGTGCCACCAATTCCACATGGGTGGGGACCTTCCCGCCATCATGGAGGCCGCCGGCGACATGGTCCGACTCGTTCACGTGGCGGACACCATGGATCATCACCGTTCCCACGGACTGCGCTACATCACCAACCCGCCAGGCAATGCCGTTCGAGTGCATCAGCATCTCAAAATCGGTGACGGAGACGTCAACTGGGACGAATTCTTCGGCGGTCTCGGCAAACTCGGCTTCTACGAACGTGAGAACGCCGTGATGGTGTCGAGCGTCTTCGCCGAGAACGAAAACGCGCACGAGGTTTCCCGGTACCAGCGCGAGACGATGAACGACTACGTCGCCAAGTACACCTCCCCGAACTCCTGAGTCACCAGACCACTAGGAAATACCATGACCAGCACTGATACTCGTGTCATCGCGCACTGGTTGGACGGCAAGCCGTTCGCCGGAACGTCCGAGGACACCGCCACCGTCACCAACCCCGCCACCGGACAGATCACCGGCCGACTGGCCCTGGCGAACCTCGAGGACGCCCGCGCTGTCATCGACGCGGCTGCGGCGGCCTTCCCCGCCTGGCGTGACACCTCACTGGCCCGGCGCACACAGGCACTGTTCAGCTTCCGCGAACTCCTCAACGCTCGCAAAGGTGAACTCGCCGAGATCATCACAGCCGAGCACGGCAAGGTTCTCTCCGACGCCCTCGGCGAAATCAGCCGCGGGCAGGAAGTTGTCGAATTCGCTTGCGGAATACCGCATCTCCTCAAGGGCGGATACACCGAGAATGCATCGACCAAGGTCGACGTCTACTCCATCCGCCAACCCCTCGGCCCCGTCGGCATCATCTCCCCCTTCAACTTTCCCGCGATGGTCCCCATGTGGTTCTTCCCGGTCGCCATCGCCGCCGGGAACACCGTGATTCTCAAGCCCTCGGAGAAGGACCCCACCGCGGCGATCTGGCTCGCCGAACTCTGGGCCGAAGCCGGTCTGCCTCCTGGTGTCTTCAACGTCCTCCAAGGTGACAAGCTCGCCGTCGACGAACTCCTGGAAAACAAAGCAGTCAAAGCGATTTCGTTTGTCGGATCCACCCCCATCGCCCAATACGTCTATGCCACCGGCACCGCCAACGGCAAACGCGTGCAAGCACTCGGCGGCGCCAAGAACCACGCCATCGTTCTGCCGGACGCCGACCTCGACCTCGCCGCCGACGCAATGGTCAACGCGGGATTCGGCTCCGCGGGTGAACGATGCATGGCGATCTCCGCTCTGGTCGCAGTCGGCGACATCGCCGACGAACTTGTCGCCAAGATCGTCGAACGCACCACTCCCCTCGTCACCGGTGACGGCACAAAGAACTCCGACATGGGTCCGCTCGTCACCAAGGCCCACCGCGACAAGGTCGCCTCATACGTCGATGCAGGCGAGAAGGACGGCGCCACCATCGTGGTCGACGGACGTACAGTCCAGGCCGATGGTGGACCGGACGGCTTCTGGCTTGGGCCCACCCTCATCGACCACGTCACCACCGACATGTCGATCTACACCGACGAAATCTTCGGGCCTGTTCTCTCCGTCGTGCGTGTCGATACCTACGACCAAGCCCTCGAACTGATCAACAACAACCCGTACGGAAACGGCACCGCCATCTTCACCAACGACGGCGGCGCTGCCCGACGCTTCCAGAACGAGGTGGAGGTCGGCATGATCGGCATCAACGTCCCCATCCCGGTTCCCATGGCCTACTACAGCTTCGGCGGCTGGAAGAACAGCCTCTTCGGTGACACCCACGCTCACGGGACAGAAGGTGTTCATTTCTTCACGCGAGGTAAAGCCGTCACCAGTCGCTGGCTCGACCCCAGCCACGGCGGAATCAACCTCGGATTCCCCGAGAACAGTTAGCCGGCAAGACATCTGTGGCCGAGACTTTCGAAGAGTCTCGGCCACAGATGTTTTCGAGAGGTCTACGTGACCGTGGGGTGGTACATCAGTACCTGAACTCCGGATTCGTACCGACGATCGTCCTTCAACTCGAGGACGATCTTGTCGGCCGATTCGGGGAACACTCTCCCGCCGGACCCGAGAATGACCGGGAAGACCATCAGGCGCAACTCGTCGACCAGACCGGCCAGCAACAACGCGTGGACGAGCGTCCGACTTCCCGCGACCAGGATCTCGCCGTCGATCTGCTCCTTGAGCTTCGGGACAGATTCCTCGATGGGACCGTCGAGCGCCGTCGAGTTGTTCCATTCGAGCGGTTCGGTCGAACTCGTGACGACGTACTTGGGCATCTCGTTCATCTTGTCCGCAAAGCCTTGGTCGTCCTCGCGCTCAGGCCAGGCACCGGCGAAGCTCTCGTAGGTCCGCCGCCCGAGCAGAAGGACGTCCGCGGCGAGGGTTTCGTCGAGTTTGAACTTCATCTGATCGCCCTCCTGGTACGGAAAGACCCATCCAGTGTGCGCATAACCCGGTTCGCCACCGGGAGCTTCCATCACCATGTCCAAGGACACGAATTCTGTCACCACGATCTTGCCCATACCGATCCCCTGTCGTCAGTGCGTGTGCGCCATTCGAGTAGCCGACTACCCCACTGTTACAGACTCTGCGTGGTGGTGGAACTCATCGGCGGCGATCTCCGATTGTCACCACATAAAGACGTCAGCACACAACCCAGGCACCGTTCTCCTTGATCAACGTGATGTCTTCGCGCATCATCTCGGACGGATCCTCGGTGCTGTAATGGCGAGTGTTGGCTGTCGCCGAATCCCCGTTCACGACGATGTTCTCCACTCCGTCCAGCCTCAGACTGGCAAGTGCGTCGTCGAACGGCGACTCTTCGACTCGCGGACTCTCGCTGCGCATCGAACTGCATTGAGTGCTGTCCACTGCCTCCCAGTCCCTTTCGGCCATGAATTCGAAACTCTGACCGACGACCGCAGAGATTTGGCTCTCGGCCGACGGTTCCGAATCGCCGGAACATCCGACGACAGCGGTCAATGCTCCAACGAGCGTCATTGCCGCGAGCGTCTGGCGTCCACGCGTGCCTGCGAAGTTCATCCGTCCACTATGACCGATGTACAAACCGAATCGCCTGTTTTCGATCCCTCTGCTTGCGTGGCGATTCGGACGTTCCCTCACGTTCGCATACCCTCGTATATCGATGATGTGGCGTCGAAAGTGTGCAGTGGCAGTTGCCGGAACAGTGCTCTCAGGGAGCATTGCGTTTACCGGTGTCGTAGGGACCTCGGGAGTGGCCGGCGCCCAACCGGCCCCGCCGCCGCCCACCACCACCGAAGCGCCGTTCACAACACCCAACACCGACAGCTGCCCTTTCACGAGTAGCCCGGCACCGGCGATCGATCTCTCCGAAGCACCCGCGCCCGGATCTACGGCCCCGACTGCTGTCCCGATTCCGGAAAGCCCTGTCGGTGGAGACAAGCTCGGCGAGTGCGGTGTTGTACTCCCTGACGGCGCTCCCCCGCTCCCGGCGGATATCGCGGCATCCGGATGGGTACTCGCGGACGCCGAAACCGGTGAGGTCCTCGCCGCGAAAGATCCGCACGGTCGCTACCGACCGGCCAGCACCATCAAGATGCTCTTGGCTCTTGTCGCGCTCGACGAACTCGATCTCGACACCGAAATCACCGCAACGGCCGAAGACGCGGACGCTGAAGGTAGCGCTGTCGGCATCGGCAAGGGCGGCAAGTACACCAACCGGCAACTGATGCAGGGCCTGGTCATGGCATCGGGAAACGATGCCGCGCACGCTCTTGCCCGCCAACTCGGCGGTGACGCTGCAGCCGTGTCGAAAATGAACGCGCTCGCGGCAGAACTCGGCGCCCTCGACACCCGCACGGCAACTCCATCCGGACTCGACGGCCCGGGGATGAGCAGCTCACCGTACGACCTGGCCGTGATTTTCCATACCGCCCTGCAGAATCCGACGTTTGCCGGTCTGATCCATACCGAGACCGTCGAATTTCCCGGCTTCCCCAAGGATCCGACGATTCCCGACGATCAGGACCGCCCCGGATTCACTCTCGCCAACGACAATCAGCTGCTCTACAACTACGACGGCGCATTGGGCGGCAAGACCGGCTTCACCGACGACGCCCGCCACACGTATGTGGGTGGCGCGGAGCGTAACGGCCGGAAACTACTGGTGACATTGATGGGTGGCGAAGCCAAGCCGATCCGTCCGTGGGAACAAGCTGCCCGTCTACTCGACTACGGATATGCACTCCCCGCGAGCACAACCGTCGGCTCGTTGACGGACCGATCCACCGACGATGCCTCGCCCGATGTCACTCGCACACCGTCAGCCGCTGCACCAGGCTCGATCTCGGCTGCACCCACCGCTACCGACGCCGAATCCGACACCACTGACCGCATACTCATCGGTGCGGTCGGCGGTGTAGTGGTGATCGCGCTGGTGGCGGGAGCCGTTGCCCTCAACCGTCGGAGGCGCTAGCGCGGCCGACGACGCATGAAGCCCGAAAGACCCAGGCCGGCAACCGCACCCGTGGCGATCAGCGCAGCCACGCGAGACGGTGAAGCACCGTCACTGACAACGATTCGCGGCGAGATCACTGCGGGATCCGGCGGCGGAACGAACGCCAGGGCCAAACTTTCCTTGGTCGTCGCCGCCCACGCCGTGCAGAACAGCAGCATCCGTGACGCCGTGAACACGAACACGAGCAAACCGATGATCGGACCGAATGCCACGCCCGCTGGTCCGTTGGTGACGGCAGCGAGGTAGATCGCACCCACCTGCTTGAAGATCTCGAACACAATCGCGGCGATAACCGCTGCCTGCGCAGCGCTACGCAGCGTGACAGGCTCGCGCGGCAGCCGGGCGATCACCCACAGGAACACCGCCCACGTCGCCAGGAGTGAGAGCAACAGTGAAATAACTCTGAGCCCCACGCCGACACCGGTGATGTTCTCGAGGTTGAGCCATTTCACGATCTGAGTCGCAACCGGCCCACTGCTCAGCGCCGACATTCCCAGTGAGACGACCATGGCGAGAGCCAGACCGACGAGGGCCCCTGCGTCACCAAGTTTGGTACGTACGAAACCCTTCGGCTCGCGCTTGCTCTCCCACATCGCCGTCAGCGCGTCGCGAACATTTGCCATCCAACCGAGACCCGCGTACGCAGCACCCAGGAGGCCGAAGATTCCGACGCTCGCGCGCGAGTCGATGGCCGAATCGATCAGCGTGTTGATGGTGTCACCCAAGCTGCCCGGAATGCTCTTGGTGATCTGCTCCTGAATCGACTCCAGGTACTCGGGATGCCCGGCCAATACGAAACCGGCCACTGCAAACGCGACCATCATGATCGGAATCAACGCGAGAACGCTGAAGTACGTGATACCAGCAGCGTAATAGTCGCCTTTTTGCTCTTGAAACCGTCCGGCCGCGCGAACCAGATGATCGAGCCAGGGTCGCGCTGCCCGTTGCTTCTCGAGGAAGCTCGGTGCGTCGTCGTCCGTGTCAGCCATTGCCGTCCCCCTCATGTTCGGTCAGGCGTCGTGAGTCCGAATTCGCGTAAGTCAGCCCTTCGGTGCCAGGAATCCGACCTTGTCATAGACAGCGGCGAGAGTGCGTGAAGACACCTCACGGGCGCGGTGCGCTCCGGCCGCGATGATGCGATCCAGCTCTGCCTCGTCGGCAAGGTAACCGTCGACCTTCGCCTTGAGTGGGGTGACGAACTCGGTCAGCACGTCAGCGGTATCGGTCTTGAGGTCGCCGTACCCCTTGCCCTCGTAACCGGCCACCAGAGTCTCGATCGGTACTCCCGAGAGAGCCGACTGAATGGTGAGCAGGTTGCTGACGCCCGGCTTGGCCTGCGGGTCGAAACGAATCTCGCGCTCGTTGTCGGTGACGGCCGACTTGATCTTCTTCGCCGACACCTTCGGATCGTCGAGCAGATTGATCAGTCCGGCCGCACTGGCAGCGGACTTGCTCATCTTCGCGGTCGGATCCTGCAGGTCGTAGATCTTTGCCGTGCCCTTGATGATCTGCGGCTCGGGAACGACGAACGCCTTGCCGTAGCGGGTGTTGAACCGTCCGGCCAGATCGCGTGCGAGTTCGAGGTGCTGACGCTGATCCTCACCCACGGGGACTCGCTGCGGGCGGTACAGAAGGATGTCCGCGGCCATCAGAACCGGATACGTGAACAAGCCGACACTGGCGTTGTCGCTGCCTTGCTTGGCGGACTTGTCCTTGAACTGCGTCATACGGCTGGCTTCACCGAAACCGGTGATGCAGTTCAGGACCCACGCCAACTGTGCGTGCTCGGGAACCTGACTCTGTACGAACAGCGTCGCCCGATCCGGATCGATCCCCACCGCAAGGAGCTGAGCGACCGCAACCTTGGTGCGACGACGCAATTCCTTCGGGTCCTGCGTCACCGTGATGGCGTGAAGATCCGGAATGAAGTAGAAAGCGTCGAAATCGTCCTGCAACGGAACCCACTGCTGCAGCGCACCCAGGTAGTTGCCGAGGTGGAAAGAATCCGACGTCGGCTGGATTCCGGAAAGCACGCGAGGCTTTGCGGTGGGCTTCTGTTCTGCAGGGGTCGACATGGTTCCGATCTTTTCACGAGTGGAAATCAGTGCAGTGGCGTGGTGCCCGGGTAGTCGAGTTCGACGAGGTCTTCACCGTGGGCGGTGAGGTCCTCCGCACCGAACTGGTAGACGGTCCGGAAAACGACGGGTTCCCATTCTTCGGCGTAGAAGTCCATCGTTTCGCAGAACCACTCCAACTGATCCTGTTGCTCGGACAGTAGAGAACCCGCGCCTCGGACCACAACTACATATCCGGCGCCGAGTCCGAGGACGTCGTCGAGATCGCGCATGACATCGTCGAAAGCGTCTTTATTTCGCCCGAAGTGGGACGGAAACTGGAAGGCTGCCGCAAACTCGTCGAAGACCTGCGCCGTTGTCCGCATGTTCTCTCCGCGAACCACCCGAACGACAAAATTCTCGGCACGGAGTTGACGTGCAAGATCATCTGCAACGGCCGGGTCGCTCTGCAGCGCCACCGAAGCCACATCCGAAGACGGATCCAGCCACTGCGCCACGCTGACCGTAGACGAATCGGACATCAGCGAATCCTCACAAACGTGTCGTAGTGATCGAGGGTGTACCACGCCGAACCGTCGTTGCCGGTGACGATTCGCTCGGCGTCGCGTCCTTGGCCGTTCTTCTTCGGGTTCACGTCCCATTCCTGATAGACGACACGTCCGCCACCGGCACCGGCACCGACAGCGGGTAGACGTCCTTCGCTGTTGCGGAAGGTGATGCCGCCCTTGGTGCCCGGCGCATTGGCGGAATCCGGCCACCTCCCGGCGTCGATCTCCACCAGCGTGGCGAGCACTCGCGCCGGCGCATCGCTGTTCGTCTGCTGCGTTGTCTTGACAGCGGAGCTCGAGGGCACGGAACTCGACGGCGCGGAACTCGACGGCGCAGCCTTGGTGGTGGCGCCAGGCTTGGCTTGAACACTCGAGGACTGGGCACTCGAGGACTTCGTCACCGACGACGCCGAACTGTCGGAGTCACGTGAAGAAAGGGTGACCGCCAGCACGAGCGCAACCACCGCCACCACGACGGTGATGATGGCGTTGCGCGTCTTTGCGCTCGGCATTTTCAGACCTTCAGACATACGCGTCTCTATCGGTACGAGACGGTGACAGGCGCATGATCCGACCAACGGAGGTCGTAGGACTCAGCGCGTTCCACGAGCGCGACCTTGGCCCGCTCGGCGTATCCGCGAGTGGCAACCTGGTAATCGATACGCCAACCCGAATCGTTGTCGAATGCCTTTCCGCGGTACGACCACCACGAGTACGGGCCGTCGACACCCGGATGGAGGGCGCGGAAGACGTCCACCCACGCGGAATCTTCGGCGAACAGCAGATCCATCCAGGCGCGCTCCTCGGGGAGGAATCCCGAAGACTTCTTGTTGGTCTTCCAGTTCTTGAGGTCGAGTTCGGTGTGCGCGATGTTCCAATCGCCGCTGACCACCACGTGACGATCGGCAGCCTCGGCCGCCGCAGCGGTGGTAGCGAGGTGAACTGCGAAGGACGCCATGAACCGCTCCTTCTCCTCCTGCTTCGGCGTGAGTGCCTCACCGGAGGGCAGGTACAGGCTCGCGACGGTCAGATCGGCGAAGTCGGCTTCGATGTATCGACCGGCGTCGAGAAACTCGTCGTCCCCGTGACCGATCCGCACCGCGTCAGGTTCCGTGCGTGAGAGCACCGCGACTCCGTTGCGTCCCTTCGCGGACGGCTCGGCGGAGACGAGGAACCATCCGTTGCCGAGCGCTGGTTCGAGAGTCTCGCGAAGCTGATCGTCCGACGCACGCGTTTCCTGAAGGCAGATGAAATCCGCCGACGTCTTCTCCAGCCAGTCGAGCATGCCCTTGCGGGCAGCTGCTCGAACGCCGTTGACGTTCACGGACGTGATGGTGTGGGGCGCAAGAATGTGGGAGTCAGCAGTTTGTGGCACGGCAAGCACCGTAGCCGATTCCACCGACGCGGATGGGCGCCCAGGTCAGCGCGCGGCCCTACGCTGCAGAATCACCGCTACCGCCAGCACGACGAGACCCGCGACGGCCAGCAACGACCCCACCGCTGCCGGCGCGGTGTACCCGTAACCGGCTGCGATGACGACGCCGCCGATCCACGCTCCGAAGGCGTTGGCGATGTTGAGTGCGGCGTGATTGAGAGACGCGGCC
The DNA here is from genome assembly GCF_029457415.1 of Rhodococcus sp. RCBS9. Classification (NCBI taxonomy): domain Bacteria; kingdom Bacillati; phylum Actinomycetota; class Actinomycetes; order Mycobacteriales; family Nocardiaceae; genus Rhodococcus; species Rhodococcus sp. RCBS9. The sequence continues at coordinate 4,781,651 of NZ_CP120422.1, read as the reverse complement.
AAGGTCTGAGCATCCTCGGCGACATCCATCAACCGTGTCTGGAGGCCAGGCACCATCGACGACCCGGCGAGCCCGATGAGGAAGACGAAGATCAGTGCCGTGTACGGATTGCGCACGGCGATCACGAAGACCGCGAGGATCACAACGAGGGATCCCATCGACAGGAACAAGCCCTTCATCAGTGCGCGATCCGCGAGGTATCCACCGACGAAGTTGCCAGCCACCATGCCCAGTCCGTACAGCATGAGTGCGAGGGGAATGAACGAAGCGCCAAGCCCGGACACGTCGGTGAGAGTCGTACTGATGTAGGTGTAGACGGCAAACATCCCGCCGAATCCGACCATGCCCACGATCAGGGTCATCCACACCTGAACGCGGCCCAGTGCCCCGAGTTCGGTGATCGGATTCGTCACCGGCATGCCGTCCAACCGCGGAATCCAGACGAACAGCGAAGCAACCGTTGCCACTCCGATCACCGCAACCAAGGCGAAGGCGCTGCGCCAGCCGAGTGCCTGGCCGATCCAGGCCGCGACCGGTACCCCGATCACGTTGGCCACGGAAAGACCCATCATCACCATGGCGACGGCCTTCGCGCGTTTTCCCGGTTCGGCCAGGTGAGCTGCGACCAGTGCGGCGACTCCGAAATACGCGCCGTGCGGCAATCCGGCGACGAAGCGGGCCATCATCAGCGTCGTGTACGAGGGCGCGAAAACCGAGGCGGCATTGCCGACGGTGAACGCGACCATGAGTGCGATCAACAGGGTGCGGCGCGGTACTCGTGCGGTGAGTGCAGCGATCAGCGGAGCGCCGACGACAACCCCGAGCGCGTATGCCGAGATCACGTGACCCGCGACGGGTTCCGAGACGCCGAGTCCGGATGCCATTTCCGGGAGCAACCCCATGGCGACGAACTCGGTTGTGCCGATACCGAAACCACCGAGAGCGAGAGCGAGCATCGCCGGACCTCTGGCGGAACGAACCCCGGGTGTCGAGGTGTCAGAACGGGAGAGGGTAGACGAAGTCACTGATCAATTGTGGTCTCACACCTGGTTGAACTTCCAAGTGAGAGCGGGTGAGTTCACTCACGTGAGACCGTGAACACAAATGGGACGCCCGGTTTCCCAGACGTCCCATTTGACAGGTGAAGCGGTGAATCTACTTCGCGGCCATGGCCTTCTGCAGGTTCACGTCGAGCGCGCCGAGGAACTCCTCGGTGGTCAGGTAGCCCTGATCGCCGCCGACCAGCATCGAGAGGTCCTTGGTCATCTGGCCGCTTTCGACGGTCTTGATGACAACGTCTTCGAGCGCCTGCGCGAAGCCGATGACCTCAGGGGTGCTATCGAGCTTGCCACGATGCTCGAGCCCGCGGGTCCACGCGAAGATGGACGCGATCGGGTTGGTCGAGGTGGGCTTGCCCTGCTGGTGCTGACGGTAGTGACGCGTCACGGTGCCGTGAGCAGCCTCTGCCTCACAGGTCTTTCCGTCCGGTGTCAGCAGAACCGACGTCATGAGGCCGAGCGAGCCGAAGCCCTGGGCCACGGTGTCGGACTGGACGTCGCCGTCGTAGTTCTTGCATGCCCAGACGTATCCGCCCTCCCACTTGAGAGCGGAAGCGACCATGTCGTCGATGAGGCGGTGCTCGTAGGTCAGACCTGCAGCATCGAACTCAGCCTTGAACTCGGTCTCGTAGACGTGCTGGAAGATGTCCTTGAAGGCACCGTCGTACGCCTTGAGAATGGTGTTCTTGGTGGACAGGTACACCGGGTAGTTCTGCTGCAGTCCGTAGGTGAGCGACGCGCGAGCGAAGTCACGGATGGACGTGGTGAAGTTGTACTGCCCCTGGACGACGCCGCCCTCTTCGGGGAAGTTGACCAGTTCGTGCTCGATCGGTGCGCTGCCGTCCTCAGGCGTGTAGGTAATCATCACCTTGCCGGGGCCGGGGACCTTGAAGTCTGTGGCGCGGTACTGGTCGCCGAATGCGTGACGGCCGATGATGATCGGCTTGGTCCAGCCCGGAACGAGTCGCGGAACGTTGGAGATGATGATCGGTGCGCGGAAGATCGTGCCGCCGAGAATGTTGCGGATCGTTCCGTTCGGGGAACGCCACATCTTCTTGAGACCGAATTCCTCGACACGTGCCTCGTCCGGGGTGATCGTGGCGCATTTGACGCCGACGCCGTGCTTCTGGATCGCGTGCGCTGCGTCGATGGTGACCTGGTCGTCGGTCTCGTCGCGGTACTCGATACCGAGGTCGTAGTACTCGAGGTTCACATCGAGATACGGATGGATCAACTTGTCTTTGATGAACTGCCAGATAATGCGCGTCATCTCATCGCCGTCGAGTTCGACGACGGTGCCCTCAACCTTGATTTTGGACATGGGTGCTTCGCGTCCTCCTAGGAAGTTTCCCTGGTTACACGGTTGCGGTCACACTTTGTGAGTGGGTCCGCGAACGGTTCGATTATCAAACCTAGACGGTGTGGACTGATCTCGGGAGATGAGTCCCAAACAAGACAAGCGTACTGCTAACCCGTGAGGCCGCAACCGGCAGGTCCACTCATCGGTCTCTACTCGCGAGTAACTTTTGCCTGCTAGTGGGCTGCGTCGCCCTGCCTCGCGTGCGGTTGCGGCTCACATTTCGCCCCGTGTCAGGACTGCGCTCACTTCCCGGTAGAATCCGACTTGGTCATGAGTGCCAGCGTCAAGCCCCGGCTCGCTGGACGGCAACCCTCCAACCGCGGTGGGGTGCCCCGGGTGATGACCAGGTTTCCCGACGTGGATCTGCTCGCGCAGTTCCACCGCAATTCGGGTGACAAGCGCGGGTCCGACAGGGACGGACCCCAGACCGGGCCGAGCCCCACGGAGGTATTTCAGTATGTGTCGCACTTGTAGATAGACCCCAGCACGGGGCGGCGATCATTCGCCCCCGTCCGACATCTATCCGTCAGACCACTGGAGTGAACAGATCATGACCGACAACACAGCCGACGCCGCAGCAACTTCGGATCCGACCGCCAACTGGTCGTTCGAGACCAAGCAGGTGCACGCCGGACAAACAGCGGACACCGCCACAAATGCGCGCGCTCTGCCGATCTACCAGACCACCAGCTACGTCTTCGACAGCACCGATCACGCTGCTGCACTGTTCGGCCTCGCCGAGCCGGGCAACATCTACACGCGGATCATGAATCCCACACAAGACGCCGTCGAGCAGCGCATCGCTGCCCTCGAAGGCGGAGTCGCCGCACTCCTCCTCTCCTCGGGTCAGGCCGCCGAGACCATCGCGATCCTCAACATCGCCGAGGCCGGCGACCACATCGTCTCCAGCCCGTACCTGTACGGCGGCACGTACAACCTCCTGCATTACACCCTTCGTAAGCTGGGCATCGAAGTCACGTTCGTCGAGGATCCCGACAATCTCGAGCAGTGGCGCGAAGCCATTCGCCCGAACACGAAGGCGTTCTACGGCGAAACGATCGCCAATCCGAAGAACCACATCCTCGACCTACCCGGTATCTCGTCACTGGCCCACGAGAACGGTCTTCCGTTGATCGTGGACAACACAGTCGCGACGCCGTACCTGCTTCGCCCACTCGAACACGGCGCCGACATCGTCGTTCACTCCGCCACCAAATACCTTGGTGGACACGGCACCGCGATCGCCGGCGTCATCGTCGACGGTGGCACTTTCGACTGGACGCAGGGTCGCCACACGAACTTCACGACGCCTGATCCCAGCTACCACGGCGTCACCTTCGCGGACCTCGGCGCGCCGGCGTTCGCACTCAAGGCCCGCGTCCAACTGCTGCGCGATCTCGGTTCCGCCGTGGCGCCGTTCAACGCGTTCCTCATCGCGCAGGGTATCGAAACCTTGAGCCTGCGCATCGAGCGCCACGTATCAAATGCACAGAAGGTCGCCGAATTCCTCGACGGTCACGTCGAGGTGGCCTCCGTTTCCTACGCGGGACTTCCCTCCTCGCCATGGTTCGAACGTGGAAAGCAGCTGACGCCCAAGGGAACCGGCGCCATCGTCACCTTCGAGCTGCCCGGCGGTATCGATGCGGGCAAGACATTCGTCAACGCCCTGACGCTGCACAGCCACGTCGCCAACATCGGTGACGTTCGCTCACTCGTCATCCACCCCGCGTCGACGACACACTCGCAGCTCACCCCCGAAGAGCAGCTCGCCTCCGGTGTCACACCCGGGCTCGTCCGCCTCGCGGTCGGCATCGAAGGAATCGACGACATCCTCGCCGATCTCACCGTCGGCCTGGCAGCGGTGGCAAACTCGTGACCGTGAACGAATTGGAGCCCAGGATCGACCTCCTGCCCCCACCCGACGGCCAGGTGGGGTTCGTCGACATCGGTGCCTTGGAACTCGAGAGCGGCGCGGTGCTCCCATCGGTTTCGCTCGCCGTTCAGCGGTGGGGTGAGCTTTCCCCGAACCGCGACAACGTCGTACTCGTCGAGCACGCACTGACCGGAGACTCACACGTCACCGGACCGATCTCCGCGAATCAGCCCTCCCCCGGCTGGTGGAACGGGATGGTCGGCCCCGGCGAACCGATCGACACCGGCGAATGGTGCGTCATCGCAACCAATGTCCTCGGTGGTTGTCGCGGCACGACCGGTCCCAGTTCGCCGGCCGACGACGGCAAGCCGTGGGGCAGCAGGTTCCCGGAGATCTCCATCCGGGATCAGATCGCGGCGGAGAAGAAGCTCGTCGATCTCCTCGGGATCGACCAGTTGGCCTCGGTAGTCGGCGGATCCATGGGGGGCATGCGCACCCTCGAATGGGCAGTTACCTACCCGGACGGCATTCGCTCCGCGTTGGTTCTCGCAACCGGTTCACGGGCCACTGCAGATCAGATCGGCACCCAGACGACGCAGATCGCTGCCATCGTCTCCGATCCGGATTGGCAGGGCGGTGACTACCACGGAACGGGGCGGGCACCTCGCACCGGACTCGGCATCGCCCGTCGCATCGCGCACCTGACGTACCGCACCGAGTCCGAACTGGACGCACGCTTCGAGAACTCCGCTCAGAACGACGAAAATCCTTGGAACGGTGGACGATACGCCGTACAAAGTTACCTGGAACATCAGGCAGACAAGCTGGTCGACCGCTTCGACCCGAGCACGTACGTCCTACTGACCGAGGCCATGAACCGGCACGACATCGGTCGTGGACGCGGCGGTGTTGCGGCGGCGTTGGCATCGATCACGGCACCGGTCGTGGTGGGCGGCGTCGACTCGGATCGGCTGTATCCCCTTCGCTTGCAGGAGGAGATCGCCGACGGAATTTCCACGTGCAGCGGCCTCGAGATTCTCAAGTCCAAGGACGGCCACGACGGCTTCCTGACGGAGGCGGACGCCGTCGCCGGACTGCTTCGCCGAACGATGGAGTTCGCGCGTACGGCTCGCTGATTCGGCACAGAGCCACGTTTTCAGGATTCGTCAATGTCGGGAAAACCACAGCTGATCTGCGGGTTTTCCCGACATTCTCATTGGCGAACGTGAGCCGGCGCGGCTAGCATCGGCGAACGTGAATCAGCCATGCTCGACGCGCCTGCAGGCTACGTACATTCCCGAGCACATGTCCTTCGCGTTCTGGGGTGACGCAGACCCGGCAGCGCGGCTGTCGGCACTGGGGATGCCGACCGGGTCGCCGGGCGTGTGCAGGCTTGCGATCCCGGTCGACGAGTCGATCACAGCAACCGACGTCGGAGCGCAACTGCTCGACCTCACCACCGCGATCGACGCGTTCCACAACCTCGATGCTGGTCGCGGCGACCTCGGATCGTCGCTGCTCGCGTGGAAGCGCGTCATCGACACCGGCGCACATGACATTCCGACCGCAGCGCATGCCGCGATCGAGCACGACGACACGAAGATCCGAAGCGCCGAGTCCACGGTGCGGTTGTTCACGGATGCGCGTACAGCCGTGGACAGCCTTCGCCGAGCAAAGATTCAGGCGACTCTGCGCCCGTATCAAATGCAGGGAGTTGCCTGGCTGACGGCTCTGTCGGGTTCGGGTGGTGGGATCTTGGCCGACGAGATGGGTTTGGGTAAGACACTGCAAGCGATTTCGATGATCGCGATCCGCGCCGGCGACGGTCCGCATCTGGTTGTGTGTCCCACCTCGGTGATAGGAAACTGGCGCCGCGAGATCGAGCGATTCGCTCCGCATCTGCCACTGCACGTTCATCACGGGGCCGCCCGTGCACTTCCCACTCGTATCCCCGCCGGCACTACGGTTCTGACCAGCTACAGCGTCTTGCGTTCCGACGCAGCCCAATTGGCCCCGGTCCATTGGAGTTCAGTGGTCTTCGACGAGGCGCAACAGATCAAGAACCCCGCTTCCCTCGCCGCGAAAGCAGCAATGCAGTTGTCGGCGGACGTCAAGGTAGCGATGACCGGCACGCCAGTGGAGAACCGCCTCGAAGAATTGTGGTCACTCTTTCGCGTCGCAAATCCCGACGTCCTCGGGACTCGCGCACGGTTTCGTCAACGCTTTGCCGTCCCGATCGAATCCGGTCGATCGGCCACCGCGGCGACCAGACTTGCCGCGGTGATCGATCCTTTCATTCTGCGCAGAACCAAAGACACAGTGGCCAAGGATCTTCCGCCCAAACAGTTCTCCACGGTCTCGTGCACTCTGACGTCGGAACAGGCGCGCATCTACCGGTCGGCAGTTGCCGATGCGTTCGACTCCGGATTGGGCACGGGAATTGCCCGGCGCGGCAACATTCTTGCCCTTCTGACCACCCTCAAGCAGGTATGCAATCACCCCGCGCAGGTCACCGGCGATACGGACGGCCTCTACGGAAGATCCGGAAAGCTCGACCGCGCAACGGAAATGATCGCCGAGATCGTCGACGACGGCGATCGCGCGCTGATATTCACGCAGTACCGGACGATGGGCGAGATGCTCTCGCGACACCTGGGAGCCGAACTGGGTATCGGTGCCGTGCCTTTCCTCCACGGCGGCCTGAACACCGACAAACGAGACGCGATGGTCGACGCGTTCCAGAACGAGACGGATTCACCACCGGTTCTGATTCTGAGCTTGCGCGCCGCCGGCTTCGGCCTCAACCTCACGCGCGCAAGTCATGTCGTGCACTACGACCGGTGGTGGAACCCAGCCGTCGAGGATCAAGCAACCGACCGGGCACACCGCATCGGCCAGAAACGCACCGTCAACGTCCACACCTTGGTGACGGGCGGCACCGTGGAGGATCACATAGCAGCGATGCACGAGTCCAAACGAGCTGTGGCCGATGCTGTCTCCGGGAACGTCGAGGCCGCGCTGGCCGATCTTCCCGACACCGAACTGCGTGAACTTCTCGAACTGGACGGCGCGGTGATCATCTGATGGCCAACGAATTCGGCGTCACCGCTTGGGGTCGAGCGTGGCTGCGCACGGTGGAGCGGACCGCGGCGTCCGGTCCGAACCCGTCCCTGCCGACGGCTCGCACCCTGGCACGCAACGGTTCCGTGGAGTTCACCATCGTCTCGTCGGGGACCGTCGTCGCCGAGGTGAGCACCAAGGCAAAATCTTCGTCAGTGACGATTGGTGTCCCGCTCTGGACCAAATCCGAGATCGCTGCAGTGAAGAGCCTTCTCCGTTCGGCTGGAAAGGCGAACAGATCCGTCTCCACCGGCGAACTGCCGGACAGCATCGTCACCGAACTGCAGGCTCGAAATATCGCAGTAGCCGTTGATCTTTCGGAGTGCACTGCCAGCTGCGACTGCTCAGGTAGACGCTCGCCGTGCGTTCACCATCTCGCCGCGATCTACGCCCTCGCCGGGCGAATCGACGAGGAACCTGCACTTGCGGTGACGTTACGGAGTGCACCGGTCAAGGCTGGAAAGAAGTCGACATCCGCACATTCGGCGGAGTGGATCCCTTTGAGTGATATCGATATTCGCTCGTTCTACGGGGACTGATCTTCTCAGTCGGTACCGAGCGGATCGATGGTCAGGGCGAGCGTCGCGATCAGCACACCCATAACGCCCATCGCCGCAGTGTCGAAGACCCTTCCACGCACCGCGAGCAACCCCACACGGTTCTCGGGAACGAACCACCGAGCGGCAGCTCCGATGATGACGGCAACACCGAAGACGAGGGCGCCGCGACGCCACCGGTCGGCCAGCACGAGAACCACGGCCGCCGCAATCACGGCGAGGACCGCGAGCATGGGCAGATTCTTCTTCGCGAGGCCGACCAGTGAGGACATCGGACTCAGACTCCGGCCAGAACCCGCTCGGCGCGCTCGACCACGTTGGTGATCAGGAACGCGCGGGTCAGCGGTCCGACACCACCGGGGTTGGGTGAGACGAAGCCGGCGACCTCGCTGACGTCGGCTGCGACGTCGCCGCGCAGGCCGTCGTCGGTGCGACTGACGCCGACGTCGAGGACCGCTGCCCCGGGCTTGACCATGTCTGCGGTGATGAGGCCGGGAACGCCGGCGGCAGCGACGATGATGTCGGCGCGGCGAACCTCGGCCGCGAGATCGCGGGTACCGGTGTGGCAGAGCGTGACCGTCGCGTTCTCGCTACGACGCGTCAGCAGCAATCCGATCGGGCGACCGACTGTGACGCCTCGTCCGACTACCACCACGTGTGCGCCTGCAATAGGGACCTCGTAGCGGCGCAGGAGATGCAGGATTCCACGCGGGGTGCACGGCAGCGGGGCTTCCTTGCCCAACACCAGTCGACCGAGGTTGACCGGGTGCAAGCCGTCGGCGTCCTTGTCGGGGTCGATGCGCTCGAGGGCTGCGTTCTCGTCAAGGTGCTTGGGAAGCGGCAACTGCACGATGTAGCCGGTGCACTCGGGATTGGCATTGAGCTCGTCGATCGTCGCGTTGAGCTGCTCCTGCGTGATGTCGGCAGGCAGGTCGCGTCGCAAAGAATTGATACCGACCTTGGCGCAGTCGTTGTGCTTGCCGCGCACGTAAGCCGCGGATCCGGGGTCGTCGCCCACCAGGATGGTGCCCAAGCCGGGTGTGATGCCCTCTGCCTTCAGAGCGCTCACCCGCACCTTCAGGTCTTCGAAGATTTCGTCGCGGGTAGCTTTGCCGTCGAGGATCGTTGCAGTCACGGCGACCATTGTTCCAGGTTAGGGTCGATGAGTGACAACGGCTCCGGAACTACGCGGCCCGAGGGTGCTCCTCTCCCCCGTCGCGCCCGATCATCACGCCCGTCTGCGGGCAATTCACCTGCACCCGGACGTCGTGCACTGGTGGCAAAATCCCGACGACGACTGGCCTGCAGCGCCGGAGGCTGGCACCACGCGCTACAGCATCTTCCACGGCGACCACATGATCGGCTTCATCCAGTGGTATGAGGCAGAGGACAACCCCGACTTCCGCCACGCCGGGCTCGACTTGTTCCTCGATCCCGACTTCCACGGCCGAGGGTTCGGTCGCGAATCGATTCGCGTGCTGTGTGCCCACCTGATCGACGACCTCGCATTCCACCGTCTGGTCATCGACCCGGAGGTCGACAACTCCGTCGCCATCGCGTGCTACCGATCGGTGGGGTTCAAAGACGTCGGGGTGATGCGCGAGTATTCGCGAGATCGCCATGGTGTGTGGAAGGACGGACTGCTGATGGATCTGCTCGCACGGGAATTCATCCGCTGATCGACTGGGACGAGTTCGAAAGGACCGACATCATGTTGCTGGACAAGGAATTCACGGCCACCCTGCAGAAGAGCGACGCCAAGGGCGGGTGGACTTATGTGATCTGGCCGGAGTCCGCCGAGTTCTTCGGCACCCGCGGCCTGGTCAAGGTACGCGGGACGATCGACGGACATCCGTTCCAGAGTTCGTTCATGGCGTTGGGAGACGGTAACCACAAGCTGCCGGTCAAAGCCGATCTTCGCAAAGCCATCGGCAAGGAGACCGGCGAGCTGGTGACGGTGCGCCTCGAGGAGCGCTTGGAGAGCTAGGCGCTGCTACTTCATGTCGACGACAAGACCGTGCGCCGACGCGTACGCCACCGCCTGCATCAACTCGATCTGCGCGTTTCCGACGGACGCGGACGTCCACAGGCTCGGATCGATCCGCGCACCGCGCAGATCTGCACCTTCGAGTTTGAGTCCACCCGTACGAGCACCGGACAGATCCGCCGACGCCAGCACCGCGCCCCGCATGTCGGCCCGAACCAGGTTCGCTTCACGGAATCGGCATGAGGTGAAGTCGATCTTCCTCAGGTCCGCCCCACCGAGTGAGGTCAACGAGAAGTCGACTTCGTCGAGCGTCAACGGCCGGATGCGGCAACCGTCGAACGTCGACCCGAGCAGACTGCAGTTTCGGAACGTGCTGTGCCACAGGCTGGTCCGGGCAAAATTGCACGAGCGAAACGCAGTTCCCGTGTGCACGGACTCCCCCAGATCGGTGCCGGTGAAATCACAATCCGTGAACACCACCGACTCCGTCGTGAGTCCGGTGAGGTCGGCGTCTCGGAAATTGCAGTTGGTGAAAGTGCGCTGACGCCACTTCTGCCCGGCCAGCCGCGCGTCTGAATAGTCTTCGCCGACGACATCGTCGGATTCTTCGGGGAGCATGCCGTCCATACTGCCCCGCCGCACCGACACCGGTTCGATCGCCTAGGTCTCGCAGGCCACGCCGTCACCGTCACGATCAAGCTTGGACGAATAGCCGGGATCGCCGCGGTAGATCGGGGCAGCACCGGCCGCTCGCACGGCTGCACAGTTGGCGTAATACACCCCCGCGTCAGGCACCTTGGCCGGCGGCGGAACGTACGCCGGTTCTGTTGTCTTCGGCGGCGTGTAGGCCGGAGCGGGCGGAACGTACGGCGTTGTCGTGGTCTCCGGTACCTGAGGCACCAGCGGCACTATTGCCACGGTGGTTGTCGTCGGTGGCGGCACGATCGTTGTCGTCGTCGGCAAGAGGGACGAAGTCGTGGTCTTCGTCGTCGACGGGACCGTGCTTTTGGTTGTCGTCGCCGCCGCTGTCGTAGAAGTGGTCACAGCAGGCGTCGTCGATTCTTCCGACTTGCCCGCGCCCGTCGCCGCGGCGATGGCAACCAGCCCCACGACTGCCGCGCCGGCGATCCACGGCCACTTACGCCGCGTCTTGCCTTCCTCGGCGTTAGTGTCCGGCACCGCCGATCCGGGTGCGCCGAAGACCTGCGTGGGAGTGCCGAAAGCCTGAGTGGGTGCGTCGACGCCCTTGGGCCGTGTCTGCGCGGTCCACTGCTGACCGTCCCAGTAACGGTCGATCGTGGGGTCGAAGGGGTCGGGGTTCCAACCGGCGGGAGGGTTCATCAAAATGTCCGTTCTGCGAAGAGTGCCGGAAATAGATTCGCACGGACTGGCCGGTTTGTTACCAATTCGCCCACACTTCCCGACCGGTCTTCTCACGGACGTGGGCACCGATACGTCGCCCGGTACAGTTCCTCGAGTGTTCCGAGTGATGTTCCACGAGCCCCGCATCCCACCCAACACCGGAAACGCGATCCGCATGGTCGCGGGCACCGGTTGCGAACTCCACCTGGTCGGCCCTCTCGGGTTCGACTTGTCGGAGCCGAAGCTCAAGCGCGCAGGCTTGGACTACCACGACCTGGCGACTGTCACGGTCCACGAAAACCTGACCGCTGCCTGGGAAGCCGTCACCCCCGCTCGCGTATTCGCCTTCACCGCGCACGCGACCACGTCGTATGCCGATATCGCCTACCAACCCGGCGACGTCCTGCTGTTCGGGCCCGAACCCACCGGACTGTCCGAAGAAGTATTGGCGGACGAACACGTCACCGAGCGCCTGCGTATCCCGATGCTGCCCGGACGCCGGTCCCTCAACCTGTCCAACGCTGCCGCCCTCGTGACGTACGAGGCCTGGCGTCAGCACGGTTTCAAGGGCGCCGTCTGATCGACGTCAGTAGACGTCCCGGACATAGCGCTTCTCCGCCGAAAGAGCCTTCACGTATGCCTCGGCACTGCGAGGAGCCAGTTTTCCGTGTTGAGCGACCACCCCGTTGAGGGCACTGTCGACGTCCTTGGCCATCCGGTTGGCATCGCCGCAGACGTAGAAGTGCGCTCCCTTCTGCAACCACTCCCACAGCAGCGCACCCCGCTCACGCATCCGGTCCTGCACGTAGACCTTGTCGGCTTGATCCCGGGAAAACGCGAGGTCGAGTTCGGTGAGGAATCCGTCTTTCCGCAATTCTTCGATTTCTTCGCGGTAGTAGAAGTCGGTCGCGGCGTGCTGTTCTCCGAAGAACAGCCAGTTCGGGCCCGTGTGCCCCAATGCCCGCCGCTCATGCAGGAAGGCACGGAACGGTGCAATGCCGGTCCCCGGACCGACCATGATCATCGGGGTCTCGGGATCGGAAGGTGGCCGGAAGTGGGTCGACTTCTGCACGTAGATACCGATGTCGTCATCGTGAGCGTGGTCGGCGAGGTAAGTCGAGCACACTCCACGCCGTGGGACACCCGCAACGTTGTATCGCACCGCGGACACCGTCAACTGCACTTCGCGTGGGTTCTCCTTCGGACTGGAAGATATCGAATACAGCCGCGGCTGAATCGGTTTGAGCAGCGAGAGCCATTCGTCTGTCGAGGCACGAACGGGCGACTGCGCGAGAATGTCGACGGACTGTCGTCCCCACGACCAGTCTTTGAACGTGGAGACATTCTCCGGCTTCAACAACTCGGCCAGGTCCGAATCGCGGGTTCGTTGATGCACGAATCGAATCATGTCGGTCGAGATTCGAGTGATCTCCAGGCGCTCGGTGAGCGCGGTACGCAGCGTCATTTCCCCGTACTGCCCCAGTTCGACGGTCTCGTCACCGTCGAGGCCGGTAAGGGTGAGCCACTCGTCGACAAACGGAGAGCTGTTTCGGGGCCAGACTCCGAGAGCGTCGCCGGCTTCGTAACTGACCGTGTCACCTGGAAGGTGAAAGCCCAACTGCCGCACGTCTTTGGAAGAACCCGGACGGTTGAGCACGACATTGCGCGTCAAGGCTGTGGTCAGTGGCGCCTTCTTGTTGTATCGCAGCGGCGGCGACATCGCCGGTGAAATCGGCGCGGCTGCAACGGTTGTCCCAGAATTCTTCTTTGCAACGAGGACGTCGGTCGTCTCGCCGGCCACCGAGCTCCGAAGCTCAGCCGTGACCGCCTCCAGCCATCCAGCAGCGGTGTCCTCGAAATCGGGCTCGCAGTCGGCGCGATCGACGATACGACTGGCTCCCAGTTCGGCAAGGCGGGCGTCGAGCTTTCGTCCGTGTCCACAGAAGTCGGCATAGTTCGAGTCGCCGAAAGCGATGACTGCATAACGTGTCTCGGACATGCGGGGCGCCGTGTCAGCAGACAACGCATCCCAGAAACCGCTGCCGTTGTCCGGGGATTCGCCGTCACCGGAGGTACTGGTGATCAGCAGGACCTCTCTGGTAGCTGCCAGGTCGGCGGCGGGGAACTCGTCCATCGCGTGCATCACCACGGGTAAGCCGATTCCCCCGAGACGAGTGGCGCACTCAGCAGCGAATTCTTCCGCGTTTCCGGTCTGCGATGCCCAGAGCACCACGATCGGCGCGCGCTCGGATCCAATACTCGGACTCGATGACAACGCAAGCCCGTCGGTGTCAGGAAGTGAGATCCGCGAGTACAGGCCGGCCAGAACACCGTCGACCCACATCCGCTTTTCGGCATCGAAGGGTGCCGTCGACGGCAAGGTAGGTACCCCGGCAGTGCGATCGGCGTCCGCACGCAACGCAGCGAGAAGGCCGGCCAGATAGCTCTGTTGGAGCGGATCGAATACCACTGCAGGTGTTCCTGTTTGACCGAGGACGCCCGCGAGGACATCGGTTCGCGACAAAGCCCGATCAGCTGGCGCGGGAGCCACCAGCGCCGCCTCGGCGAGCACTGTTTCAGGTGTGTTCACGGCGACCTTCGTCATAGTGACAGCGCAGGCTTTGAACTCCGGTTGCTGCGAGGCAGGGTCGATGGCGTCGTTGGTGACGGCGTTGATGGACAGATATTCACCGAAGGCGTCGTTCCAGTGAAATGGGGCAAAGCAGTTCCCCGGACGCACTCGGTCGGTGACAACAGCCGGAAGCACAGCGCGACCGCGACGTGAGGCAACCTCGATCGCATCCTGGTCGACGATGCCGAGCCTGGCGGCGTCGTCGGGATGGATCTCGACGAAGGGACCTGGGTTGAGCTTGTTCAACTTGGCCACCTTGCCGGTCTTGGTCATGGTGTGCCACTGGTGCGCGAGACGACCGGTGTTGAGCAGGAAGGGGTAGTCGTCGTCGGGCATTTCGGCGGGAAGCATGTGCGGCCGTGCGAAGAACATCGCACGGCCAGTGGCGGTGGGAAATGCGAGCCGCGGAGTGCTGCCGTCATCGCGGATCAGGAGCCTTTGACTGACACCGTCATTGACGTATCGGATGGGATGACGGTCCTGATCACTGTCTGGCGGGCATGGCCACTGGATCGATGTCTTGCGGAGGCGCTCGTAGGTGACGCCGCGTAAGTCGTAGCCGGTCTTCGGATTCCAGAACTGCTTGATCTCTTCGAACACCTCTTCGGCACAGGTGTAGGTGAACGCTTCGGCGTACCCCATCTCGCAGGCGATCCGGGCGATGATCTGCCAATCAGGCAGCGCCTGCCCAACCGGATCCAGTGCCTGCTGAAAGAGCGTCAGGTTGCGTTCGGAATTGATCATCACTCCGTCGGACTCTGTCCACAGCGAAGCAGGCAGCAGAACATCGGCGTATTCGTTGGTCTCGGTGCCCAGGAAAGCATCCTGGGTGATGACGAGGTGGGCCTTCTCCAAGCCGTCGATGACGGTCTTGCGGTTGGCTACCGTCGCAACGGGATTGGTGCAGATGATCCAGCACGCTTTGATGTCACCCGCCGCCATTCGGGAGAACATGTCGATGGTGCCACCGCCGATGTCGGTGCGCAGCGAGCCCTGCGGGATCCCCCATCGCTCCTCGACGAAGTCGCGATCGGCGTCGACCATCACGGCGCGCTGGCCGGGCAAACCTGGCCCCATGTAGCCCATTTCACGCCCACCCATGGCGTTCGGCTGACCGGTCAACGAGAACGGACCGCTGCCGGGCTTGCAGATCGCACCGGTCGCAAGGTGAAGGTTGCAGATGGCGTTGGTGTTCCACGTGCCGTGGGTGCTCTGGTTCAAACCCATTGTCCAACAGCTCATCCAGTTTGCAGCCTCACCGATCCACTGCGCTGCAGTGCGGATGTCGGCCTCGGGGATACCGGTGATCTCGCTGACCTTCGCAGGCGTGTACTCCGCGAGGAAACTGGGCATCACCTCCCAGCCTTCGGTGAAGTCGGCGATGAAGTCCGGATCGGTGTGGCCGTTTACGACGAGCAGGTGGAGTAGTCCGTTGAGTAGCGCGAGATCGGTGCCGGGAGCGATCTGCAGGAACAAGTTCGCCTTGTCGGCGGTGGCGGTGCGTCGAGGATCGACGACGATCAACTTCGCGCCCGCCTTGACCCGCTCCTGCATTCGAAGGAAGAGGATCGGATGGCAGTCCGCCATGTTCGCGCCGGTCACGAAGAACACGTCGGCATGTTCGAAGTCCTGATAGGAACCGGGCGGTCCGTCGGCCCCGAGCGATTGCTTGTATCCGGTGCCGGCACTTGCCATGCACAAACGGGAATTCGATTCGATCTGATTGGTCCCGATGAAGCCCTTGGCCAGTTTGTTCGACAGGTACTGAGCTTCGAGTGACATCTGCCCGGACACGTACAACGCAAACGCGTCGGGACCGTGCTCGTCGATTATTGCCCGCAGGCGCTGGGCGGTGTCAGTGATGACTGCGGCCATGTCCACCGCTTCGATCGCATCACCTCGGCGCGGACGGCGATATGCAGATTCCATGCGCCCCGGGCCGGCGAGCATGTCTGCGGTCGTGGTGCCTTTGGTGCACAGACGCCCGAAGTTGGTGGGATGTGTCTTCAGACCGGAAGACTTCGCAGCCTTCCGACGTCCCGTCTCCGGATCGGTGATGATGTCGAGGACAAGACCACAGCCCACCCCGCAGTACGCGCAGAGTGTGTCGACACTGGTGGTGGTGAGTTGAGCGCCCATCGATTCATGCATCCCTTCGACCGAGGATCAAGGTCGACTTCTATCTTCGGATGCAGTTGTTTCGGGAGTTCATGCCCGATGTTGCGTATCAATCACTCTTTCCTCACCGCGACCTTCGGGCCGATGTGCGGTCCCGGGACCAGCGGTCGTCGACGGGCAGCGATACGCGAATGCCCAGTTCTACGCCCTGCCGCCGAATCGAGCGATGTAGTGCCAAACCTTCTTGACGTCCTGCGGATCGAAGGATGCACCCCGTGCGAGCCCCAGGACGGCAGGCGTCAGCCGCCTGCCGTGCGCAATTTCTCGGGCAAGGTCGATCACGGCCGCTCCCCGGTATTCGGGATGTTCGGCTATCTCGTCGACATCGACCGCGTAACCGTCGTGCCACAGCACCGGGCACGTGAGCGAGTGGGCGATCTCTTCGATCCGTGTGCCCCGGTAACTCGGATCCAGAACGAGCGCCTCGACGTCCGTCCCGATGTCGACGGCGCCGTGGACGTGCGCCTCGATGTAGTGGTCGAGCGGATCGTCGAGCTCGGCAGCCCGTGCGGCGCCGACCAAGCTCATCGCTTCGGCCGTTCCGAATAGATCAGGCTCGAAGACGCTGTCGGGAAAGCAGAAAGTGGTGCGGTCGAGCGTGTGCTCGGCAAGCCGGAAGTAGGACGAGCCGAACCGAGGAGATGCCCCGTACGGATCGGCGGAGAAGTTCAACGATCCGTACTTCGGCCGTTCCGAGGGCTCTCGCTCGTCGTAAGCTCCGCCGAATATCCGACTCTCCCAACGCCAACGATCGCCGCCGTGATGCGCCGTCAGTCCGCCGTTGCTCGTTCGAGTCTCGAACTGGGTCACATAGGTGCCTTGACGTGCGATTGAGGCCAATGTCAGACCACGTTCAGACGGGAGGTCCGGATGAAAGTGCAACGTCACCCGGTGATTTCGATCCAACGGGCCGCCCTTCGAGAGACCGCTCACGTGCGCAATCGCGGCAGACCAGGGAGTGGAATCAACAGGCATTCGCCCATTATCCGGATATGGAAGCAGCGCCGGTGAAGAAATCGACCAGTGAATACGGTGCGCCTTCACCGAGGCAGAGATCAAGGATCACGTGCGAGTCCGCGGCCTCGGATGCGCTGCGCACGAACATCGCTTCTTCGTACTCGGCGAGTGCCCCTTCGATGTCGTCGGGGTGCGTGGCGATCGCCTTTCCCAGTTCGGCGCCGTCGAACATGGCCAAGTTCGCACCCTCACCGGACGGGGCCATCAGGTGCGCCGCGTCACCGAGGAGCGTCACCCCAGGCACGCGATCCCACCGGTGCGTGTCGGGAAGGGCGTAGATCGCCCGCGGAATCGGAGCGGTTTCGCCATTGGTGATCAGCGCCGTGAGTTCCGTTGCCCAACAGTCGAACTCGGCCGAGACCCGCGCTGTCGCAGCGGCGGCGTCGGTGAAATCGACACCGGCAAACCACTCCGCCGGACGGTTCAGCTGAACGTAGGTGTGCACGATGTCTCCCGCCTCTCGATGCGCGGCGATCGCTTTTCCTGGTGCGGGCGCGTACATCGCCCCGTCCCCGACGGCTTCGGCTGCAGCCGAATGCTTCTCGTCGACGTCGTAGAGGTAGGTCTCGACGAACGTGGTGCCGACGTATTCCGGCTTCGCATCGGAGAGCAGCGGCCGGATCTTCGACCAGGCACCGTCTGCACCGACGAGAAGGTCGGTGGTCACTGTCGAACCGTCGACGAAGGTCAACTCGTGGCGATCATCTCCGAGCGAGCGCACAGTGTCGACTTTGCGTCCCCATTCGATCGTGTAGTCCGGAAGGGAATCAATCAGGATTCGACGGAGGTCGCCGCGCAGCACCTCGGGACGTGCTCCCGTGCCGTCGTCGGGTTCGTCGAGGAGCACGGCGGCGTGTTGATCGAGTACGCGCGACGCGGCGCCGCCCGCGTGGATGATCGCGCGGAACTCGTCGGTGAGGCCGGCAGCGTCGAGCGCGGCCTGACCGTTGTGTTCGTGGATGTCGAGTTGGCCGCCCTGCGTGCGAGCTTCTGCCGACAGTTCCGCCTCATAGATCTTCGACGGAATTCCATGAACGTGGAGGACACGCGCGAGGGTCAGACCGCCGAGGCCCGCCCCGATGATCGTTATCGAGTTGCTCATGTTTGTTTCCTTTCAGGCTTCGATTGGAACGTCGTTCCAATGACATCTTGGAACGGCGTTCCAGATATGTCAAGATGGTTCGCATGGCGACCAGGAATCAGCGGACCGAACGACGTACGGATGCGCTCTCGAAGGAGCGAATCGTCGAGGCTGCGATCGAGATCCTCGACGACGAGGGCGAAGCCGCGCTGACATTTCGCGCGCTCTCCGCACGCCTGGCAACAGGTAGCGGGGCGATTTACTGGCACGTTGCCAACAAGAGCGAACTGCTCGCCGCGGCGACCGACGACGTCATCGCCCGCGTGACAACCGGTGCAACCGAAGGCGCAGCCCCACGGGAGGCGATCCGGACCATCACCCTCGGCGTGTTCGACGCGATCGACGCCCACCCCTGGGTCGGCACCCAACTCTCACGTGAACCGTGGCAATCAGCGGTGATGCAGATCTTCGAAAGTCTCGGCGAGCAACTCCAGGCGCTCGGCGTTCCCGAATCGGCACAGTTCGACTGCGCGTCCGCGCTCCTGAACTACGTGCTCGGTCTCGCCGGACAGTACGCCGCGGGCGCCCGTCTGCTCCCCCGTGAGACAGATCGGTCCGCTTTCCTCGCGGGCGTCGCCACGCGATGGGAAGAACTCGACTCTGCGAAGTACCCGTTCCTCAATCAGGTGACGGCGCAGTTGCGCGACCACGACGACCGAGAACAGTTTCTGGCAGGCATCGAGCTCATCCTCGCGGGGATCGACACCGTCCGATAGCGGCCGTAGCCGTCAGCGTGAATGAACAGCGGTGTTGGATCCGAGCGCTATGTCGAGGAAATCTCTTGCCGCACCGCGCAATCCGCGATCGGGATCCCAGACGGCTTGGAGTCGACGCGGCATCCGCAAGCCGTCGACGTTGACCGCGACCAGTCGGCCGTCCGTCAGGTCGGCGGCAACTGCCAGCGACGACAGAACAGCCGGGGCGTTGCCTGCCACCACCGCAGCCTTGACAGCGGTACACGAGGTCAGCTCGAGCAGCGGCGGCACACAATCGGGAACAGCATTCTCGAGCGTCAGGCGCGTACCGGACCCTGACTCGCGCTGAATCAGCGGTGTGCGTGCGAGTTCCTCGACCGGAACGGGCACACCATTCGCCCAGTCGTGTCCCGGCGGCACAACCACGACGAGGTGATCACGCGCTACTTCGCACGACGCGAGCGCCGACGGCACATCCGGCCCTTCGACAAATCCGATATCGGCCTGGCCGGCCTGAACTTGAGCAGAGACGTCCGAGGAATTGTGCAAGCTCACCGACGCCACGACGTTGGGGAACTTGTGCCGCATCGCGACCGTCCATCCGGGAACCAGATACTCGGCGATGGTCATGCTGGCGGCAACCGTGACGGCAGCATCACGTTCACCGCGAAGTGCGGCAACTCCCGATGCCATTTCCTCGGCACTGACGAGGATGTGACTTGCCCACTCGAGAATCAGACCGCCCTCGGCGGTGGGACGAACACCGGTCGCCGCTCGATCGAACACCTTGATTCCGAGTTGGCGTTCGACCGAACGCACCCGGGCGCTGACCGCCTGCTGACTGAGTCCGTGCTCCCGGCCGGCAGCACCCATGCTGCCCAGACGCCCTACGGAAAGGAGGACGTCGAGGGCACTGAGTTCCGGCACCCGAGGAGACAACGACATAGTCCCAAGATTAGACCCACAAGGCGAGTTTGTGGGCATTCAAGAACAACCGGTCTACCGGTACGGACCGGATGAGACGACAGTGAAATACATGACCACCACAACGAGTTCCACCTTCGCCCACATCACTCCGAACTGGTTCGCGGCAGCGATGGGAACGGGAATCGTGTCGGTGGCCGCCGCTTCGCTCGAACCGGAGATCGAGGGCTTGAAACTGGTCTCCGAGATCTTCTGGGTTCTGGCGGTTCTCGTACTGTGCGCCTTGATCGGAGCATTTGCCACCCATTGGTCACAACATCGATGTCAGGCCCTCGCCTACCTGCACAGCCCCGCGATGTTCCCCTTCTACGGCGCCGTCGCAATGGCACTGCTGACCGTGGGATCCGCAACCGGCATCACCGGCCCGGACTTCCTCGGCCACGACGTGGCGATCACCGTGTCGCTGACACTGTGGACACTCGGCACGGCACTCGGCCTGGTCACCTACGTCGTGATGATGATTCGACTCGTTCGAGATGCCGGGATGGCGACGGCAATGCCGTTCTGGCTCATGCCCGTCGTACCTCCGATGGTCTCGGCCACCACCGGCGCAGCGGTCAGCACCCACATGCCCGAAGGCGCTCCACGCATCGCGGTACTGGTTTTCTGCTACATCCTGTTCGCTCTGGCGCTGACCGCCGCCATCGGCATTCTGGTAGCCGTCGCCAGGCAGTTCGCACGCAACCGTTCGGCCGGCGTCGACGTGATCCCGTTCAATGCCATTCCCTCACTGTGGATTCCGTTGGGCGTGATCGGACAGTCGATCGCGGCATCCAACCTGTTGGCCGCCGCCTCACGGCATGCACTCAGCCCCGAGCATGCCGACACCCTGCACGAATTCGGGATCGCCTACGGAACCGTCGTCGGAATCATCGGCGTGATCGCGTTTGTCACCGTCACCGTCGTCACCATCCACGCACTGCGCCGCGGCTTGGACTTCTCGCTCGGCTGGTGGAGCTTCACCTTCCCCATCGGAGCATGTGCCGTCGGAGCGAATGCCTTCGGAGTCGCCACCGGTTCCACCCTGATCCTGGGAATCGCACTTGCCCTGCTGACCGTACTGATCCCCATCTGGGCAACCGTCGCGGTCAGGACCGTCCGGTCGATCCGCAGTGGAGTTCTACCGGCGGCTGCATGAATTCGCACCGATGAGTTTTGGCTCGCCGTACGGTCTGTACTCACGTAGACCATTGTCGAGAGCAGGAGTACACGGTGAGTCAGTTATTGCGAGTGCAGAATTTCGGCGTTTCCAGTGACGGAATAGCCTGCGGTCCGGACCAGAGCTTCGAGAGCCCGTTCGGCCTGGACCACGGTGAAATGTTTGCGTGGGCAGGAGCTACGGCCAGCTGGCCCAATCGCACCGATCCCGGCGGCAGCCGAGGCCTCGACGACTATTTCACGCGGGACTTCTCCAACAACATCGGCGCCGAAATCATGGGCCGCAACAAATTCTCACCCTACCGCGGCCCTTGGGAGAATCTCGAGTGGCAGGGCTGGTGGGGCGACGAGCCACCGTTCCACACCCCGGTTTTTGTCTTGACCCACCACGTGCGGCCGTCGTTCACGCTATCGGACACGACATTCCACTTCGTCGACGCCGACCCCGCGACGGCCCTCGCGCAGGCACGTGAGGCAGCGCAGGGCAAGGACGTTCGACTCGGCGGCGGAGTCAGCACTATCCGTGAATTCCTCGACGCCGATCTGGTCGACACGATGCACATCGCTGTCTCCCCGATCGAATTCGGATCCGGTCTACGACTGTGGGAGACACCTGACGAGTTACTCGACCGCTTCAACCTCGACGTTGTGCCGAGCCCGAGCGGCGTGACGCACCACCTGTTCTGGCGGAAGTGACGTGTTGGGGCAGCTCCGTAAACGGGAGCTGCCCCAACAGTTACGCACTATTCGCCGGTCTCGACCTGGCGCCCCGACTGGTACCACGCCATCGTTCCACCGGCCACCGAAACGGCATTGATGCCGCGAGCCTGCAGATACTCAGCGGCTTGCAAGCTCCGACCACCGACGGCGCAGATGATGTACACCGTTTCCGCGTCCGGAATTTCACCCACGCGAGAGACGAATTCGCTGAGCGGAATGAGCGTCGCACCGGGAACTCGGACCTGAGCGAACTCGTCGGCCTCACGGACGTCGATCAACGGCTCACCCGCTGCCAAAGCCGTGTCCAGTGCATTCAAATCGACTTCCAACATTTCTTCTGCGCCTGCCTTCGTGTTCGCTGCTGTCCGAATAGACGGTACCCGGGCGTTTTCGTGCAGCTCCCTTTACGATCTGACAATGACCAATACGGTTCCCGAAAAGTCCGGTTTTTGGAGTCGCCCCACCGTATGGAAAGTGCTCCTGCTGATCGTCGTCTACCTGGCGTTCTATCTTGCTGTCGGGCAGGTTACCTCCAGGGTTTTTGCAGACCAGATCGACACGGACAATGTCGTGGCAAGCGCCTCCAGCATCCTCCTCGGCGTCGCATTGCCCATCGCGATCGGCGGGATCGCCCTGCTGGTTTTCACGACAAAGGTCGGCTGGCTGCGCGGCGTCTTCGGCCCACAACCCATTCGTGGGCGCGGTTGGATGTGGATCGGTCCGATCATCGTGGTCGCCGCCATTGTTGCGCATCTGGCGGGAACCGATTGGAGCGCCTGGACCACCGGCGAGGTAATCGCCCTGCTGGTGCTCGGTGCGTGCGTCGGCCTGACCGAGGAATTGGCCACCCGTGGCCTGGCAGTGAAGATGCTGCGCGACGCCGGCCACCGCGAGCGCTTTGTCGCCGTCGTGTCTTCACTGGTGTTTGCACTCATGCACACCGTCAACCTCATCGCCGGGATGAAGGCGTCAACCGTTCTGGTCACCGTGGTCTACACCTTCGGTTTCGGTATGTGCATGTACCTGACAATGCGTGTGACGGGCACGATCTGGGCCGCAATCGTGTTACACGGCCTCACCGACCCCACCACAATTCTCTCGACCGGCGGGCTGGACACTTCGGTGACCACGGAAGTGAGCGGCGCCGCCGCCATCACCTCTCTACTGACGGTCCTCTTGGTCGTCTTCGGGGTGATCGCCGTCTTCCTCATTCGAGATCGAATCGGCGAAGATCGGCACACACCCGTCTCGGCCTGACCGACCGCGACCGTACAAGACATACTTGTGCCCATGCCTTCTCGAACCACGTACTCGTTCGCCGTCGTGACTGCATCGTGTCTGCTGGCACTCTCCGGTGCCGTCACTCATGCCACCGCGGGGGTTCCGACAACTCCCGAAGTCGCGACCACCGAATCCATCGCGTCGGAATCGATCAGCGATCTGTATGCAGCCAAGGGTGCGCATGAAGTGGCTGCCGATTCAGTTCCCGGGTACCAACTGTTCTACCCAGCCGGCTTGTCGTCTGATGGCAATCGGCATCCCGTCGTCACCTTCGGCAACGGCAGCTATGCGACTTACGAAGAGTACGAAGCGCTCCTGCAGCATCTCGCTTCTTGGGGTTTTGTCGTTGTGGTGGCCGACAGCAGCGTGACCGGCGACGGTACCGAGATTCTGGGTGCCGCCCATTACATCGTCGATCAGAACACCAACGCTGACAGCATTTTTCACCAGAGGATCGACACCGAAAACATTGCCTCGGTCGGCCACTCCCAGGGGGCAGGCGGCGCGATCAACGCTGCAACTCAGTCGGCGAATCTGATCACCGCCACAGCGGTGCTCGATTTGCCGGACCCGTGGTGGGCCTCGCGACCTGTCGACGTGATCGACGTGGCCCAGTTGACCGGACCGACGTTCTTCATGACCGGCGCCGACGACCCGGTCTCCACCGCCGATCCGCAAGCTGAGTACTTCGACAAAACCGCCGGACCGGCGGTCCGCGGCAGACTGCTTGGCGTCGGCCACAATTGGGCCGCAGATGGCGAAGGATTCCGGGGCTACCTCACCGCGTGGCTGAGATTCACCCTGAGCGGCGACCAGACTGCCGCACGTGCATTTGTCGGCGACTCGGCGGAAATCCTCACCGATCCCCGTTGGGACCGGCAAGCGATCAAGGGTTTGTGATGACGATCTTGCCGTAGGCCTGCCCGGATTTCTGCTGCTCGAAAGCGTCAGCGAGGTGGTCGAGGCTGTAGGAAGAATCTATGACGGGACGAAGCGCCAGGCTCTCCAGCCCGGCGACCATCTCCTCCTGATGTGCACGACTGCCCACCAGAACACCTTCGATGGTGACCTGTTTGGTCAGTAGCGAAGTCAGGTCGATCGACGACGACGGGCCGTTCATGATTCCCAGCGCACAGATCCGCCCGCCGGGTCGGACTGCCGCGAGAGATTGACCGAGCGTGGAAGGCCCGCCGACGTCGAGGACGAGATCGATTCCGCCGCTGAGCCGCATCGCCTCCGATCCCCAGTCCGGGCGCTCGCGGTAGTTGACCACGTGATCGGCACCGAGTTCGGTCAATCGAGCCATCTTGTCGGGGGCCGACGAGGTTGCGATCACCTGGGCTCCAACAGCTTTGGCCAGCTGGACGGCAAACAACGCTACCGTGCTGGTCCCAGGGATCAACACCGACGACCCTGGGATGATCGGGACTCCGGCAAATAGTGCGCGCCACGCTGACAAACCTGCGGTGGGCAAGGTAGCGGCTTCCTCGTAGGTGTAGTTTCGCGGCATCACTGTCACAGCAGATACCGGCACGGTGACGGTGTCGCGGGCGAACCCGTCGACACCGTCACCCGGCGAATTTCCGAATCCGTCGAAATCCGGTGTGCCGCTCCGCCAATGCGGCAAATAGGTGCTCATCACGCGATCTCCGACGCTGAACTGCGTTATGCCGTCTCCGACCGCAACGACCTCCCCGGCAGCATCGGACAACAGGATCCGCGGACCGTCGGTCGCTATCTCTCCGGTCGCCACGAGGTAGTCATGGTGGTTGAGCGAATTCGCGTGGATCGCGATCGTCACCTCACCCGCACCCGGGCCCGGGGTCTCGATCGTCCTCGATTCGAGGTTGTTCAATCCTCCAGGCGGGAGTACGTACACGGCGCGGTTGGTCATGGTGTGGATCCTCGCACGAATGGTGATCGGGTGACGTTCGGAAAGGGTTCTGCTGCTCAGAGGAGAGAAGCGGTGAACCCTCCGTCGAGAACCAGGCTGCTGCCGTTGCACCACGACGACTGGTCGCTCGCAAAGAACACTGCGGCGGCGGCAACTTCCTCGGTCCGGCCGTAGCGCGTCTGCTTAGTGACCATCAGGTCGTCGAATCCCCCGGACTCGAGGCCGAGGGCATTCTCGAAATCCTGCTGGTGACTCTTGACCAGGTCGGTATCGATGAATCCGGGCAGCAATGCATTCGCGCGGATTCCGTGGAAGCGAAGTTCGGCTGACAGGGTTTCGGTGAGATTGCGAACTGCTGCTTTGGCTGCGGCATAGCTGCCGATCAAAGGCGAGCCGGTGGTCGACGAGATCGACGAGATGTTCACGATCGAACCGCCACCGGATGCGACGAGAGCGGGCAGCGAATGACGCACTGTCAAGAACACTCCATCGAGGTTGACCGACATCACTTTCCGCCAGTCCTCGAACGAGGTCTCGATCAGCGGGGTCGTGGTGGCGATACCGGCGTTGGGTACTACGACGTTCAGTCCGCCGAACTCTTCGACCGCTCTGGCGACGAGATCCTTGACCTGCTGTTCGTCGGTGACATCAGTTGTGACAGCGATAGCTCCGTCGATCGAGTCCGCCACTGCCTGTGCTCCGCCACCGTTGATGTCGGAGACCACGACCCTCGCGCCCTCCGCCCCGAATGCCCGGGCAATGGCGGCGCCGATTCCGGCACCTGCGCCGGTGACAATTGCAACTTTGTTCGCGAGAAGATCGGACATGTCAGCGTTCCCCTTCAATTCTCGGTCGGGACGTAGAAAAGCAATTCGGGTCCGGTGTCACCGGTGGTCGCGATGGCCTCGGACATGTCGAGAGTTCCGTCGCCCAAAGCACTTCCCAACGCCTGCGCGGTGCCCGCGAGATCTTCCGTGTCGAGTTGATAGATGCTCAGGTAGCGGCGCGCGGGCAATGCATCCTCGGGCAGCAACTGCACATCCGCCAGGAAGAATCTGGAGGCGGAGACAACTCCGGGCACTCGTTCGACGACCTGCGGAATATGCACGTCGTCGTACCAGCGGTTGAACGCATCCTCCGAAGACGGATCGGCGGGGTGTACGTGTGCGACGAGAATCGCTGTGCTCATGAAGTTCCTCTTCGACTCGAAGTGCTTTTGGTTCAGCGCGTTTGGAAGGCGACGATATTCACGCGCAAGGCAACTGACCGCGGCTGCGTGTGGTGAATCGATCGCGCTCAAGCGACAACCCTAGGGAGCAAATGTGACCCGCACCATATGCTCGGAGGTCAGAGTTGAGCTCCACATTTGTCCTCTCGGCACAAATCTGTCTCTCGGCACTAACACGGTGGCCAGAATCAGGCGTTAACGGAAGTCTCGCGATTTAGCAGTTACTCGCAGATCCATCAGCTGCATCCGGTCTGCCACGACGGTGACAGCGCCTTCTGCATTCTGCACCTTCCCTCGAATAAGCAACGCCGGCGCCGTATTTGCCAATTTTCGGTACTTTGCCCACAACCCCACCGAACACACGACGTTGACCATGCCGGTTTCGTCCTCGAGGTTGATGAACGTGACGCCCGCAGCTGTGGCCGGACGCTGCCGGTGTGTGACTGCTCCCCCCACCAGCACACGGTCACCGTCCGGGATGTCGAGAAGTCTCGACGCCGGCACCACGCCGAGCGCGTCGAGCTGTGGGCGGAGGAATTGTGTCGGGTACGTGTCGGGAGATACTCCTGTCGCCCAGACATCCGCCGCCGCCAATTCGACGTCGCTCATGCCGGGCAGGGTGGGAGCTGTGACCGACGCACCGATACCGGGCAAGCGGTCGGGGCGCTCCCCCGCCGCAGCGCCCGCTGCCCACAGCGCTTCTCTACGCGAGATACCGAAGCTGGCTAGCGCACCGGCGGTCGCCAGCGATTCAGCTTGTGCGGTAGTCAGTTCCACCCGCCCGGTCAGATCGAGAAACGACGTGAACGGTCCACCGAGGTCGCGCTGTTCGACAATTTTCTCGGCGAGTGCATCGCCGATGTTGCGCACTTCCCCCAGCCCCAGCCGAACCTCGAATCCACCTGCCTCGACGGTGGCATGCGCGAGGCTGACATTGATGTCTGCACCGTGTACCTGCACTCCGTGCCGGCGCGCATCGGCAACCAAGGACTGCGGCGAGTAGAAACCCATGGGCTGCGCGCGCAGAAGTCCGGCGCAGAACGCAGCGGGATGATGAAGTTTGAACCACGAGGAGTAGAAGACCAGCGCGGCAAAACTCTGTGAATGGCTTTCCGGGAAACCGAAATTAGCGAATGCATACAGCTTTTCGTAGATCCGGTCGGCAACCTCGTCACCGATGCCGTGTAGGTCTCGCATGCCCTGATAGAACCTCGCGCGCAGTTGTTCCATCTTCTCGGTGGAGCGTTTCGATCCCATTGCCCGACGCAATTGATCGGCCTCGGACGGCGTGAAGCCCGCAACGTCGACGGCCATCTGCATCAACTGTTCCTGGAACAGCGGAACCCCCAACGTGCGTTCGAGTGCCTTCTCGAGCGACGGATGGTCGTAGGACACAGGTTCGAGTTTGTTGCGCCGACGAATGTACGGATGCACTGATCCGCCTTGAATCGGCCCCGGACGGATGAGCGCGACCTCGACTACCAGGTCGTAGAAGTTTCGAGGCTTCAGACGCGGCAGTGTCGCCATCTGCGCACGTGATTCCACTTGGAACACCCCCACCGAATCTGCCCGCTGCAGCATCTCGTACACCGCCGTTTCCGACAGATCGAGTTGCGCCAGATCGACTGTGATGCCTTTGTGTTCGGCCACCAGATCCATCATGTAGTGCAAAGCAGAAAGCATGCCGAGGCCGAGCAGGTCGAATTTGACCAGCCCAGCGGCAGCACAGTCGTCCTTGTCCCACTGCAGGACACTACGATTGGCCATTCGCGCCCACTCCACCGGACAGACGTCGGCGATGGGACGATCGCAGATGACCATGCCGCCCGAGTGGATACCGAGGTGCCGCGGATAGCCTTCGATCTGCGCCGCCAGTTCGAGTACCGGACGCGGAATATCGGTATCCGCATTCTTGTCGATACCGCCCCACCGGCCGACCTGCTTACTCCACGCATCTTGCTGGCCCTGCGAAAAGCCCAGCGCCCGAGCCATGTCCCGCACCGACGACTTTCCTCGATAGGTGATGACATTGGCTACCTGCGCGGCATACGTACGCCCGTACTTCGCGTACACGTGCTGGATCGCCTCTTCCCGGCGGTCGGACTCGATGTCCACGTCGATGTCCGGCGGGCCGTCACGTTCAGGCGCAAGAAACCTCTCGAACAGCAGTTTGTTGCGAACCGGATCGACATTGGTGATGCCGATCGCGTAACACACCGCCGAGTTCGCAGCGGAACCTCTTCCCTGACAGAGGATGTCGTTGTTCTTGCAGAACGACACGATGTCATGCACCACCAGGAAATATCCGGGAAAGTTCAATCCCTCGATGATGGCAAGTTCATGTTCGAGCTGTTTGTATGCCTTCGGTGCACCTTCCGGCGGTCCGTAGCGTTCCAGCGCCCCCACCATGGTGAGCTCACGCAACCACGACGCCTCGGTATGCCCGGCGGGAACGTCGAACGGTGGCAATTTGGGCGCGATGAGCTTGAGATCGAAAGCGCACTCACGACCAAGATCGGCGGCACCACTGACAGCCTCGGGATAGAGCGAGAACAGTGCCGCCATCTCCGCGCCGGACCGCAGGTGCGCTCCGCCGGTAGGGGCCAGCCATCCTGCTGCCTCGTCCAAGCTTTGACGCGACCGCACAGCCGCCATTGCCATGGCGAGGCGTCGACGCGGAGGAGCGGCGAAGTGCGCGGCGGTGGTCGCCACCGTACGTAGTCCATGCTCTCTCGCCAATTCGGCCAGAACGGCATTGCGCTCGTCGTCCTCCGCCAACCCATGATGAGTGAGTTCCACCGACACTCGCTCCGCCCCGAAACGCTCGACCAGATCCCCCAAGGCATCCGCCGCTGCTTCGCGACCACCCGACGTCAAGGCTTGCCGCACATGACCTTTCCGGCACCCGGTCAGGATCTGCCAGTGGCCACCGGCCGCTTCGGTCAGCACGTCGTAGTCGTACTGCAGTTTGCCCTTCTCGCCGCCCGCCAGATGCGCGGCGGCGATCTCCCGCGAGAGCCGGCGATACCCTTCCTGCCCACGGGCAAGTACCAGGAGGTGCGTTCCACCGGGATCTGCCGTGCCGGTTCTGGGTACCGAATCCAGAGACAACTCGGCCCCGAACACGGTGCGCATTCCCCATTCACGTGCGGCTTCCGCAAACCTCACCACGCCGTAGAAGCCGTCGTGATCGGTGACGGCGATAGCTTCGAGCCCGAGACGCACTGCTTCCTCGACCAGCTCTTCCGGCGGTGATGCACCGTCGAGGAAACTGAAGGCCGAGTGAGCGTGCAGTTCTGCGTAAGGAACTACACCGGCACCACGGGTGAGCTCGCCCGCGTGGTACTCGCCGCGCTTTCTTGACCAGGCGGGGCTGTCGCTTCCATCGCCCGGAAACAAATCCTCGTGTTCCACACGGCCGGGTCGTCCGGAAAGCACCCGTTCCATCTCGGACCACGTCGGCGGCCCATTTCCCCAACCCACACTGACCTCGCACCTGATCGAGTCGGCCGTCAGGGACGACCGACTGCTCGAGGATGCCGAAAGGGAAGACGCACCACATGCATCGAACTGATGTTCGATGCAGATTCAGTCTGACAGGTCACTCACCCACAGTCAACAGA
Source organism: Rhodococcus sp. RCBS9 (assembly GCF_029457415.1). NCBI lineage: Bacteria > Bacillati > Actinomycetota > Actinomycetes > Mycobacteriales > Nocardiaceae > Rhodococcus > Rhodococcus sp. RCBS9. The sequence continues at coordinate 4,751,783 of NZ_CP120422.1, read as the reverse complement.
GCGAATCTCAACCCTCACCGTCTCGTCACATTCAGATGTACGCATGTCTGCACTCCGTTCACTTTCGCCCCAGATCATTAGCGGCGTTCATAATCTCCATCCATACTGTTTCCAGGAGTACTACTCGTATGTCGTTCTCGCGCAACACACGTAGGTTGACGGCCGTCGCCGGCGCCGTCGCCGTTCTGGCCGCTGCCGGCTGCAGCAGCAGCGCCGACGAGGCCACCGGCTCGAACGGCGCGACCGTCGATCGCGCCGCGACCGGCGAACTGTCCTCGAACGGTGGCGCTCGTCGCATCGACGGTGATCAGTCGGCCGCAGTGCGCGACGCCGTCAATGCCTCCGGCGCGAAGAACGTCATCCTCCTGATCGGGGACGGCATGGGCGACTCGGAGATCACCGCCGCACGCAACTACGCCGAAGGCGCTGCGGGCAGCTTCCCCGGCCTCGACGCCCTGCCGATCACCGGCCAGTACACGCACTACGCACTGACCAAGGACGGCAAGCCCGACTACGTCACCGACTCCGCAGCCAGCGGATCGGCATGGTCCACCGGCACCAAGACCTACAACGGCGCGATTTCGGTCGACATCAAGGGGCAGGCCCAGTCGACCGTCCTCGAGATCGCCAAGGCGAACGGCAAGGCCACCGGCAACGTCTCCACCGCCGAGGTGCAGGACGCCACCCCCGCAGTGCAGGTCGCGCACGTCAGTGGCCGCAAGTGCTACGGACCGGAGGCGACGTCCAAGTCCTGCCCGGAGAACGCCCTCGAGAACGGCGGCAAGGGATCGATCAGCGAACAGCTCCTCGACACCCGCGCCGACGTCACCTTTGCCGGCGGCGCCAAGTCCTTCGCCGAGACTGCGAAAGCCGGTGACTGGCAGGGCAAGACGCTCAATGAGCAGGCCGCCGCCCGTGGCTACCAGCTGGTGAAGAACGCCGCCGAGATGAACGAGGTCGGCAAGGCCGATCAGGATGCACCCGTGCTCGGCTTGTTCGCCGACGGCAACATGCCCGTCCGCTGGGAAGGCTCTGTCGCCACCCGTGACGGTTACCTGCAACCCGCCGAAACCTGCGTCGACAACCCCAAGCGAACCTCCGACGTGCCCAAGCTCGCGGACATGACTCAGAAGGCCATCGACCTACTGAAGGTCAACGACAACGGATTCTTCCTCCAGGTCGAAGGTGCCTCGATCGACAAGCAGGATCACGCAGCCAACGCATGCGGTCAGATCGGTGAAACCGTCGACCTCGACGAAGCTGTGCAGAAGGCACTCGAATTCGCGAAGACCGACGGAGAAACCCTGGTCATCGTCACAGCCGACCACGCTCACACCAGCCAGATCGTCACCAATGTCAGCGCCGACGACATCGCCACCATCGCCAAGGACCAGAACATCCCGGTCGAGCGCGCCCAGGAAATCGTCTACCCCGGCCTGACCCGCAAGCTGACCACGAAGGACGGCTCGGAGATGACGATCAGCTACGGAACGTCCGAGGATCCGGCCGTCGAGTCCGAAGGACACACCGGAACTCAGTTGCGCGTAGCAGCTTTCGGCCCGCATGCGGCCAACGTCAGCGGTCTCACGGACCAGACGGACCTGTTCTTCACGATGACCGACGCGCTGGGACTCGACCGTTCCAAGGTCGCAGCTCACTGATCCGATAACACCTGAATCCGCCCACCCACAGTCACACCAGAGCAGCCAAGGCGCGCACCCGATCTTCGGGTGCGCGCTTCGGGCAACTGGTGCATTTGCCTTCACCGGGTACCTCGTAGATCAGGCAGCACGACGCCCGCTGCGTGAATCTGCGTCGCCCGAATGCCACCGGCGTCAATGGATTACCCACGCGCACAGCAGATTCTCTGCGATCCACGTCCACGAAACGCGGGACCGGAATGCCCGGGTTCTCACCGCGGAGAACTTCGATCAGGCCAGCCGCAAATGCACTTCCGCGCTCCCGCGCATTACCGGCGGCATCGAGGCTGCGATTGGCGATGGAGTCCGTCGTGATCGCCCACAGCGCCTGCTGCCGAACGCCGGACACCTCGGCGAGTACCTCGATCACGGGATTGAGCGAGCGGAACATCGCGTGGCCCAACTCCGCCACACTCCGCGAGATCGGAATGACCGATCCGGCAGCAAAACCGCCCAGATAGCCGTTGTCACGCAAGAAGATCCGCCCACCGTCCAACGATGGATCGGCCGCGAACCCGGTGACCATCCCGGTTCCGATCGGAATGCCGGTCAGCGTCGAGCTGGCCGAGTACCACCACAACGTGCCGTTCACTCGACTGTCCGCACTCCCCCATCGCTCTGCCGTATCGGCGACACGTGCTGCCAACCACTGGGGGTCGGTCATCAACACCGCGGGCACCGTATCCGGATACGCGCTCAGGTTGTCGAAGAACGGCACAGCTACTGCCATACGGGCGTAGATCCCGGCCACCGATTCCGTCATGCCAGCCCCAATATCTCCATCCGCGGACGTACTCCGCGTTCGACTCGCGCCCTGATGCCGAAAACCTCGGCCAACAACGGCTCGTCCAACACCTCGACCGTAGACCCACACGCGCGGAGTTCACCTTCGGTGAGCACGGCAAGGTTGTCGCAGTACTCGACTGCCAACCGTAGATCGTGCATCGTGACCACAACTGCGAGCCCCGCCGACGCAAGTTCGGTAAGCAGTTCCATCACGATCAACTGGTGACGAAGATCGAGATGATTGGTCGGCTCGTCCAACAACAGAACCTTGGGCTCCTGAGCCAATGCGCGAGCTATCGAGACACGTTGCCGCTCACCACCCGACAGGGTCGATACGTCTCGTCCGGCAAGCTCGACCAAACCGACCTGCTCGATGCACCGGTCCACGATGGTGGTATCGCGCTCCGTGCTTCGGTCCAACCAGCTGCGGTGCGGAGTTCGTCCGAGCGCGATCGATTCACGAACCGAAAGTCCTGCCGAGACAGTGGGTTCTTGAACACTTGCCGAGACAGTTCGGGCGATGTCCTTACGCGAGAGCGTCGTCGAGTCGACTTGATCGATCAGAACTGCGCCACCTGTCGGCGTCAAAGCGTTGTAGCAGCAGCGCAGCGCCGTCGTCTTGCCACTGCCGTTCGGCCCGACCAAGCCCAATATTTCACCGGACTTGACTGCGAAAGTGATGCCGCGCAACACTTCGCGATTTCCGAGCCGCGCCCGGGTCTCGACGAGTTCGAGCAGGGGCGCAGTTTCGGAGTCTTTCGGGAGTGTCACTGTTCTGGCCTGTGTCACTGCTCGAGCCTCCGATACTGCCGGTAGAGCATCCAGACGAAGATCGGTGCACCCACGAGGGCCGTGATCACTCCGACCGGAACTTCAGTGGATTGTGCCACCGAGCGCGCAGCGGTATCCGCGGCAACCATCGCGACGGCGCCCAGCAGGGCTGCAGCAGGGAGCAGTCGAATTGCTCTGGTGCCGACGATGAAGCCGGCCAGATGCGGGATCAGCAGACCGATGAAACCGATTCCACCGGCAACGCTGACTGCTGCGCCCGCCAGTACGGAGACCGCGAGCAAGGACAACACACGGAACCGTCGGACGTTCATACCGAGTGCAGCAGCCCCGTCGTCACCGGTCTGCAAAACGTCCATCCATCGCGAACTGAACAGAAGGGCTGTGCCGACGACGACCAGTGTGATCGTCGGGAAGATCAGCGTCGACCATCGTGCATCACCGAATCCGCCGGCAATCCAGTGCATCACCGACGTCACGTGCCGATCATCGGCCAATACCAGGATGCAAAAGGTGATGAGCGCCGAGAATATCTGGGCGAGCGCGACACCCACCAAAATGATCGCGGTCGGCTGCGGATACCGGCCGCCGATCAGCAGTGCGAGAAACAACGGGATCATCGCCCCGGCGAATGCTGCGACCGGAATCGTGAAAACCCCGAGGAGGCCGGCGCCGAAACCCAGCACCGACACGAGCACCACCATGAATCCCGCGCCCGACGAGACTCCGAGCAGATACGGATCGGCAAGCGGATTACGGGTGACAGCTTGAGCAACTGCACCTGCCATGGCCAACGAAGCACCCACTACCGCGGCAGTGAGTGCACGTGGCAGGCGGGAGTCGATCACGATCGACTCCCGCGCCGCGGTCCACCACGTCTCGAAAGTCCCTGGCGCCAAACGGGCTCCGACTATCGCCCAGACGTCACCGACGGGAATGCGAACCGATCCCAAGGAGACGGCCAACCCCAGGACGATCGCCAAGGCGACCGCCAAGCCGACAAGCAGGGCGCCGTACCCGTAACGCGTGCGGGTCACTTCGCCGCGTCAGCGCCTGGATGGAAGGCTGTTGCGATGGTCTGTGCCGAACGCACCAACCGTGAACTCTCGAACAGGTCAGCGAGAGGAACCACGACGAACCGGTTCTGCTGCACAGCAGGGGTGGTCGCCATCAACGGCTGGGCACGGAGGAAGTCGATCTTCTGCTCGGCGGTCTTGTCGCCGTAGTCGATGACCACGATCGCCTGGGGTGCACGCTCGGCAACAGCTTCCCACGATGCGTCGATGTAGGGCTTTGTCCCTTCGGCGAAGATGTTCGAGACGCCGGAGTATTCCGCGACCAATTGACCGACGCCGACTCCGCCGATGGTCGTCGGAACCTGGTCACCGCTGTCGTAGAAGAAGGTCGGTACCGGCGCCGCGTCTCCGACCGAAGCGCGGACGGAATCGAGACCATCGCTGATCTCCTCTGCGACCTCGCGGGCGGAATCTTCGACGCCCAGGACTCGACCGAGTTGCGTGTAGTCGTTCTCGAGCAATCCGATGTCGGGGAACCCGGTGCCACAGTATTCCGAGAAGAGGAAGGTGTTGATTCCGCGCTCGCCGAAAGCGTCTCGGGAACGGCCTTGCTTCTCGTTGAAGGCACTGGTCATTCCTCCGACCACGAAGTCCGGATCGACGTCGAGGACCTGCTCCATGCTGGGGAACGTATCGGAAAGGCTGGGAATCTTGTTGAATACATCGGCGGTCTCGGCAGTTGGCGGGTTGTCGCTGTACGCCCGCCCGACAATCCGATCACCCGCGCCGATCTCGATGAGGGCTTCGGTGACGTGTCCGTTCAAAGACACGATGCGCTGCGGCGGCGAATCGAAGGTCATCTCGCGATCGCAGTTGGTCACGGACACCGGCTGTGCGAAGGATTCCGCAGCAGACGCCGACTCTGATTCCTGACCTTTGGAACAACCTGCCGAAACCAAGGCGACCGCGATGAGAACAGCGGCGGCGCGGGACGGGGAGAACTGAAGTGACACGGGGACCTCGTAAGGGCTCTGAGCCACGAATGAGGATCCGACAGACAACTCCGCCCGCACGCTGATCCTCGGCCAGAGCTCCTGCTGGACTTCCTTTTCGTAGACCACGACGAATGGATGTCGCACACCGCGCGGCGGGTAATCGGGCTTGCCGACACTCGGTGACTACCGAGAATCGACCTACCGTTGCGGGTCAGCGCCGGATTCGGACCGGCTTCCCCCACACGCGTGGCTTGCAAGTGCTTCGAGCAGTATGCATGACGTTTCCGATTCAAGACCAAACGCCCACTACAGTCGATCTGGCCAGACGCCCCCACACACCGGAGTTGATACATGACACGCTGGGCCCAAACCGTCGTCGCCCGGAAATGGTGGGTACTGAGCCTCGCGGTTCTGATAGTTCTCATCAGTGGGGTGTGGGGACTCGGAGTGTTCGGCAAGCTCAGCCAGGGCGGCTTCATCGATCCGGGCAGCGACTCCGCGAAGGTCGCCGACATCATCGAAGACAATCTCGGACCGCAGACCCCGGACATCATCGCGATCTACTCGCCCACGGACGGCAAGACTCTGGACGACATCGGGCCGGCAGTGACAGCCGCCATCGACCAGTTCAAAACCGAAGTGCCGACCGCTTCGGTGAAATCGTATTGGGGAACAGACGCCGCAGCGAAGGCCAGCCTGCTCTCGAACGACGGATCCATGGCGGCCGTTGCGATCACGTTGGCACCGGACTCGGGCGTCACGCCCGCCACCTTCGCCGATCTCCTGCCGAAGCTCGAAGTCGAAGGTGCCGAGGCACAATTCGCGGGTAACACCGTCGTCGGCGTCGCATTCAACACCAAGCTCGAGAAGGACCTGGTGGTCGCCGAAGCCATCGCCATTCCGATCACTCTGGTGCTGTTGGTCTTCATCTTCGGCGGCATCGTCGCTGCTGCCGTGCCCGTGTTCGTGGGTGTACTCAGTGTCCTGAGTGCTTTGGCGGTTCTGCGAATCCTCACGCTGATCACCGATGTGTCCTCGTTCTCGATCAACGTCGCTTCTCTTCTCGGGTTGGGACTGGCCATCGACTACGGACTGTTCGTGGTCGGTCGGTTCCGTGAAGAACTGAATTCGGGCTCGGACCCGGGAGCGGCTGCTCAGCGGACAGTTCTGACGGCGGGTCGCACCGTCATGTTCTCGGGTCTACTGCTGATCTGTGCGTTCAGCGGCATGCTCGTTTTCCCCCAGGCCGTCATCCGGTCTCTGGGCTTCGGCGCGATCGCTGCGGTATTGAGCGCGGCCGTCCTGTCGCTGACCGCTGTGCCTGCGCTACTTGCCATTCTGGGGTATCGCATCAACGCCCTGACATGGCGCAAGGATGCGGCGCAACGCGGCGAGGAACGCTCGCGCAAGTTCTGGGGCCGCGTCGTCACGTGGGTGATGAAGCGTCCGGTCGCAGTCTCGGTGACAATCGTGGCTGTGCTGCTCGTGATGGCCTCGCCGCTGCTCGGCGCCCGGCTGGGAGAGCTCTCGTACACCGCACTACCGGACAACGACCCCGCTCGCGTCGCAATGGACACGTTGGTCAACGACTTCCCGCAAACCGGAAATGGCGCAACGATGATCCTTCAGGCCGAGGACGGGAACACTCTCACCCCGGCCGAAGGTGCAGCGATCGCCGAGTCCGCCGGTCAAGTCGAGGGCATCGGTCAGGCGACCGTCGTCGCGAGCACCAATCAACTCGTCGCGGTTCAGGCCCTCTACAGCGAGGGCTCTACACCCCAATCACAGAGCGCCGCAGTGACAGATCTGCGTGCGATCTCCGCTCCCGACGGAACGGTGCTGCTTGTCGGCGGCGGTCAAGCCATGGTCGACGACGGCAACAACGCCGTCCTGCACTGGCTACCGGTGATGATCCTCATCATGGTCGGATCCACCCTGATCCTGTTGTTCCTCGCGTTCGGTTCGGTGGTGCTGCCGATCAAGGCGGTGCTGATGGCAGCCCTGAGTCTCGCGACCACCTTCGGTGTCCTCACCTTCGTCTTCCAGGACGGACACGGCGTCGAACTCCTCGGGGTCAGTCAAACTCCGCTGGAGGCGACGTTTGTCGTGCTCATCCTGGCGGTGGTGTTCGGATTGTCCACGGACTACGAGGTTTTCCTGATGTCACGGATGGTCGAGGCCAAGAACGCGGGAGCGACGACAGAGGAAGCGGTCAAGTTCGGAACCGAGCGCACCGGCCGCATCGTGACGGCTGCCGCCTTACTCCTGATAGTGGTGACGGGGGCCTTCGCAATGTCAGGGCTGTCAGTGATGAAGTTCCTGGGCGTCGGCATGATCGTCGCGCTGATCGTCGACGCGACCATCATCCGCATGTTGCTCGTGCCCTCGCTCGTGAAGTTGATGGGCGAAGCGAACTGGTGGGCTCCTGTGTGGATGAAAAAGGTTCACGCGAAGGTCGGCATCGGCCACTGATCGCGACTGGATCATGTCGCTGAAGAGTCCCTGGGATCCTGCGGAGAGCCGTGTTTGACTAGGGGTCGTGGATGACTTACCTGAGAGTGTTGTGGTCGGCTCAGCAGTGTTTTCGCGTGTCGACTCGGACGATTCGTTGGCGTGCTGGACATCGAGCATCGATGTCCAGGGGGTCGGTGACTCCAGGCCGGTGAGTCTGGTTATCGAGCCGGCCACCGTGCCGGAGTCTGCGGTGTGTGAGCTCGCTGCGACCGTGATGGCCCGGTTCGGTGAGTTTGCCGAAGTCGCCGCCGATTACCTGCGTCAACAGCTGCGTGGGCCACAGTTCGGCCTCCGCCACTCCGAACTCGTGGAGTTGGACGCCACGGAGTCACTGTTCGGCGAACCTGAGGCGGTGATCTGGGCTGACGGAACCTGGCTGCTGCGGTTCGCTGAGTCAAAGCTCGAGATGGCCGATCCTTTCGGGATCGGTGTTCTGTTCGAAGGAACGACTCCGTATGCGGTCGAGGACTTGTCGGGCGCTGAACCGGCCTAGGGTTTGCCGGCCTGTCCACGCCATCGCCTCGACGATGGTGCGCCGGTCTACTGGCGGACGGCGCATTGCCTTCACACCCTCGGAACAACGGCCGCCCACATCTCATCCGAAATCACGTCACGCGACGCAAGGACGAGCGCGCACCCCACTGCGCCCGAAACTCTTCAGCAACAGACCTAGTGGATTTCCCTGATCGGGCAGTCGTCCTCGAGGATGACTGCCTGATCGTCTAAATCGCTCCGCAGGGCGATGTTCTCCGAAGCTGATTTCGTCAGACTTGGAGCATGACAATTTTCGAATGGATCCTTGCAATCCCCGCTCTTGCGCTTGCCGTCGCGTTCTTGTTCTCCGGAATCATCTCCGCGGGCATCGACTTCGACGCCGAGGACGGTGTCATGACGCACTGATGTTCGTTTCCCTCTAGCCGCTGATCTTACTTTGGAGTAAGTTACCGACTATGGCCACATACATCGTCACTTGCGGTACCGGATTTCTCGGACGAGTTGCACTGCCACTCCTGCTCGAGCGTGATCAAACTGCTCAGATCCATGTGCTGGTCAGAGCCGGTTCTGTAACCAAACTCGAAGAACAGGTGTCGGCAATTCCCGGCGGCGATCGCGTGCATCCACTCATTGGAGATCTGACCGAGCCGGGGCTGGGCATCGACTCTCCCCCGCCTGCCGACCACGTCCTTCACCTCGGCGCGATCTACGACATCACCGCCGGAGACGAGCAGGCTTCGACGAATGTCGAGGGCACACGCTCCGTGGCCGACCTTGCCGCACAGCTGGGAGCCACCCTTCATCACGTGTCATCAGTCGCAGTTGCGGGCGACTACCCGGGAACCTTCAGCGAAACCGATTTCGATTGCGGTCAAGGCTTTCCCACTCCGTACCACCGAACCAAGTTCGAGGCCGAGAAGCTCGTTCGAGAACGAGAAGGCCTCACCTGGCGTGTTTATCGACCGTCTGCCGTGGTCGGCAACTCCGTCACCGGGGAGATGGACAAGATCGACGGTCCGTACTACTTGTTTCCAGGACTGGCGCTACTCGCGAAACTACCTGCAGCACTCCCCGTCCCGATCCCCAACCTCGGCGCAACCAATGTGGTGCCCGTCGATTACGTAGCCGCCGCCCTCGTCGAATTGATGCACGCGCCCGGCCACGACGGCGAAGCATTCCATCTCGTGAATCCGAAACCTCAACCGGTACGCGAAATCTATGCCGGACTCGCCAAGGCCGCCGGAGCGCCCCGGCCCGCACTCAGCCTGCCGGGCGTGATCGCCAAACCCTTTGTCTCGCCATTGCCGATGGATTCGGCAGAATCGGCGCGGAAGGTCTTCCTCGATCGCATCGGCATGCCTGCAGCATTACTCGACAACATGACGATGGCGCCGACATTCACCTCCGCGAGAACCGTTGCCGCCCTGGCCGGATCAGGACTGGCGGTCCCCGAGTTCGGGTCGTACTCCACTGTGTTGTGGAAGTACTGGCGCGCAAACCTCGATCCCAATCGCGCACGACGTAACAGTCCCGAAGGACCACTCGTGGGTCGGATCGTTCTGATCACCGGAGGCTCTTCCGGAATCGGCAAGGCATCGGCCATTGCCGCCGCTCAGAAGGGCGCCACCGTTCTCCTGATCGCACGCCGCACCGACGAACTCGATGCCGCAGTACAGCAGATTCGATCAGTCGGAGGCAAGGCGTTCGGTTACCCCTGCGACATCACCGACGACGAGTCGGTCCAGCACACGATCAAAAGCATTCTGACAGAACACGATCACGTAGACATGTTGGTAAACAACGCGGGCCGATCCATCCGGCGCGGCATTTACCACTCCACTGATCGTTTCCACGACTACGAACGAACGATGGCCGTGAACTACTTCGGCGCTGTGCGATTGGTGCTCGCCTTGTTACCGACCATGCGTTCTCGCCGCTTCGGCCACATCGTGAACATCAGCAGCGCGGGAGTCCAGGCGGCAACGCCTAGATTCTCGGCCTACGTGGCGAGCAAGGCCGCCCTCGACGGTTTCTCGGACGTAGCCGCCTCTGAAACCCTGTCGGACGGAATCACTTTCACGACCATCCACATGCCGCTGGTCGAAACACCGATGATCGCTCCGACCGGCGAATACAACAACGGCCCGATCACCAGCCCGGAAAAGGCTGCGGCAATGGTGATCCGCGCGCTGATCGACCGCCCCAAACGCATCGACGTACCACTGGGAACCCTGGGTGATCTGGGAACCCTGTTCGCACCGCACACCAAGGACCGAATTCTCAACCAGATGTACCAGGCCTTCCCCGATTCTCCGGCGGCAAAGGGTCAGGTAGACAAGGAAACTCCGGCAGACGCTCCGGCAACACCGGCGCGACAGCACCACTCGCGCTCGCGCATCCGCAAACTCGGCCGTCGTGCCGCCCGACTCGTGCCCGGTACGCACTGGTGACCGGTGGTGTGACTTCGCCTCGGAGCGTTTCGGCAAGAGGAACGGATCTGTAGGTTCAGTCGGCGAATCCTCACCGGGTCACGCTGACAAAAGCAATCAACCGCCAGTTGCACAGGGTTCCGTATCGGTGCCTGACCCCGGGACCACCAGACCAGACTCGTAGGCGATGACGACAGCGTGCGTCCGATTCTGAGCACCGAGCTTTGCCAGCACGTTCCCGACATGCGTTTTCACTGTCTCCAGGCTCACAACCAGAACCTGAGCAATATCCGAGTTGCACAGCCCGGTGGCCATCAACCGCAATACCTCTTCCTCCTTTGCTGTCAGCGCTGCATTCGGGAACGCCTCAGCGGAGACCAACGGGCGGGGCGTAACCATCCGGCGTAGCGCGGCAGGGAACAGGATCACTTCGCCCGCCGCCACCACACGTACCGCCGCTGCGATCTGCGGGACTGGGAGCCGCTTCAGCACGAAGCCACTCGCGCCCGCACTGAGTGCGGCCGTGACGTAGCCATCGTTTTCGAAAGTGGTGATTACCAAGACTTTCGGCGGTTCGGTGCACTCGGCCTGGAGGTGCCGAGTTGCCTCTATTCCGTTGCGCAGCGGCATCCGCACGTCCATCAGCACCACATCCGGACGAAGTTGCCGCGAAAGCTCCACTGCTTCGATACCGTCGGAAGCCTCGCCGACGACCACAATCCCGGGCTGAGCTGCGAGCAGCATACGCAGGCCGCTGCGGGTAACGTCGTCGTCATCCGCAATCAGCAGGGTGACTGGCATGCTTGCAGGTTTGGCGGCGTCCTCACTCCAATTGGCTTCGGTCATCGTGCCACCCGTACCGGCAACTGAACACTCAATCGCCAGCCCTGGGCTCCGTCCGGTCCAGCCTTGAACTCACCGTTCAAGAGTCGCACGCGCTCGGCCAAACCTGCCAGGCCGCGCCCTGATCTTCGAACTACGTCTGCCTTTCCCCCGGTCACTGCCCCGATGCTGTTGACCACTCTGAGCTCGACGCTCTCCGAGCCGACTGCCACCGTGATTTCGATCGGCCCACTGTCCCCGTGCCGCAGAGCATTGGTCGTCCCCTCTTGCAGGATCCGGTACGCCGCGCGAGAGAGTGTCCCCTGGATCTGTGAAAGGTCACCCGACAGGTTCACCTCCACAACCGCCCCCGCATGCCGCAACCGATCAATTAACGCAGGCAAGTCCGACAGCGTCCGAGAAGGTACAGCCCCAGGCCTCTCCTCGCGAAGTACACCCAGTACGTAGTCCAGGTCCTCGAGCGCTGCCCGTGTCGACTCCTCGATGCTACGCATGGCGGCCCTCGCTGCGGCAGGATCGGAGGCAAGCACCTCGCCGGCCACCGCCGCCTGGATCGTGGCGGCGGTGAGCGTGTGTCCGATCGAGTCGTGCAACTCGTGAGCGACCCGATTACGTTCGGCCAGTTGCAGTTCACGTTCTTCCGCCAGCGCGAGCCGTTCAGCCGTGGACGGCCCCAACAGTCGTGGCGCCAGCCATCTCAGCAGTGTTGCCACCAGGACACAAATTCCTACCGCAAGCAGGAGGCAGCCGGCCGCCACGATCCAGGTCCATCCACCCGTCACGTCAACCGACGTATCGAACAGACTGATTCGCGCCGTGCCGCCGAGCCAGTTCCCCGGGAGCGAAATCCCCATGATGAAAAGGACGCTGGTCGCGAGCGCCGCCAGCCAACCCACCATGACATGCAGGACAATCCAGAGCGGGGCCCGCCAGCGATCAATCTCCGAGAGGTTAGGAGTACGGTGTCCGAGCGCTGGACTCGGCAGCGACACCTGCAGCAGTCGGCGGGCAGTAACGATGAGCGCGCGTCGCACAGGATGCACCAGGCCGAGTGTTCCTACCAAAGTCACCCATATGAGCAGGACCGAAAGCACCCGGACGAACTCGGGTGCGGATTGCCACGCGAGAGCAGGCAACATCGCAACCACCAGAAGTGGCAGGCTTGCCAACACACCACAAAAGGCGAAAAGTACAGCTGAGTATGTAGAGCCCCGCATCAGCGGTCGTAGTCCTGTGATCATGATTCGACAAGTATGACTGGGCCGCTCGGCGATGGCCTCCCCCGATCGAGGGAGATGGTTTTCCCGCGTCGGAGCGATGCGCGACCAATCCTCCAGCAGACAGGATCGTGTCCAGACCGATCAATCTCTCCAAGGAGTTCTACTGATGCGCCGCCACAGTCGACAGGGCCAACCTCCCTCACCCCAAAGACAAAGCCGGAAACGGCACCGCGCCCTCTGTTCCGTCGCAATGACTCTCAGCGTGGTCACCCTCGGTGCGTGCTCGTCGTCCGCCGATACCGTCGCTGCGCGGCACGATGCGGTTCAACACTCACTCGACGCACTGGTGAGCGAGGACGGACTACCCGCCGCCCTCGCAAGCATCCAAGACCGAAACGGCAACTCCCACAACTACACCGCAGGAGTCGGTGACCTGACCACCGGATCAGAGGTACCCCCCAACGGCCAGATACGAATCGGCAGCAACACCAAAACCTTCACCGCAGTAGTGGTCCTGCAACTGGTCGCCGAAGGAAAGATCGAACTCGACACCCCCATCGAGACCTACCTACCCGGACTCGTCCGCGGAGACGGGATCGACGGCCACAACATCACCATCCGCCAACTCCTCCAACACACCAGCGGACTCCCCAACTACAGCAACTACCTGGAAGACGAAGTCCGATACTACGACCCACGCGAACTTCTCGACATCGCGCTCGAACATCCTGCCGACTTCGCCCCCGGAACGAGTTGGAAGTACAGCAACACCAACTACGTCCTCGCTGGCCTACTCGTACAGAAGATCACTGAAAAACCCCTCGCCGAGGAGATGAACCGGCGAATCTTCGCGCCGATCGATCTTCAGCACACATACTTTCCTGAACCATACGACGAGAAGATCTCGGAACTTCACCCCCGCGGCTACTACCGGGAGTCATCGGACGCGCCTCCCGTCGACATCACAGAGATAGACCCCTCGTGGGGATGGGCCGCAGGGCAATTGATCTCCACCACCTCGGACCTCAACCAGTTTCTCCACGCACTCCTCGACGGACGACTGCTCCCCGCAGCCCAACTCGACCAGATGCGCACTACCGTCCCCGCGGAGGAAACCTTCGGACCCGATGCCCGCTACGGACTTGGATTGGTCAGCCGCCCGCTACCGTGTGGCGGCCTGTCCTGGAGCCACGGCGGCAGTTTCCCTGGATACGAGACACGCGGGGGCGCTACCGACGACGGACGCGAAGCGAACATCGCGGTCAGCATGCAAGTAGTCGACGACGCCACCCGGAGAAAACTCGAACACGCGGTGGATATCGCCCTTTGTCGCTGAGGCCTCCTGTCAATCACCAAAGGCCGCCTACTCCGAAATAGCTCGTCAAACCGACAGTATCGGCCGCGAGACGCCGGACTCCGAGGTGCAGCCGGCTACACCCCGTACGCTCCGGCACGCACCACCGAGAGACTGCACTTCGCACCATGGAGGACGCGTACGCACATCAATACTGTTCTCTGCATGTGGAACTCACCACGAGATTCGACGAACAGGAGACCACAACCAATGACCACCCTTCGACGTCGCCCCCTGCTCACCGTGCTTCCGGCAGTCACCGCTGCAGCCCTCATATTGGGCGTGAGCGGATGTGGTGACACCACTGACTCCACTGATTCCACTCGGCAAAGCGACGCTGCCGTGCAACAGGCGCTCGACGGCGTCATCGAGCAGGGGATCCCCGGCGCACAACTCGTGATCTCCGACCCGTCGCGGGGCACTCGCATCATTCGTGCAGGAATGGGAAACACCGCCACCGGCGAGCCTATCCCCGATGATGCGCGGGTCCGAATCGGCAGCAACACAAAGGCCTTCGTCTCGACCGTCGTCATGCAACTCGTCGACGACGGACTGCTCGACCTCGATATGAGCATCGAGCACTACCTGCCCGGAACGGTCGTAGGCAACGGGAACGACGGCAACCGAGTCACCATTCGAGATCTCTTGCAGCACACCAGTGGACTGACGGACTACCTCGCCGCCGGCGGAGCACGGCCGGAAGACATCAAGCCCGGCCAGCTGCTGGTGGGGACAAGCGCACAACCACCGGAGCACTTCTCCCCCACTGAACTGGTCGATATCGCGATGTCTCTTCCACCCGGCCCGGCAGCCAAAGACAAGGCTGTCTATTCGAACACGAACTACATTCTGCTCGGGATGCTCATCGAGAAGGTCACAGGACGCCCTGCCGCGCAGGAGATCACCACCCGCATAATCGATCCGCTCGGACTGATGGACACCTATTTTCCCGCCTCCCGCGAGACACAGATCCGCGGTTCTCATGCACAGGGCTATCACCCGATTGACGGCATTCAGGTCGATGTCACCGATGGCGACGTGTCGTGGGCCGACACCGCAGGTGCGATGGTCGCAACGGGCGCCGACCTCAACACTTTCTTCACGGCTTTGCTACGCGGCGATCTCGTCTCGAATGACAGGCTCGCCGAGATGAAACACACCGTGCCGTTCGACAGGAGCCCGCAGGACAGCTACGGACTCGGACTAGTCCGCGTGAACAGCTCCTGCGGGAAGGAGATCTGGGGTCACGGCGGCGGAATTCCCGGCTTCGGCACCTCGGGCGGAGTCGATACCACAGGACGCGCTGTGACTCTCACCCTCAATCACATCCCGATGAGCGAGGACGCCTTCGTAGCAGCACAGCGAGTTGTCGACGCAGCGATGTGCGAGAAGTGAAGGAAACATGTTCGTGCACGACTTCGCACGCAACATCGAACAACAATTCTTCCCGAGCGAACGATGTCCCGAACCTACCAATCCTCAGGAGTTCTACTGATGCGTAACAATATTCGAAAGGGCTTCCCTTCCTCAGATCGCCGGCAGGACCGCAAACGGCACCGGACCTTTTCGGTCGTTGCCGCGGCGGCCCTCGGTGCCATGACGCTGGCGTCCTGCTCGCCGTCATCCGCCCTCAGTCCCGATACCGTCGGTTCTTCCTCCACCGAGTCCGACGCGGTTCAACGCTCCCTCGACGCGCTGGTGAGCGAGGACGGACTACCCGCCGCCCTCGCAAGCATCCAAGACCGAAACGGCAACTCCCACAACTACACCGCAGGAGTCGGTGACCTGACCACCGGATCAGAGGTACCCCCCAACGGCCAGATACGAATCGGCAGCAACACCAAAACCTTCACCGCAGTAGTGGTCCTGCAACTGGTCGCCGAAGGAAAGATCGAACTCGACACCCCCATCGAGACCTACCTACCCGGACTCGTCCGCGGAGACGGGATCGACGGCCACAACATCACCATCCGCCAACTCCTCCAACACACCAGCGGACTCCCCGATTACGGAATACACGTCAATGACGAAGAGATCAGATACCGCTACGCCGACCCCCACGATTTGCTCGACGTCGCGTTCCAACACCCCGCCGACGCACCGCCCGGAACGAGTTGGGGGTACAGCAACACCAACTACATTCTGGCCGGCCTACTCGTACAGAAGGTTACCGGCCGCCCCCTCGCCGAGGAGATGAATCGACGTATCTTCGCGCCGATCGGCCTGCGCGACACCTACTTCCCACCCCCGGGAGACATGACCATCCGGGGTCCCCATCCCAAGGGATACCACCGCACCGCACCAGACAGCCCACTGAGTGACGTCACAGAGATGGACCCGTCGTGGGGATGGGCCGCAGGGCAGCTGATCTCCACCACCTCGGACCTCAACCAGTTCCTCTACGCGCTACTCGACGGACGACTGCTCCCCGCAGCCGAACTCGACCAGATGCGTACCACCGTCCACGTCGGCGGGCCCACCGGACTCGAGTACGGCCTCGGCCTCACCAGCAGGACTCTCTCGTGCGGCGGGGTCTACTGGGGCCATGGCGGCGACATAGTCGGTTACGAGACCCGCGGCGGCATCACCGACAACGGGCGCGCCCTAAACCTTGCGGTGACTGCTCTTCCCACGACTGCGTCCGCCACGCAACACGTCGTAGACACCGTGGACAGAGCTTTGTGCAGTTAAAGCTCTGGTGACAGCGTCACCCGGAATCTCACCCGAGTGACGCTGTACCGCCCGACGAAACATTCGGTCGGTTATTGGCCGAACGGACCAATGCGGCCTACGTGTCCGCTGCCACACTTCATCAGTCCATGCGGCACAACGCAATTCAGGAGGCATGATGAAGTCGGAACGCGCCACAGTTGAGGAACCCTCGCATAGCGGCGGCAAGTCGATACAAAACATATTGGACAACAAGTCAATTCGTCGAACAACGACTATGACTGTTGGGCTGCTCAGTACGATCTGGATGATCGACATGATAGATCGCGTGATGATCGGGCTTGCACTGCCGATGATCGGAGACGAATTCTCCCTCAGTAATACGCAATTGGGCGGAGTCGTGTCGATCTTCGCCATCTTTTACATGCTCGGGCAGGTCCCCGGCGGCATGCTGGCCGACCGATTCGGACCCCGGCCACTGTTGATCGTTGCGTTGATCCTGTGGTCGGTGTTCACCGCACTGACAGGATTCGCCTGGGGACTCGTCTCGCTGATGGTCATGCGTGCGATGTTCGGGCTCAGCCAGGGTCTCTTCCCAGCAGCGTCGTTCAAAGCTCTGGCTGAGCGAACCCGTCCGAAAACTCGCGCCACGGCCATGGGCTTCATGATCGGTGCAAACAACCTGGGCCCCGGCATCGCACCATTGATCATCGCCCCAGTTCTCATGGCCGTCGGTTGGCGGGACGCATTTTGGCTGGTGGCCATAGTCGGCGCCGTGATCGGCACAGTCGTCTGGTTGGTGCTCCCGGCGCCGCTGGACACAGAGATCACGGAAGATCCGGAGGCCGCACTGCAACCGCTCGCCCGTGAACACTCACGCGCCGCGGTATTCAAGTCCGTTTCGGTCTGGAAGTTCGCACTTCTGTTCTGCCTGGCTAACATGGCCGGATATGGGCTGTTGACCTGGGTGCCGAGCTACCTCCTCAACGAAAAGGGGCTCTCGCTGATCGATACGGGAATCTTCGCGGCGATCCCGTTCATCGTCACGGCATTGGCCATCGTCGTCGGTGGACGTCTGGTGGACAAGTACTTTCACGACAGCGCGCGCATTCTGCTCGTTCCGTGCATGGCCACCTCCGCCATTCTGCTGTTCTTGATGACTACCACCGATACCGTCGCGATGTTCACGTTCTATCAAACCCTCGCGATGGGCGTCAGCGGACTGTGCTCGATGTCGATCTTCGCCCTCCCGTTGCGGGCATTGCCTGCCGAATTCCTCGGTTCCGGAATGGGTTTGATCAACGGTTGTGGACAGCTCGCCGGTTTCATCACCCCCCTCGTGATGGGATGGATGGTGGACCAGTTCTCGTACATGGCCGCGTTCGGAGTCCTGGTCGGCGCGACGGCTGCGGCGGCTCTGGTGGCCATGATCGTTCCGCAAACCCCGGCGAAATTCTGAGGGCTCTCACGTGGTCCGGCGAAGTGGCCGCTGAAGGGTCGTTCCCGGCAGTGGCCGCTTCGCCGATCCGGAGCTGACCCCGGTGCCAGCTCGTCACCTCACTGCATCGAACCCGTTGCGCGAGCGCCGAAGTGCGCGCCCTGCAAGCATCCCCGTCGGCACCCCGTCCGACAGTGCCGGTTGCCCATTGACCACAACGTGCCGCATTCCGGTCGCATACACTCTTGGGTTGTCGTATGTCGCGAGATCCTCTACCTGCGAGGGGTCAAAGATCGCCAGATCGGCGTATCCCCCTGGCGCAATGTAGCCCCGCTTCGCCAAACCGAAGTTTTCAGCAGGAAGGCTGGTCATTCGGCGAACGCATTCCTCGACTGATTGCCCGCCAATGCCGCGGGTGTAGCGGCTCAGAATACGGGCGAAAGTTCCGAATGAACGGGGGTGGACGGGTTGCCCCGCGAAAAGGGTCTCCGTGCTTTGAGCATCGGCATCGGAACCAACCGAAACCCAGGGACGCTCGAAGGCAGTTCGCGTGTTGTCCTCCGACGCAATGAAATAGGCAGCCTCGGCTGTGGGGAGAGCGTCGAGAACAGCCAGTATGGTGTCTACCGGGTCGTGATGCCCCATCCTCCGAGCAATAGATCCCAGAGCTTCCCCCGCTCGGATCCCGAGTGCCGGTACCTCGGACAAGATCGTCACCCCATCGGCGCCTCCGGACGCAGCGTAGAGATTCTCCCAGTCCTCGTCCTCACGATGGATCCTCTCGCGGATCTGCTCTCGGACACCGGTCGAGTTCAGGTGCGTGCGCCCGGCCGTCGTGTCACGACACCGAAACTCCGGTGGCAACGCGGCACTGAGCAGCGTGTTCCCCGCCTCGTACGGATATACGTCCGCGGTGATTCGCACACCGTCCTCGCGAGCCGACTCAACCAATTGCAAGGCCTCGGACATTTTGTGCCAGTGCGACTTACCAGCAACCTTGAGGTGGTAGATCTCCCCGCGCGCTCCTGTCGTTCGAGCGATATCGACCAGTTCCTCGATGCTTTCGAGAAACCTCTGCCCTTCGCTTCGGAGATGGCAGATATGGACGGCATCGTGTCTGGCGAGCACCTGCGAAAATGCTCGCAACTCGCCGGAATCCGCATAGCTTCCGGGTGGATAGATCAGAGCCGAACCCACTCCGAGAGCTCCATTTTCAAGCTCCTCGTCGAGCAGGGCACACGCTTCGGCCAGCTCTTGTTCACTCAACAGGCGATTGTCCACACCCGCAACCACCATGCGCAGATTCGCCGCGCCGACGAAGCTCGCCACGTTGAAACCGACGCCGTTCGTCTCCAAGGATTCGAGAAAATCATGCAACCTCGGCCAATGTGATTGCACCCCAGTTGGAATCGCGCCCAATCCGAGCATCGCCGGAGTCATCGAACCCGTGACCGGTCCGAGAGACACGCCTTCACCGAAGACCTGGGTTGTGACCCCCTGATACAAGTCCGACAATCCTCGTGGGTCTTGCTGCAGCGTGAGGTAACTATGGCTGAGCACATTCACAAAACCGGGAGCCACCATGCAACCGCGAGCATCGATGTCGATCGCCCCCGGCACAGCACCGATCGTTCCGACTTCCACGATCGTGTCACCGGAGATCGCAACATCCGCTTTCCTGGGCGGGCTCCCTCTACCATCGAGCACAGTCCCGTCCCGAACGACGATTGTCGGCAGCATCACGTCTCCTCCACGGTGGCCTTGCTGTCGCGAGATGCGACCCTGTTCACTTTGCTGAATCGTGGAAGCGAAATCTTGTTCCAGACACACATACGCGATGCAAAATTGGTGCCGCCCTACCAAACTGGCCCATGGTTCCGATCATGCCATCGGTCAGCCGACGACCCTGCGGATCTCACTCTCGGAGGCATTGGCGCCCGTGCAGACAACAGCAACGCGCTTGCCAGCGAAGGTGTTCGGATGCGCATAGACCGCAGCAAGTGCGGCCGCACCGGCGCCTTCGCTCAAAGTGTGAGCGTCGTAGAGCAACGCCCGCTGCGCGAGGGTGATGTCGTCGTCCGTGACGAGCAGGAATCCCCCGAGGCGTTCACGCAAGACACGTTGAGTGAGTGCGAACCCGGCACCGGTCGCAAGCCCTTCGACACGGGTGGTGTTCGGGCGCTCGACACAGGTGCCGGAAGTCCACGAGTCGTGTGCCGCTCGCGCAGCCTCCGACTGCACCGCGAAGACCTCCAGGTGCGGTGCAAGCGCACTGGCGACGAGACACGCCGCCGCCGCACCGCTGCCGCCACCGACTGGGACCACCACCGCGTCCAGATCAGGTTGTTGTTCGAGGAGTTCGACGTAGGCCGTGGCAACACCGGCAAGGATTGCCGGCTCATTGGCGGCGCTCACGAGACGCAGGCCGTCACGTTCGCTGATGAAATCGGCGTGAGCACGTGCCTCGTCGAAGTTCACACCGTGCTCGATGAGCTCGGCTCCGAGCATGCGGACAGCGTCAGCCTTGACTGGATTCGCCCCAACCGGCATGACGATCACACACCGCACGCCCGCACCCGCTGCGGCATACGCCAAGGATTGAGCATGGTTTCCGGTCGAGTATCCGACAATCCCCCGCGCCCGCGTCGCCTCATCCAGTCCTGCCACCAGGTTCAGTCCGCCGCGAACCTTGAACGCACCCGTGGGGTGCACGTTCTCGTGTTTGACGAACAATTGGCTGCACGAGCCCGCACCCAACGTCGGGTGCGATATCAGGGGCGTGACCGGTAGATGCCGTCGGACGACCTGACTGGCACGCTCGATGTCTGCCCATACGGGTGGATGTAGCTGGTTTGATGCCGTGAGATCAGATGCCGGTGCCATGTGATTCACCCTGCCAAACACCGATTCATAGATCCAATACGTGTTTTCGTCCAAAGCATCGAAATCTTCTATGATTTTGGCATGCTCGATCTAATTCGGCTGAGGGTCCTGGTCGCTGTTGCACAGGAAGGATCGGTGACAGCCGCCGCCGATTCTCTCGGTTACGCGCAGCCCTCCATCAGTCACCACCTTCGACAGCTCGAATCGGAAGTCGGGGTTCCACTGTTCCAGCGAGCGGGTCGTGGACTGCGCCTCACGGACGCCGGCGCAGTGCTGGTTCGGCGAGCCACCGAGATCCTCGGCCACGTCGACGCAGCGGTAGCCGAAGTCCAGACGTACGCAGGACTGAGGGCCGGGCGGGTACGACTGGCCGCATTCCCGTCAGCCCTGGCGAGTTTGATTCCGCAGGCGATGGCAGCGTTCACGTCCCAGTACCCCGACGTGTCCATCAGCCTCGTTGATGCAGAACCACCCAAAGCACTTGCACTGCTTCGTAACAACGATGTCGACGTAGCTGTTGTCTTCGCGCACGAGGACACCCCTGAAGTCGGGCTCAAGCAGGTCGCGCAGACGACTTTGCTGGAAGATCCGTTGTACCTGATCACCTCTGCACGGAATGCAGATGCCACCAACGAGATCACGGACTACGCCGGTGAGACCTGGATTGCCGGTTGCCCGAGCTGCCGAGCCCACCTCCTCACCGCTTGCAATCGAGCTGGATTCATTCCGCGGATCGAGTTCGAGACCGACGACTACGTCGCCGTCCAAGCCCTGGTCGCCTCCGGAAGCGGGGTAAGCACCCTTCCGGCCCTCGCCCTCCAGGCACATCAGAACCCGAGTATCCGCGCACACCGCATTCCCGGCGAGCGACGCACTGTCTCCGTCGCAACCTACGGCAAACCTCCACTTGCTCCCGCGATCGACGAGTTCGTCAGAACTCTGACAGCGATATCCGAATCCATGCGTGAGCGCGTCGAATTGGATGGGCACCAAGATAACCGGTGACCTCAGGTCCGGCCGACCACCGCGACTATCAGTGCGGCAAGTTCGCTTCGAGCATCGTCGGGCGAGAGCGCTCCCGCTACCGCCGCATGCGAGAGTGCCTCTGCAGCACCGAATATTGCGGTCATCGAAGGTTGCGCAAGTCCTCCGCCCGCACCAAAGGGAGTCAGCACCTCCCGACATCGTTCGGAATAGGCGTGTTCCGATTCACGCTTGACCCGCTCCAGCTCGGGCGAACCCTCCAGCGCTGCAAGCACACCCGTCAGTTCACGCCCCTGCGCCAGCGAACATCCGACGTAGGAGTCGGCGATGGCATTCGCGCGTCCGTTCAGAGACTCATCCGCGGCATCGAGATACTCCTCGAGCATCACAGTCTGACGATCGTCGAATTCCTTGAAGAGCGCTGCCAACAACGCGGCGCGAGAGGCGAAATGGCTGTATACAACTGGCTTTGCAACGCCGGCACGTTCAGCCAACCGACCAAGGGTCAGCGCGTCCGCACCCTCCTCTCGCACCAATGCCCACGACACCTCCACGAGTTGTTCGTACCTGCCGGCTCGCGACAGTCTCGTACGTGCCATCGGACACCTCCTTGCGCTATATACCAATAGTAACCTACTCTTAGTACATAAGCGCACCATCTACCGAAGGACGCTCATGACCACACTCGTCGTAGTCTCCCACCCCGATCCCCAGTCACTTACCCAGCATGTCGCCCGTTCTACCGCCGACGCGATCCGCGACCTGGGCGGCGACGTCGACTTCGCGGACCTACATGCCGAGAATTTCGATCCCCGATTTGCCGAAGCCGATGTGAACCTGTTCCGCGGCAAAGGGACTCCCCCGGCCGACGTTGTAGCCGAGCAGGACCGAATCGATCGTGCAGACGATCTGATTCTCGTGTTTCCGATGTACTGGTGGTCGATGCCCGCACTACTCAAAGGTTGGATCGATCGAGTCTTCGTCAGCGGATGGGCGTACGAATTCACCCCGGGAAGCGAATTCGTGAAGAAACTGGACCGACTCACCGTCCACCTGATTCCAGTCGCAGGTGACGACGCCGAGAGTTTCGACCGACACGGCGTGTACGAGGCCTTCCGGACACAGATCGAACGCGGAATCATCGAATATTGCGGTGCCACACTGGGATCGACAACCTTCGTTCACGAGTCGGACACGAAGAGCCGAGACGTCCTCGCCGCAGAAATCCACGACCTCAGCGAAAGCATCGCGTCCCGTGTCGCCTACCCTGCGACCGCGACTTCCCGTTGACGGTCAAAAACGGTCAACTGGCGCTTGACCGGCCCGTGGCCGCCCAGTAGCGAAGCGTGTCTCCCGAATGGCCGAGGTTGCGGGACAACTGATCAGCTGGGCGCACGCTCTCGAGTAAACCCCCGCACGCTTCGATTGCCCTACGCGAAACCGGGTTCCTTTCGTCGCAGGTAATCAGGACGCGACTGAGCCCCACCGGGTCGCCGACATACGCGAGCACTTCCCGCAGAGCAGCCGACGCTATCCCTTTCCGCCGTTCCGACGGCCGAATCCCGTAGCCGATATGACCACCAAGATCAGCCAAGAACTCATTCAAGCTGTGTCGCAACTGGATAGCACCGAGATACCTGCCGTCTCGCACGATCCACCAGTTGGTTGCCGGGACAATGTCGGGCCCCGGCAACGCCTCGGGCTGCGCCAACAACTCCTGAACCCACTGCCCGAATCCATCGCGTGATGCAAGGTCCAGATCCAGACGTTGCGCAACTCCCAACGCCGAACCGGGCTGATCCGCCTGCGGTCCACCCCACTCGTCACGCGACTCCAACCAGGACACCCACAAGGCCTCGTCAGGCGCAACCAAATCGACTGTCATAGCAGCGATGCTACGTCGCAGCCGCAATGGTCGAGACTTCGCCTCAATCCATCGCAAAAGCACATAGTGTCGATGTATGAGTGGACGATTCACAGCTGGGGTCTTTATCGTCGTCGTCAGTGTCGTCGCCGTTGCGTTGGTTTGGACCGGCGTTCGAGACTATGAATCTTTCACTCCACCGGTCGCGACGGCGGTCGATCGGGCAGACTGCCTCGCCCCTGATATCACCGCCGCGCTCGTAGCCCCCGAGGCACGCGACAGCAGCATCGCACTTCGCCCCGAGGGAAGTGGTTACCCGCCTCCTGATTTCAGCCCCGTTGCCGTTGTTCGATGCGAACGCGGAGAAACGTCCGACGGTGGGTTGACCATCGACTCCATACGCCTCGAGGGGGACATCCACGCGGTGGACGATGCATTCCGCGAACAGTCTCGTCGATTTCCTGCCAACGTCCGGGCCGACTGCGCGTACCGTCTCGTCCCGCCAGCCGGTTTGTGGCTGGTAGACGAAGCAGGAGCAGCCATACGCCCTACCTGGCCGACCGCGCCCTGCGGACTGCAAGAGAAACCACACGCAGCCCTGAGCCAACTACATGAGATCAGCCGCGCGCAGCATCCGGTCGACGGCATCTCCTCCGATGACGCCGGAACCTGCGCGGAGTCGATCGGACAACCGTTCGCGACGACCACTGAAGCTGACATGAGTCGCATGGCAGAACACGAAGACACTCACGCGCGCCCACTGACGGAAACAGCTTTGGCTACACCGATTTCCGACGTCGGCAGACTACTGGTGTGCCGCTATTCCACCGAACCGCCGCTGCCCGAGTCCCGAATCCGCTTGTCACGCCAGCAGAGTACTGATCTGATGGAGGTTGCATCCACCGCGCCACCTGCAGGCCCATGCGATCTCGTCGCCCATCACATCGCTTCGATCGACGTACTTCGTCCCGACGGATCGGGCGGCACGCGGATGGCAGTCGAACTCGACGGATGCCAACGCGTAAACCTCCTCGGACAACGTCAATTACCGCCCGCAGTCATTGCGCTCCTGTTGCAGTAGCGATGACCCACACCCGAGTTCATCGAGACTGATCGTAGAAAACCGACGATGAAATCACAGGTCTCGAATCGACGTGACGACAACCGGCCTGACCGGCTTGGGCGCCGCGCCGCAACTCGGTGGACGCGGCGCGAGTTCGGAGACTGCAGTCTCCACGGCCCATTGCCGGCCGTCCACATGTGCGACGACGCATGTCCCGTCACTCGCCTGCTCGATGACAGCCAAGTCGTCGATTCCGCAGGTTATTTGCTGTCGCACAGCAATTTCCGAAGCCTGCCCCGCAGGAGACCAACAACTCCGTCCACGCAGGCCTGGCAAATGGACCTGATCTCGGGAAGCCACCTCCACGGCCGTGACACTCTCACTTGCCGACAGACGGCCGTACGTATTGCCGCTCGGCAACAGGATCATCGACGGCGCGAATCGGTGCCCGCCGGTATGCGAACACTCCCACACCTGGGGTCCGAAGGACGACATCAGCGCTGCGGCGATCGGCCTGCCGAATACAGCGCAGCACTGGTCGCGCTTGCCGTGTGCGCAAACCAATACGACTGGCTCGGTCACTTGCTCGCCCAGTCCTGGTGGCGGCCCATCCAACAAGAAGAAATCGACGTCGAGTAATTCCATCGGCGAATCGATGTGCAACCTTTCACACCATGAGTCGCTCGGATCGGAGCGCGCAAGCAGGACGGTGTGTCCATCAGTCATCGGATCGGTACGCCCGGGTCGCCGAACGAACATGATTCGCACGTTCGCTGCATCGGCTCGGCGGCTCAGCTCGGCGGCAAGGTCCTCCCCCAAGGCCGTACCGTCCAACACGTCACGACCCCACGCGACATTGAATTCGAGGCATACCCAGCCCCGCACGACGGCAGCGCTGCCTGCCAGCGGCTCATCGACAGCAGACAGTGCGGAACAGGTTTCGGCTTCGATCACGAGGCCCATTGTGTCAGCCTCGCTGGGTGTCGATTCGCAAGTACCTGTGGCCCAGTGACACGGCAGCTCAATAGAACTTCTTGCCCTCCGCAAGCTGGTTCACGAACTTCTCGATCCGCCTGGCTCGCGTCTCCGGACGCTTTGCCTCCTGCAGTCGGTACGCGATGGTGAATCGGTTGGTGGAATTGAGCGTCGCGTAGAACTCACGAGCCTTCGGGTTTTCCGCGAGCGCATCGAGAAAGTCTTTCGGGACCTCGGCCTTGGCTGATCCCTCGTACGCGCGATCCCATCGACCGTCGGCCTTGGCCTTCTCGATCTCGGCGATGCCGGAAGGCTCGAGAAGTCCCGCAGCGTCGAGGCGGGCGACTATCTCGACGTTGCGTTTGGACCACGGACTCCGCGCGGTGCGTCGCGAAAACTTCTGTACGAAGAAATCGTCGTCGATTCGCCGTGCGAGGCTGTCGATCCAGCCGAAGCACAGGGCAACGTCCAACGCTTGGTCGTAGTCGATCGAACTGTGCGACGAGGTCTTCTTGGCCATTTTCAGCCAAAGGCCGGGGACCACCTCGTGGTTCTCGGACAGCCATCGACGGAACTCTGCTCCGTCAGCGAAGTATTCGGTATCGAGTTCGACTGCCATCAGTGCTCCTCATTTTCGCGATACCCATACTCTGACAAAACCCTGCGACAAATATCCGAGAGTTCCGAGTGCGAGCACCCATTTGGCAATACTGACGGTCGAAGCGGCGCGAACCCTCGAGTTGGTGATCCTGTCGCGATGATCGAGGAAATGGAGTCCGACCACGTTCTCGACGTAGTCGCCGGCCGCCGACAGTACCGGCACTACGGCAAGGGCGCGCCGAGTTGCCGGGGAAAGGAGAACCCGCTCCCCGAGCCTCGTGCCCGCTGACCGCAAAGCCATCGCGTAGATCGCGGGATGTACGAAGTCGGGGTAGTAGTGACTACGAAATCGTGCCGTGGCCTCGTCGTCCATGGAGTCCAAGATCTCGACGTACCGGCGAGCGGAGAACGCCGTCTGCACTTCCAATACTTTGGGAG
Organism: Rhodococcus sp. RCBS9; assembly: GCF_029457415.1. NCBI lineage: Bacteria > Bacillati > Actinomycetota > Actinomycetes > Mycobacteriales > Nocardiaceae > Rhodococcus > Rhodococcus sp. RCBS9. Next base: position 4,724,727 of record NZ_CP120422.1, on the reverse strand, counting down.
CCACCGGCCCGAGTAGGCGAGCAATATTCGCTTGTGAGACAACAAAAGCAGTCGTCCACAATGCCATCGCCTTCGCAGATCCAGTTGGTGCCATGTCGTCGATCATTTCACTCTTGAATCGACGCCGACGACAAGTGCAACCAGTTTGTCGATATCGATACGAGGCTCTGTGCTCTGGGAAATCGCGGCCAGACGGATCGGCGAAGCTATTGCCGCGAGAACAGTGTCTGGATCAGTACTGTCCGGGACCTCGCCGCGCTCGATTCCGCGGTTGATCATGACTGCTGCCGCATCGAATCGGGTCCGCCAGAACTGTGCGCGCGCAGCCAGGACTTCCGCGTCATCAGTAGGCATCACACCCGTGCGGGCCAGTGCCAATCCGGTGTCTGTCGCGAGCCAATCTTGCAGACGTCGAGCAAAAGTTCGAAGATCACCGACGAGTGTTCCGGTGTCGGGTATCGACAAACCTGCATCGGTGAACTCTCGGAGTGCATCGACGACCAGCAAGTCGACCGTCGCCCATCGACGGTAGATCGACGTTGGATGAACGTCGGCTTCGACCGCTATCGCGGCGATCGTCACCGACTGCGGTCCCAGTTCAGCGACCTTCCGCACAGTCGCTTCGATCACGGCCGTTCGGACCGCTCGACCCCTTTGCTTCATAGCCTCATTGTGCCAATCGCGACACCCAGACATATCGCAACTACTACTTGCGATATGTTCGATACTCGAACAGTTTTCTTCACCAGTGAGGTGGCAATTGACATGGTTGTGTTCTTCGAAGTGCTTTTTGTTCTCGCGTCGGTCGCGATGGCATGGTTTGCCATGTACGTCATTTACCGCCTGATCACGGACGACCGACAATGACGTCTGCCTTGGATCGGATCGCCGGTGAATGAGGTTGTAAAAAGCGGGCATCCCGTATCGATCATCGGTCCGATAGCGGGGAGCGCGCATGTCGCCCAAGTCCAACCCGACTGTTCTGTTCATCCACGGACTTTGGATGCACCCGACCACGTGGGACCCCTGGGCGCAGGTTTTCAGCGCGCAGGGGTACTCCACAATGGCGCCGGGATGGCCAGGGGACGCGTCGACCGTGGGTGAGACGCGTGAACACCCGGAAGACATCGCGGGACACGGCATCGAGGACGTGACGGATCACTACGCCAAGGTGATAGCCGATCTCGACGAGCCACCGATCGTGGTGGGGCATTCGTTCGGAGGTTTGATCGCGCAGAAACTGCTGGGCCAGAAGTTGGCGACCGCGGCAATTGCCATCGACCCGGCTCAGCCCAAAGGGGTGTTGAAACTTCCCCTCGTTCAACTGGGCAGTGTTTTCCCGGTCCTGTCCAACCCCGGGAACTACCGGAAGGCGTACTCACACAACAGAGAGTCGTTCCACAAGTCCTTCGCCAGTGCCGTGTCCAAGGACGAGTCCGACGCATTGTTCGAGCAGTATGCGATTCCCGCCCCTGGTCGGCCGTTGTTCGAGGCAGCACTCGCCAACTTCGCGCCCCACAGCCCCGCTGCAGTAGATTTCAACGCCCGCCGCGGGCCACTCCTGATGATCGGCGGCGGCAAGGATCGCACAGTCCCGAAGGCCAGTTCGGACAGCTCGTTCAAGAAGTACGCCAAGGCCCCGACGATCAACGAATACAAGGTCTTCGGCGATCGAGGTCACTCGCTGACCATCGACCACGGCTGGCGTGAGATCGCGGACTACAGCCTTGCCTGGCTCGACAAGCAGGGCATGAGCCCGCCGCAAGGCAAGCACGAAAGTCAGTCTCAGCCGAAAGCTTGAAAACGACGGCGGTACACCTGCGGCGAGATTCCGAGATGCGTCGAAAATGCTCGTCGTAGGGATTCCGAACTGCCGAATCCCGCCAATTGCGCGGCTTCGGTCACCGAGTGGCCGGCATCGAGGAGCGCTTTCGCGGAGTCGAAACGGATCAACTCGACGTATTTGGCCGGCGTCGTACCGAGTTCTTCCCGAAAGAGCCTCGTCAGATGCCGTGGGCTCAGGTGCGCCAGGGCAGCCAGTTCGTCGACCGAGTACTCCCCCGCCGGATCGGCGGCCACCGCCTCGACCACTGCGCGAAGCGCGGGCACCCGGGGCCGCGGCCCGCTCAACGACGGCGAGAACTGTGACTGCCCACCTGGACGTTGGAGAAATACCACCAGAAGCTGTGCGACACGTCGGGCCATTTCTGCACCATGATCTCGCTCGAGCAATGCGAGCGCGAGGTCGATCCCGGCGGTCACACCCGCAGACGAGAACACCGTGCCGTCCTGGATGAAAATGGCGTCGGGAACTACCGTGATCTGCGGATAGGCGCGCGCCAGCGTTGCCGTGTGTTGCCAATGCGTCGTTGCGCGGCGTCCATCGAGCAGTCCACTCGCCGCCAGGATGAATGTCCCGGTACAGATCGAGGCAACCCGACCCGAACGTCTCGCCAGATCGCTCGCTGCCTCACGCAATTCCGGACTCACCGGCATCGACGGGAACACGTCGCCACCCATGACCAGCAACGTGTCGAAGGAACCGGAATCTGCGACGTCACAGTCGACCGGAATGCGCATGCCGGTCGACGAGTCGACATCGTGTCCACCCACCGAGCAGATCACCAACTCGTAGTTCGCTCCGCCGCGATTGGCCTCTGCGAACACCTCGCTCGGACCTGCGACGTCGAGCAGTTTGACGCCGTCGAACACCAGGACGGCAACTCGATGCACTGCGGTCACGATCGCTCCCCTTCGTCCTGATCTGTGGACAGTATGGCCGAGATCAGGGTGCGCCCGCGTGCGTGCTCGACCGACACTGGGACAGACCGAGAAATTCGCAGCAGCGACGAGCAGAGCAGGTACCGATGAACACGATCATTGCCGGTGTGAAAATCCCCGATTCGAAGATGGCTGCCGACGCCACCGAACTCGTCCGAGATACGGCGTCCGAGTTACTGTTTCACCACTCGCGACGCGTCTTCCTCTTCGGATCGCTGCAAGGCGCGCGTTTGGGACTGCACGCCGACCCCGAATTGCTCTACGTCGGCGCCATGTTTCACGACCTGGGGCTTACCGAGAAATTCCGGGACAGTAAGGCGCGATTCGAATTGGACAGCGCGGACGAAGCGCGGCGATTCCTCACCGGCTACGAAGTCGACGAAACCGACATCCGCAAAGTGTGGGAAGGCATCGCTCTACATACGACGCCCGAGGTCCCCTCGCGGCTGGAGCCCGAAATCGCCTTGGTGACAGCGGGTGTGGAGACCGATGTACTCGGAATCGGATACAGCGAACTCGACCAGGCCGACATCGACGCCGTCACCGCGGCTCACCCCCGTCCGGATTTCAAGAATCAGATCTTGAAGGCCTTCACCGACGGCTTCAAGCACCGTCCCGAAAGCACGTTCGGGACGGTGAACGCTGACGTACTCGAACATTTCGTGCCGGGATTTCGGCACATCGATTTTGTCGAGGTCATCCAGAACTCGGCTTGGCCCCAATAGAATTCGCAGTCATTTGGCCGCCTCACTCATCGCAGCGGCATCTTCTGCCCCGAACTTTTCCTCGAGGGTCTCCGGCGAATAGTCGAGGTCGATCTCGGCGACGTCGCGCCCGCGTGCAGACTCGATCGCCGAAAGTCTGCGCTGCGCACGGTCTGCGGCATACTCGAGGAACTCCTGATTGTCCAAACCGAACGGCTGCACCTCGAATTGATCGTTGACCCAGTTGATCATTCCGAGGGCCATGGGCATGAGTTCACCCATCCGCTGCTGAACGACGTCCCAGTTGTGATCGTCGGCGGCGACGTGCCTTCGGCAGGTGAACGTTCCCCAAGCCATGTGCCGTCGTTCGTCGTCACCGATCTTTCGCACCAATTGCTGCATGCCAGGGAGGATTCCGCGCGTCGCACAAACTTTCTGCCAGGCGTAGTAACCCGTCAACGCCAGACTGCCCTCGATGACGTGGTTGTACGTGACGCTGGCACGCACCTGGTTGACCGGGCTGGGGTCTGTCTCGAGAATGCGTAGCGACGACGGCAGCTCCTCGTAGAACAGTTGCCGGTAGTACGGATTGTCAGCGACGTAGGAATGCAGGTCACTGGTCAATCCCACTTCGTCCATCCACAGCCGAAACACCTGGGTGTGCTTGGCTTCCTCGAAACAGAACTGCGTCAAGTACATCTCGTCGCCGAATCGTCCCTCGGTCGACATTGCTTTCATGAACGGTTGAATGTCTTCGGTGACGGCTTCTTCACCGGCGATGAACTGCGCACACAGGAAGGTGGCGCTGCGCTGTTGTTCGCTGGTCAGCTCCTGCCAGTCACGGGCATCCTGCGAAAAATCGAGGTCGGTTGGGTTCCAGAATTTGGCGTTTCCCTTGGTGAACAATCGGAGTGGGAACGAATCCCAGTTCAACCCTCCCGACCGAAGAGAACTGAAACCTTCTCGCCCCGGCGAGGTGACAGTCATGACATTCCTTCTTCCCGAACCGAAGACAGATGCCCCACCAGCATGCCCGCAGAACTGAAACGTGAATCAGTTTTGACGAAATTCGATCTATTCCTTCAGGGAAACACCCTTGGTCTCCATCACTGCGAAGAGCTTGGCGTTCATCTGAGCTGCCAGATCCGGCCGATACGAACCGATGTTGAGCGGATTGGCGAGATTGTTCAGTTCCAAGGGGTCGGCTTGTAAGTCGTACAGTTCGTATTGCGGCGCAGCAACTCCCGCAGGATCGAAGTACATCGTGTACTTCCAGCGGCTCTCGCGTATGCACCGAATGTGGTTGGGCTGCGTGACGATGTTCTGACCGTCGGGCGTCGCACAGTTCTGATCGTCGTAGGTGAACAGAATCGTGTCCTGAACCTGCGCGCTGGGACTTTGCGGATAAGCGGCGGCGTCGACGATGACCGGTGTCAGATCGGTACCCAAGAAGTTCCACGATTGACGCGCAGGCGCTTGGGCGAGCGTGGCGAGAGTGGGCATTACGTCGATCAACGACGCCAGGGCGTCGGTGCGAACGGGTTCGGGAAACAGCAAGGGGTTGCTGATGACCAGTGGAACGCGCAGCGTTTCCTCGTAGGCGTTGAACACTTTCTGCCGCAAACCTCCGTGGCTCATCCCCATCTCCCCGTGATCGGACATCCGAACGATCACCGTGTCGTCCAGCATCTGTGGAGTGGCTTCGATCGCGTCGAGCACGCTGCCGATGTGTTCGTCGACCACTTTGTGCATATAGGCGTAGAAGTTGATGTAGTTGCGCGCCTGATCGGGTCCGAGCAGCGGCCCGAGACCGGCTGCCAACAGCAGTTCCGACTGAACCTGGGCTGTCGGTTTGTGATTGAGCGCCAGGATCTCGTCGAAGGTGGGCGGCAAGTCGATACCCTGCTCGAAGGCGCCCGGCGCGTCCGATCCGTAGTTGTCGCACGTGCCGTTCATCGCGTTCCACGTCTGGGGGTACGCGAGGACATCGTGCGGGTTCACGAACGAGACGATCAGCGCCCAAGGCTGTCCGGATGCGACTGCGGGTCCGGAGAGAAACTCGACAGCTTCCTCGGCGACACGGCGATCATGGTCTGCGCACCCGCCACCGAAGTGGTCCGGATTGGTGTCCTGGCCCGCGTCCGGCGGAATCCACCCCTCGAAGCCGAATCCTGCCACGTCCTCGCTTGTCGGATCACCACCCTCGACGCCTTTGCTCAGATGCCATTTCCCCCGGTACTGGACGTTGTAGCCGGCCGACGCCAGCAGCTTTGCCATGTTCTGTTCGGAGACCTGCAACTGTGGCTCGGTGGGTGAGACAGTGCCACCTTCGGTGAGCGTTCTGGTGACCCCGTGCTGCGCGGGGTAGAGGCCGGTGAAGAACGTACTGCGACTGGGCGAGCACATCGCGGTGTTGCACACTGCCTGGTCGAAACTCAGCCCGTGATCGGCAATCCTCTTGCGGTTGGGCAGATTCTGTTCAGCCCAGCCTTGGGGCCAGTACATCGGCCGGCGTTCCTGATCGGTGACGATGACAACGATGTTGGGTTTCTGCGGAAACCGATCGGCGGGTGCTGCTTGTACCGACGCCGCGCTCACCGCGCCGGTTGCGACGTCTGACACTCCGGCGAGGACAAGAGCACCGACGCCACCGAGGAACGTCCGGCGCGGCAATGAATGACAATGCGAGGCTGGAACGTTCTCTGGGTTCACGTGCGTCGTCCTCTCGGAGGCGTTGTCGCCCCAGAGTTGACCGAATCACTCTTCGCTACACATGCTCGAGCAAACCGCCTGACTGATCAGCTCGATTACCCGATCCGCACAGCGCAGCGGATCCGGTGTCCGGCCGATGCCGAGAGTGTCGACTATCGAAATCGTCCTTCGCACATCAGCCTCCTCGACGCCCCACGACCAACCGAAGTCGTGATTCCAGAGCAGAACTGCGTTCTTCCCCGGATGGTTTCGGGCATGAACGGGGAGAACGATCACCGCATCCGTGCTCGGACCCTGCGGCCATCGAACTGTCTCACCGTGAACGGATCGTGCTACCGCGTCGACGTATTCGTGTGCGGACCAGTCGTTGCCGTTGGTATGCATGGAAGTACATTCGGTGCCACACACGTTTCGGATGGGTTCGTGGCATCACCGATCGAGTATTGCGCTTTCAGGAAATGAACGGCAACACAACGGATTCGAATTGGCGATGACCGTCGCGGTGGACACTGTGGCCGGTACGGAAAGAGACCAATTCGCAGCGTGCGACGGTGGCTGCAACAGCGTCGAGGCGAACAGGATCCACCATCCCGCCCAGACCTCCACGCAGGAACAACACGTCAGCCTCGATGAGCGGCAACCGATCCCACCACTGCGGATCCGGTCGGCGGAACTGCTCGAGCGCGGACCGCGTCATCGAGCGATCGAACGTCAACGCGGCTCGCGGATGCCGCACCAAACTTGTTGTGGCATGCCACAGTTCTGGGACACTCGGCAATTTCCTCGCGAACACCTGTTCCGGGTCACCCGCACGTAGTGGTAACGGCGCTTCCTCGATGACCAACTTCCGCACCGCAGTGGGACGTTTCTGCGCGATCAACGACGCCGCGTGCCCGCCGAGCGAGTGGCCGACCAGGTCCACCTGCTCGAGTTCGAGATGATCACACACGTCCATGACGTCGTCCGCGAACTCCTCGAACAGATACGACGACGCACGAGCGCTCCGGCTGTGGCCGCGAAGGTCGACCGAGACAACTCGCCGGTTGCGTGATCGCAAGGTCCGCGCGAACTTGTCCCAGGTACCGCTGTCGCCGCCCATCCCGTGCACGAGGACTACCGGAGGCAGATCGGCCACACTGGGATGCGAGCCGGAATCGCGGTAGCTGATCTGGACCCCGCCGGCACTTCGTACGTTAGCGACACTCACGAGTTCCCAGGATAGACCCGTCCTCGCGGATTGCTGACGCGGTCAGCCGAGGCTGCAACTCCCCTGGTCGCGTGACCTCGTCGTAGCGACCGAGTCCGATCCTCGCGATGTTTCGCAGCGACTCGCTTGCATCGGCGAAGTAGCCGCAATGCCCTCGAACGGCTCCGGTACCGAAAACAATGGCTCCGTGCTGCGCCCGAACTGGAGACGGGCCGTGGCCGATGCGGCCGATCTTGACGCGTGGGAAATAGCGGATCCAGTCCGACGGACCAAGCGCAGCCCAGAGATTTCCGGCAAAGCACAGGTCTTCGCGCGAACTGGTCCCCATCCCCGGACTACCCAGCACCACGCAATCGTCCACTCGCGCCGACGGGAGAGCGAGTCCGCACACCACGGCCCCGTAGCTGTGTCCGACGAGCGTCACATGCGCCGATCGCGGCAAGATACGAGTCAACCGCGCCAGATCTATCGCACCAAGTTCTGCAAGTGTCCGGGAGAACGACTCGAGAAATCCCCACGGCGTCCGATAACCGACCCACACGATCACCGCGACGCGGTCGTTCGGCCCGAGCGTTCGGAGCATCCTTCCCAGTGTCCATCCGCTCGCGCGTGGTCCTGTCGGACGGTTCTCGTCGAAGTAGTTTCCCAGTCCGTTGTCGTTGCCCGGCACGAAGATCATGATGTGCTCGGCTGTGGCGACATCGCCGAACACCTCCACGATCCGGCCTTCGCCGGTCTCGTCGTACGCCAGAAGTTGTGCGTCGCGTAGCTCCATCGGCTCGTAGTGAAGTCGATCGGTTCCGGAAACGTCAGCTCGACCCGCCGTTTTCATGACACTCCTCGCGAAGAGTTGCAACGACGAGAATCATTGCAACAGTGAGTTTTTGAATGTCATCAACGCTAGGCGCCCGATGGCGTCAGTGCGATGGCGCCAGCGCCCCTACTGTTCGTACAGTCGACTCGACCATGTCCGGTACAGCTGGCTGTACCTACGAGCTCATTCGTACACGCCCTCCACCGACCATCCACCGCCTTCACAGATCATCAGCAACGCCCGCGATTCCTCCAACAGCACCTGAGCCCGCGCGGCCGTGCGCGCCGAGGCTGCGTCCCACCATCGCTCGTCCACCGGCCAGGGCCCGGCCCATCCCTGCACTGCCCATTCCTTGCTCCCCCACTTCAGCCTTCCCGGCTGCGAGCTGAAGACACCGCGCTCAGTGACGTACACGGCGTTGCCGGCCACATCCTCCAGCCATACCTTGGGATTGTCGACGAAGATCGACCCCGGAGACGGCTGCGGCAGACGACCAGGCCACGGGGCTGTCGGATCATGAGCAGCTACCCGCTCATCACCCAAGGGCAACAGGGTAATTCGCTCCGAGGGCCCTCGACCACCGCTCAGGACACCGACCTGAACCGATTCGCCGCCCAGAAGACCTTGCACGCGCACCAATGCTCGCCTGGCCCGCTCCTCCTCGTCGCCGACACCGCCCCACAGCCCCAACTGCAAAGCGCCGGCACTGACCACCTCCACCGGTTCCAGACGCAACACCGCTATGCCTGCGGTCGGCCGGGTCTCACTGCGCCCGGTGAGCCAGCCGTCCAGTTGCCATCGCACTCGATCGGCCGTTCCCTCCGGTGTCAGAGGTTCGGCGCAACGCCAAGTCCGAGAAAGATTTTCACCGTTGCCCGTGCTGGCCGAAATCGACAGGCGGGTGCACGCCACTGCGGCAGCCGACAATTTGTCGTGCAGGAGACTCGCCAAGGCGCGCCCGGCAAACGCTGCGGCATCCACCCGCTCGATCGACGGATCGTAATGCTGCTCCACTTCCAGATCCGGCGGAAGCGTCCGCGCCGACGGTGGCCGCTCGGGTTCACCGCGCGCCGCACGATGCGCGAGCACCGCATCGGCCCCGAAACGCGAAGCGACGTCCACTGCCGGTAAATCCGCGAAAGCACCGATGGTTCTGATCCCGAGCCTGCGCAGCAGATCCACCAACTCCCCGCGATGCGGCGCAGACAGACTGGGCTCGGCCGCCAACTCCGGCATGGGTAGCGGCGCCAGAAACCGTGCCCCCTCCCCCGGCGGCACCAGCGCTGCCCGGCGCGCGGCAATGACCGCTGTGGACAGTTGATCCGCCACACCCACCTGACTCTCGACGCCCGCAGCAGATGCCTGATCCACCAATCGTTCCGCCGCGGCTTCCTCCGAACCGAAGTACCGACTGACACCTCGCGCACTGAGCACCAACAAACCAGGACGAAGTACCTCGACGCCCGGTGCCACCGCATCGATGGCCGCGGCGACCGGCTCGAACAATCTGGCGTCGCGTTCCGGATCTGCCATCGCCACATACAGTTCCGGGCAGCGGGCCTGCGACTCGCGTCGGCGCAGGCCTCGTCGCACTCCCTCCGCGCGGGCCGTCGCCGAACATGCGATCACCCGATTACCCGAGGTGACTGCGACAGGATGCGTGGCAGGAAGATCGGCAAGCGCTGCCGCTGCCACCGCCGGCCAGTCCGGGCACCACAACGCCAGAACTCTGCTCACAGTGACACCACCCGCGACGACACCACCTGCTCCGACACGGCCTCGACCGGCCGGGAAGGTACCCACTCGACCCGCCCGGCTGCACTGCAGATGTCCAGACGCGTGGTCCGGGGCTGGAACGAGCGCCCCCGAGCACGAACCGCGAGGCTCAGGGAACTGAGCCGACCACGCCCCAACTCACGGCCCTGACCGAACCCACCGTAACCATGAACCCGAGCGTCCAACCGAACTTCGGCCCCGTCCCAGTGACCTTCGGTGACAACAAGAGTCGAGCCCTTGCTCCGGGCGCGCGCCACCACCGCTCGCGCACGCGACGGGGATACCGACGCACCCGCCAATCCCAGAATCACCAGATCCATACCGTCGAGCAGCACAGCAGCGATCTCGACCGGATCCGGCCCAGGCGCCGGAATGAGCGCCAGACGTTCCAGTTGCGCACCCATCTCGTACGCCGCCAGCAATCCCAGTCGAGGTTGCCCGATGACTGCCACATGCCCCCCGGACGCCGTCACCGACGCGACCAATCCCAAGAGCAAGGAAGCAGCGCCCTCGACGGACACCACGGTTCCGCGCACCAAACCGCCCTGCGGTAGCAATGCCCCGATACCTTCCGGCACTGGGAGAACACCAGCCTTGTGCGCGCGGTCCACGACCGGCATTTCCCGGTCGGCAACACTCTCGAAGGCTGCTGCACTTGTCCCGGAAACACCAGCCACGGAAACACTCGGTCCCGAAAACGACGTATCGCCGCGAGAGGGAATGGACGCGATCTGTCGGCGGAGCTGTGCCAGCCGATCCTGACGGGACAACCCCGCCGCATCTGCCGACAGCTCCACCAACTCGGTCACCTCGGTCATCCCCATCCTCCGGAACACCGGAAAAACTCACTCGGCAGCAATCCATAACCAGCCGGCAAACCGCGGGGAAGTCGGGTCTGACATGCATCCAACGAACAGCAATTTCGAACATATTTTCGAACTGTTTTTAGTAAACCGTGTCACCCCCGACACGTCAAGCAGAGCAAAAAACCCAGTTCACAGGAGCCTCGAGCGTCACAGTGGTATCAATCCATTAACCTTGAGATGTGACAGCTCAGGAGCAGACCGGGAGGGGCATCGGGCCCGAATACCTGCTGGCGGGGCGGTACCGACTCCGCTCCAAGATCGGCGACGGAGGCATGGGCGCCGTCTGGCTGGCCCGCGACACCCTCCTCAGCCGTGACGTCGCGGTGAAACAGGTCACAAGCACGGAAGGCCTCGACACCGAAACGGCCGAAGAGGTCCGTGAACGTACATTGCGCGAAGGCAGGAACGCCGCAAAGCTCACCCACCCCCACTCCATCGCCATGTACGACGTCGCGATCGAGTCCGGTGAACCGTGGTTGGTCATGGAGTACTTCCCCGCCCGCAGCCTCGCCCAGGCGATGAACCTGGCCGACACGTTGCCACCGCTGGAGGTCGCGCAGATCGGCGCGCAGATCGCTGCGGCACTCACCGAGGCGCACGCCGCCGGCATCGTCCACCGCGACATCAAGCCCGGCAACATCCTGATCGCCGACCGAGGCAAGTCTCTCGGCACCGTCAAGATCAGTGACTTCGGCATCGCCCGCGCAAAGAGCGACGTATCCGACACCCAGGACGAGGTCATCACCGGCACTCCTGCGTACTTTGCACCCGAAGTTGCCCGCGGCGACGATCCCACCGAGGCCAGTGACGTCTTCTCACTCGGGTCGACGCTCTACACGGTGATCGAGGGTCAACCGCCCTTCGGCATCGACTCGGACGCCATCGCTCTACTGCATCGTGTCGCCAAGGCCGAGATCTACCGACCCACCAAGTCCGGACCGCTCACCGACGTTCTCCTTCAGCTCCTCGAGCCGGACCCCACCCGTCGGCCGACGATGGCTCAGGCACGCGACGCGCTCGCTGCAGCCGCGACGGGCGGTGGCACGATCGAGCAGTTGATCGACGCTCCCGTCTACTCGTCCGAAGGCGCCGTGCCGGCGTGGGCTCACCGCACCACACAACTCGCCGACCCACACCGCCGCAATCGCCTGACCGGCTCCACGATCACCGGACTGCCTGCAGTGCAACAGAACACGCCACTGCGGAACGTTCCCAGCCCCATGGACATGTTCTCCTGGCCGCCGCGGATACCGACCGGCCCCGCCGATGCCAGCACCCGCGACAAGGTAGTGGCTTGGGCTCCCCTCGCCATGACAGGCATGGTTGCCGTCATCATCTTGGCCGCACTGATCGTCGTCATCCTGGTGTTCACGGCCTGACCGGACGCTCTACGCGGGCAGAATGTTTGCGTTGAGGTGCAACACGTTGTCCGGGTCGTACTTCGCCTTGACGGCGGACAATCGCGCGTACTTCGCCGCACCGTAGGACGCTCGCACTCGGTCCTCGTCGACATCGGTCATGAAGTTGACGTACCCGCCTTGATTGGACGAGAACGGACGCAAGGCTTCCCAGGTCTCACGCACCCACGATCGATCCAATTCCAGTGTCCCGGCATCGGTGGCCGTAGCCGTCATGTTGCACACGTAATGTGGTGTGCGAGAACCACCGAACGCAGTGTCGTCCTCGCCGACGGAGGTGAAAGCTCCCTGCAGCGGAAAGATCGGCATGAAGGACATCGGCGACGATTTCTTGCCCGCTTGCTCGGTCAGAACATCGATCACGGCGTCGGAGAAATCCACCAGGTCCAAGGCCTTCTCATAGGCGTATGCACCCCATGGTTCCGATTCGTCGAGCATCGACTGTAAACCGATGTACGGGAGCGGGGTGACGAACTCGAACAGCGTCGGCACGCCCTCTCGAATCGGCGCAATCGCGTTCGAGTGTTCCTCTTCCGATCCGAAACCGGCTACCAGCAACGCGTATCCGGGCAGCAGGTGAAACTGATCCGGAACAAACGGTGCCGGAGGCGCGGACAAACCGACGGCAACCATCGCTCCGGCATTTCTCGGCAGGGCAGGCACCACTTCGCGGCACAGACGAAGCGCTGCGGGTCCGTCCTCCATCCCCCAGAAGAACAGTCCCAGATGCACTTCCGGACCGATCTCGCTCAGACGGTACTCGAACTCGGTGACCACTCCGAAGTTTCCGCCGCCGCCGCGCAGCGCCCAGAACAAGTCGCTGTGATCGTTCTCGGAGGCCCGCACGATCGAACCGTCGGCGAGCACCACCTCTGCCGACACCAGATTGTCGATCGCCAGGCCGAGCGTGCGCGTCAACCACCCCATGCCGCCGCCGAGGGTCAGGCCACCGACGCCGGTATCACTGATCACTCCACCGGTCACTGCCAATCCGTGTTCCTGCGTCGCGGCGTCGAGGTCGGCAATCGTCGCACCACCACCGACCCTGGCTCGCTTCGCGGACGGGGCGACACTGACTACGTTGATCGCACTGAGATCGATCATCACACCGCCTTCACACACCGAGGTACCTCGGTAGGAATGCCCACCACCTCTGACCGAAACCTCCAACGAATGGGCTCTGGCAAATGCAAGTGCCACAGATACATCCGACGCCGACCGGCACCTGGCGATCACCGCCGGACGATGATCGATCTGCCCGTTCCAGATCGACCTGGCGTCGTCGTACTCCGGATCTCGGGGGCTGAACACAGAACCCGTGATCGCCGATTTCAGTGGCGCGAACTCGACCGTCGTCATCATGCACCGCCCTCGTCGGGTGTCGCGGTGAGAAGCAGGTATTCCCACTCCATCACGAACGGCTCGCTTCCGCTGCCGTACTTCTTTGCCAACTCGAGCAGATCGCGATCGAGCGCCTGTGTGCGGTCAGGATCGCCGGCGATGTTCCGGTACACCGCGATGGTCGGGCCGTAATTCTTCTTGAAGAAATCGCGGAAATCTTCCGGCCCGCTGAATGTGTCCACACGAAGTACGTCTTTCCTTGCGGCAACATCGCCGAGCAGATCACGAACATGGTTCTCGTCGCCCCACAAAGGCGCCGGCTGCGAACCAGGAGGCGGGGGCGGTGCATACGGCTTCATCGTTTTGAACATCTCGCCGATGAACCCCGTCGGAGTCCAACTCAGCACTCCGATCTTTCCGCCGGGTCGGCATACTCGCAAAAGTTCGTCCGCGGCGCGCCGATGATGCGGGGCAAACATCACACCGACGCACGAGAGCACTACGTCGAACTCGTTGTCGCCGAACGGAAGAGCCTCGGCGTCGGCCTCCTGCCAATCGAGTTCGACACCCGCGAGTGCCGCGGCCTCCCGTCCTGCCACGAACAGTTCGGGAGCCAGGTCGGTGGCGATCACCTGCGCACCCAGCGCAGCCGCCGGAATGGCGGCGTTGCCGGACCCCGCCGCGACGTCGAGCACCCGATCTCCTTTCTGCACGCCGCATTCACGCACCAATACAGGTCCGAGTTCCGCGATGACCTGCGTCGCCACCGCCGGATAGTTACCGAGCCCCCACATTGCCCGGTGCTTGGCCTTCAGCTCCCGGTCCAACCCGAGAGTCCCCGTTGATTCACTCATTACCGTTCTCCTTCAATAATTTTCGTACTCGGAGCCCGACAGCGTTCATGCCGTTACTCCGACGCTACGACGACGGTTCACTCCTCTCCAGTACGAAATCTGTACCGGAGCACCCCGGAGGCCTACGATCGAGAGATGGGGTCCTCGTACCACCAGTTCTGCCCCGTCGCCAAGGCGATGGAGCTACTCGACGAGCGGTGGACACTGCTTCTCCTCCGCGAACTGATCATGGGAAGCGAACATTTCAACGATCTCCGCCGCGGGCTCCCGCGAATGTCACCGACTCTGCTCTCGACCCGGCTTCACCAACTCGCGGTCGCCGGCATCGTGGAGCGAGAAGAAACCGACTGTGTCGTCAGCTATCGTCTGACCGACGCCGGCCGTGAACTGCGCCCTGTGGTCGAAGCTCTCGGCATCTGGGGTACCAGGTGGATCGGTGAACTGGGCGACGAAGATCTGGATCCGAAACTGCTGCTGTGGGACATGCATCGCCGCGTGGATCATTCCGTGGTGCCTGAAGGCAAGACCGTGGTGCACTTCGCATTCTCCGGAGTACGTGGACATTCGCGGAACTGGTGGCTCGTCATCAATTCCGGGGAGGTGGACATGTGCGATATCGATCCGGGTTTCGACGTTGCAGTGTCGGTCTCTGCGGGCTTGCGACAGATGACCGAGATCTGGCGAGGTAACCTGACCTGGTCGGACGCCATACGGTCCGGTGACGTCACCATCTCTGGGCCTACTGCGTTGCGTCGTAGCTTGCCTTCGTGGTTCGAGCTGTCGACTTTCGCGTCGATCCCGCGCCCCGCGTAGCGCGCGCTCACCAGCCCCGTTCCGTCCTGTTACAGAGCTGTTGCAGACCGTGACACCGTCGACGAACGGTGACCACCTGCCGGTGACACTGACCGAGAAGTCTCTGTTGTATGCCCAGCCACCGCGGAATCATCCGCTTCGTCGCACTCGGTGCAGTCGTGCTCGGTGCGGTCGCGCTCAGCTCCTGCTCGTACACAGAAGAAGCACAACCGAAGAGCGGTAACTACCTTGCCACTCAGCCTGATTCAGGACCCTCAGGCGGCGAGATCGAGGACGGCATCAGCTTGCAGGACACTCATGTGCCCGCGCTTGCCCGTCTCGATTCCGCACTGCTCGCGGCGCTCCAGTCGGCAGCGGCCGACGCACAGGCATCCGGCGTGGACATGCACGTCACGTCGGGTTGGCGGTCCGCGGCATACCAACAGCGACTGTTCGACGAAGCCGTCGTCAAGTACGGCAGCGTGGACGAAGCGTCCAAGTGGGTGCACTCGCCGAGCCTGTCCAAGCATGTCAGTGGACAGGCCGTCGACATCGGACCGACCGACGCCGACGACTGGCTCATTCAGCACGGCAGCGATTACGGCCTCTGCCAGACCTACGCCAACGAGATGTGGCATTTCGAATTGGCAACCACTCCTGGCGGGGAATGCCCGCCACAACTGAGCAACCCCTCGGACGAGAGAGCGGAAGGCTGATCATGACACGAGTCAAACCAGCGAGACTGATTGCCGCACTGGCAGTCTTGATCCTCGGAGTCGTCGAATTCGAATTGGCGGTCAACACCACCGGTGGTCAGATCGTCGACCAACAACTCATGGTGGGCGCGGCCACCTCCGAACGCCTCAGCGTGTTCTCCGCCGAGTTCATCGGCCTCGTCACCCCGATACTGATAGTGGGAGGAGTGCTCGTGGCGCTCATGATCACATTGCGCAACAACCCGATTGCGCTAGCCTTACGCGTCGTCGTCGTGACCCTCGGCCCCATCACGACAGCCTGGGTTCTCAAACAATCGCTGAATCGACCGGACCTGAACGGTCTGGTGATGCACAATTCCTTCCCCAGCGGCACTTTGACGGCCATAGCTGCTCTGGTCTGCGCGATCGTGATCGTCACGCCCTCGAGGTGGCGGGCGGTCGTTGCGGTCAACGGTGCGCTGATCACCATCGGAACCGCGATCTCGGTAGTCGTGCTGCAATGGCACCGCCCGAGCGACGTGATCGGTGCACTACTGCTCGTCGGCTGCTACACCCTCGCTGTGTCGGCATTTCCGTTGAACACCAGCGTCGCCCGGCATGCGGTGCTGGCAGACTCAGGCAACGAGCGACTCTCGCGAGTGTGACCCCTGTACCCTTGGCTGACCGAGATTTCTCCGACCGCAGAAGGCCCCTGATCATGGCGAGTCCAAGGTGAGCTCATGGTGAGCATTCTTTTCATAGAAGACGATCCAGCCGTGGCCGAGGCAATCACGTTGGGACTGAACCGACTCGGGCACGACGTCAGCCATCGCCCCGACGGTAACGGTGATTTCGACGACGCCCTGGGTGCCACGGACCTCGTCCTACTCGACCTCGGGCTGCCGGGTGCCGACGGTTACGAGATCTGCCGACGTATCCGCACCCGAAGTTCGACCCCGATCATCATTCTGACCGCTCGGTCCGACGACATCGACACCGTCGCCGGCCTGGAAGCCGGTGCCGACGACTACGTCGTCAAACCGGCCAGTCCGCGCGTCCTCGACGCTCGTATCAAAGCCGTCGTGCGGCGCTCGGCACCGGCAACGACGCGCCCGGATGCGACGCCGGGTGCAGAGACGTTCGGCGACCTGGAATTGGATCGGTCGTCGCTGCAGGTCCGCAAGGCCGGGATGCTGCTGACCCTCACCCCGACCGAACTCCGACTGATCCTGGCGCTGACCGAGAACCCCGGACAGGTCCTGAGCCGCCGACAGTTGTTGTCCGCAGCCTGGGACCAGGAGTATCTGGGTGATTCCAGAATCGTCGATGCAGCAGTGCAGCGGCTGCGCGGAAAGATCGAGGACGACCCGGCCGCACCGACCGTCATCGAAACGGTGCGCGGGTTCGGGTATCGCTTCAACACCAGCCCAGCCCGATGAGACCGACCTGGCTTCAGGTCGACGGTCTGCGAACCAGGCTCGTGCTCGTGTTCATCGCAATCGTCGTGATCATCGCCGGGGCAACCGCGGGTGTCGTCTCGTTCATGGCGCGGTCGTGGATCTATTCCAACGCTCAGGATGTCGCGACCGCACAATTTCGCGACGAACTGCAATACGTCAACGGAACACCGGTAGACGAGTTGACGCCTGCCAACCTCCAACAGATCTTCCAGTCCGACATGACGCTGATCGTCGACGGCGAAGTCATCCGTCAAGGATCCGTGGATGCGGCGACCATTCCGCCCAGCTTCGACGAAGGTTTGGACAGTCCGAAGCTGATCCGTTTCGAGAGGCTCGACTCCCAGCGCATCATGTTGGGAATGTCCGTCAATGTCGTGGACATGAGCGCGGACGACAGCTACGACAACGAGACATTGGTCAAAGCCGTCACCATCCGGCCGCTGGTAGGAGTGCAGGACAAGTTCGACGACCTGCTTCGAGCTGTCGGCCTCACCCTCGCCGCCGGTGTGTTGGTGAGCGGACTACTCGGGCTGTGGATCGCGTCGACGCTTGTCCGTCCGCTCAAACGCCTGGACCAGGCGGCCGCCCGTGCTGCCGACGGCGACCTCAGCGTCCGACTCCCCGAAGACGGAGTAGCCGAACTCGCCCAGGTCACAACAACGTTCAACAACATGGTCGCTCGCAACGAAGCGGTCATCCGCGGTCTGGAAGAATCGGAAGAGCAGTCGAGAAGGTTTGTCGCAGACGTCTCCCACGAGCTCCGGACGCCGCTCGCAGCACTGGTGCCGGTCAGTGAGATCCTCCGTGAAGAGATCCCCAATCTTCCGCCCGACGCCGCCGCTGCCGCGCGCATCGTGAGCAGTGAGATCGGCAAGCTCACTCGACTTGTCGAAGACCTCATCGAAATGTCTCGCCACGACTCTCAGCAAGCGCACCTCGTCCTCGACGACGTCGACCTCGTCGAATTGACCGAGCGCACACTCGAGAGCCGCGGATGGACAGATACCGTCGAACTGCGCGCACCCGAAAGTGTCAGCGCCAGAGTCGATTCGCGTCGGATCGACATTGTCGTCGCCAACCTCGTCGGCAATGCACTGCGCCACGGAGCGCCCCCGGTTCGCGTCGAGTTGAGCGTCGAATCCGGTTTCTCCGTCATCACCGTCGTCGACCACGGCCCCGGCATCTCACCCGAAGACCGGCAGGCGATCTTTCGGCGGTTCTACAAGGTCGACACCGCGCGCGGACGCAGCGAGGGCAGCGGACTCGGACTCTCGCTCGCCGTCGAGAACGTGCACCTGCACGGCGGCACCATCGGCGTCGACCAGGTGGATGGTCGCACGGTCTTCACGGTTCGCCTGCCCCGTCGCTGACCCCTTCCCGAGCGAACGTACCTTTCGGCGCACCCAAGGCGATCGTCGTACCGTTCGCTCGAAAAGGGGTGGGCACTTCGCACCCTGAACCGTCCGCGTTTAACCAAATAATGGGATTCTGGTTTCAACATGTGAAACCACGGGAGTAGCGTCGGCATCGTCGAACAGCGCAGAGATCGGAGGGGCACCATGACGCAGGCGTCGCGGCTGGAAAAGACGGCCGTCTCCCCGAAGGCGTGGACGATGCTCGGAATCGGCGTCGCAGCCCAGGCCGCAGGCACTGTCTTCGTCAGCACCCCCGCCTTTTTGATCCCGCTGCTGCATTCCGCGCACGGCCTCTCGTTGACGCAGGCCGGAACTCTGGCCGCTGCACCCACTTTCGGCATGGTTCTCACGCTGGTGGCGTGGGGAGCCATGGCTGACAGATTCGGCGAGAAATGGGTCATCTCCATCGGGCTCGGCCTGACGGCGATCGCCGCGCTGGCCGCGACCACCACCGACAACTACACCCTCCTCGGGATCGCATTTCTGCTGGGCGGAATGGCTGCGGCGAGCACCAACGCTGCCAGTGGACGTGTTGTGGTCGGCTGGTTTCCCAAGGATCGGCGCGGCCTCGCGATGGGAATCCGGCAGATGTCACAGCCCCTGGGCGTGACCATCGCGTCGCTGACCATCCCGACTCTCGCTGCGAACGTAGGAATCGGTTCGGCTGTCGGACTGTCGGTAGCTCTCAACGGCGTTCTCGCCCTGATCTGCGCCGTCGCATTGATCAATCCCCCGCGGCCGGCGGCGCGGCCCACAGACATCCCGGTCGAAACGGTAAATCCTTATCGCTCGAACTGGTTCCTGTGGCGCATTCACGTCGTCTCGGCACTGCTGGTGTTTCCGCAGTTCACCCTCTCGACATTCGGTCTGGTCTGGCTGATCAGCGAGCAAGGATGGGACGCTGCGCCCGCTGGGCTCCTGATCGGGATCTCCCAGTTCGTGGGTGCACTCGGACGCATCGTTGTCGGCATCTGGAGTGATCGCGCCGGAAGCAGAGTAGGCCCGCTGCGGTTGGTTGCCGTCTCCGCGTCTGCGGTCATGTTGGCAATGGCGGCAGCCGGCGCAGCGCCTTGGGGCGTTCCCGCCTTGATCCTGCTGCTGGCAACCACTATCAGCGTCGCCGACAACGGTTTGGCATTCACTTCCGTGGCCGAAGCTGCCGGGCCGAAATGGCAAGGAAAAGCATTGGGCGCACAGAACACCGGGCAGTTCATTGCCGCGTCAGCAGTGGGCCCGGTGGTCGGTGCGCTGATCGGCGCGGTCGGCTACCCGCTCGCCTTCGCGATAGTCGCGGCATTTCCCGCCGCAGCAATTCCCTTGGTGCCCAGCCGCGATCGCGACATCAGCGTCTAGTCCCTCATCGGATTCGGTTGCACTGCGGGTCCCGTCAGATCACAATGCGGCTTGCAGGCAACCGAATCCGCTTCCTGAACAGGCTCTACTGTCGGAGTTCGGATCAGCGTCGCGGCGATCGCTGCACCGACCAACAGCAGTGCCACACAGATGTACATCGCGTACCGGAACCCGTCGGAGAAACTCGTCGGATCGACCAGACTTTCGGCGTCGATACCCACGAGGGCAGGCAAGGCCGCGACGGCAAGAAGTTGGCTCGTGCGAGCAACGGCATTGTTCACACCGGATGCGATTCCGGACTGCTCCACCGGTACCGAACCAAGCACCGCGGCGGTCAACGGCGCGACCATCACCGCCAGGCCGAGCCCGAACACCAGAACTCCCGGCAGCACGACGGTCAGGTACGACGCATCCGGGCCGATCCGCGTCATCAACACCAACCCCACCGCGGCAACGGCGGGCCCGACCGTCATCGGCAAACGCGGTCCGTGCGTCTGCGCGTAACTGCCCGCGCGCGAAGACAACAGCAGCAATGCCAAGGTGATCGGTACCGTTGCGACGCCGGCAGCCACCGGCGAGTACCCGGCAACCAATTGCAGTTGCAGCACGAGCAGGAAGAACACACCGCCCAGCGCCGCATAGACCGCAAGGGTCACCAGATTGGCCGCGACGAACATCCGCGAGCGGAACAGGGACGGCGGCACAAGGGCACTCGGTGAGCGTCGTTCCACCACAACGAACAGGCAGAGCGCAATCACTCCGATCAGCCCGACTATCGGGTTGACCTCGATCAGCCCGTACGTCAGTGCGCCGAGACCGACTACTGCGCAGGCAGATCCGACCACGTCCAGGTGCTCGGGCGGATGCGGGTCGCGGCTCTCCGGTACATGGCGCACCGCTGCCCACACCACGACGATCGCCAGCGGGATATTGAGCAGGAATACCGATCGCCATCCCGCCACTTCCACCAGCCAACCACCGAAAAGCGGTCCGATGGCGCCGGCAACACCACCTAAACCCGACCACAATCCGATTGCCGCGCCGCGGTCCTCCTCACGAAGTGACGCGGAGATGATGGCAAGGCTGCCAGGTGTCAAGAGCGCAGCTCCCACTCCCTGCAGGATTCGTGCAATCACCAGAAACGTGATGTCCGGTGCAATTCCGCAGAGCAACGACGCGACCGCGAACCAGACCGTCCCCCACACGAATACCCGTCGCCGACCCCAACGATCACCGAGGGCTCCCCCGAGCAGAATCAGCGACGCCAAGGCCAAGGTGTAACCGCTGAGCGTCCACTGCAGTCCGGCGACACCGGAACCCAGTTCTTCACCGATGTGAGGAAGAGCAATGTTGACGACGGTGCCGTCGAGGAGAGCCATGCTCGAGCCGAGAACGGTGGCGGCGACAACCCAACGCCCACGCTTCGACGCGAGCGCCAGTGGTTCCGTCATCGGTCCATGGTGCGCCTTCGCACGCAATCGCGAAAGAGCGCGCGGGAATTCAGTCGATCTGGCGGCGATGTGCCCAACGCGTCAACGCATTGCGATTGGACTGCTGAGTCTTTCGCAGGACGTTCGATGCGTGAGTCTCGACCGTCTTCACGGAAATCACCAGGTCCTCGGCGATTTCACGGTAGGTGTACCCACGTGCCAGCAATCTGAGCACTTCGAGTTCTCGCGGAGTCAGCGAGTCGAGTTCCGGATCGAGTTGCGGCTCGGGTGCGTTGGAACGCCCGGTGAAGGAGTCCAGTACGAAGCCTGCCAGGCGAGGCCCGAACACTGCGTCACCACCGGCAACGCGTCGTACACCCTCGGCCAGTTCGGATCCCGAGATCGTCTTGGTCACGTACCCGCGCGCACCGCCGCGGATCACCGCGATCACGTCCTCGGCCGCATCGGAAACGCTGAGCGCCAAGCACACCGGGCCGGAATCGATTCCGCGCAGAACTGCCACTCCACCACCGTCAGGCATGTGGACATCGAGCAGAACGACATGCGGTTTCGTCGAGTTGATACCCGCGATCGCCTCAGCGACGCCACCGGCTTCACCGACTACGTCCATGTCTGCCTCGCGCGAGAGTTCCGCCCTCACCCCGGAGCGGAACACTGCATGATCGTCGACAAGAAATACGCGGTACGGGGGCGGCGCAAGCGAAGTCACTGGGGCTGTTCCTCGGGGTTGTCGACACGGTCAGCAGTCTGGTCCCACTTTAGAGCAGAGTCACCGAGCGGCATGTGCACGCGGATCTCGGTGCCCTTTCCGATGTCGGATCGAACCACGACGCGGCCACCCCGTCGCTCGATGCGACCACGAATCGACTTGGCCAAACCCTGACGGTCCTCCGGCACCGCATTGACGTCGAATCCGACTCCGCGATCACGAACGAACACACTGACCTGGTCGCCCTCGACCTCGGCGAAAAGATTGATTTCCTTCTCCCCCGAGTGCTTTGCCGAGTTCACGAGAGCTTCACGCGTCGCACCGAGGAGCGCGGTGAACGCTTCCTTGGGCAGACCGTTCTCGACGCCTTCGCCTTCGAGTTGTACGTCGCCGACCGTGACGGGGCGGACCGTGACGCCATGCTGGTCCTCCACTTCACCGGCGATGATCTTCAGACCTTCGGTCAGGCTCGTGTGGTCGATATCCCCGCCGCTGAACAACCACTTGCGCAGCTCACGTTCCTGACCACGGGCCAGGCGCGCCACCTCTTGCGGATTGTCGGACTGCTTCTGAATCAGCGCCAACGTCTGAAGTACGGAGTCGTGCAGATGCGAGGCGATCTCTTCACGTTCGTCGTTGCGAATTCGGGCCGCACGCTCGGCGCCGAGAGCCCTCCACATCCGCAGCCACAGCGGCACCGTCAACAAACCGACACCGATCAGCGTCACCACCACGGCCAGCAGGGACGAGCGCAGTGCTTCGAGGTCGACCTGAGCGAGGACGACGACGCCGAGACCCAAGATGATCAAGGTCGCTCCCCCGACCACCCGCGCCCACGTGAGAACGGTAGGCCGCTGCGGCAAGCCGATGACGGTCCGGGGACCGTCGGAGTCGAACTCGCGCCACACCAAAGCGGCACCGATCGCGACGACGAAGAACGGTGCGAGCACCGAACCCGCCGTGCCGCTGAACAGCCAGGACAACG
This sequence comes from Rhodococcus sp. RCBS9, assembly GCF_029457415.1. Taxonomy (NCBI): domain Bacteria; kingdom Bacillati; phylum Actinomycetota; class Actinomycetes; order Mycobacteriales; family Nocardiaceae; genus Rhodococcus; species Rhodococcus sp. RCBS9. The sequence continues at coordinate 4,701,394 of NZ_CP120422.1, read as the reverse complement.
CGGCTGCGCCGCCCAATCCGAGTGCGATCAAGCCGTACGCCCGCTGCCGCTCGGCCGCGGACGGCTTCTGGGTGTCCGTGCCGGCTGAGGTGAAGATCCAGAGGGCGCCGTAAATCACGATGCCGGATCCGGCCATCGCCGCCAGAATCGCGAAGGCGACTCGAACCTTCAGGACGTCGATCCCGAGATGATCGGCGATACCGCCTGCAACACCGGCGACGATGCGACCGCCGGAGCGCCGCTCCAGCTTTCGCAATGGAACACCGCCCGGAATGGGCACACCCTTCTTCATGGGTACGGCATGCACCGGTACCCCGTTGACGGGCGGGCCTCCCGTGAACCCGGGAGCGGGACCGCTCACGAACGGCGGATCTGACAGATATTGCACATAGTCGATACTGGCACGAACCACTCGCAGTCACATCAGGGTCCAACCCTGAATCAGGGCGGCGCCCCTGGCCCCGATCGTCACAAAGATCAGGGTTGGCCCTGATGCGCGGAGGCCGCCCCGGAAGCCAGGATTGATTCATGAACAATCCGACTTTCCAAGAACAGATCCAGGATCTGTGGCGGACCCGCCCCGTGCGTCTGCCGGCACAAGGTCACGTGGCCGGGGTATGCGCCGGAATCGGATACCGGTACGGCATCGACCCCATTCTGGTACGTGTCGCGTTTGTGGCCTCCACTATTTTCGGCGGCTCAGGCATCCTTCTCTACCTCGCCGGGTGGTTGGTGCTCGCCCGCGCCGGTGACGGATCGTCCCCCGCACAGTCGTTGATGGGCCGCGGACACAGCTCCGATTCCAGTACCAAGACCATCGTCTTGTTGGTGGCTCTCGCCATCGCGGCTACGACCGTCGGGCCTGTCGGCGTCGGCCTGGGTGGTTCCGGTCTGATCGGGCTGATTCTGATGGTCGGAGGCCTGTGGCTGCTCTACCAACGAGCGCCGGTCCCGCCTGCACTGCCACAGAGCACGTCACCGTACGTCGGCGCGGGTACCGCGTATCCAGGCACGGGATTCACGCCCGGGCCGTTCACTCCCGGATACTTCGCACCCAATCAGCCGCCCGTGTACACGCCGTACACAAAACTCCCCGACACCTACGTGCCCGAGGAACGGCCGGCCGAACAGTCACCGCAATCTCAGGCCGATCATCCGACGATCAACCTGTCGAAGGACCCGAGCGCTTCAGCCGCCGCCAATCCGACCGAGGTGATCGGCGAGGCCGCCATCACACCGCCCTCCTGGGATCCGCTCGGCGTCGCTCCGTTCGCCTGGGATCTCCCGGACCCGGCAGTCAAAGCCACGCCGCTGCTGCCTTTGCCACCACGTAAGCGTCGCTCGCGATGGACGCTGACAGTGCTCGGACTCGCGATCATCGTCGCCGCCGTCACCGGGGCAGCGGGCGCGGCAACCGGCAACGAGTGGTTCACTCCCGGCCGAGTCGGTGCTGTCGGACTCGCCGTCATCGCGCTCGGCCTGATCCTCGGGGCATTCTTCCGCAAGGGGTACGGCCTGCTGGTCGTCACCGGACCGCTCGTGGGTTTCGTGCTTCTCGCCTCGTTGGTCTACCCGATCGATTTCGACGCCTCGGGTGAGCAAAGATGGACTCCGGCAACCGCTTCCGAGTTGGAGCCGTCGTACTCGGGAGCCTTCGGAAGCTTCACTCTCGACCTCAACGGGGTCAAGTTCACCGAGGACAAGACCATCGACGTCGCGGCGTCGTTCGGTGAGTTCGTCGTCATGGTGCCACCAACCGTCAACGTCAAGAACAGCTGCACCGTCGTCATGGGTGACGGATCAGGTTGCCTCGACGGCGGAATACACCCGGGCCGTGATGTGACACCGGATTCGCCCACACTGACCATCAACGCCAAAGCCACGTTCGGCAGTCTGAAGGTGACGCAATCATGAGCGAATACGACGAGACCACAGAGCACGACGAGACCCGAGAATCCAAGCGCCCCTCGGCACTTCTGCTGATCGCCGGACTGGCCGCACTTCTGGTCAGTGTGTGGGCGTTGGTCGGGCCATTCTCCCTGGCGCCGGCAGCGAACATTCAATTCCGTTGGCTGTTCGTCGGTGCCGCCGTCGTGGCTGGACTACTGCTGGTGATTCTGCCGAATCGGCGCAACCGGAAGTAAAACTGCTGTGCGCCTTTATTAACCGCGGGGGGTTAATAAAGGCGCACAGTTGTTTTTACTCCCACTCGATAGTTCCCGGCGGCTTGCTCGTCACGTCGAGGACTACGCGGTTCACGTCCGCAACCTCGTTGGTGATTCGAGTCGAGATGCGCTCGAGGGTCTCGTACGGCAGACGCGTCCAGTCCGCGGTCATCGCGTCTTCACTCGAGACCGGACGCAGCACGATCGGATGACCGTACGTCCGGCCGTCACCCTGCACGCCCACGCTTCGGACGTCGGCGAGGAGAACTACCGGGCACTGCCAGATGGTTCCGTCCAAGCCTGCAGACGTAAGCTCTTCGCGCGCAATGGAATCTGCATGACGCAGGATCTCGAGGCGATCGCGGGTGACCTCACCGATGATGCGGATACCGAGTCCGGGACCGGGAAACGGCTGGCGTCCGACGATCTCTTCGGGCAGGCCGAGTTCGCGGCCCACTGCACGGACCTCGTCCTTGAACAGCAGACGCAACGGTTCGACCAACTTGAACTGCAGGTCTTCCGGCAGCCCGCCGACATTGTGGTGGCTCTTGATGTTTGCAGTTCCCGTGCCGCCGCCCGACTCCACGACATCCGGGTAGAGCGTGCCCTGGACGAGGAAGTCGACGGTCGCACCGTGAGATGCGTTCTCGCCCAGAACATCACTGACTGCGCCTTCGAAGCTGCGGATGAACTCGCGGCCGATGATCTTGCGCTTGGTCTCGGGATCGGTGACGCCGGCCAGCTCACCGATGAAGGTGTCCGCGGCATCCACGGTGATCAGACGAGCGCCGGTTGCCGCGACAAAATCCTGCTCGACCTGCGTGCGCTCACCGGCTCGCATCAAACCGTGATCGACGAAGACGCATGTCAACCGGTCGCCGATTGCGCGCTGAACCAAAGCCGCAGCGACAGCGGAGTCGACGCCACCGGACAGACCGCAGATGGCGTGTCCGTCTCCGACCTGCTCGCGAACCTGCTCGATCAGCGCATCGGCGATGTTCGACGCCGTCCACGCTGCCGGAATACCGGCAATCTCGTGCAGGAAGCGGCTCAGGACCTGCTGACCGTGCGGGGAATGCAGAACCTCAGGGTGGTACTGCACACCGGCGAGCTTGCGGGCGCGGTCCTCGAACGCCGCGACGGGAGCACCGTCGCTGGTCGCGGTCACCTCGAAGCCGGAAGGCGCTTCGGTGACGGCGTCACCGTGGCTCATCCATACCGGCTGCGTCGAGGGAAGACCGTCGTGGAGCAATCCGCCGGATACCGCGATGTCGGTACGGCCGTATTCGCGGGTACCGGTCTCGGCGACGGTGCCGCCCAGGGCGCCTGCCATTGCCTGGAATCCGTAGCAGATTCCGAAAACCGGAATGTCGTGATCGAACAGTGCGGGATCAAGCTTGGGAGCACCGTCTGCGTAGACACTCGAGGGCCCACCCGAGAGCACAACAGCCAAGGGGTTCTTGGCCACGATCTCCTCGACGGTCGTGGTGTGCGGAATCACCTCCGAGTAGACCTTGGCTTCGCGAACTCGCCGTGCGATCAACTGCGCGTACTGCGCCCCGAAGTCGACGACAAGAACTGGTCTCTGCTGCTCGATATCTGCCACAGGTGCAGTCTAATCGCCGCAGCCAGCGCTTCTGCGCATGCATGGACTCAGCCCGCTACTCGGCCGAGCGAGCGCGAGGTACGTCACTACAAAGGCCTCCCCTCAGAACTGCGCGGCGACCTCGCGCGGATCTAGACCACCGTCCAGGTCAACGGCGCCCCAATCACCCGCACCTTAGCTTCGGCAATCAATTCGGCAGCATCACCGCAGGCCAGAGCCCGAAATGGACGAAGGGTGAATTTTCTGGACGTTTGACCGATTCGCCTGAACCAAACGTCCAGTAAAGGTAATCTCGCCCGTCAAGTGATCAGGATCACGATCGCAAACGGCCGGCGCCGCCGAACGGCGCTCACCTCGAGGAGGACCTGTGCGTCGATTCATACGACGACTCGCCATACCTGTCGCAGCTGTGACGGCTGCCGCCGGACTTCTAGTCCTCGGCACGCCGGCCACTGCTGACGAAGCCCCGCCGACCACTTTCACCGGCACGACCGACAACCTGATCTTCACGAAGAGTGTCATCGGGAACGCGGCAGTTCACCCAGGCGACACCGTCACGTACAAGACCGAGATCAAGCACAACGAAAGCGGCATCGAACGGTCGATCGCAAAGATCCGTGACATCCCGCCCGCAGGATTCGTCCTCGTGCCGGGCAGCGCCAAGGCCACCTACCTGGGTGTGACCAACCGGGCCACGATCACCAACGAATCAGACGGCGGAGTCTCCGCGAAGTGCTCGAGCGGCTGCACCTTCCTGGTCGGTGGATTCGTCGTCAAGAAGAACCAACCCGTCACACTGGAAGCGACCTACACGGTCCCCGTCGGCACAGCATTCGGGACGTACGACAGCGGCATGCTCTTCGACGTCAACGCCTTCAGCACACAGCAGGGCCTCAACCCGATCAACGTCAACGTCCAGGTAGTCGACCCGTCTGTCGCCACCGGAACCACACTGGTTGCACCGGCAACGGCGAAGGTCGGCACGCCGGTCGACCTGACCGCGACAGTTGCGCCGTCCGACGCGAGCGGCACCGTCCAGTTCAAGGACGGCGGCAACGACATCGGCTCACCGGTCCCGGTTTCGGGCGGTAGCGCCACCCTCTCCCACACTTTCGACAGCGTCGGCGCCCACGACATCACCGCCGCGTACAACGCCGGTCCGGGATTCCACAGCTCGACCTCCGGAGTCCAGACCGTCGACGTCTCCGCGGACACCACCACCACGATCTCGGCCCCGAACGCCGCGCTGGTAGGTGACAGCATCACCGTGAGCGCTGTCGTCACACCGGCAAACGCCGTGGGCACGGTGCAGTTCAAAGACGGCGAGACCAACCTCGGCGCACCGGTGGCTGTAGTCAACGGGACGGCTTCCCTGACCCGCAGCTACGACGCTTCGGGCACCCACAGCTTCACCGCAGTGTTCACCGGCGAGGCCGGTTACGGCGATTCCGTCTCCACCGCAACCCAACTCGACGTCAGCGATCCCGACTGGGGAACCACGACCACAGTTGTCGAACCACTCACCGCTGTTGTCGGTGAACCGACCAACCTCTCGGCCACCGTCTCCCCCATCCCGAGCAGCGGAACCGTGACGTTCAAGGTCGACGGCGCCGAGGTCGGTACCGCACCGGTCGGCACGGGTGACGGCGTCGCGATCCTCCCGCATACCTTCGCATCAGCGGGCGCTGCAGCCGTGACGGCAGAGTTCTCCGGCGGAACCGGATTCATCGGCTCCACGTCCACGTCGTTCACTGTGAACGTCACCGATCCCGAACCCGCCCGCGCCGACACCACGACGTCTCTGACCGTCAGCGGCTCGGCTCAGGTCGGAAAGGCATTGCAGCTCAAGGCCACCGTCGCACCCGGAACAGCAAACGGAATGATCCAGTTCAAGTCCGGCACGACGCCCATCGGCGCACCCGTTGCCGTCGTCAACGGCGTCGCGACACTCACGCACACCTTCGACGACGAGGGAACGTTCGGCCTCACTGCCAACTTCGTCGGCGACGCCGGTTGGAAGAACTCCGTCTCCGGCCCGACGGTCGTGCAGGTCGGCACCGCACCGACCGACGGCGGCGGCACCGGAAGCGTGGACACCGGTTCGCTCAGCGGCCTCATCCCGCTCTTCGGAAGCTAGTCCCCCACATCAGCTTTGGACACCACTCCCGTACCCAGCTCAGGAGAATCCATGTTCGTGTACTCCAGACGTCGCATCGCGGCGCCGATCGCCGCCACGGCACTCGCCAGTGGCGTCATCCTCGCGGGAATCCCCGCATCAGCGGCCCCCGTGACAACAACCTTCGGCACGAGTTGCCTGGCAACCCCGTCCGCTGTCGCCGGTCCGACCACGCAGTCACAGTCCGGCTCGGTCATCGTCGACGCACCGGAATCCATCGGCGCCGGTGAAACCTTCGAGGTCACCATCCAACCCGGCCCCATCGCCTTTCCCGGCTCCGCTTCGGGGGCGACCGTCCAGAACGTCTCCCGCATCAAGGTCGACGTCGACGTTCCTGCGAACGCCACCCTGGTGGAAGCCACCATCGTCCCCGGCACTTCGGCGGGGCTCAGCGGTGTAGCGCCGAACATCCTGCGCGTCAACGAGAACGGCAACGTCGATCCCAACGGAACGATTCTGCGCCTCTCCGGAAACAACCAGGTCATCGGAAACAGCCCCAGCTCGAGCATCAACTCCGAGGGCGGCATCGTCGTCAAGGCGACCGGCAAGAACGTCGATGGTTCCAACAATGCCGACGGCTACACGCAGTTCCAGCTCCCCCAGGTCAAGGCAGTTCTCAAGGCCGGCGATTCAGGGGACGTCGCGATGAAGGTACGCACCGGCGGCAGCGCAGGAGCGTGGAACAACGATCGCAACTTCCTCACGTTCCTCCCCAAGGCCACCCTGGTCATCACCGCCTGGGCACCCACGCGATGCACCCCGCGTGACGCCGAGAACGGTCCGCTCAACAGCGGCGCAGGCCCCCTCGCCACGACGCGGATCATCGAGGCGGACAAGGCAACCACCACCACAGTCGTCGGACCGGCCAACGCCAAGAACGGAACTCCCGTCACCCTGTCAGCCAACGTGAGCGGCGGCGCAAACGGTGGAACCGTCCAGTTCTTCGACGGCGACAACCCACTCGAGGACGCCGTGCCGGTAACCGGAGGGTCGGCCAGCATCTCCCCGACCTTCACCGAGGACGGACCGCACTCCATCACCGCGAGCTACAGCGGAGCCCCTGGGTTCCTGGCGTCGACGTCGGCGTCGGCCAAGATCGTGACCGTCACGACCGATGCACCGCCGGACGCCGTGACCACTACCGCCACGGTGTCGCCGTCGACCGCGAAGGTCGGACAGGACGTCAACCTGACTGCCAAGGTCGATCCGCAGGGTACCGGCGGCACCGTCGATTTCATCGTCGACGGCACCGAAACGGTCAGTGCTCCGGTCGGAACCGACGGAGTTGCCGTCGCTCCGTACACCTTCACCTCGACCGGAACGCACAAGGTTGTCGCGAAGTTCACGGGCTCACCAGGATTCGCCCCGTCCGCTGCCCCGGCATTCCCGGTCAGTGTGACGACGCCGGCTCCGGCTGACGTCGAGACGACCACGGTTCTCGACGCTGTCGGAACTGTTCAGAAGAACACCCCGGTGACGCTCAAGGCAACGGTCGATCCGTCCGGCGCCACGGGCAAGGTCCAGTTCAAGGTCGGTGACACCCTCATCGGTGGACCGGTCGACGTGGTCAACGGTGTCGCAACGGTACCGGCGACGTTCTACAACTCCGGGACCTACAGTGTCACCGCCGAATTCGTGGGCGCTTCGGGCTACACGGCCTCCGCATCCGCGCCGCAGACCCTGACCGTCCCCGGCGATACGGACGGCGGGCCCGGAGGCGGGACCGGCAGCCTCGACCTCGGCACTCTGTTCGGGTCGCTAGGAGGCTGACACTCTGAAACAGAGATGGGGCGTGTCGTCGAATCCTCGACGACACGCCCCATCTTCGTTCGCGGCGAACTATCCGGCTGCCGGCTCCGCCGGAACAGCGGTAGCTGTCTTGCCGCCGGTGATCTTCACGATCGGCAGGACCAGCGCGGCCGGGGCCGACGCCGGCACCACAGGCGACTTGGGTGCAATCGGAGCCAAACGCTCGTAGCCGCTGCCCTGGGCGGGACGCAGGTCGGTCTCCCCCTTGTTCGGCCACAGCGAGGCCGAACGCTCGGCCTGAGCGGCAATGGTCAGCGACGGATTCACGCCGAGGTTGGCCGAGACCGCTGCGCCGTCGACGACGCTGAGCGTCGGGTAGCCGTACACGCGGTGGTACGGATCGATGACGCCGTGATCGGAATCCGACGCGATAGCGCAACCGCCGAGGAAGTGCGCCGTCAGTGGAACGTTGAAGATCTCGCCCCACGTGCCGCCCGCGACGCCGTCGATCTTCTCGGCAACTCGACGCGTCGCCTCGTTGCCCTCCGGGATCCACGTCGGGTTCGGCTGACCGTGGCCCTGCTTGCTGGTGACCTTGCGTCGACCGAACAGGCCCTTCTTCGTGTACGTGGTGATGGAGTTGTCGAGGTTCTGCATGACCAACGCGATGATCGTGCGCTCACTCCAGTCCTTGACCGTCAACATGCGCAACATCTGGTACGGATTCTTCGCAACCACACCGAGGAACTTGATCCATCGGGGCGTCTTGCCGCCGCCGTCCGTCATCAAGGTCTGCAACAGGCCCATCGCGTTCGATCCCTTGCCGTAGCGGACCGGCTCGATGTGGGTGTCGCTGCTCGGGTGGAACGACGAGGTGATCGCCACTCCGCGGGTCAGGTCGAGTGCGGGATCGACCTTGTACTTGCCTGCGCCGACAATGGATTCGGAGTTCGTTCGAGTCAGCTCGCCGAGCTTGTCGGAGAGCTTGGGCAGCGCTCCGGTGTCCTTCATGTCGAAGAGCAGATGCTGAGTGCCCCACGTTCCGGCCGCGAGAATGACGTTCGCAGCCGTGTAGGTGCGGCGGTTCTTTCGTCCGAATGCACCGGTTCGCTCGGTGAACACGTCCCACGAACCGTCGCGAGCCTCACGAAGCCCGGACACGGTGGTCATCGGAATGATCTCGGCGCCGGCTGTCTCGGCAAGGCCCAGATAGTTCTTGAGGAGCGTGTTCTTCGCTCCGTGACGGCAGCCCGTCATGCACTCGCCACACTCGATGCAACCGGTGCGCTCGGGTCCGACGCCGCCGAAGTACGGGTCCTTCGCTTTCTTGCCCGGCTCACCGAAGTAGACGCCGACAGGGGTCTGGATGAACGTGTCGCCGACGCCCATGTCGTCGGCGACGGACTTCATGATCTCGTCAGCGGGCGTCATGTGCGGATTCTGCACGACGCCGAGCATCTTCTGAGCCTGCTCGTAGTACGGGGTGAGCTCGCTTCGCCAGTCGGTGATGTGCGCCCACTGCTTGTCCTGGAAGAACGGCTCCGGCGGCTGGTACAGCGTGTTGGCGTAGTTCAACGACCCGCCGCCGACGCCTGCGCCCGCGAGAATGAGGCAGTCGCGCAACAGGTGCACGCGCTGAATGCCGAAGCACCCCAGCTTCGGAGCCCAGAGGAACTTCTTGAGATCCCAACTGGTCTTCGCGAAATCTTCGTCGGCATACCGTCGGCCGGCTTCGATGACGCCGACCTTGTAGCCCTTCTCCACGAGACGAAGCGCGCTCACGCTTCCGCCGAACCCGGATCCGACGATCAGTACGTCGTAGTCCGTTGCCCGTTGCTTGCCCATCAGGACACCTCCACCGTGAACCGTAGTTACCCGCCAGTATGCACCTATCCCTTGTGACTACCACCACAAGGGGCCCCATAAGCGTAACCGCAAGTATCAGGAACGGAAGAAAGTCCTGCACAACGAACTGTGGCCCCGGTTCACGAAGAACCGGGGCCACAGAAAGGTACAAACTACGCGCGGACTGTCAGCCCGACCTTCTGGAACTCCTTGAGATCGGAGTATCCGGCCTTCGCCATCGACCGACGGAGACCACCGACGAAGTTCAGCGAACCGTACGGATCGTCCGAAGGGCCGCTCAGAACCTGGTCCAGACTCGGACGCTCACCATAGGAAACCGGAAGAAGTGCTCCACGCGGAACCGAAGGATGAGCCGCAGCGGACGGCCAGTACCAGCCACCACCCGGCGCCTCGGCGGACACGGCCAGCGGCGTGCCCAGAACGGCAGCGTCGGCACCGCAGGCGATGGCCTTCGCCAAATCACCCGAAGTTGCGATGTCACCGTCGGCGATGACGTGGACGTAGCGTCCACCCGTCTCGTCGAGGTAGTCGCGCCTGGCTGCTGCAGCATCGGCAATGGCCGTGGCCATCGGAACGCCGATGCCCAGGACCTCACCGGTGGTGGTTGCACCCTCGGTAGACCCGTACCCGACGATGACACCGGCAGCGCCGGTACGCATCAGGTGCAGCGCGGTGCGGTGGTCACTGACCCCACCCGCGACAACCGGAACGTCGAGTTCCGAGATGAACGTCTTGAGGTTGAGCGGTTCCTGCTCGGTGTGCACGACGTGCTCGGCCGAGATGATCGTGCCGTGGACGACCAGGAGGTCGATTCCCGCCTTGATCAGCTCCGGCGTCAGTGCGCGCGCATTCTGCGGGCTGACGCGAACGGCAGTGGTGACCCCCGAATCACGGACCTGCGCCACCGCAGCTGCCAGAAGACCGGCCTGCAGCGGAGCCGCATGCAGCTCCTGCAGGTAGCGGATGGCCGCGTCGACGCCACCGTCCTTCTCGGCGATCTCGACGAGACGCCGGAGCTTCTCCTCGACATCGGGGTGACGGCCCCACAGGCCTTCACCGTTGATGACACCGAGGCCGCCGCGCTTACCCAACTCGATCGCGAAAGTCGGCGAGACCAACGCGTCGGTGGGATGTGCGAGGACAGGAATGTCGAACCTGTAAGCGTCGAGCTGCCAAGCAGTCGACACCTCCTTCGACGAACGAGTTCGCCGGGAGGGAACGATGTTCACATCGTCCAACTCGTAGGTACGTCGGGCCGTTCGACCCATGCCGATCTCAACGAGGTCGCGCACGCGCGCCCCTTTCTCGTGTACTGGTTGCTAACGAGCGGTGTAGTTGGGTGCTTCGACAGTCATCGTGATGTCGTGCGGATGGCTTTCCTTCAAACCGGCCGCCGTGATCTGGACGAACTGAGCGTTCTGCAGGTGCTCGATCGTCGCCGACCCCGTGTATCCCATGGCAGCGCGCAGACCACCGGTGAGCTGGTGCGTCACCTGCGAGAGCGGGCCACGGAACGGAACACGTCCTTCGATGCCTTCCGGAACCAACTTGTCCTCGGAAAGTACGTCGTCCTGGAAGTACCGGTCCTTGGAGTACGACTTGGCCTCGCCACGCGACTGCATCGCGCCGAGCGAACCCATTCCGCGGTAGCTCTTGAACTGCTTGCCGCCGACCAGAATCAGTTCGCCGGGCGATTCAGCGGTACCGGCCAGGAGTGAACCCAGCATGGCCGTCGACGCACCTGCGGCAAGAGCCTTCGCAATGTCACCGGAGAACTGGAGTCCACCGTCTGCGATGACGGGCACACCGAGAGGCTTGCACGCGGCAACCGCTTCCAGGATGGCCGTGACCTGAGGGGCACCGACACCGGCGATGACGCGGGTGGTGCAGATGGAACCAGGGCCGACTCCGACCTTGACGGCATCGACGCCGGCTTCGACCAGTGCCAGAGCACCCGCGCGCGTAGCGACGTTGCCACCGATGATCTGAACCCGCTCGCCCAGTTCACGCTTGAGCTTGGCGATCATGTCGAGAACGTTGGACGAATGCCCGTGCGCACTGTCCACCACGAGTACGTCCACACCGGCATCGGTGAGCGCCATCGCGCGCTGGAAGGCGTCATCGCCGGCACCGACTGCAGCGCCGACGAGCAGTCGACCGTCACGGTCCTTGGTGGCGTCGGGATGCTGCTCGGTCTTGACGAAGTCCTTGACCGTGATCAGACCGGTGAGCTTGCCGTTGCCGTCGACGATCGGCAGCTTCTCGATCTTGTGCCGACGAAGAAGGCCCAGTGCCACGTCAGCGGTGACGCCTTCCTGAGCGGTGATAAGGGGCATCTTGGTCATGATCTCCACGACCGGGCGATTCTGGTCGACCTCGAAACGCATGTCCCGGTTGGTGACGATGCCAACCAGCTGGCCGGCGTCGTCGGTGACAGGCAGACCCGAGATGCGGAAACGAGCGCACTTCGCATCGACCTCACCCATCGTGTCGGTCGGCTTACACGTGACGGGATCGGTCACCATGCCGGCCTCGGAACGCTTGACCGTCTCGACCTGTCCTGCCTGGACCTCAACCGACGAGTTGCGGTGCAGAACACCCATGCCGCCGGCGCGTGCCATCGCAATTGCCATGCGCGACTCGGTGACGGTGTCCATCGCAGAACTGACCAACGGAATCCGCAGACGGATGTCGCGGGTCAGTTGACTGGACGTGTCGACCTGGCTCGGGATGACGTCGGACGCAGCCGGCAACAGCAGCACGTCGTCGTATGTCAGTCCCAGCATCGCGACCTTGTTGGGGTCGTCTCCTCCGGTGTGTACATGTCCTGCAGAACTACTCATGCGGTCAGGACCCTCCATGGACCTAGATTCGCCCAGGGCGACCGCTGTAGCAGCCGCCTCGAAACGGATTACGAAAGCTGGATATCGGATAGAAGGCGCCTGCATGGAAAGAAATTCCTGGCACCTTTTCCCGGCGTTGCACACCATGGTATCGGCTCACTCAAAGGTCCGAACCATCCCACCCACGCTGCGTGTACGCGTAACAAGTGGCGCTGACCCCCCTGACCTGCGTACCGTGGTGCTGTGCGTGATCAACTGCCCCCCGGTCTGCCGCCAGATCCCTTCGCCGGCGACCCAGCTGACCCCTCCGCGGCTCTCGATGCCATCGAGCCGGGCCAACCACTCGACCCCCACGAACGCCAAGCGGTCGAGGAGGATCTCGCTGACCTCGCTGTTTACGAGGCACTCCTCGCTCACCGCGGTATCCGCGGTCTCGTAGTCTGCTGCGAGGACTGCCAACAGGATCACTACCACGACTGGGACATGCTGCGCGCAAACCTGCTGCAGCTGCTCGTGGACGGAACCGTCCGCCCTCACGAGCCTGCCTACGACCCGATGCCTGAGGCATATGTCACGTGGGACTACTGCCGTGGATACGCCGACGCGTCGATGAACGAGGCGATGCACGGCGACGGTTTCGACAGCTGAGCGAAACCTCACCCAAGCTCATACGAAAGTGGCCGACAAGCAATTGCTTGTCGGCCACTTTCGTATGAATTCAGATCGGAACGATGCCGATCAGAGCGGGTCTCAGGGCGGCGGTGACGAGAAATCACCGGACGGCGACGAGGCAGGCGCCAGAGACGTCGTCGTCGTGGTGGTGGTCGTTGTCGTCGTGGTTGTCGTCGGCAACGAGGTCGGAGGCGTCGAGGAAACCGACGTCGGTGGCAACTGCAGCTGCACTCCCGGATCTGGTTTGGTCGAACTTGTCGGTTCGCCAGGTCCCTGAGGATTGAGCGGTTTGACCGAGGAGCCCGGAATTGCCGTGATCGAAGTGGTCGGGCCGGCCGGCTGACCACTCGTCGGCGGCGGCGCTACGGGTGACGTGGTCTCCTGGACCTGCGTCATCAACTTGCCCCAACGCTCGACGAGGTCGGTCTTGTCCTGCGAGTCCTTGACTGCATCGGCACGGTGAGCTGCGTTGTCCAGCACCATCTTTGCCGCAGGAATGTCTCCGGCAGCCAACAGCCGCTCGGCCTTTTCCAGCTCGGAAGTCGTGTCGATCTTCGCAACTGTCGAGTTGGCCTCGTCGGCGAAGACGACCTGCTTGACGCCCCACAGGGCATCGCCGGGCTGGGCGTCGTACGCCATCGCCGTGGCGCCACCGAAGACCACTGCTGCAACTGCTGCAGCGGCGGCGATCGGACGAACCACACGCAATCGAGAACGGGAACGTGAACGCTGACGATCGGAGAAGCCGGACGGCGTCGCTGTGATTGCAGCGATGACATCGTCCAACAACGGACCCTCGGGCATCGGAGTCGCAACGACATCGTCACGCCACTGCGAGAGGATCAACGCAAGTTCGTACTGTTCGGTGCTATCGGTTGCTACCGGCCCACCATTCGAAATGGATTCGATCAGCGCATCGTCACGCCGAACCGCAGCCAAATCCACTGGCGTACCGTCGTCGGCGAGATCACCGAGATTCGAAGCGTCATGCCCCTCGTCTCTAGCCAAAGCTCTCACCTGCTTTCGTCACTTCTTTTTTCAGTTTCGCGATCGCTCTGTGCTGAGCGACTCGTACAGCTCCGGCGGTACTACCGACGGCGACGGCCGTTTCCTCGGCCGACATCCCGACCACCAGGCGAAGTATCAAGATTTCTCGATGCTTCTCCGGAAGTGTGCCGAGAAGTTCGTGCATCTGTCTGCTGGACTCCGAATCGAGAGCTCGCTGTTCGGGACCATCATCCAGTGCTATTACATCCGGTACTTCGGAAACGGGCTCCGACTTGTTACGGGCGGAGCTTCGATGTGCGTCCGCAACCTTGTGCGCGGCAATTCCGTACACAAAGGCCATGAACGGGCGTCCCTGGTCCTGATAACGCGGCAGCGCGGTCATCACGGCCAGACAGACTTCCTGTGCGACGTCGTCAGCGGACAGGTGTCCTCTCTCGGCCGCACCCACTCGACCGCGGCAGTAGCGCACCACCATCGGTCGGATGTTCTCCAGAACCAAAGCTAGAGCTGTACGGTCGCCCTGCGCAGCAGCGGCGACCGCGGTGTCCAACTCATCGCTCGTATTTGTCATCGTCAGCGAAAATCCTGGCGTTACAGTGGCACCTCCCGAGCGGGTGTGCTCCCGCTCTCAGCGGAACCCTCTAAGAGTAACCATCCGGACCGACTGGTCTCCGCATACCTGCCCAGCAGTCGCGATATCGATACAGCTCCTTCTGGAATGTTCTCCGGAGACTTCGGTGGAGTGGTTACGACAAAGGTAGGAGTGATCCACCACGCATCGCAATCAGATCGCCGATCTCCTGGGCACTCGGTGAGGTTCTCTCACCGCTGACACCTTCGATCAACAGAGACGACGCCCAGGCCAGGGGCAGCAGGCCGTATTGCCGGCACCGCGCGAACACATCTGCTGCCATCTTCACGGCTGCGCTCGCGTCTGTTCCGGTCAGCGCGGCGCTACGCAGCAGATCCGACTTCACGCGGTGCCGCACAGACTCCGATTCCGCTGACAATTCGACGGCGCGTTCTGCGTGTCTGCCGGCACGAGCGAAGTCCCCTCCCGCCAACGCCAATTCTGCGGAGACCCATTCGATCCGAATTTCCTGCCGCCACAGCCCGCCCTCGGCATCCAGACGCGCCCGACATTGCGCCAGCAGGCGCCAGCCGAGCGGGAGCCTGCCACAGCCGAGGGCGTCTGCGGCCAGACCGGTCAGAGCGTCACAGGCAGCCTCTGGATCACCTGGCAGGCCGCCGACGATCGCCAGTGCGCGCCCGTCCCACGTGGACGCGAGTGCATGGCGTCCGCTCTGGCGAAGAAACGACGCCCTCGTGCTGGCAGACAGAGAGGCAAGAACTCGATCCGAGTGCGTCGAGAACCCGGCCGTGAGCCGATCGAGGACATCCAATGCAGCCCGCGCTCTTGCGTAGTGGCCCTGACCACCCAGCACTACTGCCGTTGTCCACCAATCTCGGGCAGAGCAAGGCGCCGGGAGGCGGTCGAGATCCGGATCCGCACCGAACGCGGCAGACTCGAGGGACCCTGGAAGTGCAGTTGTTTCGTTGGGCACAGGTGATTGAGGGCGCGCAGGTGTCGACACAGGTTGATCATCGCAGCAGCACGAGCAGACATTCGCACGACCGGCGTCACACCAACGATGCCAAAAGTCGTACGAAACACGAAAAGGCAAGTTTGTCGGAGTTAATCAGATATTCAACTGAGATTTGCCAAATGTACTCGTAATGATATTTAACGGGCATATATCCGTGACGTTAACTGCGCATTACTTATTGGACGGATGTCCTAGTTGAAACTTGGGCACTAAGTCCCGAAATGGAGTGCAACCCCGCCCACGCAATATCGGACAAATGACGCAAACCGAGCCGAATGACCGAGTGATTTCGCCGGGCGATCAGCCTCGAACATATCCCTGATCTGTAGGTTTCGCATCTCGAGCAGCCGGGCTTGCCGGCCGCCACCTCGATCGACCCAATTTCGACATCGGCGCAGAACAACGCACGAGGGGCCCGAAATGTAAATATATACTTCGTTAACTCTCGCATTTCGATATATGCCGATCGCCACTGAACGAGCCTATTGACGCGATTTACTCAGCACCCTTACGGTTAGCAAGCGTGAACGATTCAGAAGGCCCGGATAACCTCCGGGCAACTTGGTCCGCTCGTTGATCAACGCGAGCTTGCAGTAAGGAGTCAACATGCCTGCACCGAATCACCTTCCAGGCCCCAACGCAGACATCTGGGACTGGCAGATGCACGGTCTGTGCCGCGGAGTCGACTCCTCCATGTTCTTCCATCCCGATGGCGAACGCGGTAGAGCACGTGCCCAGCGCGAAACCCGCGCAAAAGAGATGTGCCGTCAGTGCCCGGTCCTGATGCAGTGCCGCAGCCACGCGCTGACCGTCGCCGAGCCGTACGGCATCTGGGGAGGAATGTCGGAAACCGAACGTGAACTACACGCGCGCCACCGTCGCACCACCCGCATAGCTTCCTGATACACGTAGGTAGAGCGCACTAGGCCCCCGAGAGTTTTCGGGGGCTTTTGCGTGTGGACGGGACACCGTCGAAAAGAATTTCCGACACGACCCATCCGACCGACGCCCGCCTCCGAATGCCTTCTGACAGTGCACCTCAGCACATCCCTTCAGGAAGGCAGACCCATGAACACCTCTACTCGAGTTCTGGCAGTCACCGCAGCAGCCTCTTTCGCCGTCTTCGGCGTGGTCGGTTGCTCCTCCGACGACAACGATTCGTCGACCGACACGTCCAGCGCCGCCATGACGTCTTCTGCCATGGGATCGAGCATGTCTCCCAGCAGCGCGATGGCGGAGCCTGCTTCCGATCTGGTCGGTGCCGGTTGTGCCGACTATGCAGCCGCAGTGCCGAGCGGCGCCGGATCGGTCAGCGGAATGGCCCAGGATCCGGTTGCCACAGCGGCGTCCAACAATCCGTTGCTCACCACCTTGACCGCGGCAGTCTCCGGCCAGCTCAACCCGGACGTCAACCTGGTCGACACCCTCAACGGCGGCGAGTTCACCGTCTTCGCACCGATCGACTCGGCATTCGCCAAGATCGACCCCGCGACGATCGACAGCCTCAAGACGGACAGCGCCACGCTGACCAAGATCCTCACCTACCACGTGGTTCCCGGCCAGATCGCCCCTGACGCGATCGACGGAACGCACCCCACCGCCGAGGGCGGAACGGTCACCGTCACCGGATCCGGTGACAACATCAAGGTCAACGACGCAACTGTCGTCTGCGGTGGAGTCAAGACCGCAAACGCCACCGTCTACCTCATCGATTCGGTGCTGATGCCGCAGTAGTCCCCACCTGCTGTGCGCCTTTATCAACCCCCCGCGGTTAATAAAGGCGCACAGCGGCCAACGGCGGGCCAAGAGAAAAGAACCGGACATGCACGCTACGGTTGTACGCGATGAAGCGAGACAACTCTTCGTGAGCGAGCCAGACCATGCGTCGGATGCGGCCGACGCATGCCCGACGGACAATTCTGCGGCCCGCACCGCGCGAATCGCGGAATCACGCGAGCTGGCAGTGATCCTCGCGAACGTCGCCGGTGGCGACCAGAGCGCCTTCGCCGAGTTCTACGACCGAACCAGCTCCCGTGTGTACGGCATGGTTCTTCGTGTACTCCGTGATCCAGGTTTCTCCGAGGAAGCGGTCCAAGAGGTCTACCTCCAGGCCTGGAAATCAGCCGACAGCTTCGACCCTGCCAAGGGGTCCGCGCTTTCCTGGCTCCTGACACTTGCTCACCGGCGCGCAGTGGATCGCGTGCGCTCCGAACAGTCGAGTTCGGATCGACAGGCTCTCTACGACACCACCAATGCCACTCCCGAATTCGACGTCGTCAGCGACGAAGTGACACGAAGAGACGAGCATCGTGCTGTCACCGACTGTCTCGAAACGCTGACGGACACTCAGCGCCAATCGGTGACTCTCGCCTATTACGGCGGCCGAACGTACCGCGAGGTGGCCGAAGATCTCGGCGTGGCGATTCCCACGATCAAGTCGCGAATTCGCGACGGACTACTGCGCCTACGTGGATGTTTGGGGGTGATGTGAGATGGACGAAGAGCTGATCGACTACGCGTACGCCTACGCGATCGATGCGTTGGACCTCGACGAGCGCCGTGAGGTCGACAAACGACTTGCCGCTTCGGACTCCGCGACCCACGCCGAATTCGACGCCCAGGTCCGGCTCACCGCCGAAACCATGGCCGCGATGACCGTCGTCGACGCCGTCGAGCCCCCGCCGTCGCTGCGCAGCAGCGTCCTTGCCTCGATCGCAGAGCAGGCCGCTGCTCCCAATGCCCCCGTTTCGCTGGCCGAGCGCCGTAACCGTCGACGCCCGTGGACCGTGGCTCTTGCGGCGGCCGCCGCAGTCGCAATCCTGGTCGGCGGCATCGGAATCGGGCGCACGCTGTCCGACAACACGCCGCCGCAGAACCCCGCGTCCGAAATCATGGCAGCACCCGACGTTCATGCCACGACGCGTGAAATCCCGGGCGGCGGTAGTGCCACGACGCTGTTCTCGCCCTCCGAAGACGCCGCAGTCCTCGTGATGAACGATGTGACTCCCCCGAGTCCGGATACCGTCTACCAGATGTGGCTGGTGCCGGGCGACACCGACGACACCACGATGATCCCGATGGGGACGATGGCTCCGGGTGACGTCAAACCCACTACCCAGGTGGTGCTCGACGGCATCGGTCCGAATACGAAGTTGGCGTTCACTGTCGAACCGCCCGGCGGATCGCAGCAGCCGACGAGCGAGCCGTTCGCAACGATCCCGCTCATCTGATCGCCAGACGAAAAAAGATCCCCCACCGGAATCCGGTGGGGGATCTCTTCTTTGTCGAAACTACGAGCAGCGAGTCAGTGGCTGTGACCGTGTCCGGTGTCGGCAACTTCCTCGGTCGGCTTCTCGACGACGGCGCTCTCGGTCGTGAGGATCATGCGCGCGACGGAAGCGGCGTTGACCACTGCCGAGCGAGTGACCTTGACCGGGTCGACGACGCCGTCGGCAAGCAGGTTGCCGTAGGTGAGGGTGGCAGCGTTGAAGCCTTCGCCCTTGGTCATCTCGGCGACCTTGCTGACAACGACGGAACCGTCGATGCCTGCGTTGCTGGAGATCCAGAACAACGGGGCGTTGAGGGCTTCGCGGACCACGGCAACGCCGGTGGCCTCGTCACCCGTCAAGCCGAGGTTCCCGATCAGAGCCGTACCGGCTTGAACGAGAGCCGATCCGCCACCGGGGACGATGCCCTCGGAAACTGCTGCCTTGGCTGCGTTGACCGCATCCTCGACGCGGAACTTGCGTTCCTTCAGATCGGTTTCGGTGGCTGCGCCGACCTTGATGACGGCCACGCCGCCGGACAGCTTCGCCAGACGCTCTTCGAGCTTCTCGCGGTCCCAATCCGAATCGGTGTTCTCGATCTCGCGACGCAGCTGCGCAACGCGGGTCGCGATGTCGTCAGCGGTGCCTGCACCGTCGACGATGACCGTCTCGTCCTTGGTGACGACAACGCGGCGAGCGCTGCCGAGCAGCTCGAGGCCGGCTTCCTTGAGCGAGAGGCCGACGTCGGTGTTGATGACGGTGCCTGCCGTGACGACTGCGAGGTCGTCGAGGAATGCCTTGCGACGATCACCGAAGAACGGCGCCTTGACGGCGACGGCCTTGATGGTCTTGCGGATGGAGTTGACCACGAGGGTGGAGAGAACTTCACCCTCGACGTCCTCGGCGATGATCAAGAGCGGCTTTCCGGATTCGGCAACCTTCTCGAGCAGCGGAAGGAAGTCGGGAAGTGAGCTGATCTTCTCGCGGAAGAGCAGGATCAGCGCGTCTTCGTAGACGGCCTTCTGCGCATCGATGTCGGTGACGAAGTAGGGCGAGAGGTAGCCCTTGTCGAACTGAACACCTTCGGTGACAACGAGTTCGGTTGCAACGGTGGAGGATTCCTCGACCGTCACGACGCCGTCGGTTCCGACACGGGTGAGTGCCTCGCCGACGAGCTTGCCGATCTCTTCGTCACGCGAGGAGACGGTGGCGACCTGAGCGATCGACTTCTCGCCCTCGACGGGGGTGGCTGCGGCGAGCAGTTCCTCGACGACCTTGTCGGCTGCGGCGTTGATGCCGACGCCGAGAGCCATCGGGTTCGCGCCCGCTGCGATGTTCTTGAGTCCGCCGCGGACGATGGCCTGGGCCAGAACGGTCGCGGTGGTGGTGCCGTCGCCGGCAACATCGTTGGTCTTGGTGGCGACGCTCTTGACGAGCTGTGCGCCGAGGTTCTCGAAGGGATCTTCGAGCTCGATCTCACGGGCGATGCTCACACCGTCGTTGGTGACGGTGGGGCCGCCGAATGCCTTGGCGAGCACGACGTGGCGTCCACGCGGGCCCAAGGTCACCTTGACGGCGTCGGCAAGCTTGTCGACTCCGGCTTCGAGAGCGCGGCGTGCGGTCTCGTTGAACGCAATTTGCTTGGACATCTGTTCTGTCAGCTCCTGAATCTTCGGGGCGTGAACGCATTCCGCCCCGGGATCCTGTGTGGACTCCGGGGCGGATCACGTGTGTCTTACTTGGAGACGACAGCCAGCACGTCGCGTGCCGACAGGATCAGGTATTCCTGGCCGGCGTACTTGATCTCGGTTCCGCCGTACTTGGAGTAGATGACCGTGTCACCCTCCTTGACGTCGACCGGGATGCGGTTGCCCTGCTCGTTGACGCGGCCTTCGCCGACTGCAACGACGGTGCCCTCCTGGGGCTTTTCCTTGGCTGTGTCAGGAATGACCAGGCCGGAAGCCGTCGTCGTTTCAGCCTCGTTGGCCTGGACGAGGATCTTGTCCTCGAGCGGCTTGATGTTGACGCTCGCCACGATGAGCCCTCCACTTTGGGGTATGTGCGTCCGAGGCGATCCTCGGACAGCTGTTTGGGTATGCCGTTTACGGCGCATCACTGCAGTCCCGTCGTCGCGGGTGCCGGAACTCGATCAGCGCCAATTGGCACTCTATACGTGAGAGTGCCAACCCTCAAGGACTGGGCGCATTTTTCTCTTCGTCCAGAGCGAAACAGGACAGCCGTCCACCACGTTCACCTATTGTTCACTTCGTGACGAACATCAATCGCCGTAGTTTTCTGACCTTCGCCGGACTCGGCGCCGTCGGCGCGGTCAGCCTTGGCAAGCCGTGGGGCCTGCAATATGCAGGCGCGTCGACCATTCCGACGTCAGGTCCTGGCACCACTCTCGAGTCCGTGTCCACCCCCGTCAGCAGCAGCGGCTACACCAAGCTCACCGCCGGACCCGGTTGGGCGAACATCGTGCGCAGCGAGTTGGCCGAGCCGAAGTCGGGACGCGAGGACCGACGCACCGCACTCGCCTCACTCGTGCAGCTGACCGACGTCCACATCGTCGACGCCCAGTCCCCCATGCGATTCGAGTACGTCCACCAGATCACCGGCTCGGCGTTCCGCCCCCAGGAGACCCTGACGGCGCACGGGCTGATTTCACTTGTCCGCCGGGTCAATTCGATCGGCAGTGGCCCGCACACGTCGCGCCCCTTCGATGCCGTCGTCACCACCGGCGACAACACGGACAACAAGGAATTCGCCGAACTCGACTGGTTCCTCACCTCACTCAACGGCGGAACCGTCGTCGCCAACACCGGTGCCAAGGACCGCTACGAGGGTGTACAGAACTCGGGTGCCGATCTCTACTGGAACCCCGAGTCACCGATGCTCGACATGTACAAGAAGGCCGGATTCCCGGAGATCCCCGATTTCTTCGGTGCCGCTTTCACGCCCGTGTCGAGCCCCGGCCTGAACACCCCTTGGTACTGCGTGTTCGGCAACCACGACGATTCGGTGTCCGGCACGGTGCCCAGCGGCATCCCGCCGCTCGAAGCGATGTACACGGGATCTCTCAAATTCGAGGTGCCTGGTTCACCGGAGCAGGCCAAGCAGATCGACGTCGCCACCAAGTTCGATCCCAGTGCGATACCCGGAATCCTGTCCGCCTTCACGACGCCGCCGCGCCAGGTCACCCCCGACCCGTCGCGCGCGCCGTTCACACCGCGACAGTTCATCGCCGCACATCTTGATCCCGCGCACACCGGTCCCGGCCCCGTCGGACACGGTTTCGCCCCCGACGCCGGCGAAACCGGTATCGGTTACTACTCGTTCGAGATCGCACCGGGCGTCGTCGGCATCAGCATGGACTCCACCAACCGCGCGGGCCTCGTCGACGGTTCGCTGGGCGCCGCTCAGTTCCAGTGGATCGAGAACACCCTGCGCGCCGGCAGCAGCACCTACTACGACGCCGCGGGCTCTCGCGTCACCGAGTCGCGAGGTGACACGTATTTCGTGCTGTTCAGTCACCACACGAGCGACACGATGGACAATCTCATTCCCGACCCCGAGAACGTCCTCGAGCCACGCCTGCGCGGTTCACAGCTTCTCGACTTGCTGCATCGTTTCCCGAACGTACTTGCCTGGGTCAACGGACACACCCACGAGAACAAGATCACCCCGTGGCCCGGCGCGACCCCCGAGCAGGGCTTCTGGGAGATCAACACCGCCTCGCACATCGACTACCCGCAACTCGGACGCATCATCGAGATCGCGGACAACCATGACGGAACGGTGTCGTTGCTTGCGACGCTCTTCGAGGCGGAGAGTCCCAATTCCGTCGACTACAGCGACAAGTCGGCAGCCGGGCTCGCCTCGCTGTACCGCGAACTGTCGTTCAACGACATCCACCGCGACCCGAAGCTGACGGGTACCGGCGTCGACCAGAACGTCGAATTGTTGGTCCACACCGGACGATGACTCCGATTGCCGCAGTGTCCTAGGTGATTTCAGGTCCGCTCGAAGGCGAGCGGTGCGCTTTCGCCCACGACACTGCGGCAACGACGAATCGAACGCCGAATCCGATCAACACCAGATTGCAGACGATCTGAAGGCTCACGAGCCCCCGGGCAAGGTCCGTCTGCGCGGCGATGTCACCGAATCCGACTGTCGAGAAGACGGACAACGAAAAGTACAGCGCCGCCATACGCGACAGCGGTTCGGTGAAACTGCCAGGGCTTGCATGCTCGACCGAAAAATAGGTGATGGACACCAACAACAAGTACGTCGGCATCACCACCGCCACAGCTTCGACCGCCTGCAGAGATGGCACATCGGAACGCAGAATTCGCCGCACCTGCCAGGTGGTCACGGCAAGTACCGCGGCGCCTCCACCGATCAAGAGGAAGATTGCACTGGCGGTATGTACATCGATCCACGGCAGAAAGAAATACGCGCATCCGAAGGCGATCACCGTCAGCGTGGGTCGAAGCACTGCACCACGGATCAGCGCGCGTCGTCGTTCCCGGTCGATGTGGGGAGAATCGCCTTTTTTCCGCATGAATCAATGATCGACAATTTCGCAGGTAAAACCACCCTTTCGGTCCGAAAAGGACGTCACGGAGACGAAAAGCACTGAGCAATCCTCACGAACCTTCTGTAACGTTCATATAACGGCGGTCGATTGAACATTGACCGGTATTGACTGTGAGGAGGTGTGCGATGAGTTGTTCACTGGGAATTTCCACTGGATCTTCCGGTGTCTATTCAGCACTCGTCGACACCGATACCAGCACAAACGCGCCAGGCGCCGTGCCTGCCGAGACTCGCTTCGTCTCGGCGGATCAGGCCAATTCCAACGTCGGTGACCTTGTCAGAGCATCCATCAAACTGATGACGACGCAGGTGACGGACGGATCTGAAGCGCCGCGCTCGATCGGTGTCAGCTATCGCACGGACGATCAACTCGCGAGCATCAGGTCATCTCTTTCGCGCTCGCCGAAGCAGGTCCGTGCAATCCCCGAGCCTGCCGCCGTACACGCGTATCTCGCCGAGACAGGGAAAACCGAGCGGTACGACACGACAGCTCAGGTGGACGTCGGTGATCAAGGTCTGACGGTGTCCGTCGTCGACCACACCGGTGAAGTTCTGCACTCCGACCGTATCGACGCCCTCGCAGGGGCCGGAATCGACCGGGCATTGGTCGACTTCGTGACGGAGAAGGCGCCAGGGCACTTGCGCCGGTACACCGACGCGGAACTTCTTGCCGCCCGGTGCCATGTCGCCAAAGAGCAACTGTCCACGTCCACCAAGGTGACCATCGACCTTCCGATCGACGCGATGGCGATCACGCGCGACGAGTTCGAGGCCATCATCGCCCCGGATATCGAGCGCGCCGTCACCTTCATCCGTGAAGTCGTGAAGGGCTCACCGCGGCCCGTCGGTGCCGTTGTACTCATCGGCGGTGGCGCACATATTCCGGCCGTGCGGTCCGCCGTCGCCGCTGCCGTCGACGTCCCCATGGTCGAGATCGTCGAGCCCGAGACTGCGGCAACCAAAGGTGCTGCACTCCTGGCAGATTCGATCACCGCAATTCGTTTCCCGCTGCTGGGCTCCGGAAGTGACCAGCGCTCCGGATCCACCGCCAAGGTCTCGGGAGCGTTGATCGGTGCGCTCGTGGTCGGCGGACTGGTACTCGGTTACGGCGCAAAGGAATTGGTGCCGACCGACGACACCGCGGTCTCGCCCGTCGGAACCGGGTCGACCACGACGACGGTGAGCCCCGAAGCGACACCGAGCACCGGATCGACGATCATTCCGTCTCATGATCCTCTGCCTTCGGTAGCCGGCAGCACGTATCCTCGGTACGGGTATCCCACCACCCCGTTCGACTCGCAGCCTTACGACACGCACTCGTACACAACGCATCAGTACACACTTCCGCCTGCGCCGATCCCGGACACCTCGACGACAACCACGCCGCCGACCACGACAACGACCACTCCGAATTGGCCGACCATTCCCGGAATCACGCTGCCCGATCCACCGGCGTGGTGGCCGACGCTGCCGGACACCGAGGCGACGCCCCCGGTCGATCCGACCGAGGCAAACCCCGGCGGCGGTCTCGGCCCGGGTGAGAGCGGCGGCGAGAACCCGACGACGCCGGAGACTCCTGGATCCGGTTCCACCGAAACCGAAATCACTACCCCTGGTGGCGGTGATCCGACGACGAAGCCCGGTGAACCGAATACCTCGATGCCCGAAAACGGTCCCGCGACCACACCGGATCGGGAACCGGCCCCGGTCGGCTGATTCTCAGTCGGCCGATTTTCAGTGCATCAACTGGCTGACGGAGACCGACAGACCCGGGTCCGTCGCAACACTCAATTCCGAAGGGCCTGCGCCGTTTCCGATCAGGTGAGCGGCCAACGATGCGATCATCACGCCGTTGTCCGTGCACAGTCGAGGTTTCGGAATGCGCAACGTGATGCCCGCTTCGGCGCAGCGCTGCTCGGCGAGTGAGCGGATACGCGAATTGGCCGTGGCGCCGCCGCCGAGAACCAACGTGTCGACCCCGACGTCCTTGGCTGCACGCACTGCCTTCATCGTCAGGACGTCTGCAACCGCTTCCTGGAACGAGGCAGCGATGTCCGGGATCGAAAAGGTCTCGCCTGCGCGCTCTTTCGATTCGACATAGCGCGCGACGGACGTCTTGAGTCCCGAGAACGAGAAGTCGTGCCGCGAATCGCGCGGCCCCGTCATGCCGCGAGGGAAGGCGATTGCGTTCCGATCTCCCTCTTGCGCAGCAGCATCGAGTGCCGGTCCACCGGGAAAGCCGAGTCCGAGCAGTCTGGCCACCTTGTCGAAGGCCTCACCGGCGGCGTCGTCGACAGTCGTGCCCAGTTCGACAATGGGCTTTCCCAGATCTTCGACGTGAAGCAGGTGTGTGTGACCGCCGGAGACCAACAATGCGACGCACGAGGGCAACGGACCGTGCTCGAGAGTGTCCACCGAGACGTGACCGCCGAGATGATTGACCGCATAGAACGGGATGTTCCATGCTGCCGCATAGGCTTTCGCTGCGGCTACACCGACCAGCAGCGCGCCGGCCAGGCCGGGTCCGATGGTGACGGCCAGCGCGTCGGGCTTCTCGATACCGGCGGCAGCAAGGGCACGGCGCATCGTCGGCACGATCGCCTCGAGGTGAGCCCGCGAGGCCACTTCGGGAACCACTCCCCCGTACCTGGCGTGCTGATCCACGCTCGATGCCACCTCGTCGGCCAACAATTCGCAGGTTCCGTCACCGTTCCAGCGGACGATACCGACACCTGTTTCGTCGCAAGAACTTTCGACACCCATGACGATCATGCTTGCTGCTCCTCAATTTCGCGGACACCGAGCACGGCAGGCCGTCTCATCGTGTACGCATCTGCCCCACTGGGCTGGTAGTACTTCTTTCGTGTTCCGACGATCTCGAATCCTTCGCGCCGGTACAGCGCGATGGCAGGTTCGTTGTCGGTGCGCACTTCCAGGAACACCGGGCACTGCCGTGAATCCGCCAGAGTCAGAAGCGCATCGAGCAACGCGCCGCCGATTCCGAGTCGCTGAGCCGAGGGATCTGTACCGATGGTGTGAACCTCGGCCTCCATGTTCGGCGACGCCCCCAACAATGCGACTCCGGCGTAGCCAAGGACGTGACCGTCAGGCTCCCGGGCAACGAAGTAATGATTATGTGCGCCTGCAAGTTCCGAGACGAACGCTTGTGCGCTCCAGGGTCCGTCGCCTGCGAACAACGCGCGCTCCAACTCCGCGCACCGTTCGGCGTCATCGACGTTCATCGGCTCGATGCTGTACTTCATCTGCTCTGTCTCACTTGCCACGTTCTGCAAGGGTCTTCGCGTCCGGGCGTCGGAGGTACAGCGGCTCCAGCGGGGCCGGAACCGAGCCGGACAGGATCTCGCGAGCAGCGACTGTCACCAACCCGGCCGGTGAAGGTGTCTCCGCCGGGTCGACGGGTAGATCGAAGAAGTCCACGTGCGAAGCGGATCCGGCAATCAGCGTCGAAGGCGAAGGATCGACGTCGCCGGCGGAATTCACAGCCGGTCCTTCGACGCGCACTCCGCCGTCATAGCGCGCCCAGTAGATCTCGCGACGCCTCGCGTCAGTCACGACGAGCAGGCTCGGTGTGGTCGGTACCGCAGCCGCGATCGCATCGAGGCTGCACACGCCGTACACGGGAACACCGAGTGCGTCACCGAAGGCAGCGCCCGTCGCCATGCCGACACGCAGTCCGGTGTACGGCCCTGGCCCGACACCCACGACGACGGCGTTCAAGTCGGCCGGTGTGAGCCCTGCCTCGGCGAGGCATTCGAGGACGTGAGGGGTCAAGACCTCGGCGTGCGCACGAGGATTGACCGTGACACGCACGGCAAGCGTCTCCACTGTGTCCGGTGACTCTGCGTCCGGTGCCACTGGGTCCGGCGACGAAGCCGACAGGGAGACGACTCCGGCAGTGACTGCCGGAGTGGAGGTGTCAATTGCGAGAACAAGCACGATTTCTCAGGGTACCCGCACGTGAAGAACTACTTCCGGCCCGGGAGGGTCACGACGTCCAGGACCAACTCGCAGTCCGCACATCCGATTCGGGTTCCCGATGAAGCTGCACTCGCAGGTGCCGTTCGACGAGCCTTTCCACGACGTCACCACCCCATTCGACCACCACCACTGCATCGGTGAGGTCGGTGTCGAGGTCGAGGGCATCGAGTTCGTCGAGCGCATGCGGTCCGCTGTCTCCCAGCCGGTATGCGTCGACGTGGATCATGCCGACGGGAACTCCGCCGCCGGGGCGGGTGCCCGGACGATGCTCACGAGCGATGACGAACGTCGGGGACGTCACCCGGCCCTGCACCCCGAGCCCGGCGCCGATTCCGCGCGTCAACGCGGTCTTGCCTGCCCCGAGTGGACCGTCCAGCACCACCAGGTCGCCGGCAACAAGTCCCGCCGCCAAGCGTCGGCCGAAAGCCTCGGTATCCTCGGCCGTTTCCAACGTGATCTGTCCGGACACGGGAAGTCCCGTGGAGTTCTCAGCCGACATCGGACCGCTCTTCTACCTGCGCTCGCTGCACCAACTTGTCGATTGCGTCCGTCACGATCGCCGGGAACTCGAGCTGCACCAGATGGCCGGCCCCGTGAACTCGCACGAGTTCGGATTCGGGGAGATCGGCAGCGAGACGCTTGGAGCTGATGAACGGAATCATCATGTCTTGATCGCCGCAGATCACGACTGCCGGTGTGTGTGCGAGGACCTCGAGAGAAGCGGACTCGTCGTGCAGTTCCAACGTCCGCAGGAAATTGACGATGGTCACAACCGAGGTCCGGTCGAGCATGCCGTCCGAGAGTTCATGCAGCCGTGGGCTGACATCGGTGCCGTACGAGGCCGCACGCAGGATCGGCGTGATCAATACTCGCGCAGCGCCCCGGGCATGCTGAACCACTCCTGGTGAGGTGCGCACTGCCAACCGGAATCCGTCGATGATCGGATTCTGCAGATTGCGGGTCAGGCCGGTTTCGGCCAGGCCTGCCGCCGTCGTCGCGACCAGCCCCACGCCGATGACTCGGCCCTCGAACCATTCGGGTCGCTGACCGGCGAGCGCGAGTACCGTCATGCCGCCCATCGAGTGACCGACGAGAACTATCGGCCCCTTGGGTACCTTGGCCTCGACGACGGTCGCGAGGTCGCGGCCGAGCTGAGAAACCGTACAACTCTTCGAACGCGGCATGCCCGAGTCTCCGTGTCCGCGCTGGTCGTAGAACACCATGCGAACCTTGTTGCCCCATCGCTCTTCGAGCTGGCGGCGCTGGAAATGCCAGGACAGCGCACTCAGGCAGTATCCGTGCACGAAAACGACCGTCAGCGGAGCGTCGTCCGGTCCCACTTCGCGAACTGCCAGCTCGACACCGTCCTCGGTGCGCACCGTGCTCTTGCGGTCGCGCGTCATGAGGTCGAAATCCTCGTCCGCGTAGATTTCCCGGCCTGGACGCGTCGCGGTCTTGAATGCGTTCACGCCGGCCATCGAGCCGAGCGCCACGGCGCTGAGCAGGCCACCGAGAATGCTCATCTTTCCTGCAGTCTTCATGACGTCTCTCCCCCGATGTACGTACGCACAGTGCGTCCACGTATCCCGGTCACGACCTCGTAGTGAATGGTGTCGAGTACGTCGGCCCAGGCCTGCGCGTTGGGTTCGCCGTGATCGCCGTTGCCGAAGAAGATCGCGGTGTCGCCTTCGCGAACTCCGTCACCGTCCGGACCCAGGTCCACCAATACCTGGTCCATGCAGATTCGCCCGACAGCCTGGCGACGCTTACCGCCCAACTGCACTTCGAACTTGCCACTCAGTGAGCGAGACAAACCGTCGGCGTAGCCGACGGGAAGCAGCGCAAGAGTGGTGTCGTGCGGTGCGACCCACTGATGCCCGTAGGAGACGCCCTCTCCGGCGGCTACCTTCTTCACCAGAATCACCTTCGCTCGCAGCGTCATCGCCGGTCGTAAACCGAAATCTCCGAGTTCGGGCACCGGAGACAATCCATATATCGCGATTCCGGGCCGAACCATGTCAAACCGCAGGTCAGGACGGGTGACTGTAGCAGCGGAGTTGGAAAGATGAACAACTTCGGGGTCGAATCCGCGAGCGCGGACGTCGGCAACCGCGTCGATCAAACGCTGCTTCTGCATGTCGATGACGTCGTGATGCGGTTCGTCCGAGTGCGCGAGGTGAGAGAACACTCCGCGCAGCCTGATCGTGCCCTCGTCCCGCGCAGTGGCGAGGTCGTCGAGCATCTGCGGCCACTCGGTTCTCGATACGCCGTTGCGATTGAGACCGGTGTCCACCTTGAGCGTCACCATCGCCTGTTGTCCCAGAACCCGTGCCGCGCCGACGACAGCGGCCAGGTGTCGCGGGGAGGACACGCCGATCTCGACGTCCGATCGGATCGCCGAGCCGAAATCGGCGTCGACGCCGTGCAGCCAGGCAAGGACGGGAGCGGTGATGCCTGCCTCGCGAAGGACCAGTGCCTCCGCGATGGTGGTGACGCCGAGTTCCCGGGCTCCCGCCGAGAGCGCCGTCCGCGCCACCGCAACTGCGCCGTGGTTGTATCCGTCCGCCTTGATGACCGCCATCAACGCTGCATCCCCGGCAAATTCACGCAGAACACGCACGTTGTGCGCGATCGCGTCCAGATCGACGACTGCCTCCGTCTGCGGCCCTACTGCGTCGTCGAGTCGGCTCGCCTTCCCCTCCGCAGGCTCCTTCGGTGCTCTTCCCTGGGCAAGCGTCATGGCGACAATCCTGCCACCCACGCAGAATCGGACACGTGTTCGGGTTTGAACACCCTCAATCGAGGGCAAAAGAGCGAAGCACACGCACCGATTCCCGCAGACCTCCCAGCAGGGGTGAAGCCGAAATCGGTGCTCCGGCGACATCGCTCTGACCGCCGGCAGCGGCGATGTTCGCAGCCAACGCGTGCGCCCGCGCCCCGACGGCCCCGGCTTCGAGAGGGCTCAGACCCGCCGCCAGCAACGCACCGATCACACCGGAGAGGATGTCACCCGAACCTGCCGTCGATGCCCAGGAGCCGCCGGCGTCGTTGACCAGCACCTCACCGCCGGGATCCGAGATCACCGTCGTATGGCCCTTCAGCAGGACCGTGACTCCGAGGCGTGCGGCAAGAGCACGCGTGGCCGCGATCCTGTCGTCGCCAAGAGTTGTGAATCGAGCGAACTCGCCGGCGTGGGGCGTCAACAGTGTCGGCGCGGTCCGGGCTGCGACAAGTTCGGGACGCTGAGCGAGGAGGGTAAGTCCGTCCGCATCGACAACAACGGGTACATCAGTAGCCAGCACCGACGCCAGAAGTCGCGCGGCGTCGTCGTCGGTACCCATACCGGGGCCGACCACCCACGCCTGAACTCGCCCGGCGGCTTGGAAGGTCTCACTCGCAATCACCTCCGGGAACCGGGCGAGCACCTCGGTGGCGCCGTGCCCGGCGTAGCGGACCAGGCCGGCGGTCGCGGTCACCGCGGCACCGGTACAGAGCACGCCCGCGCCGGGATACTGCTCACTTCCCGCAACGATGCCCACCACACCCTGCGAATACTTGTCGTCCTCCGGACCGGGCACCGGCCACAGCGCACCGACCTCCGCCGGATCGAGCGAACCGAACTCGGGTTCGCCGACGCTCAATCCGATGTCCACGAGTTCGACACGACCACACAGCGGAGCCGCGAGTACGTGTACCGGCTTGAGCGCACCGAATGTGACCGTCACATCAGCGGTCACCGACGGGCCGTCCACTGCGCCGGTGTTCGCGTCGACGCCGCTCGGAAGATCGACCGCCACGATCGGTGCATCCACCTGGCCGACGAGATCGGCCGCGTCAGGCCGTAGACCGCCGTGCCCGGAAATCCCGACGATGCCGTCGATCACCAGATCCGGCGACCCGACTTCGGCGGCGACTCGGCCGCCGGCCTTCAAGAGAGCATCGAGGCCCGCCCGATGAGCGCGCGCCGGATCGAGCAACACGGCCCGCACGCTCACACCTCGTTTGCGGAGCAACGCACCGGCCCACACGACATCACCGCCGTTGTCGCCCGTACCGACCAGCAGCGTCACCGACCGATGCGCGACCGACCCTGTACGGGAACGCAATTCGTCCGCGACTACCCGCGCAAGACCGTACGCCGCTCGACGCATCAGCACCCCGTCGGGCAGCTTGTCGAGCAGCGGCGCCTCAGCTGCTCGCACCTGATCGGCTGTGTAGTACCCACGCATGTCGGAACCCTTCAGTTGCCGTCGCTACCCTCGAAACCATGAAATCACGTCTTCGCCCGGCAATCGCGGGTCTCGTGCTCGCTCTCGGTCTGGTCGGGTGCAGTTCCGGCACCGACTCCACACCACCGGCTCCGGAAACGACGGCCAGCGGACCCGTGGTGACCATCTCCGGGATGGCGTACTCCCCCGCGTCCATCACCGTGAATGTCGGCGAGACGGTCACGTGGGTGTTCGACGACAACGGAATGGCCCACGACGTCAACGGCCTCGGGGACGCCAAGGGCAAACTCCGCAGTCCGCTCAAGAAATCGGGAACCTACACCTACACGTTCACCGAACCCGGAACCTACGACTACACCTGCACACCGCATCCCGAGATGCGCGGAACCGTCGTCGTCGAGACGCCGTAACGCGCTCGGGCCCCACAGTCTTGCGACTGCGGGGCCCGATTTTCTAGCGAAAGCTACTCGACCGTAACCGATTTCGCCAGGTTACGCGGCTTGTCGACGTCGTAGCCACGCGCCGCGGCAACCTCGGCCGCAAAGATCTGCAACGGAACCGTGGACAGCAACGGCTGCAGCAGAGTCGGTGACGCCGGAATCTCGATCAGGTGATCCGCGTGCGCCGCGGCGACGGTGTCGCCTTCCTCAGCGATGACGATAGTCGTCGCCCCGCGCGCCTTGATCTCCTGAATGTTGGACACCAACTTCGAGTGCAGGACAGCGCGGCCCTGCGGCGACGGCATGACGATGATGACCGGAAGGTCCTCCTCGATCAAGGCGATCGGGCCGTGCTTGAGCTCACCGGCGGCAAAGCCCTCGGCGTGCATGTACGCAAGCTCCTTGAGCTTGAGCGCACCCTCGAGCGCCACCGGGTAGCCGACGTGACGCCCCAGGAACAGCACGGTCGACGCGTGCGCGAACTGGCGCGCCAACGCGCGCACCGGTTCTGCCGTCTCGAGCACCTTGCTGACCAATGCGGGCATCGCTTCGAGGTCGGCGTACTCGCGGGCGACCTCGTCCGGATACTTGGTTCCGCGAGCCTGCGCCAAAGCCAAACCGACGAGGTAGTTCGCGGTCACCTGCGCCAGGAACGCCTTGGTGGACGCGACCGCGATTTCCGGTCCTGCCCGCGTGTAGAGAACTGCGTCGGCTTCACGCGGGATCTGTGCACCGTTGGTGTTGCAGATCGCCAGGACGCGTGCCTTCTGGTCCTTGGCGTGCTTGACAGCCTCGAGCGTATCGGCCGTTTCCCCCGACTGCGAGATTGCGACAACAAGCGTCGAGCGATCGAGAACCGGGTCGCGGTAACGGAATTCGCTGGCGAGTTCGACCTCGACAGGTAGACGCGTCCAATGCTCGATCGCGTACTTCGCCAACAGACCGGAGTGGTAAGCGCTACCGCAAGCGACAACGAACACCTTGTCGACGTCGCGCAGTTCCTGATCGGACAACCGCTGCTCGTCGAGGACGATCTTCCCGTTCTCGAAGTGGCCGAGGAGCGTGTCGGCGACAGCGGTCGGCTGCTCTTCGATCTCCTTGAGCATGAAGTAATCGTGACCACCTTTTTCGGCGGCCGCGAGATCCCAGTCGATGCGGAACGGGCGCCCCTCTGCCTCGTTACCCGCGAAGTCGGAGATCCGGTAGCTGTCGGCAGTGATCACCACTGCCTGATCCTGTCCGAGTTCAACCGCATCGCGTGTGTGCTCGATGAATGCAGCGACGTCGGAGCCGAGGAACATCTCGCCCTCACCGACACCGACTACGAGCGGTGTCGAGCGGCGCGCGGCGACAATCGTGTCCGCATGATCAGCGTGCGTGAAGACGAGCGTGAACGCACCTTCCAACCGACGAACCACCGACAGCGCACTCTCGATGAAATCACCTGCCGTCGGCCCCTGGGCGTACGCCCGGGCGACGAGGTGAACCGCGACCTCGGAATCCGTGTCGCTCTGCAGTTCGACGCCTGCAGCCTCGAGCTCCGCACGCAGCGGGGCAAAATTCTCGATGATTCCGTTGTGAACGACAGCCAGCTTGCCCGAGGCATCACGATGCGGGTGCGCATTGCGGTCCGTCGGACGCCCATGCGTCGCCCAACGTGTATGGCCCATACCGGACGTACCGACGAAGTGATCCGCACCGTACTCGCCGAGCTCCGCCTCGAGGTTGGCCAACTTACCGGCCTTACGCTCGATCTCGACCCCACCGGTTCCGTCGAGAATCGCGATTCCCGACGAGTCGTACCCGCGATACTCCATTCGTCGCAAAGCCTCCACCACAACGCCCAGAGCTGGGCGGTGGCCGACGTATCCCACGATTCCGCACATGGTGACTCAGGGTACTTGGACATCGGCGGTGGGCGCATTTTGCGGTTCCCGCACCTGGTTGCAGCGTCCGCTCCGCATACACGAGGCGGCTCATCGGATAACGTCTTCAACCGTGGCACCGAAACTGAAGACACTGACCCGTGAGCTGTCCAAGCGCGGCCCGCACCGAGTTCTCCGCGGCAACCTCGCCCTGGCCGGACAGCCGGGTGTCGTGTACACGCCGGAAACCGGTTTCAATCTCCCCGCCGTTGCCTTCGCGCACGGGTGGATGGTCGGGTCCCACAAGTACGAGCAGACACTCCAGCACCTCGCTTCCTGGGGAATTGTCGCAGCGGCGCCCGACAGCGAACGCGGTCCGGTCCCGTCACATCTCGGATTGGCTGCAGATCTTCGAGCGACGCTCGACATCTGCGTCGGCGTGCGACTCGGCCCCGGACAGATCAGCGTCCAACCCGATCGGGTCGCCTTTGCCGGTCACGGCATGGGCGCGGGCGCTGCGGTACTGGCCGCAGCGCAGCGCGGGGATGTCGGTGCGGTAGCCGCACTGTTCCCGGCCCCGACAGCACCCAAGGCGGAGAACTACGCGTCGAAGATCACAGCGCCCGGATTGATCCTCGCCGGCGAAGACGACGTCGATTCCTTGACCAGCAATGCCCGGCCGCTGAGCGTGGAGTGGGGCGGTCCTGTCATCGCACGTACCGTGAATGACGCCCAAGACGCCGGACTGATCGAAGGCCGCCGACTCCTCGGCGCCCTGGGCCTCGGTGGATCCGAGCGCAAGACACAGGCCGCCACACGGTGCCTGCTCACGGGCTTCCTGTTGTTCCATCTGACCGGCGACAAGAAGTACAAGGATTTTGCTGATCCCGACGTCGAGATTCCGCACACGGCGCCGTTGCTGCCGGTCGAACCTCACTCCGACGCGCGGGCCAGCCAGCTGTTGCGTAAGTAGGAGTCCGTACTCGCCACCGACTCCGGCGGCGAGCACGGCGGCGTCGGCGTCGGCGTCGGCTCTGACGCGGATCGCAGATACGGGCCGGACCTGACCGGCCCATCCGTGTCATTCTCGGCGGATGTCGTTTCGGACGGCGGCTCCTGGTGCGATTCCGCGCTCGCTGCGGCCACTCTGCGCTCACGGAAGTCGTCGAGTTGAGAATCGAGGGTTCGACGGATCGCTTCGAACGACGCGTGAACGGACTTCACAGCGGACCAGCTCCGGCCAACTCAGCGCCCGTCTCTCCGTCGGGGACCACGATCGACTCGTCGGGGACTGTGGAAGGCGGCTCCGGGTCCGGCGCGGGCGAGAACTCGGCGTTGGATTCAACCGGCACCTCGTGCTCGCGAATCTCAGGGTCGGGAGTTTCGGGCTGGAGTGTCGCAGGCTGGGACGCTTCTTGCGGGCGCGCCTCGTGCAGCGACATCTCCGGATCGGCATCGAGCACTATTCTCGGCCAACCATTTTCGCTCAACTCCAGGGTGGCCGACACAGAGTTCCCGTCAGCACCTGCAACATCCAGACTCACCCCACGACCGTCGGACGCAATCGAGAAGCCCCAAGTGTTGCCGCCGATCGAGAAAGAGACAGGAGCGGCGGCGACACCTGATGCACTCGGCTCGGCGATCGGAAAGGTTGACGTGAACGCGTCTGTCACCCACTGGGTCGCGGCGTCAAAAGCATGACCAACCGCGCTCGCGCACTCCGCACACGCCCTGTCGAATTCATCGCGAGTATCGAGATACGCCGAACGAAAAACCGTGTCCAGCCATGGCGCCGCACCACGACCGGTGGAAGCGACGTGAGTCAGCTGGTCGATCTCCCCCGCACCCAGACCGCCGATCGTCGCCCGGTCGAGGCTTGCCACCTTGAAAGCCTTGTCTGCCAAAGCCGTTCGAACCGTCCGCGCGAACTCGTCGGCCAGCGTGATCAACAGTGGCGCCGAATCCGCATCGGACCGAGCTTCACGCCGCGCCGCGAAGGCATGATCTACGACCGCACCCACGCCGGAAACATTCCACACTGCAGGAAGATTCTCCGCCAGGGTCGTCAGCATCGCGATCTCGGCGACCGAACCGTCCACCGCTGCCGCCATGTCCGACGCATCTCGCATTAGTGCCTCGAAATCGATACCAGCCTCTGCGCGATACGCATCCTCGTAGGACGTAAGCATCCGTTCTTCGAAGCCCAACCGAGAGGCCAGGTCGTGAAATCGATCGAAGAACTGCAGTCCCCTCGCACCAGCATCCAGGATTTCGTCAGGACGCACGCGCGAATCACGCAGTGCAAGAATATCTTCGACGCAATAGTAGCTGTTTGGTACTGCCTGTGCGGTACCGCTCGTCCGTCTCATGAGACCGACCCGCTGGAGTCTCGCAATCGCTGCGCACCCTGACCGTCCACCTCAGCGATCACCTCAGCCGAAGAGGAAAGCCGACGCGCCAACGCATCGAGAAGATCCGCACGGCCAGTCAAGCGAGAATTCAGGACCGCCAATGCCGACGCCAACGCGGCTCCATGCTCGGCGTAATCACGGCCCGAAACGGCACCGCTGAATCGCAGACGCCTGATCGGCTCGGCAGAATCGCGCAGAGCCTGGGCCGCCGACACCGCATGGCGCGCCAATTCATCTGTTCCAGCGCGGTCGACATCCACGAGCGCTCCCAAGTTTCAACGGAACCACTCGAACGTCGAGCGGCCTTTGACTCCTTGGACGCAGCAGGGCGCAATTACGTTCCCTCAAAACGCGAACGCGTAATGAGGGGCTAAACCGAACCGACGATCTCGGCCAACTCGTCGGCCAGCTTCTGCGCGAGCGGAAGTTCGGTGGCCTCGACCATGACGCGGACCAGTTGCTCGGTCCCGGACGGGCGCAGGAGCACGCGACCACCGTCACCGAGGACGCGCTCTGCGTCCGCGACTGCTGCGAGTACCGACGGCGATGCTGCGACTGTCGCCTTGTCCCCGACCTTCACGTTGATCAGAACTTGCGGGAGGGTTGTCATCGTTGCGGCCAGCGCGGATGCCGACTTACCCGTGCGAGCCATGCGTCCGAGCAGCCGGAGGCCGGTGAGAATCCCATCGCCCGTGGTGCCGAACGCCGGCAACACGACATGGCCTGACTGCTCGCCACCGAGGCTGTATCCGCCCGCGCGCAGTTCCTCCAAGACGTAGCGGTCGCCTACGGCAGCAGTCACGATGTTGATACCGGCCTCGCGCATCGCGATGTGCAAACCGAGATTGCTCATGACAGTCGCGACGAGAGTGTTCTCGACCAACTCACCGGCGTCGTTCATCGCGATCGCCAGAACTGCCATGATCGCGTCACCGTCGACCACCGCTCCGGTCTCGTCGACGGCCAGGCAGCGGTCGGCGTCGCCGTCGTGCGCGAGGCCTAGGTCCGCCCCGTGATCGACTACGGCTTTCTGAAGATTCTCCAGGTGCGTCGATCCGCAGCCGTCGTTGATGTTGAGGCCGTCGGGATCGGCGCTGATCGCGATGACGCGAGCGCCCGCTGCCGCGTAGGCAACCGGTGCGAGCGCGGAAGCGGCGCCGTTGGCGCAGTCGACCACAACGGTGAGTCCAGCGAGTGGCTCGCTCGCCGCGCTCGCCAGATGCGCAAGGTACAGCTGAGCGGCGTCGTCGACCGTACGGACGCGGCCGATCCCGGCACCTGTCGGTAGGACGGGCGGTGCAGTGCCCTCGAGTGCATCCTCGATCGCCACCTCGACAGCATCATCGAGCTTGTGTCCACCGGCTGCGAAAATCTTGATTCCGTTGTCCGGCATGGGATTATGCGATGCAGAGATCATGACACCGAGACTGGCGTCGAGCTTTGCCGTCAAGTATGCAACTGCCGGAGTCGGAAGAATACCCACGTCGAGCACGTCGACACCCGCGGAACTCAATCCTGCGGTCACCGCGGCTTGAAGCATCTCACCGCTGGCGCGAGGATCGCGGCCGATCACGGCGGTCGGACGTGCGTCCGAGGTGTCGGCTGTCAGTACGCTCGCCGCGGCAACTGCCAATCTCAATGCAAGATCTGCAGTCAGATCCGAATTGGCAAGTCCACGAACACCGTCAGTACCGAACAACCGACCCATAGAACGACTCCTGAATCCTGTGAACCTCGAGAAGGGAACTCGAGAAGGGAATTTCTCCGAGAAACACAAGAGCGAGCGTCCGGTAACGATGGACGCCCGCTCTTGTGGTGAACAGGTGCCGAAGCAGACCCGTCGGGTCAACCTCGGCAAAGCATCAGCGCTTGGAGTACTGCGATGCCTTACGGGCCTTCTTCAGGCCGTACTTCTTACGCTCGACCGCGCGGGCGTCACGCGTCAGGAAGCCTGCACGCTTGAGGGCCGGACGATCATCAGGGGTTACCTCGATGAGTGCGCGCGCGATAGCCAGACGCAGTGCGCCTGCCTGACCGGACGGGCCGCCACCGTGCAGCAGTGCAATGATGTCGAAAGACTCGGGACGCTCGACGAGCACCAGCGGAGCCTTGATCAGCTGCTGGTGAACCTTGTTGGGAAAGTAGTCCTCCAACGTACGACCGTTGAGCTTGAACTGACCGGTACCGGGAGCCATCCGGACGCGAAC
This sequence comes from Rhodococcus sp. RCBS9, assembly GCF_029457415.1. Lineage (NCBI taxonomy): Bacteria > Bacillati > Actinomycetota > Actinomycetes > Mycobacteriales > Nocardiaceae > Rhodococcus > Rhodococcus sp. RCBS9. The sequence continues at coordinate 4,662,686 of NZ_CP120422.1, read as the reverse complement.
GACAGCCTCCTTGCGGCGACCGACGGTCTGGACCGGGCGATCGAGGACGATCGGTGCGAGCGTAGCTGCAGCAACCTCTTCGACGACCTCGACTGCGTCAGAGACAAGCTCTTCCACTGCTTCGATGTTCTCTTCGGACACGTTCTGCTCTTCCGGCGATGTCACTGTGCGACCTGCTTGATCTCGAACGGCACCGGCTGCTGCGCGGTGTGGGGGTGATTCGGGCCCGCGTAAACCTTGAGCTTGCTGCTCATTGCGCGGCCGAGCTTCGTCTTGGGGAGCATGCCGACGATGGCCTTCTCGACGAGACGATCGGGAGTCCTGTCGAGGACCTCACCGACAGTGCGGGACTTCAGGCCACCCGGGAATCCGGAGTGGTGGTAAACGTTCTTGCCCTGCAGCTTGTTGCCGCTGATGGCAACCTTCTCTGCGTTGATGATGACAACGAAGTCACCACCGTCGATGTGCGGCGCGTAGGTGGGCTTGTGCTTGCCACGCAGCAAGTTCGCTGCCTGAACGGCAAGACGGCCGAGCACCACGTCAGTGGCGTCGATGACGTGCCACGTGTGGGTCACATCTCCGGCCTTCGGGGTGTACGTAGACACAGATCTTCCTCGTCTTAATTCATTCCACTGCTGACCATGTGCGTATCGCGTAAACGATCCTCGGCGGCCAGTTGAGACCCGAGAACCGCCGGTCTCCACGCATTTCTGCCGGAGCCCTACGGCACGCCACCGATAGACGATACCGGTCTACCCGCTGCCAGGTCAAAGCGCAGCCATTCCTGCCAACAGCATCATCGTCCAGCACAGCGATGCGAGCGATCGACATGCGCCTGCCCCGGCAACCTGACGGTACCGGGGCAGGCGGGGTGTCATCACGGCATGGGATGTTGTCAGCGACCGAACCCGTTTGCCGCGATCCGATCAGCTTCCTGCATCTTCTCCGAGCCGCTCGCCGTCGCTCCGGCGATCTGCGCGAGAACCATGTTCAGTTCTTCGGAAGCCTGGGCCCAGCGACGCTGTGCGTCGTTCCACGCTTCGGAACCTGCCCCTTCCCAGCCTGCTTGCAGCTTGTCCACGACAACCTTGATGTCGCCCTGTTTGTCGTTGATCGCTTTGGCCTGCTGTTTCATCTGATCGGACAGCATTGCGAGGCCGCCGAAGTCGTACTTGATCCTGTCGGACATAACTGCTCCCGGTTCGGTGTGACTGGAGAGAAATTGTGAGAACTAACATGCGAGAACTACTGGCTGAGGATTGCTTGATCGGACGATGAAGAGCTGGCGGTCAGGACATGTTCACCGTCGCGCCGCGAAGCGAGCTGACGTTGTCGTCTTCGGTCGAGTCGAAGGTTCCCGCGGCCTGTTTGATCTGCTCGCAGATGTCGGTCAGAGCTGTGTCCAACTTCAGGGCCGCGCTGTTGTATCGCTCCATGATTCCTGCGTATTCGACCTGCGCCGCACCGTTCCACGAATTGTGCGAAGCGTCGGCCTCCGACCGAACAGCGTTGACCAGCCCCCTGATGTCACCGAGATGTCCGTCGATGGTCCCCGCCGAATCGATCAATTCAGCGGTAGTTGCGGTAAAGCCCATGTCGTCCCCCTGGATTCGGTGAGTACCGTTCGGTATCGGCGATCACACACAACGGGCTTTGTCCGTCGGATGTGCACCGGGGTCGAGCGGAACTCCCTGATGTGCGCTACACATACTTTGACGCGACCTTCGTACCAACGGTTCCGGCCCGACCGAAGAATATTTTCAGAACCGACCGATCCGGTCACGGTGTGAATTCGACTGACTGCCACATCCGCAGGCAGTCCGCTTCGAGACTGCCCCACTCACCGACCAGATACTGGCAGCCGATACTCACTTGCCGTCCGTTGTCGACGTACACGTGCCAACGCACCTCGGAGAAATCGTCCGGAAACTCGACGTACACCACTGCCCGTTTTCCTGCGGCATCGTCGAGCACAGCAAACTCTGCGAACCGCAATGGGTCCTCGAACGTCGAAAACTGCTGACGCAAAACAGCTTCGACGGAATCGAATCCCACACCTTCCGCAAGACGTTTCTCGATGACCACGATCTTGCGATCCGCACCCGAACCGGGTACCAAATCGGTACGCCCGCTCGAGGTCCCTCGCGACAGAAGCTTCCAATCGGAAGGCACTTCTGCCGCAACGCTTCCCACGTCCACACGCGTGAGTTCCGGCGTGGCCCCGGACTCGATCGACGAGATCGAAGTCTTCGGCGCAGGCGTTTCCTGCTCTTTCGACGCCTCCACGATCTCGACTTCGTCTTCCGCCGTGGCTGCGACCGACCCCGTCAACCGAGAATCGTTTCGATCGCGAGTGGACACCACGACCGTTCCTGCGACCGCACCGGCGACGGCGACCACCGCAAGCGCCGCCGCGAACCATCGACGGCCTCCGCGCCGCCCGCCGACGCGACTCGGCGAAGAGGCATTCGAGTCCGCGCCAGGAATCGACTTCGCGCCATCCGTATCGCCTACCCACCCGGCGCCAAAAGCCGAATTGTCGACGATTCGTCCCGAACTGTCCCGCGCGGTTGTCTGGCGAACGAGCGTCTGAGGATCCACCAGAGACGCAGCCACCCGGCTCTCGTCCAGAATTCGGATGCTCGCGTGGCCGTGAACATTCGTCGACCCCCGTTCGAGCGAAGCCGCAACAACATGGGAGCGCGGCCCGACCAACACCACAGCGTCCCGAACCGATAGATCCCCGATTGCGGAAAACAACCCCGCAACGTCTGCGATCTCCGAACTTTGGGTTCCGTCGATTTGGAGTTCACCGTCGACCTCAGCGACAACAGAAGCGACCACCGTTCCGCCTCGCAGTTCGAGGACGACACACCGCGATCGCCAAGCCGTATGAGCCGACCTCGCCGCCGCGATCGACGTCGGAACGAGTACGACGTCGTGCGCCACTCGACGTGCGGCATCGAGCAATCGCCGCCTGCGTGGGGCACCCCAATCCGAGGGATGACTGAGATGAAGAATGTCTGCGTCGACGATTCCGCACCCGTCCATCGCACTGGAGATCAGCCTGGCCACCTCCAAGACTGTAGGGACAACCCGACCATCCACGTCGACATAATCGTCGTCGATGTAATCGATCGCATTCTTACCGGCCGCACCGGGGCCCGACGTCGGTTCGCGTCTGAGGTCTGCACTGCAACAGAATTCGCGTTGACCCGATACGACCCGGATATTCGATGCACCCCAATGTAACGAGACCGACACTGCGGACGGAGCGGTCACAGCGGTGGCATCCACGGAACTTGGACAAGTTGGGTTTGCGAGCGGGAAACGTAAACCCCACGGCCTTCCGGCATCGCCGACGCGCGGACAGTGCCGACGAGATTTCCCTCGTCACGACTTCCGCTCATGATCAATCCGGCCGGCGCCATGTCGCGAATTCTCGCAATGACCGGCTCGTACAGTGCTCTGGCCGCACCACCGGAACGGCGGGCAATAACCAGGTGCAAACCGATGTCCTTGGAGTGCGGAATGTATTCGAGCAACGGCGCCACCGGATTTCCACTCGGTGTGGCCACAAGGTCGTAGTCGTCGATCAGTACGTAAATCTCCGGCCCACTCCACCAAGATCGTTCCCGCAATTGCTGCTGCGTTGTTTCGGCGTTCGGCATTCTGGCAGCGACGATCCGAGCCAAGTCGACCATCAACTCACCGAAGGTCGTCGACGACGCCGAGTACCCGCCGAGGTGATTCCCTTCGACCACGCCCAGCAGGGAATGCCGATAGTCACCGATGATCAGCTTGGCCTGGGCCGGTGTGTTCGACGCGATGATCCCTTCGGCTATTCCACGCACGAGAGATGTCTTCCCACACGCGGTGTCGCCGAATATCAACAGGTGCGGGTGTTCCCGGAAGTCCATGTACACCGGGGCGAGGTCGGTCTCACCGAGCCCGATCGGCACGGTGAGGCACCGACCGTCGGCCGCACTCGGTGAGGGCCACCGGGTCCCGACAGCTTCGAGAAGTTCTGCCCGCGAGTAGGAATCCGGGAGCATCCGCACGGTGGGTGCCGGACGCGAATTCGACATGGCTGCAATACGTTCGACCGTCGCCACCACAGCCGTACTCGAGTTCTCACTACCCGGTAGGCCGTCGATTCGAGGTAGTCCGGTGAGAAGGTGGAGTCCGTCGCGAGTGATGCCACGACCCGGTCGACCTTCCGGCACCAGGCCGGCTTTCCGGCGACCCGCATCCGAATCTCCCGGATCACCCAATCGAAGTTCAATGCGAGTACCCAGTTGATCCTTGAGCGCCGGCCGGATCTCGGCCCACCTCGACGTCGTGACGATCACGTGTACACCGAAGGACAAACCTTGACCGGCGAGCGTGTTGATCTGGGGCTCGAGTGATTCGAAATCCGAACGAACGCTTGGCCAACCGTCGACGACGAGGAAGACGTCACCGTACGGGTCCTCTCGGAGTCCCGCAGCCTCACCTTCCCCGGCGGGATCAACTGTTCGCAATCTACGGAAATCGGCCATCGATTCGATGCCGAGGTCACGAAACAGTCGCTCCCGTTTGGCGACCACACCGAGTACCTCGGCAACTGTGCGCCGGACGCGGTCGGAATCCAAGCGGTTTGCCACCGATCCGACGTGCGGCAGATCTTTCAATCCGAGGAGCGTTCCACCGCCGAAGTCGAGGCAGTAGAACTGAATCTGTTCCGGCGTGTGCGTCATGCTCAGAGACAAGATCAACGTGCGCAACGCCGTCGACTTTCCCGACTGCGGGCCGCCGACAATCGCGAGGTTGCCAGTCGATCCGTTGAGATCGGCGACGAGTAGATCGCGGCGCTGATCGAACGGCCTGTCGACTATGCCGAAGGGTGCGCTCAGATTTCCGCGAGGTTGATCACCGGTCGCCCACCGCGGCAACAACTGGTCAAGCGTCGGAGATGACTCGAGCGGCGGGAGCCACACTTCATGCGCACGTGGACCGTGACCGCGCATGCGGTCTACGAGGACTCCCATGAGAGTACGTGCATCGTCACCGATTTCACCCATGTCGACGACGTCGGGCTCGACGGGAACGACAACGGCCTCTGGTCCGATCACGGGCTTCGCGGTAAACGGCAGCGGCGCCAGTTCGACGGGGGAATCGACCGAGAATCGAGTGGGCACGATCCGCTCGCCCTCGTACGGGCCTGACACGTACGCACCTTGGAAGCGAACGATCTCAGCAGAATCGGACTTCAGGTATCCCGCACCGGGTGTACCCGGAAGGTGATAAGCATCGGGAACGCCGAGGACGGAACGAGACTCGTTCGCCGAGAACGTTTTCAACCCGACGCGATACGAAAGATGGCTGTCGAGACCCCGAAGCTTTCCTTCGTCGAGTCGCTGACTGGCCAGCAGCAGGTGAATGTGAAGTGACCTGCCCAATCGCCCGATGGCCACGAACAATTCGGCAAATTCCGGCTGTTGACTGAGCAGTTCAGAAAACTCGTCGACGACCACGAAGAGTGCCGGTAACGGATCGAGTGCAGCGCCGGCCAGCCTCGCCCTCTCGTAATCGGACACGTTTGCGAAGTTTCCTGCCGCACGCAACAGTTCTTGTCGACGATTCATTTCGCCGGCGAGCGCGTCCTTCATACGATCGACCATCGCCAATTCCTCGGCAAGGTTGGTGATGATCGCAGCAACATGCGGTGCCTCCTCGAGGCCGAGAAAGGTTGCACCACCTTTGAAGTCGATCAGGACGAGGTTCAGTGCGTCGGGAGAGTGGGTCGCGATCAGGCCGAGCACCAAGGTTCGCAGGAACTCCGACTTGCCAGAACCGGTGGCTCCGATACACAGCCCGTGCGGACCCATACCGTTCTCGGCCGACTCCTTCAGATCCAGTTCGACGGGGTTTCCGTCTTGTCCGACACCGATCGGCACGCGGAGTCGGTCGCGTCCCTGACGTGGAAGCCAGCCATGCTCAGGATTGAACCTCGCAACGTTTCCTATCCCCAACATCTGGCTCCACGTCCGAAGGGATCGGTCGTCGTCAGCTGCGTCGACGGCATTCTGCGATGCCGCACGGAACGGTGCGATGCGACGGCCGAACGCCTGCGCCAGGCTCGTCGTCGCAGCGTCAGGCCTCGCAAAGTTCTCAACTCCTGCGCTGCTCACCGCGCCGATCTGATCGCTACCGACGACCAGTCGCAAACCACGCGTCGCCACCAGCCGCGGGCAGAACCAGCACAGGTCGAGGACGGTCACCGAGTCGAGCCCGGATTCGGACAAAAGGCCGGTGTCACCTTCGAACAAGCCACCGTCCACGACCAGCACGAGATGCGGAACGCCCGCACTGGCTGGAGTGTTGCGAGCGAATCGAGCACGCATCGAAAGCGGTTCCCCGAGGGAACTTTCGAATTCGAGATACGAACCGAACACCATGCGTGCAGTGCCGGTGCCGTCCTGAGACTGCGGGTGTTGCGCGTGTGGGAGCCACTTGACCCACTCCCACTCGGATTCGGTATCGGGACCGCACACCACCGCAACTTGGAGCGTGTCCGGACCGTGGAATGTGCACAGTTGCATCAACATCGAGCGGACAAGCGCACGAGCGGAATCTCTCTGCCCCTCGATGGACATCGCAGCAAATCCGCGAAGCGAGACGGCGGTCGGCAGGTCCTGCACAACCGAATGTGCACGGACGAATCGCCGAAGTGAGACAGCAGCGACGGGTTCGAGATCCTCGACCGGCCCGGTCTCCGGAGACACGAGTCTGGTGGCCAATCGCTGTGTACCCAGACCTACCCGAACGTGGCAGTAGTCCGAGTCGGTGATCTGACGCTCCCACATCCGCACAGTCCCGGCCAGTGTCCAGAGCAGCGACGGCTCGGGATTGCTCCACTCGAGAGCAGCACGCTGCGCACCAGTCGTCGCAGCAACATCACTACGCATCTGATCCAGGTACCGGAGGTAGTCCTTGCGGTCCTCGTTCGCTTCGGACGCTCTTGCTCCACCGCTACGACCGCCCCCGGCGAGCATTCCGAGCATCGACACCATCATCATGACCGGAAACAGCAGGGACATCGGATTGCGCGCCATGCCGGAAGAGAACATCAGCGCCACCATGCCGATCATGGCAACCACCATGATCACCGGAAGTAGTTTGGTCAGTAGGTTTCCCGGCGTGACGCGAGGTATCTCCGGTGGGGGCTGAAGCGTCACCTCGCCGCCCGGTGTGCGCGGCGATTCACGGCGTGCTCGACGCGCAAATCTGACAGTGCTCAATTCACCCACCCCCATCGGTGCTGCAGCTGTTGCCGCCAGACGCCTCGTCCGACTACCGCCGGCCCCCAAGGCGTACTCGCGCAATTGCAAGAGAGTAGATCACAACACCGACACTCGGGTCGGTGCCACCTGTTGTCGGCGCTGTCTCCGATACAGGCGCGCAGTTCATGTCGTATTGTTCGGGTGAACTGGGGTGACGCGAAGGGGGAATCGCGTCATGGGAGGGGACAGATCTTGACCAGCACCACTACAACCAGCGCTGCGAACACCGGAAACGGACGAGGCGCGAGTCATTCTGCCGAACTGTGCAGGTTGACGGTACTTTCAGCCCATTCGCAGGTGGATCTTGCGGTGCCGCTTCGTGTTCCACTCACCGTGGTCATTCCGGGCATTGTGGACACAATTGTCAACCACAGCAATTTCAACGAGTTCGACCACACCACCGAACAATTCGAGCCCGTCGACTGGACTCTGTCGAAAGTCGGCAGGGCACCGCTGGCACCGACGCTGTCGCTGCACGAGCACGGAATCCGCGATGGAGAATTGCTCGTACTCGAGGCCTCGGACACCGCTGCCCCGCCCCCACTCTTCGACGACATCATGTACACCGTCGCGGCCACGGATGCGGACGTCTACCGACGCTGGACTCCGGTCACCGCGCGCATTGTCGGCTCGACCGCCGCCCTCGTCGCTGCGCTCGTCGCGGCCCTCGCCCTGGTCCTCGGCGACACGGGACTGATCGGCGCCGTCTGCGGCGGAGTGACGTCTTTGGTGCTCACCGTCGCCGCCGTCGTGGCAGCGCGGGTGTACGGAGACTCTGGAAGTTCCGTCACGCTCGGATGCGCTTCGGTGCCACTGGCGTTCGTCTCCGGCGCACTCTGCGTGCCCGGCACTGTTCTTTCGGCTCATCTGCTTCTCGGTTCGGCATCTGCCGCTGCGGTAACTCTGATCTGCTTCCGCTTGTGCGGCGCCGGATTAGCTGTCTTCACAGCACTTCTCGTCGTCCTTCTCGCGGCGGTGGGCACCTTTGCCGTCACTACCACGCTTCCCGAGGCGCGCACCGCGACCGTCAGCGGCGCGGTGATTGCCGCCGCATTGATCGTTCTCACGTTCACCGCTCGACTGTCGATGTTGTTCGCGCGACTACCGCTTCCCCCTGTTCCGACGCCGAGTAATCCCCTCGACGACGACCGCGACGAACTGCCCGAACCCGAACTACCCGGGCTGACCGAGTTGGCCGAAAGGGCAGGGCGGGCGCGTAACTATCTGACCGGGCTGATCGTGGCCACGTCAGTGGTCGCGCTCGTCGCTGCCGTCGCACTCGCGTGGTCCTGGCCTGGTCAGGGGATCGTCTGGCCGAATCTTGCTCTCGCATTCGCGACGGCCGTCGTGCTGATGTTTCGCGGGCGCACCTACGCGGGCGCACAGCAGGCTGTGCCACTCATCGCGGCAGGCATCTCGGTGATTCTCGTTCTCCTGGGCGACATGGCATGGACCCATCGCGACCATGCATTGGTCGTCTTCGCCATCACGATGACCGTTCTCCTCCTGGCACTGGTTCTGGGAATCCTCGCCCCCCAGAACACATTCAGCCCCATGATGCGACGCGCTGCCGAGCTGTTGGACCTCGCTGCGATTGCAGCAATCGTTCCGCTGATCTGCTGGGTCAGTGGCCTCTTCGCGCTCATGCGTGGCCTCTGAGCGATCGGTGATCGATGGTGATTCGACGTGCAACAAACATCTGCGCCAGTCTCGTGATCGTTGCCTTCAGCATTCTCGCCGGGGCAGGTGGCGCATCGAGCGCGGTTCCCTCCCCCATCGATCCTGCAATGCTGCCCGAGGACGGTCCGCCTGCACCTCCACAACCCACCGAACAACGAACCCTGTGCGTCCCAGCCGTGGCAGGTGGTGACGGTGCGGACATTCCACGTTCTCAACGAGATCTGGGATTCGATTCTGTGTGGCCGATCACCAGAGGGGCAGGACAGCGAATTGCTGTCATCGACACCGGTGTCAGCAGACATCCCCGGCTGCCATCGCTCGACGGCGGCGGTGATTACGTCGGTACCTCCGACGGCACCGACGATTGTGACGCACACGGAACTGTCGTGGCCGGTCTCATCGCCGCCCAGCAAGTCGAGGGTTCCGGATTCTCCGGAGCTGCGCCTGACGCACAGATAATTTCGATCAGGCAGTCCAGTGCCGCCTTCTCGGTGGCCGGCCAACGCGAAGACCCTGCTGTAGCCGAGAACTCATCCGGGTACGGAAACGTCGACACCATGGCATCGGCCGTCCGTCACGCTGCGGACATGGGTGCAAGCGTCATCAACATCTCCGAAGTCGCCTGCAAGCCTGCCGGGGACGGGATCAACGACCAACGACTCGGCGCTGCAATCGAATACGCCACGATCGCGAAGAACGTCGTAGTTGTCGCAGCTGCAGGTAACGTCGGATCCGGAGGTTGCAAGAACCAGAATCCGCCGCCGGATCCCGTCGACCCCTTAGCCGATCCATGGAACTCGGTTGCGACGATTGCCAGTCCGGCTTGGTACGACGACTATGTCCTCACGGTCGGGTCGGTAGACCCCAATGGCGCCGCCAGTTCCTTCAGCCTCGGCGGTCCGTGGGTCGACGTGGCGGCGCCCGGCACCGGAATCACCTCACTTCACCCGACGTCGCCCGGTCTGACCAACGGGGTGTACGGCTCCGACGGCGCCGTACAGTCGTTCAACGGGACCAGTTTCGCTGCGCCCTTTGTCGCGGCGACCGCCGCACTGGTCCGGTCGGTTCACCCGGAACTGACGGCGCTTCAGGTCATGCAACGTATCGAAGCCACCGCCCACGCTCCGGCGCAGGGTTGGAATCCCTACGTCGGTCACGGCGTCATCGATCCACTTGCGGCAGTGACGGGCGAATTGGCCCCAGGAGAACGCGTCAAGGTCAACCATCAGTCGGTGTCGATCGATCCCCTACCCACGCCGCCGACCCCCGACAACCGATCTCGCGACACGGCACTCGTCGGAGCCGGAACGGTCGGCACCCTCGCCCTACTGACGCTGTTGGCATCGATGCCTCTTCGTCGAGTAATTCGTCGGCATCTTCCCGAACGCCAGAAAATCGATCCCTGAACCGTCAGCAGTGTTCAGTTCACCGGAGCGGCCGGCGCTGTATCGGGGGCGATTCCGTCGTGAGCTATCAGTGCATTGCTCTTCTCGAGCGCGGGGCCTGATGCAAGTAGGTCGAGCATCTGCCAAGGCGCGCGATCAGGCGTTCGCGTCAATCCGAGCGCGCGAGCGGAGGTTTCGTCCGGTACGCCGTACTTCACACCGGTATCGGCTACGTAGAACACTCCGTCGTGCCTGGTGCTGTTCGTCTCGATTCCGGTCGCTTGAACAAATCCGCCGAATCCCTGTTCGACATGGACGTTGTCGAGATTGTCACCCGATCCGTCCGCCTGCGCCAAGGACACCAACTTGCCACCCTCCGGGATCGGAACCTGCAATCCAGCGACAAGTTTCAGCGTTGCAGAACTACTTTCGCCGCCCTCGACTGCAGGTGAGGGAGCCCATTCCAGACAGCCGACAGGTGCGCCGTGATCATCGACGATCTCCGGAACCACCCGCGGCAACAAGTCGACGGCCAGCTCACTCACCGAGGGAATACGACTGATGGCATCAGGGGTGACGCTCGCGATCCCGGTGGCGCCCTGCGAATCCGAGAAGTAGATCAGTTGGGCGAGCGCCGCACCGATCTTCTGGATCCCGTTCTCGAGTACCACGTAGTACTGCGGGTCCGCACCCACCGAAACCTGGACGACGGAGCCGACAGTCTTGTTCTGCAGAGGAAACCGGGGCGCCGATCCCAGTTGGCGGATTCGCGGAGCCTCGATGCGCGGAACTTCGGGAATCGAATTGAGGAATCCGATACTGATCGGTCGCGCCTGTGCTCCTTCCAGGCCCAAAGCCCGCATGATCGCCGGATCGTCCACATCGATTTCCGCTCGCTTCCCGTCGTACACGAGAAAGTGATCGGAACCCGACTTCACCAGGAATGCACGGTCATTCGTCAGATATGTCGTGTTTTCGCCGACATTGGACGAGCCGACCAGGACCGAAGTCGTCAACGATTTTCTCCCGTCGGATCCGACGGAATCGCACACCGTCCACGCGGCGTTGGTAGGGTCGGCCGATTCCGGCAGCGCGGACGGTGCGCCGGGAATGCCGACGAGCGCGCCCCGGGGTTTCGCCTCGACCTCGGATGCCTTGACTATTGCCGGTTTTCCTGGCGAACCCAGAATCAGTCGTGCGGAGGCCAAGTTCAGCACAGGGCGAAACGTACCCTCCATGGCGACGAACATCGCGCCCGATTCCTTTGCAACGACGATCTCTGCATCGCCGATTCTGTCCTGTGGCCGAAACAGAGCGAGTACAGCGCAACCCGCCAATCCCAGTGCAGCGAGGACTATTCCGACGGTGAACGCGCGCGACTGTGATCGCATCGGATCGTGAAGCATCCGCACGTCTCGTCTGACCAGCGCATGTTCCATCCGCCTGACCAAGAATCGGTACCCGTTGACCTGCCAGCGCGTGGTAGGTGTCGCAGCCATCATTCCCCCCGTGCCTTACATCCCCTTGCGAAGACACAGTACAGTTCCGCTGGGGCGGAAATTTTCGGGTAGTTCGCAGGTCAGGTATCGGGGAGGAACCGTGGACCGATCGCGGTTGAAGCATTGGCCGTCGTCACACAGGATTTCGACGCGCGAGTTCGTGCCGGCACAGATTTTCGGAATCGGTGCGGGCGGAATCGCGATGGCCAGTGGGCTCGATTGGTTCTGGGCGCTGGCAATCGGTTGTGTGGTTGCCGGATCAATGCTGCTTCATGTGGGCGGTTGGTCGGTAATGTCCTGGATTGTCAGGTACTTTCGCTATCTGCACCGCAAGGACGTCGACCGCAGCACGATCGTCAGTTTTCACACTCCCTCCGAGCAGTCCATCGGGCTCCGAGTGGACGGATCTTCGCTCGTCGCTGTCGTCGAGATCGCTCCTCCACGCGACTACCTGACCAGGATCGGCCGTCATTCGTTCGACGCTTCCCACCTTCTGCCCACGGCAGCCCTCGCCAATTGTCTCTATCAGCACGACATCTCACTCACCGGCATCGACATCGTCAGTCACGGATACCGCGCCGCGTCGGGAACGCCGGCCACCGAAGTCTACGAACGTCTCATCGGACCACTACCAGCCACCGCCACCAGAAGTGTTTGGCTTGCACTACGTTTCGACGCGCTGGAGGGTGGTGCAGCAGTCGAACGCCGGGGCGGGGGCGAACAGGGCGCCGGCCGCGCGATAGCTGTTGCCGCCAATCGTGTCATCCGGGTGCTCGATTCAGCGGGGTGCAAGGCGCGGATCCTCACCGCACCGGAGATCGCGTCGTCCACTGCCCAGGTGACAAGAGGAGTGGCCGGCCACGAGGTCACCGAAACGTGGCGAAGTACCCCCTTGCCTGGCGTGTCCAACGTCGGATTTGGGATCGAACCCCGTTTCATCACCACTGCGACCCTGACCCGAGTGTGGGCAGTGGCAACGGCCGGGACGTCCGTGACAATTCGGTTACGACCCACCGGACGACGCGGAGAGGCGAAGGTCAGTGCGACATGTCGCTTCACCACGCGCAATCCACCTGAGAACGCACCGCTGGCCGGTTTGGTCTCGCTACGTGGGCGCCAGCGCGACGGATTGCTGACCAACTTGCCAACCGCATTGGCCGCGCTGGACGGCATCACGCCGGGCGTTCGCATGGACGGGGGCACACTCGACTCACTCGCTCTACCCCTTGCCGGGTGCGGCCAACTCATCGGCTCGGACCGAAACGGGCACGGTGTCGCGGCCAGAATTTCGGGACCGGGCGTCAACACCGTTCTTGTCGCCGGCGAACTCTATCTGGCTCAGCAGTTGATCTTTCGAGCCATCGCGACCGGCGCACTGGTACTCGTCCACACCGATCGACCGCAAGCGTGGACCGCGCTCACCGACTCGATGGGAGTGCCTGACCGACTCCGCGTGTCCGGGCAGGGCGGTGGGCCTGAGGGCGCCTTCAACACTGTCGTGTTCGACGGCGTCGAGGGGTTATCTCCGCGTGCCGGCGTGACCGCAATCTATGTGTACGGACATCCACGCCAATGGCCTCGGGTCGACCCTGAAATCTCGATAGTCCAGCCATTCGCACTCGGTGACAAGATCACGGTCGAAACCGGCCGTACACGCGTCGACCTGACTCTGGTGACCATCGCTTCCGAGACATCGTTCATCGGCCGTCCACGAGCCGGCGACGCTCACCAGATGGCGTGATCGCGTATGTCCAAGATCAGCCGGGATAGGGATCACTTGCACGTTGCATCCGCAATCCGCTTCCCCACCAATCCAATTCACGAATCATCTTCTCGCTTGCATCGATCGCAATCGAATCGACGCCGTACGGCTCGTGTCCGAATTGCTTACGCACCCGGTGGATGGTCACGCTTTGACGCACCGAGACCATGTGCAACTCCGCCACCACTTGCCTCAGTTGCTCGACGGCCCGAACACCACCTGAAATCCCGCCGTAGGACACGAATCCGATCGGCTTGGCACGCCACTCGTGTTTCACCGAATCGAATGCGGTCTTGAGAGCAGCCGGATACCCGTGGTTGTATTCGGAGGTCACGGCGACAACAGCGTCGGCGCGCCCGATTCGCCGGCGGAAAACCTCCGTGGCAGGTGAATCCGAGAAATCCTGGGGCAACGACAGCTCTCTGAGGTCGATCACCGATACGTTCCACGACGGGTTCGCGGTTGCGCGCTCGACAAACCAGTCCGCCACTGCTCGTCCCATTCGCCCCTCGCGGACCGAACCTACGATGACTTCGACGTTCAAAGGTGCCATGAACGTCGATGCTAGCGACTGATCACGCAGTGATCCCGTCCGTGATGAGTGCTGCCAGTTCCCGATAAGCGCTGGCATCGTCCAGACCAGTTGCCCGGTAGACCGCGCGTTGCTGGATCCGAACCATCGTCGCCGCAGCGGCATCGGCGACAAATGATGCGTGTACCTGCCGGAATGCGCCCGAATCGACTCCCTCGACGATGAGCGATCGCACACGATCAGCAGCGATCGACGTGTTCTTCTCGTAGACCTGGCTCGCCGACACCGATTCGGCCAGGTCTTCCATGAACTGACTGGACGCCGCGGACAGCCGATCACCCACTGCTTCGAGATACACCGCGACTCGACGAGGCGGGGCCGTTTCGGCGGCGACTGCACTCTCCACTGCATCGGTCGCCGCCCGGAAGAAGTGCACTGTCACAGCCCACACCAGATCCTCTTTGCCGGCCGCCACGGTGTACAAGGTGCTCTTGGAGCAGTGCAGACGAGCTGAGATCTCGTCGAGCGTGAGGTGGGCGAAACCCTCGCTCAAGAACAGTTCGACCAGTTGATCGAACAACTCTGCCCTGCGCGCAGTCGTCTTGTGAACCAGTCTTGCCATACGTACAACAGTACTGCAGTATCGTTCTCAGTACCATTACCTAGCTAGGAGCCGACCGTGCCCGTCGAACGCCTGATGCCCAGCCAAGAAGCTCGCGATCTCATCGAACTGACGCGTGATGTCGCGGACAAGGTACTCGCGCCCAAGGTCAACGAATACGAGAAGGCCGAGAAGTATCCAGACGGAGTGTTCCCCGCACTCGGACAGGCGGGTCTGCTGAGCCTTCCGTATCCCGAGGAGTTCGGCGGCGGCGATCAGCCGTACGAGGTGTATCTCCAAGTGCTCGAAGAGATCGCCTCACGCTGGGCAGCGGTTGCCGTGGCGGTGAGCGTGCACAGCCTGTCGTGCTTCCCGCTGTTCACCTTCGGCACCGACGAACAGAAGAACCGCTGGCTACCGGACATGCTGGGCGGCAACACCATCGGCGCGTACAGCCTTTCCGAAGCGCAGGCCGGATCCGACGCCGCCGCGTTGTCGTGCAAGGCGACGCCCACCGACGGTGGCTACCGCGTCAACGGTTCGAAAGCCTGGATCACCAACGGCGGCAAGGCGGACTTCTACAACCTCTTCGCACGCACCAGTGACGACGGTTCACGCGGCGTCTCCTGCCTCCTGGTGGACAAGGACACCGAAGGCCTCAGCTTCGGAAAACCCGAAGAGAAGATGGGGCTACGCGCGGTTCCCACTGCCTCCGCGAACTACGACGACGCCTTCATTCCTGAGGAGCGATTGATCGGTCAGCGCGGCCAGGGGCTGCCGATTGCCTTCAGCGCTCTCGACTCCGGCCGACTCGGAATCGCTGCCGTTGCCGTCGGAATCGCTCAAGGCGCGCTCGACGACGCGGTCGCTTACGCGAAGGAGCGCAAGGCATTCGGCAAGCGGATCATCGATCACCAGGGACTCGGTTTCGTGCTCGCGGACATGGCTGCCGCAGTCGACTCCGCGCGAGCCACCTACCTCGATGCAGCCCGCCGCCGCGACGCCGGAGTTCCGTATTCACGCAACGCGAGCGTCGCCAAGCTCGTGGCCACCGACGCGGCAATGAAGGTCACCACCGACGCCGTTCAGGTATTCGGCGGGTACGGATACACCCAGGACTTCCCCGTCGAGCGCTACATGCGCGAGGCCAAGATCACGCAGATCTTCGAGGGCACCAACCAGATTCAGCGATTGGTCATCGCGCGCCAACTGGCGGGATAGCCCCCCCCCCCCGATACGAATGCCCTCCCACACAGAGTGGGAGGGCATTTTGCATGGTGATGTTCAGTCGCCGCAGCATCCACCCGAAGACGGAATCTCGCGGGTCTCACGGGTAATCGCGTTGCGGGCAGCCAGTTCCGAGTAGTCGGGGTAGTCCACGCGGACCAACGAAAGTCCGTGCGCCGGAGCAACGAGGATGGAACTGGATCGCGACGTTTCGTCGAGCAACCCTGCCACCCAGTCGGCGGTGCGCCGTCCCTCACCGACGGAGAGGACTGCGCCGACGAGACTGCGAACCATCGACCAGCAGAATGCGTCAGCATTCACGTAGGCCGTGAACACCGTGCCCACTTGGGTCCAGTCGAAACGCTGCAGCTCCCGCACCGTCGTAGCGCCTTCTCGACGCTTGCAGAATGCCGCGAAGTTGTGCAGACCCAGCAGCCGATTCGACGCATCCTGCATCGCTCCGAGATCGAGTGGTTTGGGATACGAGACGGTGTCGCGTGCGCGTAGTGGTTCCACTCCGAACGCCGCGTTGGTCACCCGGTACTCGTAATAACGTCGCATCGCGGAGAAGCGCGCATCGAAGTCACCCGGAACCACCGATATCTGTTTGACCCGAACGTCCTTGGGCAGAAATCGTGCAAGTCTGCGCACGAGTCGAGACGGATCGTCCGGGAGCAACTCTCCCGGAACGTCGACGTGCGCTACCTGACCGGTGGCGTGGACACCGGCGTCGGTTCGACCGGCAACGGTCAACTGAACCGGGTGTCGAAGCACCGTTCCCAACTTGTCTTCGATCTCACCGCACACGGTGCGCAGATCGGTCTGGCGGGCCCAACCCGAGAAGTCGGTGCCGTCGTAGGAGATGTCGAGCCGCAATCGAACGAGCCCGCCGTCCCCGATGGGGGCGGCGGGCTCGTTCGATTCAGCGTGTGCCGAAACCAAGGGGGACTAGTCCTTCTTGGCCTCTTCGGCCTCGGGAGCGTCGGCCGCAGTTGCGGTCTCGTCCTCGATGGCCTCGACGACTGCGTCAGCGTTCTCGACCTCAGCCTCGGTCGCGTCGGCCTCTACGGCCTCGACGACGTTCTCTGCGGCGGGAGCTTCCTGCGAGGACTTGACGCGACGAGCGCGGTCAGCCTCGGAGGTGACGGTCTTTTCCTTGACGAGCTCGATGATTGCCATCGGAGCGTTATCACCCTTGCGGGGGATCGTCTTGATGATGCGGGTGTATCCACCGTTACGGTCCGCGTAGAACGGGCCGATCTCGGCGAACAGGGTGTGAACGACATCCTTGTTGCGGATGACCTTCAGCACCTCACGACGGTGAGCCAGCGTGCCGGCCTTTGCGTGCGTGACGAGCTTCTCGGCGTAGGGGCGCAATGCCTTGGCCTTGGACTCGGTGGTGGTGATGCGACCGTGCTCGAAGAGCGCGGTAGCCAGATTGGCGAAAATCGCCTTCTGGTGGGAAGCCGACCCGCCGAAGCGGGCACCCTTCTTGGGCTTGGGCATGATGATCTCCTAGTAAAGGACCTGAGCTGCTACAGCTGTTCGGTCTCGGCGTAGTCCTCGGTACCTTCGGCATCGCCGAAGGAACCGGCATCAGTGTCACTCCACGTTCCGGTGGCGGCGTCGTAGCCGGCAACGGTGGTGGGATCGAAGGATGCGGGGCTGTCCTTGAGGGACAGGCCGAGCGAATGCAGCTTGACCTTGACCTCGTCGATGGACTTCTGTCCGAAGTTGCGGATGTCGAGCAGATCGGACTCGGTACGGCCGACAAGCTCACCGACGGTGTGAACACCTTCGCGCTTGAGGCAGTTGTAGGAGCGGACCGTGAGGTCCAGATCCTCGATGGGGAGTCCGAAGGAAGCGATGTGATCGGCCTCGGCAGGCGAGGGTCCGATCTCGATTCCTTCTGCTTCGACGTTCAGCTCACGGGCCAGGCCGAAGAGCTCAACCAGGGTCTTGCCCGCCGAAGCGAGCGCGTCCCGTGCGGTGATGGAGTTCTTCGTTTCCACGTCGAGAACGAGCCGATCGAAGTCGGTGCGCTGTTCGACGCGAGTGGCCTCCACCTTGTAGGTGACCTTGAGCACCGGCGAGTAGATCGAGTCGACCGGGATACGGCCGATCTCTGCGCCGGACGCCTTGTTCTGAACGGCGGGGACATAGCCACGACCGCGCTCGACTACGAGCTCGATCTCCAGCTTTCCCTTGTCGTTCAGGGTGGCGATGTGCAGATCAGGGTTGTTCACGGTGACGCCTGCCGGGGGCACGATGTCGCCCGCAGTAACAGCGCCGGGGCCCTGCTTGCGGACGTACATGGTGACCGGCTCGTCCTCTTCGGAGTTCACGACGAGGCCCTTGAGGTTCAGGATGATGTCGGTGACATCTTCCTTCACGCCCGGGACGGTGGTGAACTCGTGGAGAACGCCGTCGATACGGATGCTGGTGACAGCAGCGCCGGGGATCGACGAGAGCAGCGTGCGGCGCAGCGAATTGCCGAGCGTGTACCCGAAACCTGGCTCCAGGGGCTCGATGACGAACTTCGAGCGGTTATCAGCGATGACCTCTTCGGTCAGCGTGGGTCGCTGAGAAATGAGCATTGGTATTTCCTCCTGTACGGACGTCCACTATTTGACGCCCACGATGGGAAAGGGCCTGCGGCCCTGTGAGTGGTTGAGGAGTCCGGAGACTCCTCAACCACTCACGGGGTGCGAAGCGCCTTACTTCGAGTAGTACTCGACGATGAGCTGTTCCTGCAGAGCGATGTCGATCTGCGCGCGCTCGGGAAGCTGGTGAACCAGGATCCGCAGACGCGAGCCGACAACCTGCAGCCACCCGGGAACCGGGCGATCGCCGACGGTCTCACGCGCAACCTGGAACGGAAGCGTGGAGAGCGACTTCTCCTTGACATCGATGATGTCGTACTGCGAGACGCGGTAGCTCGGGATGTCGACCTTCTTGTTGTTCACGAGAAGGTGACCGTGCGTGACCAGCTGACGTGCCTGACGGCGCGTGCGAGCGAGGCCTGCGCGGTACACGACGTTGTCGAGACGCGACTCGAGGATGCGAAGCAGGTTCTCGCCGGTCTTGCCGGGGCGGTTGTTCGCCTCCTTGTAGTACAGGCGGAACTGCTTCTCCATGACGCCGTAGGTGAAGCGAGCCTTCTGCTTCTCCTGCAGCTGGAGCAGGTACTCGCTCTCCTTGATACGCGCGCGGCCGTGCTGTCCGGGCGGGTACGGGCGACGCTCGAATGCCTGGTCGCCTCCAACGAGGTCGACGCGCAGACGACGCGACTTGCGGGTGATGGGTCCGGTATAACGTGCCATTTTCTTCTACCTATCCTTCCCGCTATACCCGACGCCGCTTGGGCGGACGGCAGCCGTTGTGCGGCTGGGGGGTTACATCGGAAATGGTGCCGACCTCGAGGCCAGCGGCCTGGAGGGAACGGATTGCGGTCTCGCGACCGGATCCCGGTCCCTTGACGAAGACGTCAACCTTCTTGACACCGTGCTCCTGCGCCTTACGGGCAGCGCTCTCAGCAGCAAGCTGAGCGGCGAAGGGAGTCGACTTACGCGAACCCTTGAAGCCGACGTGTCCCGAAGACGCCCAGGAAATGACATTTCCGGCGGGGTCCGTGATGGACACGATGGTGTTGTTGAAGGTGCTCTTGATATGAGCGGCGCCGTGCGGGATGTTCTTCTTATCCCTGCGACGCGTCTTCTGGGTCTTCTTCGGACCGGTGCTACGTGACTTCGGGGGCATTACTTCGCCTTCTTCTTGCCGGCAATGGTGCGCTTCGGACCCTTACGGGTACGGGCGTTGGTCTTGGTGCGCTGACCACGCACGGGCAGACCACGACGGTGGCGCAGGCCCTGGTAGCAGCCGATCTCGATCTTGCGACGGATGTCGGCCTGAACCTCGCGGCGAAGGTCACCCTCGACCTTGAGCGACTCCTCGATGTACTCGCGGAGCTTTGCCAGGTCCTCGTCCGAGAGGTCCTTGCTCCGGAGATCCGGGCTGACGCCGGTGGCGTCAAGGATTTCCTTGGAGCGGGTACGGCCGATGCCGTAGATGTATGTCAGTGCGATCTCCATGCGCTTTTCGCGAGGAAGATCAACACCAGAGAGACGTGCCATGTTGGCATTTCCTTATCGGTGTGCGGAGGTCTGCTCCCAGCCCTTCCCCTGTGCCTCTTGCCGAGTACCGACGCCCGAAGGCGCAGATGATCTCATCAACTAACTCAGTGGGGCCCCGGCCTCCGTGCCGGGGGTGAACCATTGTCCGACCTTGGCGATCGGTGAACGATCGCGTGGGGTCTCGTCAACAATGGCTGGTACTGGGAGGTCTTCTTTGCTTGTTGCCAAGCAGATCTTCGAAAAGCTAGATCTAGCCCTGACGCTGCTTGTGACGCAGGTTCTCGCAGATCACCATGACTCGACCGTTACGGCGAATCACTTTGCACTTCTCGCAGATCTTCTTGACGCTCGGCTGAACCTTCACGTCTTCTGATCTCCTGTTTTGTCGCAGCCCGCCGCGATGAACCGCGGCAGACATACTTCTCCCTGACCCAGGTCAGGTCCGGGAAGTTCGTTACTTGTAGCGGTAAACGATGCGTCCGCGCGACAAATCGTAGGGCGAGAGCTCTACGACAACGCGATCTTCCGGGAGGATGCGAATGTAGTGCTGACGCATCTTTCCGCTGATGTGGGCGAGGACCTTGTGGCCATTCTCGAGCTCAATGCGGAACATCGCATTGGGCAGCGGCTCGACTACTCGTCCTTCGACCTCGATGGCCCCGTCTTTCTTAGCCATATCCTCCGCGATCCGTTTGGTTTGGCATGCTTCGTGCATCGGCTTCCGTTACATTGGCACGCAATGGAAAGATCGTCGGCAGTTCGAAAGGCCTATCCCGGAGCGATCCGGGCGTAGGCACACGAACTATCGACGCGCATAGCGCACCGCCTAGCCATGTTACGCGATGTAAACGACCAGGCCAAATGCGCCTCCGGTCAGGGTGACGACGCACACCGCTCCCCCATCGAAAAAGTCCCAGCCTCGAAATGAGGCTGGGACTTCTCGAACGTGAATCATGCTCGCTGCCAACACTTGTCAGCGACTGTGTCGACTACTCCGGCCGGAGTGTCAGAATCCGCGGACCGTCTTCGGTCACTGCGACAGTGTGTTCCCAGTGCGCCGCACGGGACCCGTCGGTCGTCACAACGGTCCAGTCGTCGTCGAGAATCACCGTGTCGGTGGCGCCGAGCGTGAGCATCGGCTCAATCGCCAGGCACGATCCGACAACCAGTTCAGGACCCTTACCCGGGGCACCTTCATTGGCGAGGAACGGATCCATGTGCATTTCCCGGCCGATTCCGTGTCCGCCGTATCCGTCGACGATGCCGTAGGAACGACCGTGCAACTTCTCGGCGGCATGAGTACCGACCTCGATCGCGTGCGAAACATCCGTCAGACGGTTGCCGGCGATCATTGCCGCGATCCCGGCTTCCATAGAAAGCCGAGTGGCTTCGCTGAGCTCCTGATCGGCGACGCTGATCTCACCGACACCGAACGTCCAAGCGGAGTCACCGTGCCATCCGTCGAGGATCGCGCCACAGTCGATGGAAACCAGGTCGCCTTCAGCCAGGATGTCCTGAGCTGAAGGGATTCCGTGAACGACGCGATCGTTGACCGAAGAGCAGATCGAGCCGGTGAAGCCGTGGTACCCGAGGAACGAGGGCACGGCGCCGGCGTCACGAATGACGGATTCAGCGACCGCGTTCAATTCCAAAGTGCTGACACCGGGCTTCGCCGCAGCGCGAACCGCCA
The DNA here is from genome assembly GCF_029457415.1 of Rhodococcus sp. RCBS9. Taxonomy (NCBI): domain Bacteria; kingdom Bacillati; phylum Actinomycetota; class Actinomycetes; order Mycobacteriales; family Nocardiaceae; genus Rhodococcus; species Rhodococcus sp. RCBS9. Next base: position 4,640,852 of record NZ_CP120422.1, on the reverse strand, counting down.
CCAGAGCCGAACCCACGATCGCGCCGGCAGCAGCCATCGCGTCGAGTTCGCCCGCGGAGCGGAACGGAACAACCTTGCGTTTGCGCCCGAAGACCATTACTTACCCAACGCTGCCAGTGCGCGAGCGTTGACCTCTTCGACCTCGCCGATCGCGTCGACGGAGACGATGCTGTCCTTGTAGTAATCGAACAGCGGTGACGTCTCGTCGCGGTAGACCCGGAGTCGGTTGCGAATGACGTCCTCGGTGTCGTCTGCACGACCACGGGCGAGCATACGCTCGACCACGATGTCCTCGTCGACGACGAAGGAGAGGACACCGTCGAGCTTGGTGTCGAGATCCTTCAAGATTCCCTCGAGTGCCTGAGCCTGTTCGACCGAGCGCGGAAATCCGTCGAGAAGGAAACCGTTTGCTGCGTCCGGTTCTGCGACGCGAGCCTTCACCATGTCGTTGGTGATCGAGCTCGGTACGAGTTCGCCGGCGTCGATGTACTTCTTTGCTTCCACACCGAGAGCGGTGGCCTGACCGATGTTCGCGCGGAAGAGATCACCCGTGGAGATATGGGGAACGCCGAACTTCTCGGACAAGATAGCGGCCTGGGTGCCCTTGCCGGCACCGGGAGGACCAAGGAGGACAAGTCTCACTTGAGGAACCCTTCATAGTTACGCTGCATTAGCTGACTCTCGATCTGCTTCACGGTGTCCAGGCCGACGCTGACCATGATCAGCACCGCGGTGCCACCGAACGGCAGGTTCTGCGCGCCGCCGCCATTCCCGATGTCGAGGAACAGGTTGGGCAGAACAGCAATGGTGCCGAGGTAAATCGCACCCGGAAGGGTGATGCGACTCAGCACGTAGTTGAGGTAGTCCGCGGTCGGCTGACCGGGTCGGATACCGGGGATGAAGCCGCCGAACTTCTTCATCTCGTCGGCGCGCTCTTCGGGATTGAAGGTGATGGCGACGTAGAAGTACGTGAAGAAGACGATCAGGCCGAAGTAGATCGCGATGTACACCGGGTTGGCCGGATTCACCAGGTAGGTGTTGATGAGGCGCTGCCACCAACTGGGGTCGACCGCTGTACTGGCCGAAGTCAGCTGTGCAATCAAGTTCGGGAGGTACAGCAGTGAAGACGCGAAGATCACCGGGATGACGCCGGCCTGGTTCACCTTCAGAGGCAGGTACGTCGAGGATCCGCCGTACATCTTGCGTCCGACCATCCGCTTCGCGTACTGCACCGGGATACGACGCTGACCCTGCTCGACGAAGACGACACCGGCGATGATCAGCAGCGCTGCGAGGCAGACGAAGGCGAAGACCAGCGGACCACGGCTGTCGAGGATTGCCTTGCCCTCGCTCGGGATACGCGATGCGATACCGGCGAAGATGAGGAGGGACATACCGTTGCCGACGCCACGTTCGGTGATGACCTCGCCGAACCACATGACCATGGCAGCACCGGCAGTCATGACCAGCACGATGATGACAAGTCCGAAGATCGACTTGTCGGCGATGATGTCGTCACAGCCCTGGAGCAACTGTCCGCGTGCCGCAAGAGCGACGATGCCGGTCGACTGCAGGATTGCCAGAGCAATGGACAGGTAACGCGTGTACTGCGTCATCTTGGCCTGGCCGGACTGGCCTTCTTTCCGAAGTTCCTCGAACTTCGGAATCACCACGGTCAGGAGCTGCACGATGATGCTCGCCGTGATGTACGGCATGATGCCGATCGCAAAGATCGACATCTGCAGCAGAGCGCCGCCGGAGAACAGGTTGATCAGCGAGTAGATACCTGCTGAGTCACCGGAGTTGGCGATATCGATGCACTGACGCACACGGCCGTAGTCGACACCTGGGGACGGGATGAGAGCGCCGACCCGATACAGAGCCACCAAGCCGAGGGTGAAGAGGATCTTCCGCCTCAGGTCTGGGGTCCTGAGGGCCGAGACGAAGGCGGAAAGCAAAGATCCTCCTGGCACGACGGTAGGGAGACAGATCGTTTTGACCTGTCGAACTTTTGAACTCTAACAGTGAGCATTTGGGAACTAGGCGGGCAGACCACGAAAACCGGGTAAGCCGAAGATACATTTGCCACTCGGTGACCAGAATACTGGCCCGTCCGAGCATGCACGACCAATCTGTGACACGACCTCGTACCTGTGACACGACCTCGTAGACGCCGATGGCCGCACCGCAGCAAACGCTGCGCTGCGGCCATCGGACTAGCTACGCGTGATCACTCACAGCTCGGTGGCGGAACCACCGGCAGCAGCAATCTTTTCCTTGGCGGAACCGGTGAACTTGTCGACGGTCACCTGAACGGCAACTGTCAGTTCGCCGTCGCCCAGAACCTTGACGAGCTGGTTCTTGCGGACTGCGCCCTTGGCGACGAGATCCTCGACCGTGATTGCTCCACCTTCGGGGAACAGACGGGCGATGTCGCCGACATTGACGACCTGGTACTCGACGCGGAACGGGTTCGTGAAGCCCTTGAGCTTGGGCAGACGCATGTGAAGCGGCATCTGTCCACCCTCGAAGCCCACGCGCACGGTGTTACGTGCCTTGGTGCCCTTGGTACCGCGACCTGCGGTCTTACCACGCTTGCCGCCCTCACCGCGTCCAACACGAATCTTGTTGGACTTGGATCCCGGAGCGGGGCGCAGGTGGTGCAGTTTGATGGTCATGGTTAGACCTCCTCAACTGTTACGAGGTGGCGCACCACGTTGATCAGACCGCGGTTCTGTGCGTTGTCCTCACGAACAACGGTCTGACGGATGCCCTTGAGACCCAGCGTGCGCAGAGAATCCTTCTGGTTCTGCTTGGTCCCGATGATGCTCTTGATCTGAGTGACCTTGAGATCTGCCATTACTTCACACTCCCAGCAGCCTGTGCGCGAGCGCGAAGCATGCCGGCGGGTGCAACCTCTTCGAGGGTGAGGCCGCGGCGAGCCGCAACTTCCTCGGGACGCTGCAGACCCTTGAGCGCAGCAACGGTCGCATGCACGACGTTGATGGCGTTGTCGCTACCGAGCGACTTCGACAGGATGTCCGCGATACCAGCGCACTCCAGCACGGCGCGCACAGCGCCACCGGCGATAACACCGGTACCGGGGCTTGCCGGGCGAAGCATGACGATGCCGGCAGCAGCCTCACCCTGAACGGGGTGAGTGATGGTGTTGGCGATCATCGGGACGCGGAAGAAGCTCTTGCGAGCCTCCTCGACACCCTTCTGGATGGCCGCGGGAACTTCCTTGGCCTTTCCATAGCCGACGCCGACCAGTCCGTTGCCGTCTCCGACGATCACCAGAGCGGTGAAGCTGAAGCGACGACCACCCTTGACGACCTTGGAAACGCGGTTGATCGTGACAACGCGCTCGATGAACTGTGACTTCTCCGCAGCGTTTCCGCCACGGCCACCGTCGCGACGGTCACGGCCGCCACCACGGTTGTCCCCACGAGCGTTGCTGTTGTCACCGCTGTTGGGGCCATTCTGTCCGGCGGGTCCGCTTCCGCCGTCACGCCTTTGACGTCCCGGCATCAGGCTGTCCTTCCGTTGAAAATGTTGGTCATCAGAACTTCAACCCGCCTTCGCGAGCCGCGTCTGCCAGGGCCGCGATGCGACCGTGGTAGCCGTGTCCGCCGTGGTCGAAGACAACTGCTTCCACGCCGGCAGCCTTGGCGCGCTCGGCGATCAGCTGACCGACCTTCGCGCTCGCAGCCTTCTTGTCGCCTTCTGCCACGCGCACGTCTGCTTCGATGGTCGACGCGGAGGCCAGGGTGTGGCCGGCCAGGTCGTCCACGAGCTGGACGTGGATGTGGCGCGAGGACCGGTTGACGACCAAGCGGGGACGCTCGGGCGTGCCGGAGACCTTCTTGCGGAGACGGAAGTGACGACGCGTCTTCGAGAGACGACGCTTGGTGGACGCATCCTTGCCCAGCGGAATCCGCTTGGCTTTCTGGTTTGCAGTCTGGCTCATATCACTTACCCGTCTTTCCGACCTTGCGGCGGATCTGCTCACCCTCGTAACGCACGCCCTTACCCTTGTACGGGTCCGGACGACGGAGACGACGGATGTTGGCCGAGATCTGCCCGACCTTCTGCTTGTCGATGCCGGACACCGAGAACCGGGTGGGCGACTCGACGACGAAGGTGATGCCTTCAGGAGCCTCGATCGGCACCGGGTGGCTGAAGCCGAGCGCGAACTCGAGGTCCTTGCCCTTCAGTGCCACACGGTAACCAACACCGTGGATCTCCATCTTCTTCGTGTAACCCTCGGTGACACCGGTGATGATGTTCGCAACCAGGGTCCGCGACAGACCGTGCAGCGCGCGGCTACGACGCTCGTCGTCGGGGCGCGTGACGCTCAGCGAGCCGTCCTCTGCCTTTTCGATTGCGATGGGCTCGGAGATGGTCAGCGCGAGGGTGCCCTTGGGACCCTTGACGGTGACATCCTGGCCGCTGATCGTGACGTCAACGCCCGCGGGGACGGTGACCGGAATCTTTCCAATACGCGACATTGTGGTGGCCTCCCTTACCAGACGTAGGCGAGGACTTCCCCGCCTACTCCTTGATTGGCCGCCTGGCGATCGGTGAGCAGACCGGACGACGTGGAGATGATGGCCACGCCGAGGCCTCCGAGGACCTTGGGCAGGTTGGTGGACTTCGCGTAAACCCGGAGACCGGGCTTGGAAACGCGACGCACGCCGGCGAGGCTACGCTCGCGGCTGGGACCGTACTTCAGATCGACGATGAGGGTCTTGCCGACCTCTGCGTCTTCGGTACGGAAATCGGAGATGTAGCCCTCGCGCTTGAGGATCTCGGCGATGTTCGCCTTGATCTTCGAGTGGGGAAGCTTCACCTCATCGTGGTACGCCGTGTTGGCGTTGCGCAGACGCGTCAAGAAGTCTGCGATGGGGTCAGTCATGGTCATAGGTCGACCTCGACACCTTTCTCGCTGTGGTTCCCATGCAACACCGGACGAATCCGATCGTGGGCCTCCAGCAATTCGGCTGGGCCGTCCGACTTGTGTCAGACGGCGTAAGTTACCGCACCGAGCTGAACGCATGCGTCAGCCACGGCAACCGCTCTAGTGTAGGGAACTTTGGCGCAGGTGTCCACCGGGATCCCATGTCGCCTCCCCCACTGCCGCCCGAAGGATGCGATCGGGAAGCTATCGACGCACCCCGAAATCTGAACTGCTCGTTCGGCACCGAAGAACGACACCGACGAACGATGATCGCTTTCAACCAGAGTCGCAGCGGGGCAGTTCTTTTCAGGATCGGCACGATTCACATCTCGATGAAAACCACGAATGGGCGTGGGTTCCAAAGGAACCCACGCCCATTCACATGCGTGGTGTGACGAAGCCCAAGGGCCTCAGATCACCAAGAGCTCTTGCGAACTCCGGGAAGCTCGCCGGCGTGAGCCATCTCGCGAACGCAGATACGGCACAAGCCGAACTTGCGGAACACCGAGTGCGGGCGACCGCACCGCTGGCAGCGGGTGTAGGCGCGAACCGCGAACTTGGGCTTCTTGTTGGCCTTGTTGACCAATGCCTTCTTAGCCATGCGCTCAGTTCTCCTTGAACGGGAAGCCGAGGTGCTTGAGCAGTGCACGGCCTTCTTCGTTGTTGGTTGCGGTGGTCACGACGGTGATGTCCATGCCGCGGGGGCGATCGATCTTGTCCACGTCGATCTCGTGGAACATCGACTGCTCGTTGAGGCCGAACGTGTAGTTGCCGTTGCCGTCGAACTGGTTGCCCGAGAGACCGCGGAAGTCGCGGATACGGGGCAGAGCGACAGACACGAGGCGGTCCAGGAACTCCCACATGCGGTCACCACGGAGGGTGACGCGTGCACCGATGGGCATACCTTCGCGGAGCTTGAACTGCGCGATGGACTTACGTGCCTTGCGGATCTCGGGCTTCTGGCCCGTGATCAGCGACAGGTCATGGACAGCGCCGTTGATCAGCTTGGCGTCACGGGCGGCGTCGCCGACGCCCATGTTGACGACAACCTTGACGACGCCGGGGATCTGCATGACGTTCGAGTAGTCGAACTCGCTGTTGAGCGCGTCCTTGATCTCAGCGCGGTAGCGTGCCTTGAGGCGCGGCTGGACCTTGTTTTCGGTGGAGGTCATGTCAGATGTCCTTCCCGTTCTTCCGGGAAATCCGAACGCGCTTGCCGGACTCTTCGTCGGTGCGGTAGCCCACGCGGGTGGGGTTTCCGTCCGAGTCGACGACTGCAACGTTGGAAACGTGGATCGGGGCTTCCTGCGTGACGATGCCGCCGGAGGATGCTCCGCGCTCGTTCGCGGAAACCGCGGTGTGCTTCTTGATTCGGTTCACGCCTTCGACGAGGACCTTGTCGGTCGCGGGGTAGGCCTGAATGACCTTGCCCTTCGCGCCCTTGTCCTTGCCGGCGATGACCAGAACGGTGTCACCCTTGTGCACCTTCATCACAGCACCTCCGGGGCAAGCGAAACGATCTTCATGAACTTCTTCTCGCGCAGCTCACGGCCGACGGGTCCGAAGATGCGGGTTCCACGGGGATCACTGTCAGCCTTGATGAGCACTGCAGCGTTCTCGTCGAACTTGATGTAGGAACCGTCCGGACGACGGCGCTCCTTGGTCGTGCGAACGATGACGGCCTTGACGACCTCACCCTTCTTGATGTTTCCACCGGGGATTGCGTCCTTGACGGTGGCGACGATGACGTCACCGATCCCGGCGTAGCGACGTGACGAACCGCCGAGAACGCGGATGCAAAGGATTTCCTTGGCACCCGTGTTATCAGCGACGCGAACTCGCGACTCCTGCTGAATCACTTGATCTCCCTAGACCTGGAATTTCGTGCGCAACGGATTACCGACCCGGTGCGCGCGGTCATTGTTGCCACCTGCGTCGTGTCTGAGCTGCAGTCCCACCGACTGACGTCGGGAGACGATCACTGCAAGCACCGTTCGAGCTGCGCACGTGAAGACACACCTCTGCCACAGGCAACCGTTCTATTGTAGGGAAGGGTTCACCGAATACCAAATCAGCCGTACTCGACGCAACTCGAACCCTTCGCCCGGAAAGCCCCGAAAGCCCCCGGAAAGCCGAATGGCCCACTCCCCCAAGGGGAAGCGGGCCATTCGGTGATACTCGATCAGCTCGAGGATTCGATCAGGCTTACTTGGCCTTTTCGAGGACCTCGACCAGACGCCAGTGCTTCGTCGCGGACAGCGGACGGGTTTCCATCAGCTGAACGCGGTCGCCGACGCCGGCAACGCCGTTCTCGTCGTGCGCCTTCACCTTGGTCGTACGGCGGATGATCTTGCCGTAGAGCTTGTGCTTGACGCGGTCTTCGAGCTCGACCACGATCGTCTTTTCCATCTTGTCGGACACGACGTATCCGACACGGACCTTACGGCTCGCGCGCTCTTCTGTGCTCACTGCTTTTTCCTCACTCATGCCGCGTCACCTGCATCCGGACCCACAGCGAGTCCGAGCTCACGCTCACGCAGGACGGTGTAGATGCGCGCGATCTCGTGACGAACGGTGCGCAGTCGTCGGTTGTTGTCCATCTGGCCGGTAGCCATCTGGAAACGAAGGTTGAAAAGCTCTTCCTTCGACTCACGGAGCCGGGTGACCAGCTCGTCTTCACTGAGCTCGCGGAGCTCTGCTGCTGGGGTTCCAGTAGCCATCAGAACTGCTCCTCTCTGGTCACGATCCGGCACTTGCACGGGAGCTTGTGCATCGCGCGGCGCAGGGCCTCACGAGCAATCTCCTCGTTGGGGTATGTCATCTCGAACAGAACGCGTCCGGGCTTGACGTTGGCAATCCACCACTCGGGCGAACCCTTACCGGAACCCATTCGGGTTTCGGCCGGCTTCTTCGTGAGGGGGCGATCCGGGAAGATGTTGATCCAGATCTTGCCGCCACGCTTGATGTGCCGAGTCATGGCGATACGAGCGGACTCGATCTGCCGGTTGGTGATGTAGGCAGGCTCGAGAGCCTGGATGCCGTAGTCACCGAAGGTCACCTGGGTACCGCCCTTGGCGGCACCCGAACGGCTCGGGTGGTGCTGCTTGCGGTGCTTGACCCGCCGTGGGATCAACATGCGTCAGCCCTCCTGATTCTGTTCAGTTGCGGGAGCATCGGCGGTTGCGGTCGCTGCGCGGCCGGCCTCGGTGCTGGTCGCAGTGGTACCGGTGGCACCGGAACGACGCGGACGGCTCGGACGCTCACGACGCGGGCGATCCCCGGCCGGTGCGGCCGTGTTGGCGGCGAGCTCACGCTTGCCACCGACGATGTCGCCCTTGTAGATCCAGACCTTGACGCCGATGCGACCGAAGGTGGTCTTGGCCTCGTAGAGGCCGTAGTCGATGTCCGCACGAAGCGTGTGCAGCGGCACACGGCCTTCGCGGTAGAACTCCGACCGGGACATCTCGGCGCCGCCGAGACGACCGGAGCACTGAACGCGGATTCCCTTGACGTTGGGCTGACGCATGGCCGACTGGATGGCCTTGCGCATTGCACGACGGAAGGCAACGCGGTTCGAGAGCTGCTCGGCCACACCCTGTGCGACGAGCTGTGCTTCAGCTTCTGCGTTCTTGACCTCGAGGATGTTCAGCTGAACCTGCTTGCCGGTCAGCTTCTCGAGCTCGGAGCGGATGCGATCGGCTTCGGCGCCGCGGCGGCCGATGACGATGCCCGGACGTGCAGTGTGGATGTCCACGCGAACACGGTCACGGGTGCGCTCGATTTCGACCTTCGCGATTCCTGCGCGCTCCATGCCGGTGGCGAGGAGCTTACGGATCGCGACGTCTTCCTTGACGTACTCCGCGTACTGCTTGTCTGCGTACCAGCGAGACTTCCAGTCGGTGGTGATGCCGAGACGGAAGCCGTGCGGGTTGATTTTCTGGCCCACTACTGAGCACTTCCCTTCCGGCGATTACGGGTCGATGTTCCGGTCTTCGGCAGGCTCTCCACGATCACGGTGATGTGACTGGTGCGCTTGCGAATACGGAACGCACGTCCCTGTGCACGCGGCTGGAACCGCTTGAGGGTCGCGCCCTCGTCCACGAACGCCGTAGCAACGACAAGCGTGCTGGGGTCGAGGTCGAGGTTGTTCTCGGCGTTGGCTGCTGCGGAGGCGATCACCTTGGCGACCGGCTCGCTCGCTGCCTGCGGCGCGAACTTCAGGATGTTCAGGGCGTCTTCAACCGAGCGCCCGCGGACCAGGTCCACAACTCGACGTGCCTTCATCGGCGTAACGCGAACGTGCTTCGCTACAGCCTTGGCAGTCGGGTTGGCGGTTTCGGTGTTGCTCATCGCCTCTTCGCCTTCCGATCATCCTTGATGTGACCCTTGAACGTGCGGGTCGGTGCAAACTCTCCGAGCTTGTGTCCGACCATGGAGTCGGAAACGAACACGGGGACGTGCTTGCGGCCGTCGTGAACTGCAAACGTGTGGCCGATGAAGTCCGGGATGATTGTCGAACGACGGGACCAGGTCTTGATGACCTGCTTGGTTCCCTTTTCGTTCTGTACATCCACCTTCGCGAGGAGGTGGTCATCGACGAACGGGCCCTTCTTAAGGCTGCGTGGCATCCTTCACTCCCTCCTAGCGCTTGTTCTTGCCGGTGCGGCGGCGACGGACGATCATCTTGTCGCTTGCCTTGTTCTTGCGGGTACGGCCTTCAGGCTTACCCCACGGGCTGACCGGGTGGCGTCCACCTGAGGTCTTGCCCTCGCCGCCACCGTGCGGGTGGTCGACCGGGTTCATCACGACACCACGAACGGTCGGGCGCTTGCCCTTCCAACGCATACGGCCGGCCTTGCCCCAGTTGATGTTCGACTGCTCGGCGTTGCCGACCTCGCCGACGGATGCGCGGCAGCGCACGTCGACGCGACGGATTTCACCGGAAGGCATACGCAGCGTGGCGTAGCTGCCTTCCTTACCGAGGAGCTGGATGCTGGCGCCTGCGGAACGAGCCATCTTGGCTCCGCCGCCGGGACGCAGTTCCACACCGTGGATGGTGGTACCAGTCGGGATGTTGCGCAGCGGCAGGTTGTTGCCCGGCTTGATGTCGGCGCCTGCACCGGACTCGACCGGTGAACCCTGCACCAGGCCCTTGGGGGCGATGATGTAGCGCTTCTCACCGTCTGCGTAATGCAGGAGTGCGATGTTTGCTGTGCGGTTGGGGTCGTACTCGATGTGAGCGACCTTTGCCGGGATGCCGTCCTTGTCGTTGCGACGGAAATCGATCAGTCGGTATGCACGCTTGTGTCCGCCACCCTTGTGACGGGTGGTGATACGACCGTGTGCGTTACGTCCACCGCGACCGTGCAGCGGGCGAACCAGCGACTTCTCGGGGGTCGACCGAGTGATCTCGGCGAAGTCCGAGACGCTCGAGCCACGACGGCCCGGTGTTGTCGGCTTGTACTTACGGATTGCCATGAGTCTTCTCGTCCTCTATGTCTCGTCAAGTCCCGGCGCTTACGCGACCGGTCCTCCGAAGATCTCGATGGGCTTGCTGTCAGCGGACAGGGTCACGAGCGCGCGCTTGGTGTCCTTGCGCTTGCCGTAACCGAATCGGGTCCGCTTACGCTTGCCCTGACGGTTGGCGGTGTTGACGCTGGTCACCTTGACGCCGAAGACCTTCTCGACGGCAATCTTGATCTGCGTCTTGTTCGAGTCCGGGTGCACCAGGAAGGTGTAGGTGCCTTCCTCGATCAGTCCGTAGGACTTCTCGGAGATGACCGGAGCGAGCAGGATGTCGCGGGGGTCAGCGATGGTGCTCACTTGGCGTCCTCCTTGTTCTGAGCGCTCTCTGCGGGCCCGTGGATGAACGCGTTGAGTGCCTCGACGCTGAACACGACATCGTCTGCATTGAGCACGTCGTAGGTGTTGAGCTGGTCGGGTGCAATGGGATGCACGCCTTCCAGGTTCTGCACGCTCTTCCAAGCGGCTACATCCTGGCGACCCACGACGAGCAGCAGCTTCTTGCGATCCGAAATCTCGCCGAGGAACGCGATAGCGCCCTTGGTCGAAGGCGTCTGCCCTGCAACCAGTTCGGTGATGACGTGGATGCGCTCGTTGCGTGCGCGGTCAGAGAGGGCTCCGCGAAGAGCGGCTGCCTTCATCTTCTTGGGGGTGCGCTGGCTGTAGTCACGCGGCTGCGGGCCGTGAACGGTTCCGCCGCCGACGAACTGCGGTGCGCGAGTCGAGCCCTGGCGTGCGCGGCCGGTGCCCTTCTGGCGGTACGGCTTCTTGCCACCGCCGCGGACGTCGCCGCGGGTCTTGGTGGAGTGGGTTCCCTGACGAGCAGCTGCGAGCTGCGCGACGACAACCTGATGGAGAAGCGCGATGTTGGCCGGAGCGTCGAAGATCTCAGCGGGGAGATCGACGGTGCCGTTGGTCTTGCCGCCGGCGACCTTGACGTCCAGGGTCAACTTGGTCTCGGTGCTGGTCATGCCCGTGCACCACCCTTCACTGCACTCTTGACGATCACGAGGCCGCCCTTGCGGCCGGGGATCGCACCCTTGATCAGCAGCAGGCCGTTCTCTGCATCCACCTTGTGGACCGAGAGGTTCTGCGTCGTGATGCGGTCGCTACCCATGCGTCCGGACATGCGCATGCCCTTGAACACGCGGCCGGGAGTTGCACAGCCACCGATGGAGCCCGGGCGGCGGTGAACAGCCTGGGTACCGTGCGACGCGCCCTGTCCCTTGAAGCCGTGACGCTTCATGGTTCCGGCGAAGCCCTTGCCCTTGCTGGTTCCGGTGACGTCGACGTATGCGCCGTCCTCGAAGACCTCGGCGGTGAGCTCCTGGCCGACCTCGTAGTCGGAGGTGTCCGCAACGCGGAGCTCCACTACGTGGCGACGCGGGGTCACACCAGCCTTGGTGAACTGGCCGGAAGTCGGCTTGTTCACCTTGCGCGGGTCGATGGCGCCGAACGCGAGCTGAACGGCGCTGTAGCCGTCACGCTCTTCGGTACGGATCTGGGTTACGACGTTCGGCCCAGCCTTCACGACGGTGACCGGGACAACCCGGTTGTTCTCGTCGAAGACCTGGGTCATGCCGAGCTTGGTGCCCAGGATTCCCTTGATCTTGGTATCAGTCATTGTTTTTGTCTCCGCCGTCACTGAATGTTCACGTCGACACTGGCCGGAAGGTCGATGCGCATGAGCGCGTCAACCGTCTTCGGCGTCGGGTCGAGAATGTCGATCAGCCGCTTGTGAGTACGCATCTCGAAGTGCTCGCGCGAGTCCTTGTACTTGTGCGGCGAGCGGATGACGCAATATACGTTCTTCTCGGTCGGCAACGGCACAGGTCCAACGACGCGGGCACCCGTACGGGTTACCGTCTCGACGATCTTGCGCGCTGACGCGTCGATCGCCTCGTGGTCGTAGGCCTTGAGCCTGATGCGGATCTTTTGTCCCGCCACGCTTAGTGTCCTTTTCTTGCCGCGTTTCGTAGCCCGCCTGGTCAGGCTCGAGCTACCTCGTCTGCACAGTCCTTGCCTGGACGATGACACGACGAACACTGAAGCGATCGGGACCAAGTCCAAGTTCTCGGGAGTACCGAGATTCGGATCGAGATCAGGATCTGCTGCCGCTGTTCGTTTGTCATTGTTCTCCGGTACACGCGGTCGGGCGTGTCGCCTTCTCACTCATCCTGCGCCGGACAATCTTTCGATTATCTGGCACGTGATGCGTACCGGACGTGTTCGATGTCGAACACAAAGTAGGTACTGCTGCCGTCCTGCATTACTTCTCGTCTTGCATGGTCACAGTCGTTGACCCGATTACCCTGACGGGATCTGCGATCGATCGTCTGTGACGTCTTACCCTTACCCGATCACGGCCGCAATCGACCGCGTCCCGGACAAGGCAACCCGACCAGTATGCCGTACCTGGCCCAAATCCTCAACTCCCCCGAACTGCCTTTTCCGAGTGAGCTGCGCGACAACAACCTTACTCAGAAGTAAGATACGCCTATGACTACCTCCAGCCCTACCTATCGCGGATGGCAGAAATTGCCGGACAACTCCCTCGGACATGCAGTTTTCTCGGCGGCGATGTCCATTCGCGTGCCCTATTTCGCCTCTGTTCTCCCCCGGGTGACCAAGTTGGAACCAGGGCTCTGCGAGGTCCGCTCCCCCAAATGGTGGGGCGTCCACAACCATCTCGGCACTTTTCACGCGATCGCTGCCTGCAACCTCGCGGAGGTCGCGATGGGCATGCTGAGCGAAGCGACGGTTCCGAACTCCCACCGCTGGATCCCCAAGTCGATGAAGGTCGACTACCTCGCCAAGGCCGAGACCGGCCTGCGGGCGGTCGCCCGACTCGAGACTTTGCCGGACTTCGCGGCGATCGAGAGTGGCACGGAACTTCTCGTTCCCATCTCGATCTTCGACCGGGGCGGCAAGGAAGTAGTCCACGCCGAAATCACCACCTGGGTCTCCCCCAAGTAGGCACTCACGAACCCGCCTGCATCGCAACCTGATTCGCCCGCCAAACAGGTTTCGCAGAATTAGGCACCACCGCAGGTTTCGGCGAATGACGATCGTGGAACACCTCCCCGAACGGCGATGGTCGGTCGGGGTGCCGGTGTCCGGAGGTGGGTTGCGTTCCGGGCACCACATTGTCGACCTCGCGTCACGCCGAGCACCGGGAGGCCTCGTGGAAGAGTTCTTGACCACAACGAGTTCCGAAGCAGGCACGCAGACCTCGTCGTATCCGGACGAGGCCGAGGGATTGGACAGCTTCCGGCGCGACCTCGACGCCATCGACGCTCTACTTCTCGAGACGGTGCGGCAGCGGCTGGAACTCTGCCTGCGCATCGGCGAGTGGAAGCGCTCCCGCGAGGTTCCGATGATGCAACCCGGCCGCGTGCGCGTCGTGCAGGAGCGGGCGCGTGAATTCGCTCGTAGACACGACCTCTCTCCTGACTTCTTCAACGCCCTGTACGAGCTGATGATTGCCGAGACCTGTCGACTCGAAGACCTGGTGATCAACGCACCTGTTGAGGAGGAGGACACTGTTCGGGAATCCGTCGGACCGAGATCAGGATCATCGACATGAGTTCCCGCACCCTTCTGGTGGACAATTACGACTCGTTCACCTACAACCTGTTCACCCTGTTGACCGAGGTCAACGGGGTTGTGCCGACCGTGGTCCGCAACGACGCGGATTGGGATTCCCTCGATCTCGCGTCGTACGACAACGTGGTCATCTCCCCAGGTCCCGGCCGGCCGGATCGCGACCGTGATTTCGGAATCAGCCGCCGTTTCATCGAAGAAGCGCCTCTCCCACTTCTCGGTGTCTGTCTCGGCCACCAGGGCCTGTGCGAGTTGTTCGGCGCGGACGTGGTGGTTGCGCCCGTACCGATGCACGGCCGAATTTCGCTGATCGATCACGACGGCTCGGGCATTTTTGCCGGACTTCCGTCGCCGTTCCGAGCTGTTCGCTACCACTCGTTGACCGTCGAGAATCTGCCGAACGCCTTCGTTCGTACCGCGTGGACGTCCGACGGTCTGCTCATGGGTGTCCGGCACCGGACCAAGCCGATGTGGGGCGTTCAGTTCCATCCGGAGTCCATCAGCACCGAGTTCGGCATAGATTTGCTCGCGAACTTCCGCGATCTGTCCGTGGGACGCACTCTGGATTCGGTGATCCGACCCGAACCTGCTCCGCAAACACCCGACCTGCGGCCGGCGATCAACTACGACGTCGACGACGTGATTCTCGATTTTGCAGTGGACCCGTCGGCGGCCTATGCAGCACTGTTCGCCGACGGCACGAACGCGTTCTGGCTGGACCGCGCGGCAACCGCAGAGCCGAGTGCGCGCTTTTCGATTCTCGGCGATTCGTCGGGGCCGCTGGCTGAGTTCATCACGTACGACGTGCAAGCCGAGGTACTGACTGTCAGCCGAAAAGGCTTGTCCGACGAGCACATTCGAGTTCCGTTCTTCGATTACTTGGACGCACAACTCGCGACGCGCTTCGTGCCCTCCCATCCGGAACTCGACTTCAACCTCGGCTACGTGGGCTACCTCGGCTACGAACTGAAAGCACAG
Organism: Rhodococcus sp. RCBS9; assembly: GCF_029457415.1. Taxonomy (NCBI): domain Bacteria; kingdom Bacillati; phylum Actinomycetota; class Actinomycetes; order Mycobacteriales; family Nocardiaceae; genus Rhodococcus; species Rhodococcus sp. RCBS9. Next base: position 4,625,788 of record NZ_CP120422.1, on the reverse strand, counting down.
ACCGGAGGAAGGGCAGTCCATCCGGCACCCACTCCTGATGCTGCTCTGGTGTTTGCCGACCGCGCCGTCGTCATCGATCACACCGCGGGCCGCACTCACGTTTTGAGGTTGCGCGAGAAAGTCCGCGACGCCGGCTATGACGATTGGCTCGAATCGACCGTCGACACCTTGGCGCGGATCGGCGCGGACCTTCCGGAACGCACCCCGGTTCCGCTGATCAGCGACACCGTCTGGACGCAGGCTCGCCTTCGGCATGATCGCGATCAGTACCTGTCGTTGATCGGAACGGCCCTCTCGGAGATCCGGGCGGGTGAGTCCTACGAGGTGTGTCTGACCAACATGGCGAGCGTCGACGAGACGATCGATGCACAGCAGGCGTTCGAGTATCTGCGCTCGATCAATCCGACGCCGTACAGCGCACTTCTCGACTTCACCGGCATCTCGGTGGTCTCGGCCTCGCCTGAGCGGTTCCTTCGTGTCGACTCGGCCGGCAACGTCGAGTCCAAGCCGATCAAAGGGACCCGCCCGCGCGGCGTCACCCGAGCGCGTGATGCTGCCCTACGGCAGGACCTGCTCGACAGCGAGAAGGACCGCGCCGAGAACCTGATGATCGTGGACCTCACCCGCAACGACCTCACCAAGGTCTGCGTTCCGGGAAGTGTCCACGTTCCGAGGCTGTTCGCGATCGAGTCGTACTCGTCCGTTCACCAAATGGTGTCGACGGTGCGCGGACACCTGAGTCCGGGGTCGTCGGCGGTGGACTGTGTGCGTGCCGCGTTCCCCGGTGGATCGATGACCGGCGCCCCGAAGGTACGGACGATGGAGATCATCGACCGTCTCGAATCCGGCCCTCGTGGGGTCTACTCGGGATCGATCGGGTACTTCGCGCTCGGTGGCGCCGCGGACCTCTCGATCGTGATCCGGTCGCTGGTCTGTACCGAGAGCGGCGTGACCTTCGGAATCGGCGGTGCCATCACAGCGTTGTCCGATCCGGAAGAAGAATTCGACGAGACCACGGTCAAGGCGTCCACGCTGCTCCGTGCGCTCGACGCGGTGTCCTCGCGGGTCCTCGAGTACGGCGGGTAGATCCAGCCATGACGGCGTCATCAGGCACAGCGACGGTTGTCGGCGGGCTGGGTGCCGTCGGATCCATGTTCGTCGAACTGCTTCGCGCCGGGGGGTCGACCGTCACCGTCGTCGACCCAGCAGGCAGCGATCCCGACGGAGATGTAGTCGTCGGAGACATCACGAAACCCAGTGAGCAAGTCCTCGCGCACGTGGAGTCCTCGCGCATCATCGTGCTCGCGGTTCCCGAACAGGTCGCTCTAGCCGCACTACCGAGCCTTCGGACATCCGGCGCTCTCGTTGTGGACACGCTGTCGGTCAAATCGCGGATGGACGCAGCAATCGCCGACGCCGGCCGAGAAGGGGAGTTCCTCGGACTCAACCCCATGTTCCGTCCGTCGCTCGGGCCGCGCGGTCGGGCCGTCATCGCAGTGCCGTACGTCGGCGGTCCGCAGTCCGACAGATTCCTCGACGTCGTGCGCTCGTGGGGCGCGTCGGTCGCGGTGATGGACGCCGATCGTCACGACCGGTTGGCTGCGGCCACCCAGGTTCTGACACACGCGTCGGTGCTGGCTTTCGGCGTTGCCCTGGCCGAACTCGGAGTTTCCGCGGACGAACTCCTCGCGGTCGCCCCTCCCCCGCATCGGGCCTTGCTCGCGCTCCTGGCGCGTGTAGCCGGCGGCGAACCGGAGGTGTACTGGGACGTACAAGCGGGCAATCCGTACGCAGGTGCGACACGAAAAGCACTGTTCGATGCCACCGCACAGGTGGACAGGGCGGCCGAGACCCTCGGCGACTTCACGACGCTGATGAAAACCGCCGACGCAGCGCTCGACAATCGCTCAGGCGAATTGAACGCGGAGTGCCAGAGCTTGTTCGATCGCATTTCCGAAGGGCACGGAGAGATCGCCGAAGGGCACAGAGAGTAGGGCACGATGAGACCTGGAGTGAGTCCGCCCAGCCTCCCGGAGTACGACGCCTCCGATCCGGTCGAGAGTGCAATCGTCCGCCGCCTTGCGAGCAATTGGGCGCGCCGGGCAACCGTGAAGAAGGCGGAACCGGAACTGGACGATCTCTTCGATTCGTCGCTGTCCGACTACCCCGAAGCACTTCTCCCGTTCGCGGAGCATCCGACCTACCTGGCATTGAGCCCCGAGCAGAAGCAACGCCTGCAAGCCTGGGCATGGATCGCGTTCAACAAGAACGTCATGGACATCGAGAAGTACGTCGTCAATCCCGGCTTCGACGTTCTCGCCGAAGACCGACTCGGCGTCGGTCTCGGAGATTGGGCTGCAGTGGCGGTCAATCAGGCGATGGTCGACGAGCAATATCACACGCTCATGCACTTCAATGCCAGTTCAGCGACCCGTCGAGGCAGGGGCTGGGGGCTGCCGGCGAAGGCACTGCCAGACGTCCTGACGGTCCGCACGCGGGCGCAAGCTCTCGACGCAGCCGAGGGGCCTCGCAAGATTGCCCTGACACAGTTGGCGTTCATGACCGTCGCCGAGGTGTCGATCACCGCATACCTCGACCTGATCTCGGACGATCCGGGCGTTCAGTCGATCAACCGCGCGACAATCCGGTTGCACGCTCGCGACGAGTACTGCCATGCCTCGATTGCCGGGGAACTGGCGGTGCTGGTCTGGGATTCCCTGGGTGGTGGAGATCGCAGCTATCTACTCGAAGGTTTCGAGGACGCAATGCGTGCGTTCAGCGGGACCGACTTCGGCGCGTGGCGAGCAATCATGGAAATTGAAGCCATACCTGGAGGACGGAAGATGCTCGACGATGTCGCATTGGAACCGCACAACGAACTGTTCGTGCAGGACTACAGTGGAATAACGTCCCTGCTCCAAAAGCTGCAAGTTACACCAGAAGTAACAATCGCTGCAGATAAATATTCTGCCAGTTAATCCCGTGCAATAAAAGAAATAGTTCGCAACGAACGAGAACCAGCAATAGTCCGCAATTATCGGGCACTCCCGATTTTTCAGCTAGACACGAGCGTTCTCGAATAAATACCGGACGGATTTATCAAGAAAAGACGGGAAGATCCCGCGCCCGCTGCCTCCGACCCAAGACCCGAGACGAGAGTTGTCCGGAATCCTTGTCATAAATTCGATAAAGAGGCCACAAGATTGCATGCAGAATACTGTCTGCTGCAATCAAGAATGTTAACTTCCAATTCGATACACCATGATGCTCGAGGGTTTTCTTCGATGCTCGATTATATCGTGCATACACTCGCGGCGAACTAACTCCACGTCTACCCGAAACCTTTGCGGCCATGCTCGAGATCTGCCCCACTGCGCAACGAACATGCGCCATGCAGAGGGATAGATCGATATCCTCATGAATGTCGGTTCGATCGCTGACCGCACCCCTAACGGCCAACCAAGCCGACCGACGCATCGCCATGTTACTGCCTGGAACTGCAACAACGGGCCGAACCGCCCCCTGAGCCCCGCGACCGAGTCGCCAATTCGTCCATCGGCGCTGAAGGCCGGCGATCGGAGATTCATAAAGGTAAGTCAGGCCAGTTACGCCCGAGAAATCGTCGCGACGCTCGAAGAATTCGTGAACCGCAACGGCCCAGTCTTCCCCCACGATCGTATCCGCGTCGATACGTCCGATAATTTCTCCACTCGCCGCGTCAAACCCTTTGTTTCTCGCATGCACCACCCCGGGGCGGGATTCTTTGAGAAGCCGAACCTTGGGACAACTACTTTGATACTTCTCGATCAACTCGGAAGTGTTGTCCGAGGAATTATTGTCAACGATGATGATTTCGTCGACATATTCACCTTGAGCAATGAGCGCTTCGATGCACGTTTCGATGTATTCAGATTCATTAAAAGCCGGAACAACCACCGACAACGTCGCGTTCGCCATTTCCCAACGGTATCGCGAATCTCTCCACAAGACATCGAGCAGCGGGCCCAGGGGACCAACCGGAAGGAATCGGGGGACTTTCGTCACCGGTCAAATCAAAGACCTCCGGTCCGCGCAACCGAATACCCACCTGCGCAGATGCGCTGAAAATCTATTTGGTCATTCGTTCAATTAGAAGAGATCTTTACGTTACAAAGAATATTTGTGATTCTTGCCACAAGGTGAAATCGAAGGTGAGAGTTGCTGGCAGGAGCCACATACTCCCTCTCACGCGTCCGATTGCCCGAGTGTCGGTTTGACCCTCCGGTAACATCTGAGCGGAGATCACGGATAGAAGACAGAAGGCATCTGTGCGCCCGTCGGGAGCGCGTGCCCGTTCCGACAATGCAGACAGCGGAGTGTTGATGCCCTTTTCCACGGACGCAGCGGTACTAGTGGAGGACGTACACAAGTCCTTCAAGAACGTGCACGCGCTGCGAGGGATCAACTTCACCGCCCCACGTGGGACAGTGCTCGGCATCTTAGGTCCCAACGGCGCAGGCAAGACGACGACGGTGAAGGTCCTCTCCACGCTCATTCGTCCCACCAGTGGACGCGCGATGGTGGCTGGCTACGACGTAGTGCGCAATGCTCCCGAGGTTCGACGCTCCATCATGATGACCGGGCAGTTCGCCGCCCTGGACGATTCACTCACCGGCCGGGAGAACATCGAACTGTTCGGCAGGTTGATGGGTCTCGACCGAATGTCGGCGAAGGTGCGCGCTGCCGACCTGCTCTCTCAATTCGACCTCGTCGAAGCAGGATCTCGAGTAGTGAGGAACTACTCCGGCGGTATGCGCCGACGAATCGATATCGCGTGTGGCCTGGTTGTTCGCCCCGAGGTCGTTTTCCTCGACGAGCCGACCACCGGCTTGGATCCGCGCAGTCGGCAGAGCGTCTGGTCGCTGGTCCAGTCACTGAAGGAGCAGGGAATCACCGTGCTCCTGACAACTCAGTACCTCGAAGAGGCAGATTTACTGAGCGACAACATCATCGTCATCGACAAAGGCGCAGTCATTGCTGAGGGGACTGCTGACCAACTGAAGGCGCGAACCGGCGCAAGCTTCTGCGAGATTGTGCCCGCAGATCTCAAACAGCTGCCTCATGCGGTCCATGCCCTGGGCAATCTGGTCCCCCGCGACTTCAGATTCGATCTGGCACAAGAAAGCGGTCGCATCGCTATCCCCGCACCTGTCGGCGCAGGAACCCTCTCCGAAGCGCTGCGTCGTCTGGACCACGCACGGATTCCGCTTGCAGACATCGCGCTTCGTCGCCCGTCACTCGATGACGTCTTTCTTTCACTCACAGGTGAACAGCACGTAAGCGAGACGCCGTGACGACAACTACAAAATTCGGGGTCGATCAAGTGACTGTCCGCGGGGAAAGTCGCAGCAAGATTGCAGTCCCCGAGGCTTTAAGCGTTGGAAAGCACCGCCGACCGCATCCATCAGCGATCAATCAGTGGTGGGTGCTGACTGCACGCACCGTCAAATCGATGGTCAAGCGCTATGAGCTGCTCGTTGCAGTCATCGCACCGCTGATCTTCACGATCGGGTTCTACCTTCCCTTGAAGTTCGTCATGCAACTTCAAGGGATCAACTACGCGCAGTTCTTGATGCCGATCATTGTCCTGCAGGCGATGGCATTCACATCGATCTCGGCTGCTCAAATGTCTTCGACCGAATCGATCACCGGCTTCAGCAACCGGATGAAAACCATGCCGGTCGTCGGCCCGATCCCGCTGCTGTCCCGTCAATCCAGTGGGTTCGTCAGATCAACAGTCTCGCTTGCTGCCGCATTGGCGTTCGGCCACTTGATCGGTTTTCGATTCTCAGCCGGAGTCGGGCAGGCCGTCTTGTTCTGCGCTGTCGCCCTGGCGTTCAGCACCTGCCTGTCCTTCGCTGGTGACGCCATCGGCTCATTGTCGAAGAGCCCGCAGGCCACCAGTCAAGCGCTGACATTGCCACAGTTGATTCTGGGGATGTTGTCCTGCGGTTTTGCGCCCGAGACCGGCTTTCCCGAGTGGATTCGGCCGTTTGTACGCAATCAACCGGTATCGCAGTTTTCATTCGCCATGCGTGATCTTGCACAAGGCGGAGTCACCTGGAGCGTCCTGTTTCCCGTCGTTGCGTGGACTATCGGGTTGATCGTCGTGTTCGCGCCACTCGCGTTCTGGGCAAGTATGAGGCGGTCATGAACGAACCGACAGATCGATTCATGGCTGTAGTCCGCCCGGTCGAGGGGTTCAACTTCCCTTACCCGGATAAAGCGCTCCCCGAGAACTCGTTCAAGGCGCTGGTCGTGCACAGTGGGATTCAGGCTAAACGCCTGCTGCTCACCTGGCTGCGAGATCCGTCGACGGCCATTCAAGCCCTCATATACCCAGCATTCATGTTGCTCATGTTCCGGGTCGTATTGGGCAATTCGATTACAGCAGCAACCGGCCAGTCGAGTATTTTCGGGACAGTTCCACTGATCATCCTCGTAGGCGCTATGTTCGGGTCGATTGCGAGCGCCGTCGGCCTCAAAGGTGAACGCGCGTCCGGACTGCTGAGTCGATTCTGGACGCTCCCCGCGCATCGCGCCTCGAGTCTCGTCGGACGCATGATCGCAGAAGCAGTCCGAGTTCTTCTCACGTCAATCGTGATTCTCGGCGTCGGCTATCTGCTGGGGTTCCGATTCAATCAAGGTCCGCTGGCGGCCTTCGCGATCTTGGCGTTGCCCGTCATTTTCGGCGTCGGTTTTGCCATGATGGTGACGGCCCTGGCCACTGTCTCCGACAACTTGCCGCTCGTCGAAATCGTATCCATCTCGTGCACACTATTGATGTTCTTCAATTCCGGATTCGTCCCTGTGATGGCCTACCCGAAGTGGCTTCAACCAGTGGTGGCAGAGCAACCGATGTCCGTCGCTATCGACACGATGAGAGGGCTGTCGTTGGGCGGTCCTGTGGCGGAACCCCTCGTCAAGACGCTGATCTGGTCCATCGGCATGATTCTGGTCTTCGTCTACCCAGCAATTCGGGGATACCGACGCGCCGCGGCGATGTCGTAACGAATACAGACCGCAAACCGACTTCACAGTTCGAGAAACAAGTGGCACCAGGGATGAGCATCGATGTACCCGTGCCACGCAACGAGAGGTATCTAACTTGACGCGTACAAGGCAGTCCATGTGGAGGCGCGCTACCGGTGTCGCCGCGGTGACGATGGTGTGCGCTCTGGTTCCGGCCGGTATCGCAACTGCGTCGCCTGTCACTCACCAGGGCGGCGGAGATTCGGTGGAGCCCGTCACGAGTGGTTCTTACGTCGTCTCAGTCGAGCAAGTGAACGATCGCCAAAAGATCGTGAATGTATACGCGGCGTCGATGGACCGCGTTGTTCCAATTCAGGTCATCACTCCTGCCGATGACTCCGCGCCCCGTCCCATCCTGTACTTGCTCAACGGAGCCGGTGGTGGACAAGATTCCGCTACTTGGGAGTACCAGACCGATGTCGTCGACTTCTTCCAGGACAAGAACGTCAACGTCGCGACGCCAGTTGGTGGACGCCTGTCGTACTACACCGACTGGCAGAAGGAAGACCCGAAACTTGGTAAGAACATGTGGAGCACTTTTCTGGGTAAGGAGCTCCCCCCGTTGCTGAACAAGCAACTTGGCAGCAATGGCGAACAGTCGATTGCAGCAATCTCGATGTCGGGTACTTCTGTGCTCAACCTGGCGATCGAGTACCCAGGTTTTTACAACTCCGTTGCCGCATTCAGCGGGTGTGCTCAGACCAGCGATCCGCTCGGCCAGCAGTTCGTCAAGACCACCACGGAGTGGATCGGCGGCGTTGACGACGTGCAGAACATGTGGGGTCCGTTCGACGGCCCCGGTTGGCGGGAACACGACCCCCTTGTGAACGCTGAGAAGCTGCGTGGCACACAGATTTACATGAGCACCGGCAGCGGGCTCCCCGGTTTCCCCAATGACACCCCTGCTAATCCGCGCATCCAGGACGGCCGCGCTGCGATGTTCGACCAGATCGTTGTCGGCAGTCCGATCGAGCTTGCAACCAACCTGTGTACCTCCAACATGGCGAAGCGGCTCTTCGAACTGAATATTCCGGCAGTAGTGGATTTCCGACCAACAGGTACCCATTCATGGGGCTACTGGCAAGACGATCTACACAAGTCCTGGCCATTCATCGCACAGTCTCTGGGCGTCTGATTCAAGTGCCTCGTGCTGGCTTCAACTCCAGCACGAGGCACCGATTAGCTTCATAGGAGGAATCAGCGGTGCGGTTCATTCGGATCATGCTGGTCGTACTGGGAACGTGTTTCCTGCTGTCTGGCACCTCAGTTAGTGCCCTGGCGGATGATCGAGAACCCAGCCCTGGTTTCGCGACTATGGGTCCATCGCCGGCGGGCTCCAACAACTGGAATTGCGTTCCGAGCGCCGATCATCCTCGTCCGGTAGTTCTCATCCATGGAACAACCGCGAACATGGTTGATACCTGGGCTGAACTTTCCCCGCAACTTGCTGATCTCGGCTACTGCGTATTTGCTCTCAATTATGGAGGGGCACGGGAAATCTTCAATCCCAACGCTCTCCAATGGGGTATCAGGGACATTGCGACTTCAGCGAAAGAGCTTGCAACCTTCGTTGATTCAGTTCGCCGTCATACGGGTGCAGGCCAGGTGGATCTCGTAGGCCACTCCCAAGGGGGAGTCGTCGCTCGCCAGTACCTGAAGTTCGACGGTGGTTCGACTCCGGAAGATCCGTCGAAAAACGCCGTCCATTCTCTGGTCACCCTCGGCGCTACCAACCACGGAACGACCTTCGGCGGCTTGCAAGCAAACGCCAAACAACTCTCAGATATGGGGCTTCCTGGAGACCTCTTGGTTCAGGCGATTTGGGGACCAGCCGGTGTTCAACAACTTCAAGGGACACCGCTGTTGACTGAGCTCAATGCGGGCTCGGAAACCCAACCGGGAGTTACGTATACCGTAATCGCGACCGCTCACGACCAGATTTCAACCCCTCCGGAAGCTTCGTTCCTTACCGCAGGCCCCAATTCCGTTGTAAACAACGTCTGGGTCCAGGATGGATGCCCAGGCAACACTGCCTCGCATGCGGGGCTGGTTCGTGACGCGCATTCGTTGGACCTCGTAAAATCCGCGCTCGATCCGGAATTCACGCCGATCCCCTGCGCATAGCTGCCCCAGACGTCGAGATGGTCAGCCGCAGCGGTCGAAATCGCACGCTCGACAAACTCCGATCGACAAGCGTGCGCTGTCACGGGTGAACATGACCTCCTACAAGGCCAATCACGAAGAGCGAAGCATACGAGCCTGGCCGTCGCCCGACCAGGCTCGTATACGCCGGTTGATCAATCAGCGGCGCCACCGCGCAACACACGCTCAATGATCAGCCCGATAGCGCGAACGCCTTCAGGAGACATCATCTCCAGGTGGTGAACGTCGACCATTTCATCCGTCAGTTCTCCTTGCGCGTACGGACCCCAAACCTTATCGGCTTGCTTTGCGTCCGAACGATCCAACGAACTCACGAAGGTGATCGGCCCCCCGAACGACTGCGGCCGATGGGCGTTGATCAGCTTCGCCGAAATCGCAATGCTTGTGAGCAACCGCTTGATCGCAGACGCATCGAGTCCGATTCTCTCTCCGTCGACAGCCGTCAAGATCTCTGCAGACCTTTCGACCGACAATTCATCGAGCTTTTCGTTCTCGCCGAAGACAATCCCCATTGCAGCCAACTCAGCGCGCACCTGGACAGCGTGCTCTGATTCGTCGCGTGTTTCCGGCGAACCGTCCAGCAAGATCAACGCCTCAACGATCTCGCCTCGCTCCTCCATCTTCGCCGCAACCGCTTGAGCAATGATCGCGCCGAGCGACCAACCGAGAATTCGGTACGGGCCTGACTGCTGAACCCGGGTGATCTCATCCACGTAGCGATCCGCGTAATCGTCAAGGGATCGTCCTTGGAATGCCTCATCAGTCAGAACAGGGCTCTGCAATCCATAAAGCGGAATCGAACGGTCCACAACAGCCGCCAACGGCGCAAAAGGCCACGCCAGTCCAACGAGTGGATGAACACAGAACAACGGCACATCGCTCCCTGTCGTTCTCAGCGGCAGAAGCGTTCGTAGTGCATCATCGGTTTTCGCATCGAAGCCCACCCGAATTCCGAGTGCAATTCGTTCTGCAAGTTCGCTGACCGTCGAAGTAGCGAAGATGAGTCGCAGTGGGACCTCCACGGAAACTGCTGCGCTCAGCCGAGCAGCAACCCTCGCTGCGACCAATGAGTTGCCACCCAACTCGAAGAAGCTGTCGTCCGCTCCGATGTGCTCGACACCGAGAATCTCCGAAAAGACGCTTGCGACAAGTAGTTCAGCTTCGGTAGTGGGAGCCCGGAACACCGCAACCTCGAACACCGGCTCCGGCAACAACTTCCGATCCAACTTCCCCGAAGCATTGAGCGGCAACGCATCCAACACCACAAACTGCGACGGCACCATATACGACGCCAACCGCTCCCCCACACCCACCTTCACCACATCAACATCAACCGAAGACCCCACCGCAGCAGTGACATACGCAACCAACTGATCACGCCACACCACCACCACCACAGAACCCACACCCACCTGATCCCGAACCGCAGCCTCGATCTCCCCCAACTCGATCCGCTGACCACGCAACTTCACCTGAAAATCACTACGACCGACATACTCGAGCTCACCCGACACACCGATCCACCGCACCACATCCCCCGTGCGATACATCCGCGAACCCACCCCACCGAACGGATTCGCCACAAACCGCTCCGCCGACAAATCCACCCGCCCGAAATACCCACGAGCGACCTGCACACCCGACAAATACAACTCACCCGCAACACCCACCGGCACCGGACGCAACCGCGAATCCAACACCAACACCGACGAATTCCACACCGGAGCACCCATCGGCACCACCACACCCACACCATCGAGCGGACCCGCCGCCGTCGCATGCACCGTGAACTCCGTCGGACCATACAAATTATGAACCTCAACCGACGGCAACACCGACAACACCCGACCCACCACCGACGCCGGCAACGCCTCACCCGCCGCGAAAATCACCCGCAACGAACCCAACCCACCACCACCGAGACGCGAAATCGTCGCCTCCGACGTGTCGACCAACTGATCGACGAACACCTCCAACATCGACGGCACAAACGAGACCATCGACACCGACTCCGCCGCCACCACCGACGCCAAATACCCCGGATCCCGATGACCGTCATGAGTAGCCACCACCAACCGAGCACCCACCGCCAACGGAACAAACAACTCCCACACCGACACATCGAACGTCACCGGAGTCTTGAACAACACCACATCAGAACCCGACACCGCATAACGCTCCGCCAACCACGACACCTGATTGACCACACTGCGATGACTGACCGCCACCCCCTTCGGCCGACCCGTCGACCCCGACGTGAAAATCACATACGCCGTATTCCCCGACCGCAACGGCGCAACCCGATCCACATCCGAGACAGGAGCATCCGAAAAACCAGACACATCAACAACATCAACCTCGACCACCGGCACCACACCAGCATCGAAACCAACATCAGAAGTACTGACCACACACACCGGCGACGCCGCCGCCAACACATACCCATTACGCTCCGCAGGCTGATCCGGATCCACCGGAACATACCCACCACCAGCCCTGAGCACACCGTAAACCGCAACCAACAAATCAACCGACCGACGAACCGCAACACCCACCAACGACTCCGGCCCCACACCCACCGAAACCAAATACCTGGCAAAACGATTCACCCGAGCATCGAACTCCGCATACGACAACGACACACCCTCGAACGAGAGCGCTACCGCATCCGGAGACGCCGCCACCTGCGCATCGAACCCGTCCAACACCGACACACCCGCAACCTCACGAGCCGTATCATTCCACCCCTCGAGCACCAACGAACGCTCAACAGAATCCAAAATATCAACGTCACCAACAATGGTTGACCGATCAGCAACGACGGCAGCCAGGATGCGTTCGAATCGGGTTGCCATCGAGGCCACCGTCGACTCGTCGAACAGATCCGTCGCGTACGTGAACTGCGCCGCCATCCCGGCCGGGGCACCGGACTCGTCGAACTGCTCGACCATGGTCAACTGCAGATCGAACTTCGCCGCCACCGCGCCGGTATCGACGCCCGCAACCTTCAGATCGCCCAACTGCAACCCGGTCTGGCGTGCGCTCTGGAACGAGAGCATCACCTGGAACAACGGATTACGCGCCTGCGACCGCGCCGGATTGAGCACCTCCACCAACCGCTCGAACGGCACATCCGCATGCGCAAACGCACCCAGATCGCCCTCACGAACCCGACCCAACAACCCCGAGAACGACTCCGAAGAATCCACCTCGGTCCGCAACACCAACGTATTGACGAACATCCCGATCAAATCATCGAGAACCTGCTCACCACGACCCGCCACCGGAGTACCGATCGCAATATCGGACGTCCCCGACAACCGCGACAACAACACCGCCAACGCCGCATGCACCACCATGAACAACGACGAATTCGACTCACGCGCAGCGTCACTCAACGACACATGCACATCACGATCAATCACGAACGAATACGCAGCACCACGATTGGACGCCACCGCCGGCCGCGGACGATCAGCCGGCAAATCCAACTGATCCGGCAACCCCGACAACGCCGACTCCCAGAAACCGATCTGACGCGAAATCAACGACGACGGATCATCTTCCGAACCGAGAGTCTCCCGCTGCCACAACGCGTAATCCGCATACTGCACCGCCAACGGCGTCCACCCCGGCACCTCACCCCGAGAACGAGCCTCGTACGCCACCATCACATCACGCGTCAACGGCCCCATCGACACACCATCACCACTGATGTGATGAACCACCATCGCCAACACGAACTCCGACTCCGACACCGCGAACAACCGCGCCCGAACCGGAACCTCCACCGCCACATCGAAACCAGCCGACAAGAACTCCGTCACCGCACCAACGACATCGGACTCCGACACCGCCACCGGCGACAAATCCAACCGCACCCGATCCGCAGACAACACCTCCTGGAACCCGACACCGTCGACCTCCGGATACACCGTCCGCAAAATCTCATGCCGACCAACAACATCCGACACCGCAGCCTGCAGAGCCTCCACATCCAACAACCCCGACAACCGAATCGCCACCGGAATATTGTCAACATTGGATCCCGGGTCGAATCGGTTCAAGAACCACATCCGCTGCTGCGCCAACGACAACGGCACACGCTCCGGACGCACCCGAGCAGTCAACGCCGCCCGCGCACCCGAACCAACCTCCGACTCCACCCGAGCAGCCAACAACTCCACCGACGACGCCTCGAACAACACCCGCACCGGAACCTGCGCATCGAGCGCCTGCCCCAACCGAGCCGCCACCCGAGTAGCAATCAAAGAATTACCACCCAAAGCAAAGAAATCATCATCCAACCCGACACGCTCGACCCCGAGAACATCCCCGAACACCGACGCGACGATCTCCTCCACCGCCGTCACCGGAGCCCGGAACACCGCAACCTCGAACACCGGCTCCGGCAACAACTTCCGATCCAACTTCCCCGACGCATTCAGCGGCAACGCATCCAACACCATGATCAACGACGGAACCATGTACGACGGCAACACCGCACGCAGCGAATCCGTAAGCGCTACAACATCAACCACCGCACCCGACACCGGCACCACATACCCAACCAAGCTGTCACCCGACTTGGCCGAAACAACAGTCACTGCAGATGCGGATACCGATGCATCAGCCACCAAAGCCGACTCGATCTCCCCCAACTCGATCCGCTGACCACGCAACTTCACCTGGAAATCACTACGGCCGATGTACTCCAGCTCCCCCGACGCATCCCACCGCACCAAATCGCCCGTGCGATACATCCGACCGCCCCCGCTGCCATCGGCAAACGGGTTCGCAACAAACCGATCCGACGACATTGCGGCCCGCCCGATATACCCGCGCGCCAACTGAATGCCCGATAGATAAAGCTCGCCGACAACACCCCTTGAAACCGGGTGCAGCCTGGAATCCAGGACTAGCAGCCCTGTATTCCACACAGCAGAACCAATCGGGATCGACACGGTCTCGTCCGATGTGACTTCATGGAAGGTCACATCAATTGCAGCCTCGGCAGGACCGTACAAATTCTCCAAGCGTGCTGATGGCATCACTCCGAAAACTTCCGCGGCAGTGCCAACTTTCAAGGCCTCGCCACCGGAAAACACCAGCCTCAAGGAAGGAATATTGCTGGCATATTCGGCTGAAATGAATAGGGCCATCATTGCAGGCACGAAGTGCGCGACCGTGACCGCATGCTCCCGGATCAACTTCGCTATGTACTGAGGGTCACGATGGCCATCCGGTTCGGCGATCACCATGCGCGCGCCTACTTGGCACGGCCAGAACAACTCCCAAAGTGAAACGTCAAATGTGGACGGAGTCTTGACCAGCACCACGTCCGACGGGTCCAAATTGTATCGATCCTGGCGCCAAAGCATCTGGTTTACTACGGCGATATGCGATACCAGGACGCCTTTCGGCGTCCCGGTAGAACCGGAAGTGAAAATCACATACGCAGGGTGATCTCCCCGAAGAGCAGACAGTCGCTCTGAATCGGTGATCGGATCAGTCGAATACGTATGCAGGTCAAGACTGTCAACATCAACCCAGGAAGTCGGCAACTTCGCGTCGAGTCGACCATCAACCGTAAAGTCACGCGAGTACAAGACAACGGCCGGCGCCGCCGTTCGCAAAACATAAGAGACGCGTTCAGTCGGATGCGATGGGTCCAGGGGTACATATCCGCCACCTGCACGAATCACCGCATGGGCTGCGATCACCCAAGATATAGACCGCCCCATGAGCACGCCGACCAGAACCTCAGGTCCAACACCTTGCGAAATCAGATGTCGGGCCAATCGATTGACGCGCGAATCGAATTCGCCATAGGTCAAGCTTTCGTCACCGTAAATCAGCGCAACATCCATAGCGCGCTGAGCCGTACCGACGACATCCACCAATCGCGTCGCGGGCAGATCCCGACGACTGGCGCGCGATCTGTTGTAGATCTCAATTCGTTCAACACCATCAAGAAGATCGACTTCTCCCACCAGCGCCGATGAATCGTCGAGAACTGTGCGCAGGATGCGTTCGAATCGGGTTGCCATCGAGGCCACCGTCGACTCGTCGAACAGATCCGTCGCGTACGTGAACGTCGCCGCCATCCCGGCCGGGGCACCGGACTCGTCGAACTGCTCGACCACGGTCAACTGCAGATCGAACTTCGCCGCCACCGCGCCGGTATCGACGCCCGCAACCGTCAGATCGCCCAACTGCAACGCGGTCTGCTCCATGTTCTGGAACGAGAGCATCACCTGGAACAACGGATTACGAGCCTGCGACCGCGCCGGATTGAGCACCTCCACCAACCGCTCGAACGGCACATCCGCATGCGCAAACGCACCCAGATCGCCCTCACGAACCCGACCCAACAACCCCGAGAACGACTCCGAAGAATCCACCTCGGTCCGCAACACCAACGTATTGACGAACATCCCGATCAAATCATCGAGAACCTGCTCACCACGACCCGCCACCGGAGTACCGATCGCAATATCGGACGTCCCCGACAACCGCGACAACAACACCGCCAACGCCGCATGCACCACCATGAACAACGACGAATTCGACTCACGCGCAGCGTCACTCAACGACACATGCACATCACGATCAATCACGAACGAATACGCAGCACCACGATTGGACGCCACCGCCGGCCGCGGACGATCAGCCGGCAAATCCAACTGATCCGGCAACCCCGACAACGCCGACTCCCAGAAACCGATCTGACGCGAAATCAACGACGACGGATCATCTTCCGAACCGAGAGTCTCCCGCTGCCACAACGCGTAATCCGCATACTGCACCGCCAACGGCGTCCACCCCGGCACCTCACCCCGAGAACGAGCCTCGTACGCCACCATCACATCACGCGTCAACGGCCCCATCGACACACCATCACCACTGATGTGATGAACCACCATCGCCAACACGAACTCCGACTCCGACACCGCGAACAACCGCGCCCGAACCGGAACCTCCACCGCCACATCGAAACCAGCCGACAAGAACTCCGTCACCGCACCAACGACATCGGACTCCGACACCGCCACCGGCGACAAATCCAACCGCACCCGATCCGCAGACAACACCTCCTGGAACCCGACACCGTCGACCTCCGGATACACCGTCCGCAAAATCTCATGCCGACCAACAACATCCGACACCGCAGCCTGCAGAGCCGCCACATCCAACAACCCCGACAACCGAATCGCCACCGGAATATTGTTCGCCGACGACAACGTATCGAAACGGTTCAAGAACCACATCCGCTGCTGCGCCAACGACAACGGCACCCGCTCCGGACGCACCCGAGCAGTCAACGCCGCCCGCGCACCCGAACCAACCTCCGACTCCACCCGAGCAGCCAACAACTCCACCGACGACGCCTCGAACAACACCCGCACCGGAACCTGCGCATCGAGCGCCTGCCCCAACCGAGCCGCCACCCGAGTAGCAATCAAAGAATTACCACCCAAAGCAAAGAAATCATCATCCAACCCGACACGCTCGACCCCGAGAACATCCCCGAACACCGACGCGACGATCTCCTCCACCGCCGTCACCGGAGCCCGGAACACCGCAACCTCGAACACCGGCTCCGGCAACAACTTCCGATCCAACTTCCCCGACGCATTCAGCGGCAACGCATCCAACACCATGATCAACGACGGAACCATGTACGACGGCAACACCGCACGCAGCGAATCCGTAAGCGCTACAACATCAACCACCGCACCCGACGCCGGCACCACATACCCAACCAAGCTGTCACCCGACTTGGAGTCAGAGTGCATCACGACGACGGCGTCGTTTACGTTCTCATGCGTGAGCAGGGCTGATTCGATCTCACCCAGTTCGATCCGCTGACCACGCAACTTCACCTGGAAATCACTACGGCCGATGTACTCCAGCTCCCCCGATTTGGTCCATCGAACCAAATCTCCGGTGCGGTACAACCTGGCGCCGGCTGATCCGAATGGATCGGCGACAAATCGCAGCGCCGTCATAGCAGGCTCACCGTGATATGCACGAGCCACCTGCGGTCCACCCAAATACAGTTCACCGGCCACACCCACCGGCACTGGCGCCAACCGGCCGTCAAGCACAACAGTGGACGCGTTAGCGACGGGCGTACCGATCGGGACGACCACCGCCTCAGGAGTCGCCTCCCAAGCTGTTACCACCTCGACCTCGGCAGGCCCGTACCAGTTGTGCAGGCTCGCCGAGGCGTACCCGCTGAATCGGCGTACGGTGTCGGCGCTCAACGCCTCTCCTGCGACAAAGACTCGACGCACCGATTCCGGCAGCGGCGCGGGCACCGCGGACATGAATGCGCTCAACATCGACGGAACGAAATGCACCGTCGTGACCCGCTCTTGAGCGATGGTTTTCGCAAGATAATCTGCGTCCCGGTGTCCATCGGGAACCGCGATGACCAGTTTCGCGCCAGTTTGGAGAGTCCAGAACAATTCCCAGACCGAAATGTCGAAGGTGATCGGCGTTTTGTGCAGTACCACATCCGAGCAATCAAGCCTGTAGGTCGCCTGAGCCCACACCAACTGGTTCACCGTTGCGCTGTGTGTAATGGCAACGCCCTTGGGTCGACCTGTCGAACCTGAAGTGAAGATCAGATACGCCGTGTTTTGCGATCGCAAAGGCGAATTGCGTTCAGAGTCGGCAATCCGGCGAGATGGGAACCCGTCCAAGTTCAGAGCCTCGACAGTCACCATCCGTCGACCCGTCGACGCGAACTGATCGCGAGCGGTAGTCAGAATCAGTACCGGATCCGCCGCCTCTACGACGTACTCGGTGCGTTCTGCTGGATGATCTGGATCGATAGGAACGTAGGCGCCCCCAGCCTTCAGAACGGCGTAGATCGCAACCACGAGGTCAATGCTCCGACGCATCGCCACACCGACCAACTGCTCAGGTCCGACTCCTTCGGAAATGAGGTGACGCGCGAGTTGATTGACCTTGGCATCGAACTCCGCATACGTAAGTTCAATTGCGTCCATGGCCAACGCGACAGAGTTAGGCGTCCGCGCAACCTGCTCGTCGAACAACGAGACCAGCGTCGCATTGTCCGAGCACAAAGATCCGGCCGAAACAGCTTGTGCCAGTACCTGTTCACTCTCGCTCTGTGAGAGTACGGGAATATCACCCACCAGTACGTCCGGAGTTGCGGACACTGTGCTCAGAATTCGCAACAGACGATCGACGAATTCCAGCACCGTTGATTCGTCGAACAGGTCGGTTGCGTAGTTGAACGACCCGTGTATCCCTGAGGGTTCTCCAGACTCGCTGATGACCTCGGACAGAGTGATCTGAAGGTCGTATTTCGCCGTTCCCGAGTCCGCTTCGATCCCGGAAATCGTGAGTTCTGGCAACACGAACTGCGTTTGCGCAAAGTTCTGGAACACCAACAAAACCTGGAACAGCGGTGAGTGCGCAGTAGAACGCACGGGGTCGATCTCATCCACCAACCACTCGAACGGCACATCCGCATTGGCAAACGCCGATAGATCGATTTCACGCACCTGCTCCAGGAACGAACCGAATCCCTCCGACGCTTCGACGTTCGTGCGTAAGACCAGCGTGTTGACGAACATACCAATCAGATCGTCGAGTTCGGCCTCCCCGCGTCCTGCGACAGGAGTACCAAGCACCACGTCCGTGGAACTGCTCAGTCTGGACATCAAAACAGCCACAGCCGCGTGAATGACCATAAAGACAGTGACGTTGTGACCCTCTGCAAGCCTCGACAAGTCTGAATGAAGGCGTGCATCGATCGTGAAATTGACTGTCGCTCCGCGTAACGACTGAATCGCGGGCCTTGCACGATCCAAGGGGAGATTCAAAACGGGGGGGACGTCAGCCAACTGAGTTCGCCAATACGCAATTTGCTTCGACGCGATCGAGTCCGGGTCACCATCTGAGCCCAACATCTCGCGTTGCCACAACGCATAGTCCGCGTACTGCACTCCGAGAGGTGCCCACCCCGGAACCACCCCCCGAGATCGGGCCTCATACGCGACCATGACATCGCGCCCGAGTGGCCCGACTGAGGAACCGTCTCCGGCAACGTGGTGGATCACGACAACCAACACGTAGTCGCCAGAGCCAAGGCTGAACAGTTTCGCTCGAACGGGGACCTCAGCACCGACGTCGAATCCCTGTCCGACAACCTCTGCTACGCGCAGCATTACAGACTCGGCGTCGACCTCGACTGGACTCAAGTCCAGCACGACCTCTTCGGGTGGAACAATTACCTGCATTGGTCCATCTGGATCGCTTGGGTACAACGTTCTGAGCGACTCGTGCCGTGCCAGGACATCGGAAACAGCAGCTTTCAGCCCCGCCACGTCCAGCTTCCCTGAAAGCCGGATCGCGAGAGGGACATTGTAGACCGGCGACTCTGGGTCGAGTTGGTTCAGAAACCACATCCGTTGCTGTGCAAGGGACAACGGCACCCGCTCCGGACGCACCCGAGCAGTCAACGCCGCCCGAGCACCCGAACCGATCTTGGTCTGAACCCGGGCAGCCACGCGCTCGACCGAGGACACCTCGAACAGCACCCGTACCGGAACCTGCGTATCGAGCGCCTGCCCAAGGCGGGCAACCATCCGAGTCGCAATCAGCGAATTGCCACCCAAAGCAAAGAAATCATCATCAAGCCCGACCCGATCCACACCCAACACCTCGGCGAAAACCGAGGCAACCGACTCCTCCACCGGAGTCACCGGAGCCCGGAACGCCGCAGCCTCGAACACCGGCTTCGGCAACAGCTTCCGATCCAACTTCCCCGAAGCATTCAGCGGGAACGCATCCAACACCATGATCTGCGACGGCACCATATACGACGGCAACACCGACCCCAACGAATCCACAAGCGCCGCAACATCAACCACCGCTCCCGACGTCGGCACCACATACCCCACCAACTGATCACCGGTCTTGGTCGACACCACCGCCACCGACGACACCGACACCGACACATCGGCCACCAGGGCCGACTCGATCTCCCCCAACTCGATCCGCTGACCCCGGAACTTCACCTGGAAATCAGTGCGCCCGATGTACTCGAGCTCCCCCGACCAGCCCCACCGCACCAAGTCCCCCGTGCGGTACATCCGATCGCCGACACTGCCATGAGTGAACGGATTCGCGACGAAGCGATCCGCCGACAAATCCGGACGAGAAACATACCCACGAGCCAACTGATCACCCGCAAGATACAACTCTCCCGCAACACCCGCCGGCACCGGACGCAATCGCGAATCCAAGACGAAAACCTGCGAATTCCACTGCGGCACACCAATAGAAGCCACACCACCGTGGACAGCATCCGTCACATCCGCGAACGTGATCGACACCGCGGCCTCGGTCGGACCATACAAGTTGTGAACCCGCGCGCTTGAAACAACACCGAAATCGCGCACCGTCTGCGCCGGCAACGCCTCACCGATGACGAACACATCACGTAGCGAATCCAACTGGCTGGCAGAGACTTCCCCCGCGAACACCGACAGCATCGTCGGCACGAAGTCCGTCACCGTCACGCGCTGATCAGCGATCACCGACGCCAAATACCCCGGATCCCGATGACCGTCATGAGTGGCCACCACCAACCGAGCACCCACCGCCAACGGCAGGAAGAACCCCCACAAAGACACGTCGAACGTCGTCGCAGTCTTCTGCAGATACACATCCGACCCGGTCAGAACATACTGCCCCTGCATCCACGCCATCTGATTGACGATCGCCGCATGCGAAACCGCCACACCCTTCGGCTTCCCCGTCGACCCCGACGTGAAAATCACATACGCAGCATTCGAAACACGCAACGGCGCAACACGATCCACATCAGAAACAGGCGCATCCGAGAATCCGGACACGTCCAGCTCGTCTATCAACACCACATCGAATTTACTCGGCAACACCACACCGTCACCAGCAGTGGACAACACACAGACCGGTGCCGCGGTCTCGAGAATATGACCATTGCGCTCGACCGGATGATCCGGATCCAACGGCACATACGCCCCACCCGCAGCAACCACTGCATACATACCAACCACAAGGTCAACCGACCGGCGCATCGCCAACGCCACCAACGACTCCGGCCCCACGCCCACCGAAATCAGATACCGTGCAAGACGGTTCACCCGAGACCCGAACTCCGCATACGTCAGAGACTGCCCCTCGAACACCACCGCCACCGCATCCGGCGTCGCCGCCACCTGCGCAACAAACCCGTCGAGCAACAAAGCACCAACAGTCAACTCGTGAACAGTGTCATTGACCGCCACCAGCACCTGCGAACGCTCGCCCTCACCGAGCAACTCCACATCCCCGACAACCGAATCAGGCTCCGCCACCATTGCTTCCAGAACACGCACCAACCGCTCCGCAAACGAAACAACTGTCGACGCGTCGAACAGATCCGTCGCATACGTCAACGACATCGGCATCCCCACACCGACGCCGTCCTCCTCCAACGGCGTCACCGTCAACTGCAGATCGAACTTCGCGATCTCGACACCGGCGTCGAAACCGGCAATCGACAGTCCCGGCAACTCCACGACATCCTGCGCCATGTTCTGAAAGAACAACGCAACCTGGAACAACGGATGATGGGCCTGCGACCGCGCCGGATCAAGCACTTCCACCAAACGCTCGAACGGCACGTCCTCGTTGCCGAACGCCCCGAGATCGACCTCACGAACCCGACCCAATAACGCCGAGAAAGACTCCGAAGAATCCACCTCGGTCCGCAACACCAACGTATTGACGAACATACCAATCAGATCGTCCAGCTCCGGCTCACCCCGCCCTGCGATCGGAGAGCCCACCACAACGTCGTCACTACCGCTCAGCCGCGCCAACAACACCGCCAACGCCGCATGCACCACCATGAACAACGACACATTACGATCAAGCGCCAACTGCTCGAGCGCTCGATGTAACCGCGCGTCTATCGAAAACTGGTAACTCGCACCCTGATTGGATGCCACCAACGGCCGCGGGCGATCCGCCGGCAGCTCGATCCGCTCCGGCAACCCCGCCAACACCGACGTCCAATACCCCAACTGCTCAGACATCAACGACGACGGATCACCCTCGGACCCCAACACCTCACGCTGCCACAACGCGTAATCCGCATACTGCACCGCCAACGGCGCCCACCCCGGAACCTGTCCACCCGCACGCGCCACATACGCCATCGACACATCACGCACCAACGGACCCATCGACACACCGTCAGCAGCGATATGGTGAATCACCAACGCCAACACAAACTCCGACGAACCCGTCTGGAACAAACGAACCCGTAATGGCACCTCGACCGTGACATCGAACCCCTCTGCCACCACTGGCGTCAGCACACCGAGCAAGTCGGCCGCGTCGACAGTTTCGGGCAATACAGTTTCCACGAATTCGTCCACCGGAAGTACTTGTTGGAACCCGATGCCCTCGAATTCCGGATAGACGGTCCGCAACACCTCGTGCCGCGCAACAACATCCGACAGCGCTGCGGACAGTGCCGAAACATCGACGGCACCGGACAACCGCAACACGATCGGAATGTTGTTCACACCAGACACAGAGTCGAATCTCGACAAGAACCACATCCGCGACTGTGCAAGGGAAAGAGGTATCCGCTCCGGACGAGAGCGAGGGGCCAAGGCAATTCGCACACGCCCCGCTGAATCTGACAAAACAGATGCAAGACCGGAGACTGTCGAGTACTCGAAGAGCGTTTTGACCTGAACCCGCACATCGAAAGCCGCACTGAGACGCCCGGCCAATTTCGCAGCAATCAACGAGTTGCCGCCGAGTTCGAAGAAGTCGTCGTCAGCGCCGACTCGGTCCACCCCCAAGAGTTCTTCGAATATGCGCGCGACCACGACCTCACCATCGGAGGATGGCGCTACAAACTCTCGGGCCTCGAATACGGGATCAGGAAGTGCTGCTGAATCCAGCTTTCCTACTGGCGTCAAGGGAATCTCGTCGATGACAACGACAGCCGCCGGAATCATGTGACGGGGAAGATCCGTCTTGACCACTGCCAGGACGTCATCCCCGGACAGCACGGCTCCAACTGCAGGAAGCACATAAGAGATGAGAGCCGTTTCACCGCTGGGCAACACTCGCCCGAGCGTTGTCACGAACTCGACCCGTTCGTCGAGTGCGATGACCGCGTCGATTTCAGTCAACTCGATGCGGAAGCCACGGATCTTGACCTGGGAATCGGACCGTCCGACGTATTCGACGCTACGATCGCCGGCAGCACTTTCCGTCCACCGCACCACGTCCCCCGTGCGGTACATTCGTTCACCCTGTGCCCCAAAGGGATTCGCGATGAATCGATCGGCCGTCATACCTGCCAAATTGTGGTATCCGCGCGCAACCTGCGGCCCTGCAAGATAGAGCTCACCCGTAGTCCCCGTCGGTACAGGCTGCAAGCGGGCATCCAATACCAAAGACGCTGCACCACGAATCGGACCACCGATCGTGACGGGATCACCCGCGCCGAGTTCCGTCATGTTCGTGACGATCGTCATCTCGGTCGGGCCGTACGCGTTGACAAAGTGGCGTCCGGGCGCCCACTTCGCGACCAACTCTGGCGGACACGCTTCACCCGCGACCACGACGACAGCAACATCGTCGAGTCCAGATGGATCCACCGATGCGAGCACCGAAGGAGTAGCGCCGACATGCGTCACTCGCTCTGTCTTGATCAGCTCGGCTAGCTCGGGCCCACCGTAGATGCTCGATGGGGCAATCACCATGACGGCGCCAGCCCCGATCGTCTCGAGTAGTTCGAAGATCGATACGTCGAAGCTTGGAGTCGTGAAGTGCAAAACCCGCGAATTGCCGTCGAGCGACAGCATGCGAATTTGCTCTCGCTGCAGGACGGCTAGCCCCGAATGCGAAACAACAACACCCTTGGGTCGCCCTGTGGAGCCGGATGTGTAGATGACGTACGCGGCGTGCTGCTCACGCAGTGTCCTTACCCGCTCGTCATACGTCACTGGCGCGCCGGAGACAGCGGCCAACGACTCGACAGTGTCCGAAGCATCGATCGAGATCCACCCGACCGAGTCGGTTAACCCGGCGCGTGCACCCTTAGTGGTCAACCCGACCGAAACTCCAGAATCGCTGATCATGTAGGCCACGCGATCGGCTGGATAGTTCGGATCCACCGGGACGAAGGCGGCGCCGGACTTGGCGACTGCCCACAGTGCCAGAACGGACTCGATGGACCGCGGTATCGAAATTGCAACCCGATCCTCTGGCCCCATGCCGCCGGCGATCAACAATCTCGCCAAACGAGACGATTGCTCGTCCAACTCTGCGTATGACAGCGAACGTCCTTCGAACCGCAACGCCTCCCGCTCGGGCCCCAGCTCGACGGCCGCCGCCAGCAGTTGCGGAAGCAACGAGGTGCTGGCACGACGGCCGCGTGCCGGACGCTCTCGACGTGCCTTGCGAGCTACCGAAGTCCCTGGCGTCACACCATCGGAGCTCATGCGGTCACGACCTGCACTCGAACGGCATGCTGGAGGAACACGTGCTGCGTCAAGACAATTTCACCTTCGCTTTGGTACTGCAGTTCGATCAGTATTCGCAGGAATCCGATCACTTCCGAGGTTCTACCCTTGACCTGGGCAAATCGCGTTCGACGTCCCGGTAAAGCCCCAATAGTTGATCGGACACACCGAACCATTGTTACAGCTGTCGCGGAGTGGACATCATCGGACTGTTCGGGATATGGGAGTCCATCAACTTCGTGAACGGCGGCGTCAGCTCAGAGTCCACGTCGCGGGATCACACGCCAGGCGTAGATCTGGCAAAGCTCCTTCGACAACACCTGTGAAGACGTCTGTCGGACCAACCGCGTGCGAAACCCACTCCTCTGCAAGTAGCTCCTGTACCTCTGCGTCCTTCGCCGCTTCCGAGTACAGCAGTACGACGCCACCGACCGCTCCGCCAAGCAGAATAGTCAGAATCGATGTTTCGTCTTCCTCGGGACCGAAGTACATCAAACGCGATTCATAGTCGACATCGTGCTTCTGCGACATCGCGTCCAACTTCGCTGCGAGCTCTCCATGGGTGATCTGGCCAGGGTGCGAACCGGGAACCACGACCGCGATGTCGTCCGCGCTCAGCGGACGAAGCCGGTCCGTGTAGTTCACGGAACGACTCGAGTACGACGCCACCAACTCGATAACATCTGGCTGGTCCAAGTCGAGGCTCGTGTCCAGCGGTACGTCAGATTCGGCCTCACCCGAAATCAACGCCAAGGCCACACTCGGAGCCGTTTCTGTCCCACGTGCTGCTCCTGTAGCTCCTACCAGAGCTGCCGCGCCGGCTTTGGACAGCGCCCAGGCCGCCACCACCAGTTCGATGCCACGCAATCCTGTGATCCCCACCGTGTCGCCCGGACC
Organism: Rhodococcus sp. RCBS9; assembly: GCF_029457415.1. NCBI lineage: Bacteria > Bacillati > Actinomycetota > Actinomycetes > Mycobacteriales > Nocardiaceae > Rhodococcus > Rhodococcus sp. RCBS9. Next base: position 4,600,097 of record NZ_CP120422.1, on the reverse strand, counting down.
GATCCCAAGATTGATCAGGTGGCGAGCGAGGCGAGATGATCGTGCATCGACCTCGTGGTAAGTCATTTCCTCCTCATCGCACACGACTGCGACAGCATCAGGATCAGCCTCTACGGAATTTGCCAATCGCTGTGGCACGAGTCGGCCCGTCGGAGCGCCAACGGCCGGGGGCGGCGTTGTGTCCACGGAGCCGAGGACTTCTGCTCGTTCGGAGTCGGTGAGCAGTTCGATGTCACCAATCGGACGTGAAGGATCCGAGGAGACCCGATCTAGAACGCGGACGAAGCGCTCGACATGTGCGTCGGCGGTTGCTTGGTCGAAAAGGTCCGCAGCGAAAACCAAATGGCCGAGCAACCCTCCCGTTACCGGATCTGAACTGAGATTGAGTTGGAGGTCGAACTTCGCAGTCGCCTCCACACCCTCGACAGCCGTGATCTTCAAATCCGGCAGACTGAACGAGGCTCCTGCCATCGGTTCGACCGACAGTGCAACCTGGAAGAGCTCGCTCGCTGACGCCGACAAGGCGCCGGTTACTTCCTCGAACGGGATGTCTCCGTTCGCAAATGCCTCGAGATCGACGTTTCGGACGAGCGAGACCAAGTCGCCGAATCCCGCTCCGAGATCCGGAGCGGTCCTGAGTGCAAGCGTGTTGACGAACATTCCGACTATGTCGTCCAGTTGCTGCTCACCTCGCCCGGCCACTACCGTTCCGATCGCGAAATCTCGGCTTCCACTCAACCGTGCGATGAGTACTGCAAGCGCAGCGTGCACAACCATGAACAATGTGGCGTTGTGTTCGCGCGCAATCTCGTTGAGCCGCGCCGCCGTCTCCGCGTTGACGGAGAACTCCGAGACACCGGCACGTGCAGACATCTGCGCGGGTCGCTGACGGTCGGAAGGCAATCCGGGCGTCGACGACACACCGTCCAACGTCCGGCGCCAGAAGTCGAGTTGCCGTGCAGCCTGTGAGCCGACCTCGCCAGCGCTACCGAGTACTTCGCGCTGCCAGATCGCGAAGTCCGCGTACTGAACAGTCAACGGCGTCCACGACGGCGCGGTGCCGCGCACGCGAGCCTCGTAGGCGACCATCATGTCTCGGGCAAGAGGTCCCATCGATTCACCGTCAGCGGCGATGTGATGAGCGACCAAGACGAATATGAAGTCTGCCGGGCCCAACTCGAGCAACCCAGTGCGTACAGGTACCTCCTGAGCTACGTCGAATCCGGTCGTCACCAACTCCACGACGCGATTGAACGCCGCGGCCTCGTCGTCCACCTGAATCGTTTCGAGAGGCGAAAGGAGTTCGTCGATCGCGACGATTTTCTGAACCGGCCCTTCGATGTCACTCGGGTAGCTGGTCCGGAGCGACTCATGTCGAACCAAAACGTCGTGAAGAGCCTGGCGCAAAGCCGCGACATCCAAGTTCCCTGTCAATCGCAGAGCCAACGGAATGTTGTATGCCGCAGAACCGGGATCCATCTGGTTTACCAACCACATTCGCTGCTGGGCCAAGGACAGAGGAAGACGTTCTGGACGTTCCCGCGCCTCCAACTCCATCCTCGCACCGGAACCTGCGGTCTTTTGGACTACTACAGCCAAACCTTCCACTGTCGAGTTCTCGAACAGCACGCGCACCGGGACCTGCGCATCGAGTGCCTGCCCCAATCTTGCTGCCAACCTGGTAGCGATCAACGAATTACCACCCAGCGCAAAGAAATCGTCATCCAGACCGACCCGCTCCGTGCCCAACACATCTCCGAACACCGACGCAACAATTTCCTGCACCGCTGTGACCGGCGCCCGAAACTCTGCTGCCTCGAATACCGGTGACGGGAGAGCCTTTCGATCCAATTTGCCCGACGCATTGAGTGGAAGCTCGTCGAGGACAAGAACCTTCGAGGGCACCATGTACGTCGGAAGCACGGCCCGGGCAGACTCCAGAACTTCCGACGCATCTACTGCAGTTCCCACGACATACCCGACCAGGCTGTCGCCGAACGTCGCATCGCTGTGCAGGACGACCACCGCATCTGAAACCGCCTCGTGCGAGATCAGAGCAGATTCGATCTCGCCGAGTTCGATACGCTGCCCCCGCAGTTTGACCTGGAAATCCGATCGGCCGATGTACTCGAGCTCGCCCCGACCGTTCCACCTGACGAGGTCGCCGGTTCGATACAACCTGCTGCCGCCATCTGAGGCGCCCCTTTCCCCGCCCGCAAAGGGGTTGGCGACGAAACGCTCCGCCGTCAACGCCGCTCGGTTTCCGTATCCGCGACCGACACCGACACCACCGACATACAACTCGCCGATCACGCCCGGCGGCACCATACCCAACGACCGATCCAGAACGAACAGATCCATGTTCGGCACCGGTGCACCGATCGGAACGCTGACGGTGTCATGCGCAGTCACCGCGTGGAACGAGACCACGTCCGACGCTTCCGTCGGGCCGTAACTGTTCACCACGCGTACTCCGCCTGACAACAAACTGCCAAGACGATTAAGCCGGATCGACTCGCCTCCAAGGAACACAACATCGAGAACGCTCAAAGCAGACTCCTCGTCGGAATCCACCACGGCTTCGAACGCGCTCGGCGACATGTTCGCCACTGCAACGTCACCGTGCCCGACGCGAGCAACGATCGCATCCGGATCGAAACCGTCCGAGGCAAGCACTACGCTCCGACCGCTGCTCAACGCTGCCCAGACGTTCTTCTGCGTCAAGTCGAAACTCGGTGACGACGCGATCAATAGACCACCAGTTTCGGGCAACTCGCTGCGGTACCAGGCCACCGTGTTCTCGATGCCGGCCATCGGCACCAACGTCGGCTTCGGACGACCCGTCGAACCGGATGTCGAAATGACATACCCCAAGCGGTCCCCCGCACCGAGTTCACGCCATCGATCCGTCGGCCTCTCCACCATCGGCGAATCGCGCATGATGCTGTCGAGGACGATCACGTCCACCGCCAGATCGAGAGTCGTCGTACTCACCGCGCATCGGGCACCGGTGTCGGCGATTATCGCTTCGATCCGATCCTGTGGGTACGACGGATCGATCGGCCCGTACGCAGCACCCGCCTTCCACGCCGCCAACATACCTACGACCCACTCGACCGACCTCGGCACGATCAACGCGACGACGTCATCCGGACCGACGCCGGCCGCCGTCAATCGCTCGGCCACCACGTTTGCGTAGGCGTCGAGCTGCCCATAGGTCAGCGCCTCGCCATCGCACTCGACGGCAAGAGAATCAGGCGTCCGCCCAACCTGTTCTTCGAACATCGCAGTCAAGGACGCGCCTGCCAACGCTGTGCGCCCACCAGCGGACCAGCTGAGAAGGTTGCTGCGCTCAGCAGCGGTAAGTACGTCGATATCACCCAACCGAACTGACGGATCAACAGTGATCTCAGCAAGGATGCGCCCGAACCTGCCGGCAAAGCCTGCCACCGTCGACTCGTCGAACAGATCCGTCGCGTACGTGAACTGCGCCGCCATCCCCGCCGGGGCACCCGCCTCGTCGAACTGCTCGACCATGGTCAGCTGCAGATCGAACTTGGCCGCCACCGTGTTGGCGTCGATTCCCGCAACTGTCAGATCGCCAAGTCGAAGCACCGACTGCTCCATGTTCTGGAACGACAGCATCACCTGGAACAACGGATTACGCGCCTGCGACCGCGCCGGATTGAGCACCTCCACCAACCGCTCGAACGGCAGATCTACGTGCGCAAACGCACCCAGATCGCCCTCACGAACCCGACCCAACAACCCCGAGAACGACTCCGAAGAATCCACCTCGGTCCGCAACACCAACGTATTGACGAACATCCCGATCAAATCATCGAGAACCTGCTCACCACGACCCGCCACCGGAGTACCGATCGCAATATCGGACGTCCCCGACAACCGCGACAACAACACCGCCAACGCCGCATGCACCACCATGAACAAGGACGAATTCGACTCACGGGCAATTTTTTTCAAAGAATGATGCTCTGGCGCGTCGATAACGAAAGCGTGTTTGGCGCCACGATTGGACGCCACCGCCGGCCGCGGACGATCAGCCGGCAAATCCAACTGATCCGGCAACCCCGCCAACGCCGACTCCCAGAACCCGATCTGACGCGAAATCAACGACGACGGATCATCTTCCGAACCGAGAGTCTCCCGCTGCCACAACGCGTAATCCGCATACTGCACCGCCAACGGCGTCCACCCCGGCACCTCACCCCGAGAACGAGCCTCGTACGCCACCATCACATCACGCGTCAACGGCCCCATCGACACACCATCACCACTGATGTGATGAACCACCATCGCCAACACGAACTCCGACTCCGACACCGCGAACAACCGCGCCCGAACCGGAACCTCCACCGCCACATCGAAACCAGCCGACAAGAACTCCGTCACCGCACCAACGACATCGGACTCCGACACCGCCACCGGCGACAAATCCAACCGCACCCGATCCGCAGACAACACCTCCTGGAACCCGACACCGTCGACCTCCGGATACACCGTCCGCAAAATCTCATGCCGCACAACAACATCCGACACCGCAGCGTCCAACGCCGCCACATCCAACAACCCCGACAACCGAATCGCCACCGGAATATTGTTCGCCGACGACAACGTATCGAAACGGTTCAAGAACCACATCCGCTGCTGCGCCAACGACAACGGCACCCGCTCCGGACGCACCCGAGCAGTCAACGCCGCCCGCGCACCCGAACCAATCTCCGACTCCATCCGCGCAGCCAACAACTCCACCGACGACGCCTCGAACAACACCCGCACCGGAACCTGTGCATCGAGCGCCTGCCCCAACCGAGCGGCCATTCGAGTAGCAATCAAAGAGTTTCCGCCGAGTGCGAAGAAGTCGTCATCCAGACCCACTCGCTCGACCCCGAGTACCGCCGAGAAAACAGAAGCGACAATTTGTTCTACCGGCGTGACCGGGGCCCGGAACACCGCAACCTCGAACACCGGCTCCGGCAACAACTTCCGATCCAACTTCCCAGACGAGTTCAGAGGCAACTCGTCCAAGACCATGATCGCGTTCGGAATCATGTAGACAGGTAGCGATTCAGGAAGCGCATTCCTCAAGACTTCTACGTCGATCACAGAATCCGGGACCGCGATCACATATGCGACCAGCTGATCGCCCATATCGGTGGATGCCACAGTGACCACACACTGAGCTACCGTCGAATGCGCCAGCAGAGCTGACTCGATCTCACCCAGTTCGATCCGCTGACCACGGAATTTGACCTGAAAATCGGTACGCCCGACATACTCGAGTTCGCCTGCGGTGTTCCACCACACCAGGTCCCCGGTGCGATACATCCGACTGACACCGGGATTGATTTCACCGTTCGTGTCGCTCGCCTCCACAAATGGGTTCGCGACAAAACGATCACTGGTGAGATCGGGTCGCGCGACGTAACCGCGCGCCAGTTGATCACCGGCCAGATACAGCTCACCCGCAACGCCTACCGGCACCGGCTGCAACCGACTGTCCAACACGTAGACCTGCGAGTTCCACTCGGGCACCCCGATCGGAATCCCTGTTGATTCCGATCCATCGACCTCGTAGTAGGTGATCGAGACCGCAGCCTCGGTTGGGCCGTACACATTGTGCAGGCCTGCAGACGACACCTGAGCGAATGCACGCACCGTCTCGACCGGCAATGCCTCACCGATCACGAATACGTCCCTCAGTGACACCAATGCGTGTTCCGGAACCGAAGTCGCGAAGACGGTCAACATCGATGGAACGAAGTCCGTCAGCGTCACCCGATGATCTTCGATCAGACGAGCCAGATACGCGGGATCTCGATGGCCGTCGTGAGATGCCAGCACCACTCTCGTACCGGACAAAAGCGCAGTGAAGTATCCCCACAACGAGACGTCGAATGTCGTAGCAGTCTTCTGCAAATAGACGTCTTCTGGGCCGATGGCGTACTGATCCTGCATCCACAGGACCTGGTTCACGATGGCGTGATGCGACACCGCAACGCCTTTGGGCTTGCCCGTGGAACCCGAGGTGAAGATCACGTAGGCGGCATTCACATCATGCAGACGACCGCGACGATCAGCATCGGAAATGACTGAAGCCGAGTAGCTCGAAAGATCGACATTGTCGATCAACAGCACGTCGGCGCCGTTCGGCGCTACGAAAGCGTCCCTCGTCGTCGACAGCACACAGACTGGATCGGCCGTCGTGAGGATGTGCCCGATTCGCTCGGCGGGGTGATCGGGATCCAAGGGCACGTAGGCTCCGCCCGCGGCGATCACCGCGTACATACCTACTACCAGATCGAGCGATCGACGCATCGCCAAGGCCACCAACGATTCGGGCCCGACACCATCTTCGATCAGCTTGCGTGCCAATTTGTTCACACGTTCCGACAACTCGCCATAGGTCAGCGACTGGCCGTCGAACACCACGGCAACAGCATCGGGTGCCAACGCAACGCGAGTGTCGAACAGCGAAGCCAATGTCTCACTGTTCCCGACGTCATGTGCGGTGGAGTTGCGCGCAGTCAACAGCGACTCGCGCTCGGCCTCGTCCAACAGCTCGATGTCACCCACGGTGATCGACGGATCCACGACCACCTGTTCGAGGATCCTGGTGAACCGATCGGCGAATCCACGAATCGTCGACTCGTCGAACAGATCTGTGGCGTATGCGAACTCGGCGAACATGCCGTCTTCGAGCGCATCTTCGACGCGGGGAGCGAGAGTAAGTTGAAGATCGAATTTCGCGATACCGGCATCGAACTCGACGCCTGAGACTTCCAATCCCGAAAGCTCCAAAGCATCCTGCGACATGTTCTGGAAGAACAACGCGACCTGGAACAGCGGGTGATGTGCCTGCGATCGGGTGGGATCGAGCACCTCGACCAGCCGCTCGAACGGAACATCGCCGTTGCCGAGCGCCTGAAGGTCTGTCCTCCGCGTTGCCGAGACGAGCGCACTGAACGAACTGGCGAGGTCAACAGGAGTCCGCAGGACCAGTGTATTCACGAACATACCGATCACATCGTCGAGCGCCTTTTCGCCTCGCCCTGCAACCGGAGTACCGATCACGATGTCACTGGTACCGGACAACCTTGCGAGAAGCACGGCGAGGGCCGAATGCACCACCATGAACAGCGATGCGTTCCGCTCGCGTGCGAGTGAGTCCAAGCTCGACCGAATCTCTTCGCTGACGGAGAAGCGATACGTAGCGCCACGATTCGAGGCGACGACCGGGCGGGATCGGTCAGCCGGTAACGCAAGCACTTCCGGAGAATCACGGAGGACGGAGCGCCAGTGGTCCAGCTGAGCCGAGATCAACGAATCCGGGTCGTCCTCGTCGCCGAGGACCTCCCGCTGCCAGAGTGCATAATCGGCGTACTGTACCTCGAGCGGAGTCCAATTCGGAACGCCGTTCGAAACCCGAGCGGTGTAGGCAACCATGACATCCCGAGTCAACGGGCGCATCGAGAAGCCGTCCGCTGCGATGTGGTGCACAACGAAGGCCAGAACGTACGAATCCTCTGCAAGTTCGAACAACCCGACTCGAACCGGAACGGTTGACGTCACGTCGAAACCCTGGAGCGCGAAACTCAGAAGTTCGTTGTGAATATGCGAGGCGTCGATGACCTTCGGTGTCAGTTCAACCGGCACCTCGGACGACGGGAGGACTACCTGGTGTCCTTGTCCACCTTGCTCCGGATAGACGGTCCGGAGCGACTCGTGGCGTTCGATTACATCAGAAATCGCATGCCTCAGCGCCGAAACATTCAGGACGCCTTTGATATTCAATGCGATTGGAATGTTGTTGACGGCAGAATCAGGATCGAAGCGGCTGAGGAACCACATTCGCTGCTGAGCTAGTGAGAGTGGGATCAACGCCGGCCGTGGGCGGGCCACGAGCGCGGTCCTCCCTCCTGCCCCTGCGATCAACTCAACCTGCGCTGCCAAACCTTCGACAGTCGAAGCATCGAACAACACCCTCACCGGAACCTGAGTGTCGAGCGCTTGACCTACGCGAGCCACCAACTGCGTTGCGACCAAAGAGTTTCCGCCGAGCTCGAAGAAGTCGTCATCCAGACCGACCTGTTCCAACCGGAGAACATCTCCGAAGACGCCGGCCACAGCGATTTCGGCGACACTCGACGGTGCCCGAAACTCGCGCGCCACGAACACCGGATCCGGAAGAAGCTTCCGATCCAACTTCCCCGACACACCCAACGGCAACTCTTCCAGCACCATCACCACCGCCGGCACCATGTAACCCGGCAGACGACCCGCAACAACTCTCTTCAACTCGTCAACGTCCACCACACCACCAGCGGCCGTAACGTACGCAACCAACACATCCTCACGCACAACCACAACTACCGACGACACCGACTCGTGCTCACGAATCACCGACTCGATCTCACCGAGCTCGATCCGCAAACCGTGCAACTTCACCTGAAAGTCACTACGCCCGATGTACTCCAACTCGCCCGACGCAGTCCACCGCACCACATCACCGGAGCGATACATCCGCCCACCATCACCCGAGAACGGATTCGCCACAAATCGATCCGACGACAAATCCGGCCGACCCACATACCCACGAGCCAGCTGAACACCCGCCAGATACAGCTCACCCGCAACACCTACCGGCACCGGACTCAATCGAGAGTCCAGAACAAACACCTGCGTATTCCATACCGGAGCACCGATCGGCACCCCCAGAACATCCGCCGGCACCACCTCGTGGAACGTCACATCCACCGCCGCCTCGGTCGGACCATACAAATTGTGCACCCCGACACCCGGCAACACAGCCCACACATCGGCAACAACACTCGCCGGCAACGCCTCACCTGACGCGAACACCCGAGTCAGCGAAACACACGCAGCCACAGACGAATCCGTCACGAAAACCTCGAGCATCGACGGCACGAAATGCACCGTCGTCACACCCTCCCCCACAATGACCGACGTCAAATACCGCGGGTCACGATGCCCATCCGGCACAGCCACCACCAACCGAGCACCAACCTGCAACGGCCAGAAAAGCTCCCACACCGACACATCGAACGTGAACGGCGTCTTCTGCAACACCACATCCGACGAATCCAACCCGTACTCGTCCTGCATCCACGCCAACCGATTCACAATCGCCGCATGCGAAACCGACACACCCTTCGGACGCCCCGTCGACCCCGACGTGAAAATCACATACGCCGCATTGCCCGACCGCAAAGGCGAGACCCGATCGATATCCGAAACAGAGTTATCCGAAAAACCAGACACATCAACAACATCAACCTCGACCACCGGTACCACACCGGCATCGAATCCAACGTCAGAGGTACTGATCACGCATACCGGCGACGCCGACTCCAACACGTACGCATTGCGCTCCGCAGGCTGATCCGGATCCACCGGAACATACCCACCGCCAGCCTTGAGCACGCCGTAAACCGCAACCAACAAATCAACCGACCGACGTACCGCCACACCCACCAACGACTCCGGTCCCACACCCACCGAAACCAGGTACCGGGCAAGACGATTCACCCGCGAATCGAACTCCGCATATGACAGCGAAACACCCTCGAACGACACAGCTACCGAATCCGGCGACGCCGCAACCTGAGCATCGAACACGTCCACCAACGACACATCCGCAACCTCATGCGCAGTGCTATTCCACGACTCGAGCACCAAAGATCGCTCACCCGAATCGAACATATCCACATCACCAACCCGAACCGAGGGATCGGCAACCACTGCTTCGAGAACTGAAATCAACCGCTTTCCGATTGATTTGGCAGACGACTCGTCGAACAGGTCGGTCGCATAGACCAGTGCGACGGTCAAACCACCGACCTTGTCCGCGGTATCAGATTCCCACACAGTGAATTGGAGGTCGAACTTCGCGGCCGACGACTCTACGTCCAGTCCGGAAATGCGCAGTCCCGGAACCTCCAGACTTTGCTGCATGCTCTGTCCCAAGTTCTGCAGCGAGAGCATCACCTGGAACAACGGGTTCCGTGCCTGAGACCGGGCGGGGTTGAGTACCTCCACCAGTCGTTCGAATGGCACATCGGCGTGCCCGAAGCCGCTGAGGTCGGATTCGCGCGCCCGCGAAATCATGTCCCGTGCCGAAGCTTCGAGATCAACCTCCGTGCGGAGGACGAGTGTGTTGACGAACATTCCGATCAGGTCGTCGAGAGCTTGATCGCCTCGACCGGCGACCGGAGTGCCGATCACGATGTCCGAAGTCCCCGACAACCGCGCCAGCAGAATCGCCACGGCACTGTGCAACACCATGAACAGAGATGCGTTGTTGTCGAGCGCAATTCGATTGAGAGCCTGGTGGAGATCCGGCTCGATCGTGAATGTGTGCCCGGCTCCCCGGTTCGACGCGACGCGCGGGCGCGGGCGGTCCGACGGAAGATCGAGCTGATCGGGGATACCGGCCAACGCGTGGCGCCAGTAGTCGACCTGGCGAGTGATCAGAGAATCCGGGTCGTCTTCACTGCCGAGAACCTCGCGCTGCCACAGTGCAAAGTCGGCGAACTGTACGGGCAGCGGAGCAAGATCGTGCGAAATTCCCTGTGTCCGAGACACATAAGACGAAACGATGTCCTTGGTCAACGGTCCCATGGAGAACCCGTCACCGCTGATGTGATGGACGACGAACACGAGGACGAATTCGTCGGCGGCGAATTGGAAGAGTGCCGCCCGAATCGGAACCTCGGTGGTCACGTCGAATCCCGGAGTCACGAAGTCGGTCACGCGCTCGACGATCGCCGACTCGTCCACCCGTATGGGAGTCAGGTTCGGTACCACGGCTGCAATGTCGACCAGGCGCTGATATCCGACGCCGTCGACCTCCGGGTACACAGTCCGAAGGATCTCGTGCCGCTCGATCAAATCCTCGAGTGCGCCTTGCAACGCATCGACATCGAGCGCTCCGCTGAGCCGCAGCGCGACCGGAATATGGTCGACTGCCGATTCTGGTTCGAATCGATTGAGGAACCACATGCGCTGCTGTGCCAAAGACAGCGGAACCAACTCGGGGCGCTCGCGAGGGATCAGGGGAACGTGAGCCTTGCGGTCTTCTGAGATTTTCGCTTCGTCGATGAAGACGGCAAGTTCTGCGGCGGTGGGTGCGTCGAAGAAGTTGCGCATGTCGATGGCGATGCCGTGTTCGGCATTGATCCGCGCAACCACGCGAGTGGCGAGCAATGAGTTGCCGCCCAGTTCGAAGAAGCCGTCATCTGCCCCTACCCGATCCTGCCCAAGTAGATCGGCAAAGATCGCGACCACACCGGCCTCGGTGGGTGTCGCGGGCTCGCGATACTCAACCGTCTTCGACGCGAATTCGGGTGTGGGCAAAGCCTTTCGATCCAGTTTGCCGCTGGCGTTGAGCGGAAACTCGTCCAGTTCGACGAACATGGCAGGGATCATGTAGTCGGGTAGCCGTTCGCCAAGCGACGACGTCAGATTCTCAGAATCGATACCCTCGGCGACGATGTAGGCCACCAAGTTGTCACCGATCGTTTCGTCCGAATGGACGATCACCACGGCTTGGGAAACACCTTCGCAATCGAGCAGTGCCGCCTCGATCTCACCGAGCTCGATGCGCAGACCGCGGAGCTTGACCTGAAAGTCGGTGCGACCGATGTATTCGAGCTGACGGTTCGCTCCGGCACCGCGCCAGCGCACCAGGTCTCCGGTTCGGTACATCCGGGATCCGTCAGTAGCGCCGGGCCGCGCCACGAAGCGGTCTGCCGTGAGATCGGGACGCGACACGTATCCCCTGGCCAGCTGAATCCCGGCAAGATAGAGCTCTCCTGCTACACCCGACGGCGAGGGCCGCAGCGCATCGTCGAGCACCAGGAGCTCGGTGTCCGCAACTGCTGCACCGATCGGCACCGACACCTGATCCTGCTCGCCGGTTTCGTAATAAGTCACGTCGACGGCGGCTTCGGTCGGGCCGTACAGGTTGTGGAGTCCAGCGCTGCTGACCTCGCGCAGACGTGCCGCCGTTCGAGCCGGCAACGCCTCACCGGAAGCGAACACGTAGCGAAGGGTTTTGACCTGCGCAACAAGGGGTTCGGCGACGAACACGGCGAGCATCGACGGCACGAAGTGCACCGCCGTCACTCCGCGCTCGATCATCGTGCGAGCCACGTACACCGGATCACGATGTCCGTCGGGTTCCGCGATCACCAGCGATGCACCGACCTGCAGCGGCCAGAAGAACTCCCACACGGACACATCGAAAGTGAAGGGTGTCTTCTGCAAGATCACGTCGTCGGCAGTGAATCCGTACTCGGTCTGACGCCATTGCAGGTTCGCGACGATGGCACGGTGAGAGACTGCAACGCCTTTGGGGCGTCCGGTCGATCCGGACGTGAAGATGACATACGCAGTGTTGTCCGCGCGCAGCGGCGCCAACCGGTCGGCGTCGGTGACAGTTGTCTCGGCACGACCCGACAAGTCGAGGGTGTCGACGTCGAGCGTGGGCGTACCGTGCGGCAGCACCACGGCATCGGACGTTCGTGTGAGCACAGCCGTGGGCTTCGCGATCTCGAGTACGTAAGCGAGACGGTCGGCAGGATGATCCGGGTCGAGTGGAACGTACGCGCCGCCGGCCTTGACGATCGCGTACATCGAGACGAGGAGATCGATCGATCGACGCATCGCGAGACCGACGAGGCTGTCCGGTCCGACACCTGCCGCGACGAGTTCACGGGCCAGGCGGTTCGCCCGCGCGTCGAACTGCGCGTAAGTGAGCTGCGTTCCGGCGTAATCCAGCGCGAGCGCATCCGGCGTCCGCTCGACCTGCTCGTCGAAGAGTCCTGCGAGGGTCACGTGTGCATCGGACTCCGACGCGACCTCCACGATCGAAGTGCCGTCGGTGATGAGACGGTCGACCACCGCGCCGAGACCGTCGGCCTCGCTGCCGATCAGCTCTGGCAGCACCGTGGAAACGACAACAGGAACCAGGGCATCCGCCCCCAATGCCCCACCCATCGCGGTGTCGAGAGTGACCAACTCGTCATTGAGTCGTCCGTAGCTGATTTCGGTTCCACCGTGGCTCAGAGCCACACGATCAGGATCTACCGCCGCAACTGCAGCCACCAACTTCGGCAGATCTTCGATCGTCAGCGACTGCGGTCCCGGAATACCGACGGACATCTACACTTCCTCCAACTGACTTTCGTGAAGTGCGCCCCGGTCGAGCACAGCGTTCTGCTCGGCCGGAGGCGTTCACTGGGCAAATACTGAATGTTACCCGGCCGTACCCCCACGGCCCGCTGACACCGACTGTGCGTCAGCTATCACCGAGCTCACAAGTGTGGCGAGACCGTCGACGCCAAGTGCCGGCAGGATGCCCGGAACAAGTCCGGCGAGCGACACAGAAACCAGAGCATCGGGGGCGAGAGCAGCCCCCATGGCGGTACGCATGGCAACGAGCTTGGTCGACAACTCACCGAAGGTGACAGCCTGATCACCGTGGGTGAACGCAATTGCCTCAGGATCGGCGGCCGCCGCTGCGGCTGCCAGTTCGGGTAGGTCCGCCGCGGACTTCGGCTCGGCAGCGCTCGCTTCCTCGCGTTCCTGCTCGGTCACGATGTCGATCGTGCGAATCACGACCCCGGGATCGGTCACCAGTTCTTCGAGCACCCGCCCGAATCGCGCCGCAAAAAGCGCGATGGTCGATTCGTCGAACAGGTCGGTCGCATAGGTGAAACGCATCCTCAGCCCGGACAGCACCCCGGCATCGTCGAATTGCTCGATACCGGTGAGCTGCAGATCGAACATCGCCTGGTCGAAACCGTTGTCGACCGCAGAGAGCTCGAGGCCCGGGAGCTGGAACGTACCGAGAGCCATGTTCTGGAAGGTGAGCATGACCTGGAAGAGCGGCGAGTATGCGTGAGAGCGCTCTCGCCCCAGTTCGTCGACCAACCGCTCGAACGGTACGTCGGCATTGGCGAATGCCGACAAGTCCTTGTCCTTCACGTGTGCCAGAACGTCGACGAACGTCGAAGCAGGCGCGATCTCCGTTCGCAAGACCAACGTGTTGACGAACATCCCGACAAGATCGTCGAGCGCCCGCTCACCTCGACCCGCGATCGGCGTACCGATTGCGATGTCGTTCGATCCACTCATCTTCGCCAACAGCACGGCCAGGGCAGTGTGAACCACCATGAAGACTGTCGAGTTCTGCTCCCGTGCGATCGTCGCGAGCCGGTCCGTGGTCTCGGAATCGACGGCAAACTCGAATTCCGCACCGCGCATGCTGGCCCGCGCCGGCCGCGGCCGGTCGGTCGGCAGTTCCAGAAGCTCCGGAGTGCCCTTGAGCTCGTTCACCCAGTGCGCGAGTTGACGGCCCAGCTGACTGTCCGCGTCCTCCGGCGATCCGAGGACATCACGCTGCCACAGCGTGTAGTCGGCGTACTGCACCTCGAGCGGAGCCCACTCCGGGGTCTCCCCGCCGGTACGTGCGGTGTACGCAACCATGGTGTCTCTGATCAACGGAGCCATCGAGAAGCCGTCACCGCTGATGTGGTGAATGACAACGACGAGGACCCGCTCGGATTCGTCGACCTCGAAGAGACGGATTCGCAACGGAACGGCTGTCGTGACATCGAAGCCCTCGCGAACTGTGTCAGCCACCTGCTCGGCGACCGACGCTTCGTCGGTTGCGATCACTTCCAGTCCCACCGCCGCTGCGGAGCGAGGCAGGATCATCTGAACCGGTCCGTTGCCCCGGTCCGGGTATACCGTCCGGAGCACTTCGTGACGCTCGATCAGATCCGACACCGCTGAGTGAAGTGCGTCGACATCGAGTGCGCCGGACAGCCGGATCGCGACGGGGATGTTGTACGCACCCGAGGTCTTGTCGAACTGATTGAGCACCCACATACGTTGCTGCGCCAACGACAGCGGAATCTCGTGCGGACGCACCTGAGCCACCAACGGTGGGCGGCCACCAGATCCCGCGTGTTCGAGAACCCTCGACGCCAATGCCCCGACAGTCGACGCCTCGAAGATCACGCGGACCGGAATCTGCGCGTCCAACGCCTCACCCAGCCTCGACACGACCTGCGTCGCGACGAGAGAGTTTCCGCCGAGCTCGAAGAAGTCGTCGTCGAGTCCGACCCTCGCCACACCGAGTACGTCAGCGAACACACCCGCCACGATCTCTTCGACGGGGTTGGTCGGCGCACGGAATTCGGTCGCCTCGAATTCGGGGTCGGGCAGGGCTTTGCGATCGACCTTGCCGTTGATGCTGAGCGGTAGTTCGTCCAAGACCATCAATGCCGCCGGCACCATGTAACTCGGCAACTCAGCCACAAGAGTCCGCTTCAAGGTTTCGACATCGATGCTTTCCCCGCTTTGAGGAACGACGTAGCCGACAAGTCGATCACCGATACGCGCATCCGACTTGGCCACCACCACAGCGGAGTCCACGCTGGCCTGCTTGCGAAGAAGCGCTTCGATCTCACCGAGTTCGATGCGGTAGCCACGGATCTTGACCTGGAAGTCGGCGCGCTCCACGTAGTCGAGTTCGCCGTTCTCCGTCCACCGGACGAGGTCGCCCGTGCGGTACAACCGCGAACCCGCGTCACCGAAGACGTTGGCCACAAATCGTTCCGACGTCAGATCCGCGCGACCGTGATAGCCGCGAGCAAGCTGGGCACCGGCGAGGTAAAGCTCCCCGGTGACTCCGACGGGGACCGGATGCAAACGCGTGTCGAGCACGAACACCTGCGTGTTCCATTCGGGGGCACCGATCGGCACCGAGGTCGTATCGTCCGAACCGACGACGTGCGCTGTCACCGAGACGGCGGCCTCGGTCGGACCGTACAGATTCACCAACTGCGCGTCGCTGAGTTCTGCGAACTCGGTCGCGGTCGCGGCCGGCAACGCTTCACCGATCGCAAGCACCTGACGAAGTGATTCCGGAAGGCCATTTTCCGATGCCGACTGCAACATCGCGAGCATCGACGGCACCGCGTGGAGCGTCGTGATCTTCTCCCGGGTCATCAGGTCGAGCAGGTAGCTCGGGTCCTTGTGACCTTCGGGTTCGGCAATCACCAGTCGTGCACCGGAAGTCAGTGCCGACCAGAACTCCCAGACCGAGAGGTCGAACGTTGCCGCGGTCTTGAGCACCATCGCATCGGATCGGTCCAGGCTGTACTGATCGCGCTTCCAGAGAATCTGGTTGACCACCGCCTGATGCGAGATCGCGACGCCCTTCGGTCGCCCCGTCGATCCCGACGTGAAGATCACGTAGGCGGTGTTGCCCACTCGCAGTGGAGCAATCCGATCCGCATCGGTAACCGTCGCTTCCGCGTAGGACGCGAGATCGATCGTGTCCACCTCGATCACGGAATCACCGAACGCCGGATTCTTCGCAGTGGTCGAGGCGGTGAGGACGCAGACCGGATCTGCCATGGTCAACACGTACTCGATGCGGTCCGCCGGGTGGTTCGGATCGATCGGTACGTATCCACCACCTGCCTTCACCACCGCGTACATGGCGACCAGCAGTTCGACCGATCGCTCGATTGCCAACGCGACCAACGACTCCGGACCGACACCGGTTGCAATCAGATGGCGTGCGAGACGGTTCACACGTGCATCGAACTCGGCGTAGGTCAGCGACGTGTTCCCGGCGATCACTGCCACCGCACCCGGGTTCGAACCGACCTGCTCGTCGAACAGTTCGACCAGAGTGACTCCCGGGACGGAGTGATCGGTCTCGTTCCAGCGGTTCAGGATCCGGTCGCTCTCGGACGAATCCAGCAGCGCGAAGTCGCCGACGGTCAACGACGGATCGGACGCGATCTCCGCGAGCAATCGCACGAATCGATCGGCGAAGTCCTGCACGGTCGACTCGTCGAACAGATCATGCGCGTAGCTGAACATCGACGTGATGCCGGCTGCAGATCCGTTCGCGTCGTACCGATCACTGACGATCAACTGAAGATCGAACTGCGCGACCCCGTTGTCGATATCGACGCCCTTGACGGTGAGCCCCGGAAGCTCGAGCCCTCCGGTTTCCATGTTCTGGAAGAGGAAGCCGACCTGATAGAGCGGATGACGAGCGGTCGAACGTGGTGGGTTGAGCACCTCCACGAGTCGCTCGAAAGGAACGTCCGAATGTGCAAATGCTTGAAGGTCGGTCTCCCTGACACGTCCGAGCAGGTCGAGGAACGGCGCGCCGCTGTCGATCTGCGTACGGAACACCAAGGTGTTCACGAACATGCCGATGAGATCGTCGAGTGCCCGCTCACCACGTCCTGCAATGGGTGTACCCACCGCGATGTCCTCGGTTCCGGACAGTCGAGCCAACAACATCGCGAACGCAGTGTGCGTGAGCATGAACAGCGTCGAATTGTTTGCCCTGGCAAGACCGCTCAACCGAGCATGCAACTCTGCATCGATATCGAAGTGCAGGTAACCACCGCGGAATGACTGCGTCGCGGGGCGCGGCCGGTCGGCGGGAAGTGCAAGCTGATCAGGCAGCCCGGCAAGAGCATTGCTCCAGTACGCAATCTGCTGCGAAGCAATAGATCCCGCGTCTTCCTCACTGCCCAGCACCTCTCGCTGCCACAGGCTGTAGTCGGCGTACTGAACGTCGAGAGGAGCCCAGGACGGTGTGTACCCGGCAACCCGCGAGGCGTATGCGGTCACGACATCCCGAGCGAACGGTGCCATCGAGGAACCGTCGGCGGAAATATGATGAATCGCGACACCGAGTACGTATTCGTCGGAAGCCAACTGGAACAACCGGATACGAATCGGAATCTCGCGTGTGACGTCGAAGCGCGTCGACGCCAGCGCGACCAACTCACCTTCGAGTTCGTCCACGCCAGTCGGTTCTGCGACGATTTCGTCCGACCAACTCGACACGGGCTTGACGACCTGCACCGGACCGTCTCCGATTTCCGGGTAGACGGTTCGAAGTGATTCGTGCCGCCCGATCACATCAGAAATCGCCGCGCTCAGCGCCGAGACGTCAAGATCGCCCTGAAGGCGCAGCGCCATCGGGATGTTGTATGCCGCTGCACTCCCGTCGAATCGGTTGAGGAACCACATACGCTGCTGCGCCAACGAAAGCGGAATCCGCTCTGGCCGCTCGACCGCGGTCAGCGCGACTCGCCCACCCGACCCGGTCCGGCTTTCGGCGTGCGCTGCGAGATCCTGCACCGTGGATGCTTCGAACAGAACTCGAACCGAAAGTTCGGTGTCGAGAGCATCGGCGATTCGTTTGATCGTGCGAGTGGCGTTGAGAGAGTTGCCGCCGAGCTCGAAGAAATCGTCATCGAGACCCACACGATCAACACCCAACACCTCGGCAAACACCGACGCAACGATCTCCTCCACCGCCGTCACCGGAGCCCTAAACACCGCAACCTCGAACACCGGCTCCGGCAACAACTTCCGATCCAACTTCCCCGAAGCATTGAGCGGCAACGCATCCAACACCACAAACTGCGACGGCACCATATACGACGCCAACCGCTCCCCCACACCCACCTTCACCACATCAACATCAACCGAAGACCCCACCGCAGCAGTGACATACGCAACCAACTGATCACGCCACACCACCACCACCACAGAACCCACACCCACCTGATCCCGAACCGCAGCCTCGATCTCCCCCAACTCGATCCGCTGACCACGCAACTTCACCTGAAAATCACTACGACCGACATACTCGAGCTCACCCGACACACCGATCCACCGCACCACATCCCCCGTGCGATACATCCGCGAACCCACCCCACCGAACGGATTCGCCACAAACCGCTCCGCCGACAAATCCACCCGCCCGAAATACCCACGAGCGACCTGCACACCCGACAAATACAACTCACCCGCAACACCCACCGGCACCGGACGCAACCGCGAATCCAACACCAACACCGACGAATTCCACACCGGAGCACCCATCGGCACCACCACACCCACACCATCGAGCGGACCCGCCGCCGTCGCATGCACCGTGAACTCCGTCGGACCATACAAATTATGAACCTCAACCGACGGCAACACCGACAACACCCGACCCACCACCGACGCCGGCAACGCCTCACCCGCCGCGAAAATCACCCGCAACGAACCCAACCCACCACCACCGAGACGCGAAATCGTCGCCTCCGACGTGTCGACCAACTGATCGACGAACACCTCCAACATCGACGGCACAAACGAGACCATCGACACCGACTCCGCCGCCACCACCGACGCCAAATACCCCGGATCCCGATGACCGTCATGAGTAGCCACCACCAACCGAGCACCCACCGCCAACGGAACAAACAACTCCCACACCGACACATCGAACGTCACCGGAGTCTTGAACAACACCACATCAGAACCCGACACCGCATAACGCTCCGCCAACCACGACACCTGATTGACCACACTGCGATGACTGACCGCCACCCCCTTCGGCCGACCCGTCGACCCCGACGTGAAAATCACATACGCCGTATTCCCCGACCGCAACGGCGCAACCCGATCCACATCCGAGACAGGAGCATCCGAAAAACCAGACACATCAACAACATCAACCTCGACCACCGGCACCACACCAGCATCGAAACCAACATCAGAAGTACTGACCACACACACCGGCGACGCCGCCGCCAACACATACCCATTACGGTCCGCAGGCTGATCCGGATCCACCGGAACATACCCACCACCAGCCCTGAGCACACCGTAAACCGCAACCAACAAATCAACCGACCGACGAACCGCAACACCCACCAACGACTCCGGCCCCACACCCACCGAAACCAAATACCTGGCAAAACGATTCACCCGAGCATCGAACTCCGCATACGACAACGACACACCCTCGAACGAGAGCGCTACCGCATCCGGAGACGCCGCCACCTGCGCATCGAACCCGTCCAACACCGACACACCCGCAACCTCACGAGCCGTATCATTCCACCCCTCGAGCACCAACGAACGCTCAACAGAATCCAAAATATCAACGTCACCAACACGCACCGAAGGATCGGTGGCTACGGAGGAGAGCAGTCGAAGAACTCTGTCCAGCAACGCAGTTGCGTAGTCGGCATCGAAGAAGTCCGGTAGGTACCGCAGCGTCAAGTGCAACTGCTCGTCGAGTGCGATCAGCAGGGTCAACGGGTAGTTCGTGGAATCGTCCGAGGCAATGTCGTCGATCATCATTCCGTCGAGAACATCCGCCTGTGCGGCGAGGCCCTCACGGTCGACCGGGTACGACTCGAATACAACCAACGTGTCGAACAGTGTTCCGACGTCCGCTGCTTTCTGGACATCGGTCAAACCGAGATAGTGATGATCAAGCATTCTCGCCTGCTCGATCTGGACCCTGGCAACCAATTCTTCGACGGACTCCGCGGCGTCGAGGCGCACCCGCACGGGGAGGGTGTTGATGAACAACCCGACCATCGATTCGACGCCGGTGAGCGCCGGTGGCCGGCCGGACACTGTTGCACCGAAGACAACGTCGTCGGTTCCGGTCAACGCACCGAGCAGGACCGCCCACGCGCTCTGCACGATCGTGTTGGCGGTGACCCCGAGTCGTGCGGCCAGAGCGGTGAGCGCCGCGGTTGTCTCCGACGACATCGACACGTTCAGCTTCTGTGACAGCGCGGTGAATTCCTGTCCGCCTGTGACCTGAGCAAGCAGCGTCGGCTCTTCGACGCCGGAAAGCACATCCGCCCAGGCTGTGAGTGATCGATCACGATCCTGATCGACAAGCCACGCCAGGTAATTGCGATAGCTACGCACACGCGGAAGAACCGAGTCGTCACCACGCGTCGCGTACAGCGCCAACAGGTTCTGCAAGAGCAGTGGCACCGACCAACCGTCGAGAATAATGTGGTGATTCGCCACCACCAAGCGATAGTCCCCCTCCGCCATGGTGACGAAGGTGAACCGAATCAACGGCGGTGACGCCATGTCGAAGTGTGTCGCCTGGTCAGCCGTCAAAACTTCGTTCAGAGCTGCCTCACGGTCGACGGCCGCAATATCGCTGAGATCGATGTTCCGCCACGGGACTGGAACGTCTTCGAGGACTATCTGGACCGGCGTTCCGTCGTCGTCGGCCGTGAATGCCGTTCGCAGGTTCGCATAACGGTCGATGATTCCCTGTGCTGCAGTGCGCAAGCGGTCGGCATCCACCTTCCCGGACAGAGTGAGAATCATCTGCACCGAGTAGAGGTCGACGCTGGATTCTGCCAACATCGCGTGGAAGAGCAAACCGGACTGCAGCGGTGCCAGGGGCCAGATGTCGGTCACCGTACCGAATCGATTCTCGAAGCCGTCGATATCTCGTTGGCTCACGGAGACAAGCGGCACGTCGGACGGTGTGAGTCCACCGGCTCCGACGGAGCGAGAATGCTCCGCCAGGGCAGTCAGTGCTTCGACCCAAATCTGTGCAAATGTCTCGACACTCTCGCCGTCGATGGCACCGACGGGGTATGCGAAAGAGGCCTCCAGAACAGCACCGTCTGCGCCGTCGTTGACGATCGCATTGATGTCGACGACCTTGTTTGCGGGCATGTCGACGTCTTCGGGTGCCGACACGTTGGCGAAATCGCCGGCCGGCAGCCACCCGAGTCCCTCGACGCCTGCCGGAAGATCCTCGGCGACAACTCGTCCCAGGTAGTTGAAGCTGACCTGTCCCCCGGCGAAGCGAGAAAGCACTGCGCGCGTGTCTTCGTTCAGGTAGCGCAGCAGTCCGTACCCGACGCCCTTGTCCGGGATCGCCAGAAGCTGTTCCTTCACTGCTTTGATCGCGTGTCCCGCCGAATCACCTCCGGCGAAAGCGTCACCCAGATCTACCTCGGAAAGATCGAGACTGATCGGGAAGGCAGCGGTGAACCAGCCAACGGTCCTTGACAGATCCGCGCCAGGAATCACGGCTTCTTCGCGACCGTGGCCCTCGAGTTGCAGCAAGGCAGACGTCGAGTCGATTCCGGCTCGGCGACGCCACTCGATCAGCGCGAGTGCCAGTCCAGCGAGCAGGCCGTCGTTGGCGCCGCCGTTGAAAACCTCCGGCAGCGTGGTCAACAGAGTCTCCGTCACCTGAGTGGGGACCGTCACGCTTATCCGCTGAACCGTTGCCGCAACGTCGACGGCAGAGTCGTACGCCCTCTTACCCAGCACCGGGTCCGGTGTCTGCAACACCTTCCGCCACGTATCCAGCTCGGCCACACGCGAATCCCGATGGGCCTCTTCGGACAAAGCATGAGCCCAGCGTCGCATCGACGTACCGGTCGGCTCGAGAGCAACATCCCCCGTCGTTCCGGCTACATCCCCCGTCGTTCCGGCTACATCCCCCGTCGCTCCGCTCGCCCCGGCCATCTGAGCCGCAGCCGACACCAGATCCGGAACGATGATTCGCCAGGAGACCCCGTCGACGATCAGGTGATGTGCAGCGATGATCAAGCGCCCGGTGCGAGTGGGACCGAAGTCGACCCACACGAACTGAACCATTACGCCGTCCGCCGGATTCAACCGGCCGAGAGCCTCGTCGAGGCCCTTGGAAGCCGTGAGAACAATTGTCGACTCGTCCGCAGCCGCGTCGACATCGACGCGGCTGAGCAGATCCTCGACGTCCACGGTTCCGGGCTCGGAGACCGACATCCCCCATCCGCGACCGTCGGAGATCAGCCGCGAGCGGAACATGTCGTGGTGGTCGACGACTGCAGCGAGTGTTCGCACGATGTCGGCTCGCTGCACTCCGAGTGGAAGCTCGAGAGTCATCGTCTGTGTGAATCGGTTGTAGCTGCCACCGCGCTCGACCATGAATCGTTCGATCGGCGTCAACGGCATCCAGCCGACTCCACCGCCCGGCAACTCCTCGAGCACCACCGCGGCCTCGACGTCGGCGGCATACTTCGCCACTTCGGCCAATGCCGCGACAGTCTTGCTCTCGAAGACGTCACTGGGTGCGAATACGACCCCACGTGCCTTCGCACGAGAGACGAGTTGGATGGACATGATCGAGTCGCCGCCCTGAGCGAAGAACGAGTCGTCGGTGCCGATGCGATCCAGGCCGAGAACGTCCGCGAAGATCTCGCTCAGGATTTGTTCCATCTCGGTGACCGGGGCGCGGAATTCCTTGGTCTCGAAAACCGGTGCTGGGAGCGCTTTTCGGTCCAGCTTGCCTGCCGGACTGAGCGGCATGTCCGA
Organism: Rhodococcus sp. RCBS9; assembly: GCF_029457415.1. Taxonomy (NCBI): domain Bacteria; kingdom Bacillati; phylum Actinomycetota; class Actinomycetes; order Mycobacteriales; family Nocardiaceae; genus Rhodococcus; species Rhodococcus sp. RCBS9. Next base: position 4,576,868 of record NZ_CP120422.1, on the reverse strand, counting down.
GGAGACCATGACCGAAGCCGGAACCATATGGGCCGGAAGGGTTCTGGAGACGAATTCGATCAATTCCGCCGAAGTGACCGAAGCGTGCTTTCCGGTGAACACGTACGACACCAGCGCCGGGGCACCCGACGGCAGGGTCGTACCCATCGTCGCAGCGAACTCGACCTCGGGGTGTGCCGTCAGCGATGCATCGATTTCGCCCAGTTCGATACGGAAACCGCGAATCTTGACCTGGAAATCGTTGCGGCCCACGTATTCCACGGCGTAGGTGGAGGGTGCCGTTCCAGCGACCCAGCGCACCACGTCACCGGTTCGGTACATTCGCTCGCCCGGATTACCGTGCGGGTTTGCCACGAATCGATCGGCACTCAAGCCTGGACGACGATGATAGCCGCGGGTCACCTGAGGACCGGACAGATACAGCTCGCCCGAGACTCCCAGTGGAACTGGATTGAGTCGTGTGTCCAGGACGAATGCTGCCATGTCACCGATCGTGGCGCCGATGTCCATTCGGTCACCGGGCAGAAGCGGAACGCTGACGTTCGTCACGATCGTCGTCTCGGTCGGGCCGTAGACATTCAGGAATGTCCTGGGAGCCGAAGCCGACGTGGCCGATCCGTCCCCTGTCGTCCACTTGCTGATCAGTTCCGGCGAATACGCTTCGCCACCCACGCCTACCACCGTCAGGTCGTCCAGGCCGCTCGGGTCCATCGACGCCAGGGCAGCGGGTGTGATGAACGCATGCGTGACTCGTTCGCTACGGAACACCTCAGCCAGTTCGTCGCCGCCGTACACGCCAGGCGGGACGATGACCATCGTCGCGCCGGTGGCCACCGCGAGGAACAACTCGAGCATCGACGCGTCGAAACTCGGTGACGCGAAGTGCAATGTCCGCGAGGTGGGCTTCACGAGGTAGTGCGCGGCCTGCGTGACACTGAAGCTCGCCAGTCCCGCGTTGGTCGCGACAACGCCCTTCGGCAGTCCTGTCGTGCCGGAGGTGTAGATGACCCAAGCCGGATGAGCAGTCGTCAGTGCACGGACACGTTCCTCGGCATCTATTGGCGCTCCGGACACTCCGGCGATCATCTGTTCGCCGAGCGGTCCGTCCACGACCAACCACTCGACGTCGTCGGCGAGATTCGGACGTTCGACGTCGAGGGTCAGGCCAACCTTCGCACCCGAGTCGCTGAGCATGTGCGCGATACGGTCTGCCGGATAGTGCGGATCGATCGGAACGACCGCTGCCCCGGTCTTCGACACTGCCCAGACCGCGAGTACCGATTCGACGGATCTCGGAATCGACACCGCCACAAGATCTTCAGCCCCGAGACCACGGTTGATCAAAACGCGGGCCAGCCTCGACGACCACTCGTCGACCTCGCGATACGTCATGGACCTACCGGCCGCGGCCTGCGCCGTGCCGGGGTAGCGCAAAGCGACGTTGTCCGGGTAGCGCGCAGCAGCGTCGGCAAGAATCTCGGCCAACGGCGCCTGCGCTACTCCTGACGAAGCCCTTTGACTCGTCAGAACCTCACGCTCGGACGCGTCGAGGATTTCGATGTCACCCACTGAAGTTGCGGGGTCCGTCGCAATTCCGTTCAGAATGCGCATCAATCGTGCGGCGAATCCGCGGACGGTCGATTCGTCGAACAGATCCGTCGCGTACGTGAACGTCGCCGACAGCCCTTCTGATACCTCACTGATCGTGAGCTGCAGGTCGAACTTGGCCACGGTCTCGTCGATTTCGAACTCGGCCGCCGTCAGACCGGGCAGAGCCAACGAGTTCTGCCCCAGGTTCTGAAATGCCAATGCCACCTGGAACAGCGGGTGATGTGCCCTCGACCGAACGGGATCCAGCACTTCCACGAGCCGCTCGAACGGAAGGTCCGAGTGCGCGAACGCCTGAAGGTCGGTTTCCCGAGCCGAGGCCAGAAGTGTTGTGAACGCCGCCGAAGGATCAACCTCGGTACGCAAAACCAGGGTGTTGACGAACATTCCGATCAAATCGTCGAGTTCGGATTCACCTCGCCCGGCCATCGGTGCACCGATGTTGATGTCCGTTGTTCCCGACAGACGAGCGAGAAGCGACGCCAGAGCCGCATGGACCACCATGAACATCGACGCATTGTGTTCCCGGCCCACGCTGATCAGCCGCTCATGCAATTCCTGACCGATCGAGAATTCGAATGTCGCTCCCTGACCGGAGAATACCGCCGGCCGAGCCCGATCCCCCGGAAGATTCAACTGTTCGGGCACGCCGTCCAGTGCTTGCGCCCAGTAAGTGATCTGTTGCGCGATGACGGACTGCGGATCGTCCTCGGACCCGAGAACCTCACGCTGCCACAACGAATAGTCGGCGTACTGCACCGGCAACGGCGTCCAGGTCGGAGCCTGGCCGTTGGTTCGGGCGTAGTAGGCGGTCATGACGTCGCGGGTCAACGGGCCCATCGAGAAACCGTCGGTCGAGATGTGATGCACCACGAATACCAGAACGTGCTCGTCGGCCTTGATCTGGAAAAGCTTGGCGCGCAACGGCACCTCGGCCGTCACGTCGAAGCCTGCCGCTACGAAGTTCGTTACCTCGGAAACGATCTCCGAATCCGAGACTGAGGTTGCAGCGAGGTTCACGTCGACATCAGCCGGTGCAACGATCTTCTGGTAGCCGACGCCGTCGACCTCGGGGTAGACCGTGCGCAGAACCTCGTGACGGCCGATAACGTCGGCGACCGCTTGCTCCAGCCCCAAGACGTCCAGTTCTCCGGTGAGAGTTATCGCAACCGGGACGTTGTTCCCTGCCGAGCTCGTATCCAACTGGTTGAGGAACCACATGCGCTGCTGCGCCAACGACAACGGAACCCGAACCGGACGCACCTGCGCAGTCAACGCCGCACGTGAACCGCCACCGACATGAGAACCCAAACGAGCAGCCAACGCCTCCACCGTCGACGCCTCGAACAACTCCCGCACCGACACCGAAGCATCCAACGCCTGACCCAACCGAGACGTCACCTGCGTCGCAATCAGCGAATTACCACCGAGCGCGAAGAAATCATCATCCAAACCAACACGCTCGACGCCCAGAACATCCGCAAACGTCTGCGCAACAACCTCTTCCACCACCGACGTCGGAGCACGGAACACCGCAACCTGCAACGACGGAACCGGCAACGCCCGACGATCCAACTTCCCGTTCACCGTCAACGGAATCGAATCCAACACCACAAACGCCGACGGCACCATGTACTCCGGCAACAACGAACCCACCGACACCCGAAGATCGTCGACCGAAACGCTCACACCCGCAGCCGGAACCACATACGCCACCAACCGCTGATCACCCGGAGAATCCTCACGAACAACCACCGCCGTCTGCGCCACCGACACATCCGCCAACACCGCAGACTCGATCTCACCGATCTCGATCCGGAAACCACGGATCTTCACCTGATCATCCGCGCGACCCAGATACTCCAAATCACCAGCACTGTTCCACGACGCGACGTCACCCGTGCGGTACAACACCTCGCCGGCATTGAACGGATTCGCCACAAACCGCGTCGACGTCAACCCCGCCTGACCCAGATAACCCCGAGCCAACTGAACACCAGAGACATACATCTCACCCGCGACACCAACAGGCACCGGAGCCAAACGCGTATCGAGCACGAACACCTGCAGACCCGAAATAGCCTGACCCACAACACTCGCCGACGCATCCGCCGCCAACGCAGCATCCAACACACGATGGCTCACATGCACCGTCGTCTCCGTGATGCCGTACATGTTCACCAACGTCGGCGCGAAGTCACCGCGGCGGCCGTACCAATCCGACAAGCGACGCAACTCGAGCGCCTCGCCGCCGAAAACAACCCACCGCAACGACAACTCAGCAGCCCGACCGGATTCCGACGCCAACCGATCAGCCTCGGCCAACTGATAGAACGCCGACGGCGTCTGATTGAGCACCGTCACCCGCTCAGCAGCAAGCAACTCCAAGAACTGCTCCGGCGACCGCGACGTCACATAATCCACAACCACCAACGTGCCGCCGTACAACAGCGGACCCCACAACTCCCACACCGAGAAGTCGAACGCATAACTGTGGAACATCGTCCACACATCGGATTCGTCGAACCCGTACACACCCTCGGTATTCGCAAACAACTTCGCCACCGTCGTGTGCGGAACCTGCACACCCTTCGGGCGACCCGTCGAACCCGACGTGTAAATCACATACGCAACATTCGACGACCGCAACGGCGCAACACGATCCGCATCCGAAACCACCGAGCCATCGAACTCCGACACATCCACCGCGTCGATATCAACCACCGGCAAACCAGCGGGCAACACCAACTCACGCCCGGACCACGAAATCGCAGCCACCGGAGCAGCATCAGCCAACATGAACTCGACACGATCAGCCGGATACGACGGATCCACCGGCAAATACCCCGCACCGGACTTCACCACCGCCAACAACGCCACCACAAGATCCGCCGACCGCGGCAACGCCACCGCCACCAACGACTCCGGACCACAACCCTGAGCAATCAACCTGCGCGCCAAACGATTAGCCCGCACCGACAACTCACCATACGACAACGACTCGCCACCGAACCGCACCGCAACCCGATCACCAAACCGCGCAGCAGCATCATCGAACCACGCCGACAACGTCGAATCCACACCACTGTCGACACCCGTGTCGCTCCATGACAGAACGCGATCCAACTCACAGGCGCTCATAACATCCACGTCGCCAACGGCAGCGGCCGGATTCGCGACAACGCCACGGAGGACGGACACGAACCGATCAGCGAACTCGGCCGCTGTCGACGCGTCGAACAGATCCGTCGCGTAGGTCAGGGTGCCGGACATACCGGCGTCAGCGGCGTCTTCAAGTGTGAATTGCAGATCGAACTTGGCCAGTGCTGCGTCGAATTCCACAGCAGCGGCGGTGAGTCCGGGCAGTTCGAGAGCACTCTGTCCAAGGTTCTGGAACGTCAACGCCACCTGGAACAACGGATGACGAGCCTGCGAACGAACCGGATCGAGAACCTCCACCACACGCTCGAACGGAACATCCGCATGCGCGAACGCCTGCAAATCCACCTCACGCGCCGACGCCAACAACTCGGCAAACGACATCGACGGATCAACCTCGGTACGCAGCACCAAGGTATTGACGAACATACCGATCAGATCGTCGAGCTCGGCTTCACCACGACCCGCGATCGGGGCACCGATCGCAATGTCGGTCGTCGCGGACAGTCGTGCCAACAGCACCGCCAGAGCCGAGTGAACAACCATGAACGGAGTTGCGTTCGTTGCCTTGGCCAGTTCGTCCAGCTCAGACCACAGCTGCGGTTCGATGGTGAAACTGTGATTGGCGCCGCGCCCTGAAGCAATCTCGGGACGCGGACGATCACCAGGCAGATCCAACTGCTCCGGAAGATCAGCCAACGCATCCGACCAGAACGCAATCTGCTTCGCGATCATGGACTGCGGATCGTCCTCGGACCCGAGAACCTCACGCTGCCACAACGAATAGTCGGCGTACTGCACCGGCAACGGCGTCCAGGTCGGAGCCTGGCCGTTGGTTCGGGCGTAGTAGGCGGTCATGACGTCGCGGGTCAACGGGCCCATCGAGAAGCCGTCGGTCGAGATGTGATGCATCACGAACGACAACACGAAGTCGTCATCGGCGACCTGAAAAAGCTTGGCGCGCAACGGAACCTCGACAGTAACATCGAAGCCCTGGGCGAAGAACGAATACAGCTCCGCCTGGATTCGGTCGTTTGTGACGCGTTCTGCGCCGAGATCGATCGAGACATCTTCTACCGAGCAGATCTTCTGGTAGCCGACGCCGTCGACCTCGGGGTAGACCGTGCGCAGAACCTCGTGGCGGCCGATAACGTCGTGAACTGCCGAATTCAGGGCCGCCAGATCGAGCGCACCCGTGAGCCGAACGGCAACAGGGACATTGTTGACAGCAGAATCGGTGTCGAATCGGTTGAGGAACCACATGCGCTGCTGCGCCAACGACAACGGAACCCGAACCGGACGCACCTGCGCAGTCAACGCCGCACGTGAACCGCCACCAACATGAGAACCCAAACGAGCAGCCAACGCCTCCACCGTCGACGCCTCGAACAACTCCCGCACCGACACCGAAGCATCCAACGCCTGACCCAACCGAGACGTCACCTGCGTCGCAATCAGCGAATTACCACCGAGCGCGAAGAAATCATCATCCAAACCAACACGCTCGACGCCCAGAACATCCGCAAACGTCTGCGCAACAACCTCTTCCACCACCGACGTCGGAGCACGGAACACCGCAACCTGCAACGACGGAACCGGCAACGCCCGACGATCCAACTTCCCGTTCACCGTCAACGGAATCGAATCCAACACCACAAACGCCGACGGCACCATGTACTCCGGCAACAACGAACCCACCGACACCCGAAGATCGTCGACCGAAACGCTCACACCCGCAGCCGGAACCACATACGCCACCAACCGCTGATCACCCGGAGAATCCTCACGAACAACCACCGCCGTCTGCGCCACCGACACATCCGCCAACACCGCAGACTCGATCTCACCGATCTCGATCCGGAAACCACGGATCTTCACCTGATCATCCGCGCGACCCAGATACTCCAAATCACCAGCACTGTTCCACGAAGCGACGTCACCCGTGCGGTACAACACCTCGCCGGCATTGAACGGATTCGCCACAAACCGCGTCGACGTCAACCCCGCCTGACCCAGATAACCCCGAGCCAACTGAACACCAGAGACATACATCTCACCCGCGACACCAACAGGCACCGGAGCCAAACGCGTATCGAGCACGAACACCTGCAGACCCGAAATAGCCTGACCCACAACACTCGCCGACGCATCCGCCGCCAACGCAGCATCCAACACACGATGGCTCACATGCACCGTCGTCTCCGTGATGCCGTACATGTTCACCAACGTCGGCGCGAAGTCACCGCGGCGGCCGTACCAATCCGACAAGCGACGCAACTCGAGCGCCTCGCCGCCGAAAACAACCCACCGCAACGACAACTCAGCAGCCCGACCGGATTCCGACGCCAACCGATCAGCCTCGGCCAACTGATAGAACGCCGACGGCGTCTGATTGAGCACCGTCACCCGCTCAGCAGCAAGCAACTCCAAGAACTGCTCCGGCGACCGCGACGTCACATAATCCACAACCACCAACGTGCCGCCGTACAACAGCGGACCCCACAACTCCCACACCGAGAAGTCGAACGCATAACTGTGGAACATCGTCCACACATCGGATTCGTCGAACCCGTACACACCCTCGGTATTCGCAAACAACTTCGCCACCGTCGTGTGCGGAACCTGCACACCCTTCGGGCGACCCGTCGAACCCGACGTGTAAATCACATACGCAACATTCGACGACCGCAACGGCGCAACACGATCCGCATCCGAAACCACCGAGCCATCGAACTCCGACACATCCACCGCGTCGATATCAACCACCGGCAAACCAGCGGGCAACACCAACTCACGCCCGGACCACGAAATCGCAGCCACCGGAGCAGCATCAGCCAACATGAACTCGACACGATCAGCCGGATACGACGGATCCACCGGCAAATACCCCGCACCGGACTTCACCACCGCCAACAACGCCACCACAAGATCCGCCGACCGCGGCAACGCCACCGCCACCAACGACTCCGGACCACAACCCTGAGCAATCAACCTGCGCGCCAAACGATTAGCCCGCACCGACAACTCACCATACGACAACGACTCGCCACCGAACCGCACCGCAACCCGATCACCAAACCGCGCAGCAGCATCATCGAACCACGCCGACAACGTCGAATCCACACCACGATCGATCTGGCCGGCACTGAAGCGGGACAGCAGGTTTCGTTCTCCATCGACCAAGATGTCAACGTCACCCACCGCTACGGTGGGATCAGCAGTCACCGCACGGAAGGTCCTTACCAGCCGATCACCGAATTCCACAACGGTCGACTCGTCGAACAGATCCGTCGCATACGTCAAAGAGGCGGACATTCCGGCGGGTGCGCCGGCCTCGTCGGTTCGTTCGGTCAGGGTCAACTGGAGGTCGAATTTCGCCAGCGCAAGATCGGCACTTTCGATCGACACTTCGAGGTCGCCCAGTTCGAGCGTTGTCTGTTCGTGGTTCTGGAACGTCAATGCCACCTGGAACAGCGGATGACGAGCCTGCGAACGAACCGGATCGAGAACCTCCACCACACGCTCGAACGGAACATCCGCATGCGCGAACGCCTGTAGATCCACTTCACGCGCCGAAGCCAACAGATCCGTGAACGACATCGACGGATCAACCTCGGTACGCAACACCAAAGTGTTGACGAACATACCGATCAGATCGTCGAGCTGCGCCTCACCGCGACCCGCGATCGGTGTACCGATCGCGATGTCGGTCGTTGCGGACAAACGAGAAAGTACGACGGCGAGCGCTGCGTGAACAACCATGAACGGTGTCGAGTTACTGCTGTGCGCAATCGAATTGACAGCTTCGTGCAGGGTGGCGTCGATATCGAACTCGACCTCGGCTCCGCGCCCTGAAGCGACCTCGGGACGCGGACGATCGGCAGGCAGATCCAACTGCTCCGGAAGATCAGCCAACGCATCCGACCAGAACGCAATCTGCTTCGCGATCACGGACCGCGGATCGTCCTCGGACCCGAGAACCTCACGCTGCCACAACGAGTAATCGGCGTACTGCACCGGCAACGGCGTCCAAGCCGGCACCGACGCTCGTGTACGTGCTTCGTAGGCAACCATCACGTCACGGGTCAACGGACCCATCGAGAAACCGTCGGTCGAGATGTGATGCACGACGAACACCAGGACGTATTCGCTGTCGCCGACTTTGAAGAGCTTGGCGCGCAACGGGACTTCGGACGTCACGTCGAAGCCGACTGTCGCCAGCTCGGCGACGCCCGCAGCCAGGCGATCTTCCGTGATCGACACGGGGCTGAGATCGACGACAACGTCTTGGACGTCGAGGACGTCCTGATAGCCGACGCCGTCGACGTCTGGATACACAGTTCGCAGTGATTCGTGTCGGCCCACGACATCGATCACGGCGGCGTCAAGAGCTGCCACATCGAGGGCGCCCGAAATCCTGATCGCCGCCGGGACGTTGTTCACTGCCGACGCGGGTTCGAACCTGTTCAGGAACCACATGCGCTGCTGCGCCAACGAAAGTGGGATCCGAGCTGGCCGGGGCTGCTGCACCAGTGGGGCGGTGGCGCCCGAACCGGCGTGCAGCTCGAGCCGGACGGCGAGTGACTGCACGGTCGACGCTTCGAAGAGCGCACGAACCGGAACGCTTGTGTCGAGCGCCTCTCCCAGCCGAGCGGCGACACGGGTCGCGATCAACGAGTTGCCGCCGAGTTCGAAGAAATCGTCGTCGCGGCCAACCTGTGCGACTCCGAGAACTTCGGAGAACACCTGCGCGACAGTCTCTTCGACGGTCGTGATCGGCGCCTGGTACACCTTGGACTCGAATACGGGCGAGGGCAGAGCCTTGATGTCCGTCTTGCCCGCGGTGGTCAACGGAATCGAATCGAGCACCAGTACCGAGTCGGGGACCATGTAGCCGGTCAGGAACGTCGACACCGACTCGATGACCTGTGCGGGATCCACCTCGGCGCCGGCCTGCGGCACGACGTATGCAACGAGACGATCTCCGAAGTGATCGTCGGAACGAACGAGAGCAACAGCTTGCGCAACGCCCGCGCAACGGGTCAGCGCGGCCTCGATCTCGCCGAGTTCGATACGGAACCCACGGATCTTGACCTGGAAGTCACTGCGGCCCACGTACTCCACTGCGCCACCGTCGATCCACCGGACCACGTCACCCGTGCGGTACAACCGCTCTCCCGGCGCCCCGAACGGGTCTGCGACAAAACGACCCGCTGTCAATGCCGGCTGTCCCAGGTATCCACGAGCGACCTGAACACCCGACACGTACAACTCACCTGCGACACCAACCGGAACGGGCTGCAAGCGGCCGTCCAAGATCCGCGCGGCCATTCCCCGAATCGGGCCGCCGATGTTCATACGATCAAACGCGGTCAGCGTATCGCTGATGTTCGAGGCGACTGTCGACTCCGTCGGACCGTACGCATTGAAGAATCCACGCACACCGCCATCCGGAAGCGGCACCGCCCACTTGGCAACGAGAGACCGCGAACTGGCTTCGCCACCGACGACAACCACCCGCAACGCGTCGAGCCCGCTCGGATCCACTGATGCCAGCGCAGCGGGCGTCACGAACGCATGCGTCACGCCCTCCGAGCGCAAGATCTCGGCCAATTCCGCGCCGCCGTACACCGTCGTCGGCGCAATCACCATCGTCGATGCTGCTCCGAATGCCATCAGCAACTCGAGAACAGAAGCATCGAAACTCGGCGAGGCGAAATGCAGCGTTCGAGCATCCGCGGTCAGCGCATAGCGCTCGACCTGCTCGGCGCAGAAGTTCGCCACACCCGCATTGGTGACCACAACGCCCTTGGGCAGACCCGTGGTGCCAGAGGTGTAGATGACGTAAGCAGGCTGCCGCTCGTCGATCGCACTGCGTCGATCCGAATCACTCACCGGCGCGCAAGATTCTGCCGCGCACGCCGCCACTGTCTTCTCGTCGTCGAGAACAACCCACGTCAACGCCGACGGCAATCCTGCCTCGACGTCACTGAGCGCAAGACCCAGCACCGCACCGGAATCGGAGATCATGTGGGCGATACGGTCAACCGGATACGTCGGGTCGACGGGCACGAATGCAGCACCCGTTTTCACCACTGCCCACAGAGCGAGAACCGAATCGGCCGAACGCGGAATCGCGATCGCGACCCGATCCTCCGGCCCGACGCCCTTCTCAATCAGAACACGAGCGAGTCGCGACGACCGCTCGTCGAGTTCGCGGTAGCTGATCGACTGACCGTCGAAGCGAATCGCATCCGCCGACGGATCCAAAGCGGCCGCCGCTGTGAGGATCTCGACCAGGGTTCCCGAGACCGACTGACCTCCATGAACATCGGCCAGCACACCCCGCTCGGCCGCATCGAGAATATCGATGTCACCGACGACAATCGAAGGAACCGACACGACGGTCTCGAGGATACGAACCAGACGCCGAGCAAACCCCTCGACCGTCGAAACGTCGAACAGATCTGCAGCAAACGTGAATTCGGCCGAGAGCCCTTGCTGGATCCCGTCTTCGCCGATCGACTCTGTTACTGCGAGTTCGAGGTCGAACTTGGCAGTGGTCGTGTCGATTTCGGCGGCCTTGATCGCCAGTCCCGGCAGTTCCAATGCCGTTTGCGCGAGATTCTGCAAGGACAGCACGACCTGGAACAGCGGATGTCTGGCCTGCGACCGGGCGGGAGCCAAGACGTCCACCAACCGCTCGAAGGGCACGTCCGAGTGAGCGAACGCTCCGAGCGCAGAATCACTCGCCGCAGCCAGCAGATCCGTGAATGCCTGGGCCGGGTCGACCTCGGTCCGCAGAACAAGCGTGTTGACGAACATGCCGACGAGATCGTCGAGCGCCTCGTCGCCACGACCGGCAACGGGAGTGCCCACGGCGATGTCCGAGGTCCCGCTCAGTCGGGCCATCAGAACGGCAAGCGCCGAGTGCAACGCCATGAAGAGCGTCGCGTTGTTCTCCCGTGCCAGCGCGTCCAATCGACGGTGCACATCCCCGGAGATCTCGAACGCGAATCGCTCGCCGCGCATCGACGCCACATCAGGCCGAGACCGGTCCGACGGAAGCTCGATCACATCCGGTAGGTCTGCCAGAGTCTCGGTCCAGTACGAGATCTGCTGCGAGATCAGTGATTCCGAGTCGTCTTCCGACCCCAGAACCTCACGCTGCCACAACGAATAGTCGGCGTACTGCACAGTCAACGGCTGCCACGCCGGCGCGATCCCGTCCTTGCGTGCCGAGTAGGCAATCATGACATCGCGAGCCAGGGGCGCCATCGACCAACCGTCAGCGGCGATGTGATGAACCACGATCGCAAGGGTGTGCTCGGTGTCGCTGACCGTCAACAGGCGGACACGGATCGGCACGTCGACAGTGACGTCGATCGCTGAGGATCCGATTGCAGCGACTCGACTTTCGAGCTCGTCCGGATCCGAAACCGACTCCACGGTCAGCCCGCCGAACGCCTCCGAAAGCGACAGAATCGACTGCTTCGGTCCGGAAGCCCCGTCCGGATATACCGTTCGGAGCACCTCGTGCCGGGCCAGTACGTCCTCCAGCGCCATTTCCATCGCGGCAGTATCGAGATGACCAGTCAGGTGCAGAGCAAAAGTGATGTTGTAAGCAGCTGAGTCGGTGTCGAAGCGGTTCAGGAACCACATGCGCTGCTGCGCCAGCGACAACGGAATTTCCGCGGGACGCACCTGTGCGACGAGCGCCTTCTGCCCGCCGCTACCTACGTGCGACTCGATGTGTGCGGCGAGCGCCTCGACGGTGGAAACGTCGAACAGCGTTCGCACCGGCACCGTAGTGTCGAGCGCCCGCCCCAATCGGGAGGTGACCTGAGTAGCCACCAGGGAGTTGCCACCGAGTTCAAAGAAGTCGTCGTCGAGGCCGACTCGTTCCACTCCGAGAACATCCGCAATCACCTGCGCGACAATCTCTTCCACCGGCGTGGTGGGTGCACGAAACTCGCGGACCTCGAAAACAGGCTCCGGCAAAGCCCGGCGATCCAATTTGCCCACCGGGGTCAACGGAACCTCAGCGAGTTCCATGATGACGGACGGAACCATGTAGCTCGGCAGAGCCTCCGCCACGAACGAGGCGAGCACGTCCCGATCGAAACTCGACCCGTCAGCCAGTTCGACGTAGGAAACGAGGGTTGTGACACCCGCCGCGCCTTCGCTTCCGACCGTCACCGCGAAGCGCACAGACTCGTGCGAGGACAGAACTGCGTCGATCTCACCGAGTTCGATACGGAATCCGCGAACCTTGACCTGGAAGTCACTGCGGCCGACGTATTCGAGAACCCCCGCGTCACCGCGCGCGTCTCCGCCGGTCCAGCGCACGACATCGCCGGTACGGTACATTCGCTCGCCATCCGGCGAATACGGGTTGGCGACAAACCGTTCCGCAGAAAGGCCTCGCCGCTCATGGTAGCCGCGAGCCAATGCAGCGCCCGCAAAGTAGAGCTCTCCCCTGGTACCGACTGGAACAGGATGCAGACGCTCGTCGAGTACCAGTGCCGACATGCCCTCGACGGGACGCCCGATGTCGATCGATCGGCCGATCGCGAGATCGCCGAACGACGAGATGATAGTGGTCTCGGTCGGACCATACCCATTGAAGTAGGCGCGCCCTGGGGCCCATTTCGCCAGCAACTCGGGAGTGGTCACGTCACCGCCGACGGAGACGACTCGCAATTCAGGCAGCTCTGCCGGCTCCATGGTCCCGAGTACTGCGGGAGTGATGATCGCGTGTGTGACCTTCTCGGAATGAAGAAGATCCGACAACTCGTGTCCACCGATAATTGTCGACGGAACGATCACCAAAGTTGCACCCGCGGAGAAGGCGACCATCCATTCGAGTACCGACGGGTCGAAGCTCGGTGAACAGATATGGAGGAAGCGCGAGGACTGTTCTACCTCGTAGCGACGCTGTGCTGCGTCTCTGACCCCACGGAGTCCACCGTGAGTGACGCTGACACCCTTCGGTTTTCCCGTGGAACCGGATGTGTAAATGACATATGCAACGTGAGAACTGTGAATCGGAGCGATTCGGTCCTCGTCCGTGACCGGCGCTGAAGATTGCGCCGACAGTTCTCCGTTCAGCGCCTGGCCGTCAAGGACCAACCATTCTGTGACCGCAGGAAGCTGATCTACGAACTGTCCCGACGTGAGTCCCATCGCGGACGAAGAATCGGCCAGCATGTGCCGGACACGATCTTCCGGATAACTCGGGTCGACTGGGACGTATGCCGCCCCTGACTTCGCCACCGCCCATACTGCACAGACCATCTCGTACGAGCGAGGAAAGGCGAGAGCAACAATGGTCTCGGGGCCGGCGCCACGTCCGATCAGAACCCGTGCGAGCTTCGACGACTGCTCATCGAGCTCTCGATAGGTGATCGATCGACCCTCGAAGCGCACAGCAACCGAATCCGCCTCAGCCGTGCCGGACAGGAAGATGTCGACGAGACTCTGCCGGGGCATCGTGTCATCCGCGGCTACGACCGTCAGATCGGTGCGCTCGGAGCGTGAGAGCAGGTCGATATCGCCGACGATCGTTTCAGGTCGGGTAGCCACGGCATCGAGGATGCGCACGAACCGAGTAGCGAAAGTGTTCACCGTGGCCGGATCGAACAGGTCCGTGGCATAGGTGAAGGTGGCGCTCAAGACGTCCGAGTCTTCGCTGCCTTCAGGATTCTCGGACACCATGAGCTCGAGATCGAATTTGGCGACCGGTACTTCCAATTCAGCTGCAACTGCTTTGACACCTGAGAATTCCAGTTCGCGTCGTCCACTGATCTCCGCAGTGAGCGCAACCTGGAACAGCGGGTGTCGAGCCTGCGAACGCGCCGGACTCAGAACTTCGACCAACCGCTCGAACGGCACATCGGCATGCCCGTAGGCAGACAAGCCCGATTCCCTTACCCGAGCGAGCAACTCTTCGAATCGTTCGTTCGGATCGACCTCGGTGCGAAGCACCAGGGTGTTCACGAACATGCCGATCACGTCGTTGAGCGCTTGATCGCCTCGCCCACCGATCGGGGCACCGATCGCGATGTCGGAGGTACCACTGAGCCGGCTCAACAGCGTTGCATATGCCGCCTGCAACACCATGAACAGCGAGACGCTCCTCGAGCGCGCCAACTCGTTCAACTTGCGCGTCGTGCGTTCGCTGATCTGAAAATGGTGCTTGGCGCCGTGATTGGACGCGATGGCAGGACGAGGTCGGTCGGTCGGCAGATCCAACTGATCCGGCAGATCGGCAAGTGCCCGGCGCCAGAAGTTTATCTGGCGAGACGACTCCGAGCGCGGGTCTTCGTCGGATCCCAGTGCTTCGCGCTGCCACAGGGCGTAGTCGGCGTACTGAATTGGCAGCGGCGTCCACGCCGGCGCAGACTTCTCACTTCGCGCCGAGTAGGCGACGAGAAGGTCACGTGCGAGCGGACGGAACGACAGTCCGTCTGCAGCGATGTGATGGAGAACCATCACCAGGACGTAGTCCGTCGGAGACACCTCGAAGAGGGCAACCCGTACCGGGATTTCGAGCGTCACGTCGAAGCCGCGAGACGCCACGTCGAACAGCGCCGCGTCGAGATGCGAATTCCGAATCTTGACCGGATTCAACTCCACCGCGGCCCGGTCGACCGGCAGAACCAGCTGTTGCGCGGTTCCGTCGACATCAGGGTAGATCGTCCGCAAGGACTCGTGTCGCTCGAGAAGATCCATCACCGCGGCATGCAGGGCGGACGGGTCCACCGAACCGGTGAGCCGGACCGTGAACGGAAGATTGTAGGCGGGCGTCGACGGATCGAGACGGTTGATGAACCACATGCGCTGCTGCGCAAGCGAGAGCGGGACGACCTCGGGACGAGGCTTGGCGATCAGCGGGGTGAGCTGCCTGGCGTTGCCCGCCACCGACTCGGCGCGGGCCGCCAGGGTGGCGACCGTGGTGGATTCGAAGAGCTCTCGAACGCCGAGTTGCACTCCCAATGCCGAACCCACTCGCGTCACTAATTGTGTTGCAACCAGAGAGTTTCCACCGAGCTCGAAGAAGTCGTCATCGATACCGACGCGCTCGACACCGAGAACGTCGGCAAACACGTCCGCCACGATGCGTTCGATTTCGGTGCGGGGCTCGCGGTACTGCTTCGCACTCGCGAACACCGGCTCGGGCAACCCGGCACGATCCAATTTGCCACTCGTGTTGAGCGGCAACGCATCGAGCACCATCAACGCGGCCGGAACCATGTACGACGGGAGGCTTCGGCCGGCGAACTCACTGAGCACCGCAGCATCGATGTTTCGGCCTGGACCCGGCACGACGTAGCCGACCAATTGATCACCGGTCGGGGTGACGGTCACCAAAACGACAGCCTGCGAAACGTCGGGGTGCGCCAGAAGGACGGTCTCGATCTCGCCGAGTTCGATGCGCTGCCCGCGGAACTTCACCTGGAAGTCTGTACGCCCGATGTAGTCGAGATTTCCGTCCTCACGGCGACGAACGAGGTCGCCGGTCCGGTACATACGCTCACCGGCCGTGCCGTACGGATTGGCTACGAACCGATCCGAGCTCAGGTCCGGTCGACCAACGTATCCGCGCGCGAGTTGAACGCCGGCGAGATAGAGCTCACCCGGCTGCCCGATGGGGGTCGGGCGAAGTTGTCCGTCCAGTACGTGCGCCTGAGTGTTCCACTGCGGCATACCGATCGGCACGGAAGTAGTATCCGTGGCCACGGCCTCGTAGTACGTGACCGATACCGCGGCTTCGGTCGGACCGTACAGGTTGTGCAGTCCGGCTCCACAGAGTTCGCGGAAGGCGGAAGACGTCTCGGGCGGGAGCGCCTCGCCGATGACGAACACGTGGCGCAACGAATCACAAGATCCGGCAGGTGCATTCGCAGTGAACAGCGTGAGCATGGATGGCACGAAGTCGGTGATCGTGACGCCGAGCTCCGCGATCTTGTTCGCCACGTAGATCGGGTCTCGATGACCGTCCGGAGTCGCGACGACGAGCGTGGCGCCGACCTGCAACGGCATGAAAAATCCCCACAGCGACACGTCGAATGTCGTAGCGGTCTTCTGCAGGTAGATGTCCGACGCCGAAAGCCCGTACTCGGCGTTCATCCACTGAAGCTGATTGTTGATCGCCGAGTGAGTGACCGCGACACCCTTGGGTCGACCGGTCGAACCCGAGGTGTAGATCACGTACGCAGTGTTCGAGAAATGCAAGGGAGACAGGCGATCCGCGTTGACGATCGGTCTGCTGTCGAGCTGCCCATAGTCCAGTGTGTCGATCTCGATGACCCGTGTGCCCGAGGGCAGATCCACGTCGTCCCGCGCAGTGGTCACAACACACGTGGGCTGCGCCGACTCGAGAATGTAGGCGGTGCGGTCGGCTGGGTGGTCGGGATCCACCGGTACCCAGGCTCCGCCGGCCTTGGCAATCGCGTACAGACCGACCATCAAGTCCAAAGACCTGCGGATCGACAGTCCTACAAGCGATTCGGGCCCAACACCCATGGCGATGAGTTGACGAGCCAAACCATTTGCGCGAGAGTCGAATTCGGCGTACGTGAGGCTGGCGCCTTCGAAAATGACAGCGGTGGCATCGGGAGTTCTCTCGACCTGACGCTCGAATGCTTCGGTGATGGTCTGCGAGGCAACGTGGAAGCCGGTGCGGTTCCACAAGGCAACCTTGTTTCGCTCCTCGTCGGTTGCGACAGGAAGATCCCAGACCTTGCGGCTCGTTTCGGCCGAGACGAACTTCTCGAGAAACTCCACGAACCGCGAGTGATTTCGCTGGGCGTCCGCGGGCGCGTACAGATTGGGATTCGACTCGAAGTCGATGTGTGTGCGGGTATCGCCGACGCTCTGATACAGGTTGACACCGAGGTCTTCGATCAAACCCGTGGACAAGATGTGAAGTTCGCCGACGAGGGGCCCGAACGCCAACTCGGTGGAAAACATCATGATGTTGATCCACGGGCCGAAGAATCCGCCCCGGCCCGGCCCGTCACCGCCGCGAACCATGTCCTCGTGTCGGTATCGCTGGTGGCGCAGTGCGCCGGACATTTCGTTCCTGACGTCGTCCAGAAGCTCCTGGACGGTGGTGTCCGCAGTGACGGTCAGTCGCAGCGGCACGACGTTGGAGACCATGCCTCCGGATCGACGCAGCACGGCTGTTGTTCGACCGGAAACGGGCAGACTCAGCGACACGTCCTCTCGCCCGGTCATCTGAGCGAGGTACGCCGCAAACGCCGCGACGACAGTGCCGGCAACAGTGGTCTTCTCGATGCGCTCGAGGAACCGCCCGAGCAGAGCCTCGACGTGGTTGGACAGCGCTGCACTGTCGATCCGACTGACTGGAGCCGGCGCGGCACTTCGACCCGCGAGGCTCGAGATCTCGTCGAGATTCTCGATCTTGTCTGCCCAGTACTTGCGATCGGTTTCGAAACGACTCGACTGGCGGTACTTGTTGTCCACCTCGTAGACGTTCCGGAGATCGGAGGCCTCACTCGGCTCCGGATCCCGGCCCTCCACGCGCGCCGAGTACAGCTCCGCCACACGAGTGACGAACGTCGACGCACCGAATCCGTCGAGAATTGTGTGGTGGACCCGCGTGTACCAGTAGTAGCGATTCTCGCCGAGCCGCAGGATCGTGGCAGAGATCAAGCGGTCCGTGAGCATGTCGATCGGCCGGCTGCGATCTGCTCGCATCCACCGCATGGCAGCGTCGTGCGAGTCGTCTTCACTACGAAGGTCGACGTAACCGACCGAATCATCGAGTGTGGGGTCGATGATCTGGTAAGGCTGGGCGTCGATCTCGAAGATCCGGACGAAGGCCGACCCGATTTCGCGACCGGCGTCTGCGCAGGCCTGCCGAAGGGCGTCAAGTTCCAGAGCACCACGGAGTTCGACGTACTGAGCGATGTTGACCGGAACGGCGGGATCGAGGTGTTGCGCGAACCACATACCGAGCTGGGCCGCGGAAAGCGGGAATGCGTCGGATCGCTGAACGTCTTCCGGCGAGCTGCCGACCTCCGGCTTGCCGCTCCCCAGTTCTCCGTTACCCAGCGAATTCACGCCCACAGCCTCTCTTCCACACCATTGCGCACCCGTGCGAGCCGAACGTCCGATTCGCAGCAGCTACCGACCTCATCCAACCTCGACGAGCCAGAACCACCCATTGTCTCCGATACATAGGTGACAAGAGAAATCCATACCCCGGTGTATCGACGGTTTTGTTGCAATTCGTTACAAATCGCCCAGCTCATCTACCCCCCGATCGCATTGCCGAAACGCACCGTTCAGACGCGGCGCGCGACACCTCTCCCCCTGGGACAATCAATTGCAACCGACGATCTACACCCCAATCCACATCAGTCACCTCGGACAATTTACAGGGCCGCCGGGTACTGGGTGTCTGAGCTCGAACAAGATTCGACAGTCGCTGATCGAGACTATCGGTACTCGCCGACAGACCGACGAAAGAACGCGCCGACCAGCGGTCGGCGCGTTCTTCGATTTACGGTACGAAGCTTCAGGAAAAGCCCACACCAGTCACACTCTTCAGGTGCTCGCTGCTGACCCCTGGAGCCAGCTCCACAAGCTGCAGCCCGTCCGCGGTGACGTCCAGCACTGCCAGGTCGGTGATGATCCGGTTGACGACGCTCTGACCGGTAAGCGGCAGCGTGCAGGCCTCGACGATCTTGGGATTGCCGTCGCGGTCGGTGTGCTCCATCACGACGATGACGCGGCGGGCACCGTGGACCAGGTCCATCGCCCCGCCCATGCCCTTGACCATCTTGCCCGGCACCATCCAGTTGGCAAGGTCACCGGTCTTCGATACCTGCATCCCGCCGAGCACCGCGGTGTCGATGTGACCACCGCGGATCATGCCGAAGGAGAGAGCCGAGTCGAAGAACGCGGCGCCTGAATTGACGGTGACGGTTTCTTTACCGGCATTGATGAGGTCAGCATCGACCTGATCATCGGTCGGATACGGTCCGGTACCGAGGATGCCGTTCTCGCTGTGGAGGACCACCTTGACGCCCTCGGGCAGGTAACTGGGGATCAGCGTCGGCAGGCCGATGCCGAGGTTGACGTACTCCCCCGGCCGCATCTCGGCGGCAGCGCGAGCGGCCATCTCGTGGCGAGTCCAACCGATACGGGTTTCCTCTGCACTGGTCACTTGGTGCCTCCTGAGACGGTCCGCTTCTCGATCCGCTTCTCCTGTGGGCCTGTGTGTACGACGCGCGCGACGAACACTCCAGGTAGGTGCACGTGCGCGGGGTCGATGTCGCCCGGCTCGACGAGGTTCTCCACCTGCGCGATGGTGATCCGGCCGGCCATGGCAGCAAGCGGGTTGAAGTTCATCGCCGTCTTGTTGAAGACGAGATTTCCTTCGGTGTCACCGTAGTCCGCATGCACGAGCGCGAAGTCAGCGGTGATCGCCTCTTCCAATACATACGTGCGGCCACCGAACACTGCCGTCGCCTTCGGTGGCGACGCCACGGCGATCGAACCGTCCGGGTTGTATCGCCACGGCAAGCCGCCCTCGGCGATCGGGGTGCCGACGCCGGCCGGAGTGTAGAACGCCGGGATGCCGGTACCGCCTGCTCGCAGCCGCTCGGCCAGCGTCCCCTGCGGCGTCAACTCCACTTCGAGCTCACCGGCGAGATACTGGCGCGCGAACTCCTTGTTCTCCCCCACGTACGACGCCGTCACCCTGGCGATCCGGTGCGCGCCGAGCAGAATGCCGAGACCGTAGTCGTCGACACCGCAGTTGTTGGAGAACACCTCGAGATCGGTGGCGTCGCCGTCGGCGATCGCCGCGATCAGTGCGTCGGGAATACCGCACAGCCCGAAGCCGCCCACTGCGAGCCTGGATCCGCTCGCGATGTCGGCAACTGCCTCAGCTGCCGTATTCACGACTTTGCTCATCCGTTAGTTCTCCTTCTGCTGAAAGATTCCGGCTCGGTGAAGAAGCTTCTCGGCGTGACGGAGAACGGGAGCGTCGACCATCTTGCCCTCGAACGCGAACACACCACGTTCAGTAGACACCGCGGCAAGCACTCGTGTGGCCCAGTCGATCTCTTTTTCCGAAGGTGCGAAGGCCCCGCGGATGACCTCGACCTGACTCGGATGGATCGCAACCTTCACGTCGAAGCCGACTGCGACGGCATCAGCGGACTCGACGCCCAGGCCGACGAGGTCCTTGATGTCGAGGTACACGGAATCGACAGCCAACCGGCCGTAGCTCTTCGCGGCCAGGAGAGACGTCGATCGGACGTGCTTGGCAACGTCGCGGTACGAACCGTTCGGGTGCCTGCTCGAGTTGCCGCCGAGACCGGCAACAAGATCCTCGGCTCCCCACATGACACCGATGGCGTTCGCAGCAAGCGCGATGTCGGCCACGGCGAGGGCTCCTCGCGGGGACTCGACGAGCGCAACCACGTCCGCCGGTGCGAGCGAGAGGACGTCCTCGGCCGATTCGCACTTGGACAGCATGAGACGCGAATAGTGTGTGCCGTCCAGCGCGATCAGATCGAGTTCGTGATCAGGCGTACCGACCGGATTGACGCGCACGACCGTCCGCTCCGGATCGAGAGGCGTGTCGATCAGGGCTGCACGTGCGGCTTCCTTGTCGGCCGGAGCCACACCGTCTTCGAGATCGAGGATCACGACGTCGGCAACAGCCGCGGCCTTCGCATAGCGCTCGGGACGATCCGCCGGGCAGAACAACCACGCCGGCCCCGGCGGTGTCCACGTCATGAGGACACCTCTGCCGGACGCAGTTGCACCAGTGTCTTGCGCGTGGCCAGTGCGACGACGTCACCGTGCTGGTTACGCCCGGTGTGCACGAGCGTCACGATGCCTTCACCTTGACGGCTCTTCGATTCGCGCTTGTCCGCGATGAGCGTCTCGGCATACAAGGTGTCGCCGTGAAAGAGCGGCTTCGGGAAGCTGATCTCGGAGAAACCGAGGTTCGCCACGATGGTGCCCTGCGTCAACTGCGCGACGGACAGGCCGACGATGGTCGACAGGGTGAACATCGAATTGACCAGCCGCACACCGAATTGAGTGTCCTCGCTGTACGCGGCATCGAGATGCAACGCCTGCGTGTTCATGGTCAAAGTCGTGAACAGGACGTTGTCAGCCTCGGTCACCGTCCGGCCTGGGCGATGCTCGTAGATCGCGCCGACCTCGAACTCCTCGAACCAGAGCCCGCGCTGAGTGATCTTCTTGGGGTTCGTCACAGCCCTGCCTCACGAGCGATGAGCATCAACTGCACCTCGGTCGTTCCCTCACCGATTTCGAGGATCTTGCTGTCACGGTAGTGGCGCGCGACGGCGTACTCGTTCATGAAGCCGTATCCGCCGTGGATCTGCGTGGCGTCACGGGCGTTGTCCATGGCAGCTTCGGAGGAAATCAGCTTGGCGATAGACGCCTGCTTCTTGAACGGCTTGCCCGACAACATGAGTGCGGCCGCGTCGTAGTACGCGGTACGTGCGACGTGGGCACGAGCCTCCATACGCGCGATCTTGAACGCGATGGCCTGGTTGTGTCCGATGGGGCGACCGAACGCCTCGCGTTCCTTGGCGTACTTGATCGACTCGTCGACGCAGCCCTGGGCGGCACCGACGCTCAACGCGGAAATAGCGATGCGGCCTTCGTCGAGGATGCGCAGGAAGTTCGCGTAGCCGCGGCCGCGCTCACCGAGCAGATTCTCTTCGGGGACACGAACATCGGCGAACGTGAGCGGATGGGTGTCGGATGCGTTCCAACCGACTTTGTTGTACGCCGGTTCGGCCGTGAAGCCGGGCGTCGTGGTCGGCACGAGGATCGTCGAGATCTCCTTCTTGCCGCCGTCCTTGACACCCGTGACCGCGGTGACCGTCACGAGCTTGGTGATGTCGGTGCCCGAGTTGGTGATGAACTGCTTGTTGCCGTTGATGATCCACTCACCGCTGTCGAACTTCGCGGTGGTCTTGGTTCCGCCGGCGTCGCTACCCGCACCGGGTTCGGTCAGGCCGAAGGCAGCCAACGACTTGCCGCTGGTGAGCTGCGGAAGCCACTCCTGCTTCTGTGCCTCGTTACCGAAACGGTAGATCGGCATGGCACCAAGGGACACACCAGCTTCGAGAGTGATCGCGACGCTCTGGTCGACCTTGCCCAGCTCTTCGAGCGCCAGGCAGAGTGCGAAGTAGTCGCCGCCCATTCCGCCGTACTCCTCGGGAAACGGCAGGCCGAACAGTCCCATGTCGGCCATCCCGGCCACTACCTCGTACGGGAAGGTGTGGTTGGCGTCGTGCTCGGCAGCAACCGGTGCCACTACGGTCTTCGCGAAATCCGCAACCGTCTTGGCGAGCTGCTGGTATTCGTCCGGAAGCGCTCCGGTGGCAAGGTAATCGGACATCAGGCGTCTTCCTTCTGCGTCGTGTTCTCGGTCTTTACTTCTGCAGTCTCTTCGTCCGCGACAGGTACCACGCGGGCCAGAACCTGATCCACCATCACCTGATCGCCCTGACGGACAAGCACTTCCACGATCCCGTCGATCGGGGACGTCAAGGAGTGCTCCATCTTCATGGCCTCGACCACGACGAGTGGTTGTCCCGCGCTCACTGCCGCGCCGTTCTCGACGTTGACTGCGATGACGGCACCGGGCATGGGGCTGGCGATTTCGGCGTCACCGGCATGCTTGTCCTCACCGCGAACGCTGACTTCGGCTACCTCGCGCACGTGCCAGGTTCCGCCGCCTGCCAGCCACAGACCGCCATCGGTCTGGGCGACGACAAACGTGCGTCGACGTCCGTCGATCACCACCGCCAGTTCGGATCCCGTCAGGGTCGCGCTGAATGCGCGAGGCTGTGAACCTTCGACCTCGACCTTTGCATCCGCGGGAACGCCGACGATCGCAACGTGCGCCGTTCGGGTGCCGGCGGAGAGCCTGATGCTGGTCGGAGCGGGAGTTCCGACGCGCCACCCACTCGGGACGTCCCAGGGATCAACGGATTCCGAAGTTGTCCACCGCGAGAGCCAGCGATACGCCGCGGCAGCAATGAGTACCTCGTCGGAGGCGTCGGCTGCGACAAAGTCTTCGACGCGACGATCGAGCAGACCGGTGTCGAGGTTGCCCGCGATCACATCCGGATCAGCGAGGAGGAACCGTGCGAATTCGATGTTGGTCACGACTCCGAGCACTGCGGTGTCACCGAGTGCGCGATCGAGCTTGCGCAGTGCGCCCGCGCGGTCGGGAGCGTGGGCGATGACCTTGCTGAGCATCGGGTCGTAGTCACTGCCGACGACGGTGCCCGCGAGCAGTCCGGAATCGACGCGCACGCCGGAACCTGACGGCTCGACCAGATCGACGACGCTGCCGCCGGTCGGCAGGAATCCACGGCCCGGATCCTCCGCGTACACACGAGCTTCGATGGCGTGCCCGGTCAGCGTGATGTCACTCTGGGAGAAGGCCAACTTCTCCCCTGCTGCCACACGGACCTGCCATTCGACCAGATCCAGTCCGGTCACCATTTCGGTGACGGGATGCTCGACCTGCAGTCGGGTATTCATCTCCATGAAGAAGAACTCGTCCGGCTTGTCGGCGGAGACGATGAACTCCACGGTGCCGGCGCCGGTGTAATCGACGCTTCGAGCGGTGTTGCAGGCTGCCGCGCCGATCCGGTCACGGGTCACCTGATCGAGCAGCGGCGACGGAGCCTCTTCGATGACCTTCTGGTGACGCCGCTGCAGGCTGCATTCGCGCTCACCGAGGTGGACGACGTTGCCGTGCTGGTCGGCGAGAACCTGGACCTCGATGTGCCGGGGCCGCAGGACGAATCGCTCGAGGAACAGGGTGTCGTCGCCGAACGACGACGCGGCCTCACGACGGGCACTGCGAAGAGCCTCGGCCAGGTTGGCCGGATCCTCGACCAGGCGCATTCCCTTGCCACCGCCGCCTGCCGAAGGCTTGACCAACACCGGGTAGCCGATGTCCTCGGCCGCTGCGATCAGTTCTTCGTCGGTCAGATTCGGGCGAGCGATACCCGGGACCACCGGCACGTCGAACGCGGCAACCGCATTCTTCGCGGTGATCTTGTCACCCATCACCTCGATGGCGTGCTCGGAGGGGCCGAGGAAGGCGATTCCGGCAGCCGCACAGGCAGCCGAGAATGCCGAGTTCTCCGACAGGAAGCCGTAACCGGGGTGAATACCCTGAGCACCGGTGGACTTGGCAGCGTCGATGACCTTGTCGATGACGAGGTAGCTTTCACGCGCCGCGGCCGGTCCGATGTTGACGGCAGTGTCGGCCTCGCGGACGTGGCGAGCATTCGCGTCGGCGTCGCTGTAGACGGCGACGCTGCGAATTCCCAACTCACGCAACGTGCGGATCACGCGAACCGCGATCTCACCGCGGTTGGCCACGAGAACAGTATCGATAGTGCGCAACTCAGTCATTTCGCTCACATCCGGAAGACGCCGTAGGAGACCGGCTCGATCGGCGCGTTCGCGCACACCGAAAGGGCCAGGCCGAGAACAGTTCTGGTATCTGCGGGATCGATGACACCGTCATCCCACAGCCGCGCAGTGGAGTAGTACGGATTGCCCTGAGCCTCGTACTGCTCGCGGATCGGCGCCTTGAAGGATTCTTCGTCCTCGGCCGACCACGGATTACCCGCGCTGTCGAGCTGCTCGCTACGAACCGTCGAGAGCACCGAAGCTGCCTGCTCGCCGCCCATGACCGAGATGCGCGCGTTCGGCCACATCCACAGGAAGCGAGGTGAATACGCGCGTCCACACATGGAGTAGTTGCCGGCGCCGTACGAGCCGCCGATGACAACTGTCAGCTTGGGGACCCGCGCACACGCGACTGCCGTGACCATCTTGGCGCCGTGCTTGGCGATGCCGCCGGCCTCGTAGTCGCGTCCCACCATGAAGCCCGCGATGTTCTGCAGGAACAGCAGCGGCACACTGCGCTTGTCACACAGTTCGATGAAATGTGCTCCCTTCATGGCGGATTCGCCGAAGAGCACGCCGTTGTTGGCGATGATGCCGACCGGGTGGCCCTCGATGTGCGCGAAACCGGTGACGAGCGTCTTGCCGTATTCAGCCTTGAACTCCTGGAACGCGCCACCGTCGACGAGCTTGGTGATGACCTCGTGCACGTCGTACGGAGTACGGGGATCAGTCGGAACGACGTCGTACAGCTCGCTCTGATCGGCGACGGGCGGAACCGTGGAGATGACGTCCCACGGGCGCTCGGACCGGGGGCCGAGCGTGGCAATGATGTTGCGCACGATCCGAAGTGCGTCGCGGTCGTCCTCGGCCAGGTGGTCGGTGACGCCGGAAACCTTGGAGTGCAGGTCGCCGCCGCCGAGCTCTTCCGCCGTCACGATCTCGCCGGTGGCTGCCTTCACCAGCGGCGGGCCGCCGAGGAAGATGGTGCCCTGGTTGCGGACGATCACTGCTTCGTCGCTCATCGCGGGCACGTAGGCGCCGCCCGCGGTGCACGAACCGAGAACCGCGGCGATCTGGGGAATCCCCTTGGCGCTCATGGTCGCCTGGTTGTAGAAGATCCGGCCGAAGTGCTCACGGTCCGGGAAGACCTCGTCCTGGCGCGGCAGGAAGGCGCCGCCGGAGTCGACGAGGTAGATGCAGGGAAGGTTGTTCTGCAGCGCAACTTCCTGCGCGCGCAGGTGCTTCTTCACCGTCATCGGGTAGTAGGTGCCGCCCTTGACCGTCGCGTCGTTGGCAACGATGACGCACTCGCGACCCGACACACGACCGATACCGGTGATGACGCCGGCGCCCGGGCACTCGTCGTCGTACAGGCCGTTGGCCGCCAGTGGGGACAGCTCGAGGAACGGGCTGCCCTGGTCGAGCAGCGAGTCGACGCGATCTCGCGGCAGTAACTTCCCTCTGCTCACGTGACGCTCGCGAGAGCGCTGGTTGCCACCCAGCGCTGCTTGCGCCAGTTTCTTCTTCAGTTCGTCCACCAGAACGGTGTGATCGGACCGGTAGCCCGATCCTTGCGTGATTCCACTGGGAGTCATCCCGCCGCCTTCGCCATGAGTTAATGCTCGATAACTGAAACTAGATTAACTATGATTAACTGAGTTGTCCAGAACACAAGCGAAGAAAGATCGAGAGAATGACCTCTGAGCAGGTAGCAGCTCCGACGCGACGCGATCAGATGAAGGCCGACCGTCGACGTCAGCTCTTGGACGCCGCCGCCCGGTTGATCGCCGAGCGCGGATTCGTGAGTGTGCGACTCGAAGACCTCGGCGCCGCCGTCGGCATCAGCGGCCCGGCCGTGTACCGGCATTTCCCCAACAAGGATGCCGTCCTCGTGGAACTTCTCGTCGGCATCAGCACGCGCCTGCACGAAGGCGGCTCTGCGGCAGCGGAGGCAGCGGACTCACCGAGCGCCGCACTCGACGCACTGGTGGAGTTCCACCTCGACTTCGCGCTCGGCGAGCCGGACCTGATCCGCATCCAGGACCGCGACCTCGAAAGCCTGCCGGCCGACGCGCGTCGACAGGTACGCCAGACGCAGCGCAAGTACGTCGAGGTGTGGGTCGGGGTGCTCGAGCAACTCGATCCCCAACTCGATCAGGCGGACGCACGAATCAAAGCGCATGCCACCTTCGGTCTGATCAACTCGACCCCTCACAGCGCCAACCCCGCTTCGCCGGCACGCGCGCGTCGAGTCCTGCGGGATATGACGCTCGCCGCACTGCGCACCCACTGAAACCGGACACGGCACAATCGGTGGCAGACTGGTTACACCAGCTAACAGATGAGGGTGCCGAACGTGGAAGACAGCAGTGGGGTCAGCAGGGCCGATTTCGCCGAACTGCGGACCGAGTTCTCCCGCTTCATGATGTTGTACCAATTCGGAATCTCCGAACTGATGACCAAGGTGAACATCCTCAAGGACGAGTTCACTCACATCAATCAGTACAGCCCCATCGAACACGTGACGTCACGGGTCAAGTCGCCGGACAGCATCCTGCGTAAGGCTCAACGCCTGAACATCCCGCTCACGATCGACGACATCTCGAAGAACATCTTCGACATCGCTGGAGTACGTATCACCTGCAGCTTCATTTCCGACACGTACCGAATCGCCGAGATGCTCACCAGCCAGACGGACCTTCGGGTGATCGAGCGCGAGGACTACATCGCCGATCCGAAACCCAACGGCTACAAGAGCTTGCACTTGATCGTCGAGGTCCCGGTTTTCATGAGTGACCGCGTCAGGCACGTACCGATCGAACTTCAGATCCGCACGATCGCGATGGATTTCTGGGCGAGCCTCGAACACAAGATCTACTACAAGTACAACCGCGAGGTTCCCGTCGAACTCCTCGACGAACTCACCGAGGCTGCAGCCGCGGCACACCGCCTGGACGTCAAGATGGAACGACTCAACGACGAGTTCGCCAAAATCAAAGCGCTACCGCATCCTGACGACGAAATCCTCGAGCAGGATCTGCCGGCGCAGTTCCTCGAGGCGCTGCATCTTCAGCGACGGGCGCTCTGAATTCGGTCCCCCTCCCCTGAGCGAACGCGCCTTTCGGCGCATCTGAGGCGACGAAAGTGCCGTTCGCTCACAACTGGGGTCGGACAACTAGGGCAAACCAAAAGTGCGCCCTCCCGAACTTCGGGAGGGCGCACTTCGCGAATTGCGTTGGCTTGCTATTTCTTGCCCGTGACGGCGCTGTAGCCGATCGAGAGCACGGCCGCCGCGGCGATGCTGATGATCCAGCGGATCCAGTCGATTCCACCCGTGTCGCCCTTGTCCGAGATCGCTCCCCAGACCCAGTACCCGATAAGCGCTCCGGCGATACCCAGCACGACGGTCACGATCATGCCGTACTGCTGCTTACCTGGCAGTACGAGACGAGCCAGGATTCCGATGACTGCGCCGAAAATGATGGTTCCGATAATTTGCCCCATGACAGCCCCTCTCACACGTCGTGCATGCACGCGGACGGAAGATCACCGCTCAGAGAAACAATAACCACAGTCACACACAACTGTCGCTTGTTGACCGAATTGTTGTCCGAGATGCAACCTCGACGCGTTACATCCACGACATTCGCGAGTTATTTTTTCGCAATCAAGCGGACCTACCGTTCCCATCCATGCCAACTTCCGTAAAACTGCCGAACAGCGAGCTCGCGCGACTCGCCAACAAGCCGCCCTGGTACCGATCACTGTTCGTGCAATTGATCGCCGCTATCGTCATCGGTGTTCTCATCGGCTGGTTGTGGCCGGAATTCGGCGCGAACCTCAAGCCCCTCGCCGACGGGTTCATCAAGCTGATCAAAATGCTGATCGCGCCGATCATCTTCTGCACCGTTGTGATCGGGATCGCCCACGTCGGGGATCTGAAGGCCGTGGGGCGTATCGGCGTCAAAGCACTCATCTACTTCGAGGTCGTGACCACCTTCGCCCTGTTGTTCGGGCTGCTCATCGGAAATCTGATGAAGCCGGGTGCGGGATTCGACATCGATCCGGAGACGCTGGCGAACGGTGCGGACGCCGTGGCCGCCAAGACCGGAAGTGGCGAACTTCCCCACACCGTCGAATTCCTGCTCAATATCATTCCGGTGTCGATAGTTTCGGCCTTCGCCGAGAACGCACTCCTCCAAGTCCTCTTCTTCGCCGTACTGTTCGGGCTCGCATTGGCCAAGGCGGGCGAGAGTGGACCACCGATCGTGTTCGAACTCGTCGATCGTCTGAGCCATCTGTTCTTCACGATTATCGGCTGGATCATGAGACTGGCGCCGTTGGGCGCTTTGGGCGCGATGGCGTACATCGTCGGTCAGTACGGGATCGCTTCGCTCGGAAGTTACGGAAAGCTGATCGCCGCATGCTATCTCGCCGCCGTCCTGTTCATCCTCATCCTGGCCGCGATAGTCAGGTACCTCGCGGGCGTGAACCTGTGGAAGTTCGTCAAGTACATCAAGGACGAACTCTTCCTCGCTTTGGGAACGGCGTCGACCGAAGTAGTTCTGCCCCGAATCATGGTCAAGCTCACCAACGCCGGATGCTCGCGCACTACAACAGGATTGGTGGTGCCTACCGGCTACTCGTTCAATCTCGACGGCGCGACGCTGTACCTGTCGATATGCATGCTGTTTCTGGCGCAGGCACTCGGCGTGGACCTGACACTCGGTGAACAGATCACTGCCGTCCTGGTTCTGATGCTCACCTCGAAGGGAATGGCCGGCGTGCCGGGATCGTCATTCCTGGCGCTGTCGGCCACCGTGGCCGCAATCGGTCACGGCGCAATTCCAGTTGCCGCAGTCGCTCTCCTACTGGGCGCCGATCGAATCATGGATTCGATGCGGGTGTCGGTGAACCTGCTCGGGAACTGTGTCGCAACCTTCGTGGTCGCCAATTGGGAGGGGCAGCTCGACAAGGAGCGCATGCGCCGAGTGCTCGACGGAGAAGACGTTCCACCGCTCGAGGAAGTCGATTCGATCACGGGGAAAACCGTTCCGGCACCCGAAACCGAAGGCATCCTGACCCGATAGGTAGGTGCCGGCTGCTGTTTGCACATCGGAAATCGGTGCTGAAGAGTCGCGGGGGGCAGACTTCACTGGAAAATCCAGACCGACAGCTACAAAAGCAAATATTTGCAGATGGCGACAACCCGGCCGACGAGGGACCGTTGAATCTACAAATACGACACTTGCGCTGCACCGACTCCACTTCACTGAAAAGCAACTTGCGACATCCAGATATTGCCCGGCGGTTGCCGCAGTGGCGATTCACAATTCAGCGAACGGGCAGCATTATATTTGCCGGAATTAGAAGGACTAAAGTCCGGTGTTCGACCGACGAATAGACTCGAGTGGGTAAAAATCAATCAGTTCCGAAAGGCTTATTCTGCATGCATTTATGCCATGCCAGCTGCACTTATGCTGATAGTTTCCCGCAATAAGCTGTTGCAGGATTGGTCATATGGCCCTCGGTTCAAATTGTCCGAATGGTCACCTATTGCTATCGTAACCTTTGCGAAGGACTGGACCCGATTGCCCAGCAAAGGAATACAGTGACCGCATCCATGCAGGATATTGAACACTTGTCCACTAATCGACTTTCGGTGGTTGTTCCGGTATTCAACGAAGAGAACGCGGTTTCCGGCTGCGTCGAGCGTCTACTGACCCAGTCGGAAATCGATGAGATTCTGATTGTCGACAACAACTCGACGGACGGTACTGCATCGATCATCCAGGAGTTCGCCGAGAAGTACGACAAAGTCAGATATGTCTTCGAGGCCCGCCAAGGCGTCGTACACGCCCGGAACGCGGGCTTCGACGCCTCGACCGGCAACATCATCGGTCGTATCGACGCGGACACACGAGTACAACCGGGATGGGCAGATGCGGTCAAGGGTTTCTTCCAACGCAGCACCGCTCATTCAGCGGTTGCCGGACTCACCTACCTCTTCGAATCGCCGTTTGCTCGAATCCACCGCTACGCACTGGACAGGCAGGTGAAACAGGGGAAGTTCGATTGCGAACGTCAAGTACTCGCTGTCGCCGGAGCGAACATGGCGATCAGAAAGAGCGCATGGCTGTCCGTCCGCGAGCAAGTCAGTGACCGGCCGGACATCCACGAAGATATCGACCTTTCACTGTGCCTTCGGGAGGAAGGGATGACGATCGGTCAGATCGCCGACATGCGAGCAGAAACGTCCGGTCGACGCGGTGAAACCCCTCCGTTGGAGTACCTGAAGTACAACCAAGCATCCGAATCGGTTCTGCACCTTCACAACATCATGAATTGGCGCCTCAAACTGACCATCTGGGGCGACTCGATGCTCCACGCGCTCGTGTGGCCCGTCTACCGCATCTACAACTTCGAGCAGGAGCGCCTGGAGTTCAGGCGCTTGTTCGGCATGTCGAAAGGTCGAATCATGCCAGTTCACCAGTAACCCATCGAATTTCGCTAATCACCGAAGGTTCGCAGCCACCGAATTTCACGACAGTTTCAACGCCGTGATGCGGTCTTCACTGGAACGCAATAGCACCTTCTCCCCCGCCCACAGCTCGCGCGGCATCATCCAAGGCGTGAACTCGTCGTCCCCGTCCCGGTCCACCCGAATTTCCCAACTACGTTGGCCTGTACGGACATTCGTTCCGTAGACGTTTCCCTCGTCGATAACGACATCGCCGTGCCAGACAACCTCCCCGGCGCGCTCGGCGTTCGATCGCCACAGGACCTCACCGGTGAGCAGGTCCACGAACTGGACCTCGGGCTCGGAACCAGAACGGGTCACGGCAACCACGTTGCCGATCACCGCCAACGACTGTGCGGTGTCGAAGACTTCACTGTTGGACCACAACTTCTCACCCGAAGTCCGGTCGAAACCGCTGTGTCCCAGAATGATCGGAGTCGATCCTCCTGCGGGATTATCTCGGCTGTATCGCCCGCCGTAGTACGAGGACTCCGAGGGCAGTTCGTCTGTCCTGGCGAACTCGCGCCCGTTCTGATCGAGCGCGTACTCACTTGTCGGACGGCCATTGCCTTCGCAACCGCCATCCGACACCAATGTCACGCCGTCCGACGATGTGTGCGCGGTCGAGCAGGTGGAGTAACCGTGCACCCAGCGCTGTTCACCCGTCTTCAGATCGAATCCCAGAGACTCGTCGAGAGTGATCACGCCCAGAGCGCCGTGCACCGACATCACCGGATCGACGTATCCGGCTTCCCACGATCCACCGACGTCGAACGCTTTGGACCAGTTCGCTTCCGGATCGTCGACGGTTCCGCTGTGCACGCGAACGTCGTTGCTCTCGATATCACCCTCGAGCGCGAGGACCGTGTCACCCGAGATAACCGCGATGATCGGTGCCCACGGCGTCTTGATGTCTCGACGCTCTCCTGTCTCGATGTCGAAAAGTGAGTACGAACCACCGGATACGTACGGCCCGGAGAAACACAGCACCGAACTGCCGAGCAGAGTCTCGGAGCAACCACCGACGTCGACCGCCGACGTGCGCCAACGGACAGTGCCGTTGTCGGCATCGAGTGCGACCAATTCCGCGTCGTCCAACGAGTATGCCTGGCGGTCCGGCATACCGATCATCGTGACCACGAGTGATCCGGCGTCGATGAATCCGCCCATGTCCATGTTGAATTCGGTTCCAACAAGCGGGCTCCGGAAGATCGCGAACTCGCGCCCGAGAATCTCGGAGGCCTCGACGCTCCATAGCTGCGACGAGATCGCTGTCGGGTCGGAACTCGTCGACGTGACCACCGTGGCGATGGCGGCAGTGACGGTGACTACGGCTGCGGCGGCCGCGATCCGAAGTCGCGATTTCGGGGAGAATCTGGTGCTCATCGAATCTCCAAGCCTTCGGTCGTCGCGAGAAACTCCAACTGCTCGAACGTCATCGGCACGTTCGGGATCGCAGCCGACGACGAAACCGAGACTTGGGTCCCATTCGGGCGGCTGACGACCACCGACCTACTCGTTTCCTGCGTCGATTCTGCTTTCGAGCCGTCATTTGTCATGGGCACGGTCGCGTAGTTCCGTTCGTCTCGCTCGATCACGGATCCATCCGGTCGCGTCACGACATCCAAGGGGTGCCCGTCGTAGGAAGGGTCGTATTTGTTGGGCTCCGTAGGGAGTGGTTGTCCGCCGGTAATTGTCATGTTGAGCGTCGACTCGCTGTCTCCCGTCCGGGTGAGAAGTCTCTGGCATGCAGTGGACTTGTCATTCTCCGCCACCGTCAAAGTGCCCGGTCCGGTATCAAGAATCGGAAAACCCGGAGGTACAGCGCGCCATCTGACTTCGAGTACCGCGTTGAGACGTTCGATCGTCGCGCGATCGAGTTCGGCCACGTCGCCAGGGTCTCGGGGGATCCCGTGGCACCCGGGCGAAAGCGGTGCCGTACCCGGCGGAGCAGGCGTCGTGATTCGCAGTTGCGGCAGGCTGACCAAGGACACCAGTTCGTCGATGGTCAGTGGAAGCGCGCCGCTTGCCTGAACCTCGGCGCCGACTCGATCGGCAGTGTCATCGAGATAGGCGTGAACTCGTGTGCCATCGATGCCGTAAAGGAACGCCGAACGAGAGAGAGTGCGTTGTCCGTTGATTTCACTCCACGAGTCCTGCACGTCCACAACTGAACCATCGGCGAGTGAGCGACGTTCGACGAGAGAACCGGCAATGCACGGAGGAACCGGCGCCTTACTGCTGTTGACCGAGACCGACAGTCCACCACTGGCCTCGCCTCGAAGTATTGTCGCCGACGCATCAGTGGACGCCAGATCCTCGATCGTCCATCCCTCGGGCAACTCGTCCGAGGTCGACGGTGCCGAGATCGGACCGAACTGGAGTGATCGGCTCGGACTGGCGAACTTGATCTCGACGCCGTCCGGAATCGCATCGGCGACCGCATCCGACATCGATACAGCTTTGGCGCCGGAAAACCACGGAAAACGTGGGTCGTCGTACGCGTCGTCGCCACCTGTCGATGTGAAGATCGAGATTCCCTGTTCGTCGTCCGGCGCTTCGACGCTTTCACAACCCGGAATCGTGGTCGGGTACACCGCGCTCGGCGTGACGTACGAGAATTCAGGCAGGTCCTCCGGCGCCATCTCTTCCGGTGTGGACGTTATGCTGATCGACGAAGTCGCAGCTACCGAGATGTCATCGGACGGCGAACTGATCCACCGATCCACCAGCCCGGCAACCACTGTCCCGCCGGCGATCAGGGAGACGACCGTCAGCGCGAAGGTCCACTTCTCCACCCGATTCGAATCGGTTTGCTCCTTCGACACGTACCCTCGCAGTCACCGTCACGGCTCGCCCCCGATGCGCGTCGCCTCTGGAATTCCTGTCGCGATCACAGCAATTTCTGTTACCAACCGGATGGTTTCCTATCGCGCGGGCTCCGTATGAACACAGAAGAACGGGGTGCCAGTTGCTGTGCAACCGGCACCCCGTTCTAACGACCCGAGTGCTTACACCCTCACAGGCACCTGATTCGGATCTGGATCGGAATCCGGATCCTGCTCGATCGGAATCCGTCGAATCGCTTCACCCTCGATGTCGACGTTCGGCAGGATCTTGTCGAGCCACGCCGGCAACTTCCACGCTGAATCACCGAGAATCGACATGACCGCAGGTATCACGATCATGCGGATGATGAAGGCGTCGAAGAAGACTGCCGCCGCGAGGCCGAAGCCCATCATCTTGCTTGTCGTCTCCGAGGACAGCATGAATGCGCCGAACACGGAGATCATGATGATGGCCGCCGACGCGACCACGCGAGCACCATGGGTGTAGCCGGAGATGATGGCGTCCTTGGCCGACAATCCGTGCACGTATTCCTCGCGCATTCGCGTCACGAGGAACACTTGATAGTCCATCGCCAACCCGAAGACCACACCGATCATGAAGATCGGCAGGAACGAGATGATGGGTTGTGTGTGCTCGATCAGCCCGAAGTCGCCCTCCTGGAAGATGGCCACCGTGGCGCCGAAGGTCGCACAGACGGAAAACAGGAATCCGAGAGTTGCGGTCAGCGGCACCAGGATCGAGCGGAAGACGACCATCATGATGATGAACGCCAGCCCCACAACCACGATGAGATACGGGATGAGCGCGGAACTGAGCTTCGACGACATGTCGGCAACGATCGCGGTTTGCCCCGCTACACCGAGTTCTGCGCCTTCCGATTTCACCGTCGATCCGTAATCCCGGATCTGATTCATCAGCTCGTGGGTTTCGGGGCCGCTCGGCGACATCTGCGGGGTGACCGCGATCAGCGCAGAGTTGGCGCCCGCCATCGGGTTTGCTGCGTCCGGTCCGTTTCCGACCCACATCAACTGATCCGGAGTTGCGACGTTGTCGATGCCCTTGATGTGCGCGACAGTGCCTTCGGCAATCGCGGTGATGTCGGTGCCGTCAGGCGCGTCGAGCACGACGAACAATTCGCCATTGACGCCTTCACCGAACCCACGTTGCAACAGGGCAAGTGCCGGCCGCTCTTCGTCCTGAGTGAACGAGAGTCCGAGTTCGAGCTTCGTCATCGGAATAGCCGCGATCACCAGAAGCACCAGCGCAGCACCCGCGATCGGCCA
Organism: Rhodococcus sp. RCBS9; assembly: GCF_029457415.1. Classification (NCBI taxonomy): domain Bacteria; kingdom Bacillati; phylum Actinomycetota; class Actinomycetes; order Mycobacteriales; family Nocardiaceae; genus Rhodococcus; species Rhodococcus sp. RCBS9. The sequence goes on along the minus strand of NZ_CP120422.1, from coordinate 4,540,982 downwards.
CGGGTACTTGGTGACTATCTTGGCCCAGCGATGTCCGTTGGATTCCATCGTCTCGGGCTCGTCACCGTGGCGCAGCCCGGGGATACGAGGCGAGAACGCGAATCGGCCGAAGATACCCAGAACCGCTGGGATCAATGTGATTGCGCCGAGCACAGCGATGATGACGGCAACCGCTGCCGAGATTCCCATCTGCGTGATCATCGGAACCCCGACCACCGCCAGGGCCGCCAGCGCAACCACCACTGTCAGGCCTGCGAATACGACAGACGAACCGGCAGTACCCACTGCGCGCCCGGCAGCGGCTTCCCTCGTTCCGCCCAAATTGAGCTCACTGCGGTAACGCGACACGATGAACAACGCGTAGTCGATCGAGACTGCGATGCCGATCATCGTGACGATTCCCGTGACGCCTTCGTTGATGTCGAAGAAGCCCGAGCCGAGGGTGACAGTAAGAGTGGCCAGCGCAATTCCCAGAATTGCAGTGAACAACGGGATGAACGCCGCGATGAGTGCACCGAACGCCACGATCATCACGATGAACGCCACCGCGAAGCCGAGCATCTCCGACAGACCGCCCGCGGCCTGCACCTGCATCATCGAGCCGGTTCCTTCGACTTGCAAGCCGCCGGTGCGGAACTTTGCCATCAAGTCGAGGAACGCGGTCTTGTTGGCCTGCGTCTGATCCTCGATGCGAATCGACTGATTGAGCTGGATCAGCCCGACCTTGCCGTTGTCGCCGAGAACGGCCGACGCCACCGCTGGATTGGCCTCCGCGAGAGTGACCGGATTGACGATCTTCTCGGGATCGACGATGTCCGGCAACGTCTTCGCCTGCGCGATCAACTGATCGATCTGATCGCTGTGCGCGGCAAGCCCGTCGTCTGCCGCGATGAGAATACTGGTCGACGCCTGAGTTTGCTGCTCCGCTGCAGCTGCAAAGTTCTCGTTCATCAACTCGGTCGCACGCTGTGAATCGGTGCCCGGAAGGTTGAATTCTTTGGAGAACGTCGGATTTGTGGCGCTGATAGCGCCCCCCACCACCGCGATCACGATAATCCACGCGGCCACCACAAGATACTTGTGGCGGAAAGCGAACTTCCCCAACCTGTAAAGATACGTAGCCAACGTAGGCCTCTCTCGCCGTGGACTGGTCTGTCCGAAGAACACGGAGTCTTTCGGTGCCAAGGTCATACGGTACGGACCGACCGGCTCGTTGGCACCTGGTATATCTGCGAAAACGGCATATCCGGCGCGCTCTCCGAGTCCTTTTCAGACCGCTCGGTACCGTGGACACGACACGGGCAGGCGCCTCACCAGAGCAGACGTCGCGTAGTACGAAAGGCAATCCCATGAATCACGGCCAGGCCGTCGATCGCGATCTCCTCCTTGCAGGCCAACAGCGACTCGACGCGCTGGGCCCACGATTGACGGGATCACCTTCACACCACGCGGTGGTGGAAGAAGTCGCGAACGAACTGACCGAACTGGGCCTCGAAGTCCGGCGTGATTCACACACTTTCGAACGCTGGGATCTACCGGCGACACCTGACGGACTTCGCATCGAATTGCCGACGGGACCGATCAGAGTTTCGTCCGCATTCCCCTACTCCGGATTGACCGGGCCACAGGGAATCTCCGCTCCCCTGGTCTACGTCAGCGCGCGACGCCCCAAGTGGTCCTTGGCCAAGGGCGCGATCGCAGTGATCGAGGTCCCGCACATCGATCTCCCCCGCAAGCTACTGGTCAGCGAGTGGGGTCCGATCGCCACCGACGAGACACTTCGAAATCCGGTTCTCTCCGCAACCCTTCTTGGCCCGAAAATCGACAAGGCCCGCAAAGCCGGAGTGCTCGGCGTGATCGCGGTGTGGCGTGACATCGCTCCGGACAACGCACTGGGACAATATCTTCCGTTCACGCAGCCGTACCACGACATCCCCGCCGTCTGGGTGGCCGGCGACGAGGGCAGGAAGGTTGTCGCTGCAGCTCGTTCCGGCCAGCGGGCCACTCTGGTTCTGGATGCAACTCTGCATCCGGACACCCGGACCGACACGGTGTGGGCGGTATCCCCGGGGACATCACCGGAAGAGACGATTCTGCTCATCACTCACAGCGACGGAACCAACGGCGTCGAGGAGAACGGGCATCTGGGAATGTTGGCCTTGGCGCGTCACGCCGTCGCGCAGCCGCATCGACGGTCGTACGTTTTTGTGCTGACGACCGGCCACCTTCGCATTCCAGCGGTGTCCAAGCACGGACAGGCAACGTCCACCTGGCTCGAAGCACACCCCGAGATGTGGAAGGGCGAAGACGGTCAGGCGCGCGCAGTAGCGGGGATCGCAATCGAACACCTCGGCGCACTGGGTGATACCGAGAACACCTCGACCGGCAGCTATTCGTTGGAGACCACTCCGGAACCGGAACTGCTCTACGCGACGAGTCGGGAAGTACACGACATCGTTGCACCGCTGTGGCGCGACATCGGGGCAGGCGATCGCCGAATCGTGGCGCCAGGACCGGTCATTCATTTCGGTGAGGGTGAACCGTTGTTCGAGCGGAAGATACCGGCGGTCGCCTTGGTGACGGCGCCGCAGTACCTGCTCGCTCTGCGTGACGCCGACACAGTCACGCACGTCGATCTCGACGCGATGGTCAAACAGGTCGAAAGTTTCCGCGATCTGCTCGACGCCTTCGACGCAACCGACACCGCGGCTTTCGGTCCGGTGGTCTCGCGCTCGGCGTTCGCGAAGTTCTCGGCGCTACTTCAGTTGATGCAGATTTTGTCGAAAGCCAAGAAATAGTGCTGTGCGCCTTTATTAACCGCGGGCGGTTAATAAAGGCGCACAGCACTTGGGGTTACTTGTCGTGAATGATCACGCCACGGATGTTCTTGCCGTCACGTAGATCCTGGTAGCCCTTGTTGACGTCTTCGAGGCTGTAGGTGTTGGTGATCAGTTCGTCGAGCTTGAGCTGACCGGCATCGTAGAGACGCAGCAGTCGCACGATGTCGTACTGCGGATTCATGGACCCGAACAACGTGCCCTTGATCGTCTTCTGATTCAGCGTCAGGTCGGTACCCGACACGTGAACGGTCAGCTTGGCGGGGTCGGCGAGTCCCGTGATCACCACGGTGCCACCCTTGCCGATCACTGCCGTCGCTGCACTGACCACGTCCTCGTCGACGGTGCCGACAAGGATGAGCGCAGCGTCGGCACCCTGTCCCCACGTCAGCTCGTTGACCTTGGCAGCAGCGCTCTCGGCGTCTGCAAAGGCATGGGTTGCACCGAACTTCAGTGCGGTCTCACGCTTGAGAGCAACCGGATCGACCACAACGACGTACTTGCAGCCGGCCGAAACGGCGCCCTGGACGGCGTTGATGCCGAGACCACCGATGCCGTAGATCACAGCGGTGTCACCGGCGCGAAGGTTACCGGCATTTACTGCCGTTCCCCAACCCGAAGGCACGCCGCAGCCGACGACCACCGCTGTCTCCAAGGGAAGCCAGTCGTCGATCTTGACTACCGAGTGCTGAGAAATGGTGGCGCGCTCGGAGAACGTTCCCAACATGCACATTCCGCCGAAATCCATTCCGTTGCCGTGGAAACGGAAGGAACCGTCGGGCATCGAGCCTTCGAGGATGGTGGCACCCATGTCGCAGAGGTTCTGGCGACCGGTCGAGCAGTAGCGACAGGTGCCGCAGTTGGGGATGAAGCTACACACGACATGGTCGCCCGGCTTGACCTTCGTGACGCCTGGGCCGACCTCTTCGACGATGCCCGAGCCTTCGTGTCCGCCGACGATCGGGTAACGCGGCGGGAGATCACCGTCGGTCAGGTGCAGATCCGAATGGCACAGTCCGGCAGCGGTGTACTTGATCAGTACCTCACCCACACCCGGGCCGTCGAGGTCGAGTTCCATGATCTCGAAAGGCTTTCCGGGCTCGAGCAGTACAGCAGCTTTGGTCTTCACTGGTGATCTCCTTGATTGTCGGACGAGAGAATGAGCGATGGGGTCGGTCAGAGAGCGATGTTGACGGCCTTGGTCTGGGTGTAGAGATCGATAGCCGAAGCGCCGAGCTCGCGGCCCCAGCCGGACTGCTTGTATCCACCGAAGGGCATTGCAGTGTCGAAGCCGTTGTACTGGTTAATCCACACCGAACCGGCCTTCAAGCGCTTCGCCGTGCGGTGAGCCTTGGAAATGTCCCGGGTCCAGATGCCGGCGGCCAAGCCGTAGATGGAATCGTTTGCGGCAGTGATCGGTCCGTCGTCCGCGTTGAACGGCAGCGCCGCCACGACGGGTCCGAAGATCTCCTCCTGAACGATGGAGAATTCGGGCTTGACGTCAACGAAGACGGTCGGCTCGACGAAGTAGCCCTGATCGCCCCAGCGGTTGCCGCCCGTCAGTGCACGTGCGCCGTCGGCGATTCCCTCACGCAGGTAGCCGGTCACCTTGTCGAACTGCTCCTGCGAGACCAGCGGTCCGAGCTGGGTGGTGGGATCGAGGCCGGGCCCGATCTTGACCTGGCTCGCTGCGTGCGCGACGGCCTCGGTGAACTTCTCGAAGATGGTGTCCTCGACGTACAGACGAGTACCCGCAACGCAGCACTGTCCGTGGTTGAACAGCCACGCGTTGAGCGAACCCTCCACCGCGGAATCGAAATCGGCGTCGGCGAACACGATATTGGGGCTCTTGCCACCGAGCTCGAGCGTAACCTTCTTCAGATTGCCCTTGGCGGCGTCGACGATCTTCTTACCCACCTCGGTGGAACCGGTGAACGCAACCTTGTCCACGTCGTCGTGGCCGGACAGAGCAGCACCTGCATCGCCGAAGCCGGGAACGATGTTGACGACACCGGGCGGGAAGCCTGCTTCTTCGAAGACCTCCGCGAGAAGCAGTGCGGTGAGCGGGGTCTGCTCAGCGGGCTTGAGGATCACCGTGTTGCCGGCGGCGAGCGCGGGGGCGAGCTTCCACGACGACATCAGCAGCGGGAAGTTCCACGGCACGATCAGTCCACAGACGCCGATCGCCTCACGCAGGGTGTAGGCGTGGAACTCGCCGCCCGGAGAGAAGGGCATCGACACGTTGACGGTGCTGCCTTCGATCTTGGTGGCCCAACCCGCGTAGTAGCGGAAAACGTCTGCGGCCCAAGCTACGTCGACGGCGGTGGCGATGGCAACGGACTTGCCGTTGTCGAGAGCTTCGAGCTGACCGAATTCCTCGGCACGAGCACTGAGAATGTCGCCGACGCGCCAGATCATCCGCTCGCGCTCGTTTGCCTTCATACGTGACCAGGGGCCGTCCTCGAAAGCCGTTCGAGCGGCACGTACCGCGCGGTCGATGTCTTCAGCCTGACCGTGTGCCACGTCTGCGAGCTTCTGTCCGTCAGCCGGGTTGTACGTCGCGAAGGTCTGACCCGAAGCGGCGTCGACGAATTCGCCGCCGATGTAGAGCTTCTTCGGTCCGTTCAGGAAACCCTGTACCGCTGAACTGATGGTGTGTTCGGCTACTGCCGTCATCGGAAACTCCCCTGAAGTAGTGAGGTGCGAATGTGATGCACGCCATACTTCCGCGCTTCCAGGGGTGCTAACTGTCCGAACTTTGTACAACTGAAGTCGGACAGCAAACTACACAGTGATGTCGAGCGCCCGCATCCGTGTATAGAGAGTGCTTCGGCTGATTCCGAGTTGCGCCGACGCGTGAACCTTGTTGCCGCCGCAGTCTTTCAACGCTCCGATGATCGCCTGGCGCTCGGCTTTCTCCCGCCCTGCCAACCGCGACACCTTGGTCGTGGTGCGATAGTCCTCGGGCAGATCAGCGACGTCGATGCGATTGCTCGAGCGTTCATCCGAGGCGCGATTCAACACGACGCGCAATTCGGCCAGGTTGCCCGGCCAGTTGGCCGCCGCGAGTGCTTCGGCAGCGCTGGCGGTCAACCTCAGTTCTGGCGAGATCCCCTCCAACATGACTTGTGCCAACTCGGCGATCTCAGCCTGTCGCTCGCGCAGTGGGGTGATGACAACCCGGGAGGCGCATCGTGAGAGCAGCGCGGCGATGGTCGGCGGAAGATCAACTGCCGCTCCGCTGGTCAGTACGATTTTCGGCCCCTCGGCGCTGGCGTCGATCAGGTCTGCGACCAGCGGCAACACCGAGTCAGGAAGGAGTTGTACCTGTTCGATCACGACCACGCCCGAACGCTTACGGGCTGCTCGCACGAGATCGGTGACCCACTGCTCACGGCCGTCGAACGCGATTCGCGTGGCATCGAGCCAACTCGCATCGACACTGCCGACGACATCCGATGCTGCCGAGGTTCGGCCGGATCCCGCTTCACCAGAGATCGCCACGGCGGCAGAGGTTGCCCGCGCCCGCATCAGGTCGCGCCGCAGTCGTTCGCCCGGAGACGGTGCCCGCTCGTGCGTTCTGCGGATCGGTGCCCGTTCCCGTTGGAGTGGTTCGACCAGGAAGAGCGCACCACCGTCAGCCCCGGAAATCCGGTCGGCTTGAACTCGCGCCAGAGCGCCGGACGCCAATTCGACTGTCACCAATCGTGATTGGTCCGGATTCAGGTCGGCAATCAAGGAACGGAGCGATACATGGTCTGCGGTGTCGAGCAGATCCAAAGCGGTTCGGTTGCTCAGCAGGATGTCGTCGCCGATGGCCGCGACGGCAATGTGGCGCTGATGTGAAACTCGCTGGAATGCGTCGACCAGCCGCTGCTCCGATGCTTTCGAGCCTTCGAGCAGCCGTTTCTCGATGTCCGCTGCAGCACGCGCAAGGAAGGGCGCGAACAGTGGGTTGGCCTGCGAGACAACGCCGGTCATGTCGAGAATGCCTTCGACACGACGTGTGACGGGATGCAGGATCGGCTGTCCGTAGCAGCTCAAACCCTTGAGGCTGTCGAGGAAATGCTCGTCACCGTGGATCACCACGCTTCGTCCGACCTCGAGGGGTGTACCAAGCGCGTTGGTGCCGGCGTGCTCTTCACCGAAGCGTGAGCCGTTGACGACACCCAACCGCTCGATCGTTCGCTCGACGCGACTGTCGGAGTACACCGAAGCGACCACGCGGCATTCGCGATCGGCAAGCAGCACGCAGAAACCGGTGCCCGCGATCTGTTGCGAAACTTCGTCGAGCACGGGTGCGGCGGCCCGGAGCAAACGAGACTCACCGTCCTGCTCCTCGGTGTCCACGGCGATGGCCGACGACGGGTCGAGGCCACTGAGTCGAGAACGCTTCCAGGAGAGCGCGATCTCGGGGCGTACCGGCTCACGCTCCCCTGGGTTCGCGGACATACTCTCAGGCCTGACCGATCAATTCGATCGCCTGTTCTCGCATCGCGATCTTGCGGACCTTGCCCGTGACTGTCATCGGGAACTCGTCGACGACATGGACGTACCGCGGAATCTTGTAGTGCGCGAGCTTGCCGGTGCAGAACGCGCGGACCGAATCGGCGTCGAGATCGTCTGCACCTTCGCGCATCTGGACCCACACCATCAATTCCTCGCCGTACTTTGCGTCGGGTACGCCGATGACCTGCGCATCGAGAATGTCGGGATGGGTGTAGAGGAACTCCTCGATCTCACGCGGATAGACGTTCTCGCCACCGCGGATGACCATGTCCTTGATGCGTCCCGTGATGGCGACGTATCCGGCCTCGTCCATGACTCCGATGTCTCCGGTGTGCATCCACCGGGCAGCGTCGATCGCCTCGGCGGTCTTCTCCGGGTTCTCCCAGTATCCGAGCATGACCGAGTAACCACGCGTGCACAGTTCACCCGGCTCGCCACGGGGCACCGTCAATCCGGTTGCCGGATCGACGATCTTGATCTCGAGATGCGGCCCTACCCGTCCGACCGTTTCGGTGCGCTGCTCGATCGAATCGTCCGAGCGGGTCTGCAACGACACCGGCGAGGTCTCCGTCATGCCGTAGCAGATCGACACCTCCGACATGCCCATGCGATCGATGACCTGCTTCATCACCTCGACCGGGCAGGGCGAGCCCGCCATGATGCCGGTGCGAAGGGACGACAGATCGAAGCTGTCGAAGTCCGGCAACGCCAACTCCGCGATGAACATCGTCGGAACGCCGTAGAGGGACGTGCACTTTTCGGCCTGAACGGCTTCGAGCGAAGCACGCGGATCGAAAGCCGGACCCGGAATGACCATGGCAGCACCATGACTGGTGCACGCAAGGTTGCCCATCACCATGCCGAAGCAGTGGTAGAACGGCACCGGGATGCACACCCGATCGACCTCGCTGTAGTGGCACAACTCGCCGACGAAATAGCCGTTGTTGAGGATGTTGTGGTGACTGAGCGTCGCGCCCTTCGGGAAACCGGTAGTACCCGAGGTGTATTGGATGTTGATCGCGTCGTCGGCCGACAACGCGGCCTGGGCTGCGGCGAGCGGAGCCGGATCGCTTGCCTGCGCCGCCAAGCCGTCTGCAAGCACCGCGTCCCACTCGGGTGAACCGAGCAGGAGCACCGACGTCAGATCCGGGCACTGCGGCCGCACCGTCTCGATCATCGACGCGTAGTCCGAGGTCTTGAAGCTGGCCGCAGACACCAGCGTCGAGATCCCGGCCTGCTCGAGTACGTACTGCAACTCGTGCGAGCGGTACGCCGGATTGATGTTGACCAGGATCGCGCCGACCTTTGCCGTCGCGTATTGCGTGAACGTCCATTCCGGACAGTTGGGAGCCCAGATTCCTACCCGATCGCCCTTCCCCACACCACGGGAAAGTAGTCCGGCAGCGAGCCCGTTCACCTGCTCGGCGAACTCCCGGTACGTCCATCGTCGACCGCTGGCGTGGTCGATCAACGCATCGCGGTCGCCGTGTGCGGCAACCGTGCGATCGAGGTTGTCTCCGATGGTGTCGCCCAGCATCGGACCGTCCCATACTCCGGACGTATAGCTGGGCAGCGGCGTACTCATGTGTTCTGTCCTCTCCGGTTACCTGTTCAGGCACCTATGAGAGGGGCCGCCGCAGCGGACCCTCTCATCTACGAATTTACTCGATTCGGTGTGATGCACGACATACTTCCCGGTGCGGGGTGGCCGTAACTGTTCAGAGTCCGGACACCCCACCCGCCTGCTGTGCGCCTTTATTAACCGCCGGCGGTTAATAAAGGCGCACAGTGTTTAGAGGGCGTGGTCCTTGGTCTCGACGAGTGCCCAGGTGCAGACCAGACTCAACACACCCAGGATCGCCAGCATGACTCCGATGGCCATACTCCCGTAGGCCGAGGCCAGCGGTGCGGCGATCAGCGGCGGCACTGCCCCACCGAGCACTCCGGCGAGGTTGTAGCCGAGGCCGGCACCGGTGTAGCGGTAGCGGGTCTGGAACATTTCCGGAAGCAGCGCACCGCAGGGGCCGTAGGCGATTCCGAAGATCATGAGCGTGCCGAACATTCCGATGATGAACGCGATCGGCGATCCCGTGTCGAGGAGCGGGAACAGCACCAGCGCCCAGACGACGGCCAGACCACACGAGATCATGATGACCTTGCGGCGCCCGATGCGGTCCGAGTACAGAGCGGAAACGACGATCGCCGCACCGAAGACAACCGCGGAAGCGATACCGACCGACAGGACGAACGGACGGGAGAAGCCGAGGGTCTTTGTTCCGTAGCTCGTCAGGAAAGCCGTGCCCATGTAGAAAAACGCGAACAGGCAAGCCAGGGCGCCTGCCGAGAGCAGGATCTCCTTGGTCTGGAACCGCCAAGCATCCAGGAACGGGAGGGTGCGTGGTGCTTCGTTCTTCTGCTCAGCGACGCGCTCTGCCTGCTCCGCCTTGAAGACGGGAGTCTCCTCGATAGCGAGTCGCATGTAGAGGCCGATGCCGACCAACACGATGGAGAACAGGAACGGGATACGCCAGCCGTAGTCGAGGAAAGCCTGGTTGGTGTCGCCGAGAACTGCGCCGGTGATGAGGAAGGTACTGCTCGAGAGAACGAAGGCGATTGCAGGGCCGAGCTGCGGGAACATCGCATACAGACCACGTTTGCCCGGCGGAGCGTATTCCGCGGTGAGCAAGGTTGCGCCTGCCCACTCACCACCGACCGCGAAACCTTGGCCGAATCGCAAGAGCACCAAGATGATCGGGGCCGCGACACCGATGGTTGCAGCACCCGGCAGCAAGCCGATCAGGAGCGTCGAGATACCCATGAGCAGGAGCGTCGAGATCAGCGTCTTCTTGCGACCGATGCGATCACCGAAGTGTCCGAACAACATTGCGCCGACGGGCCGGGCGATGAATGCGACTGCGAAAGTCGCAAACGATGCGACAGTTCCCGCAGTGGCACCGAGCGCGGGGAAGAACACCGTCGGAAAGACAAGTGCCGCAGCGGTTCCGTAGATGAAGAAGTCGTAGAACTCGATAGTCGTGCCGATGCAACTCGCGATTGCGACGCGCCGCACACTGGTGGTGTTCTGCGGGGGCTGCGTCGCACCTGCGGCACTCGCACCCCCGGCGCCGGCGGCACTGGTGCCGCCTGTGGGAGAGACTGTGGTCACTCGATTCCTCCGTGGTCCCGTGGTGTCGCCCTGTGGGCATCACCGTCGATAGGAGGAAAGGTAGTGATGTGGCTCACCCCCGCACTACCCCCGAAAGGGGGTAGGAGTGACCTCGGTCACGACTTGTATGCAATGGTAACGAGTTTCACGGCTCTTCACATGCCGTGGGCCGCCCGATTCGTTCACACGAATCGGACGGCCCTCGAGAAACTGCGTCACGGTGCAACGCTACGGATCAAGCCTTACCGGCAGCCCCGAACAGTTCCTGACGGATCTCGCCCCACACCGTGGCGTAGGAGTCGATGATCGGTTCGGAAATCCACTTGGACTCCCCCGCTTGCACTTTCGCGAGAGCATCCGAGAAGAGATCCTGGTAACGAGACAACCGCGGAACGAATGCCGACAGATCGTCGAACAGGTTTGCAGCCCGGCGATCCAACTCTGCAAGGGAATCCGCATCTGCGTCGTCGATGAACGCGGCGAACTCCTCGTCCAAGGGAAGGAACGCCTCGTACACCTCACCGATGGAGTCCTCGTCGATCGAGACGCGCTCGGCGTCCAACTGATCTTCGAGTTCTGCCAAACCTTTCTCGGTCAGGCTGATGGCGTTTTCCGCTTCGACCGCTTTGCCCTGCGCGACAAGTGCGTCGTACGCAGCTTGACCGGAAGCCGAGCTGACGCCCAGGTGCTCGGCCAGGACGACCGCTCCGACCCGCTCCTTGAGACGTACTGCTTGGAGCAGTGCCAACTCGTCCACATTGCCAGCGAAGGCCATCGATTTCTCCCACTCACGTGCCGCCTCTGCGGCTCCAGCATCACAGCGGACACCCGTGGGTTTCCGCAGCCCGACAAAGGGCTCGACAGAATCAGATCACACCCCGATCGATCGTTGTGAAGTCACCGCGACAAGTCGACCGTCACGCGACGGTATCGGCCTGATCGGGGATCACGCTGCCGTCTGGGCGGGTCACGGCACCTTTTGCCCCGGCCGCGTCGGTGTAAGCATCGGTCGAGCAGTGATAGGGAGCGTCTGCCCGGGACTTCGGTTCGATGAACATGGGGTTGACCAGCCATTTCCCGTCACTGTTGTCGTAGGCATTGCACATCAGTTCGGGATTGTTGCGGTTGATCACCAGGCGCGCGCCGGTCGCATCTCCGAGGAACGTCACGTCGGTGACAGAATCACCGGCAGCAAATACCTGACGTCGATCGGCGGCCAACTGCTCGAACGCCGTAGGCCCTTGAACCCCGTAGACAACCTCGTTGACCTGGCACCGCTTGCCGTCGATGTACGGAATGACCGAGTCGTCGCCGTCCGCAACGCCACCACACCCACGCAGGCGCCCGGTGAGAACCCCGCCCTCGACGATGGGCCGAACTCCCATCACGTGATCGGCGTCCAATCCCAGCTGTTCCGCCCAGACTCGAACGACCGGTTCGGCCGACGCGGAGATGATTCGCACGTCGAATCCATGAGCGCCGAGGGATTTCACCAAATCTTCGATTTGCGCGTAGTACCGCACCGAGCCGTCGACTTCCGTCGTACCGACGGTCTGATCGGATCCTTCTGCAGCAGCGAGATTCTCGGCACGGGCTGCGCGAGCGTACTCGGTGATCTCGTCCTCGGTGTGCCCTGCCATCAACTGCACGGCCCACGCGTATGCGGCTTTTGTCCGGCGGTGATCGTAACCGTCGAATGCGGCCTGCCCGTCGCGAGTCTTCTCTTCGAGTACCGCAACGATCTCGTCCGCGCAGTCCAAGTCGGTGCTGGTTGCCAACGGTTGCCCCGGCGCGGTCTCGGAGCCGCACGCGGCGGAAAGTGCGGCAGCGCCGGCTGGCGTCATGAAGCGGCTGGTGGTTGCCCAGTCCCCTCCGGCAGGCTGTAACACCTTGTTGTTCTTGATCATCCAGAATGCGGTGGCGCTTCCGATGTCGTTCTTGACAACTGTGTTGTCCCAGTCGAAGAGCGCCAACGGAGCTCCGTCATCGACATCACCTGCAGCTCCACACGTTCCGAACTCCGTCATCATGGCATCCAACCTCACACGGTTGTCGCCGTACCACGCCAGACTGGGATCCAACGCAGCACAGGATGAACCACTCTGCGCCACATCTTCTTTCGGGGCGCTCTCGGCCGAACTACATGCAGTTGCACTCAACAGGACACTACCTACCGCCAACGCACACAGGGCGCGGGCATGCAGCGAACGGAACATCGATTCCCTCGTTTTCGTCGTGATTCGGGTACGACGGCATACCCGAGTGTCGATCGACCCGGGTATGCCGTGCAGTTGTCAATTAATCGAGCGTCAGCACTTCTCCCGACGCAACGGCGTCGGCGCGAGAGGTGTCCTTGAGGTCGACGCCGGAGCGGCCCAACTGGCGCGCTCCCGTCACCAATCCCAGGACGACACGAGCAGCCTGCTCGTATCCGAGTCCCTCGGGTGGGTGGACATTGGAAATGCAGTTTCGATCCGCGTCGGTACGACCGACGCGCGGAAGGTGAGTCAGATAGATCCCGACGCTGTCCGCAACGGAGAGCCCTGGACGTTCGCCGATCAGGACGATCGCCGTCTGCACTCCCATCGCGGCAGCGATGTGATCACCCAGTGCCACACGGGCATTCGTGGCGATCACGGGCGGCGCGATCGAGTACCGCTCCCCCAACACCGTGACCAACGCAGACAGTAATTGCTCGCCGTGGTCCATCAGTGCGCGCGGCGAGAGTCCGTCGGCGAGGATGAACCCGATTTCCTTGTCGGAACTCGAGATCGCACCCAGGTCAGCCGGCTGGCGCCCAAGGTCGGGTCTCCGGAGATACTCACTGCGGGTGGAGACGCTGCTCGCGACCACCACCGGCGCCCCGATGCCCACCCCTTCGACCCGACTGGCAAGCGTCTCGGAGTCGAGTGGCTCGTGGACCGCGTCGCGGGCTGCGGCGTGAGCTGCCTTGAATTCGAGAACCCGCTTGGTGGGCAACGAATCTCCGGCACGCCCCAGCCCGATACGCGATTGTGTGGTCTTGCGCAGTGGACCCCAGAAATCGAGGATCGGTGCCTGATCTTCGGTCATGAGTTCACCGTCAAAGCCCGCAACGGCGACATTTCGGCATCGATCGGAAGAACCCGACCGTTTGCGTCGGTCATCCCCAAGTTGTGGAGCCAGGTCTCGAACTCCGGGGCGGGCTGCAAACCGAGAACCTTACGCACATACAGCGCGTCGTGGAACGCCAGACTTTGATAGCCGAGCATCACGTCGTCGGCGCCGGGCACCGCGATCACGAACGCCGCGCCGGCGACGCCCAGCAAGGTGAGCAGGTTGTCCATGTCGTCTTGATCGGCTTCGGCGTGGTTGGTGTAGCAAACGTCCACTCCCATCGGCAGCCCGAGGAGTTTTCCGCAGAAGTGATCCTCCAAGCCCGCGCGAATGATCTGCTTGCCGTCGTAGAGATACTCGGGACCGATGAAGCCGACCACGGTGTTGACCAGCAGCGGTTCGAGATCACGTGCCACTGCGTATGCCCTGGTCTCGAGTGTCTGCTGATCGACCGGGGCTCCGCCGGTGCCGTAGTGGGCACCTGAGCTGAGGGCGGACCCCTGCCCCGTCTCCAGGTACATGACGTTGTTGCCGACCGTCCCGCGGTTCAAGGAGCGCCCGGCCTCGTTGCCCTCACGCAGGAGCGGAATGTTCACTCCGAAACCGGAATTGGCGCCTTCGGTACCGGCAATCGATTGGAAGACAAGATCGACCGGCACCCCCGATTCGATCAGTCCGATCGTGGTGGTCACGTGCGAGAGCACGCACGACTGAGTCGGGATCTCGAATCGCTGACGGATGTCGTCGAGCAGGTGGAGCAGATCCGAGGTGGCCTGGGGTGAGTCCGTCGCGGGGTTGATACCGATGACGGCGTCGCCACATCCCATCAGGAGACCGTCCAATGTGGCCGCCGCGATGCCGCGTGGATCGTCTGTCGGGTGGTTTGGCTGGAGTCGGGTGCTCAGCCGGCCGGGCAGTCCGATGGTCGTACGGAACCCCGCGGTCACGGTGATGGCCTTCGCGACGGCGATCAGGTCCTGATTGCGCATGATCTTGCTGACCGCCGCAACCATCTCGGGGGTGAGCCCGGGACTTACGGCGGACAACCGTGCGGAAGCTTCCGGCGCCGACGCGGTCTCGAGCAACCAGTCTCGTAGTCCGCCGACAGTCAGGTGCGCCACCGGCGCAAAGGCCAGGCGATCGTGGCTGTCGATGATGAGCCTGGTTACCTCGTCGTCCTCGTACGGAACCAACAGATCTTCGAGGAACACCGTCAACGGAAGATCAGCCAGAACCCATTGAGCAGCAGCACGTTCGGCGTCGGAGCTTGCCGCGCAACCGGCTAGTTCGTCACCCGACCGCAGTGGTGTCGCTTTTGCCATCAGATCGACGAGACCGTCGAACGAGTAGTTGGTTCCGGATACCTGCTGGTGATACTTGGCCATCCCGCGACTCATCCCAATTCTTCTTCCGCCTGTGCAAGTACAGCAAACTCCTCGTCCGGCGAGTTGGCAACAAGGTGGTGACGACTGTAGAGACCGAAGTACGCCATCAGAACTCCGAAGGCAACCAACGTCAGCAATGCCGCAACGGGATCGACCAGGAAGGTGGCCACCACCGACACTGCCGCGATCACGAGCGCAAACGAGGTGGTGGCGATACCGCCGGGCGTGCGGTACGGGCGCGGCATGTTCGGCTCACGCTTACGAAGAACGATGTGACTCACCATCATCAGGACGTAGCTTACTGCCGCGCCGAACACCGCCATGTTGAGCAACATTGCACCTTCACCGGTGAGTGAGAGCGCGAAGCCGATGATTCCGGGTACGACGAGCGCGAGAGTGGGGGCCTTGCGCTTGTTGGTCACCGACAGGTTCTTCGGCAGGTAGCCGGCGCGGGAGAGCGCAAACGTCTGGCGCGAGTAGGCGTACATGATCGAGAAGAAGCTCGCGACCAGACCGGCAAGTCCGATGTAGTTGACGGCCTTTGCCGCTCCGCTGTCCCCCAGAGCCTCGACGAGCGGATTTCCGGAGGTGGACAGGGCGTCTGCGCCGAGCGCACCGGTGGCGAGGAAGAGAACCGTTGCGCCTGTGACGATCAGGATCAACATGCTGATGATGATGCCGCGGGGGACGTTCTTCTCCGGCTCACGTGCTTCCTCGGCGGCCAGCGGTACACCTTCGACCGCAAGGAAGAACCAGATCGCGAAGGGCACGGCGGCCCAGATTCCGAGCAGACCGAATGGCAGGAACGACGACGATCCGACTGCGCTGGTGTCGACGGCGATATCGGTGAGGTTGGACGAATCGAAAAGGCCGACAGCCGAAACCGCGAACACGACCAGGCCGACGAGTGCAATGGCGGTGATGATGAACATCGCCTTGAGTGCCTCACCGGCGCCGGTGAGGTGAATGCCGATGAAGATCGCGTACACCGCGAGGTACACCCACCAGCCGTCGGTGATCCCGAACAGGTTCAGGGACTCGACGTACGCACCGATGAAGGTCGCGATCGCTGCGGGTGCTATCGAGTACTCGATGAGAATTGCTGTGCCGGTGGCAAATCCGCCCCAGGGCCCCATGGCCCGTCTGGCAAACGTGTATCCACCACCAGCGGCAGGAAGTGCCGACGACATCTCGGCCATACCGAGCACCATCGCCAGGTACATACCCGCGATGACAACCGCCGCGATGAGAAGGCCACCGAAACCACCTTCGGCCAGACCGTTGTTCCAGCCGGCGTAGTCACCGGAAATCACATAGCTGACACCCAACCCCGCAAGCAGCACCCACCCTGCTGTTCCCTTTCGGAGTGTTCGTTTCTCCAGATACGAATTGTCTTCCGCATGGAAGTCTGCGCCGTCGTGGTGTGCACCCGCGGCACCGGCGTTTTTGCCGGTTGCGTGGTCGGAAAGAGACATGTCCATCCTCTGAATCGGTCAAGAATGAGACGACGCACGGTGGATGCGTCGCGTGAAATGAACGGTATGTGGGCGATGTACGGAGAAGGTCGCCTGGAGATGACCGTGCTGTTAACTGGCTGTCATGTGAGCGGCCCCGAGTCTGTTCAGATCTTCTTCAGGCTGCCGTTCTCAGGATCGGGCGGCCGCGCCCGGCACCGGGCAGGCGTCGACGGCCTCGGCGACCACCTGGGGAACCGTCGGGGGCAAAGGACGCACGCCCGCTTCCCAATCAGCGCCCACGAGAATGCTCGACGCGCCGAGTGCTTCGTTTTCGTCCGGTGTGAATGCCCTTGCTCGACTGAGGAATCTGAATCCTTCAGGAGACTCCAGGCTGAATCCACTGCCGCGGCCGGGCACGACGTCCAGTACCAACTGGGTGTGCTTCCAGGCTTCGAACTGTGATCCGGAAATCCAGACCTGTACAGCGTCGGTTCCGGTGGGAAGGTCTTCGGGAGTCTGTCCGACAGCAAGTCGGAGATCGACGATTCCGAGTAGTACGTCACGGTCCCCGACGATGAATTCGCCTGAGGGATAACACATCGGGGCCGAGCCGTCGCAGCATCCGCCGGATTGATGCATCATCAGTTCGCCGTGAGTCCCGCTGAGGCGGCGCAGGAGGTCAGCCGCCCCAGCGGTGGTCACCAACCGGGGTGGAACGGCGCCGGTATCGGGTGTGTCCGTGGCGCTCATTCCAACCTCCGTGTGTTTGTGCAGGTTTCGCGTGTTGCAGTCTTGCTCACCGGCACCCGCAGCGAGGGGCTCACGGGTGCCGGTGGGTAGATCAGAAGAAGCCCTGAGCCTTCTGGGCGTAGCTGACCAGGAGGTTCTTGGTCTGCTGGTAGTGCGAGAGCATCATCAGGTGGTTCTCGCGGCCGATGCCGGACTGCTTGTATCCACCGAAAGCGGCGTGTGCCGGGTACTGGTGGTACGTGTTGGTCCAGACGCGACCGGCTTGGATGTCGCGGCCTGCGCGGTAAGCAACTCCGCCGTCGCGGGACCAGACACCGGCGCCCAAACCGTAGAGCGTGTCGTTGGCGATTTCGATGGCCTCGTCGTAGTCCTTGAACGAGGTGACCGAGACGACGGGTCCGAAGATCTCTTCCTGGAAGATGCGCATCTTGTTGTTGCCGGTGAACACCGTCGGCTGGACGTAGTAGCCGCCGGACAGGTCTCCGCCGAGTTCGGCTCGCTCACCACCGGTGATGACCTTGGCGCCTTCGGCCTTGCCGATCTCGATGTACGAGAGGATCTTCTCGAGCTGATCGTTGCTGGCCTGGGCACCGATCATGGTGTCGGTGTCGAGCGGATCCCCTTGGCGCACAGCCTTGGTGCGGATGGCTGCCATCGCGAGGAACTCGTCGAAGATGTCTTCCTGGATCAGCGAACGTGACGGGCAGGTGCAGACCTCGCCCTGGTTGAGGGCGAACATCGTGAAGCCCTCGAGTGCCTTGTCCTGGTAGTCGTCGTTTGAGGCGAGAACGTCGGAGAAGAAGATGTTGGGGCTCTTGCCACCGAGTTCGAGGGTGACGGGGATAAGGTTCTGCGACGCGTACTGCATGATCAGGCGACCGGTGGTGGTCTCACCGGTGAACGCGATCTTCTTGATACGCGGGCTGGACGCGAGCGGCTTTCCGGCCTCGACGCCGAAGCCGTTGACGATGTTGAGAACACCGGCAGGCAGCAGGTCACCGATGATGCCGATGAGGTGCAGGATCGAGACTGGCGTCTGCTCGGCAGGCTTGAGCACGATGGCATTGCCGGCAGCGAGGGCGGGGGCAAGCTTCCACACGGCCATGAGGATCGGGAAGTTCCACGGAATGATCTGGCCGACTACGCCGAGCGGCTCGTGGAAGTGGTACGCCACGGTGTCGGAGTTGATCTCCGAGAGCGAACCTTCCTGTGCGCGAATAGCTCCCGCGAAGTATCGGAAGTGATCGATGGCGAGCGGAATGTCGGCGTTGAGGGTCTCGCGGATCGGCTTGCCGTTGTCCCACGACTCGGCGAGTGCGATGGATTCGAGGTTCTCCTCCATACGATCAGCGATCTTGTTCAAGATGATCGCGCGCTCGGCGACCGAGGTCTTGCCCCAGGCCGGAGCTGCTGCGTGCGCTGCGTCGAGAGCGAGTTCGATGTCTTCTGCGGTGGAACGAGCCACATCACAGAAATTCTGTCCGGTCACCGGTGTCGGGTTCTCGAAGTACTGACCCTTGACCGGAGCAACCCATTCGTTGCCGATCCAGTTGTCGTATCGAGACTGGAAGGACATGATCGCGTCGGCGGTACCTGGGCGGGCGTACACGGTCATTGCAAGCTCCTATGTAAACGTGATCTTCCTGGGCGCACCCACCAAATCGGTGACTGCAATCCCACCCCCCGGTGGGGTGTGATTCACAACACTAGGAGTTGCAACGTTGCAAGTACGTTGCGTGCGAGAAACGCAGATGATTCTCAGATGCCCAATTGGCGGTCGAGGAGATCAATTCTAGCCTGGACCTGCGAATACAGCGGAGATTGAGGATCCAACGTGGACAGGTAGGCCTCCCACACGACTGAGTCTTCGCGGCCGTGTACCGACGTGGTCCACCGGGCCAGAAGGTTGGCGTCACCTCCACGCAGCAGAGCTGCCTGGACCCTGGTGCGTAGTTCTTCCCGCACCTCTTCGATGCCGGGAGACGCCGAGCCCGCCAGCACCGGGCCCGAATACAGTTTCATCGCCGTCGCTGCGTCGCCTCGATCCAACGCTGCCCGCACCTCGCCGACATCTGTCGTGAACTCCGTGATGATCCGATAGGGGCGCGAAGCCAGCCGGTCGGCACCGAAAACCTTACGAAGCCGCGACATTTCCGCGCGAATGGTCACTGCGTCGAGTTCGCCCTCGTCGAGCAGGACCGCAAGGTGGTCGGAGCTGAGACCCTCCGGGTGTTCGGAAAGCAGAAGGAGAATCTCGGCGTGACGCTGCGAAATCGGGATGCGGTCACCGCCGCGAACCAGCGTCGGCCGGCCGGCACCGAATGTTTCGAGGCGCGGAGCCGTGGCACTGAGTGGGATGGGCGAGTTCAAGAGATGGAATCGCAATTCCGATTCGGCGGCCGCGACAGTTGCACGGATCAGTGACAGCACTTCGGGAACCGCAACCCTGGGACCACCGGTGATGTCGATGGCACCAAGGATTTGCCCAGTGGTGGGATCGTGGACGGGTGCGGCCGAACAACTCCAGTCGTGCACGGTTCGGTTGAAATGCTCGGATCCGAAAATCTGTACGGAGTGATCGAGAGCAAGCGCCGTTCCCGGCGCATTGGTGCCGACACGATCTTCGCTCCAATCGGCGCCTTCGACGAAGTTCATGGACAACGCCTTGTCCTTGGCCGAGTTGTCACCCTCCACCCAGAGCAATCGACCGTGTGCGTCACTGATCGCGATCAGTAGTCCGGTCTCGGCAGCATCTTCCACCAGGAGTTTCCGAATCACCGGACGGATCAGTGACATGGGATGCGCGGAGCGATATTTTTCGAGCTCCAACCCTTCGAGCATCTCAGGGTTGCCGACCACATCGGGATTTACCCCCTTGTTGCGGCTACGCATCCAGGACTCGAGTACGACCGAGCGGACATGGGAGTCGTCGGTCAGCCCCTGGCCGGGCACGCCGCGGGCATCGATGAACGACTGATGGGCAGACGAAAGTCGCCGCGCGAGTAACGCGACGTCATCGCCTGGCCTGACCGCCACCCACGGGTTGCCGGGCACAGCCTGTTCACGTGCCATATTTTGCGTTCCTCCGCTCCGTGGACCACTGTAACGCCGATCACAGCCCATAGGCGAGAACGACCATTCGGTATGACTGCCGACCCAGCCTGCTGCCCCTCGCGGTCACTCGTCGCCGAGCAGAATGGCGCTTGCTCGTTCCGCGACCATCACCGCGGTCGCATGCGGGCCGCGGGTCGGGATCGTCGGCAGGATTGACGTGTCAACAATACTGAGTCCTTGCGCGCCGATCACACGGCACCGACCGTCGACGACTGCGAACGGGTCCGCCTCGGCACCCATCAAGCAACTACCGGACATATGCAGCGACGTTCCCAGGCGGGATTCGACCCACTCATCGGTGTACTCCATGACGGGGCGATCGATCAACCCCGTCTCGGCGATCGACTCGAGAAGATTCTCGGCGATCCGCATCCCTTCCCGAATGGCAGCTCGATCGTGCGCCGACGCGACGTAGTTGTACCGAATACGCGGCGCCCCAGCGGGATCCCCCGATGCCAGCTCGATGCTTCCCCGGCTGTGCGGCGCCATGAGGACCACTCCGACGCCGTGGTCCATGCGAGGCACACCGGGAACCAGGTCTGTGAAAGATGCGGTGTACGGACGGATTTCGATCTCAGCGAGGTTGAGGGCTGTCTCCAGCACCGGAGTCTGCGATCGAATCGTGCGGGGCTTCGAAAAATGGTACGGCAGCAGCACTTCCGGGTGGTCGACGAAGTTCTGTCCGACGCCCGGTCGATCGAGAACGACGGAAACTCCTTGCTCTACAAGTTGTTCCGCTGGACCAACACCGGAATTGAGGAGAATGTGCGGTGTCGCCACCGCACCCGAACACACGACCACATGGTCGGCACGAATGCGTCGGACATTGCCGTCGCCGAGAACGTCGACGCCGATCGCACGGGTACCCGAGAACGCGATGCGAATGACGTTCACTCCGGATTCCACCCGCAGATTCGGCCGGTGCAACGCCGGCATCAGATACCCGATCGCCGTACTGATCCGACGATGATCCGACACGTTCAGTGGCACTCGGCCCACCCCGAACGAGTCCGGCGCATTCTTGTCGACGTCGTCGGGAAAGCCTGCTCCGAGCGCTGCCGCATGAAACTCGCCGCTCAGTGGATGTAGTTGGTCCCACGCTCGACGCTCGACCGGGATCGGTCCGGCGGTCCCGTGGAACTCGCCCTCGAAATCACGATCCGTTTCGGACTTCTTGAAGTACGGCAAGACGTCGTCGTATCGCCATGAACTCGGCCAATTCTCGAAATCAGCACGGGTCGCGCGGGTGAAGTACGCACCGTTGACGGCTCCGGATCCACCGAGTGTCCGCCCCCGCGCAATTGTGGACGCCCGACGCGGCGTCAGTTCGACCGGATAGGTCCACGTGTATTCGCTCGCAGGTCCGACCGGCAGTCGGTACGGATCACCCAGGACGTCCGGGAGTTCGAGCGCCGATCGATATCCGCTTCCCGATTCGAGGAGCATCACCGTGGCGGATGGATCTTCACTGAGCCTGGCTGCGACCACGCAACCACACGTGCCACCACCGACAACCAGGAAATCTGCGTAGTCGGCTTCTGTCACTTGGTGATTCGAGGTTTCAGCGCCGCCCAGTCGCGGGCGTCGAATGCGCCACGCCAGAGTCCGGCTCCATACGCGATGTCGTCGGCTCGTTTGAAGAAGACGTACCGAACCGGTCCCAGCCCGCCTGGCTCACGGTGGCGATACCAGTCCACCAAACCTTCGGTGACTGCTGCAGCGACGGCCAGCCGCCGAATTCGCCTGGAGGCGATCACCGCCAGGAGCGTCACGGGCCAGTAGTGACGACACATTGCCGAGGCGAGTTGCCAGAATCCGCCGACAACTCCCTGCGCGGTGAGGATCGCCGCGATCCGGGTGGGTTGACTCAGGCCGGTGAACATCTTTCGCAGCCGGTAAACGGTAAACAGCAAAGCGCCGAGTGCGCCGGCAAGACCGGAACGGGTCAGTGTTGCAGCGGCGATACACGCGAAGAGCGTCGAGAACGACATCGCCATCGGCGGAACCGAACCCTCGTGTCTTGCAGCCAACGGCGCCGCACCCGTGCCGTAGAACGCTCTCCTGGCGAACCACTTGTCGAACTGAACTCGATGATCGTGGGCGACATGCGCAACCGGTTCGTACCTCAGTCGCCAACCCGCAGCCTGCAGTCGCCAGCAGAAATCGACGTCCTCGGCTACTTCGAGACTCTCGTCGAAACCGTTGCATTCGAGTGCCACGTCGCGCCGGACGATCACGGCGGCGCTGGGGACATAGGCGACCGGACTGCCCGACTTCACCGCAGCTTCCTTGCGTCCGAGGTCGAGAGACGATCGCATGTTCTCGTACCGCGCCAGCGCCGTCCCGTACGGATCGAGGGCGACGATGCGGGGTGCAACAAGGGCAACCCCCGGATCGCTGAAGTGGCCCAACATCAACTCGAGCCAACCGGCACGCGGTATGACGTCGGAGTCCAGAAAAGCTACGAAACGTGTTTGGGCCGAACGCAATCCCGAGTTTCTCGCTGCCGAGGGTCCGCGGGCACTCTCGTGCCGGACCACTGTGATGGTGCCGGTGCCCGGGCAGGCGCGACGGGGCTCCACCGGCACTTCCGAACCGTCGTCGACAACGATGACGGTCAGATCCTTGAGGACGGGCAATAGGCGTTCGACGCCGGCCTGGTTGTCCTTGACCGGAATCACGACCGTGACATCGGCAGCGGACGGCGTCGACATCGGACGAGGATTCGCGACACCTGAATCGAGAAGGTGTCGCGCAACCGCAGCGCTCTGCTGATCGACCACCTCGAGGAAGCCGTCACCGATCATCGCCGCAGCCGTCGGCGCCAGCTTGAGCATCCGCGTCGGAGATCCGCCGATGAGTACCCGGCCACCCGAGTACGTGCGCACCTTGGGGTCCAACCGAATGCCGAAGCCGTCGGGGAGTCTTGCTGGTCGCATCAGATGATCGTAAGGGACGTAGCCCGTCGTGCTGCAACTCGTCGCAGCCTCGAAAGCCGTCGCAGGTGGACCGTCCGCCCCCACTCGGTCGTGGTCGTCACCGAAGCCTCCCATCTGGACCAGGCTCCCACCGGGCCAGTCCATCCGTCACGCGTCCTACCAACTCACCGAAGATGTATGCGCCGTCTTCGGCGGTAGCCCCGACTGGATTGCCGAGAACGCCGTTTTGCGACACAGCGACCATACCGCCCGAACGCATTCCTGGCATCAGGTCCGCGATAGGAGACAAATTTCCTGTCTCAGCAAGGCTCATGTGCACCAAATCGGGCGAAAGGTGCAGCAATAGGCTCGTTTCAGTGTGTCCGGCATGCGCGTCGGCACCCGGAACAGCGCACGGCGCCCAAGCAGCATCACGCCCCTCATACCGCAGAAGTGCCACCGCTTTGGCCAATGCGGGACCATTTCCGCCGTGGCCGTTGACGAACAGCACCCGCTTCGTCCATCTGAACGCCGACCTTCCGTATTCGACGACGACGGTTTCCATAGCCTCGGCACCGATCGAAATCGTGCCGGCAAACCCTTCGTGTTCGCCGCTCGCCCCGTATTCGATGGCCGGGGCCACGACGACGTCGGGCAGAGCCTGTGCGACTGCTCTCGCGATCCGAGTGTCGGTATCGAGAGGCAGGTGCGGTCCGTGTTGTTCGAAAGAACCGACCGGGACCACGACGGTGAGCGCAGTGCCCTCGAGCGCAGGACTCGGGATGGCAGCAAGGTCACGCGGAGAACTCATCCCCCGATCGTATTGGTGCGGGCCCCTCCCACCGCAACACTGCATGCGGATACACCGGGGCATTGTTGTGCCCCGGCGTATTCGTCAGTTGTCGCGGTTCACGCCGCTGTCGGTGGGCTGTTCCCGCCGATCGGCTGTTGATACGGATCGATCGACATCGGTGGATAGAACACCGTTTTCCGATCCGGGCCGATCTCCACCCGCCACTCGGTGTGGTGCACCCACCGGAACGCCGTCCTCGCGTTTGCCGTACTGCTTCTCGATCCGCCGGATCGCCGCCCGCACCGCATCACAATCCGCAATGTTCTGCGACGCCAACCCCAACAGAATCCCGCGAGCCTTGTCCACATCCGCCGGCGTCATGTTCTTCGGCGGATGCTGACAAAACGACGCCACCTGCCGCGCCTTCAACGCATCCACGTCACCACGATGAAACGCATCCGCGACAACAGGTTCGAGCATCAACAACCGCGCCAACCCGACCAGCAGACTGCACTCACCGATCTCCAGATTCGTCGAACCATGCAACCACTGCGCGATCGCCCGAAAACCCTTCCCACCGAGAACCTCCCGGGAAAACATCTCCACGATCAGCAACACCAACCGCGACTGCAACTCGTGCCGGGCGCGCACCAGATCCAGAACCTCACCCTTGAGGCCCTCGCTATCCAGTTGCCACGCTCCCCGACTGTCCATGCCCAAAGTTTAATCGAACACACTTTCGATAACCAGAGACAAAACGGACGACTTATATCGCCAACGCGGCCCGATGCCCCTCGATGACGGCCGCGTGCGAACGCCTCGGAGACAAGGCGTCACCGATGCGAAATTTCTCGAAACAGCTTCCCTGCAAGGTGTTCCACAACTCGTCGACAGGTTCCTGCTGTGTCGCGAAGACCACCCAGTCGACTGCAACTTCCTCGGTCACACCCGTCGGAAGGTGAACCAAGCTCACGAGCGGCGTGGCCCCAGCACTCACCGAAGTCACCATCAGATCTGTCCGTTGACCGATCGACTTCTCGAACGCCCGGCGGTTCCACCCCTCGAAATCCAGGGTGATGCTCAGGTCCTGCGCGACCACCATGCCGTTGGTCGCGATCGTGACGGCACAGCCTCGATCAGCGAGGAACTCAGCCACCGACGTACCTTGATGGAATCCCAGTTCGTCGTAGACGAGCACCGTTCCACTCGGCAGAATCTTGCCGTCGAGAACGTCTCGAACACCCACCACACGCTCTGATCCACCCGCCCACGCCGGTCGCACAGGCCGCGCTCCGGTTGCAATCACGACCACCTCGGGCGCGCGCTCCTCCACGATCGCGAGATCGGCTCCAGCATCCAACTCGATCGTCACACCGCTTCGGCGACACTCAGATTCGAGATTCCGGACGAGGTCGGCGAGCTCACGGCGAGCCGGTACCACCGAGGCGGTAAGAATCTGTCCCCCAAGTCTTCGTTCACGCTCGAACAGCGTCACCGCATGACCTCGCTGGGCCGCTGTAGCCGCAGCTTGCAGGCCGGCGGGGCCGCCACCGACCACCACCACCGTGCGGCCCCGTCGCCGCGGCATCGGCAGCGGTACCGATTCCCGACCAGCGCGCGGATTTGCGGTGCACCCCAACCAACGTCCCAGACCCATCCGCCCGACGCATTCCTGGTTGCAGGACAGGCAGGTTCGCACCTGTACCGATTGACCAGCACGCGCCTTGTTCACAAAATCCGGATCGGCGATCTGCCCGCGAACTACGCCCACCAGATCGCATACACCGTCCTCGAGTGCAGCTTCGGCTTGCTCCGGCGTCTTGAAACGGCCGACTCCGACGACTGGAAGATCGATGACCTCCCTGATCGCAGACGGGACGAAGTTGGCGTAGCCGGTGGGTACAGCCATCGATGCTTCGACCAGATGCAGTGTTTCCGTGGCCATTCCGACGGTGGTGTTGATGTAGTCGACGTGACCGTCAGCTTCGATGAGTTGGGCGGTGGTTACCGCGTCGGACAGTTCGATGCCACCCCGCGTTCCTTCGTATCCACTCAGGCGCACACCGAGCACACGATCCGGGCCGATGGCCTTACGCAGTACCCCGAGCACTTCGAGAAGGAAACGCGCACGATTCGCCACGCCCCCGCCGTAGCGATCAGTGCGCAGGTTGGTCGAGGGTGCGAGAAACGCGCGCACGATGGACGACTGCGACGCCTGCAATTCCACCCCGTCGAAGCCACCGGCAACGCAGTTGCGCGCAACAAGGGCGAACCCTGCGAGAATCTCGGCAATGTCCGCGTCGTCGACAGCCTTGGGCACCTCGCGGAACAACGGATCCGCAACGGCGCTCGGCGCCAACAGCGGCGATCGCGAATAGGTTCCAGCGCCCTGACCCCCATTGTGGTTGATCTGCGCGAGAATCGACGAACCATGCGCATGAACGGCGTCGGTGATCCGCCGGTATCCCTCGATCGCTTCCGGCCGATAGCCCGCAATCATCTTCTCGTACGGTCGATCCGAAGGATGCGTCGAGTGCTCCTCGGTGATGATCAGACCCGCACCGCCGCGTGCCCGCGCCTCGTAGTAGCTCGCGTGCTGCTCCGTCGGCAACCCGTTCTCCGCGTAATTGGTCAGGTGTGCGGAGAACACGACCCGATTGCGGAGTGTCAGGTTGCCCAGGCGCAGTGGCGCGAAGAGGCGCGGGTACGGCGTCATCAGACCTTGGAGTTTCCTTGATCGAGAGCGATATGACTTGCCGTGACGGTGCGGGAACCGTCACCGGCGAGCCACAGGACGGTATCGGCGATCTCGTCAGGTTCGGCGAAAGCGATGTCCGAGAGGATCGGAGTGAAGTTGGGAAGGTACTGCGGAAACTTTGCAAATACCTCGAGAGCGCCCTGGTCGACCCCCATCGGCGTATTCACTCCGTAAGGATGGATCGAGTTGACCCTGATCTTGTACTCCCCCAGTTCCTTTGCCGCGGCCTGCGTCAGACCGACGAGACCGAACTTGGCGCTCGCGTAGTGCGCCTGTCCGGGCAGCGCCTTGAGTCCGGCCACCGAACTGACCACGATGATCGATCCACCGCGCCCACCCTCGATGATCGCCGGCACCGAGGCCTTGAGGGTTTTCCAGACTCCGGTCAGGTTGATGTCGATCAGGGTTTCCCACTGCTCGTCCGACATTTCCCAGAATCGATTCCAGTTGCAGACCCCGGCGTTGGCGACCACGATGTCGAGACGTCCGAACTGTTCGACGCCGTCCTTGACCACCGCGGTGAGCGCTGCGCCGTCACGGACATCGACCTCACGGGCGAGGATCTTCCCGCCCTCCGCTTCCACCAGACGTATCGTCTCGGCAAAGTCCTCGGAAGTTGCTGCGTCGTAGGAATTGTCCGACGCCACCGACGCGCATACGTCGACCGCGATGATCGTTGCTCCCTCGCGCGCCATCTTGACCGCGTGCGCACGTCCTTGACCGCGCGCTGCGCCGGTGATGAAAGCAACGCGACCTTCGAGCGAACGAACTGAACCCTGTGTCATGAGATAGCCCTCTCTGCAGAATTGAAACTCGTTCTAGTAGTAAACCCTGCAAAGCGCCCTTCGCGGATGGATTCGAGAACAGTTCTCGGGGCAACCGAGTCGCCCACCTGAATGTCGGCCTCTTCCTTCAGCGTTTCGTTCGGCAGACGAGGCGAGCAGTCGATCACCACTTCGCACTCGAGCTGTGACCGCTCGCCGGTATGGACGTGTTCGACGCAGACGGCCCCTCGAGCGATTTCGGTGACACGTGACGCGAGCACCCTGGTGACCCCGGCCTGCTGGATGCGCGTGTTGGCGCCGACCAGATCCCCACTCGCACCGAGCCTCGAACCGACGATGCTGTCGGGAGTCACAATCGAGACGGAGATGCCATGGGCCGCGAGTGCTTCTGCGAGCGCCACCGCGATCGGTCCACCGAGGGGATCGATCAGCGCGACCGGACCCGGCCCCACGGTGCTCAACTTCTCGAAGGCTTCCGACGCATCCAACCATCGAACCGAATCGTCGACCGGATACGTCGGCGGCCTCGCAGCACTACCGGTGGCAACGACAACAAACTCGCCCCGGCTGCGTGCGTCACCCAGGTCTTGGGCGTCGAGCGCCGCCCCGGTCCGCATCGTCACGCCGCTACGACGGCATTCGTCCTCCAACCACTGCGCGAGGAGTGCGAACCGGCTACGGCCGTCACCTCGCGCAAAAGTTCGGATCATGCCGCCGAACTGCGATGAACTCTCGACGAGTGTGACCGAGTGCCCCGCCACCGCCGAGATCCGTGCGGCTTCCATCCCAGCGGGGCCACCCCCCACGACCAGCACGGCTCCCGGTGTCGAAATCTGCTCTCGCTCATCGGGGTCCACCGTCTCGAAACCCGCGCTCGGATTCCCGACGCATGTCACGACAGGATTGCGAGGATCACGCACGAGGCACGTCTGATTGCAGAGCACACACGGCCGGGGACGATCGCCGCGCGCGGCTTTCACAACCAGGTCCGGGTCTGCGATCTGGGCCCGGGTCATCTCGACGAACTCACCTACTTCCAGCGCCGCGTGAGCGTCGGCGATGTCCACGACGCTCCCCTGCACGACAACAGGAATCGACAGAGCGGCCTTGATCTCACGGCACAGATCGAGGTTGAAGTTCGGCGGGCAGTGAAAATCGGGGCGGTACCGGTCAGACGAATAGAGTCCGCCACGAACGACGACAAGGAGATCGAGGAACGGAGACACTTCACGCGCGATACCGATGGCAAGATCGGGCGTCAGGCCCGCCCATGGAGCTTCCTCGTCACAGGACAACCGCAGGGAGACAACGTGATCCGACCCGACTTCCTCGCGCACTGCCGAGATGACCTCGCGAACAAGAGCAACGCGATCGCTACCGTATCGGTCTTGCCGAGTGTTGGTCAGACCCGAAAGGAATTGTCGCAGAATGCTTCGAGGACCGGCATCGAGTTCCACTCCGTCCATTCCCGAAGCGACGGCCAGCGCCGACGCCTCACGGAAGCCGGCTATCAACTGGTCGATTTCCGCCTGCCCCATTGCCATCGGCAACTCACGCGTCACCGGGTCGGCCACTCTGGACGGTCCCCACAGCACCGACTGGGAGTATGCGCTCGATCCCTGCATCCCGGTATGACCGAGCCCGGCCAGAACCAGCGTTCCGTACGGAGCACATGCAGCCTCGATCGACTGCCACCCCGGGCCACATTGCGACGCCAACGGCGCCCGCTCGTACGGCCAGTCGTTCTCCGATACCGAGGCCACTTCGGTGACGACGATCCCGGTTCCACCCTCGGCGCGGCGCTGGTAGTACGCACGGTGCCGATCGGAAAGCGAGCGTCCCACAGCAAGATTGGTCTCGTGCGGACCGAAAACAACCCTGGACTGGACGAGGCGTCCGGCCAGGGTCGTGTGTTCGTCGAGTGTCAACTCACAGCTCTATCGGAGCCGTAATCTCAGCTGGCACCCAATGTGCGTGTGAAGCCTTCCGGAATCACCAGGTCCGCCGGGCTCAGTTCGGTGATGGACGAGTGGCCGAGGCCCATCAGCCCCGAGTCGATGCCCATCCGCATGAGGTCGAGCACGTTCTCGACACCGGCCTGGCCGTTGGCCGAGAGGCCCCACAGGTAGGCGCGCCCGAGCATGACGGCCTTGGCTCCGAGTGCGAGCGCCTTGACGACGTCGCCGCCGCGTCGAATGCCGCCGTCGAGAACAACTTCCACCTGATCGCCCACGGCCTCGGCAATTCCCGGGAGCACACGGATCGGCGCCGGGGTGCCGTCGAGGTTGTTACCACCGTGGTTGGAGACCGAGATTGCGGAGACACCGGCGTCGACAGCTCGCTTGGCGTCGTCGATGCGCATGATGCCCTTGAGCATGAACGGTCCACCCCACTGCTCACGAAGCCAGGCGATGTCTTCCCACGTCGGAAGCGGAGTCTGCATCCACTCGCCGTATGCGCCGAAGAACGTCGGTGCAGGCTGGCCGGGAGCCGCGAGGTTGGGGGTGGTCAGGTCCGGGATCTTGCCGGTCTTTGCGAACTCGAGCAACCACTTCGGGCGCATGATTCCCTCGGGTGCGAACTGGAACATCGCCTTGAGGTCCATCTTTTCGGGGATGGACGGGCTGCCCCAGTCGCGACCGTACGAGAAGGACCAGTCGGTGGTGATGATCAGGCCCTTGGCACCGGCAGCGCGAGCGCGCTCCATACGCTGCAGGAGCACGTCGCGGCTACCGACCCAATACATCTGGAAGAAGACCTGCGGGTTGGCCGCGGCAACTTCTTCGATGGACTTGCTGGCAAAAGAACTCAGTCCGATGGCTGTTCCCCGTGCTGCAGCCGCACGGGCTACCGCTACTTCACCGTCGGGGTGCACTGCCTGCACACCGGTCGGTGAAATCATGACGGGCAACGAAATGTCCTGGCCCATAATGGTGGTGGACATCTCGCGCTTGTCCGACAGCCCGGCAGCGTGGGGAGCGAAACCCAATTCGCTGAATGCCGCGACGTTGTCGTCGACCGTCAGCCCTTTCTCGGATCCCGCTACCAACGCCGCGTACACGGACTTGGGCAACCTCTTCTTCGCACGGCGCTGTGCTTCTGCCACCGTCTCGAAGAAAGCATTCTTAGCCATTGAACTGACCTCTCTGGGGTGCAGCTTTCGCCGCACTGTCGGTATCGCGCAGTAGTTACTGCATTCCCGCAAGCGGGTTTTCGTCACAAATCTTGGCGGGCGGACGCATCATCAGTGTCAGTGGCACCGATGCGCGTGGGGTCTTACGTTGACCGGAACGGGAGTGGTCGACACTGGACTTCGGGACCTCGCCCGCCGACGCCAGTGCCATTTCACCGTTACCGATGACGCACTCGGGGTCAGGTCCGTCCATCGGCAGTCCGGTGAAGAACTTGGCCGCCATGCAGCCGCCGCGGCAGGAGTCGTAGTGGTTGCACTTGCTGCAGGCGCCACCGGTTTGGGGCGAGCGCAGCTCCTCGAACAGGTCCGAGTGCTGCCAGACTTCCTGGAATCCACCGTCTTTCACGATGTTTCCGGCGAGGAACTGCTCGTGAATCGCGAAGGGGCATGCGTACACGTCACCGACCGGGTCGATCAGGCACACGACGCGGCCCGCACCACAGAGATTGAGACCGGGCAGTGCATCGCCGAAGGCGGAGAGGTGGAAGAACGAGTCGCCCGTCAGGACGCCTTCGCCATTGGCGACCAGCCAGTTGTAGAGCTCACGCTGCTGCTCCGGACGCGGGTGCAGGTCGTCCCACACGTCGGCGCCGCGGCCCGAAGGACGCAATCGAGTGATGCGCAGGGTCGCGTCGTACTTGTCCGCGAGAGCCTTGAACTCGTCGAGCTGACTGACGTTGTGCCGCGTGACGACCACCGAAATCTTGGCGTCCTTGAAGCCGGCTTCCTTCAGGTTCGCGAGAGCGCGCTCGGCCATCGCGAACGAACCAGGCCCGCGCACAGCGTCATTGACCTCAGCGGTGGCACCGTCGATGGAAATCTGCACGTCGACGTAGTCACTGGCTGCGAGGCGCGCCGCGACCTTCTTGTCGATCTTCACGCCGTTGGTGGAGAACTTCACACCAACCTGGTGGTCGGTCGCGTAGTCGACGAGCTCCCAGAAGTCGGAGCGTACCGTCGGCTCGCCGCCACCGATGTTGACGTAGAAAACCTGCATACGCTGCAGCTCGTCGATGATGGACTTGCACTGTTCGGTGCTCAGCTCGTTGGGGTCACGACGACCCGACGACGAAAGGCAGTGCACGCAGGACAGGTTGCAGGCGTAGGTGAGTTCCCACGTCAGGCAGATGGGGGCGTCGAGTCCGAGTTCGAACTGATCGACGAGGCGACCCACCTTGGCGGGCGGGGAGGGCTGTTCAAGAACTGAGGTCATGGCTGTGTCCTCGCGAAGAAATGAAGCGGGCGAACGTGCGGAAGGGCTGTTCCGCACGTGGGGGCGAGCGTCTGGCTCAGACAGGCACGATCATGTGCGAGTCGGCGAGAGTGCTCAGCGCGCGGGCATATTGGGGAGCCGCGTCATCTTCGATGCCTTGCGCACGTAGTGCGGACCGGACATCAGGATGGTCTGGCAACGCCTTGACCACCGCAACGATGGTCGTGTTCTTCAGGAACGACAGCTTGCGTGTTCCGAAGTGGTAGAGCAACGCCCCGAAAGGTTCGGGGCGAAGCGCTACCTGCGGGTGGAGTTTCCACCCCGCATCGAGATCCAAAGCAGACACGGTCAGTACACGCCGCACATGCCGTCGATGGAAACTTCCTCCACGAGGGACTCCTCGATGAGGTCGTTCTCGAGCGCCTTGTTGTCACGATCTGACATGGATTCCTCCTGCGGTCGCACTCCGTCTGGAAGTCTGTAGATCAGACTTCCAACCTGGGAGTTGGTGGTCACTAGTGGGACTTCACTGTGACTCGGTTCACCACTGTAATGGCATCGAGTGCAGAATGACACACATGGAGCGAAAAAAGTATGCGTAGCCGCAAGAAACCGTCCGCTCGGATAGGTCGTCGCCCCTCCACAACGAAGGAGGGAATCAGCACGATCGGGATCGAACTGTTCTCGACAGTCGGCTTCAACGAGGTGAGCGTCGACCAGATAGCCGACGCCGCCGGCATCGCGCGTCGGACTTTCTTTCGCTACTTCCCGTCCAAGAACGCCGTTCCCTGGGGAGACTTCGACGGACATCTCGACGAGATGCGCGAGCACCTGGATTCACTGCCCGCTGATATTCCGTTGGTCGACGCACTCGAATCCGCATTGTTGACGTTCAACACCTTCCCACCGGAAGAGACTGCGGTACATCGCAAACGGATGGAATTGATCCTCGAAGTTCCGACGCTTCAGGCATACTCTGTGGTGATGTACGAAGGTTGGCGGCAGGTGGTCGCCGACTACGTCGCACGCCGAATGAATCTCGAGCCGAGCGATCACGGCCCACGCACGGTCGGCTATCTTCTGCTCGGGGTCGCGATGTCGGCGTACGAGCAGTGGCTCACCGACGATTCACTCGAGCTACCGGAACTCTTGAAAACAGGTACGCAGTCCTTGCGGACCGGTATCAGCACCTGAGAAAGCATCACCACCCGAGAAAGGCGATCATGTCCACCATCACGAACGAACCCGTCCTGGATTCCCTGGCGCCGTCGACGCCGGGCTTGTGGTCGTTCGGGCATGTCACCGTCGAACGCGTCGAGTCCGGTCCGATCTCGCTCGATCGCCGACGCGGTCGCCTCCACGTCAAGCACTCCCTCACTCCCGCCGATCTGAGTGAGCGACTCGTCGCCGGAGTCACCTCGTCGATCCAGGACGCGGAGTTCGGTCAGGACGAATTCGAGTTGACGATGGTCGGCCTGGTTCGCTCCACCGTGGACGGCGCTCTCGAATCCTGGACCACCTACTACCGGAACTCACTTGCCGAACTACTGGACGGCACTGCAGATTTCGCGCCGATTCACGACAAAGCCGAAGAGCTGGTCCGCGGTTCCGTGCTCGATCTGGGTTCCTGCTTCGGTTTCCTGCCCCTGCGGCTCGCGCGCGCCGGAATGGACGTGACCGCCACGGACATCCTGCCCGGAACGATGATCCTGCTCGACGCGGTTGCCCCCGAACTCGGCATCACGATCGACACGGTGATCTGCGACGCGGGTGAAGTACCGGCACCGGACAACAGCGCCGACACCGTCACCGCGATTCATCTCCTCGAACACGTCGACGACGCAGTCGGCGAGGCCGTGATCGCGCAAGCACTCCGGATCGCGCGTCAACGGGTCGTCATTGCCGTCCCCTTCGAAGACGAAGCCACCGCGTGCCACGGCCACATCCGCACTTTCGATCTCGAGTCACTGCGTGCGGTCGGCCGGCAGAGCCGTGTGCCGTTCGAGGTATTCGAGCATCACGGCGGCTGGTTGGTGCTGGACGCTTCGGCCGCCTGAAAAGAACTACCCTTCTTTCAGCGTATGGGCGACAAGCGCATTCGCGTGCCCATGACCCATACCGTGCTCCGACTTCAACCAGTTGACCAATTCCATGTGCTTCGTGAGGTCTGAGCTTCTGATCAGCTCTTGCCATTCACCGATCGGCCGACCGTACTTCTTCTCGATCGACGGAAAATACGACGCCGGGCCTTTCGCGGGTTCAGTCATGACCGGAATCTACCTCCACCGCCCGACAATATTCGCGCACCGGCGGCGCCCGCATGTCCGCACCTGCGGAATCGCTGGGTAGATACGCGACCATCGCATTATGGTCGAAGAACACCCACCCGAGAGCACAGGAGTTCAGCGATGCGACTGTCCACACGAAATCAACTCACCGGCACCATCACCGAGGTCAACCTCGGCACCGTCATGGCGACGGTCAAGGTGAAGTTGGACGGCGGGAATCAGATTGTGACCTCGTCGATCACCCGCGATGCCGCACTGGATCTCGATCTTGAACCAGGCCAAGCCGCAACGGTATTCGTGAAGTCCACCGAGGTGACGATCGGCGTCGAGTAACTGGCGAGCGATGTGATCAGGGCCGGGTGAGATGCGTGGTCATCGTGTAGTCCTTGCTCGGCCCCGTCACGGTCCAGACGACAGTCCAGGTCGATCGATCTCCAGCAGTGACGTCGATTCGCCCGCGGTAGGTATCCGCACCGCACAGGTGCTCGACTTCCTCCCCCGGCGCCCAGTCGTGGAACTCTCTGCCGTCTTCGAATGTCACGGCCCACTCGAGGCCGCGCTCGGCAATGAACAGAGTTCGGAACACGGGTAATTCCAGGTCGCCGTCACGCAGCGTGCCGCTCTCGTACCAGCGCATCCGACCGTCACCGGCGTCGGAGATAGTGGTCTCGCCGAATACATGCTTGGTGGAACCGGAAAGGCGGTCGACGATGTCCCGCTCGAAGTGCCACTTTCCTACCAGCGCCCTCGGCTCGATTTTCGCGTCGTCGACCATGTGGCGATTCTAGTGACCCTGCATTGCCCGACGACACCGGAGACCGACTCGAACACACTGCGAGAGTATGTTCCGAGTACACCCGGAACACGCAGGAGATTTTCACAACCATGAACGATTCGGCCGCCCTTCACAAACGCGCAGTGTTCGCCGAGGATCTCGAGATCGGCCAAGTGATCCCATTGGGTTCGTATTCGGTGACCGAAGAGGAAATCGTCGAGTTCGCAACTCAGTGGGATCCCCAGTGGTTTCACGTCGACAAGGAAGCCGCCGAGTCCGGCGTCTTCGGCGGGTTGATCGCCAGCGGGCTGCACACCCTGTCGATCTGCCAGAAGTTGGTGGTCGCCAGTCTCTACGACCAGTGGAACGTGATCGCCGGGAAAACCATGCGCGACGTGAGCTTCCTCCGTCCACTTCGCCCCGGTGACACCCTGAGCGGAAAGGTCACCGTCGACAACGTCGTGTTCGACAATCGCGCGCGAGGATTGGTGACCATCACAGCGAAATTGGTCGATGCACACGGCAATCGCGTTCTCGACGTGGTCACTGACGCGTACCTGCACTGCCGCTCGACTCGCGCGCAGTGAATTATCGGTAAATTTCGCACCACATTGTCCGAATTGCCGTACTTTCAGTGACGTTGCGACGCAACAATACCCATCCCTGCAATCAGGAGTTCCTCACATATGAGCAGCCTCGGCGAGATCAATCCTCTCGGCATTCTTCAGATCCTCATCTACATGCTCTTCGGTGGGTCGTCCAGCACTCCCGAATAGACCCTAGCTTGCCATAGCCATAGTCAGCATCTAGGGTGCTGACTATGGCAATTACTAGTCAGGCATCAGTGGCGGCCGCGCCGTCGACCGACGCAGCGCGTCATCACACCGAATTCGACTCCAGTTGGCGGAGTTTCGACGGCATCCAGGGTGGACTCGCAATTGCACGGATGCTGCGAGTGGCGGCCAACGCGTCCGGAGCCGAACCGCTGGCAGTTACGGCGCACCTGGACCGCCCCGTTCCTCCTGGGCCGGCCGAGTTGACTGTCGGCGAGATGCAGGGCGGGCGGACCGTCAGTTGCCACGTCACGCTGACCGGTTCGGGATCCGCTCTCGTTCGGTTGGCCCGCGACATAGGAGCTACAACAATGTCCGCCCCTGTCGCCGAACCGGCTCCGGCCGACCCGTCAACCCTGCCGCCGCTGGAGATCCCGGTGGATTTTGTGCCGTTCGCCCAGCACCTCGACATCCGGCCGATCAATTCCGCGAGGCCGTTCGCCGGTGGCGACTCCCCTGAATTCGACGTTTGGATCCGCCTGCTCACAGACCTCGATTTCACGGCCCAAGAGCGTGCCGCGGTCCTTCTCGACGCGCTTCCGCCCGGACTGTTCGCGACACTGACGATGCCCGTGGCCATACCGACCATCGAGTTCACCGCGCATTTCACCCCGGAGCACCTCACGGCAGATCCCCGAACACTGTCACCGTGGTATCGCCTACGCCACGGGACTGCCTGGGCGACGAACACTCTCTGTGTTGACGAATCCGAACTATTCGACTCGACCGGACGACTTGCTGCTCGAGCTCGCCAGCTTCGTCGAATTCTGAGTTGAGTTCAGCTCTCCTACACCTGGAGGTCGCGACGACGGAACGCAACAAGCGATGCTGTCGAAAGCACCACTGCCACAACGATCATTGCCAGCAGTGGCAGAACTGTCACCGGCTCGGCAGGGGCACCCGGCACGTGGGTGAAGGGCGACAGATCCAGCACTACCTGCGGAAGCTTCAGCAACGTGCCAAGTTGCCCGAGCACGATGCATGCCGCCAAGATTCCCCAGGAGAGCGCCGACGCGTACGTCGGAAACAGTCCGAAAGCCAACGACACCAACCCCACGACTACGAGCACCGCAGGCAGATAGGCCAACGCGGCGCCAGTCATGCGAAGTGTGTTGCCGCCGATGTCGTCCGTGACGAGCCCGAAGGCAAATCCGGTGAAGGCACCCATCAAGACGTGCGCGAGGATCACGCCGCCCACAACCACACCCAGGTGAGAAAGCATCCACCTCCACCGCGACAAAGACGTTGCCAGCAACGGTTCGAGCCGTCCCGAAGTTTCCTCGCCCCGCATCCGGAGAAGACTCTGGACCGAATACGCCGCGATGACTATCGACGTGAGCCCCAGAGCAGTGGCCAAGTAGGAATCCACCAGATCCGATCCGCCGCCGCCAAGTTTCTCGAACATCTCCGCGGTCTGCTGCGACGATCCCACCATCGCGTCGATCTCGTTGCCCACAGCGCCGTACGCGAACCCGAGTATGACAACGGCAAAGATCCACCAGAACATCGTCATTCGCTGCATGCGCCACGCCAGGCCCCAAGCCGACGGTAGCCACGATGCCGCGACTGGCGGGCCGGGTCGGGGCTGAACGAGTCCCGCTCCCTGATCGCGATGGCCGATGAGAACAAAAGCCACCACCACGTGCACAGCCGCGAATCCGATCAGCAACAACAGGATCCACCAGGCGTCGTCGTCGAAAGGTCTGATCTGTTGTGCCCATCCGATCGGCGAGAGCCACGACAACCAGCCACTGACCACGCGAGTTCCGTCGTCGACGACCGTACTGTTCACGTCGCCGATCGCGCGCAGCATGAACGCAACGCCGATCGCGGCACCCGCCAGGCCGTTGGCCGTACGAGCACCGTCGGTGATCTGCGCCGTCACGGCTGCCACTCCGGCAAACGCGATTCCGGTCCCACCTATCGAGGCGCCCAACGCGAACGAACCGACGACAGGCAAACCGACGGCGATCGATCCCAGTGCAATTCCCAGTGCAAGAACGACGTTCGCACCGACCGTTACGATCAGTGCGGAGGTCAGGAGCGCTCGTCGACCTACCACCGCTGCACCGATCATCTCGGCTCGGCCGGTCTCCTCGTTCTGTCGCGTATGGCGAACCACCGCAAGGGTGCTCATCAATGCGGCCACCAACGCGAACACGAGCACCGACTGACTGGCGACTATCGCGCCCTGCGAATCACCGGACACGATCCCGTTGGTCGCCAGCGCGACCGGCGATACCGCGGAACTGACTGCGATGTTTCGTAATTCCTCGGGTGTCGAGTACAGCCCGGTCACACTGGCGACAACCAGCAGCATGAACAAGACGATGGAGATAACCCACACGGAGAGCTGAATTCGGTCCCGCCGCAAAGCCAGCCGAACCAGTCGGCGTGTGCCGGTGAATTGACTTGCCGAGGCCGGTACCGGTGGAGCGGCCTCGACAGCAACGGTCACGGCCGTACTCCGGTCTCGGCTCGCAGGTGTACCGAAGTCTCCCTGGCCCGTTCGTCACCGTAATGCCGCAAGAAAAGTTCTTCGAGAGTCGGCGGAGTGGAAGTGAGCGCCACGATTCCGAATCCGACCAAGTACGTCATGAGTGGTCCGAGTTGCGCGCTGTCGACTTCGCAGGTGACGTGGTTACCGTCGATCACCGCGTCGTGGACACCGCCGAGTCCGTCGAGTCCACCGATCGGACGCTGCGTCTCCGCCGCGACGGACGTGCGCGTGAGATGCCTGAGTTCGGACAGTGTTCCCTCTTCCACCGTCCGCCCGTCGCGGATGATGCTCACACGATCGCACAGCGCTTCGACCTCGGCGAGGATATGGCTCGACAGCAGTACCGTCTTTCCGGCGTGAGCCACCTCCTCGACGCAGTCCTGGAATACCGCCTCCATCAACGGGTCGAGCCCCGATGTGGGTTCGTCGAGGACGTAAAGGTCGACGTCGGACGAGAACGCGGCCACGAGTGCAACCTTCTGCCGGTTACCTTTCGAGTACGTACGCGCCTTCTTGGTCGGGTCCAATTCGAAGCGATCGAGCAACTCGCTGCGGCGTTTTCGGTCCAAGCCACCGCGCAGGCCCGCCAACAGATCGATAGCCTCACCGCCGGTGAGGTTGGGCCACAGATTCACGTCGCCAGGCACATAGGCGAGACGTCGATGCAAAGTAACAGCGTCTCGCCACGGATCGCCGCCGAGAACGGTTGCGTCTCCGGAGTCCGAGCGGAGCAGGCCGAGGAGCACCCGAATAGTGGTGGACTTTCCGGAACCGTTCGGCCCCAGGAATCCGTGCACTTCACCCGTCGAGACGTCGAGGTCGAGGCCGTCCAGCGCGCGGGTGGTACCGAAGGTCTTGACGAGGCTTTTCACTGAAATTGCCGCACCCATGAATTTGACCGTACGCCGATTTCACAAATGTGTGAAGATAGAAAAGACGGAAAGATCGAAGGGTTCCGATGACCGACACCAGCCACACCGTTGCACCGGACGAGAGCCGACACTATGTCGAGCGACTCTCACTCGTACTGAGCGACATGGGTTTTCCGCCGATGCCCGCCCGCGTCTGGGCCGCGTTGATGACCAGCGAGACACCCTCGTCCACGCCAGGAGATCTCGGATCTCGGTTGGGAGTGAGCCCCGCCGCCATTTCCGGAGCCGTCAGATACCTCCAGCAAGTCGGATTGATCGAGCGTGTGGCCGTCCCCGGATCGCGGCGTCAGCACTACTGCGTCAGCGTCGACATGTGGGCCGACGCGTTTGTCACGAAACAGTCCTCGCTCTACCAGGTCTCGGCAGTTGCGGACGAGGGCATACGAGTCCTCGGTGAAGGAACAACCGCCGGCGATCGTATGGCAGATCTGCGCGACTTCTTCGACTTCATGGCCGCGGAAATGCCGCGAATGCTCGCGGACTGGCGCTCCCGGCGAAAAGACCGGACACCTGGCAGGTAACTTCAGGTTTACCCGCAATTTCGGCGGGGTACCTCAATTCTCGTTCCAGCATGGTCAGGTGCGGTGTAATCGAGGAGTTGCTGATGAAGCTGTCGATCAGGGGCGCGAACACTTCACCGACTCCACCCTTCGCGCGTACCACTTCACCCGAAACCTGTGAACGATCGATTTCCCTGAATCGCACCGCCGCCGAGGCATTCGCCGGTGATCACCATGCACTGTCGAAACTACTGGCCCGGTTGCACCCTCGCGTCGTTCTCTACTATCGCGCCAGACTCCTCGGGACGCCCGTCGCGACATTCGCCGACGATCTCGCCCACCAATGCACCCTGGACGTCGTCACACGAATGTCCGACACGATCTCGGCCGACACACGCATCGAGACCTTCGCGTACGAGTTGGCCTCTCGACGAATTGCGTCAATTCCCCAGTCACGCAACATCGACGGACAATTCAAACGCCCGCGTCGCCTGACCGACGACCAACGTGAGGTTCTGGTACTACGAATCGCAGTGGGTCTGACTGCCGAGATGACCGCGTCGACTCTGCGCACAACTCGTTCGAGCGTGCTCCTCCTACAGCATCAAGCGCTGCGCGCCTGGACGGTCTCCGAGCAGAGCTAGATCAGACCTTGCTTACTCGCGGCATAAACGGCCTCTGCTCGACGGCTCACCTCGAGTTTGCGCATGATGTTGCTGACGTGAAACTTGACGGTGGTCGGTGAGATGAACAATCTCTCACCGATCTTGATGTTGGACAAGCCGTTTGCGAGGAGTCTGAGCACTTCGAGTTCGCGATCGGTCAATCGTTCTTTCGACGACGACTGCCCGTTGAGCGATCGCACGACAGCTGACGCGCTGCGCGAATCGAACGCACTCTCACCCCGCGAGACCGCCCTGATCGCACGCACCAATTCGGTGGTGTCGACGTCTTTGACGACATAGCCGCGAGCACCCGCGTGCACCGCTCGCACCACCAGTTGATCGTCGAGAAACGTGGTGAGAACCAACAGTCCGAGGCCGGGATGCGCCGAGGACAGCTGGCCACACAGGGTCAGTCCCTCGTAGTCCGAACTGGCGGAGAGTTTGAGATCCATCAGGACGATGTCCGGGCCGACCTTGTCGACCACGGCGAGTGCCTCGGCGAGGGACGACGCCTCCCCCACGATCTCGAGATCGCTTTCGCGCTCGAGAACCGAGCGGAGCCCTTGCCGCAGAATTGCATGGTCGTCGACCAGGACGATTCGAACCAATCCCAGAACCGGCGATGCTCCGCGGGTGATGACGGGACGCGCAGTAGTCATGATTCCTCGCTCTCGATTTCAGTGGTGGAGCAAAGGTTTTCCATGCCCGAGTCGAACGGCAGTGGTAGTCGCACGAGAATCTGAATCCCACCGATCCGCGCGCGCCGTACTTCGAGCGCACCACCCAACTCGAGTGTTCGCGCCTGCATGTTCGCGAGACCGCGATGGCGGCCGTCGACGTCGTTGGTGGCTGCGAGTTTGAGGATCAGACGCATTCGCGCAGGGTCGCCGTCACCGTCGTCGGAGACCGACAGCAACACGGAGTCCGCCCGATAGGTCAGACGTAGCACCGCCCGATTCGCGTGAGCATGGACCGCTGCATTGAAGAGAGCTTCCCCCGCGATCCGGAGAAGAGCGTGTTCGGCATCGCCCGGAAGTTCGGTCGGGGTACCGCCGACGCGAACGCTCACCGCCAACTCGTCCGGCATGTGAACCACGCCGAGTTGCTCGAGCATCTCGGGCAACGACGTCCGGTCCGCGTCCGACGAATGATTGAGCGCGTAGATCGCCGAACGAAGCTGCTCGACCGCCCTCCTGGTCAAATCCTTTGCCAAGTCCAGTCTTTCACTGCGTTCAGCCTCCGGGATGTCACTCCGGCAGACCTCGATCTGCATGCCGGCCGACAACACCGCCTGTGTCACACTGTCGTGCAGTTCGCGGGCGATCCGGTGACGTTCGTCGTCGACCACTTGGTGCCGGTGCGCCACTCCGAGTTGACGCTGAGTGGACTCCAATTCGCTGTTGCGCACCGCAAGGTCGGCTGCAGTACGATTGGCCTCCGCATACGCATCTTCGGCACGCTCGAGCAGTAGTTGTCCGCGCTGATAGAGCGCCGAATTCTGCAGAGCCACAGCAGTCTGGCTGGCCAGAATGCTGAGCACGGCTCCGTCCGTCGTGTCGAGGGTTCGGTTGGCCGGCGTCCAGGCTGCAAAGGCACCTACCACGCCGCCACCGAGCACGATCGGCACAAACGCGTAGTGCGCGTCGATCACCGAGTTGGATTCGATTCTTCCGTACCGGATGTCGTCGAGGCATTCGACGACATCCTCCGGAAGTGGCGGTCCCTCCACATTGTCGACCAGAAAAGGGGTGGCGTCCGGGCCGAGAACCAGTCGCCGTGGTCCGGCGTCGGGCAAAGTTCCGTCAGCCAAGGCGAAGACAATCCAGTTGGCACTCAGATGCGCACGGGCAGCTTCCGCGACCGCGCAGACGAGGGTTTCCGGCCCCTCGACGGTGCGCACCAAAGCCCGCGAGATCAACTCCAAGGCATGCACGACGCGTTCGAGGCGCTCGGCCGCACCGCGATACTGCGGGTAGAACGAACTCTTACCCGATCGTAATCCGGTGAGCCGGGACAGGTCCGCGGTCATCGCCTGCACCAATTCACAGCGGCCCTCTTCACAGCGTCCATCTTCACAGCGTCCATCTTCACAAGGCACCTCGGAACAACGCCACCATCTGTTCCTGCGTCGCTTCCCTGGGATTGGTGGACATGCAGGCGTCGAGCAACGCGAAGCTGGCAAGTCGACTGAGGTCTTCCTCTCGAACACCCAACTCCCCCAGCCCCTTCGGCACACCGACCTCCCGGGCGAGACGTTCGACACGGTCGGCCACCGCCAGCGCTGCTTCCTCCGGGGTGCCGCGCTGCTCGGGAAGACTCAGTGCCGCAGCGATGGCGACAAAGGGGGCGGCGTCCGTGGTGGAATTGAACCGGATGACGTGGGGCAAGAGAATTCCGTTGATGACGCCGTGCGGAAGGTCGAGCATGCCGCCCACCTGATGGCTCATGGCGTGCGCGGCTCCGAGTATCGCGTTGGTGAACGCCAACCCGGCCTCGAGGCTCGCCTGCGCCATCACCGATCGAGCTTCCATCTCCATCGGGTCCTGGATCGTGTGCACCAGATTCTCGGTCACGAGGCCGACAGCGCGGAGCGCGTGATGATCGGTCAACGGATTGTGCGCCAGTGAGACGAAGGCTTCGATTCCGTGCGTCAGTGCGTCCAATCCTGTTGCCGCATTGAGCCACTCGGGCATCGTCGTGAGCAACCGCGGATCGATGACCGTCACATCTGGAACCAGCGCCCGGCCGATGATGGTGATCTTGGTGCCGCGGGTCGTGTCCGTGACGATGCAGAACTGCGACACGTCCGCGCCCGTGCCGGACGTGGTGGGAACCATCACCAACGGCGGGATCGGTTTGGTCGCCTGATCTACCCCCTCGTAGTCGAGTATGTTGCCACCGTTGGCAGCGAGGACGGCTACACCCTTAGCCGCGTCGATGACGGAACCGCCGCCGAGCGCGATGATGACGTCACACTCACCTTCCTGGTACACCTCGAAACCGGCCGCGATCTCGAAGTCCTTGGGATTGGGCGTCAGCCCTGACCACACCGTCGCCGTCAATCCCTGCTCCGTGAGATGGTCTTCGAGTTCGCTGACCCATCCCGCGTCGATCAGACCGGGATCGGTGACCAGGAATGGTCGGAACCCGCCGAACCTCAGAGTCGCGTGTGCTGCCTCGACCAGGGAACCGATACCGAAGACGATCTCGGGGGCGTGAAATTTGACCAGTCGAGCAGCAGTGCCGCGGCGATGAACACCGTGGTTCACAGCATCCGGGTATGCCACGGACACGACCCCACTCTCCTCTCGCTGCTCTGAGATCTCCGGTCGGGATTTCGCATCCGTCGCTCTCAGCGCATCAACTCCCACGTGCACAAACTGGTGTGATCCACCTTACAATCGCTGGCCCCGAGCCTACGCGGAGAGCAGTCGGGGCACACCCACCGAAGGAGAGGCGCTTACCTACCCGTTCGGGCAGGTAAGGCGTCTCGGGAAAATGAATGGCGCGGCGGGAAGGTCCCGCTGTACTTTCGGTTGCGGCCAGAGTGGCCCGTAGAACCGATTCAGAAGGTGTTTATGACCCAGCCCGCGCCGAGCGCGCCTCTCGCCCCTGCACTGCCGGCAACCTCGAGGGTCACATGCTGATCCTCGAAACGTCGGACTGACAGCCGCGAGGCCCCCTCGGCCTGCTCCTACTGCTTTGTTCACTCAGCTAGGAGTTCTCCAGTGCCTCAATCACACAATTCCATCTCGAAAACCGACACCTTCTCGTGCATTCAGTGCGGACTCACAGTCATGACGTACGGCCCCGATGGTGATCGCCGAAACCACTGCCCCAGTTGCCTGCATTCCCGACACCTGTTCGACCAGGTGGAAGGTGGACCGTCGGACTGCGGAATGCGGATGGCTCCCATTTCGATCGCAGTACTGCGCAGTGGCGATTGGATAATCATCCACCGCTGCGCACAGTGCCTCGAGCTCACCTCCAACCCCGTCAGCCGAGACGACAACCAGTTGTTGTTGATGAGAATGGCAGTGCGGCCGCTCGCGCAACCGCCCTTCCCGCTCGAAGCCTTCGGCGACTTGTGAGGGGGAATCAGATGCCACGTAGGAATCCCAGCACCCGCGCGCGGCGGGCACCGCAACGGGCCAAGCACGTACTGCACGGAATCGGCGGAGAACAGGGATCGAGCTTCCGTTGTCTCACATGCCGTTTGGACATCTCCACTGCGGCGCCGGGTACCGCTCATCGGAACCACTGCCCGAACTGTCTGGCCAGCCGCCACGTGGACGGTCGCGTTCCGGGCGACCGAGCACAACAGTGCCGAGGTGCCATGGCGGCGCTGTGCCTGTCGGTCCGTCAAGACGGTGAATGGATGCTCGTTCATCAGTGTATCGAGTGCAATACGTTGAAAGTCAACAGGATTGCCGGCGA
Source organism: Rhodococcus sp. RCBS9 (assembly GCF_029457415.1). Lineage (NCBI taxonomy): Bacteria > Bacillati > Actinomycetota > Actinomycetes > Mycobacteriales > Nocardiaceae > Rhodococcus > Rhodococcus sp. RCBS9. The sequence continues at coordinate 4,496,078 of NZ_CP120422.1, read as the reverse complement.
CGATAACGTCTTGGTCCTGCTGCGCTTGGCGCTACGTCCGTTGGCAGACCCTCGCCTGCGCTCGCGCGCGTTGCTAGCGCTCTGATGATTCGTCCGGTGTAATCGTGCGGTTCTGCGCACGATTACACCGGACGAACACCACGAACACGATCCCGGCGAGCAAGCCGACCGCCGTCGGTCCGAGGACCAGTCCCGAGTACAGCCACGGGGCAGGTTCTGCCGGAAAGAGGTCCATGAATATGGGTCCGGTGTATGTCGGTTCGGAAAACGGCTCCCGATAGGATCCTCCGGTGAGAATGTGCGGTGACGCCAACGACTTCCACCACCACTGAAACACGCCGAGCGCCACAACCCCACACACGGCGCCGAGCACTGTCAGCGCCGCGATCGGTCGCCAGATCGATCCCCTGATTTCGGACATGAGATCAAACTAGTTCACGACAGATCGCGCAGTGACATCGGTGAAGTGCACTGACATCAGCGAAGTGCGTGCCCCAGCTCGGCGGCCTTTGCCATCAGTTGCGCGGCATCTCGGGCAACAACAACCTCGTCGCAGATCTCCGAATACTCCGGCATCGCGCACGATGCCTGGTTCCAGTAACGCTGTGGTTCAGGCGTGATCCAGGCCAGACGGTGGACCTTTCGGCGGAGTTCCTCGAGCTTGTCCGCCTGCGGGGGCAACCCGTTGCACCGACCGTCGCCCACGATGATGACAGACGTCCGTGAGTTCAAGGTGTTTCCGTGCTCGTCCAACAATTCTGTGAGCACCCGCCCGTAATCGCTGCTGGCTTCCAGATCCAGACCCGGGTGCGCGAGTACCGCGGCCAGTGCGCCGTCACCACTACTGGCGAGAAGGGTGTCGGTCACGTCGACCGGACGATCGACGAAGGCGAGGACTTCACAACGATCTGCTCGGCGATGCATTGCCTGAGCCAAGCGCAGAGTGAACGCGGTGATGGGGCGCACGGACAGCGACACGTCGGCGATGAGAAGTAGTCGAACACGATCGGGGCGAGGAGCTTTCACGACCAGATGGAAGGGTATCCCGTCGGTGCGCAGGCTCGAACGCACCGTGCGCCGCATGTCGAGATGCCCACGAGAGCGCTCACGGGGCCGAGGTCTGGACGGTCCTCTCATCCGCCGAAGCACTTCGTGGCACGCGAGTTCGATGTCGTTGTGCGTTGCGCCCGCGGCAGATTCACTGTCGGGCGCATCGGGAGCGGTTTCGGCGAGTGCAGCGGCCGAGAGCGCTTGCACGAACGCTTCGACCGCCTCGACGAGCCGGTTCAGTTGCGCCTGCGTCAGCGGCCCGTCGTCGGAGACGTCCGCATACGCTTTGCTCGGGTCGTAGGCATCCAACCAGGCGAGGATCGACGTCGGATCGTCCCAGGACAACGAGCCGACCACTGCTGCAGCAACACTGGTGCTCAGGTCACCGACCACCGCCGATGCTGCACGGTCCACGTCGACCGTGTAACTGACTCCGCGTCGACCGGTCTCCGAACCGGTATCGACCGACAGTTCGGCATCGCTCGACGTCATCGACACATCGTCGTCGTCCTTGTGCGGGTTGAAGCCCTTCTCCGCTTCCGGAGTGTCGAAGTAGTCGCCGACCTCGGCCGCACGCTCGTTGTACTCGGCGTACCGACCAACTTCTTGATCCTCGTCGATCCCCAGCGCGGTGGGCAGACCGTCCGCCACCTCGGCGCGCGAACCCATCCGCTCGCCGTGCGCTTTGCCTGCGGCCGGCCGGAACAGCGCGTCGAATGCCCGATCGAAACCGGCCTGCTCGTGAGAGTACTTGGCGCACACTGCCCGAAGACATGCTCGCAACGTCTCACGATCCGAAGCGCCGACCATCGCGAGAACACGCCGAACCTCGATGACCTCGGCCGGTGACGCGGAAACTCCGGCCGCCCTCAGCAATCGGCCGAAACTCGCGGACACCACGTCGAGAACAAACGACGGTTGCCACACGGCAAGGCCACCGAGCGTCGTCATCGCGTCGAACGGATTCCGCTGCCGCCGCGGATTCCCTGTTGATGAGGGTCACGTCCACCCGTGCCCCGGAACACGGCCGTCGTCGTGTTGGCGGGTTTGCTTGCCACCGTGGACCGCTCGATCGGCTCGCCGCCGTCACGCGACGGTGATTCGAGACGCTTTCCGTCGAATCGTTCCTTGGCCAGCGTCACATCGGACGAGTACTTGAGCAACGCCGTGAGCAGGATGTCGCGCACCTTGGCGTCGGAAGCGGTGTCGAATCCGCCGGCCGCGAGCACTGTTGCCGCTCTGGCCGCGTCGATGACCTCCGAGATGGACGGACTCTTGCGCAGCGGGAGGTCACGCAGGATGCGAGCCAATTCGACAACCTCGGTGGCCGTAGCCGAATCCACCTCCGGCGCTCGGGCCGTGACGATCTCGCGTTCACGCTCCGACGTCGGATAGCCGAGATGGTAATGCAGACAACGACGCTTGAGCGCGGGTGAGAGCTCGCGGGTGTCGTTGGACGTCAGGATGACCCAGGGCTGCGAGCGGGCAACGAACGTACCGACCTCGGGAATGGTGATCTGCTGTTCGGCGAGAATCTCGAGGAGCAGTGCTTCCATCGATTCCTCGGTGCGATCTACCTCGTCGACCAGAAGCACTACCGGATCGGGTGAGAGGATTGCTTCGAGCAGCGGTCGTACGGACAGGAAGTTCTCGGAGTACAAACCGAAATCCTGATCGGCCAGAAACTTGGACGCTTCGGCGACGCTGTCGAATTCGGAAACCTGATCGCTGATCCGGTCGCGGAGCATCTGCACGTGCAGGAGTTGCTTCGCGTAGTCCCATTCGTACAGGGCGCGATTGTCGTCCAGCCCTTCGTAGCACTGCAATCGCACCAGTTTGCGGCCCCCGATCGCAGCCAGAGACTTCGCCAGTTCCGTCTTGCCGACACCGGCCGGACCTTCGAGCAGGAGCGGGCGCCCCAGCGCCGTCGCCAGATGAACGACTACCGCGAACTCGTCATCGGCAATGTAGTCCTGCTCTCGCAGAGCATCTTTCACTTCGATTCCGCTGGAGAAACTGCGACCGGACATGGAACACCTTTCATGGGGGGGCAAGCCCCTGTGCGCCTTTTTGGTAGTGCGGGCTACCAAAAAGGCGCACGGGGCCGAAGGCCCTGCTAGAAGTACGACTTGTTGATCGCGTGATCGACAACCGGGATCATCGACTCCACGGTGACCTCACGGGGATTGCCCGGGGTGCACCAGTCGTCCTGAATGTGCTCGGAGATGGCGCGCACAGTCTTCTCGTCACCCTTGATGACATCACCACGGCCCTCGTACTTCTTGGTGTTCATCTGGTTCTTCGCGTACGAGTCGGTGCGAACCTGACCGAAGTTGTCGGGGATACCGACGTCCTTGGCCAGACGGATGGCAGCCTCGACGGCAGCATCTGCGGCCTGAACCGTGGTGAGGTTGCGAGTGTCGACACCGAGTGCGCCGGCCAACTGGGCGTAGCGCTCGTAGCGCGAAGGCAGGTTGTACTCCCACACACGCGGCAACGCGATGGCGTTGTTCAGACCGTGGTGGCTGTCGAAGAAGGCACTGACCGCGTGCGAGATCGAGTGAACGATGCCGAGGCCACCGGAGTTGAAGGCCTGCCCGGCAATGTACTGCGCGTTCATCATTCCCTCGCGGGCCTTGAGGTTGCGCGGCTCGAAGACGGCCTCGCGCAGGTTCTTCGCGACCAACTCGACCGAGTAGATCGCGTTACCGAGCGAAGGCGCGAAATCGAGACGAGACACGAAAGGCTCACTGCCGTGCGCGAGTACGTCGAAGCCGCAGTACGCGGTGAAATGCTGAGGGCAGGTGTAGTAGAGCAGCGGATCGTCGATCGCCAGGGTGACGATGGTCGCCTCGTCGAAGCCCACCCACTTGTGCGGGTTGTTCATGTCCGACGTGTCGGTGATGACGTACGCCCACGACGTCTCGGAACCCGTTCCGGCCGTGGTGGATACGGCGATATGGGGCGGGTTCTCCTTGTTGGTGGACTTGGCGAAGCCCTCGAACTCGTTGATGTTGCGACCGTCGTGTGCGATCACGACGCGAGCGCCCTTGGCGGCGTCGTGGCTCGAACCACCGCCGATCGAGATGATCGAGTCGCACTTCTCCTTCTGGTAGAGAGCCGCGGCCTCCATGACGTTGTAGTCCTTGGGATTCGACTCGACCTTGTCGTAGAGCACGACCTCGACACCCTGGTACTCGATCTTGCCGACGAGTTCCTCGATGATGCCCGAACCGCGCAGACCGGTCGTCATCAGAAGGGTGCGCTTGAAGCCGAGGTTCTTGGCCTCCACCCCGATGATGTCGTGAGCGCCCACACCCATCAGGGCGCGAGGGAAGGGGTGGAACTCCTTGATGGGAAAGTCCCAGATCTGGTTGAGCTCGATAGCCATCGGTATCTCCTCAGGGATGTGCACGAATGTGACTGCGGGAGGGATTCGAGCCGAATCTTTGTGACCGGCGTCTCACCTGGTTCCCACTGTGTACCGACAAACAGCCCGTGCACAGACTTCGGCAGCTCAACCGCCCGGACGCCGCTCACGAACCGCCCGTTCGGGCAGGTCGACGCCACCCCGGACTGCCAGGACGGCTGGATCAGACCGCCATGGTTCCCGCTGATCGGGAACGTGTTGCTCGGCGACTACGATCCCCAGTAGCTTTTCATCACTGCTAACATTGAACTAGAACACGTTCTAGATGTTGCACTTCACTGACCTGCGCTTTACCCAGCTTCACGAGAGGACTAGCTTCGCGATGACGACAGTCGAGGTACCGCACAGCTCGCGATCGGCGGTACTCACCGTGTCCGGAGTCATCGAAGAGACTTCCGACGCCCGGTCGCTGGTGTTCGAGATTCCCGCAGAACTGAAGGACAAGTTCGACTACAAGCCAGGTCAATTCCTGACCCTGCGCATCCCGAGTGATCAGACCGGCTCGGTCGCACGCTGCTACTCGCTGGCCAGTTCACCCTTCACCGACGACGCCCCCAAGGTGACCGTCAAGCGAACCGTCGACGGCTACGGCTCCAACTGGTTGTGCGACAAGCTCCAGGTCGGCGACACCATCGAAGTGCTGCCGCCGTCAGGTGTCTTCACGCCCAAGTCGCTCGATCACGACTTCCTGCTCTTCGGTGCAGGCAGCGGAATCACTCCGGTGATCTCGATCCTCAAGTCCGCCCTCACGCAGGGCAGCGGCAACGTCGTGCTGATCTACGCGAACCGCGACGAGAAGTCCGTCATCTTCGGCGCCGAACTTCGCGAATTGGCAGCGCAACACCCCGGCCGCCTCACCGTTGTCCACTGGATCGAAACCGTGCAGGGACTCCCCGCCGTCTCACAGTTGGCGACACTGGCCAAGCCATTTGTCGCGTACGAGGCCTTCATGTGCGGTCCAGGCCCCTTCATGGACGCCGTCCACAAGGCACTGGCAGAGGCCGGCATGCCCCGCACGCAGGTTCACGCCGAGGTCTTCAATTCACTCGCGGGTGACCCGTTCCGTGACGTCGAGGTAGCCGAGGTCTCCGACGAGGAAGCAGCCGACGCCGCAACCGTCGAGGTCGAACTGGACGGTGAAACCCACACCCTCGTCTGGCCGCGCAAGCAGACGCTCGTCGACATCATGCTCGCCAAGGGCCTCGACGTGCCGTACTCCTGCCAGGAAGGCGAGTGCGGGTCGTGTGCCTGCACCGTCACCGAAGGCGAAGTTCAGATGGACAACTCCGAAATCCTCGACGCCGAGGACGTGGCGAACGGCTACATCCTCGGTTGCCAGGCGAAGCCGATCACCGATCACCTGAAGATCGAGTTCTGAAGCCTGCTTCGATGCATGACGGCCCCTGATTCCCTGCGGAATCGGGGGCTTCGTCATGTTCGGAGTCTCCCGAGTCCCGCCGCGAAACCCACGCAGGCGCCGTTGTGGGCAACCGCCACAGCGCAAGAATCAGTACGAGGGTCACGATCAGGAAACCCTCACGAAGGACCAACCCGAACGGCAGCAGGAGCGGTGACGTCGCGATGAACTGCTGTCCCATACTCGGCCCGCAGTAGACGATGGCCAACCCCAGAGCGGCCGCACCGAACTGCAGCGGCGATCGAAGCCGAAAGAGAACCGTGACGGCAGCAGGCACGAGATACACCCAGTGGTGAATCCAGCTGATCGGCGAAAGAATCGGCGCGCTCAATCCGATCACCAACGCCGCATCGACCGCTCGCCCGACGCGATAGACATCTCGGGCGATCCATAGCGCTACCCCCGCGCACAGCACGGTCGACGGCATCGCCAGAGACGCTGTCCATGGGCCCAGCGCGGCAAGTCCGCCCTGCAGCGAACTGTTGCCGGCACTCGCGATCGCCTGCCCGCTCAAATCCACCCGGTCGCTGAGGTTCCAGACGACGTCCGACCAGAAGGTCCAGCTGACGGCCGGGTCCACCACTGCTGCGACGGCGGTCGCCGCGGCAAATCCGATCGAACTCCAGATCGCGAGTCGCCACTGCTTCGTGACGACGAAGTAGACGATGAAGAGAGCCGGAGTCAGCTTGATCGCGGCCGCGACGCCGATCAGCAGTCCTCGCGGAAACCACCGGCCGAATCTCGAATCCTCTCGGCGAGTCACATCGAGCAGTACGAGCGCCATCAGCACCAAGTTCACCTGGCCGAATGAGATGTGCGCACTGACGATGGGAGTCACCGACACGGCCAGGACCAATGCCGCCATGACGAGCGGCCGCTTGGGGACGCGAGCGGGAGTGAACCTCGCAACCGTCCACACCAACGCCGCGATGCACAATCCCGACCACAGCAGATAGGCAGTCCACCAGTCGAAGAGGACAGTCGGCCAGAGGAAGATCACCGCGAATGGGGTGTAGGTGAACGGCATACCCTCGTCGACGATCAACGGGCCGGACAGATTGCCCTCGTAGATGTTCGATCCCGCTGCGAACGCCTGGGCAGCGTAGCGGTAGACGAGAAAATCAACGGGTTCGACGGCTCGAACGGAGTACACGAGATAACACAGAGCTGCGACGCCGGCAGCGATCAGTGAACCGATCGTCACAATTCGAGACGCCTCGACACGGGTGGCGGGCATACCGAGAATCGTCCCACAACCTACCGAGCGGTACTTCGCTAGCGGGCCGCCCGGAAGTGCGCTCGCTCGTCTGCGGTCAGGTGTTCGCACGCGTAGCTCAGTGCCGTGCGTCCCATGCCTGCTGCATTCTTCGCGAGGAAACCGGTCAACAAATCCCGGTCCACCCGCTTGCCCACCTCGCGGAGCATCCAGCCCATCGCTTTCTGGGTCAAGTCTCGTCGATCACCCAGCACCTGCGCGGCAAGCTCGAGCGTGGTCGACCCGTCGCCGCGAGTGATGAATCCGTACGTCGTCAGCAGCGCCACCCGTCGTCGCCACAGGTCACCCGAATCGGAAAGCTCGAAGATCAGCCGGCGATCTCGGTCGTACAGCCAGCCGCCGAGGATCTGTCCGGCGGACGAATCCACGAGATCCCAATTGTTCACCCGCCCGTCCTCGACAGCGCTGAGATAGAAGTCGGCGATGCGGGCGCGACTCTCGTCGTCGAAAAATTTTGGGCGACTGACCTTTTCGAATCGAGCAACCAGGATCAACAGACCGGCCAACCGATGCTCGTGGACGTCGCTGTCGAGAAGGAGGCGTACCTGAGGCAACTCGAGACCGACATGCTTCTTCACCACCGAACGCGTCTTCGGTACTCGCACGCCGATGAAGACGTCACCCTCGCCGTACTCCCCCGGCGCTGTCTTGAAGAACTTCTGTAGCTGGACGGCATCCGCGGGATCCGCGAGGTCGGCCAACTGTTCGATCACGTCCTGGGCACTCGATTGCGTCACCCCAGAACCTTCTCACGGGTCGTCTGTGCGGACTCTTCGATTCTCTCAGCGTCCTCACACCGTGTGCCCTGCTCGGCCACAGGTCGGCAGACGACACTCGAGGACAGTCAGTGAAAGGACCACCCATGATCACCGCCGCTATCGCATTCACCACTCTCACCCTCATGGCACTCTCGGGACATATCGCGGCCAGCGCTCCGCGCGGGCTCGTGGCAATCCGGACGAATAGTCACAAATCTTGATATTCGAGCCTCCACATCGCCTCTAACTGCAACGCGAATGCAATTGGCGGAGAGTTGATCTCGATCTGCCGCGGGCGTGTACTACAGGTGGACACACTCTCGTCTTTGGAGGTCTCGTCATGAAGTCGTGGAATCGAATGCAAGATGCCGTCGCGGTGGTTCTCGGCGTCTTTGCGGCTCTCTCGCCGATGTGGCTCGACACCACCGATCGGGCAATGTGGTCACTCGTCGTCCTGGGTGTCCTGGTTGCACTGTCGGGTCTGGCGCACATGGCACGTCCGGACATGGCCATGGCGGATTACGCGATGGGCGTTTTCGGCGTCTTGATGTTCATTTCACCCTGGGTCATGAGCTTCGACGCTCTACGCGGTGCGTCGTGGACGGCCTGGGTGGTCGGGGTCCTGACCGTTGTGGTCGCGGTGAGTGCGATGCCGGTGATGAGTGCGCGGATGCATCACGGGGGTCACGGCGGCGTAGCCGCACATTGACGGAGCGGCGTAGCCGCCCATTGACAGAGCGGAGTAGCTGCCCGTTGATGAATGGCTGAATACAGATTGGATCAGGCTTTGATCGCGCCCAACAACCGCCCGGCGTCGAAGGCTTCGGCGCTGGGCGGTAGCGCGCCCGGACGACCACTCACGAAAACCTCGACGGTTCCCGATCCTTCACCCGCGTCACCGAGCCCGTCGATCCGCCGCAGGGTCTGTCGTGCAACGGCTTCGGCACTGTCGAAGAGTGTGACGCCGGCGGGTAGCCGCGCTGCGATTTCGTCCGCGAGCAGTGGGTAGTGCGTGCAGCCGAGGACAACGCCGTTGACGTCGTCCGGCGTCCGTGTCACTGCGGATTCGATAGCTGCAAGTGCGGCTGCACGATCACCGAGGTCTATCGAATCGGCCAGGCCGTGGCACGGCACCCCGACGACCTTGGCGCCGTTGCCGAACTGTTCGATCAGATCGGCTTGGTACCGGCTGGCAGTCGTCGCGGCGGTAGCCCAGATCGCCACTGAATCGCACGCGGCGGCCGCGGGCTTGATCGCGGGCACCGTTCCGATGACCGGCACACCCGGCCCGACCAGTTCGCGGACGTGTGGGAGAGCGGTGACGCTCGCGGTATTGCATGGAAGAACGATGACCTGAGCCCCACGATCGAGGCTCCGCCGCACCGCACCGAGTACCCGGTCGACGACCCACGGCTCGGGCTTGGGCCCCCAGGGGGCGCCGTCCGGATCGAGGGACAGCACAAGATCGAGATCCGGGCGCAGGCGTCTGAGCCACGCAGAGGTAGGGAGCAGGCCCAGTCCCGAGTCGATGAGTGCAACGATCACCGCACAAATCTATCGTCTCGGAACCGGTCCTGCCTCATCCGTTCAGGCCGGTGTGGACTCCAACACGTCCGAGATGGGCGTGCCGGCTGCGATCTTCGCGCGCATCTTCATCACAGCTCCCGCGCTACCGCCGCCGACGACAGCTGCCAGCACACCGTCGCGCTCGTAGTATGCGACGAACTTTCGGCCGTCGTCCTTCACGATGTGAACGGTGTCCGTGGGTGCGACGGTCCCCAATGCCTGGATCTTGACATCGTACTGATCGCTCCAGAAGTACGGAACCTGCGCCGGCGCATCCGGATCACCCGTTCCGGTGATCGCTCCCGCCAGGATCTTGGCCTGGTCCCCAGCATTGGTCCAGTGTTCGACACGCTTGCGTCGATCTCCGATCTGCCAGGACGCGACGTCGCCGACCGCCCAGACGTGTTCGGTGCTGGTGCGGCCGACGCCGTCGCAGAGCACTCCGTTGTCGAGTTCGATCCCCGAACCGTCGAGCCATCCCGTGACCGGCACCGAACCGACTCCGATCGCGACCACGTCGACCGGGATTTCCGAACCGTCGCTCAAGGTCGCAGCGGCAACCGCTCCGTCGCCGGACAGCGAGGTCAAGCCCGTACCGACTCGGACGTCGATGCCCTCGTTCCGATGCAGACGTTCGACGAGGGCGCCGACGGTGGGGCCGAGCACCGACGCCAGCGGCGTCGGCTGGGGTTCGAGCAACACGACGTCGACGCCGTGAGACTTCATGCTCGCGGCCAGTTCGCAGCCGATGAAGCCTGCCCCGACGATCAGCGCACGCTTACCGGGAGCAAGGTCGGCGCGGAGGGCCAACGCTTCCTCGATGGAGCGCAGAACGTGCACTCCGGACAACTCCGGAAGGCCGGCGATGCGACGCGGAGTCAGTCCGGTCGCGATGACCAACTCGTCGTAGTCCAGGGTGGATCCGTCGGCGAACGCCACCGACTTGGCGACCGTGTCCACCGAGGTTGCCGGCGAACCGAGCTTGAGATCGACCTTGTTCTCGACGTAGAACTCGGCCGGACGCAAGGTCGTCTCGTCCTTGTCGCCGCGGATCACTTCCTTCGACAACGGAGGCCTGTCGTAGGGCAGATGCGTTTCTCCACCCGCGAGCGTCAATTCACCTTCGAAACCCGCTCGTCGCAGTTCCTCGACGGCCCGCAGTCCCGACAAACCCGCACCCACGATCACTATCCGTGCCACCACGTACCACCCTGTCCGACCCACGTCACTTGCAGCGCTCACTATGAACGCCGTCACTATTTGCCTCCGACTCTGCCATACCAAATGCCGGAGTAGGTGTGGTGCATCCCGCATGGTCACCTACCAGTCACTACAGTTGGAGGTACTTCAGACGCACGCACTGACACATGAGCAGGGAGCCCCCATGACCAGCGATTCCAGTGAAAAGAACAGCGTCCGATTCGGCGCCGACGGTGGCGCGGAACTAGTCAGCACCCAGGGTAAGACGATCATCGCCGACGCCGTGGTCGCCAAGATCGCCGGTATCGCGACCCGCGAGATCAACGGCGTGTACGACGTCGGCGGGGGCACAGCGCGTGCGGTGGGGGCACTTCGCGACCGCATACCGGGCGCCCGCGTCAACCATGCCCAGGGCGTGGCGGTGGAGGTAGGCGAGAAACAAGCCGCCATCGACATCGGCATTGTCGCCGAGTACGGCGTCGCACTCCACGAACTGGCGGTAGGTATCCGCCGCAACGTCATTGCCGCAGTGGAAAGCATGACGGGTCTCGAGGTCACCGAGGTCAACATCACCGTCTTCGACGTCATGCTCTTCGAGGATGCAGAGAGCGGCGGCAGTACCGATCCGGAAGCCAAGCCGAGGGTTCAGTGAGTACCGCCGACGCCGGCCGCGAGATCGACGCGGCCGAGGTAGTCGCCGACGCGGTTCTTGCCATCCCGGAAGTGGCAGATCTGCACGGAGGACAGTTCGGCGAAGTGGGAACCTACCTCCCCGGACGCCGCATCACCGGCGTCGTCGTCGACGAAAACTCCTGTGCTGTACACATTTCCGTTCACTATCCGGCCGACGTTCGCAGCGTCGCCGAGCGCGTACGAGCGGTGGTGGCGAGATTGGTCGACGTACCGGTGAACGTGACCGTCGGCGACCTGTCGACAGCGGGATATCTACCCGTTGATGCCGAAAACGCAGTCACCGAGCCTGCCACCGTCACAGACATTGCACCGAACATTCGAGAAGGGAACTGACATGAACAGCACCACCGTCGGACTGCTGGTCGGTCTGCTCCTCGCACTCGCCGGAATCATGGGTGGGTTCAGCGGTTTCGTCTTCGCAGTCCTGCTCGGCGCCGCCGGTATGGCGATCGGAGCACACCGCGACGGACATCTCGACCTCGGCGCGATCCTCCGAAGCCGTGGCCGTGGCTGAGCCGTCCGATCCCAGCGCAGCGGACGATCCTGGCCTACGCGGCTCCTTGGTCATCAAGGACCGTGCGATGGCCAAGATCGCCACGGCCGCAGCGGTGAACGTCCCGGGGGTGGTCCGCCAGTCCGGTGGCTTGACCCGCCTGACCGGACGCGATCTTCCGCGAGCCGACATCTCGATGGGTAGCGACGCCGTCGCGATCAATCTCTTCCTCGCCGTGTCCTGGCCGTGTTCGGTCACCGAGTTGACCGGCCGGGTGCGAACGGAAGTCGGTCGCAGCGTCGAATCGCTGACCGGGCTTCCACTCCACGACATGAACGTGATGATCGCGGCAACCGAGGGTTCTGACGACTCCTGTGTTTCCGGCGTCGAGATCGCGGAGGGCCCGGCACAGCAGGCACTCTCGGATCCGATTCCGCCGCGGGTCCCCTCTGCGAACCCGGCGGCCGCGGTTTCGGCCGTCGTCATCGCGTGTGGTCTACTCGCACTCGCCTTCGTCGTCTCGCGCGAATGGTTCATCAACCGTGGAACTTTCGAATCGGCACCCTGGATCCGAAACTCCGTGGAGTGGACGTCTCGTCTGCACTGGCAACCGTGGCTACTTCCGGTGGCGATCGCTGCCGTTGTCGCGGGTGTTGTCCTGATAATGTCGGCGATCAAACGCCGTGCGAAAACCCATGTCCCACTCGGGAACCCGAGCGCATCGACGGTGTGGATGCGGCCGACTGACATTGCACGTCTGTGCAGTAGCCACGCAGCGGTCGTTCCCGGCGTCGGCTCGGCTCACACCAGCGTCGACCGTAAACACGTCAAGGTCCACATCGAATCGACCGGTGGCGATCGAGCTGAACTTGCCGCAGCCGTCGACGCGGCGGTTCGGCCCCACCTCGCGATACTGCAGCGGCCACTGCAACTTTCGGTTGTCGTGCGAGAAACTGTAGTACGACGAAAGGACGCCTCGTGAACCGTTGGATCTCCGCGGTCGATCGGATCATCGTCCTCATCGTCGGAATCGCACTCCTCGCGGCGGGCGCATACGCCATCGCGTGGGACGCGGGCGCGTCGCTGATTCGAACCTGGGTGTCACGCTTCGATCGGGAGGTCCTCTTCGGCCTTCCGGAGGAGCCGTGGTGGCACTGGGTACTGTCGGGCACCTTCGTCCTCTGTGTCTTCGCCGGTTTCGGGCTGTTGTACCTGAACCTTCGCCGGCGCCGCACAAGCGCAGTCACATTGCGGCACAACGAATCCGGTACCGACGTCAGCGTGGATCTCGGACCCGTCGCAGACGGCGTAGCGGCCGAGCTCGCTCAGCTGACCGGCGTGCGGAGCACCAAGAGCAAAGCGACGGTCGATCGCGGATTGCCGACGCTGTCGATTGTCGTCACTGCAGATCCGTCGATCGACGTCGCCGGATTCACCGCTTCGGCCGAACGTATCGCCGGCGCAACCAGGCGCAGCCTGGACGGCTCGACCGTCGCAGTACAGGTTCTGCTGCACCTCGACCGGGTGGAAGCCAACAAGTAAGTAAGAACCACGCAGGCACCCGATCACCGAACACTCGATCACAGGCCACCCGATGGAAGACACAGAAAAGGCGCTCACTCCCCGAAGGGAATGAGCGCCTTTTTCAGTGCTGTGAATCAGCTAGCGAGACAAGAGTCTCACTTGATGATCTTGGCAACCTTGCCGGCGCCGACCGTACGGCCGCCTTCGCGAATTGCGAAGCGCAGGCCCTCGTCCATGGCGACAGGCTGGATCAGCTTGACGGACATCTCGGTGTTGTCACCGGGCATGACCATCTCGGTGCCCTCAGGCAGCGTCACGACGCCCGTAACGTCCGTGGTACGGAAGTAGAACTGCGGGCGGTAGTTGTTGAAGAACGGGGTGTGGCGGCCGCCCTCGTCCTTCGACAGGATGTATGCCTGGCCCTCGAACTCCGTGTGGGGAGTCGTGGTGCCCGGCTTGACGACAACCTGTCCACGCTCGACATCTTCGCGCTTGATGCCACGAACGAGCAGTCCGACGTTGTCGCCGGCCTGGCCCGAGTCGAGCAGCTTGCGGAACATCTCGATACCCGTGACCGTGGTCTTGGTCGAGGTTTCCTTGATGCCGACGATCTCGACCTCTTCGTTGACGTTGACAACGCCACGCTCGATACGACCGGTGACAACGGTGCCACGGCCGGTGATCGTGAAGACGTCCTCGACGGGCATGAGGAAGGGCTTCTCGGTCTCACGAATCGGGTCCGGGATGGACTCGTCGACAGCAGCCATCAGGTCGAGAATGGACTGCGTCCACTTCGGGTCACCCTCGAGTGCCTTGAGTGCCGAGATCGGAATGACGGGGGCTTCCTCGTCGAATTCCTGAGCGGCCAGCAGTTCGCGGACCTCCATCTCGACGAGCTCGAGGATCTCGTCGTCGTCAACCATGTCGGCCTTGTTCAGGGCGACGAGGATGTAAGGAACGCCAACCTGGCGAGCGAGCAGGACATGCTCGCGCGTCTGGGGCATCGGGCCGTCGGTAGCTGCGACGACGAGAATAGCGCCGTCCATCTGAGCTGCGCCGGTGATCATGTTCTTGATGTAGTCGGCGTGACCCGGTGCATCGACGTGCGCGTAGTGGCGCTTTTCCGTCTGGTACTCAACATGCGAGATGTTGATCGTGATGCCACGAGCCTTTTCCTCGGGAGCCTTGTCGATCTGATCGAAGGCCGAAGCCTCGTTCAGGTCGGGGAATGCATCCGCGAGAACCTTGGTGATGGCCGCCGTCGTCGTGGTCTTGCCGTGGTCGACGTGACCAATGGTGCCGATGTTCACGTGCGGCTTCGTCCGCTCGAACTTCGCCTTCGCCACTTTGTGTCCTCCTGGACTGTTGTTGCTTGCCGTATGCAGCAGTGCGGTTGGTTGTTACTAGGTCGTGCTTCGTGCCGGAAGAAACCGAGGTTACTTGCCGGCGCGGGCTGGGGAGCTCGCTGTGCTTACTCGCCCGTCGCCTTGGCGATGATTTCCTTCGAGACGTTCGCGGGAACCTCTGCGTAGGAATCGAACACCATGGAGAAGTTCGCTCGGCCCTGGGTCTTCGACCGCAGGTCACCGATGTAACCGAACATCTCCGAGAGCGGAACCAGCGCCTTCACGACACGGGCACCACTGCGTTCCTCCATGGCCTGGATCTGGCCACGGCGGGAGTTGAGGTCGCCGATCACGTCGCCCATGTACTCCTCGGGCGTTGTGACCTCGACAGCCATGAGCGGCTCGAGAATGACGGGGCCGGCCTTGCGGGCGGCTTCCTTCAGTGCCTGCGAACCGGCAACCTTGAACGCCATTTCCGAGGAGTCGACGTCGTGGTAAGCACCATCGAGCAGCGACAGCTTCAGGTTCACGAGCGGGTAGCCGGCGAGAACACCGTACTGCATCGCGTCCTGCGCACCGGCATCCACGGAGGGGATGTACTCGCGCGGGATACGTCCGCCGGAGACCTTGTTCTCGAACTCGTAGGTAGCACCGTCTTCGCCCACGAAAGGCTCCAGAGCGATGATGACCTTTGCGAACTGGCCCGAGCCACCCGTCTGCTTCTTGTGGGTGTAGTCGTGCTTCTCGACCTTCTTGGTGATGGTCTCGCGGTACGCAACCTGCGGCTTACCGACGTTCGCCTCGACCTTGAACTCGCGACGCATGCGGTCGACGAGGATGTCGAGGTGGAGCTCGCCCATACCGCCGATGACGGTCTGACCGGTCTCTTCGTCGAGTTCGACCGAGAAGGTCGGGTCCTCTTCGGCGAGCTTCTGGATCGCGACGCCCAGCTTTTCCTGGTCGGACTTGGTCTTGGGCTCGATGGAGACCTGGATGACCGGCGCGGGGAACGACATCGACTCGAGGACGATGGGGCTCGCCTGATCGCACAAGGTGTCACCGGTGGTGGTGTCCTTGAGGCCGATCATTGCGTAGATGTGGCCGGCTACGGCCTCGTCTACCGGGTTCTCCTTGTTGGCGTGCATCTGGAAGAGCTTTCCGATGCGCTCCTTCTTGCCCTTGGTTGCGTTGAGCACCTGAGCACCCGGATCGATACGACCCGAGTACACGCGGACGAAGGTCAGCTTGCCGAAGAACGGGTGAGCAGCGATCTTGAAGGCGAGAGCCGAGAACGGCTCGTCCTTGCTCGGCTTGCGAGTGATCTCTACTTCTTCGTCACCGAGCTTGTGGCCGATGACCTCGCCGATGTCCAGCGGGTTCGGAAGGTAGTCGATGACAGCGTCGAGCATGGGCTGAACGCCCTTGTTCTTGAACGCGGAGCCACAGAGAACCGGGTACAGCTCGGAGGCGACCGTCATCTTGCGGATGGCGCCCTTGATCTCCTCGATGGTGAGCTCTTCGCCGCCGAAGTACTTCTCCATGAGAGCTTCGTCGGACTCTGCAACCGTCTCGAGCAGCTTCTCGCGGTACTCGGCAGCCTTCTCGACGAGATCCGCGGGGATCTCCTCGATGGTCGGAGCGGTTCCCGTCGGGACCACGCCGCGCCAGGTGATGGCCTTCATCTCGACCAGGTCGACGACGCCGTCGAAGTCGTCCTCAGCGCCGATGGGCAGCTGGAGAACGAGCGGCTTCGCGCCCAAGCGGTCGATGATGGTCTGGACTGTGAAGTAGAAGTCCGCGCCCATCTTGTCCATCTTGTTGACGAAGCAGATGCGCGGAACGTCGTACTTGGCAGCCTGACGCCAAACCTGCTCGGACTGCGGCTCGACACCCTCTTTACCGTCGAAGACAGCAACTGCGCCGTCGAGCACGCGCAGCGACCGCTCCACCTCGACCGTGAAGTCGACGTGGCCGGGGGTGTCGATGATGTTGATCTGGTTGTTGTTCCAGAAGCAAGTCACGGCGGCAGACGTGATCGTGATGCCGCGTTCCTTCTCCTGCTCCATCCAGTCCGTCGTCGACGCACCGTCGTGCGTCTCACCGATCTTGTAATTGACACCGGTGTAGAACAGGATGCGCTCGGTGGTGGTGGTCTTGCCGGCATCGATGTGCGCCATGATGCCGATGTTGCGGACCTTGTTCAGGTCAGTCAGCACTTCCTGTGCCACAGGTTTCTTCCCCGCTCGTTGCTTGGTTTTCGGGTGTCGGCCTTATCGGTGTGTTCCACCGTCAGGGCCATGGTCTTTCAATTATGTCTCTGCCGAGGCGAACCTGGCCACCTGCGTCCGGAATCCGTCGCGATGATCAGGCCGCCAACGGCGACAAGCGTCGGAGCCCCACCCGATGGCAGTTGCTCCGACGCTTTACATCACCAGCGGTAGTGGGCGAATGCCTTGTTGGCTTCGGCCATCTTGTGAGTGTCTTCGCGACGCTTCACAGCTGCACCGAGGCCATTGCTGGCATCGAGGAGCTCGTTGGCGAGACGCTCGACCATGGTCTTCTCACGACGTGCACGCGAGAAGGTGACCAGCCAGCGCAGTGCCAGCGTGGTGGAACGACCGGGGCGAACCTCGACCGGCACCTGGTAGGTAGCGCCACCGACGCGGCGGCTACGAACCTCGAGTGCAGGCTTGACGTTGTCCAGGGCGCGCTTGAGGGTGACGACCGGATCGGTGCCGGTCTTCTCGCGTGCCTGCTCGAGAGCCTGGTACACGATTCGCTCTGCGGTGGACTTCTTGCCGTCCAGCAGGATCTTGTTGACGAGCTGCGTCACCAACGGGGAACCGTAAACCGGGTCGTTGATGAGCGGGCGCTTCGGAGCGGGGCCCTTACGTGGCATTAGCTCTTCTCCTTCTTGGCGCCGTAGCGGCTGCGTGCCTGCTTGCGACCCTTGACACCCTGGGTGTCGAGGGAGCCGCGGATGATCTTGTAACGGACACCCGGGAGGTCCTTCACACGACCGCCACGGACGAGCACCATGGAGTGCTCCTGAAGGTTGTGACCTTCACCGGGGATGTACGCGGTGACCTCGACCGAAGTCGTGAGGCGAACACGTGCGACCTTACGGAGCGCGGAGTTCGGCTTCTTGGGGGTGGTGGTGTACACGCGAGTGCACACGCCACGACGCTGCGGGCTGCCCTTGAGGGCTGCCGTCTTGACCTTGGCGGTCTTGTCGCGGCGACCCTTGCGGACCAGCTGGTTGATGGTTGGCATTTACCGGCTTTCTTGTGACGAACAGACTGCTCGAGCGAACTCGGGCCGTTCGAAAACGTGGCTGTTCTGAAATTAGGGATCTAGCAGTTGGAGCAAGAGAGCTGCTGCTCCTCACCCACCTCAGAGTCTGTACTCAGCACTTTCATGCCGCGCACTGCCCCCGAGGTCGGGCGTGTCGCATACCCCCACACAGGCAGCCGGATGCTCGTTCATCAGCAGTTTCTGCTCGAACGCGCGCACGGCAATACCTAGCTAGGCACACAGATCGGCCCGGGCATGCCGGACACGACCCATAACGATACCTGTCGGCGCGCCACGAGGTCAAAGCGAGGCCACGGTGATAGTGACCTCACGCTCTGACCAGAGACTCTGGCTGCACACTCAGACCACGCAGCCGGACCGGTCGCGATCAGATGCTGCGGTTCAACGTCAACGCGCCGAGCTTTGCCGCAGCCTCGCACGGATCCGCGCCGCCTTGCGGCTCGGTGACCCACCAACCGAACACTCCCCCGGCCGGTGCGCTCGCGCTCACCCCGCAGCTCTGCGGATCGGCCGGCTGGCGAACCTGGTACCCGCCACTGCCGTTGATGTCGATTTTCGCCACCACGTATCCCAGGTGCTCGAATGCAGCGCGCTCGTGATCGAGGGTGCCCGTCTCGAACCAGTTGAAGGTGATCTTGATCGGACCCGCGGTCCCGATGCCGTCCCAACGGCAGATAGCGCCGAAGAACCCACGCCCGACGGCGTCGGCACCCACGGCACCGGCGATCTGCTCGTCGGTGACGGCTTCGCATTCTTGGAGGACGTTCGCGAATTCCTGGCTGTCACTACCGCCGTAGCTGCCCTCCGCACGGGGAGTCCCGGTGACCACGGAGCCGCACCCCGTGAGTAAAACCAGCGACCCAGCCAGGGCGAGCCCGATCCTTACGCGCTTCACGGCGCCCTCGAACTTCACTGTGCCCTCGAAACTGTTTTTTCCATCAGATCCCGCGCCACCGTGCATGGATCCGCGGTCGGTGGCAGCAAACCGTAGGTGATCGACCAGTGCACGAAGTCTCCGCCGAACGCGATACCCAACTCGCACAACGAACCTGCCGTGGACGCGATGAAGCCTTGATGACCGCCGATCGTGATGTCGTCGGCAGGACGTCCGAGCAGGTCGGACCCGGCCCGTTCGCGGCCGATCGGGCTACCGCGGTACCAGGAGAAACTGACGCTCGGACCGTTCGAACCGGCGACTTCCCACTGGCAACCGACGCCGTTGCGCGTCGTCGTCGCAAAAGTGCCGAGATTGAAGGCGTTGACAACTTCCTCGTCGGTCACCGAGCCGCATTCGGCGAACATCGGGCCCGGATCCGTAGGTGCGAGTGCCTGCGAACCCGCACCGTCGCCCGGCTGATCGACGGACCCGTCGCCGGAGCTGCAGCCGACCACGGCCGAGAGCACGGCAGCCGAGACCAATACCGAAGTCCCGATCGAAGTGAGAGTGCGTGCGGCCATGGAGCCGACTGTACTTCTCGGTGGCCCCCGACACACGCCACGTGCGCGTCGAGAGCACCGGCGCCGGCCCCGCCGCTACCGATTCAGGGAGTTGCCACCGGTACCCGAACAAGTGTGGAATCCAATTGCGCCGCCCACTGTTTGACCACCTCGGTGCGTCGGCGCGAGTCGTCTGTCAAGACATCAGCCAGCCCCAGCCCGCGGGCCAGGTCCAGGGTCGCCTGTACCAAGCGGTGCGTCACCGGGTCGGAGTCGTCGACACCCAGACTCTCGACGGCCATGCGGTGCGCGATGCGCCCGAATCGTTCCTCGAGGGGCAGTACGCGGGCACGCAGGTCGGGGTCGGAGGCAGCGGCCGTCCACACCTGCAGTGCTGCTTTGAACAGAGTCCCGGTGTAGTACTCCACCAACCGCGAAATGATCGCCTCGGTTCGTCCGGCACCCACCGGAAGGTCGGTCGATTCCTTTCGTGCCTGATCCATCCGGGCGTCGAACATCACCTCGAGCGCCGCGGTGATGAGGTCCTCGCGGGTCGGGAAGTGATGCTGCATCGCGCCTCTGGACACCCCGGCACGCTGCGCGACGACGCTCATCGTCGTTGCGCTCCACCCGAGTTCGGCGAGACACTCCACAGTCACTTCGAGCAGGTGGGAGCGCGTGACTCGACTTCGGTCCTGCTTGGGCTCTCGAGTCATCGCGCCGCCATCCCTTCTACTTCTGTGTTCCAGCGCTTCTGTGTCCCAGCTGCGCAGTTTCTACTGCGCCCAGGCTGCTGGACGCTTCTGCAAGAAAGACATCATGCCCTCACGAGCCTCGTCAGAGGAAAACAGCCGAGCCGACTGCGCGATCATCTCCTCGCCGTCCCGGTCGAATCCGGCCAGGACCGAACGCGTCGTGATCCACTTCGATTCGGCAAGTCCCTGCGGTGAACATTGGCGCAGGGTGCCGAGCAGTTCGGTGATCGACTCCCCCGTGTCCTGCGACGCGGCGGTGACGAGTCCGATGGATTCGGCCTCGTGCTGGCCGAACTTCTCTCCGGTGAGCAGATAGCGGCTCGCAGATCGCTGGTCGAGCCTCGGCAGGACCGTGAGCGAAATGATGGACGCTGCCAAACCCAACCGTGATTCCGTCACCGCGAAGGTGCTCGCCGGTCCGGCGACGACGATGTCGCACGCCCCGACAAGACCCATGCCTCCGGCCCGGACGTGACCGTCGATCCGCCCGATCACCGGCTTGGGAAGCTCGAGAATGCTGCGCAAGAGTGTCAGCATCCCCCGTCCTCGCTCCTTGACGGCGTCCTCCGGTGATGCGGACGAACCGGAGGCCTCACTCAGATCGGCTCCCGCACAGAATGTTCCACCGGTGTGGGTGAGTACCACCGCTCGAACTGCCGGATCGGCGGCAGCCGCCGTCAACCCAGCCTGCAACTCCGTGACCAACCGCGTCGAAATCGCGTTGCGGTTGTGGGGTGAGTCGAGAGTGATCGTGGCAGCACCGCCCGATACTTCGTACCGTACGTATGGCTTGTCCTGATCCGTCATGAGTCGCCTCTTCCTAGTAGGACCGTGGCAGACCGAGGGAATGCTGTGAGACGAAGTTGAGGATCATCTCGCGGCTCACCGGCGCGACACGGGCGATACGAGCCGCACCGAGCATGGCGGCCAGTCCGTATTCCTTCGTCAGTCCTGCGCCGCCATGCGTCTGGATCGCCTGATCGAGCGCCTTGATGCTGGCTTCAGCGGCGGCGTACTTTGCCATGTTCGCGGCTTCGGCAGCACCGAAATCGTCACCGCTGTCGTAGAGCACCGCGGCCTTCTGCATCATCAGCTTGGCGAGCTCGAGTTCGATCTTCACCTGCGCGAGTGGATGCGAAATACCTTGGTGCGCACCGATCGGCGTCTTCCACACCGTGCGCTCGTTGGCGAACTTCACTGCGGCGTTCAGGGCGTAACGGCCCATGCCGATGGCCATCGACGCACCCAGGATGCGCTCGGGGTTGAGGCCGGCGAACAACTGCATCAAGGCGGCATCGGCTTCGCCGACCAGAGCGTCGGCCGGCAGACGGACGTCGTCGAGGAAGAGGATGAACTGGTGGTCCGGTTCGATGATGTCCATCTCCATCTGCGTCTTCACGAATCCCGGAGAATCCGTGGGGACGATGAACAGAGCGGGCTTGAGCTTGCCCGTCTTGGAGTCCTCGGTCCGCGCAACGACGAGGACCGCGTCAGCCTGATCGACACCCGAGATGTAGATCTTGTTGCCGCTCAGGATCCAGTCGTCGCCATCCCTGCGTGCCGTCGTGGTGATCTGATGAGAGTTGGAACCAGCGTCGGCCTCGGTGATTCCGAACGCCATGATCTTGGAGCCGTCGGCGAGGCTGGGTAGCCACTGCTGCTTCTGCTCCGCCGTGCCGTACTTGCCGATGATGGTGCCGCAGATGGCCGGGGATACGACAACCAGGAGCAGACCGGCACCCTGCGCCGCCAATTCCTCCTGCACCAGCGCGAGTTCGTAGATGCCTGCACCGCCGCCGCCGTATTCCTCCGGCAGGTTGACGCCCAGGAATCCGAGTTTGCCCGCCTCGTTCCACAATTCGGTGAGCGGCTCCCCCTTTCGCGCCTTGGGCAGCACGTAGTCGACGTAGTTGAAGCGCTCACCCAGTTTGGAAACGGATGCCCGCAGTTCCTTCTGCTCTTCGGTCTCGATGAAACTCATCATGCTTCCTCTTCTGTAGCGGGTTCTTCCACACGAGCGAGTACCGATCCGACCTCGACCTGCTGGCCGACGGCGACCGGAAGTTCCACCAGGACACCGGCAGTCGGCGCGGTGACGGTGTGTTCCATCTTCATGGCCTCCAGCCACAGAATCGGCTGGCCGGCGGTGACGGTGTCACCGAGTGCGGCACCGAGGCGGATGACCGATCCCGGCATCGGAGCGAGCAACGAACCGGCGGCGACTTCTGCCGACGGATCCACGAAGCGCGGTGCTGCCGTCAACGCGACGGGTCCGAGCGAGGAGTCGACAAAAATCTCACTCCCGTAGGCCGCAACGTCGAACGAGCGCTGTACTCCGCTCTGCTCGAGCACTACCCGGGTCGCAGTTGCCGATACCAGGCGCACGTCGTCGAAGCCTTCTGCACTCAGCACGCCGCTTCGGCTCAGGGAGTAGCGGACGTCGTAGTCGCCCGACGCAGTGGAATAGCTCTTGCTCTGCGGCTGCGACGGGAGGTTGCGCCACCCGCTGGGCAAGCGGCCGATGACGCGGGCCGACGCCCGGTTGTGCGCGGCATCGGCAAGTGCCGCCGCCAGCGCCGAGAGTCTTTCGGCGGCGGTATCGACCAAGGGCGTAGACAGCTTCTCGAGGTCGTGAGTCTCGAAGAAGGCAGTGTCGGTGTCTCCGGCAATGAAGGCGGGGTGGGCCAGGACGTTGACGAGCAGGTCGCGGTTGGTGCGCAGCCCGTGAATCCTGGTGCGCGCCAGCGTCGATGCGAGCAGCCGGGCAGCTGCGGTCCGCGTCGGCGCGTACGAGATGACCTTGGCCAACATCGGGTCGTAGTGGACGCCGACAACACTGCCGTCGACGACGCCGGAGTCGAGGCGAACGCCCTGCTCACGCAGAACACTGAATTCTTGCGGGTCACCGGGCAACTCGATGTGGTGGACGGTTCCGCTCTGCGGCTGCCAGTTCTTGGCGGGGTCCTCGGCGTACAGGCGCACTTCGATCGAATGCCCACGGATCTCCGGCTGATCGTCCGGAAGTGCTTCACCTGAAGCGACCTGCAATTGCAGTTCCACCAGATCGAGTCCAGTGGTGCACTCGGTGACCGGATGCTCCACCTGCAAACGCGTGTTCATTTCGAGGAAGAAGAAGTCGCCTTTTTCGTCAGCCAGGAATTCAACGGTTCCTGCCCCCTCGTAACCGATGGCGTTGGCTGCGAGCCGCGAGGCGTCGAACAGCTTGTCGCGCATGGCGGGGATGCGTTGCACGAGCGGCGACGGGGCCTCTTCGACCACCTTCTGATGCCGACGCTGGATCGAGCACTCGCGCTCCCCCACCGCCCACACCGCACCGTGGCGGTCGGCCATGACCTGAACCTCGATGTGCCGACCGGTTTCGAGGTAACGCTCACAGAAGACTGTCGGGTCGCCGAAAGCGGACTGCGCCTCACGCCGCGCCGCTTCCAGTTCGCCGTCCAGCGCAGACAATTCACGAACGACACGCATTCCGCGTCCGCCGCCGCCCGCCGACGCCTTGATCAGCACCGGCAGATGAGCCTCGGTCACCGCGGCGGGATCGAGTTCGGAGAGCACCGGCACTCCGGCGGCGTCCATGATCTTCTTGGACTCGACCTTCGACCCCATGAGCTCGATGGATTCGACGGGCGGGCCGATCCACGTCAGTCCCGCGTCGATGACGCTGCGCGCGAACTCCGCGTTCTCGGAGAGGAATCCGTATCCGGGGTGAATCGCGTCGGCGCCCGAAGCCTTGGCGGCGGCGATGACGAGCTCACCCCGCAAGTAGGTCTCGGCAGGCGTGTTACCCGGCAGGCGAACCGAAGCATCGGCTTCGGCGACGTGCGGGCTGTCGGCATCTGCGTCGGAAAATACCGCGACCGTGCCGATTCCGTTCTTGCGGCAGGTTGCAAAGACACGGCGGGCGATTTCGCCACGATTGGCGACCAGTACTGAAGTGATTGTCACGGCGTGCCTCACATACGGAAGACGCCGAAGTTCTCGGTGCCTTCGATCGGGGCGGTGGCGATGGCCGACAGGCACATTCCCACCACGGTGCGGGTGTCTCGGGGATCGATGACGCCGTCGTCGTACAGACGACCCGACAGGAACATCGGAAGTGACTCGGCCTCGATCTGGTTCTCGATCATCGCGCGCATGCCGGCGTCGGCCTGCTCGTCGAATACCTGGCCGCGGGCCTCGGCAGCAGCGCGTCCCACGATGGAGATGACGCCGGCGAGCTGCGCACCGCCCATGACGGCGGACTTGGAACTGGGCCAGGCAAAGAGGAACCGCGGATCGAACGCGCGTCCGCACATGCCGTAGTGACCGGCGCCGTACGACGCTCCGAGCAGGATCGAGATGTGCGGAACCTTGGAGTTGGCAACCGCATTGATCATCATCGATCCGTGCTTGATCATGCCGCCCTCCTCGTATTCCTTACCCACCATGTAGCCGGTGGTGTTGTGCAGGAACAGCAACGGCGTGTTGGAACGATTGGCGAGCTGGATGAACTGCGTGGCCTTCTGTGATTCCTCACTGAAGAGCACTCCACGTGCGTTCGCCAGGATGCCGATCGGGTAGCCGTTGAGCTCTGCCCACCCGGTCACGAGGGAGGAACCGTAGAGCGGCTTGAACTCGTCGAAGTCGGAACCGTCGACGATACGGGCGATGACCTCACGCGGATCGAACGGGATCTTCAGGTCGGCCGGAACGATGCCGAGCAACTCTTCCGGATCCTCGAGCGGTTCGATGATCTCCGCGCGCGGCGCCGGCCCCTTCTTGGTCCAGTTGAGCCGCTTGACGATCGAGCGCCCGATGCGGATCGCGTCCTGCTCGTCGGCGGCGAAGTAGTCGGCCAACCCGGACTTGCGAGCGTGCATTTCGGCGCCGCCGAGTGCCTCGTCGTCGGATTCCTCACCGGTGGCCATCTTGACCAGCGGCGGGCCTGCGAGGAACACCTTGGAGCGTTCCTTGATCATCACGACGTGGTCGGACATGCCCGGGATGTACGCACCGCCGGCCGTCGAGTTACCGAAGACCAGTGCAATGGTGGGGATTCCGGCTGCGGACAGCTGAGTGAGGTCACGGAACATACGCCCGCCCGGGATGAACACCTCTTTCTGCGTCGGCAAGTCTGCGCCGCCGGACTCTACGAGGGAGATCACCGGGAGTCGGTTCTGCATGGCGATGTCGTTGGCGCGGAAACCCTTACGCAGCGTCCACGGGTTGCTGGTGCCGCCGCGCACGGTGGGATCGTTGGCGACGATCAGGCATTCGACACCTTCGACGACGCCGATACCGACCACAGTGCTGGCGCCGACCGGGAAGTCACTCCCCCACGCAGCGAGGGGACACAGTTCGAGGAACGGTGAATCCTGATCGAGCAGGAGTTCGATCCGCTCGCGTGCCAGGAGCTTTCCCCGCTTGTGGTGCCGCTCGGTGTACTTCTCGCCGCCACCCGCCAACGCCTTGGCGTGCTCGACCTCGATCTCGGCGAGCTTGGTGTTCATGGTCGAAGTTGCGGTCTTGTACACCTCGGAATTGGTGTCCAGTGTTGACCGGATGACACTCATGACTGATACCCCAATCGCTTGGCCGCGAGGCCGGTGAGGATTTCGGTGGTTCCGCCACCGATTCCCAGAATTCGCATGTCCCGGTACTGCCTCTCCACTTCGCTTTCCTGCATGTATCCGAGGCCGCCGAACAGCTGAACAGCTTGGTTCGCAACCCATTCGCCCGTCTCGACTGCCGTGTTCTTCGCAAAGCACACCTCGGCGATCAGATCGCCGTCACCGGCCATGTACCGCTCGATCACCGAGTGCGTGTACACCTTGGCGACGTCGATCTTGCGGGCCATCTCGGTGACGGTGTTCTGCACGGCCTGCCGACTGATCAGGGGGCGACCGAAAGTCTCACGGGCGCGGCACCATTCGAGCGTCAGCTCCAGGCAACGTTCTGCACTGGCATACGCCTGCGCGGCGAGCGCTACCCGCTCGGAGACAAATGCCTGGGCGATCTGCGCGAAGCCGCTGTTCTCTGCACCGACCAGATTCTCCACCGGAACCCGGGCGTCGACAAAGGAGAGTTCCGCGGTATCGGATGCGCGCCAGCCCATCTTCTCGAGTTTGCGCGAGACGGTGAATCCCGGTGTGCCCTTCTCGATCACGAGCAGTGAGACACCACCCGCGCCGGGACCACCGGTGCGCACCGCTGTAACGACGAAGTCCGCTCGAACGCCGGAGGTGATGAACGTCTTGGCGCCGTTCACGACGTAATGATCGCCGTCGCGCTTGGCTGTAGTTGTCAGGTGCCCGACGTCGCTGCCTCCGCCGGGCTCGGTGATGGCGAGCGAGCCGATCTTGTCGCCGCGCAGGGTCGGCTTGACCCACTTCTCGATCTGCGCCTCGTCGCCGGCCGCGATCAGGTGCGGCACCGCGATGCCGCAGGTGAAGAGCGATGCGAACAGCCCGCCCGACGCACCTGCCTGATGCATCTCCTCACAGATCACGATGGAATCGACGGCGTCGCCGCCCTCACCACCGGCCGATTCGGGTGCGCTGGCCCCGAGGAGTCCGAGAGCGCCTGCCTTGCGGTGCAATTCGCGCGGAATCTCGCCGTCTCGCTCCCACTGCGTCAGATGCGGCAGAATCTCCTGGTTCACGAATCCGCGTACGGTCTCGCGAAGCGCAAGCCTTTCCGGTGTGGTCCACACGGTCACCGTGAATCCTCTTTCTCGTCAGTTACGGGGAGTAGCGAAATCGGGATGTCGATGTGGCGCGAACGCAGCCATTCACCAATTCCCTTGGCCTGCGGATCGAACCGCGCCTGCGAGGCGACACCCTGACCGAGGATTCCCTCGATCACGAAGTTGACGGCACGAAGGTGCGGAAGCTGGTAGCGAGTGACGTTCAGGTCTGCTGCTTCCGGTAGCAGTTCCTTGAGCATCTCGACGGTCAGTGTGTGCGCCAACCACTTCCACTGATCGTCCGTGCGAACCCAGACGCCGACGTTGGCATTTCCACCCTTGTCGCCACTACGGGCACCGGCGATCGTGCCGAGTGGTACCGACAGCGACGTCTGTGGCGGCAACGGCTCCGGACGCTCCGGTTCGTCGACGGGTTCGAGGTCCTGCGTCAACGTGGACGGAGCGATGTCCACGCGCGTGCCGTCCGGCAGTACGGCCACGTGCGGCACCGATCCCGCGTCGACGTAGCCGGGGGTGAACACTCCGTACGGTTGGCCGTTGCTCGGCGGAGCCGTCAGCGAGAAGCCGGGGTAGCTGGCAAGTGCCATTTCCACCGCAACCGCGGAGAAAGGACGACCGATCACCTTGGGGTCGGAATCGCGAACCACGCAGCGCAGCAACGCACTCGCGGTTTCCTCGGTGTCGGAATCCGGATGATCCGTGCGAGCGAGAGTCCAGACCAGTTCGGCGGGCTTCTTCGTCAGCCAGGATTCGAGCTGAGTCTTCGCCAGATCGGCCTTGGCCTCGATGTCGAGACCCGTGAGGATGAAGGTGGCCTCGTTACGGAACCCGGCCAGCGTGTTCAGCGAGACCTTGTACTGCGGCGGCGGAGCCTCGCCCGTGACGCCGCTGATCAACACCCGGTCCGGGCCTTCCTGGGTGAGCACTGCGTTGTCGATGCGGGTCGTCACGTCCGGGCCTGCATAGCGTCCACCGGTGATCTCGTACAGCAGCTGCGCCGTCACCGTGCCGACGCTCACCTCGCCGTCCGTTCCGGCGTGCTTGGTGATGACCGAGGTTCCGTCCGCGTTGATCTCGGCGATCGGGAAGCCAGGCCGGCCCAGATTGGGAATCTCTGTGAAGAACGCGTAGTTGCCGCCGGTGGCCTGGGTTCCGCACTCGATGACGTGGCCCGCCGCGACAGCACCGGCAAGCTGATCGAAATCATCTCGCTTCCAACCGAAATGGTGAGCGGCCGGACCGACGATCACCGACGCATCGGTGACCCGTCCGGTGACCACGACATCGGCGTCGGCCGACAATGCTTCGACGATGCCCCAGGCGCCGAGGTACGCATTGGCCGTCAGCGGGGAGCCGAGTCCGAGTTCGTCTGCCCGAGAGACCAGATCGTCACCCTCGACGTGGGCGATCTTTGCGTTCAACCCCAGCTTGGTGTTGACCTCGCGCAACGCGTCGGCCAGTCCGGCCGGGTTGAGACCGCCTGCATTCGCGACGATCTTCACCCCCTTGTCGAGCGCAAGGCCGAGCGTGTCCTCCACCTGCCGCAGGAACGTCTTCGCGTAGCCGAGCGCCGGGTCCTTCATCCGGTCCCGCCCGAGGATCAACATCGTCAGTTCGGCCAGGTAGTCGCCGGTCAGGTAGTCGAGTTCGCCGCCCTCGAGCATCTCGCGCATCGCCGAGACGCGGTCGCCGTAGAACCCGGAGCAGTTACCGATCCGTACCGAACTCATTTGCCCACCTTCGATGCTCGTCCCTCACCGCTGGATCCGACGGCGGCTCGTCCCTCACCGCTGGGTCCGGCAAAGGCCTGCGCGAACCCGAGCCACTCGTCCGCGTCGGCACCCACGGCGACCAGATCGAGATCGGCGCGATTGGCGCGCTGGGTGACCAGCAAGCAGAAGTCCAACGCCGGCCCGGTGACCTTCTGCGGCGCATCTTCCGGCCCCCAGGCCCAGAGCGACCCGTCCGGCGCGGTCAACTCAACCCGGAAATCGTCGGCGGGCGGCGTCTTCTCGTTGACCGAGTACGCGAAGTTTCGCGTCCGCACACCCAGGTGAGCGATGTTCTTGATGCGCGCCGTCGGAGCGCGTTCGACGCCGAGTGCGTCGGCAACGTCCTGCCCGTGCGCCCACGTCTCCATCAGTCGCGCGGTAGCCATGGAGACACCGCCCATGGGCGGGCCGTACCAGGGGAACTTGGTTCCGGCCGGGGCGGCGGTGAGCGCCTCGACGAGAGCGGTGCGCCCCGCTCGCCAATCGGCGAGCAACTCCGCCGGCTGGCGGGCCGCCTGTTCGGCAGCACCGTCGTCGACAAACCCTGCCGGGTTCACGAACGCCGCCTTCAACTGCTCCGCGAAACCGTCCGGGTCGGTGATCGCCAGGATCGCTGCACTGTCCGTCCAGTGCAGGTGCCCGATCTGATGTGCGATGGTCCACCCTTCCGCAGGCGTCATTGTCGCCCACTTCTCCTCGGGCAGATCCGCAACCAGGGCGTCGAGGCTCTCGCCTTCGGCCCGCAAGTCATCGATGAACGTCTGAAGTTCGGCCATGCGACCAGCATCACACCCACATCCATAAAAATCAAGCACGAATGATTGTTATTGCGAAATCCTGTGGTGAGAGACTGAGTTCAACTGCCATCGACAACCAGGAGCACCCATGAGCGACGCCGTACTGATCTCGCGAACCGGCGATGTGGTCACGTGGACCCTCAATCGCCCGGACACCCGCAATGCGATCTCCGAGATCGACATGATCGAGGCCCTCGAAGACGCAGTCACCGCGGTCAACCGAGATCAGAGTGTGCGCACGGTCATTCTGACGGGGGCCGGATCGGCCTTCTCCTCCGGCGGCAACGTCAAGCACATGCGAGACAAGGAGGGCATGTTCGGTGGCGCACCCGGCGAGATCCGCCAGGGCTACCGGCACGGCATCCAACGCATCCCGCTCGCGCTGTACACGTGTGAGGTGCCGACCATCGCGGCGGTCAACGGCCCGGCCATCGGAGCGGGCTGCGACCTCTCACTCATGTGCGACCTCCGCATCGCCTCGACCGCCGCAGTCTTCGCCGAGAGTTTCGTCAAGGTAGGACTCATCCCCGGCGACGGCGGAGCGTGGCTGCTCCCGCGCGCGATCGGCAACGCCCGCGCGGCCGAGATGGCGTTCACCGGTGAACCGATCGATGCTGCGAGAGCACTCGACTGGGGTCTGGTCTCGCAGGTGACCGAGCCCGAGGAATTGCTTTCCGCTGCGCACGCTTTGGCGGCTCGAGTAGCCGCCAATCCCCCGCAGGTACTCCGCATGACCAAAAAGCTCCTCCGCGAGGGCCAGCACCAGAGCCTCGAGAGCTTGCTCGAACTCTCCGCCGCCATGCAGTCGATCGCCCACCACACCCGAGATCACCACGAAGCCGTCGCCGCGATGCTCGAGCGTCGAAGTCCCGAGTTCACCGGAGAATGAAGGCCGGCAGTCAGCTACTGCCGGTCGGAGCAGTCCTCACGTCGATACTGTCGCTCCAGTTCGGCGCGGCATTCGCGACGACATTGTTCTCGCAGATCGGACCGGCCGGAGCCACGACGCTGCGGCTGACGATCGCCGCGATCATCCTCGGCGTCATCGTCCGCCCGCGATGGAGCAGATGGTCGAACCGGCAGCGCAAAGGCATCTTCGCACTGGGCATCGCCCTCGCCGTGATGAACGGCGCCTTCTACCTCGCCCTCGACACGGTGCCCATCGGAACGGCCGTCACCATCGAGTTCCTCGGACCGCTCACCCTGGCCGCAATTCTGTCTCGTCGGTGGGCCGACGGAGCATGGGTGCTGCTCGCCTTCGGCGGAGTGTTGCTGCTCGGGTTAAGCGATCACGGCGAATCCGGTTTGGACCCGATCGGGGTGATGTTCGCGTTGATCGCCGCTACTGCGTGGGCCGGATACATCGTGGCCGGTTCCCACCTGGCCGCGACGCTCCCGAGCGCCGACGGGTTGGCAGGCGCAAGCATCGTCGCGGCCGTATTGACGCTGCCCTTCGGCGTCGTCTCGGGAGGAAGTGAACTACTGGATCCGACGATGCTCGCCGCAGGCGCAGCCGTCGCCGTCCTCTCGTCCGTCATCCCGTACAGCTTGGAAATGTGGGCGCTGCGCTCTCTCGCCAAGAAAGTCTTTGCCGTCCTCATCGCCCTCGAACCCGCAGCGGCCGCACTGGCCGGAGTCCTCGTGATCGGGCAAACGCTCGACGCATTCACACTCGTGGCCATCGCACTGGTGGTGACCGCGGGTGTCGGCACTGTCGTCATGAATCGAAAACCCACAGCGAAGTAGTCCAGGTACCGTCAGAGCACGTCATTCCAACGCACAGGAGAACCATGACCAACCCGATCATCGCCACCGTTCTCGGTAACACCCCGCAGATCGACGAAAGTGCGTTCATCGCACCCAACGCCACCGTTGTCGGCGCGGTGACCATCGCTGCGGGAGCCAGCATCTGGTACGGCGCGGTTATCCGCGGCGACGCAGAATCGATCTCCATCGGCGCTGACACGAACATTCAGGACAACTGCACCGTGCACGCCGACCCGACGTTCCCCGCAGTGCTGGGCGAACGAATCTCGGTCGGCCACAACGCAGTGCTGCACGGGTGCACCGTCGAAGACGACGTTCTCGTCGGCATGGGTGCCGTGGTGCTCAACGGCGCACACATCGGCTCGGGGTCACTGATTGCAGCCGGCGCCGTCGTGTCTCAGGGGATGCAAATCCCACCTGGATCACTGGTCGCCGGCGTGCCCGCCAAGGTCAAACGTGAACTCTCCGAAGGCGAAAAGGCCGGTATCACCGCCAACGGCGCCGGCTACATCATGCTCGCGAAGGCTCACCAGGACATCGAACAAGCCTGATCGAAACGGCGCTCGCGGCCGGTAGCAGCAAGAGCAACGACTAGCCTCGGGGCCGCAACGTACTGTTCGGCAACTCGGGTGCCGGGAGCGCCGGACCGTCGTATCCCGGCACGACGCCGAAACGCCGGTCCGGGACGCTGCCGTCGAATCCGGAGGCAAGCTCGGCCTGCCACTTGCGTCGATACTCGACGATCTCTTCGTGTGTACGGCCCATGAAGTTCCACCACATGATGACCTGCTCGCCCAACGGTTTCCCGCCGAGAAGTAGCAGTCGAGCCGGTTCGGATCCCGGATTGCGCAAAGTCAGTTTTCCGAAACCCGGTGCTTGATAACCCAACTCGGCCCAGCCGACAGTGGTACCACGCAGAACAACCGATCCTTGATCGACGATCACGCCGTGCTCATGTGAACGATCGACATCGAGGGCGATCTCGGCCCCAGGATCGAGAATCACCTCGGCACCGAGTAATTCGGTGAAGGTAGACACCGGAGACGTTTCACCGGCGAGCGAACCGAGGAACACACTGAGCGTGACACCATCGGTGGTCACCGGCTCCGGTCGATAGTGAACGAACGCGGGTGCGGTATCGCGCGCCGCATCCGGCAGCGCCACCCACAACTGCATCCCGTGCAGAACCTTCGTATTCGGCGTCGACACCTCGGAGTGCGCGATCCCACTCCCGGCCGTCATCAGATTCAGTTCACCCGGCCGCACCATCGCATGGGAACCGATGCTGTCACGGTGCTCGATCTCTCCGGTGAACAGCCAACTCACCGTCTGCAAACCGGTATGCGGATGCGGCGGCACATGCATGCCCGGTCCTGAGCCGACGTCATCCGGACCGTAATGATCTGCAAAACACCATCCCCCGATCAGCGAACGCTCGCGTTGCGGGAGGGTGCGTCGCACTCGCATGGCCCGCGGGCCACCGAGCGGTACGTCGCGCGGGGTGAGGATCTGAATCTCGCTCTCCGCCGGATGGCCTTCGCATTCCTGCTCGACGGGCTGCGCTTCGAGGTTACTCATATCGTCCATCCTGCCTCCAGTCATGACTGCGCGAGACGCAGACGCGTGCACAATTCGGCCAACAGTCGAAGTTCATCCGCGTCCAGGGCCGGTCCGACGTGGCGGCGGATGCTCGCGGCATGACGGCGACCCACTGATTTCTGCAGCGCTGCACCCGTTTCGGTGAGTTGCACGATCGTCCCGCGGCGATCCTGTGGATCAACACTTCTCGTTACCAGACCTTCGCCCTCCAACCGTTCCACCAGGCGACTGAGCGAAGGCTGGCTCAGCAATATCTCCCGATTCAGGTCATGCAGGCGAAGGGAACTACTCGGCGCAAGACTCAGCGTGAACAGCACGTCGTACTCGCGCATCGACACCTGATCCCAGACGTCGTCGGCAGAGAGCCGCCGCAGCACCGACACCTGGGCGCGAAACAAGGCTTCCCAGGCGTCGGTGGCGAGTTCGGTGG
The DNA here is from genome assembly GCF_029457415.1 of Rhodococcus sp. RCBS9. Lineage (NCBI taxonomy): Bacteria > Bacillati > Actinomycetota > Actinomycetes > Mycobacteriales > Nocardiaceae > Rhodococcus > Rhodococcus sp. RCBS9. The sequence continues at coordinate 4,462,747 of NZ_CP120422.1, read as the reverse complement.
TGCTGACCGGAACCTCAGGCGGTTGCTCGTCAGGCAGTGACACTGCTTGCCTCACGAGCCGCCTTCATCGACGCGTGAGTGGGCGGGTTGTCCGGCACATGTGCTGGCCGCCTGGCCGCGAACTCACGGCGCAGAACCGGAACAACTTCCTCACCGAGCAGATCGAGCTGCTCGAGCACCGTCTTCAGCGGCAGCCCGGCGTGATCCATCAGGAACAGCTGGCGCTGGTAGTCGCCGAAGAAATCGGCAAACGCCAACGTCTTCTCGATGACCTGCTCAGGGGAACCGACGGTCAGCGGCGTCTGCTCGGTGAACTCTTCGAGTGAGGGCCCGTGGCCGTACACCGGAGCATTGTCGAAATACGGACGGAATTCCTTGACCGCGTCCTGACTGTTCTTGCGCATGAAGACCTGACCACCGAGACCGACGATCGCCTGATCCGCGGACCCGTGGCCGTAATGCTCGTAACGCCGGCGGTAAAGATTGATCAGCTCGATGTAGTGCTCTTTCGGCCAGAAGATGTTGTTCGCGAAGAATCCGTCGCCGTGATACGCCGCGATCTCCGCGATCTCGGGGCTGCGGATCGAGCCGTGCCACACGAACGGCGCGACGCCGTCCAGCGGGCGCGGTGTGGACGTGAATCCCTGGAGTGGAGTGCGGTACTCCCCTTGCCAGTTCACGACCTCCTCGTCCCAGAGCCGGCGAAGAAGTTGATAGTTCTCGAGCGCCAACGGGATACCGGCGCGAATGTCCTTGCCGAACCACGGGTACACAGGCGCGGTGTTTCCGCGACCCATCATCAGATCGACGCGCCCCTCGGCGAGGTGTTGAAGCATCGCGTAATCCTCGGCGATCTTCACCGGGTCATTGGTGGTGATCAGCGTCGTGGACGTGGAGAGCGTGATCTTCTCGGTCTGGGCCGCGATGTATCCGAGCATCGTGGTCGGAGATGACGGCACGAACGGCTTGTTGTGATGCTCGCCGGTCGCGAAGACGTCGAGACCGACTTCCTCGGCGTGCTTGGCGATGGTCGTCATGGCCTTGATGCGCTCGTGCTCTGTCGGGGTCGCCCCCGTCGTGGGATCAGTGGTGACGTCACCGACCGTGAAGATTCCGAACTGCATGGTTGCTCCTCCGCGAACTAGATCCATGCGTTTGCATGTAACTGATCAAACATTCAACCATCCAGCTGTATTCCACGGCAAAAAGGTGAGGGCGGCACACAAGATGTGTGCCGCCCTCACCTGGACGAACGATCTACCGAAAAGCGGTCAGTGCATAACGATCGGCGTTGCCGTCTCGCCCTCGGCCACCGGCCTGGTGGTCTTGCTCCGCGGCAGGAAGAACGCCGGGATGAGGGTCAGGACGATCAGCACAGTGGCAACGAGGAAGGTGTTACCGAAGGCATCCGACGCCGCACTGAGAATCGAATTCGCAGCAGACTCCTCCGGACTTCCCGGTTCGGTCGGAATGTGCGAGGCCGCACCGACCATCGTCGTGTCGAGGCCACGATCGAGAAGCTGGTTGGTCAAGACCACCGACATCACGGCGGTACCGATCGAACCTGCGGTCTGCTGAACGATGTTCATCAGGGTGGAGCCGCGAGCAATCTGCTCGTTGGAGAGCGTCACGATAGCTGCGGTCATCAGCGGCATCATGGTGCAACCCATACCGAGGCCCATGACGAACAAGGCACCCATCAGCAGCCACGTCGGGGAATCCGAGGCAACCTGTGTGAACACACCCAAGCCGATCAGAATCAACGGCAAACCGGTCAGGACGATCTTGCCCGGGCCGATCTTGTCGACCAGTCGACCAGCGATCGGCATGGTGACCATAGCGCCGAGACCCTGCGGAGCCATCAACAATCCGGCAGCGAGCGTGGTGTGACCGCCGACCTGGATGAAGTAGCTCGGGAACAGCAACCCGGCGCCCATGAAGGCGACGATGAACAGCGACGTCGTGATGACGGCGGTGGTCAACTGACGGTTCTTGAACAGGTGCAGGTCGATCAGCGGGTGATCCTTGTTGAGCGCGTGGAACACGAAGGCGATGATCAGCGCCAGACCGATACCGGCCGACACCAGAACCCGAGCCGACGCAACCGTTCCCACCTCAGGGATGGACGACACACCGAACAGGAACAGCGCCAGGCCGGGCGACAGCAGGATCATGCCGAGGAAGTCGAAGGACTCCGAAGGCTTCGCCTTGTCGGACGGCAGAATGATGAATGCTGCTGCCAACGCGATGATGCCGATCGGCAGGTTGATCAGGAAGATCCAGTGCCAGCTCGCGGCCTCGATCAGCCAACCACCGAGGATCGGGCCACCGATGGGGCCGAGCAGCATCGGGATTCCGAGAACTGCCATGACGCGACCGACGCGGTCCGGACCGGCGGCCCGGGTCATGATGGTCATACCGAGCGGCATCAACATGCCGCCGCCGAGGCCCTGGAGCACACGGAAGCCGATGAGCGAGGTGATGTCCCACGCCATCGCACAGGCGACCGAACCGAGCACGAACAGCACCAGGGCCGTCATGTAGAGGCGCTTGGTGCCGAAACGGTCGGCAGCCCAACCGGTAACCGGAATGACCGTCGCCAAAGCGAGGGTGTAGGCCGTCATCGTCCACGCGACGGTGGCGTACGAAGTTTCGAAGTCCTCGGCAAAGGTGGTGAGCGCGACGCTCACCACGGTTACGTCGAGAATCGACATGATGGCGCCGAGCACCACCACGGAAGCGATCTTGAGGACCGCCCCGTCAAGTTTGTCGGACGCCGGTGCCGGCGCGTTCGGCGATGTCATCGCGAAGTCTCCTGGTTAAGTGCTCGCAGATAGTCACCCGCGAGAATGGGCTTGAGAGCCTCGAACAAACGAATCCGCTCTGGCTCAGGAACACGCGACGCGAATTCGCGAAGCTGGCCGCGCTTGCACTCGATGTGGTTGGTCGTCACCTTACGACCGGCCTCCGACAAGGAAACCCGCTTGACGCGTCGGTCCCGCTCGTCTTCACGGCGATCGACCAGACCCATGTTCACGAGCTGATCGATGTTCCGCCCCGTAGCTGCCACCGAGAGCCGAAGCTCGTCGGCAACCTCGTTGATCGGGATCGCCGCATCACGTTGTGCAAGTACGAACAGCACACGCACCTGAGAGAACGAGAGATCCAGTTCGATCAACGCATCGATCGACTCCGAATCACCGGCGCTCATCAGGCGAGTGAACAACTCGTCGAGTGCTCCATACAGGTCATCAGAATCGGAAGCGATCACCTGGCAAATGGTAGTGCGGTTGCAACTATTGTCCAAATGAAAACATGTTGCAACTTATTATTTGGTGACCACCATCACGTTGCGAAGAATCATTCCTGCAGCAAGATGGCCTTTCCGAGAACTTTGCCGCTTTCGAGATCAGCCAGGGCAACTGCTGCGTCGGCAAGCGGATACCGTGCCTTGACCAGCGGACGCAAGCCGTTTCGGACGTGTTCTACCAGCGATGCGTGTACCTCGGCTACCGCCTCGGGATTGGTACGCGTGAACTCACCCCATGCCGCGCCGACAATGCTGATATTGCGAAACAGCACCCGGTTCACCTTTACCTCGGGAATACCGCCGCCGGCGAATCCGATCACCACGAGTCGTCCTTCGGGTGCCAGAACCCGGACCGCGTCGTCGAACGCATCGCCGCCCACCGGATCCACCACGATCTGAGCGCCGACGCCGTCGGTCAGTTCCCGAATCCGCTCTCCCCATCCCGGAGCCAGCGCGACCACCTCGTCGGCACCGAGCTCACGCAAGAAGTCATCGACGCCCTCGCGTCGTACCACGGCGATCACCCGGGCACCGTGCGCCTTGGCCAGCTGGATGGTTGCCGTTCCGACTCCGCCTGCAGCGCCGAGCACGACGACAGTCTCCCCCGCGACGATCTTCGCGCGACGAGCGAGCGCGAACTCCATCGTCTGATAGTTGATGATCAGCGAGGCCGCCTCGTCGAAGGCGAGTCCGTCCGGAATTCGGAGTACCTGCGCCGGGTTGACGGCAATCCGCTCTGCATACCCACCCAGATACGCGGCCGCGAGAACACGATCGCCCGGAGCGAAACCCGACCCTTCCGGCGCGGAGACCACGACGCCCGAGATCTCCGCGCCGGGAATGAACGGCGGTTCCGGGCGGATCTGATACTTGCCGTAGGTGATGAGCAGGTCCGGAAAGCAGACGCCACTTGCCTTCACATCGATGAGAACAAGACCTTCGGCTGCGGGCTCGGGAACCTCCTGCGCGACAATTCCTTCGGGACCGGACAGTTCCGTAACCACCATGGCGCGCACAGAAAGCTCCTCTTCGGGACATCTGAAGTCTGGACCGGTAACCCGGTTTTCTCGACTTTAACCCGGTACTCACGTCAGATCATCGTTCGCTCCCGATGTGCAGACGTTCGAGTCCGTCGAGAATCAGATCGAGACCGAAAGCGAATTCGGCGGCGTAGCTGTATCCCGGAGCAAGGACGTGCTTGGTGGTCAACTCGGCCAGGTGCGGATACTGACCGCTCTCGAACGAGCCCATGATCGCCTTCGCCAGTTCCGTCGTTTCCTGCGCTGTTTCGAACGGCAAGCTCACTTCTTGCAGCACGAAGCCGTAGATGTACGCATCCATGATCGAAAAGGCATGCGCAGCAAGGGCGACGGGAAAGTCGGCGGCGCGTAGCGTTCCGATGACGGCATCGTGGTGGCGCAGGGTCGCGGGACCAGGCGTCGTTCGGGACTCCATCAACGGAGTTGCCCACGGGTGCCTCCCCAACACTTCCCTTGTCGATACCGCTCGCACGTGAAGTTCCGTGCGCCACGGGCGTCCCGGCGTCGGCAGATCGATCTCCGCGAAGACCGCATCGACCATTCCGTCGAGCAGATCCCCTTTGTCCGAAACATGGTTGTACAGAGACATCGCTTCGACGCCCAGTTCGGTGCCCAGCTTCCGCATGGTCATCGAATCGATTCCGACGGAATCGGCAAGCGCGACAGCAGCGTGTACGACGTCGTCTCGGGTCAATCTTGCGCGCTTCTCCACGTTGACAGAACTTACACCGTAAGTGCAATACTTACGCTGTAAGTATTCGACGAACGGAGACTCGCATGCCGAAGGAACTGATGACCGCCGTCGTACAGGATCGCTACGGCGAGGCCGACGTTCTCTACCTCGACCACATTCCGCGCCCCACTGTCGCCGACAACGAAGTGCTGATACGCGTCGAGGCCGCGTCCGTCGACCGCGGGGCATGGCATCTCATGGCCGGACTGCCATATCCGTTGCGCCTCGCGGGTTTCGGGCTGCGCAGACCTAGGAACCGGGTACGCGGACTGGACGTATCCGGCCGAGTCGAGGCCGTCGGCAGTTCGGTGACCCGCGTGGCAGTCGGCCAGGAGGTATACGGGATCGCGGTCGGTTCGTTCGCGGAGTACGCACGCGCACTCGAGACGAAGATTGCCGCAAAACCTGCCCGGTTGTCGTTCGCACAAGCAGCAGCGGTGCCGGTCTCCGCCCTCACAGCGTTGCAAGCCGTGCGCGACCACGGCCGCGTGCAGGCGGGCCAATCCGTCCTCGTACTCGGCGCATCCGGTGGCGTCGGGATCTACGCGGTGCAGGTGGCAAAAGCCATGGGCGCTCACGTCACCGGCGTGTGCAGCACCTCGAAAACCGATACCGTCCGCTCCATCGGTGCCGACGAGGTTCTCGACTACCGCGTCGACGACGCCACCGACGGATCGCATCGGTACGACGTCATCATCGACACCGGCGGCAACCGCCGACTGCGAGATCTTCGACGGGCGCTCACACGCACCGGAACGCTGGTGATCGTCGGCGGCGAGAACGGCGGACGGTGGCTCGGCGGAACCGATCGCCAAATACGCGCACAGTGCTTGTCTCCGTTCATATCTCAGAAAATGGGCACCTTCATCGCTTCGGAGAACGCCGACGATCTGGAGGTCCTGACGCAGATGATCGACGCAGGTGACATCACCCCGGTGATCGACTCCGTTCATCCCCTTGCCGACACCGCCGTCGCCGTGGCACGAATGGTCGACGGCTCCGGCTGCGGAAAGCAGATAATCGCCACTCGCTGAAAAGCCTGACAGAATCGGCTCACTCCAGCGAACAGGAATCTCACGTGAACCCAGATCTCACGCTCGCGCAACAGCCGGACCGAGGACCGATCTTCGTCAAGTCCCGCCCGGTCCGCACCGGCGACATCGACGTCGCCAAGCAGGTCAGGCTCGACGCCGTCGCCCGCTACCTGCAGGACATCGGCAACGACAACATCGAGGCCGCGGGAGCCATCGACACCCATCCGCTCTGGATAGTGCGTCGTACGGTCGTCGACGTCGTACGCCCGGCGATCTGGCCGGAAGAGTTGACGATGACTCGCTGGTGCTCCGGCTTCTCCACGAGATGGGCGAACATGCGTGTGCGCTTCGACGGCAGCAACGGCGCGCTGATGGAAACCGAAGGCTTCTGGATCAACATCAGCGCCGAGTCGGGCATGCCCACGCGGATGAGTGACGACTTCATGCGGCCACTGGAGGAATCCACCGACGAGCATCGCCTGAAGTGGAAGCGGGTACTCGCCGAGAACGCACCGGAGGCGGACGACGCCGGTGTTCTGGACACGCCGTTCGCTCTGCGCGCCACGGATATCGACCCGTTCGACCACGTCAACAACGCCGTCTACTGGCAGGCAGTCGAAGAGGTCCTCAGCGCTCGCACCGAGCTACGGACAGTTCCGCATCGAGCACTGATCGAGTACCTCTCCCCCATCGTCTCCAGCGACGACGTCGTCCTGCGCAGCCGCGTCGACGACAAGACCGTCACGGTCTGGTTCCTGGTCGGCGAAGCGCTCCGCGCAGTTGCGCAGGTGAACGCCCTCTAACGCAGTTTCTGGGTCGCGACAGCCGCGACACCGAACACCAACGCAAGAAGAATCGCGGCCCAGAAACCGAAGAGCCACCACACCACGCCGAACACGACCACTGCCGGGGCAACGGTGATGAAAGCGATGGTGGGGCTTTCGCGCACCACCTCGAGTGCAGTTCGGGCATTAGTTCGATCGAGCTTCTTACCGGCCATCGAAAACCTCCTTCAAGGTCCTGACCATCCAGAGTAACCGGACTGACGGGCACAAAGCGGATACCGTGAACGCATGGCCGACCACCGCACCCTCGTCCTCATGCGACACGGCAAGTCCAGCTACCCCGAGGGCATCCGTGATCACGAGCGTCCGCTCGCCGAACGGGGCCTGCGCGAAGCCCGCATCGGCGGCGAATGGATCCGCGAAAACGTCCCGCCCGTCGACGCCGTTCTGTGCTCCACCTCCCGGCGGACCGTCGAAACCCTTGCCTCGACGGGAATCGAAGCTCCCGCCGGGTTCGAGAAGTCCATCTACGGCGGCTCACCCGCAGACGTCATTGCAGCTGCGCGAACCACGTCCGACCACGTCAAGACGCTCCTGATCGTCGGACACGAACCCGGAATTCCCTGGACTGCACTCGATCTCGCATCGAACGAAAACTCCGAAGCGGCGCAACGTATCCGCGACAAGTTCCCGACTTCGGCGATCGCCGTCCTCTCCGTACCGGTGCCGTGGACCGAACTCGACGACTCCGTCGCCACTCTGCTCGAGTTTCACGTGCCTCGTTAGATCAACCACACTGCTAAACCACCTCACGCAGTAGGCGGTCCGAAAGTGCAAGCGCGTCACGGTCGTACGTCGACGTGGACGCCAGCAATTCGTCGGCACCGGTTCGCTCGGCCAGATCGTGAAGCTGCTGCTTCACCTCGACGGGCGTCCCGTGCAGCGCCGAAGCCGTGAACGACTCGATGCGCCTGGCGTTTCGATCACTGCGCGGGGCGCGCCTGATCTCGTCCGGCGACACGAGCGGCGGAAACTCCCCTGTCCGTGACGATTCAGCGAGCGCGTACGCCTCCGGGATCAGCAACTCACGCGCCGCGTCGGTGGTATCGGCAACCGCCACTTCGAGTGAAACCACCACATAGGGTTCGGGATGAGCGTCGGTGGGCCGGAAGGCTCGGCGGTACTCGTCCAACGCATCCACCCGGTCGGTGCTACCGATTCCGAGTATCGGCCCGCCCACGACCACCGGAAACCCCAGCTGCGCTGCCACTTTCAAGCCTGTGCGCGTGGCGAGCACGAAGATCGGGACTCCAGTCTGCGACGCCGGCCGTGCCGTCACTGCCGCAGAACCCTCCAGGTAGCGCCTCACCTCTTCCAGATCCGACACAAACGTGTCCGGAGCGTCCTTGCCACGTCGTAGTGCCTGACGAACAGGCTCCGTGAATCCCAGCGATCGGCCGAGGCCGAGATCGATTCGCCCCGGGTACAGAGCCTCCAGCATCAGGAACTGCTCGGCGACGATCAGCGGTTGGTGATTCGGCAGCATGACCCCACCGCTGCCGAGTCTGATATCGCGCGTATGCGCGCCGATCGCGGCAAGCAGTACTGCCGGCGACCCGCTCCCGATCCCGGGCACCGCGTGATGCTCGGCCACCCAGAACCGGTGGTAGCCGAGAGCGTCGGCGTGCGCGGCACGTTCGACGGAATGCGTCAGAGCTGCGGAGTCGGGGTATCCGCTCCTGGTTCGGGATCGGTCGAGCAGTGAGAGAAGCACCCTCGGAGCAACAAGGAATTCGGAAAGTTTCATCCGGACGCCGAACGAGGACCGTTTCTGACCGCAATACCCGCAACACTGGACCTGTCGCCGGAATTCACCATCACATGAAGGGCACGTCATGGACATCAAGCTCGAACTGGTCGCCATTCCCGTCACCGACATCGACCGCGCCAAGGACTTCTACGTCCGCCTCGGATTCAATGCCGACCACGATCACACGGTCAGCGAAGACCTGCGATTCGTCCAGCTGACCCCTCCCGGTTCGGCCTGCTCGATCTGCATCGGCAAGGGAATCACCGACGCCGAGCCCGGCTCGGTCGTCGGCATGCAGGTAGTGGTCAAGGACATCGAAGAGGCCGAGCGCGAGTTCAAGAGCCGCGGCATCGACATCAGCCCGATCGACGACCAGGCCTGGGGGCGGTTCATCTACTTCGCCGACCCCGACGGGAACAAGTGGGCCGTCCAGGAGATCGTCATCCCGGACCTCAGCGGCAGCAACTCCTGAAAACGTCCCACTCCTGACATGAAAAATCCCCCCACCTCTTTCGAAGTGGGGGGATTTCTACGAACTAACGCTTAGCGGTAGTCGTCACATGCGACTACCCGACTAGCGGTAGTCGTCACATGCGACTACCCGACTAGCGGTAGTCGTCACATGCGACTACCCGACTAGCGGTAGTCGTTGCTGAAGCCGTAGTCGTCCAGCGGAACTGCAGCACCGGTGTTCTGGCCGAAGCCGTCCGGGCTGTAGTACTGGTCATCGTACGACGGCACTGCGTAAGCAGCGGCGCGTGCCTCTTCGGTGGGCTGAACCTGGATGTTGCGGTAACGGTTGATACCGGTACCGGCAGGGATCAGCTTGCCGATGATGACATTTTCCTTCAGACCGATCAGCTTGTCCGAGCGGCAGTTGATAGCCGCGTCGGTCAAGACACGAGTGGTCTCCTGGAACGATGCCGCGGACAGCCACGAATCCGTCGCGAGCGACGCCTTCGTGATACCCATGAGCACCGGACGGCCGGCTGCGGGCTCGCCACCCTCGGCGACAACGCGGCGGTTTGCCGACTCGAACTCGGCGCGCTCGGTGAGCGAACCGGGCAGGAACTCGGTGGCACCGGAATCGATGATCGTCACGCGACGAAGCATCTGGCGCACGATGACCTCGATGTGCTTGTCGTGGATCGACACACCCTGGCTCCGGTACACCTCCTGGACCTCGTTGACCAAGTGGATCTGAACCTGACGCGGACCCATGACTCGCAGGACCTCGTGGGGATCGGCAGCACCTTCCATGAGCTGCTGTCCGACCTCGACGTGGTCACCGTCAGCCAAGAGGCTTTCGCGACCGTCGGCGTGCTTGAAGACACGCAGACGCTGACGCTTGCTGAGCTTGTCGTAGACAACCTCTTCGCCGCCGTCGTCCGGAACGATGGTGATCTTGTAGAAACGATCGCCGTCTTCGAGCTGTACCCGACCGGTGACGTCCGCGATAGGAGCCTTGCCCTTGGGCACACGTGCCTCGAACAGCTCCTGGACACGCGGCAGACCGCCGGTGATGTCATCTCCTGCGACACCACCCTGGTGGAAGGTACGCATGGTCAGCTGAGTACCGGGCTCACCGATCGACTGTGCGGCGACGATACCGACAGCCTCACCGATGTCGACCAGCTTGCCGGTGGCCATCGAGCGGCCGTAGCAAGTGGCGCAAACGCCGGTGCCGGTGGTGCAGGTCAGGACCGAGCGGACCTTGACCGTCGTGATGCCGGCTTCGAGCAGAGCATCGATCGCGGGGTCACCGAGATCGTGGCCACGCTCGACGATGACGGTGCCGTTCGCGTCGACTGCATCGGCCGCCAAGGTACGGGCGTACGTGCTGGTCTCCACGTGAGCATCGCGGATCATCGTGCCGTCGGCCTGCTTCTCGGCGATCGTGGTGACGATGCCGCGCTCTGTTCCACAGTCGACCTCGCGGACGATGACGTCCTGCGAAACGTCCACCAGACGACGGGTCAGGTAACCCGAGTCGGCGGTGCGGAGTGCGGTATCGGCCAGACCCTTACGAGCACCGTGCGTGTTGATGAAGTACTCGAGAACGGTCAGGCCTTCCTTGAAGGAAGACTTGATCGGACGCGGGATGAACTCACCCTTCGGGTTTGTCACCAGGCCCTTCATACCGGCGAGCGAGCGAACCTGAGTCATGTTGCCGGCTGCGCCGGACTTCACGATCATCGGGATCGGGTTGCTGTCGGGGAAGTGAGCCTCCATGGCCTTGCCGACCTTGTCGGTCGCTTCCTGCCAAATGGTGACCAGAGCGCTGTTGCGCTCCTTCTTGTCCAGAGCACCACGCTGGTACTGCTTCTCGATCTTGTCGGCCTGAGCCTCGAAGTCCTCGATGATGGCAGGCTTCTCCGGCGGCACGAGCACGTCGGAGATCGAGACCGTGACACCCGAACGGGTGGCCCAGTAGAACCCGACGTCCTTGAGCTTGTCGACGGTCTGAGCAACCACGATCATCGGGTACCGCTCGGCGAGATCGTTGATGATCGTCGCCTGGCGCTTCTTCGGCATCTGCTCGTTGACGAACGGGTAGTCCGCCGGAAGCAGCTCGTTGAAGAGCACACGGCCGAGTGTCGTGGTGGCGGTCCAGCCGTCACCGTAGTTCCAGCCCTCGGGGAACAGTTCGTTCTCGAGGTCGCGCGGCGGACGCTGCTGCGTCAGACGCACCTTGATCTGAGCCTGAACCGAGAGCGCGCCGCGGTCGACTGCCATCTGAGCCTCGGCGGGCGAGGAGTACACGCCCTGCTCTGCCTCGTCGTTGGTCGGAGCAACGAGCTCACCGGTGACACCCTCGTCGAGACGGGTCAGGTGGAACAGACCCGTGACCATGTCCAGACGCGGCATGGCGAGCGGGCGACCCGAAGCAGGCGAGAGGATGTTGTTCGAGGACAGCATCAGGATGCGTGCCTCGGCCTGAGCCTCTGCCGACAGCGGGAGGTGAACAGCCATCTGGTCACCGTCGAAGTCGGCGTTGAAGGCCTCACACACCAGCGGGTGGAGCTGAATGGCCTTGCCCTCGACGAGCTGCGGCTCGAATGCCTGGATACCCAGACGGTGCAGCGTAGGTGCACGGTTGAGCAGCACGGGGTGCTCGGCGATGACCTCTTCGAGGACGTCCCACACCTGGACGCGCTTGCGCTCGACCATGCGCTTTGCCGACTTGATGTTCTGCGCGTGGTTCAGATCGACCAGACGCTTCATCACGAACGGCTTGAACAGCTCGAGAGCCATCAGCTTGGGCAGACCACACTGGTGCAGCTTGAGCTGAGGACCGACGACGATGACGGAACGACCCGAGTAGTCGACGCGCTTACCGAGCAGGTTCTGACGGAAGCGACCCTGCTTGCCCTTGAGCAGATCGCTCAGGGACTTCAGCGGGCGGTTACCCGGTCCGGTGACCGGACGTCCACGACGACCGTTGTCGAACAGGGCGTCGACCGACTCCTGCAGCATCCGCTTCTCGTTGTTGACGATGATCTCGGGAGCACCGAGGTCGATCAGTCGCTTGAGGCGGTTGTTGCGGTTGATGACGCGGCGGTACAGGTCGTTGAGGTCGGAAGTCGCGAAACGTCCACCGTCGAGCTGAACCATCGGGCGAAGCTCCGGCGGGATCACCGGAACAGCGTTGAGGACCATGCCCATCGGCGAGTTGCCGTTGGTCTGGAATGCCGCAACCACCTTGAGGCGCTTGAGTGCACGCAGCTTCTTCTGGCCCTTGCCGCTGCGGATGGTCTCGCGGAGAGACTCTGCCTCGGCGTCGAGGTCGAAGTTCTGCATCAGGATCTGGATGGACTCTGCGCCCATCGCACCCGTGAAGTACTCGCCGTAACGGTCGACCAGCTCGCGGTACAGGAGCTCGTCGATGATGAGCTGCTTGACGCTCAGCTTGGTGAAGGTGGTCCAGATCTCGTCGAGACGATCCAGCTCACGCTGCGCGCGGTCACGGAGCTGACGCATTTCGCGCTCGCCGCCGTCCTTGACCTTGCGGCGGACATCGGACTTCGCGCCCTCTGCCTCGAGCTCGGCGATGTCGGCTTCGAGCTTCTGCGCACGTGCCTCGAGATCGGCGTCGCGCTGATCTGCGACGGTCTTCTTTTCGACCTGCATCTCGGCTTCGAGGGTGGACAGCTCGTTGTGACGGAGCTCCTCGTCGACACCGACGATGACGTAGGCAGCGAAGTAGATGATCTTTTCGAGATCCTTCGGAGCCAGGTCGAGCAGGTAACCGAGACGGCTCGGAACACCCTTGAAGTACCAGATGTGCGTGACCGGTGCGGCCAGTTCGATGTGACCCATGCGCTCACGACGAACCTTGGCGCGAGTGACCTCGACGCCACAGCGCTCACAGATAATGCCCTTGAAGCGGACACGCTTGTACTTACCGCAGTAGCACTCCCAGTCCCGAGTGGGGCCGAAGATCTTCTCGCAGAAGAGGCCGTCCTTCTCGGGCTTGAGCGTGCGGTAGTTGATGGTCTCCGGCTTCTTGACCTCGCCGTAGGACCAATTGCGGATGTCCTCTGCACTGGCCAAGCCAATGCGGAGTTCATCGAAGAAGTTGACGTCGAGCACGTAACTTCCTTTCCCCGTTGGGGTTACGGTTGCCGGTCACCCGGCAACCTGACTGCCAATTCAAATGTGAACTACGCCCCCGGGCCGCTCTCTCAAGAGCAACCCGGGGACCGAAACCTAGTTCGCGAGGTCGTCGACCGTCGCAGCTTCGTTCCTGGACAGGTTGATGCCCAGGTTCGCTGCGGCCCGCTCCAAGTCCTCGTCGTCGCCGTCCGCCATCGTGATGGCCGCGCCGTCCGAGGACAGCACCTCCACGTTGAGGCAGAGCGACTGGAGCTCCTTGAGGAGCACCTTGAACGACTCGGGGATGCCGGGTTCGGGGATGTTCTCGCCCTTGACGATGGCTTCGTACACCTTGACTCGACCGACCACGTCGTCAGACTTGATGGTCAGCAGTTCCTGCAGCGTGTAAGCCGCGCCGTAGGCCTGCATCGCCCAGCACTCCATCTCACCGAAGCGCTGGCCACCGAACTGGGCCTTACCACCGAGAGGCTGCTGCGTGATCATCGAGTACGGACCGGTCGAACGAGCGTGGATCTTGTCGTCGACCAAGTGGTGCAGCTTGATGATGTACATGTAACCGACCGAGACCGGGTACGGGAACGGCTCGCCGGAGCGGCCGTCGAACAAGGTGGCCTTTCCGTCGGGTCCGACCATCTGCTCGCCGTCACGGTTCGGCAGCGTCGCGCCGAGGAGACCGGTGAGCTCGTCTTCCTTCGCACCGTCGAACACCGGGGTGGCGATGTTCGAGTCGGCCGGAGCGGACAGCATCTCTTCCGGCAGGGTCGCAGCCCAGTCGGGACGAGAGCCGTCGGACGCGATCTGAACGTTCCAGCCGGTCTTGCCGATCCACCCGAGGTGGGTCTCCAAGACCTGACCGATGTTCATACGACGCGGGACGCCGTGCGTGTTCAAGATGATGTCGACAGGCGTGCCGTCCGAGAGGAACGGCATGTCTTCCTGCGGCAGGATCTTGCCGATGACGCCCTTGTTACCGTGGCGGCCGGCGAGCTTGTCGCCGTCCTGGATCTTGCGCTTCTGTGCCACGTAGACGCGGACCAGCTCGTTGACACCGGGAGGCAGATCGTCGTCTTCGTCACGCGAGAACACGCGGATTCCGATGACCTTGCCGGTCTCACCGTGAGGAACCTTGAGGGACGTGTCACGAACCTCGCGAGCCTTCTCACCGAAGATGGCGCGAAGGAGGCGCTCTTCGGGGGTCAGCTCGGTCTCGCCCTTCGGCGTGACCTTTCCGACCAGCACGTCGCCGTCACGAACCTCGGCACCGATACGGATGATGCCGCGCTCGTCGAGGTCGGCGAGGACCTCGTCGGAGACGTTCGGGATGTCGCGAGTGATTTCCTCGGCACCGAGCTTGGTGTCGCGGGCATCGATCTCGTGCTCCTCGATGTGAATCGAGGTCAGGACGTCCTCTTCCACGAGACGCTGCGACAGAATGATCGCGTCCTCGTAGTTGTGGCCTTCCCACGGCATGATCGCGACGAGCAAGTTCTTGCCCAGCGCCATCTCACCGTTCTCGGTGCAAGGGCCGTCGGCCAGAACCTGGCCGGCCTCGACACGCTGTCCCTCGTCCACGATCGGACGCTGGTTGGCGCACGTGCCCTGGTTGGAACGCGCGAACTTGCGCATCCGGTACGTCTTGCGGCTTCCGTCGTCAGCCATCACCGTGACGTAGTCCGCAGAGATCTCCTCCACGACACCGGTCTTCTCGGTGATGATGACGTCGCCGGCATCCACAGCTGCACGCAGCTCCATGCCGGTTCCGACGAGAGGTGCCTCGCTGCGAACCAGCGGGACAGCCTGACGCTGCATGTTCGCGCCCATCAGGGCACGGTTTGCATCGTCGTGCTCGAGGAACGGAATCATCGCGGTTGCGACGGACACCATCTGACGCGGCGAAACGTCCATGTAGTCGATGTCCGAGGACGCGACGAACTCGACCTCGCCACCCTTACGGCGGACGAGAATCTTCGAGTCGGTGAAGCGACCCTCGCGGTCGATGGCCGAGTTGGCCTGCGCGACCACGTGGCGGTCTTCTTCGTCAGCGGTCAGGTAGTCGACCTCGTCGGTCACCTGTCCGTCGACGACGCGACGGTACGGGGTCTCGATGAAACCGAACGGGTTGACGCGGGCGTAGACCGACAGCGAACCGATCAGGCCGATGTTCGGGCCTTCCGGGGTCTCGATCGGGCACATGCGGCCGTAGTGCGACGGGTGAACGTCGCGAACCTCGAGGCCGGCGCGCTCACGGGACAGACCACCCGGGCCGAGGGCGGACAGACGACGCTTGTGCGTCAGCCCCGACAGCGGGTTGTTCTGGTCCATGAACTGCGACAGCTGGGAGGTTCCGAAGAACTCCCTGATCGCAGCGACGACGGGACGGATGTTGATCAGCGTCTGAGGCGTGATCGCCTCGACGTCCTGCGTGGTCATGCGCTCACGAACCACACGCTCCATGCGGGACAGGCCCACGCGGATCTGGTTCTGGATGAGCTCGCCGACCGTACGCAGACGACGGTTGCCGAAGTGGTCGATGTCGTCGACCTCGACGGGAACCTCGACGCCGCCCGGAGCCGTCATCGAGGTGTCACCTGCGTGCAGACGCACGAGGTACTCGACGGTGGCGACGATGTCTTCTTCGGTGAGAGTGGATGCAACGATCGGCTGACCCGCGTTCAGGCCGAGCTTCTTGTTGATCTTGTAACGACCCACGCGAGCGAGGTCGTAGCGCTTGTCCTTGAAGAACAGGTTCTCCAGCAGGGTCTGCGCGCTCTCCTTGGTGGGGGGCTCGCCCGGACGCAGCTTGCGGTAGATGTCGAGCAACGCCTCATCGGTGCCGGCGGTGTTGTCCTTCTCCAGCGTGGCCATGAGGATCTCGGAGAAGCCGAAGCGCTCCGTGATCTGCTCGGTGGTCCAGCCGAGTGCCTTGAGCAGGACGGTGACAGGCTGACGACGCTTGCGGTCGATACGGACACCAACGGTGTCGCGCTTGTCGACGTCGAACTCGAGCCATGCGCCGCGACCCGGGATCACCTTGACGCTGTGCAGATCCTTCTCGGTGCTCTTGTCGACGCTCATGTCGAAGTACACACCGGGGGAACGCACGAGCTGCGAGACGACCACACGCTCGGTGCCGTTGATGATGAAGGTGCCCTTGTCGGTCATCATCGGGAAATCTCCCATGAAGACCGTCTGGCTCTTGATCTCACCAGTGTTGTTGTTGATGAACTCCGCGGTGACGAACAACGGCGCCGCGTAGGTCATGTCCTTGTCTTTGCACTCGTCCGTCGAGGCCTTGACCTCGTCGAATCGAGGGTCGGAGAAGGACAGCGACATAGTGCCGTTGAAATCCTCGATCGGAGAAAGCTCCGCGAGGATGTCCTCGAGACCACCGGACACTGCATTGTCGCCGAGTGCCGCTGCTCGTTCACGCCAACTCTGCGCGCCGATCAGCCACTCGAACGAATCTGTCTGTACGTCAAGAAGCCCGGGAACTTCGAGGGGTTCGCGAACTTTCGCGAACGAAACCCTCTTCGGGGCTCCGGGGATTCCGGAAACTGCCTTGGTCTGGCTAGAGACTGCCAAGATGCGTCCTTCCAGCACCTCACGCGGGCCGCTCCGTGCTGTTGCGACCGCCGCTGTATCTGCTTCGAATTTCGCTGGTTACAACCCGAACGAAACCCGTCGCAGAAAGCAAGAAGTACTTGACTTCGCAGCGGTTGAGACGAGGGGTGGACAGGAGGCAGCCAGCGCAACGTCCAAAAGTACACCCTTACTCTGGAAATGTCGAGTCGGGTGTAACTGAGGGTCGAATTCAGATACTGACGTGAGACTGCCGATCACTCGTCCGTGCATGTTCACCGATCAGAGTGGACCTTGCGGACCGCTCCGTCAAGGGCGAGAGCGCGTGTCGCAGCATTCGAACATTCGTGACGCGCATTCGAACACTGCCACCGGGAGTGTAGCCAGCAACGGCGTCACATACGAAAAATCTGGACCGACATCGTGCGTCGATCCAGATCTTCGCGCTGGTGCGCAGGTGCTACTGGTCGCGAATCTCCGAGCTACTGGTCGCGAATCTCCGAGATCAGCCAGTTTCCGTCCTGCTTCTCCAGACTCACGATGACCATTCCGGAGCGAGAGTCTGCCGCCACGCCGTTCTGCGTCGAGCTGACGTTCAGTTGGGCGAGCAACTGCGCCCGGTCCTTCTCGAGCCGTGTGATCCCGATCAGCGGGACATCAGCGGTCGTTGCCGTCTGGGTTTGTTCGACGCCGGCCTTCTGTGTGTCCTTGTACTGCGTCAGCTGATCGCGCATCGACTGGTTCAAGCCCTGGACACCCTTGTCGAAATCGGCGTCGAACGTGTCGGGAGAGAACGTGAAGACTGCAGCCAACGCCGACGGCGTCACACGAAGAACCTCAGCCGTGGCGCCTTCGTCCACCCAGGCGATGTCGTCCGTCTTCGCGCCGACTTTGAAGAAGGCGATGCCGGCGAGGATCGCGACGATGACCGCTGCGGCCCCCAGGATCGCGACCAGGCGCCAACCGGCCTTGGATTGTGTAGGTGTTGTCGCCGACTCCCCCGCGCCCGTCTCCGGGGTAGCAGGGGCCTTGGGCTCGTCTGCGACGGTTTTCGCCGGTTTGGTCAGATCGGGGCCCGGTGTGGATTCCGGAGCGTCGGTTTCCGTCTTCGGCGGCTCGATTTCTCCGGACTCTGCCTTCGTGAGCGTCGGCTTCGCAACCTCCGGCTTCGCAACCTCCGGCTTCACAGCCTCCTGTGTTTCTTCTTCCGGCTGTTCGATCGTGGGCTCGACCGGATCCGAATCGGACGTCCCCGCGGGGACGTTGAGCGAGCGAGCGCTTCCCGCGATCTTCGGCCGACGGTTCTGCGGGGAGGACGGTCCGCCGGTACGACGTTTGGGTGGCATTACGCGCTTCTCCTTCGAGGGATGTCGGTGTGCAGGTTCGACGAACTACTGGCCACCGGAATCACCACCCTCGGTTGTCGGTGCGGGAGCACCGGAGGCAGGTGCCTCGGTCCCCGAACCGGGTGCGGGCGTTGCGTCAGGAGCAGGCGTGGAGCCGTCGGTGGCCGGCAGGGTGCCGGAGCCGAGATCGAGTCGCGATCCGATCGGATCAGCCGACTGCGCCTTCCAGACCCCGTCGATCTCGACCATGCCCAGCCGCATGCCGAGCTGATTCTTGACGAACTGGTTGCCCTGGGTCGTGGTGACACGAACGACGACCAGTGCCGTGGCGGTCCGGTCATCGGTATTGAGCTCGGTCAGCGCGGACTGAACGACTTCGGTGTCAGCCTTCGAGCCCGAGTTACGCAACTCGTCGGTGATGGAATCCTGAACGGTCTGCAGATACGTCGTCATCTCGTCACCGGTCACCGAAGAACGCATGTTCTCGATCGACTGGTCGAGATTGGCCGAATCCGCGTTGTTGAGGTTGATCGCGACTTGCTGCGCACCGATAAGCGCGTCGTCACGCATCTCGGCGGTGGTGCGGTCGGTGGTGAGCGCCCGAACGTACGGGACGCCGAACACACCGAGCGCAACCACGGCCGCCAGAAGCAAGACACCGACCGCAATCAGAGACGCTGTCAGCCCCTTCGGTCTACCGGTTGTCGGCGCTCCCGATTCGACTTGCTCGGGCCCGCCGGACTGCGGGGAACTGTTTCTCTGAATCACACTCACTACCCTACTTACCTGTTTTGCCCAGCCTCTGGCCGCGAATCGTCAACTGCCACAACTCAGTAGCCTGAACTGCACAAACTCGACCACATTCGGATCGGTCTACTTCGGTGTCACTCCGAGCAACGGCGCCAACTGCGTCGCGATCGGGTTGAGGTTCAACTTGTCCGGATCGACCTTCGGCTTGAAGTCCCAAGGCTGGATCGTGTCGGGATCGGCGTACACCACGCGGTTGGCACTGCGGACGCCCGTCTCGCTGCCCAGCGGCGTCTCACACGACGCGGCGGTGTTGAGCGGGAAGTCCTGCTGGGTGTCGTCGAAATTGGGATTCTGACGCTTCATCTCGTCCAGGATCGCCATGGTGCCTTCGTAACCCACCGTGCACGAGAGCGGATTGTTGGTCTCCAGCACCAAGCCCTGATGGACCGTTCCGTCGCCGGGAGCAACCGTCGGTGCGGCAGCGGCCAGGCCGGGAAGGAAGATCAGGAACGGCTGCAGCGCGATCGTTCGCGGCGCAAGCGTCTCGGTGGTCGCGGCAAGATTGGTCAGGTCAGTCGTCAGGCTCGGGCCCGCCTCGTTGATGAGGGCACCGATCTGATCGCTGGCCGGGATGCCGTTGTCGATCAAGCGACGGATGTCCGGATCGCTGGTCCGCAACTGCGCCGTGACAGCATCGAGATCGGTACTGAACTGCTTGATCGCGGAGGACTGATCCGACTGCGTCGTCAATACCGTCTCACTGTTCCGAATCAGCGCGAGCGTCTGAGGCAGAGTGTCGAGCCCGGACTGCGAGAGGCCGGACAGCGAATCGGCCAGGACCTGAATGTCCTCGCCCTTGCCGTTGAACGCTGCACCGAGTTCGACGGCGACGGTGTGGAGCGCGTCGACGGGCACGGACTTGACCAAGCCGTTGGCACTGGTCAGCACATCCTCGATCGGGATCGGAGTTGTGGTGTCCCCCACCGCGATCACCGAGCCGTCCTCGAGAAACGGTCCCTGGTCGGTATCGGGCTGAAGGTCGACGTACTGCTCACCGATGGCGGAGCGGTTGGCCACGACGGCACGGGCCGAGGCGGGAATCTCCGGAGCACTGTTGTCGATCTTCAGGTCGACCTGAATTCCGTCCTCGGTCAACGACATGTCGCCCACTCGCCCGACCGGCACGCCGCGATACGTCACCTCGGCGTTGGTGAAAATTCCACCGGACGTGGCCAATTCGGTCTTCACCGTGTACTGACCGAACCCCATGAGGTTGTCCAGGCGCACGTACTTGGCGCCGACGTAGATGAGACCCAGGAGCGCAACCACGACAAAGCCGACGAGCTGCCATCTGACCAGAGCTGATCTCACTGTCCATCACCGCCGATTCCGAACTGTTCCAGCATTCCCTGGATGGGGTTGAGTGGGTTCGCCGCGGGCGCCGGCGTTGCCGGGTCACCCGCTGTTGTGGCGGGAAGGCCGGCGACAACGGGAACCTGCGGCAGGATCGGAGCGATCGGCAGCAGTGACACTGTCGGCCACCCCGGTCGCGGCCCGTTGCCGTTGTAGTACGGGTTGGAGGGGTCGACCACCGGCTTGGGATTGCCGAACTTGGGCTGGCGGTATTCCGGTTCTCCCTGCCCGACACCGAGACCCGAGAGTGTATTGCCGATCTGCAGGTCGACACTCAGGAAGAGGTTGACGGAACCACCCTGTGCAATCTTCTCGACACCGTCCGGGAACGGGAACGTCGGAAGGAACGGAAGTGCCCCCACGAAGTCGTCACCGGAGTCTGCGAGCGCCTGCAGCGTCGGACGCAGAGCCTGAAGATCAGCGATCAGATCGTCCTTGGACTGTGTGAGGACGTCGGTTCCCACTGTTCCGAGTCGATCCACCTGAGCGAGCATCTGCGTCAGCTGCGGACGCTGCTCGTTGAGAACCTGTGTCGCAACGGGGAGTTCCTCGAGAATCTTCCCGATCTTCTCGTTCTGATCGTTGACGCGAGTCGAGAGCACATCCAGGCCGTCGAGGGCGCGTGTGATGTCGTCACGCTGCTCGTTGAGTCCACCGATGAGTGTGTTCGCCTGCTCCAGAAGACTTCTCGTCTTGCCTTCGCGACCGTCGAACGCGGCACCGAGTTCTTCGACGATGGGCTGCAACTGGCCCACACCGCCGCCGTTGAGCAGCAGCGACAATGCGCCGAGAACCTGCTCGATCTCCGTGGCGTGGCGAGTGCGATCCAGCGGA
This sequence comes from Rhodococcus sp. RCBS9, assembly GCF_029457415.1. Lineage (NCBI taxonomy): Bacteria > Bacillati > Actinomycetota > Actinomycetes > Mycobacteriales > Nocardiaceae > Rhodococcus > Rhodococcus sp. RCBS9. The sequence continues at coordinate 4,441,496 of NZ_CP120422.1, read as the reverse complement.
ATGAGGTCACCGTCGGCCAGCTTCGCAGAGTCCGGTCCGGACGGCGGGGCCGACAGCTGGATGAACTTCTCGCCGAGCAGGTTGGTCTGCTCGACCGCGGCAATTGCGTTGGCGGGCAGATCAACCGACGAGTCGAGGATGATTCCGACGTCCGCGGTCCATCCGTCCGGTCCGACCGACACGTCGTCGACTCGACCGACGGGAACGCCGTCGACCTTCACAGCGGACTGCGGAACCAAGTCGAGCACGTCGTCGAACTGAATGGTCAAGTGCATCGGATCGGAACCCACATCAGGACCGCCGGGAAGCGGGACAGCGTAGATCCCCTCGGACGAGCAGGCGGTTGCCGAGATCAGGACGGCGCACAATCCGGCGCCGACTATCAATGAACGCTTCACTCGCCCTCCCCGTTTCCACTGGTCAGTCGCGGTGACACGACGCCGGGCACAGTGCCCGGAACTACCTGCATCTGTCGTTCGGAACCGGCAAGGATGCCGAAGGGAAGGTTCAGGCCTGCAGCCTGATTGGCTGCGTCGGTCATCGCAGCGACGTTTGCGCACTGGTCGATAGCCGGTTGCATCTGCCTTCCCAATGCCTCGAACCGCGGATCACCGGGCAACAGCTTGCCGAGGTCCATCAACTTGCAGAGCACGCCGGCCGGGTTCTGAAGATCAGGGAACGCCAGACGTGAAGCCAGCACACCTGATTCGGCGTCGTACGAGTTGACCAAGTTGGAGATCGCCAGCGGAAGCATGGTGAGCGTGTTGGCCAGTGCTTCCTTGTTGTTCGCCAATGTCTGTGTCGGTTCGACGAGACCTTCGGTTGTCTGGACCAGTTGATCGCGGTTGTCGGCCACGAACTTCGCGACGTCGCCGAGCGCAATCGAGAGCTGGTTCAGAGCGGCACCGAGATCGTCGCGCTCACCTGCCAGGAATCCGGTCAGGTCCGACAACTGCGTGTTGAACTGGCGCACCTGCTGATCGTTGGCCGCGAGAGCGCCCACAAAAGTATCCAGGTTCTTGATGGTGAGCGAGATGTTGTCACGCGAATCGTTGAGCGTCCGTGCGGCATCCGAGAGGTTGGTGATGCTGTCTCCCAACGCTTCACCGTTGCCCTCGAGGTTGGCCGCACCTGTCTCGACGAAATCGGACAGTGCTCCGTTCTTGTTGGCACCTTCAGGACCGAGCGCCGACGCGAGTTCGTCGATGCTGGAGTACAACTGGTCGACCTCGACAGGCGTCGCCGTCTTCTCGATCGGAATTACTGCACCGCTGGCCATCTTGTCGCCGCCGGTGAAGACCGGTGTCAGCTGGATGTAGCGGTCGGCAACCACCGAAGGCGTGATCTGAGCGGCACTGGCACCCGCGGGAATGTCGATCCCACGATCGACACGCAGCTCGACCTTGACCTGATCTCCCTGGGGTTCGACGGATTCGACGGTGCCGACCTTGACACCGAGAACACGAACGTCGGAACCGTCGTAGATACCCACCGACTTGTCGAAGTAGGCGGTGATCTTGGTGGTACCGGCGCGAGTGAACACCCACCACAGCGCGCCACCGATTACGAGTAACCCGATCAGAACAGCGGCGATGATCGCGACCGAGCGCTTCTTGGAGCCGCTTCCGGCTTCGGCAGTATCAGCCATCAGTTGCCTCCCAACGTACGAACGGGGTCACGGTAGCCCGGAATGTCCGGCAGACCCGGCGGAAGGAGGTTCACGACGACCTGGTCGAACCAACGGCCGTTGCCGACCACGTTGGCATACAAGCGAATGAAGGGTTCGTAGAGCTTCAGTGCCTTGTCCAGGTTCTCGTTGTTTGCCTTCAGGATGTCGATGACGCCGTTGAGCTGCGTCAGCGCCGGCCCGATTGCCGCCTCGTTGTCACGAACGAGACCGGTGAGCTGCTGAGAGACGCGCTGAGTTCCGGTGAGCAGCTGCGAAATCGCTTGCTGGCGATTGTTGAGCTCCTGCACCAGTAGTCCACCGTCTCGGATCAGCTGGGTGAATTCCTTGTTGCGGTCAGCAAGAATCTGCGACGTCTTCCCGGTGGCGGCGAAGAGCTTCTGCAAGTCCTGATCGCGGCTCGCGATCGTCTGCGACAGCCGACTGACACCGTCGAGCGAAGCGCGGACATCGCCAGGTGTCTCGGAGAATGCCTGGGACAACGTCTCCATGCTCTTCGCCAACTGGTCGGTGTCGATGTCGCCGACGGTGTCCGCCGCGGCCGAGAAGGCCTGAACGACGTCGTACGGAGAGGTGGTGCGCTCTAGCGGAATCCGATCCTTGGGATCGAGGTTGTCGGTTCCGCGCGGATCTAGTGCGAGGTACTTCTGTCCCAGAATGGTCTTGATCTGAATGGACGCAGAGGTTTGATCTCCCACCCACGCGTCACTGACCTTGAAGTCGACGAGAACACGGTCACCGTCGAGATCGACGGAAGTGACCTTGCCGACCTTCACGCCGGCGATACGAACCTCGTTACCAGGCTTGAGACCCGCGGCTTCGGAGAACTCGGCGGAGTAGGACGAGCCTGCTCCCACGAACGGAAGCGAATCGAGGAAGAACGCGGACAAAGTGGCCAGCAGCACCACGAAGATACCGATGGCTCCGGCCATTGCCGGACTGCGACGTTTACTCATCGACCTTGCAACTCCCTCATACCGTCTTGAGTGCATCGCGTGGCCGCGTTGGTGTAAATCGGCTGATTGACCGTCGGCAGGCCGGTGGGCAGATTCAGCGACGCAGACTGTCCTGGACCGGCAACGATGTCGATTCCGCACAGATAGAACTGGAACCAGGAACCGTAGCTCGCTACGCGTGCGAGCTTCTCGAGCTTGACCGGCAAGGTCTCGAGCACCGCGTTGACGTCGTCACTCCGACGATTGAGTGTGGTCGCCAGCGTGTTGAGTGCCGTGATCGAGCCCTGAATCGACGGCCGCGTCGGCTCGAGCAAGTCTGCCGTCGCGTCGGTCAGACCTGCGAGTGAGGTGACGGCCGAACCGACCACCCCACGCTCGTTGGCCAACCCGGTGACGAGTTGCTGGGTGTTGACGATCAGTGAATCGAGGTTCTTGTCGTTCGCGTTGACGGTGTCGAGAACGTCGTTGAGGTTCTTGATCACCGCGCCGATGACCGCGTCCTTGTCCGCGACGGTGTTGGTCAGGCTCGCGGTGTTGCGCACGAGCTCACTGATGGTGCCCGATTCGCCTTGGAAGACCTGGATGATCTGGTACGACAGCTTGTTGACGTCGTCCGCGCTCAGGGTGGTGAACAGCGGCTTGAAGCCGTTGAAGAGTGTCGTGAGGTTGACTGCCGGGCGCGTCTGAGACAGCGGCAGGGTATCGCCGCCGGTGATCTTCTTGCCTTGGCTGCCTTCACCTTGCGAGAGCGAGATGTACCGCTGCCCCACCAGGTTGCGGAACCGGATGGTGGCGATGGAACTGGCCGGCAACCAATCACGGTCGGATACCGAGAACTGGACCTCGGCCTGGTTGTCGTTGACGATGGCAATCTTCTCGACCTGGCCGACACGAACACCGGCAATGCGAACCTCGTCGCCCTCGTTCAACGAAGTGACGTCGGAGAAGACGGCGTTGAACTTGGTGCCGCCACCGCCGCCGAGGTTGGCGATACTGGCTGCCAGCAGTCCTGTCGCCAGGACCGTCACCACAACGAAGATGATGAGCTTTGTCAGCGGAGCTGCGAGTCCTCTCATTGGACGCTCACCTCCGCACCTGCGAATGCCGGAGCGCTGACCATCGTGGTCCACGCCGGAACATCGTCCGGCGCAACACCGTTGGCCTGTCCGTAGATCACCTTCAACGTATCCTCTTCGAGTTTCGAGCCCGCGTAGCCGGCCTGCTGCGCAGGACCGCTGTTGTTGGTCGAGAACAACTGAGGTCCGGAGCCCTCGGGTGCAGGCAGGAATTCCATGGTGGCGGGACCTGGATTGCGGGAAGGAACCTGGTAGGAACCGTCACCGTACGAACCGCCGGGGTACTGCGGGAACGGACGACCGGGCTCGGTGACGTTGTCGTAGCAAACCGGGCCGCGGTTGTCGACGAGCCGTGGCTCGTCCTGGTTGGGCAGGTAGCGACCCTTGGGGTTCACGATCTGAATACTCGCACGCACACCAGGATTGGGCGCGTCGGTGGACAGGATCTTGGCAGCTTCCGGAGCGGTGTCCGAGAAGCCCTTGAACGTGCACCCGAAGGTCGGAGAGTACTGGGCCAGAAGCTGGAGAGCTTCCTTCGAATCCGCAGCGAGCGTGATGATCGAGGACGAGTTCGCTTCGAGGAAGGCTGCGGTGTCCGACGATGTCACGGTGAGCGACGCCAGCAGTGTCCGCAACTGGTCCTGCTTCTGCACCACCGTGTTACCCGTGGTCCGCAGATTGTCGAGAGCGTTGATCAGATCGGGCGCAGCGTCCGAGTACGTCTGGGAGAAGTCCGCGAACTTGCGCAGATCCTCTTGCACCGCGGGCAGTTCGGTATTGACGCCGCGGAAGATCTCCTCGAGACGATCGACCGTCAGACCGAGCTCGGCGCCGCGTCCCGTCAGACCCTGCGCGAGAGAACCGAGAGTGTTCGCCAGATCCTGCGGCGGAATCGCCTGCAGAAGTGGGAGCAGTCCGTCCAGAACGTCGCCGACCTCGACAGCATTGCCGCTCTTGTCCTGGTGGATCACCGTTCCCGCGGAAATCGGGGTCGCGGTGGTTCCCTCCGGAATGATCAGGGAGACGTAGCGCTCACCGAAAAGCGTCTTCGGGAGCAGACGCGCCGTGACGTTGGACGGAATGAGATCAGCCTTGTCCGGCTCGATCGCGAGGACCGAGGTGACCTGGCCGTCTTTCGTCGACGCGGATCGCACCTCGCCGACCAGCAGCCCACGGACCTTGACGTCCGCGTTGGGTGGCAACGCATTTCCGACTGTGTCGGTCACGAGGTCGATCTTCACGACGTCCTTGAACGTCTTGTTGAAGGTTCCGATGGTGAAGGCCAGGAACAATGCCAACACCACGAAGAACACGAGTCCGAGCACACGGCGGCGCAGGACTGACGGAGCCTCGATCATCCGGCCACCCTCACTGTCGTCGTGGTGCCCCAGATTGCGAGGCTGAGGAAGAAGTCGAGAACGGCGATCGTCACGATTGCGGCGCGAACAGCGCGGCCGACGGCCACACCGACACCTGCGGGACCACCTGAGGCATGGAACCCGTAGTAGCAGTGGATCAGGATCAGCACGAAGGCGAATACCAGGACTTTCGCAAACGAATACAGCACGTCCTGCGGTGGCAGGAACAGGTTGAAGTAGTGGTCGTAGGAACCCGTCGACTGCCCGTTGAAGACCGTGCTGATCACTCTCGAGGCGAGGTACGCCGCGAGTAGACCCACGATGTACAGCGGAATGACGGCGACGAAGCCGGCGATCATGCGCGTCGTGACCAGGAACGGCACCGACGGAACTGCCATGACCTCGAGCGCGTCGATCTCTTCGGAGATTCGCATGGCACCGAGTTGGGCGGTGAAGCCACAACCAACCGTGGCCGAGAGCGCAAGAGCCGCAACGATCGGAGCGATCTCACGGGTGTTGACGTATGCGGAGAGGAAGCCGGTCAGGACCGAGCTACCCAACTGCTCCAGAGCGGCGAAGCCCTGGAGGCCGACGACGACACCCGTGAATCCGGACATCATCGCGATGACGCCGATGGTTCCGCCGATCACTGCGAGCGCACCGCTACCGAAGGTCACTTCGGCGAGTAGTCGAAGCGTCTCCTTCCGGTACCGATGCAGGGTGCGCGGGGTCCACGCGATGGCGCGCGCGTAGAACGACATCTGCTCGCCCGCGCGGTCCAACGCGTTCACTGGAATTCTGGCTACTTTGCGACTCTTCAGCAGGAACTGATCGCCGCGGCCTCGTGCGATGGTCATTTAGGTCAAGATCCCTTCGCCGGCACGATCTGGAGGTACACCATCGTCAGAATCAGATTGGCGAAGAACAACAGCAGGAACGTGATGACGACAGCCTGGTTCACCGCCTCACCGACGCCCTTCGGGCCACCGGACGGGTGGAGTCCCTTGTACGCGGAGATCACACCAGCGATGACACCGAACACCGCGGCTTTGATCTCACCGCTCCAAATGTCCGGTAGCTGCGCAAAAGCTGAGAACGACGAGATGTAGGCACCGGGGTTACCGCCCTGCAGGATCACGTTGAAGAAGTAACCACCCGCGATACCGACGACGGACACCAGTCCGTTGAGCAGAACAGCGATCAGCACCATCGCGAGGACACGCGGAACCACCAGGCGCTGAATCGGATTGATTCCGAGGACTTCCATCGCGTCGATCTCTTCACGGATGGTTCGAGAACCGAGATCGGCCGTCACGGCCGATCCGGCCGCACCGGCGACCAGCAACGCTGTCACCAGGGGGCTACCCTGCTGGATCACCGCCAGGACGCTGGCAGCGCCAGTGAACGATTCTGCACCCAACTGCTTGATCAGCGAACCGGTCTGCAGTGAGACGACGGCGCCGAAAGGGATGGCTACCAATGCCGTCGGCAAAATTGTCACGCTGGCGATGAACCAGGCCTGCTCGATGAACTCACGGAACTGAAATGGACGCCGGAACGTATTCCTGACGACTTCGACAAACAGTTCGACGATGTTTCCGGCCTGAGTTAATGCTCCGTTGACCGGACTCAGAACCGAGTTGCGGGTAACCCCCATCCGATATGCCTACCCTTGCCCGTGTGTCGTGTTTCCGTAGGGATCGCCCTCGTATGCAGGAATGACCTGCGTGTCTTGCGAGTTGTCGTTCCACTCCCCCTGATAGCCGCTCGCTTCGGCGTACTGGGGATCGTACTGCCCAGTTCCGTCAACCTCGTCGAGGCTGTCCTGAATCGCCGCCTGTGCGTTAGCTGGGAGGGTGTGCATGATCTGACGGACGCGCTCCTGGCGACGACGAACAGCCTGACGCTCCGGGTTTCCGGGGGTGGCCTTCATCTGCGGCACGATGCCCTCGACGTCGTCGACACCACCGGCGTGGTGACCGGCGTCGACGAGCGCCTGCTCGTGCGCCATCTGAGCCTCGTCCTTCTCCTCCGACATACCGATCGGACCGATCATCGTTCCGTTGAGGAACTGCTTGACGACGGGCTCGTCCGAGGTGAGCAGCACCTCACGAGGACCGAACATCACCAACTGACGACGGAAGAGCATGCCGATGTTGTCCGGCACCGTGCGTGCGAGGTTGATGTTGTGCGAGACGATCAGAATCGTCGCGTCCGACTGGGCGTTGATGTCGATCAGCGTTTGGCTGATGTACGTCGTACGCACCGGATCCAGACCGGAGTCGGGCTCGTCGACGAGGATGATCTCGGGATCGAGAACGAGTGCACGCGCCAGACCGGCACGCTTGCGCATACCGCCGGAGATCTCACCGGGAAGCTTGTCCTCGGCGCCGACCAGACCCGTGAGGTCCAACTTCTCCATCACGATCTTGCGGATATCGGATTCCGACTTCTTGGTGTGCTCACGAAGCGGGAAGGCGATGTTGTCGTACAAGTTCATCGAGCCGAACAGTGCGCCGTCCTGGAAGAGAACGCCGAACAGCTTGCGGATCTCGTAGAGCTCCTTGGAGGAGCACTGCAGGATGTCCGTGCCGTCGATGACGATGGAGCCTTGTTCAGGGCGGAGCAGTCCGATCAGGGACTTCAGGAACACCGACTTACCGGTACCCGAAGGCCCGAGCAGTGCGCTGACCTCACCCGCGGGAAGTGTCAACGACACGTCCTGCCAAATCCTCTGCGACCCGAAAGACTTTGTCAGTCCTTGTACCGCTACCTCGACTCCCACCATTACCTCCGCGACGTCCGTTGCATGCATGCACCCGTGTGGGTTGGGTCACTCTATCGCATGGGAGTGGTACCCGTGACTGCGAATACTACTAACGAGTAGGGAAGAAGCATAATTCAGATCACAGCCTAGTTCGGACACCCCTCCCACCTGCATGAATTCCGGCATATCACCCGCGAAAAAAGTTCAAAAAAAGAGGGCCACTCCCCGTGGGGAGTGGCCCTCTTCGTTACTACTCGCGAAGAGCAGCGGGAAAACCGTCTTACTTGATGACGATCTTTGCGCCGGCAGCTTCGAGCTTTTCCTTGGCAGCCTCTGCGGCGTCCTTGGCAACCTTCTCGAGGATGGCCTTCGGAGCGCTCTCGACGAGGTCCTTTGCTTCCTTCAGGCCGAGGCCGGAAACGACCTCACGGACGACCTTGATGACCTGGATCTTCTTGTCGCCAGCCGACTCGAGGACGACGTCGAACTCGTCCTGCTCTTCAGCAGCTTCTGCGCCGGCAGCCGGTGCGCCTGCAGCGGCGACGGCGACGGGAGCAGCAGCGGTGACCTCGAAGGTCTCCTCGAATGCCTTAACGAACTCCGAGAGCTCGAGGAGGGTGAGCTCCTTGAACTGGTCCAACAACTCTTCGGTGCTGAGCTTCGCCATTGTGGCGGTCCTTCCTGTAAGTCCCATGTCGCTGATCCGCGACCGGGCGGGGTTATAGCAGTGATGCGCGGGTGCGGATCAGCTTTCGGCTTCGGCCTCGGCCGGAGCCTCGGTGGCAGCCTCTGCGGGGGCCTCTGCGGCTCCGCCTTCTGCAGCCTTCTTCTCCTGCAGGGCAGCGGCCAGACGGGCCATCTGCGAAGCGGGAGCATTGAACAGGCCTGCGGCCTTTGCCAAGTTGCCCTTCATCGCGCCGGCAAGCTTTGCCAACAGGATTTCGCGGGATTCGAGATCCGCGATCTTGTTGACCTCTTCCACGGACAGCGCAGCGCCGTCCATGTAGCCGCCCTTGATGATGAGCGCCTTGTTGTCCTTAGCGAAGTTCTTCAGAGCCTTCGCAGCGTCGACCGGTTCGCCCTTGATGAATGCAATGGCGGTCGGACCAACGAACAGGTCATCAAGGCCCTCGATGCCAGCCTCTGCGGCGGCACGCTTGACCAGGGTGTTCTTGGCGACGGAGTAGGTGGCACCTTCTCCGAGAGCGCGTCGCAGTGTCGTGATGTTGCCAACCGAAAGGCCACGGTATTCCGTGACCACAGCGGCGGTCGAACCCTTGAACTGCTCGGTGATTTCCGCAACTGCGGAAACCTTCTCAGGCTTTGCCATACTTCGCCTCCTCTCGTGACAGTCGTTGTCCCACTCAGGAACCGCTGCACCTCATCGGGGTGAACCCGAGAAGACACAGTCCGCGACATGCAAAACGCCCCGGCGCAAGCGCACGGGGCGTACAGAGGAAACATGAAGAAGAGGCTTACGAATCAGCGTAACGATGCAAAGCGAGGCAGTGCATAACCAGGCAAACTGTAGAACCACTACATCAAGCTATCCCCCTACCTCGTTCACCTACGTGGGCCGCCGGGCACTCCCGGACTTTCAACCACACCCATCACTGAGTGCAATCACCAACGGTCTTGGGTAGAACATGATTTTGGGGTGAAGTTCATATCCAGCACTGAACTCCGCCTCGAAGACTACCTGACTGCTCGCTGCACAACCAAATCGAGTTCGTCACGCACCCGATTCCTTCAAGCACCGATAGCCCTGGCGATCTTGTGTTCGATTGCTGCCCGAGCTCGGTCCGGCAACACCAGCAATCCATCGAGTTCCTTGTGGGCCTTCCGGTACGCACTCTGACGTTCCTGTGGCGTCGCGCCCTCGTCCATGGCCAGTCGCAGCAGACGTTGCGCCCTTACCAGGCGTTCTTGTTCGTCGAGGGTGAATCCGCTCCGTCGGCGGCGCTTCGCCTCAGCTTCCGCGATTTCGAAGGCGATCGAGTAAGCGTGCACCGCCTCGCGGTACTCGGTTTGTGCCTGCTGGTTGCCGATCATCGTCTCCGGATTGCCTGGGCGAAGCAGATCGGCACGATATTTGGCTCGATGAAAATCGGCGGTCAAAGGCTCGCGCATGTCCGTCATCATCGGGGTGTCGAGCAGTGTGACCGGATCGAGCTCGTACGAGAACCATCGGGCGTCGACCGCATCGTGCTGCTCGATTGCCTTGGCCAGCTCTCGGCGCTGTGTTTCTTCGTCGGCGTGATGTTGTGCGTTGGCTTGCGCGATGGCGACCTTGGTCTGCTGCTTGAGCCGGAAGCGCTCTTGCCGGCGCTCGATCCGCCTTTCGTTGGCAACCGCGACACCCTTCAGCGCCCCACCGATGGTGCCGCCGAAAACGAAGATCAGCCACCAAAAGTTTCCGAGGAACTGGAACGCTTCGTGCATACCCCGATGATGCCACCGTTAGATCGATACCACCGATGGACCGATACCACCGGCAGGGATCACCCTCTCCCGAAACGACAAGAAGGCCGGCAGGGAGTGATCCCTGCCGGCCTTCTTGTTCGTATGCGGACTGCTTACGCGTCCGCAGCATCCTCGAGGAGGTTGCGAGTACGGTTCGGATCCACCGGGATGCCCGGACCGGTGGTGGTCGAGACCGTGATCTTCTTCACGTAGCGACCCTTGGCCGACGAGGGCTTCGCACGCAGGATCTCGTCCAGGGCTGCGCCGTAGTTCTCCACCAGCTTCTCATCGTCGAACGATGCCTTGCCGATGACGAAGTGCAGGTTGGCCTGCTTGTCGACGCGGAAGTTGATCTTTCCGCCCTTGATGTCGTTGACAGCCTTGGTGACATCCGCCGTGACGGTGCCCGTCTTCGGGTTCGGCATCAGGCCACGCGGTCCGAGGACACGGGCGATGCGGCCGACCTTGGCCATCTGATCAGGAGTCGCGATTGCGGCGTCGAAATCGACCCATCCACCCTGGATGCGCTCGATCAGGTCTTCTGCACCGACTACGTCAGCGCCTGCAGCCTCGGCTTCTGCTGCCTTCTCGCCAACAGCGAACACGATGACGCGAGCGGTCTTACCGGTGCCGTGGGGCAGGTTGACCGTTCCGCGGACCATCTGGTCAGCCTTACGGGGGTCGACGCCCAGACGAACTGCAACCTCAACGGTTGCATCCATCTTGGTGGACGACGTCTCCTTGGCGAGCTTTGCAGCCTGAAGCGGGCTGTAGAGCTTGTCTGCGTCGATCTTCTCAGCGGCGGCGAGGTACGCCTTGCTGCGCTTTGCCATTTGTTCTGTCCTTACTTGTCACTGCAGCGAATTACCTGTGCAGTGGTGAATGGTTCAGTTGTGGTCGGGGCCTGGCCGGCCCTCCCACGTAATGCTGTGGAGCGGACTATCAGCCCTGGACCGTGATGCCCATGGAACGAGCGGTGCCGGCGATGATCTTCGCGGCCTGCTCGATGTCATTGGCATTGAGGTCTTCAGCCTTGGTCTTCGCGATTTCGCGCACCTGATCCATGGTCACCGAGGCAACCTTGGTCTTGTGCGGTTCGCCGGAGCCCTTGGCGACGCCGGCTGCCTTGAGGAGCAGCTTGGCGGCGGGAGGGGTCTTCAGCTTGAAATCGAAGGTCCGGTCTTCGTAGACCGAGATCTCGACCGGCACAACGTTGCCGCGCTGGGACTCAGTCGCCGCGTTGTAGGCCTTGCAGAACTCCATGATGTTCACGCCGTGCTGACCGAGCGCGGGACCCACGGGAGGTGCAGGGTTAGCCTGACCTGCCTGGATCTGCAGCTTGATGAGCCCGGCGAGCTTCTTCTTCTTTGGGGGCATCTCTAGTTCCTAGTTTCTAGCTTGGGTGTGTGTCTTGCGTCGAACAAATTGCAAGTTTTGGGGTGGTCAGATCTTCGCGACCTGGTTGAAGTTGAGCTCAACCGGGGTTTCACGACCGAAGATCGACACGAGAACCTTGAGCTTCTGCTGCTCGCCGTTGACCTCGCTGATGCTGGCCGGAAGGGTTGCGAACGGGCCGTCCATGACGGTGACCGACTCGCCGACCTCGAAGTCGACCTCGATGAGGGGCTTGCCGAAGGACTCGGACGGTGCCTCGCCTGCTGCGACGGCGGCCGCTGCAGCCTGCTGCTTCTTCTGCTCCTGCTGCGGGAGCAGGAACTTGACGACCTCGTTGAGGGTCAGCGGCGAGGGACGCGACGTGGCACCGACAAAACCGGTGACACCAGGCGTGTTGCGCACGGCGCCCCACGACTCGTCGTTGAGCTCCATGCGAACGAGGATGTATCCGGGCAGAACCTTGCGGTTGACCTGCTTGCGCTGGCCGTTCTTGATCTCGGTGACCTCTTCGGTGGGAACTTCCACCTGGAAGATGTAGTCGCCGACATCGAGGTTCTGAACGCGAGTCTCGAGGTTGGTCTTGACCTTGTTCTCGTAACCGGCGTACGAGTGGATGACGTACCAGTCACCCGGGGCGCGGCGCAGCGCAGCCTTGAGTTCGGCAACGGGATCCTCGACCTCGAGCTCGGCGGCGGGAGCGGCCTCGTCGGAGTTCTCGGCATCGTCGGAGATGACGTCCTCGGTCGCTGCAGCGTCTGCATCAGTGCCTTCGGCAACGTCTGCATCGGTGCCTTCGGCAACCACGACGTCTACTTCGGCTGCCGCCTCGGCAGAAACACGCTCTTCGGCCAAAGCCTCATTCGTGTCGTTCTCGGGGGTGCTCACTGGGGCACTCGCTTCCTCTCGTTACTCGGACCCGGGTCGGGTCTTGTCGCGCTCGCAGGCAAAGACGCCCGACTGCTACGGCGATCAGCCGAACAGCCAGGTGACACCCTTGATCACAGCGATATCGACGCCGCTGATGAAAGCGACCATGAAGACCACGAACGTCAGCACGACGCTGGTGTAGGTGATCATCTGCTTGCGGTTCGGCCAGATGACCTTACGGAGTTCTGCGATGACCTCGCGGAAGAATTTGCGCAGGCGCTTGAAGATGTTGTCCTTCTTCGCCTTGGGCTTCTTGCCGGGGTTCGTTGCAGTCGGCTTGGCCGAAGATGTCCGGGATGCCGTCCGGGCCGGAGTCTTCACGGTGGACGCGCTGACCGAGGCGCCGCGTGCAGCGCGCTTGCCGGTCGGCTTGTTGGAAACCCCACTGGATGCGGAGGGAGCCTTTTCGGCACCGTCCTTGTCCAACGAAAGATCGGAACGCGTAGTCGCGTCAGCTGCAGTGTCGTCGACACCGGTCGAATCGGCAGACGGTGAAGTCTCCGCATCCGAAGTGTCGGCGTCGCGCTTGGCGCGCTCCTCGCTCACGTCGTTCCTCTCAGTCGCTGGCATCCGGGGGCAGGGGCGACAGGACTTGAACCTGCAACCTGCGGTTTTGGAGACCGCTGCTCTGCCAGTTGAGCTACGCCCCTTTGGTTGACCTCGACAGGTAGACCCTGCCTGAATCAACCGTTCTGCGATCACACAACATACGCGCTACCCGAGGTGAATGTCTTGCAACATTCAGGGCAGCGCGCAGCGCTGAGGAATCCCAGAAATCTCAGTGTACTTCAAAGCCCCGGAACAAACACAATCCGCCCTGCGATCAGGCTAGACGGACCGTGGCAGTGGCACGACCGAAGATCTTCTTACCTTCGGACTTGGCCACAATTGCCAGTACTGCGGTCTTGCTTTCTTCGTCGATCGACTTCACCTTGGCGGTGAACTCGATCTCGGCAGCCTTGTCGGCTGCCACGATCACCGGGCTCGTGAACCGTACGTTGTACTCGGTCACTGCGCCCGGATCTCCCAGCCATTCGGTGACGTAGCCGGCACCGATGCCCATGGAGAGCATGCCGTGCGCGACGACGTCCGGCAAGCCGGCAAGTCGTGCGACCTCGTCACTGAAGTGAATCGGATTGGGATCTCCCGAAACACCCGCGTAGTTGGCGAGGTTTCCACGCGTCAGGGTGACGGACTTCTCGGGGAGAAGTTCGCCGACACTCACGTCGGAAAATTTACGAAGCGACATGCATCATCACGTCCTTGACTGCGTGGGCGATGTTCTCGTCCACTTCCCCACCCGTTCGAGCAACAAGCGTCGTCCACGTGGTGACGACGGCTTCGTCGTTCTGATCGGTGATGATGTTCTTGGTCACGATGATGTCGCTACCTGCGGCCTGCCTGAACGAATCCAGGAAGACGTCGCAGAAGAGTCGGTCACCGACCTGCATGGGCTTGTGCAGCACCAAGCGCTGATCGGTCTGAAGAATCTGACTCAGGTCGTAGCCTGTGACGATCTCTTCGAACAGACGTCGCTGAGCAATGGCACCCACGATGGCGACGAACGTGATGGGAGCGATCAGGCCGTCGTATCCGAGGCCCTTGGCTGCCGACTCGTCGTAGTGCGCGGGATGGGCGTCCTGGACGGCGCGAGCGAACTCGCGTACCTTCTCGCGTCCGACCTCGTAGAAGTCTTCGACACGATAGTGGTGACCGACCATCTGGACGGCATGAGCGGCCGGGTCCGTAGGGACCTCGGCCGCTGCCTGGTTCTCTTGCAAATCTGTCACGCGGTGAGACTCTCTTCTAGCTAGGACCCGAAGACGCAGGCCCAGAGAGGGTCTTCCGCGAAAATCGTCGTCCTGTTAAGGACTTACTACTTCGACTCGCGATGCGACTGGTGGGTTCCGCAGTTGGGGCAGAACTTCTTGAGCTCCAGGCGATCGGGGTCGTTGCGCCGATTCTTCTTGGTGATGTAGTTGCGGTGCTTGCATACCTCGCAGGCCAAGGTGATCTTGGGCCGAACGTCGGTCGAGGAGGCCACGGGATGCCTTCTTTCGGGTGTATCTGATTACGAGCAATCAGGGTGGATCATGCATATTGTGTAGCGGTGACCGGACTTGAACCGGCGACGCAACGATTATGAGTCGTTTGCTCTACCAACTGAGCTACACCGCCTCGGTGTCGAGTGTCGCGCGGAAAGCACGGCACCACAATCCAGCGAGCCCCCTAACGGAATCGAACCGTTGACCTTTTCCTTACCATGGAAACGCTCTACCGACTGAGCTAAGGGGGCGTGGCTCAGGAGCGCGTTGCCGCTCTCTTGAAGCCTCCGAAAGATTACACACGAACGAGCGCCAGCACCAAATCCGCTGGTCATCGGGGCAAAAATGGTGCCGGAGCCCATTGTTGCACCGATCGAGGCCGCTGGCGAGGGCTTTGCGGGAACCAACTTGACCCCGCACTCCCCCTGAAACCATCCCCCGGGGCCCATCCCGAGGTCCCTGAGCCTCCGACACCCCTGAGCCGAAGCCGGCGCCTGCGTCGCCAACGCGCGCTCGACCTCGGTACACGCACAAAAAAAGTCAGCCCCGACTCTCGCGAAGAGAATCGGGGCTGACTTGGTGTGGCAGATGTAGGATTCGAACCTACGTAGGCATAAGCCGACGGATTTACAGTCCGCTCCCATTGGCCGCTCGGGCAATCTGCCGTGCTTGCACCAGGCTTCGATCCGGCGCATTCGCAAGTATATCGCGACGTGCGGCGGCCGAAAACGGCTTCCTCGGTGCGGTGAGAAGAATACAACGAACACACCCCCATTTTGCAAACCGGGTGGTAACGGGCGGTGCCGACCCGATAACGTCGAGGTGTCCACCGGTATGGAAGGTGGGCGGAACTCGATGTTCGTGAACTACCGGAAAGCGGGAGTGTGAAGTGGCTGATTCGTCCTTCGACGTGGTGAGCAAGGTTGACCGTCAAGAGGTGGACAACGCCCTGCATCAGGCTGCCAAGGAGTTGACCACGCGTTTCGACTTCCGAAACACGGGAGCGTCGATCGAGTGGTCTGGTGAAGAGACGATCACGTTGAACGCCGACACCGAGGAGCGACTGCTGGCCGCCCTCGACGTGTTCAAGGAGAAGTTGATCCGTCGTGACATCTCGCTGAAGGCATTCGATGCCGGCGAGCCGGCGCAGTCCGGAAAGATCTACAAGCTGTCCGGAACCTTGGTCCAGGGCATCAGCAGCGAGAACGCGAAGAAGATCACCAAGAAGATTCGCGACGAGGGCCCCAAGGGCGTCAAGGCGCAGATCCAGGGTGAGGAACTTCGTGTGAGCAGCAAGAAGCGCGACGACCTCCAGGGCGTCATCTCCCTGCTCAAGGGTGAGGACTTCGGGATCGCCCTGCAGTTCGTGAACTACCGGTAGTAGGGGCTGCGCCCCTGTGCGCCTTTTTGGTAGTTCCGACGACCAGAAAGGCTCACAGGGGCCGAAGGCCCCTACATCCCCGCCATCTTCTCCAAACGCTCGATCCGGTCCGCCATGGGCGGATGCGTCGAGAACAGCTTGCTGACCTTGTCCCCCGCCCTGAAGGGGTTGGCGATCATCAGGTGGGACTGCGCCGCGAGCTTGGGCTCAGGCGGCAACGGCGCGGCTGCGACGCCCGACTCGAGCTTGCGCAGCGCCGACGCCAACGCCAGCGGGTCACCGGTGAGCTCGGCTCCCGATTGATCCGCCTGGTACTCGCGAGAGCGCGAGACGGCCAGCTTGACCACGGTTGCCGCGATCGGTCCCAGTAGGGAGACGAGCAGCAGCGCGATCGGATTGCTTCCCTGCCCGTTCCCTCGGCCGCCGAAGATGCTCGCGTACATCGCGAAGTTGGCCAGGCCAGAGATGACGCTGGCCATCGCGCCGGCCACGGACGAGATCAAAATGTCCCGGTTGTAGACGTGGGAGAGTTCGTGCCCGAGCACGGCACGCAGTTCGCGTTCGTTCAGGATCTGCATGATGCCGCTGGTCACGCACACCGCGGCGTGCCGAGGGCTACGACCGGTGGCAAACGCGTTCGGGGCGTTCGTGGGGCTGACGTACAGCCTGGGCATCGGTTGGTGCGCCGTCGTGGCGAGTTCGCGCACGATCCGGTAGATCGCCGGTGCCTCGACCTCGGTGATGGGCTGGGCGCGCATCGATCGAAGCGCCAGCTTGTCGCTGTTGAAGTACACGTAGGCATTCATGCCGACGGCAAACAGAACGGATCCCCACAGAAGGAACGGGCTGTTGAACAGCGAGCCGATGAAGACGATCAGCGCCGACATCCCCACCAACAAGCCGAATGTCTTCGCACCGTTCGCGTAGCCGTGCAAACCGCTCACCTCTTGCCTCGCTGGAGCCGAAGGCTCACCCGAACTCCCCGGTGTATGCACCGGTTCTGTTCAGTCAACGAAGGACAGGGTCATCAGGGTTCCCACCCCAGTGACTGTCGGGGTTTCCACCCGGTAGCCCCGATTCGCCGAGGTGTCAGCCGACTCGTTCGATCGTGTAATCGACGAGACGCACGAGCGCTTCGTTGGCCGGTCCCTGCGGGAGCTCAGCCAACTGAGCTTTCGCCGCGACGGCATACTCGCCCAGCTTTGCCTTCGCCTTGACCATGCCCGGCGAACGCTCGAGCAGTTCGAGGGCCTCTTCCACCAGGGCATCTTCGGTAACCGGGCCCGCGAGAAGCTCCCGCAGGCGATCTGCGTCGGCCCCTTCTTCGCGGAACGCGTACAGGACGGGCAGGGTGTGGACTCCCTCGCGCAGGTCGGTGCCGGGCGTCTTGCCGGACTGCGCCGAGACGGACGAGATGTCGATGATGTCGTCGGAGATCTGGAACGCGGTGCCGACGGCGTCACCCAGGCGCTCGAGGCGCTCGATGTGAGCTGCGTCGGCGCCGGAGAAGGTGCCGCCGAAGCGTCCCGAAGCAGCGATCAGCGAACCGGTCTTCTCCCACACGACCTTGAGGTAGTGCTCGACCGGATCCTGCTCCTTCTTGACACCGATCGTCTCGCGCATCTGGCCGGTGACCAGTTCGGCGAATGTTTCGGCGATGATCCGAACGGCCTCGGGTCCGAGCGTCGACACCAGTCGTGATGCGTGCGCGAACAGATAGTCGCCGGCCAGGATCGCCACGCTGTTTCCCCAGCGGGCATTGGCGCTGGGTGCTCCGCGCCGCATGGACGCCTCGTCCATGACGTCGTCGTGATAGAGCGTCGCCAGGTGAACGAGTTCGGTGACAGTCGCTGCGGTGATGATCGACGGATCGTTCGGCACCGGTCCGAGTTGCGCGGTCAGGATCGTGAACAACGGACGGAAGCGCTTTCCACCAGCTCGCGCGAGATGCAGCGCGGCCTCGGTGAGGAAGTCTTCTCCGTCGGACAGCTCGCTGACCAACAACTCCTCGACATCGGAGAGTCCACCACGCACTACTGCGGCGAGCTGTTCGTCGCCCAGGTCGATGCCTGCAACGACGGTGCTCGATGCGGTTGCGTCGGCAGCAGTCTTTTCGGTGCTCACGATGTCAGTACCCATTCCTGTCGTCAGTGACGGCTCGGTTCCCACGGTAGTGAACCTAGCGGTTCGCACTCGGGACGGCCTCGCCACGGTGGCGATCGCGAGCCTGGGAAGATGTGAGTGTGTCCGTAGAAGAGCAGTCCCCCGTCGTCGATTCGCTTCCGAACGAAACCGACATTGTGGTCATCGGCGCAGGTCCCGCGGGTTCTTCGGCCGCGGCGTGGGCCGCCCGCAGCGGCCGAGACGTCGTGCTGGTGGACGCTGCCGTCTTCCCGCGAGACAAGACTTGTGGTGATGGACTCACTCCGCGCGCCGTGGCCGAACTGGATCTCCTCGGCCTCGGCGAGTGGGTTCGGTCACACACGACGAACAAGGGACTACGGTTGTCCGGCTTCGGACAAGAACTCGAACTCGAGTGGCCGGGGACGTCGTTCCCGCCGATCGGCAGTGCGATCCCTCGGACCGAACTCGACGACGCCATTCGCCGGTGCGCCGTCGAATCCGGCGCGGTCATGGTCGAGGGCACCAAGGCCGTCGACGTCGAACTCGACGGTGATCGAGTAGCCGCCGTCGTACTCGCCGGCCCCTCGGGACGAAGCACCCTTCGTTGTCGGACGCTGATCATCGCCGACGGCGTTCGCTCGACGCTCGGCAAGAAGCTGGGACGGCAGTGGCACCGGGACACCGCGTACGGCGTCGCGGCACGCGCGTATGTCGCGACGCCGCGCAGCGCCGACCCGTGGATCACCTCGCATCTGGAACTGCGGGACACCGAGGGCACGTTGCAGGCGGGGTACGGCTGGATCTTCCCGCTCGGCACCGGCGAGGTGAACATCGGCGTCGGGACACTGGCGACGTCCAAGCGCCCGGCACCAGGTGCCCTGCGACCCTTGCTGGACCTCTACACCGATCAGCGCCGAAGCGAGTGGCAGTGGAGCAGCGAAATACATTCCGTCGCTTCGGCTTTGCTACCCATGGGTGGAGCCGTTTCCAACATCGCCGGACGCAACTGGGCCGTGATCGGCGACGCCGCAGCGTGTGTGAACCCGCTCAACGGTGAGGGCATCGACTACGGCCTCGAAGGCGGACGTCTGGTGGTCGAACAGCTCGGCGCCGACGATCTGACGGAGCTGTGGCCGACCGTGCTTCGGGAGCACTACGGGCAGGCGTTCTCGGTCGCGCGCCGGCTCGCAGGCCTGCTGACGGTTCCGCAGTTCCTGCCCGCGTCGGGTCCGATCGCGATGCGCTCACGGGCACTGATGACGGTCGCCGTTCGGGTGATGGGGAACCTCGTCACCGACGCCGACGTCGATCTGACGGCGAAGGCCTGGCGGGCGTCGGGGGCCGCGTCGAGAAAGATCGACTCCCGGCCGCTGTTCGGTTGAGCAAGTGCTGTGCGCCTTTATTAACCGCCGGGGGTTGATAAAGGCGCACAGCAGTTCAGGCAGTGGCGTAATGCAGCGCCACGATGCCGCCGGTGAGGTTGCGCCACTTGACGTTCTTCCAGCCGGCAGCCTCGATCTTGCGGGCCAACTCTTCCTGGGTCGGCCAGGCGCGGATCGATTCGGCGAGGTACACGTAGGCGTCGGGGTTGCTGCTGACGGTGCGTGCGACCTGCGGGAGCGCCTTCATCAGGTACTCCATGTAGACCGTGCGGAAGGGCCCGAAGACGGGCGTCGAGAACTCGCTGACGACGAGACGTCCGCCCGGCTTGGTGACGCGGGCGATCTCACGCAGTCCGGCTTCGAAGTCGGAGACGTTGCGCAGGCCGAAGGAAATCGTCGCGGCGTCGAACACGTTGTCGGCATAGGGCAGGTACATCGCGTCACCTGCGACCATCGGAACTTTGCGCGAGATTCCGGCCTTGAGCATTCCCTTGGAGAAGTCGGTGGCGACGCACCAGGCACCGGAGCGCCCCAGTTCGACGGTCGAGACTCCGGTTCCGGCGGCGAGGTCGAGTACCTTCTCGCCCGGCTTGAGGTCGAGGGCTTCGCGGGTGGCCTTGCGCCAACCCTTGTCCTGGCCGAAGGACAGCACGGTGTTGGTGAGGTCGTATCGCTCCGCGACGTCGTCGAACATCGACGCGACTTCGTGCGGTTGCTTCTCGAGAGTTGCTCGGGTTCCGTGTGTAGTGGCCACACCCGAAACGCTACCAACCCTCGGGCAGCGAGGGCGTTCAGGCTGCTCTGGCACCCGTTCGCCGCCCGAGGCCCTGCACGTCCTCGTAGTGACGGAGCAACTCTTCGCAGATTGCCGGCCAGGTCCGGTGCAGCACCGAGCGCCTCGCCGCGGAGCCGAACTGCACCCGCAGATCACGCTGACGAAGTGCGTCGACTGCGCTTGGCAGGAGTTCGGTGAACCTGTCCGTCGGCAGGAGGTAGCCGTTGCGGCAATGCGAGATCAGGTCACGTGGTCCGCCGGCGTCCGGTCCGACGACAGGCACACCGCTCGCGAGGGCTTCCTGGACCGCCTGGCAGAAGGTCTCGTGCTCGCCGGGGTGAACGAATACGTCCAGGCTCGCATAGGCGTCGGCCAGCGCGGTACCGCCCAGTTGTCCGGTGAAGATCGCGTCCGGCATCAGTCGTCGTAGGTTCTCGCGGTCCGGGCCGTCTCCGACGACGACGATCTGCACACTGGGATCGCCGGCCAGGGCCGCCAATCGTTCGACGTGCTTTTCGGGCGCGAGGCGACCGACGAAGCCGACCACCAACCGGTCGCTGTCGCCGATCCAGGACTGCCGCAACACCGAGCTACGACGCGAAGGCGCGAATCGTTGTGCGTCGACGCCGCGGGCCCATCGGTGCACGCGCGGAATGCCGTGCTCTTCGAGGGCGTCGACTGCCGACGTGGAGGGCGCGAGGGTCCTGTTGCAGCTCTTGTGGATTCGACGGGTCCACGCCCATGCGGCGCGGCTGGTGACGCCGAGCCCGTAGCTTTCGGCAAATCCGGCGACGTCGGTTTGGTAGACCGCGACGGTGGGGATTCCGAGGCGTTTGGCGACGGCCACTCCTCCGGCGCCGAGCAGGAACGGTGACGCCAGATGGACGACGTCGGGCGCGAAGGTCCGCACGGCCGTGGTCAATCGTGGTTGCGGCAGGCCGACGGGAAGTGAACTGACTTTGGGCACCATGACGGCTGGCACCCGAACCACCTGAACGCCTTCGTGTTCGGTGGCGGCAGAGGTGTCGGATCCGACAGTGTCCGGCGCAATGACCATGGCGTCGTGGCCAGTGCGATCGAGGTGTTCGAGCACGCGTAGTACCGAGTTGGTGACGCCGTTCATGTTGGGCAGGAATGACTCCGCAACGATGGCTACTCTCACACCGAGAACGGTGACAGGGCCAGGAAAAGTCCACGTCATGTTCGTGTGAAGTTCGGGCGAAGCGCGAACTAACTCGAGGCGACCGGCGCCGAACTTGCCGCCTGCGCTTCCCGCTTGCGCAGGTACCAGATCGACGGTCCGGCCAGGAGCCACGTCACGACGATCACCGATCCGGCCGGGATCAGTGCCACCGTCGCGTTACGTCCTGCTACCCGAACCAAATCGGGCTCGGTCCTGTAGTACTCCACCTCGATGCGCTGTCCCACAGTCAGATTGGTGGGGTAGAGCACGCCGAGTTCAGGGTTGTGATTCGCGCCGTCCGGTGTCACGAAGCTGATCGCCGAACGTAGCGAGCCCGCCGAGAGCACCTCGGCGGTTGCGGTCCCCATGTTCGATTCGATGGTCCGATCGTTGCGCCAGGCACCGAGAACCAGAATCACCGCGAGCACGGAAATGCCGACCGCAACCACCAGCACACCGATGCGGAGGCGACGCAGAACCGTTTGCGTCACAGCTGTGCCCGCACGGAAGCGTGGAGTTCGCGCAGCCCACTGCGATCCGTCGCGACCTCGAGCACACGAATGCCGTTGGCCGGTTGCGCCAGCGTCGTTGCCAGGGCGTCGACGGTGACCGCTGCGTGCGGCACGCGGTAGGCCGCACAGAGCGCGGCCAGGTCCATGCCGTGCGGAGTTCCGAAGACTCGCTCGAAGACTCCGGCGTACTGCGGGTCGCCTTGTTCGAGGAGCTCGAAGATACCGCCGCCGTCGTCGTTGGCGACGACGATGGTGAGGTCGCTCGGCCTCGGCTCACCGGTCCCGATCAGCAGCCCGGACGCGTCGTGCAGGAAGGTCAGGTCGCCCATGAGAGCGACGGTCCGGCCGCCCTCGTACGCCAACGCGGCGCCCACCGCCGCCGAGACGGTGCCGTCGATACCTGCGACGCCGCGATTCGACAGCACCCGCACGGCGGGCTTGGGATAGCTCACGAGGGCCGCGTCGCGAACAGGGTTGGATGCGCCGAGCAGAAGCTGGTCGCCGTCCGCGAGAGCATCCATCACAGCAGCTGCCACGTGCAGGCCGGTGGCCTTGGGGTGGGCGTCGAGTTGCTTGCGGACGGCAGTTTCGGCGTGTTCGGTCAGCGCGGCGCATCGAGCGATCCAGGCGGGATCGGGAGTCCCGGTGACCACTGCTCTGGTTCCGGTGGCGAGTACGTTGCCGGATACGTCCGGCCAGCGCGGCCCGGTAGTCAGCGCGTAGACGTCGACGCCCGGGTCGGCCAGCACCTTCGAGACCTGACGATGCAACGTCGGGCGGCCGGTGATGATCGCCTGCTTGGGCTTGAGTTGCGAGAGCGCGAGTGGATGCAGTGCGATCCCGTGCATCGGAGCCGTCGGCTCGGCCACCGTCGGCAGGCTGGCCAGCTCAGGCCGAAGCGCACTACCGTGTCCGGAAATGACCACCGTATCTGCGGTGAGGTCCAGATCGACGGGAACGTCGAGCGTCGCATTCTGGGTGGTGGTCCAGGCCGCACCGCCGGGACGGCCCTCCGGGACCGGCCCCTGCACGTGCACGTCCGGCACCAGCGGCTCACGAAGTGGAATGTCGAAATGCACCGGACCCGCGTTTCCGGATCGGGTTCCGCGGGCAGCGGCGAGGACCCGGCAGACCGCCGAGCGCCACTGGCTGTTCTGCGTCGAATCGTCCTCCGCCAGGCCCAGGCTGATGGTTGCGCGGACTTGACTGCCGAAGAGCCCGAGCTGCTCGACGGTCTGGTTGGCGCCGGTGCCGAGCATCTCGTACGGCCGGTTGGCGCTCAGGACCACCAGCGGCACTCGCGCGTAGTTGGCCTCGAGGACAGCGGGTCCGAGATTCGCGACGGCGGTCCCGGAAGTCATCACGATGGGGACCGGTCGTTTCCCGGCGATTGCCAGTCCGAGTGCCAGAAAGCCTGCTGTCCGCTCGTCGATCCGCATGTGCAGACGCAACCGGCCGTCGAGGTCGGCGGCCTGGAGGGCGAATGCGAGGGGCGCGTTGCGAGAGCCTGGACACAGCACGACTTCACGCACGCCACCACGAACCAGTTCGTCGACGACGGCTGTGGCTTGTGCAGTGGACGGATTCACGCCTTCAAGAGTGTCAGATGTTCGGGCGCAAGCATGCCCAGGGGCGGGGACAGCGGCATTATGTGTGGGTGCGCACACTCTTCGATCCAGCCGAGCTCGAACCCCGCCGGTTCTATCAGTTACTCACCGCTTCGGTGGTCCCCCGGCCGATTGCCTGGGTGTCCACCCTGTCGGCGGACGGCGTCGGCAATCTGGCTCCGTACAGCTTTTTCACCGTGGCAAGTTCGGCGCCGCCGATCGTGCAGTTCACGTCGGTCGGACGCAAGGACAGTCTGCGCAACATCGAAGCGACCGGCGAATTCGTGATCAACCTGGCGACTGCCAGGCTTGCCGACGTGGTGAACCAGAGTTCCGCCTTCTACGACGCCGAGGCCGACGAGTTTCTCGAGTTGAACATCCGTAGCGAGCCGAGCGAGCGGGTTCGCCCCGTACGGGTCGCCGACTCCCCGATCGCCATCGAATGCACGCTCCACCAGGTCATCGAGGTCGGCAATTCATTTGTCGTGATGGGAAATGTGGTGGCGGTCGCAGTACGTCCCGAGGCTGTCGCCGACGACGGCCTACCGGACTTCGCGGCAATCGCACCGATGAGCCGACTTGGCCGAGCGCAGTGGGGTCTTCCTCCCGAAGTCGTCGAAAAGGACAGACCCACCACTCCACAGCGACCGTAAATCAGGTTAGGGTTACCTGATTAGGTACGAGTAACAGATAATCAGGGAGCAACCAGTCATGGCCAAGCGCGCCAAGTTCGTGAAACCGGCCTCACGCAGCATCGTGTCGGCGCAGGTCGTGGCGAACAAACGAATCAGCCCCAGCTTCATCCGGGTGACCATTGCCGGCGAAGAGCTGTCCACCATCGCTCCGATGGGTGCCGATCAGTGGTTCCGCATGTTCATCCCGCAGGTCGGCCAGAGTGAACTCCGGTTGCCGAGCGCGGCCAGCAATCTCTGGTATGCGCAGTACCTGTTGATGTCCAAGGACACGCGACCCGTCGTGCGCAACTACACGATTCGCGCCTACCGTGCCGCCGGATCCGGTCTCTTCGGCGAGACCACGGAGATCGACATCGACTTCGCTTATCATGGCGACATCGGCCCGGCATCCGCGTGGGCGGACACCGCGTCGGCCGGCGACGAGGTCGCCCTCTTGGACGAAGGCTGCATCTACAACCCCACACCCGAGGCCAAGTGGCAACTGCTCGTCGGCGACGAGAGCGCACTTCCCGCGATCATCGGCATTCTGGAATCCGCGCCCGCAGACCTGCGTGCCGAGGTCTTCGTCGAGATTCCGAACATCGAAGACAAGCAAGACATTCCGGAGTTGGCGAACGTCAACGTGCATTGGCTCGTTCGCGAGGACGAACACGCGACGCCGGGTGTTCTGACCCTCGAGACCGTCCGCGCCGCCGAACTGCCCGAGGGGCCGTCGTACACCTTTGTCGCCGGCGAACAGGCACTCACCACCGGGCTGCGTCGGCACCTCGTGAACGACCGGAAGTTCGCCAAAACCGACATCACCTTCACCGGCTTCTGGCGCCACGGACATTCGGCTCACTGACAAACGCACCGAAAACGACGAGTGGCCCGAGAGAAACTCCCGGGCCACTCGTCGTTTTACGTTCGCTTATGCAGCGTGCTTCTGGATCACATCGCCCAGACGCGGCAGAGCTGCAGTCACATGCTTCTTCGCCGAACCGCGCAGCTTCGAGTACATCGACTTGACGACGGCCTTGTCGCTGCCCTCGATACGCTCGTCCGTCACCTCGAGGAGGGAATCGGCAACCGCGTCACCGCGGGCGCTGATGAAATCGGCGAAGCTGCCTTCGCCGGAAGCCGAGAATTCCTGCCAGTACGGCTCGAGCTTTGCCACGAAAGCCGGCAGAAGCGCGGTGACGGCGTCCGGCACGATGGACGGGCTCACCTTCTTGACCGCGCCGTAGCCACCCTTGAGAGCCAGCCCTGAGGCCCCCGACTTATCCGAAACCTCTGCGTCGATCAAGGTCTGCACGTCCGCGACGACCGCGGGAACCCGTGATTCCTCGAGCAGGGTTTCGTTCAGAGCTGCAACCACTTTCGATCCCTTCATTCTTCACTGATGTTCATCAGGTCGCGCCCGAGACTATACGAAATTCGGCTGGTCCCTACTGCCGAGTATCCGATGGCAGCGCCGAGCCCGCTCCAGCCACCAGTCACGCCGGTCCGCGGGCGCGGCCAGCGTCTCGAGCAGAACCGGATCAGGCTCGACGGCACCCACCGACAAAGCACCGTCGACAGCTGCCCCGGTGACCGCGACATCCCGGACGAACAGGCCGCCGGTACCGAGTCCGCAGGCAAACGGAAGGGTGGGCAACGCTGCCGCGGCCGCCAGTCCCGCGGACATCCCCACAGCCGTGTCCAGAGCACTAGAGACCACCACCGGCACCCCGTAGTCCGCCAGCTGCGCCGACAGCGCCACCACAGCACGCATTCCGCCCAGCGGCGGCACCTTCACGACGGCCACGTCCGCTCCGCCCGCTCGTACGACGCGCAGCGGGTCCTCGGCACGGCGAATGCTCTCGTCGGCAGCGATCCGCACACCGGTCCCCGCGGCGCGGACCCTGACCAGTTCCTCGACGCTTGCACAAGGCTGCTCGGCGTATTCGAGTTCACCGTCATCGGTGATCGCTCGCAAGGCCGTGATCGCCTCGTTCACACTCCACCCGCCGTTGGCGTCGACGCGCACGTTCGGGATGTGCCGACGCACCTCGTTCACCCGGGCGACGTCCTGCGCCAGCGACTGTCCCTTCTCGGCGACCTTGACCTTGGCTGTCCGGGCGCCGGGGAAGCGCTCCAGCAATTCCGGAACGGCAGACGCGTCGATCGCCGGCACGGTCGCGTTGACGGGAACTGCGTCACGAAGCGCAGGCGGCGGACCCAGCCACGCCGCTTCGATACCCGCGAGCAGCCACTGCGACGCCTCTTCGTCGTCGTACTCGACGAAGGGTGCGAATTCTCCCCACCCGGCCGGGCCGCGAACGAGCAGGGCCTCACGAGTCGTGATGCCGCGAAAGCGAACTCGCATCGGTAGTGCGAGCACCACGGCGTCCGCGATCAGATCGTCGAACGAGGGGAACATGTCAGGGCTGTCCCGGAAGCAGTTCGATCATGAGCGCCTCACCGTCGGCGAGGAGCTTGCCGTCGAGATCGGTCAGGCGCGCGCTGACAAAAGTCTTGCGACCCTCGACCCGATCCACCTGCCCCTCGATCACCAGTTGTTGATTGAGCGGAGTGATCGCGCGGTAATTGATGTGGAGGTAGCCGGTGCGGGAGATCGGACGGCCACCCGCGTGGACCGTCATCCCGAAGACGTCGTCGAACAGCAAGGGCAGGACACCGCCGTGAGCGGCGCCGTTGCCGCCCAGGTGGTAGCGACGGAAGACGCCGGTACTGCGGACTCCTTCGGTGTCGAACTTCTCGACCATCCACGGGAGCATGAGGAGGCTGCCGCGTCCGGGCAATTGGATGTTCGAGCCCGCGGGCGACTTGCCTTCCGGGACCTCGTACGGAGTCAACCGATCGGCAAGCTCTTCGGCTTGCGTAGCGATGTCTGCGAGTACGTCGTCGGGAACATTGGTCGAGACGGCAAGGTCCTGCAACCTGCGCATCGCTTCGACGAAGCGGCCGAAGTCCGGACCTGCGGGAGTGTGCCGGAACCGTGGAAATCCGCCCCGCTTCTCACCGTCTGTGACGATCTCCGTGCCGTCTGCGGTTTGTTCGCTCATGACCTGCACGTTAGCGCGCCCGGGAACGTGTTCTACCTCAGGTATCCGTTAGACGCGCGAGCCGTGCCTCTATCGTGGCTCAGGTGACCTTCAACCCGCAGCTCTGGCGCCCTGTCCCCGGATTCGAGAACCTCACCGACATCACCTACCACCGGCATGTCAGCCAAGGCACCGTTCGCGTCGCCTTCGACCGACCGGAAGTACGTAATGCGTTCCGCCCGCACACCGTCGACGAGTTGTACCGCGCACTCGATCACGCCCGGATGACCTCCGACGTGGGAGCGGTGCTCCTGACCGGCAACGGACCGAGCGAGAAGGACGGCGGTTGGGCGTTCTGCTCGGGCGGAGACCAGCGCATCCGTGGCCGCAGCGGCTACCAGTACGCCGAAGGTGAAACGGCGGACACCGTCGACAAAGCACGCGCCGGGCGCCTGCACATCCTCGAGGTCCAGCGCTTGATCCGCTTCATGCCGAAGGTCGTGATCTGCCTGGTCAACGGCTGGGCTGCGGGCGGCGGCCACAGCCTGCACGTGGTGTGCGACCTGACGCTCGCCAGCCGCGAGCACGCACGGTTCAAGCAGACCGACGCCGACGTCGGAAGCTTCGACGGCGGCTACGGCAGCGCCTATCTGGCAAAGATGGTGGGCCAGAAGTTCGCTCGCGAGATCTTCTTCCTGGGTGAGACGTACACCGCCGAGGAAATGCATCAGATGGGCGCGGTCAACAAGGTTGTCGACCACGCTGAACTCGAAAACGTCGCGATCGACTGGGCCGGCAAGATCAACGGCAAGTCGCCGCAGGCACAGCGGATGCTCAAGTACGCGTTCAACCTGCAGGACGACGGGTTGGTCGGCCAGCAGCTGTTCGCCGGTGAGGCAACACGTTTGGCGTACATGACCGACGAGGCCGTCGAGGGTCGTGACTCGTTCCTCGAAAAGCGTGATCCCGACTGGTCACCATATCCCTGGTATTTCTGACACAGTAGGTGCGAGAGGGAGGTCGGACGTGGAGATTCTGAGCAGTCGGACGATATTGCGCCCGAGCGAGTACGAACGAACGCTGAGCTTCTACCGAGACACCCTCGGTCTGGCGATCGCTCGTGAATATCCCGGCGGCACAGTCTTCTTCGCCGGCCAAGGTCTGATCGAAGTCGCTGCGCACGGCGGCACCGGCGAGGGCGGCTTTCGCGGCGCGATCTGGCTGCAGGTCCGGGACCTCACTGCCGTTCAGACCGAACTGGTTCTCGCCGGGGTCAAGATCGCGCGCGAGGCAAGACAGGAACCGTGGGGTCTACACGAGATGTGGATCGCCGACCCGGACGGGACACCGATCGTGATGGTGCAGATCCCGGAGGACCATCCCATCCGACGCGATTCCCGGCCACCGTCCGCGTAGTCGAGACACCGCGGTAGTCGAGACACCGCTGTAGCCGAGCAGTGACAGATGCCCGCCACGACTTTCGTGGCGGGCATCTGTCGGTTCTTCGCAGAGATCAGTTGCGCGTGCTCAGCGCCTGAGAGATCTGATCTGTCTGTGCCTGGCCCTCGAGCAGTTGGCGAACCAACCACAGCCGCAGCACCTTTGCCACCGATGCGGCTAGGAAGAGTGCGGCACCGACCACTGTCAGGGCGAGGAAAACCACGGTGAGGATCTGGTACGACACCAGATCCCGCAGGTCCGAGAGCGTCAGCGAAGAGATGTAGACGACGAAGGCGCCGACCACTCCGACGACCATGAGCACCAGGCCCGCGATGCGCGTCGCCGCGTCGCCGCCTGCCTGCTTCTTGTCCAGCTTCAACTCTGCGATGTTCTTCTTGAATTCCTCACGGCGATCTTCGGCGAGAGTAGTCATCGTCATCCTCCTAGATAACTGGTAGAAAGTTCGTTTTCGATGTCGTGTGGATCGCCGGTCTTGACGACGCGTCCCTGCAACATCAGTGCGGCCGAGGTCGCGATGGGCAGCACCGCTCGCGCGAACTGCTCGGCGACGAGAATGGAAATGCCTTCGGCTGCAAGCGAGCCGACGACGTCGTACATCTGCGAGACGATTCGAGGTGCGAGACCCATCGACAGCTCGTCGAGCAGGAGCACCGTCGGGTGAGTGCCGAGTGCCCGTGACAGCGCCAGCATCTGCTGCTCACCACCGGACATCGATCCGGCCAACTGTCCGCGCCGCTCCCCCAGGATCGGGAACCTGCCGTACGCAACCTCTTCGAGTTCGGCCAGCCCGACGCCCGTTCCGGTGGCGATCCACAGGTTTTCCCGCACAGTGAGGTTGGCGAAGATCCCGCGTCCTTCGGGGATGGAGCAGACCCCCAGCCGAGCCAACTCCGAAGGCTCGACTCCGTTCACGACCTGGCCCGCGAGCCGGAACTCGCCGCGGGTGACCGGAAGGACGCCCGAGCAGATCTTGAGCGTCGACGTCTTGCCGCCACCGTTGGGTCCGAGTAGCGCCACCACGGCGCCCGGTTCCAGAATCAGGTCCACCCCGTGCAGAACTTCGATGGATCCGTAACCGGCGCGGACACCGGACAGTTCGAGCAACGGTTCGGCGCGGTCGGGGCTGCGTATACCCTCGTCGATTTTCGCCTCGCCAATTTTCGCTGACGTCATACCGCCTCCTCCTCGGTCCCGATGTAGGCCGCGATCACTTCCGGATCCGTCCGGATCTTCTCCGGATCACCCGAGGCGAGGACTGCGCCGTAGTCGAGCACGTGGATGGTCGAGCACACTTTCATCACCAGCGGAATGTCGTGCTCCACCAGACAGATTCCGAGTCCACCCGCAGCAAGTTCGGTGAGCATCTCGGCAAAGACCTCGGTTTCCTGCTCGGTCTGACCCGAGGCCGGTTCGTCGAGCAGCAGCACTCGCGGGTCGGTCATGAGCGCCCGTGCAACTTCGACGACGCGGGCGCGTCCGGTGGGGATGTCCGCGACGTCCTTGTCCGCGACATCCGTCAGCCCGGTCAGCTCCAGCAGACGATCCGTCTCGCTGTCCACGTCGATCTTGTTGCGGCCGTTCGCCTTGTGGATGTCTCCGGCGACGCGCAGGTTGTCACGCACCGACAGCGAGACGAACAGTTCGAGCCGCTGGAAGGTACGTGCCAGCCCGCGCCCCGCCCGCTTGTGCGGCGGCAGCTTCGTCACGTCGACGCCACCGAGGAACACCTGACCGGAGGTGGGTTTCTGCAGCCCGGTGATGGTGTTGAAGAGCGTCGTCTTGCCGGCACCGTTCGGTCCGATGAGTCCTGTCACCGTTCCGGGTTGCACGGTGAGCGAAACGTCCTTGACCGCGACGTGTCCACCGAAACGAACGCTCACACCGCGCGTTTCGAGAAGTGGTGTATCAGACATGGACGGTCAACTCCTTCGGCGAGCCACCCTGGTACTGAGGAATCCCCAGTTCGCGGTCGATCTCGTCACGGATCTCGGGGCTGTAAGGGACATCGATCCCGATGTCCTCGGGAACGACTGTCGCTTTGGCGGCCAGTTCCTCCGGAGTGAGAACCGCGCTGGGCATGACCAT
This sequence comes from Rhodococcus sp. RCBS9, assembly GCF_029457415.1. NCBI lineage: Bacteria > Bacillati > Actinomycetota > Actinomycetes > Mycobacteriales > Nocardiaceae > Rhodococcus > Rhodococcus sp. RCBS9. Next base: position 4,410,591 of record NZ_CP120422.1, on the reverse strand, counting down.
CTCACCGATCACCGGCAGCATGAACACCACCGCGATCGTGATGGACGCGAACCACCAGTTGCCGAGTACACCGGTCAGAGCAAGGACGTAGGTCAGCAGAACGACTGCGGCGCCGCCGATCAGAACAGGCTTGGCACCGGCGAGCCGTCGGTAGCCCTCGATCACGCTGTGGACCGTTCCGCTGGGGTTCGCGCCGACGCCGATGCCGATCAGTGCCGGGCTGACTGCCGCGATGTTGCCGAAGAGCAGCCACATTCCCTCCAACTCCGGTTGCGCCGAAGCCAGATTGGTGAACGAGACCATGATGACCGCAAACCCGATTCCGGCCATCAGTCCTCCGAACAGGGCGCCGGTGACGTATCCGATACCCGCGACGACGGTCAGCATGAGCAGCGAGAGGCTGACCATGATGGCAAAGCTCTCGCCCGAGACGGACCCCATGGCGCTCGACATCAGAATGCCGCCGAGACCGGCGATCCCCGAAGAGATCATGAAGACACTCAGCTTGAGCCGAACCAGGCTCTGTCCGAGCATGGCCGAACCGGCCGGGCTGTCCTTCATCGCAGCGAGTCGGCGCCCGTAGCCGCTGTTACGCAACGCGATGACGCCGACGCCGAGTATCGAGAACAGCGCGGTCACGGTCATCAGGAACACCGTCTCGTTGCTCAGATCGAGCGGACCGATCTTCAGCGGAGGGAGGGCGATGTTCCCGTCCTTGAACAGCGAGTACTTCATGCCGAACATCTCGTGTTCGGTGGTGTCACGAAGAACCATGTTGGAGAGGAACACTCCGAAGGCCATGGTTGCCAGCGCGAGATACAGCCCTCTCAGCCGCAGCGCCGGTAGGGCGACGAGGCCACCGATCACGGCGGTGACGAGGACTCCGACGACGATGCCCCACAGGTTGAGGTGCGCAGCCAACCCGGAACCGGAGATCCCGAAGTGGAAGGCCACGATGGTAGCGATAGCGCCGAAAGACACCGGCGCCAAGTTCAATTCACCCGCGTAACCGGTGAGGAGTGTGAGCGAGAGCGCGATGATCGCGAACGTCATTCCGATGGTCAGTGTGGTGACGGCGGAGGTCACCATCAGCAGACGGATCAGGTACACGATGACGATCAGTGCCACGCCCCAGACGACGGCCTTGCGCACGCTCGGAACGTGGTAACGCTCGCGAGTACGGGTGACCGCTCCACGCAACCGGTCCTGTGGGAGCACGATCAGCACCACGAACAGCGCGATCATCGGCAGGGAGACACGGAAATTCGACGTCCAACTCCAACTCGTCGGGAAGTACGCCAATACGTACGTACCGGCAAGCCCGAGGACCACGGCGCCGACGAACGTGCGCGGAATGCTGCGCAACCGGCCGAACATGGCCGCGGCAAACGCGTCGATCACCAAGAGTGTCAACATGTTCGCCTCGAGTGTGCCGCCACTGATCGGGGTGATCAGGATGCCGGCCAGGACTGCGAGCGTCGAACCCATCGCCCAGGACAGGGCCGCAAGACGCTCCGGATTGTGGCCGTTGAGGCGCAACAGTTCCGGATCGTCGACGACGCCGCGCATCGCGACACCGGCGCGGGTGCGCGTGAACAGGATGCGCAGGCCGACGGCGATGGCGATCGCAACGAGGATGCAGATCAACTCGTGGTAGCGGATGCTCGCGCCGAACACCGTGATCTTGGACTGGTCGCCGAAGAACATCTGCATCGTCCGAGCGGTCTCGGGGTGCCAGAACCAGTGCGAGATCGAGAGCATTCCGAGCAGGATCGAGACCGTCACAACGATTTTGGTGACCTCGGCGGTATCGCGCAGACCCTTCATGATCAGGACGTAGAGGCCGAGGCCCATCAGTGGCCCGACCAGGACGAGTGAAATCAGCAAGGCGACGAAAGTGGGAAGTTCCCAGCCGTAGCGCAACTGCCAGTAGATGAACGCACCGAGCATTGCCTGTGCACCGTGCGCGAAGTTGAAGATGCCTGACGTGTTGTACGTGAGTACCAGCCCGGAGGCGGCGATCGCGTACACCGACCCCAGGACCAGGCCCAGGATCGTGAAAGTGACAAAAGTGTTCATGGCTGAACCCTCGTTAGGGACTCGGGCGGCGGTTGGCGCTCGCCGCCCGAGTCGGAAGAATCAGGACTGCGGCTTGATGACGTTGGCGTTCTGGTACTTCGTCGACACGCGGTCAGCGCCGAGTTCGGTTCCCCAGGTGCTCTTGTCGGTCGCGACGAGGTACTTGGGGTCACACTTGAATTCGCCCGCGGTGGACGGGAACGCCTGCGCGTAGGTACTGCCCTTCAGCGAGGTCATGAGTCCGCAGGTGGCCGGCATGTTCTTGCCGGGATCGGTGACGGCGTGCAATCCGCCGCCGTCCCACTCGTGAATGTTCGAGAGTTCGTTCACCATGCACTGACGCGTCAGATCGCTACCGCACTCGTCCGCGGCGGCCGCCCACAGCAGGAACGACGACGCCGCCTGCATACCGAGGAGCGCGGTCTTGCCACCCTGCTCGGAGACCAGATCCACGTACTTCTTAACTGCGGGCACCTTGTCCGCGTTCTCGAGCATCTGGAAGGTCATGCCCGCGTTGAGGTTGTCGAGCAGTCCGGTGTCCTTGTTCCAATCGGAGACGGTCGCGCCGTACCAGGTGGCTTCACCGAAGAAGATGGGATCGATCCCGACCTGGTCGAGGGCCTTCACGAAGTTCAGCTCCGACGGGCTTGCCGATCGTGACGTCCAGATCCCCTTCGCGCCGCACTCCTTGTACTTCTCGGCGAACGGCACATAGCTCGATTCCCCCTCGTAGTTGAGTGTGACGCCGCAATCCTTGAGCTTGAAACCCGCAGCCTCGGCGATCGAGCGAATCTTCGTGGTGGAGCTGATGATCGTGGGCATCGTGCTGTTGACGACGTCGAAGTCGTTCACCAGATCGGGGTGCATCTCGGCCATCTGGAACCACTGCGAACCGTTCGCGTAGTCGACCGGGAACGGGACACCCTGGAATGTCATCGGTCCGTTGGCTGCGTCGGGTGACACGGTGAAGCCTGGCACGGACACCAGGTTGCACGCGACACGCGTCTGCTCGGCGGTCTGATCCATCGCGAAGCCGTAGCCGACCATCATGAACTGGCTCGCGCACGCTTCCTGCATGACCGAGTTGGCCTGCGTCATCGCGGCGTCGTAGTCGGTACCGACAACCTTGCGGCCGTTGATGCCGCCCTGATCGTTGCACCAAGAGATGAGCGCGTTCACCGCATCGCTCATTTCCTTGTTCAGCCCAGGAGACTTCACATAACCGCGGTCGTCACCGAACCCGATTTTGATCTCGGTGTCGCTGACGCCTTGATCGGTTGCGCCGGTGGCGTCGCCTTCACCACAGGGCGAATCGAGGGTGCCGAACTTCGCGTCGGATGTGCTCGACGCAAGGTCTGCGCTGACGCCGGGTCCGCCGACAGCGACGGCGTAGGGATCGTCACCACGATTCGATGCGCAGGCTGACGCCAGAACGGCGGTCGCGGCGAGTGCCACGATCAGCTTCGTGGACTTGTTGGGCTTCACGGTCGGAGCTCTCCTTCTCACTGACAGACACCGAGAAACAGGGGTGAAACCCCTGTTCCGGTGCGCTCGGTGCCCGTAGGTAATCAGCGTTTAAAACGGTCCGAATGTGCCTTCCCGGTGAGTGAGACCAAAAAGTGAGGTCCCACACAGGGTTCCGATTTCGTGGCGCTGAACACATCGCGAACGGCAGCGCCGCAGCCCACGCGCGGGGACGTACTCCGCGGAGCCCCTGTTCGCATCCCGTTCGCTGTACTTTTACGCGTTCGATACGCACAATTCACGTTGTGACCGCAGAGCTCGTAATCCTCCTGGTGGTAGTTGTCACCGCCCTCGCGTTCGATTTCACGAATGGTTTTCACGACACCGGTAACGCAATGGCCACCTCCATCGCGACCGGAGCACTCAAGCCCAAAGTTGCGGTCACACTTTCCGCGATCCTGAACCTGGTCGGTGCGTTCCTGTCCGTCGAGGTCGCCGCGACGGTAGCCAAAGGCGTCGTCAACCTCGGTGCGGTCAGTGGGCAGGATCTGCTGCTGATCGTCTTCGCCGGTCTCGTCGGCGGAATCATCTGGAATCTGGCGACCTGGCTGCTCGGATTGCCGTCGAGCTCCTCACACGCACTGTTCGGCGGATTGATCGGCGCCGCAATCGCCTCCATCGGTATGGGCGGCGTCGAGTGGGGTGGAGTTCTGACCAAGGTCGTCGTCCCCGCGATCCTCGCGCCGGTCGTCGCGGCCCTGGTCGCAGGCGTCGGTACCAAGCTCGTGTACCGAATCACCGCATCCGTCAAGGAAGACGAGCGTGAGCGCGGTTTCCGTTTCGGCCAGATCGGCACCGCCTCATTGATCTCACTTGCGCACGGCACCAATGACGCCCAGAAGACTATGGGCGTCATCTTTTTGGCCCTGGTCGCTCACGGCACCATCACCGCCGAGACCGAGATGCCGTTCTGGGTGAAGTTCACCTGTGCCGTCGCGATCGCTCTCGGCACATACCTGGGCGGTTGGCGCATCATCCGCACCCTGGGCAAGGGCCTTGTCGAGATCGCCGCGCCGCAGGGTCTGGCAGCCGAAGCGTCGTCCGCAGCCATCATTCTCACGTCGAGCCACCTCGGACTCCCCCTCTCGACCACCCACGTCGCCACCGGATCGATCCTCGGTACCGGCATCGGGCGCAAGGGCGCCGAGGTCCGCTGGGGCGTCGCAGGCCGGATGGCCGCCGCCTGGTTGATCACCTTGCCGTCGGCCGCAGTGGTCGGCGCCATCTGCTGGGCACTCGCGCATCTGATCGGCGGCCTGGCCGGCGTGCTCGTCGTCTTCGCTGCCCTCATCGCGTTCGCGATCTTCATGTACCTGCGTTCGCGTAAGGAACCCGTAGACGCCGCCAACGTGACCGCCGAATGGGACGAGAATCCGGATGCGACGGCTCGCGAGATTCCGACTGCTGATCCCACTCCGTCCACCGAACCCACTCGCAACTCCTGAAAGGGGCGCAAGAGAATGCATCTACTCACCGATACCCTCGATTCGCTCTGGCAGGTAGTGGCAGTCGGACTGCTCTTCGGAGCCGGACTGCCGGCGATCTTCGCCTTCGGCCTCAAGTCGCTGAGTCTGCCGAACGCCGACGGCACCGAAGGACCGTCCACCCTGGGTAAAATGGGTGCGTACCTCTGTTTTGCGGTCGTGCTCGTCACGATCTTCGCCGGAATTCTGTTGTTGATGAAGAACTTCTTGGCCAGCACGTTCGGAATCCACGTCTTCTGAGTGGTCGTCGCGGCGCACCACTGAAACCACCGAAACGAAAATGAGGCCGAGGATTTGAGCAAGTATTCATTGCGCAGCGTGCTCGACTGGCTGCGTGCCGGGTATCCCGAGGGCATCCCGGACAAGGATCATTTTGCGCTGCTCGCCGTTCTCCGTCGTCGTCTGACCGACGAGGAGATCGAGCAGGTCGTTTCGATGTCCATCGAGTCGGCACACGAAGTGCCGGACCGCCACGTCGACTACGACACCATCCGCGCCATCATCGAGGGAATCCTCAACGAGGAGCCGTCCGAGGACGACGTCGATCGTGTCACCGAAAGGCTGCGCGCAGGTGGGTGGCCGGTCATCGAAGACGTGGACACCGACAACGAAGTTCGAGACGTGAGCTGACGTCATGGCCCTTCCGCCCTTCCTCACGTCGATAGTCGGCTGGTTGCGGGCCGGCTATCCCAATGGCGTCCCCGAGCAGGACTACATCCCACTTTTCGCGCTCCTCACTCGCAGACTCTCCGAAACCGAGGTCGACGCCGTCGCCGACGCGTTGATCGAGGACGGCGATCTACCCATCGAGAAGACCGACATCCAGGTCCTCATCACGAAGATCACCAACGAGATGCCACTCGAAACCGACGTCGACCGCGTACGAAGCCATCTGGCTGCCGGTGGTTGGCCGCTGGCTGGACCGGACGTCCGGTGAACGTTCTTCGCACACTGGCTGTTCCACAGGGTGAGGCGGTCTTCGAGGTACTGCCTGCCATCGCGCAGATCCTGGACGGCGTGCACGACGCCGTGCTTCCCGTCCCTGCGGCCGACGCACGCGAGACGGCCCGACTGAGCGACGCTCTGCACCCAGATCAGCCCATCGACGACGGCATCTCGCTGGTGGTCGCCACGTCGGGGACCACCGGAACCCCGAAGGGCGCGATGCTCACCGCGAGCGCACTGCGAGCCAGCGGCGACGCGACCCATGAACGCCTCGGCGGCACCGGATCCTGGTTGCTGGTTCTCCCCCCGCACCACATCGCCGGGATGCAAGTTCTGTTGCGCAGTGTCCTCGCCGAAACACGACCGGTGATCGTCGACGTCAGTGCGGGTTTCGACCCTGCCGCATTGCCGGGCGCTGTCGCCGCGATGAGCGGACCGCGCCGCTACACCTCGTTGGTGCCGACGCAGTTGGTCAAGGCACTCGGTGATCGCTCCGCGGTCGAGGCTCTGGCTTCGCTCGACGCGGTTCTGCTCGGCGGCGCTGCTACTCCCGCACCGGTACTCGCGCAGGCCACCGAAGCGGGCATCACCGTCGTCCGCACCTACGGGATGAGCGAAACGTCCGGCGGTTGCGTCTACGACGGAATCCCGTTGTCCGAAGCACAGATTCGTATCGACGACGGGCGAGTACTGCTGGGCGGACCGATGCTCGCGTCCGGGTACCGCGGGCTTCCCGACCACCCCGCTTTCGCCGAGCCCGGGTGGTTCCGGACCGACGACGCCGGATCAGTGGTCGACGGAGTCCTGCGCATCACCGGCCGGTTGGACGAGGCAATCTCCACCGGCGGGCTGACCGTCGTACCGCAGGTGGTCGAGGCCGCGCTGGCCGATCACCCCGCCGTTCGCGAGTGCGCGGTGATCGGCATCGAGGACCCGCGGCTGGGGCAGCGGGTGGTGGCCGTCGTCGTACCAGAGGGCGAAGCTCCGACGCTCGACGAACTGCGCGCACATGCTCAGCGGACACTCGACGTCACCGCGGCGCCGCGGGAACTCTTCGTCGTGGACGCGCTCCCCCTGCGTGGACCGGGCAAGCTCGACCGCGCCGCCCTGGTGGCTCGGTTCAGCTAGCAGCCGCAGCACCGACCTCGCGCGCTGTGCAAGTAACCGCAAGTTCCACGCAAGGTCCATGCAAGATCGGTCTGCCAAGCTTCATCCCATGAACCACACAGCTTCGCCTCTTGCCATCGAGGCCGACGGACTCGTCAAGAAGTTCGGCGAGCACCGCGCGGTCGACGGCGTCAGCCTCACCGTCCCCACCGGCTCGGTGTTCGGCGTCCTCGGGCCGAACGGCGCCGGCAAGACCACCACCGTCCGCATGCTCGCCACTCTCCTGCGCCCCGACGGCGGTGAGGCGCGCATCTTCGGCCACGACGTCAGCCGTGAACCCACCGCGGTCCGATCCCTGATCGGCGTCACCGGTCAGTACGCCTCCGTCGACGAGGATCTGACGGCGACCGAGAACCTCGTGATCTTCTCGCGGCTGCTCGGCCTGAGCCGCCGCGATGCGCGCACCAAGTCCCTGGAACTCCTCGAGGAGTTCGATCTGGTCGAGGCCGCGACCAAACCGCTGAAGAACTTCTCCGGTGGCATGCGTCGACGCCTGGATCTGGCGGCAAGCCTGATCGCGCGCCCGCCGCTGCTGTTTCTCGACGAGCCCACCACCGGCCTCGATCCGCGCACCCGCGCCCAGATGTGGGTGACCATCCGGCGACTCGTCGCCGAGGGTTCGACGGTGTTGCTCACCACGCAGTACCTCGACGAAGCCGATCAACTGGCCGATCGCATCGCGGTGATCGACCGCGGCCGCGTGATCGCCAACGGCACCGCCGACGAACTCAAGGCTTCGGTCGGGATCTCCTCGCTCCAACTCAAGCTGGTCGATCGTGATCGCACCGAGGAGGCTCGCTCGCTCATCGCCGCTGCGCTGAGCGTCGAGGTGGGTGTCACTCCCGAGGTCGGGCGGATCACCGCCCCGCTGAGCGACCCGTCGATCACGGCGGACCTGTTGATCCGTCTGCGTGAGCAAGGTATCGCCGTCGACGAAATCAACGTACAGAAACCCAGCCTGGACGAAGTGTTCCTGACCATCACCGGGCACCAGCCCGAAGACACTGGTCGCAACGACGCCCAGTCCGACAACGACTCCGATCGGAGCGTCGCATGACAACCACTCTCACCAAACCCCGGTCGCCGATAGCCCAGCCGGATGCCGCACCCCGCCGCATCAGCCTGCAGCAGAGCTTCGCGAACACGTTCACGATGGCGTACCGCGGAATTCTCAAGATCAAGCACAACCCCGAGCAACTGTTCGACGTCGTCATCCAGCCGATCATCTTCACGTTGATGTTCACCTACATCTTCGGCGGCGCGATCGCCGGTGACGTGACGGCATATCTGCCGACGATCATCCCCGGCATCCTCGTCCAGACCGTCATCACCGGTTCCATCGTCACGGGCACTCAGCTTCGTGAGGACATGGACAAGGGCGTGTTCGACCGCTTCAAGTCCCTTCCCATCGCTCGTATCGCCCCGCTGTCCGGTGCATTGCTCGCCGACGTCGTGCGCTACGGCATCGCCACGACCATCACGTTCATCGTCGGTTTCGCGATGGGTTACCGCCCCGCAGGCGGCGTGGTCGGCATTCTGTCTGCCGCGATCCTGGTCATGGTGTGCGCGTTCTCCATCAGCTGGATCTTCGCTCTCATGGGCGTGCTGATGAACAAAGCGTCCACGGTGCAGGGTGTTTCGATGCTCGTGCTGTTCCCGCTGACGTTCCTGTCGAATGCGTTCGTCGATCCTGCCACCATGCCGAGTTGGCTTCAGAAGTTCGTGAACGTCAATCCGGTCTCACACCTGGTGACCGCGGTTCGCGAGCTGGCCAACGACGGCCACTTCGGTATCCACGTCGTGTGGTCGCTGGTGGGCGCCGCGGTGATCGTTGCCGTCATGGCACCTTTGACCGTGCGGATGTACATGCGCAAGACATAAGTCCCGCACCATCGTCCAGACCTAGTCCAGCACCGGTCCGCGAAGCGCAGCCAACACTGCTTCGCGGACCGCTCTGCGTGAGTAACCCGATACCTTCTCGGTTTCCACAGACCACCTGTCGGCTCCGACCAGACCAACCGCGAAGTCGGAGAGGCGCGCGTGATGGAGCGAGACGAAGTCTTGTCTCCCCGGCATTTTCAACGACAAAGCCATCAGTTCGACTCCGCGTTCGATGTTGCCCGTGACAAGATCGAACGACCCGATCGCCGACGCCAACGAACCCGCGAGCGGCAGGTCCGCGTAACCGTTGGGATCGAGCTTGAGAGCACTCGACTCCTTCATCTGCAGAACGCGGCCCGCCACCAGTTCGTGCCGGCCGTGAACTGCGTGAGCGCACACAGCCGCGGCACCGAGCAGAACGACGAAGGGATCACCGAAGATGTTCTCGATCGCAGAACCCAACAGCTCCAGCGCTTCTCGATACCGAGCCAAGCCCTCGTCGATACGGCCGTCCGCGAGATCCGCCTCGGCGATACTCGCTATGAGCGCCGCGCGCCGTTGATCGGTTTCGATGGCCCCGGTCCCACCCGAATGCGCCAATGCCGGACGTGCACGATCGAGAAGCACCCGACCACCAGCGGTGTCACCGGCCGCGATCATTGCTCCGGCTTGAAAGCAGATGAGCTGCATCGCCTCGTCACGCGCACCGAGGCGTTCCATCGACGCCGCCGCGATCGCGTAGAACTCGATGGCCTCGCCATAGCGGGCGGATTGGCTGTGAACCGACCCGACATGTTGGGCCGCCATCGCCAGACCCCACTCGTCACCGATGCTGGTGGCGTAGTCGAACAGAGTCTCCCCGTCCAGCAACGCACCGCGCAGATCTCCGATGTTCTCCCGCATGTTCGAACGCGCGGACAGCGCCGCCATTCGGGTCTCGGGATCGGAACTGCGAACGCCTTCGGCCACCAACCGCGCAAGTTTGTGGTTGGCGATCCCACTCGTGGCCAGCTTGATCAGAAATGCGAACAACGGACCGAGATCATCGCGCTCACGCAACAGCTTTCGAAGTCGGATCCGCGCACGGGCATGGTTTCGATCGGCCTCTCCGAAGAAGAGATGCATCGCCACCAGGATGAACGTAGCGCCCACCAGTTCTGCATTCACGTCGCGCAGATCGTTGTCCGCGGTCGCCCCGACGATCTTCGACGCCCAGTTCGAAATTTCCGAGTTCGATCCTCGTACGGCCCACAGAATCGCAAGGACGGGGAAGACGTTGGCTACGGTCACCGCGTCGCCGCGTTCCACGGCCCAGCGAAGTACAGCCAGAAGGTTGTCGTGCTCGGCATCGAGGTCGGCAATCAGACGGAGCTGATCCGTCCGTGCACGCACGACGGCATCCTCGGCGATCGCAATCGCCCAGTCGTCGAGGCGCCGAATCACTTCCGGTCCCTCCCCGGACGCGGCGAGTTGCTCCTCGCCGTATTCACGGACAGTCTCGAGCATGTAGTACCGAAGATCTCCCTGCCCGTCGCTGACGGATAGAAGTGACTGATTCACCAGCGCTTCGACGGCGCTTGCCACATCGGTCAACTCGCCCCACCCGGCAACGGCCTGCGCCGAAGAAAGGGTGAAGCCGGCCGGGAATCGGCACAATCGACGCAGCGCAATCTGATCCCCGCTGCCCAACAGATTCCAGCTCCAGTCGATCACCGCGTGCAGGGTGCGATGCCGATCCGGAGACGTCGGATCATCGGAGCGCAACAACGCGAACCTGTCTCGCAGTCTCGAACCGATTTCGTCGACGCTCATGGTGCGGACCCGCGCGGCAGCGAGCTCGATCGCCAGCGGGAGTCCGTCGAGCGTCGTACACAGCTTGACTACCGCGTCGACGTCCAGATGAACAGACGGCCGCACCGCACGGGCTCTCGCCGAGAAGAGTTCGACTGCCGAGCCGGTTCCGTCTTCGATCGCCAACGGCGGCAACGGGTACACCGCCTCGGCACTGATCATGAGCGGAGAACGACTGGTGGTCAGAACCGTCAGCTGACGACCGGCCGCGATCATCTCGGCCACGATCTCCGAACACGCGCCGATCACGTGCTCACAATTGTCGAGGATGAGCAACATCGGACCGGCGGACAGCGCCTCTTTGAGTCGCTCTCTCGCCGAATGCGTTCGGCCGACGGTCAATTTGCCTGGCGCCAGATCGGATTCGCTGATTCCGAGGGTGCCTCCGATGGCCGCGATGACATCTTCGCTGCTGCGCAACGACGCCAACTCCACGAGGACCACCGAGACGCCCGGCTGATTCACGGATCCGCGCAGGCCCAATTCGTGTGCGAGACGGGTCTTTCCGGCGCCACCAGGTCCGAGAATGGTGACGACGCGCGAGCGGGCGAGCAAGGATTCGATCTGGTCGATGTCGTTGTCGCGACCGAGCAAGGTGTTGGGGGCAGCGCGGAGACCGATCGCACGCGCGGCCCGCGGTGTAGCCGCAGGTGCCCCGAGAAGTTCCGCGTTGAGAGTCACCAGTGCGGGTGACGGATCAGCGCCCAGGCGATTGGCGAGGTGGTTGCGGAACTCCGCGAACACTTCGAGTGCCTCGTTGACTCGGCCTGCTCCGGCGAGCGCACGCATCAACGCCTCGGCCGCTGTGTCGTCGAATGGGCTCGCCAGATGGCGTCCGCGCACCAGGGGAATGGCTGCCGCGTACTCCCCCAATGTGAGCAACGCGTCGATCTGCGCCGTCTCCAGTTCGTCGTACACCCGGCCTGCGTCGAGCGCCAGACGATCTGCAACGTCGCCGACGACGTCACTCCCGGGGGTACCGCGCCACAGGCGCAATGACGCGGTCGTGACGGCGAGCGCTTCGGACGCTTCGGCGCCGACGGTGCGCAGACCACGGGCGGCGTCCGCTGCCCTGGCCAGGTCGACACGCTCCCGAGCGAGAGTGAGCCGGTATCCGGCCGCCGTGACTTCGAGGGCCCCGTCCGGGAGTGCAGATCGCAGGCGCGAGACCTGAGTGTGGAGGGCGTTCATCGGTGAGCGCGGCGGCTCCAGCCCCCAGACGTCGTCGATCAGGCTCTGCGCGGTACGTGGCTCACCCGGATTGCGAGCCAGCGCAACCAGCAGAGTTCGAGCTCGCGGACCCGGCAACGGAACCAGACGACCGCCCACTTTGGTCGAAACGGGTCCGAGCAAGGCAATGTCTGCCAGGTCTTCGCCCGACTGCGCGTACCTGGCGCGCTCACTCACGTCTCGAGTCATGTGCTGATCCACCGCGTTCGATCGTATTGCACAGTGCAAAGATCGTTGTATGGCAACAGCTGCTCAATGGATCGAAGGCGCGAGGCCGCGCACACTCCCGAACGCGATTGCGCCCGTGCTGGTCGGCACCGGAGCCGCGGCGTCCCTGGACCTCGCAGTGTGGTGGAAGGCGCTCCTGGCACTGATCGTCTCCTTGGCCTTGATCGTCGGGGTGAATTTCGCGAACGACTACTCCGACGGAATCCGCGGAACGGACGACGACCGCGTCGGGCCACTGCGCTTGGTCGGATCGAAGTTGGTCAGTCCCGGAGCCGTGAAGGCCGCGGCGATCAGCTGCTTCACCGTTGCCGCGGTAGCCGGGTTCGTTCTGGCGGCGACCACAGCCTGGTGGCTGGTTGCGGTCGGCGTGTTCTGCATCATCGGTGCCTGGTTCTACACCGGCGGCAAGAAGCCGTACGGATACAGCGGGTTCGGCGAGATCGCCGTGTTCATCTTCTTCGGACTGATTGCAGTGCTGGGAACTCAGTTCGTACAGGCCGAACGGGTGGATCTGGCCGGGCTGGCCGGCGCGATCGCCATCGGTTCGTTCTCGAGCGCGGTGCTCGTTGCCAACAATCTTCGAGACATCCCGACCGACACCGAGTCCGGAAAGATCACTCTCGCAGTCCGGCTCGGCGACGCCAAGACCCGCACACTGCACGTGATCCTGCTGGCCGTCCCGTTCGTCGCGACCCTGCTGCTGATCCTGCGCACTCCGTGGGCATTGCTCGGATTGCTGGCGTTGCCACTGGCAATCCGAGCCAACGCCCCACTGCGTTCGGGCGGGCAGGGTATGGCCCTGATCCCCGCGTTGCGCGACACCGGACTCGCCATGCTCGTCTGGGGTGCCGCGACCGCAGTTGCGCTCAGTCTCGCCTGAAAGTCGACGGACTCAACGGTTGTCCGGGACGAACGCGCTGAGCAGGAAGTTCACGATCGAGATGATCAGCGCGCCCCAGACTGCCGTCCAGAAGCCGTCGACCGTCAAGCCGTAGGACGTTCCAGACGAGATCCACGCCGTCAGCATCAGCATTAGGGCGTTGATCACGAGCGTGAACAATCCGAGAGTCAGGATGAGCAGCGGTAGCGAGAGAAGCTGCACTACCGGCTTGATGAACGCGTTGACCACCGTGAAGATCAAAGCGATCACCGCGATCACGAGAACCGTGCCCCAGGTGCCGTTGTCGTGGTTGGCGATCGTGATGCCGGTGACCCACGCCGACGCCAGCCAGATGGCTATGCCGTTGATGATGAGACGTGCCAGAAATGTCATGTCTGAATGCTGGCACATCCCGCCCCGTGCATGCGGAGCCGTGCCGAATCTAGGCGGCGCGATTCATCTTCGCTTCCAAGCGCTCACGGATCACCGACATCGTGACCTGCGTTTCGAGGGCCTGACGGGTAGGCCCGTCGGCGACACGCAGGATGCCGAGCAGGATGTGTTCGGCGCCGATGCGGTTGTCCTTGTGCGCGAGCGCTTCACGGAGCGAGAGTTCCAACACCTTCTTGGAGTCCTTCTCGAATCGTGAACGAGGGAACCCGAATCGGCTCTTGCGAGAAGTGTCGACGCCGTCCGGCACAGGAGTCTCGTCCAGCACACCTTCGCCGAAGGACTGCTCGAGACTCTCCCGAACCGCATCGAGATCGATGCCGATCGACTTGAGTATCTCGGCGTCGTCGTCGAAATTGTTGGAGCTACCTTCGTTCGATCCGGCGCCGGCGTGGCGGATCACGTCGAGCGTGACACCAGACTCGGTGAGCACCTCGGTGGCGATGCCCCGATCAGAGGTGATCAGCGCGGTCAGAAGTTCCATCGGCGTGACAGGACCGGAGCCGGCGACAGCATCGACAACGACGCTTCGAGCCTGTGCGGAGAACCTTTCGAACATGGCAATTACCTGCCCTTCTCGCGCAGTGAACGCAGCATCGATTCCGACTGCGCGGACGCGTATTTCTTGTGGACGGCTTGACGGCTGACCTCGAGAGCTTCCGCGATCGCCTGCCAGGACCATCCGTGACGGCGCGCATTGGCGACCTGAATGGCCTCGAGTTTTTCGAGAAGACGACGCAGCGCTCGAACAGCACGCAATCCCTCGGTGGGATCCGGGCTACCGGCGGCAGCAGCGAGAGAGGTTGCTTCGGTCATGTTGTCAATTTAGGTTGACAACCGGAATTTGTCAACCAAAATTGACAGGCGCGCCTAGTACCCGGCGACGGCCCCGTCCACTGCCACCTGCAAGTCGGCCTGCACAGTTCGGGCGATATCCATCGGCTTGTCCGGAAGTTCGGTCACCGGCATTCCGACAAAGACACTCGCAGCCTTGACGTCGCCGGCCACTGGACCGTAATTGATGCCGATCGACACCAGTGCCGGTGAGCATCCCAACTTCTCGGCGCGCGCGACGATGTGGCCGATTCCGCTGTTGACGTGCTGCAGCCGCGTCGGATCTTCGGTGTTGCACGTCCCTTCCGGGAAAATCGCCAGACAGTCCCCGTTGCCCAGCCGCTCGGCCGCGACGTCCATCATCACTCGGCCGGCATCCGAAACTGCACGGAGGCCGTAGTTCTTGCTGCGAAAAACCGGGATGCTGCCCATCATGTCGACCTTCTTGCGCTGTGAAGGATCAACGAAGAGTTCGTCTTTGGCGAGGACCCGGGTCCGTCCGATCACTCGACGCAACGGAGTACGCCACGCGGTCGCGGCGAGCGTGAACTGGTCGCTCTCGGTCAGATGATTGACTGCCACGACCAACTGCGTCTTACGTTCCAGCAGAGTCTTCAGCGCACCTTCCGCACCCGGCGCGTACCTCACTCGCGGGCGGTACTTCAGCGCCAATGCGGCATAAGCGAGCTTCGCCACGAATCGGTTCTGCTGATGACTGCGGTAGTACTCGTACACAGCCTCGTAATTGTCGAGTGAAACTTCAGGATTGCCCATGATCCGCCCTCGCTGGAGAAGTGCCCCTTGACCAAACGATACACAACCTACGGTTGCGTAGGTTTGCGTTACAGAAGGCGTAGCGCTGGGAGAAACGCACTTCTCGAGGTAAAACGGTTTCTGTGATCCGCTCGGCCATATCCACCGACCTACCCGCACTGCAACAGATCGAGATCGCCGCGGGCGAACCGTTCCGAGACATCGGGATGGACGCCATCGCAGACGATCCACCGCCGACGCTCGACGAGTTGAACGATTTTCTCGCAGCCGAGCACATCTGGGTTCAGACCGACGCGAACGACGTACCCGTTGCGTACGCACTCGTCGAGATCGTGGACGGCGGCGCGCATATCGAGCAGGTCTCCGTTCACCCCGATCATGCCCGGAAAGGCCTCGGAGCCCAGCTGATCGACGCCGTCACCGAATGGGCGGCGGACCATCACCACGATCTCGTGACTCTGACGACGTTCGTCGACGTTCCGTGGAACGCGCCGTACTACGAGCGCCTCGGGTTCGTGCGCCTGGCCGAGAACACGCTCTCCCCCGGCCTGATACGCATCAGAACGGACGAGCAGTCGTCCGGGTTGGACGCCTGGCCGCGCGTGACGATGAGCCGCCCGTCACACGGTCCAGCGCCGGCGATTCAGGAACTGGCCGTCCACGCACCCGAACGGACGAACTCGTCCAGCACTGTCGTCGGGCCGAGCAGGTCGATCCCTTCCGAAGCCACCCATTCGTCGTTGTAATACGTGCCTGAGTAACGCTCTCCGCCGTCGCACAGGAGGGTGACGACGCTGCCGCTGCGCCCGGCCGCCATCATTTCGGCAATCAACGCAAAAGCTCCCCACAGGTTCGTCCCCGTCGAGCCGCCCACTTTGCGCCCCAGGGCTGCGCTGGCATGCCGGGCAGCCGCGATCGAGCCTGCGTCCGGCACCTTGATCATTCGGTCGACCACCTGACCGACAAAAGACGGTTCGACGCGCGGACGGCCGATGCCCTCGATCCGGGAACCTCGAGTACCGACGATCGACGGATCGCTCGCTCGCCACGCGTCGAAAAACACGGAGTGCTCCGGGTCCACCACGCACAGCCCCGTGTCGAATTTCCGGTAACGAAGAAAGCGGCCGATCGTGGCACCGGTTCCGCCCGTCCCGGCTCCGACGACCACCCAGTCGGGAATCGGATGTTCCTCGTGTTCGAGCTGAGTGAAGATCGATTCGGCGATGTTGTTGTTTCCTCGCCAATCCGTCGCGCGCTCGGCGTGGGTGAACTGGTCCATGTAGTGACCGTTCAACTCACTCGCGAGCCGATGCGATTCCGAGTAGATCGACGACGGATCGCTCACGAAATGACAACGTCCCCCCTGCGCCTCGATCAACGCGATCTTGGCGGGACTCGTGCTCGCGGGCATCACCGCGACAAAATCCAGGCCCAGCAACTTCGCGAAATACGCCTCGCTGACAGCCGTCGATCCGGACGACGCTTCGATGACAGTGGTCTCTTCGGTAACCCAGCCGTTGCAGATCGCGTAGAGGAAAAGCGACCGTGCGAGTCGATGCTTGAGACTCCCCGTGATGTGGGTCGACTCGTCCTTCAGATAAAGCTGGACGGTCCAGTTACTCGGCAGCGGATAGCGCAGCAGGTGAGTGTCCGCGCTGCGTTGCGCGTCGGCTTCGATCAACCGCACCGCGTTGTCGACCCACTGGCGTGAGGTCCGACGGTCGACGTCGAGCGACCCCGTGGTCACCGCCCGTCTCCGCGCAGCTTGGAGCGAAGATCGTCACGATCGGACCGACGCTGGGCGTCGACCGCCGCAATGCCCGCATTGACACGCTTGCGCAGTTTCGCGAAGAGCAGCAACGACAGCGGCAGCGCGATCAGAACTGCGAACAGCGCCGCGACGATCAAGGGAACGTCCGTGCCGGCGAGCTTTCCGCCACCGATGATGACGGCACCGATCACGACGACAAGCAGCAGCCGAGCGACCGAGTACAGCACCACATCGCGGGCTAGTTGACCCTTGGTCACCGGCCCGGAAGCCGACTTTGCTTGCCCAGAGTTTGCGGAAGGTTTACTGGCCTTGACCGGCTCAGAAGGAACATTTTCGGGGTTTTCAGACAACTGACTCACCCTCTCAGGTTACCCATTCCGAATACGGGTGGGACCGAGCCCGCTATATCCATTTTGTCCTTTACTTAAACATTACTTTTTCTTGAAAGATCGACTACCCGGCTATATCTGTGCAAACATTGCGCTACCACTCAGAAAACGGTCGAATGTGAGCGAAGGACTTCGAAACAAACTCGACGCAGGTTTTTGGCAACTGGTCGACACACCGGTTCGGAACCAAAGTTCGGAATCACTGCTCGGTTCGGAATCACTGTTCGTCAAACGTTCGACATCAACATGGAGGACCTCACAATGAGCGCACCAACCTTCAATACCGCCGCAGACGCACTCATGACGCCCGGACAGGTAGCGGCATTGTTTCATGTCGATCCCAAGACCGTGACCCGCTGGGCACACGCAGGACGACTGGGCTCGCTTCGCACGCCAGGAGGACATCGTCGATTCCGTGAGACCGAGGTCATGCAGCTTCTGCGCTCGCTGACCACCGAAGCAGACAACAACTGAGCAACTTCAGCTCACTTCGAAGCACTTTGCGGTACCCGACAGATCTTGCAGTACCCGACAGATACAGCACTAGCGCACTGAGCCGAAACGCTTGTCCGCACCACTTCTGGTGAAGCGGGGCGGAGACTGAGTAGGCTCGACTTCAGTTCCCTGAGGAGGTGCGCCGTGTTGTATCTGTTGGCGTTGGTGGGTTTGGTGACATTGATCGTTCTGATGTGGAAGGCATTCGGGCCCGATCCGTCGACGCGCACCCCGGTGAGCGGTGTACGCGGGCCGGATGACGATCCCGAATTCCTGTGGAATGTGAACCAGCAAACACGACGCAAGCGCACGGAAGGTCCGGACGTACCGCCGACTGACGCGTCGACGTAGCGTCCGGGCTCGCCCGGCTATCCGATTACCGCCCCGTCAACGCGAACGGGGAGGCCGGAAAGTCCTGCGCAACCACCGCAGCCAACTCCAGCACCGCTTCCCGAGTACCTGGACGCAGCCGGTCCAGATCGATTTCGGCGCCCTCTTCCAAATGCGGATCGAACGGAATCAGTTTCACCGCTCGACAGCGCTGCTCGAAGTGCTCGACGACCCGCGGCAGATCAACCTTGCCCGAGCGAGGCCGTACCGCGTTGATGACAGCCACGGACGTGGCGACCAGCCTGCTGTAACCGTGAGCGTCGAGCCAGTCAAGTGTTGCGGAGGCGCTACGTGCACCGTCGACGGAACCGGAACTGACGACGATCAACGAATCTGCACCTTCGAGAATGGCCTGCATCGCCGAGTGCATCAATCCGGTGCCGCAATCGGTCAGAACTATGCTGTAGAACTTCTCGAGCATGTCGACCGTGCGCGTGTAGTCCCCACCGCTGAAGGCCTCTGAAACTGCTGGATCGCTGTCGGAGGCAAGCACTTCGAGCCGGTGTCGATTTTGCGATGTGTAGCCACGGACGTCGCTGTACTTCTCGATGCTGTTCTCGTCGCGCAGCAGGTTTCGCACTGTTGCCGGAGTTTCGAGCGGGATCTTCTGGCTCAGCGTTCCCCGGTCGGGGTTTGCATCGACAGCGACGACGCGATCGCCGCGGATCGAGCCGAACATCGACCCCAGTGTCGCTGTGGTCGTGGTCTTTCCGACGCCGCCTTTGAGACTGAGCACCGCAACCTTGTAGCAGCCCTGCAGCGGCTGGTTGATCTGGCGCGTCAACTCGACGAGGTGCTGCTCCTTTGCACCGTTTCCGAGGTTCACCGATCGGCCGGACAACGTGTACAGCGCCTTGCGCCAGCCGCCCACCGGCGCAGGCCGGACAGGCCGCTTGACGAGGAGCGCAGCCGAGAGATCTTGCGCAGTCATCGGGAGAGCGGACTCGAAGCGACTGTCCGGAGCCGAGGTGAGTCCGGTCTGCGGCATCGGAGCGCGAGTAGGTGGCACTGTCGGCGGGGCCATCGGCACGGCCTGACCATTCTGGAGGGTGTGGCCGTTCTGCACCGGCGCAGCGCCGGGATGACCGAACTGCCGAATCGCGGGATTGGGCGGATGGACGCCGGGCGAAAAAGGTGCCTGCGGTTGCTGGAGCGGTCTCGCGGATGAATGCGCCGTCGGGCCGGGCTGCGAATTCTGAACAGGATGCAGGTTCCGAACAGGCTGCGAGTTCCGAACAGGCTGCGAATTCTGAACAGGCTGCGGAACGCCAGTTCGTGAATCCGGAAGCGACCCTCCACGATTCGTAGGTTCGTAGGTCTGCATCGGCATCGCAGGCGAGGTCGAGAACTGGCCGTTGATCGGGCCTGGCTGCGCTGCCGGATACTGGATGACCGGAGTCTTGGGACCTGGTACCGGAGCCGCTGGGGTCGTCGTCGGCGGCGGAGCGGCGGGTGCACTGGGCGCCTGGCCGGCGACTTGCTGGAGCGGCCCGGAGTCGACCGGGGCCACGAAGAGACTACGAACGTCGCTGGGAACCGAGTCCGATGACGGCTCGGGCGCGGATGCGCGCGGCTCGCGCCGCGTCGGCTCGGCAGGGCGCACCGGCTCCCACAATCCTGCTCCGGCGTCTTCAATCTTGTCGGCCATCTCGCCGCTCCCCCTCGTCGATCCCACAGCTACCAGACAGCTAGTAATTCGCCAAGCTGCATCGTAACTGTTGCCCGCCCCTGACGTACCTACCGGTAATACCTACAGACCGGTCGGCAGCCACCCACGGTACCTCGAGAGGATCAGGTGAGTCCCGCGTAGGAGTGCAAGCCGGAGACGACCATGTTGATGATGAAGAGATTGAACAGCATCGCAACAAAACCGGCGATGTTGATCCAGGCGGCCTTCGTCTCCCGCCACCCGGAGGTTGCCCTCGCATGCAGGTAGGCCGCGTAGATCACCCAGGCGATGAAGGACATCGTCTCCTTCGGATCCCAACCCCAGAAGCGTCCCCACGCAGCTTCCGCCCAGATGGCACCGAGGATGACGCCGGCGCCGAACAGCGGAAACGCGATGATCGTGCTCTTGTACGCCAAGCGGTCGAGAGTCTGGGCATCCGGCAGTCGCTCTGCGATCCGGCCACCGATGCTCGTGCCTTCCTCACCGGGCGGGAACTTCAGTCGCAGCAGGAACAGAAGGCTCGCGATACCGCCGATCATGAAGATTCCGGAGCCGACGCTGACGATCGTCACGTGAATCGGAAGCCAGTACGAGCGTAGCGCCGGCACCACGGGAGCCGCGTCGGCGTAGAGGACCGTGCCGGCGAGGAACATCAAGATCAGAACCGGCACCAGCAAGAAGACCCACATCGGACGGTACGCCGGCTTGATCAACAGGACGTGCCCGACCAGCAACGACGCCGCACACGCCATCGCCACGAATTCGTACATGTTGCCGAGCGGGAATCGTTCCGTCGCAAATCCGCGGAGCACGATCGACGCGATGATCAGCACCGTTCCGACGACCAGGACAGCTCGGCCCATTCCGCCGAATCGTTCCGAGAGCGACTTGCTCGGAGTCTCCGCGACCCTGCCAGGCACGGATGCGTCGACACCGCCGGCGGAGACCAGTTCCTTGTCCTGAACCGCCTTTGCTCTGGCCGACGCGTACTGCACGATGAGCAGCACAAACGCCAGCACGAGCACGGTGAAGGCGGACTTGAAGGCCCAGTCGCTGTACTGCGCGAGTGTCTCGTTCGTTGTCATCGGGCGTTCTCCTGCGCGTGCGGTTGGTTCACCGCGGTGGTCGGATTGCTTTTCAGCAAGCGGTCGGCGAGGCGGTCGAACTCGTCGCCCCAGCCTGCGTGGTCGGTGCGGGCAAGCCCACCAAGTTCTACTACAGTACGTCGTTCGTCATCTGGATAGATACGTGCCCAGACGCGGCGACGCTTGATCACGAGCGAGACGAGTAGGCCCGCCATCATGGTCAACGCCGAAACCAACACCCACACCTGAGCGGGATCGTGGGAGACCTGCAGGTTCACAAAGTCGACGGCACCATCGAATCGCACCTGGGTTCCGTCGGCAAGCGTCGCGCTCTCCCCCGGAAACAGATTGACTCGATCCTGCTTGACCAGTCGGCCCTGATTGATCAGTTCGGTGTTGAGTTCGAACAGCGATTGCGGGTTACCGGTATCGAGTCCGGTGTCGCCCTTGTAGATGTCGATGGCGACTGCCGGATCGTTCATCGCCGGGTAACTCGACGACAGCAGGTTGCCGTGGAACAGCGCGGTGGGCGCGAACAATCCTTCGATGGCAATCTGATTCTTCCGACGCTCGTCCGCATCGGGATACATGCCGCCCGGCGGGTCGAAGCGCATCGCGCCACTGCTCAGGAACGTCGTGGCGTCGTCCGGACGCCACTGGAGCGTCTCGGTGCGGGTCTCACCGTTCGGGAACGTGACGGTGAACGTCGGCGCGTATCCGTGTCCCTGCAGGTACACACGATCGCCGGCGATCCGCAGCGGGTGGTTCACCTGGATGGTCGTGTCCCGCCAGGTATCGGACTCGAGGTCGTCGCCTGCCTGGTACGAGATGTCCGAGGTGAACATCTCGGCCTGACCGGTCTCGAGGTAGTCGGCCTGGAAATTCTTCACACGTACACACAGCGGGGTCATGCCGGTGCCGTCGAGGCTCAGACCGGCGACGAAGGAGTCGAACACTGCCGGCGAGGTCGTGCAGAACCCGGGGCCGTCGTTGGCGATGACGATGCGATTGCCCTCGTAGCCGAACAACTTGCCCGCGGCGATCGCGATCAACAATCCGACCAGCGAGAGGTGGAACACGAGGTTGCCGAACTCGCGGAGGTATCCCTTCTCCGCCGAGATGGTGATCTCGCCTTCGCGTCGTGATTTCGAATCGCCGCGACGCGTTTCGACGCGCCACCCGCGCAGTTCTTTCGACACCCGGGCAGCAAGTTCGTCGGGAGTCTCGCCGTCCACGACGCTCGTGGTGTGGTGCGGCAGGCGAGCAAGATTGCGCGGCGCATTCACCGGACGGGTGCGCAGCGCCTTCGCGTGCTCCACGCAACGCGGCAGGATGCAGCCGACCAGCGAGATGAAGAGCAATGCATAGATCGCGGTGAACCAGAAACTGCTGAACACGTCGAACAATTCGAGGCGGTCCATCCACGGACCGAGCGTCGGACGCGCGGCGATGTAGTCGGTGACCTTGCCCTCGTTGAGGGTTCGCTGTGGCAGCAGGGCGCCGGGGATCGCAGCGAGCGCGAGGAGGAACAGCAGTACCAGCGCGGTCCGCATCGAGGTGAGCCCGCGCCAGGTGTTGCGCCCGAGTGCAACGACTCGACCGATCACCGACTGCTTCGGCAGCACGGGTTTCGGGTGGTCGTTATTGTCGTCAGCTGTCATATCGGCAGCGTCACCTCCGAGATAAATGCGTCGCGAACCCAGCCGACGAACTGGTCCCACGCGCCGGTGACGAGGGCGATTCCCACTGCCACCAACATGATTCCGCCGAAAATTTGAATGGTGCGTGCATTACGACGCAACCAGCCGACGCCGGTCAGCGCGCGCGCCGATCCCAGCGCCAAGATGATGAACGGCAGGCCGAGTCCGATGCAGTACGCGACGATCAACGTGACACCACGCGCGGCGGTCATCCCGTCGGTTCCCGCCGCTACGGACATCACGCCTGCCAATGTCGGACCGAGGCACGGCGTCCAGCCCAGAGCGAACACTCCCCCGAGCAGCGGCGCACCCACCAGTGACGACACGCGACGCGGTTCGAAACGAACGTCCTTCTGCAGCGCCGGAATCAGCCCGATGAAGACGAGACCCATTGCGATGGTGACGACACCGCCCACTCGCATCAGGACCTCGCGGTTGACGAGCAGCGTGGAGATCACGCCGAATACCGACGCGGTCGCGAGGACGAACACAACGGTGAAGCCCGCGACGAACAGTCCGGCCGCACCGGCCACCCTCAGTCGACTGCTCCGGGTGATCGTCCGCGTCTTCGCCTCTTCGGCGGTGATCGCGGGAGCGTCGGCACCGACGACGCCGGCCAGGTAGGACAGGTAGCCGGGAACGAGCGGCACGACGCACGGTGAAGCGAACGACACCAGACCGGCGAGCACACAGGCGCCGAGGGCGAGCAGAAGCGGACCGGACGACGCCGCGTTCTGAAACGCTTCGCCCACACCGGCACTCAATGTGTCGCTGCCGGCCAGCAGCGTAGTGGTCGTGGTTGTCATCTTTACTGCGCGTCTTCCTGAGCTACTCGCTGGACGACGGGCAGTAAATCCTCGGCGAGAAGTTCTTGGAGGAACACCGCGGCGACGCGATGCTGGCGGTCCAGGACGATCGTCGTCGGAATGACCGACGTGGGGTAGCCGTCACCGAGGGCGATCAGCGAACGCATCGACGGGTCGTAGATCGACGGGTACGAGACCTTGTTGTCGACCACGAAGTCCTGCGCTTTGTTCTTGGTGTCGTCGCGGACGTTGATGCCGAGGAACTGCACGCTCGAATCCTTGGTCTGCTCGTAGACCTGTTCCAGGTCGTCGGCTTCGGCGCGGCACGGTCCGCACCACTGACCCCAGACGTTGAGAACGACGACCTTGCCCTCGAAGTCCTCGACACCGACCTTCTGACCTTCGTTCATCAGGTCGGGCCCGGAGAGCTTGCCGATGGTGCCTCGGTCGGACGGCGGATCGTAGAAGATCTTGGTTTGTCCGCCCGGTGAGACGAAGTCGAAAGTTCCGCCCTGTGCGACGGCGTCATCGCCGGTCGCGCAGGACGAGAGAAGAAGCATCGCCGACGCAGCGGCTGCGAATGCTGCGGCGATGCGGCGCGAAATCATGCTCCTGTCACTCTCGGGTCGGAGGCGCCGGCAGGTTCGGAGTAGACGATGTCGACCAGGGTGTCGCCTTCGTAGACCAGTGAAGTCAACGAGGCCAGTCCACACTGACGGTGACGGGGATCGTGCCAGAGACGCTCGCCCTGCAGGAATCGACGCAGTGTCCAGACCGGAAGTTGATGGCTGACGACGACGGCTTCGTGTCCGACTGCCGCGACGCGTGCGGCATTGACGGCTGCGAGCATGCGATGGGCGATCTGCAGGTAGGGCTCGCCCCAGGACGGGGTGAACGGGTCACGCAGTTTCCACCAGTGACGCGGACGCGAGAGCGCACCGTCCCCGACGGCAACCTTGAGACCCTCGAACTCGTTGCCTGCCTCGATCAGGTTTTCGTCCGTGACGATGTCGAGCTTGTGTGCCTCGGCGATCGGAGTCGCGGTCTCTTGTGCCCGCTGCAGCGGCGACGCGACCACGTGGGTGATGTCGTGATCGGCGAGCACCGACGCGACCGCACGAGCCTGAGCTTCGCCCGCCACCGACAACCGGAAACCCGGGAGCCGTCCGTAGAGGATCCCGCGCGGGTTGTGTACTTCGCCGTGGCGCAGGACGTGGACGATGGTGCGGGTGGACGTGTGGTCGGGGTGATCGGCGTCGGTCACAGTCGAGGGTCCTCGCTGAAGATGATGGATGTCGGAAGCGTGCGGTGTTCTGGAACTGGAACTGCTCAGGGCTTGACGGCAGCAGCTGCGGCCTTGGCTGCGTGAGGCATGGCGTCGGCGATGATCGAGAAGGCTCGATCGTCGAGGGCTGCGGAGACGAACCACGCTTCGAACGCGCTCGGCGGCGGGTACACGCCGCGGGAGAGCAGCGCGTGGAAGAAGGCGGGGAATCGCCAGGTCTGCGCGGCTTTGGCTTCGTCGTAGTTGGTCACCGTGTTCTCGGTGAAGAACACGCTCACCAAGGTGCCTGCGTACTGCACTCGGTGTTCGACGCCTTCGGCGGTGAGTGCTTGGGTCATGAGGTCGCCGAGGGCGGTCGCGTTCCGGCCGAGCTTGGCGTACACCTCGGCGTCGGCGGCGCGCAGGCTCGCGAGTCCGGCGGCGACGGCTACGGGGTTACCCGAGAGGGTGCCTGCCTGGTAGACGGGACCGTCCGGTGCGAGGTGGCCCATGATGTCGGCGCGGCCGCCGAATGCTGCGGCAGGCAGGCCGCCGCTCATGACCTTGCCGAAGGTGTAGAGGTCGCCTGCGACGTTGTCGATGCCGTACCAACCCGAGGCACTGACGCGGAATCCGGTCATCACCTCGTCCATGATCAGGAGTGCGCCGTGCTCACGGGTGAGACGACGCAGACCCTCGTTGAAACCGGGAAGCGGTGCGACGGCGCCCATGTTTCCGGCGGCAGCTTCGGTGATGACGCACGCGATGGCGCCGGGATTGGCCGCGAAGGCCGCGGCCACCGCGTCGAGATCGTTGTAGCGCACGACGATGGTGTCTTCTGCTTGAGCGCCGGTCACGCCGGGAGAGGTCGGCAGCCCAAACGTCGCGAGGCCGGATCCGGCGTCGGCGAGAAGGGCGTCGACGTGGCCGTGATAGCAACCGGAGAACTTGACGATCTTGGTCCGCCCGGTGAATCCGCGGGCGAGGCGGACTGCGCTCATCGTGGCTTCGGTTCCGGAGTTGACCAGACGAACCTTTTCCACGGGCGCGACGCGGGCGACGATTTCCTCGGCGAGAGCAACTTCGCCTTCGGTCGGCGCACCGAAGGAGAGACCTCCGAGGGCTGCTTCGCGAACTGCTTCGACGACTGCCGGGTGAGCGTGCCCGAGAATCATCGGACCCCAGGACGACACCAGGTCGACGTAGTTGTTTCCGTCGACGTCGGTGAGGGTGTAGCCGGATGCTTCGCGAATGAATCGCGGTGTTCCGCCGACCGAACCGAACGCGCGGACGGGCGAGTTGACGCCACCCGGAATCACGTTGCCGGCACGTTCGAAGAGCCGAGCGGAGTTCGTTGCATGCACGTCGGGATCACCGGAAGACACAGTCACGGCTTCCAGTGTCCCAGTTCTGTCGAATCTGACAACGACAGGGTGTAGGACTTCGGTGCTCGAGGCGAGTTTTCCGGTCGAACCGGGCCCCGCGTGAGACGATTCCGGGCATGAAGCGACTGTTGACGACGCTGATGGTCTCGGCTGCGATTCTTCTCACATCGTGTGGTTCGGACGCTTCGAACGACGACAAGGCGACAGTTTCGTCGCCGCCGAGTGCCACCGACTCGGCTCGAACCACCGCGGCGACGAGCACCGACCCCGCGTTTCTCGGCGGGTGTTCGGCGGTGTCCGTCTACGTTCAGCAGCGTGTTCAGAGCGGCGACACGTCGACCCAGACGGCGGGCGCCGACTTCCTGAAGATCGTCGAGAACGACCCTTCGTACCAGGCTATGTCCGAGAGCGAGAAGGAACTCTTCCGCCAAGGAATCGAAGCGGGTGCCGCGGGCTCCTGCTGAATGTGAGGTTGGGATCGAACCGGGTTGCCCGCGGTGCGCTACGCGCTATCGTCGGTTCCATGGCCACCACAGCGGACCACCTCAGGACAACACTCGACGGACGCTGGCGGGAGGTGCGTGAGCGCGTTCGCGGCGAATTGAACGACGAACGTTTTGCTCCGCACTACACACCCAACACCGCCATTGCGCGCTCCAAGGCTCTCGAACAGATGCGGGTCCTCGCCGATCTCGGGTACGCCGCAAACGGTTTCGCGGTCTCTCACGGCGGAACGGGCGACGCGGGTGGCGCCGTCACCAGCATCGAGATGCTCGCGATGTCCGACCTCTCACTGATGGTCAAGGCCGGCGTCCAGTGGGGTCTGTTCGGCGGCGCCATCGAAAACCTCGGCACCGAGCGTCACCACCAGGCGTACGTCAAGCCGCTGATCGATCTGGACCTGCTCGGTTGCTTTGCGATGACCGAGACCGGTCACGGCAGCGACGTCCAGGAACTCGAAACCACGGCGACCTACGACGTCGAGACGGGCGAGTTCGTCGTCAACTCCCCCACTCCGTCCTCTCGCAAGGACTACATCGGCGGCGCTGCCCAGCACGCCACCGTCGCAGCGGTGTTCGCACAGCTGATCACCGGAGGCGAAAGTCAGGGCGTCCACTGCTTTGTCGTGCCGATTCGTGACGACGCCGGCAACGACCTCCCCGGCGTCACGACGTCCGACTGCGGGCTCAAGGGTGGACTGCCCGGAGTCGACAACGGCCGCATCGTCTTCGACCAGGTCCGCATCCCGCGTGAGAATCTACTCAACCGTTACGCCGACGTCGCCGAGGACGGCACGTACAGCTCGGCGATCGAGAACCCGAACCGTCGTTTCTTCACGATGGTCGGCACACTGGTTCGTGGACGTGTCACCGTCGGTGGTTCCGCGGCAGCGGCCGCCCGCGTCGGATTGGCCATCGCCGGTCGATACGCCCTGCAGCGCAGGCAGTTCAGTGCTCCGAAGAGTGACGACGAAGTCCTGATCATGGACTACCTCGTCCACCAGAAGCGTCTGCTGCCGTTGATCGCCCGCTCGTACGCTCTGCAGTTCGCACAGAACGAACTCGTAGCCGCGATGCACGACATCCAGAGCAGCGACGACCCGGATCCGCAGGAGCAGCGCGAACTCGAAGGTCGCGCCGCCGGACTCAAGGCCGCCAACACCTGGCATGCCACTCGGGCCATCCAGGAGGCACGCGAAGCCTGCGGCGGCGCAGGCTATCTCGCCGAGAACCGCCTCACCGCACTCAAGGCGGACACCGACGTCTTCACCACGTTCGAGGGTGACAACCACGTTCTGACGCAGTTGGTCGCAAAAGAACTCCTCACCTCCTACGCCGACGAAGTCCGCGGCATGAGCCCGGTCGACTGGATGCGCTTCGCCGCTACGACGGTCTCCGACGTGGTCAAGAAACGCACGGCAGCGCAGCAGATCCTGCAGACGATCGTCGACACTCGCCAGGACAACGAAGAGGACGGCAGCCTCTTCAATCGCGGCACCCAGATGAAGATGTTCGAAGACCGCGAAGAGTACCTACTCGCCACTGCGGCAAGGCGATTGCAGGCAGCGCAGAAGCGCGAGGAGAACCCGTTCGACGCGTTCAACTTCGTGCAGGACCACGTGCTCAAAGCCGCTCAGGCGCACATCGAGCGCGTCATCCTGGAAGCATTCGTCGCCGGCATCGACTCGTGTGAGGACGAGACCGCAAAGGAACTCTTCGGCGAGGTGTGCGATCTCTACGCACTGTCCGTGATCGAAGAGGACAAGGCCTGGTTCATGGAGCACCGGCATCTGTCGGTGGAGCGTTCGAAGGCCGTGACGCGCGGAATCAACGAGCGTTGCCGCACCCTGCGCCCCCACGTCGAGACACTGATCGACGGGTTCGGCATTCCGGACATCCTGCTGGGGTCCGCGATGCTCGACGGACCGGGCACCGACGCGGTACGGCTGAAGTAAAGGGTTCGGGTGGGGTCGGCAATCGCCGGCCCCACCACACTCAGTGCGCTGCTGCCTTTTTCGACTGGCGAGAGGCGAGCAGTCCGGTCAGGCCGAGTGCCGCGACCAGCCAGATCCCCAGAACGAGCAGGTGCGGTCCGGCGCCGTTGCCACTGAAGTAGATGACGGAGCGGATGGGCTCCATGGCTGCCGATCCGAGCCAGAACGAATGGATGTGCTGCCAGAATCCCGGCAGGAACGACACCGGAATGGCACCACCCGAACTCGGGAAGTTGATGAAAACGAGCACCGTCAGCACCGCGAAGATCGCGGCTTGGCCGAGCAGTCGATTGAGCAGAATGCTCACCGCACCGACGGTGAACGTGTAAACCATCGAGATTCCCAGCAGTTGCAGGATCTGGCCGAATGACGCCCCGAAGGCGTGCATGAAGATGCTGGTGATGCCGAAGGCTATGAGCGGGGTGAGTATCGCCGCACCGGCCAGGATCGAATACTGCTCTCGCAACCGCATTCTCGGCGCAACCTGACTGAGCACCGTGATGGTCAGGTAGCCACCGAGGGTGCAGACGATCAGGAAGTAGAAGAGTCCGACGGTCGAGGAGTCTCGCGCCGTGACAGGCGCCGAGTCGATCACCGTGACCTGCTGCCCCGTCTGCTCCGCAACCGAATGCGCCAAGCTGCTCACCACGGAAACCGTCGAGGCGCCCGCGCCGGTGGCGATATGTGCGGTCACGGTGTCACCGATCTCGATGGCGCCGATCGCATCGCGGTTGTCGATCCGAGAGAGTGCGTCGGCGGCGTTGGCTGTGGCAACGATGTCGAACTTGTCACCCGACGAAGCCTGGATTCCGTCGATCAGCGGGGCCGTGACGGACGGCGACCCGACCACCACGATCGGTGCCTGATTCGGCGTCGGCGAATGGAAGGCGCTGACGTAGCACAGGCAGAACATGATGACGAAGAACAACGGAAATGCGAGTCCACTGCCCACCATCTTCCAATTGGTCGGCGGATCGACAACTTCTTCGCTGGGTACTCGGACGTCGGTATCTGTCATATTCCACGCTCTCTTCACTAACCGCATCTAGCTGTCAACACCGTTGACAGACTCAACAGTCAACACCGTTGACACGTTATAGTCAACGCCGTTGACAACGCGGTCGGCGAGCGAGCACAGAGGTCGATGTCGTGACACCCACGAGGCACACGCCAGAGCAGGAGCAACCCTCGACATCCGAGGCGATTCGCGCGGCGGCGTTCCAACTGTTCGGCGAGCACGGGTTCGGCGGCACGTCAGTTCGCGCCATCGCCAAAGTTGCCGGAATCGATCCGGCCCTGGTCATCCGGCATTTCGGGTCCAAAGAAGCACTGTTCCTGGAAACCACGCCGGTTGCGGACTACTTCGAAGGCCAGTTCGACGGCCCACTCGACACCCTCGGTGAGCGAATCGCCGCCTTCGTCCTGGGCAAGGCCGAC
This sequence comes from Rhodococcus sp. RCBS9, assembly GCF_029457415.1. Lineage (NCBI taxonomy): Bacteria > Bacillati > Actinomycetota > Actinomycetes > Mycobacteriales > Nocardiaceae > Rhodococcus > Rhodococcus sp. RCBS9. The sequence goes on along the minus strand of NZ_CP120422.1, from coordinate 4,380,379 downwards.
GCCCGGATGCTGTCGGTGTACACAGCGCTCATGCGAGCGTCGGACAGTCCACGCATCCGGGAGCGACTCCGAGACATGACCGGAGTATTCGCCACCAATCTCGCCGCTCGTCTAGACGGCGAAGACGCGTACACCCGCGCACTCCTGGTCTCCGCCCAGGTGTCCGGGCTGTTGAGCGTCCTCAGCGACGAGAGTATCCCCCAGTCCGCAGATCGCGACGAGTTGGCAAAACTCTACGGCCGGGCGATGCAGACGCTGATCGATCAGTACTGAGCGATGACCTCCTCGGCAAACCGCCGAACGGAGTCGAGTCGTCCCTGACGATCACCGGAGTCAACTCCGTAGTGATACCAGGGCAAAACTCTGATTTCCGTGACTCCGAGAGTCTCGAGTTCGCGATATCCGTCCAGATCACGAACATCCGTCGGCGAGACGTTGACGCCGAAAGGAACATCGGCACGACCGTACTCGACCCGCAATTCCGTGAGACGATCGATGGCGCAGGCTAATTCGGCTTTGGTCGTGTTCACCGACATCCAACCGTCAGCCAGCCTGGCTGCACGACGCAACCCCGGTTCGCTGTGCCCACCGATGTAGATCGGAACCGGAATCTCCGGAGCAGGACTGATCATCAGAGCGTCGAAATCGTAGTGCTTGCCGTGGTATTCGACCCATTCCGGCCCACGTCCCGCACACACCGCCTTGATGATCTCGATGGCTTCGTCGGTACGCGCGCCGCGGGTGCGCATCTCGGTACCGGTGAAGGTGAATTCCTCGGGAATCCAGGACAAACCGACGCCGAGAGCGACGCGGTTCCTCGACATCACGGCCATGGTCGCGACCTGCTTGGCAGTCAACAGCGGATCGCGCAGTGGAAGTTTGAACACGTTGGTGTAGAACTGAATTCGCGATGTGACGGCCGCCATCGCCGCCATGGCAATGAACGGATCAGGCATCGGCGTCTCGGGCGCCCACATCCGCTTCCCGTCAGCAGTGTACGGGTACGGCGCCGACACCTGCTCCGGATAGAACACGGAATCCGGCATCGCGATTCCGTCGAACCCCACCTCTTCGGCGACCTGCGCCAACTCGCACAGTTCCAGCGCGTCGATCATCGCACCCGCCAAGGACCACTTCATCGTTCCACCGTTTCGCCGTTGGGCGAGATCCAAGCGCCGCCCAAGAACATAATGTCGGTGATGTTGCGAACGACGCCGTGAACGTTGCCGTCCCATGCGGTCAACACCGACGCCGGCCCCCAGATCACGTAAGGCACAGTCGCGTTGGCGTACTCCTGCACCTTGCTGATCGCCTCACGGACAGCATTGTCCGTCGATGCCGTCTGCACAGCTGTGATCATCGCGTCCATCTCCGGGTCCGCGAAGCCGGACGGGTTGTTCTTCGAATCACTGGCCATACTGTTGTACAAATTGAGGTACGGCGCTTCTTCTCCGACCGGAGCGCCACCTCTGGTCATGTCGAAATCGTGGTCCTTGTATACCCGTCGAACCAGATCGGTCACATCGGTCGCGTAGTCGATGGTGACGTCGAAACCGATCGCGTTCAGCGAAGCCTGAACCGTCAGTGCCGTCGCCTGTTGGCTCGGCTCCGAGGTGGTGAGGTAGCGGAGTTTCCCGTCGTACCCGTCGGACTTCGCTTGATCGAGCAGCGCCTTTGCCTTCACCTGATCGAACGGAATGCCTGCTGTGTTGTTGTACCAACGTGACGTCTGCGGGACCAGTTCGGAACTGGCGGTGCCCAATCCGTTGTTCGCCCGGGTATTGACCGCCGCCGGATCCACCCCGTAGGCGATCGCCTGACGGACGCGAACATCGGCCCCGGGCTTGCCCTCACGGTTGTTGATCGTGCCGATCCCGTTCTGTCCGGTCGGACTGAGGTAACCCGAGTATCCGTCGTCGAGAGCTTGTTCGATCACGGCCTCGTCGCGGAGAATGTACGTCATGTCGATCTGGCCGCTCTTCAACGATTCGTACTGAGACTGCGCACCCGACGTGGGAACAAACCGCACTGTGTCCAGTGGAGGTTTACCGCCCTGATAATCCGTGCGTGCGGCGAGTACCAGTTCTTCGTGCGGGGCGAACTTGGCCAAGGTGAACGGACCCGCCCCGATCGGTGTGAACGCTCCCTCCCCGGTTCCTGAAACCGACCCTGCCTCTCCCCCTGAACTTCGCGCAACGATCATTCCGGGCCCGAGCGACAACAGCGCCGGGAATTGACGCCAGGGCCGCTCGAGCACGAATTCGACTGTGGTGGCGTCGGGCGTCTCGATCCGATCCACGATGTTGAGCCAGGTCTGCGATACATCACCCTTGCCTGCCACGAATCGATCGATACTCCACTTCACCGCTTCCGCGTCGAGCGGACTTCCGTCGCTGAAGGTGAGGTCATCAGCCAAAGTGACGGTGTACGAAGTGAAGTCGCTGTTGTTCGACAGTGTCTTCGCGAGTTGTGGCACGAAGCTCCCGTTTGTGGAGTCGCTGCGTACCAGCGTGTCGTAAATCGCGGCCATTTCGGTTCCGCCGGTCGAACCGGCGGCTTGCGTTCTCGTGGGGTCCAACGAGGAAGGGAACGAATAGGACCCGAAGGTGAGAACACCGCCGTCGATCCGCTCCCCCACATCTGGGGCGCCCACAAAACCAGCTGCGCCACTACTGCTCGGTGAAGCCGATCCCGAGTTGTCCCCACTGCTCGACGCGCAGCCGGCCAACATCAATGCACCGGCAAGCCCGAGCGCGACAAAGCGAGGGCCGAACCTAATCTTCCTGGTGTACATACGTTCCCAATCTCCGCCAGCGTGTCAGATCTTGACTACCTTCGACGTCGGGATCGGGTGCGAGTCCGCCTTGATCCAGCGCAGCGCCCATGTCCCCTCGGCATGCGAATCGGTGTCGATCCAGTTGCCATAACCCGGATCCTTCGCCGCCACGACGATTGTCATGGTGCCGTCGTCGTTGAGCTTTGCGGTGTGATTGTTGATGTAGATGTTCGTGCGGTTGTAGTCGAGGGACTCGACCCAGAAGTTCTGCAGCACGAAGTTGAAGTACTCGCAGTTCGGAACCTCGGTCTCGATGACCCACGCCTCGTCCTCGGCGAGCTTCCAGTAACCGTGGAAGTAGAAGATCGTCGGATCGCCGCCGGCATCCTGGAAGTAGTCCTGTCCCCAGTCGAAGATCTCGTTGGTGTGCGGCTGGAATTTGCGCGACCATTCCAGGAAGGTCTCCGCCATCCCCTTCACGATCCCGACGGACTTGGTGAGACGCTCGCCGATCTCTTCCGGACTCAACGGGACGAACTCCCCGTCAGGGTTCAGGCATTCGATGGTCAGATCACCGACAACCTCGTTGCGTCGATCCTGGTGAGTTTGCCGAACGGAGATGAGGTTGCTGTCGCGCGCCAAAGGCAGCCAAGCGCCCTCATCGGGCTTGTCGACGCTCGCGATGAACTCGAAACGGCCGTTCTCGTCGACCTCGAGGTCGTGGATATGCAGATCGCCGGTCTGCAGCATGGTGCCGTCGATGTGGTACCGATTTACGCGCGAGCCGAAGGTGATCAGCGGGACGGTGCCTCGGGTGCCGATGATCCGGTAGTTGTACTTACCGGAAATGTTGGCGCGCATGTAGACGTTGTCCGGGTTGTCGGCACCGATCTTCGTCATCATGTTCGGGTTCGGAGCCGACGAGAACTGCGGCCACCGCGGATCGGTGTACTCGACACAGTTGATCGTGCCGTACCGAAGCAACCGACTCAGGTAGCGGACGCCCTCGGCTTGAGTCAGCGGATCCTGAGGGACGATCTCGTCTTCCAGGACCTTTCCGACCTCGAGCAGATCTGCGCAGAACTTTTCCCAAACAGCATTCATGTGAATCTCCTTGTTTCGGTTGGGGCTTCGCCCTGTGCGCCTTTTTGGTAGTCGGCACTACCAAAAAGGCGCACAGGGCCGGAGGGCTTCAGGGTGTGGTGGCGAACTTCGCTTCGACGTCGGCAGCGCTCACGCCGAAATCCTCGAGCGAATAGCGATGCGACGGACGACGGTGCTCGGCAAGGCTGGCCTGATGCGACGCCTCCACCGCGGCGCGGGCGTCGTCTGTGAAGGGCAGGGCGAACTGTGCATAGATCTTCTCGACGGTGCCGACCGCATCGGCGATGAAGTCCTTGTAGTCGACGTCGATGAACTGATCGGGGTTGTAACGGCTACGGGCATTGTTGAAGTTCGCATTCCCTCGCGCCCACAACTCCAGTTGCGTGCGCCCGATGGCCGGACGATCGAAGGCCCTCGACATGTCGTGTCCGCCCTGCTCTACGAGGCTGAAGGTGGACGCCATCGATGTCAACGGGTCTCGGAAGGTCCGAACGAACAGTGCATCCGGATAGACCGACATGATCTCGTCGATCGCGAAGACATGGCTCGGGCTTTTGAGCACCCACCGTCTGTCCTGGTCGTGCAGCCCGATCAACTGCAGGTTCTTCTTGTGCCGCGCATATGTTTCGGTCCAGTCCTGCTCCGCCAGCCACCGGGTGTAACTCGGCACGTACGCCACCGTCTCGAACGCGGTCGAGAGCATCGTCTGCTGCAGCAGCCGCCAGCATTCCTCGACCTCCTCCGCCCCCATGAAATGAACCTTCATCAGGTCTGCCTCGTTACGCTGGCGAGCACGGTAGAAGGCGTCGGAGCGAACGTAATCTTCGTTCTCCGACCACGTGTCGCGCTCGGGGCGCGGCTGCGGCGTCTCGGCGAGCCACATCTCGGCGCCCTGATGCGCTGGGTCGGCACCGAGCAAACGGTGCAGCGCGGTGCTGCCGGTGCGGGTCAACCCGACCACGAAGATCGGGCGTTCGATCGGAACATTTACGTGCTCTGGATATTTCGCGAATCCGGCCTCACTGGTCAGGCGACCCGCGAGCGCTCCGACGATCATCTTGCGAGCGATCACCTTGCCGTGAGGAGTGAGGTCGGCCTCGTTCTGGAACGACTCGAGGAGAACTCGAAGTCCTTCGAGATAGCTTTCGCTGCCGAAGTTTTCGTACCCGGCCGCCTCGCGCGCAGCCTGGTGCAGGTCATCGATGGAACCGATGCCGTCGTAATCCTGTGTCATGGCTAGTCCTTGTATGAGTTGATCAGTGGTGCGTGTGACCGCAGTTGACGTCGAGACATTGCCCTGTGATGGCCCTCGCTGAATCGGACAGGAGGAAGACGACAGCGTTTGCGATGTCATCTGGCTCCGGCAATCGGCGCAGATCGGCGCCCGCTGCGATCTCGTCGTAGATCATCTTGGGGTCGACTCCTGCCGCCGCCGCCTTCTTCTCGAACATGTTCTTGACCGAGTCCGCCCAGATATAGCCGGGAGCAACCGAATTGACTCGAACGCCCTTGGGACCGAGATCGATCGACAAACTGCGTGCCATTGCCAGGAGCCCGGATTTCATGATGCGGTAGGCCCCGAACCCGGGAAGCTGGTTGCGCAACACCATGGACGTGACCATCACGACGGACCCGTGCGACTCGATCAATGCCGGAGCAAATTCTCTGGTGACGTTCAACGCCGCGAGCAAGTTGATGTCGATGCCCGACTGGATGGACACCACGTCGGCGTCCAGGAGCGGGACCTGCGCGGGTTGAACAAATGCGTTGTTCACCAAGCAATGCACCGCACCGAACTCAGCGACAGTTGTCTCCGCCAACGAAGCGATCGAATCGATGTCGGTGAGGTTCGTCGGGACGGCCAACGCGATTCCGCCGCGGTCTCGAATCTCCCTTGCCACCGATTCCAAGCGCTCGGGTGTGCGGGCAGCCAGAACAACCTTCGCTCCGGCCGCCGCACTCTGCAGCGCAATCGAACGACCCAGCGCCGGGCCCACTCCCGAGACGACGACAACCTTGCCTGCCAGCAGGCCCTGATGGGTCAGCACAGCGCCTGCGGATCGAGAACAACACTCAGGGAGATGATCTTGCCGTTCTCGTCGAACTCGAACACATCGGTGGCAGCGAAGTCAGGGATACCGGCGCGCTGCACCCGAAGCTGCATGGCTGCGTACTTTCCCGTCACCGAAATCGGACCGAGCAGGCTGACTGTGAAATCGACCTGCGCGTTCGCGGTATCGAATTCGCGAATCTCGTCGATTCCGCGGTAGGTCTGGACCCCCAGCGGTTCGTGTTGAACTGCGTCGGGCGCAAACAGCGCAACCAGTCCGTCGACGTCGTGACTTCCGAGACACTTGACGTAATCTTCTACGGCAGAAACTATTTCAGCCCTGTCAGGCATGGATGCTCCTCGTGTTCAGGCGGATCAAGAAATGGTTCCGCGGGCGCGGAGATGGTCGACGATCGCGATCGCAGCGTCCTCGGTCGTCGTGACACTGGTGTCGATGTGAATGTCAGGGTTCTGCGGCGGTTCGTACGGCGAATCGATGCCGGTGAAGTTCACCAACTCGCCCCGTCGAGCCTTCTTGTACAGCCCCTTGGGATCTCGCTCCTCTGCGACGGCAAGCGCGGTGTCGACGAAGATTTCGACGAACTGTTCGTCGCCGATCAATTCGCGGGCGGCATGACGCTCGGCCTCGAACGGTGAAATGAAGGACGCGAGCACGATCAGACCGGCGTCCGCCATCAGTCGGGTGACCTCGGTGACGCGACGGATGTTCTCGACGCGGTCGGCTTCGGTGAATCCGAGGTCTCGATTCAGCCCGTGACGGACGTTGTCTCCGTCGAGGAGGTAGGTGTGCGCGCCGAGTGCGTGCAGTTGACGCTCGACATCGTTCGCGATGGTCGACTTTCCCGAACCGGAGAGACCGGTGAACCACAGAACTGCGGGTTGGTGTCCCTTGAGCCTGGTGTGCGCGGCCTCGTCGACGTCGACGGATTGCCAGTGAATGTTGTCCGATCGACGCAGCGAGTGCGTGATCATGCCCGCACCGACAGTGCCGTTGGTAAGGCGGTCGATGAGGATGAAGCTACCGGTGTCACGGTTGCCGACGTACGGGTCGAACGGGACCGGTCGATCGAAACTGAGGTTGCACACACCGATTTCGTTGAGCTCGAGAGTAGTCGTTGCGGTCTTCTCGAGAGTGTTGACGTTGATCTTGTGTTTCGGTTTGGTGATGCGCGCAGTGACTGTGACGGTACCGATCTGGCACAGGAACGGCCGTTCGGGCAGCATGGGAGCCTCACCCATCCAGACGATGCAGGCCTCGAACTGATCGGCTACGGCCGGCGGATTGTCGCCGATGGACAGCACATCACCGCGACTGATGTCGATCTCGTCGGCGAGCGTGATGGTGACCGAGCGGCCCGCACCGGCAACGTCGAGGTCGCCACCCATGGTCACGATGCGCTCGACTGTGGACGTCTTTCCACTGGGGAGCACGCGGATGGGATCTCCGGGAGATACGGTGCCTGAAACGATCTGGCCGGAGAATCCGCGGAAGTCGAGGTCCGGCCGGTTGACCCACTGCACCGGCATCCGGAACGGAGCCGCGGCGGCAGCATCGTCGATGTCCACGCTTTCGAGATGCTCGATCAGGCTTGGTCCGGAATACCACGGGGTATTCGCACTGCGCTCGGTGAGATTGTCACCCATGTATGCCGACATCGGGATGGCGACGAACCCGTCCAGACCGATCTCGTGAGCGAACTCTGCGTAATCCGCGGTAATGGCATCGAAGACCTCTTGCGAGTAGTCGACGAGGTCGAGCTTGTTCACGGCAAGCACCACGTGCTTGATCCCCAGCAACGACACCAGATACGAGTGCCGGCGGGTCTGAGTCAGTATCCCCTTGCGGGAATCGACAAGGATCACAGCAAGATCGGCGGTCGACGCGCCCGTCACCATGTTTCGGGTGTACTGCTCGTGCCCCGGAGTATCGGCGACGACGAACTTGCGTCGCTCGGTCGTGAAGTAGCGGTAGGCGACGTCGATCGTGATGCCCTGCTCACGTTCGGCGGCGAGACCGTCGACCAGGAGCGCGAAATCGAGCCCCTCCCCCTGGGTTCCGCTCTTGCGCGAATCGGCTTCGAGCGCCGTCAACTGGTCGTCGAAGACGAGTTTCGATTCGTAGAGCAGACGGCCGATCAAGGTGCTCTTGCCGTCGTCGACGCTGCCGCACGTGATGAATCGCAGCATGCTCTTGTTCGCATGACGTTCGAGGTACGCCTCGATGTCGTCAGCGATCAGATCCGAGGAAACAGTCATCAGAAGTACCCCTCTTGCTTCTTCTTCTCCATCGACGCACTGGAGTCGTGGTCGATGACCCGTCCCTGGCGTTCGGAAGTGGTGGTGAGCAACATTTCCGAGATGATCTCGGTCAGGCTCGTGGCGGTCGATTCGACGGCTCCGGTCAGCGGGTAGCAGCCGAGGGTGCGGAAACGAACGCTCTTGAGTTCCGGAGTCTCTCCCGGCAGCAACGGCATCCGGTCGTCGTCGACCATGATCAGCGCACCGTCCCGCTCGACGACGGGCCGCTTGTCGGCAAAATACAGCGGAACGATCGGAATCTCTTCCTGGCGTATGTATTCCCACACATCCAGCTCGGTCCAGTTCGAGAGAGGGAAGACGCGCAGGCTCTCGCCCGGCGCTTTGCGGACGTTGTACATCCGCCACAGTTCCGGTCGCTGCTGCTTGGGATCCCAACGGTGCGCAGCTGATCGGATCGAGAAGATGCGTTCCTTGGCGCGGGATTTTTCTTCGTCACGTCGGGCGCCGCCGAATGCAGCGTCGAACTTGTAGTGATCGAGGGCTTGTTTGAGGCCTTCGGTCTTCCACATATCGGTATGGACAGCGCTGCCGTGAGTGAACGGGTTGATCCCCTGCTTCACGCAGTCCGGGTTGGTGTGGACGATCAGATCGAGATCGCCTGCAGCAGCGGTACTGTCACGAAGTTTGTACATTTCACGGAACTTCCACGTGGTATCGACGTGCAGAAGCGGAAACGGCAGCTTCGACGGATAGAAGGCCTTGCGCGCCAGATGCAGCATCACGGCGGAGTCCTTGCCCACCGAGTACAACATCACCGGGTTCTCGCTCTGGGCAACAGCTTCACGCATGATGTGAATGCTCTCGGCTTCGAGTCGTTCGAGGTGCGTCAGTGTCGCGGTCATCGGCCCAGTTCCTCCAGTGCTTTCGGGGCGAGTTCGGGTCGGCAGATCAGCAGATCCGGCAACCACGGGTTTTCCTGGTTGTAGCGCAGTTCGCTGCCATCGATACGCGAAACATGCAGTCCCGCAGCACGTGCGACAGCAACGGGCGCCGCCGAATCCCACTCGTACTGTCCGCCCGCATGTGCATAGATGTCTGCCTCACCCGAGACGACCGCCATTGCTTTGGCTCCGGCGGATCCCATTTCGATCAACTCCGCGCCCATCGAGTCGGCCATGCGCATGACCGGTTCCGGACGACGCGTCCGCGATACGACGACTCGAACCGGCGTCGCGGCATCCCGTTCGGTTCGATCATCGCTGCTCGAATAGGTGACGCCAAGGGCAGGCATTGCGACCGCACCGGTTGTGAGGACACCGTTTTCGGTCAGTGCAACATGAACGGCCCAGTCCGGTCGTCCGGCCTCGCCGTACTCACGGGTGCCGTCGAGAGGGTCGACGATCCACACCCGATCCGCAGCCAGCCTCGCGAGGTCGTCAGCCCCTTCCTCCGACAGCACTGCATCCGCAGGAAAGCGTCGGGCAAGTTCGGCGACGATGAATTCGTGACTGAGCCGATCGGCCGCGTTCTTGAAAGTCGCGACATCACCGTCGTTTTCGCCGAGGGATTTCCGATGGTCGAGCAGAAGTTCTCCAGCCGCAGCGGCGATGTCGATCGCCGCGCGTTCATCGTTAGTGCGTGTCATAGGTACTCCACAACTGTGTAGACCTCCCGATCGATACGGGAAGAAAGGTCAGGCCGACCGCAGAGTGTCCAGCACTTTGCACTGGCCTCGATGTGGTCTGCGCCATACCGTAACACCAGAATGAACGATGTTCATTCTATTTCGAACAATGTTCATTCTATGATCTGAGTCACATCGAATTCTGGACGGCGCTCGACAACGAACAGTGTTCGATGTGAATTGAGGATGCCGACCACCGCGACTACGGTGATCAAATGAGCAGTACCAGCAGCAAGTCGATCTACGGCGACGCCGAAGTGCGTCGACGCCGAACTCTCGACGCGGCGATCTCGCTTCTGGACGAAGGAGGCTACTCCGCGCTCACGATCCGCGCTGTCGCCAAACGAGCCGGCACCAGCACTGGCCTGATCTACCAGTACTTCGTCGACAAGCAGGACATCTTCGCCGCCCTCCTCAGCGAAAGTCAGCTGGAAATGGCGGACTTCGTGAACTCGCTCCCCCGCGAGCAGGGACTGAGCGCCTTACTCGAGTCCATGATTTCCGAGTTTGCTCGGCACTGGGCACGGGTGGGTCGACTCACCACGACTTGGCGCGACATCGAAGGCATGGCCGGGTCCGACCGAGAAAGCATGCGGGAACTTCACGCATCCGTAGCGGTCTACAACTCGGCATTGATTCGAGCGCTCACCGAATCTGCTGCAGCCGAAGGGAGCCGGTTGATCGACGACCCCGCGTTGATCCATCTCGTGCTCTCCGGACTCAAAGGCCTGTCGGACACCATCGTCATCAACATCGCCAAAGAAGTCACACCCGAGTACTTCGTGAGCTTCTCCGCCCGGGCGCTCGCGCGGTCCATCACGGAGTGACGGACCGACACCTTACGAACGAACGAGGCGAGCGATGGCCGCCTGAGCTTCCTTGATCTTGACGTCCGCTTCCGGACCACCCTGCTTGGCAGCTTCGACGACGCAACCCGCAAGGTGGGCGTCGAGAAGCTTCAGGGACACGGACTGCAACGCGCTCGTCGCGGCGGATACCTGGGTGAGCACGTCGATGCAGTACCGGTCGTCTGCGACCATGCGTGAAATTCCGGCTACCTGACCTTCGATACGACGAAGGCGCTTGAGCAGATCGTCCTGCTCGGGGCTGTAACTACTCATACCGCAACTATACCCCCTACCCGTATGAGGGCTACTGCGATGCGACGAAGCCCACCCGGACGCGGCGCACGACATCGATGGCCATCAGCCCCGCAACCAGAATCGACAACCCGGCGCCCGAGATCCAGAGACCGTCGTAGTGCGTGCTCTCGAACGGTGGAGCGCCCTCCAGTATCGGTCCGAAGTCGGACGTCGTCGTACCCGCTCGCCAGCACACGACCGCCAGAATCGTTGCGGCGACGATACCGAGTACACCGATCCACGTCTTCACGTCGACACGCGGGGATGGCTGTGGCTCAGTCATCGGCAGACCCGTCCGGTTCGACACCAACCACAACGACCTGACTCAACGCCTCGCGCAGTGCCTGATCGTCCTTTGCCCACGCCCGCACCAATCCCCCGGTGGTCAAACGTAAGCCGATACCGTGCCGACGCCTGGGCACTCCGGACAGCTCACCGAGCGCGCGTGCCGTTTCCCACGGTTCCATTTCGTCCTCGTAGGCAGCGTCGTCGGACTCCGGGAACACCTCGGCGATCTCGGTGATCGGCACCTCTTCGGTTCCCTGACGCAACGTGGTCGCGGTCAGAAGTACGCTCGCGTGCCGCCGTGCTGCGATCACCTGCACGTAGACCAATCCGGTGAGGATCACGGCGAACATCGCCAGACCGAACCAATGCACCACCGGGCCCGTGAACAGTTCGATGACCAAGGCGATCAGGCAGAAGATCGGACCGAACGCGATGGCCCACCACCGAGAACCCGGTTCGTAGTACAGAACGTCCGGGCCGATTTCCGGCGCGCGATCAGCCACGGGCAAACCAACTTCGGGTGGTGTCGCGGTAGATCGCGACGCAGGCACAGATCAGCATGACGGGAACAACCAGCGCGAGCACGGTACTGATCCCGGCCACGACCAGCGCGATCTGCAGCACCGCGAACACTCCGGACACGATCACCAGGATCCGTCGGCACAACGCCCTTCCGGCGCGAGTGGGACCGGCGAGGCCGCCGATCGCGAGGCCGGTCAACAGCAGAACCAGCCCTGACACCCGCACGAAGGTGACGTAGATGTCGATGTTTCCGGCAGAAACGCCTTGATCGGTGAACTGCTCACGCAACGAATACGAAGCGCTGGTGACATTGATCAGGCCGAAGAGTATGAGCAGGAACGCGCTGGCGATCCACAGCCAGAATGCTGCCTCGACAGCCGTCGGGCGCCTGACCTTCGTAGAGATACTCACGGGTTCAAGTGTGCGCTATCCGCTGACGATGCCCGGAATCATGAGCATCAGGAGTGTCACCAGAACAGAGGCTCCGAGGATCGCGAACAAGATCACTTCGGTGCGTGAACCACGTTGGCGCAGTGGCGCGTCGTGGGTGCTTTCCGTACGCAGGGCTTCCTGAGAACTCATCGCGTCCGACCTCTCCCCTACTACTTCAGTGACCCGTTTCACAGTACCCCGAGCTACCTACCGGTTCCCCGCCGGGGGGAAACGAAGAAAGTACGGATTGGACTCTTTTCGGTGCATCATCACGATCGCCCCGACAGCAGCAACTGCCTGCAGGATTTCCGCTCCGCCGAACAGCAGAGTGGCCGCGCCGCCGTCGCCGCCGAGCCCGAAGATCACCGGGATCGCGGAGACCAGCATGAAGACGCCACAGAACGTCAGCAACATTCGAGCCCAGTTCTTGCCGCGACTCATCGCGCGCACGAACAGAAGGAACACCGCGGTGACGATCACGACCAATACCGCAGAGAACACGATGACCAGTGGGAACATGCCCTCCACGTCGGAACGCGTCAGACCGGCGTCGACAGCTGCCTGATTTCTGAGCATCTCGTCGACGAACATCGACTTCTGCCCGAGCAGCATCCAGATCATCGCGCCGCCCTGGACCAACCCCAGCGCCGTCACAGCCCACCACAACTGAATCGCAGTCACGACGTCCGTCGGCGGCTCGGGTTTCGGCGCAGGTCCCGGGTATCCGTTGGAACCGGGGCCGTATCCCGGGATCTGACCCGTCGGCATCGGTCCGAGTTCGCGGTACGGCTGATTCTCGAACGGCTGGTTCTCGTAGGGAGGTTCCCGGCGGGGCGGTTCCTGGCGCGACGGCGGCCACTGCTCGGTCATGACACCAGCGTATCGGTCGATACCGGCGCAGCCACCATGCGTGACTCCGTCACAGCCATCCGGCAACTTCCGACGCCCAGTACGTGAGGACCACGTCGGCACCGGCGCGGCGAATGCTGATGAGCGATTCGAGAATCGCCGCGTCCCGATCGATCCAGCCGTTCTGCGCGGCCGCGGTGATCATCGAGTACTCCCCCGAGATCTGGTACGCAGCGACCGGAACCGGGGACCGGTCGGCGGTCTCACGCAGAATGTCCAGGTAGGACATTGCAGGCTTGACCATCACCATGTCGGCGCCCTCGGCGACGTCGAGGTCTACCTCGCGCATCGACTCGCGGCGATTGGCGCCGTCCTGCTGATACGTACGACGGTCGCCTTGCAGTGAGGATCCGACGGCTTCACGGAACGGGCCGTAGAACGCTGACGCATATTTCGCGGCATAGGCGAGCTGACCGACATCGACATACCCCGAAGCATCGAGTGCACCGCGGATCGCAGCCACCTGACCGTCCATCATGCCGCTGGGACCGAGCAGGTGCGCACCCGATTCAGCTTGTGCGAGAGCCATTTCGACGTATCGGATCAAGGTCGCGTCGTTGTCGACAGCGCCGCCGGCAGTCAACACGCCGCAGTGGCCGTGATCGGTGAACTCGTCGAGGCAGGTATCGGCCATGATGACCGTCGAATCGCCGAGTTCGTCTGCCAGAGCGCGCAATCCGACGTTGAGGATTCCGTCGGGATCGGAGGCACCGGACCCCTGGGGATCCTTGTCCTCCGCCTTCGGAACACCGAACAGCATCAGGCCACCGACGCCGGCTTCCACCGCTTCCACCGCTGCGGACCGCAGCGAATCGAGAGTGTGCTGGAAAACGCCTGGCATGGAACTGATCTCACGCGGTGCGTCGATGCCGTCGGCGACGAACATCGGCAAAACGAGGTGCCGGGGTTCGAGCGAGGTCTCTGCCACGAGTCGCCGGAGCGCAGGAGTGCGCCGGAGCCGGCGAGGGCGATGAGTGGGAAACACGAGAAGTAGCCCTCCTTCGTCGGAACCTGTGAGCGGTTGAGGAGTCCACAGACTCCTCAACCCCTCACGGGTGCGCTAGCGCCTTCGAGACTTCTTGCGCGGGGGCGGCAAAGCACCTTCGGCGCGCAGACGAGCAGCATGCTCGGCGAGAGCCTCCACCAGCGGTCCCACCTGCGAGGTCTCGGGCTGCACGTCGACGCGCAGACCGAACTCGATAGCGGTTTCGGCCGTCTTCGGGCCGATGCACGCGACCAACGTGCGGGCGTGCGGCTTGCCGGCGATGCCGACGAGGTTGCGCACGGTCGAGGACGAGGTGAAGCAGACGGCGTCGAATCCACCGGTCTTGATCATCTCGCGGGTCTCGGCCGGCGGCGGCGCTGCCCGGACGGTGCGGTAGGCGGTGACGTCGTCGATCTCCCAACCGCGTTCGCGCAGGCCCTCTGCGAGGGTTTCGGTCGCAATGTCCGCCCGCGGCAACAGAACCCGGTTGACCGGATCGAAAACGTCGTCGTACGGGGCGAATTCGGCCAACAGGCCTTCGCTGGACTGCTCACCGGTCGGGATCAGCTCGGGGTTGATGCCGAACGAGCGCACCTTGGCTGCGGTTGCTTCACCGATGCAGGCGATCTTCACACCGGAGAAGGCGCGAGCGTCGAGGCCGAACTCTTCGAACTTCTCCCACACTGCGCGAACAGCATTGGTGGAAGTGAAGACGACCCACTGGTAGCGACCGTCGACGAGTCCCTTGACCGAACGCTCCATCTGAGCCGGGCTGCGAGGCGGCTCGACGGCGATGGTCGGAACCTCGATCGGGATCGCTCCGTGAGTGACCAGACGGTCGCTCATCTCGCCGGCCTGATCCTTGGTGCGCGGCACGAGGACGGTCCAGCCGTACAGAGCGCGCGATTCCCACCACGACATCTTGTTGCGCTGCGCGACAACCTTGCCGACGGTGACGATGAGCGAGCCCACCAGTTCGGATCCGGCTTCGTTGAGCGTCGCGAGAGTTGCCTCGACGGTTCGCTGCTGACGAGTGGTACCGCGGACGGTGATCGCAGCAGGCGTCTGCGGGGCCAAGCCGTTCTCGACCAGCGCGCTGGCGGTCTCGGCGAGATGTCCGGACGTCGCGTGCAGGACAAGCGGTCCCGGTGCAGCGGCCAGAGCAGCCCAGTCGACTTCACCGCGAACGTCGGCCTCGGTGTGACCCGAGCCGAGCGCCATGCCGGCGTAGCTCGGCACAGCCGAACCGGAAGGTAGACCCGGGAGAACCTCGAACTGAACCTGCGTGCGGGCGACTGCGGTGACCTCTGCGATCACGGAATCCGTGGTCAGCGGGTCGCCGGAGACCAGACGCACGACGTCGTGACCGTTCTTGGCCTCGTGCACCAATGTCTTTGCAACCTCGGCAGGCTCGCCGAGTGCCGGACGCACGTCCGCGATCAGCTCGCCGGTCTCCTCGTCGCGGCCCATGTCGATCCCGACGAGTGCGACGACGCCCTTGTCGACATCCGGATCGGTGAATGCCATTGCGGCGCCGGTGAGGACGTCACGTGCGCGAACGGTGAGCAGGGCGGGGTCGCCCGGTCCCGATCCCACGAACAGGATCCGTCCGGGAGTGTTCTTTCGGACTCGGGTCATCGGTGATTCTCCAGTGCGCTGTATCGAAATGGGAACTTGGTGCAAGTGCAAAGTGGGGCGTCAAACATCGGCTGCCTCGCCTGTAGTCACGTTCATCAACTCGCGGGCGCCGAGTTCGAGTAACTCGCGCGCTACCGCTCGGCCGAGTTCCTCGGCCTTGTCCGGCGCACCCACTGCGCCGGTACGGATGACGTCCGAACCGTCGATGGCGGCTGCGCAGCCGCGTACCGACAGTTCGTCGAAGATTCTGCCGTCGTCGTCGAGGGATTCGACGATCTCCGCGATCGCTCCCACCGGAGCGGTGCAGCCGGCTTCCAACTCGGCGAGCAGGGCGCGCTCGGCAGTAACTGCCGCCCGGGTACCCGCGTCGTCGTGCTCGGCGAGGATCGCCGCCAATTCCGCATTGGCAGAAAGGCATTCGACGGCCAGGGCACCCTGCGCCGGAGCGGGGAGCATCTGCACGGGCTCGATGTTCTCGGTGATGAGATCGAGCAGACCGATACGAGACAGGCCGGCGCGAGCGAGGATCACGGCGTCGAGTTCACCGGATTCGACCTTGCCGAGACGGCGCTGCAGGTTGCCCCGCAACGGCACGATGTCGAGGCCGAGACCGAGTGCCTTCAGCTGCGAAACACGGCGCGGCGCCGAGGTTCCCACCTTGGAACCGGCCGGAAGCTCCCCGAGGACCAGACCGTCACGGGCGACCAGCGCGTCACGCGGATCTTCGCGTGGCGGAATCGCCGCGATGACGAAACGCGGGTCCTGCGCGGTCGGTAAGTCCTTGTAGGAATGCACCGCAACGTCGACGCGGTTGTCCAGCAAGGCTTCTCGAAGCTCTGCCGTGAACACTCCGACGCCGATCTTCTGGACGGGATCGGTGGACTGGTCGCCCTTGGTCTTGATGATGACCAACTCGGCGGGATGTCCGGCCGCAATGAGGGCATCGCGCACGGTACCGGCTTGCGTGGTCGCGAGAAGACTTCCGCGAGTGCCGATCCGCAGCGGGCTCCCCGATCGAGGGGTGGTGACGCTCATGCCTGCAGGTCCCTTCCAGTGCGGTCGCCGTCCACCAGATCGGTGGGTGTGGCCACGGCCGCGGGAGATCCGGGGCTGAGTTCGAAGAGTTCGCGCAGCGCTGCTGCGTAGGAGTCGCCGCCGGGGGCCGACGCCAGTTGCTTGACGCGCACGGTCGGGGCGTGGAGAAGCTTGTCCACGACGCGGCGCACGGTGCGCGCAACCTCGTCGCGCTGCGGATCGTCCAGGCCGGGCAGACGCGAATCGAGCCGCATCAGTTCGGCTTCGACGACGTCGGCGGCGCGCTGACGCAAAGCCGTGACGGTCGGAGTGACCTCGGCGAGACGCTGTCCCGCGAGGTACGTCGCAAGCTCACCGGCAACGATGGTGCGTGCGGCATCTGCGTCGGAAGCGGCGGCGCCTGCCGCTGGATCACGCTGCAGCGTCTCCATGTCGAGAACGGTCACACCCGGCAGGCCGGCGACGGCGGGATCGATGTCGCGCGGCAGCCCGAGGTCGCAGATGACGAGGTGCTTGGTGTTGTCGCGATCGGGCTCGGCGAGTGCGCGGTGCACATCCGCCAGGGTGACCACTGCCCCGACCGCGCCGGTACAGGTCACCATGACATCTGCCTGCGCCATCGCGGCCGAAAGCTGATCGAAGGCAACACCGTCGGCGTCGACGCCGTTGGAGCGTGCCGTCTCTGCCAGGTGCTCGGCGCGTTCCTGTGTCCGGTTGACGACGACGATGCGTGCGATTCCGGCGCGGGTGAGATGCGCAACCGACAGACCGCCCATCGAGCCTGCACCGACAACCACGGCAGTGCGGCCGACCAGGCCGCCCTCACCGATGATGCGCGCTGCACGATCGAGAGCCACGGACACGACTGATGCTCCGGCGGAGTCGATTCCGGTTTCGGAATGCACTCGCTTGCCGACGCGCAGTGCCTGCTGAGCCAGTTCGTGGACGACGCGTCCGGCGGCCTGCTGCGCATCCGAAGATGCGTAGGCCGAACGGATCTGGCCGAGGATCTGCTGTTCGCCGATCACCATGGAATCGAGGCCGCTGGCCACCGCGAAGAGATGTTCGACCGCTGCTTCGCTGTAGCGGACGTACGCGTGAGCGTGCAGCGCTGTCAGGTCGAGACCCGAATGGTCGGCCAGGATTTCACCGACCTCGGTGAGTGCACCGTGGAACGCGTCCACCACCGCGTAGACCTCCACCCGGTTACACGTGGAGACGATCATCGCTTCGGAGATGTGCGAAGACGCCAGAAGCTTGTCGATCAGCTTCGGACGATCGGTGTCGGTGACAGCTACTCGCTCGAGCACCGGGACGGGCGCGGTTCGATGCGAGACCCCGACAAGCAGAACACTCACGGCGCGATCACTGATCCGTTTCTTGTCGAACCTGCTCCGACCGGAGCGGGTGAACTGGTGGATGGGACTGACGAAGCGGATGCGGCGTGAGCCACTCGTACTCGCGGCGCGCTGGATGCCTGATCGGCATTGCGCGCACTGTTGAAGGAGAGAACCTGCATCTCGACGGCTAGATCTACACGTCGCAGTTCCACGTGATCGGGAACGTCGAGGGCGATCGGCGAAAAACTCATGATGCAGCGCAGCCCGGCGCTGACGAACTGGTCGCACACGCCCTGAGCTGCCTCGTCCGGAGTGGAGATGACGCCGATGGTCGCATTCAGTTCACGGCAGGCGACGGTCAGTTCCTCGGTACTGCGCACGACGAGATCCCCGACTCTGCTTCCGATTCGATCTGCATCACTGTCGAAGAGTCCGACCATCTCGAAACCGCGGCGGCTGAATCCGCCGTAGCCGACCAGCGCCTTGCCGAGGTTTCCGACTCCGACGAGAACGACCTTGTGCCCACGATCGAGTCCGAGTGCACGCTCGATGCGGATGCGGAGCCTGTTGACGTCGTACCCGACGCCGCGGACACCGTTGGGTCCGAGGAACGACAGATCCTTACGCAACTTCGCTGATCCGACACCTGACGCCTGCGCGAGTTCCTCGCTCGAGACGATGGAGGTACCCCGGTCGGACATCACTCCGAGGACCCGCAGGTATGCGGCCAAGCGCGTCACCGTAGCCTGGGGGATGACGCGATCCTGAGCGATCGGGTCGGTAACCGAGGCGCTGGAAGCGTCGGTGACGGAAGAGCCCGCAGCGCCGGTGACGCGCTGAGCCACAGGCTCATGCGTCTGGTGCGGTTCGGTCACGTCGCTGGCTCCTCGTCCGGTCGACA
Source organism: Rhodococcus sp. RCBS9 (assembly GCF_029457415.1). Classification (NCBI taxonomy): domain Bacteria; kingdom Bacillati; phylum Actinomycetota; class Actinomycetes; order Mycobacteriales; family Nocardiaceae; genus Rhodococcus; species Rhodococcus sp. RCBS9. Next base: position 4,361,293 of record NZ_CP120422.1, on the reverse strand, counting down.
CGACTGTCGACCTCCACGATGCTCCGGGGGAATGTTCACACCACGGTAACCGCTTGTGAACCCATGCACAAAGTTGCTCGAGACGGGTTCGATGTGCCGTTCACCTGCAAAGCGGCTCCGCGGACAACTTTGAGGGTTGCCTTACTTGCGTAAATCGTCACGAAGGCGCTCCTCGTCGACTTCCCAGTAACCGTGCTCGCGTCCGTCGAGAAGAATGACGGGCAATCTGTCTCCGTACTCCGCTCTCAGCTCTGGATCCGTCGCGGCAGCTTCGTCCACGTCGATGCACGTCAATTCCAGCTCGAACTCGGAACAGACCCGTCGCAGGACCTCCGCCGCGCCGACGCAGGACGCGCATCCTGCGCGTGTCAACAGGGTCACTTCATGCGTAGCTGCAGTCATCGACGCATACCTTTCTTCTACGGGGACGCCATCTACTTGATCGGTCGAGTGTGCCTCCGGAGCCCCACTCGGTGCCAAATCGGCGGAGAGGAACGTCACACACCACAGGGAAGGTCACCATCCAACCCATCGGGCCTCATCGCGGAGGATAGGCTGACTCGAAGAGTTCTCTGCTCGAGAATGCAACACGGGAGGTGCGGGTGCCTGCGCGATCACTACCGAACGGCTCCGGATTCGGATCAGGGCTTGCCGGGGTCATTCTCCCCGGGCGTCGCCACGTGAAGAATCCGCTGGGCCCGAGTGAGTCGGAAGTTCGAGCCAATCTCGCCGGCGAGGCGAGCGCTGACGCAGCTCTGGCATTGCACGAAGCCGCCAACCCCACAGAACCGGAAACCGGCGAAGAGCCCCCGGCCGTTCCGCGCGACCTCACAGCCGCCGCATTCTTCGACGTCGACAACACCATGGTGCAGGGTGCGTCGATCATCCACTTCGCCCGTGGTCTCGCTGCGCGAAAGTATCTCAAGACCTCGGATCTGGTGGATTTCGCGTGGAAGCAGATCAAGTTCCGAGTCACCGGCCGAGAAAGTAGTGACGACGTCGCCGAAGGCCGCGAGAAAGCACTGTCCTTCGTGGCCGGTCGATCCACCGCCGAACTCGCCCGCCTCGGCGAGGAGATCTACGACGAGGTCATCGCCGACAAGATCTGGCCAGGCACGAGGGCGTTGGCCCAGATGCACCTCGACGCCGGACAACAGGTGTGGTTGGTGACGGCAACTCCGGTCGAACTGGCTCAGGTCATCGCCGAGAAACTGGGATTGACCGGCGCCTTGGGCACTGTCGCCGAGAGTGAGGACGGCGTCTTCACCGGCCGACTCGTCGGCGACATCCTGCACGGCATGGGCAAGGCGCACGCCGTACGGACGTTGGCGGTGCGTGAAGGCCTCAATCTCAAGCGCTGTTCCGCCTACTCCGACAGCCACAACGACGTTCCGATGCTCTCGTTGGTGGGGACACCGGTGGCGATCAATCCCGACGCAGATCTTCGTGAACTCGCGAAGAACCGCGGGTGGGAAGTTCGCGATTTCCGCACCGGACGAAAGGCCGCCAAGATCGGCGTACCGACGGCGCTGGTGCTCGGAGCGGTCGGCGGGGCGCTCGCTGCAATTCTCGCCAGGCGCAAAGAACAGAACGCCTGAGCGGGTTCGGTCCGGATCGAGCAGCGATCCGGACCGAACTCAGCCGAGAAAGACGTTGCGGCGCTTGGCCAACAGTCGATACAGCGTCTGCTGAATGGTTTCCCGGACGTGGTCCGTCACCTCGAACAGGACCATCGGATCGTCGGCGGCACCGCTCTCGAAGGTGTCGGTGACGATGGGCTTTCCGAACTCGATGTACCACTTCGACGGCAACGGAACCAGGCCGAGCGGCCCGAAGTGCGGAAACAGCGGTGTCACCGGGAAATACGGAAGACCGAGAACGCGTGCGAGTGTGGTGAGATCACCGATTTTGGGATAGATCTCCTCCGAACCCACGATCGAGCACGGAATGATCGGAACACCGGTTCGCATTGCGGCCGACACGAAGCCACCGCGCCCGAACCGCTGCAACTTGTACCGCTCACTGAACGGTTTCCCGATGCCCTTGAATCCTTCCGGGAACACGGCCGCGACTTCACCGTCGTTGAGCAGACGCTCGGCGTCGGGGTTGCAGGCCAACGTATGGCCGGCTTTGCGCGCCAGTCCACCCACCACCGGCATCTCGAATGCCATGTCCGCAGCCAACATTCGCAGTGGACGATGCGCTGGATGGTGATCGTGCACGGCAACCGACGTCATCAGTCCGTCGATCGGGATCACACCGGCGTGGTTGGCGACCACAAGCGCTCCCCCGGTGAGGGGAATGTTCTCGATCCCACTGACCTCGACGCGAAACCACTTCTCGAACAACGGGCGCAACATCGGCATGACGACGTTGTCCGCGAAATGCGGGTCGAACCCGAACTCGTCGACCTCGTAGTCGCCGGACACCCGACGTCGGAGGAATTCTGCTGCCGAGGCGATCTGGTCGACGATCGCCGACCTGGCCGAATCGACGAACGTGCTCTCACCGCCGTGGTCGGCCGCCGAGGACACTCCGGACGGATGCCGACGTTCACTTTGTTCACGGATGTCACGCTCCGCACCGGTGACGGACTCACGCGAACGGGAAGTTGCCGACTTTCCGGTGTGAGTTGCGCTGGGCCGCAGGGGAATTACCTTCGCCACGTCAGTCACCCCTTCACCGCACTTCGTCCCGACAGCGGCATGTGCATCACGTCTGCACTTGTTGCCGCCGCGGCGGTGTCACCGCCGAGGATGGTGGTCAACGCATTCTCCGCCCGATCGATCCACTCGGACTTGATGATCCGGCGCGTCTGCATCGCACGCATGAAATCGTCGAGTGCTTGCATGGTGGTCCATCGCGGCTCGAACCCCAGCTCGCTGCGCATGCGAGTGGTGTCGAGTCCGCAGCCGAACCGGAAGTACTCGAGTTGCTCGTCGGTGTACAGCCTCATGGACGACCCCACCAACGCGCTCCCGACGCTGCGGAACAGAGCGAGCGGCATGGGAACTTCCACCCTGCCTGCCCGGCGGATCGCCTGCGACATCATGACCACTCCGTCGCCGGCGATGTTGTACGTACCCGAAGCGTGTCCGATGGTCGCCTTCTCCAGCGCCGCGAGGGCATCCTCGACGTGGAGCAATTGCAGGCGCGCGTTGCGCCCGACGATGGTGGGCACGAGTGGGGCGGTGACGTAGTGCCCGACGGTTGCAGTCAGCTGAGGTCCGATCAACGGCGCCAACCGCAGAATCCCGACCGAGATGTCCGGGCGCCGACGCCCCATTCCGCGGAGGTATCCCTCGATCTCGAGGCTGTCGCGGGCATATCCGCCCGGCGGCCGGCGGCGCGCACTCATTTCTTCGGTGAACTGAGCGGGATCCTTGGCACTGCACCCGTAGACGACCGAAGCCGAGCGCAGGATCACCTTGCGAACCGTCGGCGCTTTCTGGCAGACCGCGAACAGTTGCATGGCGCCGATGACGTTCATGTCCTTCATCGCGGCGCGGCTGCCGGCTTTGGGGGCTTTCTGAAGCGTCGACGCGTGCACGACGGTGTCGACCTCGGCGTTTCGGATCACTTTGCCGATCAGCGGATTGCGGATGTCTGCTCGCACGAATTCCGCGCGGCCCATTCTGCGCATCATGTCCTTGCTCGGACTGACGGCGTCGACGGCGATGACACGCTCGATCGACGGATTCTGCGCAAGCCTGGTCACCAGGTAGCCGCCGAGAAATCTGCTCGCCCCGGTCACCAGTACGACGCGAGGCGTCGTGCCCCCTGAAGTGTTGTCACCTTCAACCACCAAGTACCCCCATATCCAGTAGAAACGCGCTCTGCCGAAGCGTCCCTCCCGCGATTTTCCCCCACTTTACGGGCAGAGGGGGTCCCGCGCTGACTACCCAAATTTCGGCCATTCAAGACAAACCGCCCAGCCAATGAGACGTGGCACACATCGCTTCCCCCCGAATATGCTGATGCCCGCCACCCCGGAAGGGGTGGCGGGCATCAACAGGTACTGCTTATTTACCGAGTTTCCTGCGCTGTACTCGGGTACGACGAAGCAGCTTGCGGTGCTTCTTCTTCGACATGCGCTTGCGACGCTTCTTGATCACTGAACCCATAGCGGGTGTCCCTCACGTTCTTCTCTAGCGTTCCTGCGCACGCCGGTCACGTACGCCTGCGCCAAGCAATTGGCGCCTGGCCCTCGTTTTAACTAGCTCAGCGCCTTACGACACCAGCTTGCTGGTACGACAGTGACTCATCGTACCGGTGTGGAGTCACTCGGCATAAACCGAGCCTCCGGCACAGCAACCGCTGTGCCCGCGACTCGGCTCACGCCGAGGTCATCCTCTTCGAACCGGCTGGTCAGCCGGCATCGAAGTACGAGGTTTCGAGGTAATCGTGTACTGCCTTCGCATGTACACGGAACGAACGGCCCACTCGTACAGCAGGCAATTCGCCACTGTGTACCAACCGGTACACAGTCATTTTCGACACCCTCATCAAAGTTGCTACCTCAGCAACAGTGAGGAATTGCGTGCCGGCCACTGCCGGCTTTCCGTCGTGGGACGAACCCATGGACGGCTTGTTTGCAGACACCATTAATCCACATACCTCCAGCACGACTCGCGCCGCCGGCTTCCCCTCCGGCGGAACAGACACGTACGTACTAAGTCGAGCTTAGCTGTACTGGTGGGGTTAAAGCGACGGGTGTGGCTAAACGGACGACTAATCCGCAGCTGCACCCATCGCGGCCGAGCGCGACTTGGCGGCATCCAAGGCATCGAAGAACGCCGTCCGCAGGCCGCCCGCTTCGAGCTGACGCAGTGCCGCAGCCGTCGTTCCGCCCGGTGACGTCACCGCGGCGCGAAGATCCGTCGCGCTGTCGCCGGTGCGATCGAGCATCGCTGCGGAACCGACCATCGTCTGCACCACCAATTCGGTAGCGACCCGGCGCGTCAGGCCGAGACCGACTCCCGCGTCGATCATCGCTTCGGCGACCAGAAAGAAGTAGGCCGGGCCGGAACCGGAGACAGCCGTGACCGCGTCGATCTGCGATTCGGGAACCGTGACCACCTTGCCGACGCTGCCGAGGATGCCGCGTACGAGCTCGAGATGCTCGGCCTTGACGTGCCGTCCGGGCGAGAGCACGCTCACGCCCTCCCCGACCAACATGGGGGTGTTCGGCATGACGCGGATGACCGGGAACCCTGCGGGCAGACGCGTTTCGAAGAATCCCGTGGGGATTCCCGCCGCAAGGGAAACGATCAATTGTTCGAGGTCGCCGTCCAGATCGACCTTCGTCAACGCCGTGAGCGCTGACTCGACGTCGTTCGGCTTCACCGCGATGACGATGACGTCCGCACCCTCGGCGGCATCGGCGACCGTGCTGACGCGGATGGAGTATTCGGCGATCAATTCGTCTGCGCGAGGCTGATATTGCTCGGCGACGACCAGATCCTTGATGGCGTGGCCGGCCTGCAACAGCCCGGAGATCAGCGCCTCGCCGATCTTGCCGCCACCGATAATCGCAATTCTTGTCATGGCGAACAGCCTGCCACGACCGCAGCGATCGACCCTAGCGGGGCATCATCGCCAATTGACGACTCTGGACGACGACTGCGCCCGTCGAATCGAGAACAGCATGATCCTCTTCGAACCACGTGCTGCCCAGAACATCCGAGCTCGCCCGCACGCGAAGCCATCCCGGCGTCGGCAGTCGGCGCAGGTACGTCGTCAACTGCACGGTCGGCGCCCACCCGAACAGGCCGCGGTTCATCGTCACCGGCGCGCTGATGTCACCCGCCATGATCGCGAACAGCACAGCGGTGTCGAGGTCGTTTTCGTCCTCGGGTCGAGGACGGACCCACATCCTGACCTCGGCCTCGCCTTGGCTGCCGGTCAGGAAGTGCGCCGAGGTGGTGTCGATTCGCATGTCGCAACCCTGACCGACATGCACGACCTGCGCCATCGGGTGATCGCCGATGACTGCCACCGCACTCTCCGGCGGTTCCGGTGACATGTCGTCGATCGACGAGGCCGTGACGAAGGTGGGGTCGCCGTCATCGGGGAATCCGAGCGTGACCGCCGCGCGAACAGCGCTGCGGCCCGCCTGGCTCAACTCGACGTCGAACAACGCGACCTGGCGTCCCTGCTTTCGGACGATCACCTCCAGTTCGACTTCACCCGGATCTGGGGCCGACAGATAGTTGGCGCTCACCGCGAGTGGCTGCATCTTCAGAAGCGAGTCGTTCTCACCTGCGCCGTCGCGCAGACATTGACGCGCTGCAGCGGCGCACACAGCCATCATGGAGCCGCCGTGCACTTTCGGCCCGATGGTCCAGATCGAATCGATCGTTGCGGTGTATCGCCCGTCGCCGAGCGAGGTGAGGCGATTGAGATCTTGAAAGGGACTGGTGCTCATCGATTTTCCTGTTCGGTGCTTTCTCGGTGTTGCGGGAAATGTCGTGCGGCCAAATCTTGGTGCGCCAGGCGTCGCAAAGCTGTCAGGACGGGTTCGTACATGGCGGTTCCCAGGACCGCATAGCGAATGCCGTCCTCGGTCGAACTGGTAGGCATCAGCTCGATTTCCACTTCGGCAATCCCTCGGATGTGGTCGCCGTAGGCGCGCAGGCGCTCGTCCGAGAGACTCAGTCCTGCATCCTCGAGGCCGATCAGTGCCCGCTCGAGGTGCGCGACCGCCACGTACCTCGGTTCGAAGACCTGACCGAGAAACTCCAGAACCTTGCGAGCTCTGGGGAACTCTGGATCCGGTTCAGGTTCGACGTACGGGGGTAGTTGCGCGATTGCGCGGCCGAAAGTCTCGAATTCGGATCGCTCGTCACTGTCCACCAGTTCGAGCACCGCGCGAATCCGTGGAATCGCGAGTCCCGCCCCGGCCAGGGCCCTGATCAACGCGAGTCGCCGGACGTGCTGTTCGCCGTACCTCGCTCCCGTTGCGCTGGTCGGCTCACCAGGCATCAGCAGACCTTCACGGAGGTAGTACTTGATAGTGGCCAGTGCAACGCCGGACTGTGCGGCCAGTTCGGAAACCTTCACCGCTCCTCCGTCCAACTCGCTCGACCCTTTACTGGATAGTGATGCTATCCAATGGTGGCCGAGCATCGGTAAGGAGGACACGCCTTGCGCTAGGGTTGAACCTTCTTTGCGCACATCACCAGAAATTTCCGAACGGAGCGAACAGGCGGAATGACGGATTTGCAGTCGGAGGCTCAGCCCGACGAACAGTGGCGCATCGTGGAACCACTGACGCTGACTCCCCTGCTCACCGCCGCACTCGAGGTGTTCCACGAACTCGGTTACCACGGAGCGTCGGTTCGTGACATCGCAAAACGTGCCGGTGTCACCGTGCCGACGCTGTATTACCACCACGGCAACAAACAGGGCATCCTCGTCGCGCTGATGGAACCGGGCATCGAGAACGTCACCGCACGCGCGATCGCTGCGGTCGACGCTGCCGGACCGTCGCCGACGGCACAGTTCGGCAATCTCGTCGAGGCGTGTGTTCTGCACATGACCAGTCGCTCCGACATAGCCTTCCTCGATTCCGAACTGCGATACCTCGAGGACGCGGAACGAAAGAGCTACGCCGCCAAGCGAAAGAAGCTCGAGAACCTACTCGTCGACGTACTGACGGCAGGCGTCGAGAGCGGTGAGTTCACGGTCCCGGACATCACCGGAACGGGCCGTGCACTACTGGGAATGTGTCAGTCCGTCGTCCTCTGGTATCGACTCGACGGACCGCAGACTCCGCGCGAAGTCAGTGTTCTCTACCGCGAGATAGCCCTGAAAGCCGTCGGCGTCACTTCTTGAGCACTGAACTTCCCGGCATGTCCGATTAGCCCTTAACTGACGAACGTCACACCTGTCGGCTGACACCGAAACCGGGACGCGCCCACGGTCGCGGGTCCACACTTAGAAGCAGAGATGCGCGGGGTGGATCCGCAGACCGAGGGAGTTCTTGACGTATGGCCAACAGCAATCCATTTGTTCCTCCTAGCGCGGTCGACGTCGACCTTTCCGCGGTCGCCTGGGGGGCGAACCGCACGATGTCCGACTTCGAGACTGGAATGTGGCGGATGGAAGAGGCGCAGCCGCAACTGCGCTCACCGATCGTTGCGGTAGAGGTACTCGATCGTGCCCCGGACTGGGATCGACTTCTCGACGCAGTCGAGTGGGCATCGCACGTGGTTCCGCGTATTCGTATGCGAGCAGTGGAACCGGCAATGCAGCTGGGCAACCCGGTGTGGTCCGTCGATCCCGAGTTCGACATCGGCTACCACCTACGACGCGTCCGCTTACCTGCACCGGCGGACTTCGATCACGCACTGCGCATGTGTCGTCACCTTGCGACGGAACCTTTCGACAAGGCTCGACCGCCGTGGAGCGCGCTGCTCATCGAAGGTCTCGACGACGGTCGCGCCGTGTTCGTGGTCAAGACTCACCACTCCATCACCGACGGCATGGGCGGCATCCAGATGATGACGCTCCTGCACAGCAGACGCCCGGACCCCACTCCGAACAAGCCCGACCGCACACCGCCTGCTCCTGAGCATCTGTCGTCGGTGGGCGCCTTCGGCGAGGAGGTGGTCAGCGAGATCCGGCGTGCGCCCTCGCGTATCGCCAAGCTGGTCCGTGGTGCCACCAATGTTGCGACCACGGCGATCTCGAGTCCGATCACGACAGCTTCCGAGGTCCTCGGTTACGCCAATTCACTCCGCAAGATCGTCACTCCCCCAGCTCGTTCCGGTTCCCCTCTGCTCCACGATCGTGGTCTCGGACGATGGTTCGGAACTCTCGAAGTGGGTGTTCCCGAGCTCAAGGCCGGAGCAAAAGCTGCCGGCGGGTCACTCAACGACGCGTACGTCGCCGCTTTGCTCGGCGGCTTCCGTCGCTACCACGAAGCCTTCGGACAGTCCGTCGACAGCATTCCGATGGGTATGCCGATCAGCATGCGTACGGGCGCAGACGCCAACGGCGGCAACAGGTTTGCAGCCGTTCGCTTCAACGGCCCGGTCTCCGAAACCGATCCGGCCAAACGCATCAGGCAGGTGCGAGAGATCGTACTGGGTCTGCGGGAGGAGCCCGCGTTGGACGCTCTCGACGTCGCCGCCCCGATCCTCGCCCGCCTGCCGAATTATCTACTCGCGAACTGGTATCTGTCACAGTCGACGGGTCTGGACCTGCAGGCCAGCAACGTCGCCGGCGTACCGGTACCGGTCTATCTCGCCGGAGCGAAGATCGAGCGGATGTTCCCGTTCGGCCCGGCGCCCGGTTGCGCGGCAATGGCGACACTGGTCTCCCACGTCGGGGTGTGCTGTATCGGAATCAATCTCGACACCGCTGCGATCACAAAACCCGCGCTGCTGATGCAGTGCTTGCAGGAGAGCCTGGACGAGATCGTCGCTCTCGGAGTCACAACGGAAGGTGCGTGAGTCATGAGCGAGAACACGACCAACCCGCGCGTGTACCTCACCGAAACCATGACAGAGGCCGAAGCCGGCGTGCTGCGAAAGTGGCTTGCCGACAAGGCAAGCTCATCCGAAACTCGGCCGGTCACCGTCAACATCACCGACAAGACCCTGGCAGAACTGGCGGCACGGACCGACGACCCGATGCTCGCACCGCTTCGCGTGGTGTGGATTCCGGACACCCATACCAAGCACAACGTCGCGGTGCGACTACGTGATGCGCTGGCACCACGCGATCCTCTCCACCCCGGACGCGGTGCACAACGCAGAACCCTGCGCACCGACCCCTCTCGGTGCCAGGTCATCGAAGGTGAACCCGCACCACTGAGCGATCTCGAGCGTCGCCTCGAAAAGAGCGGTGGCGGTTCGCTACCGGAGTTCATCCGACGGCAGGCCGCTCTGGCACTCGAACGCGCCGAATTGGGCCTACTGGGTGGCCAGTACAAGGTGTCACGGTTCGTCGTCGACGAGATCACCGACACCCGCCGATTCGCCACCGAGGTCATGGCTTTGGCCGACCGGTTGAACATCGCCGTCGCCGAAGTCGATCGCCGCGCACGTGAAGCTCTCGAAGAAATGGTTGCCACCCAGAGTCGCCAAGCCATCGCGGTGTGGGATCGCCTGGGCCGCTACTTCGCTCGCGCCTACAAGCTGGACGTGGACACGAGCCGCTTCGAGGAACTCCGTGAGCTGAACAAGGAACACTCACTGGTCTTCCTCCCCAGTCACCGTTCGTACCTCGATCCCCTCGTCCTGCGTCCGGCGTTGATCGCGAACGGCTTGCCGCTCAATCACGTCATGGGCGGCCTCAACATCAGTTTCTGGCCCATGGGCTCGATCCTCAAGCGCAGCGGCACCGTCTTCATTCGTCGAAGCATCGGCAACGACGAGGTCTACAAATGGTCGATGCACGAGTACATGCGCTATCTGCTGACCAAGCGCTTCAATCTGGAGTGGTACATCGAAGGTGGACGCGGACGTACCGGGAAACTACGCCCGCCGCGCTTCGGTCTCCTGACCTACCTGACCAAGGCATTTCAGGTCAGCGGAGCGTCCGACGTGTACCTCGTCCCGGTTGCGCTGAGCTACGACCAACTCTACGAGGTCGGGGCCATGGCTGCCGAGGCGCTCGGCGCCGAGAAGACACCGGAAGGCCTGCGCTGGATGGTGGGTTACGTACGCGCCCAGGGAAAACGCAACGGTGTCGCGCACGTGACCATCGGCCGGCCGCTCTCACTCGCGGACGCACTCAGCCAGGAAACCGATCAGCGCCTCGCCATTCAGAAGGCCGGCATCGAGGTGTGTCACCGCATCAACGAGGTCACCCCGGTGACCGTGTCTTCACTGGCGATGTTGGCGTTCCTCGGAATCGAAGACCGGGCGTTGACAGTTCGTGAACTCACCGCGATTCTCACGCCGCTGTTCGGCTACATCACCGCGCGAAATCTTCCGATCGCCGGCGACGTCGAACTGTCCGATCCGCGTGTCATCGAGAAGGCATTGCAGACACACGTCGATTCCGGGGTGCTCGAGCGCTTCGATCGGGGCGGCGAGCAGGTCTTCTACCTCGGCAAGGACCAGCATCTTGTCGCTGCCTTCTACCGCAACAACACGATTCACTTTCTTGTCGTGCGTGCCATCACCGAACTCGTACTTCAGGCAGCCGTCGAAGAGCGGTTCGAGGACCCCATCGGGGACGGGTGGGCAGAGGCCAAGCGCATCCGAGATTTGTTGAAATTCGAGTTCTTCTTCAGTGACCGGGACACGTTCGAGCAGGAGATGCGGACCGAGCTGACGCTGATCGACCCCGAGTGGGAAACCGTCATGGCCGACGACAAACGAACCGAGCACATGATCGAGACGGTTCGCCCGTACCTCGCGCACCGCGTGCTCCAACCGTTCCTCGAGGCGTACCAGGTTGTCGCCGATCAGCTTGTGCTCGCGCCGATTTCGACATCGTTCGACGAAAAGTCGTTCATCAGCAACTGCATCGACGTCGCACATCAGCGTCGACTGCGGCAGCAGATCGCCAGCAACGAATCCGTCTCCGGCGAGTTGTTCGCCACCGCACTGAATTTGGCGCGCAACCGTAACTTGATCGAAGTCGACGACGACGGAGTCCGGGCCAGGCGCCTGGCATTCGCTGCCGAGATCAAGGTTCAGGTCGAGCGCCTGCGTCACCTTCGCGCACTCGCGCATGCACGACTCGATCAGGTGGCGATGCCGGTACCGGACGCCGCCGCGGTAGTGACCATTCCAGAAGCAAACCGAGCGCCCGCCGCGAACGAGGAAGTAGGACTGTGACCGGACTCGAGCGTCTGCACTCCGCCATCGAAGCCGCCCCGCCCGGGCCCGGAACGATCGCCGCCTTCGACCTCGACGGCACCTTGATCAGCGGGTACTCGGCCAGCGTTGTGTACCGAGACCGCCTGCGACGCTTGGATATCAGCGTCGGCGAACTCTTGCGCACCACCGGTGCCGCGATCGACACCCAATTCCGCGGTGCTGACGTCGGAGCACTCATGGACATCGGCGTTCGAGCCTTGGGCGGCCGTACCGTCGAGGAACTGAACGACTGGGGCCGACGGCTGTTCAAGCAGGAAATCGCCGCGATGATCTACCCGGAAACCCGCGGGCTACTGGCGGCACACCGGCGAGCCGGCCACACGATCGTGATGGCTACGTCGGCGACTCCGTTCCAGGCCAAGTACGTCGCCGAAGATCTCGACATCGAAGACGTGCTGTGCACCGAACCCGAAGTCGTCGACGGCATGCTCACCGGCGAACTGTCTTCGCCCGCACTGTGGGGGCCGGCCAAGGCCAATGCCCTTGCAGGCTATGCCGAGAAGATGGGCGCCGATCTGAAGAACGCGTTTGCGTACTCCAACGGTGTCGAAGACGTCTTCATGCTCGAGGCCGTCGGGCGACCTGTCGCGTTGAATCCCGATCGTGGTCTGGCCAAGATCGCGTTGCGCAATCACTGGCCTTCGGTCAGCCTGCGTAAACCGCAACGAGGCGCAACACCGATCTCCACGATCCGAACGGCGACGGCCATGGGCGCGCTTGCTGCCACCGCCGCCCTCGGTGCGTCGGCAGGCATTGTCACCGGGAACCGTCAACTGGGTGCGAACCTGGTCGGCACGTACGGCCCCGACATCTCGCTCTCACTGCTGGGCATCGACGTCGAGATCGACGGCGAGCACAACGTGTGGGATCACCGCCCGGCGGTGTTCATGTTCAACCATCAGAGTTCCCTGGACATGTTGGTCCTGGGCACCGTGATCAAGCGTGACGTGACCGGCGTCGCGAAGAAGGAAGCGGCAAGCGATCCGCGGTTCATGCCCGTCGGTGCACTGCTCGACGTCGCCTACATCGACCGCACCGACACCACGAAGGCGAAGGCTGCACTGCAACCGGCAGTCGACAAGCTGAAGAATGGTGTCTCGATAGTCATAGCTCCGGAGGGCACCCGTTCTCCGACGCCACGTCTGGGCCCTTTCAAGAAGGGTGGATTCCACTTGGCGATCCAAGCCGGTGTGCCGATCGTGCCCGTGGTGATTCACAACGCGGGTGAACGGATGTGGCGCAATTCGCTTGTCGCCCATCCAGGCCCGGTCTATGTCTCGGTGCTCGATCCCATCTCGACCGAAGGCTGGGAGACCAAAGACCTCGACGCACACGTCGAGAAGGTGCGCGCGCAGTTCGAAGCTGCGCTACTTGCCGGCCACCGCTGAGCGTGCCAGGTGCTCGCGTGCAAACGCGAGCGCCTGCGCCAGCATCGACGACCGCTCCCGCCGGGTGCGCGCGTTCTGCGTGTTGATCTCGATGACTGCCTGGCCGCTGAATTCGCTCGCAGCCAATTGCTGACACAACTCCGCGCACGGCTGTGAGCCATGCCCCGGAATCAGGTGCTCGTCCATCGACGCCCCGCGACCGTCGGCCAGGTGCAGGTGCTCGAGCCCCTTGCCCATACGGGAGGCCAACTCCAGGGCATCCATGCCCGCCGTCGCGGTGTGCGACAGGTCGAGTGTGTAGTGAGCATGATCGGAATCGGTCGGGTCGTACGACGGACTGAACGCGGACAACGCTGCCCCTGGACCGCCACGTTTACGCAGACGCTCCGCGGACTTGTCCTTGCCGCCGAAGAAGCTGTCGGCGCGCATGGGGAACATGTTCTCCACCGCCACCACGACGCTGCTCTTCGATTCGAGTTCGACAACCTGTTCCGCGAAGCCTTCGGCGTACTTGCGCTGCCACCGGAACGGCGGGTGGACGACCACCGTCGTCGCTCCCAAGGTTTCGGCGGTGCGCACCGAACGCTCGAGCTTCTCGACCGGATCGGAACCCCACACGCGCTGCGAAATCAGCAGACACGGCGCATGCACCGCCTGCACCGGAATGGCGTACTTGCGAACGAGGGCGGCAACAGCACCGATGTCCTGACTCACGGATTCGGCCCACACCATCAGTTCGACACCGTCGTATCCGAGATCAGCGGCGTAGCGAAATGCTGCTTCCGTGTTCTCCGGATATACCGAAGCCGTCGACAGGCCGACGGCTATCGGCCGACGAACCATGCGCTGCGATCCCCCGATCATCGTCCGATCAACCCGAGGTCAACAAGAACGCCAGTGGACCGAGCGTCACGATCATGCCGACGACCACCGCGATCACGAAACTCGTGATGTCGTCCGTCTTCCGCAGAACCCGCACGACAGCAACCAGGCCGACGATCACGATCAGCGCGAGCACCAACGCCACCCACGGCAGCATGTCCCACAGCTTCTCGAAGCCCTTGAACATCGCGCCGCCGACGATCAGTGCAACAACCACCTGACCGGCAAGCACTGCCCATTCACGGATCGAGTTACGCTCGCCTGCCTCTTCCGCTGCCGGTTCGGCTTCGACATCGGACTCCGCGGCGGCACTGGTCTTTTTTGCACCGTCATCGACAGCCGGCGCCTTGACCAGATCGACCACGGCGGTGGATTCGGCCTCGCCGGCATCCGCGTCTGCGATCTTGTCGATCAGTTCGGTGCTCTCTTCCGGCGCGGCCGGAGCGGGAGCGGTCTGTGCAGGTGCCTTGGCGACGGGAGTGGGGACACGCGGCGGCAGGATCGGCGGACGCAACGACGGCGACTGCGTTGCGGCGCGCTCCTGACGCATCAGGTCGCCCGCCAGGGTCTGACCCGACAGCAGGGCTGGTTCCTGCGTTACCTGCGTCGGTGACGAGGAGTTGAGCGGTGCCCGGCTCACCCACTGCCCGGGCGAGGACTTCGAGGTCTGTCCCGGCGAAGGTGTGGAAGTCGGCTTCGGAGTGGTGACCGGCGGCGCAGCAACCGGCTTCGACTCACCCTTGGGTGCCTGCGGCTCGTCATCGTCATCGTCGTCGTCGAACGAGACGGCGAAGGCTGCGGTGCGATCGGCGGGAACCTTCGGTGCCGGTTCGACTGACTTGGCGGTTTCCGCGACGGCCTCGGCCGGCGCTGAAGGTGCAGAGTTTTCCGGCGCAGCGGCTTCGGGCCGGGCTGCTGGTTCGTCGGACTCGGGCTCGGCGGCCGCGCGCGATCCCGATTGGCGAACGATCGGGATCTCACCCGTCAGTTCGGCGACGGAGATGCCACCGGCTACGCCGCGCCGGCGTCGTCCACCTCGGGATTCGACGCTCTGACCGTTCCGCTTGAGCAGTTCCGCTACGGAAATCTGCTGACTGTCCTCGGTCATCAAGCACTCACCACCAATTCACCGCCCATTTCTGTGTCGAGCTTTCGCAGAATCAGACCCTCACGCAGTGCCCAGGGACAAATTTCCAGTTCGTCCACTCCGAGCGCCCGCATGGTTGCCTCTGCGATGAGCGCGCCGGCCACAATCTGCTGTGACCGATCCGAGCTCACTCCTTCCAATTCTGCACGGTCCGCCGCCGTCATCCTGGATATGAAGGCTATGAGTTGCCTGAGTCCGCTGGAAGTCAGGGTCCGTTTTGCCCGGGGGCCTGCGGCAGAAGGGGCCGCGCCGGTGAGCCGAGCCAACGATCGGAAGGTCTTCGAAGTCCCGACCGTGCGGTCCCAGTCGCCGGCGGCGCGCAGTTCCTTGGCTGGTCCGACCAACTCCGCGTCCAGCCAGTCGCGCAATACAGCGACCCGGCGCTTGCCCGGCGGATCGGCCTGTAGCCAGTCGCGCGTCAACCGTCCGGCACCGAGTTGCAGTGAGAAGGCGACGTCCGGATCCTCGTCACCACCTGCTGTGAGTTCGAGCGAGCCGCCGCCGATGTCCAGGTTCAGGATGCGTCCGGCGCTCCAGCCGTACCAGCGGCGCACGGCCAGAAAGGTCAAGCGGGCTTCGTCGACCCCGGACAGAACCTCGAGGTTGACTCCGGTCTCGGCGCGGACGCGGGCGAGTACGGCTTCGGAATTGTTGGCGTCACGGACCGCGGAAGTGGCAAAAGCCATCATTTCCTCGCACCCGGACGTCTTGGCGATACCGGCGAATTCGGAAACCGTCGACACCAACCGATCGGCTCCTGACGTGGTGATATCGCCGCGGTCGTCAGTGTTTTCTGCCAGCCTCAACGTGGACTTGGTCGAGCTCATGGGTGTTGGGTGGCCGCCCCGATGGGCGTCCACAACCAATAGATGGACGGTATTGCTTCCGACGTCGAGTACCCCTAGTCGCACATCGCCACGTTACTGGGTCTACGGTCGGCCCTTGTGACAGCAGGTAACCCAGACCGGTCCCACAAGATGACTCCGAGCCCCGAGGTCGATCTCGATTTCCCGCGCGAATGGGTCGAATTTGTCGATCCGGATAACTCCGAACACCTCATTTCCGCTGATATGACGTGGTTGCTCTCGCATTGGACCTGCGTGTTCGGTACGCCGGCGTGTCAGGGCATCATCGGAGACCGCCCGGACGACGGTTGCTGCTCGCACGGCGCTTTCCTCTCCGATCAGGAAGATCAGGACAAGCTCGATGCGTCAGTGAAAATGCTCACAGCCGAAGACTGGCAGTTCATGGAAAAGGGTCTCGGCAAGAAGGGCTACGTCGAAGAAGACGACCTCGAGGACGAGCCCGCGCTGCGCACCCGCCGCTACAAAGGAGCGTGCATCTTCCTCAACCGGCCGGGTTTTGCCGGAGGCGAGGGCTGCGCTCTGCATTCCATGGCGCTCAAGAAGGGCATCGAGCCGCTCGAGGTGAAACCGGACGTGTGCTGGCAGCTACCGATCCGCCGCACCCAGGACTGGGTCGACCGGCCGGACGGCGTCCAGATCCTCAAGACCACGATCACCGAGTACGACCGCCGCGGCTGGGGTGAGGGCGGCGACGACCTCGCCTGGTACTGCTCCGGCTCCCCCGACGCTCATGTCGGGGAGCGGCAGGTCTGGCAGTCCTACGGGCCCGAGTTGACGGAACTTCTCGGAAAGCGCGCGTACGACGAGCTGGCTCGCCTCTGCAGGCGTCGCGCGGGCCTCGGCCTCATCGCAGTCCATCCGGCGACCACGATCGCTCAGAACAAAGCTCAGGGCTGACTCCGCCTGAACAAAAAGAATTCAGCCGCTCACACGATCGTGTGAGCGGCTGAATTCTTCTCGACATTTCTTCTCGACGAGGTTCGATCACGCTTCGAGCTTGTAACCCAATCCACGGACCGTGACCAGATGTTCCGGCTTGGCCGGATCCGATTCGATCTTCGAACGCAACCGCTTCACGTGTACGTCAAGGGTTTTGGTGTCACCGACGTAGTCGGCGCCCCAGACGCGGTCGATCAACTGTCCGCGGGTCAGCACCCGACCGGAGTTGCGGAGCAGGTACTCGAGGAGATCGAACTCCTTGAGCGGCAACGTCACCGGGTTACCCGCGACCTGCACGACGTGGCGCTCGACGTCCATCCGTACCGGTCCGGCCTCGAGCACCCCGTTGTCGGAGGCGAGGTCCGCCTCGTTCTCCACCCCGCGGCGCAGCACCGCACGGATGCGAGCGATCAGCTCACGCGCCGAATACGGTTTGGTCACATAGTCGTCCGCACCGAGTTCCAGGCCGACGACCTTGTCGATCTCACTGTCACGCGCCGTCACCATGATGACGGGGACGCCGGAGCGCGACCGCAGCGCCTTGCAGACGTCCGTGCCACTCATGCCGGGCAGCATGAGGTCGAGCAGGACGATGTCCGCTCCGGAGCGATCGAATTCCGCCAACGCCGACGGTCCGTCGTTGACGATGGTGGTCTCGAAGCCTTCCTTGCGGAGCAGGAACGCCAGCGGGTCCGCCAAGGACTCCTCGTCCTCCACGATCAGCACACTCGTCATCGTTTGGCCTCCATGCCGTTTTCTCTACTGCCTTGTTCTCGTCTGCCGATCCGCGTGGAACCGGCGGTTCCCGCGTCGTCAGAGTCGATGTCGTCGTCCGACTCCACGTGTGCCGGTATCTGCAACGTGAAGGTAGACCCTGTACCCGGTTTGCTCCACAGTTCGATGGAGCCGTTGTGATTGGCCGCGACGTGTTTGACGATCGCCAGCCCCAGACCGGTTCCACCGGTCTGCCGTGACCGCGCCTTGTCCACGCGGAAGAATCTCTCGAACACTCGCTCCTGGTCCGCTTTCGCGATGCCTTCTCCTCGGTCGGTGACTGCGATCGCGACATTGTCGCCGCGTACCGACCGACTGACGGAAACCGGAGAACCCTTGGGCGAGTATGCAATAGCGTTCTCGATGAGGTTGGACAATGCCGTGACGAGGAGAGTCTGATCCCCGAGTACTTCCAGCCCACTCGGATGGTCGGTGGTGACCGTGATCCCGGCGGCCTCGGCCGACAGATTCGACCTCGACAGTGCTTCGGACACCACGGTGTCGACGTCGACCACGTCGAGATCCGGCAGCTTCTCGGCACCTTGCAGACGCGAGAGTGCGATCAACTCGGTGACCATCTTGCCCAGACGAATCGACTCACCGAGCACCCGTTCGCCGAAGTGGCGCACCGATTCCGGGTCGTCAGCGGACTCGAGCAGCGCCTCCGCGAGCAGGCTCATCGCACCGACCGGCGTCTTGAGTTCGTGGCTGACGTTCGCGACGAAATCGCGTCGGGTCGCCTCCATGCGGACCTGCTCGGAATCGTCGTCGGCGAACAGGACCACGAAGTTGCGATCGTCCTTGCTGAGCAACCGGGCCGTGCCACGTACCGCGATCTTGTCGCGGCCCCGCTGAGCGGTCTGCGCCGTCAGATCGACCTCGACAGGTTGACCGGTCCGCAGAACTTCCTGAGCAGCCCGCCAAGCTCGCTCGTCGACCAGACGATTCTTGACGAGACCGAGTTCCTCGGCGCGAGGATTGAAGAGCACGACGTCGTGAAAACCGTCGACGACGGCGATACCGCTTTCCGAAGCCAACACGATGAGGTCGAGAACCTGGGACATCGTGAGCCCGGTCTGTTCGTCCGAGCGCTGACTCTGGCGCGACGACAGCCTGGGGACCAGCACCCCGCCGACGAGGTAGCCGACCAAGCCGGCGACCACGACCAGCAGCACTGCAATCACGACACTCACGGCGCAATCGTACGTTCGCGCGAAGAGTCGGTTACGGCGGGTTCGGACGTTCCCACCCGCGTAATCCGCCAGGTGGACGGCGTTGGTTCGTCGTTCATCTGTTGTTGGTCGAGGCCCCCCGAAATCACCGTTCGGGGGGCCTCGACGCACATCATCGGGTTGCTACTTTCCGCCCTGATTCGCCACCGCGGCGGCGCCGGCAGCTGCGGCCTCCGGATCCAGGTAGGTGCCGCCGGGATTGAGCGGCTTCAGGTTCTCGTCGAGGTCGTAACGCAGCGGGATTCCGGTCGGGATGTTCAGGCCCGCGATGTCCTCGTCCGAGATGCCGTCGAGGTGCTTGACCAACGCACGCAGCGAGTTGCCGTGCGCGGTGACCAGCACGTTCCGACCGGCGAGCAGCTCCTGGGAGATGGTGTCCTCCCAGTACGGGATCAGACGCTTGACGACGTCGAGCAGGCACTCGGTCAAGGGAACCTCGTCGAGGTTCGCGTACCGGGGATCGGTGTCCTGGCTGTACTCGCTGCCGGCTTCGATGGCGGGCGGCGGGGTGTCGTAGCTACGACGCCAGAGCATGAACTGCTCGTTTCCGTACTCTTCCTTGGTCTGCGCCTTGTTCTTGCCCTGCAGAGCGCCGTAATGGCGCTCGTTGAGACGCCAGTCGCGCACTACCGGGATCCAGTGGCGATCGGCGGCGTCGAGCGCGAGGTTGGCTGTGCTGATCGCGCGGCGCAGCAGAGACGTGTAGAGAACGTCGGGCAACAGGTTGTGCTCGGCGAGCAGTTCGCCGGCGCGCTTGCCCTCGGCCATGCCCTTGTCTGTCAGGTGTACGTCCACCCAGCCGGTGAACAGATTGAGTGCATTCCATTCGCTCTCGCCGTGGCGGAGCAGGACCAGGGTTCCGATACTCATGGCGTTCATCCTGGCACGAGTACCGGAACCCTTCTTGATCAACCCTGTCCGGAAATCAGCTCGGGGCTACTTCCGCAGTTCGCAGATCCTTGCGGAGGATCTTTCCGGCCGCGGATTTCGGCACGGTGCTGATGAACGAAACCTGGCGAACCTTCTTGTGCGGCGAGACGCGCTCGGCGACGAACGAGATCACGTCGGCTTCGGTCAACTCGGCGCCGTCCTGGAGCACCACGAATGCCTTCGGAACCTCTTCGCCCTCGGCGTCGAGCACGCCGATCACTGCGGCGTCGGCGATCTGCGGGTGGGTCAGCAGCAAGGCCTCGAGTTCCGCCGGGGGAACCTGGTAGCCCTTGTACTTGATCAGTTCCTTGAGGCGGTCGACGATCTTGACGACGCCGTCGCCGTCGACGGTCGCGATGTCACCGGTGTGCAGGTAACCGTCGTCGTCGAGGGTGTCCTTGGTGGCCTGGTCGTTGCCGAGGTAGCCGAGCATGATGTTCGGGCCCTTGCACCACAGTTCGCCGGGCTCGCTGACGCCGTCCGAGCCGAGAGCCGGGTACGCGACCTCTTCGCCCGTTCCGGGGTCGACGAGCTTGCATTCCATGTTGGCGATGGTCGGACCGCACGTGTCGAGGGCGATGTCGTCACGATCGAAAGGGATCGCGTGCGAGACCGGGCTCATCTCGGACATGCCGTAGCCCTGGCGGACGTGGCAGTTCAACCGGTCGGCGACAGCCTTGCCGAGCGCCGCGTCGAGCGGGGCCGCACCGGAGAAGATGGTGTGCACGCTCGAGAGGTCGTACTGATCGACGAGCGGATGCTTGGCCAGCGCGACGGCAACGGGCGGTGCGACGAAGATGTACGTCGACTTCTGCTCGGCGACGATCCGCAGGAACTCGACGAGATCGAACTTCGGCATCGTGATGAGGCTCGCGCGGCGGTAGAGCGCAGCGTTGAGCAGGACCGTCATGCCGTAGATGTGGAAGAACGGCAGGACCGCGAGAATCTTGTCGTCGGTCTCGATGCCCATCCGCGGAATGATCTGGCAGACGTTGGCCACGAGGTTGCGATGAGTGAGCATGACCCCCTTGGGTCGGCCGGTGGTGCCAGACGAGTACGGCAGCACCGCGAGTTGGGTGGCCGGATCGAAGGAGACCTCGGGCGCCGCTGCACCCTCGCCGAGCAGATCACGCAGCGAGAGGTGGCCTTCGGCCCCGTCGAGCACGAAGACGTTCTCGGCCGGGATACCGACCAGGTCAGCAGCGGCCTTTGCCTGCGGCAGGAGCGGCGAGACGGTGAAGAGGAACTTTGCCTTGGAATCGGTGAGCTGCTTGGCGATGTCCTCGGCGGTGTAGAGCGCGTTGATCGTGGTCGCGACGCCACCGGCACGAAGGATGCCGTGGAAGACGGAACCGAAGGCCGGGACGTTGGGCGAATGCAGCCCGACCACGTCGCCGACGGCGAGTCCGCGCGCTGCGAGAGCGCCTGCAACGCCGTTGATCTGTGCGATCAGCGAAGCGTATGTGGTGACTGCGCCCGAACTGCCCTCGACGAAGGCCGTCTTGTCGAGGTCTGCGGGGTCGGTGTTTCCGAACAGGAAGTCGTAGACGCTGAGGTTGGGGATTTCAACGTCGGGGAACGGACTCTTGAAGCTCACTGTGCTCCTCGAAAAGTTGCGCGGCGGGGTGGTGTGACCAACTTACTGTGACTCACGGGAACAGTATTATTCCGTGACGACAGTCACAAGTAAAGGCCACTTTACGTGACACATCCGCGATGTGTCTCACCCCGCTCGATCAGCTCTGCGCGGGCTCTTCCTCGATGAGGTGCTTGAACGGTTCGAGATTCGCCAGCGACTCACCTCGCGACACCCGCCACGCCCACTCACGCTTGATGGACGAGGAGAAGCCGAGTTCGAGGATGACGTTGAAATCGCCGTCGGCGGCTTCGAGAACCTGACCGAGCACTCGGTCGAGTTCATCGCCGGTCACGGCATGCTCTGCGATCTTGCCGACGAGGTAGATGTCCCCGACCTTGTCGAGTGTGTACGCCACCCCGTACAGACGACGGTTGCGCTTGAGCAGGAATTTGTAGACGCCTTCGAAGTTCTCGTCCACCTTGCGGCACACGAAGGCCTCGACCCGCACACCGTGATTGCCGACGGTGAGCAGAGTCGACGTCTTGAGTTTGTGTTCACCGGGAAGTTCGACGATGAAATGCGCGTCGTCTTTTCTGGTGAAGTCGAGTTCGCGCTCGGTGAGGGCCTGCTCGATGGTGTCCGAAATGCTGCTCATGTACGCACTCCCCCGGTCCGGCGCAGACGCCACAGACCCCGCGCACGGCGGGGCGAGAAGTCGCTGGGACCGGTTCCGTTGTTGTAGTTGACTGCGGCTTTGCGATAGCTCTCGAGCAAACCGTCCGCGGTGTGTTCCCACGAGAAATTTTCGGCGTGGCGCGGTGCCTGCGCGGCGAGTTCGGCCAAGCGCGTCGGTGCTGTCACCAAGGATTCGAGGGCGCCGGCCCAATCTTCGGTGCGGTGTCCTTGAACCAGCAGGCCGGTCTCACCGTTGCGTACGGCTACTCCCAGTCCGCCGACGTCGGCGGCGATCACGGGAGTTCCGCAGGCTTGAGCTTCGATGGCGACCAATCCGAAGGACTCCGAATAGCTCGGCACCGCAACCAGATCCGAGGCACGGTAGACATCGGCGAGACGCTCCGGTGCCTGCGGCGGCAAGAATGTCACCTGCGCGCTGATGCCGAGTGATCGTGCAAGTTCGATCAGCACGTCCGGCCGCGCGAGGCCAGTTCCCGACGGCCCGCCGACGACGAGGATGCGCAACGGCAACTCGGGGCGACGGCTGATCACTTCGGCGGCAGCACGCAGCAGAACGTCCGGTGCTTTCAGAGGTTGGATCCGGCCGACGAAAGTCACGACGATCTCGCCCGGGTCCAACCCCAACGACGCGCGGGCGGAATCGCGATCGCCCGGTCGGTAGCGGGTGAGATCGGCGCCGGGAGCCACGACGTCGATACGCGTGGGGTCTGCGCCGTACAACTCGTGCAGCGCCTTGGCTTCGTCGGTGGTGTTGGCGACCAGGCGATCGGACTCGGCGACTACTTGCTGCTCGCCGATCTGACGTGCTGCCGGCTCCGGGGTGTCTCCCTCGGCAAGCGAAAGATTCTTCACCGCCGCGAGGGTGTGGGCGGTGTGTACGAGGGGCACGCCCCAGCGGTCGCGGGCCAGCCAGCCGACCTGACCGGACAACCAGTAGTGCGAGTGAATCAGGCTGTAGTACCCGGGCTCGTGGCGCGCTTCCTCCCGTAGAACTCCTGCGACGAAGGCACACAGTTGAGTCGGCAGATCCGCCTTGTCCAGCCCTTCGAAGGGACCAGCAGCAATGTTCCGAACCCGCACTCCGGGAGCGGCGTCCACCACAGGTGCGTCGGCCGAGGACGTCGCGCGGGTGAATATCTCCACCTCGACGCCACGTTTGGCGAGCTGAATGGCGGATTGCAGAACGTAGACGTTCATCCCACCCGCGTCACCGGTGCCGGGTTGCGCCAATGGCGAGGTGTGGACCGAGAGAACGGCCACCCGGCGAGGGCGCGAAATGTGCATGGGCGTCACGACTCCATACTGCCCCCTCACCGGGCGCGAACTCTAACCGAGGCTCGAGATGAACGTTCGCACTTCGGACACGAATCGTGTCGGATCCTCCACGAACGGGCCGTGATTGCAGCCTTCCCAGTACGACGCCTGGGACTTGGGAATCAGTTCCTCGGCGTGCTTACCTGCGCTCACGTCGACGACGGAGTCGTCGGTTCCGTGCAGAACGAGGACCGGGATGTCCAGATTGCGAAGCAACTCGTCGTGACCGACAGCACGGTTGAACAATGCTGCGCGCACCCGCGGACGCGTCGAGAGGCTGTACCCGAACAAGGCCTGCGACGCTGCACCCTTGCCCTCGGGTGGGCCGGTGAGAGCATTGCCGAAAGCGCCGAGTGCACGGATCGCCTCGCGGGGATCTTCGGACATCGCGCCGGGAACTGCGCTACGCATCGCCGAGCCGACCTTGCCACCTTTTTCGCCGCGCCCGATGCTGGTGATCGCCCCGACCAGAACCGCGCCCGCCACCGCGCCGGTGCCGTGCGCTGCCAGGTAATCGCAGATCACCAGACCGCCGTACGACCAGCCGAGCAGGATCGCGTTCTCGGTGACGCCTTCGGCCGCAAGAACAGCCGCGACGTCGCCGGCCCAGTTCGCGGAATCGTCGTATCCGGATTCGGGCGCATCGGAGTAACCGTGGCCGCGCAGATCGACGGCGATCAGCCGATAGTCCGCGGCCAGGTCCGCGAGGACCTGCTCGCCCCAGCACTGCGAGGACTGAGCCCAGCCGTGCAGCAACACCAGCGGGGTCCCCGCCGAATTTCCGGTTACTCGATAGACGATGGACGTGCCGTCGACGCTGACGGCTTCACGAATAGACATGCCGTCACGATAGAGGCTGCGACTGCGGCGCCGACGGCGAGCATGTAGGCCGACGGGACGCCGTAGCGATCGATCAGCTGTCCGGCCAGCGCAGACCCGAGCGCCACGCCGACGCCGAGGCCGGTAACCGTCAGGGTCATTCCCTCGGTGAGCTTTTCCGGCGGGACGATCTGTTCGACCAGGGCTGTCGCGATGATGAGCGTCGGTGCGATGGTCGCGCCCGCCAGCACGTAGGCACCCGCAAGTGCGGCCACGTTTCCGACCAACAGAAGCGGGACGCTGAGAACGGCGACCGCCGAGGACGCGATCATCAACTGCCCGCGCAGCGATCGCGCCGGGTGCATCGACCCGAAGATCAGTCCCGCGATTCCCGAACCGCCGGCGAACAGCGCGAGGACCAGCGTCGCGGATCCCGGCGAATTCTGTTCCTTGGTGAACGCGATGGCGCCGACGTCGATGACGCCGAAGATCGTTCCGAGCATCACCATGATGACGATGACGATCCACATCACGTGGTTACCGAGAACCGATCGTCCGCGGCCGGGTCGACGCGGATGCACCTTCGGTTCGGTTCCGCGCTGTATGACCAGCAGCAGGGTTCCGGTGACCAGCAGGATCAACCCTGCCAGTGGTCCAGCCTCGGGGAAGAGCCCGATGCTCAGACCTACCGATATGACCGGGCCCGCCACGAAGCAGAGCTCGTCCACCACCGATTCGAAGGCGAAGGCGGTGCGCAGCTGAGGTTTTCCGACATAGATCGCCACCCACCTGGCGCGAATCATCGCGCCGATCGTCGGAGTGGCGCCGCCGGGGACGACCAGAACGAACAGCAGCCAGTCGGGAGCTTCCATCCGGACTGCGAGCAGGAGCGCCCCGATCGCGGTGACGCTCACGGCTGCGGCAATCGGCAGGACCGCTCGCTGTCCGAAGCGGTCGACCGCACGCGAGACCGCGGGCGCGATGATCGCCGACGAGAGCGCAAAAACCGCGGCGAGCGCGCCGGCGAGCGCGTAGTCACCACGAAGTTGCGAGATCATCGTCACGATTCCGATACCGATCATGGCGATCGGCAGCCTTGCGACAAATCCGGCGGCCGAGAAGGCGACCGATCCGGGGGCGGCAAAGATCTCGCGGTAGGCGCTCAGCAGGCCTTTGTTGGTGGATTCGCTCATGTCAGCTTCTCGTGCACTGAACAAGGTTCACAGAGCCGAGGCCGACTCGACAAATCGTTTTCACTGTGCGCTCGGGTTGACCTGTCGGTAACTTGCCTTACGATTGCGCGAATGAGTGTCCTGGTGTGTTTCCACGCCCATCCCGATGACGAAGTTTTCACTACGGGCGGCGTGATGAGAATGGCCGCCGACGCAGGTCACCGCGTCGTAGTCGTCACCGCTACCGACGGTGCTCTCGGTGAATTCCCCGACGGACTGTTGGACGAATACGAGACGTTGGCTCAGCGCCGCAGCCGTGAGCTCGAGGCGTCCACCGACGCGTTGGGTGCCAGTCGCGTCGTGTCCCTGCACTACCCGGATTCGGGGATGGTGGGTACGCCCGAGAACGAGAATCCGGAAGCGTTCTGCAACGTCGACGTCGAGAAGGCCGCCGAGCGTCTGGCCGAGGTTCTTCGTGAAGAGAACGCCGATGTCCTGACCATCTACGACCCCAACGGCGGATACGGCCACCCGGATCACATCCAGGTCCACCACGTCGGCGTTCGTGCTGCAGAACTCGCGGGCACGCCGTTCGTCTACGAGGCGTCCACCAACCGCGATCACATGAAGATGCTGATGCAGGCCAACCCCGAGTGGACCGAGGAGGCGCAGCCGCCGGACATCGAATCGTTCGGGCTTCCGGCTGACCAACTCACCACCGCGGTCGATGTCAGTTCGGTGATCTCGTCCAAGCGCGCGGCCATGTACGCGCACGCAACGCAGGTCGGCGATTTCGGCCCGTTCCTCGAAATGCCGACGGAGCAGCTCGCCGCGGCATTCGGCACCGAGTGGTTCCGTCGTCGCAACGCGCCGGAAGGGCTGTCGGAAACCGCCCTGCCCCTGTGAGTCACCGCCCTCGATAAACCGAAGTCCCGACGGAGGTTTCGGCGGCTCGTTAACATCGGTAGGCATGGACCTCGAACAACTTGTCGCGAGCATGCCTTTTGCAGTTCACACCGGAATTCAGTTGGACAGCGCGGCACCCGAACAGGTTGTCGGCCATCTGGATTGGGACAGCCACCGCACCACCGCCGGCAACGGAATGCACGGCGGCGCCTTGATGACGCTGGCAGACAGCGTCGGCGCCGTCTGTGCATTCCTCAATCTGCCGCCCGGCGCAAGTACGTCCACCACCAGTTCGTCGACCGTGTTCACCCGCGGGGTTCGTAAAGGCACGGTCACCGCAACTGCCCGTCCATTGCACGCGGGACGCAGCACCATCTCGGTCGTGACCGAGATTCGTGACGACGAGGGCCGCCTCGTCGCTCAGGTCACCGCATCACAGGCAGTATTGGGACCGTGAAGCGTCCCGCGTACCGCGCCTCGGGTGGCACCCTGCCGTACGGCAATCTGCTTGCCTCCCATGACGTTGCGATGGAGGGTTACTTCTGGCGATTCACGATGCCAGAGAGCGGGCGGGTGGTGATTGCGCTCGCCGGAATCAACAAGTCCGACGGCGGCAACTGGTCGACGCTCGGTCTCGCGGCACATCCAGGCGGATTCCTCCGTACTGCTGAGCACCCGAGCGGATCGGCCGATCCCCGCATCCTGGGGGCCTACGCCGACAACGCTTTCCGCGGCAATGCCGATCGACTGCAGGTCGATTTCGGCGACAGCCATCTCGACGTGCGGATCAGCAATCAGCGATTCTGGCCGCACCGCCGCTTCGGGGGATCGAGCTACTTCCAATCAGTTCCCGCACTCAATCAATACTGGCATCCGTGGCTGCTCGGCGGCCGGGTCGAGGGAAGCGCCGTCATCGACGGGCAGAACTGGGATCTCACCGGGGCACAGGTGTACGGCGAGAAGAACTGGGGAAAGGGAGGATTCCCGGAATCCTGGTGGTGGGGACAGGCACAGGGGTTCACCGATCCTCGAGCCTGCGTGGCGTTTGCCGGCGGACAGGTCAGCGCCGGACCTCTGCGCACCGAAGTCACCGCCGTCGTTGCCGCGCTACCGGACGGAACGGTGTTGCGGCTGGGTAATCCTCTGACGTCACAGGTGGAGACGACGGTGTCCGACGATCGCTGGACGCTTCGGGGTTACAGCCGGAAGTGGAGCGTCGACATCGACGGGACCGCGCCCATCGCCGACGCACATATTCTTCCTGTTCCGATACCTGCCGAGCGTCGAAACGTGCCAGGAGCGCTCGAGCATCTCGGTGGAACCATGTCGGTCATCGTCCGCCGGCGCGGCACCATAGTCTGGAAGGACAGGTCACGGTTGGCCGCTCTCGAGCACGGCGGATTGGATCGGGCGCAGGCCGAACTCACTCGGCGGGAACAGCTCTCGCAAGATCGATGAGAGCAGAGGCCGCCGGATTCTTGCCGCCCGACGAACGCCAGACCAATTCCAGCCGAGATCGTGCTTCCGGTTCGAGATCGATCCGATGCAACTCCCCCACTGTCGACTCCGGAAGCACGGCCATTCCCAGCCCCTGCGCTGCCAATGAAACGATGATGCCGAGGTTGCTTGCCTCGAGCGCAACCGTCGGCTTGGTGCCGGCTGCGGCGCACGCGAAGTCCAGACACGTTCTGATGCCGGTTCCCTCCGGCAGACAGATGACCGATTGCGTCGCGAGTTCGGCAAACGGCAGAGACGACACCTCGGCCAGCGGATGATCCGCCGCCACTCCGGCCACCAGTCGTTCGTCGGTGATCACCCTCGATTCGAGCCCTTCCGGCAGCTTGCCCGCCACCCCGATGACGGCTATGTCGAAGGTTCCGTCCGACACTCCGGCAAGCAAACTGCGCGAATCGTCCTCGGCCAGCGAAATGTCCAGTCCGGGGTGTTTGTTGTGCAACCGACTGAGCAGATCTGTGAGGTCGGCGGAAGCGCAGGCGGTAACCATCCCGACCGAAACGGAACCCCGAACCAGTCCGTTCAAGGCATCGACAGCGTCGCGGGTGCTCTGAACGGAAGCGAGTGCAGCGTAGGCGTGCGGGAGGACAGCTCGCCCGGCGTCGGTCAGACGAACGGTTCGACCACTACGATCGAGCAATTCCTGCCCCAACTCACGTTCCAGCCGTTTGACCTGCGCACTCACACCCGGTTGGGCTACATGAAGCCGCTCGGCGGCGCGAGTGAAGTTGGCTTCCTCCACTACCGTGACAAAGTATTCGAGCTGCCGAAGTTCCATAACTGTTGATTCTAGCTGCGAGACAAACTAGATCTTGGACTTATCACCGGTGCGG
This sequence comes from Rhodococcus sp. RCBS9, assembly GCF_029457415.1. Classification (NCBI taxonomy): domain Bacteria; kingdom Bacillati; phylum Actinomycetota; class Actinomycetes; order Mycobacteriales; family Nocardiaceae; genus Rhodococcus; species Rhodococcus sp. RCBS9. The sequence goes on along the minus strand of NZ_CP120422.1, from coordinate 4,332,461 downwards.
TAGAACGATGGAAGCATGACAACAACAGATGACGTTCAGAAGGCCGGAACCCCGGAAGACATCGCGAAGCTTTTTGTGCAGTTCGCCAACGCTGGTGACGCAGACGCCGTCGCCGCACTCTACGAGGAGGATGCGGTGATGGCCTTCCCGCCCGGATCACTCACCGTGGGCCGCCAAGCCATCCGCGAGGTGATCTCTCAGATGCTGGCAGCTGCACCGAGATTCACCGTCGAGGAAGCCCTACCAACGGTGATCAGCGACGACCTCGCCATGACCTCGACCAAACCTTCCGACGGAACCGGCGGACGCACACAGGTGGCGCGCCGCCAGCCCGACGGTTCGTGGTTGCGGGTGCTCGATCGACCGGAACTCTGACTGCCCTCTTCGCAGTCAGACGGCCGACGCACGCCGCATGGCCGCCGCCGGATCGGCGAACAGCGAGCTCAGTGACACGACCGTGGAAGCGTATTCCTGAACCCGATTGCCGAAACCGGTAATTCGAATGTCCTTACGCTCCAAGGAGGATGCCGTCGAGAAGGCCTCGGCGACATGGGGCACCCCGGCCGGATAGTCGGTGAATGCCTGACCACCCAGAATCACCCGATCCGGGTTGAACAGGTCACGCAGCATCGCCACTGTCCGGCCGAGGACGCGTGCTCGATCAACCAGAAGCTCGTGTGCCGGAATGGAACCCGACGACGCGGCCCGGTAGACGTCCGCGATCGTGACACGCTCGCTGCCCTGGATCACGGCGCCCGAAGACAAAGCCCGCGCGACTACGGCGCGGTCACTGATCGTCGCTTCAAGGCAACCCACGGCTCCGCAGGTGCACCGTGCGGACGAACCGGTGGGGAGGTGCGCGATCGAACCGGGTCCGCTGGACGGCGTGTGTACTCGCCCTTCGAAAGTGATTGCGATACCGGCAGTTTCACGAGCATAGAAGTACAGGCCGGTAGTGCCCGGCGTCGGGGCTTCGGCACGGTCGGTGCTGAGCAGAAGTTCCGACGCGGCCATCGCCTCGACGTGGGCGGCTACCGATACAGGGAGATCCAAGCCGGCTCCGATGATGGACCCGACCTTGGCGCCCTTCCATCCCAGACGCGGGTGATCGACGACTCCGGTCGCTGAATCGACGCGACCGCCGATGGCCACGCCGACGGCGAGCGGACGACGCTTGTGCCACCGCGAGGCAAAGGATTTGGCCGAGCGCGCAATGGTGGCAAGCGCGACAGCAGAATTGGTGGCAGGCGTCGGAATCTCGACGGCGCCGAGCACCTTTCCACGAATGTCGCTGGCAATGATGCTGGTGACGACGGCACCGATGTGGATGCCGACTGTCAGATAAGGCTCGTGGTTGACCTCGAACGGAACTCGCGGACGCCCGATTGCTCCGGAGGCCGTCAGGTCCGCGCGTTCGCGCAGGATCCCGAGGTCCAGCAGGCTCGTGACCTGCCGGTTCACGGTGGCGATGCTCAGTCCTGATGCCTTTGCCGCAGTGTCACGTGAGAGCGGCCCACGGGATCGAGCAATGCGCAACACAGTCGCGGACGGGCCGTCGGCGATGCGTAGTTCGGGCGCAACTATCTGGGTACGGGTCCGGGTTCCCGAGAGCGCGGTTCGCGATCGGATATTCGGAATGGCGGAGATTGTGGGTGTCGACATGGCTGTCCCTTGCAGAAGGAGGAGAAGGCGCATATCTCTGTCGACCGAGAAATCAGCGTTTCCACTGGTCACACGAAGAAATAGACAGAAAAGGCGCAGAAATTAGCTGCAGAAAGAACGGCGGCGACAACACAGCTCTCGCGCCAGAGGCAGACGCGAACCAAGCGCAGCGGTCACATAGGTGACCCGCAAAGCGGCAGGCTGGTCGGTCGACATGGCTCCAAAAGTAGCAGCTTCACCGAGATTCACAAATCAGGTGCGGTAACGATCACACTGAACGCAACCCTGTCGGGGCGAAATCTCGCGTGTTTGGGTGGGCACACTCCCCACGAAAGGTGCACCATGTCTACAGCTTTCGCCAAGCCGACCCTCACGAATTCGGCATCAACGAACGGAGCGGCCGTTGACGCCGCTCGCGGCACTGTCACCACCCTCGGCGCGCATATCGGCGCCCGAATCGACGGAATCACTCTCGGCGGGCATCTCGACCCGGCGACGATTTCCCTCATCCGGCAAGCACTTCTCGAACACAAGGTGATCTTCTTTCGCGGGCAAGACCACCTCGACAACGATTCGCAGTACGAGTTCGCCCATCTGCTGGGTACCCCGACCACTGCCCACCCCACCGTGAAGTCGCACGGCGCAAAAGTTCTGCCCATCGACTCGGACCTGGGCAAGGCCAACAGCTGGCACACCGACGTCACCTTCGTCGACCGCATCCCCAAGGCTTCGATCCTGCGCGCGGTGCAGCTACCCGAATACGGCGGTTCCACGACGTGGGCGTCAGGGGTAGCCGCCTACAACGGACTGCCGGATCCGCTCAAGGCGCTCGCGGAGAACCTCTGGGCTCGCCACACGAACGTCTACGACTATGCGGCAACCAGCGCCGAGCGGCTCACCGAAGATCGCACGGCCGCCTACCGCGAGGAGTTCCAGTCCACGTACTTCGAGACGGAACACCCGGTGGTGCGGGTCCACCCCGAAACCGGAGAACGCACGCTCGTCCTCGGACATTTTGTCAAGAACTTCGTCGGGTTGAGCACCGAACAGTCGAACGGTGTATTCAAGCTCTTGCAGGATCACGCCATCAAGCTCGAGTACACGACGCGGTGGAACTGGGAAGCGGGTGACGTCGCGATCTGGGACAACCGCGCCACCCAGCACTACGCGATCGCCGACTACGACGATCAGTACCGGCGGCTGGAGCGCATCACCCTTGCCGGCGACATCCCGGTCAACATCCACGGGGAACGAAGCCGCAGCATCGCCGGCGACGCTTCCGAATACTCGATCATCGAAGGCGCCTCGACTCTCCCATGACTTCACCGGATTCCGCCCCTCCTCCGCACGCCCGCGGATACGAAGGCTTCGAGGGTCGAATCGGCCGCACCGCAGCCGATTCGACCCCGTCGTGGCCCACCTCCACGACCCCGATTCCCGGATCACCCAACATCGTCGTGGTTCTGATCGACGACATGGGGTACAGCGACATCGGGCCGTTCGGCTCCGAGATCGAGACTCCCACCCTCGACCGCCTTGCCGCGCAGGGCATTCGGATGACCAACTATCACACGACGCCCCTCTGCTCTCCGTCGCGCGCAGCTCTTCTCACCGGCCTGAATCCGCACCGCGCCGGGTACGGTTTTGTCGCCAACGCCGATCCGGGCTACCCCGGACTGCGTCTGGAATTGGCCGACGACGTCCAGACACTCCCCGAAATCCTCCGCGGCGCGGGCTATGCGACCTATGCCGTCGGCAAGTGGCACCTCGTACGCGACGCCAACCTGGCCCCGGGACGAAGTCGTGACTCCTGGCCGACGCAGCGCGGTTTCGATCGCTACTACGGCTCACTCGAAGGCCTCAACTCCTTCTACTATCCCAATCAACTGATCTCCGACAATTCTGTGGTCGACGTGGACGAGTACCCCGAGGGGTACTACCTCACCGACGATCTGACCGACAAAGCGGTCGGGTACATCAAGGACCTCCGCGCCCACGATCAGGACAAGCCGTTCTTCCTCTACTTCGCACACGTCGCCATGCACGGACCGTTGCAGGCCAAGCCTGCCGACCAGGAAAAGTACCGCGGCCGCTACGACGAAGGGTGGGATCGAATCCGCGAGTCGCGGTTCGCCTCTCAGCTCGTGCAAGGCCTCTTTCCGGAAGGTACGCAACAAGCACCGCGAAACTCCGAACCCGGCTTCGACGTCCCCGAATGGGAATCACTCACGCCGGAAGTGCAGTCCAGGTTCGCCCGCTACATGGAGGTGTACGCGGCGATGGTCGACTCGATCGATCAGAGCGTCGGACGCATCGTCGACACCCTGGACGAACTCGGCGAGCTCGACAACACGATCATCGTCTTCACCTCCGACAACGGCGGCACCGCCGAGGGCGGTTCGGACGGGACCCGAAGCTACTTCGCACAGTTCGCGCATATTCAGGATCCGGACTGGGTGGGCGATGTCCCCCACGACGAATCCCTCATCGGCGGACCTGAATTGGGCGTCCACTATCCACGTGGATGGGGACAGACGTCCAACACCCCGTTCCGGTTCTACAAAGGGCAATCCTTTGCCGGCGGGATCCGTGTTCCTTTTCTCCTGTCCTGGCCCGCTGGACTGAAACCCGGAGCAGACGACAACGGGATTCGCGACCAGTTCGCGTACGTCACCGACCTGACCCCTACGCTGCTCGAACTGGCCGGAATCGACGCACCCAGTGTGCGAAACGGGCTCCCGGTGAAAGAGTTCGACGGGGTGTCTTCCGCGTCCGTTCTGCGTTCGTCTGCCGCTCCGAGCACTCACACCGAGCAGTACACCGAGATGACCGGCAACCGTGGCTACTACAAGGACGGCTGGAAACTGCTGGCTCTCACCCCGGCGGACATCGACAAACCGCACTGGCAGTTGTTCGACGTCCGCACCGACCCGACCGAGCTCGACGACCTGGCATCACGGTTTCCCGACAAGGTTCGCGAACTCGCCGAGGCCTGGGACCACTCGGCGTGGGCGAACACCGTGTTTCCTCTACTCGGCAATACCGTCGGCGCGGTTCGCCGTCCGGAGGAAGGAGCACTCTCACGCCCGGTGCGACTACTTGCCGGAACGCCCCCGCTGGAGCGCTACCGCTCATCCAAGCTGATCGGGTTCCGCGACTTCGACATCACGGTCGAACTCGACGGTTACCGCGAAAGTGACGCCGGTGTCCTTGTCGCCCATGGCGATCCGCAGGGTGGGTACCTTCTCTACGTCGAGGACGGGCACCTGCATCTCGGGTACAACGCGTTCGGTTCCTACTCCGTTGTCGACGCCGGACCGCTGGCGCTCGGCACCGAACGCATCGAGCTGTCGGTGACGGTGGTACCGCGGTTGCGTTGGGATCTCCACGTCAGCGTCGACGGCATTCACGCGGGCCGGCTGCTCGGGCAAGTACAACTGGTGGGAATGGCGCCGTGGACCGGTATCTCGGTCGGTGTCGACGCCAGGGGACCTGTGTCGTGGGAGGTACGACGACGCCATGGTCCCTTCCGGTACAGCGGCGCGCTGCGCGCCGTCACCTACACACCCGGTCGGATACAAGTACCGCGTCGTCACATCGAATCCATCGAACGGGAAGCAGAGTATGCCGCCGACTAGCCCTACGATTGCATCATGACCATTTCTTCCGATGCCCGCATCGCCGTAGTCACCGGAGCCAGCTCCGGAATCGGTGAGGCCACCGCCCGCACCCTGGCAGCTCAGGGATTCCACGTCGTGATCGGTGCTCGCCGCGTCGATCGTCTCGAGAAGATCGCCGAGGAAATCGGTGGTACCGCTCTCGAACTCGACGTCACCGACGAGGATTCCGTCGACGCGTTTGCGGCCGTGGTCCCACGTGTCGACGTGTTGGTCAACAACGCGGGTGGTGCAAAGGGTCTGGCAACAGTCCTGGACGCCGATCTGGACGACTGGCGGTGGATGTGGGAGACCAATGTTCTGGGCACGTTGCGTGTGACGAAGGCACTGCTGCCCAAGCTGATCGATTCGGGTGACGGTCTGGTCGTGACCATCACCTCGGTGGCCGCGCTGGAGGCATACGACAACGGCTCGGGCTACACCACCGCCAAGCACGCTCAAGCCGTCCTTCATCGGACATTGCGTGGTGAACTGTTGGGCAAGCCCGTTCGACTGACCGAAATCGCGCCGGGAGCCGTCGAGACGGAGTTCTCACTCGTCCGGTTCGAGGGCGATCAGGACAAGGCCGACAAGGTGTACGAGGGAATCACACCGTTGGTGGCGCAGGACATCGCCGAGATCATCGGTTTTGTCGCGTCGCGGCCGTCACATGTGAACCTCGATCAGATCATCGTCAAGCCGAGGGATCAGGCAAGCCCCGGTCGGTTCCACCGCACCACCAGCTAGTTCGAATCGTTCTGACTAACCAGTGCGAATCACCCGGTGCAGGACGAGGCCGAGATTGCGTGCAATCTCGGCCTCCGTCATTTCCGTGGAAGCGCTACGGGCACTTACGGTTTCATCAGCGGTGACGATGTACCGACCATCTCCGGCATAGTCGTACCAGTGGAACGTTATTCCGTCGTCTGTCGGTCTGCTGTCCACCGCTCCTCCCGGGTATGTGGTGACTTCACCGATCGAGGTCCGCTCTCGGCCGAAGAATCTGCTCACTTCCTCGCTCCCGCGCGCACCGGCAGCACTGCTCAGAAAGCTCGCTCTACCGGAAGTTTTCGGCCTTTCGATGCTCACACCACGCTCCGATCCAGCGGGGCAGGTCGGCAGGTGATCGACGAGCATCCGTGGAATTGCCGATGGGCGTACCACGGTGAAAACCACGTCGGAGCCACAGTCGACAGTTCTGCCGGGCAGTTGAGTCAGGAGCACCCCCAGGTCGCCGGCAACAACGCCGTGCAATCGCGTCACCGTACTCATGTTCTGCCCGTGAAAACCGGAAACCTCAACGCGAGCATCAGGATTCGCAAGAGCACCGAGAACGTGATGCAGCCGATCGTCGAGCAACCAAGCCAGGTGTGCTCCCGCTCGACGTCGCTCTTCTGTCAGCTCGTTCATGGTTTCGGCCGTCGGACGAAACCGCAGCGGGTACGGGAGTCGGTCACGTCCGACCGCTTCCCAGAGAATCTGGAATTCGAGGCCGGTGAACTGCCACTGCATGGTGGTCATTCGCCCAGCACCGCCGGGGAGACCATCGGTAGGTCGCCGACCAGGGCATTGCCGTTCTCGACTGTGACGAGGTAGCCGGGGGTGTCGTGAACGTTGTCTTCGTCTTGCCCTTGCCCTCGTCCCGGTGCCATGCCGCCGACGCCACCCATCGCGCCCCGACCGCTCTGCGCGCCCGTCGCCGAGGTACCGCCAGCTCCGTTGACGCCCCCACGTCCGCCACCGGCGAGGCCGCCCACGCCGCCAGGGCCGAGGGCTCCGACTCCGGTTCCGCCTGGCCCGAAGCCTCCGGTACCGATTCCACCAGCAGGACCACCACCCGAACCGCTACCTACCAGGCCTGACGGCGTTCCGGAACCAAGCTGAGCACCATTCGGAGTTGCACGAGCTAGGCTATCTGGCGCTGCACCGGCGGACAGTGGACCGGCTTGTGCCGCCGTGGTCCGGGCCGGGTCGGAATCGGTTCCGGATCGAACTGCATCGACGTTCGGATTCCCTTGGGCATCAACGCCGCTACGGTTGTCACCATTTCCGGAATCGGTGCCGGATGGATTCTGACCGGAACCGTGTCCGGGCGGGTTTGCCCCGCCGGAGTTTCCACCGTCCGCTCCCCCGCCAATTCCGCCACCCGATGTAGATGGCGTGCCGAGCCCGTTTCCTGGACCCGAAGTGTTCCCCCCGTCGGCACCACCACCACCGAATGCACCGCCACTTCCAGCCCCGCCACTTCCAGCCCCTCCACCGCCGGTGACCGGATTGAATGCGGCCGGGAGGATCGGCACCTGATCGTCCGCACGCTTCATGGACGGCAGATACACGTCCTTCATCACCTGGCGCGCTTGACGTTCGGCTTCTTCCGCTTCGTATTGGGCCTGCTTCCATGTAGCCCCGGGAACCATGCTGAGAAACCTCTCGACCGTGGAGGCGCCGTCGGGTGCCGGAATCGAGCGTTTGGCCTCGTCGAGTGCGATCTTCGCCTCCTCGATCTTGTTCGAGATCAGATCGACCCGCACCTTCAGCTCACCGGCATCAGCCGAGTAGGCCAGCACTGCTTCCAGCGCAGCCGAGCCGCCGCGCCCCTGCCAGCCTTCGGTGATCGCACCGTTCACGTCGTTCTGGAACTTCCCGATGCCGGCTTCGACCCGGCCTGCAATGGCCTTCCAAGCCTCACCGATCGCACTCAGGGTTGCCGGATTCATCTCGTTGACGTGGTCGAAGATTTCGGAGTGCGACATCGCATCGAACGGATCGTCGTCCACGATTGCGTGTTCGCTGTACTCGAGCGACGACGTCTGAGCGGTGAGGGCATCGCGCTCACCCCAGGCTCGTGCGCGCTCCACATCGGCGTCGACGGTCGCAGCAGCCATCTCGTCGTCGAACGCGCCGCGGTCGTCGGTTATGGATTGCACCAGAGCAGATGTAGCGATTGCGCTCGCGATGGGAGTGCCGACAACTGGCAATGCCGCCACGCCGGGAGGCACGGCCTGCGTCGCATCGGAGATTCTTCCCAGCACGTCTTCCAGAAATGGAATGCCCACCGCTGTCCCCCTGAAGTCGAAAACCCCCGTCGGACTCCCCCGAGCCGACAGCACTTACCTGTACAGACGCAAGCAGAGCCCGGACGGTTCCCTCATCCACGGATTTACCGCAGTACAGAGTTACGGCAGTGCCGACATCGACTTCCAGGTCGGCAGATCGATTGCCCAGTCGTAGATGTCGCCGTCCGCAGGAGACAGGTCGATCGACGTGCCGGTCACCTCTACGGGGTCACCGTAGAGGGCGGTTCCGAAGTATTCCTGCGCGTCGGATGTCGACAGGTTGATGCAACCGTTCGTGACGTTCGACGAGCCCTGCACCCCGGTGGTCTCAGGATTGGCGTGGATGAATTCGCCGTTGTTGGAGATGCGCACGGCCCAACGCTCACGCACGTTCTCGTAGAACGGCGGATTGGACATCATGAAGTCTTCGTACTTCTCCGTCACCATGTGAATGCCGCTGCGCGTGACGTTGCGAGGTTCGTTTCCCTCGCCGTAGCTGACGGGAATGTCCATGATCGTCTGACCGTCGCGCACCACCTGCATGCGGTGGCTGGGCGCATTCGCCTTCACGATCTGGCTACGACCGATCGTGAAGTCGAGCGTGAGATCCTGGTCGCCGAAGGCGCCACCGCCGTAGTTCAAGCCGTATAGCTTGGCGTCCAGATGGACAGTCGTGCCCGGCACCCAGTAATCGGCCGGACGCCAATGGGCCCGCGATCCGCCGTTGTCGTCGGCCAGCCAAGCCCACGATCCGGCGGTGGGCGGCACGGTGGTCACGACAAGCGCCTTCTCGACGGCCGCCTTGTCGACGACGGAGTTGTCGAACTGCAACGTGATCGGTGCCGCGATACCAACTTCTTGGCCGTCGGCGATGTTGAGGGTGGCGCCGGTGGTCGACTCCGGGGCAACCGTCGTAAAGCTCCCTTGGACTGGCACGGATTTACCGTCGGTCCCGGTTGCCGAGCCCGACCACGAATACGTGGTGCCGTAGCCGAGTGCCTCACTGACGGTGAACGATGTCTTGTCAGGCGACAATTGTCCTGCAACGGCTTTACCGGCCGCATTGCTGAGGCTGACGTCGGACAGCGTTCCCTGGGTCACGGCTACCGAGACGGGGGCGACCGGGCTGACATCTTTGGTGCCGGGCGCCGGCGTCGACACCACGGTCGCCACCGGTGCTGGCTCGGCGGCCGCCGCGCCGCCCTGTCCGTCCTTGCCACCGATCGTGCAGCCGACGACGGCCACCATCACAGCGAGCAATACAGCTACCAACGCAACAAGACGCGAACGACTTCTCCTACCACCCAGCTCATGCACTTCAACAGGCTACCTGCGGGCTCCGTCAGGAATCAGATGGTGCAGCCCACAGTTACCGGTTCCGGTTCCAGGTGGACACCGAACGCGGCTTCGACGCCGTCGCGCACTGTCCGCGCGAGCGAGACCACATCCGCGCTCGTTGCCGACCCTCTGTTGGTCAACGCCAAGGTGTGTTTCGTCGACAGCCTGGCCGGTGCATCTTCACCGGGATAACCCTTCGAGAATCCGGCCCGTTCGATCAACCATCCGGCCGAGAGCTTGGTTCCACCACTGCCGGGGAACTGCGGCACGGTGACGTCGCCGAGCTGTTCGGCGATGGCTGCGAGCACGGCAGGCAGCTTGTCGTCGGGCACCACGGGGTTGGTGAAGAAGGAACCCGCGCTCCAGGTGTCGTGGTCGTACGGATCGAGCACCATCGCCTTACCCGTCCGAAGTCCCAGAACTGCCTCGCGGACCTGCGACGCAGGTAACCGCTCGCCTTCTTCTGCCCCCAGTGCGGTGAACAGTTCGCGGTACGCGAGCGGGGCGCTCAATCCGTCGGTCGACGCGTCGAATTCGACGGCGAGAACCAGTGCTGCGTCCGAATGCTTGAGGACGCTCGACCGGTAACCCAATTCGAGTTTCGACGGTTCGACCCACGACACTTCGCCATTGCGTCGGTCGAGCAGTTGAACTCGCCGGAGTCGCGAGCCCACCTCGACGCCGTACGCGCCGACGTTCTGCACCGGCGTCGCACCGGTCGAGCCCGGAATCCCGGACAGGCACTCGAGGCCACCCAGTTCCGCGGCGACCGATTGACCGACTACTTCGTCCCACACCGCGCCCGCTTCGGCGACGACGCGGTCCGTGTCGAGGCTCACGGTGGTGTTGGCCACACGAACGACAACTCCGTCGAATCCCGAGTCGGAGATCACGAGATTGGATCCGCCGGCGAGAATCAGCGTCGGGATCTGCTCGCGATCGAGCAGCGTCACGACGTCGATCAACGACTGCGTCGTCGGACATTCGGCGAGCAGCCGCGCCGGTCCCCCGATTCGGAGCGTCGTCAATCCCGACAAGTCAACGTTCTCGGACACGAAAGCGCCTGATTCCACGACGCGTCTGCCAATGGTTACGTCCCACACATCGATAAACGGTAGCCTCCACAATCGTGAGCCGTCGCATCGAGCATTCGTCGAAGTACACAGTCCCCGCCGAGAAGGTCCATGAGGCGGTGACCTCCGAGCAGTACTGGCGCGACCGAATCGTCGCTGTCGGTGGTCCCGGCGCAACGATCGAAGAGCTGACCGTTCGCGACGAGACCGTCGCGGTCACGATGTCGCAGATCATTGCCGCAGAGCATCTCCCCAGCATGGTGTCGAAAGTCGTCAACGGCGACATCGTCATCAAGCGCAGTGAAACGATGGCGCCTTTCAAGGACGGCAAGGCCACCGGCACCTTTTCCGCCCACGTCGACGGCGTTCCCGCCCGTGTCGAGGGCACGCAGGTGCTGACAGGTGACGAGAACTCCGCCACTCTCGAGATCGACGGTGAGGTCGAGGTCAAGATCCCGTTCCTCGGCGGAAAGATCGAAAGTGCGATTGTCGACGAGGTTGTCCGGCTCATCCAGGCCGAACAGGACTTCACCCGGGAGTGGATCACGAAGTAAAACCCTGCGAGCGGCGGCAGTTGTGGATACAGCCGATTTGGCTTGTCACAGCGTGTAACCGGTATTCTTTACGATCATGGCTCGCCGCATCGACTACTCCGCCCGCTATCAGCACTCCCCCGAGCAGGTCTATGCGGCGCTGGCGGACCGCTCGTACTGGGAGGCCCGTGTCGAGGAGATGCGCAAGCATTCCGAGAACCATGTGGAACATTTCGAGGTCACCGATTCCGGAATCGATCTCGTGCTCCACCACATTCTTCCGCGCACGGATTTGCCTGACATCGCTCAGACGGTGATGAAGAAGGATCTTGTCATCACTCGTAAGGAGTCGTACGGCGCCTTCGGTGACACCGTGACCGGAACGTACGAAGCGTCCATCCCGGCCGGGCCGGGGAGTTTGTCCGGCACCATGGAGTTGTTCGCGACCGATACCGGGTCCACGCTGCGAACCACGTCCGAGGCCAAGGTCTTCATACCGTTCATCGGCGCGAAGTTGGAGCAACTGATGCTCATCAACCTCGTAGATCTGTTCCGCACCGAAGCCCAGGTCACCGCGACCTGGCTCGCCGCACGCTGAACCCGGCGTGAAGAAAGCTCCACCCCCGAAGATCGAGGGGGTCATCACCCGTGGCACGACGGGAATCAACAGACTGCGACGTAGTGACCGGTGGATCGTGCACAACCGCACTATCGCGCACGCCCTGAACAACGCGACCGATCCGTTGATCGTCGACCTCGGGTACGGGGCGAGGCCGGACACCACCTTCGAGATGGCAAGCCGCCTCACCGCTGTCCGGCGGGATCGACGCGTCATCGGGCTCGAGATCGACCCCGCCCGCGTGGTCGAGAGTCGTGACGGTGTCAGCTTCGCCCGTGGTGGATTCGAACTTGCCGGTCTCACACCCGTCTTCGTACGCGCCTTCAACGTGCTCCGGCAGTATCCGGAGGAGGCTGTGGACTCTGCGTGGGCACACATTCAGTCCGGTCTCGCACCGGGCGGGCTGCTACTCGACGGAACCTGCGACGAACTCGGGAGACGTTGCGCTTGGGTGCTTCTCGACGCTGATCGTCCATTGACCCTGACACTGGCCTGGGATCCCTTCGACATCGAGCGCCCTTCCGACATCGCGGAACGTCTCCCGAAGGCTCTCATCCACCGCAACGTTCCCGGTGAGCCGATCCACGCGTTGCTCAGCGCGGCCGATCGAGCCTGGGCCACCGCCGCGCCGCACGCCTCGTTCGGACCTCGCCATCGTTGGGCTGCCGCATTGGAAATTCTTCGGGCGCAAGGAATTCCCGTGCAGCCCGCGCGGCGACGTCTTCGTGACTGCATCCTGACCGTGCCCTGGCACGTCGTAGCGCCGAATCCCTGAACTCATAGACGGGAAACGCCCCGCCGCGGAGGTGTTCTCCGCGGCGAGGCGTCTGTGTGCAGGCGTCGGGCTAGGACCCGAAGATGTTTTCCAGGCTTCCCAGTGAACCGGTCGAACTGCCGCCGTTGCCGGGATCCCCGCCGTCGGACGCTGCCGTTACCCTGACAGTGACTGCGGCCTGGGTCTCGGAACCGAGATAGCCGTCAGTTCCACTGAACACCGCGGTGATTCGGCGATCTCCGAGTTCGGTGAAGGTGTGCGAGAGCGTGGCCTTACCGTTCACCACGGCAACCGGTCCACCGATCGGGGTGGTTCCGTCCATGAACTGGACCGTTCCTGCGCTGAGCGTAGGTACCACTGCCGCAACAAGATCGACCTTCGCGCCCTTGACCGCTGACGCCGGAGCGCTCACGGTGATGGACGTTTCCTGATCCTCCGCGGCCGGAGCCGTGACCGAAACCGACTGAGCAGCCGAGGTAGAGGTGAGGAATCCTGTTGCACCCGAGTAGACGGCCGTGATGTCGTGCGTACCGACGCTCGCGAACTCGTGCATGATCGACGCCTTGCCCTCGACGACCGGCACCGGTGAGCCGAGATTGCCCGAGCCGTCCTTGAACTGCACTGTGCCGCCAACCGGCGTCGGCGTGACGGTTACGGACAGACCAACTGCCGTACCGGTTTTTGCATCCGCCGGAACGGTCAAGACCGTCTGGGTCTGCTGGTCGGTGGGAGCCGGCGCCTTGACGTTCACGGTCTGGGCGTTCGATGTCGAGCCCAGGTAGTTACCCGACCCCGAGAACACTGCGGTGATGCTGTACTCACCCGCCACGTTGAAGATCGGCGTGGTTGTCGCTTTTCCGGTTGCGTCCACGGGAATCGGGGAGCCCAGATCCCTGCCACTTTCCTTGAACTGCACGGTGCCACCTGCAACACCGGTCGAGACCGAGGCAGTGAACGACAATGTCTCTCCGGTCGAAGCGGTCGACGGGCCGACGAGGGTAGTCGTTGTGTTCTCCTCGACCACCACCGGAGCGACTGTCAACGCATGTGGCGCCGACGTCGAAGTCTGGTAGACACCGGAACCGGAGTACACCGCCACGATCGAATGCGCGCCTTCTGCATAGGAATTCGTCAGCGAAGCCTTGCCGTTGGCATCGACGGGAACGGCGCCGCCGAGGTCGGTTGCACCGTCCTTGAACTGCACCGTGCCACCCGCCGGAGTGGGCGACACCGTAGCCTCGACGGTCACGGACTCACCTGCAACTGCACTTGCGGGACCGGTGATCGCGGTTGCAGTGCTCTTGTCCGCTTCGGACACTACGACGTCGACAGCCGACGACGTGGAGGTCGCCACCTTTGCATTACCGAGATACTTGGCCGTCACGCTGTGGGTTCGGACGTCAGCCGGTGTCCAGGCAAGCGTTGCAACACCATTGGCGAGCGCGCCCGCACCGATCTTGGAACCGGCGTCGAAGAACTCCACCGAATCACCGTCGGCACCACCGGTCACCGTCGCACTCAACGTCACCGGCTGCCCCACCTGAGCGCCACTGACCGGTGACACGGTGGTCGTCGACACGTTCTTCTGAACGTTGATCGACGGACCACGACCATTCGTCGTGTCGTCAACGAACACCGTCCCGTCGAAATGCACCGTCGTCGACAAATCAGTACCACGAGCACAATCCGCACCGACGCGATACTGGAATTCGAACGTCTTGACGTCACCACCCCACATCGGCCATTCCGTAGCACCCGCACTCAAACGAACAGAATCAGTAGCCACCTCGTTGACACGGAACGCACTACCGTTCACCGTCGCCGAACCATCGACATACGTCATACACGCCGGATGAAAATCGCGCACCGCATACAGATTGTGAACCGCGGCAGTTCGCTTGAACACCGTCTTCGACGTGATCACATCACCCTCGGACGGCGTCCCGTTACTGATCGTCCGAGTCACCTTGTACCCGTCGGAATTGAACTCCGCCGTCACCGGAGCCGCACCAGCAACCCCGACACCCGCAACCACCGCGAAACCCGCAGCAACAGCAAACACACTCAAACCTGCAACTGCACGGCGTGCAGAACCTACAGACATAGCTTTTCCTTCTCGAGAAGTGAGCGAAATGGGTGATGCCCCAACGCCGAACGCGGGCGGGGCATCACCAGGTGTCGGCGGCTAGGAGCCGAAGATGTTGCCGAGGCTGCCGAGCGAACCGGTGCCGTTGCCTGGTTCTTCACCGTCGACGGGTGCGGCGATCTGGACGGAGACCTGATCGGACGATGCCGTCACCGTGCCGGCGCCCGAGTACTCCGCCGCGACAACTCGCTGCCCTCGAGTTGCGGGCTTCCACGAAAGGCTGGCCTTTCCGGATGAATCGACCGTGGCCGTGCCGATGACGGTCTCGCCGTCCTTGAAGGTGACTGTGCCACCCGCATTGGCGGGGCTGATTTGAGCGGAGATCGTCTGGGCAACGCCGACCTGGCCCGCTACTACGCTGAGATCTGTTGTGGAGCTTGTTGTTCCGGCGGGCTGTTCGGCGACTGTCACATTCGCGGTGGTACTCGACCCGGTGACACCGGATCGACCGGCGAATACGGCTTCCACCGTCTGTGCACCGGCGACCGTCGGAACCCAGGCATAGGTCGCTTCACCGTTGCCTGCCACCGGCACCGAAGCGAGCACCGTTCCGCCGACCTTGAACGTGACCGTTCCACCGGTGCCCGACGCGGACACAGTCGCTTTGAGATTGGTCGACTTGCCGACCTGCGCGCCCGAGATCGGCGCCAGCGTCGTACTGGACTGAGCATCGGCCTGCGAAACGTTCACGATCAGCGCTGCCGAAGCGGAACCGACGGCACGCGCCGTGTCGGCGAACTTCGCTGTGATCGAGTGGTCTCCACGGGTGGTCGGTGTCCAGGCAAGTGTTGCAACACCATTGGCGAGCGCGCCCGCACCGATCTTGGAACCGGCGTCGAAGAACTCCACCGAATCACCGTCGGCACCACCGGTCACCGTCGCACTCAACGTCACCGGCTGCCCCACCTGAGCGCCACTGACCGGTGACACGGTGGTCGTCGACACGTTCTTCTGAACGTTGATCGACGGACCACGACCATTCGTCGTGTCGTCAACGAACACCGTCCCGTCGAAATGCACCGTCGTCGACAAATCAGTACCACGAGCACAATCCGCACCGACGCGATACTGGAATTCGAACGTCTTGACGTCACCACCCCACATCGGCCATTCCGTAGCACCCGCACTCAAACGAACAGAATCAGTAGCCACCTCGTTGACACGGAACGCACTACCGTTCACCGTCGCCGAACCATCGACATACGTCATACACGCCGGATGAAAATCGCGCACCGCATACAGATTGTGAACCGCGGCAGTTCGCTTGAACACCGTCTTCGACGTGATCACATCACCCTCGGACGGCGTCCCGTTACTGATCGTCCGAGTCACCTTGTACCCGTCGGAATTGAACTCCGCCGTCACCGGAGCCGCACCAGCAACCCCGACACCCGCAACCACCGCGAAGCCCGCAGAAACAGCAAAAACACTCAACCCACCGACAACACGACGAACACCACTCACGGACATCCAGATCCCTCTCGACAACGGGGCAGACAGGCGTCCAGGACAAGCGTCCGTCTGCTTTCGATGCCGTGACGTTATCCCATTGACTGTAAAGTAACTACGCTTTTCGCAGATTTAGTTCATCGGCGACATCGCCGAACTGCAGTAACAGTGGGCTGAACGTCCCGCACCGCACATCTGGATGCGTTCTTACCTGCGCTAAAGACAAAACAGTCGCCCGAAAATAGCGATTTACAAATCTCTGATATCGGCGTCATATTCGATTTCGGGCGTGATGCCAGAAGGTCGCAGGAGCCTCGAAGATCTCTCTCGGCTACAGGCTTGCGGCCAGAGCCAACTCGACCCGAACAGCAACGTCGACGCTCGCGTTCTCACACGAGAGATACAGCTCGTGCGCGTCCAGTCGGCCTATCGCGACCGCATCGGCGACTACTTCGTTGAGCAGGACTTGAGAAATTCCACCGGAAGCGAGGTCGTGCACGGTACGCAAAGGCGTGGTGATGCGGATGGGCCCGATCTGTTCACACTCGTCGTCCGCGAGCGGCAGTCGGTGCAGCGCTACCTGGCGGGTCGGCGCCGCGAGAGGGTGCGCAACGGAGAGGTGAATGAAGCGAGGTTGCAGGTGCCCGAGGCCATGCAGATCTGCGGCACTGTAGTGCGAGACGGTGGCGCTACCGGCGAACCACGTGCACCACTTCGCGAACTCGTCCAAGGCGGTATGTCTGACGCGTTCGAGGCGAAAAAGCCCGCGGCACTCACATGTCCATGTTCCGGATTCCGTCATTTCTTCCATCAACGCCAGACCGAAACCCAGTTCGGATGCCTGGAGAGCCGTGACAAATCCGCACTGTCGCAGCGCCAGCAACTCGAGTGATTCGTAGTCCGAAGCCATGACCACCTCCGGTGACCGTCGAAAACGCCGTTTCGAACAGACTACGGGCGAGTGTGTCGCGCATCACAGGAATGAGGAAGTGCGTATTCACAGAGTTCGTTCAGACTCGTCGGGAAGAATCTGGCGAATGACTGTCGCAGCGAACAACCCTCGTCCGCGCAACCGAGTGCTCATCATCCTTCTCGTGGTGATCGCCGTACTCGTCGCGGCGCTCGTCGGTGGAGAACTGTACGTACGCAACCAGGTGAAGACCTGCATGGCCGATCAGTTCCAGAGCGAACTGGGATCCCAGGTCGACGTCGGGTTGAGCTGGAAGCCCGTACTCCTGCAGGCAGTCGACAAGAAGGTGCCGTACATCAGCATCGACAGTGACGACTCTTCGTTCGGCCCCGCAACGGGAATGCAGGTTCACGCGAAGGTGAACGACATCAACTTGCAGCCCTCGGCGGGCAACAGCGGCACCATCGGCAGCTCCAGCGCCGACGTCACCTGGTCTACCGCAGGCATTCTCGCCACCTTGCAGGAACAGACCTTCGGCGGGCTCGTCTCCGGCGTCACCGCCGACTCGAGCGCCGGAACACTCGCGTTCGACGTCGGTCCGGTCGGGCTCGCGAAGCTCACGGTCAAGCCCACCGTCACCAACGGTGTGGTCGACGTCCAGACCGTCGGCGCCGAGATTCTCGGATTGGGTCTGCCGACCGATCTGGTCGACGGCATCGTCCAGACACTCACCGACAGCCTGCAGACCTACCCGCTGGACATGAAGCCCACGAAGCTGACCGTCACCGACGACGCTATCCAGATCTCGTTGGAGGGCGGCGCTTACGCCATGCCCGTCGCCGACGCGAACAACCAGAACACCTCGGCGGTTCCGGACAGCTGCGGCCTGCTGACCTAGTCGGCCAGACCGTCCAATACTGCTCGACTTCCGGATAGTCCGAGGCGGGTGGCGCCGGCCGCGATCATGTCGAGCGCTGCCTGCGTCGTACGTATTCCGCCACTGGCCTTGACTCCCACGCCCGGGCCGACCGTCTGCGCCATCAGTGCGACGGCCTCCACCGTCGCTCCACCCGCGGGGTGGAAGCCGGTGGAGGTCTTGACGAAGTTCGCCCCGGCACGCACAGCTGCGCGGCAACATTCGACGATGGCCTCGTCGGACAGCGCTGCGGTTTCGAGGATCACTTTGAGGATCGCACTCTCCCCCATCGCCTCGCGGACGGTGAGGATATCGGCCAACACCGCGCTGTAGTCGCCGGCGACCGCCGCTCCTACGTCGATGACCATGTCGATCTCGGCTGCGCCTTGATCGACGGCCAGTCGCGCTTCAGCACCCTTGACCAGCGAATGATGCTTCCCCGACGGGAATCCGACGACGGCCGCCGTCACAAGTCCCTCGGCGCGAATCGGCAACATCGACGGCGAGACACAGACAGCCAGCACACCGAGGCTGCGTGCTTCGTCGATCAGGGCGGTCACATCGGCCGCGGTGGCTTCGGGTTTGAGGAGAGTGTGGTCCACCATCGCGGCAACCTGGGAACGAGTGAGTGCAGCTTCAGACATGTTGGAAAGCTTGGCACACCACCACACGACCGTCGCTGCAGCCGCACCTGAGAGACTAGGCCGCATGACCGCTGCACCATCGATCGATGATCGTCGCTATGTTCTGTCCCTCGGCTGCCCCGACACCACGGGCATCGTCGCACGCATCTCGACCTTTCTCACCGACGTCGGTGGATGGATCGTGGAGGCTGCATACCACGCCGATGCCGACACCGGATGGTTCTTCACGCGTCAGGCGGTCCGTGCATCGTCGGTGAGCATGAGCATCGACGAGCTTCGTGAACGGTTCAAAGCTGTTGCGGCCGAGATCGGTCCGGAAACCGAGTGGACTCTTCACGACTCCGGCGCACCCAAGAAGATCGTGTTGCTCGTGAGCAAGGAAGGTCACTGCTTGCATGACCTCCTTGGCCGCGCCGCGGGCGGGGAACTCCCCGCAGAAATCAGCGCCGTCATCGGAAACCACGAAGATCTGCGCAGTGTCACCGAGCGCCACGGGATCGACTTCCACCATGTTCCGTTCGCCAAGGACCCGGCAGAACGGGGACCGTCCTTCGAGAAGGTTCGCGCCCTGGTCGACGCTCACAATCCCGACGCCGTGGTTCTTGCCCGATTCATGCAGGTGCTGCCCGAATCACTGTGCGAGCACTGGGCCGGGCGCGCGATCAACATCCACCACAGCTTCTTGCCGTCGTTCATCGGTGCCCGCCCCTATCACCAGGCGTTCGCCCGCGGCGTGAAGTTGATCGGCGCCACCTGCCACTACGTGACCGCCGAACTCGATGCCGGTCCGATCATCGAGCAGGACGTGATCCGTGTGGACCACGCCGACGATGTCGCCGACATGGTCCGTCAGGGTCGAGACATCGAAAAGCTCGTACTCTCCCGCGGACTGCGCTGGCACCTCGAGGATCGTGTGCTGGTCCACGGGCGCAAGACGGTCGTCTTCAGCTAAGGCTGATCAGCAGGCAAGAGGGCAAGGACCTCCGGTACCGGCCGGAGATGTGCGGCCAGAATTTCGAGAGCCTTGTCTGCATCGGATTCGTCCAGCGCCGCAACCAAGGCGCGGTGCTGGGCATTGATCGTGTCGAGGCGGTGCGGTCCCACGTTGAGTGCGCGCACCGCAACTCTCTGCTGCCGTGACCGCAGCGACTCGTAGAGTTCGGTCAGTACCGAGTTCTGAGCAGCTCTGACCATCGCAAGATGGAACTGCCGGTCGAGACCGGAAACCTCGAACCAATCACGCTCGCGCCCTGCTGCTTCCATCGGTTCGATCAGCTCGATCATCGACGTCGGTGCGCCGAAGCCTCGGGCGCACAGCACAGTCACCGCGTGACCCTCGATCAGTTGCCGGCTCTGGTAGACCTCTTCGAGCTCTCGGGCCGTCACCGTTCGTACCTGCGCACCCTTGCGCGGCAGGAGGGTGATGAACTTTTCGGCGGCGAGCCGATGGAATGCCTCTCTGACCGGTGTTCGGGACACTCCCATGGTTCCGGAGACCCACAGCTCGTCCAGGAATCGGCCGCCCTCGATCGATCCACGAATGATCTCGTCCCGCAACCAGACGTAGACACGGTCGCGTGCCGGCCCCTGGGCGGCTGACGGGTCGGCAGTTGCCGGTGTCGACATCACAATCCCTTCGCACTGGCGTCCGCCGGGTTGACGAACTTGTAACAAATTCATCATACCGACTCTGGACACACCAAGTATTCACTGTGTATACATGACGTATACGACAGTTGTGCGGGCCGTCACACGATCCGATCAGTCGTAGAATCCCAACTGCCAAGGAGCCCACCAGCATGTTCAGCACTCCCGCCGACCGCCGTCACGCGATCTGGCTGTCCGATCCGAGCTTTGCCGCAGCAGAAATCGCGCGCGGACTCGGCTACGGCGCGGTGATCCTCGACATCGAACACGGGTCGTTCGACCTTGCCGACCTCGAGCGATTCATCCCCTTCCTTCGCGCCCTGGAAATGGAGGTTCTCGCGAAAGTCCTCGGACCCGAGCGCGGACCCATTCAGCAGGCTCTGGACTTCGGCGCTACTGCCGTTGTCATTCCACACATCGAAAATGCTTCTCATGCAAAGGAAGTCACTGCGTTCGCCAAGTTCCCACCGCTCGGTGATCGCAGTTTCGCGGGCGGACGCACGACCAACTACGGCGGCTTCACCGACGACTGGGTCCGTCGCCAGGACACGTCCACTCGCTGCTACCCGATGATCGAAGACGCGGGAGCAATCGAGAACATCGCGGACATTCTGGCACTGGAGACCGTCGACGGCGTGTTCGTGGGCCCGTCTGATCTATCGCTGCGCCGAGAACGCGGTGCGTACACACGCACCGACGGCGATTTCGCCGACCTCGCTATCGTTGCCGCAGCGGCAGCCGAAGCAGGCAAGCCATGGGTGCTGCCGGCGTGGAGTGTGGAAGAGAAGGAATTCGCCGTCCGACACGGCGCTGATCAGATGGCGTTGATTATGCAGCACGGTGCCCTCGCCGCCGGCTTCGCCGGACCGCTTGATCAGATCACTCGGATTCGGGAGTCTCGATGACAACACAAACCTCGGAGCCCGGCTCGTCACCGACGGAGACGGCCGTCCCGCAGAAGATCGGCCGTGCTCGTTGGGGTATCGCCGGAGTACTCGGTGTCGGCATGTTCGTCAACTACATCGACCGCGTGAACCTCTCCATCGCCGCACCGGAGATCATGCGCGACTTCGACATCAGCGCTTCGCAGATGGGAATGGTCTCGTCCGCGTTCCTGTGGACGTACGCCATGCTCCAGATGCCGATCGGTTCGTTCATCGACCGCATCGGCGTGCGGTGGGTCAATCGAGCTGCCGCGTTTCTCTGGGCCGTGGCGTCGTTCGCCTCCGCTGCGGCAGGTGGACTGGGAATGCTCCTGGTCGCCCGACTCGTCCTCGGTGTCGGCGAAGCGCCTACTGTCCCAGCCGGCTGGAAAGCAATCGGCCAATGGTTCCCGAAGCAGGAGCGCGGGACCGCGACTTCCATCTTCGACGGGTGCGCCAAGATCTCGAACGTGATCGGCATCCCGATCATGGCGTTCTTGGTCACGACGTTCAGCTGGCACGCGGCCTTCATCTTCACCGGCATCCTCTCCGTGGCCTACCTCGCGATTTGGTGGCTGCTGTATCTGACGCCCAAAGAGGCACTGGCGAAAGGTCGGCTGAGCCAAGCGGAGTTCGACTACATCCGCGAGGGCGGCGCCGAAGACGAGGACGCAGAAACCAGCGGTTCGCTCAATGGTTTGGGCTACCTCCTGCGGCGACGCAAGACTTGGGGACTCGCCCTCGGGTACGCGTCCTATACGTACGCCTACTACGTGCTCTTGACCTGGCTCCCCGCCTACTTGGAGAAGAGTTTCGGGGTCAACCTCCTCAAGGGCGGCATCTACACGATGATCCCGTGGCTCGTCGCCGTGATCGCACAGTTCCTCATCGCCGGCATCCTGATGGACAGGTGGTTGGCCAAAACGGGTGACGTCACCAAGGTCCGCCGTACGGTCCTCGTGGTCAGCCTCCTGGCATCACTTGCTGTCACGGGAGCGGCATACGCGGGATCGATCGCAGTCGCCCTGATCTTCCTCTCGATCGGAGCCGCAGGACTGGCAGTGTCGGTCCCCGCAGGTTCGTCCATCGTGGCGCTTATCGCGCCGGAGGGATACACCGGGTCGCTCGGCGGCATCGTCAATTTCGTGGCGAATCTGCTCGGAATCGCGGCGCCCATCGTGACCGGCATGGTGGTCGACGCCACCGGTTCGTTCGCCGGCGCGTTCATCGCGACCGGTGCGGTACTCATCGGCGGAATCTTCTGTTACACCGTGGTGCTCGGCAAGATCGAGAGAATGCCGGCGCCCCAAGCCCAGAAAGGCACAACCACATGGTCGACGTAGCAATCGCACAGTACGCCCCAGGACTCGACAAGCAGTCGAATCTCGAGCAACTCACGAAACTGGCAAGCGAAGCGGCGGAATCCGGTGCTCGCATCGTGGTCGCTCCCGAGTACGCGATGTTCACGGCTCCGAGCATGGACTCACGTTTCGTCTTGACCGCCGAGTCGCTCGACGGCGAATTCGTCTCAGCGCTGGCAGACCTCGCAACAACTCTCGGTATTCACATAGTCGCCGGGATCAACGAGGCAGTTACGGGCTCCGACAAGATCTCGAACACCTTGGTCGCCCTGGCCCCGAAACTCGGTGTCGTTGCGATCTACCGAAAACTGCACCTGTACGACGCTTTCGGTTACAAGGAATCGGACGTCGTCCGTGCCGGTGAGATTTACGACCCCGAAACCTTTGTCGTGGAAGACGTCCGGTTCGGTCTTCAGACTTGCTACGACCTTCGCTTCCCGGAAACGACACGACGGATCGTCGATGTAGGCGCCGACGTTCTCCTCCTCCCGGCAGAGTGGGTGCCCGGCCCGTTGAAGGAAGATCACTGGACAACTCTCGTCCGCGCCCGCGCGATCGAGAACACGATCTACGTCGCGGCGGCCGACCAATGCGCACCGGCGGGATCAGGCGCGAGCATGATTGTGGATCCGATGGGCGTCATCGTCGCATCTCTGGGAGAACGCGTGGGTATGGCGACTGCAACCGTCTCCCTCGAACGAATCGCGGAGGTTCGGATGAAGAATCCGGCTCTCGAACTACGCAGATTCGGAGTCACCGCGCGCTAGAGATTGCGCAGTCGCACGATTTCCTTGTCGAACTCGTCGATGTTCTCGATCGACGACATGTGACCGACGCCCGGCAACACGATCAACCGTTCGAGGTTGCCGGCGTCGTCGAGGACTTGCGCAAGCTTGCGCGCATGGACCGGCGGAGTGAGCCGATCGAGCGAACCGACGAGCACGGTGGTCGGCACTTCGAGATTGTCGAGTCCCTCGTGAATGTCGAGGGTGCTCAGCGCTGCTCCCCAACCTCCACGGATGCGGGGCTTGCACTCACGAACGATGTTCTCGCAGAACTGAATCTCGGCCTTGGTCGCGTTCGGTGACATCGAGACGTACTGGATCGCCTTCGTCATGGCGCCCGAGGAGACGAACGGAACGGGCGAACTGAGGATGGCGCGGCCCACGGGGACCGGCACGCGAGGGAAACGATTAGGCAGTGGGATGACCGTGGTCTCGGCGATCAACCTTTCGCTCGCGGTGCTCGCGAGCATGACCGCCGACGCGTACTTCTTGACCTCGTCGGGGTGACGACCTGCCCAGGCGATGATGCTCATCCCGCCCATGCTGTGACCGACGATGACGGCCTTCTTGTCCTCGCGAACCGTGGCCGCCAGCACTGCAGAGAGATCGTCGGCAAGGACGTCCGGGCCGAGCGGAAGATTGCCGACGGTGCTGCGGCCGTGACCGCGCTGATCGTAGGTGATGACGCGATATTCGCCGGCAAGCGCATTGACCTGCGGGTACCAGAATTCGGTAGAGCACGTCCAGCCGTGACTGAGAACGATCGGATCGCCGTCGACGGGACCGTAAGCCCGGACATTGATGATCGCACCGTCGTCGGTGGTCAGTTCGCTGATGTCAGCTTTGAGAGTCGGAGTCTTCAGGAGTGCATTGGGCTCGACGTCGCTCGAAAGAGTCAACCCACGCGTGGATCGCCGATGACGGATCCCAGCGACGGCCGCGACGAGTGCTCCCACTCCGACGGCGCCTGCCAGTACTCGAAGCTCTGTGGTGCGCGAACGACTGGACATGCATTTACCCCTGACTGCTGCTGACGACAGACGGATGCAATCTATGTGTGACTGCCGTTAACCGACACTATCACTCGAACAACGCCCGTTGTCAGCGTTGGAGAGAAGAGTGGGGCAGCACACCATGAGCCGGGAACCACGGCTCGGAATGAGCGGGAGTGCGGCAAACTACCAGCGAGAACCGCCGTGCTGAATGTCGTCCACCCGCGGGCGAACGTCGACGAGATACACGCACACTGCAACGACCGCGATGATGCCCAGGAGCCCGACAGGGGACGTCGCCAAGAGGATCAACGCCGCGACGATCAGAATTCCCAGCCAGATCGGCTTGGTCAATTTGTTGACCGCGGTGAAAGCGTCAGGACGCTGCCTGACGGCATGAACGATCGCGTAGACAGCACCCACCAATGCGAGCACTTTGAGTGCGAGAAAGATCAGACCGACTAGCCCATCGACTTGAGTCACAACTACATCCTAAGTTCTCATCCGGTTCCCGACGAACACGAAGGCTCCCACACTCGGCTGAGCGCGGGAGCCTTCGTCAGGTGGAGCTGGGCAAATCAGGCCTTCTTGGCCGGAGCAGCCTTCTTGGCCGGAGCCGGTGCGGTGGCCTTGGCCGGAGCAGCCTTGGCGGGTGCAGCCTTGGCCGGAGCGGCCTTCTTCGCGGCGGTGGTCGCGCGCTCCTGGACGTCGGAAGCAGCAGCGGTCACGCGAGCGGCAGCTTCCTTGGAAGCCTCGTCAGCCTGGTCACCGAGGTCGAGGACCTTCAGTGCAGCCTCGTCGCCTGCGTCGGCGATCTTCTCACCGGCGTCAGAGATCTTCTCGCCGACCTCTTCTGCGGTGTCGGAGATGCGTCCGGCAGCGCGGCCGGCCAGCTTGGCAGCCTGCTCGCCCACGGCGCGCGTCTGACGAGCAACGGTTCCGAGTGCGTCTTCGGTCAGCTCGACGGCGTCGCCGAGTGCCGACTCTGCAGCAGCGATGCCTTCTTCGACTGCGGGCTGCTTGCGGATGCGCTCGACTGCGTCTTCGCCACGTTCTGCGAGGGAGTTGTACAGATCTCCGGCAACCTTGAGGTATGCCTCGGCGACCTTGCGGAGTTCCTCGGGTGAGAACTTCTCGCGCAGCTCGGCAAGCTCTTCGGGCAGCTCGGACGGCAGGCCGGCGAGACGCTCGCGCAGCGCATCGACGCTCTCGGCAACGTCACCCTGGACGGAAGCGAGCTTCTCGCGAGCACCGTCGACACGGCCGTTGACATCGCCCTGGGTGTTCTCGGCGCGCTCACGAACCTGAGCAACTACATCGGCCACGGCCTGGACAACCAGGTCGCCTGCGCCGACGGCGGCGTAGAGCGAGGTCTTGACGCTGTCGATGGCGTTCTTGTCAGTCATCTTGTTCTCCTAGTGAAGTCTCGGTGTCTGGAATTGCGGCCGATTCAGCGAAATCGGGCGCTGCGGCTGGTCTTGACGACTCGTTCTCGCGACAGAACGAGTCGTAGATTTCGAGCAGTACTTGCTTCTGCCGTTCGTTGATGGCCGTCTCGGCCAACACCGCGTCCCTGATGGGACTGTGCGGGCGTTGCTCGAGATATCCCGCTTGGACGTACAGCACTTCTGATGAGACTCGAAGGCCCTTGGCGATTTGCGCCAGTACGTCCGCCGACGGTTTGCGCAATCCGCGTTCGATCTGACTCAGATACGGATTGCTGACGCCGGCGAGTTGAGCGAGTTGGCGCATCGAAACTTGGGCGGCTTCCCGCTGTGCACGAATGAACCCCCCGATGTCGTGTGCCGCAGAGCTGACGACGCGAGCTGCCAAGTCGCTTGCTCCGGCTGCGGCACCGGATGATTCACGATCTCCGTCATCGGAGTTCGTCGACTTCGCTGGCATTGCGTCCTCCCTTTCCAGTGGACATTTCCCAGGATAGGAGAGGGTGCTAACTATTGCAAGCACTACTGCTAGCACTCGTGGTGGACGTCACATACTGGACAGCTCAGCCGAAGATGAGCGTCGAAATCGTGTAGATCAGCAGTCCGGCGATCGAGCCCACAACGGTGCCGTTGATACGGATGAACTGAAGATCTCGACCGACCTGCAACTCGATCTTCTGGCTCGCTTCGTCGGCGTCCCACCGCTCGACGGTGTCACTGATGACTCCAGTGATCTCGTCGGTGTAGTTCTCCGCGATGTACTTGGTGCCCTGCACCAGCCAGCCGTCGACCTTCTCACGCATGGACTCGTCGTCACGCAGCCTGACTCCGAAGCCGGCGACGTTCTCGGCGACCTTGGTCCGCAGGGTGCTGTTCGGATCGTCGACGGACTCCATGATGAGCCGCTTGGCAACCTGCCATGTCGACGACGCCAGACCCGTCACTTCCTCGCGACCCATGATCTCGGCCTTGATCCCCTCGGCCTTCTTGATGGTCTCCGGGTCGTTCTGCAGATCATCGGCGAAGTCGATCAGGAAGCGGTTGGCGGCGAGGCGTACCTCGTGTTCGGGGTTGGAACGGACCTTCCAGGTGAACTCGACGAGTTCCTTGTATATCTTCTCCCCCAGCATGGCGTCGACGAACTTCGGCGACCACGCGGGCGAATCGCGAACGATCACACGATCGATCGTCTCCTGGCTGCCGAGAGCCCACTGATGTGCCCGCTCGGCAAGCAATTCGATGATCGGCAGTTGCTTGTTGTCCTTGAGAAGTTCACCGAGCACTCGGCCGATCGGCGGTCCCCACATGGGCTCGGCCAGACGCTTCACGATCGTGTTGTCGATGATCTGGGCGATGTCCTCGTCGCGAAGAACCTCGACCATGCCGCGCAAGACCGTCGACGTCTCGGCGGCGACGCGAGCGGCGTTGGCAGGTTCGGCCATCCACGTGCCGAGCCGCAGCGGAATCTGCGCCTGCTGCACCTTGGCCGACACAACCTCGGGAGCCAGGAAGTTTTGACCGACGAATGAGCTCAGGCTGGCTCCGAGCTGGTCTTTCTTACGCTTGATGATGGCAGTGTGCGGGATGGGAAGGCCCATCGGATGACGGAAGAGCGCGGTGACGGCAAACCAGTCGGCAAGCGCGCCGACCATGCCTGCCTCGGACGCGGCCCGGACGTACCCGACCCACTCTCCGGCGCCGCGGGATTCCTGCCACCGGCAGAAGATGTAGACCACCGTCGCGAAGCCCAGAAGGCCAGTAGCGAAGACCTTCATCTTGCGAAGGTCCCGACGCTTGGCGGCGTCGTCGAAGGCGGAGAGGCTCAGTTGCTGCACCCTCGCCATTGTGCCGAAAGGTGTGACGCGGCGTAGCGCGAGCGACACGAAGTCCGATTCTGCAGGACCTAATCCCCCGAACTGCGGATGTGAGTGCCCGAGATAAAGGCGCGGACATTAAGCTGGACCGGAAAGTAGACCGATCGGACGTGGCTCGCACCACAGATATGAGATGACTCGTGGCCAAGAATGCCGTGCAGGACAACGAGCAGGTAGACGGCCCAGTCGTTGCTGATGCGAAGCCCGAGAAATCCGACGGTCGGAAGCGTCGTTGGCGTGAGCACAAGATCGCTCGCCGCGAGGAACTCGTCGACGGCACCATCGCCGCCATCCGCGCGCGCGGCCGTGAGATCGGCATGGACGAGATCGCGTCCGAGATCGGTGTCTCCAAGACCGTGCTCTACCGATACTTCGCCGACAAGAGCGACCTCACCACCGCCACGATGATGCGGTACGTCGAGACCATCCTGTCGCCGCGTATCTACGAAGCGATCAGTGGCGATCTCGACGATTTCGAACTCACCCAGGCGAGCATCACCGCATACGTCGAGACGGTGGCATCCGACCCCGACATCTACCTCTACGTCATGGCCAACGGCGCCGGCGCCAACCGCGACGTCGTTGCCGATTCCGAGCGCATGATCGCCGAATTGCTCTCCACGGTGTTGGGCAATCGTCTTCGCGAGATGGAGATGGATTCCGGCGGTTCGCTGCCGTGGGCGTTCGGGATCGTGGGCGGAATTCAGCTCGCGACGCACTGGTGGATCTCCAACAAGTCGATGTCCGCGGAATCGCTGATCGACTACCTCACGATGATGACGTGGGGCGGCATCACCGGCATAGCTGCGGTCAACGGATCACCGGCCAAGTTCAAGTCGGTTCCGCATCCCCTCGTCAAGCCTGCCGAGGACTGACTCGCCCGAGACCGAACTTTCGGGCCACCGGGCGCGATCCTGTGGCACTCTTTCGGCATGGCACAAGACTCGCTGTGGGAAACACCGGCCGCCAAGACCCTGCGGGCGGAGCCCGGGTTCGAACTCGATCAACTCGATCGCAACAGCACTCCGGGATTCACCGGAAACAAAGCTGACGGCGAACGTCTGCTCGAGGAGCGCGGCGCGGTTCTGTCCGACCTGCAGGAGTTGCTGTACGCCAACGGCCGGTCCGGGGACAGTCGTTCAGTCCTGCTGGTTCTGCAAGGAATGGACACCGCAGGCAAGGGCGGCATGGTCCGACACGTGATCGGTCACGTGGATCCTTCGGGAGTTCAGCACGCGGCCTTCGGCGTCCCGACCGAAGAGGAAAAGCAACATCACTACCTTTGGCGGATCAAGAAGGAACTCCCCCGCGGCGGCTATCTCGGTGTGTTCGATCGCTCCCACTACGAGGACGTCCTGGTAGTGCGCGTCCACGATCTTGTCCCGGAGGATGTCTGGAGCAAGCGCTACGACGAGATCAACCAGTTCGAAAAGGAACTCGTCGACGCCGGAACCACCATCGTGAAAGTCGCGATGTTCGTCTCGCTCGACGAGCAGAAGAAGCGACTCGAAGAACGTCTCGACCGCCCGGACAAGTATTGGAAGTACAACCCCGGCGACGTGACCGAACGCGGTTTGTGGCCTGCATATCAACAGGCGTATCAGGCAATGCTCGACAAGACGTCGACCGAGCACGCGCCGTGGTACGTCGTGCCGTGTGATCGGAAGTGGTACAGCCGCATTGCGGTAACCGAGCTACTGATCGACGCTCTGGAAAAGCTCGAGCTCGACTGGCCCCCTGCCGACTTCGACATCGAGGTGGAGAAGGCACGACTCGCACAGTCTTGATCAGAAGCAGGCCTGATCAGAACAGGTGTGGGGATTCGCGGTGCACTTTGTGGTCGTGACGCACAGTACTGGCGTACAGGGCTACCGCGAGGCCGATGCACGCGACGCCGGCGAGGCCGGCGATCAATGCCCAACCACCCTGGCCTGAACCTGCCGCCACCAGAAAACTGCCGAGGCAGACCACTGTGGCCAGCACCAGGAAATACGACGCCCACGCTGCAAAGAGATTGAGCTTCATCGTTCGCTCCTCCGGTCGGATCTCTTTCGTTTCGACCGTACGCCGGAGCATGACGGTCGACAAGACACCGCCGTCGCGAGGTTTCCCGACGTCTACGCCGGGTAGCCGAATTACATGGACATCGGAACTCTTTATCGCGGAATCGAATCCGCTCGCGGACTGGACGGTCCGTCCACTGGCCTCAGGCGCAGAATCCTCGAGATCACGGAGCGATCCGACCGATCGCGCACTGTCGCCGCACTTCTGCGCGGCGCCGCCGTCGGGCATCCCATCCATCCTGCCCTCGTGACCATTCCCGCGGGCGCGTGGACGGCTTCGTTGGTCTTCGATGTTCTAGGCGATCCGCAGACTGCACGACGGCTGATCGGGCTCGGATTGGTTTCGACTCCGCCGGTTCTGCTGACGGGATGGCTGGACTGGTCCGAACGTGGCGACGTCGCACGCCGAGTGGGGCTGGTGCACGCGGCGTCGAATGCAGTGGGGATCTGGTCTTTTGCGGCGTCGTACAGGCTACGCGGAAAGGACTCACTCGCGCTGGCGCGAGTGCTGTCGGTGCTGGGGCTCACCGCGGTCGGTGTCGGTGGCGCGCTCGGTGGTCACATCGTTTTCAAGCTCATGGACGATCCGGCCGTGGAGGCTGCAGCGACTCCGGTTCTCGATCCCATCCTGGATGTAGTCAACTGAGCCGATCGGACCTCGATACTGTTCAGGCGTAAGCACTTCCGGAGTAGCTCCGCAGTTCTCGCGCGGTCTCGTCCGAATCCGCCAATGGTCTGTTCATGACCCAGTGTGGGCTGCGCGTGCCCAGTGTCGCGGCAAAATCGGCGACGGCGTCCGGGGTCGGCACTGCGTGTTCGCCCAGATATCCGAGAACGATGAGGTCCTCCCCTGATCTGGTCTCCACGGCCAGGGCCCAACCGCACGTCTCCTCCCACAGCAAAGCCACCTCGCGCCCGGGGAAACGCGGCACAGTTCGGTCCAATGCGATGTAAGCCTCCAGAGGGTGCTCGCGCCTGCAACACCACTGCTCGATGCCGGCCCCCACACCGACCGCCACCCGTTGTACGTACCGCTCGAACCCGAGTCCGACGGTTGCGTCGACCAGCATTTGTTCTGTCATCGAACCTCACTCCTCGCCATCGTGTTTGGAATGTGCCCAGCGCTGACCGCGTCGAAACCCGGTTCAGATCACGGACTCCGGGTATCCCCAGACGAACCGATCAAGTGGAGAGGGGACCCGATGAAGTACTCGCCCGCTATGGCTCCCGGACGAATGCTGAAGATCTCCATGGTGTCGGTGAACGCCGATCCACTCGCACCGGTGGGCTGCTCGGCAGCCGGTGCACAGAACCTGCACGTCGACGAACTGTCTGCCGCCTTGGTTCGTGCCGGACACGACGTCACCGTCTTCACCAGGCGTGCCCACGTCGGTGGGCCGGACCGCGTTCGCGCCCGCGCCGGGTACTCCGTCGACTATCTCGAGGCCGGCCCGACGCAGGCTCTTCCGGATGCCGACATCCTCCCTCACCTGGGAACCTTTGCCAGCATTCTGCGCGCTCAGTGGAGTACCGACCGACCCGATGTGGTGCACTCGCACTTCTGGATGTCCGGTGTGGCAACGGAACTCGCGACCCGATCGCTCGGCATCCCCGTACTTCAGACATTCCATTCCCTGGGATCTGCGGCGCACCGCCACCTCGGAGCAGCCGACGACAGCCCCTCGGAGCGGACTCACCTGGAACCGTTGATCGCCAGGGGCGCAACCCATGTCATCGCGACCAGTTCGGACGAAATCTTCGATCTGGTCCGGCAGGGATCACCACGATCACGGACCACGATGGTGCCCTCGGGCGTGGACACCGAAGCATTCACCCCGGAGGGACCCGCCGCGAAGAAAACCGCACCGCATCGATTGATCTGCGTCGGAAGACTGGTGGAGCAGAAGGGCTTCGATGTTGCCGTCGCCGCGCTGGCTTCGCTGCCGGATACGGAGTTGGTGGTGATCGGCGGGCCACCCGTCGCGCAACTGAGCACCGACGAAGTGGCGATCCGCTTGGTCAAGCTCGCCGAGCGCCTCGGCGTCGCAGATCGCGTCCAATTGTTGGGACGGGTTCCGCACCGCCAACTACCGAAACTGATGCGATCGGCCGACGCCCTCGTGTGCACCCCTCGATACGAACCGTTCGGAATCGCGGCACTGGAAGCAATGGCGTGCGGAGTTCCCGTAGTCGCGACTCCTGTTGGCGGACTGCGGGATACGGTGATCGACGGACTCACCGGGCGTCGGGTCCCGGTCAACAACCCGGTGGAAACCGCTCGCGCAGTCCGCCATCTTCTCGACGACGAGGACGAAGGCGCGGCGTTTGCACGGCAGAGCCGGGCCCGAGCGTGCGAATCGTATTCGTGGGATCACGTCGCCACCGAAGTGGTCCGCACCTACGGCCGCTGCGTCACAGCACCGCCGAGAGCCCGCCAACACAAGGGCACTCACCGAAGTGAAGTGCACTGACGCTGACGGGCTCTACGAAACTGAATTCACGAAGCTTGGACTGAAACTGCGTGATCAAGCGGGGAAACGTCGGGTCTCTTCGAGTCCGATTGCATGATCGAGCGACTCGTAGCAGGCAAACATCGACTCCTGACCAGCTGCTTTGAGCAACCTTTGCACCGGGCGGGCGCAGACGAGCGCGAGTGTGCCGCCCACGTCGCGTGATCGCGTCGACAGGACCGACAGTACGGACAAGCCGCACGTCCCCATGAATTCGAGTTCGGATAGATCGACGACCAGCGTCCGGTCCGCGGCCACGTGGTACGTCAAGAAGTCACGAAAAGCATTGGCGCTCATCAGATCGATCTCACCACGAACTTTGATCACAGCGGTGTGTGCACTGATGCGGTGCGCGTGAAACGATGCGGTCGCTGTCCCGGTCGCGGGAGGTCCGTAGTCTACCGATCCCTTCGCCGCGTTCGTAAAGCCTGAAATAGATGATCCTGGAACAACAGTCATGGTTCTCCCATCCCGCAACGGTTTACACTCTGCAAAAGAGAAGGGACCTCCGAAGGAGACGCACGATGAACGGGTCTCCAGAAATACGGATAAATCCCTCATCGGCTGTGTGCTCAACCTCGGTTTGAAACAGTACGCCAGCATGACGGACGTCACAAGTGCGTTGCGACCATTCGTTTCGGTGTTCCGAACAAAAATGTGGTTTGGTCTGCGGTTCCGCGAGGTAATCCGATGTTGCGATCGCCAACGGTCGTGAGCAGAATCGTGTCGTTTACCCCGGCACCACCATCGACCAAATTTCGTGTTCGGGGGTCACTGTGAAGGTCGGGATGGGTATCGTTCTCGGCACCAGACTTCACCGCGACCCCTGGTACGACGATCCGGAGAACTTATGGCACACCTCAGCGCACTCGAGCCCGATCAGGATCAGACTCAGCCAGTTGTGGAGTTGAGGATTCAAGCGACTCTCGATCAGCTGTCGATTTTGCGTGCACTGGCCGCCACCGTTGCCATTCAGGAAAACTTCGACCTCGACGCCATCGCCGACATCAAACTGGCCATGGACGAAATCTGTACGCATCTGATCGTTCGCGCTGCGCCTGATTCGGTTCTGGTGTGTCGGTTCGTCTTCACGCCCCCGCAATTGCACGTGTCCGTGTCCACGACGACCACGGAGTACGAGGACAGCAGTCAGCGTTCGTTCGGGTGGCACATCCTCACCGAACTCACCGATTCGATTTCGCTCGACCAGGAAGAGAACCTCGGCGGCGTCGGCTACATCACCACCATGAAGTTCACCAAGGCCCTCAGCGGGCGCCTGTGACCGCTTCCGCAGACGGCCCGTCACGCCCGCGTCGGCGGTCCACCGACGAATATCGGGACGTAATACCAGTTTTCGAGGAACTGCGGACCCTCGAGCCCCACAGCCCGGAGTACGAACGAGTGCGCACTGCACTCATCACCAGATGCCTACCGTTGGCCGAGCACATCGCCAGACGATTCGACGGTCGTGGCGAGGCACACGACGATCTGGTTCAGGTGGCGCGTCTCGGTCTGGTCAACGCCGTCGACCGTTTCGATTCCACGCGCGGATCCGATTTCGTCTCGTTCGCAGTTCCCACCGTGATGGGCGAGGTTCGACGACACTTCCGCGACACCGGTTGGGCATTGCGGGTTCCCCGCCGGATGAAGGAGTTGCACTTCCAACTCGGGCAGGCCATCAGCGAGCTGTCACAACAGCTCGGGCACGCGCCGACCGTCGACGAGTTGGCCGAGACGTTGGGGATCGAACGCGAAGAAGTTGCCCAGGCCTTGATCGCCGGCAACGCGTATCAGACGGTCTCGGTCGACGGTGCCGCGTCCAATCACACCGACGATCTCCCGCTCGTGGAGACACTCGGTGACTACGACGCAGCTCTCGAGAACGTCGAGAATCACGAGGCGTTGCGTCCGCTTCTCGACAAGCTGCCCGAGCGAGAGCGGACGGTGTTGATGCTCAGATTCTTCGGAAATCTGACGCAGACACAGATCGCCGAGAAAGTCGGTGTGTCCCAGATGCACGTGTCGAGGTTGCTCGCGAAGACATTGAGTAATCTTCGCGAGCAACTCGACTGAGCTCCGCGAACAATTCGACTGAGCAGGACCGAGCGGGTCAGATTGTTGCGGTGTCGATCACGAATCGGTATCGGACGTCGCTCTTGATCACGCGCTCGTAAGCGTCGTTGATGTCGCTCGCCGGGATCAGTTCGATTTCTGCGCCGATGCCGTGCTCGGCGCAGAAGTCGAGCATCTCCTGTGTCTGCGGGATACCGCCGACCATGGAGCCGGCGAGGCTACGACGGTTTGCGGCGAGCGAGAATGCTCGAACTTCGATCGGCTTCTCGGGCAGGCCGAGTTCGACGAGAGTGCCGTTGATGGCGAGCAAGGACATGTAGGCGTCGATGTCGAGGTTGACCGAGACCGTGTTGAGGATCAGGTCGAACTCGCCACGAAGAGCCTTGAACGTCTCACGGTCGTTGGTCGCGTAGTAGTGATCGGCACCGAGACGAAGGCCGTCTTCCTTCTTGCCGAGCGTCTGGCTCAGGACGGTGACTTCCGCGCCGAGCGCCTTGGCGATCTTCACACCGACGTGACCGAGGCCGCCGAACCCGATGATGGCGACCTTCTTGCCGGGGCCGGCATTCCAGTGCCGCAGCGGTGAGTACAAGGTGATGCCCGCGCACAGGAGCGGCGCTGCAACGTCGAGTTCGATGCCCTCCGGGATCGAGAGCACGAAGTGCTCGGTGACGACGATGTGCGTCGAGTAGCCACCCTGAGTGCGCTCGCCGTCGCGGCCGGTGGCGTTGTACGTACCCGTCACACCCTTGCGGCAGTACTGCTCTTCACCGGCGGTGCAGGCGTCGCACTCCCCGCACGAGTCGACGAAGCAGCCGACGCCCACTCGGTCGCCGACCTTGTGCTTGGTGACATCGGACCCCACGGCGGCGACGACGCCGGCGATTTCGTGTCCGGGGACGATCGGGTACTTCGCTCCGCCCCACTCGTTGCGAGCGGTGTGGATGTCGGAATGGCAGATGCCGGCAAATTTGATGTCGATGAGAATGTCCAGTGGACCGAGCTCGCGGCGTTCGACAGTGGTCTTCTCGAGGGGACCGTCAGCGGACGTCGCGGCATAAGCAGCAGCAGTAACCATGCACACATGCCTACCCGTGCATGGAGGGACCTGCAACTCGCAGGCCCCTCCATGACTTGTTCTTTACGTGACTTACCCGGCGTCGCGCTCGGCTTGCTCGGCCCGACGACGCAGGCGCCTCGCGGCCGCAACCATATTGCGCAGCGAAGGCTCGAGTTGCCACGGATGGCGGGTCTTGAGGCCGCCGTCCGGGTTTGCCCACAAGCGATCGAGAGAGATCGATTCGCTTGCCTCGGTGAGCAATTCGTCGAGTTCGTCGATGTCGGGAATCCGAGCCGAGCGAGATTCGTAGACACCGGGGCCGACGCCGTGCGTGAGCGCGCCTTCCTTGAGTGCTTCGAGAACCCACGTGATGGAGCGGGTCGCGACGATAGCCGTCACATCGGCGTCCAACCGTTCGATGGCGTCGACCACCGACGACCGAGCGGAGTACGTCAGATGTGTGTGGATCTGTGTTTCCGGCTTCGCTCCACCTGTTGCCAGACGGAACGCGTCGACGGCCCACTCCAGGTAGGCCTCCCGGCCGTCCTCACGCAGTGGCAGCAGTTCACGAATTGCCGGTTCGTCCACCTGGATGATGGCGATTCCGGCAGCTTCGAGATCCGCGATTTCGTCTCGAATGACAAGTGCCAGTTGCTCTGCCGTTTCGTAGAGCGGCTGATCCTGGCGAACGAACGAACGGGCGATCATGGTGACCGGACCCGTCAGCATTCCCTTGACCGGCTTGTCGGTCAGCGACTGCGCGTACGCAATCCACTCGACCGTCATCGGCTTCGGACGTGCGATGTCGCCGTAGAGAATCGGCGGACGCGTGCAACGAGATCCGTAGGCCTGAACCCAACCGTTGTGCGTGAAGGCATAGCCCTCGAGCAGTTCGGCGAAGTACTGGACCATGTCGTTGCGCTCGTGCTCGCCGTGCACGAAAACATCGAGACCGATGTCCTCTTGCAGACGGATTGTGCGCTCGATCTCTTCCTGGATGCGCTTGTAGTAGTCGTCCCACTCCAAACGCCCCTGGCCGAGTTCGTAACGAGCCTGGCGAATCGCGTCGGTCTGCGGGAACGAACCCAGTGTCTGGGCCGGCACCAAGGGCAGATTCAACCGTTCCTGCTGAGCCTTACGACGCTCCTCGTACGGTGCACGCACACGATCTTCGGGCTTGATCGCGTTCACCCGAGCACGGACAGCGTGCTTGAGCTTGAAGTGCACCTTCGTCGGACGCTTACGCCACTTGTCCGAAGGACCTTCGGCGAGCGCCTTCGCCAGTGAGACGACTTCGCCGACCTTCTGCTTCGCAAAAGCCAGACGGTCTGCGACGTCTCCCGGAATGTCGTACTCGGAGAGCACGTCGTACGGCACGTGCAGCAGCGACGACGACGTGGAGACGACGAGGTCAGGCACAACGTCTTTGAGTTCGTTCAGGTACGTCAAGGTGTTGAACCGGTCGACGCGCCAGACGTTGCGACCGTCGACGACGCCCGCGTAGATGCGCTTGCGCTTGATGTTCGGCACCGCGGCCAGTTCCTCGGCCGTGATCTTGCCGTGCACCAGGTCCAGACCGAAGGCTTCGATCTTGGTGGGCGCCAAGATGTTGAGGGCTTCGCCGAACTTGCCGTACGGACCCGTCACCAACAGGCGCGGGCGCAGCGGGGCCGTCGAAAGCTTCTCGTACGCACGTCCCAGAGCGGCTAGCTCCTCGGGGGTGCGGTCCTCGGTGACCGAAGGCTCGTCCAACTGAACACAGGTCGCACCGGCCTTGGCGAGCTGCTCGAAGAGCTTCTCGTACTCGGGCAGGAGCGCGTCCAACAGGTCGAGCGGGGTGAAGTTCGGATCGGACTTCTCGGTGGCAGGTCCGACCTTCGAAAGCAGAAGCAGCGAGACGGGCCCCATGATGACGGGGCGCAATTCGATGCCGCGCGCCTTCGCACGTTCGAACTCGTCGAGAAGTGCATCCGAGTTGAGCGAGAACACCGTGTTCGCGTCGATCTCGGGCTGACGGTAGTAGTAGTTCGTACCGAAGAAGCGCACCAGCTCGAGAGGCGGGAAGTCCGGGCGGCCGCGGGCCATCGTGAAGTAGAAATCGAGCGGCTCGAGGGCGCCCTCGAGCGGCTTGAACCGCTCCGGCACTGCGCCGAAGAGCAGCGCATTGTCGAGCACGTGATCGTAGAAGGAGAAGGTGTTGCCGGGAACCTGGCTCAATCCCGTCGCAGCCAATTCGCTCCAGGTCGATTCCTGGAGTTCCTTGGCGACCGCGAGAAGTGCGTCCTTGTCCGAAGTGCCGTGCCAGTAGGACTCGAGGGCGCGCTTGAGCTCACGGCGCGGCCCGATGCGCGGATACCCCAGGACGCTGGAGCCGAATGCTGCAGTGCTGCTGGACATGCGGTCGACCTTTCTAACCGAGGGGCGCGAGCGCCCTGTGCGCCTTTGTGGTAGCCGGAACTACCAGAAAGGCGCACAGGGGCGTTGGGCCTTAGCTTGCCTGCTTGGTGGAGCGACCGTTGTCGGCGTACTCGTAGAAGCCCGCGCCGGACTTCTTGCCGGTCAAGCCTGCTTCGACCATACGCAGGAGCAACGGCGGAGCGGAGTACAGCGGCTCCTTGAACTCTTCGTACATGGAGTCGGCGATGGACTTGACGGTGTCGAGTCCGACCAGGTCCGTCAGAGCCAGCGGACCCATGGGGTGCGCGAGGCCGAGAACCGTTGCCTTGTCGATGTCTTCCTTGGTCGCGAAGCCCGACTCGACCATGCGGATCGCCGAGAGCAGGTACGGCACCAGGAGTGCGTTGACGACGAAGCCGGAGCGGTCGGCACTGCGGACGACCTGCTTGCCGAGGATGTCGCTGGCAAAAGCCTCGGCGCGCTGCGAGACGGAGGCACTGGTCTTGAGCGTCGTCACCAATTCGACGAGCGGCAGAACCGGAACCGGGTTGAAGAAGTGCATGCCGATGACTCGCTCGGGACGCTTGGTCGAGATGCCGAGCTTCATGATCGGGATCGACGACGTGTTGGACGCGAGAACCGCATCCGGGTCCGTCACGACCGCGTCGAGCTCGGCGAAGATTTCGCTCTTGATCTTCTCGTCTTCGACGACGGCCTCCACGACGAGCTGGCGGTCCGCGAAATCTCCCAGATCGGAGGTGAAACGCAGACGCCATGCGGCCTGCTCACGCTCACGTTCTGTGATCTTTCCGCTGCTCACGCCGCGGTCGAGCGAACGCAGGATGCGTGAACGCCCGGCTGCTGCAAGCTCGCGAGTCTGCTCGAAGACCAGAACATCGACATGTGCGCGGGCGCACACCTCGGCGATTCCGGCACCCATGATTCCGGCGCCGATAACGCCGACGCGCTGAATTTTTTCGCTGGTCACGTCAGCTCCTTGTTTGTCTCGTGGAGTTTGTCTGGTGAAGGTGTTGCAAAACAAGCACTTCGAACTGCGTCGACGCTGGTGGCCGACGCAATCGGAACTGCCTTGAAGACGAGAGAAAGTGGTGCGGTGATACAAGCAGGGGAGAGACCCGAAGCCGAGCCTCTCCCCCACCCGAAGTCAGTTCTTAGTGGAACTGTCCCTCTTCGGTGGAGCCCTTGAGAGCTGCCGTCGAGGTGTTGGGGTCAACGGTGGTGGCGATGGTGTCGAAGTAGCCGGCGCCAACCTCACGCTGGTGCTTGATGGCGGTGAAGCCACGCTCTTCGGCAGCCTTGAACTCGCGCTCCTGCAGGTCGACGAAGGCCGTCATGCCTTCGCGGGCGTAGCCGTAGGCAAGGTCGAACATGCCGTAGTTGAGCGAGTGGAAGCCGGCCAGCGTGATGAACTGGAACTTGAAGCCCATTGCGCCGAGCTCCTTCTGGAACTTCGCGATGGTCGCGTCGTCCAGGTGCGCCTTCCAGTTGAAGGAAGGGGAGCAGTTGTAGGCCAGGAGCTGGTCCGGGAATTCGCTGCGAACGGACTCGGCGAACTTCTTTGCAACCTCGAGATCCGGCACGCCGGTCTCCATCCAGATGAGGTCTGCGTACGGTGCGTAAGCCTTGGCGCGAGCGATGCAGGGCTCGATGCCGTTCTTGACGCCGTAGAAGCCTTCAGCCGTGCGGGTTCCGTCGAGGAACGGGCGGTCACGCTCGTCCACGTCGGAGGTGATGAGGGTTGCGGCCTCAGCGTCGGTGCGGGCGATGATGACGGACGGAACGTCCGCGACGTCGGAAGCCAGGCGAGCCGAGGTCAGGGTGCGGATGTGCTGCTGCGTGGGGATGAGCACCTTGCCGCCGAGGTGGCCGCACTTCTTCTCCGAAGCGAGCTGATCCTCCCAGTGGACACCGGCAGCGCCGGCGCCGATCATGGCCTTCTGCAGCTCGTAAGCGTTGAGAGCGCCACCGAAGCCGGCTTCGGCGTCGGCAACGATCGGAGCGAGCCAGTTGCTGACGGAGGTGTCACCCTCGGTCTTGGCGATCTCGTCGGCGCGCAGCAGTGCGTTGTTGATGCGACGGACGACGGTCGGAACCGAGTTGGCCGGGTAGAGGCTCTGGTCCGGGTACGTGTGGCCCGAGAGGTTCGCATCGCCGGCAACCTGCCAACCGGAGAGGTAGATGGCCTTCAGGCCGGCGCGAACCTGCTGCACAGCCATGTTGCCGGTAAGTGCACCGAGGGAGTTGATGTAGTCCTCGTTGTTCACGAGATCCCACAGGATCTCGGATCCGCGACGAGCGAGGGTCTGCTCCTCGACGACGGTGCCCTGGAGCTTGACGACCTGATCGGCCGTGTAGTTACGAGTAACGCCCTTCCAGCGAGGGTTGGTGTCCCAATCCTGCTGGAGCTCAGCTGCGGTCTTCGGGGTGCCGGTGGTCGACATCAAGACTCCATCTCTTTGATCTGCTGGTCCGGCCTGTTGTGAGCAGTACGTGCGTACTACTTCACATACTTGCCAGGCCCTTCTTGTGTACTTACCGAGAATGGCACATCGAAAAAGTGCCGTCTACCTGTTGCTAATGCCAATCTTCGCTACCTTTTCAACACACTTTGCTAAGTCTGTGAAGATTCCTACGCGGCTGGTACTACCCAATCGGACAGGTTCCGTACTGGCGAGTAGGAAAGAAACCGCAGGCTGTGAACGAAATGCACTCAACTCTGCCGCTTGCGAATTCCGGCAGTTCGCACGCCACTCGGAACAGGCCTGTCCGCTACTTCGGAGCCAACTTCACTACCCGCGAGTGACCGCAATCACTCCTCGGCAACAGCCTTCGCTCGGGCGATTCCAGGGATCTACCCGTCAGAAAGCCACAGACAACCCATTCGCCGGCCATATGCTGTCGAACCATGACTTGTCGTTCGACGCCCCCGACCGGGCGATAAAGCGGTGCCGGACAACTATCAGCGGCCACCGAACAACCAGGCATGGTCGCAATCCGGTCCACAGCCGCCGCAGTTGGGCTACCGAGCCGCGCCGCAGTCGTATCCCCCGCCCCAGGGATTCCCGCCTGCACCGCCACGTGGAAATCCGCCGCCGCGTCGGCCCGGCTGGGTGATTCCGGTATCCGTAATCGGAGTCATCACTGTGTTGGCTCTCTTCGGCGGGCTTGCCTGGGTCCTCTGGCCGAAGGACGTCCCCAACTCGGCCGCCGGTGGCGCCGCCCACACCACCATCAGCGCCGCGAACACACCCGGCACCACGACAACCGCTCCCAGCACGACATCCCCGACGACCACACGCGCCGCGAACTTCCCGGCCGGTGCGTCCGCCTGCCCCGGCGGGCAGCCGGCCGGAAGTTACAAGGAGTCCGCGACAAGTGGGGGCAAAACTTCATGTGAGTTTGCCGAGGCGGTTCGGATCGCCTACGGGAACTCCGGTGCAACCGGTGCATCCAGCACCGTGTCCGCACGTAGTCCGGTGACCGGCAAGGAGTACACGATGGCATGCAAGGTGACCTCCGGCATCGTCACCTGTACCGGCGGAGACAACGCGGTTGTGTACTTGCGCTGACGGGCGCAATTGCGGCATCGGCAACCCGGTGCGTGTCGTTCCAGTGTCGCACTTACGGATCCTCCGATAGCGTGACCGCATGCCTCTGTACGAGTTTCGCTGTACCGGCTGCGGCCCGCTCGAGCGGTCGTTCGCGATGGCCGAAGTGCCCCAGTCGATTACTTGCCCCCAGTGCAGTCTCGAGTCCAAGCGGGTGGTCTCGTCTCCCCGGTTGAGTCACGCGTCGTCGGCCGCGATGGGTCTACTGGACAGCACTGCTCGATCGGCTCACGAGCCTGCCGTGGTCAGTGGGTCGCTACCCGGCCGCGGCCGGCAATCTGCGCCGACGACATCCAATCCGTTGCACCGCAAGCTACCTCGCCCCTGAGCGTCCTCACCGCGCGCCCTCGCCGTGAGTCCCGATCCGACACGAAAGTCCTGCCGCCACGAGTTTTCCGTTTCTTCGAGAATGAGGAGTGCATATGCCTGAACTGCTGTTTCCACTCGATTCCGCCAAGAAATTCACCGACCAGGCAATCGTCGGCCACAATCGGTGGCACCCGGACATCCCAGCGGCGGTGACGGTGAAACCCGGTGATGCGTTTCGTGTCCATTGCCGCGAATGGTTCGACGGCGCAATACACAACGACGACT
This sequence comes from Rhodococcus sp. RCBS9, assembly GCF_029457415.1. Classification (NCBI taxonomy): domain Bacteria; kingdom Bacillati; phylum Actinomycetota; class Actinomycetes; order Mycobacteriales; family Nocardiaceae; genus Rhodococcus; species Rhodococcus sp. RCBS9. Next base: position 4,290,331 of record NZ_CP120422.1, on the reverse strand, counting down.
CGGCCGACGACATTCTCAATGCACCACTGACCACGGTCCACACGCTGTCCGGCCCCTTTGCCGTCGAAGGCGCGAAGCCCGGCGACCTCTTGATCGTCGACATCTTGGATATCGGGCCTATCCCCCAAGAAGATTCGGGTCCGTTGGCCGGACAAGGCTGGGGGTACACCGGCATCTTCCCTCGGAACAACGGCGGTGGCTTCCTCACCGAACAGTTCCCCGACGCGTACAAGGCCGTCTGGGATTTCTCCGGCCAAACGGCGACGTCGCGTCACATTCCGCACGTCTCGTTCACGGGCATCGTCCACCCGGGACTCATGGGCACGGCTCCGTCGGCAGCCTTGCTCGCCAAGTGGAATGCCCGCGAGGGCGCCCTCATTGCCACCGATCCCAATCGGGTTCCCCCGCTTGCCCTTCCGCCTGAGCCCCGCGATGCAGTACTGGGAACCTTGACCGGTGACGAGTACACACGCGTGGCCGGCGAGGCGGCTCGTACCGCTCCCCCGCGTGAGAACGGCGGAAACCAGGACATCAAGAACCTCACCAAGGGCAGCCGAATCTTCTATCCGGTGTTCGTGGACGGTGCGAATCTGTCGGTCGGCGATCTTCACTTCTCCCAGGGCGACGGTGAGATCACTTTCTGCGGTGCCATCGAGATGGGCGGCTTCATCGATCTTCGTGTGGACATCATCAAGGGCGGAATGGATACCTACGGTGTTTCCGAGAACGCCATCTTCATGCCGGGCAACACGGATCCGCAGTATTCCGAGTGGCTTGCGTTCTCGGGCACTTCCGTCACGTTGGACGGCGAACAGAAGTACCTGGATTCACATCTGTCCTACCAGCGTGCGTGCCTGCATGCGATCGAGTATCTGACCAAGTTCGGGTACGCGCCAGAGCAGGCGTACCTGCTACTCGGCGCGGCACCGATCGAGGGCCGCCTGTCGGGTGTCGTGGATATCCCCAACTCGTGTTCGACGGTCTATCTCCCGACTGCGATCTTCGACTTCCCCCTTGCACCCTCGTCGAGCGGGCCGTTCCAGATCGATCCCGGAATCGGCGCCCCGCGTTCGGAGAACAGGGTCTAGGCCTCCGGCCCCGTGAGTGGTTAGGGAGTGCCGAGGCTCCTCAACCACTCACGGGGGCGGAGCCCCCGTGCGAAGACTGCGAACCCACCTTTGCGAAGCCGGACTGTCACTCGTATCCTGGGAAAATGTCGAAAACCTTTGTCGGTGTCCGGCTCCGCCAACTGCGGACCGAGCGCGGGTTGAGTCAGGCTTCGCTGGCCAAGACGCTCGAGATCTCGGCAAGCTATCTCAATCAGATCGAGCACGACGTCCGGCCACTCACCGTGCCGGTGCTCCTGCGAATCAGTGAAGTCTTCGGTGTCGACACCACCTTCTTCTCCCCGCAGGACGACACACGCCTGATCGCGGAAATGCGTGAAGTTGCCCTCGATCAAGAGATGGGTATCGACGCCGACGCCCACGAAATCGCGGAGATGGTCTCCACCCACCCGGGCCTGGCCAAGGCGATGGTGAACATGCATCGCCGCTTCCGCAACACGACGGCCCAGCTCGCCGCAGCCACGGAGGACCGTTTCTCGGACGGCAGCGGCAGCGGTTCGATCACCATGCCGCACGAGGAAGTGCGCGACTACTTCTATCAGCGACAGAACTACATCCACGATCTCGACACCGCAGCCGAAGAACTCACGGCCCGGATGCGCTTTCACCGTGGCGACGTCGCCGGCGAGATCGCCAGACGCCTCGAGTCCGTCCATGACGTGCAGATCGTTCGACGAGTCGACTTGGGCGAGAACATACTTCATCGTTACGACCCGGACACCAGGGTCCTGGAAATTTCCGCAAGGCTCTCCGGCGGGCAACAGGTCTTCAAGTTCGCGACAGAACTCGCATACCTCGAGCATGGCGACCTGCTCGACTCGTTGGTGGCCGAGGGCAACTTCACCAGCGAAGCGTCGGTCTCCCTGGCGAAGCTTGGTTTGGCCAACTATTTCGCCGCGGCCACCGTGCTGCCCTACAGCCAGTTTCACGAGGTTGCCGAGGACTTCCGGTACGACATCGAGCGCATGTCCGCCTTCTATTCCGCGAGCTACGAGACGATCTGCCACCGCCTCTCGACCCTGCAGCGCCCCAAACTTCGCGGGGTTCCGTTCATGTTCGTGCGTGTCGATCGTGCCGGAAACATGTCGAAGCGTCAGTCCGCCACCGGATTCCACTTCTCCACCAGCGGCGGTACGTGTCCGCTGTGGAACGTCTACGAGACGTTCTCGTATCCGGGCAAGATCATGCCTCAGATCGCACAGATGCCCGACGGCCGCCGATACCTCTGGGTTGCTCGCACGGTCGAACGTCGAGCGGCTCGATACGGACAGCCCGCAAAGATCTTCGCCATCGGATTGGGATGCGAGATTCGACACGCCCACCGACTCGTCTACAGCGACGGTCTGGATCTGGACGAGTCGAATCCGGGAACGCCGATCGGCTCGGGCTGCCGTGTCTGCGAACGCCTCAATTGTCCGCAGCGTGCCTTCCCTCCGTTGGGTAAAGACCTCGACATCAGCGAGCACCGGAGTTCGATTTCGCCGTACGTGATTCGCTGACCGCGCTAACGCACGTGGTCGCGTAGGAACGCGACTGTGCGATCGAACGCGATCACCCCGTCGACGGTGTCGAGGTCGAACTGATATTCGTGGTCGAGTGCAGGCTCGTGATCGTCCGGGTAGAACAGTGCATCGACCTCGACGCCCAGATCGGCGAGCCGTTCTGCCATGGGTTTCGACTGGCTGGCGGTCAGTGGGTCGACATTTCCGCCGGTGATGAACGTCGCTGGAAAGTCCGAGGTCACATGACCCAGTGTCGACATCTGACGCACTGCAGTCGACCCGTCGAAGTCCCTCGTTCCGAGGTACCCCCACAGCGATTGCTTGTCGACGCCCCAACCGAAGTACTTCCCCTGTGACAGCAGCGGTTTCAGATCGAAGACCCCACAGTCGAGGACAACTCCGCGTATCTGCTCGGGACGTAATGCCGGCTCCACACCCATTTCCGACGCGTAGTCAGGGCTGGTCATGACGGTCGCCATCTGACTGGACAACTGCGCGCCTGCCGAATCTCCGGCAAGAAAGAGGTTGTTCGAATCGACATGCAACCTGTCCGCATGGCTCACGATAAATCGATACGCGTCGTTCAGCTGATTCACTGCGGTGGGGTAATACGCGTCCGGCCCCAGTGAATAGTCCACCGAAATCACAGTGAAACCTTGATTTGCCAACAGTTTGTAGTAACCGTCGGCATCAGTTCTCGACCCTGATATCCAGCCACCGCCGTGCACCCAGACCACCGTGGGTAGCGCCGAAGTGGACTCCGACGGGTAGTACACGTCGAGTTGTGCATCGTCGTCGCCTTCGCGGTACGACTGATCGAGAATCGAGACGATTCCTGACGGTGCATGCCTGTCGAGTTGTGCGTGAGTCGATTCGGAGCCACCCGCCGACATCCACCGTACGAGGAGAACTCCTGGCCACGGACTGACGAGTGCCGCGGTTACCCCGGACAGCAGAATGACGACGAATACCGCCGCGGTTCCGACAATGCGCCTTCGCCGTCTGTCGGGGGAAGACGCGCGCACAACAACTCCTGGGGTCGGATCGGATTCACCCAGGCTAGACCAAAAGGACTAGTTGAGAATTCCCTGGCAACGCACCCGCGGAGCTTTGTCCACAATGACCATTTTCGCAGTGGTTCACCACAATCCGACATTTAGCCGGTATGAGCCTCGAGAAACTGAACCGTGCGATCGAGCGCAGTGAGACCGTCGGCATTGTCCAGATCGAACTGATACTCGTGCCCGAGCGCCGGAACGTGATCGGCCGGATAGAACAGTGTGTCGACCGCAACTCCCAACCCGGTCAATTTGTCAGCCATCGGTTTCGACTGAGAATCCGTCAACGGATCGGCGTTGCCGCCGCTGATGTAGGCAGGCGGAAATCGATCGGTGACGTAGTTCAAGGTCGACATCTGATCCGCTGCGTCGGTACTCATGAAGTCACGCACGCCGGTATACGCCCAGAGGGACCGATCAACTCCCCAACCGATGATGCCGGGTCCGCCGACCATGTTCCCGACGTCGTAGATTCCACAGTTCAGGATTACTCCACGTAACTGATCCGGCCGCAGCGACGGGACCACGCCCACACGGTTCGCATAGGCGGGATCAGTGATGAGAGTGGCGAGCTGACTCGAGAGTTGCGCTCCCGCAGAATCACCGGCCAGAACGACCGTCGTCGGATCAACATGCAGCCGTTCCGCATTCGCGACGACGTACGCGTGAGCGTCGTTGAGCTGCCGCACTGCCGTCGGATAGTAGTGCTCGGGTCCGAGTGAGTAGTCCAGGGACACAACGGTGTAGCCACGCGAGGCCAGCAACTCGTAGTACGGCGCGTAGTTGGACTTGCTTCCCGAGATCCAGGCACCGCCATGAGTCCAGATCACCGTAGGCAATTCGGTCGTCGTCGCTGCGGGAAAGTAGACATCCAGGTATGCGTCGTCGTCATCGGCGCGGTACTGCTGGTCCTTGATCGAGTCGACGCCTTCGGGCGCGTGCTTCTCGAGCGCCTCGGTGACTTTCACCGCATCACGATCGAAGACCCATCGCACGGTGAGTGCGCCAGGTCTCGGGCTCAGAACGAAGGCCAGAACCACGGCTCCGACGAGAACGAACACAATTGCCAGAGCCCACAGCAAGCGCCTGCGCCACCGATGCGGTGAAGGGTTCGTCATCGGGTTTCCTTCACTCTCGGCACAATGTCCGGATCAGCGTAACGCGAAGCCGGTACCGCCAAGTGCGATCAGCCGAGTTCAGCGATCCGCCTCTGCGCGAGTGCCTTGACTTCACCCTTGGCTACTTTGCCGCCTGCCGCCATCGGCAATTCGGCGACCGTCATCACATACTCGGGTATGTACTCGCGGGTCACTCCTCGGCTCTGCAGCCAGGCGGTCAGATCCTCCGAACTCAGATCGTCATCGGCGGACACGACGACCGCACAGACCTTCTCACCGAACAGCGGATCGTCGACCCCGACCACGGCGACCAACTCCACCGAAGGGTGCGCGCGCACGTACTCCTCGACTTCGACCGCGGAGATGTTCTTGCCGCCACGAATGATGATGTCGGCTTTGCGCCCGACCACACGCACCCGTCCTGTCTCGTCGATCTCGACGATGTCGCCGAGAAGCATCCAACCGTCATCGGTGTACAACTCGTCGTTCGCATCGGTGTCCCCCCAATAGCCCTGACACATCAGCGGTCCGTTCACCCCAGGCTGACCGCGGCGGACGGAGCCGGTCATTTCCTTTGCCGCATCGTCGAATACACGAACTTGCATGCGATCGATGACGTGGCCGCACGTCTTCAGTCGGGTGTCGGAATCGTCCGAAACCGTCGTCACCGAGACGGCGCCGGTTTCGTTCGATCCGTAGAACTGCAGGACAGCCGCTCCGGTACGTTGTTCGAATGCCAGCGCCTCCGAATAGGGCACGGCTTCACCACCGGTGAACATGAAACGAAGTGACGAGAGATCGGCCGATTCCGCGGCCTCCGAACGCAACAGCATCTTGAATTGTGTACTCACACAATTCAAAGCAGTCACCCGTTCGCGCTCGATCAACTCGATCATCACCGAAACGTCGAAGCGTTCCATGACGACATTGCGAGCACCGAGTAGTGCCGGCAGGAAATGCGAAGTCCAGAGGCCGAATCCGAAAGGTGCTGGAACCGCGCCGAGGAACACCTCATCCGAACCGATCGCCGCCGCCTCGGCGGCAATCTCGGAGAAACCAACCCAACGATCCTCGGTTTGTGTGACCAGTTTGGGTAGGCCCGTTGTGCCGGAGGTCGAGTTCAGCATCGAAACGGCTGACGTGACAAAACACGGACTGGTTGCGGGGAACTGCTTTGGCTCGACCGGCAACGAGGTGAGTTCGCCGTTTGCGCTCACGCGTTCGAAACTCACGTCGGCGCGTTCGTCGGCGAAGACGACGTCCAGTCCGGGATGCTCTGCCCGCAGACTCGCCACGAGTTCGGCGGTATCGACGCCGCGCAGCGTGCGAGTGGTGACGAGTACGGAGGCTTCCGAGCGGGCGATCAGATGAGAGATCTCGCGAATGCCCGAGCGCGAACCGATTCCGACGGCGACGCGGCCGGTACGAAATGCTGCGCAGAGAGCCGCATGGAATACAGCGGTGTCGGGGAGCAACACGGCTACATGTCCGTATCCCTCACCAGCTAGATCCAGCGCCGACGCGATCGCATCGGCAGCCGCGTCGTACTGCTTCCACGACACCCTCGATTCCGGAGTGACAAAGGCGGTTTCGTCCGGGATGGTCTCAGACCAATGCCTGACCATTTCGCTGATGCTGACGCCGGCGAAGCGGTCCGGATTCGTGGCGAATTCACCGACGGTGAAGTCGAGTGTCTTCGTTTCAAGCATGATCGTCGATCATCTCCCGTCGGCGCTGAGGACGCCCATCGATTGTTTGTACGCGTTGTCCAGTGTCGCTGCGGAATCGCATTCGCGGACGAGTTCGCCGCGCTGCATGACATATCCGCGGTCGACAACCGATTTCAGTGCAGTAAGTGCCGGTTCCGTCACGATGACGGTCACACCCTCGGCGGCCAGACCCCCGACCAATGCTCGCAGCTCCGCGACGATTTTCGGTGCCAGTCCGGTCATCATCTCGTCGAGTAGCAACACCTTCGGGGTTTCCAGAAGGGCCCGCCCCAGAACCAACATCTGCTGCTCACCACCGCTGAGGACCCCGGCATAACTCTCCGAGCGTTCACGCAGGATCGGGAACCTCTCGAAAGCTGTTTCCACGGCTTCGGCTTTCAATCCCAGCAGGTCTGCGCCCACGCGTAGATTCTCGCGAACGGACATTCGCATGAACAGTTGCCTGCCTTGGGGAACGTAGGCAAATCCGCTGCGGACACGATCCAGTGCCGATAATTTCTGGATCTCTCGACCATCGAATTTCATTGTCCCGGTGGCGGGAACCGAGCCGTAGATGGATCCCGCCAAGCTGGTCTTGCCTGCACCGTTCGGCCCGACGATCGCTGTCACTTCACCGGCGGGAGCGGCAAGGGAGACTTCCCGGACGGCGACAGCGGATCCGTATCGAACTGTGACTCTGTCGAGTTCGAGCATGTCAGGCGCCTTCCTCGTATTCGGAACCGAAATAGACTTCTCGCATCGCGTCGCTGGCCAAGCACTCCTGCGGTGGTCCGTAGAACGCCACTGATCCGAAATTGAGCAGCACGATCTTGGTTGCGAGCGCCGCGATGAGATCGACGTTGTGATCAACCAGGACTACTCCTTTGCCCTGCGCGGCAATCGATCGCACGGCACCGGAGATGGCAGCGATGCCGTCGTGATCCGCGCCGGCAAACGGTTCGTCCAACAGGAGGACTTCGGGTTCGGTCGCCATCGCCCGCGCCACCTCGACCAGACGCTGCGCCCCCAAACTGAGATCCCCGCAAGCACTCTCGACGTCGGTGACCGAGTATCGCGCAGCAATCTCCCGGGCCCGCTGTGCTGTCCGGTCCCAGTTCTCGAAAGGTCCTTTGATCGCCCACCACAGCGAGTGCAGAGGTGAGGTGATCTTGTGCCCGTACAGTCCCGGGATGATGTTGTCGACGGCGTCGAGTTCCGCCGCGAGCTGCGGATGTTGAAACGTGCGCGAGAGCCCTTGCCGTGCACGGCGCTCCGACGGCCCGGTCAAGGGAGCACCCGCGAGCGCGACGGTTCCGGAGTCTGCTTGCTGAGTGCCGAAGATGCAGTCCACCAGTGTGGTCTTGCCTGCCCCGTTCGGGCCGACCAGTCCGATCACCTCTCCCGGTCCGACGCTGAACGAGACATCGTCGACAGCGCGGACGCCGCCGTAGGACTTGTGGAGCCCGCTCACTTCGAGTAGTCGAGTCATCGATTGCCACGCTCCTTGTACAGACGGTTCATTCGACCCAGAACGTTCTGACTCCACCCGATCACCCCACCAGGCGCGACGATGAGGATCACCAGGACGGCTCCGGCAAGCAGGAGTTCGCCACTTCCCTGGTACCCGGGCATGTTCAGCGTCACGATCACCACGATCAATGCACCGAGCGGAGCACCCCACGCCGAACTGCGACCGCCGATGATCGGCATGAAGATCGCAAGGAAAACAATACTGAGAGTGAAGGTTTCAGGAGTGACAGCTTGCACCGACACAGTGAACAGCGATCCGCCGGTCGACGCGATCGCGGCACCGATCGCCAGCGCCACAACGGTCAGGTGCGCAGGATTGACGCCGGAAGACCGTGCGACATTACGATTGTCGCGGGCAGCTTGCAACATCAGCCCCCACACCGATTTCCGGAGTCGATCGACAGCGACCGCGATCAGACACACGAACAAGATCGCGAACACGACCAATGCGTAGCGCGGTGGCTCCCAGCCGAACATCGTCACAGTCTCGACGCCCGAGATCCCGGCCGATCCGCCGGTGAAACTCGGCCCGTCGATCAACCAGTGCTCGAAAGCGATACCGAACAACAAGGTCACCGCGGCAAGGTAGAAGCCGGAGAGTTTCTGCGTTGCCAAGCTGAGGAGTACTGCAACCGCTGCAGCGGCGAGGGCGCCGAGAATCCATCCCCACCACATCGACAACCCGGTCCGAACCGAGATCAGCGCAACGGCATACGCGCCGATCGCCGCATACGCGCTGTACGCCATCGACAGTGATCCCGCGAGCACGAATGGCACGTACATGCCGAGTGCGATCAGCGAATACGTCGCAGCGAGGAACACCAGATCCTGCCGGTACAGACTCGGCCCCATCCACAGCAGCACGGCAGCAACCACGACCACGGTGATCAGCGCTTCTCGTGACAGGGCGAGCATCCTCGTCCGGGAACGGCCGGATGTAGCGGGCGGATTTGACGTCAGCGGACTGGTAGAAAGCGAGGCCATCAGACGCGAACCTTCCTCGAGAGCAAGCCTTCCGGACGGAAAGCGAAGAACACCAGGGCAATCAACAGAATCGCGGTTTGCGCAGCACTCGCACCGAAGTAGTACGGGGCGAATACCTGGACGACGCCCAACACCATTCCGCCGATCAGCGGAGCCCAACTCCGGCCGGTACCACCGATGACGAGTGCGATGAATGCCGTCAGCGTCCAGGACAGACCGCTCGTGAACTGAACACCGGCCTTGGGAGCGAACAGAAGTCCGGCGACGGCGGCGATCACACCCGCGAGGGTGAACGCGATGAGGCGTACCCGATCCACCGGCAAGCCCAGGACGCGGGCGGCATCCGGATTGTCGCCGACGGCGCGAAGCAGACGGCCCGAGGTGGACCGGTTCAGCCACAGTCCGATACCGACGAAGATCACGGCAGTTCCGACGACGAGTACAACGGTCGAACTGTCGACGGTGGCACCGAGCACCGATATCGGATCGAAGTCGAAGATCTTCTGTCCGGGAAGTGGTGTTCGGCCGAAGACCGTGCCGGCGAGCTGCTGGATCCCGAACAGTACTGCGGTCACCGCCACCAACGCCGGTAGTTCCCCACGACCCGAACGCTTCTGAACCTGTTTGACCACAAGCTTTTCCGTCAGGATCGACAGCGCCACCGCTACCGCGATCCCCAGCGGCATGGCAATCCAGAGAGCGAGCCCGTAATTGATCGCGACCCAACTCGACGCCATGGCCGCAGCCATCGCGTACGGGCCCATCGCAAAGTTGAAGAAATCGGCGCCGACCACCACGAGATACATTCCGAGGGCTATCAGTGAGAAGAATGCACCGATCTCGATGGCTGCGAGCCACAGTTGTGCGTCTGTCATGTCAAGGCTCCTCGGTTATCCGCACGGGGGTTGGTAGGAATCCCACGGACGGGCCGGCTTGTTGTCCTCACCGAATTCGACGAGCACCAGTCCGCAGAGGCTGTCCGGAGCCAGGTGATCCTGCGAAGAAAACGACAGTGTCAATCCGTCCTGGCCGAAGCTGGCGGGAAGTGCCGAAACCTGTTGAAGAGCATCACGAACGGCCGTCCGATCTCGGTGGTCGCCGGCAATTTCGATTGCCTCGGCCAACATCATGACGGCGTCGTACGCCTGTGCGTCGTAGGCGGTCAGTTGATAATCAGGCCCCTTCACCGCCTGCACCTTGCGACGCAGTTCGGCGGTTCTCGGGTTGTTCTCACTGAGCGAGCCCATGTACACCATGCCGCTCAACGCCTTCGAGTCCGCCAAAGCCCAAGATGCGGGCTGGTTTCCGATGGAAGCGAGTGAGAAGCGTTGCGTCTGCGGGGTGACCTTCGACAAGGTGTTGTGCGCGAGGATTTCGAAGTGCCCGCCGATACTGGCGACCAGAATCGCGTCCGGTTCGGTTTCCGCGAGACGTGAGACCTGTGCGGTGATGTCCGCGGCATCGACCGGCGCCTTTTCGACGCCCGTCACTCTCGCGCACTTCTCGAGCGCCGGCCGCAGGGTCTTGATGATTCCGTCGATGGACGCACTCGCGTCACCGAGAATTCCCAGGGACTTGTACCCCATCTTCTCGAAAGCCCCGCAGTACACCTGGGCGTACTGCTTCAACGAGTTCGGAATCATGAACGAGAAGTCGTTGTCGGGCGCCGAGGCAAAGGCGTCGCTGAGAACGACCGGAGCTATCGCAGGAATCTTCGACTGCTGGAGAATCGACTTGGCCTGCAGCACCGACCCGCTGCCCGTGGCGAGGATGACCGCACTGGACCCGTGATCGACCAACTTCCGAATGATCGACGGGGTCTTGGTGGGACTGCTCTCGTCGTTCTCGACAACCAATTCGACTTGCTTACCGTTGATTCCGCCCGCCTGGTTGATCAGGTCGACGGTCATCCGCACCGTCTTGCCGGCGATCGTGCTGTACGACGCACCGGGCCCGGTGGAGTCCTCGTCCAAACCGATGACGATGGTGTCTTCGGGAATGACACCGGCAGATGCGCACGCGCTCGCCCCGAGGACCACTGCCGCGCAGACGGCGATCGCCTTTCCGAGTCTCACATCGAACTCCCGTCCAAACTGTGCTTGGTAAATCAAACAAGCGCTTGATTTACGAGTGTGGACAGAAGTATGCACTGGGTCACACTGATAGTCAAAATCCGAACTACACGCGCAGGAACTGCGGTGTTACGGCTTCTGCAGCTGCCGGATCGACGAGCTGAGTTCGCGAATGACGGACTTCAATTCGTCGACATCAGAGCGGAGTTCGGCAAGGTCCGAGTCGGGAGATTCGGTCTGCGCTTCCTTCTTCGCCGTGCGCCGCGCAATGCGTGCCACCGGCTCGCCGTCGACGGAACGTGCGGCAAAGCCGTCCAGGAAAACCGAAATCAGATTGCGCTGCAGATCTTCGGCCAATTCGGAAAGCTGCGGGCGATACTGCGCGACGGTGGACCAGACGGATTCACGCAGGAGACGGTGAAACTGTTCGGGATCGATGTCTTCCCGAAACTCCGCGTCGGCAATTCCGCGAGCGATAGCCGATCGCCAGTAGCTGTGTGCCTTCTGAACCAGGATGGTGATGGGCGCGTCCGCCGGTTGCGACGAAAGTATGGCTTCTCCCTGATAGACCTCCGTGGCATACGGGTGATCCACCGCCGAGGCAAAAGAGACCGACACCATCGTGGCCAGGCGATTTCGAGCCGAACCTTCCGGTTCGATCGAGTCCTCGTACCGGACGTTGAGATCTTCGAGGAACCGGACGACGATCTCGTTGGCTATCGCATCCTTGGAGTCGAAGTAGTGATAGAGGCTGCCGGAGAGGATCCCGACTTCGTCGGCGATGTCTCGCACCGTCGTCGCGGCGATCCCCCGCTCACTGAACAGCTTGGCCGCATGAGCGAGTATTTCGTCCCGTCGGGTCGAGCGCACGAGAAGATCCTTCCGACGTTCCGATCGTCAAGCGAGTGCTTGATCAATTTCTCGTCGATGCTAACACCGCACCCTCGCTGACCTGCGGTGTGAGGTCCTGGACACCCAATCGAAACACCGGACACACACTTGTCACCGACAGTCATTCCACCGCAACAACTTCCACCTACTCTGTGCACTCGACGAATACAGCGTTGTATACGCACTCCGGATACAGATCTGTCAGAGCCATTGCCTGCCAGAGCCATCGACACGAAAGGCCCGTACATGCGAACCTTCTCGAAGCGCACCCTTGCCGCGCCGGCCGCTCTCGCCGCGCTGGGCTTGGTTCTCACCGGCTGCGGAAGCAAGGCAACAGACACCGCATCGGGAGATTCGACGGCTACGTCGTGCGTCGACACCTCGGGGGACACGATCAAGGTCGGTTCCCTGAATTCACTCTCGGGCACCATGGCCATCAGTGAAGTGACGGTCCGCGACTCCATCTCGTTGGCGGTGCAGGAGATCAACGATTCCGGCGGTGTACTGGGTAAGAAGATCCAGATCGTCGCAGAGGACGGCGCGTCGGAGCCGACAGTGTTCGCCGAGAAGGCCGAGAAACTGATCAGCAGCGATTGCGTCGCAGCAGTTTTCGGTGGCTGGACCTCCTCGAGCCGCAAGGCCATGCTGCCCGTGTTCGAGGACAACAACTCTTTGCTCTACTACCCGGTCCAGTACGAGGGACTGGAAGATTCGAAGAACATCTTCTATACGGGCGCAACGACCAACCAGCAGATCATCCCGGCTCTGGATTACCTGAAGGAGAAGGGCGTCAAGTCGCTGTATCTGGTCGGCAGCGACTACGTGTTCCCTCAGACCGCCAACCGCATCATCAAGGCGTACGCGGCAGCGAACGGCATCGAGATCAAGGGCGAGGATTACACGCCTCTGGGTTCGACCGACTTCTCCACCATCGTGAACAAGGTCCGCACAGCCGACGCCGATGCCGTGTTCAACACACTCAACGGCGATTCCAACGTTGCGTTCTTCCGTGAATACTCAAATGTCGGCCTGAAGCCCGCCGACATGCCCGTCGTCTCCGTCTCCATTGCGGAGGAAGAGGTCGGTGGTATCGGAGTCCAGAACGTGGAAGGCCAGCTGACGGCGTGGAACTACTACCAGACCATCGACTCCCCCGAGAACAAGAAGTTCGTCGCGGCGTACAAGGCAAAGTTCGGCCAGGACAAGCCCACGTCCGATCCGATGGAAGCGGCATACACCTCCGTCTATCTCTGGAAGAACACCGTCGAGAAGGCCAACTCGTTTGCGGTCAAGGATATTCAGGACAACGCCGACGGTGTGACCTTCCAGGCGCCCGAAGGACTCGTCACCATCGACGGCGACAACCACCACATCACCAAGACTGCCCGGATCGGCGAAATCCGTTCCGACGGACTGATCTACACGGTCTGGGATTCGGGACAGCCGATCGAGCCGGATCCGTACCTGAAGAACTACCCCTGGGCTGAGGGGCTCGGTAGCTGATCGACGAAAGGCGGAATTGACGGAATCGACGAGTAGAGAGGTGGAGCGTCTGTCATGGATGTTGTGATCGGGCAGTTGTTCACGGGTTTGAGTATCGGATCGATTCTCCTGTTGGCAGCGTTGGGGTTGTCTCTCACGTTCGGGCAGATGGGTGTCATCAACATGGCACACGGCGAGTTCATCATGGCCGGCTCGTACACCGCATACGTAGTGCAGCAGGTGATCTCGAATGCAACGGGATCGTTGATCATTTCTCTGCTCGTCGGTTTCGTCGTCGGCGGACTGATGGGTGTCGTGCTCGAAGTGGTCCTGGTATCGCGGATGTACCACCGACCCCTCGACACGCTGTTGGTGACATTCGGCGTCGGATTGATCCTTCAGCAGTTGGCGCGCGACATCTTCGGCGCGCCGGCAGTCAATGTTTCGGCGCCGAGCTGGCTTTCGGGCGGGGTCGATATTTTCGGCGCCGTGGTGCCGAAAACCCGCATCTTCATTCTGGTGTTGGCGATCGCAGCGGTGATCGCACTTTCGGTCGCACTGAAGCAGTCGTCGATGGGTAGACGCATCCGGGCCGTCGTCCAGAATCGCGATCTGGCCGAGACGAGCGGAATCTCCTCTCGTCGTACGGACATCACGACCTTCTTCCTCGGTTCCGGGCTCGCCGGCGTCGCGGGTGTCGCGTTGACGCTCATCGGTTCCACCAGCCCGACCATCGGCCAGTCCTATCTGATCGACGCCTTCCTGGTTGTTGTCGTCGGCGGTCTCGGTCAGATGAAGGGAGCCGTGATCGCAGCCTTCGCCCTCGGCATCTTGAACTCGTTCATCGAGTACTCGACGACAGCGTCGATCGCGAAGGTGATCGTGTTCGTCATCATCGTCGTCTTCCTTCAAGTTCGGCCGCAGGGCCTGTTCGCAGTCAAGACGAGGAGCCTCGTATGAGCATCCTGAACAATTCCCGAATTCGGGTGTGGGGCGGTTTTGCACTTGCCGCGATCGTGCTGTTCGCCATCGCCCCGGCTGTGCTCTCGGACTTCAGGCTGTCACTGTTGGCCAAATTCCTGTGCTTCGCCATAGTCGCTGTCGGCATCGGCTTGGCTTGGGGCAGAGGCGGAATGCTCACGCTCGGCCAGGGCGTCTTCTTCGGAATCGGCGCATACGTGATGGCGATGCACCTCAAGATCGCCGATGCCGAACTCAAAGGCGACGCGGTCCCGGACTTCATGTCCATCGCCGGCAAGACCGAACTGCCGGGATACTGGCAACCGTTCGCCTCGCCATTCGTGGCGATCTTCGCCATCCTTTTCCTGCCGGCCGCTGTTGCCTTTCTCCTCGGACTCGGTGTGTTCAAGCGGAGAGTCAAGGGCGCGTACTTCGCGATCCTCTCGCAGGCACTCGCCGCGGCTTTCGCGATCCTCTTGATCGGCCAGCAGTCGATCGGTGGCAGCAACGGCCTCAACCGCTTTCGCACGTTCTTCGGTTTTAACCTCAACGATCCGGCGAACAAGCAGATGTTGTTCTTCATCGCCGCCGGAGTTCTTCTCGCATCGGTCGCTCTGATTCGCCAGCTGATGAACTCCCGATACGGCGAACTCCTCGTCGCCGTCCGCGATCAAGAGGAGCGCGTACGTTTCCTCGGATACGATCCGGCGAACATCAAACTGGTCGCCTACGTGACCGCGGCGTTCCTCGCCGGTATCGCCGGCGCGCTGTTCGTTCCGATCGTGGGCATCATTTCCCCCGCCGACGTCGGGATCGTCCCGTCCATCGCTTTCCTCATCGGGGTCGCGATCGGCGGCCGCGCAACGCTTCTCGGTCCGGTACTCGGTGCGATCGGCGTCGCATGGGCACAGTCGACATTCTCGGAGAAACTCCCTTCGGGATGGATCTACGCGCAAGGGCTGATGTTCATCGTCGTGGTCGGATTCTTCCCGGCAGGTGTGGCCGGATTGTTCGCCCTGATGCGCCACCGCAAGAAGCGTGAGACCCCGGCCGACCCACCGGTCAAGGTCTCCCAACCCGAACCAGTGGAGGTGTCGTCATGACCAACACAACCGCCACCAGCGAACCCACACCGGCACTGGGCGGCAACGCCGGAATGTCGTCCGAGTACCTCGAAGTACGAAATCTTTCGGTCAGCTTCGACGGTTTCAAGGCCGTCGACGGCGTCGACTTGACCCTCATGCAGGGCGACCTGAGGTTTCTCATCGGCCCGAACGGGGCTGGAAAGACAACGTTGGTCGACGCCATCACCGGACTCGTTCCCGCGACGGGTTCCATCACGAAGTCCGGCGAGCAACTGCTCGGCAAGAAGGTTCACAAGATCGCCCGCCTCGGCGTCGGGCGAACCTTCCAGACGGCAAGCGTCTTCGAAGAGCTCTCGGTGCTGCAGAATCTCGACATCGCGGCCGGAGCCGGCCGATCACCGTGGAACCTGCTCAGAAAACGCAAAGGTGTGCTTCCCGAGATCGAAGAGGCGCTGGAGACAACCGGGTTGGAGCACCTCAGGGACACCGCCGCAGGCATTCTGGCGCACGGACAGAAGCAGTGGCTCGAAATCGGAATGTTGTTGGTACAGAACTGTTCCGTGCTCCTGCTCGACGAGCCCGTCGCAGGCATGAGCCTCGAGGAGCGCGAGGAGACCGGGAACCTTCTGCGGCGCATCGGCGGTGCGCGAACCGTCGTCGTAGTCGAGCACGACATGGACTTCATGCGATCCTTCGCCACGTCCGTCACAGTGCTCGCCGCTGGGAAAGTGCTTGCCGAAGGAACTGTGGCGGAGGTCCAAGCCGACCCCAAGGTGCAAGAGGTCTACCTCGGCACAGCCGCTGCCGGAACCGATCTCGGCGCCGACACCGAACCGACCCCGGAGGACTGAATCATGCTCGAGCTCGTCGACATCCGCGCCGGCTACGGACGCACCGAAGTGATCCACGGCGTATCCCTGCTGGTTCCCAGCGACGGAGTTGCGGCAGTCATGGGTCACAACGGTGCGGGTAAAACCACCTTGCTGCGCGCCGCCGTCGGTCTGATCAAACCTACACGGGGAAAGGTACTTCTGAACGGTGAGGACATCACCGGTCTACGGCCGAGCGCCCGCGTCGCTCGCGGACTTGCCTACGTACCCCAGGGCCAGCAGTCGTTCGGACAACTGACAACTGCCGAGAATCTTCGGGTGGTCGCCGACGGGCGCAAACGCGGAAAGGCACTCATCGCAGAGGCATTGGATCTGTTTCCCGCACTCACCACGCTCCTCGACCGTCGCGCGGGACTTCTCTCCGGTGGGCAGCGACAACAGCTTGCCATCGCTCGCGCCCTGATCACCGAGCCCAAGATCCTCATTCTGGACGAACCAACCGAGGGCATTCAGCCCAACGTGGTCGCCGAAATCGAAAGAACCGTCATGGAACTCACCGAGCGCGGCGATCTCGGTGTCCTCCTCGTAGAGCAGCACATCGGTTTCGCGCTCCAATCTGCTCAGCATTACAGCATTCTCGCGGCCGGACACGTGACCTCGACCGGTGAGGGCGGCACCACGTCCACCGAGGCGGTTCGTCGAGCGATGGCAATCTGACATGAGTGTGCGGCCGCCGCTGCGCGAACAGGTTTACCGGTCGATCCGAAACGATCTGATGTCCGGTCAGATCGCGCCATCCGAACGACTCGGCGAAGAACGGTTGGCTCATCTCTACGGTGTCTCGCGAACACCGGTGCGCGAAGCGCTCGCGAAGTTGGAATCCGACGGGCTGGTCGAGCGCGACGAACATGGACTCTTTCCGTACCGACCGCACCTCGACGAGTTGGGTGGCCTCTACGAGCTGCGCATACTCCTCGAAGTGCACGGGCTTCGGCGGGTACTAGACGGTGAGGCCCCCGCTCATGATCGAGACGCGCTCGGTTCCGAACTCGACAAGTGGTACGCATTTCTCAAACAGATGCCGGTACCGGACGCCGGCTTCGTGACGCTCGACGAGGAGTTCCACATCGCGCTCCTCGCCTCGTCCGGAAACCACGCGTTGGTCGACGCCTTGCAGGCCGTCAACTCGAAGCTGCGCCCCGTGCGGATGTTCGACTACCTGACTCCCGACCGTATGAAGGCCACCGTGGAGGAACATATCTCCGTCGTCGAACTGGTGCTGGACGGCAAGATTCCGCAAGCACACGAGGCACTGGTGTCGCACATCGACATCTCTCGTGCGGTTGTCCTCGACCGCGCTCGGCAGGCCCTCTCGTTGGCCGCCATGGCCAACGCTGTGCGGAACTGATCAGCGTCGTGTCGCTGACTTCAGGGTGAAGACTTCGGTGACGTGGTCTCTCGTCAGGGGGACCAGCAGATACTCCCCCGCTACGGTTGGCTGCGGGCCGAGTTCAGAACCGGGGACCGTACCCGTTGTGCCGTCCGAGCATTCGACTGCAACTTCGCTCGTGTAGTCCGCGTCAGGAGCAACCTCGCAGGAGAGTCCGGTATCCGTGGTGAAGGCGGAGATGCTCGAATCGGCAGGGCCGTGGATCGCTGTCCCGATTGGATCTGCCGGAGCCGGTGTGCTCGTAGTTGGTGTAGCCGTCGTTGTCGGGGTTGCTGTCGATGTCGGGGTTGCTGTCGATGTCGGGGTTGCTGTCGGTGTCGGCACAGACGCGGTGGTCGTCATCCCTGCAGTGTTCTCAGCTGCCGTGGTCTCAGCTGCCGTGGTCGAAGAAGTCGTCGATGACGGGGGTTCGCTCACCGAAGTAGACGTCGGGCTGACCGCACGCGCAGCAAATCCGGTTGGGAGGCTCAGCGGCGTGACCGGGTATGTCGCGCTGCCAATTCCGCATTGGGCCGTTACAAGATTGAATGTCACGTTTGTGGTGCCCAGTATCTGCGCCCCCAGAATCGCAAAAGCTGCCATCGAAAGACTCACGCTCAGCGTCGATTGCGCCGTTGTTGCCGTGGACGTTCGCGTGCTCACGAGCTTGATGTTCGTGTATTGAATCGTCGCCAAGCCAGCGGCGTTCACAGTGGCGTCCGCCCCTGTTACCGTCACCGATGCGTTCTCGGCAGGCTGTGGAATCGTGAGGACGCGAGATCCCACCGTCACCTGATTCGTGGGGCTACTCGCCGATACCGATGCCCTGTTCGAGGTATCGCACGCAGCCCCTGCCGTAATCGGCGATGCCACAGTGACTATCGGCGCACTGACCAGATCAACCCCCAGTAGAGACAGCAAGTTCACTGTCACGGTCATCGAGGTGAGTGTCGACGTCGCATCGGTATCCGAAACAATTGCCGACTGGCAGCGGCCGCTCGCTGGCTGCCCGACCGAGTAGGCAGCGCACGTCGAGATCGATCCGGTCCGGGACAACGAGTTGACGCCCAGTAGCTTTGCAACCACCAGATTGGTTGTGTCCAGGTCCTTTCCAATCGTGTTCTGTTGTGAGACACCTTCGAACATCGAACTGCCGAAAAGATCTATCACGATTCCGCCACTGGACAACCCGAGCCCGCCGGCGCCTCTGCCGTACCCACTCGTCGTCCATGAACCGGTGGAAATCGGGCCGGTAACGTACTCGGAGTCTGTCCACGCCGCTTCTGTCTCTCCGAGGAGTGGGTGAGACGAGAAACCAGAGCCCAGAACAACCGCAACTGCCAATACGATGACTGAAAACAGGTGGCGACGCTTCATTGTCTACCGCCGTCTGGCGGTAGAAGAACCTGAATGGGTTCGGTTTTCGGGTCGGCCGAGTCGGCATCATCGTCGTCATCGGTATTGCGCGGCCAGAATACCGCGACCACCAAAGCGGCCATGGTCAGCGTGATCGCCCCCAGAACAAGAGGATTCGAGAAGTAGACGATCACCCGCGCCAATCCCGGAACGTGCCAGAGCACCTTTCGGACCCTGGTGACCTCGTATACCGCGGGATCAGCCGAAGCGTTGGCATCACCCTTGAGATCGAGAATCGTGATGCCGTTGTCCTGGGTACGAGCGGAGACGACCCGGTGGGTCACCGGCAGTTCGGACACTCCCCGATCGACGGTGACGACGTCGCCCACCTCGACGGAATCTGCCGGTACTTCCCGCACAACTGCCAGAGATCCGGTCGGAATGGTCGGCGACATCGATCCGGTCTTGAACATGATCAGTGTGATGTCGAAAACGAAGGCACAGATCACCAAAGCGATACAGATGACCCCACCGACTGCAAGAACCTGAAGGATGCAGTCCCCGATGATCGTGGGGATCGAACGCTTCTTCGTCCGGGCATGTGTTGCCCGGGCATGTGTTGGCATTGCAGCTCCTTCAGGGTGTTGCACTGAACTGCCAAGTGGGAGTTGCCGTTTTACCGGTCAGCGCCGAGTTGCTCCAATTAGCCGAGGTTGCGGGCAGCGAAATCTCGAAGCACAGCGCCACCGCGGCGCCCGGGGACGCTCCACCGGTGGGTAGCGCGATGGCCCCGACTGCGGAACCAGTTGAGAGCGACGGAAACACCGTCGCACTTCCCACCACGAATTGTGGTGTTCCCGTGGCGAAGGCTGACGCATCACAGGTCGTCGACTTGACCACCCGATACCGCAGCGCCGACGCCAGAGTGGAGTCGCCGGCAACCGTGGCCGCCTGCAGAGTGACGGATGCTGCCGGCGAGACCGGCACTGTTCGAAGAGATATCGGGCCGTACGAGAACGCACCGGGGCGAATCAGGAGCGCCGAGGGCGTGTACGTGAAAACGCCAGGGGCACTGGATGAATGCGACGACCATCCACCGCCGACGTTCGACTCGATTCCGAATGTTCCGGTGCGAAACGATGCATCGCCCATCGTGCTGTCCACCCAACTGGCGGCCACGGTGGTTGCACCGATACCCAGGACGAGTCCCGAGGCCGCCAGTGCGTACACCTGACGCATTCGCCGTGTGACCACGCAGGCGTCAGGGGGTGGACTGGCCGGTGAACTGCCAGAGCAAGCGCCCGGTGTTCTTGCCCGACACGATCGAAGGGTCGACTCCGGCAGGCAGCGTGACCGCGAAGCACAGTTCCACCGGCACGCCCGTGCCTAGCAAGGTGACATCCGAACCCGAACCTGCCGTCAAGGCCACCGGACTGGCTGTCGTGCCTACCCATGCTGTTCCTGCTCCAATTCCCGCTGCCGTGCAGGTCGTGGAGGGGACACCTCGATACACCGAGTACCGCAGGGCGGGTTTGAGGTCGGTATCACCGCCCGTTGCACCGAGTAGTTGTACCGTCGCGCCGGAAGTGCTGGCCGTGGGACCGATCCGAAGCGCTACCGGCGCGTATACCGTCGTTCCGGGTGAGAGTGCGTCGAATCCCGTGCTGAATTGGAAGTGGCCGGCGGAAGCGTCCACTTGATACTCACCCCAGGTCGTCAGTCCGTCGAAGCTGCCCTGGAGATTCCAACTTCCCGTCTTGAACTGCGCGTCGCCGAAAACGTTGTCTGTCCACGCCGCCAAGGTGACAGCGGCGCCGATACCGAGGACAAGTCCTCCGGCAAGTAATGCACGTACTTTGCGCTTGTTTACAGCCTTCCGATCAGTGGCCATGCTGGTCTCGATTCACTTGGAATGCGAAAGAACCTCCGATTCGGGAAATCTAGCCCCCAATTTCATCCGAAATATCCGAAATGACCGAAATCGAGACAAGAACTTCACGCCTTGTCCGCCTCGCCACCATCCGTGGGCGCTGACCAGGCGGAAATAGGAAAGCCGGCCAGATGGTTGCACCTTCCAACGACGTTTGCGTTCTATTCGCTGAGAAAGGCACCACATTCATGGCCGTCCCACTTTCCATCCTCGATCTCGCCCACATCGGCGACAACGAAACCGCCAAAGACAGCTTCGACGCCAGCGTGACCTTGGCGCAGCGTGCCGAGGAGTGGGGTTACAAGCGAATCTGGTATGCCGAGCACCACAACATGGGTTCCATCGCGTCTTCGGCCACCAGCGTTCTGATCAGCCACGTCGCCGCGCACACCAGCAAAATCCGCCTCGGCGCCGGTGGAATCATGCTGCCCAACCACGCGCCGCTGACGATCGCCGAGCAGTTCGGCACCCTCGAGACTCTGCACCCGGGTCGCATCGATCTCGGTCTCGGTCGCGCGCCCGGTAGTGATCAGAAGACGATGCAGGCTTTGCGACGCGACCCGAGTTCTTCGGACAGCTTCCCGCAGGACGTACTCGAGCTTCAGGGCTACCTCGGCGACACTTCGCGCGTCCCCGGAATCAATGCCGTTCCCGGTAAGGGCACTCACGTTCCGCTCTACATTCTCGGATCGTCATTGTTCGGAGCCAAGCTCGCCGCGATGCTCGGCCTGCCGTATGCATTTGCCTCGCACTTCGCCCCCAACGCCCTGCGCGACGCCGTCGCGATCTATCGACGCGAGTTCAAGCCGTCGGAGCAGTTGGCGGAGCCGTACGTCATCGCGGGCGTCAACGTCATCGCCGCCGACACCCATGAGCAGGCTCAGCAGGACTTCCTCGCGGCCAAGCGTTCGCGCGTCAGCCTTCTTCTCGGACGCGGACGCAAGTTCACGGACGACGAAGCGGACATGCTGCTCGACTCCCCCGCGGGTCAGCAGGTTCTGCAGATGACCAAGTACAGCGCCATCGGCACGCCCACGGAGGTCCGCGCCTACCTCGACGAGTTCACCGAGCATGCACAGGCCGACGAGCTGATCACGGTGTCGACCGGCACCAACCGCGAGGCTTGGTTGCGCACGTTCGAACTCCTCGCCGACGTGAGCGATCTGGTACCCGCCTAAGCTGCCGGTATGGGCGATCCATCCCGTCGCGGGTTCATCTCGGTACTGGCAGTTCTACTTTCGACGGGTTGGGCCGCCAACCACTTTGCTTCGCTCATCCCGGTTCTCCGGGTGGACGAGGGCCTTTCGCATACCGTGCTCGACGGTGTTTTCGGTATCTACGCGCTCGGACTTCTACCCGGCCTGTTGACCGGTGGAGCACTGTCGGATCGCGTCGGCCGAGCTGTAGTCGTCCTGCCCGGAGCGCTCATAGCCTCGCTCGGAACCTTGATTCTTCTTCTCTGGCACGACGCGCCCGGGCTCATGGTCGGGCGCCTCGTTGTCGGTATCGGTGCCGGTCTGGCAATCGGCGCCGGTACCGCGTGGGCGGCTGACCTTCGCGGCAAGTCCGGAACCGTGATGGCGGGCGTAGTACTCACCTCGGGTTTTGCACTGGGACCACTGTTTTCGGGTCTGTTGGCACAATTTGCCGCCTTCCCACTCGCTACGCCCTTTGTCGTCTCGGCCGTCTTGTCGGTGGGTTCGGTTACCGCGGCAGCTGTGTGGAGTCGTACACCTGTTCCCGTAGAAGCCGCGACCATCACACCCGTCCCAGACGGCGCGGAGCGCTCCGTCGCAAATGCGCCAGACGGCGCGGAGCGCTCCGTCGCAAATGCGCTGCTCTGGGCACTTCCGTTGGCGCCGTGGGTGTTCGCCAGCGCAACAGTCTCTTTTGTGACCATGACGGCCAGGCTCGGAGACCGCTACTCCGGCCCTCTCCTTCCGGGTTTCGCGGCGGCGCTGACTCTGGGTGCTGGAATCTTGGTTCAAACCGCTGCGCGCCATCGCAATTGGGGTCCTCAGGCCGGCACGGTCGGCGCCGCACTGGCGGCGCTCGGATACTGCCTGGTCGCCGTCGGCGGCGCACACCCCGCGCTCGGGTTGTTCATCGTCTGCGCGCTCGTCCTCGGTACGGCCTACGGACTGTGTCTGCGTGAGGGACTGCTCGACCTCGAGTCGCTGGCTCCCCCGGCCTCGCGGGGCGCCCTGACCGGGATCTTCTACGTCGGCACCTATCTCGGATTCGGACTGCCGGTGCTACTGGTTGTCATCGAACCCACGATGGGTCCGTCACTGCCGTTGGTGATCCTCGCCGCTGTTGCCGCCGTCGTTGCCGTGGTCCGATTCCGTCGATTGCGGTCGACCCAGGCTTCCTCGTCACATCCGCGTCTCGAAGCCGCATCGGTCTGAACACCCGTTCGGACGGAGTTGGCGGTACTTGCAGTCGCAGCTACCCGGCGGTGTTAGCGTCGGAGGACCAGAAGGTAACTGCGTAGGGACACAGCACATGGGCAAGAGCGAGGCGGGCAAGGCCGAATCGGCCAAGAGCAGTGGCGACGATCTGACGGGTCGGCGCATCCTGATCACCGGCGCTGCCCGCAATATCGGTTCTTCGCTGGCCAGACGCCTGTACGACCGTGGTGCGTCCGTGGGACTGCTCGGCCTCGAGCCGGAACTTCTCGAGCAAGTCGCCACTTCCTGCGGCCGCGCGCCGTGGCAGTTGTGCGACGTCGCCGACCTCGAGCAGGTATCTCGCGGCGTCGACTACATCGCTGAGAAGCTGGGAGGCATCGACGTCGTCGTCGCCAATGCCGGTGTCGAGGCGAACTCGTCGATCCTCGGCGGCGACCCTGCGGACATGCGCCGCGCCGTCGAAGTCAATCTCATGGGCACGTACTACACCCTGCGCGCAGCCGGTCCGCACATCAGTCACGAAAACGGTTACGCCCTGGTGGTCGCCTCGGCTCACGGCGCCGCCAAGCATCCGTTTCGCGGACCGTTCGGTGCTTCGCGCGCCGGCGTCGAAGCCTTGGGTGACGCGTTGCGCTTGGAAATGAAACACCTCGGCACCAAGGTGGGCGTCGCGTATATCGGCGACATCGACACCGATACCACCGCACTGTCGTTCGACGGAGCACGCGGAACCCTCGCCAGCGTCGGCACCACGACCGTCGCTGACGCCGTCGACGCGTTCGAGCGCGGTATCGTCGGCCGGAAGTCACGCGTACACGCGCCCCGCCGCAGCGCCGCGGTTCGCCACATCGCGCAACGAGCTATCGACCTCCGTCCCTCTCACATCCGTGGAGTCGCATGAACCCCCGCATCCCGCCCGGCCGATTCAAAGACCTCGGTCCGATCAACTGGGGAATCTGGCGTGTCCTGTCGAAGGCTGCCGGAGCACCCGATGCGCATCTGTTCAGCACCTTGGGGCGCACGGGTGGACTCTTCCGCGGTTGGCTGCACTACTCCGGCTCACTCATGCCCGGCGGCAAGATCTCTCGCCACGACACCGAACTGATCATCCTGCGGGTCGCGCATCTGCGGGACTGCGGTTACGAGATGGATCACCACATCAGGCTCGGCCGCAAAGCCGGAATCGACGCAGAAGAACTGGCCCGAATCATCGAGGGCCCTGGCGCTTCCGAGTTGAGTCCGCGTCACCGTGCGATCTTGACTGCGGTCGACGAGTTGGTCACCACCAAGGACATCACCGACAACACGTGGGGAACGCTCTCGCAGCATCTCGACGATCGTCGGTTGATCGAATTCACCTTGTTGGTCACTCAGTACGACGGCCTGGCCACCACGATCGGAACCTTGCGGGTTCAGCGCGACTTCTCCTGAAGTTCCGCGGCGGCCGTAACTCAGCTCTAACCCGAAGACATCTGGACGAAACACCTGATCAATAGCGTATACAGGTATGTCGACAGGGATGAATACGGCGCCGGAGCCACTGCGTGAGGTGGTCTACCGGGAACTACGCACCGAACTGGTCAACGGGACTATCGGGTTCGATCAGCGCCTGACGGAACCGAAACTCTCCACGCGTTTCGGCATTTCTCGCACACCAGTACGGGAAGCGTTGACGATGCTGTGCGCCGATGGACTCCTGCGCCGGGAAGAGTACGGGTTCTCCGCCGTGCGCCCGAGTATCCCGCGGATCCGAGATCTGTATGAACTCCGAATCACTCTGGAACTACAGGGAATTACCCGGGCGATCGCAGATCCGACGATCCGGCACGACCGAACAATCCTCGACGACGAATTGGTGCGGTGGCGTGCCCTGGCTCTCGATCCGCCCGCTCAGGAACCGGGGTTCGTCGAACTGGACGAGGAATTCCACGTCGCCGTACTGAGGGCGTCGGGAAACAATGAACTGGTCGCGTCGCTGCTGTCGGTGAATTCCCGTATCCGGCACGTTCGGATGTACGACTTCATGGTCAACGGCCGCATCGACACCTCGATCGCGGAGCACATTCGAATCCTCGAAGAACTACGTGCCGGCAATCTGCCCGAGGCCCGCACGCTTTTGCACCAGCACATCGGCGAGTCTCTCGACGTCGTCCTCGACCGGGTGACCCGCGCGATCACCGCGCTCTCACTCGCCAACATCACGGACTGATCGGAGCAGTACACACCATGACCATCGCAGCAGAAGTTTTCACCCCGACAGCCCGGGTCGAGCAGGCATTCCAGCGGATCGAGGAAGTAGATCGCCCCGAAGTCTGGATCACGTTGCGCCGCAAGGAAGATGTGCTTGCCGATGCCGCTTCGGTCGAAGCCAGAATCGCCGCGGGCGAGCATCTTCCTCTGGCTGGGCGTCTGGTCGCCGTCAAGGACAACGTCGACGTCGCCGGTCTGCCGACCACAGCGGCGTGCCCCGAATTCGCGTATTCGCCGGACGAAACCGCCAGTGCCGTTGCGCGGTTGATCGAGCACGGGGCTGTTGTTCTGGGGAAGACCAATCTGGACCAGTTCGCCACCGGACTGGTCGGAACGCGCAGTCCGTACGGAGCCGTTCGCTGCGCCTGGGACGAAGAGTTGATCTCGGGCGGTAGTAGCTCCGGATCCGCCGTCGCTGTCGCGCTGGGAATTGCAGACATCGGAATCGGCACCGACACCGCCGGTTCCGGCCGGGTGCCGGCAGCGTTCCACGGGATCTACGGACTCAAGCTCTCGCTCGGCGTCATCCCCGCCCACGGAGTAGTGCCCGCCTGCGTCGACTACGACGCTCTGACGGTATTTGCCGACGACCTCGAATCGGCAACCGCGGCAGCGGCAATCATGATCGGCCACGAACCTCGGGATCCCCGCAGCCGCGTCTGGCCTTCCGACGTTCGTCTCGCGGCGGCGCCGAATCCCCGCGTCGCCGTCCCCCGAATCGAGGATCTCACTCAACTGAGCCCGTCGTATACAGCAGCATTTCAGGACACTGTGGCAGCTCTGGTAGCCGGCGGCGCCGAGACCGAGACCGTCGACATATCCGGACTGCTCGACGCGGCCCGATTGCTCTACGACGGCGCCGTAGTGGCGCAGCGGTACGCCGCTGCCGGCGAGTTCCTCGAAACTCGTCCTGCCGGAGCAGATCCCGCGGTGTCCGACATCGTGCTCGGTGCGAAGCACCCCACCGGATACCAGCTAGTCGACGATCTCGATGCTCTCACCCGCGCCAAGGCTGCCGCCCGGGAACTCCTCGCCGGGTTCGACGCCCTACTGCTTCCCACCACCACCGAACACCCGACGATTGCCGCCGTGACCGAGGATCCGTTCGGAATCAACCGCCGGATGGGAACTTTCACCAACTTCTGCAACCTGCTCGACATGGCGGCCGTCGCGGCGCCCGGACACCGCACTGCCGAAGATCACCCGTTCGGCGTCATGTTCGTCGTACCCGCTTTCGACGACCAGATCGCCATCGACCTCGCTGCGCGACTCGGCGGTGCGCCTTCACCCACCCTCGTCGATACCGGAATCGACCTCGCAGTATTCGGCGCTCACCTGCGCGGGCAACCCCTCAACACACAGTTGGTCGACCTCGGCGCGCGGTACGTCGAAACCGTCACGACCTCGGATGCCTACCGGCTCTTCGCTCTCGACACGACGCCACCGAAGCCCGGCCTGGTACGCCGTGGCCCTGGACTCGGCGCACCGGTCGTCGGCGAGATCTTCCGAATCTCACCGGCCGGGCTGGGAACGTTCCTCGCCGCCTTGCCTGCACCGATGGCGCTCACGAGCGTCGAGTTATCCGACGGCAGAACGACAGTCGGTTTCAGCTGCACTCATGACGCCGTAAACGGCGCAGCTGACATCACCGACTACGGCGGTTGGGCCGCGTACCTCTCTCGCTGACAGTCACGGCTTGCAGATTCGAGTGACGGCCTCGCGCACCACTTCACGGCGGCGCGCGATCTCGTCGGCGTCGACGTTCTGGTTGTCGGCCACACCGGGGGCCACCACCCAGCCGAACACGAGGCCGAACAGCATCGTGATCAGGTCCTGGGGGTCCCAGTGCTTCGAGATGAGGCCGTCTTCTTGAGCCTTGCGGATCGTGGCCATTCGCGGAACCCAGCTGGAATGTTCCTCGGCCAGCTTCTTCATCCGTGGTGCCTCACCCTGCAATTGACCCCAGATCATCATCCGTTGAATCTGTGGTTTGCCGAGCATTGCGTCGAACAGTTCGACGGCATGCGCGGGCATGTCTTCACCGGTGAACTCGACGGATTCCATCGCCTGCTCGAAGTCGACGTCGAGCACCGCGTGGAACAACGCGACCTTGTCACCGAAATAGGCGTAGAGGCGCTCCTTACTGGCGTTTCCGTTCTTCGCAATCCGATCGATGCGCGCACCGGCAAGCCCGTAGGTGCCGAATTCTTCTTGCGCAGCGTCGAGGATTCGCTGTTTCGTCGCGGTCACGTCAGTGGGAGCCATAGTGATGATGGTAACCGAACGAACTATTTCGTTTGACTCACCCGAGAAGGCTGGAATACCTTTTTCCAATGACCACCACGTCCCACGTCGACGGCGGCACTCTGCCACCGATCCCGGCTGTCTCCGAGAATCCGAATCATCAACGTCGCTGGCTGGTGCTCTGCATCGTCGCGTTCGCTCAACTCATGGTGGTGCTCGACGGCACCATCGTCTCCATCGCCCTACCGGCAGCCCAGGAGGAACTGGGCATAAGCGACCTTGACCGCGCGTGGGTGGTCACGTCGTACGCCTTGGCGTTCGGTGCGCTGCTGCTCCTCGGCGGACGTATCGCGGACTACTGGGGCCGAAAGCGATCCTTCATCGTCGGCATGGCGGGCTTCGCGGTTGCCTCCGGCATCGGCGGCATCGCGCAGAGCGGTATCGAACTGTTCATCGCTCGCGCCGGCCAGGGCGTCTTCGCAGCACTGCTCGCGCCCGCCGCGCTGTCGATGCTCACCACCACCTTCATCGGAGAGAAGGAGCGCGCCAAGGCTTTTGCCGTCTACGGCGCGATCTCCGGCGGTGGCGCTGCTATCGGCCTTCTCCTCGGTGGAGTGCTGAC
The DNA here is from genome assembly GCF_029457415.1 of Rhodococcus sp. RCBS9. Lineage (NCBI taxonomy): Bacteria > Bacillati > Actinomycetota > Actinomycetes > Mycobacteriales > Nocardiaceae > Rhodococcus > Rhodococcus sp. RCBS9. Next base: position 4,261,741 of record NZ_CP120422.1, on the reverse strand, counting down.
GCAGTACGTCGACTGGCGCTGGTGCCTGCTCGTCAACATCCCGATCGCGCTGATCGCCATCGCTGCGGCCGTCCCGATCGTCAAGGAAACCAAAGCGCACGGCGACACGAGCTACGACCTTCCCGGCGCTGTCCTCATCGCCCTGGGGCTCGGCTCACTGGTCTACGGATTCACACGCGCCGAGCACGGCTGGGGTCAGGCGGACACTTTGCTGTTCATCGCACTGGGTCTGGTCTTCCTCGCGATCTTCGTGGTCGTCGAGAGCCGCAGCAAGAATCCGCTTCTACCGCTGAGCGTTCCGTGGCATCGTGATCGCGGCGCTGCTCTGATCGGCTCCATGCTGGTGGGCGCCGCCCTGCTCGGCGGCACGTTGTACCTGACGTTCTACCTGCAGATCGTGCTCGGATTCAGCCCGGTCATGGCCGGCGTCGGATCGCTGCCGATGGCATTTTTCATCGTCTTGGCGTCGACCATCGCAGCGCAGTTGTCCACCAAGATCGGCCCCAAGCCGCTCATGGTCGCCGGCCCGCTGGTGGCAGCGGTAGGACTGCTCATGCTGACCCAGATCGAGGTACACAGCTCCTACTGGACGCACGTGTTCCCCGGCCTCGCCATCTTCGGCTTCGGACTCGGTCTGCTGATGGTGCCGATGCAGAACCTCGCACTGATCGGTGTCCCCGACCACGACGCCGGCGCTGCCAGTGCCCTGGTCAACGCCACCCTGCAGATCGGCGGCGCACTCGGAACCGCACTGTTCACCACGATCTACGCTTCGGCAAAGTCGGCCTTCACCGCCGACAACGCGGCGCCGATCCCGCCGGAAGGCATTCCTGTCGACATGTCGAACGCGACCATCCCGACTGGTGACCAATTGGCGCTACTCCCCCAGCCGGTGCAGGACTTCGTCGCCTCGATGACGGACTACTTCTTCGGCGCCGAGGTATCCGGATACTCGGCCGCATTCGGTTGGGCGGCAATCCTGTTGGCGATCATCGCACCGGTAGTGCTGGTGCTGGTCCGCGCCAAGAAGGGTGATCTGCCCGCCGAGGGTGCAGTCCACATGGGGTAACCCCTGTGCGCCTTTATTAACCGCCCGCGGTTAATAAAGGCGCACAGCAGGTCAGGCCTTCTCCAACACCTCAGCCACCGGAGTGCTGCTGCGGCCGATCAACTTCTGCAGGTCACCCGACTCGGTGTCCAGCGCCCCCTTGGCAATTGCAGCATCGGAATCGGCGAGGATCTGCGCAACCGGTGCAGGCAGTCCGACACTTTCGAGAATGCCTTCGTAGGCCTGCTCATCCACGAACTGATACGCGATCGGCTTGCCCGCGAATTCGCTGATCTTCTCGGCCAATTCGGCGTAGGTGAGCCTCTCGTCACCGCCCAACTCGTACACTGCACCTTCGTGACCATCGGTGGTCGCGACTACTGCTGCGGCGTCGGCGTAGTCCACACGCGCCGCAGCCGCGATCTTTCCGTCCGCTCCCGCACCGACCAGTGCGCCGCGTTCGATCACACCGGCCAGGTCGTTGGTGAAGTTCTCCCAGTACCAACCGTTGCGCAACAGTGCGAACGGAATACCGCTTCGGGTGAGCACGTCCTCGGTCGCCTTGTGCTCGGCAGCAAGCTTCATCGGAGTGTCTCGAGCATTCAAGATGCTCGTGTACGCGATGAATCCGACACCGGCAGCCTTCGCCGCGTCGATGATGTTGGTGTGTTGCGCGAGCCGTGACCCCACTTCACTTCCCGAGATCAGCACCAGCTTGTCGACTCCCGCCAATGCGATTTCCAACGCCGAGGCATCGGCGTAGTCCGCCCGACGTACAACTACTCCGCGGGCGGCGAGGCTTTGCGCCTTCTGCGGATTGCGGACCACTGCGACGATGTCGGACGCGGCGGTTCCCCGCTCGATCAACGACTCGACTACCAGTTGTCCGAGGTTTCCGGTTGCGCCGGTGACTGCAATGCTCATGCGAACTCCCGATCCAGGTTGAAGCGTAAATGCGTTCTGCAACCATCATGCACTTATTTTTCGTAAGTGCAACATGTCGAGTTAGCGCTATGGGATCGTGCAGTAGTAGCCTGGGTTCATGACCAGCACCGACTCACCTTCACGTGCTGCCCAGACCCCTGATCCGAATGCCGACGTCGTGGACCCAACACTCGAGGCTGACGTCTTCGCTCGCGGGTGCAACTCTCGGGCGGCATTGCAGAATGCAACCGGACGCTGGGGCGCACTCGCGCTGGCGGCATTGAACGAGGGCCCGTACCGGTTCAGTGCCCTGCGCCGACGCGTCGACGGAGTCAGCGAGCGCATGCTCTCGCAGACCCTGCAAACACTCGAGCGGGATGGCCTCGTGCACCGTGAGGTACTCGAAACCATCCCGCCCAAAGTTGAATACAGCCTGACCGAACTCGGCGCCGACGTCGCCGCAAAGATCACGGCCCTGATCGAACTACTCGAATCGCAGGTGCCGAAAATCGTTGCGTCACAAGCGTCGTACGACGCCCGGAATCAGCTCAACTTGTCCGAGAGCTGAGCGATGAACTCGTCGAATGCGTAGGGAACGCTCAGCACCGTCGGAGCGGACGTAGCCATCGCGTAGTCCATTCCGACCAGACGAACCAGACGGCCGTTCGACACCGAGGTCATGTTCGCGAACGGACCGAAGGACATGAGCTTGTCCAGGTTGGTGCCGTCGGCGTCGACGAGAATGAAGACGTCGGCGTCGAGTGTGTCGATGGATTCCATGCCCACGGACACCGAACTGTCGCCGGAAGTGCACACTGCGTCGACACCGGGCGAGGTCTTCACCCCGAGCTGGCCGAGAAGACGGATCCGCGGGTCGGTGCCGCAGAAGACGATCAGGCCCTCGTCGGTGCGCATCGCATACGTCGAGGTTTTGCCCTGGAACTGCGGGTGATCAGCGGCCTGCTTCTCGAAGTACGCCCCGGTCTCGTCGATCAGCGTCTGCGCCTGCGCCGGCTGTCCGAGCGCCGCGCCGATCATGCTCATCTGCTTGTCCCACGCGGTATCCCACGGCTGGTCGGGGAAGGCGACGGTCGGCGCGATGTCACTGAGGCGCTTGTACTCGCCCTCGTCGATACCGGAGTAGACGGCGAGGATCACGTCGGGATCGAGCCCGAGGATCTGCTCGAACGGGATATCGGGATTGGTCGTCATGAGAACGGGCTTCGCACCGTTCAGACGCGAAGCGTCCCAAGGCAGAATGTTGTTCTCGATGCCGTCGCCGGAGAAGCTCTCCATGGCGACCGGGACCTTGTTCAGTGCAATCACCGAATCCTGGCCACTCCATCCGATGGTCACGATGCGCATAGGCTCCGCGTCGATCGTGGTCGAGCCGTAAGCGTGGTCGACGGTCACGGGGAACGCCCCCGCCTCGGCGGCACCCGAAGCTTCGGTGTCCGATCCGGCGTCACCTGAGGTTCCACAGGCGGAGAGCGTCAGCGCGACGCAAGCCGCGAGCAGTACGGAACGAGTTTTCATGAGTGGTCCTTCGAAAGCCGGATGGTCGACTCGGGACGCTAATGCGTTGCGCGCCTACACCCCGACTCGAAGGCCTCAGTTGGCGGTTTCGCAACACAACTCGACACAAAAGACGAAAAACCCCGTGTGCCTTTCCGGTAGAGCGAACTACCGAAAAGGCGCACGGGGCCGAAGGCCCTGCCGTCAGAAGTTGATCATGTGGCCGGCGAGGCCGTGGATCGCTTCCTGCAGTGCCTCACTGAGCGTGGGGTGGGTGTGGACGTTGCGTGCCAACTCGTTGACCGTGAGGTCCCACTTCTGGGCCAAGGTCAGCTCGGGCAGCAGTTCCGAAACGTCCGGTCCGATGAGGTGCCCGCCGAGCAGTTCGCCGTACTTCTTGTCGGCGATCAGCTTGACGAAACCGGTCGGGTCACCGAGACCGTGTGCCTTGCCGTTGGCAGCGAACGGGAAGTTCGCGACCTTGACGTCGTAGCCCTCGGCCTTGGCCTGCTCCTCGGTCAAACCGAACGAGGCGACCTGCGGCTGGCAGAACGTCGCACGCGGCATCATCCGGTAGTCACCGAGTGTCTGCGTCTCCGCGCCGCCGATGGTCTCGGCAGCGACGACAGCCTGAGCTTCTGCGACGTGCGCGAGCTGCAGCTTGGCGGTGACGTCACCGATGGCGAAGATGTGCGGGACGTTGGTGCGCATGTAGTCGTCGATCGCGATGGCGCCGCGATCGGTCAACGCGACACCGGTGTTCTCGAGACCGAAGCCCTCCACGCGCGGTGCGAAGCCGACGGACTGCAGAACCTTGTCGACGACCACGGTCTCGATCTCGCCGGACTTGTTGTCCTTGATCGAGACGGTGACCTTGCTGCCGTCGTCGCTGATGGACTGCACAGCGGCACCGGTCTTGATGGTGACGCCGAGCTTCTTGTACTGCTTGGCGATTTCCTTCGAGACGTCGGCGTCCTCGTTGGGCAGTGCCCGATCGAGGAACTCGACGATCGTGACGTCGACGCCGTAGTTCTTGAGGACGTAACCGAACTCCATGCCGATCGCGCCGGCACCGACGATGAGGATCGAACCCGGAAGGTCACGGGTGAGGATCTGCTCTTCGTAGGTCACGACGTTCTCGCTCAGCGAGGTGCCGGGCAGCAGCTTGGTGTACGAACCGGTCGCGATGATGGCGTTGTCGAACGTGATCGTCTCGGTGCCACCCTTGCTCAGCTCCACGCTGATGGTGTTGGCGTCGACGAACGTGCCCTTGCCGTCGTACTCCGGGATCTTGTTCTTCTTCATCAAGAAGTGAATGCCCTTGACTCGCCCGTCCGCGACCTTGCGGCTGCGATCGAAAGCGGAGCCGAAATCGAAGGACACGTCTCCGGACATGCCGAACGTCTTCGCTTCTTTCGTGAAGATGTGCGCGAGTTCGGCGTTACGGAGAAGCGCCTTGGACGGAATGCAGCCGACATTCAGGCATACACCGCCCCAGTACTTCTGCTCGATGATGGCGGTGCTCAGGCCCAGTTGTGCCGCGCGGATAGCAGCGACGTACCCACCGGGGCCGGCTCCGAGGACAACGACGTCATAGTGTGAGGTCACGATTCACCAGGGTAGTCCTGCATCGTTTCGCTGTCCCCAGATGGTCGTATTACCCGTCGGTAGCCCACACTTCTCGGGCAACTCGGGCGAAATTTCCGCCGTACACGGCCTCGATCGACGGCTCGTCGAAGCCCCGCTCACGCAATACCTGATCAAGTGTCAGCACCTCCTCCGGAGGAGTCCACTGCAGTGGCCCCCACGCGGTGTACGCCTCGGAGAACGACGACGGGTTCTGCTCGATCTCTTCGCGGAAGTCGTCGGCGTCGAAGGAGAAGTCGGAGCCGATCCCGACATGATCGATGCCGACGAGTCCCACAGCCTCTTCGATGTGGTCGGCCATCGCGGACAGCCGAGCCTGGTCGTCATCCGGTCCGTTGACGCCGAGGAATATGCCGACGCCGTTGATCCCGATGACGCCGCCGGTCTCCGCACACGCCCTGGCCTGATCGTCGGTGATGTTGCGCGGATGCTCCCACAACCTTCGGAGATTCGAGTGGCTGTAGATCATTGCTCGCTGGGTGATAGCTGAGATGTCCAACCCCGTCTGTACCGAACAATGTGAGCCGTCGACCGTCATTCCGACGCGATTCATCTCGGCAACCAGGTCACGGCCGTATCCACTCAACCCCGTGTCCGCCAGGTCCAAGCAGCCACAGCCGGCAGCATTCATGTAGTTGTACGTCGGCAACATCGAGCGGACTCCGAGGTCGCAGAAGTACGAGACGTTGGCCAGGTCTCCCTCCAGCGGATTCGAGTCTTCCAGGTCGAAGGCCAGGGCGATTCCGCCGGACTCCTGAATCTCCACGACGCCGTCGACGCTGAAGACAGGGGTGATCTCCGGGAACTCGACCCGCGCCTGCCACGCGAAACTCTTGGCGATTGCCGTCGAGTCCGCGCGAGTCTGCGGCGAGTAACCGACGTTCACCGAAACGTAACTCCCCGCTGGGCGCTGATATCGGAGAAGATCTTCGACAGACGCGTTCGACTGCAGAGGTAGGCAACAATGTTGTTCCCATAGTGGATATGTCCGGTTCACTCACTAATCCCGTCGATGATCAGGGAAATTCACCTGAAACTGGTCGTACGTTCAGCAAATCTCTGGTTCACTGGCGGATAACGCACCGATGCGGTAGAACTTACAAGACTCACACGCCCTGTACCTATCGACAGAGCATGTACCCAGCATGAATTCCCGTACGGGAACAGCAACAAAGGACCGTTCACTCCTGGGCGGATTCGAAGGAATTTTAGGTGGAGGTTTCTGAACGTATGCGTGCTCGCACTTTCAAGCGTGGCCGTCTGGTCGCCGCTGTAGCCGCAGTATCCGTGCTGCCGATGCTGATCAGCCCTGCAGTGTCGTCCGCAGGCGGAGATCCGTCGACCACCACGGCAACTGTTGCCAAGGCAAACACAACGGGTTCCAAGCTCTCGAGCCGCACGGACAACGGGCGCATCGCCACCATCAAGGTGTACTCCCCTTCCATGGAACGCGATATTCCGCTCGAGGTCATCCTCCCGGCAGACGGCAGCGAACCCCGCCCGACCCTCTACCTGCTCAACGGTGCAGGCGGCGGCGAAGACCGGGCGACGTGGCAGCGTCAGACCGACGTCAACGAGTTCTTCGCTGACAAGAACGTCAACGTCGTCACCCCGCTCGAAGGTGCATTCAGCTACTACACCGACTGGGTGAACGACGACCCGTCCCTCGGCCGTCAGAAGTGGCAGACGTTCCTGACCCAGGAACTCCCGCCCGTCATCGACGCCGAGTTCAACACCAACGGCGTCCAGTCGATCTCCGCGATCTCGATGACCGCGACCTCGGTCCTCAACCTCGCCATCGCAGCTCCGGGCCTCTACAAGGGCGTCGGTGCATACAGCGGATGCGCCGAGACCAGCACACCGGTCGGCCAGTCCTCCATCGAACTGGTTGTGGGCATGCGCGGCGACGCTGACGTGACCAACATGTGGGGCCCCCTCGACGGCCAGGGCTGGATCGACAACGACCCCGTCGTCAACGCCGAGAAGCTCCGCGGCACCGAGCTCTTCATCTCCACCGGCTCCGGACTCCCCGGCCCGCACGACACCCTGAACAACGAGGCGATCAACGGACAGGTCGGCACACTCGCCAACCAGGTGATCGTCGGCGGCGTCATCGAGGCAGCAGTCAACTACTGCACCCACAACCTCGCCTACCGCCTCAACGATCTCAAGATCCCGGCCACCTTCGACTTCAAGCCGACCGGCACCCACTCGTGGGGCTACTGGGAAGACGATCTCCACAACTCCTGGCCGATGCTCGCTCGTTCGATGGGCATCTGACCGAAATCGTTCCGACTCGACCCCGCTCCCTGCACTTCCGGGAGCGGGGTCGAGTGCTTGTCTGGGCCGATTCGGGGGTTAGTTCGGGGGTTAATTCCGGGGCCAATTCAATTGTCAGGCAATCGAATCGCGTCACTTTCTGCGCCCGCTCTGCTTTACTGACACATAACAAAAAGTGAACCTGTTCCAGTAAGGGCTCACAGGCACTTCGATCCGTTCCGGATCCGAAGACATTCAGGTGGAGGATCCGAACGTATGCGTGCTCGAATTTTCAAGCGTGGCAGTGTGATCGCAGCTCTCGCAGTGGCCACGGTGCTGCCGATGCTGATCAGTCCGGCGACAGCTTCTGCGGGCGGTGACACGTCCGGATCGCACGTCGTGAGCAACACCAAGACCGGCGACCGCAAGGTCACCATCTCGGTCTTCTCCCCGGCGATGGATCGCAACATCCCGCTCGAGGTCATCCTCCCCGCAGATGGCAGCGAACCCCGCCCGACGCTCTACCTGCTCAACGGTGCAGGCGGCGGCGAAGACTCGGCGACCTGGCAACGCAAGACCGACGTCATGAACTTCTTCCAGGACAAGAACGTCAACGTCGTCACTCCACTCGAAGGCGCGTTCAGCTATTACACCGACTGGGTGAACGACGATCCGGTTCTCGGTCGCCAGAAGTGGCAGACGTTCCTCACCAAGGAACTCCCGCCCGTCATCGACGCCGAGTTCAACACCAACAAGGTCCAGTCGATCTCCGCGATCTCCATGACCGCGACCTCGGTCCTCAACCTCGCCATCGCGGCTCCCGGCCTCTACAAGGGCGTCGGGGCGTACAGCGGATGCGCTGAGACCAGCACCCCCGTCGGTCAGAGTGCGATCGAACTTGTCACAGGTACCCGCGGCGGAGCTGACATCACCAACATGTGGGGCCCGCTCGACGGTCAGGGCTGGAAGGACAACGATCCGGTCCTCAACGCCGAGAAGCTCCGCGGCACCGAACTCTACGTCTCCACCGGCTCCGGACTCCCCGGCCCACACGACACTCTCGCCAATCCCGCGATCAACGGTCAGGTCGGTGCGCTCGCCAACCAGGCGATCGTCGGCGGCGTCATCGAGGCAGCGGTCAACTACTGCACCCACAACCTCGCCTACCGCCTGAGCGATCTGAAGATCCCGGCCACCTTCGACTTCAAGCCGACCGGCACCCACTCGTGGGGCTACTGGCAGGACGATCTCCACAACTCCTGGCCGATGCTCGCTCACTCCCTGGGCGTCTGACCCGATTCGTTCTCACTCGACCCCGCTCCAGTGTTTCGGGAGCGGGGTCGAGTGCTGTCGGGAGCGAGCAGTAAGAATGGACGTATGACTTCCGATCAGCAGCCCACCACCGGCGACGACCCCTACCTCTGGCTCGAAGACGTGACCGGTGAGTCTGCACTCGATTGGGTCCGTCAGCACAATGCCGTGACCGAGGAGCAGCTCACCGACAACGAGCGCTTCGATCGACTACAGAGCGACGTGCGCGAGATCCTCGATACCGACGCGCGAATCCCCTACGTCCGCCGTCGAGGTGAGTTCCTCTACAACTTCTGGCGCGACAGCACCCACGTTCGCGGATTGTGGCGACGCACGACGTTCGATCAGTACGTCACCGACGACCCGGAATGGGACGTCCTGGTCGACCTCGACGCCCTGGCCGAGGCCGAGGGCGAGAACTGGGTCTGGAAGGGCACGCAACTTCTACGGCCACACCGCAACCGTGCATTGATCAGCCTCTCCCGCGGCGGGGCAGACGCGGCGGTCGTTCGCGAGTTCGACATCGACAAGCGCGAGTTCCTCGCTCCCGAGGGCGAGAATCCCGGCTTCTACCTTCCCGAGGCCAAGACCGACATCGACTGGATCGACATCGATACCGTCTACGTCGGAACGGATATCGGACCGGGGTCGCTCACCGATTCCGGATATCCCCGTCTGGCCCAGCGGTGGAAGCGCGGCACTCCCCTCTCCAGCGCCGAGACCGTCTACGAGGGCCAGGCCACGGACGTGGCCATCTCGGCTTCGCACGATCCGACGCCCGGGTTCGAACGGGACTTCGTCACTCGCTCGGTCGATTTCTACAACTCTCAGCATTTCGAAGTTCGCCCCGACGGTGAACTGGTGCTCGTGGACGTCCCCGAGGACGCCGGGATCTCGATTCACCACGAGTGGTTGTTGATCCGCACCAAGTCCGTGTGGGCCGTCGAGGACACCGAATATCCGACCGGCGCACTGCTTGCCATCCGTTACGACGATTTCCTTGCCGGCTCACGAGCACTGACATCGATCTTCGAACCCGACGCACATTCCTCGCTCGAGCACTACACCTGGACACGCGATCATCTGATTCTGGTGGTCCTGACCGACGTGCGCACGACGCTGCGAATCCTGACGCCGGGCGAAAACGGCTGGGAGGATCGACCTTTCGAAGGGCTTCCAGAACTGACCAGTATCGAAATTCTCGACACCGACCCTGATGTCAGCAACGAGTACTTCGTCAATTCGAGTGGATACACCTCCCCTGCAACTCTTTTGCACGGCGTGATCGGCGAAACCGAACCCACTGCCCTCAAGCAGGCTCCCGCGTTCTTCGACGCCGAGGACATCACCACGGAGCAGTTCTTCGCCACCTCCGCCGACGGCACCCTCATCCCCTATTTCGTGGTCCGCAATCCGCGTAGCGAGCCCGGCCCCACCCTGCTCTACGGGTACGGCGGATTCGAGATCTCGCTGACGCCGTCGTACAGCGGTTCTCTGGGCCGTGCCTGGTTGACGCAGGGCGGAACCTATGTGGTTGCGAACATTCGTGGTGGCGGCGAGTACGGACCCGGTTGGCACACACAGGTTCTCAAGGCTGGGCGCCACAAGGTGCACGAAGACTTTGCTGCCGTCGCGAGAGACCTCGTCGATCGCGGAATCACGACCCCGGATCTTCTGGCAGCTCAGGGCGGAAGCAACGGCGGCCTGCTGATGGGCATCATGCTGACCAAGTACCCCGAACTCTTCGGCGCCATCGTCTGCCAGGTCCCGCTGCTGGACATGCGTCGATTCCATCTCCTGCTGGCCGGCGCGTCCTGGATGGCCGAATACGGTGACCCCGATGTCCCGGAGGAGTGGGCATTCATCTCGGAGTATTCGCCGTATCAGAACATCGACGCCGCCGCGTCGTACCCACCGATCCTGATCGCGACATCCACCCGCGACGACCGCGTCCACCCCGCGCATGCCCGCAAGATGGCCGCACGGCTGGAAGAGCTGGGCAAGCAGGTGCTGTATTTCGAGAACATCGAGGGTGGCCACGGCGGCGCCGCGGACAATGCTCAGCTGGCATTCAAGACCGCGCTGACCTACGAGTTCCTCTGGCAGAAGCTCGCCTGATCTTTCAGCGGTCGCGCAACCACGCGACGACGCGCTCGCTCACAGCGGTGGGATTGCGTATCCAACCGTTGTGACCGAGTGGTTCGTCGATGTGCGTCATCGTCACTTGGGCCCCGGAGAGCTTGTCCACCAGGTTCTTTGCCGACCGGCGTGGAGCGAGATCGTCCCCTTCGATCGTGATCGACAGAACCGGCAAGGTCAGGCGAGCGATCCGCTCCTCGTAGTCGATATCCGCACCGATGGGTTCCATGCGACCGGTCCTGGCGAACCGTGCCCAATCGGTGATCAGTACTTTCGACTGTCGACCGAAGCCGCCGACGTTGACCCGGTCTCCCGGCCAGAAGCCGGCAATGTTGGCTGTCACCGACATCGCGGACGAACCCAGATAGAGTCCGGGCGCACGGATTCCGGGGAATCCGCGGTGATACGGCGATCCGGAGGCAACCAGGATCAGTCCGCCGAGCCGGCCCCGAATCCTCGACGCGTACATGACCCCGATCTGGCCGCCCATGCTGTGCCCCATCAGAAATGGTGTGCTGGCCGGAAACCGCTCGCGCACCACCTCGAACGTCGCCGGACAATCGATCGAGACCAGTTCCTGATATCCGAAAGCACTCGACGCGCTCGGGCGCGGTTTGCTGTCACCTTGGCCGCGCAGTTCACCGATGGCCGCATTGAAGCCGGCTTCGACCAGGGCCTGCGCCACCGGATCGTAGAACCCGGCGGGAACTCCGAGCCCTGGCAACATCACCACCACGGGTGCGTCGTCGTTCGGTCCGGGAAACAGACGGATCGGGGTCACGGTGCCGTCGGGGAGTTGGATCGGTACGGTCTCCATTCAACTCACACTAACCACCCACACCGCGGATGGGCAGAGCCCACGCGCCGACTATTCGAGGCTTCCCACGATCAGCGGATCCGGAGTACCCACGATCTCGTAATCCTTGTTGTCGTAATCGAACTGACTGAGCACGTGACGCATCGCGTTTATCCGCGCGCGTTTCTTGTCGTTGCTCTTGATGACGGTCCACGGAGCGGTGGCGGTATCGGTGAACCGGATCATCTCTTCCTTCGCCGCCGTGTACGCATCCCACTTGTCCAGAGAAGCGATGTCCATCGGCGAAAGCTTCCACTGCCGCACGGGATCGACCTGTCTGATCGCGAACCGCGTGCGCTGCTCCAGCGGTGAAACCGAGAACCAGAACTTGATCAAGCTGATGCCGTCGTCGACGAGCATCTGCTCGAACAACGGCACCTGGCGCAGAAATCGCTCGTGCTCCTCGTCGGTGCAGAAACCCATGACCCGCTCGACCCCGGCCCGGTTGTACCAAGATCGATCGAACATCACCAGTTCCCCGGCGGCGGGAAGGTGCTGCACGTAGCGCTGGAAGTACCACTGCGTCGACTCGCGAGCCGACGGCTTCTCCAGCGCGACGACGCGAGCGCCACGAGGATTGAGGTGCTCCATGAATCGTTTGATCGTTCCGCCCTTGCCGGCAGCGTCGCGTCCTTCGAACACAATGGCGTGCCGTGCGCCGGTTTCTTTCGACCAGTTCTGCAGCTTGAGGAGTTCGATCTGCAGCAGACGCTTGGACATTTCGTACTCGTCCCGAGGCATCCGTGCGTCGTACGGGTATCCCTCCCGCCAGGTGTCGACCTCGAAACCGTCCGGCGACGTCAGCAGCACCGGATCGTCGTCGTCATTGTCGTCGACGGTGAAGGCGGCGGTGTCGGCCAGATCGACGGCGGTCGAGAGGTCCGCGAAGGCGCTGAGGAACGGTCGGCGTTCTGCTAAATCGGTCACCGCCGACAAGTTAGTCTCCCGCAGCAACCGTTCGGTGAAGCTGGGATGAACTACCGGGGTATGACACGACGGGCTCAAAAGATCAGGGTGCAGATGGGGGTCGTCCCCGATGGTGCCTGATGCGATCTCGCTTCAGAATTGAAGCATGACATTCGAAAGCAACACACCTCGCCCCTTCACCCGTTCCAACGACAAGAAAATGTTCGCCGGAGTGTGCGGCGGAATTGCAGATTACTTCGGCGCCGACGTCAATCTTGTCCGTCTACTCGCCGTTATCGCCGCTATTTGCACGGGTGGAACCGCGGCATTGGTATATCTCGCCGCCTGGATGCTCATGCCATTAGGGTGAGAATTCCGGCAATTCACATGGCGAGAATTACGCGCCGACAAAAGGTATTTCGGGGCCTACGCGCCAACACGAGCAGGCCCCGAAATCAACAATCCACTTGGCGGCCTTCAACTCTCCACCGCTGAGCGCAGCGAGGGCCTCGAGACCCTTGACGGCCAGGCCACTGACGCTGCCCAACCAAGATGTTCAGTGGTTCGCTTGGGACGAGGAAATGACGCCAATCCGAAAACTCAGGGAATGACAGGCGGCGTAAAGCCGGGGGTGCCGAGAGATTATCGTTCGACCAACTCACGATTTTGGTCGGAAACTGCCTGCAGAAGCGTCGTGAACCCCACCCGCAATAATTCGATGTAGTGCTCGATATCCGGCATCGTCTCTCGCGAGACGATGACATTGAGCGTCAGAGAACCTCCACGCGCAGCAATGAGGAAGTGGCGCAGAATGTCTCCGTCGACCGGCGCCTGCCCGCCGAGAACTGCCACCGCCGGCGCACCTTCGAAGACATTGCCGTCGACCGATACCGGGACATTGCTGATCGTCGTGTTCTGAATGACCTTGTGCGAAGGGTCAAGCTTGTTGATCCGACGCGAGAGACCGGTGAGTCTGAGCAGAGCCGCGGGCGACGTTTCGATGCGTGTGCCGTATCGACGGACGGCTGGGTGCAAACTCCGCCCCTTTGCCATCAGCGCCGAATCCCTGATTCGTGTCAGCCGCTCGACCGGATCTTCGACGTCCGTGTGCAGATCGACCGTCAACAGCGCCAGTTGGTTGGCCGATTCCCATTCGGCGATCTGCCGCATCGATCGGGGAACCATCGCCGCCAACCCACTGCCTGATTTCTCGCCCTTCTCCGACAGGTATGCGTCGAGAGCGCCGGCGACGACGGTCAGGAAGATGTCGTTGACCGTCACGTCCGAAATGGCCGCTCGGATCGCTTTGATGTCTGCGCCGTCCAGCGTCAGGAAATCGATCGTGATGTCTCCGCCCAGCATGCCGTTGAATCGGGTCGGCAGGCGGTCGGCCGAGTACGTAGGCAGCTCTCCGGCCTCTTCCGCCTCCCGAACCGTCTCGGCCGCAACCTTTGTCACGGACAGACCCCGGCCGAAACGGATCGCCTGGCCGGGCAAACCCACGACCGTGCGCCCGATCAAATCCAGCGACGAAAGCCCCGAACCGGCACGCTTCGTCTCCGGCTTCGGCGGACCGGAGAACAGAAGGTTGGTCAGATCGCGGATCGCCAGACCGTCACCGGCCCCGTGGTGGGTCTTGAGCATGATCAGCGTCAGATTGCCCGGTAGCTCGTCGATCCCGTGCACTCCGGTCATGACGTGCAACTCCCAGGGCGGCCGGGACAAGTCCATCGGCTCACCGAGCGAGCGCCCGAGCAATTCACGAATCGGCGCCCACCCGGCAACCGGGGCACGATGGACGTGCACGTGATCATCGACGTCGAAATCGGCCGGGACCCAATAGGGATAGTCCAGATCCAGCGGAACTCGCTGGAGTCGACTCGTGAACAGTGGCCAGTATCCGAATCTTTCGGTGATCCACCGAACCGCGTCGTCGTGCGTCATCTCTGCGAGCGGATGGCCCGTCGTGTCGAAGAAGTAGGCGCAGACCATGTGGCTCAGATGTCCGCCGGACTCGTTGTAGACGAACTCCGCGTCTCGCGGCCCCATCTGAGATACCGCGGCTGGCAACGAGTTCCGAAAGATCATGCATGCCCCTCAATTCCGACGCTGAACGAATGTCCGAATTGTAGCGAGCTGACATGCCGATCCTCTGGGTTCTGCTCGGAATCGTTGGGTATCACCGGATCCAGCAATCGGAAAAGGTGCCTGTGATTCCGAGCGATCAGGAGGCAACCTCTTGGTTAGGTGAATCCGCAATCTGCATCGCGGCTGCCGCTGCCAAGTCATGGAAACTTGCCTCCCCCGCACGAGCAAAAGCCCGGCCCACCGAATGGTGGGCCGGGCTCTAGGAGCTAGGTGGAGATGGACTCAGAAGTCCATGCCGCCCATGCCGCCGGTCGGATCGCCTGCAGGCGCTCCGGCCTTCTCGGGCTTGTCAGCGACAACGGCTTCGGTCGTCAGGAACAGAGCCGCGATGGACGCTGCGTTCTGCAGTGCCGAGCGGGTGACCTTGACCGGGTCGTTGATGCCTGCAGCGAGCAGGTCGCCGTACTCGTTGGTCGCAGCGTTGAGGCCGTGACCTGCGGGCAGGTTGGAGACCTTGTCCGCAACAACGCCGGGCTCGAGGCCTGCGTTGAATGCGATCTGCTTGAGCGGAGCGGACAGTGCAACGCGAACGATGTTCGCGCCGGTTGCCTCGTCACCTTCGAGCTTGAGGTCGTCCAGTGCGGGAGCTGCCTGGAGAAGTGCAACGCCACCACCGGCGACGATGCCCTCTTCGACGGCTGCCTTTGCGTTACGCACTGCATCTTCGATGCGGTGCTTGCGCTCCTTGAGCTCGACCTCGGTAGCAGCGCCGGCCTTGATGACTGCAACGCCGCCGGCCAGCTTGGCCAGACGTTCCTGCAGCTTCTCACGGTCGTAATCCGAGTCGCTGTTCTCGATCTCGGCGCGGATCTGGCTGACACGACCGGCGATTGCGTCGGCGTCGCCGGCACCCTCGACGATGGTGGTCTCGTCCTTGGTGATGACGACCTTGCGTGCCTGGCCGAGGAGCTCGAGGCCTGCGGTCTCCAAGGAGAGTCCGACCTCTTCGCTGATGACCTCGCCACCGGTGAGGATGGCGATGTCGGCGAGCTGAGCCTTACGACGGTCACCGAAGCCGGGAGCCTTGACGGCAACAGACTTGAAGGTGCCACGGATCTTGTTGACCACGAGGGTGGAGAGAGCTTCGCCCTCGACGTCCTCGGCGATGATCAGGAGCGGCTTGCCGGACTGGATGACCTTCTCCAGCAGGGGCAGCAGATCCTTGACCGTGGAGATCTTGGAGCTGACGAGCAGGATGTACGCGTCTTCGAGGACGGCTTCCTGACGCTCTGCATCGGTGGCGAAGTACGCCGAGATGTAGCCCTTGTCGAAGCGCATGCCCTCGGTGAGCTCGAGCTGCAGGCCGAAGGTGTTGGACTCCTCGACCGTGATGACGCCTTCCTTGCCGACCTTGTCCATAGCCTCGGCGATGAGCTCACCGATGGACGGGTCGCCGGCGGAAATACCGGCGGTAGCAGCGATCTGCTCCTTGGTGTCGATCTCCTTGGCGGTCTCGAGCAGGCGAGCTGTGACAGCCTCGACAGCCTTCTCGATGCCGCGCTTGAGGCCGAGCGGGTTCGCGCCGGCTGCGACGTTGCGCAGACCTTCACGGACCAGAGCCTGTGCGAGAACGGTAGCGGTGGTGGTGCCGTCGCCAGCGACGTCGTCAGTCTTCTTGGCGACCTCCTTGACGAGCTCGGCGCCGATCTTCTCGTACGGGTCGTCGAGTTCGATCTCCTTGGCGATGGAAACACCATCGTTGGTGATCGTGGGGGCGCCCCACTTCTTTTCGAGAACGACGTTGCGACCCTTGGGGCCCAACGTCACCTTGACAGCGTCGGCGAGGGCGTTGAGGCCTCGCTCGAGGCCACGACGTGCCTCTTCGTCGAACGCGATGATCTTTGCCATTGCGAAGTGATCCTCCGGATAGGGGGTGACACACAAGGTGACCGCTCGTCGGGTCACCTCATCGGCACAAGGCGACCGTTTGACCGGTCACCTCATTACACGGGCGACCGATTTGCCTGGTCACCCATCTACGCCTGTGGTCTAGTCAGTGCCCGCGACGGACGACCGGGGGTGTCTATGGTTCCCGGTCTCACTGCCTCGACCTGGCACTCACGGTTCGCGAGTGCCAACTGCATTTTTAGCACTCGAGCGTGCCGAGTGCAAGGTTGAGCCTCAGCCCGCGATGCAGAACTGTCCGTTACTCAAATTGACCGCAAACGAGAGCACTCCGACGCAGTCGACGCCATTGGCATCGGCTGTAGCGCCCGCTCCGTAACCAGCGATGGCGAAGGTGACATTTCCGTCAGCCGCCCCGGCCCGCGCGATACCGCCGCCGAGTGCAAATGCCTGCGCCTGACCGTTACCGCGAGAAGCCCCCAGCGCGGTTCCGAAGCCGTTGGCATATGAATTTGAGTAGCCGTTGTCGGCGGCGACGCTCACAGCGGTACCGCTCTCGGCGGCACCGGCCTGCGAACGGCCGGCTCCGACGGACTGCGCGCCGCAGCTCGCGGTCTCGGAGACCTGGATGTCATTGGCCGACGGCGGCGAGACACACGTGACGGGGGCTGCCGAAGCAGCTCCCGCACCGGTCAGCGCCAGCCCGGCGGCGAGCCCCATACCTACAGTCATCACAGCCCCTGTTCTCGCCAGGCGGCCCCCCAACCGACTACTGGAAATTCCGCTGACTCGAGAGGATGAGCGGCGGAACCAGACTGACGAGATCAAGGGCATAGAAACTCCTTCGTGGAACAAGTTCATTGGATTCGGGCGCGAGAGTACCCGCTCGAGTGAAGTCCGTCACCCCCGCCTGGTCAAGCCTCGAGGACGACCCCGAGAAGGGCCGGAAGATCCGCGACCGAATCGATGACGTGGTCGGGCTTCTGAACCGAGAGGTCGAGCACTGTTTGCCGAAACTTGCCTGTGCGCACCAGAACTCCGGTCAGGCCGACCCGCTGTGAGGAGAGGACGTCCCCGATCAGATCGTCGCCGACCATCACCGTCGCCTCAGGTTCGACATGCATCAGCTCCGTGGCTGTAAGGAACCCCGTGAGAGACGGTTTACCCACCGCGGCGATGTTTACACCCGCCACTTCCTCGAAGCCGGGCAAGTACGTTCCGGTGTCGATTCGAAGGCCACCTGACGTCTCCCACATCATCCCGCGGTGCATCGCGACGACGGGCACTCCGGCGAGCAGTAGTTCGAGCACTCTGCTCAGCGCCTCGTGGGTGAACTCCGGGCCGGCGCCGCCGAGAATCACGACCTCGGGATCGGCGTCGTCGAATTCGATTCCCTCGAGATCGGCGGACACGTCACCGTGATTGAGTACCCACGCCCTCGCGTCCGGGTACGTCGCCCGCACGTACTCCCCCGTGAGCCTGGCGGCAGTAACTATCTGGCTCGCCTCCACCTCGATACCGGCGTCGCACAACCCCTGCGCGATGAGTGTCGAACTGCGCGAGGTGGTGTTGGTCAGAAACCCACAGGCCAATCCGCGCCGCCGAACTTCGCGTACTGCTTCCCCTGCTCCCTCGATCGGCTGCCAGGACGTGAGCAGGACTCCGTCGATATCGAACAGAACACCTTCGATGTCGGCCATTGCACCAGCCTATATTCGCCATCGAGGTCCTGCCGAGGCGTCGAAACCCGAAATCCGTCGATCGCTCAGTAGGCTCGCACCCATGGACCTGCGCGACGACGACCTCTTCTCCGTCGCCGGTTCTCTGGCCGAATTGCTCGGCGCTCCCGTCACGATCGAGGACGAGAACTCGACGGTTCTCGCGTACTCCGGCGGCGAGCAGGCCGTGGACGAAGCTCGCATCGGCACGATCCTCGGTCGGCAGGTACCCAGCCGATTCCGCCAATTACTCTCCGATGCAGGAGTATTCGATCGGCTTCACCGAGAGAGCGATCCCATCTACGTCGACCTCGAAGACCCCTCGATCACGCCGCGACTGGTTATCGCAGTTCGCGAGAACGATCACCCCGTCGGCTCGATCTGGGTCGCACTGGCCGGATCACCGACGCCCACACAGGAATCGATACTTCGTTCCGCGGTATCTGTCGTGGCCGGGAGAATCGCCTCGGAGCGTGACCGGGTCGACAGCACACGCCGTCGCCAATCCCAGCGCGTCCAAGCATTGATCGGCGGTGGCGAACCCGCATTCCGCGCCGCCGACGACTTGCGGTTGGCAGGCCCGCTCACCGTCGTCGCCGTCGGAACCGTCGCGGGACCACTGCCGGCGGGGTTGGTCGCCTCCTTGAGCTTGTACCTGGACACTCTGGCCGTCGACGCCGTGATCGCACAGTTGATCGACTCGACGTACCTTGTTGTCGCCGCTGACGAAGCGAACGCCCGCCGACTGTTGGAGGACTTCCTCAGCCGCGCCCGCACACGAGCACAACTTGCCGTTGCGGTGGGCCGCACCGTGAAATCAGCCAGCGAATGCCATTTGTCACGCGCCGACGCCGACCATGTTCTGGGCGCGCTGCGACACAACCGGTCCGGCGGGATTGTCGCGGGTATGAACGACACCTTGGCGTCGGTACTGGCCTTACATGTTGCCGACATCTTCGACGGACTGAGCACCGCCACACCTATGCACGCCCTGGAAGGGTACGACCGTCGACATGGAAGCGAACTCGTCGCAACGGCCCACACCTTCCTCGACAAGGGCGGTGATGTCGCGAGTTCTTCCGCAGCATTGCATGTTCACCCCAACACTCTCCGCAATCGATTACGCCGCTGCAAGGAGATGTGCGGGGTTGACCTGAGCGACGCGGACACTCGACTGATCCTGATGCTTCAGTTCAAACTACGAAGTTCCTGAGCCGGCGAAGAAGGTATCGGAGCATCTCCCGTGCCGCTCCACTTTGGGAGGTATTCGACAAAATATCACCCAAAAGTATTAACGACCAGTCCGCCAAAAGTCATAATTACCGGCCACGATTCCCAAAACCCAGCAATTCGGCAATCATCAATCTTGCAATCTGGTTAGCGTTCCGCAAGATCTTCCTCTCACGGCCCAAATAGGCCATTTTGGTTGCCTGACCAGCATAAATGAAACACGTTTCAGTTTGGTTCTACAAATTCCTAGTCAAAGTGGACTTGCTCGAGCTAACCTCATTCTCGTCACGCCACATAAGACCCCGAACGCCACACGGATCTCTTAGCAGAACGATCGCAAGGGTCCGTGCACTAGTCGAACCTGCTCTTTGTGGAATGCAACAAGCATGCGCCGATGTACAAAAAGTCTTCCAGATCTATCGAAAGGATGGAACTTCATATGATCGCAATGTTCCTTCAAGCAACGGCTGCGTTGTTCACCGGATTACTGGACAATGTATGGAGCGGATCCCTAGTGCCCGGCATCGAGGGCGCCACCGGCTCGCTAGCCGGATTAATCGAGACCGGCTCATCGCAACCCTGATCCATTTCAGAACATCACCCAACGACAGGAGTAAACGATGGATCTAGGATCGATGGTGCCTTACCTCAAGGAACCGATAATTTTGCAGATCATTTCATTGCTCGTATACAGAGGCTCCATGGCGTCAGTCGACTTCGACTGGCAACCCCCACTCGGCTGACTTCAACAGAATTTCCTACCGTGATAAAAATCTACCGCAAGGAGCGTTAGCATAGTGGATACAGCAAGTATCATCGACGCAGTCACGAGCATTGATTCGCAATCATTGCTTCCCCCGTTCGTTTATGTGCAGGCAATAGTCGACGGCATCTTCAAGTCTATCTCCGCAGCCATCAACCTAATGGCTAGCGGTTCTGCAGGTATTGGTGGAAGCATTCAGACCGCCCTCGGCTCGACCGTTGCCCCGTAGTCGGGAGAGGAGACAATAATGTTCGATCTTTCAATGAGCTATCTGTCGGATCTGGTGGGATTTGGCTCAATCGACCTAGTAGGTACGTTCGCGAAGTATCTCAACACCCTGTCCGCGTACACGCCGACGCCGCTCTAAGGAAAGGTGATTTACAATGCTGCAAAGATATATCACCAGTTTGATCGCCTGGGCTACTGGGACCATAGAGTTGACCGGCCTGGGAAGTACCATTCTGCAGAAGTAAATTCTCTGGTGCAACTTCTCTACTCTGAACTTCGATGATCCCCGAGGCTCCAATTCGCCTCGGGGGTCATTTCGCGTTCCAAGCACGAGAGTTTTCCAGGCACGAGAGTTCCGGGCCACGAGAGTTCCGGGGCACGGACACTTTGATCCGGCACCCGCCACGTGAGGAGTTCGACATGAGACTGCCCAACCTGCTGGATGCGGCTGTCACACAGGTGAATCCGCGAGACGCGGACTTCGTCTACAACGAGTCCGCCGGCCACCTGAAGCATCTGGTCGGCGTGTACTTCTTCGAAACATCTCAGCACCCAGCCGCAGAATTCACGCAGGCGCAAGCCGTCGATTGGGTCACCGCCAGGCTCGGACACAATCGCATGTTCACCCACCGAATCCAGCACACGCCACTGGGACTCGGCCATCCGTACTGGGTTCCAGACCCCAACCTGGATGTGGGCGACCACGTGCGGGTCAACGCGATTTCCGAGCCGGGTTGGGCACCATTTCAAGAAATGCTCAGCGCCCTGCTGACCTCGAGAATGGATCTCAGCCGCCCACCGTGGGAACTGCACTTTTTCACGGGGATCGAGGGGCTTGACGCTCTACCCGGCAGGCTGACGGCGGTTGTGCTCAAGTCTCATCACAGCGCGGCCGACGGAATCGCGATCCGAATGCTGGGTGAAGCCATATTTTCGGATGCGCAACGGCCGAGGAAATCAGCACCTGCAATACGGTTCCTACGGGGACGTCTCTTCACGCGATCAGCGCTGAGTTTCCCCGGCCAACTTATCCAGTTCGCCAAGAGCATTCCGGGCAATCGGGCTGCTGCCCGTGCGGTAGTCGAGGCGAAGAGTGCTGGAGAATGGGACGAGTGCATCTACGAAAGTACTAGCACCCGCTTCAACTGCAAGGTAAGCGGGTCGGCATTGGTGGAGCCGATCATCCTCGCAGGCAACGAGGTTCGGCATGTGAAGAACGCAGTCCCCGGAGCGACTGTCAACGACGTCCTTCTGGCTGTGGTCGGTTGCGCGATGGCGCGATACCTTACCGAGAAGAGCGAAGCGCCTCGAGGTTCTCTGTTCGCGATGGTTCCGCGGTCCATGCGCAAGCAAGAGGAGTGGGAGTCCGCAAACCAATTGGTGAATCTGTCCGTGAACATGCACACCACGATCACGGATCCGCTGAAGAGACTCGCTCTCATCGCAGAGTCTGCACGCTCGGAGAAGGCCCGTACGTCCCACACAGCGGTCCGGCGGATGAGCACAGTGTTGGAGACCCTACCCGCTCCGATAGCGCGGTTGATGGCATATTCACGTCACCATGACGACTACAGCCCGGATGGGCCGCGGTATCAGCACACGATGGTGAGTAACATTCCGCTCTCGGTCAACGGACTGACCCTGAACGGGGCAACTGGCACTGCCGTACTCGCTAATCAAGCACCGGTCGACGGTGACGGGCTGCGGCACTTCATGGTAGCTGCGAGTGGCGGCAACCTAACGCTCAACGTTATTGCAGACGCCGCAACGATGCCAGATCTAGGCCACTACCTGGAGTTGCTTCGCGCGAGTTTCGAGGAACTGAAGGAAGCCGCAAAGACGCGTGAGCTCGAGAGCAACTCGACCGTCATCGCATCCTGATCCCTTATTCACCAAGACATTACGATCCCGGCCTACCACTGCGGTAGGTCGGGATTCTTGTCGAGCGGGTAATTCTGCACGTAACTCGCATCCACATGGTCTGGAAGCGCCTCCCGGCACACACTTCTGGCACTCACGCACAAGACTACGCAAAACAGCGCTGCCTGAGTGGGGTGTCAGGCAGCGCTGCTAATCACCGGGGTCCGGATTGACTATGGATGCAGAACGCCCGCACCCGAATTCAGTGCCGGGTAACTACCGGTCGCACCCACCGCATTGGCGGGAATGCATGAGGTCGGCGCACTGACTGTCCCGAAGATAGGCACTGACGCCTTCGATGTGAAACGGAAGTAATTCGCCGAGAAGTTATACATCTGGGCCGCGGTGCCCTGAGTGTCGAACTTCACGTCCAACGCACTGTTCCGAGTTTGGAAACTAATCTTCGGAAGCTGGTATGTCACGCCTACGCCGACATCCGCACCGTCCACGATCAGTTGCGATCCGGTATCGGTGAGAGTGACCGTGCCTGTGTAGCCCGAACCGGAACCGGCCACCAGTGCGGCCGATCCTGCGACGAACGTCGCTGGGTCATAGCGGTAGACAAGCCTGACGTCATCAATGCCGAGGAATGTGACACCCGAGACGCCAGAACTGCTGGGTGTCGTCGCTGAACCGGGCTGAAGGGTGTATGAATTTACCCCGGGCGTGGCATTCACAGTGACGTGGTTAGCCGTGACCGAGGTTGGAACTACCTGATCCACGGTCTGCCCAACACTTACAGCGCGGCACGCCTGGTTATAGCTCGTCACCGTCGTACCTGCAGTTGCCGACGCCGGTGCAACTGCTGCGAATACCATGCCCGCCGAAGCAGTTACTACTGCTAGAGCGGCCACCGTACGTTTTGCCGTTGAAACATGCATATCTTCTACTCCTCATTCCCTTTCGGGATCGGTTTATAGCGTTGATAGCACTTCCTGCCAAAACGCAGTTCGAGCAAAGTTGAACTACTGCATTGACAGCCTCCGCATCACCGGAAGTTTCGCTGCGAAGGGGAAGTCTTTGAGGCCGTGCGCAGCACGATAGGATTTGTTCACTACCGATGCACGACCGAAATCTTGACAACGGAGATTAGCGATACGACATCACCCGGGAATCATGTCTCGATTCCGAAAAAGATGACGTCCGACCGTGAGAAACCACCTCCAATCAGCTGGTTTGGTAGCACCAATTCCACTGGATGCTCACACCGAGCGGTAAGTTGGAACAGCTGATCGACGATTGAAAGCCATTCACGATTTGCCGCTTATGTGATGACCGTCACCATACCTCAATTATTAGAACTTGTAACAGTTTTTGAAAGAAATCTCTCGACAACTTGAAACGGCGACCCCACTTACATCGAGGATTTGCACGCGACTAATACCAAGGAACTAACATTCAGCGAAACATTAATACTAAAGTATTAACAACGCAGCTCATTCCAGAGATGGTTAATACTTTAGTATTAATTCAAAAGTTCCAGTGCATTCACGAATCGACTCACTGTGATTCGCTTCCCAAGCGAGGGCTGTGCACTCGCACAACGCATTCCCCGAAGCTGTGGCCGAACGGCCAGTCCTTTTGCCACCCCTGCGATTCATGCTTGAGAGAAGAGCCGGATGTGACCGGCGTCTCGGTTCGAGCAGAGTCTGTAGAAGGAGTGCGTCATGGGAACTCGTCAAAGCCCCGATCGTGTGGTCGTGGTCGGTGCGGGTGTTGTCGGATTGTCGACGGCCTGGTTCTTGCAGGAACGTGGAGTCGAGGTCACCGTCGTCGATCGCGACGGGGTCGCAGCCGACGCGAGCTGGGGCAACGCCGGTTGGCTTGCCCCCGCATTGACGCTTCCGCTGCCCGAACCCGCAGTGCTCCAATACGGCTTGCGCGCGATGCTCAGCCCGTCGTCCCCGGTGTACGTGCCACTGACCACCGATCTGAAGCTGATTCGGTTCCTGGTCGGGTTCGCGCGCCACTGCACGCCGTCGAAGTGGCAGGAAGCGATGTCGGTCTACACCGAGGTCAACCGAACAGCCTTGGGCGCGTATGACGAACTCGCCGACGGTGGCGTCAAAGAGCTGACGCGCCTGGCCGATCCTTTCCTCGCCGCGTTTGCGTCCGAGAAGGACCGACAGACCTTGGTGGACGAGTTCCACCACGTCGAAGCTGCCGGCGGAGAAGTCGACTTCGACCTCCTCGACTACGACGCGATTCATTCGCTCGAGCCTTCACTCGGCCAGGGTGTGAAAGCCGGTTTGCGCCTGCGCAATCAGCGTTTCATCGATCCCCCGTTGTTCGTGAACTCGTTGGCGGACGCGGTTCGTGAACGCGGTGGAGAAATCGTCAGCGGTTTCGACGTCACGCAGATCGACGATCGGGTCGGCGGAGTCACTGTTCGCAGTGCACACGGTGATTCACGCGACGGCGACGCCGTGGTCATCTCGAGCGGTGCCCGCTTGAACAAGCTCGCTGCACCGTTCGGTGTGCGCAAACTGGTGCAGGCCGGACGCGGATACAGCTTCAGTGTCAAGCCTGAGCACCTCCCCAAGAACCCTGTGTATTTCCCCACCCAGCGCGTCGCATGCACTCCGTTGCACGATCGCTTCCGAGTGGCCGGAATGATGGAATTCCGCAGCCCTGACGCGCCGCTGGATCCGCGCCGAGTGCAGGCGATCATCGATGCGGCCAAGCCGATGCTCAGCGGCATCGACTGGACTGCGCGGGAAGAGGAATGGGTGGGATCACGACCGTGCACTACCGACGGCTTGCCGTTGATCGGAGCCACGCGCTCGCCGCGCGTGCACGTCGCCGGTGGTCACGGGATGTGGGGAATCGCTCTGGGTCCGTTGACGGGAAAGATGGTGGCCGACTCGATGACCGGTGCTCAGACGCCGACCGTCATGAGTCACTTCGATCCGCTGCGCTGACAGCCGGTTTCACCCACTTGTAGTACGCGCCCGTCAGCAGAACCAGCCATCCGGCGCCGACGAGCAGCGCAACTCGGGTATCGGCGATGACGCCGAGCAACACGATGACAAAAGCCAGGAACACGATCGCGAAGATCTGACCGTACGGCCACAGCGGCACTGGAAACTTCAGTGCCGCTGTTTCGTCTGCACTCATCTGAGCGCGGGAACGGAACTGCGAGAGCAGGATCATGATCCAGACGAAAATGGTGGCGAAGGTCGCCAGCGAGGCGATGACGAGGAACACCTGGTCCGGGATCAGGTAGTTGAGCACTACTCCCACCAACAGGGCAACGGTCATGATGACAACGGTCATCCACGGAACACCGTTGGCGGAGACTCTCTTCATCACCTGCGGGGCCTGGCCGGCATGCGACATTCCGAACATCATGCGACCCGCACCGAAAACGTCGCTGTTGATGGCCGACAGGGCTGCGGTGATGACGACGATGTTGAGGATCGATGCGGCCGTTCCCAATCCGAGGTTCTCGAAGATCTGGACGAACGGGCTGTTGTCGGAGTTGATGGTCTGCCACGGAATGATCGCCATGATGACGGCGAGGGTGCAGATGTAGAAGAGAATGATGCGCACCGGGACCGTGTTGACGGCTTTCCTGATGGTCTGCGCCGGATCCTCGGCTTCGCCCGCGGTGATACCGATGATCTCGGTGCCACCGAACGCGAACATGACGATCGCGAAACACGCGACGAATCCGCCGAAGCCCGTCGCGAAGAACCCGCCGTCCGACCAGAGGTGGCTGATTCCGGCATCGGTGTCGTGAACGCCGAATCCGAACACGATGATCGCGATGCCGCCGGCGATCATCGCGATGATGGCGGTGATCTTCACGAGCGTGAACCAGAATTCCAGTTCGCCGAACACCTTGACGCTCAACAGGTTTATCGCGCCGATGAAGAAGACGACAGCCAGAACCCAGATCCATCTCGGTACGTCCGGGAACCAGAACTGCATGTACAGGCCGAAGGCGGTGACGTCGGCGAGGCACACGATCACCATCTCGAACGTGTACGTCCACCCGGTCATGAAACCGGCGAGTGGTCCGAGGTGCTTGTTCGCGTACTCGCTGAACGAACCGGAAACCGGGTTACGGACCGCCATCTCGCCGAGCGCTCGCAACACCAGGTAGACCGCGATACCGCCGATCAGGTAGGCCAGGAGCACCGACGGGCCGGCTCGTTTGATGGCCTCGGCGCTGCCGTAGAACAGTCCGGTTCCGATGGCTGATCCGAGGGCGATGAAGCGGATATGGCGCGCTGTCAGCCCTCGCTTGAGGCCATCCTGCGTCGCTGCGTCGCTGTTCACTTCTCGGTACTCCAGTCGGATGGATCGTCATACGTGCGCGAACCATTGTCCGCTACCACCGCGCGTGTTCCCGCACGACCCTGTTGGACGGCCGTACAGTGACCTGACACACATGGTCCATTGACGGATCGCTTACGATCGACAAAAGTGTTTGTAACTTTACGTAGCATCAACTCGACTGGAGAGACTGTGTCCAACACCCTCGAAGCAAGCATCGACATCGACGCATCACCGCAGGACGTGTGGGCAATCGTCGCCGACCTGCAGCGCATGGGCGAATGGAGCCCCCAGTGCAAGGTGATGAAGGTAATCGGCGGGACCGTGCGTGAGGGTGCCAAGACGATCAACGTCAACCGCAAGGGCCTGCTGGTCTGGCCGACGTCGTCGAAGGTCGTTCGCTTCGAGCCCAACAAGTCGGTGGCGTTCCGCATCGCGGAGAACCGCACGATCTGGTCCTACGAACTCGAGCCGACCGCTACCGGCACCAAAGTGACCGAGCGTCGCGAGGCTCCCACCGGAACGTCGAAGGTCTCGCAGTTCCTCGTCAAGACCGTCCTGGGCGGAAACGCCGACTTCGAGGTCGAGCTCGTTGAAGGCATGAATGCCACCTTGAAGCGTGTGAAGAGCGAGGCCGAGGCGGCTGCACGCACCTCTGCTTGACCCTCGACCTGGTCGAGGCATCAGGATCCGTTCCATGGATCCCGTGATGACACAGATAGCGCAGGCACAAGAATTGGCGAGCTCCGGCGATCGAGCCGGGGCTCGCTCTGCGTTCGAGAAGGTGTGGGAAGAGATCAGCGCCGCCCCCGATGCGCTCCACATCGTCTCCCTCGCGCACTACATGGCCGACGTTCAAGACGATCCGGCTCAAGAGCTCTGCTGGGACCTGCGCGCCCTCGACGCTGCAGATTCGTTGACCGACGCGCGAGCCCAGGAACACCACGCATCGCTGCAGGTCGCCGGTTTCTATCCATCGCTGCACCTCAACCTGGCTGCCGACTACCGCAAACTCGGACGCGACACCGAGGCCGTCGAGCATCTGACGAAGGCCGAGGCGTCGGTCGGCACACTCGCCGACGACGGTTACGGCCGGATGATCAGGGGCGCCATCGAGCGACTGCGGGCAGAATTGATCCGTGACCACTAGTTCCGCCCTCTTGACGATCGGCGAGATGTCCAGGGCGTCGGCGCTCCCGATCAGCGCGCTGCGGTTCTACGACAAGGAAGGCGTGCTCGTCCCGCATTCCGTCGATCCGCACACCGGTTACCGCTGGTACACCGACGATCAGCTCCGCGACGCCCGCATGATCGCCGGTATGCGACGCGTCGGTGTTCCGATCCGCGACATGATGGCCGTCCTGACCGGGCCGGAACCGCATTCGTGCCTGGACGCCCATCTGCGCAACCTCGAGGACGGTCTCGCCGACGCCCGCGCCGAACTGGGGCGAATTCACCGGCTGATCGATTCGCTACCTGCCTCCGGCGGCGTGGACATCGACTCGTGGGATCTACGACGCGCACTCGACGCCGTGCTGTTCGCAGTGAACGAGGAATCGGAGTTCCCGATACTTCGCGGCGTCCACCTCGACATTCACGACGGCGTCGCTGCGTTTGTCACCACTGATCAGTTCCGGCTCGCGGTCGCCGAGGTGAAAGTTCACTCCGCTCTGACGGTGTCCGCTGTCGTTCCCGTCACCTTCGCGCGATTGTTACGCGACGTCGCCGGCGTCGTGACGCTGACTTTCTCCGCGCGCACGGTGACTGCGTCGTATCCGGGAGGTGAGGTGTCCAGCCCCCTGATCGAGGACGGAGAGTTCCCCGATCACCGAATCCTGCGCGAGCACCACAACGCCGTCGAACTGAGCGGCGACCACCTTGCCGCCCTGCTCAACGGCACCGAGGACAGTGCCGTCGTCAGCGTCGGCGAAGACGGTGGTGCCCGGGTGGATCCGGGCGGAACGGATCCCCGTGAGAAGTTCCGAGTACTGGTCGACCGGCAGCGACTGCGCGACGCCGCCGCAGCCCAACCGGGGCGGCAACTGGTGATCCGAGTAAGCGGTGCGACGCTCCCGCTGGCGATACGCACCGGCGACTGTGTCGGGTACTACTCGTACTTGATGCCACTACAGCCTGTAGGAGAGAAGGCGTTCACGTAATCTATGGATGCTCTACCACCCCGTACTGTCAGTGCGACCAGCAGAAGACCTACCGAGTAGTTAGAGGAGCCTGTGGCACGCCGACCCACACCCCCCGGAACCCCGCAACCCACCGGGATCGGACATATCGTCGATCTGGTTCGCCATGCGATTCCGCCACTTCATCCCGCCGGCCTGCCGTTCGTGCTGGCCCCGCTGGGAGTTGCAGCTCTGGGCCGCAACCGTAAGTGGGTGCGCCGAGCCGGTCTGACCACCGCCGCCGCATGCGCCACGTTCTTCCGTCACCCGCACCGGGTGCCGCCCAACCGCATCGGCGTCGTCGTCGCACCCGCCGACGGCGAGGTGGCGTTGGTCGACAACGCCGTTCCGCCCGCCGAGCTCAATCTCGGAAGCGAGCCGCGCCCGCGCGTCAGCATCTTCCTGTCGGTTCTCGACGTGCATGTCCAGCGCAGCCCTGTCGGTGGAACGGTCAAAGAGGTCGTTCACCAGGCAGGCAAGTTCCTCTCCGCAGATCTCGCCGACGCCAGCGAGGTCAACGAGCGCAACAGCATGCTGATCGAAACCGCCGATGGTCACGACGTTGCGGTTGTCCAGATCGCGGGACTGCTTGCACGCCGCATCGTCTGCTACGCCGGTGTCGGTGACGTCCTGCCGATCGGCGACACGTACGGACTGATCCGTTTCGGCTCACGCGTCGACACCTATTTCCCCGCCGGAACCACACTCCTGGTCGAGCCGGGACAACGCACGATCGGTGCTGAAACAGTTATCGCGCAACTGCCGTGAAGACGCCGAAGATGAAGTCAGCCGTGAAGAAGCCGGGAGCAGCCCAACCCGGCGCGAAGATGCCCAAACGCACCCAGGCGGTGCGGTTGCTGCCGTCCGTCATCACCATCCTGGCGCTGTGCGCCGGGCTGTCCGCCGTCAAATTCGCTCTCGACGGACAACCCGGTACCTCGCTCGCGATGATCGGCGCAGCTGCCGTCCTCGATTCACTCGACGGCCGCATCGCGCGACTGCTCGACGCCACCAGCAAGATCGGCGCCGAACTCGACTCACTGGCCGACTCCATCTCCTTCGGCGTCGCCCCGGCCCTGGTCCTGTACGTGACCTTGCTGGACGGCACCAGCATCGGCTGGATCATCGCGTTGATCTACGCGGTCAGCATCGTGTTGCGACTCGCACGTTTCAACACTCTGCTCGACGACGACGACGTCCCCGCGTACGCACGTGAGTACTTCGTCGGCGTTCCGGCTCCGGCCGGCGCACTCATCGCCCTTACTCCCCTGGCCGCGACGGCTCAGTGGGGTGACGGCTGGTGGTCTTCGCACTTCGTCGTCATCGTGTGGACGCTCTTCTCGGCTGCACTGATCGTCAGCCGCATCCCGACGCTGGCGATGAAGTCGGTATCCGTGCCGCCGCACATGGCGGCCGGCCTGCTCGTCCTGGTGACGTTGGCTGCAGCCGCACTCATCACCTACCCGTACATCCTGCTGATCGTTCTCATCGCGATCTACCTGGTGCACATCCCGTTTGCCGTGCACTCGAAGCGGTGGGTGGCAGCACGTCCCGAAACCTGGGACATCAAGCCTTCCGAACGCCGCGCGATCCGACGCCAACCCAACGTCGGTGGCCGCCGCTCGGCCGCTCGTCTCGGATTGCGGCGACCCCGCTAGTCCACGACGTACTCTCGAGAGGTGACTTCGCCGGAACTCGCCCTCACCGTTCGACTCAACACCTCTGCCGCCGACCTACGCCGCGGGGTCGTGCGCTTGCACCCCGAAGCGTTGGCGGCGTTGGGCATCCGCGAATGGGATGCCATCGCACTCATGGGAGCCCGCGGCACCGCGACCGTCGCGGGCCGTGCACCCACCGGAACCCCGGCAGGCACGATCCTTCTCGACGACGTCACCATGTCGAACGTCGGCCTGACCGAGAACTCTTCCGTCGTGGTCGGTCCGGTGACGGTGTACGGAGCGCGATCCGTCTCCGTCACCGGCTCGTCCATGGCGACAAATTCGATCAGCTCGACGGTTCTGCGACAAGCTCTTCTGGGCAAGGTCGTCAGCGTCGGCGACACGGTCTCGCTCCTCCCCCGCGATCTCGGTCCGGGTACGAGCACTTCCGAAGCCACCCAAGCGCTTTCCCGTACCTTCGGCGTCGCGTGGACATCCGAACTGCTCACCGTCACGGCCGTCGAACCTGCCGGTGGTCCGGTCAGCGTCCAGCCGAATTCGGCAGTCAACTGGGGTTCCGGCTCGGCGGGCACACTGACACCGAGTGCGCTTGTTTCCAGTCCGGCCGCCGTCGCGATCGAGCCTGCACCGTCGGTTCCGCTGGATCACCTCGTCGGCGCGCAAGCGCAGGCAGCCAAGCTGACCGAGTGGCTCGGCCTGGCACTCGACGAACCAGAACTGCTCCGTACGCTCGGCGCCTCACCGCACCTCGGCGTCCTCATCACGGGCCCCGCCGGCGTAGGCAAAGCCACGTTGGCCCGCTCGGTCCTGTCCTCGCGCAAACTGGTCGAACTCGACGGCCCGGGAGTCGGTGCCACCGAGGCGAATACCCGCCTGCAGCGAATCGTCGACGCCGTTGCTGCCGTGCGCGGCGGTGGCGTACTACTGATCAGTGACATCGACGCTCTGCTTCCGGCCACCGCGGAACCGGTGTCCGCACTGATCCTCGAACAACTGCGCAGCGCCGTCGCAACCCCGGGCGTGGCATTCGTCGCGACCTCCGCCCATCCGGAGACCGTCGACGCGCGCCTTCGCGGCCAGGATCTCTGCGATCGAGAACTCGCACTTACCCTGCCGGACGGCGCAACTCGCAAGGCGTTGCTCGAACTCCTGCTCCGCCGCGTGCCCACCGGAACCCTCGAACTCGACGCCATCGCCTCGCGCGCACCCGGATTCGTGGTCGCCGACCTCGCGGCGCTCTGCCGTGAAGCTGCATTGCGAGCGGCGACGCGGGCGTCCAAATCCGGTGATTCTCCGGAGATCACGCAGGAAGATCTTGTCGGTGCCCTCGAAGTGATTCGGCCACTGTCTCGTTCGAGTACCGAAGAACTGTCGATCGGCAGCGTCACCCTCGACGACGTCGGCGACATGGTCGAAACCAAACAGGCCCTCACCGAAGCGGTGCTGTGGCCGCTACAGCACCCCGACTCCTTCGCACGCCTCGGTGTCGACCCACCCCGCGGCGTGCTCCTCTACGGCCCTCCCGGCTGCGGTAAGACGTATCTCGTTCGTGCCCTTGCCAGCTCAGGTCACCTCAGCGTCCACGCCGTCAAAGGTGCGGAGCTGATGGACAAGTGGGTCGGCGCCTCCGAAAAGGCCGTACGCGAGTTGTTCCAGCGCGCACGCGATTCGGCGCCCTCGTTGATCTTCCTCGACGAAATCGACGCCCTTGCCCCGCGTCGTGGTCAAAGTTCCGACTCCGGGGTGTCGGATCGCGTCGTAGCCGCGTTGCTGACCGAACTCGACGGCGTCGAACCGCTACGCGACGTCGTGGTGTTGGGCGCCACCAACCGACCGGATCTGATCGACCCGGCTCTCCTGCGCCCCGGCAGACTCGAACGTCTCGTATTCGTACCGCCGCCGGATGCGGAGGCTCGCAAAGCGATTCTGCGTGCTTCCGGCAAGTCGGTACCGCTCGCCGAAGATGTCGATTTGGACATTCTGGCCGTCGATCTCGAGGGATACTCGGCAGCAGACTGCTCGGCTCTCCTGCGTGAGGCTGCACTCGCCGCCATGCGTCGGAGCATGGACGCGGCCGACGTGACGGCCGCGGACGTGGCAACCGCCCGTGAGAAGGTACGTCCCTCACTCGATCCCGAGCAGGTGGCACACCTACAGGCGTACGCGGACAACCGATAAGGACTGACCATGGCTGCTGATCTGGTTCTGCACGGCGACATCGTGACCATGCACGAGGAATCACCACGCGCCCAGGCGCTCGCCGTGACGGGCGGCCGGATCACAGCCGTCGGCGCGCGCACGGACGTCGAGAAACTGGTGGGGCCGGATACCCGCGTCGTCGACGTCGGAGGTGCCGCTGTTCTGCCGGGGTTCATCGAGCCACACGGTCACCCTTTGGAAGAAGCCATCGTTCTCGGGCCTGACGTCGTCGACATCCGGCCTGTCACGATCGCCGAGGCGGACGCCGTAGTTGCTGCCGTCGTCGACACTGTTCGTTCGCGAGGTGCTGCCGGCGCTTCTCTGAACGGTTGGGACCCGTTGCTGCAGAAGGGCCTACCCGACCCGACCATCGACTGGCTGGACTCCGTAGCGCCGGAGTACCCCCTCGTGATCATGCACAACTCGGGACACGTCGCGTATTTCAACACGGCGGCAGCAGTGCAGGCCGGCATCACCCGCGATACCCCCGATCCGATCGGCGGATCGTACGGCCACGACGCGACGGGCGCACTCGACGGAGCCGCGTACGAAATGCCTGCGGTGTTCGCAGTCGCGGGCCACGCAGTCACTATCGGTGACGACTTCCCCGCACTGGTGGCGGCCGAATGCGCCCGAATGAACGCCGCCGGAATCACCACCATCGCCGAATTGTCGTTCGACCCCAAGATGCGGCCCGCCCTGGCCGCAATAGCCGACGCCGGACTGCTCACCACCCGCCTGCGGCTCTACGAAATGTCCAACGACGCACGCACTACCGAGGCGTCGCCGGGCGACGGAAACGACCTGGTGCGCCAGATCGGCATCAAGGTCTGGTCCGACGGTTCGCCGTGGGTCGGCAACATCGCCACCAGTTTCCCGTATCTCGATACCGAAGCCACCCGTGCGCTCGGGATCGCCTGCACGCACGGGCATGCCAACTACACCGGCGAACAGATCCACGACATCAGTTCCGCTTACTTCGCCAAGGGGTGGCAGATGGCGTGCCACGCCCACGGCGACGACGCGATCACCATGGTTCTCGACGCGTGGGAGCAGCTTCTGAAGGAGCTCCCCCGGCCCGATCACCGGTTGCGCCTCGAACATGTCGGCGCGATGCGTCCGGATCAGTTCGCCCGCGCAGCGGAACTGGGCGTCACGGTCAGCATCTTCATCGACCACTTGCACTACTGGGGTGACGTTCTGGTGGATGACCTGTTCGGCCCCGAATACGGATCCGTCTGGGCCGCAGCAGGATCTGCACTCGCGGCCGGGCAACGGTTCACCTTCCACAACGACGGTCCCGTCACCCCCGCCAATCCGCTACGAAACATGCAGGACGCCGTCACCAGGCTTTCGCCCAGCGGTCGCGTCGTCGCACCCCAGGAACGGATCCCCGTGGACGCCGCCGTGCGCGCCCATACGGTCAACGCCGCTTGGCAGCTGTTCAGCGAAGATCACATCGGGTCCATCTTTCCCGGCGCCTACGCGGATTTGGTTGTGCTGTCGGCAAATCCCCTCGACGTCGAGCCGGCCGAGCTGGCCGACATCACGGTGCTCGCCACCGTCCTGGAGGGCCGGACGGTGTACGGGGACCTGAGCGCGATCGACTGATCGGTCGCCGCGGACAAGACTGTTGCCCTCCCTGCTCGAGTTCCGAGGATCGTTGCGAGAACGGAAACGACGCTGGGTGGTCTCAGAGTTCGGTGTGGACGTCGTCAACGACCTGGGCAATCGCATGTTTCGCCCAGGCCGTGATCTGCTCGTTCGTGTCGCGGTAGTACGGCAAGGCAACCAATGCAATCGACAGAGCCCATGCGCGGCCACGCGTCCAAGTGCCCTCGTCCACGTCAACATGAAGCCGGAATGTATGCCGAGCGCTCGGCGTCAGCAGAGTCCATGCAATGAGGCAGTCGAGATTGCCTGCCGCAAATCGAATGAAGATCCGAAAAGTCCCAAAAATCGGAATTGTCGAAAATTATTGCATAGGAACAGTTTTCGAGATACAAGTCTTGTGTTCGAAACTTTGTTCGATTAGACTTTTAGCATGGACAGTCGGGAAGCGTGGCAGCTGGATGGCGAGGACCTCAAGAGCGAGGTTCTGGGTCTGGTGCGCGCCCGACACGAATTGCAGTCGCGGATGGTGTTGCTGATCGTGGAGATGTTTTCCCGGGAAGTTCTCGGCGGGAAGGGTTTTCGGGCGATCGCACAGTGGTTGCATGGTTCGACGAATCTGGAGATCGGTGAGTGCAGCCTGCTGGTCGGGTTGGCGCGGTTGTTGATGCTCGAACCTGTTGTCGCGGATGCATTCCATCGCGGTGACGTGGATGCGTTGAAGGCGCGGCAGGTGGCGTCGTTTTGTCAGCATCCGCCGAAGAACATGACCCTGGCGGATGTGGACAAGGCCCGCGGGATTCTGTTGGGGTTGGCGTCGAAGAACATCGCCGATTGTGATGCGGTGCGGGCAGCGATCCGGCGGATCGAGAAGCAGTACGGCAAGCGCGAGGACGGGGTTCCGGTCGGTGAGGATTCGGAGCGTAACGAGTTCTACGCGTCGAAAGGTTTGTACGGGCGCGTGTCGGCGAAGGGTGACTTGGATGCTGTGAACGGGGCGCGTCTGATCACGTTGTTGTCGAGCCTGTCGGCTCCGACGCCGGAGAAGGACGGGGTCAAGGACACCCGTACGCCGGCGCTGCGGCGGGCGGATGGGTTTTGCGAATTGTTGCGGCGGTACGAGCGGGCGGGGTTGGGTCCGATCGAGGGCGGGGTGAAACCGCACATCACGGTGACTGCGTCGGCAAAAGATATGACGGACCTTAAAGTTCTGAAAGACCTCCTGCCGTCCACTGAGGAGTTGGGGTTCGCGTGGGCGGATTGGGTGGGCCCGATCAGTATCGATACTGCGCGGATGTTGGCGTGCGACTGCACCGTGACGCGGATTTTGTTGGATGCGAATGGTGTTCCGCTCGACTGCGGTAAGGAAGCGAGAACGGCGACGGTTCCGCAGCGGCGGGCGTTGGCGGTTCGGGATGGCGGGTGTGCGTTTCCGGGGTGCGGGACGCCGTCGGGGTGGTGCGATGCTCATCATATTGTTCACTGGAACGATGGTGGCCCAACAGATCTCGACAATCTGATCTTGTTGTGCGGTCATCATCATCGGACACTGCACCACACCGAATGGCGGGTCGAGATCGGGCCGGATCGCAAATCGGTGTTCTATCCACCGATGTCGATCGATCCGTATCAGCAGCCGATCGGCGGGAACAGCCCACCAACAGCCGCCTGAAGTGAAACAACTCGAGACGCGAGCACCGGGGCACGATCATGCCCCGGTGCTCATGCTGCGTTCCGTCATCTTCGCGGAGACGTACGGCCTACCAGCGGTTCCGAACCTCCTCGGCAAATCCGAGGAGATCTCGAACCACCACGGAGGTACCGTCGTCGAGGATCACTGTGCCGGAGAACTTTCCGAACACCTGATGCTGAATCGAACGCAGCACCCCGACGTCGAAAGTCGCGGCACGGTCGATGATCGGCTCGAAAGTCATCTCGAAGCGACCATCGTTGCTCGAGAAGTTCCACGGAGCGCCGTCGTACGTTCCCTGCGGGATGCCGAAGTCGATCCTGTCCAGTTTGTGGGCCCGCCCTCCGACAAACACGATGTTCTCGCTGGCCGCCGTAGTGTCACCGAAGCCGTAACCGATGTTGAATCCGAACCGCTCGCCGTTCACCAGTCCGGATGCAGAACCCCAGTACCAGGTGTTGTCGTAAGTCCAGACTCCCCTGCCCCAATCGAGAACGCCGAACGAGTCTTCCGAGCGAAATGTGAAGTCGTCGATCCCGATTCGCACGGTCCCGGCAGCGGGCAGGCAGTTGATCTTCTGGTTGTAGTAAAACGAACGGGACGCCTTCGGAAACGGTGTGGCGATCACCATCCGGTCATCGGCAGGACTCGCCAGGAACAAATCGGCATGAAGGCCTCGCCCACCGTCGAAAGCCGGGTAGTCGACGATCAGGTGGCGCCCACCGTCCACATGGCGAAACTCGAAGCGAGCTTTACCTTTCGACACCACCACATCACCGTCGTCCGCGCTTTCGGGCAGACCGAGCCTTCCCATCGGGAACGGCAGCATCACGTTTTCGGTGATCTCGTGTGGTGTTCGGAAATCGAGCCAGGAGACTCCGAGCAAGCCCATGTACCCGTTGTCGGCGACGGTCAACGCAATGCCGTAATCCGCAGTGAGAACGCAGTAGTAGTCCCACTCCTTGATCCGGAACTTGGGAGCGGTGATCGCAGAGCGTCGATACTTGCGAATCTCCGATGGGGCCCAACCCGTCTCGACCAAATGTCCGCGATCGTCGAGAAGCGGGCCGGGCGACATCAGTGTCTGCATTCTTACTTCCAGCGTCCCAAGATCTCGTTCGCACGGTTGGCCAATGCCATCTGGAAGAACGGACCGAAGCTCACACGTGCCACTCCGAGCGGACCGAAACTTGCCGGGTCGTCCTGATCCGGGATTCCGATCGCATTGATCGGAAGTGGGAGCTCGGACGTCAGGCGGCGCTGGGTCGCGTCGTCATGGCGCCCGACGGGGTAGAGAACGTCGGCGCCGGCGTCGGCCGCCAGCTTGAGGCGTGCGATGGCGCGATCGACGCGATCGGACTCGTCACCGACCTGCTTCACGAACAGGTCGGTGCGCGCGTTGACGACAACGTGAACTCCGGCTGCGTCGGCGGCCTGACGAAGCCCACCCACGAAGTCGGCGTGCTCCTGCGCCTCGCGCAAGCGTCCGCCTTCACTGTGAACGGTGTCCTCGATGTTGAGTCCGACAGCGCCGGCATCGATCAACCCGTCGATGAGAACTGCCGGCTCGAGCCCGTAACCACCCTCGATGTCCACCGAGATCGGGGCGTCGACCGCACCGGTGATCTGCTTGATCCGGTGCAGAAGTTCGTCGAAGGTGATGCCCTCGTTGTCCGGCTTGCCGATGGAATCGGAAACCGGATGACTGCCTACCGTCAGGGCTGCAAAACCGGCAGCCACCGCAAGATTCGCCGACCACGCGTCCCACACCGTCGGGAGAATGACCGGATTACCTGGCTGGTGCAACGCCAGTAGAGCAGTTGCCTTGTCGTTGATCGAAGTCATGCGGTGGCTCCTCGAGATCGTGGGGTGTACCTCTCACCTACCGACTCTAGTGAGCGACCGGGCAGCCTGTGCTCTTGTAATCGACCTGGAACTCCTTGATGCCGTTGATCCAACCCGAGCGCAGACGGCGCGGATCACCGATCTTGGTGATGTCCGGGACGTTGTCGGCGATCGCGTTGAACATCAAGTCGATCTCCATACGAGCGAGGTTGGCACCGATGCAGAAGTGCGCGCCCGTTCCGCCGAAGCCCAAGTGCGGATTGGGGTTACGAGTGATGTCGAACGTCATCGGGTTCTCGAACACGTCCTCGTCGAAGTTCGCGGAGCTGTACAGCATCACCACGCGCTGCCCCTTCTTGATCGACACTCCTGCCAATTCCGTGTCCTCGAGCGCGGTGCGCTGGAAGGCGGTGACGGGTGTCGCCCAACGGACGATCTCGTCGGCCGTCGTCTTGGGACGTTCCTTCTTGTACAGCTCCCACTGCTCGGGGTTGTCCAGGAACGCGATCATTCCGTGCGTGATGGCGTTGCGAGTGGTCTCGTTCCCTGCGACCGCCAGGATGAGCACGAAGAACCCGAACTCCTCCGGGCTCAAGGAGTCGCCGTCGATGTCGGCCTGGACCAGAGTGGTGACGATGTCGTCTGCCGGGCAGGTACGACGTGCGTCTGCCATTTGGTACGCGTATCCGAGGACCTCGGTGGACGCGACTGCCGGATCACCCTGGTATTCCGGGTCGTCGTAGCCCATCATCTCGTTGGACCACTTGAACAGCTTGTCTCGATCGTCCTGCGGTACACCGATCAGATCCGCGATCGCTTGGAGCGGCAGCTCGCTGGCAACCTGCTTCACGAAGTCGCCCGGGCCTTCGCTCACAGCGGTGTCGACGATGCTCCGTGCACGACGGTCCAATTCGTCGCGCATGCCGTTGATCGCGCGAGGCGTGAACAGCTTCGAAATCAGCTTGCGGAGCTTGGTGTGCTCCGGTGCATCCTTGTTGAGCAGAAGATGCCGGAGCATCTCGACGGCCTCACGTGGCATGTCGTCGGCGAAACGCGCGATCGCGGTGTTCTCCCAGCTCGAGAACACATCGCTGCGCTGGCTGACCTCTTTGACGTCAGCGTGACGCGAGACCACCCAGTAGCCCTCGTCCTGGAATCCACCGACCGTCGGCGGCTGCTCACACCACCACACGGGTGCGTTGCGACGCAGTTCGGCGAATTCCTCGAAAGGGATCCGCTCCCCGAGGACAGCAGGATCGGTGACGTCGAATCCGGCCGGCAGGTCAGGCGTGCGTGTTGTGTCCGAGATGGTCATGGCGTCCTCTGATCGGTCGAATGTGCGCTACACCACAGAGTAGCTTTCACTAACGGACTGTCAAGTGAAAGACGGAGAGTCTCGTGCAACTGACCCGTGAGAGCCCCCGCGGCACTAGGATCCTGGTAATGACAGATACCTCCGGCAGACTGACGCTGCGAGAGAAGCAGAAGCAGCGAACCCGCGCAGACCTCGTGGATGCCGCCGGCGCGCTCTTCACCGAACGCGGATACGCGGCTGTCACCGTCGAGGACATCGCCGGCCGGGTCGGTTGCAGCCGAGCCACCTTCTACCTGCACTTTCCCGGAAAGATCGACATCCTCAAGGCGCTCGGCTCGAACACCGTCGTATCCAGCACCCTCGCCATATTCCAGGATCTCGACCACGTACTCGATTCCGGTTCGCGCGAAGAATTCGCCGGCTGGATCAACCGCGCTCTCGACTGGTGCCGCGATCACCACCACATGATGCGGGCGTGGGACGAGGCCATGGTCCTCGAACCCGAGTTCCGCACACTGGCCCGCGAAGGCATCTCAGCACTGC
Organism: Rhodococcus sp. RCBS9; assembly: GCF_029457415.1. NCBI lineage: Bacteria > Bacillati > Actinomycetota > Actinomycetes > Mycobacteriales > Nocardiaceae > Rhodococcus > Rhodococcus sp. RCBS9. Next base: position 4,221,944 of record NZ_CP120422.1, on the reverse strand, counting down.
CCAACGCTATGCCGTCGTACCTGGCACGCTGGCCGCAGAGCCGACACGACGAGGCGAAACTCCGGGTCGAGCTCCTGCTGACACAAGTCGAGCGCTTCTTCATTCGCTGGGCGGAACAGGGCGCGATCACCGCGGGTGCGGACGTCGCAGCAGACGTTCTCACCGACATCTGGTTTCCGGCACTCACGCCGCCCACGACCGATGTTGCGGCGCCGCGATAGGTTGGCCCGATGCCACTCGATCTTCGAGCGATCCTCACCACCGTCGCTGCGCTCCTGTCCGGGATACTCGCGGCGCTGGCCCTGACCAATCCGGTTCTCCGTGACTGGGCCATCGTGGCCTCTCCGTCGGAAGTAGATCGCTGGATCAGCAGTGGACCCACCGCTGTCGGGCTCGGCGCCGTGGTTGCCGTGCTTGCCTGCGCACTCTCACAGCGTCGCGGCTCCCGTCGGGCAGCCTGGATCGCGATCACCGTCGGGGTCGCCGTCATCGCGATCATTCGGGCAGTCGTGCCCGAGGTTGCGTCACTGGACCTGCTGATCGCCTTGATCATCGTCAAAAGTGTTGCAGCCGGTGCGATTCTGGGTTGTGTGGTTGCCGTCAGTTGGGATCGCACCGCCACGAAGAACGCCACCCTCCTCGGCGTGCTTGCCGCCTTCCTCGCGGTTCGCACGTTCGCCGGCGGGACGGGCCGGATGAGTACGTCTTCGGTAGGTGAGCCGTCGTGGTGGCTGATCGGCGCCACGGCCGCAGCAGCAATCGCCTGTGCAGTGACCGCGCAATCCGGCTTCCGGATCCGCAAGCCCGACGCGGGCGAAATCCGCATAGCGCTCGTGGTGATCGCCGCGCTGGCGATCGGGCATCGAGTGCTCGGCGCCGTGATCGATCGCCAGCAGTACGCGTCCGAGGCAACTGCCTGGATCGTCATGGTCTTGGCAGCGGGCGCTGCGCTCGCGTTGACATGGATCGCCGCCTACCGTCTCGGCGACACCTCCGGTGCTGGTGGCAAGTTCCTCTGGGCCGCAACCGCTCTGGCCGCTGCGTCGGCTCCGCTGTTCGTCGACATCGCGAAGGGTTCCGGCCACTGGGGAGACCTGAAGTCCCCCTGGGTACTGGTGCTTTTCGCAGCCCTGCCGGTCGCCGTCGGATTGCGACTGCACAAGCAGGTGCCAAACCTCGTTCCCATCGCCGTTCTCGTTGCGGTACCGCTGTCAGAACTACTGCCCTTCGACTCCGCGCACGGTGTCTGGTCAATCGCACTGAAGATCGCCTCGCTGGGTCTCGCCGCCGGATTCCTGTTCGGTGCCCTGGCTCCCGGCAGCCTGGTCGACGCCACACTCGGACTCGCCATTCCCTTTGCCGCAATGACCTTCTCGTCGATCGCCATTCTCACCGATCAGCTCACCGCGCCGCCAGAGTTGACAGCGGCAGACATTCAGCGATTGATGGAACTTCCCATCCCGGCGCACGTCAGCGCCAACGGAGGACTATTCGGACGCGGAATAGGCATCACCATCGACTACGTCACCCCTCAGACCGTCGGCGCTGCAATCCTCTTCGCCTTGATCATCGGCTTCTGCGGTGCAGCGATCCTCCGACGGTCCCATCCACCCGTCGACACCACGGAATCTCGGATCGAACCGGGGCCAGTCGACTGACACACCGTCACCGGACTGAGACCTGCTATTGCGGTGCAACTGGTACCGGATTGACTATTTTGGAGCAGTGCCCATCGCCCGCAGGACGCTGCTCGTCGCGCTGAGTGGTGTGACGGCATTCGTCGTCACCGTCGTCGCCTTGGCACCGTTCGTGAACAGCCAGTCGACGTCGATTTCGACGGGCGACAGGTTCTGGTCCATCTCGACCATCGGCGCCGGCGTCTTGGCTGTCGTCGCGGTCGGGACAGCCGCGATGATGGCCCGCTGCCGGTTGCGGACCGCGGCCATGACGGTCTTCGGTGGACTCCTACTCGAACTGCCCGGGCTCTACGATCACAACTTCGAGGCACTCTCACCCGTCGGTGCGGGAGTCGCTGTCGGCGCGGTCACGGTTGCTGCCGCTCCCCGGGTCCGAGCCGCTTCCGTCGCGGGAACGATTGTTGCCGTGCATGTCTCGGATTCACTCCTCGACGAAGACGCTATTCCTCGGCGGTACGCGGACTACATCGCCGACAACACCAACCAGTTTCAACCACCAGTGTTGGGGGCAACACTGCTCGCGCTCGCTTTGGCCGCCGCCTGCGTCGCCGCGTTCTGGTTCCACGACTTCGACAAGGACCACCCCAAGGAACGGATGGCCGTTCGACCGGTGACTATCGCGGCGGTGCTCACTCTCTTCGGGGTCGCTGCGAATTGGTGGTTCGAGATCACCACCGTCACGGCGGCGGTGCCTCTACTACTCGTCGCGCTGGTGATCACGGTGATCTGCGCGCGGGTGCTGGGCGACGGCAGTCGAATCCTGCTGATGTGTACCGCTGCCGTCGCAACTCTGGCGGCGGTCTCGGCGAACCGTCCCGCAACCGAAGCCATGGAATGGTCGAAAACCCCCGCCTCCACCGCCGTCGTGATCGGACTCGTCATCGTCGCCGCGGCAGCGATCGGCGCGATCGCTCCCTCGCGAGTCGTCGGCTACGGATTGCTCCTGACGGTCACGGTCGCCGGGATCGTCAGCTACGCCACGTCGCCGTCGCCGAAGATCGGTGACGTTCTCACGATCAGCGATCTTCTTGTCGCCTTCACCGCTGCGGTCGTCACGTACGCGATCGCCAGCGCGATGTACCGAGAGCCACCGCGGACCGGAGCGTCACGAGCCCTCGTCGGACTCGGTGTCATCTTCGGCCCGACGGCGCTGGCCCTGCTCGTCTATCCGCAGTTCGACTACGGATGGACGGCGTACACGCCGCTCGACGAGAACAAGCCCTTCAACGGCATCACGACGGTCGGCCCGTTCGAAATCTCGACCGACATTCTGATACTCGACGCCGTGGCGCTGATCATCGTGGCCGTCTGCGCCTACGTGAGTCTCCGATTGGGGCGGATCAATCGATCCGTTCCTCCGCCGATCAGTCGATCAGATCCATCGACGCCAGGCGATGGAACACTTTGAGTGATCCGGGCGCCACCTCGTCCATCGCTGCGTACTCGGCGAGCGTGAAGTAGCGGAACTCGGCGATCTCGCTGGTCGGGTGCGGGTCTCCGGCCATCTCCGCCAGATAACAACTCATGTGCAGGCCCGTGTCCGCGGAATGTCCGAAAGCGTGAGCCTCGAAGACGTCGAGGAACGTGACCGTCCCGTCGACCAGATCGACGTCGAGTTCCTCCCGAATTTCGCGGTGCAGTGCCTGCTCGGGCGTCTCCCCCGGGTCGATCTTTCCGCCGGCCATGTAGAACGCCGTCTTGCCCACGGAGCGGGTCTGGATCAGCTTGCGGTCACGAATGTGTGCAAGGGCAGCGGTACGGATGATCGTGGTGGGTGTCGACGAATTCACGTCGTCCAACCTACGTGTATCAGCGAGTGCCGATGATGTCCGAATCGACTCGCTGCACATCGAAACTGCCACGCCCGGTAATATGTACGCAAAGACAACCTCTCCGACAAGGTGAATTGTCTCGTTAATCCGATAGGTTCGATTTTGTTCGGACACCCCGCCGCCCGCTGACAACACGACGGAGTGCCTTTTGCTCGCTATCTTGCTTGCCCATGCCGTTGCCGCCCTCTTGGCTCCGCTTGTGGTGCGCAGGTTAGGGCGAAACGGCTTCTTCCCCCTCGCGATAGTCCCCCTCGCCGGCCTCGGCTGGGTCATCGACAAATGGGGCACCGTCGAGACGCTGCACATCACCTGGGTTCCAGGGCTGTCGATGGACATCGACTTCAGGTTCGACGCGCTTTCGGCCATCATGGCCGTGCTCGTCCTGGGTGTCGGCACGCTCATCCTGGTCTACTGCGCCCGCTATTTCACCGACGACGAACCTCGACTCGGTATCTTCGCCGCCGAGATGGTCGCCTTCGCGGGTGCCATGTTCGGGCTAGTGACCAGCGACAACATGCTGCTTCTCTACGTGTTCTGGGAACTGACGACGGTCCTGTCGTTCCTGCTCGTGGGTCACTACGCCGAACGCGCCACCAGCCGCCGCGCCGCGACCCAGGCACTGCTGGTCACCACCGCGGGTGGTCTGGCGATGTTGGTCGGCATGATCATCCTCGGCCAGGTCGGCGGCAGCTACAACCTGTCCGAACTGGTCGCGAACCCGCCGACGGGGTGGCTCCCGTCCGTCGCGATCGTCCTGATCCTGATCGGTGCGCTCTCCAAATCGGCAATCGTGCCCCTGCACTTCTGGCTTCCCGGTGCAATGGCCGCGCCAACCCCTGTCAGCGGTTATCTTCACGCTGCTGCAATGGTCAAGGCCGGTATCTACCTCGTCGCGCGCCTGGCTCCCGGGTACGCCGATTCGCCGCCGTGGCGCATCACCATCATCAGTTTGGGTCTGCTGTCGATGATCCTCGCCGGTTGGCGAGCCATGCGCGCGTACGACCTCAAACTCGTCCTCGCCTTCGGAACCGTCAGCCAACTCGGCTTCATGATGGTCCTGGTCGGCATCGGCACGCGTGACGCCGCCCTGGCCGGCATGACGATGGTCGTGGCGCACGCGATGTTCAAGGCCGCACTCTTCATGGTCGTTGGCATCATCGATCACACGACCGGTACCCGTGACCTGCGCAAACTTGCTCACCTGGGTAAAGCGGCACCCGCTCTCGCGATCATCGCGAGCCTCGCTGCCGCCAGCATGGCCGGTCTGCCACCGCTACTCGGATTCGTCGGCAAGGAAGCCGCACTCGAATCGGTGCTCGAAACGAACGCGCTCGGCCACTGGCCGTCCATCGCCGTCGTCACGGTGATCGTGTTGGGCTCGATCCTCACCGTCGGCTACAGCGTCCGCTTCATCTGGGGCGCCTTCGGACGTAAGACCCTGAGCAAGCCCAGCCCAGCCGTGAGCAAGATGCACAAGCCGGGTTGGCTGTTCCTGTTCGCGCCCGGCCTGCTCGCTGTTCTCGGTCTGGCCGCCGGCATTCTCTCGCCCCAGCTCGAGAAGCTGCTGACCCCGTACTCCACCACACTGGCCCCCGGACCTCACGCCGACTACCACCTCGCGCTGTGGCACGGATTCAACACTCCGCTGCTGCTCACCTGCATCGTCATCGCCGGCGGCATCGCGCTCTACATCGCGCAGCGTCAGATCAGCCGACTGCACTTCGAGCACCCGCCGCTCGGCAACGCCGACCGTATCTACGACGCGACCCTGCGCGGCATGGACACCATCTCGATGCGCCTGACCGGTGCCACTCAGCGTGGTTCGCTCCCCCGCACACAGTCGACGATTCTCGCGACGCTGGTCGTTGTGCCGCTGTTCCTGCTGATCATCGACACCGATGGCGGCGGAGTCGACCTTCGGATGTGGGATTCACCCATCCAGTTCACTATCGCGCTGATGATGATCTCGGCCGCCATCGCCGCGACGCTGATGCGCAACCGACTCGCCAGCGTCATCCTCGTCGGACTCACCGGCTACGGCTGCGGCGTGTTGTTCGCGCTGCACGGCGCACCCGACCTCGCGCTGACCCAGTTCCTCGTCGAGACACTGACACTGGTGATCTTCGTGCTCGTGCTCCGGAAGTTCCCCGCCGAAGTCGACGAGAGCAAGGCGATCGGCTTCAAGTGGCCGCGTGCCGCACTCGCTGTCGCCGTCGGTATCACCGTCACCACCATCGCGGCCTTCGCGACCAATGCCCGAAACACTCGTCCGATCTACGAGCTGCTTCCCGACGCTGCCTACGACCTGGGCAACGGCAAGAACGTCGTCAATGTCCTACTCGTCGACATCCGCGCATGGGACACCCTCGGTGAGATCTCGGTGCTGCTGGTCGCGGCAACTGGCGTCGCCAGCCTCGTCTTCCGCAACCGCCGGTTCGGTATCGCGCCGCGCGTCGCGGACGCCCCCTCCGTCATCGTCGACAAGGCAGCTGCCAACTCGGACACGACGTGGTTGCGCGGCGGAGACCTCATCGATCCTCGACACCGTTCGCTGGTTCTCGAGGTCACCACGAGGTTGATCTTCCCGACCATCATGGTGTTGTCGATCTACTTCTTCTTCTCCGGTCACAATGCCCCCGGTGGCGGTTTCGCCGGAGGCCTGACGGCGGGCCTGGCGCTGGTACTTCGGTACCTCGCCGGCGGACGCTACGAACTCGGTGAAGCCGTACCCATCGACGCGGGCAAGATTCTCGGCCTCGGTTTGGCGCTGGCCGCGGGCACCGCCCTGGTGTCGCTGTTCCTCGGCGCCCCGGCGCTCTCGTCCGCCGTATTCGAGTTCACACTCCCGCTCATCGGCCACGTCAAACTGGTCACCGCACTGTTCTTCGACCTGGGCGTCTACCTCATCGTGGTCGGCCTGGTCCTGGACGTACTCCGAAGTCTCGGCGCCCGCCTCGACGCAGAAATCGAGGTGAAAGCACCATGAGCGCAAACATCGGAATGCTGATCCTGATCGGCGTCCTCACGTCGGCCGGTGTCTACCTGCTGATCGAACGAAGCATCACTCGGATGCTGCTCGGTCTACTTCTATTCGGCAACGCCATCAACCTCTTGATCCTGACCGTCGGTGGATCGGACGGGAATCCGCCCATCGTCGGCCGAGATTCGGTCCACGAGGAAATAGCGGATCCGCTCGCCCAGGGCATGATCCTGACGGCGATCGTGATCACGATGGGTATCGCCGGCTTCGTTCTGGCACTGGCGTACCGGTCTTACAAGATCAACACCGCCGACGCCGTCGAGGACGATCCCGAGGACACCAAGGTTCTCAAGCGTCGCCTGCCTGCCGACGCTCCCGACCACGACCGCTCCGACGACCCGGTCACCGGTGCCCCGAGCATCGGCGGCGACGCATTCGACAAGGACGGCAACCCTATTCCCCTCGAACAACTGGTCAACCTCGAGGACATCGAATGCTACGACGACCTCCACGACGGCGACTTCGAGGACGAACCGGTACCCGACTGGGCCACCGACCTTGCTCGTAAGAAGGAATCCGAGAAGCGGCGCAAAGACGCTCGCCAGACCAAGATCGAGGGAGGTGGAGGCGCATGACCATCTCGGACAACCTGATGGGAGCCCTTGCGCCCCTGCCCGTCTTGATCCCGATGCTGGCCGCTGCTGCGACGCTGGTCGTCGGCCGACGTCCTCGTTTCCAGCGCGTGATCACACTGATCGCGCTCGTCGGCGTCGTCGCGGTGTCGGGCTTGCTGCTCTACCTCGCCGACCGCGACGGTACGACGGCCGTTCAGGTCGGCGGCTGGGACTCCCCCATCGGCATCACACTCGTGGTCGACCGTCTCTCGGCGATGATGCTCGTGGTCTCGTCGGTGGTGTTGCTCGCCGTCATGATCTACGCGATCGGTCAGGGTATTCGCGACGGCAGCGAGGCCCAGCCGGTCTCGATCTTCCTGCCGACCTATCTCGCATTGACCGCCGGTATCTCCAACGCGTTCCTCGCCGGTGACCTCTTCAACCTGTACGTCGGATTCGAGGTTCTGCTCGCTGCGAGTTTCGTGCTCCTGACGCTCGGTGCCAGCGCCGACCGCGTCCGGGCCGGTGTCTCGTACGTGATGGTCTCGATGGTGTCCTCGCTGATCTTCCTGGCGGGCATCGCCTTCGCCTACGCGGCGACCGGCACCCTCAACATGGCCGACATGGCCCTGCGCTTCGACAACATTCCGCCGGGCACACGAACCGCCATCTTCGCTGTCCTTCTCGTGGCGTTCGGCATCAAGGCCGCGGTCTTCCCGCTGTCTGCGTGGCTACCGGACTCGTATCCGACCGCGCCCGCACCGATCACCGCCGTCTTCGCCGGGTTGCTCACCAAGGTCGGTGTGTACGCGATCATCCGCGCGCATTCACTGCTGTTCCCGCAAGGGGAACTCGACAACGTACTGATGGTGTGCGGCCTGCTCACGATGGTGGTCGGCATCATGGGTGCCATCGCGCAGAGCGACATCAAACGTCTTCTCTCGTTCACACTGGTCAGCCATATCGGTTACATGATCTTCGGTATCGCACTGTCCACGACGTCCGGGCTGTCCGGCGCGATCTACTACGTCGCCCACCACATCATCGTGCAGACGACGCTCTTCCTCGTCGTGGGTCTGATCGAACGACAAGCCGGGTCGTCGTCGCTGCGCCGTCTCGGCGGTCTGGCGGCGGCCAGCCCGATCCTCGCGATCGTCTTCCTGATCCCGGCGCTGAATCTCGGCGGTATCCCGCCGTTCTCGGGCTTCATCGGCAAGGTCGCGCTCCTTCAGGCCGGTGCGGCCGACGCCAGCGCGTTGGCTTGGATCCTCGTTGCCGGCGGCACGATCACCAGCTTGCTGACGCTCTACGCCGTCGCCCGCGTGTGGACCAAGGCTTTCTGGCGAGCCCGGGCCGACGCGCCCGAAGGTGACCTCGCCGACGTCAGCCCGTCAGCGTTGATCGACGAGTCCGAAGAGGACATCGCGTTCGTCGACCGCGAGGATGTCGGCAAGATTCCGCTCTTCATGCTGATTCCGACGGTCGGACTTGTCATCGTCGGTCTGGCACTGACGGTGTTCGCGGGCCGGATCATCGACATCAGCGACAGAGCGGCGAAGGATCTGCAGGACCGGTCCATCTACATCGACGCGGTTCTCGGCAACCACCGGCCCGTGCCGGTCGACGAAGCTCCCGTCGCTGCAGACGACCCCGCAGCCGTTCCGAATACCGAGGCCCCGAACACCGACGTCCCGAATACCGAGGAGGCTCCGCGATGAAACGCGAACAGGTACTCCGCGTCGGGATCCTGCTGTGGCTGATGGTCGTATGGATCCTGTTGTGGGGCAACATCAGTTTCGGCAACATCTTCGGCGGACTCGCCGTCGGCCTGATCATCATGGTCCTGCTTCCCCTCCCCCGCGTACCGGTCGAGGGTCGGGTACATCTGCTGTCGATTCTGCGTCTGTTGTGGATGATCGTGTACTACGCGATCCAGTCGAGTATCCAGGTCGCGTGGCTGGCGATCCGTCCGTCGCCGCCGCCGGTCACCGGAGTTCTGCGGTACCAACTCGGGATCAAGTCCGACCTGGTTCTCACGCTGTGCATCGACGTTCTCAACCTGATCCCCGGCACGATGGTTCTCGAGATCGACCAGAACCGACGCATCGTCTACGTCCACGTGCTCGACGTCGGCTCGCAGAAAGCCGTCAGCGCGTTCTACCGCTCGGTGGAGGACCTCGAGCGGTTGTTCATCGCGTCGTTCGAACGTGATTCGGACTGGCAACCCAGCCCATGGCACCAGCGCGACTACGAATTCGATGCACCCCGGCAGGAGGACCAACCATGAACGGGTTCATCACCACGATCTTGATCATTTCCGGAGTGATTCTGCTGATCGCCGCCGTACTGACCACGTTCCGATTGCTCGACGGTCCGAGCTCACTCGACCGCCTCGTCGCCCTGGACACGATCATCGCGGTCTCGATGTGTGGACTCGCGGTCTGGGCCGCGTACAGCAAAGACACGACCATCGTTCCCGCGATCGTCGCGCTGGCGCTGGTCGGCTTCATCGGTTCCGTGTCCGTCGCGCGCTTCCGGGTGAGTGACCAGTGATCGGCAACATCCTCGACACGATCGGGGCCATCTCCATCTTCCTCGGCGCGCTGCTCGCGCTGACCGCCGCGGTGGGAATCGTTCGCTTCCCCGACACTCTGCGTCGTATGCACGCGGCCACGAAACCTCAGGTGGTCGGACTGATCTTGGTCCTGATGGGCGCCGTGTTCCTGCTTCGTGGGAGCGTCGACATCTGGATGTTGGTCCTGGTGGGCATCTTCACGCTGCTGACGGCGCCCGTGATCGCGCACAGCGTCGGCCGAGTCGCCTACCGCGAACAGCGCGAAGAGGACGACCTCATGAAGATCAACGAGCTGGAAGACCCGGACTCTCTGCTGTAGCGGCATCCCACTCGCCGTCGCGCTCGCCCCACACCGCAAGAGCAGTGCCGGGGCGGGCGAAGAAGGTGGCGAAGTACGCCACCGACATGAGAACCAGGACAGCCATCAGCAGCGGCCCGAAGATCGCCGGGTACTCGGCCATCTGCACCGCAGCGAACCGGTACGAGAGCAACAATCCCGCCAGGAGTGCCGAGCCACCGATCAACAGACGCACTCGGAACCACCCCCAGCCGCGCTCCGGATCCCGTAGCGCCGCATCGAGGGTCAAGCACAGGACGGCACCGGCAATGAGGTCGACGCCGTAGTGGAATCCGAAGCCGAGCGTCGCGGTCAGGGTCGCAACGAGCCAGAACGATCCCAGGCTGCGAATCCACCACGGTCCGCTGCGCGAGTGGATGAACAGCGCGACTGCCCACGCGGTGTGCAGGCTCGGCATGCAGTTTCGCGGTGCGGCGTCGTCGAACGGCAGCGACGACGGTGATGCGAAGTCGAAGTTGGGCACGATGTTCGGCCAGTAGTCACCGATCTGGAATCCGAACCCACGCGGACCGAAGGCGAACACCGGGCCGACCACCGGGAACAGGACGTAGAAGATCGGGCCGATCAGCCCGATGAGCAGGAACGTGCGCAGCAGGTGATGCGACGGCCATCCCTTACGTACTTGATAGAGAGCAACCACGATCACTGCGACCGGCAGTTCGACGTAGATCCAGTCGAGGGCTGCTGCACCGACGGGGCCCATGGCGTCGACGATCTGGCCCATCACCCACGACGGATTCCCGAGAGCCTGGTCGGCGAGGAACACGTACTCGTCCCACACGTCGGTGCCGACGAGAATGGTGATCTCCAGCCACGTCTCGGCAACCTTGGCCGCGATGATGAGCAACGCGCCGAGAGCGACGCCGTGCAGAACGCTGAGTCGACGCTCACCGGACAACTTCCACACCGCGTACACCGCGATGGCCGTCAGCACCCAGGTGCCGCCGGTGCCCATCGTCAGCGGTCCACCCGAGAACCAGCGGATCGCGCCGACGACCACGTCGATCACGACGGCCGCGGATACCGCGTAGATGCGTTCTTTGTTGTTCAGTCCGACGAGCGCGAGAGCGAGGCCCACCCAAGGCATGGTCGCGGAGCGGGGAACGAGGAAGTAGTCACCGAACAGGCTTTCCACCGGACCGAGATAGCCCTTGTACGACGCGAACGCCTGCACGCCCAGGACCAGCACGGTCAATGCTGCTGTGCCGATCAGAAGGAGTCGGTGAGAACTCGACCACGAACGGTCCGACTGTCCGGGTGCGCCCCCTCGTTGGGACCAACTGTCTATCAACACCGGACAATAGTAAACGGCGTGTGAACTGAATATGGACACCCACTGGACAAACGGTTGGTATGCCCGGATTTCCAGTCCGCGAAACAGTCCTTCGCACTGTGAACCTGCTAGGTGCCCAACTCTGCGACCAAGGCGTCGACGACCGCAACCAGATCGCCGCCCGTCGCTTCCGCGACACGACGTTGCCGCTGGTAGGACGCGCCGCGACGGGGAATGTCCGCCACCGACGCCAACTCGTCCGCGCAGCCGAGTGAGACCGCAATCGGCGCCAAGTCGTCGAGCAGGCGATCCAGATCGTCAGTGACGAGGCACTCGTTTGCGTCGGAGTCGAGGATGATCTCGGCGTCCAGTCCGTATCTCGCTGCGCGCCACTTGTTTTCCTTGACGTGCCACGGCTGCATGTTCGGCAGAGTCTCACCGGCACTCAGTCTGCGGTCCAGATCGACGATGAGGCAGTGGACCAGAGCAACGAGAGCACCCAGTTCAGCGCGTGTCGAGACGCCGTCGAACACCCGGACCTCGATGGTTCCCCACTTCGGCGCGGGACGGATGTCCCAGTGCATGCCACCGATCTTGGTGATCACACCGGTCTTCATCTGGTCGTCGATGAACGACTCGTATTCGGCCCAGTTCTCGAACTGGTACGGAAGGCCCGCGGTGGGGAGCTGCTGGAACATCAACGCGCGATTGGACGCATAGCCGGTGTCCACACCGGCCCACATCGGCGAGGACGCCGACAGCGCCAACAGGTGCGGATAGCGCTGCAGCAGTGCGTTGATGATGGGGAAAACGCGATCCGCGGACGAGACACCCACATGAACGTGCACGCCCCAGATCAGCATCTGCCGACCCCACCACTGCGTGCGTTCGATGAGTTCGTCGTAGTCGGGTGTCCGGGTGACCAGCTGCGTCGACCATTGCGCGAACGGGTGCGTGCCCGCGCTGATGAGGTCGACGCCGAGCGGATTCGCAGCGCGGCGAAGCAGATCCAGTGACCTGTCGAGATCACTCATCGCCTCGCCGACCGTCGAATGAATACCCGTGACGAGTTCGACGGTATTTCGCAGTAGTTCCTTGGTGATGTGCGGGGTTTCGGAGCCGGCAAGCTCTTCGACCGCCGAAAACACCTCGGCTGCTGTGTTGGAGAGATCTCTGGTCTTGCGATCGACCAGCGCGATCTCCCACTCCACGCCCAGCGTCGGGCGCGGCGAACCTGGAAATGGAACTACCACGCAGAGAATCCAATCACAGTGTCGGTAAAAACACCGTGCTGGCTACTGCGTGGTAGTCGCCGGAAGTGATGCAAAACTCAGGTGAGTTTGTCAGCTCTTGGTGATGACACCGCAAGCAACGCGTCCGCCGGCGTCACCGGTGTCGAGGGTCTGCTGATCCGGTGCCGGCGCGTAACGCGTCGGGATGTTGCCGAAGTTGTCCGCTCCGGCGTGGATCATGACGGATGTTCCACCGTTTGCGACCAGTTCGTCGACGGTGAATGCATCGGTCGTGGTGACCAGTGTGGCGGTGCCGTCTTCGAGGACCTGAACCGAAGTGAGGTCGCCGCTCGCCGGGTGGCCCGTGTGACCCTCGGCCTGGAAGTGTCCGCCTGCCGAGAGGAAGTTACCCGGCTCTCCGCCGCTGGGGGCAACGGAATTGGTCTCGCACTTGGCGACCTGGTGGACGTGGAATCCGTGGAAGCCGGGGGTGAGGCCCTTGGCGTCGAGGGTGACCTTGACGTCGCTACCTTCCTGCGCGAACGTGACCGTTCCGACCTTGGCGCCGTCGGTGCCGTTCAGCGTTGCGGTGACCGTTTCGGCAGAAGCGCCGGCGTGAGCCGTCTCGGAACCGTGGCCGCCCGCGCTTTCGTGCGCGCTGGGATCGGCTGCACCGGTCCACACCGGAGGAGTCGTGCCGGGGACGCTGCTGGGCTCTTCGCTGTTACTGCAAGCGGTCAAGCCGAAAGCGGCAATCGCGACTACAGGGGCAACGACGCGCCAGGACATACGCCGGGTGCTGCTGGGGGCCATCGAACCGCTCCTTTGAGGTGGCGAGAAAGTGCTTCTGATCATAACGGCGCGTGTAGTAGCTGGAACCGACGGGTCAGTTCCACCTTCACGACCGGTCAGTTGGAGGTCACGATCACGATCACGCCAGGTGACGCGTTCGCGATGCCGGCGAATCGAGGCTCTGCGGCGACTCCGAGTTCAGCCGCGATCTTCTGCGCCGCTGCCTTCTCCGCCGCGGACGATCCGTAATACACCGTCGTCGTACTGACGGTGCCCTCGCTGTAGTTACCCGTCTCCTCGACGTTCCAACCTGCTGCCGTCAATTCCTCGGCGGTGCCTGCTGCCAGACCGGAGACGGTGCTGTTGTTGAGAACTCGAACGCTGACATTCGACGTGTCGGTGCCGCTCGCGGAGCTGGAAGTCGTGGTCGTCGCAGTTCCCGAGGGTCGCGACGTGGTGGTGGTATCGCCCGAAGCGGGTTGCGTCGTCGCTGCCGGCTTGGAAGTGGCAGGTGCCGGCGCGGGGGCGCTCGTCGTGGCAGGCGCCGAGGATTCGGTCTGCTGTGCTGCGGTGTTCTCGTCGCTCGATCCACCGTCGCTCGATCCACCGAGTGAGGCTGCTCCGAGACCGATGAACACGATCGCCAACGCGATCAACACCATGGCGATTGCGCGAAGCGGAGGTCCGGACGGCTGCTCTTTCGGGGTACTCACGATGTCGACCTTATCGCCAGTGCGTGGACAGCCCGATCATATGTACGCGTGATTCAGGTGACCTCGAAGCCGAGGCGACGGGCGGCCCTGGCCTTCTGACGGCTGGCACGCAGACGACGCAGGCGCTTGACCAGCATGGGATCAGCCGCCAAGGATTCGGGGCGATCGACCAAGGCGTTGAGAACCTGGTAGTAGCGGGTTGCCGACATGTCGAACAACTCCTTGATGGCTTCTTCCTTCGCACCGGCGTACTTCCACCACTGACGCTCGAAGGAGAGGATGTCGTGCTCCCGGCGGGTGAGGCCGTCTTCGCCGACCTCGTGCATGCCTGCTGTATCTACTACCGAATCGTCGGCGCCAGTGCCTTCGGACTGGTTCCGACTACGCGCGGTTGCGCCGTCCATGTCACTCCTCGACTGCTGTGCTCGGCGTCAGCGAGACTCGTATGCCCGGTGTTCTTTTCCGACCGAATTCTCGCGGCCGTGAGTTTCTCGGTCCTCTGGCCCGAAGGTAACTCACAATTTCCCCCGCGGCCCACGTTCCGACCGAGCAACGAATTACATCGCTGTTCTTCAGCAACCATTGAACCATGATCGAGTGTGCGGGCCGTGATAACTACGCGGGCGCGCCGCACTATCCTTGTCCGCATGGCTATCCTCCCCATCCGAATCGTCGGCGACCCGGTACTGCACAAGGCGACAGAGCCGGTCACTCAGTCCCCGGCCGAGATCGCCGAACTGATCGCAGACATGTACGAGACGATGGACGCTGCCAACGGCGTCGGTCTGGCGGCCAATCAGGTCGGTGTTCCACTGCGAGTCTTCGTCTACGACTGCCCCGGCGACGACCGCAGCAGCGAGCGTCGACGCGGCGTCGTCGTGAACCCGGTACTCGAGACGTCCGAAATCCCCCAGACGATGCCCGACCCGGACGAAGACTTCGAGGGTTGCCTGTCCGTTCCGGGCGAGCAGTTCCCGACGGGTCGCGCCGATTGGGCGAAGGTCACCGGCACCGACGCCGACGGCAACCCGATCGAGGTCGAGGGCACCGGATTCTTCGCACGGATGCTCCAGCACGAGACCGGGCATCTCGACGGTTTCCTCTACACGGACGTACTCATCGGCCGCAACGCGCGCGCTGCCAAGAAGATCATCAAGCGTTCCGGTTGGGGCAAGCCCGGTCTGACCTGGACGCCGGGGACCGTCGACGATCCGTTCGGTCACGACGACGACGATTACGAAGACTGAGAATTCTGCTCTGAACGGCAACATTTCGATCGGTAGCCGGGTGGTTTTGCGATACAAGCTCCCACCCGGCTATTCGCATCCCATGACCGACGTCATCGGCATCCTCGAGGGCGCCGATCCCATCGCCGTCCGCGCCGGCGACGGTCGGCTGGTCCAGGTCTCCGCCGATCAGGTGATCGCGCTCAAGAGTCTCTCGGCCCGCCCGATTCGCATCGGCGAGATTCGAAACCTCGAAACGGCTGCTGCGGCGGCGTGGCCGGGTGTCGAGCAGGCGTGGATCGACGGTTGGTTGCTGCGCGCCGGTCACGGTGTCACCGGCCGCGCCAATTCGGCTTTGCCGCTCGGTGGTGCGGGGGCGGTTGCCGGCTTCGACGCGAGCACCATCGAGCGGATACGCCAGTGGTTCGGTGACCGCGGCCTGCCGACCCTGCTGCTCCTCCCCGATCGACTCGGCACCGCTCCGGACGGGTGGACCAGCAAGAAGGAAACCATCGTGATGGCCGCCGATCTGGACAATGTCACGCTGCCGCTCGGTCCTCCGGTCACCTCGTTCGCCGACCACCCCAACCACAACTGGCTGTCGATGTACGACGCCCACGGCGATCCGGCGTACGTCGAGGCGGTCCTCACGGCTGTCGTGGGCACTGCAACTTTCGGCGCGATCGGAAACACCGACACGACGCTTGCCATCGGGCGCGCTGCGCTCACCGAGGCACCCGACCACAAACGCTGGGTAGGACTGACCGGCATTCACGTCGCCCCTGAACACCGTCGTCACGGAATCGGGTCGCTGATCTGCGGAGATCTACTCTCCTGGGGTCTCCAGAACGGTGCGACGCACGCGTACCTCCAGGTTTCGGCGGACAACTTCGCGGCGATCGCGCTCTACGAGCAACTCGGATTCGTCGAACACCACCGCTACCGATACGCCACCGATCCTGTCGGCGGCTGACGCTAGGCTTGCCCTCGTGCGCATCGCTACCTGGAACGTCAACTCCGTCCGTGCCCGTACCGACAGGATCATCGACTGGCTCGGTCGATCCGACGTCGACGTCCTGGCAATGCAGGAAACCAAGTGCAAGGACGAGCAGTTTCCGTACGAACGCTTCAAGGAAATCGGCTACGAGGTCGCCCACGTCGGGTTGAGCCAGTGGAACGGTGTCGCCATCGCTTCCCGCGTCGGCTTGGAGGACGTGCAGATCGGATTCGAGGATCAGCCCGGATTCGACAAGGATCCCGAGGCAGACCCGGTCCGCGAGGCACGTGCGATCGGTGCCACCTGCGGCGGTGTGCGGGTGTGGAGCCTGTACGTCCCCAACGGCCGTGAGCTGGAAGACCCGCATTACGCCTACAAGCTGGATTGGCTGGCCAAGCTGCGCGACGACGCGGAGGGCTGGCTCAAGCAGGATCCCGACGCGCAGATCGCCCTGGTCGGCGACTGGAACGTCGCTCCCACGGACGACGACGTGTGGGATCCCGCTTTCTTCGAGGGCAAGACCCACACGTCGGAGCCGGAACGAGCTGCGTTCACCGCCTTCACCGAGTCCGGGTTCGCGGACGTAGTTCGCCCGTACACACCCGGTCCCGGCGTGTACACGTACTGGGATTACACGCAGCTTCGCTTCCCGAAGAAGCAGGGTATGCGAATCGACTTCATCCTCGGCTCACCGGCATTCGCAGCACGCGTCGAGGCGGCCGAGATCGATCGAAACGAGCGAAAAGGCAAGGGCGCCAGCGATCACGCTCCGGTGATCGTGAATCTCGGGTGATCGTGAATCTCGGAGCCTGATCGTCTGTTTGCACCCTCGGGCTTCTAGTCCTCGACGAGCAGTTCCAGATACTCGGGGTGCTCGCCGAGGTACCGCTGAACATAGGTACACACGGGCCGTACCGACCATTCACGTTCACGGGCGCAGTCCATTGCGAACTGCACGAGTACGGCTGCCAGTCCCTGCCCGCCGTACTCCTCTTTGACGACGGTATGCATGTACGCAACCACGTCGCCCGCTTCGGCTCCGCTCCCCGAAATCTCGTCTTCGTCGCGGTATCCGAGGATGCCGACCAACTCGTCGTCGGAGAGCAGTTCGAATCGTTCGTGCGACGGATTGTCCACGAGCGTGACTTCCGGTGAGGTTCCGGTTTTCGAATTTTCGATGTCGTTCATTGCGGCGACCTCCACGGCACGATGTGCACCTGCGCGATCGGCGACAGCTGCGTTCGCACGCTCTCCATAACTGTGATCCATGCCACTCATAGAATCAGCTACCGACGACGCTGTCCCGGGTTCGACCAATTTTTGCACCGGGAACGACCGGATCGCAATCGCAGTTCGCGCCGTCGTTCCCGCGAGAGGTGGGACCGAACTGCCGTTTCCCCAGGTCCGATCGGTAGGCTCGTCGTCGTGAAGCTGCTGCCCCTGACCCCCGCCGGACAGACCCCGATTCGGGCATTGACCATCGCCGGAACCGACTCCGGTGGCGGAGCCGGCATTCAAGCCGATTCCCGCACGATGGCGATGTGCGGAGTGCACGCCTGCGTGGCCGTCGCCGCGGTGACGGTCCAGAATTCGGTGGGAGTCAGCGGATTCCACGAGATTCCGCCGGAGATCGTCGCCGACCAGGTGCGGGTCGTGGTCTCGGACATCGGCGTCGGTGCGGCGAAGACGGGAATGCTCGCGTCGACGACGATCATCGAAGCGGTGGCCGCGGTTGCCGCCGAGGTTGGGATCGGCCGCGACCGTCCGATTCCGCTCGTGGTCGACCCGGTGTGCGCGTCGATGCACGGCGATCCGCTGCTGCACGAAGAAGCTCTCGACGCGGTCCGCAACACCTTGATTCCGGCTGCCACGGTGGTCACTCCGAACCTCGACGAGGTTCGGTTGATCACCGGTATCGAGGTCGTCGACGACAAGAGCGCCCGCCAAGCGGCAGAAGCGCTGCATGCGCTCGGCGCTCAATGGTCCATCGTCAAGGGTGGCCACCTTCGTACTTCGGAGTTGTCCACCGACCTGTTGTTCGACGGCGACCGTTTCCTCGAATTCAGCAGTGCCCGGATCGACACCGGCAACGATCACGGCGGCGGAGACACGCTGGCTGCTGCGATCACTTGCGCTCTCGCACACGGCTATTCCGTTCCGGACGCGGTGGCGTTCGGCAAGGAGTGGGTGACCAAGTGCCTCGAGGCGTCGTACGACCTCGGCGCGGGACACGGTCCGGTGTCCCCGCTCTGGCGGCTCCAGGTCTAGCGCTCGAGGTCCAGGGCGCTAGTTCCGGCGCACGCGCCAGATTCCCAGGTCGACGGGAACCCCGTTGGGCGTCGTGGCGAAAAACCCTCGTCGCCATGGCCGGATCGTGAGATCGAGATCCTCGAGGGTGCCGGCTTCGAGTTCCTCGAGAGTCGTCGCCGACATCATGACGTTTCCGTCGCCGCCCAGGCCCATCATGCGGGCGGCGATGGTCACGTCGACGCCGAGCCAGTCGTCACCGATCTGACGCGGGGTACCAGTGTGTAGGCCGACGCGCATGCGCGGGGTGTATCCGTCGAGATCGACTTCCGCGAGCGCGTCCTGCGCGGTGAACACCGCCTTCAAAGCCGCATCCGGGCGAATGAACACTGCCATCAGACCGTCGCCCATCCGTTTGACGACGTGTCCGCCGTTGTCGGTGATCGGAGTTTCCACGGCCTGCGCCACCGCACGCAGAAGGGTCAGCGTCGCGCCGTCACCGGCTGCGAGCGACCAGGTGGAGAAGCCCACCAGATCGGTGAAGACGATGGTCAGTTCTTGATCGCCACGTCCGCGGCCCATCTTTTCCAGCGCTGCCTGCCACACCTGCAGTGCTCCGAGGCTCACTTCGCGAGTGGCTGCCGGCTTCTGATCGAGCAATCTGTCAGCGACGCGCGCCACGGCGCGCGCACCGCCGGGGCCGGCGAGCGAGAGCGGATCCCCAAACCCTGGATCACCGGGTAGTGCCCGCCTGAGGCGTCGTAGCGCGTCGATGAGCTGCTGCCGACGGTTAAGTTCTGCCGCAGAGTTCAAGACGACGTCGACGACGCCTCGAACCGAGGAGGAAGAAGCACCTGCCGTGTCGGTGTTCTCCGGGGACAGATCAGCCATAACTCAAGCGTAACTCAGAGTTACAGACAGTGTGCTGCCGCCGTTCTCGCACAGTGGCCTCCTGGTCGCTCGCGCAGTCGATCATTCGGTCAGTCGATCATTCGGTCAGTCGATCATTCGGTTCTGGCCTGTGTCCGGGCATCGCCGACGGGAACACCGTTCGGTCCGCTCAAATCCTGGGCATACGTCGCAACTCCGAAGGCTACTGCAGAAGCGTTGGCAGCGAGCGCTTCGCGATCGATGTTCGCGAGGTTGTCCTGGGCACTGTGGTAGTTCGGGTCGAAAGTCTCCTCCGCCTCTCCGCCCCACTTCTCGGCCTGTGCCGGCGTCTTGCGCTCGTCCGCGCCGCTGAACACGCCACCCGCCGGGATCCCGATCTCGATGAACGGGCCGTAGTCGGAGCGCCCGTCGAAGTCCGTTCCGTCCGCCGCAATCCCTCGCCCGGCGAGAAAATCGACGAAGGTGCGCTCGATGCCCGCCGACCCCTCGGGCCCGGGCCCCTCCCCGACGGCATCCGAGTTGTCGCCGTCGTAAGCCAGGTATCCGGCGTTGGGCGAACCGAGCATGTCGAAATTCAGGTACAGGGCGATGTCGGCCCGTTCCTGATCGCTCAGACCCTCGACGTAGCGGGTGGAGCCGACCAATCCCACTTCTTCCGCTCCCCAGAAAGCGAAACGCACGGCATTTTCGATGCTCGGTGAGCTTCCCATCTGCAGCGCGGTTTCCAGCACGGCTGCGGTGCCGCTTCCGTTGTCGTTGATTCCGGGACCTTCCGGCACACTGTCCAGGTGGGCGCCCACGACAACCACGTTGTCGGTCGCGCCGGTCTTGGTCTGTGCAATCACGTTGCGCGACTTCGTCGTTTCCGTCGACGTGTCGAGAATCAGCGTGAGGTCTCCGGGCGCTGCGGCAAGAGCCTCGCCCGACGCCTTACTCACCCCGCCGGTCGGAATGCGGGCGTCTTCGGGTTCACCCAAGGTAGCCCCGCCCAGCATTGCGTCCTCGTTGTTGGCAACCAGCAACGCCGCCGCGCCGCGATCAGCGGCGATCTTCTGCTTGTCGCCGAACGGGCACACTCCACGGGTGACCAGCACGATGGCACCGTTCACGTCGCGGCCGTCGTAGTCGGTGGCCTCGCAACCGGGGGTCTCGTCGGCGGGAATCGCCACCAGACGCGCCGTGATTCCGGTCGGTCCCGTGGAGGTGGAATATGTCAGCGCCCGCACCGGAACATCGGAGCCGTCAGCGGCTTTCAGGGATTCGGTGCCGGGATCGAAGGAGCTGAAGTCGAATTCCGGGGTGCTGACCTCGAAACCCTTGTCTTCGAGCAGGTTTGCCACGTAGTCGACACTGGCGTCATAGCCGGGGGTACCGGCCGATCGATTGCCCTCGTTGTTGGCGGCGATCTTCTCGAGTTGCTCCAGATGCCCGGTCACGGCGTCGACGGTGACGGTCTCGGAGAATGCAACCGGGTCTGTCGGGACGGCCGCTTCACTTCCCGACGCGCATCCACTCACCACGAGTGCTCCAGCCATTGCGACCACAACCACACCGAAGAGTCTCATCTTCGGAGGATATCGGCCGGAGCACAGGAAAGGGACCCAGTACGAATGGTTTTTCGTACTGGGTCCCTACTCTGCTGTCACTCCTTGTTCTCGGTAGGTCTCCCGACAACACCTACCGAGGGAGCGACAAGATCAGGCGTCGCGACGATTCACGATGACGATACTTGCTCCGAAAATCACCAGAACGAAGGCCGCGAAGTAAATCAGGCTGCCCCAGGGTCCCCAGTGGAAATCAAGGCTTCCGCCACCAGGGCTGAGGAAGTGGTTTGCATTCGCGAACGGCAGGAACGGAGTGATCTTCTCGCCGACACTGCCGAACAGTCCGAACAGGCTCTCGATGAGCAGCGGCCAGAGCAGGAGCAACGCAATAGCGCCGGCCGACTGACGGATGATCGATCCGACGCCGACAGCGAGGATCACGCACAGGAAGGCGTAAACCGGGATGCCGTAGATCGCACGCCAGTCATCGCCGGTCGACAGGGTCAGACCCGTGCTGGCCTCGGAACCGGCCATGGCCTTGGCCACCGCGTAGGACCCGAAAGCGAGGACAAACGTCAGCACCGCACCGAAGGCACCGATGAGGCCGGCCTTGGCGATCAGAACCGAGGCACGGTTCGGAACTGCCTGGAAGGTGGTGCGGATGGTCCCGAAGCGGTACTCACTGGTGACCGCGAGGGCCGCCATGATCATGAGAACCATGATTCCGAAACCCGAGATGCCGGCCGTGGCAACGGCGGTGTCGAGGTCCGGTGCTCCCTGGACGTCGGAGGACGTCAGAGCCGACTTGGCAACCGCGCCCATGATGGCCGCGAAGCCGAGCGCGAGCACGACGATGATGACCGAGCACCACAGCGGCGACTTGGTCGTGGTGATCTTGATACGTTCAGCACTGAGAACAGCCATTACAGTGCACCTCCCATAGCCTGCTGCGTGTTTGCCTGCTGTGTATTTGCGTGGTGGGCTCCGGCACCCGGATCGATACCGGATGCGTGGTACTGGACATCGTCCCCGGTCAACTTCATGAACGCATCCTCGAGCGACCCCTGCTGAGAAGCCAACTCGTACAACACGATTCCCTGCGAACCAGCCAAACCACCGATCACATCGGTGGTCGAATCCACCACCACCAATGCCGGGGCAACACCGGAACCGTCCTCACGCACCGTCAGCCCCTGCGAGAGCAACACACTGCGCAACGCATCGAGCTGAGGACTACGCACCCGCACCGTCGACTCCGACGAACGATCCACGAACTCCGCCACCGTCGAATCCGAAATCAACCGACCCCGACCGATCACCACCAACTGCTCCGCCGTGAGCGCCATCTCCGACAGAAGGTGACTCGACACCAACACCGTGCGGCCCTCGGCCGCCAACCGCTGCATGAACTTACGAATCCAGACGATGCCCTCCGGATCGAGACCGTTGACCGGCTCGTCGAACAACAACACCTTCGGATCCCCCAACAACGCACCCGCCAACCCGAGACGCTGCGACATACCGAGCGAGAACCCGCCGGCCTTCTTACCCGCCACCTCGGACAATCCGACCAACCCGAGCACCTCGTCGACGCGGGACTTCGGGATCCCGTTCGAAGCAGCCATCCACTGCAGATGCGCCCGCGCACTGCGATTGGGGTGCACCCACTTCGCATCCAGCAACGCACCGACCGTCCGCAATGGCGTCTTGAGCTCGCGGTACGGCTTGCCCTCGATCAACGCCGCACCCGACGTCGGCTGATCCAAACCCAGGATCATCCGCATCGTCGTCGACTTACCGGCACCGTTCGGGCCCAGGAAGCCCGTCACGATGCCCGGCTTGACCGTGAACGACAAATCGTCCACCGCTTTCGTCGGTCCGTAAACCTTGGTCAATCCCCTCAGTTCAATCATGAGGAGAACTTTGCCCTACCGGCAATGACCAGCACATCGGCCACAGGTCTAGTTCCGAGTGGTACTCAGGTAGGACACGAAGCCGGATAATCCGGGCATAACCCTGAGAAAACACCCGGAAATGGTCCGTCAGGACGATGCTTGGGCCCAGAACCGCTTGGGAATCCGGCCGGCGTGACGCGCTTCGAAACCTGCTACCACTGCGTGCCGCATCGCCGACGCCATCAACGCGGGATTCTTGGCCCGCGTCACCGCTGTCGCAAGCAGGACGGCGTCGCAGCCCAACTCCATGGCAAGGGTGGCGTCGCTGGCCGTTCCGATTCCGGCGTCGAGGATGACGGGCACACCGGCGCGCTCGACGATCATCTCGATGTTGTGCGGATTCGCGATACCCAGCCCTGTCCCGATGGGTGAACCGAGCGGCATGACTGCCGCGCAGCCGACCTCTTCGAGGCGAAGCGCCAGCACCGGATCGTCCGTCGTGTACGGCAGGACGGTGAATCCGTCGTCCACCAATTGTTCTGCGGCGGAGACGAGTTCGATTGCGTCGGGCAGCAGAGTCCGCTCGTCGGCGATGACTTCGAGTTTGACCCAGTTCGTCTCGAGCGCTTCGCGTGCCAACTGCGCCGTCAGGACCGCTTCGGCGGCGCCTCGACACCCGGCGGTGTTCGGCAACGGTTCGATTCCGAGGCGACGAAGCAGGTCCAGAACGCCGGTGCCGCCGGCCGCGTCGACTCGCCGCATCGCGACGGTGGTCAGTTCGGTACCGGAGGCGACAAGCGCTTCCTCGAGCACCGCAAGGTTGGCGGCGCCGCCTGTCCCCGTGATGAGCCGGGAACCGAAACTGCGGCCCGCGATAGTGAGAAGGTCCTGCTCAGCCACCCTGCACCGCCGTGAGGATCTCGATTTCCCAACCACGTCCGACGGATTCGTCCCAACGCCCGCGAGGAAAGAGCGCACCGTCGACGGCGACGGCGATGCCTTTGCTCGGCAACTCGAGGTGCGTCAGAAGTTCGGTCACCGTGACTGCTCGATCGAACTCGAGATCTTCGCCGTTGACGGTGATCCCGATCGGGACCTGCTCACTCATGAATTTTCCTTAGCTACTGCGAACCGCTCGGGTTCGGTTCCTTTTACCTCGACCAAAGATGTGCCGTTCAGCAACGCGACCGTCGCATCGGCGGTGACGGGCGTCAGCAGGACTCCGTTGCGGCCGTGCCCGGTGGAGACGACAACACGATCGGACACGCGCCCGATCAACGGCAGGTTGTCCGGCGTCATGGGACGCAGACCTGCCGCGCACTCGTACAGTTCGTATTCGCCGATCGCCGGCATCAGTGCCTCGGCGTCGTTGATCAGGTCCCGTACTCCGGCCATCGTGACCTGTGTGTCCTCACCAGACTCGTATTGTGTTGCGCCGACGACGATTCCGTCACCGCGCGGGACGAGGTAGGCGGGCCGCCCGTGGACGCTTCCGCGGATGGTGCGGCTGGGCGCCGGGGTGACTCCAGGCCTACTGCGCAAGCGAAGGATTTCGCCCTTGACCGGGCGTACAGGTAGCCCGGGCCACAGCTTGGGTGACGCGATACCGGCGGTGAGCACTATCTGATCGGTATCGAGTTCGGCGAGGTCGTCGACGGCCCGCGCGATCAATTCGACGCCGGATTCCGCACAGGCCTTCTGCAACGCCGCCAGCAGAAGTCTGTTGTCGACGGCGGACTCACCAACAGCCATCAACCCCGACCGGATGCCCCGGCCCAGCATCGGTTCGAGTTCACGGATGCGCGCGCGACCGAGAACTTCGAGTTCGTGCCCCTGCGAGCTCACCCACTCGGCGATGGTCTGCAGGTCCTGCGCGTCGGCAGCGTCGAGTGCAACCGTCAGCGAGCTGTCCGCGGTGAAGACCGATTGCCCGAATTTTCCGAGCTCCTCACCGAACGTCGGCCACCGTTCCAGGGACGCTGCACCGATTGTCAACGCGGTTTCTTCACCCGGCCAGCCTTCGGAAAGCGGGGCAAGCATTCCGCCCGCCACCCACGAAGCACCTGATCCAATGGACGGGTCGTACAACCGAACGGCCCACCCGTCGCGGGCTGCTCGCCACGCGATAGCGAGACCGATGACACCGCCGCCGACAACCGACACCGTACGAGCGTGTGTACTCACGAAACTCCACCTCCACTTCCTGCGCCGGCATGATCCGGGTCAGGTCTGACGGTCGGGATCTGGTCGCGATCCCCTCTCAGCCCTACGAACCTCGCAGTCACGACAAAAAGTGACGACGACGTTTCAGGACTCCCGTGTCGAACCTTGCTCCCTAGAGGCTACCGTTTGCTCCGTGCACCCCACACATCCCAGTAACGACATCGACCGGCGCGAGCGCCTGGCAGCAGCACGGCTGTACCTGTGCACCGACGCGCGCCGCGAGAAAGGCGACCTCGCGCAGTTCGCCGAGGCAGCATTGTCCGGCGGAGTCGACATCATCCAATTGCGTGACAAAGGCTCTGCCGGTGAGCGCGAGTTCGGCCCGCTCGAGGCCAAGGACGAACTGGTGGCGCTGGGCATTCTCGCGACCGCAGCGCGACGCCACGGCGCATTGTTGGCCGTCAACGATCGCGCGGATCTCGCGATGGCTTCCGGCGCCGACATCCTCCACCTCGGCCAGAACGACATTCCCGTCCCCTACGCGCGAACCGTTGTCGGTGAAGACGTAGTCATCGGCCGTTCGACGAGCAGTCGCGCGCAGGCGAGTCTGGCCGCCATCGAAGAGGGCGTCGACTACTTCTGTACCGGGCCGGTCTGGGCGACACCGACCAAACCGAATCGAAGTGCGTCCGGTTTGGAACTGGTTCGATCGACCGCCGACGCCGCACCGCCGCGGCCCTGGTTTGCGATCGGCGGCATCGACGAAGAACGTCTGCCAGAGCTGCTCGATGCCGGCGCCACGCGCATCGTCGTCGTGCGTGCAATCACGCAAGCATCGGATCCCCAGGCGGCCGCGCAACGCCTCGCCGCAGCCGTCGCTGGGCGCTGAAAGCCGGTAACTGGCGTTCGTCAAGTGTTTGCCGGGCGATTTCCGCACAGTTACGGGTCAGCACGCCTGACTCGAATTGTGAACGGAAGTTGTCCGATCAGACAACAAACTCCCAGTTCCTAGGTGCGATTGGATGTCCGAAAAGTCGGATTAAGTGATCTTGCTCACAGTTGCTTCGATTGCGTGTCACATCCCATTCGGTTTGTTGTAGTTTACCTCCAGTTACTAACTGAACCTAGGAGCACTAAATGGGATCCCTCGACACCGGCTCGCTCAGCACCGAATCGCTCGAAGACCTGAACCTCGGCAAGATCAGCGAGCTGCTCAAGCTCGGTATCACCGCGGTCAGCTTCATCACGGCGCTGAACTCGCTCAGCTGAGCCTCGTTTCGGTCGACGACCGAAACACCGAAGGGCCGGACTCCCGCGGAGTCCGGCCCTTCTGCTGTGTATGAACTGTGAAGACTCGACTGCTACGACTGGGTACTGCTCGCCTCGGACAGGTTCTGGTCGCTGCCTGCCTGGTCACCGCGTGCCTGGTCGCTGCCTGCCTGGTCGCTGCCTGCCTGGTCACTGCCGTGGCGGGAACTACCCGACAACCATCCGAATCCGCCGTCCTCGAGCACGACGGTGTGCGGATCGCCGTCCACGGCCACAACAGGCTCGGTCCGGAGGTCGGGCCATGAGGAACCGAAGCCCGGATGCAGCGGCAGTGAGTCGACGTCGGCTTCGCGTACCCACCGCAACTCGGTGCTCTCACCATTGGCAACCGTCGACAGTGGATGCGCCGCGTCAGCCACGACGGTGGTGTAAGTCCACCCGCTCTCGGCCCGCATCGTCACTACTTCCCCGCGGACACGGACGGCGTCCTCGGCGATACCTGCTTCTTCGTGTGCTTCCCGGACGGCAGCGTGCGTCGTGCTCTCGTGTGAGTCCCGCGCACCGCCGGGCAGTGCCCACGTTCCGCCCTGATGGCTCCACGCCGCACGATGCTGCAGCAAGACCATGGGTGATCCGTCCGAATCGGGGGCACGAAGAAGCAGTCCTGCAGCTCCGTGTTTACCCCAATGCCGAGTACCGTCCGATCCGATGGACCAACCGTCACCGTCACCACGCATCGACTACCTCGCTCCGCCTGCTCTCGCCGTTGTCCCACACTAACCGTTTCAAACTGCTCCAGGTGTAGGTGATGCTTATATGCTCGCGAAGATGCCCTGAATCATTTCTCGGCGGCATCATTTCTCGGTAGCCCGCCTACAGCGAAGTGAGGTGCTCGATGGTCGACCGTGTCGTCCCGTCCATCGAACCCCGGTCGCTGCCGCCCTCCGAGGCCACATCAGTGTCGGCGGAGGACGAGCAGGCACTTCTGCGGCGCGAACTGCAGGCCTTCATGTCCTCGACGCCTGGCCGGTTGACCGTCGTCGGACTGATCCTGATCGCGATCACTTTGATCGCCGGACTCCTCGCCACCGCAGCGATCGAGAACCGCCAGGCGAACCTCGACCTCCTCCTCGTCGAAACCGAGCCTCTCGCCAACTCGGCCCAGAATCTCTACAGTGCGTTGTCCTTGGCAGACGCCGCCGCGGCCACCGCCTTCATCTCCGGCGGCCTCGAACCCGCCGAAGTCCGCGACCGATACACGCAGTCGATCGGTGAGGCCTCTGCGGAGATCGTCCAGGCGTCGGCCGGTCTCGACTCGACCGATCTTGCCGGTCACAGCGCGTTGACCACCATCTCGACCGACCTCTCGGTCTACACCGGGCTGGTCGAAACTGCACGGGCGAACAATCGCGTCGGAAACCCGGTCGGGGCAGCATATTTGAGCGAGGCCTCCCAGTTGATGCAGACCTCGCTGCTGCCGATGGCCCAGCAACTGCACGCCTCGCAGGAGACGCTGGTCTCCCAAGTACAGCGCGATTTCGAGACTCCACCGTGGTGGCCGATCGTGGCGTTCGTCTTCGTGCTGTGCGCGCTGGTGGCGACACAGATGTACTTCTCCCGCAAGAGTCGCCGACGCTTCAATCTCGGGTTGATCCTTGCCTCGCTCGCGGTCGCTGCAGCTCTGCTGTGGCTGCTCACGGTCGGACTGGTCTCCGCACTGGCCACCGGGCGCGCGCTCGACGCCGGGGCCGAGCCACTGCACGAACTGACCGAGGCACGAATCATGGCGCAGCAAGCACGCACCGTGGAAACCCTCACGCTGGCGAGGCGGGATTCGACCGCCGAGGACAACGTGACGTTCACCCGCAAGGTCGATGCTCTGCGGGACATCCTCGAGGGCCTGCAAAGCGACGAACGCGCCCGAGTGAACAGCGAAGTGCTGACCGCCGCACTCGACTCGCGCCAGCAGTGGGTGGCTGCGCACACGCGCATGTACGACCGTCTCGGAAACGGCGACTTCACGTCCGCCGCAGCCATCACCATCGGCGCCGGAGAACAGGATTCGGCCGCGGAGTACGGAAAGCTCGATCACGAACTCTGGCAGGGAATCGTGGATTCGCGCACGAATCTTCGGTCCGACGTCTCGTACGCCTCCCGGGTGTTGGCTGCCTCCGCACCGGGCATGTCTGTATTGGCAGTTCTCGGAGTTGCCGGAATCTTCATCGGATTCTGGCCTCGACTGCGGGAGTATCAGTGACGGGAGTACCGGTGATGCGGAGGAAGAGCCCGGCCGTATGTGTCGCGGTTCTGGCAGCGGCCATGCTGGTGCTCGCCGGTTGCGGTGCGGATCGAGCCGAAGACTTGGACAACGCAGGCGCCACGTCGTACACGGAACCGCCGCTGCCGGCCGAGGCCACCATCGCTCCCAGCCCGACACCGACGACTACCGCGTCGTGCACCAACCTCACCGCGAGCCTGCGGCCCACCCCCGCAGACGCATCTCCGCAGCCACCCACGCCGAGCCTCGACGCCATCCGCGCCCGCGGGCGGCTGATCGTGGGCCTGGACACCGGTTCCAACCTCATGAGCTTTCGCGATCCGGCCACCGGGCGCCTCGAGGGTTTCGACGTGGACATCGCCCGCGAAATCGCCCGAGATCTGCTCGGTGACCCGGAGAAGATCGAGTACCGAATCCTGACGTCGGACGATCGGATCGCCGCGCTCCAGGAATCGATGGTCGACGTGGTCGTCAAGACCATGACCATCACGTGCGAGCGGCGCGAGAAGGTCGACTTCTCGACGCAGTACTTCTCCGCTGAACAACGAATTCAGGTCTTGCAGGGGTCATCCGTCCGCGGCATCGACGACCTCGCAGGCAAGCGGGTCTGCGCTGCCCGGGGAACGACCTCGGCGACTCGAATCCAGCAACTCCAACCCGAAGCCACCGTCGTCACCGTCCCGATGTGGTCCGACTGCCTCGTCGTCCTCCAGCAGGGGCAGGTGGACGCGATCAGCACCGACGACACGATCCTCGCGGGCCTCGCCTCGCAAGACCCGTATCTGATGATGGTCGGTGGCTCACTGGGCGTCGAACCGTACGGAATCGGAGTGAACAAGGACAACCCCGACTTGGTCCGATTCGTCAACGGAACACTGGATCGGATCCGGAGCGACGGGACCTGGAACCGTATCTACGACCGCTGGCTCAGCGTCCTCGGTCCTTCGCCCGGTCCCCCGCCGGCCGTCTACCGGGATTGAGGCTGACATGACCGAAGAAACCGGCCCCGAGCCCGACGCCACGCAGGCTTCCATGCGTCCCGAACCCGAAGCCACCGGCGCCTACGAGCGGCCCGAGCCCGAAGCCACGGGCGCCTACGAGCGTCTCGAACCGACCTCGGCCCAGATACGAGCAACCACGCCGTCCGCGTCCTCCTCCCCGACCGGCCGCTCCACTCGATCCCGCCGCAGCCGGTCGGGGCGAAAGCTGCGCCTCGGCGGCGGCCTGGTCGAGGTTCCCCCCGTCCCGCAGATCGACCCCGCATCTGCGGTGATGAGTGACCCGACCGTCCCCGAGCGGAAACGCTTCTGTTGGAAATGCAACGAACCAGTCGGTCGTAAGAGCGCAAGCACCAAGGCAACTCAGCACGGCACCTGCCCCAAGTGCGGTTCCACTTTCGACTTCCGCCCACTTCTCGAAGAGGGCGAATTGGTGTCCGGTCAGTACGAGGTTCAAGGGCCCATCGCGCACGGCGGCCTGGGATGGATCTACCTCGCGATCGATCGCAATGTCAGCGACAGGTGGGTAGTTCTCAAGGGGCTCTTGCATTTCGGTGATTCCGAAGCGCAAGCCGTTGCGGTGGCCGAGCGTCAGTTCCTCGCCGAGGTCGCCAACCCCAGCATCGTCAAGATCTTCAACTTCGTCGAGCATCCGCGCCCGGACGGCACACCCATGGGGTACATCGTCATGGAGTACGTGGGTGGGCGATCATTGCGCGAGGTGCTGGCCGAATTCCCGGACGGCAAGCACATGCCGATCGAGCAGGCAATCGGCTATGTACTGGAAATCCTTCCGGCGCTGAGCTATCTGCATTCCACCGGCCTGGCCTACAACGACCTCAAACCCGAGAACGTGATGGTCACCGAGGATCAGTTGAAGCTGATCGATCTCGGCGCCGTGTCCGGAATCGAAGACTACGGGTACCTGTACGGTACCGCCGGCTATCAAGCACCCGAGATCATCGAGACCGGTCCGACCATCGCCTCCGACATCTTCACCGTTGGAAGAACACTCGCGGTTCTCACCCTCGACATGCCTTCGAAGCACGGACGGTACCTCGACGGCCTTCCCGAACCCGAGGACGAGCCACTACTGCGCGACCACGAGTTCTTTCACCGTCTACTGCTACGCGCTACCGACCCGGATCCGAAGAAGCGATTCCAGTCCGCCGAGGAAATCGCGGGACAACTCACCGGCGTTCTGCGAGAAATCCTCGCCGAGCAGACCGGGCAGGAGAATCCCGGACTCTCGCTCGTGTTCAGCAGGCAGCGAACGTCTTTCGGCACCGATGAACTGGTCGGGCAAACCGATGTGTACGTGGACGGTGTCAGCCACGACGCCGCTCTCGATCCGCGCGAAGTTGCGCACGCACTTCCCATTCCGTTGGTCGACCCCACCGATCCCAGCGCGCCGTTGCTGGCGGCAGCGGTGCACAGCGAACCGTCTCAGACTCTCGATGCTCTCAAGCATGCCCGCGAGAACGGAATCGACCGAACGTCAGGCACACCGGCGGCCGCCGTCTCGGGCGAAGTTCGACTGGCCGAGGCCAAAGCTCATCTCGATCTCGGTGATCCGGAAACCGCACTGACAGTTCTGGGCGAACTCCAGCAGAACATCGGGGACCACTGGAAGATCGAGTGGTATCGAGGACTTGCGGCGTTACAACTGGACCGATTCGAGCCCGCTTTCAGTCACTTCGAGACAGTTCTCACCGCACTGCCCGGCGAGGCTGCACCAAAGCTGGCGTTGGCAGCGACGGCAGAACTGATCCTCCAGCACTGGGAGAGCGACGACCCGGACCAATGGTGCCGCTTCTCCGAGAAGTACTACCGCACCGTCTGGCGGACCGAACGGAACTACGTCAGCGCAGCATTCGGGCTCGCCCGACAACTCGCCGATCACGGCAACAAGAAGGCAGCCATCGCCGCCCTCGACGAAGTACCCACGTCTTCCCGGCACTACAACGTCGCACGGATGTCCAGCGCTCTGACGATGCTGTCCGGCGTTCCGATCGCCGAACTCGACGAATCGACTCTGCGGGAAGCCGCCCGTCGTGTTCGGGCGCTGCCTGCTGAAGAGAGCCGAAGCCTGCAGATGCGAACCCTGGTGTTGGGCACGGCCCTCGATTGGATTCGCTACGGCAATCGCTCGCACACCGAACTCGAACCCATCCTCGACCTGCCCTTCACCGAGCAAGGTCTGCGCACCGGAGCCGAAGCCTGCCTTCGCGCCCTCGCTCGCGCCACGACCTCCCGCACGCACCGCTACGCCCTCGTGGACCGGGCGAATGCGGTGCGTCCGCGCAGCAATTTCTGACGGACGCCCCGAGGTTTACAGTGCTGCAGAAACCTACAGTGCGGCCACCAAAGCCTTCGCCGCGCGGGCGATCGCCAACTCCTCGTTGGTGGGGACCACCAGCAGCTCGACAGCCGACGAGGATGCGGAGATACGACGCTCGTCGCGACTCTTCGCCTCGTTGAGAGCCGGATCGACCTCGATACCGAGACGGGAAAGCCCGGCCAGGCTGTCGCGTCGTACGTCGACGTTGTTCTCGCCAACACCGCCGGTGAAGGTGATGACGTCGACGCCACCGAGTTGAACGATGAAGGCGCCGATGTACTTACGGAGCATGTGTACGTAAACGTCGTACGCAAGTTGTGCGTCTTGGTCGCCGCCCTCGATCAGTGCGAGCAGGGCACGGAAATCGTTGACTCCCGACAGTCCCTTCAAACCGGAGCGCCGGTTGAGGAGGTCGTCGATCTCGTCGACCTTCATTCCCGAGTTGCGATTGAGGTGCAAGATGATGCCTGGATCGATGTCGCCGCTGCGGGTGCCCATGACAAGACCCTCGAGCGGGGTGAGGCCCATCGTGGTGTCGATGGCCTTGCCGCCCTTGATTGCCGAGGCCGAAGCGCCGTTTCCGAGGTGCAGGACTATCTGATTCAGCTCGGCGGGATCCTTGCCGAGGAACTCCGCGACCCGTCCAGACACGTATTCGTGTGAGGTCCCGTGGAAGCCGTACCGGCGAATCTGGTTGGCCTTGGCCACATCCCGATCGATCGCATAGGTGGACGCCGCCGCGGGCAGTGTGTGAAAGAAGGCGGTGTCGAACACTGCGACGTGCGGAACGTCTGGCAGTTCTTCGCGCGCCACCTCGATACCGATCACGTTGGCGGGATTGTGCAGCGGCGCAAGGTTCGACAGATCTTCGATGGCTTTCACGACGCCGTCGTCGATGAGAGTCGGCGAATAGAAGATGTCACCACCGTGCACGACTCGGTGACCGACTGCGATGATTCCGGCCTCACTCAGCGGCCGCCCGACCTCGGCGACGATGTCGAGCACCATCTTCAGACCTGCGCGGTGATCGGCGATCGGAAGGCTCCGGTCTTCGACTCCGGTGCGGTGGTTGTAGACGATGTGGCCGTCGGGCTCACCGATGCGCTCGATGAGACCGTGTGCCACCGATTCCGCCGTATCCGGATGCACGAGTTGAAATTTGATGGATGACGAGCCGGAATTGATGACCAGTACGGTGCCGTCGCTCACGCTTGCGCTCCCTGTGCCTGTATTGCCGTGATAGCCACGGTGTTGACGATGTCCTGGACCAACGCTCCACGCGAGAGGTCGTTGACCGGCTTGTTCAGTCCCTGCAGAACCGGCCCGACGGCGATAGCACCGGCGCTACGCTGCACTGCCTTGTACGTGTTGTTGCCGGTGTTCAGGTCCGGGAACACGAACACCGTTGCTTTGCCCGCCACCAGCGAATCCGGCATCTTCTTGTCGGCGACACTCTGCTCGACGGCGGCGTCGTACTGAATGGGCCCTTCCACCAACAGATCCGGTCGACGCTCGCGCACCAAAGCGGTCGCGGTGCGAACCTTGTCGACGTCGGCTCCGCTGCCCGAATCGCCGGTGGAGTACGAGAGCATCGCGATGCGCGGATCGATCCCGAACTGCGACGCCGTCTGTGCGGACGAGATCGCGATGTCCGCCAACTGCTCCGACGTCGGGTCCGGAACCACGGCGCAGTCACCGTAGGAGAGAACGCGGTCGGCCAGGCACATCAGGAAGATGCTCGAGACCGTCGAGACACCGGGGGCGGTCTTGATGATCTCGAACGAGGGTCGAATCGTGTGAGCGGTGGTGTGGGCGGCACCGGAGACCATGCCGTCGGCAATTCCCAAGTGCACCATCATCGTTCCGAAGTACGAGATGTCGGCGATCACCTCGCGGGCCCGCTCGATGGTCATGCCCTTGTGAGCACGCAGCGCGGTGTATTCCTGTGCGAAGCGCTCGGTGTACTCGGACTGCGCGGGTGCGAGTACCTGCGCGCCGCTGATGTCGACGCCGAGTTCCGCTGCGCGTCGACGCACACTGGGTTCGTCACCGAGGATCGTCAGGTCGGCAACCTGGCGCTGCAGCAGCCGGCCGGCCGCGCGCAGGATCCGGTCGTCGTCACCCTCAGGCAGGACGATGTGCTTGCGATCGCGTCGAGCACGATCGATCAGCTTGTACTCGAACATCTGTGGGGTCACGACGGACGGGATCGGCAGTGCCAGTCGGTCCATCAGGACGTCGGCGTCGACGCGCTGTTCCATCAAGCTCAACGCGGTGTCGACCTTGCGCTGCGAACCGACTGCCACGCGTCCGCGGGTTTGGGCTGCGGCGCTTGCGGTGTCGAAGGTACCGAGGGTTGTCGTCAGGATCGGAAGACGCTGTTTGAGGCCGGCCATCAACGCCGCGATGGCCGGGTGCGGCGTGATCCCGCCATTCATGATGATGCCCGCGAGCGACGGAAATCCCTCCGCCTCATGCGCATTGAGCAACGCGAGCAGTACGTCCGAGCGATCGCCCGGTGCGATGACGACCATGCCCTCGACCAGACGCTCGAGGATGTGCTCGGCGGTCATGCCGCCCACCATCACCTTGAGCGCTTCGCGGTGCAGCAGTTCCGGGTCACCCGAATACAACTCGCCGCCGGTGGCCTCCATCAACTCGGCCATCGTGGGCGAGACGAGCAACGGAATCTCCGGCAGGCTCCACGTCGGAACACCGATGTCGGACAGCGCTGCGGTGACCTCGTCGAGCTTGTCGGGATCGCAACGATTGGCGACGACCGCGAGCAGATGAGCGTGGTTGGCGGCCAACTCGGCGGCGCATAGATGCGCGAGCTGGGCGACCTCCTCGACACTGCGCCGAGCGCCGCGTACCGCCAGCAGAACCGGCGCGCCGAGGTTCACGGCGATGCGGGCGTTGAAGCTCAGCTCGCTCGGGCTTGCTACGTCGGTGTAGTCACTTCCGATGATGACGACGGCGTCGCACTGCTCGGCCACGGTGTGGTACTTCGCGACGATGTCGGCCAGCGCGGCTTCAGGATCGGCGTGAACCTGCTCGTAGGTGACGCCGAGTGCGTCGGCGTAGGAGAGATCGGCGGTGGTGTGCTCGAGCAGCAGTTCGAGGATGTAGTCGGTTTCCTCGGTAGAGCGGGCGATCGGGCGGAAGACACCGACCCGGGCGACGGTCGCGCACAGCATCTGTAGCACGCCAAGCGCGATGGTGGATTTTCCGGTATCACCTTCAGGAGAGGCGACGTAGACACTCGACACGGCAGCGGGCGCTTCTGGCATGCCCAACAGCCTAGTGTGGGCCGCCGCCCACCTTGCGACTGATCGTGGTCACGCTCACGCTCGTGCCGACAACCGGCGGCTACGAGAAAGACGAACGGTGCCTGCCACACGTCGAGTGGCAGACACCGTTCAGTTGATCTCGAGGATCAGCCCAGAGCACGCAAGCGAGGCGCGAGGTCACGCTCGAACAGTTCGAGGAACCGGCGCTGATCATGGCCCGGTGCGTGGAACACCAGGTGATTGAGACCGGCATCGACGTAGGCCTTGACCTGCTCGACGGCGTCGTCCGGATCGGAAGCGACGATCCAGCGCTTGGCCACCTGCTCGATGGGCAGAGCGTCGGCAGCGGCTTCCATTTCGATCGGATCCTCGATGCTGTGCTTCTGCTCCGGCGTCAGGGACAGCGGAGCCCAGAAGCGGGTGTTCTCGAGTGCAGCCTCC
The DNA here is from genome assembly GCF_029457415.1 of Rhodococcus sp. RCBS9. NCBI lineage: Bacteria > Bacillati > Actinomycetota > Actinomycetes > Mycobacteriales > Nocardiaceae > Rhodococcus > Rhodococcus sp. RCBS9. The sequence goes on along the minus strand of NZ_CP120422.1, from coordinate 4,186,298 downwards.
GGATCGGTGTCGTAGCTGATCTTGATCTCGATCATCTTGTCGATGTCGGCGACGTCGCGCTCGGCCTTGGCTGCGCCCTCGGTAACGGCTGGAAGCAGCTTCTCGGTGTAGAGCTCCATGCCCTTTCCGGAGGTGCAGATGAAGCCGTCACCGGCACGTCCCGCGTACCGGGCGACAACGGGTCCGCCGGCCGCGATGTACACGGGAATGCCACCCTCGGGAACGTCGTAGATCGACGCGCCACGAGTGGTGAAGTACTCGCCTTCGAAGTCGACACGATCGCCCAGCCACAGCTCACGCATCAACCGCACGGACTCACGCAGCCGCGCGAAGCGTTCCTTGAACTCGGGCCACTCGCCCTGGAAGCCGGTGGCGATCTCGTTGAGAGCCTCACCGCTGCCGACGCCGAGCATGATGCGTCCCGGGTAGAGACATCCCATCGTCGCGAACGCCTGAGCGATGACTGCCGGGTTGTAGCGGAACGTCGGCGTCATCACGGACGTGCCGATCTGCACGCGCTCGGTGCGCTCACCGACGGCGGTCATCCAGGCGAGCGAGAACGGTGCGTGGCCACCGTTGTGGCGCCACGGCTGGAAATGATCGCTCACCGCAACGGAATCCATGCCGTGCTGCTCTGCCAGAACTGCCAGCTCTACCAGTTCGCGAGGGCCGAATTGCTCAGCCGATGCCTTGTATCCGAGCTTGAGTTCCTGCGCCACAGTGCACTCCCTTGTCGTCTGTTTCGTTTACTTCTCTGACATGCTTCACGTTCTTTGCAGACTATCCAGACACCGCTGGGACTTCTCTGCGTATCTCAGCGAGCGAGGCTGGTGACCACCGTTGCCACGCCGGCTGCGACGGCAACCCCGGCCAGTGCCAGTGCAAACAGCCACAATGCGTGCGGTTCCGGCATCGCCGCTCCGTCCTCGAGCGCCTTCTTCACCTGTAGCCAGCGTCGCATACCTACCAGTGCGGCTGCCGCCGCGAGTGCGATAAGGGTCAGACCGAGAGTCGTGCGAACCCACCCGGTACTCCATTCCGGTACCAACTGGACGACGGCGATGCCTCCGGCCAGCAGGGCGAGTGAGCTACGCATCCAGGCGAGGAAGGTGCGCTCGCTGGCAAGGGTGAAGCGCTCGTCCGGGCGGTTCGGTTCACTCATGCGTGCTCACCTCCGTGCGGTGCCACCAGATCCGGGTCCTGACGCCAGTCGTAGACGACCTCGGTGCGCAGAACGATGTCCTGCAACGAACGTCGTCGTCGATCGACCGCCGACCACAGCAATCCGAAGGCGAAGAGCACGCAGAGCACCGCACGGATGAAGGCCAACGGCCAGCGCACGAGGCGATGCCCGGACGTGATCACCCGCAGCCCCATCACGAGGGACCCGACGGTCCGACCGGTGGTCGCCCAGCAGGCGGTCAGATACGCCACCGAGACACCGAGAAATGCCGTCGTGGACAGGAAGATTCCCGGTTCCGAGAAAGTGAAACTCTGTGGCGAGAAGAGCAGTCGGACGAAGGCGAAGCCCACGTACACGGAACCCATCAGGAGCAGGACGACGCCCAGATCGATCAGTCCGGCGAGTCCACGGGTGACGATGCCGGCTGGGCCGGAACTCTCCTGGGCCACTAGCGTTCGCCTGCGTTCGTCTTCGGATCGGTCTCTGTCGACGGTTTTTCTGGTGACGGTTTATCTGATGACGGTGCGTTGTCGCGGCCGAAGAGTCGCCCGACGAAGCCGGCGACAGCGTCGTCCGCCTGCATGCCCTGCACTCGAGCTCCGTGCACGGCTTCCGTGGAGAGTGAACCGGTCGATTCACGAATCATCTGGGGCAGGTCGACGCCCTCGATGACCTGGTCGGCGATCTTGACGAGGTCGATGCGGTTGACCTGGCGTTCGAGGTCGACCGTGTCGACTATCCCGTCGAGATCGAGGCGATCGATCACCGCTTTGACGTCGAGGCGGCTTGCGATCTCGTCCACGTCGACCCGGTCGATGATCGGTTCGAGCGAGACCCGTTCGGCAATCTTGTCCACGTCGATGTTCTCGGCGATCTTGTCGATGTCCACGTGGTCGACGACGATCTTGGTGATGTCGACTTCGGACAGAGCAGCGTCGACGACAGCTTTGATCACCGTCCGCAAGGTCGAGTCGGCGAACTCCACGGTCGAGTGCATCGCTTCCGTGCCGCGAGTGGTGACCTGGGTGATCGCGCCGTCGAGTGCGTCACCGACGACAGGGATCCGCTGCACGGAATCAAGTGCGAGACCAGCGGTTCTGCGCGCCGCACCAGCCGTGATCGCGGCCAGCCCGAAGGCCAGCCGAATCACGTCGGATTCGGGGTGGTGCGACTGCGATCCCACGCAATTGTCTCCATCTTCTTATACGACTGTTACCCGGACATTCGTCACTCCTCTTCGCATTGTGCCACTGTTGGAAGGCACAAATACGCTGTCCGGCTTGCGCCTGGGGGGAAATATGAAGACACGTCGTTTCACGGTTCGGCTGACGATGGCGGTGGCCATGGCCGCCGGCTTTCTCGGCCTCAGCGCGCCGACCGCGAGCGCGGATTCCGTGGTCAGTCGCATCGACGTCTACTCCCCCTCGATGGACCGCTGGATCGCCAACGACGTGATTTCGCCGGCCGGAGGAGGCCCGGCCCCGACCTTCTATCTGTTGACCGGTGTCGGCGGCGGCGAGGACGGGATCTCGTGGTTCAACAACACCGGAGTTCGTGACTTCTTCGACGACAAACACGTCAACGTGGTCATGCCGGTCGGCGGCAAGTTCAGCATGTACACCGACTGGAACGCCGACGATCCGGTGCTGGGCCGTAACAAGTGGCAGACGTACCTCACCAAGGAACTACCGGCGGCGGTCAACGCTCGGTACAACACGACCGGTGTCAACGCACTCGGTGGTGTGTCGATGGCCGGCGGACCGGTTCTGGACCTCGCGATCCAGTCGCCGGGCACCTACCGCGCAGTCGGCTCGTACAGCGGCTGTCCGCGCGCCGGCGACCCGCTCGGCCAGGCAGCGGTGCGCTCGATGGTCGAGATACTCGGCGGCGGCAACGCGGCCAACATGTGGGGGCCGTGGGGTAGCCCGCAGTGGGCGGCGCACGACCCGTTGATCAACGCCGAGAAACTGCGTGGCACAGCGCTGTTCATCTCGACCGGCAACGGCCTCCCCGGCCCGGTGGACGGAATCAACTCGCTGGCGATGGCCGCCGGCGTCGTTCCCGGCGCGGTCCTCGAAGGCATCACCAACATGTGCACCGCTGCCCTGCAGGGGCGATTCGGTCAGCTCGGCATTCCCGCGACGTTCAGCTTCCGACCCGAAGGCACCCACACCTGGGGGCTCTTCGAAGCCGACATGCGCGCGTCGTGGCCGATGATCGCGGGCGCTATCGGGGCGTGAGCCTCACGGCCCTCCTTACAAGCCATGGCGTCAGGTGAGACTGCGCGCCCAGTCCCGCATCCCGGCGGGGCCAGTGCCGGTGGCGTATTCAGCGAACCACACCCGGGTCACGCCGAGCGTGATCGCGGCACCCATACACATGAGACATGGTTCGAGATTGACCGCCAATGTCAATTCACCGGACGCTCGAGTGAATCCGAGAGCCTCGTCGGCCTGCAAGAGCGCTTGAAGGTCCGCATGGACTACCCGTCGGCCGAGTGCCCGTTCTTGCGTATACGCCCGCCCGAGCACACGGTCGTCGTCGAACACGACTGCGCCGATCGGCATCTCCCCGAGCTCCATGCCCTCACGCGCTACGTCAAGAGCAACCGCAAGGGCATCTCGAGGTGAAAACATCACTCGACACTAATGGACCAAGGCAAACTCACGCTGCCAGTAGTGCGGGTAGTCCCCATTCCTTGGCAAGCAGCTCGTACGAGCGCAGACGATCCTCGTGCCGATGGGTCACCCCGGTGATTACCAATTCGTCCGCTCCGGTGAGCTTCTGCAAACTGTCGAGCCTGTCGGCGACGGTAGACGGTGAACCGACGAACTGCGTGATCAGCCGATCCTCCACCACTGCTTTGTCGGCGTCGGAAAGTGGGAGCGCTGTCGCGGGATCGGGGTACGGGATGGCGCCGTGTCCGCTGCGAATGCTGTGCGTCCAGTGCCCGAACGTAGACGCCAACTCTCTCGCCGTCGCATCGTCTTCCGCAGCAACAACATCCGCGGAGACGACGACATACGGCTCCGACAGGACTGCCGACGGTCGGAATGCTGCACGGTATGCCTCGACGGCATCGAGCGTACTCGAGGGCGCCACATGGTAATTCGCACCGAACGGCAATCCGAGTCGTCCGGCGAGCTCGGCACTGGGGCCCGCACTGCTTCCGAACACCCACAGTTCGACGTCGGCATTCTCGCCGGGACTGGCGTGCAATTCGATGCCGTCGCGGGTTCTGTAGGTACCGTTCAGGAGCGAGCGTATGTCGTCGACCTGCTGCTTGAAATCGGGCGCCTGCGCGCCCGGAAACGCCAATGCCTCGAACGACGCCTGCAACCGCGGTGACGTGAGAAGACCGGTTGGATCGAAGGGTGCCGGGATCACGACGCCGTCGCGTACGACGTTCTCTCGCTTCGATTCTGCCGGCGCAGGCGTTCCGGCAGCGACGGCGCGAAGTGCCTCCACCCGACGCTGTCCGCTGCGCCCGATACCGAGATCGATACGACCCGGATACAACGCTTCGACGGTACCGAAGGCCTCGACCACCTGAGCCGCCGTGTTGTTGCCCAGCAGCACGGCGGCCGAGCCGACACGAATGGTGTTGGTGGCGGCCGCGATCAGCCCGACAAGCACTGCTGGCGACGAAGAGGCAACACCGACGAAGTGGTGTTCGGCGACCCAGTAACGCTTGTATCCCCACGCTTCGGCAGAACGAGCGAGGTCCAGCGAGTTCCGCAAAGCCTGGCGGGCCGTTCCGCCCTCACTGATCGGCGAGAGGTCGAGTACGGACAGCGGCGCGCTCACCTCGGTCCGCTTTCGGAGCGGGTGTCCGGTGTCTTCTCGCCGGCTTCCACCGCGAACGCCAGGCGGTTCTCGGCGGGGGCCACCGGGCACGTCGCGTAATCGGTGAACGCGCAGGGCAGGTTCGACGCCCGATTGAAATCGAGGACTACCGCGCCACCGGGTTCAGGTGCGCTCACGTGCAGCGAGCGTGCGGCCGGGTAGGTGGACACACCACTGGTCGCGTCGGTGAACAGGATGTGAAAGCCGTTGTCCTTGCCCGCGAACGCAATCAGCGTATACGTTGCACCGTCGTGTTCGAAGCTGATGGTTCCTAGGGCGTCGTGATGATGCTCGAGGCGCTCGACGACCGCACCTGTCGTCACCGTGCGAGCCTCCTCGAAGGCTGTGAAGACACCCTCGATGCGCCACTGCGGGTTCGGCTCGAAGGTCGGGATACCACTGAATTGCGCCAATGCCGGGGCCGACGAATCGTGGATCCGCAGAGCGACCTCGCCGGTGCGGCGGATGACCTCGACCAACCGCGCGCCCTGCTTGACGATCAGTCCCGGCGCCCCCTCGATCGGATTCAGAGTGGCCGAACCGTCCACTGCGACGCCGTCGATCGAGAGGTCGTCTGCGGGCGTCGCGGTGACGACAACGGCATTCGCGTCGGCGCGCCATGCACCGGGCAGGTCCGCGAAGGTGGAATCGGTGTCCACCAGCCAATGCAACGCAGTCAGGCTCAGCCAGCCGAGGGGTTCGCCGAAGGTGGCGTCGCGCGAGGCGTGCCAGGCATTCCAATCGCCGGTGAAGGTGCTGGTGGAAGTGTCGGTAACGGTCATGATGCGCGGACTCCTTCAGCCTGCTCGTGCGGGTGACGCAGCCCGAGATGGCTGCGCAGGGTGGTTCCTGAGTACTCGGTCCGGAAACTGCCGCGGTCCTGTAGTTCCGGTACGACGGTGTCGATGAACTCGTCGAGGCCCGCGGGGGTGATGTGGGGAACGAGGATGAATCCGTCGCTTGCGTCGCCCTGGACGTAGCTGTCGATCTCGGCAGCGACCTCGGCGGCGCTACCCACGAACTGTTGGCGGGCAGTCACTTCGATGATGAGTTCACGGATGCTGAGGTTTTCGGCCTCGGCCTTGGCACGCCACTGATCTGCGACCGCTCGCGGATCCTTGACGTGGCGGACGCGTCCGCGGGTGATGTTGACGTCGTCCGACGGATCTTCCTTCGGCAACGGGCCGTCGGCGTCGTACTGGGAAAGGTCTCTGCCCCAAACCTGTTCGAGAAAAGCGATGGCAGTCTGGGGTCCGACCTGCTGCCGCCGGATGTGATACGCCTTCTCCTGTGCGTCCGCGGCGTTGTCACCGAGCACGAAGGTGGCGGCGGGGAGAATCTTGAGGTCTGCGTGCGTGCGTCCGTACTTGGCCAGGCGTCCCTTCACGTCGGCGTAGAACGCCTTGCCTGCTTCGAGCGTTCCGTGCCCGGTGAAGATCGCGTCCGCCTTGGCGGCGCCGAACTCGCGTCCTTCGTCGGAATCACCTGCCTGCAACAGAACTGGGTGCCCTTGGGGACTCCGAGGAACTTCGAAGCGTCCGGTGATATCGAACTGCTTACCGGCGTGGTGGAACTGACCGACCTGCTGGTCGGTGGCAAAAACGCCGCGCTCACGGTCGACGATCGGACGATCGATGCTCCAACTGTCCCACAGCGTCCGTACTGCGTCGACCAACTCGTTTGCGCGTGCGTACCGCTCGGAATGCTCCAGATAGCCACCGCGGCGGAAGTTCTCGCCGGTGAAGGCGTCCGAGGAGGTGACCAGGTTCCAGGCGGCGCGGCCGTCGGAGAGATGATCGAGCGTCGAGAACTGCTTGGCCAACTCGTACGGCTCGTTGAACGTGGTGTTGATCGTCCCGGCCAGGCCGAGATGCGTTGTCACACCGGCAACCGCGTTGAGAATACTGAACGTATCCGGGCGGCCGACCACGTCGAGGTCGTGAATCTTGCCCTGATGCTCGCGCAGGCGCAACCCTTCTGCGAGGAAGAAGAAGTCGAACAATCCGCGTTCGGCACTGCGGGCGAGATGCTCGAACGAGCTGAACTCGATCTGGCTCTTGGACGCCGGATCGGTCCACACCGTGGTGTTGTTCACGCCGGGGAAGTGAGCACCCAGGTGAACTTGCTTGCGAATCCTGTTCTGTGTCATCGGTGTTCCTGTTCTTTGCTCGCGCTACGCGAACTGATTGACGGGCAACTCGAAACCCAACCGCTCGCGCAGCGTCGGGCCGGTAGTCGGTCGCGGATTGAGAGTCGGCACCACGTCCGCCGCGATCTTCTCCACTGCGGCAGCCAAAGCCAAGGGACGCAGGACAACACCGTCGACCCCGGCCAGCCCACCGATCTCGCGAAGGAGGACAGTCAGGCCGGCACTGTCACCGCGATAGAACAGCGAGTGCGGGGCGTACGGCGCTCCCGCCCATTCCTCGAGTTCCGCCAGAGCGTCGTCGGCGGCTCCGCGATCAGCGCCGAGAAGCACGTCGACGTCGAGGAGAACCCTGACGCTGCGCCCGAGGGCGGCGGCACTCGCGTGGACCAGCTTGGCCGTAGTTTTGGCCTCGGCGAGATCGGTTGCCGAGATCCGAATCAGATCTCCGCGCGCAACCGCGAGTTCGCGTGCCTCCGGCCTGCTCGCGTCGACGGCGATCAGCGGCTGCCCCTGCGGGGAGCGCGGCGTGATGGACGGGCCCTTGACGGAAAAGTTCTTTCCCTCGAAGTCGATGTAGTGCAGCTTGTCCCGATCGATGAATCGTCCGCTCGCAGCGTCCCGTATCTCGGCGTCGTCCTCCCAGCTGTCCCACAGCCGACTGACCACCTCGACAGCCTCGGACGCTTCCTCCCACGCAGACTCAGGACCCTGCACTGTCTTTCGGCCGAACAACGCCGCCTGCTCGGCGGTGTCGGACACCGCGACCTGCCAACCGGCCCGCCCAGCAGACGAGTAGTCGATACTCGCGACGGCCTTGGAAATGTGGAACGGCTCGGTGTGCGTGACTGTCGCAGTGGGGATCAGACCGATACGCGAGGTCACAGCACTCAGCCGCGCCGCAGTTGCCACCGCCTCCAATCTCCCGCGCACTGCGTGCCGGCCTTCGGATTGCAGTCCGAACGAGTCAGGGAGGAACGCCAGATCCACCCCACCCCGATCCGCGGCGGTCACCAGGTCCACCCAGTACGAGGGCGTGAACAGATCTTCGGCGCGCGAATCCTCGCGTCGCCAGGAGTACGGATGAGCTCCGGTTCCCTCGAATTCGAGGCCGACCAGGAATGCTCCGGAACTACGCTCGGACATGTTCGGCCTTTCGTGTCGAATGATCCCGCCCGGGGATCGCGTCGAGAAGTGTGCGTGTGTACTCGTTTCGGGGATTGTCGAAAATCTCGGTGGTAGTGCCGATTTCGAGCAATCGCCCGGACTGCATGACGCCGACGACGTCGCTGATCTGGCGAACAACCGCAAGATCGTGGGAGATGAAGAGATAGGTCAGGCCCAGTTCGCGCTGCAACTCGTCGAGTAGCGCCAGAATCTGCGCTTGCACCGAGACGTCGAGAGCGGACACAGGTTCGTCGAGAACGAGCAGGTCCGGCTTCAACGCGAGCGCACGAGCGATCGCCACCCGTTGACGCTGGCCGCCCGAGAGTTCGGCCGGTTTGCGGCTCAGAAACTGCTCGGGAAGTGCAACCTGATCGAGCAACTCTGCCGCACGAGTCTGCTGCTGGCTGCGTCCACCAACCTTGAAGGCCCGCAGCGGCTCCGCAACGATGTCCTGGACGGACAATTTCGGGTCTAGTGATGCATAGGGGTTCTGGTACACGAGCTGGATCTTTCGGCGCAGCTCGCGCAGATCGCTGCCCTTGACCTTCGTGATGTCGTGTCCGTCGAAGGAGATGGTGCCGGCATCCGCCTGCTCCAACCGCACGGCGATGCGCGCCGTGGTCGACTTGCCGGAGCCCGACTCCCCCACCAGCGACACCGTCTGACCCCTCGGAACAGTCAGCGACACTTCGTTCACCGCGGTGATCGAACTCCCGCGTCCGACGTTGAAGTGCTTGGTGATTCCCGTCAGGGTCAGCAGCGGGCTGGTGTCCTGGCGGACCGGGCGAACGACTGGTCCCGAGGACAGGCTCGGCGCAGAGCTCAGAAGTTTCTTCGTGTACTCGTCTCGCGGGTTGTCCAGAATATCTGCGGTGCGGCCGGATTCGACGATCCTGCCGCCCTGCATCACCAGGATCCGGTCCGCGCGGTCTGCGGCCACACCCAGGTCGTGCGTGATCAGGAGCACGGCGGCACCGGATTCGGCAATCCGCTCGTCGAGATGGTCGAGAATGCGCCGTTGAACCGTGACGTCCAGAGCACTGGTCGGCTCGTCGGCGATTACGAGGGCCGGGTTCGCGACAAGCGCGATACCGATCAGAACGCGTTGCCGCATACCGCCGGAGAGCTCGTGCGGGTACTGGCGTGCTCGGATTTCCGGCCGGTCGATACCCGCGCGCTCGAGCACCTCGACGGCGTCCAACCGGGCTTTGCGACGGTCTGCGAGGCCGTGGATCCGGAGGACTTCTGCAACCTGGTCGCCGATCCTCGTCACCGGGTTGAGCGAGGTCGTCGGATCCTGCGGCACCAAACCGATACGCGCGCCGCGGATTCGCTGCCACGCACGGTCGGAATACGAGTCGATCTGTTCACCCTCGAACTCGACGGTCCCGCCGGTGACGTGGCCACTGCCGGCGAGCAGACCCAATATCGCGTGGGCCGTGGTCGACTTACCGGAACCCGATTCCCCGACCACCGCAACTACTTCGCCCCGACCGACGGTGAAGCTCACGCCGGATACCGCGGGCTCGGCGCCGTAGGCGATCTGTAAGTCGGTGACGGAAAGCAACTGTTCCTCGGTCGTGCTCATCGCCGGTTGTTCCTTTCGATCTCGTGGCCGATACGGTGTGCCGAGATGACCACGGCGACAATCGCGAGACCGGGAAGTGTGGTCATCCACCAGGCATTGGCGAGGAAATTACGTCCCTCGGATACCAGCGATCCCCATTCCGGGGTAGGCGGAACGGCGCCGAATCCCAAGAAGCTCAGAGCCGACACCGCCAGTACTGCCTGCCCGAACTCGACAGCGGACAGCGCGACCACCGGCGCGTAGGAGTTGGGAAGCACGTGCCGACGCAGGACACCGAGCCACTGCACACCCGAACTGAACGCGGCCTCGACGTACTGAGCTCCGCGCACCCGCATCACTTCGGCACGCATCACTCGCGCGAAATTGGCGACCATACTGACGCCGACAGCAATGGCGACGTTGATGGTGCCGAAGCCGAGTGCGGTCACCAGTGCCAACGAGAGCAGCAGCGCCGGAATGGACAGCAGCACGTCGACGATGCGCATCAGCACGGCGTCGACGACGCCACCGACAAAGCCCGCGAGCAAACCGATTATCGATCCCGCCACCAATGCGATTCCGACCGCCACCAAGGTTGCGGTCAGGGACAGCGCGGCGCCGTGCACGAACCGTGTGTACAGGTCACGACCGAGATTGTCGGTTCCGAACCAGTGAGCCAGGCTCGGGCCCTGCAGTTTGTCCGCCGGGACACCGGACAACGGATCGCCGCTGGCAAAGAATCCGGGTGCGACGGCAAAGCCGATGGCAAGCAACACGATCAACACCGGAATCACCAAGCCTGGCTTTCGGATCCAGCCGATGGCCGTGGACTTTCGGCGCGAAACAACAGGTGCCTTCGCCTCGACGCTCGGATCGAGGAGTAGGGGTTCGATCAATGTGTCAGACATGAGCCGGCTCCAGATCGGTCGAGCTTTCGGTATTCGACTTTTCGGTGTGACTCTTCTTCGTCTGGATGATCCGTGGATCTATCAAGGGGTAGAAGAGGTCGACCGCGAGGTTGACGAGCACGAACACGAGAGAGGCGAACACAACGACTCCCTGCACCACCGGGATGTCCTGCGCCATCACCGACGTCTGTGTCAGACGGCCGACGCCCGCGCGGGAGAACACCGTTTCCACAACCACCGAGCCCGCCAGCAGCGTGCCGACCAGCACACCGGCAATGGTGAATGCCGGAATGCTCGCCAGTCGCAACGCGTGACGGGTCTGCACGCGCCAACGGCTTGCGCCCTTGGCGTACGCAGTCTCCACGTGCGGCGAACGTAGCGTCGACTGCAGGCTGGTCGTGAGCACCTGCGCGATCACCGCGCCGGTCGGGATCGCCAAGGTGATCGCCGGAAGAATCACCGTTGCGAATCCCTTGTCTCCGAATGCCGGGAAGATGTGCAGACGGAACGAGAAGAGTTGCAGAAGAATCAGGCCCACCCAGAAAGTGGGCACTGCCACACCCAGCGGCGGCAGCGAGAACAACAGATTCGCGAGCCACCGCTTGCGGGTGTAGGTAGCGAAGAACGCGATCGCCACTCCGAACAACACGGCCAGAACCAAAGCGGTGGTTGCCAAGACCAGAGTGCTCGGCAGCGCCGAGAAGATGGCATCCGTCACCGACTGACCGGTGGAGATGGACGTACCGAAATCGCCGCGAAGAGCATTCGTCAGCGACGTCCAGTACTGCACCCACACCGACTGGTCCAAGCCGTACCGTGCCCGAAGCTGATCGAGCGCAGCCTGATCCACTGCAACACCCTGACCGGACGAGTCGGCAGCCATGCTGACGGGATCACTCGGCAGGAGGAACAGAATCACGAACGAGATGGTGAAGGCGGCCCACAGAACCACTGCGGCCTGGCCCAGTCGGGTGAGTACGTATCGAGTCATGATTACTTACCCGACAACCATGCGTCGTAGAACTGCAGGCGCGAGGAGGCTTCGAAGTTCAGGTCCTGCACACTCGATCCGGCGCCGATGGCCTGCGAGAGCTCGATGGTGGGGATGGAGAGTCCACGGTCGAGGATCAATTCCTGTGCGGTGGATACCAGTTCGCCGCGTTGGCCGTTGTCCGTGGCTGCAAGCTGGTCTGTGAGTACATTGTCGAGCTCCGGATCTGCGCCGCGACGGTTCAGGTTGCGGCCTTCGGTGCTGAACGATGCCCGCAAGATGTCGGCGTCCGCGCGAGTGCTGTTGTAATACAGCGAATCGTAATCACCCGATACTCCCTTCTCGGTCCATTCACCGTTCGAGACCAAGTTGAGCTGCAGGTCGACGCCGACCTTCTTGAGCTGCTGCTGCACGAGCTCGAGGATGGCCTGGTTACCCGAGAACACCGGACTGAAGGTGACGCTGAAAGTGAGCTTCTGCCCGTCCTTCTCGCGGATACCGTCGCTGCCGGTCTTCCAACCAGCCGCGTCGAGGAGTTTCGCCGACTTGTCGGCGTCGTACGTCACGACACTGGATTCGTCGCTGTAGAGCGGAGTGGTGTGAGCCAGCGGGCTCGTGGCCGGGAAGAACGACGGATCCAGAACGGTGTCGACGAGTTCTTGGCGGTTGATCGCGGGAATGATGGCCTGACGAACAGCCTGATCAGCGAGAACGCCGCGACTGACGTTGGGCTGGAAGAAGAAGCTCACACCCGGGTTCGGCCTTGTGAGGATTCGTCCACCCGCGCCCTCGATTTGCGGCGCATCCTGCGGAAGCGCATCGCTGACCGCATCGAGCTGGCCGGAGGCCACGCTGCCCGCCCGCACACCGGATTCGGGAACCACCGTGAAGTCGACGCCATCGAGGTACGCCTCGCCCTGATGCGCGACCGCATCCGAGGCCCAGTTGTATCCCGCACGCTTGGCGATCTTGACGCTCTTGTCCTGCTGCCAGTCGGTGTACACGAACGGTCCGGAGGCGATCACCGCTGCACCGGGGCAGCGCTGCTCGGATGCCAGCGCGGTGGTGGAATCGGCGAGGATTCCGAGCTGTGGCGTCGAAGTTGCTTGCAGGAACTGAACATTGGGTCCGGAGAAATTGATCTTCGCCGTGTGAGCATCTACGACGTCGGTACCGGTGTACGAGGACAGGTAACTCTTCGCCAACGACGCGTTCGGTCCCAGGTTCTTGACCGAGTCGAAGGTCTTCTTCACCGAATCCGCCGTCACCGGTGTGCCGTCACTGAAGGTGGCGTCGTCGCGAAGGACGAACGTGAAGCTAGCGGCGTCGGGGCTGATCTCCCAACTCTTGGCGAGCCACGGGGTGATCTCTCCGGTGTCGGGATTTTGATCGGTAAGCGAATCCACCACTGTCCGAGTGACATACACGGTCTGGTTACTGCCGGCCTGGGCCGGATCGGCGCACGTCGGCGCCTGCGACAGACCGTAGCGAAGGGTTCCGCCGGACTGGGCGGGGCCTGCGTCGGCAGCACTGTCACTCCCGCTGCTGCAGGCGGCGAGGACGGTGCCGAGAACCGAGACAGCACCGATACCGGCGATTACGGTCGCGCGTTTGCGGGCACCGAATGAGGGCGAAGACACCAAGAACTCCTAAAGAGGCATGCCGAAGAGCGCACCCGTCGCCTGAGACGAAAAAGGCGATCGAGCACGAATCACTTGTGAGAGAAGAGAAAACAGACTTGTCGACGACTCGCCTGAGTGTGAATGACTGACCGAGAGGTCAGTTGGTACAGAAAGATCCCGCGGTGCGGCACAGGTCTACGTGACGACGCGACCAGGCGGTATCGAAACCGCCTTCGACTGCCTTCATTTCGTGTTCCTCCATCGGTCCTGGCGGTAGCACCCGCACCCGCTCACTCGGGGGGTTGCTGCGACTTCAATGAGCCAGGTCTCTCGGTCGCTCTGGATGGTCGTTCGCAAGTGTACGAGGTCAAACCCGGGTGTTGTCAACCCGGTCGGTAGGAATTGCTGCTCGAGTCACATTTTCGAGCACCCGAAGTTGTTTCTCGAACGGGTGGACGCCCACCTCTTCGGGCGAGAGTGAAGCGTCGTAAAGCGGTGTGTATCCACTGGACAGATACAGCGCGACGGCCTCCGGCTGCCGAGGACCCGTCGTGAGAAACACACGGTTGTATCCACGAAGTTCGATCTCTCGTTCCAACTCGCGAACGACGGCCTTGCCGAGGCCGCGCTTCCGATAGTCGACCGACGTCCAGATTCTCTTCAGTTCGGCAGTGGTGGAATCGAATTGACGAAACGCACCACCGGCGATCGGCAGACCGTCGTGGGTGAGCACCAGAAGCGCACCCTGCGGGTAGGCAAATTCTTCTGCCGGATACGTCGTGAGATCCTCGAGCATCGCTTCGCGAGTCCCGCCGTAACGCGAACTGTATTCGAGTGCCAACTCCGCGATCAGTGGAGCTGCCAAGGGATCGTCCTGCGATACCGAATAGACCTCTACCGCTCCGACACCCTCGAGCTGCCGAGTTCCGAGCTCCAGTGCCACAACACTTTCCTCCATGAATCTGGTCAACGCTCCCCCAGCCTGAAAACTTCCGGAGCGAGGGTGGTTCCGTCGACGAGGTCCGCCACAAGTTCACCCAAGGCCGGACCGAACTTGAACCCATGCCCCGAGAACCCCGCCGCCACTGTGACGGCGCCGACTCGGTCGATGACGAAGTTACTGTCCGGCGTGCTCGTGTACAGGCAGGTGAGCGACTCGACACGGGTGGTGTCGACACCGGGTAACCACGACTCGGCGTACTCCACCAATCGCTGCTCTCCGTCGACACCAGGGGTGTAGTCACGGGTCTGCGGAGTCACCACCGGCCCGGTCGCGTGTTCGCCGATCTTGATCCCGTCCTCGGAACCGAGCCCGTAGATCCCCGCGGTCTCCAATTCTGCGCCGGTGTGGTGAACGAAACTCGGCCACTCGACTCCGGGATCGAGCGGTGCAAAGTGGGCCGGTTGTTCCTGTGTCGTGCGCAGCGTCGGCAAGACGATCTCGGAGCCGAGACCGCTGTCTGCGATCAGATCTGCAGTCCACGCACCGGCCGCGATCACGACCTGACGAGCTGCGAGCGTTCCACTGTCCGTCACCACGTCCACGCCGTAGGACGCTCGCGCGAGTGCCAACACCCGAACATCGTGACGGACCTCGGCACCGGCAAACACCGCTCCCGCCTTCAGGGCGGTCACTGCGCGGTCCGCGTGCAACCGGCCTGCGTCGGGATGATGGAGCACCGTGGTGTCGAATCGCAGCCCCGGCCAACGGGCGGACGCCTCGGCAGGAGTGAGGATCTCACCCTTGATGCCCGCCTCGAGAAGTATCTTCGCCTTGGACTGCACTGCCTGCGGCAGGCCGTGATCGACGGCACCGGTGAGTTCCAGGAACCCGATGTCCGTCGTGGTCTCCAACTCCCGCCACAGCGGCAGCGCGCCGGCCGCCAAACCTGTGTACAGGTGATTGTCGTACGCCTGCCGATAGATGCGCGAAGTACCGTGCGACGCACCGTGCTTGTGCCCCGGCCCGAACTGTTCCAGCTGAACGACGCTACGTCCGCGTGCCGCGAGCCGCCAGGCGGCGGAGGACCCGACGAGTCCTCCGCCGATGACGATCACATCGAAAATCTCACTCATGGACGAGAGCTCACTTGGTCTTCGGAAGGCCGGGCGGGTTGATCAGGGACGTGTCGACGGCTTCGCTGGTGATGTTCCAGCGCTCGAGGATCTGCTGGTACGTGCCGTTCTCGATCGTGTGGTTGATCGCGTCGTTGATCGCCTTGATCAGGCCGTTGTCCTTCTTCACCAGCACCGCGATCTGCCCCTGCAGGGTGTCGCCGGCCCCGGAGAACTCACCGACAACCTCGGTCTCCCCCGACTGCTTGGCGTGGAACTGCGACGACGGGTTCGGGCCGAAGTAGGCGTCGATCCGGCCGGACTGCAGCGGGAGGTAGTAGTCGGTGGTGTTCTGGTAGTAGGAGATGTCGGTAGGCGCCAGGCCGGCCGCGACGTTCTGCTCACTCCACTTGACCAGCAGCGCTTCCTGATTGGTGCCCGAGGAGACGGCGATCTTCTTGCCCGCGACGTCCTTGGGTTCCTTGATGGAGATTCCGGCACCCTTCTTGGCTTCGAAGGCGAGGGTGTCGAGACGGTAGGTCGCGAAGTCGTACTTCTCCTTACGCTCCTCTGTGACAGTCACATTGGAGAGGAAGGCGTCGGCCTCACCGGAGTCGATCCGGACGAAGTTCTGTGCCCAATCTGCTGTCTGCAGGTCGACCTTCAAGCCGAGAACGTCACCGATCAGATAGGCGAAGTCGGTCTCGGAACCGATGAGGGTGGTGTCGTCGTCGGCGTAGAAACGGAGCGGCGGAGCGGAACCGGCACTACCGGTGACGCGCAGCGTGCCACGATCGCGGATGTCCTGAGGTAGCTCGGCGGCGATTGAATCCACCTTGTCGGTGGTGATGCGGTTCTGATCGGCCGTGAGGTTGTAACCCGCAGCAGCGGTGACCTGGGCGCCGTCGGACTCGGCGTCCGCGCTGCTGCATGCAGCGCTGAGCAATCCGACGGTGGCAAGCGCCGAGATCAGAAAAGTCGCGCGACGGGATGTGGAGAACATCAATTTTTCCTTCCGGGAATGAGTCTGGGTCGCGTCAGAGGACGCGGGAGAGAAAGGCTTTGGTCCGTTCGTGGACCGGATTGTCGATCACCTGCGAAGGCGGGCCCTGTTCGACGATGACGCCGCCGTCCATGAAGACCGCAGTGTCCGCCACTTCCCGAGCAAATCCGACCTCGTGTGTGACGATCACCAAGGTGGCGCCGTCACGGGCCAGCTGAGCCAGGACTTCGAGAACCTCGCCCACCAGTTCCGGGTCGAGCGCCGACGTCGGCTCGTCGAAGAGAATGACCGCCGGCCGCAGTGCCAGCGCTCGCGCTATCGCGACGCGCTGTTGCTGGCCACCGGAGAGTTGGCGGGGATACTCGTCCGCCTTGTCCCCCACTCCCACTCGCTCGAGCAGTGCGCGGGCCTCGCGGTACACCTCGTCACGATCACGCTTCTGGGCCGAGAGCGGCGCTTCCACCACGTTTTCCAACGCGGTCAGGTGCGGAAACAGGTTGAAGTTCTGGAACACGAATCCGATGTGCGAACGCTGTTTCAGGATCTCGCGGTCACGCAGTTCGTGGAGCCGATTTCCCTTGCGCCGGTACCCGATCAGTTCTCCGTCGATCCGTACGGTCCCGCGGTCGACCTTCTCGAGGTGATTGAGGGTGCGCAGCAAGGTGGACTTACCGGAACCCGACGGACCGAGAATGACGGTCACTTCGCCCTTGCGGACCAGGAGATCAACGCCGGCAAGTACTTCCAGCGTGCCGAAGGACTTGTGAATTCCGCGTGCTTCGACGGCGTACACCGTATCTTCGGCCAGTTCTGCGGTCATCGGGTCGCACCTCTCGGAATATCGAGACGCGCATCGCGAATCTCTTCGAACTTCTTGCGCGCCTTCTGTACCGGAGTCAACGGAAGAGCACGGGCGGATCCTCGTGCATAGTGGCGCTCCACGTAGTACTGACCGATCGAGAGCAACGTCGTGAGGATGATGTACCAGATCGTGGCGACCATCAGCAGGGGCACGACTCGTCCGTTGCGGCCGAAGATGACCTGCACCTGGTAGAACAGTTCGGCGATTGCCATGGTGGAGACGATCGACGTTCCCTTGAAGAGTCCGATGACCTCGTTGGCGGCGTTGGGGAGGATCGCCCGCATTGCCTGCGGGAGAACGATCTTGAAGAACTGGCGACTGCGCGGAATACCGAGCGAGTGAGCAGCTTCGATCTGACCGTGATCCACCGAGATGATTCCGGAGCGAATGATCTCGGCCGAGTATGCAGCCTGGTGCAGCGCCAAACCGATGACTGCTGCGGTGAATCCGCCGATCACACCGCTGACCTGGAAGGTGAAGAACTCGGGACCGAAAGGTATTCCGAGAGAAAGCGTCTGGTACAGGTATGTGATGTTGAACCAGAAGAGCAGCTGCACGATGAGTGGAATCGAGCGGAAGGCCCAGATGTAGGTCCAAGCGATCACCTGCAGGACCGGGTTTTTCGACAACCGACCGAGTGCCAGGAAAACACCGAGACCGAATCCGAGGATCGTCCCCCACAGCGTCAGTTTGATCGTCATCCACAGCGCGGCGAGCACTGATTTCGCGGTGAAGTACTGCGCGAAGGTCGGCCAGTCCCAGCCGGGGTTGACGACGAGTCCGTGGATGAACTGAGCAAGCAGGACCAGCACGACCGCACTGATCACCCAGCGCAGCGGGTGCCAGGTGCGAGCGACGACAAGCTCCGAGTCGGGAAGTTGCGACTCGGACACCGACTTTTCGGGGCGGACATCGGTGGGCGCGCTCACGGCGCGCTACCTGACGGAGTGGACATCACGAATAGACCTTTCGGGGAAATGGGAACGCAGCTGTGTCCTCGAGTTGGTGCGCTCGAGTTGCGAAGACGACGAGAGTTCGGTCAGCGACAGTGACACGAAGCGGTGCGGCACAGATCGATGTGACGTCGCTTGTGCGCAGCGTGCGAAGTGGTAACCATGTGATGCCTTCCATCGGTCCTGGCGGTAGCACCCGCTCCCGATCACTCGGGGGGTTGCTGCGACGTCGACGAGCCAGGTCTCTCGGTCGCTCTGGATGGTGAGCAAAGACTAGACGCGAAATGTCGAGTCGTCAAATGTTGTATTTCCCTGCACTGCAAGGGAAATGAAGGGTCCACGATGTTGAAATCGCATTGATTCCAACGGTGTCCGCAGCCGCGTTCGGCGTGTTGAATGGAGCGTTCGAATGAAGACCGGGACCGCCGTCCGGACTGACTTTTCCTCTGCCGTACCGTCTGCGGAGTGAGTGGACTCGACGCTTTCTTCATCTTGTTGGCCGGTATCGGCGCGGGCGCGATCAACGCCGTGGTCGGCAGTGGAACGCTGATCACGTTTCCCACCCTGGTCGCCTTCGGCATGCCGCCCGTGACCGCAACCATGTCCAACGCGGTCGGGCTCGTCGCCGGCGGAGTTTCGGGTACCTGGGGCTACCGACGTGAGCTGTCCGGACAGTGGGACCGACTGAAGTGGCAGATTCCGGCGTCACTCGCCGGTGCACTACTCGGTTCGTGGTTGCTCATGCATCTACCCGAGAAACTGTTCGAGACCATCGTTCCGGTGCTGCTGGTCCTCGCTCTCGTGCTCGTCCTCCTCCAACCACGCATCCAGGCGTGGGCCAAGAAGCGTTCCACCGAAGAAACGACGCTGTCCACCAAGAGGCTGATGCTCCTGACCGCCGGCACTTTTGCAGTCGGCATCTACGGCGGGTACTTCACTGCCGCGCAGGGCATCCTTCTCATCGGTGTGATGGGTGCCATCCTCCCGGAAACCCTCCAGCGCATGAACGGCGCGAAGAACCTGCTGTCGCTGCTCGTCAACATCGTTGCAGCAGGGATGTACATCACTCTGGCATTCGATCAGATCAATTGGGCAGCAGCCGGTTTGATCGCCGTCGGCTCACTCGGTGGTGGCGTCCTCGGCGCCCGCTACGGACGGCGCCTGTCCCCCACTGCATTGCGCTACACGATTGTCGTCGTCGGCCTGATCGGACTGTGGCGCCTTCTCGCTTGACCGCCCACATCGGGCGCCACCCGCACATACTGGAGTAATGACCAGTACAGAAGATCAGACCGGTTGGACCTACCTCATGGACATGGACGGGGTTCTCGTCCACGAGGAGCACTTGATACCTGGAGCGGACACGTTCCTGGCAGAGCTGGCGTCGAACGACATCCCGTACATGGTGCTCACCAACAACTCCATCCGCACCCCGCGTGACCTGCGAGCACGCCTGCTCAATTCGGGACTCGACATCCCGGAGAAGTCGATTTGGACGTCAGCGCTCGCAACCGCGACGTTCCTGGCCAACCAGCGGCCGGGCGGCAGCGCCTACGTGGTCGGCGAATCGGGCCTGACCACTGCCCTGCACGACATCGGTTACGTTCTGACGGACAGCGACCCCGACTACGTCGTCCTCGGCGAGACGCGAACGTACTCCTTCGAAGCGATCACCACCGCTATTCGCCTGGTCGAGCGTGGATCGCGGTTCATCGCCACCAACCCGGACGCCACCGGGCCGTCGCGTGACGGCTCGCTGCCGGCCACCGGCTCGGTCGCCGCTCTCATCACCAAGGCGACCGGACGCGATCCCTACTACGTCGGCAAGCCCAACGCCTTGATGATGCGCTCAGCCCTGCGGTCCATCGGCGCTCATTCCGCCAATACGTTGATGATCGGTGATCGCATGGATACCGACATCGTCTGTGGCCTCGAAGCCGGACTGCAGACGATTCTGGTGATGACCGGGATCTCGACCCGCGCGTCGGTAGAGCTCTATCCCTACCGTCCGACCATCGTCCTCGAGTCGGTCGCTGATCTTGTGGGAACAACAACCGATCCATTCCGTAGCAACACAAACAATTGATTCAAATTGCAAAACAAAACCGAAACTCGGTAATTAACTGGTAAAAAACAGCAGATTTGCCAGGTTCCGACTCGTCCGCTTTGTCCAACTGAACAAACCAACGGTTTTATTCGTACCAAACTTACAAACGAGTAGTTAGACGCAGGTCAAAGATCATTTCGACACCGAGTGACAGTTGGACTCCAGTCGTAAAATTGATTTTTCGAAAAGTGGTAACGAATCGTTTGCCGTGTCTGATACTCATGTCTGAATGGCCCCATTTCGGGTCCCAGACATGAAATGAGATTTTCATGAAGAAGCAGACCAAGGGTGCGATCGCTGCTGCGGCGGCCGGTGCCCTCCTCCTCGGCGGTGCCGGCTCGCTCGCAGTCTGGAGCGATTCGGCCGACGTCAGTGGCGGCGGGCCCGTCACGTCCGGCGCCCTCGACCTGAGCTCTTGCGCACCGGTCGGCGGGGGTTGGAACTCCCTCAACCCGACGAAGACCGCGATCACCAACATTTCGGCCTACCGCGTCGTCACGACCGAAAGCATCGAATACACCTGCGACGTCACTGTGACCGCAGTGGGCGATCGTCTCGCGGCTGTTCTGACCGCTGATACGGCCGGAATCGTTCCGGGTGCGAACAGCGCCGAGCTTGCCGCTGCTGTCGTGCCCGTGACGACAATCAAGGACACTGGTGGCAACCCGATTTCGCAGATCACCAAAGCCCAGAACGGAACGATCGTCCACGTCGGAGTCCGGCTGAACTTCAACGAGGTGGCCAATCAGGTCGCGCAGAACCAGTCGCTGAACTTGTCGGCGATGAAGTTGGTCGTCACTCAGACAGCACTGACACCGGCCCCGTAATTTCATGAGGAAAAAGGTCTGGGGAGCGATCGCAGTCGCGGTGGCTGCTGTAGCGGTGTTCGCATCGTCGCAGCAGTCGCTCGCGCTGTGGTCCGATTCGGCGAGCGCGAATGGCGGTACGGCGACAGCCGCCAGCGTCAACCTCACGGTTGGTACATCTGCCGGAACCAGTGCGGCGTACACCCTGGCGAACTTGACGACGGCCGCGACGCCCGTTGTCCCGGGAAACACGGTGCAAGCACCGCTCACCGTCAAGAATTCGGGGGCTGATCCTCTGCGGTGGCGAATGCAGTCGACGACCACGCCACTTCCGGGATTCACGTTGACCACGTACGGCGTCGACAACGAAGGCGCCTGCCCGACCGGCGTGAACACGGCAGCTCCTGCGGTTCCATCCCTGATGTCAGCACCGATGACCGCGTCGCTGCAGCACCCGGTTTCACCGGCGTACATGCCGGATCCGCTCGTGCCTGGCGGCACCTACGTCTTGTGTCTGCGGCTCGCGGTGGACTCTGGTGCGGTCTCCGGTCAAACGAACAAGGCCACCTTCACGTTCCAGGCAGGTCCGGTATGACAAAACACTCGACCAAACGCGGTGAACGTACCGGCCCTCTGTGGTGGGTCACCTCGATTGTCAGCTGGACACT
Source organism: Rhodococcus sp. RCBS9 (assembly GCF_029457415.1). Lineage (NCBI taxonomy): Bacteria > Bacillati > Actinomycetota > Actinomycetes > Mycobacteriales > Nocardiaceae > Rhodococcus > Rhodococcus sp. RCBS9. The sequence continues at coordinate 4,164,414 of NZ_CP120422.1, read as the reverse complement.
GCTGCTGGCAATTTCGGCAGTCATCGTCGCAACGATTGTCGTTCCCTTCTTTGCCGGAGCACAGCGCTTCACGATTCTGACCGGTTCGATGCGCCCGACGTACAACCCTGGATCACTGGTAGTGGTCAAACCTGTCGATCCGTCCGAACTGGGGATCGGTACACCTATTACGTACCAGCTGGAATCGGGTCAGCCGACCGTCGTCACGCACCGGATCATCGCCACAAGTGAAAACCAGAAGGGTGAAAGAACTTTCATCACCCAGGGCGATGCGAACGGTGAGCCTGACGAGAAGGAAGTACGGCCGGTGCAGATCCGGGGAAAGGTCTGGTACAGCCTGCCTTATCTCGGTTACGTGAACACCTGGCTGACGGGAGAGCAGCGCACCGTGATCGTGGTGATAGTCGTGACCGCTCTACTGCTGTACGCGTCGTACATGATGATCAGCGGCATCCGTGACGGCCGGAAGGAGCGAGCTCGAGCCCGATTGGCTCCTGACCCTGCAACTTTCGCGCCCGCAGACTCCGCCCAGATCGAGAAAGGCCAGCACGATGCCCTCGCGCCCTGACCGTCCGGCCCATCGGATTCGTCACCTGTTGACCAGCACGCGTTTTCGCGCGCTGCTCGCGCTGGGGATGGTGCTTGGTGTCGGCGGAGTGACCACGCTCGCGGCCTGGACGTCTTCCGCCACGGCAACCTCGGGCAACATCACGACGGGTTCTATCAATCTGCAGTTGAACAGCACCGCCCAGCCCACCCTGACCAAGTCCCTGAATTTCAGTGAGCTTGGCAAGTCCGGAATGATTCCCGGTGATTCGAACACCGCTCTGATCAAGGTCAACAACCTGGGCACAGCGTCAACTGTCCCACTGAAGTACACGATCACGTCTACGAGTGATGGTGCGTTGACGACTTCTCTACGAATGACGGTTTCCTCCAACGGAACTGTTGCCAACAAGTGCACTGACGGCACCAACGTGGTGTCCTCGCTCGCGCTGACACTCACCGCGAATCAAGCCATCGGTAGCCCCGACCGCCCACTGGCGGTAGGGGCTACCGAGAATTTATGTGTCTCGGTGCAGCTTCCGACAACACCGACACCGCCGACGAACAGCACGTCGAACATCGTCCTGACCTTCACGGCAAAGGTGTGATGGCAATGGCTCGACACACGAAAAAACATGCAAAGGCCTCGATGCCGAACCGGGTACGGGAAGTCCTGCTCAGTCTGGGAGCCCTCGCAGGCTTGGTATCCCTCATCATTTTCATCGCCGGTCTGGCTTTCGGTATCACCCCGCTGATCTTTCGGAGTGGATCGATGTCACCCACGATCGATACCGGTGCTCTCGCATTCGCGCGCACCGTGCCTGCTTCGGAAGTGCTGGTCGGTGACATCGTCAGCGTCTCCGACAGCCAAGGCACGCGCATCACCCATCGTGTGGAATCAATAGATCAGCAGGGCAACAACCTTGCCGTCGCACAACTGCGTGGTGATGCAAATCCGATCGCCGATCCCGATCCCTACGTCATCACCGAAGCCGATCGCGTCTTCTTCAGCATCAACCGCCTCGGATACGTGGCAGTCTGGCTGTCCGGACCGAGTGGGCTTGTGCTTGGTGCGATTACCGTCGGAGGACTGCTGTACATCGCATTTCGCCCACGAAAAAGACCGGATGAAGGGGAACCCAGCCTGGATCGTCAGGACGCGCACGGCGATTCCCACGCCTTCAAGGCAATCGTCGCATTGGCAACGGTCGGCCTCACTGTTGTCGGTGCGTCCCAGATCGGTGGCACCAAGGCGGGGTACACCGACACAGCCACGGCAACAAGCATTCAGTTCGGCACTGCTGCAACCTTTCCCACGTCGCCAAGCACAGCCAGTTGCGCGGTGAATTTTGCGCTCGTTGTTCCGGTCGCGGTGACAATCACCTGGCCCGCGACTGTCGGAAGCTCATACCGTCTAATTGCCCGCGATAGCAACGGATCCTTGTTGGGATCGAATGACTACACCGCAACGTCTACTACAGGCTCCATGAGATACGGCTCGGGCGGTACAACAGTCGCGTTCCCGCTCATAGTCGGCACCTACAACATCGAAATCCATGGACTGAGCGGCACGTCGGTCACGCCGTCGTACTCCGGCTACCAATTCAGCATTCTCGTCGGCCTGCTCTACTCGTGTGGCGGTCCGATCAGCGGGACATCTGCTCTCAGTCGATCGGCAGCGCCGGCACTGGCGGCAGACGCTCCGAGCACTCCTACTACGGCCGTCACTTCCACGACCGCCTCATCCACCACGCCCACCACGACATTGGCGCCGGCTGTGACAACCACCAGCACAACTGCACCGTCGACAACCACCAGCACAACTGCACCGTCGACAACCACCTCGTCACCGGCTACAACTACGGCGCCCCAGACGACGACCGCTACAACGACAACGACAACGACAACGGTGCCACCAACTACGACCACCCCGAGCGAGGTTCCCGTCGACGCCCCGGCGACCACGACCGGTCTCAGCGCCCAGAAGCTCTCGACTGCCAGCGGAACGGTTGTGTCCGTGTCGAATTCATCGGGCGCTGAGGTATATCGAGGTCCCGTTGACAGCGACGCTGTACTGCATTGGCTCACCGGAACCGATCAGTTGTATGTGATCACCACTGGCGGCGTCACCGTCATCGACACGTCAACGGGAGTCTGGGCCGAATCTCCTGCCCCGAGCGAACTTCCGGACGAGATCAAGGCGCTGGTGCCGTGATGAGAAAGACAACGAAAGCTGCCATGGCAGTTGCCGCGGCCGGAGCCGTATTGCTCGGCGGTTCGGGCACATTGGCGAAGTGGACCGACAGTGCGACCCTGACAAGCGCCGCTGTCCAGTCCGGGACCCTGGATCTGGGAGCATGCGTGACCACGAGCGGCGGGGGCTGGTATTCGCAGGTCTACGTCAACGCGCCCACCAATCCGAATCCACTCGTATATATCCCGGACATCACTACCTACCGGCTCAAGCCCGGATTCAACTACACGTATTTCTGCGATTCGAAGGTGATGGCCACCGGCCCACGTCTGAAAGCGAACGTGACAGTCGACAAGACCAAGTTGAGCGGCGGGCTCGCAGCCGCCAACATCGACCTTCGCACGTACGTCACGGATCAGAGCAACAATCTGCTGTACGACAGCACAGCACCGACGCCGAACCTCATCGCGGTCACGTCGGCCCTGAACAACACCAATCTGACGGCGCAGGTGTTGTTCACGATCTACCCCACCGACACGACAAGCTCAGGTCTCACACTGAATACGACGGCGTTGACGATCGACGTCAAACAACTGGGTCTCACGCCCGCACCGTAGAACGCCTTGCCGTCGGAAGTTCGAGGCAAGGCGCTCCAGCGATTCAGCCGAGTGCTCGCTTCAGATCAGCCAACAGATCAGCCGTGTCTTCGAGCCCGACGGACAGACGGACAACGCCGTCTGTAAGACCCACTGCTGCACGGCCTTCCGGACCCATGGCCCGGTGCGTCGTCGTGGCGGGGTGAGTGATCAACGACTTGGAATCTCCCAAGTTGTTGGAGATGTCGATGACGCGCAGGCCGTTGAGAACCTCGAACGCCCGCTTCTTGCCCTCTCCGTCAGGCGCATCGAGCTCGAACGTGACAACCGTTCCGCCACCGCTCATCTGAGACTTCGCGAGCTCGTGCTGCGGATGCGACGTCAGGTACGGATACTTGACCCACTTGACGCCGGAGTGTCCTTCGAGGAATTCGGCGATCTCGAGTGCCGAAGCCACGGAGTGCCGAATACGGACCGGCATCGTCTCCAGGCCCTTGAGCAGAGTCCACGCATTGAATGGACTGAGCGCAGGACCGGTGTGCCGCATCAGTTCTCGGACGGGACCACTGATGTATTCCTCGGTTCCGAGAATCGCGCCACCGAGCACGCGCCCCTGACCGTCGATGTGCTTGGTGCCGGAGTACACAACGACGTCGGCGCCCAGATCGAGGCTGCGCTGCAGAAGCGGCGTCGCGAAGACGTTGTCCAGCACTACCTTTGCACCGGCTGCATGAGCAAGCTCCGACACCCGTCGAACGTCGACGAGAGATTGCATCGGGTTGGACGGCGTCTCGAAGAACACTGCCGTGGTAGGCACGGACAGCGCCTCTTCCCACTGCGCGTTGTCTTCACCGTCGACGAAGACGACCTCGACTCCCCAGCGCGGAAGAATCTCGTTGCACACGACGAAGCAGGATCCGAAGAGGCTGCGCGCAGCCACCAATCGGTCGCCGTTGGCCAACAGTGCGCCCAACGCCGTGAAGACTGCCGACATTCCGCTGGCAGTCGCAAAGCAGGCTTCTGCACCTTCGATGAGACGCAGGCGCTCTTCGAACATCTTGACCGTCGGGTTGCCGTAGCGGGAGTAGACAAAATGATCCACCTCGCCGGTGAAGGCTTGTTCGGCGGCTTCTGCACTCTCGTAGACGAATCCGGAGTTGAGGAACAGCGCTTCGGAAGTCTCCTCGAACCCGGTACGCATCAGTCCGCCGCGAACACCGAGAGTGCCGAGACCGACGTCGTCCGGCAGCGCCCGTTGAAATGCGCCACCCTGGGGAATTCCGCTCACTGCTGCCTCCACGGCAAGCCGATGGCCCGCCAACCTACAAGTCCGCGATGTCCGTCGGCACCCAATGCGCCTTCGAACCCGTCGAGCACGTTGTACGACGGGCCGATGCCCGCCGCAGTCGCAGCTTCCGCCGCACCGATGGAACGCTGTCCGGATCGACACAGGAAAATCACCGGACGCTCCGACCCGGAGGAATCAGCAGTGATGCCGGCTTCCTTCAACTGGTCGACGAAGTTGTCATTGCGCGCGCCGGTCGGGTGGCTCACCCATTCGATCAGTGCGGCCTGCTTGCCGAGGGAGGACACATCGGGGACACCGACGTACTTCCACTCCGCATCGGTCCGCACGTCGACCAGCACGGCGTCGGGGTTTTCGCGGAGCAGCTCCCAGGCGTGCTCCGGCGTCAGATCGCCTGCGTAACTCACGTAGTCCATGTTTTCACAAGACTGCCGTGAGCGCCTGAGCGGGCCGTCAGTTGCAGACGACCCAACGGTTGCCGTCACGGGTCAGGGCCCAGGTCGAGACTCGCTCGCCCGCTCCGCCACCGGTGATCGTCACGTCGGCCCGGGCGCGATCGCCGTTGACCGCGACCCCGTCCACACCCTTCAGCTCGACCGTCCCGTCGACGCCGGCCATAGGACCGTTGCTCGAATTGAAGCTCGCGCAGGTCAGGGTCTTGATCGTCTCCGCGTCATTCCGATTCTCGGCATCGACGTAGTCGGTGACGGAGCGGCTCACGCGGTCCGACTCGGTGACGTTCTCCTCGGCCGGCGAGATCCACGATGCGACGAAGATTCCACCCAGGATCAAGGCGACGATGGCGACAGCCAAGAGGAACGGCCCCGCAGACGCCTTCTTGCCATCGATGTTGTCGGATTCGCGCAGCTCGTCACTCATAACGCCAATAGTCCCCCACAACTAGAAATTGTGGCCCGTCAAGGATCAGGCCCCTACCCCGGATACCCGAGACAACAGGAGAATGGGAGGAAAGAATAGGTTTACCCACAACCGATCGAGTGAGAGTGTGGATCCGTTCGGCCGCAACCGAGGCACTGTGCTTAGGTTCGGCTAAATTGGATACTTGTCGATATGTTGTCCGAACTTCGAAGAAGGTAGCTGTCCTCACGATGACTGACTCCAACCGCCCACTCCGGGTCGCGATCGTCGGCGCCGGCCCCGCCGGCATCTACGCCGCCGACGCCCTCATGAAATCCGACACCGCAGTTTCCGGCCGCGGCGTCAGCATCGACCTCTTCGAGCGCATGCCCGCGCCCTTCGGCCTGATTCGTTACGGCGTCGCGCCTGATCATCCGCGCATCAAGGGCATCATCACCGCCCTGCACAAGGTGCTCGACAAGCCTCAGGTACGCCTGCTCGGCAACATCGACTACGGCACCGACATCACCCTCGACGACCTGCAGTCGTTCTACGACGCGGTCATCTTCTCCACCGGCGCCAACGCCGACCGTGCGCTCGGCATCCCGGGCATCGAACTCGACGGCAGCTACGGCGCGGCCGACTTCGTCTCCTGGTACGACGGCCACCCCGACGTACCGCGTACGTGGCCGCTCGAAGCCGAGAAGGTCGCCGTCCTCGGCGTCGGCAACGTTGCCCTCGACATCGCCCGCGTTCTCGCCAAGACCGGCGACGAACTGCTGCCGACCGAGATCCCCGCCAACGTCTACGAGGGCCTCAAGAACAACAAGGCCGTCGAGGTTCACGTCTTCGGACGCCGCGGCCCGGCCCAGGCCAAGTTCACCCCTCTCGAACTGCGCGAACTCGACCACTCGCCGACCATCGAGGTCATCGTCGACCCCGAGGACATCGACTACGACGAGGGTTCCGAGCAGGCTCGCCGCAACTCCAAGCAGGTCGACATGGTTGCGAATACGCTGCAGGACTGGGCAATTCGCGACGTCGGAGCCCGTCCTCACAAGCTGTTCCTGCACTTCTTCGAATCTCCCACGGAGATCCTCGGTGAAGACGGCAAGGTCGTCGGCCTGCGCACCGAGCGCACTCAGCTCGACGGCACCGGCAACGTCAAGGGCACCGGCACGTACAAGGACTGGGATGTCCAGGCCGTGTACCGCGCCGTCGGTTACCTCTCGCAGAACATCACGCAGTTGCCGTTCGACGACCAGGCCGGCACCGTCCCCAACGACGCCGGACGCGTCGTCGCCGACGACAACGCCGAGGGCGCAGCCCGGTTCATGCCGGCCACCTACGTCACCGGCTGGATCAAGCGCGGCCCCGTCGGCCTCATCGGCCACACCAAGGGTGACGCCAACGAAACCGTCGCGAATCTTCTCGAGGATTCCGTCGACTTCGCGGGCGCCGCGAACCCCGACGAGAACGCCGTCATCGAGTTCCTCGAAGGCAAGCAGGTTCCGTACACGACCTGGCAGGGCTGGTACCGCCTCGACGCGCACGAGCGCAGCCTGGGCGAGCCCGAGGGCCGTGAGCGCATCAAGGTCGTCGAGCGTCACGACATGCTGAAGGCATCCGAGCCCGACCGCGCGAACTGAGTGCGCGGAAGTAACTGAACAGAAGCCCTCCACCGGCCCGACGCGACCCAGGTCACATCGGGCCGGTGGTGTGTGCAGGGACCCAGGGCAACAGGGCAAAATAGACCCCGTGTTTGACGCCCATGTGCATATCATCGACCCGCGCTTCCCGCTGGTCGAGAATCACGGGTACCTGCCTGAGCCCTTCACCGTGGCCGATTACCGGGCCCGGATTGCCTCGCTGAAGGGCCTCAGCGTTGACGGCGGCGCGGTGGTGACCGCGTCGTACCAGGGCAATGACCAGGAATACCTGAAAGCTGCCTTGTCCGAACTCGGTGAAGGCTGGGTGGGCGTCACTGCTTTGCCGCTCGATGCGACGGATGAAGACATCGTTGCTCTGGACGCACTGGGAGTACGTGCCGTCCGGTTCAACCTGCGCCGCGGCGCCACCGACCTGCGTCTGCTTGCCGATCTTGCCAACCGCGCATTCGATCTGGTCGGCTGGCACGCCGAGTTCTACGTCGATGCCACGCTGTTGCTGTCGTTGGAACCGGTCTTCGCCAAATTGCCCGCGGTGAGCATCGACCATTTGGGAATGTCCACCCGCGGACTGCCGTATCTCCTCAACCTCGTCGACCGCGGAGTGCGCGTCAAAGCCACCGGGTTCGGCCGCACCACCATCTCCGACGTCAGCGATGTGCTGCGCCAGATCCACGCGGTCAATCCCGCTGCGCTGATGTTCGGCACCGATCTACCCGGTACACGGGCACGTCGAGCGTTCGAGGTCCACGACCTGGACGTGATCGCCGACGCTGTCGGCGACGACCTGCCCGCGGTCATGTGTGACAACGCCCGCTCCTGGTACCGCTGCGCTCAGGTGAACGCAACGGCTCCCAGCCACAGCCCCGCCGCGATCAGCGCTCCGAACAGTTCCACCAGCATGGACAATCCGACTGCCTTCACCGCGTGAAGCGTCGACGACCAAGCGATGTCGTAACGGCGCAGCCGCGCTAGTTCCGCGAAATACGTTCCAACGATGAATCCGAGGAACAACCCCACGACCGGAATCACGAAGAACCCGATGATGCCGACGACGCCGCCGACCACCACCGACAGGTTGGGCACTCCCCCGGACTTCATCCGCTTGCCCGGCCACGTGTACTTCACGATCCCGGTGACCACCAGTGCCAGCGCGGACAGCGCGAACACCGTCCACGCCGTGGCACCACCGGTCATGATCGCCCACACCAGAATTGCACCGAAAACGAGAAGCGTCCCCGGGAGAATCGGAACGACGACACCGATCAGACCGACCAGGATGACCAGCCCGACGAGGACCTCGGCCGCTGGACTCATCCGACGGGACGCACCTTCGACGCAGCCTCGCGAGCACGGTCGCGTGCAGTAGGCACGTCGGCGGCCGTCGACACTGCAACACCCATGCGACGACGCGTGAAGCTCTCCGGCTTGCCGAAGAGCCGCAGGTCCGTCTCGGGAACCGCGAGCGCCTCGGCGACGCCGTCGAATCCGATCCCCTTTGCCTCCACTCCGCCGTAGATCACTGCCGATGCTCCCGGAGACGTGAGCGTCGTGTCGACCGGCAAGCCCAGGATCGCGCGGGCATGCAGTTCGAACTCCGAAAGTCGCTGCGTCCGCAGAGTCACCAATCCGGTGTCGTGCGGCCGTGGGCTCACTTCGGAGAAGAAGACGTCGTCGCCCTTCACGAATAGCTCGACGCCGAAGATGCCTCGCCCGCCCAGAGCCGTGGTCACCTTCTCGGCGACGTCTCGGGCCGAGGCGAGGGCAACCGCGGACATCTGCTGCGGCTGCCACGATTCGATGTAGTCTCCGGCCTCCTGCAGGTGCCCGATCGGTTCGCAGAACGACGTCTCGACCTGACCGCTCTCACCGACGGCTCGAACTGTCAATTGCGTTATCTCGTAATCGAAATCGACAAAGCCTTCGACGATCACCCGGCCGTGATTCACACGACCTCCGGCCATCGCGTAATCCCATGCGGCGTCGAGATCTTCGGCGGATCGCACCGTCGACTGTCCCTTCCCCGACGAGGACATGACTGGCTTGATGACGCACGGGAAACCGATTCGGTCTGTCGCTGCCTGCACTTCGGCAAGCGAGTCCGCGAAAGCGTACGGCGAAGTGGGCAGGCCCAACTCCTCGGCCGCGAGCCGACGGATTCCCTCACGGTTCATCGTGAGCTGGGTGGCTCGGGCGGTCGGAATGACCACCGCACCCCCGCGTTCTTCGACGAGTGCAAGCGCATCCGTCGCGATGGCCTCGATCTCGGGAACCACGAAGTGAGGCTTTTCCAACTCGATGACGGCAAGCAGTGCTTCCGGATCGGTCATGTCGACGGTATGAGCACGATGAGCCACCTGGTGCCCAGGGGCATCGGGATACCGATCCACCGCAATCACTTCGACGCCCAGACGCTGCAGCGCGATGACAACTTCCTTACCCAACTCGCCTGATCCCAACATCATCACGCGGATGGAGTTCTCGGTCAGTGGGGTTCCGAATCGGAGCGGAAGCGTCGGCAGGGGCGAAGGCGTCGAATCAAGCTGCATGGGTGCGACTATATGCCAATCCCGATGCAGGTCAGCGCGGTTATCGGCCGTCCACCACACCTTCGCGGCCAAATCCTCGCCGGATCGTTCGGGGTAGCGCAGGTTTGCGATAGGTGCGGGTGGCAGTGTCCGGCTCGGAATTCCGTTGCGGCACGGTGTCGTTGCCGACGCGGTGCACTTTCACGAGGTTGCGCCCAGCACGCTTGGCGTCGTACAGAGCCTCGTCTGCGACGCTCATGAGGGTCGACAGCGCCGGCGTCGCATGATCGACCCACGCGACGCCGACGCTGACGGTGCTCGTCACATCTGATACGGCCGAGTACTCGACTTGCGCGCCGCGGACCGCCTCGGCGACATCGATTGCTCGCGCGTAGCTGCAGTCCGGAAGCAGAACGGCGAACTCCTCGCCGCCGAGCCTTCCGATCAGATCGCCGTCCGACAATCGGTCAGCGGCCCGCTCGGCGAAGTTCGCGAGAACGCTGTCACCGGTCATATGTCCATGCGTGTCGTTGATGCTCTTGAAGTGGTCCAGGTCGAGCATCAGCAGGCCGACCGGAGATTGTGTGCGAGCCGCGTCGGCAAGTTCCGCTTCCGCGTGGCCGAGGAACGCACCGCGCGAGAGGACCCCGGTCAGATGGTCGAATTCGACGGCAAGGAAGAGCTCACGCTCGGCAGCACGGCGTTCCTCGGTCGCACAGGCAACCGCTATCGGCCCCAACGCGATCAGGGTGACCGCTATGGACGTGATGACGTCCTCGTTCCACGTCGAGGCGGCTTGATCTCCGATGTCGAGTCGACCGCTACCCGCCATCATGAGTGACCACACCGACCAGACCACTGAAACGAAGGCAGTGCTCGGAACCGAGATGCGAGTGGCACACCAGAGGAGAGCTGGAATCGGCAAGACCAGCGCAATCGGCCCTTCGATACTGAGGGCGATCGGCACGCAGGCTGCAGTGGCGAGTAGCGGAACGCTCAGAGCGGCGACAGTTCTGGCGGTCAGTTTCCTGCGGAACTCGGCAAGGCTCGACGGGATGGTGAGAGTGAGAATGAGAGGAAGGACCAGCAGGTACGCCATGACCTCGGTGGCACCCCAGTGGAAAAACGTGTCGGCAAAGGACTGACCGCGTAAGAGCCGGTCCAAGGCGCCGGCCGTGGCCGCGGTACCAGTCGCCGCCACGAACGAGACGAAGACCATCCATACCAGCGACTGCGAATCGACCAATCGGAACGGTGTGCGCTTCAAGTAGTACAGAACGAGAACACCGAGCGTCACTCCGGCGAGGTTGGCCCCGTTCAGCTGCAGGGCAAGCGACAGCGAGTTGCCCGTAATCAGGTCAGCGCAGACGTATCCGACGGCCGCGGCGATCCACGTCCGCCATTCGATCAGGACCGGCCATCTGACCATCATTCCCAGCAGAATGGCGTTGGCGCACCAGAATGTCGCGAGCAAACCTGGTGGGCGCGTGAGGATGCCGATCAACGATGCCGCAAGTACGACGGCCAGCACTAGGAGAAGGCGCAGAAAGCGACTCGTCCCTATCATGCGTCACCTCGCGGTCGGCTACCTCTGAATTCGGGAGCACCGGACGTCGCGGTGACCGTATGCCGATGTCGTCGAACCATCGTACGCAGGTGCTGCCACTCGCAGTTCTGTGTTCACATGCCAAAACGGCAGCTGCGACCATCTCCGCAAACGCGAGTGCCCTCCGGCCACGACAGTGGACAGAGGGCACCTGCATGCAATCCGATCGGCAGAGCCGAATGGACCCGCCGGAAGGGATGACTACTCGGCGGATCCGCTGGACAGACCCGAGAGTGAACCGGTGGACGAGCCCTCGCCCTTGCCGGACAGCGATTCGGTGGGAACGGACTTGAGGAAAGCTCCGAGCGCGGTGAGCAGGGGTCCGAGGGTGCTGAGTGATCCGAACATAGGAGGTTCTCCTGTATGTGAGGTGGTGTGATGTTCCAGCGCCATTCCGGCCGCAGGCGGTGGCCGAGATGGTTCGGGAACTTCTGCCGCACGGATGGCTGAACCGCCCCCCGAACAACATCCCGAGCTGTGATGTAGCGCACTTACTTGGCGCTGCCTGCATTTATAGACCGGCTTTCCACACTTGTCTAGCTACCTAATAGCTATCAATGCGGACTTTCGGTCACACCTTTACGGATAATTGCAGTTCAAAGCGCAAATTCACCCTCTAGAATGTCCCATAATGTGATTTCGCTCACAGTGAAAAGCCGAAAAGTGTGACCCACAGACAACTGCGAGCCACACTTTCGGACAAACTGGACTTACTTATCGGCCGCCGATCCCGTCCCAGGGGTGAGAGAGCCACCACCGAGTGCCGTGAACAGGTCCTTGAGCACCGGAATGAACGTCTTGACGACGCCGCTGAAGTCTTCGAATGAACCCATGTCGGGCCTCCTTTTGTCGGAATGCAGTTGAGATGAAGTGAGGACCGAGAACTACTCGGCGGCCGAACCGGCCGAACCCGAGCCGTCTGCCGATCCCGCGTTCAACTTGGTCACGAATGCAAGAACGCTCTTGAGGAAGGCGTCGAGATTCTGAATCGAGGTCATGCGACTACTCCTGTGTTGTTTCGGAAGATTTCTCGAGGTCGAACGTCAGGAGTTCGAGCTCGCGGTGTCCAGCCCCTGAAGGGTTTTGAGCATGTTGACCAGGGGCAGAAGCTGGAGAATGCCCCAGCCCATACCGTTGGCCTTGAGGAGGTTTCCGAGGGATCCCATATGTGACTCCTTGCATGAATATCTATGACGCGGCGCACGTTTTGTTCGCTGCACGTCTTTGTAGCCAAGCTAAATACGTACGTCCAGTTTGTTTCTGTCCAATCGAAAACGTGACACATTGGATGAATATGTAAACCTGCAGTTCAGGTGCTGTGACCTGAATCCAATCTCGAATTCGAGTGTGTTCGAGATCACAGTCAATTAGGACAAAAGGATGCAATCGTCAGAGTCGGTGCCAACCTCGACCGCGATCTGTCATACCGTGTGCGTGTGATCAATCGCGAACGAGCGGCAACCGAGGCAACTCACCGGGAACCGTCGTGCTAGCAAAACTCCTCAAGACGTACCTGCCGCCGTACCGCTGGTTGCTTGCCGGGGTCCTCGCACTGCAACTCTTCGGGGCCATCGCGTCGTTGGTCCTCCCCACACTCAACGCGCGGATCATCGACGACGGCGTCGCCCGAGGCGACACCGGATTCATCATGTCCACCGGCGGGATCATGCTCCTGGTCTCGCTTGCGTCGATCATCGCGTCGGTCGCATCGACCTATCTGGCTGCAAAATCGTCGATGGGCTTCGGCCACGACGTTCGAGGCGCCTTTTACAAGGCAGTCGGCAGTTTCTCGGATCGCGAATTCAACAGTTTCGGTGCGCCGACGCTGATCACACGCAACACCAACGACGTCCTGCAGATCCAGGCCCTGGTCATGCTGACGTCCTCGATGCTCGTCAGCGCCCCACTTATGTGCATCGGCGGCATCATCATGGCTCTGCGCGAGAACCTGCAGATGTCCTGGCTCCTGACGATTTCGGTACCACTGCTCGGCATCACCGTCTCGGTCGTGGTGGCCAAGCTGATCCCGCATTTCCGGACGATGCAGACGCGGATCGACAACATCAATCGATCACTGCGCGAACAGCTCACCGGTATGCGTGTCATTCGCGCCTTCGTTCGCGAACCCGACGAAACGATCCGCTTCGACAAGGCCAACAAGGAACTGACCGACACTTCGCTCCTCATCGGCCGGTACCAGGCGGTTCTGCTGCCCACCGTCATGTTGATCGCCAACCTGTCGAGCGTCGCGGTGCTGTGGTTCGGCGCGCATCTGGTCGATACCGGAGACATGCAGATCGGCCAGATCAGCGCCTTCCTCGCCTACGTCATGCAGATCCTGATGTCCGTGGTCATGGCGACCATGTTGGCCGTCGTGATCCCCCGCGCAGCCGTGTGCGCCGACCGCATCACCGAAGTACTCGACACCGAGGCGACCGTGCCCGCGCCGGCCCAGCCCCTTCGCCCGACCAGCCCATACGGCGTGGTCGAGTTCGGTGGAGCCGGATTCACGTATCCAGGAGCAGAAACGCCGGTTCTGTCGAATGTTTCGATGCGATGCATGCCAGGCACGGTCACCGCGATCGTGGGCAGTACGGGCAGTGGCAAATCGACCCTCGTCTCACTCATCCCCCGGCTCTTCGACGTCACAGCCGGCGCCGTCCTGGTCGACGGCTTGGACGTCCGTGGCTGGGATCAGGACGAACTCTTCGCCAACTTCGGATACGTGCCCCAGAAGGCCTATCTGTTCGCCGGCACGATCGCGAGCAATATCCGCTACGGAAACCCGACCGCCACCGACGACGAGATCTGGGCAGCCCTCACCATCGCCCAGGCAGACGACTTCGTCCGGGAGCTGTCCGACGGTCTCGAGTCACCGATCGCCCAGGGCGGCGGCAATCTCTCGGGCGGACAAAAACAACGTCTCGCCATCGCCAGAGCGGTGGTCCGCAGACCCCGGATCTTCGTCTTCGACGATTCGTTCTCCGCTCTCGACATGCATACGGACGCCGCGGTCCGACGCGAACTCCGGACGGTTTCGACTCATTCGACGGTCATCATCGTGGCTCAGCGCGTCGCATCCATCATCGATGCCGACCAGATCATGGTCCTCGAAGACGGTGCGCCGGTCGGCCTCGGCGACCATCAGTTCCTTCTGGCCAACTGTCCGACGTACCAAGAGATCGTGGCTTCCCAGATTCCCGCGGAGATGAGCGCATGACCAGCCCGCAGGACCCGACATGGGGCGGCCCCAACAGCCAGTACTTCGACGATGCCCCGACGGTGGTGTTCGCCAAGATTCCGAGCGAACCTGAATCCGCGGACGGGGATGCGAAGTCGAGTAACCCCGAGACCCCCGACAAAGAGCCGAAGCCCGCGCTGACCGCGACGGACACCAAACCTCGCCACTTCAAGGCGACGATGAAGCGGCTTCTCTCGCTTCTGCAGCCGCACAAGTTTGCGGTCTTCTGTGTCGTCGTTGCGACGATCGCCAGCATCGCACTCTCCGTCGCAGTGCCGAAGATCCTCGGTCACGCGACAGACCTCATCTTCGCCGGGTTCATCGGCAAGAGCCTGCCCGCCGGACTGACCCGCGAGCAGGCCGCAGACGCCATCCGGGCATCAGGGAATTCGACGTTCGCCGATCTTGTCGCCAACTCGACCGACGTCGTTCCCGGTGTGGGTCTGAACTTCGACGCCATCGGCAAGGTCGTCATGCTCGC
Organism: Rhodococcus sp. RCBS9; assembly: GCF_029457415.1. Taxonomy (NCBI): domain Bacteria; kingdom Bacillati; phylum Actinomycetota; class Actinomycetes; order Mycobacteriales; family Nocardiaceae; genus Rhodococcus; species Rhodococcus sp. RCBS9. Next base: position 4,149,391 of record NZ_CP120422.1, on the reverse strand, counting down.
GATCGGCGTGTACTTGCTCTCGTCGCTGCTTGCCTGGTTGGAAGCATTCCTCCTCAACATCATCGTCCAGAAGACCATCTACAACCTGCGTGCCTCGGTGGAGGCGAAGCTTCACCGTCTCCCCCTTCCGTATTTCGACAAGACACCGCGCGGCGAGATCCTCAGCCGCGTCACCAACGACATCGACAACATCTCGTCGACGCTGTCGTCGACGTTGACCTCGCTCCTGACGTCGGTGCTCACCGTCCTCGGCGTCCTGACGATGATGTTCGTCATCTCTCCGATGCTCGCCCTGATCGCCCTGATCGCGGTGCCGGTATCGGTGCTCCTCGTTGCCAGGGTCGCCAAGCGAGCACAGGTGTTGTACAAGGCTCAGTGGACCGAGACGGGCAAGATCAACGCGCAGATCGAGGAGAACTACAGCGGTCGCGACCTGGTACGCGTGTACGGGCATCAGGCCGAAGCCGAGCGTGAATTCGCCGAGCAGAACAAGAAGCTCCTCGACGCGTCCTTCGGCGCACAGTTCCTCTCCAGCCTGATCATGCCGGTCATGAACTTCGTCGGAAACATCACCTACGTGCTGCTCGCTGTGGTCGGCGCTCTCAAGGTCGCCAGCGGCAACATGTCACTCGGTGACGTTCAGGCCTTCATCGTCTATTCGCGCCAGTTCAGCCAGCCACTGACGCAGATCGCGTCCATGTCGACCAGCCTGCAGTCCGGAGCCGCGTCGGCGGAGCGGGTCTTCGAGCTTCTCGACGAACCCGAGCAGTCGCCCGACATCGACGTGCCGCTTCTCCCCGAGCCCGCCGGACGTCATCGCAACGTCGGTCACATCGAGTTCGAGAACGTCTCGTTCCGGTACGAGCCGGACAAGCCGTTGATCGAGAACGTGTACCTCACGGCCCGGCCCGGGCAGATGGTCGCCATCGTCGGGCCCACCGGTGCCGGCAAGACCACCTTGGTCAACCTGCTCATGCGCTTCTACGAAGTCGACTCCGGCCGAATCACTCTCGACGACGTCGACATCTCGCAGATGCGCCGCTCCGACTTGCGCAAGCACGTCGGCATGGTTCTGCAGGACACCTGGCTCTTCGGCGGCACGATCCGCGACAACATCGCATACGGCCGACTCGACGCCAGCGAATACGAGATTCACGAAGCCGCACGCGCTGCCTTCGTCGACCGCTTCATCCACACCCTCCCGGACGGGTACGACACCGTGCTGGACGAGGAGGCGTCGAACATCAGCTCCGGCGAGAAGCAGCTCATCACGATCGCTCGTGCATTCCTGTCGGAGCCGTCGCTGCTGATTCTCGACGAGGCGACCAGCTCAGTCGACACACGTACGGAACAGCTTGTGCAGCAAGCAATGTCCGCGTTGCGCGTCGGGCGGACCAGCTTCATCATCGCGCACCGGCTCTCCACCATCCGTAACGCCGATCTGATCGTCGTGATGGAGGCGGGCAAGATCGTCGAGCAGGGCACACACGACGAACTCATCGCAGCGGCGGGCGCGTACTTCCGTCTCTACAACGCTCAGTTCGAGGGTGCCGCCGTCTAGTGATCGGCGCCTCCCTCGGTGGACACAGTGCCCCGGAGCACACCTGATCGATTCGACACGTTACCGTCGGGTCAGAAGTGTTGTCACCGTCTGAATTGGGAGTGCGTGTGTCTGCAGAAGCTGTGGAGAAGAAGGGCCCGCTCGCGGGCATTCGGATCGTGGAATTCGCTGGATTGGGACCGGGCCCGCACGCCGCGACACTGTTGGCGGACATGGGCGCCGACATCGTCATCGTGCAGCGCGCAGGGCAGATTCCGCAGGACTCGAACGCAACCGACCAGATCAAGCGCGGCCGCCGCATCGTCGAGGCCAACCTGAAGGACCCGGCCGACGTCGCGAAAGTGCTCGATCTCCTGGACCGCGCCGACGTCCTCATCGAGGGTTTCCGCCCCGGCGTCATGGAACGCATGGGACTCGGACCCGACGTGGTCTCGGAGCGCAATCCGCGCCTCGTCTACGCCCGTATGACGGGCTGGGGACAGGAAGGACCGCTCGCCAACGCCGCCGGTCACGACATCAACTACATCTCACTGACCGGTGTCCTCAACGCCATCGGACGCAAGGGTGAACGTCCCGTCCCGCCGCTCAACATGGTCGGCGATTTCGGCGGCGGTTCCATGTTCCTGATCTTCGGCATTCTGTCGGCTCTCGTCGAGCGCTCGACGTCCGGTAAGGGCCAGGTCGTCGACGCGGCAATGGTTGACGGAACCCTCGCGCTCTCCCACATGATGTGGGCATTCCGCGGTCGCGGCGTCTGGTCCGACGAGCGCGGCGTCAATCTCCTCGACACCGGCGCTCCGTTCTACGACACCTACGAGACCTCCGACGGCAAGTACATGGCCGTCGGATCCATCGAACCGCAGTTCTACGCATTGCTGCTCGAGGGCCTCGAACTCGATCCCGCGACGCTCCCTCACCAGATGGACACGTCCAAGTGGGACGACATGAAGAAGCTCTTCACCGAAAAGTTCCTGTCCAAGACTCGCGACGAGTGGGCCAAGATCTTCCTCGGCACCGACGCCTGCGTCTCCCCTGTCCTGACTTTCGCCGAGGCTCCGTCCAACGAACACATCGCAGCCCGCGGTTCGCTCATCGAACTGGACGGCGTCACCCAGCATGCTCCCGCACCGCGCTTCTCGCGCACGCCCACCACGACGCCTGCTGCGCCGGCGCGTGAGGCGACGGATATCGATACGGTCTGGACCTAGGGCCTTCGGCCCCTGTGCGCCTTTTTGGTAGTTACTGCAACCAAAAAGGCGCACGGGGCGTCAGCCCAACCTGTAGAACCTGAACATCTCGTGCTCGATCGGCAGCACGTCCACCCGCTCGAAACCTGCCGCCTTGGCATAGCTTTCGAGTGTCGAGTGCCTCATCACCGTCCCGGTGGCAATGCTTCCCGGATGCGAAAGACTGTCCGGTAAGCAGCAGGTCAGCGAAAATCCGTACAGCAATTGCTCGATCGGACCCGCCTCGGGATCGAACTCATCCGCCGTTCGTTCGTCCATCACGATCACCGGAGCGCCCGGCTGGGCAATCGCCCGAGCCGTGGACAGAAAACCCACCGGATCCGGAACGTCGTGAAGGCACTCGAAAGCGAAGACGGCGTCGTAGGTCCCGGCATCGGCTCGCCCGGCCTCAGGAGCCTGTCCGGCGACGTCGACCAACGAGAAATGCACGCGGTCGTCCACCCCCCGATCATGAGCGTTACGACGGGCAGCGTTCACCGACGCCGCGTCGACGTCGAAGCCGTGCACTTCGATCTTCGGGTATCCGAGGGCGAGCGCGATCGACGACCAGCCCTCCCCCATCCCGAGATCAGCGACCTGCCCGCCGTCCGAAAGTGTGGCGTGCAGGTCGGTGACTACCGGCAGAAACTGCTGACAGAGCTGATGGAGATACATCGGCCGATTGAGTAGCGCCTGACCCTCGCGAGCATCGGGGCCCATCGATTCCCACGTGACTCCCCCACCGTGACGATAAGCGTCGAGTAGACGTGGCATCGACGACGTCGTCGCGACGAACAGCCTGGCCAGCGGCGCCAGGAAAAGAAGGTTCTCGTCGTCGACCAGAACATCGGCGTGGGCCTGCGGCAGGCTGTACCGGCGATCGGCATCCGAATTGACGTCCACATAACCGGCGACGGCCTGCTGCTCGAGCCACTCCCGCGCATATCTTTCGACGGTCCCTGTCCGGTCCGCCAGCTCCGTCGACGTGAGCGGGCCGTGATCGCTCAGCGCGCGGTACCAGCCCAACCGGTCGCCCAGATACACGGCCTGCAGCTCCGATGCCCCGAGCGTGGCCGCGAACAATCGTTCTGCGAGCGCTTCCGCCGCACTGGTTCCCGCTGCGCCTGTACCGTCTACCGCCGTCATGCCCTACCTCCTGGTTTCACACCACTTTCAGGGTGTGTACCCAGTTCTCAGACGACGACCATTCGTTGGTCTGCCGTGTCGCGATCCGTCGCGAGAGTGTCGTACGCAGCGGCGATGGACGCAACGCCGCGAATGAGGTCCTCGGGAGAACGTGCGTACGGCACGCGGATGAATCGTTCGAACGCACCTTCGACGCCGAAACGGGGGCCGGCAGCAAGGAGTACGCCGAAGTTGGGTGCCACCGCCGCCAACGCCGTCGAGACGGGCGCGGACATTCGCATCCAGACCGACATTCCGCCGGAACCGATGGTGGGACGCCAGTCCGGCAGATGCTCGGCCACCGCACCGAGGAGTACCGCACGCTGTTCTCGCAGAACTTCGCGACGCTGTTCGAGCAACGAGCGGTCGTCGGCGAGCAAGTAGGCGGCTGCCAACTGATCCATGACGGGAGTACCGAGGTCGACCGCGGCACGCGCCCCCACCAACTGGGTGATGAGCGCGCCATCGGCGCGAATCCAACCGACACGTAGCCCGCCCCACAGCGACTTCGCGGTCGAACCGAGCGTCACCACTTCGGTTTTCGCTGCGCCTCGCCCATGTGAGGCGACCGGCGCCGGCGGTGGTGCGTCGAGCCACAGATCCACCATCGTCTCGTCGACGACCAGAGTCATTCGCGTTTCGTGCGCAATCTTCGCAAGCTCGGCGCGGCCGGAAGAGTCCATGCAGAGGCCGGTCGGGTTGTGAAAGTCGGGGATCAGGTATGCCATTCTGGCAGCGGTTTGCCTTGCTGCACTACGAATCCCGTCGAGATCCCAGGCTCCGGCTGCCGCGAACTCCGGTCGGACCGGAACCGGTACGGGCCGAGCGCCGTTTCGCCGAATCGCTTCCAGCGCATTGGGGTACGTCGGATGATCGACCAGCACTCGCTCGCCGGGTGAGGTGAGCACCGACAGCAACAATCGAAGCGCGTGCTGCGCACCCGAGGTCACCATGATCTGTTCGGCGGTGGTGGGAAGACCCCGCGCCGTGTAGCGCTGCGCGATCACGTCACGCAAGTCGGCGATCCCGACCGGTTCCATCCCGTGAGTGGGAAGGAAGTTCGGAAGTTCCTGCAGCGCAGACGCATACGCCAGTTCGACCTGAGCGGCGGGAGCTGCCATCGCCGCGTAACTGAGGTCGACGACGGGTCCACTCGGCCCGGGTTGATGGGAGCGGAACATCAACCCGTTCGGCCGCGCGCCGGCAGGCAATGCCACGGTGCTTCGCGACCCCTGCCTGCTGATCAGGTACCCCTCGTCTCGCAGCACCGAGTACGACGACGTGATCGTGGTTCGACTGAGTTCGAGTACCGCCGCAAGTTCACGCTCACTCGGCAGTGCGACTCCCAGCGGAACGCGACCGTCGTGCACGAGCAGGCGGATACCGTCGGCAAGCGCACGGTACGCGGGCCTGCGTCCGGACTCTTCCTGCCAGGATCCCAGATCGCGCGCAAGCGAACGGGCACCGAGAACTCGAGTCATCATGCAGTCCAGTATCGACAACTTGGCTATGTAACTCAATACCAGTCGAGTTGATCATATGTCCATGACTACCTTCGCAACCCTGATCGGCATCGGACTCTTCGTGGCACTCGTCTACTTCTTCGCGCCGGCCGAAGGTGAAGGTACATACATTCGTTTGGAGCAGTTTCGCCTGGCAGCACCCCTCGGCGGCATCTTCCACGACAAGACTTCAGACCGCGAGAACGACGCTGTCAGACCCCCGTGCGATTGTGATCAGGGGGAAGAATTCACTGATCTCAGTCCAGTTGCGTGAAACTGGACTCTTTTCGCACTCAGAAAGTCTCCAGAGAGGGTTCCCATGCCGGCTTCCAAAAAGATTCTCTATATCGATCTCGACAACACCTTGGTCAACTTCCAGTCGGGCATCGATCGCCTGACCGACGGCGTCCGAGAGAAGTACAAGAACGACCTCGATGAAGCGCCGCACATCTTCTCTCGCATGGATCCTCTCGACGGCGCTATCGACGCCTACCACCAACTGGCACAGCAGTTCGACACCTACATCCTCTCGACAGCGCCGTGGAAGAACGCCACAGCCTGGCACGACAAGGTTCTGTGGGTCCAAGAGCACCTCGGAATGGAGGAAGGCAGCGTCGCATACAAACGTCTGATCCTCTCGCACCACAAACACCTCAATCGTGGCGACTACCTCGTCGACGACCGCGGAGCAAACGGAGCAGATCGATTCGAGGGCGAGTGGATCAAGTTCGGCAGCACCAAGTTTCCCGACTGGAAGACCGTCACCGCACACTTGTCGAAGCTGGCTTGAAACACGAAATCCCCGCTCATGCTTGCATGAGCGGGGATTTCGAGGGAACGAACTAGCGGACGATCTCGCGCCGGACGATCGTTTCGTCGCGGCCGGGGCCGACACCGATGCAGGAGATGAACGCACCCGAAAGCTCTTCGAGCCTAAGCACGTAGTTCTGCGCATTCTGCGGCAGTTCCTCGAAGGTGCGAGCCTCCGAGATGTCTTCCCACCAGCCGGGCATCTCTTCGTAGATGGGCTTGGCGTGGTGAATGTCGCTCTGTGACATCGGCATTTCGTCGTGGCGGACACCGTCCACCTCGTACGCGACACAGATCGGCACGGTGTCGAGGCTGCTCAGCACGTCCAGCTTGGTGAGGAAGTAGTCGGTGATGCCGTTGACGCGCGTCGCGTAACGCGCGATGACAGCGTCGAACCATCCCGTACGACGAGCGCGTCCGGTGGTGACACCGACCTCGCCGCCCTGCTTCGCCAGGTATGCGCCGTGATCGTCGAACAGCTCCGTCGGGAACGGACCGGAACCGACACGCGTCGTGTACGCCTTCAGGATGCCGAGCACTGTGGTGATCTTGGTGGGACCGATTCCCGAACCGACCGCCGCACCACCCGAAGTGGGGTTGGACGAGGTCACGTACGGGTACGTGCCGTGGTCGACGTCCAGCAGAGTGCCCTGCGAACCTTCGAGTAGAACGGTCTCGCCGCGCTCGAGGGCGAGGTTGAGCTCCAGGCGCGTGTCCGAGATGCGGTGCTTGAAACCCTCGGCCTGCGTCAGTACCTCTTCGACGACCTGCTGCGGGTCGAGTGCCTTGCGGTTGTAGATCTTGACCAGCACCTGGTTCTTGAATTCGAGTGCTGCTTCGACCTTCTGGGTCAGGATCTTCTCGTCAAGGACGTCCGCGGCACGGACACCGACACGGGCGATCTTGTCCTGGTAGCACGGGCCGATACCGCGGCCGGTCGTGCCGATCTTCTTCGCTCCCAGGAAGCGTTCGGTGACCTTGTCGATGGCCACGTGGTACGGCATGATCAGGTGCGCATCAGCAGAAAGCAGCAGGCGGGACGTGTCCACGCCGCGCTCTTCCAGGCCTGCCAATTCGGTCAACAACACACCCGGGTCGACGACGACACCGTTACCGATGACGTTGTTGACGGCGGGGGTGAGGATTCCGGACGGGATGAGGTGCAGTGCGAACTTGTCACCGTTCGGCAGAACCACGGTGTGTCCGGCGTTGTTACCGCCCTGGTATCGCACGACCCACTGAAGCTGCTCGCCCAGTAGATCTGTAGCTTTGCCCTTACCTTCGTCGCCCCACTGGGCGCCGATCAGGACGATTGCCGGCATGACGTTGTCTCCTACGGTCGACGTGCAGCAGTTGTCCCGCCGCATTGGTACTGCCTGGCTTCCGCGCACATGATGCAGCGCCGAACTGTTGCAGTGACCGAAGGAGCAGTCTAGCCCAGAGCACCAGACCAGACCTGACGGTCCAGAATTTGGCCGGTGACCATCACGATTGCGAGTCGACACAGACACTCGCACTAAGATCGTCGGCAGTGATTCGGACGGCCATTTCGGGGAAGGGTGGCGAGGTCCCACTACCCGTGAAGAAGTCTTGATCGAGCTAGGAGTGGCTTTGACCCCTGTGGTGCTCAAATGTGGCGATTCGCCGGTTCCACTCCCCCTGGGTGAACTCACGTCGTTCACTGTCCCTGAACTTCCGGAGAAGCAAGACTTCGACGAGGCCCTGTCCCAACTGCAGGTCGTCACGGAACCTCGCTTGATCGTCGTGGGTAACGACGGCGCGTTTGCCGCGGCATTGACGCGGTTGATGCGATTGGAGCGACTCAACGTCGAACTCGCCTACGTCACCGAGAACAGGTCCGACGCAACCGACGCGTACAAACTCGCGACCGGTGCAAGAGCTGCGCGCGCGGCCTTGAAAGGCACAGTCCACACCGTGCCGCTCATTCGCGACGACGCTGGAATCGCGCTGGTAGGTGCAGCAACTGTCACGGGTCCGGCGGATGCAGACGAACTGATCGGCGAGGCCTACGTCGACGACAACAAGCTGTTCTCCGGCACAGTCCCCGGCATCCGGATAGTGCCGAGCCCCAAGCTCCCCGGGATCAAGGCATCAGTCGACCGCAAGAGCCGCTGGAGCGGGCGACGCTGGCTGGAAGGCCGAGCCATTCAACTGGGCTCGCCGGCAGCGCGACTGGTACGCGACGGGGTGGCCAACCCACGCGATCTGAAGCGTTCGACCTTCTACCGGCACGACAAGACTTGGTTGTTGGTCAGGTGAGAACCGGAGCAGCACGGTCGGCGGTTCGGCCGAGCCCTGTCTTCCTCGGCGTCGTTGCGATCACTGTCATCGCCGGAATCGTCGCTTGGAACTCGACGTGGGGTTCCATCGCGGGCCGCGCGGGTGTTTTTGTCCTCGTGGTTGCCGGCTGGGTGGTCACGCTCTGCTTGCACGAATTCGCGCATGCCTATCTGGCGTGGCGTCATGGAGACACCGACGTCGAGGCTCGTGGCTACCTGACGCTCAACCCGCTCAAGTACAGCCATCCGATGCTCTCGATCGGTCTGCCGGTGCTGTTCATCGCATTGGGCGGCATCGGGCTTCCCGGCGGCGCCGTGTACCTGCGCACCGGGATGTTCCCGCCCAAGGTGCAGGCCCGAATATCGCTCGCCGGTCCGTTCACGAATGCCGTCGCCGCCGTGATCCTCCTCGTCGTCATACGTACGTACGGCTCATCGGCCGAGCATCTGACGTTCTGGGCCGGCCTCAGTTTCCTGGCCTTCTTGCAGGTCATGGCAACAGTTTTGAACCTGCTCCCAGTCCCGGGTCTGGACGGTTACAACGCGCTGGAGCCCTACCTCGCACCCAACACACGGCACCAACTCGACCAGTTCAAGCCGTACGGACTGCTCCTGCTGGTTGCGCTCCTGTTCGTCCCACAGATCAATGTCGTCTTCTTCGACGCGATCTACTGGATCTTCGAATTGAGCGGTGTGTCCGACTACTACGCCATGCTCGGTAACGCCCTCATGCGTTTTTGGACGTGATCGAGTGCGCTGGAGGAGACTCGTGAGAGTCTGACATTTCAGACATTCATTCTTCTTCAGGGGAGCATCGATGATTGCGACGTCATTTCAGTCCGGCGGAGTGGAGTACACCCTCACGCGGGCCGAGATTCGACACGTGGAGGCACTGATCGACTTGCTCGCCGACGACCCGATCGGCAGCACCCGGGAGACGACCAACCCCGAAGCCCGAACGATCTACGAGGACGCGTTCAAGCGAATCGACGAGGATCCGGCTCAACTTCTCGTCACCGTTCTGGTCGGCGACGCGGTAATCGGCACAATGCAATTGACCTTCATTCCGGGTATGAGCCGGATGGGTGCCACGCGACTGCAGATCGAAGCAGTTCGCGTCCACGAGGACTACCGAAGTAAAGGCATCGGCAGTTCGATGATCCGATGGGCCTGCGAAGAAGGTGCCCGGCGCGGCGCGTTTCTGGCGCAGCTCACCTCGGATCAAACTCGCAAGGAAGCTCACGACTTCTACGAGCGACTCGGATTTGTGGCCTCCCATGTCGGGTTCAAGAAGTCACTGAGCTGACGCCCTGCCACAAAACTCCCAAACGCGGGGACTCCCAAACGCGAGCTCGAGCACCGGGGCGTAGAGGTGCCCCGGTGCTCACGTCTTCAGTTGTCGCGATTCACGCCGCGGTGGGTGGGCTGTTCCCGCCGATCGGCTGCTGATACGGATCAACAGACATCGGCGGATAGAACACCGATTTGCGATCCGGCCCGATCTCCACCCGCCACTCGGTGTGGTGCATCGTCCGATGATGATGACCGCACAACAAGATCAGATTGTCGAGATCCGTTGGGCCACCAACGTTCCAGTGAACAATATGATGAGCATCGCACCACCCCGACGGTGTCCCGCATCCCGGAAACGCACACCCACCATCACGAACCGCCAACGCCCGCCGCTGCGGAACCGTCGCCGTTCTCGCTTCCTTACCGCAGTCGAGCGGAACACCATTCTCGTCCAGGAGGATCCGCGTCACGGTGCAGTCGCACGCCAACATCCGTGCAGTATCGATACTGATCGGACCCACCCAATCCGCCCACGCGAAACCCAGTTCCTGAGTCGACGGCAGTAGATCCTTCAATGCTTTGAGGTCGGTCATGTCTTTTGCACTGGCGGTGACTGTGATGTGCGGTTTCACTCCGCCTTCGATCGGACCCAACCCCGCCCGCTCGTACCGGCGCAACAACTCGCAAAACCCATCCGCCCGCCGTAGCGCCGGCGTGCGTGTGTCCTTCACGCCGTCTTTTTCCGGTGTCGGCGCAGACAGGCTCGACAACAACGTGATCAGACGGGCCCCGTTCACAGCATCCAGATCGCCCTTCACGGTCACCCGTCCGTACAACCCTTTCGAGGCGTAGAACTCGTTACGTTCGGAATCCTCGCCGACCGGGACGCCGTCTTCGCGTTTTCCGTACTGCTTCTCGATCCGCCGGATCGCCGCCCGCACCGCATCACAATCGGCAATGTTCTTCGACGCCAACCCCAACAGGATCCCGCGAGCCTTGTCCACATCCGCCAGGGTCATGTTCTTCGGCGGATGCTGACAAAACGACGCCACCTGACGGGCTTTCAACGCATCCACGTCACCACGATGAAACGCATCGCCGACAACCGGTTCGAGCATCAACAACCGCGCCAACCCGACCAGCAGACTGCACTCACCGATCTCCAGATTCGTCGAACCATGCAACCACTGTGCGATCGCCCGAAAACCCTTCCCACCGAGAACGTCCCGGGAAAACATCTCCACGATCAGCAACACCATCCGCGACTGCAACTCGTGTCGGGCGCGCACCAGATCCAGAACCTCACCCTTGAGGTCCTCGCTATCCAGTTGCCATGCTTCCCGACTGTCCATGCTCAAAGTTTAATCGAACATACTTTCGATAACCAGAGACAAACCGGACAACTTCAAGAAGACCTACACTCGAGAGCTGTTGAGATGCATCGCTATTCGCGCAACCGCCGACGCGATTCGTTGACAGAGACTCGCAACTCCCCCAAAGGCACTTCACGACCCGACTCACTGCGCACCTCGACGCGAACGCGCTCACCAGTAGCGTCGTCGGCCACCTCCAACGGTCCACCTTTTCCGCCGTGCAGATACTTGTCGCCCCACTGCATCAGCGCGAGAACCGCCGGCAGCAGGTCACGGCCCTTCTCGGTGAGCACGTACTCGTGCCGCGTCCGCTTTCCAGGCTCCTTGTACGGCACACGCTCGAACAGTCCCGCCTCAGTGAGTTCTTTCAGCCTCGCCGACGCAACCGCCTCGGTGATGCCGACTCGCGACGCGAAGTCGTCGAAACGCGTTGTGCCGTAATAGGCCTCTCGCAGAATGAGTATCGCGGATCGAGTGCCGACCACTTCCATGGCCCGCCCGATCGAACAGTGCGTGGCCCGCCAGGCGTCGCGATCTTCGAGCACTCCGGTCAGTCGTACAGCGTCCATGCAATTCACCATACCCCCTGGCTTGCCATAACCATAGCCAGAGTCTAGATTGCTGACTATGGAACTTCATAGCCAGCCGGTTCGGACCGGACCCCTGCTCGCGATACTGTCGGGGGCGCCGTTTGTCGCCAGCCTCGATCTTTTTGTGGTCAACGTGGCCTTCGGCGACATCGCCAAGAGCTACCCGGGTCACTCGCTCGGCGAGTTCAGTTGGATCCTCAACAGCTACGCGATCGTCTACGCCGCACTGTTGATACCCCTCGGACGCTGGGCGGACAGGATCGGGCACAAGCGCGCCTTCATCGCCGGCCTCGCACTGTTCACCCTCGCCAGCGCCGCCTGTGCCTTCAGCCCGTCCTTGTGGGCACTGGTGGCCTTCCGTATCGTCCAGGCAGTCGGCGCCGCAGCGCTCACCCCGGCCAGCCTCGGGCTTCTGATCAATGCGCTTCCCGCCGCGAAACGTCAATCCGGCGTTCGCATCTGGGCAGCCGCCGGCGCTGCAGCAGCTGCATTCGGCCCTGTCGTGGGCGGCATCCTCGTAGAGGCCTCGTGGCGCTGGGTCTTCCTGATCAATGTTCCAGTGGGCATCGTGTTGCTCTACTTCGCAGTCCGACTCGTACCGGATACAACACACAAGGACCCCGATGCCGGTATCGACTTCGTCGGCGCTGCCCTCCTCACCGTCGGAATCGGCTCTCTCGCGCTGGCACTCGTCCAGGGTCCGGACTGGGGATGGACCGACAATCGCGTTCTGATCGCCTTCGCCGTGGCCACCGTGACACTACTCTCGTTCTGGTGGAGCAACTCTCGTCACCGGACTCCGTTGATTGCTCCGGATCTTCTGAAGATCCGCTCGTTTGCCTGGTCCAACGTCACCGCCATCCTGTTCAGCGCAGCATTCGCCGCGGGTCTTCTCTCGAACATCCTGTGGCTCCAGGAAGCCTGGGGATACTCCGCTCTGCGAACCGGTTTCGCCGTCTCACCGGGTCCGCTTCTCGTTCCGCTGTTCGCCATCGCCGGCGGATCGCTGACGCGCAGGTACTCGGCGGGACGCGTCGCCGCACTCGGCAGCCTTCTGTGGGCAGTCGGAACCGTACTCGTTCTCGTCTCGGTTGATACGACGCCTAACTACGCGACCGGACTCCTACCAGGCTGGATCATCGCCGGGATCGGTGTCGGTCTTGCCCTGCCGACCATTCTGTCGCAGGCCACGGCGGATCTGGCACCTGCCAGATCGGCCACCGGTAGCGCAATCGTCAGCATGAGCCGACAGATCGGAACCGTTCTCGGCGTGAGCGTTCTGATCGCGGTTCTCGGCTCTGCTGTCGACTACGACACCTTCCGCCAGGCCTGGTGGGTGATCTTTGCCGTCGCGCTTGTGTCTGCCCTGGCATCACTGGGAATGACGCCTGCGACCACACCCACCCCGGTTGTCCCTGTTGAATCCGCCATCCCTGAAAGGAATTTGTCATGAGAGACGCAGTTATCGTCGAAGCCGTTCGCACTCCGATCGGCAAGGGAAAGGCGAACGGCGCCCTGCACGGCATCAACGCCGTCGACCTCCTCGCCCACAGCCTCAAGGCGGTAGTCGAACGCACTGGAATCGATGCAGCACTGATCGACGACGTCATCGGTGGAGCGGTAAGCCAAGTCGGTGAACAGAGCCAGAATGTCACTCGCACTGCCCTTCTCGCCGCCGGCTACCCTGAGTCGGTACCGGGAACCACCGTCGACCGACAGTGTGGAAGTAGCCAACAAGCAGTTCATTTTGCCGCTCAGGGCGTCATTGCCGGTGCGTACGACATCGTTGTCGCTGCCGGAGTCGAGTCGATGAGCCGAGTCCCTATGGGCTCGAGCAGCATCGGGCGCGAATCACTCGGCGTGGGTTTCGAAGAGCGCTATCCGGACGGTCTGGTACCGCAGGGCATCAGCGCCGAATTGATCGCTGCCAAGTGGGGACTGAGCCGCACCCAACTCGACGAGTTCTCGGCGTCGAGCCATCGGAAAGCCGCGCTGGCAACCGAGAGTGGTTACTTCACCAAGGAACTCGCCACGCTCCCGCAGCTGTCGGTCGACGAGGCCATCCGCCCCGGCACCACGGTCGAGACCCTGGCCGGCCTACGGACCGCCTTCGAATCCGACTACTACGCACAGCGATTCCCACAGATCGACTGGTCCATCACCGCGGGCAACAGCAGCCCGCTTTCGGACGGCAGTTCGGCGGTGTTGATCACGACCAGTGAGATCGCCGCGAAACTCGGCCTCACCCCGAAGGCACGATTGCACAGCTTCGCAGTTGCCGGCGACGATCCGCTCTACATGCTCACCGCGGTCATCCCGGCTACGCAGAAGGTCCTGGCCCGTGCGGGATTGACGGTCTCGGACATAGATCTGTTCGAGGTCAACGAGGCCTTTGCCCCAGTGGTCCTCTCGTGGGCAGCGGACACCGGCGTCGACCTCTCCAAGGTCAACGTCCACGGCGGCGCCATCGCGCTCGGCCACCCACTGGGCGGCAGCGGAACGCGGATCATGACCACCCTGGTCAACGCGATGGAGCAGCGCGGCGCGCGCTACGGACTCCAGACCATGTGCGAGGCAGGTGGGTTGGCAAACGCGACCATCCTGGAGCGTCTGGGCTGAGCGATCCCCGATGGACGGCATTCCGACATCAGTGACCGAGTGCCGTCCATTCGGGATCCGGCTTGCGCGCAACGACCCGAAACACGATTCCGCCCCGGCCGCTGCGCTGCACCTCGTCGATCAGGAAACCGGCGTTTTCGAGGTATTCAACCGGTTGACGGGTGAGATGATCGGCACCGAACCGAACAAAAAGCGGTTCGACGACCTTCATCAACGTACGAGCAACAACGTTCTTGCTCGGTCCGTGCTCGGCGAGGACGAATCGACCACCGGGTACCAGGACTCGAAATGCTTCGCTCGCAACTCGGTCCGGATCGGGGATCGTGCAAAAGGCGTAGGTCGAGACCAACGTGTCCACGCACTCGTCGGGAACATCGAGTGCTTGCACGTCTCCGAGTCGTAGGTCGACTTCGGTCTTCACTCCTTCGGAGACCTTGAGCCTGGCCTGATCGAGCATCGCAGTCGAGATGTCCACGCCGATGACGTAATCGACGTCGTCTCCGTAGAGAGGCAGGTTCAGTCCGGTACCCACGGCGATCTCGACCACGCGGCCATGCGCCTGGTCCACGGCCCATTTCCGGGCGTCACCGAGCACAAAGCGTTCGAAGCGCCCGATCTGTCGGTCGTAGTGCGCCGCCATTGCGTCGAAAGTCTTGGCGACCTGTGCAGTGTCTGGTTCACGCATAGTGCCCCGTTTCGATCGATCTTCTGTGCAGTCTTACACGCGAGCACCGGGTCGGGAAGACCTTTCGTGACGAAGGGCAACCGACCTCGCGAGGTCGTCCCTGACGGATGCCCCCGGTATCGTTCCAGGTGACCTGACCTCACCTACGACGATCATGGATAGAGACCTCGTGCGATCAAGTAACTGCGTCACCGGTTCGGTCCGGCCACCTTTTTCCACTGATTCCACTGGAGGTCTGTGATGGCCGGCGGACTCTTCGCCCTGCTCGACGACGTCGCAGCCCTGGCTCGCATGGCTGCCGCCTCGATCGACGACGTTGCCGCCGCAACCGGTAAGGCGACCGCCAAAGCGGCCGGCGTGGTGATCGACGACGCAGCCGTCACGCCGCAGTACGTCCGTGGGCTCGCAGCCGAACGCGAGTTGCCCATCATCAAGCGCATCGCCATCGGATCGCTGCGCAACAAGCTGCTGATCATCCTTCCGATCGCTCTGCTGCTGAGTCAGTTCCTCCCCTGGCTGCTGACGCCACTGTTGATGGTCGGCGGCTGTTACCTCAGCTACGAAGCGGTTCACAAGATCTGGGGTGCAATCTTCGGCCACGGTGACCACCACGAGGCCGCTGACGAGCATCCTCGCGACGAAGAAGCAGTGGTTTCGGGCGCCGTCCGCACCGACCTGATCCTGTCCGCCGAGATCATGGTGATCGCACTCAACACCATCGCAGGCGAAGGCTTCTGGAGCCGATTGGTGATCCTTGCCGTCGTGGCGGTCGTCATCACCGTGGTCGTCTACGGCGTCGTCGGACTGATCGTGAAGATGGACGACATCGGATTGAAGATCGCCGAGACGTCGTCTGGCTTCACCCACAAGGTCGGCCGAGGCCTCGTTCGCGGCATGCCTCACGTGATGTCAGTGCTCTCGGTCGTGGGAACCGCCGCGATGCTGTGGGTCGGTGGCCACATCCTGTTGGTCGGCATCGACGAACTGGGCTTCCACCCGCTCTACGACGCCGTTCATCACGGCGAAGAAGCAGTCAGTGACATCGCCGGAGTCGGTGGCGTGCTGGCGTGGATCGTCAACACACTTGCCTCGGCAGCACTGGGCCTGGTGGTTGGCGCCGTTATCGTCGCCGCTCAACTGGGTATCACCCGCATGCTCGCAAAGCGTTCTGCGACGGCTTAGCTGTCGTGCCCGTGGCGGAGCACCATCTGCTCCGCCACGGTGCGTATCCCTTCACGCAAAGACGAGGGTTCGAGCACCTCGACGTCGGCTCCCAGCCCGATCAGCTGCGAGAGCGCGACAGCTTCGCTCTCGAGTTTCAGCTCGGCACTGACCCATCCGTCGTTGTCCTCTGGCCCCACTTCGACTGCAGCGGCAAGCTCGCCCACCACATCGGGGAGCCGGCGCCTGCCCTCTGGTGACAATCGCACGCGACACTCGAAGCGAAGCAGCGAACGGTCGAACTCGGCCATCGACGCTGCCCACCACGACGGCAGGTCGAAATCCGCCGGGCGGGCGAACGAATCATCCTCTACGACGGCGTTTTTGATGCGGCCGACCCGGAACGAGAGCGTACGTCCGTTCAAACCTGCCACGAGATACCAAATTCCGGCTTTGATGACCAGACCCAGCGGTTCGACCGTCCGCTCGCGATCGCGATAGGCGAAGCGCAGTCGACGCGAGTCCAGCACAGCGGATGTGACGATCGGAAGCGCAGAGATGTCGTCGACGCCGCCGAACCAACCCGGAACGTCCACGAGAATGCGGTCCTGCCACAACCGTGCGCTCTCGCGCAGCGGACCGGGCAGGGAGCGGAGCAGTTTGGCCCCCGCCGAACCGGCGGCGTCTGATCGTCCGAGATCTGCAGCGATGGACGGCACACCCAACAGCATGAGTGCGGACGTCTCGTCGTCCGTCATACCGGACAACTTGGACTGCCATCCGTCGAGCAGACGGATGCCACCACCGGGGCCGCTCTCGGTCCAGATCGGCACACCGGCAGCCGACAACGAGGCCACGTCGCGGTAGATCGTCCGCACTGACACACCGAACTCGTCGGCCAACTGCTCGGCGACGACGCCGCGACTCCCCTGCAAACGCAGCATGAGTTGGAGCAACCGCGCGGATCTCATGGACCGAACATTACCGAGAATCACTGACAGAAGTTGTCAGGAATAGGGGTGCACAATGACCGTCATGGTCACCTGGAAGCAGTTCTCCGAAGAAGTACCCGCTCTTGCCGACGCGGTCCAAGCACGATTCAAAGCCCACAAGCATCACGTCCTCGCAACGCTGCGCAAGGACGGTTCACCACGGGTCAGCGGCACCGAAGTCGAAATCCTCGACGGGCGTCTGGTGCTCGGTTCGATGTTCGGCGCACTCAAGGCGAAGGACCTCATCCGTGACGGGCGCTACGCCCTCCACAGCAATCCCGGTGAGCACACCATGGAGGGCGGTGACGCGAAGATCGCCGGAATCGCACGCGAGGTGACCGGCGACGAGTTCGAAGCCGTGCTCGCAAGCTACACCTACGAGGTTCCGAAGCCTCTGCACCTCTTTGTCCTCGACATCGACGAGGTGGTGCACACGACTGTCGACGACGAACACATGTATGTCGACCTCTGGAAGCCGGGCAAAGATATCACCCGCTTCACCAAGTGACGTTCTTCTCGCAGTGCTCTCCGTTGGCACACGATTCCACCTGGACGGTGGCGTGGGAAAGACCGTGACTCTCGAGGACGGTGCGCGCGGATTCCAGAACATTCGACGAATTCGCGTCACTGGTCAGGTGGACCGTGGCGACATCCATGCCGGTGGTGAGAGTCCAGACATGTAGGTCGTGGACACCCATCACGCTCGGCAGCGCCGCCAGGTCGGCCTCGACCGCTTCGACGTCGACGTCGGCCGGCGACGCCTGCGTCAGAATGCGCAGCGATGCTGCGGCCAGTTTGATCGCACGCGGCACCACCCACAGCGAGATGAGAACACCGACGACGACGTCTGCCCACGTCCAGTTGAACAGCAGGACAAGGCCACCGGCGATCAGAACGCCGACGCTACCGACGGCGTCGGCAAGCACTTCGAGGTAGGCGCCACGCACGGCCAGGCTGTCCTTGGAATCGCCGCGCAGCATCAGCATCACGACGATGTTCGCGGCCAGGCCGGCGGCCGCCGTGATGATCAGGGCGCCGCCCGGGATCTCGGGTTCGTTACCGATGCGGCCGATTGCCTCGTAGAAGACCCAGGCGGCGACGGCCAGCAGCATCACCGCATTGGCCATGGCGGTCAGCACTTCGGCGCGGTGCCAACCGAAGGTCCTGGCCGCGGTGGTGCTGCCCCTCTTCGCGAGCAGCAGCGCCGTCAGTCCCATGGCCATACCCACCACGTCTGTGAGCATGTGACCGGCGTCGGCAAGCAGAGCCAACGAGTTGATCAGGATGCCGACCGTGGCCTCGAGTACGAGGAACGCAACGAGGATCGCAAGCGCGATCGCCATTTTTCTGATGCGTTGCGGTGACGGTCCTACGCCGACCGAATCTGCTGCCGAGTGGCCATGTGAATGACCGTGCCCTGCTCCCATTTGTCCTGTTCCCTCCCAAGTCCTTCTCAGAGCATATGCATACATTCGCATACATACAACGAGTTGCTCAGTGAGCGGGAAACGGCAGAGGTCAGTGATCCGGCTCGTAGGCGGGATGAGGCACGGTGGGCGGCAGAGTGGCGATCGACGAGATTCGCTTCATGCCCGCGACCTGCAACAGGTCGACGACCAGCGATCGAATCTGGGCGAACACCACCGTCGAGGACAGGCCCGCGTTCTCCACTATCGCCGGTTTCAGTTCCTTCGCGACCGAGCGCAGGACGCGCGCTGCTTCGGCCTGATCAGGCTGCTCCCCCGGCTCCGCCAGGATCATGTCCTCGAGAACTTCGACGGCTTTCGACAAGCGCTCGACCTGAGCCACCAGACGCGGATCGAGGATCTCGTCGTCCCTGACCAACGTCAACGAACGACGCGCGAGCACTCGAATGTTGCGCATCGCGTTGTCGATGGGATCGGCTGTCGCCATGAGCCTTTCGAGGCGAGGCCGACTGTTCCAGTACAGCGGGGAGATTCGGCTGATCTCGCGCCCGCCGAGAAGGTTACTGCGCAACCCGTCGATGGCACCCTGAGTTGCGCGCGCCTTCTGCAGTGCCTTCACGATCGGGTCCGGGTCATTCGCGACGAGGCCGTCTGCCACCAATTGCAGTACCTCGGAAGCGGTTCCGAGGATCGATGCGGCATCCTTGCGCGCGCGTCGTACCGGGTGGGTGGGGATGATCGCGACCACCGCGATACCCACCAGACCACCGACAAGGGCATCGATCATGCGATCGGGACCGCCGCTGCCGCCCGGCGGGATCAGCGTCGCCACCAGCACAGCCGAGTTTCCCGCCTGCATGGAGAAGATCGGCCCGCTGTTGAGAAGCACCGCGACGGACATCGCCAGCACGACAACCAAACTGATCTGCCACGGTCCGCTCCCGATACCGGAGATGATCAGATCACCGATTCCGATACCGACCGTGACTCCCGCAACCAACTCGAACGAGCGTCGTAGTCGTGCACCCAACGACAGACCGAGCGAGACCACAGCGGCAATCGGCGCGAAGAACGGCGCGTGGTGCCCGATCACCGTGGTGGCAACCCACCACGCCAATCCGGCCGCCAAGGCACATTGAATGATCGGTAGCGCCGACGTCTGAAGCCGACGCACCGATTTGCGAGCCCGGTCCTTGATGCCGGCCCGGCTCGGACGGAAACTGCTAACCGAGGCCAAGCGCTTCGGCGGCGTTGGGATCGCAGTCTTCGAGCAGATCGAGGCAACGCGCGTACTCGTCGGCTTCACCGATCGTCTTCGCGGCCTTGGCCAGGACTGCGACGCAACGCAGGAAACCACGGTTCGGTTCATGGCTGTAGGGCACGGGACCGAAACCCTTCCAACCGTTGCGACGCAGTTGGTCGAGTCCGCGGTGGTATCCGGTACGCGCGTAGGCGTAGGCCGTGATGGTTTCGCCCTTGTCCAGTGCAGCCTCGGCCAGGTAGGCCCACGCAATGGAGGCAGTGGGGTGGTCGGCCGCCACCTGGGCCGGATCAGCGTGGTTGAGCAGTGCCGATTCCGCGTCGTCGTCGCCGGGAAGCAGAGTGGGCTTGGGTCCGAGCAGGTCACCGAATTGGGTCATGCGCTCATTGTGCCCGCTACGCCTTTCTGCCACAGGACCGCCTCGCCGACGGTCGGAGTTATGCAGGCTACATACCGGTCGTTACCCTGACATGGTCATTGCTGCATAAGACCGAAGGGTTACCCGTGCCGGACTCGAAAGACGACAACTCGAAAAAGAGCGCAGCACCGAAGGGTGCGCCCGAGAAGTCGGCCCCGACCGAACCTGCGACTGTGGCGATCCAGAAGACAGACAAGGCCTCGAAAACGGACGGCGACGCCAAAGCTGCCAGCGCACCAACCGTCGCGATCCCCAAGGCAACTCAGGCACCCACAGCAGCACCGACACCCCAGCCCAAGCCGGAGCCCGCCACCGTCGCGATTCCGAAAGCCGCGCAGCCGACACCACCACCCCGGCAGGCTCCGACCCCACCACCACCGCAGCGCGCTGCGCCTCAACCGCAGCAGCGCGCCGCGCCTCAACGTGTGGGTGTCGCAGCGACCCCACCGCCGGCTCAGCCGATGCCGACTCGCATCGAGCCCGCCGCGCCGGAGAAGACCAAGCGCAGCGGCAAGGGCTGGTACATCGCGGCAGCAGCGGCCGGCGTCGCCGTCCTCGCGGCGATCGGCGTCGCCGTATTCGTCTCGTCCAACAGCGGTAGCGGTGAAAGCTCACCCGAAGCTCAGGTCCAGACCGCCATCTCGACGTACGTCGACGCTCTGCAGACCGGCGATCTGGCAACGCTGCGAACGTCGACCTGTGGGGCGTTGGGCGAGTACTACCGCACCATTCCCGACGCAGCGTTCGCGCAGGTCCACGACAATGCCGTCGCGCAGAAGACGATCCCGCAGGTCGGAGCCGTCGACGCGGTGCGCATCACCGACGACACCGCGATCGCTCAGGTCCAGGCGAGTTTGCCGAGCACGGGCGAGCAGTCGTGGCGCACGTTCGACCTCGAGCGCCAGGACGGCACGTGGAAGGTCTGCGATCCCAGCAAGTAGGTACCTGAACAGAAAATGCGCGCCGGCGAGAATTTCGCCGGCGCGCATTTTGTTCTGTGAAGCGCAGTTGTGAAACCGATCAGCCTGCCGACACCGAGCGTCCGGCCGACTTCAGGTCGTTGCACGCCTCGACGACGCGAGCCGTCATGCCGGCTTCGGCCTTCTTGAGGTAGCTGCGCGGGTCGTATGCCTTCTTGTTTCCGACCTCGCCGTCGACCTTGAGGACGCCGTCGTAGTTGGTGAAGAAGTGTCCGGCGATCGGACGGGAGAACGCGTACTGGGTGTCGGTGTCGACGTTCATCTTGACGACGCCGAAGTTCAGCGAGTCCTCGATCTCCGACTTCAACGATCCCGATCCACCGTGGAAGACGAAGTCGAAGGGCTGCGAACCGGAAGCCAGGCCGAGCTTGGCAGCGGCGACCTTCTGGCCCTCTTCGAGAACCTCGGGCTTGAGCTTGACGTTGCCCGGCTTGTAGACGCCGTGGACGTTGCCGAAGGTGGCGGCAAGGAGGTACTTGCCCTGTTCGCCGATGCCCAGAGCATCGACCGTCTTCTCGAAGTCTTCGCTCGAGGTGTAGAGCTTGTCGTTGATCTCGGCTTCGACGCCGTCTTCTTCACCGCCGACGACACCGATCTCGACCTCGAGGATGATGCGTGCAGCCTTCGAGAGGGCGAGCAGTTCCTTGGCGATGGCCAGGTTCTCGTCGATCGGGATAGCCGAGCCGTCCCACATGTGCGACTGGAACAGCGGGTTACGACCGGCGTCGACGCGCTCCTGCGAGATCGCGAGCAGCGGACGCACGTAGGTGTCCAGCTTGTCCTTCGGGCAGTGATCGGTGTGCAGCGCGATGGTGACGTCGTACTTTGCCGCGATCACGTGTGCGAACTCGGCGAGCGCAACAGCGCCGGTGACCATGTCCTTGACGCCCAAACCGGAACCGAACTCGGCGCCGCCCGTCGAGAACTGGATGATGCCGTCACTGCCGGCGTCCGCGAAGCCCTTGATGGCTGCGTTGATGGATTCGGAGCCGACACAGTTGATGGCGGGGAAGGCAAAGGAATGCTCCTTGGCCCGACCAAGCATCTCGGCATAGACCTCGGGAGTTGCGATAGGCACGGCGGGAGTCCTCCATATACGTGTCGTTCGGAGCGCTCGGCGATGTGAAAGCGCTTCGTGTGGTCCTAGCAGTATGGCAAGTCCGACTCGTCACGTCTCTTTGCGGTCTCGGCCCGCCGCCACCGACGCGATGACCTGCGGTGGTGGGAAACACTCAGATTCGGCCGGTACTCTGGCCACCGTGAATGTGCAGGCAGCAACTGAATCCGTGACGAACCTGGCCTTGCTGCCGGACTTCCTCGACCCTGTCCATCTTCTGAACTCGTTCGGGACCTGGTTCTTGCTGGGCCTACTCCTGGTCGTCTTCATCGAATCAGGCCTGCTGTTTCCGCTCTTGCCCGGCGATTCGCTCCTGTTCACTGCCGGTCTGGTCGCCGCGGCAGGCGCCGGAGCCAGTGAGGTCGAAGGCTTCGCACCGCTGTGGCTGCTGCTGCTCACCATTCCGATCGCCGCGATTCTCGGCGACCAGGTGGGCTACTACATCGGCATCAAAGGCGGAACTGCTCTCTTCAAGAGCAACGACGCACGCATCTTCAAGAAGAAGTACATCGACGAGTCGCATGCGTTCTTCGAGAAGCACGGTCCGATCACGATCTTCCTGGCGCGCTTCGTCCCGATCGTGCGCACGTACGCTCCGCTGGTCGCGGGTGCCTCACGCATGAAGTACTCGGTCTTCCTGACGTACAACATCGTCGGCGGCATCGTGTGGGGTGCAGGCGTCACGCTCCTCGGCTACTGGCTGGGGCAGATCGGCTTCATCCGTGACAACATCGACATCATCTTCATCGGCATCGTTCTGGTGTCGGTTCTGCCGATCATCTTCGAAATCGGAAAGCGACTTTTGTCGTCGAGACGCAGTGAAACGGCGAATACTTCCACTACGGACAATTCGACGGTGACAGTCCCCGAAGACCCCACCCCCTGATTGCAGAACGAGGCGAAGAACTGACGACGATGACGCTCGCATCCGGCAGTTTCTCCCCGCTCGAGACTGCCGGGCCTCTGTTGGTCTGGATCATCGTCGTCACGTTCGTCTTCATCGAGTGCGCGATCATCCTCGGGTTGTTTCTCCCCGGTGATTCGCTTCTGATCACAGCCGGAATCGTTCTTGCCGGCCACGAATCCGGCGCGGGCCACGTGTGGGCGTTGTCTGTCGGTGCGATGATCGCGGCCATTGCCGGCAACCAGGTCGGGTACGTCATCGGCCACCGGACCGGCAATCACATCAAAGCCCGTAAGGGCGGCAAGTACTTCACCGAGAAGAACCTGCACCGCGTGAACATCCTGTTGGAAAAACACGGGTTCTGGGCGGTCCTGATTGCTCGCTGGGTTCCGTGGGTGCGCACCCTGTGCCCGATGGTCGCGGGCGCAGCCAAGATGAACCACACGCGCTACACCATTGCGAGCACCATCGGCGCGATCATCTGGGCGCCCGTGCTCCTGCTACTCGGTTTCTACGGTGGCTCGTTCCTCGATCGCGTGCCGTGGTTGCTGCCCGCCGTGCTGATCGTGATGATGGTCAGCTTGGTCATCGGTACTGCGCTGGGAATCTGGCAGTACCGCAAGGAGATGGCCCGACCGGCCGAAGACGTCGAGGTCGAAGAAGTCCTCGACTAGAAGCTGACTGCTCAGTGCAGGTGGCTCTGGTCCCACGCCGGCAGCGGGTCTTCGTAGCGAGTCCATGCCCGCGGTCCTTCGCGTAGTTCGTCATCGGTCAGCAGAGCCGGATCGAGGATTCGTGACGGCGCCGCCGGGTCCAGTTTCACTCCGATGAACACGATCTCCTGCCCTGGCACCTCCGCCGCCGACGCCCACAGTTGAGCCGGTTCGATGACGAGGTTGGGGCCTGCCTGCGACCAGATCGCGGCGAACTCGGGCCGACTGGCGATCCAGCAGAATCCCTTGCTCCGCAGGAGTCCGGCGAACTGACCGAGCGCGGCCTCGAGTCGCGCCGGATGAAAGGGTCGCGAGGCGCGGTATGTGACGCTGCGTATTCCGTATTCCTCGGTTTCCGGGGTGTGCCCACCGGCCAGTTCCTCGTCCCAACCGGATACCTGCGCAGCAAGTTCCGGGTTGTAGAGACCGGTTTCGAGGACACGGTCGAGGGTGACTTTGCCGTGATCTGTTCGAATCAGTTGAGCGGTGGGGTTGAGCCTACGAAGCGTCGCCTCGACGGTTCCTGCCGCCCGCGGGCTCACCAGGTCGGTTTTGTTCAGCAAGATGACGTCGGCGAACTCCACCTGATCGACCAGGAGATCGGAGATGCTGCGTCCGTCCCCCTCCCCTGCTTCGAGGTTGCGTTCGTCCAGTCGTTCGCCTTTTGCCAGCTCGCCGAGGAAGGTCGACGCGTCCACCACGGTCACCATGGTGTCGAGCTTCGCGAGCGAGCCGAGGCTGAAACCGTCCTCGAATTCCCAGTCGAAGGTGGCCGCCACCGGCATCGGTTCGGAGATGCCGGTGGACTCGATCACCAACTGATCGAATCGCCCCTCTCGGGCCAGGGCGCCGACGGCGTCGATCAGATCCTCACGCAGCGTGCAGCAGATGCATCCGTTGGTCAGCTCGACCAACTTCTCTTCCGTGCGGTCGAGATGACCCTGGCCCGCGACGAGGGCCGCGTCGATGTTGATCTCGCTCATGTCGTTGACGATGACGGCGACCCTCCGGCCATCGCGATTGGCGAGAATGTGGTTGAGGAGTGTGGTCTTGCCTGCGCCCAGAAATCCGGACAGCACGGTTACCGGTAGCTGCTTCATTCCTTAATGGTAACCATTGTCATTATCGACAACAGCGGGCGGGCCTACTGCACTGCAGAGGCACTACCCGAGAACTGGCTCTCGGGCCTCGGCAAACCGAAATGATCACGAAGGGTCGTACCCGTGTATTCAGTCCGGAAAAGACCGCGATCCTGCAGGATCGGGACCACACGCTCGGTGAAGATCTCGAGCCCACCCGGGTAGTACGGCGGCATGACGTTGAAGCCGTCAGCAGCACCGCTGGTGAACCATTCCTCGATCGTGTCAGCCACCTGCTCGGCGGTTCCGGCAAACACCCGGTGCCCGCGCGCACCCGCCAAACGATGAAGCAGTCCCCGAACCGTCGGACGCTCACGCTCGACTATGCCGGCGATCACCTGCAATCTGCTTTGCTTGTTGTCGGTGACATCACCTGCCGCCGCGAACAATTCGACAGGAACCGGTGCATCCAGTTCCAGATTCCGAACATCGGTCCCGGTGAGTGCACCGAGTTGCGCGAGCCCGTACTCCGGCGAAGTCAACTCGTTGAATTCTCGCTCGAGCGCCTTGGCTTGTTCCTCGGTGTCACCGATGAACGGGCTGATTCCGGGCAGGATCTTGACATGATCGGGGTTGCGCCCGAACTGAGCAGCCCTCGACTTGATGTCGGTGTAGAACGCCTGCGCATCGGAAAGTCTCTGGTGCGCTGTGAAAATCGCCTCCGCATACTGACCGGCAAACGCGCGACCGTCGTTGGACGCCCCGGCCTGCACCAGCACCGGGTATCCCTGCGGCGTTCGCGGTGCGTTGAACGGTCCCCGCACCCGAAGATGCCGGCCGACGTAGTTGATCTCGTGAATCTTGTTTCTGTCCGCGTAGATTCCGTTCTCCCGGTCCAGACTGATCGCGTCGTCCTCCCAGCTGTCCCACAACCGCACCACCGCGTCGACGAATTCCCTTGCACGCGAATACCGGTCGCCGTGGTCCGGATGCTTGGCCAGCCCGAAGTTCGCGGCAGCCAGATCCGTACCCGTGGTGACGATGTTCCACCCAGCACGTCCGTTCGAGATGTGGTCGAGCGAGGCGAACAGCCGAGCCAGGTTGTACGGCTCGTAGTACGTGGTCGACGCCGTCGCGATCAATCCGATCCGCTCGGTTGCCACTGAAATGGCCGTCAACAAGGTGATCGGCTCCATCGTTCCTGCGGGACCGTGCTCGACGTCGCTGCGCAACGCGGGACCGTCGGCGAAGAAGATTCCGTCGAACTTCGCCGCCTCAGCAGTGCGAGCGATCTCCTGGAAATACGTGACGTCGAACAGACGTTCCGGTGTTGTCCACGGATGACGCCACGCCGCTTCGTGATGACCGGCGGGGTGGATGAACGCGTTGAGGCTCAGTTGGCGCGGAGAATCAGACATGCCTGAATGCTGGCAACTGCCGCCGCAGTCCGACAGGGTTAGGGTTCGCGTGATTCCAACTCGGGGTTGGCAGCTCGGTATCGTCACATGGGTGAGCCGCGTAGTCGTAGCCGAGTTCGTACCGTCCGGATCGACAGCAACTGTTCTTCACCAGTGGTGTGAGGTCTTCGCCGAAGGCCAGCGTCACCTGTCCGGAACTGCGCCGACAGCGACGGCGCTGATGGAAATGATCGAGGCCGAGGACAATTCGGCCGATGTATGGCGTTGGATCACACGCGACGCCGGCACCGACGAGGTCCTCGGCATCGCCCAGGCACGACGGAACTCGGCCGAAGCCGATCTCGCAGAGTTTCGGATGTACGTAACACCCCACGCGCAGCGACGAGGGGTAGGACGAGCGCTTGCCGAACTCGTCGAAGTCGACATCGCCGGGTTCGGCGTGCGAAGAATCAGAGTGACGGCGCTCGTCGGAAGCGCAGCCGAGCATTTCCTGCGATCGTTCGACGGTCACCGCGTGTTGCTTCGGTTGGCCAACCAGGTTCAGCACCTCAGCCCTCCCACCGCACACAGCACCCGCCCCGGCTATCGAATCGTCAGTTGGCGCAACCGAACCCCGGACGAGCTGATCCACTCCTTCTCGGAGGCTTTGAACCGACTCCTCGACGCGCCGGGCGCTGAACTGCAGGTGCCCGAACGTAATTGGGGAGCCGACGAGGTCAGATCGTGGGAACAGAAGATGACGGGTGGCTCTCGAGTACTCCTGGTGTGCTGCGCGGTCGACGACGGCGTCGGCGAAGTAGCCGCAGCGACAGTGGTGACGGTGGACGAACATGACAGCACCCACGCATCGCAGCACGACACCGTGGTACTTCCCCAGCACCGCGGACACGGTCTCGCTCAGTGGGTCAAGGAGCAACAAGCGTCTGTGTTGGCAGCTGAATTTCCCTCCGTGCGAAAGATTTACACAACGGTGAACGCGGAGAATCACCCGATGCTGACCGTCAATCGGAGCCTGGGATACCAGACCGTCGCGGAGCGGATCCTGGTGGAAATCAGGAGAGCCGAGAGTGCGCCGCACAAGCCTCGGTGACGATCTTCCTCCACAGGAGCGGGTGAGACTGCCAGAAGTTGTGCGCGACACCGTCGACGACCTCGAAACTGCCGTTAGGCACGAGCTCGGCCAGTTGCTGCAACGGCCACGACGGGCGAATGTCGTCGGCCGCCGCGAGAAATGTCATGGGCACTGGTGAGTCGGCCAACTGCCGAAACAGCTGTGGTTCATGGATCCATTCGATGAACGATTCTTGAAGCGATTGCCAGACAACAGGTTCCCAAGGTATCTGGGGGTCCGGCTCGATTCCCGCTTCGTACTGCTTCGACCATGTCCGGTCCTTGTGGAGGCCGTGCCCCGCGATGCCGACGACGCCGGACACCGATTCCGGACAGTCGAGTGCGTACCGCACCGCCAAGTCGGATCCCCACGAGTGCCCCAGCACGACCCAGCTGCCGATCCCGAACGTGCGTCGGACGAGTTCGAGGTCCGCAACGGCCTGCGCCATCGTATGAGCGCCGCCACCGGACCGGCCGACTCCGCGTGGCTCAGGGCACCACGCGCGCATTCCTTCCGGAACCAGCTCGTCGTGAGCAAGATAGTGAACGCATCCCGGGCCGCCGGAGAGAACCAGAACGTCCGCCCCTGCCCCACCGACATCGACGTGAAGACGTACGCCGTCCGTGTCGACCACGTGCCGGGATTCCATGAGGAAAAAGCCTAACGCTTACGCGGGTATCCAGCCGCCGAGACGACAAAGGCCGCCTCCATGAGCATCCACCCACCCACCTGCACCGAGAGGTCTCGCTCGGGCACGCTCGACGAGCGCACCGTTCCGGCGGCGAAGGTGGCGATGTCGCCGGACAGACTCGGCAACTGAGCATCCTTGGTCCAGTCGTGCCCGAACAGCGGCAGGCCTTCGATCTGCAGTCTGTTGTTCCAGGCAGCTTCCGCGGAGGAGAGAACGATCTGCGCTGCGAGTTCGCGCGCTCGCAGGTCCTCGTGAGTCTCCCAGGACAGGTTCACCACCACGAACGCGAGGTAGCGAGCCAGGATTGCGTTGAACAGTCCGCCGTCGCCTCCGCCACCGCCCGTGATAACTCCGTACTCGGTCATGCCGTCGTACACCGCGTCGACGAGTTTGTGGACTCGCTCGCGGTGGCGCGGTTCGCCCAATCGCGTCGACAACTCGGTTTCCAACCCCAGCGTGACGCCTTGACAGTACGAGTAGATCGCGCGCTCGAGGGTGCCGTCGCGGCGGATACCGTCGAAGATCAGTCCGGAGTCCGGATCCCGCAGCGTCTCGTCGATCCAGTCGGCCGTTGCCTGCGCACGCCAGAGTTTTCCGGTGCGCGCCAGCATGATTCCGGCGGGTCCGTTTGCCGGCGTGTTGTAGAAATCGGAGCCTTTGCACCACGGAATACCGCCGCCGTCGGCCGGGGACCACGAATCGAAGAGTTGCGATTCGAGCGCCTGAACCGCGGTTCGGTGATCGACCGAGAACATGCGTTGCGCACGTTCGAGCGAAAGGCCCAGCCACGCCATGTCGTCGTAGTAGTTGTTGGTCCACGCCGAGACGTTGCGGACCCGCACACTGCGGGCAACCTTCGCGACCCGGCGACGACGCTTGGGGGTCGGGTCACGTTCGAGTGCGTCGATCGCAGTATCGAGCAGGTGCGCTTGCCACCAGTAGTGCCACGGCTTGAACATCCGCTCGCGTCGAACAGCAGGCCAGGCAACCACGCCGAGTGCTGTCCGGGGCATTCCCCACAGGCGCCGAAGGTGACGACTGACTATCGCGCCCTCAGCCGCATCGGCCCGCTCTGCCCACACTTCCTGCATAACTACCTATCCTGTCTGGTCGAGGCGCTACACGCTAGCCGGAATTCGCGGGCGAGATCAGCGGGAATCGGCGAGATCGGCATGCTCACGTACCCACGCGTGCATCGCGATGCCGGCCGCGACACCGGCGTTGATGCTGCGAGTCGAACCGAATTGTGCGATCGAGACCGTCATGGACGCAACCTCTTTCGCATGATCGGTCACTCCGGGGCCTTCTTGACCGAACAGCAGGATGCACTCCCGCGGCAGGCTTGCCGTTTCCAGCGGCACCGACCCCGGGGTGTTGTCGACGGCCACGATCGTGAGTGAATTCTCACGGGCGTACTCGACGAGTTCGCCGATGTCTGCATGGTGAACGATGTGCTGGTATCGATCGGTCACCATGGCGCCCCGCCGATTCCAGCGCCGACGCCCCACGATGTGGACCGCGGCCGCGGCAAACGCGTTGGCCGTGCGGACCACCGTGCCGATGTTGGCGTCGTGCGCGAAGTTCTCGATGGCGACATGCATCGTGTGACGGCGCGAGTCGATATCCGCGACTATCGCTTCCCGCGTCCAGTACCGATACTCGTCCAAGACGTTTCGACGATCACCCTCGGCCAGAAGTACCGGGTCGTAGCGCTCGTCGGTCGGCGGTTCCGTGTCGTGCTCCTCGGCCCAGGGTCCGACGCCGTTGGGATTCTCGCCCCACTCGGTGGGTCCCGGTTCACCGGCTCCGCCGGACACGTCGTCGGCTGCGACTTCGGTCATCAGAACACCTCGTTGGAATCTGCAGCCACGGTGAAGCCGTGCGTGGTCTGATCGTTGACACACGAGACGTCTGTCGCGGTGGTCGTACAGGTGAAACCCAGTTTGCTCAGCGGTTGACCGGCCGCCAACACCGGATCGGCGTCGGGGCCGCCAGAGGTGTACACCTCTCCGCCCGAACACATGAAAGCACCCTCACCCTGGTCGGTGACGCGAATACCGTTGCCCCAGTTGACCATGCAGCTCTCCGGCCGCGGCGGAACGGGAGTGGTCGTTCCCTCGCACCCGGCTTCGATTCTGGTGGGCAACTTGATGATGCCGCACTGGAAGTTTCCGTCGGGAGTGGTGAAGTAGTACGACTCGTTGCGCTCGAACTGCACGTCCGTGAGTGTCGTCGTCGGTGGCAGCGTCGTGGTCGGTGGTTCGGTGGTCGTGGGGACGACGGGCGCGACGGTGGTGGTTGTCGTCGGCACTGCGGTAGTGGTGGACGAACTGGGCTGCGCCGCTACGGTCGGCGCTGAATCCGCCTCCCCGCTGCACCCTGCGAGCACGAGCGCCGACCCGACGCCCAACAAGACGAACCCCACCCGAACACGAACCACCCGACTACCTCCACACACGTCATCTTGGCCCAGCAACAGCCGACAGTGCACTCTATCGTGTGGTCGACTAAGTGCTGGTGACGCGCTTGTTCATCAGCCGTGAGAGCCACGCGGGCGAGAACCGCGACGCGCTGAGGAAGAGCTTCGCCTGAGTTCCGACCGGGTAGTGAACCTTGTGCATCCGTCCGGCGCCGCGTGTGGCCGCCCACAGTTCCTGCGCGACGTCGGTTGCAGTCAGCTTGATACCCAACGATCTGGTGGCTCCGGTGTCCATTCCAGTGACCATCGCGGTCTGGACGAACAACGGCCAGAGCGCGAGAACACGGATGTCGTGCTGTGCCCATTCCAGATCGAGCGCCTCGGTCAGGCCGCGGATCGCGAACTTGGTTGCACCGTACGTCGCCAGTTCGGGCTGGCCGTAGATCGCCGAAGCGGAGCACAGATTGACCACCTGGGCGCCGACGGTATCGCGGAGGTACGGGAAAGCCGTGTGCGTGCCGTTGAGGGTGCCGGTGATGTTGATGTCGACCATTCGGCGATGCGCCGCAAGAGAAATATCCTCGAACCGTCCCGACGAGAGCACGCCCGCATTGTTGATCAGGATGTCCAGACGCCCGGACTCCCCGGCAAAATCGGCCAGACACTGCGCCCACCCCGCCGGATCGGTGACATCCAGGACACCCGTCACGACACTGCCGCCGAAACCGTCGATCTCGGCCTTCAAGGAGGCAAGGCCGGCGTCGTCGATGTCGAACGCGCCGACGCGGTATCCGTTGCGCGCGAACAACAGCGACGTCTCCCGCCCGATTCCAGCCGCAGCACCGGTGATGAAGACGTTCGGTTCGCTCATCCGGTCAGGCTATCCTGGATGTGGAGGAAATCTGATGAATCACCGTCGCGTCGTACACACCGTGTGTTTCATCGCGGTGGGGTATCTGATCGTGCTCGCCGTGTGGCTCGGATGGCTGGTCGAGCACACCCCACCTGGCACGCTGCCCTATCAGATCGGCGGGCTGCTCGCCGCTTTCGGCTCGGTTCTCGGATTCGGAATGGCATGGGCCAACCGCCCGACCCGCGCCGAGCGCAAACTCGAAAAGCACGGCCTCGAAGGGTGGGCACGAATCGACACCGTCACACCCCTGCGCCGAACCGTCGACGGCGAATTGGCCAAGCTCGCACTCCACCTCACGGTTCCAGGTTCCGATTCGTACTCGGGCCGGATCGAGTACGAGATCCGACCCGAGTACAAAGACAAGATCACTCCCGGATCCACGGTCACCGTCATGGTGGACCCGAAGAACCGAGACCGAATCATGCTGTGCCCGTGAAGGACTAGACGCTCTTCTTGCGTCCCAGCGCCAACATGCCCTCCACCAGCATCAGCTGCGCTCCCGCGTACGACGCCAGGATCACTCCCTCGGCAGCAGCGCGGCCGGCGGTCCCGCGGATGAACAGACGACGCACCACGATCAGTCCGTCGGATGCGGTGAAGAGCACTCCGCCCAATCCGAGCCAGGAGCGTCGATCCTTGTTCGGGACGACCACGTCGAGCACGGCGTTGGACTGCGGTGCCAGAGCGGGGTCTGCCGACAACGTCGAGGTGGTTCCCAACATCAATCCGTATCCGGTGAGCGGCGTCGACACGCTCGGGGCCTTGGCACGGAGCAGTCCGGACGCCGTCGACCAACCGCTGATGCGGGGCCGCAGGGCAGCGCGGGTCGGCCGAGCGCCGCGCCGCAGCAGGAGCGCCGAGTAACTGGCCTGCATCACCGCGAACGAGGACGCGCCCTTGATCAGACGAGCATCGTTGTCCGGGTCGATCATGAACACGTCGCCGACAGTTGCAGCGGCGAGACCGGCCAGAAGCAGTGCGGTATCGGCAGTTTCCGTCTCCGAGCGCTTGCGCAGCACTCGGGCGGCCAGAGCGGGTGCGATCAACGGCTTCGCGATCTGCTGAACCCGCTCGTTACCGACTACTGCCCCGAACACTGTCGCTGCCGTCGCCGCCGCAAAAACTGCGTGCTCGATGCCCCACTTGCCCGCCATCACAATCCTCCTGTTGGTTACACGTCCAACAGCGACCGTACTGGGTCACTCAGGCGGCATCGCCGGATTTGACGTCCGCGCCGTAGACATCGACGTATTCCTGCCCCGACTGGTCACAGAGCACTGCCATCAATTCGTCCGTCGCCGCACGCACGACGGCCTGGTAGCCACGAAGTTCGCGGTACCGAGAGAAGTCGATCGGCTCCCCTACCGTGATCCGGACCTTGCTGAAGCGCCACATCCGCGT
Organism: Rhodococcus sp. RCBS9; assembly: GCF_029457415.1. Lineage (NCBI taxonomy): Bacteria > Bacillati > Actinomycetota > Actinomycetes > Mycobacteriales > Nocardiaceae > Rhodococcus > Rhodococcus sp. RCBS9. The sequence goes on along the minus strand of NZ_CP120422.1, from coordinate 4,116,242 downwards.
ACCCGGCGGGTTGACTGCGTCGCCGCCGTGTACGACTACGGGAATGACCGGCGCCCCGGTTTCCAAGGCAACTCGAATCGCTCCGGTCTTTCCCTTGTACAGGCAACCGTCGGGTGATCGTGTTCCCTCGGGGTAGATCCCCCAGACACCACCCTTGTCGAGAATCCCGATGGCCGTGTCCAACGCCGCACGGGAGGCGTCGGCGCCGCTACGGTCGATCGGCACCTGACCGGCCCCACCGAAGAACCAGCGCTGCATCGCGCCCTTCACACCGGTCCCGGTGAAATATTCACTCTTCGCGACGAAGGTGATGCGTCGGCGCACCATGAGAACCAGGAAGAACGAGTCGACGACTGCCCGATGGTTGCCGGCGAGAATCACCGGCCCTTTCTTGGGGATGTGGTGCTGCCCCTCGATCGTCGGCCGCCCGAACAGCCAGAGGACCGGGCCGATCAGGACGTATTTGAACAGCCAATAGAGCACAGGGCATCACCTTTTCCGTCTAGTAGACAGTGTCTACGACGAGAATAGTAGACACTGTCTTCCATGACTGTCAGCAGCCTTCGCGAAACACTCGTCGCCACCGGCGTCGAGATTCTCGATGCCGACGGCGCCACAGAACTGACGCTACGGGAGATAGCGCGTCGGGCGGGCGTGTCGCACGGCGCCCCGCGGAGATACTTTCCGACCCACAACAGCCTGCTAGCCGCAATTGCCTCACACGGCCTGCGCGATCTCGCCGACAGACTCAATCCCGTCCTCGCCGGCAAACAACCCGCTCGTAGCCGATTGATCTCGGCAGCAATCGAATACGTGTCATTCGCCCAGGAGCGACCGGCGATGTTCGAGTTGATGTTTCGCCACGACCTCCTCGAGGGCGCAGGCAGCAACCTCCGAGAGTCTTCTCTCCCACTCTTCGCCGCCCTGCAATCCCTGACCGAAGAGGCCGACGCCTCCGATCCCACCACATCTGCGTTGAACATCTGGACCGGAACCCACGGCATCGCAGTGCTGGCGGCAAATCGAAGCCTCGCACTCGTCGCACCCGACCTCGATGTGCCGTCGCTGGTAGCCACCGCCGTGACGGACCACCTTCCACGGACTCGTTGATTTACATAGTTAACCTATGCAATAATATTCTTCGTGACAGACGAAGAACAGCAACTGCACGAACTACTCGTCGACCTCGTGAGCAATACGCACCGCTTCGCGAAGCTGGCAGGCTCCTTCGCGTCCGATCAGTACCCACGCGCCTGGCTGCGCGCACTCTCGTTACTCGAGGAATACGGCGAAATGCGGATCAGCGACTTCGCTCGACTCGACAGAAGCTCGCAGCCCTCTGCCACTGCACTACTGCGCAAACTCGGCGAGAACGGTTACGTCGAACGCCGCGCCGACCCCGAGGACGCCCGGGCAGTTCGAGTGGCCATGACGGACAAGGGCCGAAAGATCTTGAACGACGGTCGAAACGAGATCGCCGACGCTCTAGTCCCCCACTTCGTCGAACTCGGGCCCGAGCAGATCAAGAAACTGGCCGACGGATTGGCCGAATTGCGGTCCATCATCAAGACTTCCGATCCCAGCTGAAACACCCACCACTGAAAAAGGAGGTGGCCGTGAGCAACACGACCGCGACATCAACGCACCAGAACGAGGCTCCGCCGAGCCTCCTGAAACAACCGAAAGCGGTGTGGGCGGTAGCCTTTGCCAGCGTCATCGCCTTCATGGGCATCGGATTGGTCGATCCGATCCTCAAGCCGATCGGCGAACAACTCGACGCCACACCGTCGCAGGTTTCGCTGCTGTTCACCAGCTACATGCTCGTCACCGGCGTGGCCATGCTCATCACCGGTGTGGTGTCCAGCCGCATCGGCGCCAAGAAAACACTTCTTGCAGGCCTTGCCATCATCATCGTGTTCGCTTCTCTGGCAGGCGCTTCCAGCACCATCGGCCAGATCGTCGGATTCCGTGCGGGCTGGGGACTCGGCAATGCACTGTTCATCGCAACGGCGCTCGCGGCAATCGTCGGCGCGGCCAGCGGCGGCGTGGCACGGGCGATCATCCTGTACGAGGCTGCATTGGGCATCGGTATCGCAGTCGGACCGCTGGTCGGCGGAGTTCTCGGTGACATCAGCTGGCGCGCACCGTTCTTCGGCGTCGCAGCCCTGATGGCGGTCGCCTTCATTCTCATCGTGGTGATGCTTCCGAGCGCACCCAAGCCCGAACACCACACGTCCATCGCCGCGCCCTTCCAGGCGTTGCGGCACCGCGGGCTACTCACCGTTGCCATCACCGCGCTGCTCTACAACTACGGATTCTTCACGCTGCTCGCGTACACGCCGTTCCCCCTCGACATGGGGGCGTACCCGATCGGATTCATCTTCTTCGGTTGGGGCCTGATGCTGGCGATCTCGTCGGTTTTCCTCGCCCCTCGCCTGCAACGACGCTTCGGCACCCTGCCGATGATGATGCTGGCACTGACCCTGTTCGCACTCGACCTGGGCATGATGGCGCTGTTCACCGAGAACAAGATCGTCTTGATCGTCGGTGTCGTCCTCGCCGGTTTGTTCCTCGGCGTGAACAACACACTCATCACCGAAACCGTCATGATCTCAGCTCCCGTGGAGCGGTCGACCGCCTCGGCTGCTTACAGCTTCGTTCGATTCGTCGGCGGCGCCGCTGCTCCGTGGGTAGCCGGCAAGCTCGGCGAATCCAACGTCCACATGCCGTTCTGGGTCGGCGCGGTGCTCACCCTCGCCGCCGTATTCGTCCTGTCGAGCGGACGTAAGGTTCTCGCTCACGTCGACGACCACGATCCCGCGCCGCACAGCGTCGACGAAGCACTCGCCGTCACCGTAGGCGACTGACCCCTGTGAGTGGTTGAGGAGTGCAGGGACTCCTTAACCACTCACGGGGCGTCAGCTCAGGTTCAGATCTTCCAGGCCCAGCAGCGAGCGGTACTCGACGCCCTCGGCACCGATCACCGCATCCGCACCCGTCGCGCGATCGACGACCGTAGCGACTCCGACCACGGTGGCCCCTGCCTCGCGCAGGGCCTTCACTGCTGTCAACGGCGAATTGCCCGTCGTGGTCGTGTCCTCGACAACCAGGACACGCTTGCCGACGATGTCCGGGCCCTCGATCTGGCGCTGCATCCCGTGGGCCTTCGCGGCCTTGCGGACGACAAACGCATCGATCGGTCGGCCGGGAGCGTGCATCACCGCCATGGCAACCGGGTCGGCGCCCATCGTCAAACCGCCGACGGCGTCGAAATCCCAGTCCGCGACCAGTTCACGCAGCAGCGAGCCGATCAGCGGCGCTGCCTTATGGTGAAGTGTCGCGCGGCGAAGGTCGACGTAGTAATCGGCTTCCTTGCCCGAGGACAATGTCACCTTTCCGTGTACAACAGCCAATTCGCGCACCAGCGCAGCCAAATCCTCACGATCGCTCATGAGTGCTCAGCCTACCGACCACTGCCTTGTGTTCGGCTTCTGCCTCTGGGCTACGTCCGGCTTCCGCCTCTGGGCTACGTCCGCCCGCGGCCACGTCCGACGATGTTGGTCAGCCGGCGAACCAGCCCCTTGGGAACGAGACGCCCGGCCGTCGTGAGGACCTTGTACTGGAATCCCGGAATACTGATGACCTTGTCGTCACCGAGATCCTTCATCGACGCCGCAACCACCTGGTCGACGCTCAGCCACATCGGCTTGGGGATCGTGGACATCTCGATGCCCGCGCGCTCGTGGAACTCGGTGCGAATGAAGCCCGGGCACAGCGCCTGCACGCGCACTCCCGTCCCGGCCAACCCGCCGGACAGCCCTTCGGTGAACGAGATGACATAGGCCTTGCTTGCCGAATACGTCGAACCCCGCCCGGACAGCAGGCCCGCGACGCTCGCCACGTTGACAATCGTTCCGTGCGCCGACGCGATCATGCTGGGCAGCGCCGCACGGGTCAGCCGCATCACGGCGGTGACGTTGACGTCGAGTTGAGACTGAAGAAGCGCCGGATCGGCGGTCCAGAACTCGCCGGAGGTACCGAACCCGGCGTTGTTCACCAACACCTCGACGCCCTTCTCCAAACGAAGCGCGACCGTGTCGCGTCCGGCCTCCGATGCGAGATCGGCAACCAGAATCTCCGACTCGGTGCCGAACATCGTCTTCAACTCGGACGCGAGGTCGTGCAATCTGACCTCGTCACGTGCGACGAGAACCAGGTCGTATCCGAGGGAGGCGTATTTCTTGGCGAAACCGGCGCCGAGACCAGAGGTGGGTCCGGTCACCAGGGCAACGGGACGCACAGGGCGATCCGAGTGGGAAGTCGACATACCGGCCACGCTAGTGGTTATCGCGCCTGGACGGGAACCTTAAAGGTCAGTCGACCGGGCGAATTGTGCCCGAGCGCTGCGACGCCGGACGCTGAGCCGGCTTGTCAGCCGCCTCGGGCTTGCGCAGCGATTGATCCGGACGTGGCGCAGATTCCCGCGGTGCGGGCTCACGCGGTGCGGACTCACGCGGGGCAAATTCACGCGGCGGAGCGTCACGGGGCGGCTGCTCTTGACGCGAACGGGGCTGTTCTACCGGATCCGGAGTTGGGCGAGACTTCTCGGCGCCCGGCCGCGGGCGGCTCGGATCGTGATCGACCTCGAGTTCGTTGGGATCGGTGACGGGAGGCAGGACATGCAGAATGCCGGACAGGCGCGCAACCGACTCGATTGCCGCGTCCCAGTCCCGGCCGTTACTGGTCACCGGAAGCGAACCGAGCGTCCACTGCCCTTCGCTCCACAGCATGCTGATCGACGGCGGAACCGATTCGGTGAACGCCACCATGCGCTGATCACAGACACGACGTGCGATCTCGAGATCGGTCGCGAAGACGACTCGTGAACCGATCGCACCCAACAGGTTCAGGTCGCCGTCCTTGGGCGGAGCCGTCGACTTCAACCGAAGATCGATGTCGACGTCCGACCCGATCTCGCGGCGAACAGCCACGATGGTTGCGGTCTCCTCCAGGTCGAACAGCACGAACTGCTCTCCGCGACGGCGGCCGCGGACGACGTCGGTAGCAGTGAGGTAGTCCTGCTTGGCCATGACCGCGCGGTGCCATTCACCTGCCAGCTGATCGTCAGTGGCCGTGTACGTGTAACCCTGCGCCTTGGCCCAGATCTGACGCACTCGCCCGGATTGATCTCGCCTCGTCCTGTCGACGTACAGAAGCGCACCCGCGCCTGCGAGTGCAATTGCTGCCAGTCCGAACCACATTCCAGTCATCACCCTCCAGGGTAGCGACTCGCGGCCTCAACCTCCCGCGACACCCTGGTGGACTCGCCCGATGTGTCGTGAACGACTCAGTTGCCGAACTTCGGCAGCGACGTACTCAGAATCGTGTTGGCGGTCATCGTGCCGTTCTCCACCGGCGTTCCGTCAACGACGATGTTGTCTCCCGGTTGCAGATCGGCGATGGTGGCGCGGTTGAGCGCGATGAGCGTGGTGTCCGCGGTGGTCAGAATCGTCACCTGCGAACCCCCGATCGAATCGATGACCAACGTGCCGCCGTCGTTCGACTTCACGGTGCCGACGGCTCCCCCGGCGTCACCGATGACTTCGCCGAGCCCGCCTGGAAGCTGGCTGAGCGGAGAATCCGTCGTCGGAGTCGGCGCCGTGGTGCTGGCCTTCGGCGGTGTCGTGGTCGGCGCCTGCGTCGTGGTGGTCGGGGGAACGAAAGCGGTCTGGGTGCCCTTGTCGTTCGAGCCGAACGCCGAGAACGCGATGATCGCGATCACGGCGACCAGGATCCCGACCACACCGGCGGCCACCCACGTCGCGAGCTTGCGCTTCTTACCGCCGCCCGACGATCCATCGTCGATGAACGGCTGTTCCGGCGGAACTCCACCGCCACCACCGGCAACCGGATACTGCTGTGTATTTCCGTACTGCTGCGTGTTCCCGTACTGATCCGGGTTCCCGTACTGCTGAGCGGTGTACGGCGGATAGGCCTGCGTCGCACCAGGCGGCGGCGCCTGCGGATCGAACTGCGGGTTGTAGGCAGGGAACGCCTGAGTGGGATTCGGCTGCTGCCCCTGCTGCCCCAAGTACTCCGTGTTCTGATCCGGTCCGCCGTAGGGATACTGCTGTGCCCCCGGATACTGCTGTGCCCCCGGCTGCTGACCGAAATACTCCGTCGGCTGGTTCGGATTCTGGCCGGACACCGTCCCGTACTGCTCCGTCGGCTGGTCGGGCGTACGCCCCCACACCTCGGTGGCCTCGGGATCCTCACGGCGCGGCCCACCCGAGTTACGCGGATCGTTCTCATCGGTCATGCCTGGCTCACCTTCGGTTGGGACGAAAGAGCGTCGGAGTCGTTCGGAGAGGCGCGGGTGCACTCGTCCCCGGTTCGAGCATCCAGCCATCCAGGGTAGAACAAAATGCGAATGCCCCGCCGATCCAAGTGGATCGACGGGGCATTCCGCTTACCGAATCAGGAGAGAACCAACTGATCCGCGTCCTCGCTGACACCGACGTGCACGGTGTCGCCGTCCTGGACCTTGCCGGCCAGGAGCAGCTTGGCGAGCTGGTCGCCGATCGACTGCTGAACGAGTCGACGCAATGGCCGAGCGCCGTACAGCGGGTCGTAGCCGCGCACTGCGAGCCACATCCGAGCCGCACCGTTCACCTCGAGGGTGAGACGACGCGCAGCCAGACGCTTCTGCAACTGCTCGAGCTGGATGTCCACGATGTGCTCCAACTGCTCCTCGGAGAGCGAGTCGAAGATGACCACGTCGTCGAGACGGTTGATGAACTCCGGCTTGAACGCGTGGCGTACCGCATCCATGACCTGCTCCCGCGTGCCACCGGATCCCAGGTTGGAGGTCAGGATCAAGATGGTGTTGCGGAAGTCCACCGTGCGGCCTTGACCGTCGGTCAGTCGGCCTTCGTCGAGCACTGCAAGCAGGACGTCGAACACGTCCGGGTGTGCCTTCTCGACCTCGTCGAAGAGGACCACCGAGTACGGGCGTCGCCGAACTGCTTCGGTGAGCTGGCCGCCGGCTTCGTAACCGACGTATCCCGGAGGGGCACCGACGAGTCGGGCCACCGAGTGCTTCTCACCGTATTCGCTCATGTCGATACGGATCATCGCGCGCTCGTCGTCGAAGAGGAAGTCCGCCAAGGCTTTGGCGAGCTCCGTCTTACCGACGCCGGTCGGGCCGAGGAACAGGAAGGAACCGGTGGGCCGATTGGGGTCGGCGACACCTGCTCGGGCGCGGCGAACCGCATCCGAGACGGCGACGACGGCGTCGGTCTGGCCGACGACGCGCTTGCCGAGTTCGGACTCCATGCGGAGCAGCTTCTCGGTTTCGCCTTCCATCATCCGGCCGGCGGGGATTCCGGTCCAGGCTGCGACCACGTCTGCGACGTCGTCGGGCCCGACCTCTTCCTTGAGCATCACGTCACCGTCGGAGGCAGCTCCGGAAGCGGCTGCTGCCTCTTCCAGTTCCTTCTCGAGCGCCGGGATACGGCCGTAGCGCAACTCGGCTGCCTTGCCCAGATCGCCGTCACGCTCAGCGCGTTCGGACTCTCCTCGCAGGGTTTCGAGCTGTTCCTTCAGCACGCGCACCGAGTCGATGGCCTGCTTTTCGTTCTGCCAGCGGGTGCTGAGCTGATTGAGCTTTTCGCGGTCGTCCGCGAGTTCCTGACGCAGCTTCTCGAGCCGAGCCTTGGACGCGTCGTCGGTTTCCTTCTCGAGTGCCACTTCTTCGATTTCGAGTCGGCGAACCGTGCGTTCCACCTCGTCGATCTCGACGGGACGCGAGTCGATCTCCATACGAAGTCGCGATGCGGCTTCGTCCACGAGGTCGATGGCCTTGTCCGGCAGGAACCGCGACGTGATGTAGCGGTCCGACAGCGCGGCAGCCGCCACCAACGCGGAGTCGGTGATGCGCACGCCGTGGTGCACCTCGTAGCGCTCCTTGAGGCCGCGCAGGATACCGATGGTGTCCTCGACCGAGGGCTCACCGACGAGCACCTGCTGGAAACGACGCTCGAGTGCTGCGTCCTTCTCGATGTACTTGCGGTACTCCTCGAGTGTGGTCGCACCGACCAGTCGCAGCTCACCACGGGCGAGCATCGGCTTGATCATGTTGCCTGCGTCCATCGCGGATTCACCGGTGGCTCCGGCGCCGACGATGGTGTGCAATTCGTCGATGAAGGTGATGACCTGTCCGGCACTGTTCTTGATGTCGTCGAGGACAGCCTTGAGGCGTTCTTCGAATTCACCGCGGAACTTGGCACCGGCGACCATGGACCCGAGATCCAGGGACACGACGGTCTTGCCTCGCAGCGATTCCGGGACGTCACCCGCGACGATGCGTTGGGCAAGGCCCTCCACGATCGCGGTCTTGCCGACGCCGGGCTCACCGATGAGTACCGGGTTGTTCTTGGTACGACGCGAGAGCACCTGCACGACACGGCGAATCTCGGTGTCGCGACCGATCACCGGGTCGAGCTTGCCGCTACGTGCAGCTTCGGTGAGGTCGGTGGAGTACTTTTCCAGCGCTTGGTAGGTGCCTTCGGGCTCCGGGCTGGTGACGCGAGCGCTGCCGCGGACGGTGGTGAAGGCTTCACGCAATGCGTCCTGGGTAGCGCCATGACGTACGAGCAACTGTGCGACGTCGGAGTCCCCGCCGGCCAGTCCGTAGAGGACGTGCTCGGTGGAGACGTATTCGTCGTCCATCTCGGTGGCGAGGTGCTGAGCAGCAGTGAGTGCCGCGAGTGCCTCACGCCCGAGTTGCGGGGTGGAGCTTGCGCCGGTTGTCTTGGGTAGGCGATCGACGATTGCCTGTGCTTCACGGTGTACGACCGTGGGGTCGACGCCTACAGCTTTGAGGAGTGGGGCAGCGATGCCGTCGGTCTGGTCGAGCAATGCGACCAGCAGATGGGCAGGCCGGATATCGGGGTTACCCGCCGACGACGCCGACTGCAGTGCAGCCGTCATCGCAGCCTGGGTCTTGGTTGTTGGTGTGAACGAGTCCACTTGTCACCTTTCTGGCGAAGTCGAACGGGAAGAGCCGCGACCGGTTGGTATTGCGACTGTGTCAATATGCTCAACGCGGACAAACTTGAGTCTATTCCGCTCAAGTTTGTTTTCGCCAGGCCGAGTTGGTTTCGTAGGTCACATTTTCAGCCGTACTAGAATTGTGGCGAGAGTTGCAGCTGGTGCGAAAGGGGGATGGATTGGATCCGACAGTGATCGCCCGTCTGCAATCCAGCCTCGATTCTCTGACCGACGACGAAGAGAGCCGTGCGCACTTCTCGGCAGTGTTCTACACCGGCCTCTTTGCGGAACATCCTCTGTACCGCTCATTGTTCCCCGCCGGGATGGAATCGCAGGGCCACCGTTTCTTCAGAGCCATCGAGTTCGTCGTGAAGAATCTGCCCCAGCATCGCCGAATCCGAAAGTTCCTCACCCAACTCGGCCGCGACCACCGTCGCTACGGCGTCGAGCGTGAGCACTACGAGGCCGCCGGCGTCGCTCTGAAGCGTGCGGTTCGGTCGATGTACGGCACGAGCGCGCACAGCCGCTACAAGTGGACGCCGGAGCTGGACGAGGCCTGGTCTCAGTTCACCGACCTCGTCGTCGGCACGATGGCCGACGGCGCCGAATCCGATACGACCCCGGCGCTCTGGGGCGCAACCGTGGTCAGTCACGAACGAGTCCTCGACGATCTGGCGATTGTTCGCCTCGAAGCCGACCCACCCATTCCGTACGGGGCGGGGCAATACGTAGGTGTTCAGATTCCCCAGCGCCCGAAAATGTGGCGGTACTACTCACCGGCGATTCCGACCAACCCTTTCGGTCAGCTCGAGTTCCACATCCGCAAGGTGTCGGGAGGATGGGTCAGCCCCGCGATCGTCAGCGAAACCAACGTCGGTGACCGCTGGGTCATGTCCACTCCCCTCGGCGGTCTCGAGGTCGACTTCACCAGCGACCGTGACGTTCTCATGATCGGGTCCGGCACCGGTATCGCTCCACTGCGGGCACAGGTGATGGAAATGTCTCAACGCGCGCACAACCCGCGCGTGCACCTGTTCGTCGGCGGCCGCTATCCGTGCGATCTCTACGACCTCGAAACCCTCTGGCACATCTCGCTCAGCAACCCGTGGTTGACCGTCGTACCGGTTTCCGAAGAACCCGAAAACCCTTGGTGGCACAACGGACCGGTGCTCGAACCACCGTTCGGAATGCACAGCCGGCTGATCGGACCGATCGGAAAAGTGGTCGCGCAGTTCGGCTCGTGGGCCGACCGCCAGGTGCAGATCTCGGGGTCACCGTCGATGATCAAGACAACCGTCTACGCCTTGCGTGCCGGCGGAACTCCGCTCGACCAGATCCGGCACGACCCGCTCTACTGACTACAGGAGTACTTTCATGGCCCAGCGAACCTGGTCGAGCACAGTCGTCGAACATCACCGTCTCCGTGAGGATCTGGCGGTTGTTCGTCTTGTCGGCGACGTCGTCCCGTTCCGACCCGGCCAGTACGTCGACGTCAGCGTCCCGCAGAATTCGCGGTTGCTCCGTCGACTCTCCCCCGCACTGCCTCCCTCACACGACGGGAAGTTGGAGTTTCACGTCAAGACGGTTCCCGGTGGTTGGGTCAGCGGTTCGATAGTCAAGGACACCCAGCCTGGTGACGTCTGGCAGATCCTCGACCCGCGCGGCAACCTGTCCGTCGACGAGAACGGCCCCACCGTCATCATGGTCGCGGGCGGAACCGGTTTGGCCCCACTCCGGTCGATCATTCTCGATCTGGCTCAGACCCCGAACCCGCCGCAGGTGTACCTCTTCTTCGGTGGCCGAACGCTTCGTGATCTCTATGCTGCGGACATGCTGTGGCTGCTCGCCGACCAGTTTCCGTGGTTGCAGCCCATTCCTGTCGTCGAAGATCTCTCCGACGGCGGCCCGCCCGACGGATGGTTCGACCGGTTGAACGTCGACATCGGATTCGGCGACGATCATCTCATCGAAGGCACGCTCGCCGACGTCGTCGCGTCGTACGGTGCATTCACCGAACATCAGGTCCTGGTGTGCGGATCGGCGGCCATGGTTCGGTCGACGCGTGATCGATTGATCGAGGCCGGAACGCCGGCCGAGGTCATTCAGTTCGATCCGTACTGACGGTCAGTACGTCGGGTCGTTGCGAACGGTGTCGACGTCGATGCCCACTGCGCGAAGCCTGAATTTGGTGCTGTTGACCATGGATTCGCTGCCGACGACCTGAATGTCGTAGCCCGCCCAGTCCCCGAACGAGGTCACGACCTTACCGACCTTGCCGACGATGCGCCGCTTCATGCCGATCGGCGGCAGTGGCTCCGCTTCGGTGTGCCACCACGGATTCTCGTCTTCTTCGGAGACCGGGATGATCGTGAGCCACGGGTACTTCTCGGCCAGCTTCCACAGATGCGGAAGGTCGTAGAGATCGCACGGATGCTGTCCGGAGTAGAACAGTTGGACCTTGCGAGTGTTGCCGCGTCGGATCAGTTCGAGGATCTGAGCGCGAAGAGGCGCGACACCTGTTCCCGACGCGATCATCAAAAGGTCCTTGGAGTTCTCCGGAATCCCCAAGGCGCCGATGGGCGAACCGACCACCCAGGTGTCACCGACAGCGGTCTGGTTCACCATGACCGGGCTGACCCACCCGCCGGTGACCTGGCGGATGTGGAACTCGAGGATTCCGGTCCCGTCGTACGGCGTGGCCGGAGAGAGGTAGCGCCACATCCGTGGCCTCGCGGCGACCTGCACGCTGACGTACTGACCGGCGCGGTACTCCATCGTCTGGTCGAGTTGCAGCCGCACGACGGCGACGCCCTTGATGACCGGGCGGCATTCGATGACCGTGGCACTCCACGCGGGCGGACCGTCTTCCGCGTTGGCGGCGTCCATCATCGCTGCCGAGATGATCGCGAGCGCGTTGCGCCACGCGCTGTCGACCTCGTCTGTCCACATTTCGGCGCCACCGAAAGTCTCGAGTGCTTCGATCAGGGCATTGCCGACTGCCGTGTAGTGCTCGTCGGTGACGCCGTACTTACGGTGATCGCGGCCGAGCTGCGCGAGGTACTCGAGTATCGCGTCGGACTCGTCGAGGCGTTCGACGACGTGAGCGATAGCGCTGACAAGCCGGTCACGCTGCACATCCATCGCTGCCGGAAAGAACTCCCGGGTTTCGGGCGATCGAGCGAACAGGATCGAATAGAAGGTACGGGCGAGCCGTTCCGGACCATCTTCTACCGCAGCGACGGATTTGAAGCTCGACCGGACCAGAGAGATTGCTTGCGAATCCACGCTCATCCTCGTCCCGACTAGACGCGGCAAGACCCGCCGCGGAATTTCGTCTGCAGCTTATGTCACAAATGTCTGACTCGTAAATCATTCTGGACAAGTGTCACAATGCGACCCCATTTCGCGGTGTGACCGTCCCTTTCTTATTCTTGCGTGCAAGATAAACAAGAGCTTCGACACTCTCGATCGCCGAGCTAACGTTCAGCGAAATCTCAACCAGCCAAACAGGAGTCGTGCCGTGGATTTTGTTCGACAGGACGAATTGCCCACCGATAGCGGGCTTACGTCCCAGATCGCCTCCACTACCCCGACGCTGACCGAGCTTCAACGTCGGGAACTCGAGTGCGTCGAATTTTTCGACTCTCCGGAACTGGGCCACCTCCCGACGTCTCGGCGGCGTGAGGCCTTGCGTGAACTCCATCGGACCGGCACCTACACGCACACAGCGGAGGAATTGCTCGTCGGCGCCAAACTCGCGTGGCGAAACCACGCCAGGTGCGTCGGTCGCGCGCATTGGCGGACCCTCAAACTCATCGACGCGCGCGATGCCGTCACGGCTTCCGCTCTCGCCGAAGCATGCTGGGAGCACCTGCGACTGTCGACCAACGGCGGCGCTCTGCAGTCGGTCGTGACGGTCGGACCACTCCCCCGCGAGGACGGTCAGGAGTACCGAATCCTCAGCCCGCAACTGATCCGCTACGCCGGCTACCGGCAGCCTGACGGCACCATTCTGGGCGACCCGTGGCACGTCGATCTGACTGCTCAGGTCACCGCGATGGGGTGGAAGGGCGCCGGTACGCCGTTCGACGTTCTCCCCGTACTGATTTCGGTTCCCGACGAACCCCTGCAGTACTTCGACGTCCCGACCGACCTGATTCTCGAGGTCGAGATCGAGCATCCCGAATACAGCTGGTTCGCTGATCTGGGGCTTAAATGGCATGCCGTCCCTGCGGTCTCGGACATGAACCTCGACATCGGCGGAATCGTTTATCCCTGCACGCCGTTCAGTGGTTGGTACGTCAGCACCGAGGTAGGCGCACGCAACTTCAGCGACACCGATCGCTACAACATGTTGCCCACCATCGGAGCGATGATGGAGCTCGACATGAGCCACGACCGCACGCTCTGGAAGGACCGCGCACTGGTCGAACTGAACCGTGCAGTTATCCACAGCTACCGCAAGGCCGGCGTCATCATGGTCGACCATCACACTGTCGCAAAGCAATTCATCGATCACATCGCGCGTGAGGACAAGGCCGGGCGCAAGTGCCCGACCGACTGGTCATGGGTGAACCCGCCCATGTCCAGCTCGCTCACGCCGACGTTCCACCGCCTGTACGACGAGCCCGATCTCGACATCCGGCCCAATTTCGTGACAAAAAAGAAGAAGGGCACCGACCAAGGCCGGTGCCCCTTCCACAACTGATCGCGCTCAGAAGGGGATCTGCCCCAATCCGACGCCGACCACGAGCATCGTGATCGAGATCAGGCCCGCTCGCCACAGAACCTTCTTGTGGTGATCCGCCAGAGAAACACCGGCGAGTGTGACCAGTAGCAGGATCGCCGGGACCAGCGGGCTCTGCATGTGCACGGCCTGCCCGGTGATCGAGGCGCGCGCCATCTCCACCGGCTCGATGCCGTACTGCGCTGCAGTCTCGGACAGCACCGGCAGCACACCGAAGTAGAACGCGTCGTTGGTCATGAAGAACGTGAGCGGGATACTCAGGACGCCCGTGATGACGGCGAGGTGCGGGCCCATCGCGTCGGGGATGACCTGAAGCAGCCACTCTGCCATCGCCTCGACCATGCCGGTTCCCTGGAAAACGCCGGTCAGCACCGCTGCTGCCAGCACCATCGCGACCACCGAGACGATGCTCGACGAATGGCGTGCGATTGCTTCACCCTGATCCTTGACCGCCGGGAAGTTCACCGCGAGGGCGATCGACGACGCGATCATGAACAGCACCGGGATGGGCAGGATGTCCATCACGAGTACGACGAGAAGGATCGTCGTCAGCGCAGCGTTGAACCAGAGCAATTTCGGCCGCAAGGTGTCCCGCTTGGGGTCGAGGCCGTCGATGAATCGTCCGGTGTCGCCGCCGTCGTCCTCGGAGTCGTTCGAGCCGCCGGTGCCGGCGCTACCGGTGCTGGAACTTCCACCGTTTCCGACCTTTTCGAGGATGCGCTCAGAAGTCAGGACCAAAGTCCCGATCCTGCGGCGCTCCATGATCCCGAGGTGAATCGCGAATCCGAGCACCATGATCAGGCCGACGATCAACGACGGCACCATCGGCACGAACACGTCGGAGGGCGAGAGTCCCAGCGCGCTCGCGGCCCGGACGGTCGGGCCGCCCCACGGAATGATGTTCATCGTCGCGTTGGACAGGCCGGCGATCACCGTCAGAACGACGGGACTGACACCGAGTTTGAGGTAGAGCGGAAGCAGCGCCGAGGTCACGATGATGAAGGTCGTCGAACCGTCTCCGTCCAGCGAGACCACCATCGCGAGCACTGCGGTTCCGACCACGAGCCTCATCGGATCGTCTCGCACCATCCGCAGGATGAGCTTGACCAGCGGATCGAAGAGGCCGACGTCGATCATGATTCCGAAGAAGATGATCGCGAAGAACAACAGCGCCGCGGTGGGTGCGAGCGACTTGATGCCGTCGGTGATCATGTCGCCGATTCCGAGGCCGGCCCCGGCAAGTAGTCCGAAGGCCACCGGAACCAGAGTCAGTCCCACCACCGGGGTCGCGCGTTTGGTGAGAATCAGGAACATGAACACCGCAACCATGAGGAAGCCGAGTGTGACGAGCATGATGAACTCCTTTAGTGCTGAATTGCCGAGAAAAACGGCACGGCAAATCGAGCCGGTGACCTTCGTGGAGGTGAAACGAAACTTCGGTAGTGCTCAGTTGATGCCGGGCGGATCGAGTGTTGCGTCGACGAACCGGGATTGATCGGTGAGGAATGCGGAGAACTCGGGTTCGGTGAGAACTGCACTGTTCCAACCGTTTCGGCGAGACAGCTCGTTCCAGCGCGGACTTGCCGCCAGATCCCGCACCAAATTCTGCAAGTGCTGACGCTGATCGTCCGTCAGGCCCGGCGGCGCCATGAGGCCGCGCCAATTGGTGAACGTGACGTCGACGCCAGACTCCGCCATCGTGGGCGCATCCACCGCCGGGGTACGGGCCGGCGAGCTGACCGCAAGGACCCGAACCGTGCCTGCCGCAATCTGATCGAGGTACTCACCGATACCGGTGGCGGCTACGTCGACCTGCCTCGTGAGCAGTGCGGGAAGCAGTTCGCCGCCGCCGTCGTAGATGCGGTACGGGGAGCGCGACGGATCGACGCCGACCGCCCGTGCGAACAGAAGGCGGAACAACCCGTCCGGTCCACCTTCACTCGAACCACCGCCGATCGAGATCGACGACGGATCCGCCACCCAGGCCTGCGTCAGATCGGCGAGAGTTTTGTACGGTGAATCTGCTGGAACCAGTAGCGCTTCCGGTTCTTCGACGAGTCTCGCAATCGGTGTCACGTCGGCAAGTGTGTGCTCGGACGGCAGTATCTCGAGCGAACCGAGAACTCCGAGCCCCATGACCATGAGTAGGTCGGGATTCCCGCTTTCGAGAGCCAACCGGTTGAGTCCGACGATGCCGCCCGATCCGGGCAGCACAACGACGTCAGCGTCGACGGTCCCTTCGTCGGCCAGTGCTTGCACCATGGTCCGGGCGGTCAGGTCGTAACCACCACCGGCCACCGAGGGCACCAGTACGCGCAGTTCTTCGGAACTCTCACCCGCTCGGCCACCGGCGAAGAAGGACTCGACCGGAGTGCATCCGGTCGAGAGCACGAGAGTCATCGCGCAGGCACCGAGCAGGGCGATATGCCTGCTCAGCCGCTTCGATGTGCTCATGGCTTCGTCCTTGTCTGCCGGTACCGATGTGTGAACAGGTTTCATACTGACGCACTTTGTGACTGGGGTCACCATTGGGAAAGCAAATTGATTTGTGCTCATTGTGCTCACGAACGGCCGCTTTCCCGGCATCGAACTGAAGGCTAGGGTCTGGCTGGTGTCCTCAGGAAACGAGCAGGCGGAGCGAGAGAGCAAGTCGTCTCTGTTTGCCCGGCTGTTTCGCCGCCGGCACACTCTGGCGACACAACTTCTCGAACTGCAACTTCTGATCGTCGTTGCAGTTCTCGTGTGCGTCACCGCCCTCTCCCTCGCGCAGTCGTCCGCGAGTTTCCAACGCGAGGAGGGACGTCGCGCACTCTCGGCAGCGGAATCGCTCGCAGCCAATCCGGCAGTACGCGAGCTACTCCCCCAGGCGCAGACCCGTCTCCGCTCCGGACTACAAGGTTCGGTCGACTCGGTACGCGCCATCTCGGGCGTCACCTACGTCTCGCTTGCCGACGCCGACGGCAGTGTCGTCATTTCGACGCGTCCCGGTGATGTCGGCATCGACGCACGTCAGACGGAGGATCGGTCGTGGACGGGTTTGGTCGACACGCCCTCCGGCAAGGCCGTGGAGGCGCACGTTCCGATTCTCGGCAGCGAAGGAGCGATTACCGGAACCGCGATCGTCGGCATCGAGTACCCCTCGATCTGGACACGGCTGCTGCAGTCTGCACCGAATCTCCTGGTATACCTCGCGGTGGCATCCCTTCTCGGCGGCGTCGGGTCGATCCTGTTGGCCCGCAGGGTAAAACGGCAAACCCTCGGCATGGAAGCCGGCGAGATCCTGGACCTGGTTCGCCAACGTGAAGCAATGCTGCGCGGTCTCAAGGAAGGCGTCATCGCATTCGACGCGCAGGGAAAGGTGGTGCTGATGAGCGACAGTGCCCACCAACTCCTCGACATCCCACGCGGCAGCGCCGGTAGATCGGTGCGGGACCTCGGTCTCGACGACCGCCTCCAGAGTGTACTGACCTCCGGCACAACCGAATCCGATCAGTTGGTTCTTGTCGGCGATCGCCTGCTCGTCCTCAACACCGTCTTGATCGAATCGAAAGGCCGCACCATCGGGTCGGTCACCACTTTCCGCGACCGCACCGAATTGCGCTCCGTGGAAGAAGAACTCGACGTGACCAAAACCAGCACCGACGCACTACGCGCCCACATCCACGAGTTCGACAATCAACTGCACACCATCTCCGGCCTCATCCAGCTCGGCGAATACGACGAGGTGGTCGGCTACGTCGAGGGTCTGACCATGGAGCGCGCGCAGGTCAGCGCGACCGTGACCGAGAAGATCGCCGACGTCGGCACCGCCGCACTCGTGATCGCCAAGATAGGTGCTGCTGCACAGGGGTTGGTCACGGTCGAACTGGCGGCGGACACGCATCTGGAACCGGTGGACCGCAGACTCGGACGAGATCTCGTGACAGTGGTCGGAAACCTCGTCGACAATGCCGTCGACGCCGTCGGTGAGATGCCGGAAGCCGCGCGCCGCAAGGTTCGGTTGTCGATTCGGGGCCGTGGCACCGCGGTCGAAGTGCGGGTCGAGGACGCCGGCCCCGGTATCGCGCCGGAGAATCGCGACAGGGTGTTCGGCCAGGGTTGGAGCACCAAGGGACAATCGAGTGACGGACACGGTTTCGGTTTGGCGCTGGTGCGCCTGACGTGTCGTCGGCGGGGCGGCGACGTCACCGTGAGCACTCGTTCGGCAGAGGACATCGAGTGGACTGTCTTCAGCGCAGTCCTACACGACGGAGAGGGCGCATGATCCGGGTACTGGTGGTCGACGACGACTTCATGGTGGCGAAGGTGCACAGCGGATTCGTCTCACGGATAGACGGTTTCGAAGTGTGCGGCGTTGCCCATTCGGCCGAGACCGCGCTGGCCGCAGTCGGTGAGTTGCAACCCGACCTGGTGCTTCTCGACGTCCACCTGCCCGGCACCACCGGACTCGATCTGATCGCCCCGTTTCGCGAGCTGGCACCGGAGCTGGATGTTCTTGTCATCACTAGTGAGCGCGAGGCCGGCTCGGTCAAGAAAGCGCTGCGCAGCGGCGTCGTGCATTACCTGATGAAGCCCTTCACGTTCGAGGTTCTCCGTGAGCGTCTCGAGCGTTACCGATCGACATATGCGAATCTCGACAGCTCCGGCGAAGCAGAACAGGAGGCGGTGGACGAGGCTTTCGGCGTGCCAGGTGGCGCGACAACGGCGTCGTCCCTCAAGGGTCTACCGAAAGGACTCAGTCCTGAGACCCTTCAGCTGGTCGAGGCAGCACTACGAGACGAAACCGAACCCGCCTCGGCCACAGACATTTCCGAGAGGGTCGGCATCTCACGCGCGAGCGCGAGGCGCTACCTCGAATACCTCTACGAAACCGGGCGGTCCACCACTTCGCTGAAATACGGAGTGGTGGGCCGCCCGGAACGTCGTTACGTCTGGAAACGCTGACCCTTCGCTACACGACGCTGGTTCCTAGACCGCGCGGGCGCTGGTCTCCCAGTACCGCGCGCGCAGCGCCTTCTTGTCCAGCTTGCCCAGCGGTGTCAGCGGGAGTGATTCCACGAAGTCGATGCTCTTGGGAGCGTGAACCGAACCCTTGGCTGCCTTCACCTTGTCGACCAGTTCCTCGGTGTCGACGGTCAGTCCGGCACGAAGTACGACACAGGCCTTGACGGCTTCGCCCCACTTGTCGTCCGGCACACCGACTACCGCCACCGACGCGACGGACGGATGCGCCGAGATCACGTCTTCGATTTCGCGGGGGAACACGTTGAAACCACCGGTCACGATCATGTCCTTCTTGCGATCGACGATGGACATGAACCCGTCCTTGTCCTTGCGCGCGATGTCGCCGGTGTGCAGCCAACCACCCCGGAACGCCTCGGCGGTTTCGGCCGGCTTCTTCCAGTAGCCCTTCATGATCAGCGGGCCACGGACGCAGATCTCACCGAGTTCTCCCTGCGGCACCTCGTTGAGGTCGTCGTCGAGCAACCGGACGTCGAGCCACGGCACCGGACGCCCACACGTGGCGAGGCGGGCCGGATCGTCGGCGAGGTGTTCTTCCTTGCGCAGCACCGAGATAGTCATGCCGCACTCGGTCTGACCGTAGAACTGGAAGAAGATCTGACCGAACTTCTTGATGCCCTCCTGCAGTCTGGCGGGAGACATCGCGGACGCTCCGTAAAACAGCGTCTGCAAACTCGAGACGTCCCGCTTGGGCAGATCGGGGTGGTCCATGAGCATGTAGATCATGGTGGGCACCAACATGGTTGCCGTGATCTTGTGCTTCTCGATCGCTTCGAGCACAGCACCTGGCTCGAAGGCAGGCAGGACGATCAACGCACCGCCGCGCAGCAAGGTCGGGATGAAGAACGCTGCACCTGCGTGTGAGAGTGGCGTGCAGATGAGGAAGCGGTTGTCCTCGGGCCACTGCCACTCCGACATCTGGATCTGATTGAGCGCAGCACCCGAACGGAAGGATCCGACAACACCTTTGGGCTTGCCGGTCGTTCCACCGGTGTAAACCATGCTGCTGGCGTCTTCGGCGTCGACGTGCGCTGCCTTCAGCGGCGCGGGCTCGAACGTGGCAGCCAGCGCGAGGATGTCGATTCCCACCTCGGACGGCCCCATCGAGAGCACGTTGGTCAACGAGGGTGACGACGCCTTCAACTCGGCGGCACGCTCTTCGAAGGCATTGGGATCGAAGATCAGCGTCTCGATCTCGGCGTCGTCGACGATGTACTTGTGGTCGTCGAGCGATCCCATCGGGTTCAAGGCGCTCGCCCGGCAGCCGGTGATCATGGTCGCGCCCATACTGATCAGAACCTCGGGGCGATTCTTCGACAGCATCGCGGTGCTGGTGCCCTGAGTGATTCCCAAAGACGCGAGCGCCTGGGCGAAGCAGCTGATCTGATCGCGCATCTGACCGCCGGTGAGGATCACGTCGCCGAGGTACAGCGCGGGCTTGTCGTGATTGCGTTCCAGAGCGGTGATGAGCAGGTCCGGACCGTATACCGGTCGGTGCAGGTCAGCGAACTCGTCTGTCATCTGGTCTTCCTTCTGCTCGGCGCGTGCAGTCATCGAGATGTGCTCCCGGTCACGGATACGATATCCAGAATTGCACAAAACTGGAACAGGTTCCACCTCTTCGATCGAATCCGAGAATGCTCCCGATCAGCGGGAAGCCCGTCGTCACCCGCGAGAGCGGTGGTTAGCGTCGATGTACCCACCGAGACGACAGCGTCTCGGTCGCGTCCAACGGAGAGTGTCATGACTACCAACCTCGGTACCGCCCACTTCACGGCAACTGCTCCGCGTACTGCCACCACGCTCCTCTCCGATTTCGACTCGTTGTACGGCACCGTGCGCTCGGCACCCGACGGGGCCGTCGTCGAGCAGGACGTCGTGTTCTTCGGACGCCCCGATCCAGGCGCACTGCTCACCGGATCCGTGAGGGCGCTGAGTTCGACACTCGAGCGGATCACCGAATACCACGACCAGACCGGGCATCTGGTGGCCGAGGTCTTCGTCCGGGAAGCCCCGACAGCGGGCACCGGAACCGATTCCGTTGCCGCCCTTGCTGATTTCGCTGCTCGTCGTTACGGCTCGGCGTCACTACGACGCTTCCGCGGACGTTGCACCGCGACTTCCACGGGAACAGATCTGCACTGCTCCGTGACAGTGCTCGCGACGTACGAGAAGGACCACGAGAGCGTGGCCGACGTAGCTCTGGTCGCCACCGATCCCGCTGGGGTCGTCACTGCCCGGGCCTGGGCGACTTACGCGATCGACGATGTGGCGACACTCGCGAGCTGAATCTCTGCAGGTCACCGAGTAAGCGTTCCATCCAGCGGGAACTGCCGTATCTCCAGCGGACGCTTCGTCGTTGTATGAGACGGATCACATCACTGGAGCGTCGCAAGACGCGGCTCGGAGGAAGACATGGCACTCGGAACCGGCCCACTCACCACTACGGACACCCCGACGCAGACGGGCGCCGGCGAGGAAATTCGAGAAATCGAAGCGGCAGCGCCTCCCGCACGGTTCGCACGTGGATGGCACTGCCTCGGACTGAGCAATACCTATCGCGACGGTCAGCCCCACCAGATCGAGGCATTCGGCACCAGCCTTGTCGTCTTCGCCGACAGCAAGGGCGACATCAAGATTCTCGACGCATACTGCCGCCACATGGGTGGCAACCTTGCTCACGGAACCGTCAAGGGCGATTCGATCGCCTGCCCGTTCCACGACTGGCGTTGGGGCGGTAACGGAAAATGTACGGCGATCCCCTACGCACGACGCGTTCCGCCGCTGGCCAAGACGCGGGCATGGATCACTCTCGAGAAGAACGGTCAGCTGTTCGTCTGGCACGATCCCCAGGGAAATCCCCCGCCCGCCGAGGTCACGATCCCCGACATCGAGGGCTTCGGAAGCGATGAGTGGAGCGACTGGAGCTGGAACACGCTCACCATCGAAGGCTCTCATTGCCGCGAGATCGTCGACAACGTCGTGGACATGGCCCACTTCTTCTACGTTCACTACTCGTTCCCCAAGTACTTCAAGAACATCTTCGAAGGTCATGTCGCGAGCCAGTACATGGAATCGGTGGGACGTGAGGACGTCATCAGCGGCACCAACTACGGCGATCCCAACGCTGTGCTCCGTTCGGATGCTTCATATTTCGGACCGTCGTACATGATCGACTGGATCAAGAGCGAAGCCAACGGGCAGATCATCGAGACCGTCCTGATCAACTGCCACTACCCGATCTCGAACAATGCGTTCGTCCTGCAGTACGGCGCGATGGTCAAGAAGCTACCCGGTATGGACGACGAGTCCACTGCCGCGATGGCCGCGCAGTTCACCGAGGGCGTCGAGATGGGATTCCTTCAGGACGTGGAGATCTGGAAGAACAAAGCTCCGATCGACAACCCCCTGCTCTCCGAGGAGGACGGCCCGGTTTACCAGTTGCGTCGCTGGTACAACCAGTTCTACACCGACGTCGAGAATGTCACGGAAGACATGACGAAGCGCTTCGAATTCGAGATCGACACCACCCGCGCAGTGGAGAGCTGGAAGCGGGAAGTCGCCGAAAACGTTGCCGCACGCGACGCCCAGGCACTCGAGACAACCTCCTGATCCGCAGTCGAAAACACTGCTGAGACAACCAGACTGGATGCAAGGAACAACATGACGTACGAAGTGCTCGAACAGATCAACGCGATGGCCGACGACATCTTCGCCGAAGGCATCGAGGCCGAGCGGATCGGCCGGGTGGCCGACGACACCGCCAAGAAGATGAAGGCAATCGGTTCCATCCGCATGCTGCAGCCCAAGGAGCATGGCGGCATGGAGGCGCATCCGCGCGAATTCGCCGAAACCGTCATGCGCATGGCTTCACTGAACCCGTCGGCCGGCTGGGTCCACGGGATCGTCGGAGTTCACCCGTGGCAACTCGCGTTCGCGGATCCCAAGGTGCAGCAGGAGATCTGGGGATCCGATCCCGACACCTGGATGGCATCGCCGTACATGCCCGGCGGAATGTGTATCCCCACCGACGGCGGCTACAAGTTCTCCGGTCGCTGGCAGTTCTCCTCCGGTACCGACCATTGCGACTGGGCATTCCTCGGCGCGATGGCGTGCGACAAGGACGGCAACATGGAGATGCCGCCGCGCATGCTCCATGTGATCATTCCGCGCACCGACTACGAGATCATCGAAGACTCGTGGGATGTCATGGGACTTCGCGGCACCGGCTCCAAGGATCTCGTAGTCAAGGATGCGTATGTCCCCGATTACCGCGTCATGGACTGCGACGAGGTCATCGACGGCACGGCAGTGCGCAAGTACGGGCGCACCGAGACGCTGTACCTCATGCCGTGGTCGAACATTTTCCCCCTCGGAATCACCGCCGCCACGATCGGCATCTGCGAGGGAATGCTCTTCCACGCCAACGAGTACCAAGCCGATCGCATCAACGCGCAGGGCACGGCGATCAAGGACGACCCGTACACCTTGTTCGCCATCGGTCAGGCAACCGCCGACATCCGGGCTGCGCGCGACACCCTGCTTGCCAACGTCGACCGCATGTGGGATCGAGTGGACGCTGGCAAGGAAGTGACCTTCGAGCAGCGCGCGGAGGGACGTCAGACTCAGGTACAGGCCGCCTGGCGCGCCGTCAACGCAATCGATCAGGTCTACCCACGCTGCGGTGGCAACGCATTGCGGATGGACAAGCCGCTTCAGCGATTCTGGCGCGATGCTCATGCTGGACAGCATCACGCAATTCACGTGCCGAGCACCGTTTTCCACGCCGCATCACTGAGCCGTCTCGGCGCAGACCCGCAGGGTCCGCTGCGGGCGATGATCTGATCAGACTTCGACACAAGAAATCGACAGGAAAAAGACACGATGACACGCACTGACATCAAGGGACTTGGCTACGTCAAGATCTCGACCAACGACATGGCACGTTGGCGCACTTTCGCTTTCGACGTTCTCGGCTTCGCCAAGGGCAGTGGGCCGGACGAGAACGCGCTCTACCTACGACTCGACGAGCGTGCTGCTCGCATCGTCGTCGTCGAGGGTGAGCGCGACGAGATCGTCAACATCGGTTGGGAGGTCGCCGACCACGCCGCACTGCGCCGCGTTCAAGAAGCACTCGAGAAGAACGGCACCGAGGTCGAGCAGCTTTCGCTCGCCGAAGCAGATGCTCGACGGGTCGAAGAGGTCATCGCCTTCACCGATCCCGGCGGAGCAGCCATCGAGGTCTTCCACGGAGCGATCCTCGACCACAGCCCCGTGGTGACGCCCTTCGGCGCTCGATTCGTCACCGGCTCACAGGGTCTCGGCCACGTCGTACTCCCCGTCATGGACAGTGCTGCGAGCTTCGACTTCTACACCGAGGTGCTCGGCTTCTACCCGCGCGGCGCCTTCCGCCTGCCGGCCCCGCCTGAATTCGGGCCGCTGCGAATCCGTTTCATGGGCGTCAACGAGCGTCACCACAGCTTGGCCCTGTGCCCGGCACCGCACGGCGGCGCACCCGGCCTGATTCACATCATGGTCGAGGTGGACACCCTCGACGCCGTCGGCCAGGCACTCGACCGCGTGATGAAGGACGGATTCTCCGTGTCGTCGACCCTGGGTCGTCACACCAACGACAAGATGATCTCCTTCTACGTCCGCGCACCCGGCGGCTGGGACATCGAGTTCGGCACCGAGGGCGCGAGGGTGGATCAGGACTCGTACTCCTCCGAGGAGATCACCGCTGACAGCTACTGGGGCCACGACTGGTCCGGAAGCGAACCACTGGCAGCTATGTAGTACCCGCCGGTGGCGATCAATACCTGCCGGTGGCGATGTAATACCTGCCAGTAGTTAAACGACGAGGGGGTTTGCGCGAGCATTCGCGCAAACCCCCTCGTCGTTTCCACCGCGACGCGCCCGAAAACAGACCGGTGATCCACTTCACAAATCCGTAACTTTATGACACTATTTCTAATTGAAATAGCCAGTTCACTGGTTGTGGAGCTCTAAGAGAAGTGAGGTACACGATGACACTGCAGGCTGTGGATGCTTTAGGCGCCGATTCGGCCCCGACAGCAATTCTCGATCGCGTCTCGCTGGTTCTCGACGCCTTCGACGGTCCCGGCAGGTTGACGCTCGCTCAAGTCGTTCGGAGCACAGGCCTTCCCCGCTCGTCTGCCCACCGCATGCTCGAACGTCTCGTCTCGATGCGTTGGCTGCGTCGCGACGGCCGTGACTACGAACTCGGTATGCGCCTCGTCGAACTGGGATCGCTCGCGGTTCATCAGGACCGCCTCCACGCTGCAGCCATGCCCCTTCTCCACGAGCTCTACCGAGTCACCGGATTCGTGGTTCACCTCGGCATCCTCGACGGGCCCGATGTGGTCTACATGGAGAAGATCGGCGGACGCCTCGCCGCCGCAGTGCCGACGCGTGTCGGTGGTCGACGCCGCGCCGAGACCACTGCGATCGGTCAGGCACTGCTCGCGTTCGGTTCGCCGAAGTCCTCGGGCTACGCACTGCCCCACCTCGCCAGAATCCGCGAGTCCGGGGTGGCCTTCGAATCCGGAAACGGCCTACCGGGATTCAGCTGTCTTGCGGCACCGATCGGCCCCATCGGCCGCGCCGTCGCCGCGGTATCCATCTGCGCGCCGTCGAAGGCCCTCCGCCTCGACCACGTCAGCGCAGCGCCGGTCCGTATGGCGGCCGCTGCAATTTGGCGAGGCATCGACGGCGGATCGCTGAGCGTCACTCCGACTTTGCAACGTCGTCATCTGCTGCGCAACATGCCGACCGCAGCCGGGGCCTGACTCAGATACTCGAACCGTTGCCGGTGAGCCCGGCTTGCTCGAGCGCCAACACGTACTCCTCGACGTTCTTCCATTTGCCAGGCGTCGAGGGCAACGGTGATCCCAGTCGGTCGTGCTCGGCGACGTTCGCGAACTCGGCGGTCGCACGATCGATGTCGTCGAGCAGTTCGCGAGCAAGTTCGATCTCGGCTCGGAAGTACCGTTCCGACCATCGCAACGTCATGACCGGGAACGACCAGGCCGGCTCGTTCTCGGCATGATCTGCGTGGAGTTTCGCGCGTCGAATCTGCTCTTCGACATTGGCGATGTGGGCTTCCACCAGCGCCTTCAGTCGCTCGGGCTCGTTGAGGTGTCCCATCCACAGACGCAACATCACACCGTGCTTGAGCACCGGAACTTCCACCGGTGCCTCCCGTGACCACGTCCGGACGGCGTCGGTTCCTGACTGAGTAATGGAGTAAAGGCGCTTGCCTCGCACCCCTGGTTCGGAGACGACCCGGGACTCCACGAACCCAATGCTTTCGAGCTTCTTCAGTTCTGCGTACACCTGGCTGATGGACGGGCTCCAATAGAAGAAGCCGACACTCCAGTCAGCCCACTTCTTCAAATCGTTTCCGGTCAGCTCCTCCCCGAACGTCAGCATCCCGAGCACTGCCCAGCTGGTAGCGGGAAGTCCTCGGGACACGTCATCAGGTTCGGACATGCCCGAAGTCTAACAATCACTGGTCATTTGCTGGTTTCGTAGAATCCGAACGGACCGCTGAGCGGGATCAAATTTGCTCGAAACCCCTCCACCTGCCACTCGGTCGGTCCTGACCCGTGCCGAGAAGCCATTGCTGCCATTGAGTGGGACTGCCGCTGGATTACGGCCGCGGCGCCACACATCGTTGCTTCTGAAGCTGTTTGCAGAGTTTTGAACAAAAGATTTGAACAAGGAGACGACATGACCGTGGAAAACGCCGAGCCGCCAGTTCTGGACGGACGCACACTTCGCAACGTGATGAGCAATTTCTGCACCGGCGTCACCGTCATCACCGCTCACGACGGAAATTCACCCCTCGGTTTCACCTGCCAGTCCCTGGTCTCGGTATCGCTTGATCCCCCGTTGCTCTCGTTCTGCCCGGCGAAGACGTCGACAAGTTGGCCGAAGCTTCGCGAAACGGGAACTCTCTGCATCAATGTTCTCGCCCACGATCAGCAGGACATGTGTTCGGCGTTCGCTCGCGGCGGGACGGACAAGTTCCTCGGCGTCGAGTGGGATGCCGCCGGCAACGGTGCTCCGGCGCTGAGCGGCGCGCTCGCCCGCATCGAAGCAACGGTCGAGCAGGAGCACGACGCCGGTGATCACACCATCGTCGTCGCACGCATCACCGATCTGAACGTGCTGCGCCACGACGGTCCGCTTCTGTTCTACCGCGGCGGGTTCGGACGCTTCGACGCCTGAGTGCTCAGGCTGTCCCGCTGCGTGGGAGATGCCGGCGCCGAATCGAGCCCGCACCGATAGCGTCCGAAGTAGTTGTCAGACCCTGAACTTCTCGACTGATCGGACTAACTCGATGACCACTCTCGAACCAGACACCACGGCCGCGATCACGGCGACGGTTACCACCTACCTCGACGCCGTGGCTCGCGGATCGTCAGCGGACATCGCCGCCCTCTACGCCGAGAACGCGACGCTCGAAGACCCGGTCGGCAGCGAACCCCGCGTCGGCAAGGCCGCGATCACCGAGTTCTACGGCGCTCTCGAGGGCGGTTCGCAAGAGACGGAACTGCTTACCTTGCGGGTGAGCGGATCCAGCGCGGCCTTCCACTTCCGCGTCGTCACACCGGTGGGCGATCAGGTCTACGAGGTCGAACCGATCGACGTCATGACTTTCGACGAGGACGCCAAGATCACGAGCATGCGCGCCTTCTGGTCACCGGCCGATCTGATTGCACGCTGATGCGTCAGGTCAGTTGCCGCAACTGCGGAAACCGTGTCCTCGTCGAGAAGTACAGCGAAGCGCACACCAGCGTCCAATGGCTCGAAGAGTCGCAGGAAGTGTGCCCGGAGTTGGGTCGCGCGAACAGCCGTGCCAACGCTCAGCGGACGTGTGGCGCTCTGCGCCAGACGATCAACGACCTTGCCGACGCCGGTGAGCTGGAGATGAGCCTGCGCAGCTACCCGGTGCCGGGCAAGCTGTCCTGAACGCTTCCGCGTAGCATTTCGGCGAACATGCGCGCCGATTCCAAGTCGTCGGCGTTCGGCCGCCCCTTCCGGATACCGCCGAAAGGCTTGAACGGGAGATAGGTATCCCACGCACGGGACGAGAAGGCTGCGACCACATCGAAGCCCTTCTGTTCGAGCAACTGAACCAGTGGACGCGAGAAGCGATGAATCCCCTTGTCAGGAAAACCACTGGTGGCGAAGACAAAAGCCTTGGATCGCCGTTCTTCGGGGAGTGCCTCGACGAACGAGCGTAAATCTGCGTGGTACGAGCGTAGGTAGATGCCGGAGCCGAACCCCACCAGGTCGTAGTCGGCGAGCTGCGCGGCGTCGATGTCACCGGGCTCGACCACGCGAGCATCGAGAACTTCTCCGATGACGTCGGCGATCAGCTTCGTATTGCCATGGGAGACAGAGGTACACACGATGATCGTCTTCATTGACTTCTTTCTTTCGTCGCAGCGTCTCCGGTGCTCTCTTCATTTGCGCGTACGTAGATCCAAGTGATGAATCCACCGCACATTGCAAAGATCACGGCGACAATCGAATACATGTCGAGGGGAAATCCAGTCCAGATCAAGCCTGCAACAAGAACCATTGCACCAACAGCCAGACCCGCCGATACTTCCTTGGACATACGCACCCCTCCCCTGGCTTGTCACCGACAGTTCCAGGATAGAGGTCCCGGCGAAGCTACGGAGAGGGTGGCGATGGGGAATGATGCCGGTATGTCAGCACGATTGAAGGGGCGAAGACGTGCGGTGAACGCGCTGCTCGTCGACGTCGAACGATGGGCCGCTGAGCACGATGACGTCAAAGCTGTAGCGCTGGTCGGGTCCTACGCGCGCGGCGCGGAGCGTATGGCGAGTGATCTTGATCTGATGATCCTGGCCGACGACGCGAACGCGCTCGCAAATGAAGACTGGTTCGACCGGCTCCGCCCCGACGCGCGATTCATCAGAGCCGCCAACTGGGGGCCAGTCCGAGAACGACGCTTCCGCCTACGGTCCGGCCTCCTCGTCGAACTGAATTTCGCGAGCGAGAGCTGGGCCGACCTTCCGCTCGACGCGGGCACTCGACGCGTCCTCGAAGACGGCCACCGAATCCTGTACGACACCGGGCCTCTTCGCGTCGCTACGAGCGAGGGAAGAACTGCTCGATGAGCACCAAGACGGTCTTCGAGACCTTGGCCGCCGAAATAAACGCGCTGCGCGGCTCTCCCGTCGTCGCGATCGACGGCGTCGACGGGAGCGGCAAGACGACATTCACGAAAAGTCTTGCAGCACAGCTGAATGAACGCCCCGCCATTGTGATTCACGTCGACGACTTCCTCAATCCGCCGGAGATTCGCCATCGCAGAGGTCGGCTGTCACCGGAAGGCTTCTGGCTCGACAGCTACGACTACGACGCCCTCGAGCGTCATGTTCTCGCCCCTCTGAGACCGGGAGGTAACCGCGAGTACCGACCACGACGGGACAGCGACGCGTACTTGCATGCAGCCGACGGAGCCGTAGTCCTCGTCGAGGGACTCTTTCTGCATCGGGACGAACTTGCTTCCCGATGGGACTATTCGATCTTTCTCGACGTGCCCTTCGAGATCACCGCCGAGCGAATGAACCTTCGCGACGGAACGAACGCGGATCCGGAACACCCGTCGATGAACCGTTATGTCGGCGGCCAACGTCTGTACTTCGCGGCTGCAGAGCCCTGGACCCGCGCGGACAGTGTCATCGACAATTCAGACCCGAAACTGCCTCGAATCACGACACATGCCGCCCACTGGAGTTGGCAGTCCGCATCGCCGGCCCCGCGTTTCATCGGTGCGCTGTGGATGTGAATTGGAAGGTTGCGGCATCCACGATCTCAGCGGGCGTGATGTCGATTTCGCCGTTGAGCCAGGCCGTCACCAATTCGGCCAGGCCGCCCACGAACAGTAATCCGTTGATCTCACCCTGATGGGGAGGCCAAGCTCGATCGCCGTACAAGAGCGCAGCCTCGTCGGCCACCATCTGCGCGAACCCACGCAGCGCTCCCCGCCTGTGAGTGCGCAGCGGCTCGTAAGCCACCGACTCGACCATCGCGACACGCCCTTTTCGAGGATCGTCCGTCAGGATGTTGACGAACGAAGCAATGGCGCTCCGCACGCGCTCCTCCCGTGTCCCATCGGTCGTTCGGAGTGCAGCCATTCCGGCCACGCGCACCTCGTCGACGATTCCGTCGAAAACCTGCTGGAGGAGTTCGTCCCTGCTGGTGAAACTCTCGTAGAAATATCGCTCTGTCAGCTTGGCATGCGCACAGATGGCGGTCATGGTGGCACCCTGCCTGCCCGCGGCTGCAAACACGTCCAGTCCTGCTGCGAGCAAGCTTTCACGCCGAAGCGCGGCCCGCTGCTCACCACTCAGACCGGCATATCGACGGGGTGTGGGAGAAGCCATGAGTCGATCTTGACAGACAACGCGACTGTGACGCAGACTACCCCCATCTGACAGGCGCCACTGTCAGATGCAAACGGAAGGCAGGTACGTGATGTCGAAAATCCTGGCCGCTCCACCCATCCGGTCGCAGTTGCGTCCCATCTCAGGCAATTCGGGACTACCCGGAATAGGGCAAACTTTCGAATACATCCGCGACCCTCTCGCTCTGATGCAAAAACGCTGGGATCGTTACGGCGAGGTCTCGTGGTTCTCGATGGCCGGTAGACGGTGGGTCGCAGCCCTCGGACCCGACGCATGCCAAGAAGTTCTCCAGAACAAGGACCGCGCTTTTGTCAACAGCGACGGTTGGTCAGTGCTCATCGGCCCCTTCTTCCACGGGGGTCTGATGCTTCTCGACTCCGAAGAGCACCTACGACAACGACGCATCATGCAACAAGCCTTCACGAGATCGCGTCTCGAAAAGACCGTGGACGTGCTGAATCCCGCGATCGCCTCCGCGCTCGACGCCTGGACTCCGTCCGATGGCTTCCGCGCCTACACCGCTCTCAAAGCTCTCACACTCAACCTCGCGACCGACATCTTCATGGGCGGCGCGGAAGGGACCACTGACAACGAAATCGACTCTGTGAAAAAAGCTTTCGTCGATTGCGTGCAAGCTGCAACCTCGGTGATCCGTTATCGAGTTCCCGGCACCAGATGGAAGCGCGGCCTCGACGGGCGCCGAACCCTCGAAAACTTCTTCCGCCGCTACCTACCTGCGCGCCGTTCACGCGAAACCGACGACCTGTTTTCCGTTCTCTGTCACATCGAATCAGACACCGGACAGCGCTTCAGCGACGGCGAGGTGATCGATCACATGATCTTCCTGCTGATGGCCGCACATGACACCTCCACCATCACCATCTCGACAATGATGCAATATCTCGGCCAGAATCCTCAGTGGCAGAACAGATGTCGGGCGGAATCACTCGCACTGAGTACGTCGACGCCGAGCTATGCCGAACTCGACCAACTCGCAGGCTTGGACCTGGTGATGAAAGAATGCCTCCGACTCGTCGCTCCCGTGCCGGTCATGGCTCGCCGAGCGGTGTGTGACACCCAGATACAGGACCACTTCGTACCCGCTGGGACCTACGTGTCAGTGGTGCCACATTTCACTCACCACATGCCGCAGTACTGGCCCGACCCCGAACATTTCGATCCCGAACGTTTCGCGGACCACCGACGTGAAGACAAGGTGCACCGGTATGCCTGGGAACCGTTCGGTGGAGGCGTGCACAAATGCCTCGGCATGCACTTCGCCGGCGTCGAAATCAAAGCGATCATGCACCACCTGCTCACACGCTTCGATTGGCAGGTCGCGCCCGGCTACACCGCCCCTCTCAACTACATGTCCTTGCCGTTCCCCTCCGACGGACAGCCGATCGATCTGAAACCACTCACGACTTCTCATGACCGGTAGCGACCGAACAGACGTCAGGATCAACTCGCACATGACTACCGGCACAGACGCTTTCGAAATCCAGAGGAAAACATGAGCACTCGGCCCGCCCGAAACCGGCATGCACGCGCTGCTCCGAAACCAGAGGTCGTCTCAGCGGCGGAGTTCCTACTCGCAGAATCCGACGCCCATGTCTTCCGTCGCCGCTATCTCGAACTGCTCACCCACACCACAGCGCCGGATGGCGCAACCGTCACGGACTACACGGTCGCCGAAAGGTATCTACTCAACTCTGCAGCAAAGAGACGTGCTGCGCGGCGCCCGGCCACTCCTTAGCCACGATCGCCGGTCGGGCAGCGCTCGCGGCGAACGTCGAGAACATCGGTACGGGGTTCACGAATTCGTCTTGGGGTAACGACGAAGAATAGAGTGCGCTGCCTGGGTGACGGTGGTGCGATCGTAGGTTTGCACGAAGTCGAAGGTCCGCTCGAGATCTGGACCGT
The DNA here is from genome assembly GCF_029457415.1 of Rhodococcus sp. RCBS9. NCBI lineage: Bacteria > Bacillati > Actinomycetota > Actinomycetes > Mycobacteriales > Nocardiaceae > Rhodococcus > Rhodococcus sp. RCBS9. Next base: position 4,084,028 of record NZ_CP120422.1, on the reverse strand, counting down.
TGTCATGAAGATCTCGCGCCGACAGCATCGCCGCATGGTGTGGTCCCAGAGTGACGACCGTCCACTCGTTGACGAGATCATCACCCGGGTCGAGCGGTGCGTGTTGAACTTTACCGTCGAGCATCACGGACAGTCCGACACCGTAGACACCGGCAAACCCTACGGTATCGGCGAGGTGACGCCACCGTGCTGTTGTGGATGCGGTGAAATGCTCGGCTTGTTGAAAGGTGCCCAGAACAAGCATCGAGGAACCCGATGTGGCGGCTTGCGCTTCGAGAGACTTACTCAGTTGGATCAACAGACGCTTGGTACCGCGCCGGATCCGGCTGTGAGCAGACACGATCGAGTAGGGAGTGCCCACGTCGGGGATGGGATCACTCCACACCGGACTGTCGGGCATCGCGACGACCGGTTCGGACAACAGTGAACTCGGATCGTCGACTGCGGGATACAACTCACCCGTTCCGTATGTGGCTCCGATGGTGATTGCGGCAAGACGGGACGATTCCGAGTCGACACCCTCGGCAAGGATAATCGCGTTCGATCGCTCGACGTAGGCGCCGAGCGCGTGCACCGTCGTTCCAACTTCGAAATATGCCGCCTTGGAGAGTAATTCAGCGGAAGTGATAATGATGTCGGGTTCGACCAAAGACAGAAGTGTCGCCGAGTGCCTGTCGATGCCGACGCCGTCGAGTGCAATCAGACGCCCGCCCGCGCGGGCTTCTCTGATCACTGCCAGAGAGTTGTGGGGATCGGTAAGCACCGATGCGCTGTCAACCGTGATGACGATCCGTTGCAGATTTCTCGTCACTCCTTCGATACCAGGAGCGTTCAGAGCTGCTCGGGAAGCCGAGTCGACTGCCACCAGCAACGGCAGGCGATCCGCGACGGTGCATGCGAGTGCAGTACGGGACATGGCCAGTTTGTGACTGTCGAATTCCGAGCGTTGCTGCATCAATTGCGAGGCGCGACGGAGGGCATGCGCCGAACACAGAGAGGAATTGTCAGGCCCACGCAATTGCAACTCGGCGCCTGCAAGTGCGTGGTCGTCGAGGCGGCGTATCGGTGCGAACTGCATGCTTACTTCCAGACCAATCACATCGGAGAACTGGGTGATCGGAGAATTCGACGATGTCGAACCGTTGCTGGTGTCATACGCCATGGTGTGGCTCTTCACTACGAGTCGGGACCACCAAGCGTTCATGCGGCCGGACGCGTCGATGGCAGCGCCGGCTGCTCGACACCGAACGAGAATACCGCAAATCTCGGCGCAACCCGGTGACGACAACCTGATCCCGCGCCGCAAAGTGCACATCGACACGCAGATCAGACCAGATACCAAGTCAACGCGTATCGAGCACTGCTCACTTCACATCGTTCGTGGGAGTTGTTTCCGGCTCAAGCACCGAGAGCATCAGCGGTCGACGTGGCAACGCCCGCAATGAGTTCGGAGGCGCCGAGAGCCTGAAAGATCATGGAGACCGCTCGCGTCGGGGCAAACAAGCGAATGCGGTTGTTGCCACGCCCCGCAGCATCGACAACGGCATTCGCCACTCCGGACGACATGAAGGTCACGCCGGAGAGATCGACGTGAATATCGGTTCCGACCAGGAGAAGTCGGTCGAGCGCGTGCACCAATTCCACCCGCTGACCCATGTCCAATTCTCCGGCAAGTCTCAGTACCGCATACGAAGGGGTGTAGCTTTCCACGTCGATACTGTACCGATGCCCTTCTCGGCCGGCGCTGTCAAAGAGATCGAGAACATTTGCAGCTGAAGAACGTTCGTTGATCGTAGTCATGAAAGCCTCTTGTCTGGACTCGGCGTGCCCCACCGCCCGAATCAGCGATGAATCACTGTGCGTCGGATAACCAACCGTGTCGGTCACTGCGTTCCAGACGAACTCTGCCACCGGCAGGTTTCGCCGACACAACCACATCTATAACGCTAGGGTCTCGAAAACGTCACAGCGCGATATCGCACTTTTGGCGCCACCCCCGACGCACTGAACCGCTACCTCGCCTGGCCCCCGACGTGCCTGCGGGGCGACGTCTCTGCGGCGCCGACCACTGGCTTTCTCGCTCATCGGGAAGGTGGGTTCGCCGCACCACCATTCCGCAATACCTTCTGTGACATGGATAACATTGTCGACGTACTCGTCATCGGATCGGGCGCTGCCGGATCGGCCGCAGCGCTCCAAGCGCACGCCGACGGCGCATCGGTCGTGATTCTGGAAAAGAGCGGACCTGATTCCGCGGGCGGCAACACTCGACTGTCCGGCAGTGGATGGTTCGTCAACCAGGACCCCGCTGCCGCCCGAACCTTCCTGCGTTCGTTGAACGGGGAGTTCCCCGTTGCCGAGGACGTCATCGATGCCTGGGCCGAGAACACTCACGGACTGTCCGACTGGATCCGCAGTCTGGGTGCAACTGTAGCGATGACCGGCGATTTCCATTCCGCGGCAGAGTTCGCCGAACTTGACGGAAGTTCTTGTTACGCAGGGATGGACACCGTCGAAGGGAAGATGGGCAATGAACTTCTCTACCGGTTCCTCGTCTCCGCTCTCGCTGAACGCGGCGTCACAACACTATTCGACACCGAAGCCACCGGACTGCTGACGGATGAATCCGGAGCGGTGACCGGAGTCGAGATCCGTTCGGGTGAAAAGACTTCGCAGATCCAGGCACGCCGGGGCGTCATCCTTGCCACCGGAGGATTCGAAGCAAATCCGACGATGGTGCGCGACTACTTGCGTCTGGAGAATCCGAAGATCTGGGGCTCACCATCGGCAACCGGCGACGGTCACCGCATGGCACAGGCCGTGGGCGCCGATCTGTGGCACATGAACAACATGATGACCATTACGGGAATTCCCGGCGACCTCGAAAATCCGACTGGATTCTTCCTCGCACTGTGGAACGCGCACAACTATGTGTTCCTCAGCCGGGAAGGTAGACGCTTCACCGACGAGTCAGCCGAAATGCGGCATGGTCATGTGTTCAGAGAGGGTTCTTACCAACACTTTCCGGTGCAACCGATGAACGTCGTCTTCGACGAGACGATGAGGTTGGCCGGACAGCTGAGCCCCGGCCGCGACGCACTGCCCGTCGGCCACAGGGTTCTCGACGAAGGGTACGAGTGGAGCTCGGACAATCAAGCCGAGATCGACAAGGGATGGATCCTAAAGGCGGACACGCTCGCCGAACTCGCCGAGAAACTCGGACTGGACCCAACAGTCGTGGAAACGAGCGTGCGACGCTACAACGAGGCGTGCGCGGACGGCATCGACCATTCGTTCGGCCGCAATCCCGAAACTTTGGCCCCGGTGGCTACCGCTCCGTTCTACGCCGTCTCCGGGTCGCCACTGCTGGGATGGAGTAGCGGTGGGCCGCGCCGCGACGGTCATTCCCGCGTACTCGATACTGCCCGCAATCCAATTCCTGGCCTCTACGCCGCGGGCGCGGTCAGTTCCACCTACAGCGCGGCCAAGGACGGCGGATTCCACATTGCCGACGCCTTCGCATTCGGCCGTGTCGCCGGGGCCCATGCCGCCGCGCGTAAAGCTTGATATCGCCGGCCTTTCGACTGACTAGCCACGCACGATTACGTGGCTGGTCAGTTGTGGTCGATCGTCACGCAGATGAATCCTCTGCGCCGGATGAAACCGGGATTCGTACCGGACGCTATCGCCTCGGCCGTCCCGTAATAGCTCACATCGCGCGGACGTCCCTTCGCACGCCGCAAGGACTCGTCGAAGCTTGCTTCAACCCAGATTCGTAGGTCGAACTGATCTCGCATCAGTCCGCGAAAAAGCAGCACTCCCTCGACGATCACAATGGCGCGATCCGGGACTCGTGGCTTCGACACCACAGATTCGTCTGTCTCCGGATCAGTCGAGACGTAGGAAATTTCGGTAACTTCGGCCAACCGTAGCGGCACCATCACACGGCTACTCAGGTTCGAATAGTCGTACGCATCCTCGAGATACCCACGCACCGTGTCAGGATCTTTGTTCCGTACCGCTTTCGCAGTCGAGAACTCGTCCCCATGGATCATGATGAAGTCATGGCCCGACTTCGAGATACCGGCAGCCAACTCGTCCGCGATCGTCGATTTTCCGGAAGCCTCGATTCCCGAGATCCCGACAAAAGTGCGTCCGGCCCGATCTTCGTGGCAGCGCACGACGTGCTCGACTAGAGAACCCGAATCATCCGCGCCGAAGGTCTTCTGCCGATTCACACCCGAGCAGCCTTGACCTCGTCGAAGAACGCGATGACGGCTGCCTCGTTCTCCGGCGGAACAGTCAGCGATGCCCGTGGACCCGCTACCGCGATCGAGTCGTCGGCGAGCCTGTTCCCGATGGTGAGTTTCAGTCCCGACTTCGACGGTTTCGCCTTCACCGCAATGTGTTCGACATGCCAACGAGCCACTTCGCTCGTGCTCGCGGCGGTGCGGTCGAAGACCTCCACCGTGCGGTGGTCGAGGACCATCACGATGTTGATCCCGACGGTGACTTCCAGATAGCGCCGTTCCGCCACGGTGTACGCCTTTCGGTTAGGTGAAACCGACGCTACACACCGTGGCGGAACTCAGCGTGTCAAAACCTCAGCTGTTCAAGATTTCAGCTGTTCGAAACCTCAGCGGGACGAACTTCCTGCATCCACCGGCAGGGCGACCGACGTGATGTAGCGAGCCTCGTCGGAAGACAGGAACAGAGCAGCGTTCGCTACGTCCACCGGTTCGATCCACGGAATGGCGAGCATGTTCATCGTCATCGCTGCGGCAGCAAATTCTTCGCGCGTCGGGTTCTCGAGATCGGGGCGGAACTTGCCGCGCACCAACGGGTTTTGAATCATGAGGGTGTCGACGTTGGTGGGATGGACCGTATTGACGCGTACGTTGTGCGGAGCCAGTTCCTTTGCCAGCGAACGCATCAGACCAACGACTCCATGCTTGGCTGCGGTGTAGTGCGCGACTCCGACCAGCCCCCGAAGTCCGGCGATGGAGCTTGTGAGTGTCATCGATCCCCCGCCCCGCGCGATCAAGTGCGGAGCCGCGACGGTCGTGGTGTGCCACACGCCGGTCAGATTGACGTCCAGCATGGTCTGCCACATCGTTTCCGACATGGTCAGGGCCCCGTCGGAGGACGTGATACCAGCTGTAGCGCAGACGATGTCGAGACCACCGAGCATTCCGACGGCCGAGTCCACGGCACTGCGTAGTGCCTCGAGATCCCGAACGTCCACTACCGCAGATTCGACCTTTCGCCCCAGCGCCCGGATCTGCGCCACTGTCTCATCGAGATCGGCCTCCGTCGCGGGCGGCGTGACTGTGGTTTCCACCGAAGTGCACACGTCGACCGCGATGATGTCCGCGCCCTCTTCGGCAAAACGCACGGCCTGAGCCCGCCCGATTCCTCGTGCCGCACCCGTGATCAGCGCGATCTTGCCTTCCAATCGAGAAGTCATCAATTCACACTTTCTGGGTCAGGCCGGCGTCGACAACCAACTGACAGCCGGTCATGTAGCGGGACTCCGCGGATGCGAGAAACAGGACCGCATTACTGACGTCCACCGGATCGACCCAGGGAACGGGCAGCAAGTTGCGAGCGCTGAGCACTGCAGCAGCGTCTGCTTCGGTGGGATTCTCGATGTCCGGGCACAGGTTCGCGAACACTCGCTCGTTGATGATCATCGGGGTACGTACCGAACCCGGATGCACGGAGTTGACGCGGATACTCTGCGCCCCCAACTCGTTGGCCAGCGTTCTGGCCAGGCCCACCACGGCATGCTTGGCTGCGCTGTAATGACTTGCTCCGGCAATACCTTTGATTCCCGCTGTCGAGCTGACCAGAACGACGGATCCACCGTCGCCGAAGTGCGGAACGCAGGCCTTGACGGTGTGCCACGCGCCGGTCAGATTGACGTCCAGCGAGCGGTTCCACACTGCAGGATCGATGGTCCACGACGGTCCCGGCGTGTCGTAGACGCCCGCATTCGCGACCACGACGTCCAACCCGCCGAGTTCGGTAACGCACTCGGCCACGACGGCGGCCAGACCGTCGAAGTCCCGAATATCCGCCACACCGGTGACCGCGACACCACCTCGATCACGCACTGCCTGAGCGGTTTCCGCCAACCCCGATTGCGCCTGTTCGACATCCAACGCGATCACGGACGCGCCTTCCTCGGCGAGCCGCTCACAGTGTGAGCGTCCCATTCCTCCGGCAGCACCCGTCACGAGTACCCGCTTGCCCTCCAGCCGGCTCATGCGTGCACCGCGCTGTTCAGTTCGAAGCCTCGGTATCCCGCTGCTGCCACGTCTGCACAGATGTCGGAGTAGACACCGAAGCCTCCGATGAAGGGCATGAATATCCTCGGCTTTCCCGGGATGTTGGCTCCCATGTACCAGGAGTTCGCGGATGGGAACAATGTTGCCGACGCCCGGCGTGAGCACTCCTCGAGCCAGTTGTCCACGGCTTCGGCACTCGGCTCGATGGTGTCGATCCCCGCCGAATCGAGGTGGTTGATCGCGTCGGCGATCCAGTCGACGTGCTGTTCGGCAGCGAGAATCATGTTGGACAGCACACTCGGGCTGCCCGGCCCGGTGACGATGAACAGGTTCGGGAAGCCGTGAACTCCCAAACCAAGATAGGTTCTCGGACCCGCATGCCAGTTCTCTCGCAAGGTCTCGCCGTTGCGGCCACGGATCTCGATGCGATCGAGTGCCCCGGTCATCGCATCGAAACCGGTGGCGAACACCAATGCGTCGAGTTCGTAGTGCGAGTCGGTCGTCTTGATCCCGGCCTCGTCGATTGCCTCGATCGGTGCGCTCTTGAGATCGACCAGGCTCACGTTGTCACGGTTGTAGCTCTGGTAGTAGTCGGTGTCCGTCACGATCCGCTTGGTCCCGATGGGGTGGTCGTTCGGGATCAGCAGGTCGGCGATGGCCTGATCTTCGACCACCGATCTGATCTTGGCCTCGGCAAATGCGGCCGCCGTCGCGTTGGCGTCGATGTTGCTGGTCTGGTCTGCGAAGGTTTTGGCGAACAGAACACCGCCGAGCTTCCACCGCTCCTCGTAGGCCGCGTTCCTCTCGGCCTCGGACACCTCGAGCGCGCTGCGAGGATCCGAAACGAACGGAGATCCACCGCCACTGCGCTTGGACAGCGCTCGACGCTCGGCGTAGTCGGCCTTGATCTCTGCGCGTCGTTTGTCATCGAGAGGCGTGTTTCCCGCCGGCACACTGTAATTCGCGGACCGCTGGAACACGAAGAGGTGATCGGCCTGCTCGGCGATCAACGGAACGGACTGGATGCCCGACGATCCGGTGCCGATCACTCCCACTCGCTTGCCGGTGAAATCGACGCCCTCGTGCGGCCAGAAGCCGGTGTGGAAGACCTCACCGCCGAAAGTCTCGCGACCTGCAATGTTCGGAACGTTCGCGGTCGAGAGGCTGCCCGTGGCGCACACCACGAACCGCGAGGTGACGTCATGACCACCGTCGGTGTGCACTCGCCACGTCGACGAGTCCTCGTCGAACTGTGCGCTCAGGACACGGGTATCGAAAGTGAACCCACTGCGTAGGTCGAAGCGATCGGCGACTTGATCGAGGTAGGACAGGATCTCCGGCTGCGCGGCGTACTTCTCGCTCCAGTCCCAATCCTGTTGCAACTCTTCGGAGAACGAGTAGGAGTAGTCGAAACTCTCGACATCGCAGCGTGCGCCCGGGTAGCGGTTGAAGTACCACGTGCCGCCCACTCCGGAGCCCGCCTCGAAGCCGTGGACACGCAGCCCCTGCTCGCGAAGTCGGTGCATGGCGTACATGCCGGCGACGCCGGCGCCGATGACTACGACGTCGAGTGGTGCGGTGGAGAAGTCAGGATCGGTCATGGTGGCCACGCTACGAGTGGGTTGAATGGTAGAGGAACAGGTTCTCCCGCTGGGTGGGCGGAGCCTCCACCCCATGACGCTGGGTGGGCGGAGCCTCCACCCCATGACGCTGGGTGGGCGAAGCCTCCACCCCATGACACTGGGTGGGCGGAGAGCGCTGTGTCCACCGATCGGGGGACAGCGATGTCGTCCAGCACTCGGACCCGTAGGTGGACAGACCCGAAGGGATTTCGGGGCCATAGTTGTCTCATCACAGAAACACACGGTCACCAAGACCGACAAATCGAGGAGAACATGATGAGCACCAACACAATTCGACCTGAAGCACTTTCCTTCTCCGGCCTCAGCATGGCAGCTCTGGTTGCCCGCTCCGCCGGTGCGAACACGGTGAAGTCGATGACCGACACATCCGTCACGACGGCGATGATCAGCAATTCGGGTCGCGGGGCCCTGTATCTGGTCGACGCATCCAACCCGAACGGCGACTGGGTCGTCCCGCCGGCGGACTACATCCTCCCCAACATGAACGTGAACGTTGTGGCCACGAGCAAGAACCAGAACGACTTCCCCATCGTGCTCACGTACCGCTCCGACGACGGTGGAGTGTTTGTCTTCAGTGCCACCAACTCGAAGACCAGGGCGGATGCCGGAGGTACGCACGCCCCCGACAGCCACGACGTCACGGTGACGATGACCTCGGGTTACCCGGCCATGAACGTCACGTACGTGCTTCGGTGACGCTTGCTCACTCCAACAATCCCTGCCGCATTGCAGCGGCGACGGCGGCGCCTCGATCGTTGACTCCGAGTTTCTCGTAGAGGCGCTGCACGTGGGTTTTGACGGTGGAGGGCGCAAGAAAGAGTTGTGAGGCAATGGCCGGGATGCTGGCGCCCTGCGCGATCAATCCGAGAACCTCACGTTCGCGCGCGCTGAGCGTCGGACCGGACGGTTCACTACGACGCCGAACCTCTCCTACCAATCCGGCGGCGATACTGGGCGGCAACACATCTCGTCCCGCAGCACAGTCGAGCACGGCACTCACGATCTCGGCGCGAGTGGATTCCTTCGGCAGGAATCCGGCAGCACCGGCTTGCAGGGCCTGGTACACGACAGACGATTCGTCGTGAGCGCTGAGCAGAAGCACACGCGTCGGAAGCTCGTCTCGAACGACTGCGGCGGCGACCTGAGTTCCATCCAGGTGCGGCATCCGGAAGTCGAGCAGCGCGACCTGCGGGCGTAGTTCGCGGATCATTGCGAGCGCTGCTGCGCCGTCGTCGGCCTCGCCCAGGACGTCGATGCTGTCACTGCCGGTCAGAGCCCGAACCACGCCCTCACGGAACAGTGGGTGGTCGTCGCCGACCACCACGGAAACCTTGCCGGCCAGCGGCTTCGTGCCTTCGCGCATTGCTCACTTTCTCACGCCCGTACCAGCAATGCGAGCACTTACGCCTCCCCCGATCGGGGGACAAGAGATTCAACCCCGCCACGGCCCCGTCGGCGGACATACTGCAGCACTCATTCGCGACAAGATTGATTCATCGCCGAGAACGGCAACCACACACCATCCCAGGAGCAGACATCATGCGTACCAACACCACCCGCTTCGTAGCAGTCACCGCAATCGCCCTCACTGTCGGCGGAACCGCACTGGGAACCGCAGCGATCGCCAACGCCGGCACCATGCCCACCGACGGCCCGACGGTTGCCATGACCATCACCAACAACACCGACAACCCGATGCTGCTGGACAGCGCGTCCAACCCCTACGGACAGTGGATCAACGGCCCCCGCTCCTACCTGGCCCCGCACACCACCGAAATCGTCACCGCCTACAGCAGCGATCCCCGCGGTATCGGTGTCGACGTCACCTACAACGTCGCCGACGGCGTCCAGACGGTCATGGCTGCCAACAACTACGTCGGCAACCCCACCCTCGACGGGACTCGCATCATCGGCGACCCGACGCACGTCATCCTCACCGACTACATGGCCACCGGCTACCCCACGATGAACGCCTCCTACGACGTCTTCACGCAGAACTGAACCAAGCGTTGATGCGACCACGAACTTGATCCGCTACGGCCCACGACCCGGTATCCGCATGGATGTCGGGACGTGGTGTGCGCTGACCAGCTCAGACGCGTTCGACCAACACGCAGCGGGCGCCACTGAAGATCGTGGGCATGCACTTGTTGCAGTGGATGCACAGTGATTGGGTATCGGATTCGGCCGCGATCCGATTGATCAGATCCGGTTCTCTGAGCAGCGCCCGTGCCATGGCGACGAACTCGAACCCTTCCGCCATTGCGGTATCCATGCCCGCTTTGTCCGTGACACCCCCGAGCAGCACGAGCGGCAACTTCACCGCAGCACGAATCTGCCGAGCCTCTTCCAGCATGAACAACGGCTTGTACGGATAGGTATGCAACATGCTCTTCCCCACCAACTGCACACCGAGTCGAACAGGTTGCGGCATCGCGGCGGCGAACTCGCGGATCGGCGCATCGCCCTTGAACAGGTACATCGGGTTGAGCAGTGAACTGCCCATCGTCAACTCGAGCGCGTCGACGCTTCCGGATGCTTCGAGCCACTGCGCCACCTGGATTGCTTCGTCCACCCAGAATCCGCCTGGCACACCGTCGTCCATGTTCAGCTTGGCCAAGATCGCGATCTTGTCACCGACGGCATCGCGCACACTGCGTGCAGTTTCGAGTACTACGCGAGCCCGGTTCTCCAGCGATCCGCCGTAGGAGTCCTTACGACGGTTGAGTTTCGGGCTCAGGAACGAGCTCGCGAAATAGTTGTGACCGAAGTGGATCTCGACGGCGTCGAATCCTGCCTCGACGGCAAGTCGCGCAGCGCTCCCGTGCGCGGCCGCAATTCTGATGATGTCCGCTGTCGTGGCAGTGCGAATCATCCTCATGCTCAACGGATTGAACGAACTCGACGGTGCCAGCGCGGGCAGTCCGGTCGACTTCTGATTCGCCACGGGACCGGCATGGCCGAGCTGCGCCGACGCAGCAGCACCTTCGGCGTGAATGGCATCGGTGAGCCGCCGAAGCCCGGGGAGGGCATCGGGCCGCATCCAGAGCTGGCCGTATTCGGTGCGCCCTTCCGGTGCGACGGCGCAATACGCGACGGTGGACATCCCGACTCCGCCGGCGGCTGGGCGACGATGGAACTCGATCAGCTCGTCGGTGACCAGGGCGTCGGGAGTTTTGCCTTCGAATGTCGCGGACTTGATGATTCGATTTCGAAGGGTCACCGGGCCGAGCTTCGCCGGGGCGAGCACGTCGGGAGCAGTGGTCATCGAGTTTGCCTCTCGCGGGAGTTGTTTGCAGGACGGTAGATCGATGGCCCCGAGCCGGCTAGGGCCCGTGCCACGGAGCGGGAAACGGCTTCAGCCCGGCCGAGGTGGCCGGGCTGAAGCCGTCATTGCCGTTCAGACGCGTCCGAAATACGCATCCTTGAGCACTGCCAGGTCGTCGATGTCCTTGGCGTCGGCGTCGAGAACCACCTTGCCGATGTCGAGGACCGTCACATGATCGGCGACGCTCATCGCGGCCTCGACTGCCTGCTCGACCAGTAGAACAGCCAGGCCGGTTTCCTTGAGTTGTTGGACGCGGTCCATCACCTCACCGACGATCACGGGAGCGAGACCGCCCGAAGGTTCGTCGAGAAGGAGCAACCTAGGCTGCGCCATCAGCGCTGCGCCGATCGCGAGCATCTGCTGCTGACCGCCCGACATGGAACCGGCGGGAAGCGAACGCTTCTCCCCCAGGATCGGGAACATCTCGTACATCGATTCGACGGATTCCATAAGCTCGCCGCGCTTTGCCTTGCGGGTGTACCCGCCCAGCAGGAGGTTCTGCTCGACGGTCTGCTTGTGGAAGACCCGCTTGCCCTCCTGCACGTACGCCATCCCCTGTCGTACCCGTTTGTGCGCGGGGACTCCGGTGATGTCGGCGCCGTCCATCTCGACGGTTCCGGAGGCCACCTTGTTGAGGCCGGACAGGGCACGGAGCGTGCTCGTCTTGCCTGCGCCGTTGCGTCCGAGCAGGGCGGTCACCTGACCGGGATAGACGTCGAACGAGACATCCCAGACGACGCGCAGATCGCCGTACCCGGTCTGCAAGTTTCGGACCTTCAGAATCGGTTCCATCACTTCACCTCACTGGTCTGATGGTCTACCGCGCCGATTTCTTCGAGAAGTGCTTCTTCGTCACCGGACTTGACTCCGAGGTACTCGCTCAAGACGCGTGGGTGATGTTCGATGGTTGCCGCATCGCCGGTGGCGATCACCTGCCCTTGCGCCAGCACGACTATCTCGTCGGCCAGCGAGAGGACGAGGCGGAAGTTGTGCTCCACCAACACCACTGTCGCCCCGGCATCTCGCAGTACCCGGATCAGATCTGCCAGGCGTTCGAGTTCGTCCTCGTCGAGTCCGGATGCCACCTCGTCGAAGAGGACGACCCTCGGTTCGGCGATGACGGCGCGAGCAACCTCGAGCATGCGACGCATCCCCAGGGGCAGCGACGTCGCGATCTCGTTGCGCAAGTGCGACATCCCCACGAGTTCGAGGACACGCTCGGCCTCGACGATGTCGGCCTTCGCGATCCTGCGGAAGCTGGGCAGGCGAAGCACAGCCGACGCCATCGACGCTCGGTGCACCGAATAACGTCCGGATGCAACAGCTTCCAGAACCGTGATGTTTTCCGGAATCGTCGGAGTTTGGAACGTGCGCGCCACACCCACGCGCGCCACCTTGTGCGGCGACGACTGCGAGACCACCGTGTCACCGATCGTGATCACGCCCGCATCTGCGGTGTAGAAGCCGCAGATCATGTTGAGCATGGTCGTCTTACCCGAACCGTTGGGCCCGATCAACGCGGTGACCTTACCGGCCTCTGCGGTCAGGGTTGCCGCATTGAGCGCCTGGTTGCCACCGAACGCTTTGGACACTCCGTCGACCACCAACCGTGCTCCGTTGATCGGCGCCAGTTCCGTTGTCCCACCGCTGTTTTCCTTTGCGGTGACTACGCCCAGGCCGGCCTTGCGATCGAGTTTCGAGACGATCGCTCGCCCGACCTTGGTCAAACCCCCGGAGAGAAGCACACCGCCGATGATCAGGAAGCCGCCGTAGAAGATCAGCGAATACTCCTGGAACGCCGTCGACTGGTTGGGACCGAGCTGCATGATCGCGGCACCGACCACGGCGCCGTACACACTTGCCGCACCGCCGAGGATCGACGCCGCCAGAACTGCTGTGGCAAAGGTGAACCCGAAGGCTTCCGGCGAGATGAACAGGTCGGTGTTGGCGAACAGCGCACCCGCCAGACCGGCGGGGAACGCACCGATGGCATAACCGAGCAGCTTCATCCGGAACACCGATACACCCTGCGACGACGCCAGAACCGGCGACTGCTTGAGCGTGCGGAACGCGATGCCGTGGCGCGAGACCACCAGGTTACGCATCACCGCGAACCAGAGCACGGTCACGACGACGACCACCATGTAGTACTGCTGGGTGTCGAGTTCGGAACCGAAGAACGTCGGCGGCTCCATACCGGTGAGGCCGTTTCGGCCGCCGGTCTTGCCACCGAAGATCGCCAGTACGTCCGGTACCAGCAGAACCAGGAAGAACGACGTCATCGCCAGGGACCAGTTGCCCAGGCGCAGACCGGGAACACCGGTCAGGATTCCGACCGCCAGTGCCACTGCTCCGGAGGCAGCAAGCTGAAGCAGAATGTCGGTGTGACAGGCCTGGGACATCAGACCCGCGGTGTAGGCACCGGCCGCGTACATCGCTGCCTGGCCGAGTGCCAGTTCACCGGCAAAGCCGAGGCTCAAGTTCAGGCCACTGACCACAAGTGCCAGGATGCAGGCCAATTGAATCTGACGTGATGTCGACAGGTCGAGTCCCATCACGGGCAGCAGCAGGATCACCACGGCCAGGACGAGTGGGATGATCCAGCTCGGTAGGGAACGGAAAGTCCGCCACGCACTTACCATCTCACACCACCCGTTCTCGGACATTGCCGAACAGTCCAGCCGGTTTGACCATCAAGATGACGATCAGCACCGTGAAGACGGCGATATTGCTGTACTGACTTCCCGCCCACAGGGCGGTGAACGATTCCACCAGGCCGACGGTCAGACCGCCGATCAAAGCGCCAGGCAGAGAGCCGAACCCGCCGATCGCCAACGCCACGAATCCCTTGAGGGCCAACGCTGCACCCAACGTCGCAACTGCAAACGTCTTGGGGCCGACGAAGAGTCCGAGGACACCGGCCAAGGCACCCGAGAAGGCAAACGCTCCCAGTGCCAACCGTCGTACGTTGACTCCTCGCAGCATCGCCGCTTCACGATCCTCGGAGATGCCGATCAGAGCCAGACCCGTCATCGTTTTCTTCGAGACGTAACTCAACCCGACGACCAGTGCGATCGCCGCAACCAGCAAAGCGATCTCGACCGGGTAGGTACGGCCGCCGAGCAGGGTGATCGGTTCGTTCGATCCGAAGAACGGAACCGTGAGAGGTTCACTACCCCATATCAATTGAGTGGCGCCGTTGAGCAGAGTTGCGACACCCAACGTCGTGACCAACTGGTTCTGGTGATCGGCCACCGGTCTGATCGCGACGATCTCCTCGACCGAGGCGAGGAGCATCACGGTCACGGTAGCCATGACGGCCACCACGAGAACGGGGAGTTTCAGGGTCACCAGACCCGTGTAGGCGACAAAGGTGCCCACCATCATCAGCTGAGCTTGAGCGAAGTTGAATGTGTTGGAGGAAACGAAAACGATGTTGTACCCGATGGCAACCAGCACGTAGACCGCGCCGAGCGCCAACCCGGACCACAGAATGGTCATGACGCAGCCGGGTTTCCGAACTGACCGTTGAGGATCTTCGTCGGACTGATGAACTTCAGCTCGCTGGTGTCCGGGTTCGGGCCGTGGTTGTCGGAGCTGAAGTTGTAGCGCGAGAGGAATGCGGTCTTGGCATTCTCCTGGACCTCAGTGGTTTCCAGTGCTTCGGCGAGCTTCTTCGGATCGGTCGAACTGCCGACCTTCTCCGCTGCCGCCGCGACGAGGGGGAAAGCGTCGTAGTTGTCCGCGAGGATCAGCGTCGACGGGATGGAGCCCAGCGAAGCCATCGTGTCCACCATCGTGTTGACGAGTGCGTTGTTCGGATCGAACACCGTGCTGCTGAACACCTGCGTCACCAGGTTCTTCACCTGCGGGGTGCCGAGCACACCGGCCGGCGGATCATTCGCGATCAGGTTGGTGGCAGACACCGAGGTGTTTCCGACCAGCGGCACGTCCCAGCCGAGTCGCTCGAGGCTTTGCAACACGTATCCGAGAGGAGCGCCGTACGCATCCAAGGCGATTGCCGCGGCACCCGAATTCTTGAGCGACTGCAACTGCGCCGTCATGTCCAAAGCGGCGGCGTCGTACTCCTCGTTACCGGCGGCCTTCAGACCTGCGGATTGCAAAGCACTGGTCATTTCTTCGCCGAACAGCTCACCGTAAGCGGTGCTGCCGTGCAAGACTCCGACGCTGCTGTAACCCTTGGACTTCGCGTACTCGGAAATTCCGCGAGCGGTATCGGTCGCACCCGGAGCCAGATCGAAGTTGAGCGGGAACTTCGAGGGGTCCGTCGAATCGGGCGAGGGAGCCATGCTCATCGAGAGAATGTTGTTCTGCTTGAGGATCGGCAGAACCGCAGCCGCGATCGACGAAGGACCCGAGTTCAGGTAGAGGTCAGGCTTGTTACCCGAATTGATGGCTTCGCGCAGCTTGGTGACGGCGATGGTTGCGTCACCCGCGTCGTCCACCGTAGTGAGCTCGATCTGACGGCCACCGATCCCCCCGGCTTCGTTCTGCACCTGAACGCCCGCCTTGGTGGCGAGCAGAGAGGTCTGCGAGTTAGCCGCGAGAACTCCCTGTGCACTGATCCCGCCGGTCAGCAGCACACGGTAGGGCGAGTCCGCACCTCCGTCGGACTCCGAAGAACCACTGCACCCTGCAAGAGCCAGAGCCGTCACGGCAACTGCCGCAACAAGAATGGGCCGACGATTCATGTCTGCACTCCTAGAACACATTGATGCACCGAACGTCAGGCGAATACCTGACGAAAGAATGATCGGCCGGAGGACGTGCCTGATTTCGAGCACCAGCCAACCAAGCACCCGCTTGATGATCTAGCAAGCAGTTGCTTGGGATGGAGCATAGAATGTGATCTGGATAACGTCAAACGCTGAAAAGCGGAGTCATGGAAGCGGACGCTATGCACATTGAGGCGGCGTCGACAGATCTCTTCCCGCTGGGTGGAAACGCCGAAACGGCTCCACGCCCTGGCGGATTCGACGAAATGAATCCGACAGGGCGTGGAGCCGTTTGTGTAGAGGTCCGACTATCGCTGGTTGCGGGGCTTCCAGACCACCAACGCGTTGTTGCGCGGAATCGGCACGAGATCCCGGCGATAGCCCGCATGGACTTTCGCGATCTCCTCGGCCAATTCGCGGACGCGATGCTGCAGAGCCTCGACCTGGTTGGTCAGTTCGATGATTCGCTTGATTCCGGCAAGGTTGACTCCCTCGTCCTGCGAAAGCCGTTGTACTTCACGAAGAAGCGCAACATCGCGCGGGGAGTAGCGTCGTCCGCCACCGGTGGTTCGATGCGGGGTGACCAACCCGAGTCGGTCGTAGTTACGCAAAGTCTGCGCGTGCATTCCGGCCAACTCGGCTGCCACCGAGATCACGAAGATCTGAGCGTCAGGATCGACCGTCGCATCCCATTGATTCTGCGGTCGCTCTGTCATCATGCACCGGCCCACCCGGCCCGTGGATCGAACCCGCTCGCCTTCTCGGCTTCGAGATAGGTTTTCAGCGCTTCGATCGCCGGGTCGTCCAACTTCTGCGGAACGGATACCTTGACCGTGACCAGAAGGTCACCGGCACCGTCCGGCCGCTTGGGGATACCGCGTCCGCGAACTCGCAGAATGCGTCCGTCCACCGTTCCAGCCGGAACCTTCACTCCGACACGGCCTTCCAAAGTCGGCACGGACAGTGTCGTTCCCAGCACCAGCTCGCCGTAGCTCACCGGAACCGTCAGTGTCAGGTCGTCGCCGTTGCGTCCGAAGACACTGTCCGGCTTGACGCGGATGTTGACGAACAGGTCGCCGGCCGGAGCGCCGCGGAGTCCCGCTTCGCCCTTGCCCTTGAGTCTGATCTTCTGACCGTCGCTCACACCGGCAGGCACGCGAACCGTGATGGTCCGTGTGCGATTGGTGACGCCGCTACCGTGGCAGTCTTCACACGGCGAGTCGATGATCGAGCCGGTTCCCCGGCAATCGTCACACGGCTCACTGAATCCGAAGGCGCCCTGGTTCCGGCTGACCACGCCGGTTCCGTTGCAATGTGGGCACACTCGCGGACTGGTGCCTGGCTTTGCGCCGCTGCCGTGACACGTGGTGCACGACGTAGGGCTGGTCAGACGAAGAGGGACGGTGACACCGAGCGCTGCTTCACGGAAGGCGAGCGTCGTCTCGGTCTCGAGATCCTTGCCTCGACGCGGGCGGTTGGGCGCAGCTGTTCGCTGGCCCGCTCCCCCGCGGTTGAACAATCCGCCGAAGATGTCTCCGAGACCCGAGTCCTGCCCACCGGCCCCGCCGCCGAACAGGTCGTTGATGTCGAAACCACCAGCGCCGGGGTTGAATCCGCCGCCGCTCTGCGCGCGGGGACCGAAGCCGCCGCTGGCAAAGAGGCGCCGAGCCTCGTCGTACTCCTTGCGCTTGTCCGGATCAGACAGAACGGCATGAGCTTCACTGACGGACTTGAAACGCTCTTCGGCCTTCGCATCGTCAGGGTTGGCGTCGGGATGAAGATCCCGAGCCAGCTTGCGATACGCCTTCTTGATTTCGTCGGCCGTCGCGGTGGACGAGACGCCCAGCTCCTTGTAGAAGTCCTTCTCGATCCACTCCCGTTGACTCACTGGGCGTCTCCTCCTCTCACTCTTACTTCGCTTCTTGTTCTGAACCGTCTGCAGGCTTGTCGCCTACCCGGTCCGTCACGGCCACCATTGCGGTCCGAAGGACCCGGTCGCCGAGCTTGTATCCCTTGCGCATGACCGTCCCGAGTACGGGGTCGTGGCCTTCGCCTTCATGTTGCACCGCTTCGTGGAGTGCGGGATCGAAATCGTCACCCTCGCTGCCGAAGTCGGTCAAACCCAGACCCGTCAGGGTCGTGTTGAGTTTGTCTGCGAGTGCACGCAGTGGACCCGATTCGAGGTCACCGTGTGCCCGAGCGCGATCCAGGTCGTCGAGAATTCCGATGAGCTCGGTGATGACCGAAGCCCGCGCGGTTTCCTTGATGACCTGCTTGTCACGCTCGACGCGACGACGGTAGTTGGTGAACTCCGCCTGAAGTCGCTGCAGATCCGCAGTCCGTTCGGCGAGCTGATCGGTGGCGGATGCTTCCTCCACGATCGACTCTGCTTCCTGAACTACCCCTGTGTCTTCCGAGTCGAGCGGCGGCAGGGATTCCCCCGCCGCCTCTCCCTGTGCACCGGTCTCGGGGTCGACCGGGTTGTTCTCGGGGTTGTCCGAGGTCACTTCTTGTCCGAGTCGGTGGGCTCGTCGACAACCTCGGCGTCGACGACGTCGTCGTCATTGCCTGCGCCGTCGGTGTTTCCGGCCTCGTTTGCAGCGGAAGCCTCGTAGATGGCCTGGCCCAGAGCCTGCGACTCGGTGCCCAGCTTCTCCACTGCGGTCTTCACTGCAGCGATGTCGGTGCCTGCCAGGGCGTCGTTGACGTCCTTGACCGCTGCCTCGACCTTGGTCAGGATCTCCTCGGAGACCTTGCCCGCGTTCTCACCTTCACGCTGCTCCTTGACGAACTTCTCCGTCTGGTGGACCAGCGACTCGGCCTGGTTGCGAACCTCTGCCTCTTCGCGACGGGCCTTGTCTTCCTCGGCGTGAGCCTCGGCGTCCTTGACCATGCGCTCGATCTCTTCCTTGGACAGACCGGAGCCGTCCTGGATCTTGATCGTGTTCTCCTTGCCGGTGCCCTTGTCCTTCGCCGTCACGTGCACGATGCCGTTGGCGTCGATGTCGAAGGTGACCTCGATCTGCGGAACGCCACGCGGGGCGGGCGGCAGATCGGTGAGCTCGAAGGAGCCGAGCAGCTTGTTGTGCGAAGCGATTTCGCGCTCACCCTGGAAGACCTGGATCTGCACCGAAGGCTGGTTGTCGTCAGCGGTGGTGAAGGTCTCGGAACGCTTCGTGGGGATCGTGGTGTTGCGCTCGATGAGCTTGGTCATCACGCCACCCTTGGTTTCGATGCCGAGGGAAAGCGGCGTGACGTCGAGGAGCAGAACGTCCTTGACCTCACCCTTGAGCACACCGGCCTGGAGTGCGGCGCCGACGGCGACGACCTCGTCCGGGTTGACGCCCTTGTTGGGCTCACGGCCACCGGTCAGTTCACGAACCAGATCGGAGACGGCCGGCATACGGGTGGAGCCACCGACGAGCACGACATGGTCGATGTCCTTGACGGCGATTCCACTGTCCTTGATCACTGCCTGGAACGGCGCACGAGTGCGATCGAGCAGGTCCGAGGTGATCTTCTGGAACTCGCTGCGGGTGAGCTGCTCGTCCAGGAAGAGCGGGTTCTTGTCCGCGTCGACCGTGATGTACGGGAGGTTGATGGAGGTGCTCTGCGAGCTGGAGAGCTCGATCTTCGCCTTCTCCGCAGCCTCACGCAGACGCTGCAGGGCCATCTTGTCCTTGGTCAGATCGATGCCGTTCTGAGCCTTGAACTTGTCGACCAGCCAAGCGACGACGCGCTCGTCCCAGTCGTCGCCACCGAGGTGGTTGTCACCGGAGGTTGCGCGAACCTCGACGACACCGTCGCCGATTTCGAGCAGGGAGACGTCGAAGGTGCCGCCACCGAGGTCGAAGACCAGAATGGTCTGCTCGGTGTCACCCTTGTCGAGTCCGTATGCCAGTGCAGCCGCGGTGGGCTCGTTGACGATACGAAGGACGTTGAGGCCGGCGATCTGGCCGGCTTCCTTGGTTGCCTGACGCTGTGCGTCCTCGAAGTACGCGGGGACGGTGATGACGGCGTCGGTGATGTCTTCGCCGAGGTAAGCCTCCGCGTCACGCTTGAGCTTCATGAGCGTGCGGGCGCTGATTTCCTGCGGCGTGTACTTCTTGCCGTCGATTTCCACGTTCCAGTCAGTGCCGATGTGGCGCTTGACGGAGCGGAGGGTGCGGTCGACGTTCGTGACTGCCTGGTTCTTCGCGGGCTGACCGACGAGAACCTCGCCGTTCTTGGCAAATGCGACCACCGAGGGGGTGGTACGTGAGCCTTCGGCGTTGGCGACCACTACGGGCTCGCCGCCCTCCAGCACTGCAACTACCGAGTTGGTCGTACCGAGATCGATACCGACTGCACGAGCCATAGTGTTCCTACCTTTCGTTCTGCGGTTCTCTGCCCGAGTGGTTGATCTCGAACATGACCGCGAGTTTTTCGCTTGGTGAGCGTCCTCCGCTCAAGTTTGCCTCCGACCGTGGCCGGGAGTCAACTTGAAGTTGAGCCGAGGGCGCTCAAGCTTGTCGAAATGGTCAACTACAGCCCACGTAGATTTGTTCCCGCCTTCCCCGAAAAGCCGGAAAAGTGCGCCACATCACTTCCGTATCTCTCCGAATGGCTACGATCGGCCGGTGACCGATCCCGACAATTCTCCCGCGCGACCTCCTCGCCCGTCACCTCCACGCCCGGCACCCGAGCGACCCGACGTCTCGGTTCGGCCGCTCCGACCTGCAGCGAGCGACGAGACACCCAAAGCCGTGACATTGTCCACCTCTGCCTGGATCGGCTCGTTCGTCGTCCTGGCCGGAATCGCCGGAGTGGTAGTCACCAGCCTCGACGACGTCCGGTCGGCTCTCGAAGAATCGACTGCGCGCGACAATCCCGGATACTCGTCCACCGACATCTCCGATGCCGTGACCGTCGTACTCGCGGGCAGCGGCGGCGGCGCTCTCGTCCTGGTCCTGCTCGCACTCATGAGCCTTCAACTCCTCCGCGCACGCAAGAACGCCGGGCGGGTGATGACGGCGATCGTGGGAGTCGTGAGCATCGCGGCCGGACTCGGCTTCATGTCTCTGGTCGACGGCGCAGCAGACATCGGCGCCGGAGTTCTGAGATGGGGTCCGATTCTCTACTGCGCCCTGGTCGCGGTGGCGGCGATCGCTCCGTTCGCTCCCGGTGTCAGCACCTGGCTGCGGGGACGCCGATGAAGGTTCACGTACAACTGGACTCCGCGCCGGGCGCGGGCGCTGCTCGTAGCCGTGAACTCGCGGAGACCGGCGCCGGTGGCCTGTTCACGTTCGAGGGACCACACGACGTGTTCTTCCCGCTCGTCGAAGCAGCATCGGCCGTCGACCTCGACCTGATGACCAACGTCGCCATCGCATTCCCCCGCAGTCCCATGCATCTGGCGCATTCGGCCAACGACCTGCAGTTGCTCAGTCGCGGCCACTTTCGACTGGGTCTCGGATCGCAGATCAAACCGCACATCGAAAAACGCTACAGCGCAACGTGGTCGCGTCCGGCGGCCCGCATGAAGGAGACGGTCGCAGCGGTCAAGGCGATCTTCACTGCGTGGGAGAACACCTCGACGCTGAACTTCCGCGGCGAGTTCTTCACCCACACGTTGATGCCTCCGACGTTCGATCCAGGCCCCAACCCCTATGGGCCACCGCCCATCCTGATGGGTGCGCTCGGACCGGTGATGACCAGGACGGCTGCCGAGGTGGCCGACGGACTACTGGTCATGCCGTTCCACACGCAACGTCATTTCCTCGAACGAACACTTCCGGCCGTCGGTGCCGGTCTTCGCGAATCCGGCCGCACCCGAGACGAATTCACGATCATCCCGCAGGTCATCGTCGGCGTCGGCCGCGGCGACGATCAACTTGCCGCGGCCGCCAGAGGCGTCCGAGCCCTGCTCTCTTTCTACGGTTCGACGCCCGCATACCGTCCGGTGCTCGACGTCGAAGGGTGGGGCGAGGTCCAACCGGAACTCAATGCCCTGTCGAAGCGAGGTGGCTACACCGAGATGGCGTCGCTGATCACCGATCCGATGCTGACCACACTCGCCGTCGTCGGCACTCCCGAAGAGTGCGCCACCGAGATTCGGCGGCGGTTCGGCGAACATGCCGACGAAGTGTGCTGCTATTTCCCCGGTTACGACGTAGAACCGTCAGACGTGGCGTCGATGATCGCGTCTCTCACCTGAACCCGGTCGAACTTCTTGATCAGGCCCCCAAGGTACGGGCCAGCTCGGTCAACGATTCCCGGGCAGCACGCAGGCTCGCGTCACCCTGCTCGATCAGAGGTGCCATTGCCGGAATACGTTGCGCCAAAGTCAGTTCCGCGGTGATGACGGAGACATCCATTCCCATCGACACCCCGAGCACCTGAACGAGTGGCGGGACGGTGTGATCGTTGGCCTCGTTTCCCGAGCCCGGCGCATAGGTGTTTCCGCGGCTGGAGACGATCACCACCGGCTTACCTGCCAGAGGCTGAGTACGCGTGTCGAAAGGGACCGTAGTCCCCAGGACGTGTACGTAGTCGATCCACGCCTTCAACGTGGACGGGATCGACCAGTTGTACATCGGCGCACCGATCACGACGACGTCTGCAGCGGTAAGTTGCTCGATGACCCGAGCCTGGAGTGCTTCCGCGGCGGGATCCGGAATCTCGCCCTCGACTCGCAAGCGTGGTGCATAGTGCAGGGCCGCGTCCGCGAGGTGCGGCAAGGGATCCCGGTGCAGGTCCAACGTCACCGTCGTGTGATCCGGACTGTTCTTCGACCACTGCTGAGCGAACAGTGCGGTCAGATCACGTGAGGTCGAGTGGTGGAGTTCGGCGGACGAATCGATGTGAAGTAGCTGTGGCATCCCTCATCACTACCAGAGCGCGCTCAACTCTTCTCCGCGGCTAGATCGGATTCCGCCGCGTACTGCGCCAGCAGGACTCGTTCGCGCTCGCGACGCGGATAGAAGAACGTCACCACCGCGGCACCGGCACACACGATGATGATCGCCGCGATGTAGGCGTTTGTATCCCCGTCCAGGAAGGCGTTTTTGGCGGCGGTCATGATTTGCTCCGCGTATTGCGGGTAGCGTTCCGCGAGAACTTCGGCGCTGGAGAAGGATTTGGTGAGCGCGGCCTGAGTTTCGGGAGTCACTTCGGATGCGTTCGGCGAGGACGAGATCGCATTTCCCAACGATTTTGCGTACCCGGCCGTGAGTATTCCGCCGAGAATCGACTGCATGATGGCGCCGCCCAGGTCGCGTTGCAGGTCCGAGGTTCCCGACGCCATACCAGCGCGGTGCACGGGAACGGATCCGGTCAGCGAACGCGATGCCGGTGTGCCGGCCAGACCGACGCCGATGCCGACAAGCGCATAGGCCAGCGCGACCTGCCAATACTGTGTGCTTTCGTTCCACAGGAACAGCGCGACGAACAACCCGAGAACCACGAACAGGTAGCCGGCGAGCAGCGTGACGCGGGCGCCGTACCTTTCGATCATGGTCGCCGAGCGCGGCGCAACGATCACCATCGCCAGCGCAGCCGGAATGATCGCCGCACCGGCTGCCAGCGTCGAGTACCCGAGGACGTTCTGCAGGAACTGCTGGCCGATGAACATCGCGCCCATGAGCGAACCGAACACGACCAACCCACCCACCGCCGCGACCCAGAAGGTCGGGCGCGCAGCTACGTGAAGATCGAACAGCGGATTGGCCGCGCGTCGCTGTTGCAGGAAGAACCCGATACCCGCGACAACTGCTATCGCCCCGAGCACCAGAGCCAACGTGCCCGAACCCTTCACCGGCGCAAAGTTGATGGACAACACCAGAGCCCCGATGAAGACGATCGACACTATGCCGCCGAGGTGATCGACTCGCTCGGTCGTCTCGTTGACGTGAGCGGGAACCAACACCAGGGAACAGATCAGTGCCACAAGGGCCAAGGGAAGGGTGACGAAGAAGACCGAACCCCAGTGAAACTGCTCGAGCAGCGCCCCCGAGACGATCGGACCGAGTGCTGAAATCGCGCCACCGATTGCCGACCACATGGCAATCGCCTTGGTTCGTGCCGGTCCGGCCCACAACGCCGTGATGATTGCCAGCGTGGTCGGGAACGCCAGACCTGCCGAGACGCCTCCGACT
Source organism: Rhodococcus sp. RCBS9 (assembly GCF_029457415.1). Taxonomy (NCBI): domain Bacteria; kingdom Bacillati; phylum Actinomycetota; class Actinomycetes; order Mycobacteriales; family Nocardiaceae; genus Rhodococcus; species Rhodococcus sp. RCBS9. The sequence continues at coordinate 4,059,896 of NZ_CP120422.1, read as the reverse complement.
ATCCGAGCGAGGAACAGCACTTCGAAGTTCCCGGCGAATCCCGCCACGATCGACGCCGGAATGGACAGCGCCATGCCGGTGACCAGCAACATCTTGCGGCCGTATCGGTCTCCCAAGGCCCCCAGGTAGAGCACCGTTCCGGCCAGGCCCAGCGAGTAGCCGACCGCGATCAGGTTCAGTTGCGTCTGACTGGCGTCGAAAGCCCGCCCGATATCGGGCAAAGCGACATTCGCGACCGAGAGATTGAGGTTCGCGACCGCAGCGACCAGGATGAGCGTCCCCAGGACGAGGGTGGCTCGATCCGGTGAAGCGGACTTGATGTCACTCGCCATGCGCGTGCTCCCATCGAGGTGGGACCCGAACCTGGGAGTTATGTCCGGATCATCCCGAACTCAAGATAGAACCCTCGTCCGGCGCTCGCATAGTGAACGGGTCCCTATTCGGGCACAATTTCAGCCAGGACGCCCTCGGCGCTGCGGGCGGCGACCAGGCAGGCGCGCGAGGTGAACCTGTCGAAGAGCGGATGTCTGGACAACTCGCGCCATCTGCGGACAGCCGCCGTGGCCCGCGCACGCTGCACCTCCGGCGATTCTTCCGGTTCGCAGCCCAACCGGTCACTGGCCCGGATTCCGTAGCCGCCGATCAGTCTTTGCAGTTGCGCCAGGTCGTCGGGTGGCAGATCCGTGTGTACCGAACGAAGACGCCCGAGCAGGCGAAGTTCGTGAAAGCCGTGAACATCGGCAAGCAACCGTTGCGCCTCCGCCGCGATCTGATCGCCTTCCTCGCTCGGATCGGCTTCGAGGATTCTTCCCAGCGTCACCAGCGCCGTGTGCGATTTGAGCTGATCTGCCCGCTGCCCGAATTGAACGTCGATCACCTGACGCAGTTCGTCCAGGCCGCTGCGCTCCAACAATTCGGCCGCCAGGGACGGTGAATCAGTGGCCCCCAACTTGATCGACGTCACGGCGAGGCGAATTCCGAAGAGCCCGAACCGATCGGCCAATTGCGCCCGCATGGCCGCATCGACCGGCAGCGGACTGTCCTGCCTGGCAAAGCGATCCGCGGAGAGGAGCGCAAGGCTCAGATCCTCGGCCGGAACCTGCGCGAGCGCCGAGAAGGCCGCGAACTCGCTCTGCCTCATCGTCCGAGCAGCGAGCGCGAGCAGACCTGCCACCGGAACCACCGACTGGCACAGGCCGGTTCGCTCCAACTCCTCGGCAAATCGCGCCGCGACGTCCTTCGCCGAAGACAACGCGTCGAGCCTGCCTGCGCCGACCTCATCGGCACGCGAGAGAACTCCGATCACTCCGAGTGGCCCGGATTCTCCGCCCACGTGATCCGCGATCTTCCCGAGGAACTGCATGTCACTGGCGTTGAGAGCCCGCAAGAGGTAGACCACTGCATCCGCGCCCGGTGCCTCACCGTCGGGAACGAGCATGTCCCAGGTGCGGGCCGAGACCTCGGTCGAGAGCGACGAGGTGCCCGGTGTGTCGATGATCGTCGTACGAGCCAATGCCGAAGACGGCCAGTCGACGTCGATGCGGTCCACCGAGTCTGCGGTGTACTCGCCCAGATCGAACGTGAGCCTGCCGTCGCGGCGCGTCACCGGCACGTTGAACTCGGCACCGTTCTCGGCCGTCGCGGTCACCTGCGGCGTCGTCCCGTTCCGATACCAGGTGACGACGCGTGTGCATTCCGTCGCGTCGGTAGGCGCTATATCCTGTCCGACAAGCGAATTGAGCAGCGTCGACTTACCCGCTTTGAGGGAGCCGGCGAGCGCCACCCGGAGTGGCTCGTCGAGCCTGGCCGCACATTCTTCCAACTGGGCGCGCGTCTGCGGCTGATCGGCGTAGGCACGTCTGGCGTGGTCGATCAGGGCGTGTGCCGACTCCACTGCGGTCACGGTGGTCGTGGCATTCATGCGTTGGTCACCTTTGCCGAGGCAGGAGCGGGAGTTTCGCCGATCAGCGTTCCGGCAACGGCGTCGAGCTCCGCGACGACGCGCATGTCGGTCTCCAGACGCTTGATCCGAGCGGCATGTTCACTCGACTCCAACTGCGCGGCTTCCTGAGTGGCGCGGAGGGATTCGTTGATCGAGCGCAACGCCTGCTCGGCGATGTCGGTGAAGTGATCACGCAACAGCCGCTGCACCAGGCGTAGGCGATCCTTCGACTCCTTGCCCACCTGGAAGCTGACGTCGTCGGCAAACCGTCGGATGGCCGCTTTCGCCTCAGCGCGACGCTTGAGCACCTGAGCCTGCTTGTCTTCACGATAAGCCTTGGTGCCCAGCAGAACCCCGGCGCCGATGGAGATCGGGTTGACCAGAGCCATGCCCATCATCGTGGTGATCAAGCCGAACATGAGCACGCCGCCGTACGAGCCGCGCATGCCGACCAGGACTTTCTGAGTGATGCCGATTCGGCCGGATTCGAGGTCCGCCAATGCACCGACCGGTTCCAGGAAACCGTCGGTGTCGGCGACGTCGAGATGCGGGAGCGCGACGTCACCGGTCTCCGCAAAGTGCTGCGCCACAACTTCTGCCAGCCACTGTGCGCGATCATGCGCCCACACGAAGTTGTCACCGATCGCGGTGGCGATCTCCTGTTCGAGCCACTCCCCCACGACGTCCCAGTCCTTACCGGGATCGCCTTCGTCGACCGTCTCCTCGGCCTGGCGGGTCACCCGGCGCAACCGGTCCCGGAGGTCGTGATCGATGTCGGCGGCGAGGTCTGCGATGCCGTCACCGAGGCTCTGCTGCCACAGTGAGGTCTTCTTGTGCAGTTCCTCGGCCGCTGCCCGGGCACGCTGCAGTCCCGCGACCGCTGCCTGAGCGGTCGACGGATCCTTCAGCGCCGCAAGCTCACTGCCCATCTCCAACGTCAGATGCGCTGCCGCAGAACGCACATCCATCGCAACTGCGCGTCGAGTATTCGATTCGGCACGCGCAACGACGTTGTCCCGCAAGAACTGATAGAGGTCCAAAAATCCGGATTCCGCTTCGAGGTCCTTGTCCCCCAGCCTCAGCGCGTGCGAGCGCAGTACCGAGGAGATCGGAATGAGCGGCAGATCCAACCCGGCACGCTGGAGATGTCCGCGATCGGCGTCGAGGATCTGCCGCCAGTGCGGGTACAGATCGGTCTTGCTGATCAGCCCGGCTACCGCAGGACACAGATTGACGACCTGGCGGATGAATCCCAGCTCCGGTTCGGTGAACTCCTGGCTGGAGTCCGACAGAACCAACACTGCATCGGCCGCAGTGATCAATCCCAATGTTCCTGCAGCATGAGGATTTCCATGACCGCCGACACCAGGGGTGTCGATCAGAACCAAACCGTCGGCCAACAGCGGACTGGGAACACCCACTTCCACACGCAGAACCTCACGCCCTTCGGCGCGAGGCGTGGCCGGGGTGATCCCCATCAGTTCCTCGAGCGGGAGGGGCACCCGAATGGGCGCCGCACCCGGATCGGCGAGAATCAGTTCGGCGACCGCGGTCTCCGCGTACTGAACTACCGTCGCCACGGCCGTGGTCTCGTCGTCACCGACCGAGCACACGTCGATGCCTAGCAGAGAATTGACGAACTGGCTCTTGCCCTGCTTGAGGGGTCCGACCACCACGATGCGAATACGCGGGTCGTTGACTCTCACCTGAGCGTTCTCGAGTCGGCGCACCAGATCCGTGCGCCCGAAATCCTTCGCCACGACGGCTGTTCGTTCGAGCAACGACGCCGTCGACGACGCGACGCGCGCCTTCCGGCTGCTTACCTGACTCGCTGAATCACTCATGAGCTACGTTGACCCGCAATTCTTCCCGACTCGAATATCCGGCCCTGCGAACGCATAGCGCACGCAGGGCCGGATTTGTTACATCAGGTCATTTTGACCGATTTCAGTTCCTGCGTCAGCAGATCAGGGATGCAGGTGATCGACAACCGCAACCGGGTCGATGTGATCGACCGGCGCTGCAACCGAATCCTCGGCGAAGAGCGAGTGTTCGGTATCGGCGCTCAGACCCGAAGTGGAACCCGAACCGAAAGCATCGGTCGCATCGATCGACGACCACGGGTTCAGCGCACCGGTCAACGAACTCGTCAGGTCGGACACTCCGCTCACTGCTCCACCGAGGGATCCGCCCAGGTCAGCGACTCCGCCGCCGCCAACGGTACCGCCGCCGTCGACTGTGCCACCGGCAGCTGCGGCTGCGTCGGCACCGATCGAACCCGTCACGTCGGTGACTGCTCCGACAGCCCCGCCGAGCGATCCACCGAGATCGGTGATGCCGTTCAGTGCTCCGCCGAGCGACCCACCCAAACCGGCCGCAGCGTTCGTGGCCGCGTCGAGACCTGCTGTTGCGTCGAGACCTGCTGTTGCGTCCAGCGCGCCGCCCACAGTTGCTCCGAGGTCGCCGGTCACACCGCCGAGGTTCAGGCCTTCTGCCGCGATGCTTCCGAGGTCGACGGAAGGCAGTTCAGCGGAGATCGGGCCGAGGTTCACAGCGCCGAGGTCGACGGAGGGCAGGTCGGCACCGATCGAACCGGTGTCGATTCCGCCGAGGTTCAGTGCCGTGTCCAGCGCTCCACCGAGTGCACCTTCGGCACCGAGAACGCTGTCGAGAGAGCCCCCCAGCCCGAGGCCCGCGCCCAGCGCACCGTCCAGCGCGCCGGTCAGGTCCGTGCCCACGGAACCGACAGCACCCAAGCCGCCTGCACCTGCGAGGGCGGTGTCGAGAGCCGCAGCGACACCGGCTGCCAAGCCTGCTTCACCGCCCAGACCGAGTGCACCACCGAGGTCGATTCCGGTAAGTCCGCCTGCGCCCAGCGCTGCGTCGAGAGCGCCGCCGAGACCGCCCGCGAGCCCGGCATCGACGCCGAGTGCCGAACCGAGAACACCCTCGAGGGCCGTCGACAGATTCGCGCCTCCGCCCAGAGCTGCCGCGAGGTCTGCGCCGAGACCACCTTCGAGGTCGAGTGCTCCCCCGAGCAGTCCACCGAGTGCGCCACCCAGGTCGGCTCCGACCGTTCCGCCGGCACCGAGGGCGCCGGAGAGTGCCGCGCTGAGCTGCGCGCCGAGGTCTGCGCCGCCGCCGAGTACGGCGTCGAGGTCGAGTCCGCCGCCGAGACCCAGTGCTGCGTCGAGTGCGCCGCCCAATGCAGTTTCCAGACCGCCGCCGACGCCGAGTGCTCCGCCGAGGGCGCCACTCAGGGCAGCACCGAGATCGAGGCCGCCCGCGATATCGGTGAGAACGCTGACATCCGTGATCGCGCCGAGGACGCCACCGAGCGATGCACCCAGATCGGCGCCAATCGTGCCGCCGGCTCCCAGGACGCCCGAGAGCGCGCCGGACAATGCCGTGCTGAGGTCGCCTGTCAGAGCGCCGGCAAGATCCAGGCCGCCGCCGAGTGCAAGAGCGGATTCCAGTGCGCCGGTCAGGCTCGCGCCCAGTTCGCCGCCGATGTCAAGGAGACCGCTGAGGTCTGCTGCGCCGCCGAGGAGTCCACCGAGAGCCAGGCCGAGATCGGCTCCGAGGTCACCACCGATGGCGAATACGGGTGCGAGAGCTCCGCTGAGCCCTGCCGTCAGGTCGAGTCCGCCGACTGCGCCGATCGCGGCGTCGAGGGCTGCTCCCAGCTCCGCAGTCAGGCCGCCGGTCACACCGAGGGCGCCGCCCAGAGCCGCGCTGAGCTGTGCGCCCAGATCGAGAGCTCCTTCGAGATCGAGTGCGCCGCCCAAACCGAGACCGGCTTCGATCACAGCGCCGAAGGCTGCGCCGAGTTCGGCACTGATCTCGCCACCGATGGCAAGCGCAGCGCTGAGGGCTGCTGCGAAGTCGCCGACCAGGTCGAACTGGCCGCCGAGGGCGCCTCCGACTCCGATTCCTGCACCTGCGCCGAGACCCAGGCTGCCGCCGAGGCCACCACCGAGACCACCGGTGAGTCCACCACCGAGACCACCGCCGAGTCCGAGACCGCCGCCGATTGCACCGGCAGCGGACGCACCGGCGTTGACGATCGCGGACAGGTCGGCGCCGCCACCGGCAAAGAGTCCGGACTCGGCGACCAGCGGAGCGACCGCGACGATGTCGGCGGGGCTGACGTCGCACAGACCGGCAGCATCGAGTGCCGCGGTCGGGTTGGCGCAGTAGTTGGCAGCTGCCTCGTCGTCACGAAGTAGCCCGAGGATGAATTCGAGTACGGCGTTCGTTGCCATGGCGGGTTCTCCTGAAGTTCGTTGACCGGGTTGTTGCCGGTGGGTAGTTGCCGGTGGTCCGGAAACTGGTGCGCTGCCAGAGGTAGCGAGTGGAATCAACGCTAAGAACTTTTGCGACTGGGGCCAACGGGGAGCACCCCCCTCTTCTCCAGGGACAGGTGGGGAAGCCCCCCATTGGGCTACGCCCGGTCGGAATAGGGGATTTGCCCCGATTAGGGGATCGGTCCCCTACTTCGTCGCGACGCCTCCGATCCGGTAACGATCTAGGTCCTGAAACCGACATCGCAGACAACCGCGACAGTCCTTCTGTCGCCCACGACCAGGGGAGTTCGTTCATGGCGGCAGGGCTCGGCATCAGCATCGGTTCGGCCACTCTCGTAGCTGTCACCGACGGCTCGACCGGTGAAACGCAACAGGTCCGCTTACCCAGTGCGCTGCAATTGGACGACGGATCCGTCATCACCGGATTTGTCGAGCGCGTCGGGGACCCGATTCCGATACTTGCCGCCGACGGTACCGAGTACCGCGGCGAGGCTCTCGCGGCGACAGCGGTCGGCGCACTGGTAGACCAGGCAGGCGGTAACGAAGGGCCAACTGTCGTCCTGGCTCACCCGGTGGGGTGGAACCGCCACACGGCACGCACCATGGAGTCCGCTCTGGACGACGTCGGAATTCACGGGGCGACTCTCGTCGCCGAACCCGCAGCCGTCATGGCGTGGCTCGCCGCTTCCGGAACTGTCGTCAGCGACGGTCTGACCGTCGTCTACGACCTCGGTGCTCGCTCGCTCGACGTCACGATGATGTCCACGACCGACGGACGAAGCGAGATCTTCGGTAAGCCGCTGCGCAGCGAGGACATCGGCGGCGACGAATTCGATCACCTCGTCACCGTTCACCTGCTCGATGCGGTTTCCGACCAGTTCGCAACCCTTGATCCCTTTGCACCCGAGACGATTGCAGCGCTGGAAACTCTGCGCGAGCATGCCCGCGCAGCCAAGGAGGAACTTTCCACCGAGACGGAAACCGTTGCCCGCGTGGCGCTTCCCGGTGCCGTCAGCGACGTTCGACTCGTTCGTTCCGAACTCGAAGATCTGATCCGGCCCGCCCTCACCGAATCGGTGGCATTGGTTCGCGAAAGCCTGCGATCTGCCGGCGTCGAGTCCAGTGACGTCAATCAGGTTGTCCTGGCCGGCGGAAGCTCGTCCATTCCCCTTGTCGCCGAACTACTGTCCGCGGAGCTTCGTGTCCCGGTGATCGCCGACGCCGATCCAGCGTCGTGCGCGGCGTCCGGCGCCGCGGCCCTCGCACTCGACGCCAGAGACTCGCAAGTACCGGCCGCCGCCACTGCAGTGATTCCCGCCGAGCCGTCTCGCAAGCCCGCACCAGTTCCCGCCTTCTCCACTCCGTTGCTTGCCGAGCCGACCGAAGAAGAGAACACGGCGACTCGACGCTCGTCGAGGGTCGGCGTCGTTGCTGCAGTGGTGGGAGCATTCATCGTGCTCGCCGCAGGCGGGCTCGGAATCGGAACTGCCATGGACAAGATCAACGTTCCGTCCAGTTCGGCGAACACCACCAGCGAGTCCACCTCCTCGACCGCTTCGACCACCGCGGGCTCTACTCCCGGCAGCACCACGGCAGCGGAAGCGGCAGGCACCGGATCCACGACTGCGAACAACGGCACTCAAAGCAATCAGCCCGGTTCTCCTGCTGCCGCAGGCGGCTCGACGACGGCGCCGGGGGCAGTTCCGGTTGCCGGCGCACCGGCGGGATCCTCGCCCGCACCGGGCGAGACCGCTCCGTCGGCGCCTGCACCTGCCGCACCCGGCGCCCCGGCGCCCGCACCTGCTCCCGCCCCGGCACCAGCACCCGCGCCTGGAGCCGGCGTCGGGACCGGTGTCGGTGACGCTGCGACCGGCATCGGAAACGGAGTCGGCGGTCTGGTCGACGGTGTCGGCAACGGAGTCGGCGGCGTGGTCGGAGGTCTCGGTAACGTCGTCGGTGGTGTCGGAAACGTGGTCGGTGGTGTCGTCGGCGGCGTCACCGCACCGATCCGCTGACCGGCGGTCTTTCGATGAACCGTGACAACGGCACCGAATCGTCGTTCATCGCAGGACTTTTGCGCGACGTCGACCTGACTGCATCGCCACTGCGCCTATTCGTCACCGGGACCGATGCCAGCGCTCGGCCCCAAGTGACGAGGGTTGTACGGAAGCGAATCGAATCGGGTGACAAGCCCGTGGTCACCGCAGTCACGCATGACGTCCCCGCCGACGCGATTGTGGTGATCGCGGACGCGCAAGCTCTGACCTCCGATGAAATCCGTGCCCTGAAAGAGCTTGTCCAACGTGACGACCTCGGAGTTGTCGTAGCCTCCGATCGGATCGATCCACCACTCGCACCGATCTACTCGAACATCTCGAGTTTCGGCACCGTGTTGCATCTGAACCCGTTGAACCGAAACGATATTCGGAAGATCGCGGCCGAGCGAAGAGTCCCGCTCGACGACCGCGCCGTGGTGGCGCTCGAGCATCTGTCCGGTGGTTCCTTCGGGGCGATCGAAGCGTACTTCGCCGCCGCCTCGGCAGGCCGCCTGGAAATGCCGAACGCCATACGCACACACATCCTCCACCAGGTCACCGCTCTGCATCCGATCGAGCGCGAGATCCTCGAAGTTTCACTCGCCGTCCCGGACATCGACGCCTTCGAGCTCGATCTGGGACAGGAGAAGTTCAGCCTCACAGCTGCATTCGACCGGGCACTGGCGACCGGACTGTTCGGTTCGCGATCACCACTCGTCGCGAGCGTGCTCGCCGAGTCGACGAGCACCGGGCGTATCCGCAGCGAGCTGATCAGAATCGTCGCATCACGCGCACACACGAGAACCCTCGATATCGACACAGCACGAAGACTTTTCGACTCCGGAATCCGCCACCGCGATCTCACGGGTGTACTACGAGACGCCGTCGAGGCGAGCACGCCGGCGGTCGCGGCAGATCTCTTTCGCCGCGTGAATTCGATCGAGCCTCTCGGCGTGGCCGACACGCTGCTGTACGCCCAGGTCTCGGCTCGCAGTGGTGACCTCGACACTGCCTGCCGTCTGGCCGATTCCGTCATCGCCGCACCCGATCTCGACGACGCGAGATTGGCTGCGGCGGTGCGAATCCGCGCAGCTTCGTCCGCAGCATGCGGCCAACTCGGCGCCGCTGCAGATCTCTACACCTGGCTGGGGCCAGGGCGCACCGGAAACGAATCCCCCTTCGCCGCAATCACTTTCCTCGGCATCGGCAAGGTCGATGACGCGAACGCGGCGCTCACCGGACACACCGGATCACCGTCGAGCTCGACGGTCGGCGCTACCACACTGGCCAACGGACTGATGCAATCGGTCACCGGGAGCGCACCGAGTGCGCTCAACACGATGTCGCGCGCACTCTCGCTCCCCGGCGGAGCCGACACATCTGAATTCCAGCCTGATTCCGCCCCGGCGCTGGTAGCTCTTGCACTCCTGCACAACGGTGCCCATGAACGGGCCGCCGCTGTCGTCACGGCCGCGATCGCCGCCGACGACGCAAGCAGCCACACGTGGGCGCGACTTCACCTTCTCGGCGCCTGGATCGCGATGGTCCGCGGGCAGGACGCGATTCTCGAAGACCTACCGCAGGAGGTAGTCCGCGGCCCCCTCCGTGAGCGTGACGCACTGTTTCTGCATGCTCTGATCGTGGGTCTTGCTCGGCGTTCCGGCGATCTCGCCCAGCTGCGTCGAGCTTGGTCGGGCGCGGCAGGCACCCTCTCGTCCTGCAGCGTTGATCTGTTCGATCTGCTTCCCATCGGCGAACTGTGGCTTGCGGCAGTACGGCTCGAGGAGACCGAGCAGGTCGAGCATCTCGTCGACGACGCGCGCTCCCTCCTCCGCGCGCTCGGCGAGCCGCCGCTGTGGTCGTCGCCGCTGCATTGGTACGGCGTCCAGGCGTCGATCCTCTCGCAGTCGCCGGCCGATCTCCTCCCACACGCCCATACACTCGCCGAATCAGCCAAAACTCACACTTACGCAGCCGGTTTGGCGACCGCCGGACGCCAGTGGCTCCTACTCATGCAAGGCAACGTCGACGCAGACGATGTCGAAGCCGCCGCACGAACGCTCAGTCGGATCGGACTCCCGTGGGACGCCGCTCGCCTTGCCGGCGAAGCAGCGCTGCGCACCCCGGACACCAAATCGGCCACGGCACTGCTCCACGTTGCGCGCTCGCTACGCACAACGTCGACGGCCGAGACGAATGCAACCGATACCACCACAAGTGCGGCGCCACCGTCGGTGTTGACCGAGCGCGAACAAGAAGTTGCCGAACTCGTCGTCGTCGGACTGACGTATCGGGAAATCGGCGAACGCCTCTACATCTCCGCTAAAACCGTCGAGCACCATGTCGCACGCATCAAGCGGCGTGTCGGGGCGCAGTCTCGTTCGGAACTGCTCACCATCCTTCGCAGCATGACACCGTCGAACAAGTAGTTAGCTGCATATTGTCCAGAGGGTTGCGTATATCCGTTTAAGTGATAGTTTTCACAGGAATCAGGACATGCCTGCCGAGCAAAGTTCGGTAACTGTGAAACGGGGATCGCTATGAAGTGGGGAGTCGGACTCGCCGTCGGCAACAAACGAAGCATTGCTGCGATCGCGAGACCTGACTCGGAGCTGGTGACCCTCGAACGCGAATCGGTTCTGCACCACGCCCCCGACGGCACCGTGCAACTAGGCGGAACCGCGGCGGGGTCCACCGGGTTGCGCGGGTTCCTCGACAGGGTCGGCACCGACGATACTGACAACTTCTCCGAGCACATGACGCGAGGGGAGGAACTGGTAGCGACAGCAATGTATTGCCTGGTCAAGGAAGTCCGAACACTCACCGATCAGAACCTGAACATCTCTGCGGTGATCCCCGCGGGTTGGTCGAGCGATTCCGTCGACGTACTGCGCGGCGCACTCGACAGCATGAATCTCGACGGCGTCGAACTGATTTCAGAAGATGAAGCCTCTGCGGCTTGGCTCGCGGATCCGGACGCCGACGACCGTGCTGCTCGCGGAGCCGCAGCGTTGGCCGCACCCTTCTCGATCACCTCTACCTGTCCCGAACCCCAGCCAACCGATTTTGCCGAGCCAGAGGACACCCCCGAAGAGTTTCCGCCGTTCGTTCTGATCGAACCGGAGCCGGAATCCGGCGTGGAGGCACCGGTCACGAAAGAACCGAGCATCGACGGTTGGCTGAATCGCCAGTGGCGGTCGGAGCGCCGACCGATCATCGCCGCAGCAGCCGCCGCAGTCTTTCTGACCGTGTCGGGTTGCGCGGCCGCGGTCATCATCGGACACACTCCGACCATTTCAGCACCCAGGATTCTCGACGCACAATCTTCCCTGTCCCCCGGGACGGACACAGCTGCCACCTCGACGAGTTCATCCGGGACAGGCACGCAATCAGCGACCTCACCCCCACCGGAAGTACCCGCTCTCGGCGCGCAGCCGACGGCGCAGTCGTGGGCATCCGAAGCGGAATCGACCTCATCCGAATCCCAGCCCATTCCGGTGAGTCCGGGCACCGGTACAGAGAAATCCACTACGGCGAACGTCCCCGCGCAACAGGGATCGCCGATCACCATCCAGATCGATCCCCTTCGGATCGAGAACCTGCCGCCGGTCGTCGGACCGCTGGATCCGGTCGATCCGGATACCCCGGACACTCCCGCCGTGACCGCCCCCACTGATACACAGACAACGCCGACGCAGCCGTCCAACCCGACCGACACAACCGATCCGGTGGTTCCGAATCCCGACATGCCCGTCATGCCATTGGCCCCGAGACCCGGAATGCCAAGTTAGACAGAATAATTCGACTTGCCGACAATAGGCACATATTCCTCGTCGAAACTTTTCCCCTATGGTGGGTGCGGTACCTACCGGCTCGGTGCCGGGGACTTGAAGGGATTTCATGCGTAACTCGTTGGCGATCCGCACCGCTGTGGTCGGCGCCTCGGCACTACTGCTCGCAGCTCCATTCACCACGACGGCATCGGCAGAGCCCGCCTCCGACACGCATGTCGAACAGCTCGGGGCAGATCAGCTTCCGGCTGAGCTGATCGAAGCGATCACACGCGATCTGAAGATCTCCCCACAGGAGTATCTGGACCGCGCTGCCAAAGCTCAGGAACTCGGTGCATACGCCCAGGAATTCAAGTCCGCGCGCCCTGGCGACTACGCCGGCTCGTGGATGGGACTCGACGGTCAACCCGTCGTAGCCGTCACCACCACCGAAGCTGCACGCATCGCGGCCGACGACGGTTACCGCACGCACGTCGCCCCCGTCTCCGCCGACACCCTCGAGAAGACGCTGGCCGACGTCAACGGATGGATTGCCGGGCTGCCCAAGGAAATCTCACGCGCAGTCAATTCGGCGACTATCGACGTCCTGAACAACCAGGTCGTCATCGACGTCGCGAACAGCCCCGTCGGGCAGGCGCTCAATCTTCCGACCCTGCTCGAGAACACCAAGATCGTTCTCAGCCCGGACGGTGGCGGATCGGTTGATCCCGGAGCACTCGGCGGCGACACCTACATCACGTCGACAGGCCCCATTCGCGAGACACCGACCGAGAACATCTCGGTCTGCTCGTTCGGGTTCAACGCCGTCGACGATCAGAACAATGCTCTCAATATCAGTGCCGGACACTGCAATCCGGCCGAGGGTTCGAAGTCGCCCGTCTACCTGCCGAATCACGCGAACGTCGACGACAGTCAGTTGATCGGAGCATTCTCACAGTCTTCCGTCGGCAACAACGCCGGCGATCTCGATTACTCGGTCATCAAGTTCGACCAGTCCGGCATCGACGCGGGCCTCGACCGTGCTGCCGTCCGCGGTGCCAACGGGACCACCCTCGCGATCACCGGAACAGCACGTCCCGTGATCGGCGCTCCCATCTGCAAGTCCGGCCAGACGTCGTCCTTCACCTGTGGTGTCGTGGCAGCCGATCGCGTCGAAACTCAACTGGTCATGGCGGACGGTGATTCACGAACCGTTCGCGGATTCGCCGGCACCGCGTGCACCCTCGCCGGGGACAGTGGCGGCGCCATCGTCTCCGGAACCTTGGCTCTGGGCATCACCAGCGGCTCCAACAGCAGCGGAGCACCCAGTTGCAACGAAGCGAACCTGGTACTGGCGACCTCCGGTGGAACCTCGAATCTGGGTATTCCGGTCGGAGACATCCTCGACGCGGCGGATCGCGCTTCCGGTGGCGGTGTCGGTGCCGGAATCCGCGTCCGCACTGCAGGTTGACCAACCACTGATTCACGCACTGTGCCCGCCGATCCGTTTCGCGATCGGCGGGCACAGTGCTGTTGTCGGTCGGGGTCAGCGCTGTCTGCTCATGTAACGGGTGGGAATAGCGCGTTCGAACCCATATAGTCATGGTCGACTGTGATCGGCTCACCACAAGTCCGTGAGCCGTATCCGTGTGCTCCCAGGGGGGTGGTACGCGGTCAACGAAGTGGAAAGGCCCACATGCGAAGCTCCATCGCACGTCGCGCCGCAGTGTTCGGTTCGGCCGCGCTGCTGCTCCTCGGACCGATCACCGCGGTCGCGAACGCAGAACCGAACGAATCCGGGGTATCCGATCAGGCAGCCCATCTGCCCGTCGAACTCGCCGAAGCCCTACAGCACGACTTGGCGCTGACGCCCGACCAGTTCGTCTCGCGTTCCGAACTCGCGCAGAAGCTCGCGGAGTTCGCCGCCATCGCGCGCGTCCAGTTTCCCGACTCTTTTGCCGGAGTGTGGCTCGACGACCTCGGTAAGGGCGTAGTCGCTCTCGCTGACGGTCGAGACAAGGATGCTGCCCGCGAGGCCGCCGAGAAGGCCGGTTTCGAGGTCAAGGACGTCGCGCAGAGCGAGCAGGCTCTGCAAAGTCAACTCTCGGCACTCAACACCTGGCTCGATTCGCAGCCTGCCGAGGTCGCAGACCTCGTGCGTGGCATTGCCGTCGACGTCGTCGGCAACGGAGTCGCCCTCACCGCCGATCCTGCCGCCGGCATCGAATTGCCTGAGTTCCTGAAGCGGACCGTCGTCCATACCGCTGCTCCGCTACTGGTTCCCCCGATCGTCGCGGACCTCATCCCCGCAACCGGATCCGCAACCGGCGACGCCGCACTGGGCGGAGACGCCTTCGGCGCAACCTCCGGTAACACTGGACTGCGTTGTTCGTTCGGCTTCAACGGCACCGACGGTTCAGGGCGCACGGTCAACATCAGCGCCGGTCACTGTGATCCCAATCGCGCCGCTGCCGGCACCTCGAACTCCAGCCAGGTCTTCCCGATGGTGAACAACCAGACCGGGCCCCGCGTCGGGTACTTCGCCAAGAGCAGCTTCGACGGGCGCGACTACTCGATCATCAACATCGACGACAACGCGAAGTACCGCTTCGAGAACAACAGCGTGCGGGTCCCGTTCAACCGCTCGGTCAACATCACCGGTACCGCCGATCCTGTCGTGGGCGCCCCGGTCTGCAAGGCAGGATCGACCACGGGCTTCAGCTGCGGCGTCGTCACCGGCGTCAACCGCGTCGCAAAGGTTTTGGATCACACCCTCGACAACGGCTTCACCACCAACATCTGCGTCCTGCAGGGTGACAGCGGTGGCCCGATCGTCTCCGGAACATTGGCAGTGGGCATCACGAGTGCGTCCAACGTCGCCACCTCTCCCCTGTGCGAGATCGCTCAGGCAGAGACACTGTTCGGGCAAGAAGCCCCGACCCAGTACGCGACGCCGATCAACGACATCCTCGCCGCCAACCCAGGCCTGAAGGTTCGCGACTACTGATCACACGCATTCCTCGAGACAGCAAAACGGGCGCCACACCTTCTGAAGGTGTGGCGCCCGTTTCGGCGTTCGTGACGTTCTACTGGAAGAGAGTTGTTCCAGCCGGAGCGTTCAGAACCTTGATCAGGTCCAAGCCCGCGACGACGGCGGTTCCGCCGCCGGCGAGGATGGTACCGGCGACTCCACCGATACCGGCCCCTGTGACCATGCCGGGCAGGCAGCCGACGACCAGGCCGGGCAGACCCACGATGCAACCGATGACCGCCCCGACGATCGTGCCGGTGAGGCTACCGATCTGCGTGGCAAGCCCGAGCTGTGACTGGAACTTCTCGATTGCCTTCTGATCCTCGTCAGGCGAAGCAACCGGGGTGAACTCGGCAGCGACCGGCTTCGGCTTGGAGCTGGCCGGGTCCAGGTTCGGCTTGAGGGTGAGGGTCTTGCCGTCCTCACTGACGGTCTCGTCGAACGGGAACTGAACGTCGCCGAGGTTGAACGCGAGCGGAAGGCTCACGAGAGTTGCGCCCTGGCTGTTCTGCAAGTCGACGTGAGTTCCGTCGCCCGAGACCCGGAATGCTCCGGCGTCGATGGTGGTGACAACGGCCTGGTCGACGACCTCGGCGGTGTACGAAACGTCGGGTGACGTCTCCGGAGCTGCGTAAGAAGTACCTGCAGCGATGCCCGTAGCGGCAATGGTCATCGCTGCGACGGCCGCAGCTTTTCGAATGAACATTTTTGATCCTCCCCGGGATCGGGCGGGCGTCAGTCGATGACTCACACCACCCGTTTCCCCTGTGCGTGACGGGCGTAACGATAACAGCCGGTCGGTTGTTCTCACCTGCTCGGAACCCGACTTAGGGCTGCCTGACAGATGGACACCTGACGGGCACCGCCTAACGTGACGACCAGACATGTCTGCGTCTGGCCCAGCCCGTCCGACGCAGAAGATCGATCTCTCCAGGCCACGAGCGGTTACCAGCCGGTACCTACAGGCTGGTAATGCTAGTTACTGGCGGGTAACATAACGCAGGTTAGTATCAGTGGGCTGTCCCGAGGTGGCCGACGCGTCGCCCTGAAACGAAAGGCCGCGACATGAATGCCCTGACGATTACGTTGGGCACGATTGGTGCTCTGCTGAGCTTGGTGTGTTGGTACATCTTCCTCTCAGGCGCGCTGAGGATGTTCAACACCGTGCGCATCGGCCAGTCGGCACCCGATCGATGGCGCCCGTTCTTCCCTCGCTTCAAGCAGATGATCATCGAGTTCATCGCGCACACGCGCATGAACAAGTTCCGCAGCGTCGGCTGGGCCCACTGGCTCGTCATGGTCGGCTTCCTCGGTGGGTTCCTGCTGTGGTTCGAGGCCTACGGCCAGACGTTCAACCCCGAGTTCCACTGGCCCATCTTCGGTAACACGTGGGCGTGGCACCTGTGGGACGAGATCCTCGGCCTGGGCACCGTCATCGGTATCACCACGCTGATCGTGATCCGTCAGCTCAACCACCCGCGTCTGCCCGCGCGCCTGTCCCGTTTCGGCGGCTCCAACTTCAAGGCTGCCTACGTCATCGAAGGCATCGTCCTGCTCGAGGGCCTGGGCATGATCATGGTCAAGGCAGGCAAGATCGCGACCTACGGTCACGCCAACCCGTGGACCGACTTCTTCACCATGCAGGTCGCGAAACTGCTTCCCGCCAGCCCCGTCATGATCTCGGTGTTCGCATTCGTGAAGCTGATGACCGGCATGATCTGGCTCGCGATCGTGGGCCGCAACATAACCTGGGGCGTCGCGTGGCACCGCTTCTCGGCGTTCTTCAACATCTACTTCAAGCGTGAAGACGACGGCACCGTCGCCCTCGGCGCGGCAAAGCCCATGATGTCCAAGGGCAAAGTCCTGACGATGGAGAACGTCGACCCCGACACCGACACTCTCGGCGCCGGAAACATCGAAGACTTCTCCTGGAAGGGCTGGCTCGACTTCACCACCTGCACCGAGTGCGGTCGTTGCCAGTCCCAGTGCCCCGCGTGGAACACCGGAAAGCCGCTCTCGCCCAAGCTGCTCATCATGTCGCTGCGTGACCACGGCTACGCCAAGGCCCCGTACCTGCTCGCTGGTGGACGCAAGGACATGGGCGGCGACGAGATCGGTCTCGTCGACAGCGAAGGCAATGTCAAGGAAGGCGCCCTCGCAGCCATCCCCGAGGCGGCACGCCTCGAGGCCGACCGCAAGCTCGTCGGTGAAACCGTCGAAGGCGAGATGGCCCCGGTCATCGACGCCGAAACCTTGTGGAGCTGCACCAACTGCGGCGCCTGCGTCGAACAGTGCCCCGTCGACATCGAACACGTCGACCACATCATCGACATGCGTCGCTACCAGGTCCTGATCGAATCGGAGTTCCCCTCCGAGCTCGCCGGCCTGTTCAAGAACCTCGAGAACAAGGGCAACCCCTGGGGTCAGAACTCCAAGGACCGTCTCAACTGGATCAACGAGATGGACTTCGAGATCCCTGTCTTCGGCAAGGACGCCGACAGCTTCGAGGACTACGAGTACCTCTTCTGGGTCGGCTGCGCCGGCGCCTACGAAGACCGTGCCAAGAAGACCACCAAGGCTGTCGCCGAACTCCTCGCCACCGCGGGAGTGAAGTTCATGGTCCTCGGCGCCGACGAAACCTGCACCGGCGACTCCGCACGTCGTGCCGGCAACGAGTTCTTGTTCCAGCAGCTCGCGATGCAGAACATCGAGATGCTCAATTCGGTCTTCGACGGTATCGAGCAGAAGAAGCGCAAGATCGTCGTCACCTGTGCGCACTGCTTCAACGCCCTCGGCAACGAGTACCCGGAGGTGGGCGGCGACTACGAGGTCGTGCACCACACTCAGCTGCTCAACCGTCTGGTGCGCCAGAAGAAGCTGATCCCGGTTGCGTCCGTGAGCGAAGACGTCACCTACCACGACCCGTGCTTCCTCGGACGCCACAACAAGGTTTACGACGCTCCCCGTGAACTCATGGAAGCCTCAGGCTCCAAGCTCGTCGAAATGCCGCGTCACGGCGAACGTTCCATGTGCTGTGGTGCCGGTGGTGCTCGCATGTGGATGGAAGAGAACATCGGCAAGCGCATCAACGTCGACCGCGTCGACGAAGCGCTCTCCACCAACCCCAAGAAGATCGCCACGGGTTGCCCGTTCTGCCGCGTCATGCTCACCGACGGCGTCACTGCCCGCCAGGAGCAAGGCCAGGGCGAAGGCGTCGAGGTCGTCGATGTCGCGCAGCTGATGCTGAACTCCGTCACTCGTCTCGATCCCGCCCAGCTCGGCGAGAACATCAAAGTGATCCCGCGCGAGAAGGCACCGGTCGCTGCTGAGGCAAAGGCTGAGACCGACGAGCAGGATCGGGTCGCCGAAGTCGAGGAAGCTGCCGCGACTCCCGAAGCCAAGGCTGCACCGGCAGGCAAGGGTCTGGCCATGAAGGGACTCGCCAAAGCACCAGGTGCGAAAGCTCCCGGCGCCAAGGCACCAGGCAAGGGGCTCGGAATGGCCGGCGGGGCAAAGGCTCCCGGCGCCAAGAAAGCGGCTCCCGCCGCAAGCGCGGAAGCTCCCGCTGACGAAGCTGCTGCACCGGCAGCACCTGTCGCAAAGCCCAAGGGTCTCGGCTTGGCAGGCGGGGCCAAGGCTCCCGGCGGCAAGGGACTGCAGATGAAGGGCGCCGCCAAGGCACCCGGAGCAAAGGCCGCTGCCGCGCCGGCAGCGGAAGCTCCGGCTGCTGAGGCTGCTGCACCCGTCGCCAAGCCGAAGGGTCTGGGCCTGGCGTCCGGCGCCAAGGCACCCGGCGGCAAGGGACTGCAGATGAAGGGTGGGGCCAAGGCTCCTGGTGCAAAGGCTGCTCCTGCTTCTGAAGCACCTGCTGCTGCTCCGGCAGAGGCTCTGGCAGAGGCTCCGGCTGCACCGGCAGAGGCTCCGGCCGCCGAGGCGGAAGCCCCGAAGGCTCCGCCTGCTGCCAAGGCCGGCGGACTCGGATTCAAGTCGGGCGCAAAGGCTCCCGGTGCCCGGAAGGCAGCTCCCGCTGCGGCCCCGGCGCCGGCTGCAGAGGCCCCGGCTCCCGAGGCCGAACCTGTGAAGGCAGAACCCGCCGAAGCACCTGAGGCGTCCGCACCCGCGGAAGCTCCGGCGCCTGCTGCCGCGCCGCCCGCCCCCAAGGCAGGCGGACTCGGATTCAAGGCCGGCGCGAAGGCTCCTGGCCGCAAGAAGTAAGCGCACCACACGCGAATGCCCTCACCGTCACGGTGAGGGCATTCGTGTTTGTGCGGGAGCCTTTGCCGACCGAGCACCCTTTCCCTCGACCCGACACACCGTCCAGCACACGGAAACCGGTGCTCGCCCTGTGCAAGTGGTGCTCACTCCCCCGCCAACTCGAGGCCGGCGTGTCAATCGGCGACAAGCATCACCGCACCGCGCGCACGCCCGACGCCCCTTTCCTGCTGCCGGCCGATGACGTATCGTCCCGGAGCGATGCCGGTCGCGCCGTGCTCCGGGTGGATGAGGTACGCGGTCACTCGGGCGTCGAGCATGCCGAGTGCAAGGCCCCGAGCATCTTTCACCGGCGTCGACCACGTGCACTCCCCTTCGTCTGCAACCAGACTGTGGGGGTTCCCTCCCGCCGCACTTCGCAGCAGTTCCACGCCGGAGAGCGGCACTCTCACAGAGCGTGTCCATGGCAGAGGCGCCACGATATTTGCGAGCAGCGAAAACGGGACCACGATGAGATCGCCTTGCGCCTGAAGTCCGTCGATCACAGGAATGGACACTTCCTGGTCCAGGTAGTCGAAGACATCCAGGCCGGTGAGGGTGGTGAGAGCGGACAAGGTCATGTTCGAGTTCATAAGTATCTCCCAGGGTTTGAGGATTGAGGGTAGAGGGTTCGGGATTCAGGTTCGACGAACGAGACGGGAATAGTCGGTACCGGTGATGCCGTAAGTCCATCCGGCGGCATCCAACGCGGAGGTAAACCATCCGGGTACGTGAAGGCCGTATCGACGCCGATGCCCGTCGCGTTCGAGAGAACCGTTGACCGCGAGGAGAATCCGTCCACTTCGACCCCAGCCCTCCGGCGACGCGTAGAGCTGCAGCAGGCAACCGGCGTTACCGGGATCGTCGGTTTGGTCGACCAGTGTCAGGCCCGCCAGCTCGATGTAGGAATCCCAGCCGATCCGCTCGATTGCACATCGACGGATCTCGACGTTGCGCTCGTGCGCGATGCGTTCGGCGGTGGGGTCGAGCACTACCCACTCTGGAACGATCGCTCCGTGTAGAACGAACGCCGTTGTACCGTCTACGAATTCGATTGCGGGGGAATCAGAATGATGCAAGCGCCGTGCTCCCTGCGCGCTGCCCGGAATCGGTTCGGCATGTAAGGCGGTGGGTCGTTCCGCCATGATGCACACGTCGTCGAACGCCCACCACCACCCGGTCGAGTCGGCCAGTGCGGTCTGCACGTCGAGGAGTTCACGGTCTTCCGAGCGGAAAGTCGCAAGACCGAATCGATGACATGTGTCGTAGTACGCGATTCGATGTGCGTCCTGCTGCCCGTACCAGGTCACTTCCCCGGCCACCGGAGTCGACATCGTTCGTATCGCAGCTGCGACGCCGTCGAACAGCGTGGTGTGCAACGATTCCCAAATGGACGCCCTGATCAGGCGCTCCCCCTGCCGGCGTTCCATCTGCCAGCCAGTTCTCCGACATTCGATTCGCGCGTCCATGCGTCGGCGCGAAGCCGCAAACATGCTCGCGATATACCCGGAAGCGCAGTCGAGGCCGGTGCCGTCCAATGACATCTTGGTCGACAGTCCTTCGGTGACGATCAGGTCCGAACCAGCAGACGGCGACGGGACCCAGACGAACTCCGGTTTCGGGAGCCCGGAGCGTCGATACAGTTGCGCGACAGAGGCTTCTGCGGTGTTTCGATCAGCAGGACGAGTACACAATCCGCGCTCGAGCCACACGTCGCGGATCTTTTCCAGGGCCAGACTGTCTTCATCGAAGAGATTGAAGTTCTCGGGCAATGTCGCTCGATGTGATGCCGACGAGCGAATCGGTGCGGCGCTCACGCGACGGTGGCGGTGTCCGCCTTTCCTGTAGTCATAGCTGAACAGCCTGGCACGCGAACGATCCGGACGCAAGGGTTTCCTAGAGCGCGACACCGGGAACCTGCCACCGTTTCCCCATACCGAACACCCTCTCCAGCGACGCGAAACCGGTTCGAACTGTGGACAAGTGGTGTTCACTCACGGCTATCCACACCCCCGGGGTCACGGCTTCCTTTCCATCGCCGGGCGCAGCAAGATCGATCGACATGGGGGAACAGACACATATCATCCGCAGGCCGGACCAACTGTCGATCGGTCGCACCGATGCCGAGATCCGACAGGCCTGCGCTAGTGGAACCTGGGCCAGAATCCATCGTGGTGCGTACGTGGACAGCGGCCACCTGTCCCGCCTCGACGCATACGGACGACATCGATTGCGGGCAGAGGCCGTGGCCTGCGCCGCTTCACCCTGTGCCACTGTCAGCCACGTCTCGGCTGCGGTTCTGCACGGTTTCGAACTCTGGAACACTCCGCTCGAGGTCGTTCACCTGTCCCGGAACCGGCGAGGTGGTGGCCGAAAGTCCGCTCGACGTCACGTGCACTCGACATGGCTGGCGGACAACGAGATCACCGAAGTCGATGGGCTGCGCGTCACGACTCCGGCACGAACTGTTGCGGATCTCGCGAGGACACTCACTTTCGAACAGGCTCTCGTCGTGGGCAATTCAGCGTTGCACCGTTCAAGGTTGACCAAGGACGCGGTTGCAGCCTCGCTGGCACTCAGCCCGAACCATCCGCGCCATCGACATGCGCTCCACGCGCTCACCGCGATGGACTCCCGCATCGAAAGCGTCGGTGAATCACGGAGCCTCGCATTGTTCCTGCACGAACACCTGCCACTCCCCGAACCCCAGGTCGACATCCACGACGCCCGAGGGTTCGCCGGCCGCGTCGACTTCCTGTGGCGTGAGCAGCGCACCATCGGAGAGTTCGACGGCCGCGTCAAGTACGGCCGACTGGTGCCCGCCGGTCGCAGCCCCGAGGACGCGCTCTGGAACGAGAAGCTCCGCGAAGACCGACTCCGTGACGCAGGGTGGGAGGTCGCGAGGTGGACGTGGGCCGACCTGTCGACCCCGTCACTGGTGGCAAGTCGGATCCTGGCGGCCTTCGCGCGCAGCCACGGGGCCGTCAGCTACTGATCACAGGCTTCCACAGCTCGATCGTCGGAATGCCGGGTGGAGTGAATCCGAGCACCTGCCCGTAGAAGGACAGCTCGGCGTTGCGCGAGCTGATGATGGTCGACTGCTTGCGGAATCCGTGAGATTCACCCTCGTAGGCCAGGTACGCGTGCGGAATGCCCTTGGCCACCAGAGCATCCCGGAATCGCTCCGCCTGCGAGGGTGGCACGATCGGATCGTCGAGACCCTGGAGAAGCAACACCGGGCAGTTCAACCCGTCGACGTTGTTGAGTGGAGCACGTTCCGCGTACAGGTCGGCAGATTCCGGCAGCGGGCCGATCAAACCGTCGACGTAACGCGATTCGAAATCGTGAGTTTCCTGCACGAACAGGTCCAGTTCGGCCACGCCGAAATAGGAAGCACCACAAGCGAACACGTCGGACGTCGTCAGTGCGGCCAGAACGGTCCAACCACCGGCGGATCCGCCTTCGATGGCAAGGCGGGCCGGATCGGCAAGCCCCTGCTCGGCCAACCCGTTGACGGCGGTGACGACGTCCTGCACGTCGACGACACCCCACTGACCACGCAATCGATTACGGTACTCACGTCCGTAACCGGTCGACCCGCCGTAGTTCACGTCGACGACGCCGATTCCGCGGCTGGTGAAGAAGGCGTAGACGAGGTTGAGGGCCGGTGCGACGTGCGCCGTCGGCCCACCGTGAACAAACGCGACATACGGCGGTCGTTCATCGTCGAGCCCTTTGTATCGCGGACTGCGCGGCGGATACGCAACGGCGTGAACTTCTCGCCCGTGTCCGTGAGCCACGACGGCTCGCGCTTCCGGAAGGTAGGCAGACTCGGGCAATTCTTCGACCGACGAACGGATTTCGGTGAGTTCGCCGGTACCGAGGTCCAGTTCACGTAGCGCGCCCGCCAGTTTCGCGCCTCCCGAGATGAGCAGTAACCGATCGCCGCGAACTTGCATGAGGCCGATGCTGGTGACACCCGGGGTCGCGATGTCGCGCAGTTCCCCCGACGCCGGGTCGAGTACCGCCAGCGTGTCGGTTCCGACGGTGCGTGCGGTGAGAAGGTGCCCGTTGCCGAGTTCGACGAACCAGCGCCCACCGAAGCGCCACTGCGGGCCACCGAAATCCGCGTTCACCGGGCAAATCGGGCTGATCTTGCCGCCGACGCGATAGATGTTCCACCAGCCGCTGCGATCGCTGATTGCGTAGAGTTCGTCGTCGGTGATCCACTCCGGCTGCAGGACGGACTCTTCAAGTCCGCCGATCAGCACGGAATACGCCTGAGCGACGCCGTCGACGAGTGGAGCTACCCGCAGTTCGGTACCGTCCCAGGGCATTTGCGGATGGTTCCATGCGATCCAGGCGATCTTGGTTCCACTCGGCGAAAGCCTCGGTGACGAGAGGAAGTCCGAGCCGCCGACGATCGAGCGGATGTTGCCGGAACCGTCCAGCGGAATCGCGCAGATATCGCGAGTGATCGCCCCGTCCTCCGCGTGCGCTTCCCGAACCGCCCACACCTCGCCGTTCACGATCTGCAGGTCTGCGTATCGCCACGCGGCCGGCGACGCCGGTTCGGGCGTCAGAGCCCGTGGAGTGACTCCTTCGAGGATGTACACCCGTTGATCGGAGAATTCACTGAAGACCAGTTTTCCGGACTCGGTGACCGTCCAGGCGCCACCGCCGTACTCGTGAACCCTGGTTCGCGCGTTCCACGGCGCGGGGAGGATGTCGACGGGTTGGTTGTCGAGACCAGATCGACGGATCGAGGTCCGACCACCCTCGGTCGGACGAAGTTCAGCCCACCAGATCTCGTCACCGACGTATCGTCCACCCTCGACAGGGTGCCCACCTGCAGCCAGATCAGCTGCTCCGATCGGAGAAGTCCACGATCCGTACGGGGCTGCAATCTGCTCGCTGGGGGTCATCGCTCGACAATAGCCAACGGGGCGTGCGACACGGTCCCCGACAATGCACTTGCACAGTGGTGGAATCATGTAACTCGTGAGCACACCAGAACCCGTCCGCCACCGTCAGCCGCAGCGCGAGCTGGAGCAGTCGTCGAAGCTCCAGAACGTCCTGTACGAAATCCGTGGACCGGTGCACGCGCATGCCGCCCGGTTGGAGGCGGAAGGACACCGGATCCTCAAGCTCAACATCGGCAACCCGGCACCGTTCGGATTCGACGCCCCCGATGTGATCATGCGGGACATGATCGCCGCCCTGCCCTATGCACAGGGCTATTCGGAGTCGAAGGGCATTCTGTCGGCGCGGCGCGCAATCGTGACGCGTTACGAGCTGGTTCCCGGCTTCCCCGAGCTCGACGTCGACGACATCTACCTCGGCAACGGTGTTTCCGAACTGATCACGATGACCATGCAGGCCCTCCTCAACAACGGCGACGAGGTTCTGATCCCAGCACCGGACTACCCCCTGTGGACTGCGATGACGAGCTTGTCCGGAGGCACGCCCGTCCACTATCTCTGCGACGAGGCCAACGACTGGAATCCCGATATCGCCGATATCGAATCCAAGATCACCGACAAGACCAAGGCTCTCCTCGTCATCAACCCGAACAACCCCACGGGTGCGGTGTACTCGATGGAGGTTCTGCAGCAGTTGGTCGATCTGGCACGCAAGCATCAGCTTCTGCTGCTCGCCGACGAGATCTACGACAAGATCCTCTACGACGACGCCAAGCACATCTCGCTGGCAACACTTGCCCCTGATCTGCTGTGCCTGACGTTCAACGGCCTCTCGAAGGCCTACCGCGTCGCCGGCTACCGCTCCGGCTGGGTGGCGATCACGGGCCCGAAGGATCACGCGGCCGGCTTCCTCGAGGGACTCGATCTCTTGGCGTCGACCCGTCTGTGCCCCAACGTCCCCGGACAGCACGCCATTCAGGTCGCCCTCGGCGGTCACCAGAGCATCGAAGACCTGATCCTGCCCGGCGGCCGCCTGCTCGAGCAGCGCGACGTCGCTTGGGAGCGATTGAACATGATTCCGGGCGTTTCGTGTGTGAAGCCTCGCGGCGCGCTCTACGCGTTCCCTCGTCTGGATCCGAACGTCTACGAGATCCACGACGACGAGAAGTTGGTTCAGGACCTGCTTCTCCAGGAGAAGATCCTGATGGTTCAAGGCACCGGGTTCAATTGGCCGAATCACGATCACCTTCGGATCGTCACCCTTCCGTGGGCCCGAGATCTCGCCGTGGCCATTGAGCGATTCGGCAACTTCCTCACCAGTTACAAACAGTAGATTCTCACGCTGAATCCGGCTGAAATCGAGTAAACAATTCGTTGTACAAATGCCCCGTAAACGTAAAACTGCGGGGCATTTGTGCGACCTTGGTCACATTTTTCGCAAACCATGCGGTTTGATTGACTCTTTAACTATTTAGTGACCTGCCCCGATGTGAAAACGGTCCAACCGGTACGTGATTCGTTGTGAAATTGGTAGTTGGACAACGCGCCAAATCGGTTTGAAATTGGGTACATTAGTTAGCAGCACTTCGGTGCCGCGAGCACCTGGTATCCCTCCCCCCCCTGTGGATACCAGGTTGGTGGCGGGGACAACCCCCCCTGTTCCCCGCCACCCAGCTCGACCAATCCCAGTTTCACAACCCCTCATCGGTAGCACCGGTTTTCGCCGACTCTGCCTTGCGGCGACACTGCCTTTCACCGACACTGCCGTCAGAAGCTGACCATTCGCTTCGGAGCCGATAACATTGCACCGGTGCAAATCCCCAGTCCGACACTCAGTTTCCGATGAGTCACGGCCATGGCCACGGTGGCCCCATTCAGATCGGCCCCACCGCATCACGCGTCGTCATCGGGTTGCTCGTCGTCATCGGCATGGTCGTCGTCGCGGCAGCTGTCGCACTGTGGCCGGACAAGAACACCATTCCCGTCCCACTCCCCTTCCAGAATGCCGACGGCAGCTCGGTGGAAACCGAGGCGGGCACCGTCACGATGCAGGATCTCGGCGACTGCGGAAGTTCCTCCGCCGGAAGGGTATTCGTCGGTGCCCCGCAACCGCCGCCTACCTCCGCCTACCAGTGCCAGCGAAGTATCGTCGATATCGAATCCGGGCCGAATGCCGGAACGAAGACATTGCTCGAGGTCATTCCGGGCGCCGGTCAGCCGGACCTTCGCGTGGGTGACCACATTCGGCTGGTGCGTCAGACCGACCCGAACGGAAACACGCAGTACTCCTTCGAAGACTATTCGCGTGGGCTCCCGCTGGCGTTGATCGTCATCGCGTTCGCCGTCGTCATCATCGCAGTCGCACGGTGGAGAGGGCTGCGCGCACTCGTCGGCCTGGTGATCGCCTTCGGCGTAGTCGTCGGGTTTCTCCTACCCGCTCTGCTCGACGGCAAGCCTGCGATACCGGTTGCGCTGGTCGCCGGGGCGGTGATCTTGTACGCGGTTCTCTATCTGGCGCACGGGGTCTCACTCAAGACCAGTTCTGCTTTGCTCGGCACCCTTGCCGCCATGGTGCTCGCCGCGGTTCTCTCCTACCTCTGCATTGAACTGACACACCTCACCGGTTTGTCTGAAGAGCAGAACACCAATGTTCAGACCTATATCGAGCACATAGACATTACCGGCCTGCTGCTGGCGGGCTTCATCATCGGCTCGCTCGGCGTTCTCAACGACGTCACCATCACCCAGGCATCCTCGGCATTCGAGTTGGCCGAACTCGACAAGCATGCGTCCCGTCGAAAAGTCTTCGGCGGTGCGATGCGGGTCGGACGTGATCACATCGCCAGCACGGTCTACACCTTGGTTCTCGCGTACGCGGGTGGGGCGCTGCCACTGCTACTGCTCTTCAGCGTCAGCGGGCGCCCTCTTCAGGACGTCCTGGTCGGTGACGCCGTCGCAATCGAGATCGTAAGGTCCGCTGTCGGCGGAATAGCCCTGGCGCTTTCGGTTCCACTCACCACTGCCATCGCCGTGATTCTCGCCCGTCCGCCCGGTAGCGCGGTCAAGGCCGGCCCCACGTCAGGTGGCCGACACTCCAAGCGTTGACACCAGCTGTTCAGCGAAGCAGACGGGAAAGTATGCTCCCACGACGCTTGAACCTGACGCAGTCACAGAGGGCGCAGTCGGTTCCCGCACGATGATGGCTGTGTGCCACCTCTGCATGACCGCATGCACATACTTCGCCCTCGCCATTAGCCACGGCGCCATCGTACTGGACTGCACAAACCCGACCAGTCGGTCGCATCAGGCAAATCGCTCGCACATGGAATTTCACAATTTATTCGCGCTATCACCCGCCTTGAAGTGCAACGATTCTCAATAGAGCAATTTTGACCGACCCGTCGACATGCACAAGTTAACTACTGGCAAGTAGCATCGGAAGATCGACTTCCGAAAGTGGACATGACGCACTCATCACCGGTCACAACCGTGGCATCACCAGAAACGCCAGCTACAGACAAGCGCAAGTTCGAGTACGACTCGATCGCCGTGCTGATCTCGGGCGCCGTCACGGCAGTACTCGGGCTGGTGTTCTGGGCAGTCACAGCTCGGATGTATCCGGTCGACGTTGTCGGCCGGGCATCTGCGGTGATCAATTCGGCGGTGGTACTGTCCACTCTGTCTACGTTGAGCCTCGGATCGATGTACGAGCGATTCCTACCTTTGGCAGGAAGCCGTGCCGGCGCACTGGTGGCGCGCGGATATCTCCTCGTAGCGCTCCTCGCGACAATCCTCGCCACCGCACTGTTGATGTTCGGTCCACGTGAAAAACTGTTCTCCTCGGGGTGGGCCATGCTCTCGTATGTAGGGCTCGTCGTTACCCTCGCGCTGTTCGCCCTCGAAGACCAGACCACCAACGGTCTTCGAGTTGCGAGGTGGTCAGCCGCGAAGAACATCGTTCATGCCATCGCCAAACTAGCTCTTGTCGCGTCACTGGCATTCACAGCGCATGAACTTGCTGTCGTCGGAGCCTGGGGTGGGTCGGCGGCGATCGCGGCCCTGGTCCTCGGTGTTGCGATACGTCGGAAACTGCGCACGCGAGGTGAGTCCGCGGCCCAACCGGCACTTCCCCCTGCACGTGAACTGTGGTCGTACTTCGGCCACTCGTACGGCCTCATGACGCTCGGTTCCCTTGCCCCGCTTGCAGTGCCGCTCGTTGTCATTTCACTTCTCGGCGCGGAGGAGAATGCATACTTCGCGATAACCTGGGCATTGGTGAGCGCCCTGTTCGTACTCTTCTACATGCTCATGGGCCCATTCGTCTCAGAGGCGAGCGCCTTTCCGACGCAGATACAGTCACTGACCCGTCGATTCATCGCACTACTGTCCGGACTCGCCGTTCTCGGTGCAATCTTTCTCGCACTCGTGGCACCGGTTGCGCTGGGATCCGTCGGCGATCACTATCGGACAGAAGGCACGACCCTACTTCGCTTGTCTGCGATCATCATTCCGATATCCGCACTCGTCGTTCTACACAACGCACTCGCCAGGGTGTACCAAAGAATGGGCTCGGCTGTTGTTGCGCAAGTACTCAACACCATCGTGGTCATCGCCGGATCAATTGTCCTGACACCTCACGTCGGCATAGCCGGTGTCGGCTGGTCCTACCTCGCGGCCGAAATTCTCTCCGCAGCAATTGTTTCGGTTCCACTGGTCGGAATGTTGCGACGCGCCGCACGTACTCCGACTCAAATCGAATCCAACGAATCGACGGTCGATCACCAGCCGGGGGCATAGACGCTCACCCAATCGATTTCGACGTTCGAGACCGCAGGCGTACCCGCAGATGGACAGGACCCCACTCCCCACGCCACTTTCCGCGCGCAGGCCCCGGACTCGGTTTGCAGTCCGAGCCACATCGGCGTCGCCGGAACCTTGGTTGCAGATTCGAACGTAGTCCACACGCGACCGTTGAGAGTGCCGCGAACAATTCCTGGCCCCCACTCCACTCCCACCGTATTCCAGTTGCTGAAGTCGCCTGTGATGTCTGCTTGCCCCTGACCGAATCCATCTGTCGGTGTATTCCAGTGTACGAACGCCGACATCGACTTCCGGTTTCCGTCAACAGTTTCCGCAATGTCGATCTCGGGGGGCCATATTTCATTCTTCGGCCACAACAGAAGATGGAAGCTGATCTCGTCGGACTTGTCTGCTCTAAATCTCATTTCCCATTTGCCATACTGCTGCGCGCGGGTGAAGTTGGAAACCCCACCCGTGAGCCATCGACCATCTACTTGTTGCGCACGAAGCTGCAACTTGCCACCGTCGAGGCGAACCATCGACGGATCCCACCAGCTCGCCGAATTGCCACCTGGTGCACCATAGTAAGGACCCCAGTCCCCGCCCAGCGAACACCGGTCGAAGTTGTCGATGAAGATCTGGCGCCACTTCGGCCAGGTCGAAATATTCCCGACCGGAGCAGGTTTGGTACCGGAGCTCGCTACCGAAGAACACAGCGGAGCTGCGCTCACAGTTGCCTGCGGCACTATTCCCACTAGAACAGACAGAAGAAGAAGATTGAGCCAACCGAAGAACCGCTTCGAAACACGCTGCCGTGGATTTACCATCATGCCACCGTCTAGTCGCAGTGAATGTTCATCTGCTACCAGAGCATAACGCACCAATTGGGACTAAAGGTATAAATTTTCAGCGACAATTAATCCACAGCTACTACCGACGTGGAGTCAGTTCGATCAGTTCGAGATCAGTACTTCGCGCAGACTCGACAGCTGCCAGAGCCGCGAAATCGGGCGAGTAGACGCTGACCCAATCGATATCGATGTCAGCGATTGCCGGCGACCCCGAAACCGGGCAATCCCCCGTTCCCCACTCCCTCTGCTTGTCACATGCCCCGGCTTGCGCCTGAATCCCCAACCACATGGAAGTCGATGGAACAAAAGATGATTCGAATTCAGCCCACTCACTATCGTCGACAAGGTATCGAACAATTCCCGGGCCCCACTCCACACCGACGGTATGCCATTCGTCGAATCGACCAGTTGTGTCCGCTTGTGCGAAGTGATGCTCACCTTCGTCGGACCAATGAATGAAAGATGACATCGACTCACGTCGACCCGACACACTTTCCGCGATGTCGATCTCTGGCGGCCATACCTCGTCTCGCGGCCACAGCAACACATGATAGCTGATCTCGTCCGATACCCCCGCCCGCAGACGAACCATCCATTTCCCATAAGTTTGCGACACTGCACTGTTAGAAACACCGCCAGTGACCCACTGGTCGCCATCCTGCTGCGCACGCAGGCGCAAAACCCCCTCGGTGACACTGACTTGCTCAGGCTCCCACCAACTGTGAGGATCACCCCCAGGTTGGCCGCTGTACGCCCCCCACATTTCTCCCAGCTCGCAGCGATCGAAGTTGTCCACGAATACTTGCGTCCACCCGCGCAGATCCCCTGTCGGCGCATTCGTGGTGCCTGGCGCGCTCGGTCCTTCTTCACATGCGTCGGTTGGCACGTCACCCGTGACCGAACACCCCACTGACAAGCACAAAGCGACAACTCCACCGAGGGCCGTTATTTTGTTGAACAACAATGTGTTTCACTCCTGACTCGAGATCAGCGCGATCTGGTCGAATCGTAAGAACACCACGGCGACTGCACACAGGACCAGGACGACCCCGAGAACGGTAAGAGCTCTCGCAGCCTTCCCACGGCCGATGGTGCCGAGGTCCGGCACCTGCCGTTCCCGCGTCACCGTAATCAGAGTGAGCACAACGAACAACAATCCGAAGATGCATGCTCCCAACAGATTTGTCATCGCTGTTCCAGGTCGATCTCGGGGGCACCAGCGCGACGCAGCACGGTGACATCGGCATTCTCGACGACGATCTCGAAATTGCCGGACGCGAGCATATCGGCGATGGCATCGTCGAACATTCCCGCAGGGTATCCGTATTGAAGGGATATCTGGGAGGAAGCCTGCTGCGCAACGAATACGTAGTCCGGATCTCGATCAGCGACACATGTATCGAAGTTGTCCAGGCAATCGATCGAATCAACTTGAGAAACCGTCACTCCGGTGAGAATTCGCGGGGAGACCAGTTGCGCGGACGGTCCCCACGCCATGATCGTGGCACCGTCCGGTACTGACGCGAGGAGTGCATCACCAATCCGGATCTGATAAGGCGACGAGTGCTCGAATGAGGTGTTCAACCCTCGAGTAGCGGTGAGAATGACGGAGAGAACGAGAATCGACAGCGACGCCATGACAACACGCGGTATACGCCCGCCACGCCGTCGTCTCGAATTCATCAGAACGTTCCGAAGCGCAGCGGCACTACGCACAATCGTCACGGCGCCAAGTGGAGCCAGGATCGGAGCTGCCATGACAAAACACCGAATGACCACTTCGCCGCCGTAACTCTGTACTGCCACCAATCCGAAGGGAACCACACACAGCACTCCCGACATCAACCACGTCTTTCGTCCACGTGTCAGAACCCAGCCGAGGAACCCGAGCAATCCCATGAAACCTGTAGCTGCGAGCCGCAGATATTGCATTGCTTGGTAGGTCGGCCCGGAGCCGATGCGTTTGCTGACACCGCCTTGCACCGCGCCGCTCACCTGCCCGACATCCGACAGCAACGCCTGAAGGTGGCCTTTCCAGTAGTCGACTGCGCCGTAGCTGAACCAGACGAGAAAGAGCGCGCCGACGGCCACCCACAACAACCGATAGCGAGTCGATCCCGTCAGCGTGAACATCAACAGTGCACCGACCATCACCATCGGCGTCAACTGGTGTGTCACAACCATCGCCGCCAGAATCACAACCAGAATCGCCTCTACGGCGAGGGTCTGCGCCGAACTCTGTCCAGGCACACGCCCCGGAGTGCGACGAGATGCGCCGACAGTTCTCGCCACCAACCCTCCCTCGACCACGGGGAGTGGAGCACGACGCAGTTGCCACAAGAGCACTGCAATCACGCTGGTGTAGAACATCATTGCGGTTGGTTGAGGCGCAAAGTAGTCCTGTTGGTACCAGTTGAAAAGCAAATAGACAAACACGCCCAGCCATGCCACACGTCGACTCCGTGATATCGACAACCCGATCGAGTAGATCGGCAACGCGATCATCGCGTTGAAGAACACGGGTGCCCAGATGAAAATGGCGGTGAAATCGGTAATCCCGTAGGCGGTACTCATTTGGGCGCTCCCGGAGAAGAATCCAGCCCAACTGAAGCGCGCGTCGGAGGGTGGTGGAAGTTCTCCGAAATGGACGAGTATCTCGATGAGACCACGATGTACGTAAGCTGTGGGGATTGATGTCACCCCGTCTGCAAGGCTTACCAGCAAAGTCGTGAATGTGATCAAAGTCAGTGCTGCGACAGTCAGCACTACTGCGTCGAGTCTGCGCGAAGTCAGCGCGATCCCGGCTACGAGTGAGACCAGGAAAAGCGCAACGTAGTACGCCCACCCGATTTCTGGAATGATTCCTGCGGCGCCTGCGGCAGCGGTGTCCAGAGTTCGAACTGCCATCGCGAAGAAGAGCACTGCAACCGTGATCGTCACACCGGCGAGCATTCGCCGACGCCCTACCCGCGGCGGTCCGATCTCTCGATAGGGCATAACCTTCCACGCCACCGCACAGGAGAGGAGGGACAGCCCGCACAGCACTGTCTGAATCAAGGTCGGATGAAATGCGCCGATAACGAACTGAGACTGCGCAACAATGATGTTGACCGAGAGTGAGAGGCTTATCCCCACTGCCGTCGTGATCACTGGATCCGGAATGCGAACCATGAGTGCAATAGGCACACCAGGAACCAGAACCGTCGTCGCGACCCCGATCAACACGCGCAGTGAGAATGGAACTCCCTCCCCTCCATCGCGGCGAACAAGCAACGCGAGAATCAGCGCGGTACAGGTCAATACAGCGATTGCGATGAGGACGACATGATCGAGTCCCAGTTGTGCGGTGCGAGTGGTTCCGCCGTCATCGAGGTCACCTCGATGACGACCTCGCTTCGTTTCCGCGTCCCCCTTAGTCGACGCCTGTCCGACGATCATCGGGACAACTGATCCGCCTGCGCCCGCCTACGACGCAGGCGTAGCTTGCTGGAAGCGTACAGATAGGGGCCAGCCAGATACCCGGCCAGTTCCACTCGCTTGAGATCGCCGGGCATCGTTGTACTTCTGTCACCGAAACGCGCAGTGTCGGGAACGAGAAGCATGCGCACACCTCGGGGCACGACCTTCAACAAACCCAGAGCAGTCCGGTCGCCGCCCGAAATGATCTTGACCAAAACCGCGGACATTCCCGTTCCGTAGCCGTACATCTGGTCCCGCAACTCCGCGACACTCGCGCGGTGATGGTGTCCTACTGTTGCCTCGGGGGCGTAAACCAGCGTCGCTCCAGCAAGAACTACCCGCCGAAACAGGTCGAGGTCTTCGCCTCCGAGCGTCGGTGTTCCGGGTCCGAGTGCCTCGTCGAACCCGCCGAGACGTCGGATGCTTTCGGTGCGGAAGGCCATGTTGTTGCCGCTACCGAGTTCGCCTGCCGTGTAGGGGAAAAGCGGTGAAGTCCCCCGCTGACCCAATCCGATCGAAGCAATTTTCGGCGTCTCCATCGCCCACAAGGTCGTGGTATCGCCCTTGTCGAATATGCCCACTTCCTCGAACCACCGTTGTTCGGCGGTGTCGATGCCAATTCCCACAACGCGACCGGTCACCGCAGCAACCTCGTGGGAGGCGTCGAGCACGAAGACGTCCAAAATCTTCTCGATCCACAATGGGTCGGGCTCCGCGTCGTCGTCGGTGAAGGCCACGATTCGCCCGTTCGCGTGGTGAAGTCCGAGATTACGCGCGGCAGAAGCACCTTTGACTGGTTGTCTCAGTATCACGCAACGCTCGTCGTCCATCGCCGACAGGACCTGGTCCACGCGATCGGTATCAGGTTTGTTGTCGACCACCAGAATTTGCAGATTGTGGTGGCTCTGACCCAACAGAGCGTCCAGTGTCCGAGCGAGCGAATCACGGCCGACGGTGGCCACGACCACAGACACCAGTTCATCGGCGTTTATGTCGTCGCAGTCGTCAACCAGGTGCTCTCCACCGAATACGGTTCTCGCCGAAAGGAACCCGAGCAAGGTGGCAAGGAACCCGAAAATCAGAGCTGCCGCGCGGGCTGGCGCGAAGCGATCGCCTCGAATCGAATCCTTGGCTGCGGTGAAGATTCCACTGCTCAAGACACCGACGACGTACGCCCGTTCGTTGGACAACCCGTCCGCGCTCCCCACCGCTTGGGTGAGAATTCGCTTGGACCGACCTTCGTAGAAACAACGTCGACGAAAATAGCGAAACTGCTGGCGGTCGGCAGGAACAAAATGATCGACTGCGAAATCACAGACTCGCAGTATCTTGGCAGTGCGATCCCGCTGGCGGATCTTGATTCCCATCAGCGTCTCCTCACAACCGACCGGCAACGTGCCGACCCGCCCGAGTTCGCTCGAGAACCCGCCGATGGACTCGAGCGCGGTGCGCCGAACCGCCATACATGCGCCGATCGGATTGCGAATCTGTTCTCCGTCTGGTGGGAGGCCGCGGTAGTCGCAGCCGACGACCCAGCCGTATTCCTCCGGAAACCACCGAGCCTTAGACCCCTCGTACCGTGCGTGCACTGCCCCTCCGACTGCCGCAATCGTGGGATCTGCACTCATCGTTGCTCGGATCGCGTCGATCCCGCCAGTTCGGAGGATCGCATCGTCGTCGAGAAATGCCACCAGATGACCGTTGCCTGCACTGATTCCGCAGTTTCTCGCGCCGGACAAGCCCTGCTCGGCAGTGTTGGGCACCACCCGGACCCCCGTTGGTACGTGTGCACGAACATGAGCAAGCATGGACTCGTTGTGATCGATGACAACAACGACCTCGTCGCCTGGGCCGTTTGCCTGGACAGTGGCGGCATCAACCGCAGCGAGCAGCATCTCGAGCCGACTCATGCTGTACGCGCAGATCACCACGGATACCGAACATGTTGTCTTGTCGAGGAATTCGACCTTCGAAACCGGTGACGAAGACATGATCACCCCTGCCCGTTCGAATCGAACCTCGATATTCGCCTCCGCCGTCCTGCGTCACGGAGCAGAGCTCTGTACGTCGTGGCGAACGAATCTGCTCGTCGCTCGATGGACAGGTCGTCTCTGGACCGGCCCAACGCCTCGGCGGCGATTCGGGTGCATAGTGCGGGATCGCCGAGAAGCCGTTGTGCGGCAACGGTCAAAGAATCGACGTCCCCTGTCCGGAAGACCACGCCGGTTCTGTTGTCGTGAACGAAGTCGCGCAATCCTCCACTGTCACTGGCTATCACCGGGACTCCGGAGGCTTGAGCTTCCAACGCGATCAGCCCGAAAGGCTCGTCGTGAGACGGGCACGCGAGGACGTCGACGGCACGCAGAATCGACGGAATGTCATTTCTGGGCGACAGGAACCGATGGGCGCCCGGCATCGATGCCCGCGCCAAGGTGTGCAACGCGTCGACAAATGCAGCGTCATTCTTGGCCGGTGCGCCGACAACAGCCAGATGTACGTCAACTCCCGATCGACGCAACGACCCCAGTGCCTCGATCAACTCGCCGATGCCCTTCTCTCTGTCCAACCTCCCCACCACCGCCACGAGCAATGCTCGGGGATCTGCTGACAGCTCGGCGCGAATCGATGGATCGGCCACTCCCGGACTAAATCGAACAGAGTCGACACCTTGATGGACGACCCGGGTCTTCCTCCGTGCCAGCGGGCCCAACTGCTCGAATACAGCCTCGCTCACGGCGACTGCTGCGTTTGCGGTGGACACCGCACTACTCATCACCAGCCGCCCACCACCTGGGGGCACGATGTCGTGCAACTCGAGCAACGACGGCCTTCCTGCCAGTCGCGCGGCGAGCACGACGTCCACGTGAGTCATCAAGTCGTTCGAATGGACGACATCGAAGGAACGAACCTTCCCGATCAAAGCCTTGACCGCGCGCATACTTTTCGGGACTTGCGAGAAAAAGTCATACTTGGAGTTGAAGCCTTCCCCGCTTGTCGGACGCAATCCAACTCGCTTGGGAATTTCCAGCGGAACATATTCAAGGTTCGATTCTGTCCACCAGCGCCGGGTCGGGGTATCTCCGGACGGGCCTGCCAGCGACAATTGAATACCTTCCGAGGCAAGAACGAGAGCTAGATTTCGGAAGCTGTGATCGGTTCCGCCGACATTCTCCGAAAGCGTCACTCCAAGCACTTTGATAACCTCGCTACGCGTCACTGAATTAGCATACCAAGAAAGAATCACGCGCCATGAGGACACAATTTCCGAAATGTCGCATATCTCCCCACTTTCTACTATTAGAAAGGCCTCACCGTGCGAAATGAGATTCAGCCCACGCGCTACAAAGTTACCGATCTCGACGTTGCCATGGTTGAAAACTGGACATTAGTCGCAATGGGGCCAATCGACCATGGAGGTGTGGAAGGAGTTCGCGCGGCGCTCCGCACGATCGCGTCCGCGGGCCCACACGCGCGAGTCGGACTGATCCCGAGCAGTCGAACTCGGAATTGGGTGTTCGAACCGGACTCACTGCAGCGCGGCGTGCACGAAATCCCTGCTGTTCACACACAAGACCTACCTGCCACCCTCGCCGCTGCGGTCCGCCTGGCCGACGTGTCGCTGCCTATTGCGGTGACGGTCTGCGGCCGATACCTGATCGTGCGACTTGCACACGGAGTGGGAGACGGCCAGACCACAGTCAATCTCACGCGCGCGCTCGCTGACCCTGCGACGCGTACCGGCAAAGTCCCACAATGGTGCACTGCGCTACAACCGACACGATTCCCTCTGACGGCTGCCTCCTGGAATCTTTATGCGTCGAGCCCCGGCAAGCTTCTCCGCAGCGTGACCGCAGGGAGACCGAAAGAGGTTTCTTCACAACCAATTACAGCGAAGTGGCAACCTTCCCATCACGTCGGATTCGCAACATCGTCACCCACTGCGCTTGGTGATCTCGCGGCTTGGAGGAAAGCAAACGCCGTTCCCGCGTCGTTGTCGTCGATCTTCTTCGCCTCCATAGTGCGCGCACTTCGAGAGGAAGGTATCAAGGTGGACAACACCGTGAAGGTCCTGTTCGACGCCAGGCGGTACCTCCCCGAGAACCACCGGACGCTCTCCAACTTCGCGGCAGGCCTGGACTTGTCATTCGACGATGCGGGCTCACCTGCATCCGTCGGGGACGGTATCTCCGCCGCGGCCGATTCGGGTCGACCGCTGCTCAATCTCGCCGCCACTTCAGTAAAGTCCCGACTCGGTCGCATTACGCGCAGGCCGGTGGGAGACGCTGTGACGAGCGCTCCGGCACACCCTCGTGCGCGCATCGCTTACAGCGATATGTCAGGCGCTCCGCAGTTCAAGAATTTTCCATTGACCGGCACCCCGAAAGAATCTGTCTATATCGCGACCTTGTTACCTGAAAGTCCCGAACATATCGTGATTGCAGTCGGACGACTGGGAACCTTGAACAATGTCTCGTTTTCGTTTCACGACAATGTATTCGACGCCGAAAGAATCGGATCCGCATTCGAGAATGCATGCAAAAATCCACTGAAGTTCTTCAGAGAAGGAATCGCTGAATGATCCACTCGGACTACAACGAAGAATTCGTCGCAAACAAAGGAAACGGCAAATCCTCGCACATTATCGAGCTGTTCGCCAGATACGCGTGGATTTCGACATTACTGTTTTTTGTGTGTGAATTCTTGACCGCGTGGAGCTGGCGAGGAAACTACTCGCGCCGCAATCAATTCGTAAGCGAACTAGGTGTTCGTGTCTGCGACAGTCGTGCGGGCGTGTGCAGTTGGTACTGGTTGATGAACATTTCTTTCGTGACCACTGCACTGGGAATATCTGTCGGTACACTATTGTGGTGGAAGTCGCGAGTCGTATCGCCTACAGAAGGCTCCTTTCTACTCGTGTCGGCAAGCGGTTTGATCCTGATCGCCGTGTCGTCCCTCGACCGCGGATCGATCCTCCATGGAATCGGTGCAAACATGTATTTCGTCTTGGCCAACACCGCCGTGATCATGATCGCGACCTCGTCCCGGACGCTCCGCAGACCGTCCCCAGCAAAATGGGTCGCCCTCGCAGCCGGAGTACTCGGACTGAGCGCCTACTTCATCCACACAGTCGGCGGTCTCGGCATGCTCGGGCAGGGCACGATCCAAAGGTTCACGGTGTACCCGTCACTGATCGGACTGATCGCGCTGGCGACGGTCCTGGGTACCGAACCGGCAACCAGACGCGAACAGGAACCGATTTAATGTGCGCTCCAACCTGCTTCAGCTGACGATCGACTCAGGCAACGTCAATTTTTGCGGGTCGAGAGGGCTGGAGCGACGCGAGGTAGCGCCCCTGCGTGCGCTGCGTCGGCGGCGCCACTCCATCCCGATGATACGCAGCACGCGCATTCCGTCAGAGAAGGCATTGAGGTTGCTGACACCGTGAATTCGATCGGCCTCGAAGCTTCCGACTTCCGCAATTCCCAATCCGGCGGCAGCTACACGAACATTGATCAACGTCTCGATCTCGAATCCGTCACCCCACTGAGCTGCAGCAATGTCTGTATCCGGGAGCTGCATGACGTCGAGTGCATTGCGCCAGAACGCGTTGTACCCATAGCAAAGGTCTGTGAATTGCGTACGAAAGAGGATATTCACCAGGGAATTCAGGCCGTAGTTGCCTAGCCGCCGCAACTTTGTGATGTCCGAACTTCCACCCCCTGCGATAAATCGCGAACCCTTGGCGAAGTCGGCCCCATCCACGAGTGCCTGCACGAAGAGCGGAATCTCGCCGGGGTTGGTGGACCCGTCGGCATCGATCATGACAATTATGTCGCCGGTCGCCGCCTCGAACCCGCATGCGAGGGCGTTTCCTTTTCCTTTGCGCGTTTGTGTGATCACCGTGGCGTCGGGCCACAACATCGTGGCGACCTCGACGGTGTCGTCAACCGAATTTCCATCGACGAACACGATCTCGTCGATTCCCTTCGGCATCTGAGCAGCCACGTGAGGCAGATTCTTCGCCTCGTTCATCGCCGGCACGATCACCGTGACACGGGGGCGCATCGTCGCCGAACGCATACGCTCGTCTGCCGCAGGGGCGTCGTTGTCCATGATGTGCTTCCTTCGGTCGTGTGCCTCACAGTGATGCTCAATCGATACAGATTCATCGAATCGCTACCAATCAGCAAATCGAAACCTACACGAATCTGCGCCGAATGCACGGGATAGTCATCCGTCTGAGCGCAAACCATGACCTCGTTTGTATAAGCCAAATCGTCGCAAGATACTGTTCGCAAGGCGAATAATTACAGCTCAAAGGGGGAATTGCCTGAATTTTTGGGCGAAAAGAGACCATCAACCCGGTTATTGGAACACGAAAGCAAAGAAATTCGGCACCAAAGTAAAGTAGCCAGAAATTTGCTCATCCAGCCTTCGGGAACCCTGTGAAGTCGATCACCGGACCTGCTTTGCGAAGGCCGCGCCGCCCGTCAGGAACAGCCCAACCGGCCCCTGAGTCCACGAATCGGCGACTCAGGGTCCAGGAATCAACTGCTCAGAGTCCGGGAATCGGTGGGAGGACCGGCAACAGAATCGGCGGAAGCCCCGGGATGTAGATCGCCGGCGGTGGCGGCGCGGGCGCGGGCGCGGGAGGCACGTAAGTGTCCTGCACGACTGGCGGAGCCTCGACGACCGGAGGGGCTTCCTCCGTCGTCGTCGGGGGCGGGGTCGTTGTGGTCGTAGGCGGCGGGGTAGTCGTGGTCGTCGGTGCCGTCGTGGTCACCTCGGTTGCCACGGGTCCGGCGTCCTCGGAATCGAAGACCTTTCCTCCGTAGCCCAATCCCAGCCCCACGATCACGATCGCCGCGATCACACCGGCACCGAGGCCCGCGAACCGTAGCGGGTTTCTCGGCTCTTTGGATGTCGATTCAACGGGTTGTGTCCCGGCGAGCCAGGACGGGTGTGCGGCCCCTGCCCCGGGTGCCTCGCCTTCGTACATCGCCGAGTACGCCTGGGCGTCAACCATCACGGCCTCGGTGTCTGCGTCACGTTCTGTGCTGAATCCGTCCGTGGCCTGGTCGCTGTCGGCGACCACGAGATCTGCGGCCGGATCGAATCGTTGCTCGTGCCGGTTCGGTCGCGGCAGAGGCAGTTCCGCCGCGTAAGGGCTCGGCACCTGTTCTTGCGGAACGGACTTCGTGCCGGAAGTGACTTCGGACAACGCATTCGGCCGCTCCGATTCCGCGAGCGTTGCGACCCCTCCGTGGCTGAACGCCTGAACCGGAACGGGTACCTCCGCCGGGGTGTGGATCGGATACGGCGCAAAGATCGGCGCTACAGCCGGAACCTGAACCGGGGCAGATACCGCGCGCGCCGATGGCGTCATCGACGACTCCGCGATCAGCGCAGCGCCTTGAGCAGTCACGAGTTCCGGCTGCTCGGGCGCGATGAGGGGGCACTCCAGCCACGCGGCGAGGGTCGCCCGCACGATCGGAATGCGTGCACCGCCACCGATCAGGAGAATCGCGTCGGGGTTACGGCCGGACGTTGCGATGACCTCTCGTATCTCGCGTGCGAAGGCCTCCACCGACGTGACGACCAACGAATCGAAAACTTCCCGCGACAGCAGGAGAAGCCCGCCGGGGCCGGGCAGGCACACCGCACTTCGTGAGGACAGCTGTTCCTTCGCGAGTCGGCATCGCGCCTGCAGTTCGGCATCGCCGCCCGGGTCGGCCGGCGTAGCTATACGGCGACGCACGGTCTGATCCGAGTAGACGAGCTCGTCGAAGTGATCTCCACTGACCCGCGTCGACCGGGCGGTGACGACGGTAGACCGCATCTGCCTGTCCACAATGCTGATCGTCGATCCAGAACTACCGATGTCGACGACGACGAGTGTGCTCTGGTCGGTCAACGCACCGGACTCCTCGAGCATTCGAAGCGTCGCGACTACTTCGGGAACCAGCTCGAAGTTGTCGATGCCCTTCTGTTCGAACGCTGTTTGGAGTGCTCCGGCCTGCGCTTGATCCCGGTAAGCGACGACCGTATTGCTGCCGAGGTCGGCATTCTCGGTCAAGGCCACGCCGGTTGCCTCCGCTGCGACTTCCTCGGGAATCTCGCGGCCTCGATCGACCGCTCTGGATCGGAACACCGGACCACTGTGGTCGGGCGTCCCCGGGCGCGCCAAACGCACAGCGCTGGCTCCCACCGTCACACCCAAAACCAAGTTCATGATCCACCTTCGTCGACCGTCGACGGGTTCCGTCACCAGACCCCGTCATTCCCCGGCCGGAAGTCTACCCACTGGGCATGGTCTGCGAGGTTCGCGCATCTCACCTAAGGCCTTCTCGCAGCTATTTTTTCGCTACCTGGACGTTCGACCTACCGCCCCAATCCGCGATAGTTCCAACCGGCGGAGCGCCACAGGTCCGGATCGAGGCAATTTCTGGCGTCAACGATCACCCGCCGCCGAACGAGTGGTTCCAAATCGGCGGGCACGAGTGAGGCGAACTCGTCCCATTCAGTGGCGATCAAGACCACATCAGCATTCCTGCAAGCTTCTGACGTGGAGGTTGCGTAGTGAAGGGTGGGAAACAGTCGGCGAGAATTATCCATTGCCTTCGGATCGAAAACGGTGACCGCCGCCCCGTGCAACTGCATCATTCCTGCAACGTTGAGCGCAGGCGAATCGCGCACATCGTCGGATTCGGGCTTGAACGCAGCTCCCAGCACCGACACGTTAGCTCCCAGCAAACTGCCATCGCAGGCTGCCGTCACCAGTTCCACAGCTTTTGTCCGTCGTCGCATGTTGATGCTGTCGACCTCGCGGAGGAAGTACAGCGCCTGGTCGACACCCAACTCCCCGGCGCGTGCCATGAACGCCCGAATGTCCTTCGGCAGGCAACCACCGCCGAACCCCAAGCCCGCATTGAGGAACCGTCTACCGATCCGAGCGTCGTACCCGAGAGCGTCGGCCAACATCGTGACGTCGGCCCCGGTCGCCTCGCACACCTCCGCAATCGCATTGATGAAGGACACCTTGGTCGCGAGAAACGCATTCGCAGATCCTTTGACCAACTCGGACGTCGCCAGATCGGTCACGAGGAAGGGCACCCCCGCGTCCAGTATCTCGGCATACACCTCGCGAAGAACGCCTTCGGCGTTTCCCGGCCGGTCACGATCGATCCCCAGAACCAACCGGTCAGGGCTCAAGGTGTCCGCGATCGCGTGTCCTTCACGCAGGAACTCCGGATTCCAGGCCACCTCTACCGAGCCACCCGCCGGCGCAGTCGCTCGGAGTCGCTCGCCGAGAGCCGCTGCCGTGCCTACCGGCACCGTCGACTTCCCGACTATCAGCGAAGGCTTTCGCAACAACGGCGCCAACATGTCGATCACCGAATGAACATGACTCAGATCTGCGGCGTACTCCCCCTTCTTCTGGGGCGTCCCCACACCGACGAAATGGATGTCCGCAAAATCCGCGGCATCGGAGTAGGAAGTCGTGAACTGCAGCCGACCCGACGCCAGATTCTTCTCCAGCATGTCGGTCAGACCCGGCTCGAAGAACGGGACCTCCCCACGAGACAACTTGTCGACCTTGGACTGGTCGATGTCGACTCCCAGCACGTCGTGGCCAAGTTCGGCCATACACACTGCGTGGGTCGCCCCCAGGTATCCCGTTCCGAACACGGTCATCTTCATGTGTTGTTGGTATGCGTCCGAACTTTCCGAAACGCGTACGCCAGGTGGGCGCGAAACCAACATCGGGCGTACGACGAGTGCGTCGCGTGTGCAACCTATGCTTCTGCCATGCACGTTCTCTTCGTTTGTACGGGAAACATCTGCCGATCACCCACGGGCGAACGCCTTGCACGTGCTTATGCCGCCGAAGCCGGGGTCACCGGATTCACCGCGTCGAGTGCCGGAACCCGGGCGATGGTCGGGCACCCGATCGAGCCGACTGCTGCGAGGGTTCTCGCGGGGCTCGGCGGCGACCCCACGGAGTTTCAAGCCCGACGCATGACAACAGCGCTGGCCTCGGACGCCGACCTCATTCTCACGATGACCGAAAGTCAGCGAGACAAGGTCCTGGCGATGGCTCCGGCGCGGCTCAAGCGCACGTTCACACTTCGAGAAGCCGCACGGTTGGGCTCGCTCGCAGATGCAGGAACTGTCGAGGACCTCGCCGCCGCCAGACCCCGATTTCGTGCCACCGAACCCGAGGACGTCATGGATCCGATGGGTAAGGAAGAGAACGTGTTTCACGAGA
Organism: Rhodococcus sp. RCBS9; assembly: GCF_029457415.1. Taxonomy (NCBI): domain Bacteria; kingdom Bacillati; phylum Actinomycetota; class Actinomycetes; order Mycobacteriales; family Nocardiaceae; genus Rhodococcus; species Rhodococcus sp. RCBS9. The sequence continues at coordinate 4,016,257 of NZ_CP120422.1, read as the reverse complement.
TCGGACTTGAGATCGCCGATCTCCTCGGCCCGCTGCTCAGCCGACTTCGCTTCGGTGAGCGTTGAGCGCGGGCACCGCGGTCAACTGCGGTAGCGACTTGTCCGACTCGTAGTAGTAGCTGTACTCGTACGCATTGCGTCCGCGAGACGGCGTCATCGTGATGACAGTGCCCAGGACGTGCGCACCCACACTCTGTAGGTTTCCGACCGCGCGCGCCAGTTGATCGCACTTCGTGGAGCCGTGTCGGGCGATCACCAGGGCACCGTCCGACATCGCGGCCAGGACCGCGGCATCCGTGACGGGTAGCAACGGCGAGGCGTCGATGATGACGTAGTCGTATCGCGCCCGCAGTTCCTCGAGAACATGTTTGGCCGTGTCCGTGCCGAGTAGTTCGCTCGGGTTCGGCGGGATCGGTCCGGAGGCGAGCACTGTCAGCCCGTCGAACTCGGTCGGCTGAAGCACATCGTCCAGCGTCGCTTGACCGGAGAGCACCGAACTGACGCCGACACTTCCGAGCAATCCCAAATACTTCGATACTCGCGGCTTCCGGAGGTCGCCTTCCATCAGGCACACTGATTTGCCGGCCTCCGCCAAGACGAGAGCGATGTTCACGGCCGTGGTCGTCTTACCTTCGGAGGGAAGCGAACTCGTGACGACGATGGCACGCGGTGGATGGTCCACCTCGAGGAACTGAAGGTTGGTGCGCAACTCACGGAAGGCTTCGGCACTCACGGAACTTCCGTCACTGAAAGCGATCGCGTGATTGACTTCGACGTCCTTGTCGAACGGGATCGTGCCCACCATCGCCGAACCCGCGATCTCTTCTACAGTTCGACGATCTTTCACCGTGTTGTCGAGTCGATCACGAATCAACGCAAGCGCGATCCCCACAACCAGTCCCGCCACTGCGCCGAGCGCGAGGTTGCGCGAAGTCTTGGGTGACACCGGAACAGTCGGCTGTTGAGCCTGCTGTTCGACGACCACACGTGCAGGCGGTGTTCCGCCGTTCTCGGGTGTCTCCAGTTCCTTTGCCAATGCCACGAATTCGGATGAGAGAGTGTTCGCGATCTCGCGTGCGAGTTCCGGTGACGCGTCCTTGACTGCGAGGTCGATCAACACAGTGTCGGGCGCCGACGTCGCAGTGACCTTGGAGGCCAACTCGTCAGCCGACATCCCGCCGACCACCCTCGGTCCCAGTTCGTCGATCGTCCGCTGTGCGAGTGTTCGGCCGGTCAGGAGTTTTGTATAGGACAGAACTCGCTGCTGTGAAAGTTGACTGCCCTGCAGTGCCTCGTTGACCGAGGTACCCGCCGACGTCGAAACGAACAGCCTCGTCGAGGCCTGGTAAACGGGCGTCGAAAGAAGAGAAGCGCCAAGGGCTCCGAGGATTCCGAGCACGGTTACAGCAGCGACGATTCGCCATCTGGCTTGCAATATCTTCAGGTAGTCGACAATTTCCATCTTGATGTCTCCTTCGGCTCACGCATGTCCACTGCGGGTCTGAGCGGTCTTTGCCGGTCGGACCGCGAGGGCGAACCGGGCTTTATCAATTTCGATATAGATCAGCTGCGACGGACGAGACGTCCTGTGCTCACGGGCGTCCCAGTCCGCGGTAGTTCCAACCTGCGCCTCGCCAGTCGTCGGGGGAAAGGCAATTGCGCCCGTCGACGATCACTTTGTTGCGAACCACCGAATCGAGATCGGACGGCTGCAACTTCAAGAATTCGAGCCACTCGGTCAATACCAGGACGACGTCGGCACCTTCGCAGGCCTCCAATGCATTTGCCGAGTAGGTCAGCGTCGGGAACAGCGCGCGCGAATTGTCCATGGCCTTTGGGTCGTACACGTTCACTGCAGCACCTTGGAGCTGAATCTGACCCGCGACGTTGAGCGCCGGCGAATCACGAACGTCGTCCGAGTCCGGTTTGAACGCGGCACCCAGAACTGCGACTCTCGCACCGAGAAGCGATCCGCATGCCTCCCGCGCCAGTTCGACCATGCGTGTACGTCTGCGCATATTGATGTTGTCGACTTCGCGCAGGAACGTCAGTGCTTGGTCGGCACCGAGTTCACCGGCGCGAGCCATGAAGGCGCGGATGTCCTTCGGCAAACACCCTCCGCCGAAACCAATTCCCGCGTTGAGGAATCGACGTCCGATCCGAACGTCGTGCCCGATCGCGTCGGCGAGCACTGTGACGTCGGCGCCCGCGGCCTCGCACACTTCGGAGATGGCGTTGATGAACGAGATCTTGGTGGCCAGGAAAGCGTTCGCTGACGCTTTCACCAACTCCGCCGTCGCAAGGTCCGTGACGAGAAACGGAATCTCCTCATCGAGGAGCTCTGCATAAACTTCGCGCGCAACAGATTCCGCTCGACCGCGGACATTTCGATCGACTCCGAGCACAAGTCGGTCCGGGTGCAACGTGTCCTGGACGGCAAATCCTTCACGGAGAAACTCGGGATTCCACGCGACTTCGACGCCGTCACCGATCGGTGCCAGTTCCCGCGCGCGTTTGCCGAGCCGTTCCGCGGTGCCCACCGGTACTGTGGACTTGCCGAAGATGACCGAGGGCTTGGTGAGCAGCGGCGCCAAAGTCTCGATCACGGCATCCACGTAGACCATGTCCGCGGCGAACTCACCCTTCTTCTGCGGCGTACCGACCCCGAGGAAGAACACGACCGCAAATTCTGCGGCTTCCTCGTACGACGACGTGAACTTCAGTCGCCCTCGATCGATGTTTCGTCGTAGGACCTCGCCCAACCCTGGCTCGTAGAACGGAACTTCACCTGCTGCCAGTTTCTCCAGCTTTGCCGCATCGACATCCACTCCGAGGACCTCGTGGCCGAGTTCGGCCATACAGGCCGCGTGTGTCGCGCCCAGGTATCCCGTGCCGAATACTGCTATGCGAGTGCTCATGTTGCTCGATCTGCTTTCTCGAGAGTGTGCGAAGTGTGTTGATGGGAAAAGTGATTCAGGTGCGTACGGCACCGATGTTGTCGCGGTACCACGAGATCGTCGACGCGATTCCTTCGCGCAATCCGATTGTCGGCCGCCATCCGAGTTCACGAATCATGCTCACGTCCAGCAGTTTCTGCATCGTTCCGTCAGGCTTCGAGGTGTCCCACTGCGTCTCGCCGGTGTATCCGACCTCGTCGGCGACCATCGAAGCGATCTCGCGAATTGTGTGGTCTTCGCCGGTTCCGACGTTGACATGCGATGCACCGTCGTAGTTGTCGAGCAGACGCAGACACGCCGACGCCAAGTCGTCGACATGCAGGAATTCACGTCGCGGATTGCCACTCCCCCAGTTGACAACCGACTGGACTGCCGACGACTGCGCCTCGTCGTAACGCCGAACGAGGGCGGGAAGTACGTGCGATCCGCGCGGAGAGAAATTGTCTCCCGGGCCGTACAGGTTGGTGGGCATAGCTGAGATCCAGGGGCGACCATGCTGCCGCCTGGCAGCTTGAACATGGAGTATTCCCGCGATCTTTGCTATTGCATAGGCGTCGTTGGTCGGCTCGAGATACCCGGTGAGCAGGTATTCCTCCTTGATCGGTTGCGGTGCCAATTTCGGGTAGATGCACGATGATCCGAGGAACAGGAGACGCTCGACGCCGTGTGCGAGGGCAGCGTCGAGCACGTTCACCTGGATGCGCAGATTCTCCGACAGGAAGTCGACGAGGAAAGTGCTGTTCGCCGCAATCCCCCCAACTTTTGCTGCTGCGAGGATCACGTTGGTCGGCTTTTCGCGGGCGAAGAAATCGAAAGCAGCTTCCCGGTCACGTAGATCGAGTTCGGCCGACGTCTTTCCGAGCAACCTGGTGAAGCCCGCAGATTCCAGGTGTCGCCACACCGAAGAGCCGACCAGACCTCGGTGGCCGGCCACGTAGAACGGTGCGCCTCGATCGAGTGGTCGCGCTGCGAATGAATCACTCATCGCGTCGCCGACCAGTCGGGAAGTGCCGGAGTGTCGATCCACGGTCGCCCTTCGTGTTCGAGCGCTTCGATGTCTGCCTCGACCATGATCCGGGCCAGTTCGGGTGTGTGCACGCCGGCCTTCCAACCGAGTTTGCGCTCGGCATGACTCGGATCCCCGATCAGTGCGTCCACCTCGGTCGGCCGAAGATACCGTTCGTCGAATCGAACGTGGTTTTCCCAGTTCAGACCTGCATGTTCGAACGCGACGGTCAGGAAGTCGCGCACCGAGTAGTTGCCACCGGTGGCGAGCACAAAATCCTCAGGCTCGTCGACCTGCAGCATGCGCCACATTCCCTCCACGTACTCCGGCGCATATCCCCAGTCGCGAATCGCATCGAGATTGCCCATGTACAGATGATCCTCGATACCTGCCTGGATGCGTGCGACCGCGCGCGTGATCTTCCGCGTCACGAATGTCTCACCACGCCTCGGGGATTCGTGATTGAACAGAATTCCGTTCACAGCGAAGATCCCGTATGCCTCACGATAGTTCTTGGTGATCCAGTACGAGTACACCTTCGCCGCACCGTAGGGCGAACGTGGGTAGAACGGTGTCTCCTCGTTCTGCGGTGGCGGTGTGGCACCGAACATCTCGGAACTCGACGCCTGGTAGAACCGGCAGTCGAGTCCGGCCATCCGAACCGCTTCGAGTAGTCGGATCGACCCGACGCCAGTGGTGTTCCCGGTGTGTTCGGGTTCGTCGAAGCTGACCCTGACGTGAGACTGCGCAGCGAGGTTGTACACCTCGTCCGGCTTGATCTGCGCGAGTAGTGTCACCAGGCGCGCTCCGTCACTGAGGTCACCGTAGTGAAGAAAAAGTCGAGCATCCGCATCGTGCGGGTCAACGTAGATGTGGTTTATCCTCGAAGTGTTGAACGTCGAGGATCGACGGATCAGTCCGTGAACCTCGTAGCCTTTGGAGAGCAGCAACTCGGCAAGGTAAGAGCCGTCCTGCCCCGTGATTCCGGTAATCAGTGCGCGTTTCATCCTGCGTTCCTTCCGTTGCGGGACAGCCCGCCTGATAGTTGCGAAACCACGGTTGTGGTCCGTAGTCCTCCGAATCGCTCGGCAGTCTTGATCTCGCTCATGCGCGTCCCCCCAAACGGCCGAAGACTTTTCGTATGTCACGTGATGCCAGCCGTATGAATGTCGAGTTACCGAACAGGTAGCGCCGCCACAGACGTTTGGGTTCGGATACAAGTCGATACAACCACTCGAAACCCGAGTTCTGGACGAAAGATGGTGCCTCCGAAACAGTTCCGGCCAAGAAGTCGAAGGCCGCGCCGACACCGACGGCCACGTAGTCGGTTCGATCCGCTATCGCCTTCGTGACAAAGTCCTGCTTCGGCGCACCCAGACCGACCCACACGATGTCCGGTGACGTCGGATCGATCTTCGTGATGATGTCGTCGACGAACTCCTTGCTGAACGCGGCAAACGGCGGGGCATATGTGCCGGCCACCTTGATTCCCGGGTACAACTCCTCGACTCGATCCGTCAAGAGATTCAACGTCTCTTCTGTCGTGCCGACAAAATGGTGACGAAGGCTGTAGCGGCGTCCCTTGTCCAGGGTGGCCTCGAAGAACGACGGACCCCGGACTGGTCGAACACCGACGTGATCGGCGGTGCCGCCGATCAGGCGCATCACCCAGCTGACCGGGGTTCCGTCTGCGAAGTTCACACCCGGACCCTTCAAAACCGCGGAGTAGTCGCGATCACTGTGCGCCGCCGACACGCAGTAGGAATTCGACAACCTCACGGAGACTCCGGTTCCTGCTCCCTCTCGTCTGTCGTTGACTACCCAATCGGTAGCTCTCTCGAGATTGGCCGCGGCAAACGGAATGCCACCCACCTCGATGACCTCGAACGGACTGCTCATCTGTCTCACCACTTTTCCGAGTTCGTATGTCGACGTTCATTGCACTGGCCGTAGCTGCGCGACAAGACCGATTTCAAGCGGGACCGAGTCCAATCACGCTGCGGTTCAAAGAGAGAAAGCTCGGTCTCGACAATCGATCGAGCGATACGAGAGGAGAGAGTCGACGCCGGAGCAACCTGGATCGTCACGGCGTTCCTACCTGCCAGTGTCGGCACACCGCCGAGATCCAAACAGACCACCGGCAGGCCCACCGCAGCCGCTTCGGCCGCCACCCAGCCGCCCGAATCGTGCATGCTCGGGAAGAGCAGAGCGGAGGAGGCCCCCATCTCGCTTACCACTTCCGATCTGTCGCGCCATCCGCGAAGCGTGACCTGACCGCGCCGATACGGAAGCGACTTCTCGATCCGCCCGCGGGCGGGTCCGTCCCCGACAAAGGTCATGGACCAATCGGTGCCCAGCTGCTCGAGCGCATCCAGAATCAGGTCGATTCCTTTGTATTGCAACAGTCTTCCTACGAACAAGAGTCTTCGTTTCGGTCTGGGTACCGCTTGCTTCTCGATTCCGTCGTAGTCCAGAACACAATTGGGTTGGACGACGACATTGCGTGCCCGCGGTGCGCCTCGTCCGCTGTCGGAGTTCATCGCGATGAAAGTGTCGACTCGTCCGGACATGAAGATGTGTGTCAGTGACCGAACGGCTTTCGTGGAGCAGGTCCGAACTGCCGTGGTTGCCAGGTACCGCATACCGATGCGCCTGGCGAGCGGCATCGGCGGGTAGGTGTTGCCCCCGGCAGGCCCCCATACCAGTCGTACTCCGCCGGCTCCACCGAACAGCACCGGTGGGGGCAACCAGTCGGAGGCGAACGTTGCATGATGCAGGACGTCGAAGTTTGCCGCTTCACGCCGAACGAACAGTGAGGTGTGCCAGAGCCATCGGAGGTATCGACCGTACGATCCGGCTTCTTCCGCGGGCAAAGTCGCTATTCGCACGACACGAACTTCGCAACCGAGCTGTTCACACTCTGATTCCAATTCGGGAGCCTCACCGGAGCGAGTCACCACCGTGATCGACTCACACAGTTCGGAAGCTGCCGAGAGAAGCGCCCAACCCGCACCGGATTCACTCCCCTGATTCGGATCGCAGGCGTATGCCGTCATCAACAACCGTGTCATCGCGCTACCACCAGCCTCTGTGCGCGCGGCGTCCGAGAATCGCTGCGGCTGAATCGCTCTGAGAACCAACCGATGTTGCGTGCACCGTTGTCGAGAACCACGCGCTTGATCCGTGGACTCATCAAGGCAACGGGGATCAACGTCGCCGACGCGAGTACGAGCAGAGCGCGTTTGGCACTCTGAGCCGCCAACAGTGGCAGCTCGAGCTGTCCCTGACAGACCGCGAGGATTCGTCCGTTGTTGACATACCGGGCGAAGAGCCAGGAATCCCGACGCCGATCCTCGTCTACCGGTTCGTACGCAAGCGCCTCGTCGCACCACACCAACCGGACACCGCCGGCGCTCATCCTGAGCGTGAACTCGGTGTCCTCGCCGCCAGGTAGATCCCAGTTGTCACTGAAGTTCAAGCCGTTCAAAGCCTTCAGGTCCAACAACAGATTTCCAGCGCCTGCAGACGCAACCGGGGTGCCGGTCGAATGGCGAACGCGAGTGTGCAATGGAAGTTCCGAGGCAGGCAGACCCACCGGAATCACAGGACCGGCCACAGCACCTGCGTCGAAATCTGCGGCGCAGGTGAGGAGATTCGACAGCCAGTCGACATCGACGTACTCGTCGTCGTCGACGAAGACGATGTAACGACGATCTCGTGCACGGGCGAGATCGACCAGCGCACGTCGCGCCGGAGATACCCCGCCGAATCCGAGATGCAGTCGTTCGATCCCGTCGGCAACATACGTCGGCGTGGTGGATTCCGGATCGTTGTCGCCTACTACGACCTGGGCGGAGGCACCGGAAGCCTGGATCGATGCCCGGACGCTGTCGATGCAGACAGCCAGTTCCGATTCACGACGAAAGGTCAAAATCGCCACTACGACGCCGTTGGGATTCTTCATGAGAGGTCAACTTTCGGTCGGGCGTCACGGTTCATCGAAACCAGAAGTGCGACGCTCGCGCTGGCGCACGCCGACACGGCCAATGCTCCTGCGACGTATACGGCGCTGTCGGTCAGTCCCGCCCCGAGAACGATCAGAAACTGTAGAGGCAACAGCATGGCGCGAAATGTGTTGAGGTTTGCGGTCTTGTCCACGACGCGGATCGAGGTACCGACGCCCAGAAGAATCCCGTTGAACGCCACCGCCAACCCGCACAGCAGAATGACCGGTATCAAGTTCGGAAGGTGCGGCCCGACCAGATGATCCATCAATCGCACTCCCGAGAGTCGAATCTCGAGCGTGAGACAGATCAGCGAAACGCAGATGATCGAAACCCAGAAGATCTGCAAGCCCACTCGGCGGCCGAGTGCCATGCACTCGCTCGGGCTCATCGCTTCGACACCACTGCCGAACTTACGCATCAGAATTGGCGAGATGCCCGCGAACATCAAGGACAGCGGACCGAGCAGTGTCTGGGCAGTTCTGATCTCACCGATCATCGAGATCGACGCCACCACAGTGAGTATCAAGAACATCGCCTGCTGAGCAGCTGATCCCATCAATATCTCGATCGCAAACGGCACTGATCTATATCGGTGAGTGCGCGAGTACCTGATCGACGGTACCGGCGGTACCAGACGCATAGATGCGTGACCGAGAGCGAGCGCGACGAAGACACCGACCGTATAGGTCACGAGTGCAAGTGTCAGATTCTCGACCAGGAAAGCTGCAATAAGGACGAACGAGAGTGTCACGATCTGTATCGACACAGAGATCCAACTCGCACCGTCGTGCATCAGCATCGTGCGTATCACGTCCAACACCACGAAACCAGCTGCAGCCAAGGCGTATACCGTGAGATTCATCGAGTCCGAGCCGGCGATCACGAACAGTGCCCACACCGATGTCACCGATACCGCCGCCAGCACGATCGTGGGCGCCAACGCCGGTCCACGCTCGTCGGACCCCGCCCCTCGCGACAGCCAGACGTCGACGCCGATCGCTCTCCCCAGTGCCAGTGCCAACAGACCCGCCGATTGAATCACGGCAACCTGGCCGACTTCGATCGGACCACCGAGTCGTGCCACCGAGGTGAGAACGACAAAAGTGAGGACGCTCGAAAGCCCTTGATCGGCCATGAATGTCACATGCCGAGTGCGATCTTTCACGATCTCACCTCGTCGATGAGCTCACGCATCGACGTCGCCGCTTTGCGCGATGTGAAGCGATTCGAGTAGTGACGATAAGCAGATCTGCGTATCGCCGATCGATCGTCCGCTCCGAAGATTCGATCGAGGGCCTCGCGTATCGACGACTCTTCCAAGGTATGGAGAGGCGTTCCGCCCGGTCCGACGATGTCCGCGAGTGCACCGTTGGTTGCGTAGATCACCGGGGTGCCAACCGACATCGATTCGATCGCAACGCGTCCGAACGGTTCTGCCCATTGAGACGGCACCACGGACGCCGCACTGTCGCGAAGTATCTCGATCACATCTTCGTGCGAAGTGAATCCGGCCAGCGTGACGTTGTCGAGAGCTGCGCTTATGCTGGAGATCTCGCCGTACTGCGGTCCGTCACCGAGAACTGTGAGCGAGGGACTTCCAGCGCCCTGCGGCCAGTTGCGCACCAAATCCAGGACGCCCTTCTCCGGTGTCAGTCGGCTGACGCACACAACCGAATCAGTGCTCCGAAACTCGGGTTCATTTTCTTCGAATCCGAAGTTCGGACGAACCACGACGCGGCCAGAACTGATCAGTCGTCCTTCGACCAGACGTGCTGTCGTCGCGCTCGTTGCGACGAACCTGTGCTGCTTCCACCCAAAGACGCTCAGCTTGACCGCCGTAGCGCTCAGGTAGCAGACAAGGCTCTGCAGTCGGCTGTTTCCGTAGCATCCGTTGCGGACACAACTCGTGAAGTATTTGGTGGAACCGCATTCGGTGCACGTGCCATCTGCGCGCAACTTGGCTGACGGTGTGGCGAGGCGATAGTTCCGAACCGCCTGCAATGTAGGAATTGCGGCGGCTCTTGAGGCCACGAGCAACGAAGCCGAGAACGCCGGCCAGAGATTGTTCACGTAGATGACGTCGGGGCGCTCCGAACGGATGATGCGCAACGCATCGACGAGTACGCGAGGACTGAACACTGCGGTGACTGCCGCCCACGGTCCCCGGGAGATCTTGGAATTCTCGGTGGTGCACTGAACCGTCTCGTATCCGATCGATTTCAGGAGCTTGGATTCGTTGGCGAAGCTCTGCTCCTCACCACCCGGATTCCGATAGATCGCATGGAACATCAAGGCTTTCGGCGGCGTGAATCCACCGGTGGACGTCGGGTTCACTTCAGGCTTCGAACGCGCTACATCGAACGACTTGTACATCTCAGTGACCTCCTCTTCGCTCCGGAGCGAACCTGTACGCGTCGTTCTTGTCGGCACGAACCCCACGGATCGACAACTCGGCGTTGCCCGCACTGTGAGAGCGGTGGGTCGAGGGTCCGTACGGCGCCAGGAAGACCCATGCGATCAGCCACATGGCGCCGAAGAAGAGCGTCGACTCCGTCAAGTCCATCGAGAAGACGAGAACCATGATCGCGACGACGGCGATGTACTCCGTTCTGCTGCGGGCTCGCCCGAGCGCCGTGCTCAGAAGCAGGTAATAGCCGGCCAACAGCAGCAGGAATCCGATCCAACCGATCTGCAGCCGAATGTCGAGCATTCCGTTGTGTGCGCTGGTCGCCGGAAAGGACAGCTTTGACCGAATCATCTGCCCCACTGCACTGTCCGGCGCCCACACCGAGCCGAAGCCCCATCCGAGCAGAGGCCGCTGTTCGGCGTAGTAGTCGGATACCGTCCAGAGATGTAACCGGCCGGTCAGCGTGACATCTCGCGAGAGTAGCGCCGCGACATCGGGTCCGAGCACCTTCATCGCGCCGGACACCCCGAGGTACAGGCCGATGATCACAGTCGAGGCGAGGTGAGCGTTCGGTGTCCGTCGAAAGCACCTCAGAGCAAGCATTGTCGCCAGCGCAATCCCCGCAGCGACGAGACCGGTCTGGCTCCGGGCCTCGAACAACACGATGCCGGCGACAGCCATCGCCGCCACCCACGGAATACGCTTGACGTCGGGAAGCATGAGCATGACACCGACAAGTACAACTTCGATGGCAGCCATTCGTCCCAAAGTGTTCTTGTGCGTGAAGATTCCGCGATAAGCAACGGCGCGGGTGTCCACGTCGATGCCAGTCGAAGGATCGAGGAACACGACCATCAGCGACAGCACGAGAAGTACCAGCAAGGTGAGGGCAACAGTCCGCACTCGCACCGCGAAGGTCAACTCACGGGCGACGATGATTCCCGTGATCGCCAGGCACACGACGACGATGCCGGCGACGGCGGAGTTCCGGGGCAGTGTCGACCAGTACCAGCTGGTTGCCGGGACGCCGGCCGAGATCATAAGCGTGAAGACAGGCCACGTCGTATTGCGTGAGTATCGCCGGTCGAGGAAGTAGACCAACGCAAGTGTCGCCGAAAGAACGGCCGAACCGTGTACGAGCAACGATCCGAGCGCTGTCCTCTGCGTGTACGCCTGAAAGGCTCCGCTCGCGCCGATGACCGCGATCACCAATGCCGTTCGCAAGATCAGCGGATTGTTCGGTGCCTCATTTTCGCAAGGCGCCGGTACCGCCTTCTTGTCAGTAGGCGCCATCACTTCCCACCACCGCCTTGAGCGTCTTCGCGACGATCATGACGTCACCCATCATCGACCAGTTGTCGACGTAGGAAAGATCCAGGCGGACAGTGTCTTCCCACGAAAGATCAGAACGTCCGCTGACCTGCCACAGGCCGGTGACACCGGGCTTGACCAGTAGCCGACGACTGACCGCACCGTCGTACATCTCGACCTCGCGCCGAAGCGGTGGCCGCGGGCCTACAACGCTCATCTCACGCCGGAGGACATTGACGAACTGGGGCAACTCGTCGATCGAGTATCGGCGCATGAATCGACCGACCGTCGTCACACGCGGATCGTCTCGCATCTTGAAAAGCACTCCGGCGCCTTCGTTCTCCTTCATCAGCGCCGTGACCTGTGAATCCGCATTCTGGACCATCGAGCGGAACTTGAGCATGGGGAACGGCTGACCGTCCAACCCCATCCGCTCGGACTTGTACAGAACCGGCCCCTTGCTCGTGAGCTTGACGGCGATCGCAGCCGCCAGTAGCACCGGACTGATCACGGCGAGTACCACGGTTGAGAAGACGATGTCGAAGGTCGTCTTCGTGAACTTCTGCGCGCCGTGATAGCGCGGACGCTCGACATGGATCAGCGGAAATCCAGCGACCGGGCGCATCGAGAGCCTCGGCCCGGACACATCCAGAATCCCTGGTGCAACAACAAGGTCCACATGATCGCGCTCGAGATCCCAGGCCAACGTGCGCAGCCTTTCCGGTCCGAACCGCTCCGACGCCGTCACTGCCACCGTGTCGGCACCGACCTGTTCGATTGCGTTCGTGACACTGTGCTCGTCTCCGAGCACCGGAATGTCCCGACCGTTCACTGTGACAACTTCGCCCACGTCTCCTCCGTAGCCGGGTACGCAGACTCCGACAACTCGGTATCCATGGGCATCGTCGCGCTCGAGGTTGCGTGCAAGATCGACAACCGCCCCTCGCACACCGACCACAAGTACGGCAGTTCGAAATTCACCTCGGGCTCGCTCACGAGCAATCACCCGTCGCCAGATCCAACGACTCGCGATCAAGGCGGTCAATCCCATCGGAAACGCCACGGCAAGGTACAGGCGCGCGATCTCCAGGTGAAGGAGAAGGCTGGCGATCGCAATCAGTCCGAACAGGCGGAGCGTTCCGACAGCGATCAATCGGTACTCTTCAGGGCCGCTTCCGATCACGCGAGGAGATCTGGTCCGAAATACCCTCAGTACGGCAAACCAGCCGACAATCAGGGCGAAAGACAGTGCGGTGTAGCTGAAATGGCCGAATGCTTCACCGTCGACGACATCCGCGTCGCTACCGAATCGCCACCATTGAGCCAGAAACACAACTGCCGCAACGATGATCGTGTCGGTGATCGCCAGACGACGAAGATACGCAGATTGCCATTTCCTGCGTGCGGAAACTCCACCGGCCCTCTCCGGCGTTACTCGTCGGTGTTGTTGTGGCCGCTCTTTCGTGGGCGCGGCCATCTCGAGAACCGTCATGTGTTCAGAAACCTTTCCCCATGCACAGAATTCGGCCTGAAGATGTTCACCGGCCGAGGTCCATCGGACCGCCTTGCCGATTCCCGAAACTTCGACAGCGAAGCAACTGCTCCGCATTGCTGCGTTCAGTGCGAATGGTCGCATTACGTGCGCCTTGCAGTTAACCCGGCGACTATTGTCAGGCCTCGGCCCAACTGTCGATTATTGCGGCATTGCCGCAGCTCACACCCCGTGATTGAAGCAGAGTCCACTAACAACCCAAACACAGGACGATCGGCGATTTCTCCTCGCCCGCTGACGTCGCCGGCCTCGATATTGCCAGGACTCACATCTTGGCAACTCTTCGGCTAGCTGGTCAGTACCAGTGAGGAGTTTGCCACATTCCGGACAGCGTGGCAATAGCGCTTTCCGAAGTTCTTCCCGACGCCAGCATTGACGTCAGTTATTCACCCTCCGACAAGAAGGAGTGAACATTGCTCACCATTACCATTGCGTACCTATAGTTTTCATCGCCTAGCCCATTTGGGCTCCGCGTTTGGACGAAAACCAGCACGCGGTTGGTAAACACTCTGCAATCCATACTTTGATGCGCTCAGCGTCGACTCAGCCCTGGACGATTGTTCGACACTTCGCCTCTGGGCGTCTTACCTACTCCTGGCCGGCATTGCGCGAACCTACGATCGGGCGACACCGAGAATTCAGACATGCAAAAGGAGGAGTGTGGACCGCCAGCGATCGCCTGTGAGGTCCTGAAATGCTTGCAGCACAGCCCAATTAGGGACATGCGAGTTGCGCAGCCGCTCGGCTGCAAAGCGGGGCGACCGCTACCGATGGCTATGGCTATGGCCATGGCAAACGTGTGTGGCCGTGTAGGGTCAACGGACGCTCGACACGCTCGTTCGCACCCAGTAGCGGAGCGTGTCTCTCGAACAACCGACATTGCGGGACAACTGATCAGCTGGGCGCACGCTCTCGAGTAAACCCCCGCACGCTTCGATTGCCTTACGCGAAACCGGGTTCCTTTCGTCGCAGGTAACCAGGACGCGACTGAGCCCCACCGGGTCGCCGACATACGCGAGCACCTCACCCAGAGCAGTCGACGCTATCCCTTTCCGGCCCTCCGACCGACGGACCCCGTGGCCGATATGACCACCGACATCGGCCAAGAACTCGTTCATGCTGAGTCGCAGCTGGCCGACAACCCCCGCACCCGCTGTCCAAATCCATCGAGGGATGCCAGATCGACATCTAGGCGTTGCGAAACTCTCGAGGCCGAATCGGGCTGGTCCGCCTGCGGTCCGCCACACTCGCTACGCGATTCCAACCAAGACACCCACAAGGCCTCGTCGGTCGCAACCAGATCGACAGTCATAGAGGCACCGGTCAAGCAGGGACAGCTGAGACCGCAGCGTCACATCCCGCATGCCCGTGCCTACCCGATTACTGCGACGGCCGATGAACCTGCATTCCGGCAGTGCGCGTCGCAGACTCAGAGGACCCGACTGGAGATTGCGTCCGATTCACCACACAGAGAAGGGCCCCCGAGCATTGCTCGAGGGCCCTATGAGGCGTCGGGATTTTAAAGTACGACCAGGTCAGATGACTGTCGACGTGACCTTTCGTTCGCCGACTGGATTGCTGTCCACGGAACCTTCCACGGCCACGTCAGCGACAACCGGATCGGAATCGTAGTAGTACTTGTACTCGTAGACACCACGACCGTTCAGCGGGGTCATCGTGATGACAGTACCGAGAATCGTCGCGCCCACACTGTGGAGATTGCCGACCGCCCTGCTCAGCTGTTCCCTCTTCGTCGTGCCGTGACGAGCAATCACTAGCGCACCGTCCGCCAGCGCTGAAAGAACTGCAGCATCCGTAACCGGAAGCAACGGCGAGGCGTCGATGATGACGTAGTCGAACCTTCTGCGGAGATCGGTAAAGACCGCATGGGCAGTGTCAGTCCCCAGCAGTTCGCTCGGGTTCGGGGGAATCGGACCTGAGGCAAGAACCGTCAGGTCAGCATTGCTCGTGACTTGAAGTACGTCGTCGAGATCTGCTTGCCCGGCCAGGACCGAGCTCAGACCGACGCTTCCGATAAGTCCGAGGTACTTCGAAACGCGAGGCTTACGGAGGTCACCTTCGACGAGACACACCTTCTTGCCTGCCTCGGCCAACACGAGTGCGATGTTCACCGCAGTCGTGGTCTTTCCCTCGGAGGGAAGAGAACTCGTAACGACGATGACACTCGGTGGGCGATCCACGGCCAGGAACTGCAGATTGGTTCGCAGCTCGCGGTACGCCTCGGCACTTGCGGAGTTGCCCTCGTGGAAGTTGATCGCTTGATGAACTTCGCGTTCCTTGTCGAACGGAATTGTTCCCACCATCGCCGCGCCGGCGATGTCTTCGACCACCTTGCGCTCTTTGACGGTGTTGTCCAGGCGATCACGCACCACAGCCAACCCGATCCCCAGCAGAAGCCCGATCGCGGCACCGAGCGCCACGTTCCGCGAAGTCTTCGGCGACACCGGTTCCACGGGAGTTTGTGCTCGCTGTTCGACAACGACGCGCGCAGGTGCTGTGCCACCATTTGCGGGAGTACCCAGATCTTTGACCATCACGACAAACTCGTCCGAGAGCGCATTTGCGATTTCACGTGCCAGTTCAGGCGACGCATCTTGCACGCTCAAATCGAGCAGTACTGTATCCGGCGCCGATGTGGCGGTCACCTTGGACGAAATCTCCGCAGCGGAAAGCCCGCCGAGTCGATCGGCCCCGACTGAATCGATCGTTCTCTGTGCCAGTGTCTCGCCGGTAAGGAGCTTGGCGTAGGAAGTGACCAACTGCTGTGAGAGCTGGTTACCTTGGTAAGCCTCGTTCACGGTTGTTCCGGTAGAAGTCGACACGAACAGGCGCGTGGAAGCCTGGTAGATCGGCGTGGCAATCAACGAGGCGCCCAATGCGCCCAAGATCACGACCACAGTGACGACAGCGACTATCTTCCACCGTGCCTGCAAAATCTTCAGGTAGTCCCGTACATCCATCGTCGAATCTCCTTCGGCTCGAACACGTATCACGTCTTCGAGTAGTAATCGACAGCCGCTGTCGAGCCGCTGCACTCAATGCAGGCTGAACGAGGCAGCCAATCTTCTATCGCGTGTCCCTGCGTCACAGCGCGAGGTATTTGCCGAAACAGCCAGGGGGGAGAGGCCTTCACGGCATCTCACACATCTCACTTCCTGGCCGATGCATGATCGGGAAGTGGCGAACACGCGACACTGACAAACCCGCGACACTGACATCGGGCCCACTCACACATCGCGCAGAGCAGACACAACGTGCAGCCAGGCTGAACTCTACTGCGTCATTGGTCTTTTCACCACCGCAACGGAGCCTCGAAACTTCCTAGAAATCGTCAGTCGACCGTGACGACCATGAAAGGGTCACATACCACAGCGGGCCGTAGGACCAACGTCCGTCGACGACCAACTACGCAACTTGCCGCCGGAAGTTGATGCATACCAACCGAACAAGGCATCATGCCCCTCACCCTGTGATGCACGAGCGGCTATCCCAGCATCTCCCCCGGCCACAGCTCGCTCGCTGACGGACTTTGGTCCCGGGCACACGGCTACTTCCCCTCGATGCCTACAACACCTACCCTCCGTGAAGGTTTCACCGGTTTACGGCCTTCCGAGACCTCGGTAGGTCCACCCTGCGTCGCGCCAGGTGGTCGGTTGCAGACAGTTACGTCCGTCGATGATGACCTTCTTGCGGACGACAGGTTCGAGGTCCGACGGCAACAACTTTCGAAACTCGGTCCACTCGGTCAGAACCAAGACGACATCAGCGCCTGCACACGCTTCAAGTGCGCTCGAAGTGTAAGTGAGGGTGGGGAACAACGCCTTCGAGTTTCCCATCGCCTTCGGGTCATAGACATTGACGGCAGCGCCTTGCAGCTGAATCTGCCCGGCAACGTTCAGCGCAGGTGAGTCGCGCACGTCGTCGGAGTCAGGCTTGAAGGCTGCACCGAGAACCGCCACATTGGCTCCGAGTAGAGAACCACACGCTTCTCGAGCCAGTTCGACCATCCGAGTACGACGACGCATGTTGATGTTGTCGACTTCGCGTAGGAAAGTGAGTGCTTGATCTGCTCCCAGCTCACCAGCACGTGCCATGAAAGCACGGATGTCCTTCGGTAAGCAGCCCCCACCGAAACCGATTCCGGCGTTGAGGAATCGCCTACCAATTCTCTCGTCGTGGCCGATGGCATCGGCAAGAACGGTCACATCCGCACCTGAAGCCTCGCACACCTCCGAGATCGCATTGATGAACGAGATCTTCGTTGCCAGAAATGCATTGGCTGATGCTTTGACCAACTCCGAAGTCGCAAGGTCGGTCACAACAAAGGGAATACCTTCGTTCAAGAGTTGCTCGTACACTTCACGCGCAATCGATTCCGCACGTCCGGGTCGATTGCGGTCGACCCCGAGCACAAGCCGGTCCGGGTGAAGCGTGTCTTTCACCGCGTAGCCTTCCCGGAGAAATTCCGGGTTCCACGCCACCTCCACGTCTTGTCCGGCAGGCGCCAGTTCCCGTGCCCGCGCACCCAATCGCTCTGCTGTACCGACTGGCACAGTTGATTTCCCGAAGATTACGGTCGGCCTGGTCAAGAGGGGTGCGAGTGTCTCGATCACCGAATCGACAAAACGCATGTCGGCCGCGAACTCCCCCTTCTTCTGCGGCGTACCGACGCCGAGGAAGTGGATGTCGGCGAACTCTGCGGCCTCCTCGTAGGAAGCCGTGAATCGAAGACGTCCCGCGGCTATGTTGCGGCGCAGTACTTCCTCGAGTCCCGGTTCGTAGAAAGGAACCTCCCCAGCTTCGAGCATAGCGAGCTTGTTCGGATCAACATCCACCCCGAGAACCTCGTGACCCAACTCGGCCATGCAAGCTGCGTGTGTCGCCCCGAGGTAGCCTGTGCCGAATACCGCAATACGAGAAGTCATAACGATGTCTGCCTGTCGAAGTCGAGTTTACGTCGAATAATGCTGTAGTACTTCATGTCCTGATCGAATCGACGTTCTGTCGATACCACTCCACGGTCGATGCGATCCCCGCACGAAGATCAATCTTGGGCTGCCACCCCAAATCTCGAAGCTTCCCGATGTCAAGCAACTTCCGCGGCGTCCCGTCAGGTTTCGAATGATCCCACTCGATCTCGCCGTCGAACCCGATCTCGTCCGCCACGATCGCAGAGATCTCCGCGATGCTCTGGTCCTCGCCTGTACCAACATTGACGTGTTCTGCTCCGTCATAGTGGTCGAGCAAATGAAGGCAGGCATCCGCCATGTCGTCGACGTGGAGAAACTCGCGCCTCGGCGTCCCGGTGCCCCAGTTCACGACTGAAGCAGCTCCATCACGGCGCGCGTCGTCGAAGCGTCTGATGAGGGCTGGCAGCACATGAGAGCCCTTGGCAGAGAAGTTGTCACCCGGGCCGTAGAGATTGGTCGGCATCGCGGAGATCCACGGACGCCCGAACTGCTTTCGAACAGCCTGTACCTGCAGGATTCCCGCGATCTTGGCGATGGCATATGCATCGTTCGTCGGTTCCAAATGACCGGTCAGCAAATATTCTTCGCGAATCGGTTGAGGAGCGAATTTCGGGTAGATGCAGGATGATCCGAGGAACAGCAGGCGATCTACGTCGAACTCGGCCGCCGCGTCCATCACGTTCACCTGGATGCGAAGGTTGTCGGAGATGAAGTCCACCGGCAGTGTGCTGTTCGCCAGTATCCCGCCCACCTTGGCTGCCGCGAGGACCACGTTCTTCGGCCTCTCGGCGGCGAAGAACTCGAACACGGCACCGCGGTCGCGAAGATCGAGTTCGGCGGACGTGCGACCGACAAGGCGATTGAAACCGTCGGCCTCCAAACGACGCCAGATCGCTGAACCCACGAGTCCACGATGGCCCGCGACGTACACCGCATCGTTCCGATCGAGGGACTTCTGCGCGTACTCCCCCGTCATCGAGCATGCTCCCAATCCACCAGGTTCGGGCGGTCGATCCACGGCTTGCCCTCACACTTCAGAGCCTCGATGTCCGCATCGACCATGATTCGAGCCAGCTCGGGGGTATGTACAGTCGCCTTCCAGCCGAGCTTCTGCTCCGCCTTACCTGCATCTCCGATCAACGCATCTACTTCCGTCGGCCGCAGATAGCGCTCGTCGAAGCGCACATGATCTTCCCAGTTCAGACCGGCGTGCTCGAAGGCCACCGTCAGGAAATCCTTGACCGAGTAGTTACCGCCTGTCGCGAGCACGTAATCGTCCGGCTCGTCGGCCTGAAGCATCCTCCACATTCCCTCCACGTACTCCGGCGCGTAGCCCCAGTCGCGGATTGCATCGAGATTACCCATGTACAAATCGTTTTCCAGGCCGGCCTTGATCCGCGCCACCGCTCGCGTGATCTTGCGAGTTACGAATGTTTCGCCTCGCCGCGGAGATTCGTGGTTGAACAGAATTCCGTTCACGGCAAAGATCCCGTACGCCTCGCGGTAGTTCTTGGTGATCCAGTACGAGTACACCTTCGCCGCACCGTACGGCGATCGCGGATAGAAGGGAGTCTGCTCGTCCTGCGGAGGCGGTGTCGCACCGAACATCTCGGAACTGGACGCCTGGTAGAACCTGCATTCGAGACCAGCCATCCGGACTGCTTCGAGCAACCTGATCGACCCGATTCCCGTCGTGTCTCCGGTATGTTCGGGCTCGTCGAAACTTACCCGTACATGTGACTGCGCTGCGAGGTTGTAGACCTCGTCCGGGCGTATCTGTGCGAGAAGAGTGACCAAACGCGCCCCGTCGCTGAGATCTCCGTAATGAAGGAACAGTTTTGCATCCGGCGTGTGGGGATCCACATACATGTGATCGATTCGAGCCGTATTGAACGTGGACGATCTACGAATAAGTCCGTGGACCTCGTATCCCTTGCTCAACAACAGCTCGGCCAGGTATGAACCGTCTTGGCCTGTAATTCCGGTAATCAGTGCACGTTTCACTTGAAACTCCGTCCTCGAAGCAGATACTTGTCTGCGAGTAGTCATCGGCCGAATTGTGTTGTGTGGGAGCAGCGAACCCACAACCAGAACTGAGAAACCCTCACGGCATTACTGCCTCCTTGATCCGCGATCTCAGATCCTCCAGTTCCGCGGCAGCGGAATCCATTCCGCGAGAGATTCGGGTAGATTCGTCGTGCCCTAGATTCAAGCTGCCACCCGTCGCATCGTCCATCCAGGAGGCCTGCGGTGCGAGTACCGGTTCCAGCGAATCCCTCAGCTTCGGTACCGAACTACTACCCGACATCACCGGTATCGATCCGCCTCGAGCGCTCAGGATCAAAACATGGAGGCGGTCACTGACGGTTACGGCGGCGCGCTCGTACAGGGCGCGGACAGCCGACTCCTGTTGCCGATGGGTCGTGTCATCGTCCCATCCCACGTAGGGAATACCCAGCGTCGCAGCAACTTCGCGGTTGTGGCTGTCGTCCTCGACAACCTGGCAACAGGCCATCAAATCCAAACCATTTGCCGAGAACTGACTTTGGATCGACCGAAGGGACGCGTAGTTCACCGGTCGGTCATGCCGAAGTGAAAGCAAGGCTATTTCTCGGCGCGCAGATTCTCGGCCAGCAGACTTCGCTCCGTCGGATACACCGGCCCCGAACGCGAGATCGGGATAGAACCGACTCTTACCTCGCAGGTACTCACACGTCCTTTTGTCACGTGCCGCGTAGACGTCGGCTACGCCGACGAGGATCTTCTCGGGTACTGCCGCCATTGGGCTTCGTACCTCGATCGACCGTCCCAAAACGAGGACTCGTGTACCGAACATGCGAAGCACCGCAAAGACTGTCACCAACAAAGAGTGCTTGACGACGCTTGCTGCTGATGCCCCCAGAACCGCCGGCCCAGGTGCCATCACGATCACTGCCCGCTTTCGGCGCACTGTATCGGACAAAATCGCTCGCCAGAAGCTGATACCCGAATCCATCACCTCGTCGGTTGGTTCCCAATCGAAGGCATCGACGTACTCCGCGCTCATACTGCCCGAAAATACAACGGGTCTGAACCCCAGTTCACGCATGTAGTCGACTGCTGTTCGGCGTATCTCGATGTCACCCAGATTGCCCTGAGCTGCTGCGATACTCATGAAGAACCTACGCATGGGGATCCCTCCTCATTGCAACGACAACGACACAGGTCAGCAATGCGGTTTGAAGTACATAGCTGAGCGAGAGCGACCACCCCGCTCCGAGCGCCCCGTAACGGGGGGCAGCCAGCACGATTCCGACGAGGCAGATCAAGGTGCTCACAACCGTTATGTAGGAGACGATTTCAACTCTGCCCGTACCTTGCAGGATCGCATTCAATTGGGACGAGATCGCTGCGAAGATCAAACTGAAGCAGACGACCTGCATTACCGGTACCGCGTCTACGTACGCATCGCCCAAAATCGGTGGAACGAGTACAGGGATGACAGCTGCGATCACACCGAAGATCACCGCGCTTGCGATGCATACGTACATCGCGGGTCGCAGAATGCCCTGGGTGATTCGCCCGGTCGTCGAGCGCGCCGCCGCAGGCATGAGAACTGCCGCAAACGATGTGGGAATCAGCCGCAACGGAGTGGTGATACGACTCGTCACGCCGTAGATTCCGGAGACGGCCGGTGACGTGACAAGTCCAACCAGCAGTACGTCGAAGTTGCGCGTCTGAGTAGCAACGGAATTCAACCAGAAGTGCGAGGACTTGCCGATGATCGACTTGTACGAGCGTCTCGATCTGACACGAGTGATCGCCGGTCCGAGCCGAATGGCCACGAAGACAGCGATCATCGAAGAGAACGCGAGGCCCACGGAATACCAGAACACTGCGTCGACTCCTGCGAGCCAAGCGGCCGCAACAAAAACGAGAGCAAGTGCTCGCCGGAGGAGCAACGACACCGCGTTCTGCCAGGTATTCCCGTCAGCGAGTGGTAGCGAGAGCAGCGTCTCGACGTAATTGTCCAGAACAACCCAAGCTGTCAACGGCACTACGAACCAAAGCTTCGGCTCGAAGACCGCGGCTACCGCCGCGGTAAATGCCAGCAATGCACCGACGGCCAGGTTGGCGCGGCGCGAGAACTCCAAGGTCGACGCGATGAGGGGTTCCTGGTCACCCAACGCACGGATCCGAACCAGAAATGGGGTGAACCCGAAGTTCAGAATGTTCTGAAGCACCAGTCCGACACCATAAGCCGCAGCGAAGATTCCAAAGCCGGACGGACCGGAGATACGCGCGAGTAGGACCATACTCAGTGCCTGAATCAACGCACCGACAAGACGTCCGCCGGCGATTCCCGTGAACTGAACCACCAAGGGGTTCGTCATCACCTTCATGTTCCACCACCCGGGCACTCGAACGAGTGCGGAACCCCGGCGCAGCGCGGTCGTGCGCCCTTCATGGTCGTCCGATCGACGAAACCGGGGCGCGGACGATCGAACTCGCCGGAACATCGGATGTAACAAGGCAATTTGCGCCGATAACCGAGTGGTCACCGACCGACGTGCCGCGGAGAATTGTGGACCTGGCCGCAATCCACACTCCGTTGCCGATGACGATCGGTCCGTTGTCGAACTCGAAAGTCCGTGACTGTCTGCTGTGACTGCCCGCGCACAGAAAGACGTCCTGCGAGACACAACTGTTCGACCCGATACTCACCGGTTCGAGATTGAGGATCCATGCTCCCTCACCCACCCAAGTGTTATCACCGATCGACAGTTTCCACGGCCAATGGATCTTCACGCCGTGCCGAATCAGGACTCCATCACCGATCTCAGCGCCGAACAGTCTGAGAATGGCAACTCGTATGCGTGCCGGCACGAACCAGGCCCGGAACAGTGGTGCCACCGCGAGCCAGGCGACCTGCACTGATGCCGGACGTCCCTTGTCGTATCCTGCCCCGGTGAATTCGCCGAGGGAGAGCTGCGGGTGTGTCATCGCGCTCGGGCTTGCGTCGGTCGAGTCGGCAAACTGTCTCGATTGATGAGTCCGTCGAAGAGGTCACCGAACGCGGTGGTGGCAGAGCCGGGAGACAAGGTTTCGTGCACGTACTCCCCCCCGTTTCGCGCGAGTTGAGCGGCACGGACGGGGTCGGAAACCAGCATCTCTATTTCACGTACCAATGCTTCCGGATTTCCGGCGTCAACACGTACTCCCGCCCCGGACAGGGCGATCTCCTCGCCGGAGGCACTGTCCGAAGATGTAGCCGCGACGACAGGTACCCCTGAAGCGAAATACGATGTAAGTTTGCTCGGAACGGCCATACTGCGAAGATCGGCCAACTCGTTGAGAAGTAATGCGTCCGCTGCTCGCAGCACATCGGTGAAGTCCTCGCCGCCAACAGGATCCATGAATTCGATCCCGGTGCATCCCTCGGACAGCTCTTCGAGATGGGCCCGCTGATTCCCATCCCCCATCAGTACGAATTTGATGTCGGACTGGCGCGGCCCAAGTAAATGCGCGGCGTTCACCACATTCTCGAGCCCTTGCTTTGCACCCATATTGCCGGCATGCAGAACTATCTTCTGTTCCGGCCCCCAGCCCAATCGCTTTCGCGAATCTTCTCGGGTGCAGGCAGACTGGGAGAGATCCAGGTGGGTCCAGTTCCTGATGACTGTGACGCTGCTCGAGTCGACTCCGAGGTTGTCCTGCGCATGCTTCGCGAACCGCGGGTGGATCACGACGACGTGATCGGACTTTCGCAAGATCCAGGATTCGGCTCGATCGACGAGAGACGACAGGCCTCCGCTCAGCTGACCGGTCTCGGACGCGCCCAGTCCGTAGAAGTCCTGCACCCACAGCACCACGGGTGTGCGCGATCGAAGGAGCCTGGTCCTGATGACAAATGCCGCCGAGGACAAAAGTGTAGGACTTAAACACAGTATGAGGTCTGCTCGATGGAAAAGAGTCGCCCAGGTCGCCCTCAAAGCGAAACTTGCCTCCATCAGAATTCTTCGCAGGAAGCTGGGATTCCGGGGGATGTAATGACGAAGTCTTTGAACCGTCAGATTTTCTGACTGCTCTACGGAAGACAGACCTGAGAAGCCATCCATCTTTCGCCAGAATGGATAGTGCGGATACCCTGTCACTACCCTGACGTCAGCACCGGCATCCGCTATCGCATTTGCCAAACCCTCCGTGTAGGGAGCGATACCGGTTGGCTCAGGAGAATAGTTGATTCCCACGATCAGGATTTTATTTCCCTGATTATCCATCGTGCTCATTTCCCTTTTCAGCTAACTTAGGACGGCAGTCCGTGCACAGCTTGCAGGTGTGCACTTCTCTCCGTGTCACTCTCGAATCGTTCGGCGACTTTCCGTGCCGGAACTCCGACATTCACCGAGAAACTCTCGACGTCGTTCGTCACGACCGAACCGGCTCCGATAACCGCACCGTCACCGATCTTCACACCGCTCAATATCACCGAACAGGCGCCTATCCATACGTCTGTTCCAATTTCGACAGAATCGCGTGCACCAGGCTGACGGTCCCCCACCCACGTCGACGCGAGCATCGGAATACCCACCTCGTCGATCGCGTGGTCTTCGCGCCCCACGATGTAGACGTTCATTCCGATCATGACGTGGGATCCGATGGAGCCGTCTACCTGAATAACGGTTCGGGGTCCGACGCTGACATTATCGCCGATATTCAGCCGGTGAGGCGCACTGATGATGGCTCCACGGCCGGCGTTGAAGTCGCGCCCTACTGAAACATTCCCGTTCGATATTGCGAGTCCATTCATTATTCCGCGAAGGGCTCGCCTGACACCTGACGGTAGGCGTGATCGGTTGCTCATCGTACGACCATCTCCTTGGGCCATCCCTCATTGTCGAATTCGACGACCTGACCTCGCAACGCAGCAGAGATCCCCGATGCCATGGTTTCGGCGGAATAGAGATCCCCTACCTTCGCTGAAACTTTCTCCGCTGGAACGGGATTGGAGACAAGATGCAAGAAGTAGTCTCGCAGCGCCGCAGCCAGCGACTCCTCGGTCGTCGGTGAGTAACTCTGCATAGGACCGACAGCAGCAAGTTCGATCTCGGGGGCGTGCGGGGCGTCCTCGGGGTACAGCATCGGGACTCCGAATCCCAAACTCTGAGTGACACTCAACCCGACGTATCCGGGAGAGATCGACATGATTGAGCGTGCGTAGATTTCAGCAAGTTCGATCGGACTTTCAATGCGTCCGTGTACCACAACGGACTCTTCCAGACCTAAATCGAGAATTTGCCGTTCTATCGTTTCCACCGCATTGCCGAAACCCACGATTTCCAACACGGCACCCTCGTCGACGAGGCCTGATTGGTGGAAAGCCGGAACCAATTGATCGACGTTCTTCTCGGCAACCAATCGGCCGACATAGACAATTGATTTACGCGATTCACCGGTGTTACCAGCGTTGATGTCAGCGCGTTTGTACAAAGAATTGGGTGCAACCCAAACTGGTTGGCCTGGAACCTCGAGCTTGGCTGGGACCACACTGGCGTACCCGTAAAGAATGGTCCCCTGAGACAAGCGGCGCATCGTTCTCCGAAGGAAAGCCGTCTTCGACGAAGAACCTTGCCTGGGATGCAAATGGCCCCAAAGAAGAGTACGGCGACGCGCTATTCGTCGAAGGACCAAAATACTCCACGATGTGAGACTACGGGGGTTCAAATCCAGGATAGTCACGGACGCTGAAAGCGGATTTTTCCAAGAACCCACCTGAAGAAGAACCTTGTCACCGAAGATTCCGATCCGTCGAACGCGGTCGTAGAAATCCGTGTCGATGCCAGTTCGTACCGTGGAATCCAACCCGTAGTCCGAAGCCAGAATATCGAGATTTCCTTCCTCCATCTCACGCAACACCTCGATGCACGGATTCCGATACGTTGGAATCACCGCCAAATACATCGAGTATTTTTTTGATGACATCGAGCCTGCTCCCCCAAAGTTCTCATCGAGCACCACCGATTGGCCAGTGTGCATTGCGCAGTTCCCTTACTTCGGATCCCAGGCAGGGTTCGCCGGGAATGGCGAATCGGATTCGCGATACGAATACGAAAGACTGACTGACTGACTGAACGGATCAGTATGCGCCGTCACTAGCCATTACGGCTTTGAGCGTCTTCACGACGATCATCACGTCCCCGACCATCGACCAGTTGTCGACATAGGACAGATCCAGCCGAACGGTTTCTTCCCACGAAAGATCCGAGCGCCCGCTCACCTGCCACAAACCGGTGATACCCGGTTTGACCAGCAGTCGCCTTTTCACGGCCCCGTCGTATGCCTCTACCTCACGCCTCAACGGCGGTCTCGGACCAACTACGCTCATCTCGCGCCGGAGCACATTGACGAACTGAGGCAACTCGTCAATCGAAAACTTTCGAATGACGCGCCCCACCTTGGTAACCCGAGGATCGTCACGCATCTTGAACAGGACACCGGCGCCCTCGTTATCCGACAGCAGGCTGTCGACCTGCGTATCTGCGTTCTGAACCATCGATCGGAACTTCAGCATCGGAAAGGGAACCCCGTCCAATCCCATTCGCTCCGACCGATAGAGCACAGGACCCCGACTGGTGAACTTGACTGCCAACGCCGTCACGATCAAAACGGGACTGATCAAAATGAGAATTACAGATGCGAAAACGACGTCGAAGGCTGTCTTGGCGAACCGTTGAGCACCGTGGTATCGCGGACGTTCGACGTGAATCAGTGGAAGGCCCGCCACCGGCCGCATCGACAGTCGCGGACCGGAAACATCCAGGATTCCCGGTGCCACAACAAGATCGACGTCCTTACACTCCAGATCCCAGGCCAGTTTCCGCATACCGTCGTAGCCGAGGTGTTCCGTCGCCGTAACCGCCACCGCATCGGCTCCGACCAAGTCGAGTGCGTCGGTCACATCGTGCTCGTCCCCGAGGACCGGTATTTCGTTGCCGTCGACCACGATGACTCTGTCGCGACGACCTAGTTGACTGGGTTGGCAGACGCCCACGACCCGGTACCCGTCACCGGGAGCTCGTTCGAAGGTTTGGGCCATTTTCTTGACTGCAACCGGGCTTCCCACGACTAAGACGGACGTCTGGAAATCGCCGCGCGAGCGCTTCCTCGCAATCACCTTTCGCCAGATCCAGCGGCTCGCCATCAGCGCGGTCAGACCGACAGGAAATGCGAAGGCCAGATAGAGCCGCGCGATGTCCAACTGCAACAGCAAGCTGACAATCGCAATGAGTCCGAAGAGGCGAACTGTCGCGACGAAGATTCGCCTGTACTCTTCGGGTCCGCTGCCGATCACACGAATCGAGCGAGTGCGAAAGATCCCCAACGACGATAACCACATCGCCGCCAATGCAATTGACACACCGGTGTAGCTGAGTTGCCCGAGGATTCCGGGGCTCACTGCGCGGCTGTCTCCACCGAATCGCAGCCATTGAGCCAGGAAAACCGTCGCCACGATGATCACCGAATCGCCCAGGAACAGCCTTCTGCGGTACGCCGTTTCCCATTCCCTCCGAGAAGTCGATCCGCGGCGGAGGTCGGGCACTGCGCGGGGAAGCGTGTGCTTGGTCTTGCCCAGTGTGGACACGTCGAGCGCCGTCACGTGATCAGTCCCTTCCTCATTCGTGGAATCCGTGTGTCGTTGAATCCGTGTGTCGTTGACAGGTGTTGAGCGTGATTCACCAGATTTGAGCAATTCACTGGAACAGCAAATTGCTCGCTTCGATCCGAAGAGTGCAATTGTTCGAGAATCGGAACGCTCTCACGCTCCGAGTGGATTACATTTCAGCACTGTCCGCGCGCAGGATCAAACGCAAAGTCGCCCCAGTTCAGGCCTGTAGTCGCCCGCACCCCTACCTATTCCAATGTGGCCGCAACGCAAGCGCTTTGCCTCTCACCGTTCGGAGGCGGAGCGCCTGGAACAACAGAACGAAAGATCGATTCAGAGGCAACTATCGCGTTACTTCGACGAAAGTGCGGCAAAGCGAAGGACCTTACTCGTCAGTAGGCGGTTGCCACAGGGCAACGCATTACCGATACGGCCTGAATAGAGGATCATTTCCATTGGTAACCAACGCAATGACTTTCGCCGACATAAGGTGCCTGCGCCGTTGGGGACCTACGTCCCCGGCAGGGATCTTGGTCCCTATTGCCGATTCGATGTGCAATTCGAAGGCGAATAGCCCTACAGCCCTTGCTGATACAGGCTTCAACATCGAAACAAGATCAGGTCACTCGTCCAGTTCGCAACAAGCAAGCTCCGAAAAGAAAATTTTCCTTCGTCTCAATATGTGGGATTTCTGCCCCGCTTCGGCCGTTCCGCAGCGGCCGGTGCTCGGATTCGCACCTTGTGATCGATCACGTAAGGTCGACCAAAGTCGGGTTCGCTGACACAACCTCGCTGCAGCCGACACAGCCGGAGTGGACGACCAGTTCGAATAGGACTACATATCTTGAAGATTCGCGACCTACGCACGCAGTCGGGAATTATCCCCCGCCTCACAGTACGTTGGCTGATGATTGCAGCCGCGACAATCTTTGCTTTCTGGCCCACCTGGACCAATTTGTGGAGGAGCACCGCGAGCGGTACCGCCATCGGATACGTTTTTGTCCTCCCTTTGCTCTGCCTGATAGCCGCCGTCGGAACAGATTTGCGACGCGGCCCGGACCTTCCGATCCACGACCGTGAGACGGACAAGATTGTCGGTGGTATCGGCTTACTTGTTTCTCTGGGTTTACAGGCACTCCTCATGCCACGTTTTGCCGAGAACTATGAATTGATGCATATCGATGTAATCGCGGCATGGGTATTTGTCTGGAGCGCAGCGGTTCTCATGTTCGGGCTGCGTCCGGTGAACCGCTACTGGGCAATCTGGGTTGTTCCGATCGTCCTGGCGCCGCTCATCTACCGCACGCTGGCGACCGAACTCGGCGGCACGCGATTCGACTACAGCATCATCATGGTGCTGGTCGCCTCGGCCGCAACGACGATCGCCGTCAGTAGGACCTGGAGACGGGGATTCGCCGGGTTCGTCGCTTCGTCCGTCCTGGGTGCTGCCTTGGTCTACTACCTCTCGCGGCAGTACCCGACTGCACCCTTGTTCAGCGTCCAGCTGCTACCAGCAATAGGTAGTGCGTTACTGGTAGGCGGGTTCTTCTACCTGTACGAGCGACGTGGAAGGTCATGGAAGCCGTTCGACCGTCCGCTCCGGAATCCCTCGACGTCAACCAGCAACTGGACGATCCTGGTGGTGTTCGCCGCGGCAATCGTGATGTTTTTTACGCCAGTGCCCACCACTCAGAGCGTTCCGGTCTCAGTAGGTCCGCCGGCGACTGCTGATCCACGCCTCATCGTCCCCGCCGGTTGGCGTGAGATCTCAACCGACGAATACGATTGGCCGAGAAAATACTTCGGTTCCACCTCGGCACTCACTCGCCAGACAATTCGTGCTGACACACCCAACCCTGCCTGGGACACCCAGATGCGACCACGCACCGTCCAAATGGACGTTGTTCAAGTGCGTCGCCCGTCTACTCTGTCTGTCTATCCGAGCAATACAACCTATGATCTCCAGAACGCACGTGTCAGCCCCACCGTACGAGTTGAGTTGACTCGTGGAGTTGTCGCGGAAATGTACACAGTTGTCGACGACTCCCTCCTACTCACCTGGAGCAACCTCAATTTCGTGTGGACACGCGGCGACGGTGCCGCACAACGCGTCACACTCTTGACAGTGGACAATCATGAACCGAATGCCTTGTTCCCCGAACCGAAACCATCGATGGCTTCGAATGGAAGCAACACCTTGGCAGTTCTACTCAGAGGCAGGATATCTACTGTCGACAGCGAATCTCAGTACAAGGATCTAGGTATGCTCCAGTCCCTCGGAAGGCTTGTCGTGGAGGCACAGAAGTGGTAGATCCCGATCTCTCGGTTGAGGACGAAAGCTCGGAAGAATTCAAACGAGTTGCACTTCACGATGCTGTGAACGGACTGCGTGAACGTAAACCGATTTCGTCGGCATCAGTTGCGTTCTATCCGTGGCAGCGCAACATCCTGTTCCTGATTCTCGTGATCACCGTTGTGTGTCTGGTCTTCTTCCTTACTCCCACGCTCATCGTTCTCACATTGGCATGCACGCTCGGGTACGTATGGGCGATGGTGGATCGCCTAGTGCTGTTCACACGAGGTCTGGATGCCTCCTCGATCGTGACGATCAGCGATCAGGAGGCAAGCTCGCTTTCCGATGAAGAACTACCGCACTACACAATCCTTGTGCCGGCGTACAACGAGCCGGAAGTAGTCGGAGACCTGATTTCCGCTATGCGTGCGATCGACTACCCCTCGAACAAATTGCAGGTGCTGTTGCTCCTCGAAGAGGATGACACCGTCACCATCGACGCGGCGACTGCCGCCGGAGTCGATGCCGTGGTGAGTATCTTGAAGGTCCCTGCTGCAGATCCGCGCACCAAACCCAAAGCCTGCAACTACGGATTGCACTTCTCTACGGGCGAGATAATCACCATCTACGACGCCGAGGACTCACCGGATCCGCTCCAGTTACGCCGTGTGGTGGCAACCTTCGCGAAGCTTCCATCGAATACCGCGTGCGTTCAGGCGAAACTCGCATTTCACAACGGGACTCAGAATTTGTTGACCGCGTGGTTCACGGCCGACTACGCCCTCTGGTTCAATTTCATCCTCCCAGGACTGATGCGCAGTCAGTCACCGATTCCCTTGGGAGGCACGTCCAATCACCTTCGACGAAGTGTGCTCGACGAGATCGGCGCCTGGGACCCCTTCAACGTCACGGAGGACGCAGATCTCGGAGTTCGCATCGCGGAGAGCGGCTACCGGACCGCTGTTCTGAACTCGACGACGCTGGAGGAGGCCAACAGCGACACGATCAACTGGATCCGACAACGCTCACGCTGGTACAAGGGTTACCTGCAGACTTGGTTGGTTCACATGCGTCAACCTGTGAAACTGTGGCGCGGACTCGGCACGGTCGGATTTCTACGCTTCACCATCTTGATGGCGGGGACACCCATTGTGGCGACACTGAACATGGCGTTCTGGCTGATCAGTCTGGGTTGGATTCTCGGCCAGCCCGAGGTCATCCACGACGTGTTTCCCAACTACGTCTATTTTCCCGCCCTCGTGTCACTCGTATTCGGTAACGCCGCAGTCCTTTACATGAACCTGGTGGCATGCCGAGAGACGCGAAATCCTATGCTGCTGATAGCTTGCCTGACCGCTCCGCTTTACTGGGTCTTGATGAGCATCGCAGCCATCAAAGGCACATATCAGTTGATACGCAACCCGTCTTACTGGGAGAAGACCTTCCATGGCTTGAACACGTAAGCTCAATTCCCGATCAACTCTTGTTGCGCGGGTGAGCTTTGAAGCTTGCGGTCCGATCACTGCCGGCCGAAAGACATGCAAACGCGAGTACGACCGGTAGCCAGTAGTACGCCTGCTCGAAAAATGCCGAGGTCAGTGCGAATGTCATCATCGCGACCAGCACGCCGGCCGCGGCGGCGTTCTTGCCGGACTTCATCGATCTGAACGCAACCAATGCCGTCGCGCAGATGATGAGTCCCACAGCCAGGGCAAGCACCACCCCGCCTTGGTACCAAGACCGTAGAAACACATTGTGGACGACTGTGACGTTGTCGAACGAGGCCGCATTGGCAGCGTTCAGACCCACCCCGGACAGCGGATGCGCGCGAATAGCATCCCAAGCGAATCCGTAAGTGTCGTTACGGATCTCGAGTGTGCTGACGGCTTTGGTCTGCCCTGTGACCTGAAGGTATCGATCGGCCGGCGTCTCCAGGTGCTTTCCGAACTCGGTGTAGGTGATTGCGACCCAGAAGAGAACAGAGGCGCCGACAAAACTCTTGACGATGGTGGTGATCTTCACTCGCGAAGAAATCGCCACGACGATCAATCCGATCGCGCATGCCGACAACGAACTCAAACTACCGGTTGCCAGCAGTCCCACCGCGTTCACAATCGATATCAGCACCAGAACGACCCGATTTCCTACCTTTCGCACTGCAGCCCCCAGGCACAGAATCAGCGCAAGTGAGGACATGATGCCCAGAACGTTCGGGTGACCTGCCAGACCTGGAGCACGACCGTTCACAACACCGAAACCGAAGACGGATGAACCGGCCAATTGGATAGCGGCGGCCAGAGCAGAAACCGATTGGCTTGCTATGAACGCAATGCATACACGCCTGACAAAACCCGGATCACGCCGGACATTGGCGACCATCACAAATATTCCGAGCCCGAGAACTATGAAAAGTTGGATTCCAACATAAAGATTTCCGCCGATATCATTGCCACGCGTCGCTGTTACCGTTGCGACGAGAGCGGCGTAGCCGGCGGTCAACCAGACGCCGACAAACTGCGGCCGAGCAACTCGTCCCAGCGCTACTGACGCCACGATGACCGCAAGCACTGCCATCGCCCACAACTGCGTGACGGCGCCGGGCAACGAGCGGTATATCGGAACTGCGATCGCGATCGCCATCCACACAGCGGTAGTCGGCGACAAAGGAATTCTGCCTGTTCGCCCTGCCGTCGAAGCGGCATCATTCCGAAGACCTTGAGGTCTGACTTGACTCGGCGTTGTCATTGAGTTCCTGCTTCCGACAATCGAATTTTTTGCATTTCACCCTCGATTTCACCCTTCGCCGACGCCGGGCTGAATAATCCCCGCTCAGCGCAGAAGTCATCCTCTGTCGGCAACGTCGCGTAACTGCAAATAAGCGAATCGTCGACGCAAAACTTTGCCACGACATGGCAGATATCCAATTGTCCTCGACTCGTGGCCGAAAGGAAGTGGCATATACGTCTCGGCTCAGGCAATATGACCGCTATGAGTGGTTTCTCCGCATGGGTCGAGAATCAACTGGAACTTCGCTCGTTCGGCGACATCCAGGAAGCTGCGCGTGCGCTGAAGATTCGACCTTCCGAGCTGAGTCGATGGCTGTCGGCTAAACGCCCTCCCACGCAGGACACGATGCGGACGGCATGTCAGGTCTTCGACGCTCCGATCATGGAGGTCCTCGTAGCCGCCGGTTATCTGACCTCTGAGGAAGCGGAGCCGGGGATGACTCCACCGTCGATCGTCGCGACGATTTCGACACAGTCCCTGGTGGACGAACTCACCCGACGCGGTATCGACCGACAAAGTGAATGAATCCGGGCTACCGACATTCACATACGCGCTAGCCGAACATGGTGCAGATTCTCGTGCACCAAAACATATTTCGACCTCAGCTGTCATGGACGGCATTATTCAGTACGTCAACTGCGGATCCGGCTGATCCAATCGTTCCTTCAGCCAGACTCGCAACTCCGGTCCGTACTCGGTGCGACTGAGCGCATGGTCGAGAGATGCTCGCAGAAAGCCTCCCGGGTTACCAAGATCGTGGCGGGTTCCGTGATGGACGACGACGTGAACCGGATGCCCCTCCGCGATCAACAGCGCTATCGCATCCGTCAGTTGTAGTTCGCCACCCTGCCCGGGTGAGATTCGTCTGAGCGCGTCGAACACGGCGCGATCGAGAAGGTATCGTCCGGCCGCGGCGAGAGTGGACGGAGCATCCTCAGGAGCCGGCTTCTCGACCATGCCGACGACGGCAAGTACATCGGGATCGCTGCCCTCCACAGGTGTTTGGACGTCGAATACTCCGTAGGCCCCAACACGATCGGGCGCGACGTCGAACGCGCACAGCACAGAACCACCACGCTCGACACGTACCTTCGCCATCGCGTCGAGAATGCCGCAGGGGTGGACCAGATCGTCGGGAAGCAGCACCGCGAACGAGTCCTCGTCCGCATCCAGCACCGATTCGACCAGACCGACAGCGTGTCCCAATCCCAGCGGAGACTCTTGCACAACCGGCTCCACCGAGATCAGGCCCGGGGCCCGACGCACACGCTCGAGTAGATGGTGCTTCCCGCTGGCGGCGAGCTTGCCCTCGAGCACCAGGTCCTCGACGAAATGCCCGACGACCGATGCCTTGCCCGGCGCAGTGACAATTACCAGACGTTCCGCGCCTGCTTGCGCCGCTTCGCTTGCGACCAGCTCGATCCCGGGTGTATCGACCACGGGGAGCAACTCTTTCGGAACCGTCTTGGTGGCCGGGAGGAAACGAGTCCCCATCCCGGCAGCCGGCACCACAGCAGTCTTGAAAGGCCGTTCAGCGCACCCAGTCATCGTTCACCTCTCCGCTCACACGATGCTCCACACACTTACCGTTACGCGCATGCAGCGGTCGTCCCCTCATTTCGACGACCGAAAGCTCACATCGCATGTACAGCCTGCGCACAAGGTCTACCGGGCGGCCGATGCCGCCGCAAGTTGACTCGAACTCGGAATTCGTTGCGCGCGAGAGCTACACACCACCCCTCGATGTCACTTCCACGAGGGGCACGCCGCACTCCGCGCACTACCCGTTACCGCGGCGAACGGTTGTGATCGTATTTCGACGTTGACCACGGCGGGACGTAGCAACTGGCCAAAGAGACAGGTACGACACAACTTCCGAACTCAGCACCTCAACCGGACCGTCCCCAGCCGACCCGGACGAAGGTCCTGGAAGCGTCGCATCGATGGTCCCGTGCGACTTCACCCGTCTTCAAGTTCGGTTATCCACAGGTGAATGCCACTGAATACCATTGAATACGAACGAAATACGGTCATCACGCCACAACACCAGATTCAGGTTGTTATCAAATCGTGACCATACTCCCACTGGATGGAACTCCCAGTGGACTACTAGCAGTGTCCTAACTTGCCAGTGAAGCAATCACGTCGAAGAGTGGATCGTCAGGCCCGATATCCATTGTGCATTCGTTCGGCCGTGGATCCGGCACGAATGCCCACAGGAGAGCTCCGGCCGTACCGGCCACCTTCTGCCCCGTCAGCTTCGTCTCGATATTCGTGGCTCTGGTCGCCAGTGATTCACAACTGCCTGCCAATTCGCCTGTCTCGGCGACCAACAACGGCTTCCCGACGTTCGCGGCCTGTTCGATGCGACGCGCCAGTCCGTTCCACTGGTCGCCCGGAAGCGGAACCCCGTCTGCTCCGTAGTCGTGATACTGCAGAACGTCGACGAAGTCGGACTCGCTCACGTACTGGTAGTCGTCACCCGCAGTGCCGCACTGACCGCCCCCGACGTATCCGGCCGTGATCAGGGTGTTCGGATCGATCGCCCGAAGTTCGGCGCCTGCCGTGTCGAAGAACTCCCGCAACACCTGCGCGGAATCAGACGGGCACGTTCTTGTCCACCAATTGCAGGCGGCATCGGTACACAGGCTCGGTTCCGGCTCCCCCACCAATTCCCACGCCGCGACGGAAGGCTCGTTCTTCCAACGGTCGACGGCGGTGTGCATCCAGTCCTGGAAGCTCATGGTGGCTCGACCTGGGATCAGGTTCGCGACCTTCCACTCGTCGGTGTACCAGTCCCTGGATTTGAACAGCCCGTCATCACACCCGCTGTCCTGGGGTGAGAGCACCGGAATCGTGAACTGATTGTGTCGCGCCGCAGCGTCGAACACCGCGTCCATCGGGCCGAAATCCATCTCCCCGGACACCTTGTTCACCGCGAGCGCCTGGAACGCGTTGAAACGCGTGACGGAGTTCGGTGGCAGAGAACCGAAGTAGGCATCGAGATCGACCATGGCGCCACAGCCGAAGTTCACCGACCAATCAGTGGCCAGTTGATAAGCATTCAGCCCGGTAGGCCACCATGGCTGTCCGTCGAGCGTCAGTCCGCTCGACGACGCTCCCACCCGAACCGTCTTGGGCGAATCGGCAACCACCGGCGTCGTGAACATTCCTGTCACCACCGCGACGGTTGCAAAGCTGACTACAGCGGCAGCGATACGGCGACGCACTGTGCCAGGCACACGCGGACGCACTTCTTCAGAAGACATCTACAACCATCCACGTCATACGGACAATCCTCCCACACGAATTGCCTCATCGACCCGTTTGCCGTTCACCGGTGACGCGATACAAACGCCAGGCCGAAGGGTCCATGCCGCCGTCGTTGGGAACCTCGAGTACCAGCGCTCCCACACCGCCGGCCCCGGTGTCGTACATCGTCGGATAGCGCCGATTGACCGCGTCCGACACACCGCGACCGGTGTTCGGCACCGACAGGATGTATTCGACGTGATGTTCGGCGGGGTTGTTCAGTACGCGCACGAAGTCCGCATCGGAAGGCACGACGAATTGCCGAGGGTTGTTCGACGACGCCACGACGGCATAGCTCTGCACGGTGTCGAGCAGAACCGACCCCTCCGGCAGAGCCAAGTCGTCCAGGTATCTGGCGATGCGACGCTCGGCCGCAAACGTGCGCAGATTCGTCTGCTCCTCCAGGTTCTGCCGGCCCGGAATGATCGCACTGGCAATGGAATGCTCGAGCACTGCGATCCGCGCATTACCCATCGCGACAAACGTGACCAGCGTCGACCCGACCAGCAAGCACAGAGAGATCACAAGGGGCAGAGAGGGTCCCGACTGCTCGGGGTACGTCGATACCGAGCGTGACGCAGCAGCCCCCGGTCGACGCGTGACGACCGGCGCTCCGCGAGGTGCGATCAGGACGACCAACACGAAACACAGCGGAATGATCGAAATGTAGAAGCGCAGAAGGGGAAACGTCGATCCCATCACGTAGAGCAAGGTTTGGGCACCGAGGATGGCGCCGAACAACACAAGAGGCACGACCACTTCGGTGTCGCGCCGCCGAAGTGCGTAGATGATTGCAAGGACCGCGAGCACCGGGAGCGCCGGGCCGAGTACGGCCATTTCGGTAATCGAGAACGCAAGACGGGCGATCGGTGAGTCGGTTCCGGCACCAGCCTGCTCCAGGATGGAACTGTTCCCGTAGACCGACGAGAACTGTTGGAACGCTTGACCTGTGATGAGCCAACTGGCAAACGACCACAAGGCGAAGGCAAGGAATCCCGGCATCAGCACTACGGCACCGTCGAGGGCTGCTGCCCAGAGCCGCAAGCCAGGCCCCGCGCCCTCGCCGCGCTCCTCAGCAGTCGGACGGAAACGAAGCCAACTCACCACGGTCACCAGCACCACCGCGACGAACAGCGGGGCCAATGCGTCGTATCTGGTGAGGTACGCCAGAGCGAAAGCGAGGCCGGCACCGATGAGGTCGTGTACGTCGTCGCTTCGCATCCACCGAATCAATCGACGTGTCGCCCACAGAACGAAGAAGAGGAACGGAGCTTCGCTCATTCCGCTCGCCGCGTACATGACGATCATCGGGTTGACAGCGAACAGCACGGTCAGGACGACGGTGACCCATCGCGCACACCCACGGTCGCGGCTGATCCCACGTACCTGAATCACAGCACCAGCCATGAAGGCCGCGGACATCACGACCGCAGTGATGTTCCACCGCAGCAGATCCGGCCACCAATGACCCATCAGGCCCATCGGAATCTGGACTGCCGCCGTCAACGGGGTGAACACGAACCCGATCGCCGCGAAGTGCGGATCACGGCTGAGCAGCATCGCCGACACCGCGGCGACGCGGCTGAGCGAATCGGTGAAGATGAACCCGATACCCGCGTTCATCCACACGCCCAACGCGGTGTAGATCGCGAAGAGCGCGACGAACATCCGCCATGGCTTGCGGCCCGGTAGATCGTGGACCGCGACGGACAGGGCCGGGCGATCGGTGACGGTCACTGTCCGCGACGCCGAGCCACGAGCACACCACCGACGGCAACAGCGATCAGAACCACGGTCCCGAATCCGATCCAGCCGATCGTGACCGCGCTCAGTCCGGTCTCCTCTTCGGCCGAGGTCGCGGTGCCCAACGGGGCGACGTTGACTCCGACATCGAAGGGCTCACTTCCTCGAGGCGCGACCAGGAGATCGCCGGTCAGTTCTGCGAACCGGTCCTTCCCACCTTCCAACCAGTTGAGCAGACCGTCGGCATCGGCCGCATCACCCTCAGAGGTCAGCGCCACCACTTCGTTGTGCGAACCCGAAACCACCTGCAAGGCACCGTATTGTCCACCGAATTCCAGACCCTGCAAGCGCAGGAGCCCTTGATCTGCTGTGTCCATGGGTAGAGCCACCGGAGTGGGAAGCTTCCCGTCCGCCGCGATCAACAACGCCGGCAGCGAACTGGTCGCCGCGTCGCCGAACGGGAGCACACGCGGTTGCAGCGGCAGATAGCTCAACCGCTGCATCGCCACAACGAGGCGCTGCGCGCGAACGAGATCTGCGAAATCACCGTGACTCAAACCGACATCGAGTGTGGGCAGCATCG
Source organism: Rhodococcus sp. RCBS9 (assembly GCF_029457415.1). Lineage (NCBI taxonomy): Bacteria > Bacillati > Actinomycetota > Actinomycetes > Mycobacteriales > Nocardiaceae > Rhodococcus > Rhodococcus sp. RCBS9. The sequence continues at coordinate 3,977,666 of NZ_CP120422.1, read as the reverse complement.
ACTGCGGTAATGCCTGGAATCCTCCAGGCGTCGGCGGGAATCCGGTAGTGGACGTGATGGTGCTTGCCGGATCGACAGTGAGCGAAGACGGGCTACTGGTGCCGCATTGGAAGTCGCCGGTCACATCCATCGAGACTTCGAAGGTCAGGTCGCGACGCAGGAGTTCGTTCGGAACATCGACGCCGATGTCGAAGCGCCCTGTCTCGTTCACCGTCTGCGAAGCAAGCCGTGAGTCCCCCAGCGAAATCGACAGTTCTCCGTTGCGTGAATTCGGCAGCGGTACATAGGAACCGATCATTCGGATCGACACGTCCTTCATCGGACGCCCCAGTTGCGACTGGCTGAACGGGACGTCGACCTCGATGTGATTGAGACCGGAAGCCGTCAACGTTCCGAGCTTCAGCTCACCGACGGTGATGGCGTCCTGGGAAATCTGGGCAACTGTGTTGTCCGGTGACGCGAGCGCCCTGCTCGCCGCCCAGTAGCCGTCGAAGTTCGCCGCCAACAGACTGACCTGAGGAACGAGGGTCTTGTCGTCCCCTGAAATTCGCAGCACTGGTGCACCATTCGGAGCAGCCGCGAGATCGATGCCGGCGTCCCCACTGTTGCCGAGTACTACAGCTCTCTCGAACAGTCCCGGCTCAGCGGACGGCAGACTCTGGCCGTTCGGCAGTTGTTCCACCACCACGGCGTCAGGCTGACTTCCGTACTTGTTGACAATCGCTGCACTCAGCTGCAGAGCCGCACTCTGCTGTGACCGTGACGAACCATCCGTGACGTAGATGGTTGCCTTCCTCAAAATCGGCGGAAAGAAGGTTGCAACAGTCGTGGGCTGCTGCTCGGCACCGTCGTAGGCGACAAAGGCATCCCGGAGCGCAAGGGGCTGGTATCTCGTTCGGTCGTAGCAGCGGTCGTCGACGGGAACGAGGTGAGCGATCATCGACACGGTCACGCTCCGGTCGACCACTTCGAGACCTTGCAACGGAACCGAAATCGGTAGGCCGGTTCCGGCCTGCCCGGCGTCGAAGTCGACGCGGCTCACCAATCTGCCGTCCGCAGTCACTTCGAGCCAACCCCTACTGAAGTCGGTCGGGGCGGTCAGGATTCCGGTCACGGCTGTTGCGGTGAGTCCGTCCGGCACCGGCACGGTCACCAAGACGGGTGCGTCATCGGAGGAGAACACGATGTCTGTTCCTCGTCCGAGTTCGGTGAAGGAGATCGGAGTTGTGGCTGCGGCGGCCACCGAAGTATCTGCGTCGTCCTCGAAATCCTGGGCGGAGGCGACACTGCCGAGCGGAAGCAACAAAGTGACCGCGACAGCCACCGGCATTGCCAGCGCGCGCGTCAGCCAGGTTCGAGAGTGGCCCATCAGCGTGTCTCCTCGACATTTCTTGTTTCCGCGCAATCACCAAACACAAATCACGAGTAGCAATCTCGCCAGTTCGCGACGGTCGCAGGTCCGATCGCACCGTTACGGACAAACAAACCATAACGACCAATTTATGCGTTTGGCTAATTATCCCGGCGGGCGAGACTTTTGTTACGGCATGTCACATGATTAGCAATCACCACCACTGGGAAGTCGAAAGACGCCACTGAAAAGCCCGTCAATACGCCTGAACGTCCGTCCAGTCCGGGCGCTTCACGGGCGGAGAATTCTCAGATAAAGGAAGCTGTGACGATCAATTCGATCATCCCCGCCGGCAAGAGTGCGATCGGGAAGCTGGTCGGTGCGCCGTTCCACTTCGCATCATCGCTGCGCATGGCCAGGGTTTTTCACCCTCACGGGATCGAGCTGAAGGGAACATTGAAGCCGGCCACCCCATGGTGGCCGGTATCGGAGTCGTCGACGATTACCGTCACCGCTCGAATGTCGAAAGCCCTCGGAACACCCGGAGACCTACCCGACGTACTCGGCCTGGCGCTTCGGTTGCACGATGTCGGCGCAGATGAAAACCCGTGGGACATTCTTCTCGCAACATCAGGACTTTCTACCTTCTCGAAAATGTTTCCAGCTCCGGCTTTCTCGTGGAACGGCGCGAGATACAGCACACTGGTTCCTTACTCACGCGCGGGCGGTGCCGCGGCGTGGCTGATCGTGACACCGCGCGGTGTCCATCCGGCCGGCACTTCTTTGTCTGCATTGAAAGCTGCGGTCGATCATTCCCCGCTGCACTTCTCCGTGTACCTCGCGAGAATTCAACTTCAGTTGATACCGATCGGGCATCTCTGTCTCGACGAAGTCGAGGACCACCCGGATTGCCTCCAGCCGTCCTTCGATCCGATTCTGAACACACCGGCCCACATGCGCATGCTTCCGGAGTGGCTCGCAGAAACGCGCAAGTTCGCGTATCGCGGTAGCCGCAACGGCCGGGGAGGCACACAAAAGCGCGGTTGACCGGACGTGCCGATCAACCGCGCTGAAGCTCACTCAGCTTGTGAACTTGTCCTTGATATCCGAGACCTTGTCACTGACAGTGTCTCCGGCCTTCTTGACCTTCGCCTCGCCCTGATCGGCAACACCCTCGGCAGCCAGATCATCGTTGCCCGTGGCGTTTCCGAACTTTTCCTTCGCCTCGCCGATGAGATCCTCAGCGCGGTGCTTTGCCTTGTCGATGAAGTCAGACATGTATTTCTCCTTCTTGGGTTCGGCCGTGGGATTCGGCCGTGGGATTCGGCCGTGGATTCAGTCGAACTCGAACTGCGTGGACAAATGCGTGTCAGCGTTTTCCGGTGACTGCCTTGACCAGGAACAGCAAGATGACAGCGCCGAGGAGGCAAGTGAGGAAGCTGAAGATCCAGCCCGCGCCCTCGACATCGACGCCGAAGACTCGAAGCAGGAAACCACCGATCAGACCGCCGATGATACCGACAACGATGTTGAGGAAGATCCCTTGCTGCGCATCGGTTTTCATGATCTTGCTGCCGATCCAACCCGCTAGTCCACCGATGATGATCCAGGCGATGATTCCGAGTGAGAGCATTGTGACTCCTTGAGGTAAGGGACGGCGCAATGAGAGACTGCCGGTGAAGGGAGAGTTCCGAGCGATCGGCCCGCGCAACTAGACCGTGATCGCGGGTTGTGTTTGCACACAACCGGACTCTCCGCCGCACGACGCGGGGGATCGTGCACTCAGTAGCAGCCACATTGTCTGCTTACCTTTCTATCAGGTGTTCACGACAGAACCAAAATGACTGGCGATTCACCACATACGAGAAACGACACTCACCGACGCGCACATGATCAGCGTCACTACGATCGCGATCGCCATCGAGGTCACGGTCGCAAGGAGCAACGTGACACACAGTGCCACAGCAACATCCATGACTCTGTGCACGATCGGGAGGTCTACCAATACCCGGTCACCGGGAGGCTCAAACCTCGATTGATCAGAGAGTTCTCGGCTCATCGTGTTTCGCGCTTTCCACGGCGATGTGAGTTCTGGTCGCGATGGATGGATCACCGACCACCGCAGCGACTTGATCCCCCGTGTCGGTGACGCGAGAAATCAGCTCGGACAACGTTTCCGATCCGGATACGACGCTACGTCTCAATGTCACTCGCAAATCGATCGTGCGAACTCCACGATCGAGCAACGCTTTTCCTCGGACACGCGACACTTCGTCGAAGTCCTCCAGTGATGCGCTCGCCCCTTCCGCCACCGCACCCAGATCCGCGGTGATGGAATTGTGTGAGTTCGACCCATGGACGGCGATCTCCTTCACCCGACGCAGCGGCACATGCGCGATCAACCACCGCAACGCGAGGAGGACTAGCAGTACTCCCCCAGCTCCGACAGCCCATGGCCACCACGAGTGATCGACAAGATCTTCAGCCCACGGGATCTCGATACGCGCCGGGAAATCCTTGATCACGTCGCGATTCCACAGGATCGCTGCAACTCCCACCGCTATCGCGAGCATCCCCACGACGCATGTCGCCACGCGATCCATCGCCGTCGCCGTCCGAGTCATGACAGCGATCCCGTCTGGATACGAACCTTGATTCGCGGCGATGGTGACAGCGACCCGGCCAAGTCCCCCAGCACCGCACGGATTTCCGATTCAGCGGTGGCGGCTCCATCGGGCGTGACCGAGGCCTTCACTTCCAGCTTGCGCCGGGTCGCGTGTGACGAAGCGGATCGAACCTGGGCCAGTGACTCGACGCGAACAGACGCTATCGCCGCTACATCGACGGGATCGATCCACGTATTCGCGACTCCGACCAAGGCATTGGCAGTCTTTCGTCGCGGTTCGAGTCCGAGGATGACGAACCACAGGCCGAGAACGACGGCTGCGATCCCCGCCGGCAACATCCAACCCTGGTACGCGAGCCCGTCCACATATGCGGCAGCACTTGGTATCCACTGCGACCCGGTGATCACGCCGGTATCCACCAGCGCGTCGCGGACGCCGACCACGCCGAGCGCAAGTAGCGCCGCGGCGATGAGGAATCCCGTGACGGCCGATCCGGGCGCCGCAAGGGGAACAGGAGCAGCAGCCCTCGAGGCAGTGGGTGGTGCGACCTTGTCGGCGGTCATCGCACTTTCCTTCCCGCGTCACGCGTGGTCGATGCCGGGAGAACGCTCACGATCGCCACGTCCACGCCGTCTACGTCCAGGCCCGATACAGACTGCAACTGGGTTGTCACGTTCTCTCGCACCGCTGTACCGATGACCGACAAGGATCCGGGCCACTCGATCGCGATGTCCACCTTGGCCCGTACCCGCTTGCCGGATACCAGCACTCGCGCCCTCGGCAGTTCACGCCCGGTCAGTTTGTCCATGCCGCCGGCGTGATGACGCACCCCCGGGGTCCCGCGCATCGCCTCGAGAACCAACTTCTGCGCGACTCTGTCTCGAATCGTCAGCGTTCCACGATCGCCCGGCTCGGCAAGCACAGACGACTCCGGTCGAGCTGTCTCAGCCACGTCCGCGACCCTTCAGCATCACACCGAGATCGAACTCGCCGTCACGCTGACCACCGACGAGGTATCCGATCACACCGAGAACCAGAGCGATGAGGAATCCGGTGAAACCGCCTGCAGCAGCTGCGACTCCGAGAAGTAGTCCTGCCAGTAGGCCGACAGTCGAGGTGGTCATGTGAATCCTCCGTTGTGGATGATGTTCGTTGGTGCGAGTCAGATCTCGGTGTAGGTCTTGGCACCCGGAAACCGAGCGCGCAAACGCGTGTACTGGGTCCGAGCGGGTTTCGCTATCTGCCGCATCGTGCCGCGCAGTGTCCTGCGCACACCCACACCGATCGGGGACGCGAAGTCCCGGTCGACGCGTTCGAGCGCTCGATTGAGCGCGTCGGCAGATCCGCCCACGTCGGGGTGGTAGCTCCTGATCGCCTCTCGGCGTGCGGATCGTCGATCGGGAACTGAACCCCGAGAGTGCTCAGGCATCGTGCGCACGACCGACTACGTCTTCCACGGTCACGTTCACGGGGCCTGTAACGAGTCCTGAAACCGCTTGGCGGATACGTAAAGCCGTGTCTCGAACGGCGGCGTCGGCGAAGATGCACACATGGATGTCTGTCGACGACTCCGTCACCCGCACGCCGACGACGCGGCGACCGGGGAGGTACGTGCCAACCTCGCCGAACATTCCGGCATGAAGCGAGGCGACCCCAGGTATCCCCGTCACAGCCGCCGCGATGGTGTCGGCGATTTCGGAACTCACTGCACCCGTGCAGTCTTGGGCTCGCCGGTTTCGTCGTCACTGCCCTCGTCGAGGTGAACGTCGTGAACCGTGATGTTCACCTCGGTCACCTCGAGTCCGGTCATCCGTTCGAGCGCCGCAATGACGTTGCGGCGAATGCCGGTGGCCAGATCGGCGAGCGATACGCCGTACTCGGCCACGATGTCGATGTCGACCGCTGCCTGCTTTTCGCCGACCTCGACCGATACTCCCTGGGAGTGGTTGACACTCGCGCCGGGGATCCGCTCGCGCAGTGCCCCGACAACCCGCGACGCTCCGCCGCCGACGTCGTACACGCCGCTCACCTCTCGCGTAGCGATGCCGGCAATCTTCGAGACAACGGTGTCGGCGATCGACGTCTTTCCTTGCGAACTCACGAGAGCCGAGTCGTTCGATGATGCAACATCCTTCGTAGATGCTGTCGCAACCTGCGTGCTGACCATTGTCATCTCCTCCTGTTGATCGATCTACCTGTGTAGTCGTCACTCGAAGGCAAAACCGAATGCCCCAGTCAGGTGACGTGCATCACTGACACTTGTTAGTTACTGTCCGTAACATTCAACGCCCCGGCCGGGCGAACAATCTTCGAACGCAGCCGAGTTTTCCGCATTTCCGCGAGAGGAGCGACTGTGGCGTTACCGCATACACAGGGGCTCACCGAAGCACCTGACGGTTTGGACACCGCGACAGTGAACGCTGCGATACTCGGCGACCGAGAAGCATTCGAGTCACTGGTGCACTACTACGGACCTGCACTTCACCGCTATGCGCGTCGCATGCTCGCAGACGAAGGTGACATTCTCGAGGTAGTCCAGGACACCTTCGTGGCCGCCTGGCGTCGACTCGATTCGTTTCGTGGCGAATCGTCGATGCGAACATGGCTTTTCGCGATCTGTTCCCGAAAGATCGTGGACAGCTATCGAATCAAGAGAGCTCAACCGATCGACGACAGATTGCTCGATCCTCTCGTGCCGTCTCCCGAGGCCGGCCCGTTCGACACGACCTCGAACTCCGCGTTCCTCGAGGCACTGGAAGAAGCGTTGGGTGAACTGCCTTATCGCCAGCGTGCGGCATGGACGCTGCGAGAGGTGGAGATGCTCACGTTCGTTCAAATCGGCAAGATTCTAAGACTCACCCCGGATGCGGTGCGCGGGCATCACCATCGTGCACGGGCTAACCTGAGTGAACGAATGACGAGGTGGCGATGACTGAATCACGAACCGACGCATTGATGGCGCACGCATCCGACGTCCTGCGGAACGCTCCCGAGCCGGGCTGGGATCGAATCAGCGACAAGGTGATCCGGGCGCTACGGTCGACCTCGGCGTCCGGTTGGCCGCTCGACGCACACGCGTCGGAAGGTCCACGTCTAGGCACTGTGTCGGTGAGCGATCACGTACTCCGCACCCACTTGGCCGCCGAGATACGTTCTCGGCACCACTGCTCGCCGAGCAGCATCGAGTTCTTCGTCGACGGCCACGAAATACGTTCACTACGTATCGAACTGGCAGCGCCATACGGAGTGGATCTGGCCGAACTGTCGGACCGGGTTCGGTTCACCGTCGTGGACGTCGTTCACCTGATCCTCGGCGACACGGACCCACCGGTCTCTGCAGAGAGCATCCACGTCGCCGTAGTCGACATCGTCGATGATCTACCTGCCGAAGCGAACACCAAAAGCCACTCCGAACACTAGGTGTTTGTTCGGCAAGTGTTTGGGAACCCGGCACTCATGACCACTCCCCCACCACCGGATCCGGGCCCCGCCCCCGACCCGGGGCCGCCGACACCACCGGCGCCGACACCACCCGATCCGATGAATCCGCCGCCCGTGCCACCGACTCCGACGCCACCGAACCCGTACCCTCCGGATCCGATCCCGCAGATCTGACGTCGGCTGCCCCGAACTTCGGAGTTCAACCGCCGAGTTCGGCGATCATCTCGCTCAACGATTCTGCGGCGATACGTAGTTCACCTTCGTCGGGATTGTCGGGTGAGGACGGTAGACGTTCGGCCAACTGCTCGCGAGTGACAAGCGAGATACCCTCGAGACCGAACCCTTCTTCATCGGGGACGTAGATCTCGATCTCGCCCCCGACCGCTACCAGTTCCGAATGGGGGCCACTGCCCAGCAGTGCACGCAGGTGTTCGGTCGTCACGGTCATATGGTTCACGTGAAATCTCCTGCTTCGGTGACAGCTGACTTTGCCGGTATGGACTCGACGTGACGCACTGGCTCGACGTGACGCACTACCCCCTACTGAGTACCCCTCGCGGGTGAGCAGGAAACGACAAGTACATGAACAACGACTTCCCGAAGGAAACGCGCACCATGAGTGAACAGAATTCCACCGACCGCACGGATCAGACGGACGAGCCGCAGACCACCGGCACCGACCACGGTCCGGGAACCGGCTCCGACTCCGCACCCAAGGACGTTCAGACCGATCCGTCGGGCGAACGTACGTGGGCCGACGAGGGCGGAGCCTCGAGCACCGGCCCGGCGACTGACACCGACTGATCCCGGAAGGTCTAAACCTCGGGACCAAGGTCCCGTGGGCCGACGCTCACGGGACCTTGAAATCCGTACGGATCTAACGCTTTTCACCTGGGTTTTCGCGATGCGGTAAGGTAGGCACTCAGCACGGTTGAGTACCCAGCCGTTGAAGACGAGCACGGTTCGTGCGTTGCTTCCCGTGCCGTTTCCCGGTTTCGAACGAAACCGTTTCGAACCAGACCGTTCGAACGAACCGTTTCGAGCAATCCGTCAGGAGTTTCGATGAACGAGTTTTCGAGAACTACAGATGAGCGTACGGACAGTCCCCCCACCTTCACGACGACCTGTGCCGAAAACATTCAGTCGCTCGTGGTCAGCGGCGAGATCGACGTCCGGTCCCGAGCTGATTTCGCTGCCTGCGTCGACGACCTGATCGGTGAGCGACACCCGTTCGTACTCGACTGCTCGGACGTCCAGTTCATCTCCGTCGGAGGTCTTTCCATCATCGAGACTCTGTCGGCCAAGGCACGGAGGCTCGGCGTGCCGTGGACGCTCGTCGCAGCGCACCCTGTCAGGCGTCCGCTGTCTCTTCTGAAGATGGACACCGACATCGTGTACACCGACTCGACAGCCGATGCAGTCGCGTACCTGTCCTCGACCTCCGTCCTGGACGAGACCCTGGCGGAGCCGATGTCGGCGTGAGTACCGATCTCGAAAAGCTCTCCGAATTCGTCGTCGTCGCAAACCGACTGCCGGTCGATCTCGAAACCGACGAAGACGGAAGCAAGAACTGGAAGCGAAGTCCGGGTGGGCTCGTCACTGCGCTCGAACCCATCCTGCGACAGCGGGATGGCGCCTGGGTCGGCTGGCCGGGGGTCGCGGACGAGAAGGTCGATCCGATAGTGGTTGACGGCCTTCGTCTGTTTCCCGTCGAGCTGACCTCTCAGGACCTCGCCGAGTACTACGAGGGGTTCTCCAACGACACGTTGTGGCCGCTCTACCACGACGTTCTGGTGGCTCCGACGTTCGAGCGGTCGTGGTGGCACACCTACGTCGCAGTCAACCAGCGGTTCGCCGAGGAAACCGCGCGTTGCGCCGCGGACGGAGCGACTGTCTGGGTGCAGGACTATCAGTTGCAACTTGTGCCGGCGATGCTGCGCGAGCTGCGGCCAGATCTGACGATCGGGTTCTTTCTTCATATCCCGTTCCCTCCGGTCGAGCTCTTCATGCAGCTTCCGTGGCGCAAGGAGATCGTCAGGGGAATGCTGGGCGCCGATCTGATCGGCTTCCACTTACCTGGTGGCGCAAACAATTTCCTGTTCTTGGCCCGCAAACTTCTCGGCCTCAAGACGACGACCGCGGGCGTCGGTGTTCGAAGTGCGCTCGGGCATGTGGATTTCGATTCTCGCGTCGTCAAGGTGGGCGCCTTTCCCATCTCCGTCGATTCTGCCGAACTCGAGCGCCAGTCGAAAAGCGATTCGGTCCTGCGTCGCGCGCGCGAATTGAAGGAAGAGCTGGGAAATCCCGAGAAAATCTTGCTGGGAGTCGACCGGCTGGACTACACCAAGGGTATCGACCTGCGGCTTCAAGCCTTGAAGGAACTCCTCGACGAGGATCGTCTGGATCCGGAGAAGTACACGATGGTGCAGCTCGCGACACCCAGTCGTGAACGCGTGCAGCACTATATCGACCTGCGTAGCGTCATCGAAGAGCAGGTGGGCCGCATCAACGGTGACCACAGTCAGATCGGCCGCCCCGTCGTTCACTACCTGTATCAGCCGGTCGACCGTGAAGAACTGATCGCACTGTTCGTCGCTGCCGACGTCATGCTCGTGACGCCGATGCGCGACGGGATGAATCTGGTGGCCAAGGAGTACGTGGCCTGTCGTGGCGACCTCGGAGGTGCTCTCGTTCTCAGCGAGTTCACCGGTGCCGCAATGGAATTACGACAGTCATACCTGGTCAACCCGCACGATTTGGACGGCGTGAAGAATACGATCCTGACCGCGGTTCATCAGGATCCGAAGGAAGGCCGTCGCCGTATGGCTGCGCTGCATCGACAGGTCATGACACACGATGTGCATCAGTGGGCCGAGTCGTTCCTGACTGCGCTTGCCCCACCCGGACCGCTTCCGGACGATCAGTTCGTCATGGAGCGTGAGTCGAACTTTGCGCGCAACAACTGACCCTCACGGGCTTGCGTCAGTGCGCTCGGAGACTCGAGCTAGGATTGGTTTCAGTTCATCGTCAAGCAGCGGCTGCGAACTGATCTCCTCGACATAGCCGTGCAATGCTGCATCGGCCCAGAAAGACAGGCCGACCATGCCCCTCACGATGAAGTACTCCGAAACCTACAACGACGCTCTCATTGCGCTCGCTGCCGCTACTCATCGGCCGGCCAACGTGGTGAACCTGTTCGGCGAGTACGCCATTCGTGTTGACCTCGAATACAACCGGTTCCTTCTGGCGACCAATACCGCGGCTGGACTCTCCGATCGACCCGACAACGGAGAATCATGGCTGGTGCGGTTCTTCCAATCCGAGAACACCGACACTCCGGATCGCCTCCTCGCGGAGGCGTCGCATCAATGGTTGGTCGATGCGTTGGACGCCGCGCTCGAACAGATCGCAGCGGCAGGGAACAAGATCTCCGCCGACGCGGACTTCGGCGACCCTACCCGCACCGAAACTCCATCCTGAACGGCATCGTCTCGAGCAGCACCACTAGTCACCCTCGGCGGTCAACTGGCTGATTCGAGCCGCTAAGACCGCATTCTCGGCTTCGAGGGACAGAATCAGGCGAATACCGACGAGATTGACTCCGTCGTCGATCAGCGCGGTGATTCGTCCGAGCGTATCCAGGTCGGCCTCGCTGTACCGGCGCGTACCGCCATCGGTGCGGGTTGGTGTGAGCAAGCCCCTTCGCTCGTAAAGGCGCAGCGTCTGAGGTCCTACCCCGGACAGTTCAGACATCACTGAGATCCCGTACACGCCGCGCAGCGCCCGGGTCTGGGATTCCGACGTCACTGGAACCTCCTAGTTCGGTGTGGGCTGTCTCAATCGGCGTCACCCGACCTTAGCACCATCACGCAGTGAATCTGACGCCCAGGACATAGATTCAAGCGTGTCCAGGACCACTGACAACAAGAATCGTCGAGCAGAAAAGGCGTGAAATGGCAGATCAAAGCCGATTTCGACAAGATTGCACAATGCGCTTTCCTTCGCCCGCGAATCGAAGTAGCCTTGCCAATTATCTACATCGGCTGATATAGATTTTGTAGCACCTGAAAGCGCCATAACTGGAGCTCGAAGGCGCAGAACACCCAGACGTCGGAGTCGGTGGTTCAGCCGACTCCCTCACGGCACACTCTTCACCGGGAGCAAGATGACGACGATCGACATCCCGCCCACACAGGGCGAGAGCACCACCGGCATCGGAATCACTGTCGCAAGTGCGACTTTGACAACCGAAGAGGTCAAGCGCCGAATCGCGATGATGTACGGCGACCCGGTGACAGAGGAGCCAGTAGCACTCGCGCACTGAACCTGACCGACACGCGATCCGATTGACGATGGCGCGAGACCGCCCCACTGGAGGGCGATCCCCATCAAGACGAGAGGAAAACATATGTCCGAGTTCACCGTACCGGGACTGAGCAGCGCAGACGGTTCGTCCGTCGCCGATATTCTGCAGGAACGCCTCAGCGCCTACAACGATCTTCACCTCACGCTCAAGCACGTTCACTGGAACGTCGTGGGCCCCAACTTCATCGGCGTGCACGAGATGATCGACCCCCAGGTGGAGTTGGTTCGCGGCTACGCCGACGATGTGGCCGAACGTATCGCGGCACTGGGTAACTCACCCAAGGGCACCGCGGGAGCAATCGAGCGCGATCGAACGTGGGACGACTACTCCGTCGGCCGCGACGACGCTCGTGCGCACCTCGCTGCGCTCGACCTCGTCTACACCGGGATCATCACCGACAGTCGCACCGCAATCGACAGTGTCGGCAAGATCGATCCGATCACCGAGGACATGTTGATCGGCCAGACGGCGCAGTTGGAAAAGTTCCAGTGGTTCGTTCGTGCTCACCTCGAGAACTCGGGTGGCAGCCTCGTACACGAAGGCGCGTCCACCGAGCAGGATGCCGCAAATGAGGCGCGTCAGAACTGATGCACCGTCCGCGGTTTCGGCCGATCGGGGGTCGGCCGAAACCGCACTCCCCACAACAGGAAAGGGCAAGAGCATGTCTGCGGACTCGCGCGGCACCTCGACACAAACACGTCGCGAGTATCAGATGTTCGTGTTGCAGCAGCGTTTGTTGTTCGGATCGATCCTGGCAGGCACCGCCCTTGGAGTTCTCGCGATCACCTACTTCTGAAATATCAGGGGCCGCAACCGTCGAAGACAGGACAGAAACGACACAATCATGAGTTCGAGCACTCTCCGCTCGATCGTTCGTAGCGATCGATTTGCGGCAAGCAGTTCTTCTCTTCTGCTCGTGGACAGCGATTTTCGTATCCAGGGCGCAAACGACGAATACCTTGCCGTATCCGGTCGCAGCCTCGATCAATTGCACCGAGTGGAAGTGTTCGAAGCCTTCCCCGACAATCCCGACGACTCGTTTGCCGATGGAATCTTCTCGTTGACAGCGTCATTCGAGCGCACGATGCGGTCCCGAACTCGGGACACACTGCCGACTCAGCGTTACGACGTGCGCGACGAGCGCGGGAGCGGGATGTTTGTCACCCGATATTGGAATACGGTGAATTCCGCCGTCACCGATGATGACGGCAGAGTCATCGGTGTGCTTCATCGTGTATACGAGGTTCAACGACCGCTGGCTCAGCAGTCCAGTTCGGCGTCAGACGTCCTCACCCGCCTTCGCGCGGAAAATGACGAACTGAGAAGAGCTTTGGATTCTCGGCCCTTGATCGAGCAGGCCAAGGGATTACTGATGGCCGAGCGTGAGTGCTCGGCCGACCAAGCCTTCGACTTTCTGGTCCAGATGTCGCAGGAATGGAACGTCAAGGTGCGCGACATCGCCGGTGGTCTTGTCGCCGCAGCAGAACGACGTGCCGTGGATCAAAAGAATTCCTGACGACCGGGATTCAAAAGTTGTACGGCTGGGTAATGACCGACCAGAGGTACCCCCGAAATCTTCCCCCTCGAGGGAGGAGCCTCGAAGGTCCCGCCGGTTCAGGCCGGCGGGACCGAGCTTTGCCTTAACACCCGACCTGGATCCGCGATCCGAGTCGAGTTCGTCACGCAGCGAAGGGAACGTCCATGTTCATGCGCTCCTACACATCTCCCAGGCCCCTTGCCGACGAGTGGGATTGGCAACTGTCCGGCACCTGCCGCGACACCGACCCCGCTCTGTTCTACGACGACACGAACGAGCGCGGCTCCAGGCGAGCGAAGCGCGAGAGTTCGGCGAAGCTGGTGTGCGCCAGATGCCCTGTCGTGCAGAGATGCCTGGTGCACGCCATCCAGACCGGGGAACCCCACGGTATCTGGGGCGGCATGACGGCGACCGAGCGAGAATCGTTGCGCAAAGCTCGAACTGAACCACTGATCAGTGCCGCGACGAGCTCACGAGAGTAGACAGGAACCTCAGGGCCTGGCCTCGTGGTGCCGCAAACCGTGCGTGCGGCGTCGCTCCTTCATCTCGGCTTCGAAGAGGTGCGGCACTCCGCCTGCCAGCTTGTCGCGCACCACTTTCTCGCATTCACGAAAAAACGACCAGTAGTTCTCGTCGAACTCTTCGACCAACTGGAAAGTCCAGCGCCCCTCGACCACGTTCCGGCCCATCAACTCGCCCTCGACCTGATCGGCCAGGTCGTCGTTGCCGCTGGATCGCAGTAGCTCGACGACCTCGTCGAGCATCAGATCGGCATGCCCTATCAGCTGATGGAAGTCGTACAGAGCACCGCGTGCCCGTTCCACCGTTTCAAGGGCGTTCGACAGCACTCCTGCCGCCTTCACCTCGCCATCAGTGACACCTTCCGGTCGTATGTGTACGGGGATCTGTCTGTCCGAATGGGTGTCCATGAAGCGGCTGTACCCGAACGACGCGAAAATGAAAGATGAGGATTCGGTACGTCCGCACCACAGGTGATGTGTCTCACAATTCATCCTCTAGTTCGGGTAAAGAGGGTTAGTTCGCCGGGCGAAGGGTAATCCAAGGCCATGAATACTTCCGGGGTAGAGATGGCTGGCACGCACGGCCGGTACCGGTCCTTGCCTCGGTCCGCCGGAATTACGCCACATCTACCTACAGGAAGCCCCTTGATCCCTCTGTCGAGTCCGACCGAAACCGAACTAACTCACGACTCCATCGCCTCGCTCCGCGTCCGCGCGTCGTACTCTCAACTTCCCACTCTGCGCGGAATCACCCGAACGGTTGCCAACAACACCGGACTCGATGTCGACGGAACAGCCGACCTTGCTCTGGCGATGGACGAAGTCGCGAGCATCCTCATCGGCCACGCGATACCGTCCAGCGACTTGACCTGCCGATTCGACACCGTCGGCCGCACACTTCGGACCGTCGTGTCCGTGATCGCGCACTCCGAGATACCCGACAAGTCGCACAGCTTCGGATGGTTCGTTCTCGAAGCGCTGGTCGATTCCGTCCGCTTGGAACAGTCGGAAATCGACGCGGACGGTCACATCACCCTGACGATGACGCTTGAAAAGGGCTTGCCCCAGGAGCGTGCGTGACCGCTGTCCCACCGGACAAGAAGGACCAGTACGAAACAGCTGTCGAACTGTTCGTCTCGATGGCCTCGCTTCCGCCGAATGATCCCAGCCGAGAAAAGATCACCACCTCGATCATCGAACTGTGCCTACCCCTGGCCACACACGTCGCTCGCCGGTACCAGGGGCGTGGCCAGCCTTTCGAGGACTTGGAGCAAGTTGCTCGCGTCGGGCTCATACAGGCCGTGCAGCGATTCGACGTCGACAAAGGATCGGATTTCCTGTCGTTCGCCGTCCCGACCGTCATGGGTGAGGTTCGCAAGCATTTTCGCGATCACGGCTGGTCCGTGCGAGTGCCTCGTAGCCTTCAGGAACGGCACCTTGCCCTCAACCGGGCGCTCACGACTTTGTCCCAGACGCTCGGCCGTGCACCGACAGTCGCGGAACTCGCCAAGGAACTCGACATCGAACCGGACGAGGTCGAACAAGGTTTGACCGCCGGTAATTCGTACCGAACCACACCGCTCGACACCGCGTCCGCCGGCGACGGGAGTGGTCTGACTCTGATAGACACTTTGGGACAGTACGACGAAGCGATCAGTCGGATCGACAATCACGAAACCCTGCGGCCCGCGCTCCTGGCACTACCGGAGCGCGAGCGCACGATCGTCGTTCTCAGATTCTTCGGCCATCTCACCCAATCCCAGATTGCCGAAAAGGTCGGCATCTCTCAGATGCATGTATCCAGAATCCTCACTCAGTCACTGAAGCAGCTACGCACCGAGATGGGTGAAATCTTCTGAAGGTACGTCTCGAGGATCAGATGTATTCCTGTGCAAGACGTTCCAGCTCGTCTCGATCGATGAGACCGGGCTGGCCGATGTCGAGGGCCTCGAGATACTTGTTGGCGAGGCGGTAATCGTGCCCCCACCGGCCGTGCTCGCCGTCCTGCTCGGTGCGCTGCACACTGGAACCGGGCGGAACCTCGTCCCGCAAACCGTTGGTCTCCGCGCCGATCAGTGTGTCGAGCTTGGTCGAGATGGCCGTGAGTGCATCGCGGTCGTTCATCTGATTCCCTTCGTCCGGTGACGCTGATCTTCCACCATACCGAAGCGTCGAGCCAAAAACATTGCACCGCTTAATATTCGACCTCTCACCTGGACCGATTCACGCCCTCGAGCTACACTGAACGGTACCGAGGTTGAGAATACAGCCGGGGTTGAAGCCACTGGCGCTCGGTTCGCATCAAGGCTCTGGATCAGGTGAGCATTTCCTGCGCACATCTGTACTGTTCATTTCCATTGAGCTCTAAAGCTTTCCACGCCTGGACGCATTAACTTTCCGCGCCGCCAGATCGGTCGTCAGCCTTTCGATGAAAGCACACAGACCGGATCTGCCATGAATCTGAATGAACTCGACCACACACCGATCGATTCCATCGATCCCTCAACACAATTGGGGCCGATCGTGGAAACGCATGGTTTCGCGGCCTGGCGGATAGCGCCCTCGACAGTCCTGATCCAGGTCGAGGTCGACCTCGACAAACTCTCCGCCCCAGCACTACGAGAACTTCTCAACTCGTACGCTGCGGAGTGGTCTCGCGTCATTCTGGACTTGTCCAACTCACTGTTCGTCGGTGCGGTCTGCCTCGAACTGTTCGCCGAGCTGAACTCCCGTTCGCGAGCCAACGACTTCCAGTGGGCCGCGATCGGGTCACACCCGCTTCGACGCTTGCTTCGCGCGGCGCGGGCGGAAGAGGAATTCCCGGTCACCAACTCTGTCGAGGGAGCAATGCGCGCGCTCGACGAAGCAGAGAAGTCACTCGAAGCCTCCTGACGCGACGGCTGCACCGGCGTCGAGCGCCGGGCGCTCGCAGCGACTAAGGTTCGTCGGGCTGTCCGACGAGCTGAGAGAGACCGAGAATGACAATCGCCAAGCGCCTCGATGCCTTGCAACAGAAGCATCCGGCCCTGGGGTTCCCGATAGCGGTCCTCTACAAGTTCCTCGACGATCAAGGTGTTTATCTAGCCGCGCTGATCGCTTACTACGGCTTCGTCTCGCTCTTTCCTCTTCTTCTGTTGCTCTCGACCATTCTCGGCTTCGTGCTGTCGGGCAACCCTGAGCTTCAGCAACAGATCTTGGACTCCGCGCTGCATCAGTTTCCGGTGATCGGTGACGACCTGGGCAATGCGCAACAGATCGGCGGCGGTGTCACGGGTCTGGTGATCGGAATCGTCGGTGGTCTCTACGGTGGCCTCGGTGTCGCTCTGGCTTGCCAGAACGCGATGAACACGGTGTGGTCGGTGCCCCGAAACATGCGACCGGATCCCATCCGCGGGCGTCTCCAAGGGCTACTACTCCTCGGCACGATCGGTCTCGCGATCTTGGGGACCACCGCTGTCTCCAACATCGGCGGTGCGCTTCATCTGGGCGGTTCGTTCAGCTTCCTGCTGACCCTTGCGGTAGTCGTCTTGAATGCGGGCATCTTCATCGTCGCTTTCCGGCTCACCTGCGCCCGCCCGCTCTCGGTAGCCGATGTGGCACCTGGAGCGATCGCCGCTGCTGTTCTCTGGCAAGCACTTCAGTCCTTCGGTGCCCTCTATGTGACCTCTGTGGTGCGGGGTGCCTCCACCACCAATGGCGTCTTTGCCATCGTTCTGGGTTTGTTGGCCTTCTTGTTCCTCGCTGCAGCCTCGATCGTCATGTGCGCGGAAATCAACGTCGTGCGAGTCGACAAACTCCATCCGCGGGCGTTGTTGGCTCCGTTCACCGACAACACCGAACTCATCGAAGGCGATCGGCGCACCTTCGCCGATCAAGCAAAAGCACAACGCGCGGTTCCCCACGAGAACATCCATGTGACGTTCGACGGGCACACCAAACCCGACGATTCGGACTGATCTCGACCCCGATCGAGTTGGGTATTTGGTCCCCTCCTCGGTATCGGGGTGGCATTCTGCGCCGCGAATCCAGATTTAACACAGGTGTTGTCATTTCGCGCTGCATCGAAGGGACGAATACATCACAGCAGGTAAACGCGCATAGTTGAACAATCACCTGCTTCCGACGTGGTCCCGGAACGGGACAAAGCCGTCAAATACTGCAACTCGCCATGCATCTAATTGGAGACAGAAAAAGAAGAGCATGGCAGGATCAGGTGTGAGACCGGACTCTCGATGGGAGGGCTCGGCTCGATGGATCCAGGAGAATTTGGTTATGGCTCAGGGCAGTGTCAAGTGGTTCAACGGTGAAAAGGGCTTCGGATTCATCGAGCAGGAAGGTGGCGGACCGGATGTGTTCGTTCACTACTCGGAGATCCAGGGCAGCGGCTACAAGTCCCTCGACGAGGGCCAGAAGGTCGAGTTCGAGATCGGACAGGGCCAGAAGGGCCCCCAGGCTCAGAACGTTCGCGCCATCTGAGTTCGATCCCAGTCTGACTTCAGACTGAAAAGGCTGGACGCTGCACCGCATGGTGCCGGCATCCAGCCTTTTCTTGGTTTCCGGGTCGTCTCGGTTCACGGGTCGGGCTTGTTCCGAATATTGGCACCGGTTACGTCGCTCGCGCCCGCTTCTTCTTGTGGGAGCTGTCGCAGAACGGCGCGATGCCGGTCCGCCCACATCGACACAATGCAACCGTAGAGCGCTTGTTCTCTATCGGAGTGCCGTCGTCACGGAGCAACTCGAAGTCACCACGCACCAGCAGCGGGCCGTCCGTGCAGGCGGTTATGGTGGTGTTGTTACCGGGAACACTCGGTGTTTCGGCAGATGACGATTCGGGAAACGCGGTCATATGTCCTCTTCAGTTCTCGATTCGGCCACTGGCGTGCCCACTTCCATGCCTGTTCCACAGGCCCGCGGCCCACTGAGCGCCACTCTCGTTTCCATTCTGCGCTCCTCGGCCGATCCGAGGGAGATCACGGCTGCCGCTGACGCGTACGAGGATGCACAGTCCACCGACCTCACCTACGACATTCTTCGTGACGACGACGCTCAGCTGACCCTGACGCTCCTCTACGAGCTTCATTTGCAGGGAATCGAGAACGTCTCGGACAAGTGGGAGTGGAATCCGGACCTGCTCGCGGTGCGGTCTCGGCTCGAAGAGCGTTTCGAGTCCGCCATCGCGCAACTCGTGGGGACAGTGGAGTCGTCTGGCGACGTCGTGGCCGACCTCTGGTCGATGACCGCCCCCAGCGCAGGCCCAGGTCTTGCGTCCTTCATGGCGAAGGATGCAACGATCGATCAGTTCTCGGAGGTGCTGATTCACCGTTCGCTCAATCAGCTCCGCGAGGCGGATGTGCACACCCTCGGAATTTCGCGCCTCTCCGGTGCCGTCAAGGCCGCCCTCGTCGAAGTGCAGAGCGACGAGTACGGAGGCGGCCGCGCAGAGCGAATGCATTCGCGTCTTTTTGCCGACACCATGCGGGCTGTAGGTCTTTCGGACCGCTACGGCCACTACATCGATTCTGTTCCCGCGGTAACGTTGGCGTCGTTGAATGCTCTCTCGCTCTTCGGTTTTCATCGCCGCCATCTCGGAACGCTGGTCGGGCACCTGTGCGCTGTCGAGACCACGTCTGCGCTGCCGAGCAAACGGTACAGCGCAGGACTGCGCCGACTCGGATTCGGTTCGGGCGCGACACTGTTCTACGACGAGCACGTGGAAGCGGATTCCGTTCACGAACAGATCGCCGTTCGGGACCTTGCCGGCGGTCTCGCTTCTTCGCAGCCGCACCGCACTGATGACATCTTGTTCGGCGCCGCAGCGTGCCTGGCGTTCGACGATCTTCTCGGCGATCACCTCACATCGAGTTGGGAGAAGGGCAAGACTTCGTTGCGCGAATGATCACGAGTTGTTCGATTTCCTGACCGGTGGTGATCAACCCTCGTGCCTCGAGCATGGTGCGCCTCTCGCGCATCACGGGCCCGAAGGGAACGTACTTCCGGGCTGAAATCTCTACGGCCATACCGTGTTCTTCGAGTATCGCCTCGGTCTTGTCGACCCCACACAGCACCGATTGCAGGAGAAGCAGTGTGCCGCCCGGGACGAGCACCTCGTGAACGGTGGCTGCGATCCTGTCGATGAGGGCGCGTCCGTCCTTGCCTGCGTCCCAAGCACGTTCGATTCCAGCGGTAGGGAGATCATCTGCAAGAGCAGGGACGTACGGCGGGTTGGAGATCACCAGATCGAAGAGTTCGCCGTGCACCGCCTCGGTGAGGTCGCCACGACGGGAGTCGATCGAGGTTCCGTTGAGGATCCCGTTGAGACGAGCATTGGCACACGCTCGGCGAGATATGTCGACCGCGACGACGTGGCCCGCGCCTGCCGCGGATGCCGCGACAGCGAGGGCGCCGGTCCCCGTGCAGAGATCCAGCACCCGACTGCGAGCGGTGAGGCGCTCGAACAGCAGCGCATCCGCCAGTAACGACGTGTCGTGTTGCGGTGGATACACACCAGGTAAACGCAGGATCATCATCGGCTCCTCTTTTTCAGGCGACATCGCACATCGCTGCGTGCGGCTACCCAGGAACCTCGGATTTCATGCAACATCGAAGCAAAGACCGCCTGGAACGGTTACATCGCCGCAATTTGCGGAGTAGACCTGAATCATGACAGGCAATGCGGACACCCCACAGGGAGCCGCGGCGTTTGCTTCCGCAGCAGATTCGCTCGACACCCTCGCCGAAGCGATTGCCGGACTCCGGTCCACTCTGAACACGGACGCGCATCTCGACTCCATGCTCCAACGTCTGGCCGAGACGGCGGTCAAAGCGCTGCCGGATGCCGATGCTGTCAGCGTGACGGTGCTGTCCGCCGATGGCCCACGAACTGCTGCATCTACCGCGGACTACCTTTCCGCGATAGACGATGCCCAGCATTCCGCCGATCGTGGTCCGTGCGTTGACGCCGCGCGCACCATGTCGTCGGTTCGGTCGAAGGTGGGTGATCACGACGACAAATGGCCGGAATTCACCGCCGAGGCCCGGAAACAAGGTGTCCGGTCCTACTTGTCCGTGCCGCTCACCATGGGCGAAGGAAGCACCGAACTTCTCGGCGCGTTCAACGTCTACGGATTCGCCTCGACAGAGTTCAAGCCCTTCGACGAAGAGTTGATGAAATTGTTCACCGCCGGTGCGGGCGCGGCGATCGCAGATTCACGACGCTGGCGTCAGGCACACGAGCACATCGAACAGTTGCACTGCGCCATGGAATCTCGTGCCGAGATCGAACAAGCCAAGGGCGTGCTGATCGCCATCCACGGCATCGACGCCGACGAAGCATTCAGCCGGCTCGTTCAGCAATCGCAGCACACCAACGTGAAACTGCACGAGGTGGCCCGGATGCTCGTCGATTCGGTGCGCCACCGCCGGTTCTGAAGATTCTTCGGTGCGAAACCCCGTTTTGCACCCAAAACCCCGTCTTGTACCCCGCCGGCACATCTCTCAAACGTATCCAGAGATGTTTCACCGAAACAGTTTTCGACCTGCACGGCTGCTGGCGGTCGCGCGGCGGCCCCCGTCCGAAATGTGGTTATCTGTTGAGAACCGGGACGAAAGAAGACCCGACCGTACCAGGGTGAGGAAAGGATCGTCACTGTGCCAATCGACCAGGTTCTTGTCGTAGTTCCCGCCCACAACGAAGCCGAAGACCTCCCCAATTGCCTTCGTGCACTCGCAACAGCGGCGTCTGCTTGCGTTGTCCCCGTCCGAGTGGTTGCCGTCCTCGACAACTGTTCGGACGGAACCGCGGGGGTCATCCCCGACGGGGTGGAAGTACTCCGCGTCGAGCATCAGAACGTCGGCCGTTCGCGAGCGACGGGTTTCTCTGCGTTCGGCTCGGATTTGGGGGCCTCAGCGTGGTTCGCCACGACCGATGCCGATTCGGTGGTCGGCCCCACCTGGATTGCGCGCCAATTGGAGTATGCGCGTACTGCGGACGTCGTCGCGGGCACCGTTCGCATCGCGGACTGGGAAGGCCATCCGCACTCCGTTCGCGAACGGTACGAACGTATGTACCACGCACATCCCTATGGTCGACACGGTCACGTCCACGGTGCCAACCTCGGTGTCCGCGCCGATATGTACTGGGACGTCGGAGGATTCTGCGATCTCGAAGAAGACGAGGATGTCGATCTCGTCCGGCGGTTGAGCGAGGCCGGTGCCTGTATCGCGTGGGCAGAGGACATTGCGGTCACCACGTCTGCGCGTCTCGACGGCCGAACTCCGGGCGGCTTTGCCGGACATATCCGTAACCTGGGTGGTACGACCGCCGATAACGAAGAAGCGGAGCTGGCACGATGAAACGACTACACACACTCCTGGACGCAGGTGGACTGTACTTGCCGCTGCCCGGCGGCGGCGCGACGGCCGCACGGTGGACCTCCCTGGCAGAGCTCACACGGGAGAATGTGGTTCTCGGCCGGATGGCTGAGGCTCACACCGATGCCGTCGCGATACTCACCGAACTCGACGGACCGGATCCCGAACCCGGGCAGCTGTGGGGAGTGTGGGCGGCCGAGCCACCCCAACCTGTGGTGAATGCGTCTGAGCACGTGGGGATCTGGACGCTCACCGGTCGCAAGTTGTGGTGTTCCGGCGCCAACACCTGCACGCATGCACTGATCACCGCCTTGGTCGACGGTGTCCCCTCCCTCTTCGCGGTCGAGCTCGGACTACCTGGGGTGCATCCCGTTCCCGATTCGTGGAAGGCCGTCGGTATGGCCGAAAGCGACTCCAGCGCGGTCGACTTCGACATGGTTCCGGCCATACCGGTCGGGACGGCAGGCGACTATCTGAGCCGCCCGGGGTTCTGGCACGGCGCGATCGGCGTGGCTGCATGCTGGTACGGCGGCGCCTGCGGCGTCGCTGATCCGTTGTACGACAAGGCTGCAAGCAGCGAAGACCCCTACGTACTCGCACACCTCGGTGCGGTCGATGCAGCGCTCGCCGCAGCGCGCAACGCGCTCGCAGTCGCGGCGGCCGAGGTCGATGCGGATCCCTTCGACGAAAATGCCGAGGCCATGCAGCGGGCACTCCGTGTGCGCGCAATTGTCGAGCGCGCCGCTACCGAGACCCTGGATCGGGTGGGACGCGCTCTCGGCGCCGCACCGCTCTGCATGGACGCCGCGCACGCCGCACGGGTAGCCGATCTCACCGTCTACTTGCGGCAGAGTCACGCCGAGAAGGATCTCGCCGAGCTGGGCCGGATTGCAGCCAAGGGGAAACGGCCGTGGTGAACTCGAAACTGTTCGCGCAGAAGCCTGTCGACGACGGCGGTACTCCCGAATCGACATGGCGAGAGTGGGGAAGAAGTTTTCCGGAACTGGATCTCACCGGATGCTCACGATTGATCATCGTCGCTCCCCATCCCGACGACGAAATACTCGGTCTGGGCGGAACCGCTCTTCTGGCAATACTTTCCGGCATCAGTGTTCAGGTCGTATCTGTCACCGACGGCGGAGCTTCGCATCCCGATTCACCGACCGTGACTCAGCCCGAGATGGAACGCCGTCGACGGTCCGAGTCGGATCGGGCAGCGCGTGTCCTCGGAATTCCCACACCGGTTCGATTGAGCATCCCGGACGGAAAGATCGGCGAGAACCGACAGGAGTTGACCGACCGCCTCAGCTCGATTCTCGGTGATTCCTCGGCGGATACCTGGTGCGCCTCCACGTGGCGCGGGGACGGCCACCCGGACCACGAAGCCACCGGAGACGCGGCGGCGAGGGCGTGCGCGGACACTGGATCGCGCTTGATCGAGTATCCCATCTGGGCGTGGCATTGGGCCGCGCCGGATCATGCGGCAGTCCCGTGGGAAAGAGCACGAAAGGTGACCTTGCCCTCCGACGTTCAGGCTGCGAAATCTGCTGCCACCAATGAGTTCACTTCACAGATCGCTCCGCTTTCCGATCATCCCGCGGATGCACCCATCCTCCCCCGCCACGCGATGGAACGACTACTGAGGCCGTACGAGACGGTGTTCGTATGAGCGATCGTGAACTCCCCGCGGATTACTTCGCCAAGATGTATGCCGCACAGTCCGACCCATGGGATTTCGAATCCCGCTGGTACGAGCAGCGGAAGTACGCACTCAGTGTCGCTATGCTCCCGAAACCTCGATACCGTCGCGCATTCGAACCGGGGTGCTCGATCGGGGTTCTCACCGAGAAGTTGTCCGAGCGCTGCGACAGCGTTCTCGCCACCGACATCGTCCCGACCGCACTCGAGAGCGCTCGTGCGCGGCTTACCGGACATGACGCCGAATTTCGGCTCTGGGCGTTGGGTGACGACTGGCCCGACGAAACCTTCGACCTCGTCGTCATCAGCGAAGTCGGCTACTACCTGACGTTCGAAAAGCTCATCGAGGCAATGCTGCAGGTCGTCGAGCATCTCGAGCCTGGCGGAACGCTGCTGTGCGCCCATTGGCGTCACGTCGTGCCGGAGTATCCGCAAAACGGTGACGCTGTTCATTCGGCTGTGCGCCAGACGCCGGGGTTGGCGCAGTTCGCGTCGTACCAGGACGAGGACGTGCTGATCGATGTCTTCGTGAAGGGTCCGCCGTCACCACCGTCGGTAGCTCGTTCCGAAGGTCTGATCTAGTAGATCTGTGCGCGGTTGAGGAGTGTGGGGGCTCCTCAACCGCGCACGGGGGTCAGTCTCGCTGCTCCAACGCGAGGTCCGTATCCGACTGCAGTTCACCGACTTCGGACTTCAGGATCCGCATCGACCTGCCGAGGCCCCGGGCCGCGTCGGGCAGCTTCTTCGAACCGAACAGCACCACGAGCACTACTGCGACGATCGCCCAGTGAGTCGGGCTGAGCGCGCCCATCAGGCGGGTTCCTTGCCGTCGGGGTACACCGCATCGACCTCTACCTCGACGAGCCAACCGGCAACGGGCAGTCCGGCAACCTCGAGGGCGAAGCGGGTGGGCCGGGCGCTGTTTCGCTCGATCGGAGCGATCGGCTCGGCCGCGCCCATCGGCACCAACTCGGTGTCACCCGTGTCGAGATTGGTGTTGGCGAAGAACTGCCGGTACGCGCGATTCCATCCTGTGTAGTCGGCCTTGTCCGATCCCGGCGCGTTGTCGAGGAAGACGCGCATCGTCACGACGTCTTCGAGACTCAATCCCTGAGCTTCGAGGTTGTCGCGGATCTTCTTGAGTACATTGATGCCCTGCGCCTCGGTGACGGTGACACCGGTCGGCAGAACACCGCCGGAGAACTGACCGTCGATGTACGACTCCGGCGAACCTTCCGGCGCCGCCTTGTTTCCTGCCGACGGGCCGATGCCGCTGGTCTTGTAGATCGCGGTGTCGCCGCCGATCGCGACACCCTGAGCGATCATCGGGTTTGCTTGCCCCGCTTCGAGAATCGATTTCGAGACGAACGAACTCGATGTGGTCTCGGCGTCCGCCTCGTCAGACGAGCAGGCAGTGGCGAAGCCCAGTAGCGTAGTGGCGGCGAATGCCGCTGCAAGGACCTTGGTTCTGCGAGATTTCATGATGTGACCTCCAGAGAAAGTGATGGAAAACGAAGCACGTCAGGCAGTTTGCGCAACACGCTGATGCAGGTGGGTCACGACGTCCTGCGCGGACGTGAAGGCCCCGTGCTGCCAGGCGATGGCATTGGAGAGGTGATCGCCGGCGAAGTAGATCCGGTCGACGGGTTCGAGCAGCTTGGTGTACTCGGGAGTTGCCATGCCGCCGTGGGAATCTCCCGCGCCGGCCCATGATGCCCAGGCGGATTCCGAATACTTGGTGCGACGCCAGCTTCCGGAGAAGGACGACGAGATGTCGCGAGTGTATTTGTCGCCGTGGATTTCTGCGCCTTCGGCGATGGCCTTTGCCAGCCGCTGACGGTGGGTGAGCGATTCGAAAGCCTGTTGACGCTTACCCGAGCTGTAGTACGCGACGACGACGCCGCGGTCGGAGTTGTAGTGGTCGTAGGGGAACATGATCTGGGAGATGTCGCGGTCGGTGTTGGACGCGCCGCCGTAGATGCGGTCCTCGGTCTCCCACCACCGACGCGAGTATTCGATACCGAGCTTGCCCGACGACGACGGCTTGGCTGCATCCAACGCGAGCAGGATGTCGGAGGGCAGGTTGTTGTTCAGCCGCTTGATCAGGTGCGGTGGGATCGTGCAGATTGCGTAGTCGGCGGTGATCGACTTGGATTTGCCGTCGACGACGTAGTCGACGGTGACGCCTTCCGGCACGTTCTTCATGCCGCTGACCTCGGCGCCGAACTCGATGTTGTCCATCCCGATCGCGTCCTGGAACTTGTAGTAGATCCGGTCCATGCCGCCGACGGGGGTCATCATCGTCATGGCCTGGTCATAACCGAACTCGAAGGAGAATGCACGCCCGATGCCGCCCTGGATGACATCGCTCATCCCGAATGGTTCGATCTCGGTTCCGAAGTTGAGGCCGGCGCCCGGCTCCGCGGAGTGCCCTCGACGCGAGGATCCGACGTAGCGGCCGTCGCTGGAGAGATCACCGAAGTCGGTGAGGAAGGACGAGAGTGCTTCTTTGTCTTCCTTGCTCAAGACCTGGTCGAGAGCGCCCTGATTGGTGGCCTTCTGCAGCAGCTCGGACATGTATCCGTAGGTGTCGGCTTTGGCTGCTCGGTAGGTGATCGACTGATTCGCCAGCGGCTTGTTGCCGGTGTAGTTGACGAAGGTGTTCGCGTTCTGGTTTCCGAACATCTGCAGTTCGACGCCCAGCTCGCGGCAGTAGTCGATGGTGTTGTGATTTTGCGGAATACGCGTCGCACCGAGGTTGTAGAAGTGGCCTTCCGAGAACGTACAGGTCTGTGTCTCGCCGTTCAGGTCGGTTTCTTCGGTGCCGTTGCGGATCGACCACACCCGACCACCCGGGCGGTTGCGTGCTTCGAGGACGGTGACCTTGTATCCGGCCTTCTGCAGTTCGTAGGCAGAGCACAGCCCGGACGGTCCGCCGCCGAGGATCACGACGGAGTGATTTCCCTTGACCTTTCCGATCAGGTCACCCGCAGCAGGTGCCTGAAATCGCCTCGGCGTCGACGCCACTGCCGGCGCCAGGCCGATGGACGACATAGCACCGAGCGCCAGGCCCGCGCCGCCGGTGATTCCCAGGCTGCGCATGAAAGATCTACGTGTGTATGGCATTCGAGCTCCCCAGTGTGCTCCCGGTGACCCGGGTGGTTGGTGTTGAACACAGACTTCAGGAGCGTTGGGTCCGGAACTTGACGCACAGGAAACAGTCAGTGGGGACCGAGTGAGAAACCTGCGAGCATCAGCATCGGGCTCTCTCACCCGAGTGCGATCAGCGGAAGCATGCCCGCAATATCGGCGTTACAGAACCGGACTAGCGTGACGCGACATGTCCGCTCTCACCGAAGCTATCGCGCGGTCCTTCACCACGCGCGAGAAGCAGCCCCCGGCGCGATCACCGCTGCGCGCGTTGGGTCGTCGGCAACTCTCGGGCGCCGAAGTGCTGGCCCAGTCGGTGGCAACCACTGCCCCTGCTGTGTCGATGGTCGTTCTGCCCGTCACCATGCTGACACACGGCCGATTGTTGAGCGGGATGATCACCATCATCGCGGCCACCGTGCTGGTGACGCTCATAGCCTTCTGCGTTTCGCAGTTCACCCGCCGAATGGCTGCGTCGGGCGGATTGCACAGCTTCGTCTTTCGCGGCCTGGGCACCCGGGCAGCATTGACCACCGGCATCGCCATGCTGGTCAAGTACGTCGGCAGCGCGGTGATGACGCTCTATCACGGCGGACAGGCCGCAATCGCATTGCTCGGCTTCGCGGGTGTACACGTGGACAAGACTTTTCACGTCATCGCGCTCTATCTGGGGATAGCCTTGCTGATTCTCGGCGCTCTCGTGCGAAGTGTCAGATTTGCCGCGCTCGCGATCCTCGTCGTCGAAAGCTGTTCACTTCTGTTCATCGTCGGGCTCATGATCCTGGGCGGTTCCGGAAGTCAACAAGCACAGATCGTTCCCCCCACCTCCGGCCACGGGTTGTTACTCACCGCCCTGGCTGCCGTGTTCGCTCTCGCCGGATTCGAGAGCGCGGCCTTCTTCGGCCCCGAGGCCCGTCGCCCGCTGGTAACCGTCACCCGCACAGTCCTTCTCACTCCGATCATCTGTGGATCGCTCTTCATCTTCGCGGGCTGGGCCGCTTGGTCCGGGCGCAGTGACACCCTCGTCAACGCCTATCTCCACGGAACGGCGACGGGCGTGAGCCCCGGTGTCGTGATCGCGCTCAACGTCGGTCTGGGGTGCTCGTGGCTGGCGTCCTCGATGGCGTCATCCAATGCTGCGTCACGCCTGGTCTATTCGTTCGGTGTCGAGCGCCTACTCCCCCGCCGGTTCGCCTCGGTTCACAGTGCCTTCCGTACGCCCTACTTCGCATTGACTACCGTGGTCTGCACCGTCCTGCTGGGCGGCGGAACCTTTGCCGTACTCGGGCGCGGAGAAATCTTCGACGACGTTCGACTGACGGTTCGCGGCGCCGTCATCGTGGCCTATGCACTGACGGCTATCGCATGCGTTGTCTTCCTGACACGGATCGGCGAGCACACTCCCGGCGTTCTCGCGGCCGCGTCGTGTGGCAGTGGTGCCGGCGCGATAGTCCTCGGTTACCTGGTTTATGCCAACACGATCGACCACGCGTACGTTGCACCGATCGCCGTACTCGTGATCCTGACCTCGGGCACACTCTGGCAGTTCTACCTGCGACGCCGAAGCCCCAAAAGTCTGCTGCACGTCGGCGCTTTCGACAGTCCCGAAACCGAGGACGTACTACCAGGAGCTGGGGTGTTCGCCACCGACGCAGCCGGAAACATCGTGCTGGTGGGCGAGCCGACTGCCGGCGCCCGCTGATGGTGGGCCGACCACGCGACCTCGGTGGGCACGAACCCCGAGCGGTTCAGCGCGCCCTTGCCCTCCTCGAGTCGGCGGCCAGGCTCGGATCGGGAGCCACCGCCAAGGACATTGCCGCCCTGGCCGACATCCCACCTGCCACTGCGTATCGGTTACTCAACATCCTTGTCGCCGACGGTTACCTGGTTCGGATCGCCGACCTCTCCGGCTTCGCACTAGGCCGACGCACCCGTGAATTAGCCGGGGCTGCCGCCGAACCCACACCCATCGACAATTCGGTGCTCCTCGAAGAACTCCGCGAACAGCTACGGTTCGGCGTCTACCTTGCGTCGTTTGCAGAAAACAGAATTCGGCTCGTCGATCGCGATCCCGACCACGAACTCAGTGGTGAACGGACACTGGTCACAGCCGTTCACGCGTCGGCTATCGGGAAGCTGCTCCTCGCCAACCGACCCGAATTGGCCGAGGCCCCACTGCGAAAGGTCACCGCACACACCATCACCGACGGCGACCAGTTGGAACTCGAACTCTCTCGGATCCGGCGCGGTGAGGCCGCCCGTGAGGTCGACGAGATTCGTGTCGGACGCTCCGCCGTCGCCGTCCCGATCCACGACGCGGAAAGGTGTGTCGTCGGTGCCTTGGCTGTGATAGGTCCGACCGGCAGACTTTCCGTCGACGACGTAGACCTGGTCGTGCTGTTGCGGGAGTACGCGGAACGCATCGTTGCACCGACGATGTCGAAGGCAAGCTGAAAATCAGAGGCCGAACACACGTTTGGCAAAGCCGAGATGCTCGTCAGCCCAGCCGATGACGCCGAGCGTGGAATCGAGATTCTGCGGCGGAGTGCGCACCAAGGTGTCGCGTCGGACGAGTCGGTCGAAATCGACCTGAGCGCGGTCGAACTGGACCCCGGCCGTGACCATGATGTTCGCCAGTTCTTGCGCCATCACCCCGTACGCGACTGTCGTGGGATGAACGCCGTCGAGCGAGAAGAGGCCGCCCGATGCGCGGCCGCCGCGACCGTCGGCGGAGAGGAACAGCGAGTCCGGCACGGGTTGCAAGTCGGTCAGTGCTTTGGGGAGGGGGTACGGCGTCCACCATGACGGCCGCGCATTGACGTCGGTGACGTAGCGCCGTGAGGCCACGCGCTCGAGCAACCCGGCAATATCGCAGAGGTACCAGTCCTTCCCCACCCGACGGGCATTCGCGACGGCTTGCTCGATTCCGTCGTTGTACATGTCGATTGCGCTGTCGACGGCCCATGCCTGCGCGCCGGTGATGTGTTGATCGCGTTGTGGGTCGAAGTCGGTGTCGCGCACCCACGGTCGTGCGTAGTACGGGAAGTAGCGGGATCCGATTTCGATCTTGCCGCCGAGCCCGTGGGCGATCGGTGCGATGGTCACGTGTGGGACAGTGCAGAGGATGACGTGCTGCGCGTTGATCTTCCGGATCGCGGCGAGCACCTCGGCATACTCCGACGCGAAGTGCTCAGGCCGCCACACCGTGTAGTCGCGCTTGCCGACCGGGTCACGGAAGTTGTTGCCGCTCCACTCGACTCGGAGTTCGGTGACGGTGCGGAGCGCGTTGTTGGCACCGAGGAAGACGATCAGAGTTTCGATGCCTTCCTTGCCCAACTCCGCTGCTGCGTCGAACGCGGTCATACGCTTCTCGGCGTCGGAGCCTCGCGGCAGAACTCGCAGTGCGGCGCGCTCGCCGTTGTTCTCGACGATCTGGCTGATCAAATCGTCGTGCGGTTGGTGAAGAGCATCCTCGCAGCCCTGCGCCGTCTTGGTCAGAGCGTCACGAAGATCCCACCCGTACACCGAGAGGTTGTGGTTGATTGCCGAGAACGTCGGCGCCTCACTGCCCGGTCCGCGTTCCCAGTAGTCCTCCACCTGGTCCATGAACGCACGTGCAGCAAAGAGTGCGAGCGGAACCTCCCAGAGGTCGAGCCGTGGGCCGAAGCGCTCCTCGAGGGTGCGGAGCAACAGTTCGATGTTGAGCGGAAGCCCGCCCGGGCCGCCGTAACGGGGAAAGCGGAACTGGTCGAGCCGGCCCAGCTGGTGAGCAATGATCGCCGGATACGACAGATCGGTATTGAAGATCGCCCCGCTCTGGAATCCCTGCGACAGCGAATCGCCGATGACCACCAACCGGTGGGGAGCATCTCCCCCTGGCGGAACTACCGGAATCCCCACTGTGGGATCGAACTGCGGAACCCTTGGTCCGCCGGCGGCCGCGGCCACAACGTCGTCGGGAGTATCGGATGGAAGTTCCATGCCCACTCACCTCCGGAAAAGTCCAGCTGGTCAGCTGATCAGTGGTGGCTTACGCCGATCGGCATTGTCCTGCTCCGATTGCTTCTCGATCGACCTGACAACCTCGTCGGCCCACTGTTGATTTCGCCCGTCGAATTCCGCGCGGTCCCGACGCGCGATACCCCGCCCCACCAGGATGGCAATCGGAATGGAACACACGACCCATACGAGTAGTACGCCTCCGACAATCCACCACATAACCAGTAATTGTGCCCGATTCGACGACTGTTGTGCTCCAGGTCGAAACATCTGTCCGAATCGTGGCGGTCAATCCAGGTGAGCGCGCAGGTCAGAAACGATCTGCGTCGACGGTTTCACGGGCTTTGCGAACCTGATTCCAACCACGAGCGGCGATGCCGAAGGCAACAAGCGACATCAGATCCGAGACCGTCAGACCGTGTTCTCTGTTCAACGACCACAAGACCTGACCTTCCAGCGGTCCATTGAAGAACAGCCACGCCACCCCTGCACAGGCGGTCGCAACAACACTGGCTTTGGACGGCTTCATCAAACACACGGTGCTGGTCACGAACAACAAGTTCATGAAAACCAGACCGTAGAAAATTCCGATCATGCGACTCCCCCCGAAGTTCGTTCGTTCAGCCGCGGTTGAAGTTCAGGTACGCCTTCGACGGTGTCGGGCCGCGCTGGCCCTGGTATTTGGATCCGGCCTCGGAGCTTCCGTAGGGGAACTCTGCAGCGCTCGAGAGCTTGAGCAGGCAGAGCTGTCCGATCTTCATTCCCGGCCAGAGCGTGATCGGCAGGTTTGCGACATTGGACAGCTCCAGTGTGATGTGGCCGCTGAAACCCGGGTCGATGAAACCGGCGGTGGAGTGCGTCAAAAGGCCCAGGCGCCCGAGGCTCGACTTACCTTCGAGGCGGCCGGCCAGGTCGTTCGGCAGTGAGCACACTTCGAGAGTCGAACCGAGAACGAACTCGCCGGGGTGAAGTACAAACGGCTCGCCCTCTGCCGGCTCGACCAGGCTGGTCAACTCGTCCTGGCGCAGTGCCGGGTCGATGTGCGTGTACCGCGTGTTGTTGAACACCCGAAACAGACCGTCCAGTCGGACGTCGACGCTCGACGGTTGCACCATGGAGTCGTCGAAAGGGTCGATACCCAGACGTCCAACGGAGATTTCGGCACGGATGTCACGATCGGAGAGCAGCACAGGTAGAGGTTACCGGTTCTGCGGGCAGTGCCGGCCCATCGCCGGGGCGATCGCACTGTGGTTACCGAACACGATGCACGGGTTCTGGACTCCCACGGCAGAGCCCAGCCCCACCTGGTTCAAGTTCTCCATGCCGAAAGGCTTTCCCGCGCAGAACTTGTGGGCAAATCATTTACCGATGGCGCCGACTTCCACACGCCTGTGTTGATCAATGACGGCCGGGGACACCGCTGCTTGAAAGCTCGTCTGATAATGTTCGGAAAGCACGTTGATCGGCGGTGAAAACACGTCCGGTCGGCTGCGACGCCGATGTAGTTCAATGGTAGAACATCAGCTTCCCAAGCTGAATACGCGGGTTCGATTCCCGTCATCGGCTCCACAGATTTTCCGCAGTTCAGAGCCCTTTTGGGGCAGTCGAACTTCGCTTGTTTGGGTCCCAATCCTGTGACAGGTACACGGCAGGTACACAACCCCCTCCATTCAGTGATCAGTCAATGTGAATCCAACGAAAATGGGGGTGCTAGAGGACCGCGTCTCGGAATTCTGCAGTTCATCGATGCCGTCCGACTGGTCGTGCCCCGGCCTGAATCGGTGTCCATTGCGCGCACTGTCAGGAGAGTGCTGTCGACCTCGAAGCCGATGGTCGCCGGTACCTCGGTTCGTTTGCCGTCCATCAGTGATTCGAGCGCGACTACCAACCGATGGGGTTGGAAACTGTCTCCGCTCGGACTCCGCGCGCTTATCAGTTGAAGTTTTTGAAACCGATCTGCCGTAGCGCACCCGGACACCGGGGACCACAACTCACGCAAGAATGCAGATCTTCTCACAATCACAACTGTGAAAATACCCAAGTCCGTCAAAAATCACCTTCGAAAAGAATCAAGTACGTATTCTTCCTCAGTACCGGACAGCCCTAACCGTAAGTGCCAATGTACGACCATCGCTCTGCACATCGAAAACGCTCACCAACCTACATCTTGTGCCTGCTCGGATCATCCGTGGATCAACCCATACACTCCGGATCCGGAGAGCCGGATAAAGCTCGAAGAAATACCCCAGTTTCGAGGACTGTCACATTAGCGTCGTGCTACCTTCCCGAAGATCTTTAGAACCGGCAGATTGGCCCCAATTCGATAGAAGGCCGTAAGTGTCCAGAGTCGAAACCTTATTCCCCGCAAGCATCGCAGCGCCTTCCCTGGTTATGACGTTCGGAGCTACGGCTTCTCACGCAACTCCCAAACCGGGCAACTTTGGCGCAGGCGCTTCTGGTGGACCTTGGTTGGTGGACTACAACTCCTCGAATCGCCTCGGATATATCAGGACAGTCACCTCATTCGGTCCAGGCTCGCCGCTTACATTGCAGGTCCCAATTTCGATAGCAGGACATCTGCCCTGTATGCAGTAGCGAATCTTGCCGGGCCCTAGACGGAGCGAGGAGGTGAATTCAAATGGATAACGTCCTCTTTGCTATCGTCAACGTGATCGTGGCGATGGCGAACGGTTCCACGATCCCCTTCTCATTAGAAGGCGCAGGGCCACTAACCGCTCCCGACTTGTAGAGAAGATCGGCCGACCGCATGTGGATGACATTTTCAGCTCTGCCTGAAACCTGCATATCAGAAGATGCGTGGATCGTGCGGTGGTCACAAACATAAGCTCCCCTACCTGGCCAGGAAGGGGAGCTTATGTTTGACAGGTCCCAAATAGTCGGTCGAGGCCGCCCCGAATAGGATCAGCAACCGAATGTCACAGCGCCGACTGGTTTGATCACGCGAGTGTGCACCGTGAGCAGAATTCACACAGAGGTCGATTAATGTACATCTGCTGAATCAGCCTTCTCAGCTCCGTTTGATCGAATACGTCTGCTGGCTCGAGTGCCCTTGCCACGGTGAGGCAAGCTACCGATCTCGGACGCGGGCGCTGTCTCTTGATGTTGATGTTGACCACGATGGACCTGTACCTAGTTGGCACTGACCAATTTAGGTCGTCGAACAGGTAGCCGGTGGAAGCGCTTCGGTCTTCGGCCTGATCACGAGCGGCCGCTATGTGGTGAGAATCGGTCGGTCTCCTCTTGAAATGTAGTCGGCGAATCGTTCAATTCCTGCTTGTGAGAAGCTTCCTCGACCTGCGCGTCTAAGTGCGGCTTCGACGAATGGGAGCGGTTTCCTGCGGTATGTGCGGTAGATGCTGTCGAGTACTGGTTGCAGTGCCCGGCGTGCGAGGTCTGCTGTTTCCGGGTCTGAACCCCCGAATTTCACTGTCACATTCGGCATAGATACCCCTGCTGGTCGAGTGTCCGATTCCCTGGCCGGAAGCGTACGTATCGGGATTGCAAATCAGTACAGAAACACCAAAACGGGGCGCTAAGTCCCTACTTGCGGTGGATACGACTCCGTCTTTGGGTTGACGAAAAGGGGCCCGACCGCCGCGTGCGGTCCGGCTTCCGTTCTACGACTACGGGTTACGCCCCTAAGCCGAGGCTGGTGGTTTCGCCTGCTTCACGGGTGGGTGGCGAACTGCCGATGCTGACGGGTGTTTGCGTCAACACATAGCGAACTCTCCATCGACAACGTCCATGCAGAATGACCCCCGCGACATAGTTGCCGCCTTCGACGAGGTGGCCGAATTCATTGAGGCGATAACTACCGGCCACCCGAAGGTGCCCCGTCCCGTGGTCGACCACCTAGATCGGCGGTTCCATGGTTTCGAAGAAGCTCAATGCCTGTGCGCAACGCCCCGGGATCTCGAAGTCGTAGCCGGTCTGCATCCAAGCTGTTCCATCAGCCTCTGCGATGAATGTCCCGATAGGCAGCGCTCGGAGACCCAAGTCATCGGTGCCAGATTCCGCGATCTCATTGCCAACATGCCCCACGATGTTCTATGGTTCATTACATGAGTAATGAACCAGTGAACATCGGGCATCGATCATCGTGATCGACGACGGACGACCACTGTTCCAGCAGATCGCCGAGCAGATCGAAGGCTCGATCATCGACGGCTCCCTGCCGGAAGACGGGCAGGTGCCCTCAACCAACGAACTGGCGGCGTTCCACCGAATCAATCCGGCGACGGCAGCCAAGGGCCTCAATCAGCTCGTAGGCGAGGGGATCCTCTACAAGAAACGGGGAATCGGAATGTTCGTCACGGTCGGTGCCCGCGACGCACTCAGGTTCAGACGCCGAGAAGCGTTCGCGCGCCAGTACATCGAGCCGCTGGTCGCGGAGGCCGACCGGCTCCAGATTTCCCTCGGCGAACTCAAATCCATGCTGGACGACTGGAAGGCGGACCGATGAACGCAAGCACGACAACGACCGAGCCCCGAGTCAGGCGTTTCGACGAAACTGAACTTGTCGCCTCGATGCGCTCCGTGGACAGAAAGTACGGGGATGTCGACGCGCTCGCGGACGTCTCGTTCGAGATCAGCCGCAACAAGATCTACGGCCTACTCGGCCGTAACGGCGCAGGCAAGACGACGATCATGCAGATACTGACCGGGCAGGACCTGCACACCCGCGGCGACGTCGAGGTATTCGGCGCTGCCCCGTTCGAAAATGCCGACGTACTGGCGAACGTGTGCTTCGTCAAGGAAAGCCAGACGTACCCCGAAGACCTCAAGGTCAAGCACGTACTCGTCGCCGCCGGCCATCTACTCCCGAATTGGGACCACGCGTTCGCCGAGACACTGCTCGACGACTTCCAGCTTCCCCTCTGTCGCAAGGTGAAGAAGCTTTCACGCGGCATGCGGTCGGCATTGGGGGTGATCATCGGACTCGCCTCCCGCGCGCCCCTGACGCTTTTCGACGAGCCGTATCTCGGTCTCGATGCCGTTGCACGCCAACTGTTCTACGATCGCCTGCTTGCGGACTACGCCGAACATCCTCGCACTGTGGTGCTTTCGACTCACCTGATCGACGAGGTAGCCAATCTGCTCGAGCACGTGATTGTCGTCGACGGCGGCCGGATTGTCGTCGACGCAGACGCGGATGCACTGCGTAGCCGCGCCGTGGTGGTATCCGGTCCCATTGATGCGGTGGATGCCGTTGCCGCGTCCGGCAGGGTCCTGCGCCGGGAGACACTGGGTGCCCACAGCCGAATCATGTTGCAGGCCGATGTGACAGAGACCGAGCGAAACCGACTGCGGGAGGCGGGAGTCCAAGTGGAACCGGCATCTTTGCAGGAACTTGTCATCGCGACTTCGACGCAGCGCAAGGAGATCACCGTATGAGTATCGCAACGACAGAGCCACGGACGGTCCCGAAGACGCCCGCTCGGTCCAGGATCGGTGCCGTCCTACAACTGCATACGGTCGCGTGGCCGTTGCTGATCGCCTGGCCGGTGGGCATCCTGTTGATCTCGTTCCTGATCAGCTTCACTATCTACGCGATCGTCGGGAACGAGGAGGGTGAAGGATTCACCGGTAGTGTGTTCTCGGTCTACGGTTTCGTGCTGGCGTTCTACCTCCAGTCGATGACGCAGACGTTCCCATTCGCGCTCGGACTGAGCGTGACTCGCCGCGAGTTCTTCACTGCCACCACGGTTATGGCGCTGGCACAGTCCGCAGTCTTCGCAATCGCGCTGCAACTGCTGTCCGTGCTGGAGTCCGCCACCAACGGCTGGGGTGTGCACATGCGCATGTTCGGCATCGCACGCTATTTCACCGACAACACCGCCGTACAGTTGCTCGCACTGTTCGCGACGCTGCTGCTGACCAGTTCGATCGCAATGCTGGCAGGTGCTATCTACCAGCGGTGGAGGATCACCGGTCTACTCGCCTCCCTCACCGGGCTTTTCGGCTTGCTCGGCCTGTCAGCGATCGCGATCACCTGGGCTGGGTGGTGGCCGGCGATCGGTTCGTGGTTTGTCGATACTCCCCGACTGGTACCGATGGCGCTACTCCCTCTGGCCCTTGCCATCGCGTGCATCGCCGGAGCCTGGGCGACGTTGCGTCGAGCAACGCCGTGACCGCGCGATCATGTGCGACGCCACATGTCGCGTCGTCTCGAAGTGCTCGTCGGATCAAACCCGTCTAGACAGCTCGTCCCCCTCCCTGAGTCAGGAAAGGGGGACGAACGTCGCAACAGGGTGCTATCTCGTCCCCGATTTGGTCCGCTCTACTGCCGAGCCACCCGCTCGACAAAACTCGAAGCCCGCAGCACCAGTTCATCTTTCCGGTTCTGGCGCGCAGCGGCGGCATCGTAGCCGGCATACGGGAGCGGGGGGTCGTTACGAACATTGGACGAGCACTGGAAGTCTCGGCAGATCAGTGTTCCGACCGTGCTGCCACGTCGACCGGCGGGCCCGGCCAACTTGGCGCCGTAGAAGACGACCTCGTTGGGGAGTCGCGTGTCGCGGCACCAGGAGCACTGGGCGCGCGATCGCGGAGTGGCCTCGGCTTGAACGAGCAAGACTCCGATGGTCTCCCCGTCGAGTGTCGGGACGATCGCGTAGGCGCGTCGGCCCATTTTCGGATCTCGCCAGCCCAGGTAGTCGAGAGCGTCGAAGTCGATGGTGCCGAAGCCGTCCGGAACGGTGAGATCGGACTTCTCCTTACGACTCGCGTTGACGAGGCTGGAACGAATAGATGTATCGGTCAAAATGATCATGGGTGTATACCAATCGTGGCTCGGTGAAGGTGGGTACAGCTCATGGCCCGATCAGCACCAAGTGCTGTCGGGTCCGAAATGCGCTATCTGTCGCCGGCGAAGACGACGCCGACAACCCCCTCACGCCCATGGGGCGTCACCGTGTACGTATCCACACCGCGATGGTAGCTACAGGCCTGCGTTACAGGCCACTCGATTTATCAGTCACGCCATACCGCCGTGAACTCGTACCAAGGTCCGCCGAGGTGAGTTGCGGAGAAATCATCGAACCCCGATGGTGGGCCGCTGGGCGAGTACACCCACCCACTCGAGGTGATGAACATGCTGTCGTCGTCGATGAAGTAGACCTCATCCGGCCGCACGACATGGGCACTACTGATATCGAACTGGCCGATCTCGAGCTCTTCCACGGTCGATTCAGGCTGCTCCAAAAGACCAATCGCGATGGTCTCGAACTCTCCGCTCTTGTCGAGGAAAGTTGCCGGCGGCATCAACAACGCCAGAGCGACTGCAGCGATGACGGCGATCGGGGAGGGCAGAATCCACCACGACCACCGCCGGTCCTGGCCAAGGACGTAGAGGGTGCGGATCGCCCACACCAGACCGACCACGATCAAGATGAGCAGCGCCGCAGCGCTGACGAGGAAGGGATCCAACCATCTGTACTCCCCGAACGGCGAAGGCCACCAACCGTA
Organism: Rhodococcus sp. RCBS9; assembly: GCF_029457415.1. Classification (NCBI taxonomy): domain Bacteria; kingdom Bacillati; phylum Actinomycetota; class Actinomycetes; order Mycobacteriales; family Nocardiaceae; genus Rhodococcus; species Rhodococcus sp. RCBS9. Next base: position 3,939,118 of record NZ_CP120422.1, on the reverse strand, counting down.
ATGCTCGCAGATCAACGCAACAAGCGGAACAACGGTGAAGGCAAGAAGAATCAGCCCAGGGGGCTTGGCGGACGCCGGAGGATCAGCTACCAACCATTCACCCAACGACTTCGGCCTTCTCATCACCCCACCGTATCTGCAAGTGGTGGCAAGCCCCATCTGAACGGTAAACCTATGGAGTGGGCTGACAATTCCTCCGAAAGTACTTGCAAGACAACCTCTCCAATCGTCAACAAACTCTCGAGCACAGCGATCGGCACTCTGCGCCACAACCGACACAAGTAGACAATCCGCACAATCCATACAAACAATGCGAATCGTGCGACAATCGGACGGTGAACGAGACCGCGAGTGGAGTTTCGCACCCGCACCGACCGCGACTGCTGAGCGTCGGCGTCCTACTCTCCGCCGCCCTCCTGTGGTCCACTCCCCTCGCCGCTGCCGCGCCCACCGAACCTGGGCCGGCCAGTTGCATATCATTCGGAACCGCCCAACTGCCACCAGGTGCGCCCTCCGGTGGAGGTCGAGTCGGGTTGGCAAACCTACCGACATTCACCGGTTCAACCGCCCCCAGCTCGGTCCAGATCCGCACGCCAACTACGCAATTCAATCGTTTCTGGGACTTCGCGCTAGTCGACCACGACTTACTCGCTCGGCCGCGAGAGACAGGCGCATCAACGGCTCAACCGTGGCGTTTCGTGCCGATGCCCGAGTGCCTGCGTGGACGACTGGTCGGGATATCACTGGACGACGACGAACTCGTCGCGGTCGACGACAACGGCTGGATCTACACGATGGACAACGCATCCCAGGATCCGCTGGTGTGGGATTGGACCTCGGCATGGGGCGCACCGCTGTGGAGCGGTCCCGGCCGACAACTCCCCGGAGACCACCCGAACGGGTGGGCACTGAGCGTCTCGTCGCCTTGGGACAACCAAACTTTCACCGACGTCGCAGGACGGATTCACTTCGTCGGACTCGCCAAGATGACGATGATCCCCACGTTGACCGGGGATGGCAGCCGGATAACCTACGCGGACCCGTGGCTGCCCAACGACGACAGCTACGAGATCGGCGGCCCGCTCGGCGGGCGATTCCAGGCGGACTCGCTGTCGGCGGCCGGATCAACCACTTTCGTGATGAACAAGTACGGCGACATGTACACCCGCACATTTGATTTCGATTCTTCGGGATCGGACTCGATCTTCTTCCGATACAGCTGGGAAGATCAGTCGGACAAGCCCAGCGCACCCAACCTCGTGGCCGAAACACTCGACCGCAGCACCGCCGCGATCCGACTTCCGGCCCCAGACTGGGTGCACCAGCCCAAAATTCCCGGTGAAGTCACATCCGCGATCAGTGTGCACTCACTCGGTCCCGGCCCGAACCGGCGGGAGTTGCGTGTCGAGGGTCTCCGCGGCGCCGAATCCGGCTTCTGGCACAAGGATCTCGTCGGCAGCGACTGGGAGTTCACGCCGACCGGCGCGTCCCTCCTCGGCACACTGATCGAAAACGCGCCGACAGACCGGTCGACGGATACCCTGTCCACCGCTGCCCCCTGGCACTTGTCCACGACCTTGCCCGCCCGCGACGGTGCCATCGACGGTCAGACTCTGATCGACATCGGGTTTCCGTACTCTGTGGTGGATCCGCGCATGCTCGACGCGATCGGCCAGCACGCACAACCGTCCGGATACCGACTGGACGTGGACCATTTCGACCCGGTCGCCACCACGCGGACCGCGACCGTGACTGCACCGGATGGCACGGTTCTTCCGGTCGTCCTGCACACCGCCGACGGACTACGGATGACTCCCCGCGCATCCGGCCTCGATGCCGATCCGCGCCACCTCGTCGGGGCAATCGAGATCCCGTCGGACGCGTACGCGGATCGGGCATCGAACCCCGCTCTGGACGCGTTCGTGCAGGACTGGATGCACGGAAACCCCATTGCCGCGATCACGCTCAGCGCCACCGACCACGACTTGGTGATCCGCTAGCCGAAACCAGCGCCGTCCACCGTGTCGCCTCGATTAGGCTCAGCAGATGGTCGACACCACACCCGACGTGCCGATATCACCCGTCGACGCTGCGAGCTTCCAGCTCGGTGTGCACGTCCAGCCCTACCTGGTCACTATTGCCGGACTGCTCGCTCCTGGCGGCTTCGTCGATCGAGACGGTCGACCTGATCTAGTGCGACTTCACCGCACTCTCGCCGCTCACATCGCGCAGGAGCCGTTACTGCGGCAGCGACCGATCATGCGGAACGGGTCATGGTGGTGGACGGAAAACGACATCGACTTCGACCTCCATCTCTCGCTTGACGAACGCGGGCCTACAGAACCCGACTTCGAATCCGTCTGTGGTCGACTCGTGATGCAACCCCTCGACACCACCCGACCGTTGTGGCACATCGCCTTCGTTCCTGCAGCTCGACCGGGTCTGTGCGGCATTGTCATCCGAGTGCATCACGCGGTTCTCGACGGCGCCAGAGCCAGCGACCTTTTCGAGCGCTTGTTCGCCTCACCTGATTCGAAAAGTACCGACCCGGGCGCTCCCGTGCCGAACATCCCTCCGAAGGCCGCCGGTTCCCTCGACCTCCTCCGATTTCGAATCGGTACTTTCCTGCACCGGCCAATCCGATCACGGGTGTTACTGGGCGCCATTGGTCCCACGAGATCGATCTCGTCCGTCAACGTCGGCACCTCTCTGATCGAGCATGCCGCGCAGCAAGCGGGAGGCACGTTGAACGATGCCTATCTCGTTGCGGTGGGCGGCGGACTGCGATTCATCCTCCAAGAATGCGGCGAGCCCATCCCCAAGTCGATTGCGGTATCGGTACCCGTCGCAGTCACAGCGATCGGTAGCGCACGCAATGCCGTCGGGTTCATGATCATCGACCTTCCACTTCGTGAAACCGACCCACAACGCACAGTCGCGATCGTCGCGAAGCAAACCGCTGCGGCCAAACCTTCCGCACGCGCTGCGGGAACAACCTTTCGGTCACCGCGTATCGCCGGCATTTTCGACAAGCTCGCAAAGCGGCAGCACATGATCGGTGCAGTCGTGTCCAACGTCCATGGACCGCGCGGCCCGCTCACACTCGACGGGGCAGCGCTAGTCGAACTCTGGCCTCTGGGCCCGTTGGCGGGCAATGTCCGCGTCGGCTTCACCGCAGCGTCCTACAACGACACATTCTGGATCGGAATCCAGGCCGATGCCGAGCATCTCCCACCTGCAAGCAAGATCGCCCGAGCCGTCGAACGGACTCTCGACGAAATAGCCGACACTGCACACTGACTGGATCTACTGCCACTATCCGATGCACCTCGCCGCTTGGGCAACGGATACTGTCGAGACGTCTCGACAACATCTCCACTGATTCGAACCTGCAAGCCGGTGTCGTCACGACACGATCGTCACGAGGAAGGCGAAAGATGTTCACACCTGCAGAATTCGGCAAGGTCTCGGTACTGGTTCCTGAGAACGGTGGTGCCGTCCCCTACGGGAACACCGTGGTAGTGCACGGATCTGAAAGCACGCTCGTCATCGACCCTTCGCTCTCCCTCGACCGCGACCCCGTCGGCGCAGACCTCGTATTCGTCAGCCACGGGCACGAGGACCACATCGCCGGACTACGCCATTTCGACACCCCGGCCTATGCGCACCATCTCGACGCACCCGCAGTCGCATCCCTCGACACGATGCTCACCAATTACGGCCTTCCTCCGAACGAACGAGTCGAGGTCCAGCAGTCGATTGCTACGCAATACGGCATACCCCCGACCCACGAGAACGTGTCGGGGATCGCGGGCGGCCACGTCTTCGACCTCGGCGACCGCACTGCGACAGTCATTCATTTGCCAGGGCACACCCGCGGACACTGCGGGGTCCTCGTCGAACCCGACGGCTTCTTCTACGTCGCCGACATCGACCTCACCTCCTTCGGCCCGATGTACGGCGACCTGGGTAGCAGCGTCAACGACTTCCTCGACTCCATCGACCACGTCGCAACGATCGACGCACGCTGGTACGGAACATTCCATCAGAAGGGCGTGGTCGAGGGCAGCGACGAGTTCCGTCGCCGGTTGTCCGCATACCGCGACAAATTACTGAGCCGCGAAGACCGTCTCATCCAATTCCTCGGCGAACCAAAACTCTTGGAAGACATAGTCGCTCATCGACTCGTCTACCGCCCCCACGTATCGGCCCCGTACGTCGACGCCGTCGAACGACGGACAGCTCAGCTACACCTCGAACGACTCATCGCATCCGGTGCCGTCACAGTCGACGAAGACAAGGTGTTTCGCCGGACCCTCTGACATCCCTGGCGAACTGATCGCGCCATTTCGGATACTTCCGAAAATCGGACCGAAGTTCACCGAAAAAATCTGGCACTCGAGGTTGCAGAGTGCCAGTTTGGCTGGTTATCATGTTCTCGCACAGTAAGTTCGGTCGCCGTCGAGGTGACGGTGACCTTTCTTAGACGATACGGGAGGTGTGTTGCTGTGCTTCGTTTCGATCCTTTCACCGACATCGACGCGATCACCAAGTCCCTGCTTGCCACCGGAACCGGCAGCAGCCGAAGTCCACGCTTCATGCCGATGGACCTCTACAAGATCGATGACCACTACGTCCTTCACGCCGATCTTCCCGGCGTCGACCCAGGATCAGTGGACGTACAGGTAGACGGCTCGACCCTCACCCTGACCGCGCACCGCAGCGCCATTTCCGAAGAGGGAGTGACGTGGCTGGCCGGTGAGCGTTTCACAGGAACATACAGAAGGCAGCTGTCCATCAGTGAGGACATCGATTCCGAACGGATCGTCGCCTCATACGACAACGGAGTGTTGACCGTGACCTTGCCGATCGCAGAGAAGGCGAAACCGCGGCGGATCGAAATCTCGTCGGGGCCGCCGTCCCGCACCGCAAACTCCGAGGTGAAAGCCCAAGGACAGATCGAAGCCTGACCTGAACGGCTTGGCACGAAATCGACTGTACGAGAGCCTTTCATCCAGGAGGTCCACTATGCCCGCGCCAATCATGGCCCCCGCCGCAGCTCTGGCTGAACCGGTCGTCTGGAACGAAGACCCGCAGCGGCAAGGCTGGTGGAAGCGCATCCTCGCGGCCACCCCGCCCGAGAACCCCACCAACGAAGAATTTCAACCCTGACAAAACCAGACCGTGTTCGCCGAATACGGTCACCCACAAATGAATTGATGCCTTCCGTCCGTCCACCGAGGCGGACGGAAGGCATTTACAGGCGCTCTACACACGTTCAGCTCGATGAAGCCTTCCGGCCGAACCGAAGAGCCATCACCTGCAGCAGGTCAGGAACCGCCCGAAATGGGCGAAGCAGGACGAAACACTCACACAACAAGGACGAAGCTCGCCGCCACCTGCCAACCGTGACTCGTACGGTTGAAATGTAGACGTCAGTGACTGCGCTGACGCTTACCGACCTCGTCGGTCCCCTGAATTGTGTGGCCGTCGAGGTCGTCTCATGTCTATACCCAAACTGAAAGTGGTCAGCCCTCAACCCTCGTCGGAGGAGATGCCGTCGCCAGACCCTCCAGAAGGATTGCCAGACCGCGCTCGAGTTCGTCCTGCCCGTCGTAGTGAGCCATGATCGTAGCCATCGACCGCAGTCTCGGAAACTCGGCAAGCGCAAGCCGATGCAGACCGAGTCGCAAGAGATCGTCCGTCTCCTCGGGATTTTCGACTATTTCCTGAAGCTCGTTGAGAATGTGCCCGTTGAGGAAGCCGAACACTGCTCGGTAGATGTGTAATGCGTCTTCAGGAGTGAAACCGGCCCGTATCAGCAGTTCGAGAATCGCTTCGACGTAGCGCAACGTCCCGGGAGGGCGCAATCCGAGCGGGGTGGACAGCGGCCGAGTGACCAGCAAAGGAACCACGTTGGGGTGCGCGAGCGCGAGGCGGCGATACCCGTACGCAACCGCGTGCAGCTGCCCCCTCCAGTCGCGATCGGACGGGTCGACGACCAGTTGTTCGAGCACGGTCTCGACGACCCCGTCCAGCAGGGCCGCCTTGTTGGCCGCGTACCTGTAGAGAGTCATCGGATTTCTGTCGAGCGCTTTGCCCAGTCGGCGCATGGAGAGGCCGTCGGCACCTTCCTCGTCGATGATCGCCAACGCCGTCGAGAGTACGAGCGCCCTGGTGAGGGGCTCCTCGCGGTCCGCGGCGGGAATCAAACCCTTAGTGCGATCTGGCGAGTGTCCGGTCATCCACAAAACATACATCGTATGCCTACGCGTTGACAGAACAGTACGGCTGGTTTACTGTTCGGATACGCCCTATGCATACAACGTATACACACATCGTATACCCGGAATGTCCGGATTTACGTGGGCGCTCATCGATACGTCCCGGCGCCGGAGTCGGCGCGGACGTACGGACTCACTTTCGTCGCATGAGTCCCTTCTTCAAAGGATCGAAGATGAACAGAACATGACAGCACCCACCGCAACACGACGCTCGCGGTTCTTTCAATTCTCGGGTATTGCAACGATTTCCGTTTTCTCCGTCGGCATTCTCGTCTTGCCGGCCGGCACTGCCGGTGCGGAAGCGACTGCTGTCGGACTCGGCACCGCTGAGCCCTTTGCAGTCCTTGCCGGAGCAGGAATCACCAACACCGGACCGACAACCCTCGGCGGCGATATCGGCACGTATCCGACGCCAACCATCACCGGTGTATCGGACCTGACGATTACCGGCACCAATCATGGTGGCGACGCGGTATCGCAGGGAGCGAAACCCGACGTGTTGACTGCCTACAACACTCTTGCCGGTCAGGGACCCACACAACCGACGGGAGCCGACTTGACCGGTCGGACACTGGTTTCGGGTGTCTACAACTCCGGTTCGTCGATCGCACTGTCGGGAACCGTCACCCTCGACGCGCAAGGTGACCCCGATGCAGTCTTCGTCTTCCAAGCGGGATCAACGCTGATCACATCGTCGTCCAGCACCGTTGCACTGATCAACGGAACGCAGGCGTGCAATGTTTTCTGGCAGGTTGGAAGTTCCGCCACCCTCGGCACCAACTCCGTCTTCCGAGGAAACCTGTTGGCGCTGACAGACATTACTGCCACAACCGAGGCAACCGTCGAGGGTCGACTGTTGGCGATCAATGGCGCGGTCACTCTCGATACGAACACCGTTACGATCCCGACCTGTGCGCCTCCTGTCACGACTACGACCCCGACCACTACGACGACTACGGTCCCGCCTGACACCGCGACAACTACCACCACGACTGTGGTCCCGCCGGTGGTGACTACAACCACGACGGTCGTCCCGCCGGAGGTGACTACAACCACGACGGTCGTCCCGCCGGAGGTGACTACAACCACGACTGGTACACCGGTGGAAGCGACGACCACCACACCAGGGCCGAACGGCACGACTACAACCACTGTGGACGTACCGCCGATCATCACGACCAGCCGAAACATTCCGTCCATACCCGAGATTCCCGGTCTCCCACCACTGCCGGGAATACCTCCCACCGTTCCCGGGACGGTAACCGTCCCGTCTCGTGTGCCGACGACGTCAGCTTCTCGAACGGGTACCCCGACCACTCAACCGGTAGGCCCGGGATCCCCGAATGTTCGAGCCCCTCAGGTGCAGCAGGTACCACGAGGGTCGGTCGACACCGGTGACGGAAGCACACAATCCCAACGCGACGGACAGTCCAGTGGAGGGTGGATCGCCCTGCTAGTCGGCTTCTTCAGCGTCGTGGCTATGTCGGCCCTCGTCGTCCGTCGGACAAGTCGATAGATGAAAGACAAAACTCCGTGATGGCTCCGCGAACTCGCCGAGCCATCACGGCTCTCGCCCTTACTGTTTCAGTACTCGTAACGGTGGTCGGATGCGCCGGTGGACAATCCGACAGCGGAAATTCACAACCACACTCGTCGCCTCGACAAGACACCACATCCGCGCCACGCGCCACTGACTCTGCACTGCCCGAAGGGGCGCCGGTAACTGCTGACCACCGCCCCGCGCGCCTCGAAATCCCGTCCATCGGCGTCGACACCGACATCATCGATCTCGGACTCGATACCGATGGAGCACTCGAGGTCCCACCGGATGGGAAGGACGCAGGGTGGTACACCGGCGCTCCCGCCCCCGGTGAGGTCGGACCGGCAATCATCGCCGGCCACGTCGACTGGCAAGGCACCGACGGGGTCTTCTTCGATCTGCGGAATCTCGAAACAGGAGCCGACATCATCGTCACCCGCGAAGACGGAAGTCGCGCAGTGTTCACCGCTACCAGTGTCGAACACTTCCCCAAAGAGGACTTTCCCACCGACGTTGTATACGGCGACATCGACCACCCCGGACTCCGGATCATCACGTGCGGTGGATCCTTCGACGAAACCGCACGCAGTTACAACGACAACATCATCGCATTCGCCGACCTGGCCTAACCGCCTGAGACGCCGCAGCACACCACTTCGAAAGTCCGCACGAACCGTTGGAGAGCAATGACCGTATTCCACTTTCCCGTGCTCGAGAAGTTTCGATGACAGACACCGACGACATTCGAGCGAGCGCCGAAGCAGGTGTCGACGCTCCTGCATGGCGGGATCGGAAGCGTTACTGGTGGCCGTTGGGATTGCTGATCCCGCTGAGTCCCTTCCTGTCCTGGCTGCTGGTCGAATATTTGCACCTCGGCCTGTTCTGGGCGACCGGTGCCTGGATCCTGATTCTCGTCATCCCGATCGTCGACGTCGCAGTCGGCGCAGATGGCCGCAGCCCACCGGACAACGTGATCGCGGCATTGCAGGACGACCGCTACTACCGCTGGTGTACCTACCTGTTCGTGCCACTTCAATACGCTGGCCTCGTCTTCGCCGCATGGTGTTGGGCGCACGCCCCGATGGCAACCGGAGAGAAGATCGCACTGGCGATGACCGTCGGCGTCGTTGCAGGCGTCGGTATCAATGCCGCACACGAACTAGGCCACAAGAGCAGCCGCCTCGAGCGGCGGTTGGCGAAAATTGTGCTCGCTCAATCGTTCTACGGGCACTTCTACATCGAGCACAATCACGGTCACCACGTCAACGTTGCGACGCCGCGCGATCCCGCCAGTGCTCGTTTCGGGGAATCGTTCTGGATATTCCTGCCCCGCAGCGTATTCGGAGGTCTGAAATCGGGCTGGCGGATCGAATCAGCACGCCTGCGCCGGCAGGGTTCACCCGCACTGTCGCCTCGAAACAACATCTTGCAGGCATGGTCGCTGAGCGCCGCACTGTTCGGGACGTTGATCACCTTATTCGGGTGGCAGATACTGCCCTGGCTGCTCCTGCAAGCCTTGGCCGGGATCACGTTCCTCGAGGCCGCAAACTACCTCGAACACTACGGATTGCTCCGTGCGCGAAGACAAGACGGCAGCTTTGTCAAAGCCCGGCCCGAAGACAGTTGGAACAGTGATCATCTCTTGTCCAATTTGTTCCTGTACCAATTACAACGACACAGTGACCATCACGCGAATCCGCGTCTGCGCTACCAATCTCTGCGCAGCGCTCCAACCGCTCCGCAACTCCCTGCCGGATACGCGGTGATGATCGTCTGCGCTGCCGTACCACCACTGTGGCGGCGGATGATGGATCACCGTGTCCTCGGCTACTACAACGGCAACGTCGAGCTCATTCACACCAAGGCGACGATATGAATGACAATGCCCGAGACGACGACCACAGCGACGGGCACTACACGGCCACCGGGCCGACCAAACACGCCAGAGCTGCGTACCAGCCGGCGCGCACCCGGCTCAGACGAGCCGCACCGAGCCTGGACGTCGTCGCTGCCGCGGAGTACCTGTTGACCCAGCCCGACGCATACCTCTATCGCCGCCGATACCTCGACCTGATCACTCAAACCCCCGGGCCCGACGGAACATCGATCACCGACTACGCCGCAGCTGAACGCTACCTACTTGTCACCGCTACCGCGCACCGCAGAACTCACAGTGAGGTTCGTCCATCGCCGGCACCCGGCGATTTTCTGTGAAGTGGTCACCGCAGTGTTTGATGCCAGAGAGTGACAACAGCCTGACGAATGCGGGAGCGCAGCATTTGTCATTTGCCATCACAGCTTTGATTCGCGCTCGCCAATGTCATCGAGGATCAAGAACTCGATCTTCGCTCGCTCCCCGTCCGCATCGAAGTCGTTGTCGCGGTCTGAGACACGCGTGATCAGTTCCGTCAGTGCCGCATGGATCGTCGTGTACAGAAATGCACGCGGGTCGGACACCCCCATCACGTCGTCAGTGTTCATCTGTACCTGCGCCGTAGCGGTACGCCTGCCCAGAAACACACGCGGAAGCCGGATCCCGGTCGGATCGGTCACCACGGAGATGTCGCCACCAACGACAACAAACAGATCGAAGTCGTACTGCATCGCGATGCCCCTCAGCCGGTGTCTGAGCCGAGTCAACTCCTCGATGAAGTCAAGCGGCACCGACGGTCCACCGAATACTGTCCTGAACGTGACCCCGCGAGTCATCGATCTGCCCCTTTACGAATCATCCATTTCAGGATCGAGGGCCATACCCTCTGTATCCCCCACGCCAAGTGCTCGGGCATATCGACCGGCATACCGCTCCAGTGCGACTGCTGAATCGGCCTCACCTTCCCATTGATCCGGAATCGCGGTGCCGTCACACGTTGTTCGCGACACTTGCGCCTCGGAGAACTCGACAGCGGTCCGGGTGAAGGAACACCGCACAAAACTCGTGGCCGCCGAGAATCGTGCGCCGCCGAAAGTGCACTCCACGAATGAGGTATCGGCGAACTGCGCACCAGTCAGGTCTGTGTCGTCGAATGCGCATCGTTCGAACACAGTATTGGGCACGGAGCGGAGCCCGCGTGCTTTGGCTCCAGTGAAATCGCAATCGACGACCCTCGGTCCGAGCGCCACACGCGAGAGCGTCGCACCCCGGAAACTGCACCGTTCGAATCGGCGATTGAAACGGGGCTGTCCGGTCAGTGCCACGAAATCGAAACGGCAGTCGAATAATTCGGATTCGAAGACGGAGATCGAACCCCGAGCGAAACTCAGATCAATCCGTTCCAACGTGAGATACCGGATGTCCAATCCAGCGCTACCCGCTGTCAGGCCACGCACATCGATCAGCCCGTCATCGGTCTCCGCCCATGGGGAGACGAGAGTGTGGGGCGGCTTGACGATCCGCGACTGATCGAGCAGCTGCGCCCGTAAATTATCGACGCCCTCATCTGACCAACGTCGACGTAGGGAGGTGATCGCGGACCGGTTCACGGGCTCAATAGTATCGGCAAGATCCCCAGCGATTGGCCGTGGCTGCCCGAGAAGCGAACCACCACACATCAGTACTTCGGTAGGAATCACTTCTCGGAGCGCGCAAAACAGCCGGACCGTGAAATGCACGGCCCGGCTGCAGCGCTCACGCGCACGAAGTGGAACTCGGAGTCAACTGGGGTACTGAAACCGGTCGTGTACGAGCCGTTGACTCATCTCCGGATCAGTATCGAATTATCAACTCTCACAAGTTGATCACGTCGCCCACAAGGATCTGATCGGGATTGACGATCTGCGGATTCATGTCCCACACCTGCTGCCAGGTGAGACCTCGTTCTGTCGCGAGGTCGAACAATGTATCACCGGCTGCAACGACTACCGCTGAGCCGGGCGCTGGAGTCTCCGACTCCGGAATGCTTTCTACCGGTGCAGATTCGGATGTCTCAGAGTAGACAACGGGAGCAGGCGCCGGTTCCGGTGCAAATTCGGGTGCTACGTCCTGTGCCGGCGCGGGCGCGGGCGCAATACTCGACCCGGTATCGCACGCCCCGATCGAACTCAGGAAGGACATGGGATCGACGGCGCCTCCACTGTGAATGCGGAGATGCAGATGTGGGCCGGTGGAGCTACCGGTGTTACCCGTTGCCCCGATCTCGTCGCCTACCTCGACGTGTTGCCCCACACCGACCCATGTTTCGGAGAGGTGGCCCATCTGAATCTGCTCGCCACTGTCCGCTTCCAACTGGATGTACGTTCCATATCCACCCGGATCATTGGGTCCGGCAACAGAAATCGTGCCCGATGTGGGCGCGTGGAGCGCGGTGCCGACGTTGACAGCAAAGTCGACTCCGTCATGTCCCGCGTGGTAACCCTGCGAAAGTGATCCGCTCACCGGCCACTCCCAATTGCAACTCGCCGACCAGCCCTGCGCACCGGCGGTACCTGCATTGGCTACTGCTCCGGCCCCCACAAGGGCGCCCAGTCCCGCAGTTACGGCGATGAATCGTTTTGTGCTGGAAGGCTTGTGTTTTCTGTGCTTACTCATGTTTTCCTTGACTGATGTGCTCGGAGCAGGTGCAGGCTCTACCCGCAGACAGCACTCAATACGTGCTGAGCTACTTGGTGTATCGCACCAAGACTCCGTTGGAGTGAAATGTTCGGATCGCGCCATGGAGAGAGGTACGGTGACCGCTCTCGAACGCGAGCGCGCGCATAGACCCGCAGGTCTGCATCCCCTGGTGACAGCACAGGAGATACGGGTTCTACATCGAGGCAGTGCCTGAATCGATCGTTGATCGAGGACTACGAATGCCGGAACAAACCGAAGGCTTCTCATTCGAAGATCGACAGGGTGGGTGTCTACCCGGATGGTCGGAAAGGGGGTGGAACATGGAGATCCTTGCGTTGCGGATGAGGAATCACCTCATACGCTGTCGCTTCACGACGCTCCACACCACGGTTGAATTACCTGGGTACATACCTGTTTTTGCGCATTCGACCCGACCGGTCGATATCAGGCGCGCCTTCGGTAGATGGCATCTGTTCGAACAATCGCCAGTGCCCCATGTCACTTCTGGAGACGATACCGCGTCTTGGTCACCTGGCGCGTCAGCGTTACCGAGATGGGACATACAGGTGGCATCGCTCCTACAAGCCGAACGGGAGACCAGTGCACGTTCCCGGCATCGGAAACGCGTGCTGATCTCCCGTTCGGCGATCTGTTGCCTAGTGGATCTACTGCTGAGTCGAAGCTACTTTCTCGGCTGCGTGGTGAGCGGCAATGTATCCGTAAACCAGCCCCTGGCCGATCGTTGCACCGGCGCCCGGGTAGGTGTGACCGAATGCGTTGGCCGCAGTATTGCCGATCGCATACAGGCCGTCGATCACGCTGCCGTCCTCACGAAGCACGCGTGCATGCTCGTCCGCCTGCACACCGCCGCAGGTGCCGAGGTCGCTGAGCGTCATCTTCACCGCGTAGAGGGCACTCGTGTCGAGCTTCCTCAAGTTCGGGTTCGGGGACACTGTCGGGTCGCCGTAGTACCGATCGTATGCACTTCCGCCGCGACCAAATTCCGCATCGCTACCGGCAGCAGCGGCCTCGTTGAACTTCTCGAAGGACTCGGCAAAAGCCTCCTCGGGAAGACCGACCTTGCGGGCAAGCTCGACCGGACTGCTCGCCTTGTGCGCGATGCCGGAGTCGAAGAATGCCTGCGGAAGCGGCTGACGAGGGAAGATACCGCCTGCGAACACGTAGCTGTTGCGGTACTCCTGGTCGAAAACAAACCACATCGACTCGGCCGGATCTCCGGCCTTTTCCCGTTCGAGCACGCGCTGGCCGAACGACATGTAGTCCGTCGCCTCGTTCACGAATCGACGACCGGTCTGGTCGACGATGAACGAGCCTGGCAGCGCACGCTCTGCGAGCATCACCATCGGCGGGCGGCCCTTGATGCTTGCCACCGCCGGGAACCACCACGACTGATCCATCGATCCGATACCTGCGCCGAGCTCTTGTGCTGCCTCGATCGCTTCGCCGGTGTTGCCCTCTGCGCCCAGGCTCTCGTGCTCACCGAGGCTCTCCGACTGGTACTTGTGGCGCCACTCCATGTTGTGGTCGAACCCGCCGGCTGCCAGAACGACACCACGCCGAGCCGTCACCGTCACTTCACGTCCGTCTTGCACCACAACTGCACCCGTTACGCGGCCATCTTCGGTGATGAGCCGAACCAACGACGTTTCCGTCCACACCGGGATACCGGCCTGGACCACACCTGCGAACAGGCCGGCGGCGAGCGCCTGACCGCCTGCGATGTATTCACGCTTGAGTACGTACTTGCCGTAAACGCCCTGCGCCAGGCGGCGGATGATGCGAGGGAAAGCCTTGCTCGGCTTCTTCACCATCAGGTTCATCCACTTGTAGTCCGCACCTGTCACCGGCATCGGCAGTCCGGCTTCCATCAAACCGGGCCGCAGGCGACCGCGTTCCGCGCCGAGTACCGACGCGTCGAACGGCAGGCACTCGCAGGTACGTCCGGCGGCGCTACCTCCCGGCAGTTCGGGGTGGTAATCGGAGTATTCCTTGGCCCAGAAGAACTTCATGGGCGTCGTGCGGTAAAGCATGTCGACGGTGGCCGCACCGTTGTCGACGAATGCCTCCCCACGTTGGGCAGGGGCAGTATCACCGACCACCGAACGCACGTATGTCTTCGCGCGCTCAACGGTGTCGCCCGCACCGGCTTTCGCCAAGATCGGGTTGGCAGGCATCCAGAACGCTCCACCGGACCGCGCCGTCGAACCGCCAACGTACTGCGTCTTCTCCACGATCAGCGTGGACAAGCCGAGCTCGTTCGCGGTGAGGGCGGCAGCCATGCCGGTACCGGACCCGATCACCAGTAGATCGACAACGATGTCCTTGGCTTGTGTCGCGGGGGGTGCCTGATTCTTCGCCATTGAACAAATCCCTTCACGTGGTTATCGACGTAGAACGCTAAGGCAGTCGCGGCGCAGAAGGTTCCGGATGCCCAGTCAGCGGGACATTGCGAGTGGATTGGCGAAGAACGGCTCCTGCCACGGGTCGGGCGTTGTGCCCGCCCCAGCAGAATCGCGGCTTGCCTTCTTCGATGTCTGCACTGCTCACGTGAGGACAAATCCCAGCTTCGGCATCGTCGACGAAACGCTCGGCACCCTTGCACGCGGCATGCTTCCCCGCCTACGCCACGTCTTCGAGCAGCACCAGGCTCTTCACCGTCTGGCCGTCGAAGCGATTGTCAACGAATCCAGCGAAGAAGCTCCGTCACGAGGCGAAGTGATCGATGCACTGCGCGATTTGCTGCTCGAGTCCGTCGAGGTCTTTCCCGACAACCACGTCGTCCTCGGTCTGACAGACGCGTGCGGTTTGCATTTCATGGATGGGTACTGGCCGGCGGTTCGTTTCAACGGCGACGACGGCGTGATCGAGGTGACTGTCGAATCCTGACCGCGATCCTCGTCTCGGGCTGTCGGCTGATGTTCCTCGGCACTGATGAAGAATAATCATCTACATGAAATGGAACACCCCTACAGAGACCGGCTGGTTCGTCAACCTCGCCGAAGGTGGTTCGGCCGTATCGATATTCGATCCGTCGGGGAACGTTCAAGGCGAACTGATTCCCGCATCCGACGACGGATCGGAGAGCGTTGCCGGCGGGCGGAAGAGGAAATCGTCAACAGCCGAGCAGGATCGATCCAGGCTCACATTCCGCAAAGGCCGACCTGCATCACTTCGATTGTCCGACGGAACGATCGGGACCCTGATCGACCAGAAGCCCAAGGCCATGCGCCGCAAGAACAAGCTGTGCGAAGTCGATATCGCGGGCAGAACATACCTCTTCGTTCATTCATCGGGCCGAAAGGCAACAGCCCGGCGTAACGGAATCGCATTGGCACACATGGAACGTGGCCGATGGTCCGCTAGAAGCACCGTCGCCAGAAGAACCCTCACGGCAACGGACGCCCTTGACGAATGTGTCCTGACACTGTTTCAGAAGGTAGTGACACCTGGACGTACCGGCGCCTTCGATCAGGTACTGACCGACCTCAGCAACATATGACGTACGCCATATTCGGTGGATCTCAACCGCACTCGAGATACTGACTTTCAACTCTCAGGTCCACGGACATGCCTTGGACACAATGAGTTTCACATCTCGGAGCGGAAGGCTGAAACCAGATCATGGTCAATGTCGACGCTTTGAACACGCTCGCCCAGCGATTGTCGCCAGGTGCGATGATCACAGATCCAGATCTCCTCCAGTCCTATCGGCAGGACTGGAGTTTCGATCCCGCAGCCGGAACACCGGTTGCCGTAGTACGTGCTTCGACGACGGCAGAGGCGGTTCGACGGACGGCATCTGAGGCCGCCACATGTAGCGAATAGCGACGAGTACCTGAATTCTCCTGTGCAACCGGATATGGTGAGGCTGTCGTCTTCAATGCGGCGATGCAAGAAGGGAAGCTACGACCAAAACGTTACGTCGGGGAAGACAAGCAAATCACCTGGACATGGCTGGAGGCCTCCGTGATGAATCTCGTTCGCCGACTGAGCGTCTGCACATCCGTCGTGATCGCTTCTACTCTGACGTCGGTGGCGCTCGCATCCGCCGCGGTGACCATTCCATTCCAGGTCAACCCTGCGCCGTACGGCAACCCGAACGGCAGCTTCGACGCGCCGGCAGTCCGCTGCGTAGCTGTCGTCGGCGAACTACCTGGCACGGTGACGATCACCGGAGGCAATGAAGGCCGGTGGGGATGCCTGCTCTCGTCCGAAGTGCGCTGGCTGAACCTTTCGACCGGGGCCTCCGGCTCCGCTCGGCTCTCGGACGGTCTCAACGGAGTCCCAGCAGAGGCGATCGTGCAGACCGGGACCGGTCAAGTCGCTGTTGCCGTGCTGTCTGTGGCCGGATCCATCATCACCCCAGGTGTCACATCGTTCTACGTGCCGTAGCACCAGAACTCCACATCACCGGCACCGTGGGACCTAAGGTCCTGTTTACCGACCCGTCATCCCGGTTAGCCTGAAAAGACGCTACCGAGAGGACACTCATGACCTCGTCAGTGCACGAAACGATCTCCGTGGATCTGGATTTGATCGACCTGTACAAGGACCTCCACAGCCATCCGGAACTGGGGTTTCACGAGCAACGAACATCCAGTCTGGTGGAAAGACATTTAACAGCACTTGGATTCGACACCACCACCGGTGTCGGGACAACCGGAGTCGTCGGAGTCCTGAAGAACGGAGCGGGCCCCACAGCGCTGCTGCGTGCGGACATGGACGCCCTCCCGGTTCGGGAAGAAACCGGATTGGACTACGCCAGCACCGTGACAACGACCGACGACCAGGGGAAGACCGTCTCGGTCAGCCACGCGTGCGGCCATGACCTGCATACGACCTGCTTACTCGGTGCAGCCCGGATCCTCTCGCAGGACACGACGACCTGGTCCGGCACTCTTGTCCTCGTCTTCCAACCGGCGGAGGAACTTGGCGCGGGTGCGCAAGCCATGGTCGACGACGGACTGTTCGAGCGATTCCCGAAGCCCGACATCGTTCTCGGCCAACACGTATCGCCGCTACCGGCAGGCACGATCGCCGGGCACGCCGGCCCCTCGTATGCGGGATCGGACTCACTTCGTGTGAGACTGGTCGGAAAGGGCGCCCACGGATCTATGCCGGAGAACTCGGTCGATCCCGTGGTCATGGCGGCCGAAACCGTGTTGCGTTTGCAAACTGTCATCTCACGCGAGGTCCCGAGCACTGCAACAGCTGTCCTCACCGTCGGCTCCATCCATGCTGGAGATGCCGCCAACGTCATTCCCGGCGAAGCAGAACTGCAACTCAACATCCGCAGCTACGACGCAGTTGTGCGTCAGCGCATCCTGGACAGCGTCGACCGCATCGTCCAGGGCGAAGCGGCCACCGCCGGCGCTCCCACCCCACCGACCATCACCGAGACGGAGCACTTTCCGATCGTCGTCAATGACCCGGCGGCGCTGGACAAGACACTTGATGCGTTTGCCGAATGGTTGGGGACGAACAAGATTCTCGATCCCGGCGCAGGAGCAGGTAGTGAAGACGTCGGCATTCTCGCGACCAGTGCCGGTGCGCCACTGTCGTACTGGTTGTTGGGCGGTACCGACCCTTCACTGTTCACGACAGGTGACATGACCGATCCGGCTTTGCGAACCGTGCCGTCGAACCACTCTCCGCACTACGCTCCCGTGATCGAGCCGACCCTGACCATCGGTGTGAACGCCTTGGTCGTCGCGGCCAGGACGTGGCTCCCAACTCCCTAGAGTGTTGCGGGTCCGCAATCGATCGATCGTCCATGCGATCAAGGCTGCAAACGCGTAGGCGCCGCCGAGAATACTTGCAGCGCCCCACCCTGCCGCGTCGAAAACCATAGTGGTGGAAACCGCCCCAGCCGCGCTGCCCAACGAATAGAACACCATGTAACTACCGATGATCTGCCCGGACGATTCCGGTGTGTTCGCGACGATCAGATTCTGGCTCGTGACGTGAACAGCCTGCACGGCAAAGTCCAACGCAACAACACCGACTACGAGTAACACCAGCGAGTGCGTCGCCTGCGCGTTGAATACCCACGACAGCAAGAGAACGACCAACGACGCCCCGGTGACGCGTTGCGCTTTGCCTTGATCGGCCCACCGACCGGCACCGACCGCGCCCAATGCTCCAACCAATCCTGCGATTCCGAAGAGCCCGATCTGTGTGGTCGACAACCGCCATGGTTCCTCACTCAACGGCAGGGCCATTCCGCTCCACAAAGCACCAAAGGACGCGAAAAGGAACAAGGCGATCAGGGCCCGGGTGCGAAACAGTCGGTTCGTAAGCGTCAACGTCACGACAGACCCCATTGCACGCACGTACGAACGCCTATCGTGTTGCAAACGAGGATCTTTCGGCAGCATCGTCAGCGCGACGGCCGCGACCAGTACCGAAATGAAAGTGGATCCCGCGTAGACCGCCCGCCAGCCTGCCAGATCCGCAACTGCGCCGGCGACAGTCCGAGCGAGGATGATGCCGACGACAACGCCGCTGGTGATGACACCGATGTTTGCGCCCCGCTCGTCCGGGTCACTGATTGCCGCAGCATAGGCAACTATGACTTGAACAACTACCGAGAACGTGCCTGCGACCGCCATCCCGATCAACAGCTGCAGATTCGTGGTGGCCAGAGCAACAAGCATCGTTCCCGTTGCAGCAGCGACGATCTGGATTGCGATCAATTTCTTTCGATTCACGAGATCGCTCAATGGCACCAACACGATCAACCCCACCACATAACCGAGTTGGGCGAGTGCGACTACGAAACCGAGGCCGGCCGGAGGAATGGAAAGATCCGAGCCTATTTGCCCGAGGAGCGGCTGTGCGTAGTAGATGTTGGCTACCGAGACCCCGCAGAGCACTGCGAGCAACAGGCGAAGTCCGCGAGACATTTTCAACTTGCCCCGCGCGTTCTCGACAGCATGACGTGCAGTCACTTCCACCTCAACTTGGTTGCGTTTTGATACCATTTGGAGGTTACGTCAATACAGTTTCAAAACGCAACCAATGAGGAACTCGATGCCGGATCGCGCACAATGGACGGACCCGCACTGCCCGACGGCCCGAGCGGCCGACATCATCGGCGACAGATGGTCGCTGCTGATCGTGCGTGACGCCTTCGACGGGTCATCGAGATTCAGTCAGTTTCAACGAAACCTGGGCATCGCAAAGAACATTCTCACGGACAGGCTCAAAGTCCTTGTCGAGCAGGGAATCTTCGAAGTCCAACCGAACGCGCAAGGTACCCGCAACGAGTACATCCTGACCGAACGCGGTATGGATCTGTTCATCGTGATCATTAGCCTGCGACAGTGGGGAGAGCGCCACGCCTTCGATGACGGTGAGCCACACTCGATCTTGATCGACGACACCACGGGCGATCCGGTTCCCAGGCTTCGACTGATCAACACACGGAATATCGACCTGGACCCTACAAGTACACATGTGGAGAAGGTCGAGGAAGGTTGACCCGCAACTCGCCAGATTGACAGATGGGTGCACATGATTCGAAGTACGCGCATACTCCGACCATGACTGTCGATCTCGAGTTCTCCTGGCCGCAGTTTCTCTGGATTGCATTCATCTTCGTCGGCGTGCCCGCAACTATCGGCGCGAGCATCATCTGGACAATCTGGCGTTCGGAACGAACTGGCCTGGAGCACTCCACGACCGCCCTCGGCGGCGGGCACACGGGATCGGGCTCACTCGGACTGTGGCGCACCGGCCTGTTGGCCTTTGCACTGGGCTTTCTGTCTTGTGTGGGCTGGCTCAGCTGGTCAGCCGACTACAAAGGCGGATTCCGCGGCCCCGGCCTGCCTGCCCCGACACAGTTCCCCACCTGGCAGGTCGTCGCCTGTGGACTGACAGTGATTCTGGCGTGTTTCGGTTCCGCACATTGCTCGCGATGGATGAAGGCGGGCGGTATGACGGCCGCTGCCGGCACTGCTGCAGGATTCACCACAGCATTCAGCATCGACGCCAGTGCCGATGTCACCGGACAGGCAGGCGTGGGCGTCGCACTGTCCACAATCGGATGGGGCCTCACCCTTACCGCACTGATGCTTCTGCGCGGCAAGTGGTCGCGACGAGGATGAATCATTGCCGGATCATCCATACTCCGAGTAAAGAATTCGATAAGCGGACCTAACACGTTTTGAAATTCATTAAGAAGAAAATCGATTCCAGATACAGGATCGCCTGATTGCCGAACCTCCACGAGATCCTCGAAAAATATGAGACAGAAGCCTTATCGCTTCCGTGCCAACCCTTTGACGCATGCGGATCATAATATTCTTCGAACATCACGCGGAAGTGCACACAAGTCTGTGACTCACGGCATTATCCGATTTATCACGGGAAATCGTGATAAATCATCACCGTCTCTGAACTGCAACAACGCCTTAAGTTACAGATTCAACTAGTTCCAAACCATAGGGTTTCTTCCTTTTTCTCGGCGTCTCGATTCCGTAATGCTTGACATCGAATTGTCTTTCGTTCTCAATGAGCGATGTCAACTGACGATGATGCATCTCAGTGCATCAACGCAGTAATTCCGCTATCGAATCCAGTGAAGGGACCAGCCGCGAAATGACGGTTGCCGAGAGCTTGAAAGATAGGAATCTGTACTCCAACCTCAGGCGTGCTGCTGATTTGAGCAACCCATTCTGGGATCGCGCAGTCAGTGAGGGTCTGGCCGATATCACCGCCGATCGCGTCGCAGGTTTCGAACACCGGACGATCCAAGGATACGAATTCGAGAACTTCTCCACGTACTCGTATCTGGGGCTCGACACCGACGACCGAATTCGTTCGGGTGCGATCGCCGCTCTCGAGCGCGAACGAACGTTGAACAGTTCCATCTCGCGGATGAGAGTCCACTCCAGCCTTCTCGACGACACAGAGGCCGCGTTGAGCGAACTGCTTGACGCACATGTGCTCACCCTCGGATCCGCCGCAAACGCTGCGTGGAGTTTGCTCCCCCTCGTTGCGTCCGGGTTGCTCACCGGCGGTGAACCTCCCCTCATGGTGTTCGACAAGAACGCACACTTCTGCCTCAATGCGATGAAGGCGAGCGTCGCCGACGAAACGACGATCGTGACCATTCGGCACGACGACGTCGATGAACTCGAAAGTCTTTGCCGAACAAATTCTCAGGTGGCATACGTGGCGGACACCGTCTACAGCACAGGCGGGAAGGCGCCCCTGAACGAACTGTTTGCATTACAGGCCAAATACGGACTGATTCTCGTTCTCGACGAGGCGCACAGCACCTCGGTCATCGGACACAACGGGCGTGGCGCGGTCCTGGATCTCATCGGCAGCCTCAATGATCGAACATTCTTGCTGACATCACTGAACAAGGGATTCGGTGCTTCCGGCGGTGCGATCGCACTCGGTCGGAACGGGGGCAGTCGAAATCGTGATCTCGCACTTCGCTACGGCGGCCCGCTGACGTGGTCGCAGCGTGTGAACGTAGCCGGGCTGGGTGCTATTGCGGCGTCCGTGGAGCTCCACCGCAGCGGAGAGGTCGACAAGCGGCAGCGGCAACTCCGCACGGTTGTCGAACTGTTCGATTCGCTCGTCGACACGCCGGCATCGGGCGATGGACTCCCGATCCGCTTCGTCACGCTCCACGAGGAAGAACAAACCATCACCGCAGCACAGAAACTGCTGGCTAGCGGTTTCTACACATCGGCGGTCTTCTTCCCTGTCATCGGCCGGGGCAAAGCCGGGCTGAGACTGATGCTTCGGGCGGACCTTCCACATGCAACGATCGAGCGCTTCGCCGACGTCCTACGAAGTGTCACGGAATGAGCGACGACCGCACTGTCGCAGTGACACCGCTGGCTTGTGCCGTCGTGTTGACAGCACAAATGGCCACGACCATCTACCTCCCTTCACTGCCGAAGATCGCGACGGATCTGGGCATCGAAGATTCCGTGGTGAAGTGGTCGGTGACACTCTTCGTGATCAGTGCCGCACTTCCGGTGGTCGTGTGGGGGCGGTTGGCAGATCGACTCGGACGCAGGACGGCACTGTTGTCCAGCTTGGTATTGTTCGTGATCGCCTGCATTGCATTGGCTTTGGTCCAGAGCGCCGCCGTACTACTGATCGGCCGGATCGTTCAAGGCATCGGAGCAGGAGGTGCGGCCATCATCGTGCGAATGATGGTGAAGGACAAGTTCACCGGTTCGGAGTTGGCTAGCCGCTTGTCGCTGTTGTCGATGGCATTTGTGGTGGCACTGGGCGGTGGCCAACTGATCGGCGGCGCTCTTGCGTCGTTCACCTCGTGGCGAACCGGCTTCGGCGTGCTCGGAGTACTCGGAGCAGCACTCGCTGCGGTGGCACTGAGGACCGAGAACACCACAGTCCGCGACAACAACGAACGCGTTGTTCGGTGGAATGCCATAGTCCTGACACCCCAGTTCTACAAACCAGCCATTGCGGGGGGCCTGGGTTTCGGCGCGATAGTCCTTGTGCAGCAATCGAGCCCCTTCCTGTTCAGCGATCGATTCGACTTGCAACCGTGGGCATTCGGAGCCTTCGGAATCCTCTACGGAACCGCCTACTTCAGCGGCGCGCTTTACGTCAATCGAAGGGCCACAACCGTCGGTTCAGAGAAGTTGATGCGTCGAGGTGCGCTGTGCATGCTGCTTGCCGGCCTCGTCCTCATGCTCTGCTGGTATCCCCCACTCGGTTCCACGCCGTTGCTCGCGGTCTTCCTGCTCGGATACATCGCACTGACATTTGGGCAATCGCTTCTCTTCCCGAACTCGGCAGCATCAGCAGTGACGCATTTTGCTGAAGGCGGAGCCATCGCCGTCGCGTACTGCGGACTCGTACAGCAGGGAATTGCCGGCATCGCCTCTGTAGTCGGACCTCTCGCATCCGATGAGCGCGTGTGGTCGGCAATCGTCGCACTGATCACTGCAGCAGCGACTGCGCTCGTATTCTCCCTCCGCACAGCTTCCTCCGAACCGACAGTAGGTACGTCCCATGCCCGTCATTGAACGCACCGCACAACTCGACCCCGGTACCCGCGAGCAAAACTTACTGGCATACAAGGAAATTCGCGAGCGAGTTGCGGACGCGCAACACTTGTCCGTTCACGGGGCACCCGAGCGGTCGGTCGCCAAGCACCGGGCTCGCGGCAAATTGCCCGCTCGCGAACGCATCGATGCTCTTCTCGACGTGCAGTCCCCGTTCTTCGAGATCGGACAACTGGCCGGATTCGAGGTGTACGACGAGCAACTCCCGTCGGCTGGTCTGGTCACGGGCGTAGGGCTCATCCGCGGCTCACTCTGCGCCATCTTCGCGAACGACGCCACCGTCAAGGGCGGCACCTACTACCCGCTGACCGTCAAGAAGCAACTGCGATTGCAATCCGTCGCTCGTCGGCTGAGGCTGCCGTGTGTCTATCTCGTCGATTCCGGAGGTGTTTTCCTTCCGATGCAGGACGAGATCTTCCCCGACGAGCACCATTTCGGCGAGATGTTCAAGAACATCGCCGAAATGTCGGCAGACGGCATCGTTCAGATCGCAGCAGTCATGGGTTCCTGCACGGCTGGAGGTGCATACATCCCAGCGATGTGCGACGAGACCGTCATCGTCCGCGG
This sequence comes from Rhodococcus sp. RCBS9, assembly GCF_029457415.1. Classification (NCBI taxonomy): domain Bacteria; kingdom Bacillati; phylum Actinomycetota; class Actinomycetes; order Mycobacteriales; family Nocardiaceae; genus Rhodococcus; species Rhodococcus sp. RCBS9. The sequence goes on along the minus strand of NZ_CP120422.1, from coordinate 3,915,091 downwards.
TACCGGCACCGTCTATCTGGGCGGCCCTCAGTTGGTCAAGGCTGCAACCGGTGTCGACGTCGAACCGCAAGAGCTCGGCGGCGCCGACGTGCACGGGGTGATCAGCGGCGTCGTCGATCACATCGCCAACGACGACATCGAGGCTCTGAGCATGATCGCCGACATCGTCGCCCGCGGTGATCGACGGGAGGTACGGGCGCCGTCACGATCTCCGCGACCACCTCTTCACTCCCCCGAGCAGCTCGACACGGTGATCCCGGCTTCCTCGAAAACCCCGATCGTCGCGCGCGACGTTCTGGCCCACCTGCTCGATGCCAGCGAATTAGTCGAGTACCGAGCGAATTACGGCCGAACCATCGTCTGCGGGACCGGCCACATCGAGGGGTACACCGTCGGGGTCATCATGAACGACGGTGTGCTCTTTTCGGAGGACTCCCTCAAGGCCGCGAACTTCGTCGAACTGTGCTCACAACGAGACATCCCATTGTTGTTCCTGCACAACGTCAACGGATTCATGGTCGGGAAGCAGTACGAGGCGGAAGGTATCGCCAAACACGGCGCGAAACTGGTCAATGCCGTTGCCTGCGCCAGGGTTCCCAAGCTCAGCATCGTCATCGGCGGAAGCTACGGGGCGGGAAATCTCGCGATGTGCGGACGCTCGATAGGTCCTGACTTCATGGCCGTGTGGCCGAACGCGAAGACCACCGTGGTCGGTTCCGAGCAAGCAGCGTCGGTGATGGCATTGATGAAGATCGAATCTGCGCGCACACGCGGAACTCCGCTCACGGAAGAGGAAATCGAGGAAATCAAACGGCCGATACGCGAAGGTTACGACCGGCAGGGCGAGTCGGTGTACGTCGCATCCAGGCTATGGGTTGACGCGATCGTCGACCCGGTCGACACGCGATCCTGGGTTTCACTCGCGCTGTCCATGCTTCCCCGCAATCACGGAACAACGCGCTTCGGCGTCTTCAGGATGTGAGAACATGACTCGACTTCTCATCGCCAATCGGGGTGAAATCGTCACGCGCATCGCGCGCACGGCCCGTCGTCTCGGCATGTCGGTAGTGACGATCTCCTCCCCCGTCGATTCACACGCACAGTGGCATCGCCTCGCCGATCACACCGTGCTTCTGGACGGAGACATCCCCTCGGAGTCCTACACCAATTCGGATCAAATCATTGCGGCCGCGCTGGCCGCGGATTGCGATGCCGTGCACCCGGGTTACGGATTCCTCTCCGAAGACTCCGATTTCGCTGAAGCCGTCGTCGCTGCAGGTCTGACATTCGTCGGTCCGGCCGCTGAATCCATCGCTCTACTCGGAGACAAGGCAAGAGCGAAGAAGGCCGCCGCTGACGCCGGCATCCCGACTCTCACCGCGTGGGGCGAGGCAAGCGCCGATCCCGATACCGTCCTCGGTCACGTTCGATCTCTCGACGTGCCGGTGCTGCTGAAACCGGTGTTCGGGGGCGGCGGCAAGGGGATGGTTCGACTACATCCGGGTGATGACGCACGAGAGGTCATCACCTCTGCAATCGGTTTGAACGAAAGGAACTTCGGCCGCGGCGACCTGATGATCGAAACGCTGGTGGAGCGTCCGCGTCACATCGAAGTTCAGGTCCTCTTCGATTCCTTCGGTACAGGAGTTCACTTCTTCACCCGTGAATGCTCCCTACAGCGTCGGAACCAGAAGATCATCGAGCAGGCACCGGCAAGTTCTGTCCCCGAATCGGTCCTGGGAGCCATGCAGCACGACGCTCTGCGACTACTCGGAGGCGTCGGCTACGTGAATGCGGCAACCGTCGAATTTCTGGTTGACGCCGAAAACCGCTACTACTTTCTCGAAGTCAACACGCGCCTACAAGTCGAACACACGGTCACCGAGGAAGTGACCGGCGTCGATCTCGTCGAACTGCAACTCGACATCGCCCTCGGCGCCCGTTTGCCGTTACAGCAGCGCCATATCGCGCTGCGGGGTTTCGCGGTGCAAGCCAGAATCTACGCCGAGGATCCGTCGAACGGGTTTCGGCCCGCACCTTCACATTCCGTGGACATAGCCTGGCCGTCGGGGGTTCGCATCGACAGTGCTTTCGAGGGTGCCGGCAGCATTCCGCCGTTCTACGATCCGATGATCGCAAAGGTCATAGCAAGCGGTCCGACGCGGTCAACCGCACTGGAATCATTGGACCGAGCTTTGGCCGACTCGAGTTACTTCGGTGGAACCTCGAATATCGGTTTCCTCCGACTTCTCTTGGCGACACCGGCTGTGCGCGCGGATGACATTCACACTTCCTTCGTCGACGAGCACCTCACTCGGTTGATCCCGGATTCTGCAGAGCTCCAGGCCACCGCCGCTGCTGTTGCGATGGTGTGGACTTCCGTCGAGGAACAATCGCCGGTCACCGGGTCGTCGTGGACCGGCCCCCACGGACTACATCGAGAGACATTGCGCAAGTTGGGATCCGACCCGATCGGACGCGAACTCATTGCCGACGGCCGCGTCGTGCCGACAACCGTCATCTCACAACGAAGCAACCACTGGATTGTCGCCGCCGACGGCCGGAACATTTCGGTGGTCGTCAGGGGTGGAACCGACGAGGTGACACTCAGTCTGGTCGCCGATGGTTTGACAACCACCGCTGGGCGCCTCGGAGTCGGCACCGGTACATGGGTGTGCGTTGGTGGCTGGACCGTGAAGGTGGACGAGAAAGTCTATACAGCAAAGGATTCCGATCTCAGCGACGGAGAGATCACATCGAAGATGCCGGGAACCGTGCTGGCAGTGCTGCAGACTGGAACGCGGGTGTCGGAAGGTGATGTCGTCGCGGTCGTAGAAGCAATGAAGATGGAGACTGCCCTTCGTGCTTCCTCACCCGGAATCGTCTCGGCGGTGACAGTAACGGTGGGAGATGTCATCGATGCCGGACAAGTGCTGGCAGCCGTGGCGCCATGAGTAAAGATTGCCACGATCTTATCTCTTTCTTGACTGAAGCAATTGTTACACAATATCTTTCATGTCAGAAGCAGGGGGAATCGAGCGTCGCGCAGTCATTGTTTCCGCAACCGAACTCCGCGAACTCATTCGTTCCGATCGGACGCTCGTCGTCGTCAACGTGGTGCGAGACAACAGCGAGGGCGGAGCCGGAATCATTACTGCGCCGCAGTCCATCACATTGTCGATCAACAACTTTCAAAGCAGTGGAGGCGGGACTGACGGGAATCGACCGCTGCCAGACCTCGCCGCATTCGGAAGAACACTGAACGATCTGAAAGTATCCGCCGATGCTCACATCGTGGTCTACAGTTCGGACAGCCCCCTGCTTGCGGCCCGCGCGTGGTTCACGCTTCGCTGGGCAGGACGTTCAGTGCGGTACTTGGACGGCGGATCGTCCGGATGGGTTACAGCCCGGAAACGCACATCGACAAACGATTCGATTCCCGTACCACCTTCCACCACTAGCACGACACTCGCCGACGCAGAAGACGCCCTGCGCGCGGCATCGGCCGGCAGATTGCTCGACGCCCGAGGATCGAGCAGTTTCCGCGCCGGCCACATCCCCGGATCTATCTCAGCGCCGGCAACTGACCTACTCGACGACAACGGATTCCTACTTCCCGACCGCGAGTTACGAGAATACTTCCACCAGTTCGGAATAGAGCGTGGTGCCACCGTCGTGTCCTATTGCGGCGGCGGAGTTGCCGCGTCGCACAACGCACTGGCGCTTGCAGCGGTCGGCATCAGCTCCGCGGTCTACGTCGCGTCGTGGTCGGGGTGGAGCGCCGACCCCGAACGACCCGTCTCCACTGACATCCATCACACACCAAGGAATCCGGACCAGCGATGACACGACAGATGATCCTCGGCGCCTACATGGTCTTTCCGAGTATGCACAGTGCCGGAATGTGGCGGCATTCGTACTCGGAGAATGCCTTCGAGGACAGAGCGCTCTACGAGCGATACGCGCAAGCAGCGGAACGAGCAAAATTCGACCTGATACTGATACCTGAGCGTGTGCACTACGTCGACGGCCACACCAAATACGGTCTGCTGACCGGCTTTCAACATGATCCGACGCAGTTGGCTGCAGTGGTGGCCGGCGCAACAAATCGTATCGGTCTCGGCGTAACCCTTTCGGCAAGCTTCAACAGCCCGTACAACCTGGCGAGAACTCTGGGCAGCCTCGACATACTCAGCGGTGGGCGCGCGGCCTGGAACATCGTGATGACGGCACCCGGTCCGGCTAACGACAACTTTCCCGAAGTCGATCGGCTTCCGAGAGAAGAACTGTACGAGCGCGGCGACGAAGTTCTCGAAGCAACCACCGCACTCTGGTCGTCGTGGGACGGCGACGCCGTATCTGCCGATCGCGACAGCGGAATCTACGCAGACACAAGCAAGATTCACGCGGCCGACTACAAGGGCAAATACTTGTCGGTGCAGGGTCCACTCACCTTGCCACAATCACCTCAGGGCCGCCCGGTCTTCATCCAGGCAGGTGAATCTGTGAGAGGGCGCGAATTCGGTGGGCGGTGGGCAGATCTGGTCTTTGCGATCGACCCGTTGGAGGAAGATCTTCGAGCGAAGCGCAAGGCAATTCGCGGCTACGCGGAAGAGGCCGGACGCGACCCTGATTCGGTGCGCCTCGTCGCCGCTGTGCAACCGATAGTCGGCGAGACGACGAGCATCGCGAAGGAACGGCAGGAGTACCTGCGATCCTTGATCCATCCGGATGCGGCAATCGAGTGGGTCTCCCACTCCGCAGGACTAGACTTGTCGCAGTTCGATCCGTCCACTCCGATCGCCGAAGTTCTCAACCGCGGTAGTGGCCCCTCGCGTCGATTGGCACGCCTGATCGAATCCCGAAATCTCACCATCGCCGAAACCGCAGAGTTGTTCGCGCGCAATGATCTCACTCCCGAGATTGTCGGCTCGCCGCAAGAAGTGGCGGACGAGTTGACGCACCTCTTCGAATCGGGAGCAGCTGACGGTTTCATCCTGACCGCTACCCACTTCCCCAGGGGGCTCGACGACTTCGCGAGTTCCGTCGTGCCACTTCTGCAAGATCGGGGCGTGTTCCGGCGCGAATACACCGGAACGACCCTGCGGTCCCACATCTTCGACACCACTCGCACTTCCCCACGATGAACGGAACTCAGCCCATGACGACGTCGCGGCTTTCATCCATACCGATCCGAGTCGCCATCCTGGCGTCGACGCTTGCAGTTGCAGCCGGCTGCAGCACTGCAACGCCAGCTGCGAGCGCCGACTCCGAGCCCGTGTCAGGGGGCGATCTGACCTTTGCGATCAATACGTTTCCACCGTGCATCGACAAGACCCTGAACGGTCAAACTGCTACGGCATTCCATCCACTCTACGACAAACTCGTCGACCAGAACCTCGAGACCGGGGAGATAGTGCCTTGGTTGGCGACGTCCTGGGAGGTCCGGAACGACGGTCGACGATTCGTCTTCGCGCTGCGGGACGGCGTGACCTTCAGCAACGGCGAGCGTCTGGATGCGCAGGTTGTCGCGGACAACTTCGAAAGCCAGAAGAGACTGGGAGACAGTGGCTTCGCGACCACTGCGAAGTCACATCTCGCAAACTTCACTGGAGCGGAGGTACTCGACGCTTCCACTGTCGCACTCAATTTCTCGGAACCGTCAGCGGGCTTCCTTCAAGCCGCCCGCTCCGACACGCTCGCCATCATCGCACCGGAATCGTTGAAGAAGACGCCCGAAGAACGCTGCGCCCAGGGCGTTATCGCTTCCGGCCCGTTCGTACAGAAAGAACTGGAGACCAACGCGAAGGTCGTCCTCGCTCGTCGGGACGGGTACCACTGGGGATCCTCACTCAACAAGAACAAGGGAGAGGCCTATCTGGATTCGATCACCTTTTTGGTGGTCCCCGAATCCTCGGTGCGAATCGGCGGTTTGACGTCAGGACAACTGGACGCCGCGATCGACATTCCGAGCACAGACGTCGACCGGGCAGAAGGCGCCGGACTCACTGTCATCCCGTCCCTTGCTGCCGGCATCAACGACTCGCTCTTGCTCAACCCCACGTTCGCGCCGGTACTTGCGGACCTGAACGTGCGGCGTGCTTTGGTGAAGGGCATCGATACCCAGCAGATCATCGACACCACCTACACACCGAGTGACGAGAAAGCGCGAAGCATCTTGTCGGTGAAAGCGCCCGGCTACACCGATCTGTCGTCCGAGTACACCTATGACCCGTCGGGTGCGAAGTCACTGCTGGACGCCAGTGGATGGACAGTCGGCGGTGACGGATTCCGAACCAAGGACGGTGAGAAACTGACCGTCGAATTGGCCTACCGCAACCACCTCCCCCAATCGCAGTTCGAACTGATCCAATCTCAGCTGCGCGACATCGGAGTTGCAGTGAACTTGCAACCTCGCTCGACTGCCGAGGACAACGCCGCGAGAACCGACGGCACATGGGAATCGATCTACTTCCAGAGCTTGCGCGCCGACGGTGACGTACTGCTGGTGTTCAGTCCCACTCTCGGCTCGACCAAAGGCATCGCCTCGACTCCGGAGCTGAATGCATTGCTGGTCAAACAATCTCAGACCGTAGACGTCGATGCGAGAAACGGAGTGTTGAAGGAGATTCAGGAACTGATTGCCGATCAGGCACTGGCGATCCCGTTGCACGCCTCTTCGCTGATCTACGCGACGACTTCCGCGGTTCACGACCTGCGCATCCAAGCCGATCTCTACTCGGTGGACTTCGTGGATGCGTGGAAGAGCTAGCCCACACTTCGTGATCTCGACAACCTGCTTCGACAAACCCTCTTCCCGGAAGGAACCCGATGTTCACCCGTCCTCGCACCGCAACGCTTCTGATCTCTACCCTGGCCACAGTTACTCTCCTGGGTACCGCTTGCGGAAGCCCAGATGAAGAATCGACCGGGCAACACTCCGGTGCAACAACATCCAGTATCAACTTGTCGGCCGAGCAGAACCGCATCAGCACCGACAAGGTTGATTCGATCGCAGCGAAGGTCCCTCAGGAGTTCCGCGACCGGGGCACGATCCGAATCACCGGCAACGCTGGAACCGCTCCACCGTTGCGCTTCTATGCCGACGACGACAAGACTGTCATCGGTTCCGAGACCGACTTCGCGTATTTGATTGCAGAGGTGCTCGGGCTGAAAATCGACCTTCAGGTCGCGGATTGGGCGCAGAATTCGGTGCGGATCGATTCGGGAGACGCAGATGCGTTCATCTCCAACGTGACGGTCACCGAAGAGCGCAAAGAGAAATACGACTTCGCGACGTACCGCCTCGACACTCTCGCGTTCGAGGTCAGAAAGGACAGGAATCTCTCACTCGAGAAGCCGGAAGACATCGCCGGACTGAAGATCGGAGTCGGCGCTGCCACCAATCAGGAGGCTTTGCTGGTGAAGTGGAATGAGGACAACCTCGCAGCTGGGCGTGCTCCCGCTGAAATCACCGTGTACCAGAAGACCACTGACTACTACCTGCCGCTGTCTTCCGGTCGAATCGACGCTTACTTCGGCCCCAACCCGTCATCGCAGTTTCACGCTGCACAGACTGGCGAGAACGAAGTGATCGGTCAGTTCTCCGGAGCCGGTGAGGCCGCGTTGGGCCAGATCGGTGTACTGGTCAAGAAAGACAACGGCTTGGTACAACCGATCAGCGAGGCGATAGATCATCTCATCGAAAACGGCACATACGAGCAAGTTCTCGAGCGATGGAAGATCACCAACGAGGCAGTCGACAAGTCGCTGGTCAATCCCCCTGGCCTCCCGAAGACGAACAAATAAGAAAGGCGCACTCTAACTCGTCGCGGGGCGACTATTTCAGTCTGAACCGCGAGATCGACGGCGGACCATCGTATGCCTCGCCCGCCCCGTCGACCCGAGACCGTGCGCAGCGTGCTCCACCGGCTGCATCGCTTCATCGAAGGACACGCAGCACCAGCTGTCTCCAAGGTGATTCGAATGCTGAACTGGGAAGAACGCAGCAAGACAATGGAATCCGACCCAGGTTGTCAACCGAGTGCTAGCTTGGAGTTCCCGATTCAGGTCAGAGCAGGAGCTTCATCCATGAAACTGGCAGAGGCACTGGCGCTACGCAGTGACACCACTCGCAAGGTTGCGCACTTGCGCGAGCGGATCGTCGACAATGCACGCCACCAGGAGGGAGAAGTTCCCGCCGAAGACGCCGCCGTCCTTCTCGAAGAGCTGACGTCAACTCTGAGCGAACTCGAACGGTTGATGCGCGCGATCAATCGAACCAATGCGCAGGCGATCCTCGGAAACGGCACTGTCACAGATGCACTCGCCCATCGAGATGTGCTGCGTCTGAGACACTCTGCAGTCAATGCCGCTGCGGACGCCGCGTCGGGGCGCGAAGAGCGAGGTTACGGTCGTCAACTCCGATCAGAATTGGTCTATGTCGCGGCAGTCCCCGTCACCGAACTTCGGGCAATCGCGGACGACCTCGCCCGCGAGATTCGCGAGGTCGATACACAGATTCAACGAACGAATTGGGAGGTGGATCTGATCGAGTAAGCACGGCAGCGTTGGAGCAGGTAGTCGTTCGGCGAAGCGAGCACACACCGCGACCGGCGGTCTATCCGGTCACCTCTGAGCGCGGCGGGCAGCGCACATACACATTGCAGCCCTGCACGTCGTACAGGTAAAAGTGCACTACGCACACATCACCACCACGTGCTGATCGTCGATAGACGAGGGCGGGTTCGGGGCATCCAGCACTGTCGGCGACTACAGGTCGGTGCGTCTCCGATTGGGATGCAGGATGCACCTCAGTAGCGCGAATAGTGCTGCATCTCCTCGCGATCTGCAGCGCAGATGCACTTTCGATCGAGACCGCGGTCGGCAGTCACTGCGCAGAAGCGAACCCCGAGCGGATCGTGGGATTTCATACTGTGCTGACACGCCGGGCAGATCGACGGTGTTTTCTGATCCTCGTCAGTCGACTCGGATTGCCCTCGTGCATTCGACACATCGGACGGGTTCGACGCCATACCGGCGCTCCAGTTCTCGGCCGTTCGACCACAGACCGGGTTGGCGTCGAGGACGACATGGCTTGACCGCGCATATTCGAATGACCCTCGACGTACCCCACGCTACTCGCTTCGGCACACCGGTTTGTACCAATTTCTGCCCACGCGACAATCCCGGTCGAGCAGGATAGAACTACTGCACGCACCATTTCCGTGCAGGATTCGAATTCGTGCAGCATTCGTCGTGAAAGGGCTTCTCGTGAACACTTTCCAACGTGTATCCGCCGCCGTGAACGTAGTGGTCCAACCACTGATCGGCGCTCCGATCGTAGGCAAACTACTGGGCCGTTCCATGACCGTCATCACCTACGTCGGACGCAAGTCCGGTCGCACCTTCAGCGCGCCCGTGTCCTACAAACGAAAAGGCGACCATGTGACGATCGGCGTTGCCATGCCGGACAAGAAGAGTTGGTGGCGCAATTTCTACCCGGAACAAGGTCCGATCGTTCTCCAACTGGACGGTATCGATCGCCCCGGCGAGGCACTCGCACACCGAAAAGGCAAGGGTGTCTACGTCTCCGTCGAACTCGCTCCCGTCGACTGAGCGGATCGAACAGCCACCGGTGCAATCACATTCAGCTCACACCCACCGCCTCACGAGATCTGGGTGATTCAGATCTCGTGACGGTCGGGACCTTTGACTCTGTGCAATCGAGACTCGGTCTCGCACCCTTCGACGCGGGTTTTTTGTCGACCATCGGTCGGACAACCCGATCCTGTCGGGACATTACCGTCCGGTAACATCGACGGCAGGCGTGAGCTGGAAGAGGTGACCACCGTGACGATCGGCATCTATCTGGTCGACGACCACGAGATCGTCCGTCGTGGATTGGCAGACCTGTTGAATCAGGTATCGGGATTCAACGTTGTTGGCGAGGCGTCGTGTGTTCGCGAAGCCTCGGCCGGAATACCCGAATGCCGACCCGACGTGGTAGTCATGGACGTCAGACTTCCCGACGGTAACGGTGTGGAACTGTGCCGAGAACTGGCGTCGACCTACCCGAGCGCCGCCACTTTGATGCTCACGTCGTACTCCGACGACGACGCACTGCTCGACGCCCTGATCGCCGGCGCACGAGGATTCGTCCTCAAGAACATCCGCGGCCACGACCTGGTGTCGGCGATCCGCACGGTTGCTACCGGCAAGTCGCTGTTGAACACCCAGGCGGTGATCGGTTTGGTCCGGCGCATCCGCTCCGAACAGGAGTCGGGTACTGCGGCAGCCCTGTTGACCGATCAGGAGCTCTTGATCTTCGAGTTGATCGGCAAGGGACTGAGCAATCGAGAGATCAGCTCGCACGCAGAACTCTCGGAGAAAACAGTCAAGAACTACGTCTCACGCATCCTCGAGAAACTGGGTCTCGAACGTCGAACGCAGGCCGCAGTTCTGGCGACAAAGCTTCGTGCGGGCACTTCGCACCCGGATCCTTCGGGCCAGGCGACCACTCACCTACTGACGCCGTCCGGCTCGCCCTTCTCCGCCACCACGGGCACGCACCATGCCAGGTAGCCGCGACGCGCTCATGCTCAGCCTTTTCGGCGACATCGCCGGAAGCGCAGAGCTGACTGCTCTCAACCCGACTGCAATTCCCAAACTGCTCAGTGCCGTGTTGACCGTCGGGTCCACACTCCAGCTCGACGAAACCCTGCAACAGATAGTCGACGTCGCGCGACATCTCCTCGAAGCGGACTACGGCGCGCTCGGCGTGAAATCCCCCGACGGACGCTTGTCCCGATTCATCCACTCCGGTTTGACTCAAGGGCGGGTTGCCAAGATCGGGCATCTTCCCGAAGGACACGGCCTGCTGGGCCTGGTCGTTCGAGAACCGTGCCCGGTTCGAACCGACCGAATCTCCTCGCATCCGTCCTCGGCAGGGTTTCCGACCAATCACCCGCCGATGGACACGTTTCTCGGTGTTCCGATCTTCGTCAGGGGCGAGGTGTTCGGCAGCATCTACCTCGCGGACAGCTCGGAACGGACTGCATTCGACGACCGCGACGAGGCTGTACTCCAGATTCTGGCAAATGCTGCGAGCATCGCCATCGACAATGCGCGTCTGTTCGAGGAATCCCGGACGCGAGAAGCCTGGCTCAAGGCCGTCGCCGCCGTCAATGCACGTCTGCTCAGCGGCGGATCCCGCGACGAGACGCTGGCGGAACTGGTTCGGACGACGCGGCACCTCACGGATGGAAATCTTGTGTGCGTCGTTCGCTACGACCTCGGCAGAGAGCCGGTAGTCCACGTCGCCGATGCTGCTGATTCCCAGCCTGTCCCCGCGACCGGATCAGCCGTCGATCTGTCCGGGACCGTGATCGACGACGCTGCGCGGAGCCGGCGGCCGATCTCTGCACCACATGGCAGTTCCGTTCCGGCACTGAATGTTTCCGGCGACGAATCAGTGGTCGCACTCCCCCTCTCCGGGACCTCGTTCGGCGGCGGTGTTCTCTTCGCGTCACGCCGCAGCAACCGCCCGTGGGGAGTGGACGAGATCGAGCAACTGACGGCGATGGCAGACATCGCTTCTGTCACTGTCGAATTCGCAGAACAGCAACGGAAAGAAAGACTGGTCGACGTCCTCGAAGATCGCGACCGAATCGCGCGGGATCTCCATGACCACGTCATCCAACAGCTGTTCGCCACCGGGTTGAGTTTGCAGGGGGTGCTGCAACGTCCAGGCGACGAGGACACCGTTCGAACCGTATTGGACACCTCTGTCGATCAACTCGATCGAACAGTCCGTGAAATCCGCACCGCAGTCTTCGACCTCCATACGAGCGAGATGTCTACTCCCACAAGCCTGCGGCGGCGACTACTCGATGCCGTCAACGGTCTGTCCGGCCACTCGTCGATCACTCCCAGCGTCACTTTCGAGGGAACCATCGACAGTTCCGTCCCGTCTCGACTTGCCCCGCATGCCGAAGCCGTTGTGCGCGAGGGCTTGAGCAACGCTCTGCGGCATGCACATGCCGATGCCATCGACGTCACCATCCGGGCCACCGAGGAGCTTGTCATCAGCATCGTCGACGACGGTGTGGGAATCGACCAGGCAACCAGAATCCACGGTCTCGACAACCTGGCGACCCGCGCTCGTCAGTGCGGAGGCTCGAGCAACATCACCAGCGAGAACGGTGTCACCGAACTGGTGTGGCGTGTTCCGCTGAGCCCCAGGCGAAGTCCGTTGCCGATCCAGCATCGTTGAGCGTCAGAGCGGATCCAGTTGGGCCTTGAGCAGGCAGAACTCGTTACCTTCCGGATCGGCCAGGACATGCCATTGTTCGTGTCCTGTCTGGCCGATGTCGGCCGGCCGCGCACCAAGACTCAACAGGCGTTCCAGTTCGGCCTCCTGATCGCGATCGGTGGCGTTGACGTCGATATGCAGGCGGGGCTTGCCCTTCTCCGGTTCGTCTCTGCGACTGAGGATGATCGTCGGCTGCGGACCGCCGAACCCTTCGCGTGGGCCGATCTCCAACGAACCGTCGTCCATTCGATCGAGCACGACGAAGTCCAGGACCTCGCACCAGAACCGGCCCAGCACCTCGGGTTCCCGGCAACCGAGCACCAGTTCACTGATACGACATGCCATGACCATCTCGCTTTCTTTCGGCTCGTGAAGACAACTCTCTCGACCGTACCGGACCACGTGATCTACGCCATGCCTCTGTTCCGATCCTAGGGACCTTTTCCCCTCGTCCGAGTTCCCGGTCGCCACGATCATTGCGTTATGTTCCACAGTCCCAGGCATTCTCGGTCTTTCGTCACGTCGATGTGCGTAGGCGGCCGTCGTGGTTGATCTCGCGCCCCGGCCGGTCGGTGAGGTCGATTCCCCCGCCGATGCAATTCCCCGAACCGCTCCGAAGGGTTCGAAACTGGTCGAGATCCTCAGGACCACCGATCACAAGATGATCGGTCTGATGTACATCGTGACATCGTTTGCCTTCTTCTTGATCGGCGGACTGATGGCACTACTCATGCGCATGGAATTGACCGTTCCGGGAATGCAATTCCTGTCCAACGAGCAGTACAACCAGTTGTTCACCATGCACGGCACGATCATGCTCCTGCTGTACGCGACCCCGGTGTTCTTCGGATTCGCCAACTACCTCATGCCACTGCAGATCGGGTCGCCGGACGTGTGTTTCCCGCGACTCAACGCCTTCAGCTACTGGCTCTATCTCTTCGGCGGCCTGATCGCGTCCGCCGGATTCGTAACACCTGGTGGTGCGGCAGATTTCGGCTGGACCGCCTACGTACCGCTCACCAGCGAACTCCACTCCCCCGGCATGGGCGCCGACCTGTGGATCATCGGTCTCGCTCTCGGCGGCGTCGGCACCATCCTCGGCGCGGTCAACATCGTTTCGACGATCGTCTGCCTGCGCGCCCCGGGTATGACGATGTTCCGCATGCCGATCTTCACGTGGAATGCGCTGGTCGCCAGCATGCTGATCCTCCTCGTTTTTCCGCTGCTCGCTGCTGCCTTGATCGGACTGTGGGTGGACCGGCACCTGGGAGCGCACCTGTTCGACCCCGCCACCGGTGGAGTCATGTTGTGGCAGCACCTGTTCTGGTTCTTCGGCCATCCCGAGGTCTACATTCTGGCGCTGCCGTTCTTCGGCATAGTCTCGGAGATCTTCCCCGTCTTCAGCCGCAAGCCGATCTTCGGATACACCGGATTGGTCTACGCAACATTGGGAATTGCTGCACTGTCGATCGCTGTGTGGGCGCACCACATGTACGCAACCGGCGCCGTTCTCCTCCCCTACTTCTCGTTCATGACCTTCCTGATCGCAGTTCCCACCGGAGTCAAGTTCTTCAACTGGATCGGCACCATGTGGAAGGGGCAGTTGACTTTCGAATCGCCCATGCTGTTCTCCGTCGGCTTCCTGGTCACATTCCTGTTCGGCGGACTCTCCGGCGTCATCCTTGCCAGCCCGCCCTTGGACTTTCATGTCACCGACTCGTACTTTGTTGTCGCGCATTTCCATTACGTCCTCTTCGGAACAATCGCGTTCGCGACATACGCCGGAATCTACTTCTGGTTCCCGAAAATGACCGGCCGGATGTTGGACGAGAAGCTCGCCAAGATCCATTTCTGGTTGACCCTGATCGGCTTTCACGCGACATTTCTCGTCCAGCATTGGCTCGGCGCCCAGGGCATGCCTCGGCGGTACGCGGACTACCTCCCGTCGGACAATTTCACTCTTCTCAACACGATCTCGACCATCGGCGCGTTTGTGCTCGGAGCCTCGACGATTCCGTTCATCTGGAACGTTTTCAAGAGCTACCGGTACGGCCGAATTGTGACCGTCGACGATCCTTGGGGCTTCGGAAACTCGCTCGAATGGGCGACGTCCTGCCCACCACCGCGACACAACTTCACCGAACTCCCCCGAATCCGCAGTGAGCGGCCGGCATTCGAACTGCACTACCCCCACATGGTCGAAAGAATGCGCGACGAGGCGCATGTCGGACTGCTTGGTCACAAGTCGGTTTCCGACGTGAGAACTGAGGTGAAACAACATGAATGACGGCACGAAGCACCGAGCCTGGGCAGAAAGGCAGCAACACGAACGCCGAGCGAAACCCGGCCATCTCCTCGCCCCGTTGCTCGTGCTCATGTTCGCTGTCACGACGCTCGTGTGGTTGCCCCTGACGACTGCCGCGTGCTCGATAGTCGTCGCAGGATTGCTGTTCGGCACTGTCCTGCAAGCTAGTTCGCATTCAACAGACACAGCTCGAGGAGTTCACGATGAAGCCCGAACTATCGACTGACCTCATCACCTCGGAGTGGTCCGCAGACGGAGCGGTGGTCGTGTGCGTCGACGGATCCCCGCTGCGCCCCGACGTGATCACGTGGGCGGCTGAGTTCGCACATCGGCACGGTCTCTGGATGCGAATCGTTTTCGTAGCTCCGAGCGCCGATCTGAACACCTCGGCATCGCCGACCGGCCTGTTCATGGAGGCCATTCAGATCGCCGAGTCGGTGTCGCCAGATCTTCGGATCCGGACCGATCTGATCTCCGGGGAGAACACCGCAATTCTCACCGCGCTGACAGCTGAGGCCGCCTTGATCGTCGCAACACAGGACGATCCCGCCGCACCTGGACCGACATGTTCGTTCGCAAGAGTCGGAACACCGCGTGAAAGCAGCGCTACGGCAGCCTTGCCGGTTGTCGTCGGTTTGGACGGAAGCGCCTACAGCGAAAGCGCTCTGGCCATCGCCTTCAAGGAAGCAGAGGCAGCGAACACCGAACTGGTCGTCGTGCACGCAGCGCCGCCAGAGGCCGAACTGCGTCGAGACGTCGCATCCGGGCACTCGCCCCAGCACTCGACGCCGCTGACGTGGCAACTGTCGGGTTGGGCCACGCTCTACCCTGGCGTCGCGATCCGTCAGATCGAGTTCGACGGCCCCTCGGTTGCCATTCTTGAACAACTCTCCACCGAGGCACGGCTTCTCGTCGTGGGTCGGCGTGGGCGAGGTTCGTTCGACGACACCGCTCTCGGCACCACGAGCAGTGCGATGATTCGAAAAGCACACTGCCCGGTCATCGTTGCCAGCGAAGCCTGAATCAGATCCTCACCCGGTCAGAAGCCGTAGCTGTGGATGGGTGCGAGCTGACCGGAGTGATGGGCTTCGATTACGAAACGCTCGTGGTCGACCAACTTCTCCGGGAGTTCGTCAACCGGCCACCACCGCAGATCTGCAGATTTCAACGGCTCCATCCGGCGTGGTTCACCCGACCACGTGCGGCATTCGTAGAAGAAGTCCACTCGATGATCCACCGGTTCGCTCCCGTCCGCGTGGCGGCGATGCAACACGGTCAGCGGCTTCAGTTCCGAGGAAAGCAACTCGACACCAAGTTCTTCCGCAGCCTCCCGAACGGCAGCGTCGATCGCCGACTCCCCCAGTTCGACGTGGCCCGCAGCAGCGTGAGCCCAGTATCCGTCCATGAATCCCGTGCCCTCGCGCAATTGCAGCAGCACCTCGCGCCGTTGTACCGGGTTGCTTCGACAGAACATCACGTACACCGCTGGTACCAGCGCAAATTGATCGGCCACACGACCACGCTATCGTGCGCGTGAAATGACGGCGCCCCGCGAGAACAAGCTCGCGGGGCGCCGTCGACGATCTGCTGGATCAGTTCACGTCGAACCGGTCGAGGTCCATCACCTTGGTCCAGGCTGCGGCGAAGTCCTCGGCGAACTTCTGCTTGGCGTCTGCGCTGGCGTACACCTCGGCGAGTGCACGCAGTTGCGAATTCGATCCGAAAACGAGATCGACCGCAGTTGCCGTGTACTTCGGATCGCCCGTCACGCGATCAACACCGTCGTAGACGTTTTCGTCCGTCTTCGACGGCTTCCACTCTGTACCCATGTCGAGAAGGTTGACGAAGAAATCGTTGGTCAACGTCTCGGGACGATCGGTGAACACCCCGTGACGGGTATTGCCGAAGTTCGCGTTCAGCGCGCGAAGTCCGCCGACCAGCACTGTCACCTCGGGCGGGGTCAGCGACAGCATGTACGCGCGGTCAACCAACAGAATCTCTGCCGGAATCTTCTCGCCTCCCTTGAGGTAGTTCCGGAATCCGTCGGCCCGGGGTTCGAGTACCTCGAACGAGTCGACGTCTGTCTGCTCCTGCGTTGCGTCCGTACGTCCCGGAGTGAACGAGACCGTGATGTCCTGTCCGGCGTTCTTCGCAGCCTGTTCGACGGCCGCTGTACCACCCAGAACGATCAGGTCGGCGAGAGAAACCTTGGCTCCACCAGCCTGGTTGAAGTCCTGCTGAACCCGCTCGAGAGTCTGAAGCACCGCGGAGAGAGCTGCGGGCTCGTTGACTTCCCAATTCTTCTGCGGCTCCAGTCGGATTCGCGCACCGTTGGCGCCGCCGCGCATGTCCGTGCTGCGGAAGCTCGCGGCAGACGCCCACGCCGTCGATACCAACTGCGAAATGGACAGCCCGGAGTCGAGAAGTCGACTCTTGAGGATCGCGATGTCTGCGTCCCCGATCAGTTGATCATCGGCCGAGGGAACCGGGTCCTGCCACAGCTGCGGCTCGGGAACCCAAGGTCCCAGGTAGCGCGTGACCGGTCCCATGTCACGGTGAAGGAGCTTGTACCAAGCCTTGGCGAACTCTTCGGCGAATTCTTCCGGATGATCGAGCCAGCGCCGGGTGATCTTCTCGTACGTCGGATCCAGGCGTAGGGACAGGTCGGTCGTCAGCATCGTCGGGGTGCGTCCGGCCGACGAATCGAACGGATCCGGGATGGTGCCCGCCCCCGCGCCGTCCTTCGGAATCCACTGCCACGCACCCGCCGGACTCTTGGTCAGCTCCCAGTCGTAGCCGTACAGAATCTCCAAGAAGGTGTTGTCCCACTTCGTCGGAGTGGGAGTCCACACGACTTCGAGACCACTGGTGATCGCGTCCTTACCCACACCCGTGCCGAAGGCACTCTTCCAGCCCAGTCCCTGCTGCTCGATGGGAGCACCTTCCGGTTCCGGTCCGACGAGGTCGGCCGGTCCGGCTCCGTGCGTCTTGCCGAAGGTGTGACCGCCGGCGATCAGCGCAGCTGTCTCCACGTCGTTCATCGCCATGCGGGCGAACGTTTCTCGGATGTCGCGGGCGGCCGCTACCGGATCCGGTTGCCCGTTGGGTCCTTCGGGATTGACG
The DNA here is from genome assembly GCF_029457415.1 of Rhodococcus sp. RCBS9. Taxonomy (NCBI): domain Bacteria; kingdom Bacillati; phylum Actinomycetota; class Actinomycetes; order Mycobacteriales; family Nocardiaceae; genus Rhodococcus; species Rhodococcus sp. RCBS9. Next base: position 3,897,350 of record NZ_CP120422.1, on the reverse strand, counting down.
TAGATCAGGCCCATCTGCACGGCTCCGAGCGGTCCGGACAGCTCACGGTCTCCGCTGTAACGCTCGTCGCCGAGCCAGGTGTCCTCGGGACCCCAGTAGATCTCCTCGGGCTCCCAGATGTCTTCTCGGCCGAATCCGAAGCCGAAGGTCTTGAACCCCATCGACTCCAGGGCGCAGTTGCCCGCGAACACCAGCAGGTCGGCCCAGGAAACCTGCTTTCCGTACTTCTGCTTCACGGGCCAAAGCAGGCGCCGGGCCTTGTCGAGGCTGGCGTTGTCCGGCCAACTGTTGAGCGGGGCGAAACGCTGAGCACCTTGGCCGCCACCGCCGCGGCCGTCTGCAATGCGATAGGTGCCGGCAGCATGCCAGCTCATACGCACGAAGAGTCCGCCGTAGTGCCCGTAGTCGGCCGGCCACCAATCCTGCGACGCCGTCATCAACGCGATGACGTCGCGCTTTAGCGCCTCGACATCGAGCTTGGCGAATTCCTGGGCGTAATCGAAGTCGGCACCCATCGGATTCGACTTCGACGAATGTGAATGCAAGACAGAGAGATCCGGCTGATTCGGCCACCAGTCGCTGTTTGTTCTCGGACGATTCCCGGTAGGCGTCGGAGACGGGATTGCGGGGTTTTCACTTTCGCTGGTGCTCTCGGTGTTTCCGTCGTGAGCAACCGGGCAACTATCGGACACGGTAATCCCTCCATGAGCGAGTAGAACGGACTTCGATCACGTTTGTGATCGCAAACTCTGAGTTGTCGAGCAGTCGGGACACAGGCCCCAGTAAATGACCTCGGCTTCGTCGAGAACGAAACCGTTGTGCGCCGACGGCGTCAAACACGGTGCCTCTCCGACTGCGCAGTCGACATCTGCAACGACCCCACAGGACCGGCAGACGACGTGATGATGGTTGTCGCCGACGCGTGACTCGTACAGCGCCACCGATCCGGACGGTTGGATCCGCCTGATCAGCCCGGCGTCGGTGAGAGCGTGCAACACGTCGTAGACCGCCTGCCGCGACACCCCCGGCAGAACAGCCCGCACAGCATCGAAGACAGTCTCGGTGGCTGCGTGTGGGCGTGCATGCACAACCTCGAGCACCGTGACTCTGGGACGAGTCACGCGAAGCTCAGCGTTACGCAGTTGGGCTGCATAATCCGGCGTCGAAGGCACCTTTCCACTATTGCGCAATCTTCTGGACTGAACCCAGACTTTCGCGAAAATCATCGCGGACAGGGCCCTCCCGACCGATTCGTCCGTGCTGGAAGTGAGCCGGATTCCTCGCTGTTTCTCACGCCCCCAACAGCGCCTTCAGGTTTGTTGCGCGTCGACGCGTCCTGCTGTGTGGTTCCACAAACTCCGACAATCTCCCCTTCGTCCAACTACCGTGAAAGGGAGAATCCGCCGAGGTCAGGAGTGCTCGTGCCCAAACTGGAGATCAAGAGGAAGTCAGAACTCTCACGGCAGGAAGTCGCCGACCGACTGATCGCCCTCGGTCAAGCCCTCGCCAGTGGATCGGAAGTGGAGCTGGGGTCGGGTGGGGACTCGATCGAAATCAGTGTTCCGGAACAGGTTCGGTGGGAACTCGAGATCGAAGTCGACGGCAACGAAGTCGAGATAGAAATCGAGATTCACTGGCGCGACGACCCTCAGGAAGAATCGGAAGAGAAGTCTCCGCCTCGCACCAAAGCAGTTCGTCGCAGCCGACCACGCAAGAGCACTTCCACATAGGCCGACTCGAATACGGTTGTTCGGCACTTACGGAGACGCCGACACCTCGAGAGACACGACGCGCAGCAGTGCTCGGAGATCACTCTCGATCCGTCGAAACAGTTGATACACAACGATGAATCCGGCGATACCGCCCAAACACAGCGCACGGACTGTTGCGTTGAGTTCCTCACCGGCACCCGAACCGACAAAACTGAGCCCCGCGATTCCCACCAGTGGAACCGACGCCGCGACTGCGAGGTAACGCGTGCTGCTGCGACCCAGTGAACGTATATCGCGGCCGTCGTCGCTTCGTAACTCGCCGTGTGACAACAAGATCGGATACAGACATCGAACCGAGTAGTACGTCAGGATGAAGAACGGATACGCGACTGCGACGGCGCCGCACACCGCCAGCGACGACATCAGGTGCACGTAGGCTCGCTGCGGAATTCCGCCGGCGGCAATCTGCAATGCGACCGGATATGCGATACCGGCCAGAACCCACAGACCGAATGCGATCACGACCGCGCGATGTCCGACATTCAGCGTCGCGGTACGCGCTTTGTTCAAGACCTCCGCGCTGTACGTCTGACCGTTGCGCAGTCCGTGAGGCACGGTGAGTGCAAGCCGACACCAATACAGGATCGCTGCGGCACCGAGAGAGAACGCAGCCACCCCGATGACCAGATGAACCTGCTCGAGATGCTGCTGAGCCTGCGGCGAGAGACCCGAGATGATCAGCATCTTGTTGTAATAGTAGTTGTAGCCCGCCGCAAGAAGATTCGGAATTCCGATCGCGGCAAGCACTATCGGCAGCGCCCACTTCCACAACGACGAACGTGGACTCCCTTCCGGTGGGTCCACCAGATTGCGAGCAGACCGGTCCAGACACAGTGCGAACTGACGAGCCAACTTTCGGCCGCCAGACCACCTTCCGTCTCTCTCCGGCGAAAGAGACTTGACCAGAACTCGGCGCAGCGCCGGTGGACAGTCGTCCGGTAGCCGTGCCTCGGCTGCGGGATCCACCCCGCGCCGGCGGGCCTCGAGCGCCTTCTTGGGCGACGGTGGGCTCTCCCCCGTACCGTCGTCCGTGAAAGGCCTACTCCCGGTGAGGAGTTCCCACAACATCACGCCCAGTGCATAGATGTCGCTACGGGTGTCGAGTGTGCCAGGCGCCCCCACCGCACAGGCCTCCAATTGCTCCGGAGACATGTAGGCAAGCGAGCCTCCGACAAAACATGCAGCGTCCTCGGTCGAGACCTCCTCACTCGAGCTGACGTTGAAGTCGGCGAGCTTGGGGATGCCTTCGACGCTGAGCAGGACATTCGCCGGCTTGATGTCCCGATGTAATACGCCGTGCTCACGCGCATACTCGAGGGCATCGGCCAGTCGCATCCCCATCCAGGCCACGGTCTCCGGCCACGACATCGCAGCGATCTCGCTCCTCAGGCTCGTCTCGCTGGGCTTCATCTCTCCCTTCTTCGCCAGGGTCTTGTCGATGGCGTCGAGAAGTAGTTGTCCGGACCGCTGCGCCTGCGGTGTCACGCGGACAAGTTTGACCACGTCGAGCAGGGTCCCACCCGGCACATATTCCATGAACAGGACTCGCAGTGCGCGTTCCTCGAGCAGCCGTTGATCGAAGACCCGGACGATGTTGGGATGGTCGAGCTGGGCGAGAGTCTGCGGCTCGACTCCGACGTTGCGCGAGATTTTCAACGCAACCCACCGCTGCATCGAGAGTTGCCGAGCGAGGAACACTCGGGCGAATGCGCCGTGCCCGAGTTCCAACACCAGCTCGAAATCGTCCAGGTGCTGCCCGATTTCGAACTCGTCGAAACCCGACAGTCCCAACATCATCACGTCTTCGCGACCGGCCATCGAATCACGGTCGAACATCTGCTCGAAACTCTCTGCCTGCAAGGGAAACTCGCTGAGGTACTCGGCTGCTGCGACGTCCTCCCCACCCTGCTTCCGCAGCCGGAACTCCTCGTACAGGAGCTCGGCCGGTAATGGTTCTTCGAGTAATTCGGGATACTCGGCACAGTAATCCGTGAGCCGTTTCGGGCAATCATTTTTCAGCCAGCGGTACTCCATGTCGATTCCGACCAGTTCGATCAGCGCCGCCCGACGAATCTTGGCTGGATCAGGCAGATAGTCGCTCAGGTCGGACGGGGTTCGTCCCTCCTCCCAATCCGCCACAAGGCGGCCGAGGCCGTCTGCACCGTTCTGGCCGTCACGCACCACCGGCAGCGTTGGAGGGCGCAACTCGGTGACGGTGCCCCGTTCGGTCAGGGGCCCGCTCGCGATTGTCGCGTCACTGGCCTGCGCACCACGTTCATTCATGACACTTCTGTTCCGCACCTCGATCACAATGAATCGGAGTGACTCACTTCAGCGTAACCCCGGTGGTACTCCAGACCCCAGCGAATCTATTCGGCGTGAACTGCCGACTCCGTGCCGATGCGAACGAGTTCGTCGCGCTCTTTGATTTTGATCCGATCACGCCCATGCTTCACACCGAGGGCACGTTCGGCGGCATCGATGCGAAGCCATCCGTCCCAATCGACGGGCACCACTCTGCCGGCCCCGAGGACCTCCGCGATCCGGCCGTGACCGGCTCGACGCTCGTATGCCGAATCAAGTTGGTGCAGCATCGTTTCGACTGTCTGGCGAGCGTCTGGCCGCGCCGCACCGATCAGCCCCGCGGCACCTCGCTTCATCCAGCCCGTCACGAACAAGCCCGCGATCGGTAGACCGCTCTCGTCGACCGCTGCGCCGCCCTGGTGCGCAACATTGCCGCGTCCGTGATCGAAAAGCACCCCGGCAAGTGGCGTCCCGAGAAATCCGATTGCCCGGTACACAGCTTGAACCGGATAGTCGGTACAGATACCCGAAGCGGTGACGTGACCATATCCGTCCGGGTCTGTCCGCTCGACGCGGAGTGCTTCGACTTTCCCGCTGCCGAGAATCTGCGCCGGCTGTCGGTAGAAGTGCAGGTGAACTCGGCGCCGGGAAGTCCGATCGGCAGAAGCAGCGTCCGCGAAACCACGGAGTGTCTCGACTGTCAGTCGGGTGTGCGCCAACTGTTTGGTCATCCGCTCGACATGCCGGTCCGGTACGACATCGACAGAATCGACGACAACATCTACGCCGGGTAGTTCACCGAGAGCGCGCAACTCGTTCGGGGAGAAGCGAGCGTCGGCTGGTCCGCGCCGGACAAAGATGTGTACTTCGCGAACTCGACTGCCGGCGATCCCTTCCCGAACTTGGTCGGAGACGTCCGTGGCCTGCAGCGATTGCGCCTCGGCGAGGAGCATACGGGTGACGTCGAGTGCGACGTTGCCACCTCCGATCACTGCGACCGATTCCGCGTTCAGCGGCCACTGCGGCGAGCTGTCCGGGTGATCGTTGTACCAACCGACAAACTCGGCGCCACCGAAAGAACCTGGAAGCTCGACGCCGGGAATGTCGAGAGGTGCATCCCGCGGCGCACCGGTTGCAATGATCACGGCATCGTAGGACGAACGTAGGTCATCGACGGAAAGGTCCTTTCCGATCTCCACGTTGCAGAACAGCCGGAACTCACTGGCGACCAGCGTGGTGTGCAGAGAATGGGCGAACTTTTCGGACTCGGGGTGCCCTGGTGCGAGACCGTAGCGCACCAGTCCGTACGGCGTCGGTAGACGCTCGAACACGTCTGTCTTGGTGCCGGGCGCAAGTTCGGCGAGAGCGCCGGCGGCGTGGATTCCCGCCGGCCCCGCTCCGACGATCGCGACACTGAGCGGTGGTGAGAAGAATCGGGGCGCCGCAGGCGGGGATACCGCTGGACCTCTGGCGTTGATCATCCCCCGAGGCTAGGACCTCAACTGCGCTGGAGATCAAGTCCGCTTTCAGCAGCCCGCTTTTCAGTAACCCTGCTCTGCAGGCTTGTGCTCGGTTGTGTAGCGGTAGAAGTCCGCTAGTTGGAGTTCGCCGGCAGCTGCCTCGTCGACTATGACGGTCACGTGTGGATGCAGCTGCAGCACCGACGCCGGGCAGAATGCCGAGACCGGACCTTCGACCGCGGCCCGGACGGCGGGCGCTTTGCGGGCGCCGTCCGCGATCAGGACGAGATGCCGTGCATCACTGATGGTTCCGAGCCCTTGCGTGATCACATGATGCGGTACGTCGGCTGGGTCTGCGAAGAACCGTGCATTGTCGGCGCGGGTCCTCTCGGTCAAGGTCTTCACTCGGGTGCGCGATGCAAGCGAGGAGGAGGGCTCGTTGAAACCGATGTGTCCGTTCAGGCCGATGCCGAGGATCTGCACGTCGATGGGACCGTTTTCGGCGATGGCAGCGTCGTAACGCCGGGCAGCGTCACTGGGATCCGCGGCCCCGCCGTCGGGGCTGAACACTCGCGCATTGTCGATGTCGAGGTGATCCACGAGTTCCGTGCGGATGGTGTGCGCGTAGGACTGCGGCTTATCGGACGTGAGACCTACATACTCGTCGAGAAGATACGCGCTCATCGCCGCGAACGACACTCCCGATTCTCGATGCCTCTTGATCAGCTCTCGATACGTGTGCAGCGGTGATGATCCGGTCGCGAGGCCGAGCGTCCGCGCTCCGTTTTCGATTGCGCCACAAACGATATCTGCAGCGATTCGCCCGCCGTCCTCCGGACTGGGAACTATGACGATTTCCATTCAGACTTCCTCGCCGCTCTTGCCCGCTCCGACGATGGCCTCACGTACCGAACCCGAAGCGCGGTCCAACAGTTCGGTTGCTTCGGCGAAGTCGCATTCGGCCAACAACATGACGACCGCTGCCTTCACATGACCATCGGCATCGTCGATGGTCTCCGCAGCGATCTCGGTATCGACTCCGGTGGCTGCCGCGACGATCCGGTTCGCACGATCGACAAGCTTGGCATTGGTCGGCCGAAGATCGACCATCAGATTGTGGAATGCCTTCCCGGAGCGAACCATACTGGCCGTGGAGAGCATGTTGCACACCATCTTCTGCGCAGTTCCGGCCTTGAGCCTCGTCGATCCGGTGAGGATTTCGGGGCCGGTCTCCACTTCGATGGCCACGCCGGCGTGAGAACTCATTGCCGCGTTCCGGTTGCACGAGACTGCCACTGTTGCAGCGCCGAGTTCGCGGGCGTGATCGAGTCCCCCGATGACGTAGGGGGTACGACCGCTGGCAGCCAGACCCACCACGACGTCGTTGGCGTTCAACGAGATTGCGTCGAGATCGACCCCAGCCGCTCGCGGATCGTCCTCTGCCCCCTCGACGGCGTTCAGAAACGCTCCTGGGCCACCGGCGATGATGCCGATCACCTCGCCCGGATCGGTCCCGAACGTCGGAGGGCATTCCACTGCGTCGAGAACTCCCAGACGCCCACTTGTCCCCGCTCCCAGGTAGATCAGTCGACCACCTTGTGCTCGGGCCGCGACGATCAAGTCGACTGCGGCTTCGATGGCGGGTAGTACCGCTGCTACCGCGTCGGCCACGATTGCGTCCTGTTGATTCATCACCGTCAGCAGACCCGACACCGACATGACATCGAGATCGTGGGTCAGAGGGTTGGGTCTCTCGGTGGAGAGCATTTCCAATTGCATTGTGGCGAGTCCTCCTCGATCGATATTCATTACGACGACTCCTCGTCAGTACTCACAGCGACGACTCCTCGTCAGTGCCGCTTCGAAGCAATGGCATCATGGCTTCGTTGCAGAGCAGAGAGTGCGCTGGGCAGCGAGTGCGCCACCATCGCAAAAATTGTGTCGACTACCAACAGCTGACCGGTGCGGCTTGCCATCGCAGCCGATCGGAAACCGAATTCTCTACCGGCAGTGAGCAGAACGTGATGTGACTGCACGGCAAGCGTCGATCGTGCCCCTCCGGTGATCGCAGCCGTCGACGCCCCGGTTCGACGCGCAAGGGCAAGTGGTTCCACGACATCCGAAGTCTCACCCGAATGTGAGATCCCCACTGCGATGTCGTCCGGTCCGAGCAAGCTGGCGCTGACCATGGCCGCGTCTCGGTCGAGATGAACCCGGCAGTTGACGTCGATGCGAGAGAGCTTCAACGTGAGGTCTTGCGCGACGATGCCAGAGGCGCCGATGCCGTAGACCTCGACGCGGCGGGCGGATCGAATCCGGGACACAACTTCTTCGAGCGCAGCAGGATCTGTCAATTGCGCCGTGCCCTTGAGTTGTTCGGATTCGAACTCGGCGAGCTTGGCCATCACTTCACCGGCCGAGTCGGCAGCAACGATGTCCACACCGAGCGGGATCGTGTTCTCTGTACCGGACCCGCTGATCGCCGCCAGCGCGAGACGAAGCTGTGGATAACCCTCGAAACCGAGTCGTTTGGCTGTGCGGACCACTGTCGCCGTGCTTGTCGACGCTCGTTCGGCGAGGTCGTTGACCGTCAGGGTGGAGGCCAGACTGGGGTCGGCTTCGATGATTTCGGCGATCCGCAGCTCGGCAGGCGAGAGGCTACTCAGTGATGCACGAATACGAGCAAGCAGGTCGACGGACGCCGGAGCACTCCGGTCCAAAGTCATAACGCCTCGATTCGCATCGTTTTCGGAGCTGACGGTACCGATGTGATTCTAGGCAGCCCACGGCTTCCTGGCGTCAGAGATCCGAGCACACTGGCGTGACGCGCACCGGTGCACGAAGCGATGCTTCCAGGCAATCCGTGTGCGGTGAGATAGCCGAGAACCGCGAAAGCCAATGCTTCCTTGATGTCGGAAGTGACGCCGAGTTCGTCCGAAGAGACAAGCGCGATGTCGCCCAGTTCGTCACGGAGCATCGCCATCAACGTCGGGTTCTTGGTGCCACCGCCTGACACCACCACTTCGGTAGCCGCCAGCGCTTTGACGGAATCGGCGACGGTCCGGGCGGTCAGTGCAGTCAGTGTCGCGACGATGTCGGCCAGAGACAAGGATTCGTAGCCCCGCAGTGCGGCGAGTAGGTAGTCCCGATGGAACAATTCCTTGCCTGTGCTCTTGGGAGCGGGCTGCGCGTAATACGGTTCGCTCAGTAGTTGTGCGAGCAGATCGACGTTCGGTGTGCCGGCTGCGCCCAGAGCACCTCCGAGATCGAACCACTGCTCCCCCGCGGTGAATTCGCTTACCGCAGCGTCGATCAACGCATTTGCGGGGCCGGTGTCGAAGGCAATCGGTACTGCGGCACCATCTGCCGTCGATGTCGGAGCGCCTCCCGGAGCAGTGACGTTCGCGATGCCACCGAGATTGAGCGCGACGGAACCCGAAGTTCTTCCGTTGAGCCACAATACGTCGAACGCACTGACCAGTGGTGCGCCCTGACCACCCGTCGCCACGTCGCGAGAGCGCAGGTCCGACACGACCGTGCATCCGGTCTTCTCGGCTATCCAGGCCGGCTGCCCGAGCTGGAGAGTGCCTTTTACTTGCGCTCCTTCGACCCAGTGGAACATCGTCTGACCATGTGAGGAGATCAATTCCGCACTGCCACCGCACAGTTCCTCGTTCGCCCGCGCAGCGACGGCCGCAAATGCCTGTCCGATCTCGGTGTCAAGTTGGCAGATCTGACCGACAGTGGTGGACGCCGGCGGGACCGCAGCCGCCACCGCAGCCCGCAACTCACCGGAATACGGTTCGCTGACCATGCCCAGTGGGGTGAGCACAAGAGTGTCCCCGTCGATCCGGATGTCTGCTGCGGCAGCATCGATAGCGTCGTACGAAGTACCGGACATCAGGCCGATGACTCTCATGAAATATCCCTTACTCGCATCGTTTCGGCATTCGGAAAAGCTGCGGTCAGTCGACGAGTGCCCGCTTGTGGGCATTTCCTCGCAAGGTACTCAAGGCGATCGCACTGACGGCGCACGTTGCCATCACGAAGTAGGCCGGAATATCGAGATTGGAAGTTTCCTTGATCAGCCACGTGATGATCAAACCGGCGCAGCCCGAAAAGACCGCGTTGGACAGGGAGTATGCGAGTCCCAATCCGGTGTACCGAACCGAGGTGGGGAACATCTCGGAGAGCATGGCGGGTCCGGGTCCGGCAACAAGTCCCACTGCGGCGCCGGCGGCAAACACTGCAAATCCCTTGGCTGTCAGAGACGTCTGCTCGTTCTGCAGGACGTTGAGCAGCGGCAGAGCCAAGACCAGAATTATCACGGTGCCGGTGAGCATGACCGCGCGTCGTCCGATGCGATCGCTGAGTCCACCCGCGATCGGAATGGTCACCGCGAAGCCCGCATTGGCAAGCACGGAAGCAACAAGTGCCTGATGGAAAGTCGCGTTGAGCGAACTCTGAAGATAAGTCGGCATCACGACGAGGAACGTGTAACCGGCAGCAGACCACCCCATCAACCGCCCGATTCCGAGCAGAATCGCCCTGGCCGTCTCTCCGACAGTCGGCTGCACTACCGGCGCCGGCGCATCAGCTGTCGGTTCGGACTGGACTGATCGAGCACGCTCGAACGACGGCGTTTCTTCGAGCCGGAGCCTGAGCCACAGGGCAACCAGCCCCATCGGCAGTGCAAGGAGGAACGGGATACGCCAGCCCCAGTCACCGAGCTGTGACGGGTCGAGGACAGTGGCGAGGAGTGCTGCGATACCCGCACCGGCGAGCAGTCCGAGTGCGACGGTGAACGACTGCCACGAGCCGTACAGCCCACGTCGTCCGGGCGGAGCGAACTCGGTCATCACCGACACTGCACCGCCGAACTCACCACCGGCCGACAATCCCTGCAGAATTCGAAGGACCGTCAAGAGAAGCGGTGCCAGAATTCCGACGCTCTCGTAGGTGGGGAGCACACCGATCAGGGTCGTCGCAGCCGACATCAGCAGAAGAACGATCACCAGGGTAGGACGTCGGCCGATGCGGTCACCGAGTCGACCGAACAGCGCGGCCCCCACTGGGCGGAAGAAAAACGCCAACGCAAACGACGCATACGTCTTGATCAGGCTTTCGAGGTCGCCGGAACCGTCGGCGCTGAAGAAGTTCGACGCGATGATTGTCGCGAAGAACCCGTACACACCGAACTCGTACCACTCGATGAAATTTCCGACGGAGCCGGCGACGAGCGCCCTGCGCCGTTTGAGCTGCGCACCATCGTTCCGTGTCTGCACTGTGATGCCCATGCCGTCCTCCGTTGACGAAACCCGAATATGCAACAAAGTTTCATCTGAACGGAGTGGAAATGTCAAGAAGTTTCACGATTGGATTTTTACTACGCCCCGAAGCCTTATGCTCCCGCGAACGTGAATGCCTCCGCCCGTTCGAACTGGTCAGTGGAGTCACCGGAATAGACGGTGCTCTCGTTCGGTCCGAGTCCGAGCTTTCGGACGGGTGTCCCTTCCGCGAGATCCATCGACGCCACGTCCACCCAGAAGGTATTGGGCGTCATTGCCGACTCGAAGAAATAGAGCGTGCGTTTGTGATCGACGACCGTACGCCAACGGGTCGATGAAATGTTGGGCTCATCGGGAGTCGAAATCCCCAGGGGCACCGACACATTCCGAATAACACTGAAGGTGGATGCCAACGCCGCCCGCGGATCGTCCGTCTGCGGTATCGCATCGACATAGAACGACGCCCGAGCGAATCTGTCAGCGGCACGGTTGGTTCCGGGCAGCATGACGGTCCCGTTGATCTGCTTCCAGTACTCGTTGACGGCGAGTTGCTGATCGAAGATCGGCGAATTGGTCATCACCTGGTACTCACGGCTGTGATGAATCGTCGGGCGTCCACCGACGTACTCGATGATCGCGCTGTCTCCCCCGGCGTCCGAGAGCGACATGTGCAGCGTTGCGAGGCGGTCTTCGCCGGGAACGGCAGCGGTCACTACCGTGAACGGTTCCGACGCGAGTACTTCGACCGCTTCCTGAACTGTCGCAAAGCGATCCAGGACGTATTGCGCCCACGCCGCGATCGACAATCCCGGGGTCGAACCGTCATACGTCGGGTACTCGGACTCGACCAACCACAAAAGATTGGCAGACAGCCCAGCCTCGTTGACCCCGTCGGTCGTGCACATGTCGTAGGCCGTCGCGACAACACTTCCGTATTTCGACGTCCACTGTATCGAGTTCGGACCTGCACAGCCCTCTCTGGTCATGCCGCGCGGGAATGCCCAGAGGTTTGTTCCGAGGTCGACCTTCCAATCCATCGATCGAGCAGTGATCACAGTGTCGTTGGGCCCCAAGTAGACCAAGCGTGTACACATCGAAAACTATCCCTTCGTTACGGCGTGACGATATTGAAACTGGGATCGAAGGTATCGAGCAACCCTCCCAGCGTCTCGAGCGCTGATTCGTCTCCGTCGAGCGAAATCTTCCCGGCCTTGGCCAGTTCGGCGGCCGCGCCCGGTTGCAGAAGCGCTCCCACGAGTGCCGCTTTCGGGCCCGAGACCGTCAGTTGTGTGTTCGGTGACGCGCCCTTACGTGCATTGAGGACACCGCGCTTGACCCACGCAGTCCATGCCTCGTCGCCGCGATCGGTGAACACGAAATCGATCCGCAGTTCCGCGTCGGTGGCCTTGTCGCCGATGAGATGTATTGCAACGAAGTCGAAGAGGATGTCGATGGGCATCGCGAGGACACTGTCCTGACTTGCCGTGACGTACGGGGCAGGCTGGGCGCCCTCGCGTAGTTCCAACGCGGCCGAGAGATAGATCCCACGCCACTGCGGCCCTTCGGCTTGATAGCCCATCTGCTCGTAGACGTCGGCTTGCAGGTTCCTCGCTTCGGCGTTCTCCGGTTGCGCGAACACCAACTTGTGCAGGATCTCTGCCGCCCATCGGTAGTCCGCGGCGTCGAATGCCCGCTTACCCTCGTCCAGGATCTTCTGCGCGCCAAGGAGATCGACGAACCTCTTCGCCGATTCGACCGGCGGATGAGGATGAAGCGACACCGGATCGCCGTCCCACATTCCCAGTTCCTTGGTGTACACGGCGCGAACGTCGTGGTGCAGAGTGCCGTGATATCCGCGGTTGTACCACTTGCGCCCGAGTTCGTCCGGTAGTTCGATCACCTCGGCAGCTTCGAGCGGCGTGTACCCCTTGTTCGCGAGACGGAGTGCCTGGTCGTGAATGTACTTGTAAGTGTCCCTTTGCGATTCGATGAACGGCACCAGGTTCTCGTTTCCCCACACCGGCCACGTGTGCGGTCCGTAGTGAACAGCCGCGTCGTCTCCCCACCGCTCGAGAGTCTCGTCCAGATACCGCGCGAAGTTCCGAGCGTCGCGAGTGCGCGCACCTCTTAAGGTCTGGATGTTGTGGAGCGAATGATTGGCATTCTCCGCACAGGTCAGCGCGGCGAGTTCGGGGATCCAGATGTGCATTTCCTCCGGGGCCTCGGTGTCCGGCGCGTAGAGGAACTCGAATTCCAGACCGGCTATCTCACGCTTCGTTCCGGTCTCCGTGATGCTGTCAGTGGGGGAAATATACGAGACAAGTGGACCTTTCGTGCTGATCGTGCCGATGCCGCAGGTAACCATCCCTTTGGCATCGAGATCGAGCAATCCACCGAAGGCGTAGAAGGACCGTCTCGCCATGGCATTTCCGGCGACGACGTTTTCCCCGATCGCGAACTTGTCGAACGACGCGATCGTGCCCGGTGCGATGATCGGAACTCGCCCGGACGTCACGTCGTCCAGATCGACGATCCCTTTGACTCCGCCGTAGTGGTCGATGTGGGTGTGCGTGTAGATGATCGCCGAAACTGGCTTGTCGCTGACGTGCTCACGAATCATCTTCATACCCTGGCGCGCCGATTCGACCCCCGCCATACAGTCGATGACGATCAGTCCCTCGCCACCTTCGACAACCGTCAAATTTGCCAGGTCGTTGTTCCGTACCTGGTAAAGGCGATCCGTCACCTGATACAGACCACCTCGGCGCATCAGTTGTCCTTGACGCCACAGGCTCGGATTGACTGTCTCCGGCGCGGCAACATCGTCACCGAGGTATGCCATCGCATCAGGATCGAAGACCGTATGCCCGTCATCGGCGACAACCTTGCCCGGCAACGGAGCGATCAACCCTCGATCCGCGTCGGCAAAATCCTGCCGGTCGTCCATGGCATACCGTGCGACTGCCTCGCGATTCGCCGTGACTGTGGCCGGTGTTGCGTCCTTCGGTGTCTGGCACATGGCACTCCCCGCTCGGATACGACGATCTGATACCCCATCATCTGTATCGGTTGGGCACGCGCTTGGAATCACCCGCGCAGGGTGAAGCTCCCACGAACACGCGAGGTGATCAGCCGGGGAGTTCCTCGGAATTCCGAGATGCGAGTGCAATCACCAGGACCGCGATCCCACATCCGGCAACCAGGATCCATCCCGACCTCGATGCCTGCGCGACATCCACCGATGCACTGCCGCCGATGATGCCACCGGCCAGCGCAACACCGAGAGCAGCACCGAATTGGCGTGCACTGGAGGTTATTCCACCAGCAAGCCCCGCCTGCGATCTCGGCAACCCGTTGACGGCGGTGTTGGTGATCGGGGCATTCGAGAACCCGAATCCGATACCGAGGAACAGGTAAGCGGCCAAGAGCATCGGAATCGCCGTGTTGTTGTCGAGCGAGACCAGGCACAGTCCACCGAGCGTCGTGAAACTACCGGCGATCAGCAGCGGTCGCCGCGGGCCGAAGCGTCCGACGAGTATTCCGGACAACGGCGCGCAGACCGTTGCCGCAACAGCCATCGGGAGGGTGATCGCGCCGGCCAGGGCCGGACTCATACCGCGGGAGTGCTGCAAGTAGAACGTGCCGAGCAGTAGCGTCGCGTTCAACGCTACGAACACCACGACAGCGCCGACCACAGCCGACGAGAACGTTCTGCGGCGAAAGAGCGCCAGATCCATCAGCGGCTCGCGCTTGCGTGATTCGACGCGGATGAATGCGGCCAACGCTGCAGCAACAACGACATACCCTGCCGTCGCCGCGGCAGAGAACCATCCGATTCGCGGACCCTCGATCAGAAGGGCGACCGCCCCGCCGACAAGAATCACCAGTAGCAACTGACCGGGAAGATCGAGTCGTCGCGACTGCTGCGCTCGGGACTCCGGAACAAACACAGCAGTCAGGGCGAGCACGGCCAAGATCACGGGCGCGTTGATCCAGAAAACCGATCGCCAGCCGAAACTTTCGATGAGCACGCCGCCGACGATCGGACCTGCCGCCATACTCAGACCGAAGACCGCGGCCCACACCCCGATTGCCTTGGCCCGCTCCTTCGGGTCGGTCATCACGTTGACGACGATCGCCAAGGCAACCGGACTGAGCATCGACCCGCCGACGCCTTGGACGATCCGCGCCGCGATCAACATCTCGACGGACGGAGCGAGCGCGCAGGCAATCGACGCCACCCCGAAAACCACCAGACCGATCTGAAAGACTCGTCTCCTGCCGAAACGATCGGCCACTGCTCCGGACGAGATCAGCACGCTCGCCAGGACGAGTGTGTATGCGTTGACGACCCATTCCAGACCACGGGTTCCCACGCGAAATCCCTCACCGATCGTCGGCAGGGCCACGTTGACGATGGTGGTGTCCAACCCGACGACGAACAGGCTCGTGCAGCAGATCGCCAGGATGCCCCATCGCCGCCGTGCATCAAGTCCGATCACTTGCGGTTCGATCCCGCTCGAAGGTTTCATGGTCGGACTCCATCTCTCGAAGTGCTCTGCCGTACTCGACTGTCGAAAGGATCGTTGCTCTCCAGCGTCCGAAGTTGGTAAGAATTTTGCGGAAACTGCAAAGATGGACGGCATGGATGCTGAATTCGAGCAGTTGATCACCGATATCGGACCGAGACTGCGCACGCTCCGACGCGATCGCGGATTGACCCTCGAGGGCCTGTCCGAAGCCACCGGCATCTCTGTCAGCGCACTCTCACGCCTCGAATCGGGGAAGCGTCGTCCCACCCTCGATCTGCTGTTGCCGCTTGCCCGAGCGCACCGGGTCGCGCTGGACCAACTCGTCGGCGCCCCCGCTACGGGCGATCCTCGGGTCCATCTCACCCCGAGCCGACGCAAGAACGGCAGTGCCGTCGTTCCGTTGACGCGCTATCCCGGCCGCGTGCAGGTCTTCAAGCAGGTGATCGGTCCGCGTCCACCGAAGCTGGTCACCCACGCCGGCTACGAATGGCTCTACGTCCTCGCCGGGGATCTGCGTCTCATCCTGGGGGCGAACGAGGTTCTCCTACACCCCGGGGAAGTCGCGGAGTTCGACACTGCCGAGCCCCACTGGTTCGGGCCTGCCGATGAACAGGTGGTGGAAATCTTGCATCTTTTCGGCCCGCAAGGCGAGAAGGCACATGTGCGCACGAAGGCAAAAACTACTACTGCACAAGACCTGGTTCCCGAAAGTTAGTTCACTGCATGCGTTTTCAATCGGTTCGACAGTGTGTGAGCGTGCTCGAGGAGCAGCGTTCCCAACTCGGCATGACGCGCGGGCCGGAAGCGTGTTTCCACTCCGGTCAGGCTCAGCGCCCAGGCCGGGCGACCGTTGCGATCGAACACCGCGGCACCCATCCCCCAGCTTCCCTCGACGATGAGGGCTGGATTGACCGCGTACCCGGTGACACGCGTCGACTCGATTCGCTCACGGATCGATGTCTCACTGTGGATCTCACCCCATTCCGAATCCAGATTCACCCGGGCGAAATAGTCGTCGACGTCCCGCGTCGGTAAATGGCTCAAGATGGCAAGCCCCGCCGACGCGACCCCCAACGGGAACCGCTTCCCCTCGTGCAGCACGTGAGATCGCAGTGGAAAACTACCTTCCTGACTCAGGATGCAGACGGTCTCGTCACCTCGGCGTGCCGACAGGAAGGCGCTCTCCCCCGTGACCCGGGCAAGTTCGTCGACGACGTCGCGAGCCCGGTCGGTGATGTCGTACCGATTTCCGGCCGCCGCCCCCAGGAGGTACAACTCCGGGCCGAGAGACCACCGACCGGTTCGTGCGTCACGGTCGACCAGTCCTTCGGCAGCCAGGGACGTGAGCAGTCGGTGCGCAGTGGGCCGAGCGAGGCCGGTGACCTTGCCCAATTCCGTGGTGGAAGTGCCCGTTGGTTCGGACGCGCCGAGGGCTCGCAGAAGTGCAGCCACCCGCGCGACCATGGCCGGCGATTGCCCGTGAGTTGGCATGCAGCCATCCTAGCGTCCATTCAATGAACGAAATTCCTTCAGACGATCAGTAGTCGATCAGTTCTCGGTTGATGTTCGAGATTCCTTGAACCTGTGAACTGGAGATAGTTCACTGGATATCGAAGTGAGTGAGTGTCTACTCAATGAACGCTTGGCAGGGAGAGAACATGACAGCAAAGGTGTACGAGTCCGCAGCGGAGGCGGTCGCCGACATCGTCGACGGCGCAACGCTGGCCGTCGGCGGATTCGGCTTGTGCGGCATCCCCGACGTGTTGATCGACGCGATCGCAGCTACGAGTGCAACCCACCTCGAGGTGTTCTCCAACAACTGCGGCGTCGACGATCACGGTCTCGGAATCTTGCTGAGCGCCGGCCGTATCCGACGAGTGACCGCGTCGTACGTCGGCGAGAACAAGGAGTTCGCCCGGCAGTACCTGGCCGGCGAACTCGAAGTGGAACTGACGCCGCAGGGAACGCTCGCCGAGCGTCTGCGCGCCGGCGGAACCGGAATCCCCGCATTCTTCACACCGGCCGGAGTGGGTAGCCCCATCTCCGACGGCGGAATGCCATGGCGCTACGACGCCGACGGCTCGATCGCTATTGCATCGCCTCCGAAGGAGACTCGCGTCTTCGGAACCAAGCGTTACGTGATGGAAGAGGCGATCAACGCCGACTACGCACTCGTGCACGCCGTTCTCGGTGACACCGACGGCAACCTGGTGTTCGACAAGACCGCGATGAACTTCAACCCGCTCGCCGCGATGGCGGGACGGGTCACCATCGCGCAGGTGGAACGTCTGGTCGAGCCCGGTGAAATCGACCCGGCATCGGTGCACCTGCCCGGAGTCTTCGTGCAGAGAATTGTGCACACCGGCCCTCAGAACAAGCGAATCGAAAAGCGAACCGTCAGCGCTTCGGAAGGAACCTCACGATGACCGCACCAGTGACAGTGACGGGTTGGACGCGCCAGCAGATGGCAGCGCGGGCGGCTGCAGAGATGATCGACGGGGAGTACGTCAATCTCGGAATCGGCCTTCCCACACTGATTCCCGGATACCTGGGCTCGGACGTTCGTGTGGTCCTGCACTCGGAGAACGGAATTCTCGGCACCGGACCGTATCCCACCGAGGACAACGTCGATCCTGACCTCATCAACGCCGGCAAAGAGACCGTGACCGTCAATCCCGGTGCAGCATATTTTGATTCGGCCCTCTCGTTCGGGATGATCCGCGGCGGCCACATCGACACCGCAGTCCTCGGCGGTATGCAGGTGTCGAAGACGGGCGACCTCGCCAACTGGATGGTCCCCGGGAAGATGGTCAAGGGCATGGGCGGCGCGATGGACCTGGTCCACGGAGCCCGACGCGTCATCGTCGTCATGGAGCACAACGACCGCGACGGCAACCCCAAGATCGTTGACGCCTGCACCCTGCCGCTCACCGGCCAGGGCGTGGTGAATCGGATCATCACCAACCTCGCCGTCATCGACGTGAGCGAAGAAGGTCCACTCGTCCTGCGTGAGCTCGCCCCCGATGTCAGCGTCGAAGACGTAGTCGCCGCAACCGGCACCGAACTGAAAGTTGAACTGGCATGACCGACACGACCACTGTGATTGTTGCGGGAGCTCGTACCCCGATGGGTCGACTCCTCGGATCGTTGAAAGACCTCTCCGGGTCCGACCTCGGCGGCATCGCCATCAAAGGCGCCCTCGACAAGTCCGGAGTCGCACCCGAACAGGTCGACTACGTCATCATGGGACAGGTCCTCACCGCCGGCGCCGGCCAGATGCCCGCCCGCCAAGCCGCCGTCGCCGCCGGCATCCCCATGAACGTCCCCGCCCTGAGCATCAACAAAGTGTGCCTGTCCGGCATCGACGCCATCGCCCTCGCCGACCAACTCATCCGCGCCGGCGAATTCGACATCGTCGTCGCCGGCGGGCAGGAATCGATGTCCCGCGCACCCCACATGCTCGAAAAAAGCCGCGAAGGCTTCAAATACGGCGACGTCACCCTCCGCGACCACATGGCCTACGACGGCCTCCACGACATCTTCACCGACCAGGCCATGGGCCTGCTCACCGAACAGGTCAACCAACAAGAAACCGCCCACATCACCCGCGCCGAGCAGGACGCCTTCGCCGCCGCCTCACACCAGAACGCGGCCCGCGCCTGGAAAGACGGCCTCTTCGACAACGAAGTCGTCCCCGTCTCCATCCCCCAACGCAGGGGCGAGCCCATCGTCTTCGCCCAGGACGAAGGCATCCGCGCCGACACCACCACCGAATCCCTCGGCAAACTGCGTCCCGCGTTCAGCAAGGACGGCACCATCACCGCCGGCTCCGCCTCCCCGATCTCCGACGGCGCCGCCGCCGTCGTGGTGATGAGCAAAACCAAAGCCGAAGAACTCGGCCTGACCTGGATCGCGGAAATCGGCGCCCACGGCGTCGTCGCCGGACCCGACTCCACCCTCCAGTCCCAGCCCGCCCGTGCCATCGCGAAGGCCTGCGCCAAGGAAGGCATCGACCCCACCGACCTCGACCTCGTCGAAATCAACGAAGCATTCGCCGCCGTCGGGATCGCCTCCACCCGCGAACTCGGCCTCGACCCCGCCAAGGTCAACGTCAACGGCGGCGCCATCGCCGTCGGCCACCCCCTGGGCATGTCCGGCGCCCGCATCGCCCTGCACCTCGCCCTCGAACTGCAACGCCGCGGCGGTGGCATCGGCGCAGCCGCACTCTGCGGCGGCGGCGGACAAGGCGACGCACTCATCGTCCGCGTCCCCAAGGCGTAATTACTTCCTGCTCACCAGACAGGTCGCCGAGCCCTCATCATGCTCGGCGACCTGTCTGTTTCGTGCCGGAGGTTATTGGTGATCGAGCGTCGTCGAGCGGTTACGCAGCAACGTCTCGATCTCCGATCGCCGGTACCTCCGATGCCCGCCAAGCGTTCTCAGAGTGCCGACTTTGCCCTCCCTCGCCCATCTGGACACCGTGGTCCTGTCGACGTGGAACAGTGCTGCAACCTGTTTGGTCGTCAGCCACTCGTCGACAGGTGCTGTGTGCTCTTCTTCTCGGCTCATTGGCAGTCATTCGTAGCTGCCGACTGAAGGGATGGGTCCGACGATGAATTGGCAACCCCTGGCGTGCTGTGAAAGACTCGCTGCAAAACTTTACTATTCCTTGGGGAAATAATGTCGAAGTCGGTAACTCTGATCCGTTCCACGTCACTCTCTTCGGTGGCTGAATATGCCTATGCAGCAACGGCTCCCGCCGATGCACGGCTGATCTTCCTGGCCGGATCCTGTCCTCTGAACGCGGACGGCTCTACTGCCGCCATCGGTGACTACGCAGGACAGGCAGCCAAGGCCGTCGACAACCTGAGAACAGCTCTCTCGGACGCGGGCGCGTCCATCACCGACGTGATCAACACCCGCGTCCTCGTGGCGTCGAGCAATCAAGCCGACCTGGTTGCGGCGTGGGAGGTAGTCCGCGACGCGTTCGGTGATCACGACGCCCCGAGCACTCTGATGGGTGTGACCGTTCTCGGTTACGACGATCAACTGGTCGAGATCGAGGCAATCGCGGCCGTCGTCGACTGAACTCGAACCGAACCGGGCGTTCCTACCGAGGATCTTCATGAGCAAGGGCCCGGTAGCCCTTTGCCCCCGCACGATCCACTGCGGCTCGCACAACAGCGAAGATGGCTCCCTGCAGGGCTGCGGCGATCAGGACTTCCTTGCTCGACCTGCTCAAGTCTTTGGGCTCGGGCGCATTCTTGTCGTCACCGATGCGCTTCCACACCTGTTGGAAGACAGCGCCGGCCAAGATGCCGCCCAGGACGCTGGTCGCCAGTGAGAGTGGCTTGTACATCGCTTTCGATACTGCGCTCATTGCGCGGATCCTCCGTGGTTCGATACGTACCGCCTGAGCGGCTGACCGACTCTCACTACCCAGCAGGCGAGGTGTCGAAACATTGCACCGGCAAGGCACGAAGACGACTGTCGCACGTTGTGTTCCACGGGTTTGCCACTTCTCGAGCCGGGTAGGATCGTCTTAGCGAAAGAAGGTTGTGTAAGTCATGGAAAACTACAGAATCGAACTACCGGACGGTACAACGGTGATGGAAGATTTCGTCTCGGATCGCGCCGCAATCGCATACGCGGTCGATCTGAATCACGGTTGTAGCGAGAAAGTCTCGGTATTCCGTATCACCGCCGAGGGAGAAACCATCCCGACTCGGATGTGTCCCAAGCCGAATCCTGGTTCTCGGCGTCGCGCGCGAAGCGTCCGATAGAAGCCGGTCAAGAAGCGTCGAGGCGCGGAAAGAGCGTCTCCCTTGCAAGCAGCAGCAAGGCCGCAGCGACCGGAATCGCCAGCAACGCACCGACAATACCGAGCAACGCTCCACCCAACAGAACCGCGACAACGGTCACCAGTGCCGGGACCGCCACCGTCTTCCCGATGATCTTCGGAACGAGCAGGTAGTCCTCGAGCAGACGTAACGCAATGAAGAACGCAACTGTCGCCAATGCCGTTGGGACAGAGACTGTCAGGGAGACCAGGGCGACGACAACCCCTGCGATCGTGGAACCGACTATCGGAATCAGATCGAGCAGAGCGACCAGCAGCGCCAGGATCAACGGATACGGCACGTCGAAGATCAACAACCACGCGAAGGTGCACACTGCGGTGATCACGGAGATCAGAACATTGCCGAGGACGTACCCACCCACACCTGCCAGTATCTGATCACCGATGGCGATTGCTCGTGGCCGCCGCGAATGTGGCACCAGCCGATACAGATTCGTGCGGATTCGTGGGTAGTCGATCAAGAAGTACGTCGTCAGTACAGCAACGATTCCAGCGTCGGCGACTGCGCTGAACACCGCCCGCCCCGCTCCGAGCAAACCCGTCGCGAGCGCAGACCCCGAACCGTCCAGTTGGGTGGTGAGGTGCTCCTCGAGGTGATACTTCTCGTCGAGGTCGCTGACGATCGGATACCGGTCACGAATGTGTGTCAGAAGTTCGGGAGCGTGTGATGCGAACTGACGTCCCTGCTCGACCAGCGGAGTGATCGCAGCAACGAGAAACAGCGCGAGCATCACCGCAATTCCGAGGAGTACCACGGTGACCGCGATCCAGCGCCGGAAATGTCTCCGCTCCAGCCAGACGATCATCGGTTCGATGCCCACCGCGAGAAACAGCGCGACCACGATCAGGATCAGCATGCCTCGCGCCGCCAGGAGCACTTCGATCACCGCGTACGTCACGGCAACACCGGCCGCCGCGCTCAGACCGATGAAGAACGGTGAACGACGATCGAACCTCGGCCCCGGTTCGCCCAGCGGCCGGACGGGCGTCGCCAATGCTGCGGCTTCACGTTCGGCTTCCGCCATCGGATCTGCAGCTTTGACTTCACTGTCGGAATCCGGTGAGGTGTCCGCGGAACTGGGATCCATTCAAGCCACCTCACGATCCGCGCGACTTCCCGGCACGGGAGTGAGTACCCGTGCCGTGGCCGGATCAACCTCGAGGCTTCTCCGCTCCGCTTCGTGTCAGCGCGAGACCGGTTCCTACCACTCCGATAATCGACACAGCGATGGCGATGCTGGGCCAACCGTCGCTCTGCCAGTAGACGTCGTCGAGAGTGATCAGTAACGCAGCCTCGTCGACGATGAGCCCGAGTGCGATGCCCAACGCGATGCCCATCCATGTTCTTGCGCGAGGGCTTCGGTCTACGAGTCCGAAGATCGCCACCCCGGCCAACAGCAGAATTCCCCATAGATAGTGATGCAGATGAGTGCCACCGGCGCTGATGTCGCCGACGTCTCTGGTGTCGATCTGGATCAACCACGTCACCAGACGTGCTCCGCCGAACGTCAACGTGAAGGCCACCCACGCCAACACCAAACCGCGGCGCGATTCGTCAACCTGATTCCATCTGCGAGGGAATCTGAATCGCTCGGCAGATTTCTCTTCGTCATGGCCTCGAGAAAGCATCCTTCATGTTTACCCGATGCCGCTCAGATCGATAATTCGGGGTAGAGAGACCGAAAACTAGTTGGAGCACAAAAAGCGGTACCCGATCTCCGAAGAGATCGGGTACCGCCTTCTCAGCTACTCGCGCAGTATTGATCAATACCAGACTTTTCGTCCGCCCACTGCGCGCCCGGTAGCACCGAGGATGGACAAAACTGCACCTACGACGACCAAGATGATGCCGACGGTGGTCAGAATGCTCAACCCCGTGAAAAAGCCGATCAACGCCAGAATAATGCCGAGAACAATCATGCGAGAACCTCATCCGGTATGCGTATCAAAATGATCTACTCAACTGACGCTACTACAGAAACTTCACAATCGATAAATCCGATAAATACATTCATAAATGCGAAACTCGTATTAATACCCAATAGTGTCACCGTTAAAACATCAGCCTTTCTCTTATCTCTACGTCATAGTTCCACGTCCTCGATCTTCGCCTCGACCGCCGGCGTGATGTGGCTCAACACGCAGCACCAACGACCGTCTCGCCGCGCGAACACGTCGGTGGTCCACTCGTCGGCGTCGTATTGTCTGCCGCCGTAGTGCGCGGTATTGACGATCCGCGTGGTGAACAGTGCGACGTCACCGAAGAAACGCACGCGAGCGCTCCCGACGCGGTCCATCGCCGAATGAGTCAGGTCGCCCGAGGCCACGAAACCCAGGAACTCCGCTTTGGTCGACACTCCGGATTCCGAGACGATCACCCAGTCGTCTGCCATGAAATCGCCGATCCGTTCGGCGTCGTTCGAGCACATCGCGACGTTCCACTCGTCTGCGACAGCGACCAATGCCGCACTCTCCTGATCCGACATGTCTTCTCCCTCTACCGTCGTCACCCTCGGCGGGTGATGCCCCGACGGCAGGGTTCCCGCAGGGTGGACTTCGAACCGACGTGCACGACGAGAGGGCAGAGATGACAGACACCAGTCGCACCGAGCTTGCAGCTCAGGCGTATATCTACGGATTTCCCCTCGTTTTCAATCTCGACCAGGTCCATCGGTATGTTCACAACGGTGTCGGAGCGAACCCCGCCGCACCTTTCAACACCTTCAGCCACGCCCGAACACTGGCCGGGCCGGCAGACACTTTCGTCACGATCAACAACGACACCGTGTATTCCATGGCGCAGATCGATCTCTCTGTCGGCCCCGTTGCGCTGCACGTCCCCGATACCGATGGCCGTTACTACGTCCTCCAGTTCGTGGACGCCTGGACAAACAATTTCGCTTACGTCGGGCATCGGGCCACCGGCACGAAGAGCGGAGACTTCCTTCTCGTCCCACCCACCTGGACGGGAACCCCGGCGGACCAGACCACGGTGATCAGATTTCCCACGAACATTGCGTCGATCGTGGGCCGGTGGGCATGCGGTGGCGACGACGACCTCCCTGCGGTGCACGCCTTGCAGGACGCCACCACGCTGACCGTCGTCGACTCCACCGGAAACTCGGCGGGTCTCCCAGTGCCCGAACCCGGGGTAAGCCAGGACCTCCTGTTCCTCGAGAAACTCCGCATCTGGTCACAGGCGTTTCCGCCGGCCCCGCGCGATCGAGAACTCCAGGATTCCTTCTCCCTGATCGGAATCACCGAGCACGGGGCCTCTCCCTACGTATCGCTGTCTGCCGACGAGGCAGCCGCGTTGGCTGACGGATTGACGATCGGTGAGAAGAACCTGCTCGAGGCCCTCACGAAAGGCTCCAGCCCCGAAGTCAACGGATGGAAGCTCACATTCCACGCCTTCGACTACAACCTCGACTACTTCGAGGTCGGCACAATCGACGATTCACAATTCAAGATCGCCGATCCCAAGTTGCGCATCGTCGAACGCGCCGCGGCTGCCAAGGGCGGGCTGTGGGGCAACCACCCTTACGAAGCGGCGTACATCATGACCTACGTCGACGATCAGGGCGAGCAGTTGAACGGAACCCACACCTACACAATAAGACTCGACCCCACTCCGCCGGTGAGCGCCTTCTGGTCGCTGACGATGTACTCGGTGCCGGACTTCTTCCTCGTGGCGAACCCCGTCGACCGATACTCGATCGGCGACCGCACTCCAGGAATCGTCCACGACGCCGACGGTGCGTTGACGATCACGATCAGCCACGAGGAGCCGAAAGACCCCACGGCGAAGGCAAACTGGCTGCCCGCACCGCGCGGGGATTTCCGACCGGTACTGAGAATGTACGAACCTTCGCCCGCCGTGCTCGATCAGTCCTACGTCGTCCCCGCCATCACTCGCTCGCAAGAATGACGGCTCGCGTCTGACGGCCTGCCTGTGCGGGCCGTCAGACGGACTCAGAATCAGGCGTGTGTGCCGCCGTCGACACGGATCTCCGTGCCCGTGATGAAGGCACCATCGTCGGATGCCAACATCGCGATAACTCCCGCAACACTTTCCGGCCCGGCCATGGGGGCACCACCGGACTCCAGATCAGTGCTCAGAATCGGTGACAACTTGCCGAAGAGCGACCAGTCGGTGTCTTCCGGCAAGTACGACGCCGTAGTATCGGTGATCCCGCTCTTCACACTGCCCGGAGCCACCGCGACGGCACGCAGACCCTGCTTGCCGTATTCGAGAGCCAGTGCGTGAGTGAAGGACTGGATTCCTCCCTTACTTGCGGCATACGCGGCCATGTACGGGTGCGCGAAGGCAGCGGAGGTGGAACTGAAATTCACCACGACTGCGTTGCCGGTGGCAAGGAGAGCCGGCAGTGCCTGGCGCGTGACGAGGAAAGTGCCCGTCAAATTCACGGAGAGCACCTGATTCCACAGGTCCAGCGAGGTCTCGTGGGTGTGCCCACCACGCAGTATCCCGGCGGCGTTGACCAGTACGTCCAATCCCCCGAGAGACGAAATCGCCTGACCCACAACCTTGATGACGGAACCCTCGTCACCGATATCGACGACGACGGTGTCGAGGCGATCCTCCGTCGAAGCATGTTCTGCCGATTTCCGGGTGTTCGCCAAACCCTGCTCGGAGATGTCGGCAGCGACCACGCGGCCACCTTCGGCGAGCAACCGCAGCGCGGTGGCCTGCCCGATTCCAGATCCTGCGCCGGTGACGAGAATACGACGACCTTCGAAACGATTCATTGCTGTGTACCTTTCACGAAAACGAGTTGGCTGGCATTCCAGGCTCGGTGGCGCCGACACTCACAACTCACCCGCGAGCAACTTCAGGTACGGGAAATGCGCAGCACTGCAACAGGTGTGGCACTGCGAAATCTCGGCGAGGCAATGCTCGCCGAAGTGGCGAATGTCAGACGGATCCGGCCGGTGCGGCCAAGGCTCTTTCGATCCAGACAAGACCGGACGGGCGGCGGTCGATCGCCTTACGCCCACGTCGGAAAGTCGCTACGCCGAATCGGGCCGTGCGCAGTGCACGGCCGGAAGCGAGAGAACAGCGGCGTATGGACATCACAGGCACGGTAGCAGCGCCGGCACCACTCGCTCAACCGCGTCGTTTCGAGACCCGAATCATTCAGGTAATCAGATGTCACTTCTGGACAACTCGCTCGACTTAGGCGGCACTAACCTGGCGGCATCCCGAAAACCCGATCCAGGAGCACAGTCGATGACACATGCAGACGCCTCGCGCACAACAACTCCCCCGACGACCGTCCTACGGACCGCTGACCACAATCGCGGACTCAACGACGTTCTCGCGATCGTCGAAGCGATGGAGCGACCGAGCGATCACCTGCTGCGGATCACGGCTCGTTTGACGGAGTCGACCGACGATCCGACCTGGTCACGCCCGAATGTGACCGTACGCATGAATCTCGGGCCGGCCTTCGACGACGCTTCGCGCGTGTACACGGTGCGTTCCTACGATTCAGCGAGCGGATCGATCGTCGTCGATGTGGTCCTGCACGGACAGACCAGTCCGATGATGAGGTGGGCAGCAGCGTTGGCCGTCGGTGACACCTTCGGCCTCACCGGTCCGCGGCCACACTTCTTGATCCCTGATGTTCCTGGTCGACGTATCGCACTTTTTCTGGACGGCACCGCAATACCCGCGTTGCACTCGATCATCGAACAGCTGCCTACCGACGTCGCCGGAATCGGCTGGGTCACAACAGATGACGAGGTCGCCTTCGCCGAACTACCCACCCTCCCCTGCCTGGAACTTCACCGCGTCAGCGTCGATCTCGCCGAGCCCGAAGGCCCGCTGTCAGTACGGGCGCGCGAGCTCACCGATCCCGAGAGCTACGTCGTGTGGGGCGCCGGTGAACGCAACGAGATGCGCGCAATCCGGAAGCACTTTCGATCGACCGTCGGACTCGACAAAAACGACGTCGCGATATTCGGATATTGGAAGGAGGGCGTCAGCAACACCGAAATCGACCTCCGTCGACGCGAGAACTACGAGCGCATCCTCGCCGACGGCGGAACCCTCACCGACATCGACGACCTGGCCATCGAGATCTGATTGCCTCACACCAGCCGACCTGACCGGCGGTGCACTGCGGTGATAAGTTCCTCTGTGCCAGCGGACCTCCACACAGGGGGTCAGGGAATCCGGTGTGAATCCGGAACTGACGCGCAGCGGTGAGGGTGACCGCCCGGGCTTACGCCACTGGATGAGAATCTGGGAAGGCGCTCGGGTGGGGCGATCTCGAGTCCGAATACCGGCTGGCAGCAGGGGTCAACAGGCGCCTGTTCACACGGTAACGGGCTCCGCGAACGAGCCCCTGCGAGAACGAGATTCCATGCGTCTGTCCAGACTTCGCCTACCCGCCGCCGCCGTCGCTGCCCTGTTGAGCGCGTCGTTGGTTGCCTGCTCCTCCGACGACAGTGCTGCCCGACTATCCAACTCTTCCGAACAATCGCGCGTGACAGTCCAGAACTGTGGCCGAGACGTCACGGTGGAGCGACCGATCGAACGGGCAATCGCGGTAAATCAACCTGCAGCAGAGATGCTGTTCGCGCTGGGAGTGCAGGACCGGATGGCCGGGTACGCCATGAGCGATGACGATGTCCTCCCAGAACTGCGCGAGGCGCGTGGTCAGGTCCAGGCGTTCGACACCGAGTTCCCGTCATTCGAAAGTGTCCTCGAACGCGAACCGGACATGGTTTACACGACGTTCAACTACACGTTCACCTCGGAGGGCATCGCCGACCGGATCAAGTTCACCGACCTCGGTGTCGCGACATATCAGTCACCCAGCGAGTGCACCGGTCAGGATGCCGAGCAGAGCAAGGCCCTCACGCTCGACGACTTGTACGACGAAATCAACGACGTGGCAACACTGTTCGATGTCAAGAACAAAGGTGTCGAGCTCACCGAGAATTTGAAGGATCGCGCGGCCACCGCCACGGCGGCACTGGGAGCTGAGAACGTGACGCTGGCGTGGTGGTACGCAGCCACGAAGACTCCGTACTTCGCCGGGTGCTGCGGTGCACCGGGAATCATGACCGACGCGGTGGGTGCGAAGAACGCCTTCGACGACAACAAGCAGTATTGGCCCGAAATCGGTTGGGAGAGTGTGCTCGATCGAGACCCGACCGTGCTGGTGCTCGCAGATCTCGACCGCGGTGGAGACGGCGACAGTGCCGCAGACAAGATCGCGTTCCTCGAATCGGACCCGGTCGCCAGCAAGCTCACCGCAGTGAAGAACAAGCGTTACATCATCCTCGAAGGAACGACGATGGATCCCTCGATCCGCAATGTCGGTGGCATCGAACAGCTCTCCGACGGGCTGCGCCAGTTGGGTGTGGTCTAGATGTCCGCGGAGATCTGTGAACTGGTGCGTCGGTGGGACGACCAGCAGGCGGCATACATCGCCGACCGTGAGAAGCGCTTCGACGTGATTCTCGACGTTCTCGAATTGCAGCACGCGCACACCCCGTTCACGGTTGTCGACCTGGCCTGCGGGCCGGGTTCACTGAGCGCCCGAATTCTCGAGAAGTTCGAGCATGCGAGCGTTGTGGGGATCGACTACGACCCGATGCTGCTGGAGCTCGCCCGCCAGTCGTCGACGCGTTTCGGTGACCGACTGCAGCTGATCGACGCAGATCTGGCGGGAGCCGATTGGCCGAATTCGGTGGCTGCGCCGGTTCAGGCGATAGTGTCGACAACCGCGCTGCACTGGTTGCAACCGCAGCAGCTCGTCGAGGTGTACCGGCAGTGCCGCGAACTGCTGAGTCCGGACGGAGTCCTGCTCAACGGTGATCACTTTCGTTTCGACAGCCGCTTCCCTGTCATCGGGCGATGGGCGAAGGCTCACGACGAGCAGACGCAACGCTCCGCCTTTGCTGCCGGTGCTCCCGAGTGGGAGAGCTGGTGGGAGGAGTTGCGGGCAACTCCCGGCATCGGGGCACTGACCGACGAGCGTGAGCGTAGATTCGCCGGACGTGACGCCACCGCGCCCACGGCCGTCGACTTCCAGTTGGCGGCGCTCGCGCAAGCAGGTTTTCGGGAGTCGGGGACGGTCTGGCAACTGTTCGACGACTACGTGGTCTACGGCGTGAGATGACGACAAGAGTTCGGCTGCGTGACAACCCGACGACCGTCACCCTGCTGTGGATGATCGGTGTTGTCACGCTGGCCGGATCGGCTGCCGTGGCAATCACGTTGGGGCCGGCCGGTCTGTCGGTCGGTGAGGTGGCTTCGATCGTCGTCGGCCATCTCGGCGGTACCGCGGCGGACGTCACCCCTATCCGTGACGGCATCGTCTGGGACCTCCGTCTGCCGCGTACCCTGCTCGCCGCGCTCTGCGGTGCCGGTCTCGGGTTGTGCGGTGCGATCATGCAGTCGCTGCTTCGCAATCCGCTGGCCGATCCATTTGTCCTCGGTATCTCGTCCGGCGCCTCGACCGGTGCCGTACTGATCGTGATCCTCGGAGTCGGGTCGGGAGTGATCGGCTTGTCGAGCGGCGCCTTCATCGGCGCGGTGATCTCCTTCGCCCTTGTGTTGCTGCTCGCCCATGCGGCCGGCGGCACGCCGGATCGGGTGATCCTGGCCGGTGTTGCCGCGACCCAACTGTTCTCCGCGCTCACCTCGTTCATCGTCATCACCTCGGCCGATCCCGAGCAGACCCGCGGCGTGATGTTCTGGCTCCTGGGCTCACTCGGCGGCGCCGACTGGCTCGACGTCGCACTCTGCGCTGCGGTGGTCGCAGTCGGCCTCGCGGTCTGTCTGACTCACTCCCGCGCACTCGACGCCTTTGCCTTCGGCGAGGACGCGGCGTCGTCGCTGGGGGTGAACGTGTGGCGGGTGCGTGTGACCCTGTTGTTGGCAACAGCCTTGATGACCGCGGTGATCGTGAGCGTCGCAGGTGCCATCGGCTTCGTGGGGCTGGTCCTCCCGCACGCGGCGCGGGCTCTCGTCGGTTCGAACCACCGCCGACTCCTGCCCGCGTCCGCACTGATCGGCTCCATCTTCCTTGTCTGGGTCGACGCTGTGGCACGCACAGCCATTGCGCCGCAGGAACTCCCGGCCGGTGTGGTGACCGCGCTGGTCGGTGTGCCTGCGTTTGCCGTCATCCTCTGGAGACGGAAGGCCAGGCCATGACACTCGAAGCTACCGGCGTCAGTTGGCGGGTCGGCGGGGCGCTCATAGTCGACGACCTCGACGTCTCGCCTACAACCGGAAGTACGGTGGGGCTTCTCGGCCCCAACGGCTCGGGGAAATCGACGCTGCTGAAACTGCTTGCCGGGCACAATCGTCCGACATCCGGTGTCGTGACCCTGGACCGAACCCCGTTGTCCGACTGGAAACGCCGCGACATCGCGCGTCGGATCGCGACCGTTGATCAGCACAGCAACACCGAGATCGATCTGACGGTCGCGGAGGTAGTCGAACTCGGACGCACACCTCACCGCGGACTGTGGGGTGGGCAATCGGATTCCGATCGCGACGCCGTCCGGGCAGCGATCGAACACACCGACCTCGCCGGCATGCTGGACCGGTCGTGGCACACCCTGTCCGGCGGGGAGCGCCAACGCGTACAGATCGCGCGCGCCCTCGCTCAGGAACCCCACGAGTTGCTACTCGACGAGCCGACCAATCACCTGGACATCAATCACCAACTCGAACTGCTCGCGCTCGTGCGACGCCTCCCCACCACCACGATCATGGCATTGCACGATCTGAATCTGGCCGCCATGTTCTGCGATTCGATAGTGATGCTGAACCGTGGATCCATCGTTGCCCACGGAAGCCCGACCGAGGTCCTCACCGCCGACCTGATAGCCGAGGTCTACCAGGTCGACGCCGAGGTCCGCTTGGACGGTCCCGGCGGAGTACCTACCGTGAGATACCTTCCGCCCGGCACAGATTAGACGCACTCGGAACTGTCATTCACGCGAGAGCATCGCCACTGCTTCGCGTTCGAGGTCGACGTAAGGTTCACCACTGACGTCGATGGCCACCCGGTTGAGCGTTCCACCCGTGAACGCCCATGGCGACGTACCCGGGTAGTCGTCGGTTACGGGCTCCCCGCTGTCACGGCCTGCGTTGAGCCCTTCGCCGCCACCGATGCTGAACTTGCCTGGCTGAGTGCGGATTCTGCCCTCACCGACTTTCCGATCGCCGTAGTAGAGGCCGAGCACCCCGTGCGCAGTGCCCGGCGGATCCTCGCCTTCCTTCTCGAAAGTTGCTGCCAAGATTATATTTTCGCCGATCGGAAGGTCTTCGGTGGCATCGATCTTCTGCTGTTCACTGCCGAGGAAGTTGTACACGTAATGCAGGCGGTTGTCCTTGACGTACAGCGAATGACCACCGAACCTGCCGCCATGCGAGAAAAGCACACCGGTCGCACCTGGCTCGGCCAAATCGACAACTGCCCCGATCGAGAATGAACGATTACGAAGGTTGACGGCGACGGCCTCCGGCACCTCGGCTCCGCCCGGGCGGTAGACATACCGGTTTCGCGGCGGGGCCAACTGAGGGCGAGGCGTGGTGAGAAGTTCGACACCGGACCGATCGTCCAGTGGCAGAGCTTGATTGGCACCGGCCTCGTGGAACCACAACCCCACCAGCTCTGCCAGCCTGCCGGGTTCTTCATCCGCAAGGTTCCGGAGCTCGGCTCGGTCCAACTCTGTGTGGTAGAGCTCCCAGGTGTCTTCCGAGAAATGGCCCCACCCGCTCAGAGTCGGGTGCGTGGTGACGGCCTTCCAGCCGTCATGCCAAATTCCTCGTCCTCCGAGCATCGAATAGAACTGGGTGTGCTTGGCGGTGGGGATGTTGCCGGCATCGAAGCTGTACCGCATGCTCACGCCTTGAATCGGGTGCTGGGTGTACCCCTTCACCGTGTCAGGCAAGTCGACGCCGACGCAGTCGAGCAGAGTCGGGACGACGTCAATGGCGTGATGGTACTGATCTCGAATCTCGCCACGGGCATCGATGCCCTCCGGCCACGAGATGATGCATGGGTCGCAGGTTCCACCGTTGAACGAGTACCGCTTCCACATCTTGAAGGGCGTGTTGAACGCCATCGCCCACCCGTTGGGATAGTGGTTGTACGTCTCGGTGCTGCCCAACTCGTCCAGCTTCGCCAGGTTCTCGGCTAGGTCGTCGGGTACACCGTTCGCAATCTTGTTCTCGTTGACAGATCCGTCGGGTCCGCCCTCACCGCTGGCACCGTTGTCGGAGACCACCACGATGATCGTGTTGTCGAGCTGCTCGATTTCTTCGAGGTATCCGAGCAGGCGTCCGATCTGATCGTCACAGTGCGAGAGGAAGCCCGCGTATACCTCCGCCATCCGTGAGAACAGTCGCTGCTCGTCAGCGGAGAGGGTGTCCCAGGGGCGGGTGAAATCCAGCGGCGGGAACGGTTCGCCGTCGGGCCCGGTGCGGGTCTCAGGAGTGCCTATCGGGTTGAGTGAGGGCAGGGTCGTGTCTTTCGGGACAAGTCCCATTTCCTTCTGTCTGGCCAGAATCTCGTCCCGCATGGCTTCGTACCCTGCGTCGAACCTGCCTGCGTAGCGATCGG
This sequence comes from Rhodococcus sp. RCBS9, assembly GCF_029457415.1. Lineage (NCBI taxonomy): Bacteria > Bacillati > Actinomycetota > Actinomycetes > Mycobacteriales > Nocardiaceae > Rhodococcus > Rhodococcus sp. RCBS9. The sequence continues at coordinate 3,864,519 of NZ_CP120422.1, read as the reverse complement.
CCCATTCGCGGGGCGCGTGATGCGGAGCGTGTGCGCACCCGGGTGCGTAGTAGAGAAATACAGGCCGGTCCGGAGCTATCGACTTCACGTCACCGATGTATTCGAGCGCTCTGTCGGTGATATCGACGCTGAAGTGATACCCCTCTTCGGGCGTCGACGGCTGTTCGACGGGGTGGTTGTCGTGGACGAGATCGGGATACCACTGATTGGTCTCGGCGCCGAGAAAGCCGTAGAACCGCTCGAATCCGCGGCCGACCGGCCAATTCCGTTTCGTGGAAGCAAGATTCATCTCGTCTTCTGCGCACAGGTGCCACTTGCCGACCATCGCGGTGCTGAATCCCTGCTCGACCAGAACCTCGGCGAGCGTGGCACATTCGGGAGGGATGTGACCGTTTCCGCCGGGAAAACCGACCGCGCACTCGCTGATGCAGGCCATGCCGTTGGTCGTGTGGTTTCGCCCGGTGAGCAGACACGATCGCGTCGGGGAGCACAGCGCTGTGGTGTGCCACTGCCCGTACCGCAATCCGTTGCCCGCGATGCGGTCGATGTTGGGCGTCTCGATCGGTCCCCCGTAACAACCCAAGGCGCCGTATCCGACGTCGTCGAGAACGATGTAAAGAATATTCGGTGTGCCGGCGGCGGCCTTCGGCTGCTCGTACGGGCTCCAGTCGGGAATCGAATCGCGAATATCGAGGTTGACGACGCCTTTGAATGCGTTGGCCATGATCTGGCTCCTTGTAGGTCATCTGATTTCCAGCCTCTACGGCCGCATGGTGAATCGCATACCCCGATTGTGGTCACCGAACCGCTGTCGCCCGAAATGGGCGATGCCATTTTCGGCAGGAGATCCGAGTATGAGAGTGCCGGATTTGTCATCGACTCACTGGAAGCCAGGGACCACATGAGCAGTCAATTCGTTGAAGCCTCCACCTCCGACACCTGCGACCCGCTACCGAGCTGGCAAGACGGCCCGCCGAAGCAGGCCGTCCGGCGATTCGTCGAACGCGCGACGACTGAGGGAAGTCCGGACGAAATCGCACCGGAAGACAGGATCGCAGTCTTCGACAACGACGGAACCCTGTGGTGTGAGAAGCCGATGCCGATCCAACTCGACTTCATCCTGCGCCGCCTCGTCGAGATGACCAACCAGGATCCGACTCTTCGCAACCGTCAACCGTGGCAGGCGGCGTTCGAAAAGGACTACGCCTGGTTGAACGATGTGATCTCGAAGCACTATCGCGGCGACGACAGCGCACTGAAGGTGCTCGCGGCCGGTGTCCTGGCGGCATTCGCCGAAGTCACGGTCGACGAATTCGAAACCCACGCCGATACCTACCTGCGCACTGCTTCGCACCCCACTCTCGGTCGCGAGTATCTGCACTGCAGCTATGCACCCATGGTGGAGTTGCTCGATTACCTTGCAGCCAAGGGATTCTCGAACTACATAGTCTCTGGAGGCGGACGTGACTTCATGCGTCCGATCAGCCAGGAGGTCTACGGAATCCCCCGAGATCGCGTCATCGGCAGCGGCGTGGCCTTGACGTGGAAGGACGACGGGCACAGCGGCACAATTCTCCGTCAGCCCCAAACCGATGTCGTCGACGACGGGCCGGCCAAGCCCGTACAGATCTGGAACCGAATCGGCCGACGACCTGTCATCGCGGCCGGAAACAGCAACGGTGACCTACCTATGTTGAAGTTCGCCGAACACCCGAACGTTCCGGCACTTCGCCTTCTGGTGCTCCATGACGATCCGGAACGCGAGTTCGACTACGTGGACGGGGCCGAGCACGCACTCGACGTCTCGCGCGCAAACGGGTGGACGGTGGTGAGCATCAAGAACGACTGGAAGACAGTCTTCGAACGATTCGCCGAATGACAGTATTGATACGTGACCCTCGATGATGTCGCCGACGAACTCTACGGCCTCGACCCCGGCGAGTTCGTAGAGGCGCGTACAAAGCATGTGAAGGCTGCCCGGGACGACAACGACCGCGCACTGGCCGCAGAGATCGGAAAACTTCGGAAGCCGACCACCGTGGGGTGGTTGGTCAATCTCATCTCGCGCGATGCACCAGAGGATCTGGATGCACTTCTCGCGCTTGGCGAATCGCTACGCGACGCTCAACGCCATCTCTCGGGCGCGGACTTGCGACGGCTGACGACACAGAGGCAGCAGGTGGTGCGGAGTCTCGCCCACAAATCCGGTGAGATCGCCGCTTCACGGGGAAAAAGCGTCGGCGAGGATTCGTTGCGCGATGTCGCGCAGACTCTCAATGCCGCCCTGGCCGATGAGGAGACTGCCGCGCAGGTTAGACTCGGACGGGTCGTGACCGCTGCGAGTTACAGCGGTTTCGGGCCGGCGGGACTTGCTGTAGTGGAGGAGGATTCTGCACAAGACGCCCCTGCGATCCACACCGAAGAACACGCTCCGGCCAAGTCCACTGCTCCGGATCGCAAGGCCGAACAAGCCAAGGCGAAAGCAGAATTGAAGGAAGCCAGGGCAGGCGTCGAGAAGATCCGACGACGGGTCAAGGCCGAGACCGCCCAGTTCGAGGATGCCAGGTCAAAGCTGTTCCACCTCGACCGTCGCATCGAAGAACTCCGCGCCGATCTCGAACACGCAGAACAAGAACGACAGTTCGCCAAGAACACCGAGAAGGCTGCCCGCGTCGCAGTTCGAGAGTCCGAGGAGGAACTTCGCGAGGCCGAGTGGCGGGTCGACGAAGCAGAAGAGGCCCTCGACGAGATGGAATGAGTTGTACGTTCGGAGATCTTGACCTCTACAGCAGTTCAGGTTCTAGCGTAATTTCATGACATTCACCCGAATCGAACTCGACTACCTGGCCACACAGACTCTCGGTCGCCTCGCGACGGTTCAACGGAACGGAACGCTGCAAGTCAGTCCGGTCGGGTTCCACTACAACCCGGATACAGCCACGATCGACATCAGCGGTTACAACATGACGGGCAGCCGTAAGTTTCACAATGTCGCAGACAACGGTCGGATCGCGTTCGTCGTGGACGACATCGCATCCGTAGATCCATGGCAGGTCAGGTGCGTCGAAATCCGTGGACGGGCAGAGGCTTTGGATGCTACAGGTGCTGCTGCGCATGGTCTCGACGCGCCGATCATCCGTATCCACCCCGAACGCATCATCAGCTTCGGCCTCGACGACAAAGAACTGGACGTCCACCAGTTGGTCGTGAACGGACGTGACGTCTGAATGCCCAAATCGAATTGATCAGCCTGCGGCGGCTTCGAGCTCACTCAGTGATTCCTCGAGGTGACCGAGAAGCCGCTGCAGGTGCGGAACATTGCGGCGGCAACCGACGAGACCGAACTGCATGGTGTCCGCATAGCCGATGACGGTGATGTTCATTGCCTGCCCGTCCAACGGAATCGATGCCGGATAGCAGCTCTCGAGCTTCGCGCCGTTCCAGTATCGCGTCGTCGTCGGGCCGGGGACGTTGGAAATCACCAGATTGAAGACTGGGCGCCCAGTGATCAGTCGGGATGAACCAGGGATCAGCGGCAACCCGAGGCCGGCAACATTCAATGCACTGAGCGCCGTGATCTGCAGGGGCGTCAGGCCCGACATCAGGGACTTGGCGCTACTCATCGAGTCGTGAACTCTCTGAAGTCTGGCCGCCGGATCCGCCAATTCGGTTGCCAGATCACACAACACCGCACCAACAGCATTGCCGGAAGCCTCACCCTCATCGCCTTACGAAGTGATACCGGCACCATCGCGATCAACGGTTTGTCCGGCAACTCGTCCAGTTCGATCAGGTAACGCCGCAGCGCGCCCGCGCACATAGCCAACACCGCATCGTTGAGCGTCACGTCTGCAACGCAACTGACCTTGCGCAGGCGCTCGATCGGCCACGACTGCGCGGCGACACGCCTCGCGCCGGTGATCGGGACGTTGAAGATCGATTTCGGAGCAGCGAACGGTAACGGTGCGACGTGGTCCTTCACCGCCGAGGCAGCGGCGTTCACTATCGCAGGGCCGACCCCGACCACATCTTGCACGGTCTCGATCACGGAGCCCACCCGCCTATGCAGGTCCAGCCCGCGACCGGCACGAACCCGCCCCGAAGAAGGTCGTTGCGCCCATGGAGGCATCGAATGTCGATCGTGCGGATCCGACGAGAGGCTGCGGTACCACGCCTGAACAGCAGACACACCATCCATGAGCGCGTGGTGCGTCTTCATGTACACGGCAACTCGGCCGTCGGCGAGACCTTCGATCACGTACGCCTCCCACAGCGGCCGATGCCGATCGAGCAGCGTGCCGTGGAGCATGGAGGTCAGCTCGAGCAACTCGCGGACTCGACCCGGCTTGGGCAGCGCGAGCAACCGGACGTGATACTCGAGATCGACGTCTGCGTCCTCCGTCCAACGCACCGGCGCGAAGTTCGACAAGAACTGCACCGGCTTGCGACGGAAGAGGGGCCGAATCGAGTCGACGTCGGTGCGCGAACGGTAGAGCGATCTGGCGAATTCGCCGTCGTCCCCTTCCGGCGGAACGAAAAGCGACAGGCCACCGACGTGCATGGGATGCTCCCGTGACTCCATCAGAAGGAACATCGAGTCGAGCGGCAGCATCAGCGTCATGGCGATCCGTTCTCTCGGGCAGCTGCCCGGAGTACCGATCAGCCGCTGTTCGACAAAGTTACTCGCCCTGACTTCCCTCATTGGCGACTCCGACAAAACATTGCCCCCTCGATTTCGACAGGAGTCCGATATTCCCGTCGACGAACGCCTTTTCGGGTCGAAGCACCTCACAGCGATTCGTGGGTGAATGACGAGACACAGAGCACTGCAACAAATTTCAATCCTCACAGCCACAAGTAGTAGCGGAGGCGATCGCAGTAATACTTTTGTCGGAATTGTTTCAAATTGTCTGTACATCCAAGTCACACGTGACTACCGTCACTCATCATCACAATCCCGACTGGTCGGTTGTACCCAAAGGAGAAATACATGTCCCGACGTTCGACGTCGCGTGGGCTTTTCGGCGCACTCGCCACCGCAACTGTGTTCGCCACCGCCGCTGCGGTGGGAAGCTTGTCAGCAAGCATTGCAGGAGCCGCCCCGGCAGCGGAGATCCCCTTCGGCGGTTGGGATTCATGTCCGATCGACAATCCCGAGACCAGCACCTGTATGGACGTCACGGTCACCGGCGGAAACATGAAGATCGGCAAGCTTTCCGTCAGCATTCCCGCCGGGGCGATGCGCATCGCAGGCGGAGTTGCATACCGGGAGAATCCAGAGGCTGAATTCGGATTCGACCAAGTATTCATCCCGCCGAACGACAACAGTCGGGGGATCTACGCCAAACCCATCGACATCCCCGGGGGCGCACTCGGAATCGACCTGCCATTCAACAATCTCTTCGGACTGAACAAGGCTTCGGCCACCGTAGAGTCGACGTCTGCACTCCCCACCGTGGATGCATTTCAGCTTGGTGTGAAGCTACCCGTCAAATTGAAGATCGCGAACCCTCTCCTCGGCGGCAAATGCTACCTGGGCTCGGACAACAACCCCGTCCAACTCAACTTGGATGTGACCGAATACGGTGTCCTCGAAGAGGTTCCAGGTTTCCCGGATACTGCCGTCGTTCGAAACACCGGGCACACCGGACAGCCCTTCGCGGTCCCGACAGCTTCCGGGTGTGGCCCGTTCGGCGTTCTGAATCCAATCGTCAACTGGCGCGCCGGGCTTCCCTCGTCCACCACGTCCAACTCCCTCGCCACGACGAGTGACGTCTACAACATCGGTGCCGACAGCCTCAGGCCCCAGCCGGCCGGCTCACCCGAACCCGCTGCCGTCGTTGCCGAACGTAGTGCCAACTAGCAATCCAACCGACTGCCACAGAACCGTCATCGACGACAGATTGCCACCTCGAAACGGAGTTCACTTGTCCATGCGCACAATACGATTCAGAGCCGCGCTCGCCGTCGTCGCAGCGGGAGTCCTCACTCTCGGGGCGGTGTCAACCGCGACGGCGGCCCCGCTGCCCAATGCGCCGTTCGGGGGCTGGGGAAAATGCCCGATAGCCAATCCGGAGACAAGCACCTGTGTCGATGTCGTCGTCAAAGGCGGCGAAATGAACATCAACGGGCTCAAAGTACCGATTCCTTCCGGCTCGTTGAATATCGCCGGCGGTGTCGCCTATCGCGAGAACCCCGACGCTGAATTCGGGTTCGACCAGATCTTCATTCCTCCCACTGACGGCACCAAAGGCGTCTATTCCAGCCCCATCGAGGTACCAGGAGGAATCTTCGGGCTCGGTATACCGTTCCCCGGCGGCTTGACCACCATCAAGGCAACAGTCGAACCGGTCGCGTTGCCAACAGTCGACGCATTCCAACTCGGTGTCACACTTCCGGCAAGATTGAAGATCTCCAACCCCTTGCTGGGCGGCAACTGCTATCTGGGTTCTGCGAGCAACCCGATCATGTTCAAACTCGGAGTTTCCGAAAATGGTGTCCTGGAGGAAGTTCCAGGATTTCCGGATACCGCCGCCGTCAGAAACGTGACGCACGCCGACCAGACGTTCGCGGTACCGGGCGCATCTGGATGTGGACTGTTCGGCGCACTGAATTGGGCCGTCAATCTTCGCGCCAACGTTCCGTCTTCGAGTGGTCACAACTCGTTGACCACCACAAGCGATGTGTTCAACATCGGCGCCGACAGCCTGCGGACGCAGTAGAGCAAGCACCGGCGACTCACGAAGTATCACCGACAACAAGGAGATATCGATGTCCCATGCAGTTCGCCGCACCACCTTCGTCACAGCTGCCGCAGTAGCCGCGATCGCGGTCGCAGCCGGCGCCGCTTCGGCTTCCACCGTCGTCACTCCAGCGGGTCAAGCCGTGACTGCCTCGAGCAGCAATCTCAGTATCAAGACTGGCACAATCACGCTTACCTGCTCCAGCACGACGGGATCCGGAACCATCCCAGCGGCGCCGGGTAACTCCACCACCGGCACGGGCGGGATCAACGTAAACATCGGCACCCCCAGCCTGACCGGGTGCAAGGCTAACGGCCTACCCGCTGTGGTCACGACCTCCGGCTCGTGGCTATTGAACGTCTCGGCAGACACCGGATCGGCTCAGGGATCCCTGGTCATTCCTGCAGGAGGCGCAGTCGTCACGATGCCCGGATCAACATGCACAGTCACCGTCGGGGCCAGCACTGTCGGACCGCTGCCATTCGATATTCCCAACCAGCGCGTCGTGGCAAGCAACACCGGCACCGTGAACTACACACGCACCGGCACCGGACCCGTCTGCCCCGCCGCAGCCACTGGCACGGCAACAATGTCGGGCACACTGCAGTTCGCATCGGCCACACCGATCAACGTGACACCGTGACGATCGACAGCTAGACAATAGGGCTCGTTGGGGGATCGACGCTTCCGTCGGTCCTCCAACGAACGTCCTGTGGACCGGGTCCGCACACGATCGCCTTCGGTTTCGCCACGAAGCGGACCGGCGCATTATCCATCTGCTGCTTCGGTGGCGTCGAGTAACGCGTCAAGGGCGCGGTGGAGCTCGGCGAGTTCCCGCCCTCCGGTTTTCGTCAGCACTTCCGTATTCTTTGCATCCAATTGGCGGACAATGTCTTTAGCGAGCTCTATGACTCGTTTGCCCTCGTCACTGAGATCGAGGCGAACGGCTCGCGCATCGCGTCTATCGCGTTCACTGACAACAAACCCGCTCTTCTCCAACGCTCGCACGAGCTTGGATATGTAGATTCGCTGCAATCCTGTGTGCGCTGAGAGTTCTCGCTGACTCGGCCTCTCCCCCGCACTCACCAGACCATGCAGAGACGCGAGCACTGAATACTGGGCGTGAGTCAACCCCAGGTGCGCGATCGCTCGGTCAACCCCCGCCCGCCAGCGCAAGCCAAGGTGCCACACCAGCGACCCTGTCGTCCATGTTTCTCGATCTTGCATACAAATAGAATACATGGCTACTATCTCAATTAGAGTATATGGAAACTATTTGAGGAGTCGCAATGCCCACAATTCCCGTGCTCGACTCGACCATGGCCTACCGCTCGCGCGGTGAAGGAACACCCTTCGTACTCATCCACGGAAACCCCACATCCTCGCACTTGTGGCGAAACATCCTGCCGCAGATAGGAAATCTAGGCCGCGCACTTGCCCCTGACCTCATCGGAATGGGGCAGTCAGGCAAACCGCCAATCAACTACGGCTTCCTCGACACCGCCCGCTACCTCGACGCCTGGTTCGACCAGATGGAACTCGACGACGTCGTACTCGTCGGACACGACTGGGGCGGGGCACTTGCACTGGACTGGGCTGCCCGCCACCCCGATCGCGTCCGAGGTGTGGCCTTCTTCGAAACGATCCTTCGTCCGATGACCTGGGACGAACACTTCCCGGGAGAGGCACGGGCACGGGTGGAAGCTCTGAGGGACTCCGACACAGGAGAGACGAAGGTACTCGACGAGAACTTCTTTCTCGAAATAGCGCTTCACAGAACGGTTCTCGGTGAAATGACCGAAACCGATGCCGAGGCCTATCGCTCCCCTTATCCGTCACGAGAGAGTCGCCGACCCCTTCTCGAGTGGCCACGATCCTTCCCCATCGAAGGAACTCCCGGTGACGTGAATGCACGTGTGGCGGCGTACAGCGATTGGCTCGCAGAAAGCACCGACGTACCCAAACTTCTTCTCACCTTCAGCGGCCCCGCAGAACTTCTCATGATCGGACCTGACGAAGTCACGTGGAGCCGATCGAATATCGCAAATCTCGAGGTGGAACAGTGCGGTCCCGCAGGACATCTCGCCCCCGAGGATCAGCCTGCGGCCATCGCGGCGGCGATCACCGAATGGACAGAGCGGCAACACTGTTTCAACCGCGAGTGACGTGGGACCGTCGCCAAGTACTCTGAGCGCCGGTTTCCCCGACCCATGCGGTAGCGATCCAGACGATGCTCCGAAATATGGGACCGACACCACCTCCGCCGGATTTGTCCGATATAACTAACTGGCGAGTACGCCGGTTGGGACGAGGTCGAGAACGAGGGGGCGTGTGTGGTGAACGAGGACGGGTTGGGGCGAACGTCAGGATCGGGGGCTCCACACCGGGTGGGCGGCTTTCTCTATCACCGCAACGGCGACCGGTGGGAGTGGTCGGACGAAGTTGCACGGATTCACGGATACGAACCCGACCAAGTAGCTCCGACGACAGAATTGATGCTCTCGCACAAGCATCCCGACGACCGAAGACACGTTGCCCAGACACTGCACGCCATCCGCACTTCAGGCGGACCGTTCAGCAGCCGCCACCGCATCATCGACACTGCAGGGGATACTCACTCGGTAATCGTCGTCGGCGACAGCGTCGTGGACGAGTCGGGTGCCGTGGTCGGCAGCTCAGGCTTCTACATCGACGTCACCGAAACCCTCGACAGCACGGTGAAAGCGTCTGTCGACGTGCTGGTCAACGAAATCACCGCTTCTCGCGGAGTAATCGAGCAAGCCAAAGGCATGCTCATGGTGATCTACGGCATTTCGGCCGATCGCGCCTTCGACATACTCGTGTGGCGTTCTCAAGAGACCAACGTGAAACTCCGGGATGTTGCCGAGCAGTTGATAGTTCGAACGCTTGACGACTTCCGGGTCCCGACACTACTGCGGACCCGATTCGATCACGTGCTGTTACAGGGTTGAATGACAACAGGGTTGAGGGATCTGCTCAAGGCGGTTCCCGTGGCTGGCTGCTCAACCTCGAGGAACCTCGCCCGCATTGATTCCGGGACGGTCCGATGCGGCCTATCCCCGTTGTTACCCAACGCGGAGTAAAAGGAAACTACTCGTCGTCAGACTTCTCGCCGGAGGTCTCCTCGACCAGTTCAGGCGCCTGTTCTCGCGTTGCCATTCCCCCGTCGCCGCCCTTGTCCACGGGTCCTGGGTGCCCACCCTTGGGCGACTGGTCGTTGTCGTCTTTGTCGGTCATGCGATCGTCCTCATCATCTCGTCGTCTCAGTCCTGGAGCCGGTGCAAAGAGACCGGGACCCAGCTCCATCTCAATCTAACGCGCTCAGGACTTCTCGCAACCCTCACCGATTTTGTTTGCATTTCAGTGCTTTCGGGCAGGTGACTGCGAACAGCATTTCCACGATGAGAGGTCGATCCCAGTGCGCGCAGTGACTTGGCAAGGCAAACGGAAAGTAAGCGTCGATACGGTTCCGGACCCGAAGATCGTCGAACCCACCGACGCGATCATCAAGGTCACCACGACGAATATCTGCGGATCCGATCTGCACCTGTACGAGACTCTGGGTGCGTTCATGAATGCCGGCGACATTCTCGGCCATGAACCGATGGGAATCGTCGAAGAAGTCGGTTCGGAAGTCACGAATCTCGAGATAGGTGACCGCGTCGTGATTCCGTTCCAGATCTCGTGTGGCAACTGTTTCATGTGCGATTCGAGCCTCTACACACAGTGCGAGACGACGCAGGTCCGCGATCAGGGAACGGGCGCAGCATTGTTCGGCTTCTCCGAGCTCTACGGCTCGGTGCCCGGCGGGCAGGCTGAGTACCTCCGAGTACCGCAAGCACATTTCACACACATCAAAGTTCCCGAAGGTCCCGCGGATTCGCGATTCGTCTACCTCTCCGACGTGCTCCCCACCGCTTGGCAGTCGGTCGAATACGCCGACATTCCGCCGGGTGGGTCCGTGACAATCCTCGGCCTCGGACCGATCGGTGACATGGCGGCTCGTATCGCCCACCACAAGGGGTTTCGAGTAATCGGTGTGGACCGTGTACCCGAACGCCTTGCGCGCCTTGCCGAACGCGGCATCGAGACCCTCAACCTGGACGACTACGGCAGCAAGATCGGCGATGCCATCAGAGACGCGACAAACGGCCGCGGAACCGATTCGGTGATCGACGCTGTCGGTATGGAAGCGCACGGGTCTCCGATCGGAAAGCTCGCGCAGCAGTTCGTCGGACTCCTTCCCGATGCTCTTGCCGCGCCTGCGATGCGTAACGCAGGAATCGATCGCCTTGGCGCTGTCTATTCGGCCATCGACATCGTTCGGCGCGGCGGAACCATTTCTTTGATCGGTGTCTACGGCGGAATGGTTGATCCGCTGCCGCTGATGACCATGTTCGACAAGCAGATTCAGCTCAGGATGGGCCAGGCGAACGTCAAGAAGTGGGTAGAGGACATCATGCCCCTGCTCACTGACGACGACCCACTCGGCGTCGACACCTTTTCCACCCATCAGCTGCCGCTCGATCAGGCGCCACACGCCTACGAGATCTTCCAGAAGAAGCAGGAAGGCGCGGTCAAGATCCAACTGAAACCGCACCTGTAGTTCAACGCCGATCAGGTCGACGGTTCATCCGCCACGTCCGCATCTTGTTCGCGAAACCACCGATCGTCATACTCACCTCACACACGCTCGACAGAAAGAACCTGAAACCGAAATGGCTCGCGAACTTACCGTCTCCGACAGCATCGTCGTCAGCTCCGACGCGTTTTCCCTCTACGAGGTCATCAGCGATCCCACTCGTATGGGTGCCTGGAGTCCCGAAAACACAGGCGCAACCTTGCGGGGAGACCGCGAAAGCGCTTTCCTGGGCATGGAGTTCGACGGGCACAACAAGCGTGGGCGCGCGCAGTGGACCACGCGATGCACCGTCACCGCTGCCGAGGCCGGGAAGCTCTTCGAATTCCGTGTTCACAAGATCGGCCTCGGTACTCCCCGGATCCCCGCCTCTATCGCAACCTGGCAGTACCGATTCTCGCCGGTGCCCGACGGAACCCGAGTTACCGAAACGTGGACCGACGACAGGCGCGGCTGGCCGGACTTCGCCGCCGACATGTTCGACAAAATTGCCACCGGAGGAAAAACCTTCGCCGATTTTCAGCGCGGCAACATCCGCAAGACGCTCCTGAACCTCAAGAACGCAGTTGAGCAGGAGGTTTCCGGAATCGAAGATAACGTCGGCTGACCGGCCGACACCATTTGTGGCAGTTTCTGCCACTTTTGGTACAGTGCGGATATGGCAACAGCCCGCCGCACTGCACTACTTCTCCGCGTCTCGCAGAGTTGTGCTGCCGCTTTCGTCGAACGCGGCGACACTTCGACGACCATCGCGGAGCTCGCCGAGCGGGCAGAAATCTCCGAGCGAACGTTCTACCGTTGCTTCGCCACCAAAGAGGAGAGCATCTGGCCGATGCTCGACGAGGGAAACCGCAGTCTGGCCACCGCACTCAGCGCGCAAGCCCGCGAATTCGGGCTCGCAGCGGCTGTGAAGAATGCCTTTATCGCATCGGTCGGCGAGTCCTTCGAGCCGATGACCCGGTCACTGATGCCCATCATCTTCGGTGATGCGGCACTCCGGAGAGTTTGGGAATCAGCAACTTTCGAGACGATGGAACTGATTCGCCCAGAAGTCGCACGCCTGATCGACCGTCCGGAAACCTCGCTCGACACCACAGCGGCTTCGGGCCAGGCAACACTTGCGGTAGTCGCCGCACTGCGTGAGATGGCAGACCTCCGGACGCCCGCACCCGAGGCCATCACCCGCGCGCTCGGGGCGTTCTCGAAGCCATATCTCGCAACACCTACAGGTAAGGAACAATCATGACTCAGGATCTCTCCGGAAAAATCGTTCTCGTCACCGGCGGCGCACGCGGCCTGGGCGAGGCGTTTGCCCGCGGCATCGTCGCGGGCAACGGCCGCGTCGTCATCGGCGACCTACTCGACGACGACGGTCGAGCAGTGGCCGAATCTCTCGGCGACGCAGCGCGTTACGTTCACCTCGACGTCACCGATCCAGCGTCTTGGAAGTCCGCCGCCGAGTACGCAGTATCCGAGTTCGGCGCGATCAACGGTTTGGTCAACAACGCCGGAATCTCGGCGTCCGGCCAGACAGTCGCCGAGGAACCACTCGAGACGTTCCAGCGCATCATCCAGATCAACCTGGTGTCCGTGCACACCGGTATCCACACGGTGGTGCCGTTCATGAAGGCAGCCGGCGGCGGATCCATCGTGAACATCTCCTCGGCCGCCGGCCTGATGGGCATGGCTCTGACCAGCGGTTACGGCGCAGCCAAGTGGGGCGTGCGTGGGCTGAGCAAGATCGCCGCCGTCGAACTCGGCCGCGACAAGATCCGGGTCAACTCGGTTCACCCCGGCATGGTCCTGACGCCCATGACTGCACCGACGGGCATCAGCCTCGAAGAGGGCGCATTCCCCAACAATCCGTATCGCCGTGTCGGTCGCCCGGAGGAGTTGGTCGGAGCGGTCACCTACCTGCTTTCCGACGATGCCTCGTACACAACGGGTTCCGAGATCGCCGTCGACGGCGGTTGGACTGCCGGCCCGTCGATCGAATACATCGCCGGCCAGTAAGGGAGGGATCCGTTCCCGCCCGAATCTGCGCATTCCGAACGCCCTCAGGTGAATACCAAGCTCTCCCTGATTGCATTCGAAGAAGACAACTTTCGCAGTCGCCGCAGCGCCCGATGCAGGTCGAGCGACACCTCGTCTGTCGTACGGGCAAGCGACGTTGCGGTCGCCTTTGTATCGAGCCCGACGATCAGCCGCAACACCAGGACATCGCGTTCGACAATCGGGAGCGTTGTCGGAGGCGGGAGCGATCCACCGCTGAACCCGTCGGATGCCGCCCGAGCAATCGCGATGCTTGTACTCGCGTACAGCACGCGTAGAAAAGGCTGATACGTCTCCGATCCGTCGCACACTGCCGTGAGAACGGCGACGCACGCGGCATCCGCGGCGGAATCGGAAACGGCCTGATCAAGCTCGGCGCGGCACCGCAGCACAACCATCGGACGAAACGCCGCATACAAACTGGCCATGGACTCACGGCTACCGCTCCGCGCCGCGGCGGCCAATACATCCAGCGAGCCTTCCTGCAACATGGGCTCACATCTCTCTTTCTCGACGGGACATTCGTTGTGCGGTCCGAGAGATCAACTGGAACCGAACGGTCCCACGAAGTGGTTCCGGCGGATGGTCATGCCACGATCAATCCCCTGCCCGAAGGATTCTCGAGGCTCTCTCTCAGCCCTGAGGCACACCCCAGTGAAGTCCTGCATCCTTGCCGCTCACTGGCACTGACCTGGCAAATTCCTGGCAGGATGCTGATTCAAACCGAACGCCTTGCACTGCAGAATTTTTCGATCCGGTCAGCGTGTATTTGCTGCTCCCAGTCCGACCGTTCCGTTCCAGGCGACGAGGGGTCACACGGGCGTAGGGTCGAGAGAGTTCGGCTCAGTCGTCAAGAGCGGAAGGACACCCAGACAATGCGGAGCGATGGAGATACGTGGGACATCGTCAGTAGCGTCGGACTTACCGCGCTGGCAGTGGCAACGTTCCGAGCACTGGAGAGCACCCGTCCGGACGCGATCATCGAAGACAAGTTCGCATCGTGGTTCGTAGAAGCTGCAGCCGAGCCGCATTTCACAGCTCTTCTGAAAGATCCCACGCTCCTCGAGGACACCCCCTTCGGCGGTTTCATGGGGTTGCGAACCAGGTTCTTCGACGAATTCTTCTCGTCGTCAACCGAATCCGGAGTAAGGCAGGCGGTAATCGTTGCAGCAGGGTTGGATTCGCGTGCGTACCGGCTGGATTGGAGCTCAGGATCGACGGTATTCGAAGTGGATCAGCCAAAGGTGCTGGAGTTCAAAGCCGAAGTGCTCGCGGCGCACGACGCCCAGCCGAAGACCGATAGACGCACTGTGCCTACTGATCTGCGAAACGACTGGCCGGCCGCACTCGAGGAGGCTGGTTTCGACCCGAACGAACCCACAGCCTGGTCGGCGGAAGGCCTGCTCGCCTATCTCCCCGGCCCGGCCCACGACGCCCTGTTCGAGCGGATCGACGAACTCTCGGCCACCGGTAGTCGCTTGGCGGTGAACGACTTTCCGGCCGGAACCGACCCGAGCAAGCTTGCGGCCATCAGATCCAAGTACTTCGCCAAGGACCCGTTCGGAGACCTGGACATTTCGCAACTGTTCTACAGCGACAATCGATCCGATCCGGGCCAGTGGTTGGCTGAACACAATTGGACTGTCCGACGCTTCAGCTCGGTCGAGTTGGCAGAACTGTACGATCGTCGGATCCCCGAACTCCCCGAAGAAATCGCAGCGCTGTCAACGCAACCGTCCTTTTTGGCCGCGACCAAGAACTAGCTCTCGCAGTCATCACGAAAGTTCTTCGAGTGCAGCCTTTCTCCCATTTGTCCAGCGGCAAGGCGCGTGTCACCACTACAAGTGGTTGACGGTACTCCAGAATGAAGCGATTCAGTACCTCAGGCTGAGTATGTCTACACCTCAGACGGACGCGCGCCGAAGAAGATGCTGATGAAATAAGTCCATGAAACTCGAACACACACGCAGGAAGAGTCGCCCGCTCACGCTGGTAGCACTTGCCTCCGCAGCGGTATTCGCCCTCGCCGCATGTACTTCCGGGACTGATTCCGCACAAACCTCTGAAAACCGCACAAAGACCTCCCCCACCGCGGCACCCGCTACGGTCACGATCCCTGACAGCTCCGTCGGCAAGCAGATCACCTGGCTTCTCAGTGCGTTCAACACGAGCACGCCGTTGACCCAGGAAGAAATCGCCGAACACTTCGGGCCCACTGCACCCGTCGTCCTGACACCTCCGGACTTCGACTCCATCCGAGCCGGACAGCCTTGGACAACAGTGAAGTACAAGGGAGGCGACTCCGACGGCACAGTTTCCATCACCAGCACCACCGGCGGTGCGTTCGACGTCAACGTCGTCGTCGACGGCAACGGGCTGATCCTCGGAATGGCGATCACACCGACCAAGGACGTTCATGTGCCGGCCGCATCTTGGCAAGAACTCGAGGCAGCTGTCAAAGCGCTTCCCGCGCCGACCAATCTGACCGTCACCGAGGTCACCGAAGGAAAGAACGCCGAAGTCTTCAGTGTCGGCGACACCTCACCACAGCCCACAGGGTCAACGATCAAGCTGTACGTTCTCGGCGCGGTCGCGACGGCCGTCCAGAACGGGACACTCTCCTGGGATCAGAAGCTCACCATCACCGACGACCTCAAATCGATGCCCGGCGGGACCATGCAGGACCTGCCATCGGGAACTGAAGTCACGGTCCGAGATACCGCCGGCAAGATGATCTCGATCAGCGACAACACCGCCACCGACATGCTGATCGCTGCTGTCGGGCGCGAGCAGGTAGAAGCCGAGTTCGCCCCGATGGGCATGGCAAATCCTTCGCTCAACATCCCGCTCAAGCCGACCCGCGCACTGTTCCAACTCGGCTGGGGTGACCAAGGCGCACAACGTATCGCTTGGCGCGACGGAACTCCGGACGAGCGTCGAGCGATACTCGCGGCACTACCTGGCGGCCTGGTGGACATCCCGGCGTCAGCATTCACCACCCCCGCATGGCCTTTCGACATCGATTGGTTCGCCTCGCCCGCCGACCTGCGTGCCGCGTTGGTCACGTTGCAAGAGAAGGCGAAGACCGAGAGCGGCGCACCGGTTCGAAACATTCTCGCCGAGGATCCGGCGCTCAGTGACGAGTCCGCGAAATGGTTCACTTACGGCGGATTCAAGGGCGGCAGTTCCATCGGGGTCCTCGCGGGTGCCTATTACGTGGAACACGACGATCGTGCCTGGGTTGTCACCATGCAAACTCATGGTGACGACGCTGCACTGGTTGCCGACCCGGCTCTGTACTTCGATCCGGTCGACGACGCGATGCTCTTGATCCAGAATGATGCGACCAGCTAGTGCCCAGTGGCGGGCCGAAACCACGCACGCCGATTCATTGCCTTCGCCGATGAAGGCGCCGGATACAGAGAAGCCGCTGCGCATCCAGTGTCATCCGGATGCACAGCGGCTTCGCTAAGTCTTAGCCCGTGGGGGTCTCGGTCTCGTCCGACGAGAATCCGTCGAAGAATGCGATGACCTTCTGAAGAAGTGCCGCGATGTCGAAATCTTCCAAGCTACCCATTGCGTTCGTCCTTTCGTTTAACACTGAGGATGAAACGTGCATCTTGCAATTTCCAATGTAAAGCATGAAAAGCATTATTTCTCGACCGCGCGACACTTCGGTCGCAAATACGTCACTCAGCAAGATATGGGCAAATCACCGGAAATAACAGCTCCCACCCGCAATATTTCGGTCTTCCGCAACCCGCTGAATTCCCCAATTAGCAAGTGGGTAAATCTTGAGAAAAATTTCCCGGCGCGTCGATCACGAAAGATATTCCTGGTGAAACTCTCAATCCAAGAACACAAAGGCAGAGGAAGCTCCGACACAGCTGACACGCAGTTTTGCCCGCCTTCAAGAGTCGTCATCCACGCACATAGTGGACACTCGTATGCGATAACGAACCGGTAGCAACACAATCCCAGGCACTTTCTCCCATCTTCTGACTTTTACTCATGACCACTGAAGATTTGCGCTGGTGAAACGCAATACCAGTTCGAAAGTTCCACAACTTCTCCGGATGCTGTGCACGCGATTAACTGATCAAATATCTGTTGACTCACCGAACCCACACACTCCGCCAGAACGTCACATCCGAATGCTGGACGTTAGTTTAGATGGGTTCGTATTCTCGGAATCTGCTCGATAACGGCGGCCCCACGGATAAAACCGAGACTGCACCACCGCAGGCCGCCAGGTCATGATCCGCGACTCGGCGAAGGGTGTGCGGACAAGTCCACACGAGGGTGAAATAGGGGGTGAGACATGCCTTGGGGTCTCGTTTTACCGAGTCCGACACAGTACGTTTTCCCAGGCACGCCAGTCCCCAGATTCATACGGTGTGCAAGGACTCGTTGACGCTTCCGAGATGTTGGCAAGGCCGACCACAGGCCCCGTTCTCCCGACGAGAACGGGGCTTCCTCGGGTCGGTTTCCGCCTTCGACCGACCGGGTAGACGCGAGCATGGGCGCCACCTGCTCGGCCGAATCCACCGCTGGCCGCCACGAATCGACGACCCCGACCGTCGGCGTCGAAGAAGAATTCATCCTCGTCGACCCAACCTCCTGGTTGCCGTCCACCGACAATGTTGCGGTTGCGGAAACCGCGTCGACACTGGGGTTGGATCTTCAGCTCGAGTTGTCCCGCTGCCAAGTCGAGACCAACTCTCCCGTGTGCCATGGCATCGACGAACTCCGAACCCACTTGATCGACATGCGTCGGCTCGCGGCAAAAGCTGCCGAGTTGAACGGCTGCAGGCTGTTGGCCGTCGGCGCACCGCTTTCGGGGCCTTCGCGTTTCGAGATCAGCGACTCGCCTCGCTACCGCCGGATGGGCGAACGCTTCGGCGCCCTCGCTGCCGAACAAAGCATCTGCGGTTGCCACATCCATGTGGGCGTCGCTGATCAAGTACAGGCCGTGCAGGTCTGCAATCACGTGCGCATCTGGTTGCCCGCCTTGTTGGCACTGAGCGCCAATTCCCGTGTCCACCAAGAAGTCGACACCGACTTCGCGAGTTGGCGGGCGATCCAATGGTCCAGGTGGCCAGTCGCCGGGCCGCCGCCGTACTTCGAGACCACCGGGGACTTCGACACCGCGGTTGCGAAGATGGTGGATTGCGGCGTGATGCTCGACAAGCGGATGGCCTACTGGGATATCCGACCTTCCTGCCACCTACCGACCGTCGAGATCCGAGTCTGCGACGTTCAACCGACAGCAGAGGATGCAGCGCTACTTGCAACCCTTGGACGGGCTCTGGTGGCAACTGCGTTACGCGCGATAGACCGGGGCATCGAGGCTCCGAACATTTCCCTCGAGAGCCTCCGCCTCGCAACCTGGGTGTCCGCGAAGGAAGGCGTCCTGGGAGCGTCGATCGATCCGATTACCTCACAAAGAATTTCAGCCACGGAACTGTTGCACCGGCTCCTGATCCATGTCCGTGACTCCCTCGACGAGGGAGGCGAGTACGCGAGCGTGGAGTCGGCGCTGCAGCTCAAGTCAGTCACAGGCAACGGCAGCGACTGGCAACAGCGAACGCTGCGCCAGGTCTGCCTTCGGGAACTGATTGCGCGTGCCGTTCAGCGCACCGTACCGACCGCGCCGACTGGCACGGATACGCACGACGAGCCGACAACGGATCAGTAGTAATGCCGCCGACCACCGATGGCGTGCCCGGCCGCGCCCAGCGCGTACAGGATGATTCCGATCACCAGCAAGACGACACCAATCGTCCACAGGATCGGAATGTTCACCACGAAACCGATTATCAGCAGGATCACGCCGAGGATGATCATCACAAGCTCCTTCAGTGCGTTCACTCGGGCGGATACGCCCGCCTCGAGCCGCATACACCGTGGATACCCGTCGGCAGAGCGTTTCATACCCACTCTGACCGGGTATTTCGCTGGGCACCATAATATTTGAAGAATCGAGCCCGCCATGATGAGAATTGTGACTCTGATCGTTCTGATCTGGCTGATAGTCGGGGCCGTCGCGGCCGGCCAACGCGGCTACTACAGCAGTTCGCCGACCAACTGCGCCGGCGTCGGGACCATCGCGCTCACGGTCATCGCGGGTCCGCTGAACTACTTCGGCGTCAACCCCAAAGTCACCGATTGCACGCTCCCCCAGCCCACCGAGTGAGCTGCGGGAAATCCACGCTAAACCGACTAGTCGTTACCCTGGAGGTGAGTCGACACACATCGAAGTGAGGGGCCACCATGACCACTGCACCAGATCGCACCCGAATCGAGTTCCCGGACATCAGCTCGCGTGCGTGGGAACACCCAGCCGATCGGGCTGCATTGGTGACGCTCCGGACGCTTCGGGGGTTCGACACTGTCCTGCGGACGCTGTCCGGACTGCTCCAAGAACGTCAGCACCGCCTCATGTACCTGGCCACGTCGGTGCGAGTCGACGAACGCCAGTTCAGCGACCTGAACGACCTGCGCCGTGACTGCGTCGACATCCTGCAGGCCGACGAGACACCCGAGCTGTTCGTACTCCAGACCCCGATGGTCAACGCCTTCACCATCGGCATGGACAAGCCGTTCATGGTGGTCACTACCGGCCTATTGGACGTGATGAACTACGAGGAACAGCGGTTCATCATCGGCCACGAACTTGGCCACGCGCTGTCCGGTCATGCTGTGTATCGGACCATCCTGATGCATTTGATGCGACTGGCCGGAACCATCGGATGGCTGCCCGTCGGCGGATGGGCATTGCGCGCGATCATCGCCGCCCTCATGGAATGGCAGCGCAAGTCAGAACTGTCCGGTGATCGTGCCGGACTGTTGTGCGGGCAGGACGTACACACCGCGATTCGCGTCCAGATGAAATTGGCGGGCGGATCCCGAGTCAGTGAAATCGACATCGACGCGTTTCTTGCCCAGGCCGCCGAGTACGACGCCAGCGGCGACCTCCGCGACGGTGTACTCAAGCTCCTCAACATCGAACTGCTCTCTCACCCGTTCTCGGTGCTTCGCGCCGCCGAGCTCAAGAAGTGGGTGGACAGCGGAGACTACGCCGCGATTCTGCGCGGAAACTACCCCCGTCGCGGCGATGACGACGGAGCGAAGATCAGCGACGAGTTCAAGAATGCAGCCAAGACCTACAAGCAGAACTTCGACGAGTCGGAGGACCCTTTGATCCGCATGGTGCGCGACATCGGTAGCGGATTGGGCGGTGCGGTCGGCGCCGTGGGGAATGGCGTCGGCGATGTAGCGTCGGACATCAAGGAACGATTCACCCACTGGCGCAAGAGTTCCGACAGGTCGAAGGGCACCGACGACGCCGAGTAAGCAGAATCGGGACCTGCCGCCGAAGGCAGTCGGCGGCAGGTCCCGGGCTCTTGGCGTGAAGGTGATGCAGGCTTCCCTCTGCACCACCCTCACGTTCACAGACAGTACCAGCAGTCGAACAAACGTGCGAACTGAAAGCGGTCGTGTCGAATCACCGGTTGTCGGGTACGCGGCATAGGACCACTACAGAAGGGAGCCGACATGCATGCTGGGCGACTGAAGAAGGTCGGTTCGAGTGACGGCCCGTTTGCCTCCGTGTACTTCGAAGACGTCCGTAACCGGGAAGATGCGCGCGAGCGCTTCGAACTCGAATGGCGCTCGATGCGCAATCAACTCACGAAACAGGGAGCATCGGAATCGCTGATCGCACGACTGGACGAGGTGAAGGACAACCATCACGGCATCTCAGGTCGCGCCGGGCGCGCGATCGTCGCCACTTCCGAGGCAGTGCTGATCGACGATATTCTGCTCGAACCTGCCGGCTCCACTATCGCGACCTTGGGCGAACTGCCCTACCTGATTCCACTGATCGCACACGGATACGACACCGAACCGTTCCTCATCGCCAAGGTCGACCACACTGGCGCGGACCTGTGCGTGCGCGATGCTCGCGGGCGTGACGTGTACGGCGAAACGGTAGACGGAGACGGCTTCCCGGTCCACAAGGCACACGTGGGCGGTCAGGAGCGATACACCGACAGCCAAAGCCTCGTGGAGGAGAATATCCGGAAGAACCTGACTCAGGCTGTGGAGCGCGCGGCGGCGCTCGCCCGTGAACACAAGGTCGCGCTGGTGGTTGTCATCGGAGAAGTACAATCCCGCAAAGCTTTTGCACAGCTTTTGCCGTCGACGCTACGGGTGGTGGACGTCGAAAAGGGTTCGCGTTCAGTCGGTTCGACACCCGCCGAGGTGTCCAAGTCGATTCGTGAACTGATCGACACGCAGCGACTGCGCAGAATGGATGTGGAAAC
Source organism: Rhodococcus sp. RCBS9 (assembly GCF_029457415.1). NCBI lineage: Bacteria > Bacillati > Actinomycetota > Actinomycetes > Mycobacteriales > Nocardiaceae > Rhodococcus > Rhodococcus sp. RCBS9. The sequence continues at coordinate 3,842,737 of NZ_CP120422.1, read as the reverse complement.
CGAACGCTACGTCGCAGAGCAGGGCCGGGACTCCGGCCTCTCCATCGACGGGACCGCACGCGTCCTCGACGCCCTCGAACAGGGCAAGGTCGAGACGCTGCTGCTCACCGATCCTGACGACAAGGAAGTCACCAGTGGAGAGTTGATCGGGCCCGCCGATCGCGTACTCCCCTACATCGCAATCGGGACCGGCACCGAGTTGGTACAGATCGACGAACGCCTCGTTCTCGCCGACGGGTACGGCGCGATACTTCGGCACCCTTGAACGCCGGAGCCTGCTGATCAGATTCGGTGGCGAGCACGTTCTATCGAGAAGCGTGCTTGCCCACCGAGTCCGGGAACCCATCGGCAATTGCTGCGACGAGTTCCAGATATGCCCGTGCCGTGCGCTTGTTCAACAACTTCAAGTCGATCGGACCGCCTTCGCCCAGGTGATCGTCGTAGGGCAACGTCTTGACCGCTCGCACTCCACGCTGAGCGAAAACGTCCTCGAGTTGATCGAGGTCGAGCGAAGACGAACCCGGCCGCGTCGAATTGATCGCCACGACCGACCTGCTCACCAGATCTGCGTATCCGTGCTTGGTCAGCCAACTGAGCGTTGCTGCAGCACTACGGGCACCATCCTGAGCTGTCGGGCTGACGACAACCAAAGCATCTGCTTCGTCGAGAATTCCGTACATGGCCGAGTGCATGATTCCGGTGCCACAGTCGGTGATGACGATGTTGTAGTGCACCTCGAGAATTCGGAGAGTATCGAGGTAGTCCTGCTCGTTGAACGACTCCGAAGTTTCCGGATCTGCCTCACTCGCAAGGATTTCGAGTCGGCTGTCGCCTTGCGAGGTGTAGTAGCGAACATCGCTGTACGTACGAATGTCACCGTCGGCCAACAGATCACGAACGGTCAGGTGATGTTCACGTCGTTCGCGATCAGCCAGAGTCCCCAGGTCGGGATTGGCGTCGATGGCTACGATTCGATCCCCACGGATCGATGCGAACGTCGAACCGACAGTTTTGGCCGCCGTGGTTTTCCCCACTCCACCCTTGAGTGAGATGAAAGCAATCTTGTACACGCCGCGCACCGTTCGGTTGGCACGGCGCACGAGAGCCTGGTGTTCGAGTTCGGCAGCCGACTGCCCAGTGTTGATCCGGCCCCCGGTGAGTTTGAACAACACACTGCCCAAACCGCGTTCGGGTGGACGCTTCGCCCGCTTGATGATGTCCAGGTCGTCGACGGAGGTCATAGGCCTGGGCGTCGAGGTCCGGAAATCGGTCGGCTCTTCACGACGTTGCTGGCGCATCCGCTGACTGGGCAACGGTTTTGCTGCAGGCTCGTCGAATTGTGGTGTGAAGGTGACGGTTCGAATCGACGTTGCATAGCCGTCGTCGGACGCGTCGAAATGGCCGTCGCCCTGAGTCGTTCCGGAGTTGTTCCCCAGGACTCCGTTATTCGAACCGTTGTTATCGCTGCGCACCGTTTTCCTAGGTCGAGTTCGGAATCATTTCGGACATAGCCTCTCGGACGCTATCACTCTGGCGGGCTTGCCGTTCTCTGCTCAATACCGTCGTGGCACAACAGACCGTTACACCCGCACTTCGATGACTTTGGTCCCCAAGCTTGTGCCGATCTCAGCAAATACGAACGTCGTAACGATATGCGGCACAGATATCTTCATCTGCCGCTAGAAACAGCCTTCCGCAATGTCAGGGCAAATCCCTTGGTAACAAACGAGAAAAGGGAGGGCGATCGCCTCGGCGATCGCCCTCCCTTCATGGACAAGTGTTCAGCTGCTGCAGAATTCCGAACTACCGAGACTTCCGAAAATCGTCGACAGATCCACACTTCCGAACGAACTGCCCGTATCGCAGCCGTCGGCAGTGAGCGCGAAGTCGACACCGGTGACGTCATTCGTGCTCAGATTCACCGGAATTACTGCTGGATCGGCACCGCATCCGCTGCCGGGAACCACTTCTACGGAATAGCCGTCCTTGGCCGGCTTGTACTGAAAGAAGTAGTCACCGGAATCATCCGTCGTTGTCGTCGCGATTTGCGTGCCGGCATCGAGGAGATTCAACGTCACGTCAGACGCCCCGACCCCGTCGGCACCCGGACACCCAGTGACAGTTCCGACGATGCTGAACACCTTCACCAACTCGAAGTCGATCCCGGTCGCGTCGGACGTCGTCAGATCTACCGCCGTCCTGTCGGGTACGAATCCGCATCCAGCCGGCGAGTATGGACTGACCGTGTAATTGCCCGGAGGAACGTTCGTGATCGTGTATGCGCCACCCACCCCGACAGTGGCCGAGGATATCTGCGTCGAGCCATCCCATACGACCATCCATATCCCGACCGGATCGCCAGTATCGCTACACGAGTTGACAAGGGTGCCCGACACGGAGCGTGTGACCGGGTCCGCCGAGGCCACCGAAGACAGGAAGAGACCGAACGCACCCATCAGGGCGAATATCGCAAAGAATCGACGCCTCATGAAACTCTCCTATGTGTTTGCCCTGCCGTCGACCCGTTGCCGGCGACCAGAGCCAAGTCTGGCACCGGAAAATGACCGTCACGTTTGTTTCACCCGGTCCTCGGCAAAGTTTGGCGAATCGGACAAATCCCCCACCTAACGCGTTCGTCGGTCGGCCACCGAAACGATCCCGACCGATCACCTACTAAGCCCGGTAGTAGGCGCCTGTATCCTTTCGCGTATGACGCCGGGTCCGAAAGATGTCGCGCAGCTGCGCGGTGCTTTCGTGGGCGGCACCTCCGGCGCGGTTTCCGTCGCAGCCCACGCGCTCGGTGGTGGCGGCATGGCCCCGTCCGAAAGCGCTGTCGTGTTGCTGATCCTCGCCTGCGCGAGCGTCGGCGCGGTGGTCACGTCCATCGACACCCGTCGCTCCCCCGCGCTCTTGCTCGCCCTCATGCTCGTTGCGGGTCAGGCCATCGGTCACGCGACGTTGACCATCGCTTCGGATCATCAACACGGCCTGCTCCTGTCCCTTCCGATGCTCGCAGCACACATCGCTGCCGTCGGAGTGTGCGCAGTGCTGATCCGCGGCGCAGAACGCGGATACGTCGTGGCCGCATCGACGGTAGCGGCAATCGTCGCCGTTCTATTGCGCCCGTGGGCAGCTGAACCGTCACCGTTCGCTGCACGTACTCGATACCGCGCCAAAGTTGTTCTGCGTCAACTTCTCACCTCTGGCCTGGGCACTCGCGGCCCACCGGCATTCGTGTAACTCACCTCCCCTTTCCTTTCACGCACGTGATTACGTGCGCCACTTTGCTGTGCGCCTTTATTAACCGCCCGCGGTTAATAAAGGCGCACAGCGGGATCGAGTACACGCATGTCCGCACCCGAATTGGAGCGCGCACAGACGCGCGCGTCCAACGACAGTTCTCCCCCGAAGAAGCAGGTTGGCGGCGCCAGACCACTGATCCTGCGTCTGCACTTCTACGCCGGCGTCCTGATCGGACCGTTCATCCTCATCGCCGCTTTGAGCGGTGGTCTCTACGCGATGGCACCCACCATCGAGAAGTTCGCTTACAGCGACTACCTCCAGACCGACACCACCGGACAGATCGCGTCACTGAACGATCAGATCCGTTCCGCTCAGCAGTACCGCCCCGACTTGACCGTCTCGGCAGTACGTCCGTCCCCTGCTGCCGGCGAAACCACCCGAGTCCTGTTCACCGATCCGTCACTGGGCGAATCGGAGAGGCTCGCCGTCTTCGTCGATCCGGTGCTCGCACAGCCGGTCGGCGAGTTGGCGGTCTACGGAAGCAGTGGTTCGCTGCCACTGCGAACCTGGATCTCCCAACTGCATCGCCACCTTCATCTGGGCGAACCCGGCCGCCTCTACAGCGAATTGGCCGCGTCGTGGATGTGGGTGGTCGCACTCGGCGGTGTCTACCTCTGGTTCCGTCGTTACCGCACCGCCCGGAACGCTCGACTGCTCACGATCGACCGAGCATCCACCGGACGAAGCCGGACCCTGAACTGGCACGGTGTCGTCGGCATCTGGATAGCAGTTGCATTGGTCTTCCTCTCGGCGACCGGCCTCACGTGGTCGACCTACGCCGGAGAGAACGTCAGCAATCTGAGAACCGCGTTGAGTTGGACGACGCCCTCAGTTGTGAAAACTCTCGGCGACGCTCCCCCTCCGGCGACAGGCGGGCACGAGGGTCACGACATGGCCCCCGCCGCCACCGGCACGCTGACGGACACCAACGTCGGACGCGTCGACACCGTCCTCGGTATCGCCAGGTACAACGGGATCACCGGTCCCGTCGAAGTATCGATACCCGCGAACGCCGAGACGGCGTTCACCGTCGCCCAGACACGTCAGCCCTGGGTGTACAGCAACAACACCATCGCAATCGACGGAGCGACGCAAAAGGTCACCGACGAGTTGTGGTTCTCGGATTGGCCACTCGCAGCCAAACTTTCGGCCTGGGGAATCCAACTCCACATGGGCCTGCTGTTCGGTCTTGCCAACCAGATCGCACTCGCCGCACTGGCACTCGCACTGGTCAGCGTGGTCATTCGGGGCTACATCATGTGGTGGCGCCGACGCCCCACTCGTGGCTCCGACTGGGCAGTCGGCCGGGTTCCTGCCCGCGGCGGAATCCGCAACCTCTCCCCGGTCGGCCTCGTTGCTCTCGTCGCGATCACGGCGTTGGTCGGCTGGTTCGTTCCGCTACTCGGCATCAGCCTTCTCGCATTCCTGCTGATCGACCTGTGCATTGCGGCGTTCAAACGCCGTGCCACCACCTGACACTTCACGAATTACGGAGACACACATGACTGTTCGCACAAAGATATTCGCGGCTGTTGCACTGTCCGCAGCTCTCGCCCTGACCGGCTGTTCTTCCAACTCCGACAAGGAAACCGAAGCTGCACAATCCATCACAGTTCAGGATCAATGGGTCAAGGCCGCGCCGGAAGGAATGAGCGCGGCGTTCGCCGAACTCGTCAACTCCAGTGACAAGGACGTACGCGTGGTCTCGGCCACCAGCCCCGCGTCGTCTCGACTCGAACTGCACGAAGTCGTGACCGGCGACGGCGGAACGATGACGATGCGTCCCAAGGACGGCGGTTTCCTGGTCCCTGCCAACGGGTCCGCCTCCCTCACCCCGGGCGGTGACCACCTCATGTTCATGGACCTGTCCGCGCCGCTGCTCCCAGGCGCAGAAACCGACCTCACCTTGATCTACGACGACGGTTCCAGCACCACGTTCACAGCCCAGATTCGCGACTTCTCCGGTAATCAGGAGAACTACGACCCGAATCACGGTGGCTGAGAACACGAACCCGCCCAGCCGAGCAGTCAGTCGGCGGCGCCTTCTCGGAGGAGGCGCCGCCGCGCTCGGCGTCGCGGGAATAACTTGGGGCGCAACCACAGTGGTCGAGCGCAGCGAACAGGAGCAGCAAGCAGGCAAGCTGGTGGAACCGTTCTACGGAGTCCACCAAGCCGGCATCGACACCACGCCGCAAGCGCACGGAACCTTCATCGGGTTCGACCTCTTGCCTGGAACCGATCGAGCAGTCGTCGTCGGAATCATGAAGATGTGGTCCGAGGATGCGTCACGGCTCACCGCGGGCAACCCGGCGTTGGCGGACACCGAACGGGAACTGGCTGTGGATCCGGCACGCTTGACAGTGACCGTCGGCTACGGCCCTGGCCTGTTCACCAAGCTGGGATTGCAAGCACGTCAACCGGACTGGTTCGAGCCGTTGCCGAGCTACGCGATCGACCGACTTGACGATCGATGGGGCGGATCGGACCTGTTGCTGCAGATTTGTGGCGACGATCCGGTGACCATTGCTCATGCTGTGCGAGTTCTGACCAAGAACGTCCGATCACTGACAACCATCCGGTGGACGCAAAAGGGATTCCGCAACGCTCGCGGCACCACGCCTGAGGGAACCACGATGCGCAATCTCATGGGCCAAGTGGACGGGACCGTCAATCCTGCTCCGGGAACAGTGGATTTCGATTCACTGATCTGGCACGACGGCGCGGGTCAGTCGTGGCTGGCGGGCGGAACCTCGTTGGTACTGCGACGCATTCGCATGGAAATGGATACCTGGGACGAACTCGACCGTTCGGGGCGCGAACTCACGATGGGGCGCACGTTGTCCAATGGCGCTCCGCTCAACGGAACCAACGAATTCGACGAAGCGGATTTCACACTCACGGACAAGTTCGGGATTCCGGTGATCCCGCCAGGATCACACATCGCGCGAGCCCACCAGACGCATGAGAAGGAGCAGTTCTTCCGTCGGGCATACAACTACGACGACGCACCCGAGAGCGGGCAGACCTCGAATTCGGGATTGATCTTCGCAGCATTCCAACGGGACATCGCCGAGCAATATCTACCGGTCCAACAGCGATTGAGTGACTTCGACGCACTCAACGAGTGGACGACGCCGATCGGTTCTGCGGTGTATCTCATTCCGCCGGGATGCACCGAGAACGACTATCTGGGAAGCGGATTGCTCGGCTGACAACCCCCGGGCAACGATATTGTGGGGGCTGGATCCGAACGGATCCAGCCCCCACAATTCCTTCTACCTGAAGTTGTTGCGTTACTTGGACTTACGAGGTCCCGGCATGACCGCACCTGGACGGGCGGTAGTCAACCTCGTGACCCAACCACTGACGGGCCACTTCTTCAGTCCGACGTTGTGTGGGGTGACCTCGGTTCCGACGTACTTGGCAGCAAGCTCGTCGTCGACGGTTCCGTTGAACCGCCACAGTTGGCTTCCGTCGGCATTGCGGGTGGACACCTCCCATGACTGAGCACGGAAGGCACCACGAATGATGCTGTCGGCAAACACCAGAACGGGAATTCCGATCTCGGCACGAACAGCCGCACCGGCAGACCACTCGGCGCGCGCGAGTTCGTAGATCTCTTCCGGCGTTGCTCCCGGACGGGCGGAGGCCGGTACGTGGAGGACGATGCTCGGCGTCGGGAGTTCCGGCGCGGGATCAGCCGAGTAGCGCAATGCGAGTTCCTCGACGCGGGTCGCTCGGGCGTCCTTGTCCGAGGTATCGCCTGCGAGATTGGTCAGACCCTCTCCCGCGTCGGTGATCCGCAAGGCTTCCACGATGCCGCGGACGACCTCGTCGGTAGTGGCGGCCGAATCCGTGGCGGCAGAGACCGAGCGGAGGAGTACGAAGTGCTCCACCGCCGAACCTGCGTCGTAGATCTCGCGGATCCGAGCGATCTTGGCTGCCGTCACAGCACCATTCGACTCGGCCGGAGCGTCCGCTCCTTCGAGGTTCGCGAGTTCACCGAGCGCTTCGAACACCGGCGCGAATACTTGATTTCCCGTGCCGTGCCCGACATGGAACACCTGGTCGTTACGCGGGTCACGCAAAGCAAAGACATACTGCCCCAGCCTCTTCCCGACCTTCTCGGAGAACGGCTGCGGAGCGGGCTTCCTGACGACGACCTCGGTGGACAGAGTGCGCATCACGGCCAGACGTAGTGCGTCTGGCACGCTGGTGGAACCGGCAGCACCGGAAAAGATTGCCGCCGAAGCAGCGCTGATCGAGGTGAACGTGCGGCCGACTTGCTTCTCGAGAGAGGCAGAGACCGTACCGACCGCAGTCAGTTTTGCATCGAGGGTGCCGTCACCCTCGACAAGGAACTCCTTGATCAACGGAGCAACGAGCAAGGTGGAGCCGATAGCGCGAGGAACTGTCCAGACAATAGCCATGCCACGAGCCTAGGCGATCACCTCGAGGCGCGAGGCGAACGCGACTCAGCCCGCCGCTGCCGGCCCGGCCAGTCCCTGCACAAGTAGGTTCCAGGCCGAGTGCGCGACTTCTTTTCGCGAGCTCTCGGCAGTCCGTTCCATGATCGCGGCGAACATCGCGATCGCCAGAATCACGTCCTCAGCAGTCACGGACTCGCGTATCTTCCCAGCTCGACGCGCCTCCTCGAGGCGTCCTTCGAGGAGATCGGTCAGGCGGGTGCCTGCCGAATTCAGTCGTGAGTCGCCGAAGGAGACGGGCTTGATGACCTCCACGAACACGATGGAGGTGGTGATCTGGTCTACCAACAATCGAAAAAGATCGTCGAGAGTCGAATCCGGATCGGCAGCCATATCTTGCAGCTCGACGATGTTCTCGTCGAACACCGCGAGTGCGAGGCTTTCGCGAGTGGGAAAGTGCCGGTAGAGGCTGCCCTGACCGACGCCGGCCGTGCGGGCGATCAGGCTGAGCGGAGCAGCAAAACCCTGAGTGGCGAACACCTCACGAGCTGCTGAGACGAGTGCCGCACGATTGCGCGCCGCATCTCTCGGCCCTCTGTTGAGAGATCCGCTATTGACGCGGCCAGACGATGTCACGCACACTACGATACCAACCGGACAGCATTGTCCGGTTGGTTGCGGCCCGACACCGGTTCACACCCCGACCCGATCGTCGTGAGCGCTCGAACACGCGCCTGCCCTCCGTGCTGCCTGTCCGTGAGATACGTCTGCCCGTGAGATACGAAAGGCAATCCCGCACCGGGAGTTGGACTCGATGAAATCGTTCACGACCATCAGAACCAGATCTGCCATCGCACTCGTCGCCTTGATCACCGTCCTTCCCGTGTGCGTCGCGTCGGCTGAGCCCGCCACTGCCCCGGGCTCGATCCACGAGAACCCGGGTGTCGCTTCCACCGCCGCAAGCCGCGCCGAATGCGGCCCGGGATCGATGCCCGAGACCGGGTTGCAGGGTGATGTTCCGGCCGAGGACCGAAACAGCGGACGCAGCCGAGACGGCTACAGCTGCAACATGTCTCAGATCGGCGGCTACTCGGGTCGCGGCGGCGGGATCACGTCCACCAACTTCGAACACTGCTCGTACGTCGGCAGTTTCTTCCCCGGGAACCTCCTGGGCCCCGCCCAGGGCGTCCAAGTTCTCGACGTATCGGATCCTGCCAATCCCGCTCTCACCGCCACGCTGACCGAACCCGCGATGCTGGCCGGAACGTGGGAGAGCCTCAAGGTCAACACCGTGCGAAAGCTGCTGGTGGGCACGGGCGTTCCGCTCTTGACCGGCGTCGGCCTGATGTCGGTCTACGACATCTCCGATTGCGCGCACCCGAAACTACTCAACCCCGGACCAGGAACCGATCTGGGGATGCTGCTGCCCATCACCAATCACGAGGGAGGATTTTCACCGGACGGGAACACCTACTGGTCTTCCGGCACCGCTCCCGGCGTGGTGAGCGCCGTCGATCTCACCGATCCCGCCAACCCACGCGTCGTCTGGCAGGACCTCATCGGGTTGTCGACGCACGGCTTCGGAATCAGTCCCGACGGAAATCGCATGTACTTGTCGAACAATCTCGGCGGAATACATGTCCTCGACATCAGTGAGGTTCAGCGCCGCGTCCCGAATCCTCGGGTGCGCCAACTGTCCCAGCTCTCGTGGACCGACGGGTGGGCCACCCAACACAGCATTCCGGTCACCTACGACGGTTCGCCGTACCTGTTCACCGTCGACGAAGGTGGTTCCGGCGGAGTCAAATTGATCGACGTCTCCGATGACGACGAACCGTCGGTCGTCAATTCGGTGAAGCTCGAAATCAATCTGCCGGAGAATCAAGACGCTGCGCTGGCGTCTGCTGCCGGCGGATCGCTGTTCGCGTACGAATCTCACTACTGTTCGGCAGATCGCCCGGTCGACCCGACGGCGCTGGCATGTGGATGGATCTCGAGCGGGATTCGGGTCTTCGATGTTCGAGATCCCTTCGACGTCCACGAAATTGCGTACTTCAACCCACCTGCTCGGACCGGCGGCAATCTCGAACTCGCCAACTCGCCACACGCTCTCGCGTCGCTCATCGGGGTACCCGTTCTCAGCACCCCGGCAATCGCGCAGTCGATCGCGCAGGGCCAGTTCGACCCCGGCCAAGCACTGAGTTCGCGGTCGGGCATGGTCGCTCTCGGCGACATCTCGACCGATTGGTGCTTCTCCCCGCCCGAATGGCGCGGGACCACGTTGTGGGCGACGTGCGCCGACAACGGCTTTGTTGCCATGCAACTCGAAAACGGTGTCTACACACCACCGGCTGACCAGAAGACGACCGTGGGATCATGACGGCACCGCGAGCGGTCAAAGCCGTCGCACTCGTGGCTGCAGCACTGATGCTGCTCGTACTCGGCGCAGCACTACGTCCGCTGTTCGCACCCGAGAACCACACGCAGAGAGCTGTTCTGAGCGAAACCGAAATCGGATTCGTGCACGACATGGCGGCCCACCATCAACAGGCCCTCTTCATTCTCGCGCGTCTGAGTCCCGATGTGGACCCGGCGGTGACGAGACTGGCCCAGCAGATCGACGATGTTCAACGAACGGAAATCGGTGTCATGCTCGGTTGGCTGAGGTTGGCCGGTGTCCCGCCGAACAGTAGAACGCCGATGGCGTGGATGGAGGCGTCGCCGAGCGGCGCGGGTGACTCTCGTCATCACCCGGCAACGCTGGACACCGAGACCGACTCCATGCCTGGTATGGCTACGACCGAAGAACTCGAGAAACTGAGCAGCGCTCGCGGGCTCGACGCCGAGGTCCTTTTCCTTCAACTGATGGAACGCCACCACCGTGGCGGGATCGCCATGGCGCAGGCCGCCGACGCCCTACTCGAGAGCGGGCCGGTGAAACAGTCCGCCCGCGACATGATCAACACCCAGAGTCAGGAATCCGGGCTGATGACGCTGATGCTCGAACAACGTGGGGCACAACCACTGCACTGACCCGCATGTGCAGTGACTACCATAGGTGTCGACCTGCGAACTACAGAAGGAATCGACACTTCATCATGACCCTGCTTGTTCGCGGAATCGATTGGTCGAACCCGACAGCACCGCGGATCCGATGCGTCGACGACACCACTTCCGCTACGACCTTCTTCACTCACGACTCGGTGCTGCGATTCTCCGTCGACGAGACGAAGGGCCGCCGCTGCCTCGGCTGGCGAGATCTCACCGCCGAAGGTCCAGGACACTCGCCGTGCGACCGCGGGGCGACGGTCACCGCAGGACGCCAGTGCGACCGATGCCGAAATCGTGAGGGGTTCACCACGGTTCATCAGGCACACGTCAGCGGCGCGCACATTCATCCGAATGTGCGTACCTACCTCGCACAACCACAATGGCTCTACGTCGACGTATTCGCCGGCGGCCAGATGAAGGTGGGGACGGCGTCCGAGTTCCGCAAGCATCCGCGAGTCGCCGAACAAGGGGCAGTCTGCGCATTGTTCGTAGCGCGGTCGACGGACGGTTACAGCATTCGCGCCCTCGAAGCCCGAGTTTCGGAGCACTTCCACTTGAGCCAGGCAATACGTACGTCTCGGAAGATCGAAGCGTTGACAGGGCCCTTGGATCGAGAGAAACTACGAAAGTCGTTGCACCACTTCGTATCGTCGATCAAAGACGAGCTGAATGACATCGGATCGGACATCGACGGAATCGAGATCCTGGAGGCTCCCGAAGAATGGACGGCGCCGGCGTGCGCTGACGCGGTCTTCGATGCGGCACCGTTGATCGCGTATCCGCACACTTTCGAGTCCGGGGAACATTCCTTGTATCTGGAGGGCCTTGCCGGTTCGATCGCCTCGCTGCGGATCGACCCCGATCCTGAATCGCCACGCTTCGTCGCGGATGTGTCCGGACTGGTCGGTCGAACCATCACCGTCGGCGAGTTCGAGTCCCCTGGCGTGGCGATTCAGGAATCGTTGTTCTGAAAGTAGGTCAGCAACTTCCCGCGGTCGCTGCGGCGAATCCGCGAGTGACCTCGGCCTGCTCGTCGGCAGACAGGCTCGACCATTCGGGATAAGCCTGGATGGAGGTCAGCATGTCGTTTGCCAATGATTCACGCGTCATGCCCATTTCCTCTCCGGACTCGTCGATGGCCGGCTGGTATGCGTCGAGGTACCGGAGAACGTCGGAGCACGCCTGCGCGTAGGTCCGTGGCAGCGCCGAACTCACATTCGGGTCGGACGGGACCTCAGCCGGAGCACTCGAGTCGACCGAAGGGGTCTCGGTAGGTATTTCCGACGACGTCGCCGGAGCCTCGGATGACGTCGTCGACGTCGCCGTGGTGGTCGCCGAAGCAGAGGTAGTGAGTGTTCCGACCTCGGTCGGCTTGTCTCCGTCAGAACCGCAGGCAACCAGCGCCACCAGCGAGCAGGCACCGATGAACCCGGTGATCGTTTTCTTCATCCCTCAAGGATGCCAGAGGGCCACTGGCGCTCGAACGGACCGGCGTCGCCCGTCAGCGCCAATTGCCCGAGCATCCTGCCGAATCCGAGCGCCTCGCCCTCCCGACTGCGGGATTGGACTGTATGCCCCGTTCGCGAACCCATGCTACGGTGACTTAACTGCAAAATAACTACGGGTGGGATTGTCCGGTCTGCCGCGTTCATCCGGAACGCTCCGATCGGAAATAGTTCGTCTATAAGGGGCTGGAACGAGTGGGACTTTTTCGTCGACGAGGTTCCCGCGAGGAAGACGACGATCGCGGGCAAAACCTCGATCGCAGCGACCCCGGGTACGCCGCCTGGTTCGCGAACGTCGCCGACGCGGGTGGTCAGCCGATTCCGTACAAGCGACCGCTGACCGCACCGGTGTATCCGCAACTCCAGCCGCCGGCCCCGGACTACGAGACGGATACGAGACGGCCACTCAACGCACCCGCCGGAGACGGCTGGCTACCCGCAGACCGCATCGACGAATTCGAGTCGTCGAATGGCCGCCCATCTGCACCGAACGGAACGAGCCCACAAATCTCACAAACTGAAAAGTTGCCGCCCGACCCACTCCCGACGCCGCAACCAACGATTCCACCTCGAAATGTACCGATGACTTCACCACCGAAGCATCACCTGGAGTCGCCCCGCGCGACTCGGCCCTACCAAGGAGAAGCAATGAGCAACATCGACAAGATCCTCGGCGAATTGATGCGCATCGACGGTGCCAGCGGTGCAGCCGTCGTCGACGCCGACAGCGGAATGGTTCTCGGCATGAGCGGCAACCCGTCATTCAGCCTCGAGTACGCCGGCGCCGGCAACTCCGAGGTTGTGCGAGCAAAGCTCCGCACGATGAGTAACTTGGGGATTACCGACACCCTGGAAGACATCCTGATCACCCTGAGCAACCAGTACCACCTCATTCGCGTCCTCGAGACGCCCGGACTGTCGACGCTGTTCGTGTACCTCGTTTTGGACCGTGCGCGTGCGAACCTGGCGCTGGCCCGCCACAAGCTGGGCGAACAGACCCCCAAGATCGAGATCTGACGCTTCCACTCCCTTCCCGACAATGCCCGGTCCTCGCCAACGGCGAGGGCCGGGCATTGTTCGTTCCGAACACTCGATTGGTGAACCTCGCGCCGGCGCCGATACTGGGACCGTGACTATCGCGGATGCTCCTTGCGTGTGGTTGACCACCCTCCGAAGCGACGGCTCGCCGCACACGACTCCGGTCTGGTTCTTACTGCATCAGAACACATTCTGGATACCGAGCGCTGAGCAGAATCGTAAGGTTCGGAACCTGCTGGACGATCCTCGGGTCTCGTTGGCAGTCGACGGATCCGCTGGCGACCCGTGGGTCGCACAGGGCCTCGCGACAATTCATCACGATGTCGGCGAATTCGTCGACCTCCTGAGACTTTTCGGCGAGAAGTACGACGGCTGGGATGCCGCAGACGAAACTCGTGAAGGTCCGCGGGTCCTCGTCTCGGTCCCGGTGACTCGATGGTTCCTTCGACCGGACTGACAGACAGTGCCGGTTAGGCCCGAATTGTCGTGAATGACATACTTGTAGTTCATCTCTCGCAGAAATGGACTCTCACACATGGCACGCACGGCACATCACAGGCGCGGCATCACCGGCGTCACCATCGGCATTGCTGCCGTGATCGTGCTGGGAGGTTGCGCCAATTCCAACGCCGACGCGCCCGAAACATCTTCTCTCGGTTCGGGAATCGGATCCGGTGTCACCACGACGGTCGTGACCGAAGCCTCGGCTCCTTCGTCCGCCGCAATTGAACTGCTGGCACAGATCCCCGTCAAGGGACGCGCACCCAAGACCGGATACGACCGCGCGCTGTTCGGTACCGCCTGGACCGACGACGTCACCGTCGAATTCGGCCACAACGGCTGCGATACTCGCAACGACATCCTGCGGCGTGACCTCACCGACCTGACATTCAAGGACGGCTCCAAAAGCTGCTCGGTCCAAACCGGTACGCTCCGTGACCCGTACACGAACAAGACCATCGCGTTCACCCGCGGCCAGGACACGTCTTCTGCAGTCCAGATCGATCATGTAGTCGCACTCTCGGACGCCTGGCAGAAGGGCGCACAACAGCTCGATACACAGACGCGAACCAATCTGGCCAACGACCCTCGAAACCTGCGCGCTGTCGACGGCCCCACGAACCAGAAGAAGTCGGATTCCGACGCGGCGACCTGGCTGCCACCCAACAAGGCCTACCGCTGCCAGTACGTGACTGCTCAAGTGGAAGTCAAAGCGGCATACGGTTTGTGGGTCACCCAAGCCGAACACGACACCATCGCAGACATTCTCGCGACCTGCTGAACTCTTGCGGTGATCAGCGGCCCTTGATCAGATACCGCACAATCGCCATTCCGAGCGCGAGGCCCACTACGGTGGCGAGCGCTGCAACCAGACCGTGACCGGTCAGTGCGACGAACACACCGGTGATGACTGCGACGACGGCAATGATCCCCGCGTCCACTCTGCTTTGACCACGTTCAGGCATGGCACTCTCTCGTGCTGTCAGGTCCGTCCGCTCCCCTCGTAGCGGACGGACCCAGCGGCAATCTGTCGAAATGCGCGAACTCCGGTGGCCTCATCGGGCTGACTTTGCGGGCGGTCCTGCGAGGCCGGCACGTCCCCCGGAGCCAACTCACATCGGTTCACGAAGTCCGTACCTTCGCAGAATATACCGATTGGTAGGTAATTACCGAGGGCTAAAGTCCCTGGTCATGGACTCATGCGACGAGTGGTCGGAAACTCGAGACGAACGAGCACATCCGCGAGGCGAGCGTTAGCCGAGATAGCAGAGGTCCGTGGCCAGGGCCAGAGGCCCATCTGGAATCAGAGCGGCGACGTCTATGACCCGAAAAGTGATCCGAGATCCAACGATCCGACTGACGACACTCGCTTCCAATCAGAGCAATATGCGGTGGTGAAGCGAGAATCCGTCAAGAGAATCGTGACTGTCGCCGGTTCGAGGGTGCTTTCGAACTCGAGTACATTCAATTCACCATCGCCGTCGACTTTTGCTCGGCCGTATATGCACGGCATGTCAGCTGATACGGGCCCAGACGTCGTGTAGGTTCCCGGCAACACCTCCCACGGCACGTCGAACAGCCCGTGACCGGGAATCGTTCCCGGCGCTGCTGAGGCCGCAGACGTCCCGATCATTGCCACACCGACAGCTACTGCTGCAGCGGACGCGAGCAAACTAACCTTGCGCATTTTCCCTACCTTGTTCATACCTGAACCGCAGCGGCGAGTTCGAAGGCTTGTTGATGTAAGAACCCGCGGTTCGCGCAGTTCTTCAACTAACGGTAGTAAAAGGGCACGAGTTTTGGTGAGCTACCTTTTTGTGGTTCTGGCCCGATTTCCGTGACGGAGACTCCCATTGAGAAGATCAGAGAACGCCGGCGTTGCGGCTCTCGGCATGATTCGAACCTGTCATTCCAGTATTCGATCACACACCCGCATTCGAGCCGAAACGTCGACGCTCCCCTGCCGTTTGGGTGACTCAGCCTCCGAGTGAGCCCGTCGGCAGCTTCGAGAAGATGTCCCCGAGGCTTCCGGTTCCACCAGGAGTTTCCGGTTCCGTCGGATCCACCGGCTCGACGACGATGACACCAGGCACGGTGACGGTCACGGTCTTGTCCGCAGATTCCGAAGAACTGAACTTCTTGGTACCCAAGAACTTTGCGGTGATGCGATGCTCGCCCTGGTCGCGGAACGGCCAGACCAGTTCTGCATGGCCATTGGAATCGACTGTGGCGCTGCCGATCTTCGTATCGCCGTCGAAGAACTCGACCGTTCCCTCACCCGGGTTCGGGTCGATACTCGCCGCAATCTTGACGTCTTCGCCCGTCAGTGCCTCCAGCGCGACAGCGACCGTCGTCTCGGTCTGGTTGGTCGTGAATACCTCGGTAGTCGAGAGGGCGCTGCGTCCCTCGCCCGAAGCAACACAATACCCAGCGGCATTGACCCACCGGGACTCACCGAAACTCATGCTCGTTTCTTTGATCTTGATACTCGGGCTCGTCGCCCCGGCGCGCAGGTGCGTCGTCGCGTTTCCCTCGTCGGACCGAGCTTCAAGTTTCAATTCGACTGCCGGCAAACGAAAGTCCGTGTTGGCCTTGACTTGCAGCCCTTCCTTGGGGTTGTTGTCGCTGGCGCTCGGACCGTCGTTGACTGTCTTGTTGCCGGTACCGGTAATTCGCAGGTACTCACCCGCCGGGTTCGCGTTTCCGTCTGCGCCCACCCGGAGCAGCACCGCAGTCTCGCCGGTCAAGTTGGACGACGAATCACCGACGAGGGAGTACGAAACCAGGGTTGCCCCTTGCGGTAGTGCGATGTCGTACTTGATACGACCGGTGTCCGAATCCGAACTACGCATGGTGCCTGGATGCAATTTCACTGTGAACTGTTCGCCGGGACGCACGGACGTGGGCGCGGTTACCTCCATGTTGTCGGAGAACGACGAATCCCAATCGGTGGCGCCGTCGACCCGGCACTTGTGTTCGAATGAAACTGTCCGCGTCACGGTATCGGAAGCCGCTGCCACCGGCGCGAACACAGCGAGGAGTCCGGCCGCGAGTGCTGGTACGACAGCGCAAACTGCCAGAGTGCGGGGGTTCATGTGTTGCCTTTCAGAAGAACTCGGCCATTGAAAGTTCAGTGAGGTAGGACCGTGATCACTTGCCACCGAGCGAACCCGTCGGCAGCTGCGGCAGAACGGACTCGAGGCTGCCGAGACCGCCCGGAGTGCCCGGATCGGTCGGGTCGGGATCGACCGGACCTGTGGTGTCACCGGTCACCGTGAGTACGTGTGCCGCCGACGTGTACTTCGCCTCGTCTCCGGTAGCGGTGAATACTGCAGTCACGGACTTGGTACCCGCCTTACCGAAGGTGAGATCCAGGCGCGCAATACCGCGAACCACCGGCCGCGGGTCACCGACGGGTTTGCCGTCGACCATGAACTGTACTGTTCCCGTTGTGTTTTCCGGATCGACGTGAGAAGCAAAAGACACCTTGGTACCGGTCGCGGCGGTAGCCGGTCCTTCGAGCTTAGTCACGATGTCCGCGCCTGGCTCAGGATCAACGGGCCCCAGGTCCCCGTCGATCTTCGTGGATGCCAGGGCGCCGGCACCGGCATTGAGGGGGCCGGTCTCAGCGTCGCGCGGCGAGCAGGATGTGGGCGCCCAGATGGTTCCCGCGAGCCAGTGACTGACCTGAGGGAGGAAGGTCAAAAATGACTCGGGCCCACCGAAAGTACCTGCAGCACCCGAAGTCCGCACATTGGTTTCGACTGCGCCGGACGGCCCGGCCTTTACGGTGATTCTGATCTTCGGAAAGACGATGTTGGTCTCGGCTCCGGACTGAGCATTGATCGCAAGCCCGCCGTGCGCACCCGACGACGATGACGGACTGTTGCCGATCGCTTCGTTTGCGCCGGACAACCGGAGTATCGGACCGTCCGCTGCGGGAGTGCCGTCTTCGTTGACACGAATCACCGAAGCAGGTTTCCCGGCAATAACATTGCCCGGATCGGTGACCGTCGCCGAAACGAACTCCGCGTTGGTCGGAATCGGCAGATCAATCTTCAGACGCGAGATCTTCTTGACGCTTGCGCCGCTCACATCGTTCGGGATCTGGACGCTACCCGGATCCACGTCGATGTCGAAGACCTGACCTGGCGCGACTACCGTCGGAGCCGAAACCCGCACCGTAGCAGGCTTTCCGTCTGACGAAGGACCGGAGAACGCACTCGGAACTGCGCGGCACGTGACCTGGAACGTTGTCGACGTGGTTTCTGCAACGGGCGCCGCGGTTGCCGGAATCACGGCCACAGCGGTTCCACCGGCAAGGAGGCCGGTAAGGAGCGCAGCATTCAGTAGGCGTTTTGACATGATGTCCTCTCGGAACAACCTGATTGACGTTTGCCGCCGAACTGTAACGGAGCCAGCGCCCGAGTTGACCCTTTTTCAATAAACAAAAACCACACAGTAGGTAAATACTTGGTAAGGGTTACTGGTCGTCACATCTGACCGCCGCCGCAGGCCTTTCCCCTCTCGATCAATCTCGCGATTCGAGATTCACTGCGGGGAAACACAATTCGACAGAAGTTCGCACCGTAGCGAGATCTCCGGTCATACTCTACCCTTACAGGAGGGTAGAGTATGAGAACCTCGTCAGGACGGAATCTCATGGCAGTAACCATCGCTTCATCCACCAACGACAATTCGGTTCGGGCCGCGCTCCGGTCACCTCACCGTCTCAAAACGGAGGTTTTGGCCGGACTGGTCGTGGCGTTGGCACTGATTCCCGAGGCGATCTCGTTCTCGATCATCGCCGGCGTCGATCCGCGGGTAGGACTGTTCGCGTCGTTCACGATGGCAGTGACCATCGCCGTCGTCGGCGGACGACCCGCAATGATCTCCGCAGCGACCGGCGCCGTCGCACTGGTCGTCGCTCCACTGACGCGCGAGTACGGAATCGACTACCTGATTGCGACAGTCCTTCTGGCCGGCCTTCTCCAGATCGTGCTGAGCCTCCTGGGCGTCGCAAAGTTGATGCGCTTCATTCCGCGCAGCGTCATGGTGGGATTCGTCAACGCACTCGCCATCTTGATCTTCATCGCCCAACTCCCCCACCTGATCGATGTTCCGTGGCTCGTCTACCCACTCCTTGCAGTCGCACTTCTGCTACTCGTATTCCTGCCGAAACTGACGAACGCCGTCCCGGCTCCACTGGTGGCAATCGTGCTACTGACAACCGCCACAGTCGTTTTCGCGTTCGATGTCCCCAACGTCGGCGACGAGGGCGAGCTTCCGTCGAGCCTACCGACGCTACTGTTCCCCGATGTCCCCCTGGACATGCACACACTGTCGATCATTGCGCCGTACGCATTGGCCATGGCGCTCGTCGGACTCCTCGAATCGTTGATGACGGCCAAGCTCGTCGACGACGTCACGGATACTCACTCGAACAAGACCCGAGAAGGGTGGGGCCAAGGCGTCGCGAACATCGTCACCGGCTTCTTCGGGGGCATGGGAGGGTGCGCGATGATCGGCCAGACCATGATCAACGTCAAGGTCTCCGGCGCTCGCACTCGAATCTCGACTTTCCTGGCGGGCGTGTTCTTGCTGATACTCGTCGTCGGCCTCGGCGATGTGGTGGCGTTGATTCCCATGGCCGCATTGGTGGCCGTCATGATCATGGTCTCGGTCGGCACTTTCGATTGGCACAGCATCAATCCGAAGACCCTGCGCCGCATGCCGATCGGCGAGACAGTGGTCATGTTGGTCACCGTGGTAGTCACCGTCGCGACCCACAATCTTGCCTACGGCGTGATCGTCGGAGTGATCACCGCGATGGTCATCTTCGCTCGCCGCGTCGCGCATCTCACCGAAGTGATCGACGTCGCGCATCCGGACGAGGACACCCGTGTCTATGCGGTTCGAGGCGAACTGTTCTTCGCATCCAGCAACGATCTGATCTACCAATTCGACTACGCCGGCGACCCGAAGAACATTGTCATCGATCTGTCCGAGTCTCATGTCTGGGACGCGTCGACCGTCGCGACACTGGACGCCATCACCACCAAGTACGCGGCCAGAGGCAAGAATGTCGAGATCGTGGGGCTCGACGACGCATCGGCCGAGCGCCACCTGCGCCTGTCCGGTCGCCTGGGTGACGGTCACTGAGAGTATGGAAGCCCAGCGCGAGGAAAGTGGGAGTGATGTCTGAGCCGGAACATGCGGGCCAAGGGCCGAACATGCAGATCGGACAGGTTGCCGAACGCACCGAACTGTCGATCAAGACGATTCGTCATTACGACGAGGTCGGTCTGGTTACTCCGTCCGAGCGGAGCGCCGGAGGATTCCGCCTCTATACCGAGGCCGATGTCCAACGGCTACTGGTAATCCGACGAATGAAGCCGCTCGGATTCAGTCTCGAAGAAATGAAACAACTTCTCGATTCTCTGGCAGTGCTCGGCGACGAAGCTTCGGACGCGTCAACGCGTACCGCTGCAACCGAATTCGTCACCGACTGCCACACCCGGGCGGAAGAAAGCTGCACACACTTACGTAAGCAACTCGCCTACGCCGAAGAGCTGACGGGTTTGCTCGCCGACCACAGTCTCAACGGTGAACGGCATTCGTGATCTGCAAGCTGAACTAAGCTGAGTTGATGGCCCGATACTTCGACGTTCACCCGGAAAACCCGCAGCCGCGCGCGATCAGCCAGATCGTCGAAATGCTGCGCAACGACGCGGTCATCGCCTACCCCACCGACTCCTGCTACGCCCTGGGCGCCCGAATGGACAATCACTCGGGCACCGATCGGATCCGCGAGATCCGTCATCTGCGTTCGGACCATCACTTCACGCTGGTCTGTGCCGATTTCGCGCAGCTCGGGCACTTCGTCCACGTCACCAACTCGGCGTTCCGCGCGGTGAAAGCGGCTACGCCTGGGCAGTACACGTTCATCCTTCCCGCCACGAAGGAAGTTCCGCGTCGGCTGGCACACGCCAAGAAGAAGACCGTCGGAGTGCGTATCCCCAGCCACCCGGTAGTGCGGGCACTCTTGCAAGAGTTGGGTGAACCCATCCTCTCCAGCACCCTTCTCCTGCCCGGCGCCGAGGAACCGATGACGGACGGCTGGCAGATCAAGGAAGAACTCGACCACCAACTCGACGCCGTCATCGACTCGGGTGACTGCGGAACCGAACCCACCACAGTCGTCGACTATTCGTCCGGTGTTCCCGAAATCGTGCGCGTCGGCGCGGGAGATCCTTCTCGTTTCGAATGATCCCCAACCCGGGCCACATCATGGAGTCGACCAGTCACGGCGTGACGATATCGAACCACAGATCGAAGTCCTCCAGCAGCGAGATGAACGTCTCCAGTTCGGACTGATCTCCCACAGCTTTTGCCGTTCCGGCCTTGATGGATTCGGTGAGCGAGGTCGTTCCCAGATACACCTCGTTGAACACGGCACGGGTCAAGGTCAGAGTCAGGGCGGCCGAAGCATCTGCCTTGTCCATGTCGTAGTTCAGCACGCCGTTGCGCACTGTGACCAGGACGTTGTCCGCGGTGTCCGACAACACGAATCGCAACGACAGGTCTACATCGGCTGCTTTGGGACCGTCGAGGCGAACTGCCCAGAAATCCAGCATCTGTTCGAGCGGCATCACTGCGACCACGGCCGGGCCGGTGGGGTTGTTGGACGGCATCGGTGCCAGCGGATGCCGCAATTCCATCGCTCCGACCAGGTAGAAGTTGCGCCACGTACCGTTCTCGGCTTGGTAGCCGAGTTGTTCGTACGTGTCCGCCAACAACTCTCGCGCTTTCTGATTGCTCGGATCGGCGAACACCAGATGGTTCACCAGCTCGGCCGCCCAGCGGTAGTCGCCGTCGTCGAACGCCTGCTTGCCCTTGGTCAAAAGTGCGTCCGGTCCGCCGACGGCTTCGACGTAGCGCTTGCCGTTCTCCACCGGCGGATGGGGATTGAGGTGAGCGGGAACGCCGTCGAACCAACCGAGATAGAAGGTGTAGATCGCTTTGACGTTGTGACTGAGCGAGCCGTAGTACCCACGGTTGTACCACTGCTTTCCGATGGCGTCGGGTACCTCGATCTGGTCGGCAATCTCTACCGGTGTCAGTCCCTTGTTGGCAAGGCGCAACGTCTGATCGTGCAGATACTTGTACAGATCTGCCTGATCCGACATCAGCTTCAAGATCTTGTCGTTGCCCCACGTGGGCCAATGATGCTGCGCAAAGATGATTTCGACGTCGGGGAACAGTTCCATTGCCAGACGCACGTAGTGCGACCACGCTTTGGCGTCGCGAGTCTTGGCGCCGCGCAACGTGTACAGATTGTGCATCGTGTGCGTGACGTCCTCAGCTGACCCGAGCGCCTTGAAATCTGGTAAATAGAAGAGCATTTCGGATGGCGCTTCGGTTCCCGGCGCGAGCATGAACGTCACGCGCACACCGTCGATGACCTCTTCGTGCACCGGTTCGGTGATGACGTCGGTAGGCACGGCAAACGTCGAAGTGCCGTGCGAAGTGGACAGGCCGAGACCACCGGATACCTGCCCTTGTGGCCCCGGACGCAGGAACGATCCGTACATGTACATTCCGCGACGTGTCATCGCCGTGCCGGCAAGTACGTTCTCGGAAATCGCTTCCTCCGTGAAACTGTCTGGTGCGTAGACCTTTACGGCACCGGACTCGATCTCTTCGTCGGTGACAAATCCTTTGACACCGCCGAAGTGATCGCCGTGGGAGTGCGTGAAGATGATTGCCTTGACCGGAACCTTCGGGCGGTGCTGGTAGTACAACTCCAGCGCGAGAGCGGCTGTTTCCGCGGACATCAGAGTGTCACCGATGATCAACCCGGTGTCGCCCTCGATGATCGTCGTGTTGGACAAGTCCTGGCCGATCACCTGGTACAGACGATCAGCCAGCTTGAACAGTCCACCGCCCTTTCCCATCAAAGTGGCTTGGCGCCACAGACTCGGGTTGACGGTATCCGGTGCATCGCCGTCGGCGAACCCGTAGGCGTCGTACGAGAAGATGAACTGCCCTTTGTCACCTTTGACCAGTCCGCCATCGATGAGCGGTGCCACGAGACCTCGAGAAATCAGTTCGAAGTCGAAGGTGTCGTCGAAAGGAAGGTCACGGAGAACCTGGGCATTTGCCAGGCGAGTCGCTTCGGTGGCGGGCTTGGGGTCGAGTTCGGACGGTGTAGTCATCTTCTCTTACGCTCCTCGGGAACTCGCGGTGACCTGTGTCGGGATATCGGTTCATCCTCGATTCCCACGCAGCCCTCGCGCATCACCCGGAAGGGATGATCAGGTGGCCCGTCCAGCAATCAACAGCGCAACGACGAACTCACGCACCAACGTCCGCTCGTCGTTCTCGTCCGCCCCCGGCACCATGAGCAGCGAGAGGATCACCCGCACGATCCAGCGTGCCCGCGACGCTGTGCCTGCTCCGAGTTCACCGAGCATCGCGACACCAAGTCCGTTGATGACGTCGGACGAATTGGCGAGTTCACCGGCAAGACTCGCATCGCCCGGGGCGAACCATGCAGCCAACGTCGGAGTGCTACGCACCGCGGACACTGCAGTGAGTATGGCCGTCTCCAGACGCTCACTCGGATCGTCGATGGTCGCTACCGATTCCGCGATCGCAGTTCCCAGCCTGCGAGCTTCGCGGTGAACGAACGCAATGTGAAGAGCCTGCCGATTCTCGAAGTACCGATACAAGGTGGCCCGGGAACATCCTGCAGCAGAGGCTATCTCCGCCATACCGACCGCGTTGACGCCTTTCGCGACGAACAATTGTGCCGCGCTGTCGAGGATCTTCTCGGCTGCCGCCAAGGCGCGCCCCTCGCCGAGCCAGTCGTTGCTCATGGCCGAGTCACCGACATCGGAGCCGAGAGCGGACGGCGCACGTAGTTGCCCGGCGCGTATTGCATCGCGTCGATGTCGACATGGAAGTCGGGAATCCGGGAAAGCAACTCTTCCAAAGCAACTCGCGCCTGCATTCGAGCTGCCGACGCGCCCAGACAATGGTGGGCGCCATGGCTGAAGGTGAGGATCTTCTGCGGTCGACGCAAGACGTCCAACTCCGCCGCGTCGGGTCCGTACTTCTCGGGATCACGATTGGCCGCACCGTACATCAGCAGAACCTTACGTCCTGCCGGAATCACTTTGCCACCCAAGGCCACATCTCGCGTCGTGGTGCGTGCCAGTCCTTGGACCGGCGAGGTGAGTCGAAGCAACTCGTCGACCGCGTCGGTGATCAATGCGGGATCGTCCAGCAGGATCTGACGCTGGTCGAGGCGTTCGGTCAGCATCGCCACCGAACCACCCAGCATTCCTGTCGTGGTGTCGTTTCCCCCGGCCACCATGGTGAAGGCGAAGCCCAGAATCGACAGCAGGCCGGACATGTCGCCGTCTTCACCGAGTCCAGCGGCGAGTAGGTGCGAAATCGTGTCGTCACCCGGTTCGACCTTGCGGCGTTCGATCAGCGAAGCGAAGTACATCATCAGCTCACCGGTGGCGGCCTGCGCCGTCGTCGCTGCCGCGGCCACACCACCTGCCGAATTGGCAGCGACAATGGCTTCGGTCCAGCCGTCGAACTGGTCACGGTCCGATTCCGGCACACCCAGATAGTGTGCGACAACCATAGACGGCAACGGTTTGAAGAGCTCGACGACGATATCGCCGCTGCCACGCGCTTTCAGCGCCTCGATACGTTCGACGACAAATTCGCGAACCATCGGCTCGACCGCCGATACCTGACGCGGAGTGAAACCCTTCGACACCATGCGCCGGAACTCCGACTGCACTGGCGGATCCTGCATCACGAACGGCGGATTGTCCTGCATCCCGATCTGTTCGAGTTCACCGTAGACAGTGGTCAATCCCTTTGCCGACGAATATGTCTCGTAGTCGCGAGCGGCGTTGTAGACGTCTTCGTGACGGGTAAGCACCCAGTAGTCGTCCTGCGGCGCAGCTTCCGGCACAACGTTGTGCACCGGGTCGTTCTCGCGCAATGCGTCGTACATGGCCCAGGGCGAACGCCAGGACTCCCCGGTTGAAGGTACAAACCGTGGCGAATGTGACACAGAAGTTGTCATGACTCGACTATGAGACAAATTGCCGAATGTGTCAACGTTCTACGATCAACCGTTCACACGAGCAGCATTGAGTAACTCGCATCCACGCAGAGCACTATCGTGTGTCGGGTGATCACGGATCCGAAGAATCATCCGAACAGCTCTGACGCCGGGCGCCGCGCCGTGGTTGCGGTCCTGCTCCCCCGCGAACATCTTCCCTTCATCAGGGACTGGTGCCTGCACCACATCGAGCAAGGCTGGGAGGTTGTTCTCTACGACAACACCGGTTCCGTCGGGTCCACCCGCAAGACAAGCGCATTCAGTCTCAACCGTTGGCACGGCCGCAGCGAGGACAAGAGAGGCAACTCTTACGGCGCCTTCACCCGATCGATGTCGGACAGTGAAGTTCAGGTCGCATTCCGCAAAGAACTGCACGACCTTCCGGTGACGATCGTCGACTGGCAACCGCGCGACGCGGACGGTCGGATCGTGCACGGACAGGTAGAGGCGTACGTCGATCACGTGAGCCGGTACCGCGACACCGTCGCATGGGCAGCATTCATCGACGCCGACGAATACCTCCAACACGCACCAGGATTGGACTGGGAGGTTCTACTTGCCGGCGTTACTCAAGCGGGTTCGCACCGCGTCGTTCTCGATGCTCTGGTCTACGAATCCAGGTGGACGCGCGACGGGCAATTGCGAGACGTCGAGGAATTGAAATGCCTTGGGCTACAGAGCCATGGTTGCAAGAACATACTGGAGCTGTCGGAGATTCTGCGAGCAGACGTCCACTGGGGATGGAAGACAAGCGAACCGGACAGCCTGGTGCGGCCGGACAGATCGCTCTACTACTTCCGCCACTACCGCGGTTCGGAAGCGATGCTCGACTACACTCCGTTGCCGAACTTCGGACCCCAGGTCTACGAAGAAGGTGTGGATGTTCCGGCAGCAATGGACGTATCACAGAATTGAATGTGCCTGCAAGACACAGATATTCAGGTGCAGACAAACCTCCGGCCCGCGTCCACGAAGGCAATGCCTTCAGGCCACGGGCCGGAGGATCAGCTCAGCGAAAAATCAGCTGAAGGACTGCAGGGCAACGCCCAGTCCGACGATTGCGCCGATGCCCGAGATCAGGCCAGCAACACCCGTGATAACCGGCTGAATCTGCTTGATCAATGCCAGGTCTGCGTCCGAAGAACCCATGTCTAACTCCTCATCATGGAATGTGTGTACGCGTTCCGCGCGTCCGGTGTGTAACGGCGCTCACAATATACGTAAGACGGCCGAAATTTGAAGCGGCACCGCTGAGTGGGACGTAACTCACATCTCATCCAGCGGGAACCCACGAGTAACAATGCGCGATTCGGACAACGCTTCGGGAACCGTTGAATGACGAGCAGGAGAACAGCAGTGGGCAAGTTGGATGGAAAAGTGGCCCTGATCACTGGCGCAGGGCAAGGCGTCGGCCAGGGAGTTGCGTTTGCGCTCGCCAAGGAGGGCGCTTCCGTCGCGGTCGCGGGCCGCACTGAGTCGAAACTCGTCGTCACATGTAACGAGATCGCCGAACGCGGAGGCCGTGCCGAACCGGTGCTCATGGATATCGCCGACGCGGATTCCATCACCGGAGCCGTGGCGCGAACGGTGGAACTGTTCGGCGGCGTCGACATTCTGATCAACAACGCCAGCCTCAACCCGCTCGGCAACGTCCTCGACCTCACTCCGGAGCGCCTTGCCGACGGATTGACGTCCGGCCCCGTCGCGACTCTGCGAACCATGCAAGCCTGTTACCCGTTCATGAAGGAGCGCGGCGGCGGGGCAATCATCAACATGGTCAGCTCCGTGGCCGTCCGCTGGGACGCTGCCGGCTACGGCGGCTACGCGGCCGTGAAGGAATCCGTCCGAGCCCTCAGTCGCGCGGCAGCATGCGAATGGGGCGTCGACGGGATCCGGGTCAACGCGGTTGCTCCCCACGCGTCGTCGCCGGGGCTGCAGCGGTGGGCAGATGCACGCCCGGAGGAGGCTGCCGCCTTTGTTGCCGGGATTCCGCTACGGAGGATCGGCGACTGCGAAACGGACATCGGAACCGCGGTGGCTTTCCTGGTCGGCCCGGATGCCGCGTATCTGACTGGAGCAACAATTCCGCTCGACGGTGGTCAGTCGCGCTGGGGCTGAGAGCTGGCGTCGTCGAAGGCAAGCACCGCCGACTTGGCTTCGGCGATCGGGCGGCGGAAAACGAAACCGACCAGAACGGATGCCAAAACCAAGGCGGCCAGAACAATGAGCCCGACCATCCACCACATGGTTTTCAGTATGCCCGAACCGACCTCCGCCGGACGCGCGCCACGGCCGTCGGAAAGCGGCGACAGCCTCGAAAAGTGCTGAACACCAGTCAAATTCCGTTTTGCCCGTTTCCTGAGCTTCTTGAGAAGCCGTGATCGATGACACATATTCGGATCCCGAACCGGAACGAGTGCGTGACTACGACGACACCTCGGTGCATCCTGGCATGTATGGAATCCGCTGTTTCGGCCCAACTCGTCGACGGAAGCACCCTCACACACCCGTGGGGCGGGACAAGCAACATCACCGATCTCGGCGGTGACGTTCACTGGATCGACTTCGGCGGTCCCAGCGGAGCGCCGCCCATCGTGCTCGTTCACGGTCTGGGCGGCTCGCACCTGAACTGGGTGCGGGTCGCACCGGCGCTGGCGGCGCGCACGCGCGTGTACGCCCTTGACCTCGCCGGATTCGGACTCACCTCTGCCCGTGGGCGACACACCGGCGTCGACGCCAACGCAGTACTTCTGAATCGCTTTCTCGACACAGTGGTGGGTGAGCCCGCCGTCCTGTTCGGCAATTCCATGGGCGGAATGGTCTCGGCAATGTCGACCCATGCCAGTCCCGAATCAGTCGCCGGCCTGGTCCTGGTGGATCCGGCGCTCCCCCTGCCCGTCCAACTTCCCGATCTGACCGTCGCCGCCCAGTTCGCGCTCTACTCGATGCCGTACGTCGGTGAGCAGGTTCTCGGCTTCGGACGCCGAAAGATGTCAGACCGGCAGTTGGCCGCTCAGATGACCAGATTGTGTTTTGCCGATCCGACGCGAGCCGACCCCGCGGTCCTCGACGCGGGCGCTGCCTTGACGGCGATTCGCCGCAACGATCCTACCCAGGATGCCGAATTCCTTCAGGCAGCACGGTCACTGCTGATGACCCTCGCCCGTCCTGCCTCCTATCGAAAGACATTGCGAGAGATCACGACTCCGACGCTCCTGATGCACGGCGATCGCGATCGGCTTGTCCCGGTCGAGGCCGCACGGGCAGCCGCTGCTGCACATCCACACTGGACCACCATCATTCTCGGCGACACCGGCCACACCCCACAATTGGAGATTCCGGACGAGTTCACCCGTCATGCGCTCGCGTGGCTCGATCGCACGGGGCTGATCAGGAGCTGACATGTACCGGCCCTACACCCGCGGAACGGCCTCGCCGATCGAGCAAGTGCCCCATCAACTTCGGAGTATCAAGAACGATTCGGCGGTCGTCTGCGTTGGCAGGTCCGGCCCACCGGGGAACGCGAAACGGTCACATACCCCAAAGCTCTCGAACCCTGGGAATGTGTCGGGGTACGCGCGTAGCGTGAGATTCAGGCCTTCCTCGGCCAAACATTTCCGCGTCCCCTGCTTGTGTATCCGTTTCGGTTAAGGAGAGTTTTCAGATGCCCGCACGCACAGCGCTCGACGGAACACCCTGTTGGATCGACCTCACCAGCTCCGACACCGAGGTTGCCAAATCCTTCTACACCAACGTGTTCGGCTGGCAGGCTGACACAAACGACGACCCGCAGTACGGCGGCTACGCGATCTTCAGCAAAGACGGGCAGCCCATCGCCGGGCTCGGACCCCAGCAGGAGGGAAACCCCTACGGCAACGTGTGGACCACCTACATCTCCTCGACTGATGCGGCAGCGTCGGCGTCCAAGGCCCAAGCCGCGGGCGGAACGATCATGATGCCGTCGATGCAGGTCGGTCCTCAGGGCAGCATGGCGATCGTGGGCGATCCGGCCGGTGCCGTCGTCGGCATCTGGCAGGCAGATCAGCATCACGGCTTCGGTTTGGTCGGCGAGGCCGGAGCGCCGGTCTGGCACGAGACCTTGTCCAAGAACTACGCCGCGGTCCTGCCGTTCTACACCGACGTGTTCGGCTGGACTTACGAGTCGATCGGTGACAGCGACGAGTTCCGGTACTCACAGGCCAAGCAGGGTGACACCGTCGTCGCCGGTTTGATGGATGCCAGCTCGTTCCTCCCGGCAGAGGCGCCGTCGTTCTGGCAGGTGTACTTCGGGGCGGACGACACCGATGCGGCCGTCGCCAAGGTCGTCGAATTCGGCGGCAGCGTCTTGCGCGATCCCGAGGACACGCCCTTCGGTCGTCTCGCGTCGGTGGCCGATCCACTAGGTGCCAAGTTCCAGATCTCCACGATCATGGAATGAATCTCCGCGCGGAGGCCGCACCGGTCCGCGGTCTCTGCGCGCTGATCATCTGGAAAGTCCGGATTTGACCGCACAGATTTGAACACTCGCCCAGAAGGTATGCAGTTTTCTGCGTCCAACGCCTAATCTCATGGGATGCCCGCCCCCGCCCCTCTCCTCGATGTGTACTCGCAGCCGACTCTGTCGACGCTTGCGCCGTCGGTACTCGCTTCTCTCGGAGTGAGCGGCGAAGCGAACCGTCTCGATCTACGGCCCAGCAAGAAGACCGTAATTCTGCTGGTAGACGGGATGGGCGCGAACTTGCTCGCCCGCAACGCCGAACACGCACCATTCCTGAATTCACTCGTCGGAACGCCCATCCGGGCAGGCTTCCCCACGACGACGGCCACCAGCATCGTCTCACTGGGGACCGGTCTGCCTTCGGGAGCGCACGGCATCACCGGCTACCAGTCCTACGTCGAAGAAGCCGATTCGGTGTTCAACTGGCTGGGTTGGCACAGCGCGGGCAAGAAGGAATCTCAGACCGACTCCATCGTCCCGGAAACCCTGCAGCCGCAGGCCACGACGTTCGATCGCGCCGCCGCAGCCGGCATCACCGTTACAACCGTCGTACCGTCGAAGTTCGACGGCAGCGGCCTCACCCGTGCCGGGATGCGCGGTGCCCAGTTCGCCGGAATCCAGGCATACGGAGACCTCCTCGCTCGCACCGTGGCGGCGTCGAAATCTGCCGACCGCACGTTCACGTACTGCTACATCAGCGAGATCGATGCACTCGGCCACGTCTACGGACCCGAGTCCGAGCCGTGGATTTTCCAACTGATGCTGGTCGATCGACTGGTCGAGCAACTCGCCGCGGCTCTCGGTCCGGACGTGAGATTGCTGGTGACGGCAGACCACGGAATGGTCGACGTGTCGGACGAGAACAAGATCGACTTCGACAACACTCCGATTCTGTCCAAAGATGTACTCGCTCTTGCCGGTGAACCTAGATGTCGTCACATCCACACCCGAGAAGGCGCTGCACAAGATGTTGCGGACCGCTGGCGCGCCGAACTGGGTGACCGCATGTGGATCGGGACGAGGTCCGAGGGCATAGTCGCAGGATTGTTCGGGCCTGCAGTGCATTCCGAGTATCACGGCCGGATCGGTGATGTCATCGCCATTGCGTCCGGGGACGTGGCCGTCGTACGTCGATCTGTCGAATCGGGACTGTCCGGACTCCGTGGACAGCACGGCGCCCTCACTCCGGACGAACTGCTGGTACCGCTCTTGTCCTCAGGACAGCAATAGGGTTCGCGCCCGGCGAATCTCGGGAACACCGACGACCTTGCATGCAACTAACAGGACGACGGCACCGACGGCCGCACCCGCCGACAATGAAATAACAGCAGCAAGCCTGGGCTCGGGAACTCGGTTCTGAACCGCCACCACCAAAGCGAGCGCACAACCACCTGCCAGAATTGCCGCCGCCGAAATCCTTCCGACGGTGGCCTGCACGCGACGGAATCCCAACAGCCCGTATCGCTTTCGAAGAAGGTTGTGGCCGAGTACCGCTCCACACACGTAGGAGAACGAGCCGGCGGCACAGACGGCCAGGACCAGCCTTTCGTCACTAGCCGACAGTGACGCAAGAAGGACGAGCGCAGTCTTGGCGACCACCATCACCAGGGCGATCACCGCGGGAGTTCGGGTGTTGTTGTCGGCGTAGAACACTCGCAGCTGAAGCATGACCATCGCAAAGGGCACCAGCCCGAATGCACTGACCGCAACGGCCGTCCCGATCAACCGGGCACTGCTGCCGTCGACCCGGCCGAAGAAGATCAAGGTGGTCAACGAGGGACCGAACACCATGAGCGCCACAGTGACCGGAATCAGCGCCACCACAGAATACCGGGCTCCCCGGCCGAGATCGGATACGACGCCGACGTCGTCACCCGCGGCAACCGACCTGGCGATCCGCGGCATCAGCACCGTCAACAACGACACACCGAGAATGCCGTACGCCACTTGAAACAGCAGATCCGCGTGCGTGTACATCGAGTAGACGTGACGGGAGAGAGTGACCTTCATCGTCACCCACACACCGATCTGGCCGGCAACGACGTACACAAGTACCCAGCCGAGCAACGGTGCCCCGACGCGCACCGGTCGCCAGGTGTGCGGTACGACGCGCACGCGAAGTCGCCACCGAAACCCGTTGCGGTGCAGCGCTCGAGCAACGACGGCGGTTTGCGCCACGATCCCGAGCAGAGTGCCGATACCGATCACCAGAACCTGCGCGGTGGTCATCGACTCGGGAGTCAGAGCCACCGGTCCCGGGATACACAGGAAGACCGCGACCGTCACCAGAAGGACGACGTTGTTGATCACCGGTGCCCAGGCCGGCGCGCCGAATACCGATCGAACGCTGAGCACAGCCGTCATCATCGCCGTGACGCCGTAGAAGAAGATCTCCGGAAGAAGCAAGTACGCGAAGAGCGTCGTCAGCTCTCGTTGAGCCGGATCATCGATCACGGCCGAGACCAGAGGCGGCGCGCACACCACGGCCACTACCGTCACGAGCGCAAGAGCCAGCGCTCCGACGGTGAGAACGCGCTGCGTCTGCTCTCGTTCGAGCGTCCGCCCACGGCTCCGTTGCCGCGTCAGATACGGAAGCAGGACGCTGGCGAGAATCCCGCCGAGGAGGAGCTGATAGACCATGTTCGGGAAGCTGTTGGCCGCGTTGTACGCATCACTGACGAGGGCAATGCCCAGGACCGCGGCAAGGGCAAGGGTGCGGACGAAGCCGGTGACCCGACTGACCGTGCTGGCGAGCGCCACTTGCCCACCCATCTTTGCCAAGCTGCCGCCCGTCTCAGCTGAACGTTCGGACTTGCGTTCGGACTCCCCCACACTCTCGACCATCTCGCCAGAGTGCCACATCGCAGACGTTCGACGATCCGGACGGAAACGGAAGGGCGCCCCGAACCGTGGGTTCGAGGCGCCCTTGCGAAAGGAACAATCAGGCGGATTCTGCTCCAGCCAACGGCGGCATGACGACAACCTGACCGGCGAAGGACAGGCCCGCACCGAAGGCGAGAAGCAATGCCTTGTCGCCCGGCTTGCACTGGCCGTCGCGCAGCATCTGCTCCATGGCGAGCGGGATCGAGGCCGCGGACGTGTTGCCCGTCTCGGCGATGTCGTTGGAGACGGGGAAGCCCTCGGGCAGCTTCATGCTGCGAGCGATGACCTCGTTGATGCGCTGGTTTGCCTGGTGCGGCACAAAAGCGTCGATGTCTTCGATACCCAGCCCCGACTTCTCCAGGGTGCGAGTGGCGACCTTGCCCATCTCGAAGGCAGCCCAGCGGAACACCGCGGTGCCGGCCATCTTGATCCACGGCCGAGGTCCGGTCGGGTTCTTGGTGTAGTCGAGCCAGCTGGGCTCCTGAACGATGGCGTCGGACTGGCTGCCGTCCGAACCCCACTCGACCGGGCCGATTCCGACGGTGTCGCTCGGGCCGACGACAACTGCGCCTGCGCCGTCACCGAAGATGAAGCGAACGCTGCGATCGGTGGGCTCGGTGGCCTCGCTCATCAACTCGACGCCGACGACGAGTACGTGATCAACCGTGCCGCCGCGAACCAGGTCGCTGGCCACCGCAAGGGCGGTACAGAAACCGGCGCAGCCTGCCGCGACGTCGAATGCAGCCGGACCCTTGATGCCGAGCTCGTGGGCGACGATGGACGCAGCCTGAGGAGTCTGCAGGTCCCACGTCGACGTCGCGATGATCACGGCGCCGATCTGCTCAGGGGCAATGCCGCTGACGTCCAGTGCTTTACGCGCCGCGCTGATCGACATCGCGAGGATGCCTTCACCTTCGCCGGAGAACCGGCGCGACTTGATACCCGATCGCGTCTGGATCCACTCGTCGGTGGAATCGATCAGCTCGCAGATCTCGTCGTTGGTCACGACTCGCTCCGGGCGGTGAACGCCGAGCCCGAGAAGGACGGACTGCCGACCTCCGGCCACACTGGCAATCGGCTTACCCATTGATCGATCTCCTCGTTGGTTTCTGGTGATGACGCGCATTCGACATCACACGTTACGTACAGGACATAAGCCCCTGCCTCTCAGGTCACCGTTCGATCACGGCAACAACATGAGGCTGGCTCACATTACGCTTCGGTCAGGTATGTAGTCCAGATCCATGATCAGGCGCGCAAATGAGCTAGAACTGCCAAAACACGACGATGCCCGCTTTCGGAAGCCGACAGGCCGAGTTTTGCGAAGATATTTCCTATGTGCTTGCTCACAGCGGTGTCGCTGACGACCAGTTTCCTGGCGATTTCCTGATTTCCCAACCCCTCCGCCATCAGTCCGAGAACTTCGGACTCGCGTGGAGTCAGCGATCTGATCGGATCGTCGGCGCGTCGACGGCTCATCAATTGGGATACGACCTCGGGATCCATCACGGTTCCACCGTCGACGACCCGGTTCAATGCGTCGACGAACTCGGCTACCTTCCCGACTCGTTCCTTGAGCAGGTACCCGACCCCGCCAGCGCCTCCTGCCAACAATTCACCGGCGTAGCGATCCTCGACGTAAGCGGAAAGGACCAGGACGGGAAAGCCCGGGCGAAGCTTGCGCACCTCGATCGCCGCTCGAAGTCCCTCGTTGGTGAAAGTAGGAGGCATCCGGACGTCGAGCACCGCGGCGTCGGGGGTTGTCTCCTCGAACACCGTGAGGAACTGTGCGGCGTCGGAGACGGCAGACACCTCGAAGCCCTCTCCACGGAGCAGCAGGGCCAGCCCCTCTCGCAGGAGAGCGTCGTCCTCGGCAATCAGAATCCGCACGGTAGTTCCACCCTCATCGTTGTCGGTCCACCCTCCGGGCTCTCCAATACTGCGGTTCCTTCGAAAGCCTCGACCCGGCGTCGAATACCCGCCACGCCGCCGCCCGGGCGTTCGTTCGCGCCGCCGTGACCGTCGTCGATCACGTCGATGAGCATCGTCTCACCCGACGAGTCGTCCGACGTCTCCGTCCGTGCCGTGACGGTGACCCTGCGGGCTCCGCTGTGTTTTGCGACGTTGGTCAAGGCCTCGGCGACGACGAAGTACGCAGCAGCCTCGACGGCAGCCGGGGCACGGCGGAGCTCGTCGATCTCGAGTACGCAGGGCACGGCGGAGCGCCCGGCGAGCGCCGAGATCGCGCCCTCCAGACCCAACTCGTCGAGGATCGGCGGGTAGATGTCGTGCACCAACGTCCGGAGTTCGCTCAACGCCTCGGTGGCCGCATCCTGGGCCCGATGCAGTTGTGGCAGAGCCTGGTCCGGATTGTTCTGCAACGACCGCTCGGCCATCCCCAACATCATCACCACCGCGACCAGACGGTTCTGCGCTCCGTCGTGCAGATCCCGCTCGATGCGCTTGAGTTCGGCCGAATGCGCGTCGAACGCCGCAGCGCGGCTGGCCGTCAGGGCGGTGACGCGCTTCGAGAGGTCCGAACGCGTATCCGGCGCAAGCAAAGTCGTGGTCGACCAGCTGATCCATTTCGCCATCGCGGGGATCAACCACCACGCGATCAGGAAGTACAGGATGCCGATCAACGGCATTCCGGCAGCGCCCAGCCACGACGTCACGGGGTACGGGTTGTTGACGGGTTCGCCCGCGGGCATCTGCTGCCAGTACAGCGGGACGGCAATCGCATTGAGCGCACCGAGTGGCAGAGCAATGGTCAGCATCGCCGCGACGAAAGCACCCAGACCATGAATCGACAACCAGGCCGCGTCGCGCCTCGTCGACTGATCGGTGAGGAACCGGCTCCAGTCCCCGAATGTCGGATTGCTGGGCATCGGTGGGTATCGCTGCAGAACAGGGCGTCCGGTGTACGCAGCGGTGCGTTTGCGAGCCAGGCCGGCCCACCACCGGAGCACTCGCACGTACGACGGCAACAGCAACCAGCCGACGATCAGAATCGAGAGCGACAACAGAATGAGACCGACCATCAGCAAGAACAGGGAAACAACAGCTGCCGCACCCTCGACGAGCACGTACACCGCAGCCCTGGTTCTCTTCTTCACTGCCCCAGCATGCCGCACCACACCGCACGATCCACTACAGCTGGCTACACCATTGATTCGGGACTCTGCTGGATGTCGACGAATGCCGAATCTCCATAGCGTTCTTCCCATGAAGAATCGACACTCGGTCCTCGCCTCGCCGGCCCCTGGTGCCACGGGAGCTCGAACATCTGCCGTGCGACTAGAAGGGGTCAGCAAGGTCTACGGCAACGGCCGCGGCGCCGTGACCGCCCTCGACAACGTCAGCCTCACTCTGCCGCGCAGCACCTTCACCGCAGTGATGGGCCCGTCCGGCTCGGGCAAGAGCACTTTCCTGCACTGCGCCGCCGGGCTCGACCGACCGAGCGGCGGATCGGTGTGGCTGGGCGATACCGAAATTTCACAGCTGAAGCCGAAGGCCCGCAGCATCTTCCGTCGCGATCACATCGGTTTCGTCTTCCAGGCCTACAACCTGCTCGGCGCTCTCGACGTCGAGCAGAACGTCACGCTCCCCCTACTCCTCGCCGGGCGACGAGCCGACAAGCAGTACCTGACCTTCGTCCTCGAATCCGTCGGACTCGGATCACACCGAAAGCGCAAACCCTCCGAGTTGTCCGGCGGTCAGCAGCAACGCGTCGCCATCGCACGCGCCCTCGTCACCCACCCCGACGCACTCTTTGCCGACGAACCGACCGGCGCCCTCGACTCCCGTAGCGCCAAGCAGGTTCTGGAGTTGTTGCGCCGGACAGCCGCCGAGTTCGATCAGACCATCGTCATGGTCACGCACGACCCGGTGGCCGCGTCGTACGCCGATCGTGTGCTGTTCCTCGCCGACGGGAAACTTGTCGGGCACATCGACCGCCCGACCCCGCAGCAGATCGCCGAGCGCATGACACACCTCGGGGACTGGTGATGATGAAAGCGCACACCTTTGCGCACCTGAAAGCGCATCGCTCCGGTTTCGTCGCCGTGTTCGTCTCCGTATTCTGCGCAGCGCTCCTCACCTGCGGTCTGGGTGTGCTGCTGGAATCGGGAGTGCGAGGCGGTGTCTCACCACATCTCTACGCCGGTGCCGACGCCGTCGTGAGTGCACCACAGGCGCTCGAGGTCAAGGAAGACGCCGATCAGCCTTTTGCCGAGCGAGTTCTCCTCGCCGGCGATACGGTCCGCAAGCTCGACGCACTCGATGTCACCGTGGTTCCCGACATCTCCGTCCCCGTCAGCACCGCCGAGGGCGTCGTACTCGACGCACATCCTTGGGAAACAGCACAATTGGCGCCGTACTCGCTCATCGAGGGGCGCGCTCCGCAGAGCCGCGACGAGGTGGTCTCGACCACGGGCGCCGCGCTCGGCGAGCGAATCACGCTGGCTCACGGCGCGATAGCCGACGAGTACACCGTCGTCGGCACAGCTGATTCGGCTTCGGCGCCGTCACCCGACCGTCCGGCACTCGTCTTCCTCGACTACGGAGAGGCCGAACGGTTGTGGCCGCACCAGAACTCGGTCACCGCAGTCGGATTGCTCGCTCCCGAAGGCGTCAACGCCGCCGCTCTCGCTCGCGACGCACTCGCCGGATCCGGTGCGGAGGTCTCGACCGGCACCGCACGCGGAGGCATCGAATTCCTCGACGCCGGTGCTGCGCGGACGCAGTTGATCGTGCTCTGCGCGTCGTTTGCCGGTCTCGCGTTGATGGTCAGTATGTTCGTCGTTTCCAGCACGCTGTCGCTCTCGATCAACGCCAGGCGCCGAGAGTTCGCTCTGTTGCGGGCAATCGGGGCCACCACGCGGCAAGTGCACGTCATGATCGGACGTGAAGTGCTGCTCGTTGCTGCTGCGGCGGCAGCTCTCGGCGCGGTGCCCGGATACCTGCTCGCCCGAGTGCTGGGCGCACAGTTCGCCGACGCCGGGGTCATGCCCACCGATTTCGCGCTGGCCTACAGCCCGCTTCCGGCGATCGCAGCTTTCCTGATCTGCGTACTCACTGCCCGCGCGGCAGCGGCGATCGCGGCACGACGACCGGCGAAGCTCGACCCCGTCGAAGCGCTTCGCGAATCCGAAAGCGGCCCGGCGAAACTGAGCCGCGGACGTATCGTCACCGGGCTGATCTTCGGCGCCGCCGGCCTCAGCGCCTGCGTCCTCCCTGCTTTCCTGCCCGGCAGCGTGGCGGCCGCTGGAGCCGGTTCGAGCGCACTGTTGTTGATCTTCTCGGTCGCGCTGCTCGGCCCCTTGTTGGTGCGCGGCATCATCAAGGTGATCGGCGGTCCGCTGCGCCGCAGTGGGTCGGCGTCCAAAGTTCTCGCTGCCGCCAACGCCGAATCCAATTCGAGACGGCTCTCGTCGGCGGTTGTTCCGTTGGCTCTCGCAATCGCACTGGGCTCGGTGCAGTTCTTCAGCCAGAGCACCGTCGCCGCCGAGGCGACCAACCAGTCGATCAAGGGCGTCACCGCCGACCTGATCGTCGGCGCACCAGCCGGTATCGCTCCCTCGCTCCTCGAGTCGATCGCATCGGTGCCCGGAGTGAGTGCGGCAAACCCGGTGGTCCGCAGTCAAGTCCTCCCGGTACCCAGCGGTGAGGAAGGCGGCTCAGCCGACAGCGCGATCGCGGCCCAGGGCATCGACGCCGCCAGCGCCGACGCGACCCTCGATCTCGCGGTGACCGAGGGCGACCTCAGCGCTCTGACCGGCGATACCGTTGCCGTGAGCGAAGACGGCGCCTTCACCCTCGGAGCCAAGGTAGGCCAGCGCGTCGACCTCTATCTGGGTGACGGAACACTGGTACATCCCATGGTCGTCGCAAAATATGGTCGCGGCCTCGGATTCGGGGACGTGACCATGCCGATCGAGACTTTGCGTCAGCACTCCACCGACGCTCTGATCGACACCGTTCTGGTTGCTGCCGAACCCGGACGGTCGGCCGAAGTCCAGCAGTCGTTGCGCTCGTTCCCCTCGATCGCCGCGATGAACCAGGACCAGTTCGGGGCCGCGGGCGAAGATCAGCGTCGTATGCAGTCGTGGGTCAGCATCCTCGCCGTCCTCGTCCTGCTCGGCTATCTCGCAGTCGCAGTCGTGAACACCCTGGTCGCTGCCACTGCCGAGCGTTCCCGCGAGTTCGCGCTCCTTCAACTGGTGGGCTCGCGGACGAGGCAGGTCCGAGCAATGATGCGCATCGAGTCGTTGATGGTGGTGGGAATCGCCATCGTGGTCGGATCACTGATCGCCCTGCCGCCTCTGATGGGCATTGCCGTAGCGGTGTCCGGGCAGCCGATCCCGGCGATTTCACCGGCGATCTACGGTTCCATCGTCGCGGTGACCGCTGTTCTGGGATTTGTCTCCATCGCGATCCCGACGCGCGCCGCTCTACGCAAGAACCCGATGGACGGAGTGCGTAACCACTGAGTGGCACTACCGTCGTCATCTATGGATGCGGCGGCCTGGGACAAGAAGTACGAAGAAACCGAGCTCGTCTGGGGCGCTCCTCCCAACGAATTGCTGGTGGAATACGCGACGGCCCTCCCCCACGGCCAGGCACTGGACCTGGCGTGCGGCGAGGGCCGTAACGCGTTGTGGCTCGCGACCCGCGGTTGGGAGGTCACCGGGATCGACTACTCGGCCGTCGCGATCGAGAAAGCCCGCACGATCGCGGCCCGCTCGCCCCGATCGGTTCTCGACCGGCTCGACTACCGATGCGGCGACGTCACCGTCGCGGATTACGCCTCGAGGAACGGGCAGGGATACGACTTGGCCCTGCTTCTTTACCTTCATCTGCCCGCACCACAACGCACCCTGGTTGTGAACCGTGCCATAAATTCTCTGAAACCTGACGGAATCCTCATGATTTTGGGTCACGACCGAAGCAACATCGACTACGGCGTCGGCGGGCCGCAAGATCCCGAAATCCTTTACACACCAGAAGAATTGATGCAGGAGTTCCACGGAAAGCTCGAGTTCGAGATCGCCGGAAATCCCCACAGGCACACCGAAACGGGAATCGCGGTCGACGCGCTTGTCATCGGACGCAAATCCGGTGTTGGCAATGCAAAGAACGGCTAGTAACATGTATTAAGTTACCGACGAGTAATAAACTTCGGGCGGTACTAGGAGTGCTGGACCGCACCACCTCACTGGGAGAAGCAGAAGACATGGGCCATTACAAGAGCAACGTTCGGGACCTGGAGTTCAACCTCTTCGAGGTTCTCGGACTGGAGAAGCCACTGAGCGAAGGCGCTTGGGGCGACCTGGATGCCGACACTGTCCGCAACATGCTGGCAGAGGTCGCACGCCTGGCCGAGGGACCGCTTGGCGAATCTTTCGCCGATGCGGACCGCAACCCCCCTGTCTTCGATCCCGAGACGCACACCGTTGCACTTCCGGAATCCTTCAAGAAGTCGTTCAAGGCTCTGTGGGATGCCGAGTGGTACCGCATGGGATTGAGCGAAGAGGTCGGCGGCGTGCCGGTTCCCCGCTCCGTCGTGTGGGCCATCGGTGAGCTGATCCTGGGCGCACAGCCTGCAGCGCACATGTACCAGGCCGGACCCGCCTTCGCGGACGTGCTGTTCAACAACGGCACCGAAGAGCAGAAGAAGTGGGCAGCCACCATCGTCGAACGCGGATGGGGCGCCACGATGGTCCTCACCGAGCCCGACGCCGGCTCCGACGTCGGTGCCGGACGCACCAAGGCGATCAAGCAGGACGACGGCTCCTGGCACATCGAGGGCGTCAAGCGCTTCATCACCTCGGCCGACTCGGACGACCTGTTCGAGAACATCTTCCACCTCGTTCTCGCTCGCCCCGAAGGTGCCGGACCGGGCACCAAGGGCCTGAGCCTGTTCTTCGTCCCGAAGACGCACTTCAACTTCGAGACCGAAGAGTTCGGCGAGCGTAACGGTGTCTTCGTCACCAACGTCGAGCACAAGATGGGCCTGAAGGTCTCCGCCACATGTGAGGTCACCTTCGGCGGCCACGGCATCCCCGCACAGGGCTGGCTGGTCGGCGAGGTCCACAACGGCATCGCCCAGATGTTCGACGTCATCGAGCACGCTCGAATGATGGTCGGCACCAAGGCAATCGCCACCCTCTCCACCGGTTACCTCAACGCTCTCGATTACGCCAAGCAGCGCGTGCAGGGCGCAGACCTGACCCAGATGACCAACAAGGCAGCACCGCGCGTGACCATCACGCACCACCCCGACGTGCGTCGTAGCCTGGCAATGCAGAAGGCATACGCCGAAGGCCTGCGCGCGGTGTACCTCTACACCGCAGCTCACCAGGACGAGGTTGTCGCCCAGCTCGTCTCGGGCGCAGACAAGGACACCGCGTTCCGCGTCAACGACCTGCTGCTCCCGATCGTCAAGGGCGTCGGCTCCGAGCGTGCGTACCAGTACCTGACGGACAGCCTGCAGACCCTCGGTGGCTCCGGCTTCCTGCAGGACTACCCGATCGAGCAGTACATCCGCGACTCCAAGATCGACTCGCTGTACGAAGGCACGACGGCCATCCAGGCTCAGGACTTCTTCTTCCGCAAGATCGCTCGTGACCGCGGCGTCGCGCTCGCTCACGTTGCCGGACAGATCAAGACCTTCATCGACAGCGAAGCCGGCAACGGTCGTCTGAAGGCGGAGCGCGCACTGCTCGCCACCGCACTCGAAGACGTCCAGGCCATGGCCGCCACGCTCACCGGCTTCCTCATGGGAGCTCAGGAGCAGCCCACCGAGCTGTACAAGGTCGGCCTCGGCTCCGTCCGCTTCCTGATGTCCGTCGGCGACCTGCTCATCGGCTGGCAGCTGCTCCGCCAGTCCGAGATCGCTCTCGCAGCACTCGACAACGGCGCTTCCGACAAGGACAAGGGCTTCTACGAGGGCAAGGTCGCCATCGCTTCCTTCTTCGCCAAGAACGTCCTGCCCGAGCTCACCGCTTCACGCGAGATCATCGCGAACACCGAGAACGACATCATGGAGATCGACGAAGCCGCATTCTGATTCGTTCCTGATTCATGAAAAGTGCCGGTCCCGAGAACGTTTCGGGGCCGGCATTTTCATGCTCAGCAGTCCATGGAATCCGAGGTCATCTGCGCTCGACGGTCGGACAACTGATCTGTGCGGACAGTACGGACGTCGTCGGTTGTTCGCCGGGCCGTGCCGCCCTTCCCACCAGGGAAAGCGCCACGCGCCTGCGGTCCGGAGAACTGACGATTTCGATGGACTTGTCGTCACCGCCCCCGAAGGACACGAACTGTCCGCTCTGATCCGAGAACTTCATGATCGCCGACCCGTGCTGACCTGGTTCCGGTTTTTCGTTCACGTAGACCTGCAACTGGAAATCACGTCCCGGATACTCGCCGCCGCCGTCGTACTCGTAAAAGGAACTGGTGTGCACCTCGTAGGCCCACTGGCGGTGACCGGCGGGCAGCGAATCCGCCCAGTTGTGCTCGAAACACGTGACGGATCCGGGCAGCGAGACATTGGCTGCGCCGCTCCACCCACCGGACAGGGTGATGGCTCCGTACGGCGCTGCTTCGGACTCGTGCCGATCGGAAGGCAAGGGCGGAACGGTCACGGGTCCGACATTGCGACCGGTGAACTCGAAAAGCCTCTCGCTCGACACGAACGGGGGCGACTCGCGCTCACCGGCACAGGAGACAACCGACAGGGTGGCCATGACCAGTAACGCACACATACCGCGTCTACGAACCGGCACCTCGACTCCCCCGTTCCGTTTCCAACAGAATACATACCGTTCGGTCTTCAAGTTGTCGAACGTGTCCGACACATCCCATTCATGGGACCGCTCGCCCGCTACCGATGTGATTGGGTGAGCACGAACGTCCACTGAACCAGCACTCGGTTCTTTCGCAGGCCGAGTAGATCAACAGACAGGTGATCATCGTGGTCGCACCAGAGCACGCACAACCCGATTACGCCCCTGACCTGGCATTGACCGCCACGGACTTGGCGCTCGACGGCCCATGGGGGCCGGTGTTCGGACCCGTCAATCTCGAGATTCGTGCGGGCGGTGTGACCATCCTCGAAGGCTCGGCCGGTTCAGGACGTACGTCCTTACTTCTGACACTCAGCGGACGAATGAAAGCCAGTTCCGGCTCACTGTCCGTCTTCGGTCGAATGCGTCCCCGCGAGATCTTCGAGATCGCCGGGGTCGCCGGGTTCGAGGACATCGACGAGCTTGCCGAATCCGTCACCGTCCGCGATCTGATCACCGAACAAATTCGCTGGGATGCGCCCTGGTACAAGCTCATCGGACGCGCCGGAGACCGCGAACTCGAAGCGGTGTGCGCTCCCGTCTTCGGCGATCATCCGTTACCTGCGCTCGGCCGGTACGTCAGCGATCTCGGGGAACTCGAGGCGATCCTGCTGCGTATCGCCGTCGCGAACACGAAAAAGCCGGCCCTGCTTGTC
The DNA here is from genome assembly GCF_029457415.1 of Rhodococcus sp. RCBS9. Taxonomy (NCBI): domain Bacteria; kingdom Bacillati; phylum Actinomycetota; class Actinomycetes; order Mycobacteriales; family Nocardiaceae; genus Rhodococcus; species Rhodococcus sp. RCBS9. Next base: position 3,799,875 of record NZ_CP120422.1, on the reverse strand, counting down.
GTCGACGATCTCGAACAAGTGCGGCGCGACTCCGAACGTGCGTACCTCGTCGAGCGACTCGTCGAGATGGGGAGCTACCAGACCATCATCGCGTCGACCGTCAACCCGCTGCCAGACGGATCACCCATCGATGCCGTCACCCTGCTCCAAGAAGTCACCAATCCCGACCAAGAAGGGGCGAGGTAACCGCGATGCTCGCTGGAATGTCTCTCGGAACCGAACTCAAGCGGTTCTCCCGCGGCGCGATGCCCAGGATCGCACTCGTCACCATCATCTTGATGCCACTGCTGTACGGCGCGATGTACCTGTGGGCGTTCTGGAATCCGTTCGGTGAGGTCAACAAGGTCCCCGTCGCGCTGGTCAACACCGACCGCGGCGCGATGGTGCAGGGTCAGGAGCTCAACGCGGGCGACGAGGTAAGCCAAGCGCTGCTCGATTCCGGTGAGCTCGATCTCCACCTGGTCTCGCAGCAGGAAGCCGCTCAGGGAGTCTCGGACGGCACGTACTACTTCTCTCTCACATTGCCTGAGAATTTCAGCGAGGCCGTCGCCTCCCCGACGACCAAGGACCCCCACAAAGCTCAGTTGCAGTTCACCTTCAACGACGTCAACAACTACCTCGGCACCATCATCGGCCAAAACGCCGCCCAGCAGGTCCTCAGTCAGGTCAGCGACAAGATCGGCGCGCAGTCCGTCGAGACAGTTCTGGTCGGATTGACCGATGCGGGTGCTGGTTTGAAGCAGGCCGCCGACGGAGCGCTCCAGCTCTCGGCCGGAGTGAACACTGCCAACGCCGGAGCCGGCGAATTGGCGTCGGGCTCGAAAACTCTGGCCGACAACATGGTTACCGCACGTGACGGTGCAGCCACTCTTGCCGGCGGTACAGCGCAACTCTCGACTGGCATCAACACCGCCACGGACGGCGTCCTCGCACTGACCGACGGTCTGGGGCAGCTCGATCTCGGAGCCGTCCAACTTGGCGACGGCGCAAGCCAACTCAGTGGTGGCGTCACCCAGGTCGTCGACCAACTGAGTGTCCTCGGGAACACACAAGCAGACGTCGCACAGCTGGTCGGGCAGGCAGTGGCCAGCCTTCGACTTAACCCGGATCCCGTCAGCCAACAGATCGCCAATGCCCTCGCGCCTGCCCAGGACATACTGCGCACTCAGGGTTTCGGTGAAGCGACCATGGGCCAACTGGGCGAACTCAAGAGCGGTGCACAACAACTCGCCTACCAACTCGACGATCCGTCGAGCACCTTCCGAGCCGGGCTCAGCGCCGCGGCCAACGGCGGTGGTGAACTCCGCAACGGCCTGGTACAGCTGCGTGACGGCGGTCAGCAAGTCAACGACGGCGCTCAAACCCTCAGTAGTGGACTGGTTCAACTCACCGACGGAAGCGTTCAACTCTCCGATGGTGCAGCCAAACTCGCAGACGGCACCGAGCAACTCCGTGCCGGGTCTGCCGAACTCGCGACCAAACTCACCGAGGGCGCCGGTCAGGTCCCCAGTTGGAGCGATCAGCAGCGAACCGCAACCGCTCAAACCCTCTCCAGCCCGGTCGAACTACAGGAGACGTACGAGAACCGGGCAAGCACGTTCGGTACCGGTTTTGCTCCGTTCTTCCTGCCCCTCGCGCTGTTCGTGGGCGGCATCATCACCTGGATGCTGCTCAAGCCGCTCCAGAACCGGCCCATCGCAAACGGACTCGGCGCGCTGCGAGTGGTCCTCGCCTCGTACTGGCCGGCATTGCTCATCGGCATCTGCCAGGTGATCGTGATGTACCTGGTCGTGCACTTCGCCGTCGGTCTGCACCCCACGCATGCCCTCGGTACCGTCGGGTTCCTGATGCTCATCACCGCCACCTACATGGCGTTGATCCAGGCATTCAACGCCATCTTCGGAGTCTCCGTCGGACGCGTCATCACCCTGGCGTTCCTGATGCTGCAACTGGTTTCGGCCGGCGGCATCTATCCCGTCGAAACCACCGCGAAACCGTTCCAGATCATCCACCCGTTCGACCCGATGACCTACGCGGTGAACGGGCTACGACAACTCACCGTCGGCGGTATCGACTCGAGACTGTGGGTCTCGATCGCCGTCCTCGGCGGCCTTCTCGTCGCCTCACTCGGCGCCAGTTCACTTGCTGCACGCCGAAATCGGCAATGGACCATGGACAGGTTGCATCCGCCGATCGAGGTCTAGGTTTAGGTCTCAGGCCAAGGCTCCACGGTCAGTGCAGGCCATTCCCTGCGCCACCGTGCCGCCTTGGCCTCGTAAACCTCTCGCGGCGCCAGCACCGGGTTGGGGCGGACGATCATGTCGAAAAGATCGTCGTATCCATGCGGGGCATACACGTCCAAGGTCCCATCCGATCCCTTGGTGATCCCGAAACAGCAAGTTGTGGAAGCGAAGTGGTCGACAGCGTCGCGGCAACTGGTGAACGGAACGCCGGGAATCCCGAAATGCTGCTCGTACCACAGGTGCACGCGGGCTTCGTTGCGTACTTCGACATCGGCATCCACATCGGCGAACAGTTCTGCCGCCGAACGAATCACACGGTCCTCCGCGTCGTAGCTCAGATCGCCGGCGTCGAAGTAGAACAGGTCGTAGTCCTTGATTCCGGCGCCGAGATCACGGCCGTCGATGTGATTCCAGACGGTTTGGAAGAGCCCACCCGCCGTCAGGTACCACTCCGGCAATCGGCGCACGATCCACGATCGTTGCGACCACCGGATTGGCCAAGGCGATCTCGAGAAATCGTTCACGCATGCTCTTCAGCCTCTCATATGACAAGCAAACTTGACATCTAGTGACAAGTATTCTTTACTTTTTGCATGACTGGAAAGGCTGGCGACAACAACGTGCGGGAGCACCGACGCCTCGCCGGCCTCACCCAGGCGCAACTGGCCACGGCAGGTCAGGTGAGCAGACAGAGCATCGTCTCCGTCGAACGCGGTGACTATGCACCGAGTGTCTACCTGGCACTTCGCCTGGCCCTGGCGCTGGGGACCACCGTCGAAGCGCTCTTCCCCTTACCCGAATCGGAACTCACCACAGAAATTCCAGAGGAGACGGCATGAGCACCATGATGAAGGCAATGCGGTTCGTCGGAGATCTGGACGACGACTTCTACAAGGACGAGCGTCAGCGCGACGTCTGGAACGAAGCCTCGGCGGTGGGACTCCAGAGTGTCTTCTGGGCAATATTCGTCAGCTCGGCGATTCTGCCCTGGGTCGCCGGCCGAACAGGGGCGTGGATCTCGCTCGCCCTGCTGATCGTTGCGTTGTTCGGCTCGTTGATCACGATCATCTATGCACTTCGGTGCGACGTCGATGTCTATGTATTGTCCAACTACAACCGCCCCCGGGTCGTGATCGGCATCGCGCTGTACCTCGTCGCCGCAGTCGGCATCATGGCGCGTCTCAAATTCGATTCCTACGAAGAATCGTCTACCTGGGTCGGCGCTCTCGTCGGCGGAATTGTCGGTGGCGGCATCGCAATCGCGGCAGTCAAGCTTCACCAGCAGCGAGCCAAGCGACGCGAAGCGGCCGAAGAACTTCTCTGAATTCCGGAAGTCTGCCCAGCACAACGGAATCCATAGAGTTGGTAAAATCGTGCCAGGTCAACCGATCGCGAGTAACGTCGAAACGGTGAGCACTCGCCTCGGATACCAGATGCCCAACTTCAGCTACGGCGGTCCGGTCAAGGACCTCTTCCCCACCGTCATAGCGCAGGCCCGCGAAGCCGAAGCCGCAGGCTTCGACACTGCATTCGTGATGGATCACTTCTACCAACTCCCCGGAATCGGAGCGCCGGACGCCCCGATGCTCGAGGCCTACTCGGCGCTCTCCGCGCTGGCGACGGCCACCGAGACCATCCAGTTGTCTGCACTGGTCACGGGAAACACCTACCGCAATCCGCCCATGCTCGCCAAGACCGTCACCACCCTCGACGTGGTGAGCGGCGGTCGGGCCATCCTGGGCATCGGCGCCGGTTGGTTCGAACTCGAACACAATTCGTTCGGATACGAGTTCGGAACGTTCACCGAGCGCTTCCAGAAACTCGACGAAGCACTGCAGATCATCGCGCCGATGCTCCGCGGTGATCGCCCCACCTTCGACGGCAAGTGGTACCACGTCAAGGACGCCATCAACGAGCCTCGCGTCCGCGACGACCTGCCGATCCTGCTGGGCGGTGGCGGTGAGAAAAAGACGTTCGGCCTCGCCGCTCGCTTCGCGGATCACCTCAACATCATCTGCGACCCGTCGGAACTGCCGCGCAAGATGGAAGCACTTGCGGCACGCTGCGACGAAGCCGGTCGCGATCCCGCAACCCTCGAGACCAGCTTCCTCACGTTCATGATGATCGACGAGGACGGCGACAAGGCTCGCGCCCATCAGCGAACGTTTCTCGCGGAGCGTGGCCTCGACATCACCACGGCGCCGGAAGACGTGGTCGCCAAGGCCACCGAACGCCATTTCGTCGGCAGCCCGGACGACGTCGCCGAGCAGGTTCAGACGCGCATCCTCGACCACGGCATCGACGGCGTCGTGATCAACCTGATCACCAACGGCGAAGAGCCAGGCATCGTCGACCTCGCGGGCCGCACCCTCGGCCCACTCGTCGGCAAGTAGTTCCCTACTCGCACTTCACGATCGGCACCGGGTCGTACTTGACGGTTCGGGTGTTCGAGGAAATCTCGGCGCCACTCGCGTGGTCGGTGATCACGCGAGTGTCGCTGACCGTGAACCCGGGCGCACCGCTCGAAGCCACACAGCCAGGCCCCTCCGGCAAGGTCACGGTGTTCGGCGACGTCGGCGACGTCCGCGGGCCGGTCGTCGACGTGACATCGACAGTTTTGGTTCCCCAGATCCGAACGGTGATGTTCGACGACGTCGCAATCGTCTCGATCATCACGCCGGTCTTCGCCGGATTACGGAACTGCAGGTCGATCGCACCATCGAAGATGGTCGCCTCACGAGCCTCGGGGTACCGCGAGATGTAGTAACTGTGCTCGGTGTGCGCGACGTCCTCCATACCTGCGAAATACGTCGCGTTGTAGAGCGTCGTCGCGAGCTGGCTGATACCGCCGCCGACAGCCTTGTCCGGGCGACCGTTGTTGATGATCCCCGACTCGATGTATCCCTGCGCCGCACCGCGCGGGCCCGTGTACTCGTTGAGCGAGAACGTGTCACCGGGCTTGATCACGGCCCCGTCGATCTCCGACGCGGCCAGGCCGATGTTCACACCAGACGCGTATTCGAAACCACCGGTAGTGAATTCGCCGATCACCTCGTTGATGCCGAGGGCCTCCGCGGCTTCGGTGGTCAACGCCGGCGGGACCGGTCCGTAAACGGCGGGCGTTGCCCGAGAAGCCGTGCTGCCCAACAGAACCGGAAGTTCCTTGACCGTGTCCGGCCAGTTGATCAGATCACCGACGACACCGGGCACAACCGACGGTTTGCCACCGGCGAAGGTGAACGACGCGTCCTTGGGTTGTACTTCCGTCGACGCCAACTGCGGAGTCAGAATCTTGATCGCAGCATCCGTGTTGTACTGCGGAGTCAGCCCACCCGAGCCGTCGGGTGTGAAGGTCAGAACCTCGCCGATCTGATCGACGCCGAGTGTCGCGACCTTGCCGTCACGGCCGTTGACCACGACGTCACCCGAGACAGCTGGAATAGCGATCTCCTGCAGCGCACGATCGACACCGGCCTGAGTGACCGTCACCGGAACCTCGTCGACCGGAAGATCGACGACGCCACCATCGGACCATTCAGCGGCGAAGGTCGAACCCGCCTGCTGCGTTTCGAGCGCCTGACCGGCAGCGGGCGAAACACCAGTCGCCTTCCCGTTCTCGAACACGACTGCACCTTCGACGGGCGCACGATCGCTGTTCGCCGCGAGCTGCGCCATCGACGCATCCAACGCACCCTGGTCGATTGCCGACACCACGGGCACCTCGCGGGAGCCGAAGAACGACGTGATGCGGGTGATCGGGTTGATGGGCTGAGCGTTCACGCCCGACAGCGTCGCCGACCAGTCGACGTCCACACCCGCAGACGCGGGAACGATCTCGGAGTCGACGCCGCCTGCATGTACCGCTACCGGTTCGACGAGCCTCGGGCCGAGTTGGGCGCGCAGCGTGGCCTCCGCGTCGGCGGGCGTGAGATCACCGATGTCCACCCCGGCGACCTGAGTGCCGCGTGGTGTCTTCCCGGACGAGGTGAAGATGTCCACTCCGTAGGCAATCGCTGCGACGGCAAAGATGGCGCCGACTGCTATCGCCGGTTTGACCCACTTGCGGGAAGACTGCGAAGCGGGCGCCACCGGTTGTTGCGGCGCCGGGGGTGCAACTACCTCTGGTTCTCGGACAACAGGCTCGTACTGCTGCTGGATGGGTTCGAGTTGCTGGGTGTCGTACTGCTGCACGAACTCGGGACGCGGCGGCTTCGGGGGAACCACCACTGCCGGGGGCTCGAACTGCTCTGTCTGCTCGTCGATGGCTTCTGTCGCCGGAGCCGAGTTGACTACTTCCGTCGGCGGTGCGTCCTCCGCTGGGACGACAGGGATGACGGTGGTGACCTCGTTTGCCGATTCGTCGACTGTCGCTTCCGTGGAATCGCTTGCTTCTTCGTCGACAAGCCTTGGTGCTTCGGCTGGTTCAGGTTCTACTGATTCAGCCTCGACAACGGCCTCAGTGTCCTCAGGGGCCTCGGGTTCCTCGACCGACTGGGGTTCCTCGACCGACTGGGTTTCCTCGACCGACTCGGTCTCTTCGACCGCCTGAGGTTCCTCGACCGACTCGAGTTCCTGTTCCGGGAGGGACGAGTCCTCGCTGTTCGTCTTCTCGACGGACGGACCCTCTTCGTCACTCACCTGTTGGCTCCTCGCTGCATCAACCGTCGCTGCGGCGCTCACCGACAACTCAATACAGGATATCCGGACATACGAGAGCCCCGCGCTGCTGCCAGGTCGGGGGTCAGGCAGCAACACGGGGCTGTCATGAATATCGGTAGCTATTCTGCAGCGTTACACGCCTGCGCGAAAAAGTTTGCAAAGAGTTCGGGGATCCGGCCACCCCTCGTGGCCGGATCCCCGATTACGCATCCCCTCGCGACGATCACTGCAGGTGAGCGCAGTTTTCAGTCGCATGGGGAGATTGTGGAGCGGTTACCGCTCGATGATCGCCGTGACACCCTGGCCACCGGCCGCACAGATCGAGATGAGGCCGCGGCCCGAACCCTTCTCCGCGAGCATCTTTGCGAGGGAAGCCACAATACGTCCGCCGGTTGCCGCGAATGGGTGACCTGCAGCCAAGGACGATCCGTTGACATTGAGCTTGCTTCGGTCGATCGATCCCAATGCGCCGTCGAGGCCGAGGCGTTCCTTGCAGTACTCGTCCGACTCGAAGGCCTGCAGGGTTGCCAGAACCACCGAAGCGAAGGCTTCGTGGATCTCGTAGTAATCGAAGTCCTGCAAGGTCAGACCGTTGCGGGCCAGCAAACGCGGGATCGCGTACGTGGGAGCCATGAGCAACCCGTCTTTGCCGTGGACGTAGTCGACGGCAGCGGTTTCGGAATCGACGAGGTGCGCCAGAACCGGAAGATTGCGCTCGGCTGCCCACTCGTCGGTGGAGAGGAGCACTGCAGAAGCGCCGTCGGTGAGCGGCGTCGAGTTGCCTGCCGTCATCGTCGCGTCGCCGAGCTTGGTACCGAAGACGGGCTTGAGCGTCGACAGCTTCTCGACGGTCGAGCCGGGACGGAGGTTGTCGTCGCGGGTCAGGCCGAGGAACGGGGTGACGAGGTCGTCGAAGAAACCGCGGTCGTAGGCAGCTGCCATGTTCTTGTGGCTGGCAGCGGCAACTTCGTCCTGGTCCTCGCGCTTGATGCCGAATTCCTTGGCGGTGATCGCAGCGTGGTCACCCATCGACTTGCCGGTGCGAGGCTCGCCGTTGCGCGGAATTTCCAGGCCGAGCATGCCCGCACGGACGTTGCCGAGCAGCTTGATGCGGTCGCCCGTGGACTTCGCGCGATTGAGGGAGAGCAGGAACTCGCGCGCCTGATCGTTGACGCCGATCGGGGCGTCGGACGTGGTGTCCGTGCCGCCGCCGATGCCGGAATCGATGCGGCCGGCCGAAATGGCGTCGCCGACGGCGATGATCGACTGCAGTCCCGTGCCACACGCCTGCTGAAGGTCGTACGCCGACGTGTACGGGCTCAGCGCGCTGCCGAGAACGGACTCGCGAATGAGATTGAAATCACGGCTGTGCTTGAGCACCGCACCGCCGACGACCATGCCGAGCTTCTCGCCCTGCAGATTGAATCGGCTCACCAGACCGTCGAGCGTCGCAGTGAACATGTCCTGGTTGGACGCCTGTGCGTACGCCTTGTCCGAGCGTGCGAAGGGAATGCGATTTCCGCCGACGATCGCAACCGGACGGCGCTGACCTGCAGAATTTGCAGCGGCTGCGGCCGGTGCAGTGCGCGGTGCGGCGGGCTTTGCATTTGAACGGGCTTTGCTTGTCACTTGCGTCTCCAAGGATGGTGCGATTACCTGTTGAAGACTATTCTTACTCAGTAGTAAGTTACTTGTCTATCGCCGCATTCTTTCGATTGCCCGGTGAGAGACAACCCGAAACACAACAGAAGGTAGGACCGTGGCAGCCAGCAAGGGAGCTCCCGACCTCTATTCACAGTTCCTCTCGTCCGCCCCCGGCGCATTCATCGCGTCGAAGGCCGGCCTGCCCAGGCCCGAGAACCTGCGTCGATACAAAGCAGGAGAACCCGCACTCGCCGGACCTGTCCTCATCGGCGGCAAGGGTCGACTCGCAGAACCACTTCGCGTACTGCTCTCCGACTACCCGGCGGCTCAGGCACACGACAGCAGCTTCGGTGGACTCGTGTTCGACGCCACCGGAATCACTCAGGTCAGCGAGCTCGAGCAGCTGTTCGAGTTCTTCCAGCCCGTGATCCGCAACCTCGCACCGTCGGCTCGCGTCGTCGTTCTCGGCACGACGCCGGAAGAAACGTCGAGCGTCGACGAGCATGTCGCGCAGCGCGCTCTGGAAGGCTTCACCCGCAGCGTCGGCAAGGAGATCAAGCGCGGCTCCACCGCTCAGCTGGTCTACGCCTCCCCCAAGGCATCCACCGGACTCTCCGGCGTGGAATCGACTCTGCGCTTTCTCCTTTCGGCAAAGTCCGCCTTCGTCGACGGCCAGGTCATCGTCGTCGGCGCTGAAGATTCCGTCGCGCCCGCAAGCTGGGACAAGCCGCTCGAAGGCAAGGTTGCCGTCGTCACCGGCGCAGCCCGCGGTATCGGCGCCACCATCGCCGAGGTCCTGGCCCGCGACGGCGCGCACGTCGTCTGCGCTGACATCCCGGCCGCCGGCGAAGCGCTGTCCGAGACCGCGAACAAGGTCGGCGGCACGTCCCTCGCCCTCGACGTCACGGCAGCCGACGCAGCCGAGGTCCTCGCAGCTCACCTCCTCGAGCGTCACGGTGGAGCGGACATCATCGTCCACAACGCCGGCATCACCCGCGACAAGACCCTCGCCAACATGGACGAGGGCCGCTGGAACATGGTCATGAACGTCAATCTTCTTGCACCGCAGAAGATCACCGAGCACCTCGTCGAGAAGGGCGCCCTCAAGGAAGGCGGCCGCGTCGTCGACGTCTCCTCCATCGCCGGCATCGCGGGCAACCGCGGCCAGACCAACTACGGCACCTCCAAGGCCGGCGTCATCGGCCTCGTACACGCCGAAGCTCCCGTCCTGGCGAAGAAGAACATCACCATCAACGCCGTCGCACCGGGCTTCATCGAGACCGCCATGACCGCAGCCATCCCCTTCGCCACCCGCGAAGCCGGCCGCCGCATGAGCTCGCTCCTGCAGGGCGGCGAGACCGTCGACGTCGCCGAGACCGTCGCATACTTCGCCAGCCCGGCCTCCAATGCCGTTACGGGACAGGTCGTTCGCGTCTGCGGCCAGAGCCTCCTGGGCGCATGATGGCAACAAGGACCGTCGCGCTCACCGAGCAGCCGAAGACCCTCGACATCTACTCCCGCGCGGTACTGGGATTGTTGCCGTGGAACAAGTCCAACTCACGCTCGGTGCCACAGCAGACCTTCACCCTCACCGGATTGAAGGTCGACACCGACAATCTGGCGGCGTACTGCCGCGTGACCGGACTGCGGTTCGGCGACACTTTGCCGATCACCTACCCCTTCACCTTGGCCTTCCCGACCGTGATGAAGCTGATGGTGTCGAAGGACTTCCCCTTCGCCGCCGTCGGTTCCGTTCACGCCGAGAACGTCATCGAATCGCTGCGGCCCATCTCCGTCAGCGAACCGCTGGACCTCTCGGTGCATGCCGAGAACCTGCGTGAGCACCGCAAGGGCCTGCTGATCGACGTGATCACCGAAATTCGGGTGGGACGGGAACTGGTCTGGCGACAGACCTCGAGCTTCCTGAACCAGCAGAAGACCTCCCTGTCCGGCCAGCCCGGTCCGGAGCCCAAAGCCGACGAGGTCCCCCCGATGCCGATGAGCACCATCCGCGTCGACCAGACCACGATCAGCAAGTACGCCGCTGTCTCCGGCGACCGTAATCCGATTCACGTCTCGTCTCTGGGCGCGAAGGCTTTCGGTTTCCCGAAGACCATTGCTCACGGAATGTGGAGTGCCGCGGCAGTTCTGCGGACCGTCGAGGGGTCCGTCGCGGACAAGGTCACCTACAGCGTGCGTTTCGGGAAGCCGATTCTGCTACCGGCGACGCTGAATGCCTACGCTGATCGCACCGACGACGGCTGGGATCTGTCACTGCGCCACCCGAAGAAGGGTTACCCGCACGTCACTGCGACGCTGCGCTGACCTGAGTTTTGTCGGGTTCCCACCCGCCCCAATTGAGCGAACGTACCTCTCGGCGCCTTGGATGCGCTGAAAGGTACGTTCGCTCAGATTGGTTTGAGAGCTATTCGGACTTCTTCTTGCCCGACAGACCGCGCCACGCGAGGGATTCGAGTAGATCCGCTGCGGCATCCACTTCGATTTCCCCACCCGCAACCCGGTCCGCTACCGCCTCACCTGCGCCGACGAGCGCGATGGCGATGATCCCGTAATCGTGCGCGGCATCAGGATCCTTGGTGCTGGACTCGAGCAGATGCGCGGTCAACTCGATCAACCGATCGCGACTGGACTGCACGGTGCCCGCAAAAGCCTGCTGCCCGACTGCCTGACGGTAGAGCACCATCCACGACTTGCGGTTTGCGCCCACGAACCCGAGGAAGCCCTCGAGAGCGGCGCGCAATTGTTCACGCGGAGTCAGGTTCGGCGCGCCCGCCGGGGCGAGCGCTTCAAGGAAGCGGAGCCCTTCACGATGAATGCACGCCGCGAACAACTCTTCCTTCGAGCCGTAGTACAGGTACAGCATCGGCTTCGAGATCTCGGCCTTGGCCGCGATGGTGTCCATCGAAGTTTCGTGAAACCCCCTGTCGGAGAACACGTCCACAGCCGCGTCGAGCATCTGCTGCTCACGCACTGCGCGTGGCAGTCGCTTGGTACCGCCGGCCATGCTTCCTCCAACCACAGGGTAAATGTCGATCTTACTCTACGGTAAGATTGCGCGTCGAATCCTGACTTCGACTCAGCAGGTCACGGCACCTTTGGCAGCGGCAACTGTGACCACAGCCTGATCGACCCGCGTCTGCGGAAGCTCACCCGACGCGACGGCCTGCTCGAGATGGTCGAGAACCCGCGGAACGTCGTCGGTGGTCAGCCACAATGCCTGATCGACTCCAGCCACCAGCGCAGCCTGAACCGCGTCGGCAATATCGTATCGGTCGGTGATCGCCTGCATGCCGCTGAGGTCGTCGGTGAACACCGGACCAGTGAACGGCGCTGCGCCGTAACCCACTCCGTCGCGAAGCAACGCGACGGCGGCGGGGCTGATGCTGGCAGGGGTACCGGGCTCGGTCAGACCGGGAACCTCGAGGTGACCCATCATGACGCCGACTCCGGTTCCCGACAGTTCACGGAAGGGAATCAGGTCCGACGCGATCAGATCCTGTAGCGGCGGCGTGGTCACCTCACCGCGGTGCGAGTCACCCGACGCGCTGCCGTGCCCCGGAAAGTGCTTGATCACCGGGAAGATTCCGGCGTCGCGCATCCCCTGCGCGTACGCACCGGCGTAGGCAACCACGGTCTGGGGGTCGTCGGAGTACGAGCGGTCCCCGATCACGGAGTCGTCGGGTTGGCTGCTGACGTCGACGTCGGGTGCGTAGTTGACGGTGATCCCGAGATCCTTCAAACCGCGTCCACGCTCGAGTGCCATCTGGTACGTCTGTTCCACTGTCATGGTCTGCGCCGTTTCCCTGGCCGACGGATCTGGCCCGAGGATGTCCGCGAAGCGCGAAACCCGTCCACCTTCTTCGTCGATCGTCACCATCAACGGCAACTTCGACGCCGAAGCAACCTGCGGCACTTCGCGATTGGTGAGCATCGACTGATCGGTCCAACTTCCGACGAAGATGCCGCCGATCTCCTCGTTCTGCACTATCGACAACGCGTCGTCGGTCCCGGTGACGCCGACGTTGAGCAGCTGGGCAAGTTTCTGACGCAAGGACAGCGAGGCTAGAAGGTCACTACCGCACGACGCGGCGACGGGTGCGGAGCTCGATGCCGCAGGCGTCGACGTGATCTCGGAGGTGGTGCTGGTCGGGGCGCTCGAAACCGGATCGGCGGTCCCGTTTTCGCCCGAGCATCCCGCAACCAACCCTCCGCACAAAGCAATGGTCGTCGCAGCCTTCAGAAACTTGATCCGCATACCTCGACCGTAACGGACCCGGTACCCATACACTCCCTCACGGGCACATCGGGACGGTAGCCTGGAAGAGAACCGATTCCCCCGCTGACGAGGAGGTCGTGATGCCACAAGGTCTGATGCTCATCGCGTACGACGGTTCCGACAACGCCAAGCGTGCAGTCGACTATGCGGGGCGTTTCCTCTCCGCCAATCGTGCTGTTCTCGTCACTGCCTGGGAGCCCATGGTTCGCCAGGCCGCTCGCATGTCCGGCCTGTCCGGGGTGATGCAACCGGAGTGGGTTCCCGACGACGACGTCGAGGACATCGCGTACACCGACGCCAAAGTCACCCTCGCCGAGGGCGTCGCACTGGCCGAGGCCGCAGGCCTGACCGTCGAAGGTAGAAGCGCCGAGTGCCGATCCGCGATCTGGTCTGCAATCGTCGAAACCGCAGACGAATTGGACGTCGACATCATCGTGACCGGCACCCGCGGCACCACGGGTTTGCGGTCGCTACTGCAGAGCAGCGTCGCGGATCATGTTCTGCGTCACAGTCATCGGCCGGTGTTGATCGTCCCTCCGGGGAAGTGACCTTCGCGCATTCCTGATCCGTGGCCGACTAGTGTCGAAAGCACCATGGACGGTTTTGTTCTCTCGCGCCCCGATCACAGCGTGGTCACCCGCGGCGTACGACGCAGCTTCGACAGCTCCGACGCGGCCACCAACGCTCTGTCGGCAGGTACGACAAAGCTGATCGTCGGAGCGCTCCCCTTCGACCCCGCTGCCGCAACGGCGTTGTACGAACCCGCCGAGGCGACGATCGCGTCGCGGCCGTGGCAACCGCGCGATCCCCAGGCCCTGCCCACGACCCGAGTTGACCGGGAGATCCCGTCGTCGTCGGAGCATCTTCGTCGAGTGGAAAAGTTGATCGGACGCCTCCGCAGTGGAGAGATCGACAAGGTTGTCGCGGCTCGCACTGTGGAACTTCGCACGCAGACCCCGATCTCCCCAACCGCGCTCGCCGCACGCATGGCGGCGCTCAATCCCGTCGCCAACACCTTTGCCGTCGACCTCTCTGCTGCGGGAGCCGAATTCGAGGGCCACAGCCTGGTCGGCGCGACGCCCGAAGTATTGGTCAGTCGACGCGGGCGCGTCGTGACGTGTCGCCCGTTGGCCGGGACCACCAAGCGATCCGCCGACGCCGATCAAGACCGCGAGGCAGGCGAAAGCCTTCTGCATTCGACGAAGAATCTGGCCGAGCACGCCTTCGTGACGTCGTGGATCCGCCAGGTCCTGCAACCGATGTGCAGTGATCTGTCGGTGCCGGCAACTCCCGAACTGACCAATACTCACGAGGTCTGGCACTTGGCCAGCCCGATCCGCGGCACGCTGCGAAACGACACTACTGCGCTCGACCTCGCCATCGCGCTGCATCCGACGCCCGCGCTGTGCGGAACACCCACTGACACGGCACTGAAGGTCATCCGCGAGACCGAGGAACCTCGGCGTTTCTACGGCGGCGCCGTGGGATGGTGCGACGAGGCCGGTGACGGCGATTGGGTGGTTGCCATCCGCTGCGCCGAGATCGGTGCAGACGGCTTCACTGCCTGGGCCAGCGCGGGTGGCGGAATCGTCGCCGAATCGGATCCGCAGGACGAACTCGACGAGACGTCCACGAAACTGCGCACTCTGTTGACCGCGCTTGGTGCCGAAACCCTCGACTGACCAGCACGTCACGAGGGTAATCGTCCGGATTCTCGAGTGCGGGTGATACCTTGACCCGAGCAGTTCGTACGGGCCGGTAAGTCCGTCCGACCGCGAACGACCGACTAACGACCAATTGGGAGATCCGCGATGACGAAGTTCCTTGTCCCCGGTGTGGCCAGCGCTGTCATCGGTGCCGTTCTGGGTGCCGGCGTCATCTTCGGTGTCACGGCCGCCGCGTCGGACAACACTCGTCCCGAGATCGACCGCAGCGGAAACGCAGATTCTTCCGTGCTGAACCAGGTTGAGTACGGCAGCCGCTGAGAGCGCAGGCCTCGCGAGTTCCCGTTCTTCCGCCGACGCAGCGGTGTCTTCGGTAGACACCGCCCCGTCGGCAGAGCCCCTGTCGAAGCGGTGGCTGTTCGGCGCCTCCGTCGTAGCGTTTCTTCTCACTTTTCTGCAATCGCCGGGTCTGATCACCGCTGACACCAAGTACGACCTGACGCAGAATCCGTTCGGTTTTCTCGAACGCGCCTCGCATCAGTGGAGTAGTCAGGCCCCGCTCGGCCAGGTTCAAAACCAGGCCTACGGATATTTCTTTCCGCACGGGCCGTTCTTCGCGCTCGGCGAGTTGGCGAACGTTCCGCCGTGGGTCACCCAGCGCATCTGGTGGGCGCTGCTTCTGATCGCAGGTTTCTGGGGCATCATCCGAGTTGCCGAGGCTCTCGGCATCGGCAGCCGTAGTTCGCGCGTGATCGCAGCAGTTGCCTTTGTTCTTTCTCCCCGCGTGCTGACCACGCTCGGTTCGATTTCCTCGGAAACCCTTCCGATGATGTTGGCGCCGTGGGTGTTGTTGCCGGTGGTTTTGGCCTTCGGCCCTGTGCGTGGAAAAGGAGTCCCTGGACTCCCTGACCACTCACGGGGGTTGAGGCGGTTGGCCGCACAATCCGCACTTGCCGTCGCACTCATGGGTTCGATCAACGCCGTCGCCACCGCCGCGGCCTGCCTGGTCGCGATCATCTGGTGGCTCTCGCACAAACCCAACCGAACATGGCTGACGTTCACCGCGTGGTGGGCGCTGTTCGTCGCTCTCGGCACCCTCTGGTGGATCGTGCCGCTACTTCTGCTCGGCAAGATCAGCCCACCGTTTCTCGACTACATCGAGTCCGCCGGTGTCACCACTCAGTGGGCATCGCTCGCCGAGATACTTCGCGGCACGGACAGTTGGACCCCGTTCGTCTCCCCCGAACGCATTGCCGGCGCCGTCCTGGTCACCCAACCCGCAGCAGTCGTCGCCACCGGCCTGGTTGCCGCCGCCGGCCTCGCCGGGCTCTGCATGCGGTCCATGCCTGCTCGCGGCCGGCTGACGCTCATCCTGTTCGTCGGTATCACCGGCCTGGCCGCGGGTTACTTGGGTGAACTCAGCTCGCCGGTGTCGGAGTCGGTGCGCCTGTTCCTCGACTCGGCAGGCGCGCCGCTGCGCAACGTCCACAAGCTCGAGCCGTTGGTCCGTCTGCCGCTGGTGCTCGGACTCGCACACCTGCTGGCCAAAGTGCCACTGCCGGGATCGGTTCCACTCGCCCGATGGCGCCGCGCGTTCGCCCATCCCGAGCGCGAACCGATGGTCGCACTGACCAGCCTGATCCTCGTTGCCCTCACCCTCTCGACCGCCTTGGCCTGGACGGGAAAGCTCGCTCCCCGCGGTGCGTATCCGGACGTCCCCTCGTACTGGAACGAGGCGGCGCAGTGGCTCGAGGACAACACCTCCCCCGGATCGGAAGCCGAACGTGCCCTGGTCGTCCCGGGAGCGCCCTTCGGCAGCCAGGTGTGGGGTCTGACGCGTGACGAACCGCTTCAGGCGTTGGCGAGTACCCCGTGGGCAGTACGTGACTCGGTCCCGCTGACCCCTCCCGGCGCCATCCGAGCGCTCGATTCGGTGCAACGTCTCATCGCCGACGGACGTCCGTCGGACGGCCTCGCACAGACCTTGCTGGGGCAGGGCATCCACTACCTGGTGATGCGCAACGACCTCGACGGCGAAACGTCGCGCTCGGCCAGACCGATACTCGTGCACCAGGCGGTCGAAGGCTCGCCGGGGATCAAGCGAGTCGCCCACTTCGGTGAAGACGACAGCCCCGAACCGATCGAAGGGCTGATCGCGGACAGCGATCTGCGGCCCGGTTACCCAGCCATCGAGATCTTCGAGGTCACCCCGCCCGACGGCACCCCGGCGGTCAGCGGCCCGTACTCCGTCGACCTGAACCAGGTTCCGCGTGTACAAGGTGGGCCGGAATCGTCTGTGCGACTTCACGAAAGCGGGCTGGTTCCGGGGACCGGGCCGATGATTCTTGCCGCCGACGCCGAAGCTGCGGGACTGCCCGTCGATTCTGTCACCGTCACCGACACACCGCGCGATCGGGAAACCGATTTCGGTCAGGTCGACAACCACAGTTCCGCCCTGCGCACCCCCGACGACGCTCGTCGTACCTACAATCTGGTGCCCGACTACCCGGTTGCGAACACGCCTCTCGTGGAAGGCCGTTGGAGCGGAGCTTCGATCACCGTCTCCAGCGCCGCCTCGGATGCCACCCAGCTGGGCGGCACTTCACCGTCGAGCAGTCCCGCGTCGACGGTCGACGGCGATCCCGCCACCGGCTGGTTCAGCAACGGCATCGAGCGAGCCCTGGGCCAGTGGTTGCAGATCGACTTCGACACACCGATTTCCAGCGGGTTGCTTCATCTGACCACCAGTGCCGCGGCAATCGGTGCTCCCGTCAAATGGCTCGAGGTCTCGACACCGAACGGCAGCACAGCGGTGAAGGTGGAGCGTCCCGGTGAGCCCATCACCGTCTCGATCCCGGGCGGCACCACTCCGTGGGTACGCATCACAGCGACTCACACCGAAAACGGATCGCCTGGAACACAGTTCGGCATCAGCGAACTCTCCGTCGAAGACTTCTCCGATCGCAGCGCACCGAAGACCGTACCGATCCGTTTCGACACGGTCCTGCCGAATACGCCGACGGGCGCATCCGTGAACGCCTGGAATCTGAGCCAGGAGTTCCCCGGTCGCAACGCGTGCGCGGACTCGACCGACCGCGTGCGGTGCAGCAATGCATTCATGGCGATACCCGAAGAGCCGAGCCGTTTCCAACGCACACTCACGGTGCCCGAAAATACAGTCGTTGCACCGACACTGACCGTCCGGGCGCGTCAGGGCAACGCCCTCGAAGATCTGCTTTCCGTCCCCGGCCGAATCACGGCTTCGGGTTCGAGCGACATCGGCGACACACGCGGATCTGCCTTCGCTGCCACCGACGGCGACGCACGCACCACGTGGTCGGCGCCGCAGAGCACCACCGAACCGGGCGGCCCGAAACCGACGCTGACTCTCAATCTTCCCGAGCCGACCCTGGTCACCGGCCTGGACATCACGCGGGGACTCGGCACCCTGCCGTCGCTGCCGACCAGCGTCGCGGTGAATCTCGGCAACGGGCCGCAGGTGCGAGAGCTGCCCGAACCCTCGGACGATACGCCTCGAACCATTCGAATTACCCTCTCCCCCTTCGTCACCGACAAGATCGTCCTGAGCATCACCGATTGGGAACCGGTCCTCGATCAGACGGCGCTCGGCTTCGCCCAGGCGCAGCCCACCGGCCTCGCCGAGGTCGGCGTCATCGGTGCCGACGGAACCCCGATCGCCGGTTCGGGAGTGCAGGGCTCGGACTCATTCGACAACCGCACCGTCACCGTCACCTGTGGCGATGGCCCGACCATTTCGGTTGCCGGACAGCAATTCCCCACCTCGATCACGGCGACGGCGACGCAACTTCGGACCGGCGCACCCGTCGAGGCACGTGTGTGCGGTCTGGACGCTTCGGCGACTTTGCCGGCGGGACAGCCTGAAGTGGTCGTCGAACCAGGCCCCGCATTCTCGGTCGACAATCTCGACCTGACGGCGGTCGGTCCTTCAGCCGCGCAGCGGAATACACCGCTCGAATCGACCGCGTGGACGGCGAATCACCGCGAACTCACCGTCACGAACTCGTCCATCGATCAGCTGATCGTCAATCCCGAGAGCACCAGCATCGGTTGGATCGCCACCGCGCCGGACGGTTCCGAGCTGACGCCGGTGGTCGTGAACGGTTGGCAGCAGGGCTGGATCGTGCCGGCAGGCACCGCGGGAACCGTCACCATCGACTTCCCCAGCGACCGTTGGTACCGCCTCGGCATATTCGGCGGGCTCGTGTTGCTGATCCCGCTGCTGTTCGCGGCACTTGTCCCTACGCGCCGAGAGCCCAAGTCCCTCACACCACCCCGTCCGTGGCGCAGCGTCGCGGCAGGATGGGTGGGCGTGCTCGCGGCGGCCACCGTCATCGGCGGCGGAGTGGGAGCGGCGATCGCAGTTGTGTGCTCGATCCTCGGACTTGCCGCGCTGCGAATCTTCGGCCCGGCTCGGACCGCACGCATTCTCGTCGGCACCGCCGGCGTGGCCGCGATGATCGGCATCACGCTGCTCTCGACCGGACCGTGGCGAGCACCGGGCGGCTATGTGGGCGACTCGTTCGCGATTCAGTTCTCGATGTTGGTGGCCTTGGTCGTGACCGGGTTGGCCGCGTTGCCCTTTGCCGGTTCACCGATATGGCGGCGCTTCTCCCAGCGCGTCACCGCGACGCGCGCCGGTTCCTCCACCAAGGCGTAACTGGCCGAGGCCACAGCGACGCTCAGGACGACCGTCAGCGCCAGGACGTAGAAGAAGCTGCCCGAGAACGGAACTATGCCGAACACGGGGAACACAGCGTTCAGTACGGCCAGGTGCCAGATGAACAGGCCGTAGGACCAGCGTCCGATTGCCAGCGCCAGCGGGCTCGCCAGGAATCGATGCTGCGATTGATCGCGCAGAACCAGTGGAGCGATCAACGAGAAGCTGATGATCGCACCGAGTGCAATCTTGATCGCGTACTGCCACGGCTCAGGCCGCACCAGACCTTCGGGCCCGGCCAGATCGGTGCACGAGAGAACGAAGGCCACAAACGCAACAAAAGTCAGGAGCACCCGCCGGTGCGCGAGGCGATGCATCCACGTCGACGGGCCCACGGCCAACTCGGCCAGCACCATGCCTGCGCCGAACCACGGCAGGTAGCCCGGCAGCCAGTTGTCGTGGTGAATGGCGTCCGGAGTCGGGATCGGAATGAAAGCCCACGTCAGCGCCAACACCGACACCCCGAGCAGAAGCGGTAGCCGGAACCGGGCCGAGTTTCCGCGTAGTCGCACCATCAGATACGCGAACAGCGGCAGCAGAACATAGAACGCCACCTCGACCGACAGGCTCCACATCTGCGTGAGGCCCTCGGTGAGTGTCAACGGCACGAAGACCTGCGCCAACCCGAGATTCGCCAACCACACTTGGTAGCCCCCGCCGGCACCGGGCAGGAACAGCAGGATCAGGACCACTGCCACCCAGTACGCCGGCAGAATGCGCGTCGCGCGGGAGATCCAGTACCGGACGGTCGACTGCGGCTGCCCGATTCCGCGGGCCTTTGCCGCGTGGGGGCGCCACAGGAGAAATCCGGACAAGGCAAAGAACACCGCTACGGCGAGATCGAGTCGACCGAACGCGCGCCCGATCGCGCCGGACTGCGCTTCACCGGTTTGGAACGCGACATGGGTGACGAGGACACCGAGCGCCGCCAATCCACGCATACCGTCCAAAGCCGGAACGAAGCCCCGAGCCTGTGGCGGGACCGTCTGAGGGGAATTCGTGGAACTGATCATCACGGATAAGTGTGCACCCCAGGCCGATTGAGGGAAACCACCAGGGACTCACAACAAAATGCCTGGCCAATTCATGCCCTCATGCGACAAACCGGGCCGGTGGACTGTTAGTGTTCTGCCACACATGGTGTCCATCGGGGGCCCCATGCGATCTGCGCAGCTCATATTGTGCCGGTTGGGGAACCTCGAAAGACTTAACGGGTTAGGAGTCACAGCATGGCGGAACGCTCAGGGCCGAGCCGGATACTTCCTTGCATTCTGGTGGGCCTCGGTGCCTTCCTTTTGGCCATCGCCATCCTCATTCCTACCTACACGGTAGGCAAGCTGGAGAAGACGCCACTCGACCTCGAGGTGACCACTGTCGCCACAGGCACCGGTAGCGTCCTCAACTCGGCGGCCCTCCTCGGCGGAAAGGCACAGGTCGACACCAACGTGCCGATCGTCGCTCAGCGCTACGTCACCACGCAGGACCCGTCCGACGCCGACATCATCACCGTCGAAGCCGGCCAGACCGTCCGTCGTACCGACAAGCAGGGTGACACCGGACTGCTGACCGCAACCCTGGACCGCGTCACGCTCGATCGCGTCAGCTCGATGCCGACCAACGATCCGGTCGGAACCGTCCAGACGTCCAGCGACCAGCCCGCCGAAGAAGTTTCCCGCGACGGTCTGCAGTACAAGTTCCCGTTCAACACGGAACAGAAGAGCTACCCCTACTTCGACCTGAACGCTCGCGCCACGAAGGACATCGACTTCGTCGAAGAGACCGAGATCAACGGGCTGAAGGTGTACCACTTCCAGCAGACGATCGATCCCGTCGACCTGTCGAAGGTCGTCAACTCCCCCACCAACAAGCTGAGCCTGCCCGCCGACACCTGGGGCGTTCCCGGTGGCGCTACTCCGATCACGATGACGCGTTGGTACACCAACGTCCGTGACCTGTGGGTCGAGCCCAAGACCGGCGTCGTCGTCAAGGGCCAGGAGCAGTTGCACCAGTACTACGGACGCAACAAGGACTCGGTCGACGTCGAGGTTCTCAAGGTCACGCTGCCCTTCGACGAAGCAACCATCGAGTACCAGGTCCAGCAGGCACGTGACGGCATGGACAAGCTCTCGCTGTTCGGCCGCACAGTCCCGATCGTGGCAGGTGTGCTCGGCGTCATCGCGCTGATCGCCGGTATCTTCCTCGGCATTCGCGGCGGCAAGGGCGGAACTCCGGCCCGCGCTGCACACGGCGGAACGAACCAGAATCCCAGCGGCCAGGGCTCGCCCGAGCCGGCTCCGGGTGAGCACGACTGGACCTCGGACGACACTCAGGTGATTCCGCGTCCGGATCTGCGCAAGGACTGATTCAGACAGTAAGCAGAGCGCCCCTTCCACACGGAAGGGGCGCTCTGCTGCGTTTCGGGGCTTTGTTGCCGGATCGGCGTACGGATTGGCGCAACGGGTCGTTCCCTCCGCGTGGTTGCGGGCTTAGCGTTTTCTGGAAGTCCAGACCACCCCGAACACGAGGAGCCACATGCCCGCATCAACAGTTCTGGGTTCGCACATCCGTGTCAGCGATCTGACGCGACGGAGGTTTGTTGTCGGCACGGCTGCATTCTCCGGGCTGTTCGCCGCCGGTTGCGCGACGTCCGCCGGTACCGAGGGCGATTCGGCCGGGATGCGCACGGTCACGACCTCGCTCGGAACCTACGACATTCCGGTCACCCCGAAGCGCGTCGTCGCCATCGACTCCAGACTCGACCTCGAACCAGCCGTTGCGATGGGCCTGCCGGTCATCGCGTACAGCTTCGACGCCGCCGAGCCGTGGGTTCCGGCCGATCCCACGGCACAGGTGTTCGAGGCACCGGTCAACGTCGAGGCAATTCTCGCGCTGGAACCGGACCTGATCATCTGCACCGACATCGGTGAGGCCTCCGACATGTGGCCGCTACAGCAGTTGAGCCAGACAGCGCCTGTGCTTCCGATGGACTTCACGCGCCCGTGGCGCGAGAACATCGATCAGCTGGCGAGTTGGCTGAATCGCACCGAGAACCCCGACGTCCGTCAGGTCATCGGAGCGTACGAGGACAAGGCAGCCGGATTGAAGGAACGCCACGCCCCGAGCTTGGCGAGCAAGCAGATCGTGCTGCTGAACTACGTGAATCAGAAGGTCAACGGCGTCAACCGCAAGGGCATCTCCACACAGGTGGCCGAAGACCTCGGCGTCCAGCTCCAGTGGCCGGTCGAGGGACAGAAGGAGATCTCTACCGAAAACCTCGTGACTGCCCTCGACTCGGCCGACGGAATGATCGTCACCACCCCGCCCGGCGTGGATCCCGTCAGCGACGACCGCGCGATGTGGAACCGTATCCGCGCAGTACAAGGCGACAACGTCGTCTACACGGGTGGGAACATCAACTACGGATCCGTCTACACCGCGATGCGTACGCTCGACTACTTCGACGATTTGTTCACGCGTCTGGAGAACTGACGCCGGTGTGAGGTGCCGGCCGGGCGCGGTCGGCACTTCGCACTGCGGCGACGGACACCGCCAACGCCGTCGTCGACGCAACCACCACGGCGACGCCGATCAACTCTCCCGGCGTCTTCGCCCACACCAGCATCACCGTCGCCTCCACGGCCAGTCCTGCCCACGCCAAAAGGGCCACTCGCGTGCGTTCTGACGCGATTGCGGACAGCAAAGCACCCTGGAGTACCGCCAACGCTGCACCGTGCAGAGCGAAGGCCCACAGCATCGGAGCCACGGCGGCGTACGCGTCGCCCACGAGCATCGGCACCAGCGGGCCGGCAACCGCGGCCCCCAGAACCAGGACGGCGCCGATACCGACGAGCACCGCCAACGCCGAGCGAACCGCCTGCGCCGAGTGCGCCGGGTTCGCCATCTTCGGGTACAGCACGACGCCCACTGCCTGTGGCAGCCAGAACGCCACCTTCGTCGCGACGGCGCCGAGTGCGTAGACACCGGCGTCGTATTCGCTGAGAACGACACGGACGATCAGCAGGTCCAGCGAAGACAACGCGATCAGCGCGAGCTGAACCTGAGACGCCGCGAGCACGGAGACGACGCCGGTACGCACCGGACGGTCCTCGCTCACCGAGACGGTTCGGTCGACCACTCGAACTATCGCCACCAGCAACGCAGTTCCGGCCGCGCCCGCGACCAATGCCGCGCCTGCTCCGCCGCCGAAAGCCAGAACGATCACTGCCGGAAGGACTTTCATCACCCCGGCCCCTGCCAGTACGGCGCTGAGAGTGCCGAATCGACCGTGTCCTTGCAACAACCCCTGCTCCGTGGCCAGCAGAACCAACATGGGCGCAGTCACCAATGCCGAGAACGACGCCACGATTCCGGTGTCGAGCAGCCACGCCATCGCCGGAGTGAGCGCCACCGCGAGGACGGCGACGATCGCGGTGCATCGATACCCCAACGACCGCAACGCATCTGTGCTCTTGCCACGCACCGCCTCGCGGGCGACCACCGTCTGCAACGCCAAAGCCGGAACCGCAAGTACCAACTGGGCGGCAAGCAGACTCGCGAACTCGCCGTAGCCGACCGGACCCAACCATCGGCTGGCCAACCAGGCCAACAGGTACGACGCGACATTGGCCGTCATCGATCCCACCAAAACCATGCCGACCCCGGCCGCGGCGGCGCGATCGAGTGGTTGGCGAGGCATGGCAGTAATGATGCACCACGTATCGTGCGCGTCATGACAGTGCAAGCCGGATACCGCCGTTACCTGCCTGCGGCGTACAGCCTGGCGCTGGCACTGTTGATCCTCGGACCGCTGCTCGGCCCCGGCTACCTCCTGCTGCGCGACGCCGTCAGCACGCCGCGCTCGTACCTGACCGACTCCGCTCTCGGACTCACCGATGCCGCGGCCCGCGCCGTTCCCCAGGACGCGCTGATCGCAGCGTTGAGCACCGTGATCGACGGCGGACTGGTGGTCAAGTTCATCCTGCTCGTGGCGCTCTGGCTCGCCGGTTGGGGTGCGGCACGCATGGTCGCCGTCCTACTGCCGACGGCCGGTGTCGGTCCACAACTCGTCGCGTCGACGGTGATGCTCTGGAACCCCTACGTGGCCGAGCGCCTGTTGCAAGGACATTGGAGCCTGCTGACCGGATATGCCGCACTGCCGTGGATCGTGTGTGCCGGAATCGGAGTTCGCCGAGCCACGCCCGGGTCCTGGTGGGCGTTGGCCGCGTCACTGGCATTCGCGGGCCTGACACCTACCGGCGCTCTGCTCGCTCTGACGGCCGCACTGGTGGTAGTTGCCACCCCCGGAGGCCGAACCTCGGCCATGCGGCGTGTCTGCGGCACTATCGGACTGTTCCTCGTCGCCGCCTCGCCGTGGTTGGTAGCCACCTTCGTATCCGGAGCAGCAGGCGACGGTTCCGATCCGGCGGGAGTCGCCGCCTTTGCCGCCCGAGCAGAACCGGGACTCGCGACGCTCGGCAGCCTCGCCGGTCTCGGCGGTATCTGGAACTCGGCAGCGGTACCGTCCACGCGCACAACACTCTTCGCATTGGTGGGAACAGTTCTTCTGCTTGTCGTGGTGTTTGCCGGTATGCCCGCTCTGTGGCGCCGACGCCGGAACCCCGTTGTCAGTGGACTCGGCGCGCTGGCCCTGTTCGCGGTGCTCGCTCCGACCCTGGGCGCTACTCCGTGGGGGCTCGACGTCGGCCGATGGTCGGTCGAGGTGTTCACCGGCGCCGGTCTACTGCGTGACGCCCAGAAGTGGGTCGCGCTGGCCGTACCGTTCTACGCACTCGCTGCCGCCGCCGCGGTGATGTGGGCAGGCAATCGGTTCTCCCTTCCCCGCCCGACATTCTCGATCGCCGCCGTCGTGGTGACGATCGTGGCGCTACCGGATCTGGTGTGGGGTGTCGGCGGCGCGTTGAAGCCCGTGCACTATCCCGGGTCCTGGACCGTGGTGGCCGAGCAACTACGAGACGAAACCGGTGACGTTGCAGTGCTTCCCGCCGGGATGTTCCGCGCCTTCCCCTACAGCGGTGATGCGCCGGTACTCGATCCAGCACCACGCTTCCTACCCCTCGACGTGCTGCAGACCGGCCAACTGGTGGTTGCCGGTGGTGCTGTCGGCGGTGAAGGAACCCGGGCCACTCGGGTCGAGGACCTACTGCTGGCCGGCGGAAGTCCTACGCAGTTGGCCGATCTCGGAGTCGGATGGGTACTGATCGAGCGCGGGACACCAGGTCAACTCGGCAACTCGGCAACCACGCTCGACGGCTTGGAACAGGTCTTCGCCGACAACGATCTCGCGCTATTCCGAGTACCGGGAGACATTGCCACGCAGGAAGCCTCGACCAGTGCCCGAACTGCCGTCATCGCTGCGCATCTCGCGTGGGTACTGATGGGTGCGATCGCGCTGATCTCAGTCGGACTGAACCAGAACCGAATTCGACTCGCGCGGCGCGGCCAGTCCTGAGACCCACCGACCGTCCTTGTGCGCGGTCAGCACCTCGAGCACTCCGGTGCCGGTCTGCTCCCAGGAGAACTCACCGGACCACACCCGAGCTTTCTCACCGAGCACCATGCGAAGTTCGTGGTCGCGGAGCAGAGTGCCGGCAGCCTGCGTCAGATCGGCGATGTCGCCGTCGCCGGCATTCTCGCCCCCGACCAGAAGGCCCGTCACTCCGTCGACGATCGAGTCGGTCAGACCCTTCGAACTGCGGTAACCGATCGTCGGAACACCGTGCTGCGCAGCCTCGATGACCGCCAGGCCCCACCCTTCCTTCCGCGAAGGCATGAGGTGGATCCACGATTGCGCCAGCAGTTCGTGTTTGCGAGCCTCGTCGACGTGGCCGTAGAACGAGACGGCGTCACCGATCCCCAACTCGGCGGCGCGATCGCGCAGGTTCTGCTCCCACCAACCACCACCGATGACGTCGAGATGGATGTCCGGAAGCGTAGGCCGCAGGGCTGCGACCGCTTCGAGTGCGTCCTCGATCTGCTTGTGCGGCACCAGCCGTGAGAGAACCGAGATGGTGGGACGCTCGGCCCTGGTGATCGATCCGCCCGCGTCGACGCCGACGGGGAGCCGATCGGCACCGTTGCGCACCACGGCAATTCGTTCGCGCTCGACACCGAGATCTACCAATTCTTCCGCTGAGGGAAGCGACACCGTCAGATACTGACTACGTCGATGGGTGCGCGGTGACAATCGCGATTCGACCCACCAGCCGATCCGACCGACGAGCTTGCCTGCCACCGGCCACTGTTCACGATGGCAGTGATGGACCAGAAGCGTGACCGGCGCACCCGCCACGGTCTTGGAGAAGAAGGGGATGCCGTTCTGAGTGTCGATCACCGCGTCGGGGCGAATGCCCTTGAGCGATCCGAAACCCAGACGTCCGGCGGCAATGGCGGCCAGAGCGCGGGGGTACACGCTGAAACGTCCACCGGCCCGGCTGATCGTGATGCCGTCTCGAACCTCCGACGCGGGCGCCCCGGGATACGACGCCGTCCGCAGCGTCACCTTGATACCGCGCTCGGCCAACTGGGATCCGACCTGCTCGAGGTAACGCTCGCTTCCACCGCCCTGGGGATGCCCGGTATCGCGCCAGCAGAGCAACAGAACCTCGCGCACGTGCGTTACTCCCTGAGTTGGTCGGTGGCCACCCCGGTTCGGGCGATCCTGCGGGATGCCCCGCCTGACCGGCCGGTAACCCTGCCGAACACCCTAACTGTTCGAGCGTCGGTATTGCCGCGCTCCTGACGGTGTTCGTGGACCGGGTGCCCCAGTGGCTAAAGTTGCTACCCGTGACCAAGCCCGCAGTGACCCGCATTTTCGGCCGACGGGCAACCCTGAAACGCTCGTTCGGCCTGCTCAGCGACTTCCGCCACGAGCAGTCCGCGCCCGACATCTTCTACGGCGCGCTCGCGCGCGACTCCGTCGAATTGATCTCGGACCTGCACGAAGGTCACACCGGACGATCCCTCGACGGTCTCACCGTCCTCGACGTCGGCGGTGGTCCGGGCTATTTCGCGGAGGTCTTTCAAGCCGCAGGTGCCCGCTACATTCCCGTCGAACCCGATCCGTCGGAGATG
Source organism: Rhodococcus sp. RCBS9 (assembly GCF_029457415.1). Classification (NCBI taxonomy): domain Bacteria; kingdom Bacillati; phylum Actinomycetota; class Actinomycetes; order Mycobacteriales; family Nocardiaceae; genus Rhodococcus; species Rhodococcus sp. RCBS9. Next base: position 3,772,518 of record NZ_CP120422.1, on the reverse strand, counting down.
CATGCTGCGGGTCTGACCGTGGGCGGCGCGGTGCGTGGATCCGGTTTGGCACTGCCGTTCCTGGACTCGTCCGTGGACATCTGCTTCTCCTCCAACGTGGCCGAACACGTCAGCGAGCCCTGGCTGATGGCCGAGGAAATGCTGCGCGTGACCAAGCCCGGCGGCTTGATGGTTCTCTCGTACACCCTGTGGTGGGGTCCGTTCGGCGGCCACGAAACCGGACCGTGGCACGCGCTGGGCGGCGAGTACGCAGCCAAGCGGTACCTCCGCAAGACCGGGCGCGAACCGAAGAACAGATTCGGGGTGTCGTTGTTCAAAGTCGGCGCCACGGACGGCTTACGCTGGGCCCGTGGAACCAGCCAGGGCACGTTGCTCGCCGCGATCCCGCGCTACCACCCGTCGTGGGCGTGGTGGATGGTCCGAGTCCCCGGTCTGCGGGAGTTCCTGGTGAGCAACCTCGTCGTGGTTCTCGAAAAGCGATAGCGACATGCGCCTCGCAGTCGACATCGGTGGTACCAAGATGGCTGCCGGGGTCGTGTCCGAGGACGGCCGCGTTCCCGTGTTCGACAGCGTGCCGACGCCGCAGACCGACCCGTGGAGAGCGTGTGCGGCGCTGCTCGAACGAGTCGCAGACGGCCGAGAGGTCGACGGTGTCGGCATCGCGTGCGCCGGGCCGGTGGACACCGTCGCCGGCGTTGTCGCTCCCATCAACATCACCGAGTGGGCACAGGGATTCGAGCTCGTAGCGGGCGTCCGCAGCGTCTTTCCCGATGCCGGAACCGCCCTCGCCATGGACGGAGCCGCAGCGGCATTGGCGGAGTTCCACCACGGCGCCGGACGCGGAACCCCGAACCTCCTGAGCCTGGTCGTCTCGACGGGAATCGGCGGAGGAATCGTTCTCGGCGGTGAGATTGCTCGGGGTCGCACGGGGAACGCCGGTCACATCGGCCACCTCGTCGTTCCAGGATCTTCCGAACCGTGCAGCTGCGGGGGCGTCGGCTGCCTCGAGACGGTGGCCAGTGGACCGTCCGCGGTGCGATGGGCTCGTAGCCAGGGCTGGTCGGGAAACACCGGCCGTGAACTAGCCGAGGGTGCACGCAGCGGCGACGCGATCGCCGTGGACGCGCTTCACCGTGCAGGCACGGCGCTCGGTGGTGCCATCGCCTCGGCGGCTGCCCTCCTGGACGTGGACCTCGCGGTGATCGGCGGCGGTTTCGCCCAGTCGGGTACACCGCTGTGGGAACCGATGCTCGACGCGGCTGCCCGACATGCCCGTTTGTCGTTCGTCGCCGGGCTCCGGATCGTTCCCGCCGAGCTGGGTGGCGCCGGAACTCTGACCGGTGCGGGCTTGCTCGCGCTCACCGCCGTTATCTGACACGCGTTCTTCCCCGATAAATCCGCAGGGAGTCCCACTAAACGGGTGCCACCTGTTCCCAATTTCTGTAACGTGTTTTAGTGTTCTGACTCACACCGTTACGGGCATTGCACGTGACGCCTACGGGAAGGAGGTGACCGTGAGCCCAGACGCTTCCTCATCTGACGTTGCCTCGACTGCTTCTTCGACCGATGAAACCGAGCATCACGCCCAGGTCGCCCGACCAAGCGATTCCCTCCGCGACACCGAAGACCTCCGTGAGCGCCTGGAACGGTGGATGGCCGGCAAGGTGCCGAGTGGATCCACTGTGACCGTCGCCGACGTCACTTTGCCCGCAGCCAACGGCATGTCCAGCGAAACCATCCTCTTCGACGCCACCTGGGACGGCGAACATCATCCCTTGGTCGCTCGGGTGGCGCCGACGGAATCGACCATGCCGGTCTTTCCTGCCTACGACCTCGAATCCCAGTTCCGCACCATGGCTCAGGTGCGCGAGCACTCGGCAGTGCCCGTACCCGCGGTGTACTGGTCAGAATCCGACCCGGACGCGTTGGGTGCGCCGTTCTTCGTGATGGAACGCATCTCAGGCAACGTGCCACCGGACGTCATGCCGTACAACTTCGGATCGTGGGTCACCGAAGCGTCACCCGAGCAGCGAAAGACCCTGCAGCGCAGCTCGGTCGACGTCCTGGCTCAGTTGCATGCCATCGACAAACCTGGTGAGCGTTTCGACTTCCTCCGACTCCCGAATTCGGGAACGACTGCACGAGAAGCATTCACGGCGCACATCGCCGAGCAGCGCGCGTACTACGAGTGGGTGGTCTCCGACGGGATCAGATCACCGCTCATCGAACGTGCCCTCGACTGGATCGAGGAGAACAATCCCGCGGACGATTCGCCGGCAGTGCTCTGTTGGGGCGACTCGCGCATCGGCAACGTCATGTACCAGGACTTCGCGCCGGTAGCCGTACTGGACTGGGAAATGGCAACTCTCGGCCCGCGGGAGATGGATCTGGGCTGGATGGCATTCCTGCACAGGTTCTTCGAGGACATCGCCGGACTTGCGAACCTACCCGGCCTTCCCGACTTCCTTCGACTGCCGGATCTCGCGCAGACCTACGCCGAGATCACCGGCCACACCCCACACGATCTGGAGTTCTACGTTACGTACGCTGCACTTCGCCAGGCGGTGATCATGTGGCGAATCCAGGCCCGTGCCATAGCTTTCGGCCAGTCACAGCGACCCGAAGACCCCGACGACATGATCATGCACCGCGCTTCGCTGGCCGCCATGCTGGACGGTACCTACTGGGAGAGGTTGGCCTGACATGCTCTCACCGATGGACGACTACCCCGTTCACCAGATCGCCGAACCGATCCGTCACGTAGCCACCTCGGATCGGAACTTCTACGACCGCTACTACTTCAACTGCTACCCCACCGAATCCCCCGACGTGTTCCTCATCGTCGGACTCGGCCAGTACCCCAACCTCGGCGTCATGGACGCCTTCGCGGTACTGCGCCGCGGTGACGACCACATCGTTGCTCGTATGTCGAAGGCTCTGGGCGCCGACCGCACCGACACCACCGTCGGACCTTTGCGCATCGAAGTGCTCGAAGGACTGCAGAAGCTCCGCGTCGTCCTCGAACCAGGCAGCGAATACGATCTCTCCTTCGACATCACCTTCGACGCCACCATCCCGGCGGCGCTCGAGCCCAAGCACTTTCGCCGTCAACTCGAACGAGTCACGTTCGACACCTCACGCTTCCTGCAGACCGGAACCTGGACCGGATCGCTCACCGTCGACGGGGAGGATTTCGCGATCGAGCCGAACACGTGGCGGGGGAACCGCGACCGCTCGTGGGGTGTGCGTCCGGTCGGTGAAGCCGAACCGCAAGGCAGACGCGCCGTCGACGGAATCCAGAACTTCTTCTGGATCTACGCGGTCATGCAGTTCGACGAGTTCACGATCTCGGTGATCATGCAGGAAGACGAGCAGGGCAGGCGCATCGTCGAAGAAGCCATGCGAGTGTGGCCGGACGAAGCCAGGGACAACGAATGGCTCGGCCGGCCCGAACACGAGCTGACGTTCTGCCCCGACACCCGCGACGTCACCGGAGCGACCATCACCTTCCACCGGCCAGGCGGTGAAGTCCTCACCGTCGCCTGCGAACTGCTGCTGGCCAACTACATCGGAATCGGCACCGGCTACGGGCTCGAACAGGACTGGCGTCACGGAATGTGGCAGGGCGAACTCGTCGTACAAGGGCTCCGCCACAAGGTCCACGAGATCGAACCGTTCCAACGCATGTTCTCCCCCGTCGACAACCTCGCGTCCTTCACGCTCACCGAAGGCACGAACACCAACACCGGCACCGGTCTTTTCGAGGTAGCCGCCATCGGACCGCACGAGAAATACGGATTCACCAGTTTCACCGACACCGCACAGGCAGACGACGCGTATGCCCTCGCGGCGACCGACAACACCGAGGAATGAATTGATGACTGACTACGACAAGCTCTACATCGGTGGAGCATGGGTGGCCCCGGCCACTGACCAGGTACTCGAAGTGTTCTCTCCCGCAACGGAGGAGCGCGTCGGCAGCTGTCCCATCGCAGCACCGGCAGACATCGACGCGGCCGTGTCCGCAGCCCGCGCGGCGTTCGAGGGACCGTGGTCACGCACCACCCCCGCCGAGCGCGGCGCGATCCTCGCCAAGGCCGCCAAGCTGATCGAAGAGCGCAGCGCGGAGATCAACCAGCTCATCTCCAACGAGATGGGCCAGCCGCCCGCCATGGTCGGCATGATGCAGCAGACCCCGTCGATGGCGACGCTGGGCTACTACGCCGAGCTGGCCGACAAGTTCGCGTGGGAAGAGAAGCGCACCGGCGCATTCGGGCAGACCAAGGTGACCCGTGAGCCCGTCGGCGTCGTCGCCGCCGTGCTGGCCTGGAACGTCCCGCTGTTCCTGGCGATCAACAAGCTGGCCCCCGCACTGCTCGCCGGCTGCACCGTACTGCTCAAGCCCGCACCCGAATCCCCTCTCTCCGTCCACGTGATCGCCGAGATCTTCACCGAGGCAGGCGTTCCAGAAGGCGTCATCTCCGTGCTCCCCGGCGGAGCCGAGACCGGCGAATACCTGGTCTCTCATGCGGGCATCGACAAGATCACGTTCACCGGATCCAGTGCCGTCGGCCGCAAGATCGGTGCCATCGCCGCACAGAACCTCAAGCGCTGCTCCCTCGAACTGGGTGGCAAGTCCGCCGCGATCATCCTCGAGGACGCCGACATCGCCGCCGGAATGCCGATGCTTGTCATGTCCGGCCTGATGAACACCGGTCAGGCCTGTGTCGCTCAGACCCGAATCCTCGCTCCCCGTTCGCGTTACGACGAGGTCATCGAGGGAATGAAGACCGCCGCAGGCTTCATGACCGTCGGCGATCCGTCCGATCCCGCAGCACAACTCGGCCCGCTGATCTCCGAGAAGCAGCGCGAGCGCGTCGAGGGTTACATCGCCAAGGGTAAGGAAGAAGGCGCGCGCGTCGTACTCGGTGGTGGACGCCCCGCCGGCCTGGACAAGGGCTGGTACGTCGAGCCGACCATCTTCGCCGACGTGGACAACTCGATGACCATCGCACGCGAGGAGATCTTCGGACCCGTTCTCTCGGTGATCCCGTACGACTCCGAGGACGAGGCCATCAAGATCGCCAACGATTCGGATTACGGCCTCGCCGGATCGGTGTGGACCACCGACATCGATCACGGACTCGAAGTTGCTGCGCAGATCCGCACGGGTACCTACGCGATCAACTGGTACGCCTTCGATCCCGGATCGCCGTTCGGTGGTTACAAGAACTCCGGTATCGGGCGCGAGAACGGACCTGAGGGCCTCGAAGCCTTCTGCGAGACCAAGTCCGTACTCATGCCGCCCGGCTACGTGGGCTGACCCACCCGGGAGTTGGCACCCTTTGCTGACAGTTGGCACCCGTTCCGACCTGCCGGAACGGGTGCCAGCCCCATGAAATGGGTGCCAACTCCCAGCGAATCCACAGATCCACCCGGTACCGTCGAAAACGAATCAGTCATCTCACAAAGGACATTCATATGCTCACCAACGCCATCAACGCTTTCCTCGCACTCTGGGGCAGCGCCTCCGTCGGCAGCAGTGGATACCAGATCCCGCCGGGAACCCTTCCCTTCGGTTCCTGAGACAGGACAACAGAACCCGCTGAGCGCACTTCGCGCTCAGCGGGTTCTCTGTTTCGCCGACCTATATCTACCGGTCCAGAACGTGATCCACCAATTGATTCTCCTGACCGGAGACCAAGGCCTCGGCATCACCGGCGTCCACGTGCCCGAACCAGGTACCGCCGGGGTTCGCGATCACCAACGGCCCCAGGTTGCACGGGCTCAGACAACCGGTTCCGGTCACCTTCGACGAGGTACCTTTGGCCGCCGCGCTCATCGCCCGGTGCAACGGTCCTGCTCCGTACGCCATACAGCGAGGGCCCTTGCACACCAACAGATGCCTATCGTGCTGCTCGATCACGGACCACGCCGGACTGCGATACGACGCCGGACTCGCGGTGATCGGCTTTCCCGCCGAGTCGAGTTCGTCGATCACCTGCCCGGCCACCGCACCTTCGAGCGTTTCCGATTCGTGGAGCGTCACTTCCAGTTCGGCGTCGATTCGGGTTTCGCGCCAGTTCGCAACCGCCTTGCTTGTCCACGTGAGCAGGTACCGATCCCTCGGCACCGCAACTGGAATCAACACGACCTTGTCGACGTCATCGACATGGGCTCGATCGAGTTCCTCGTGAAGGCTCGGTGAGGAGACATCGAGGTACGCAACGCGAACGTCGGCGTCGGTGCCCGCCTGAACAGCGTCGAACATCCGTCGCGCGGCCGACTCGTCGAGGCCGCTGACGGTCGGCCGCAGTACGACAATCACCCGACGCGAGCACCGGTTGTTGCTCATGCCGACGGCGCGGTTGTCCAGTCGATGCTGCTCGACGGAGCCAGCCCGAACTCTTCGATCTTCGCGCGCAACTGTTCCGCGCCGTAGATATTGGGGAACCCGCTGGTGAACATGGCGAGCGGGAGTACGACGAAACGGTTCTGCTTGACTGCGTCGAGGTCACGCAGGCCTTCTCGGCTCTTGATCGCGTCGATCTTGCCCTGCACTTCGTCGGCACTCTTCTTGTAGTCCATGATCACGATGACGTCGGGTTCTGCCTTCGCGACGGTCTCCCAGCTCGCTTTGAACCAGGTGTTGTCGACGTCGGCGAACACGTTGGTTCCCCCGGCGACGTCGATGATTCCGTTGGGGGCTCCGTTGCCTCCGCTGGTGTACAGATCTTCTTCACCGCTGTCGTAGATCAAAACCTTCGGCTTGTCGGCGGCATCTGGCGCGGACTCCAGACGTGCCGAACGTGAATCCAATTCGGTCAATGCCTCGGCGGCGATGTCCTCGGTTCCGAACAGCTTTCCGTAATTGGTCACGTCCGCACGAAGGGCATCCCACGGACCCATCGTGCCGAGCGCGGAATCCGCTGCGGCACTCTGCCGACAACTATCGGAGATCACATATGCATCGATGTTGTTGCTCTGCAGCGATTCCGGCGTCACACCGGAGGCGCCCTTGAACAAGCCGCTGTAGGAGCCGACCACCAGGTCCGCCTGCTTACCCAGAATCGTCTCCATCGTGATCGTTCCGTCCAGGTGTGGGACGTCGGCGATTCCGGGACCGAACATCGAGTCCATGACCGCGTCGTTGTTCGTGTTCAACACGACGGCAGCGAGACGATCCAGACCGCCGACTCGGAGAATGGTACCGATATTGGCCGCATTGCTTGTGGCAACAACCTTTTCGATCGGAAGTTGGAAAGTGCTTTCCGTTCCGCAGTTCTCCAGCGTGACCGAAGTCTTGTCTGCAGCTTCGTCCACCGGTGCAGTTGCCGAGCAGCCGGCAACTGTCAACAACGCTGTCGCGGCTACAACCGCACCGAACGACGCGCGGGTCTTGACCTGTATCAAAGTGCACTCTCCGAAAATGATTGTTGTGGTTGAGAATTTCGTGATTCGAATACGAGGTGTGAACGGCCTGTCGCGGGGTTCACGAGTTCGAAAGTCTCGACGCCGAAAACAGTTGCCACCACCGAGGTGGTGAGTACGTCGGATGGATGTCCGAACGCCCTGGCCACTCCATCCGCGAGCACGAGCACCCGATCGCACACTGCCGCAGCCAAATCGAGGTCGTGCAGTGCCATGATCACCGTCCGGTCCAACGACCGGACCAGATCGAGCAGTTCGAGTTGATGCCGGATGTCGAGATGATTGGTCGGCTCGTCGAGGATGAGCACACCGGCGTCCTGCGCGAGACCTCGGGCGAGAAACACCCGCCGACGCTCACCGCCGGAAAGCGTGTCCATCGAAGAGAACCGGTGCTCGATCATTCCGACCTCGCCCAGAGCACGATCGACGACGGCATTCCCGTGCTTTCCACCGACGCTCCAGGGCTTTGCATGTGGTGTGCGGCCCAGACTCACGTACTCGTGAACCAACAAATCGGCGGGACTCTGCTCTTCCTGCGCCACAAAGGAAATGGCTTTGGCCCGCGACCGCGCGGGCATCGCGTGCACGGAGTCGCCGCCGACACGAATGTCACCGCCGGCGATCGGCCCGAGACCGGCGAGAACACGCAAGAACGTCGACTTGCCCGAGCCGTTCGGACCAACCACGCCGACCACTGCGCCGGCGTCGGCCGCGATGTCGACACCTTTGACGATGGTTCGACGGTCGATGCGGACAACTACTCCGGACGCGGTCAGCGCCAGGGCTCGGGCGCTCACGAACTGCCACCGAATCGGTAGCGCCGACGGCCGAGAAGCAGGAGAAACAGCGGTGCACCGATCACCCCGGTCACCACGCTCAGCGGGATCTCGGTCGGCCGCAACGAGGTCCGCGCCACGACGTCGACCCACACCAGGAACGACGCGCCGATCAGCGCTGCCGCCGGCAACACCACTCGATGTCTGGCTCCGACAAGCATGCGTGTGACGTGCGGTATGACCAGGCCTACGAAGGCAATCGCGCCGGACACCGCAACCATCGTGCCGACCAACGCTGCCAGCACGCCGAACAGCACGTTTCGCAGGGTTCGGATGGGAATACCGAGCGAAGCCGCGACGTCCGGCCCGGCCGCCAGCGCGTCCAGCCAACCGTGCAGCGCGAACACCGCTGCCGTCAGCAGGAACACAACGATGACCGGCGCCCACAACTTGTCCCAGGATGCCCCGGCCAAACTTCCCAGGAGCCAGAACAATACGGACTGCGCGGCCTGGGAATCATTGGTACGCAGCACCAGAAAACTCGCGATCGCCGACAGGGCGGATGCGGTAACGGTGCCGGTCAGAACCAATCGCAGTGGAGTGATACCGCCTTGCAGCGTCGCGATGGTGAAGACGAGAATCGCAGCTCCCAACGCCCCGATCATCGCGCCGAAACTGAGCGCCCACACTCCCGCGCCGGCGAACAGTCCGGTGGTGATGACGGCGGTGGCACCGACACTCGCGCCGGACGACACTCCCAGCAGGTGGGGATCGGCAAGAGCGTTACGGACGAGGGTTTGCACCACCGCGCCGGCGACGGCAAGACCAGCGCCGACGGCCAGACCGAGCAGTACCCGAGGTGCTCTGATCCCCCACACGATCGCAAGTTCGGAACGCGTGACGGGTGGGCCTCCGAAGCGCGAGTGCACCACGTCCACCACAGTGGACACGGGGAGCATCTCGGATCCGAATGCCAACGCGCACACAGCAGAGAGCACGGCGACGACCAGCAGAGCGGGCAGCACGATACCCGGACTGAGCCGTCCTCGAGGCGCACCAGCCTTCGGCGAAGGCAGGTGGGTAGGTGGAGACAGAGCTCCGCCAACAGCATTCATGGTGTGACCGATCCATCCTCGTGGCATGACACAACGTCAACGAGGGTGGTATCTGGCTACGGTCGACGCAGGGACGACCTCACAGTGGCGGGACCGCGCCGGAATTGCACCGACTTCCCATTACCTCGATGATGACGTCAGAACCATAACGGACTGTGGTCACCATTCTCGACACCGGATCAAGGTTGCGACCCGATCATCGATCTCGCGTGCCGTACGACGGCTTCCGTTCGCACTCGAAGTTCTTCGGGTGAATCCGATTCCAGCACAACCCGATGCACCTGACTGTCCACGGCAGTCACGGTCAGCCGCGACGTCAGCAACGCATCCTCCGCACTGAAACCGTGGCTCTGGAGGCACTCCGAAAAGCCTAGTACCAGTTGACGATTCATTTCTTCGACCTGCTCGATGAGCTCACGCGTACGCGGAACCTGATCGTAGAGCAGGTGAAAGAACTCTCGCGGCTTACTGTTCACTTCGACCGCGCACTCCACCAACATCCGGACGGCCTCGTCCGGGGAGAGCTCACGCTCGACGATGTCGGCAAGGCAGAGAGCAAAACTCTCCCGCGCAGCACTCACGTGACGGTTCGCCAACTCCGAGAGGATCTCGTACTTGTCGCCGAAATACTGGTAGAGCGAGCCCACCGACACCCCTGCTTCGTCAGCGATCCGGTTGGTGGTCGCTGCCATGGCTTCCGAAGCGAAAACGCGAGTAGCTGCCTCCAGGATCGCGTCGTAGGTAGCCCTCGAGCGCTGCTGGGAGGGCCTTTTCCGCCGAGTCGACACGGTCCTCCGATGCGAGTTGTCAGCCGCGACGCCGATACCGAGAATTGTGTAGGTGACCAGCGCCGATTACTCGAAGTTTATGCCCGACCGGTACACCGACCACATGCCGGCGCCGACCCCGACGTGGTGGGAGTGGAACGGCAACACCGTCCACGTCGCACGGGCCGTGGTTCCAGACGCGCCGGTTCGTGTTCTCGGCATCCACGGCGCCGGCGGCTACTCGGGCGCGTTGTGGCCGTTCGCCGGGATCGGCGTGAAACTCGGAGCCGAAGTCCTCTTCCCTGATCTTCCGCTGTACGGCGACACCGTCGTAGCCGATCCCGCCGGCGTCCGGTACGAGCAGTGGGTCGATCTCCTCTGCGATCTCGTCCGGGCCGAGAAGGCGGCCGACGATCGGCCGCTTGTGTTGTTGGGCGCCAGCATCGGCGGTCTGCTGGCCTACGAGGTGGCCGCGCGGACCGGTCTGGCCGACGCCGTCGTCGCTACCTGCCTGCTCGATCCCTCGGATCCATCGGCCAGAGCTGCCGCGGCGCGGTTCGGCCCGATGGGTGTCTACGGCGCTCCCCTGATGCGGCGCACCGAACGACTGGTGGGCCGTATCCGCGTGCCCATCCGTTGGGTCGCCGACGTGACGAACATGAGCAGCAATCGGGAGCTCGCAACGCTGTGCGCAACCGATCCGCGCGGTGGCAGTGTTCGGGTGCCACTCGGATTCCTCAGTAGCTACTTCTCGTTCGAGCACACCGCACCCGAAGCATTTCGGACGACGCCCGTTCTGCTCACCCACCCGGCCGACGACCGATGGACGCCACCCGAACTGAGCCTGCAGTTCCTCCGCCGCATCAACGCACCCACCGAATTCGTGATGCTGGACGGGTGCGGGCACTTTCCCGTCGAAGAGCCGGGCCTGACGCAGTTCCACGACGCCGTCGCCACACTGCTGCACTCCGTCGCCGAGCGTCACCGCACGAAACCGTCGTCACCCGCCTAGCCTGAGAATCGTGAGCACCGAAACGGAAGCATCGGCCGACGAGAGCACCACGACGGTCGTACTGGCGTTTGCGGCGAACGCGCTGATCGCCGGTGCCAAGACGGCGGCCGCCATCGTCACCGGATCTGCATCGATGGTCGCAGAGGCCACCCACTCCTGGGCCGATACCGGCAACGAAGTGCTGCTGCTGATCGCGAACCGCCGCTCGAAAAGGGTTCCCGACCGAGACCAGCCACTCGGCTACGGCCGGGAGGCATACATCTGGTCGATGTTCGCCGCTCTCGGACTGTTTGCACTCGGCGCGGGTGTCTCGATCACTCATGGCATCCAGGAACTGTTCCATTCCGAACCGGCGTCCGACTTCGGTGTCGCCTACGCCGTCCTCGGCGTCTCGTTCATCCTCGAAGGCATCTCGTTCCGGCAGGCGTACAAACAACTCCGAAACGAAGCGTCCGCCGTGAACCGCGACGTCATGACCCAGGCACTCAACACATCCGACCCGACGACTCGGGCCGTGTTCGCCGAAGATGCTGCGGCACTTATCGGTTTGGTCATCGCGTTCGTCGGTGTTCTGTTGCACCAGGTCACCGGTTCACCCATCCCCGACGCCCTCGGCTCCATCTTCGTCGGCATTCTCCTCGGGGTCATCGCAATCATCCTGATAGATCGGAACCGCCGCTTCCTGGTCGGCGAAGAGGCCTCACCGACGCTGCGGGCAGCAGCCGTCGAAGCTCTCACCCAACTGCCCGAGATCAACCGAATCACGTTCCTGCGTATGGAATACCTCGGGCCGCGACAGGTCTACCTGGTGGCCAGCGTCGACCTGGTCGGTGACTACGCGGAATCCCGAGTTGCCCACACGTTGCGCGAACTCGAGCGCTCACTCGAGCAGAGCCCACGTGTCGTGCGGGCGATCCTGACCCTCTCGACCCCCGAAGAACCGTCGATCACAGTCTGAACTTCCGGCCGGGCGATAGGCTCGTCCGATGCGCGCACTGATCGTGATTCTGGCGGTTCTGGGATTTGTCGTCGGGGGAATTCCCCTGGTGGGCAGTCTGATCGACGTGATGACCAGTCCTGACGAGACCATCGTCTATCAGGGTTCCTACGTACCACTGCGCGGCGTACAGATGGCTCGGGACTACGAGTCGTCGTTGAACATCGCTTTCGACGCCCGATCGGACAATCCACGCTGGCTCGTCCTGGCCTGCTATCCCCTGATCGGAGCAGCATTGGGCGCTGCGACGGCCGTCGTACTGGGACGTCGCGGGTGGCACCTGACGCGAGCCTGAACAGACGCCGACGGCCACCCGCCGTCTACACGAGGGTGGCCATCGAAGAAGGAGTGCTTCAGATGTACATCGCCGGATCGATGTAGCTGTTCGGGTCCACCAGTTTTTCCTTGGTGGTCCGTGGCCGCGCCACCGCCGGGATACCCGTCGCGATGGATTCGGCCGGAACATCTCTGGTGACAACGGCATTGGCGCCGATAGCGCTACCTTCACCGATGACGACAGGTCCGAGGATCTTGGCACCAGCGCCGACGGTTACCCGATCACCCAGCGTCGGGTGACGTTTGACCTGTTCGAGCGAGCGACCACCGAGAGTGACGCCGTGATAGAGCATCACGTCGTTACCGACCTCGGCCGTCTCCCCGATCACGACGCCCATGCCGTGGTCGATGAAGAACCGTCGACCGATGGTGGCACCGGGATGAATCTCGATGCCGGTGACGAAGCGTGTCAGCTGCGAGAGCACTCGCGCCGGGCCGCGTAGCGCAGGGACGGCCCACATGCGATGTGCAACCCGATGCGCCCAAATAGCATGCAGCCCTGAATAAACGAGCGCGTTCTCCACATTGCTGCGCGCGGCAGGATCCTGACCGCGCGCAGCCTGCAGGTCCTCGCGAATTGTCCCGAGGATACTCACAAGTCTCAGTCCCGGATGTGTTCGAACAGCGGGGTGGAGATGTAACGCTCGCCGAAGTCACACACGACAGCCACGATCAGCTTGCCGGCGTTTTCCGGACGCTTCGCCAACTCGAGTGCTGCCCAGACGATGGCGCCGGACGAGATGCCGCCCAGGATGCCTTCTTTGGTGCCGAGTGCGCGAGCGACCTCGATGGAATCGGGGAACGAGACGTCGATGATCTCGTCGTAGATCTCGCGATCGAGGACGTCGGGCACGAAGTTCGCGCCGATTCCCTGGATCTTGTGGGGGCCGGGCTGGCCACCGTTGAGGATCGGCGAGTCGATGGGCTCGACGCCCACGATCTTGACCTCGGGCTTGTACTTGCGAAGGGTGCGTCCGACGCCGGTGATGGTGCCGCCGGTGCCGATGCCGGACACGAAGATGTCGACGGCGCCGTCGGTGTCGGCCCAGACCTCTTCGCCCGTCGTTGCCTCGTGGATGGCCGGGTTGGCCGGGTTCGCGAACTGGCTGGCCGAGACGGCGTTCTCGGTCTGCTCGACGATTTCCTTGGCCTTGGCGACCGCACCGGCCATGCCCTCGGATCCCGGGGTCAGCACGATCTCGGCGCCGTAAGCACGCAGCATCACGCGACGCTCGGTGGACATGGTCTCGGGCATGGTCAGGATGACCTTGTAGCCACGAGCAGCACCGACCATGGCGAGTGCGATACCCGTGTTACCGCTGGTTCCCTCGACGATCGTGCCACCGGGCTTGAGTGCTCCGGACTTCTCGGCGGCGTCGATGATCGCCACGCCGATCCGGTCCTTGACGCTGTTGGCCGGGTTGTAGAACTCGAGCTTGACGGCGACCTGTGCGTCCAGGCCCTCGGTCAGACGGTTGAGCCGCACGATCGGGGTGCGCCCGACCAATTCGGTCACGTTGTTGTAGATCCCGCTCATATCTGGTCCTCCTGAGGATCGAGTGTGTCGACCCGCTCGCTGATCACTGCTTTACGGCTGAACTGCATAACGGCTGAACTGCTTAACGGCTACAGGCAAGGGCATACAGACGACCGATGCCGCATCGGTTCATCAAATTGAACCAATGCGGCATCAGGCCACTACATACGGGGGCGGTTTATCAGGCCAACCGCTGCTTCAGAGCTTCGAACTCGTCGCGAATGCCGGTCGGCAGCTTCTCGCCGACGAAGTCGAACCACTCTTCGATGAGCGGGATCTCGGCCTTCCACTCGTCGATGTTGACCGCGAGGGCCTCGGTGATGTCGGCGTCCGACACGTCCAGTCCTTCGATGTCGAGTGCCGATCCGGTGGGAACGACGCCGATCGGGGTGTCGATACCGGCAGCCTTGTGCTCGATACGCTCGACGATCCACTTCAGGACGCGGGAGTTCTCGCCGAAGCCTGGCCACAGGAAGCGTCCGTCGTCGCCGCGGCGGAACCAGTTGACGTAGAAGACCTTGGGGAGCTTGGACGCGTCCGCGGACTTGCCGAGGTCGATCCAGTGCTGGAAGTAGTCACCGACGTTGTAGCCGAGGAACGGCAGCATTGCCATCGGATCGCGGCGAACCGTACCGACCTGGCCTTCGGCTGCTGCGGTCTGCTCGGAGCCGACCGTTGCACCCATGAAGACGCCGTGCTGCCAGTCGCGAGCCTCGGTGACCAGCGGAACCGTCGTCTTGCGGCGTCCGCCGAACAGGATTGCCGAGATCGGCACGCCCTTCGGGTCGTCCCACTCGGGAGCCATGATCGGGCACTGCGACATCGGGGTGCAGTAACGCGAGTTGGGATGAGCCGCATGGGTGCCCGACTCGGGCGTCCACTCGTTGCCCTTCCAGTCGATCAGGTGCTGCGGGTCGCCTTCGAGGCCTTCCCACCAGACGTCACCGTCGTCCGTCAGAGCGACGTTGGTGAAGACCGTGTTGCCCTGGTCGATGGTGCGCATGGCGTTGGGGTTCGAGGACCAGTTGGTGCCGGGAGCCACGCCGAAGAAACCGAATTCCGGGTTGACGGCGTACAGCTGTCCGTCCTCACCGAAACGCATCCAGGCGATGTCGTCACCGAGGGTCTCGGCGCGCCACCCGGGGATGGTCGGCTGGATCATCGCGAGGTTGGTCTTGCCACAAGCGGAGGGGAATGCCGCCGCGATGTAGTAGGCCTTGTCCTCGGGCGAGATGAGCTTGAGGATGAGCATGTGCTCGGCCAGCCAGCCCTCGTCGTGCGCCATTGCCGAGGCGATACGCAGCGAGTAGCACTTCTTGCCCAGGAGAGCGTTTCCGCCGTAGCCGGAACCGAAGCTCCAGATCTCACGATCCTCGGGGAAGTGGGTGATGTACTTGGTGTCGTTGCACGGCCACGCGACGTCTTCCTGGCCTTCGGCCAGCGGAGCGCCCAGCGAGTGCAGCGCCTTGACGAAGAACCCGTCGGTGCCGAGCTTGTCGAGAACCTTGCTGCCCATGCGGGTCATGACGCGCATGGAGACGACGACGTACTCGGAATCGGTGAGCTCGACGCCCAGCTTCGGGTCCTCGGCGTCGAGGGGGCCCATGCAGAACGGCACGACGTACATGGTGCGTCCACGCATGCAACCGCGGTACAGGTCACCCATGAGGGTGCGCATCTCCGCCGGGTCCATCCAGTTGTTGGTGGGACCTGCGTCGATTTCTTCCTTCGAGCAGATGTACGTACGCGATTCGACTCGCGCGACATCGGACGGATCGGAGTTGCCGAGGAAAGAGTTCGGCTTCTTCTCGTCGTTGAGGCGGGTGAAGGTTCCTGCCTCGACCAACTTCGTTGTCAGTCGGTCCCATTCTTCGTCCGAGCCGTCTGCGAAGACGACGCGATCAGGCTGGGTGAGTTCGGCAACCTCTTGCACCCATGCAAGCAGTTCCTTGTGCTGCGTGGGGGGCGTGCCGTCAGTTCCATTGAGACCGGGAATGGTCGCTGAGGTCATCAAACTCTCCTGGGGTGAGCCGGAACCGGGTTCTCGTGACACCGGATGCGAACTGCAGCGCCCCGATACCAGTCGATCCCGGTGTCCCCCTCTCGACGGGGTCCAGCCGCGTCATCCACTCACGTGGATTTCACGGACGCCGGGTGTCCTATGTATTGAGGTTAACGCTGGCTGTTCACCTGCAGGTAATCGGGTGCGGTCAGAAATGTCACAGAAACGATTCAGTTGGTGTGTTCAGGTGCCTACCCGGCGCTCAGAGCACATAAACGGAAGCTTTTCAGAGCGCTCCGGCATCGATTTTCTGCCACACGAGGGCGCCTTCGTCGTCTCGACTGCATTCCCAGGCCGAGTAGTCGCCGTCCGAGTCGATCATCGTGAGGCGATCGGCGCTACCGTCGCGATCGAAATCGGACACGATCACGACGGCGTCGTCGGAGTGGACGACACGGCTGTCGACCGTTCCGTCACCGTCCAAGTCGAAGGCGTCGAAGTTCAGGTCGCCGGCATCGACCGGTCCCGACGCGGGCCCGAAGGCCTCGGGCTCGATACGCCCAGGATCGAGCGCTTCGGCTTCGTGCCCGTCGATGTGTCCGGCCGTGATCAGAAATGCGTCCATTACTCCCCCTACTGGATGGTGACCTACTGCTTCGGCAACCCCTACCGAAACCGTCCGCTCAGTATTACCAGACCCCGACGATCAGTCGAGGCCGAAATTGCGGCACTGTGGAGAACTCTGCACTCGCGGAATGATCAGTAGGCGGCGTTCAAAACGGCGAGGTCGCGCTCGCACGACGCGAGCTGACCCGATCTGGCCGCGGCGAGCTCACGAAGTTCACCGTCGATCTCCACGATTCGGGCCTGCGCCGACGCCACCTGCTCGCGGCTCTCCGCCATGATCGCCGCTCCCAGATCCGCCTCGGCCTCAAGCAGAACACTCTGGACTCGCTGCTCCCACTGTGCGCGAACCGTCGACATCGATTCGACAATCCACGACCTGGAGTAGGCACGATCCGCCGTCAGCCCGCGAGTTCGCGCCAACCACCACGCCGCGGCGCCACCCAGAATCAACGTCACGGGGATACTTGCGAACTCCAAGGCCGGAATCATTTCCAGCGGAGTCACTGCGATACGGCCGAGGCCGAGACCCGCGGACGCGCCGACAAGAATTGTCACCCGGTCCTCGTTTCCGCGCTGACGGCGCGGCGGGCCCTCCGGAATCCGTGGGGAAGGCATGTATCCGGTCGTGCCCGCCACTTCCACCGCTGCCGCCATCGCGGCGTCGAACACCCGGGTGTGGTGGTCGACCTCGTGCTGCAGTCGCGTCGGCACGCTGCCCAATTCGGCTCGCGAGGCCGTGTCGACCCAGGCACGTGCCCCGGCGACCGTCGCCCGGGTTGCCTCGGCGATTTGTTGTGACAGATCCCCGCGCGCTCGTTGCAGTCGGCTTCGCACCTGCACCAGGCGTTCGCCTCGCCGGCCGTCACGGTCTGCGAGCAGCTGCGATCGCTCTGCCCGCAGTTCGGCACCAGGAACACCGTCACGTAGATTCCGGATCTCCATCTCGATCATCCGGCGCGTCTGTGCGATGACTCCGGAATCCGAACCACCTGCTTCCCTCTCCCGTGCCGCCCGGCTCACGACCGCAACGAGCGACTGCTCCTGACCAGGCGCAATCGGGACCACGGGAGCCTGCGCAAAAGCGGTGCAGTGCGAAGCGAGAATCTCGGCATCACGCCGGCGCACCGCCTGCCAGTCTCGATAGACGTCGACGCGGGTCAGCGCCACCACCACCGGGGTTCCGCTCGCCGCAGCGTCGCCGAGGAGAAGGAGATCCTCGCGTCCGATCACACTGGCGGCATCGACGACCAGAAGTACGACGTCGGCGTCCACCTCGCGTGTCACTGACGAACAATCATCCGAAGCATCGAACATCTGCGCGACGTCTTCCCGTCCACACCTTGGTGGACCGACAACGTAAATGCGAGTGCCCCTGCATGTTTCGGCGGCGACCTGGCGACCCGGATCGGATGCCGGATTCCATCGCTGCACCACGCGCAGCACCGAATCCGGAAGTACCGAAACGCTATTCATCGGTCACCGCCGGGGCAGAGCGATCGCCTCCGAGCTGCGCCCACCGACGCACATACCCGCGTCGAATCAGTGAGACCCTTTGTTGCGGACACTGTTCCGACTCGTCCACGAGCTCGCCCCACCACCGGCTGCACGTGCCCGCGTCGTCAGCGGTACGAGGATCGGGAGGCTCGCCTTGACGCAGGGCTCGAATTTCGGGGCTCATCATCGCCGCCGCAGCGCCGAACAACACCGCGGAGTCCGAACTCAGATACAACTCGATCTCGTCCCTGCCCGCAATGCTGCGCGAGGCAGATCGCCTCAGCGCCGGGCCGATCTGCTCGACCCGGCCCCACCACTGCGCCTCCAGAACAGGTCCGAGAGCCGCGAACAACTCTTCGACGCCGCGCCCGGTCAGTGTCTCCACCGGAACCGTGGGCACGCCGACGTTCTCCGAGATTTCCGCCGCCCGTCCCAGCGCCTCGTCCCAGCGCGGACCGAACAAGTCAGCCTTGTTCGCAGCGACGACCACACGATCGGAAACTCGAGCAATGGCTCGGCCGTCGACGTCGCGGACCGCGTCGACCACCACGTAGACAACGCAACGACGACCCAGATCGGGGTTCGACGTTCCAGGGACATCGAATGCCCTCGACTCGGTCACCACAACCGGTGCGCCGACAACTCTGCGCGAGAACCGGTCGTCGCGCCCCAGGATCCGCGCCAACGACGACCGCCCCACCCCGGCTCGCCCGGCGACCACCAATTCGAGCGGCGCTGTCAGCGATCCGAGCACCGAGTGAACCGCCTCGGCGGCTCCCGAATCGATCGATGTCAGCCGATATGCCAGAGCGCGCAACTGATCGATCGGCTCCACGCAGGCGTCGTCGATCGATTCTGCGGGCAACATTCGTGACCAATTACTGCATGCAAATCCTGTGTTCATCCCCACCCCACGTCCCCATCGTGTCGGTGAGATTCTGTCAGGTTCTCGGCAAGGACGGCAGGTGACACCGCCCTTTCGCCGACAGTCCGAAGTCGACGGTTTCAGGACTTTCCGTGGAAAGTCTCAACTCAAACTTCAGACCCGTCTGCGCTAAACGGGGGTCATGCGTGACAATGGGTTCGTGAACGAAGCCGATCAGCATGCACCGCAGACCCCTGACACGGGGCAGACGGACCACACCAAGGGGTCCCGTCTCCATCCGAGAGTGACCAGCTTTCGCTCTCGCCGGGGTGCGCTGACCGACGCACAGCAGCAGGCTTGGGACCGTCAGTGGCCGCTCATCGGCGCCGACGTCTCGGACACACCGCTCGACGCGAACGCCTGGTTCGGACGCGAAGCACCCCTGATCATCGAGATCGGTTCGGGTACCGGCACCGCGACGGCCGCAATGGCCAAGGCGGAACCGCACGTGAACCTGATCGCGATCGAGGTGTACCGCCCCGGGCTCGCGCAGCTTCTCCAGCAGGTCGAACGCGAAGAAATTCCCAACGTCCGCGTACTGCGCGGTGACGCGATGGACGTACTCGAGAACATGGTCGCCCCCGAGTCCCTGACGGGCGTCCGGGTGTTCTTCCCGGATCCGTGGCCCAAGGCCCGCCATCACAAGCGTCGCCTCCTGCAGGGGCCGACGTTCTCGCTGATCGCCAACCGCCTCAAGCCCGGCGGAGTTCTGCACGTGGCAACCGATCACGCCGAGTACGCCGAATGGATCGAAGAAGCCGGCAATGCCGAGCCGCTGCTGACCGCACTCGACTGGGAGTCTCCGATGACCCACGAGCGTCCGGTCACCAAGTTCGAGGACAAAGCCCATAAGGTCGGAAGTGCAATCACCGAGCTTATATGGGGGAAGATCAGAGCATGAGCGTCAGCGAACAGCTATCCGACGACGTGACGTCGTCGGAATCTCCTCTCGACTTCGGTCGTGACTCCCGCCACCCCAAGCGGGTGCTTCTGGTCTGGGACGCCCCTAACCTCGACATGGGCCTCGGCGCTATCCTCGGTGGCCGGCCTACCGCCGCCTACCGGCCACGATTCGACGCTTTGGGTCGTTGGCTGCTCTCTCGCACCGCCGAACTGTCCGCACAGAACAGCGGCACGCTCGAGCCTGAAGCGACCGTCTTCACCAACATCGCGTCCGGCAGCGCCGACGTCGTTCGTCCTTGGGTCGAAGCCTTGCGTAACGTGGGTTTCGCGGTGTTCGCCAAGCCGAAGGTCGATGAAGACAGCGATGTCGATTCGGACATGCTCGAGCACATCGCGCTCCGGTACGGCGAGGGCCTCGCCGGAATCATGGTCGCGTCCGCCGACGGCCAAGCGTTCCGCGAACCTCTCGAGGACATCGCAGCAACCGGTATCCCGGTCCAGGTTCTCGGGTTCCGTGAACACGCCAGCTGGGCTGTGTCGTCCGATATCTTGGACTTCGTCGATCTCGAGGACATCCCAGGTGTCTTCCGTGAGCCTCTGCCACGGGTAAGCCTGGACACCCTGCCCGACGAGGGCGCCTGGTTGCAGCCGTTCCGACCGCTTTCTGCCCTGCTCATCGGGCGAAAAAGTGTTGCCGAGTAGGAGTTGATCAGTGTTCGCCAGCTGGGGAAGCATCGTCTATCGAGCCCGCTTCACCGTCATCGCTGTCATGGTGGCGGGGCTCCTCGGGCTCGCTGCGTACGGCCTGAGCCTGCAGGATCATCTCAGCCAGAGCGGCTGGGACGATCCGGGGTCGGAATCGGTAGAGGCTGCCAAACTCGCTGACGGCACGTTCGGACGCAGCACGACGGGTGACGTTCTGGCGCTGTACACGGCGCCGGAGGGCAAGACCGTCGACGACCCCGAGTTCCAAGCGAAGGTCATCGACAATCTGCAGCGACTCGTCGCCGACAACCCCGACCAGATCATGAAGATCAACGGCTCGTACTTCAAGGTCGACAACGGTCTCTCGGTGGCGGCCCTGGCGGACAAGACCAAGCAACACGCGGTCACCAGCATCGCGATCGCCGGAGACAACGACACCGCGGTGTCCAACAACTTCCGCGACGTCGAGTCGCAGTTCTACATCGACGGCGTCGACGTGCAACTCGCCGGCCTGCAACCTGTCGCGAATTCGCTCAACGACACGATGGCCAACGACATCAAGCGCATGGAAATGCTCGCGATTCCTGCTGTCGGTGTCCTGCTGTTCTTCGTCTTCGGTGGCGTCGTCGCTGCTGCCCTCCCGTTGATCGTCGGCGGTCTGACCGTCATCGGCGCCAACGGCATCATTCGACTGATCACCAACTTCACCGAGGTCAACGCGTTTGTTGCGCCCGTGGTCTCTCTGGTCGGCCTGGGTCTCGCGATCGACTACGGACTGTTCATCGTCAGCCGTTTCCGAGAAGAGATAGCCGAGGGGTACGACACCCCGACCGCAGTACGCCGAACGGTCATGACGGCGGGTAGAACGGTCATGTTCTCGGCGACCATGGTTGCCGTCAGCCTTGGCGGTCTGCTGTTGTTCCCGCAGGGCTTCCTCAAATCGGTGGCTTACGGCGCCATTGCTGCCGTCATGCTTGCCGCGATCTCGTCCATCACGATTCTTCCCGCGATTCTCGGCATTCTCGGCAAGCGGATCGACGCGCTGACCTTCAAGAAGCTGCGCCAGACCAAGACCAACGAGGAAATCGAGAACGGTTTCTGGGGCAAGCTCACCCGCTGGGTCATGCAGCATCCGCTCAAGGTCGCGGTCCCGATCGTCGCGGCTCTACTGCTGATGATCATTCCGCTGACGGGCATCAAGTTCGGCGGTATCAACGAGACGTACCTGCCCCCGGACAGCCCCACGCGTGTCGCGCAGGCGCAGTTCGACGAACTCTTCCCCGGCAATCGCACCGAGCCCGTTCGACTCGTCATCGAGGGAGCCGACAACACCACCCTCGGTCAGATTTCCAAGACCGCAAATGCTGCGCCGGGTCTGGTCGAGAAGTTCACCCCGGAGGTTGCGACGAAGGACGGTGTCAACGTCCTCAAGGCCGGTCTGACGGAGCGGAACGAGGCACGTCCCACCATCGACTATCTGCGGTCCGCGGACTGGCCCGAGGGCACAACTGTGCTGGTCGGCGGTACTCCGGCCATCGAGCAGGACAGCGTCGACGCATTGCTCGATCGTCTGCCGCTGATGGTCGTATCCGTCATCCTGCTGACGACCTTGCTGATGTTCTTGACGTTCGGCTCGCTCGTCCTGCCCATCAAGGCCGCATTGATGAGCGCGCTCGGACTGGGTTCGACGCTCGGAATCCTGACCTGGATCTTCATCGACGGGCACGGTTCCGGTCTCTTGAACTTCACGCCGGGACCGATCATGTCTCCCGTCCTGGTGTTGATCATCGCGATCGTCTACGGCCTGTCGACCGACTACGAAGTGTTCCTGCTCTCCCGCATGGTCGAAGCGCGCGCGCAGGGCGCGAGTACTACCGAATCCATCCGTATCGGCACGGCACATACCGGCCGGATCATCACCGCTGCCGCACTGATTCTGATCGTGGTCACCGGCGCATTCGGCCTGTCCGATCTGGTGATGATGAAATACATCTCCTACGGCATGATCTCCGCGCTGATCATCGACGCGACTCTCATCCGAATGTTCCTGGTCCCCGCGACCATGAAACTGCTCGGCGACGACTGCTGGTGGGCTCCGGCCTGGATGAAGCGGATCCAGCAGAAGATCGGGCTGGGCGAGCCGATCCTCGACAACGAGCTGGTACTCGCGAACGTCCCGCAGATCGCGCCTGTCGGTGCGATCGCCGGACCGGGGCAGCCGCGCAAGATCGAAGCGGCCTCGCGGGTCATGCCGCCGCCTGCCCCGGCTGCACAGCCGGAAAGCGGACCTCGCGTTCCCGATCCTCTCACCGAGCCCATTCCGCTCAGCGAAATGGCGATCAAGGCACCCAACACGGAGGCTCCCGCCGCGGAGAAGCCGGCACCGCGACGTCGTCTCGATATCGGGAGTGCAGCCAGCGCCCCCCAGAACCTGATCGAGGCACCTGTACCCAATCCCTCGTACCGGCCGCAACCGAATGCCAGCGACAAGCGCAGAAACCCCACGCCCGCTGCGCCGGTCGAGCGTCCCATCGAGAGTTGGTTGTCGGACCTGCGGGCCCGGGAACAGACTCCCCCGGCCTCACGTCCACTGCCGGTGGTCCGGACGCCTTCGCGGACAAACGGTTCGGCGACCAACGGTGCTGCCAGCAGCAGTTCAGGCTCCAACGGCGCGAGCCGGAACGGCTCCGCAAACGGTGCTACCAACGGCTCTGCAACAAACGGTTCAGCCCCGACCTCGGTGGAGGCGACCCCCCAGTCGCCGCCTCCACCGACCGCTCCGGAGCGTCGTAACGGGGTTTTCACGGATTCGCCTTCGCCTACCAACGAGCCCCGAGTCTCGGACGCCACCCCTGACGGCGACGACAACGCCACCGGCAGGCACCGGCCTGACGACGCAGGCGCCATCAGCGTGAGCGAGCTCATCGCTCGCCAGAAGCGAAGCTGACCTGCTCCTGCTCCTGCTTGGCGAAGGCTCGTGCATAACGTGTCCCGACCAGCAGGAGCAGCAAGCCGACCACCAGGAAGGCAACGCTGCGCACCAGCCCACTGAGTGTGGCCAGGTCGAAGAGGAACAGCTTTGCCACGGCCGCACTGGTGAGAGCAAGCCCGGCTCCGAGCAAGACGCGAGCGTGCTGGCGGTTGTTCAATCCGAGCACCAGCGCTGACGTGGCGGCAAGCATCCACACGATGGTTGCAACGCTGTGCCCGGCAACGAAACCGGTTGCACTGTCGAAAATTTCGACGCCGGATGAGACGAGCGCGCACGTCACCGCGTAGAGGACACCGAACCCTGCGGCCGCCCATAGAACCGCTGCATTCGAATCGGCGATCAACTTCAGTCGGTGAATCGCCCAGACCAGCATCACCAGCGCGCCTATCGCCGTCAGGCTCGAGAGTGCCGTGATCGCACCGAGTTGCCTGGACGCGGCGCGAGCGGTCGTCAACGCTTCCGGCGGAACCGTCGTGAGGTATCCGATCGATCCGATTGCCGCAAAGGCGGTTCCGAGTGCGAAGACGAAGCGCGAACCCGCATACAGCGAGACTCCGAGGAAGATCATTCCGACCGTGAGGATCAGCGGTACGACCAGAGATTCAGTCGCCCCGGAGAAGCAGCAGAGCAACAATGCGAGGGCGCCGGTTGCGCCCAGTCCGAATCGCAGTTGCGTCGGCAAAGGCTTGGCCGCCGCTGCAGCCGAAAGAAGTAGTGCCGCAGCAATTCCGTACAGCACTGCGGATTCGGTGCGCCCGAGCACGGCTCCGACGCTCATCAGCGGAAGGGACGAGACAACAAAGGTAGCGGTGGACCACGCCCCTGCAATGCCGTCACGCGAGGGCGAACCCGTCCACTGCATAACCATCGCGCAGCCGGCCCCCACGATTGCAACCACGCCGGCACTGACCACCAATTGCACTGCACTGTTACCGGATTCGTCAAAGATGGACTCCGACGCTATCGCTGCGAGCAGTGCGAGAACCACCGGTACGGTGCGCGCCATGCCCAGGTACTTCCAGTCACGACCGAGCTGGGCGGAGAATGTCGCCGACTGGATCGCGAAGAGGAAACCGATGAGGGTCAACGATATTCCCGACGTCAACACGGGAGCCAGCAGCGCTGCTCCCAGAACGATCATGAGCGCCAGCGATTCGGAATGCCACTTCACGGCGAGGGCAACGCCGGCGGCGGCGATTCCGAAGGCAATCACCACCGCGAGCGGTGTCGTCACCCAACCGTAGAGAACGGAGGCTGCGACGACATCGAGATACATCCCTGCAAAACCTGTGGCAGCCAGGGCAATTGCCCCCACTTTGCCCCCTGGTCGTCCGTGGACCCGCACCCCGGCAAACACCAAGGCGCCGGAAAGGAGCGCACCGCCGAGCACCCGCAGCGGAGGTCCGAAGAATCCGGCCTGCGCTGCAAGTACCAGCAGCATCACGACGCCGATCAGTGTGACGGCGACACCGGCCGCGGCCAGGAGTCGACTGATGACACCGTCGCGTTGCCACCAGGGCTGGCGAGGTGCGGCAACCGGATACGTCGGCGGCTGCCACGCGGGCACGCTCTGCTGAGAACGCATTGGCGGCATCTGCGGCACCTGTGGCACCGGAGCTGCGGGTGCCGGGACTACCGCCATGGGCGGGGTCGCAGTAGCCGAGGCCAGCTGAGTCTGCAGGATCGACAGGTTCTGGCCCATGTGACGCAACTGCCGGCCGATGCTGTCGCACTCGGCCGAGAGGGCGGTCACCAGTCGCGGATCGACGGCGGAAAAGCTCGGTGTGGTCATGGCTTCGAGCTTGCTGCGTGGCCGAACCGATCAGATGAGTAGTACTACTCGATCAGCCTGAGGACTTCTCGTACTCAACTGAGGACAACTTCGACTGACAGCACCCTCGACTGACTGCATCATCGACTGACAGGGCACTAACGCCGAGGTGCCGCGTTCCGCAATCGTTCGGACAGAAGCCGACCCGAAGTGTGAAGCGGAGCGGGATCCTGACGCGCCCGAGCAAGGACCAGCGCGCCCTCGAGTGCGGACAGAGCGAGAATTGCCTCGGACTCGGCGTCTTCGCGGGACCAACCGTCTGCCTCGAGGCGCTGAGCCAGCAGTGCGAGCCACGAGTTGTACCCGTCCGCACAAGCACCGCGGATGACCTCGGATTCGGTTGCGGCATCCAGTGTTGCCGTAGCCAGGGCGCATCCACGTTCGTAGTCCGAATCCGACAAACGCGCAGCCAATGCGGCGGCGAATGCCGAGATCGCGGTGGCTGCATCGGGTGAGCTCTCCAGCAGGTGCCGGATGAAATCGGCCATTGCCTCGCCACGTCGCCTCAGAGCCTCGCCTGCGAGTTCTTCCTTGCCGCCGGGAAAGTGAAAGTACAAGGAACCTTTGGTAGTCGCACTAGCCGAGAGAACTTCCGACACCCCCGTTCCGGCGTAGCCCTTCCGCTGCAACAAATCGGCAGCGGCATCGACCAACAAATCTCTCGTAGACATACGTTCAATATACCGATCAGTACACATATCGACAACACTTGAAGTGCATAAATTGCCAAAACCTTGCATCACTAGACCGATTGGTACATGATTCGGGAATCAACAAACCGGAGCACGGCCAACGACGTTCACGACGGCAAAGGACCAAATCGATGTCACCGAATTCCCCGAACAACACCACCACGACCGTCCTCGGACCGGACGAAGACCTCGCCGGGACCCTCGCGGCCACCGGCGTCCGGATGATGGTTCGTAACAAACAAACCGAGGGAGGTTTCTCTCTTGTACAACACCGCATCGCTCCGCATTCGATGACCTCACCGGTCCATCGCCACAGCCGGGAAGACGAGTACACGGTGGTTCAAAGTGGCCGCGTCGCAGCGATGGTCGGAGACGAGGTCGTCTACGCGGAGACCGGCGCCATGATCTTCAAACCGCGTGGCCAGTGGCACGCCGTGTGGAATCCCGACGACGCTCCAGCACGGATTCTCGAAATCATCACGCCCGGAGGGATGGAAGACCTGTTCGAACTGATGCCGAAACTACTGGCCGAAGCAGGTTCCGCCGCGGAATCGGTTGCAGCGCGGGTAGAAGCAGACTTCGGGATCGAATTCGATCTCGTTGCCACCGCCGAGATCGCACAGACACACGGTGTGGGATTCGGCATCGAAAGTCACTGACCGACTGTCAGCACCTACCGATCGAAGGAAAATTCATGCTTGTACTCACCGGAGCAGAAGACCTCAGCGCCAACCTGAACCAAGAGCTGGGCGTCAGCGACTGGCACGATGTCACCCAGGAGTCCATCGACGAGTTCGCCCGGGTCACCGGCGACGATCAGTGGATTCACGTCGATGTGGATCGCGCGAAGGAGTCGCCGTTCGGCGGAACCATCGCGCACGGCAACTACACGCTCTCACTCGGCCCCAAGTTCTCGTACGCAATGTTCTCGCTCGAAGGTTTTGCGTTTGCTCTCAACTGCGGATTCGACAAGGTCAGGTTGCCCGCTCCGCTTCCGGTCGGCTCTCGTGTCCGCATGCGCGCGACGTTGAGCAAAGTCGAACCGATCAACGGCGGTGTCCAGATCACGGTGACGCAGACGTTCGAACGAGAACACGGTGACAAGCCCGTGTGCGTCGCCGAGATGTTGACCCGCGCGTATCACTGAAAGGTCAGGAGCCGAACATCTTTCGGATCGTGGTACCGAAGGGATGCTTCGCGGTGACACTGCCGAATCGCACCTTGCCGTGCACCACCAGATGCAGCGGGCCCATCTGTGGGCCGGACCGAACCTTGTTCGACGCGCTTCCCCCGACTGCCTCGACACCGTTCATGTCCACCGTCGCCTCTTCGGGAACGATCAGTGAAATCGAGCTGGCGTAGTCGTCGATCGAGATGTTCACGACCTGCGTCTGCATCACCGCGCGCGTGAAATCGATAGTCACACTGGACATTCTGGTGTCGACCACGACAGCTGGTGGAACGATCCAGGCACCGTTCCGCGTCACCGTCGCCATTCGTCCACGGATCACGGCAGCATTTGCCGCTCCGTAAGTACCTACAACCGGAGCCCCGACGGGAGCGCGGTAAGGCGGGCTCGGGTGAACCGGCGGCGGTTGGGGTTGGTACGTCGGCGCCGGGTAGGGCTGGCCTTGGTACATCGGCTGACCCGCATTGGGATACGCGGGTGGGTCGTAGTCGGAGATCAGTGTGATGCCCGGAAGATCGGCGAGAACCGAGTTGAGCTCACCTCGTGTCTTTGCGGCCAAGGCAGTGTCCATGCGCTCGGTGAACTCACCGAGCGAGAGCATCCCTTGACCGACAGCTTTCTGCAGCAGCTCGCCGACATGCTCTCGTTCGGCATCGGATACGCGTAGATTCCTGGCCTCCATGATTTCCAGGATAAACGTTATTCGAGACCTTGTTCTATCGCGTATCGCGTGAGCTCGACGCGATTGGCCAACTGAAGCTTCCGAAGCGTTGCCTGCACATGGTTTTCGACGGTCCGGTGGCTGAGCGAGAGCCTCGTGGCGATCTGTTTTGCGCTCAGCCCCTTGGCGACAAGACGGAGCACTTCGGTCTCACGGTCGGTGAGCCGAGGCAGCTCGGGTGCGCGATCGTCGGCCGGTGCCGTCGACATCCGGCGGTACTCACCGAGCACCAATCCGGCGAGGCCGGGGGTGAAGACGGCTTGTCCGTCGAAAGTCGCTCGCACGGCCTCGAGCAGTTCCGCCACCGAAGCACTCTTGACCAGGTAACCCGACGCTCCGGCTTTGACCGCGTCGAGGACGTCGTCACGTTCGGCAGAGGCCGAAAGCACCAGTACCTTGCTCTTCGGCGAAACCTCGAGAACTGCGGTGGTGGCGTCGGCACCGTTTCCGTCCGGAAGGTTCATGTCCATCAGAACCACCGCCGGTTGCACGGCGGCGGCCCGGCGCCGCGCACTCTCGACACCCTCCGCCGTGGCGCTCACGGTGAAGCCGGCAGCTTCGAGGTCCCGGGAGACACCGTCGCGCCACATCGGGTGATCGTCGACGACCATCACCGTCACCGGATTCTCGCCATGTTCGTCAGCCACGCTCACTTTTCCCCTTCGGAACGTTGATCTCCCATTCGGTGCCCTCCCCCGGCCCGGTTTGCAGGACTGCAGTGCCGCCGAGCACCTGCACTCGGCCGAGAATGGACTTCGATACTCCCATGCGGCCTTCGGCTTCGGCCTGCGCCAAGCGACCCTCGGGGATTCCGACGCCGTCGTCGCGGACGCTGACGATCACCTCGTCCGGCAAATCTTCGAGCAATACGTATGCCTTCGCCGCGGGCCCGGCGTGCAGCCCGACATTGGACAGAGCATTGTCGACGATGGCTGCCAGTTCGATGGCTCGATCACGCTCGATCACGACGGGGTGCGCGGGCGTCGACACCGACACCGACGTGCTTGCCTGCGTGGTCAGCAGCGGACACAGATCCACTGTCTGTCCGCCGACGTCTGCCGCGGCGCCCGAAACCTGCTCGGAGATCAGCATTCTCAAGGCGACCTCCTGCTCACCGGCCAGAGCAGCCAGTTCAGCTGCCTCGCCGCCGAGTGCCGCACCTCGCCTGCGCACCATCGCCAGCACCTGCAGAACGCCGTCGTGTACTTCGCGTGCCAAACGCTCGCGCTCTTCGGTGGCCGCCGCCAGACGGACGGCTTGCTCGAGTTGTCGATGCGAGCGCCGAGCGGTGGTGGTGGCCAAGCCCAACGCCAGGCCGACCGATACGAGCACGGGAGCCGTCGCATCGCGCCAGAGGTCCAGGTTGACCTGGTCGCGGATGATCGCGCTGGCCGCCGAGATGACAACTCCGGACGCCATACCGAGCCACGGCCCGCCGAGAATTGCCGCGGAGATGACCGCGTTGGTGGCCCACAGCGTGGTGGGCAGCGTCTGGTGATTCTGATACCACTCGTGGTCGGAGACCAGCCTCGTCGACGCCATCAGCAAGATGACGACCACCTGATCGGCGATCACCACCTGATACCGCGGCAGCTTCTTCCCGAACAAAGCACCGGATGTCCCGAGCAACAGTGCCGACACCCCGGTCCACACGGCCATCAGAGCGACGAAGAACCAGCTGAGCCGAGAGTTGGTGTAGTCGGAGGCCGAGGCGAACTGGTAGCTGATCGCGTACACCAGCGTGACGAGCCGAAATGCCTGTGCCGCCCGCCACAGCGGGGCATCAGGGTCGGTGTCGACACCCGACGCCTCGCGAACGGTCGGCTGATAGTGCAGCCGACGACGGCGGGTGGGCTCAGTCATCGGGAGGAGTGGGGTTCACGATGCGAGGCTCGGCGCGCGGCTCGTCGGGTTCGGCGGGGAACAGTGGGGTTTCCGGATCTTCGACGTGCAGTTCGGCGTACGCGATGTCCGGGTCGTCGGCGAGGAGGGAACGAATAGCGGTATTCAGGACCGCGACGATCGGAACAGCCAAGAGCCCGCCGACGATTCCAGCGAGAACGATGCCCGTTGTAATGGCGAGAACGACTGCCAGCGGATGCAGGCGAACAGCGCGACCCAACAACAGCGGTTGCATCACGTGCGCTTCGAGCTGCATGACGCCGATGATGATGCCGAGGACGATCAGCGCCGTCAGGAAACCCTTCGTGACCAGAGCGACAAGCACCGCGAGAAAACCGGTCAGAAATGCACCGACGATCGGAATGAACGCGCCGATGAACACCAACGACGCCAGCGGCAGGGCGAGCGGCACCCCGAGGATCGCCAGGCCGGCACCGATACCGATCGCGTCGGCGGCGGCAACCGCGACCGTGGCGCGCACGTAGCCGATCAGCGACCCGAAACCTGCAGAACCGGCGATCCGTACGCGACGACGCGCGTCGGTGGGAACGATCCGGGTGACGAACTGCCAGATCTGATCGCCGCCGTAGAGGAAGAACATGAGAGTGAACAGCGTCAGCAATGCCCCGGTGAAGATCTCGCCGATGACTGTCGCCGTGGTCAAGGCGCCGCTGGTCAGGGACTCACGATTGGATTGCACCGACTTGACGACCGAATCACCTGCCTGGCGGATCTGATCCTCGCTGAAGTGCAGCGGACCGCTGGTGAGCCAGTTCTGAATTTGCGTGACGCTGGCCGTGAACTGGTCGGTGAGCTGGGGCAACCCGTCGATGAACTGCTCGACGACAAACGTCATGATTCCCGCGACCAGTCCGATCGAGGCAAGCAGAACGACGATGACGGCTGCCGAGCGGGGAACACCCCACACCTGTAGCCGATCGACAATCGGGATCAGCAGAGCTGATGCCAGCAGAGCCAGCCCCACCGGGATGAGCACGGTTTCGAGGCGGAGTACGACGTACCCGAGAACCAACAGTCCGGCGAAGATCACAATGAGGCGCCACGACCATTCCGCAGCGATGCGCACGCCGGGATGCACCGCCCGAGCGTCGGCGGAGATGGGTTTGTTCATCCTCGATGCTCGCTCCGCACGCCCCCTGTTTGCGTTCACATCGCGAGCCTAACCGGCCCGGCCGACACAGGTGAGCGGACGAATAATCGGACGCGCGTACCAACACTTCGACCTCTGCCAGCTAAATTGAACCCTGTGCGGGCCTCATACAGAGCAATAGCGGTGACCATCCGCAGCCGGTGGCCCCTCTATATGCTCTCCATGCTCGCAGCCAATCTGATCGGCGCGGTACTGGTCTTTGCCTTCGTCCGGTACGGCGTGCCGATCCAGGAGTCCGACGCGATAGTTGCCGACCGGGTCCGCAACTTCGCGATCTTCGGCGTGTACCTGGCATTCGCCGGCGCCGTCAGCCTCACGGCGGCGGCGATGATGTTGAAGTCGGTCATTCGCTGGCGGCTGCGCGGGGGTCCACCGTCGAGGTCCGAGCAGATGGCGGCACTGCACGCGCCGCTTCGCCAGGCCATCGTCCACCTGGTGCTGTGGATTCTGGGCGGCATCATCTTCGTGTTCCTGACCATCACCGAGATGCCCGGACTCGCGATCGCCGTGATCGTGACGGTCTGCATGGCCGCGACCACGACCTTCGGGTTCACCTACATGCTCGGTGAGCGCATTTTGCGTCCGGTCGCCGCCCAGGCCTTGAGCGAGGGCGAATTCGATCGGACCATGGCGCCTGGCGTCGGAACCCGGCTGGCGATGACCTGGGGTCTCGGCACGCTGATGCCCGTCGCAGGCATCATCTTGCTGTGCTCGACGCAGCTCACGACCGATCTCGAGTTCTCCCCCGACTCTCTCGCGTGGGCGATCCTGCTCATCTCGATCATGGCGATCGTGCAGGCCTTTGCGCTGTCGATGCTGACGGCTACCCAGATCTCCGATCCGATCCGCCAACTGCGACGCGCCATCGAGCGGGTGCAGCGCGGCGCCACCGACGTACGCGTCGAGGTGTTCGACGGCAGTGAGATCGGCCGGCTGCAGGTCGGCTTCAACCGCATGATGAAAGAGTCCGACGAACGTCGTCTGCTGCGTGAGCTGTTCGGTCAGCACGTCGGCGAGGACGTGGCCCGGCGCGCGTTGAAGTTCGGTACCGAGCTGGGCGGCGAAACTCGATTCGTGGCAGTTCTGTTCGTCGACATGGTCGGATCCACCGGTGCCGCGGCCGAGCGCCCGCCGGGTGAAGTGGTCGAACTGCTCAACGAGTTCTTCCGTGTGGTCGTCGACGTCATCGATCGTCACCATGGTTTTGTCAACAAGTTCATGGGTGATGCGGCACTCGCCATCTTCGGTGCACCACTCGATCGGCCCGACGCTCCGACGGCAGCCCTCGCTGCGGCTCGCGAGCTGCGGTTCAAGCTCAACGACATCACCGGCCTCGACGTCGGAATCGGTGTGAGCGCGGGGCTCGCGGTCGCCGGCAACATCGGTGCTGCCGAACGTTTCGAGTACACCGTGATCGGTGATCCGGTCAACGAGGCGTCACGGCTCACCGAGCTCGCGAAACTTCGGCCCAGCCGGGTGCTGGCGTCGACGAGCGCGTTGTACTTCGCCGACGAAGAGGAACAGGCCGAGTGGGAACTCGGCGAGCAAGTCCAACTGCGTGGGCGCCGACGACTGACGCATCTGGCGTGGCCCGAAAAGTATCCAGAGGTCGATCCGGATCAAATTGGTTAGGGTGAGTCGATGGCTCAGCCTGGAAACACCCCACGGCGACTGAGACGACCACGCTCGCCCGTGGCCGAGACCAGTCGGGCCAGAGGGCGCTTCTGGTGGCTGAAGTGGGTGCTCGGGATAGCACTCATCGCCCTCCTGATAGTCGAAGGCGCATATCTCTGGCCCAGGCTAAGTGAGGCCTGGCGGGTCCTGACCGAAATCCATTGGGGTTGGGTGGCCGCGTGCGTCGCGGCCCAACTCATTTCACTCAGCGGTTACGCGTCCGTTCAACAACGTCTGCTCAATGCCGCTGGTGTGGTTGCCGGTCACCTCAAGAACCTCTCGGTCATCTATGCCAGTACGGCAATGGCGCTGACGTTGCCTGCGGGCCAGGTCTTCTCCACTGCGTTCACGTACAAGCAGACTCGAAAGTGGGGCGCTACACCGGTTGTCGCATCCTGGCAGTTGGCGATGTGCGGTGTCATCGCCGCCGCGACTCTGGCACTACTCGGCGCTACCGGCGCGGCGGCGTTCGGCACCAAGGTCAGCCCGGTGACGCTGACGATTTCGCTCGTCGGCATGGCAGCACTGTTTCTGGCGTTGCGATACATAGCCCAGAATCCCGGCAGCATCGAGCGCATCGGGCACCGAGTTCTGGCGCTGTACAACCGTTCTCGCAAGAACCCGACCGGGCGCGGTATGCACCGTTGGTCCGAAATCCTCAAGCAACTGGATTCGGTCGAGCTCAGCCGCACCGACTCGGTCATCGCATTCGGGTGGTCGGCCATCCATCGTGTCGCCGATGTCGCTTGTTTGGGTTTCGCATGCTGGGCGGTGGGCGCGGAACCCTCCTTCGCGGGGCTCCTGATTGCCTTTACCGCCGCCAAAGCAGTCGGCAGCATTCCGCTGCTGCCCGGCGGGCTGGGCTACGTGGACACCGCACTGATCACCGCGCTGACGATCGCCGGTGCCAGTGGAGCGCAGGCAATTGCGGCATGGTTTGTATATCGGATGGTCAGCTTCGTCGGGGTCGCTGTCGCCGGTTGGATCGTCTTCTTGATCACTTTCCGTGCAACCCACCACGAAGACCTCGAGATGGACCTCGAGTTCGAACGCCGCGAACAGCCGGGCGTCTAGCGTCGCAACGCTGCCGCCATGTCGTCGAGGTGTGCCCGACTGATCCGTACGGCTGCCTCCGCGTCGCCGGCTTCGATGGCGTCCACCAACATTCGATGTTCGTCCGCGTCGGGCTGGCTGTGGGGATGCAGGTCCAGAACCGCGATCAACTCGATCAACGCCGCCCGCAGACGCGGTACAAAGGTCTCGAAGAGTTCCGACAGCACGGGATTGTGTGCCGCGTCCACCACTGCTCGGTGGACGGCGATGTCGGCGTCGACGAACGCTGCGTCGCCAGAGTGCGCTGCGGCAGTTCTACCGTCGAGCGCTTGCCGCAGAGCCGCGACGTCAACGGCATCGCGCCGCTGCGCGGCGAGGCGAGCTGCTTCGATCTCGACCGCGTTGCGCACCTCGACGACGTGAAGGATCGCCTCGGCTTCGAGCACTCGGGGCCACTGATCCGGAGGCGTCGTACTCCGTAGGAAGACCCCGGCGCCCTGCCGCGATTCGAGCATGCCGAGGCCCGCGAGAGTCCGCACTGCTTCCCTGATAGTGGACCGCCCGATACCCAACTGCGCAGCAAGAGTGGTTTCACCTGGAAGTTTGGCGCCGACTTCCCATTCACCGCTCACGATCCGCGCGCGTAGCAACTCCGCGGCCTGGTCGGTGAGCAGCCGACGCTCGACGATCGGGGACACGTGAACTCCTCAGGTTGTCTGATAAGTGATTTCGTTCTAGTGTAGCCCGCATGGCTACAGGAGCACTCCTTCTCGACTGCCGCGGCGGGGCCTGAAAGACCGGCACCCCTCCGCGGGGTTTCGCCATGCCGGTCTCTCGACTCGACCGCAGGAGAAACCGAAGATGAGTACTACCCGAGCCAACCGCTGGAACAACCAGAAACCGTCACCCATGCCGTCCGAGCGCTATCGCGCCGCGTGGGATCGCGTCGACATTCCGACTTTCGAGCGGACGTGGCCGTCCAATCGCACCACCGCGGCGCCCCTGTGGGTGCCCGTCGATCTGCGCGACGGCAACCAAGCCCTCGCAGAACCGATGGACCCCGAACGCAAGCGTCGAATGTTCGAACTGATGGTGGCAATCGGCTACAAGGAAATCGAGGTCGGCTACCCCTCCGCGAGTCAGACCGATTTCGATTTCGTTCGCGACCTGGTGCGCTTCGATCTCGTTCCCGACGACGTCACTATCGTCGTATTCACTGCCGCGCGTACGGATTTGATCGAACGGACATATCAATCGATCGAGGGGCTGCCTGACGCGGTCGTCCACATGTACACGGCGACTGCGCCGACGTGGAGAAACGTCGTTCTCGGCAAGGAGCGAGAAGAGTTGCACGACATGATTTTCCGCGCCGCGCAAGACGTTGCTCGTGGCGGCGAAGGCCACGACGGCTGGCGATTCGAGTTCTCACCCGAGGTCTTCAACCTCACCGAACCCGACTACATCCTGCAGGTCTGCAACAGTCTCACCGAACTCTGGGACGCCAACCCCGATCGCCCAGTCATCCACAACCTCCCTGCCACAGTCGAAATCGCCACCCCCAACATCTATGCCGATCAGATCGAATACATGCACCAGAATCTGGCCCGACGCGATTCGGTGATCCTCTCGGTCCACCCGCACAACGACCGCGGCACCGGCGTTGCGTGCGCCGAACTGGCAGTGCTGGCCGGCGCGCAGCGCGTCGAGGGATGCCTGTTCGGCAACGGCGAGCGGACGGGCAACGTCGACCTGGTCACACTGGGGCTGAATCTGCATGCACAGGGCGTCGATCCGAAAATCGACTTCTCCGACATCGACAAGATCCGTCGAACGGTGGAGTACTGCAACAGAATTCCCGTCCACGAACGCCACCCGTACGGCGGCGATCTCGTGTACACGGCATTTTCCGGAACCCACCAGGACGCGATCAAGAAGGGCTTCGCGCATCACTACGAGAGCGCGGAGGCTGCCGGCGTCGATCCGGGATCGGCGCCGTGGGCGGTCCCTTACCTGCCGATCGACCCCGCCGACGTCGGCCGCGACTACCAGGCGGTCATTCGTGTGAACAGCCAGTCGGGCAAGGGCGGAATCGCATATCTGCTGCAGACCGAGTACGGGGTCGAACTCCCCCGGCGCCTGCAGATCGACTTCGCCTCGCGAGTGCAGCTCGAAACCGACGACTCGGGCACCGAAATGACTGCCGACCAACTGTGGAAACTGCTGCTGCGCGAGTACGGGTACAACGGAGGAGTGCGTCGGTACTCACTGGAACACACCGCCGACGGTGATCAGTTGTTCGTTGCCATCGATCGCAACGGGCACGAGGTCACCGCCGCGGCCAGTGCGTCCGGCCCAGTCGAGGCATTGAGCAAAATCCTGACCGAACAGGGCTCGGCCGTCGAGGTCGTCTCGCTCACCCAGCATTCACTGCCCCGCAACCCGAATTCTTCCGGGAGTGCGAATTCGGCAGTCACCATTGCAGAGTGCGTGGTGAACGGTGAAGGACGCTGGGGCATTGCGGTGCATCAGTCGGTGACAGCGTCGGCGCTTCACGCGGTCTATGGCGCAAGCACAAACACTGTGATGCAGCTCACATGATCTTGCGGAAGGATTTCCTGGGGTCCATAGTTGAAGCTACAAGAACTTGAACATTCAACTACTTATTCAGGAGCTTCCATGACCACCGCAACCTTGCCCGCATTGACCGCCGGAACCTGGGTCATCGACACCGTCCACTCCACTGTCGGATTCTCGGTTCGCCACCTCATGGTTTCCAAGGTTCGTGGAACGTTCGACGAGTTCTCCGGAACGATCACCGTTGCCGAAGACGGAACCCCCGCCGTCGAGGCCGAGATTTCCGTGGACTCCATCAACACCAAGAACGAGCAGCGCGACGGCCACATCAAGTCCGCTGACTTCTTCGACGTCGAGAAGTTCCCGAAGGCCACCTTCAAGTCCACCGCAGTGCGATCCAAGGGCAGCGACTTCGTCCTCGCCGGCGACTTCACGCTCCACGGCGTCACCCGCGAGGTCGAGCTGAACCTCGAGTTCAACGGCGTCAACCCGGGCATGGGCCAGGGCCCCGTCGCCGGATTCGAGGCCACCACCGTCATCAACCGCAAGGACTTCGACATCTCCATCGAGATGCCCCTCGAAGGCGGCGGAGCAGTTGTCGGCGACAAGATCACGATCACCCTCGAGATCGAAGCCGGCCTCCAGGCCTAACAACACTGTGCGCCTTTATTAACCGCCCGCGGTTAATAAAGGCGCACAGTCGTATGGTGTGAGCGTGAAGAAGTACGCACCATTCCTGCTGATCGACGCCATTCTTGTCATAATCTTCTGCGCGATAGGGCGCCGTACCCACGAAGAAGCCAATGCGCTCGCCGGTCTGGCGAAGACATCCTGGCCCTTCCTGACCGGCCTGGTGATCGGATGGGCTGCCACGTTCGCGCTCTACCGCGACAAGTTCAACGCCGTTCTCCTTGTTCCCACCGGCGTTGTCGTTTGGCTCGGCGCCGTCGTCATCGGGATGATCCTGCGAGTGTTGAGTGGCCAGGGCACCCAGTTCAGCTTCATCGTCGTCGCGACGCTGGTCCTCGGCGCGTTCCTTCTCGGTTGGCGCGCACTCGCTCCGCTGGTAGTGAAAATCCGCACCAAGTCGTAACCAAACTCCACGGCTCGGAACCACCCGAAATGCCCGAGCACGTAGGACACTTTTCGGATGAGCAACACTACGGAGCCCGTCGAACGTAGCGAGAAGGAAGACCGGGGGTTCTTCGGCCAACCCTTTGCGCTGGCGAACCTGTTCGGCGTCGAGATGTGGGAGAGGTTCTCCTTCTACGGGATGCAAGGCATCCTCATCTATTACCTGTACTACAGCGTCAGCGACGGCGGCCTCGGCATCAGCCAGGCGGCAGCGACCAGCATCGTCGGCGCGTACGGCGGCACCGTCTACCTGTCGACGATTCTCGGGGCGTGGGTGGCCGACCGACTGCTCGGCTCCGAGCGCACGCTCTTCTACAGTGCTTCGCTGGTGATGGCCGGCCACATCGCACTGTCGGTTCTTCCCGGCATGTGGGGTGTCGGCGTCGGCCTCGTCATGGTCGCCTTCGGCAGCGGCGGCTTGAAGGCCAATGCGACCTCTCTGGTCGGAGATCTCTATTCCGAACAGGATGTTCGCCGCGACGCCGGATTCTCCATCTTCTACATGGGCATCAACATCGGCGGTCTTGTCGGTCCGCTGCTCACCGGAGCCGTCCAGGACGCCTGGGGATTCCACGCCGGTTTTGCTCTCGCTGCCGTCGGCATGGCGCTCGGCCTGATCCAGTACACGCTGGGCCGCAAGCATCTTCACGGAATCGGTGCCGAACCAGGCAACCCGTTGCCCGCGGACAAGCGCGCACTCTACATCGGGATCGGCATTGCCGCGATCGTCGTCGTCGCGGTCGCCTCCGTCACCGGCTTGATCACGGCGGACAACATGTCCGACGTCGTTGTCGGACTCACGATCGTCGCGTCGGTCGGTTACTTCCTCCTCATGCTCACCAGCAAGAAGGTCACCAAGGTCGAACGCAGTCGAGTCTTTGCATTCATCCCGATGTTCATTGCGAGCGCGGCCTTCTGGTCGCTGTTTCAGCAGCAGTTCACCACCGTGCCGGTGATCTCAGACAAGCTCCTGGACCGCAATCTCTTCGGTTGGGACTTCCCGCCGACGTGGGTGCAGTCGATCAATCCGGTGTTCATCATCATCTTTGCCGGTGTGTTCGCAGCGATGTGGACCAAACTCGGTGACCGTCAGCCGTCGTCGCCGATCAAGTTCGCGCTCGGCACCGGCACGATGGGTCTGGCGTTCCTGGCGTTCATCCCGATCACCGGGGGCGGACCGAACAGTGCACCGCTCCTCGGCCTTGCCGGTGTGCTTCTGCTCTTCACCTTCGCCGAACTCTTCCTGTCCCCCGTCGGCCTTTCCCTTGCAACCAAACTCGCGCCCGAGCATTTTCACACTCAGATGGTGGCGTTGTTCTTCTTGTCCGTTGCATTGGGTTCTTCGATGGCGGGAACCTTGGCCGGTTACTTCGACATCGACGACAGTCGCCCGTTCTTCCTGATCATCGGTTTCTCGTCGATCGGAATCGGAGTGATTCTTGCTCTTGCCTCGCCGTGGATCAAGAAGCTGATGCAGGGCGTGAAGTAGACGGGCTCACTTCACCCACAACCACAGAGCCAACACGAATCCCGCTATCGCTACTGCCACACGCAGTACCGATGGCGGGATTTTCTTGACGACGGGCGGGCCACACCAACCTCCGGCCAACGCGCCGAGCGCCATCGCCAACGCGGCCACCCAATGCACCTGTCCAGAGAAGGCGAAGATGAGTGCAGCCACAAGATTGGCGATGCCGAGAAAGAAACTCTTCAGGATCGTTGCACGCCACACCGTTTCGGAAGTGAGGATGAGCGTCGCAGCCAGGAAGATGACGCCGGCACCGGCACCGAAATAGCCCCCGTATACCGCGACGGCGAACAGTGCTGCGGAGTAGATTCCGGGGCGGTCACCGCCGCCGGACAACTCACGAATCTTCGGCTGCAGCAGCAGCGCGAGCGAGGCGAACACGACCATCGCCGGCACAACGGATTCGAACGAGCCTTCCGGTGCCAGCCACAGGATGAGGGCACCGATGATGCCACCGGCCGCCGAATAGAGAGACCAGCGAACAAGTTTCGGACCGGTATCGGCAACTTCACGGGACGAGTTCGCCAACGCTCCGACGCCGACGGCCACCAACGCGACGGTATTGGTCATGTTCGCGCTGACCGGTGAGAGCCCGACGCTCAGCAGCGCCGGATACGAAACGATCGATGCAAGACCGGTGACAAAACCGACTAGACCGCTGAAGAATCCCGCTACGACGAGGAAAAGGAAATCGAGCAGGTTCACGAACCAGGAATCTACTCGCGGTGCCCGGTACTACTTGTCGGCAGGCTTGCCGAGTTCCTGGAAGAGCTTGTCCGTCATCTGCATTGCTCGATCGCCGCCGTCGGCGTCTGCGACGAACACTGCGAATGCGAAGTCTCCGCGTGATCCGTAGAACCAGCGATCGTCACCGCTCGCTGCACCGGCCGCCATCATGTCCGGGTACCCAGCCAGTCCGCCGGCGCCTCGCATGGCGTCACGCAGACGATTGTTGACGTCGCCGGGCAATGCCGTCGGCGTGACGTCGGCGGTAGCCGGTTGTCCGAAGACCATCATCGGCATCGGGGCACTGCCGCGGGCGATCGATGCCGCGAGCATCGCCATTCCGAACGGAGTTACCGTCGGCGCGCTCGCGTCGTTGGACGTCTTGTTGGCCATGACGTTGTTCATCGCCTGGTCCACGCCGGGGCGGTTCGCGGCAAGCACTGCTGTCTGCTGTTCGAGTCCCTGAATGTGGAAGCCGTTGCCGAGTCCGAGTTGCTGCCCGGTGTCGGCCAACTGCTCGGCTGACACGGCGCCGGGGTCGACGCCGTTCTGCATCGACGATGCGAGACGGACCAGATCGAGGGCACCGCCGGCCGGGCGCAACCCGGTGAAGGCGATCGGGCCCTGTTCGATGGCCTGATTGTTCTGTGCGGCAGCCAGAATGGCGCCGTCCGACGGGCGGATCGCGACGATGGCCGCAGGAGTACCTGCACTGACGACAGCTTCGATCGCGGCGAGTTGAGCGTGCGAGTCGAGGGTCGCGGCGACGTCGGGGCCGGGAGGTCCCTGGAAGCCGGCTTGCTTGATCGGGAATCCGTTGGGCTCGACCAGATTGACCGCCCAGCCGGCGGTGGCGTCGCGATTGGCCTGCCACACGGTCC
The DNA here is from genome assembly GCF_029457415.1 of Rhodococcus sp. RCBS9. Lineage (NCBI taxonomy): Bacteria > Bacillati > Actinomycetota > Actinomycetes > Mycobacteriales > Nocardiaceae > Rhodococcus > Rhodococcus sp. RCBS9. Next base: position 3,731,823 of record NZ_CP120422.1, on the reverse strand, counting down.
GCAGTGGGTCCAGCAACGGCGAGTTGATGCGACGGTCGGAGGCGATCAGCTTGGGTGTCTTGACCACGACGACACCGGGGATCGCAAAATCGCTTTCCAGGTAGGCGTAGTCGGGATCGCGGAGCAGTACGGCGGTGACGGGCTTGCCGGGGTTTGCGGCGAGGTCGGCCAACATCGACTCCGAAGTGACCAACGGTGCGACAGGTTCGAGCACCGTGGCGAGGCGACGAGTGGTGTCGACGGGGTCCGGCATGGTGGCCGGGTCAAGAGTGATCGCGTTGATGGTCTGCTCGTTCATGAGCAGGGTGCCGGTGCTGTCGACTACCTTCGGCGGCGCTGCGTCCGTGCGGGTGTACGAAACGGTGCGACCGTTGCCGAGGTCGGGGACGAGGACCGACGGGTCCCAGGACACACGCCAGCCGACCGACAGATCACGAACCTCACCCTGCGACTGGTAGCTCCAGTCCTTGCCTTCGCCGAAGTTCCAGGACGCGTCGAGTGTGAAGAGTCCGGAGTCGCTACCCAGATCCATGACCTGAGCGACGTCGAAGTCGGTGGACTTGGCGGCCAGTCCGTCGAACATCTGCTGGATCGACGGCCGCGCCGCGTTGGGGTACGACGTGAGCGCCGCGGCAGCTTCGGCGTCGTGGTTGTTGAGGGCGGTGACGAAGTCCTCCACCACCGAGGCGGCGTCGGATTTCTTCTCCCCACCGATGACACACGACGCGAGCGCCACTGTCAGAACGACAGCAGTTATCGACGCAACGACATATTTTCCACGACGGTTGTGCTGTCCTCCGGGCCCCATGCATGTAACTCTTTACTTCTGTCACACGAGTAACAAGCACGGGATGCCTACGAACGTGTCACGGTTGAGCTACGACGGTGTGATCCAACTGCAACGGAAAACAGGTTTCAGCGCAGAAAAGTGCCCGCTACCTGCACTGCAGGCGAAGAGCTGTCCGCACCCGCGATGAATACCGCAAATGCGAGGTCTCCCTTGATTCCGACAAACCACCCATGTGCCGGGCCACCCTCGGTTTCGGCCGTGCCGGTCTTGCCGAGAAGCCCCGGAATGTCCTGCAACGACGTCGCCGTACCGCCGGTGACGGTCTCGCGCATCATCACCCGCAACTGTTCGGTCACCTCCGCGGGAGCCGGTGCAACGGTCTGATCTGCCACGCCGGGCTGTCCCTTGACCAACATCGGCGCGGGTGTCGTTCCGTTGGCGATCGAGGCCGCCACGAGAGCCATCCCGAAGGGCGTGGCGGTCACCGTGCCCTGTCCGATCGCGGACTCGACGCGTTCGGCGGGGGTGTTCGCGTCAGGGACGTTGCCCGTCACCGTCGTGAGTCCGGGGGTGACGTAGTCGACGCCGAGCCCGAACTGCAGCGCCGCTTTGTGCAAAGCATCGGCGGGCAGACCGACGGCCATCCTCGCCATTGTGGTGTTGCACGACTTCGCGAACGCGGTGTGCAGCGGAACCGATCCGAGGTCGAACTCGTCGTCGTTGGGAATCTGACGGCCCTCGATGTTCTCGGTACCCGGGCACGGCAGAACGGTGTCCGGTGTAGCGACGCCGGCTTGCAGGGCCGCGGACGTCGTCACGGTCTTGAACGTCGAACCCGGTGGGTACAGGCCGGTCAGAGCGATCGGGCCCTGTGCGTCGGCGGGGGCGTTCTGGGCCACCGCCAACACCGCTCCGGTCGACGGCTGCAGCGCAACGATCGCCGCCTGTTGTGTCACCCCGGCGAGCGCATTCTCGGCCGCGAGTTGCATCGGTCGGTCGATCGTTGTCGCGATGTTCGGAGCAACCGGCCCGTCTTGGCCGGCGACGGTGGTGACGGTTCCGTTCTGCTTCACCTGCTGTACCGCCCAGCCCGCGGACTTGTCCTGCCCCTCCTGCCACAGATCGGACAACCCACTGAAAGTCGGCGACGCCAGAGTTTTGTCCACCGAGAGCAACCGAGCCTGCGGCGCCAAGCTCACTCCGGGAATCGCCGCCAACCTCTCCTCGATCGGTGCAAGATCCTCGGCCCGCAAAGTGATTGCGGTGACCGGCTTCCCACTTGCCGACGCAAGATCGCCGCTCAGCGATGCCGCCGTGATCGTCGGTGCGACGGGCGAGAGAAGGGCCGCCACGGCTGCCGTGTCCACCGGGGGCACCGCGGCGGAATCGAGATTGACCAGCGTCACCACCTGCTGCTCCATGATCGGCTGGCCCGCCGCGTCCAGCACCGACGGCGGAGCACCGGTAGTGGGTGTGTAGCGCAAGGTCGTCGAGGAGGTCAGGTCCGGGGCCAACAGCGCCGGGTCCCACTGAATCAGCCAGTTGTCCCCGCTTTTCGACGCGTTTCCCTGCGTCGAGTAGTTCCAGTCCTGACCTTCACCGAACTTCCACGCCGCATCGAGTGTGAACTTCCCCGCAGAATCACCGGACTCGGTGGCGTCGGAGACGGTGAATGTTCCCTCGTCCTTGCCCAGCCCGTCGATCAGAGCCGAAATCGCAGTCGACGCCGCCGCCGGATCGGTGGTCAGGGCTGCCGCCGCTTGCACGTCATCGGACGTGAGCGCGGAGGCGAACTCCTCTGCCACTGATTTCGGCTGGTCAGGGCCAGAACTGCAGGCAACTACCGATCCTGCGGCCAATACCCCCAGAGCCACGGCAGCCACGGGACGACGGAAAGTTCGGAAGCTCTGACGAGCGTGTGAAAGGCGCACGACTCCGATCATGCCCGAATTTGTGGCGCCAGTTCGACTATCGGTGTAATCATGTAATCAGTGCAATAAACGCACGCCACACTCCACCAGGTCTCCGAGGAGAACGCCATGAAGAACTCACAAAACTCCGGCGACCGCAGGTTCGGCCGTCCCGGAGGTTGGCAACAGGCGTCGGTTCCCGACGCGAGTGATGCGTCCGACTGGTTTGCCGGTCGACTTCCAGATGACTGGTTCACCGGAACGGCCGACGTCCAGGTCGACCGCGAAGAAATCGTCGTGATCGGTGAACTCCCGGCAGTCGACGGTGGCGAGGCCGCCGCGGACGGAAGGATCTCACGCTTTCGCGAAACCACGCGCGCCGACCGGATGCGCATCGCCGACGAGGCCGAGGCTCGCTACGGGCGCAAGGTCGCCTGGGGTGTACGTCTGGACGAAAAGACCGTCCTGTTCACACATCTCGCAGTTCCGGTGATGACACGACTACGTCAGCCCGAACGCAAGGTTCTCGACACTCTGGTGGACGCGGGTGTTGCTCGTTCGCGAGCGGACGCCCTCATGTGGACAGTCCGGTTGGCGGGCAAGCACAGCGAACAATGGCTCACCGAACTCCGCGAAGCGATGTCGAAGGTCGACGACCTCCGATCCGAAGGCCCGAAGATCTGAAGGCCAGAAAATCCGAGGGCCCGAAAATCTGAGCACCGAACACTGACGAGACCGACAGCACAGAATAATTCGATTGCACGGGACCGTTCGAGTGTTCTAACCTGGAACACGAATCATTCCCGACAGAACAGGAAACGGGCCGTTGCTCCTCTAGAGGTTCATCACGCGAAGGCACTCGCACCCATCAGCACTTGCTGAGCCGGGCGCACAGTCCAAGCACCCTCTGGAGTACTCATGACCCAATCCCATCTTTCTCTGTCGCTCTCGGATCTCACCTTCATCTGGCCGGACGGCGAATCAGTCTTTTCCCACACCAATTTTGTATTCCCCAGTGGCCGTGTCGGTCTCGTGGGACTCAACGGATCGGGAAAGTCGACTCTGCTGCGATTGATCGCGGGAGAGCTCTCACCGGAATCTGGATCCGTGACCGCTTCCGGCGAGGTCGGCTACCTCCGTCAGGACATCACACTCGATCCGAGCGTTCGGGTGGATGACATCCTCGGTATCCACGAACTCCGAAACGCTTTGCACCGCATCGAAACCGGCGACGGCTCCGAATCCGACTTTGCGCTCGTGGACAACAACTGGGATATCGAGGAGAGCGCTCTCTCCACCTTGCATCGACTCGGCCTCGAGAAGGTGGTTCCGGATACCGCAGCATTGAGCCGAACTGTCGGCACCCTCTCCGGCGGAGAGACCGTCCTACTCGGCCTGACCGCAACGCTGCTGAAGAATCCACAGGTACTGCTCCTGGACGAGCCGACCAACAACCTGGATCGCGACGCTCGATCACGAGTTCATGCTGCAGTCCAACAGTTTCCGGGAACCGTGCTGATCGTCAGCCACGACCGGGAACTGCTCGACACCGCGGAGTACACGATCGAACTACGTCGGGGGGATCTACGCGTGTTCGGCGGCAACTACTCGCACTACCAGGAGGTCGTGACCGCTGAGCAGGAAAACGCACTCGCCACCGTTCGCGACGCCAAGGCCGATCTGGCAAAGCAGAGCCGCGAGCTGATCGACGCTCGAACGAAACTGGACCGGCGTAAGCGCTATGGGCAGAAGATGTTCGAGAACAAGCGGATGCCGCCGATCATCGCGCAGACACGAAAACGTCAGGCCCAAGTTTCAGCGGGAAAGCTGGCCCTCAACCATATCGGGAAGGTGGACGAGGCCAAGTCTGTCCTGTCGGAGGCAGAGGAACTCCTTCGAGACGATCGCGAGATTCGTCTGGATCTGCCTGCTACAGAGGTTCATCCGGGGCAGCAGGTTGCGCGGCTCGACGAGGTGACGTTGCAGAGCGGCCAAGTGGTATCGCTCCAGATCACCGGGCCGGAGCGGATTGCGATAGTGGGACGCAACGGAATCGGCAAGACGACGTTGCTCGATGCACTCGCCGCGTCGACTCCGTTCGTAGCCTCTCGTGCGCTCCCCCAACGTCTCGACGTGTTCGACGAGGATCTCTCGGTGGCGGACAACGTCGCGTTGGCCGCGCCACACGCGACAGCCGAGGAAATTCGCGGGCAGTTGGCACGGTTCCTTTTCCGGGGAACGGATTCCGACGTATCGGCATCCGCGCTCTCCGGCGGTGAACGATTGCGTGCGGCGTTAGCCACGATCCTGCTGGCCGAGCCCGCGCCCCAGCTGCTTCTTCTCGACGAGCCGACCAACAACCTGGACCTACCGAGTCTCGCCCACCTCACGCAGGCACTTTCCGATTTTCGCGGCGCCATGGTGGTGGTGAGTCACGATCTGCCGTTCCTTCGCGGCATCGGCATAACGCGATGGATCAGCATGGACGAGACTGGTATTCGAGACATCGATCCCGAGTAGGCCGACGGTTGACGCTGTCGGTGCTCGACGGTCTGGCCTACCGTGGGGCGATGTGCCTTCACCTCGACGCAACCGCCGCGCTGTCGCTCGCAGGTTGGGTTCGCGAAGAACCCACTCGATCGGCCTCTGCCCCAGTTCCGCAACCACTGGTCGGCGGTTGTGACCAACTCGTAGTGTGGGCGAGTTCGTTCTCCGTACTTGCCAGCTCCGACGACCAGGTGTGGTTTCTCTCGGCGGAGAACTATGCCGGTGGCGTCGGCGTCAGCGATGAGGCGTTTCCCTGGAATGCGTTCCGGCACGAGAGCCTGGCGGTCGCTTCCGGGCCGGCGGAGCGCGCGGCGATCAACGCCTTCTGGTCCACTCACCTCCCGGTCCTGCTGTCGGTGCGCAATGGGTACGAGTACTTGGCGCTCGCACCCGACGGTCAGGTTGTCCGTGGAGGAGAGCCGGAGTTCGAGGAGGTCACCATCGTCGCCGCTGATTTCGAGGCTCTGATTCGGGGCATAGCCGCAGGCGTCAGCACTGCAGACCCCTCCACCGATGCATTGCTTGGAACAGTGGGTACTGCCCCGCCGGGCAGTGACCGGTAGCTCTGGGGGAGGCCGAGTTGACGGCCCGACTGTTCGTGAGAGTCCACGCCATCCGTCGAATGGGACCGGACGACTACTCGAGTTCACGTGCGTAGCAACTGGCACCCATACTGGACGGGTGTTGCACGACGTGAGAAATCCGGTGGACGGTGCGCGGATCACCTATCAGATCGTGGGCGATGGCCCACCCCTGTTGATGGTGCACGGCACAGCGTTGTCGCGCTCCATCTGGCGTGGCTTCGGGTACGTCAAGGCACTTCAGGAGCAATATCGTCTGATCCTCGTCGACATGCGGGGTCACGGACGCAGTGACAAACCACACGACTCCGATTCGTATGCAATGGATCTGGTGGTCGGCGATCTCCTGGAGATCCTCGACACGGAGTCTCCGTTCGAGCCGGCACACGTCCTCGGATACTCGTTCGGCGGACGTTCGGTGATGTCGCTGACAGTCGAGCACTCCGAACGGGTGCGATCGCTGACCGTCGGGGGCGGTAGCAGCCGACCGATGACGGGCGCGTTCGACGCATTGTTCTTCCCGGGTTGCATCGACGTACTCGAAAGCGGCGGTATCGAGGGATTTCTGACCGGTTGGGGCGTGAGGCGCGGCAAACCGGTGGATCCTCAGACTGCGACTGCCTTCCGAATCAATGATGCCATCGCGCTCGCTGCCTACATGCGCCGCGCAGAGAAGGAGCACGGCATCGACGACGCCGTGCTGCAACGGATCACCACACCGGCGTTGTTGTTCGTCGGATCGAGAGATCGCGAGCGCCTGCCGGATACCGAGCATCTCGCGTCGCTGATCCCGGACAGTGCCTTGACTGTGATCGAAGGGGCTGACCACGCAAGCGCAGTCGCAGACTCCGATGCTGTACTGCGTGCGCTCATTCCGTTCCTGAGCCGACAGTAGTCCGCCTTCAACCTCTCGCTACTGCGATGTGAGCACTCTCGACTCCAACGCGGTCACCGGTGGTTGCCGCAAGTCCAAGCGCCTCAACAACTGGGCATTCGCGGCAACGACCACAGTGGATACCGACATCAGGATTGCTCCGACCTCCATCGGCAGCACGAACCCGACGGGCGCCAGTACTCCCGCAGCGAGGGGAACCGAGATCGCGTTGTATCCCGCTGCCCACCAAAGGTTCTGAACCATCTTCCGGTAGGTGGCGCGGGAGAGCTCGATGACCGAGCTCACCGAACGCGGATCATCGCTGGCCAGAACAACTCCCGCCGACGCGATCGCCACGTCGGTTCCGGCACCGATCGCGATGCCCACATCCGCCTGGGCGAGTGCCGGCGCATCGTTGACCCCGTCACCGACCATCGCCACGCGGTGGCCCGCAGCCTGAAGCCGAGATACCTGCGCTCCCTTGTCCTGCGGAAGCACTTCGGCGAAAACTTCGTCGATCCCGAGCCTGCGAGCCACCGAATGGGCCACGGCCTCCGCGTCTCCGGTGACCATGGCCACCCGCACACCGCGAGCATGGAGGGCGTCGACGGCCAATGCTGATTCCGGGCGAATCTCGTCGGCCAATGCCAATGCGCCGATTACCTTCTCGTCACGCACTACATGCAGGACGGTCGACCCGTCACTGAGCCACTCTTCGGTCCCCGGGATCGCGGTGGCCCCGACCGATCGCAGCATCCCCGGTCCGCCGACACCGACGCGTGCACCGGCGACGTCCGCAGCAACCCCGATCCCGTTGTGCGCCTGAAAGTCGGAACCCGAAGTGAATTCGAGCGACAACTCCCGCGCCGCCGCGACGACGGCGCGCCCGAGTGGATGTTCGCTGTCGAACTCGACGGCAGCCGCTGCGCTGAGAACGGCGTCATCGGAATACCCGTCGACACCGCGTACACCGACCACTGCGGGCTCCCCCTTGGTGAGAGTGCCGGTCTTGTCGAAGAGAACGGTGTCTACGTTACGCATCGCCTCGAGGGCCATGCGGTCGGTGATCAAGATCCCAGCCCGAGCCGCCCGTTCCGTCGCGATCGAGACGACCAGTGGAATCGCCAACCCGAGCGCGTGCGGGCAGGCGATCACCAGAACGGTGATCGTCCGGGTGACTGCGCTCTCCGGGGTGCCCCAGATACTCCAGGCGATCGCGGTCAGCACTGCCGCGCCCAGTGCGTACCAGAACAGCAGAGCAGCGGCCTTGTCCGCCAACCCCTGCGCGCGACTCGACGAGTTCTGGGCTTGTTCGACCAGGCGCCGGATACCGGCGAGCGCGGTGTCTTCTCCCACGGCGGTGACTCGAAGCCGAAGTGCCGAGTCGGTGGCTACCGTGCCGGCCACCACCTGATCTCCGACAGTCCGGCGGACGGTCTTCGACTCGCCTGTAATCATGGATTCGTCCATGTCGGCGCTTCCCTCGACCACCGTTCCGTCCGAGGGAACACGGGCGCCGGGACGAACTATCACCAGGTCGCCGGTCGCCAGAGCTGCGGTGGGCACGGTTTCCACCGATTCCCCCACCACCCGTTCTGCCTCGTCGGGCAGCAAAGCGGCAAGTGAATCCAAGGCGCTCGATGTCTGACTGAGCGAACGCATCTCGATCCAGTGGCCCAACAACATGATCACGATCAGAAGCGCGAGCTCCCACCAGAAATCGAGAGTGTGATCCACCCAGTGCAGACTCGCAGCCCATGACGCGAAGAAGGCCACGGTGATCGCGAGCGCGATCAACAGCATCATTCCCGGCTGCCGAGAACGGATTTCGGCAACAGCGCCGGTGAGGAACGGCTTGCCACCCCAGAAGTACATCACCGTGCCGAGTACCGGTGACATCCATTCCACCAGAGAGTTTTCCGGCAGTGTGTACCCGACCAGATCAGCGAACATCGCGTCTGCCGCAACGACCGGAACCGCGATGACCAGCATGACTGCAAACAACGTCCGGAACTGTGCGACGTGATCCCCGTGACCACCGTGTGCCCCATGCTCCATCTGGCCATGGCTCATCTGGCTATGGTCCATCTGGCCATGGTCCATCTGACTGTGATCCATGTGGCGGTCATCCCCTCGCGTGTGATTGCAGCACAGCACCGGTCAAGCCATCAGCCTCGAACGTATGCCCAGGTAGCCACCCGAGCAAGGTCACGCGGCCAAGGCCTCCTGTTCAACTCCCCTTCAACATCGCTTCCATCTGAGTGATTTCCGCCTGCTGACCGGCAATGATCGCTTCTGCCATCTTCTCCGCCGACGGGTCGAGCCCGTTGTCGAGTTCGGTCTGGGACATGGTGATGGCACCCTTGTGGTGCTCGATCATCATCGTCAGCCACAACTTGTCGAACTCCGCGCCACTGGCATCGGTGAGGGCGGTCATGTCGTCGGCCGACATCATTCCCGGCATCTCGGCCATCCCGACGCCGTGTCCCGCGTGCGCCGACTCATCCATGCCCTCCATCGAACTCGACGAAGGCTCGGGGCGTCCCCACTCCGTCAACAATTCGGTCATCTGAGCCATCTCCGGGCCTTGCGCTGCCTCTATCTGCGCTGCAAGAGAGAGAAGTTCGGCATTGTCGGTTCGACCGTCGACCATCCTGGCCATGTCCAATGCCTGCGCGTGATGCGGGTACATCCCTTCGAGAAACTCGATGTCGGCAGCATTGACACCCGAAGGAATTTCCGACTGTGCTGCAACACTGGTTGTTTCGGAAGAATGGTTGATGCTCTCCCCGGAGTTGTCCGAGCATCCGGCAATCAACAGTGCTGCCGCTGCCACAACCGGAACGAACCGCGCGGCGCTCTTCCTGACCGTCAAAGACATGTTTTCACTCCCGAGAATTGATTCTGTTCGATATGCACTGCACCACAATTGATTTGACAAGAGTGCTGCACATGCACAGTTGCCACGTTACCGGCGAAAATCCACCGCGAAGCCCGATAACCGGCTCGAACAGGCGTCCTTCATCGAATCTTCACAGTCGAGTGGAAACCACCACGCGCCAGCAATGCAGACACGCAGTCGACTAACCTCGGTCTGATGAGCGCCGAACTACGACCTGGCGAGGAACCGGGGCGCGTTCTTGTCGTCGACGACGAGACTGCCCTCGCCAAGGTTGTCGCCAACTATCTGACACGCGAAGGATTCACCGTGCGCCTCGCCCACGACGGGCCGAGCGCAGTACGTTCGGTGCGCGAATTCGAGCCCGCGCTGATAGTGCTCGATCTAATGCTCCCGGGCTTCGACGGCATGGAAGTCTGCCGACGAATCCGTACCTTCTCCGATGCGTACATCCTGATGCTGTCCGCCCGCGGTGAAGAGTCGGACAAGGTGACGGGTCTGGCGGCCGGCGCAGACGACTACGTGGTCAAACCCTTCGGCCCCCGCGAACTGGTTGCGCGAGTGAAAGCACTGCTCAGACGGCCACGCGCGTCGAGTTTGCTGCCAAAAGTGCTGCCGACGCCTCCCGGTCTCGACATCGACGTCCTCGCCCGCACCGTGCATGTCGACAACCACCCTGTCGATCTCACTCCCACCGAGTTCGCGTTGCTCTCCGCGCTTGCATCCCGACCCGACGCTGCCTGGAGTCGGGCCGAGATCATCGCCTCGGTGTGGGGCTCGTCCTGGTTCGGGGACCAGCACATCGTCGACGTCCATGTGCGTGCATTACGCCGCAAACTCGGCGACGACGCGACCGATCCTCGGTTCATCAGAACCGTCAGGGGCGTCGGATACTCCCTGAGGTCGTCATGAACGCGGTCGTCATGAACGAGGTCGTCATGAAGAAACTCGGGCTACGCGGAAAACTGCTGCTGGCGCAGCTTGTCGTCCTGTTCGTCTCCTGCCTCGCCATCGCCGCAGTCGCCATTGCCGTCGCTGCCCCGCTCTTTCACAACCACCTCATGATGGCCGGCATCGAAGACTCGAATGTCCGTACCCACACCGAAGAGGCATTCGCTCAGACCATGACCATTGCACTGTTGTGCGGGATCGCGGTCGCACTGGTGGGCGCAAGCATCGCCGCGGTCTACATCGTCCGACGCATCACGGCCCCGATCTCAACGCTGGCGGAGGCGGCTCAAAGCGTCGCAGACGGGAACTTCGACGTGACAATCGGCAGGTCCGACGTAGATGCCGATTTCACGCGTCTCGAAACTGCCTTTGCCGACATGGCGGCACGCCTTGATCATTCGGATCGGGTCCGCAAACGCCTGCTTGCCGATCTTGCCCACGAATTACGCACTCCGGTATCGACTTTGGCTGCGTACGTGGACGGCATCGAGGATGGCGTCCTCCCCACGGACAACTCTTCATGGTCGGTCATGCGCGATCAACTCGAAAGACTGCGTCGGCTCTCTTGCGATCTGGCGGACGTCTCCGCGGCCGACGAACACGCTCTCGAACTCGATCGCCGAGACGAGAACATCGACGACATCGTTTGCAGCGCAACGGCAGCAGCGGCGCCACGTTTCGCCGATCGTGGAGTCGAATTGACGACCGCGCTACCTCCGCAACCGATCACGGCCGAGGTCGATCGCCAACGAATCGAACAGATCCTCGCCAATCTGCTCGAAAACGCGTTGCGGCACACTCCGAGCGGAGGTTCGGTGACGGTGACACTCGCACGGGAAGGTGACCACCTCTCGGTGTCCGTCACCGACACCGGTGACGGAATTCCCGCAGACCAACTCGAATCAGTCTTCGACCGTTTCCATCGCGGTGATCGATCCGACGGTTCCGGTTTGGGGCTCACGATTGCGCGCAGCCTCGCGCTCGCACACGGCGGCGATCTGTCGGCGCTCCGAAACGAGCAACCTCTCGGCAGCACGCTGATCCTCACCTTGCCGACAGGTTTCAGGCTGCCGCTTTGAACGGATCGTGCTCGGCGATCAGCTTCTCGAGTCGAGCCTCGTCCACTCGAACCCTGACAGTGGATGCCTCCTGCTGATCACGAATCACCTTGGCCAACGTGAACGTACTGGTGACCAAGAACAGCAAGGACATTCCGAGAAATCCGCGTTGCCACGCATCGATCGGAAGATACGCAATTCCGAGGAGGGTGCCGACAAAACTGACGGCAAAGGCTATTCCGGCCTGAAGATAGAAGGCTGCAGTGGTCTTCGAGGGTGTTGTCGGTGTGCTCATGCTTCGAAGTCTGCTCGCCCATCCCGGCACTCGGATGCGTAGTCCTACTCGAGTGCGCACGGTACTTCCCCGGCAAAAATCAGATGCCGTCACCCATCCTGGTGGATAGTCTCGGTCCCGTATCCGGAGTTGTTCCAGAACAGTCAGACGGCAGGAGTGATCGATGACCCGCAGACATATAGCCATGGTGAGCATTCCGGCACCGGGCCACGTCAATCCGAGCCTGGCGGTCATCGCGCGTCTCGTCGCCGCCGGTCACCGCGTCACCTATGCCAACGACGAGTCGATGCGTGAGATCATCGAGGCGACCGGGGCCGAATTCGCACCGTACGTCTCCACGCTGCCCAGCCTCGTCCCTTCTCCCGACGGCGCCGAATCCGAGAAGAGCTGGGACGGGGATCTGATCGATCAGTTGACGATTTTCCAGGACGATTACGAGTCGATGCTGCCGCAGCTACGCCGAATCTACGAAGACGATCGCCCTGACCTCTTTCTCTACGACATCGCCGGCATTCCGGCACGAATACTGGCTCAGCAGTGGGGCGTTCCCATCATCCAGTTGTCGCCGACGTACGTTGCCTGGGACGGTTACGAAGCCGACGCCGCACCGATGTACGACGAAATTCGTTCCGATCCGAGAGGCGTCGACCTGCTCGATCGGGAGACCCGGTTCTTCCGCGCCGAAGGCGTCGAGGTCGATCCACGTGAGTTCACCGGACGCCCACCCCGTGCAATCGTGCTGATCGCAGAATCGATGCAGCCCAACGCCGAACGCGTGAACCGCGACGTCTACACGTTCGTCGGCCCCGCACTCGAACCGAGCAGTCAACCTTGGGTGAACCCGGATCCCGAACGCAAGCTCTTGTTGATCTCGCTGGGTTCAGCATTCACCGATCATCCGGATTTCTACCGCACCTGCGTCGAGGCTTTCGGCCAGATGGACGGCTGGCACGTCGTCCTCCAGATCGGAAAGCAGGTGCAGATCTCAGATCTCGGACCATTGCCCGACAACGTCGAAATACACCGTTGGGTACCGCAGTTCGCGATTCTGCAGCAGGCCGACGCGTTCGTGACCCACGCGGGTATGGGCGGATCCAGCGAGGGACTGGTGACCGGGACACCCATGATCGCAGTGCCGCAAGCCGTCGATCAGTTCGGCAACGCCGACTCGCTCGTCGACGCCGGTGTCGCAGTACGCGTCGACAGCGCTACCGTCACGGCAGTAGAGCTTCGTGAGGCGCTGACTCTGGTGAGCGCCAACGAGTTCCGCCGACGCAGCGCGGAGTTGGCAGAAGAACTCGCAGCGGCGGGCGGTGTGTCCCGTGCCGTCGAATTGATCGAAGCCGCTCTACCCGGCAGCGGGCCCAGATAATGTCTGCTACCAGTGCCAGGCGTCGCCGCCCACGTTCTTGATGGTTCGCTGCAGCACAGTGATGGTGGTGACAAACTCCTCTTCGGTGATTCCCTGCATCCGCTCTTCCTGCAGCATCTGCTGTACCCGCGCGGCGCGATCGAACTGCTCGGAGCCCGCATCAGTCGGGCGAAGGACAGACCCGTCTTCGCGCGCCCACCCCAGTTCGAGGGCAGAGTCGACGGCGTCATCGATCACGTCGGTGGATTCGTTCGGACCGATCGTCCGCAAGAGGACAGCACGCTCCACCCCTTCAGGGTGCAGCGAAAGTTGGTGCAGGACCCACCACCCCGGCTGGGTGACGCCGATCGCTTCGAGTGCTCCGCGCGTGCGCGTGCGAATCGCTTCACCGGCTCGCGCGGTCCAGAATCCGATCGGCTGGTTGGCCGGTGGCTGCATCGCTTGTTTGTTCATGCACACGACGATAAAACCTCAACGGAAGTTCAGGTCAACCACCAGCGAGGTGAAGTTCTACATATGTTGCGTGATTGCTCGGCCGATAATGCGGGCGGCGTCGGGGAACTCACCCGGGTTCGGTCCGGCGTAGTTGAGCCGCAAGAACTTTCCAGTCGGTTCTGCCGGGAACCAATCGTCACCGGCCCCGACGATGACGCCGGCCGACCGGCAGTCCTGCACCACGCGTTCGACGTTCGTGGTGTCCGGGAGCCGAAGCCAGAGGTTGAGTCCGCCTTTCGGTACGGCGTCGAGGTGAGCGTCCGGCGCGTGCTCGCGCAGACTCGACACGAGGAGGTCGCGTCTGGCCTCGAGTTGGTGACGAAGCCTACGCAAGTGCGTTCGCCAGGCCGGTTGGGTCACGACGTCGAGCGCTACCGCTTGCAGCATCCCGCTGACATACATCGAATCTGCCTGTGTATCAGCCAGAATCCGCTCGTACGCCGGACCCCGAGCGATCAATCCGGCAACTCGCACCGATGGGGACACGCTCTTGGTCAGCGCACGAAGGTAGACGACGTGACCGCTGTCGTCTCGTGCAGCGATGGGGCTGGGATCTGCGGTGATTCCGAAGTCGAGCGCCGAACTGTCCTCGATGAGGAATGCGCCGTGCCGACGGACGGTGTCGAGAACCTTGTCAGCCAACGACGGCGACCACAGCGCTCCGGTCGGACTCGCGAAGCTCGGTTGTGCGTAGAACGCACGGGCACCGGTCTGTTCGAATGCACGCGAAAGCTCTTCAGGATCAGGACCGTTGGCGCCGCTGGAAATCGGAATGACCGTGACTCCAGCCTGTGCGGCGGCCAGGATCGCTCCCCAGTAGGTCGGCGATTCCATGAGCAACGGACGTCCCTCCCCCACCAACGCGCGAAAGGACGTCGCAAGCCCACCCTGACTGCCGGGAAGTACAACCACGTCGTTCGGCCCCGGCGGAGTGATCCCGGCAGGAGTGGCGGAACCCAATTCGGAGGCAAACCAGGACTGCAGTTCCGGAAGCCCGGCAGCGAGGGGCCGATTGAACACGGCGTCGGTTCGCGTCGCCCTGGTGAAGGCTGCACGAACCAGACCTTCCGGCAACAGCTCTCGGGCCGGATAGCCGGAATGCAGCGCGATCACGTCGTTGGAGGTGGACTGCAGCGCCATGGGCAGCTGCAGACGATAGTTCGGCGATCCGAGCGCCGCTGTCTGCCACCCGTAGTCGTTGGGTCGCACGACGCGCGCCGCGCGCACGAAGGTCCCCACACCGGGACGAGCCTCCACAACCCCCTGAGATACCAGTGTTCGCAGCGCCTTCTGCACGGTGACCGGACTCGCCCCGTGCAGGCTGACGAGCGACCGAGTGGACGGAAGCTTCGCGCCTGGAGGAGCCGTCGCGATCCACTCACGCAAGGCTGCGACAATCCTCGAACTGCTATCATTGGACATGTCGAATCATAGTAGCGCTACTCTTCTTTCGCCGCTAGCGCTATCGCGAATCAATGTCCGTTTCCAGACCGAACCCTGAGGCGCCCTTCTCATCTGAAACACAACTCACCCACCCGAACCGGAGAGGTACGTAACCGCGTGAACACACCCATCGATCAGGCCCGCAAGCTCGAGAATGTCAGGTACGACATCAGAGGGCGAATTCTCGACAAGACCGAAGAACTCGAGGATCAGGGACACACGATCCTGCGACTCAACGTCGGCAATCCGGCCCCCTTCGGGTTCGAAGCTCCGGACGAAATCATGATGGCCATGATCCGCAATCTCCCTACCGCGCAGGGATATTGCGATTCTCGCGGACTGTATTCGGCGCGCACTGCGGTGGTCCAGTACTACCAGACGCGGGGTATCACCGACGTCACCGTCGACGAGATCTATCTCGGAAACGGTGTGTCCGAACTGATCACCCTGACGATGCAGGCCCTCTGCAATCCAGAGGACGAGATCCTGATTCCCGCTCCCGACTATCCCTTGTGGACGGCTTCGGTTTCACTTGCCGGCGGCACGCCCGTCCACTACCTCACCGATGAAAGCCAAGGCTGGGCACCGGACTTCGACGATCTGGAAGCTCGGATCACGCCGCGCACCCGAGGGATTGTCGTCATCAATCCCAACAATCCGACGGGCGCCGTCTACTCGACGGAGGTGCTGCAACGCTTCGTGGATCTAGCGCGCAAACACGATCTGATGCTCTTCGCCGACGAGATCTACGAAAAGATCGTCTACGACGGCCGATCCATGACAAACCTTGCGACGATGACCGGGCGAGACGTTCTGTGTCTGACGTATTCGGGACTGTCCAAGGCCTACCGCGTGTGCGGATTCCGAGCCGGATGGCTGGCCATCACCGGACCACTCGAGCGGGCGTCGAGCTTCATCGAAGGCATCAAATTGCTGGCCAACATGCGAATGTGTGCCAACGTGCCGGCGCAGCACGCTATCCAGACTGCACTCGGCGGACGCCAGTCCATCGAGGACCTGTTGCTCCCACAAGGTCGGCTGACGGCCCAGCGCGATCTCGCACACACCACGCTCAACAGCATCGACGGGATCAGTTGCCAACAGGCCGACGGGGCGCTGTACCTGTTCCCCAAGCTCGACGTCGACAAGTTCGGCATCGTCGACGACGAGAGGTTCGTTCTCGATCTACTGGAATCGGAGAAGATTCTTGTCAGCCACGGTCGCGCGTTCAATTGGATCGAACCCGATCACTTCCGGTTGGTGACTCTCCCCAACACCGACGATCTCTCGACGGCACTCGAGCGACTCGGCAACTTCCTCAGTTCCTACAGCCAGTAGCCCTGGGTACCGGGCCCACATACGACTGAACGCCGACCGGATTTCCGGTCGGCGTTCAGTGGTGAAAATCAGCAGGCGATCAGGCAGTGACGATCGCGTCGAGGGCCGAGTAGAACAAGCCCAATCCGTCGTCACTGGGACCGGTGAGAGCCTCGGTGGCGTGCTCGGGGTGCGGCATCAAACCGACGACCCGGCCGTTGGCCGAGGAGATGCCGGCGATACGACGCTGCGAGCCGTTGGGGTTCTCCTCCGAGTAACGGAAGACGACGCGGCCTTCGCCCTCGAGTTCGTCGAGAACCTTCTCGGACGCCTGGAAGCGACCTTCACCCGACTTGAGGGGGATGAGGATCTGCGCGCCGGCCTCGTATCGCGAGGACCACGCCGTGTTGTTGGCTTCGACCGTCAACCACTCGTCGCGGCAGATGAAGTGCAGACCCTGGTTACGGGTCAGGGCACCGGGCAGCAAACCTGCTTCGCAGAGGATCTGGAAACCGTTGCAGATGCCCAGGACCGGCATGCCGCCCTTGGCTGCTTCCACGACCTTGCCCATCGCGGGAGCAAAACGTGCGATCGCGCCGCAACGAAGGTAATCGCCGTACGAGAATCCGCCGGGCACGATGACCGCGTCGACACCCTTGAGGTCTGCATCGCCGTGCCAGAGTTCGACAGCTTCACCGCCGGCCAGGTTCACTGCCCGCGCCGCGTCGATGTCGTCGAGCGTGCCGGGGAAAGTGATTACTCCGATACGTGCGCTCATGCCTCGACTCGCCTGACGGTCCAATCCTCGATCACCGTGTTGGCCAGCAGGCCTTCGGCGATCTTCTCGAGTTCGGCGTCTTCGACACTGCCGTCGATCTCCAACTCGAACCGCTTGCCCTGACGGACATCGGATACTCCTGCAAAGCCCAGGCGAGACAGTGCCCCGACAATTGCCTGTCCCTGGGGGTCGAGAATCTCGGCCTTGGGCATGACTTCGACGACGACACGGGCCACGTGCTGCTCCTCGGTACTAGTGCGCGAACCCGGAGTGAAACGCTCGGGTGATGGCCAGTTTACCGGGCGGACCCGAGATGGTTCGCATCGAGTGATCGGGGCGTGACGGCCACCACCTGTGAAACCCGCCTGCGAGTCCCTTCGGGGCGGCGCATACTCGAAATCATGCGACTGACACATTTTGGCCATTCCTGTGTGCTCGTGGAGTTGAACGGCTCGAAGATCCTCTTCGATCCCGGCAACTTCTCGCACGGATTCGAAGGCATCACCGGCCTCGACGCCATCCTCGTGACACATCAACACCCCGATCACGCCGACCCGGCGCGGCTGCCCGAACTGGCCGAAGCGAATCCTGACGCCGTGCTCTACAGCGATCCGCAGACGGCTGAAAAGCTCGGTGGGCGCTGGACCGGCGTCCGGCCGGGCGACCGGTTCAGCATCGGCGACGTCGAGGTGACCGGAACGGGCGGAGAGCACGCAATCATCCATCCGGACCTACCGATGATCGACAACACCGCGTTCCTCCTCGGTGACGCCACAAACCCGGCACGGTTCATGCATCCCGGCGATTCCCTCTACGTCCCCGAACAGAAGGTCGACGTTCTCGCCCTCCCCGCCGCCGCACCGTGGCTCAAGATCTCGGAGGCCATCGACTACCTCCGCGCGGTGGCGCCGCGCGTTGCGGTTCCCATTCATCAAGCGATCATCCGCGACGAGGCCGCAGGCATCTTCTACGGTCGCTACTCGGAAATGGCTGCCGACGGCACCGAGTTCCGAGTTCTCGACGAGGAGTCGAGCGTCGAAGTCGCCTGATTCGGTTCTCACGCACTCACATCGACGATGATCCAGCCGGTGCTCGTGCCACCGGCTGCGTCGGTGAGTGTGTAGAGAATCTTGTCGGTGCCTGCCTTCGTTCCGGCTTCGAACACCACTTCGCCGTTTTCGAGCTTCACGGTGCCACCGAGAAGTGACGTCGCCCCGACGCCGGTCACTTTGATCGAATCTCCGTTGCTGTCATGATCATTCGCGACGGCGTCGACGGTGACTGTGCCGCCTGAGCGGACCCGCGCGGTGTCGAGTGCGGCGTACGGTGGGATCGGGCTTGCCGTGTACCGACCGACGTCGTCGAGTCGAGCCGAGGCAACCTCCGCCGCATCGACGATGGCAGCGAATTCGGTGCCGTCGAAGCGCGAGAGGTCGTTACCGTTCATGATGGTCGATCCCTCGGCGCCGCCGCCGTGGTAGTCGTCGGCATAGAAGTTGTGGCCCAACTCGTGGCGGAGAACGCGGCTGAAGTTGCCGTCGGACTCGGCACCGACATGCGCGTAGCTGTGGTCGAGTTCGAACTTCGAGTAGTAGGCATTTCCGCCACCGGATGCGCACACGACGGTCGCCTGATCGACACTCGACCCGACCTGATCGGACCACAGATCTTCCAACTGCTCGAGATTTTCACAACTGCTCGAGTACGGATCGCCGGCGGAATCTGCCCGCAGGACAACTCGACCGAGGACCGGCCGAATCCCGACGTCTCTGATCCAGATGGCAGCGGTGCGGGCCATTGATTCCTCGGCCCGATCCAGAGCGACGGCGGCACTGCCTGCGCCGTGCGCGGAGTACCACTCGCCACTGAGGTCCAGTCCGACCACGAACTGCTTGACCGTCTTGCCGACCCTTGCGGCCGAGGCCGGCGCAATGGCCGCGGTGGGCCACTTGGGTTTTGCGTCGATCGGCGCCGTGCTGCGACCGACCACCTCGGATCCGACGAACTCTATCGAAACACCACGATCGAAAATCACCTGCCCGCGCAGTGTTCCGGCGGAGTCGACGATGGCCGAGACGATTGCGTCCGGACGCCCTTCCACGCTGCCGATGTACGAACGGGGCGCCGGGATCACCGCGTCGGTCAGCGCTCCGTCGCTGTCTTGCACAGCCATCGAGAACTCGGATCCCCGCAGGTTCATCTTGTGAAGGCGCAGTGTGAGTTGCTCACCTTCATCGTCGACGGTTGCGGTGCGGACGCCATCGCTCGATCCGCTCGACCCGCCGTCGACACTGCCCGTCGGCAGCGTGTGAACCGCGCCGGTCGGAGCGGCAGACGCGAGCGCCGGAACGAACGCAGCACAGACGACTGCGCCCACAGCCACGGCGACAAGACCCTCGGCCGACTTGGAGAACACTCTCGTGCGCATGGCGAGATCCCGATCCCATCTACTAGCGGCAGATTAACTGCACGCACTCTAGCAGTGGGAGAGCTGGCTGACCCAGCGCTCTAATTAATCGTCCGTTTTATGCGATTTTGACCCACTCTGCACTACTACCAGCAAGGAAGTGGAGAAACGCGAAGAGTCTGCCCGCTCGGACAACCCGGACAGACGACATAGTCTCGTAGCTATCAAATAGTTGCCAACTGCCGAATTCAGGCAGCGCCGAGCTCCTGAGACGGGGAGTTCCACCGATACACCTGCGAGTCGGCTTCGTGGAAGAGGGCAAGGTCGACGGCGTCGAGGACGGCCTGACGTGGGCCCTCGTTTCCCAACTGCTTGGCCGTGATCGACAATCTGACCAGTCCCCCACGTTTGGCGGCACGCCCGGCTCCGAGAACCAATGCGCGACACCACCACGGCTCGGCCTTGAAGCCTTCGCCGATCCCGAAAACCCTTCCCCGTTGCAAGGTTCCGCGGGTCAGATCATGTACTGCCCCGAGGCCTGCCATCGTGCGAAAGCCCGTCTCCGGCAACACCGACATGGCACCGGGCGATGCCACCCAGCGCGGCGGTGCGAACACCCGGGTCCGAAGGCCTGCATGCTCGAGAACGCGGTCCGCAGCGAGTAGTCGCAGTTTCGCTTCGTGCTTCGACAGAGTGGCGAACTCGGCTCGGCGACGCTTGGTCGCGGCCTGGTCGTAGCCGTGCAGAACGATGGCATCGCCGTGCTCGCGACGCTCACGCAGCCAAGCCGTCGTCACCGCGTCGTCGGCCAGTCGGTATTTGTCCTTCAGTCGCGGCGCCACCAGGAGCGACAAGCGGACACCTCGAGTGTCCATCTCGTCTGCGAATCCGGCAGCGAGATAACATGTCTCGTCTCTGATTCCGGATACCGACACGATCAGTTCTGCGGACATACTCCGATAGTGGCAGCTGTGGGTGAACAGCACACTGCCGCCGGATGATCATCCGGCGGCAGTTTTCAGCGCACCTACTGGTTCTTGGGAGCCTCTAGTTCTTGGGAAGCGCAGCTTCGATCGCGGCGACAACCTCGGGTGCGTCAGGCTCGGTCCGCGGACGGAAGCGGTTGACGACGGTGCCGTCCGGTCCGATCAGGAACTTTTCGAAGTTCCACTGAATGTCTCCCGCAGCGCCTTCGGCGTCGGCCGCCTTGGTGAGCTCGGCGTACAGCGGATGCTGGTTTTCGCCGTTCACCTCGATCTTCTCGAGAAGCGGGAACGTGACGCCGTAGGTAGTGGAGCAGAACGTCTCGATCTCTTCGGCGGTACCCGGTTCCTGCCCCATGAACTGGTTGCACGGGATACCGATCACGGTCAGACCGCGATCGGCGTACTCGCTGGCCAGCTTCTCGAGCGCCGAGTACTGCGGGGTCAGTCCACACTTGGACGCGACGTTGACCACGAGGACGGCGCGGCCGTCGTATTCACCCAAAGAGGTGGGCACGCCACCGAGGGTGTTGATCGCGATGTTCTGTACTGGAGTTGTCATAGGCTCCAACTTAGCGACTCTCTCACGCACTGCTCCTTCGCGCACTGCTAATTCGACGCTCCGAGAATGCGATCGAGGTCGTCCAGAACGGTGAGGCCGCCGAGCGGTCCGACGCCGGTGATCCAGTAGGACATGTCCACCAGATGCGGGTTCGGGAAGAATCCGGCGTTGTCGGCCACGGCCTTCGGCATCGTGCCGGCATCGGCCGGTTTCGCGGAGGTGACCAGGATGAGGTCGGCGTTGGCTCCGGAGACGAATTCCGGGGAGAGGTCGACCGAGATCGAGTTCTCCCAGTCGCGTGCGGGAATCGTGAGTCCAGCACATTCGAGAGTGCTTCCGGCAAACGACGTGGGTCCGTACAGCGTCAGAACGTCGTCGCGTGGGCGGATCAGCTGAGCAGTCTTGCCCTCGGTGCTGTGCTTGCTCGCCACTTCCTCGCAGCGTGCCGTGTAGTCACCGAGCAGTTCACCTGCCTGATCGGTCTTGTTCAACGCCTCTGCGACGAACTGGACGTTGTCCTGCCACGGATCGGTCTGAGTTGCCATGTAGACGGTCGGTGCGATGGCAGCGAGCTGCTCGTACAGATCACCGTGCCGCGATTCCGTTCCGATGATCAGGTCCGGGCTCAGTGCGACGATCTTCTCGAGGTTCGGTGCCGCGACGGTTCCGACCATCTCGATCTCCGCCGCCTTCTCACCGAGGTACGCCGGAACGCCGGTCGTCTCGCTGAGTACCGCGGTGCCCACGGGAATCACGCCCAGCGCTACCGACGTGTCGAGCTGAACCGGCTCGAGCACGACAACTCGCTGCGGATCCGTCGGTACGTCGGTAGTTCCGCGGGCGTGGGTGACCGCGTGCACGGTGTCGGCAGACTGACTGCCGGTATCCGTCTTGTCGTCACTGCCACACGCCGTTGTCGTTGCCACTATGGCGGCGAGGACAAAACCACCCAGCATGTACTTCGTCCGCGAGTTACTGCGTTTCATTCACAAACTCCTGTTACCGACTGCTTCCGACCGTCACAGCCACGTGCATTCACCGCGGCTGAGCAAAGGATTCACCATCCAATAGTCTGGTGAGCCTAACCTACGAGACTGGAGCCTCATCATGTCTTCCCTCCCCTGCCACAGTGACGGTGTCCTGGGGAAAGGATCTATGCAGTGCCTTTCGGAATTTGTCGCCAATCCGCAAACCAGTCGACGCCCTCACGCCTGTACACGGCAGTCGTCGACCGCCGGCGAACCTATGGTCGGTCGCGCCGGAATGACACATCTGTGGGTATTGATCGAGCACCCCGGCCCCTGGCCGGCGTCCGCCCCTGACGACGTTCTCCCCGTCGCGCTCACCGAAAAGATCTACGCAGCGCAGGGCCGTATCCGTGTCGTGGTGATCCGGCGGACCCGCAACCGCCGGGTGCTCACCCCGACGTGTGTACTCGCCTGGACGGACGGCACACGCCAATGGATGCGGGAAGGGGCGGTCGACCGATACGAGGACCTGTCGGTACTGCCGTTCGAATCGATGGCCACCGGAGCGGAACCCGACTTCGGCCGCCCCCGCACGGAACCGCTCTTCGCAGTCTGCACACATGGAAAGAAGGATGCGTGCTGCGCGGAACTCGGCCGCCCGGTCGTGTCGGCGCTGAACGCGGCACAGATCGCAGATGTGTGGGAATGCAGTCACATCGGCGGAGATCGTTTCGCGGCCAACATGATTGCGTGGCCCGCCGCAGTCTATTTCAGCCGACTGGACGGCAACTCCGCAATCGATGCAGCCGAAAAATACCAAGCCGGAGAATTGGAGCTGCTGCACCTGCGCGGCCGGGCGGCACTGTCACAGACCGCTCAGGCAGCCGAACATGCTGTCCGACGCGCCACCGACATCGTCGCCACGGACGCACTCGAGAGCATCAGCGAGAGTGTCGACGGAGAACACACGACTGTCGATCTTCGGTTGGAGGGGAGAGACTTTCGCGTCGTCGTTCGCTCCGGTCCTCCAGGGCTGCCGTTCCGACATGATTGTGGTGCCGGAGGGACCGTCGAATGGAGCGGATGGACCGTCGAGCACGTTCGCGAGCAACCCCACTGACCACTCGATTTCGACAAGAGTGCCCGGCAGGCCATCGAACCGAGATTTGCGCTGACTGACAACACTTCGAATCAGGTCGCGATGAAGGATCGACGCCCCTGGTGTTTACAGCTTGCATTCTTCCCATGACCACCGCACTGACGCCGAATGCCGTACCCCGGTCTGCTGATCCGATCAAAAGTGAGGTCGACTACGAAACACTGGCAGAGAAATTCCGTCCGATCTTCGCGGACATCGCACAAGGCGTCGTCGAACGCGAACGCGATCACGTGCTTCCCTTCCAACAGATCGACGCGCTCAAGAATGCAGGCTTCGGCGCCGTTCGGGTGCCGACAACACACGGTGGATCGGGTGCGAGCATCCCGCAATTGATCCGCTTACTAGTCGAGCTGTCGAGCGCCGATTCCAATATCACCCAGGCCCTGCGCGGACATTTCGCGTTTGTCGAAGACCGACTGGTCGCCGACCCCGACCCGGAGCGTGACATCTGGCTCCGACGCTTCGCGGAGGGACAGTTGGTCGGCAACGCATGGACCGAAATCGGCGACGTTGCATTGGGCGAAGCCAATACCAAGGTCTCGCCCGCACCCGATGCCGACCATTTCCTGGCGAACGGGGCAAAGTTCTACAGCACGGGTTCCATCTTCGCCGACTGGATCGACCTGTACTCGCAGCGCACCGACACCGGCGCATTCGTGATCGCGGCGGTCGAGGCGAGACAACCCGGTGTCACACACAGTGACGATTGGAACGGGTTCGGTCAGCAGACGACTGGCTCCGGTTCGTCCGTCTACGAGGACGCAATTGTACAGCCGGAGAACATCTTCGACTTCTCGACACGATTCAAATACCAGACCGCGTTCTACCAATTGTTCCACCTCGCCACTCTCGCCGGCATCGCCAAGGCTGCTACGATCGAGATCTCTCGTCGAGTTGCCTCTCGTACTCGAACCTTCAGTCACGGCAACGCTCCGAGATACGCGCAGGATTCGCAGATCCAGCAAGTTGTCGGCGAGGTGTCCTCTGCTGCCTTTGCAGCCGAGGCCGTTGCACTGCACGCAGCACAGTCGTCCCAATGGGCTTACGAAGCCGCATTCTCCGGCTCGCCGGAGGAAGAGAAGGCCGCCAACATCGCAGCCGAAATCGATTCGGGGCGAGGGCAAGTCGCCTCGATCGGACTCGTCGTGCCGGCCACGGCCAAGATCTTCGACGCACTCGGTGCCTCCGGAGTCAGCCGCGACCTCGATCTCGATCGATTCTGGCGCAACGCCCGCACCGTCGCCAGCCACAATCCGGTCGTCTTCAAATCCAAAGTTGTCGGCGACTACGAAATCAACGGAACCGAACCGATTTACGTGTGGGCCATCGGGACCGCACCGACCGAAAAGGATGAACAGGCATGACCGTGACCAGTGAAACCGAAGTCTTCGTCGGCGTTCCCGACACATCCGAAGGCTGGATCGACCGGGCTCGCGAGGTGAGCAACATCCTTGCCGCCGACGCACTCGCCCGCGACCGAGCCGGCGAACCACCGTTCCGAGAAGTTCAGCTGCTCAAGGACAGTGGTCTTGTGACGCTCCTGGGCCCGGTCGAGTTCGGCGGCGGCGGGCAGCGATGGGAGACCGCCTACAAGGTGGTTCGGGAGATCGCCCGCGCCGACGGCTCCATCGGACAACTGCTCGGATACCACTACCTGTGGGCATGGGCAGCCAGATTGGTCGGAACCGATCCGCAGATCTCCGCTGTCGAGGAGCTGTACACGAGCAACCGATTCTTCTTCGGCGGCGCGGTCAACCCTCGAGACACCGACCTCACCGTCGCGGACCGCGGAGACACCCTGGTGTTCAACGGTGTGAAGTCGTTTTCCACCGGCGGCCGAGTCACCGACCTCACTGTGCTCGAAGGAATCATCGACGGAACTGCGACGCATGTGTTCGCAATCGTGCCGACTGCTCAGGACGGCATAGTCTTCCGCGGTGATTGGGACAATCTCGGGCAGCGCCTCACCGATTCCGGCAGTGTCGAGATCAACGACGTCGAGGTCGACTGGGCAAGTGCGGCAGGCTTTGTCGACAAGGAATTCCAACCTCTGGTCTACAACACCCTGAACTTCCCGGCGATCGAGATCGTGTTCGCCAACTTCTACCTCGGGATCGCTCGTGGCGCACTGGACACTGCCGCCGAGTACACCCGAACCCGTACGCGCCCATGGCCGTACGGCGGTGACAACCGCGAAATCGCAACCGACGAGTGGTACCTCCGTGAGGGCTACGGCGACTTGCAATCCAAGCTGTGGGCAGCGGAGGCCTTCGTGGATCAGGTCAGCCGTGAGGCCGACGCCGTGCTCCACGACGCTCGCGAAAACCTCACCGAGCAGGCTCGCGGCGACCTCGCCGTACGCATCGCGGCCGCAAAACTTCGCGCCGCCGACGTCTCCTTGGAGATCAGCAACAAAATCTTCGAGCTGACCGGTGCCCGAGCCACGTCCAACGACGTCGGCCTGGACATCTACTGGCGCAACATCCGGACGCATACCCTTCACGATCCGCTCGCGTACAAGCGCCGTGAAGTCGGTAGTCGTTTTCTGACCGGCGAGATTCCCGAACCGACCTGGTACACCTAGCCACGAACAGAAAGAGACCGTCGCACGGTTGGTGCGGCGGTCTCTTTCATCGTTACGACCAGGATCACTGATCGTAGATCGGGTTCCGCGCCTGCAGCGCAGTCAAACGTTCAGCAGAGCGGACGTTTCTAGTGATGGCTCACGAACGACTGTTTGGTGCCGGTCGGAGCCGTTTCGAGCTTGTGCTGCTCTTCTTCGTCCTCGTCGTCGAGCATCGTGGCTTCGTTGAACGGAATCTTCCCGTCGAGTACCTCGACGACGCGTTCCTTGTCGATCGTCTTGGTCCAGGCGCCGACCAGGAGAGTCGCAACCGCATTGCCCGAGAAGTTGGTGATCGCTCGCGCTTCCGACATGAAGCGGTCGATTCCGACGATGAGTCCGACGCCGTCGAGAAGCTCGGGGCGATGGCTCTGCAGTCCGCCGGCCAGCGTGGCCAGACCGGCGCCGCTGACTCCGGCAGCGCCCTTGGAGGCGATGATCATGAACACCAGCAGCGAGAGCTGTTCACCGAAACCGAGCGGCTGTCCCATGGCGTCGGCGATGAAGATCGAGGCCATCGTCAGGTAGATCGCGGTGCCGTCGAGGTTGAACGAGTAGCCGGTGGGAACGACGATGCCCACCGTGGTGCGCTCGACGCCTACGTGCTCCATCTTGGCGATCAGACGCGGCAGTGCCGATTCGGAGGACGACGTGGCGAAGATGAGCAGGTACTCACGGGCCAAGTACTTGACCAGCTTGAAGATGTTGAATCCGGTGACCGCGCGCAGCAGCGTTCCGAGAACACCGAAAACGAAGATCAGGCAGGTCAGGTAGAAGCCGATCATCAGGGTTCCGAGCTGGACGACGGCGTTCAAACCGGTCTGGCCGACGACGCTGGCGATGGCACCGAAAGCACCGATCGGGGCGAGCCAGAGGATCATCGTCAGGATCTTGAACACGAGCTTCTGGATGTATCCGACGGCCTTGAGGATCGGTTCACCCGACTTGCCGAGCGACTGGATCGCGAAGCCGACCAGAAGGGCGACGAACAGAGTCTGCAGCACGCTGCCGGCTGTGAGAGAGGACAGCATCGACGTCGGAATGATGGACGCGATGAAGTCCCAGGTACCGCCCGCGCTGTGGGCCTGATCTGCAAGCTTGGCCACGGAGGCCGCATTGGGCGTGATGTTCAGGCCACTGCCCGGGTTGAGCAGGTTGCCGACGCCCAGGCCGATCGCGAGTGCGATGGTGGACATCCCGATGAAGTAGGCGAGTGCGAGGCCGCCGACCTTGCCGACCTTGGCCGCCGCTCGAACCGAGCCGATGCCGAGCACGATGGTGCAGAAGATGACCGGGCTGATCATCATCTTGATCAGGCTGACGAACAACGTGCCGAGTACACCGACGGACTTACCGAACTCGGGTGCGAGCCAACCGACGAGGATGCCTCCGATGACCGCGACGATGACGCTCATGTAGAGCCAATGCGTCTTGTCGCGCTTTGCCTTGGTGCCCTCGGGCTGTGGGGAACCGTCTACTGTCCCTGTTGCCGTGCTGCTCATGGGGTGTCCTTTGGATCGGATATCTGTGAAGTGATCGGGATCACTTCGAGTCGTGGAGAATTCTTGTTGCAAACAGGTGGGCCCGGAAGTTTGTGTTCATTACGTTCAGGAGGCGCTCGATGGTCGAACGAAAGACCGGCCGACGTATGAGCGTCGCCAGGCAGATCCTGCTCCTGCAGTTGGCGTTGTTGGCGCTGGTCATCGGTGTGGGAGCCGCGCTCGCAGTTGTCGACGAACGCCGAGACAGCGACGACGCGATCCGCAGGCAGGTGAGCTCGATAGCGCAGACTCTCGCCCTGTCGGATTCGACGGCGGCAGCCCTGACGAGTCCGGACCCGACCGCGATTCTGCAACCACAGACCGAGAAGATCCGACAGGCAACCGGCGTCGATTTCATCGTGGTGATGGCGCCTGATCGCACTCGGTTCACCCACACGAGCCCGGAGCTGATCGGTCAACTCTTCACCGGGAACATCGACCGCGCACTTGCCGGCGTGACCTTCACAGAGACGTACGCCGGGTCGCTGGGGCCGTCGATCCGCGCAGTCACTCCTGTTTACGATTCCGGCGGAACCCTGGTCGGTCTGGTTTCTGCCGGTGTCACCCGCGAGCAGATCAGCAAGCAGTTCGCCCAAAGTGTTCCGGTCATCCTGTTCGTTGCCGGCGGCGGTCTTCTTGCCGCCCTCCTGAGTTCACTTCTGGTGAGTCGGCGTATCCGGCGACAGACCCTGGGGATGGCGCCGGATGAACTGCGCACCATGTACGAACACCACGACGCCGTCCTGCACAGCATCGGTGAGGGTCTGGTGGTGATCGGGCGAGGCCGAAGCAGAGATGCGCGAGTGGATATCGTCAACGACGAAGCGCGTCGCCTCCTCGATCTACCGGACGGGCCCGTGCCACTTTCGTCCATCCCCGAGACCATGCGAGTCGACGACGCCTCTCCCGCGAAGGATCAAGTGCACCTCACCGACAAGCGTGTGCTGGTGGTCAACCAACACCCGGTTGAGTGGGAGGGCAACAGAATTGGCACCGTGCTGACAATTCGCGATCACACCGAATTGCAGAACGTACTCGGGGAATTGGATTCGGTACGCAGTTTTGCCGAGTCGCTTCGATCGCAAGCCCACGAGAGTGCAAATCGTCTTCACACGATCATCACGATGGTCGAGTTGGGCCGGAACGAAGACGCAGTGGCCTTCGCCACCAATGAATTGCGAGTGTCCCAACAGTTGATAGATCGTCTGATGAATGCGGTCCACGAGCCGGCGCTCGCCGCACTGCTGCTCGGGAAAATGAGTGAAGCGGCCGAACGCGGGGTCGACCTGACCATCACCGAAGACACCGCGCTCGGTCCGGTTCCTTCGCTCAATGCACGCGAGTTGGTCACGCTGGTCGGCAATCTCGTGGACAATGCTATTGACGCATCGCGCGCGAGCGAGTCTCCGTGGGTGGAAGTGACGGTAATGGAAGAGGATTCGATGATGGTTGTTGCCGTCGCCGACAGCGGCCCGGGAATGACACCCGAAGCACTCGAAAAGGCCAAGGGCCGTGGCTACTCCACAAAATCCGGCTCTCGCGGACTCGGTCTCGCACTGGTCTCTCAAGTTGTGAAACGGCACGGCGGCACGCTCACCAGCGAGCCGGCGATGGGCTCCATGCTGGTTGTCCGTATCCCGCTGCGCGAGGCGGAAGCACCGCGATGATCCGTGTGCTGATAGTCGA
This sequence comes from Rhodococcus sp. RCBS9, assembly GCF_029457415.1. Classification (NCBI taxonomy): domain Bacteria; kingdom Bacillati; phylum Actinomycetota; class Actinomycetes; order Mycobacteriales; family Nocardiaceae; genus Rhodococcus; species Rhodococcus sp. RCBS9. The sequence continues at coordinate 3,702,584 of NZ_CP120422.1, read as the reverse complement.
CGACGAACCGTTGATCGCCCAGGCGCACCGTTCGTACGTCGAGCGTGTGCCGGAATTCGTGGTCCACGGCGTGGTTCATTCCGGGAACGCCGCCGTGCGTGCAGTTACGGCGGCCAACGCCACCGACCAGCCCATCGACCTGGTCCTGCTCGACATCGGGTTGCCCGACGCCAGCGGTCTCGACGTGGCTTCCGCCCTGGGCGGTTTGCGGCCCAGTCCGGACATCATCGCGGTTACCTCGGCGCGCGATCTGGAGGTGGTCCGAAGCGCCGTGGCTCGCGGGATCGTCCTCTATCTTCTCAAGCCGTTCACTTTCGCAGCATTCCGCGACAAGCTCGAGCGCTACCTCGAATATCGTGCAGCGCTTCCCGCTGGAGAGTCTGCGGTCAGTCAACACGACATCGACCGCGCGATGTCTGCGCTACGAACGTCCGACGATCGAGCAGCGGCACCGAAAGGCTTTGCGTCTCAAACACTCGGACTCGTCGCAGCGTCTGTCCGGGATTCTGAGGGACCCGTGACCGCTGCAGAGGTGGCAGCCTCGGTCGGCGTGTCCCGGGTGACAGCCTGGCGCTACCTGGAAAAGCTGGCAGACGACGGCATGCTCACCCGGGAGACCGAGTACGGGCGCGCTGGGCGCCCTCAGGTTCGTTACCGCAGAACCTGATTGACACAGAACCTGACAGTCACCGAACCCGATTGACACCGGAGCTAGTTCGCACCCACGGTGTCCAGCACCCAGGCGAACTCGAACGCGACCTCTTTCCACTTCTCGTAGCGACCGCTGACACCGCCGTGTCCGGCGCTCATCTCGGTCTTGAGAAGTAGCGGAGCATCACCGGTCTTGGTGGCGCGCAGTTTTGCGACCCACTTGGCCGGCTCCACGTACAGAACACGGGTGTCGTTGATGCTCGTGATCGCAAGAATGGCGGGATAGTCCTTGGCTTCCACGTTCTCGTACGGGCTGTACGAGCGCATGTAGTCGTAGACGTCCTTGTTGTGCAGCGGATCTCCCCATTCGTCCCACTCGATGACCGTCAACGGCAGCGACGGATCGAGAATCGACGTCAACGGGTCGACAAACGGAACGTTGGCGAGAATGCCGGCAAACAGTTCCGGAGCGATGTTGGCGACAGCGCCCATCAGCAATCCACCTGCACTACCGCCGTCGGCAACCATCCGGTCGGCCGATGTGACGCCGGTGTCGATCAAATGCTTTGCGCAAGAGACAAAATCGGTGAAGGTGTTCTTCTTGGTGAGCGTCTTGCCGTTTTCGTACCAGTGACGGCCCATCTCGCCGCCGCCGCGCACGTGTGCGACGACGAAGACGACGCCGCGATCGAGCAACGACAAGCGGGCAACCGAGAACGACGGGTCGATGCTCGCCTCGTAGGAACCGTAGCCGTACAACAGCAGCGGCGCGGGACCTTCCGGCGCACCTACGCGCCTCACGATCGAGAGCGGAATGCGGGTTCCGTCGTCGGCTACTGCCCAGTCGCGACGCTGCTCGTAGTTACTCGCATCGAAGTCTCCGAGAACGGGCTGCGACTTACGCAGTGCCAGTTCACCACTGGCGACGTAGTAGTCGTACACCTGCCCGGGAGTGATGAATGAGGTGAATCCGAGCCGGATGGTGGGCTGCGCCCATTCCGGGTTGGACCCCATGCCGATGCTGAAGAGTTCTTCGTCGAAGTCGATTTCGTGACGTTCGCCGTAGCCGTCATCCGTCAACGGCCACACGGCAACCCGAGTGAGCGCCTCGCGGCGGTAGCTCAGGACGAGGTGTCCGGCAAAGGCTTCGGCTTCTTCCAGACGAACGTCTGCGCTGTGCTCGATCAGCGTCGTCATGTTCGTCGGATCCGACACGGGAGCTTCCACCAACACGAAGTTCTCTGCCTTGATGCCGTCGACGACGTCGTTGTGGAGGATCAGGAAGCGGTCCTCTCCCCCGATCACGGCGTGCTCGGCCCCGTACTCGACGCCCTCGCGACGCGGGATGATGACGCGGAATTCGCCTTCCGGGTTCGCCGATTCCAGCATCCAGCCTTCGCTGGTCACCTTGGAACCGACCCAGATCATCAGGTACTTCTCGCTGCGGGTGGACCCCACCGAAACCCAGTACCGTTCGTCGGGCTCGTGGAACACCGAAACATCTTGACTCTGCGGCGTTCCCAGCTTGTGACGCCACACCGTGTCCGGACGCCAGGAGTCGTCGACCGTCATGTAGAAGACGTGACTGTGGTCGATCGCCCAGGTGGCGCCAGGCGCGGTATCGGGAATCTCGTCGGCGAGCATCTCACCGGTCTCGAGGTTCTTGAACCGCAGGGTGTACCGCTCGTCGCCGACGATGTCCACCGAGTACGCGAGCAACGTGCCGTCCTCGCTGATGGAGAACGCGCCGAGCGAAAAGAACTCGTGCCCTTCGGCTTCGACGTTGCCGTCCATGAGGATCTGCTCGTCGGCCAGCTCGACGCCGGGCGTCAGGTCGGGCGGAGTCCAGTCGTCTTCACCGGCGATGGGGCACCGGCACTGGACGGTGTACGACTTGCCTTCCACGCTGCGCGAGTAGTACCACCACTTACCCATGCGAGTGGGCACCGACATGTCGGTTTCCTGCGTCCGCGACTTGATCTCCTGGAAGATCTTCTCGCGCAACGGCTCGAGCGCGGCCGTCTGCTCGTCGGTGTACGCGTTTTCGGCTTCGAGGTATGCGACTACCTCGGCGTTGTCCTTGTCCCGCAGCCACTCGTAGTCATCGACGAACGTGTGTCCGTGATGGGTACGTTCGGTGGGGACCTTCTTTGCGACCGGCGGGATCAGGCTCATGCGCTGGGACCGACCCAATCGTCGAAGGACAGACCGGAAATGCGCTCGTACGCCTCGATGTAGCGTGCCCGGGTCGCGTCGACGATCTCCTGCGGCAACGGCGGCGGTGTCGTGTCCGAGCTACGGTCCCAGCCGGATTCAGGGCTCGTGAGCCAGTCGCGCACGAACTGCTTGTCGAAACTGGGCTGCACCTTGCCCGCTTCGTAGCCTTCGAGAGGCCAGTAGCGCGACGAGTCGGGGGTGAGCACCTCGTCGGCGAGCACGAGGTTTCCAGCGGAGTCGAGACCGAATTCGAGCTTGGTGTCGGCAAGGATGATTCCGCGATCGGCTGCGAAGTTGGAGGCGCGGGCATAGACGTCGAGAGTGTCCTCGCGAAGCTGCACTGCCAGCTTCTGGCCGACCTTCTCCACTACCTGATCGAAGCTGATGTTCTCGTCGTGATCCCCGAGAGCCGCCTTGGACGCCGGGGTGAAGATCGGGTCGGGCAGACGCGAGGCCTCGACGAGGCCCTCGGGCAACGCGACGCCGCACACTGCGCCGGTGTTGTTGTAGTCGACCAAGCCGGAGCCGGTGAGGAAGCCACGAACGACGCATTCGACGGGAACCATGTCGAGGGAGCGCACCACGAGAGCGCGGCCGAGAACCTCTTCCGGGATGCGATCGTCGTCGGGCTCGCCGGCCAGGTGGTTGGTGCCACCGAGGACGTTGAAGAAGAACACGCTCATCGCGGTGAGCACGCGACCCTTGTCCGGGATCGGCGTGCTGAGCACGTGGTCGTAGGCCGAGATCCGATCACTCGCGACAAGCAGCAGATGCTCGTCGTCGATCGTGTAAAGGTCACGGACCTTGCCACCGGCCAGATGAGTGTAGGAATCAAGTGTAGGACGCACCCGGTCACCCTATCGGGCGTTCGCAGTTCGTACAGAACCCCGGTAGCCGGGACAGGTAAGCGTCCTCGCCGATCGGAGAGCTGTCCGCCCTGCTCATCCGGATATGCAGGTGGCCCCTCGCCAGCAGGCGAGAGGCCACCGTCACAGTCGATGAACTACTGGTTTGCGGGCAGCTTCGACAGGCCCTCGTCGATCGAATCCAGCGTCAGAAGAGCCGTCTGATAGGTCGCGGCCAGCGAATGCTGGACCTGGACGACGTTGCCGGCCTTCACTGCGGGCAATTCCTTCCACAGCTCGGAATTGACCAGCTCCTGCAACTGCGGAGACATCGAGCCGTCGGCATTGAGGCCGTAGACGATCACGTCGACATTTCCGAGATTTTCGCCGATCTTCTCGATGGATACCTGTTCGACGTGGATGTCGGCGGGGTCTGCGGGGGTGCCGGGGAACTGCAGTCCGAGTCCGTCGAAGAGATTGGTCGTGTACGAGGACGCGTACTCGCGTGAGAAGGTGCCGGCTTCCGGCTTGCAGACGTTGCACACGCCGCCGAAGGTCAGCGAGCCGAGCTTGTCCTTGTACTTCGCGGCCAGTTCGGCGGTTTTGGCGTCGTAGTCGTCCTTGAACTCGCCGTAGTTGCCGGAGACATTCGCGGCATCGGCGAACTGCTCGCCCAGCACTCGCCAATCAGCAGGAACCGTCGGTCCCAGGAAGACGACGGGAGCGGCCGCCTCGAGCTGCGCCATGTCCAGCTGGCTTTCGACTCGAGCGGGAACGCCCATGATGATCAGATCGGGCTCGGCAGCGACGATTCCCTCGTAGTTGAGCTGGGAGACGTTGCCGTCGGGCGCGACCTTCGGCAGAGCTTCGTAAGCGGCCTTGGTCTTGTCGTCCATGTTGCCGAGTTCACGGGTCCACTCACATACTGCTGCCAGGTTCGCTCCCGCCTGAATCAGCGGCAGAACTGCGTATCCGCAGGCCACGATCCGTTGCGGGTCGCTCGGGATCTCGATGGATCCGTTCTGTGCCTCGAAGACACGGGTCTGCGAGCTCGCGGCTGTCGTCGACGATTCGGACGACGCCTCCTCGGAGTTGCTGCAGCCGGCGACGCCGACCGCCAGCGCAGCTGCTGCGCCGATCACCACTGCGCGGCGAAACCGCGACAGACCTTGAACCCGCATGTTGAACTCCATCTGAACGCACCGGACCGCTCCGGAATTGATTTGGTGAGGCTAACCAATATCAGGGCACCGGACCTTTACACAAACACAGGTCCCGAGGAATGAACTGCGCCTCCCGAGCCGCCCACGCTCACAGCAGCACGCCTCCCACTGAGAGGGAGCAAAGCAAGATTCCTCTCGAATCGGACACGCGAACTCGCTACCTTGCCTTCGCGATACCTCATCGACTCGCCACTCTCTCCGCTCGACGAAGGGCTCACACATGTCCCGATCCACCCGTACCTGCTCACTACGGTCTGCCGCGGCCATTGCGTTGACCAGTAGCTTTCTCATCACCGGTTTCGGCGCCTCGATCGCGCAGGCCGAACCTGGCCCCTCGGCTCCGCTGTTCGGCTCGCTGGATTTCGGATCCAGCAACCTCGGCAGTTCCGAGCAGACCCCAGATGCGCCGCGGCTGACCGGGATCGACAATTTCCGCGACGTCGCAGGCACCGGCGCCGGATACTCGGGAACTTTCGGCCTGCCCGTGAACAAGGGAGTCTTCTACCGCGCGAACGCGATCACGCCCAAGGGCGATGACATGAGCAATCTCGAAAAGCTGGGACTGACAAAGGTTTACGATCTGCGCACGGAACCCGAGATCGCCAGTAAGCCCGATGTCTTGCCCGACGGGGTTGCGTACGAGAACATTCCGATCCTGTCCGGGAACATCGCCGAGATGATCGCGAAGATCAAGTCCCCCGAGGACTCACGATCGATGATGCAGGACATGAACCGCGCCTTCGTCACCGGAGCGACGGAGCGAGCCGGGTTCGCGCAGTTGCTCACAGGTCTCGCGGAAACCGAAGGTGCACAGGTCTTCCACTGCACCGCAGGCAAAGACCGCACCGGCTGGACGTCGTTTCTGCTGCTGAGTATCGCCGGTGTCGACCGCTCGGTGATCATGAACGACTACTTGCTGACCAACGAGTACACAGCCGAAGGCATGAAGGCCACGCGCGCGGGCATCGCGGCGAGCCTGGGCGAACAGATGGCCGTCAACATGGAGCCTCTGTTGGGTGTCGAGGCAAGCTATCTCGATGCCGGTCTCGCCCAGTTGGACCAGACCTACGGGTCGGTCGATCGGTACCTGACCGAGGGCCTGGGTCTGAGCCCGGCGACTGTCATGACGCTCAAAGCCAAACTGCTGGGCTGAGTGGCACGGATGCCCCGGGTTCGACGAGGGATCGGACCCGGGGCACGTGTACTTCTCTGCCCGTGCCGCGGCGGATGCGCCGCAGCGTCCCGTGCGTCAGCGCGATACGGCGATCACGTTGTTTCGGTACGCCCAGATGACGATCTGCACACGGGTACGCACCTGCAGCTTCTTGCAGATGTTGCTGATGTGCGACTTCACCGTGCTCTGTTCGAGGCTGAGGGAATCTGCGATGTCGTTGTTTCCCAAGCCTTGTGACAGCAACTGCACCACATCCATCTCACGCGCACTGAGACCGTGATCCGATCCGGAGCGCGCCGTGGACATCGGTGCCGGCTTGCGCCTCGCGAACTCCACGATCAGTCTCGACGTCAATCTCGGCGAGAGCACCGAACCACCTTCGGCCACGGTCAACACTGCCGACGAGAGCTCTTCGGGATCGGCGTCTTTGAGCAAGAACCCTGCGGCACCGCTGTCGAGCGCCTCGAAAACGTACTCGTCGAGATCGAACGTGGTGATCACGATGACGCGGGTCCCGGGAAACTCGGCAAGGACCTCCCGAGTCGCAGTCAACCCGTCGCCGTGCGGCATTCGGATATCCATCAGCACGACGTCCGGTCGCAGTGCACGCACCTGCTCGTACGCCTCGACTCCCGTCTTGGCATGCCCGACGACGCGAATCTCGGGGTGACCGGAGAGAAACAGCTCGAACCCCTGCCGTACCACCTGCTGGTCGTCTGCAATAAGGACATCGATCATGCGTTGATCCTCCCGTTCACCGGCACCAGTGCCTGCACAGCCCACTCACCTTCCGAATTCGGTCCGGCGTCCAGTTGACCACCCATGAGCGTCGCGCGTTCGCGCATTCCCACAATTCCGAGGTTTTGCCCGTCGGAGGCCGGGCGAGCATTCCCGAGAGTATTGACCACCCGTACCCTCACCGCACCGGCTTCTCGACTCAGACACACCTTGGACTCGCTACCCGGCGCATGGCGAAGGACGTTCGACAACGCCTCCTGCACGATGCGGTAACACGTCAACTGGACTCCGCTGTCCAGGTCGTCGAAGCGGCCGACCTTCTCCAACGAGATCGACGAGATGGTGCGCTTGCAGTCGTCCACCAACTCGTCGATGTCGGAGACCATGGGCGTCGGGAAATCGGGGTCTTCCTCACCCAGGCGAAGTATCCCCACGATCTGCCGCAAGCTGTTGAGGGCCCGCTGTCCCTGCTCGATGACGCCGCCCAGAAGGGCTTGCGCTTGTTCGGGATTGCTCGAGAAGAACTTGTCGGCGGCACGAGCCTGGATGATCATGCCGGTCATGTGGTGGGCAGCGACGTCGTGCAGTTCACGTGCCATGTCCTGCCGTTCGGCGACAACGGCATTCGCGATCTTGCGTTCGCGGTCCCGGTGCAGATCCGCTACTGCCTGACTGTTCTCCACTGCTTGTTTTCGCAGGCGCGCGACAATCTTTCCCATGGCTGCGACGACCAGGAAACTCGTGACGGTGTTTGCCGCCGGTTCGAGGAACAAGTGAGGCAACTCCCCCACCTGAACCTCGGCGACCGTCAGCCCGTCCCGTTCGGTGAGATACATCGCCAAGATCACGTCCATCGCCATTCCGAGGACCAGCAGTCCGACCAGGCGCATGCCTGTCACTCGGATGGACACTGCCATGATCGCGAACCAGAAAAGCGGCGTGGCCCCCAGCGATCGACTGCCGAGGAAGAGCATCAATCCGCCGGATCCTGCCAACGTCAGGAGGTAGTACGCGATCGGGTACCGCCGGCGCGCACACGCCACAACGGTCAACACCGTCAGGAAACCCATGATGCCGACGACGGTTCCCGGATCGCTCAGCACTCGATTGCTCGTCTCGGGTTCAGTCTTGAGACTGGCGAGACCGAACACCCACGGCACACTCAGCAGGCCGACGATCACGGCCGCCGTGGCCGGGTTGTTCAGGTTGAAACGTCCCCACCCTCGCGATGCCAGGGCTTGCCCCGGGGCATTCTGACCAGCCGAGTCGAACATCCACTCCCCATTCCGCATCCGATGATTGACGTTCATGGTGGCATGCGCGCACCACTTGGTCCCACATTCGGCGAACGTGAAGGGAATGTTCGATTCCCGGCTCCTACCAAAGCACTAGTTGAAGGTGAAAGGCCTAGTACTTATGGCTCAGCTGAACTGCTCGACCAACCGGTTCACCATGTTGGTTGCGCTGTAGTAGTCGAGACGGAAGGTGTCCAGACCCACGGCATAGACATGGTGGTCACGAATTGCAGGATGCTGGGCCAACAGGGGAAGTGCCTCGACCGCTTTCACCGCACCGTCGTCGGCGCTGACCAGGATCAGGGTGTTGCCCGCGATACCGTCGTAGAGGTTCTCCGCCGAGACCTGAATGATGTCCTTGCGCTTACCCATGGATTCACTGCTCTTCGCGGACTCGGGAATGTCGGCGACCGTGAAACCCATCGCCGTGAGCAACTTCGCCTGCCCGGACTCGTGCGTCCAGATATTGGCGCCGCTGCCGTCCTCGTAGTAGACGAGCGCGGTGGTCGGCTGCGGGGGAAGTGTGATCTTGGCCTTCGCGGCCTCTACTGCGCTGTCGAACTTCGCGACCGTGGCCGCCGCGTTGTCTTCGAGACCTGTCGCCTTACCCAGCACAGCGGCGACTTCCTGCCAACTACTTCCGCCGTAGTCCACCACGATTGTCGGCGCGATGGCCGTGAACTGTTCGTACAGATCGACGACGGAGTCACCTCCAGTTGCCGAGACGACGATCAGGTCCGGGTTCTGCGCCAGAACGGATTCCGCGTTCGCACCGCCCATCGGCAACACTGCAAGTCCGCGTTCTTCTGCTATGTCGCCCCACTGTGTGAACAACCCCTGCGCATCCGAGACGTCGGTGTTCGGTCCCGTCGATGCGGTAGCCACCACCGGAGCGTCGATCGACAACAGCGTGCCCGTCAGCGTCACACTGGTCGAGACGATCCTCTCCGGCTTCGACGTGATCTCCACCGGCCCCTTCGGCGTTTCCACGGTACGCGGCCAATTACCCTGCGATGCAGCTGAGTCAGCATCGGAATCGGCATCCGCAGAACTACAACCGACGAGGGCGAACCCTGCCACCAAGACTGCGGAGAGCACCTTCAGGGTGCGTGATTTTTTCATTGTGACGCCCACTGGCGGACCACTCCTCGAATTCAAAAGCCCATCAAATTAGGTTAGGCTGTGCTCATGCTAACTCAGGCGGTGACCGAATTGTCCGCTACCCTCGCAGCCTCGCCCGACATCGAGACGTCCTGGAATCGGATAGTGCAACAAGGAACGCCGATCATCGAAAGCATTGATACACAGACTGTTCGAGTTACGTTCCTCTGGCGTCAGCCCGAGGAGACCGAGGTCGAGCGCGTTTACCTGGATGCAAATTCGCTGACCGACCATCACGCAGAACAACTCAGCGTGATGCAGCGACTCGGCGACAGTCCGGTGTGGTTCTACACCGCCGAAGTCTCGAACACCTGGCGTAGCAGTTACAGCATCATCCCGGTACCGAAGTCCGTAGTCGACGAGTTCGACTATCCGGGAGCAGGCAAGGAAGACTCGACCCGCCGCACCCGCTGGTTGGGGTTGCTCGAGCACCGAATTGCCGACCCACTCAATCCGCTTTCCGCAGGTGTGGACACAAGGCGTTCCGTCGCCGAGATGCCCTCGGCGCCGGTCCAGTTCGGTTGGGATGCTCCAGTTTTCAGGAAGTCGATACAGCTCACCTGGGCTAGTTCGACTTTGGACGTCGAGCGGCCGGTGTGGATCTACGAGACCGTGGACGACGGATTGACACCGCTCGAAGAACGGCCGCTCGTGATACTTCTCGACGGGCGTCACTGGGCCGAGGTCATGCCGGCAGGCGCCGCGTTCGATCGTGCGGTCCAGACCGGCAAACTGAAATCCTGCGTTCTGCTGGCCATCGATTCCGTTGACAATCAACGCCGTTCGCAGGAATTGCCGTGCAACCGCGACTACTGGAGTGCAGTCGTCGACGAACTGCTTCCGCAGGTGCGCGCCGTCACACCCTTCTCGTCTGATCGAACGCGAACGGTGGTCTCGGGGCAGAGCTTCGGCGGCCTGGCTTCGATGTTCGCAGCACTCGAATTCCCCGAACACTTCGCGCTGGTCGCCAGCGGGTCCGGTTCGTTCTGGTGGCCAACCGGATTGAAGCGCGGGGAAGACGGCCCGCCGGGTGGAGACATAGCCGCACGGATCGAGCGCGACGGCGTACCGGACGGTTTACGCGTTGTCCTCGAAGTAGGTAAGCACGAGTCCGACATGGTCGGGCACAGCGCAGCGGTCGCACAGGCACTGAAGGCCGCAGGAGCGCAAGTATCGTGTCGGATCTTCGACGGCGGCCACGACTGGTTGTGCTGGCGCAGTGTCCTTCTGGACTCCGTTGTCGAACTGATCGGCAGTCCGTGAGACAGACCACGCTCTAGGCCGGCTCGATGTCACCAAGCTTCCAAGTCCGATCGAAATACGGTTCGAGCGGTCCGTAGAAGCGGAAGTACGAGAACCAGTGCTGACCCGCAATGGTCTGAACCCAATTGGGTTCCTTCCCTACCGGAGCTGTAGGTCCGTAGTAGAGATCCACCGAACCGTCCTCGTTGACAACAAGATCGGGATCTCGCGAGCCACGGTCGCCTCGGCCCTGCTGGTTGTCGACAAGGCAGCGTGTGTCGACCGAGTAGACCGTCGCGGACCAGAACAACTTTGCCGGGACATCGGCGGGTACGTGGAGTGTGTAACTCTTTCCTCCGTCCAACCAGTGCCCCTCGGCGTCGGCGTAGCTACCCAGATATGCCTGCCCGAGTCCGGGCGTCGTACTCTTCATCGCCTCGGAGAAGGTGACCGCCTCGTAGAACCACGACGCGCGTTCGTAGAACTCGTCGTAGTTGTCCCCTCGCTGAGCTGAGTTGTCCAGGACAATCGCCAAGTCCCACTGGCGATCCGGCCAGTAGCGCGAACCGGGGAAGCGTTTGACGAACGCATTCGCCTGGGCGAACACCTCCCCCACTTCGACGGCCCGTTGCAAGATCTTTCTCACTCGATCATCCGGGGGCGAAGGGCTTGCCCTTCTCAATCCCCAGCTGCCGAAGCCACGCCATCGGGAAGCGGTCGCGCTCTTCGACAGGTTCGTCCTGCACGATGTCGTGCAGGAGTTCCCAGTATCGAAGGTCTCGCGGCTGAATTCCGCTCCAGGGCTTGCCGTCCGGTGAGACCAGACGCGTCGGACTCGGATTCTCACGATCGGAGTACGGGTACACCCGGACGGCGTCGACCAACGCGTCCGAGCGCGCCGGGTCGGGATCGAGCGTGCGGAAGCCGAACATGATGTGCATCATCGGGGAGTGGACAACGGTGTAATCGCCTGTGTCCTCGGCACTCTGGCCTGGGCCGACTACCAGGGTCTTGCCACCCTTGCCTGCATCGGGGCCCATCTCACCGAGCACCGCGAATTCTCGTTGCCAGAAATCTGCGATGCCCCCGGCGGTCGGCCCTGGCGGCAATTCGATCACCAACGGCCCCGTTGCACCGAGATCGAAAAAGTTCAAGATGTACGGAGTCGTCGCGTTGGCGGTGATCAGGCCTAGTCGGTCACGATATGAGCGGTAGACGACGATATCGGAGGCAGTTGCTCCGAAGATGTTGGTATGCACGTCCATCCACTGAGCCCAGGACACGATGGGTATGGCCCACAAGTACGCCTGCACTGCTGTTTGGAAGTCGAGCTCGTCGAAGACCGTTGCGATGGTTTCGCGAGCGGGAAGCTCTCCGTCCCTCGGGACAAGTCCGCAGGAATACGTCAGTTCGATGTCGGCCATACCCAGATGGTGCTGGGAGAAACCTCGGCGCGAATCACCCACACCGGGTGAACCTCTAGTTCAGTGCGCCTCGAATGACGGCAGCCGTGCTGTCGAGGATTGTCCGATTGGGCGTGCGAGGTAGGGCGCGCAGGCCGAAGCCGTCGCCGCGATTTCGCGGAATGACATGCAGATGAACATGGAAGACTTCCTGCCCCGCAACAGCTCCGTCGGAGAGGTGCAGATTCACTCCGTCGACGGGGAGAGATCCGGTACGCATCGCCGCGGCGATCTTCTGCGCGACGGCGAAGATCCTGGCACCGTCGTCGGGATCGAGCGTGGACAATCCACTGGCATGGCGCTTCGGCACGACCAGGAGATGGCCGGATGTGAACGGCCGAATATCCATGAAGGCAAGAACGTTCGCATCGTCGTAGACGACACTGGCCTCGGCCTCACCGGCGATGATGGAACAGAAGATGCAGTTCATGGTCTTCGACCCCTGTGCGCCTTTTCGGTAGTGGTGACCACCGAAAAGGCGCACGGGGCGTAGCCCTTACAGAATCGGCGACGGCGCGTACGCCGCAGCTTCGGGGTTGGCGTCGACAAGTTTCTGCACCTCGGCGACAACGGCATCGACCTGAGCCGAAGCAGCACCGACAAAAGCAGCCTTGTCGGCCAGGGCCTCGTCGAGTGCAACGCGGTCGAGCGGCAAACGGTCGTCGGCGGCAAGACGATCGAGCAGGTCGGGCTCCTTGCCCTCTTCACGCATCGCCAGCGCAACTGCGACAGCATTCTCCTTGATCGCCTCGTGTGCGGTCTCGCGTCCGACGCCGGCGCGGACGGCGGCCATGAGCACGCGCGTCGTGGCGAGGAACGGCAGATACCTGGTCAGTTCCTTCTCGATGACGGCCGGGTACGCGCCCATCTCGATCAGCACGGTCAGGAAGGTCTCGAACATGCCGTCGATCGCAAAGAACGCGTCCGGGAGCGCGACGCGGCGCACGACGGAGCAGAAGACGTCGCCCTCGTTCCACTGTGCACCCGCAAGCTCAGCTGCCATGGAGCCGTATCCGCGCAGGATCACCTGAAGTCCGTTGACTCGCTCGCACGAGCGGGTGTTCATCTTGTGCGGCATCGCCGAGCTGCCGACCTGGCCGGGCTGGAAGCCTTCGGTGACCAACTCGTGGCCGGCCATCAGGCGGATCGTGTGTGCAAACGACGACGGTCCCGCGCCGACCTGAACGAGCGCGGAGATGACGTCGTGGTCGAGGGAACGCGGGTACACCTGGCCGACGCTGGTCAACACGTGAGCGAATCCGAGGTGCTCCGCAACCTTCGCTTCGAGCTGCTCGAGCTTGGCCGCATCGCCGTCGAGGAGGTCGAGCATGTCCTGAGCGGTCCCCATCGGGCCCTTGATCCCACGAAGCGGGTACCGGTCGATCAGCTGGCGCAGACGCGTCAGTGCAACCAGCAGCTCGTCGGCGGCCGAAGCGAAACGCTTGCCCAAGGTGGTGGCCTGAGCTGCGACGTTGTGCGAGCGGCCGGCCATAACGATGGACGAGTACTCGGCAGCGCGCTCACCCAGACGGGCGGCGACGGCGATGCCGTGGTTGTAGACGTGTTCGAGAGAACGCACGATCTGCAGCTGCTCGACGTTCTCGGTGAGGTCGCGGCTGGTCATGCCCTTGTGGACCTGCTCGTGCCCGGCAAGTGCGTTGAATTCCTCGATGCGTGCCTTCACGTCGTGGCGGGTGACCCGCTCGCGGTCCGCGATGGACTCGAGGTCGACGTTGTCGATGACACGCTCGTAGTCGTCGATGGCGTCGGCCGGAATGTCGATGCCCAGCTCTGCCTGCGCACGCAACACCGCCACCCACAATTGACGCTCGAGCACGATCTTGTACTCGGGAGACCACAGAGCAACGAGCTCCGGGCTGGCGTAGCGGTTGGCAAGGACATTCGGGATGCGGCTCACGAGGCCTCAGTCTAACGGGGGCCAAGCAGTGCCGTTACCCCCGATAGAGACCGAGCTAGACCGGCGGCGCCATCACGTCGATCGATTCCAAGAGCATTCCCCTGGCCAACCCCCGTGGGTCCGGGTCGTACTCCCCCAGAGCCGTGATCATCGCGCCGTCCACCATCGCGACAAGACGGCGCAATTGCCCCTCGGGAGCCGACCGGCCCGAGCGTCGAAGCGCATCGGTCAACAGGTCGTCGAGCTGGGCTCGTAGGCGCAACTGCACGTCACGAAGTGCGGGATGACGGGCACACGCGACGAATCGTTCGTAGCGCGAGATCAAACGCTCGCGGCTCTCCGGCCGCTTCTCTTCGTCTCCGAGCAGCAGCTCGACCAACAGTTCGACGGTTGATTCCGCGCCCCGCCGACGTTGGGTCACCGCAGCCACTCTGGCGCGCATCGCTTCCATGTCGGCGTTGCCGTTGAGCTCGACGGCACACGCGATCAGATCGTCGAGTGAGTCGAAGTAATAGGTCGTCGAAGCCAGTGGAAGGTCAGCTCTGGTTGCCACCGCTCGGTGACGAACGGCGTCGAACCCGCCCTCCAGCAAAAGTTCAGCAGCGGACGCCACCAGAGCTTGGCGACGTCGTTCGCCCTTGGGCGTAGCTGCAGAAGACACCACGACATCGTGCCAGCAGAGGGCACCTCCGCATGGCGAAACAGCTCGAAGACCCTGCTGTTTGTTACCCGAGCCACTTCTCGAGGCGGGCCAGTGCCTCCTGGATGTCGGCTGTCGCACCTGCGAACGAGAGTCTGACCATCCGGTTTCCGTGGACGGTGTCGAAATCGATTCCAGGTGCCAGCGCGACCCCGGTATCTGTCAGCAACCGGGCACACCACGCGGTGGCGCCCTCGTCGCCACACAGATGGCCGATGTCCGCGTAGACGTAGAACGCACCGTCGGCGGGAGCCAACTCGGTGATGCCCAGTTTCGGCAACCCGGTCAACAACAGTTCACGATTGACGGCGTACCGCTGAACGTGCCCGTCCAACTCGACCTTCGCCTCGTCCGAGAACGCCTCGACGGCGGCGTACTGAGAGATCGCGGGCGGACACACGGTCATGTTCGACGCGAGTCTCTGCAGCGGGCGCCGAAGATAGGTCGGCACCAACATCCACCCGAGTCGCCAACCCGTCATCGAGAAGTACTTGGACACCGAGCCGATCACGACGGATTCGCGTGAGGTCTCCCAGGCGCTCGACGTGTGCTGATCGCCGTATCCGATGCCGTGGTAGATCTCGTCCGAGATCAGAAGAGTTCCGTGCTGCTCGCACCACGTCGCCAATGCAGCGAGCTCCTCGGGCGAGATCACCGTGCCCGTGGGATTTGCCGGGCTCGCGACGATCAGACCGGCAGGCGGCGACGGCAAAGCCTCGAGCATTTCCACTGTCGGCTGGTATCGAGTTGCCGGCCCGCAGTCGAGTTCGACGACGTTGCAGCCGAGAGCGGCAAGGGTATTGCGGTACGCGGGATATCCGGGTCGAGCAACCACCACGGTGTCGCCCTCGTCGAACGCGGCCAGGAAGAGCAAGGTGAACGCCCCGGACGAACCGGTCGTCACCACCACGTCTTCGGCGTCGACGGCGATTCCCGATCGCTCGCTGTGGTAGCGCGCAATAGCCTCGCGTAGCTGCAGGATCCCGAAAGTCTCGGTATACCCGAGTAGTTCGGTGCCCAGAATCTCTCGCGTCGCACGTAGCACCGGTGCCGGCGCGGGCGTCGACGGTTGACCTGCCGCCAAGGTCAGGACGTCACCATGTGTCCGCTGACGTTCGGTCGCGGCCTTCCATACATCCATGACATGGAACGTCTGGATATCTGATCGACGAGATTCTGAGCGCACACTCCGACGGTAGTCGAACCGTGGTGCGGCAAGAAACGACGGCCACCCATTGTGACGATCCGACAGATTCAGGCGCTCAGCATGAGTCGATTCAACGAGACCTGGGCCACGTCCCTCGCGCAACATTGATCAACGACTTCCTTCGATCAAAAGGTGCATCAGATGAAAGCTCGCTCAGTGCCCACTGCGGCTCTGGTCACGATCGGCGTTCTCACGGTTGCCTCGTGCGGAAGCACCTCTGATCCTGGCGGCAATTCTTCCGGCGACTACGCGAAGGACGGCAGTTTCACCACGATCGTGAACACCGATCCCGGCAACCTTCATCCCCTGATCACCAATCTGACTGCCACGCAGGCGATCAACAGCTATACGAACGACTCGTTGTTGGCCATCGACCCCAAAACCCGCGCAGCGGGCTCGTATCTGGCCGAAAAATGGAGCGAGAACGGAACTTCGCTGAACTTCACCCTCAAAAAGGGGATCACGTGTGAAGACGGCACGACCTTCACTGCCCAGACAGCGGCAAACAACATCAACTGGGTCGTCGACACGACCAACGGCTCGCCGTGGTTGGGAGCATCCGTACCCGAAACTGCGGTAGCAACCGCTGATGGTGACGAGCTCACGATCAAGACAACGGAACCCGCGCCCTTCCTCCTCGAGCGCATCGGCGCTCTCAAGATGGCGTGCCAGGCAGCCCTCGACGACCCTGCCAGTGTTCGAGGCAGCAGCAACGGAACCGGACTGTTCAAGATCACCGAAGTAGTGGCCAACGATCACGTCACGCTCGAACGCCGCGACGGATACAACTGGGGGCCGAACGGCGAAACCACGTCGGACACGCTCGGAGTGCCCAAGACGGTCACGATCAAGGTCGTGACCGACGCCGCGACGACGGCGAATCTCGTCCTCACCGGAACGGTCAACGCGGCCCCGGTTGCCGGCGCGGATATCGAACGTGTGGAAGCTTCAGGCCTCGAGTCGATGACGTCCAACACCCTGAGCGGACAGTTCATCTTCAACCACAATGCGGCTCTCCCCACCAAGGACGAAGCCGTACGCACCGCACTCGTGCAAGCGATCGATCTCGACGATTACACGGACATCAACACCGGTGGCAAAGGCTCACGAGCTACGGCACTGGCAGTAGTCGATCCGCGGGCGTGTGACTTCGACAGCGTCACCGGTGTAGTTCCGAAGTTCGACATGGCCGCTGCGAAAAAGACTCTTGCGGACGCCGGTTGGAAACCCGGATCCGACGGTGTCCTGACCAAGGACGGTCAAGCGCTGCAATTGACGGTCATCTTTGCCAACTACCGCGACACCACCTCTGCAGCAGCAGAATACGCGATGAAGCAGTGGCAGGAGCTCGGCGCGAAGGTGGAGCTTCGTGGTGGTGACAACAACTTCATCATTTCCAACACATTCGCAGCGAAAGACCTTACGTCATGGTCGATCTCGATCGGACTGACCGTCCAGAGCGATACCCCCAGCATCTTCGTTCCGTACTTCGCCGGCCCCACCCCACCGTCGGGTGTCAACTTCGCATCGATCGACAATCAAAAGTACGCCGAACTGGCGGCGAAGGCCTCGGTTCTGCCCGGGCAGGAATCCTGCTCGGTGTGGAAGGAAGCGGAACAAGCACTGTTCACCTCGTCCGACGTCATTCCGGTGTCCACGTCGCCGAACTTCATGTTCTTCAACGGCGCAACGGCCCTGTATGCACCAGTTGGCGGCACCCTGGCCGGCCCTGGCATTCGCGTTCTGAAATAAGCCGGAAGACAAAGCTTTACGTCTGCATCTATTTCTCCGATTCGAAGGATCTACATGACTGACCGTCCATTTGTTCTCGACGACCTCCACCGTGTGGTCACGCCCACTGAGACCTCAATCTCTCCCGACGGCACCGTGGTCGTCTTCGTTCGCTCGGAAATTGTTGCCGGAAAGGCAACTACATCGCTCTGGGCGGTGTCCCGCGATTCCCAGGCTCACCGCCTCACCGCAGGGCCCGCCGATTCTGCCCCTCGGTTCTCTCCGGACGGAACCTCGATTGCCTTCCTGCGTAAGGTCGGCGACTCCGCGCAGCTGCACCTGATCCCGCTCGCCGGTGGCGAGGCCGAAACTCTCACCACATCAGCATCACTCCCCCTCGGCGCCGGTGCAGCAGCCTGGAGCCCGGACGGAAATGCCATCGCGTTCGCCGCTGTGGTCTCACGCTCGGACTCCGCCGATCCGAATGCTCCCATCGTCACCGACCGACTCGGATACAAGGTGGACGGTGCCGGTTGGCTCGGCACCTTCCGTCGCCACCTTCACACCGTCGATCTGGAGACGAAGGCAGTTCGACGGCTCACCGACGGTGATTGGAATGCCGACGTTCCGTCCTGGTCGCCCGACGGCACGGCCCTTGCCTTCACCGCGAATCTCGAACCGGACAGCGATCTGAACCTCACGTTCAGCGCTTACCGCATCCTCGTCGACGATCTGTCGGTTCCCCCGCAGCGACTCGGTCATGCCACCGGAGTGCAGGGCTCCACACTGTGGCATCCGCAGGGAGATTCGGTCGTCGCCATCGGCACTCCCGAGGTCCGTGTCGGAACTGCAGACCTGATCCGGCTGTCCGTCCCCGGCCCAACCGAGACACCGGTCGACGTCACCCTCACAGCTCATCTCGATCGCAACGTGATGCCCGGTGCACCCGGTTACCCCGGCGGCACACCGGCACTGTCGAATACTCGCGACGAAATCGTGTTCTGCCTACGCGATCGTGGATGGACGCATCTGTACGCGGCGGACATCGAAACCGGCACCTCTCGATCCCTCGTCGCCAATCCCAACGAGGTCGTCTCGGCGCTCTCCGTTGCCCGTGACGCCCGCGTCGCCTCCGTCATCGTCACCACGCAGCAGTCCTTCGGCGAGGTCGCACTCGTCGATCTCGACAGCGGCGCGGTCACCACGCTGACGAAATTCACCGCAGAAGCACTCCCCGAGGTGACACTGTTTGCCGCCGAGGAACGCGAGTTCACCATCTCCGACGGCCGCACCGTGCATGGTTGGTTGCTGTCCGCTCCCGAAACCAGTGGTGCCGCACCCCTTCTGCTCGACATTCACGGCGGACCGCACAACGCGTGGACCGGCGTTGCAGATACCTATCACCCCGCCCACCAGGTTCTCGCCGCCCAGGGTTGGCGCATCCTGACCCTCAATCCACGTGGGTCGGACGGGTACGGCGCAGACTTCATGTACGCCGTCAACGGCGCCTGGGGTACCTCCGACCAAGCCGACTTCCTCGAGCCGATCGACGCGCTTGTCGCCGAGGGACTTGTCGACGGGGACCGTCTGGCGATCACCGGGTACAGCTACGGCGGATACAGTACGTGTCACCTGACGTCCGCGACGGATCGTTTTGCCGCTGCAGTTGCCGGCGGGCTGATCTGCGATTTCAACGCCATGGCCGGAGTCTGCGATTTCGGTCCGCACCTCGCGTCACTCGCCACCGGCACGACTGTTCCCGAGAACTCCGCGGGGCTCCTGGCAGCCTCACCGCTCGCCGCTGTAAAGAACGTGGTGACCCCGACGCTGATCCTGCACGGAAAGTCGGACGAGCGGTGCCCGCTGGGTCAAGCCGAGGCCTGGTTCGCCGCACTGCGCCAGCAGCATGTACCCACCCGCCTGGTGGCGTATCCCGGTGCAAGCCACGGGTTCCTCGTCAACGGTTCGATCTCGCACCGAATCGACTACAGCACACGGCTCATCGAGTGGGTCAAGCGATACACCTCCGCGAAGCTGCCCAAGGCCGGCCTGGCCAACGCGTCTGCCGGAGCCGACGCGTGGAAGCGTTCGCTGGACGTACTGTGTGAGCGTTACGGCGTCACCGGTGCTCAATTCGGGATTCTCACACTCGATTCCAGCGGCAAGGAAATCACCCGCACGACGGTTGCTTCCGGCGTGATCAATGCAGACACCGGGGTCGAGGTATCCACCGACTCCCTGTTCCAGATCGGATCCATCACCAAGGTATGGACCGCGATGCTGGTCATGCAGCTGGTCGACGAAGGCTTGCTCGACCTGGACGCGACCGTCCGGTCGATCCTGCCCGATTTCGCACTGCAGGACGAGGAAACAGCTGCCCGCATCACGGTTCGCGCACTTCTGAACCATCGCAACGGAATCGACGGTGACCTGTTCATCGACAAGGGTCGCGGCGACGACGTCGTCGAACGCTACGTCGAGGGCCTGCGTGACTTCCGTCAGGTTCATCCACTCGAGGACGGCTTCGCGTACTCGAACTCCGCGTACGTCCTTGCAGCTCGTATCGTCGAGGTTCTTCGCGGCGGCATCTGGGACGACATCCTCAAGGAGCGGATCATCGATCCGCTCGGCCTCGCGCACACACTCACGTTGACCGGAGATACACCGAGATACTCTGTGGCAGCGGGTCATACGGGGAACTCCGTCGTGATGCCCGTCTGGCCGATCACGCGCTCGATGGGGCCCGCGGGTTGCATCACTGCCAGCATCGGAGATCTACTCACGTTCGCGGAACTCGGTCTTCTCGAAGGACAGAGCGTCGACGGCGTACGGATCGTGTCGGAAAAGTCAGCCGCCGCGATGCGCACACCCGAAATCGACATCAGCGAACTGTTCCCGGACAAGTCGGGTTGGGGCTTGGGCTGGTTCCACGAAACCTGGTCGGGCGAAGAGATTTTCGGGCACGACGGCAGCACCATCGGCCAGCACGCGTATCTGCGCATCTTCCCCCGCCACAATGTCGCGATCGCACTGCTGACCAGCGGCGGCAAGGCCGACGGCCTCTACCGTGATCTCTTCACCGAAGCCGCGGCCGCGTTGGTCGGACTCGAACCTCCGCAAGCCCTCGCCCCGAACCCCGCGAGTGTGGAGTCGATTCCGGATTCGGTTCTGGGAAAGTACAGCTCGGGCGGAATAGCAATCGAGTTCCGTCGTGGAGAGTCCGCTGACGAGGCCGTGATCACCGTCATCGGCGACGTAATCCCGAATCCCGAGGAAGACGAGACAGCTCCGAAGAAGCCTGCAACGGTAGCCACTCTCGTACCGTCGCAGATCCCGGGGACCTGGACCACCCGTCAACCCGGGGCCGCGGGTTGGACGACGGTACGGCCGCACCGAGACGGAGTGTACGTCGGATTCCGCTTCCTACCACGGGTTAACGCGTGACGATGACCGATACACATACGATGACGGAAACACAGAACGCCGAAACACAGAACGCCAGCGAACTCGAGGAATCAAAGATGCAAGAACAGCTTCAAGAACTCGTCGATCAGTGGAGGGTCGAGGCAAACATCCCCGGCGTCTCGGTCGGCATCGTTCACGGCGACAAGGACATCGTCGTCACCAGTGGCATCGAGAGCGTCGAAACCCAACTCCCGGTCACCGACAAGACGATGTTCATGATCGGCTCCACCACAAAGGTGTTCGCCGCAACAGCCGCGATGGCACTCGTCGAGGACGGCCTACTCGATCTCGACACCCCGTTGGTCGAGTACGTCCCCGAACTGACCTTCGCCGACGAAACAGCCACGCGCACAGTCACGATGCGTCACCTCCTCACCCACACCGGCGGATTCACCGGCGACGCGGGCCTCTCGGCAGGCTGGGGCGAAGACGCCCTGGGACGCTCGGTTTCACGGCTGAACGAACTGCGACAAGAATTTCCCGTCGGAGAAGTCTTCTCCTACAGCAACTCCGGATTCGTTCTCGCCGGACATGTCGTGGCCAAGATCAGCGGACTGACCTTCGAAGAGCTGGTCAAGCAGCGCGTGCTCGACCCCCTCGAAATGAAGAACTCGGCCTTCCTGCCCTGGGACGTGATGACCCACCGGTTCGCACTCGGTCACTACATCCGCGACGGTGTGCCGTTCGTGTCCAACGAAACCGGACTGGACCGCGGCATGATCCCTTGCGGCGGAATGTGGTCCTCGGTGCGAGACCAACTCGTCTGGGCACGTTACGCACTGTCTGGCGAACACCCCGGCGAAGGACAGCCGCTCGACGAGTCCACCCGGTTGTTGATGCAGAAGCCGCAGCGTCCCGCCGCGATGATGTTCGAAGAAGTCGGCCTGGGATGGCTGTTGACTCGATACGGAACCACACAGGTAGTACGGCACGGCGGAAACGTGAGCAACCTCCAGGTCTCCGAGTTCATGACAGTGCCCGAGAAGAACTTCGCCGTCACCGTGCTGACCAACGCCCTCGGCGGCGGAATCGGCAAGAAGATCGTCGACTGGTGCATGGCCAACCTCACTGAACTACCCACGCCGGCATCCCTCGACGTGGTCGAGCCCGAACCCGCTGCCGTCGACGCAGTCCTGGGCAAGTATCAGGCCGGCTCACTGACGATGACCGTCGCCCCCGGTGACGAGGGAATCGGCATCCGGATGGGCAGCGCGCAGGATCTCGGTGAATACGAGGACATCGTCTGGCCGCCGGCAATCCCGATCGCCTTCCTCAACGACCGTGACTTCGCTGCGCGCGCCGACACCACCCGGGCGTTGGGACGCTTCGTCACCGACGACACCGGTCGCGCCGTGATGCTCGAATTCGGCGGCCGCACCGCCAAGCGAGTGGCCTGATCCTCTAGACGGGTGACGCGGTCCGATTACGGGACCGCGTCACCCGTCTTCGTAAATGCACAGCCGAGAAGGTACAGACTGGACGCCATGAACTTCATCGGCGAGTCGATTCTGCACCCCTCCCGGTGGAGCGTGCGTGCCCGTTCGACCGTGGCTTCGACACTCGTGATCGCCTTCTGCCTGGTGATCGCCGGGCTTGCACTGGTTTTCGTGCTGGCAAACTCCCTGCATCTGTCCGCGCTGAACAGCTCCGACGCTCGCGCCACGCAATTGGTCCAGCAGCTCAACGGAAAAAACCCGGCCGATCTCGACCCTTCGCTTCTGTCCACAGACAGTCAGATCGGAATCGTGCAGATCGTCGACGCCGATCACCGAATAGTCGCCCAATCACCTGGAACCGACAGCGACCTCCTGTCCGAACGTTTTCTCGGCCCTGACGAGTCGGACGCTCTCGGAAGGGTCAAGAAGTCCGACGACGAGGACTACTGGCTGATCGGGCGAGGCGCTCAGACGGCGACCGGACCAGTCACCGTCTTCGTCGGCGCCGACCGCGAACCGGTTGAAACCGTGGTGACGACCGTTGCCGTTCTGCTGGCCATCGTCGGACCTCTGGTCCTGGGGCTGGCAGCGTTTGCCACCTACCGCCTCGTCGGTTCGGCCCTCGCTCCCGTCGAACGCATCCGCGCTCGGGTAGCATCGATTTCGAGTGGGCGTCAAGGTGAACGAGTGCCTGTCCCGTCAGGGAACGACGAGATAGCCCGACTGGCAACAACAATGAACGACATGCTGGCGCGCCTCGACGAAGGTGCGCTGGCCCAGCAACGATTTGTCAGCGATGCCTCACACGAGTTACGCAGTCCGCTGTCCACGATCACGACGGCCCTCGAACTGGCACACCGACGCCCGGATCTCCTCGACGACGCGCTGATCGAAGACGCACTACTTCCCGAGGCGCGCCGGATGCGGCAGTTGATCGAAGACCTGTTGATTCTCGCGCGCTCTGACGAAAGCGAACTCGAAAAGTTCGGCATCGTCGTCGACGTCGACCTCGATGACATCTTGTTCGCCGAGCAGAAAAGGATCGACGGTATCTCCGCAGTTACGGTCGCCGCTGCCGTGGCTCCGGTTCGGGTCTCCGGAGACCCGAGAGCATTGACGCGGATGGTGCGAAACCTCGTGGACAATGCAGTGCGGCATGCGGAGACCCTCGTGTATCTCGAGTGCTCCGAAGCCGGAAACGAAGCCCACATCGTGATCGAGGACGACGGGCCCGGAATCCCTGCAGCAGAACGCGAACGAATCTTCGGACGCTTCGTCCGCCTGGACCAGCCGCGGTCGAGGCAGGGAGGCGGGTCCGGACTTGGACTCGCCATCGCGTCGGAAATAGTTGCGGCGCACCACGGAACCATTTCCGTCAGCGAGAGGGTGGGCGGTGGAAGTCGATTCGAGGTGACGATTCCGGTACCGAACGACTGACGATCAGGCAGTGCCGACAAAGCGGTACCCGACGCCTCGGACCGTTTCGATGCTCTGAGTTCCGAACGGGAGGTCGAGCTTCTTACGAAGGTAACCGATATACACCTCGACGATGTTCTCGTCACCTTCGTAGTTGGTGTCCCAGACAGAGCGAACGATCTCGGTCTTCGTGACCACCACACCATTGTTGCGCATCAAGAATTCGAGAACGCTGTACTCCCTTGGCGTCAGGGTCAATTCGATTCCCGCTCTGCTCACCTGATGTTTGGCCGGGTCGAGGGACAGGTCTCCAACGGAGAGTATCGCCGGACGTTGTGGAGCGCCGCGACGCACCAGTGCGCGCAGCCGAGCGAGAAGCACGACAAACGAGAATGGCTTGACCAGGTAGTCGTCGGCGCCGAGATCGAATGCATCAGCCAGGTCGTATTCGCCGTCCTTTGCCGAGAGCATGAGGATCGGCGTCCAGATCTCCCGGGCGCGTAGATCCCGCACGATGTCGTACCCGTGTTTGCCCGGCAACATGATGTCGAGAACGATCACGTCGAATTCGTCACTGCACGCAGTCGCGAATCCGTCGTCACCGTTGAGTTCGACGGCGGTCACGAATCCCTCGGCCACCAATCCCCGCCGGATCGTCTCGGCCAGGCGCACTTCGTCTTCGACCACCAGTACTCGCACCACCGGCCCCGTTTCGTCGCCACGCAGTTGTTCGGATGCACCCAGTAGAGCAGACGGTAGACCCAGAGCCGAGTTCCGTTCAGCGTTTCTTCAGCTTCGGCTCGTCACACTGCATTCATGCCTGCAACTGTGTCGACCGTGCGAAACGTGGTCACCGAAGTCCTGACCGAGAGCACCACCGCAGAGATCGCGGTTGCCGCAATCGTGGTGGCCGCAGCTCTGTTCGCGTTCGGTTCGATCTACCGAGCTTCCGGCGTTCGGTCTACAGCCCTTCGCACGTGCGGACTCGTGCTTGCACTGGTGACGCTGTCGATCCAGGTGTATGGAAGCGGGTGGTTGACGAGCTTCGACGGGCCGGTGACCGACTGGATGGTCGATCATCGGAGCGGCGCCCTGAACCAGATCGCGGTCGCCGTCACAGATCTCGGTAGCCCGGTCGCCACCGCGCTACTCGGGATCACCTGCGGAGTGCTCATCTCATGGCGAGCGCGTTCGGTCGTTCCGGGCTTGATCGTGATCGGAACCGTTGGCGGGGCGGCGGTCGCCAGCACGGTAATCAAAGCGCTCGTCGGTCGCGAACGTCCGCCGACCAACATCCAGGTTCTTCTCGAGACCGGCCACTCGTTCCCCTCCGGTCACGTGACGGGCACAGCAGCGCTGTTCGGCATTGCCGTTCTCGTTGTGAGCGTCGACCGAACAACGGCCGTCAAACGCCTTCTGATGCTCCTCGCCGTGACGGTCACCGTCGTCGTCGCGCTGACTCGCCTCTACTTGGGTGCGCACTGGCTCACCGACGTCATCGCCGGAGCCATTCTCGCGACGCTTGCCGTCACGGTGGGTGGAGCCCTCTTCCGATTCGTCGGCACTCACAACCAAGCTGAATCGACTACTGCTGCAATGCGCTCTGCAGAACCTTCAGCACTTCACGAGCCGCAGTCGGCCCGGTATTGAGGTAAAAGACGTCATCGTCAACAGCGACGGCGTGGTTGGCGACCACACCACGTAACTGCGCCCACAACGGCGCGTTCGTCAATGTCGCCGGGTCCCCGCCCTGCACGCCGTAGAAGATCCAGTCGGCGTCCGCCACGTTCAACTCTTCTTCACTGATGTCTCGGGAAGTGTCGTCGAACTGCTGCGACTGCGGACGGGTCAAGCCGGCATCCTCGGCGATACTGCCGGTGAACGAAGGAATACCGAAGATGCGCAGACGATTTCCGTTCTGGCGCGTGAACGACACCGTCGGCGGCGACGAGAGGGAAGCACCGAGGGCCGCGGCATCGGTATTGAAGGTATCCAGCAGTACCGTCGCCTGCTGCGTCTTACCTACCCCGTCGGCAACCAGCAGGAAGTCCTGCTTCCAGTAGACGCCGGTTCCCTGTGTTGCCACCGTGGGTGCGATGGCAGAAAGCTGGTCGTACAGCGAATCAGCGTCCTTTCCTGCAACATTCATCAAGATCAGGTCAGGATCGAGCGTGACGATCGCTTCGAAATTCGGTGTGAAGCGTCCACCTGCGTCAACGACATCACTTAGCTGAGTACGGAATTCGGGGTATGCAGACAACAAGTACGGAGGCACCAGGTCCGCACCGTCACCACGCGTCGAACCTGCGGGCACGACACCGAGCGACAGGAGAGCATCTGCTTGCCCGGTCGAGATGACGACAACCTTTTCGGGCTGCGATTCGATCGTGGTGTCCCCTTTGAAGTGTGAGACGGTACGAGGGAACTCGCCGTCCGACTTTCCGCTCCCCATTCCAACCGGGACTTCTCGCGGAGCGACAAACGCAGAGTCCGCCGGAGCCGACGCACTGATCTCGGCATCTGTGGGCGACGCGTCCTCGCTCGAGCAGCCACTGAGAGCTGCCACCAATGTCAGTGCGCCGATCAGCATTACACTGCGTGACTTCTTTCGAAAATTCATGATCGTGTCCCGTACGTCGTGAAGCATGACAGCTTCATCTTCCGTCATGGTTAGGTGACCCTACCCTTTGAAGAACTGTAAACTATATCTGTGTCAGATACAGTTCCAGGGCGTGGATCACACGAGGTCGATCGCTACTCCGATCGCGTGCCCACCGCGGAAGAAGCATCGAGATCACTCATCGCTGCGGCGTTCGAATTGCGTCGAGCGCTGCGGGAATACATGGATACGTCGGGTACCGACGCGACTCTGCCAGAGGCACAATCCGAAGTACTTCACGATGTCGCACACCATCCGGGCACTCGCATCGGGGCCGTGGCCGATCGCCTCTCCAGACGCCCGAACACCGTCAGCACGCTGGTGCGCATCCTCTCCGACAAAGACCTGATCGAGCGGCGACCCGATCCCACGGACGGCCGAGTGAGCACACTTTTCGTGAAGGACGAGCGAAGCGCGCGACGAGACCGTCGATCCGAACTACGCATCGGCGTTCTCGCCGAAGAATTGGCGGCCCTCGACGAGGGCGACCTCGACACATTGACCACTGCCGTCGGTATCCTCGACCGAGTCAATCGATCATTGCGAGATCACGCACCGCGGTGACACTCCGGGACATACAGAAGCGGTGCGGTGCAGCACCTGCCGCACCGCACCGCACCTGCTGACGAGTTACCGCCCTAGTTCATGTCGTTCGCAATGATGTTCTCGATATTCCGTTCGGCCAGAGCGGTGATGGTGACGAACGGATTGACTCCCACATTGCCCGGTACGAGGGATCCGTCCATGACGTACAGACCCGGGTACTCCGGCAGACGACCGTAGCCGTCGGTCGCCTTGCCGAGCACACAACCGCCGAGGGGGTGGTACGTCAACTGATCGCCCCACGTCTGCGTCGGGCCGAAGAGGTCGGTCCGGTAGATCGTGCCTTCCTTCTTGTTGATCTTGTCGAAGAGCTTCTTCGCCATGTCGATCGACGGCTGGTTCTGCGAGCGCTGCCAGTTCAATCCGACTTTGCCTGTTGCCGAGTTGAATTGGAACTGAGCGCGTTGCGGATTCTTGGCAATCGCCAAGTACAGGCTGACCCACAGTTCGGTACCGGCCGGGAAGGGTGCGATTTCCGCAAAGACGGGAGCGGATGTGTCGGCCCAGTTGTCGATACCCATCACGGGGATCGCGGACTGCTTCGCACCGGTGGCGTCCCACATGTGATTGGCGCGGCCCACCATCACGTTGCCGTTGTGACCCCATTCCTGTCCAACTGCACCCGGCAAATTCGCCAGCTGCCCTTGCGCTTTCATCGCGACCAGGAGCTTGCTGGTCCCGATACTGCCGGCCGCGAAGAAGACCTTGTCCGCCGTCACTGTCTTGGTGCCGACGGTATTGCCCTGCTCGTTGATCTGGTTCATCACCACTTGATAGCCACCGCCGGTCGCGGCCGGGGCAACCGAGGTCACGACGTGCAGAGCTGAAATGGTGAGCTTGCCGGTGGCGGATGCCGCAGCGAGGTACGTCTTGTCCAGAGACTTCTTTCCGGCATTGTTGCCGTAGATGACCTCACTGACCAGAGCGGACTTGGTGACCTGGCCGGCAGCTTCCTGCTTCATGTAGTTGAAGTCGTAGACATTCGGCACGAACGTTGTTGTGTAACCGGATCTCTCAGCGGTCTTTCGCCCCGTCCGCGCGAACTTGTAGTACTCGGTCGATTCG
The DNA here is from genome assembly GCF_029457415.1 of Rhodococcus sp. RCBS9. Classification (NCBI taxonomy): domain Bacteria; kingdom Bacillati; phylum Actinomycetota; class Actinomycetes; order Mycobacteriales; family Nocardiaceae; genus Rhodococcus; species Rhodococcus sp. RCBS9. The sequence continues at coordinate 3,674,375 of NZ_CP120422.1, read as the reverse complement.
AACCAGGCCGGGTCGATGTTGTTGACTCCGAGCGCAGCGTTCGCGCGCGGGAAATACGTCGAGTACATCTCGTTGGAATCGACACCGGGCAGGATCTCTTCGAAATAGTTACGCTTGGGTGTGACGGCCATACCGCCGTTGACCAGCGACCCACCGCCGACCCCTCGGCCCTGGTAGACCTTGATCCCGCCGAAGTCCTCGGCGTCGAGAACACCGACGTAGCGGCTGATGTTCTTGTCCACCGAGCCGCCGGAGAAGTGTGAAACCGGTTGAACTGTACGGTCTCTGAGCCAGAAGGACCGACCGTCGGGCGAGAGCATCGGGCAGAAGATCTTGCCGTCGGACCCTGGTGTGGTCCACGACTTCCCCATCTCGACCATGTGCGTGTCGATACCGGCCTGTGTCAGGCGAAGTGCCGCAACGGCACCGCCGTATCCACTGCCGATCACGAGCGCGGGGACACGGTCTCCGTCGTTCAATGCTCGTCTGGGCGCAGCGGCCGCCGTGGTCCACGAGGACGAGAGTGCGGCGGCCCCCACAGCTAATCCTGTTGCTGCCAAGAAGTTTCTACGCGAGAGCGTGGAATTGGTACGTGCGTGCCGTTCGTTGGATCCAGCGCGAATGCTCAAGTGTGCCCTTCTCTTTCCGTGACCCCCGCGCTGAGATATACCGGGAGAAACCGAACGAGAAGTCCATACTCGTGGGTAACTTCAAGGAACCGTTGATTTTCCATGAAAAGGGCCGATGAACAGAAAGTTCACCGGCCCTCCGAAAGAACGAGTCAGGGAATTGAGATGCGACCTTCGACGGCGCCGAGCCCGATGTCCTTGCGGAAATGACCGCCGGGAAGCTTGACGTCGGCGATCTTTGCGTAGGCGTCGTCGCGAGCTTCGGTCAGATCCTTGCCCACTCCGACAACACTCAGCACACGCCCGCCGGCCGAGACGACGGCACCGTCTTCACGCTTCTTGGTACCGGCGTGCAGGACTCCGTCGGCGTCGGCTCCGGTGATCACGTCGCCGGTGCGTGGGGTTGACGGGTAGTTCTCCGCGGCAATCACGACCGTGACAGCGGAACCGTCGCGCCACTGCAACGGACCGACCGAATCGAGTGTTCCGGTCGAGGCCGCATTGAGTAGACCGCCCAGCGGCGTTTCGAGGAGAGCAAGCACGGCCTGAGTTTCGGGGTCACCGAACCGGCAGTTGAATTCGACGACGGCCGGGCCGTCGACACCGATCGCCAGACCGGCGTAGAGAAGGCCGGAGAAACTGCTACCGCGCGCGACCAACTCGGCAGCGACAGGCTTGACGACGTCGTCGACGATCTGCGTGACCATCTCGTCGGGCAGCCACGGCAATGGGGTGTACGCGCCCATGCCGCCGGTGTTGGGTCCGGAGTCTCCGTCGCCTACTCGCTTGTGGTCCTGAGCCGGGAGCAGCGGGATCACGGTTTCGCCGTCAACGAGGCAGAAGAGCGAAACTTCCGGACCGTCGAGGAAGGACTCGAGGAGAACCGGGTGTCCGGTCTCGAGCAGTTCTGCGGCATGATCGCGCGCGGCGAGACGATCCGTCGTGACGACTACGCCCTTACCCGCGGCCAGTCCGTCGTCCTTGACCACCCAGTTGGGACCGAAGCGGTCGAGTGCTTCGTCGAGCTTGGCCGGATTGTCGACGATCTCGCTGTGAGCGGTCTTGACGCCGGCGACAGCCATCACGTCCTTGGCGAAAGCCTTCGATCCCTCGATGCGGGCGGCGTCGGCCGAAGGCCCGAAGCAGGCGATACCTGCTGCGCGCACCGCGTCTGCGACACCGAGGACCAGCGGAACCTCGGGTCCGATGACGACGAGGTCGGCTTCGACCTTCTGGGCCAGCGCGGTAACCGCGTCACCCGAAGCGACGTCGATGGGGTGCTGCTCGGCGATTTTTGCGATCCCGGCATTGCCAGGCGCGCAGATCAGGGCCGTGACACCTGGATCGCGAGCAAGAGAGAGAAGGAGGGCATGTTCACGGGCTCCGGAGCCGATTACTAGTACGCGCACGGTGAACAGACTACGGCCTGCGATAACAGGGCTCTCGGAGTGCCACTGGCGGGGCCAAGGTCCCAGCGTTCAGCCTTTGTGCGAAATATCCGTTTCGAGATGAGATCATATGAATACCTGAATAGGTGAACAGATGTTTTCGGACACCTGTCCACCAAGGAAAGGACACCCGTGAAACTCCACAAACCAGGCGTTCTGACGCTCACCGCAACCGCCGCAATCGGCGCACTTCTGATCACGTCGTGCAGTAGCCCGACTGGCACCGACTCCTCGGGCAACAACGACGGCCTGGTCTTGGCCGACGGTTACGAACTGGGCGGTTACAACCCGGTCGCAGGCTTCGGCGCTGCCGGTGAGGCCAAGATGTACGACGGCCTCGTCCGACTCACCGGAGGGACCGGCATGCCGGGATTCGAGCCGTCTCTGGCCGCGGAGATGCCCACTGCCAACGCCGACGCGACAGTCTGGACGGTCAAACTCCGCGACGGGGTCACCTTCTCCGACGGATCGACCTTCGACGCCGCCGACGTGGTTGCCACGTACAAGGCGATCCTCGATCCCGCTTCCGCCTCCGAAGCGCGTTCGTCGTACGACATGATCAGCGACGTCGTGGCCGTCGACGACAACACAGTCGAGTTCCGCCTCGCCTACTCGTACGCGCCCCTGCTGACGAAGATGCTGATCGGCATGGTCCCGTCGGAATCCCTCGCGAAACCCGGACTTGCCGCCGAATCGCCGTTGAACACCGCACCGGTCGGTACGGGCCCGTACACACTCGTCGATCTCTCACCGGATCGAGCGGTCTTCGAGGCGAACGAGAACTACTGGGACGGTGCACCGGAGATCAAGAAGCTCACTCTCCTCTACGTTCCGGACGACAACACCCGCGCCCAACGTATGGTGTCCGGCGAGATCGACGGAACCAATCTCCCTCCACTGCTTGCCAATACGTTCTCGGGCAAAGACAACATGTCGGTGACTGCCCATCAGTCAGCGGACTGGCGCGGTCTCTCACTTCCGACGAACAATCCCGTGGCAGGCGACAAAGCCGTACGGATGGCGCTCAACCTCGCCGCCGATCGCCAGTCGATGATCGACAACGTCCTGGGCGGACACGGCCGCGTCGCCGCCACTCCGATCCCCGAGGTCTACGGCGATTCGTACAACCAGAAAGCAACCTTCGCCTACGACCCGGCCGAGGCCGAGCGAATTCTCACCGAAGCGGGCTGGATCGAAGGTGCCGACGGAATCCGTTCGAAAGACGGTCAGCGGGCGCAGTTCACGATCATGTACAACTCCGTCGACACCGTTCGACGTGATCTCGCTCAGGCATTTGCCTCCGATGCTCTCGCTGTCGGCATCGAGGTGGATCTCGAAGCGCTCTCCTGGGACCGCATAGACCCTCGAATCAACCAGGATTCGACGCTTCTCGGTGGTGGAGACGAACCTTTCGATCCAGACACGCAGGCGTACGACGCGCTGAACTCGAAGTACATAGCGCCCGGGGTCGGCAGCATCTACGACAACGCCAGCGACTACTCCAATCCAGCAGTCGACGCAGGCCTGGAAGTAGGACGCCGCAGCCTGGATCAGGCAACGCGTGACGCCGCGTATCGCGACGTGCAGCAGGCGTACGTCGAGGATCCCGGATTTGTCATCCTCGTATTCCTCGACCATACGTACGTTTCGAAGGATTCCGACTGGCAGATGTCCGGACCTGTACTCGAGCCACACTCACACGGTGTGACCTGGGGCCCGTGGTGGTCACTGCAGACGTGGGCCAGAGGGCAATGACAGCGGTCGACGTTCGGGTAGACGCGCGGCAATCGCTCGACCACCGTGGCAACTCCCGCCGAAAGGCCATCCTCACGATGGTCGGTCGGCGGGCGTTGTTCATCGTGCCGGTGATCGCCGTGGTGTCCGCGGGACTCTTTGCCGCCGCCGCGGTCTCACCGTTCGATCCACTTGTCGGCTACCTGGGCACGCGATACATGACGACCAGCGACGCGGACAAAGCGTTGATCGCCGATCAGATGGGTTTCGACAACCCCTGGTACAGCACGTACTGGAATTGGCTCCAGGGCGTGTTCACCGGTGATCTCGGGATCTCCAGATCGTTCAATCAGCCTGTTTCCCAAGTTATCTCCGAGCGTCTGCCATGGACCCTGCTGCTGGTCGGTATCTCACTCCTCATCGCGATTCTCGCCTCGCTGACACTCGGTGTTCTCGCCGGAATACGCAGTGGAGGATTCTTGGACAAGACCGTGTCCGGGCTGAGCGTCGTGGTCCAAGGACTTCCGCCGTTTGTCTTGTCGCTGGGTGCCATCGCGCTCTTCGCGTTGACTCTCGGCTGGCTCCCGGTCGCCGGGTTGACCGACGGGGGTGCCGATCCCACACCGGGACAGGTGATCCGGCACTTGGTCCTACCGGTGACGGTCCTTTCCATCTCGCAGATGCCGTGGCTCCTACTCGCGGTCCGAGAATCCGTCGTGGGTTCGAAAAGTGAGGGATTTGTCGCGGGCGCCGTAGCACGCGGAATCCCGGCGCCGACCATCACGAAACGCCACATACTGCCGACCTCACTGGCGCCTTTCGTGAACATCGTCGGCGTGCGACTGCCCGAGCTGATAGTCGGGGCAGTGCTGGTGGAAGAGGTCTTCAGTTGGCCAGGGATCGCCGGCGCCATCGTCTCGTCAGCCCGTGACCTCGACATGGCACTGCTCGCGTTCCTCACCGTCGGTACGACATTGACGGTCATGCTCGGCTCACTGCTTGCCGACGTCCTCGTTGCAGTACTCGACCCGAGAGTGAGTACCGATGGCTGAACGACGCTTCAAGATCGCCCTCGGCGTGCTGATCCTCGTTGCGCTGTACGCGGCGTTGGTCCCATGGTTGGCCGACGTCGACGACCGAGTCACAGACTTCTCGGCGGCTCGCCTGGCTCCGTCGTTCGATCACCCCTTCGGAACGGACTCGGCGGGCCGAGATCTGTTCGTGCGCATAGCTGCGGGCATTCGAACCTCACTTCTGATCGCACTCGCCTGCGCGCTGCTCGCCACGGTGATCGGCGTCGCCGTCGGCACTACGGCCGGACTGGTCGGTGGCTGGGTGGACAGGTTCGTCATGCGCGGCACCGATGCCGTCAACGCACTCCCCCACCTGTTGCTCGGCATCGTCATCGTCGCGATGTTCCGTGGAAGCATTGCCGCCATCGTGCTTTCGATCGCACTGACCCACTGGACCCAAGTGGCCCGGATCATCCGCTCCGAGATCTTGAGTCTGCGCGAGCGTCCCTACATCGACGCCGCCATTCTCGCGGGAGCAAGTCGACGTCACGTGATCATGCGCCACCTCGTGCCGGCGACGGCGCCGCAGGCTTTGATCGCAGTCGTTCTCCTGCTGCCCCACGCCGTCTGGCACGAATCGACGTTGTCCTTCCTGGGATTCGGCCTTCCCCCGCACAAGCCCAGTCTCGGGACGCTTCTCGAAGAGGCACGCAGTTCTCTGCTCCTCGGCGGTTGGTGGACGCTGGCATTCCCCGCCGCAGTTCTCGTGATCGCCACCGTCGCAGTTGCCGTCGCCGGTTCGGCCCTGCGGTCGATGCTCACACCACCTCGACCTTCGGAGTTGCGACTGTGAACCACGGCCTGCGCATCGAATCTCTCACCGTCAGGATCCCTCTACTCGGAGGATCGGTAGTTCACGCTGCGAGCGACATCGACCTCGACGTTCCAGCCGGCACGGTGACCGCACTTGTCGGGGAATCGGGGTGTGGCAAGTCGATCATCGCCACCTCGGTCATGAACATGTTGCCGCCGAATGCTTCTCGAACCGGAACGGTCACCGTCGGAACACCGGACCTCGAGATCGACGTCTTCTCCGGCGCCGCGTTCCGTGGGCGGCACGTGGCTCTCGTTCCACAATCCGCCGCAACACATCTCACCCCCGTCCGGACTGCGCGATCGCAACTACAGGAGACGATCGACGCACTCGGCAGCGATCACACTTGCGATGCCTTGGCACTTCGCGTCGGACTCGAACCGTCGGCCCTGGACTGCTACCCGCACGAACTGTCGGGCGGCATGGCGCAACGCGTGGCCATTGCCGGTGCGCTGGCCGGGAATCCGTCGGTGATCGTCGCAGACGAACCCACCGCCAACCTCGACCGCGAACTCACCGACCACGTCATGGGATTACTTCGAGAGTGCGCGGACGCCGGAGCGGCGGTCCTGCTCATCACCCATGACCTGGCATCCCTCACCCGCAGCGGTGTCGCTGATCGACTTGCCGTCATGTACGCATCACGCATCATGGAGACCGGTCCGGCCACAATGGTGTTCAAAGATCCGCTTCACGATTACACCCGAGACCTTCTCGGCGCCTTACCTTCCAGAGGTTTGACTCCCATGCCGGGATCGCCACCGCAACTCACCGATCTCCCCGAGGAGTGCGTCTATCACCTACGACGCCCGGAGTCGAAACAATCCGGTGGCCCGACCGAACTCGTCACATTGGGTGACCGCACGTACCGAACGCTGCGGAAGGTGGGCTGACATGAGTCTGCAAGCTCTGGGAATCACCAGCGGTTACCGTCGCAACCGGCCAGTTCTCGAGAACGTCTCGCTCGAGATTCCGTCGGGAAAGCTGATCGGCCTGACCGGGCCTTCGGGCACCGGAAAATCAACACTTGCAAGGATTCTCGCTTCGCTGGATGCACCGTGGTCAGGCGGAGTGCGGATCGACGGATCACCCGTTGTGGGTACCAAATTCTCGGTACCCGCGGCACTACGCGGCACGGTGTCCATGCTGTTTCAGTCACCTCGCGCATCGACCGATCCTCGGCAGACGCTCGCCTCGATCATCGGCCAACCCGGTGACATTGCCAGTAGGTCAATCGATGTGGCCGCGCTGGCAGCAGAAGTGGGCCTCACTCCCGATCTCTTGTCGCGCAGACCACACCAGGTGAGCGACGGCCAACTACAGCGCGCCTGCCTGGCGAGATCGCTGGCGCAACAACCGAAATACCTCATCTGTGACGAGGCGACGGCGATGCTCGACGCCGCCACGACGGCCACGCTCATTCGGTTGATCGAGAGTCGCGCCGCCGAAACCGGCGTCGGCGTATTACTCATCAGCCATGATCGCGAATTGCTCGGCGCCTGCTGCGACGTGGTCCACGACCTCGACATTATTAGCGCTTAGCCCCTGCGAAATCGGCCCTTGACTCGAACACGTGTTCGAGTATGATTCGGGGAGGGAATCGGGGGATTCAATGAGTGTCTTGTTGTCGGATGTGGTGTCTGGTTCTGCGGTGGGGTTGCGCGGACGGTTGTGGCGGTTGTCTGCTTCTGAGTTGCGTGCTGCTGCTGTCGAGGTGAGTGCGGAGATTCTGCGCCTGGAAGCTGTGCGTGTGGCGGTGGTCGACGAACTCTCGTTGCGCCCGGATGATCAGGTGATCGCCAGCCGCGGGGTGGGGTGCTGGTTGGCGGCCAACACGATGCTGCAGGTTCGGGACGGGAAGAAGATCGCCGCGTTAGGTGCAGCTTTGCGGCCGTTTCCGGCGGTGGCGGCTCGGTTCGATTGCGGGGATTGCTCGTTCGAGCATGCCGTGTTGATCGTGGCGTTCTGTGAATCGCCGCCGAAGGGGATGCCGGAGGAGGCATTACCGAAGTGCATCGATTTGTTGTTGGCTGCGGCATCCGGTGTCGAGGCCACGACCACGAAGGTGCGGAATGTAATCGCGACGTTGGAGCGGTTGTTCGAGTCCGATGAGATTCCGCCCGCCGAAGACGTCGACCGGAACGAGCTCCGGATCGCCTCGACGCTCAATGGCCGGGTGGTGGTGCGCGGCGATTTCGACGCCCTCACCGGGGAGATGTTGCTGTCGGCGTTGTCGAATCTGACGATGCCAACCCCAGCACCGGATGGGACGCCGGATGCCCGGTCGGCGGCGAAACGCACCGCGGACGGGTTCACCGAACTGATCCGCCGCTATCTGGACTGCGCCAAGACCGGAACCGATGGTGGCCAACGCCCGCACGTGAACGTGCACATCAACGCGCGTGATCTCGCCGAGCATCGGGACTGCGCCGCCACACCAACTGATGGTGGTGGAATGGCTGTGTCTGATCTTGATGTCGGGCACATGCCCTGGCTCGGACCACTGTCCGTGTCGCAGACCAGACTCCTCGGCTGTGATTGTTTCCTGTCCACCGTCCTGCTCGACAGTCACGGCGCGCCGTTGGATGCGAAACCCGGGAAACGGTTGGTCAACGCCGAACAGCGAGTGGCGTTGATCGCCCGAGACAAGGGCTGCGCGTTCCCAGGCTGCACATGTGTGCCTGCCTGGACGGATGCGCACCATATCCGGCACTGGGCCAACGGTGGCCCGACGGTGATGAACAACCTGGTGCTGCTGTGCCGTTCACATCATCGGTTGATGCACCGAAAAGCCGGGTTCGTCGGGAAATGGGTGATCCGAATCGGTGTCGACAACAAACCGTGGTTCATCCCGCCACCCTCGATCGACCCGCAGCAGCACCCGCGGCCGGCGAACACCACCTTCAAAACCTGAGGACGAACCTCAGGCATACAACTTCACGCCAGGTTCGCGTCGGAGGAAGCACCTCCGATGCGGACCTGGCGTGCGTTCATTATGGTCAGCCTGCAACCGTCAAGTCGTAGAGGGTCACCCCGTCCACCGTTGTGGCGGTGAAGTTTTCGGTCACCCACGTCGAGATGGCGGTAGCGGTGCCTTCGGCGTTCATACCGCCACCCATCCCACCGCCGGCGATGAAGAAGTGAATCTTGCCCTCTGCCACGTACTGCTGGAACTGCGCGAGCGTCGGCGACGGATCGCTCCCGTTGAACCCTCCGATAGCCATGACCGGTGACTGCGTCGCAAGCTGATAACCCGAGGCGCTGTTGGACCCGATTGCCGCGGCTACCCACGTGAACTGGTCGGAGTTCTCTTCGAGTGTGGACACAACAGCGGCTCCCGGCGTGCTGCCCTGCAGTAGACCACCGGCACCGCCTCCCATTGCGCCTCGCGTTCCGTCGGTGGTCGGCGTGGTACCGCCCGGAACTGTTGCACCACCCGGTATCTGACCCATTCCTGCAGGGGGCGTGCCCGGCATTCCGGTCCCAGCCCCGTCAGTCCGACGGTTACCGCCATCAGCCGTGCCACCGAATCCGCCGAATCCTCCGCGGCCACCGCCGGGCCCGCCCATTCCACCTTCGACGCTCGGTCCGGCCGAAACTATGGAACCGGTATGCGGAGTGTTGATCGTGTCGATCGCGTATGCAGTCGGACCTGCCAGACCGGTGAAGATCGCTGCGAGAATCACTGCCACAGCCAATCGACCTCGCGTCACTGCCGGAATCAGCACTGCCACGGCACTGACGATGCCGACCACCAGAATGGTCCAGCGAAGCCACGGTACGAACGTAGGCGAGCGTCCGAGCAGTACCCACGCCATCGCGACGGTTGCGGCCAAGGACACCGCCAGAATGATGCGAACCCAGAGGACGTCACGATGACGCCACGCCACTACCGATCCTGAACCGATCAGCGCGGCGATCGCCGGCGCCAGCGCAACGGTGTAGTAGGCGTGGAAGATTCCCGCCATGAAACTGAAGGTCAGTCCGGTCACCAACAGCCAGAGCCCCCAGACGATGAATGACGCACGCTGTGTGTCAGCGCGGGGTGCCTTGCCTCGCAGCACGATTCCAGCCACCAGAAGTATCAGTGCAGCAGGAATCAACCAGGCGATCTGTCCGCCCTGGGCCGATTCGAACAGTCGGGTAATGCCGGTACTCCCCCACATACCACCGCCGGCCCCACCACCTGGTGCCATACCTCCCCCGGCCATACCACCTGCGGCCTCGCCCATGCCGGGGAAACCGCCCGCAGCAGCGCCGGCCGCAGCATCACCAGCACCGCGCATTCCGCCGCCGCCGACGCTTCCGGTCTCGTTGCCGCTCAAGCGCCCGAGCCCGTTGTAGCCGAGCGTCAGTTCGAGAATCGAATTGTTCTGTGAACCACCGATCCACGGACGCGAGTCGGCCGGCCACAGTTCGACGATTGCCAACCACCATCCGGCGGAGACGATCAGTCCGCCCAGTGCCGCGAACAGTTGGAGTACGCGCTTACCCAGTTTCGGCGGTCCGGCGATCAGATAGGTGAGCGCCAGCGGTGGAACCACCAACATGACCTGTAATTGCTTTGTCAGGAAACCGAATCCGCAGAAGATACCGACCAACACGAGCCAGCGGGTGCGGCTGTCCTGCACGGCGCGCATCATCGCCCACACTGCTGCGATCATCAGGAGCACCAGCAGAGCATCCGGGTTATTGAACCGGAACATCAGCGCCGCTACGGGTGTGAGCGCAAGTACCAGGCCCGCGATGAGGCCGGCGGCCGCACCGAAATACCGTCGAACCGTTCCCCACAACAGTGCAACCGATCCGACCCCGAGGAGTGCCTGCGGCACCAACATCGCCCAGGAATTGAGTCCGAAGATGCGAACCGACAGCGACATCAACCACAGGGACATGGGCGGCTTGTCGACGGTGATCGAGTTTGCAGCGTCCGAGGAGCCGAAGAAGAAAGCCTTCCACGACACCGAACCTGCCTGTACCGCAGCGGCATAGAACGAGTTGGCCCATCCGGACGCACCCAGGCCCCAGATGTAGGCGACTCCGGTGCCCACCAACAACACTCCCAGTGCCCACGGTTCCCAGCGCACCTGACGTTGCGGTTCCGGCGCTGGCAGCGGCGCGGCGAGTGTCTCTGCAATGGCGGTCATCGATTGGCTCCTACGGATTGTGCGGTGCGAAACACCCAGCGCAGTGCGATGAATCGACTGACTGTGGCAACAAGATTGGCGATGACGAGTACGGCAAGCTCCACGTGCTTGGAAGCATCGGGCGCCATGACGTCGAGCACGAACAACGATCCGCTGGTGAGCAGTAGACCGAACCCGAACACGAGCAGGCCCTGCATCTGGTGACGAGCGGATCCTTCCGACCCTCGGATCCCGAAGGTGAAGGCCCGGTTGGCGGCGGTGTTGAATACCGCGGTCACCAGCAATGCGACGGCGTTGGCCCACTGCGCACCCATGATCGAGTGCAGAGCGAGGTAGAGCAGCGCGTACGCGAGCGTCGAAATGACTCCCACCACGGCAAAGCGTGAGAGCTGCCCGACCATTCCTCGTGGAACTCCGGGAACCAACGGTTCACGTCCGAAACTTGCCCTGAGCTCGGCCAATGGAAGGGAACCGGTAGACAGTGCTCGCCCGACACGGACCACACCTTTGAGGTCGGCAACTGCCGTGGCAATGATGTCCACCCGACTGTCCGGGTCGTCCACCCAGTCGACAGGGACCTCGTGAATCCGCATGCCCGCTCGCTCGGCCAGCACCAGCAATTCGGTATCGAAGAACCACCCGGTGTCCTCCACCAGCGGAAGTAGTTGCCGTGCAACATCGACGCGCATGGCTTTGAATCCGCACTGGGCGTCGGAGAAGCGAGCATGCAGTGCGCTTCGGAGGATGAGGTTGTAGCTACGTGAGATGAACTCACGCTTGGGGCCGCGCACCACGCGGGACGATCGTGCCAGCCGGGAACCGATGGCGATGTCCGAGTGTCCGGAGAGCAACGGAGCAATCAACGGCATCAGGGCGTTGAGGTCGGTCGAGAGGTCGACGTCCATGTACGCGACCACGTCGGCATCGGAGTCGCTCCATACCTGCCGCAGTGCTCGACCACGACCCTTCGCATCCAGGTGGACGACCCGGACGTCGTCGAATTCTTCGGCGAGGGAACGGGCGAGTGCCAACGTGCCGTCGACACTGGCGTTGTCCGCGATGGTAATTCGTGCAGAGAATGGCACCTGCGTGCGTAAATGCCGGCGCAGGCGCCGCACGCACGCCTCGAGGCCTGCCTCTTCGTTGTATACCGGGACGACCACGTCCAGCACTACAGTCGTCGCGGAGACCTCCTCTGCGTCCGTGCTGCCCGCGGTCTGCATGGCTTCTGTCGTCATGCGTCCTAGATTTGTCGGGCCGGCTCCGACGAACCTGCGTCCAGCCTGGGAGTTTCCTGGCAACCGGACGCGGGCTAATCTCGGGGTATGCCTTCAGTCTTCAGTGCCATCATCAACGGGGATCTACCAGGACGTTTCGTGTGGGAGGACGAGGACGTCGTCGCGTTCTTGACCATCGCGCCGGTAACGCAGGGCCACGTGCTTGTGGTTCCGCGAGCCGAGGTCGATCAGTGGCAGGACGTGGATCCTGAACTCTTTGCCAAGGTCACCGCTGTTGCCCGCAACCTCGGCCAAGCCGTGCGGAAGGCGTTCGACGCGCCTCGGTCGGGTCTCCTCATCGCAGGTCTGGAAGTTCCGCATCTTCACGTTCATGTTTTCCCCGCATACGACATGGGGAACTTCGACATCAGTGGCGCCGACACCTCGCCGTCACCCGAATCTCTCGACGAGGCACAGACCAAGCTCAAGTCGGCGCTACGCGACCTCGGCTTCGAGGCAACTGTCTCGACTCGTTGATCGCATACCTTCGACCGAATTTCGCTGGCCGATAACTGGACTCCCCGCCGCAGCCTCCAACGGAGGTTGCGGCGGTCGCATTTGTCGCTCCTACCGACCGTGACCTGCGATTGCACACCGAACAGTCCGTTTCGCGCTGTCGCGCGAGCACGAGATTCGCTGCTACCGTGGGTCGCTGGTCCGGGACCTAGGGCCCTAAAACTGGTTCACGTGTTAACAGTCGGAGGACAAGGGAGCAATGCAGGAACGTGCCAAGATCAGTCGCCGACAGATTCTTCAAGGTGCTGCTGATCGGTTCGAAGTCACGGGGTACGGCAGCACGAGCATGAATGACATCGTGTCCGCGGCGCAGATGACCAAGGGCGCGGTCTATTTTCACTTCTCGTCCAAAGACGAACTGGCTCAGGCGGTGATCGAAGAACAGCACCAGATCTCGATCAGTGCCTTCACCGCAGTTGCAGCCACAGGCGCACCGGCACTGGAACAGCTCGTCATGGTGTGCCACGAGATGGGCCGCCAACTCGTCGCAGAGCCTATTGTTCGTGCGGGAATCCGACTTACCCTCGAGTTGGCCTCTGCCGACGGTTCGCAAGGCCCGTACGTCGCGTGGATCCGCGAGCTTCGAAAACTGGCCGAGGCCGCGAAGCTCGAAGGCGACATCCGCGACGATGTGGAGCCGGAATCGGTGGGTCGCGTGGTGATCTCGGCATTCACCGGCGTTCAACTGGTTTCGAACGTGCTCACCAGACGAAGCGATTTGAACGACCGTATCGACGAATTGTTCACCCTCCTGTTGGCAGGCGTGGTCTCCGACAAGCGACGCAGCGCCGTCGCCGAACTGGTCGGATGTCGCCTCGAAACTTATGCGTCCTGATCCGGAGAACACCCCGACGCCCGGATGATTCGGCGCAACAGCACCGAACCGTGCGCCAACCTTCGTCGATTCGTACAAGACCCCCCGTCGTCGACTCACTATCGTCAGATCCACGAATAACCCAGATACATGGATACCGACGAAAGGGCTTCTCGAATGACCGAAACCGCCACGTACGTTGAGAGCGCACAGCAGGAGATCGCTGCTGTACTCGCCGAAGCGAAGACCGATGCCTACGTCCACGCACGCGACATCGATTCCGGCGAAGAGTTCGGCTACGGCGCGGACGAAGGTGTCATCCTCGCCTCCGTTTTCAAGATTCCTGTTGTGCTTCAGTACGCCCGTGAAGTAGCGGCAGGCACCCTTGATCCGACCGAGCACGCCACGGTGACCTCCGAGTTCCGCTCCGGCGGCATCGGTATCGGCGGCTGCGCCGACGACGTGACTGCAAGCTGGCGAGACCTCGCTCTGCTCATGATGAGCTTCAGCGACAACGCCGCCACGGATTTCTTGTACGAGCGTCTCGGACTCGACAACATCGTCGCAACGCTGCGCGGGCTCGGTTTGGAGAAGACCAACTTGGTCCGTGACTGCCGAGGCCTCTTCAAGACGGTCTACGACGACCTCGGCGTCGACAAGGGCACCTTGCTGGAAATGCCCCCCATCGAAATTCTTCGGACAATTTCCGTCATGGATCCCGCCCGCTCCAATTCCAGTACTCCTCGTGAGATCACAATGTTGCTGGCTGCAATCTGGAGGGACGAAGCCGGCCCCGCATCGGCTTGTGAAGAGGTCCGAACCATCATGAGCAAGCAGGTCTGGCCGCACCGCCTTTCGTCTGGTTTCCCCGACGAGGTCACTGTCGCCGCCAAGACCGGAACGCTGGGACTGGTACGAAACGAAGCCGGCGTCGTGGCGTACCCGGACGGCAAGCGCTACGCCGTCGGTGTCTTCACCAAGTCCCACGAGCTCACCCACCGCGCCCCGAAGATCGACGCCTCCATCGGAACCGTCGGCCGCATCGCTGTCGAAGCACTTCGCAACAACAGCTGATCCGAACCCACTGACAAAGAATGCGGGTCGCGCTGAGAAATCAGTGCGACCCGCATTTTTCGGCTTTCGAGCTAGCGTGGACCGCGCAGACGAAGATGCACCATCAACCGGAAGCGGACGTTGGGGTCGTCGAGATCCAACGCGGCCATACCCTTCAACTTGCTGAGGCGATACCGAAAGGTGTTGGGGTGCACGTGCAATGACGCCGCGGCGTCACCGACATCACCGAACGCGTTGAGCCACGCATCGAGAGTGTCCACGAACGAGGTCGCATGAGCGGCGTCGTGGCTGGCGATCGCCTCGATCGGTCCGAGGTCCGAGAACCCTTCGGCTGCAGCTTCCGACGCGATCTCCAACAGGATGGCATCGACGTGGACGCTACTGAAGGTGGCGACGCTGCCCGACGCTCGTCCCGCCAACAACACTTCGAGGGCATGTTCGGCGTCGCGCTTCGATCGGCTCAGCTGCGCCGGTCTGGTCACGACCCGGCCGATCCCGATGATCGTGTCGCCGGACGCTCCGGTGCGGTCCAGGAAGTCCGAGGCCACACGGAACGCCTGCAACTCGGCTTCGGCCGGGGAATGCCCTCGTACAGACAGCACCGCGTAGCCGGTTCCGTTGACCAAGGCTGCCGCCGACTGCGAGTGGACGGCGCCGAGGTGCATGGCCAGAGCGTCGGTCAGTCGCACCACGTGGGCGGCATCGTCCGGCTTCGACGATCCTTCGAAAGACCTACGACCCAAAGCCATCACGAGTGCGGGGCCGGTCCCGAGGCCGAGGCGATTCATCGCGTCGACCGCACCTGACCCACCGTCGAGAAGGGTTGCGATCAGGTCTGCGCGCAGTCGGCGCTCGGCGTCGGCGCCGCCGCGCAACCGCAACATCTGCAGCGCGATCAACCCGGCTGAATCGCGCAGAGCACGCATCCGGTCGTCGGACATCGGCTCACCGGTTGCCACCCACATGGAGCCGAGGAACTCGTCCCCGGCTCTGATGGACACGGCGATACGACCCATTTTGGTACCGAGGGTCTCGGCCGAGACCCACACCGGATCGTCGCTGCGATAGAGCCGGTCGAAGACCCCGGCCTCTTCGAGCACTCGAATGTACTGGTCAGGAACTTGCCGCTCCAGAACGGTCGCGATACGTGGACCGTCTCCTTCTTCCTGGCGGCCGGAGAAGGCGATGACCCGTGAGCTGCGGTCCTCGATCGTGATCGGCGCATCGAGAAGTGCGCTGACAGCGTTGGCGAAGGCGAACAGATCGCCGGCCGGGCCGCCTCCGCGTGAGTGGATGTGCCCGACTTCGTTTCGGGCCGAGAGCACCGAATGAAGCAGGCTTGTCAGCTGAACCCACGAGACTCCTCGCGCCAAGGCCAACAGCACGACGCCCGAGGCGATGACGGATTCGCGGTCCGCATCGCTGACCTCGGCGGTCACTCGCGCGACCACCACGCGTACTCCGCGCTCGGCCAGGCCGGCCACGGACTCCGCGATACGTTCGCCTCCGGTGACGCCGACGAGCAGCACCATGGAGTCCGGTGTCGAGGGTGAGTCGTCGTCGGGGTCGTGAATGACCACCGAGGCGATCTCCTGGACCGCCTCCGGGTCGCCGACAACCGGATTCAGCACCGTAGTTCCCACGTCTTCGAGAAGCCGCACCAAACTGATGCGAGGTCGTACGGTGCCCACGTCTATCACTCCTTCGTCCGGTGAACGAAGTGTGTCATAGTGATTCGTCAAAGCCGATCCATGCCGATCCATTCGACCGACGTGGTAATTGCTTCGAGCAGGTCGGGGATCGGTTCGACGCCGATGCCCGGTCCTTCCGGAACCTTCACGTAACCGTTGTCGAGTACGAACGGCTCGGTGATGTCTTCGGCGAAGTACCGGTCGGATGCCGATGTATCGCCTGGTAGGGCAAATCCGGGGAGCGCGGCAAGCGCGACGTTGGCGGCCCTGCCGATTCCGGTCTCGAGCATTCCGCCGCACCACACGGCAATTCCGTTGGCCTTGCAGACGTCGTGGATACGACGCGATTCCAGATAACCGCCCACACGTCCCGGTTTGATGTTCACCACGCTGCACGCACCGATTGCCAGCGCGTCGGCGGTGACCTTCGCGGAGGTGATCGACTCGTCGAGGCAGACCGGCGTCCGCATCATCTCGGCCAGCCTGGCGTGGCCGCGCAGTTCCTCTTCGGGAAGCGGCTGCTCGATCAGCAGGAGGTCGAAGTCGTCGAGCCGCTGGAGATGGCGGGCGTCAGCCAGGGTGTACGCGGTGTTCGCGTCGACCTGGAGGAGTACGTCGTCGCCGAACCTCTCGCGGACTGCGCGAACCGGCTCGATGTCCCAGCCCGGTTCGATCTTCAGTTTGATGCGCAGGTATCCGGCATCGAGGAACCCGCCTACCTCCTCTAGCAGCTCATCGATCGAATTCTTGATACCCACCGAGACACCCGCGGGTACGCGATCGACCACCGCGCCCAGGTACGAAGACATGCTCGTCCCGGCAGCCCGTAACTCGGCGTCGAGAAATGCGGTTTCCAGTGCCGCTTTGGCCATGGGGTGCCCGGCGAACTGTTCCATCGTCGCGCTCAGTGCGTGCACGTCGGGATCGGTGAGTTGACCCAGAGACGGAATCAGGAACTTACGAAGGACTTCGGCGGCGCCGTCCGTGTATTCGGAGCAGTAGCGAGGCTCGGACATCGCCACGCACTCGCCCCAGCCCTCCGACTCCGAGGTGACTACCTTGACGAACAACACGTCCTTGGTGGTCTCGGTGCCGAACGAGGTACGGAACGGCGCTTTCAACGGCATTGCCGCCCGGCGTAATTCAACTCCGTCGATCTTCACGATGTAACCTCCGCTGTTGTCCTGCCTGCCTGTGTTCCCGGCGCACGGTCCAGCACGTACTTTCCGGTTCTGGTAACTGCGAGAACCACTCCGTTCTCGGCGAGCACACCACCGAGAGTCTCGCGGACTGCCAGGCGCCAGTCGTTCGCCGCCGCCGGGTCCGACTTACGCAGTGTGTACACGTCATTCGGTGTAGCCACCGTGACGAATCGATTCTTGGTCGACTTCAACACGGGCAGGCCGGCTTCGGAGACGGACAGCAGTTCGCTCGCCCCCAAGGACTCGGGAGTCGGGACTTCTCCCGAACCGGCGACGACGTCGGCAACCTTGCTACTACCGATTTCCCAGTCGATCAGCAATCGGTCGCTGTCTGCGCCGCCGTTGAGACTGTCGTTCATCGGCGCGTAGAAACGCGGCAGATACTGGATCGGGAACGCACCGAGCTTCGAGACGTTGAAGTAGGCATTGCGTGCGACGAGCGGGTCGAAAGTCCACCGCACGTGGAGAATTCCCCGTTCCAGTGCCCACGCACGCTGGAACAGTTTCAACGCGAGGCCGATGTGCCCGTTCTGCACGTTCGGGAGGATCCCCGTGATGTGCGAATGCAACGAACGGTGTTGCGGTTCCTCGAAGAATGCAACCGAGCCGCCGATCAAATCTCCACCACGAAACGCGCCGGCGACGTAGTTACCGGAGTGTGCGAGCGCTTTCATCATGTCCCGATGGACGGGAGGGTTACCGCTCTCCGGCTGCCATACCTTCTCGAACAGACCGAATACCTGTTCCAACTCGGCATGCCCGGTGACGGTTTCGATAGTCACACATGCAAGCAGGGCGGCCTGCTCGGCCTGGCTGATTGCTTGCCGCATCCTTGAAGGCGATACACCTCCGAATGGTTGAACGGTCTTGCGTTGGACATTGTTCGGCGACGTCATAGTCACAGTCCTCCCTCCAGGATTCGAGTCACCAGACCGGCCAACAAGGTGGCGCGCGGGATCATCTGATCTATCTCTACGTGTTCTGTCGCTGCGTGGGCACCACCGCCGACGGCACCGAGGCCGTCCAACGTGGGAGTTCCGACTGCAGCGGTGAAATTTCCGTCCGACGCACCGCCGACTGCGCAGTCGCGCAGCATCCCCAAACCGCTCTCACTGCTGACCTGGTGAGCGAGAAAGTACAGCTTCTCCGAAGACGCTGATTCCAGTGGCCCACGGTTGGGTCCTCCGGATACCGAAATTCGGCTTTCGGCCAGCGCCGGTGTCAGTGCACGGATCGAACGGTCGATGCGTTCCTGTTCCTTCGCGGACCACATTCGAACGTCACACCACAGTTGTGCTTGCGCTGCAACGGTATTGGTGGTCGTGCCGCCACTGATCACGGACGGAACCACCGACGTTCCCGCCGCCGGGTCCGCGAGCTCCACCACGGCCTGAATCTGGTGTGCGAGCTCCACTACAGCGTTCACACCTCGTTCGGGTTCCAGTCCGGCGTGTGCAGCGCGTCCCTCGATGTCGACGCAGTACAGCGACATACCCTTGCGCGCGGTCTTCACTGCGCCGTCGGCTGCGGCTTCGAGGACCAGCACCGCGTCGACCTGACGTGCTTGCTCCTCGATCAGTGCGCGCGAGGTCGGGGAGCCGATTTCCTCGTCGGAATTGAGGAGCACGACCACCCCGTCGAGCGACGGAAGCGATGCGAGCGCGTGGAAGAGCTGGACGATGCCGGCCTTCATGTCGAAGACTCCGGGTCCGGTGGCGATGTTGTCGGTGACAGACCAGGGCAACTCCGCGAGCGTTCCGAGCGGCCAGACGGTGTCGAAATGGCCCAGGAGCATCACCTTCGGCTCCGCGCCGAACGACCAACGCAAGTGCTGGCGCCCGTCGATGCGGATACGTTCGGGGGTGCTTCCGAGGTGGCGTTCGCCGATTTCGGCCACCACGTCCGCACATGCATCGACTGCGCCGAGATCGGAACTGGGCGACTCGGCGGTTACCAACGCCGCCAGGTCTGCCACCATTGATTTCTTGTCCACTCCGACGCTCTCCTGTCACCGACTTGCAACTTCGCAGTCAAGCTTGGTCGAAGCGACCCTGTCGGATCTTGTCCAAGACTCCTGTCCTTCGGGCTCGGATTCGTCGTGTGTCACGAACAGCTGGGTGTCATCAAGCAGGTGTGTCAGGTACCGATCTCTGTTCGGGCGGCAAACAGCTCGGGAAAGAAGCTCAACTCCAGCGCACGTTGCAGGAAGCCGGCACCACCACTCGAACCGCCGGTCCCCTTCTTCATGCCGATCACCCGCAGCACGGTCCGAAGGTGCCGGAACCGCCACAGCTGAAAGCTCTCCTCGAGGTCGACCAACTCCTCGAACGCCTCGTACGCCGTCCAGTGCTGTTCGACGTTCTCGTAGATTACTTTGACCAGCGGAATCAGTTCGTCGTTTCGCACGTAGGGCGCGCTGACGTCTCGTTCGAGAGCCGACGCCGGAACGTCGTACCCCTGCCTGGACAGGTACCGCCAGAACTCGTCGTACAGTGTCGGCTCCCCGAGCAGGGTCTCCAACAATCGATGGGCGGACGGATCCGATTCGAACACCTTCAGCATGCCCGCGTTCTTGTTTCCGAGCACGAATTCCACGGCGCGGTACTGGTACGACTGGAACCCCGATGAGTTGCCGAGAACGCCCCTGAACTCCGCATACTCCGCCGGCGTCAGTGTCGCCAACACCGACCACTGCTCGGTCAAGGTGGCCTGAATATGTTTGACACGTGCGATCCGCTTGAACGCAACCCGAATATCGTCGGCAGCGATCGCTGCTCTGGCCGCCCGAATCTCGTGGAGAAACAGCTTGAGCCACAACTCGCTGGTCTGGTGCTGAATGATGAACAAGAGTTCGTCGTGGTGTTCCGGCTCGCTCACCGGGTGCTGCGAATCCAGGAGGGTATCGAGTCCGAGGTAGGCCCCGTAACTCATCTTCTCGGAAAAATCGGTGACGACGTCGTCTTCGATCTTTCGTGTGCCGTCCGTTGCCGACATCTTCGGTCTCCTTGTCAGAATT
Source organism: Rhodococcus sp. RCBS9 (assembly GCF_029457415.1). Taxonomy (NCBI): domain Bacteria; kingdom Bacillati; phylum Actinomycetota; class Actinomycetes; order Mycobacteriales; family Nocardiaceae; genus Rhodococcus; species Rhodococcus sp. RCBS9. Next base: position 3,653,940 of record NZ_CP120422.1, on the reverse strand, counting down.
TCGCCGGGGTCTGAGGAACGATCATGGCCACCAATGCGGCAGCGCTCGTCGCTCCGACCAGGACTCCGAATGCAGCCATGTACGAGAACTGGTCCACCATCCATCCCATCACGAGCGGGGTGATGAAACCGGCGAACTGACCACAACCGTTGATCAAACCCATTCCGGAACCGAGGAATTCGGCCGGAAGTGCCCGCAACGGCATCGCGAAGATCGACATCGAACACAGACCGCTGATGCCTAGAGCCAACGTCTCGTAGAACGTGAACATCGCGACGGTGTCAGCGGTGGTCATCAGGAACAAAAGGACTGCCGACGTGGCCATACACGGAACCAGAAGGATCCTGGCCCGGTCGTGGAAGTACTTGTCCACCAACCGCCCGCCCACAATCGTGGCCAGCGCCGTGACGATGAAGGGGATTGCGGCAAAGATTCCCGTGTCGATCAGCGAGAGTCCCTTGTCGTTGAGCAGATAACTCGGCACCCAGGTCATCAGCCCGTACGCGGACATGTTGGCCAGGCAGAACAGAATCGCGAACTTCCACACCGACGCGGACTTGAACACCGCGGCGCGAGAGTGCTCGCTCGCCAGAGGTTGCAAGGCTGCCTCGGGATCTTCCGAGATTTCCGTGTCCAGCGGTGCGGGCAGCACCAACCACACCACCGTGCCGATCACTGCGCCGACGATCGCCACCAGCCAGAACGCGTCACGCCACCCCACGGCCATGAGGACCGGCGCGATGATCAGCGGTGCGATGCCGGGGCCGAGGTTGTTGGCGCCGAGCATGAAACCCATCGCGGTCGCCCTGGTTTTCGGACGCGTCCGCTCAGCCAAAGCCTTGAACGACGCCGCTGGAAAGAGCCCCTGGCTGATGCCGAACATCGCACGCATGACCATCAGCGAGACGAGACCCCACGCGAACCCTGTCAACGCTGTGAACACCGACCACAGGATCAAAGCAACGATCAACAGGGGCCTGGGTCCGAAGCGGTCGGCCAACATTCCGCCGGGGACCTGCCCGAGCATGTAGAAGATCGCGAATACCGAGACCACGCCACCCAACTGCGTACTGCTGAGCGAGAATTCGTCGCCGATCATCGGAAGCGCAAGCCCGATCATGACGCGATCCACCATGTCGATCAACCAGATGGTACTGAGCAGCCCCACCGTAACGGTGGTCGTACGACGAATCGACTTGTTGTCCATCATTTTCCGAACCGAACCGTCGCTCGCCCGCGACGGCGCTTCCACTGTGACGCGTTCCGCCTTCATCAAGCCTCCCGAATTGTCTTGTGCCGCATGGACTGGAACATTGAAAAGACTGATGAAGTGTGACAGCGAACACGTCTACCGCATTGGTCCGTTTCACCAATAGCCGAAGCAACGTTTGGTCGGTCGGAACATGTTCTGCCCCAAGAGATGACAAATGCCGCCGGCGCACACGGCGTCGACGGCATTTCGCGATGGAGTCGCTACTTCATCACGTGCGATTGGCGACTGCCACGATCGTCGAGACGCCTGCGGCTGCAAGCCGAGCATTGACAGTGATCAGACCGAGAATGTCGTCGACGCTACCGAGTGTGTGCGAAATCGTACGATCCGAAATCCGTCGCGAGCCGGGAACAGCCTCGGCGAGTTCAGCTCCCGTGGTGGTGGGGTGAACGATCTCGAGGGTCCATTCGTCACGCAGCTCGACCGGCTTCAGTGTGTCGGCCTTACGCACTGCGCGCTCGGCTCCTGCTCGGATCTGCTCGCACGCCAGCGACGGCGGCAGCGAATTGGTTGCCGACCATCCATGTGCCTTCTTGACCTCGACGGTCTCGGTTGTCGGCGAGGCCGCGTCGACCAAGCCGCAGATGATGTCGTCACCCGTCACCAGGCCGACGGGAACGCCCTGGGTGGCAGCGTAGAGGGTGTTGACGTCGGTCTCCGAGACGGACTTGCCGTCGAGGCGGACGTCGGCGAACAAGCTCGAGAACGTGTGCGCCAGGACGCCGGGCCCACCGGCTGGTGCGTGATAGCCGACAAACAGAGCGACGTCGTGATCGGACGTCAGTCCCTCCGCCATGCACTGCATCTTCGGTGTTCCGAAGATCAGACGCGCCCGTGGATCCAGGTCGGCGTGAAGCAGATTGTCCATCGTTCCGTGGCTGTCGTTGACCAGGACGCTCGTCGCACCGGCGTCGAACGCACCGGCGATCGCGGCATTGGTCTCGGCGGTCATGAGCATCTGCGCACGGTGGTAGCCGCCACCGCCGCGGATCGTCTGATCGAGCGTCGCGATACCCGCGATACCCTCCATGTCCACCGAAATATAGACGTGCATTCCTGTCCTCCATCGATCTCAATCGGCTGAATTGATAACTTCGCTTTCACCTTCACACTCGAGCGCATCCGTTTCTTGTCCGCTCGAACGGTGAGTCGGCCTCCATTTGGGACGTTCACACCAGATTCCGATACCCGAGCCGTGAAACCATCGGGACATTCGCCGGGCCAGGCGGTTCGACCAACGACAGGAGTGCAGCGCTGATGCAGGTCCACGACATCGTGTTCACCGGCGGCCGTGTCGTCGATCCCGCATCGGGGACCGACGAGGTTCGGGGCATCGCGATCACCGACGGCAAGGTCTCGGCGTGGGGTCGCGACGCGATCGAAGCCCGGCAGACGATCGACGTGACCGGTCAGGTCATCTGCCCCGGATTCATCGACCTGCACAGCCACGGACAGGAAATCGCCGAGCAGCGACTTCAGGCATTGGACGGAGTCACGACGGCCCTCGAACTGGAAGCCGGCGTCATTCCTGTTGCAAAGGCATATGCCCGGGCCGGCGCCGAGGGCCGCCCGATCAACTACGGCTACGCGACGTCGTGGGCGCACGCCCGAATGATCGAACTCTCAGGGGCCGATCCCGACGGCGACATCAGAACGCTCCTGCACCATCTCGGTTCCCCGAGCTGGCAGGGCGAGCCCACCGCCTCTCAGCGCGCCCACATTCTCGAACTCCTCGAAAACGATCTGGCCGCAGGCGCTCTCGGCATCGGCGTGGTGGTCGGGTACGCGCCGAAATCCGATCCGGTGGAGTACCTACAGGTGGCGGATCTCGCGGCGCGAGCCGGTGTTCCCACCTATACCCATGCGCGCCCTCTCATCTCGGCCGATCCGTCGAGCCCGGTGGATGGTGCCGTCGAAATCGCCCGTGCAGCAGCCGAAACCGGCGCACACATGCACTACTGCCACGTCAACAGCACCTCGGGAATGCACGTCGACCACGCGCTGTCGGTGGTGGCACAGGTTCAGGCAGCCGGATCGCGCGTCACGACGGAGGCGTATCCGTACGGTTCCGGGTCGACGGCCGTCGGAGCTGCATTTCTCGATCCCGACAAGCTGCACCTGATGAATCTGACACCACGGTCGCTGACATTCGTACCCACCGGTGAACGTATCGCGGACCGCAAGCAGCTGGAACATCTTCGGGCCACCGACCCCGGTGGGTTGGTGCTGGTGGAGTTCCTCGACGAGAACGACACCGTGCAGCGCGAATTCCTCGAACGGGCGATGACTTTCGATCGCGCCGCCATCGCGAGCGACGCGATGCCACTGACCTGGCCCGGCCGTTCGCCTGCCGACTCATTGCAGTGGCCACTGCCGGAGAAGGCACTCGGCCACCCCCGCGGCGCAGGCACCTACGCACGTGCGATTCGTACGCTGTACCGCGAGCGTCGGCTGCTGTCGCTGTCGGAGATCATCGCGCGCTGCTCGTTGATCCCTGCGCAGATTCTGGAGGAGTCGGTTCCCTCGATGGCGACGAAAGGCCGGATCAGCCCCGGTAGCGACGCGGACATCCTCGTTTTCGACCCCGAGCGAATCACCGACAACGCCACGTACATCGACGGCACCCGCCCCTCCACCGGTATCAGCCGCGTGCTGGTCGGCGGAGTACCCGTCGTCGAAGACGGTGTCGTGGTCCAGGACGCGTTGCCTGGTCGCCCGGTACGCCGCTCGTAGCCGGATCTCATTCTGACCTGCATAGTTCTGACAGAAAGTCACCACACATGAACACATCGTCTGCAATCAACGGCACAATCGATGCCATGACGGATTTCGCGAACCCCCCGATCGGTTGGCAGCACAAGGCCTTCGGCACCGACCTCGAAGGTCGCGACGGTTCCGACCTCGAGCCGCTGGGGATCTCGGCACTCGACGGCAACCTCCTGCTACCCGTGATGACACTCAACCGTGCAGCGATCGCGCACAATGTCGACCTCATGGCGCAGTTCTGCTCCGACCACGATGTGGATCTGGCGCCTCACGCGAAGACCACGATGAGCCCCGAACTGGTTCGACGGCAACTCGACGCCGGGGCTTGGGCGATGACGGCGGCAACCGTTGCGCAGGCACGCATTCTGCGTGAGTTCGGTGTGGACACCATCATCATCGCCAGCCAGGTTCTCGATCCCGCCGGTATTCGGTGGATCTGCGACGCCCAGGCCACCGACCCCGATTTCTTCGTCGCCACCCTCGTGGACTCGGTCGAGAGCGTCCGCCTGATGGAACAGTTGATCGCGAAAGTCTCACCGGCCAGCCGTATCCGGGTTCTCGTCGAACTCGGCTACGACAGCGGACGCGCGGGCGCTCGCACTGTCGAGCAAGCACTCGACGTCGCACGCGCAGCATCGCAGGCACCTTCGTTGATTCTCACCGGAGTCGAGGGGTTCGAGGGCATGATGCCCGGAGCCTCGGTAGCAGCCCGCCGTATCTCCGTCGATTCGTATCTCAAATCCGCGCGGGTTTTCACGGAAATCTGTGTTGCCGAGAACCTGTTCGAGAACAACTCCGCGAAGGCTCCCCAGCCACTGGTCACTTTCGGCGGCAGTGCGTTTCACGATCTGGTTGTACGCGAGCTGGCCGGCCGGTGGGCACTCGACAACGGTGTGCGCATCGTGCTGCGCAGCGGTTGCTATATCACCCATGATCACGGTCTCTATGCCGAAACTTCGCCGTGGGCTGACGGTCCGCGAACTCTGCAGGGAGCCGCAGAGGTCTGGGGTGTAGTGCTTTCCATACCTGAACCCGGACGGGTGATCCTGGGCTTCGGCCGCCGCGATGTCGGTTCCGACGCAGGCTTTCCCATAGTCCTGTGGCGCCGACGCGACGGATCCAACCGATCAGCGCGAGAGCTGACGATCACCGCACTCAACGACCAGCACGCGTACGTCGACGTTCCGGCTGACTTCGACGTGAAGGTCGGCGATCTGCTCGGTTGCGGAATCTCGCATCCCTGCACCACATTCGACAAGTGGTCACTGATTCCCGAGGTCGATTCGGATTACCGCGTCGTCGGTACGGTGCACACCTACTTCTGAGGGGCCGGTTGCGGTAATCCGGCGTCAGTCGTCCTTCGGGTCACGCGGCAATTCGACGCGGAACGTCGTCCCCTGCCCGAGGGAGGTCTCGACGCTGACGGTTCCGTCGTGCGCTGCAACCAAAGCCGAAACGATGGACAGGCCGAGACCGGCGCCCCCGGTCTCACGGGTGCGAGAGGTGTCGGCGCGGTAGAAACGCTCGAAGATCCGCGCGGCATCCTCGTCACTCAAACCCTGACCGGTATCCGAAACCTCGACCACCGCGGAGTTCTCGGTCGTACCGACACGAACGGTGACCTGCGCATCCGGCGGCGTGTGTTTGATCGCGTTGCCCACCAGATTGGCAACTACCTGACGCAGTCTGGCCTCGTCACCATGCACTTCGGGCAGGCCTGGGCCGCCGGTCATCTGAAGTTCGACAGTTCGATCCGGTGCGATCGCTCGTGCCGCCTGTACCGAATCCGCCGCAACTGCAAGCAGATCCACAGGCTTGTTCTCGAGTGGACGCTGTTCGTCGAGTCTTGCCAGCATGAGCAGATCTTCGACCAGAAGTCCCATCCTCGACGCCTCGCCCTCGATCCGGTTCATCAGCGTTTCCGTATCAGTCATGGCGCCTTGGCGATACAACTCGGCGAACCCACGAATAGTCGTCAAGGGTGTGCGCAACTCGTGGCTCGCGTCGCCGACAAACCTACGCATCTTCTCCTCGGAACGCCGGGCCGATTCCTCCGAAGCCTCGGTCGCGGCAAATGCGTGCTGAATCTGCGCGAGCATTCCGTTGAGCGCCACGGACAGTCGACCGACCTCGGTGCGGTCATCGCGCTCCGGAACACGTCGATGAAGGTCGCCGGCGGCAATGGCAGCGGCAGTTTCCTCCACCTCGACCAGCGGACGGAGGCTCCGACGAACCACGAAATACGCTGCGCCGCCGAGGATCAGCAGGACAACCAGGCCGATGCCGAGTTGCAGGCCGACCAAGTCGTCGACGGTCTGCTCGTTATCCGTCAGTCGCACACCGATAGTCGTGGTCGTGCCGTCGCGGACCGTCGTGAGAACCCGCCAGTTCACGTCCGAACCGTCGCTCGATCCGACGGTGATCGGGCCGTTGGTGGAATCTTTCGACAGGTCGGGTTCGGTCGTCGTCGACTTGTCGTTCAGGATGATCACCCGTCCGTCCGGGGTCACGGTCCGAACGAAGAAGGGGCTGGGTGGGCGGGTGCCCGGGCCGACGTCACTGGGCGGCTGCAGATCTCTGCTGTGCGGCTTTGCCCAACCGTCGACCGCTTCGTACAGCGTTTTGTCGGTTCGCTGGGTCAGTGAGTTCTCGAGAGCAGAAGTGACCGCTACACCCGACGCCAACAGACCCAGCGCGGCCAACACCAGCAAGGCCGCAACCAGGGTGAAGCGCAGCGGCAGTGAATGGAGACGGAAACGACCCCGCTTCGGAAGCTGATCGTTTTCCGCGGCGGCGATCATTGCCGCGGTTCACGCATCACGTAGCCGACCCCACGCAATGTGTGAATCAGCGGTGTCTCCCCCGTGTCCACCTTGCGCCGCAGGTAGGAAACGTAGGACTCGACAACTCCGACCTCCCCACCGAAGTCGTAATTCCAGACGTGGTCGAGAATCCGCGGTTTGCTGAGAACCGTCCCGGCGTTGACCATGAAGTATCGGAGCAGTGTGAACTCGGTGGGCGAGAGTGCAACCAACTCGCCCTTCTTCCAGACCTCGCGGGTGTCGTCGTCGAGTTCGATGTCGGCGAACTTCACCCGCGGCGACTGCTCCGGCGCGACCCCGCGACCGGCGCGGCGCAGGATGACCCGCAACCGCGTCACGACTTCTTCGAGGCTGAACGGCTTGGTCACGTAGTCGTCCGCGCCGAGGGTCAGGCCGCTGATCTTGTCGTCGAGCGAATCCTTCGCCGTCAGAAACAGGACGGGCGCGTCCACACCGTCGGCGCGCAGGCGTCGAAGCAGACCGAAGCCGTCCATCCCGGGCATCATGACGTCGAGAACGATCGCGTCGGGACGGAATGTCCGTGCGACGTCCAGGCCTTGGGCGCCGCTCGAAGCAGTTGCCACCTCGAAACCCTGGAATCGGAGGCTCACGGAGAGCAACTCCACGATGGTGGGTTCGTCGTCGACAACGAGGATGCGGGCTTCGGGGGTCTTGTCGGTCACGAGAACCATCTTCTCCCCTGCCACTGGATTCCCGCTGTATGTTCCCTGGGAGCTTCCTGTGAACGGCCGGGTGCAGGTGAAAAGCTGACAGCAGGATCCCGGCAAGGATCCAGGCTTCGATCGGCTGGCAAGGCACACGTGACATCAGCGGATTCAGCTACTTCAACGCACTGTCGATGGAGACTGTATTCGCGGACGCTGCGGTGTGGGTCGCCGACGCAGTTCAGACAAATTTGGCCGGCTACGACTTCGTTCAGTGGCCGAGTCGAGGACGCCATCTACTGGTTCCTCGACTTCGAGACGGGGAACCGGTGTGGATGGATCCGCACGGCGATGTGACGATCAGTCGTATCGGCGGGTTGTGCAAAAATTCGACGAATTATGCAGCAACGTAGCCCAGTTCAAATCGCTCAGCTCTACGTTTCGGTGGCGTCCGCGCTGGTCGGCGGTGTGGTGGCCGCGTACGCAGTGGCCGAGTCCCGAGTTGACGACTTCTCCTTCTCCGACGCCGGCGTTATCTCGGTGGTGATCACGCCGCAGTGGGCGGGAGCAACTGCCGCGGTGGTTGCGGCCGTCGGCGTAGCGCTACTGCATCGCTGGGGACGTGGCGGTCTCGCGAGTGTCTTCGCTGTAGTCGGCGCCCTCGCCATCGCGCTACCTGCATTCGTCCCCGTCTCCGCCCAGATTTCGGTGACTCTGAACGCAATCGGAGCAGGCGCTTTCCTCGCGGCAGCGGCATTTCCGACGAAGGGTCACCGCGGAGCACAAACCGCTCTCGGACTCGGCGTAACCACGACGACCCTGTACTTCGGCGCAGCGGACTTGTGGCGCGATCGCGTCCCCAGGTGGTCGCTCACACTTCCGGGCGATTCCTACCCCGTGCCGTCCACGGTTCCCGTCTGGATTCTGCTCGCCGCAACTCTTCTCGTGGGTGGAGTCGCCGCACTCGCACGACCGAATCAGGAGCCGGGCGACATCGACGCACGCCTGGTGAAGCTGGGAGTTGTTCTGCCCCTGGTATTCACGGCTCTCTATGTGTGGTTGGGCTCGACGACATCACCTGGGTCATGGGTGATCGCGGTGGTATCGGCGGTTGCCGTTACCGTCGCACTGGCTTGGCGGTTGCCGCCACACGACGGTCGTTTCGTACTCGTCGGACTGGCAGTCAGTGCGGTTTCGGTCAGCTCGATTTCCTTTCCATCCGACTGGACCTGGGCGATGCCCGCGGGAGCTGCTGCCCTGGCGTTGGGCGTCGTCGTCGGCTGGAGAAGACCGATGCCGCAACTCGGGCTGGGACTCCTTGCCGTGACTGCACTCTCGGGATTGCTGGATGCCGCCCCGACCACGGTTGCCTACGTCCTCGTCCTCCCGCTTGCGCTGGGACTGGCCGTCACGTCATGCATGCCTGTTGCCGTCGAAGCAGTCTCGAGCGGGGCGATGCTGCCCGTCGCTTTCACGTTGTTCTCGGTTTCACCGACCTTCTTGGACCCGGGCTCGCGGGAATTCGGGTGGTCTACCGGTGTGCTCGTCGAACACGGACCGGCCGCCGTGAACACGCCGATTCCTCTGACTGTTCTCGCTGCGACGGCGACGATCGTGGTGTCCGTGTCGACCATCCATCTGAAGAGAGTTCGAACGGCGGTGGTGACCTAAATCGCCAGCTGATCGGGTCGGAACGCAGAATTCTGTTGCTATGGTTGGGTGGTCAACGACGACATCCGGACGAGCGCACCGTACCCGGCCAGCGAAAAGACGGTGCCTTGGGAGTTGTTCACCATGGCATGGATCGTGCTCGTCATTTCCGGACTTTTCGAAGCTGTCTGGGCTACCGCACTCGGTAAGTCCGACGGATTCAGCAAGATGTCGCCTACCATCGTCTTCGTCCTCGGCCTGATCGTCAGTATGGCCGGCCTCGCGTATGCAATGCGTACCCTTCCCATCGGGACTTCCTACGCGATCTGGGTCGGCATCGGCGCCGCCCTGACTGTGGGATATGCGATGATCACCGGCGCGGAGTCCACGTCGATCGTCAAGATACTGCTGATCCTGGGCATCGTCGGCTGTGTCGTCGGCCTGAAGGTCCTTCACTGACCGGCGATCCTGGTGAGTGTTTGTGTGTTACCGGTTACAGTTAACGCATGAAACTGCTGGAGATGCTCACGCTTCCCCTACGCGCGGGCATTGCAGCCGCAGAGATCAGTTTGGGAATCGCCGAGCTGACGGTCACGACAGTTCGTATCGCCGTCGGCAATACCGGCGCCGTGACGGCGGGTGCTGCCGGCTTGGCAAGCCCCCGCGGACCCATGCAGATGATCCAGCAGTTGTCATCACTCACCGCTGACGATCGGCCCATCGGGCAGGCCTTGGCCCCCGGTGGGCCACTCGATCGACTTCTCTCCCCCGGCGGTCCGGTCGACAAACTGACTGCACCCGACGGCACTCTCGAACGACTACTCGCTCCCGGCGGACCACTCGAAAGACTTCTTGCCCCCGGCGGACCGCTGGATAGGGTGCTCGCCGAGAACGGCGCATTGGAACGCTTGCTCGCGCCGGACGGTCTCCTCGACCGAATGATGGCGGAGGACGGTCCGCTGGAACGCCTGACAGCGCAAGACGGTGCCGTCGAACGCCTGACTGCCAAGGACGGTGTCATCGATCGCGCACTGGCCGAGAACGGCATCCTCGAAACACTCCTGGCAGAGAACGGCGCCTTCGAACGGCTCATCGCCGAAGGCGGCCCGCTTGACCAGATCGTTGCACTGTCCGACACCTTGACTTCCCTCGCCCCCAACCTCGAGCGGATGAGCGCGAGCATCGAGGTCCTTCAGGAAACCGTCGGAATCCTCAGCGCTGCAGTCGGTCCACTCGGAGAACTTGCCGGCAAACTTCCCAATCGGTGGCTCAAGAGCAAGAGCGACCGCCCAGGGCCGGACCTTCCGATCGAATCGGCATAACAAACGGTTACTCCCCGATTACGCGGTCAGTTGTTGATCACGATGTTGAGGTTGATGATGATTCCGCCGAAAGTCAGGATCGTGTTGGCCAAGCCAACGGTCATTCCACTGTTCAGAGCCGCGATCAGTCCGTTCATCGTCGTATCCCCTTCACTGTCTACGGGTTACGCGTACAAGATTGTGCGCTGGCGCTGACAATAGGCCAAGTTCGTGACCTGCGCGCCATTGCGGAGAAAACTTGTACCCCGGTCGCAGTTTCCACGTTAACTGTTGCAGGACAACATAATTCCAAGATCGGCGCACTACCCGCTAACGGCCGAATCAAACATCACGATTGGGCATACGCAGACCACTTCACATAACCGTCCGCCCCATCAGACACTTGTCCACCGAAACAGAGTGCACAACAGTTAGTCCGGTGCAACAATGAGACGAATCGGACATGCCTGCGACGTGATGGGGAAGGGTGGTTGAGACAATGACGGCGCCGCGCATCGCCAGAGGACACCGCGGCCCTACCGGGGGCCGAAATTCCGCGTCGCAGGACAGCCTGGACGCCGCCTCGGACGCCCTGCAATCGCTGTACGCGCACCTCGATCCACATGCCCAGGCCGAGCAATTTCTCGAACAAGTCTGCAGGCATGCCGTCGATCTCATCGCCGACGCCGACATGGCCGGAATTACCATCGGCGGTTCGGACACGACATTCCGAACCGTCGCCGCCACCCACCAACTTGTTCGCACCGTCGACTCGATCCAATTCCGACTGGACTACGGACCGAGTGTGACGTCGTCACGCACGGGAACCGTTGTCCGCGCACATGCCAGCGAAGCCCACAGCCGGTGGCCTCAATTCGCAAGCGCGGCAAAGGCAGTCGGCGCTGTCAGCTTCTTGTCCATGCCACTGCCTGGCCGGGAACGCCCGCTCGGAACCCTCAATCTCTACAGCCACGACCTCCGAGGTTTCACCGGCGCCGACGTGGCATTGCTCCAACTGTTCGCCGTGACCTCGGCCTACGCGCTGCACAGCTCGCAGCGCCTCGACATCGCCAGAAAGCACGCAATGGACCTCGAGCGAGCACTCGAATCGCGAGGCGTCATCGAACAGGCCAAGGGCATCATCATGGGCACCCACCACGTCGACGCCGACCGAGCCTTCCGCATTCTCATCCAGGACTCGCAGCGCAGCAACGTCAAACTGCGAGTGATCGCCCAGCAGTACATCGACGGCGCGATCGACCCGCGCCAGGCTACGAACAAGCCCGAGACCAACTGAACCGGGCGCCTATCGGCACCTCAGCAAATACAGAGGCACCCACCACATTGGTGAGTGCCTCCTCTTTCGGAGCCTCCTGTCGGGATTGAACCGACGACCTTTCGCTTACAAGGCGAGTGCTCTACCACTGAGCTAAGGAGGCGAAGACCGACGCGTTGCCGCGACTGACTTTGCGGAGCCATCATATCCAAGCCGTCGCGGTGGCCGCGCGCGGGTCACGTTAGATAGCGTGGGCCCCATGCGCAACTCCCACTCCGCCCCCTGATGGCGAAATTCACCGAAGTACTCACACGCCTGACGGGAAACCGGCAAGCCACCGTCGACACGGTCACGTCGGCTCCCGCACCGCTTCAACCGATCGACCTGACAGACGACGCCGTCGTCGCAGAGGTCCTGGACCTCGCGGTTCGGGTGGGCGAAGTCCTCCTCGCATCCGGAACCGCGGCCATGGACACCGCTGAGCAGGTGCAGTTCATCGCCGCCACGTACGGCCTTGCCCAGTGTGACGTCGACGTCACTTACAACTCGATTGTGCTCTCTGCCTATCGCGGCCCGACGCGACCGCCGGCGAGCACGATGCGCATCGTCCACTACCGCTCGATGGACTTCACGCGGCTGGCGGCCGTCGACCGTCTGACACGTCGTATCCGCCGTGAGGCGATCACACCGGACCAAGCGCACGACGCGCTCACAGCCATCACGACGGCGCCGCACCCGTACAACCGATGGACCGCGACCATGGCCTGGGCTGCGATGGCGGCTTCGGTCTCCGTCCTGCTCGGCGGCGGGTTCCTCGTTGCCACAGTCGCGTTTCTGACGACGATGGTCATCGATCGAGTCAACCGCGTACTGAACCGGTTCGGATTACCGTTCTTCTTCCAGCAGGTTGTCGGTGGTCTCATCGCGGCTGCGCCCGCCGCCACGCTCTATACATTTCAGGACCAGCTGGGGATCAGTATCCGGCCGTCGTTGGTCATCGCGGCCGGAGTGGTCGTTCTACTGTCCGGGCTGTCGTTGGTGGGCTCGGTCCAGGACGCGATCATGGGTGCACCCATTACAGCTGTCGCGCGATTCTTCGAAGTGGTGATGATGACGGGCGGCATCATCGCGGGCGTCGCAATCTCGTTGAGAATGACCGGGATGTTGGGTTCGACGCTTCCACCGATCAATGTGGAAGTCTCCACCATCACGCAGTTGCCGATCCTCATGCTCTCCGGTGCGTGTGCGTCGGTGTTCTACGCGCTCGCCTGCTACGCCGAGCGGCGTGCACTCACCGCGGCGTTCCTGGGCGGTGCGGCAGGCAGTGGTGTGTCGATCTTCGTGCAGACACTCGACGTCGGTCCCGTGATCGCCGCCGCAATCGCCGCAACCGTGGTCGGTCTTGCCGGTGGTTTGATGGCTCGCCGCGCACTGACGCCTCCGCTGGTTGTCGCGGTCGCAGGCATCACTCCCCTACTCCCCGGTCTGTCGCTGTACCGAGGCCTGTACGCGCTGCTCAACGACCAGGTACTGATCGGGTTGACTGCCTTGCTGTCGGCGTTCGGTATCGGCTGTGCCCTGGCCGCGGGCGTCACGCTCGGCGAATGGGGAGCGCGCACGCTGCGTCGTCCACGGATTCTGATGCGCGTGGACTCGCTACGTCGCCCGATGGTCCGCAAGCGCAGGCGTCGAGTTCCCGTCACCGAGAAGTAGGCGTCGTTCAAGCAGAAAGAGCTGGGCACCTGACGGTGCCCAGCTCTTTTCTGTTCACTCGGGGGTTCCGAGCGGTGAGAGAATCAGCTCTCGACTGCGTGCTTTCCACCGGCAGCCTGATCGGCTTCCATGGCCTCACGCAGGCTCTTCGGACGCATGTCGGTCCAGTTGGCCTCGACGTATTCGAGGCACGCCTTGCGGCTGTCTTCACCGAACACCACTCGCCAGCCGGCGGGGACCTCGGAAAACGTGGGCCACAGCGAGTGCTGGTCCTCGTCGTTCACCAGCACGTAGAAGCGGCCGTCTTCGTCATCGAAAGGGTTAGTGCTCATCTCGCCTCACTCGTTACGTACGTGTCTTGTGCGCCCAGACTAGCAAGCGCACCAGTTCGGTTCTGGTGGCTCAGCACCGACGCCAGAATCTCCCCCGCCCGCACTGCCACGTTCGACAGCAGCGACGACGTCAATCCGTGAGTCTGTTCTGTCCCACCCTGCAGATAGATACCGCCTGTCACGTCCTCCGTTACAGCCAGTCGATAATCCCGACTGACGTTACGCGGAACGGACGAATCCGGCACGAGTTCACCCAACAAATCGTCCAGAGGTGCCGGGGTGAAACCCGTGGCCAGAATGAGTGCGTCGCACGCCAGCGTGTCGGTCAAGCCGTCGAGATTGCTACGGACAGCCAGTTCGATGCCGGATTCGGTCTCCACGGCACTCGTGATCTCCGAGGCCCGACGCATGAACAGTCGCCGCGGCCCACGAACCATCTCCTGATATTCGGTGGCATACAGCTTGTTGATCAGTTCGATGTCGACGACCGAGTAATTGGTACTGCGGTGCAGATCGAGCAGTCGGCGTCGTTCCGCGGCGTCTGCACCGTGCAGCTGATCGACGGCTTCGGGATCGAAGATGCGGTTCGCGTACGGGCTGTCGTCTGCCGGGCTGTAGCCGTAGCGGGCAAAAACACTGTGAACTTCGGCGTTCGGGTAGTTCGCGTGCAGGTAGTCCACGATCTCCGCGGCACTCTGGCCGGCGCCGAGAACGACGAACCGGTTGTGTACGGGCTCCGGCATTGCTTCGAGATGGAAGAGGAACTGGTGATTGTGGAAGCACCGCGACGAAGGCGTCGCCCACTCCGGGATCCGCTCTTTCAGTCCGGCTCCGACAACGATGTTGCGCGCGATCACCGTTCCACCGTCGGCGGTGCGAACCGCAAAGCGATCGACAACGCCGTCGGAGTTCTTGATGCCCTCGACCCCGTCGACGGTTGTACCGAACTGCACGTCCGCGTCGACTCGTCGAGCTGCCCAGCACAGGTAGTCGTTGAATTCGTGGCGCGTGGGGAAGAAGGTCTGGTGGTTGACGAAGTCGACCAGTCGACCCTGCTCGAACAGATACGAGAAGAAGCTGTATCCGCTCCGTGGATTCCGGAACGTCACCAGGTCCTTCGGAAACGCGATCTGCATGGTGGCACCGTCGAGCAGCATCCCGGGATGCCACGCGAACTGAGACTGCTTTTCGAAGAACCGCGCGTTCACCCGATCAACGGCCGCACAATTTGCATTGTGTTCTTCGACAGCAATGGCCAACGCGAGGTTGGCCGGACCGAACCCGACGCCGACGATGTCGACAATGGCAGGTTCGGCGCTGGAGTCTCTTGGTGATTCACTCATTACAGGTAGTCCATCCCCGACGGAACGACCTGGTACGGCCGCCAATCGATGTCCCGAAGTAAGTAGCAAAGGCTACCCTTAATGAGGTGAGGGTATCAACACTGTGAGCCCCCGTATAGCGGTCGACCCCACGGAGCGATGCGACGTATGTCATAGTTTCGCCCCCTCGCTCGCGTCATCCCCTTCGGCGGCAACTGCAGCCTCGATCACGTCGACCAACTGACCTGCCCATACGCGGACTGCACCCGCATCGACGCGGTCGGCACGGAACCCGAGAGTTGCAAAGACAGGCCCATCGCCCACCGGCTCGTAAAAACTCAACGTCACATCCGCATCGGGCACTCCCACCGGAATCGGTACGAGAGAACCGAAGTCGCCGAGCCCGTCCAAATCGGCCTGTTGATGATGGATCACCATCACCTGAGGCCTCATGGACGCCGGATTACCCAGCGCCTGCTCGACATACACATATGAGACGTCCTGATTGCTCAGCGCTTCCAGATTGTTTTCCCGGATGCGAGCCAGCAATTCTGCAAACGTCGGACTACCGGACGTATCCGTGCGCAGGAGAACAACATTGAAGAACGATCCGATCATCGGTTCGAGACGGGGATCCGACCTGCCCGCAACCAATGAACCGATGGGGAGATCAGTACCCGCGCCGGCCTTCGTGAGAACGCTGGCCAGTGCGGCCTGCAGGACCATGAACATGCTCGTGCCGGTGCGCGCAGCCAGCGCGTCGATTCCGGCGTGCAGACCCGCGTCGATGTCGACGGCGATCACGTCACCTCGAGGCTCCGAGTCACCTTCCGGCAACGGAAGATTCACACTGGTCGGTATTCCGTCGAGCGCATCCCGCCAATATGCAAGTTGCTTCGACGCACGGCTGTCGACGTCTCGGGGGTCTCCCAACAGCTCCTCCGACCACACGGTGTAATCGGCGTACGTCAATGCAAGCTCGTCCCAAACCGGTTGATCTCCCTGCGACCGGGCTGCATAAGCAGAGACCAGATCTCCCAGCAGCGGCACTACGGACCACTCGTCGACGGCGATGTAGTGCATGACGAGAAGCAGTGTCCTAGAGCCGTCTTCACCGAGCACCAGATGAACCCGCAACGGTGATTGCTCACGCAGATCCATCGGAAGTTGAGCCAGTTCGAACACCACTCGACCCACATCGCCGGCGCCGACATCGACCACATCGACAGTCGGACGCACCGATTCTCTTGCCACGACGACGCCGTCGACCTCGACGAAGGTGGTCCGCAGGGGTTCGTGCCGCGAAGTCACATCGTCCAAGGCGTGCCCGAGAATCTCCGGATCGATCTTCGATTTCAGGGTCAGCGCCAGAGCGTGGCTTGCTTGCGGTTGCGCGCCGGACGCGCGGAACAACTCCCATTGACGACGTTGCGGCGCAGACAGACCCATCGTCTCGGGACGTTTCACCGCCGGCGCCAGGATCGGACGCCCACCTTCCGAACGCGCGACGACGGCCGCCAACTCCGCAACACTCGGCGCGTCGAATACGTCTCGAATACTGACGTCCACGCCGAACGCTTCACGAATGCGACCGACCAGTTTCATCGAAGCCATCGAATGGCCGCCGAGTTCGAAGAAACTGTCGTGGACTCCGACACTCGGGAGTTGCAGGATTTCCGCGAACGCAGCCGCAACCGTGGACTCCACTGCCGTGCGAGGAGCAACATCACCCGCCAGCTCCGACCAGTCCGGAGTGGGCAACGACTTGCGGTCGAGCTTTCCGTTGGGCGTCAACGGCAGCGGACCGTCAAGGGCGACAACCATGGTCGGAACCATGTAGTCGGGCAACGACAGTGCCGCGAGGTTCCGCACTGCCGTCGTGTCGACGACGACACCGGGTTCCGGTGACACGTAACCGACCAGGCGCGTGATTTCGCCCTGCCGATCCGCGACGACCGTTGCCTGCTTCACCGAAGGATGGGCACTGAGAGCTCCGATGATTTCGCCCAACTCGATTCGGAAACCGCGGATCTTGACCTGATCGTCGACGCGGCCGAGGAAGTCGATGTTCCCGTCAGAGCGCCACCGCGCGCGGTCCCCGGTGCGATACATGCGATCGCCCGCGGTGAAGGGATCGGCGATGAATCTCTGTGCCGTCAGATCGAATCGGCCCAGATAGCCTCTCGCCAGGCCGCGTCCCGCGATGTACAGCTCCCCGGATACTCCCGGCGGAACCGGACGGAGTTGATCGTCGAGCACGTACGCCTGTTCGTTGGGGTCAGGGATTCCGATGGGCACGGGACCGTTCCAACCGGGTTCCGCCTGCCACAGTGTGTTGTTCACCGTGGCTTCGGTGAGTCCGTACGCGGCAAGCAAATTCAGCCGCTCCGCCCATCGCCCGATCAGCTCCGGTGGCACCGTCTCGGTTCCGACCAACACGGTGCAGCCCTGCGGCACTTCACATCCTGCCGGCAGAGCGGCCAGCAACGAGGGAGGGATGATCGCGTGGGTGACACGATTGCTCGTCATGAAATCGGTCAGCGCCGGACCGGCAACTCGTGCATTCTGCGGCACGATCACCAGGGTGCTGCTCGTGCACAGTGCCATCGCCAGCTCGAATACCGCGACGTCGAAGCCGACCGAAGCGAACTGCATCACCACCGAACCCGGTACCAGTCGCATCCGAACCTCAGCTGTGGCAACAAGACTCGGAATACCGTCGTGGGAGAGGACGGCTCCCTTCGGCTTGCCGGTCGATCCCGAGGTGTAGATGACATAGGCAGCGTGGCTGACGCCAACTGGTGGCCGGGGAGTTTCGACGATCACTGCCTCGTCCAGTTCCGCACGGATCAGCGGATCGTCCAGGAGGATTCGCTCGACGCCGACCACATCCTCGATCCGCGAGCTTTCCTCCGCAGTGGACAGAAGTACCGAGGCGCGGGAATCGGTGAGCATGTACGTGATGCGTTCGCTCGGGTGGCTCAAATCCAGGGGTAGATACGCGGCCCCCAGCTTGAGCACGGCGAGGACCGACGCGACCATTTCCACCGAGCGCGGGACGGCAAGCCCCACCACGTCTTCGACCGACACTCCGCGGCGATACAGCACGCCGGCGATCCGATCACACTGCTCGGAGAGTTCGCGGTACGTGGCCTGCCCCGCCTCGTCGCGCACCGCAACAGCCTCGGGCGTAGCAACGACTCCACGCGCGAAAGCGTCGTAGAACGTCTCTTCCGGCACGTCGACGGCGGTGTCGTTGAACGAGGTGACAACTTGCTCGAGTTCGCCTGGCAAGAAGATGTCGATGTCGCCGATCTCGATGTCGGCCGATTCCACGACTGCCGCGATCACCGATTCCAATCGGTTCGAAATTCGCTGTGCTGTTTCGCGATCGAAGAGGTCGCTGCCGTACTCGAGCCGGACGTCGATGCAGCCTTCGTCGCCGAGGTACTCGGTGAAGTTGAACACCAGATCGAACTTGGCTGTGTACTCCTCGAGTTCGAACGGATCCCCTCCCATCTCCTCCCGGCTGTGATAGCCGACCATGACCTGGAACAGCGGATTACGTGCCAAAGTACGCGACGGATTGAGGCGCTCCACCACCGTTTCAAAGGGAACGTCAGCGTTGGCGAAGGCCTCGAGATCTCCCTCACGAACGCGATCCACCAACTCCCGGAACGTCGGGTTACCCGACGTATCCGTGCGCAGCACAATCGTATTGACGAAGAAGCCGACCAGTTCGTCGAGTCCATGCTCACTACGTCCGGCGACGGGAGCGCCGAGGGGAAGGTCCTCACCCGCTCCGAGCGCAGTCAGCAACGCCGCCGACGCCGCGTGCAGAACCATGAACATCGAACTCCGGCTCTCGCGCGCCAGATCTCGCAGTGCAGCAGTTGTCTCCACGCCCAACCGTGTCACCACTGCACCACCGGAGAAACTCGGTCTGGCCGGTCGACTCCGGTCGGCGGGAAGCAGCAGTTCTTCGGGGGCTCCGTCCAAACTCTTCGCCCAGAAGTCCAACTGCGTGCTCAGGATGCTCGACGGATCGTCGGGGCTGCCCAACAATTCCCGTTGCCACAGAGTGTAATCCGCGTACTGAACCGGAAGCGGTTCGAAAATTGGATCTTCGCCCTGGATCCGAGAGGAGTATGCAGACATCAGATCGCGCAGGAATGGCCGATCGGACCATTCGTCCGTCGTGATGTGATGCAGGACGATCACGACCACTACGGCACCGTCCACCTCGGCACCGTCCACCCGGATCAGACGTGCGCGGATCGGAATCTCGTCAGACAGGTCGAACGGACGACCCACTGCCACGGCAATTTCACCGGCGACACCGGATTCGTCTCGATGAACTGTCTCGACCGGAATCGTCGCCGATTCGAGAATTATCTGCTCCGGCGATCCGTCCACCAACCGGAACACCGTACGCAGGGATTCGTGTCGTTCCACGACGTCGCCGAGCGCCGCGGCGAAGACGTCCGCGTCCAGTGCGCCGTCCAAACGGAGCACGATCGGGAAATTGTAGGCCGCGGAGTTCTCCTCCATCTGTCCGATCAGCCACAATCGCTGTTGAGCGGCAGAAAGAGGAAGGTGGTCCGGCCGCGGCTTCGCTACCAGTACCGGTCGCGTCGATCCCTGCTCGGCCGCAATACGTTCCGCGAGTTCCGCCACCGTCGGCGCTTCGAAGAGATCACGCATGGTCAGACTGTTCGGAATGGCGATCCGAGCTCGACTGATCAGCTTGGTGGCCAGAAGCGAGTGCCCACCGAGGTCGAAGAAGTTGTCGTCGACCCCGATATCGTCCACATCGAGTACGTCGGAGAAGAGGTCGCAGAGGACCTCTTCCGTGTGGTTACGCGGTGCGATCGACTCCCCACTCCGCTCCCCCAGCACCGAATCGGCGGTGGGCAGTGCCTTGACGTCGAGCTTGCCGTTGACGGTCATCGGTAGTGTCTCCACCTCGATCACCACGGCCGGAACCATGTAGTCGGGTAGGAGAACTCGCGCCTGCGCGCGGTAGTCGTGCCCGGCGCCGAGTCGCACGGGTGTCACGTAGCCGACGAGCCTCTTGACTCCACCTGCCCCGACGTCGACCACCACTGCCGCTTGCCGCACATGTTCGTCGGATTCGAGAACGGAGACGATTTCGCTCGGCTCGATGCGGTGACCTCTGATCTTCACCTGATCGTCGGTGCGGCCGAGGAAGTCCAGGTTGCCGTCACCGCGTCGCCGCACGAGATCCCCGGTGCGGTACATACGTCCTCCGGTCCCAGCCGGATCTGCGACGAAGCGCTCGGACGTGAGCGCGAAGCGTCCGAGGTAGCCGCGAGCCAAACCGGCTCCGGCAATGTACAGTTCGCCGGCAACTCCATCGGGGACCGGACGCAGCCAGCCGTCGAGAATATGCGCGGCGGTGTTCCAGATCGGTTTGCCGACGGTCGGGGTGTCACTGTCGAACGTTCCGCCACCGAGCGTGTTGATCGTGTATTCCGTCGGACCGTAGAGGTTGTACCCCACGGTTCCCTCGGTGTCGCGCAGCCTGTTCCACACCGAATCCGGAACGGCTTCACCGCCGAGCAGGACCAACGGCGGGCGGTGGTGTCCCACACCGTCGTCGAGAAGCCCGCTGTCGATCAGGTGCGTCGCGTAGGTCGGTGTCACGTTGACGACGTCGATGTCCAGTGCGTCGCAGTATCCAACGAGTGCCTCGGCATCACGACGCAGATCCTCGTCGCAAATGTGCACCTCGTGGCCTTCCACGAGCCACAGAAGTTCCTCCCACGACATGTCGAAGGCAAAGGACACGGTGTGCGCGATCCGCAGGCGCCGGCCCGCCGCGGCGATCACTGGTTCGAAAATCGCCTCGCGGTGGTTGAACTGCATGTTCGTCAAGCCGCGGTAACCGGTGACCACGCCCTTGGGCTTGCCGGTCGAACCGGAGGTGTAGATGACGTACGCGGGGTGGTCGAGTCGATGCGGTGCCCCCGGAGCGAATGCTCCGAGTTCCGACGCGGAGAGTGCCCGCGCCGAGATCGTCAGTCTCCTTGCTGCTGTATCGGGTTCGTCGATCACGATAGTGCGGACGTCGGCACCTTCGAACCTCGGTGAGGCCGAAACGGTTGTCAGCAACACGACAGGATCCGCGTCGTCGATCATCACGGCCAACCGTTCGGCCGGATGGTCGAGTTCGAGGGGTAGGTAGGCAGCACCCGTGCGCAATACCGCGAAGAGCGCGACGACCATGTCCACCGAACGTGGTAGGCCAAGAGCGACAATCTTTTCCGGGCCGGCGCCGCAATTGATCAGCAACCGCGCCATCCGGTTGATCTCGCCGTCGAGATCGGCGTAGGTCATCCGGCGCTTCCCGAACACGAGTGCCGTGTCGTTCGGTTGCGCCGACGCGACTTCTTCGAACAGGTCGGCAATGGTGCGCTCCGGCAACTCCCGGATCTGCGTCTGCTGCGCTACTGCGGGAACCGGAGACGCAACAACCGATCCCGTCATGTCCTGCGACCAACTCTGCAGCAGGTCGACGAAGTGACCCAGTAGGTCCTCGGCCCGGCGCGCGGTCACCAGACGCGGATGGAACTCGAACTTGACGTTGACGGTGGCACCCGGTGTGACCACGACGGTCAGCGGATAGTGCGTGTGATCGATACTGTCGCTTCCACTCACGTCGTGAGCGGCGTTGAGCGCGTGGACTTGCTTCTCGTCCACGAAGTTCTGCAGGACCATCAGCACGTCGAAGAGTTGACGATGCTCGGAAACACGCTGGATCGATGCCAAACCGAGGTAGTCGAACGGCATCAGCGAAAGTCGATCCGTCTGTGTCCGACGAAGAAGTTCCTCGACGCTCTCGTTCGGATCCAGTTGCAGCCGAACGGGAACGGTGTTGAGGAACATGCCCACCACGGTGTCGATTCCCGGTACCTCCGGCGGCCGTCCGGCAACCGTGGAGCCGAAGACGACGTCCTGTCGACCGGTGGCCGACGCCAGCACGAGGGCCAGCGCTGCATTCAGTACCGTGTTGAACGTGACGCCGGACGCGGCAGCGCGCTCACGCAACGCACGCGAAAGCGTTTCCGACAGAACCGCATCGCGGCGATCCGGAAGCTGAACTTCGACGCCGGGCGCAGGCTCGGCAACAAGCGTCGGCTCCTCGAGTCCTGCGAGCGCTCCGCGCCACCCCTCGTCGGCGGCTGCACCGTCGCGATCGGCCAACCAGGCGAGGTATGTCTCGAACGACCCCTCGGGTTCGCCGAATGCGCTGTCGTCGCCGCCGGTATCGTAAAGCGCCAGAAGCTGACTGACGACAAGGCCGTTGGACCAGCCGTCCCACAGCAGGAACTGCCTGTTGATCACCAGACGATCCTGGCCGCCGGGCAGATGCAGCACACTCATACGCCACAGCGGCGGCGCGGTCAGGTCGAATGGCGTCACTCGGTCTTGGGCGGCGACGGCCTCGGCACGCTCACGAGCAACCGAGTCGTCGAGTTCACGGAGATCGTGGACGACGACCGGAACATCGAGTCCAGCGCTGAAGAACTGCACCGGCTCGTTCAGCCCTTCGCTCACGAAACCCGCTCGCAACGTGGGATTTCGTCGTTGAAGTGTCCGGGCGGCCGCAGCCAACCTGTCGACATCGAGGGTGTGCCCGAAGTCCATCGAGAACTGTGCCGTGTAGATGTCCCCACCACTGCTGCTGTCGCTGCTGCCCGCGTAGCCGGCTTGGAAGTACAGGCCTTCCTGCAACGGTGAGAGTGGGAGGATGCTGCTGACACCTGCCGGACTCGCATCGGCTATCGCGTCGATCTCGGTCTGACTCAGGTCGAGCAACGTCACATCGGACGGGGTCAGAATGGGAGGCCCGGCGTGACGCGCGGCCGCAGCCGCCAGATCGCCGAGGGCCGAAACCCAGCCGTCGGAGAGTGACTGCGCGTCCTCCTCGGACAAATCTTCACTTGCCCAGGCAAACTCGGCGCGGAGCCCCGAATCCACGCTGACGACATTCACGATCAGTCGGTACGGGCCTCCCATGTCTGCGTCGGGATCGGTGGACAAGGCTTCGGATTCCGCTGCCAAGGACCATGCTGTCGATCCAGCTGTCGTCGTTCGTCCGAGATAGTTGAACAGGATCTGAGATTCGGAGCGCCCCGCCAATGTCGATGCCGTGCGGGCATTCACGTATCGCAGCATCCCGTAGCCGATACCGCCGTCCGGAGCCGCCCGCAGGCTCTCCTTCACCTCGCGTAGCGTGTCCACCGGGTCGATTCCGCCGTGCAGTCGCATCGGGGCAATCGTGGTGAACCAGCCGACTGTTCGCGACAGATCGATGCCCGCCACCAACTCCTCCCGGCCGTGCCTTTCCAGATCGACCAGCAATTCGTGCTCACTGCGGCCGGTGGAGCGGCGCCAGCGATCGACGGACATCGTCAGCGCTGCCAACAGAACATCCGTTCCCTCGGCACCCACCATTGCCGCAACCGATCCAAGTGCTGCCTCGGAGATTGCTCCGTCCACCGTGACCGTGCGCCTCGAGCCTCCGGATACGACGGCATCGCCCGCGGCGTCGGGGATCAACTGCGCGCCCGGAGCGGTCACGGTCAGCCAGTGATCGAGTTCGGCGAATCGATGAGCACTGTATGCGTGTTCGGCCACCGTACGGGAGAAGGTACGCAGCGAAGTTCCGACGGCATCCAGTGCGGCGGGCTCTCCGGCTTCGACTGCCACCCAGGCCATCGCGAGATCCTCGAGCAGGGTTCCCCAGGAAACCCCGTCCACGACCAGGTGGTGCGCGACTATCGCGAGTCGGCCCAGACTCTCAGCGCCGCAATCGAACCAGACCACCGAGACCATCCGCCCTGCAGACGGATCCAATCGACTGGTCGCAGTTTCAGAGTGCTCAGTGACGAGTCTTCGCAACTCGGAGTCATCCAGTCCCCGAGCATCAACGCGTTCGACCAGGTTCGCTGCCCGGACACTACCGGGTTCCTCGATCCGCGCCGACCACATCCCGCGGTCATGTCGGATCAAGGTTTGGCGAAGTCCGTCGTGGTGATCGAGCACGGCCTGCAATGCGCCGGTGATCGAACCGAGAGATGTTGCCGGAGAGTGGATCAGAACTGCCTGGTTGAAGCGGTCGGTACCACCCGTCCATTCGGACAAGCGGTGAACCACCGGCAGCGGAACCAGCTCACCCACGCCGATGTCGGCCGTGACGGTGGCATCCGAGGTGGCGACATCACCCACCGCTGCAGCGATCGCAGCGGGAGTGCGCAATTCGAAGATCTGACGCGGGGTCAGCACTACCGAATCACGACGAGCCAGGTTGACCAGTCGGATCGCCAGGATACTGTCGCCGCCGAGAGTGAAGAAATCGTCGCGCACCCCGACACGGGGCAGTCCGAGAACCGTCGCGAAATGCCCGGCGAGGAGGTCTGCAACGCCCGAGGAAACCACTCCCGTCAAGTCGCCCACCTGTGCCGCAAAATCCGGTGCAGGTAGTGCTTTTCGGTCGAGCTTGCCACTCGGGCTCAGCGGCAGCGACTCGAGCCGCACGAAGGCACTTGGCACCATGAACTCCGGTAGCACTGACAACAACTGAGCTCGAACCGCAACATCATCAGCATCTCCGACCAGGTAGGCGACCACCTGTGCGCGGTTGCTCGGACCGTCGGTTCGGACGATCACGGCACTTGCCGTGACTCCGGGGCACAGCGCCAATTGCGCTTCGATTTCGCCGAGTTCGATTCGGAATCCACGAACCTTCACCTGCTCGTCGGCACGGCCGAGGTACTCGAGAACGCCGTCGGCATTCCACCGCACGATGTCACCGGTCCGGTACATCCGCGAGCCGCCGTCGCTGTACGGATTCGCCACGAATCGTTCGGAGGTCAATCCCCCACGTCCGTGGTAACCACGCGCCAGTTGTGGCCCTGCCAGATAGAGCTCACCGGTGGCACCGGCCGGGACGTTCTGCAGGTAGGGATCGAGAACCAACAGGCCGGTGTTGGCGGCAGGTGCGCCGATCGGGACGCTGACGGCGTCTGCCGGAGTTTCCTGCACCGACGGTTGCCAACTGACGTCGACGGCGGCCTCGGTGGGGCCGTAGAGGTTGTCCACCAGAGTATTCGGCAGGATCTCGGCGACCTTGCGTGCAACGTGAACGGGCAGTGCCTCACCGCTGCAGTTGACGATCTCGAGCGAGGAGCACAGTGCTGCTTTCGGCTCCGCGAGAAACACGTCGAGCATCGACGGAACAAAATGCACTCGGGTCACGGAATGTTCGACGATGACGTCGGCCAGATAGCCAGGGTCCTTGTGCCCGTCCGGCTCGGCCATCACGAGAGTTGCCCCCACCAGGAACGGCCAGAAGAATTCGGGAACGGAGACGTCGAAGCTCGACGGGGTCTTCTGCAGCATCCGGTCGGAGACGTCCATCGGACGTATCTGCTGTGCCCAGAGCAATCGGTTGACCACACCCTCGTGGTTGACCACAACGCCTTTGGGGCGACCGGTCGAACCCGAAGTGTAGATCATGTACGCGGCATCCGCGGGCGATCCTGGGACACTCAGCGGATCGGCGGGGAACTGCGCCGACTCCGATACCGTAACCCGCGGAACCGAACCCGAATCGAGTGAAGAGTCTTCCGACACCACGACGCACACAGGATCGGCGTCACCCAGCATGTACGTCAGCCGCTCCGCCGGGTAGCCGGTGTCGAGGGGAACGTATGCTCCCCCGGCCTTTCCGATGCCGAGTATCGCGACCATCAGATCAGGAGAGCGAGGCAAGGCAACCGCTACCAACGATTCGCGTCCGACGCCACGTTCGCGCAGCAGATGCGCAAAACGATCAGCGCGAGAGTGAAGTTCGGCGTAGGTCAACGACTCTTCACGGAAGATCACTGCGGTGGCTTCGGGCGTACGCCCGGCTTGATCCTTCAGCAGCTCGGTCAGCGTTGCGCGCGGCCGATCCAAGGCCGTGCCGACGCTCCCCGGCTGTGCGGGTGCCAGCGCGATCCGGCCGATGACCTGATCGAGATCGCGCGAGAGCTCGGTGAGTACGACTGCGAGAGTTTCGGCCAGCGACGCAGCGGCGTCGCCGTCCACCTGAGCAGCGTCGTACTTGAGCTCCAACGCCAATCGATCGCCGGGGACGACGATCAGGGTCAACGGGTAGGCCGGTCGCTCGTCGAATCGAATTCCCGTCAGTCGCACCGAGTTCGTCGGATCAGCGATTGCCGTGTCACCGAGTGGATAGTTCTCGAACACGACCAGTGATTCGAAGTTCTGCTCCAGTCCGCCGGTCCGCCGCAGTTCCGGTAGCCCCAGGTACTGATGGTCGAGTAGTTCCGATTGTTCCCTCTGCCAACGAGAAAGTGCTTGCGCGGCTGTCTCTGCCGGATCGAACCGCAACCGAGCCGGCACGGTGTTGATGAACAAGCCCACCATGGACTCGATGCCGGGCAGGTCTCCACCACGTCCCGATACGGCCGATCCGAACAGCACGTCTGTTCGGCCGGTCATTCGGCCGAGCACCAGCCCCCAGGCGCCGTGCACGAGCGTGCTCAGCGTCAGGCCATGGGAGCGTCCGTTGATCGCCAGTGCGCGAGTATCACTGTCGGACAGCTCGACTCGGGTGGCACAGACTCCGCTGCTGCCCGCGCTCGGCGCGGGAAGTTCGACCGCGGGCCCGGGAGAGTTCAGCGCTTCCCTCCACACCGCTGCCGAGGCCTCGTGATCGTGGCGGGCCAACCATTCGAGATAGCTGCGGTACGGCGCCGGAGTCGGGAGCACCACGCCGGAGTCGCCAACGCTGTACGACGCCATCAGCTCTCGCAGCATCACCGGAACCGACCATCCGTCTGCGACCGCATGGTGAATCGACTGCAGCAGAAGGTACTTCTCAGAAGAGGCACGGACAAGCGTGTAACGGACGAGCGGCGGTTGCGCCAGGTCGAACCCGCGCGCGCGGTCGGCGGAAAGCAGTTCATCGACATCGGCGCCGGCCACCTCGACTACCGCCATCTCCACGACAGCGCTCGGGTGCACCACCTGCACGACCCGGCCGTCACCCAGGACCGAGAATGCGGTGCGCAGCGCCTCATGCCGATCGACGACGGATTGCAGCGCGCGGCGCAACGCCGCACTGTCCACGGCTCCGGTCAGTTCCACAACCTGTTGCACGACATACTGATCGGCCCCCGGATCGGCAAACGCCGAATGGAAGTAGATCCCTTCCTGCAGCGGAGTGAGTGGGAGAATCTCTTCAGCCTTCGGTAACCCGTCCACGTCTGCCTGAGCGAGCGCCACCAGAGGGTAGTCCGAGGGTGTGGCTCCGCCGAAGGCTGCGAGCCCGGACACGGCCTCGAGCGAGTCCAGCCACAACCGCGCAAACTTGTCGATATCGCTACGCAGGAAGATGTTCGACGCCCAGGTCAGGGTGGCTCGCAGGCGTGGTCCACCGGCGGCGTCCTCGGCTACGACGTCGACAGACAACGCGTGACCCATCGGCATGGACGGATCGGCAGCACCGTCCATCGACACCGGGAACCAGTCCCCCTCCGCTGCGGCAGTGCGTCCCAGATAGTTGAGCACCACCTCCGGCGCTGCGAAACTACGCAACTGATCCGAGCCGCCGAGGTATCGCAATGCTCCGTACCCGAAGCCGGCGTTCGGGACCCGTCGAAGTTGCTCCTTGACGCTCTTGAGAACCCCCGCCAACTCGCCGCTCGCGTCGAGATCCGGAGCGGCTGTACCGATCTCGAGCGCCACCGGGAACACTGTGGTGAACCATCCGACGGTACGAGTCAGGTCGACGTGCGCAGCGCCGTCACCGCGAACGATGTCCTCGTCGCGTCCGTGCCCCTCCAGGTCGATCGTCACCGATCCGGCACCGCTCCAACGGGTCAGCGCCACGGCAAGTGCGGTGACCAGCACTTCGCTCACATCGGCTCCGAACGCCCGTGGGACACTGCCCAACAGCTGATCTGCAAGTTCTGGAGGTAGGGTGATCGACCGCGCCGCAGCGGTGCGCGCGAGGTCAACTGCCGGGTCGAGTGGCCGACGGCCGAGAGATGCCCGTTGTGCGGACGTCACCGAGTCCCAGAACTCGATTTCCGAGTCCAGTCGCCCGGCTCCGACCGCCTCCGAGACGAGTTCGGCGTACCTTCGCACCGACGTGCCGACCGGAGCGAGTGCGGGTTCGTCGCCATTCATCGCTGCGATGCCGGCGCGCGCGAGGTCCTCGAGGATGATGCGCCACGAGACGCCGTCGACCACCGCGTGGTGGATGACCAGCAACAGCCGTCCGGGACCGGTCACAGGGCGGAACAGAACAGCGCTGACCATCGTGCCGTCGGCTGGATTCAGACGGCCGACAGCTCGCTCGGTCTCGGCGACGATCAACGGTCCGCATTCTTCGAGCGGTGCCGGTAGTGCACGGGTCTCGAAGACCACAGCCGCTTCGTTTGTCTCCGGAACAAGCAGCGTTCCTTCGGAAGTCAACGTCCCACGAAGTGCATCGTGGCGCGCCACCAGGGCGTCGAGCGCCGACTCGGCGTGCTCGGAGGTCAAAGCTGACGGGGTCTGAATCAGCGCTCGCTGGTGGAAGGTTCGTACTGCGTCCGACACTCCGAGAACCCTGGCGGCAATCGGCGTCGTGGCTACGTGGCCGATCGGTTGGTCCGCGTGGTCGACGATCTCAGCCACTCGGGAGGACTGGGCACGCGCCATAGCCTCGGCGGTGCGCAGTTGGAACACCTCGCGAGGACTGATCGACAAACCGGCAGCACGAGCCGCGGTCACGAGTGAGATCGCGACGATGCTGTCGCCGCCCAGTGCAAAGAAGTCGTCGGTAACGCCGACCGAATCGAGGCCGACTGCCGACGCGATCAACGTGCAGAACTGTTGTTCGACTTCGTTTCTCGCAGCGACATGTGCACTCAGTTCGGCGAGATCGGGCTCGGGTAGCGCGCGACGGTCGAGTTTGCCGTTTGCCGTGAGCGGAAACTTGTCGAGGACGGTGACGGTGGTCGGGACCATGTAGTCGGGCAGCTTGCTCGCAGCCCACTCGCGAAGCTCACGTGAGTCGATCGCGAGGTTCGTCCCCGACGCTGCGCTCACGTAGGCGGCGAGATACTTTGCACCGGTTGGTGCTTGGCGCACCAGAACTGCCACGTGACGCACTGCGGGGTGCGAAATCACGGCGGCTTCGACATCCTCGAGTTCCAGGCGCATGCCACGGATCTTCACCTGATTGTCCGTGCGTCCGAGGAAGTCGAGGGTGCCGTCGTCGGTCCATCGGGCCAAGTCACCGGTGCGGTACATCCGGGATCCGGCCAGATCACCTGAGACGAAGGGATCCGCGACAAAGCGAGATGCGGTCAGCGCCGACGCGCCGACGTATCCGCGTCCCAGCAGGAAGCCCGCGGCGTAGAGTTCGCCGCCGGTGCCGATCGGAACCGGCTGCAGGTCGCCGTCCAACACGTACAGGCGAGTGTTGGGGTTCGGCCGCCCGATGGAGGTCGCGATTCGTTCCGCGTCCTCTCGGTAGATCACATGGGAGACACCGATGGTCGCTTCTGCCGGCCCGTAGCCGTGATACAGCGTCGTGGACAGTTGGGCACGGAACCGGTCGAAGAGTTCAGGCGTGAGAACCTCACCGCCGCACCACACGTGCTTCAACGAATCGAGCTGATCGGTCTCGTTCGCCAGGTCCAGCAGTATGTCGAGCATGGACGAGACCAGGTAGACGAAAGTGACCGATTCTCCGGCGATCAGGTCGAGCAGGTATTGCGGGTCGCGTTCCCCCTCGGGCTTCGCGATCACCAATCGACCGCCGGAGACGAGCGGGAGCAGGATCTCGTTGATCGAGATGTCGAACGAGAGTGGGGCTTTGAACAAGGAGGCATCGCCGGACCCGAACCCGAGAATCCGCTCCCGCTGCCACAGCAACCTTGCGCAGATTGCCTCGTGGCGGATCATGGCGCCCTTCGGACGTCCGGTCGAACCGGACGTGAAGATGACGTATGCGAGTTGGGCACCGTGAATACGAATGTCGGAGGTCATTGTCTCGGACAGGTCCGAGGGCCCGTCCTCGTACGCCCACGCGGAGAGATCGACCGGAACGGAGTCGTCTACACCGTCCGAGGTGAGCACCAGTGTGGCGCCCGCGTCGGCAAGTACCGATTCGCGGCGTTCGGCAGGCCATGACGGATCCAGCGGAACGAAGGCACCACCGGCACACATGACGGCCAACAACCCCACCACCATCTCGGCGGATCTCGGAAGCCCGATCGCCACAACGGTTTCGGTCGCGACACCGCGAGAGATCAAGTGCGCGGCGAGCTGTGATACCCGACTTTCGAGTTCGCCGTAGGTCAGCCGGACGTCGCCGTCGACCACGGCGACAGCGCCCCGATCGGCAGAGAAGCTGCTGCGCAACAAATCCGGCACCGTCGTGATTGGCTGCGGCTCTGCGGTGTCGTTCCACCCGTGGAGCACGAGTTCTCTCTCCGCGAGCGACATGGGGTCGAGTGCCGAGATCGGAAGCTGCGGCTCGGCTACGAATCGATCGAGGAACTGTTCGATTCTCGCGGTGTGATCGGCCAACTCCCTGTCGAATCCGGCCGGGGCGCGGACGTCGATCTCGATCGGCTCCCCGTCCTGACCACCGCGCACACTCAGATCCAGGTCACTGACTCGACCGGTTACCGAATTACGCACGCGCACCGGGCATCCGCCGAAGGTGAGTGTGTGTTCGAACATCATCGAGTTGATGCCGGGGCCGAAGACCTGACGGTCGGGATCGATCGCCCGAATGTCGCGAGCAAGATCCTCACCTCGGTACCGCCCGTGCTTGAGAATCGAGACCAGGGCGGTGTCGAGACGAGTTGCCAACTGGCCGATGCTTTCCGAGCGTTCTACCCGAATACTCAGCGGCAAAATCGTCGACGCCATCGAAGGAGTGCGACGCATGTCCCGCCCCACCCGAGCGGCCATCGGTACCGAGACGACAACGTCGTGCTGTCCCGTGGTTCGTGCGATGTACGCGATCAGCGCGGCCATGGGCAGGCGAGTTCGTCGAATCCCGGCGTCGGCCGCATAGCGGTAGAGCTGTGCCGCGCGATCAGCGTCGAGCGTGAGTATCGCCGAGATCGGCGGCAGCGAATCATCCACCTGCCCATGCAGAATACGCGTCGCTTCCGGTCCCGATTCAACGCGTTCGACCCAGTACTGACGGTCGGTCTGGAATCGCGGAGAGTTCCGGTAATCCAGATCGGCTGCAACCACGGCGTCGAGTGACCACTGCGGCGCGGCAGTCCCGAGATTCGGATCGTCGTATCGCTCGGCGACGTCGGCGACGATGAGCGAGATGCCGTACCCATCGATCACGCTGTGGTGATAGCGCTGATACCAGATGACTCGGTCGTCAGCGGTCAGCAGAAGCACCTGGCGGAACAGCAGATCGTCCGGACCGAAGACCCGAGCCATGTCGGTGTCCATCCACGACTGCGCAGTCGAATCGGGATCCGCCTCGGCCCGAAGGTCGAGAATTTCCACGTCCCAGCGCGCATCCGGAATCGGCACCTGGATCAGCTGGTTGTCGGCATCGACCTCGAAGTGCACGAACAGCGCTTCGACGCGTCCGACGCTGGCCTCGATCGACGCTGCCGCGCGCTCGACGTCGATCGTGCCGTCGACCTCGACGACAAGTCCGATGTTGTAGACCGGACTGCTCGGATCCACGTTCTGAGCAACCCACACCTCACGCTGAGCGGCCGTCGCCGGGAGCGCTGCGTCCAGATCGGCACCGCCCGATACCGCCGGGTGAGCTACCTGAGAGTGGTCAGACATCAAGAATCCGATCATCGTCGTTCATGCTCATCGAACGACGAACACCCTCGCAAGTTTAGGGTAGGCTACCCAGGAACGTGAAGGTGCGCTCCCGCCCTGGTCAGACCTGTTCCCACGGACCGAATTCGAGCAAAACGTCAATTGCCGTCTTACCGTCCTGCGGCCGAACGACATGTTCGAGGGCATAGACCCTCGATCCCTCCGCAGCGCGAGCGAGATCGGAAATACCGGGCAGAATGGTCGGTTCGGGTGGACCGCCCACACCACGATGGAAGTTCTCGATGGAATGCCCCAAATAGAGGACCCGTCCGCCGGGCGTCAGCCACTCCCCGACGCGCTTCAAGGTTGCGGCCAGATGGTCGACCTCGAGGTGAAGAAAGCTGACCAACACCAGGTCGACCAGCCCTTCCGGCTGCCACTCGGTCGCGTCGCCGACCTGCCAGTCGACAGCCTTGTCCCCGTCACTCGCCCGTGCCAGATCGATCGCCACCGACGAG
Organism: Rhodococcus sp. RCBS9; assembly: GCF_029457415.1. NCBI lineage: Bacteria > Bacillati > Actinomycetota > Actinomycetes > Mycobacteriales > Nocardiaceae > Rhodococcus > Rhodococcus sp. RCBS9. The sequence continues at coordinate 3,621,457 of NZ_CP120422.1, read as the reverse complement.
TAGTCGACCGCAGTCACCGACCAACCTTGCCCAGCCATCCACCGCGCGTGACGGCCGTCGCCGCAGGCCAGATCGATCGCGGTGCCCGGTCTCAGATCGGAAATTCTTGTTGCGACGGTTCCCGCCGGGTCGACTCCCCATGGCTCCGTCACCGCTCGGTATCGCTCGTCCCAGTCGCGTGCGTCCATGATTGCTCTCCCATATCCGTTTCACCGTTTCAGATCGGACGGTGCCCCCAGCAGCATAGAGAACCCTCGAATGTGACAGATCGATACCCCTGGGGGTATACAGGTGACGGACAGGAATACCCCCACCCGTATCAGGAGTGAAGATGTCAGCGACCAGAACAGTCACCGCGGACCCACCCACCCGAGCCGACGGCATACTTGCGCGTCTCGGTCGATCGATGGCGACTCACACCCGCCTCGTCGTCGGCGTCTGGTTGATCGCGTTGATCGCACTCGGCGCCGCAGCACCCAGCGTCTTCACCTCTCTGGCCGGCGCGGGTTGGCAGGCAAACGGATCCGAATCCGTGCAAGTTCGCGAGTTGGCCGAGCAGCATTTCGGTGGAAATTCCTCCGCCGCAGTACAGGTGGTCGTTCACTCGGATTCTCTACCCATCACGGATCCGTCGATGCAGCAAACCCTGGCCGCGGCAACGGAAATCTTTTCCGCGGACCCTCGCTTCGGCGAAGTGATCGCCCCGCAGCCCGGTATGACCATCAGCCCGGACGGACATACCGGCATCATGGTCGCGGGCGCCAACGCGAGTACCGACGAGATGGTCAGCGCGGTAGACGAACTCGGCAAGAAGCTCACGGGCTTGTCCACCGACACGATCGAGGTGTACCCGACGGGTGCGTCGGCGTTGTGGAGCGATTTCAACAAGGCCAATCACGAAGCCATGATCAAAGCCGAAATGATGTCGTGGCCCGTCACTCTCGCGATCATGGTGTTGGCCTTCGGCTCCCTGGTTGCCGCGGGTCTACCACTACTGCTGACGCTTGCGGGCCTGGTCGCTTCGGCGGGTGGGCTTGTAATCCTCAACGAGATCACGCCGATTTCCGTGTGGGCCATGAACTTCGCGATGATGTTCGCTCTCGCGCTGGGCATCGACTACGCACTCTTCCTCGTCGCCAGGTTCCGGGATGCATTGCGAGCCGATCCGGATCCAAGGGCCGCCGTGGCTCAAACCATGGACACCGCCGGCAAGGCTGTGGTCCTTTCCGGCCTCACAGTTCTGGTCAGTTTGTCTGCGGTTCTCATCGTTCCAGCCCCGGCCGTACGCACGATGGCTGTCGGAATCATGCTCGCTGTGATCTTCGTTCTCGCCGCAACACTCACCCTGTTGCCTGCCGTGCTCGGCAGGATCGGCGCGAAGGTCAACGGCGGTTCTCTACCGTATGCAAAGCGCCAGCAGCACCGCTCCCCGATGTTCGCAGGTTGGGCATCATTGCTGCACAAGCACCCGTGGCCATTCGGCTTCGGCGCCTTACTCATCCTGATCGCACTCGTTGTTCCGGTCTTCGGACTGAAGGTGGCAATGCCCTCCATCGCCGTGGTTCCCGAGGACGCCCCGGTTCGCCAGGGCTATGAACTGGTACAGCAGCAATTCGGGGACGGCGCCCCGGGGATGTTGCAGATCGTCACGTCCGCCGACGATGCAGCCGACACCTCACGTCTTACCATGAGCGTTGACGGCGTGGCCATGGTCACGCCAGCGCAACAAGCTGCCGACGGGTCCGATCTTGTTATGCTGCAAGCAGTTCCCACCGTCGACCCGTCAGATCCTGCGATGGAAACCATCCTCGCCGACCTTCGGTCGCAACTGCCGGAATCGGCGCTCGTCGGCGGCGCTCCGGCCGAAAATCTCGACCTTCAGCAGGCACTCGACGACTACCTTCCCATCGTCGTGGTCGTGATTCTGACGCTCGGATTCCTGTTGCTGCTGATCACCCTCCAGGCGCCTTTGATCGCCTTGATCGGCACGCTGGTCAGCCTGCTGTCCACTGGGGCCGCATTCGGAATCGCGAAGCTGATCTTCCAGGACGGCCACGGAGCAGGCCTACTCGGCTTCGATCCCCAGGGGTTTCTCAACGGGTGGGGTCCGGTCTTCTTCTTCGCCATGATCTTTGCGATCGCGATGGACTACACCGTGTTCCTGCTTTCGAGTGCCAAGGAGCACTACGAACGCACAGGCGACCCCGCGATCGCACACATCGACGGCCTCGCGCATTCAGGTCGGGTCATTGCGGCGGCAGCAGCGGTGATGGTTGCGGTCTTCTTCACTTTTGCGCTCGCAGATCCCTTGCCACCCAAGGAAATGGGCATCATTCTCGGCGTAGCTGTCCTCCTGGACGCAGTGCTCGTCCGCTTGGTGCTGCTGCCCGTTCTCCTACGCCTCACCGGCCGGGCAGCCTGGTGGGCGCCGGCATGGCTGCGTCGCGTCCTGCCGAACATCAGCTTCTCGCATGGTTGATCGTGTACCCGACATCACTGTCCTACTGATACCCCCAGGGGTATGATGGGGACAAGAGAAATCAAAGCCGGCGACAGTGACAGCCCACGACGAGGAGTGCGCAATGACAACACCCACAGAACCGATAGCGATCGCAACCAAGGTCACCGGAACCTTCGACGACGTCGTCACCCGCACGCGTGGCGCTCTCGCCGAGCAGGGCTTCGGCATCCTGACCGAGATCGACATGCAGGCAACACTCAAGGCGAAGCTGGACGAGGACATGGAAAAGTACCTGATCCTGGGTGCCTGTAACCCGCCGTTGGCCCATCGGGCAGTTTCGGTGGATCGTCAGATCGGCCTCCTGCTGCCGTGCAACGTCGTCGTCCGCGAAGATACGACTACCGAGAATTCGTTCTTCGTCGAAGCGATGAACCCTGCTCTCATGGTTCAGGTTTCCGGCGAACCCGGCCTCGAGTCCGTGGCAGCCGACGCAGCCGTCAAGTTGCGCGCGGCCGTCGACTCGCTGATCTGACACCGCAGTCGGATCAAACACTGAATCAAGCAGTGACATGCCCCCAGGGGTACCCTTGACCGCAGCACGAACACTCGAGAAGGGGCCACCATGACCGGCGACGAAGAGAGCATTGCGCTCGTATTGAACAGACTGCGTCGTGCCCACGGCCAACTTGCCGGGGTCATCTCGATGATCGAGAACGGCCGCGACTGCAAGGACGTCGTCACGCAACTCGCCGCCGTGTCCAAGGCGCTGGACCGAGCAGGGTTCAAGATCGTCGCTTCCGGGCTGCGTGAATGCCTGAGCGGTGACAGCGCGGAAGGTCAGGAACCGATGACCGAGGCCGAACTCGAGAAGCTGTTCCTGGCACTGGCCTGAAACATGAGAAGGGCCTGACCTGCAGTTAGCAGGTCAGGCCCTTTCTCGCGTGCGGAAAACTACTTCGCCAGGAAGTCGATCAGCACCTTGTTCACGGCCTCCGGACGCTCGAGGTAGCCGTAGTGCCCGGCGTCGGGAATCTCTTCGTACGACGCCGTCGCGATGCAGTCCGCCACCTCGCGGGAGAGGTAGGGCGGGATCATGCGGTCGTCGGCGAAAGCGACGGACAGGCACGGGCGCATGATCGACTTGTACGCACCCCGTCGATCGAAGGCGCGGTCCATACCGAGCTGTGCGCGAACACCCGGTGACGTTGCGCCGCCGGTGAACTCGAAGATATCCATCCAGTCGCGCGCCGAGTGATCGTCTGCCAGCGTGGCCGGCGAAAGGTTCATCACCGCGGTCACTGCGGCACGGTACTTGGCCGGTAGAGCGACGCCACTGTCGAACAACTGGCGCTCGCCCTCGGTCAGGACCTGCTGGAAATGGTCCATCCGGGCGTGGCCGGCGAGGAACACTGCTTTGCGAACCAGATCGGGCCTGGCGAGCGTCAGTTCCTGCGCCACCCGGGCGCCCATCGAGGTGCCGATGACATGGGCCGGACCGCCACCGAGGTGCTCGATCAGTCCGGCGGTGTCTGCGACCATGTCGGGCATCGTGATGCCGCCGAGGCTCTCGCCGGACGGTGCGATTCCGCGGTTGTCGAACGTGCAGACTCGGTAGCCGGCGGCCACCAGCGCCGGAGTCTGGTGCAGATCCCAGACGCGGCCGGGGCTGCCGGTCCCCATGATGAGCACCACCAGATCTCCATCACCCTTGACCTGGTAATTGATGGGGATTCCGTTGATTGTGGCGACCGTCATGTCAGCCTTCCTCCTCGTACGTGTGATCAACAATTTTGGTTGGATAGCCTAAGCTGATGGGCGGTCGTGTGACCGCAACCCCAGCCCATGCTCGTCCAGGAGGACCCCGTTGAGAGTCGCTACGCTCGGATACCAAACCTGGGGCCACCGTACCCTGCAGGCCTTGATCGACTCCGATCACGAGGTCGTGCTGGCAATCACACACCCGAAGAGCGAACACGTCTACGAACAGATGTGGGCGGACTCGGTTGCAGATCTGGCGGCCGAGAACGGTGTACCCGTTCACGTGGCGAACAAGCCTGACGACGCCTTCAAGGCCGCGCTGGCGGAAGCGGCTCCCGACATCATCGTCGCCAACAACTGGCGCACCTGGCTGCCGGCGGAGGTCTTCGACGCACCCAAGTACGGCACCCTCAACATCCACGATTCGCTGCTGCCCAAGTACACGGGCTTCTCCCCGCTCATCTGGGCTCTGATCAACGGCGAAGAAGAAGTCGGGCTCACGGCGCACCTGATGGACGAGGAACTCGATGCGGGCGACATCGTGCTGCAGCGATCGACGACGGTCGGCCCGACCGACACCGTCACCGATCTGTTCCACCGCACGATCGACATGATCGGCCCCATCACACTCGACGCCCTGGATCTGATCGCGTCCGGCCGTACCGACTGGACGCCGCAGGACCGATCGCAGGCCACGTTCTTCCACAAGCGTGCACCGCAGGACAGCCACGTCGACTGGTCCTGGCCCGCCGAGGTCATCGAACGTTTCGTCCGGGCACAGTCCGATCCGTACCCCAACGCTTTCGCCGAGTTCAAGGGCCAGCGCATCCGCATCCTGAAGGCGTCCGTCTCACGCGGGCACTACGGCGGAACCCCCGGCCGAGTGTTCATCCAGGAAGACGACGGCATGGTGATCGTCGCGGGCCCCGACGCGTGGTCGGGCAAGAACAAGGGACTGCGGATCGAGCGCGTCCGACTCGACGACGGCAGCGAGTACACCGCCGCCGAGTTCTTCCCCCACGGCGGCGGGTACCTCACCTGATCGCCGGATCAGACCCCCTCAGTACAAAACCCAGTACAAACCCCTCAGTCGCGACCTTCCCAGGCCGCCCACAGTTGTGCGTAACGCCCGCCCGCGGACACCAGTTCGCGGTGCGGGCCTTCTTCTACGATCTGTCCGTGTTCGAGCACGATCACTCGGTCGGCGCCCGCAGCCTGCGTAAGCCGGTGTGCGACAACCAGAGTGGTGCGGCCCTCCGTAGCGGCGTCGGCAGTCGCTTCCAGTTCCCGCGCTCCGGCGCTGCCCGCCTCCGCTGTTGCCTCGTCCAGTACGGCGACGGCGGGATCGGCCAACACCAGTCTCGCCAAAGCCAACTGCTGCGCCTGCGCCGCTGTCATCTCGTGTCCGCCTTCGCCGACGACGGTCAGCATTCCCTCGTCGAGAGCCTCCACCCACTCGTACGCGCCGACCGTCCGCAGTGCCGCGGCAACGTCCTCGTCCGAGGATTCGGGAGCCGCCAATCTCAGATCCTCGATCAGGGGTCCGGCAAAGACATGGACCTCCTGACTCACGATCGCGATGTGGCGTCGTAGGTCGTCGAGGTCGGCAAGCGGGACACCGCCGATCGACACCCGGCCCGACGTCGGAGTGATCGAACCGGCAGCGATCGCCGCGAGCGTCGTCTTTCCGGCTCCGGTCGAACCGACGAGCGCCACGCGCTCCCCCGCTCGCAGTGTGAGGCTCACTCCGTGGAGAACCTCATGACCACCGTCGTAGCTGTGCCGAATGTCATCCAGACGCAGCGAACCGTCGGCCGGAACGGAACCTGCATCCGTCGAAGGCTCCGTTTCCTCGATCTCGACGACGCCGACCAGTCGCGCGAGGCTGGCGCCCGCCGACTGCACTTCGTCGAAGGTGTAGAGCAGCGAGCCGATCGGGTTGAACAGGCGGTGGAACAGCAGGGCAGCAGTCGTCGTCTGGCCGACTGTCACGACGTCCTCACGGACCAGCAGGAATCCGACGACGAGAATCATGGACAGGCCCACGAATTCGGCGCGGTTACCTCGACCGGCGAACCTCGTGAACAGGCCGAACACTCCGACTGCCAGATCGCGCGCTTTTGCCGACGCCGCATCGATCTGCCCGAGGTGTTCCTTCTCGAGGCTGTACGCGCGGACCGTCTTCGCACCCTGGAGACTGCTGATCAGCGCTTGTGAACGAGCGCCCATCGCTACCCGCTCGGCAGCGTAAACGGGAGCCGATCGTGGCAGGTACCACTTGAGCGCCAGCGCGTACATCGGCAGCGCGACCATTCCGGCCAGACCGAGTCGCCAGTCGAGTCCGAGCATGGTCACCATGCTCAGAGCCACGAGCAGAACCGCCGCGATCATGCCGGGAACCACGTCGGACACGGCCTTGGCGATCACCGACACGTCGTCACCAACTCGTGAGAGCAGATCGCCCTTGCCGACCTTCTCGACGGTCTGGATCGGCAGGCGCAGTGCCCGGTCCACGGTCCGCTCTCGCAGATCCGCCAGGATCGTCTCACCGAGCCGCTTGATCAGATAGGCAGCCACACCGGTGAACACACCGCCCACGATTGCGGCAGCGGCGATGATCACGACCACCCCGACGATCGTCGACGTGGGCGCGTTGTCCCGGACCCGGTCGACCAGGACGCCGAAGACGTAAATCGGCACCAAGGCCATCGCCGACGCCGAAGCCGCGACGATCAGGACCAGCAGGCTCTGCATCCGGTGTTCGGTCAGCGCCGCCCGCAACCACTTCCAGGTCTGGCGACCACTCGCGATCGGCAACAACTCGCGCTCTGTCACCTTCTCGGCGTTCTCCCCGGCCGGCATTTTGGTTGTCATGTCCGTGGCCGTCACCGCAGCACCGCTCCTCGGTAGTTCGCGTCGCCGCGAGAGAGTTCGGAATGTGTGCCGATCGAGGCGATCACTCCGTCGTTCAACACGATCACTCGATCCGTCACGGCCAGCAAGGCTGGGCTGCTGGTGATCAATACCGTCGTGTGGATGCCACCGGCACCCTCGTGCCGCAGTTGTGCGATTCCTTCGGCGATCGACGCCTCGGTCACCGCGTCCACCGCCGTCGTCGGATCGTGCAGGACCATCACGGGTGCCTGTGCCACCAGGGCGCGCGCGAGGGCGACGCGTTGCCGCTGGCCTCCCGACAAACTGGCGCCCCGATCGGTCACTTCGAGGTCGAGACCGTCCGGATGTGCGTCGACGACATCCGCCGCTGCCGACGCCACGAGAGCACTCTGGATGTCGAGAGCAGCGCCATCACCGGCGCCCGCGGTGACGTTCGACGCAAGCGACCCGGAGAACAGATCGGTGATGTGCGGCTCCACCAGCACCGTCCGACGTGCCAATCGCAAGTCCATGTCGGACAGGCTGATTCCGCCAACCCTCACCACTCCGCGATACGCGTCCTGCGCCAGCTGACCGGACAGGACCGCGACAAGAGCGTCGGCGTCCTGCGGCTGGTAAGCCACGACGCCCAGCAGTTCTCCGGCAGGCAGATGCAGGTCGATGCCCTTGAGTGACTTGTACTCGACTCTGTCGAGAGTCAGGTCGGTGCCTTCGAGTTCGGTCTGCGAACCCGCGCCACGCAGTGGCTCCGCGTCCAAGACCAGTGCCAGTCGATCCGACGACGCTCGCGCCACCGCGAAGTATCCGGGAATGGACGCAAGCAATCCGAGCGGTTCGATGATGAACTGCGCAAGCCCCACCACGGTGATCAGTTCACCGACCGTGATCCGGCCCTGCAACGCGAAGTATCCCGCGAAGCCCGCAACACCGACCGCGAGCAACGCACTGATGGTCGCGGCAACGCCGGTGTAGATACCGGTCGCCTTGGCCGTGCCGATCGTCGATGCGAGCGCTTGACGGCTGACCGTGCGGTAGCGCGCCGACGCGGTCTTCTCACCGCCGATACCGCGCAGCGGACGCAATCCGCTGACCAGATCCGTAGCCATCGCCGACGCCCGAGCGATCGACGCCTGCTGACCGGTGGCCCTCGACGTGATGAGAGGCGCCGCCAATTGCAGCAGACCGAGAATGACCGGCGTTCCGATCAGAACGGCCAGCCCCAGCCAGAGGTCGATCCACACCAACGCCACCGCCGACGCCACCGCAGCTGTCAGGGCCGCAGCGGCGCGCGGGACGATGTCCGCGATCCACGAAGTCTGCTCGGCATCGGATGTCGAGACTGTCAGCAATTCACCCGAACGCAGATCGGTGCGCACCCCGCGCGGATCGAGGACGCGGTGCGCCACCTCGAGCCGGAGGCGATGAGCCTCCTGCTGCATCGCGGCGACGATGAAGCGTGCGCCGAAGCGCCAGGCGGCCGTCAGAACGAGAAAGAGAGCCGCGAGACCGACGATGGAGACGATCAGGGCCGTGGTGTCCGAAGTCTCCACCGCACGGTCGATGATCACACCGATGGAGATCGGCACCGCCGTCTCGGTCAGTTGGTGCAGACAGACCAGAACCGTGCCGATGGCGAGCGGGCCACGGTTACGGACGAGGACACGTCGCAAAATCGCAGCACCGCTGTGATTGCCACTATCCGGCTCGTCCGAGTCGACGGTCACACTCGAGGGGGTCGAACTCATGGAACTCCAAGCATCGATGGAAGCGATAAAGTTGAGTACAGAGATAAGTAAGTCGACCCTAATACATGAGCAACTAGCGTCGACACGCCCAGTTCTCATAGAGTCGCGAGTAAGAACCATTGCTTGCGCCGTGCAGGCAAGCACGAGAGGAACATGATGGCTGAGAACACGACCGTCGAAACCGAGATCGCGGACGAGGACCTCGAGCCCGTAGCGGACGAAACTGCTCGTCAGGCACAGCGCGTCGTCGCTGCCTACGCGGAAGATGCCGACGAGTGCAGGATGCTGCTCTCGATGCTCGGTATCTCCCCCGCCGCCAAGCTCGACTGAATCTTTCCCTCACCGACCGAGAAGGAACCACGTGCCTGTCAGTCCGGATTCGACCAGTTCAACCCTTTCTGACAGCGCACCTGCTTCTTCGACCGGTGAAGCCGTGTCCGGGCAGGCTGAGTTCGTTGTCGTAGCGAACCGCCTGCCCGTCGACTTGGAACGGCTTCCCGACGGCACCACCCGCTGGAAGCGAAGCCCCGGCGGACTGGTCACCGCTCTCGAGCCGATCCTGCGCAGCAATCAGGGCGCGTGGGTGGGCTGGGCGGGGGTGGCGGACGCCGAGCTCGACCCCATCGTCGAAGACGGACTCGAGCTCTACCCCGTGCCGCTGAGCGCCGAGGAGATCAACGAGTACTACGAGGGATTCTCCAACGCCACCCTCTGGCCGCTCTATCACGACGTCATCGTCAAACCCGAGTACCACCGCGAATGGTGGAACGCCTACGTCGAGGTGAACCGGCGATTCGCCGAAGCCACCTCCAAGGCAGCGGCACAGGGCGCGACAGTCTGGATCCAGGACTACCAGCTGCAGTTGGTACCGAAGATGCTGCGGATGCTGCGCCCCGACCTGACCATCGGCTTCTTCCTGCACATTCCGTTTCCCCCGGTCGAGCTGTTCATGCAGATGCCGTGGCGCACCGAGATCGTCGAAGGCCTCCTCGGCGCCGACCTCATCGGCTTCCACCTTCCGGGTGGCGCACAGAACTTCCTGTACCTGGCCAGACGCCTTGCCGGGCAACAGACTTCACGCGGAACCGTCGGCGTCCGCTCCAAACTCGGTGTGGTGCAAGTAGGTTTCCGTAGCGTCCGCGTCGGCGCCTTCCCTATCTCCATCGACTCCGGCAAGCTCGACGAGCTCTCGCGCACCAAGGCAATTCGAGACCGCGCCAAGCAGATTCGCAAAGAACTCGGAAACCCCAAGCACATCATGCTGGGCGTCGACCGCCTCGACTACACCAAAGGCATCGACGTCAGGCTCGCTGCGCTCCACGAACTTCTCATGGAGAAGCGCATCGATCCCGCCGACACCGTCATGGTGCAGCTGGCGACCCCGAGCCGCGAACGCGTCGAAAGCTACGTACAGATGCGCGGAGACATCGAGCAGAAGGTCTCCCGGATCAACGGCGAGTTCAGCGAAGTCGGCCGCCCCGTCGTCCATTACATCCATCGGCCGATCCCACGCGACGAACTGGTCGCGTTCTTCGTCGCCGCCGATCTCATGCTCGTCACGCCGCTGCGTGACGGCATGAACCTCGTCGCGAAGGAATACGTCGCCTGCCGCAGTGATCTGGGTGGTGCATTGCTGCTCAGCGAATTCACCGGTGCCGCAGCAGAACTCCGCCAGGCATTCCTGTGCAATCCTCACGACCTCGACGACGTCAAGGATTCGATGGAGAAGGCCCTCAATCAACCGCGCGAGGACGGCCGGCGCCACATGCGTGCGCTACGTCGTCAGGTCCTGACGCACGACGTCGACCGCTGGGCGCGCTCGTTCCTCGACGCGCTCGCACACGGCGGTGCCGCAGGCCCGGCGCTGATCGCCCCGGCCGAAGCACAAGACCACTGAGGACAGTGCACAAAGGCTGGGGCCGCGGAGAGTGAATCTCCGCGGCCCCAGCCTCTTTCGTACCCGGCTCCAGCCTTCGTGTGTTTGATCAGAAGGGTTGGACGTTGTTCACGAGCCAACGTCCGTCCTGCTTCTCCAGACTCATCTTCACGCGACTGCCACTGGCAACGGCTTCGGGCGATTCCGAAGACGTGGTGATCTGATTGAGGAACAGCATCGTCGTCGCGCTGTCCGCCTCCGCGTCGAGAACCGCGGCGCCCTGGACGACGACCTGAACGGTCAGCGACTTTTCCTTGGCTCCCGGAATGATCACCGATTCGATCAGATTGGTGAACGTGCCTTGAAAATCGCCCGTCAACCCGTCTGTAGCTGCATGCAACTGCTGGTCGACGTTGTTGTAGTCGTACTGGAACATCGCTACCGCCTGATCGGAAGAGGCCTGTGCCACTTCGTCTCTGGTCTGATCGATCGCTGCGGTGTCACGCGTTCCGTCCGGACCGAAGTAGAGATACGCCGACACTGCCGCCAACGCGATGGCCACTGCACTGATGACGCACAGGATGATGGCGAGCGGTGAGGCGCGCTTCGGCTTCGGCGAAACTTGCTTGGACGTCTCGGGGTTCACTTCTGGGGTCATGGCACAAACTCCACATTCGAGGCAAGCAACTGCCCGTCGACGTCGCACATGGTGATTCGGAGTCGGTAGTTGCGTTCGGCGGGCGCTTCGTCGCCGTTCTTCTGCATCGCACGCACCGCGACAAGAGAAGTCCCGCAATCACCGTCCGACTTCTCGAACCCGGCTTCGAGCACCTCGCCGTCGGTTTGAACTCCGGCCTGCCCGAGGACGTTGACAAACGAATCCTTGCGTCCGTCGAACTGCGACTTGAACTCGTCGGTGGTGCCGGCGAGAAACTTGTCGAGGTCGGCAGCCGCCGTATCCGCGTGCAGTGTCGTCAGATTCAGTGCGGTGGTCCGGGCACCGGCCACGTAGCGGGCTCGGTCCTCGTCGGCATTGGACGCCTTGTTCCGGTCGACGAGAAGAAACACCGTCAGGGCCGCAAGAGCAACAGCGATCACCGAAGCAATGGCGATCCCGACTACCAACCCGGCCTTGGGCTTCGAACGAACAGGGGTGTCCACAGATGTTTCTGCGGGGGTTTCGGCGGTACCGGTCGGCTCAGCCTTGGTCGCGACCTGATCACCGCTGACGACCTTCTCAGGTGGAGTATCGGGCTTGCCCAAAGCAACTGGCGCCGCCGCCTTCTGCTCAGCCACCTTCTGCTCAGCCACCTTCTGCTCAGCCGGCTTCTGCTCGGCTGGCTTCTGTTCGGCCGACTTCTTTTCGGTGGGCACTACTACCGCGGCAGCGTCTGCATCCGCACCCGTGGGTCCGGCGCTGCGAGACGCGCGACGGCGCACCCGCTGCCCGGCCTGTGGATCTTCGTCTGTCATCAACCCTGCTGACCCTTCATGAACTGTTCGAGACTGACGTCGCCGCCACCGAGGTTCGGTTGCGAGTACGTCCTTCCGTCCGGCCCGATGTACGTGCCTGTAATCGGATCGTACCGACGAGCCGAGACCGAAGGCGTCGACGTGTACGAGCTCGGGGTCGCGGTAATCGGTTCCGGAGGCCCGGATTGCGGGTTCGTGCCCATCGGTACGTAGCCGGAACGGCACTGTTCGACCGTCGGCGCACGACGTCCCGGATACTCCTCGCAGGGAAGGTTTCTCGCGCCGCGCACGGCGATCGGCGAATCCTGGGCAACCTGGCAGAAGAGATCCGACGGCGTCTCGATCGGTGATTCGTCCTTCGGACTGCGCCACTGCTCTGCGGGCAGGAATCCTGTAGTGCACGGCGGCGGGTCGTTGACCTCCATGTGGAAGTCCACCAGTGCACCATCCGCAGCCGGGCCGGAGCCTGCCACCGTGACCAGCGCTGCGGCCAGCGGCGGGTAGATGACCAGAATCTGCTCGATCGCGTTGTTGTAGATCACGCCGACCTGTCCGACGGACACGAGGTTCGCCAGAAGAATCGGCAATGTCGGCTGCATGTCTTGCAGAAGAGCATTCGCCTCCGCCGCTGCGGCCGGACCCTTCTGGATGACGGCACGCAGATCAGGGTCGCTGGCGCGGAGCTGGTCGGTGAACGTCACCAGATTGCTTGTCCAGGAACGGATGGCGTCGCTGCTGACCACCTGGGTGTCCAGGAGTGGACCGGCCTGCTCGATCAGGGTCTTGGTTGCGTCGGAGTTGTTGTTCGCCTCCTCGACGAACAGCCGAGCTGAGTCGATCAGCTTCTGCAGATCCGGGCCGGCACCGTTGAACGCCTTGAAGGATTCGTCGATGACGGTCTTGAGCTTGGTGTCGGAAATGCTCTGCAGCAACACATCTGCCTGATCGAGCATCGCGCCGACATCCTGCGGAATGCTGGTTCGGTCTTCGGGAATCACCGATCCGTTTTCCAGATGCCCGTCGACCACGATCGCTCCGGAGCTGTCGGTGTGCGGAATCAGATCGACGAACTGCTCGCCGATCGCCGACACACTCTTGACCGCAGCGTCGACGTCCGAGGGCACCTTGACGCCGCTCTCGAGAGACAGACGCGCATTCACGCCCGTTTCCGACAACTCCACCGCGTTCACGACGCCGATGGTCTGACCGCGGTAGGTGACGTTCGAGTTCTTGTACAGCCCACCGGTGGCGGGCAATTCGACGGTGACGTCGTATCGGCCGATACCGACCATAGCGGGAACACGCACGTACTGAGTGGCCATCACTATCAAACCGACGACCGTCAAGACGGCGAAGATGATGAGCTGGATGCGGACGAACTTTGTGAGCATCATGGTGCCGGTGCCCCCTGAGGAAGTCCTGGAATGTTGATCGGCGGAAGTCCCGGAATCTGAATGGTATTCGGATCCGCTGCCGGAGCCTGTCCGGCAGGGGCCTGTGCGGGCGGTGCGGCAGGCTTGAGCGGATCGCTCAACGGGTTGCCTGTCTGTCCGGCCAGCCCAGCCTGCTTACCCAACACGCCTTCTGGTCCGGAGAGTGTTCCGGCCAACGGAGTTCCGGTGAGGAAGTTCGCGTCCAGTCGGGGCAGCGAGATGTCGATGGTCATGGCCAGGTTGGCGTAGTCACCGCGAATGACGTTGTCGATTCCGTTCTGTGGGAACGGGAACGTCAAGAGGACTCCGAGAACCTGCGTGAGAGCGTTGCCCGAATCCGCCAACGCTTTCAGAGTCGGCGACAACGCGCGAACGTTGGTCGCGAAATCGTCACCGCTCTCCTGGATGACGCGACTGGCCACCTCGCTGAGACCACCGAGGGAGGTCAAGGCGTTGGTGATGTCCTGACGCTGAGCGACAAGAACCTCGAGTGCCGGCGGAATACCTTCGAGCGCTTTGTTCAGGGTGTCGTGCTGGGCCTGGACCGTCGAGGACAGTCGATCGAGTCCCTCCATCGCCGAAACGATGTCGCCCCGTTGCTTGTCCAGACTGCCGACCAGCTGATCGAGCTGAGGCAGGAGGTCGCGAACCGAATCTTCACGCCCACCGAGAGCAGCGTTGAGTTCCTTCGTGATGTCCTGAACCTGAGCGAGACCGCCGCCGTTGAGAACAACCGACAGCGACGACAGCGTCTGTTCCGTCGTCGGGTAAGCGCCCGCCCGCTCGATCGGAATCAGGTCACCGGCTTCGAGTCGGCCCTCGGGCTCCTCCCCTACCGGCGGCGCCAACTCGATGTGCTGAGAGCCGAGCAAGCTGGTCTGACCGATTTTTGCCGTCGCGTTGGCCGGCAACTGAACCTCGGGATTCAGCGACACCGTCACCAGAGCGTGCCAGCCTTGAACCTCGATGTTCGAAACGCTTCCCACTGCCACGTCATCCACCCGGACGGGCGAATTCTGCGACAGTGTAGTCACGTTCGGCATCTCGATCTGAACCTCGTATGCGCCTTCGCCCCGGCCTTGAGTGCCTGGCATCGGCACCGAGTTGAGACCGTTCCATTCACAACCGCTGGCGCCGAGAGCCACTGCCGTGGCCAACACGGCAACCGTGGTCTTGCGAGCTACCCGCATCAGTTCCCTCCGCCCATGTTGAAGAGTTCGGCGAGATCCTTGGGAACACTCGTCATGGGAGCACCCGACATCGGTCCTGCGACGGTTTCCGGCTGATTCTGACTTGCCGCTTCCAATCCCGGCTCGGTGTAGACGATCTGATCCGGGAAAGCCTGCACGCCCGCGACCGGGTTGAACAGGAATCCGGGGTAGTTGCCGATCATCGTGCTGAGCACCGGCCCGAGGTACTGCTTACACAGGTCGGCACTGTTCTGGGAGTTACCACTCTCGATACCTTCGATGGAACCACAGATCCACTGGATCGGATTCTTGAAGTTACTCAGTGCAATTGCGCCGGTCATACTGCCCTGAGCCGGCTTGTAGATCTGATAGAAGTTGGCAAGCGACGTCGGTCCGGAGTGCAGAACCTGCTCGATCTCCGGGCGCTTGTCAGTCAGTACCTGAGTGGCATCGGCGAGACGCGCAACCGATTCGCTCAGTCCCTCGCTGTTGTCCTTGACGAACCGCTGGACGTCGCCGACGGCCAGGTCGAGATCACTGAGGGCGGTACCCAACTCGTCGGAGCTGCTTGCGAGAACGCTTGTCACCGAAGCGAGGTGACCGCTGAACTGCACGATCTGCTCGTTACTCGAGGACAACGCAGTGACAAATGCCTGCAGGTTCCGAATGGTGGAGAACAAATCGGTCCGGCCTTCGGACAGCGTGTGCATCGTGGCCGAGAGTTCGCGCAGCGTCGACCGAATCGACTCACCGTTACCGTCGAGGTTCGTTCCCACGGTGTCGATGAATCGACCGAGGGAACCCTGATCGTCCAGACCCTCCGGTCCGAGTGCGTCCGACAGTTTGGTCAGTTCGGTCTTGATCTCGTCCCACTCCACCGGAACGGCGGTGCGCTCGATCGGGATCTCGCCGCCGTTGGGCATCTGTTCCCCGCCGGAGTACACGGGGGTCAATTGCACGAAGCGTGCGGACACGAGGCTTTGAGCAACGATGAGCGCCTTGGCATCTGCCGGAACGTCGACGCTCGAATCGATCTTCATCTCGACGTAGGTGTCCCGATCACGCGGTTCGATCTTGGTCACCTTGCCGACGTTGACACCGAGCACTCGCACGACGTCGCCCTCGTAGAGACCAGTGGTCGAGACGAAGTGCGCAGAGATCTTGGTCTTGCCCAGGCCTGGGATGAAGAGGTAGGCCGCACCGGCGACGAGCAGCGCGACCAGCACACCCGCTCCGATCAGCACCCACTTCTTGCGTGGGTTGGTGGAGCCCTGTGGATCCTGTGAAGTCATGGTCTCGGTCATTCTCCCGGCCCCCTGATCGTCGGTGGAATACCGGGGAAGAAGTCTTCCAGGTCGCCCGGAACCTGCTCGGGCGCGACGCTGGTGTCCACCAGGGTCTTCCACCAGTTGCTCGGCAGAATGTTGATGATGAAGGCGTCGAAGAACGGGCCGCTGGCCACGGTCTCACCGAGCGCGGTGATGTACGGTCCGAGTCCGTCGAGCGCTCCCGCGATGTTGTCCTTGTTCTGCTGGAGAACCTCGGCGACCGAATTCAGCTTCTCGAGGGTCGGCCCCATCTGAGCCTCGTTCTCCTGCACCAGCGCTGACAGTTGACGTGAGACTGCGCCGGTGTTGACGATCAGTTCGCTGATCGCGTCACGCCGCAAGCTCAGTTCGGCAAACAGCTTGTTGCCGTCGACCAGCAACGAATCGATCTGACCGCTTCTGTCGGAGAGGATCTTGGTGACATCTTCGGCCCGCGAGAGCAATTGGAGCAGGCTCTCGTCGCGTGAGTTGATGCTCTGCGAAAGCCGCGTCATTCCGTCCAACGCGGTGCGCAGTTCGGGCGGAGTATCGGCCAGCGTGTCCGAGATCGCGTTGAGCGAATCGTTGATCTGTTCCGTGTCGAGTTCGGACACCGTTGTCCCGAGGTCACCCAGAGCGTCGTTGAGCGAGTACGGGGAGTTGGTGCGTTCGACCGGAATCGGCGTGTCCGTCCGCAACAGTCCGGATCCTTCCGGCCGTACCGCCAACGACTTTCGCCCGAGAACCGTGTTGGTCTTGATATCAGCCGCTGTCTGCTCGCCCAGGGCAACACCGTCCTGAACGGTGAAGGTGACCAACACCTTCTGGTCGTCGAGTTCGACGTCGCTGACCTTGCCGACCTTCACGCCGGCCATGGTCACGTCGTCGCCGGTGACCAGGCCGCCGGCATCTTGGAAGTACGCCGAGTAGCGAATGCCACCGTTGATGAACTGGAGTTGATCGTATTGAAGCGCGGCACCGACGGTTGACACCGCCAGGACGAGACCGATGACACCGATCTGTACCGGATTACGTTCACGGGTTGGGGTCATGAGACTTTTGCGCACCTTCCCGTGTCCTGAACTGCCGTGGGCAAGATGATCGTCGTCCCGTCGGGTCCGGAGAACTTGAAAGTGTTGGCGCACAGATAGAACTGGAAGAACGCTCCGTACGTGCCCACTCGGATCAGCTTCCGGTAGTCGGACGGCAGACGATCGAGAGCGGTGTTGATGTCGTCCTTGCCCAGGTCCAGCTGCGTCATCGTTCGGTTGGTCTCCCCGATCAGCGTCTGGATGTCCGGACGTGTCGCCTGCAGCAACGACGCGAGATCTCCCGTGGCACCGGCGATCTCGGTGATCGAATTACCGATCGGGCCACTGTCCTTCGCCAATCCACTGACCAACTGCTGGAGCTGATCGATCGTGGTGGAGAACTGATCGCCCTTGTCGTTGATGGTGCCGAGTACGTCGTTGAGATTGGTGATGACGTCCCCGATCAGCTGGTCTCGGTCCGCCAACGTGCTGGTGAACGAACTGGTGTTTCCCAGCAACGAAACCAGCGTTCCGCCCTGGCCCTGGAGTACCTGCAGCAGGGCCCCGGAGAGGTCGTTGACCTGCTGCGGGTCGAGCGAACGAAGCAGCGGCTTGAATCCGCCGAGCAGCAGATCCAGATCGAGAGCGGGCGACGTCTGATCGACCGGAATGGATCCTCCCGACGGAAGCGTCTCGGTGGAACCGGCGCCCTCGAGCAGTTCCATGTAGCGATCGCCCACCAGGTTCTCGTAGCGCACAGTCGCTTTGGTGCTCTTCATCAGCGAGTACTTGGTGTCGACGTCGAACTCGACCTCGGCCTGGTTGGAGTCACCGATGGACACTCCGGTGACCGACCCGACCGGAACACCGGCGATGCGGACCTTGTCGCCGGACTTGAGTCCCGAGACGTCCGAGAAGGTGGCGTGAAATCCGTTGCTGCTGCTGAAGCGCACCTGACTGAAGACGATCGCCAGTCCGGCGAAGATGACCGCCATGACGACGGTGAAAATCAGCAGCTTGACCGTGGTCGGTCTCATCACTTCCCGTCTTCCTGCTCGTAGGAGTCACCGAAGAGATACTGGAAAATGGTCGGCACGGTAACGCGCAGTTCGGTGTTGGGAACGAAGGGCACGTTGCCGGTGTTGGTGACTGCGAACGGTGCATGCCCGTCGACCTTCGGATCGAATTCGGGCAGACCATAACAATTGGGTCCGCCGGAGGCCGCGACCTTGGGGAGAGATTGCGGATTCTGGTACGCCTCGGCGCCGTACATGAAGCTCGCACTCAGCATCAGCGCCGCTTTGTCCCCGGTGCCTGCCAGTGGCTCGAACTTGATCCGACCGTCGTTCAACCCGACGATGAAGCACGTCAGACCCGACGAGTACTTGTCGAGCAGGGTCGTCGTCGCGGTCAGAGTGTCGAGGGCGGTGGTCAGGTTCTGCTCGTTGTCGGTCAACAACGCGTTGCCGGTGTCCGCGAGGCCGGTGACGTTGAGCAACAGCAAGTCGAGGTTTGCCTGCTCGGCCACGATCGATCCGCTTGTCGCGGTGGCATTGTCGAGGATGCGCATCAGATCCGGTGCCACGTCGGCGTACAGATTGGTGACATCGGCGGCGCCGACCAAGTCTTCCTGGAGCTGCGGTAGAACCGGATTCATCTTCTTCAGATAGGTGTCACCGAGCTCGAGAACCTCACCCAGCGACTCGCCGCGCCCGTTGAGTGCGGTGGAGATCGCGCCGAGTGTGGCGTTGAGCTTTTCCGGTTCGATCTTCGCGAGCACGTCCGAAAGATGTTCGAAGACACTGTTGAACTCGACGGTGACGCTGTCCGAAGCGATGACAGCACCCTCCTGGATCGGTTGGGTCGACGGATCGTCGGGAATCACGATGTTGACGTACTTCGCACCGAACACCGTGGTGGTCTTGATCTCCACCCGGGCGTTCGACGGAATCTTCGACATCTGGCCCGGATCCATCGCCAACTTCAGGTTTGCCTGGTCCCCGACGAGTGAGATCGACTCGACGCGGCCGACCTGCACTCCGCGCAACTTCACCTTGGCATTGGGTTCCATGACGAGGCCGGCACGCGTGGACGTCACGGTGATGGGCGTGCTCTTGGTGAACCCACCCGAGAACATGGTGAGAGCAACGGCGACGATCGCCACGAGTCCGAGGACCAGGCCGGCTGCGGCCAACTTCTTGTGCCATCTGGGTACGGTCATCGCTTGCCCGCCTATCCCGACAGGTTGAAGTTGCCGGACCCGCCGTAGATGGCGAGTGAGATGAGCAGGGTGACCGTGACGACCGCGATCAACGAGGCGCGCACTGCGTTACCCACCGCGACACCGACGCCGACCGGGCCACCGGTTGCGTTGAAGCCGTAGTAGGTGTGGATGAGCATGACGGCCAGCGCCATGACTATCGCCTGGGCGAACGACCACAGTATGTCCGTGGGTATCAGGAAGGTCGTGAAGTAGTGGTCGTACACGCCGCCGGACTGGTTGTAGAGGAACACCGTCGCAAAGCGGCTGGCGACGAACGACGCGATCACCGCCAGTGAGTACAGCGGGATGATCGCGATCATGCCGGCCATGACGCGGGTGCTGACCAGATACGGAATCGACGGGATCGCCATCGTCTCCAGCGCGTCGATCTCTTCGGAGACGCGCATCGCACCGAGCTGCGCGGTGGAGCCGGCGCCGATGGTCGCGGCGAGGCCGATTCCGGCGATGACCGGCGCTGCGATGCGAACGTTGATGAAGGCGGCGAAGAAGCCCGTCAGTGCTTCGACGCCGATGTTGCCCAGCGAGCTGTAGCCCTGAACGGCGATGGTGCCACCGGTGAACAGTGTCAGGAATCCGACGATCACGACGGTGCCACCGATGACGGCGAGCGCACCGGTGCCCATGCTGATCTCGGCGATCAGTCGCAGAGTTTCACGTGGATAGCGCATCAGCGCCTTGGGAGCGTGACCGAGAGCCTTCGCGAAGAACAGCGCTTGCTCACCGATGCTGTCGATACTGCGAGAGATCGAACCGATCTGTCGACGTGTGCGCGGGAAGCGTCCCGCTGCGGCCAACGCCATCAGATCTCCTCCCGTCTGTCGTTTGTCGTTCTGTCCACTTCGATCTCTCCGACTGCCGTGGGCCTCATCCGGCCGTCAACTTGATACCGATGGTCGTGATGAGCACGTTGACGACGAAGAGCGCCATGAACGCGAACACGACGGTCTGGTTGACCGCGTCACCGACGCTCTTGGCGCCGCCTTTGACGTTGAGTCCGAGGTAGGCCGCAACCAGGCCGGCGATCATGCCGAACAGCCCTGCTTTGACCATGGAGAGCATGAGCTCACCGAATCCGGTGAGCAGTGTGATGCCGTTGACGAACGCGCCGGGGTTCACGTCCTGGATGAACACGGAGAAGACGAAACCGCCGAGGATGCCGATGGTGCAGACCAGTCCGTTGAGGAGCAGCGCCACACCTGTCGACGCGAGCACTCGGGGAACGACCAACCGGTGGATGGGATTGATCCCGAGCACCTTCATGGCGTCGATCTCTTCGCGGATGGTTCGGGCCGAAAGATCCGCGCAGATGGCGGTTGCGCCGGCGCCGGCGACGATCAGCACGGTGACGATGGGGCCGACCTGCGTGACGGTGCCGAGGGCAGCTCCGGCACCACTGAGGTCGGCTGCACCGATCTCGCGCAAGAGAATGTTGATGGTGAAGCTGACCAGCACAGTGAACGGGATTGCGACCAGGACCGTCGGCACCATCGAGACTCGGGCCACGAACCAGGCCTGATCGATGAACTCTTGCCGCTGGAAAGGGCGGGAGAAGACTGCCCTCAAGGTTTGGGCGGACATCTGAAAGAAGCCACCGACCGCTCGTAATGGCACCTCGACGAGGTCTACCATTCGCCCTCCTCGTCCTTGGTTGCCGCAGTACTGTCTGTTCTCATAGTCCAGCCCCCGACAGCTTGTGACTCAGGTCATATTAACTAGAACGTGTTCACCTGTCAAAAACAAGTGTCCAACTCTAAGGAGTAGCCTCACGGCGCCGATCCGAAACCGGAAGATCGGAGACATGGGAAGCATCCCTTTTCGATGCGATTTTCGCCGAAATATCCTGGAAATTAATACTTTTGAATGATCGGCGCCTTTCGGCGCCAGGTTCGAAATTCAGCCATGCGAGAGCCTTGACTGGGCACGCCGATCGAATATCGCATCGTTCGCAGGAATGCAAAATTGGAACACAGTCCAGTTTTTTCGAGACCGTTGGTCTCGTTACAGAACGCAGGCAAACTGCCGCGCCCACCGACTCGTGAACACGCTATTTCTACCAGGAAGTGGACACGTAGACCGTCTGAGTGTGAACAACGGTTCTACGTGTCGCGCACCCGAGAATCAGCGCCGTCGATCAGCCCAACGCGCGCAGGGCCGCCGATGCCGAGAACATCTTTGCCGGGTCACGGTCAGCGAAGTATTCACCCATCACCGCGGACAGCGTTTCCGGCGACCAAGAATCTCCCTCGGCGTCGAACCGCTGCTCGACGACGGGCGCCGCCATCAGCGCAACCATCGGTCCGTACACCACGAATACCTGACCGTTGACGGCGTCGGCCGCCGGTGACGCCAGGTACGAGACGAGCGATGCCACATGCTCGGGCGAGAGCGGATCGATGCCGTCGGCCGGCGCGTCACCGAACACACCTTCGGTCATCGACGTCCGTGCCCGCGGGCAGATCGCGTTGGCCCGAACGCCGTAGCGCGAGAGCCCACGTGCGGCCGACAACGTCAGCGCCGTGATTCCGGCTTTTGCAGCGCCGTAGTTGGGCTGCCCTTCCGGTCCGAGAAGGCCCGCCTCCGAAGAAGTGTTGACGATGCGCCCGTACACCGGCGCCCCGGCTTCCTTGGATTTCGCCCGCCAGTAGGCAGCGGCGTTGCGACACAGGAGGAAATGGCCGCGAAGATGAACTTCGAGTACCAGATCCCAGTCTTCGTCGGACATGTTGAACAGCATCCGGTCGCGTACGACGCCGGCATTGTTGACGACAATATCGACACTGCCGAACTGCCCCTGCGCTGCTTCCATCAGTGCGTCGGCGGTAGAACGCTCACCGACGTTGCCTGCCACGAATTCGACTTTGGCGCCGAGACCGCGGATCTCCTCGAGCGTTGCTTCGACGGCCTCGTTCGGGGCCAGATCGTTGACGACCAACGACGCACCGGCCTTCGCCAGACCGATGGCCTCGAACTTTCCGAGCCCCGATCCGGCACCGGTCACGATGGCGACCTTGCCTTCGAGACTGGTTTCTGGGCTGTTCACAGCATTCATCGAAGCGCTCTCCCGGTTCTCTGCGGTCGTGTGTCGAGTTACCCGGCTCGATTGCCGTGACCCACGAGTTCGCAACTTTAGAACGTGTTCTTGTTTTGGGCAACCATCGTCACGGATGTTCGGTCAGCGCCGCACGCGGGCACTGAGCGATCGCGGAACGGACATCTTCCCAGCGATCCTCCGGCGGACGCACGGAACTGATCACGAGCTCCTCGTTGTCGTCGAGGTCGAAAATATCGGGTGCGATCCCTACGCACACGCCGTTTGCCTCGCAACGGTCCAGATCAACCCTGACCTCCATGGCGATTCCTCTTCTCTACTCACTACTACTGGCGCGAACACGGATACGAAACGAGTGCCGCAGGGCTGTGCCGCACACCGTTCCTGGCGATAACACTAGAACCTGTTTCAGTCGTGTGCAATGATTCGAAAAAGTACCGAGAACGGACGTCGAACGATCCGCCGGAGACGGCGAGAGCGTCCCTTGTCGCCGATGTACGCATCGATAGAACCTGTGTCAATCGAATGGTTGACGCTTTGATTCGTATCTCTATGGAGAGGTAACCATGCACATCACCTACACCCCTGAGCAGCAACAGCTCCAGGAGGAGTTGCGTGCCTACTTCGCACAACTGATGACTCCCGAGCGGCGTGAAGCACTCGCTGCCACGACGGGTGAGTACGGCGAAGGCAATGTGTACCGCGAAGTCGTCGCGCAGATGGGCCAGGACGGCTGGCTCACGCTGGGTTGGCCGAAAGAGTACGGCGGACAGGAACGCTCCGCGATGGACCAGCTGATCTTCACCGACGAAGCTGCCATTGCCGGTGCGCCCGTGCCGTTCCTGACGATCAATTCCGTAGCGCCGACAATCATGCATTTCGGGACGGACGAGCAGAAGGCCTTCTTCCTGCCCAAGATCTCCCGCGGTGAGCTCCACTTCGCGATCGGTTACTCCGAGCCCGAGGCCGGCACCGACCTGGCGTCTCTGCGCACGTCGGCCGTCCGTGACGGTGACGATTACGTCATCAACGGGCAGAAGATGTGGACGAGCCTGATCCAGTACGCCGACTACGTGTGGTTGGCGTGCCGCACCGATCCGGAAGCCAAGAAGCACAAGGGAATCAGCATGCTGATCGTCCCGACCACCGCAGAAGGCTTCTCCTACACCCCGGTTCACACCATGGCCGGCCCCGACACCAGCGCCACTTACTACCAGGACGTACGGGTCCCGGCGTCGTCGATAGTCGGCCAGGAACACGGCGGCTGGGCACTGATCACCAATCAGCTCAACCACGAGCGTGTTGCCCTCACCTCGGCCGGACCGATTCTGACCGCGCAGCGTGAGGTCCGCGAGTGGGCACAGAACACCAAGCTGCCCGACGGCCGACGCATGATCGACCAGGAATGGGTGCAGATCAATCTGGCTCGCGTGCATGCCAAGGCCGAGTACCTGAAGTTGATGAACTGGGAAATCGCCTCCGCAACCGATCACGCTCCCGGCCCCGAAGCGGCGTCGGCCAACAAGGTGTTCGGTACCGAATTCGCCACCGAGGCTTACCGCTTGCTGATGGAGATCCTCGGATCCTCCGCCACGATCAGGCAGAACTCCCCCGGCGCTCTTCTGCGTGGACGCATCGAACGCATGCATCGTTCTTCGCTGATCCTGACGTTCGGCGGCGGTACCAACGAAGTGCAACGCGACATCATCGGAATGACAGCTCTGCGGCTTCCCGCATCGAAGCGATAAGGACCAACGATCATGGAATTCACCCTTACCGAGGCCCAGCAGGACCTGTCCGGACTGACACGATCCATCGTCGCCGAACTGGTCACCAACGACCGCCTTCGTGAACTCGACGCCGCCGAAGACCGTTTCGACGCCCTCTTGTGGAATGCTCTGGCCTCGGCCGGCGTTCTCGGCGCGGCTCTTCCGGAATCGGTGGGCGGAGACGGATTCGGTGTCCTCGAGCAGTGCAGCATCCTGGCCGAACTCGGCCGCGGCGTCGCAGCTGTTCCGTTCCTGACGTCCATCGTCGGGTCCGCCGCAGCGATAGCCGAATTCGGCTCGGACAAGCAGCGCGACGACTGGGCAAGCGCTGCCGCTGCCGGTGAGAAGATACTCACCGCGGCCCTCGCCGAGGAATACAACGACGACCCGGCGCACCCGATCACGCGTGCCGAGAAGACCGCCGACGGTTGGCGCATCGACGGAGCAAAGATCACCGTCGACAGTGCTCCGCTCGCAGATCTGTTCCTCGTCCCCGCCATCACCGAGGACGGTGTCGCGGTCTTCCTCGTCGAACCGTCGGACGCGGGCGTGAGCATTACCAGGCAATCGACCACGGATTTCTCGAGTGCGGCCCTGGTCGAGTTCGATTCGGTGCAGATCCCGGCCGATCGTGTTCTCGGCTCGGTTGCCCAAGGATCCGACATCGCGGCATGGATCGTCGAACGAATTCAGCTCGGTTCCAGCGCCTACCAGTACGGGGTGCTCGATCAAGCGCTGAAGCTGACCGCCGAATACGCCACCGAGCGTGTGCAGTTCGGCCGTCCGATCGGTAGTTTCCAGGCCGTGGCCCAGCGCCTCGCCGACGGATACATCGATGTCAAGGGCGTGCGCCTGACTCTCTGGGCCGCAGCGTGGCGTCTGAGCGAAGGACTTCCTTCCGACGGCGCTGTACAGACGGCCAAGTTCTGGGCTGCAGATGCGGGACACCGCGTCGGGCACACCGCTGTTCACGTTCACGGCGGTGTCGGTCTGGACGAGGACCATCCAGTTCACCGCTACTTCCTCGCGGCCAAGCATCACGAGTTCCTGCTCGGCAACGCAACAGATCAGCTTCGCGCACTGGGCAAGGAACTCGCCGCAGTCCCTGCCTGAGTGCGTCCCACCGAGTGGAAATCCATGACCTGGTCCGAGACGAATCGATGATGATGCAGCTATGAGTCAGCGCCCCACTGTTTCCGATCTACTCCTCGGAGTCAGCGAGATCGACGACCGCGGTATCCGTTTCGAGGACCAGGCCATCACCTGGCGCGAGCACATTCAAGGCTCGTTCGATCGAGCAGCGCTGCTGGACACGCTGCTCGATCGAACGCGCCCCAGGCATTTCGGACTTCTGATGGAGAACGTCCCCGAGTTCTCGTTGCTGCTCGGAGCGGCATCGTTCTCGGGTTCGGTCGCCGCCGGGCTGAACACGACCAGGCGCGGCCCGGCATTGGCGCGAGACATTGCGCTCTCCGACTGCCAGGTCATCTTCACCGAGAACAACCAGGCACATCTACTCGACGACATCGATCTCGGCGACGTCCGGGTGATCAACGTGGATTCTCCGGCCTGGGCGGAATTGTTGGCGCCCTTCGCCGATACGCCGGCCTACGCGTCGACGGCGCAGCCCGACGATCTGTTGATGCTCATCTTCACTTCCGGAACCAGCGGTGATCCCAAAGCGGTTCGCTGCACGCACCACAAGTTGGCCTCTCCCGGGGTCATGCTTGCCGATCGTTTCGGGCTCGGCGCCGACGACGTCGTCTACATGGCGATGCCCATGTTCCATTCCAACGCGATGATGGCGGCGTGGACGGTCGCGCTGCACGCTCGTGCGGGAATTGCCATGCGACGCAAGTTCTCCGCTTCGGGTTTTCTACCCGACGTTCACAAGTACGGAATCACGTACTCCAACTACGTCGGAAAGCCGTTGTCCTTCATCGCTTCCACCCCCGAGGTGCCGAACGAGCGGGACAACACCTTGAAGATCATGTACGGCAACGAGGGTTCGGCGCCCGCCGTCGCCACCTTCGTCCGGCGCTTCGACGCTCGCGTCATCGACGGGTTCGGTTCCACCGAGGGCGGCATTTCGATCTCCGCGGCACCGGTTCCCCGGCCCGGCGCCCTCGGACTGCTCCCGGACGGCGTCAAGATCCTCGATCCCGAGACCGGAGCGCCATGCCCGCCTGCAGTCTTCGATGCCGACGGCCGGATCACCAACGCCGACCAGGCAACTGGTGAACTGGTCAATGTCACCGGCCCAGGCACGTTCGCCGGGTACTACAAGAACCCGGAAGCCGACGCCGAGCGAATGCGCAACGGCCAGTACTGGAGTGGCGATCTGGCGTACACCGACGTCGACGGTTACGTCTACTTCGCGGGACGCAGTTCCGGTTGGCTGCGAGTGGACGGCGAGAACATCGGTGCTGCACCCATCGAACGCTCCCTGGTCGGTTACCCGGGCTTCGCGCAGGTGTCCGTGTACGCAGTCCCCGACAGCGACGTCGGCGACCGCGTCATGGCGTCGGTGATTCCGGTCGGCGATGTCGACAACTTCGACCCGGCAGCCGTAGCCGAATACATCGATTCCCGGCCGGAACTCGGGCCGAAGCAGAAGCCGACCTTGATCCGAGTGTGCAGTGAGTTCCCGAGAACGGCGACGTTCAAGGTGGTCACTCGAACGCAGAGCGCCGAACGCTGGAACACCTCCGATCCGGTGTGGATCCGACGGCGTGGAGAATCCGACTTCCAATTACTCACTCCCGAAATGGCACTCGGCCTCGAGAAGACGCGAGAGCCCGTCTAGCCCGATATCTCAGTAGTGCTGAGCAAGCGGTTTGTGCGCAGACACCGTTTTGTAGAACTCGGTGAGCCGAAGCTGTGACGCCGCTGCCTCGTCGATCACCACTGTCGCGTGTGGATGCAGTTGGAGGACCGATGCCGGACACACCGCGGCCAGCGGCCCCTCGACGGCAGCGGCAATCGCAGCAGCCTTGTGCTCGCCGGTCGCGATCATCACCAGATGCCTTGCTTCGCAGATAGTTCCGAGTCCCTGGGTGATCACGTGCCGTGGTACGTCGCCCGGACTCTCGAAGAACCGGGCGTTGTCGGTTCGAGTCTGTTCCGTCAGCGTCTTGACCCTGGTCCTCGAATTCAGTGAGGACGTCGGTTCGTTGAAACCGATATGACCGTTGCCGCCGATGCCCAGAAGTTGAACGTCCACCGGACCATTCGACGCAATCGCCCGGTCGTAGGCCGCCGCGGCGGCAAATGGATCCGGCGCGGTTCCGTCGGGGCTGAATACCCTTGCCGCGCCCAGGTCCAGGTGATTCACCAGCTCGGTGCGGATCACCTGGGCATACGACTCCGGATGGCCTTCCGGCAGGCCGACGTATTCGTCCAACAGGAACGCCTGCACGCCGGCAAAACTCAACCCTTCCTCGCGGTGACGGCGCGCGAGTTCGCGGTACACCGAGAGCGGTGAAGATCCTGTCGCCAGGCCCAAAGTCCGTGCACCTGAATGCACCGCGTGTTCGAAGATGTCGGCAACAACGGTGCCGGCCGCCTCCGCACTGTCGACAATGACAATTTCCATCGGTTGATTCCTCAGCTTTCGATGTAGTTCATGAGCCAGGTCCCAGCGGCCATGACGGCGCGGGTTTCGAGTTCTGGACCGGTGACGATCAGATCGGCCCGGCAACCCGGCACGAGATCGCCGACTATTCCGGCCAGCCCCATCAGCGCAGCAGGCGTTGCTGTCGCTGCGATGACAGCCGAAAGCAGATCGACGCCCGCGTGATTGACGGCTCTGCGGACAATGTCCATCAACCGACTCGTCCCGCCTGCAATGGCCTTGTCCCCCTGGCCGGCCAGTCGCGCCACGCCACCGACCACGTCGACGTCGAGAGGTCCGAGTGGGTAGCGCCCGTCGGGCATTCCCGCCGCAGCCATCGCGTCGGAGACCAACGCGATCTGATGCGGACCGACCAGATCGAACACCGTCGCCACCGTCTCGTCGGCCAGATGTACTCCGTCCCCGATCAACTCGACCACCATCTGACCTTTCGCGGCCGCGGCAAGACACGCCGCCACTGCGCCGGGAGCGCGATGATGCATCGGAGCCATACCGTTGAACAGGTGAGTGGCGCTGAGCGGTGCATGCGCCGAGTGTGCGATCGAACGTGTCGCAATCGGGTTGGACGCATCGGTGTGTCCGATACTCACGACGGCACCGTGACGCTCCAGCAATGAGGCAAGTTCGCCGAAGTGTGCTGTCTCCGGAGCGATCGTCATCGAGCGGATGTGCCCGCGGCCGGCTTCGAGCAGCGACTCGAGCAGAGCCGGGTCGCCGTCGAGAATGCTGTCGGGATCCTGGGCGCCACAACGGAGTACCGACAGGAATGGACCTTCCAGGTGAATTCCGGCCAGCGTACCCTCGTCCACCAGTCCTGCCAGGAGCTCGATGCGACCGTGCAGGATCTGCGGCGGCGCGGAGACGAGCGAGCCGATCACCGAGGTCGTGCCGTTCGTCCGGTGGTGATCGGCAGCCACGGTGGATCCGAACTCGTCTGCCTCGGGGAAACCGAATCCGCCGGCGCCGTGGCAGTGAACGTCCACCAACCCCGGGATGATCGTTGTACCCGCAGCTGCCCGTTCGGGTAACGGGTCGGTTCGCTGCGACGCGGGTCCTGCCCACACCACACGATCACCGGAGATCTCGACAATCCCGTCCGAGAGCAATCGACCACCGGTCACCAATTGTCCACGCAGAATTTGTCCACGAAGTATCACGACATCACCTGCGGTACAACGGGAACTTCGGTATCCGCGATCGACAACTCGCGGAGCACGGCGTCCGCGAGCACGTAGTGCCCTTGTTCGTTCGGATGGAATGCGTCAGCCAGGAGAGCCGGCGGTGGACCATCGGGAGAATGGGCCGTCCACTGCGCGTAGTGGTCGACGAACACAACGCGCGTCGAGGCGGCAACCTGCCGCACGACCTCGACGTACTGAACCAATCCCGCTCTGGTGGGCGCATTCTCGACGTCGATCGGTGGCGGCGTCTGCAGGATCGGCACCGCACCGATCGCTCGCGTCCGGAAAATCATGTCCGAGAGGTCGTCTCGAAACCGCTCCAGTCCTTCTTCGCCATCCAATGCGTCATTCGTACCGAGCATGATCAACACCACCGAGGGTTCGAACACTTCGATGCGGTGTGCGAAACCCGCACGCACATCGGAGGATCGATTGCCGCTCACCCCGGTGTTGACAAGGACGTGGTTGAACAAGGAAAGTTCACCACGGACGCGCTCGGCGCAGTGTTCGACGTAACTTCGATGACCGTCGGTGTGCGTCAATCCCTGAGTGATGCTGTCGCCGGTGAAGACCCACCGTATCGGCGTCGAGGAGTCTACGAGCAAAGTCTCCAGTCGAATCCGTTCAGCAGTCCTGGACTTCAAAGCCTTCGACGTCGGGGTCACACTCTCGACCTTTCGGCGCCCGATACTGCGGCTGCGAATTTCGACGTGATGAACGCCGGATCCGTGATTGCGGTTCCGACAACCACCGAGTCTGCACCCAGGGCGATGGCGCGTGCCGCATCCTCCGGGCTGTGGTATCGCCCCTCGGCAATGAGGACTGCATCTGGAAGTGCCTGCCGCAGTTCCGAGATCAGTTCCAGGTCCGGGCCGGCCAGCCGTCGGCTGTTCTCGGTGTATCCCGCCAGTGTGCTGGAGATGACGTCGGCGCCCGCCGCGGCGGCAGCGACGCCGTCCTCGAGTGTTCCACAGTCGGCCATGACGAGGCCGCCGCGATCATGGACCGCTTCGACGGTGTCGGCAAAGGTCAGCCCATCCGGACGAGGTCGCAGCGTGGCGTCGGCAGCCACGATCTGCGCACCCGAATCCACGACTTCGAGGGCTGATTCCCTTGTCGGCGTGATGAACACGCCCTCCGAGCCGATCTTCGTCAAACCGATCACCGGTACCTTCACTGCCGACACGACTGCTGCGACATCCGGGGTTCCGCCCACACCGCCGCAGCGGATAGCCACCGCTCCCCCGTCGACCGCAGCGCGGGCCATCCTCTCGATGGTCCCGGTGTCGCGCAGGGCATGGCCGTGTCCGGCCTGACAGGACACGATCAGCTTCCCGCTGATGATCGTGAGCAATTCTTCGACAGTCACGGTGTTACCTCGATTCGTGTTGCGGCGGCCAGGAGCGCAGCGCCGACGAGCGGCGCATCGGTGCCCAAACGAGCAGGAAGAATGGCGGTTTCGGCAATGGGGCCCATCGCTTCCACCCGGAAAGCGGACGTCAGCGGCGACAAGAGGTCCGCTCCGATCTGGGCTGCACCGCCGCCGATGACGATCACCTCGGGATCGAATGCGGTGGCGACGCCGGCCAGGACTCGGCCGAGCAGAGTACCGGCGTCGGAGACCACGGCACGGGCGATCGGATCGCCGGAGCGCATGAGTGCCACCACTTTCTGCAACGGTTGAGTGGGCACACCCGCCCTCGCTGCGTACTCGGCCGCCATCGCCGGGCCAGACGCGACTGCCTCGAGGTGATCGGTTCTGCCGCAACCGCAACCTATCGCCCCGGAGACCGGAACCAACAGATGCGCGAGCTCGCCGGCTGTTCCGTGGGCACCGTGGTACAGCTGACCGCCCACGGTCAACGCGCCACCGATTCCGGTACCGATCGAGACGAACAGTGCAGAGCTTCGACCGCGACCGGCGCCGATCATGTTCTCGCCGTGGGCCATCGCGCGCACGTCGTTGTCCACCGTCACCGGTAGGCCTGAGTGTGCCTCGAGTTCTCCGCGAACCTCGGCGCCACTCCATCCGGACAGAATGTCGGAGGCGAAGACGACGCGGCCACGCACCCGATCGATGATTCCCGGTGCACCGACTCCGATTCCGGCTACCGTGTGATTCGCCCTCAGACGGTCGATCAACGCGGTAGCGGTCCCGAGAACGGCTTCCCTACCCGCCGTCGGTGTTGCCGCACGAACGGTGTCGATCACGTCTCCGTCGGACGTCACCACCGCGGCAGCCACTTTGGTGCCGCCGATGTCGATACCGATCCATCGCTTCTGCCCAGATGTCATGTCAGAGGAGCCCGGCCTGTTCCAGAACGACCTTGATCGTTGCGGTCTCGGACTCGTCGAGCGAGAGCATCGGCGCGCACATCGTGTTGCCGGTGATGACGCCGCGCAGGGCCAGAGCCGTCTTGAACGCGCCCAGACCCGCGGCACCGGCACTGACGCGACCCGGTGTCGGCGCCTCGACGATGGAGAACAGTTCGGTGAGTCGATCCTGCTCGGCCTTAGCTGCGGCCCAGTCTCCTGCCTGCGCAGCGCGCCACAGTCGTACGTAGCCGTGCGGGTCCACGTTGGCCAGGCCGGGCACTGCGCCCGAAGCACCCATCA
This sequence comes from Rhodococcus sp. RCBS9, assembly GCF_029457415.1. Lineage (NCBI taxonomy): Bacteria > Bacillati > Actinomycetota > Actinomycetes > Mycobacteriales > Nocardiaceae > Rhodococcus > Rhodococcus sp. RCBS9. The sequence goes on along the minus strand of NZ_CP120422.1, from coordinate 3,589,755 downwards.
GCAGGCATCCGTCGACGACTACCTCGTGCCCGGTGAAGACGGCGAAGTTTTCGAGCCCGGCCGACTGACGGAGCAACATACGGAAACTGACGTCGTCGCCGCTCGAATCCTTCACGCCGGCGATGACTCCCTCGCGACCGAGCTCGACCAGCATTGCCGGGCTGAGCTTGCTGTGGACACGAACCGGCACGTCGTAGGCGAACAACGGAAGATCCACTGCGGCGTGGATGGAGCGGAAATGCGTTGCCGTCTCGGCTGCATCGGTGATCGCGTAGAACGGCGCCGTCGCGACGATGGCATCCGCGCCCGCTTCACGCGCCTGCTCGGCAACGGCGATGACCCGGTTGGTGGTCATGTCGTTCACTCCGACGAGGACCGGTACCTGGCCGCCGACGTGACCGATGGCCGTCTGCACCACCTGGGCGCGCTGAGCGTCGGTGAGGTAACCGACCTCACCCGAGGAACCGAGGACGAACAAGCCGTCGACTCCGGCTTCGATCTGCAGTGAGAGCAGGCGTTCGAGCGACGTGGTGTCGACCTCGCCCTCGAGCGTCAGGGGTGTGACGATCGGCGGGACGATTCCGCTGAAGGTGGTGGTTTCCGTGCTCATGGGGTCTCCATATGTTGGTTGTCGGATTGAGTTGTGGGTGCGGCTGTCAGGGAGAAACGGAGACCGGCTGACCGCTCGAGGCGGACAGATAGGCAGCATCGATCACGCGCATCGACGCGCGGGCGTCTGCCACGGTGTAGTCGGGTTCGGTCCGTGTGGGAAGTCGATCGAGCACGTGAGAGAGAAAGCTCGACACCGCGTTGTCCGAACCGAAGCCGCCGATGGGTAGTGCGGTCACGTCTCCCGAGGCCGCGAAGTGGGTCACCGCGGGTTTGTCGTCGTCGGAACTCGCGTATCCGTGGGATCCGAGGACCCGAACCGTCGCGGTATTCGCGCCGAAACCCGGTGCTGCGGGGATTCTTCCGACGGTCACCGTCGCGGTGACTCCGTTTTCCAGGGCGAGCGAGATCAACGCCGTGTCTTCGACGCCGAACTGCTGGTGGGCCCCGCCGTACAGTGTGCTCGTCTCGGCGTACACCTCGGTGACGTCCAGGCCGGTGAGGTATCTGAGGTAGTCGGCGGCGTAACCGGCGAAGTTCACTACTTCTCCCCCGCCGGAAAGCGCGGGATCCACCACCAGTTCGGGACGCTCGACGGACGTCGCGAAATGTGTTCCGCTTGCGAGGAACTCGATGTCGACGTGGCGCGGCAGTCCGAGATTTCCGGCGTCGATCCAGCGGCGCAGTCGCCGGAGCGCAGGTGAATGAGTGCGGTTCACCACCGTACAGATTCGCCCGTTCGACCGTGCCGCTTCCTCGACCGCCGCGGCCTCCGACTCGTCGATACCCACCGGCTTGTCCACCAGGACGTCGAGTCCCGCGTTCAGTGCGGAAATCGCAAGCCGTGCATGCCTGGTCGGCTCACTGCAGATGATCGCCAGGTCTATCCGTTCGGGGTCGAGCAGCTCGCCGAGTTCGTCGATCCACTCGATGTCTGCGGCCTTTGCCATCGCGATTCCGTCCTCACGAATCCAATCGGGGACCGAGGATTCGTCGGAGGCCCCGACCAGGCTCACTCGAGGATCGGAACGCAACAGGTCTGCATAGGAGCCGGCATGCCTTACGCCGCTGACAAATCCGACGCGGATCGAAGCGGTGCCGGTCATTGGTTTTCTCCGATCGAGATCGCGCGGCCGGTGTCGAGTGATTGCTGTGCAGCGATGGCCGTAGCGAGAGCTGCACGCACCTGCCAGTTCTCGACTATCGGGGTCGCTGAACCGTCGAGAGTGGCGATCCAGTGGCGCATCTGATGCGACATCGCGTCCTCGATCGACGACGGCGGCGCGTTGGTCGTGTCCGTCATCAGTCCCGGGTCGTCGCCGGTGTCGTGCGCGAGCGTGCCGGAAGTCCCCGACACCACGATCCGGCGTACCATCTTTCCCGATTGTGGTAGCGCGTAGGCCAATTCGATGAGAGCCAGCGATCCGTCCTCGAAGCGAACGGTCAGATGGAAGCTGTCGTGCACGGGCATCCCCGCCGCGAAGGTGGGGAAACTACGAGCGAACACACGGGTCGGACGACGACCGATCAGCCACGTCACCAGATCGAGTGCGTGGGTTCCGTTGTGAACGGGGTGACCACCCGAACGTTCCTTGTCGTGTTGCCAGCCTCGCCAGCCCCCTGGCCAGACATGGCCGGTGTACCAACTGAGATGGATCAACCGGGGGTCGCCGATGGCACCTTGTGCAACCGAGTTTCCGATCGAGGTGATCGACGGCTGGAATCGTACGGTCTGTCCGACCATCAGTGAGGTGCCGTTACCTTCGGTGGCCTCGACCATGGCGTCGAAGTCCGCGACTGTCAGCGCGGCCGGCTTCTCCACGTGCACATGCTTTCCCGCGCGGCCCGCGGCTATCGTCACGGGTGCGTGGTCGGGAGTGGCCCCGACGACGTTGACCGCCTGCACGCTCGGGTCGGCGAGAATCTTCGCCAGATCGGTACTGGCCTTCGCGCCCGGCGCCAACGCCGCAACCGATGCGGCCCGGTCCAAGTCACTGCCGAATACGTAGGCGACTTCGACCGACGGGATGCGCGCCAAGGCGCTGACGTGGTCCCGCGCGATTCCGCCACTACCGATGACGGCTACACGCACCGTCACTTGGCACTTCCCGAGAGCGCTGCCGGTTCGCCGCCACCGAGTCGCACCTGTTCGGCGACGACGAGTGCGCGTTCACGTGCGTACGTCAACGGCGAGTCGGGATCAGCCTTGCCGTCGAGAACTGCTGCCATCTCGTCGATTTCGTGACGAATCGCAGCCTGCATCCACAGCGAGGATCCTCCGTTGCCCGAGTTGTACTTCTGCGTCCTGCTCGCAGCGTCGATCAACGATTGGTTCTCGGTGTCGACGTCGAAGATCGGCCACGACTCTACGACCTGTCCCCCGCGCAGTCGGCTGACCCGGCCGGTGTGGAAGTCCGCGTGGACCGAACCTTCGGTGGCATCGACGGTCAGCTGCCACGACGAAGTGTGTGACCGCGTCGAAATGGTGTGTCTGCCGATCGCGCCGCCGGCGAACGACACCACTGTATTGCGGAAGCCGTCGTCCGCGGTGGCGATGCTCGACACGGCAGTCACCTCGCCGCCGAGCCAGCACATCAGGTCCAGTTCGTGAATCTCGTGAGTCAGTTCTCCACCCGTTCGGCTCTTGTCGAGCTTCCACCACTGTGGATCTGCGCCGTCGGTGTCGATCCAGCGTGAGCGAGACGTTTCGATCGCAGCGACCTCGCCGAGCTCCCCCGACGCCAGCAGGTCCGCCAGACGTCGTACACCCGGCATCATCCGCATGATGTGCCCGACCATCAACGGCGAACCGCTCGCGTCGGCGCTCGCGATCATGTTCTGCGCATCGACCAGTTCGACGGCGAGTGGCTTCTCGACAAAAACTGCCTTGCCGTGTTCGAGCGCCGCGATGGCAGGTTCGGCGTGCGCGTGATTGGGCGTCGCGACGACAACGAAGGCCAACTCCGGGTGAGCGGCCACCGCGTCGTGATCGTCTGTCGGGGTTGCCGAGAACTCTGCGGCGACGTCCTTGGCCCGCTCGAAGTCACGGTCGCACAGCATCGTCAGTTCGAAACGTGGATGGGCAGCCAGCTCGCGAGCGAGGGAACTACCGAAGAATCCGCAACCGACCACACCGACTTTGTATCGGGTCATGAAGTCTCCAAAGATTGGATGAGGGATGTCCTATGTTATACGGCCAGCGTCATCGCTCGTCAATTCGACGCCGGTAACACAGTCTTCATCTATGCAGGTGAGCGCACTATTTTTGGCTCGAATCCGGCGAAACGTCGAAGTTCGGCGCCGCCAGTTCCGAAGATTCTCTAGACGCTTTCTGATCCACAATGTAAGTTACGCAACATCGGACGTCGAACATAGGACATCCCCTATCCACTCCCTTGATGTCCCGCTCCCCGCCTTGGAGGCCGCCTTGAAGAACGAACGACCGCTGAGCTCCGCGTTCACCCGCCGAGACCTGTTCCGGTACACCGGGCTACTGGGAGCTGCAGCAGGTATCACCGCGACTCTCGCGGCCTGTGGCGGCGGGCCGTCGTCGACCTCGGTTGTCGGCGGTTCCGCGAGCACCGGCGATCTGACCACCGCCATCGGATACGGCAACGACCAGAGCTTCGACCCGATGCAGACTGCATCCGGTTTCCTCATGGCAGCGGTCAACCACGTCTACGAGGGACTGCTCGAAAACGATCCAGGCACCGGTGAGACGTATGCGGCGCTCGCACAGGCCGTCCCGACCGACGCCACCGCCTCGAGCTGGACCATGAAAATCCGCGAGGGAGCAACCTGGCACGACGGCACTCCGGTCACCTCGGACGACGTCGTCTTCACCTTCGATCGCATCCTCGATCCACAGCAGAACGTACTGATCCGCTCCTTCTTCTCCTCCTGGCTGCAGTCCGTCACCAAGGTCGACGACCAAACGGTGACCCTGAACTTCAACTACCCGTTCAGCGCTGCCGCACAGCGTCTCTCGATCGCCAAGATCATGCCCAAGCACGTCTTCGACGGCCACTGGGACGAGGCCAAGTCCGGAACGCTGGTCGTCGGTTCCGGTCCGTACAAGCTCAAGAGCCACACCCCCAAGAGCAACACAGCTTTCGAGGCCTTCGAGGCGTACAACGGGCCGCGTCCGGCCAACTTCGCGACCATGAACTGGCTCTCCATCGTCGACACCTCCTCACGCATCGCGCGCGTCTCGGGCAACAATGCCGGTGCACAACTCGCCGACAACATCCCCGTCGCCAACGTCCCCACTCTGACCTCCGGTGGGCGCACCGTCGAGGGCAACCCGGGCATGAACCTCATGTACCTGCTCTTCGACACGACTCAGGCACCGTTCGACGACGTTCGTGTTCGCCAGGCGATGTTCTATGCGATCAACACCCCGAAGATGATCGAGATCGCCCTCGGCGGCAAGGCAGCACCGGCCACGAGCTACCTGTACGAGCGCAACCCCGACTACGCGCGAGCGTCCACCGTCTACTCGTACGATCCGGACAAGGCCCGCTCGCTCCTCGCTGCCGCCGGTGTCAGTGGCCTCGACCTGACGCTGCTCTCGACCAACGTCAGCTGGTTGGCCGACTGCTTGCCGACCATCAAAGAGTCTTGGGACGCAGTCGGATTCAACACGACACTCGAACCGCAGGACACCAGCGCCATGGTGAGCAAGCTCAACAGCGGCCAGAAGTTCCAGATCGCCGCCGGTACGTCCAACCCGCAGGCATTCGGCAGCGACGTCGACCTTCTCGTCCGCTACACGTACAGCAAGGGCGGCTTGTGGACGAAGACCTACGCCAAGTGGGACGACACCCCCGAAGCGCAGAAGATCTACGCCACCATGGACGAAGCCACCCGAGAGACCGACCCGGCAAAGCGCAGCACCCTCGTGCAGTCGTACCTGAACCAGATCGCCGAAAATGCTGTCTACTACCCGGTTCTCCATCAGGAGCTCCTGACTGCGTGGGATCCGAAGAAGATCGCCGACGTCACTCCGCTGCCGTACCCCGGCGTCAACCTGCTTCAGGCGAAGCCGGCCTGATACCCGCCCGCTCGGCCGTTTCCCACAACTGAGAGATCCCCCGATGGCAAGAGTCCTCCCCATGCTGATCAGGCGATTACTGATACTGATCCCCCTGATCCTCGGCATCATCGCGTTCGTCTTCATCGTGATGCAGTTCGCGCCCACCGATCCCGCAACCGCGGCGTTCAACGGTGGCAACCCGACTGCGGAACAGTTGCAGCAGTTCAAGGAAGAGAACGGACTGCTCGATCCGCTTCCGCTGCAATACGTTCACTTCGTGACCGATCTGGTCAGCGGCAACATGGGTGACAGTCTGATTTCCGGTACCCCGGTGTTGGATTCGATCTCCACCGCTCTGCCACTGACCATTCAGCTCACGGTTCTCGGACTGGTGATCGCCATCGTGCTCTCGCTGATCTTCGGCGTCACCAGCGCACTGTTCCGCGATCGTTGGCCGGATCAGGTCATCCGAGTGATCTCCCTCGGTGGTGTGGCGGCACCGTCATTCTGGTTGGCACTGCTGATGATTCAGTACCTTGCTGTCCAACTCGGATGGTTCCCTACCGGTGGCTACGTCAATCCGAGCGACTCCGTCAGCGACTGGCTCTGGTACATGGCGCTCCCGGCGCTGTCCCTGTCACTGCCCGTCGCAGCACAACTCACGCGCATCATCCGCACGTCGATGGTCGAGGAGTTGGACAAGGACTACGTCCGGACCGCGATCGGCAGCGGCCTGCCCTATCACGTGGTGATCGGACGGAATGTGTTGCGTAACGCGCTGATCAACCCGCTCACCGTCCTGGGCCTCCGTGTCGGTTACCTCCTCGGTGGCGCTGTGGTCATCGAGCAGATCTTCGGCCTGCCCGGCATGGGTCAGCTCATGATCAACGGCGTCACCAACGGTGACCCCGCAGTCGTTCAGGGAGTTGTCATCGTCATCGCGGTCGGCTTCGTCGTCGTCAACCTCGCCGTCGACATCCTCTACCTGCTCGTCAATCCACGACTTCGGAGCGCAGCATGATGAGAAGAAAACTCACCGAGAAGCTTTCGCGACCCGGCATCACCTTTTCTCGCTTCCCCCTCTCTGCCTGGCTGTCGATGGCGGTTCTCGCGATCATCGTGCTCGCCTGCCTCTTCGCGCCGCTGATCACGCAGTACACCCCACTCGAACAGGCGGTAGGTACCGCGGGCCCCAGCGCCGACCACTGGTTCGGTCAGGACAGCCTCGGCCGAGATCTGTTCAGCCGCTTGCTCTACGGCGGACGCTGGTCGCTGACCATCGGTCTCGGTTCCACCTTCCTCGCACTGTGCGCCGGCGCTCTCATCGGATCGGTGGCCGCAACGAGCCGAAAAGGCGTCGACGAGACCATCATGCGTGTGCTCGACGTGGTCATGGCGTTCCCGGGCATTGCACTCGCTGCCGTACTCGTCGCGGCCTTCGGTGGTTCGATCCCGGTTCTGATCGTCACTATCGCGTTCCTCTACACACCGATGGTGGCTCGCGTCGTTCGCGCAAACGTTCTCGCTCAGTACGGCGAGGACTACGTCGCGGCCGAAAAGGTCATCGGCGCAAGAACTTCACACATCGTCGTCAAGCACGTCGTAGCCAACTGTGCTGCGCCCGTTCTCGTCTTCTGCACTGTCATGGTCGCCGACGCCATCGTGCTGGAAGCCAGCCTGTCGTTCATCGGCGCCGGTGTGCGTCCCCCGGACCCGTCGTGGGGATCGGTGATCGCGGACGGCAAGAACATGGTCCTTCTCGGTGGTTGGTGGGCAACGGTGTTCCCCGGCCTGCTCATTCTGCTGACGGTGCTCTCCCTCAACGTGCTCGCCGAGGGCCTGACGGACGCGATGGCCGATCCGAGTCTGAAGAAGACCAAGAAGACGCCCTCCGCGCTCCAAGCAGCGCAGACCGCTGCAGCGGAGGAGACCTCCAACGAGCTCATTCTGGAGGACGAAGCCGCATCGGTCACCGACACTCCGGAGTTGATAGACGACTTCGCCGATCCGAGCGTCGTGAAAGATGTTCTCGAGCCGGCCGCCGAGCCGACTCCTCTCGAAACGCACCTGAAGATCCTGGCGGAAACCGAGCGGTCCCGCTCCGATCGTCTTGTGTACGAGGGCGATGCCGCGCCACTCCTCGAGGTCCGCAATCTCACGATCCGGTTCCCGGAACGCTACGGAGACACCGCGATCGTCGACAACGTGAGCTTCACCGTCCGCCCGAACGAGACGATGGCACTCGTCGGCGAGTCCGGTTGCGGAAAATCGCTCACGTCGCTGGCGATCATGGGTCTGCTACCCAAGACGGCAGTGGTGACCGGCGAGATCCTGTTCGACGGAGTCAACGTCCTCGAGCTGAACAACCGAGAGCGAAACAAGCTGCGCGGGCACGACATGGCCATGATCTACCAGGATGCGCTGAGTTCACTGAATCCGGCGATGCTGATACGCGCGCAGTTCAAGCAGCTCACCAAGCGCGGCGGTACCCGCACAGCCGAGGAACTGCTCGAACTCGTCGGACTCGATCCGGTGCGCACTCTCGCCAGCTACCCACACGAGCTTTCCGGTGGTCAGCGCCAGCGCGTTCTGATCGCCATGTCGCTCACCCGCAGTCCACGGTTGATCGTCGCGGACGAGCCCACCACCGCCCTCGACGTCACCGTCCAGGCCCAGGTCGTGGACTTGCTCAACGATCTTCGGGAAAAGCTGGGGTTTGCAATGGTCTTCGTCAGCCACGACCTGGCTCTGGTAGCCTCCCTGGCCCACAAGATCACGGTGATGTACGCCGGTCAGGTCGTCGAGTCGGCGCCCACGAGTGATCTGCTCGTCGATCCCCGCCACGAATACACCGAGGGCCTTCTCGGTGCCGTTCTCTCTATCGAGGACGAAGCGCCGCGACTGCATCAGATTCAGGGAACTGTTCCCTCGCCCGGAAACTTCGCGGCGGGTGACCGTTTCGCCGAGCGTTCCACTCGCCCGGACTCCGACCCCCTCCGTAAGCCGGAGATGGTCCGAATCGACGGGACCGAGCATTGGTTCGCCAACCAGTCCGCGACTCCCGTACGTACAGAATCGGAATTGGAGAGCGTGCGATGACTACAGCTGAAGCACCCATCCTGGAACTGAAGAACATTCACGTCGTCCACAAGACCCGTTCGGGATCACTGTTCAAACCGGGCACGGTTCACGCGGTCAACGATGTCAGTATCGACGTACGACGAGGGACGACGATCGGCATCGTGGGCGAGTCGGGTTGTGGCAAGTCCACTCTGGCCAAAGTCATGGTCGGACTGCAGAAACCGACGTCGGGCGACGTGGTCTTTCGCGGCCGAAGCGCTCTGACCCGGTCGGCCGGCGTGCGCAAGGAGTTCGGCCGGGCGATCTCGATCGTCTTCCAGGATCCGGCTACCGCGCTCAATCCCCGAATGACGGTGGCCGACATCCTCACCGATCCACTCGACGTCCACGGCATCGGCAACCGCGCGAGCCGAACCGCCCGAGTTCGCGAGCTGGTCGGTTTGGTCGGACTCCCCCAATCTGCGCTCGAAGTCATCCCGAGCCAGATCTCCGGCGGTCAGCGGCAACGTGTCGCGATCGCGCGTGCACTCGCGCTCGAACCTGACGTCATCGTGGCCGACGAGCCGACGTCGGCGCTCGACGTCTCGGTGCGAGCGCAGATCCTGAATCTGCTCAGCGACATCAAGGCTCGGTTGGGGCTCGGCATGGTGTTCATCTCGCACGACATACAGACGGTGCGGTACGTCTCCGACACCATCGTCGTCATGAACGCCGGGCGGATCGTCGAGCAGGGAACGGCCCAGGAAGTATTCGACAGCCCGTCCGATGCGTACACGGCCAAACTGCTGGGTGCGGCGCCCAGCCTCCTGCAACGCACCGTTGACGTGGGTTGACCAATGGAGCGGATGACCGGACATAGGATGAAGGACGTTCGTATCAGAAAAGGGGAATCGATGTCTGTCCGGAGTGGCACACAGGGCGCTCGTTTCAGCGCGCAAAACCGCATGCGCGCACTTCAGACGGACATCATGAACTTGATCCTCGAACGCAGGCTCTCCCCCGGCGACCCGATGCCCACCGAGGCCGAACTGTCCGAGGAATTGGGTATCGGCCGAAACACGCTCCGGGAGGCGCTCAAGGTTCTGCAGGCCTTGGGTGTCGTCGAGATCCGTCACGGCTTCGGAATGTTCGTCGCCCCTAGCAACTTCGACGCTCTCGCCGACGGCCTGACCTTCCGTGGCCGGTTGTCCTTGCAGGGCACCGGGCACGAGGCGATGGAACTGGTCGACATTCGTCAGGCACTCGAGACCGGACTGATCGGTGCGGCGATGGCCGAGATGACGTCGGCCGACCACGCCGACCTCGACGAACTCGTCACCGGCATGGAGGTCCGTGCCGCTGCCGGGAAGAACTTCTCCGACATCGACGCGACCTTCCACTCCCGCCTGTACTCCCCGCTGGACAACCAGGTCCTCGCTCAATTGATGGACGTCTTCTGGCAGGTGTACAGCGAGATCCAGCAGGCCATCGGGCATTCGGATACGCCACTGATCGACATCGCGTCGAAGCACCGTGCGATTCTCGACGCGATCCGTACGGGTGATGCAGTCGAGGCGGCGCACACTCTCGATGTGCACTTCGGTGGCCTGCGCGAGCGGATCGCGAGTCTCCATGCGTCCGAAGCGCAGTAATTTCGAAACACGTGATTTTGCTCCGCTGGCTCACCATCGCGCCCGTTCTTCCGGCAAAATTACAGGTATGAAGAACCCGAACCTGACGCCTTCGCGCGTTCTCGCAGTTGTTCTCGCTGCCGCCCTGGTCATTTTCGTGATCGCACGCCGCCGCGACGACGGCGCCCTCAGCCGCGGAGAATGGTTGTCGGACACCGTCGGACCGGACGACCTCGCCGGCTGAACGACGTGTGCCCTCGGCCGAAACTCGGCCGAGGGCACACGCACGTGTCATCTACTACTTCATCGAATCCAGTCGGGTTCGCGCGTCCTCGAACCCGGACACCAGCTCTGCCATGACCTCGGCGACCGGGCGGATCTCGTTCATCCGTCCCACGATCTGACCGACGGGCATTGCCACAACTTCCGGGTTCTCCGATGCAGCGATTCTCTGATGAGCGTCGCTGACCAGAAGGTTCTGCAGCGGCATCGGCAAGGGCGCCGGTGCTCCCGGGTTCGACCAGGCTTCCGTCCACTTGGTCTTGAGCAACCGAGCGGGCTTACCCGAGTAGATGCGCGAACGAACGGTGTCGGCCGACGTCGCGCCCAACAGTGCACGCTGAATAGCGGACGGGCCCTCGCCCGATGCACTGCCGAGTTTGTATTCGGACGTGGTGAGCCAGTACGAGCCCATCCACACTCCGGACGCACCGAGTGCAAGTGCGGCAGCCACCTGACGGCCGCTGCCGATACCCCCGGCAGCCAGTACGGCAGCTGAATCACCCAGTGCATCAACGATTTCCGGAACGAGAACCATCGATGCGATTTCGCCGGTGTGACCGCCGGCCTCGTAGCCCTGCGCGATCACGATGTCGACACCGTTCTCGACGTGACGACGTGCATGCTCGACGGCGCCGGCCAGCGCTGCTACCGGTACGCCCTTCTCGTGCGCCTGATCGATGACGTCCTTCGGCGGTGATCCCAGTGCATTCGCAATCAACGCAATCCGGTGTCCCAGAGCAACATCGACGTGTGACCGCGCCACCGAGTGAAGCCATCCCAGTACGCCGGTCGCATGCTCGACGTCGTCGGAAAGCGGCGGCACACCGAGCTCGTCGAGCGTGCGGTTGACGAAAGCGCGGTGCTCCTCCGGAATCAGCTTGTCGAGATCGACGGCGCCGCCCTCGGTCGGCACCTTGGCCGGCATGACGATGTCGACGCCGTACGGCTTACCGTCGGTGTTCTCGTCCATCCACGTCAGTGCGGCTTCGAGCTCTTCCGGGTCGTTGAACCGGACGCAACCGAGCACGCCCAGACCTCCCGCGCGGCTGATCGCGGCCGCGACGTGCTCGGAAGGAGTGAATCCGAAAATCGGGTATTCGATGCCGAACTTGTCGGCGAGATCCGAACGCATCAGGCTTCCACGCTTTCGTTTGCGGACGCCACAGGAGCGCCGTTTCCGTTGTGATCATCGGCCTCGCGCGATTCCGTTTCGGCCTTCGCCCAGCGGTAGTCGGGCTTGCCTGCCGGGTTGCGCTTGATCTGGTCCACAAACCACACGCTGCGCGGAACCTTGTATCCGGCAATCTCTTTGCGTGCTGCGGTGGCGATGTCGTGCAGCGTCGGCGACGTGCCTTCGCGTACCTGGACCACTGCGGCAACGCGCTGACCGAAGCGCTCGTCGGGGATACCGACCACCAGGACGTCGAAGATGTCCGGGTGCGCCTTCAAAGCGCCCTCGACCTCTTCCGGGTACACCTTCTCGCCGCCGCTGTTGATCGACACCGACCCGCGGCCGAGCATCGTGACCGTGCCGTCGGCTTCGACCTGCGCATAGTCGCCGGGGATCGAGTAGCGAACGCCGTTGATGGTGCGGAAGGTTTCGGCCGTCTTGACCTCGTCCTTGTAGTAGCCGAGCGGGATGTTGCCCTTGCGAGCGAGCATGCCGCGCTTGCCCGATCCGGGTTCGACCTCGTTGCCGTCGTCGTCGAGAACCGTTGTGGAGGCGTCGATCTTGACCGTCGGACCGCCAGTGTGCTTCTGACCCTTGCTCAGCACGGCCAGTCCGCCGAAGCCGGTCTCGGATGCTCCGATGGAGTCGGTCAGCAGGCGGTTGGGCAACAGTTCGAGGAACTGCTCCTGGATACTCGGCGAGAAGAGTGCAGCACTGCTGGCCATCACGTAGAGCGTCGAAAGATCGTACGGCTCACCGGTCTCCGGGTTTCCGGCGATGAGTGCGTCGAGCATCGGACGGCCCATCGCGTCACCCGTGATGAAGATCAGGTTGACCTTGTGCTTGTCGATGTTCTGCCACACCTCGTGGGCGTCGAATTCCGGGTGCATCAAACAGGTTCCGCCGCCGAAGAGGCTGTGGAATACCGCCGACTGCGAACCGCCGTGAATCATCGGAGGGATCGGGTAGCGGATCATGCTCGGGTTGGCGGCGCCGACCTTCGCCATCTCGTACTCGTCCTCGACCGGAACTCCGGTGACGAAGTTGATGCCTCCGCCGAGAACACGCCACCAGTCCTCGTGACGCCACATGACGCCCTTGGGACTTCCGGTGGTGCCGCCGGTGTAGAGCATGAAGATGTCGTCGTTGCTGCGCTCTTCGAAATCACGCTCACCCGAACTCTGCGCGAGTGCGTCCTCGTAGCCGATGCCGAAAGCACTGAAGTCCAGATCGGTGCCGTCCTCGACCACGATGACGGACTTGACCTTGGGAGTGTTCGGCAGGACGTTCGCGACCTTGTCCGAGTAGCGGCGCTCGTGAATGAGCGCAACCATGTCGGAGTTGTCGAAGATGTACTGCAACTCGTTCTCGACGTACCGGTAATTGATGTTGACCATCACGGCCCGGATCTTGAAAACCGCGACCATGGCCTCGATCGCCTCGATGACGTTCCGGCAGTAGATGCCGACCTTGTCACCCGGCTGAACGCCATGTTCACGCAGGTAGTGACCGAGGCGGTTTGCTCGGTCCTCCAACTGTGCATAAGTCATCTCGCGGTTGTCCGAGACCAGCGCAACGCGGTCCGGAACGAGGTCGATTGCGTGCTCTACGAAGTCTGCGATGTTAAGGGCCACGAGTTCAAAGTAGAACGTGTTACCGTTTCTGGCAAGACCCAATTTGAGAGCCAGCTCACAGACCCGCCAGGAGCCATCAGTGTCCACTTCGACGACCGAAAAATCAGACATTTCGGAAACCGCGCCGCATTGCCTCGTGGAGAAGCGTGGCCACGTTCTCATCGTGACCATGAATCGCCCCGAGCGTAAGAACGCCATCACCGGCGAGATGATGGCGATCATGGTCGACGCCTGGGATCAGGTCGACAACGACCCCGAAATTCGTGTCGCCATCCTCACCGGTGCGGGCGGCGACTTCTGCGCCGGCGCCGACCTCAAGAACATGTCCGCCAAGCCGCCGGGAGATTCCTTCGCGGGCGGTGGCGTCGACATGTCCAAGATCGAAGGCCTCCTCAAGGGCCGTCGGTTGACCAAGCCACTGATCGCCGCCGTCGAGGGTGCAGCTATCGCCGGCGGAACCGAAATCCTGCAGGGCACCGACATCCGCGTCGCGGGTGAGAGCGCCAAGTTCGGCGTCTCCGAAGCCAAGTGGGGGCTCTTCCCGCTCGGCGGTTCCGCAGTGCGTCTGGTGCGACAGATTCCGTACACGATCGCGGCGGACATCCTGCTCACAGGTCGTCACATCAAGGCTCCGGAGGCCAAGGAGATCGGGCTCATCGGCCACGTGGTCCCGGACGGCCAGGCCCTCGACAAGGCGCTGGAGCTCGCGGACCTGATCAGTGCCAACGGCCCCCTCGCCGTGCAGGCGATTCTCAAGACCATCCGCGACACCGAGGGCATGCACGAGGAAGAGGCCTTCCAGATCGACGCACAGCTGGGCATGAAGGTGTTCATGAGCGCCGACGCCAAGGAGGGCCCGCGGGCTTTCGGTGAGAAGCGGGCGCCCCAGTTCAAGGGTGTCTGACCCACCCCTGTCTGAGCCACCCCCGTCTGACCGACCCCCGCCTGAGCCCCCTTTCCCGTCCGCTCTCGGTCCCACCCACCCCCTTTTCGAGCGAACGTACCTTTCGGCGCCTTCAGTGCGCCGAAAGGCACTTTCGCTCAGCCGGTTTCGTCCAATTTCACCCATCTCGACCTCGCGAACACCTGCGGCCGGGGACGTGACTGCGCCAATCTGTAGTGCGCACGCAGGTCCTCGATCACGCGATCAGGGTCCGTTCGCAGTGCACTGGGCACCGTCGGCAACACGATGATTCCCGCATTCTGCATACGCGTCCGACGCTCCACCGTGCGCTTGTAGTCCGTCGGCGCGGCATGCCATTCCAAGGAGTCGATGTCCCACGCGAAGGCAACCGAATCGATCCATCCGTCCGGAACTGCGATGAAGTCCCCGTTGGCATCCCGGATCTCATGGTTGAACAACATTTCCGGCAGCCCGCTCCGCTGCCACAATTTTCGCGCGTGAACCTCCGGAACCGAGTGGACGTTCGCGTTCACTTCGCGCAACACGACCCGAGGTAGCGCGGAACCCCGACTGCTACCCGCTTCGAGTTCCTTCGCAAGTTCGCGCACCGAGACATCGCCGCGCTGAACAGCCTCAGCGATGAGTGCCCGTGTGGGATCGAGCGCCTTGTACCGCCTCGCAGCGTCGAGTAACGCTCGCGGCAGCGGAGCACAGCGCAGACCGTTCCGAATCTCCGGCTCGGGCAGTCGAACAGTGCGCTCCACCGTGACGAACCCAACCGATTGAACTCGACGGTCGATGGGGATGAGCACCTGCACATCCCCCGAGTGCGTTCGATATCCGTACTCCGACATGGCTGATCGCCCCGTCAGCAGGGAATCGTCACCGCTCAACATGAGCGCAGCGATCGAGCGTTGACGTGGCGTCGGTTGACCGTTTCTGAGCAGAATGACCCCCGGCAATATGCGCTGCCACGGTCCACCTACCCGACACCGGGTGTGCACTGCGGAGTTGGACACGCCCAATCGCGCCAACTCCGCCGTTCGGATCACTCCGCTTCGACTGACGCGGTAAATCGCGTCCAGATCATCGCCCCACGTTCCTCGCCGCATGGTTGCAGCATGACTCGAGCATCAGCGCGGGCCCCGGCGGCGAACTGGGGTTTCGGTGCGCCTGTGGATAACTTTGGGCGAGCGAAAGGTACGTTCAGCGCCTCAGATGCGCTGAACGTGCCGTTCGCTCGAAAAAAGGGGGGTACCGCTCGAAAATGGGGGTGCCCCGCTCAACCACCCACCGCGGCCGCGAGCTCTCGCACATGGTCGGCGTCGCGGCAGGTCACCAGCAGCATCGTGACTCCGGCTTCCTCCCAACGCTTCACGTCTGCGCGCACCTCGTCGACGTTGCCGATGATCATGGTCTCGGTGACCATCTCGTCGGGGACGACGGCAGCAGCTTCGTCCTTGCGGCCCGACATGAAGAGGCGACCGATCTCGTCGACCTCCTTCTCGTAGCCCATCCGCTTGTAGACCTGCGCGTGAAAGTTCAACTCCGGGGCGCCCATTCCGCCCACGTAGAGGGCGGTCATCGGCTTGAGAGCAGCGATGGCAGCGGCGCGATCGTCAGTCACGATGACCTGGCACGTGGCGGCCACCTCGAAGTCTTCGCGACTACGACGGGCCCCGGCGCGCGCGAACCCTTCGTCGAGCCACTTGTTGTACATCGGGGCCAGGCGCGGGGTGTAGTAGATCGCCAGCCAGCCGTCGGCGATTTCACCGGCGAGCGCGACGTTCTTCGGCCCTTCGGCGCCGAGCCAGATCGGGATGTCCGCACGCAGCGGGTGCGTAATGGGCTTGAGCGGCTTGCCAAGTCCCGAACTACCCGGTCCCGCATACGGCAGAGGGTAGTGGGGACCGGGGCTGGTGACGGGCGCTTCACGGGCGAGGACCTGGCGCACGATCGAGACGTATTCGCGGGTGCGCGCGAGCGGCTTCTCGAACGGCTGGCCGTACCAACCTTCGACGACCTGCGGTCCGGATACGCCGAGCCCGAGGATCGTTCGCCCACCGTTGAGGTGATCGAGAGTGAGCGCGTGCATGGCACAGCTGGTCGGTGTTCGCGCCGAAATCTGTACGACGGAGGTGCCGAGACGGACGTTCTCGGTGCGCGATCCCCACCAGGCGAGCGGGGTGAAAGCGTCCGAGCCCCACGACTCCGCCGCGAAGACCGCGTCGAATCCCGCGCCTTCCGCGGCCTCGATCAGTTCCGGGGCGTTTGCCGGCGGCTGTGCGCCCCAGTATCCGAGTTGCAACCCAAGCTTCATCGCAGGCCTCCACATTGCCGGTGATCAGAAGTGACTCTTGCCACAATCTCTAGAACCTGTTCTACTCGATCTTGTGACCATCGGAAAGAGCGGGGTGGCCGACAAGCCCCTGAGCGCACCATTGAATCTCCATTTCGACTACACCAGATCGACGGGACCGACCATCGGCGCGTTCGTGACTGCCCTGCGTGATCGCAAGGTGATCGGCGCACGCGGGTCGAACGGTCGTGTCTTCGTGCCGCCACCGGAATTCGATCCGGACACGGCCGAACCACTGACCGACTTCGTCGGAGTCTCCGACGGCGGAACGGTCGTGAGTTGGACGTGGATGCCCGAACCCATCGAGGGTCAACCACTGACGAAGCCTTTCGCGTGGGCCCTGATCAAGCTCGACGGCGCGGACACGTCCATGCTCCACGCAGTCGACGTCGACTCCCCCGACGACATCAGCACCGGCCTGCGGGTCCGTGCTCGCTGGGCGTCGGAGCGGATCGGGCAGATCAAGGACATCGAGTGCTTCGAACCAGGTGAGAGCGAAAATGGAATCGCGACAGTCGATTCCACCGCCGATCCTGTCACCATGATCACGACGCCTGTCGACCTGCACTTCATGCATTCCGCTTCGGCCGAGGAGAGTTTCTACCTCCGCGGTCTCGCAGAAGGCAAGCTCATCGGTGGTCGCAGCGGACCCGAAGACAAGATCTACATCCCACCGCGCGGCGCCAATCCCACCAACGGGAAGCCGACGAGCGAGCAGATCGAACTGCCGGACAAGGGAATTGTCACCACCTTCTGCATCGTCAACGTCCCGTTCCTCGGGCAGCGAATCAAACCGCCCTACGTGGCCGCCTACGTGCTTCTCGACGGGGCCGACATTCCGTTCCTGCACTTGATTCTCGAATGTGATGCCGCGGACGTACGGATGGGCATGCGCGTCGAAGCCAAGTGGAAGCCTCGCGAAGAGTGGGGTTACACCCTCGAGAACATCGAATACTTCCGGCCGACAGGTGAACCCGACGCCGAGTACTCCACCTTCCAACACCACCTGTGAGGCTCCTGAAATGACTTCTGCAGACATCGCAGTCGTGGGCTTTGCTCAGGCACCCCACGTCCGCGAAACCAACGGCACCACCAACGGCGTCGAGATGCTCGTCCCGTGCTTCCAGCAGCTCTACAGCGATCTGGGAATCACCAAGTCAGACATCGGCTTCTGGTGCTCCGGATCTTCCGACTACCTGGCCGGACGAGCGTTCTCCTTCATCTCGGCCATCGACTCCATCGGAGCGGTCCCGCCGATCAACGAATCTCACGTCGAGATGGACGCTGCGTGGGCCTTCTACGAAGCGTGGATCAAGATCTTGACCGGTGAGGTCGAGACCGCGCTGGTGTACGGATTCGGCAAGTCCTCCGCCGGGCACCTGCGCAAGATCCTGTCCATGCAGCTCGATCCGTACCTCGTCACTCCGCTGTGGCCGGACTCCGTCTCGATCGCCGGACTTCAAGCCCGACTCGGACTCGACGCGGGTAAGTGGACGCACGAGGACATGGCGGAGGTTGCCGCTCGTAGCCGTCGTCACGCGCTGAGCAATCCGAAGGCTCAGCTCGCAGGCGAGGTCGACATCGAGGCCCTTCTCGCCAGCCCCTTCCTCGCAGATCCGTTGCGCGCACACGATTGTGCGCCCATCACCGACGGCGCGGCAGCAATCGTCCTGGCCTCGGGTAACCGCGCCCGCGATCTCTGCGAGCGGCCGGCGTGGATCACCGGACTCGAGCATCGCATCGACTCCCCCAACCTGGGTGCACGTGACCTGACCACCTCACCGTCCACTACGTCCGCAGCCAAGGCGGCAACGGGCGGCGAGGTCGGCAACATCGACGTCGCCGAACTGCACGCACCGTTCACTCACCAGGAATTGATCTTGAAGGAAGCGATCGGCCTGACCGACGCCACCACGATCAATCCGTCCGGCGGTCCGCTCAGCGGCAACCCACTGTTCGCCGGTGGTCTGGAACGAATCGGCCACGCCGCCAAGGCAATCTTCGACGGCCAGGCGAATCGCGCTCTGGCCCATGCAACAAGCGGCCCTGTGCTGCAGCAGAACCTGGTAGCAGTCTTGGAGGGACGGAACTGATGGCCGGAACGCCTCAACTCGCGGCCGTGCTCGGCACCGGCCAAACTCACTACGTCGCAAAGCGTCACGATGTCTCGATGGCGGGCTTGGTTCGTGAAGCCATCGACGCCGCGATGCTCGACGCCAACGTCGGCTGGGACGACATCGACGCCGTCGTCATCGGAAAGGCCCCCGACCTGTTCGAGGGTTCGATGATGCCCGAACTCGCCATGTCGGATGCTCTGGGCGCAAACGGAAAGCCGTTGCTGCGTGTTCACACTGCCGGATCGGTGGGCGGTTCGACGGCTATCGTCGCCTCCAGCCTGGTCAAATCCGGTGTCCACAAGCGGGTTCTGACGGTTTCCTGGGAGAAGCAGTCCGAGTCGAACGCCATGTGGGCGCTGTCCGTACCGGTTCCGTTCAACATGCCCGTCGGCGCCGGTGCCGGTGGATACTTCGCGCCGCACGTCCGTTCGTACATTCGTCGATCGGGCGCACCGGAGCACATCGGCTACCTCGTCGCTGTGAAGGATCGACTCAACGGCAGCCTCAATCCGTATGCGCACTTGCGGCAGCCGGACATCACTCTCGAATCGGTACAGGCATCTCAGATGCTTTGGGATCCGATCCGCTACGACGAGACCTGCCCGTCCTCGGATGGCGCGTGCGCTCTTGTGATCGGCAACGAGGAAGCGGCCGCACAGGTCGAGGCCGAGGGTCGTTCGGTCGCGTGGATCCACGCGACGGCGATGCGCACCGAGCCGACCTTCTATGCCGGACGCGATCAGGTCAATCCGCAGGCCGGCCGTGACGCTGCAGCAGCACTGTGGAAGTCAGCGGGAATCACCGATCCGCTCAACGAGATCGACTGCGCCGAAATCTATGTCCCGTTCTCGTGGTTCGAGCCGATGTGGCTCGAGAACCTCGGCTTCGCGGAGGAAGGCCAGGGCTGGAAGCTCACCGAGGCGGGTGAAACCGCGATCGGCGGCAAGCTCCCGGTCAATGCCTCGGGCGGTGTTCTCTCCTCCAACCCGATCGGCGCCTCGGGCATGATCCGTTTTGCCGAGTCGGCGATGCAGGTCATGCACCGCGCCGGCGATCACCAGGTAGCCGATGCTCGCAAGGCTCTCGGCCATGCCTACGGCGGTGGCTCGCAGTACTTCTCGATGTGGGTCGTCGGCTCCGAACGTCCCACCACGTAAGCAGCAGCACACACGCCGATCAGGAAGAGGCCGAAGATGAAGTACACCGTCGGGGTTGCCATGAACCCCTTGGACCAGTTAGCCGGTATCGCCAAAACTGCCGAGGAATGCGGCTTTTCGTCGATCGCTCTCCCCGATTCACTGTTCTTCATGGAAACGCAGGCGGCGGATTACCCGTACACCCCGGACGGGTCTCGGATGTGGAATGCCGAGACCCCCTGGGTCGATCCGCTCATCGCCGCGGCTGCAATGGGCGCGGTGACCGAGAAGATCGAGTTCTACACCCAGGTGCTCAAGCTGGGTAGCCGCAATCCCGTCCTGCTCGCGCGGCAGGTCGGTTCCGTGGCCGCATTGACGAACAACCGTTTCGGCTTCGGCGTCGGAATCGGTTGGGCTCCGGAAGAGTTCGAGTGGTGCGGCGCTCCGTACAAGCGTCGGGGCGCACGTGTGGACGAGATGATCGACGTCCTCAAACTGATCCTCGGCGGCGGCATGGTCGAGTATCACGGTGAGTTCTTCGATTTCGATCGCCTGCAGATGAGCCCGGCCCCCACCAAGCCGGTTCCGTTCTACGTCGGCGGCCACACCGAGGTCGCACTCAAGCGTGCTGCGCGAGTCGGCGACGGTTGGACCTCGGCGATGATCAAGTTCGACGACCTGGTGGGTGTGATCGCACGACTACGCGAACTGCGCGCCGAGTACGGCCGCGAGAACGAGCCATTCGAAATCCAGACGGTGTGCATCGACCGTTTCGGCAAGGACGGTTACGCAGAGCTCGAAGATGCCGGCGTCACGGACATCATCACCGTGCCTTGGGTTTTCGACGGAATCGGATTCGATGCCCCGCTGGAGGCAAAGCAGGATTCGATGCGCAAATTCGCCGAGCAGTACATCAACTGAGGAGCCGCGATGACCGACGAACACCCCGCCCGCGTCGCGGGTAACGCTTCGCGCGCCGCAGCGAGTGGCAAGAACAAGGAAGCCTGGCTGGACCTCTTCGCCGAGGACGGTTGGGTGGAAGATCCGGTCGGGCCTTCGGGCTTCGATCCCGAAGGCAAAGGCCATCACGGGCGCGAAGCGATCTCCAAGTTCTACGACATGACGATCGCGAACGCGGACAAGCTCGAATTTCTGATCGACGATTCCCTGGTGTGCGGCAACGAGAACGTCAACATCGGCAAGATCCGAACCACCATCGGCGGCTCGATCATCGACGCTGAGGGCGTGTTCGTCTACCGGGTGAACGACGACGGCAAGATCGCGTCGCTTCGAGCATTCTGGGAAGTGGACCGTGCGATGAAGACGGCACGCAAAGCCTGAGAACCCACAGTACGAGCGCGGCCCCGGTCATCGACCGGGGCCGCGCTCGTCGTATTCGAATCAGCCTGTCGTACTTGCACCGAGAACCTCGAAATGGTTTCCTGGTTCCCAACGTCGCGTGTCGATGACGGACTGCGTCAGGCATGGAGGCGTCGTACCGCAAGGGGTCACTCATGACCATTTCGTTCAATCACACCATCATCGCCGCAAAAGACCGACAAGAGTCTGCGTGGTTCTTCACTCACATGTTCGGTCTTCCAGGCCCAGTCGAAGCCGGCTACTTTCTCGGCGTTGAACTCGAGCACGGCGTGACGTTGGACTTCGCACAGGTGGAAGAAGGCGCCGAGGTTGCGTCTCAGCACTATGCCTTCCTCGTCTCCGAGGATGACTTCGACGGCATCTACCAGCGGATACAGGCGTTGAAACTGGATCACTGGGCCGATCCGCGCCAGTCGAGTACCGGCTTCAACACCAACGACGGTGGGCGTGGGGTCTACTTCCTCGACCCGTCGGGACATTTCCTGGAAGCCATCACCAAACCGTACGGCGGCTGAATTGGAGATTGAACTACAAACGGCGGCGCCTACGGGAGATGAGGGATCCCGCAGACGCCGCCGCAGTTCCAGGTTGCCAACAAGTGGCTTCCCGGAACGTCTACTGTAGTTCTGCGTGTTCGAGAGTGCAGAGGCAACTCCCGAAAACCTACACAGAACCTACTCGCCGGTTACCAGGTCAGTATATGTCCGGATCAGTGTTTGACCGGGCAGCCCGATGTCTTGTAATCAACCTGAAACTCTTTGATGCCGTTGAGCCAGCCCGAGCGAAGGCGTCGGGGATCCCCGAGCCTGGTGATGTCGGGTAGGTGATCGGCGATCGCATTGAAGATCAGATCGATTTCCAGACGGGCCAAGTTGGCGCCGATGCAGTAGTGCGCACCGGTGCCGCCGAATCCGAGGTGCGGATTGGGGTCACGCATGATGTCGAACTTCGTCGGGTTCTCGAAGACGTCCTCGTCGAAGTTGGCCGACGCGTACATCATCACGACGCGATCGCCCTTCTTTATCTTCTGTCCGCCGAGTTCGGTGTCTTCGAGCGCGGTGCGCTGGAAGGAAGTCACCGGGGTCGCCCAACGAACGATCTCGTCGGCCGCCGTCTTGGGGCGTTCCTTCTTGTACAGCTCCCACTGGTCGGGATTGTCGAGGAAGGCAACCATGCCGTGTGTGATGGCATTGCGAGTGGTCTCGTTACCCGCGACCGCAAGCAGGATCACGAAGAAGCCGAATTCCTCTGGGGAGAGCTCATTTCCGTCGATGTCAGCTTCGATGAGCTTGGTGACGATGTCATCGGCGGGACACTTCTTGCGCTGATCCGCCATCTGGTACGCGTATCCCAGAATCTCCATCGACGCTGCCTGCGGGTCGATGTCGAACTCGGGATCGTCGTACGACGTCATCTGGTTGGACCAGTCGAAGAGCTTCATTCGATCTTCCTGCGGCACACCGAGAAGCTCGGCGATTGCCTGCAGCGGAAGTTCGGACGCGACCTGAACCACGAAGTCACCGGCACCGCCGGCAGCCGCGGTCGTGACGATCTTTTCGGCACGCTCGGTCAGTTCCTCGCGCAGGCTGTTGATGGCGCGCGGGGTGAATCCACGAGATACCAGCTTGCGCAGCTTGGTGTGCTCCGGAGCGTCCTTGTTGATGAGAATGAATCGCTGCATCTCGACGTTCTCACGCGGGATGTCGTCGGCGAAGCGAGGAATCGCAGTGTTCTCGTGGGTCGAGAAGATGTCGCTTCGCTGCGAAACTTCCTTGACCTCTTCATGACGGGTGACCACCCAGAAGCCCTCGTCCTGGAATCCACCGATTTCCGGGGGCTGCGGATTCCACCACACGGGGGCCGTCTTCCGGAGTTCGGCGAACTCCTCGAACGGCATGCGTTCCGCGTAGATGTCGGGGTCCGTGAAGTCGATTCCCTCGGGGAATGCGGGCTGTGCCACTGATGTCTCCTGCCCTAAGCCTTTTCATCACAGGGGTGATGGGGATCCGTGATGTGTAACACGTTCTACTCTCATTGAAACACAAGCCTGCTTACTAGGAAAGGAAACGTCGGCAGGTCTTGCTTCCCGCAGAGAACCTGTTCTACTTTTTCATTACAAGGAAAGGAGCCCGCTGTGGGCACACCAGTAATCGTCGAGGCTGTCCGTACACCGATCGGCAAGCGCGGAGGTTGGCTCGCCGGTCTGCACGCCGCCGAGATCCTCGGAGCTGCACAAAAGGGAGTTCTCGACCGGTCGGGAATCGACCCGTTGCTGATCGAGCAGGTGATCGGCGGCTGCGTCACCCAGGCCGGCGCTCAGTCCAACAACATCACGCGCACGGCCTGGCTGCACGCCGGACTTCCGTGGCAGACCGGCGCAACCACCGTGGACTGCCAGTGCGGTTCGGCCCAGCAGGCGAACCATCTGATCGCCGGTCTGATCGCCACCGGCGCCATCGACGCCGGTATCGCCTGCGGCATCGAAGCCATGAGCCAGGTTCCCCTCGGCGCCAACGTCGGCGATCAGGCCGGACCGCGCCGACCCGCGACGTGGGACATCGACATGCCCAACCAATTCGAAGCTGCAGAACGCATCGCGCGTCGACGCGGACTGACCCGCGACGACATCGAAGCCCTCGGCGTCCGCTCGCAGGCGCTGGCCAAGCAGGCTTGGGAGGAAGGACGTTTCGACCGCGAGGTTCTCGAACTCTCGGCACCCCAGGTCGACAAGGAAGGAAACCTCACGGGCGAGACCAAGGTCGTCAATCGCGATCAGGGCCTGCGCGATACGACGGCGGAGTCCCTTGCCCGACTGAAGCCCGTCCTCGAAGGCGGGATTCACACGGCCGGAACGTCTTCCCAGATCTCCGACGGCGCGGCCGCAGTCCTGCTCATGGACGAGGACAAGGCTCGCGCGCTCGGATTGAAGCCGCGAGCCCGCATCATCGCCCAGGCGCTGGTCGGCTCGGAACCGGAATTCCACCTCGACGGACCGGTGCAGGCAACCAGCCGTGTCCTGGAGAAGAGCGGAATGAAGATCGGCGACCTCGATCTGTTCGAGATCAACGAAGCATTCGCATCCGTCGCACTGTCCTGGGCTCAGGTTCACGAACCTGACTTCGACAACGTCAATGTCAACGGCGGCGCGCTCGCTCTCGGCCATCCGGTCGGCAGCACGGGATCTCGCCTGATCACCACCGCACTGCACGAACTCGAGCGTCGCAACGGCTCGACGGCTCTGATCACGATGTGCGCCGGCGGCGCACTGGCCACCGGAACCATCATCGAGCGTATCTGAGATGACTACTCCCCCAGCCAAACCCAAGGGACTCGACGCTCCGGCGACGGTCAAGATCATCAAGTGGATGTCGAAGGCGAACGTCGCGATGTATCGCGCCACCGACGGGCGGCTGGGTAGCAAGTGGCGGGTCGGCAGCGCGTTCCCTCGCGGGCTGCCGATCTGCCTGCTGACCACCACCGGTCGCAAATCCGGCGAGGAGCGGATCAGCCCGCTGCTATTCCTCGAGGACGGCGAGAACGTGATTCTGGTGGCGTCGCAAGGCGGTCTTCCGAAGAACCCGATGTGGTACCTCAACATCAAGGCAGACCCGGTGGTGACGGTGCAGATCAAGTCTCGGATCCGCTCGATGAAAGCCCGCGTCGCGGCCGAGGACGAGCGCGCTCGGCTGTGGCCGATGTTGAGGGCGATGTATCCGGATTTCGACAACTATCAGGCCTGGACCGACCGGGTCATTCCCGTCATCGTGTGCGAGCCACTGAAGAGTTAAACGAACTGTTTACAACAAAACGTTTACATTGACCCGGGTTCGTGCCACCCTGGGTTCATGACCGATGACCAGTTCAGACCGATCGATTCCGGCCGCGAACGCGCACATCGCGAGTACGCCGGACTCTTTCGAATCAGCGAGCGCCACGGCGCGACCCCAAGCCAGCGCGCGCGGCAATCTCATCCGGAGATGCTCGAGCCCTACGGCGCGGTGCGCGTCGTGGCTCGTCTTGCGGGCGGAACCGACATACCTGAGCCGAACGAACCCGAGGTCGACGATGCCGACGTCATGGCTGCGTTGACTCTGATCCCCAAGGCCCGAGCCGAAATGGAACAGCTGGAAGCACTGTTCCTCGGGATTGCCCGCGAACGGGGCATGACCTGGCAGGACATCGCTTTCGGGCTGGGACTCGGAAGCACTCAAGCCGCCCGCCAGCGCTACGAACGGCTCGTTCGCCGCACCGGAGGCTGAACGCGTGCCATAACCGGCGAGTTGGAGCACTATTGACTCGTACGGTCCGCACGGCGTTTCGACAGAGCCTCGAACACAGCAAGGAGTCGCATATATGACGACGCATATTCAAGATCAAATCCTGGACCGACGCGAGATCACCTCAGCCCTCGTGCGTGCGCTGGAGCGTCGCCACGAGGTGCTGGACGCAGTGGTCGACAGCAAGGACCACCAGGAGGCACTGACCACCGTCGCGGAACTCCTCGGCACGTCGGAAGCAAATGCCGAAGCAGTTCTGAGCCTCAAGTTCAGCGCACTGACCAAGGCAGCGCGCGATCGCATCCAGGGCGAGCTGGAGAATCTCGACGCCACTCTCGAATGGACGACGCTCGATCGTCCCGCGAGCAGCGGGCAGAACTTCACCCTGCGTCCGTTCAGCGACAGCGCAGACGACAAGGCACTGTTCACGATTCGCTCGGCCGAGCAGCTCGGCGAAGACGGCAAGCCGTGGAGCGAGGATCGGATCGAAGCCGAGCGCGTCGGCGGTCTCGGTCGGATCGACGACGAGAGCGCTGCCTGGTTCGTCGCCGAGGACGTTTCCGGCGACGGCCCGAAGAGCGTCGGCCTGGTATTCGGCGAACTCGACGGCCAAGAGGTGAACGTGGCGATCTGGATCGCGCCGGAATCTCGCAAGAAAGGCTACGGCACCGCCTGCGTGAAGCATTCGCGGCGCGAACTCGCAGCTGAGTTCCCCGGCACCGTGTTGGTGGTTCGGGCGCCCGCGTAGGCGGCACGCCGCCTGTGAGTGGTTGAGGAGTCCCTGCACTCCTTAACCACTCACGGGGCCGGAGGCCCTACGCCCCGTACACCGGCGTCGGAATCTCCGCCTTCTCCAACAGCGTTGCCACGACGGGCCCGATCTCCTTCGGGTCCCAGCGATCTCCCTTGTCCTCGCTCGGGCCGTGACGCCAGCCCTCCGCGACGGTGATCTTTCCGCCCTCTACCTCGAACACCCTGCCCGTGACGTCCTTGGACTCGGCGCTACCGAGCCAGACGACCAGCGGCGAGATGTTCTCGGGAGCCATGGCGTCGAAGCCCTCTTCCGGAGCTGCCATCGCTTCTGCCATCGCCCCGCCCGCGCCGACAGTCATGCGTGTGCGCGCAGCAGGCGCGATCGCGTTGACACTGACTCCGTAATTCTTGAGCTCGGCGGCGGCCTGGATGGTCATCTCGGCGATGCCGGCCTTGGCCGCGGCGTAGTTGCCCTGGCCGATCGAACCCTGCAGTCCTGCACCCGAACTGGTGTTGATGATGCGTGCGTCGACGGTCTTGCCTGCCTTGGCCTCGGCGCGCCAGTAGGCAGCTGCGTGACGGAGCGGCGCGAAGTGCCCCTTGAGGTGCACGCGGATCACCGCGTCCCACTCGCCCTCGCTCATACCGACCAGCATGCGGTCCCGCAGGAAGCCTGCGTTGTTCACGAGTACGTCCAGGCCACCGAAGGTGTCGATCGCGGTCTTGATCAGATTCTCGGCGCCCGCCCAGTCGGCGACGTCGTCTCCGTTGACCACTGCTTGGCCACCGGCGGCGATGATCTCCGCGACAACCTGCTCGGCCGGACTCTCACCGGTCGCGGAACCGTCGGCACCCGCACCGATGTCGTTGACGACGACCTTGGCGCCCTCGGCAGCAAATGCCAATGCATGCGCACGTCCGATACCGCGGCCAGCCCCGGTGATGATGACTACGCGTCCGTCGACCAATCCACTCATATTTGTCTCCTAATGCACTCTGCTCGGGCTTGTCGGCTCCGCTTGTGTGCTAACTTACCAAGCAATCGCTTGGTTTGGTACACAGACGTAAGGAATCCCGATATGGGCATCAGCACCTCCTCCGACGGAACCGGCATCACCACGGTCACCATCGACTACGCGCCGGTCAATGCAATCCCGTCCAAGGGATGGTTCGAGCTTGCCGACGCCATCCTCGACGCGGGCAAGGACCTCAACACTCACGTAGTGATCCTGCGAGCCGAGGGACGCGGATTCAACGCCGGCGTCGACATCAAGGAGATGCAGGCCACCGAGGGATTCGACGCGCTGGTCGCCGCCAACCGCGGTTGCGCCGCGGCCTTCGCTGCCGTCTACGACTGTGCTGTACCCGTCGTAGTGGCCGTCAACGGATTCTGTGTCGGCGGCGGCATCGGACTCGTCGGCAACGCGGACGTGATCGTCGCTTCCGACGACGCGATCTTCTCCCTCCCCGAGGTCGACCGCGGCGCACTCGGCGCTGCCACACACCTCTCGAGGCTGGTGCCACAGCACATGATGCGCACGCTCTACTACACCGCACAGAGCGTCGACGCGCACACACTCAAGCAGTTCGGCAGCGTCTACGACGTGGTCCCGCGCGAGAAGCTCGACGAGTGCGCTCGCGAGATCGCCGCGAAGATCGCTGCCAAGGACACCCGCATCATCCGGTGCGCCAAGGAAGCCATCAACGGCATCGACCCGGTGGACGTCAAGGGCAGCTACCGCCTCGAGCAGGGCTACACCTTCGAACTCAACCTCCTCGGCGTGTCCGACGAACACCGCGACGAGTTCGTCGCGACCGGCAAGCCGCGCGAGAATGCAACCCAGAAGGAAGGCTGAGACAAACATGGCTAGCAAGCGTGACAAGACGAAGTCGCTCGACGAGGTAGTAGGCGAACTCCGCAGCGGAATGACGATCGGCTTGGGCGGCTGGGGATCTCGCCGCAAGCCGATGGCCTTCGTGCGTGCGATTCTGCGTTCGGACATCAAGGACCTGACCGTGGTCACCTACGGCGGACCGGATCTCGGACTGCTGTGCTCGGCCGGCAAGGTCAAGAAGGCGTACTACGGTTTCGTGTCCCTCGACTCCGCGCCGTTCTACGACCCGTGGTTTGCCAAGGCACGCACCGCCGGTGAGATCGAAGTCCGCGAGATGGACGAGGGCATGGTCAAGTGCGGCCTCGAAGCAGCTGCCGCTCGCCTTCCCTTCCTCCCGATCCGCGCCGGCCTGGGTTCGGACGTCCGCAACTTCTGGGGCGACGAACTCAAGACCGTCACCTCCCCGTACCCCGAGGCCGACGGCCGCTCCGAGACCTTGATCGCGATGCCCGCGCTCAACCTCGATGCGTCGTTCGTTCATCTCAATCTCGGTGACAAGCACGGCAATGCCGCGTACAACGGCGTCGACCCGTACTTCGACGACCTGTACTGCATGGCGGCCGAAAAGCGTTACGTCTCCGTCGAACGCATCGTCGAGACCGAGGAACTGGTCAAATCCGTTCCACTGCAGAACCTTCTGCTCAACCGCATGATGGTCGACGCCGTCGTCGAGGCACCCAATGGTGCGCACTTCACGTTGGCCGGCGAAAGCTACGGCCGCGACGAGAAGTTCCAGCGTCACTACGCCGAGTCCGCCAAGACCCCCGAGTCGTGGCAGGCGTTCGTCGACACCTTCCTCTCCGGCAGCGAAGAGGACTACCAAGCCGCAGTAAAGAAGTTTGCCGATTCATCAAAGGCAGGGGAGCAGGCAAAATGAGCGAATCCACCGTCACCCGCGCAGAGTACGTTGTTCTCGCTTGCGCTGAAATCTTCTCCGGTGCAGGCGAAATCATGGCCAGCCCGATGTCGACGTCGTCCACCATCGGCGCTCGCCTGGCTCGACTCACCACCGAGCCCGACCTGCTGATCACCGATGGTGAAGCCCTCATTCTCGAGGACACTCCGGCCGTCGGAACGAAGGGTCCCGTCGAAGGATGGATGCCTTTCCGCAAGGTGTTCGACGTCGTCGCTTCCGGCCGCCGTCACGTAGTCATGGGCGCCAATCAGCTCGATCGCCACGGCAACCAGAACCTCTCCGCCTTCGGCCCGCTTCAGCAGCCGACGCGTCAGATGTTCGGTGTGCGCGGCGCCCCGGGTAACACCATCAACCACGCGACGAGCTACTTCGTCCCCAAGCACTCCAAGCGAGTGTTCGTCGACAAGGTCGACGTGGTGTGCGGTGTCGGCTACGACCAGATCGATCCCGAGAACCCGGCTTACAAGTACCTGAACATCCCCCGCGTCGTCACCAACCTCGGTGTCTTCGACTTCGGCGGACCAGGAAACACCCTCCGCGCGTTGAGCCTTCACCCCGGCGTCACCGCCGAAGAGGTAGCCGAGAACACCTCGTTCGAGGTTGCCGGACTCGCCGAGGCCGGTATCACCCGTGACCCCACCGCCGAAGAACTTCACCTCATCCGCGAAACCCTCGATCCGCGCAACCTCCGGGACCGTGAGGTCTCGGCATGACCCCCACCCTGAAGACCGCGCTGACCGAACTGGTCGGTGTCGAGTACCCGATCGTGCAGACGGGTATGGGCTGGGTTTCCGGTCCCGCCCTCACGTCGGCAACGGCTAACGCCGGTGGTCTCGGCATCCTGGCTTCGGCCACGATGACGTACGACGAGCTCGAGCACGCGATCAAGAAGACGAAGCAGCTCACGGACAAGCCGTTCGGCGTCAACATGCGTGCCGACGCCACTGACGCCCCGCAACGCGCGGATCTGCTGATCCGTGAAGGCGTCAAGGTCGCGTCGTTTGCGTTGGCTCCCAAGAAGGAACTGATCGCCAAGCTCAAGGACCACGGCATCGTCGTCGTGCCCTCGATCGGTGCCGCGAAGCACGCGGTCAAGGTTGCATCCTGGGGCGCGGACGCCGTCATCGTCCAGGGCGGCGAAGGTGGTGGCCATACCGGCGGTGTGGCCACGACATTGCTTCTCCCCTCGGTTCTCGACGCGGTCGATATTCCGGTCATCGCCGGTGGCGGATTCTTCGACGGCCGCGGGCTGGCTGCCGCACTGGCGTACGGCGCTGCCGGTGTCGCGATGGGAACGCGATTCCTTCTCACCAGCGACTCTTCGGTGCCCGATTCCGTCAAACAGGAGTATCTCAAGCGCGGACTGACGGATACGACTGTCTCCCGCAAGGTCGACGGCATGCCTCATCGTGTGCTCAACACCGACCTGGTCAACAGCCTCGAAGGTTCCAGCTATGCAACCGGTTTGATCGCCGCGGCCAAGAATGCCACGAAGTTCAAGGCCATGACGGGCATGAAGTGGTCGACCCTCGCCAAGGACGGTCTCGCGATGAAGCGGTCGGGTGACCGCACGCTGATGCAGATCATCATGGCAGCCAACACACCGATGTTGCTCAAGGCCGGACTGGTCGAGGGCAACACGGAAGCCGGTGTTCTTGCTTCGGGTCAGGTTGTCGGCATGATCAACGATCTGCCCAGCTGCAAGGAACTGATCGAAAGCATCGTGGAAGGTGCCGCGGGGCGTATCGACGCGCTTGCGGCTCTTCGCTGACACAGCTCTATCCGAGTGCGTCTCCCCCACTGCGCTTTACGCGTAGTGGGGGGAGGCGCACTCTTTGCGTTTGTCGGACTATCCCGTCTTCTCCTGCTCGAACCCGTCGATCATTCCGAAATACTGCGAGATCGCTGCTGCCGCCATCTGTACGGGAGCGGCGTTCCTCTTGTCTATCGTGCCGCGAATCAAGGGCCCACAAATCGAGAGACCTACTGGCATGTGGTCGAGCACCCCGATTCGCGCGCCGATACAGCCCATCCCGGAATTGCAGATTCCGAACGCAACTGCGTGTTGGCGAACGTCATTGGCGTTGTGCGACGATGCCACCGATCTGTTGCCGGCGCTCAACAGTGACTTCCCGATGGTCGACGCTTGCGCTGGGATACGTGAGCCGACGCGAGTCTGAAGGTCGGGGACCATCAGGCTCCCGATCTTCTGGATGTAGCGCACATGGTTTCCTTCCAACACCCCGAGGTGCACGGCGTGTCCAGTCACGAAATGCAATTGCTGAAGTAGGGGCGTAACCACTCGATCCACTTTGTTTCGATACAGCGAGAGCGCGCCCAGATCTCCTAGCTTGTCGCCTATCTCGTACTCGAGTCCTTCGCGGCGTAGCCAGTTCATCCTCACGAGTTTCAGTAGCATCCGGTGCACGGACGATCGCGGAATCCCGGTTCGGCGCGCGACCTCCCCCAATGTCAGCCGAGGCGCGTCACGAAAGCAGTCCACCACCACCGACAGTCTGTCGAGAGTTGACATGGGGATGGACTCTTCGGTGATCGGTCCGACCAACATCGATGTCTCCGTTCCGGTGGCCCGCCGCTTCGGCAGCCAACATTCGTTCCGCCCATCTGAGCTTCCGTGGACACACGACGCCAGTACGTTTCCCACGCAGCGGGAGATGCATCTGCATGGGCTCTCACCAGCACCTATACCGATGATCGGTCATGTTCGTTGAGCCCGAATCCATCCCTCGTCACAGTGATGACCGGAGCCCATCAGATCATGCGGCGCCGAGCAGAACGCTTCAAAATCAGGAGGACACATGAATGCTTCATCCCCGTCGACAGGCGTGATCATCACCGGCGGCGCATCCGGAATCGGATTGGCCTCCGCCCGCGCGCTCGCGGCGATCCGACGACCAGTCGCTCTCTGGGATATCGACGAGGCAAAAGCGGTCGATCAGGCAGCAGTGATCTCCTCCGAATTCGGCATCGACGCCATCGGAGTGGGAATCGATCTCACGAGAGCGGACGACTACGCGGCCGCATTGGCCACAACCCGTTCCTCACTTCCCTCCATCGGCGGACTTGTTCACTCCGCCGGGGTCGTCGATATCGGATCCCTCGAAGGAGTGACGCTCGACGTGTGGGAGACGGGTATCAACACCCATCTACGTCCGCTCATCCTGTTGGTTCAACAGTTGATGCCTGATTTCACGGCCAATCCCGGTTCGGCAATAGTCGGAATCGCTTCGATCAACGCAACTTTGGGCAATGCAATCAACCCTGTCTACTCCGCTGCAAAGGGTGGGATGTTGTCGATGGTCCGATCGCTGGCGGACCGACTGGGCCCGGACGGCATTCGGATCAACTGCGTCTCTCCCGGACAGATTCTGACCCCTCTGCTTCAGCCGACCGTAGACGCATTGGGTGACGGGGCATTCGAACGACGCATCCTCCTCGGCAGGCTCGGTCGCCCGGAGGAAATCGCACACGCTGTCCGCTTCCTGCTGTCCGACGAAGCAAGTTACATCACCGCAACGGAATTGGTTGTCGACGGCGGCAACATCTCGTCGCAGCGTATGTGACTTGCCCAGAGATTTACCCCCCTTCGACTGTCGTACAACGTCGCTCGGTCCAGCCCACCGGGTGCACTCACGAAAGGAAGAACATGACAATTGCGGATGTCAATGAATCGGAAGAGGTTCGCATCATCGACCAGGGAGAACCTCCCACTCGATTTGCCCGCGGATGGCACTGCCTCGGCCTCGCCAAGGACTACAGCGACGGGAACCCGCATTCCGTCGAAGCTTTCGGTACCAAACTGGTCGTCTTCTCCGACTCGCATGGCGAACTGAAGATCCTCGACGCGTACTGCCGTCACATGGGCGGCGACCTGAGTCAGGGCACGGTCAAGGGCGATTCGATCGCGTGCCCCTTCCACGACTGGAGGTGGGGAGGCAACGGTAAGTGCACCGCGATTCCCTATGCTCGACGTGTCCCCCCGCTTGCCAAGACCCGCGCTTGGACTGCGCTCGAACAAGACGGGCTGCTCTTCGTCTGGCACGACCCCGAAGGCAATCCGCCTCCTGCCGAAGTCGCCATACCGATCATCAAGTCTGCGGAGCACGAGTGGACCGATTGGGTCTGGAAGTCGATAGTCATCGATACGAACTGCCGAGAAATCGTCGACAACGTCGTTGACATGGCGCACTTCTTCTACGTGCACTTCTCGTTCCCCACCTATTTCAAGAACGTCTTCGAAGGACACGTCGCCATCCAGGAGCAGAGCGGCATCAACCGCGACGACATCGTGACCTGGACCGACCCCGACGTACCGAAGTTGGTGTCGAATCTTTCGACAGCGGCCTACCACGGACCGTCGTTCATGATCGACGACTTGCGCTACGTCTACGAGAACTTCACGACCGATTCGGTGCTGATCAACTGCCACTACCCGGTGAGCCCGAACAAATTCGTACTCATGTACGGCATTACCGTCCAGAAGTCCGCAGAGATGCCCGCCGAGTTCGCCGATCAACTTGTCGACGCGATGATCGGATACATCGGTGTCGGGTTCGAGCAGGACATCGAGATCTGGAAGAACAAGACCCGCATCGACAATCCGCTGCTCTGCACCGAGGACGGTCCGGTATACCAACTGAGGCGGTGGTATGAACAGTTCTACGTGGACGTCGCCGACGTCACGCCCGAGATGGTCGACCGTTTCGAATTCGAGATGGACACAAGCAAACCCATCGAAGTGTGGAAGCAGGAAGTCGCTGCCAACATCGCACGCAGGGCCGCCGCAGGAGTAGGGCAATGACCATGGAACCGCTGGACTGCGAGCGGTGCGGAACATACGTCCTCGTGGAGAAGAACAGCTGGCATCACACGTCGACCCAGTGGCGATCAGATTCGCGCACGGCATGTTTGGAGTACCGCGACGATGCTGAACCGCCGAGAATTCGATCCGGAAGTTGTTCCGCATTGAGAAATTCCATCAGCAGGGCCGCAATCGACGGGCGGATAACCGTTCCCGAATGACAATCTCCCTCGCGGCCTTGAAGGCTCACCTCATGGCGGCGGCCAACTGCTGAGACAACGTACCTTTGTTCTCCACCTCGACGGTGTCGCAGCCCTGCCAACGCGCAGTTCTCCGAAGGAGTTCCGCCAACCGCGGCGCAGTGTCGGCGTCCGCGGTGGGTTCGGCCCACGCCGCGCGGACAAGCAGTCGACGGTTCTGACGGTCGTTCTTCAGATCAACTCGGGCGCAGATCTTGTCGTCGATCAACACCGGGAGCACGTAGTATCCGTGAACTCGCTTGTGCGCCGGAGTGTAGATCTCGATCCGGTAGTGAAAGTCGAAGAGCCGCAACGCTCGATCGCGTGCCCACACTACCGGGTCGAAGGGTGACAACAGCGCATCCGCACGGATGGACCTGGGACGCTTCGCTCGCGGATCGATCCACACCTCCCTTGCCTTGCCTCGACGCTCCCAGCCGTCGACGGACACCCGGCGCACGCTGCCGGCGTCTTCGAGTTCCTGCAAGGCCGTTCGTGCTTCTGCGCTGGGCAGACGAAAGTAGTCGGCGATGTCGTCGAGGGTGCCGAGACCGTGTGCCTTCACACCCCGCAGCACCAGTTCGCGTATCGCCTCCGACCGCTCGACGTGTGCGTCGAGTATCTCGGGTGCAAGCATCTGCTCGGCCAGGCCGTAACGACGCTCGAAACCGGCGCGCCCCGCCGAGACCACCTCGCCCCAACGGAACAGCGTCTCGAGCCCGACCTTCACGTCGGACCACCCCCACCACGGACCGCGCCGCGTGTTCGCCTCGTGTTCGATCTCGCTCGCCGCCATCGGACCGTTGTCGCGCAACTCCTGCCGCAACCAATCGAGGAAGACGCGCCGATCGGAAGCCCACCCGTCCTTGTCACTCAACGCTTTGGCGCGAAACTGGTCCATCCGCCAGCGGAACAACGGCCACATGTCCACCGGCAAGAACGTTGCTTCGTGACCCCAGTATTCGAGGTATCCCGAACCGGGGGTGAAGGCAAGCTGATCGAGTCTGGATTTGTCGTATGCGCCCAATCGCGCATAAACGGGTAGGTAGTGACTGCGTTCGAAGACATTGACCGAGTCGATCTGCAGCACCTGCAGCCGGTCCATCACGCCGACCAGATTGCGACGCGTCACCGTCGTGGGATGCGATTTGCCGAATCCCTGAGCGGCAAGCGCTATGCGACGGGCAGCTGCCAGTGACACGACTTCGCTCATAGTGGGCCAGACTACGCACACTCACCGACACGCTTCAGGCGGCCGAAGCCCGACGGCCGAACAGTACTGCCGACATGAACACCTGCAACATGGCCGCGTTCTCTGCGGCAGCGTCGAACTTCATCATGCGGCCGACATCCGGGACCAGGTTGAGCGCAGCGTGAACTACGAACTTCGCCTCTACTGCCGACAGCTCAGGACGAATCTCTCCGAGCACTCGCGCCCATTCGACCACGTAAAGCTTCTGGCGATTCTTCAGATCGCTTCGATGACTCGGCAGAAGGTTGTTCATCTCGGAGAAGTAGACCGACATCAATTCGTGCTGTGCAAACGACAACTCCACGTACATCGCCGACAGTGACCGGAGCACTTGTTCGTGCGAAGTCGCGGAGTCGAAGACCGCTGCCGTCGCCAAGTCCAAGCGATCTGCAGCTCGATAGAACACGGCGCCGAGAAGCTCTGCCTTGCTGGGAAAGTAGCGGTACATACCGGACGCGTTCAAGCCGGCGGCCGCGGCGATCTCTTCGATGCTGACGTCGTGATACCCGCGAGAGTCGAAGAGGCGCACGGCTTCCTGCAAGAGACGTTCACGTTTGTTCGTGGTCACGGTTCGAGGTAACGAGGACTGCTCCAAGCGGCTAGCGGTGATTGCACCCTCACCTTGATCTATCGCCAGACACGCGTCGAGCAGAACCTTCTCCATCGCTCGCTGGGGCAGCAACAGGTTATGGACGGTGATACTGCCGATGACGCTGAACATCGCTGCCACGACAAGGGTCTCGTCCCTCGCCGTCATCGCGGGTTCGGAGCGCGAAAGATACCGGGCTACTCGGCGATTGACCGTACTGGCTTGCGCTCGAACGGATTTCCGATCATCGGTGTCGAGAAACCGGCTCTCCCAACGATAGATTCCGGCCGTACGCCGATTGCGGATCGTCGTTCGTATCACTGCAATCAGATCTTCGCGCAACCGCTGCGCATCGGTTGCCGCAGGCGCAACCGAAACGGCATCGAGGGCACTGGCGAGCGCTCCGGTCAACTCCAGTGCCGCGTGGCGGAACATCGCGTACTTGTTCGGAAAGTGCCGATAGAGCGCCGAACCCGAAATACCGACCGCCGACGCGATGTCGTCGACACTGACAGCAGGATATCCGCGCTCACTGAACGCGATTGCCGCTGCAGCCGCGATCTGCGCCTTGCGGTCCTTTGGTCGCCTCTTGACGGAGTCGGACCTCGGCTGCCGAACAATCCCATTCGACGTCTGCGCGTCGACGAACTGATCGTTCAGGCTCACCGTGTACCCCACTCTCCAGCCCTCACGCACAAAGCACTTCGATCCGCCTGCTCATCAGACGAGAATCAGCATAAGCATGATTCTGAAAACTCGTACACCGATTTCAGCACATCGCGCGTCTAGAGTTTCAGACATGCAGGTAACGCTGCCTTTGATCAGAACACACCACTCACCCTTCGCCACCTCCCCCGTTGCTTCCACCGAGAATCTTCGTTAACAAAACGTTGCCTGTGGCCACCAGCAGTGGGTAGGGTCACCGCTCGAAGCATCCAGCCCGCATCCACGAAGCAATCCGACTGACAGATTCGGAATATTCGTAAACATACACAGGATGTCGATATGAACAGTTCCGATATCTCCACGTCAATGAAGGAAACTCGGTCAACAGGGCTGACAGTTCGACGAGAATTTCGGTTCACATAATGCTTGCTTGGACACATATATGTGTGAGATGCTTCACAGGCAGTTCGCTCGACCGCCAGCGCTCGAACAGTTCGAACTCCGTGCCGAACACTGTTGATCTGCAAAGGAATTCAATTAGATGACGTACGAGCTGCCAGCCGCGAAGGGCCCGGTGCGAGACGTAGCGTTACAGGGGGGCTATCTGATCGGATTCTCGGTTCAGGCACTCTTCGGCCTGTTCACGGCAATCCTGCGCAGACGACTCTCATTGCACGAGACGGTTACTCAGACCCTGTTCATCGGTCGCGTCAGCACCGGCCCGTCGCTGCTTCTCATGATTCCGATCGGTGTATTCATCGCCGTCTCGGTCGGTGAACTGGCCGGCCGGATCGGAGCCGGTGGATATTCCGGAGCTGTCGTAGCTTTCATCATCGTCGGTCAGGCCGCGGCGCTGGTGTGCGCGTTGATGATGGCCGGTGTCGCAGGATCGGCGATCTGCACGGATTTGGGTTCACGAAAGATCCGGGAAGAGATCGACGCGATGGAAGTGATGGGCATCGACGTGATCGAGCGCCTCGTCGCACCGAGATTGGTTGCGGCAGTGATCGTCTCCCTTGCACTGTGTTCGATGGTCACCTTCGGCGGTGTGATCGCGTGCTACCTGTACCACATCTACGTCCAGCATCTTCCGGCCGGAACGTTCATGGCAACGTTCAGTCAGTACGGGCGATCTTCCGACTTCGTCATGGCTTTGGTGAAGGCTGCGGTCTTCGGCATCGCTTCGACTTTGGTCGCCACCTTCAAAGGTCTACATGCAAAAGGTGGCCCACGCGGCGTTGCCGACGCAGTCAACGAAGCCGTGGTCATCGCGTTCGCGCTCGTCTTCATCGTGAACACAGTGTTGTCCGCGCTCTACACCGTAATCGTCCCGGCAGTCGGTGAATTCTGATGTCGCTCGTCGATCTCCGTGTTCGAGCACGTCAAGCGAGCAGACCCCTGCGAACCGCGGGCGACGGCCTCGTCTCCCTCGGTCAGCACGTCACTTTC
This sequence comes from Rhodococcus sp. RCBS9, assembly GCF_029457415.1. Taxonomy (NCBI): domain Bacteria; kingdom Bacillati; phylum Actinomycetota; class Actinomycetes; order Mycobacteriales; family Nocardiaceae; genus Rhodococcus; species Rhodococcus sp. RCBS9. Next base: position 3,551,579 of record NZ_CP120422.1, on the reverse strand, counting down.
TACGTCCGCACTATCGCATCGATCCCCTTTGCGCTCACCAAGTACCGCAAGCATGTACTCGGTCAGATCAGCGAGGTCAGCTTCGGCACGAATTCCTTGTTGTCCGGCGGCGGCACCATCGGGATCGTCTTCGCGATGTCGCTGGCCGCGGCGATGATGTTGGGCGTCGAGACCCACCGGGGCCTCGAGCTTGTCGGGATGACCTCGCTCTCCGGCATGCTGTCCGCGGTTGCCAACACCCGTGAACTGGCCCCTGTTGTCGTCGCGATCGCGTTGGCCGCCAAGGTCGGAACGGGTTTCACCGCCCAGATCGGGGCCATGCGTATCTCCGACGAAATCGACGCGCTGGACTCGATGGCGATCCGATCGATCCCCTTCCTCGCGGGTACCCGGGTGATCGCTGCCATGATCTGTGTCATCCCGATCTACATGATCGGACTCCTGGCCAGTTACCTCTCGACCCGACTGGTCGTCGTGTTCTTCAACGGCGCATCGGCCGGTACTTACGACTACTTCTTCCATCTGGCGATCTCTCCGCAGGATCTCCTGTACTCGGGTCTCAAGGCCGTGGTGTTCGCCGCTGTTGTCGCGCTGGTTCACTGCGCGTACGGCTACTATGCCTCCGGTGGTCCGGCCGGCGTCGGGCAAGCGGCCGGGCGCGCGCTCCGAACTGCGATCCTCGCGATCGGAATCCTCGACGTACTGATGACTTTCGCGCTGTGGGGCCTCGTGCCCCAGATCCCGGGAATGGGGGTCTGAGCCGTGGACAGACTCACTACACGCACGAAGATCGTGTACGCCCTTCGCGGCGCGATCGCCATAGTCGTAGCCGTCGCCGCCGCCGTGACAATGGTTCTACGCGGTTCGGGAAATCTCGAGCAGAGCACCGACATCTTCGTCGCTGTTCCAGCCACAGCCGGTCTCATCAGCGGTGAAGCTCCGGTTCGGTACCACGGCGTCAACGTCGGCCGAATCGGCGAAATCGAATCAGGAACCGCCGAATCCGTTGTGCAGTTGCAGATTCAGACCGATGACGCGTCGAAGATTCCCGCTGACGTGGTGGCTCGCGTTGTTCCACGCACGTTCTTCGGCGACATCTACATGCAGCTCGTGGACAGTCCGAATGAGCAGGGCCAGACGACTCTGGCGGACGGAGACGAGATCCACATGGACGACGGTCCCGAAGCCGTTGCGCTCTACGACGTGTACACCAAGTTGGTGGGCGTCCTCACTGCGATGCAGCCCGAGAAGTTGCAGACAGCCCTGACTGCGCTGGGCCAGGCGCTCGACGGAAACGGAGCCGAGATCGGTACCACGATAGACAATCTCAGTGCCGCGTCCGGCGTACTGACACCCGCCGCACACCAATTCCTCGAATCGACACCCGAATTCAAGTCGGTCGTCGACGCGTTGGACCGTGCGACCCCCGACATTCTCGATACCTTGGCAGCCGCCACAACTGTCTCGAACGACATGGTCGCCAACAGAGCGAATCTCGAGTCCTCGATCGGCGCGGCCGCAGTCTTCGCCGCTACCGTCGACGATTTTGTCGGGGCGAACAACCGAAACATCATCACTGTGATCGATTCCGCCGGAAAGATACTCGCAACCACCGCGGCCAATCCCGGAGGACTGCGTTCCACCCTCGCGAATGCCAGTACGTTCGGCGCCGCGGGCGCTCGGGTCTTCGCCACCGGAAAGTTCGACATCACAGCAGTTGCCACGTTCGCCGAACCGCTCCCATACACGGGTGATGATTGCCCGCAGTACGGTGACTCGCGCGGAGCACAGTGTTCGGGCTCCAACCTGACGCCTGAACAACCCGTCAGTGCCCCGGTCGTGGGCGGCGTAGCCGAAGCGGCCCCCCTGCGGTACCTCGAAGATCAACTACTGGGCGGATCGCCGGAACCCTCGGATACCCCCAACCCGGCAACAACACTGATGTTGGGGCCGATGGTCAGAGGTAACGAGGTGACCGTCCCGTGAAGGTCCGTCCTGGCCAGGTAATTCGGTTGTCACTCTTCTGTCTCACCGGCGTCGCCTGCGCGTCGTTCGTGGCGAACACGTTGTCGGTCCCGGTTCGCGGAAGCACCGATTCGTACTCGTTCGAGTTCACCGACGTCGAAGGACTCAACCCGGGCAACCCGGTCACCATGTCGGGTGTGCGTATCGGCCGCGTGGACTCGGTTGCGTTCGCCGACAACGGAGGCGGGACGAGCAAGGCGATCGTCGACGTCGAAATCGAGTCGCGATATTCCCTCGAGTCGGATGTCCGTGCCGCCGTGCGCTACGGCGACATGCTCGGTGCTCGATATCTGGCACTGACGCAGGACGACAGCGCAACAACGGTATCCGCACGACAGCTCGAACCAGGTGACACGATACCGCTGGCGCAGACAACACCGCCGATCAACTTGACGGCCCTGATGAACGGGTTCAAACCGTTGTTCGCCGCGCTGCAGCCCGAGCAGGTCAACACGCTCACGCGAAGTTTTGTCGAAACCTTCAACGGCCAGGGCCAGGCAATGACCACCCTGCTCGACCAGATCGCGACCATGAGTTCCGGCCTGGTCGACCGTCAGGACGTCTTCGCGCAACTACTCACGAACATGAACACTCTTCTCACCTCCGTCGACGAGCGTCAACCCGAATTGGTCGGTCTGTTGGACGGTTTGAACGATCTGAGTACTTCCGTCGTCGGGCAGAACGATCAACTGGTCTCGCTCTTGGATCAGGGAAACCGCACTGTCTCGTCGTTGGCTCAGATCATGGCCGGGTCGAACGGTGCATTCGGTCAGACCGTGCAACAACTCGAAAGTGTCACCGGGAGTTGGATTGCGAGCACCGACGAGTTCAACAGACTTCTCGTCAACCTTCCCCAGTTCGCCGACGCCGCCAACCGGATCGGAAGTTACGGAAGTTTCATCAGCCTGTATCTGTGCAATTTCACTCTGAAGGCAGGCGACATGGAAGCCAACATCTTCGGTCCGACACACTCGCCGGTGTGCTCATGATGTTCCTGGTCAAGCTGATCGACGTGTTCGTCGGCATCATGCTCTTCCTGTTCAAAGGGGATCGCCGTCGCAGCGGTAGCGGCACCGCTCTCGCCCTGGGCAGTCTCGGAATCTTCGTTCTGGTGGTGGGACTCGGCGCCGCCTTGGGCATTCCGAAGCTCTGGTACAACGTACGCACGTCGGCATACACAGCCGAGTTAGCCAATGCCAGCGGGCTTTCCGACACCGATCCGGTTTACGTGGCCGGGGTTCCCGCGGGCCGAGTGGATTCGATCGACCTTGCCGGCGACCACGTCGTCGTCAACTTCCGCTTGGACAAGGACCAGCCTTTGGGAAACCAGAGCACGGCGACGGTCAGGCTCAAGACGGTCCTCGGCAAGCGCTACCTGGAGATCGTGCCGGCCGGAGTGGTCGACGACTCCGAGGCGCGGGTCATCCCGCTCTCCCGCACAACCGTGCCGTACAGCCTCGACGACGTCAGCAGTGATGCCACCACTGCGGCAACAGGCGTCGACCTACAGGCGATGGAGTCCATGATGAACACCCTTTCGCAGGTGATTCCCACTGATTCCGATCAGGTGGGCCGGGCTCTGGCCGGAATCAGCGGCGCCTCGGCGGCTTTCGCGCAGAACAGTGAACAGATCGACCAGATTCTCATCATGTCTCGTGAGCTGTCGGACATGGCTGCGGCACAAACCGATTCGATCGTCGGTACTGCGGCCAATGCTCAGACGATCGTTCGAACTCTTGCGATGCGCAAGGACGCACTGACTCAGCTGGTCGACAACCTGACAATCATCATCTCGAAGCTCTCCACCACTTTCGTCGATCGTCAGGACGAGTTCGGAGCCATGACCGACAACCTCGTCGCGGTCACCACCACGCTGAAGAACAACGCAGATCAGATCGACCTGCTGTTGACTCGTCTTCCTTCCGCGCTGCGTTCGGTCACCGATTCAACCGGCACCGGCAATTGGACCGACGTCAACGCGCCGGCGGCCGTGATCCCGGACAATCTGCTCTGCGCGCTCGGCATCATGGAGGGCTGCAAGTGAATACACGAAAAGCCGTCACGGCCATGCTGGTAGTGACCTTGGCGATCGCCCTGCCCGGTTGGTACATATTCGGACGAACAGATCAGTCCAAGACCGTCTACGCCGATTTCAGCTACGTCGGCGGAATCTACGAGGGAAGCAAGGTCACCGTCCTCGGAGTCGGCGTCGGGACGGTCACGTCGGTGGAACCTCGCGGAACTTCTGTTCGAGTAGCGATGTCGATGCCCGACTCCGTGGACCTGCCCGCCGACGCCTCGGCCTATGTCCTCAATCCATCGGTGATCAGCGATCGACACATCGAACTCGGCCCGGCGTACACCGGCGGAGAGACACTGAAAGACGGCGACCAGATTCCGATCGAACGTGCCCACTCCCCCATAGATTTCGACGGCTTGATGGGAAGCGTCAGCACTTTGGCCGACGCATTTGCCGGGGATGGGGGCAATCTCGGCGATCTCGTGAGCCGCGGCGCCGCCGGGTGGCAGGGCCAGGGCGATCAATTCAACACCGCAATTCGCAACCTCAGCACAGCAACCGGAGTTGTCGGCGCTCGGTCGGAAGACATCGGTGCCCTTGTCGACAATCTCAACACTTTGATGAATGCTCTGGACGCACGGCAGGTCAGCCTCGACGAACTTGTCGGCGACCTCGGCGTCCTGGGTGATCAATGGGCGAGCCAGAACATGGACATCTCACAGCCTCTGCAGGATCTGCAGGTGGTCTTCGACCAGTTGAACAGTTTCATGACAACTCACGGCGATGATGTCGGTGCCATAGCCGACAACGTGCGAGTTCTCGGTGACACTCTGGCTGCCAAAGAACCCGGCCTCGCCGAGTTCATGGACCTGGTGCCGTTGATGATGCAGAACCTCTCCCAGACAATCGGTCCTGATCAGCGCGGGCGCATTCGGCTCAACGTCTCGACTGCATTGACTCAGTTCGCGGTGGCGAAACCGCTGTGCGACACCTACAAGTTGCCGATCTGCACCGGAGCCGGGTTCACGAATCCGATTTCCTTCCCCCTCAGCACTTCTGATCCGCTCGGCATCGCCTCCGCGATTTCCGGCGGAGCCGTCCCCGGAGGTGGCAATTGACGCGGCAATCGGTTCGAATAATCGCCGGTATCGTGATCATCGGTGTGGGTTCTGCGGCCGTGCTCGCCTTCGGCGGCTGTAGCGCAGGCATTCAAGACCTACCCCTGGGTCGTTCGGCCGACGGTGACGCGTACAACGTGGCGCTGCAGCTGGCCGGCGCCGACGGCCTGGTGTTGGGAGCAGACGTCCGCAGCGGCCAGAAAGTCATCGGTCGAGTATCCGCGCTGTCAGCCGATGTCGTCGGAGCCGATGTGACTCTGAGTCTGGACGCCGCGACGCCATTGCCCGACAACGTCGAAGCTTCCGTCGAACTCCCGTCCGCACTTGGCAATCCGTTCATCAGACTCTTGGTGCCGGAAGTTCCGTCCGGCTCCACGCTCAGCGACGGAGACACAATTCCGGAGTCTCGCACCGAGATCGGTCCGCAGGTCGAAAGTGCGCTTGCCACCCTCGGCACGGTTCTGACCGGAAGCGGCATCGACCAACTCGATACCGTGGTGCGCGAGCTGAACACCGCGTTTTCCGGGCGCTCCGGTGAAGTTCGTTCTCTGACCGAGACCCTCACCTCGCTCATGGCAGAGGCAAGCAGTCACCGCAGCGAGTTCGACGAGGCCGTCGACCTCGCTGCCCGGGTCTCCTCCCAACTGGCCGGCCAACGCGTAGTTGTCGACAACTACCTCGATTCCGTTCCACAGGTGGTGTCGATTCTCGTGGGACAGAAGGATCAGATTGCGAGCCTGTTGAACTCGACCGTTCAGCTCGCCACCAACGCAAACACCATTCTCGACTCGTCTCCCAACGGCCTCGACGCGATGCTGCACGATGCGTCGACCGTTGTCGGGACTCTGGATTCGTTCAACTCGGAGATCGGCCAGACGCTGACGAACATGAACGGGTTGCTCGAAAACTTCACCGGTGCAGTGCAGGGCGACTACCTCGTTTTCGACGGCGCCCTGGATATTCCGGGAACGATCGACAAGCTCTGGAGCGGCGGTATGGCCGGTCAATCGATCGCACCAGCGGGAACTCTCACCGATCTACTTCAGGGAGGTCTGCGTTGAGTCGCCTTGCGCTTGTTCAACTTGTCCTGTTCGCTCTGATCGCTGCTGTGGTCATCCCTTTCGGGATCGTCTACGTGGTCGGCCCTCAGGGTTTCGGGGGTCAAATCCTGCTGCACGCCAACATGTCCGACGCCTTCGGACTGACCAAGGGCACGGTCGTCACGTATCGCGGCGTACAGGTGGGGAAAGTGAGTGAAGTCGAACTCGACGCAGGCACCCGCACGGCTCGGGTGGAACTCTCACTCAACGACAACACCGAGATACCTACCGACAGCGTCGCCAAGGTGACGATGGGGACCGCAGCCGGAATTCAGAATGTCGACATCTACCCCAACACAGACCACGGCCCGTATCTTAGGGACGGCGACGAGATCGCCATGCCCGCGGATCAGCAACCGGTCCAGATGAGCCAGTTGATGCTTCAGGCGTCCGGTGTCTTGGAAGGGATTGATCCACAAGCGATCAGCGACATCGGGACCGAGCTGGGGAATTCGTTCAACGGGCTCGGCCCGAGCTTGGCGACGATGATCGACAACGGTGGGACCATGTCGGCGCAGTTGAACGACCAGTCGGCCGAACTCGCTGCGCTGCTGTCGCGAACCTCCACGTTGGTGGACTCCATGGCGACACAATCGGATTCGTTCGTCCGGGGAATGGCAGCTGCCAAGAACTTCACCGAACAACTCGAATCCAATGCGCCGGTGCTGATCTACCTCACCGATCATTCGCCCGCCGCCCTGAACAGCGCTCAACAGTTGTTCGACAAGTACCACAACACTTTCGGAGCGGTCCTGGCCAATCTCGTCACTGTCGCACCGATCATCTCCGACCGCACAGAGGCCCTGGAAACCGGACTTGTCACGATTCCTGAAGGTCTCGCCAAACTGGCATCCATCGTCAAAGGCGATCGCGCCGACTTTGCCTTGGTTGCGACCCAGGGGCCGGTCTGCAACTACGACACCCCTCGGCGTGAGGTCGGCGATCTGTCTCCCACCAGTCCGAGTCTGGCGATGTACTGTCCCCCCGCCGACGACCTCGTCCAACGCGGAGCACAGAATGCTCCGCGTCCGAACGACCTCGGTTTGCAGAACTCGACCGTCCCGGGCACTCCGATCGGACCGCCCGTCGTCGCAGATCCGATTCTCGTCCCGACCGGAGTCGACGCCCTGAACTACTGGAGATTGATGTTGGAAGGACTGGGAAATGGCACACGGTGACAACGCACTACTCGACGAGACAGAAGCCGAGGTGGCCGAACATCCGACTTCTCCGTCGCTACTTCACCGCCTGAAGGAGCCACGCAACGCACTGATCTCACTAATGGCGGTAGCGCTGGTCGCAGCATTGGCGGTGCTCGGATTCCAGATGTACTCGGCGAATCAGGAAGACACGCTGCGGCAGGAGGCTTTGGACACCGCACGGGATTACTCAACCATCATGTCCTCCTTCGATTATCAGAACCTCGATGTCAACAAGGACACCATCGCCTCGATGTCGACCGACGAGTTTGCCGGCACCTACCGAACGATGGTGGATTCCCTGAGGGAAGTCGTTGCCGGGGGCCAAGGCCAGGCGAGCGCGACGGCGACAGACGTCGGCATCGGATCACTGGACGATTCGTCGGCCAAGGTGCTCGTGTTCGTCGACCAACAAGCCAAGAATGTCGCAGCGCCAGAGGGAAACACACAGAAGTACCGCATGGTCGTGTCCCTGGTCCGCTCGGGCGACCGGTGGCTCGTGAGCAACGTCGAGACCAAGTAACTCACCACACGCGGAGGAAGATCCATGCCCACTCACTACCTGGATTCGGAAAAGTCCGAGTCGTCGCTTCGCACCGATCAGACACGCATCACCATCACGGCCGAGCGTAGACGGTGGGCACGTAAGCCCGCACACATCACCGACGCACTCGATTTCTGGTCGTTCGCCGGAGCCGCTGCCAACGTCATCCTGCAACTCGGTTGGCCCGAGGTGGCGTACGGCGTCATGGAGAGCAAGGTCGAATCGGGTGCTCTGACAGCGCATCCGTGGAAGCGTGCACGAACCACGACGCAGTACCTGACGGTCGCGATCCTGGGTGACGAGGAAGAGCGAAAGGCTTACCGCGAGGCCGTGAACTCGGTGCACCGACATGTGAAGTCGGATTCAAACAGCCCGGTCAAGTACAACGCCTTCAATCGCGAACTCCAATTATGGGTTGCTGCATGCCTGTTCATCGGTTTCGAAGACAGTCATCAGTTGCTGCACGGCAAGATGTCCGAAGAACAGGCGGAGTCGTTCTACAAGTCCGCGTCAACTTTGGGAACGACGCTGCAGGTCACCGAAGAGATGTGGCCGGCCACACGTGCCGACTTCGAGCGCTACTGGAACCTCGGTTGCGAACGCGTCGTCATCGACGAACGCACCAAGCAGTACCTGATCGACTTGGTCAACCTACAGATGATCGCGTGGCCGATACGCCTGGTGTTCCGAAACTTGTTGCGGTTCCTGACGGTCGGATTCCTTCCACCGATCTACCGCGACCAACTCGATCTCGAGTGGACCGAAGACGACCGCCGCCGGTTCGAACACCTCTTCATTTTCGTGTCGTTCGTCAACAGGTTCATCCCACGCTCCGTTCGTCAGGCCGGCAACACCATTCAGATGCGCGACATTCGCCGCCGGATCAAGGCGAGCAAGAATCTCGTCTGAGCCAGCGGCGCGTTATTCGTTGTCAATTCTGCTGCCCTACAGGTAAATCGGGCCGGTCGGTCGACAACAGATCACGGCTGGACATGGGTTCCAGCACGACTGAAAACCGGGTCGAAAAGCCGACAAACCGGGCTGATCGAGTGTCACATTCGCCGCATATCGACGCCGCCGAGGCACGTTTCAGGTGACTTGCATCACATTTCATCTCGTTTATGTAACGCCGGGAGAGGTGGCATATCGCCATGCGACCTGGGAAAACACTCTTTGATGCATTTCTGTTGCACAAACATGTGTCGACACGCCGACCCGTGACCAATCCGTAATCATCTCTTATGGTTGGTGACAGCCCGATCAACCGGGCATTACCGAATCGCCACCGCCCGTCCCACCCCGCGGTTCGGACTCGACAACATTCCTAGTGGTGGGAGCGGAGCTGAGACGGTCACCGTCCTCCGTCGGCGGGACTCGAGAGGATTTACCAAAAATGACCAAGACCACCGTTACCCGTGCACTTGCCTCTGTCGCTGCAGCCGGAGCCCTCGCAGCCGGAGCCCTCGGATTGAGCGCAGGCACCGCATCCGCAGCCACCCACGACTGGTCGGGTGTCGCAGAATGCGAATCTTCGGGCAACTGGGCCGCGAACACCGGAAACGGCTACTACGGCGGACTCCAGTTCAGCCAGAGCACGTGGGAGGCCTACGGCGGAGCGGGCAGCGCCGCCAACGCCAGCCAGGCAGAACAGGTCCGCGTTGCTGAAAACGTCCTTGCCGGTCAGGGCGCCGGCGCGTGGCCGGTGTGCGGACAGTACCTCCGCTGACCCCAGTTCGAGTAGTGCGTCACTGCCCGGTGTTCGTCGAGAATTCGACGAACACCGGGCAGTGTTGTATACCGATACCTATTTCCCACCACCACTACTGTTGAAAGATGTTACAGCGGTGCGTGATCCGTCGGGATGCCGCGGAGCGAGCGAGGTATATCGACTCGCCTTCCGATCCCCCATCATCCCTCGGAGAGCCATCCACAATTTTTGGGCCGTCCTCGCCAACCGGTTGTGAGAACTGACCGGCGCAGCCGTAGAAGCGTACGGGATGGGGTCCTTACGCACGTAGTGCTCCATAACCCCAGCGTAGCCGTGTTTCGATGCCGAAATGTTCGTTTTCAATCGCTACCTCGCATCCCTCACTGCGACCGAACAAATCGATCCGGCGCACTCGATGGCCCATCCTTGACCAGGCGTGCAAACCGGTCGGGTAAATCGCGTGGCCCGAACACTTCTCGACCACTGTGTGACAAGAGGCGGTCAACACTCCACCACTCGAAGTGCTCGACCAGCTCGGCGGCCAGCGCTTCGCGCCCCAACGACCCACAGGGCTCGAATGCGGTCGCCACCGGCACGAGGAAGTAGTCGTTGATCGCACCACCCCAACCCGGCAATATCGCCGGGTCACGGATCTCCTCATGCCACACATGGGTGGCTGCGCCGTAGTCGCGCAAGCCGATCTCCTCGTCCAATTCGCGCGCGAGCGCCTCGGACGGGGTTTCGTCTCCTTCCAAGCCTCCGCCCGGAGGACACCAGACCGTCAGCCCGCCCCCGGGCGCGATGAATCGGTAAAGCAGAAGACGGGACTGGTCGTCAACGACCAACCCCCTGGCCGAATGCCTCAGACGCATGAGTGCCACTGTAAGCCAGCAGGTCAGGCCATAACGGCCAACTCCGGCAGTCCGGCAACCACAACCGCGAGGTTGTATCCCGACATCCGCAGTTCTCCGTTGTCCCCTGTCCTCGCGTACTCCGCATGCCCGAACGCCCGCTCGTGTTTCACTCCATCCGGGGTGATCCCCTCGGCCGTGGACAACCGATGGAACTCGGTGCGCGTCGGATCGCCACCGAAACGGCCGAACCCCGCGATACTGTCGCCTTCCGCTTTCATGACGTAGACGTGGCGGTCGGCGATACCGAGGTCCGACTCCACCTTGGCTCGCACCCCGGGTGAACCGTAGAACACCACGTCGTCGACCGCTGCGCTTGCCCCGCGTTGCAGCGCAAGAGAAGTCGCGAGGGATCCGTAGGAGTGGCCCAACGCGGTGATATGGACTCCGTCGTTGACCGACGCAGAACGAAGACCGTGAAAAAAGCTGCCCAATGCGTCGGCGGCTATGCCGGCCTTGGACGATCGACTGACGTCGAAGCTGGCCCGACCGATGTCGAACTTTCCCGGCCCGATCACCTGTGGCGCGTCGTATCCGATCCAGGCGATGGTGGCCACGCTTTCCTTTCGGCCGGCCAGTTCGAGCTGCCGCATCGCCTCGGCTCGTAATCGCGTTGCCTCGCCGACCATTCCGCGCATCGAGTCCTTGACGTTGGTGTTCAGTCCGGGAATCGTCACGGAGATGTGATCCGCTGTGTCCGGATCACCGATCGCAATTGCAGCGAAGCCGCGTTCGCCCGAGCGCATGTCCATGAGCAGTAACCGTCGATCAGGTTCGGCGCGAAACAACTCGTCGAGCGCGTCCAGATCCTCGAGTTTGCGTTCGGCGTACCACTGGCCCGCCCCGGTGTTACTCAGTCTGCCGCCGAAGAACTCGCGGTGAAGTTCTTGCGAGATTCGGACTGAATCATCTTGCAGCCGTGCTCGTTCCGATTGAATTCGATCGAGATTGGCCGGGCTGCGAATCGCAGCAGGAATGCCGTCGAGGTTGGCGATCAGGCCTGGTGCATGACGCAACATCTGACGCTGCCGATCAGGGCTGAACGCTCGCCACTCCTCCCCCACACGCACAGCTTTGTCACGGAGGTCGGTGCCGACCTGAGACCGCAGAGACAACGCATGATGAAGATCCGCGCTGACCAGCAGTGCCTCACCGATCAGTTCTCGAACTGCGACCTCGAGCAACTGGGCGTGCACGTGGAGCGGGTGACCGTCGGCGATGGGCGCAACGGCAGAGACGGTTCCATCCTGACGAATATGCAAGTCGTCGGCGACGGCCTCTTTGCGCAGCGTATCCAGCCGTCGACGGATGTCGCGAACGCGGTGAGCGACCAGAACGCCTTCCAACCCAGCAGACAGTTGATCCAAGGCTTCGACGTCCCATACGTCGATATCTGTGAGATCCACTCGGGTCAGGACGAACGAGCAGCGATCCGAGCCTGTACTTCCGGGCGACGCAACGGAGGGACGGTCTGAGGTGGCTGTCTGCGAGGCGGCAACGCACTGAGCAGGCGCGTCGTCGTTTCGGTCACCTCACGCACCGCCTGTTCGAAGGCGTCTCGGTTCGCGTCGGACACCTTGGCTATTCCGCTCACCTTACGTACGTATTGGCGAGAGGCCGCCTCGATCTCCTCCGGCGTAGCAGCGGGCTCGAGTCCACGAAGTTCAGTGATGTTTCGGCACATAATTCGACGATAACCCTGCTCACCGACGCCGTCACGGTTCGATACATCAATGTATCCAAACTGCCACGCAGATCCGGGCATCACGGTAGTTTCAGTGAAATTCCCCCAGTGACTGGAAGTAGCCACTAACTCATGGACTCTGCACTCACCTCCGTCGGCCTACCCGCCGCACTCGCCATCATCATGTTCGGCCTCGGACTTTCCTTGACGGTCGGAGATTTTGCCCGCGTGGCAAAAGCGCCGAAAGCCGTCTCGATTGCCCTGATCTGTCAGTTGTTGTTGCTCCCGGCCGCGGCCTTCGGTCTGGTCACGTTGTTCGACCTCGACCCGCTGCTCGCTGTCGGCATGATGCTCCTCGCCGCATCACCGGGCGGCACCACGGCAAACCTGTTCAGCCATCTGTTCCGCGGCGATGTCGCTCTCAATGTGACACTCACTGCGGTCAATTCGGTGATAGCGGTGGTCACCCTTCCGCTCATCACCAACTTCGCGTTGGGCTACTTCGAACCCGAGGACGCGGACGGCACCCTCGGACTGCAGTTCACGAAGGTACTTCAGGTCTTTGCCGTCGTACTGATTCCTGTCGCCCTCGGAATGTGGGTTCGATTGCGCTCGAGCGCCTTTGCCGAGCGCATGGACAAGCCCGTCCGCATCGGATCCGCGGTGGTTCTGGCACTGGTGATCGTCGGAACGGTTGTTTCCGAGCGCGAGAACATCGCGGACTATCTCGTCGACATCGGCGTCGTCGCTGCCTTGTTCTGCCTACTGAGCCTCTCGATCGGTTACGTCGTTCCCCGGATATTCGGCATCGAGGATCGTCAGGCCATCGCCAGTTCCATGGAAATCGGCATCCACAACAGCACGTTGGCGATCACCATCGCCGTCAGTCTCCTCGACAACGTGCAATTGGCAGTACCGGCCGCGGTGTACGGCGTTCTGATGTTCCCGCTCGCTGCAGCCTTCGGCGCCGCCATCACCCGAAAGTCACGGACCATGGCCGAAATCGACTAATATCAGGCGGTTTTCGATATAGGTGATCTGGTATCGCCAACCCTACGATCGATACGGACTCAGACCGAAGGGTATCGAAAAAATGCTGACCAACACACCTACCGTGCCGGACGAACGCGTCTGGCAAGAGCTAGTCGACGCACTTACCCGTCGCCAATTCGGCATCGGAGCCGGGATGGCAGCAGTCGCAACTATTCTGTCGTCCTGCAGTTCCAGCGACGGTTCAGGGGCCGATGATGACGCTCAAATGCGCACCGTCACCACGCCGTTGGGGACCTACGACATACCTACCAACCCCAAGCGGGTCTTGGCCGTCGACGCCCGAACCGACCTCGAGCTCGCCATTGCCCTGGAACTACCGGTGTTCGGATACAACATCTCGCCCGTCACCAAGTGGGTTCCCGTCGACGGCTCGGCCGAATACCTCAGCGACAAGCCCAATCTGGAGCAGATCCTCGGACTCGCACCCGATCTCATCATCTGCGTCAACGCCGACAACGAGTACTGGCCCGCCGCAAAGCTCCAAGCCATCGCTCCTGTCCTGACGACCGAATCGAAGCAGACGTGGCGGGAGAACCTGACCCGGCTCTCCGATTGGCTGGGCCGAACACCCACCATGGATCGCCTGATCACCGACTATGACGCTCTGATCACCGACATCCGCTCTCGACACGCTTCGGCGATCGCGGGCAAGACCGTCGCAAGCTTGTCCTACAGTCCGGACAAGGCCACGATCTACATCGACAGCCTGCCCGTGTCGGAGGAAACGGGAAAGAAGAATCGTCAACCCACCGACATGACGCTCGCCGATATCGGCGGAAGAACATTGAACACAACCGGTTTCGACAATCAGGGACGACTGAGCATCGAAGAGATGGATCGTCTGCAAGGCTGCGACGCGTTCATGGTTTCTGTCACAGACAGCAATGACACCACCTTCGAACAACTCTCGGACACCAAGTTGTGGCAAAGACTTCCGGCTGTGCAGGCCGGGAACGTCACCGTTCTGCAAGGAAGTACGTACTACGGGTCCATCTACACCAACATGTACGTCGCCAAGGGCTGGGACGATCTCTATTCGACGCTCGACTGATCAGACTTGTCCGTGGAAATGCCGGCCGCTCCCGCGCAGTCGGCATTTCACGTTTCGAGGTCGATGCCCAACGCTCCGGAGAGGGTCCGCAGACAGATCACTCTCAACTCTTCCTCCGGTATGGAAGGTTGATCGAGCCAGTCGAGGCAGACAGCTCGGACGAACGCGATCCATCCCCGAACTGCAACGGCAGCGAGCCGTCTTCTTTCGCCCTCGAATCCCAGTGCATCGAGGATTCGAATCTGCTGCTGTTCGAGTTCGCGCTCGACAATCGCCCGGATACCGGCCTCGGCCGACAGCGTCCCGACGTTGATGGCGCGCACTCCCCTGCTGTGCGACTTCACGTACGCGAAGTAGGCGTCCAACCCGGCTGCCACCTGTTCGCGCACCGGTAGCGTCGCATCGGGTGCGGTCACCTCGAGCAGGTGCTGCGATTCGCGCTCGACGATTGCGGCGAAGAAGTCTCGCTTGGTCGGAAAATAGTGGTACATCAACCCGCGCGAGACGCCCGCAATCTCGGCGACCTCTTCGATCCACACATCCTCGTACGAGCGATCGGCAAAAAGTTGCGCGCCGATGTCGAGCAACTGCGTGCGCCGCTGCTCTCGGTCCAGGCGTTTTCGTGGTGCGACCATAGGCAAGTCAGATTACTACTTGACACCGATTCAGTAAGGCGTACTTTGCGTACTAGACATCAATTCAGTAAGCGATCTCACCCCGGGGGACACACAATGAGCGTCGACACCACTCCAGAGGCGACGACCGATGCTCGGATCCCGCATCCGGCGTGGCGCCTGCCGGTCCTCGGGGACGTTCTCGGGATCAATATCCGGACACCGCTGCAGAACTCCGTGAGCATCGGCCGCGAACTCGGCCCGATCTTCGAGAGAAATGTCCTGGGAAATCGCTTCGTCTTCGCCTCGGGCGCGGACATGGTGGCAGAACTGTCCGACGAGTCCCGGTTCGCGAAGCACCTTGCACCTGGAGTCAAAGCACTCCGCGGAATCGGCGGCGACGGCCTGTTCACGGCGTACAACCACGAACCCAACTGGGGCAAGGCGCACAATCTCCTGGCACCGGCGTTCAGCCAGACTGCGATGCGCTCGTACCACCGCACCATGCTCGACGTAGCCGGCGAGTTGGTCGACCATTGGGACAGTCGTGAAAGTGACTCCCCCATCGACGTCTCCGCAGACATGACCAAGCTGACGCTGGAGACCATCGGACGCACTGGATTCAGCTACTCGTTCGACTCCTTCGAACGTGAAGAACAGCATCCGTTCGTCAAGGCAATGGTCGGCACACTCTCCCATTCGCAGCGCACGACGTTCCTGAAGTCGACCGCCCTCGGGCGAGTGCTCGCACGTCGCGCCGATCAACGTGACGAGGTCCGCAAGGCGTACATGGCCGAGGTTGTGGACGAAGTGATCCGTGCCCGGCGGACAAGTACCGAACCGGGGCCCGAAGATCTTCTCGAACTGATGCTGCGGGCGGCACGCGAGAACGATCCCAACCGTATCGACGAACTGAACATCCGCCATCAGGTCGTGACCTTCCTCGTCGCCGGACACGAAACGACCTCCGGCGCATTGTCGTTCGCGCTGTACTACCTGTCACGAAACCCTGACGTGCTGGCCAAGGCGCAAGCCGAGGTCGACAAGGTATGGGAGGGCGAGGAGCCCGCCTTCGAGAAGATCGCGAAACTTCGATACGTACGACGCGTCCTCGACGAATCATTGCGTCTGTGGCCGACCGCTCCCGCCTACGGGCGCGCGGCGCTCGAAGACACGACGCTCGTCGGCAAGTATCCGATGAAGAAGGGCGATTGGATGCTCGTGCTCATCCCCTCACTTCATCGTGATCCGGTGTGGGGCAACGATCCCGAGGCGTTCGATCCGGATCGCTTCCTGCCCGCCAACATCAAAGCCAGGCCGGCGCACGTGTACAAGCCGTTCGGAACAGGTGAACGCGCCTGCATCGGAAGACAATTCGCTATTCACGAAGCGGTCCTCGTGTTGGGCACCATCTTGCAGAAATACACGATCGAGGCCGATCCGGACTACGAGTTGAAGGTAGCCGAACGGCTCACCCTGATGCCCGAAGGCTTCAACTTGACGGTCCGCCGACGCTGACCTCGCAAAACTGCGTCGCGCAACTCGGTTGAACAGTCCCGAATGCGGTAATCCCTGAGGTGGCAGCAGCGAGCACCGGCGCACCCTGGGAGTTCACATGACAAAGAGGCCTGCAGTGGGAATCGTCTTACTCTCGGCGGCATTGGCCACGGGAGCTTGCTCGGCAAGCGTCGGGACGCCGCAAGTGGACAAGTCCGAAGTCGCAAGTCAGATCTCCACTCAACTCGCCGAGAAGATCGGCGAGCCACCCGACGACGTGACGTGTCCGGAGAACCTCGACGCCGAAGTCGGCGCATCGATCACGTGCATCCTGACCGAGCAGGGCACCGAATACGACGTCACAGCTACCGTGACCAGCGTTGACGGTGAAAGTGCGAACTTCGACATCAAGGTTGCGGATGTGCCGAACAACTAACTGCTGTGCGCCTTTATTAACCGCCGGCGGTTAATAAAGGCGCACAGCAAGGCGTCAGAGACGCTCGATAATCGTCGCGTTCGCGGTGCCGCCACCTTCACAGATGGTCAGCAGGCCGTAACGACCGCCGGTGCGCTCGAGTTCGTTGAGCAGGGTTGCCATCAGCTTGGTGCCGGTCGCGCCGAGCGGGTGACCGAGTGCGATCGCGCCGCCGTTGACGTTGACCTTGGCCGGATCTGCGCCGATTTCCTTGATCCAGGCCAGGACGACCGGGGCAAAAGCTTCGTTGATCTCGACGATGTCGATGTCGTCGATGCTCAGGCCGGCCTTCGCGAGAGCATGCTTCGTGGCCGGGATCGGCGCACTGAGCATGAAGATCGGGTCGTCGCCGCGTGCGCTGAGGTGATGAATCCGGGCGCGGGGCTCGAGGTTGTACTTCTCCACCGCTTCCGCCGACGCCAGCAGCAGCGCACTCGCACCGTCGGAGATCTGGCTGGCCACTGCCGCGGTCATGCGTCCGTCTTCGACGAGAACCTTGAGCGTCGCCATCTTCTCGAGGCTGGTCTCGCGGGGTCCTTCGTCGACGGTCGCGTCGCCCATGGCGACGATCTCGTTGTCGAAACGACCCGCGGCGATTGCAGCCTTGGCGCGCTCATGGCTCTGCAGGGCCCACTTCTCGAGCTCTTCGCGGCTGATGTCCCACTTCTCGGCGATCATTTCGGCGCCCTTGAACTGCGAGACTTCCTGGTCACCGTAGCGCTCGGTCCAACCGACCGAACCCGAAGTCGGCGTGTCGAATCCGTACTGCTGACCGACGATCATCGCTGCCGAGATCGGAATCTGGCTCATGTTCTGAACGCCGCCGGCAACGATCAGATCCGCAGTGCCCGACAGGATGGCCTGAGCGCCGAAGTGCACTGCCTGCTGGCTCGAACCGCACTGACGGTCAACGGTCACCCCGGGAACGTGCTCCGGGAATCCCGCTGCGAGCCAGGACATACGGGCGATGTTGCCGGCCTGGCCGCCGATGGCGTCGACGCAACCGAAGATCACGTCGTCGACGTCACTGGGGTCGATACCGGTGCGCTCGACCAGTGCCTTGACGACGTGCGCACCGAGATCGATGGGGTGCACGCCGGACAGCGCGCCGCCCCTCTTGCCGATCGGTGTGCGAATGGCGTCGACGATGTAAACCTCGGACATAGCGTTAGCTCCTAGTTTCGTTGTGCAGCAATAGTTCTTGAAGTTGATTCAGCAATAGCGTCTGAAGTTGTGGCCGGATCGGAGAGCCCGTCGAGCACGATCGCGAGATATTGAGCCGCGACGGCGTGCGCCGAGAGGGATCCACCCGGGCGGTACCAGCGAACCGCGACCCACACGGTGTCGCGCATGAAGCGGAAGACCAATTCGACGTCGATGTCGGAGCGGAAGGTCCCGTCCGCGACGCCGGCTTCGAGGACGCCGACCCACAGGTCCCGGAATTCGGTGTTGCGCTCGGCCAGGTAAGCGAAGCGCTCGTTCCCGACGAGGTGCTTGACCTCGTCCTGGTAGATCGCCACAGCCGAATGTGAGGCGTCGATGGCCTCGTACGACGTCACGACCAGTGCTTCGAGCGTCGCGCGACTGTCCAACCCCGCCGCGACGATCTCGCGGTATTTTCCGAAGAGTTCGTCGAGGAACTGGTGCAGGATCTCGTCGACCATCGACTCCTTGGAATCGAAATGGTGATACAGGCTGCCGGACAGGATCCCGGCGGCGTCGGCGATGTCGCGGACGGTCGTCGCGCGCACTCCGCGATCGGCGAAGAGCCCCGCGGCGATCTCGAGCAGCTCGTCGCGGCGCCCGGACTTGCCGTTTGATTCGTCGGAATTTCGAGGTGGCGTCATGTATTCAATCCTATCCAGGGCCTTCCCCTGTGCGCGGTCAGCGAGTCCAGGGGCTCCTTAACCGCGCACGGGGACGCTAGGCCCTCTGCGAAGAAACGGAGACGATCTCGCCGGTCATGTAGGTGGAGTAATCGCTGGCGAGCATCGCGATGACCGTTGCGATCTCCCAGACCTCCGCGGCGCGGCCGTAGGCCTCACCGGAAGCCAACTGGTCGAGCAGTTCCTCACTGGTGACCTTCGCCAGGAACGCGTGACGCGCAATGGAAGGCGAGACCGCGTTGATACGGACTCCGTACTCCGCTGCTTCGATGGCGCTGCACCGAGTCAGCGCCATGACGCCGGCCTTGGCTGCGGCGTAGTGCGCCTGGGAATGCTGCGCGCGCCAACCGAGAACGGACGCGTTGTTCACCAGAACACCGCCGTGGGGAACGCTCTTGAAGTACCGCAGGGCGGCGCGCGTCGAACGGAAGGTGCTGTTGAGGGTGATGTCGAGAACGCGATCCCACTGATCGTCCGTCATGTCGACGACGGGAGTTTCACCGCCAAGGCCCGCGTTGTTGACGACGATGTCGATACGTCCCAACTTCTCGGCGGCGCCGACGAACAACGCGTCGACCTGCTCGGTGCTCGATACATCGCAGATGATCGATTCGACCTGCTGACCGGGGAATTCGGCCTTCAGCTTCTCCACCGTCTCGCCGAGTCGACGCTCGTGGAAGTCGGAGACGAGAACGTCGCCGCCCTCGAGAAGCACCCTGCGCGCAGTGGAGAAACCGATGCCGGTTCCGGCTGCGGCGGTGATGATCGCCTTCTTGCCCGCGAGCAGTCCGTGGCCCGGGGTTTCCTCCGGCGCAACGGAAAGCGGGGACGCGGCTTTGGTGTCAGACATTAACGGGCCTCTCGAGGAAGACCGAGCACGCGCTCGGAAATGATGTTGCGCTGAATTTCGTTGGAGCCGCCGTAAATCGTGTCGGCGCGGGTGAAGAGGAAGAGTCGTTGCCATTCGTCGAGCTCGAGGTGCTCGGGATCGGTGATGTCCGAGGCATTGCCTTCGGAATCCGCCCACGGTGCAACCAACGACGACGGACCCTGCACGTCCATCGCCAGCTGTCCCAGATCACGATGCCAGTTGGCCCACAACAGTTTTGCGACGGACGCTTCTCCGCCACCGGTTCCGGCGTCGACCGCGTCGAGAGTGCGCATCGCGTGGGCGCGCATCACGCGCAGTCCGACCCACGCGCGGGCGATCTTTTCGCGAATGTGCGGATCCTGGTCACTGCCATTGGCTTTCGCCAGGTCGACGACGCCTTGGAGCTCGCGGGCAAATCCGATCTGCTGTCCGAGCGTGGATACACCGCGCTCGAAGGTGAGCAGCCCCATCGCGATCTTCCAGCCCTCGCCGGGTTCCCCGACCACCAGATCGGCATCGGTAACGGCGTCGTCGAAGAAGACCTCGTTGAACTCCGATGTGCCGGTGAGCTGCTGAATGGGCCGAACTGTCACACCGGGCTGATCCAACGGGACAAGCAGGAAGCTCAACCCCTGGTGACGCTTGGAGCCCACCTCGGTGCGGCAGACCACGAAGCACCACTGCGCGACGTGAGCCAGTGAGGTCCACACCTTCTGGCCGTTGATGATCCACTTGCCGTCTTCGAGGCGTGCGGTCGTGGAGACGTTCGCGAGGTCGGAACCGGCGCCGGGCTCGGAGTAGCCCTGCGACCACAGTTCACTGACCGTGTTGATGCCAGGAAGGAATCGGCGCTTCTGCTCGTCGGTGCCGTACGCGATCAGCGTCGGGCCGAGCAGCTCTTCACCGATGTGGCTGACGCGAGCGGGCGCACCGGCCTTCGCGTACTCCTGATGGAAGATGACCTGCTGGGAGATGCTTGCTCCCCGCCCGCCGAACTCCTTCGGCCACCCGAGGCACGTCCACCCCGACGCTGCGAGGTGCTTGTCCCACTCGAGTCGTTGCTCGAAGAACTCGTGCTCACTGCCGGGGCCGCCCTTACCCTTGAGCTGGGCGAATTTGCCCGTCAAGTTCTCGGCCAACCACTGCGCGACCGTGGCCGCAAACTCGTCGTCCGTCATCTGCCCGTCCGGGCTCTCGCTCTGGTCCACATATGTAAGATAACCTACCAAGCACTTGCTAGGTAGCGTGTCAGGTAGGAGTCCAGTGACCGAACAACCGAGAACCATCCCATCAGCCCTCATCCGGGCCGCCGAGGAGTTCGGTGAGCGCGCGGCTATCGCCGATGGCGACACCCGACTGACCTTCGCACAGCTACATCAGCGCGTCCGCGATTTCGCCGGCGCACTGATCAACCGTGGGGTGAAGGCAGGCGACCGCGTCGTCATCTGGGCGCCCAACACATACCACTGGGTGATCGCCCTGCTCGGCGCTCAGTACGCCGGCGCAGCCATCATCCCGATCAACACGCGCTACACCGGCACCGAAGCACTCGACATCATCGAGCGCGTCGACGCAGCTGCCCTGGTGGTCGTCGGCACGTTCCTCAAGGCCGACCGGTACCAGCAGTTGCTCGACGCCAATCCGGACCTGAGGATCCCCACCGTCATCCAGGTACCGATCGACGGGGACGACGACCGTGACGGCGTCATCGAGTTCGAGGACTTCCTCGCGCTCGCCACCGACGCCGCCCGCACCGAAGCCGACGCGCGTGCTGCGAAGGTGCAGCCAGACGACGT
This sequence comes from Rhodococcus sp. RCBS9, assembly GCF_029457415.1. Classification (NCBI taxonomy): domain Bacteria; kingdom Bacillati; phylum Actinomycetota; class Actinomycetes; order Mycobacteriales; family Nocardiaceae; genus Rhodococcus; species Rhodococcus sp. RCBS9. Next base: position 3,530,027 of record NZ_CP120422.1, on the reverse strand, counting down.
CAGCGACATCCTCTTCACCTCCGGCACCACGGGGCGCAGCAAGGGTGCGATCACCGCGCATCGTCAGTCCATCGCTGTCGCCAAGTCGTGGGGTGAATGCGCCGAGGTCACCGCCGACGACAACTTCCTCATCATCAGCCCGTTCTTCCACACCTTCGGGTACAAGGCCGGAATCCTGGTCTGCCTGTTGAACGGTGCGACGATCGTGCCGGTGTCCGTCTTCAACATCGACGACACCCTCGCATTGGTCAGCAGCGAGAAGATCAGCATCCTGCCTGGCGCCCCGACGATCTACCAGACCATCCTCGATCATCCCCGCCGCAGCGAATACGACCTGTCCTCGCTCCGCATCGCGATCACGGGCGCAGCACCCGTGCCGGTTGCTCTCGTCGAGCGCATGCAAGCAGAGCTTTTCGACGCCGTCCTCACGGCATACGGTTTGACCGAGGCAGTGGTTGCGACCATGTGCCGCACCGACGACGACCCGGTCACCGTCTCCACCAGTTCCGGCCGCGCGACAGCCGATTTCGAGGTCAAGATCGGCGACCAAGGCGAGATCCTGCTTCGCGGACCGAACGTCATGCTCGGGTACCTCGACGACCCGGAATCCACCGCCAAGGCAATCGACGTCGACGGCTGGCTGCACACCGGAGACGTCGGAACCCTCGACGAGCGCGGATATCTCGACATCACCGACCGTCTGAAAGACATGTACGTCAGCGGCGGATTCAACGTCTACCCCGCCGAGATCGAGGGCATGTTGGCTCGCCTGCCCGGCGTCCACGAGTCTGCTGCCATCGGCATCCCCGATCACCGGATGGGAGAGGTGGGCCGCGTCTACATCGCCCAACTCGACGGTGCCGGCCTCACCGAAGAGTCGGTAATCGCCTTCCTCAAGGAGAAGATCGCAGGCTTCAAGGTGCCCCGCGAGGTGCGCTTCGTAGATCACCTGCCCCGTAACCCTTCGGGCAAGGTCCTCAAAACGGTTCTGCGCGAGGAACAATCATGACCGTTCCCTTCGAAGCCGACGTCGTGACCTACGAGGTTCGTGACTCGGTCGCCGTCGTGACCTTGAATCGACCCGACTACCGCAACGCCCAGAACTCGGTGGTCACGTACGCCCTCGACGCGGCATTCCAGCGCGCCGTCGAGGACGACGACGTGAAGGTGATCGTCCTGGCAGGCAACGGACCTCACTTCAGCGCCGGACACGACCTGGGAACTCCGGGACGCGACCATCACGTCGAGTACGAGAACAAGGCCACCATGTGGTGGGATCACGTCGACAAGCCAGGCGGTGACCAGCGTTTCGCCCGCGAGATGGAGGTCTACCTGGGCATGTGCCGCCGTTGGCGGGAGATCCCCAAGCCCACCATCGCGATGGTCCAAGGCGCCTGCATTGCCGGTGGGCTCATGCTCGCCTGGGTCTGCGACATGATCGTCGCGGCCGACGACGCCTTCTTCTCCGATCCCGTTGTCCGCATGGGCATCCCCGGCGTCGAATACTTCGCGCACCCGTGGATGGTCGGTTCACGATTCGCCAAGGAAATGCTCTTCACCGGCGATCGGTTCACCGCGCAACGTGCATACGAAATCGGCATGGTGAACCGCGTCGTCGCCCGCAAGCATCTCGAGAAGGAGACGTTCGAGCTCGCCGGACGTATCGCCGAGATGCCGCGCTTCGGACTGGCTTTGACCAAGAAGGCCGTCAATCAGTGCGAGGATCAGATGGGGATGCGCAACGGCATCGACTCCGTCTTCGGTCTGCATCACTTCGCTCACGCTCACAACGCCGAAGTCGGCAAAGACTCGCTTGGTGGTCTCGACGCCAAAGCTATGGCTGCCAGTGCTCGCGCACCGCAGGAAGGAACAAAATAGTGGATCTCGTATTCGACGACGCCACAACCGCATTCCGTGACGAGGTTCGCTCGTTCCTGGAAGCGAATGTACCCGCGACTCCCCTGAAGTCGATGGATACCGCCGAAGGCTTCGAAGAGCACCGTCAGTGGGAGCACACACTCGCCGACGCCGGCTACGCCGTCGTCTCCTGGCCCAAGGAACTCGGCGGACGCGATGCATCCCTGCTCGAGTGGGTCATCTTCGAGGAGGAGTACTACCGCTCGGGCGCGCCCGGCCGCGTCAGCCAGAACGGCATCTTCTTGTTGGCTCCCACACTGTTCGAGCATGCAAATGCCGAGCAGTTGGCTCGCATCATGCCGCGCATGGCTCGTGCCGACGACATCTGGGCCCAGGCCTGGTCCGAGCCCGAGTCCGGTTCCGACCTCGCAAGCCTGCGTTCGAGTGCGAAGAAGGTCGACGGCGGCTGGCTGCTCAACGGTCAGAAGACGTGGAGCTCACGCGCGAGTTACGCCGACTGGGGCTTCGGCTTGTTCCGCTCCGATCCGGATGCGCAGCGCCACAAGGGCATCACGTATTTCATGTTCGACCTCCGGTCGAAGGGTGTCACCGTTCGCCCGATCGATCAGCTCGACGGTGAGCCCGGCTTCGCCGAGATCTTCCTCGAAGACGTCTTCGTTCCGGACGACCCGGCCAACCCAGGTGAGTCGGGTGTGATCGGAAACGTCAACGAAGGTTGGCGGGTCGCGATGAGCACCGCGAGCAACGAGCGTGGTCTCTCGCTGCGCAGCCCCGGCCGCTTTCTCGCCACCGTCGACCGCCTGCTCGAGCTGTACAAGTCCAGCGGACGCACCGACGACAGCGCTCTGCGCAACCAGGTCGCCGACGCCTGGATCGGCGCTCGCGCTTACCAACTCAACACATTCGGCACCGTCACCCGTCTGGCCGACGGTGGACAGCTCGGCGCCGAGTCCTCGATCAACAAGGTCTTCTGGTCCGAGTGGGATATCGCCACCCACGAGACTGCTCTCGAACTTCAGGGCCCTGAAGCCGAGTTGGCCGACAACTGGATGGACGGATACCTGTTCTCCCTGTCCGGCCCGATCTACGCAGGCACCAACGAGATTCAGAAAAACGTCATCGCTGAGCGTCTGCTCGGCCTACCGAAGGCGGACCGATGAGATTCGCGCTCGACTCCTCCCACCAGGACTTCGCTGCAAGCATCGATGCGCTGCTGACCAAGTCCGACATGCCCGCCGTCATCCGTTCGTGGAACGACGGTGACACCGAGCCGGGCAAGAAGCTCTGGCAGCGCCTCGCCGAGACCGGCGTCAACGGTCTCGTCATCTCCGAAGAGCACGACGGACTCGGCGCCGACGCCGTCGACCTGGTCGTTGCGCTCGAACAGCTCGGTCGGCACGCAGTACCCGGACCGGTCGTCGAAACGATCGCCGTGGCGCCGACGCTCCTGGCTTCCGTTGCACCGGAACGTCTCTCTGCTCTCGCCGAGGGTTCGCTGGCAACCGTCGCAGCTCCCCCGCGCACACCGTTCGCGCTCGACGCCGATGCGGTGGATCTGGTTCTGCTAGCGCAGGACGGTGCCGTATCACTCGGCGTCCCTGGCGAAGCCAAGGCATCAGTGGATCTCTCCCGCAAGCTCTACGAGGTTTCCGCCGGCGAATCACTGGGCTCCGCCGACTTCTCGGCCGCCTTCGACATGGGCGCTCTTGCCACTGCCGCGCAGTTGCAGGGCCTGGGACAGACACTGCTCGAGGTCACCACCGAATACGCGAAGCAGCGCAAGCAGTTCGGCAAGGTCATCGGACAGTTCCAGGCCATGAAGCACCACCTGGCCGAGGTTGCCGTCTCCCTCGAGATGGCTCGCCCCCTGCTGCACGGCGCCGCACTGTCGGTTCGCGATCAGTCGGCCGACGCCTCGCGTGACATCTCTGCGGCCAAGGTCGCGTGCGGGGATGCTGCGTACAAGGCCGCTCGCGTCGGACTCCAGGTTCACGGCGCCATCGGCTACACGATGGAACACGATCTCTCCTTGTGGCTCACCAAGGTACGGGCGCTGCTCACCGCGTGGGGCACACCGTCCGAGCATCGCGCACGCGTCGTCGAAGCGCTGGTTGCATCATGAGCATCGACACCGAAGACCAGGCAGCATTGCGCGCATCGGTACGCGATCTCCTGAGCAAGCATTCCGACTCCGCTGCCGTCCGCGCCGCCATCACCACAGAGATCGGCTACGACGCCGCTTTGTGGAGCAAGCTGTGCGAGCAGATCGGCGTCGCCGCGTTGGCGATTCCGGAGGAGTTCGACGGCGTCGGAGCAGGTTTGGGCGAAGTACACGTGGTCCAGGAGGAATTGGGCCGCACGCTGACCCCGTCACCGATGCTGGGTTCGGCGATTCTTGCCGCACAGGCACTGCTGCTTTCCGGTGACAACGACGCATGCTCGCGACTGCTGCCCGGTGTCGCGTCCGGCGAGAGCACGCTCGCTCTGTGCTGGGCAGGTGCCGCGGGTTGGAGCACCTTCGGCGTCGAGGCAACCGAAGACGCGTTGACCGGTACGGCGTCGTACGTCCTCGACGGACACGTCGCAGACACCCTGCTCGTTCTCACGGCCGACGGGTTCTACGAAGTGGATCCAGCGGCCGAAGGCGTCTCCCGCCGACGCGTCCCCACCATGGATCCGACGCGAACGCTGGCGGAGGTCACGTTCTCCGGTGTTCGTGGTCGGCCACTGGAGTGGTCCGAAGATCTGGTCGATCGGATCCGAACCGTCGTTCTGATCGCCTTGTCTGCTGAACAGGTCGGAGCGGCAGCAGCGATCGTCGAACAGACCGTGGAATACACCAAGTCGCGCAAGCAGTTCGGTCGCGCGATCGGTTCTTTCCAGGCCCTCAAGCATCGGATGGCCGACATGTACACGTTGGTCGAGACGGCGCGGTCGATGACGTACGCCGCCGTGGCGACGCAGTCGGCGGACGACGCGGCAGTGGCGAAGGTCTACTGCTCGGAAGCCTTGCAGCAGATCACCTCCGAAGCGGTTCAGTTGCACGGCGGAATCGCGATCACCTGGGAGCACGACGCTCAGCTGTACTTCAAGCGTGCACACGGCAGCGCTCAGCTTTTCGGTCAGCCGAGCACCTACCTGCCGAGCCTCGCGCAGGCAGCGGGCCTCTAGGAGACGTCGGTGCTTGTTCGCTCGGGATTGCGAGCGAACAAGCACCACTGGTGCCCAGTCAGTGGAATGCCCAGCAGATTAATAGCTCTGGATCGCGCAGAATCGGTCACCAGACAGCTGTCCATCCCACAGACCGGAGTTTTCTCGTGAATCGATTCGACGACAAGCGCGTCCTCATCAGCGGCGCAGGATCCGGAATCGGCCAGGCCACCGTTGCCCGCATCCTGGCAGAAGGTGGCACCGTCGTCGCCGCCGACATTTCCGAGACCGGCCTCGAACAGACGCTGAACGCAGCGAAGGACGCAGGCCATTCCGATCGCCTGACCACGGTGAAGGTCGACATCTCCAGCGAAGAGTCTGTTCGCGAACAGGTCGGCGCTGCGATCAAGGCTCTGGGCGGGCTCGACGTGCTGGTCAACGCGGCGGGCATTCTGCGCTCCGCGCACACCCACGAGATGACACTCGATTTCTGGAACACCGTCATCGGGGTCAACCTCACCGGAACTTTCCTCATGACGAGGGAGTCCCTGCCGGCACTGCTCGAAAGCGGGGCAGGCGTCGTGGTCAACTTCAGTTCCACGTCGGCCACCTTCGCCCACCCATATATGACGGCATATGCAGCGTCGAAGGGCGGAATCCAATCCTTCACGCACGCTCTTGCACTCGAGTACAGCAAGCAGGGCCTTCGCGCCGTGGCCGTCGCACCCGGCAGCATCGCTTCGGGCATGACCTCCGATCCTGGATTCCCGGCCGACATCGACTTCACGCTGCTCGGCAAGCTGGCGCCGGCAATCGGTGAGGGTTTCGCGCCCCCGTCCGCGGTCGCCGGCGTGATCGCGATGCTCGCTTCCGAGGACGGCTCGTTTGTCACCGGAACGGAAATCCGCATCGACGGCGGCACGCATATGTGACCACTTGCTGTGCGCCTTTATTAACCCCCGGCGGTTAATAAAGGCGCACAGCAGCGAGGCGGCATACTTAACTGGCCGCCGGGAACCCGTCCGGCGGTACGACGTGCGGTGGGGAGCCAGCGGTGAGCGAGTCAACAGGCACTACGAACCTCGAGCCCGTGCTGATCAGTCCCGTCGTCGGCGGAATGATTCGCACGTGGTCCGAGGACGAGACCCGCTTGTGGAGCGTCGACGATCCCGCGGCGCTCGGCGCACAGTTGGGACGCGGTCTCGTAGCCCGTACGACCCTGCCGGACAACAAGTTCCGAGAGGTTGCGTTTCTGGATACCCAGACCCAGGCCCTCACTGTGCAGCCGCGCTTCGCTTCCCCTGACAGCACTGCACTTGCCGCACCGTTCAAGCTCACCGAGGCGTCGGCCCCGACGTCCGACGCTTGGGAAGATCTCGAATCGGTACTCGCGTCGGTCGCGATCTCCGCTGCTGGACGTGGCGAATTCTGGCTCGCGGAACTCGGCGGGTGGGATGCTCCGCACGAGCCGAACTGCCTCTTCACGACCGTCGACGAATCGGGACTGGCCAACGCGGTCATGGAGGCCACCCCCGCGCCCGCCGGAACCGGCGTCTGGCCGGAGGTTCCGAGCGGACAAACCGGCGTTTCCGTTTCGGCACCAGCCTCACAGGACACCATCGAGGCTGCCGGAATCTTCGCGGTATCAGCGATCGAGACGTGGGGCGTCACACCGTGGGACATCAACCTCACTTTCGGCAAACTGGTCGATTTCGCCTGATCAGCGGCGCCGACACGCGGCGGTGAGTTGTACGTCTCCCCTCAGCCGACGGCTCACGGTTCGTCACAACACGCCCGATGGCGACGACATCGGGCCCCTCGGTGGGCATACTGAGGGAACTGGGGTTACTCCCGGTCACAAATACCCGTGGATCCGCGTCGGGGCGGGTGCGGTCCGACAACACGCGAGCAGCCACAGACACTGGCGGCTCCGAAAGGTTCAATCATGGCAACCGACCAACTACAGACGGTTGTATTGCACGGCGACCAGCTCAAGTACGTCGACCAAGGCAGTGGCCCCGTTGTGGTGCTCATTCACGGCCTACTGGGCGCGCACTCCAATTGGGAGCCGCAGATCGAGACGCTCTCGCGTCATTACCGCGTGATCGCCCCTGATCTCTTCGGACATGGTGCGTCGGACAAGCCTGCCGGCGACTATTCACTCAGTGCTCACGCCGCCACCGTTCGCGACCTCCTCGAAGCCCTCGATATTCCGTCGGCCACCCTCGTCGGTCACTCCCTCGGTGGTGGGATCGCGATGCAGACGCTGTACCTGTTCCCCGACCGGGTGGAGCGGCTGTGCCTGGTGGCCAGCGGCGGACTCGGCCCCGAGGTGAGCCCACTCCTGCGCGCGGCGACTCTGCCCGGCAGCGAACTGGTACTTCCCGTTCTCGCGTCCAGGACGCTGACCGACGTGACGGACAAAGCGCTCGGACTTTTCAACAAGATCGGCCTGTTCAAGCTCGGTGCCAGCGCGAGTGAGGCCCGTAAGAGCTTTGCTTCGGTATCGGACGCGTCGACACGTCAGGCATTTCTGGCGACCGCGCGATCGGTCATCAACTACAACGGCCAAACCGTCAATGCCACTCCGCATTTCGCCAACTTCAAGAACCTGCAGGCACTACTGGTGTGGGGCGAGGAAGACACCATCATCCCCAACGCCCACACCGAGAATGCTCGCGCCGAACTACCGCTGGGGCGGGTGGAGATATTCAAGCGCGCCGGGCATTTCCCGCACCTTGACTATCCGGATCGCTTCGACCGTGTCTTCTCCGAATTCATGACGGACTGCGGAGTCGGTATCGGCACCGGACCCAAGGCCGTCAGCAGCTGAACTAGCTCCCCGCAACCAGCTCTTCGAGGTAGCTCGCCACCCCGTCCTCGTCGTTCGTGGGCAAAATTCGGTCGGCGAGCTCGATGACCTCGGCTCTGGCGTTGGCGGGCGCCAGAGCCGTTCCGGCCCAGGTCAGCATCGCAACGTCGTTGAAGGCGTCACCGGCCGCGGCAACTTCCGACGCGTCGATGCCGTCGATCGCGCACAACTGCGCGAGAGCGCTGGCCTTCGAGACGCCCGCTGCAGCCATTTCCATGTACGGGGCGCCGGAGTGGGTCAACTCCACACCCTCGATGCCCGCAGCGACCGCAGTTCGGTACAGGTCGGCGCTGGGAACCTCGGCATGCCGGGCCACGATCTTGACCATCGGCTCCACGTCCAGCGGCAGCGTATCGGCGAGCACCATCTCGTGCAGGTGCCGGTGATGGTCCGCGAACTCGCACAGAGCGGCATACTCCGGCTCGGCAAAGAACTGCGTGGGTCCGACGTTCGCGAACACGACGCCAGGAATCAGAGCACGAACCTGCTCCATAGCTGTTGCAGCCAAAGATGTTTCGATCGAAACGGTGTCGACGATCTCCGGAGTCCCGTCCGCCAGGTCGAGAATGACAGCTCCGTTGGCACACACAGCTTTACCGCGAAATCCGCACGAGCTCGCCAACGTGTGTACCGAATGCCTGGCCCGGGCCGTCGCCCACACAACTTCGATCCCCGCGAGCCGCGCGTTCTCCATGGCCTGCGCGGTGCGCGCCGAAATCGTTCGGTCGGAGCGCAGCAGGGTGCCGTCGAGGTCGGTTGCGAACATACGAATACGGGTCACCAGACAATGATGGCAGTCCGTTCGCAGCCCTCACCAACTACGTGACATGGGCCGTTGCTCTGTCAATTACTTGCTTGGGCCTCGAGAAGGTGCCGACGCATCTCACCGAAGACCACACCCAGCCGCTCGACATCTCGCGGGCTCAGCAGGTCGAACATGCTCTCCCGTACAGCGGCCACATGCGCCGGGCTTGCCGACGCCAATTTCTCGGCACCCTGGTCGGTCAGCTCCGCATTAGCGCCCCTCTTGTCGTCGACACACTCGACCCTGCGCACCCAACCGCCACCGACCAGCCGATTGACGGCCCTGGTCACACCACTTCGGGTCGCCATCACAGCATCGGCGAGCTCACTCATGCGCAGTTGCCGCCCAGGCGCTTCGGATAGAGCAACCAACAGTTCGAAGTCCGTGAACGAAATGTCGGAGTCTCGCATCAATTGTTGGTCGAGCACACGCTGCAGCAGTCGCGTCGAGTCCAGATACGCCCGCCAGGCCGATTGCTCCGAGTCGGTCAACCACCGCACTGATTCCATAACGCCAGCATATCCGAAGTAGTTGACAACGAAATCAAATGAGCTATTCTCAATGTAGTTGATCAGTCAACTACTTGTTCGAAGTGAAGATTCAACCGGGAGGCGGGCGCCATGAGCGACGACAACGCAGTGCAGGTCGACAACGCAGTGCGGTTCGAGGAACGCCGCGCCGAGATCAGGGATCGACATCTGCTCCCCGCCGACAAACGACCCGCATCGACCGCACGCGGCCTGCACCATACGGCCCTGATCAGCAGTGACGTCGAACGAACCGTGAAGTTCTACCAGGATCTCCTCGGCTTCCCACTCACCGAGTTGATCGAGAACCGTGACTATCCCGGGTCGTCGCACTTCTTCTTCGACATCGGCAATGGCAACCTTCTGGCGTTCTTCGACTTCCCGGGTCTCGACGTGGGCCCGTACCAAGAAGTACTCGGCGGCCTCCACCACATCGCGATCAGCGTCGAACCCGCCAAGTGGGCGAAGCTACGTACCAGACTGACCGAGGCCGGCGTCGAACTGATCGAGCACAGCGAGGTCTCGTTGTACTTCCGCGATCCCGACGGCGCTCGACTCGAGCTGATCGCCGACCCACTCGGTGAGATGTACGGCAATCACGTCCTCTGAAAACTTGCTCTCCCCCACACCATTCGGAAGGCACACCATGACCTCCACTCTGTCGCAGCCGAACCTCGATATCCGTCGATCCGGGGATCGCTTCAAGTCCAATGCCGGCTGGCTGGACTCGAAGCACTCGTTCTCGTTCAGCAATCACTACGACCCGAAGAACACTCACCACGGTCTTCTCCTGGTCAACAACGACGACATCGTCACGCCCGGAATGGGATTCGATACCCACCCGCACCAGGACATGGAGATCGTCACCTGGGTACTGAGAGGTTCTCTCGTACATCAGGATTCGATGGGGCATTCGGGCGTCATCTACCCCGGTCTCGCCCAGCGGATGAGCGCTGGAACGGGAATCCTGCATTCGGAGAAGAACGATTCGTGGCGACTCGGTGACGTGGCGGGTGCGCATTCCGACAAGCACAGCGACCCGGTTCACTTCATCCAGATGTGGGTCGTCCCCGACGAGGCCGGAATCACGCCCGGATACGAGCAGTTGGAGATCGACGCCGAATTGCTTGCCGGTGGACTGGTTCCCGTCGCGTCGGGCATGGACGCGTACGCCGATCACTCGGCAATCCGGATCAAGAACAAGTACGCCGCGATGCACGTTGCGCGTCTGCAACCCGGACAGCCCGTGACCCTGCCCGACGCACCGTTCCTGCACGTTTTTGTCGCCGACGGTCAGGCCGCCATGGAAGGCGTCGGAGTGCTCGAACAAGGTGACGCGGTACGCGTGTCCGGCGGCGGAGGTCAGCAGCTCAGCTCCGATACCGGGGCAGAGGTCATCGTCTGGGAAATGCACGCCACCGTTTCGCAGGGATGACATGAAGCCCTTCTCGTACGACGCTTCACCGGCTCGAATCGTCTTCGGCCAAGGGATGATCGATACGATCGCCGAAGAAGTGCGGCGGCTCGGCCGTAGCCGAGTGATGGTGCTGGCAAGTCGTCGACTCGACGCGGTTGCCGCCGCCGTGACCGAATCTCTCGGCGACATGGCGGTGGTCCGCTTCGACGGCGCTGTGATGCATACTCCGATCGAAGTCACGACAGCCGCGCTGAGACTTGCCGAGAACCATCACGTCGACACGGTCGTCGCGATCGGCGGCGGTTCGGCAACCGGGTTGTCCAAGGCACTGGCACTACGAGCGGGGTTCGATCAGATCGTCGTTCCGACAACGTACGCGGGATCAGAAGTCACTCCGGTGTTGGGTGAAACAGAGAACGGACGCAAGACAACTCGCTCCTCTCCCCACATCAGACCCGAAACCGTCGTATACGATGTCGACCTCACTCTCGATCTGCCGCTGGACACCACGGTCACCAGTGCCGTCAACGCGATGGCGCATGCGGTTGAAGCGTTGTACTCCACCGAGTCCAACCCGATCACGGACTTGATGGCGATCGAGGCGATCTCCGGGATCGCCCGTGCGCTGCCGAGCATTGTCGATGATCCGAAAAATCTGGAAGGTAGGGCCGAACTACTGCAAGCAGCCTGGTTAGCCGGAACCTGCTTGGGCACGGTCGGTATGGGGCTTCATCACAAGTTGTGCCACACCCTCGGTGGCAGCTTCGGTTTGCCGCATGCTCCCACCCACACCGTTGTCCTCCCCCACGCGATGGCATTCAACGCGCCTGCTGTCCCGGATGTGATGTCGCGAATAGCGACTGCTCTGGGCGCATCCGATGCCGCTACCGGCGTTTTCGACCTCGTCACCGCGTGCGGCGGACCGACCACTCTGCGAGAACTGGGAATGAGTCACGATCAAATCGAAAATGCAGTCGAACTCGCCACCTCCGCCGCGTATCCGAATCCGCGTGAGATCACCCCGCCGGGCCTGAGCGAACTCCTCGAGAACGCCTGGTCCGGGCGTCGACCCGCCATCAGGTGAGAACTAATCAGGCAGTACCGCCTCGAGGCCTGACGTGTTCGAAGATCAGAATCGTCTCGGTCGCAGCAACCGCCGGATGCGCCGAGAGATTGTTGACGACGAAGTCACGCAACTGCGCCGAATCCGTCGTTGCGACGTGCAGCATGTAGTCGTCGACACCGGCAACGAAGTACACGTTGAGCACGGAGTCCAGCTTGGCGAAATCGTCGCCGAGCCGGTTGAGGTGCGACCGTGCGTTGGCCTGCAGTCGAACTGCGATCATCGCCTGCAGATCCATTCCGAGAGCGGCGGGGTCGATGTCCGCGTGAAATCCCCTGATCACGCCGTTGTCCACCAAGGCGCGCACACGGCCGAGGCATGTCGACGGCGCAATTCCCGCGATCGCAGCCAGCGCATTGTTCGGAATCCTCGCGTCTTTCGCCAGCTCTTCGAGCAGAACCCGGTCGATCTCGTCCAACTTCATTGCTGCCCGAACATGCTTCGGCGAGGCGGCCGTCTGAATACCGATTTTTGAACTTTCGCGCACCATGAATACAGCCTAGAGAATTATCTTCACTTCTCTTCACTATCTGGCGACGAAACTTCATGCTTGGCACCTGCCATTCGAAGAAACAACAGACTCAGTTCGGAGCCGTGTCATGAAGGTCGGAATCCCCCGCGAGATCAAAAACCACGAGTACCGCGTGGCCATCAGCCCAGCAGGCGTCCACGAACTGGTCGGCCGAGGACACGAAGTCGTCATCGAAACGGGTGCAGGCGTCGGCTCCTCGTTCAGTGACGAGGATTTCAAGGCCGCGGGCGCGCAGATCCTCGGATCTGCCGATCAGGTCTGGACGGACGCAGATCTACTCCTGAAGGTCAAAGAACCTATTGCAGAAGAGTATTCGCGACTCCGTAAGGATCAGGTTCTCTTCACCTACCTGCACCTGGCGGCGTCGAAGGAATGCACCGACGCGCTCCTGACGTCGAAGACCACCTCCATCGCCTACGAAACAGTTGTCGGTTCCGACGGTTCACTGCCCCTCCTCGCCCCGATGAGTGAAGTAGCCGGACGCCTGGCACCGCAGGCGGGCGCCTATCACTTGATGCGTCACGGCGGCGGACGCGGAGTGCTGATGGGCGGCGTACCCGGAGTGCGCCCCGCCAAGGTCGTGGTGATCGGTGCGGGAGTCTCCGGCAAGAACGCCATCGCCGTGGCCTACGGCATGCAGGCCGACGTCACCGTTCTCGACCTGTCGATCGCGCGCCTGCGGGAAATCGACGAGCTGTACCACGGCCAGGTCAAGACCATCACGTCCAACAGCTTCGAACTCGAACAGGCAGTACTCGACGCCGACCTGGTCATCGGCGCAGTGCTGGTCCCCGGGGCGAAGGCGCCGACTCTCGTCTCCAACAGCCTGGTGGCGCGTATGAAGCCGGGTTCTGTCCTGGTCGACATCGCCATCGACCAGGGCGGCTGCTTCGAGGATTCACACGCGACCACGCACGCCGATCCGACGTACCAGGTTCACGGTTCGGTCTTCTACTGCGTTGCGAACATGCCCGGAGCGGTCCCCCGTACGTCCACCTACGCACTCACCAACGCGACGCTTCCGTACGTCGTCGCCTTGGCCGACAAGGGGTGGAAGGACGCGGTCGCGACAGTTCCCGGCCTGGGGTCAGGTCTGAGCACACACGACGGCCTGCTCCTGTCCGACAGTGTTGCAGCGGCGCATGGGTACTCGGCTACCACTCTCTGACCCAGGCAGCTCTGACCCAGGCAGCTCTGACCCAGGCAAGGACAGCTCGAGATCGCTAGCCTTGATCCATGAGCATTCCTGACATCACGCTGAATTCCGGAACCACGATCCCGCAACTCGGCCTCGGAGTCTGGCAGGCCACCAACGACGAAACCGAGCATGCAGTACGGTTCGCACTCGACGAGGCCGGCTACCGGCACATCGACACCGCTGCCGCCTATGGAAACGAAGAGGGCGTCGGACGAGGTATCGCCAACTCGTCCGTCGCGCGAGAGGACATCTTCCTCACTACGAAGCTGTGGAATGCAGATCAGGGCTACGAGCCGGCGTTGAAGGCTTTCGACACCAGCATCGACAAGCTCGGCGTCGACTACGTCGATCTCTACCTCATCCACTGGCCTCTGCAGGACAACGACCGACTCCTCCGCACGTGGGACGCACTCGAAAAGATCGCGGAATCGGGCCGCGCCAAGGCAATCGGGGTGTGCAACTTCGAGCCGCATCATCTGCAGCTTCTCGTCGAACGCGGTGGATTGTTGCCCGCAGTCGATCAGGTGGAACTGCACCCGCACCTCACGCAGCACGCCATTCGCGACAAGGCCGCCGAGCACGGGATCAAGGTCGAATCGTGGAGCCCACTCGGCGGTACCAGTAACGCAGGTTGGGGTAAGGCGTCCAAGCCCAACACCCTGCTCACCGACCCGATCATCACACGAATCGGTGACCGCCACAGCAAGACTGCCGCGCAGGTCCTGATCCGTTGGCACCTTCAGAACGGCCTGATCGTCATCCCGAAATCCGTACACGATGCTCGAATCGCTCAGAACATCGACGTATTCGACTTCGAACTCACCGATCTCGACCTGAGCGAAATCGACACTCTCGACGACGGCACCCGCGTCGGCGCGCATCCCGATGAACTCAACATCGGTGCACCGAACTGATCAAGCCGCTCGTTTGGTGGGGCGAAGCGCATCGAATCCGTTTCGCCTCACCATCGTTCCGAGGGTCTTCCACCACGGCCGAGCCGGATCCGGCTCGCTTCCGTCGCCCATCCGGTGCAGCTGATCGGTATGCCACTGCAGGTCGAGTGCACCGTCGAGCATCGAGATGTCGGCAACCTTCCCCAACAACTTCCGCGCTCCGAACTCAACAGTCGGCACGGTCAATCGTTCCCGATCCGATTCCAGGAGAACGGTTGCCGCGTCGGGTATCGTGATCGTCGGCCGGCCGAGGCCGATCACGTCGCACGCGCCGGAAGCCAGTGCCTCGACCATCGCCGATCGCGAGCGGAAGCCGCCGGTGACCGCCAAGGGAATGTCGCCGGCAATCGCTCGGACTGTCTCGGCGTACTCGAGGAAATATGCCTCTCGATCGCGAGTGCTCTGCTTCTGCGCTTTACCCATCATGGCCGGCGATTCATAACTGCCACCGCTGATCTCGATGAGATCCACCGACTCTTCGGTCAACGCGCGCACTACTTCTCGCGACTCGTCTTCCGAGAATCCACCTCGTTGGAAATCAGCCGAGTTGAGCTTGACCGAGACCGCGAATCCCGGAGCAACGGCAGAGCGTATGCGCCGAACGATCTCGATCAGAAAGCGTCGTCGACGCTCAGGATCTCCACCCCACTCGTCCGTCCGCTGATTGGACAAGGGCGAAAGGAACTGCGCAACAAGATAACCGTGCGCTGCGTGTATCTGCACGCCCCCGAAGCCGGAGGACTCGGCGACGCGAGCGGTTTCCGCGAACTTGTCGATGATCTCGTCGATCTCAGCGGTCGAGAGTTCTCGCGGCGTCGCCATTCCCGGAATCTTCAGCGCGATCGCGCTCGGGGCGACCGGTCTACCTCTGCTGGCAATCGGGTTGGATTGCCGCCCTGGGTGGTTCAGCTGCATCCAGATCTCGGCGCCGCCGTTCTTGGCGGTCTTGGCCCAGGCAGTCAGTGCTTCGGCATCACGATCGTCGTCGACGACGACATTGCCCGGTTCGGCGATCTGCGATCGATCGACCATGACATTGCCGGTGATCAGCAAACCGAACCCGCCACTGCCCCAACGACCGTACAGCGTTTCCAAGCGAGTGGACGGTCCATGAGTGCGGTCACCCAGAGCCTCGCTGAGCGCAGCTTTCATCGTGCGATTCCGCAGGATCTGCCCGCAGGGCAAAGTCAACGATTCTCCGAGCGTGGTCATGGATGCCTCTCGTATGAAGGGAAGAAAGTCAATGGCGTGGCGCAGAACCGAAGTGCCGCTTGGTATCGCGCACGAAGCTCGAGAAGATCAGCGAGTTGACCGGTAGCCCGCCGCGCACCGCGAGCGACAGCTTCGGACGCGGCGAGAATGCAAAATTCCACTGCAGTCTCGAACCCACTGCGAGCTCGTCGACGCGGTAGTCCTCCGCGAAGGATTGGAACAGCGGAACATTGGACTGTTCGACGTAAAACGAGTGCCGACGCGTTTCGTCGTCCCAGGTGATGAACTTTTCGCGCATCTGCATCGCACCGCCGCCCACCTCCGCGATTCGGCGCGTGCCGACGCCGTAGGGGCGCGGCGAGGTGTAGTGCACTTTTGTGAGCAGTCGGCACCACGACAAAGGCTCGTCGGCGGTCAGACCGGCCCAGACGGCGTCAGGTTCGGCGGCGAGATCGATCGAGTACGTGAAGATATGCGGTGCCGTGTCGAAGAAATCGACACCGACCGGTTCGAGGTCGAACCAATGTGTCATCGCCTACTCCTGCCCAATTAGCCGTTACATGAAGTTACGGATACTTGACGACCGAAGTCAACCCCCGAAGGCTCAGCGGGACCAAGCCTCAGAACGAGAGAGCCCCTGCAGTGAAGCGATGACCTGTTCGAGCGGCTCGATACTTCGAGTCGTCTGGCACACCGCCACTGCACCTTCGACCGACGTGATCGTCAGGTTTGCCATCGATTTTGCCTGCACTGCAGGATAACCCGCAGTTTCGAGTTGCGATTCGATCAACTTCTGCCATCCCAGCATGACCTCAGCCGACACTTCCGCGACTTCTGGCTCACTGGCACGCGCCAACCCGCCGGCAATCACCGGGCAGCCGATCGCGAAGTCCGAGCGTGTGAGATTGAGTCGCCAGATGTCTCCGACCGCTTCGATCACGTCGGCCGTGGAACCGGTAGCCGCAGCCGAGCTGATTCGTCTGGTGATGATCGCACCGGCCGCGCGCACAGCTTCGACCATCAACTCGGTCTTGCCGCCTGGAAAGTGATGGTAGATCGACCCACGGGGCGCGCCGCTGTGCTTGATGACGTCGCTGAAGGATGTCGCATCGACGCCGTTGCGGCTGATCAGTTCGACCGCACTACGAATCATGCGATCACGTGAGCTTAGCTCTGCCATGTCACAGATCCTTCGGCCGTCGGTACACCTGTCGACTCATACGCTACGTTATGTATGACGACCTACATAGTGATGGGATGAAACAATGAGTGACGAGACAACCGCGACCGTCGATCCGGCGCAGATGACAGGCCTCGAACTTCTCCGCTGGATGGGAACGCAGGTCAACGACCGGCCCAGCATCGGACGCCTCCTCGGCATGGAGATGCGCGAGGTCAACGAAGGATCCGTGAGCTTCGCCCTGACCCCGCGCGCCGATTTCAGCAACCCGCTCGGCACTGTGCACGGCGGCATCTGCGCAACGCTGCTCGACTCGGTCATGGGCTGCGCGGTACACACGATGCTTCCGGCCGGCGTCG
Source organism: Rhodococcus sp. RCBS9 (assembly GCF_029457415.1). Lineage (NCBI taxonomy): Bacteria > Bacillati > Actinomycetota > Actinomycetes > Mycobacteriales > Nocardiaceae > Rhodococcus > Rhodococcus sp. RCBS9. Next base: position 3,512,821 of record NZ_CP120422.1, on the reverse strand, counting down.
GCTACACGACCCTCGAACTCAAGCTCAACTACATCCGCACGGTGCCTCTCGACGGTGACGAACTGACAGCCCACGGCAGCGTCATTCACGTGGGCGGGCGTACCGCGACGGCAGAGGGCAAGGTCTTGGACAAGAACGGCAAGTTGGTGGCGCATGGAACCACGACGTGCATGATTTTTCGCTGAGCCGACGAAGGATGGCGAGAATGTAGCTGCGCCCGACGTGAGCAGGGTGCGAGTGCCGATGTACGATCGGCTCGTGACCCTGCTCACTGCGCACCTCTGGTGGCCCGACCGCTGACGGTCAGCCGCAACTGCGTGCTGCCCGGACCGATATCGGGTGGTCCAGCAGGCTCCTCTCAGGATCCCCGATCCGGCAAATGCCGTACGCGTCGTCGCTACGACCGCCAAGATCAGGTACCGAATCCACGAAGGAGAGTTAGTTGACCACCACCCCACTCAACCGTTCGCTCGAGCCTTTGGGCGTCTCCATCCCGTCGAAAGTGCCGACGCACTGGTACAACCTGGCGGCTGACCTCCCCGAGCCCGTTCCCCCGCACCTGCATCCGGGCACTCGTGAGCCGCTCGGCCCCGAGGACTTGGCGCCGCTGTTCCCGATGAACCTCATCGCGCAGGAAGTCGCAACCGAGCGCTACATCGAGATCCCGGAGACGGTTCGCGAGATCTACGGCATGTGGAGGCCCTCTCCCCTGTTCCGCGCGCATCGACTCGAGCGCGCTCTCGGCACACCTGCCCGCATCTACTACAAGTACGAAGGCGTGAGCCCGGTCGGTTCACACAAGCCGAATACTGCTGTCGCGCAGGCTTACTACAACGCAATCGAGGGAACCACCAAGCTCACCACCGAAACCGGTGCGGGACAGTGGGGTGCGTCGCTGTCGTTCGCGGGCGCGCTGCTCGGACTCGACGTCGAGGTATGGCAGGTTCGCTCGTCCTTCGATTCGAAGCCGTACCGACGCATCCAGATGGAGGCGTACGGCGGAATCTGTCACCCGTCGCCTTCGGACCTGACGGAAGCCGGACGCGCACTGTTGAAGTCGCATCCCGACACCACCGGCTCGCTCGGTATGGCCATCAGTGAGGCCGTCGAGGTCGCTGCGCAGGATCCGAACACGCACTACTCACTCGGTAGCGTGCTGAACCACGTCATGCTGCACCAGACCGTGATCGGTCAGGAAGCAATGGTCCAGCTCGAAGAAGCCGGCGACGCCGTCCCCGACACCGTGTTCGGTTGCGCCGGTGGCGGTTCCAACCTCGCCGGACTCACCTTCCCGTTCCTGGGACGAAACCTTCGCGAAGGCACCAAGACTCGTCTGGTCGCCTGCGAGCCGTCGGCATGCCCGTCCCTCACCCAGGGCGAGTACCGCTACGACTTCGGTGACGTCGCCGGCCTGACGCCGCTGCTCAAGATGCACACTCTGGGTAAGGATTTCGTACCGCCGGCCATCCATGCCGGTGGCCTCCGCTACCACGGCATGTCGCCGATGGTCTCGCACGCGGTCAACCTCGGACTCATGGATGCAATTGCCGTCGATCAGGACGACGCACTCCAGGCAGGTCTGATTTTCGCCCGCGCCGAAGGAATCATCCCGGCTCCGGAATCCACCCACGCGGTTGCCGGCGCTATCGCTCACGCCCGTGCCGTCACCGAACCCGAGGTGATCGTGATCGGGCTGTCCGGCAACGGTCAGTTGGATCTTCCGGCGTACTCGCCTTACGTCTGACGCCGTCGGTGTGGTGGTCTCGTGCGTACGAGGCCACCACACTTCGTCACACCGAGCACGTGGGCTCGATCTCGCGATCGACATCGTGCCGGCCGTCCGCGAAACGAACCGATCAGTTTGATCGATCGGTTACGGTCTTTCGATGCAGCTTCGGTTGAAGGAACATTGGAAACTGGTCGCACTCGGACTGGCATTGCTCGTGGCGATCGCGTTCATCGTCGTATCGGTAATCTCCGACTCCAGTGATGCGGCATGGCCGAAGCAGAAGACAGGCGGTCCGATCGTCGAGCAAGGCGTTGTCGACGTAGACCTCTCCGATCCTCCGCAACAAGCCTGGGAACTCGATGTCCGAGCGCTCACGGACAACCCCGGGGACGTGCTGCTGTCGATGCCTTCCACGCTCGATAGCTACTACGGCTACGGCAACACGTACCAAGTCGGTGACGTGCTGGTGGCCGCGACTGCTTATCCGCTTCCCAAGACCGACGAGTCTTCGTCGAGTCAGGGAGTCGGTGCCGTCACACTCGTCGGGGTGAATCCCGACGACGGAAGTCCGCTGTGGAAAACGCGAATCGGCGGAGTCATCGGCCAGTGCAGTCAGCAGAACGAATCCACGATCATCGCGTGCTGGGGCGATCGACGGATGATCTTTGTCGATACCGCGACCGGAACTCTGATGTCCGACCTCGGAACCGACTTCGATCTCAATGGCGCCACCATCGCCGGAGACACCGTGTACACGTCCGGCGAAAGGATGGACGGAACGGTTCGAACACGAATTCTTGCCAGCGGCACCACAACCAATTTGACTGCCAACTTCGTGCGTACCTTCGAACCAAGTGAGAAGTTCGGAGCCGTCTACACGGTCCCTCACACCGACACTGTCATTGCGATGGAACAGGGCGACGGCGGGGACCCGCAGTACCGCTATCGAATCTACGATCTGCAGTCCGGCGCCGAACGATTCCGATTCGAGGGCGATTCGCTTGTCCCTACCGGGAACGGATTGTTCCTCACCAGTGTCGGCGGCCGGTCGGGATATGCCGGAACCCAAAACCTCTTGGCTTCCGACGGATCCACGATTCGTGCGATACCGATTCCCTCGTACTCATCGTCGTCCTACCCGAGTAAGCCCTCGACGGCGGTGCCGATGTTTCTCGGCGACGGCGCCTACGATCCGGAGTCGGGTGACGAACTCTGGCGCAGTTCACAAATCGTCAACACCGCGACGGCCGGGACAGGAAGCGCCATCGCCGCAGTGGTAGGAAAAACAATCCTCGTCACGTCGCCGGAGACCCGCACAATCTCGGGTCTCGACGTCGAGAGTGGCCGACAACTGTGGCAAACACCCTGGCAAGACGCGTACTGGGTTCGAAGCGGTGCGACTGATGGCGATCACTTCGTCTTCAGCGACTACACCGGCATGCATTCGATCAGGGCTCGCGACGGAAAGATGATGTGGTCGGTCCCCCTTCCGCCAGAGGTCGATCCGCGCGGAGTCGTCGTCTCGAATGCCGGCAAAAACGTGTCGTTCTCCTGGCAAAACCACTTCACCGTTTGGCGATAGGCCGGCAACATCACCGGTTCAATGTCGTACTGACCAGCCGGCTCAGCAACCAGCAAATGGATAGACGTACAGCCTCGATGGCCACAATCCAGTCTGGCGCGTTTGTTCAATTTCGGGGGAACGATCTCGAACAACTGCATGTATCTCCGCGACTCCGACTTCGGAAAGATCAGACCAGACCTGCGGTGAAGGGGTGCATACGAATCGCACCGACTCAGGTATCTGATCCAATCCAACGATAAAGGGAGCCAACGGGAATGGATGCGAAATCCCCAATTTGCAGTCGGCAACAAATAGTCCAGTTCGCGCGCGAACATCTGCGTACCGGGGGACCGAACTCAGACCAAATTCGTCGTCATTTCGGTTTGCAAAAACGCGCGTTCTTCACGCAGCTCGACACCCATCTGGACGATTCTGCACTTTCAATGCCCGAAAAAGTTGCACTCCGCCGCATCTGCCGACAGGAGGATAGAAGGTGCCCGATCAAACGTATGAACGTCTCAGCAGGTCAAGCCAACCCACCCCGGCCGATGTACGACGCGCTTCCTTTCCCACCCCAGAACCATCATGCTTGACGATCGAAAGCCGCCAACTACGTTGAGCCGCTCAATTCTTCCGCAGTCCCCTCTTCTCGGATCGGGATCATCGGAGATCCAACAGCCGCGCGACTTTCAGGCTCAAATGCAAGGCCAACCGGTCGTCGCCGTTTGCCAAGTCTGCTCGTGTTATCTCCTGAATTCGCCGCAAGCGATAGTACAAGCTCCCTCGATGCACACAGAGCGCCTCTGACGTTCGCTTTACGTCACCGGCATTGTCCAAAAAGCTCTCCAGCGTCGCGAGAAGAGCCTCACTTTTCGAGTCCTCATGGCTGAGCAAGGACTGCAAACCTGAGTGAATACTGTTCTCGAGTCGATCCTCCGACAGTTCGGCCAGAAGTCCGTAGACGCCGAGATCCCGATAACGCACAACATTTCCGAGCACCTTGACGACCTGGGCCACATCTGCGGAACGTCTGGACTCTTCGTAGGATTCGCGCACATCCGCAACCGAGGTTCGCGGTTCACCGATACCGACCCAACATTCGATGTTCTGGCGCCCACTTTCAGACAAGACTCGCTCCCGGGCTGCCACGATCAGCGAGTCCAGATGGGTTTGAGTCGAGCGTTCGGCCACCGATACGATCAACAGACTGTGGTCGGGGCGGTCGAGTTGGATTGCACTGTTCCGCGGGAGCCTCCGACGAAGCTGATCGACGCCGACGGCAACACTCAGACGATCTCTTTCGGTCAATGTCGACTGGTCGCCAGGACGGAGCAACACAGTGACCACGACTGCTGGACCCGCAGCCAACAAGCCCTCCTCGGCCAACCTGTTTGCCGCGTCCTCGCGCAGCGACCGCTCGCCCGACAGGACGTCTCGAGTAAGTTCCCGCTCCCGACTTCGGGACAACTCGTCCAGCAACTGTTCGCGGTGGAGGATCATCGCTGCCGCATCAGCCGTGCGCCTCAAGACCTCGGCTTGATCCTCGTCAACTTCGCCCTCCGAAGTCAACAGCCAGACGAAGCCCAGCAGCGCATTGCGGTACCGGATCGGCATCCCGACCCGGCCAAGGGTCAGCCCTAGTTCTTCGTTGACGGGAACAGTGAAGAGATCGAGGGCTTCACGGCCTCCACTCGCGTAGATGAAGTCTACGATCTCGCGTGAAACATTCCGCTGTAGAACGGAATTCATTCTGACTGAATCGACGGCACTGTCATGCGAGTTGTACGCGAGCAGACGAATCTGTACATCATCGATCGCAACGGAACGGTCCAGTCGGCGCCCGGTAGTGTCCACCAAATGCTGCAGTTCTCCGACCATGGTCGAACTGTACGAGCCCCCTCTCCGGTTTGCAACATATGCCCAAATTTCTACGTAGAAAATTGAACACATGACAGTGATGCAACTAACTTTTGCACCATAGGCTCGCTTCATGCCAAGCACTCCAGACCCGTGACGTCTTCACTCGGTTCGCAACCCGTCAGACGTGGCAGCGACGAGATCTGTTGCAGCCGTGGGATTTGCATAGTGGGGCGCGAGGCCGGCCGGCACGATCTCCCTCAGACGAAGTCGCCTCCGACCCGAAATCGACAACGACCTTCGTTCGCCAGTTCAACATCGAATCCCACCGACCTCTTTCAATGTCGAATACCTCGAATGACATCGGTGACCGTGATGTCGCAAAGCCGTTGCCATTCAGCATATCCCGAGAGGAATCATCATGACCGGCACAGCAAATGCTCCTGCAGGGCATCAAACCGAGACTCCACCTGGACGTCGATCGGCGCGCCGTAGGGCCCTGATCGCCGGGGCGACAGGCAACATCGTCGAATGGTTCGATTTCACGATCTACGGTTTCACTGCCGCAGTTCTCGCGACAGTGTTCTTCCCTCCGGAGTTCGGCAGTGGCGCACTGCTTGCCACCTTCGCTCTTTACGGAGTCGCCTTCTTGGCCAGACCTGCCGGCGGCATATTCTTCGGACGGCTTGGTGACCGCCTCGGCCGACGGAGGTCACTGTCCCTGGCAATTACGCTCATGGGCTGCTCGACGGCGGCAATCGGTCTCCTACCGACGTACGCTTCGATCGGTGTTGCCGCACCGCTGTTGCTGCTGCTGTGCCGATTGGTTCAAGGATTCTCGGCCGGGGGCGAATACACCGGAGCTGCCACCTTCGTCGTCGAGCATGCGCCGTCCCACCGCCGAGGCTTGTACGCAGGGATAATCAGCTCTTCGTCATTTGTCGGCAGCATCTTGGCCACGGTCACAGTCTTGTCATTCAGCTCGGTCGGCGCTGAGCACTTCGCCGACGGAGGATGGCGTTGGCCGTTCATCATCGGAGGCGTTGTCGCCATGGTGGGCCTGTTCATGAGGCTTGCCGTCGAGGAGACTCCGGCGTTCAAGGAAATGCAAGAAAACGATTCCCTTCCAAACCGCCCACTCGCAGATCTGTTCCGCAATCACTGGCGGACTCTGCTCACGTCCTTCGTGTACTTCGCCTCGCTCGGTGTCGTTACTCATATGCTGCTCGGCTACATGCCGACATTTCTGGTTCTCTCAGCCGATGTTCCGAGCACGGTTGCACTGCTGATGACAACCGGCGCTTTGGTTCTCGCAGTACCGCTGTTCATCTTCTTCGGCGCCACAGTCGACCGAATCGGCCGGAGGCCACTCGTCAGAATCGGCATGGTGATGTCAGTTTTCGTCTCGGTGCCCAGCTACATGCTCATCGGTACCGGAAACATTTTCGCGATTGCCGTTGCACTGGCTTCTCTGGTCCTCGCGCTTTCCTTACTCGCGTCCGCTTTGCTCGTAATTCTCGAAATGATGCCGACGCATGCGCGATTCACCGGCACGGCAATCCCCTACAACATCGCATATGCACTTTTTGCAGGGACCGCTCCTCTGGTGTGCGCAGCACTGGTCAACGCCACTGGAAGCGATCTGTCGCCTGCCTTCTATGCGACCGCCATCGCTTTGATCGCGCTTCCCATTCTGTGGCGAGGGATTCCGGAAACGAAAAACTGGTCTGCCACGCAGGGCAGCCCGACGAAGCATTTCTGACAACGGACGCGCCACGGCTGTGATTTTTTGCGCAGCTGTCGATAGCGTTCCGATGGCCGCCACGAGAGAGTTGAGGACGACGAACACCTCTGGACTTTCAGGTGCCAAATTCATTAAGGCAGAGCCGAATCCGAGAAGTCGGGATGAAGCTCTCCAGAGGAAGTCGACGGCGTCGGAATTACCAGAACCCAAGCTTGCCGGATCGAACAACTGTGCTTTCGATCCGGCGAAGCCATCAGTAGAAAGAGAGGCCGAAAGTGCCTACCGACAAGACCGATGCAGTTGTGGTCGGAGCTGGAGTGATCGGCAGCTCCATCGCCTACGAACTGGCCGCTCGAGGCTACGAAGTCCTGGTCATCGACAAGTCTGGTGGTCCGGGCTACGGCTCGACCAGTGCATCCAGTGCGGTTATCCGGTTCAACTACTCCACATTCGACGGTATGGCTGCGGCTTGGGAGTCGCTGCATTGCTGGCAAAACTGGAGCGAGCATCTCAACGCGACAGTCGACGGCGCGCTTGCGAAGTTTCGGCAATGCGGGATGGCACTGCTCGATGTCGACGTCGCGCCCCACGCGCGCACGATCGGATTATTCGAGAAGATAGGAATCGATTACCAGCTTTGGGACGCAACGACACTCGTCGAGAAGATTCCCGGTATCGACGCCGGCAAATACTATCCTCCGAAGCCAGTCGACTCGGAGTCCTTCTTCGCAGATGCCGAAACCACGCTCGGCGCGCTGTACACACCTCAGGCGGGGTTCGTCGACGACCCGCAACTGGCTGCCGCGAATCTTGCTGCGGCAGCACGTTCGCACGGTGCGGTTTTCGCATACAACACGCGTGTAGTGGCAGTCGAGCAGTTGCCTGACGGCATCTGGCAGCTAGGGCTCGACGACGGGGAAAGTGTGAAATCCAAGATTGTCGTCAATGCCGCCGGCCCCTGGTCAGGAGCGTTCAACAAGCTGTCGAACGTCGGGGCCGACTTCAAGGTTTCGGTTCGGCCCTTGCGCCAGGAAGTTCATCACGTCACCGCACCCACTGGCTACAACGACGACGAGATCCTCGGCCCGATGATCGCCGATTTGGATCTCGGAACCTACATGCGAGCCGAACCTGGAAACGGTTTCCTTGTCGGCGGAACCGAACCGGATTGCGATCCGCTCGAGTGGATCGACGACCCTGATACCGCCAACCCGAATCGCACTGTTGCCCGGTTCGAAGCGCAGGTTTTCCGCGCCGCCAGGCGTTTCCCCACCCTGGAGGTCCCGTCACAACCGAAAGGTATTGCCGGCGTGTACGACGCAGCATCCGACTGGACCCCGATCTATGACAAGACAGACAGGCAAGGTTTCTACGTCGCCATGGGCACCAGCGGGAACCAATTCAAAAATGCGCCCATCGCTGGGCGCCTCATGTCCAGGATCATCGACCAGGTGGAAGCTGGACACGATCACGACGCTGATCCCCTGACCTATGTCGGGATGCACACCGGGCTCGAAATCGACCTCGGCGCATTCTCCCGCCTTCGGGCACCCAATGCCGAGTCGACCGGGACGGTCATGGGTTAGAAGTCTTGTCCGGCTTGGAGAATCGATAGCCGCGACAACTGAATAGACACGGCTGTGGGTGTCCACCACGTGGTGGACACCCACAGCCGACTTCTCCTTCAACGGCGTCTACGGAAAATCGCCCTAGAACGTGTCAGCGGCACATCGCCTCCGGGACGGAGAGCTAACGTGCATGGCAGCTCTTCAAGTAGCTCAGGAACGATGCCTGCAGCCCGGTTACGTGCGTCTCGTGCAACAACGCGGTCGAAACATCCTGCGACCGTCCCTTGCCATGCAACTGCTCCACGACGGCGAGAACGTTGCGTGACAGTCCGCGATAGATCGGAATGGGTCCAGTCAGTTCGGCTTCGTTCAGCGTGACGTGCAGCTGCGGAACAACTGAGCCCACGCCACGCTCGGGCAGTGCCTCGACCAGTGTGTGGATCTGGCTGTCGGCGTTCACAACTCCGGGACTACCCGCACCGAAGGTCGCGAATGGGGGCGCGTCGCGCAGCCATGCGTAGAGGGCGAAAAGGCCTCCGTACGAGTACCCGAAGAGTCCGTGCCCGGACTCGCTGACACGTAGCTCCGACGAGTACAGGCGAGGGTGGAGTTCGTTGGTCAGGAAGTCGAGGAAGACGTCCCCGTGGGTGTCTGCCAGCTCCTTGAGGTAGGCGTCCACATACTCCTGGGTCATTGCACCCGAGTCGCGAGCAGCGGCGAGAGTAGCCATCATTTCTTCGCCTACCGGTTCCCCAGGCGGCACGAGATCGCGGTTGCGGAGCCGTGCCCAGTTGGCAGCTTCCTCACCGGCATATCCGACGCTGACCTGGATGTACGGGGCGACCGTCAGGTACGGGTCTGCCTGCGTGACGATGAGCGGGGCGGTAAGACCTACAGCCCAGTTGCCGTCCATCACGTAGATCAGCGGTAAGGGATCCATGGAGTCCGCGTAGCCGGGGGGTGTGGTCACCCAGACGCCGTAGCTGTGTCCCGACTTCGCCGTGATTTCGAAGTACTCCGTGTCTGCAAAGCATCCGTGCAGCATTGCGCTCATCGAACGTCTCCCTTGACGATATTTCCGGACTTCACGACGAGAACAGCCATGTCCGGATCGGCGAACACCTTTGCGTCTCGGAGTGGGTCTTGCTGCCAGGCAACCATGTCCGCCTGCATACCGACGCGGATCGTCCCGACGCTTTCCCCGATACCGAGAATGTCGGCATTGACGCTGGTGGCCGAAACGAGTGCATGCATCGGCGACTCCAACTCCGCGCGCAAGTGCAACTCCTCACCTCGGTGCTTTTGGTGCGGCCCGATGAGGTCCGAGCCCAGGCCGATCCTCAGGCCTGCTGCGCGAGAGGCCTCGAGCGCTCTGGCCATGCGTTGACGCACTCCGGCTGCACGCTCTCGTATTGCCGGGTCCAGGTCCATGCTTTCGGTGTCCGCCAACTGCTCGACCACGGCGAAGGTGGGGACAAGTGCCACGTCATGTTCCCGCATCAGCTGGGCCGTCTCCGCATCGATGTCGGTGCCGTGTTCCACGCACCGGACGCCGGCCCGCACCGCGTTGCGAATGCCCGCATTGTTGTGCGCGTGGACCGTGACGTAGGTGCCGCGCGACGCTGCTTCTTCCACTGCCACGGAGATTTCCTCGACGGTGAACTGTGTGTCGGTGAGGCTGTCATGGCCTCCGACGACACCGCCGGTAACGCACAGTTTCAGAAATGTTGCGCCTCGGCGGAACGATTCGCGCACGTTGCGTCGTAGCTCGTCGGCATTGCCCGACATCAAGGACAAGGCGCAGAGCCCGGGAATGTGGTGCATGTTCCACAGCTCGGTCGGCTCCCATGCGGCCCCGTAGTAGCCGTGTCCACCGGTCTGGCACTGCACAGGACCGCACGAGAGGACACGCGGACCACGCACCTTGCCGCTCGCAATAACGTCGACGACTCCGCCGTCGATGCCACCGACGTCTCGCACCGTGGTGAAGCCCGCGTCGAGGGCATCGCCCGCGGTGGCGAAGATGCCCGCAGCCAGTTCGGCTGCCGAGAGCTCAAACCCGAATTGCCTTCGGATCGGACTCGAAATACCCAGGTGCACATGAGCATCGATCAGCCCCGGAGTCAGAAGCATGCCGTCCAAGTCAACTGTCGTCGAACCCGACGGCGCCTGTCCGATCGCGGTGACAATGCCGCCACTCACGCACACGTCGACTTCGACCGGGTCGGTGCCCGATCCATCCGCGACCATGCCGCCGGCAAACCATACGTCAGTCAAAGGGACCTCCCGAGCATTGGAAACCACTCTCCTAAACACTGGTGAATTCGATATGCGGTACCGTACTCAACAGTGGTGAACCCGTCAATGGAGGTAGCGTGAGATCGCCGGTTGGGGAGGGTCGAGAGCGACTGTTGCAGGCACTGTTCGACGAGTTCGGTGAAACCGGCCCAAGCCCGAAGCTGTCGATGCGCCAAGTAGCGGAACGACTCGGAGTGCACCACACGCTGCTGACCTATCACTTCGGATCACGACCGGGACTCCTCAGCGCCGTGCTGTCGGAAGCTCGCCGCCGTGACAACCTCGTCATCGCCGCGATGGGCAAGGATCTCGGGTTCGCGGCCCTGTGCAGGGCGATCTGGACCTTCTACTCGAACGCCGAGCACGAAGATCGAAGCCGCACCTTTTTTCACCTGGCCGGACTTGCGGTTTACGAGCACAAAGCATTTCAAGATTTCGCCGCCGACCTCGACGATTTGGCGCACCTCCTCGAAGCGGCGGCCCTCCGCGAAGGGTTCACAATGGTGGACGCAAAGCAGCAGAGCATCATCGCAACCGCATGTCTGCGAGGACTGTTGCTACAGAGGTTGCTCACCCCCGACGCCGAGGTCGACGCGGCAGCCGAGCGCTTCATCACCTCGTTGACAGCGTCCACCACGTAAACCCCTCATACACAACCGATCACCCCCGTTCGAGATCACCGGCGCGGGGGCGTTTTCCCTGGGCTCGGGCATGTTTCGGCGTGAGACGGTTCCCTGAGCCCCGGTTGAATGATGGTCGATCACCCTTTCGACATCTGTACGAGCGAAACGCCGAAAGATGCGACAAGTGAATGTATCCCGGCTCAGCAGACACACGACATCATCGACAAGTCCGATGATTCACATGAGTTTCGAAAGTCAGGATTGAATTGTGACCATTACCTTCCGTGCCGCAGAGTTGAACAGCGCAAGTGGGATCTTCCAGCAAGCACTGCTCGGCCAACCCAGTGCAGAGCCACTCGGCGGAGACATCATCACTCGTGCAGATGTCGAGTTCACCAGTGACGACGGCCGCATTCAATCCGGAGTCTGGGAGAGCGAACCGGGAAAGTCGCGGTGGGAGTTCCTCACCCGCGGCGAGATCATCACCATCGTCTCCGGCGCCATGACCGTGGAGGAGGACGACGGCGATCCCGTACATCTCGTTGCCGGTACGAGTGCAATCTTCCCAATCGGATGGAAGGGTACGTGGACGGTCACCGAGACCGTACGCAAGGTGTTCGTCGTATACAACGAATGACCAAGAGAATCCGCAACATCCGACTTTCACGGCCCGTCGTACGGACGGATCTCCCGACGCAGCCCACTTGCCCTGAGTACCTGTCGCTGCACTCCCGCCCTCACGGAATCCTCGGTGCCGATTACTCTCACATGGTTTCTGGCGCGAGTGATCGCCGTGTACAACAACTCCCGAGTCAGCAGTGACGACGCCTCGGCCGGCAACATCACCGATACGGTGTCGTACTGGCTGCCCTGGCTCCGGTGAATCGTCATCGCGTAAACCGTCTGCACCGACGAGAGTTGGCTCGGGTGAATCAGAAACGCATCACTGCCCCGCTGGAATGCGGCAATAGGCACGCCATCCTCACGCTGCACGATCACCCCGGCATCCCCGTTGTAGATCTTCGCCTCGTAGTCGTTGGCCGTCACCAACAGGGGTTGGCCCGGATACCACCGCGTCGGGTCAAGAAACTGCCCTGATGCCGTGCCGACCCACTCCATCGCCTGCTGCGCCCACCTCCCGACACCGTACGGTCCGTCACGGTGGGCGCACAGAAGGCGGTGCGATTCCAAGCCTTTCAGCGCGCCGATCGCATCACCCACCTCGGCCGACGCCGTCACCACCTCTGAACTCGCAACGATGTCGGCGCGCAATGCGTCAACATCCTCGGGCGAATGGAAGGAGACGGCTGGATCACCGCTGCGCAGGATACGCAGAACCTCACCGGAATCTCCCGCTCGAACTGCCCTGGCCAACGACGCGATGGTTCCGTCGAAGCGGCGCCCGCGTGAGAGTTGAATGATCCCGCCCCGCAGACGATCCTGCTCATCCGCACTCAATGCCTCTTCGGAACCAGTGGCCGTGAGATCGTCACCCACCAACTGTGTCAGCGTCGGATTTCCACTGACCTTTACCGGGCGGGCGACAAGATCAGCAAGAACAGCGCCCGCGTCGACTGAGGTCAACTGATCGGGATCGCCGACGAGCAGTAGCCGGGCATCGGGGCGAACGGCTTCGAGCAGGCGCGCCATCAACGTGAGGGAGACCATCGACGTCTCGTCGACGACGACCACATCGTAGGGAAGTCTGTTGGTCGCATTGTATTTGAAACGACTCGAACTCCCCCGCTGCCAACCGAGTAGGCGGTGCAGGGTCATGGCCGCGAGTTCTTCGGGAAGGCCAAGGCTCGCGGTCTGCTCACGTACGGACTCCTGCAGCCGTGCTGCGGCTTTACCCGTCGGTGCGGCCAGACCGATGCGAGCATTCGAACCCAATTCCTCCGACAGGAGAGCGAGAATACGTGCGACCGTATGGGTTTTGCCGGTTCCGGGCCCACCGGCGATGACGGTGGTCCACTGTGTCGCGGCGAGAGCAGCTGCTATCCGTTGACGATCCGGCGCGATGGTCGGCCCGTTCTCGTCGACGAACAGCGAATCCAGCCGCGTTCGGACCGCTTTCAGGTCGGCGGGCGGCCACGTGGACGCCCGCTCGTCGAGCACTCGCCGAATCGTCTGCTCCTGCAGAAAATATCGATCGAGGTAGAGGAGTTCACCGTCGTCCGTGTCGATCAACCGGAGCGGTCTGAGAGGTCCGGCGTTTCCGCCGATCACCAGAGGGCTCAGCCGAAGGGCGGCAACGATCTCCGACGGTTCGGGCCACGGCAACGACGTAAGTTCCTCCTCCGTCGCATTGTCGACGCTCACATCACGCATCCGTCGTAGATCGAGGCACACCGAACCTGATCGCACGGCCCGAACTGCCAACGCCGCGGCCAGCATCACTTCTTCGGAAGTTTCACCGCCCAGGCTGCACACTCTCGTCGCGACATGAACATCGGCGGCAACCAGAACCCCGGCTTCGTTGAAGATTCGCACGATCCCTTTGGCGCGCTGCGCCAATTGCGCCTCGGTCATCGAATCTTCTCCCCTACTGTGTGGGACGCATCAAGACCGGCCAGCAGATCCGATAGTTCAACCGTCAGCTGAGCAGGCGGTTTCCATTCGAAGACACCGCATTCCGGCGGGCTGTCCGGGCCGAGCATCCCACGCACGAATTGATACTGCGCGCCCCCGAGATGACGGTGCGGATCGTAGTCGGGCAGGCGCCACCGCAGATACCGATGCAGTGCAACCGAATACAGCAGTGCCTGCAGCGGATAGTGCGAGCGCATCATCTCCGTCGCCATGAGTTCACGCGTGTAGTTGGCAGCCGTCAGATCGCCGCGACCGATCCGGTTGGTCTTGTAATCGACGATCACGAACGACGGGCCCGGGATCCGCAAGACTGCGTCGATACTGCCCGTCAGGAATCCGCGCATCGGTGACGTCTCGACACGGTCCAGATAGTCGGCGTACGACGCCAGAATGTCGTCGGAGGAAAGGTGGCGCCTCAACAGTTCCGATACTCCGCGGAGTGTGACACTCATCGACACCGGATCGTCGCCACCGGCCAGTGGGAGTTCGAAATCGAGTTCGGGAAGACGATCTTTCGGCGCGATCGTGGCCAAGGTTCCGAATCCCAAGGGAGTCTGCATCACCAGATACAGCGCATCCGCGAGTGCTTCGGAGTCGACCTCGGCCGCCCGTACCGAGACCGCCTCGGCGCAACGCATCCCGAGTTCCGCTCTCAGATCTGCCACAGCCGTGTCCACCACCTCGAGCACCTCATGCACCAGCGTGCCGAATGCGGCGCCCGCGGGAAGTCCGTTCATGGGTGAAGGGAACGCCTCCAGGGGCGAGGGGGTAATGCTCCCGAGGTCTACGGAATCCTCTGGCTCGTCGTCTTTTTCGGGATCCTCGACCTCGCTGCCCGTGGTCGTGACCGCGTGGTGCGCTCCGGCGGTGAGTGCCGAGTACGACGTACGACGCCACAGAGTGTCCAGGTCTCGATCGAAACGCGCCGCGGCCAGTTCGGTCACGTCCGCAGCCGCTCTGGACCAGTGGACGGGCGAGGGCGGATGGGGACCAACAGGTTCCACCGAGATCACGTCGGAAGCTGCTGCCGGCCAGGTTGCGAGCCGTGCTGCGGTTGTACCGTCGTCGAGCACCTTCACTACCCGAGCAGGTTCGGCGATGCCGGGTGTACGTCCGAGCATCAACCGGTGCAGCGGCGAGCGGGAGGTCCCGTAGCTGGGTGCCCACCAGAGCACGAGTTGGCACTGCGCCCGGGTCAGCGCCACGTACAGCAACCGCAGTTCTTCGCCCGCTTCTTCGGCCTCCGCAACAGTCTTTCTGGCGTTGTACCCCGGGCCTTCCTGCCCGCCGACGTCGAGGATGCGGCGTCCCTCCGGGTCGTGCAACAGCTGCGTCGGCGAGTTGAAGCCGCCAACGCTCTCCCAACTGAACGGGACGTAGACGATCGGGAACTCGAGCCCTTTGGTGGCATGCACCGTAGCGATTTGCACTGCGGCAGCGTCACTGTCGAGGCGACGGCTTCTGTCGGTCGCGCTCCCGGACGTCGGATCCTTGATTCGGTCGGAAAGCCAGCGAACCAGTGCGCTCAACCCGAACGCTTCCTCGGTGGCGACGCGACCGAGGAGTTGTGCGACGTGCCGCAAATCGGTGAAATCTCGTTCGCCGGACGGGGCCGCGAGTACACGCTTCTCCAGATTTGTTTCGGCAGAGATTCTTTCGAACACAGCCGCAAACCCGACGCGTGCGAACAGCCCGGAATAGGAGCGCAGTTGACCTGCAAGTTCTGCAACGACGTTGTCGCCGTCCTTGTCCAGTTCTTCGGAGGTGCGCCCGAAAATCGGCGAGAGGGCCGTCAACCGGACACGGTCGGAGCGATGGGGCTGCTCGATCGCCTGCAACAGCCACAGCCACTGGGTCGCACTGGGTGTCGCGAAAACACTGGACCCTCCGGTCAATACGGAAGGTACACCGACGGCATCGAGAGCATCGCGGATCATCGCCACGTGCTTGTGGGTGCGCACCAACACCGCGACGTCTCCCGGTTCGACCGGGCGTGGATCACCGTCGACTGCCAAGCGGGCATCGCCGCCCAGGAGCGCGACCACGTCTGCTGCGACGTCGTCCGCGACGCGACTGCGAAGTCTGCCTACGGCCGGAAATCCCGAACGATTGAGCGGTCCGGCTCCGGTACGGGGCAGATGGCGCACACGCATCGGCACCGGGCCGAACAACCGAGACTTCTTGTGCGAAGCCTCCACCGGATGCGCGACGATGCCTTCGTTGCCGAGTGCGGCACCACCGTAGAGGTGTTCGAGTGCCGCCAACAACCCTGGGTCGCTACGCCAATTGGTGGTCAACTCCTGGTGCGCATCCGCCTGATCGACCGCATCGAGATAACTCAGGACTTCTGCCCCGCGGAACGCATAGATGGCTTGTTTGGGATCACCGACCAGGACCAGGGTGGTGTGACCGTGGAAGGCCAACCGCAGAATGTCCCACTGCAACGGATCGGTGTCCTGGAACTCGTCGATCAACACAACCTTGAACTTTTCGCGCACCCGACGACACGCGACGGGACCGTATTCCGGATCCGTCAATACACCGTGCAACAGCGTCAGCAGATCGTTGAAGTCGCGAATTCCTTTGGTCCGCTTACGTCGTTCGACCTCGACACGAGCAGCAGCCGCGAAGAGGACGCGCTGACCGGGTGCGGTCTCCTCCTCGCCGTCGGGTTCGAGAATTGCCTGACCATCACCGACTGCGCTTCGGGCGATGGCCAGCGCGTCCTTCGTGGAGAACGGTGGAGACGAGTCCGTCCGGCTGTAGCGGCTGAGGTACAAATCCGAGACGACCTCACTGATCAGGTCGTCGACCGACTCCACAAAAGTTGTGTCCGGTTCGCGTTCCCCGGCGATGCCGAGTCCGTCGAGCATCCTCTGACAGAAACTGTGGGTGGTCGTGATGGTGCCGGCGTCGAACTCCGCGAGAGCGCGCAGGAGTCGACGACGCCGCACGCCGATCTCCTCGTCGTCAGCTGTGGCGAGGTACGCCACCAGATCATCATCCGACCGCCTCGCCGCCTCCGGGTCGACCAGAGCGGCGGACACTCCCGCGAACCTCTCCCTGGCACGCTCACGAAGTTCCTGAGTGGCGGCCCTACTGAATGTCACCAGCAGAACTTGCGAAATGTCAGCGAGGCCTTCGGCAACACAACGGGTCGCGAGTCCGACGATCGCGTAGGTCTTGCCAGTTCCGGCGCTCGCTTCCAACACCGTGGTGCCGGTCGGCAGTGGCCCCAGAAGATCGAAGTCCACGGGTTACTCCGCTCTTTCGTTGGTCAGCAACGGATCCCACAGTCGTCGGGCGAGAACTCCGAACCGAGTCGGTTCCTCGGCCCAGACGAACTCGTCGTCCGACGGCGGATCCGCAGCCAACTCCGCAAGTGTTCGAGCCTCTCCGAAAACGTAAGTGTTGCTCGGATCGATCATCTCGCCGTACTGCCCGGTCCACTGGGTGTCCGCACCGTTTGTCGCATCGTCGACCGACTCCCCACCAAAGCGTCGGCGCGCATATTCGGCTGAAGTCGCGGCCCACATCGGCAACGGGCGCTGCAGCCCCCGCTCCCGTAGGTCCACCAATTGCTGCAGTATCTCGACCGCATTGCCCGGCGCATCGAGCACCGACCGTGCCGCTGCTGTCTTTCCCCGACCCCGTCCGATCGAGACTGCATCGAGCGGACCGGGTCGTCCGTGTGATTTCAAGGCGAGGAGATTGATCCAGGCCGTCATCCGATGTTTAGGCGCCAGTGAGGAATACGACGCTCGCACCACTGAATTGCCGTGCACACCGGTTACCGTTCCGGTGAGACGACGCCCGTTACCGAGGTCTATGTCGACGTCGACAGCTTCGGAGTCTCCGTCGAAGTGCGGCAAGGCAAGTCCGGCAATCTGATCGACCACCCATTCGACGTTGCCCAGAACCGTAGCGCCCAGGTTGTAGGGCGGCAGAGTGCCGCGGCGCCACTCGGCTGCACGAAAATCCGCAGAGCTGCGTCCAGCCAAGCGCGAGAGAAGCATTCGGTCACCCAGAGCCCAGGTGGACAGTGGATCGAGCTCGGTTGCCAGCGAATCCGCGATGTCGTCGTCGAGTTCCGGTACCCGGACGCCGAGGCGTTGGCGCAGAAAACCACGCGCGGGATGTACCAGGAAGTTCACCAAGTCGGCGATGTTAACTTCCTTCGGATGCACCTCGGGTAGCTCGGCCGACAAGACTGTCGGCAATTCGACCGGTGTTCCGGAGGCAGCCCTCGCACCGGCCAGCGCTGCCGTGTCGAAGCTGAACGGCTTGTTCGGCGCGAAGTTTCGATTGTCGAACGATTGCAACGGATGCCGTGTCAGCACTCCGTTGATCGCTTCCGGACCCACCGTCGCACTGAGTACGTCGAGAAGGCCACTGAGGGGGATCGCCGGTGGTCTGACGACACCGGTGACCGGATCGGCACCGGTATACAACAGAATCAGATGTTCGCCCGCAGACATCACGGCATCGAGAAGCAGTTGCCGGTCTTCACTGCGCAGATCACGCTCCCCCACAACGGGATCACGGGACAAGATGTCGTCGCCGTCGACTCCACAGGTTCGAGGGAACACCTCGTCGTCGAGTCCGATCAGCACGACCACGCGATGCGGTACCGAACGCATCGGAACCATCGTGCACACCGTCAGTTCGCCGGTTCGGAAGTTGGCACGCGTCGGTCTGCCCGCGAGGCTGCGCGAGAGCATCGCGCGAACATCGGCCAGACGTAACACCGTCTCTCCGCCGAATTCGACAGCAGCTACCAGTTCGCGGTGGGCCCCCGCGCTCTGCCAGGAATCTGCGGGCGCTGTGTCGGTCAGCAGATCCAGGGCCCGCATCAGCACACGAAGCCATTCGGCCGGTGAATGTGGGCCGGCAAGATCGCGAAGCGAGACGGCCAGGCGATCGACGAACTCTGCGAAACGTCCAGTCAGGTCGATGTCTGTGCCGTCCACGTCATCGAGTGGTAGCGCGAGATCCAACCAGGCATTTTCCGATTCGTCCGCGCTGACCCCCAACAAGATTCGGTCCATGGCGGTGTTGAAGGTGTTCTGCGGAAATGCGTCGAGGCCGAACGTGGCACGCTGCCGACTACCGATTCCCCAGCGAGCACCCGCTTCCGTCGTCCATTCCCGCAGTCTTTCCAACTCGTCGTCGCCCCACGAAAAACGTGTGCGGACAGGCTCGGTCGCGGCCAGGTCGAGAACCTCACTGGCTGTGGCCCGGCCGTCGGCCAATTCGAGGAGAGAGCCGAGAACGGCCAGGACAGGATTGGTCTGACGTAATCCGCGGTCTGCCAGCCTTACTCGAAGGAGATGCCCCGGGTGGCCATGGACGCCTTGCCCGAATGCAGCACGAACCAAAGGTGCGTACGTTTCGACGTCCGGGCACATCACGAGTACGTCGCGCGGCTGCAATGTCGGGTCGTCCTCGAACAATCGGAGCAGACATTCGCGGAGCACCTCGACCTGCCGTGCCGGCCCGTGGCAAGCGTGGACCTGAACTGTCCCATCCGGTTCCGCTGCAACCCTGGGAGCACGATCTGCGATGACATCGGCCTTGACCGTCGCCAGGAGAGATTTCGGGCCGGCTGGTTCGGGAAGATGCACCGACTCGAACTCGGCGGCACCGAGGCTGATCTGAAGTTCACGAACGTCGCGAGCAAGACTCGACAGCAACGGATTGGCGGATATCAGCGCTGACCCGTCTTCCGAACGTCGGATCGTGCTCTCACTTCGAGGCGGTATGCGCGAGCTCATCTTGGTCCACAGCGCGGGGCTGGGATGCGGGAGCCAGATGTGCACGTCCCGATTCGCACTGAGTGCGCTCAAGATCATTCGCTGATCGACCGGCAGCCGTGTCGGCCCGAAGACCGACAGGCGTTCCGGTAGGTCGACCAAGGCCGGGTCCTCGACCAGTGCGCGGCTCACTTGCCCCAGTCGCTCTGCGGGCCCCGGAACGTCGATCTTGTCCGCGACGATGCACCACAGACGTGCCTGCCATTCGAAATCCTCCGACAGCGCCAATCCGTGTCCGTCGGTCAACCGCCCGGCGGCCCAGTCGATCAGCATCTGCGGGCGTTGCGCGGCATAACTGCGGAAGAGTTCGGTGACATGTGTGGCGGAGGCAAACCGTCGACCTTCACGATGGCCTTCGAGATGTTTCGCCAGGACTCCGCACCAGGGCTCGCCGAGGGACTCGTCGATCACATAGAGAACCGTCCACACCAATCGCGTCGGCGACCATGGGTCGTCGTCAGCCGTGATTCCACTGACCGCGGCCACGGACTCCGCGACCAGGCGCGCGGGTGAAGGAAACGCGATGTTCGCAGAAATTCCGTCCACTGCTGACGGTCCGGACGTGCCTAGCTGGGAGGACAGCCGCTGATTGAGCCAACGCTCGACGCCCTTGGCCGGCACCGCAACAGTTTCCCGGGCGAATGGATCCGACAGCGGGGTACGGAGGAGCGTGGCCAACGCCGAGACCAAGGTGTCCGAACGCTCGGCCCGGTACAACTTCAGCAATCTTCGCTCCCCTCACTCCGTCCAGACGTCCATCTCACCACGGCGCTGTGACAGGAGACGCCGAACCAGCCTCACGCAGCGGTGACGCGCAGGCAACATGACCGCAACCGGACGTTCGTACTGTGCGGGAATGACCAGTCCCGTCACCACACCTCGCCCCGCTGGAACCGGTCTCGACATCTCCGGCCTCGGCAAGACCTTCGAGATGGGTCGTCGGTCGGTGACCGCGCTGACCGACGTGTCCCTTCAAACCAGCGAAGGCTCTTTCCTGTCTCTGCTCGGGCCGTCCGGATGTGGGAAGTCCACCGTTCTCCGCATCCTTGCGGGCCTCGATAGTCCGACGTCGGGAACGGCCCTTGTCAACGGACAGTCGCCGGCCGAGTTACGCAAGCGCCGCGAACTCGGAATCGCCTTCCAGGATTCGGCTTTGCTGCCGTGGCGAACAGTGGCCTCCAACATCAAACTGCCCCTTCAGGTTGCCGGCATCGATCCCGACCCCGACCTGATAGCCGACCTGATCGCGCTCGTCGGCCTCGAAGGATTCGAGAAGGCCAAGCCCGCCCAATTGTCCGGCGGTATGCGTCAGCGTGTGTCGATCGCACGATCGCTCGTGGTCAAGCCGAGTGTCCTCCTACTCGACGAACCCTTCGGCGCGCTGGACGACATGACCCGTCAACGGCTCAACATCGAATTGCTCAGGATCTGGACCGAGAAACCGGCGACCACGTTGATGGTGACTCACGGAATCGCCGAAGCCGTGTTCCTCTCCGACGTCGTCGCCGTCATGACGCCGCGGCCCGGACGCGTCCTCGAAGTCGTGCCGATCGACCTGCCGCGCCCGCGTACACCCGAGATGATGCGTACACCCGAGTTCCACGAGATCCACGACTACCTCTCCGGACTGCTCTTCGGAAAAGCAGGCGTCGCATGACAATTACCGATATCGAGAACGTCGCGACCGCGGCGGCGCAGCCATCTGTGCCGCGCCGGATCCGATTGAAGCGTCCAACGTGGTTCGGCGGTGCAGTCGGCATCTGCGGACTGATCGCTCTCTGGTGGATTCTGGCGGCGGCCGGTGTTGCGGGAGGCACGATTCCGACGCCGTGGGTGGTTGTCTCGACGATGTTCGACGACGGTTGGTCGCTGTACGGACCCAATTTCACCGTCACGGCTTCCGGTGCGCTGCAGGGCTTTCTCTGGGGAAACCTGCTGGCGATAACGCTTGCCGTGCTTGTCGTTCTCATTCCGCCCATCGAGGGATTGGCCACACAACTGGCGATCCTGAGCTACTGCACACCGCTGTTGGCGCTTGGCCCAATCATCCTGGTCGTCTTCGGCGGCCGGACCCCCACAATCTTTCTCGCCGCAATGTACTGCTTCTTCACCACGATGGTCGGCACACTCGCCGGCCTGAGATCGGCCGACAAGACGAGCCTCGATCTCGTCGCCGCCTACGGCGGTGGGCGTTGGCAGAAGTTCACCAAAGTTCAACTTGTGAGCGCACTTCCGAGCACCTTTGCTGCCCTCAAGATTGCTGCACCTTCGGCCGTACTGGGTGCAATTCTCGGTGAGTATCTCGGCGGGGTGGACAGCGGGATCGGCGTCGCACTAACGGCCGCTCAGACGTCGTACAACGTCCCGCGAACGTGGGGAATGGCTATCGCCGCCGCCTTGCTCGCCGGTCTGGGGTACGCCGTCGTCGCAGCGATCGCCCGGCTCGTCACGCCGTGGACCAGCGCTCCGGGAGCACAGAAATGACCTCGGTACGAGGAACATTGAGATTCCTCGCCCCGATTGCCATCGCCTCGGCGCTGTTGCTTGTCATCTGGGTGGTCTTCCTCAACGCCTTCCCCCAGGTCGGCCCGCGTGTGGGAAAGACGCCGGCCGACGTCTGGGAGTACCTGTTCTCCGGCCCAAAATCCGCCGACGCTCGTTCGGGCATCGTCGACAACCTGTTCATCACTCTGCGCGACGCCGGTGTCGGCTTTGCCGTCGGAATGACTGCCGCGCTCGTGGTGGCATCGATCTTCGTCGTTTCCCGCACTGTCGAACAGACTTTCATGCCCGTTGCAATGCTTCTACGATCTGTTCCTCTCGTTGCGATGACCCCGATCATCGTCCTGATATTCGGCCGCGGAATCGTGGGTGTGACAGTCATGGTTGCGATAGTGGTGTTCTTCCCAGCCCTCGTCATGATCATGGTCGGTCTACGTGCCGCTCCAGCTCAGGCACAAGACCTCATCGCTGCGTACGGCGGGAGTCGTTGGACCGCATTGCGAATGGTGTCCGTACCGTCCGCACTTCCGGCGGTGTTCGCCGCCGCTAGGGTGTCAGTGCCCGGCGCTTTGATCGGAGCACTGATCGGCGAATGGCTCGGTAGCGGTCAAGGCTTGGGTTCGAGCATGATCAAAGCCATTCCGCGCTACCAGTACAACGAATTGTGGGCATCTATCGTGGTGATCACCGTGGTGTCGATCGTCCTCTACGCCGTGGTCGGGATCTTCGAAAGCATCGCTCTGTCTCGTTTCGGTCCTTCGGCGGGCAAGTCGTGACATCTGTTAACACGACCTCAACAAACTCTCTCTCCCAAGCAAACTGAACGAAACCGACTGGCCCTAGTGTTCCGATTCATGACGCCATTCAAGCCCGTCCGCCAGCTGGACCGCAGGGCCTTCTTCCGCTACTCCGCGCTGACCGGCATCGCAGTCGCCGGTAGTGCGTCATTGCTCGCGTGTAGCAGTGACTCCAGCAGTTCGAGTGGCGGAACCACGGACGACGGTTCCGAATTCGGAACAGTTGCAGTGCAGTTGTCCTGGATCAAGAACATCGAGTTCGCCGGTGAGTACTTCGCTCTCGACAAGGGGTACTACAAGGATGCCGGGTTCGGGAATGTAGACCTGGTGGCAGGTGGCGCAGCCGGCACCGGCGTCGAAGCCGGCCTGGACACCGGCAAGGTGTGGATCGGAATGTCCGCACCGCAGCTCACAGCCCCCGCCGTACTCGACGGACTGGAGGCAAAGATCGTCGGTGCGACATTCCAGAAGAATCCGTTTGCGATTGTCAGTTCCGCTGCGGCACCGATCAACTCACCACAGGACATGATCGGCAAGAAGATCGGCGTCCAGGATTCCAATCAGCTCGTCTTCGGAGCTCTCCTGGCAGCAAACGGCCTGACCGAAAGCCAGATGACGATCGTGCCCGCGCAGTTCGATCCGAGCCCCTTGGCAAACGGCGAGGTGGACGGCTGGGTCTCCTACGTGACCAACGAGCCGATCACACTGGCCGCCAAAGGTTTCCCCAACGCCCACTTCCTCTTCGCGGACTACAACCTGCCGTTGGTCGCCGAATCGTTCACGGTTCTCCAGTCCACCATCGACAACGAGAGGGACAAGCTCAAGGCATTCCTGAAGGCCGAGATCCAGGGTTGGAAGGACGCGGTCGCTGATCCGGCAGAGTCGGCGCGGCTTGCCGTCGAGGTCTACGGCAAGGATCAGAACCTGGAACTCGAAGAGCAGATCAAGGAAGCCACCGCACAGAACGATCTTGTGGTGTCGGCAGATACCAAAGCAAACGGGTTGTTCACGATGACACCCCAACTGATCGAACAGAACATCGCGGCACTGTCGAAAGCTGGGCTGGAGATTACAGCGGAGCAACTGTTCGACATGTCGATCCTCGAAGAGGTGTACGCCGAGAATCCGGAGTTGATCTGACTGAGCCGAGCGTCAGCGAACCTCTCGCGCGAGTACGCCCGAGATGAATAGCTGTACAAGGACCTCGGCCTTGTACCGGTCATCGGACCCAGCACCGATACAAAGGTTCCCGATGCCTTTGAGCACGTTGTACGCATCAACCCGCGAAGCAGTGCCAACGGACTCGAGCGCTGCCGCGAGGAGGGAGTCACATACCGGGACGAGGCGGTCGACGAAGTAGGTATGCAGAGCGTCGGACCCGGCGCTGTCTCCCTGCAGTGCACCGGCGAGCCCATGCTTGGTGACCAGGAACTCCACGAACAAAGCCACCCATGCCCGCAAAGCCGCCTCGGGCGTTGCACTCTCCGCGAGCATCTGTGGGCCCGCGTCCGCACACGCCTCGACTTGGTGTCGGTATACGGCGACCACCAACTCGGGACGCGTCGGGAAGTGGCGGTAGATCGTCCCCATGCCGACGCCGGCCTTCGCCGCAATCTCCCGCACCGGAGCGTCGACTCCGGACTCCACGAACACTGCTGCCGCCGCGTCGAGCAGCGCCTGCTCGCTTCGACGTGGGCGACCGACTTGCTTGGGAGAGGCGACGCGCGACTGCTCGTCCTGGGCATCAGCCATGTGCACTCCTCGCTGACTCACAACATATGTTTGCATTACGGAACAACGCTCCGTAATGTTGCGGAGCGACGCTCCGATAAACAGTATCGCAGGGTGCAGCCTCAGCAAGGAACTTGCCATGACCTCATCAATGATCGACACCCTGAACGGCATCATCGGCGCCGGCGCCCCGGTCGTCTCCGTTGCCCCCGTCGAGTTGTTCGCCCCCGATCGACCTGTCCCGCTGGAAGTACGTGTGTCTGCTCCGGCAGCAGGCACGAACCTCCCCGTTGTGGTGTTCTCCCACGGCAACGGCTGGAACCTCGATGGATACTCGCCACTCACGGCATTCTGGGCATCCCACGGATTCGTGGTGATCCAGCCGACACATCTGGACTCGCGCCGGAACGGTTTCGGGTTCGACCACCCGGTTTTCCCCACGATCTGGACCGAGAGGATCGCGGATCTCACACGCATCCTTGATCAGCTCGACACCATCGAATTTGCCGTGCCCGGGCTTGCCGGCCGCATCGACCGCAGTCGAGTTGCCGCCACTGGTCACTCCTGGGGCGGGCAAACCGCTCAGTCGCTCCTCGGAGCAAGGATCTTCGACGAGGCCGGCCAGGTCGGCCAGGACATGTCCGACAGTCGCGTCACCGCGGGAATCCTGTTCGCAGCAACCGGTCTCGGCGGCGAGAACCTGCATCCGTTCGCGCAGGCGAACTTCCCGTTCATGCGCCCCTCGTTCCAGGAACTGACGACGCCGACACTCGTCGTCGCGGGCGACCACGACCAGTCCAAGATGTCCAGCCGCGGACCTGACTGGTTCACCGACGCCTACACGCACAGCCCCGGAGCCACCGACCTCCTTTCCTTCTACGGTGCCGAGCACGCACTCGGTGGAATCGTCGGATACGAAGTCGCCGAGACCACCGACGAGAACCCAGAGCGGGTCGCCGCCATCCAACGGATGAGTACTGCCTACCTTCGGACCGCGTTGCGCATCGATGAGACCAGTTGGCCAGCGGCCCGGGCCGCGTTCAGCGACAACGCCGACCCGATCGGCCGAGTCGACACCAAGTAATGCGGCAGTGATCCAACTTATTGGCCGAAGTTGAACCTGAGATTCGCATTTATCAAAGTGTTGAGCCGCTTTCGCATTCTGACAACCTCTGCCTCGGGCGGTATCGGATCGTCCAAGAAGAGCGTCCAACGCAGCATCGTGCTGTTTCCGACCGCCTCGATGTCGAATCGGATGACGGCGTCGGGTCGGTCCGGCCAGATCGACGACCAGATCACCAACTCCGGTTCTTCAGCCCTGACGATCTCCGGTGCGATCTCGCTCTCGAGAAGTTCCAGCCAGTGCCGGGCGGGCTGGCGGTACGGATCGATCAATGCCTCGAACATGAAGCGCGCAGGCGGCGGCTGGCTCCGGCGCCTCGTCGCGACTTGCTGCATGACACGAGCGTAACCGCCTCTCAAGGGCATACCTCTGCCGTCACCCTGCAAGATCCACGAAAACCGGGATAAATCGGACACTGTCGGAGGACACTCAGGAGTACATCCGTCTGGGAGGGCCGCTCATGCGTAAACGCCATCAGGTTCTGCTTGCAGTGTCCGCAGCGATCGGACTGTCGCTGACGCCGATCAATGCGTCGGCAACACCGAGCACGGGAGTACACGGAGAAATCCTCGGGCAGGTGACTTTCGACGGCAAGGACTACATCCTGCGCCAGATCACCATCGACCCCGGCGGTTCCACCGGTTGGCACTTCCACGACGGGACGCTCTACGCGCTGATCGCGCAGGGCACGTTGAGCCACTACCGATCCGATTGCTCCGTCGACGGGATCTACAGCGCCGGAAATACTTTGATCGAACCGAGCGGTTCAGATCATGTGCACATCGGAAACAACTCGCAGACAACACCATTGGTGCTCGAGGTCGTCTACGTCAATCCGGCGGGCAGCCCCCTCTCCGAAGATGCTGCGCCTCCTAACTGCCAACTACCCGGCTGACGGGGCAGAAGAGTTAAACCGCACCGGCATCGATTCGAGCCCGGACACGAAGTTGGCCGCACGCCGCTGCAACGGCGCGTCGGTGGCAAGTTCCATGTCCGGCAGCCTGGCGAAGAGTTGCTCGAACATGATCCGTCCCTCCAACCTGGCCAGCTGATTGCCCAGACAGAAATGAGTTCCGAAGCCGAAGGCCACGTGCGGATTCGGTGTGCGGCCGACATCGAACCGTTCGGCGTTCAGGAACACGGACTCGTCGAAATTTGCCGATTCGAAGAGCAGCAGCATCTTCTCACCTGCCTTCAGCTGCGCGCCGAAGAAATCGGTGTCACGGGTCAGGGTTCGAGCCATGTTCTTGATCGGCGAGGACCACCGCAGCATCTCCTCCATTGCCAAGGGAATGGCATCGGGATCGTCGACTAGCTCCCGGCGCTGGTCCGGATGGCGCAGTAGCTGTTCCATGCCGCCGCTGAGCACGTGCCGTGTGGTCTCGTCACCGCCGATCAGGATCAGCAGGGATTCGTTGACGATTTCCTGATCGGAGAGGGCTTCGCCGTCGACCGCACTGTGAATCAACGTGCTCACCAAATCGTCGGCCGGGTCGCTCCTCCGCTCGGCGATGGTTCGCATCATGTACGCGGTGAAATCGACGTACACAACCATCATGGCCTGCAGTTGATCCTGGGAAGCGTTGCTTCCCAATGCCTTCACCAGATCATCCGACCACCGCAGAAACAACGCGCGTTCCTCGGGACGGACACCCAACATGTCGCCGATGACGGCCATGGGAAGTGGTGCCGCCAGGTCTGCGACGAAGTCGGCTTCTCCTTTCTCACAGACGGCGTCGATCAGTTGATCGCAGATCTCCCGGATACGGCCGGCCTTGGCTTCGACCTTCTTACGTGTGAAACCCGCGTTGACCAAGCGTCGACGCGTGAGGTGCTGCGGGTCGTCCATGTCGATCATCTGCGGCAATGGACCCGTTTCGGGACGGATGCCGCCGGCGTTGGAGAACAGTTCGGGATCCCGCTCGGCTGCGACGACGGCGTCGTAGCTCGCGGCCGCGGTGATTCCGTTGGCGTCGTCTCGGTACACGGGCTCGTGATCACGCATCCAGGCGTACGCGTCGCGCACATTCCCGAGGTCTCCGCTGTAGAAGCGTCCGTCGATCAAATCGAAGGTCGGTCTGGTAGCCATCACTCCACCTCTCGCACAACCCTTGCCTCAATAAGTAGAACCTGTTCCTATATAGCGTGGGGCGTTTTCACCGAAGCCGAACCGGAAAACCTCCAGAATCAGCACGCGAGCCCGCCGGAGCAACGACCAGGAGACACGCATGGACGACGACACCGCCTCAGCGGGCATACCCACTTTCGCCGGCACATCGATACTGGTGACCGGCGGCGGTAGTGGCATCGGCCTGGGCATCGCTCGTTCGCTGGTTGGGTCCGGCGCTCACGTCACGATCTGCGGACGCAACAAGGAGAAACTCGATGCTGCCGCCGAATCGATCCGGCAGTCGAGTCCGGAAGGATCGGTCAGCGCCTCTCCTGCCGACGTCACGATCGAGGCAGACGTCGTCGCTGCTGTCGCCGCGGCGGTCTCCGTCACCGGAAAGCTCGACGGAGTGGTGGCCTGCGCGGGCGGGAACGAAACCATCGCCCCGGTCACGCAACTCGACGTCGACGCGTGGCGCCGCACCGTCGACCTCAACGTCACGGGGACCATGCTGACGATCAAGCACGGCGCGCGGGCACTGGTGGCAGGAGGCGGTGGATCCATCGTCGCGATCTCGTCGATCGCCAGCAGCAACACACATCGCTGGTTCGGCGCGTACGGAGTCTCGAAGTCCGGCGTCGACCACCTGGTGCGGTTGACGGCAGACGAACTGGGCGCCAGCAACATTCGTGTCAACGCGATTCGGCCGGGGTTGACCCGAACGGATCTGGTCGCGCTCATCACCGACGGTGGCCCCATCCTCGACGACTACCTGGCCAACACTCCACTCGAACGCGTCGGTGAAGTCGAGGACGTCGCCGGCCTCGCTTCCTTCCTCCTCGGACCGCAATCCACCTGGATCACCGGGCAGATCATCAACGTCGACGGAGGCCAAATGCTGCGCCGCGGACCGGATTTCCGCTCGATGCTCGAACCCGTCTACGGCTCCGACGGACTCCGCGGGGTGGTCGCGCCATGAGCTACACGATTCTGGGCAAGAAGGTCGAGATGCCGGTCGAGGTTCGCACCGCGTCGGCCTTCATGGCGCTGTATTCGGTACCCAGCGCAACCGCGCAGTCGATCATCGACTACACCGGCTTGACGGTGCTCCAGTACCGTCCCGGTCGGGCGCTGTGCGGCCTGGTTTTTGTCGACTACATCGACGGGGATCTGGGGCCGTACAACGAATTCGGAGTGACGTACATGGTGCGCAGCCACACTGCGCCTCCCGAAACCTCGGTGCTGGGAGATCTACGTTCGCTCGCTGCCGGAACTGCAGGGGCACTCATTCACGAGTTGCCGGTGGACGGCGAGTTCACCAAGGCCGCCGGCCGGGAAATCTGGGGATTCCCGAAGGTGCTCGCCGAGTTCGACACCGAGCACGTCGGCTCGGTCAAGCGCGGATCGGTCTCTCGCGACGGCAAACTCATCACACAGTTGAGTGTGAAATCCGGCGTCAGCGTGCCGGGCGGCGGAGCCAACATGTCGTTGGCCGCGTACTCACATCTCGACGGCGCCACCAGGTGCACGTCGTGGGACATGGCACCGACCGGCGTCAAATCGCGCCCTGGTGGAGCCGAGGTTCAACTGGGCAGTCACCCGATGGCGGCGGAGCTTCGGAAACTGGGACTCCCCCGCCGGGCCCTGATGACCACGACCATCAAGAACCTGGCGATGACGTTCGGGGAGGCCACAACAATCTGAGTGTCGGCCGACGGCACCCCTTTCGGTCACGTGTGACTCGGGCTACACTCCTGGACGGTTGACCAACTCGCGTCAGACCGCCCGAAAGGACACTCGTGCAGATCACCCGACGCACCGTACTGGCAGGCGCTGCCGCCGCACCTGCGCTCGCCGCTCTGTCGACGAACCAGGCCGTCGCAGCTTCGCCGGCACGCACCGTTTCACCCGCACGCACCGACAAGTCGTCGGCGTCACTGCAGGTGGGCGTCGGAATTTCCGACGTGACCGGACCGGTCGCCGAAGTCGGCATGATGGGCTACTCGAGCTTCGATCAACGCGCCGAAGGCCTGCACCAGCGAATGCGCGCACGCGCCTTCATCTTCGAGTCCGGCGGGTCGCGGGTCGCCTACGTGTGCGTCGACAACTGCATGATCTTCCAGTCCGTTCACGACGAGGTCCTGCGCCGACTGGCCGGGAGGTTCGGTGACATCTACACCGAACGCAACGTCATGTTGACGGCCATCCATTCACACGCGGCATGTGGTGGGGCCTCGCACAACTACGCGTACAACCTCGCAGTTCTCGGCTTCGAACTGCAGGTGTTCGAAGCCGAGGTCAACGGCATGGTCGAGGCGATCAGCGCTGCGCACGAGAACCTGGCGCCAGGCACGGTCCGTTTCGGGCGGTCCGATCTCACCGATGCCAGCGTCAACCGATCGCGAGTGGCGTTCGACCTCAATCCCGAAGAGGACAAGGCCTACTACCCCGGTGGCAACGACCACCACATGCGTGTCATGCGGATCAGTCGGGGCAGCAAGGACATCGGAGCGATCAACTGGTTCGCCACCCACTGCGCCTCGCTCACGAACGAGAACCATCTCATCTCCGGGGACAACAAGGGCGCCGCGGCGTACTTCTGGGAGCACGACGACCAGGGCGTGCGCTACCTCGACGGCGACACCAGCTTCATTGCTGCGTTTCCGCAGACCAACAGCGGCGACATGTCACCCAACCTCTTCCTCGAGCCCGGACGCGGACCGACCGAAGACGAATTCGAGAACGCACGCATCATCGGGCTGCGCCAGGTTGCGGCGGCTCGAACTGCCTTCGACGCGGCGTCCGACACCGTCACCGGTGGCGTCGACAGTCGGATCATGTACCTGGACATGGCAAATCAGGTGGTGAGCGGAAGATTCACCCCCGACGGACGCGAGCACCGCACCGCTCCGGCCGCGATCGGCGCGGCAATGAGCGCCGGAAGCGTCGAGGACGGACCGGCAATCCCGATCTTCCCCGAGGGCACCCGAAACCCCATGATCGACGCCCTGGGCGGTATGGATGCTCCTGTGCCTCAATGGCTTCAGGACGCACAGGCGCCCAAACTCGTAGTCGTTCCGGTCGGCCTGCTGCCACCGGGAGGATGGGTGCCGAACGTACTCAAGATCCAGATCCTGCGGATCGGTCAGTTCTACATCGTCGGTGGCCCTGCGGAATTCACCATCGTCTCCGGATTACGAGTGCGTCGAACCGTCGCCGAGGAGCTTGGGGTTCCCCTCGAGAACGTCATCTTCCAGGGATACGCGAACTCGTACTCGAGCTACTGCACCACACCACAGGAATACGATTCGCAGCAGTACGAGGGCGGTTCGACGATGTTCGGTCGTTACACACTGCCGGCCTATCAGCAGGGGTATGCCGCCCTTGCAGCCGCGATGCGCGACGGCACCGAACCTCCTCGCGGCCCCGCTCCGGCCGACCTGTCCGGGTTCCAACCCAGCTTCGGACCTGGCGTCGACTTCGACGAGCCCTTGCCGGGAACACAATTCGGCGACGCAACCGTCCAACCCGGCGACACCTCACCGGGTGGGCAGGTTGCCGTCGAGTTCGTCACCGGCCACCCCAAGAACGACACTCACCGAAACGGGACCTTCTACGAGATCCAGCGCAATACCGGCGGATCCTGGACACGGGTCGCCGACGACAACGACTGGTCCACCAAACTGCACTGGCGCCGGGTCGGGAGCAACGGTTCCGTCGTGCGCATCACGTGGGATGTTCCGGCCGATACTCCGGCGGGTACGTATCGAGTCCAACACTTCGGTGCGTCGAAGGCTCGGGGTAGCGGCGCGATTTCGCCGTTCTCCGGGGTGACCGCCGAATTCCGCCTCACCTGACCCGCGTGAACGTATCGCTCCCCTTGTTGGACAAGGGGAGCGATACGTTCACGCGATGGGGTCAGAGCGCAGTGGACAGGTTCAGGCGGCGGTCGGGTGCAGCGAGGTGCTCGGCGTCGACGGCTCTGACGCTGCCGGGCGGTCGATTTTCGCCGCGACGAGCAAGACCAGCAGACCGGCGACAGTGACTGCCGCTCCCATCCAGATCGGGGAGGTGAAGCCGAGTCCCGCGGCGATGGTGATTCCGCCCAGCCATGCCCCGAGTGCGTTGCCGACGTTGAAGGCGGCGATGTTGGCACCCGATGCCATGGTCGGTGCTGCCGACGCGTAGTTCATGATCCGCATCTGCAACCCGGGTACCGTCGCAAAACCGAAGGCGCCCATGAAGAACAGTGAGATCACTGTCATGACCTTGCTCTCCGCGGTGGCGGCGAACACGATCAGAACGACGGTCAGGATCGCGAGAATCCAGACCAGCGCCTTCGTGAGCGAACGGTCGGCCGCCTTGGCGCCGAGGAAGTTACCGACGAACAGGCCCGAGCCGAAGAGGATGAGCAGCCACGGAACGCTGGACGTCGCGAAGCCGGTGACCTCGGTGAGGGTGAAGGCGATGTAGGTGAAGGCTCCGAACATTCCGCCGTAGCCGAGGATGGTGATGGCGATCGAGAGCCATACCTGCTTGTTGCGGAATGCCCCCAACTCTCCGCGCAATCCGCCACCGGTCGTGCTGGCGGGCGTCGTCGGGACGAGTGCTGCAATTCCGATCAGGGCGATGACGCCGATGACGGTGATGGCCCAGAACGTCGAGCGCCATCCGAGTTGCTGGCCCAGCAGCGTGCCGAACGGAACGCCGAGAACGTTGGCGATGGTCAGGCCCGCGAACATCATCGCGATGGCGCCGGCGCGCTTGTTGGGCGCGACCATGTCGGCGGCAACCACCGAGCCGATTCCGAAGAACGCACCGTGGCACAGCGCCGCGACGATGCGTCCGCCCATCATGACCTCGTAGGAGGGAGCGAGCGCGGACATCAGGTTGCCGATGATGAACAGCACCATGAGCGAGAGAAGGACCTTCTTGCGCTCGAAGCGGGTGACGGCAGCGGTCAGGAGGATCGCGCCGATCGCCACCGACAGTGCGTAGCCCGAGATCAGGTAGCCCGCGACGGACTCGGTGACCTCGAAATCAGCCGAGACCTCGGGCAGGAGGCCCATGATGACAAATTCGGTGAGGCCGATCCCGAACCCGCCCATAGCGAGGGCAATGAGACCCAATGGCATCTCGATGTTCCTTTCACAGATTTACGCGTAAGCCGTTAGCGGGCGTGTGCATTAGTTGCAGGCGCGCTATAAATAGTTGCACGCGCGCGCTACATGCGCAAGCTGGTAACCTGGAGTCGCAGGAAACGGACAAGGAGAATCACATGGGGATCGCCGACGACGCCGTCGAAATCCGTTCGCAAGGGTGGCGCACGCTCGCAGCACTGCACGGCGCCCTCGACACCGAACTGGAACGCGCGCTCCAGCGTGAGCACAAACTGTCCGTCGTCGAATACACCGTGCTCGACGCACTGAGCCGCCAGGATGGCTGGCACATGCGGATGGCTCAGTTGGCTCGCGCTGCCGCACTGAGCAGCAGCGCCACGACGCGCTTGGTCAATCGACTCGAAGATCGAGGACTATTGACGCGCATCCTGTGCGCCGACGACCGTCGAGGCATCTACACCGAGCTGACGCCGGCCGGCCGCGAGCTTCTCGAAAGCGCACGGCCGACGCACGACGCCACCCTCGAAGCCGCACTCGACGAGGCATGCAAGACACCCGAACTCGCGCCACTGGTGCGCGCCCTCCACGAGCTTCCCGTCGGCTAGAAGTCTGCCGGAAGCAGGGCACGCTCTTTGATGCCCGAGACCACCTGAGCGACAAACACACTCGCATCGACGACCACCCGCCCACCACGCGCGGGGACCAGAACGTCGACGGTGCCGCCGTGCACCTCGTTGTCTCCGATCACCGCGATGTACGGGTCACGGTGAGTGCGTGCCTCGCGGATGCGACGTCCCAACGATCCGTCAGGCGCGATCGCCACTCGAACATCGCGAGCCTCGAGATCGGCCCGCAAACGCTCGGCCTCAACCTGGTGCCGGTCGCCGACGGGCAGAATCGAGACTTGGTTGGGTGCCAGCCACGGCGGCATCCGCCCTTCGAACCTTTCGATCAAAAGCGCAGTCATGCGTTCCATCGATCCGAGCAAGCCCCGATGGATCATGACGGGGCGAGCCTTGGATCCGTCCTCAGCGGTGTACTCGAGGTCGAACCGCTCCGGTTGATTGAAGTCGAGTTGCACGGTCGAGAGTGTTTCCTCGCGGCCGTGCGCGTCTCGCACCTGGACGTCGATCTTGGGACCGTAGAACGCTGCCTCCCCCTTCGCTTCCACGTACTCGATCGAGCGTGCATTCAGCGCCCCGCGAAGGTGATCCTCGGCGTCCGCCCACTGCTCGTCGGTGCCGAGGTACTGCCCCTCTCCCCCTCTGATCGAGAGGCGGTACTTCCGTTCGGCAATCCCCAGAGTCGAGTAGCAGCGCTCGATCGCGTCGAGCGCGACGATCACTTCCGCTTGCACTTGTTCGCGACTACAGAAGACATGTGCGTCGTCGAGATTGATCTGTCTGACTCGACTCAATCCGCTGAGAACTCCGGAGAGTTCGCTACGGAACATCGAGCCGAGTTCACGAACCCGGAAAGGTAGCTCGCGATAACTACGACCGCGAGCGGCGAATACCTGAGCGTGATGGGGACAGTTAGCCGGACGAAGGAGAAATGACTCTCCGCCTATCTTCATTTCGGGAAACATGTCGTCCGAGAACTTGGACCAATGCCCAGATCTCTCGTACAACTCTTTCTTCGCCATAACGGGGGTATAGACACCCCGGCATCCGGATCGCGCTGCTTGTTCGGCGGCGAACTTTTCGAGTTCGTTCCTGATGATCGCGCCGTCCGGTAACCAGAGTGGGAGGCCCGCCCCGACGATGGGGGTGGTGGCGAAAAACTCCAGGTCGCGCCCGAGTTCGCGGTGGTCAACGCTCATGAGAGGTCTCCAAATCGTTCAAGGGGAGACGCACACGGAGCGACGAAACAGGAAAGCCCCGGGGCGATAACTCCCGGGGCTGAAAGGGTTCGGTCAGCAGTTGCTAAACGATGCGCCGGAAGAGAACCGGCGTCGTCGTGTTGTGCGCAATACTGACCATGTACGTGAGGTTACATCAACTTCCTACCCACCTACAGCCCGAATTGTCGGGCCTCTATGCTGACGCAACTGGGAAGGCGCAGCAGTAGCCAACGAAACACCCACGAAGAGCGAAGTTTCGGCAATCATGTCCGAACGTGAGGTTCTCGGATATGAGGAGGATGTGCGACGGTGCCGGACCACTTGCTCGAACAGTTGATCACCATTCCTTTGTTCACGGGAATCATCGGGTACATCACCAATTGGTCGGGCGTCCTGATGCTTTTTGCGCCGATCAACTTCCACGGGATCAAAGTGCCCGGACTCAAACTGCTCTTCCCGTTCCTCCCCCGGCGCGTTCAGGTGATCCCCGCGATCACCAGCGACGGCAGATTCGGTTGGCAAGGCATCGTCCCCTCGCGGGCGGAGAAGATGGCGTCGATCGCCGTCGACAAATCCCTCGCGAAAGTCGGCAGCATCGCCGATTTCTATCGCGTCCTGGACCCGGACAGCATCGCCGAGCACTTGGTGAACATTTCTCGCAGTGAAGTGCGCGGCGTGGTCACCAGAATCATGACGGCCGAGAATCCTCAGCTCTGGCACAACCTTCCGACGTCGGTGAAGGAGGCCGTCTTCCGCAAGGTGGAGGACGATCTGCCGGCCAGCGTGCGCATGATCACCGACCGCATCGAAGAGGACATCGACGAGTTCATCGACGCGAAGCTGATGGTGATCCGCTACCTCTCTTCGCACCCCAAACTGCTCAACGACATCTTCCGCACGATGGGCAACAAAGAGCTCAGGTTCATGCAGAACTTCGGCTTCTACTTCGGGTTCCCGATGGGCTTCGTGCTCGTCGGAATCCTCCATCTGGTTCCGCAGTGGTGGGTGCTTCCCATCGGTGGCGTGATCATCGGGTACATCGTGAACTACCTCGGAATCACGATGATCTTCGAACCGATCACCCCCAGCCGTTGGGTGCCGTGGCGGCAGGGACTGTTCCTGAAACGCCGCACCGAGATCATCGCCGGGTACGCAAAAACCCTCGCCGATCACGTCGTGACGCTCGAGAACATCGGCACCGAACTCCTCGAAGGTCCCCGCTCGGACCGAACGCGGCGGATGCTCGATCAGGTACTGCGCGAATCCGTCGACGACGCAGCCGGCTGGGCAAAGTCGGTGGTCAAGATGACCGTTGGTTCGCAGAGCTACAAGCGTCTGCCCGGCCTGGCCACCACCGAAGTGCTCGACCTGTACCCAAGGGTCTTCGAGGACGCGGAGTTCGCCGAGAACCAGTCGGAGAAGATTCGTGTCTTCGTCACCGAACGCATGAGCATCCTTTCACCGGAAGATTTCAGCGAACTACTACGCTCAGCCGTCAAGCAGGACGAGTGGCTGTTGTTCGTACACGGGGCCGTGCTGGGCTCGTTTGCCGGTTTCCTACACCTCGCAATATTCGGAGTATGAGCATGAGTGAGCACGACCATCGCATGATCGTCGAAGCGGAATCGTACGACTGGGCTGCGGACATCACGCCGGTCGAATCCGTCGAAAAGCGTCTGATCCGTAGCCTCGTCGGGCTGACCGCCACGACGACGCTCACGTCGATCAAGCTGACAGGGTGGGCTTTCGGAACAGCGAAGGAGGCGACGCGGCAGATCGTTCAGGCTGCCGCCGAAGCCGCGGCAGAGGCCGCTGAATCGGCCAATGTTCAATCCGAACGTCGGGCCGAGAACTCCAACGGAGACGGCTCGCGGACCGAGAACCTACGGGCAGCAATGGCAACTCGTACCAATCGCAAGCAGAGCGTCGAGGCCACTCTCGCGGCGCTGCGGGCACGTGGCGACAGGTTGCTGGACCGTTCCGCGGACGTGACCGATCGTGACGATCTGCACCCGGCCTACGACCGGATCCTCGACGAGATCGCACCCGACGAAGCCCGAATTCTTCGGCTGTTGGCCACCTCCGGTGCGCAACCGAGCGTGGACGTACGCACGGCGCGGCCGTTCGGAGTCGGCTCGGAGATGATCGACGAGGGTCTGTCGATGATCGGAGAACTGGCGGGCTGTCGTCATCTGGACCGCATCAGCGCCTACCTGAACAACCTGCATCGGCTCGGTTTGGTGGCGTTCTCACGAGAGCCCGTCGAGGCCGACCGGTACCAGGTGGTCGAGGTACAGCCGTCGGTGATCGAGGCGGTCAAGCGCGCCGGCCGATCGAACAAGATAGTGCGTCGTAGCATCCTGTTGACGCCGTTCGGTGACGACTTCTGTCATACCTGTTTTTCTCTGTAGGGCCTCCGGCCCTGTGCGCCTTTTTGGTAGTTACCACTACCAAAAAGGCGCACAGGGGGCTTGCCCCCTAAAGCCAGGTATCTTCTGTCGTGGTCGTCAGGAACGCTTCCAGATCGTCACGCCAGGTAGCCGGAACAGTCTTGTCCGGCTCGATGCCCGTGTACTGCCCGCGATAGAAGAGCAGCGGGCGTTCGGTCTTGATCTCACTCATCGACGACACCCGACCGAAGACGACGTAGTGATCGCCACCGTCGTGGACGGTTTCCACCGTGCAGTCGATGTGTGCAAGGGACTTGTCGATGATCGGCGAGCCCAGAGGCGATGGCGTCCAATCGATGCCGGCGAACTTGTCCGGCTCACGTGACCCGAAACGAGCACACACCGCCTGCTGTTCCTCCGCCAACACGTTGACGGCGAACTTACCGGTCCGCTCGATTGCCGCCCACGACCGAGAACCCTTGGTGGGGCAGAACAACACCAAAGGCGGGTCGAGTGACAGGGCCGCGAAAGACTGACATGCGAACCCGACAGGCTCACCGTCGTCGACTGTCGTGATGATGGTGATACCCGTGCAGAATTGCCCGAGAACCGTGCGGAACTGGCGTGGATCGATCGCCTGCTCCGCACTCACCGACGCGTCGGGCGAACTCACGGCTTCATTCCCACCGTGAAGTCGTGACCCCACAGGCTCACGGCCGTGCTTTCCCTCGCGATCCAGTTTTCGTCCTCGACCTCTAGCCCCTCACAACCGAATTCGATGTCGAACCCGCCTGGAGTCTTCATGTAGAACGAGAGCATCTCGTCGTTGACGTGGCGACCGAGAGTCGCCGACATCTTGACCTTCTTGCGCAGTGCCCGGTCGAGGCACAGTCCGACGTCGTCGGAGTTCTCCACTTCGAGCATCAGGTGCACGATGCCCGTCGGGTTGGGCAACGGCAGGAACGCCAAGCTGTGGTGACGCGGGTTGCAGCCGAGGAACCTCAGCCACGCCGGGTCGCCGTCCGCGGGCCGGCCGACCATCTGCGGAGGCAGACGCATCGAGTCGCGAAGCTTGAATCCGAGTACGTCGCGGTAGAACCGCAGCGAAGCATCGTCGTCATCGGTGGTGAGCACGACGTGGCCGAGGCCCTGCTCACCCGTCACGAACCTGTGCCCGTACGGGCTCACGATCCGGCGGTGTTCGAGAGCAGCTCCGTGGAACACCTCGAGGGAGTTGCCCGAGGTGTCCTCGAACGCGATCATCTCGTCGACGCGACGGTCCTTGAGCTGCTCCGCCGTGCCTTCCTTGAACGGAACACCGGCTGCCGACAACCTGTCACGGATATCCTGCAGCTCAGCGGCATTCGCGGTTTCCCAACCCGAGACGAGCAGACGGTCCGTGTCGTTCGGAACGATGACAAGACGCGCCGGGAAGTCGTCCATACGCAGATACAGCGATTCCGCGTCGACGCCCTTGCCCTCGATCATTCCGAGGATCTTGAGTCCGTATTCGCGCCACGCAGCCATGTCGGTGGCCCCGATGCGCATGTACGCCAGAGATCGAATACCCATCATTTACCTCCGTCGAGCAGGAAGTCGGTTGCGAGCCGGTTGAATTCGTCGAACTTCTCGAGCTGCGCCCAGTGACCGCAACCGCCGAAGACGTGGAGCTGCGCGCGCGGGATCATCTTGAGCGCGACCAGTGCGCCGTCGAGAGGGTTGACCCGATCCTCACGGCCCCAGATCAGCAACACACGCTGACGAAGCTTGTACGCCTCGCGCCAGAGCATGCCGAGCTCGAAGTCACCGCTGGAGAAGGACTTACCCATCGCCTTGGCCGCAGCCAGCGACTCGGGAGTGCTGGCGGCAGCGAAACGTTCGTCGACGAGTTCCGGCGTGATCAGCTTCTGATCGAAGACCATGATCCGCAGGAATGCTTCGAGGTTTTCTCGGGTGGGCTGGTAGCTGAACTTTCCGAGGTTCTTGACGCCCTCGGTGGGGTCCGGCGCAAACAGGTTGACACTCAGACCGCCGGGGCCCATCAGAACGAGGCGACCCGCACGGTCCGGGTAGTCGAGCGCAAAGCGAACAGCAGCGCCACCACCGAGCGAATTGCCCAGCAGATCAACGCGACCGGTGATCTCGAGCGTGTCCAGGAGATCGTTGAGCGCCGACGCACTGTGCACGAAGTACTGCGGATGCTCCGTCGGCTTGTCGGACTGCCCGTAACCGGGCTGATCGACCGCGATGACGTGAAAGCTCTTCGCCAACACCGGAATGTTGCGGGCGAAGTTAGACCACGACGACGCGCCTGGGCCACCGCCGTGCAGCAGCACGATGGTCTTGTCGTTTCCGACGCCCGACTCGTGGAAGTGCAGTTTCAGATCGGGGCGCACTTGCGCGAACCGTGAAGTGGACTCGTAGGTGAGGGCTTCTTCGGTGGTTGTCACTGAGCCTCCTCTAGACCATCGTGTCGGTGATCGGCAGACCGAATTCGCCGGTTCCGAACATGACGTAGGCGCGTTCGGGATCGTTGGCGGCGTGGACGCGACCAGCGTGAGCATCGCGCCAGAAACGCTGGATAGGAGTGCCGTTCTGCAGCGCCGTGGCGCCGGAGTTCTCGAAGAGCTTGTCGATCGAGGCGATCGCGCGGCCCGTGGCGCGCACCTGGTCACGTCGAGCGCGCAGCCGCAGTTCCATCGGAACCTCTTCGCCCGCAAGGATCAACGCGTACTCGTCGGCGACGTTGCCGGAGAGCTGACGCCACGCGGCGTCGATGTCGCTGGACGCCTCGGCGATGCGCACCTTGGCAAACGGATCGTCCTTCGACTTCTCGCCGGCGAACGCAGCGCGCACACGCTTGCCCTGGTGCTCGACGTGCGCTTCGTAAGCTCCGTAAGCCATTCCGACGATCGGTGCCGAGATCGTCGTGGGGTGAATGGTTCCCCACGGCATCTTGTAGACCGGCGCGGTGTTGTTCTCGAGGCCCGGGGCGGTCAGTTCGCTCATCGCCCGGAAGCTCAGAACGCGATGCTTGGGAACAAAAACATCCTTGACCACAACGGTATTGGAGCCGGTTCCACGCAGACCGACCACATTCCACACGTCGTCGATCTGGTAGTCCTCGCGAGGAATCAGGTAGCTCACGAAATCGACTGCGCGGCCGTCCTTGAACACCGGACCACCGAGAACGGCCCAGCTGGCGTGGTCACAACCCGAAGACCACGCCCACGCACCGTTGACTTTGTATCCACCCTCGACTACTTCACCCATACCCATCGGGGCGTAAGAGGACGAGATGCGAACGTCAGTGTCGTTGCCCCACACGTCTTCCTGTGCCTGCTGAGAGAAGAGGGCGAGGTGCCAGTTGTGTACCCCGATGATCGAGGAGACCCACCCTGTGGAACCACACGCGCTGGCGATCTTCTTGACCGCGGAGTAGAACAGCACCGGATCGGCTTCGTATCCGCCCCACTGCTTCGGCTGCAGCAAGCGGAAGAAGCCTGTTTCCTGGAGAGCCTTGATGGACTCGTCGGGGATACGACGCAGATCCTCGGTCTCCTGTGCGCGCTCGCGCAGTGCCGGCAGTAGTGCGTCGAGCCTCTGCATCACCTCGTGGCTGTCATGGTTACCCACTTCGACGCTCCCGTCTTCCTCGATCGGTTGGTTCACTTACACTTGAGACTAGAACACGTTCTCTTTTCTGTCGAGACGCTGACAAAGGTCCCGTTTGTGGCCGCAATGCTGTAACAAGT
This sequence comes from Rhodococcus sp. RCBS9, assembly GCF_029457415.1. Lineage (NCBI taxonomy): Bacteria > Bacillati > Actinomycetota > Actinomycetes > Mycobacteriales > Nocardiaceae > Rhodococcus > Rhodococcus sp. RCBS9. Next base: position 3,471,662 of record NZ_CP120422.1, on the reverse strand, counting down.
GCCCCCAAAATCTGGCGGAACCGGATCGAGTTCTATAACGTGTTCTACTAACAGCTAGAAGGGATGTGAGGTCACAATGGCGCAGATTCGCGAGATCGACGTCGGAACGGTGCAAACTCGTTTCGCCCGCGGTTGGCACTGCCTGGGTCTACTGAAGACCTTCAAGGACGGCAAACCGCACGCGATCGAGGCTTTCGGTACGAAGCTCGTGGTGTTCGCCGACAGCAAGGGCGACATCAAAGTTCTCGACGGATACTGCCGTCATATGGGTGGTGACCTCACACAAGGCGAGGTCAAGGGCGATTCCATCGCCTGCCCCTTCCACGACTGGCGCTGGGGCGGCAACGGCAAGTGCACCGGCATTCCTTATGCCCGCCGCGTGCCTCCGCTCGCACGCACCCGCGCGTGGACGACCCTCGAGCAGAACGGTCAGCTCTTCGTCTGGAACGACCCCGAGGGCAATCCGCCGCCCGAAGAGATCGTGATTCCTCGTATCGAGGGCGCGTACAGCGACGAATGGACCGACTGGACCTGGAACTCCATGGTCATCGAGGGGTCCAACTGCCGCGAGATCATCGACAACGTGGTCGACATGGCGCACTTCTACTACATCCACTACGCCTTCCCGACGTACTTCAAGAACGTCTTCGAAGGTGAGATCGCCACTCAGTACCTCAACACCACGGGCCGTCCCGACATCGGAATGGCCTCCCAGTACGGCGGCGACACGCTGCTTCGCTCCGAAGCTGCGTATTACGGACCGTCGTACATGGTCAATCCCCTGTGGAACAGCTACAGCGGATACGAGGTCGAGAGTGTTCTGATCAACTGCCACTACCCGATCAGCCCGGACTCGTTCGTGCTGCAGTGGGGCGTGACGGTGAAGAAGCCGACGGGTGTCTCCGACGAGATGGCCGACAAGTTGGCCGGCAAGTTCACCGAGGGCATCAGCGAGGGATTCCTGCAGGACGTCGCGATCTGGAAGAACAAGACCAAGATCGAGAATCCCCTTCTCTGCGAAGAAGACGGCCCCGTCTACCAGCTACGACGCTGGTACGAGCAGTTCTACGTGGACAAGGCCGACGTCACCGAGAAGATGACGCAGCGCTTCGAGTTCGAGGTGGACACCACCAAGGCAAACGAAGCCTGGCACGCCGAGGTCGAGGAAAACCTCGCACGCCAGAAGGCCGAGAAGGAAGCTGCAGCAGAAGCGGCAAAGAAGGAAGCAGAGGTCTAGTCGTGAGCGCCTCGATCGGAACCGACGCACGGTGGGCTCGTTGGGCCAAGGCACCGGACTTTGCCGGGCAAACGGAACGGCTCGAGGCGATCGCGGCCCAGACGATCGAGGACAAGCACGAATACCTCGACTCGGGTCTGCAGGAAGTCGACTGCAAGGCATGCGGCGCGTGTGTACTGGTTCGCAAGAACACGTACAAACACACCAGCGTGCAGTGGACTTCCGACCCGGCGCTGCGTTGCCACACCTTCAAAGAGGCAATTGCTTCCGGGCAGTCGACGGCATTGAAAGACGGATGCCCGAAACTGCACGACAGCATCGCCGACGCGGTTAGGGACGGCACCATCACGGTGCGTGATCCCGAGGTCAGCTGACCTGATTGTGCAGAACGAGGGCCGACCCACCACGGGTCGGCCCTCGTTTTACGTTCCAGCGCCTGCGCGTCCGTCAGGCAGGCGGTCGCACCTTTCGTGCAGCCACCGCGTAGACGTCGCTCGACGTGGTGAGAGAGTTCTTTCCGCTGGCCGCCGGCACTCCCCCGCGTAGATTCACGGCCCAGTTGAGCGCACCCAGCGGTCCACACCCGCTGGCTCCCGGCGCCGCAAACACCGCATCCGAATGTGGGACTGCCGGGAACACTGCACCGGGGAACTCACCGATAGGTTCCGACGGAGGGTTTCCGGTTGTGGTCAGGTGAAGGTTGATCGGATTCGAAACCGAACCGATGTAGCAATCGTCACCGAGCAAGGGATTAGACAGTTTCAATCGAACAGGCATGGTGAGTTCCTGCTCGAGAACCTTCAGATCCGGGACTCCCACCGATTCCACCGTCGCGCTGATCTGAGTCAGTCCCAGCGGAGTATCGATCCCGAGAGCACCTCCGGGTACCGAAATCGGATTGGAATAGACCCCGTTGGACCCGTCCTGCTTGGCGACGAACGTCTCGACGAAACTGTTGTCCGGCTGGGTCGCGTATTTCACTCCGCCCGCAACCTTGAGGCTTCCGTCCGGGATCGGCACCGAAAGTGCGCCCAATTTCATGGTCCCTCCGCGAACTACGACGCTGGCGCACGTCGTCACCTCGAGATCCTCGATCGGGCACGTGCCCCAACCGTCGAAGGTCAACGGATCAACCGCTGCCGCACCGGAGGAACCGAGCGATCCGCTGCCGGAAGACCCTGACGATGATTCGTCGGCAATTGCCACACCTGCACCGGCCATGACAAATGTTGCAACTAGCGCGACTGTCGACATCACTCGAGATTTGTTGCGGCTCTTCATCTTCGAATTCCTCCACCGTTGACGGAAATTCACGAGAGCCACCCCCTGCGGATCGCACCTCGATCTACGCCCGGCACGCTACCGAGAAGTGAGACGCGGATTCACACATAACGACGATATTTCCCACCAAAGAACTACGGCGATCACGCTCGATCGAACTTCCGTCCTAGCCCGGAAACCGTATCGATCCTGTCGACTCAGTTCGGTTCGACTGTGCCCGAACCGATGACCTGATCGAGGAACGGCCCGAACATCTCCCCCAGGTTCTCGGCGATCTGATCGGGGGTACCGAAAGACAACGTCACGTGACTGATCGCCAGACGCACTATCGTGCTGCCGAACATCTCGGCATGGATGCGGTCGACGTTCGCCCAACTGGTCATGAAGATCTCGGCCAACCTCGCGCTCGCATGTTCGAGCAGCGGAGTCCCGTCAGTGGTGACCAAGCTCAGCAGGTCGTGCTGCGGCCGGGGACCGACAATGCTGACCACCATCGGATCCCGTGCACCGGCGTCGAAGAAGGCACGGAAGGCTGCCGAGACCGCGCCCCGCGGATCCGAATGATGCAGCGTTACTTCGCGTTCCACCTCTTCGAGGAACTCGTCGACGAAACGGATGAGGTATCCGGACGCCAATCCCTGGCGGGACGTGAACTCCTTGTACAACGTCTGCCGGCTCATGCCCGCAGCTTCCGCGATATGCGCCATCGTGATGTCGTTCCACGATTTCTCGGTCAAGAGTTCGCGTGTGGCGTCGAGCGCTGACGCACGGAGGAGTTGACGAGCTGCCTCGTGGTACGGGACACGGGCACGAGCGGTGGACATATCGGGAAGATTTCCATCGCCCGTGCTCGGTGTCAAAACGGTGGACACGCAAGCCACAGAAGTCACGAGTGCACTCAGAGCACCGGTGAGGCGACAAGACCCGCCGCAAGTTCGGTCAGATCCCTGTTTGTATCGGCGAGTACGTCGGCGCTGATGTCCGGGGAGCGTTCGATAAGGGTTCGGACGGCACGAATGTCCTTCGGCCGGCCCACGCTCACAGCACCGACGATATTTCCGTCGCGCATGCAGATCGCAGTGAAGTCATAGGAGTCCAAGTCTCCTCGAACAATCACGGTGCCGTCCGCGCCTGGCCAACCCGCTACTTGAATGTTGCGGCCGAATTGGTTCGACCAACTCCAAGGGACGGATTCGAAGGGTTCTTCCTTCCCGACGATGGTCTTGGCAACTGCAACTGCGTGGTCCTGCGCAGTGTTCCAGTGCTCACCACGGTGCATGCCGCCGAGAAAACCGTTGGGCACGTTGGCCACATCGCCGATCGCGTACACATTGTCGACGGAGGTCCGGAGGTATCGGTCTACCGAAATCCCGTTGTCCACCGCAATACCCGCAGCAGCAGCCACATCGGTATCGGGCAAGGATCCGATTGCGACGACGGCCAACTCCGCTGTCCACTCGCGTCCGTCACGCGCACGTGCGGTGACGCCGTCGGCACCCGTCGTGAGCGTCTCGAGGTCGACTCCCGTCTGCAAGGCGACGCCCGCCGAGACGTGCAGCGCGGCGATCTTCTCCGCTATCGACGGTGGAAGCAGCCTGGACAGGGGCACCGGTTGCGCTTCGAGAACCTGCACACTGCAACCCAAGTCGCGTGCCGTTGACGCCACCTCCGATCCGATCAAGCCACCGCCGACCACCAATAGCGAGGATCCTTCGATCAGCTGGGATTGCAAGCGTCGCATGTCTGCGATATCCCGAAGATAGTGAACGCGCTCGGAATCTTCCGCGGCCAACCGTCGGGACCGTCCACCCGTGGCAAGAATCAGAACGTCGTAGTCGATGCTGTCACCGTCGGCTAAAAGTACTGTGCGGGAATCTGTGTCGATACTCGTGACAGTTGCGCCGATCCGAAGATCGATACCCTGCTCGTTCCAGAAAGTCGACGGCCGCAACCGAACCCGATCGAACGACGCTTTCCCGGACAGTAGCTCCTTCGACAGCGCTGGGCGGCGGTACGGCTCCTCAGGTTCGCTGCCGATCAGGATGATGCTGCCGCCGAACCCTTCCTTGCGCAGGGCCTGCGCGGCACCGGAACCAGCGATGCCCGTGCCCACGATCACGACGGTGCGTGTGTCGGGCTCGCTGACCGCTGTCATCAGCGGTCCACCTCCACCATTTCGAAATCGACTTTGGCGGCACCACAATCAGGGCAGGACCAGTCTTCGGGAATCTCGTCCCAGCGAGTACCCGGCTCGATACCGTCGTCGGGCCAGCCGATCGCTTCGTCGTATTCGAACCCGCACTGGAGGCAGCGGAACAATTTGTAAGCAGTGGCAGTCTCGGACATCGGTTTTCCTTTCACCGGTGGGTATTTCGATCAGGATTGCGTGACGAGGGTGAAGTCGACCTTCTCGCGGACGCCGCAGTCGGGGCAGCACCAGTCGTCCGGAATACTCGACCACGGCGTGCCGGGCGGAAAGCCTTCTCGCGCAGCGCCTGTCGATTCGGTGTACGTGTAGTCGCAGATCGGGCAGATGTAGGCGTTCATGCGTTCACCCCGTAGGCTGCGAGGATCTTGGCCCGCTTCTTCGGCGCGATGTTGACCTGGGTGATGTCACCTCGGTAGTGCTCGAGAACGCGGTGGTCCATCACCTTGCGCCACAGGGGCGGGACTGTTGCGAGCATGATCATGCTGGCGTAGCCGCTCGGGAGCTGAGGGGCCTCTTCCATACTGCGAAGCGCTTGGTAGCGCCGTGTCGGATTCGCATGATGATCGCTGTGCCGCTGCAAGTGATAAAGGAAGACGTTGGTGCAGATGCGATCACTGTTCCAGCTGTGCGCCGGCGTGCATCGCTCGTACCGTCCGCTTGCGGTTTTCTGACGTAGGAGTCCGTAGTGCTCGAGGTAGTTGATCGCTTCGAGCAGCGAAAACCCGATGAACGCCTGGATCACGAGGTACGGCGCGATGCCGATCCCGAACACTGCAAACGCGACACCGAACAGAACAACCGACATGAGCCAGGCGTTGAGCACGTCGTTCTTGATGCTCCAGTGCGTGGTGCCCAAACGCTCGAAGCGGGTCTTCTCGAGATGCCACGCCGACTTCAATCCCCCGCCGACGCTGCGCGGCCAGAAACCGTAGAGGGTCTCACCGAAGCGCGAGGTCGCCGGATCTTCCGGAGTCGACACTCGCACATGGTGGCCACGGTTGTGCTCGAGGTAGAAGTGACCGTAAGCACTCTGTGCGAGAACGATTTTGGACAACCAGCGCTCGACGCTCTCCTTCTTGTGCCCGAGTTCATGGGCTGTGTTGATGCCGATTCCGGCCGTCACACCGATCGTCACTGCGAGTCCGATATTGGAGAGAACGCTCAAATCCCAACGCGCCCAGATGTAGCAGGACAGGAAGAAGGCCGTGTACTGCAGCGGCAGATAGGCGTAGGTGCACCACCGGTAGAAGCGGTCGTTCTCGAGTTCGTCGATCACCTCGTCGGGCGGATTCTTCCCGTCCTCACCCGCCAGGATGTCGATGACGGGAATGAGAGCAAAAGCGATCAGTGGGCCGGTCCACCAGAAGACATTCCATCCGGTGGCGGTAACAAGCCCCACGGCGATGAAAGTTGCCGATGACGGAATCAGCGCCAGCAGCCACAAGTAGCGTTTCCGGTCTCTCCAAGTTGCGAGCCGACCATCTGGCTCGGTGTACACCAACGCCGCCATCGAATTCTCCAGTTCTCGTTCGGATCAGTGAGTGCGTCCTGCGCGGTAATCCGCGACACGAACAACATCTATGTATAGAGAGTGGACAAATGATGGCGTTTTGTCAACGATTTTCAAGGTAAAACTTTTACAAACATGTCAATTTGTACATCTAGATGAACCCTCCGTTCGGGCTGATCGCAAATCTTCCGCCACCGCGCCACACTCGCTACAAAAGTGGAATGGGGACGTCAACGTGCGCAATATGCGCCAAACACCGAGGAACAGGCCCGCTCGTCAGCCCTCGAATATTCGAGGACGACTTCGTCGTTGTCTCCCATCGGCCCCCTCCACCACACGGACGTTCGGTTCCTGGATATGTGTTCATCGAGACCCGTCGACACGTGTCCGGGTTGCCTTCACTATCCGAACCTGAAGCACTCGCCATCGCACACGCGGTCTGGTGCGTCTCACGTGCCCTCGACTCGGAATTGACTCCGGAATTCGTGTTCTCCGCGATCGCTGGGCTAAGCGTCCCCCACTTTCATCAGCACGTTTTCGTCAGACCTTTCGGCGCTCCGAGTTCAGTGAGTTGGAACGACGTCGATTCATGGGACGACGCGCCACGCGTCGACGAGGTCGAGCTCACGCTTCTGTGCAGGAGAATCGCGCTCGGCTTCGAAGACGAGCAATAGCGCAAAACAGTCGGTGCGCGGACGGACAGAAGGTGCGAGACGCAACCTCTCGATGTCCGATTTGCGCGAATTTCCCCAAAACGAAAGTTCGCTTACCCATACTGAAATGACCGACTGTCCCCGACGTGAGTGGGTCCTCATGGATACCGACGTATTGGTAGCGGGCGCCGGCCCGATCGGCTTGACCACCGCGATCGAGCTGCGCAGACGCGGTATCTCCTGTCGAATAGTCGACCCGCTCGACGAACCGCGGCAATACGCGAAAGCCGTCGGGATTCAGCCACGCACTCTCGAACTCTTCGAGAACATGGGGGTGCTCCGCCAGGCACTCGACGCCTCGACATTGATGCGCGGTCAGATCATGTACACGAACGGCGTCGAGGTCGGCCGCGTCGACCTCACCCTCCCCGAGGACGTTCCTTACTGGTTTCTCTGTCTGCCTCAGTACTCGACGGAGCGCATCCTCACCGAGCGCCTCACCGAGTTGGGAACAACCGTCGAACGCGGAGTCGGCCTCACTGCATTCGAACAGTCCGACGACGCCGTCACCTGCACCCTCAGCGACGGCAGTACCGTGACGGCTCAGTACCTGGTGGGTTCCGACGGCGCGCACAGCGTGGTCCGCAAAGGGCTGGGCCTGAGCTTCGAGGGCGGCGCATTTGCCGAGAGCTACATGCTCGGTGACGTCGAAGTCGACTGGTCGATACCCAGCGGCTACTCCGTCCGCGCCAACCACACCAGCGACGACGGAACCACCGACGATCTACTCGTCTGCATCCCACTTCCCGGACACAAGCGGTACCGCATGTCGATGCTCGTTCCGGACGAGTTGATGCCGGACGAATCGTCGAACAAAGCCGCTGTACAACACGGTTTTTCAACCGGCAAGACACCTGAACTCCATCACATCCAGGCCGTGCTCGACAGACTCTCCCCAGAGCCGACAACCGCCTCGATGCTGCGATGGTCCTCGGTATTTCGCATCAGCCACCGCATCGTCGACGCTTACAGCCGCGGACGGGTTTTTGTCGCCGGCGACGCCGCGCATATTCATCCCCCGACTGGTGCTCAGGGTATGAACACCGGGATCCAAGATGCCCACAATCTCGCATGGAAGATAGCGCTCGCAGTCAAAGGTGTTGCAACAGCAGATCTTCTCGAGACCTACGACGCCGAAAGACGACCGGTTGGTGAAGAAGTCGTCGGGATGACCGTCCGAAATGCTCGAGAAGGAATCGGTTCGGGAGAGTCCTCGATCGACACGGCAATGCGGCGCCAGGCTCAATTGTTGATCGACTACTCGGAGAGTCCGCTGAACAGCGGGCGTGATTCTTCGAGTCCGCATGTCCAACCGGGCGAACGCGCACCCGATGCGCGCGGTTTGCGCCGAGACGGTGTTCAGTACCCAATTCGGTTGTTCGACTTGCTGTCAGGAGTCGACCACACGTTACTGCTGACTTCGGACGGATCCGCGGAGAGCATCAACAGCTTGGAGAAGGTCGCCGACGCCGCAATTCGATCAGCGCACGGCTTGCTGGACGTCTACGCGATAGTGCCACCGGGAACCGTGACCGTCGACTCGCTGGTGCCGATCATCGAGGACAACGCCTCGCAACTGTGCGCCGCGTATGGGGTCGAAGGTACGGCGGCGCTGGTCATTCGCCCCGACGGCTACCTCGGATTCCGTGGTCACCCGGAGAACGTTTCCGATTACTTCACGAAATTGTTTGCCGTCAATCAGGAATGAGCGAAGCGAACATCAACCGAATCTCGGGCGAGAGCTTCATCAACTCGACGTATCCACCCAACGGCCCGGCATCGAGGTAGGAGAACTCCATGCCGGCGCCCTCTACCCGACCTTGTTGCACCACCGACATTCCGCGACGCTCGGCCTCGAGCAACGTCGCCTCGTAATCGCCTGGAACCCAAGCCATGTGATGAACTCCGACGCCGTGAGTCTCCAGGAACTCCGTGTACAGGTTGCGTCCGGACACTGGTTGGATCAACTCGAGCTGTTGGCTGCCCGCATATCCGATCGACACGTGAACGACATAGTCCGCGGGCTCACCTCGATACGTTGTGGTCTCGGGACCAAAGGCGATGTCTGGCATACGTAGCCATCGCTCCACTCCCCACTGCCGAGTGAACTCCTGTTCGGCGGCCTCGATCTCCTCGACCGCCCAGCAGATCTGGAAGATCGGTCCCGAGACCAACGGGGTCATGCCATTTTTCCGTTGTCCACCGAGTAGACGGCCCCGTGTATCGCCGAGGCGTCGTCGGAGGCGACGAAAGCCACCATCTTCGCAACGTCCTCGGCTTCCATCAAGCCACGCGGCGAGGCAACCTTCATGACGAGGTCGAAGTCGACTCCGTCGGGGAAGGTGAATCCGGTGACTTGAGGAGTCATCATGCCGCCGGGGCAGATTGCGTTGACACGCAGAGACTTTCCGGTGAACTCCATCGCCATCGCTCGAGTCAGTCCGATGAGCCCGTGCTTGGCAGCGCAGTATCCAGCCGAGTACGCCTGCCCTTCCAGCCCCGCGATCGAGGAGACGTTGACGATGTTGCCGCCCCGCTCCAGCAAGTGCGGCAGTGCTGCTCGGGAAAGGAAGAACGGTCCGTTCAGATTGACCGCAAGGTCATGTGCCCATTCGGAATCCGCAATATTCGCCGTATGACGAAGCGAGTGCGATCCCGCCACGTTGACGAGGATGTCGATACCACCGAGTTCGTCGACACACGCTTGCACGGCCGCATCACACTGAGCGGAATCCGAGACGTCCGTCGCCGCGAAACGACGCTCTCCATCCGCGCCGACCACCTCGACCATCGACTGTCGCAGCTTTTCCTTGTCGCGGGCGATACCGAAAACCTGTGCGCCCCTGCGGTGGAGTATCTCGGCCACCGCGCGCCCCAACCCTGAGGACGCGCCGGTCACCAAGGCCACTTTTCCGGCCAGTACGTCTGCCATGACCTAGGAAGCCGCTGCTTCGCGCTGGAGTTCCAGCGCGATGTCGATCAACTGATCTTCCTGTCCGCCGACCAACTTGCGCTTACCTGCGCGCACCAACAGCTCCGCGGACGACACTCCGTACCGCTCGGCCTGACGCTCGGCATGCTTGAGGAAGCTCGAGTACACGCCGGCGTAGCCCATCATCAGTGCTTGACGATCGAGCAGGCATTCCTGCGGCATTGCCGGGCGCACAACATCTTCGGCTGCATCGGCGATGGCGAAGAAGTCGATACCGGTCTTGACGCCGATCTTGTCGCAAACACCGACGAAGGCCTCGACCGGGGCGTTGCCGGCGCCGGCACCGAACCGACGGGTACTACCGTCGATCTGCTTGGCTCCCGCACGAACTGCCGCAATGGAATTGGCGACGCCCAGGCCCAGGTTCTCGTGGCCGTGGAAGCCGACCTGAGCGTCGTTGCCGAGTTCCTGAACCAGCGCCTCGACGCGATCGGATACCTGCTCGAGCACCAGTGCGCCGGCGGAGTCGACCACGTACACACACTGGCAACCCGCGTCGGCCATGATGCGAGCCTGCTTGGCCAGCTTCTCCGGCGGAATCGAGTGAGCCATCATGAGGAATCCGACTGTTTCGAGTCCACGCTCACGCGCGAGGCCGAAGTGCTGGATGGATACGTCGGCCTCGGTGCAGTGAGTTGCGATACGGCAGATGGACGCACCGTTGTCCTGTGCGATGACGATGTCGTCCTTGATGCCCAGTCCGGGCAGCATCAGGAAGGCGATCTTCGCGTTTGTCGCGGTCTCGACGGCAGCTTTGATGAGTTCCTGCTCGGGAGTCTTCGAGAAGCCGTAATTGAAGGAGGATCCGCCGAGACCGTCGCCGTGAGTGACCTCGATGACCGGCACTCCGGCTCCGTCGAGGGCACCGACGATGGCTCGTACTTCGTCGACGGTGAACTGATGACGCTTGTGGTGGGAGCCGTCGCGCAGCGACGTGTCGGTGACGCGGATGTCCCAGCTCGAATCGAAATGAATCATGTCGCTCATGCCTTCACACTCAGAAGCTTCTGGGCGATTTCCTCGCCCACCTTGGTGGCTGCTGCCGTCATGATGTCGAGGTTGCCCGCGTACGGCGGCAGGAAATCGCCTGCGCCTTCGACCTCGACGAACGTGGTGACCGTTGCATAGCCACCGGAAACGACGCTCGGTTCGTCGAACTGCGGTTCGTTGAGCAACCGGTAGCCGGGCACGTACTGCTGGATGTCCTTGACGACGCGGTGAATGGAGTCGGTGATCGCGGCCTGGTCGGCGTCTTCGGGGATAGCGCAGAAGATTGTGTCGCGCATGATCATCGGCGGGTCTGCGGGGTTGAGGATGATGATCGCCTTGCCGCGCTGTGCGCCGCCGATGGTCTCGATACCGCGGCTGGTGGTCTTGGTGAACTCATCGATGTTCGCGCGAGTTCCCGGGCCGGCGGACAATGATGCAACGGAGGCGACGATCTCGGCGTACGCCACGTCGACGACACGCGACACCGCGTAGACGATCGGAATGGTTGCCTGCCCACCGCAAGTGATCATGTTGACGTTGGGTGCGTCCAGGTGCTCACGCAGGTTCGCGGGCGGAACCACAGCCGGGCCGACCGCGGCCGGAGTCAGGTCGACGGCACGGATACCGGCGGCCTCGTAGCGTGGTGCTGCCTCGCGGTGCACGTATGCCGACGTCGCCTCGAAGACCAGGTCCGGTTTCTCCGCCTGGCTGAGCAACCAGTCGACGCCCTCGGCGGAGGTCTCGAGTCCCATCTTGCGGGCGCGTGCCAATCCTTCACTCTCGGGATCGATTCCGATCATCCATCGCGGCTCGAGCCACTCGGAGCGCTGCAGTTTGTACAACAGATCGGTGCTGATGTTTCCCGATCCGACGATCGCCACACTTGCCTTGGTCATGACTACTCCTACGTGAACTGAAGAGAGACGGAACCGAGGCCGCTGAACTCGGCTCGGAAGTTGTCGCCTGGATGAGCGTCGATCGCTCGCGTGCACGAACCCGGCAGAACGATGTCGCCGGCCTTGAGCCGAACTCCGAACGTGTCGACCTTCTGCGCCAACCACGCGACGGCGGTGACCGGGTTACCGAGAACCGCATCGCTGCGCCCCTCCGCAATCCGCTCGCCGTTGCAGGTCAGCACCGCGTCGATCGCCTTGATGTCGATGTCCGACGGGCGAACTCGTTCCTTGCCGAGAATGAACCCGGCGGAGGACGCGTTGTCCGCGATAGTGTCCGAGAGGCCGATCTTCCAGTCCTTGATCCGGCTGTCGATCAACTCGATGGACGGCGCATAGGCGACAGTGGCGTCGATGACGTCTTGTTCGGTGCACCCGGCGCCCGGCAGATCTGCTCCCAGAATGAAGGCGACCTCCACCTCGACGCGGGGGAAGCAGAAGCGCGACGTGTCGACCGGACGGTCCTCGAACTCTTCCATCTCGGCGAGCAGGTGACCGTAATCTGGCTCGTCGACGCCCATCATCTGCTGCATCGCCAGTGACGAGAGTCCGACCTTGTGTCCGACTACCTTTGCGCCACCGGCAACACGACGCCTGATGTTGATGAGCTGGATCTCGTAGGCGTCGACGACGTCGATGTCCGGATACGTGGCGATCAGCGGGCTGATCGGAGCGCGATCCCGTTCCGCCGAATCAAGATGGTCGGCAAGTTCGCCGCGGATCTGCGTCGAGAGCATCGTTCAGGCCTTTCCGACTGTGGAGAATGCGGCTGCGTGCTGACCGGCTCGTCGTCCGGAGAATACGCAGTCGGCGAGCGACAAGCCGCTCACATACGAGTTGGAACAGATACCGACGGCGGTACGGCCGGCGGCATACAGGCCAGGGATACCCTCCCCGGCCTCGTTTTTCACCATGCCGGACGATTCGTCGACCACCAATCCACCGAGCGTGAGCATCGGGCACGGATTCATCATGTTGGGCTTGATCGAGACGTCGTACATCGTGAACGGCGCAGACAGTATCGGCCTGACGAAGTCCGACGGTTTGCCCATCGGATCAGGTTGTCCGGCAGCGGCAGCGGAGTTGTGCGCGTCGACGGTGGCTTGAAGGCCGGCGACGTCTATCCCCGCTTTGCGGGCGACCTCGGCAATGGTGTTGCCACGCACTGCAGTACGCATCATTCCGGTGGTCTGCACCCGCTGGAACCACATCGACTGGTCACTTATTTGCGATTTCGCTTCGCGAACGAGTTCGGAATCTGCCAGCAGCCAACCGATTCCGCTGCTCTTCTCCGCCATCGCCTGACCGAGAGCGGCACCGTAACGGGACTCGTCGACGATTCGCGCACCGGATTCACCCACCAAAATGGAACCGAGAAAAGCACTCGGCGGGACGATGAATCGCCAGGCGGACACATTGCCGAGCTTGTCGGTGGCTCCCCCGGCTTCGATACCGAGGTTGATGCCTTTGCCGTCGTCCCCGGACGTGCCGAGCGGGATACCGCCCTTGTAGGCGGGGGCATGGGTGCGCATCATCTCGCGATTGGACACGAAGCCGCCGGCGCTCAGGATCACGCCGCCGCGCGCCTGGATGCGAATCCGCTTGGCGTGCTTCTTCTCGATCTTCGCGATGAGTGCGTCGAGAATCGTGCGCAACTGCGGTGCGTAGACGCCGGGCTTGGAGGACAGGGACCCGAGCGTCGCGTGACGGCGACGAACTCCGGCAGGTGCGTCACGCAGCGTCAGTGCTTCGACGCCGATCACCCGGCCGTCCTCGATGATCAGCCGGTCCGCTCGCGTCTGGCCGAGCAACTGGACGCCCTTCGCCTCCGCGGACTTCGCGAGCGGGCCGTACAGCATCTTTCCCGACGTGCCACGCCCCTTGGCGCGATGACCACGCGGAGCAGGTTTTGCGATGTCACGGAACCCGCCGGCCGATTCGCTACCCGAGAAGTAGAGGTAGTGCTTGTTGCTCGGGTACGACGTCTTGTACGGACAGAGTGAGGCCTCGAACGGCACGCCGTGACTGCGCAGCCAGTCGATCGACGCCGGGCTCTCGTCGACGAACCGGCGCAGAGTCTGCGGCGTCACAGCGTCACCGACCTCGCGGTTCAGGTAGGCGAGCATGGCTTCGGGACTGTCCTCGACACCGGCTTCCTTTTGAATCACGGTGCCGCCGCCGGCGTAGTAGATTCCTCCGGAAATCGTGCTGGCCCCACCGCCGAGCGCTCGGTCGATCGCCAAAACCGACGAACCGGCCGCTACAGCTTCGAGCGCCGCACTGGCGCCCGCCACACCGAACCCGACCACAAGGACGTCAACCGAAGTATCCCAGGTCACACCGCACCATCCTCAATCTCACTGCAACGTGTTTCGTTATCAATGACAACGTCCGGAAATACTTCCTGGCAGAAAGCATGGACTGACACCCCCATCATTCTATAACGTGTTCTACATGAGCAAGCAGGAATACGACATCGTCGTCGTCGGCAGTGGTGCCGCAGGTATGACAGCGGCCTTGACCGCAGCCCACCAGGGCTTGAGTGTGGTCATCGTGGAGAAAGCCGCCCACTACGGCGGATCGACCGCCCGTTCCGGTGGTGGGGTCTGGATCCCCAACAACGAGGCACTTCAAGCGGACGGTGTCACCGATACACCGGAGGCCGCACGTTCCTACCTGCACAGCATCATCGGCGACGTTGTCGCTCCCGAACGCATCGACACCTATCTCGAGCGCGGTCCCGAGATGCTCTCGTTCGTGTTGAAGAACAGCCCGCTCGAGCTGCAGTGGGTTCCCGGCTACTCCGACTACTACCCGGAAGCACCCGGCGGACGCCTCGGTGGCCGCAGTGTCGAGCCCACCCCGTTCGACGGCAACAAGTTGGGCGCCGACCGCAAGAACCTCGAGCCCGACTACGTCAAGGCCCCCAAGAACTTCGTCATCACCCAGGCCGACTACAAGTGGCTCAACCTGCTGATGCGCAATCCTCGCGGACCCCTGCGCGCCATGAAGGTCGGCATGCGATTCCTCGCAGCGAAGGCCACCAAGAAGGATCTACTGGTTCGCGGCCAGGCACTGGTCGCCGGTATTCGACTCGGACTTCAGTCCGCCGGAGTACCCATCCTGCTGAACACCCCGCTGACCTCCCTGTACACCGAAGACGGCGCTGTTCGCGGCGTCAACGTCATCGTCGACGGCGAGGAGCAGGTCATCCGCGCTCGCCACGGAGTCGTGTTGGGATCCGGCGGATTCGAGCACAACAAGGAAATGCGTGAGAAGTACCAGCGCGCACCTATCGGCACCGAATGGACCGTCGGCGCGAAGGCAAACACCGGCGACGGTATCCGCGCAGGCCAAGAAGTGGGCGCTGCAGTCGATTTCATGGACGACGCCTGGTGGGGCCCGTCCATTCCGCTGACCGGCGGACCGTGGTTCGCTCTCTCCGAGCGCACCCTCCCGGGCTGCATGATGGTCAACATGTCGGGCAAGCGCTTCGGCAACGAGGCTGCTCCGTACGTCGAGGCGACCCATGCGATGTACGGCGGTGAGTACGGTCAGGGCGAGGGCCCCGGCGAGAACATCCCGACGTGGATGATTCTCGATCAGCGCTACCGCAACCGCTACACGTTTGCCGGTATCACTCCCCGCTCCCCCTTCCCCGGCCGCTGGCTCAAGGCCGGCATCGTGGTCAAGGCGGGAACCATCGCCGAATTGGCAGAGAAGACAGGGCTTCCCGTCGCATCGCTGACCGAAACCGTCGATCGGTTCAACGGCTTCGCGCGCAACGGCAAGGACGAGGACTTCGGACGCGGTGACAGTGGTTACGACGCGTACTACGGCGATCCCCGACTGAAGAACCCCAGCCTCGCCGAAATCAGCAAGGCTCCGTTCTACGCCATCAAGATGGTTCCGGGTGACCTCGGCACCAAGGGTGGTATCTGCACCGACGTCAACGGCCGAGCACTACGCGAAGACGGAAGCGTCATCGACGGCCTCTACGCGGCTGGCAACGCGAGCGCTCCGGTCATGGGCCACACCTACGCCGGACCAGGCGCGACCATCGGTCCCGCAATGACTTTCGGTTACTTGGCCGTACTCGACATCGTCGAGCGTGCGAAGAAGGCCGAGACAACCGAAGCACCGGCAGCTGAAAAGACGGCGGTCGACCATGCCAATTGATCCGAAGATCGCACTCGGCGCCGAGCTTGCGCCACAAGAGTTCTCGTGGACCCCGTCGGACGTGCAGCACTACCACTTGGCCCTGGGGGCAGGTGCTCGTCCGCTTGATCCGAACGAGCTTCGATACCTCGACGACGAAAAGCCTCAGGTACTACCCACCTTTGCCACCGTCGCCGCCAACTTCCACGCCACCGAAGCACCGAAGGTGTCGTTCCCCGGCGTCGAAATCGATCTGGCGAAGGTAGTCCACGGGAGCCAGGAAGTCACTGTCCATCAGCCGATCCCGGCAAGTGGAAGTGGCCGCACCACAACTCGAATCGCCGAGGTCTGGGACAAGGGCAAGGCCGCGGTGATCGTGCAGGAATCCGTCACGGTCGACGCCGAGGGCAACCCGCTGTGGACAGCTCGCTCGTCCATTTTCGCCCGCGGCGAGGGTGGTTTCGGGGGTGAACGTGGTCCGTCGGAGTCGATTACGCTTCCGGATCGCGAAGCAGATGAGACAGTGGTGACGCCTGTGCTTCCACAGCAGGCTTTGCTGTACCGGATGTGTGGTGATCGGAATCCGTTGCACTCGGATCCGCAATTCGCCTCCGCGGCAGGCTTTCCAGCGCCTATCCTGCATGGACTGTGTACTTACGGAATGGTCTGCAAGACCGCAGTGGATACCATGCTCGACGGCGACAGCAGTCGGGTAGCCGGATTTCGGGCCCGCTTTGCCGGGGTCGTATTTCCCGGCGAGAACTTGAGTATCCAGATCTGGAAAGACAATGGGCGACTCCTGATCTCAGCTTCTGTACTGGAGCGCGAAGCTCCTGCCCTGGCTGACGTAGTTCTCACTCTTGTCTGATACCAACCTGTCTGATACCCACCTGTTAGAACTCACCGTAGTTCTCGAACCCGATGGAGTAGCCCGAAGATGACGGCACAAGACGAAAAGTTCCGACTGTCCCGACGAGGTTTCATGGCCGCTGGAGCCGGCGCCGTGGCAGCGACCGCATTCGCCGGCTGGACGCCGGCCTACGCCGTCCCCGCCGGCTCTTCCGGCTCCGCGGGTGGTCCCGTGTCCACCCTCACACCGCCGCCTGCCTTCCCCGAAGGCATCGCGCTGTACCAGCAGGCATATCAGAACTGGTCCAAGGAGATCATGCTCGACGCGATCTGGACCTGTTCGCCCAAGACGCCCGAAGACGTAGTCCGCCTCGCTAACTGGGGTCATGCCAACGGCTACACCATTCGTCCCCGCGGCGCCATGCACGGCTGGACGCCGCTGACCATCGTCAACGGTGCGCCGGTCGACAAGGTCATCCTCGCCGACACCACGGTCCACCTCACCGGAGTCTCCGTCAACGCCGGTGGCAGCCCAGCCACCGTCACCGCAGGACCCGGCGCGACCCTCGACGCCATCACGACCGCACTGCAGGCACAGGGCCTCGGGTTCGCGAACCTGCCGGCGCCGGGTGTGTTGACCATTGCCGGCTGCCTCGCCGTCGACGCTCACGGCGCAGCTCTCCCCGCCGAAGGCGAAGCACACGTTCCCGGACAGACTTTCGGCTCACTCTCCAACCTCGTCACCTCCCTGACCGCAGTGGTCTGGAACGGCAGCGAGTACGCACTGAAGACGTACGCGCGTAGCGACGCGGCGATCAAGCCGCTGCTGGCTCACCTCGGACGCACCTTCCTCACCTCCGTCACCTTGCAGGCCGCCCCCAACTACCGCATGCGCTGCGTCAGCCACACCGACATCGGTTGGCAGGAACTCTTCGGCGCCCGCGGAGCGTCCGGACGCACCTTCGAGAAGTTCGTCCGCGAAAACGGTCGCGCAGAAGCAATCTGGTACCCCTTCACCGAACGCCCGTGGATGAAGGTGTGGTCACTTGCCCCCACCAAGCCGCCGTTCTCGCGTGAGGTGACCGGACCGTACAACTACATCTTCTCCGACAACCTCCCGGAGCCGGTCACCGACATGATCGGCCAGATCAACTCCGGAAACCCGGGCATCGCACCGGCATTCGGGCAGATCATGTACGCCACCACCGTTGCCGGACTCGCCGCGACGTTCTCCAACGACCTGTGGGGATGGTCCAAGGACGTCCAGTTCTACATCCGGGCCACCACCCTGCGCCTGACCGAGGGCGGCGGAGCCGTCATCACCTCTCGCGCCAACATCGGCCAGGTCATCCACGACTTCACCCAGTGGTTCAACGGCCGCATGGAGTACTACCGCTCCATCGGACAGTTCCCCCTCAACGGGCCCGTCGAAATCCGTTGCTGCGGCCTCGATCAACCGTCGGATGTCGAGGTCGACTCGGCAGGCGCCCCCACCATCTCGGCCATGCGCCCTCGCCCCGACCATCCGGAATGGGACACCGCCATCTGGCTCAACGTCCTCGGCGTCCCCGGAACCCCCGGCATGTTCGCGTTCTACCGCGAAATGGAACAGTGGATGCGTAATCACTACAACAACAACGACGCCACCTTCCGCCCCGAGTGGTCCAAGGGCTGGGCGTTCGGCCCCGACAAGCCGTACACCGACACCCCGATCATCACCCAGGGCCTCCCCCAGACCTACCGCGACGGCGTCCCATCGAGCGACAACTGGGACACCGCCAACGCCGCATTCAACGCGTTGGATCCGCACAAGGTCTTCAGCAACACCTTCCTGGACCAGTTGCTGCCTTGAGGTTCAAGTACTGAGCGCACACTCTGACAACTCGACGGTCGTCGCCACTCCCCTTACTTTCGGGAGTGCGGCGGCCGTCGTGCGTTGCAGTGAGCGGGATGAAGGAGTCCCCCGCATCCCGACGAGGCAGCTGCCTCAATCGCGATCAGGATGGATCGCCTCGTGCATACTTTCCACTGCCCTGGCGTGAGTTGAGAGCTCGGACCGAGCCGACCGAATCGTGGCGCTGTCGCTGCGTGCCCCCGGCTCGGACGACGACGAGTCCTCTCCGGGGTTCGGCGCGCCATCAGCTGGATGCTCGGAGGAGCCGGTGCGCTCTTCCCTCTCCGCGCGGGCGCGCAACAACGACTCGGACTTCGGGGTATTTCGCATCGGAGCATTGTCCCAGATCCATCTCCTATGACTCACATTGAGCGCTCTCACCCCCGGTGACCAGGCCGTTCCTGAATATCAACACCTAGAATGTTCGCAACAAAATATCTACAGCGGTCAGGGTAGACATTCTCGCGAGGCTGTTGTATCTTTTTTCTCGTAGCAAGGAACGAGTCAAGAGATGCGGGAGAGATGAACTACCCGCAAGCAGTACCGCAGGGCAGGGACGTGCCGGGGCCGAATTCGTGTGTGAGTGTGTAGTCGGACCCGGCACCCCCCTTCAAAGCGGCTACCGGATGTCTTGTGCGAGTCCGGAAGTTCGAAAGAATGCAGTTATGTAAGTAAGTTCAACCCCATCCGGCCCCCGGCGCTCCTCGCGCCGGGGGCCCCGTCCGTTCAGCGAAAGAAGCGAGCCATTCCGGCAGATACACCACCGGGGGACCCCTCCGGCAGATTCGACGACGAGAACTATCCTGCGTACAGCATGGGACATGCGGCCGAGATCCTCGGTGTCAGGCAAGCTTTCCTTCGTAGCCTCGATGCCGCGAAACTGCTTACCCCACAACGCTCTGAGGGCGGACATCGCCGCTACTCCCGCTACCAGCTGCGCATCGCAGCCCGCGCGCACGAACTCGTAGCCAACGGCACGGCGCTCGACGCTGCTTGCCGCATCATCATCCTCGAAGACCAACTCACCGAAGCCCGTCGCATCAACGCCGAGCTTCAGCAAGCGCAGGACCTGCGAGAGGAACCGGACGCGGCACCCGAATGAGGACTGCACTGGAACAGCAGTTGCGCCTATACGGTCGATCTGACCCCTCCTCCTTCCAACTGCGGTAAATTCGGCCAATTGGGACATTGCTCGGCGTCGGTTGCTCGATTTCCACATCGAAGGGATCGCAGGCATGACTTCCTCCCACCACCGCGCTCGGGTGCGGCTGTCTGCTCTGTCGATCGCCTTGACCGTTGCCATTGCAACCGCTGCGTGCAGTTCCGACGATGACTCCGCAACAAACACGGGCAGCGCCTCTCCCAGCACCTCGAGCAGTCGAGAATCCACCGAGATCACGGACATCGTCCGCCGCCAAGTGGCCGACTTGGGCCTCAGTGCCGCTGTGTTCGGGGTGTGGCGAGGCGACGACGAAGTTGCTCTCGGCGCCGTCGGAGAGTCCCCTGTCGGAGTTCCGGCGACAACCGACATGCAGTTGCGCGTCGGCCAACCGATGGAACCGATGCTCTCGACAGTCCTGCTGCAACTCGACGAAGAGGGAACGCTTCCCCTCGATCAACCGATCGCGAAGTGGGAACCGAACTTTCCGCGCGCAGACACCATCACTCCGCGAATGCTGGCCAACAGCACGTCGGGCATCTCCGACTACGTGACCGATCCACAGTTCCTCAAACTCTTCACGGACAACCCGATGAAGGGCTGGACCTCTCGAGAGATCCTGGATCTTGCCAACTCCCGCCCGCCGTTGTTCGAACCCGGCACCAGTTGGGCGTACGCGCACAGCGACCTGACGCTGCTCGGCGACGTCATGGAGAAAGCGACTGGAAAACCGCTGGGCGAACTACTTCAGCAGCGCGTCTTCGATCCACTCGGGATGGATCACAGCAGCGTTGTACTCACGTCGCAGATGGACGAACCGATCCTGCACGGTTACACCAATGAACGTGGAGTATTCGAAGACTCCACTTTCTGGAATCCGACGGCGTTCCTGCACAGCGGAAACATGAACGCGCCTGTCGCCGACGTCGGAAAGTGGGTGCGCGCGCTGGGAACGGGAGAGTTACTCTCCGACAAGGCTTTCGAGCAGCAGATGGCGCCGACGACTGCGGGCTTGGGAAGTATGACGGTGGACAAGTTCTTTTCCTTCGGGACCGGGCACCTCGACGGCTGGCTGGTGATGAACCCGTCGTACGGCGGTTACAACGGTCTCGCGCTCTACTACCCCGACTCGAAGACGACGATCGTCGTCTACGCCACACTCGGGCCGACAACCAACGCGGACCTCAACAACGCCGTGTCGATGGGGAAGGAGATCGGAACCCTCCTCGAGCCGGATCACCCGCCGCAGGTACCGACGCCGTGACGCCCCACACACGCTGGTAGTAAACAGCGCCGGTCGGCAACTTCCTGTTTACGCACGGATTACCTCCAGGACTTATCGCCCCATCACCATTCTCTTCAGTACCGAACGAAACGCGTCGGACCGCGGGTTGTCTCGCCAGTGAACGAGAACGTAGATAGATGGGGACAGGCCCGATGAGGAAATACGCGATGTCAGTGGCATGCACGGTTGCAGTCACAGCGGGGGTGACTCTTGTGATGTCGGTACCTGCCGGAGCGGACCCGAATGACGGTGGGTCGTGCCCGGCCGGTGCGGTATTCGCGGTCGGCGGAACGTGGGATCCGACGGGACAAACGACGCAACCCGTCACCGACCGCTACGTCGCCCAGGGTTACGCCTCCAAGCCGGTGACCTACCCCGCCAGCTTCTGGCCGCTCGGCGAACAGACGTACGACCAGAGCGTTGCCGCCGGCGCCCAGACGCTTCGCACCGAAGTCAACGCTTTCCACGCTCAGTGCCCGGGCAGCGAGATCGTCGTCACCGGATACTCACAGGGAGCACGGATTGCCGGCGACGTTCTCGGGGACATCGCACGTGACGGATCCATTCCCCAATCGCAAGTCGAAGGCGTCCTCTACGCCGACCCTCGCAACTCGGCCGGGGGCATCGAAACCGTAGTGCCCAATGTCGTTCCGGGAGCGACGATGTCCGGAGCACGCGGCGGATTCGGAGACATCGCAGTGCAGGAAGTCTGCATCGAGGGTGACGGCATCTGCAACATGCCCAAGCCGCGTGATGCGCCCGAGGTGTTCGTGGATTCGGTCTTCGGCTACTTCACGAAGCACAACACCTACACGCCGATGATGTCCGAGCCCGCTCCGCCTGCTCCCCCGGCGCTGCCGCAGACACCGTCGGTGCCACTGCAACCGGCTGACGTCGCCACTGCGATCGTGACACGGGTCGTCGAGAACATCACTCCGTATCTGAGCGCTGCACTCGCCACCGTGCTGACGAAGTAACGCGACACCGCTTGTTCGGCTGACTGAAAGTCGACCGATTCGTACAAGTCGAGGACCACCCGCGCCGTGCACCATCGAATACATGCTCACCTTCATCGTCAGATACGGGTACGTCCCGTTCATGCTCTTGGGAATCAACGGAGCCGCAATCGCGCTGGCGGCATCCGGCGCGCCGAAATGGTCACTGGTGGCATTGATTCTCTTCGCAGTGGTCTGCTCGTTCGCGGCCGAACGGGCGCTTCCCTACGAATCTTCGTGGAATGCCCCGGGACCGGACAGGTTTCGCGACGCTGTCCATGCGTTTGTCAACGAATCCCTCATCTTGGTCAGCGTCGCGGTAATCCCGTTGATGGCCGCGGTGATTCCGTTCGACGGGCTGTGGCCGAGCGGTCTTCCGTTTGTCCTTCAGGTCGTCTTCGCAGTGTTGGTTGCCGATTTCGGCATCACCGTGGTGCATTTGATCAGCCACAAGGTTGGATGGTTGTGGCGTTTCCACGCGGTTCATCACAGCCTCGAACGGTTCTACGGTATGAACGGACTGATGAAGCACCCCGTGCATCAGACTTTCGAAACCGCCGGTGGCGTCCTGCCACTGATCCTCCTCGGGATGCCCGTTCCAGTTGCCTCGGCGCTCGCGGTTTGTGTCGCTGTCCAACTCCTGCTTCAGCATTCGAATGCCGACTACCGCATCGGCCCCCTGCGTCCGATACTCGCCCTCAACGCCGGCCACCGATTCCATCACCTGAAGTGGGCGGGAATCGGTGACGTCAATTTCGGTTTGTTCACTCTGATCTGGGATCACATGTTCCGCACTTATTCTTTCGATCCGGAAAAGCGCTTCAGCAGTGACGATCTCGGAATGGCGGCCAAGCCCGACTACCCGGACGACTACCTCGGCCAGTTGGCCGAACCGTTCCGGAGACAGAACTGACGGACGAGGGGCGGAGATTCAGCCCGCGAGTACCCGTCGCATGACGGGCTTGGCTGCAAACGCACTGGCCAACACCAACGCGATCCCCACAGCCAGGGTGACGCCCAACTGAACCAGCGCCATCGGAGTGGTCAATACGGCTGCCCCTGCCAGTGGGAAGAGGAACAGCAGTGCAGCGCCGGCGCCGGCCAGTGCCATCACCACCACGGGAGTGCGAACGTGCCTCATGCGGGCGCTGTCCATCACCTCGACAGGTGTGCCGGCCAAAGTCAGACTCCGATACAGCTCACGGTTGTCGAGGATCCCGGATACCTGGGTGAGCGCAGACGAGATGGCCGCCAACGTGAATGTTGCTCCGAGAGTGAACAACACCCCGGTTCTCATGTCCGCGAACAGGAACTCCTGCCCTGGCTGCAAATCCTGTCCCTCCCCGTTGCCGATCGCGGCGAGGAGAGATGTGCCTGCGGCAACAAAGCTGGCCATCGTCACACCGCTGACCGTGCGCCACACAGCCTTCGGATTGTCCAAGACCCGACGCGCCGCAATCAGCGAAGCACCGTCTTTGGCGCATTTGAGCATGATCCGTCCAAGCAGCGAAATGACGAACGGACCGACCAACGCAACAACGCCGAAGCAGAGACCAAGGCCCACCAGGATTGCCGCGATGCTTGCCGCGGAGCCCCCGAATGCACTCCATCCCACAAGAACCCCCACCCCAGCCACCGCGACGATCATCTTCGGTGCGGCGCTGGGATTGCCCGCCGTGACGCCCAACGGGCTCACGAACACCTGGCGCATCCCGAGCATCGACGTCAAAGCAGCCAGGATGGTCATTCCGAATACGATGCCCACCAGCGGAAGTGCGCCTAACCAAAGCTCACTCCACTCGAATGTCCGACCTTGAAATCTCAAGAGAGCTACGAGCGGCAACGCGAGGAGGTATCCCACCACACCGATCAACGCACCGGCCAAGCCCTGGATACCCGATTCCGCAGCGCACAGCGCAACGATCTGGCGAGGGGTGGATCCGATGAGTCGCAGCGAGGCAAGTCGTTCGTCGCGACGGCGCGCGCCCAAGCGGGCCGCCGCCAGACCGAGAGTGACGGCTGGAACGATCATCAACACCGAAGCAACCCCTGCGAGCGCTAGGTACGCCTCGGCTTCGGGTTCGCTCGATCTGCCCGCAAATGCACCGTAGCCGCCGAGCACCGTCAGCAACAACGTCGTCGAGGCGGCAAATGCGGACACTGGGAGCGCGAAGGTACTCAAGGCCTTTCGGCCTTCACCTCGCACCGTCATCAATGCAACGCGCGCTGTGGCCTTCATGCCGCCACCTGTGTCCCGACGAGCGAACCGGCCTGCATCATCATCGTGCGATCACACCACCGAGCGACTTCGGCATCGTGAGTGACGACGACCAACGCAGAACCGATCTGTTGAGCCGAATCACGCAACACCCTCATCACTTCCCAACTCGTCTGCGCGTCGAGTGCACCGGTCGGCTCGTCTGCGAAGAGAACGGCGGGTTTGGTCACCAACGCTCGCGCAATCGCCACACGTTGCGACTGACCACCCGACATCTGACCCGGGCGACGGTCCTGCAGACCGTCCAGTCCCAATGGCGCGAAGAAGCCGTGCGCCGTCCGCTTGGCTTCGGCGATGGACAACCCGTTGAGCACCAAGGGCAAAGCGACGTTCTCGATCGCCGGAAGCTCCGGTAACAGTTGGCCCGATTGAAAAACGAACCCGTACGACTCCCGTCGGAGCCGGCTGCGGTCGTTCTCACCGAGGTTCTCGATATGCCTGCCGCTCAGCAAGATTGCTCCCGAGTCGGGCTTGACGATTCCTGACATGCAATGCAGCAGTGTCGACTTCCCCGATCCTGAAGGACCCATGATGGCCGTGGCAGTACCGGCGCGCACTTCCAGCGATACACCTCGGAGCACCGGAACGTCGCCGTACGACTTGCCCAGCGCGTGGACCGACAGGACTGCGGGTGCTTGTGCGTTGTTCATGATTCCACCTTCTCGTGAACCCTTCGCGAACACATCGGCCCAGCGCACGATCTTCGGACTGAGCTCGGTCCTACCGGAGGATGACCGGACCCCGAGCTCTGTCAGGGTCGTCACTATGATTTCCGACATGACCTGGTCCGGCGCCGTCCACATGCAGCCCGGAATTCTCATGTTCACCGGCGCAGTGGGATCCGCGCACATGCATTCGCACGCCGCTGTTCAGATCATGATCATCGACGACGGGGACGTCACGGTCACGGACGGGGACGGCCACAGTGAAGTCGTGCGGTCCGTGGTCATTCCATCCGGGGCGGTCCACGCGTTGTCCGCCTCCGAGGGCGCGCGGGGACGAGCGATTTACGTGGACTCCACCACGGGAATGGGCCGGCGCATCAGGCCGCCTGTATCCGAGCACGGTGGTGTGGCCGACTGGTCGGACCGTGGGCGGACCGCAGTAGCGATGACGGACCGTGGCGCTGATTCGGATCTGGAATACGCAGCGAGGCTGATCGATTCACTGTCCGAAAGCAAGCAGCCGTCGAACGTACGCGCTCTTCACCCTGCACTCGAGCATGCTCTGACGATACTGCCCGAGCGACTTTCGGGGCCGATAACGGTGGCGGACACCGCCGCGCTGGTCTCCATCTCGCCCGGCCGATTGGGAAGAATCTTCAACGATCAACTGCAGATGAGTTTTTCGACCTACATTCGTTGGTTGCGGCTACGACGCGCCATGGAAGTGATGAGCGGTGGCGCAAGCCTGACAACCAGTGCACACGAGGCCGGTTTCACCGACAGCGCCCATCTCAACCGGATCTGCCACAGCATGTTCGGACTCACGCCCAGCGCCGCGACCGGCGATCTCACCTGGAATTGACGCTGCTCCTCAACTGATGCTGCCCACCGCCGACCTCGCCAGTAGCGACAGACGACTGTAGAGGCGCGCCAACCCCGGCACGTCCCGGAGGCTGCCTGCCACTTCTTCGACGTAAGCGTCGGCGTAGATCGTCAGCCGCGCATCGACGTCATAGAGAACATCGACGACATTCGCGAAACGGCGAAGGGCAAATTCCGACGCCTCGGCGAGCACCGGCACTCCGAAGATCACCCAGTCGTCGAAGCGGGCGGCGAGCGCGAGGTAATCGGCAGCCGAGGTCGAACCAGTGCACAGCACCTCGAAGTCGAACCAGACGACACCGTCTCGAATCGCCGAGCACTCCAATGTGCGTGTGTCTATCGTCAATTCGACACTTTCGCCCGAAGGCCGCGTAATTCCCGAGCCGACGAGGAATTCCCCTGTCGCAAATCGGTAGTCCCCGGCACCTGGCTGTCCCACCGTCCGATAGTCGACGGAGCCACCCAACTCGATCACCTCGAGAGTCCGCTCCATCAACTCGATCGACGGAACGAACTGCTCGTGAAAAAGCGGATTGGGAAGAAGATCGGTCGGCGGAACATTGGACGTGACGACAACAGTCACGCCTTTCGCGACGATTGTGTCGAGAACCCTTGCCATGAACATGGCGTCGGCGACGTCGTCGAGGTGGAACTCGTCGAAACAGAGCACACGGATTCCATCGACGACGTGATCCAGTGCCACGCCCATCGAGCCGAGTTCATGCGCCCGAGAGTGCAGATCTGCAAAGAACCGATGAAAGTGAATGCGCCGCTTGCCGACCGGGAGCCTGTCGTAGAACTCGTCCATGAGCATCGTCTTCCCGCGGCCGACGCTACCCCAGAGATAGATCCCACCCCCGACCTCACCGCCCGAGATCCGGGCCTGCAGTGCGTCGAGGGCTTCGCGTGCCGCCAACTGCTCTTCGTCCAGTAGCATAAGACTCCTCTACGTCTGTAGAGTCGAGGCTAGTGATCGAAGGCAAATCGAGTCAATGTGACCCTCACGACGCACCATCAGCAACATTCAACTCCAGCAACATTCAACTCCGGCAGCATGCAACATCGACAGCAAGGAACGGCATGAAGCCCGATCGCAGAGCCCTCATCGCGGCATCCGCCGTCACGATCATCGCCGAGCAGGGCCCGCGTGCACTCACCCATCGGGCGGTTGATCAGTCCCTGGAACTTCCTGCCGGTTCGACGTCGTACTATTTCCGCACTCGCGAGGCACTACTCGAAGCAACCGCATTGCACATCGTGCACCGGTCACGTTCGATATTCGACGAACTCCGCGAGAGGCCCAGCGATCCTGCTGCCCTGACGGCCGAGTATCTCGATGATCTTCTCTCGCACCGCAGACACGAATTGATCGCGAGATATGCACTGCTCTTGGAAACTCCCCGAGATTCGGCATTGCACCAACTCCTCGAAGACAGCCTGTTTTCACGGGAGAAGGCAAGGCCTGTCTTCGACATCGTTGGCGTTGACGATCCTGACGTCGCCGCCGCAAATTTTCTGAGCCTTCTGGAGGGCTTGATCTTCGACTACTGCCTCGGAGCGCGTAGCCGAGATCCCCGCTCCTCCGAAACCGTTCGGCAACTTCGGATCCCGATCGACATCTATCTGCGCGGAGTTGGTGCCGCCTGAAAGATGTTGGTCAGCAGAGGCTTCCGGTGCAGGGCCGTTGACCAGAGAACAGTGCCGCGACAAACGGGGTACTGTCTGGAACCGAAGCCGGAACGGTTCCCAGATGATCAGTGGGATAGGTATGGAATGCAAAGTCGACACCGTTGGCAGTAAGGTCGGCCGCGAACTTCAGTGTCAGCGGTGCCGGAACATCGATGTCCGACAACCCCTGACCGATGAAGAACGGGCGGTCGTATCCTGCGGTCGGCACAGTGAGCAGGTCACGCGCAGCCTCCATGAATACTGGATTGTCCAGCGACTTCGTCAGCACCTGCCCGAGCGTGACGGTGCCGTACTTCGTGCGCGCCTCGGTGTAGCACATGTTGTTCTCGACGTCGTCGAGGATGGTCTTGCCGAGCGGGGTCAGATACGAGTCGATGTCGATATCCGGCCGCGAAGCACGCAGTCCATCAAGAACGTTCGCGATGTAGACCGTCGAACCCTTGAGCGGAAGCGCCGGGAAAGCCGGACCACCGAGCGGTAGAAGATTCTCGATGTTCGAGGGGACACCAGTGGCGACAGCGCCGCGGTAGTCCAACTCCGGCGCGTAAGCAGTGGCAAGCGAAGCGGTGAACATAGTCGCCTGCCCGCCCTGCGACTGCCCCATCGCAACCCATGCGCTCGACAGGTCGTCGTCGACCGCACGAGCGGCACGCACCATGTCCACAACGCTGTGTGCAGCGGAACGACCGTCGAGATACGGGTGAACACCGGGTGTTCCGAGCCCCACGTAGTCGGTGGTCACGACCGCGTATCCCTGCTCCAGCCAGTGACCCAGATGCGTCGCGGTCCGTTCGAGTGGAACACTGCTGCTCGGCGCACACTGATCCGCGACACCCACCGTCCCGTGCGCGTAGGAGATGACCGGCCAACCACCCTCGGGCGGAGCTCCCTCTGGGCGATACACCACACCGGTACTCGTCATCGGCGCATCCTTCGGGCCCGTCGACCAGTACGTCACCTTCGTTGCGCTCACGGCACCCGGGATCACCCGGTCGGGACCGAGCAACTCCTGACTCACGACAGCACCCGGAGCATCGTTCGGTTCCGCTCCGGCCGGCGCCGCAACTGTCAACGCCACCAACGCACTCGCGCTCAGTCCGACGAGCGTCCTACACAGTCGCTTACTCACGTACTTCTCCTACCGATTGCGGTGACGGTGCATATGTGGTGATCGGCCCCACATCAGCTGATCGAGTTCAGACCATAGAACAGCCTTACCATTTGGTCAACCTAAATTTCCGCTGCGCATCAACCGTCGTGACACGCCTGCTCGGGTAGGGTGGCGGTGTTCGATACGTGCAGGTCCCCCGCGAGATCAGGAGGCCGAAAGGCTCTCTCATGTCAGCACCTGATCTCCCGACCTTCCCTGCTTCGCAGCAGAAGTCGGTGGCCGCGATCCTCCGAGCAGCAGGTTGCGTCTTCGCCGAAGACGAGGCTCGCCTACTTCTTCACACCGCACGCTCTCGCGATGAACTCGACGCGATGGTCGACCGACGAGTTGCCGGCGAACCACTCGAGCCCGTCCTCGGATGGGCCGAGTTCTGCGGCTTGCGCATTCACATCGACTCCGGAGTCTTCGTCCCACGCCGGCGCACCGAGTTCCTCGCCCGGCAGGCCTGCTCACTTGTCACCCCAGGAAGCGTCGTCGTCGACATGTGTTGCGGCTCAGGAGCTGTCGGTGTTGTCCTGCAGTCGACGCTCGACGCCGTCGATTTGTACGCGGTAGACGTGGAACCGGCCGCAGTGCGGTGCGCTCGCCGAAACATCACACCGCCCGAGCGTGTACTCGAAGGCGATTTATTCGAACCACTGCCGACGAAATTACTCGGTCGCGTGGATGTCGTCGTCGCCAATGCACCTTACGTCCCCACCGAATCGATCAGGCTGATGCCGCCCGAAGCCCGTCTTCACGAACCGCTGGTCTCGTTGGACGGCGGTACCGACGGACTGGACCTGCAGCGTCGCATCATCGCGGACGCCGCGCCGTGGCTACGACCGGGTGGCTGTCTTCTCGTCGAGACGAGTACGGAGCAGGTCGAAATGACTGTTGAAACATTCACTCGGGGAGGGTTTCTCACTCGGGTGGCAACCTACAGCGAGACCGCGTCGACCGTGGTGATCGGTCAGCGTTGAAGGCGATCGGATCCTGGCGTGGACCACTCCCGAGCGCGGGCGGCAAAGCCGTCGACAAAAAGCCCGAACGCGCGATCGACGCGGGCCCGGTCCCCGGTGGCCAGAAGATCCATCGACAGACCCCGCATTTGCGAGAGCAACAGAGTAGCGACAGAGGCAACATCGTCCTCGGGGCAACCCGCTTGTCGTAGACCGGCTTCCAGTGCCTCGATCCAATCGCCCACAAAACGGTCCAGGAACCGTCCGTAGCGGTCGCGGTCGCCGAGCGCGAGGGCGTAGATCTCGACCATCACCCGGAACCGCGGCAGGACCTCCGGCGTCGTACGTTCGGTCCACCACGCAGTCAGCACTGTCGCCGGATCGACCCCCGGTTTCATCGGCACCGCAATCGGAATGGACTCACCACGCATGTTCTCGATGACCTCGGAGAGCAGATTCTCCTTGCTCTCGAAATGGTTGAGCAACGACGCATGCGACACACCCACGGCCTTGGCGAGCTGCCTCACCGTCAATTCCCCGACACCGTTGTCGATGACGTAGCGGGTCAGCGCGTCGAGCAACTCCTCACGTCGCCCGGCGTATCTCAGGCTGCGTTTGTCGATGCGATCGGGCTCCGGCACATATCCACCCTACCGGCCGGAATCACCAGGTCAGCGGCTGACTGCCTTCTGATACCGACGAATAGCGAACGGCACGAAGACGATCAGCAAACCGAAAGTCCACAACAACGACGCAATGACCGGATTCTGCAGTGGCCACGCATCCGGAACCGTCATCGCAGGATTGGTATTGCCGAACAATTCACGCACCGCCTGGGTAACCGCCGACACCGGATTCCATTCGGCGATCACTTTGAGCGGGCCGGGAAGATTGGTGGTCTCGACAAAAGTGTTCGCGATGAACGACAGCGGAAAGATGACGATGAAGCTCGCGTTGTTGAATACCTCCGGTGTCCGGATCCAAAGCCCGACAACAGCCATGACCCACGACAACGCGTACGCGAAGAACAGAAGCAGCGCATAACCCGCCACCGCTTCGAGGAAACTGGAGTGAATCCGCCACCCGACCAGAAGACCGGTCAACGACATGACCACCAAACTGATGACGTTGATCAACACGTCACTCGATGTTCGGCCGGTCAGCACGGCAGACGGAGCCATGGGCAGCGATCGAAATCTGTCGATGATTCCTTTCTGAATGTCTTCGACCATCCCCAAACCAGTCCAGGTCGCACCGAATATGACCGTCTGCGTGAAGATTCCGGCGATCAGGAATTCTCGATACGACGTGCCCGGGACCGAGATCGCACTGCCGAACACATACGCGAACAAGAGCACGAACATGATCGGCGACAAAGTGGTGAACACCAGCAGATCCGGAACGCGCTTGATCTTGATCAAGTTTCGCCTGGCGATGGTCAAACCGTCTTCGAGCGCCATCTGCACGGTCATTTCTGATCCTCCAGTTCAGCCTGGTGCCCGGTCAGTGTGAGGAAGACATCGTCGAGAGTGGGTCTGCGCAAGCCGACGTCGAATACGCGGATGCCTCGTACCGACAGAAGATTCAGCGCCGCCACCAACGCGTCGGTGCCGTCGTCGACAGGAACGGTGACGCGACGGACATTCTCTTGAACCTGAATGTCCCCCACGGCAAGCGAGCGCAATTCCTCGCGGACGATGTCGAGATGTTCGACCTCGTGCACGCTCAATTCGATGCGCTCACCCCCGACCCGCGCCTTCAACTGGTCTGCAGTACCGCGCGCGATGACCGAGCCGCGGTCGATGACGGCGATCTGGTCGGCCAACCTCTCGGCTTCCTCCATGTATTGCGTCGTGAGCAACAGCGTGGTCCCCTGAGCCACCAACCCTTCGATGACGTCCCAGAGACCGAGTCGCGCCCGAGGATCGAGGCCGGTGGTCGGCTCGTCGAGAAACAACACCTGCGGCCGAGCAACCAATGCGCCGGCGAGATCGAGACGTCGCCGCATTCCGCCGGAATAGCCCTTGACCGGCCGATCTCCAGCCTCGACGAGATCGAACTGCTCGAGCAATTCACGCGCTCGGGCCTTACTGCTTCGGGCGCCGAGGTGATACAGCCTCCCGACCATGTCCAAGTTCTCATAGCCCGTCAGGTACTCGTCGACCGCGGCGTACTGACCCGAAGCACCGATCTTGGATCGCAACGCCCGCGCATCCTCGACCACGTCCAGCCCGGCAACCTTGGCGCGTCCACCGTCCGGAATGAGCAGCGTCGTGAATATCCTTACCGCAGTGGTTTTTCCGGCGCCGTTGGGGCCCAATAGAGCCATCACCGAACCCTCGCGCACTTCCAGGTCGATGCCGTCCAATGCCGTGACGTCGCCGTACTTCTTGACCAGCCCCTCGGCCACAATCGCTTCGGTCATGAGCCCTCCCGCATCGGTAATCCGTCGGTAGTCCGTTCCCCAGTGTGACCCAGGAGGCCGACACATTCCAGGAAATTTCGTCAGTTGCCCGGCTGCAATCACCTCCCTGGTTTCGCCGGTGCCTTTCGGCCACGAGGTACGGAACAGACCACACGTCCCAGTCCTGTCCAATACAGCCGATAAATTTCACCGACCTTTCGACGGATATATACAGGAAAGAAAAACCCGAAATTCTTGAACAAAGACCGCTTTCAGGTATTCATGATGAACGCGGCAGCGTTACACTCGTACAGCAAGTGACACTCGGGCCGGTGACAGTTGACTTATGGTGTCGAATCTCGAATTACAAATCAGACAGAGGCCGAAAAGAATTGAATCACCGATTCAGTGCACGCGGGGAAGACTCACACTTCGGGGGATCGAGAAAGGCTGACTGTGCCATGAGTATCAGAACTCGATACATCCGAACTCCGTGGATCCGAAAAACGGCGAAATATTCCTTAGAGACCATCTGCTTCACCCTGGCCGTGATTGTCGCGGCCGCACTGATCGCCGCGTACAACACACAACCACGCTCCGCCTCGACGTACACGCCGGCCTCGTTCTCGGCGAATCCTGAATCTGCAGCGCTGCCCTTCGACATTCCACCCAAGTCGGCACTGAACGGAAAGTTGGTTTTCGCTCACTACTTCCCGCCCTATCCGGTTTCGATCGACAATGCGAATCCGTCTGGCGATTACTATGCGACACAATATCTTACGGTCAACGGCGAGAACAACAAACACGTTCGCTACGGAGGATTCCTCCGCGATCGGCCGACACCGCGGCAACCCATCGCCGATACGCAGTGGCGCCAACGCGACCTCGAAAACGAAGTTCGTTCGGCAATCGCCGCGGGCATCGACGGATTCTCCGTCGACATCATCGCCAAGGCAACCGACACCAGTTGGTGGGGTTCCACCGTGCCCACAGCCCTGATCAAAGCGGCCGCAGCAGTCGATCCGAATTTCAAGATCATGCTCATGCCTGATATGAACGGCGCGTTCAAAAACATGACCGCAGCTCAAATGGCAGCAGAGATGAAACCGTATTCGACCATGGCATCATCGTTCAAATTGAGCGACGGACGACTAGTGAT
Source organism: Rhodococcus sp. RCBS9 (assembly GCF_029457415.1). NCBI lineage: Bacteria > Bacillati > Actinomycetota > Actinomycetes > Mycobacteriales > Nocardiaceae > Rhodococcus > Rhodococcus sp. RCBS9. Next base: position 3,438,248 of record NZ_CP120422.1, on the reverse strand, counting down.
CTCGCCATTTCTTGCCGAAAACAAGACTGCGGGCTGGTGGTCGGAGTTCATCACTATTATGAAAAATTCTTACGGAATAAATGTGGCATTTGTTCCGGTTTTCCTCGACGCAGCAGCCAACCGGAATTCTTTTGCATCGATCAGCTACGGGATGTCGAATTGGGGTAACCGAAATCCGGCAGGAAATCCGCTCTCGGGATCGAACCCGAACTCTCCGATGGGGCTTGCTGCTGCCGCTCACTCCTTGGGAAAGATATGGATGCAGCCAGTCGCCTTCCAAGATGTTCGTCCGAGTCAGTCGATCTACGACGAGGCACAGAATTCACAGAATCTGCAGAACATGTGGCAGATTGCGATTGCGTCCAACAGTGAATGGGTACAGCTCGTCACCTGGAACGACTACAGCGAGGGAACGTCGTTCGCACCCAGCGCCGGTCATGGGCGCGCGTTACTCGACATGAGTTCCTACGGGCTGTACAGCTTCCGCTCCGGCGCCTCACCCGCGATTGTTCGCGACACCGCGTATCTCGTCTATCGCAATCAGTCGGTCTCCGCGGTCCCCGTCAATCGCTCTGCTGCCCCTATGACACTGCGCCAATGGTCATCCCCCGCTCGCGATACCGTCGAGGTTCTCACCTTCTTGACCGCTCCCGCAGTCGTCAAAGTGACCGTGGGAACCACGATTACCACCTGCAATGCCCCGGCCGGGATGAGCAGCTGCATCGCCCCGTTGAAAGTAGGTTCCATCAAGGCCTCTGTCGTTCGCGGCACTACCGAGGTGTCTCGGGTGAGTTCGCACGCGGCGGTGACGGCCACACCGTACAACCAGAATCTCGAGTACCTGGTCGATTCCAGTCGGAGATAACGGTGACGAAGATCGGGTGAGTCCGTCGACTCACCCGATCTTCGTTGCGCCATCGGTTTCGGCTGCAATTGGTAACTCGGGCCGCGATACCGCCCCCGTCCGCTCCACCCTCACTGCCAAGGTCACCGCGGCCGCCAGTGCCGATACGCCCGCTCCGATCCAGTACAAAACCGCGAACGAATGCAGGGTCGGCACAGTGCTCGCACCGATCACCACCGTCGAACCGGCCAATACCGCTGCCGCAACGGCGCTTCCGGTGGAGGTACCGACCGAACGGAGCAGGCTGTTGAATCCGTTGGCCGAGGCAGTCTGATGGATCGGCGCAGATTCGGTGATCAGAGTCGGCATGGCTGCCAGAGAAAATGCCACACCGGCCGATACCACGGCAGCGCCGATCACGATATTGACCAGCGTCGGCGTCAACAGCACACGCAAGACGTATCCGATTGCGATGACGATCGCTCCTGAGGCCAACGTGGCCTTCGCTCCCCATCGCCTCGTCACCTTCGACGACACCGGCGCCAATCCGATCATCAGGACTCCGCCCGGCATCATCGCCAGTCCGGCTTCGGCAGCCGAGAGTCCGAGACCGTCCGCCGACGCCAGGGGCAACTGAAGTTCCTGCGTTGCCGCCAACGCGCTGATGAACATGGCAAAACCGAGTAATACTGCGCAGACGTTCGAAACCAGAATCGGAGCGCGAAGGGAAGTCCGCAGATCGACCAGCGGTGCCGGCGTGTGCAGTTCCCACGGAATCCATCCACAGAGCAAGACCACGCCGGACGCGATCAGAACCAGAACCTCGGGGCTTGCCCAGCCCCATTCTGTTCCTTTCGAAACGGCCAGCAGCAGTGCAGTCATAGCGAGCGTGAGGACTGTGGCTCCCAGAAAGTCGAAGCGTCCGCGACTCTTCACAGCCGATTCCGGCACCACCAGAGGCAAGACGACTATCAGTACGACCCCGAATCCACCGGTGACCCAGAAAAGCGCGGGTAGTCCCCAGTGCGCCGAGATCACCCCAGCCATCGGCATACCGAACATGCCACCGATCCCCAACGTCGCACTCATGAGAGCTACTGCACCACTGAGCTTTTCCGGAGGAAGGACATCGCGCATGATGCTGATTCCGACGGGCAGAAGTGCCGTCGCGAACCCCTGCAACGAGCGCCCGAGGATCAATAACCAGAAACTCTGGCTGAGCGCCGCAACCATGCAGCCGACGATCATCACGGCAAGACAGACGAGCATCATCGCGCGCTTGCCGAACATGTCGGCGAGTCTGCCGATGAGAGGGGTTGCGACGGCACCGGTCAGCAACGTCGAGGTCACCAGCCAGGAAGCGGTGGAGGACGATACTCCCGATGCCGTCGCGAACGCAGGCAGGACCGGCACCACCAAGGTCTGTTGCAGCGCGACCACCACGCCGCTCAGACTCAGGACGCCGACGACCCACCCGGTCCGCGCTTTCGCGCGAACAGTCTTGTCCGTCAAGCGTTCGAGCGAGCGGCTACTCCGGCGTCGACAGGAACCACGATGCCACTCATGTGGGCACTCGCGTCGGCGGCGAGGAACAGGACTACTCGCGTGATCTCGAAGGGATCCAGCCAACCGACCGGCTGCGCATGCAGAGTCGCGTACACGGGTTCGACGTCGTCTGCCGTCGGCGATTCGAGGTCAGGCCGCATCATCGCGTACATCATGTCGTTGTGAATCATCGGCGTCGAGATGTTCCCCGGTGCAATAGCATTCACGGTCACACCCGAGTTTGCCAGTTCGAGCGACACACTCTTCGTCAAACCGATGACGCCCCATTTGGAGGCGCCGTACGCCGCCATCTGGGTGCCACCGGATCGACCCATCATCGAGGAAATCGTGATGATGCGACCGTAACCACGTTCCGCCATTCCACCTGACACGGCCGCAACGGTGTTGAACACACCGGTCAGGTTCGACGAGATGACTTCGTTCCACTGTGCCGACGTCATCGACGTGATCGGAGCGGGCACGGACACACCGGCATTCGCGACGGCGATGTCGACACGGCCGAACTCGGCTTCAGCGCGGGCAACGAGCGCGTCCATTGCGTCGCGATCAGCAGTGTCTGCCTTGACGGCAATGCACCGACGACCGGTGGCTTCCACCAAACGAACGGTTTCCTTCAGATCCTCCTCGTTTGCGAGGGGGTAGGCGACGACATCACTGTTCTCGCACCGGTCGCAGATCACGATGTCCGCGCCACGCTCCGCGAATGCGACAGCGTGGGCGCGCCCCTGACCGCGTGCGGCGCCGGTGATCAGTGCAACTTTTCCTTCGAAGCTGCCTTCGAGGCTGTTCATGCCGTCTCCTAGTTCGTCGTATGCAAGCGTGCGCTGTACTGCATGCGTACTCCGAACCCGCCCGAAAGAAACAGTCGATCCCGGACAGCGGGAATCCAGCCGGTTACTGGTAAACGGCGGTCTCGAATTCCAGGTATCCGTTGATGGATCCAGGGTCCGCGAACGGCAGAATCTGCGTTGCCCAGAACCCGCCGACGCCGGTCTGCCGGTCGATCCAGTAATAGAGGTTGGCAAGACCCGCCCAAGCCAGCGATCCGGCCGGCCTACCGGTGGGTGCCACCTCTTCATTTGTCATGAAGGAGTATGCCCATCCCTTGGGCACACCGGGGAAGAATTCCGCATCGTTGGACAGTGTCGGGAGAACTCCGGGCAACAACCCCACGTGCTGGCCTTCGAGCCCGTTCTGAACGGCTGCAGCTACCGTCTCCGACGACAACACGCGACCCGAAGTGCCCGCGCCGTCGTTGAGCCACATACGGATGAACTTCATGTAGTCGCCGACAGTGCCGTGCAAACCGTGACCACCCATGTGCACCTCGGGTTCGGCCGGAAGCTCGAATCCGATGAGCGGAGTGAGGCTTCCGTCGCTCTCACGCTGATGGATCGGCGCAAGTCGATCCTTCATCGACGGGCTCATCGTGAATGCCGTATCGGCCATCTCGAGAGGTTCGAAGATGCGCTCGCGCATGACATCGCCGAGTCGCTGACCTCGAATCGACTCGACGACCTGTCCGGCCCAGTCGATGTTGGTGCCGTACTCCCACTTCTCACCCGGGTCGAAGAGCAGCGGTGTCGTGAGCGCCGCTTTGCTACACGTGATCACGCTGGGCTGCCCATGTTCCTGTGAGAGCCGGTTGTACGACTCGTTGAAGAAGTCGTAGCCGAACCCTGCAGTGTGAAGGAGCAGCATGCGAGTGGTGATGTCACGCTTGGGTTCCCGAAGAACGGGGTTTCCGCCGGCGTCGAAACCGTCCAGGACCTTCAGCTCACCGATGTCGGGAACATAGGTCGCTGCAGGTGCATCGAGATCGAGCAATCCCTCCTCCACACATTGCAGGACAGCGGTACCGGTGATCGCCTTGGTGGTGGAGAAGAGCGCAAAGGTTGTATCGAGGGTCATCGGAACGCCGGAACCGAGAGTCCGCTCGCCCGCAGCACCCTCGTAAATGTTGCCTTCTCGATCCGTAATCATCGCGACCACACCCGGGACGCGATCAGCCCCCTGAGTTGCTCGCGCCAGCACGTCGTCGAGGCGCTGCTTCGAAAGGGGCTTCCGCGCAATATCTTCGATCGTCACTGCATTTCTCCATCCGACTTGCAACTTGTCTTGTCGAACAGAATGTAACGGCGATCACATACCCGGTTCTGCCTCGAAACGGCAGGAAAACTGTCTCGTTTCGGCAGAACCGGGCAGAGCTTGGAGTCAGCTCTGGGGCGCTCCGATATTCACCAGCCAGGAAATGCCGAATTTGTCTGTACAGGCGCCGAATTCGTCGCCCCACATCTGCTTCTCGAGCGGAACGCTGACCGTACCTGTTCCCGACAGTTGCTCCCAGTACCCGCGCAGCACGTCGCCGTCGTCGCCGCTGAGGCTGACCGTGATGTTGTCGCCGGGGTTGTACGGCATGCCGGGCGGAGTGTCGGCACCCATCAGGGTGTATCCCTGATCGGTTTCGAGCATTCCGTGCATGATCTTGTCGCCGCCTTCACCGGGATTGCCGAACTCACCGAACGTGCTCAGCGCCAGCGTGCCACCAAAGATTTCTTTGTAGAACTCCAACGCCTCACGGGCATTGCCGTTGAAGCTGATGTACGGATTGAGTCGAGTTGCCATGACGTACTCCTAGCTCGTGGGATTGCTGTCACGTTCGATTTCAATCCTTGCAGAACGCTCCGACACGAAACAACGGATCACGGCAGTTCATCGAGTGCGTAAAACGATCGTCATGACCGTTCAAACAACTGTCCTCAGAGTCGATTCCGGGTCTCGGAAGGCAACTCTCCGAACCGTTTCCGGTATGTGGCCGCAAACATACCCAGATTGACGTAGCCCCAGGCGTTGGCGATTTCGGAGACGGTTCTCCCGTCGGAACGCAACAGTTCGCCGCGTACACCCTCCAACCGACGCGCGCGCAATCGTTGCCCCGGCGTGGTGTCTCGGTACCGTCGAAATCCCGCAGTGAGCGCCCGGACACTGACACCCACCGCAGCCGCGATCTCCGATGCCGTCGGCACCGAGCGAGCAAACGTATCGATGTACTCCTCTGCAGATCGCACGTAGGCAGGTTCGGCGGAGGCGACGTCGACGCCGAGTTGCAGCCCGGCCTGCGTCGCCCACTCGTCGAGAAGCTGAGCCGCGATGAGTTCTTGAACTCTGGCACCCAGCCTTTCGCTCGACATCGCCTCAGGCGACTCTGCAATTGCGCGAACGACGTAGTCCATCAATGCCAGCCAACTCGAGCCCCGCCCGCCGATGGTGCACTTGTGCCGCCACAGACGGTCGTCGGGAACCGACCCGAACCATTGCATGGCGTGATCGGCGACAAGCTGATGCGGCACAGTGAGATTCAGCTGCAGATGATCTTCGTCGAATTCGACGAAGTAGTCGGTCCGGCTACAGTCGGCGACAAAGGTCTCCCCCACGGCAGTATTCACCGCAGTTCCTCCGCCGAGGGCATGTCGACCGTTGCCTCTGATAGTCGTCAGAACCAGAATGTTTCCGGCCTCAGGCGAACATTCACCGACGGAGACCGGAATCCCGTAACAGAATCTGGTGACGTCGATCTTGCCGACTGCCGCGGAGTACATGTCCGAAGCCGGCTTCAACCGACTTCCGATCGGCGTGACCGTATACGGCATGTAGATGTTGTCGGACCACTCCTTGATGCGGTCCCAGTCCCGAGAAAAGGCCTGGTGATGCTGCATAGTGGGCCGGCCGGCCGCGTCGATGAGCAAGGCATCCTCGAACATGGTTCGAGTATCGCACCAGGGCCCGGGAAGGTCACGCGAAGTGAGATGACGTGATCTCTGGCTGTACGGCGGCGGGTCGTGTTGCAGCAAAAAGCAGCGAATCCACCGCGGTCCCCCGGATCACCATGTGTGCCCTCATTCGCCCCTCCTCCTCCATTCCGATTTTGGTGAGCACCGACGCCGACGCCGAATTCTCCGGACGACACGTTGCCTGCACTCGCTGCGCTCCGAAGCGAGCAAAGGCGAATTCCAGAACCGCGCGCCCCGCCTCCGACGCATAGCCTCGCCCTTGGAACTTCGGGTTCACGACAAAACCGAGTTCCGCCCGCCGGTGCGCGGCGGATACTTCCCACACAGCTACCGAACCGATGACCGCTCCATCGGCCTTCGACGTGATGGCCAGGGTGAACGTGCGACGTTCGACGAGCGCAGCTTCGAGTGCCGCGTCAGCCAGGAATGCCCTGGTCACCGCGGGGGTGTTCGGCCCCCAATCAACATATCTACAGACGGCAGGGTCGGACGCGTACTGATGGACGGCACCTTCATCCGCGGCAGTGAAATCTCGAAGAACAAGGCGTTCCGTAGTCAACGTGAACATCCAGCGATCCTAGAGCGAGCCCAAAAGCACCTCTTGACTCGAACGCATGTTCGAGTATGATTTGGGGAGGGGATCGGGGGATTCAATGAGTGTCTTGTTGTCGGACGTGGTGTCGGGTTCTGCGGTGGGGTTACGTGGACGTCTGTGGCAGTTGTCGGCTGCTGAGTTACGTGCGGCTGCGGTGTCGGCGAGCGCGGAGATTCTGCGCCTGGAAGCCGTTCGAGTGGCCGTGGTCGACGAACTCTCGTTGCGTTCCGATGATCAGGTGATCGCCAGCCGCGGTGTCGGTTCGTGGTTGGCGGCGAACACCATGCTGCAGGTTCGGGACGGGAAGAAGATCGCCGCGTTGGGTGCAGCTTTGCGGCCGTTTCCGGCGGTGGCGGCTCGGTTCGATGGCGGGGATTGTTCGTTCGATCATGCTGTGTTGATCGTGGCGTTCTGTGAGTCACCGCCGAAGGGCATGCCGGAGGAAGCACTCCCGAAGTGCATCGACCTGTTGTTGGCTGCTGCGTCGGGTGTGGAGGCGACGACGACGAAGGTGCGGAACGTGATCGCGACCTTGGAGCGGTTGTTCGAATCGGATGAGATCCCGCCCGCCGAGGATGTCGATCTCAATGAGTTGCGGATCGCGTCGACGTTGAACGGTCGGGTGGTGGTGCGTGGGGATTTCGATGCCCTGACCGGTGAAATGCTGTTGTCGGCGTTGTCGAATCTGACGATGCCGACCCCGGCACCGGACGGGACTCCCGATGCCCGGTCGGCGGCGAAACGCACGGCGGACGGGTTCACCGAACTGATCCGGCGTTATCTCGATTGCGCCAAGACTGGTACCGATGGTGGTCAGCGTCCGCATGTGAACGTGCACATCAACGCTCGGGATCTGGCGGAGCACCGAGACTGCGCCGCCGCACCCGCTGCTTCTGATGACGGAATGGCTGTGTCGGATCTTGATGTCGGGCACATGCCCTGGCTCGGACCGCTGTCCGTGTCGCAGACCAGACTCCTTGGGTGCGATTGTTTCCTGTCCACGGTGCTGCTCGATGATCACGGCGCGCCCTTGGATGCGCAACCAGGTAAACGATTGGTCACCGCCGAACAGCGAGTGGCGTTGATCGCCCGGGACAAAGGCTGCGCCTTCCCCGGCTGCACGTGCGTACCCGCCTGGACCGATGCGCACCACATTAAGCACTGGGCCAACGGTGGCCCGACGGTGATGAACAACCTGGTCCTGCTGTGCCGTTCACATCATCGGCTGATGCACCGCAAAGCCGCGTTCGTCGGGAAATGGGCGATTCGGATCGGTGTCGACAACAAACCGTGGTTCATTCCGCCGCCCTCGATCGACCCCGGACAGCAACCCAGGCCGGCGAACACCACCTTCAAAACCTGAGAGGTCAAACCTCTTTGGCGACAACAGAACACGGACCGAGCACCGCATCGAAGGAGACCTCGATGCGGTGCCAACCGGCCGTGACGCTTGATGAAGCTGTGCCCACGATAATCAGCGAGTCAGCACAAGCCCCGATGTCGGCACGCCCGTTCCCGCAGTCACCAGTACATTCTCGACGGAGTCGACCTGGTTGACCGAAGTACCGCGGATCTGCCGAACACCCTCGGCGATACCGTTCATCCCGTGAATGTATGCCTCGCCGAGCTGTCCGCCATGGGTGTTGATCGGAAGCTTGCCGCCGAGTTCGATTGCGCCACCGGCGATGAAGTCCTTTGCCTCTCCCCTGCCGCAGAAACCGAGTTCCTCGAGCTGCATCAGAACATAGGGCGTGAAGTGGTCGTAAAAGATCGCCGTCTGCATGTCCGACGGGCGCAGCCCACTTTGTGACCAGAGCTGATCGCCGACAAGGCCCATCTCCGGTAAGCCGGTCAAACCGTCGCGGTAATAGCTGGTCATGATGTATTGATCTGCCCCGCTGCCCTGTGCGGCGGCAGCGATAACGGCGGGGGTGTTCTTCAGATCTTTGGCTCGTTCTGCCGAGGTGACGACGATCGCGATGCCGCCGTCGGATTCCTGGCAGCAATCGAGGAGATGCAAAGGTTCAGCGATGAATCGCGAGTTCTGATGGTCCTCGAGGGTAATCGGTTTCCCGTAGAAGAACGCCTTCGGATTGGTGGCTGCATGCTTACGGTCGGCGACGGCGATTCGACCGAAGTCCTCGCTGGACGCTCCGTATACGTGCATGTATCGCTGCGCGACCATCGCGACAAACGATGCAGGAGTACCCAATCCGTGAGGATAGGAAAAAGCGTTATCCGTGCCCGACGAATTGACCTGCGCCACAAGGCCGGAGTTCACCTGCCCGAAACGGGCACCCGATCGCTCGTTGAACGCGCGGTAAGCGACGACGACGTCTGCGACGCCGGTGGCAACAGCCATGGCGGCCTGCTGAATCGTCGCCGCAGCGGCACCGCCTCCGTAGTGAATACGACTGAAGAACTTGAGGTTCGGAATCCCCACCGAACGAGCTACTGCCACTTCGGTGTTGGTGTCCATGGTGAACGAGGTAAGACCGTCGACGTCGGCGGGTGTCAGACCTGCGTCGTCCAACGCGGCTTGAACAGCCTCGGCGGCCAGTCGCAGTTCACTGCGACCGGAGTCCTTCGAGAAATCCGTGGCTCCGATTCCGACGATCGCTGCCTTGCCGGACAATGCGCTCATTCAATGTCTCCGTTTTCAATGTCTCCATTCGAGCCCGACGCCGGAAATGCCAGTGTGACCTGTGCGGTGATGTGATCTCCCAGGCTGTTCTTGCCGACCACCGCGAGCGACACGAGATCCTCGTCGTAGGAGGTCACCGTTCCGGAGAGCGTCAAGGTGTCGTAGGCGTACCAGGGGACTCCGAGGCGGAGTTTGATCGACGTGAGTACAGCCCGCGGTCCGGCCCAATCGGTCACGAATCGCTGCACCAAGCCGGTGTCGGTGAGGATGTTGACGAAGATGTCCTTCGAGCCGCGTTTCTGTGCGAGATCGCGGTCGTGGTGAACATCTTGAAAATCGCGGGTAGCGAGCGCCGCCGAGACCACAAACGTCGGGTCGCCGTAAATCGAGAGCTGCGGAAGAACCTCTCCCACAGTGATATCCGTCGTCAAAGTCATCGTCACTCCTTCACCGCAGAAACCGCAGACACCGAAACCGGCTGCCAGGCGTACAGAGTCCAGGGAGTTCCCCCGGTCTCGTCGTCTCCGGGGAAGTCGAGGTAGACCGCCTCCACCTCCATCCCGATCGACACACTCGACGGATCGATACCGCGCAATTCGCCGAGCATCCGCACACCCTCAGGCAGTTCGACCAGGGCAACGACGAACGGCAACGACCGACCAGGAACCTTGGGGGCGTGGTGAACGACAAAGCTGAAGACCGTTCCCCGACCTGACGCCACCACGTAGTCGGTCTGCTCCGACTTGTCTTTCCAGATCGCGGGCACCGGCGGGTGCTGTACCGAACCGTCCGCACGCAGTTGAATACGCAACTCGTGTGCGGCGACACCGTCCCAGAAGAACTGCGTGTCGAGGGATGCTGTCGGACGCAGCATTCGAGATGCGTCCAGGTCCGCAGGGACGTCAGTGGAGGAACTCTCGCTGACTGGCGGCGCGAACTTCAAGATCCGGAACATCATCTCCGAGACCAGTTCTTCGCCGACCCGCCAGAAGCTACGGGTAGTGAAGAACCACCCTTCACCAAGACCTGTCTTCTTGGGTCCCACAACGTCTTCCAACACCGAGGAGATGGTGACTTCTTCACCCGGCTTCAAGTAGCGGTGGTAGATCTGATCGCAGTTGGTCGCGACGACGGAGGTGAATCCGGCCTCGTCGAGGATGTCTGTCATCCGGCCCAACGGGTCGTCGGCTTCTCGAATTGCCCCCAGACCGCGCATCGTCCATACCTGCGCCATCGCCGGCGGTGCGACTATTCCGTCGTGTCCGGCGGCGCGGGCGGCCGATTCGTCGACATAGATCGGGTTCTCGTCACCGATCGCCTCGACCCAGTTGCGGATCATCGGCAGGTTCACGGGGTCCCGGCCGGCGCGAGGAGCGCTTGGCCCGTCCTCTCGAACCCGCTCGGCAGCAGTGAGAATGGGATCTGACACGATTTGTTTCCTATCTCGGAACGCGAGGAAGCTTCAGGCCGGCGGTCGCAATCAGTTCGCGCATCACCTCGTTGACTCCACCGCCGAAGGTGATCACCAGGTTGCGCTTGATCTGCATGTCCAGCCACTCCATGAGATCAGCAGTTTCGGGATCGATCGGATTTCCGTACCGCCCGACGATCTCTTCCGCGAGTCGACCGACCCGCTGGATACGCTCGGTCGCAAACACTTTGGTTGCCGAAGCGTCGGCGATATCCACCGACTCCGAATCACTCGACGCCACTTGCCAGTTGAGCAGTTCGTTGAGGCGGTACGTCGCATGAATTTCGCCGAGCGCGCGCCGCACGTCAATGTGATCGAGCAGGTTTTCACGCTTGGCCCAATCGAAGACGTGGTCGTAAATCCCTGCGACACGACCTGCCGGACCGAGCATGACGCGCTCGTGGTTGAGCTGCGTCGTGATCAGGCGCCAGCCCTGATTCTCCTCACCCACAAGCATGTTCGCCGGAACGCGAACGTCCTCGTAGTAGGTGGCGTTGACGTGATGCGCACCGTCGCAGGTGATGATCGGGGTCCAGGTGTAGCCAGGATCTTTGGTATCCATGATCAGGATGGAGATGCCGCGGTGCCGTGAATCGGCAGACCCTGTCCGCACGGCGAGCCACACGTAATCGGCGTCGTGCCCGCCGGTGGTGAAAATCTTCTGGCCGTTGACGACGTACTCGTCACCATTTCGTGCCGCCGAAGTGCGCAGTGCTGCAAGGTCGGTGCCGGCTTCCGGTTCGGTGTAGCCGATCGCGAAGTGCACTTCACCGGCGAGGATCGCGGGCAGGAATTTCTGCTTCTGCTCCTCGCTGCCGTACTTCTGCAGGGTCGGACCGACGGTCTGCAACGTCACCGAAGGCAGTGGGACATCCGCCCGCACAGCCTCGTTGACAAAAATCTGCTGCTCGACTTCACCGAACCCACGTCCGCCGAACTCCACCGGCCAGCCGACGCCGAGCCAGCCGTCCTTGCCCATACGACGGATGACCTCGCGATAGGTAGGGCCATGCCGCTCCACGCGCATGATCTTGGCCTCTTCGGGCGAGATCAGCGTCGAGAAGTAGCGTCGAAGTTCAGCTTGCAATGCGCGCTGACTGTCGGTCAGATCGATGAACACCGGGCCCCCACGAGGTCGAGTCGCTGCGAAGCGCCGCCGAGCAGGCGCGCCAGGTCTTTTGCAGTCGAGTAGTAACGATGAAGCGGATACGTGACGTCGACGCCCAGACCGCCGTGCAGGTGGTGAAGCACCTGCATCGTGGCGGGTACTTCCTGGGCGATCCAGTACGCCATGACGTCGAGGTCCGACTGGGCGTCCAGGCCCTCCGACACGCGCCAGGACGCCGACAACGCCGCGACGTGAAGAGTCCGCGAGGTGACATAGGCGTCGGCGATCTGCTGTGAGACCGCCTGGAACGTGGCCAGCGGCTTGCCGAATTGCTCGCGTGAGCCGACATGTGCCGCAGTGAGATCGACGGCACCGGACACCAAACCGTCTGCAACGGCTCCGATACTCGCCGTGGCGATCCGGTACAGCGTCTGGACGGCTTCCTCGCCGGCACCGAGAAGTTCACCGACTGCCTCGTCCATCGTGACTGCGAACTCGGGACTGCCGGAAGCACTGGGGGTCGGCGTCAATGCGACGCCGGCGGCGGTCGGATCGACGAGAACGACTCCGGCGTCGGTGGGCACAAGAATTCTGTGTGCGCTCGCCGCGAAAGGCACGGCAAGCACCGTCCCGCTGACGCGATACCAGTCGCCCGACTGCTGCGCGGTGGTCGACGGCTGCGCCGGGAACTGCTGACCCGGCTCACCGAGCGCCGCGGTGAACACCCGTCCGGCGCCGACTCCGGTGAGCAATTCGTCCTGTTGAGCGTCGGTCCCCAGAGCGACTATGGGGAGTACACCGAAGCCGAGGGTTGCGAGAGCCGGAATTGGAGCGGCGGCCCGGCCGACCTCGACGAGGAGGGAACCGACGTCGGCGACGGAGAGTCCCTCGCCGCCCAGACGCTCGGGCAGGGCCAACGTGAGCAGGTCGGCATCGGCGAATGCCGCCCAGAGCGCGTCCGGCTCCAGTTCGCGGGCAAGGAGCGCGGTAGCCACCTCGGCTACCGCTTCCTGGGTTTCATCGGGAGTGAAGTCCACGCTGGCAATCCTGTCTCTGATGTAGAACGTGTTCTAGTTGTATCACCAACGTGGACATTTCTAAAGGCCTCTACTCACGCCGTCTAATCACGGGGCAGGCCCAGAATTCTCTCCGCGGCGACGGTCAACAGAATCTGCGTGGTTCCGCCGGCAATCGACAGGCATCGCGTGTTGAGGAACTCACGCGAGAGCGGACCCTCCACCCATCCGGCCGGGCCACCCAATTCCATGGCGAACTCTGCGACATTCTGACGCTGGCGCACGCCCACCAGCTTGCGGACGCTCGACGCCGGACCCGGATCCTGACCGTCCAATTGCCGCAGTGTCGTGCGCAATTCCAGCAGTGAGCCCACCATGGCGGTTCCGATCAGCCCACCGAGCTTGTCTGCCACCACAGGATCGGGGTCGCCGGCCAGCTCGAGCAATTCCTCCATCGCACCGCCGAGCGAAGAGCCACCGCTCATTGCGACCCGCTCGTTGGCGAGGGTCGTTCGGGCCAGTTTCCAGCCTCCACCGAGCTGGCCGACGACGCACTCGTCCGGGACGAAGACGTCGTCGAGGAAGACTTCGTTGAACAGGGCATCTCCGGTGATCTCGCGCAGCGGCGAGATTCGAATCCCAGCCGTCTTCATGTCGAGAAGGAAGTACGTGATGCCCTTGTGCTTGGGAACCTCGCGATCGGTCCTGGCGAGGCAGATGGCCCAGTCAGCTTCACGCGCAAGCGAAGTCCAGACTTTCTGGCCGTTCAGCTTCCAACCGCCGTCGACCTTTTCCGCGGTCGTGCGCAGTGCCGCAAGATCCGAACCTGCGCCGGGTTCACTGAAGAGCTGGCACCAGGTGATCTCGCCCTTGAGCGTCGGAGTCGCAAATCTTTCGATCTGCTCCGCACTGCCGTGCTCGAGGATGGTCGGCACTGCCCACCAGCCGATCACCAGATCGGGTCGGCCGATACCGACGGCCGCCAACTCTTCTTCGATCAGAATCTGTTGCGCGGCCTTGGCGCCCCGGCCGTACGGCTTGGGCCAGTGCGGCGCAAGGTAGCCCGATTCGGCCAACGCGTTGCGCTGCTCGGATTCGGGCAGCGCCACCAATTGCGCTACCTCTTCGCGAATTTCGGACCGGTCGGATTCGAGCTCACTCAAGTCGATCTGAAGGTGACGCCGTGCGCCGCCGATCGTCAATTCCGCGACGCGTGCGCGCCAATGAGACGATCCGCCCAGAATCTGCCGGAGCGACAGTGCTCGACGAAGGTAGAAGTGCGCCTCGTGCTCCCAGGTGAATCCGATGCCGCCGAGCACTTGAATGCAGTCCTTTGCCGTGTCGACAGCGGCATCCAGCGACACCGCGGCGGCCACTGCTGCGGCGATCGGAAGTTCGTCGCCCGACTCGGCAGCGACCGCACCATCCCAGGCGACGGCTCCGGCATTCTCTACGCGACACAGCATTTCGGCGCAGATGTGTTTGATCGCCTGGAACGAGCCGATGGGCTTTCCGAATTGTTCGCGAATCTTCGCGTACTCCACCGCAGTACGCAGGCTCCACGCCGCAATTCCGGCAGCTTCGGCAGCCCCAAGTACCGCCGCTAGGTCGGAAACCGATCCTGGCGCAATGTCATCGAGGATTCGGTCGGCATCGACCGTCACTCGATCGAAGGAGACTCGCGCCAGTGGTCGCGACTTGTCGATCGTGTCGACCGCTTCGTAGGTCACGCCTTCGCTGTCTCCGTCGACGAGAGCCCAGACGACACGCGAGCCTTCGTCTTCGGACACGACGCCCGCCGACACGAGTACCGATACGCCTGAATCGCCGCCCCAGGCGTAACCTCCTTCGCCATGAAGCTCGATGCCGCCGGACGCATTCGCCGTTGCCGCAACTGGACTTTCGTCCAATACGACGGCACACGGCAGCGCACCGTCGGCGAGCGTTTCGGACCATCGCTTGGCAGCGGGCGACGAACTACGCCCCACCACCAGAGCTGCGAGTGCAGTCGTGAGAACAGGACCCGGCACGAGTTCGATTGCCGCCTGCTCGAGCATTGCTGCGAGATCGACGATTTCGGCCCCGGCTCCGCCTACCGCTTCGGGAACGGCGACCGAAAATATCCCGAGAGACGCGAACTCGGACCATTTCTCCCGCCACGAAACTGCTGGTCCACGGCGTACCATGTCCATCGGCGTGGCCGAGCGAGCCCAGGCCTCTATCGATTCCTGGACCGCCCGCTGTTCATCGGTCGTGGCGATTGTCACAACTGGTTCCCGCCTCTCGATAAGTGACACAATTGTTTAGAACGTGTTCTAATATGACACCTGGCCAAGAGTCAAGGCGCGAAGGAATTTGTCGATGACCACAACATCCCGATCCCGCTCCAACGCGGTTGCTTCTGCAACGCTCGGGGACGACGATCTCAGCTCCAACGCGCAACGTGAACGCCGCAAGCGGATTCTCGACGCAACACTCGCCTTGGCGTCCAAGGGGGGCTACGAGGCTGTTCAGATGCGCGCCGTGGCCGAGCGTGCCGACGTCGCAGTCGGAACGCTCTATCGCTACTTCCCGTCCAAGGTTCACCTACTGGTGTCCGCCCTGGCACGCGAATTCGAGAAGATCGATTCCAAGGGCAAGATCCCGCCTGGAACCAGTCCGCTCGAGCGGATGCAGCTGATCCTCAGCCTCATCACCCGCGCGATGCAGCGCGATCCGCTCCTCACCGAAGCGATGACTCGCGCGTTCATGTTCGCCGACGCCTCCGCAGCGGCCGAGGTCGATCAGGTGGGCCAGTTGATGGACCGCCTCTTCGCACGAGCGATGACCGAAGAGGAGCCAACCGAAGAGCAGTTGGCGATCGCGCGCGTGATCTCCGATGTGTGGCTGTCCAATTTGGTGGCATGGCTCACGCGACGCTCTTCGGCTACCGATGTCGCCAATCGACTGGAATTGACGGTTGAACTGCTGCTCGGTGACGGAACTCGGAAACCCGAATAGACATCCTTTGTCGCATCTGTCATTTTTGCACTGATCGGCCGGAAACGTATCGAGCCAGGAGTCGCTGCATCACCTAGATTTGAAGAGGTGAGCGCACAAGATCTGTCCATCGAACTCCGCCGAGCGCTGTCAGGCGTGGCACGCACGCCGCGTCTGCTCGTAGCCTCCGACTACGACGGGACGATGGCACCCATCGTCGCCAACCCGGACAAGGCGTATCCCCGGGCGGAAACGGTGCGTGCGCTTCGCTCTCTCGCCAGCCTCGCGTCGACGACGGCTGCCGTGATCTCGGGCCGCGCCCTCAAGGATCTGGCTGCGCTGTCCCGACTTCCCGCCGAAGTGCAATTGGTCGGCAGCCACGGCTCCGAGTTCGACATCGGATTCGTTCACGCGATCGACGCCGACGCCAGGAAACTGCTCGACGAGATCGTCACCGAGTTGGGCCGAATCGCCGCCGACACCCCTGGGGCAACGGTGGAGAAGAAGCCCGCCAGCGTTGCACTGCACGTACGCAACACCAGTGCCGACGACGCCGAGAAGGCGCTCATCGCCGTCCGCACCGAATCGGCACTCTGGCCAGGCGTTCAGGTCACCGAGGGCAAATCGGTGGTCGAGTTGGCTGTCATCGCCACCGACAAGGGCCACGCACTCGACTTGATTCGCCATCAGGACGGCGCAACCGCTGCCGTCTTCATCGGGGACGACGTGACCGACGAAAAGGCGTTCAGCAGGCTTCAGGGGCCGGACATCGGAATCAAGGTCGGCAGCGGGGACACCGTCGCCGACTATCGCGTCGACAGCACCGAGGACGTCGCTGCCGCTCTGGCGTTCCTGCTCGACGAGCGTCGTACGTGGCTTTCCGGCGCCGACGCTCCGCCCATCGAGCGACTCTCGATGCTCGCCAGTCCGCGCACCGTCGCTTTGGTGACCCCGGATGCGACGCTGACCTGGTTGTGTCACCCGGAACCGGATTCAGCGGCCGTCTTCGCACACCTTCTCGGCGGAACCGGGGCCGGCCACTTCTCGGTCGGGCCTCGACGCACAGCCTTGCCGCTGAGCCAGAAGTACATCGACAGCACGATGACAGTTCAGACCCGCTGGGCGAGCCTGTCCGTCACCGACTACCTCCCCCACGACGTCCCACAGGGACGAACCGACCTGACCCGCATCATTTCCGGTCAGGCCGACGCGATCGTCTCGTTTGCACCCCGTCCCGAGTTCGGCCAGGGTCAGGTCACGCTCGAGGTCGTCGACGAGGGCATTCGGGTCCTCGGCACCAACGAGCCGTACGTACTCCGCTCCCCCGGTGTGCTGTGGAACATCGCCACCGACGGAAACCAGCAGACCGCCCACGCCATCGTCGAGCCGTCCAAGGGTGACGTCGTCCTCGAATTGCGCTGCGGAACAGAAGAAATCGGCCCGTCCGACGTTCCGGAACTCGAGCGTCGAGCGACCTCGGAGGCCTACTGGTCCGATTGGGCCAAGACGCTCGAACTCCCGAAGCTGAAGCCGGACTTGATGAAACGCTCTGCACTGACCTTGCGCGGGCTGGTTCATGCCGATTCCGGTTCCATCATGGCCGCCGCCACAACATCCCTGCCGGAAGAGATCGGCGGAGTCCGCAACTGGGACTACCGCTATTGCTGGTTGCGCGACGCCGCCCTCACCGCAACAGCTCTCGTGAGCGTCGGATCCACCGACGAGGCCGAGAACTACCTGGACTGGGTCCACCGCGTGCTCGAAACACTGCCGGGACCCGAGCGCCTGCACCCCCTCTACACGCTCTACGGGACTTCGCTACCGCCAGAGGCCGTCATCGATTCACTTCCCGGATACGCCGGCTCCCGGCCGGTCCGCGTCGGAAACGCCGCGAATCAGCAGGTTCAACTGGACGTGTTCGGCCCGATCGTCGAGCTCATCGTCGAACTGGCGAATGCACGCGAAAAGGCCGGTGATCCCGATCCTTTGAGCGACCGCGACTGGGAACTGGTGTGCGCCATGGTCGAAGCAGTGCAGCGGCGCTGGTTCGAACCCGATCACGGCATCTGGGAAATTCGCGACAACCCGCGCCACCACGTCTATTCCAAGGTTATGGGCTGGGTCACCGTCGACCGCGCCGTCGATCTTGCGACCCGCTTTTCTCGCGAGGCCCTGCCCGAGTGGGCGGAACTGCGTGACCAGATCGCCGACGAAGTACGACACAAAGGCTGGAAGGACGACGTCCAGTCGTACACCGCAGCCTACGACGGTACCGATCTCGACGCGGCGACTCTGCACATCGGACTGTCGGGGCTGATCGATCCGACGGATCCGCGCTTTGCTGCAACCGTCGTAGCCACCGAGGCCGAACTACGCAGCGGCTCAACGGTATACCGCTACCATCACGACGACGGCCTGCCCGGCATAGAAGGTGGATTCCATCTCTGTGCCGCCTGGCTCGTCGAGGCATACCTACTGATCGGGCAACGCCTGCAAGCAGAGGCGCTGTTCGACCAGTTGGTCGCGGCAGCGGGTCCCACCGGACTGCTCGCGGAGGAGTACGACCCCATCGCGGAACGCTCACTGGGCAACCACCCCCAGGCGTACAGCCATCTGGGCTTGTTGCGCTGCGCCCAACTCCTGGCGTGAGCGCTACCCCTTGATCCGACCTGATGTTCGCCCGGCCAGTAGTTCGGTGTCGAGCATCTCGACTATCGGAACGCCGGATCCGGACGGCGACATCAGGAGCGCACCGGCGCGCCGGCCCTTCTCTTCCTGGGGCTGGCGCACCGTTGTCAGTGATTCGCGCAGCGCCTCGTCGACGCCGTCGAATCCGGTGATCGACAGTTGGCCAGGTACATCTATGCCCTGCCAGCGCGCCCAGTCCAAGGCGCCGAGAGCCAGCACGTCGGTGGTGCAGACCAGTGCGGTGATCTCGGGGTTGGTCGCGAGAGCTTCCGCCGCCGCCGAGTGCCCGGACTGCGATGTGTGGACGTACCGCTCGATCACGGTGAGTGAGAGTGGGTCCATGTCGGACGCCACCATCGCGTCGCGCACTCCTTCGATCCGCTCACGCTGGACGTGGAAGTGCGGGGACTTGAGTCGTTCCTGGCTGACCACGCCGTCCATCCGGTCGCGCCCCAGCCTCATGCAGAGCACGCCGATGTCGCGGTGGCCGAGCCCGATGAGGTAATCGGCGACCTTGCGCATGGCAGCGCGGTCGTCGATGCCCACGAGGGATGCACCGGGAATCTCGCGCGGCTGGTCGCAGACGACGATCGGAATGTGACGCTCGAGCACGGCAGCGAGATACGGATCGTCGTCGGCCACGGAGTAGACGACAAAGCCGTCGACGCCCGCCTGCTGGACCACGGCTGCAGCATCCACCTCGTCGCGGCCGGGCCCGGCCGGGATGAGCAGCAAGCCCTGGCCGGCGTCCTCACACGATTCCGAGAGACCGGCAAGGAAGCTCATGGCGGCCGGGTCACGGAACGAATAACTGAGTGCTTCGGTGAGCAGAAGACCGACGGCACCGGCTTTGCGAGTTCGCAAGGAGCGGGCGACCGGATCAGGTCCGGGGTATCCGCGTCGCTTGGCCGCTTGGAGCACTCGATCCCGCAGCTCGACGGAGAGCTGATCGGGTCGGTTGTACGCGTTCGAGACTGTAGTTCTCGACACATTGAGCTCGGCGGCAAGCGACGCCAAAGTGGCTTGACGGCGTGGCTGACGGGACCGGGGCATAAACGGACGTTAGCCGTAGTGCCCGCAGACGGCGCGTTGGGGCTGAACCGAAGGTGAACTACCAGCGACTATGCGCTAATGTGTAACGGTAACGGTTTCCAATAGCATTTAGCCCAGCCTTTGTTCAGGAGAAAAGCACGTGCGTTCGTCGTCGAAATTCCGCACCGCCACCGCCCTCGCGGCCGTCTCGGTCGCCGCAGCATTCGCGCTCACCGCGTGCAGCTCAACCTCCTCGAAGGACGACGGCATCACCGTCGTCGCATCGACGAACGTGTGGGGCGACGTCGCGCAGGCCGTCGCCGGCGACAAGCTGACCGTGACGTCGATCATCAACGAGCCGTCCGCGGACCCGCACTCGTTCGAAGCGACTCCCGCCGATGCCGCCAAGATCACCGACGCATCGCTCGTCGTCTACAACGGCGGCGGCTACGACCAGTTCATCACCGACGTCCTCGACGCGGGCAAGGGTGAGCAGAAGACGGTCAACGCCTACAACCTGCTCGACGGCGGCATCCACGCCGGCGAAACCGCGGGCGAATCGCATGACGGTCACACCCACGGCGCAGTCAACGAACACGTCTGGTTCGACATCCCGACCGTCGACGCCGTCGCACATTCGGTGGCCGATCAGCTGAGCGCTCTCGATCCGGACAACGCGGCGACCTACGAGGACAACGCGAAGGCATACAGCCAGAAGCTCGCCGGCGTCACAGCGATCACCGATTCCATCGCCGCTGCTCACGCAGGCGCACCGGTGGCGCAGACCGAGCCGATCGCGCACTACCTCCTGGTCGCAGCTGAACTGAAGGACGCAACTCCCGAAGAGTTCACCAACGCCATCGAAGACGGCAACGATCCGTCACCGGCCGCAATCGCCGCAACGCGCCAGCTCCTCTCGGAGAAGCAGGCCCGCGCATTGGTCTACAACATCCAGACACAGGACAAAGTGACCCAGGATATGCGCACCACCGCCGAAACCGCCGGAGTGCCCGTCGTCGAGGTTACGGAGACTCTCCCCGAGGGCCTGGACTACATTCAGTGGCAGACGCAGACCGCGGAGTCGCTCGCAAACGCCCTCTCTGCCCAGTAATTATTTGCCCCACCATTTCCGAGAAGAACCGATCGGCTTGTGACAGAAACTTCCGCGAATACTCCTGTGCCCCCTGGTAACACCGTGCCTTCTGGTAACACCGCGCCTTCAGCGGCCTCCGTGCCCGCTGTGACGCTGAAGGACGCTCGATTGTCCTTCGGCGCCCGCACATTGTGGGACGGGCTCGATCTCGAGGTACAGCCAGGTGAGTTCATCGCCGTACTCGGGCCGAACGGGTCGGGCAAGACCTCGCTCCTGAAGATTCTGCTGGGCCAACTACAACTCAGCGGCGGTAGTGCACAGATCGTCGGCACGCCGGCACGGGCCGGGAACTCACACGTCGGGTACATCCCGCAGCAGAAATCGATCGACGACGGCCTCCCGCTCCGCGGCCGCGACCTGGTCGGCCTCGGCGTCGACGGTCACCAGTGGGGTACGGGCCTACTGCGTCGGGGTCGTCGCCGCAAGATCGTCGACGACGCCATCGCACAGGTCAGCGCCCAGTCGTTCGCCGACGCTCCCATCGGTTCCATGTCCGGCGGTGAGCAGCAGCGACTGCGGATCGCACAGGCTTTGGTCGGCGACCCGCGGATCCTGTTGTGCGACGAGCCGCTGCTCAGCCTCGACCTCGCCAACCAGCACCTGGTCTCGACGCTGATCGACAAGCGTCGGCGCAGCCATGACACCGCGGTGCTGTTCGTGACGCACGAGATCAATCCGATCCTGCCGTTGGTGGATCGAGTGCTCTATCTGGTGGACGGTAAATTCCGGATCGGGACGCCGGCCGAAGTGATGACGTCCGAGGTTCTCTCGGATCTGTACAACACCGACGTCGAAGTGTTGCAGGTTCGTGGCCGCCTCGTCGTGATCGGCACCGGAGACGCCATCGACGCGCTCGGCAGCGCAGGCGGACTACGCCCGGGAGAAGGCGTTCACCATTCTGATGAGGATCACCACCAGTGAGTAACAAGTTCACCGACGCGATGTCGCGGATGTTCGACGTGTCCGCCACCGTCGACCTACTGCAGTACGACTTCGTCCAACAGGCGTTGATTGCCGGTGCCATCCTCGGATTGTTGGCCGGCATCATCGGGCCGCTGATCGTGAGCCGTCAGATGTCGTTCTCGGTGCACGGAACGAGTGAGCTGTCACTGACGGGCGCATCCGCCGCACTTCTCGTCGGTGTGGGCGTCGGCTTCGGTGCCATCGTCGGATCCGTGGTCGCGGCAGTGCTGTTCGGACTGCTCGGAGCCAAAGCGCGCGACCGAGATTCGGTGATCGGCGTGATCATGGCTTTCGGCCTCGGCCTGTCGGTGTTGTTCCTCTGGGCGTACGACGGTCGCACGGGAACCAGCTTCTCGTTGTTGGTCGGACAGATCGTGGCGCCGGGAAACAGTGGTCTCGAACTTCTGCTGCTGTGCGCGGTCATCGTGATCGGCACACTCGGATTCATCTACCGCCCTTTGCTGTTCGCAAGCACCGACCCCGAAGTTGCTGCAGCTCGCGGTGTTCCGGTCCGGGCACTGTCGATCGTGTTCGCAGTGTTGGTCGGCATCACCGCAGCACTCGGCGTACAGATCGTCGGTGCTCTGCTGGTGATGTCGCTGCTGATCACCCCCGCAGCGGCCGCCGCGTACGTCACGGCAAGCCCACTCAAGGCCACGATCCTCTCCGTCGTGTTCGCCGAACTGGCAGCCGTCGGCGGCATCCTTCTCTCGCTGGCCCCCGGCGTTCCCGTCTCGAGTTTCGTCACCTCGGTCTCGTTCGTGATCTACCTGATATGCCGACTCTTCGGATCCGCACGTCGCAAGAATGCCGGACGGATTCCGGCGCACGCCTGAACACCGAGAGCCCATACCTACCTAGAATCGAGGTATGGGCTACAGCGTTGATCTGAACAGCGACCTCGGCGAGGGCTTCGGAGCCTGGACCCTGGGCGACGACGACGCCATGCTCGAACTTGTCACCAGCGCGAACATCGCCTGCGGATTCCATGCCGGCGACCCGACAACGCTGTTGGCGACTTGCGAATCCGCCGCCGCCCGCGGCGTCCGGATCGGCGCGCAGGTGGGGTACCGAGACCTCGCCGGTTTCGGCAGACGCTTCATCGACGTGTCCCCGAAGGACCTCACCGCCGACGTCATTTATCAAATAGGGGCACTCGACGGTTTGGCTCGTGTCGCCGGATCGCGGGTCACGTACGTCAAACCCCACGGCGCGCTCTACAACGCAATAGTCCATCACCGACGGCAGGCGCGGGCCGTGGTCGCCGCCGTCGTTGCCTATGACAGTTCGCTACCTGTTCTCGGACTACCTGGTTCGGTGTTTCTGGAAGAGGCGCGCGAGGCCGGTCTCGACGCGGTCGCCGAGGCTTTTGCCGATCGTGCGTACACGGCGGAAGGCACCCTGGTCCCCCGCACCGAGTCGGGCGCCGTTCTGCAGGACCCGACACTTGTTGCAGAGCGGGTTCGGCGAATGGTCGTCGACGGCGAGTTGGACGCAGTCGACGGGAGCACGTTGAAAGTCGCTGCCGCATCGGTGTGCGTGCACGGTGACAGTCCGGCAGCCGTCGACATGGCCGTGGCAATCCGCGCTCTCCTCGAATCTTCCGACGTCGAGATCACGCCGTTCACATGATCGCGATCCTGCCCGCCGGTGAATCCGCAGTCCTCGTCGAGTACGACGAACTGCCGAGTGTGCTGGGCAACTTCAGGGCTCTCGACGCCAGTCGGATCCCCGGAGTGATCGACCTGATTCCCGCGGCGCGAACCATCTTGATCGAGTACGACAACACGATCACCGCGCACCAACTGGTGGAGAAATGGGTACGTGGGGCCGTACCGATCGAACTCACAGCTGACGAGAGTGGGCGGCCTGCCGTCGAGATTCCGGTCCGCTACGACGGCCCCGATCTCGTAGAGGTGGGCAAGCTGACCGGTCTCGGGGTCGACGGTGTGATCGACGCTCACACGGCTGCGTCGTGGACCGTCGCGTTCATCGGTTTCGCCCCCGGCTTCGCGTATCTGACCAGCAACGAGAGAAAGCTCGAAGTTCCACGTCGATCGGACCCGCGCAGGCAGGTCCCGGCCGGTGCAGTCGGGTTGGCCGGACCGTTCTCGGGCGTCTACCCGCGTAGCTCCCCGGGCGGCTGGCAGTTGATCGGAACGACGGAACTGTCGGTGTGGGATGCCGAGCGCCGCCCGCCGGCGCTGCTTCTACCCGGCACCACAGTCACCTTTGTCCGTGCATGATTTTGGTGCAAGCATGATTTTGGTGTCTTCACCGCGCTGTTGCGGGACAATGGATTCATGGCCTGGCTCGAGGTTGTGCGTACCGGCCCGCTCGCCACAGTTCAGGACCGCGGGCGGAGAGGCTACGGCGCCCTCGGGGTCGGAAGATCCGGCGCCGTCGACATGATCTCGCATGACAGCGCCAACAGACTCGTAGGCAACACTTTTCGAGCAGCAACCATCGAAGTCACCGCTGGGGGTTTCGCTATGCGGGCCGTCGGTTCGATGACGGTGGCAGCGACAGGCGCGCGGGTGCCGCTGGCCGTCGACGGACGGCCGGCACCTGACTACGCGAGCATCCATCTGGGTAGTGGCAGCATTCTCGAATTGGGTTACAGCACAACCGGGTTGAGAACGTATATCTCTGCACGCGGTGGCGTCGACGTCCCGCAGGTACTCGGAAGCAGATCCACCGACACGCTCTCCGGACTCGGGCCGCCGCCGCTCGCCGCCGGCGATCTAGTCCTCCTCGGGGCCGAGGAAGGGACGTGGCCCACCGAAGAGTTGATTCCACCGCCGGCACCTGCACTCGGCGCGGTTCCGATCGAGATCACGCTCGGCCCCCGAAATTCCTGGTTCACCGCCGCATCCGTTCACGCGCTCCTTCACACCACGTGGAAAGTCACCGAACACACCAACCGAGTCGGGGTCCGGCTACAGGGCCAAGGGCCTTTGCATCGCTCACGCACCGGGGAATTGCCGAGCGAAGGCGTCGTGACGGGATCCATCCAGGTGCCGCCAGGCGGCCAGCCCGTCGTGTTCCTCGCCGACCATCCCGTGACCGGCGGATACCCGGTCATCGCCGTCGTTTCCGACGCCGGGATTGCGTCGCTGGCACAGCTGCGGCCCGGCAGCACCATTACCTTCAAGGCCACTACTCGGCCGTCGTAGCGCTGATAGTCTCAGCCGCGCCAGCAATGCTGCCGGCGGCGCTCGGCCGTCGCCAAAACCTGAAGGACTGTCACACTATGAGCCCTAAGAGCAGCACACTTGCTCTCGGAATAGCGTCACTGATCACTGCTGCACTCGTCTTGTCCGGATGCAGCAGTTCGGAAAGCGGCGACGCCGTCTCCAGTGATACCAACACCAGTGAGACCACTGCTTCCGAAAGTTCTGCATCCTCGCCGTCTGCCGCTGCCGCGACGCCGACTTTGCGGGACGGAACACCGTTCATCGGTGAGCGGACGACGATCGAAACCGGCGACGACCCCGAAGCGCCGAGCATCAGCGTCAGCCTCCCGCCGAGCTGGACTCACGGCGAGAACATCCCTGCCGGCGTTACGGACGCGTTGTCCAGCAACAGCCAGGAACCCAGCGGTTTCATGCCGAACACCACGGTGACGGTCGAAAACCAGGGCACCGCAACAAAAGACGAGGTTCTTGCCGCTGCGCGTGAAACGATCGCCACTCTCGACGGGTGGACCGAGGTGAAGTACACCGAGATCGACGTCGACGGACAGCAGGGTTTCCGCCTCTCCGGAACCTGGACCGCCCCAAACCTGGACGTTCCGCTCTACGCCGTCATGACGGTCGTCGCTTACCAAGCCGACGACAACTCGCCGGTCTACCTGGTCAGCTTTGCAAACCAGTTCACCGACACGACGAACATGCAGACCTCCAACCAGGTGGAAGAAATCAACACCTCGATCGAATTCGGCTGAGCACCTGATGGTTTGAATACCCGATCTCCGAACAACCGCGGCGGGCCGAGACTACGACAGTCTCGGCCCGCCGTTTCACAACTCTCGCCTAGCTCGAACCGAACAGGCCGCTGAGGGAACCGAGGCCACCACTCAACGAGCCGAGCGATCCGATTCCGCCACCGGTTCCGGGGCCAGTGGGATCAACCGGATCAACGGGATCGACCGGGTCAACCGGATCGACCACATCCGCGGCGCGGACAGTGATGGACGGGCCCAAGTTGGCGAAATTCGCACTCGACTGGAATCCGTTGCCCATCACCGTGGCACCTACCGCCAATCCACTTCCGTACACGGTTCCCGGCGCACACGAAGCAGTAACCGTGTAACTGGTCTTCATGGTCACCGGTTTGCTGCCGTTGTTGATCCAGCCGGCACTGGTCACCTCGAGCGTCGTGGCTGTCAGTTCCGGCGTTTCAGTGGTTTCGGTCATCGTCCCGCCAACGTGAAACTTCGTGACCTTCGCCGAGCCCGGGACAAAGGTCAAGCATGCGGCATGCGTCTCGGTGAACCTGCTGATATACCCGTCGATTCCGCTCTTCTTCGACACTGTCGTGTAGGTGATCGTGTCACCGATCTTCGGCGACGCATTGTCCACGGTGCGAGTAAATGTGTAGGCACCGGAAGTTGCTGTCTCGGCAGTCGCGACTCCCGCACCCAGCGCGCTTGCGCCCACAGCAAGAGCAATCACCCCCAAACCAGCTCCAACGGTGGACAGACTACGATTCCTGGATCCAAACTTTGCCACGAACAATCTCCACTCTGTGTGGTTCCAGGACAACCGAATTCATTGATTACTGAAACTTGTTGCAACCCGACTCTCGAAGTACGATACAGTCGACCTGGACATTCGCCCAGCTTTTCGTCGAAATAGTCGACAATCAGTTAACGGCAGGCAATCGACACCGAAAAAGTCCTCTTAATTCGGACTTTTCCGCAAATTCTGCCGAACTGATACATAGGCAAGCGTCCGATAGGTTTCAATGGTTACCGCGGCGCAACCTTTGAAGAGTCATCCCATCGCCGTCAGCGTGAACCCCTCGAACGGAGAATTTCATGTCACGTTTTTCAATGCGCAAAACACTCACCGGAATCGCAATCGCTGCACTTGCCACCAGCGGACTCGTGATGACCGCAGGCACCGCGAGCGCCGATGCCACCCACCCGTCCGCGGCAACGGTCAACTCCTCCAACGTCCGGATCACCAAGAGCATCGTGGGCGACGGCGAAGTTGCACCCGGCGGCAAAGTCACCGTGCGCACGGTCATCTCCACAACAGGCCACCCCGAGCGTTACGTCGACCAGTTCGTCGACCGCTACCCCGCCACGTTCAAGTACATCCAGGGCACGGCAACGGTCAACGCGTGGCACTTGATCGGCGGTCAGAAGACCGAATCCGTCACGCCTTCGGTTGACACTGCCGCCCGAACCGTGAATGTGCCCAGCACCGGCTGGCTGATCTCACCCACCGGAAGCAAGACCGTGACGATCGAGGCGCAGTACCTCGTCGCCGACGATGCACCGATCGGCTCGTACCAGGAAATGTCGAGCTCGATCGGTATCTCGACGTTCAATACCGAACAGAACATCAGCGGCGTCTACGCCAAGATCCGCGCCAAGAACCCCGGCGAGGCGGCCGCATCGGGCTCGGCAGATCTGGGCTTCGGCTCTTCTGACGGCGAGGGCGGAACCGGTTCGGCCGGATCCTCCATCCTGGACAACCCGGCCGGCTTCATCTCCGACATCATCAGCGGTGTCCTGGCCAACGGCAGCTGATTCACTCGCTCCACCTGTAAACACTCCGTCGGGGAATGTGTTCGAGGGTGGCATCGAGTCTTCGGACTCGGTGCCACCCTCGATCTTTTGTGGCGATCACACTCCGTCGCGCCTGCATCAAAGAACCAAATAGGAAAGCATTACCTAAGTCATTCGCGGTATGATCCACCGATGAGTTCCACAGGATTTCCGTACTGGGCTGTGCCGGCAGGCCGGTACGTTCCGCTCCCCTTCTCGATGACGACGTCCACCATCGGGCGTGATCAGAAGCGCGCGTGGCGTGAGATCCGCCATCCCGAACACGAACTCCTCTGGGGCGCTTCCGGCGAGATGAGCGCGTACATCGACGACGTTCGTTGGCAGATACCACCGACGGTCGGCATGTGGATTCCGGCTGGAACTCCACGGCGCATCACGCTCGGCGCATCCACCGAGGCTCGTTTCACCTATTTCCGGCCCGAGTCGTTCCCCCACCCGTGGACAAAACCCGCGATCATCGGCATCGACGACGTCGTCAAGACGATGCTCATCCATCTGCACCAGCGAAATATGCCTACCGAGGCTCGCTTGCGCGCCGAATCCGTAGTCTTCGACACGCTCGCGCCCATCGAGGCGGCTGATGTCGCAGTACCGATGCCCGCCGATCCCCGGGCCCTCGCCGTTGCACGCCGCCTGATCGCCGACCCCGCCGATCAACGCGGGCTTGCCGATTGGGCCTACGTGGTAGGCGGAAGCCCCCGCACCCTGAGCCGCGTGTTCTCTCAAGGCACGGGGATGTCCTTCACCGAGTGGCGGATTCAAGTTCGCGTCCGCGCTGCGATGTCCTATCTCGCTGCGGGCGTTCCTGTTTCGACGGTAAGCCGTCGCGTCGGATACGAAACCCCCAGCGCCTTCACCAGCGTGTTCCGCAAGGTCACCGGACGCACACCGAAGAACT
Source organism: Rhodococcus sp. RCBS9 (assembly GCF_029457415.1). NCBI lineage: Bacteria > Bacillati > Actinomycetota > Actinomycetes > Mycobacteriales > Nocardiaceae > Rhodococcus > Rhodococcus sp. RCBS9. Next base: position 3,409,700 of record NZ_CP120422.1, on the reverse strand, counting down.
ACTACTCGGACGCGTGCGAGTTGTCAGCCTAACTGGTCAGAACCCGTTCATCTTCGAGACCAGTTCCGCGAAAGCATATTTCACGCTCAGCGACGTGGGTGAAGCCAAGGCCATGACTCGCGCCAGACCGAGCTGCTGAATCAGCCTGCCGTCCTTGACTGCCGGCAGGTCGGCAAACAACTTGTCCCCCATCAATCCGGGGAGCCCCTGACCACTCGCGTCGTTGAGCACGATGACGTCCGCGTCCAGTTCGTTGTACTGTTCGCGCGATGCAGTCACCGACCCCTGGGTGTCGCCGCACAGCTCTGCGCTTCCGGCCGACTGCTTCAGTCCGAGCTGGGACATCAGGATGACTCGGCCGTCGTCAGCGCAGTAATTGGTGAGGCCGTCGATGTTTCCCGAGAGGAAGGTCAAGGTTTTCCCGTTCAGATTGGGGGATCCGGCAGCCAGGTCGGCTATGGAATCGTCAGTTTCCTCGATCAGCTCGGCAGCCCGCTTCGGTTGGCCGAGTACTGATCCGATGGTCGACAACTGTTCCTGCCACGTGGTCGCCCATGCGGTCTCCTTGAACGGAATGGTGGGTGCGATCTGGGAAAGACGTGCATAGTCGTCTTCGGTGATTCCCGAGACCACTGCGATGATCACGTCCGGCTCCAACGCCAGGATCTGCTCGAACGGCACACCGGACGTGCTGTCGAGCAACGTGGGTTCGACATCGCCCAACAATTCTTCGTCCCACGGCAGGATGCCGTTCTCCAAGCCTGCCCCACTGAACGACTCCATGGCGACGGGTGTCTTGCCCAGTGCGAGGACCGAATCCTGGCTGTTCCAGCCGATCGTCACGATCCGCTGAGGTTCGGTCTCGATGGTGGTCGACCCGTACGCGTGATCAACGGTGACCGGCAGCGCGCCGGCCTCGGCCAACTGCGTCGTGCCCTCCGACGCTGTTGACTCGGTGCTGCTCTGGCAGCCTGCGAGCAGGGCAATCGCGGCCAACGCAGCCACTATTCGGGTAGTGCTCTTCATCTTCTGTCAGCTCTCTTCGCAAACGTACTTTGTTTCGACCAGCCAGGTATATCGAGACCCGATCCCGGTAATGGGGTGTCGATACTCCATCTGTCCGCTGCCGCGTAGCCCTTGGCATCTGCGAGCACTTTCCGCACTCGCACCGGCTCTACCGTAGAACTGCACAACGAGTGTTCAGATCTGGGCGAGGAGTTTCACGAGTGTCAGCGCTGCCCGAAACTCGTTCCGGTCCGATGGAGATGATCCGAGTCGGATCATTCTCCTCCGGACGCGGCCCGCGACTGGTTGCAGCCGTCACCGGGCAGGCGTCGTATCAGGTAGCTCAAGCCCTCATCCCGGTGCTGATCGGCACCGTCGTCGACCGGGCAATCGGAAAGTCCGACAGCACAGCACTTCTCGTGTGGCTTGCGGTGCTGTGTGCTCTGTTCGTGGGACTCGCTCTGTCGTGGCGCATCGCAGTTCGCCTGAACACGCAGGTCTTCGTCTACGGCGAACACGACCTACGACTGAATGCTGCCAGACGAATACTCGATGCCAGGGGGATGAAAGCTCAGCGTTCGACCGGTGAAGTTCTCACCATCTCTACCTCGGATGCCTCACACGTCTCGGGCTTCTCCTGGGTTGTCGCCGAACAGGGCTCGGCATTTGCGGGGCTCGCCGCGGCAGTGATTTCGCTTGCCTTCGTCTCGTGGCCGCTCGCACTGATCGTCGTACTCATCACCGCTGCGCAGCTCATATTCATCCACAAGATCAGCGGTCCGTTGGACGAGCGCGTGTATGCAGAGCAGAAGAAGGCAGCCGAGGCAGGCATGCTTGCAACGGATTTCACGCTGGGACTGCGGGTACTGAAGGGTTTCGGGGCTGAACCCGCCGCCCTGTCGCGATACGTCAACGCGAGCCGGGAGTCGATGAAGGCAGCGATCCGGACGGTCAGAGCAATGTCCAGCCTGACCGCGCTCAATTCCGGGGTCTCCGCGTTGGTGCTGGCTTCGGTTGCGCTTGGAGCCGCGTGGATGGCGCATCAAGGCACGATCACCGTGGGCAACTTCGTCACCGTTGTCGGCTTGAGCAGAGTGATTGCCGGTCCGATGGAAACGCTGGGGTTCTTCGGTGCCGAACTCGCTGCCAAGCGAGGTTCCGCGCGCAGACTTTCCGAACTGTTGGCCGAGCCACACCTGATCGAATCGCTGGCCGCCACGGCCACGACCGAACCTGCCAGAAGTGGAGACGCCCTATTGATTTCGGCGGACAACGGAACTGTCGTCTCAGCTCGACGCGGAGAAGTGGTGGGCGTGCGCGCTGACGATTCCGCCGATCGACTGGCACGACAACTCGCCTTTCAGACTCCGCTGGACCTCGACTCTTACTTCGTATTCGGCACCGATGCAACCGACCTCGGCCCGGACGGAGTTCGTGATCAGGTGTTCGTCTCCGCTCATGAAGGAACCGTGTTCACCGGCACCGTCTTCGACAATCTGGCTGCACCGAACGTCGACTCGTCGGCAATGACGTCATCTGCGCTCGACGACGTGTTGACGCATCTGCCCGACGGCCACCTCTCCGAGGTAGGCGAGCAAGGAAAGAAACTCTCCGGAGGTCAACGCCAACGCCTTCTCCTCGCCCGCGCTCTCCATCAACCCCAGCCGATCCTGGTCCTCCACGAACCCACCACTTCCGTGGACTCTGTCACCGAGCATCGAATTGCACACTCCCTGAGAAACTTCCCCGACAAGGCCATTCTGGTGATCACCTCGAGCCCGACCCTGCTCCATTCGTGTGACCGTGTCGTCACGATCGACCACTGCGTTCGGGAGGGAGAGTCGCTGTGACCGATACCCTTCCGGATGCATCTGCTGTTCCGGTTGCATCCGCCCTGCCGATCGCGTCGACCAAACAGACCGTCCGCGCATTGATCGCACTGCTTCGGCCACGCAAGCGAGCGCTCGCACTCACGACCGTCGTGCTTCTCTCTGCTACGGCCTGCGGCCTGTCCACCCCGGCACTGCTCGGACTCATGGTCGATGCGGTCACGGAGGGCAAACCGTTTGCCTCACTCCTGCGTATCACCGCGTTCATGCTCGGCGCAGCGGCAGCAGGGGTTGCGCTGACCTGGTGGAGCACACAGCTTCTGGCGAACGTCGCGCAGAACGTGCTGGCCGATCTTCGTGAGGACGTGTTCGCCGCCACCCTCGCGCAGCCGTCGTCACTGGTCGAGGATGCCGGAACCGGTGATCTGATTTCCCGGGTCTCGGGCGACGTCGAAGCGGTAAACACAGTCATCGCGCGAGTACTACCCGCCACCGTGTCTGCCCTGTTCATGATTTCACTGACGCTTGTCGGTGTGGGAGTGATCGATTGGCGCTTCACCGTGGCAATCGTTGCCGTTGCGCCGATTCACTATTTCGCTCTTCGTCATTTCCTCCGACGCTCCGGACCCGTCTACCGACGCTCTCGCGCTGCGCAGGCCAGGCGGGGACAACAGCTCATCGAAACTCTCGGAGGCGCAGGCACTGTCACTGCCCTGCGGCGAACAGACGAGCACATCGACCGAATCGCCGAGACCTCCGAGCATGCCATCAGCTTCGACATGCAGGCAGTTCGCCTGCGCACCAACTTCTTCGCCCAACTCAACGGCGCCGAACTGCTCGGACTGGCCGCCGTCCTGAGCGTCGGCTACTGGCTCGTGACCACAGACTCGGTGTCCATCGGGGCCGCTACCGCCGCCGCCCTCTACTTCCACAGTCTGTTCAGCCCCATCGCGGTATTTCTCTCGAACATCGACGAATTGCAGGATGCGGGTGCCAGCCTGGCTCGCCTGATCGGAGTCACCGCGATGCCCGGGCGGCCCACGAGCATTCCTGCCTCGGCTCGGTCCGAACCCATCGGCGTCGAGGTGGACCGGGTTTCCTACTCGTACGACAACTCCACCCCGGTGATCGATTCGATCTCGATCTCGATCGCACCGGGGGAACGAATCGCCGTCGTCGGAAGCAGCGGCGCCGGAAAGACCACGCTCGCCAAACTGATTGCCGGCATCATTCCCGTCGGGGACGGGCGAATCACCGTCGACGGCACACTGATTGACGACCTGAGTGATGCCGAACTTCGGCACGAAGTCGTCCTCGTCAGCCAGGAAGTTCACGTGTTCGTCGGGACGATCGCCGACGATCTCCGGTTGTGTGCACCAGATTCGGACGATGCGAAGATCGCCGAAGCCGTCGACACGATGAAAGCTCAATGGATTCATGAACTTCCGGACGGACTCGAGACCAGGGTCGGGGCCGGTGGGTACCAGTTGACGGCAGCGCAGGCACAGCACATAGCCCTCGTCCGACTGGCTCTGCTCGATCCTCCCGTCGTCATCCTCGACGAGGCGACTGCCGAAGCCGGAACCACCGCAGCCGGTCTACTCGATCAGGCAGCCGAGCTCGCAGTCACCGGCAGGACCGCCGTGGTGATCGCACACCGGCTGAGCCAAGCAGTCCGCGCCGATCGCATACTCGTCATGAGCGGTGGCCGCGTAGTCGAGAGCGGGACACATGACGAACTGATCGGCGCGGACGGTTCCTACGCTGCACTGTGGGAAGCCTGGTCGGTGCGGAGCTAGAACCCCGCCAGACTCACCCGAAAGCCGTTACAACTCAGCTGCTACGACGCCTGCGGGCGATGTCCGCCAGGACGACTCCGGCGGCAACCGAGGCGTTGAGCGACTCGACCGGACCTGCCATCGGAATCGACAGGATCGCGTCGCAGTTCTCGCGGACGAGGCGCGAAAGGCCCTTGCCCTCGGAACCGACCACGATCACAACGGGACCGCTGCCGTCGAAATCGTCGAGAGTGGTGTCGCCCTCGGCGTCGAGACCGACGACCTGAACACCCTTCGATGCCCAGTCCTTGAGCGTGCGGGTGAGGTTGGTTGCCCGAGCAATCGGCAAACGAGCGGCAGCGCCGGCGCTGGTACGCCAAGCGACAGCACTCACGCTCGCGCTACGACGCTCCGGAATCACGACGCCGTGTCCACCGAAAGCTGCGACCGAGCGCACGACGGCACCCAGGTTGCGGGGATCGGTGATGTTGTCCAGCGCGACGAGCAGCGGCGGCTCGGCATGCTTGCGCGCCTCCGAGAGAAGATCGTCCGGGTGCGCGTAGCGGTACGGCGGAACCTGCAGGGCGATGCCCTGGTGAAGACCGTTGGCGCTGAGGCGATCCAGATCGGTGCGGGGGACCTCGAGGATCGAGATGCCGGCATCCGCAGCGAGCTGAACGGATTCCTTCAGTCGATCGTCGCTCTCGGTGCCGACGGCGACCCACAGTGCAGTCGCCGGAACGCCGGCGCGTAGGCACTCGACCACCGGGTTGCGTCCGAGCACTGTCTCGGGACCGTCGAGAACCTTGCGGCCCGGACCCGGACGGCCACCGCGGCCCTGCTTCTCGTCGGCACGTGCGGCGCGCGCTGCTCGCTTTGCCGCGGGATGCTTGGTGCGTGCCTCGGCGGGCGGCGTAGCGCCACGCCCTTCGAGACCGCGACGGTGCTTACCGCCGGAACCGGCAACCTGGCCCTTCTTGGTGCCGCCCTTACGGACTGCGCCGCGCCTGCTCGAGTTTCCAGCCATTGTTACTGCCCTGCCTTAAGGGACCATTCGGGTCCGTCGGGAGTATCGGTTACTTCGATACCCGCCTTGATGAGGCGATCGCGGACCTCGTCCGCCACCGCCCAGTTCTTTTCCGTACGTGCCTGCTGCCGACGATCGAGATCGGCCCGCACCAACACGTCCAAAGCTTCCATTGCCGTCTCGGTGTCGCCACCGGACTGCGTCCAATGCTCGTCGAGTGGGTCGACGCCCAGGATCGCGAGCATGGCCCGCACCTGGCCGGCAGCCACCCGAGCCGCGTCGAGATCACCGGCAGCGAGCGCGGAATTACCCTCGCTCGCCTTGCCGTGAATCTCGGCCAACGCGATCGGCACCGACAAGTCGTTGTCGAGAGCCGCCGCGAAACCTTCGGTCCACGTACCGAGTTCGACGCCGCCCGCACGCTTGTGTGTGCGCAGGACGAACGACTCGAGCCCCTGGTAGGACTTCGCACTTTCGTCCAACGCCTCGTCCGAGTACTCGAGATTGGAACGGTAGTGCGCACTACCGAGGTAGTACCGAAGTTCTTGCGGACGAACCTTCTTGAGCACGTTCGGCACCGAGAGAACATTGCCCAACGATTTGGACATCTTCTCGCCACTCATCGTGACCCAGCCGTTGTGCAACCAGTACTGAGCGAAATCGTCGCCGGCGCACTTGGCCTGCGCAATTTCGTTCTCGTGGTGCGGAAAGACGAGATCGCGTCCACCACAATGGATGTCGAATGCCGCCCCGAGATAGAACTCCGCCATGGCCGAGCACTCGAGGTGCCAGCCCGGACGGCCGGGTCCCCACGGTGTCGGCCACGAGGGCTCACCGGGCTTGACGGCCTTCCAGAGGGTGAAGTCGCGAGGATCACGCTTTCCCTCGGCAGCGCTCTCGCCCTGATGAACGTCGTCGAGTTTGTGGCCGGACAGTGCGCCGTACTCGGGGTAGCTCTGCACGTCGAAGTAGACGTCACCGCCCGCCGCGTACGCGTGGCCGTTCTCGATCAGACGTTCCATCATCTCGACCATCTGCGTCACGTGGCCCGTGGCCCGTGGCTCGATGGACGGTGGCAGCACGCCCAGTTGGTCGTAGGCCCACGTGAACGACCGCTCGAACGTCGCCGCCCACTCCCACCAAGGTCGACCGGCGCCGGCGGCCTTGTTGAGAATCTTGTCGTCGATGTCCGTCACGTTGCGCACGAAGGCAACGTCGTTGCCGTGCGCCAACAGCCAGCGACGCAGCACGTCGAAAGCGACGCCGCTACGAACGTGTCCGATGTGAGGATCGCCCTGAACTGTCGCCCCACACAGGTACACCGATGCATGTCCGGGGGCCAACGGAACAAAATCCCGAAGGGCCCGCGTACCGGTGTCGTATAGGCGCAGGGTCACGACCAGCGATCTTACCTGTCGTGTTCGGTTGTCATGACCAACGCGGTGGCCATGGCGGCGATCCCCTCGCCGCGACCGGTCAAGCCGAGGCCGTCCGTGGTGGTCGCGGACACCGAAACAGGCGCGCCGAGAATGTCCGAGAGCACCTTCTGTGCCTCGTCGCGACGTGGCCCGATCTTCGGACGGTTGCCGATGACCTGCACCGCGGCGTTGCCGACGGCGAACTGGTTCTCTTCGAGCAGTCGGCGAACCTCGGCAAGCATTCGAGCGCCGCTCACGCCGTCCCATTCGGGCCTGCCGGTGCCGAAAACCGAACCGAGGTCACCGAGGCCCGCCGCAGAGAGCAACGCGTCACACAGCGCGTGGACGGCGACGTCGCCGTCCGAATGGCCCGAGCACCCGTCTGCTTCCTCGAACAGCAACCCGGCCATCCAGCAAGGACGACCGACCTCGATGGGATGAACATCCGTGCCGAGACCGACGCGCATCTAATTTCCGTCCTGTGAATCCGCACTCAACGCTGTCTCCGAGCTCAGGAGCGCCCGTGCAAGGACCAGGTCGAGCGGAGTGGTGATCTTGAAGGCGAGGGCGTCGCCGGGAATCGTCTGCACCGAAACACCGAGACGCTCGACCAGAGCGGCGTCGTCGGTCGCGGCGACGTCACCGGCGTCGTACGCACTGCGCAGGACGTCGGTGGAGAATCCTTGGGGAGTTTGAACCGCACGCAACTCCGAACGCAGAGGCGTACCGGTGACTGCGCCGAGTACGTCGACCGACTTGATCGTGTCGGTAACCGGAAGTACCGGGATGACAGCGGAGCTGCCGGCTCGGAGAGTGTCGACGACGCGCGCGATCAACGCCGGCGGTGTCAATGCCCGTGCGGCATCGTGCACGAGTACAAAATCTGCGTCGCCGGCAGCACTGAGGCCGGCTCGAACCGAATCGGTTCTTTCGGCACCACCGCCGACGACGTCGACGTCCGCTGCACGACCGAGGTCGGCTACGACGGATTCGACCAGTTCAGGCGGCACAATGACAACAACGCGGTCGATCGCTCCGGATTTCCGGAGTCCATCGACCGCGCGTGCAAGCATGGTGCACCCACCGAGTTCGACAAATGCCTTGGGCAACTTCTCGCCCAATCGCACTCCCCGACCTGCGGCAGGTACCAGGGCTACTACTGCCACTGTCAGCTTTGTTGTGTTGCAGTCAGGACGCGGCCGCGAGGACCTCGTCGAGAATGGTCTCTGCCTTCTCGGTGTCAGTGCCCTCGGCGAGCGCGAGCTCTCCGACGAGAATCTGACGAGCCTTGGCGAGCATGCGCTTCTCACCAGCGGAAAGTCCGCGGTCCTGCTCACGACGCCACAGGTCACGAACAACTTCTGCAACCTTGTTCACGTCACCTGAGGCAAGCTTCTCGAGATTTGCCTTGTATCGACGAGACCAGTTGGTGGGCTCTTCGGTGTGCGGTGCTCGCAGAACCTGGAAAACCTTGTCGAGGCCTTCTTGGCCGACCACGTCACGAACTCCGACGTACTCTGCGTTGTCTGCAGGAACCCGTACTGTGAGATCGCCTTGAGCGACCTTCAGAACCAGGTACTCCTTCTGCTCACCCTTGATGGTGCGGGTTTCGATAGCTTCGATCAGCGCCGCACCGTGATGGGGGTATACGACGGTGTCTCCGACCTTGAAAATCATGTGTCCCGTGCCCCTTTCGATTCCACTAGTTTAACACGTGAAAGAACCGACCACTCATCAACTGTGCAGGTCAGGGGCATCCTTGCTCGAGCGTAGGGGTTGACAGGGCTTGTTGTACGTGCATTCAACTGGTCTGGAGCACCCCTGCGTAACGGACTGAAAGCCCACGCAGACAACCGTTGTGGCGACCCGACGGCCAGCCCGCGGGACCTTATCTACTACTCTGCCTAGTGGAGTGCGAACCTGACGCCGTGGAGGACAAATCGTGACTGCTATCCGTAAGCCGACTCGTCGAGTCGCTACCGCCATTGCACTGGCTGCAGGCGCAGCCATCGCGCTGTCCGCTTGCGGTTCCGGACAGGTGAGCCAGACCGCCGTCCAGCAGGCCGCCGTGAACGGCAACAGCGCCGACCTCGGTGAGATCGCACTGCGCAACGTGCACATCGCTTACCCCTCGTCCGAGGAGTACAGCATCGAGCCGGGCGGCAACGCCGTGCTCGCGTTCACCGTCGTGAACGACAGCGCCGAGACCACGGACAAGCTCGTCAGCATCACCACCGATTACGCAGCACGCGTCATCGCAGGTGAAGAGGTAGGTGGCTTGACGATCAAGCCGCAGACGTCGCTGCAGGCCGGTCAGTTGCCCGCAGGCGAAGGCGCCGCGACCGAGGCCGAGACCCAGATCAAGAACAACGAAGAGAACGACGACGCACCCGCTGCGCTCTCTCTCGTCGTTCTGCAGGACATCAAGGCAGGCGTTCGCCCCGGCTTGACCGTCCCGATCACCTTCAAGTTCGAGAAGGCCGGATCGGTCACCGTCGACGTACCTGTCGACGCAGGCCCGCAGCTCGAGCGCAACGAGTCGGACAAGTCACCCGACGTTGCAGAAGCTGGGCACTGAGCCTCGAATCACCAAGGCGCACAATGCGCCTCGCAGAACAACTTCAGAATCACAATAGAGGCGGGGTCCATGTCGGACCCCGCCTCTAGTCTGTCCCGGTGGCCAAAGTGAAATCGAACTACCGCTGCTCCGAATGCCAGTCGGTAGTGCCCAAGTGGGTCGGTAGATGTCCGGACTGCGATTCGTGGGGCTCGATGACCGAGGTCGCCGTAGTGGCACCCGTCGCCAGTCGCGCCGGCGCCTCACTCGCCAAAGCAGGATCAAGCGCCGTGCTGCCTACGACGCCGGCCACGCCGCTGACACAGATCGACAGCACCTCGACGCAGGCCAAACCCACGGGGATCGGTGAGTTGGACCGCGTCCTCGGCGGTGGCGTCGTACCGGGTTCGGTGGTGCTGCTCGCGGGCGAGCCCGGCGTCGGAAAATCGACGCTACTTCTCGAGGTCGTCTACCGCTGGGCGATGCGCAGCGCGGATGATCGAGCGTTGTACGTCACGGGCGAGGAGTCTGCCGGTCAGGTTCGGCTTCGGGCAGATCGCACCAACTCTGTCCACGAACGGATGTATCTGGCGGCCGAATCCGATCTCGCGACCATCCTCGGCCACATCGAGCAGGTCAAACCGACACTGGTCATCGTCGACTCGGTGCAGACCATGCTTGCTGCCGACGTCGACGGGGTCGTCGGCGGCGTGACTCAGGTCAAGGCCGTCACCAGCGCCCTGACCTCCCTGGCAAAGGCCAGCGGAATCCCGGTGCTTCTGATCGGCCACGTCACCAAGGACGGCGCCGTCGCCGGTCCGCGCTCGCTCGAGCATCTCGTGGACGTGGTTCTGCACTTCGAAGGTGACAAGCACTCCACCCTGCGCATGGTCCGCGGCGTCAAGAACAGATTCGGTGCGGCCGACGAGGTCGGATGCTTCGAGCTGAGCGAGCAGGGCATCAACGAGATCAGCGATCCGTCCGGCCTGTTCCTGCATCACCGTGAAGAAGCTGTGGAAGGCACTGCCGTCACCGTGATGATGGACGGTAAGCGACCTCTACTCGGTGAAGTTCAGGCGCTCGTCGCCGCCACGCCGCTACCGACACCCCGCCGAGCCGTCAGCGGGCTCGACACCGCCCGTGTGGCCATGGTTCTCGCCGTGTTGGAACGCCGCGTCGGAGTGTCGATCTCGAAGGCCGACGTCTACGCCGCGACCGTCGGCGGTATGCGGATGACCGAGCCGGGTGCCGATCTGGCTCTCGCCATTGCGGTCGCTTCCGCCGTGAAAGCCAAACCCGTCCCCAAGGGGCTCGTCATCCTCGGCGAGGTCGGACTCGCCGGGGAGGTTCGACGGGTTGCCGGGGTGAACCGACGGCTGATCGAAGCTGCCCGACTGGGATTCACCAGCGCCATCGTGCCGGTCGATTCCGGCCCGAACATTCCCGGCATGCGCGTCAACGAAGTGGCGAATCTGGCCGAGGCACTGGCCTACGCCGGATTGATGGGCGGCAAACAAGCCCCGTCTCGCCCCAAGCTCACGCCGGTGAAGTGATCGTCGTTCGGCCGACTACCTCGTCAGACCGACGAGGTGCCGAACGGGGACGTCGGTTCGCCGTCCACGAACTCCTTGGTCTTGGCGAAGTGTTCCGAGGTGATGGTCAGAAACAGTCCGCGGGAGGTTCCCACCACCGTGTCCGGATCCGCTGTCGGACCTTCGACGATCACCGCTTCTGCACTGGTGTAGACCTTGCGGCGTACAACACCGTCGATGCGAGCCCGGAATTCGAGCACCGATCCCAACGGGATCGGCCGGGCGAAGTCGATCTCGAGGTGCCCGGTCACCACCGGCGAGCCGAGAGCCATACATGCCATACCTTGAGCCTCGTCGAATGCCGTCGACAGAATGCCGCCGTGAATGACACCTGGACCGCCCTGATACTTCTTGGCGACCTCCAGACGACCGGTCACTTCCAGTCCGTTACCAGCCCTGAAACTCATCGCCATTCCCGCAGGCTGGTCGTCGCCGCAGCCGAAGCATTTCGACCAGTGCTGAGGCAGCTTCTCGCCGGCGGCCGGAAAGAATTCGACCGGCTCCGGGACAGTCAGGTCATCAGGCAGGGTCCAGGTACTACTCATGGATAGGTAATCTAAACGGGGATCCGTCCGGCGCAGGCATCGGACCCAACCGAAGTGACATCGACCTCAGCAGGGAGTTTCTCAATGATCAGTGCGATGGCGGACACACAGTCGTCGTCGGCATTGCGAGAGACCATCGCCAGGTTGGCGCCGGGTACCGCTTTGCGAGACGGGCTCGAACGAATTCTGCGCGGCCGTACCGGCGCGCTGATCGTCCTCGGATACGACGAGGAAATGGAAGCGCTGTGTGACGGCGGATTCAACCTCGACGTGGAGTTCGCACCGACCCGATTGCGCGAGCTGTCGAAGATGGACGGCGCGGTTGTCCTCTCGACGGACGGCACACGCATCGTGCGTGCCAACGTCCAGCTGGTTCCCGATCACAAGATTCCCACCGTCGAATCCGGCACGAGGCACCGCGCTGCCGAGCGCACGGCAATTCAGACCGGCTATCCCGTGGTCTCGGTCAGTCAGTCGATGTCGATCGTCAGTGTGTACGTCGGCGGTATCCGGCATGTCATCGACGGCTCGGCCACCATACTTTCGCGCGCCAACCAGGCCGTCGCGACGCTCGAACGATACAAAGCGCGACTCGACGAAGTGACACGGCAACTGTCGGTCGTCGAGATCGAGGATTTCGTGACTCTGCGCGACGCGTTGACCGTCGTACAGCGCCTCGAAATGGTTCGCCGCGTGTCGATCGAAATCGAACAGGATGTCCTCGAGCTCGGCACCGACGGTCGCCAGTTGGCACTGCAGCTCGAAGAACTGGTCGGCGACAACGACATTGCACGTCAACTCATCGTTCGGGACTATCTTGCCGGTCCCGAGCCCATCGGCACCGCGGCGATGGACAACGTCCTCGTCGCACTCGATCGCGTCACCGACGCCGATCTACTCGATCTCACGACTCTTGCGCGTGTTCTCGGTTATCCGGGCACGATCGAAGCCCTCGACACTCCGATGACTCCTCGCGGATATCGCGTGCTGATGCGTGTACCTCGATTGCAGTTCCATCAGATCCACCGGTTGGTCGGATCCTTCGGCACTCTCCAGTCGCTGCTGGCCGCTACGGCTGCCGATCTGCAGTCGGTCGAGGGCATCGGCGGGCTGTGGGCCCGTCACATCCGTGAGGGACTTTCCCGGCTCGCGGAAACGTCGATCACCGGATCCTTCAACTAGCGGGCCTGTTCGGGCTTGCCCGCTCTCATGCGATGTTGAACGGCTCCGGGGAGCTTCGCAGTGCACCGAGCTGCCCGACAACCGTGTAAGCGCCTGCGCCCACCGGATTGCGCTCGGGGTTCTGCGCGGTCGCGCACTCGGGGGTCGACGTCGTGGCCGACCAGGCGACCTTGAACGCAGCTTGCTCGCCGGGCGCGAGATTGCGTACGTCGGCTGCGGGCTGTGGGTAGCAGTCGACGTTGGACCACAACCGGGTCTTGCCGTCGATGCTGTAGACGAGCACCTGCTGAAGGCCGCCCGCCAGATCTCGATCACAGGGTGCCGAACCGATGTTGGTGATGACGATCGTGAACGACGGCTCTTCGCCGGGAGCGAAGGTCGCCTTGTCTGCGGTGGCCTTGACTGCCAGCGACGAGTCGGCGCACTGACCGGCCGGGACCGGAGCCCCGGTGGTCGACGAAGAGGAAGAAGACGAAGACGATCCCGAAGCCTGCGTGCCCGAGCCACCTGATCCACCGGCAGCGCCGCCACCCGAGCCACCGCCACCCTCCGGCGCGTTGGAACCGGAAGGGTTGGGGGTGAAGGAGACGTCCGTCGTCAGCGAGGAACTCGCAGCGGCCGAATCGGCCTCCGGGGTATCACTTCCACCGCTGAAGAGGGCGGACGCCGCCCAGATGATCAACGCCAGTGCAATGACGGCGGCACCAATGGCCAGCGCCCGGCGACGCCAGTAGATCTCGGGGGGCAGTGGTCCATTAGGTTCCAACACGGACTCAACGGTAGTTGGCGCAGGGTCCACTAACCGTCAGCTGAGGCGGCGTGTCGGTACCCATTGTCTGCTGCCAGGTACCACTGCCCCGGAAGATCTAACCCTCGACGGTCTCAACGCTCTCGCCGATGTCGCCGACCGCGCCCTGAACTCGCATGTGACCGTCGGACAACGTGTACGTGACGCCGACGATCGCGCACGCACCCTTGTCCACCTTGTCGGCGATGATCCGGGACCTCTGCATGATCAGCGAGCCGGTCTCCACGACGTGACGGCCTTCGAGTTCGTCCACGGTGGACAAGCCCTCGTTGCGGCCCATCAGGATGGACGGAGCAACACGCTCGACCACACTGCGGATGAATCCGTCGGGAACTGCGCCCTTGTCCAGGGCGTCGAGCGTTGCCTTCACGGCACCGCAACCGTCGTGCCCGAGGACGACGATGAGCGGCACGTTGAGCACGTGAACCGCGTACTCGATGGAACCGAGCACCGAATCGTCGAGCACGTGACCTGCAGTGCGCACGACGAACATGTCGCCGAGACCCTGGTCGAAGATGATCTCGGCGGCTACGCGCGAATCACCGCAACCGAACAGCACCGCTGTGGGGTGCTGCCCATCGACGAGTTTCGCGCGGTCCGCGATTCCCTGGCTGGGGTGAATGGACGCGTCGTTGACAAATCGCTCGTTGCCTTCGCGAAGGGACTTCCAAGCGGAAATGGGGCTTGATCGTGGCATTCACTCATTGTGCACCCGCCGCATTTCGGGCTCTCGCCGGGAAGGTTGCGTGGACGCAAACGAAAGTTCCGCGTCGACATTCGCGCCCGGTGATGAAGTGGCCGAAATGGAACTTACTTCAGAGTCAGTTTCCTGATACCGTCTCCGAACGTGACCTGGAGCACTTCGAGCTCCCGAGTGTGATCGAAGAAACCCGACCAGAACGATTCGGCCGGAGAGGGGGATGGCGTGAGCACCGAAGCTACGACGACCGGGAATGGAACAACCGGGGAAACAACTGCTGTCTCCCCCGCCAAGACGAACATGCTCTCGAACCTGCTCTCCGAGATCGGACTGCTCTTCACCTTCACCGTTCGCGTGTGCGTTGCGGCGTTCACATCTCTTCGACACAAGCGCCTCGCCTGGCGTGAGGCGCTCGACCAGATGTGGTTTCTCGCCCACGTCACCTCGGTCGCGTCCGCTCTGGTGATGATTCCCCTCGGTGTCGGGGTAGCACTGCAGATCGGTGCGCTCGCAGATCAAATCGGCGCGGGTGCGTACAGCGGTGCCGTCGTCGCGTTCCTCATCATCGGACAGGCCGGCCCCCTGGTGTGCGCCCTGATCATCGCCGGTGTCGGCGGTTCCGCAATCTGCGCAGATTTGGGAGCGCGAACGATACGCGAGGAAATCGATGCACTCGAAGTGCTCGGTCTACCCGTGCTCGAACGCCTGGTCGTACCCCGGATGATCGCCATTGCCGTCGTCTGCCTCCTACTGAACTCGATAGTTCTCGTAATCGGTTTGGGCGCAAGCCTCTTCGTTCACGTCCTGATACTCGACGGCAACGCACAGAGTTTCCTGCGCAATCTCGTTCAATTCAGTCAACCCAGCGACTTCGTCGTCTCCGGCATCAAAGCCGTTGCCTTTGCTCTCATCTCGGGAATCGTGGCCTGCTACAAGGGCCTGACCGTCAAGCGCGGTGCTCAAGGCGTCGGCGACGCAGTCAACGAGACCGTCGTGCTCTCGTTTGTCCTCGTGTTTGTCGCCAACCTCGCAATTACTCAGTTCTACCCACTGTTCGTCTCGGTGAAAGGTGCCTATTGATGCACCTGCCCATCGCAATTCGTGCCAAGCGGGTCAGTTCGCGGACCGTCGACGGCCTGAGTCGACTCGGCGATCAGTTCACGTTCCACGCGCGTGTCATCACCTCGATTCCCGCAACCCTCAAGCGCTATTGGCGTGAAGTCGCCCGTCTCGTCGCCCAGGTGGCATTCGGTTCGGGCACCCTGCTCGCCGGAGGCGGCAGCGTCGTCGTGATCTTCGCGATCTCGTTCTTCGCCGGTTCCCAGATCGGACTCGAGGGCTACCGCGGACTCAACCTCGTCGGCCTCGCACCGCTGTCCGGCGTGATGTCCGCCATCGCGAATACTCGCGAGGTGGCACCACTCGTTGCCGCAATCACCCTGGCAGCCAAGGTCGGAACCGGATTCACCGCGCAGCTCGGAGCGATGCGGATCTCCGAGGAAATCGACGCGCTCGAAGTCATGGCGATTCCCTCGCTGCGGTACCTGGTCACCACCCGAATGATCGCGGCGCTCATCGCGGTGGTCCCGCTGTACCTGGTCGGCCTGTTTGCTTCGTACATGGCAACGGCGCTTGCGGTGATCCGGGTCAAAGGCCAGTCGGAGGGAACGTACGGCTACTATTTCAGTCTTTTCCTCTCTCCCAACGACATCTGGTTGTCCTTGATAAAAGTCATGGTGTTCGCGGTCGTCGTGACCCTCGTGCACTGCTACTACGGTTACACCGCGACGGGTGGACCCGAAGGCGTCGGACGAGCCGCCGGACGAGCGTTGCGCACCAGCATCGTCTTCCTTGCATTCACCGACGTCGCGATGACCATTGCGCTGTGGGGACTCAAACCTCACGTACCCGGGCTGACCGGATGATCGTCACGAATTCCAGCCGAATCACCCTGGCACTGCGGGGTTTACTCGCCGTGGTCATCCTGATCCTCGCCTACGTCTTCTTGTTCAGCAGAGGTACGGACTCCACCGGTTCCACACCGCAGGTCAGTGCTGTCGTCCCCGCCAGTGCCGGTGCGCTGCGAGTCGGATCCTCGGTACAGTACCGCGGCGTCGTCGTCGGCGCTGTGGCCGAGATCGAGCCGGGCACCACCGCTTCGACTGTCTCACTCGCGATCGACGAGGGAGCGTTCGAGGACATACCGTCGACAAGTCAGGTGCGACTGATGCCCCGCAACATCTTCGGTGACTTCTTCGTAGACTTGATTCAACCTGACGGACTCTCGCGTGGTCCTGCTCTCGTGCCGGGTACCGAATTGGTATCCGATCAGTCCGAAGTCGCGGTCCAGCTCTACCAATCGATCTCACGGATCTACTCGCTCGTTTCTTCCCTCGACCCCGCCGACATCAACGTCGCACTCACGGCAGTCTCGGACGCGTTGAGCGGCAAGGGAAACCAGATCGGCGAATCGCTCGATTCAGTCCACCAAGCGTTGGTCGGTGCGCAGCCCGTCATCGACGGACTCGGTGACGACCTCGACGACATAGCCACCCTCGCCGACAGTCTCTCGACGAGTGCGCCGGACATGCTCGCCGCATTCGAGAACTCCATCACCACATCCAAGACCGTCGTCGAGAAATCCGACGGGTTGGCGGGGCTTCTGCGTGCCGGCACCAGCACGGGAGCTGCTGCCACGAGTCTGATCGGTGACAATCGCGACCGCATGATCACCTTGGTCGACGACGCCGATTCCCTGACCGGCGCAATCACTTCGCGGCCGGACCACATCACCACCTTCTACAACGGCCTGCGCAATCTCACGATCAAGCTCCCGCCCGCGTTGGCGCATGGTCCGTGGCTCAGCACCGATCTACGGCTGTCCGTCACAGATCTGTATCCGTACGGAAAGACCGACTGCCCACAGTACGACGGAACCCGCGGACCCAACTGTCCTGCCGCCGCGACCGCGTTCGGCGGAACCGTCGGCCCGGTCGGCAGCCCTGCCGAACAGTCCCTGATCTCGGCTCTCACCCAGGGCGGTACAGCTTTGGACACTCTCGTGGCGGGGCCGGTATTTCGCGGCACGACGGTGGTGGGCGGATGAGCGTGAAGAAATCTCTGATCAGGTTCGGACTGTTTGCTGCACTGTCGATTCTCGCCACCGTGGTTGTGGTGAGCACCCTGATCAACCCAGTCTCCGGGTCGAGTTCGCAGTACCGGGCCGTCTTCGTCAATGCCTCCGGCCTGGTCACCGGCAGCGATGTTCAGATCGCCGGGGTGCGAGTAGGG
Source organism: Rhodococcus sp. RCBS9 (assembly GCF_029457415.1). Classification (NCBI taxonomy): domain Bacteria; kingdom Bacillati; phylum Actinomycetota; class Actinomycetes; order Mycobacteriales; family Nocardiaceae; genus Rhodococcus; species Rhodococcus sp. RCBS9. Next base: position 3,391,968 of record NZ_CP120422.1, on the reverse strand, counting down.
CGCGTCGACAGCGTCGAGCTGGTGAACAACCAAGCCGTCGTCGGCTTCGAACTCGAATCTGCACAACGTATTCCGTCCGACGGTCGCGCTGTGGTGAGGTACGCAGACCTGTTGGGAGCGCGAACAATTTCGATCGAACCCGGACAGGCCGAACGCGCAACAGGCAACTACCTCTCCCCCGGGGCCACAATTCCCGTGGAACAGACTCAGCCGGCGATCGACCTCACCGACATCCTCGGCGGATTCCGTCCCCTGTTCGACGCACTTGACCCCGCAGAAGTCAACGAGCTTGCCGCACAGGTCGTCCAGGTATTCCAAGGACAAGGTTCCACCATCGAAAGCCTGCTGGAGCGCACTGTTGCCGTCACCGAGAACTTGACGTCCCGGGACGCGATCTTGGACCAACTACTGAACAACCTCGACCGGGTCCTTACCGTGACCACGACGAATCGACCCAACTTCGTCGAGATGATCAACACGCTCGACACACTGGTCGGCGGTTTGGCACAGGACCGCCAACAGATCTCGGCCGCAGTGGATTCCGCAGGCGCACTGACTTCTTCACTTCAGGACTTGGTGACGGGCGTGGAACCGGACTTGGCTGGCGCGCTGACTTCGATCGATCAGTCGGCTCGCGTCGTCGTCGACAATCGTGAGTCGCTGGCGACCGGTATCACCGCTTTCGATCAACTGTTCACCCAGTTGGGGATCGCGATGAGCTACGGAAGCTGGGCGAACATCTACATCTGCAACTTCCGGCTCAGCGCGCTGGACCAATCGGTGACCCTCGGCGGCCCCGAGCGTTCGGCGGTGTGCCGATGAACTGGCTCACCGTCAAGAACCCGGTCCGCAACGGAATCATCTGCATCCTCGTCGGAGTCGGTGTGGTTCTGGCCGCACTCGTTGTCCCTCAACTGATCTTGAAGGTCAAGACCAACGAGTACCACGCCGTCTTTGCCAACGCCACCGGGTTGACGCAGGACGATCCGGTCAACGTCGCGGGAGTCCCGAGCGGGGTGGTCACCTCGTTGGCGGTCAGCGGCAACTCGGTTGAAGTCACCTTCCGACTCGACGACGGCGTCACTCTCGGCGAAGACTCCCGTGCGGACATCAAGATCTCGACTCTGCTCGGCCGACGTTCGCTCGACGTCACTCCGAACGGATCGCGCTCGTTACCCGCAGGTTCGACCATCCCCATCGAGAACACGAGCGTTCCGTTCACTCTCGACGATCTCGGTCGAGGAGCACAATCCACGTCGGAAAATCTTGATCTGCAACAACTGCGAAACATGCTGACCGTGGTGTCCGACAACTCACCGGACGATCCCGAACTCATTCGCCGCTCACTCGAGGGAATCGACGCACTCTCCGGAGTAGTCAACGACAACGACGTTGCGCTCCGTTCCCTTCTCACCGGAGCGCAGCAGACGACCGCAACACTGATCGAGCAGAAGGACACTCTGGAAACCCTTCTGGGGAATGCGGATCTGGTGATGTCCACGATCGCCGACCGGCGAGATGTGCTGAATGCGCTTGTACAAGACCTCAATCAGTTGAGCACCACACTTGCCCAGTTCCTGGGCGACAACCAGGCTTTGGTCGACTCGGTCATGGGAGACATCCACGTGGTGACGGGAGTTCTGTCCGAGAACGAACAATCACTGACCACACTGCTCGACAACTTCGCCCCCAGCGTCCGCTACGTCACCAACGCGACCGGTAACGGCAACTGGCTCGACCTCAACTCGCCCTCCACCCTCATCCCGGACAATTGGTTGTGCGTCGTCGGGCTCGTTCAGGGGTGTCGATGACCACGACCGTCAAGAAACTCGCCGTGCTGGCAGCGATTGTGATCTGCGCGATCGGTGCCGTCCTGTTCGTCACGCGTGACGAACACAGACTCACTCTCACCGCCGAATTCACCTCGACCGACGCTATCTTCACCGGGAACACAGTGACGATTCTGGGAGTTCCCAGCGGGAGGGTCGAGAGCGTCACGCCGGAAGGGTCCCGGGTACGAGTGGCGCTGAGCCTGCCATCCGGAACACGTATACCCGCCGACGCGCAGGCCTGGGTCCTGTCTCCCTCGGTCATCAGTGACCGCACGATCGAACTCGGCCCCGGCTACGAGGACGGTGAGTTCCTCATCGACGGCGCGGTGATCCCTCTCGAACGCACTCACTCCCCGCTGACGTGGGACCAACTCACCGCATCGGTGAACGAATTGACGGTGGCGCTCGGCCCTGGCGCCGACGGCGGCGGGATCGGTGACCTCATCGGAGAAGGCGCCCACGCGTTGGACGGCAACGGGCAAGCATTCAACGATGCCGTTCGGTCCATCTCACAGGCCAGTTCGGTACTGGCGGGTGCAAGTCCCGACATCTCCGAACTGGTGAAGAACCTGAACACCCTCGTGCAGTTGATCGCGGACAACCAGACCAAGGTCGACTCCCTGTCGAACTCGGTGACAGTCACCGCCCGCACGTTCAGCGCCCAGCGAGAAGACATCAGCGGGGCGCTCGATTCCCTGACCACGTTGCTCGGACAGGTCTCAGCGCTACTCGCCGAACACGGCGAGGCGGTCACCGCCGATCTGGGTACGCTCGCACAGTTGGCCGGTGCAGTCGCGACCAAACAGGATCAACTGCGCGAGATCATCGAAACGGCACCAACGGGATTCGAGAACGTCGCCAACCTCGTCACCGAAGAAGGCCGAGCCAGAGCACGATTGAACGTCGCCACCGATCTCTCACAGTTCGACACGACGCGAGAACTGTGCGAGAAGATGCCGATACCGCTGTGCACCGGGCCGGGCATCGTCAATCCCATCGAATTTCCTTCGGCAGGCAGCTCCGACCTGGCACGCATCCTCGGTGGGGGCAACTGATGGCGTCGAACAAGTCCGTGGTGAGCGTTGTCGTGGCACTTGTCATCGCGGCGCCATTGACCGGCTGCAGTCTCAACTTCCAGCACCTACCCCTCGGACGCGGTCTGCCAGGAGAGTCGTACCCGCTGAACATGGAATTCGTCGACGCGTCGTTACTTCCCGTCGGCGGCGAGGTGCGGATCGGCCAGGCAGTGGTCGGCAGAGTCACGTCGATGAGCGCGCAAACCTTTGCAGCCGTGGTACATACCGAAATCGCGTCGGACATCGAACTACCTGTCGGCACCCGCGCTCGGATCGAGCTGTCGACCCCGATCGGCGATGCGTTCGTCAACCTCGAAGTTCCGGTCGATCCAGCGGGCCCCATTCTCGAACCAGGTTCCACCATCGAGCGATCGGAGACCGTGCGCGGACCCGATGTCGCACAACTGCTCGGCGCCGTCGGAACTCTGTTGAACGGCAGTGGGTTGGCGCAGGTCAAGAACATCGTCAGTGAGGCTGATCAGATTCTCGACGGCAGGGAGGAGACGATCCGCGATCTGCTTGCACGCCTTGACACTTTTCTCGGAACACTTGACGACCGAAAGGAATCGATCAATTCGGCACTGGATTCACTGAACCGGCTCAGCGCTCTGATCGGAGACGAGAGCGCCACCATCGACGAAGGCTTGCGCACACTCACACCCGCATTGGGCGTGATCGCCGACCAACGACAACCGCTCCTCGATCTACTCGACGAAACCGATCGGCTCAGTACCGCAACCAATTCCGTACTCGACCAGTCGGCCGACCAGATTTCCGAGATCACCGGACGACTGTCACCCATCCTCGACCAGTTCTCGGCAATGGGGCCGACACTGGGTGAGACGATGGCCAACCTGGACAACGCAAGAGTGCTCCTCGAGCGTGCCAGCCCAGGCGATTACGTGAACATCGACCTCGACGTCGATGTCGAGGGCACCGTGACCGGAGTGCTCAACGAGATAATCCCGGGCGCCGCACCGCCACTGCCACCTCTGCCCGCCTCCGATCGGGAACTGCCGATCACGACACCCCTGCAAGGAGGAACGCGATGAAGAACCGAACCGTCTATTTCGAGATCGCCGCCTTTCTCCTCATCGCGGTGGTCAGCACGACGTACGTACTCCGGCAAGTCGGTGCCGGAGATCCGTTCACCGGAACCTTCTCGGTCATCGTCGAATTGGAGAACGCGGCCGGAATCGCTCCCGGTTCGGAAGTGGCCTATCGCGGAGTCACCGTCGGCGACGTCGAGTCGGTGGAGGTGGACTCTGCCCAGGACCTCGTCGTGATGACGTTGAGCATCGCCGCCGACAAACAGATCCCCAACGATTCGCATGTGGCCATCAGCCAGGACACTGCCGTTCCGGTATTGAAAGTTCAGTTGTCCTCGCAGACCGACGGCGGCCCGTATCTGGTTGAAGGTTCCGTCGTTCCGACTGAGCGCACTTCGATCCCGGTCGCGTTGGGAACCGTGATTGCGAATTTCAACGCTGCTGCCGACACCGTCGATCCGGCAGACCTGCGAACCCTCTCGCACGAACTCGGCGAGGGATTGAACGGATTGGGTCCGGATCTGCAGGCGCTCGTCGACAACTTCGACGTGCTCGCGCGCACTGTCCAATCCGATCAACCGCGTGTCAACACACTCGTCGAGAACTCGCGCTCACTGTTCACTGCGAACGAGGAAAATGTTGACGCTCTTCCCGAAGTTGCACTCACACTTCGCCAATTGACAGATCAGGTACGAAACTCCGATCCGCAACTGCGCACACTCCTCGATCGAAGCCCGAGTGTTCTCGACAATCAGATACTGCCTCTCATCGAACAGAGTCGTGAGCCGTTCAGTCTGCTGTTGGCCAATTCTCTCGTCTCCACTCAGATCGTCACTGCACGGATGCCCGCCGTCGATGCCTTGTTGGTGGTGGTGCCCAAAGGATTCGAGAAGTTCGGAAGTATCGTCAAAGACGGACGGGCACAGCTTGATCTGATCACAGCACTCGGACCGGTCTGTATCTACGACACGCCCCGGCGATCGGTACAGGACACCTCACCGACCACGCTCGACAAGAACCAACACTGCGCGGACCAGTCGGGCCGGATCCAGAATCGCGGATCGCAGAACGTCCCCACCGGAACTGGAACGATCGACGGGGTTGCTGAATACGATCCTGCCCTCGGAACGGTCGCAGCCGGTGACGGAACGTCGATTCGTCTGGGCCTCAACGGTGGTCAGAACACCGTTCTCGGCGACAACTCGTTTGCCGCACTACTAGTACAAGGAACGCAATGACCGAGACAACCGAACCCCAGACGCCCACAATCGTCGACAAGCCCAAGCGGCTTCGCAAGCAGACCGTAGCGATCGTTGCCGGCGCCCTGGTCGTGGTCGCGGCGCTCGGATGGGGCGCATTCGCGACCTGGCAGAAATCGGTCGACGAAAACGCGCGTATCAGCGCCCTGGACAGCGGACGGCAATTCGCCACTGATCTTGCGACGTACAACTTCCAGAACCTCGATCAGAATCTTTCCGTGGTCCGTGACAATTCTGTCGGCGAATTCGCCGGTCAGTACGCCCAGGTGGCAGCCAACTTGCAGAACATGATCGTGCAGTATCAGGCGACCTCGTCCGCTCAGATCATTTCAGCCGGGTTGGCGAGCAGTGATCGCGACAACGCCGAGGTTCTCGTGTTCCTCGATCAGACGATCACGAACACCAACTCCCCCGATCCGAGAATCGACCGCAACCGGATGCAACTTTCGCTGGTCCGCGAGGACGGCGAGTGGAAACTGAGCAACGTGCAGTTGTTGTGACTTCGTCGCGGCGTAGTATCTCCCCGAGCATTATCGAGCGATAGCTAGGGGACCACGTATGGCCACGAAAGATTCGGCGAAGGACGCCACAGCCAGTTGGCGACGGATCGAGCCGCTCGAGCTGACTCCTATCCTGGAAGCCGCCCTCGAAGGATTCTACGACAACGGGTTCCACGGTACTTCGATACGCGAGATCGCACGCCGCGTCGGCGTGACGATCCCCGCCCTCTACTACCACCACCAGAGCAAAGAAGGGATCCTCCTTGCTCTGCTGGAGATTTCGACCAGTGACGTCCTCGCTCGTGCCCACAGCGCGTACGCCGACGGCGGAGACGACCCTCGACAACAGCTCACCAACGTCGTCGAAGCGATCGTGCTTCGTATGACGACCCGCTCTCGGTTGGCAGCCCTCGAGGGGGAAGTGCGCTACCTCAGCCCCGAACACCGACAGCGATATCGTGTCGTACGCAAGGGCGTCGAAGAATTGGTGCTCGGCATAGTCACCGAGGGTTCGGAACGAGGTCTCTTCTCAGTAGCAGACGTGCCCGAGACCACCCGCGCACTTCTCGCGATGTGCCAGTCGATTCCGCGCTGGTATCACGCCGAGGGAGAACTCACCCCGGAAGAGGTAGCTCAGAAGTACGCCGTCATCGCACTGAATACGGTTGGATGCAAGCCCGGCCGCAAGCGTGCACGTTGATTCTCATACTGTCGAATATCGCGCCCGAAGTTCGCGCTTGAGGATCTTGCCCGTAGCACCCAACGGAAGTTCCGTGACTATCTCGATGGACTTGGGGCACTTGTAGCCGGCAAGTCGGCTTCGAACGAAACCTGAAATCGAGTCGGTATCGAGTTGATGCCCTGCAGCAGCAACTACGACGGCTTTGACCGCCTCGCCCCACAGTGGATCCTCCACTCCAATGACGGCAACTTGGGATACTCCCGGATAGTCGGCGATGACCGATTCGACTTCGATGGGATAGACGTTCTCTCCACCCGTGATGATCATGTCCTTCATCCGATCGGTGATGTAGACGTAGCCCTCGCTGTCGACCCGTCCCACGTCGCCGGTATGGAACCACCCGTCGGTATCTATCGCAGCGGCAGTCTCTTCCGGCCGTCGGTAGTAACCTTCGGTCGTTTGCGGAGACCTGACATAGATCTCGCCGGCCTCGCCGACCGCAACTTCCTCGCCTTCCGGTGACATCACCTTCAAGTCCACCCAGGGGTAGGGTTTTCCGACCGAGCGCAGCAGTCCGACCTTCTCGCCGTCCACCGCATGGTCACAAGAATCGAGTTGTGTTACTGCTCCATGCGTTTCGGTCAGCCCGTAGACCTGGAACAGGGGCTTGCGGAACGTCTCGAGAGCTCGCTTCAAGACCCATGGTGTGATCGGCGAGGAACCGTAAGCGATGGATCGGAGAGTTGCGAAATTGCGCTCTCGCGCGCCTGGTACGTCGACCAGCATCCCGATGACGGAAGGCACGAGAAAGGTATTGGTGATACTCATCCCTTCCAGTACTTCCAACAGACCGGCAGGTGTGAATTCTGGGAGAACGACGTTATGGGCGCCATTCGCAAGTCCCACGAGCGCCCAACCCAATCCACCGATGTGGAACAGGGGCATCGCACACAAGCTGACCGAGGATTCGTCGAATCCCCATGGCCCGCCGGTTCGCGTGCATGCCTCCAGGTTCCTGTTGGATGTGAGAACACCTTTGGGTTTTGCCGTCGTTCCGGATGTATACAGTTGCAGTACAACGTCGTCCAGGCTTCCGCGCCATCCCGGATCGACCGAACTTGCGCCTGCCGATCGCGCTTCGTAGTCGAACTCCTCGGAACCGTCGATCTTCACGACACGCAGCTTCGCCCCTTCCGATGCCTGCACCGCCGAGACCACACCCTCGAATTCACTGTGGAAGAACAACACACGAGCGTCCGCGTCGGCGAGCACCTCGGCAACCTCGGCGCCGGACAACCTCCAATTGATCGGGATTGCCACTGCCCCGATCTTCGCTGCCGCAAGTACGATCTCGACGACTTGAGTCGAGCCTCTGTCCACCACGGCCACCCTGGTTCCAGATCTACAACCCAGGTCGAGAAGAACGTTGGCCAGCCGACTGGTGCGGAGGTCGAGCTCGGCAAACGTCATCGACCCGTCTCGACCTGTCAACGCGAGGGCGTCTGGTCGTGCAGCAGCGTGGCGTCGAGACTCATCGGCAAGGCGATATTGCGAGCACATCGTGAAAAGCCCTTTCTGGATTGGACGTAACTTCCGGCCCGGGCGCGTGGACGACACCGGGCGCTATCAGAACCGACGAACTCTCGACGAGCTATTGCATCGCCTCGATGTGTTTCATCACGTCCGGGTACCGACGTAAGTGGGCACCGCCGTTGACATCGAGAACCTCGCCCGTGATCCACGAAGAAGCATCAGAAGCGAGGAAGAACACCGCTTCGGCAACGTCGCGTGGCAACCCATTACGTCCGAGCGGAGTGTTCTCGGTGAAGTCCGCCTGAATAGCCGGCACACCGGTGAGACCCTCGACAAGTGGCGTTTCGACAAGACCTGGCGAAACCGCGTTGACGCGTATCCCCCGGTCTCCGAGTTCGAGTGCCGCAACCTCGGTGAGCATGGCGAGGCCAGCTTTGGCGGAGCAGTATCCTGCAAAACCTGCAGCCGCCTGGCGTGCGTTCAATGAGGTAATGGAGACGATCGATCCACCGGCAGTCATGGCACGCGCCGCATGCTTGATCACGAAGAAACCTCCGGTGAGACAGATGTCAACGGTTCGCCGCCAACTTTGCGCCTCCAAATCCGTTATGTAGCCCGGCAGATTCACCCCGGCACAATTGACCGCGATATCCAGCCGACCATGCTGCGCCTGGGCCCCCTCGAATATCACCTTGACCGATTCTTCGTCGACGACGTCGACCCGGACTGCTTCAGCTCGCCCACCGAGTTCTACGGCGCGTTTCCGCCCGCCTTCGATGTCGATGTCGCCTATCACGACGCTCACACCTTCGGCAGCCAGCAATTGCGCTGTTGCCCAACCGATACCGGATGCTCCGCCGATCACGACGGCTACTGCACCTTCCATTCGCCCCGGCATCAGCGAGGAATGTTCTCGTAGTACGGGACAACGATTTCGTCAGTACTTGTGACGTCACCGAGCATCATCGTCGTGATGGGGTGGACTACGTGCGGGTCCACCTCGACGTTGATACATGCGGGAACTCCCGCGTCGAACGCGCGTTTCATAGCGTCGGCGATGGAGGCGACATCCTTAACACGCTCACCGTATCCACCGAAGGCCTCGGCGACCTTCTCGTATGCGCTGTCTGCGAGTTCGGATACGACAATTCCTTCGTCCCCGTACACCGCTTCCTGGCCGTGGATCGACATTCCCCACACTGCATTGTTGAATATCACTGTCACAACAGGTATTCCATGACGGGCCATTGTGTCGAATTCCTGGATGTGGAATCCTGCCGCGCCGTCACCGGTAATGAGCACAACGGGTGATTCCGGTCGTGCCCGATGTGCGCCGATTGCGAAACCGGGCCCCACACCCAGGCATCCGAGGTAGCCGAGCCTCAAGACACCACCAACCTCTTCGGTGGTAGTGAAGAACTCGCCCCACGACGGCGCCTCGGCACCGTCCATCACGAAAGTAGTACCGGGCGGGCAGGCTTCGACGATCGCGCGCGCTGCAAAGTACGGATGCGCCTTACCGCTTTCCGTCGCTTCGTCCTCGAAACCATGCCGGTGCGCATGTTTCGCACTGGTGGCGGCATCGACCCAGGCACTCCAATCGGGCCATTGACGTTGATCAGCAGCAGTTTTCAAAGCGATGAGCGCTTCTCGACAGTCGGCAAGTATCGGAACGTCCACGTCCTGCATACGCCCGATTTCGGACGCGTCGACGTCGATCTGGACCAACCGCGCACCGGGGAACAAGCTGGTGCGTCCGCCGGTGAACATCCCGGCTCGGGCACCGACAACGAATACCACGTCGGGGGTCGGATACCCAAGGGCAGGTAACGAGCCGATCGCCAACAGTCCGCCGCCGGCCAGTCGATGGCTTGCGGGTACCGCTCCATCGGACTTCCCGGGGTAGAACACCGGCACGTCCACCGTTTCCGCGAACGCCACCAGCGCCGCGCTCGCATGGGAGAAAGTGACGCCACCTCCGATCACAATGGCGGGGTTCGTCGCTTCACCGAGCAGATCGAGAGCGGCCTCGACCGCTGCAGCAGTCGGCCCCGACCTCGCACTCACGGTGTAGTTCACCGGAAATCTCACGGTGTCTTCGTCGGCTTCACCGAACATCACGTCGATCGGCACTTCGAGCAGCACCGGCCCCGGAATTCCGGTCGTCGCCTTACGAATTGCCAGAGCAACTATCTCGGGGACGCGTGCCGGATCGGTGATGCGGTATGCCCACTTGGTCACCGGAACAGCTGCGGCAATCTGATCGAAACCACCCTGAAGCGGATTCGTCTCGGTCTCACGCATCGGCGGAGCACCGACGACGAAGATAGTCGGCGTGCGATCGAGGAGTGCATTGGTCAGCGCGGTGTAGACATTCGTGAAGCCCGGGCCGGAGGTGACTACACAAACGCCGTAATTGCCCGTCACTCGCGCGTACGCATCCGCAGCGTGTCCCGCAGTGGCTTCGTGTCGGGTGTCGGTGAGCCGGATGCCGTGACGTCGACAGGCTACGAGGAAAGCATCCAAGTGCCCTCCGTGCAGGGTGAAGACCTCGGTTGTGCCCGCTTCAGCTAGTGCTCTGGCAAGTAATTCGCCACCGTTGACAATCATGTATTTCCTTCCGGAGTTTGCCGCTTGATTAACGATCGCTAAGTCATTCCACTGTATCGTGGGTCACAGTGCGACGCCAGAGTGGCATTATGCGAACACATGGCACGAAATTCCCCTCAAACCGATCGAATCGTCATGCTGACCGAACTGCTGGCATCCGACCCCACGGCGGGGCGGAGCCTCGCCGATATCGCACGACACCTCGGCGTCGCAAAGGCGACCTGCTACCCCATGGTCGTCGCTCTCGCCGAGGCCGGCTGGCTCGTCCGTCACCCGATCCGCAAGACCTACCAACTCGGCCCGGCGCTAGTCCCCATCGGCCAAGCCGCTTCCCGCGCAATCGATGTCGTCGATCTTTCACGCACCGTCATGCAAGAACTGGCCGACACATCCGAACTGGCCTGTCTCGGATTCATCCGATCCGGCGCCGACCTCGTTGTCGCCGAGGCAATTCAACCGATCTCCAGGCGCAGCGGAACTCTCGGCTTGCGCATCGGCGACAATGTGCTGATGGCACCTCCACTGGGTGCAGGCCTTGCCGCATGGCTCGACGAGAACGACCTCCACGAATGGTTTCTCCTCGGCAAGGAGGCATTGGACACGGAGGCCGCACTTCTACGGTCGGAGTACGAGCCAATCCTCACGGCCATTCGAGAGCGCGGGTTCGCCGTGGAATGCCTTCGCCAACAAGAACTTTCAATTTCCGACGCCGTCGCCGAGATGCGCGGCCCGGGAGTCGGCGGCCAGAGGGCAGCACTCGCACTGAGAGAAGCGCGACGTCTTCTGTCCGCGGATGTCGCGGTCGGAACACTCGACCTCGACGGCAATTATCAATTGCTGTCCGTCAATGCCGTCGCCTTCGCCCAGGACTCGACACCGGCGCTGATCCTCTGCTTGGTCGATGCCCCGTCACCACTGACCGGGGAGCGGATCGCCGCACTGGGCAAGCTCGTGAGTGAAGCCGCCGATCAGGTCACCACTCTCATGCACGGCCGGACACCTCGACCATTGACATCCACAGGCGGAGCAACATAGCTTGTGAGTCAAATGACTTATGTAACGATCGCTAAGTCATGAGTGTGGCGGTTTGCCTACGTCCACGTGAGCGCCCCGATCCCCGCACACCCACCCACCGCAAGGAGCCTGCATGATTCTCACTCACTCCGCCCTTTACATAGACGGAACCTGGCAATCACCGACGATTTCGGACGCCATCTCGGTGCACTCGGCCAGTACAGAAGAGAAGATCGGCAGCGTGCCGGGCAGCGCAACAAACGACGTCGATTCTGCCGTCGCGGCGGCGGGCCGGGCCTTTCGTACGTGGTCGCGACTCGAGCCTGCCGACCGAGCCGACGCCTTGGATCGATTTGCCACAGCCTTGGGGCGTCGCGCCGACCTCACAGCCCGATTGGTCAGCCAGCAGAACGGAATGCCCGTATCGATCTCCACTGTCGCTGAAGGACAGGGACCTTCAGGACTTTTGAGCTATTACGCCGCGCTTGCCCGCACGACCGAGCTCGAAGAACCCCGTCACGCGCTGGCCGGAACGGGAACCACCATCGTTCGGAAAGAACCGATCGGTGTTGTTGCCGCGATTGCACCGTGGAACTTCCCATCTCTTCTCGCAATGATGAAAATCGCCCCCGCGCTCGCATCGGGATGCACCGTCGTACTGAAGCCGTCACCCGAGACCTTGCTCGACGCGTTCGTCCTCGCCGAGGCCGCAATGGAGGCCGGTCTTCCTGCCGGTGTTCTCAACATCGTCACCGGCGGACCCGAAATCGGCAAATACCTCGTCGCTCATCCGGGTGTACACAAGGTCGCGTTCACTGGCTCTACACCGGCAGGCCGACACATCGGAGCAACCTGCGGACGACTTCTGCGTCCGGTATCGCTCGAACTCGGCGGCAAGTCCGCCGCAGTCATTCTCGACGATGCGGACCTCGACGCGACGATGGCAGGTTTGGCGACGGCATCGTTGATCAACACTGGACAAACCTGCTACGCCTCGACAAGAATTCTCGCGCCCGTCGGACGCTACGAGGAAGTGCTCGATGCCGTCACCGCAATGGTCGAGTCGCTGCCGGTGGGCGACCCGTTGGATCCCACCACCTTTATCGGCCCTCTCGTGAGCGCCGGGCAGCGCGAACGTGTCGAGTCCTTCATCGCCGCAGGCACTGCGGAAGGCGCAAGGATCACGACTGGCGGATCACGACCGCGCACACTCGAGCGCGGATGGTTCCTGGAGCCAACCGTTTTCGGTAACGTCTCCGCAAACCACACGATTGCAACCGAAGAGATCTTCGGCCCCGTACTCTCTGTCATTCCATACACCGACGAGGCACAGGCCATCGCAATCGCCAACGATTCCGAGTACGGCCTCGGTGGAACCGTGTGGACTGCCGACTTCGACCGCGGGATGGAAATAGCCCGCTCAGTCGATACCGGTTCGTTCGGGATCAACGGCTACACACTCGATTTCGGGGCACCGTTCGGAGGCACCAAGGCCAGCGGCATCGGTCGCGAGCTTGGACCGGAAGGCCTGGCCGCATACTTCCAGACCAAATCGATCTTCACCACGGCCTGATTCGTCACCTGCGCCATCAATGGCCGGAAATCGTCGAGCACATGATGATTGCACACTTACTTAACGATCGTTAAGCTAAGTTGAATGCAATAACCGCGACAGAAGATCAAGGAAGTATCCAGTGGCCGTGCGATCCAGTGACCAGTACCGAAAAGGGCTCAGCGACGATCGCCGAGTCTTCTACCGAGGCAAGAAGATTTCCGATGTCTACGCCGAACCCGAACTGACTCTCGCAGTTGATCATTCAGCACTGTGCTACGACATCGCCGACGATCGACCCGACCTCGCGGTCACCGATGTCGACGGCGACCCAGTCAGCGCGTTCTACGTGGCGCCGACATCTGCGGACGATCTGATTCGTCGCGGCGCCCTGATCGAGGAAGTATCGCGGCGCGGCGGCGGAACCATCGTCCTCAAAGAGGTGGGCAGCGATGCGCTGTTCGCCCTTCTTCGTGCAACCAGCGGTGAAGGTCTCGAGAATGCGCGCGCTTTCTACAAGCGGGTCTGCGACGGCGATCTCGCACTCGCCGTCGCGCAAACCGACGTCAAGGGTGACCGGTCACTTGGACCGCGCCAACAGGCAGACCCAGACCTCTACCTGCACATCGTCGACGAGGACGCCGACTCCATCACCGTGCGCGGCGCGAAGTGCCACACTTCGTTCTCGGCGAACGCCGACGAGTTGATCGTGCTGCCCACCCGCGCAATGGGCCCCGAAGACGCCGACTACGCAGTGTCCTTCGCCATCCCGATCGACACACCAGGTCTCGAGCTGTACGTCTCTCCCTACGCAGCCGGAGAACGCAACTCCTTCGAATTTCCGATCTCCACGAAACACAAACTCCTCGAATCGCTCACCGTCTTCAACGATGTCCGAGTACCGAAAAATCGAGTCTTCCTCAACCGTCAACCCGAACTTGCCGGACCACTCGCGTTGGCGTTTGTCGATTACCACCGTTTCACCGCCATCAACTACAAGTTGCCCCTACTCGACATCATGGTCGGAGCAGCTTCACTGATCGCCGAGGCCAACGGCATCAACAAGGCAGGCCATGTGAAGGGCAAGATCACCGAACTGATCACCTGGAGCGAGACCGTGCGCGGACTGGCTCAACTCGCCGCCGTTCGATCAAAGCCAGGAGCACACGGTGTCAGGCAACCAGATCCGCTTGCCGTCAACATGGCCAAATACCACTTCGCACATGGATTCCACAACGCGGTCGCCATCCTCACCGATCTCTCAGGTGGCCTCCTCGCCACCGGCCCCGGCGGTGAAGACTGGGAGAATCCCGAAATTCGTGTAGTTCTCGAAAAATACTACGCTGCAGCAGTTCCTGCCGAAAAGCGTCTCCGTCTACTCAACTTCATTGCGGATCTGACCGCCCGCGACTACGGCGGATATCAGTCAGTCCTGGCCACGCACGCAGAAGGATCACTCGAGGCCGAGAAACTGCAGATCTCACGCTCCTTCGATCCGACGAGGGCACGCGAATACGTCAGTGACCTCGCCGGAATATCCCACCTCTGACCATTCGTCCCGAGAGAACAACAAGGATTTTCATGATCTCGACAGCATTCACGGAAACGTTCGGCGTTCGCCACCCCATCGTCCAAGGTGGAATGCAGTGGGTCGGCAGAGCAGAACTCGTCGCAGCCGTTGCCAATGCCGGCGCATTGGGATTCATCACTGCACTCACGCAGCCGACGCCGGCCGACCTGGCGAACGAAATCGCCCGATGCCGCGACCTGACCGACCAACCGTTCGGCGTCAACCTCACAATTCTGCCGTCGATCACGCCACCGCCGTACGACGAGTACCGCCAGGTGATCGTCGACTCAGGCGTGAAGATCGTCGAGACCGCAGGTTCCAATCCCGGTCCTCACCTGCCGATCTTCCATGACGCCGGAATCAAAGTGCTCCACAAGTGCACAACAGTCCGGCATGCGGTCAAAGCACAGGATCTCGGTGTCGACGGAATCAGTATCGACGGATTCGAGTGCGCCGGCCATCCAGGGGAAGACGATGTCGCAGGCTTGGTCTTGATTCCAGCTGCCGCAGAAAAGATTTCGATACCCATGATCGCTTCCGGCGGCTTCGCCGATGCACGTGGTCTGGTCGCCGCGCTGGCGCTCGGAGCAGACGGCATCAACATGGGTACGCGATTCATGTGCACCACCGAGTCTCCGATCCACCAGAACATCAAAGAAGCCATCGTCGCTGCAGACGAAACACAGACCGAACTGATCTTCCGACCACTCCGCAATACTGCACGCGTGGCAAGCAACATCGTCAGCCGAGAGGTTGTCGACATACTCTCCCGCGGCGGACAATTCGAGGATGTGCGCGACCTGGTAGCAGGAGCGCGTGGGCGAAGCGTATACGAAACCGGTAATCCCGACGCCGGTATCTGGACGGTCGGCACATCACAGGGGCTGATCCACGACATCCCCACCGTCGACGAGTTGGTCCAGCGCATGGTGTCCGAAGCAGAGGCCATCATCGGGGCACGCTTGCGTTCGATGACCGAACGCGTTTCCGTCTAGGACAGGAGAGCAACCCATGCGTCGAACACTGTTCACAGCCGACCACGAGGCCTACCGAGAGACTGTGCGCGAGTTCATTGCCCGCGAGATCACGCCTCACTACGACAGCTGGGAAGAAGCCAGGCTCGTCGACCGATCAGCGTGGCTCGCGGCCGGCAAGATGGGTATTGTCGGCCTGGCCGTCCCCGAACAATACGGAGGCTCGGGTGAACTCGACTACCGGTACCGGTACGTGGTCGCCGAAGAGATCGCCCGTACCGGCACCACCTCGTTCGGCGCCGGACTAGGCCTTCAGGACGACATCGTCATTCCGTACATCGCCGACCTCGGCACAGACGAGCAGAAAGCACGTTGGCTACCTGGTATGGCTGCCGGTGAACTCATCTGCGCCATCGCGATGACCGAACCGGGTACCGGCAGTGATCTGCAAGGCATCAAGACCTCCGCTGTTCGAGATGGTGACGACTGGATCTTGAACGGACAGAAGACGTTCATCACCAGCGGAATTCACGCCGACATCGTCATCGTTGCGGCCCGCACCGATCGCAAAGCGGGGTCGCGGGGATTCAGCCTCCTCGTGGTCGAACGCGGGATGGACGGATTCACCCGCGGTCGCAAACTCCACAAGGTGGGGTTGGCGGGTCAAGACACAGCCGAGTTGTCGTTCGACAACGTAAGAGTCCCGGCAAGCAACCTCCTGGGCGAGGAGGGCGGAGGCCTCATTCATCTCATGGAGCGTCTTCCCCGTGAGCGTCTGTCGATCGCCGCGAGCGCAATCAGTTCCGCGCGTGCGGCCTACGAATGGACCAAAGACTACGCGTTCGACCGCACCGCCTTCGGCAAGCCGATCGGCGACTTCCAGAACACTCGATTCGCCCTCGCCGAGATGCTGACCGAGATCGACGTGACACAGGCATACGTCGACAACGCAGTCCTGGCCATCAACGACGACCAACTGTCAGCAGTCGAAGCAGCACAGGCGAAGTGGTGGGCCAGCGAACTTCAGAAGCGCGTCGTGGATCGCTGCGTACAACTACACGGTGGATACGGCTACATGATGGAGTACCCGATCGCCCGGGCCTACGTAGACAGCCGAATCCAGACCATCTACGGCGGAACCACCGAAATCATGAAGGAGATAATCGGTCGCGACATCGCAAAGAGTTGATCAGCACCGAGAACGACCGTGGTCCCGAACATCCTGTGTTCGGGACCACGGTCGTTGTAAGCGCCGTTCTCGCTTCGTCTATCCGAAGACTGCTGCGCGCTTTTCCTGAAACGCCGCAACACCTTCGGCAAAATCACCACTACCCAACAGGTCGATCTGGCCTACGCGCTCGCGTGTGAACGCATCACCGAGTTCGGTGAGCGTAGCGTCGTTGATCGCCTTCTTGGTAAACCGAAAAGCAGGGGACGACCCGGCGACCAATCGGTGGGTCAGGTCTGCCAATTCCACCGCGAAGGCGTCGTCCTCGCACACGTGTGAGACCAGGCCGCAGTCGAAAGCATCTCGAGCGGATAATCTTTCGGCCAGCAGCGCCATGCGCATCGCGCGCGCGCGACCGATCGACGCTGCCACCAGTGCGGTAGCTCCACCGTCCGGCATCAATCCCACCTTGGTGAACGCGAGCAGAAAGTAACTCGACTCCGCCGCGAGCACGAGGTCGCACGCCAAAGCCAGCGAAACACCCACACCTGCGGCAGGGCCTCGTACCGCAGCGACCACCGGAAACGGAAACTCTCGAATGGTCTGCACCAAGGCATTGGCGGCATCGATCGTGTCCGCCGACGGCGGACCGGACAACGTCACGTCCGCGAGGTCCGCGCCCGTGCAAAAGGCCTTGCCCTCTCCTTCGAGAACCGCCACCCGCACGTCCGAGGATTGTGCGTGCTCGACGAAGATCGTGGCAAGTCTCTCCAGGGTTTCGGTAGTCAACGCGTTCATTCGCGCTGGCCTGTTGACAACTATGCGGAGCACCCCGCCGTCTTGGCTCGCGTAGACATCCGGTCGCGTTTCGGTCATTGAAATTCCTTGTCAGTCAGACTCGATCGAGTTGTGCTACAAAAGTTGATCTTCGCGATCCATCGACGATGAGTAGGGGGCAACGTAAGAACGATCGAGAGAGGCTGTCGCGATATTCCTCACCTGTACTTCTTCCCTCAGCCGCCCAGCCAATCCTTCGTCACGACGGTGGTGTCGGCCCCGGGTGGCCGAGCACCTGACGGCTGCGCAGTCCTGGAGCGGGAGAACCGCGGCGCGGGTGCCGCCTGCACTATTCCGTCGGCCTCGACAAGAGTTCCCCGCTGGGCAAGATGCGGGTGCAGCGCGGCTTCGGCGGGACTCAGGACAGGAGCAACACATGCGTCCGTCGATTCGAACAGCCCTGCCCAGGCGTCTCGCGTACGCGACGAAAACGCCTCCGTGAACCGTTCTCGGATTGTGGGCCAACCCCTTCGATCCATCTGTTCAGGCAACGATTCCGGCGCGATATCCAGGCCTTGGAGGAGCGCCGCGTAGAACTGCGGTTCGAGGGCACCGACTGCTACGAACTTGCCGTCCGAACATTCGTAGGTGTCGTAGAACGGCGTGGAACCGTCCAGGAGGTTGGTTGCACGTGAGTCACTCCACTGTCCGCTCCCTCGCAACGACCACATCATCTGCGCCAACACCGAAGTTCCGTCGACAATTGCGGCATCGACCACTTGTCCTTTGCCCGAACTCTCTCGCTCGTACAAGGCAGAGACGATTCCGAGGATCAAGAACATGGAGCCACCGCCGAAGTCCCCGACGAGGTTCAGCGGAACCGTGGGTTTCTCGGCCGGACCGATGGCGTGCAGGACTCCGGTCAGCGCCAGGTAAGTAATGTCATGCCCCGCCCGCTGCGCGAGTGGGCCGTCTTGGCCCCATCCGGTCATACGTGCGTAGATCAGCCGGCTGTTGAGTTCGGTGCACACGTCGGGACCGAAACCCAGCCGCTCGGTCACACCGGGCCGAAAACCTTCCAGGAGCACATCGGCTTTCGAGACGAGGGCTCTCACCAGCTCTCGGCCTGACTCGGTCTTGAGGTCGGCTTCCACCGACCGTCTCCCCCGCAAAAGTTGGTCCTGCTCCCGTGGCGAGATCTCGAGTCCACCAGACGGACGCTCGACTCGAACTACGTCCGCTCCGAGATCTGCAAGCATCATCGCAGCGTGTGGCCCCGGCCCCAACCCGGCGAGTTCCAGCACGCGAACACCGTGCATCGGGCCGCTCATCCGACGGATACCTCCCCTGAATAGTGTTCGCGCAGTTTCCCTTTGACCAGTTTTCCGGTCGGAGTTCGAGGTAGATCCGTACTGAACACGAGTCGCCTCGGCAACTTGTACTTGGCGATCTGTCCGCGCAAATGAGAAAGCAGTTCGTCGCGAAGCGCATCGCCGGCTTCGGCTTCGGGGACTGGCTCGACGACAGCCATCACTATCTCCCCCATCTCGTCGTCGGGCAACCCGATCACCGCCGCGTCCAATACCGAGGAATGCTCGATCAGCACGTTCTCGATCTCCTGCGGGTATATGTTCACACCACCCGAGATGATCATGAAGGACTTACGGTCGGTCAGAAACAGATAACCCTCCTCATCCATGAAGCCGACATCACCCGTAGTCGTCCAGGTCGGGTGGGCGGGATGCTGTGCTTCCTTGGTCTTTTCGGGCGCATTGTGATAACTGAAGGGCAATTCGTCACGTTCGAAGTACAGCGTACCCACCTCGCCGGAGGGTAGATCTTCGCCGTTCTCCCCACATACGTGGAGCACTCCCAGTGCGGCTCGCCCCACTGTGCCCGGCTTTCGCAGCCACTCGTCCGAGTGAACAATGGTCATGCCGTTGAGTTCCGTCGAGGAGTAATATTCGTCCAGAATCGTTCCCCACCAATCGATCATCTTTCGCTTCACATCGACAGGGCACGGTGCGGCTGCGTGGACGGCAAGTCGCAGAGACGATATGTCGTAACGGTCTCGGGTTTCCTGTGGCAGTTTGAGCATGCGCACGAACATTGTCGGCACCCACTGGCTGTACGTGACGCGATAACGCTCGATGTATTCCAGGGCCTTTTCCGGATCGAACCGATTCATCATCACTACGGTGCCACCCAGCGCCTGGACCGACGCGCACGTCCGGAGCGGAGCGGCATGATAGAGCGGCGCCGGGGACAGATAGATGTCGTCTTCGGTTACACCCCAAACACTTTGGTTCATTGTCGTCATCTGATCGCCGGGATCCTGTATCCGGCGATTCGGTAGAGCCGGTTTGATGCCCTTGGGACGGCCGGTTGTTCCCGACGAGTACAACATGTCGGCGCCGCGCGGTTGATCCGGGAGCGGTATGTCCGACTCCATGTCAGCCGCCTGGTCGAGGGAGTCGTATCCGTCTAGTTGACCGCCGAAGGAAAGCCTGGTCACCTGCCGGGGAACGAGTTCGGACAGCGTCTCTGCCAGCTCGCCCAGAGCAGCATCGACGATGACTACCTTTGCCTCGCAGTCCTCAACGATGTATGCACCTTCCGGAGCGGTCAGGTGCCAGTTGACCATCGTCAGGTAGACACCGGATCGCATAGCCGCCCAGTAGATGTCGAAGACCTGAACGTTATTGGTGGCGAGCACGGCCAGGTTGTCGCCTCGCCGCAACCCGAGTCCGTGGAGCACTCGCGCAATCCGAATCGAATTCGATTCCAATTGCGCGAACGTCACCGCTTCACCGGTCTCGGCAACGATTACCGCGGCCTTATCCGGGTTTGTCGCAACATACGCTCCGGGATACATGGTTTACTCCAAGGTTCGTTCGCAAAGGTCGTTTGTTCACAAAGTTGTTCGTGTAGAGATCATTCGAGAGACAGCGCGACTTTTCCTACCGCCGTACGCTCACGCAACGACTTCAATGCATTGGCGGCACGCGCCAAGGGGTAGAGGGTGGGCTCGGGCACCCTCAGAGCTCCCGACTCGAGCAGGGGGTAGAGCTCCTGCCATTGACGCGCCAGATACTTGGGATCAGTTTTCAGATATTCACCCCATCCTGCACCGGTAACCGAAATATTCTTCAGGAGAAGTCGATTGACTTTGACCGTGGGAATATCACCGCCGGTGAATCCCAAAACGACCAGGCGCCCGTTCGGCGCAAGGCTGCGCAGGCTGTCGGTGAAGCGGTCACCACCGACCGGATCGAGAATGATGTCGACACCGCGCCCATTCGTAATCCGTTGGACGCGTTCCTTCCACCCGTCGACCGACACGACGTGCGTTGCCCCGGACTCCGCGGCGATTTTCTCCTTCTCGCCTGTACTCACGACAGCGACGGTCTCCAGACCGAGCGCTGACGCGACATGCAACGCGGCCGTACCCAATCCACCGGCCGCGCCGTGAATCAGGACGGTCTCGCCGGCACGGTATCGCGCGCGTTCGTCGAGGGCGAAATGCGCGGTCAGATAATTCAGGAGAAATCCCGAGCCGGCCGAGAGCGAGACCGCATCAGGCAGAGCAAAGACATTGGACGGCGCGACCGCAACGGTCTGCTGCCACGCACCTTCCCCGGCCGTAAGCACGGCCACGCGCCGCCCGGGTGTGAAGCCGGACCCGGGTGGCGCGCTCCGAACGGTACCGGCGCCCTCAACCCCTAGCGCGCAGGGCAATTCGCGCACCGTTTGGTAGCTGCCCGTGGTCTGGAGAAGATCGGGGAAACTCACTCCGGCGGTGTGCAGATCAACTACCACCAGTGCCGGATCGACAGGTTCGTCGACATCGACCAACGACAGACCTCCGGGCCCCGTCGCCTCCACCAAGTGGACTGCTTTCATTCAAACTCCTCGGACTGGTCCCGGCGACTTCGTTGACAAACGGAATCCGCCGTAGCAACAGTTTAACGATCGTTAAGTAGGACTCTACGGCGACAGGCAGACCATGGCAATGGCGTCTGCCCGCGGGACGCCCCCGGGCCGTCGTCCTCGACGATGTTCGCGAAGCCACACTGGCAGGGAGCGGTTTTCGATCAGGTCGTCAGTACAGGTAATCCTCGCCGCTGGCGCGCACGGTTATGTCACTGATGCTGATACCCCATGGTTGATCAATGATGTGAACAACAGCGTCGGCCAGATCATCGGGCTTGATCAGCCAGTATTCGATGGAGTCGACGTCCTTCTGCCCGGGGCTGAGGGTGCCGTCGGTTAGATGCCCGACGTTCTCCATGTAGGTTCCCGCACGTTGACCGGTGAGACCCAGGATCGCGTTCTCGTTGACGATCCAGCTCGCCAAGTTTGTTCCTGTCACGCCTGTGGGCTTGACCGTCGTCACCTTGATCTTGCCCTTGGCTTCGATTCGCAGTGAATCCGAGATCGTGGTGACTGCAGCCTTGGTCGCGCTGTAGACGCCGGAACCGTCGATGCCTGCGTTTCCGAAGATCGACGAGATGTTGACGACTTGACCGCGTCCCTGCTCGATCATCTGGTCGTATACGGCGGAGATTCCGTTCACGACGCCCTTGATGTTGATGTCGATTGCCTTGTGCCACTTCTGCCACGCACGTTCGTGATCGGCGAAATACGCGAGAGGCATGACGCCTGCGTTATTGACGAGTACGTCGAGCGCTCCGTACTCCGAAATGCCGTGCTGCGCCGCAGCGATGACCTGATCCATGTCGGTGACGTCGGCAATCTTGTAGGTACCGGTGAATCCCGCGGCCGCGATACCGTCGAATACAGTCTTCAGGCCCGCCTCGTTGATGTCCACGCCGACGACTTTGGCGCCCTGCGCTGCCACCTTCTCGGCGATGAGTTGACCGAACCCACCGCCTGCACCGGTGATGAGAATGACCTTGTCCTGCAAGTACTGAGACATAGCTGTTTCCTCTTGTTCTGGATCTCGGGTTCGTTGTGGGTCAGACGATGTCGATGGCATCGAGGACTGCGGCGACGGTCTTGCGGTCGCCGGAAACCTCGACGGCAGACCGCCATGCAGATCGGGTGGTCCCCCACCGCAGGAATTCGGTGGCCTGGGTGGTCGCGACGTTCTCCGGCACGTCGTCAGCTTCGGTGACAGTCACTCCCCCATCGCCATGAGAGATGACGAAAGTGCGCTCGGTGGCGCCGTTGAGGCGCAGTGCCACAGGCGATGTCAAGGCGGCGGCGACAGCTTCGCCGCACATCTGCGGGAGCCCCGCAACCATCCAGTCGATCGCCGGATCGACAGCGGCCGCCACGTCGATCTCACCGTGAGGAAACGGTCCGAACGGCGACAGAAGATCCGACGTCAAATGGACGAGATGGTCGAACGACACTGCGTCACTGAGCTGATGAAGGCGATAAGTCCCGAGGTCGAGCATCTCGAGTGTGTTGTTGCGAAGCTCCTCTGTCTGCAGCGCGGCCAACGTCGCGAGTCCCGCTTCGGATTGTTCCCGGTAGTAGTCCAGGATCTGCTCGTGCGGTAGATCGGCACGCTCGCGGACGGCAGCATCGTTGAGCCGCTCGGACTTTCCACTGGGGTTCGGCGGGAACACCAGATCCGGATCGGCGATGAAGTTGAAGAAGAACGCCATGTGACCGATGAGATCGTGGACGCGCCAACCGTGGCACGCACTGTCTGCTTCCCACTCGGTCGTGCCGAACTGCTCGGCGATTTTCACTGTGTTTTCTGCCAGCGCACGAGCGCCGGCGAGTCCTGCGTCGGACATGGTGGCTCGATTCTTACGAGGATGCGAGGAAAATGGATTTGAGCTGCTGGTACGCCGCGAGCCCTTCGGGACCGAGTTCACGACCCAGGCCGCTGGCTTTGACTCCACCGAACGGTGAACCCCAGTCGAGGTTGAAGGTGTTGACACCGAACGAGCCGGTCTCGACACGTCGAGCAATTGCGATACCGCGTTCCTCGTCGGAGGTCCATACAGTCCCACCGAGGCCGTACTCGGAGTTGTTGGCAAGCGCGACAGCCTCATCGACGTCGTCGTATGAAATGACTGACAGCACCGGCCCGAATACTTCCTGCCGTGCGATGGTGCTGTCGTTGTCGACATCGGCGAACACCGTGGGCTGCACGAAGAATCCGGTGTCGAGGTCGGCGGGGCGTCCGCCACCCGTGGTGACAGTTCCGCCCTCCGAGCGTCCCTGGTCGATCAAGGACAGCACACGTTCCTGTTGCCTTGCGCTCACCATCGGGCCGACGAACGTCGACGGTTCCATCGGGTCGCCGACCTGCAGACCCTCGGCCATCGCGGTAATGGCGTCGACGTACGTCCGACTATGGCTGCGGGGAACCAAGATTCGAGTCGACATATAGCACGTCTGCCCACTGTTGAGCAGGGATGCAGTTGCCAGACCGGTTACCGTCTCCTCGACATCCGCGTCGTCGAGGACCAGGGCCGCCGACTTGCCACCCAACTCCAAGGTAACGGGGCGAAGCATACCGCCACACACCGTGCCGATGTGTCGACCGGCCGCAGTGGATCCGGTGAAGGCTACCTTGTCGATCCCGGGATGCGCCACGAGATACTGACCGATCTCCGGTCCGCCAGTCACGATGTTGATGACACCCGCGGGAAGTTCTGCCGCAATGGCGGCCTCGGCCAATATATAAGAGTCCAAGGTGGTTTCGGGAGAGGGCTTCAGCACGACGGTGCATCCCGCAGCAAGAGCCGGGGCGATCTTGAACATCGAAAGCACAGCCGGGAAGTTCCAGGGCGCGATGGCAGCAACGACACCGATCGGCTCGCGTCGCACGATTGTCGTACCCGGCATCGGTTGGCTGGCCCGTCGCTCTTCGGTAGGCATCGACTCGGCGAGGCCTGCGTAATAGCGCAAAAGCTGGACGGGTGCGGCCCCCTCGGCGAAACGGGCGAGCTCGATAGGCATGCCGTTCTGGTGAGTGACCGCCGACGCGCGGTCTTCGGATCGTTTCTCGAGTTCGTCGGCGAACCTGCGGATGACACGCGCACGTTCTGCGGCGGAAAGATCGGCCCAGTCATTCCGTCGCAACGCTTTTCGAGCCGCTGGTACAGCTGCGTCGACATCCGTCGATACGGAGGCGGGGAACGAGCCTATCTGCTGCTCTGTGAAAGGTGATACGGCTCGGATGATTTCGGAAGTATCCGGTGCTCTCCACAGTCCATCGATGAACAGTGCAGTGCGGTCGGTGAGTGTTGTCATTTCTGGCTCCTCCAGGGATGGCGCTCGACGTTGAACCAGCCAACCTGTGTTGATCATCACTGCTCAGGCGACGAGAAAATTGACATCATGCGCCAATTTATTTACATTTCGACACATGGCAGATCTGATCAGTGCCTCGTCGCTGACGCGACTGCCCGAGTTGATCTCCGAACTCGGTGGAGATCCGTACGAATTCCTCGACCGTGTGGGCGTCGATCCGGCCATCATCGGCGCGTACGACCACTTCTTGCCGTTCAGTGCCTTGTCCACGCTGCTCGGACTCTGTGCGGATGAATTGGAGTCGCCCGACTTCGCACTCAGGCTCGCAGGCAGACAGGACCCGGACATTCTCGGTCCGGTTGCCATCGTGGCCCGCAGTGCCGAGACGATCGGAGATGCGTTGCATGACGTCGCCCGGTACGCGCACGTGTACAGTCCGGCGTTGGCGGTCGATCTGACAGTCGGCGACACCGAGGTGTCCTACGGACTCGATACCGTGCTGCATCGACTTCCGTATCGGTCCCACGTCGTGGAACTGGCGATGGGCGTAACGCTTCAGACGTTCCGGATGATGGCCGGCCCGGATTTCCATCCGACGCACATCTCGTTTCAACATCCACGTATCTCCGAAATACGCAGGTATGTAGAGCATTTCGGTTGTTCCGTCGAGTTCAGCTCGGATCGGAATCTGTTGACCTTTCCGCGCGGAGTCATGCAGCGCCACCTGCCCCGGGTGGATCCGTTGGCCTACGACTTCGCCGTGCGTTTCATGGCGGGTCGAGATCCGGATGTCGCGTTCCACGACGCGGTGTCGGCTTTGATCGTGCGTTCCCTGCCTGCGGGTGCAGCCACACTGAAGCAAGTCGCGACATTGATGATGCTGCACCCGCGAACATTGCAGAGACGATTGGCGTTGGAAGGCAAGGCGTTCGAATCGCTCGTCGACGATTCACGACGCGAACTTGCTCTCGGTCTTCTCTCGAACAGAGACGTGTCCCTCTCCGAAGTGTCACGCCAACTCGGCTATTCCGAACCGAGCACCCTCACTCGAAGCTGTAGGCGTTGGTTCTCCACAACGCCCCTGGAGAAGCGGAGGGCACTTACCCGCCGCACTGATTGACCGCATGAGCTACAACGCCGACGGTTCGAAGGTCGTAGCGGCTCACCACCGGGGGCGTGGGAGATGGGATGAGAACAGATCTGGCATTGCGTCACTGCAACGGTCGGGAAACACCGCCTCTCGCTTTTCCAGAAACGCCGCAACACCTTCACGAACGTCAGCCTGAGCACCGCGAGCATTAATTCCGATGCTCTCGACGCGATGCGCAACCATGGGATGTTCGACTCCCAGCATGCGCCAGATCATCTGACGCGACAGGGCAACCGATACCGGCGCGCTGTCACGGGTCAGGCTATGCGCGAGCGCCGTCGCCTCCCCTGGAAGATCTTCGCGCGAATGCAGTCGGTAGACCAACCCGGCCGAAAATGCTTCCGCAGCAGTGAAGATCCGTCCGGAGTAGATCCAGTCGAGGGCTCGCTGGAGCGGAACCAGTTTCGGCAGCAACCACGACGAACACGACTCGGGCACGAGTCCTCGCCGATTGAAGACGAAACCCATCCTGGCGTCGTCGGCGGCCAAGCGAAAGTCGGCCGCAAGAGTCATGGTGATACCCACGCCGACCGCCGGTCCGTTGATGGCCGCAATGATCGGCTTCAATGAATCGAACATTCGCAGGACGACGCGTCCGCCGCCGTCCCGACGTAGATCGTCACCGTCCGCGTCAGTTCCGTTCGACTCGGCGCTCCATTCGGAGAATGTCTCTGCCCCCGAGGACAGATCTGCCCCCGCGCAAAACGCGCGGCCCGCTCCCGTCAGGATCACCGCGCGCACAGCGTCGTTCGCGTCGGTGGAGTCGAACGCTTCGATGAGCTCGTTTTCCATCGTCGTGGTGAATGCGTTCAGCTTGTCCGGTCGATCGAGGGTGATCACGGCGATACCGTCTTCGATACTCATCGATATGTGTTCCACAGGTACCTCTTTCTCCGGGTGGCGATCAGCGAACGATAATCGGTATTCTGCCCATATCGGCAGTTCAAGACGGTTCCTTTCCATCAGGTGTGTCCCGCGACTGTTCGGCTCTAAGCTGGGCAAGACGCAGGCACCGAGGAAATGAGAAGGAAACCGAACAATGAGTGGGGCGAAGACAGTCGTTGTCCGGCAACTCATACTCGATTCCGCTGTCCGAAACATGAACGAGCGCGGCTATCACGGGACGTCCATGCGTGACATCTCCGCCGGCGCCGATCTCACTGTCGCGTCCATCTACCACCACTTCAAATCCAAGCAGGAAATCCTTCAGGAAATCATGATTCGGGCGCTCCACGACGCCATCAGCATGACCCGCAGTGCACTGCTGCGCTCCGGCGGCGACCCGAAAGACCAACTGCAAGCAATCGTCCGCGCTTGGGTCATGTTCCATACGACCAGGCGCGAAGACGCCCTCGTAGGAGCGACAGAATTGCGCAGCTTGGACGAATCGGGTCACCGTCTGGTCGTAACCCTGCGTGACGAGCAGGAAAGCATGTTTCGCGACGTAGTCGAACGCGGCATTGAAGAAGGTGCTTTCCACACTCCCTTTCCCCGAGATGCCGTGCGCGCCATCATCAACATGGGGCAGCAAGTCTGTGTGTGGTGGCGCGTCGACGGACCGATGAATGCGGAAGATATCGCGTCTCGGTACTGCGCATTGGCGACCGCGATGATCGAATCAAGCTGAGCTGGGCGACACCTCCGCCAAAGAAGATCTGAAGGGTCGCATTGGCTGAAGCCACTCAACGCCGTCGATGTGCGAGACCAGCGTGCCTCGACTTTCGTCCGCACCCCCGCCGCTCGAATCGGTATCTCCATTCCTGAGACCTGCATCACTGACTAATCATCATCTCAGGCGAACGATCGTTTGGCAACAGATTTCGAATCGCACCCTCCTTGCGGAGAAAGTCGCTGCAAAAGCGCACTTTTCCCGACTATTGACATTTAACGATCGCTAGGTCAATGATGACTCGCAGCCGAACGATCGTTTGGCAAATTCGGAACGAAGGAGTGCGGGCCACATGACCACCTCCGCGTTGCCACGAGATGACGCTGCACACGTCGCCGGCGGCCTCGACGTGGTCACCTTCGCCACCCGACCTTGCGAGCGCCTCCGGTACGGCAATGGCGGCGAGATATGACTTCTCGTATCGAAGAACCCACTCGCACTTGGATATTGCGTCACCACCTTTCGACCCAATACCCGGCTAGCACGATTCCGTCTGGTGCCGGCGCTCGGGACAAGCTCGTCGTCGGCCGCACACCGAACTTGCCGCAACTCACGTCCTGACCGAACTCAACTGAACGACCCCACAGAGAGCGAATCGCGATGACCAACAACACCGAATCTGCGGTGGAGCGCCCGGGCAGATCTCGGCGCGCGTCCTTTGCAGCCGCTATCTCCACTTCCCTGGAGTGGTACGACTTCTTCATCTACGCGACTGCCGCCGCGCTCGTGTTCAACTCGACGTTCTTCGCCACCGACAGCGAGGTGGTCGCTGCAATGAGTTCGTTTGCCACCGTCGCAGTCGGATTCATCGCCCGTCCTATCGGTGGTGTGCTCGCCGGTCATTTCGGTGACCGGTACGGCCGAAAGCCGGTGCTCGTTGCCGCCGTGGTCCTCATGGCGGTGGCAACCTCCTTGGTTGGTTTCGTCCCCAACACCAATGTCGTGTGGCTTGCCCCGGCCATCCTCGTGACGCTGCGAATCTGCCAGGGCTTGGCCGTGGGAGCACAGTGGGGCGGGGCCGTATTGCTGGCCACCGAGAACGCACCGGCGGACCGCCGCGGGCTCTTCGGCAGCTTCGCCCAACTCGGTGTTCCGATCGGTGTGGTGCTGGGCAATATCGTGTTCCTGGTCCTGACAGCAACTCTTGCGGCTGATTCGTTCCTCTCCTGGGGATGGAGGATCCCGTTCTGGATCAGCTTGGTCATGCTTCCAGTGGCATTCCTCATCCATCGCTATCTCGAAGAAACCCCCGAGTTCAAGGCACTCGCAGAAAAACTCGCCGAATCTCCGGTCGTTCGGAAGTCCCCCATTCTCGAAGTGCTCAAGAAGAATCCAGGCACAGTCCTCGCTGCAGCAGGCGCCAATGCCATCGGCGTGATCTTCTTCTACACGATGATCACCGGTTCGGTTCAGTTCGCGACCACCTACCTGGAAATACCGCGGTCGACGGTCCTCACCTACATCCTGATCGCATGTGCAATACAGATTCCCCTGGTTCCGCTGGCGGGATATCTGTCCGACCTCTACGGTCGTAAACTGGTCTTCGGCCTCGGCACCGCAGCCATGATGCTCTGGGGTATCCCGATGTGGCTGATGATCGGTGGATCCAGCCCGGACACGATCTGGCCGTTTGCCGTCGCGGTTATCGTCGGCGTAGTAGCAATGTCCCTCCAAACTGGCACGCAGGGAACACTATTCGCTGAACTGTTCCCACCGGAGATTCGATTCTCCGGCGCTTCACTCGGTTATCAGATCTCCGCAATCATCGGAGGTTTCGCGCCGATGATCATGGTGATGCTGATCAACGGAAATCCGGACAACGCATGGAAGGTCGGTTCCTTCCTCGCCGCTGCCGGTGCTATCGGATTGATCTGCCTCTACGTGATCATTCGCCGATACTCCGGAACCTCGCCGACCGTCGCAAGCACCCGTGTGGAGACCGCGAACGCTCAGTACGCATCATGATCAACCTGGGGTGAGTGGTCTCGATGCCACTCACCCCAGGTTTTCGGGTACGAGAAATCACTGTCGGCGACTGCCGATAAAGTGGCGTCCACAAGTCGACGTGTCCTTCGTCGACCAGGAGCACAGGTTCGAGGAGTGTGTCGGTAGCAGTGGCAGTGGAATCTTCGGTGCTGCTGAAGTGGTACTCCGAGACGGCTCGCGACCTGCCGTGGCGACGCGAGGGCGTCAGTGCCTGGCAGATCCTGATGAGCGAGATCATGCTCCAGCAGACGCCGGTGGTGCGCGTTGCGCCAATCTGGGAAGAGTGGGTCGAGCGCTGGCCGGTGCCGTCGGCGATGGCAGCGTCGAGCCAGGCAGAGGTGCTTCGCGCGTGGGGCAAACTCGGTTATCCACGCCGCGCGCTGCGGTTACACGAATGCGCGGGCGTCCTGGCTGCCGAGCACGGTGACGTGGTCCCGGAAGACGTCGATACCTTGCTCTCGCTACCGGGAATCGGTTCGTACACCGCCCGCGCCGTCGCGTGTTTCGCCTACGGACAGCGAGTGCCTGTGGTGGACACCAACGTACGACGCGTGGTTGCGCGAGCCGTCCACGGCAATGCGGAACCCGGGAACCCGTCCAACACGCGAGACCTCGCCGACGTCGCGGCGCTGCTGCCGAGGACGCGTGCGCGCGCCGCCACCTACAGCGCAGCTCTCATGGAACTCGGTGCACTGATCTGCACGGCGCGGACCCCGAACTGCGAGAACTGCCCTTTGCCGAACTGCGCGTGGGTCGCTTCTGGCAAACCGGCACACACTGGACCACCCAAGAAGGTGCAGAAGTTCGCGGGCACAGATCGCCAGGTTCGTGGAAAATTGATGGCCGTTCTTCGCGAGAGTCACCGTCCGGTCGAGCGCGCGCAACTCGACATCGTCTGGCCGGCCGATCCGGGTCAGCGTGACCGTGCGTTGCATTCACTGCTGGTCGACGGACTGGTCGAGCAGACCGACGACGGCCTGTTTGCGCTGGCCGGAGAGGGTACGGCTTAGCCGACTCGCAGCGGGGTGCATTCTTCGGCTGTGGGTTCGTCGGTCTGGAGCGGTGCGACTTCCGGATCAGAACGCCGAAGTACTGCAGGAACGGCAGGCACCACTGGATCGCAAGGCGCAAGTGTCGGAATCTGTAGGGCAGCGCCGGGCGGGGGCCCGCTGGTGGAGGTCGCCGACTCGGCGCCGATGTTCGGGCTATCCGTGGACACCGCGCGCGACCCGTCTGGGGACAGCGCGATCAGCAACCCCGTCAACATGAGTAGAAGCGGCAGTACTATTGCCGCCGCCCACCGGACCCTGTTGACGGGCCGGACAGCCATGCCGCCACCGGACCGAACTTCGCTTCCGCGATCAGCCGCTACCAGCGCAGCCCCTATCGCCAGTTGGGTCCGCTCGCCGAGAAACAGGAAGCCGAGACCTGCCAGTTCAGCGGCTTCCGCGGACGGCTGCCGAGAGTCTTCCTTCACGAGCATCGCGACGAGCATCTTGGGCACAGGGTCTCGTTCGGCGACGAGGAGGTCCAATGTCGCAGCAAATGTCGAGCTGTCCGCAAGCAACTCGGCCGTGTCGTAACGATGCGCCGAGTCCACGACGCCTGCTCTCGGGTCGACGGCCGCGATCACGGTCTCACTGCCGTCCGGCCAGAACGCGAGAATCGGCGAAACACCAATGAGAGCGTCGACCGTCCGCAGGTAGGCAAGCCGTGCGTCGAGACCGTTGACCAACTCGATGTTCTCGAAAGGACTGGAGGACAACGAATCCGAGACAAGTTCGCGCACGTCCGCACGCTCGCACATCACTCCGACGACGGTGGGGCACAGATTCGAGCGCAGAGCTCGACCGGTGGCGACCTCGGCCGCGGAGGCGAGTGCGCGCGCCGACGCTTGCGGAGAGGGAACAGTCCCGTCTGCACCCCAGGGGTGACGGAACTCGTCGATCGAGCCAAGAAGGGGTGTGTCCGCATCTACGAGAGCTGTTGAAATTGACTGATTTTCGAATACAACGCCCAGGCTTTCACGCACTGGATCCTCCATTGACTGCTACTGACTGTTACGAGTGTTGCCATTCCTGCGAAGCAGTATCAGAACGTCAGGCCACCGACCGCCATTGCACCTGGTTCCAGCACCACATCCACCGGCGCTCGGCCGTCGACCGTGACGCGATACGTCCCCGGTAGCAGTCCGACAAACGAGAAGTGACCCTCGAACGGTTTCACCGTCCGCGCTGTCGCGTGCCCGCATTGATCGACGCCGTCGATCACCACCGCCTCCGAGATGCCCGATGTCACCAGACCTGAGATTCGTCCATCTGCCGAGACAGCAGCCCACTGGCTTCTCTGACCACCAACAGAAATCCCGTACGGATCACACACTCCCGGGGTGGTCGCCACCCGCACCGTGACATCGCCCGACCGCACGCGAACCGCCCCCCGATCTGCGGTGACCAGTGCAGCGATCGGTAGACCGTCGGCGTCTTCCCGCTTTCCCGCAGTCATCGTCGCCGTTCGGGTGAAGTACCGGTCCGCGTCCAGATTGCCTATCAGGCAATGTAATCCGACCTCGTCGACACCCGAGCCGTCTTCGCAGTAGTCAGGCACGGACGGCAGAACGAAACCTCGAGGCACCGGAAGTTGCACGACCACGTCGGCGAGCGGGTTGCCCCGGACACCGATGTCGATGACATACGTCACCGGATCACCCTCTCGGACAATGCCGTTGGACGGTCCCGAATCGAGCCCTGGACCGTCAGCGGGATCGAAGGGCGGTGCACCGTCAATCGCCGTCAGCTCGACGGTGAAGGGAGGCACGAACTCTCCCTCGGCCGCCAATCGAACATCCGACTGCATCGGCAGCAAGCCGAGCGCAGCAGCGCCGACCACCAGAGCTCCGGTCACGACAACTATGCCGATACCTCGCACTCCTCGGCGCCACGCTCTCGGCCGGAGTCCGACGACAACGGCCTTCGACCGCACCTCTGACAGACGAGTTCTCACGACGCTCCTTTCGATGTCTGACTCTCTCGGGCCTCCGACAGGCGCTCGCGGCCACATTTGGCGAATCCCGAGCTACGTTCAATAGAAGTCGCTCGAGGGACTCGAAAGCCAATGGTGACGGCGTGATTGTGTGGGTGAACTTCTCTCAGCCGGGGTGAATTCCCGGGTGAATTGCCCGGGATGGCACGCTCTGGATTCGCACCAGCTACGCTCCTCCCTGTAGATAGATGGATCGAGACAATCCGCCCAAACTCTTCAATCATTGCGGGGCGCGAAAGCAGAAAGGGTCCGCGCTGATGTTCGGGATGGACGGCCACGACTGGGCAGCTATTCCCGAAAGGCGCACCCTCGCGACGTCGATTCCCCGGCAAGCGCTCTTCGACAAACTTGACCGACGTGCCGCGCTGACAATCGTCCGTGCACCGAACGGCCACGGGAAATCGTCGTTGATCGCATCGTGGCTGCGCGCCCATTTGGCATCCGAACGAATACTCGTCTGGGTCTCGGCCCCACGGCCCTCGTCGACACTCGAAGATTTCTGGGCCGTTGTCCTCGATCGAATCCACGCTGCCGGAATCGCACTGCCCGACGTCGACGATCTCGCCGATCCTTTCACCGCTGTCGCCAAATCCCTGAACGCCCTCAGCCGCCCCGTGCTGCTCGTGCTGATCAGGCCGGATCTGATATCGGAACCAGAGTTGGACGATCAGTTGATCGAACTCCTCGCCCTCTGTCACAACCTGGACCTCGTGGTCACGCTCTCGGGCTTCGGCATGTTCTCCGAGCCGTACCTGCTCGACACGGACCACGAGGTGATAGGCGCGAGTGAGCTGTTGTTCACAAGAGCCGATACCGCCCATTTGCTCGCACAAGCTGACGTAAACACGACTGACGGTGATGCCGAACAAATCACATCCCTGACAGGTGGGCTGCCAGCGCTGGTTCGTGTCGCCGTTCCCGCCGTCCAGACATCGGGTAGCCGCAACCGCGAGCAGATGATCAGGAAGAACATCGCGCAGGCGATCGACGACTACGTGAACAAATCCGTTCTCATGACCGCTGATCATGTGGAACAACTCGAGTTCCTGCTCGCGACGGCCTTTGCGCGATCGATCACCGTCGACATCGCCGCCATGCTGTTCGAGTCCCAACACCCTGAGGATGGCGAGACCGTTCATCAGATTCGCGTGCGCCTGGCGATACTGGAGACAGCCGGGTTGTTGTCACGGGTCGAGACCGAAGCCGAAGAAACCTGGGAGCTGCCTCCCGCCATTCGTCGATCGATACTCGCGCACCGAAAGCGCGCTGGAGCCGATCCGGCGCAACGTCTTTCGTTCCTCGCACACAACCGACTCGACCACGGTCATCACGCGTCGGCGCTGGACTACGCGGTCGAGGCACAGAACTGGACCCTGGCAGTAGACATCGTCGAGCAACACTGGGTGACGATGATCGTCCACAATCTGGACTCGGTTCGCTCTGCTCTCCAACGGATTCCGGCGGAAGCAGCGGACAAACACTCTGCCGTGGAGGCAGGGCGCGCACTGTTCACGATGCATCCGAGCGAGCGCTCGACGGTAGTCGACTTGCTACCCGAATCGCCGGCAGAACTGTGGGCTCTCGGCGCTGAAGCCGGCGCGAAGGACGCCTTGAGCATTGCCTGCGTTCAATCGATCATGCTCAGGATGGCCGGCGAGTACGGGCTCGCAGCAGAAACCACCAGGCGCCTGTCTCATCTCAGTCGCAGTGCGCTGGAGAACAACCCGGAAGCGGTCAGCGCACAGCTCCCTCTCATGCGACTTCAATGGGCGATCAATTTTCAATTGAGCGGCAGGTTCACAGAATCCACGATCAAGGCTCGAATGGCGTACCACGGCGCCCTGTCTCATGGAGTCGACTTCATCGCTCGTAACTCTGCGGGAAGTGCCGCCCTGAATTGGGCGCTGGCTGGTGAGCCGCGGCAGGCCACACACTGGTCCGAACTCGAACAGAAGCATCCGGACCCCGGCGGTTGGCTCGAACCTGTGGTCAAGATCGCCGGCCTGACAGCACGGGCGCTCACTGCTCTCGACACACTCGACTTCGACGACGCACGTCTCGCATTGACCGAACTCGGTCTTCCGTCCGACACCGAGGAACTGTGGGCATTCGTCGTCTATGCGCATTGCCAATTCGCCTTGACCTCCGGCGACCACACTGCGGCACTACTGTTGCTCCACAATGCGATCGAAGCACATTCCAAGCAGTACACGGCTACATCTTTCGCGCTTCCTCTGTTGCAATCCGCCGAGATCGATCTCTTGCTCGCTCTCGGACAGGGGAACAATGCCGTAGCACTGGCCAAGGAGATCATCGATCCTGCAGCCAACCCGTGGACGCTCACGTCGGTGGCGCGTTTACGTCAGCGGATCGGCCAGAACGAGGCCGCGGTGGCGCTGTGTCACCAGTTCGACTGGTCTGGCGTATCCTATCCGCGGGCACAGATGGAATCGCTTCTGGTGCAAGCGGTTGCCCACTCCGAGCTGGGTGAGCCACGCCTCGCCTCTCAGGAGTGGTCCAGAGCGTGCAGCATCGCGGATCAGACCGGACTTCTACGTTCGTTCGCGACCATCGCATCGTCGGACGTCGAGAAACTCGAATCGATGGCCGAAACGAAATCGCGTGCACTCGCCGAATTCTCGAAAAGGGCTCCTGCGGAATCTTTTCCGGAATTCGTACATATCGTGGAGCTGACCGAACGCGAACAGAAAGTCCTCTCACTCCTGGCGCTCGGCATGGGGTCGGCTGCGATGGCCGACAAACTGTACGTGTCCGTCAACACCGTCAAGACTCAACTGCGCACTCTCTACAAGAAGCTCGACGTACACAATCGAAACGAAGCGATCACGAGGGCACGCCAACTGCGCTTGCTGTAGTCCGGGGTCGGATCTGATTTCGGACTACATTCTGTAGGCATGAGCACCGATTCCTGCGTCTTCTGCAAGATCGTCGCGCTGACCGAGCCGGCGATTCTCGTTCACGAGAGCGAGACAACTCTCGCATTCCTCGATGCACGGCCGGTGAGTCGCGGACACACCCTGGTGGTCCCCAAGCGTCATGCAGAGAACCTCGATGCTCTCGAAAGTCACGAAGGCGCAGAGATGTTCCGCGTCGGCACGCTCATCGCCGGAGCTCTACGCCGCTGCGACATCGCCGCTGACGGAGTCAACTTTCTCGTCAACGACGGGCGTGCCGCGGGCCAAACCGTGTTCCACTCGCACCTGCACGTCGTCCCCCGCCATCGCGGCGACAAGGCGAAGTTCGCTGCTGGACTCCTCGCCAGGCGAGCCGTCGAGCTGGAGCAGGTGGGCGCGTCGATCCGAAGTCAGCTCACGGTCTGAAGGAATTCCGTCACCACTTCGCGATAGCGCTGCGGTTGATCGTCGTGGACCAGGTGGCCTGCATCGGCAATACGTACGTACCGAGTTCCCGGCCTCTCGGCCATCTCTCGCATCTGTCCCTCGGGGGTGATGGTGAACTCTCCCTCGATCAGCAAGGTCGGCACCTCGATCGCCTTCCACTGATCCCAGAAATGCCTCGTGCCCCACTCCTCCGAGATGTCGCGGAAGGTCGACACGTCGCCGTGCAGGTACCACCCGTCGTCGCGGCGGTCGAAAGAATCGAGAAAGTACTGGCCGGCGACGGGGCCGAAGAATTCCTTCATCGCCTCCTCGGAAGCAAACGGCTGCGGCCACGCCGAGATCATCTGCGCCCAGTCCGCAGCGGTGCGTCCACGAAAGTCCGGGGCCATGTCTTCGAGGACCAGCGCACAAACCTTTTCGGGATGCGCGGCGGCGAAGCACCACGCATGCAGAGCCCCCATCGAATGACCGATCACGATCATCGGCTCCTCGATGGACGCAACCGCCGATGTCAGGTCCTCGACGAATGCCTCGGTAGTCAGTGCCGCTGGCGCCGGCCTGCCGTGACCGGCAGCGTCGAAGGTGTAGACGTGGCCGAACTCGCGGATCCACGGCACCTGGCGTCGCCACGTTCGGGAGCTGCCCATGAGGCCGTGCAACAACAGAATCGGTTGTCCCGTTCCACCTTCGTCATGCAACACGAGTGTCACGGTACGCGGTGAAGGTGCGCGGGTAATGTCGCTTGCATGGCAGTCGTGAAGATCAATGCAATCGAGGTCCCCGAGGGCGCCGGCCCCGAACTGGAGAAGCGCTTCGCAGCACGCGCTCACGCAGTCGAGAACTCCCCGGGCTTTCTCGGATTCCAACTCCTCCGCCCCACCGCCGGTGAGAGCCGCTACTTCGTGGTGACTCAGTGGGAGTCCGAGCAGGCGTTCGCCGATTGGCGTGACGGCCCCGCCCGTGAAGCCCATTCCGGCGAGCGCGCGAAGCCCGTCGCTTCGGGTGCGTCGTTGCTCGAATTCGAAGTTGTCCTGGACGTCGCCGCAAAGAGCTGATCTCGAGCGATTGTGCCTGCCTTGGCGGGCACAATCGACGGTCATCTCGGCTTCACGCGTTGACACGGTGCGGGCTGTAGTGCAAAAGTTCGCATGTAAACGCGATGGTCCGACAGGAATCCGGTGAAAGCCCGGAGCGGTCGCGCCACTGTAATTCGAGGTGAAGTGCCTTTTTCGGCACGACTATTTCGACAGCCAGACACTTCGGCCATCGCATGGACCTAGGGGACGCGAAAATCCCAGGAGGCTTCGATGGCTCTCGCCTATTCTCCCGATACGTCGATCGATTCGACTCGTCTTGCTTTCCTCGCCGCTGCAGTAGTTCTGTTCGCGATGCTGGCTCTCTACCTGGTCGGATTCGACCAGGGCGCTATCTCTCGCACCGGCATGTACATGCATGAATTGATGCACGATGGTCGACACTTGATGGGCCTGCCGTGCCACTAGTCGACAATTTCACGAAGCTTCTCATTCGTGGTTTGTTGGCTGGTCTGATCGCAGGCATCCTTGCCGGCGGAGTTGCATTCGTGCTGGGTGAACCGCACGTCAACGCTGCCATTGCGATCGAAGAAGCCAACAGCGCCACCGGTGAGGTTTCCGGCGAAGCCGCTGGGCATTCGCACGGTGACGAAGAAGAACCACTGGTGAGCCGCGACGGGCAGCGCGCCGGGCTGTTCCTGGCCACGGCGCTTGCCGGACTGGCACTCGGGGCGATCTTCTCGGTCGTTGCCAATTACGCTCGACGACTCACCGGAATGTCCGGGCCGTTGTTGGCGATCACCATCGCCGTCGGTGGTTGGCTGGCTATCGAGGCTGTCCCCTTTTTCAAGTACCCGGCCAATCCGCCGGCCGTCGGAGATCCCGACACCATCAACCAGCGCACACTGCTGTGGCTGGCCGCCGTGATTCTCGGGCTGCTGTCCGTCACCGCGGCAGCAGCGGCGGCAAAGGCAGTTTCCGGGCACGAGTTCCTCAGCGTGCGCATCGCTGCTCCGGTGGCTGCGTTCCTGGTGATCGCCACGATCGGTTACGTCTCGCTTCCCGGCATCAACGAGGTGGGCGAGGACTTCCCGGCAACTCTGCTGTGGGAGTTCCGACTTTCCTCGCTCGCTACGCAGGCGACGCTCTGGCTCGTACTCGGGTTGGCATTCGCCTTCCTTACCGAGCGCGCAACCAAGAACACCGAAGTAGCAAAGAAGTACGCCCTTCGCTGAACCTGCTGTGCGCCTTTATTAACCTCCCGCGGTTAATAAAGGCGCACAGCAGTTCTTTTTCAGCTCAGATGATGCACTTCCTGCAGTCCGTACACCGGCGTCGGGATGCCCTCGTAGCGCGCCTTCAACTGCAACGCCAAGTACAGCGAGTAGTGGCGCGACTGGTGCAGATTGCCTCCGTGGAACCACAGCGCTTCCTGCTGCGTCGGCTTCCACATGTTGCGCTGCTCGCCTTCCCACGGTCCCGGATCCTTGGTGGTGTTCGACCCCAGGCCCCACACCTTGCCGACCTTGTCGGCGGTGTCCTGACCGATCAGGTCCGCCACCCAGCCGTTCATCGAGCCGTAACCGGTCGCGTAGACCACCACGTCGGCAGGCAATTCCGTACCGTCTTCGAGGATCACGCTGTTCTCGGTCAGCTCACGAATGTTGCCGTGCGCGAGCTTGATGTCTCCATTGGCAACCAGTTCGGCAGCGCCGACATCGATGTAGTAGCCCGAGCCACGGCGTAGGTACTTCATGAACAGGCCCGAACCGTCGTCGCCCCAGTCGTGCTCGAAGCCCGCCTTCTCGAGGCGATCGTAGAAATCCTTGTCGCGCTCACGGATTGCGTCGTACACCGGGATCTGGAACTCGTGCATGATCCGGTACGGCAGCGAACCGAACGTGAGGTCTGCCTTGTGTGTCGTCATGCCGGCGGCCAGTGCTCGCTCCGAGTACAGATCGCCCAAGCCCAAATCCATCAGCGAATCCGACTTCACGATGTGCGTCGAGCTGCGCTGCACCATCGTGACGTCGATACCGTTCTCCCACAGTGCGCCGCAGATGTCGTGCGAGGAGTTGTTGGCCCCGATCACGACGACCTTCTTGCCTACGTACTGATCCGGGCCGGGGTGCTTGCTCGAGTGGTGCTGATCGCCGAGGAACTTGTCCTGCCCGGGGAACGTCGGAACGTTGGCCTTGCCGGACATACCCGTCGCCATCACCAACTGCTTGGGACGCAACGTCAGCTTCTCGCCGTTGCGGTTGACCTCGACGGTCCATTCCTGGGCCTTCTCGTCGAACGACGCCGAGGTGCAGGTCGTGGAACTCCAGTACGGAACCTCCATGACCTTGGTGTACATCTCGAGCCAGTCGCCGATCTTGTCCTTGGGCGCGAACACCGGCCAGTTGTCGGGGAACGGCATGTAGGGCAGGTGGTCGTACCAAACCGGATCGTGCAGGCACAGGGACTTGTAGCGTCCGCGCCACTGATCGCCGGGTCGCTCGTGGCTGTCGATCACGATGGCCGGTACTCCGAGCTGACGCATCCGGGCGCCGAGCGCGATGCCGCCCTGGCCGCCGCCGACGATCACGACGTAAGGCTGTGTGGTGTAACCGAGTTCGCGGTCTTCGATCTCCTTCTGCTCGGCCCACGTGATGCGGTTCGGGTCTGCCCCATGCTTGGCGCCGCGCGGACGACGAGTGCCCTTGCCTTCCTCGTGCCCCTTCAACTCCTGCAGCGACGTCAGCAGGGTCCAACCTTCATCTCCCTTCAAACGAAGGTGCCCGTGCGCGCGACCGGTTGCAGTCTCGAACTCGATCCAGGCTGACGTGACGCCGTCGGCCTCGTCGGGCGTCTCGGTCGTCCGAAATCCCGAAGGATCGGTGTCGTCGAGTCGCGCGGAGAGCATGTCGGCGATCTGCTCGCGACCCTCGACGGTCTTGATGTTCCAGGTGAACGACACCAGGTCTCGCCAGAAGCTGTCGAGTGCGAATTTGCCTGCCACACGCTCGATGTCACGAGCCGCGAGGGCCGACTCGAAATCCGCCAGCCAGGCGTCGACGCGCTCCTGAGGTGTCACCGCCGTCAACTTCACCTCGGGGGTGACTGCGGAATCGATGGTTTGCGTCATCACTTCTCCTTGTTTGTGAATGTGACACACAGCACATCTCATAAGTGGCCCCGGTCACAAGCGTTGCAGTCTGTTGCAATCAGTTGACGCGGTGCCGGCGTCCGATACCGGTTGCCCGCACCGATGTGCGGGCAACCGACTCACCCCTCAGCAGGCTTGAATCTGCCGAGTCCCAGCGACTGAAATCCCACGACGTAGAACAGCGTCCACAACACGGCCCAGTCCACGAAACCCAGTGCATTGCCGTGCAATCCGTCGACAACTGCCGGCTCGTGAAGAATGTGCTCTGCTGCAAAGCGGTAATAGAACAAGAATGTGACCACCGCGAGCACAAACGTGAGCAGCGCGCGGATCGCCAGGTTGACCCCGTCCGCAAAGCCCGTGGGTTTGTTACCGAAGGCGTTGGCCCAGAAGATCATCCAGAAAGCCCAGCACACCCCGAGCTGCGCCGGGAATTGATGGATCACACCGCCCAACTCGGCAACGGCATCGCTTCCCACCAGCGTCTTCACGACCGGAAGTGCCACGAAGTACAAGCCGGTTCCGACGGCGAAGTTACCGATCGTGGCTGCGAGCGCCGTCTTACCCCCGCCGCCGAACAGTCGCCACGGCCAGTTGTCGAGCGTCTGGCCAGTCAGGATCACAACCACCACGACGCAGTAGAACCACCCGAGCACGGTGTCGACGGTCATCAACGGATCCGTGGCGGACAGCGACACGGACGGCAGACCGAACACGAAGTACAGCGCCAGCGTCGGGACGGCGACAAACGCGATCTCACACAAACCCACCAACGGCTGCTTCATCCCCAGGGAAGTCCACGGCCAATGCTGCCAGTTCAGGACCACCATCACCCAGGTCCCGAAGCCGAAGAGCACGAACAGCGCACCCGCGAAATATCCGAGGCCGCCCTCACGATCGGCCGCGAAATCCGGGTACAAACTCCCCAAGCCGTTTGCCAGGAGCCACGTCACGACGACGGCGAAGACCGCGGTCGCGACCATGATCGCCAGGCCTTTCGCCGGCTGCGGGAGTCGGTCGAAGCCGGCGAACTCGCAGTTGAAGCCGATGAACACAACAAAAAGGATTGCCCAGAAAAGCGCCGCGTTGAACGGCAGAGGATAGAAACTCCAGGGACTGGTGGTCGGATCGGCCAGAAGGTACCAACTCGCCACGGCCAGCACGAGAACGATCACGAGGTTCGCGATCCCGAACCCGATCCAGCGGCGTGACGGTTGTCGGCTCGGCGTGGCCGGTTCCGTGGGTGTGTCGACTGTAGCGGTCATGTGCCCTCTCCCAGATTGTCTCGCAAGATGATTCGCGAAGTGGTGGCGCAACTATGGAGCCGTCGCGCGGGGTACCGGGAGGGTTGCCGAGGGTTGCAACCGCTGCCCCATTCTGCGGAATTGCAACACGGTGCAACCCTTCCGCATTGTGGTCGCCGTCACATACAAATCACTCACCGGTTCCCAGGCAACCGGTTCACTGCTTACGAGGAGAAACTGCATGAGCATCACGGGCAAGGTAGTACTGGTCACCGGCGCCGGCCAAGGCATCGGACGCGGAATCGCTCTCCGCCTCGCCCACGACGGCGCCGACATCGCGTTGGTCGACCTCGACCAAACCAAGCTGGATGCGGTTGCCGACGAGATCAGACAGATCGGCCGTCGTGCAACGACGTTTGTCGCCGACGTCAGCGATCGCGCGCGGGTTCACGCAGCCGTCGAACATGCACACCAGGAATTGGGCGGATTCGACGTCATCGTCAACAACGCGGGAATCGCTCTCGTCGGCCCGATCTCCGACGCGACGCCGGAAGAGGTCTCCAAGATCTGGAGCGTCAACGTCGACGGCGTCCTGTGGGGAATTCAAGCTGCAGCAGCAAAGTTCCAAGCTCTGGGTCAGCGCGGAAAGATCATCAACGCGTCATCCATCGCCGGTCACGACGGGTTCGCCATGTTAGGTGTTTACAGCGCAACAAAATTCGCGGTCAGGGCCCTCACTCAGGCTGCGGCCAAGGAATACGCGTCCGACGGAATCACCGTCAACGCGTACTGCCCCGGCGTCGTGGGCACCGACATGTGGGTGACGATCGACAAGAGGTTCGCCGAGTTGACCGGTGCGGCAGAGGGCGCCACCTACGAGAAGTTCGTCGGCGGAATTGCGCTGGGTCGAGCTGAAACCCCCGACGATGTCGCCGGTTTCGTCTCGTACCTTGCCGGGCCCGATTCCGACTACATGACCGGTCAGGCCGGTCTCATCGACGGCGGCCTCGTCTACCGCTGACCGCGGTGTCTTCACTGAAAGCGGTGTCTTCGCTGAAAACGGTATCTTCGCTGAAAAAGCGGTTGCCCGAGCCTGCGATGCCGCCCGGCGAGGATCCTCGCGACTACGCGAGGACCCTCGCCGCGGTGTACGACGCGACGATGGCCGGAGACCGCGCACCGGCCCGCCCAAGGGACGTGGTCCGCCAATCGTGGCAACGCCTGCGCGAGTTAGGTATCGACCCCGAACACAACCGGGTCGAACCGTCCATGGACGTCGCCGAACTCGATCTCCGTCGTCGTGAGTCCGGACTGTACGACGTCCTCGACGACGTGACACGCGGACTCGAATCGGTCACCGCGAGCGGTGAGAACATCATGGTCGTCGCAGATCTTCGCGGAACTGTTCTGTGGCGCAGCGGGTCCCATCGAGTACTGGACCAAGCTGCGCGTCTGGGATTTGTCGAGGGTGCGAACTGGGCCGAGGACAGCGTCGGCACCAACGCCATCGGAACGGCATTAGTGTCACGACAGGCGGTTCAGATCTTCTCGGCGGAACACTATGCGCGCAGCCATCATCCGTGGACCTGCGCGGGGGCACCCATCCGCGATCCGCGGGACGACCGTGTCATCGGCGTCGTCGACATCAGTGGTCCCGCCAAGACCGTCCACCCCACCACACTCGCTCTGGTCGACGCCGTCGCACGCCTCGCGCAATCACACCTGCGCGACAAGCATCGGGACAATCTCGATCAATTGCGTTCTGTTGCAGGGCCGATGCTTGCTCGTAGCGGATCACCGGCATTGGTGATCGATACTCATGGCTGGGTAGCGGCGGTCGATGCGCTACCTCATCGCTCGCGCGTGCTGCTCCCCGCGGCTTTGGCTCCCGGCAGGACGTGGTTCCCCGCTTTGGGTCTGTGCGAACTGGATCCACTTCCCGGCGGGTGGGTGGTCCGGCCGATCGCCACCGGCGAGAAAATCAGTGCGCCCACGGTGCATATCGATCTGCGCGATTCCGAGAACATGTCGGTGACCGTCACGTCGGGGTTGGGCGAATGGGCCTACTCCCCGACCCAGCGGCATGCGGAGATTCTGTTTCTCCTCGGATCCGAGAGGCGTGGACTGACCGCATCGCGGTTGGCGCAGGATCTTTTCGGTGACCCGGCCCGCACGGTGACCGCGCGGGCCGAGATGTCGCGTCTGCGCAAGAACCTTGCCGGAGTTGTTGCAGCGCAGCCGTACCGGTTCGTCGATGCAGCGCACGTCACGCTTTCCTGCCCCGACGACGGTGCACATCTGTTGCCGTTCTCGAACGCCCCGGCAGTTCGTGCCGCTCGCCTTACTCAGGCCGGTTCGGAGGCCTGAGTAAGCAACTGCAGAAACACCTCTTCGGGTTGAGCGCCGGATACTGCGACCGCACGGTTGGCGACGAAGAACGGAACGCCGCTGACCTGCAGTTGGCGGGCCATGGACAGATCTTCGCGAACAGCCTCGGCTGCGGCATCGGAGCCCAGTTGCTCGCGCACGACGTCGGCGTCGAGGCCGACGCTCACGGCCAGCTCGACCAGCACCTCACGGTCGTCGATCACCTTGCCGTCGCTGAAGTGCGCTTTGAACAGCGCTTCGAGGAGTTCGTTCTGCCGCTCACCCGCGAGATGCAGCAACCTGTGCGCATCAAAGGTGTTGGCGGCGATCACGGTGTCGAAGTCCAAGGTCAAGCCGACCTCGGCTGCCGTCGCGCTGACGTGGGCGAACATCTGACGTACCTGTTCAGGCGCCATCCCCTTCATCTCGACCAAGGCGTCGAGTTCGGTTCGTCCCTCTCCCACCGGGGTCTCCGGAGCGAGCTGGTACGAGCGCCAGATGACGTTGACGCGGTCCTTGTTCTCGAAACGATCCAGAGCCGAAAGGAACCTG
Source organism: Rhodococcus sp. RCBS9 (assembly GCF_029457415.1). NCBI lineage: Bacteria > Bacillati > Actinomycetota > Actinomycetes > Mycobacteriales > Nocardiaceae > Rhodococcus > Rhodococcus sp. RCBS9. The sequence continues at coordinate 3,347,576 of NZ_CP120422.1, read as the reverse complement.
GTCTTTCCGATGTAGCACCACGGACAAGCGACGTCAGACCACACTTCGATGGTCACGTCTTGGTCAATCACGATTTGATCAGTCACCGAAGGTGCAACAACGAACAGGGCCGGGATTAGTCCCGGCTCGCGTCACGAGGTCACAGAATCACGTGACCAGACCACACCGGAACGCGATCAACGACGCACTCACCCGGTTGGGCACACCGAGTTTGGCGAACAACGAGGAGATATGCGTCTTGACGGTGGTCTCACCGAGGTACAGCCGCTCCGCGATGACGCTGTTGGCCGCGCCTGTCGCCAGGATTGTCAGCACTTCGCGCTCACGCTCGGTGAGCGAAGCGAGGGGAGTCAGGTCGGGTGCTTGCCGACGCGGCGCCGAGGCCACGATGGCACGTAGAGAATCGGAGCTGAACAACGAGTGGTCCGACGCCACCACCCGTACTGCCTGCTGGAACGCCTGTGGGGCCGCGTCCTTGCTCAGAAAACTGTGCGCGCCCGCCTCGACCGCCTGCACGACCATGTCGTCGACGTCGAAGGCGGTCATCGCAATGACCTTCGGCGGATTGCTCATGGTCATCAACTCTCGGGTGGCCTCCAAGCCACCGACCCGTGCCATCTTCAGATCCATCAGCACCACGTGCGGACGAAACCGAGTGACTTTGGCTGCGACCTGATCGCCGTCCTCGGCCTCGGCAACCACCACGATGTCCGGCGCTGCTTCCAGGATGTCCTTCATTCCGCGCCGAACCCAGGCGTCGTTGTCGACGATCAAAACTGTGATGCGCGAGTCAGCGTCCATAGTGCGCTCAGATTACCCAGAGCCCCCGACAGTCGGAGGGTGGGAGGGTTACGACGACCAGGGCACCCAGCAACTGACGAGGAAATCGTCCCCCAGCGCGCCTGCCTCCACCTTGCCGCCGATTTCTCTTGCCTGTTCGGCCAACCCGCGTAAGCCGGACCGCGAACCGATCGACGTCATGGGTGCAAGCTCGCTCAGCTTGTTGCGTGCGAGGATACGAATTCCGTCGTGCGGCGACCCGGTCACCGAAATGACGAGCATCTGGTCGCTCGCGTACTTCTGGACGTTGGTCAACGATTCCTGAACGACGCGATAACAGACGTGCCCCGCCAACATTCCGACATCACCCGGGAGCAGCTCCGATTCGAGACGGCAGTGAATGCCCGCGGCGCGTGCACCGTTGACCAGATCGCCGATCGCGTCGATCCCCTGGTGCCCGCCGTGTTCGCGGCGATCACCGCTTCCCCTGAGCACTCCGACGATTCCCTTCAATTCGTCCAAAGCCTCGTGCGCGGTGGTTCTGATCATCGCAGCGGTGTTGACGACCTTCTCGGGATTGTCTGCCGCGCTGACCTGTAACCCACCGGCGAACAACGAAATCCGGCTCAGACTGGCCGCGATCGTGTCGTGCATGTCGCGCGCGATCCGCGTTCGTTCCTCGGTGCGAATCATCTCGTCGCGCATCACGTCTGTTTTCTCGGTGGCAAGATCCCGTACGTGTTCGGCCTCGACGAGTTCGGTTCTGGTCCGAATCAGGAGCGAGAGCGCCACGACGATGCCGACCATGACGGCTGCGACGAGCCACGGGATCCAGATGGCGACGTCGTATTGAACAACCGCCGAACCGTCCTTGGGTTTCATCGTTCCCATCGTGAGAACGGAGTACTCACGATTGCGAAAAGCGTCGTAGGTCAACGAAATTCCGCACGCGACGAAGACAGCTGCCGCAGCGGCAGCAAGCCGAGGCCCACGCGCGATCCGAGCAACGGCGAACAATGCGATGAGCGCCGCCGTCGCATCGGTGGGGAAGAACAACGGGCCGACCAGCGTGATCGCCAGAACCACCCAGGGATACTGATGGCGCCACACAAGCGATATCCCACCGGCCACGCCCAGGACGAACCCGATACCGACCAATACCGGTGGCATATTTCCCGACGCGCCTGCGATGCCCACCGTCATGAAGGAACAGAAAAGGCTGAACGCGACAGCGGCGGTAGTCCATACGCGTCGTCGCACAACGGTTCCTTTGGTGGTGATCACCGAGCAAGCGTATCCACCGCCACCGACGCCTCGAATCAGCCGAACGGGTGGACGAACCGCCAGGCTCCGACCGAAAGGATGAGGCGGACCGATCTTTCGACCGAAGCGGTGAGCAGTCCTCACATCGTTGACTTGTGCCATACCAACTCTCGAAAGGCGCACATCATGCGATCACTCCGCACTCCCCTCGCCCTCCTCGCCGTCGGCGCAGCCCTGTTCGCAACCATCGCCTCGGGCGAGACCGACGAAGCGAAGAAGGTCGACGACAACGGTTCTTCCGCCGCACCTGCGGCCGCCTTCGGAATCGGTGACGTCGTCGAACTGGGCGACTGGCGCGTCCAGGTACACGGCGTCGTAGATCCCTACGTCTCGACCAATCAGTTCATCACCGCTGATCCCGGAAACCGCTACGTCGTGGTCGACACCGAGGTCACCAACAACAGTGACAAGCCGTCGACGGTCTCGTCGATGATGTGCTTCGAACTGCAGGACTCGGCAAACAAGTCGTACAACATCACGTTCACCGACAGCAGCACGTCGAGTGTCGACGGAGAGCTCGCGCCGGGCGCTGCCAAACGAGGCGAATTGGCGTACGAGGTCCCCGAAGCCGCCACCGGTCTGCGCCTTCAGTTCAAGTGCGATCTGTTCTCGTCCGGCTCGGCAACCATCAACCTGTCGTGAACCGTCCGGGCGATCTGCTGCTGAATCCGTGGGCACTGGTCTCGGTGGCCGTCATCTTGATCAACGACCACGTACTCAAAGGGGCATTCGGGAACACGATGACGGGCAAGCTGTCCGACGTCGCCGGTGTGTTCCTGCTTCCCCTGCTTCTGCTCTCGGTTCTCGAGGTGCTCAGGCGAAGTCTGGTGGGGCGAGCAGCGATCGCCTGGTCCATCGCAGTCACGGGGATCGGCTTCGCCGCCGTGAAGGTGATACCGCCGATCGGCGACGCATACGAGTGGGTGATCGGGTTTCTCCGCCTGACCGCAGGAGGATTCCGCGGAGATCTCTTGCCGATCCTGGTCTATCGCGATCCCTCGGACCTGTGGGTGCTCCCGATCCTGTTCGCGAGCTACCTGGTCGTCACACACAACCGCACTCGGGCGCCGGAGGGGGCGCCCGAGCGCGAGATGATCAGTCCAGGGCCGCATCCAACGTGATGTCGACGCCGGTCAGCGCCTTGCTGACCGGGCAGGTTTCCTTGGCCGCCTGGGCAACCTTGGCAAAACCGTCGGCGTCGAGGCCGTCGACCTCGGCGCGAACGGTGAGCTTGATTCCGGTGAGCTTGAATCCGACCGTGTCGGGGCCGAGTGACACGTCCGCGGTGATGTCGAGGCTCTGGGGGGTCCCGCCGGCCTCGGCGATCAGGGCCGACAACTGCATCGCGTAGCAGGACGAATGCGCCGCGGCGATGAGTTCCTCGGGGCTGGTGGTTCCGCCGGCCTCCTCAGCTGCGCGCTTGGGGAACGACACGTCGAAGGTGGCGACGCCCGAGCTGGTGAGTTCCACCTGTCCCGATCCGGCCTCGAGGGTGCCGTTCCAGGCGGTGCGTGCGGTACGAGTTGGCATTGCTGTCCCTACTTCCGTCTTCACATGATTCGGTGAACGCCTTGCGATCACGAACCTACCCGCGATACGTGAAGTCACACCTACTGTTTCGGGCGGGACTACCCGAGGAGCGTCGCGGACAGCAGTTTCTCGACGCGGGCCTGCGCGGAGTTCTCCGAGGAAAAGTGCACGATTCGGCCGATGTCGAAGACCAGTCCGAGCGCCGCGTGGACGAGAAACCGCGCTTGGACGATCGACAACTCCGGACGCGCCTCGACACACAAGTGCGCCCACTCCTCGACGTTCAAACGCTGAATGTTGCGCAACTCGGTCCGTGATCGATCCGGCAAACTGCCGATCTCGGCAAAGTACACGGCCAACAGTTCGCTGGTTCCGAACGAAACCTCGACGTACATCTTCGCCAACGTCTCGACGGCCGCGAGAGGAGTCTCCGACTCAGCCAACGCCGAGCCCAACGTCATAGTCAGACGATCGGACGCACGGTGGAAGGCCGCAGCAAGAAGGTCGGCCTTGCTCGCGAAGTGCCGATACACACTCGACGCGTTGATACCCGCCGCGGCACCGATCTCCTCGATGCTCACGTCGTGGTAGCCGCGCTGATAGAACAGCAACACTGCTTCCTGAAGCAGCACTTCGCGTTTCGACGTCCGTACGAGGCCTGTTTTGCGTTCGGACGCCCCTGCCCTCGCGCCGTCCTCCTCGGCAGCGGGCAATTCGACGCCGATGACGGACCAGCATGCCGCAAGAATCAGCGCTTCGATCTGCTTGGCGGACAACGCGGATCGATGACCGGTGATACTGGCGATCACACTGAGCACGGCGGGCGCGATGAGTTCTACATCCGCCGGGTCGAGTTCCGGACGAACCGCTGCCAGCGGCTCGGCGATCCGAAGATTGAGCGTGCGCATTCCCACCCGCAATTGCTCACGATCCTCGTCGACCAGGTACCTGCCCTCCCATCGGTAGAGCCCTCCCCGGCGCCGATTCTCGATCGTCGCGCGGATGACACCCACCATCGTGGAGTTCAACTGCTCGCGTGGATTTTCGTTTCCGTGCACAGCTGGATCGCTGGCATCCAACAACGCCTGCGTCAGGTTGTTCACGGTGTAGACGAACAGGGCGTATTTCGTGGGGAAATGACGATAGAGGGCCGGACCGGAAATTCCGACCTTCGCGGCGATCTCGTCGATGCCCACCGCGTGGTAGCCACGTTCGCTGAATGCTTCCGCAGCAGCGGCCGCGATTTGCGCCTTCCGATTCTTCGGACGCGTCCGTGGTGCAGGGTCGCCGCCACGCACGGAGACGCGTGTCTGTCCGGGCACCTGACCCTCCACTTCCGTTGCTTTCTCTTGCACTGCCTTCGTCCGCTGCACCGCACTTCCACGGGCGCGAGTCCGAACGGATCATGTTAACCGTCGCGAAGGTCGCAATTCGCGCCCGGTACTGCTTCACCCGAAACCCTACAACGCAGTTGTAGCGGCGGACGGATTCCGGAAAAAGAGTCTTGACACCCGCTCTCTCAGCGGTGTTATGTTAGTCACGATTCGCACAACCTCGCACGTAGTCCGCTGGCGGGCTCGTTCCCTGCGGCGTGAAGTTTTCTTCGCCGGCAAGAGGGTTCGATGCCGAATGACCGACCGTAAGAAAGTAGTTGTGAGCAGATGATTCGCACTCGCTTCACCGAAATGTTCGGCGTTGACCATCCCATCGTGCAAGGGGGCATGATGTGGGTGGGACGGGCAGAACTTGTTGCGGCCACGGCAAATTCCGGCGCCCTCGGGTTCTTGACGGGCCTCACTCAACCCACACCGGAAGACCTCGTCAAGGAAATTGCTCGAACCCGCGATCTCACCGACAAGCCTTTCGGCGTCAATCTCACTATTCTGCCGTCGATCACGCCGCCGCCGTACGCCGAATACCGCCAGGCGATCATCGAATCCGGGATCAAGATCGTCGAAACCGCCGGTTCCAATCCGATCGATCATCTTCCGCATTTCAAGGACGCGGGCGTGAAGGTTATCCACAAGTGCACTGCAGTTCGACATGCGGTCAAAGCCGAGAGACTGGGCGTCGACGCCGTCAGCATCGACGGCTTCGAATGCGCCGGGCACCCAGGCGAGGACGACATACCAGGGCTCATTCTGATTCCGGCGGCCACGCAGCAACTCACGATTCCGGTGATCGCTTCAGGCGGAATCGCAGATTCACGTGGACTCGTCGCGGCGCTTGCGCTCGGAGCAGACGGCGTCAACATGGGAACTCGCTTCATGTGTACCGCGGAATCCCCTGTCGCACAATCGGTTAAAGAGCAGATTGTCGCAAACACCGAACGCGACACCAAGCTGATCTTCCGGACGCTTCACAACACCGCGCGCGTAGCCGCGAATGCGATCAGTGCCGAGGTCGTCGACATCGAAGCACGTGGCGACGCGCAGTTCAGCGACATTCAGCATCTGGTAGCCGGAGCCCGCGGACGCAAGGTCTTCGAGGACGGCGACCTCGATGCAGGCATCTGGTCCGCCGGACAGAGCCAAGGATTGATCAACGACATCCCGACCGTCGCAGACATGATCGACCGCATGGTCTCGGAGGCCGAACACCTCATCACCTCACGGCTTTCCGGATTCGTCACGGCTGTGAGCGCGGCATGACCGCCACCGCCGAGACGGGCTTTCGCTCCGAAATCACCGACGGTGTACTGCGATTGACCTTCGACCGCCCGAAGCGGATGAACGCGATCGATCTGCCCACGATGACTGCTTTCGCAGCTGCCCTCCACGACGGCGGCGCAGACCCGGCCGTTCGCACCATCGTCATCACCGGATCCGGTCGAGCGTTCTGCACCGGAGCCGACCTCGCCGCAGCGGCCGCCAACCCCGCAGACCCGAAAGTCGTCATGGATGCGGCGACTTCGCTGATTCGCGCCATCACCAGCGCCCCGGTCCCGGTGATCGCCGCGGTCAACGGTCCGGCCGCCGGCGTCGGCGTGTCCATCGCTCTAGCCGCGGACCTGACGTACGCCGCATCGAGCGCCTATTTCCTCCTCTCCTTCGTCAACATCGGCCTGATGCCCGACGGCGGCGCCAGTGCGTTGGTACCGGCAGCGATCGGACGTGCCCGAGCGGCCGAGATGGCATTGCTGGGCGAGCGAGTTTCCGCCGAGGACGCAGAGCGATTCGGGCTCGTGTCCCGCACCGTCGCCGACGACGCGTTCGACGCACTCGTCGACTCCGTCGTCGATCGCACGTCGAAGGCTCCCCGACGCGCCCTCGAACTCACCAAGCGCGCACTCAATGCGGCGACACTGGACCGCCTCGATGCTGCGTTGGAGCTCGAAAATACCGGCCAGGCAGAACTTCTCACTGGCGAGGACTTCAAAGAAGGCGCGATGGCGATGCTGCAGAAACGCGCGCCCCACTTCAAGTAATCACTGCGAATTTTCGTTAACAAAACCACTGTACGAATCGACGGCTCACTGTAGCCTGAGTCACACAATCACCCACGCATGAGAGGAACCCATCGATGGCCTCCACCGATGCAGTCTCCGAGGCGCAGCGTTCACGCCGCACCAACTGGAACAATCAGATCGCCAGGCATGCGCAGATGATTCCCGATCGCACCGCACTGCGATTCCTGGGCGATTCCATCACCTGGAGCACCCTCGACGCACGCGTCGAGAAGCTGGCGGACGCTCTTGCCCGACGCGGCGTCAGCTTCGGCGACCGCGTGCTCATCCTGATGCTCAACCGCCCCGAATACCTCGAGGTCGTGCTCGCGACCAACGCACTGGGCGCCATCGCTGTTCCGGTGAACTTCCGTCTGACACCACCCGAGGTCGCTTATCTGGTAAACGACTCCGGCTCCAAAGTCATTGTCGCCGAAGGACCGTTGGCTCCGTTGGCCGGAGCTGCGCGAGCCGCGTCCGAGGGTATCGACATCTCCATCACCGTAGGCGCCCCCGCCGAGGGTGACAGCCTGAATTACGAGGACTTGATCAGCGAAGAGGGCGAGTCGCACGCGTTCGTCGACATCCCGGACGACACTCCTGCACTCATCATGTACACCTCGGGAACCACCGGTCGCCCCAAGGGCTCGGTGCTCTCCCACTCCAACCTGTCTTCGCAAGCATTGACCTGTATCAGGGCCTTCCACCTGTTCAATGCCGATTCCATCGGCTTCTGCGCGTCGCCCATGTTCCACATCGCAGCCCTCGGTTCCATAGCGCCGAGCCTGCAACTCGGCACGACCACGGTGATCCATCCGGTCGGCGCATTCGACCCGGGTCAACTACTCGACATTCTCGAAGCCGAGAAGGTCACCAGCTTGTTCCTCGTGCCCGTGCAATGGCAGGCCGTGTGCGCCGTACAGAAGGCGCAACCGCGAGCACTGTCGCTGAAGAACATCTCGTGGGGCGCCGCACCGTCGTCCGACACGATCCTGCGGGCAATGGCCGAAACCTTCCCGGACGCATTCAATGTCGCGGTCTTCGGTCAGACCGAGATGTCGCCCATCACTTGCGTTCTCGACGGCGAGGATGCGATTCGTAAGCTCGGATCCGTCGGTCGGGTCATCCCGACCATCTCGGCCAGGGTCGTCGACGAGAACATGGACGACGTGGCGCCCGGTGAAATCGGTGAAATCGTCTACCGCGGGCCCACGATGATGAGCGAATACTGGAACAACCCCACCGCCACCGCTGACGCCTTCCACGGTGGATGGTTCCACTCCGGCGATCTCGTTCGAGTCGACGACGAAGGCTTCGTCTACGTCGTGGATCGCAAGAAGGACATGATCATCTCCGGCGGAGAGAACATTTACTGCGCGGAGGTGGAAAACGTTCTCTACGAACACGAATTGATCGTCGAAGCCGCCGTCGTCGGTCGCCCCGACGCCAAGTGGGGCGAGGTGCCCGTAGCGATCGTCGCGATGGCGCCAGGTTCAGCCGTGGACCTGACCATCGAGGAGCTGAGCAGCTTCCTCAACGATCGTCTCGCGCGCTACAAGCACCCGAAGGACATCGTCGTCGTGGAAGCACTGCCGCGCAATGCAAGCGGCAAGGTCGTCAAGGGTGAACTGCGAGAGAAGGTTCGAGCGGTCGACGCAGTTTCCTGACTTCACACGCAAACGGGCGGCACCTCCAGCGAGGTGCCGCCCGTTTGTGTGTGCCCGTCAAGCACTCGGCGAATGCAACTTCCGATGCAGTTCTCGCACCAGCGGAACCAACTCCGGCACCGGGCCTTCGACCGGGACGTTCGGCGCAACCTCGTTGACGGACAGAGACTTCACCGGCGCCGGGGACACACCCCACTCCGCGAGCCAGTCGCCGAGTTGAGCCGAAGAGCAGATGTAGACGATCCGTCCGAGGCCCACCCACGCGTGCGCGGCCGAACACATCGCGCAGTGCTCTCCCGAAGTGAACACCGTTGCCGTCGAACGCTCGTCCGGCGTCAGATACTGAGCCGCCCACCGAGCCAGCTCGAACTCGGGGTGGCGAGTGTTGTCGCCGCCCGCGATCCGGTTTCGATCCTCCGCCAGAAATGTTCCGTCGGCCGCTGCCAGGACGGAACCGAAAGGTTCGTCGCCCGCATCCAATGCTTCCGTTGCCAATTCGACGCAACGACGCAGGTGACCCAGTTCGATGTCGTTCATGTGTACGCCCTCTCCCGTGATACACGAAACGGGCGGCACCGGTGAGGTGCCGCCCGTTCGTTACCTACTCTGCTGTACTACTCTGCTGCGCTTTCGCTTTCGCCGGCCTTGGTCAGCTCGATCGGCGGTGCGTCCGGCACGTCGATCGGCTTCTTGGTAGGCGTGAACGTGAACTTCGCGTCCTCGCCCGAGCCTTCGCCGTCCCAGTTCTCGACGTCGACGAGCACGATGTGGCCGGGTCCGATCTCTCCGAAGAGGATCTTCTCGGACATCTGGTCCTCGATCTCGCGCTGGATGGTGCGACGCAGCGGTCGTGCACCCAGTACGGGATCGAATCCGCGCTTGGCCAGAAGCGACTTGGCCTTGTCGGTGACCTCCATGGCCATGTCCTTGTTCTTGAGTGCCGCCTCGACGCGAGCGAGCATCAGGTCGACCATCTGAACGATCTGCTCGTTCGTGAGCTGATGGAAGACGACGATGTCGTCGATACGGTTCAAGAACTCGGGACGGAAGTGCTTCTTCAGCTCGTCGTGAACCTTGAGCTTCATGCGCTCGTAGTTCGACTCCGTGCCCGTTCCCGAGCTGAAGCCCAGGCCGACTGCCTTGGAGATGTCAGACGTACCGAGGTTGGACGTGAAGATCAGCACCGTGTTCTTGAAGTCGACGGTACGTCCCTGACCGTCGGTGAGACGGCCGTCCTCGAGCACCTGCAGGAGGGTGTTGTAGATCTCCTGGTGTGCCTTCTCGATCTCGTCGAACAGGACAACGCTGAACGGCTTGCGGCGCACCTTCTCGGTGAGCTGGCCACCCTCTTCGTATCCGACGTACCCGGGAGGGGCACCGAACAGACGTGAAGCGGTGAAGCGGTCGTGGAACTCGCCCATGTCGATCTGGATCAAGGCGTCGTCGTCGCCGAACAGGAAGTTGGCGAGCGACTTCGCGAGCTCCGTCTTACCGACACCGGACGGGCCGGCGAAGATGAACGAGCCCGAGGGACGCTTGGGATCCTTCAGACCTGCACGCGTACGACGGATCGCCTTCGAGACGGACTTGACCGCCTCTTCCTGGCCGATGATCCGCTTGTGCAGTTCCTCTTCCATGCGGAGCAGACGAGTGGTCTCCTCCTCGGTGAGCTTGAAGACGGGGATACCGGTCCAGTTGCCCAGAACCTCGGCGATCTGCTCGTCGTCGACCTCGGCAATGACGTCCAGGTCGCCCGCACGCCACTGCTTCTCACGCTCAGCGCGCTGAGCAACGAGGGTCTTCTCCTTGTCACGCAGGTTCGCAGCCTTCTCGAAGTCCTGCGCGTCGATCGCGGACTCCTTCTCGCGACGCGCGTCGGCGATGCGATCGTCGAATTCGCGCAGGTCCGGCGGTGCAGTCATCCGACGGATGCGCATTCGCGCGCCCGCCTCGTCGATGAGGTCGATCGCCTTGTCCGGCAAGAAGCGGTCGTTGATGTAGCGGTCGGCCAGCGTCGCCGCTGCCACGAGAGCACCGTCCGTGATGGAGACACGGTGGTGAGCCTCGTAGCGGTCACGAAGACCCTTGAGGATCTCGATGGTGTGCTCGACGGTCGGCTCGCCCACCTGAACGGGCTGGAAACGACGCTCGAGGGCAGCATCCTTCTCGATGTACTTGCGGTACTCGTCGAGCGTGGTGGCACCGATGGTCTGCAGCTCACCGCGAGCAAGCTTGGGCTTGAGGATGGAGGCCGCGTCGATAGCGCCCTCGGCCGCGCCCGCACCCACGAGGGTGTGCAGCTCGTCGATGAACAGGATGATGTCGCCGCGGGTGTTGATCTCCTTGAGAACCTTCTTCAGGCGCTCTTCGAAGTCACCGCGGTAACGGCTGCCGGCCACGAGCGACCCGAGGTCGAGCGTGTACAGCTGCTTGTCCTTGAGGGTCTCGGGGACCTCACCGTTGACGATTGCCTGAGCCAGGCCCTCGACCACAGCGGTCTTACCGACACCGGGTTCACCGATGAGAACCGGGTTGTTCTTGGTACGACGCGAGAGAACCTGCATGACACGCTCGATTTCCTTCGAGCGGCCGATGACCGGGTCCAGCTTGCCTTCGAGGGCAGCTTGCGTCAGGTTGCGACCGAACTGGTCGAGCACGAGCGAGGTGGACGGCGTGCCGGCCTCTCCGCGGGTGCCACCGGTTTCGGTGGGCTCTTTGCCCTGGTAGCCCGACAGCAGCTGGATGACCTGCTGGCGGACGCGGTTGAGATCGGCACCGAGCTTGACCAGAACCTGGGCTGCTACGCCCTCACCCTCACGGATGAGACCGAGCAGGATGTGCTCCGTACCGATGTAGTTGTGTCCGAGCTGCAGCGCTTCGCGCAGACTCAGCTCGAGGACTTTCTTGGCGCGCGGTGTGAAGGGGATGTGACCGGACGGAGCCTGCTGGCCCTGGCCGATGATCTCCTCGACCTGGCTGCGGACTCCCTCGAGGGAGATACCCAACGACTCCAACGACTTGGCTGCGACACCTTCGCCCTCGTGAATGAGGCCGAGAAGGATGTGCTCCGTGCCGATGTAGTTGTGGTTGAGCATCCTGGCTTCTTCTTGAGCCAGGACAACAACGCGCCGCGCGCGATCGGTGAACCTCTCGAACATCGCTCTCCCTCACACTCTCCGGCGGGCAGGTTCGAGACCGGATGTCTCGTCCCTGGTCGCCGCGTTTCGCTCCGGCACTACAGACTGATCGCCTCGCCGGTCAGCGGACTGACGTCCACGAATCGACAAAGGTTGCACGACCCCACTTATTACTCTAGAGGGCGCGAAGTCCACCTGCTGCTCCTCCACCCGATTGGCGGCGGAAGCCGGACTGCTTACCGTTCACAACGTCGCAGCTGAGGGAATCGTTTCCCGGTTCCTGTACGCCTGAAGCGAACAGCGATTTTCGACGCCTGATCAGCCGAATATCGGGAGTACCCGAGCGCACGGCACCTCACGCGGATTCGACGGATCCAGCGCGTTGAGCGTCAGAGTCGCCGTTCGCTGCGACGCCACCAGCGCGATGTGATCCGACAGGTCCTGCTCGCAACCGTCCTGAACAACTATGTTCGACGCGTTCGACGCGGCCAGTATTCCGCTGCTGTACGGAACGACCACTTGATCGAACCGAGTCACGATGTTGGTGTACTCGACGTCATCGGAGTAGACGCCCGCGTCGCGCAGTTCGGTGACGAAGCTGGCGTTGTCGAAATCCGGTCCCCCGACGCCTTCCGGCGGGCCGACCTCCGAGCCGTCCCACAACGGAGCGATGGAGACGATCTTGGAAACGTGCGTGTCACCGCCGAGGAACTTGGCGTAGTAGGCACTGACCGTCGTCCCCTGGGAGTGCCCGATCAGGTCGACCTTCGAGGCACCCGTCGCAGAGAGAACGTCGTCGACGAAGTCCGACAGCTGCCCTGCGCTGTCTCCGAGTGGTGCGAGACCGCCGGCTGCGGAAATCGGCCACGGCTGGTCCGTTCGATTCCCGAAGGTGAGCGCAAAAACGCAGTATCCCTCGTTGGCTAGTACGGGTGCGAGTACGCCCCAATTGGTCTGACGGTTGGCCGCCGTCCCGTGCACCAGGACGACTGGATCAGGATGAGCAGCGGAAGGCGTGCACGAGAAGTCGTTGGTGCCAGGGGCCGATCCGCCCGGGTTGGTCGCTTCGAGGGCGATTCCACTGAGGAAACCGGACGGGACGGGAAGAGGTTCGTTCGCCGACGCAAGAGACGGCGCGGACACGGCCACGGCTCCCGCCACAGCGAGAGCGCCCACGCATGTTCGAATCCCCACCGAAGGCCTCCGCATAGTGATCAACCCACGACGGGCAATACCGAGTTGCACGGTACCGGCCGCTGATGCGCGGGGTCGAGTGCATTGAGAGCAAAAGTCGCGGCGCGCAGCGATGCCGCGATGGCGAGGTGATCGGAGATGTCTTGCTCACAACCGTCCTGGACGACGATGTTGGTGGCGTTCGGCCCAGGCTCCAGCCCATTTGTATACGGCAGCACCAGTTCGTCGTGGCGGGTCGTGATGTTCGTGTAGTGAACACCCGGCGCGTAAACGCCTCCCGCACGGAGATTTTCGATGAACTCCGAGCCTGCCCCCATGTTCAGACATGCCTTGCAGATCGGGAATCCGGCCTGCGCTGCCTCGGATACCCCGAGTTCGCGAAGGCTGCGGCCGACACTTGCCTGCTCGTTTCCGAGCGTTCCCTTCCACAGCGACGCCACCGAGACGATGTTGTCCACTTTGTCGGCACCACCGAGGAACTTCGCGTAGTACCCGTTGATGATGGTGCCCTGGGAATGTCCGATCAGATCTACCGATGTAGCACCCGTGGCATCAAGTACTTGATCGACGAAATTCGACAATTGTGCTGCGCTGGAAGGAATTTCCTGCATTCCACCGATCGCCGACAACGGCCACGGTTGCTCGGGGAAGTTGCCGTACGTCAGCGCGAAGACGCAGTAGCCCTCGTTGGCGAGCAACGGCGCATAGGTGGCCCAGTTGGTCTGCCTGTTTCCACCCGTTCCGTGAACGAGCACAACCGGATTGGGATGTTCGGCAGTCGGTTTACACGAAAAGTCATTGGATCCAGGAGCTGAACCGCCAGGATTTCCCAACTCCTGAGGAACACCGGCAAGGAAGGCATTGGGCACGGGCAACGGAGCCTGAGCCGAAGCCACGGAGGTGAACCCGACGAGCATCAGAGCGGCAAGAACCACGCCCCCGAACAACCTGTTTCTGTGCACGACCGACTCCTCTACGAGAGATGCGAACCGTGCAGACGCTAACAAACTAGAACGCGTTATCAATCCGTTTCGGCAAAATGCGCCCGAATCCATTCGCGATCCATTTCAGACGGCCTTTTCGTAGGCTCGGCGCACCTCGGTGGAAATACGACCGCGGGCCGAAATCTCGAAGCCGGCACCCTTGGCCCATTCGCGGATGGCGGCACTCTGATCGCGGTCGGCAACTGGGCGAGACTTGGCCACCGATCCGTTGGCCGATTTTGCGGAATTCGACTTTCTCGCATGGGGAATCCACTTTTTCAGTGCATCGCGCAGTTCCGCGGCGTGGGCGGCGGTGAGATCGATTTCGTAAGCAACTCCGTCGACGGAAAACTCCACAGTTTCGTCCGCGGGTGATTTTTTGTCCAGATCGTCAACCATCGTGACAACAACCTTTTTCACCACGACCATTCCTCCCCAGATCCTTCGATAAGCAGCGACAATAGCACCTGGACAAACGTCCTGTCTCGGCTCGTCAGGATGATTGGGACTTCTCGCCACCGGGTATGCCGGTCGACTTGTCTTGCGACAAGGACAGTGCCGATACACTCCTCGCGACGCATCGGGGGATGCATCCAGACGGGGGAATCATGACAGACGACGGCTCGAGAAAAGACCTCTACCGAGCGCAATCTTCGCCTCCAAGAACGGCACTCTCGCCAGTATCGCTTACGGCGGACCCACGAATTTCACCATCTCCGGACGCCCTGCGATCCGGTACACCGCAACCGTCACAAATATCCCGGCGGACAACGAATGCGATCCGCCCTCAGCACAATTCGATGTCGTCACCACACCCGGATACTCCACAGCCGAGGTCATGGTCTTCCTTGTCCAGTCGGATCAGGGACTACCTGACGCACTCAACCAGGGCACGATCGACCAAATCATCGCAACAATTCGTAAGTCCGAAACTCGGGCGACCGCGCATGGATGAATCCTTTGCCGCAGGCGAATGTCGTTGGGAACTATCGAATACCTTGGGAGCGCCCCAACTGAAAAAGGTTCAGCCGCAACATGTGCGGCCGAACCTTGATCGAAGTAAAGCTAGCGAGCGGACGGACGAACGATCGGGAAGAGGATCGTCTCGCGAATACCGAGACCAGTCAAAGCCATCAGCAGTCGATCGATTCCCATGCCGGTGCCGGTGGTCGGCGGCATGCCCTGTTCCATCGCGGCGAGGAACTCCTCGTCCAGCACCATCGCTTCGTCGTCGCCTGCCGACGCGAGGCGCGCCTGGTCGACAAAGCGCTCACGCTGGATGACCGGGTCGACCAGTTCGGAGTAGCCGGTCGCCAATTCGAATCCGCGGATGTAGAGGTCCCACTTCTCGGTGACACCCTTCTTGCTGCGGTGATCACGGGTCAGGGGCGACGTCTCGACCGGGAAGTCACGGACGAACGTCGGCCCGTACAGCTGATCGCCGCACTGGTGTTCCCACAACTCCTCGACGAGCTTGCCGTGGCCGTAACCCTTGTCCTTGGGAACCTCGAGGCCGACCTTCTCCGCCAGAGCGAGAAGCTCGTCGACCGTCGTATCCGGCGTGACCTCGGTGCCGATGGCAGCCGACAGCGACGGGTACATCTCGAGAACCTGCCACTCGCCACTGACGTCGTACTCGGAACCGTCGGCGAGGGTGAGGACCTGCGTGCCGAATGCTTCCTGCGCAACTTCCTGGACGAGTTCACGAATCATCTTCGCGGAATCGTCGTACGTGCCGTAGGCCTCGTACGTCTCGAGCATCGCGAACTCGGGCGAGTGAGTGGAGTCGACGCCCTCGTTGCGGAAGTTGCGGTTGATCTCGAAGACCTTCTCGATACCGCCGACGACGCAACGCTTGAGGAACAGTTCCGGCGCGATACGCAGGTACAGGTCGATGTCGAGGGCGTTCGAGTGCGTGACGAACGGGCGAGCTGCCGCGCCGCCGTGCAGCGTCTGCAGCATCGGCGTCTCGACCTCGAGGAAGCCGCGGCTCTCGAGTGCATTGCGCAGCGCACGGACAACTGCGACGCGCTTGCGGGCGTTGTCGCGAGCCTCGGGGCGAACGATCAGATCCGCGTAGCGCTGACGCACCCGGGACTCTTCGCTCATTTCCTTGTGAGCAACCGGCAGGGGGCGCAGCGACTTGGACGCGATCTGCCACGCGTCGGCCATCACGCTGAGCTCGCCGCGACGGGAGCTGATGACCTCACCGTGGATGAAGACGAAGTCGCCGAGGTCGACGTCGGACTTCCAGGCAGCCAGTGCCTCTTCGCCGACGCCGGCGAGGCTGATCATGGCCTGCAGCTGGGTACCGTCGCCTTCCTGCAGAGTCGCGAAGCACAACTTGCCGGTGTTGCGCATGAAGATGACGCGGCCGACGACGCCGACCAGCACGCCAGTCGCCGTGTCCGGCTCGAGTTCCGGGTACTCCGCGCGGATCTGCGCGAGCGTGTGGGTGCGATCGACCGAAACCGGGTACGCCTCCTGCCCCTGCGCGAGGATCCGTTCACGCTTCTCGCGCCGGATACGGAGCTGCTCGGGGGTGTCGTCGACTGGCTGGGCTTCTACATCACTCACGGGGTACAAGACTACTGGGCCGTGTCCACCGCGTTTGTTGCTGGTAGCACCGCGGCCACCGCGAGCACGATTCCCGACAGTAGGTACAGCCCGACCCGAACGTGATTCCACATAGTCCAACCCGCCTCGTACGACGCCCATGCGGCCGCGTCGGTAGTGCTGACCGAGGCAAACGCGTCGTTGCGAGGGACGTGGTAGATCGCGGTCACCGCGAAGGACGCGAGCACCCCGACGCAACCGACGACAGCAAGGACCCAGCCGTCCGGTCTGGAGATCGATGCCCAGATTCCAGCGGCGATCGCGGTGAGCGCCGATCCGACCAGCGGAAGCATCAACGCACTACGCGGCGCTTCGACGTTGATCGCCTGCATCGACGTGATCGCGGTATGTGCATCCACCGACCGCAGGGCGGGCATCACGAAGGAAGAGAAGGCAAACAACGCACCACCGGCAACGAGCGCGCCGAGCGCAGTCACCCCGAGCAACAGCTCCAAGAAGATCTCGGACTTCTTCACGACCAGACCCCCGTTCGGGCAGCCTCGCCGGCAAAAGTGGTGAAATCTCGAGCGGGTCGTTCCAGGACCGCTTCGACGACGCCGGTCACACTTTGATTTCGTCCGTCGAGAACCTCGGCAAACAGGTACCTGAGTAACTCCACGACGTCACTCGGGACGCCGACCTCCGCCATGCCGTCGGAAAACTGTTTGAGTCCAATTCTTTCGAATGTCACGAGACGACCCGACGCCGTCGAAATCGCATCCACCGCCGCCGCGAAAGTGAGCAACTCCGGACCTGTCACCTCGAGAACTCGGCCGAGGAGGTCGGTTCGAGTCAATGCGGCCACCGCCACGTCGGCGAGATCGTCGACGTCGATGAACGGCTCCCCCACCTCACCGACCGGAAGTGCCAGGTGGCCTTCCCGAATCGGATCGAGTAGGTACCCCTCACTGAAGTTCTGGGCAAACCAACTGGCCCGCACCACAGCCCATTCCAGACCGCTGTCGGCGAGAACCTGCTCGGCTTTCTGCGCCGCCGGTTCACCGCGCCCGGACAGGAGCACCATGCGACGAACCCCTTCGCGGTACGCAAGCTCCGCGAACTCCTCGATGTGGGCGCTCGATTCCGGAACAACCAGATCTGGCGCATACGTCACATATGCCACGTCGACGCCGGACACTGCTGGCTGCCACATCGTCTGATCGTTCCAGTCGAAACGCGCCCCGGATGTTCTCGATGCGATTCGGGTACGGATTCCCACCGCCGTCAGCCTCTGCACAACGCGCGCACCGGTCTTGCCGGTACCACCGATCACTACTGCCGATTGAATGTCGCTTGTTGTCGTCATGCACTCATTCGACCGCGGAGCGTCAATACGATCCATAGCCGAAGGTCGCAAAAACATACGCCAGCGTCTACCGTCGAAGCATGGATGCATTGTCGATGATGCTGGCCGGATCGCGGGCGGAGGGCGCTTTTCTACTGCGCTCGCTGCTCGATCCACCGTGGTCACTACGTATCGAGGACCACGCACCGATCACCGTGCTGGTTCTGGTTCGAGGCAGCGCGGTCGTCGTCTCCGACACCGGACAGACAGAAGATCTCGAGGCCGGCGACGTTGCACTGTTGCGCGGCCCCGATCCGTATACGGTCGCCGATCACCCGGACACACCAGTCCACGTACTGATCGACGAAGCACAGAATTGCGCTGCGGTCGACGGCACAGCACTCGAGGACATGTCGGTTCTCGGCGTTCGCACCTGGGGCAACTCGACCAGTGGTCAGACCGTCATGCTCACGGGCACATACCGTTTGGACTCCTATGTCAGCCGTCAGATCCTCGACAGCCTGATACCCGTCGCGGTAGTCCGTCGCAGCATGGAAACCACGCCGATGACGACGCTTCTGGAACAACAAATCGCCGCGGACGGGCCAGGGCAGGAAGTGTTGTTGGACAGGCTCCTCGACCTGGTTCTGATCTCGGCGGTCCGTACGTGGTTCGCGGCGAACCCGGATCGATCGCCGCGTTGGATCAAGGCCTACGAGGATCCCGTCATCGGGCATGCCTTGCGGCTCATACACAATCGGCCGGAGCACCCCTGGACGGTCGCGGCTTTGGCCCAGGAGTCCGGCTGTTCGCGAGCGGCCTTCGCGCGCAGGTTCACCAGCCTCATGGGGATCGGACCGGTTGGCTATCTGACCGAGTGGCGCTTGTCGGTGGCGGCGGATCTGCTCGCAGACCCGGCACGAACGGTGTCGTCGATCGCGCGAGAAGTGGGTTACTCGAGCCCCTTTGCCCTCACAACCGCGTTCACCCGTCATCACGGAATGAGCCCGAAGATGTACCGCCAGACCCGCTGTGCGCCTTTATTAACCGCCCGCGGTTAATAAAGGCGCACAGCAAATACCTCAATGAGCTGACACAGCCGCCAACTCGCGGGAGCAATGACGAACTCCGCTGAGCGCACCGAGCAGGCCGGCGGCCTTGATCGCCTGGTACCCGCCCACGAGATCGGTGGCCTTGTGCAGACCCAACTGCTGCAACGACGCTGCGGCCAGGCTCGAGGTGTAGCCCTCGGAGCAGACGATCACCCACTCGACGTCGTGGTCGGTGGCCAACGCGAGGTGTGCGCTGCTGGTGGGGTCGAGGCGCCATTCGAGCACGTTCCGCTCGATCGCGAGTGCACCGGGAAGAGTTCCCTCGATGGCGCGCTGCGCCTGCGGGCGAATGTCGACGAAGATCGCGCCGCGGTGGAAGGCTTCGGTGAGCTGGAAGACGTACATACGATCGATCTGTGCGCGAGCGTCGTCGAGCATTTGGTCGATGGTCATTTGGTGCCCCCCTCGGGCAGGTCGGTCAGCTCGGTACGGGTGCGGCGAAGTGTCCGGTGATCCGTCACTTCGTAGAAGGACATTGCCGTCAGCGGCGGCGAGTAGGCGTGAACGCTCAGAGTCGGTGCATCAGAGCTGATTTCGATCGGAGCACCGGGAGCATCCGTCGAACGCACGACATCGTGAACCCATCCGAGCGGGAACGAAGCCTGATCGCCGGCGTCGAGCTGGCGTTCCACCAGGGCGTCACCGGCCCAACGGAATTCGGTGAGCGAACCACTGAGGACGGTCAAGGCACCGAACGAGCCTGCGTGGTCGTGCAATTCGGTGTTGCGTTCGGGCACCCAACTGATGAGCCACACATCGACGTCGTCGTCCGCGTGCAAGCGGGTGGACCAACGGTCGAGCGTCGGGAAGGTGTCGGGGATGAGGTGATCGAAACGGCCGTCGAGCACGCCGTTTGCTCCCTCGTCGGTCAGACGCAGCAGATCGGCCGGGCGAAGGCGGGTAGGCAACGACGCACCACTCGGGCGACGTCCGGACGCCCCACGGTTAGCGCTACTACCTGCGGAAACAGCACGGTCAGCAGTAAGAGTCGGGGCCAAAACAGAGAGATCTGCAGAATATGTGGATAGCACGAGCTAGCTCCAAGGAATGTGAATTGGTCAAGGCAGCGGTCAGCCTCGACAACACTCCTGAGCACCCATGCAGCGATTCACGAGCACCATTGTGGCATAACTTTTGCAATCGCGAAACCGCTGGAACGAAACCATCGATCAGGCGACGGGTCGTCGACCGGATCCACGACGCGCCTGATTGCGCTCGAAGACCAACCTCAGCCCCTCGAGGGTGAGGTCCCGTTCGAGGTGATCGATGGTGTCGGACTCGGGAATGATCAGCGGTGCGCTGTCCCCGGTCGCGATCACGGAGACGTCGTCACCACCGAACTCCGGTAGTTCGTCGCGGACGCGGTTGACCAATCCGTCGACGAGGCCCGCAAAGCCGAATACCGCACCGGACTGCATGCATTCGACGGTATTCTTGCCGACCACCGAACGCGGGCGCACCAATTCGACCTTGCGCAGCGCAGCGGACTGCGACGCCAAGGCATCGGTCGAGATCTCGAGTCCGGGCGCGATGCAGCCGCCCAGAAACTCACCCTTGGCGGAAACGACGTCGACACAGGTCGACGTACCGAAGTCCACGACAATGCATGGCCCCTCGTAAAGATGGTGAGCGGCAAGGCTGTTGACGATCCGGTCGGCTCCCACCTCTTTGGGGTTGTCCACCAGCAGTGGCACTCCGGTGCGAATACCCGGTTCGACCACCACATGGGGAACGTGACCCCAGTACCGCTCGAGCATCACACGGATTTCACGCAAGACGGACGGCACTGTCGACAGCGCCGCAACGCCGGTGATCTGATCGACATGAGAACCCAACAGCCCACGGAAGGTCAACGCCAACTCGTCGGCAGTCATCCGAGGATCGGTTCGCATTCGCCAGTCCTGCAACAGCTTCGAATACTCACCAGTCCCGGAGAACAGACCGAGAACGATGTTGGTGTTCCGGACGTCGACCGTGAGCAGCATGGATTACACCAGGCTGGATTCGCGCGAGGCCTCGAGCGTCGACAGCATGCGTGGGGTGATCAGACCCGAACCCTCCGGCGCGTGAGCCGGGTCGGAACCGAGTTCGATCTGCTTGTTGTCGGCATCGACGAAGACTACGCGCGGGGAGTACTCCTTGACTTCCTGCTCGTTCATCACGCCGTAGGCGATGAGGATGACCAGGTCGCCTGGCTTGACCAGATGCGCTGCCGCACCATTGATTCCGATGACACCGGTTCCGCGCTCGCCGGCAATGACATACGTCTCGAGACGCGCACCGTTGTCGATGTCGACGATGCACACCTGTTCGCCTTCGAGGAGGTCTGCGGCGTCCATCAGATCCTGGTCGACGGTGACGGAGCCGACGTAATGCAGGTCGGCGTGAGTCACGGTGGCGCGGTGGATCTTCGACTTCATCATCGTGCGAAACATATCCAGGTCCTTACTCGTGAAAAGTGCT
The DNA here is from genome assembly GCF_029457415.1 of Rhodococcus sp. RCBS9. Classification (NCBI taxonomy): domain Bacteria; kingdom Bacillati; phylum Actinomycetota; class Actinomycetes; order Mycobacteriales; family Nocardiaceae; genus Rhodococcus; species Rhodococcus sp. RCBS9. Next base: position 3,326,041 of record NZ_CP120422.1, on the reverse strand, counting down.
CAGTGAGACAGCAGGTCGTCGATGGCGTCGGCGGATGGGTCGGTGTCACGCTCGAGGAAGCCGGTTCCCACCGCGACACCGACGTTGTCGATCAAACGGGTGGTTCCGAGCTTGGCGGCCACCAACAGTCGACCGTCACCTCGCTCGGGCGCGGGGCCCAGATCGACGCCCCGAACCTCGAGGTAGTCGACCTCGATTTCCGGAACAGCTGCCAGAACAGCGCGTGCGGTTTCCAGGATTGCTTCCGCTCCCCCAGCCGCCGCGTGTGCACCGGCGATCAGAGCGGCGGACAGCGCGACCGCTGCCGCGCGCTGGTTCTCGTCGAGGTAGCGATTGCGAGAGGACAACGCGAGACCGTCGAACTCGCGAACCGTCGGAACTCCGATGATCTGTACATCGAAGTTGAGATCCCACACCATCTGACGGATGAGCGTCAGCTGCTGGTAGTCCTTCTCACCGAAGTACGCGTGATTGGGTGCCGCGATCTGCAGCAACTTCGCCACTACCGTCAGCATTCCCGCGAAGTGAGTGGGGCGCGCTCCGCCTTCGAGTTCGCTACCCAACGGGCCCGGCACGATGGTGGTGCGCTGGCCCCGCGGGTACATCGTCTTGGCGCTCGGCGCGAACACCAATTCGACGCCCTCGGCGCGCAACAGGTCGAGATCCGCATCGAGAGTGCGCGGGTACGCGTCCAGATCTTCGCCGGCACCGAACTGGAGCGGGTTCACGAAGATGGAAACGATCACGACGGCGCCGGTGACCTTGGCCTGACGAACCAGTTCGATGTGGCCGGCATGCAGCGCACCCATCGTCGGAACGAGCGCCACCTGACGCCCGACACCTCGCAGTGCCCGCGAGACGCGCCGAAGCTTGTCCGGATCGTGGTGCACCGTCAGTTCGCCGCGCTTGTATCCGCCCTGCAGATCACTCACGACGGTCACCTCCCGTTTCAGTCAAGATGTCGAACAATTCGGTGGGGGCGCCCACCCGCTGGGCCGATCGCAAGGACATCGCCCGATAGCCGGCAGCGAGCTCCGGATCCAGGTCTGTCAGTACGCGCAAATGTGTGTCGACAGCAGCAGCGTCGCCGCGTGCCACCGGGCCGGTCAACGCCGAGGGACCGCGTCGTAGCGCGTTGTCCAAGGCCGCCGACAGCAGCGGCTGCAGGACTCGCTCGGCCACTCCACCCGGATCGCCGTCGACCAACTGCTGACCGAGCAGCTCGTCACCTTGCAACGACGCTCGCAGGGCCTCGACGGCGTCGACCACGAGCGTGACCAGGTGATTACTGCCGTGAGCCAGTGCGGCGTGGTAGAGCGCGCGGTTCTCCTCGCGCACTCGGACGGGCTCGCCGCCGATCTCGAGGACCAGTGACTGCGCGATCGCGTAACCGATGTCGTCGGCAGCGGTGATTCCGAAGCATGCCGACGACAGCCGTGCGGTGTCCTCGTCGTGACCGGTGAACGTCATCGCCGGATGGATAGCCAGGGGTAGTGCGCCCAGTTCGGTGAGTGGAGTCAGGATCGCGATCCCGTTGGCACCGGACGTATGGGCGACGAGCGTGCCCGGCTTGACGGCATGGGTGGCCGCCAGACCTCGAACAAGATCCGCAAGTTGATCGTCAGGAACGGCGAGAATCAGCAACTCGGAACGAGCTGCGACGTCGGCGGCCGGAAGAATTTCGGTATCGGGAAGCCGCTTCACAGCGCGGGCAACCGAAGCGCTGGAGACGGCGGAGCAAGCGCTGACAACATGACCGGCTCGCTCCAATGCGGCACCGACAGCTGTTCCGACCCTGCCTGCGGAGACAATTCCTACCGTCAATCGCGCAGGTGCAGGTCCATTAGTGATCCCGAAGGAAGTCACCGGATTCCTCTCGTTCGTTCCAGTCCCGCTCGGCGGGTACCAGACGTTCTGCGTCCGAGGATATCCTTCGCCCGAACCGTCATGCCATGGCCGGGCGAGTGATCTGCGACTCAGTCCTCTCGGCGACGGCGTCGACCGGAGCCTTCGGACGGGTTGTTCGAACTCAGATTCGCCATGATTTCGGCGACGGTCAATCCGTTGGAATGAGCACCACTGGCGGCATCTTCCGGAGCAGCACGGCGACGACGTCGCGGCTCCGCGTCAGGCTCCGCAGCGGATTCGGGTTCAGCTTCCGCGACAGCTTCGGGAACAACCGCGGGAACAACCTCGGGCACCTCTTCGACGACAGCGTCTTCGATGACGGCATCTTCGATGTTCGGGGCCTGGGCGGGAGCCTTGACTTCAGGCTCGACCGGCGCGACCGGCTCCGAATCCTTCTTCACCGAAACGTCTTTCACCGTTCGTGTCGGCGAGGAACTCACCGGAGAACTCGGTGCTTGGTTCCCGCTCTGGGGCTTCTGCGTCTCTTGTGGCTTCTGCGTCTCTCGAGACTTCTGGGTCGGGATGACGCGCGGCGCCACGAAGCTGCTGTCACGCCACGACGTCTCCGCGAACACGACGGTTGTCTCAGCAGTCACCGGATCGTCGTTGGGCGAAGCCAAGCCGCCGACGTTCGGTGCCGGTTGGCTGGGCCCGCTCTGGCCGGCGCCGGGAACGTACAACCCCGACGGTGCCGGCTGGTACGCGCCGTACGAACTACCGCCAAGTTCCGGCACTCGCGTCGAATCGGTCTTGAGCGCGGTCTGTTCGGGCAGCAGCCCACCTTCGAACAGTGCTTCGAGGTTTCGGCGCAGCGCTACCAATTCGGCGCGCAACCCGGCCAGCTCCTCCGCGTCCGCGGTCACCTCACGTCGCACGCGACCTTCGACGCTCAGTTCGTACTCGCGTCGAGCAGAAATTTCACGTTCGAGCTGCAGTTCGTACACGGTCTGCAGATCGGCAACCTTGGCTTTGTCCAGTGCCGACTCACGCCGATACTTGGTCATGGCGATAGCGCCGAGGGTGGCTGCCCACAGAGCGACGACCAGACCCACCCGAAGAAGCTGAACGCTGTTACTGAAAATCAGAAACAGCGAAGCAATGACAGCAAGTGCCAGAAGAGCAGCAATGATCATCTGGCTCGCGCTGCGCTTGCTTCGGCGCGCAGACTTCGATCGACCAGAATTTGTCATGGTTGCCAGGGTACTTGCCGAGACCGGGGTCGCCACGTACCTCGGTGGGTGATTTGCCGACCAGGCTGTCAGTGCGCAGGCTCGTCAGGTGTATCTTCCGGCGTCTTGCAACAATGTTCGAGCCACAGAGCTGCCGCTACCAGCGCAATTGCGGCGCCCAACCCCACCCACGCGCCCGGCGTGTCGGAGGCTGCAGCCTGCAGAACCGAGCGCTGTGGGATGAGATACACCAGCACTCCGACCCAGACACCGACGGTAGCTGAACCGACCAAAGCGGATGCTTTGGCCAATGCCAGCGCTCGGGCGGCGGTGATCGGATGAAGCTGTCTGAGCCCGTCGCCGACCTGCCGGTTCTTGACGCGTGAACGAATGACAAAAGCGAAGACGGCCTCGGCAACGGCCACGAAGTACAGCGACGCTCCCGCATAAACAGGGATGGGCGGCATCGAACCGTAGAACACGCGAATCAGAATCCAGGTGGCCACGGCCGCCACTGCGGCGAGTACCGCGAGTTCACTGATCCGGGTCGGCTTCAAACCCTTGTCGTTTTCGGTCACCGCGCAAGCACCACATCGGTAGTGCGGACACCTTCGCGCTCGGTGCGATCGAGGCCGTCGAGAATTTGTGCCACCGGCAACTTCTGGCCGTCGACGATCAGCGTCGCGTCAGGCTCGACGTCCAGCCAGGGAACGAGAACGAATGCCCGAAGATGCGCGCGCGGATGCGGAAGTGTGAGCACGGGATCGGAACTGACGACGCCTTCGCAGTCGACTACGTCCACGTCCAGGCTCCGCGGCCCCCACCGCTGTTCGCGCACCCGGTCTGCGGCTTCCTCGAGAGCTTGCGAGCGGCGAAGCCATTCAGCGGCATCGGCTTCGGGATCGTCGACCACCACCACCGCGTTGTAGAAATCCTGCTGCTCGACGCCACCCCACGGCGCGGTCGAATAGACCGGTGAGACAGCAACGACGGCGCTGCCCAACCCGTCGACAACGGACTGTAGGTGAGCCACACTGTCGCCGATGTTGGAACCGATCGACAGAACAGCGCGCGTCATGCCGATCTGGTCCGATGTGCGACGACGGCGACGTCCGCAAAAACCAGCGGAATCGGTGCCGACGGTTTGTGGACAACAACCTCGACGCTCTCGACTCGCGAATCTTTCATGACGTCGTCGGCGATCTCAGCGGCGACGGTCTCGATGAGATCGCGCGACGGGCCGGCGACTACCGCTGCGGCGGCTTCCGCCAACTCGCCGTAGTGCAGGGTCTGCGTCAGGTCGTCCGACGCCGCGGCGGGAGCCAAGTCCATCCATACGGTGATGTCGATGAAGAAGTCCTGACCGTCACGCTTCTCGTGGTCGAACACTCCGTGATTGCCGCGAACCTTCAGTCCGCGCAATTCGATTCGGTCCCCCATGTCAGGCCCTTTCTCGTCCACGGTTCCAGGCGTCGACCACGGCAATGGCGTCGAGCGAAGCTTGTGCGTCGTGCACCCGAACTCCCCAGGCGCCTTCGCGCGCTGCAAGGGCGGAGACCACGGCCGTCGCAGTCTCGCGGCCACCAGGTGGACGCGGATTGCCGTCGGGATCGCTGAGCAGAGACCCGAGGAACCGCTTTCGGGAAGCGCCGACCAGTACCGGGAATCCGGTCGCGTTGAACTCGGGTAGTGCACGCAACAGTGCCCAGTTGTGGTCGGCGTTCTTCGCGAACCCGAGGCCGGGGTCGAGGATGATCGACGACGAATCGACCCCCGCCTTCAACGCCAGATCGACCTGCGACAGCAGTTCGTCACGGACATCGCGGACCACGTCGTCGTAGTGATCGGCGCTGCCACGATGGACGTAGTCACCGGCCGAGCGCCAATGCATGAGGATCCAGGGCACTCCGGCGTCGGCCACAACGGAGGCCATGTTGGGGTCTGCGCGACCACCCGATACGTCGTTGACGATGCCTGCGCCCGCTTCGATCGCGGCGGCGGCGACGGAAGCACGCATCGTGTCGACGCTGACGCGAATTCCGGCTGCCACGAGTTCTTCGATCACCGGGGCAATTCGGTCCGCCTCGAGTTTCGGATCGACGCGGGTGGCTCCGGGGCGCGTCGACTCGCCGCCGACGTCGACGATGTCGACGCCGATGCGTTGCAGTTCGAGTCCGCGAGCGATCGCCGCGTCACGATCGAGAAATTGACCACCGTCGGAAAACGAATCGGCGGTGACGTTCAGAATCCCCATCACGACCATCCGGGCCGGATCGCTGCCTGCAACGGGAGCCGCGGACATCTTGCTCACTTACGCAGGATGAGGTCCAGCGCTTCGGACCGCGAGGCCGCGCTGGATTGCAGGAGCCCACGAACCGCAGACGTGGTCGTGCTGGCTCCGGGCTTGCGGATACCGCGCATCGCCATGCACAGATGCTCGGCTTCGATGACGACGATGGCTCCGCGCGGGTCGAGCTTGCGCATCAAAGCATCCGCGATCTGACTGGTCAGGCGTTCTTGAACCTGCGGACGCTTGGCGTACAGGTCGACGACGCGCGCGAGCTTCGACAAACCGGTGACCTTGCCCGACTTTCCCGGGATGTAGCCAACGTGAGCAACACCGTGGAAGGACACCAGGTGGTGCTCGCACGTCGAGAACATCGGAATGTCTCGCACGAGCACCAACTCCTGGTGACCCTCGTCGAAAGTTGTGTTCAACGCGTCGTCGGGTTCGGAGTACAGACCCGCGAAGATCTCCTTGTACGAGCGCGCAACCCGGGCCGGCGTATCGAGCAGTCCTGGGCGCTCCGGATCTTCACCGACCGCGATCAACAATTCCCGTACGGCAGCCTCTGCCCGCGCCTGATCGAACGGGCGGCCCGTTCCGAGCGACACCAGTTCACTGGCCACATCATTCACCGACAACCGAACTCTCCTCGAGAATTGTTCACAGGTCCCCCGCCGCAGAGCCTAGTGGCGCAAGGTCAGCGAGATCCGTCCGGTCCGTCCCAGCGAACGGTGCTCGGTCCCTCGTCCTCAGCCGAATGGTGCGGCGGAGGAGTTTGCGGCTGTTCCGGTGCGGGGCTCTGCCACTGGTTTTCGCCGGTCGGGTTTCCCCGGTTCGGATCGGCGAAGGGTCCACTGTCCGGGTACTGCACCGGGTAATCGGGCTGCGCGGGGTAACGGCGGCCGGGATGCGGCTGCTCCGGGTACGCCTGCTGCCCCGGGTGCGGCTGGCCGTACTGCCCCTGATCGGGCTGGGGCTGACCGTGTTGGGGCTGACCGTACTGGCCCTGCGACTGGTTCGGCGGGGTCGGATTCTGTCCACCGGTGTACCCACCCGACTGCTGTCCGGGGTACGTCGGCGACGGGTTCTCACGCGGAGGCCAACCCGGTGCCGACCATCCGGCGGGCGCTCCGTAGTCGGGTGTTCCCGGTTGCGGAGTCTGCTGCGGAGCACTCGGCTGCGGGTACGAAGGCTGTGCGTAGCCGTTCGAGGGTCCCTGGTTGCCGTTGTTGGGGAGACCACCGTTGTTGGGGAGACCACCGTTGGGGGCACCGCTGTTGGGTGCACCTGCCTTGACGAGAACAGGTGCGGCAGCGGGCTCCGGCCAGGTTTCGCCGCGCTCGATCGCGAGTTCGCGAGGAGTCTTCACCGGCGGACGATCCGAAGGCGTGCGCCCACCGAAATCGTTGAAAGCCGTGATGCGCGGACGCTTTTCGACGCCGGCAAGGATCTTCTCGAGGTCCTTGCGAGTCAACGTCTCACGCTCGAGCAGTTCGGTAGCGATGAGGTCGAGCGCATCGCGGTACTCGTTGAGGATTGCCCACGCTTCGGTGTGCGCTGCCTCGATGAGGTTGCGCACCTCTTCGTCGATTTCACGGGCGATCTCGTGTGAGTAGTCGGACTGAACGCCCATCGAACGGCCGAGGAACGGATCCCCGCCCTCCTGTCCGTAGCGAACCGCGCCGAGCTTGGCACTCATGCCGTATTCGGTGACCATCGCGCGGGCGATCTTGGTCGCCATGTCGATATCGGACGACGCTCCGGTGGTGGGCTCGTGGAACACCAACTCCTCGGCGGCGCGTCCACCCATTGCCATGACGAGACGAGCGATCATCTCCGAACGCGTCATCAAACCCTTGTCGTCCTCGGGCACGGTCATCGCGTGGCCACCCGTGCGACCGCGAGCGAGGATCGTGACCTTGTAGACCGGCTCGATGTCAGGCATTGCCCAAGCAGCCAGCGTGTGACCGCCCTCGTGGTACGCCGTGATCTTCTTCTCGTGCTCGCTGATGATGCGACTCTTACGCCGCGGTCCACCGACAACACGATCCACCGATTCCTCGAGCGAGGCTTCGGTGATGACGGTTCCGTTTTCGCGTGCGGTGAGCAGCGCAGCCTCGTTGATGACGTTGGCGAGATCAGCACCCGACATTCCGACGGTCCGCTTGGCGAGACCTTCGAGGTCGGCGTTGGGATCGATCGGCTTGCCCTGCGAGTGCACGCGCAGGATCGCGCGGCGACCGGCGAGGTCGGGGGCGCCGACCGGAATCTGGCGATCGAAGCGTCCCGGACGCAGCAGTGCGGGGTCGAGGATGTCGGGGCGGTTGGTTGCGGCGATCAAGATGATGCCGGTGCGATCACCGAAGCCGTCCATCTCGACGAGCAACTGGTTGAGTGTCTGCTCGCGCTCGTCGTGTCCGCCGCCCAGGCCTGCGCCGCGCTGACGACCGACGGCGTCGATCTCGTCGACGAAGATGATGCAGGGGCTGTTCTGCTTGGCCTGCTCGAACATGTCGCGAACACGCGAAGCACCGACACCGACGAACATCTCGACGAAGTCAGAACCGGAGATGGTGAAGAACGGGACGCCGGCTTCGCCTGCGACAGCGCGAGCGAGCAGCGTCTTACCGGTTCCGGGAGGGCCGTACAGCAGCACACCGCGCGGAATCTTGGCGCCGAGCGCCTGGTAGCGAGCCGGGTTCTGCAGGAAGTCCTTGATCTCGTACAGCTCTTCGACAGCCTCGTCCGCACCGGCGACGTCGGCGAACGTGGTTTTCGGCATGTCCTTGGTGAGCTGCTTGGCCTTCGACTTACCGAATCCCATGACTCCGCCGCGACCACCGCCGCCCTGCATCCGGTTCATGACGAAGAAGAAGATGCCGAACAGAATGATCATCGGCAGCACGAACAGAAGGATCGACGTCAGCCAGCTCTCCTGAGTGACCGTCGTGTTGAACTTGTCCGCACCGGCGCCTTCGACCTTGTCGAAGATCTGCTCCGACGCACTCGCGGGGTACTTCGCCAGGATCTGCGTCTTACCGTCGGTGGCGTCGTTGCCGTTCTTGAGCCACAGACGAACCTGCTGCTCACGGTCGTCGATCTGCGCCGACTCAACGTTCTTGGCGTCGAGTTGGGAGATCGCGACCGAGGTGTCGACGGTCTTGAAGTCGCGGGTGTCGTTGCTGAAGTAACTGAAGGCATAGATCACCAACAGCACGACGGCTACGAGTAGCACGTTACGGAACACAGTCTTACGGTTCATACAGGTCGGCCGATGTGGCCGGTCCTTTCGAGAGTGCGGGTCTGCCAGGTCGCCTTCCGGCTGCCAACCGGACACCTGCAGGTTACCGCGATCGGCCCCATCGATGCCCGCCAGCGGCCGTGCCGCTTGGTTGGAACGGTCGTCACTGTGTTCAACGTGCGCATTGCCGATCAGGTTCCCGGGCTACGTCGCAGCACAGTTTCCTGTGAGCGAACATGCTCATAGTGGTTATCGTGCGCTTTTCCGACGCTTTTCCGTCGTTATTCGTCAGGCCGTTTCGGAGAGGATTCCCGCAACAGCGTCAGCGGCGCCCGATTGGTCACCGTCGATGATCCGGTGCGCGAGCTGATCGAGTCGCGCGGACAGTCGCGCCGAGGACTCGGGCACGTCCGCCTGCTTGGCGATGGTGTCGTCGAGATCAGCCAGTAAGCCGCCACCGGCCAGGTGCCTGACGCAGCGCCATGTCTCGGCGAAGTTTCTCGCGGTCCCGTCGTCGGTCAACATCGCGACCCGAAGCGCAGCGTTGGGATTCGACGCCGCCGCCCGAGCCAGGCCGGCCATGATCGCCTCCCTGGCGGCAGTCAGTTCGTCAACGGTTCGGTCCTGTAGCCGCACTCCCGAGTCCGCAGAGCGGCCCGCGTCGGGCGTCGGAGCTTCACGAATCACCGCTCCGTTACCGTGCTGAATTTCGACTCTGCCCCGAATCTCGAGGGCCACGAGCGCTTGAGCCAGCGACGCGCGACTCACGCCGAGTTCGGCAGCCAGGCTGCGTTCGGGAGGAAGCCGATCGCCGGGCGAAAGGCCTTGAGCCTCGATGAAATTCGAAATGTGCTCGGCCAACTGCTCGTACAGGCGCGGACGCTTCAATCGTCCGGGCAGGCCCGAGCGCGAGCCGGGCGATGACGTCGAATTCATGCCTCGGAGTGTACTTGACAAATGGAGCAGTGGCAGAGAGGCTAGGCCAATTCCAAGTGATGCAGACCACAAGCTGGTCGCGAACGGATTGAGAGTTCGATGGCAAATGTCATAGCCCTGTCAGTACTTGTCCTGGTGTTCGTCATATCCACCGTGAGGTCGGTGAACATGGGTGCGCTCGCCCTGGTGGCTGCCTTCGTCGTCGGAACACTGGTCTTCACCGTCGATACCAGCGAGATCCTCGACGGCTTCCCGGCCAGCCTCTTCGTCATCCTGGTCGGCGTCACCTACCTGTTCGCGCTGGCCAGAAACAACGGCACGGTCGACTGGATCATTCACGCGGCAGTCCGCGCGGTCAGAGGACGAGTGGCCCTCGTGCCGTGGGCGATGTTCGCGGTGTGCGCGGCCGTCACCGCCATGGGCGCGGTCAGTCCCGCTGCCGTCGCCATCATCGCGCCCGTGGCAATGGGCTTCGCCACCCGCTACCGGATCCACCCCATGCTGATGGGCTTCATGGTCGTCCAGGGCGCAACGGCGGGCAGCTTCTCCCCTATCGGAATCTTCGGTGTGATCACCAACGACGTCATGCGTCAGAACGGCCTCCCGTCGAGCCCGGCCTTGCTGTTCGTCTCGACCTTCGCGGCCGCGGCCGTTGTTGCTGCCATCGCGTACGTGTCGTTCGGCGGACGCGCGTTGATTGCGCGCGGCGCCTCCGAACGCGTGCTCGTCAACGCAGTCGGCAATGCGTCTGGCGGTGGCGACACCATCACCGGTTCGGGTTCCGGCGACAGCTCGAAGGGTGGCGGCAAGTCCTCGGGTGGGGCCGCTCCGCACGAGGGAGCGCTCAATCTCGAGCGGCGACTCACCCTGCTCGGACTGGCGTCGCTTGCACTCGGCGCCTTGGTGTTCGACCTCGACGTCGGATTCACCGCACTGACCGTCGCGGTACTTCTCACCCTGATCTTCCCTGCCTCCGCCCGCGGCGCCGTCGACAAGATCAGCTGGGGCACCGTGCTCCTCATCGGCGGAATCGTCACGTACGTCGCTCTTCTGCAGAACCAGAACACCGTCCAGTGGCTCGGGGATTCTGTTGCACACGTGGGGATTCCACTTCTCGCAGCCTTCTTGATCTGCCTGATCGGCGCGATCGTGTCGGCGTTTGCATCCACCACGGGAATCCTCGGCGCACTCATCCCTTTGGCAATTCCATTCCTCATGACCGGTCAGGTCAATGCAACCGGTCTGGTCATCGCGCTGGCAATCTCCTCGTCTCTGGTCGATTGCAGTCCGTTCTCGACCAACGGCGCGCTGGTGGTCGCGAACGCCGCTCCGGAAGAACGCGACGTGGTGTTCGGGCTGACGATGCGGTGGGGCATGACCATCATGGTGGTGACGCCGATTCTCGCCTGGCTGCTGTTCGTTGTTCCATGGTCCGTCTGAATCTTCGCTCAAAGAAAGGGAACTCGCGATGAACAGCGAATCCACACTTCTGCGCTCCCTCGACCCCCGCATCTTCGACGATCACGGAGCGGCGGTCAGTTTCGGCGAAGGCGCAACCCTCTCTCGCGCCGACTTGTTTGCCGCCGCCACCGCGGTCGCCGATCGAATCCATGGTGCACAGCGAGTGGCAGTACAAGCCGCCGCCGGCCTCGAGACAGTGGTCGCCGTCGCCGGCGCACTGATCGCCGGTGTTGCCGTGGTCCCGATCCCGCCCGACTCCGGCCCGCTCGAACGTCAGCACATCATCGCCGATTCCAAGGCCGAACTGATACTCGGAGAAGGGCCGACGGATTCGAGTATCCCGTTGATTCCCATCGATATTCACGCGCGATCCGCGACGTCCTATCCCGAACCGAGTGCGGCAGCTACTGCACTGATCATGTACACCTCGGGAACCACCGGAGCTCCGAAAGGCGTTGTCCTCTCGCGAGCATCGATCGCAGCGGATCTCGACGCGCTCGCTCATGTGTGGAATTGGACGCCAGAGGACACACTCGTCCACGGACTGCCCCTCTTCCACGTCCACGGGTTGATTCTCGGCGTGTTGGGCGCCTTGCGCGTGGGTTCGCCGCTGATTCATACCGTCAGACCAACTCCGGATTCGTATGCCGCAGCGGGTGGCTCGTTGTACTTCGGTGTTCCGACCGTCTGGTCACGCGTGTGCGGTGATCCCTCGGCGGCAGCAGCATTGCGATCCGCGCGCTTGCTCGTGTCCGGAAGTGCACCACTTCCGGTTCCATTGTTCGAGCGGATGAAATCGCTGACCGGGTTGGCTCCCGTCGAGCGCTACGGAATGAGTGAAACCCTCATCACCGTCAGCACGACGCACGACGGCGAACGTCGCCCGGGTTGGGTCGGGCACGCCGTTCCGGGAGTCAGGACGAGGTTGCGCGGCGAGAACGGCGAATTGTCGGCGCACGACGGAGAGCAGCTTGGGCAACTGGAAGTTGCGGGCGCCGTTCTCTTCGACGAGTACCTCGGGAACCCCTCGAAGACAGCGGAATCCATGACCGAAGACGGCTGGTTCCGCACCGGCGACATCGCGGTGATCGACGACAGCGGATTCCACCGCATCGTAGGTCGCGAGTCGGTCGACATGATCAAGTCCGGTGGATACCGCATCGGTGCCGGCGAGGTGGAACAGGCACTTCTGGCATACCCCGGCGTTCGCGAGGCCGCCGTCGTCGGTATGCCGGACGACGATCTCGGCCAGCGCATAGTCGCCTTCATCGTCGGCGACGTAGCCGACTGCGCTGTGGTTTCGGACTTCGTCGCCGAATCACTGTCGATCCACAAGCGCCCACGCCAGGTTTGTCTGGTGGACAGCTTGCCGCGCAACGCTATGGGCAAGGTCCAGAAGAAGCTGCTGACGCCCTGAAGGTGTGCTTGTTTCACTCGAAGCGTGCTCGCTCACTGCCTGGTGACCACGACGACGGCATCAGCCATCCGATCGTGGAAGCCGCGGACGTCCGGTGCGCTACTGATCGAAACGATGATCGCGATCGAAATAGCGACTGTTACCAGAGAACCGAGAATGCTCGCGACACTGCCCAACGACATCGAATTCAGCATGCCGACGAGCTCGTCACCACTACCGAGCATGGCCAACGCCGAAACAGCCGATCCGAGGTACATGGGGATCACGAATGCATTCCGTTTGAAGGACTGCGCCAGGGCCGGACGCGCACCTCCTACCGAGCGAACGCCTATTCCGAGGGCGAGTTTGCCCAGGGTTACCCCGAATGCCGACTCTCCCCATACGAAGTACACGATCGAACCGATCCCGATCATGAGGCCGATCAGACCCGAACTTGTCCGGTAGGAATCGAAGTCGAATCCGTTTCCGAGCGTCGCGGTGGAGATCATTCCGCCGACGACCGACACAACTGCGAGAATGACAAAATCGATGAACCGGGCGGCAACTCGTATCCCGGCTCCGGCCGGCCGAAACCCACCAGGCCGGAGTGGAACGCCGGTCGGCCCATACCCCGGGTCCGGTGGCGGCACGGCAAATTGCGGCACGGCCGATCGCGGTGCGAACGGTTGCACAATTTCGCCGCTGGAGCTGGACTCCGGTCCGCTCGAAATGAACGTCTCGGTCGCAGGTTCGGGTTCGGGTCCGAGTAGACCGAATTGCCCGGCAGCCCTTCGGTCCAACGCTGCATCCACAGCAGGATCACCCAGCGCTTCGAGCCACGTCACAAGATCGTCGTACGTCGACGGATTCGCAGCGATCGCCGGCCGCAACTCCGGCGAACTCGACGCGATCTCGAACAGCACCGCCGCTGGAGTCCGCGGATCCGCAGCCTCGAGAGCACGTCTCGAAGACTGCACGGGCACGGGCACCGGCGCAGGCACGGGCACACGGCCAGGTTCAGGTTCAGGTTCAGGTAGACCGAATTGCCCAGCAGCCCTTCGGTCCAACGCTGCATCCACAGCAGGATCACCCAGCGCTTCGAGCCACGTCACAAGATCGTCGTACGTCGACGGATTCGCAGCAATCGCCGGCCGCAACTCCGGCGAACTCGACGCAATCTCGAACAGCACCGCCGCCGGAGTCCGCGGATCCGCAGCCTCGAGAGCACACCCCGAAGGCCGAACGGGCTGTCCGAGATTCGGTATCGCAGCTGTAACCGTGGTGGCCGACGCGAACAGTTGCACCCCCGCATACAAATTCCGAACAGCCGGTGAGACTGTGAGAGCGAGAGCAACCAGAACCACCAGCATCGCCATGGCGAGATCGAATATCCATGCACTGTAATATATTTCGCCATACATGGCCGACTGCACCACGAGACGAGCGATCATCAGGACGAGCAAGCCGAGACAGACTCCGAGACCGACCTCGCGTGACGGGCGAGGGTCGAGCGAAGAATACCGAAGCGACAGTGATCTGACTCCGACAACGGCAAGAATCCCGAAGAGTATCGCGAGAACAGCGAGCACTAACGCATCTCCCCACGGCACGATGCCAAATTGCGTTGCTGCCATTGCGATCTGAGAGAATCCAACACCGAAGCTCCACACCGCGATCAACAGCATGCCGTTTCGTGCCGCTGCGAGCCAGACGTATCCGGGGTGCGTCCCGTCGCCGACGGACGCAACACCGAATGGAATGAATGTAATTGCGGCTGCGGCAATCAAGAACGTGATGCCGTAGTAGGGACTAGCCGTGACCGTGTGGAACAGCTCGACACTTGTGCCCTCGCTGATCGAGTGGAGTAATCCGGCTGCGAGGAGAGCGATGCCGAGCGCGGCGATGGTGAGGCGCCAGGACGCAAACCGTCTGGCGAGACCGACTGCCGCAACACCCACCACGACGATCGGAACGGCCGACGACACGAAGAGAACGATCAGGCTCTCGAATGTCTGCGGCCCGTCGTAATATCGGTAGCGACTGACGGAGACCAGGATGTAGATCAGCGCGAGTAGCGCCGAGGCCACTGACGACCCCCAAGCCACAAACACAAGCGGCTTCACCAACGCCAACCATCGCGGCGCGGTTCGAGGGTCGATGCGAATTTCGGCCGCGCGCGGTTGAGCTGCGAGCAGGGCGCCGGCAAGCCCGAACCACGCTCCAGCGCCAACCCCGTTGCCGGTGAAAATACTCGAACTCTCACTGAATCGGAACATTCCACGAATGACGTCGTAGACGACAAGACCCACAACAGTGGCAATGAGGGGTCCGTTGGCCACCAGACGCAGCACACGTATCTGCCCGACATTCCAATTCGGCCCGAGCATTCCGAGTCGCGCCACGTACGGCAGTAACAGCGACGCCAGCGACAGCAGTGTCGGCAGAACCAGAAGCAGCACAAGAGCACTCGAACCGACGCGGGCTATTCCGACGGTCGCACTCCACGGTAAGAAGAGCGACACGAACAGCAGTGCCGCGGCTGTCCCGTCGCGGGTGTAGTCACCGATCCGAATATCCACGAACGCAGATCGCGTCGGTGAATAGCTCTGTGGCGGTGGATACATGCCGTGCGACTGAGGCGAACTGCTTATTGATGGTTCACCGGGTTGACGCGAGTTGTCTTCGGTCATTCGCCAAGCTCCTCAGATGTGGGAAGTGCGCCGAACGGGTCAGGCACTATCGCCGATATTTGGTGGTCCCCGACGAATCGCGATCGTTGCTGACGATCTTGGCGAAGCATTGATCGTTGGCAATCCGCTTCGAATCGCACCACCCGTTGGCCGCATCCGCATCCGCAAACGTCAAGCCTGCGACGGTTATCCACCAACCCCGGAGATCGAAGGTCCGCCATTCGTCACTCCAGAGCAGACGCACCTCCGGATACATGAGACGAAGTTCGAGATGCTGTCGCAGGATCTGGGCAGCAGTCCAATGCACCTGAGCGCCATTGATATCCGCCGCATCGAGTCCGACCCGCTTGGAGGAGATCTGAGCCACCCACCTGTTCGCGAGGTCACCGATCACAAAGGGGCGATCGGCGTCGGCCTGAGCCCGGAGGGCGTCGAGACTCGCAGATTCGACGTCGCCCGTTGTCGGCTGCGCGCTACGTGTGGGTCGGATCGGCGTATTGGTGTCACTTCGCGATGCCGGCCCGGATGTCAGGCTGGTATCACTCGTCCCGTCGTCCTCGCATTCGACGAGTTGAGCACCTGACGCTCTCGAATTGGTCAGACTCGAAGACTCACCGAGAGTGTTCGGCAGCCTCCAGAAGCTACCGAGGTCGTACAGGAACTCGCGCTGGATCGAGTTCGTCGTGTTCGTCCCATCGGTTCGGGGAAGATAGATCGGCGCATCGGAGAAGTCGAACACCGCCGATGCAACGCTCTGGCCGGTGTCGGTGATCGATACACGAAGCGCGTCGGTGGAGACGATGTCTCCGCCGGGGCATGATGCTTTCATTTCCATTAGAACGACGAGACCCTCTGCCTGCGTGCGGTATTCAACCGGCGTCAGGGTCGGTGTCCGGCCGCATTTCGTGACGTACTCGTTGCCTCCGTCGAATTCAGGGACAGCGGGCAGCCTGCCCGGTGCTCCTGACGGTCCGCCGGTCGGTGGGTAGTAGAGGAATCTGTCATTGGAGATCGAGGCGAGTCCGTCGTGGGCCTTCGACCAAGACCAGTGGTTGGTGTGGGAATCGAGGGACCAACTGACAGAGCCGTCGTCGAGTTCGACGGCGAGTACCCTGCCGTCGTTAGGATGGACGAGAATTCGCTCACCGTCCGAGACCGAGTAAGAGAAGTAGTCGCCGATCTTGGTCGACCACAACTGTTCCCCGGTGTCGATTCGGTAGGCCGAGAGCGTGTCCGAGTCGTTGCCCAACACGATGTCGCCGACGATCCGGCGTAGCGAGAAGTGGTCTCCGCCGATGACCGACCACAGCTCGGTGCCGTCGTTCATGTCGTAGGCACCGTGCGAGCCGATGTACGGACGAGATTTCGATGCCGAGACAAGCCACGGTGATGCCGGTGCGTCTTCGTCAACTCTAAATCTCTCGGCACCGTCACGGTCGGACACGATGCTGGAGTATCCGTCCGACGCAAATGGCATCGCACAGAGGACGCCGGCAAAACCTTGTCCTGGAAGTGCCTCGTAGCCACCCAGATTCGGATTCGAAAGCAGTGCGCCATCGACCGCGTTGAGCGCCGTAGATCCGATGCTCGAGTAATAGACGATGCCGTCGACGATCTCGAAAGAATGCGAATCGCCGGATCCGACGCAGTCGGTTTCCGGTGGAGTTGTCGTTGTCCACGCCGCATCGAGGTCGGTGGGGGTTCCGCGCGAAATCACCAGCCCGGACTGGCTACCGCCGACAGTGAAGACCGCTCCGTCGGAAACCTCGACCAAGGTGGCCGTATCGGTGTCGACACTCGAACGAATCGCCCCCGAGTCGAGCGAGAAGGAAACGACTCGAGCTGTTCCACCAGGGTTCCTGACGACACAAGGTAGGGCTGCATCGATCGCGGTGGTCGCACACGACACCGTGCCGGCGACCGGCGTTTGCCATCGAATGGATCCGCTCTCGGCGTCGACTGCAACAAGTTGGGACTGCTGGCCCTGCTGTGGACCGACCGTAGTGATCAGAGTCTGTCCCACGGCGATGAATCTCGCCGTTCCATAGCTCGCACCGAGCGAATCCGGCCACAGAAATCTTCCGCCCGGCAGAACCTCGTCAACGTCCAACGACCACCCTGGCGTCGGCTGCGTCGGGTAAGTGTTGACCAGCTGGCCTGCCACCGGTCCATCGGTGTCTCCCGACCGGAGAATCGTGACAACGGTGACGGCGCCTGCGGCGAGGGCCGCGACGGCGGTAAGGGCTGCAACGGCAACAATCCATCCTCGGCCACGAGATCGAGAGGGCGGAGGATGTCCGGCAACCAGAGCCTGCGGTGGTGAAGGTGGGGGTGGTGGGGGAGGTGGGGGCGGGGGCGGCAACGTCATCGGTTGTGTCTCCCTCTGTCGATCATTCGTCCGCTAGGCAAAGCACTACGACAGGACTCTCTTTGCGAACCCAATCGGCGGTGCACGAAGATGTGGACGTGCCGCGGCTGACTACCCGGTGAGTGGCGCTGCTCGAGCTGCATGAGACCGGACTGACGTATGTCTCGCTGGTCCCGTCGCCCTTGTCTGCCCCGAGCCTTCGTACGACGCAGTCACCTACCGAGGCATTGGCGATGACCGACGCCGTGTCGCTTCCGCTGTACGTCGGCGCCACCGTCCGGGATGTGGTGGTCGCATACGTCGGATAAGTCGTACTCGACGATTCAGATGTGTAGTAGAGAGAAGACGCGCTGTCGTAGTCGTCGAACGCGCGGGTGACTGCATTGGCAATGAGAAACATCCACAC
The DNA here is from genome assembly GCF_029457415.1 of Rhodococcus sp. RCBS9. Taxonomy (NCBI): domain Bacteria; kingdom Bacillati; phylum Actinomycetota; class Actinomycetes; order Mycobacteriales; family Nocardiaceae; genus Rhodococcus; species Rhodococcus sp. RCBS9. Next base: position 3,308,179 of record NZ_CP120422.1, on the reverse strand, counting down.
GATCGACAGCACCAGAAGCGCGGTGAAGATGTAGCCGATGACCAGACCGGCGATTGCAAGTCCTCGCCCCTGCTCACCGGTTCGTTTGATCTGCGCCAGCGAAATGTGGCCGAGCACAATGCCGACCGGCGCCAGCACGAGCGCCCCGACCAGGGCGGCAATTGCGAGGCCGTTTGTGGTCGGAGGTTGGTACAGAACGCCCTGCGGTTGGGCACTCCAGTACTGCTGCTCCCCACCAGGCGGGGGCGGTGGTGGCGGTGGCGGTGGTGGCGGAAGGGTCACCGAATAAGCCGTCGATAGCGCATTCCGTGAATCTAGCGACGCCTCGGAGACCTGTCTGTCGTCCGTTCGGCGGACTGATGCAGAGGTGCCGAAATGTGAAGAGTTCTAACCGGCGAGCAGGCTCAGCCGCCGTAGACCTCGGGGTCCAGGGTGCCGATGTACGGCAGATCGCGGTACCGCTCGGCGTAGTCGAGGCCGTAACCGACGACGAACTCGTTGGGGATGTCGAAGCCCACGTCGCGGACGTCGACGTCGATCTTGACCGCATCCGGCTTACGGAGCAGGGTGACGACCTCGAGCGAAGCGGGATTACGTGTCTTGAGGTTGCGCATCAGCCACGACAGCGTGAGACCGGAGTCGATGATGTCCTCGACGATCAGCACGTGGCGACCGGCGATGTCCTTGTCGAGGTCCTTGAGGATGCGGACGACGCCCGAAGACGAGGTCGAGGATCCGTAGGAGCTCACGGCCATGAATTCCATCTGCGACGGGATCGGCAGCGCGCGGGCGAAGTCGGTCATGAAGAAGACCGCTCCCTTGAGGACGCCGATCAGCAGGAGATCCCCTTCGGGGGCGCCTGCCGGGTAACGCTTGGCGATGTCCTCAGCCAGTTCCGCCGTTCGTGCACGGATCTGTTCTTCGGAGATCAGTACCGATGCGATGTCGCCCTCGTACACGCGTCAAACCCTTCGTCGGTCTTCGAATCCGAGGATCAGCCTGCCACGTCGCCGGGCCGCCACCAACCTCGCCTCCGGTGTTCCGCCCCCGATCGCGACGCCGCCTTGCCCCCGCCAGTCGGTCACCAGGGCGTCGACCGCCCGTAACTGTTTGTCCGTCAATGCTTTTGCGCCGCCCTGCAGCAGCCAGGCGCGCAGAGCGCGTCGACGGATTGCGGTGGGCGCTTCGGCAAGTGTGTCCACTTCCACTTCCCCGTCGACGACAACCCGTAGGAGTAGGGCCTCGGCGTACTCGTCGAGCGCCTCACCGTCCTCACGCAACTGCGTCGCGGTTCGGGCCAACGCCTCGGCAACTCCCCCGCCGAGAATTTCTTCGAGCAGCGGCAACGCCTCGTGCCGCAGACGCACGCGAGTGAACTCGGGATTGTTGTTGTGCGGGTCCTCCCACGGCGTGATGCCCAGGTCGACGCAGGCCGCCCTGGTCACCGACCGACGGATGCCGAGTAGCGGCCGTCCCCAGGGGGCGTCGAATGCAGCCATACCCTGAATCGATCGCCCACCGGACCCGCGGGACAGTCCGAGAAGGACGGTCTCGGCTTGATCGTCGAGCGTGTGTCCGAGCAGAACCGGGAGGTCAGTCCTGGCGTCGCGCAGAGCGCTGTACCGAGCCTCACGCGCAGCGGCTTCGAGACTCCCACCTTCGGCTACGTCGACGGTCAGCACCGTCGCGGTCCGGCAACCCAGCGCCAGCGCCTGGTCTGCGGCCGAGCGCGCGACGGCATCAGAACCATCTTGTAGCCGATGGTCCACGATCAACGCGTCGACAGAATCGGTTTCCGCCACCGCTGCTGCGGTCAACGCCAATGAATCGGTGCCCCCGGACAGGGCGACGACCACACGGCGTCGTGGCTCGAATGCGACCGTCCATGCCCGCACGGCCTGTCGCAGCGCCAGGAGGGCAGGCGTCTCAGGCAGCAGCATCTAGCCGAGAACGCGCTTTACCCACGCGTCGGGATTGTCGATCTCGTCGAGCAACGGCAAGGTCTCGGGCCCGGTCCAGATGGTGTTGAACTGCTCCATGCCGACCTTGAGAACTACCGCGTCGACGAAGGCCTTGCCACGCACGTACTGCGCCATCTTGGCGTCCATGCCGAGAAGCATCTTGATGATCCGCTGCACGGGGTTGGACTTGCGCTGCCGACGCTTGTCGAAGGCCGCGCGGATAGTTGCCACCGACGGCACCACTGCGGGGCCGACGGCGTCCATCACGTGGTCTGCATGCCCTTCCAGGAGAGTGCCGAGTACGAGCATCCGATCCAGCGCGTCACGCTGGGGTTCCGCCTGCGAGGCGCGCAGCAGCCCGATGATGCCGCCCGCCGTCGCACCGTCACTGGAGTCGGGTTCCTTCCGCGAGCGCAGCTCTGCAGCAAGGCGCCCGACAACGTCGGTCATCGACTCGTCCACCGTCGCACCAAGCGTTTCGACGGATTCCTTCATGTACTCCGCGAGCCACGGCGAGGACGAGAACTGGACCCGGTGCGTGACCTCGTGCAGGCAGACCCACAACCGGAAGTCACTCGGGTTCAGCCGAAGGGACCGTTCGACGGAGACGATGTTCGGTGTGACCAGAAGCAGGGTGCCGTGCTCGCCGGTGAACGGGTCGTACTGCCCGAGGATCGCCGAAGACAGGTACGCCAGCATGGCGCCGGCCTGCAGGCCCGCCGGCTTTCCGACGATGAGATTGCCACTGCCGTCAGGGTCGGCGCCGGTGAGATGTGCCATCGACCGCGAGGCCGCCGTGATCCACCCGGCCCGGTCAAGCACGTCAGCAGCCGGGACCGGTAGACCGTCGGCCAGCCCGGTCACTTCACGAACCGGCAGTTCTGCGCGCTCGGACGCTTCGGCGAGTTCTGCGGTTGCCGTCTCGGCCGTGTAGCGAGACATCGCGGGGCCGCCGCGCGCCAGTTTTATCCCGGCTTTGGCGGCAAGACTCCAGTCGACGGCACCACCGAGCGGAGCCGAGGCTTCATCGTCTTGTGGAGTCTTTTCGGCCACTATTGGCACCCGCAATTCCTCAATGCTCCGGCAATCGCGTCCAGGGCAGGACGGCTCACTTCTGGCGGCCGGTCATTGGACATCAGTGCGAAGGTGAGCACTCGCCCGTTCTGATCGACCACGAACCCTGACAACGCGCTGGCCGTTGAGAGAGTTCCCGTCTTGGCTCGCACCCAACCCGCACCGGTTCGGTTTCCGGACGCGTAGCGGTCGGACAAACTTCCTGTTCCGCCGGCCACCGGAAGGTAGTCCAGCAGGGGGCGCAGTTTCGGATCACCGTCACCGGCCGCAGCCGTCATGACGCGATCGAGTACCTGAGCGGGAATGAGATCGTCGACGGACAGTCCGCTGGAATCGTGCAGCGATACACCGGTGTAGTCGAACCCGGCCGCCTGCAGGGTCTTGCCGGTCGCGTCGACGGCTCCGGTGAACGAAGCTTCGATTCCGGAGGCAATCGCGACCTCACGCCCGATGGTCTCTGCGAGCACGTTGTCGGAATGTTCCATCATCTGCAGCAGCCGGTCGCTCAGCGGCGCCGACTGCACGGTGGCGATCGGCTTGGCACCGGCAGGCGCCGCGCCGAGACTCACGTTGGCGGGATCGACACCGAGCGCCTGAGCGAGCACCTTGCCCGCGTCCAACGCGGGAGTTTCCGAACGCGGCGACTCGTCTTGAGTGCCGTCGTACCGACCACCTTCGATCATCACCGATTCGATCGGGGTGATGTAACCGGCCGCGATGTCCGCGGGGAACCAGCCGGTGGCCATGTTGTCGCCCTTGAACAAGCTCGAGTCCACCACGACGCTGTTCACCGGCGTACCGGCAGCCTTGATCTGGTCGACGAGATCCGCGATGTGCGCTGCGTTGGCGTAGTACCCGCTCTGCCCCTTCGGCGTCGCCGTCAGCGTCGGGTCACCGCCGCCGACCAGAACGACCTGCCCGGGGCTCGTTCCGGGCACCACAGTCGTGGACAGCCGGTGGTCGAGCGGCAACTTCAGCAGTGCCGCCGATGCGGTCAGCACCTTCGTCGTGGACGCGGGCGTCATCGGCGTCGACGGGTCCGTGCTCCAGAGAATGTTTCCGGTGAGCGCATCAGCGACTACTCCGGTGAACTTCCCCAGATCCGGGTTGGCCACGGCCGGGCCGATCGCCGCTGCGATTCCCGACGCGCTCGGGATCGGTGCGTCCGTCGGGACGGGCACCACCTGAGGTGACGGCGTCACGAGCGCAGGCTGCGGCGACGTAGTCACGGTCGCGCTGCCCGCGGTGTCGTTCGACGTACCGAGTTTCACGACGACAACTCCGGCGACGGCCAGTACAACCACTGCACCGACCGCCAGAAGGATGCGGAAGTTACGCCGTCGACTCTCTTCCAACGAGCCGATCTTCTTCTTTCCTTGGCCCGCCAACGCCCCTCCGTCTGTGCTCTGCCTACTGGGTGGTCAGGCAACCTTATCCTTGACCCGATATCCTTCCGACGAATCATTACCGACACGACAGCGAGGAATCGGCGTGGAGTTCGACGTCACCATCGAGATCCCCAAGGGTCAGCGCAACAAGTACGAGGTCGACCACGTAACCGGTCGCGTCAAACTCGATCGCTACCTCTACACAGCTTTCGGCTACCCGGCCGACTACGGCTTCATCGAAAACACCCTGGGTGAGGACGGCGATCCGCTCGACGCCATGGTCCTGCTCCCCGAGTCGGTCTTCCCCGGCGTCATCGTCGAGGCTCGCGCAGTCGCGATGTTCAAGATGGTCGACGAGGCCGGCGGAGACGACAAGGTCCTCTGCGTTCCGGCCGGTGACCCCCGCTGGGATCACATCCAGGATCTGGGTGACATCTCACAGTTCGAGCTCGATGCGATCAAGCACTTTTTCGTCCACTACAAGGACCTCGAGCCGAACAAGCACGTCGAGGCAGCCAACTGGGTCGGCCGCGCCGAGGCAGAGGCCGAGATCGAGGCTTCGATCAAGCGTCTCGCTGCCAACGGCGGTCACTGAGCTCGAGTTCTCAGGCCTAACGAAAATCCCCGCACATCGGAAGATGTGCGGGGATTTTTGTGCTGTTTTTACTCGCCCTTGCAGTTCCTACTCACCCTTGCAGTTCCTACTCACCCTTGCAGTTCCTACTCACCCTGGAAGACTGGCGGGCGCTTCTGGAAGACGGCGGTGATGGCCTCGGTCAGATCCTGCGAAGGCAGGAACGCCGCGTTCCAGGCTGCGACGTAGCGAAGGCTGTCGTTCACGCTCGCGCTGCGGGTGTGATCGAGCACGTCCTTGATCCCGTGGACGACGAGCGGCGGGTTGAGCGCAATCTCCTTGGCGGTCGCGCGCGCCGCTGCCAGTACCGCGTCGGCATCTTCGAAAACGTCGTTGACGAGGCCGATCTTCTCGGCGCGCGCTGCGTCGATGTCCTTGCCGGTCAGAGCCAACTCACGCAGGTGTCCGTCGCCGATGATCGCGGGCAGACGCGCGAGGCTGCCCATGTCTGCGACGATCGCGACCTTGACCTCGCGGATGCTGAACTTGGCATCGGCACTTGCGTAGCGGATGTCCGCCGCCGTGATCAGGTCGACGCCGCCGCCGATGCACCAGCCCTGCACAGCTGCGACGACGGGCTTGCGGCAATCTGCGACGGCATTGATGCCCGACTGCATGCGCTTGATCATGTCGTGGAACTTGGTGCGCGGGCCTGCCTGAGCCTTGTCCGCGAGGACGGCACCGAATTCACCGCTCATCGCCGGCAGGTCCAGTCCGAACGAGAAGTGCTTGCCGGAACCGGCGATGACGATTGCACGCACCTCGGGGTCGGCGTCGAGGTCGGCGAAGATTTCGGGGAGTTCACTCCAGAAATCCGGCCCCATCGCGTTGCCCTTGCTCGGCCCGATCAGCGTCACCTGGGCGATGTTGTCTTCGCGCTCGACGGTGAACGCATTCCAGCTCTTCTGTTCAGTCATTACTCAAGAGTAACTAAAGGTCGGGCTCAGCCGAAGACCGCTGCCTTCATCCGAAGATTCCTGCCTCGTCAAGTACCAGTACGACGAGGGTGACGGCCATCAGGGCGAACATGATGAGCATCGCCATCCTGGCCGCCCGCTCACTGGTCGGTGGGAAAACGCGCTGCGCCGGATGCTCGGCCACGTACTCGGACAAGGACATGGTCCTGGCACGTGAGCGTGTCGGATTCTGTACCGCTGCTGTTGTAGCCATGTCGGTGATCCTTTCAACTACGCAATCTCAGTCAGGTACCCCAAAGGTGAAGTACCCGACTGAGTTCGACTTCTCCAATGTAGACCCGCAGATCGAAGAAGTCAGCGTGAGTTTGGTGCGAATTACCTGAGAGTCAGTCCACACAGGGGATGCCGCCATTCGCGTCGGCCCGGATGGGTGATCCCTGCGCTCCCGTATCGGGAACGGTGCCGGCGGATACCGACGAGTCCGACTGCGCCGGAGCGGCCGAGAACACGGTCTGCGCATTGTCCTCACCGATCAGTACAGACACTGATTCGGCCGCTGCCTGCTCGTTAGGCACTGCGGCCACGCCCAACTGCTCGGCCAGCGCCTCTGCGACGGCTTTGGCGCCGACTCCATAGCTGACCACCGACTTTGCCGTCGCAACTGCGGTGCTCACCTCTCCGACTTCGACTCCCGACGCTTTCATCGCCGCTGCCAACGCGGCGCCCAACCCGTCCGTCGCGGTTCCGTTGCGGATATCCACAACTTCGTTCCCGGTCGAGACAGCAGTGTCCATCGCAGGTGCAGATGCCGAGTCACCTCCCGCGAAGATCCGCGACACTTCACTACGCAGACGCGCCGGATCGACGATGTTGACGTCCTGGCCGGCGACGGTCTCGTATCCCTCGATGGGCAGGGTGTAGAAGTCGATGTTCCCACCTGCGAGAGCGCTTGCCTGAGAAGCGAATCGGACGGGATCCATGGCAGAATCGATCACCACGTCCTTCTTCACCACGTCGGCCAGCGCCGTCATCTTCGGAATGTTTCCGATGACGCCGGAGCCCTTCAAGTTGGCGATCACCGCGCTGATGAAAGCCTGCTGCCGGTGGGTGCGATCCAAGTCCCCGTTGTCCAGGCCGTGGCGTTGACGGACAAACGAAAGTGCCTGTGACGCATCGAGAGTCTGAACACCGGCCGGGAAGTTGGCGCCCGAGAAGTCATCCTGCACCGGATTGTTGAGGCACACCTGAACGGGGCCGATAGCCGAGACGACGTCGTAGAAGCCCATCAGGTTCACTTCGGCAAAGTGATCGATCGGAACCTTGAGCAGATTCTGCACGGTGGTCAGTGTCGACCGCCGACCGACTTCACGCGCTTGCTGTTCTCGTGCAGCAGGATCCGTCACACCGTCCGCTACGAGTTTGGCGTCCGCTTCAGCCTTCGCCATTCCGTACGCTTCCTTGATCTTGGCCATTCCGTAGCCGGGAACAGCGACGTAGTCGTCGCGTGGGATCGCCACCGCACTGGCCTTGCCGCCATCGCCCGGAACATGGAGCAGGATAAGCGTGTTCGTGTTGTATCCACCCACATCGCTGTCCCCCGCATGCAGCTTGTCGGTGACGAACTCTGCCGGCAGATCGCTGCCGTCCATCGCCTTGCGACTGTCGAGCCCGATCAACAAGATGTTGGTATCCCCGTCGAGCGAACTGCCGGCGTCGTCACCGAGGGCGGAGAGCGCATCCGACCGGTACAGCCCCGACGTCAGATCCGACTGCACGTACCAGCCGATTCCGACGCCCACCAGAATCGTCGTCGACAGGGACGCCGCCGCCAGCTTGCGCCCTACCGAGAGCGTCGACCGCTGCGGTTGACGCCTACGCCTGTGCCTGGTTGCCGAGTGTCGAGGTCGCGGTTCCACGGCCGACACGCTATCCACCGTTCCTGAGTAGAACCTGTCGATACCGGACACGGCTGGTCATTGGCTGAAAAAACGCTGAGAATGAAGTCCGAATAGGGCAAATCTGCTCTAGGCTCCGCCCTGTGGACCGCCGACGCTTCCTCAGTGCCCTCGCAGCAGCAACTCTGACCGGAACCGCCGCGGTGACCATGGGAACCGCTTGTTCGTCACGTTCGGTCGGGACGGCAATCGCTGCAGCCGACGAACCAACCGACCCCGTCCCTGTCCCGGATCTCCCGCCTGCCTTGTTGCCGCCTCCACCGCCGTCTGCCCGGGTGCCGCTGCCCGCCGGCGGATCGTTGACCGCGTTACCCGGCGGTGGGGATCTGTTTGCCCTGACGGTTGACGACGGAGCCAGCTCCGAAGTCGTGCGCCTCTACACACAGTTCGCAAAAGACACCGGCATCCGTTTGACGTACTTCGTCAACGGGCAATACAACTCGTGGACCGAAAACGCCGGACTTCTCAGACCGCTGGTCGAGAGCGGACAAATTCAGCTCGGCAATCACACCTACTCGCACCCGGATCTGACGTCCGTGTCGAAACAGCAGATCGCCGACGAGCTGACGAAGAACGGCACGTTCCTGCGCAACACCTACGGCGTGGACGCGGCGCCGTACTTTCGGCCGCCGTACGGAAGGCACAACGCGACAGTCGATTCCGTGGCCGCGAGCGTCGGCTACACCGTGCCCACCCTCTGGTACGGATCACTGTCGGATTCTTCGTTGATCACCGAGGAGTACATCCTCCAAATGGCGAACCAGTACTTCAATCCGGGGGCCATCGTGATCGGGCACCTCAACTATCTGCCCGTGACCCACGTGTATCCGCAACTGGTGGACATCATCCGGAGCCGAAACCTGCGGACTGTCACGCTCAACGATGTTTATCTGAAGCCGTGACGCCGTGGTGACCGCAGCCGACAACGAGGTCCCGGCCGACAACACGGCTCCGTCTGTGAAACAACGCACCGAGGCCTGGCTGCTCGCGGACATCACCGAGGAACCAGCCGGACATCTGGGGCCACACCGGATGGCGCCGAAGAAGGAGAAGCGCCACCCGTGGTGGAAGGTGATGTGCCTGACGGGTGTCGATTACTTCTCCACTCTCGGTTACCAACCCGGTATCGCGGCACTGGCGGCCGGCACGTTGGCTCCCATCGCGACAGTCGTATTGATCCTGCTGACACTCTTCGGCGCTCTACCGGTCTACCGGCGAGTGGCTCGCGAGAGTCCGCACGGCGAGGGTTCGATCGCCATGCTCGAGAAGCTGCTGCCCAAGTGGCGCGGCAAGATCTTCGTTCTCGTGCTTCTCGGCTTCGCGGCCACCGATTTCCTCATCACTATGACGCTCTCGGCTGCTGATGCCACGGCGCACCTCGTCGAGAACCCTTTTGCTCCAACCTTTCTCTCCGGACACACCGTCGCCGTCACCCTGGTTCTGCTCGCGCTCCTCGCTGCGGTCTTCCTCCGCGGATTCACTGAAGCGATCGGTATCGCGGTCGGATTGGTCGCCGTCTACCTCGCCTTGAACGTGGTGGTCATCTCCGTAGGTTTGTGGCACATCGCGACCGCGCCGTCGTTGGTCACCGACTGGACGCGCGCCATGACCACCGAGCACGGAAACCCGGCGATGATGATCCTGATCGCGCTGATCGTCTTCCCGAAGTTGGCTCTCGGTCTGTCCGGCTTCGAAACCGGCGTCGCGGTCATGCCGCAGATCAAGGGCGATCCGCACGACACCGAACAGAATCCACGTGGCCGCATCAAAGGTGCGCGGCGCCTGCTCACCACTGCGGCGCTGATCATGAGCGGATTCCTGCTGACGTCGAGCCTGGTCACCACCATCCTGATCCCAGAAAACGAGTTCCAACCCGGAGGCGCTGCCAACGGTCGCGCGCTTGCCTTTCTGGCCCACGACTATCTGGGTGAGATCTTCGGAACTGTCTACGATCTCAGCACGATCCTGATCCTCTGGTTTGCCGGTGCGTCGGCAATGGCAGGGTTGCTCAATCTTGTTCCGAGGTATCTCCCCCGCTACGGCATGGCGCCGTCGTGGGCCCGAGCCGTGCGTCCGCTGGTCCTCGTGTTCAGCGTCATCGCCATCACTGTCACGATCTACTTCGACGCCGGTGTCGACGCTCAGAGTTCCGCGTACGCAACCGGTGTCCTCGTGCTCATCTCGTCGGCGACCGTCGCCGTTGCACTGTCCGCTCGTAAGCACGGTCAGCGAAAACTGTTCGTGGGGTTCAGTTTTGTCGCAGTTTTGTTCGTCTACACGACGATCGCGAACATCTTCGAACGTCCAGACGGTGTGAAAGTGGCGTCGTTCTTCATCGCCGCGATCATGGTGGTGTCCTTCCTTTCCCGGATCTCGCGAGCCTTCGAACTACGGGCAACCTCCGTCGAATTCGACGAGACCGCGCTGCAATTCATCGCCGAGGCAGCCGAGAAGGGTTACCTCGCGATGGTGGCGCACGACGTCGACCGTCTCGACGAGGACGAGTATCGGCAGAAGGAATCGCAGCAGCGCGCCGAAAGCAACATCCCGGAGGCGGAGTCGATCATCTTCATCGAAGTCAACGTCACAGACTCCTCCGAATTCAGCACCGACCTCCTCGTCCACGGCCGACAGCGCGGTGAGCACCGGATTCTCTGGGTCGACAGCCCTGCCGTCCCCAACACCATTGCGGCGGTTCTCCTGCGGACGAGAGACATCACCGGCGTGATTCCCGACGTCTACTTCGAGTGGACGGAGGGAAACCCGATCATGTACCTGCTCCGCTTCCTGTTCATCGGTGAGGGCGAAACCGCTCCCGTGACCCGTGAGGTCCTCCGCCGCGCCGAACCCGACCAGTCCCGCCGGCCACACGTCCACGTCGGTTGACGCGGCAAACGATGAGCAGAGGGTTGGTCCAGGCCATGCACCAGGGAAGATCGCACAGAAAGAAGTGCTGCGTGCCTATATTCAGGCGAAACTCGCGGATATCACATCTTGCGTGCGAGGCTCGCCCTGAAACCCATGCGATGGTGCGGATCTATAGGACGATCGGCCCCCGCTGCACCCACACGTCGAAGCGACTGGCTATCGCAGGTTCGATTCGTCTGTCACCAAGCGATAAAGAACGTATCCAGAAAACACTGTTATGGAGACGACGCAGAGTACGAGCATGATGTCGAAGAAGATAGTCATGTTTCCCCTCATGGGTTCGACCAGAATCGATTCGTTTATCCCCGCGAAAGTTTCTCCGTGAAAATGTCCTGTTCCGCAGCTCCAATCGTGTGAAGGCGATAGCGCCTCACCACCCGAGGCACGGCTCAGCACTACTCAGGGTGAGGGCTTGGCAGTGTCATGCGCTGCGCAAAGGGTCAATTACGATTCCTGATCCGCTGACACGAGGTCGCGGAAGTAGTCGGACAGACGGTGAGTGCCAGTCCGCTCGCCCACCGACTCACGTTGGAGCCCTTCGATGAAGAATCGAGCCAGCGACGACGGGCGCGGCCCCAGGCGATCCGCGGTCCAGATGACAGGCCGGACGAATCCGGCAGGGACCGAGACCATTCGGGGCCGCTTGTCCACCGCGGCGAACGCCAAGTCCACGATGTCGCGATACCTGTAGATGTCCGGGCCACCGACATTCCACTCACCGGACCCGTCCCCGACCGCTGAGTTGGAGGCCGCCGCACTGCGACTGCCCCGGAGAGAACACGAAAAACTGACCGCTGTCGCAGAAGAGTTCTTCGGGCACCTGACGGAATGAACTCTCTCCAGTTGGGTTGAGCTAAGCGAGTACCCGCGGGACTGAGCGATACCTTTGTCGCGTTCAGTCCTGGCGGACTTCCGATGTGAGTGCGCGACTGACGGAGGATCGGCCGACGCCGAGTGTCAAGGCGATGGCGTCGAGACTTCTCCCCTGCTCGCGCAGGGTGCGGGCAAGTTCGATGCGTTTGGGAATCATGACGGTGGGCCGTCCGCCGTGTCTGCATTGCCGGCGGGCAGCTTCGAGGCCGGCGTGGGTGCGTTCGACGATCATGCGGCGTTCCATTTGGGCAAGGGCCGCCATAATGTGGAAGAGGAATTCTCCACCTGCTGCAGTAGTGTCGAATTCTTCTGTGAGGGAACGGAATGCGATGCCACCTTCGCCAAGAGTGTGGACGGTGTCGATGACCTGGCGGATAGATCGTCCGAGCCTGTCGAGTTTCCAGACTCCGAGGACATCGCCGTCATGGTCGCGTAGGTAGTTCAGGCATTCGGCGAGTTGGGGGCGCTGCGCTGTGGAGCCTGATTCGTAGACGGTGAAGATGCGGATTGCGACGGCTTGGCGGAGTGTGTGTTGCTGCAGTTCGGGGTTTTGTTCGAGGTTGGACACGCGGGCGTATCCGATGATGCTCACAGTCTCGGTACTTCTGGTCTGCTGCTGTGTTGCGGGATGGTGCGGCTGTTCACAAGTTGGTAGTCGACTTCTGGACTCCAGTGGGTGTGGAACTTGATGGTATCGAGGTCGGCAAGTTCTCGCTCCGGAGCGGCCGGCTTTGGCGTGGAGCGGATCTCGAACGGCTGTGGGTCATGTTGCGGTGCTTCGGATTTGATCCGACTCGCCCAGGTGTAGGCCTGTTCGGGCATGGTGTCGTAGTGCTCGATCATGGCCTGCCAGCGCCCGGGAAGGGTCATGACGTTCTCGCGGGGCGCTGCGGCGATCGAGTCCGCGGAAACTTCGGTGACGGGTGTGATCGCGGGCCGCAGGACGTCGGAGAGCTCCTGTGCGACAGAGAAAGAAGATGAGCCGTACTACCCGATCAACACGCCTGATGATCGGGAAAAGCTCGATCGCTACAGGCGAGTGGCAAAGCAGGAAGCGTCCCAGTACAACGTCCTCTTCGGCGGCCGTGGTTGGAACAACAAATACCTCGACATGCATATGTCCATCGGATCGGCCCTCACGGTATTCGACAACAAGATCGCACCGGTCTTCGCCGACGAACGTCCTCTCGACGGACGGCACGCTGGATTGACCGCTCCCCGGCGCCAAACAACTGCACCCACTCCGGGCCACCTATTATCCGACTGAAGCCGGATCCTTCGGTAGTTGCGACGGCCACGTCGCCTGATGTCAGTTTCCCGTCCTCTCGATGGGTCCGGACTACATTTCTTGCAACGAGGGTTCCGCCAACCCGGATCAGACACGGTATGAATCAGGCAGTCTCCCATCGACGCCAACCTGTCTGATCATCGCTCCGGCTAAGTTCCGCTCATGGATCGGAGAGGATCCCTCGTAGATGCGCAACGCACGAACATCACGCCACATCCGTGGGACGGGATGCGGGCCAACAATGCCCTCGCCTCCCAGTAACTGTACGCAACGGTCGGCGACCCGGCTCGCCATTTCGGAACAGTACAGCTTGGCGGAAGCGATGCGGTGGCGGGGAATGACACCGACGTCGAAGGCTCGCGCACTCTCCATTGTCAGTGCACGCCCCGCCTCGAGGTCGGCGAAGCTGGCTCCGAGTGTCGCCTGAACCGCACCGAGTTCGGCCAGCGGGCCACCGAACTGTCTGCGGCCGTTGACATGTGAAGTCGTCTCTTCCAACATACGAGTGGCTTGGCCGACACAGGTCGCGGCGACATGCAGACGGGCGTGATTGATGCCGCGCAGTGCCATCGTCAGCCCCGAACCTTCAACACCTCCAAGAAGGTTCGCCGCGGGCACTTCGACACTGTCAAAGTAGATCTCGCCGACAGGCGCCTCTGCATGCCCGTTCATGATCGTGGGAAGGACCGTCCGCACGCCGGGAGAGTTGGCGTCTACGATGAAGGCTGACACTCCCGCGGCGCCATGTTCGGATTCGTCGGTGCGGGCGAAGACAATGAAGGCGTCTGCCCAGGCGGCGTTCGTGATGTAGCGTTTGCTGCCGTTCAGAACGTACACATCACCGTTGCGAACGGCTGCGGTGCGCAGGTGGGCTGCATCCGATCCGGCAGCGTCTTCGGTGAGGGCGAATGCCGTAACCAACTCTCCTGCTGCCATCGCAGGAAGCATCCGTAGGCGTTGTTCCTCGGTTCCGTGATCGAGGATGGCCTGCGAACACAGGCCGATCACCGTCGAGAAGCGTGACCGGTACACGCACGACGCACGCGTGAATTCGAAGGTGAGCTTCACCTGCTGTTCCATGGTCCATTCGAGGCCGCCGTAGGCACGGGGTATTGAAATGCCGAATAGGCCGAGTGCAGCCATCCTGTCGAGGATGCGGGCGGGCACCTCGCCCGCCGCAACCATCTCGTTCTCCGCCGGGACGAGTTCGTTGGCGGTGAAGTCGGCGATGGCCTTCAGATAGGTGGGGAACTCGTAGTTGAGGACCTCGGAGTCGATCATCAAAGAGCCTTTCGACATAGGTGTCCGGGGGGCAGGCAGGGTATCGCCGACGATTCGGGGGATCTGATTGCACTGCAGATGATCTGGTTCGACCGGCCCTTGGCGGTTTGTCGCGCTACGCGAATCGACATTCCGAGGGCGACGCGGTAAGGATTACGGACGATGAAGTCGCCGCCCGGTATTCACATTCGTTGTTCGTCGCGCGCAGCGCCGTTCCAAATGTCCTCTTGGCACATCAACGTCTCGCCGCCACCGTCCACGAATAGGGTCTGCCCGGTGATCCGCGTATTGGCCGGGCTGAGGAAGAATGCAATCGCCGGAACTATGTCTGTCGACTCGGCCCGTCCGCCGAGCGGCATCGGACGTGCTGCCATCACGCGAGCGACGTCCGCCGGAGTCCGATCACGGACGGTCATCGGCGTGTTGACCCATCCAGGCGCCACTGCATTGAGCGGGATGCCTGCGCCTGCCCATTCCGCAGTCGGAGCTGTGCGTCGTAGCCATCGGCCCGCTGCTCGTTTGCTGCTGGCATATGCCGTGTGCTCGGCGTCGCCGGGTAGCGCGTCGACCAGACTGACGGCGCGCCCCTCATTTCCGGCTAAGCAAGCTTCGACCACACCGTCGTCTACTGGGAGAAGGACGGCCCGCGATGTGATCAGCACCGCGCGTGGCGCATCGAGACGCAACAGAGGGCGTAGCCCCTCGAGGCTCGCGATCGCACCGAAGTAGTTGACCCGCACCGTCATGGCGTCCCGACGATGAACACCAGCATTGGCGACGATGCCATCGATGCCGTGCGGAGCAAGATCACGAATTGCATCGACAAGCGCGGCTCGGCCGGTCAGCGTCGCGAGGTCCACGCTGACGTCGACGCCGGCGAGGTCGACACCGATGACGTGATCTCCCTGGGCGCGGAGGTGTTTCGCTGTAGCGGCGCCGATGCCACTTGCGGCGCCGGTGACGACGATGGTGCGGCCTTCACCGAAATCGTTGTCAGGCATAGAGGGCGTCGATCTCATCGGCATACTTCTCGTGCACCAGTTTGCGCCGCACCTTGGTGGTCGCGGTGAGCTCTTCGCCGTTCGTGTCCCAGTACATCGGCAGCACACGGTGAGCGCGCACTTGCTCCACCCGCGACAACCTCTCGTTGCCTCGCGCAATTCCCTCGGCGACCTCGTTCATCACCTGTGGATCTTGGGAAAGCGTCTCCGCACGAAGGTCCGTGATACCGCGAGCGGACGCGAATGCAGCGACCTGATCGCGGTCAAGAACGATCAGCGCCGCGATGTGTGACCGTCCGTCGCCGACTGCGACAACCGAACCGGCAAGGGGACAAGCGAGTCGGAGCGCGTTCTCGATGTTTGCCGGGGCGAGGTTCTTGCCCGAGGAGTTGATGATCATGTCCTTCTTGCGGTCGACGATTCGGACGTAGCCGTCCTCGTCGAGGGTGGCGATGTCGCCGGTATGTAGCCACCCCTCCGTATCGACGGCCTCGGCCGTTTTCGCCGGGTCGTTGCGGTAGCCCCGCATCACGCCGGGGCTACGGAGCAGTAGTTCACCGTCGCCGGCGAGCTTCACCTCTACGCCGTTGCGCGCCTGTCCCACGGTGCCGATCCTGATCCGGTGAGGGTGGTTGGCGATGCCTGATGCCGCGCTCTCGGTGAGTCCGTAGACTTCGCAGACTGTCACGCCAAGTGCCAGAAAGAATTCCAGTGTTTCCGGCGCGATCGGTGCGCCGCCGGATGTTGCGTAGTACAAGGCGTCGACACCAAATCGTCTTCTCCACGTGCCCAAGACGCTCGCGTCCAAGGCTGTGTGCTCAGTCTCGAGCGCCTTGGGAACCGGTGCGCCGGAGAGTTCGAGGCGGACTTTCTCCAGACCGACTGCGAGTGCTCGCTCGGTTATGTCTCGTTCGGCTGGGGGCTCCGCGGCGATCGCATTTTCGATCATTGTCTTGAGCTTGTACCAGATCATCGGTACGCCCATGAAGGTCGACGGGTGCACCTCCGAAAATGCTGTCAGTACTGACCTTCCGTCGATTACGTCTGTCACCGTTGCCCCGGTCACCATCGGTAGGTAGTGCGCGGCGAATCTGTTTGCGAGGTTGGCGTCAGGGAGATACGACAGCACCCGCTCCTCTGCGTCGGGGGTCGTGAATTCCTCTTGCTGCGCCGCCCTGGTCGACGCGGAGTAGAGCAAGTTGGCATGGGCGATCTCGACGCCCTTGGGGTCCCCTGTCGTGCCCGAGGTGTAGATCAGCGCGGCCAGATCGTCGCGCGAAACGGCGCGCCATGACGCATCGAAGTCGAAATTCGGATCGGAGAGCGCGTAGAGCGCCTCCAGTGAGATCTGGTCGGCCGCAGCGTCGTCGATGCAAACCACGCGAGTACCCGGGTACTGCCCGGCAGCCGGGCGAACGACCTCGCTGAACTGCGCCTCACACACGACCACGCGGCTGCCGGCACTGCCGAACAATGAGGAGACCTGCTCGGCGGTGAAGGTGTTGTAGATCGAGTACGACCCCGCACCGAGATGCATCACTGCTGCGTCGACGAAGTGGAACTCCGGGCGGTTCCTCAACATGATCGCAACTGTGTCACCGGGGCGAACCCCGAGGCCCGCGAGACCGGCGGCGATGCGTCGAACCTGTACGTCATACTCGCGCCAGGTGAAGGTCCGCCCGTCCGCCCAGTCCCGCAGCGCGACACGATCGGGGTAAGTAGTGGCAGTGGACTGGAATACGTGACAGAGGCTGGGCGCCTGAGCGACCTGTCGCGTGGTCAGATGTGTGGGCACGTGAGGTCTTCCTTGATCGAGGGGTCGGGACTCATAGGGCATTCGGGGGCCAAAGTTGGAGTACCTGTCCCGACATGTGGGTCGTGGCGGGTGAGACGAGATAGCGCACGGCCTCGGCAACTTCGTCCGGTGTCCCGAGACTGTCGGCAATCTCTTTCTCGCGCTCGGGCTGTTCGCTGAGTCGCTTGCGCAGCCTGCCGGTCGAGATCAGACCTGGAGCAACGCAATTGACCCGAATCCCCTCCGCCGCCAGCTCGTTCGCAAGGTAACGGGTGTAGTGCATGACGGCTGCCTTGGTGATTCCGTAGTGGGCGTAGGTGCCCTGAGGGTTGGCGATCGCCCCAGTAACCGAACCCATTGTCACGATTGCGGGGTTGGTTGCTTCTCGCAGTGCCGGTAGGCATGCCTGCACGGTCGTGATCGTGCCGTGAAGGTTGCGACGCAGGACGTCGTCCAGCGCTTCCAGATCAATGGTGGCGGCGGTGTTTTCGGCGAGACCTCCGCTCCCACCACCGGCATTGCACACCACGGCGTCGAGTTGCGACCACTCTCGGAGGATCTGTTCGCCGAGCGCATTCATCGCCTCGACGTCGGTGGTACTTGCTTCGAGCGCGATGGTCGGCACTCCGATTTCGCTCAGCTCGTCGAGGACCGACCCGGCGGCCTCGCCGAACGCGCGGTAACCGTTGAAGTCGGTGTCGACGACAGCGACGGCGTACCCCTCACGGGCGAGGGAGAGGGCAATTTGTCGGCCGATGCCGCGAGCGGCGCCGGTTACGAGTGCGGTAGTGGACATTATTGCCTCCTAGGAGTCAAACGATCATTTACTTGTATGTGCTCCGACAGCAGGATGTCAAGAGGCTCAGGGAAAGTTGATGTAACAATTCGTTTGATATCTGTCGTTGCATTTTGGTCGAACAACAGCATAATAGAGTGCATAAGTGAATGAGATCTAGAGTAAATTCCACAACTCAGCCTCTGGAGTTTGTATGACACACGCAGTCGATATCCCCCAGTACCCGATGCCTCGCAACGTCGAGCGCTGCCCGTTCGATCCGGCAGAGAAACTGTTCGAGATCCAGCGCGTCGACGGACTACGACGGGTACGCATCTGGGATGGCACCCAACCCTGGCTCGTGACACGGCACGCCGACGTCCGCGCGGTGATGGCTAGCCCGCACGTCAGCGCCGACACCGACAACCCGGCATATCCGCACAGCTCCGCCGCGATCAAGGCCCGCCGAGCACGGGCGAAAACCTTCTTCACGGAAGACGGTGCCGCCCACGACATCCCACGCCGTGCACTGGCAAGGGACTTCACAGCCAAACGCATGCAAGGAATGCGCGAGGTCGTCCAGACCGTCACCGACCAGTGCATCGACGAGATGCTCGCAGGCCCGAAACCCACGGACCTCGTCGAAGCGCTCGCTCTGCCGGTGCCGTCGGTCATGATCTGCGAACTGCTAGGGGTGCCATATCACGAGCACGACCGTTTTCAGGTGCTCACCAAGGTGTTCACTGCAGCGACTTCCACGGCGCAGGACACCGTCGCAGCGGCAGAGGAGATGCTCGAGATGATTGCCGTGGTCATCGACGGCAAGATGGACAACCCCACTGACGACACCCTGAGCCGACTCGTCGTCGAGCAGCTGATTCCCGGACACATGACCAATGAAGAAATCGCACGGATGGGGTTGCTGCTTCTGACCGCAGGCCACGAGACGTCGGCGAACATGATTGCCCTCGGGACCGCAGCTCTGCTGTCTAATCCGGCGCAGGCCGCTCTGATCCGCAACTCCGACGACCCCGCAGTCGTCGCGGGCGCAGTCGAAGAATTACTGCGCTATCTCACGATCGTCCACTCCGGAGCCCGGCGCGTCGCAATCGATGATTTCGAGATCGCCGGCACCGAGATCCACGCCGGAGACGGACTGATCCTCGACTTCGGCACCGCCAACCGCGACACTGCCGCCTTCACCAGCAACGGCCACGGCGAACCCGACGACCTCGACATCAGCCGCCCCGCACGGCACCACCTCGCGTTCAGCTTCGGCGTCCACCAGTGCCTCGGCCAGCAACTCGCCCGCGTCGAATTACAGGTCGTCTACTCGACCCTGCTCAAACGAATCCCCACGCTCGCACTCGCCGAACCGCTCGAAAACCTCGAATACAAAACCGACATGTCCATCTACGGCTTGCACCGCCTGCCCGTGACCTGGTGAACGAAAAAAGGACCGCATGATGAGAATTCACATCGACGAAGACAAATGCGTAGGCGGCGGACAGTGTGTACTCGCTGCACCCGAAGTGTTCGACCAGCGCGATGAAGACGGCATAGTCATCCTGCTCCAGGATGCACCTTCCTCCGACCTCGCAGCGCAGGTGCACGAGGCCGCACTACTGTGCCCGGCGCTCGCAATAGTGGTCGAAGAATGACCATCGACCAGGTCGTGGTCGTCGGCGTCTCCGCAGCGGGTCTGACCGCCGCCGAGACA
Organism: Rhodococcus sp. RCBS9; assembly: GCF_029457415.1. NCBI lineage: Bacteria > Bacillati > Actinomycetota > Actinomycetes > Mycobacteriales > Nocardiaceae > Rhodococcus > Rhodococcus sp. RCBS9. The sequence continues at coordinate 3,288,589 of NZ_CP120422.1, read as the reverse complement.
CTCCGACGCGAAGGGTACACAGGCCGGCTGATGCTGATCGACGGCGACACACGGCCACCGTACGACCGGCCACCGCTGTCGAAGCAACTGCTGCGCGGTGAATGGGCCGAGGAGAAGCTCACGCTGCGCCCGCCCGCCGCACTCGAAGGCCTCGACGCCGACTGGCGACTGGGAGTGCGGGCCGAGCACCTCGACCTCGAGTCCCGCGAGATCGGGCTCTCGGACGGCTCCCGAGTAGGTTTCGATGGTCTGGTCATAGCCACGGGTGTGCGTCCGCGGACGTTACCGTTCGCGGACGGCCGCCGGGGCGTACACGTTCTTCGCTCCGTCGAAGACGCGCTCGCACTGCAGAGGGAAATGGTGCCTGGCGCCGCAGTCGTCATCGTGGGCGCGGGTTTCCTCGGTACGGAGGCCGCCGCGGTGGCCGCCGGACTCGGCTGCCGAGTGGCTGTGATCGACCCGCTGGATCTACCTCTGGAACGCCAACTCGGCCGGAGGATCGGGACGCGGGTCGCACAGCTGCACCGCGACCACGGCGTTCAACTTCTCGGCGGGAGCGGGGTTACCGACATCCGCGAGACAGACGGCCGTGTGAGAGCACTTGTACTGCAGGATGGTCGGGAAATTGCGGCGGACGTGGTGCTGATAGCGATCGGCGCCGAGCCAGTGACTGACTGGCTCAGCGGTAGCGGACTGGTCCTCGAAAACGGCCTTCACTGCGACGAATTCTGCCAAGCCGCCCCCGGGATAGTCGCTGCTGGCGACGTAGCGTCGTGGCAGCACCCGATCCTGGGCCGGCTCCGACTCGAACACAGGATGAACGCCACTGAACAAGGCATGGCTGCCGCACGGACTTTGTTGGGCGAACGTATACCGTTCTCGCCGGTGCCTTACTTCTGGAGCGACCAGTACGACGTGCGGATCCAGGTTTACGGCCGCCCCACCACCGCCGACTTCACCGCGGTGGAAGGATCCATCGACGATGGGCCGTTCGCCGCCGTTCAGCGCGACGAATCGGGTCGTATCACCGCCGTCGCCGGGTGGAACATGCCTCGCCGACTACGTGAACTGCGACAAGAACTTGTGAATCAACAGGCCGCGTAATGCCGACCGACTTCGGGTGGCTTCCGATGACGCATCCGCGCAGGCCACCCGAAGTGGAGTCGATCCGTGACAGGCTCCCGACTAACTCGGCTTACCTGCCCCTCGGCGTGAACAATACTGAGGACCGAACAGCCTGTTCTCCACAGGGAAACCGCGACATTCGGCCACACAGCTTGATTCGTGCCGAGTGGTTCGTCTTTGGCACACCTGCCGGATTAGCTTTCAGTCGACGACGCTGTAGTCGGGCTGGGTGAGACGCTGCTACCGTCTCGCCCAGCCCGACTACATCGCTACGAAAAAGATCTCAGCCGGTGGCGGAATTCGTCAGGCATCGGCCACGGCTTGCGGGTCTGTTCACCAACCAACACAATCACCGTTTCGGCGACCACCGCGGGATCGGCGGCAGCACACGTGCGAATGGAACTGCGCAATCGGAAGGACGTCGTACCGATATCGGACACCCAGAAGTCGACGAGAAGTGGCGAGGCCTGATACCAGAGTTCCCTGCGGTAGTCGAAGTCCTGCTTGCGCACCATGTGCCGCACATTCTTCGGGAGCGAATCGAGCAACCCGCCGGTGGAGGAGTGCAACGTCACCGGTCGACCGAGGTAGGCACGTCTCGCCTCCTCGACGATCCGTACCGACGCGACATTGTTGACGTGCCCCTCTGGACCCAGATCGTCGTACCGGACGGAGACGGACAGGGTCCGCACCCCCTCGAACTCAGTTGACGACATCAGCGGCCCGCAATTCGTCGATCCGCGCCGGCCCGACTCCCGCGGCCAGCAGCACAGCTCCGGTGTCGGCCCCGACGACAGGCGCGGCGACCGGTCGCGGTAGTGGCGTACCGGAGAATCTCGGCATCGGTGCAGGTTCGATGGTCCCGGATTGACCGACGAGAAATGTCTGACGCGCATGGTTGTGCGGGTGGTGGGGTGCTTCCGTCAGGTCGAGAACCGGAGAAAAGCTTGCGCCGCGTCCGTCGAAGATCGTCTCCCACTGGTCGCGTTCGTGCTGAATGAACAAGGCGGCGAGAGTCTTTCGCATGAGCGGCCACGCGGCACTGTCCGTCCGGTCCGCGAACGTCGGATGCCCAATCAGGCCCAGGACGCCGAGCATCGCGCGGTAGGAACGCTCGTCCCCGATACCGAGGGCGACATGGCGATCGTCGGCGCAGCGGTAGACGCCATAGCAGGGGTTACCACCGTCGATCCCGTTGGTGCCCCGTTCGACATTCCACCGGCCCGCATTCCAGAAGTCGTGCACCATCGCCATCATCATGGCGCTTCCGTCGACCATCGCGGTGTCGACAACCTGGCCCAGGCCGGAGTTGCGGCTGTTCAGAATGGCGCCGAGCACACCGAGCGCGAGGAATGTTCCGCCTCCCATGTCCCCCACCAGGTTGAGCGGCGGCACCGGCTCATCACAGGTACCGATAGCTCCGAGAACGCCGGTGAGAGCGATGAAGTTGATGTCGTGACCCGGATCCTGGGCGAGCGGCCCGTCCTGCCCCCAGCCGGTCATCCGGCCGTACACGAGAGCGGGATTACGGGCGAGCATCTCGTCCGGACCGACACCGAGTCGCTCGGCTACACCGGGCCGAAAACCTTCGATGACAGCGTCCACGCCACTGGCGAGATCCAGAACCAGATCGGCTCCGCGCGGGTCCTTGAGGTCGACCGTGATGGAGCGTTGGTTGCGGTGCAACACAGGGAAAGGGTTGTCCCGGCCAGCGTCGCTCGGTCGGTCGACTCGGATGACCTCGGCGCCCATGTCGCCGAGCAGCATCCCGGCGAAGGGCGTGGGACCGATACCGCCCAGTTCGAGTATCCGGACACCGGTGAGCGGACCCCGTGAGGTGACTGGTTTGGTGGTCATCGGGTCAGCTCACGAACTTCGGGACGCGCTTCTCGATGAACGCCAGCCGCGCTTCTTCGGCGTCCGGCGACGCCAGGCAGGTCGCGAATTGTTCGGCCTCGAGTGGCAGGTAGTCGCCGAGCGACAAAGTTGCCGCGGCCTTGAGGTTTCGCCGCGCAGCGGCAAGACCTCTCGGCGATTTCGTCGCGATATTGGCAGCGACCTCGCGAACCCTCGCCGAGAGTTGCTCGGGCGGCAGTACCTCGTTGGCCAGTCCCCATTCGACGATCTCCGCGCCGCGGATCTTCGGCGAGAGCAGCATCAGCTCTGCTGCCTTGGCCGGGCCGAGCATCCGCGAGAGCTGCCACGGCCCACCGAGGTCGCCGCCGAAGGCGACGTCGACGAAAGCCGTGCGCATCACGGTCGTGGTCGAGACGTATCGCAGGTCGGCACTGAGGGCGAACGACATGTTTGCACCGGCACAGCCGCCCTTGACCTCCGCGATGATCGGCGTGTTCATGTCGTGCATCTGGGTGATCAGTCGGGTGTAGTGCATCAATCCGGTCCGGCCCGAGAGATGGTCCCCCGGTGGGTAAGGCGCCGGCGTGGCACCGGCGTTGTCGCGCCCCACACCGAAATGGTCACCCGTACCGGTGAGCACGACGACCCGGACGGACGAATCCATCTCGGAGCGCTCGAGCGCGTCGAGCAGTCCGTCGGCCATTTCGAAGTTGAAGGAGTTGCGACGCTCGGGACGGTTCATCGCGATGGTCGCGATGCCGTCCTCGATAGTGAACAGAACGGTGTCGGTCATGGTTGTCCCTCCAGGCCTTACAGGCCCATGTCCTTCGCGATGATGGTCTTCATGACTTCGGTGGATCCGCCATAGATGCGGTTGACTCGCAGGTCAGCGAACATCCGAGCGATGGCGTACTCCCGCATGTAGCCGTAGCCGCCATGCAGTTGGAGGCACTTGTCGACAACGCGGCCGGCCATCTCGGTGGTCTGCAACTTGATGCGCGCCGCATCGGCTGCGGTCAGTTCGTGGTCGCTTTCCAGTTCGATGCCACGATCGACCAGGGCCTGACTCGCTGCTACCTCGGCGTCGCACTCAGCGAGCACGAACTTGGTGTTCTGGAACGCGGCGACAGGCTTGCCGAATACCTTCCGCTCTTGGACGTAGTCGCAGGTCATGTCCACTGCGGCACGCGCACGCGCGACGGCGTCGACACCGACGATCAGCCGCTCCCGGGGAAGGTTCCGCCCGAGATAACTGAATGCCGCCCCCTCCTCGCCGAGCAGGTTCTCGACCGGGACGTGTACGTCTGTGAACGACAGTTCGTTGGTGTCGCTGGCCTTGAGTCCGATCTTGTCGAGGTTGCGGCCGAACTCGAAGCCGTCGGCGTCGGTGGGAACGACGATCAGGCTCAATCCCGCGCGCCGGTCGGTTTCGCTCGGCGCCGCCGTACGAGCGGCGACGACGCACAACTCGGAGTTTCGGGCACCGGAGATGAACGTCTTCGCGCCGTTGATCACATAGTGACGCCCGTCGGGGGAAAGCCGGGCCGAAGTCCGGATTCCGGCAAGGTCGGAGCCGGTGCCGGGCTCCGTCATCGCGATGCACAACAGGATTTCGCCCGATGCGATATCCGGCAGCCACCGCTGCTTCTGCTCGTCGGTGGCAAGGCTCAGCAAGTACGGCAGTACCATTCCGGTGCTCAAGCCGTAGTGCCCCAAGTGCACGCACGCGCGCGCGACCTCTTCGGAGATGATCGCCTGGTATTTGAAGCTCACCTCACCGGGCCCGCCGTACTCCTCGGGGATGCCGAAACCGGTGACACCGATCTTGCCCATCTTGCGGAACAGTTCGCGCGGCACCATGCGGTCGTGTTCCCACTCCGTATAAGAAGGTGAGACCTCGGTCGCTATGAAACCGCGGATCATGTCACGAAACGCATCGTGGTCGGCGTCGTAGATCTTGCGTTGCATTCTCGAACTCTCCTTGTGTCGTCCGGCTCAACCGGCCGCGATGGTGTCGCGCAACTTGCCTTTGATGATTTTTCCGGTGCCGGTCATGGGCATTTCGTCGACAATCGTCAGACTGCGCGGTGCCTTGTACCCGGCGATCCTGTCCTTGACGAAGGCCCGTACTTCCTCGATCGACGCGTCGTGTCCGGGACGCAGAACGACGACGGCATGTACCCGTTCCCCCCAGTCGGTGTCAGGAACGCCGATCACGGCGCAAGCCGCGACCGCGGGATGCCCCGCGAGCACGTTCTCGACTTCGGCGGGGTACACGTTCTCACCGCCGGTGATGATCATGTCCTTGAGACGGTCGGCGATCCAGAGGTAACCGTCCTCGTCGAGGTAGCCCCCGTCTCCGGTTTGGAGCCAGCCGTCACGGATCGTGGTTGCCGTTTCCTCGGGTTTGTTCCAGTAGCCCGCCATCACATGGTCACCGCGGGTGACGATCTGGCCTACCGTCCCCGGAGGGACCGGGTTCCCGTCGGGGTCGACGACCTCGAGCTCGATGCACGGGGTCGCCCGCCCAACCGACCCGAGCTTGCGGCCGGCCCGGTGGTCGGGCCCGTTGAGCATTGTCAGGCAACCGGTTTCGGTCATGCCGTAGACGTGCACGAGCTGCGTGTGCGGCAGATTCTTCATGACCAGCGCAAGGAGGCTGTCAGGGGTCGCCGACGCGCCGTATCCGATGAATTCGAGGCTGCCCAGATCGTACGACGCGAAATCCTCGTGCTCGCAGATTCGTTGGATCATCGTCGGTACAAGTGCGCATCCAGTGACGCGGTGTTTCTCGATGGTGCGCATCGCGTTCTCCGGCGAGAACGTCGGCACGAACACGAGCTTGCCGCCGAGTAGTTGCTGGGAGTACCAACCCAGCAGGGCGCCGATGTGAAAGAGCGGCCCGGTCAACATGGTGACGCCGCCGGCGCGGACCGCTGCGCCGGACATCTGGTAACTCAGCAGCCCGGTGAGAAACGAACGGTGGGTGATCATCGTGCCCTTGGCGGCGCCCGTGGTGCCGCCGGTGTAGAGGACGAATGCGAGGTCGTCATCCGACCGGTGCGCATCGGCGACCGGTGCGGCCCCCGCGATCATTTCGTCGTAGACGACGGTGCCCTGTGGCGCCTCACCGCGTCCGACGTACACGATGGCTGCGAGTCCGGGGACCTGCTCGCGCATCACCTGCACCAGGGGGGCGAAAGCCTCGTCGACGAAAACAATCTTGCAGCCGGAGTCGTTGAGCGCGTATGTGATTTCGGTTGCCGACCACCGCGTGTTGAGTGGGCTCGGTACCGCCCCCGCCCACCAGCTCCCGTGGAAAACTTCATGGTGCCGATCGGAGTTGAGCGCGACGATCGCAACCCGGTCGTTGTCGCCGACTCCGAGCGCGTGTAGCGCGCCTGCCAACCGGGCGACACGATCAGCCGACTGGACCGAGGTGAAGACGCGGTCGGCGTCGATGGTCAGGACGTCATCGGCCCAGTAGCGAACCGCGCGGTGCAAGGCATGGGTAAGGTACATCGGGTCAGACCTTTCAACTCATGATGTTCGGGCGAATGATCTCCAGTGCGTGCGGAAACGACTCGTCCTCCATGATCGCGGCGAGTTCGGCGACGCTCCAGCCATGGTCGGCCTCCACGACGTGACCGACCGAGAACCCGCGATAGAGACCGACATGACCACCGGTCACGGAAAAAACCTGCCCGGTGAACGGGCAATCCGCCTTGACGAGGTAAGCGACCAACGGCGAAGCGTTGCGCGGGTGAAACTTGTCGAACGCATCTTCGTCCTCCGGCGCGGCTACAGCCGCGGCGAGGCCGGGCGACGAGGTGACCATTGCGGTCCGGGCAGCAGGTGAGATCGCGTTGGCGCGGACGCCGTAGTGACCGAGCTCGGCCACTGCGAGCAGGGCCTGCGCAGCAAGACCAGCCTTGGCTGCCGCATAGTTCCATTGTCCGACGTTGCCGTGTAAACCCGCAGCCGACGTGGTGTTGACGATCGCGCGGTCGACCTGACGGCCGGCCTTGCTCTCCGCCCGCCAGTGCCGGGCCGCTGCCCGGATCACCGAGAAAGCACCCTTGAGGTGGACGTCGACAACGAGGTCGTAGTCCTCTTCGGACATGTTCCAGACCATCGCGTCGCGGACGACGCCCGCGTTGTTGACGATCGCATGCAGGTCACCGAACGCGTCGCGCGCGGCCTCGACGAGGCGCTCACCGGTTGCCATCTCCGAGACATTGCCTGCGACGCCGACTGCCCGTCCGCCGGCGGCGATGATTTCCGATACGACGTCGGCGGGCTCCGCCAGGTCGTTGACGACGACCCGCGCCCCCTCACGTGCCATCAGCAGTGCATGCTCGCGACCGATGCCGGCGCCGGCGCCGGTCACGATCACGACCCTGCCGTCCAGTTGTTCTCTGTGTTGACTCACTTTTCGTCCTTTGTGTTGGAAAGAAGCCGGACCACCGACTCCTGGGCGGCGCTGGCAACCATCGTTCCGTCGGGTGACCAGAACGTGCCCTGGTTGAATCCCCGCCGAGAGGCGACGCTGGTGCTCGCCTGACGCAGAAGCAGCCAGTCGTCGGCGCGTAGCGGGCGGTGAAACCAGACGGAGTGATCGATCGAGGCCAACCCGACTCGACCGGGTTCCCGGCGCAGCGGGTACATCACTTCGTGCTCGATCGCCGAGGACTGCGCAAGTGTGCTGTCCGACAGATACGTCAGAGCGCAGGCGTGCACGAGCGGGTCGTCCGGCAAGGGGCTCCGTGAGCGCAGCCAAACATCCTGGCGGACAGCGCCATCAGCGCCAGGCGCGGTGGGGCCCGTCGGACGCGGAACGATGCGCGCCTCGATCGCGCCGGCGTAGACCGCCTCGGCGTGCGCCTCGGGATGCAACGAGCGCCACACGTCGTACACGTCGGGCGCAGTCGCGGGAGCGGGCACGACAGGTGCGACCAGATGCCGTTCACTGCCAGCAGTCGTTCGAACGAAAGATGCTGTCATCACGAATATTTCGGAACCGTCCTGAACTGCGGACACCTGACGCGCGCTGTAGCCGCGGCCGTCTCGGCTGCGTTCAACGTGGTACTCGATGACCTCGTCCGGTCGGCCCTCGCGCAGGAAATATCCGTGCAGCGAATGTGGAACCCGGTCGGTGTCGACGGTCGCTCCCGCGGCGGCGAGGGCCTGGGCGGCGACCTGTCCGCCCATTACGCGCTTCGGTGCACCCGCATGGCCACTGCCGTGGAAGGTGTCCGCGCGGTGCGGCCGAACAAAGACGAGGTCGGCCAACCTTGCGGCGGTGGTGAAATCGAGGCTCCGCTCGGGATCGTCGATCGACGCCTCCGTTCCGAGCTTCGTCGGACTTGTCCGGTGGGCCACGGCATCCTCCTTTTCGTTGACGAACAGCCCCCTAGTCGCAACCGTTCTGACTCTAACGATAATTCACTTTACCCTGCTTGTGTCAAGATGGTTCCCGAATCATCAGTTACTTTGCCGGATCCGACGCCTTTGTAGACAGCCTGCACCCGACCTCGCGTTGCAGCCCCTTGACAGTGCGCCGTCCGACGTCTAAAAGTTAATGAACATTAGGCAAGGAGGCCAGAATGAAATCTCGAGTGCTGATCGCCGGCGCAGGAATGATCCCCTTTACCAAACCCAGTGTCGGCGCACGATATGACGATATGGGTGCCGCCGCCGCCCGGGCAGCCCTCGACGATGCCGGCTTGAGTTACAATCAAATCGGCCAGGTCTACGCTGGATATGTTTACGGTGACTCGACTTGTGGCCAGAGAATTGTGTACCAGCTCGGAATGACTCGAATTCCTGTGCTCAACGTCAACAACAACTGTGCATCCGGCTCGTCGGCATTGTGGCTGGCCCGACAAGCCGTTGCCAGTGGCGCAACCGAATGTGCGCTAACTATCGGCTTCGAGCAGATGCCGCCGGGCGCGCTCACCGCCAAATGGACTGACCGGCCCGCTCCGCTGTCGGCGTTCCAGGCCGCACTCGACGACATTTACGCCGTCGATCCCGCACTACCGATGACGCCGCAGTACTTCGCGGCAGCGGCGCAGGAGTATCTCGACAAGACGGGCGCTACTGCCGAGACGCTGGCAGCCGTCGCCGTGAAAGCGCGCAGGCACGCGGGCGACAACCCACTCGCCGTCTTCCGCACTCCAATCACCGTCGAAGAAGTGCTCTCCTCCCCCACCGTCGCAGGTCCACTGACCCGGCTGCAGTGCTGCCCACCGACTTCCGGCGCGGCCGCCGCCGTGGTGTGCACCGAGGAATTCGCCCGCAAGCACGGCCTCGACGCCCGGGTCGCGATAACGGCACAGGCACTGGAATCCGACGACCAGGACCTCTTCGACAGACGGAGCGCGATCTCCCTTGTCGGGTCAGACGTGACACGCCGAATCGCTGAGCGCGTGTACGAAGAAGCAGGGGTGGATCCGGCCGACATCGACGTGGTCGAGTTGCACGACTGCTTCACCATCAACGAGGTGCTCACCTACGAGGGCCTCGGGCTCTGTGAACCCGGCGGCGCCGAGAAGTTCATCGCCGAAGGTGACAACACCTACGGAGGCCGCGTGGTCACCAATCCGTCCGGCGGTCTGCTCTCCAAAGGCCACCCTCTCGGTGCTACCGGGCTCGCGCAGATCGTCGAGCTCACTCGACAACTGAGCGGCACCGCGGGCGAGCGGCAGGTGCCGAACGCCAAACTCGCACTGCAGCACAACCTCGGTCTGGGCACGGCCGGCGTCGTAACCCTTCTGGAGAGGCTCTCGTGAGATGACTACCCCTATCGACCCCTCGCTCATCGGTACTCGCACCGACGAGTTCTCGACCTCCGCCGAGCGTGGACGGCTGCGATTCTTCGCCGAGGCCACCGGCCAGACCGACCCGCGCTACAGCGACCTCGACGCGGCTAGAGCTGCAGGCCACCCGGATCTCCCGATCCCTCCGACCTTCTACTTCTGCCTGGAGATGGACAACCCCAATCGGGGCGACTTCCTCGCCCAACTCGGCGTCGATGTCCGCACCATCCTCCACGGTGGACAGAAATTCACCTACCACGCGCCCGCTCACGCCGGCGACGTACTGACTTTCTGGACCGAAGTCACCGACGTGTCCACCAAGAAGGGCGGCGCGCTGCAATTCATCGTCCGCGACACCCACGTCGGCATCGCGGGAAAACCCGTCGCGACACTCACCAGCACGATCGTCGTGCGCGATCCCAAGGCGGCCCGATGACCTCGCCAACCACCACCGCCACCAACCTCGCGTTCGGCCAGGAGCTCCACCTCGCCTGCCCTCGGATCACCCGCACCACCCTGGCTCTCTACGCCGGCGCCTCCGGCGACCACAACCCCGTGCACATCGACACCGACGCATGCCATGCGGTCGGCATCGACGACGTCTTCGCCCACGGGATGCTCTCGATGGCTTACCTCAGTCGACTGCTCACCGACCACTGGCCGCAGGAACAGATCGTCTCCTTCGAGGTCCGCTTCAGTGCGATAACCCCCGTCAACAGCGAACCGACCTGCACGGGCACCGTGACAAAGACCGACGACGATCTCGCTCATCTCGACCTCACCGTCGCTTTACCCGACGGCACCGTCACACTCCGCGGCGCTGCCGTCGTACGACTCGGCTGACCCTCTCTCACAAAGGAAGAATTGACATGCCCACACTTCAGGACAAAGTCGCGGTCGTCACCGGCTCCGGTCGCGGAATCGGACGCGCCGTGGCGCTCAAGCTGGCAGCCGAAGGAGCCAAGGTCGTCGTCAACGACCTCGACGACGCGCCCGCCAAGGAGACCGTCGAGGACATCGTCAGGGCAGGCGGGCAGGCCGTCGCCTGCGTCGGCTCGGTCACCGCGCCCGACTTCGCTCAGCGCTTCGTCGACACTGCAGTCGAGAACTTCGGCGGCATCGACATCATCGTCAACAACGCGGGCTACATCATGGACAACGTCATCCAACGGATGACGGACGAGCAGTGGGACAGTGTCCTCGAGATGCACCTGACCGCGCCGTTCAAGATCCTGCGGGCGGCCGCCCCGTACATCAAGTCGAACCCGACCGAGTACCACCGCAAGGTCGTCAACGTCTCGTCGGTCTCCGGCGTCTACGGCAACCCGGGCCAGGTCAATTACGCTGCCGCGAAGGCCGGCGTCATCGGTTTGACCAAGACTCTCGCCAAGGAATGGGGCCGTTACAGGGTCAATGTCAACGCTGTTGCCTTCGGCTTCATCCTGACTCGGATGACCGAAGCTGTTGCGAGCGAGGACACCGTTGTCGAGATCGAGGGCCGCAAGATGCGGGTCGGTGTCAGCCAGGCCGCAATGGACAGTGTGCAGAAGACCAGCCCCCTCGGACGCCCGGGTACGCCCGAAGAAGCAGCCGGGGCAATCTACGCATTGTGTCTGCAGGAGATGAACTACGTCTCCGGTCAGTGCGTCACCGTCGATGCGGGTGCCCGATGATGCGCGACGCCGTTATCGTCGAAGCTGTTCGGACCCCGGTCGGGAAACGCAAAGGTTCACTCTCCCAACTCCATTCGGCAGATCTCTCCGCCATCGTCCTCAACGCGCTCATCGAGCGCACGGGCCTCGACCCCGTGCTTGTGGACGACGTGGTCTGGGGCTGCGCGATCCCCATCGGCATGCAGAGCGGTGGCATCGGCCGAGCGTCGGTGCTCGCTGCGGGCTGGCCCGAGTCCGTCCCTGCTGTGACGGTCGAGCGCCAGTGCGGTTCGTCTCAGCAGGCGGTGCACCAGGCCGCTGCGGGTGTGATCTCGGGGCAGTACGACATCGCCGTGGCCGGCGGTGTGGAGATCATGAGCGCCGTTCCGGCGCAGGCGGCGCTCGGCGACGGTTCGTGTGGTGAACCGTTTGGCCCTTCGGTGCTGCAGCGTTACAACGGAATACGCTTCCATCAAGGAGTCGGCGCACAGATGATCGCCGACGAGTACGGCCTCACCCGCACGGACCTCGACCATCATGCGCTCGACTCTCACGCGCGTGCCGCGCAAGCGATCGACGAGGGGCGATTCAAGAACCAGATCGTGCCGGTCGAGGTAGCCGGCGAGGACGGCTCCACGCGACTTTTCGACACGGACGAGGGCATCCGTCGCGGCTCTACTATCGAAGGGCTCGGTGCACTCAAACCTGCCTTCGGGGGCGACGGAACCATCACCGCCGGCAACGCCTCACAGATCTCCGACGGTTCGGCCGCACTGCTCATCACGACCAGTGAGATCGCACAGCAGAAGGGCTGGCGCCCACTGGCGCGTATCCATACCGCTGTCGTCGCGGGCACCGACCCGGTCACCATGCTCAAGGGCCCGATCCCCGCGACCGCCAAGGCGCTGGCCAAGGCGGGTCTGGGCATCGACGACATCGGAGTCTTCGAGATCAACGAGGCGTTCGCACCGGTAAGCCTCGCGTGGCTGCGCGACACCGGTGCGTCGTACGAGCGGATGAACCCGAACGGCGGTGCGATGGCGATCGGTCACCCGATCGGCGGTTCCGGCGCCCGACTGATGACAACAATGGTCCACCACATGGTCGACCACGACATTCGATACGGGCTCCAGTCGATGTGTGAGGGCGGCGGGATGGCAAACGCAACGATCCTCGAACGCCTCTGACCCCCAAACAAACCGAGCAGGAGTAAAAGCTATGGAGCTGCACAACTACGCGTTCGACAACCTCGCCACCACCCGCCACGGTGCGGTCCTTGAGGTCCGCATCGACCGGCCCGACGACTTCAACGCGATCAATCACGCCACGCATCGCGACTTCATCCGGTTGTGGCGCGAACTGCGCCGCGACACCTCGGTGCGGGCCGTCGTACTGACCGGAAACGGCAAGGCCTTCTCGGCGGGCGGCAACCTGAAGGGCCCGCGGATGTCGGCAGGTCAGGAACTCGACGACTTCTTCCGCGATGCTCGGTCGATCATCGTCGACCTGCTCGAGGTGCCGCAGCCGATCATCGCCGCCATCAACGGTCCCGCAATCGGTTTGGGAGCGACCATTGCCTTGCTCTGCGACGTCACTTACGCCTCACGAACTGCCATTATCGCCGACCCTCACGTCAACGTGGGGGTTGTCGCAGGAGACGGCGGGGCGATCGTCTGGCCCTGGCTGGTCGGAATGGCCCGGACCAAAGAATACTTCTTCACCGGCGACAAGATCGACGCCACCGAGGCGGAACGCATCGGACTCGTCAACCACGTTGTCGACCCCGACGAGTTGCTCGACGCTGCACACGCATTGGCTCAGCGATTGGCCGATGGGCACACACGGGCCATTCAGGGCACCAAGCAGGTCCTCAACGCGATCCTGCGCGACACCGCAAACACCGTCCTCGACCTGGCACTGTCCGTGGAGAAAGAGTGCTTCGCTTCAGGGGACCACGCCCTAGCTGTCGAACAGTTCTTCACGCAGCGCGAGGCGGCAAAGCAAAATGCTTGAACTGCAAACGGTTCCGTAAGTGGGTACCAATTTCACGCAGTCTCGATGCGAACTTGGATCCGGTCGCACTCCCGTCGACTGGATCCAAGTTCGCCACTGAATGTTGCTATTTTCCAACGAATTCCGAAACCGCGAGCACATCGCGCCGTCTCAGCGAGTGCGTCGTTCCGTCGGCCTGACTCCGGTCAAACCAGAAGATCGGCGGTGTCGAACTTCTCCTCGATGCCCAGAACGGCATGCCCGAGCCGCCGAAGCGGTTGACGCTGCTCGGTTTTCCGAACAGGGAGGTGATGACGCATCGCGTCGATCACGCGCTGGGCTGCGCGGACCAAAGCTTCTGTGTCGGCCTGGCTCAAGTCTTTCCGACTCGCTGCGAGCAATACTGCCCATTCGTTGACGTAGTCCTGCTGCGCTCGTCGGATCGGGGCTCGCTCCTCTTCCTGAACATGGACGATCCCGGTTGTCAACGCCACGAGCGCATCCCCCTGCGCGACATTGATTCGGACGAACGATGCAAGCGCCAACTCGAGAGCTTCGGCAGGGTCGTCAGTACTCGACAACGCGGCTGCCAAATCGAAATTGAGTGCTTCGAGACAACGCAGGATGATGTGGGAAAGTATCGCGGATTTACCAGGGAAATGGTGGTACAGCGTCGGCCCGGATATCCCTGCCGCAGCGCCGATATCATCCATTCCGACGGCCTGGAACCCTCGTTCGGCGAAAAGGTGCACAGCGGCGGCCAGTGCAGCCTCACGCCGAGACGCGAAACTGAGCACACCCACTACCGGAGTGTGTGGCGCCGGTTCCTGCGCCACGGGCAGCAATCGAGGGATCTCTGCCACAGCAGTTGCGGCAGCGACCATGAGACGGCGCCCCCGCTCCCTGTCGACTTTCACCCGCTCGAAAGCTCGCGCAGTGTTCATCACCGCATGAACAGCCCAGGTCAGGGCATCAGCGTCGGCTTCGGTCAGATCGCTGCGGGCGCGAAGCAGCGCTGCTCGTAACGGCATCAGTGCTGCGAGGTGTCGCTCGGCGAGCCTCGACCGAGCTTCCGACTCGAGAAAAGGACTACTGCGTTCCCACAGTGTGTTGACGCGTCCGGGACGTAAGAGTGCCTTCGCGGCCTCGCCGAGAAGTGCCGGCAACTCCGTGTCACTTGTGTAGATGCGTTCGATCTGGTCGATCTCGAGCTCGATGGCGGCCATCAACAAGTCGGATTTGCTGCGGAAATGGCGGTAGAGGGCCGGACCGGTGATCCCGACTTCGGCCGCGATATCTGCGACAGAGGTGTCGTGGAAGCCTTTTCGCTCGAACTGTCGTGCGGCGGCCGCGACGATCAGTTGTTTGCGGTTACGCGGTCGACGTTGAGGAGACCCTTCGGTCATTTATTAGCCCTCTCATGTCAGAACACCGGTTGGCGTCGCGCAGATGTTAGCAGGTGTTCGAGTCGCTGTTCGCGATTCCTTGCTTGTCTCACCAGGCGGCGTTAACCCGCCGATTTCCGTACTTGAAAGTAACAAAGTGAACGACTTTGTCATATTTCGAGACTCATCTATTGGTGCCAAAACGCCTTTATGCACTGTTGACATGTGCAAAGCTAGGATGCAAAGTTATCAACTGCTCGGGTCTAGCACGATTTCGAGCTCTGGCGCCGCGGAGCAGAGGCCCGCCGCAACTAAGGAGTCCGTCATGTCGCAAATCACTGCCGACGAGCAGTCGATGCATCGCAAGGACGACGTGCCACCCGGCACACCCGTCCGCCCGCTGGCGAAAGTCCGCCGACCCCGAAACGCACGAAAATCGACGCTGCTGATCCGCGTTGCTCAACTCGCGCTCGTCGTCGTCTGGCTCGGCGCATGGGACCTGACCGCGCGCTACCAGTTGATCACTCCGATTTTGGCCAAGTCGCCGAGGCAGTCATGGGACTACTTCGTCGGGGCCGTCAAGAACGGGGAGCTCTGGTCCAACGGCCAGGCCACGATGCTCGCCGTCGTCATAGCCTGGGTCCTGGCCAGCATCGTCGGCGTCGTCGCAGGTATCACACTAGGCCTACTGCCGACCTTCGAGCGCATTCTCGCTCCGTTCCTCGACGCAGCCAACGCAATGCCGCGCATCGCCCTCGCGCCCTTCTTCATCGTCGCGTTCGGCATCGGCACCGAAGCCAAAGTCGCACTGGCCAGCACACTCGTGTTCTTCATCGTGTTGTCAGCGTCGCGAGCCGGTGTCCGGTCGGCCGACTCCGAATGGTTACGCCTGTCTGCGGTACTAGGTGCGAAAAAACACCACCTGTTCTGGAAAATCATGCTGCCGGTGGCCACTCCTGCGATCATCGCCTCACTCCGACTCGGGCTGATCTACGCACTGCTCGGCGTCGTCGGATCCGAACTGATCGCGGCCGAAAACGGCCTCGGCCAACTGATCGCCAAGTACTCGTCCCTGTTCCAACTCGAGGCGGTCTACGCAATCTTGATCTTGCTCGCCGTCATCGCCGTCACCCTGAACCAACTCATGGGATCCATCGAGAGGCGACTCCTCCGCTGGCAACCCCCCGCCGACCACTGATCCAGAAGAGATGACTGCCATGAACAGCACCACCGTCAGTACCGGCACTGAGAACATCGACCGCAGCGCCACTATGATCCGGCTGCACCAAGCACGAGTCACCTTCGACAAGCCCGAAGGCGGAACCCACACAGTCCTGCACGACATCGACCTCGACATCGCAGCCGGTCAGTTCGTTGCGTTGGTCGGACGCAGCGGCTGCGGCAAAACCACTCTGCTCAACATGATCGCTGCCCTGGTCGAACCGTCGTCCGGCTCGATCCAGGTCCACGGCACCAGCCCCCGAGAAGCCCGCCCTCACCTGGGCTTCATGCTCGCCCGAGACGCGCTGCTCCCATGGCGATCCGCCCAGGGCAATGTCGAATACGGGCTCGAACTGCGCGGAATTGACCGCGCTACCCGGCGCAAGGTCGCACATGACTGGCTGGGCCGCGTACACCTCGGCGGCTCCGAACGGCTGTGGCCATGGCAGCTGTCCCAGGGCATGCGTCAGCGCGTCGCGCTTGCCCGCACGTGGGCTCTCGATCCTGACGTCCTACTGATGGACGAACCCTTCGCAGCCCTCGACGCTCGCACTCGAATCTCGGTCCAGCAACAGTTTCTCGAATTGTGGCAGTCCGGACCGCAACGCACAGTCGTCTTCGTCACTCATGACCTCGGTGAAGCGATCACACTCGCGGACCGAGTCGTCCTCCTGGGCGAGGGCAAGATCCTCGACGATGTCGAAGTCGGTATCGAACGGCCCCGCGATCTGGAGAGCGTGGCTGCCCACCCGCGCTACCAAGAACTTTACGAGCGCTTCCGGGCATCTCTTTAACATCTCTCTTCCTTATGATCCAGGAGATCCAGACACCATGAAAACCAAGATCCTCTCTCTTTGCGGAGCCCTTGCACTGCTCGCCGGGGCCGCGGCTTGCGGCTCGTCCGAGGCCGGCAGCAACGATCCCAACAAGATCAATGTCGGTTCGTTCCCCGGCACTATCTACACCTATCCGCTCGGCGTCGCCGAGACCAAGGGCTTCTTCACCGACGAAGGCTTGGACGTCACGCTGATCGACGGCAAGTCCGGCCCCGAAATTCTGTCGGCGATGATCGGCGGCAGCACCCAGGTCACCTTCGGTCAGCCAGGCGTCATCGTCCCCGCCGGTGCCCAGGGGCAGGAACTTAAAGTACTGGGCCCCTACTCACGCGGCCGAGTCGTGATGGTGGCGACCGAGGAATCCGGCATCACCACTCTCGACCAGCTCCCGGGCAAGAGGTTCGCGGTCCCACAGCGCGGTGACTCCAACGAACAGCGAACTCTCAGTGTTCTCGAGGAGTACGGCATCGACGGCACGGCGATCACCTTCATCGGCACCGGATCCCCCGCAACAACAGCTGCCGCGATCGCCAACGGCCAAGCGGACGCAAGTGTTCTGGGCCTGACGACGTACGAGTCGCTACTCGCCAAGGGCACCAAGCTTCGCATCATCGCCGGCTCCACCGAAGGCACCATGGGTGAACGCGGCAAGAACGACGTGACCGGCATGTTCGCCACCACGAAGCAATTCTGGGACACGAATCCAGACGCGATCGGCAAGTTCTGCCGTGCCATGAAATCCTCGATCGAGTGGATCGCAGACGACGCCAACTCCGACGAAGCCACCAGAATCCTCGTTGCCTGGACCGGCTTGTCCGAGGACACAGCCCGCGGGGTTTGGGAGAGTGAGCGCGACACTTTCACCATGGACCTGAGCGAGCAACTTTGGAACGCCAATGTCTCGTATGTCGATCCGAAGATCGATCCGAAGTACAACGACATCGTCACCAACGGATGCCCCTCAAGCTAGCCACCCCGAACCGGTGGATTGTCCCGACTGGGACGGCGAGCGCGTTCGGAGTCGCTACGTTGCCAGCATGGACGTGCGGCAATTGGAATACTTTCTTGCGGTGGTCGACAACGGCGGCATAAACCGTGCCGCATTAGCGCTCCATGTCGCTCAGCCGTCGTTGTCCCAATCGATTCGCAAGCTCGAGAGTGAACTGAAAACGGAGTTGTTTCACCGCGTCGGTCGGGGTCTCGTACTCGCCCCGGCCGGCGAGGCGTTGGTCGGCCCGGCGCGCAGGGTGCTGCGCGAAATGGACGCGGCACAAGTCGCTGTTCGCGAAGTACGGGCACTCGCGCGAGGCCGCATCGACATCGCGGCTCTCTCCGACATGTCCACCGATCCACTGTCGGTGTGGGTCGCGCGTTTTCGAGTGAAGTACCCCAACATTCGTATGCGCGTCGAGGAACGTGACGACCTCGCCGGGGTGCTCGAGCTGGTGAAGTCCGGCGCCTGCGAGCTCGGCGTGACGATGCTGCCGCTTCCCCGCGGGGCATTTGCGAGCACAGATGTCGTCTGTCAGCGATTCGTCCTCGTACTGCCGCCAGGTACAGGAGACGATCTGCCCGACCCCGTCCCACTCGAGATGCTCGACCGCATCCCATTGGTCATGGGAGGACGCAACACCGCCAATCGGGATTACGTCGAAAAAATGCTTCGCGGCAGCGGCGTCGAACCGTATGTTGCCGTCGAGGTCCCCCAGCGCGGCGCAGTCGTTCCGATCGTTCTCTCCGGCGGCGGTGCGGCGATCGTCTCGATGCGCGTCGCAGTGGAGGCGAAGCAGCGCGGTGCAGTGGTCAGAGATCTGACCCCGTCTCTTTGCCGCGACATAGGGTTCGTGCACCGCATCGGTCGACTCACTGAAACTGCTACGGCATTTCTGGACTACTCGAACCTCCTGGTCGGACAGTGGGAGAGAGCTGTGGACCAGCAAATGGCACAAGGACATTCACGGATAGACGCAACCTCGAAGATCGTCGCAGCAATGGAGCGACGCAATGTGTCGGCATTTCGAGACGAATCCCCAGTTGAGCAGGTTCCCGACGATCTCCTGCCCACCGACCTATAGGCAATTGCAGTCAATGCAGCCCGAATCGTGTCTTTGACGCCGTCGATACCTCGTCGTTTGATGTGATGAGTGCCGTTGAAAACAAAGATCTTCGGTGACTCACGATCATGAAAGGCCATCGATGGCAAATAGGGGTCCCCGCTCAACAGTCTCATGTTCGATCGAGACCGGAATCGCGACAGTCACACTCAGCAATCCTGGACGTCGAAACGCACTCTCACTGCGAATGTTCGGCGAATTATCGGAGACATTGGGTGAGTTGGAAAAATCCGTCGATGTTCGCGTCGTAGTTTTCACCGGCGAGGGCTCTGCGTTCTGCGTCGGCGCCGATCTAGCCGCTGAGCCCCGATCGCGTTCCCTGCAAGGTGATTCCGTAGAAGGGGATACCTCACGGTTGCGCGCCTCCACACGCGTTGCGGAGCAGTTGTACGAGTTTCCGCGCCCGACGATCGCGGCGATCAACGGTCCGTGCGCCGGTGCCGGCCTATCCCTGGCCGCCGCCGCCGACTTCCGCGTCGCCTCCGATGCTGCGGTCTTCAATACCGCTTTCCTTTCTGCGGGATTGTCCGGCGATCTCTGCGGTATCTGGTTTCTGACCCGAATGCTCGGTGGTGCACGAACGCGCGAGCTCTTCTTGACACCGTCCAAGTTGGATGCGCAATCCGCCTTCAGACTGGGATTGGTGAACTCGATCGTGTCCTCCGACCAACTTGACGCAGCAGTACGGCAGCTCGCGGATCGGCTGGCTGGATCTGCTCCGATCGCGCTCCGAGAGATGAAGCAGAATCTCATTGCGGCCCAGACGATGTCATTGGGCGACTACGCGGCTACCGAGGTGGCCGCAATGGTCCGTTCGTTTCACACCGAGGACGCACGTGAAGCGGCATCCGCATTCCTCGAGAAACGTGCTCCCACCTTCAAGGGTCGATGAATCACCACGCTGACCACTTACGCACACGTTCAGGAGAATTCATGTTCAGAGATGTCTACACTGCCGACCACGATGCATTCCGCGAGACGGTCAGACAGTTCATCGGCAAAGAGATCGTTCCCCATATTCCCGAGTGGGAAACCGCCGGAGTGGTGCCACGGGAGTTGTATCGCAAGACAGCGGAATTGGGCATCAACGGACTGCAGATTTCGGAAGATTACGGCGGCGGGGGTGTCAAGGGATTCCGTTTCAACGCGGTAGTGCTCGAGGAAACCGGTTATGCTGCTGCAACAGTCGGTGGATTGCAGGTCCACCTCAACACCGTACTCCCCTATTTTCTCGAGTATGCGAATGACGAGCAGAAGGCGCGTTGGTTTCCGGGTTTCGCCAACGGTGATCTGGTCACTGCGATCGCGATGACCGAACCCGGAACGGGTTCGGACCTCGCTGGGATGTCAACCACTGCCGTGCGCGACGGCGACAACTACGTGCTCAACGGTGCAAAAACGTTCATCACCGGCGGAATCAATGCCGATCTCGTCATTGTCGCAGCGCGGACTGGGAAGTCGAGCGACAATCGACGAAAGGGACTGTCACTCTTGGTGGTCGAGGCCGATATGGCAGGCTTCCTACGCGGCAGAAACCTCGACAAGATGGGTCTCAAAGCCCAGGACACCGCGGAACTCATGTTCGACAACGTCCGGGTTCCGGCGGCGAACCTGCTGGGCGTAGAGGGTGACGCGTTCACCATGCTGACTGCGAACCTGCCACAGGAACGACTCACCGTTGCCATCGCCGCTCAGGCAACTGCCACCGCGGCTTTGAACTTAGCGATTGATTACGTCAAGGACCGCAAGGTTTTCGGACAGCGAGTTGCAGACTTCCAGAACACCAAGTTCGTCCTCGCCGATTGCGCGACGGACCTCGAAGCGGCGCAGGCCCTCGCCGATCGAGCGCTCGTTGCGCTCGATGACGGACGACTATCCGTTGCCGACGCAGCCAAGGTGAAGCTTTTCTGCACGGAAAATCAGGCCCGCATCATCGACAAGTGCCTGCAGTTGCACGGTGGATACGGATATATGAGTGAATATCCGATCGCCCGCCTCTACACCGACGCCAGGGTGTCCCGGATCTTCGGCGGTACCAGCGAGGTCATGCGAAGCATCATCTCGAAGTCGTTGAACCTCTGATACATACCTTGACCGATGTTCCCCGCCAAGCAGTTGTCGACGAACTGAAGGCGCGCGGTGGACGGCCGGCACCGATCTTGGACGTGGCGTCATTCACTGCCCTTCTCGGTGGCACCAACACAAGCGCTCACACGAACCGCCACACCCGGCCGCGGCTGTCCCACAAGTGAGACGAAAGAGTCCACCTCAAACATCCGACACCACCCGTTCCGCGAGACGCCCACTGCGCGAACCGTCGAGGTCCCCCGCTTCCGGAAGCGGGGCGCCGGAAACACTCAACGCAGGGGAAGCAGTCGGATGTGCACTCTGATCGAGTCGTACATACCCCAGGCCAGCGACCCCTACTGCCGCGACCACCGCAGGGAAATCGCCCATCGCGGTCCAGTTACACCCGACGATGCATACGCGGGAGAACACTCCTGGTCCAACAGAGCTTTCTGCGCCGATTCACGAAGAAGACCTCACCGGTCGGAGTGTCAGAGCCGTCAGCGTGAACTCCGATAGCAGACATGAGAGAGTTCTCGACCACGAGCATGCCGTTATCCGCAACGTTGTGTAGTGCCGTGCCCAGTGGTGCAGCGATCGGCCGCCCGTGTCCCAGGTGTACCGACACTGTGTACGCACGTCGACTCAAGATCGTAAGGTCACCGGCCTGATCGAGCACCGACCTCCTCTCTACCGAATCAGTCGAATCAATCCTCGTTCCATGGCAGCACCTGCTGGCGGCGCCCGTCCCAGCGTCTACCACGCACCACAAACAAGGGCCAGTTCATCCGAATCAGGTGAAGTGCATCCGGAGATAAGAACAGAAAATCGGTCGGTAGAAGTGTCGGCGAGAGTTCCCGAACCAAGGAGTTGACAGCAATGGCGTTGGACTACGACGACCGCACCGATTTCGACAACGCCGACCGTGGATTCATCGCCACGATCGACCCGATGGTGATCCGAAACGCCACCGGCGAAATCGTTTTCGATTTGTCCGGATACGGCTACCTCGACGAACAGTGCCCCGCCACAGTCAATCCGAGTTTGTTCCGACAAGCGCAACTCGTCCGGAAGAACGGCTTGTACAAAGTCACCGACGGTATCTACCAGATTCGCGGCTTCGACTTGTCGAACATGACGCTCGTCGAAGGTGACATCGGAGTCATCGTCATCGATCCGCTGATCTCCGCCGAGTGCGCAGCAGCCGGACTCGCACTCTATCGCGAGCACCGCGGCGAGCGTCCTGTAACCGGCGTGATCTACACCCATTCGCACGGTGATCACTTCGGCGGTGTTTACGGAGTTCTACCTGATGGGCGCGGGGATGTGCCGATCCTGGCTCCCGAGGGATTCATGGCCGAAGCCGTATCCGAAAATGTCTATGCGGGTAACGCGATGAACCGGCGCGGAACCTATATGTACGGCTACGCACTGCCGGTCTCGGCGGAAGGACAAGTCAGCGCGGGCCTGGGCATTCGGGGTTCCTCCGGAAGCATCGGACTGATCCCCCCGACCATAGACATCACCCACACCGGTCAGCAAGAAACTCTCGACGGCGTCCCCATCGTCTTTCAGGTAACTCCCGGCACCGAAGCACCGGCAGAGATGAACTTTCACTTCCCTCGCCACCGCGCGCTCTGCCTCGCCGAGAATGCCACGCACAACCTGCACAATGTGCTCACCCTGCGAGGCGCACAGATTCGCGACCCGCGGGCATGGTCGCAGTACATCGACGAAGCGATCGAATTGTTCTGTGCAGAAACAGATGTGGCGTTTGCATCGCACCATTGGCCGACGTGGGGAAAGGATGCAATCGACGACTTCCTCGTGGTGCAACGCGACCTGTACATGTACATGCACGATCAGACCCTGAGAATGTTGAATGCCGGCCTGACCGGACCAGAGATAGCCGAGGAATTCGAATTGCCACCGCGTCTGGCTGATTCATGGTCTGCCCAAGGATATTACGGATCCATCAATCACAACGTAAAAGCGATCTACCAGCGCTACCTGGGATGGTTCGACGGCCACCCCTCGTCTCTGTGGCAGCACCCCCCTCGCGCACAAGCCTCTCGCTACGTCGAAGCATTCGGCGGCATCGACGTAGTGCTCACCAAGGGAAAACAGTATGCAGAGAAAGGCGATCTGCGGTTCGCAGCGGAGTTACTCAAACACGCAGTGTTCGCATACCCGGACAACGCCGATGCCGCAGGAGTCCTGGCCGACGTCTTCACCAGACTTGGTTACGGTTCGGAGAACGCCACATGGCGTGGTTTCTATCTGACCGGCGCCAAGGAGCTGCGATCCGGTATCGCACCGACACCGGTGAGTACCAGCACCGGGATGGCGGATGCTCTCTCAGTCGAGCAACTCTTCGACACCATCGCGATCCGCGTGAACGGCCCCCGTGCAAGGCACGATTCATTCCGCATCGACTGGGATTTCACGGATCTCGAGCACACTCTACGGCTCTCCCTCTCGAACGGTGCGCTCATTCGAACGAAGAATCCGCGTACTCTGGCGAAGGTCGATCTCACGATTACCCTCACTAAACCGCAACTTCTCGGCGTGCTCGCAGGAAATGGTCTCGAAGGGTTGCAACACACCGGGGACCCCAACGTGCTGACACGTTTGTTCGACATCCTCGACACTCCCGACCCCACCTTCCCGATCGTGACTCCCTGAACGGAAAGCGGTAATCGCAGATCTATGTTGCGTGTGTTGCCGAAGTCAGCAACATAGGTGGGGCATCGGCCCGAGTGGACGGCCCATATGGTGTCGAAAGATCGGCACCCGGACAAACGATTCCCGACTGCTCCGGAGGGGGCAGGCGGGTGCGCCAGGATTTGTGTTTGAACGCCCAGATCCAGTGTCCGGTCATCCAGATTGCGAAGTCCTCGGCGCGGATGGCGTAGGCGTCTACCTCGCAGTCCGTTCAGCGTTGGGCAATCCCGGCCACACCACATCCGCACGTATTGATCAGCTGGTGGACGAGACCGCCAACCATCGCGGCGAGGTTACGTTCACGGTCAACAATCCTGCGATCCGGACGAGCACCGTCGACATCAAGCAGTGGTGACCCAGGACGATCTTCACTCATAGGGCCGGTGAGCAAAGTGCTCGCCGGCCCTTTTTCCGTGCATTCAGCAGCTGCCAGGCCCAGGTCGCTGGCATTTCGGTGACAGCGATCCGCTGTTTCGGTGACAGCGATCCGCGACTGCGCTAGCGAGGTGGCAGAAGTTGATCCAGAAGAACCTTGGCACCGGTAAGCGACAACGCCCGATTAGCCCGACGCAACTCACGTAATGCGGCCAACGGTTGCTCCGAAGCAGAGATTCCCTCCGACTCCAGTACGTCTACAGCCCAACGCGTTCCGGTTTGGACCGCTTCATGCTCGGTGCCGCCGAAGACGTCTGTCAGATTCTTTCTGCCGCCCACAGGACGGCGCGCCGCGACAGCAACACCCACCGCTAAAGCCAATGCCGTATAGAGCGCGATCACACCATGAAGGCTATCGCCTATCTTCCGGCCGCGCCTGACGCAAACTCCGCTCTTGCAGGCTCGGCGCTGAACAAGTCTCAACCGACCGACGGCACTTCGGTGATGGCGTCGGCGGTCACGAGCATGTCGATCTCGACGCTGTTGGTTCCGCCGGCATCGGTGACGCGCACAGTTACCCCTGCCAGAGCCATTGGTCGTCGTACATTTTCGCCCAGAATTTCAATTCAGATAGCGACCTCCACTGAAACCGGTTGTTACACAGTCACTTAAGGAAAAGAATTGACTTAACTTGAAGTTGCCGGTGAGATATTTCGACTGTCACCAGTCGCCATCCCGGCAACAACCACGGGCTATCGGATCCCCGTCGCACAACGAAAGAGGTGCGGGCCGATCCACATGATCAACTGTCTGCGCCTGCTCGGATGTCGTCGCGGTGCAGGGACACACGTTCGACGAGGTGAGCTCCGACCCGACCACGCGGGGACACCGACCACGACGAGATCGCGAGAACTTCGTCCTGGGCCCATCCCACCGTAGAGGTGGGCGGATGCACACAACGGCCCAACGTGCCACCGTCGGCTACGTCCAGCACCCTCGTCTCGACAGCAGGACCCACACCACCATCAAATGCCGAGAGCTGCGTGCATGGTGCGATATTGAGCGTCCTTTTCGCCCTTCCGGACTTACCCGTGGACGTGCAGACTCATACAGTTACTGTGGACGCGTAGTCACACTTAGTTTACTGTGGGCACGTCTGAGATAGATGCCACAAAGGAGCCCGAAATGCAGTTCCTAACACCTCGTCGCACGCGGCGTAACGCGCCATCTGTCCGGTTAACTCCGGGGCGCAATACCGTCAACGAACATCGCGATTACCACGACACTCTGCGCACACTGTCCGAGGCATCCTCGACAGGGCTCCACTTCGAGGCGTTCAAAGACATCGCCTGGAATTCGCCCGAGTTCGCCGCCCCCGCGGACGACCCAAGATGGACACTCCCCGCGGTCGACCCCTTGTCCCACACCGACTGGTACCGCGCGCTCTCACCCCAGGAACAACGGCGGGTTGCCCGGATTCGGCTCGCATCTATAACAAAGACCGGCTCCCAGTTCGAGCAACTGCTCCTTCTCGGCGGTACCCAGTTCTTGATGGGCCTGGCGAACGAGAACCCCGAATTCCGCTACTTCATGCACGAACTCACCGAAGAGACGCACCACATCCAGATGTTTCAGGAGTTCACCAACCGGGTGGCTCCGGAGGTCCACGGTGCCCCAACGTGGCTTGTCAAGGCCTTCCCCCTGGTCGGTTCGCTGGGATCGCTGTGGCCCAGTTTCTTCTTTCAGATCATCCTCGCTGGAGAGGAGCCGATCGACCACATCCAGAAGAGCATCATGCGCGGCGGTGGCATTCACCCGCTCACCGACCGCATCATGCAGATCCATCTCGCCGAGGAAGCACGTCACATCGGGTTCGCCCATGCATGGTTGCGCCATCACGCTCCGCGCATGAGCCGATTCAACCGCCTCGCACTCGGCCTCACCACGCCTGTAGTCATGCGCATAGGGTTTTGGTCCATCGTCGTCCCGAGCCGGCAGGACGCGACGTTGCTGGGTATCCCCCGCAATGTTCTGCGCGAGACCTATTCGATGCGCAACCCCGATTTCCGGCGACTCCTTGCAGAGTCCTGCGCAGACGTCCGGAGCCTCGCCGACGCCAACGGAATGCGCACCCGGCTCACCCTCTGGTCCTGGCGGCTTACCGGAACCGACGGCCGGCTCTCGCGTTACCGCAACGAGCCGTCGAGGGCCGCGGCTTGACGATCTGCAACCCGCGACGCAGCTGCCCCTCTCCCACTTCGACAGACAGCTGCGTTACCCACTCACCGCGGTCGAGGCAATGGCGCACAGATATCAGCGCGCCAACCACAGGCCCACACCCGAATCGCCCCATCGAATTGTAGGAAGCACATCCACCAAGGCGAACCAGCGACATCAGTGCCAGCGGACACGACCCAGGCTGCAGGATTCAACGCTGAACAAGTCTCAGCCGACCGACGGCACTTCGGTGATGGCGTCAGCGGTCACGAGCATGAACTGAACGGGCCGTACAGCCATTCCACGTGGGGGGCTCCCGGTCCTTCTGTTACCCGCCAGCCGAGTGCCCGCAGCCGAAGGTCCAGGCCACCGGAACCGGGAACGGTGTCCGCCGTGATCATGCTCGCCTCCAATCTCCCGTTGTCCTGCTGGAATTGGATCGAGCCGAGGTCTTTCACCGCAGGGGCATCGAGGGTCACGATGTCGTAGCCGGGCATAATGCGCACCACCCATTCCAGTCGCTCGGCGAAATCCGTCCAGTCGGTGCATCGGTCGGGTGCGCCAAGTCGACGTCCACCAGATCCGGAATCGCGGCCTGCAGCTTCTCCCAGCCCTCGGCAGTCATGCTTGTCCTCCCAATAGTCTCTCTCGCCGTAGAACATATCTGCCGCTACGACAACCACAACGCCACCAGCGGGTCGCGATGACCGGTAGTCCCGAATCTCACGCGAACCAGGGCCGCCAACAAGCAACACAGCGAGATCTGGCGCAAACCTGCCCGCAGGAAACGCATAAACCCCGACCACGTCCTCACACGATCCCAATGGCGTCGACGTCACCAGAACCGAGCCCGACTGTGCCACTACCGAACTCGCGAACAGGCCAGATAAACGCGACTGCAGTATTTGGACGTTTAGCGGTGGCACCGGGCTGCGCGCGGTACAACTAACCAATGAGGAGCTACGCCAATCGCCATCGCATACTGATCGTGTTCACCGTGATAGTTGTCGTAGTGGGCTCGCTGTGGTGGACGAAAACGATCGCCTTCACCCGATCACTAGCCATTGCCTTCAGTTCCGAACCACACGGATCCGTTCCGCGCGGCGATCTCGCAGACATCACTCCCACAATCGTCGCCAGCTTCCCGTTCTCCGAAGAGACGGTCAGCCTCGTCGCGGACAGAATCGTCAACACCTACGGCGGCAACACATCCGACTACGAATCAACCCTGACCATCACCGACACAATTGATTTCGCCGGAAAAGTCGTGACAGCACGCGGACGAACACCGCTGGCCACCCAACGGATGGCGAACTATGGCGCACAAGCACTGAGCGAGCTGATCAACGAAGCCACCTTCACGCGGACCGGCCAAGCAAAAGTTTCCTTCCTGGTGCTCACCGACTAAACGCCGCCGCTGTTAGCCGAGTGCGCAGCTCACCGACACCCACCACAAACCGGGGACGCGTCATCACCCCAGTTCAACGCCACAAAACGAGCACTCAGGCACGCGCAGGTCGGATACCCGCTCATAGTGAAGGTGAATCCCGCCGCTCCCCAATCGCCAGCACCCCCATCAACCCCACAACCACGACAAATTCCGTCCACGGGAGCCACGACGGCACAAGCCGATCAGTGAACACCACCAAGGCGCAGGTAATCAGCGCGAGCACAGATACAACGCCCAAAACGCCACGAAGCACCCACCGGGCCACACGCGAGGAGAACATGCCGCTACCCCCGATCAACTGGCATCGACCACTTGTGCTCAGTCGGCGGTTGTCGCCGACTCGAATATAGCGCCGCACCCATCAACACCCACCCGACGACCGCGAACACCGACGCCACACCATCGAACACCACCATCACCACCCTCTGGTCGAAGGACGGCGCATAAGTACACGAAGAGACGACAACCGGCAGCCACACCCTCGACGCACTCTCCAACACCACAGCCGAATCGGCTGCACACAGCTCATACGAACACCGCCCCACCCCCAAGAACGCGAAAGCACCGAACGCCCCCACCACCAACACCAACCCCACACCAAACAACACCCACCGACACCACCGCGCCCATCCCCCGAATGCCATCACCCGCGCACCATAAGCCGAGCAGCCACGCGATACGGCTCTGGACTCGCCGGCGAAATTCAGGTGTCGCTATTCAGCACGATTTGTGTGCGCCCACCGTCTCTGTTTGGGCGACGAATACCGATTCGAGTATGTTGCACCCGAGCCGACCCACACACGGTCTACCGATGAATTTTGTCGAGTTGACACTATCGAAGGATGACCCTTGGTTTTCGAATCCGGCCACCCGATGATGATTGCCCTCGACATTGACGGCACCCTGCACGTCGCGGAGGACACGAATCCACTCGCGCACGAAACGATCAGCATCGCAGTGAGATCGGCTGTGCGGGCCGCTGTTCGATCCGGAGCCCACGTCGTGCTGTGCACCGGCAGACTCGCCCCCGCGACGCGACCGTTCCTACTCGAGCTCGACATCATGACGGGGTTCGCGATCTGTTCCAACGGGGCCGTGCTGATCGATGCCGCAACCGGGAAAATCGCGGAGCAAGTGGTCTTCGATTTACGCACTCCCATCGCGGCACTACGCGAACAACTACCCGGCGCGATCTTCGTAGCCGAGAACCCGGGCATCGGGGTCAGAGCAACCGGCCCTGTCGACGACGCGGATATGCACCACGGCGAGGTCGAGCTGGTCGATATCGACGAACTTGCGACCACGCCGACCACCCGACTAGCGATCCACTGGCCTGGACGCAGTGGGCAGGAGCTGACCGAAATCTTGTCTACTCTCGACCTCCCCGGCATTCGAAGCCTGTGCTACGAAGACGAACCACTGGCCGACTTGACCGCAGCCGGCGTAAGCAAGGCTGCGATGCTGGAAAGGCTGCGCATCGAGCTGGGCGTCGCCGCAACACGGACCCTAGCCGTCGGTGACGGCATCAACGATCTGGAAATGCTGGACTGGGCAGCTCACGGCGTGGCCATGGGTCACGCACCCGCTTCCGTGCTTGCCGCAGCCGACCAGATCTGCCCACCAGGCACCGAGGACGGTCTTGCCACCGCATTGTCGACATGGTTCCGATAGAACATCTGGGCTGTGCGCGGCGCGTCGTGGACGCCTTGGATCTCGGTCATCAGATCGTCGAAACGGAACATCGGCGCTGGGCGGTCGTCCCAGACCCGCTTGAGTGCGCCGGGTTTCATCTGCTCGAAGCCGACAGCCAATGCGCATTCGACGGTGCCGCTGACGACGGCTTGGCGTGCGAGGAAAAGGGCCGAAGATCCTGTGGCGCCCTGACATCCAGCGGTGGAACATGCCTTGGACGTAATGGGTGAAGCACTCATTCTCGTACCCGTCGCGTTCTTCAGTGCGGGATATCACGAAAATGCGTGTGGGAGAGCCTGTTTCGGGCATGGTGACGCTTTCCCTCGAATCGGTAGAGTCGCCCCCCTGTCGCCATGTCGAGTACATCTGTCAACTTCGCAATGCCAAACAACCGTCCCGGGCTCAGCACCATATCGGGCGTGCTCGACTACAGTTCCCTTCATGGGACGGACCTGCGGAGTCGGACATGTGGCGGCATCGTGAGTAGAAGCGATGAGTGAGGTTTCTCCGGCCGTCAATCGTTCATCATTTCGCCGCTTCCTCACGGCCGCGGTGATCAGTTCGGCCGGCTCGTCGGTGACAGCGGTGGCGATGCCCATTTTGGTAGTGCAGCTTCTAGACGCGACGCCCTTCGAAGTCGGTATGGTGAACGCGGCTCAGTTGATTCCTTATGCGGTGCTCGGGTTGTTCGCGGGGGTTTACGTCGATCGGTGGCGGCGCAAGCCAATCCTAGTGTGGGCCAGCGTCGGTCGAGCGGTAGCACTCGGCACTGTTCCGCTTCTGTGGCTCGCCGGCCTTCTGCACATCTGGGTCCTGGTCATCGCGTTGCTGTTGTTCGGCTCCTTCTCGGTGTTCGGCTTCGCTGCGATGCAGTCCTTGTTACCCCGGCTGGTTCCACGCAGCCAACTGGTGAAAGCAAACGCTCGACTCGACCAAGCCGACGCAGCAGCAACGACATTGGGGCCAACGGTCGGGGGCGCACTCGTAGGCCTGCTCGGCGCTCCCGTGGTGATTGCCGTCGACGCAATCAGCTATCTCGCTGATGCCGCACTCAATTACGGTCTCGACGTAGACGAGCCGCGACCCGCTTCTCGCTCCCGCAACCTGATGAACGAAGTGCGTGAGGGTCTGAGATTCACCTACCGCCACCGCACTCTCAACCCGCTCGCAATATCGACACACGTGTGGTTCCTCGCCAACGGAGCCGCGTTGACTGTGCTGTCTGTCTTCGCCCTCCGCTCACTCGGGTTCAGCGCCTACACATACGGCCTGCTTCTGACGACGTTCGGTGTCGCAAGCCTCCTCGGAGCGTCCAGTGCACATGCGATCGGCACGCGAATCGGACCAGGACGAACGGTCATCCTCGCCCGCTCGCTGTATCCCCTCACCTGGCTTCTCGTTACCTTCGCGACCGACACACTTGTTGGCCATCTCCTTCTCTTCGCAGCTCTTGGCCTGCAGGGCTTGGCAGCAGGCGCGGAGAACGCGAACGAGATGGGCTATTGGCAAGCGCTCACTCCGGATGAGCTTCTCGGGCGCGTGAATGCCGCCCGGCGTTCCGTCAACCGCACCATGGCCGCCCTCGGTGCCGTGACAGCAGGCCTGTTGGTCGGCGCGATCGGCGAACGCCCCACCCTGATCGGCGTCACCATCGTGTTCGCCATCGCAGCAGGCACACTGGCGTTCTCGCCGCTGCGACACTCGGCGCGGGATCTCTGACCTCGGCGTTCAGCGCAGGTCTACCTCCGCGGCGGCCAAGTTCTCTGACAGCGTGTAATTCCTAGGAGCGTCCGTTCCAGGTGCAGGTCATGTTGACACTCGCAGACAGCATCCACGCATGCACGTCGACATCGAGGGTGCCACCCGGATCGCCCGCCTCGCCGCAGAATTCGACTGGACCTGGGCCGGCGACGACCTGGAACCATTCTGCGCACAGGCTGGATGGGACTCGTCGAACTCAGGCATGCTGGCGGCTCGATTCGGACGAACTTTCATGTCAGCCGGCCGACGGCGAACATGTTCGGGCGGCAACACAGAATGGATTCGATCTCGATCTTAGTCACGGACGTGGCAGATGATGCTACGCCCATGACCGTGGTGCGTCCGTTGCTGGTCGAAGGATTCACGAACCTCGATGTGGCACTAACTGCACTCCTGGGGACAGCCACGAGCGCCGAACCTGAGGCAACTATCCGGTGGGATCTGCCGAAAGCGGTCATCACACTGAACCTGGGTGTCAGTGCGATCCACCTGCATCTGAAGAGTCCGGGATATCAGGCATGGGCGGATGAGCCCGAACCGGAGTACGAGGACGAGGACTAGCGATCGAGGTCATCTCCTGACCAGCTTCAGTCGAATTTTGTTGCCAGGAAGAATATTTCAGCAGAACGGCCAAAGTCGGTTCGCCTGGTCGCATCGCACTGTGGCCCCAAGCGATCCGTAACGTCGAAGTCGATCGCCTGGACGCTGTACGTGTCTAGATCCGCGGCCCCCAGGACATGCGATGTTGAGGTCTATGGTTATTGACGCGCCTCGCTCCCGATGTTCGGTGAGGGTCCAACCTGCGGCGGGGACAAGAGCCTCGACGCCATAGCTGCAACGCTCGGCTTCGGCAGATCCTCGGTCAGCCGCGCACTCCTGACGGTGCTGAGAAGATGAAAACTGGGTCGGACAGGCTCTCACGAAACGCATGATTCACCTACGGCTGGAAGAGATTCCGGACGAAGGAGAGGCTTTCGGGGAGCGCTGCCCGCATCGTCTCGATATGACCGTTCGGATATGTGCGGAATGTAACTGGCTGGCGGTTGGCGGCGAGTTCGGCCGCGAGTTTCAAAGCCAGCGGTGCCGGCACCATCTCGTCCGTCAGCCCCTGTCCGAGGAACACTGGCCGGTCGTACCCGGTCGTCGGGATCTCCAGCATGCCGCGAGCAGCAGCCAGCACCGCGGGATCGTCGAGGGGCCGGTTCACCAGATCGCCGATCGTGACGTCGCCGAGGCCCGATGCCATGTCCTGGTAGCAGTCGGTTTCGGCTCGGGCCAGGGCATCCGTGCCGCGTGGTGTCAGGTAGCGATCGATGTCGAGATCGGGTCGCGCCGCCCGGAGTCCGGCCAAGAGGTACGAGACGAACACGGTGCTGCCGGTCAGTGGCAAGCGGGGAAAGTCCGGCCCCACGAGTGGTGCAAGGTTCTCCAGATTGGACGGCGCCCCGGTCGCGACCGCGCCCCGATAGTCCAATTCGGGTGCGTACCGTGTGGCGATCGCTGCCGTGACCATAGCGGCCTGCCCGCCCTGAGACTGTCCGAGTGCCAACCACCGCGGTGAGAGCAACGGTTCGACCGCACGCGCGGCACGCACCATGTCGATCACGCTGTGCGCCGCCGACGGTCCGTCCAGGTACGCGTGGATTCCCGGCGTGCCGAGCCCCACGTAGTCGGTCGCGACGATCGCGTAGCCCTGCGAGAGCCAGTTCGTGAGGTATGGACTGCCGACGGTCCCGGTCACGGTGGGAGCGCACTGGTCGGAAATACCTACAGTGCCGTGAGCCCACGAGATGACCGGCCAACCGCCTTCGGGTGGATCGCCGGGGGGCAGGAAGAGCGCGCCCGTACTCAAAGCGGGCCGGTTCAGCGGTCCCGTGGACCAGTACGTGAGCTTTGATGCGTTGGCGGCGCCGGGAATCCAGAAGGAGTGCGGCAGGGAAGTTGCCGCGGTCACTGTGCCCGGCGTCGTGATTGGCGCCGGTTCCTGCGCCTGGACGGGCGCGGTCGAGACGGCCGCGAAGGCGAGCGCGATCACCATCAATACTTGGCCGAGCCGTCGTCGGATCATTGCACCGCTCCCCGGATTCATCCGCGTGTACGCCGACTACCATTCTGCGCGAACCGGGGGTGCCGGTACACCGGTTCGACCATCTTCGGGTGCCGCTCCTGCAGTCGAGGGGCCAGCGGACTGTGCGCGACGAAGAACTTCAAGCCGAGGTCAGCCCTGTGCATACCGAGAATTATTCGGTCTACGGTGCACACAAGGTGTGGCTGGAAATGCGTAGTGAGGGCATTGATGTGGCACGGTGCACGATTGATGGGTGTCTTCGGGCTCGAATGCGCACGAAGAGGCATGACCAACCAAGCGCACCGCCATCGCCGATCCACAAGGACATCGCGCGGACGATCTGGTGCAGTGAGGTTCAACCCTGTGACGCCAAAATGTTGTGGGTCGCCGATCTACTTACGTTTCGGCGTGGTCGGGTTGGGTTTATGTCGCGTTCGTGATGGATGTGCACTCACGGCAGATTCCGGGCTGGAGGACGGCTAGGACGATGATGACATCGTTGGTGGCTGATGCGATTGAACATGCGATCTGGACCCAACGGCGAGAAGGGATTACGTACTGTCTGGACGCACTCATGTCTGTGGCGTCACCACCCCAGGCGCGCAATAGATTTGACGCCCGATTCGTGAAAGCCCCATCTCGATCGACGAGAGTGTTGTCGAGATCGAGCAGAAGGGCCATGGCCGAGAGGTCTATAGCCGAGCAACCTCTGCGACGATGTGGTGATGACCGACAAGGTTGACCCAGTACAGCCCACTGAGCTTCTGTGGTTCCGAGGTGATTGCCACATCCACTCGATCTACTCCGATGGGGAGCAAACTCCACCGGAATTGGCGGAGACCGCTCGTCTACTGGGATTGCACTTCGTGGCCACTACCGATCACAACACAACCGCGGCTCACCACGCGTGGCAACAAGAAAACATCGCTCAGGAGTTCGCAGTAATCCTCGGAGAAGAAGTCACCACCCCTCACGGACATTGGCTCGCTCTCGGACTCCCACCCGGACATCTCGTTGACTGGCAGTACGCCGACGTCGTCGGTCTCCACGCCCAGCGTGACCTCGTCCACGACGCCGGAGGAATATGCGTCGTGGCACACCCATACGCGCCCTACCCGTCAGGTACCTTCGCTTACTCGCACGTCGGGTTCGATGCCGTCGAAGTCTGGAACGGTACTTGGGAGTCCGATCTACCGTGGCAAGCAGACAACGAACGAGCCCTTGCGCATTGGGCACGTCAGTTAGTTGTCGACGTTCCAGCCGGGCGCTGGACCCCCGCGATCGGCAACAGCGATACGCATCTGAGAAGCCAGATGGGCTTACCCCACAATGTCGTTGCAGCCGAACGATTGAACACAGACGATCTCCTGACATCCATCAAAGCTGGCCGGACTTGGATCTCAGCCGCAACCACCGTCGACCTGTCGTTCATGGCAACTTTTGACGATCAGTGCGCACAGATCGGCGACGAGCTCGATACACATGGCAAATCGGCCACGGTTCAGGCCACCGTCCACGGCGTGCCGTTCGGCACCGTCACCATTCACACCGATGCAGGACCAATTCACTCAGAATCGTTGCCCGGCAGCGGAACCTGCGAACTGTCGCGTCCTGTCCCTCCAACTTCGACGTTCGTCCGCGCAGAGGTGCGTTCACGAACCGGTCACATGGCCGCACTCAGCAACCCAGTCATCTTGAGGGACAGGAGAACACCTTCACAGGAGAACCTCTGACGAAGACGGTTCAAGCGATAGCCGACGCGCAATGAAACGCGGCCCGCGACCGCTCCGACTACGGCCCCGGGAGGTTGACTGGCGGATGTACAGCATTCGAAACGTACAGTATTCCTTCACAGCAATTGCGGTAACTCGAATTCGATCGTTGTCGGAGCCAGGCCGAACTCGGGATATGCCACGGTGATCCGCAAGGGCCCCTGAGGGGGCGGGCTGAGAAAGTATTCGCCGCCGGTGGTGATGCCGAACAGGTTCTCGGCGATACCACGCCACGAACGGCCACTGTACAACCACGGCTCATTCGGGTCGTCGGGGTAGTCGCCGGGGTGGGTCGAGTTCGCGAGAATCGGCCCGGTGATGGTGTCGACAATGAGTCGAATTCTGTGCGGTTCAACGGGTTTGATCCGGGATCCGAAATTCATCTGTTCGTTGCTCGGCTGGGCGAGGGAGGGCATCTCCTCGGGCGTGGGTTCGTGCGCTACGACATGGAATGCGAGCCCAGTACGAAATAGCTGCAGGTTGGTCAACCGGAGATCGAGGCTGGGGTCGGCGGGGAACGGTAGGGATATGTCGTATGAAGCGCGAAGGTTGGAATCGGCTTGCGGGAGTCGCCGCCAGTCGGGGAGATCTCGGCTACGAATCAGTTGTTCGGTACGAGATCGTTCAGGACGGTTCAGGGCATCGAGCTTCTCCCTCAGTACCGGGTCCGGAATTTGTTCGCCAGCCAGCCGCAAGACCTGACCACTGCGCAGTACGTGCGCATCCCACTGCGGAGTGGACCGTACGTAGGCGAAATTGATACGTTCCGACATCTTGTGATCCTCTCGCCGCCGGGTGTTACAAGATCGTATTCCGCCGCCGACCGGCTGCAGACTCAGCCAGACCAAATCTGTTCCACAATCATTCTTTACGTTGGAGGACCATGGAAGGATGCTGAGATGCGTACGTTGATCGCAGCGGGGGCTGCAACCTTCTTGATTGGTGGTCTTATCTGCGTTGGCTTCGTGCTTTGGTGGCTCGGACAACCGACCCATTGCTCTTCGTACGCACCTCTGACATCGCAGATCACGGATCCGACCAACTTACCTACGATCTCCCTCTGCCCTGGCAGTGATGAGAGCCCGACGCTGTATCTCATCGTCGGGCCACTGGCCAGCGCTGCGGTCGGAGCGCTCACTGGGTTCGTTGTCTGGCGCAGCGGAGTTCAGTTGTCGCGCACCCGGTAATTTTTACCCTTCTCACTACCGACCTCGCGGCCTTGCACTGAAGCGGCACGTGCTTCGCAACGGCGCGAACCCAATTCACCACGCATGGAAGCGACACCGCAGGTTGTCGACTCGATGCGCTCGGCGACGACCTCGACGAACTGCTCTCCTATCTAGACGCCTGGTCCAAGGCGATCGTCGATGCCAACTCCTATCCCAAACGGATTTCCGGGATCTACTACCTCGGCGGTGGCCCGCACTTCGGTTCCGGGTTGACCATCAATACCGCAGCTGATCTGTACGAGGGCAGGGCGTGAATAATGGCCATGACCCGTTTTCAGCTAGGCCAAACCTGCTGCACGATCATCCACAGCCACTCACGGACAGGCTGAGGAAACGGGCTCCAGTACAACCACCAATTGTCCACAACGAACCTTCCTCAATTGTGCTGTTGCACTGAATCAGTGACGATCCGGCGGGTTGACTTCGTCAGCGGACTTGTCGAGCGCAAACCATTGAATGCTGGGTGTCTGAGTCCGCCGTCGGTGCACTCCCGGTATTCCACTTCGCACACCTAAAGCGGTCCAAATCCGCGTTACCAGACCAGCGCGGCTCACGGATGGACGGACGTAGCACGATAACGGTAGCCATCCTGGTGCGCGTCGGAACCGTACTGCGCAACAAGGTCCTCGTATTCAAGGTCCACTAGCTGGCCTGGAGTCAGGACGCGGTACCCAGTCGCCACAATCTCGGAGTAGAACACCCAACAACCGCCGGGAATTTCGGCTGCGTCGAGTACACCCCAGCCTTCCTCGGCGTGGAACTCACGGACGACTGCGCTTGCCCGGAGCGGCGGCGGGTCCTCGAACGTGGTTTCGGCAACGAGGTCCGAATCCGTAATCTCAGTGATGGTGCCGTCGGGATCGATGTTCCAGGCTGTGGCCCCGGTGAATGTCGGCTCTCGCCCCGGAAAGCTCTGTGGGCCGAAGACCGAGATACCGGACGCGATGACCGCCAATGCCGTCAGCGCATATCCCCATCGCCGGGAATTTCGAGAGCCCATGGCATGGACGCTACAGGCACTACTACGCCTAGTAGGAGCTGCTCGAATCGTGGGTCGTCGAGCACGGCGTCTATGCGGCAGTCGGCAACAATCTGCGCGATTGCCGCTCGTCCGCAGCGATGGTGGCGAAATGTGGATGATCGTCGTTTGTTCCCTGGAGCAGTGGGTGGCCGCAATCTCGTCTTCCACGCATCCTCGAGTGCGGCTCGTAGAACCGGTCCCGGTGATGGCCGAAGGAATGTACGAATGCGCCAGGCGGTGATGCCGAGGGCAATGGCGATCGCGAGAGCGAGCGCCTTGGCTGGATATAGGCCCGCCGGCGACAGTCATGATCGGGTTTTTCCTTCTAGAGATTCCCGGTCTGGAGCCTCGCCGGTTGTCGCCGGTGGGGCTCCTGCGTTGTGTGGGTCAGCTCGTTACGCCGCGTTAAGAACCTGAAAACTCGGGGAGCAAACCTTCCTTTCCCAGGTGAAGCAGTGAATTATCGATATGGTCGCGCATCTGGTTACCGCGCGGCATGTCGAGCGCGCCTGAAAGCACAACGGGCCGGGAGGTCACATGCTGCTACATCAATCGATCGGGTTGGAGCGCTTCAACGAACTACCGCGGCAGAAGGCGGTTCACGCATTGTTCGAGTGCTGCTGCTCGCTGACGTGGGCCGGGTGGGTCAGCGACGGACGTCCGTTCGCCGACCACGCGGAGATCCTCTCGCGCGCCGAGGACGCGATTCTCAACCTCTCGGACGAGGACGTCGAACGCGCCCTGCAATGCCATCCACCCGTAGGCGTGCGCAAGAACAGCGTGCCGTCCCACCTCGAGCAATGCTCGATCTGGGTTCCGGACGACGCCGTCATGGCAACCATCTATCGCGCCGGCGAGGAGTACGAGCGGAACTTCGGCTTCCGGTATCTGTGGTGTTCGCACGGCCACGACGCCGACGACCTGCTCGAGAACATCGGCCAGCGCATGTCCAACGAACGGTCCGTCGAGCGCAAGGTCTGCGTCGACGAGCTCGCCAAGATCACGCGGACGAGGATCGAGCGCATGCTGGGACCCGAGGACGGTTATCCCGAGTACTGAAAAGAAGAGCGGGTGCAGCGCTTTCGCGCCGCACCCGCTTTCATGCTCTGAATCGATCAGAGATCGAACTCGGCCGGAGAGATTCCGACTGCAAAACACATGTCGCGTACGACGCCGCGCTCGTGCTCGTCGAAGTTGCCGTCCGCGCCGCCGATGATGATGCCGATCTGGATGACTGCGCGGGCCTGATCCTGCTTCGACTTGAGCTTGGCGATGGTCGCGGTTGCCTCGACCTTGCCGAACTCGTAGTCCGAGGACAGCTTGCTGCAGTACCAGTCGAACTGCTCACGAAGCTCGTCCGGCGGGAAGACCGCGAGCGACTCGTTGCTCATGATCAGCGCGGCGGTCTTCTGACGCTCCGACGGATCGATCGAACCGTCTGCGGCGGCGATCAACGCGCACATTGCCATGCTCGCGTTCTTGAATTCCTTGTTCTGGAACTGGCTGGTCTTTGTCTTGAGCTGGCCGTTCATCTCCTGAGCCTTAGCCTTCAACTGATCCCAGAATGCCATGAGTCTCCTCGAGTATTGCCGCCACACACCGCGCGTGGTCGTACCACCACTCTGCCTGTGCGCTCGGCAATCCGCCATCGGCCGCTAGGTGCGGTCGAACACTGCCAGAATTCGCGACTCGGAGATCGGGTCGAGCACGTCCGGGGTGAAGTGCCATTGCGTGCGGGTCCACGGATCGTGAACCTCCGTCTGCCCTGCTGCCGAAAGATGTTGGCACCCCTCGGACAGCGCGGCGACGGATTCTTCCGCGAAGTTCGACTCATCCTCTCCGACAATCAGTATCGACAAACCGATTGCCGGTCCGCGTTCGGCGAGGAACATGATGGTCTGTGCGTCTTCGGCGGAATATCCGTGCGGGAAATCGCTGAGGATCAACAGGCGCAGGGAACTCGGGCCATCTGCGACACCACTCATTCGCGCGAGTTCGCCCATGTCGACGGCTTCGGCGAGTGCCCGCAGACGCGCTGAGATCTCGGTGTGAGTGGTGATGACCGGCCCCGCGAGCATCGGTGCCAGTCGGTCGGTCAGTGGCGTGAGCGAGCCGGTCAGGTCGACGACGTCGAGTAGCGGCATCGGGCCGGCGGCCATGACACGCACGGTGACGGCACTGATCAGACCGAGCGCTGCTTTGCTCGACGTACTGTCCACCCAGATCGGCCGGCGCAATGGCAACGGGACGCAGTACGGAACGGTGAGTGTGCCGCGGTCCGGAGCCGACAGCTCGCCAAGACGCATTCCGTCGCTGACGGCTGTGATCTGGGCCGGATCGGTTGTACCCGCCCAGGATACCGACTTCCACGACGCCATCGACCGTGGGAGCACGCCGTCGATCACACCGAGTTCGTGCGCAAGCTGAGCGCTGTCGCGGGCGTGATTGTCCCGCGCGAGTGAGACGAGGTCGTCGTGACGCTTCTGTGCGGCATCGCGCGCCGCCACTCCCGCTGCCGAGTTCCGCAACGACGGATCTGCGACGGCTGCGGTCAGATCCTCGTCCAAACGGGCAAGCGCGTACTCGCTGCTGGAGACGAAGGAAGCGGCAGAACGCGAGGCGTCCTCGAAGATCATCCACGCACGCTCGAGGCCGCGGCCCACCTCCAACGGCTCCACGGCGGAGTCCCACTCGGGCGCAGCTGTCGGGCCTGGTTGTGCCGGCTCGTCGTCCACCTCGACGCCGTGCACCGAGATCAGTTCCGCCAGACCACCCGCATAGCCCTGCCCTACGGCCCGGATCTTCCAGGCACTGGACTTTCGGTACAGCTCCCAGCAGATGACCGCTGTCTCGGTACCTGCGGTGGGGATCGCGAATTCGGCCAGGACCGAACCGGATTGATCGCTCAGGGTGGCGGAGAGCCCGGCCGTGCGAAAGGCGCCCGCGGCCGTCGCTGCCGGATCCACGCTGACGATGCACAACACGGCCGCGGCATCGGGGTGAAGTCGATCGAGTTCCACCCGGATGCCGCTCTGGTCGAGTTGCACTCCAGCGGTGGATGGTTGGTTGTAGAACACGAAGTCCGCGGACGTCAATGCCCGCAGGTTCGCGTCCGCTACCAGCGCCGACACGTCGAACGGCGTCTGGCTCTCGGCTCGAAACGTCACCACGGGCGCCTGCAGCGGCGCGTTCTGTCCGGGAACAAAAGTCATACCCACAGCAGCGAACTATGCCATGACCGGGCTCTCTCGGTCAGCCTTGCACGTCCGCCACCACTAGATCGGCCACCGCGGTCATCCCAGCGTCCGTGAAGTGCAAGCGCTGCGCCGTCGACTCCGAGAACAGGCCTTCGAACCAACGCTGATCTGCACTCGCACATGCGTCGTGCCCGCCGGCGATGCTCGCCGCCGCAATGTCGACAGTGCGCACACCGTGGGCGTGGGCCACCTCGTCGAACTTCGTGTTGTAGCGAGCGAAGTAGTCCATGAACCAGGATGCGTCGGCGTCTGAGAACGGAATGTTCGGCCAGCATCCGCGAGAGGAGATCATGCCGCCCTCTCCGATCAGGTAGATGCGAGCGTTAGGCGCGCGCTGCGTGACCGCAGTCAGGATGCGATCCAATTCTCCGGCAGCCCGGTCGATTCCGGATTGGGCGACGGAATTCGCGAGCGGGTCGTACCGGCATCCACGATCGGTTCCTGGCCCCGGAGCGACGCACAGGGGGCCGAGGAAGATGCTGTTGGAGTCGTTGCCGCCGATCGAGATGGTGATCAGGTCGGTGTCCGGGTGAACGGCATCGAGTTGGACAGGCCAGTAGTTCGGAATCAGCTGTGGAGTGTCGATGATGTTCTCGGCGCGTGCCGCGCTGCAAGAGACGTCGGTGAACTCCGCGACCTCGAGTGCCCGAGAGATCTTGCCCGCGAAGTTCTCGTACGAACGCGAACAGGCGTCGGGGTACATCGGTTCCAGCCTTGGACCGGAGGCACGGGAGTCACCGAGGGCGACGTACTTGATCCCGGTGCCGGATACTCCTGACCGAGTTTCCGACTGGGGCACCGAAGCCTGCGCGATTCCGGTGCTCACGAGCGCCAGCACAACGCCTGCGACGGCCGCCGCCCGACCGAGAAGTTTCCCTCGAATGATCATCTACTGTGCCAAGTCCTCTCGCGCACGGCCGCTCGACTGACGGCTCGACATGCCGCATGAGGTTAACGCACAGAGGGGGAAACGATGTCCGGTTCGACGGACGGC
Source organism: Rhodococcus sp. RCBS9 (assembly GCF_029457415.1). Classification (NCBI taxonomy): domain Bacteria; kingdom Bacillati; phylum Actinomycetota; class Actinomycetes; order Mycobacteriales; family Nocardiaceae; genus Rhodococcus; species Rhodococcus sp. RCBS9. Next base: position 3,246,959 of record NZ_CP120422.1, on the reverse strand, counting down.
GATCGAAATCACCTACCGCCGAACCGGATTCATCTCGAGTATGCAGTCTCGACTCAAGCAGTGAGGAAACGGCCCAGCTGCGGCGCAGCTTCTCCTGCGTGCTTGGCCTGGATACCTTCACCGATGGCCTGCAGCTTCCATTCACCGTTCACGCGGTACACCTTTGCCATCACCATTCCGGTGAAAGCCATGCCGCCCTGGAGCGTGTATCGAGCGAGCTCGGAGTTGGTGGTGCTGTCCACGAGACGGCAGAAAGCGTTGGAGACCTGCTCGAACGTGTGTCCGCGGTACGAGGTCACGGTGAAGATCACGGTGGTCACGTGAGCCGGGACCCGCTGAAGATCGACGAGCATGACCTCGTCGTCGCCGTCTCCGTCGCCGGTCAGGTTGTCACCCATGTGACGGACCGAGCCGTCCTTGGACGTCAACTGACCGTAGTAGCAGACGTCGACGAGGTTGCCGTCGGCGTACAGGAGTGCCGAAGCGTCGAGGTCGACATCGGCGGTACGGCTTCCGAACAGGCCGCTCTTCTTGATCGGATCCCAACCCAGACCCATCTGGATCATGGTGAGCGCGACGCCGCCCTCCTTGCGGAGTGTGACCTTCTGTCCCTTGGTCAGGCTGACGGGGCGTCCCTTGACCAGGCTCACCTCGGGCTGCTGGGCCGGCGGCTGGTTCTGCACGGGAGGCGCCGGGGGCGCCTGGTTGTACGTCGGCTGCTGGTTGTACGCAGGCTGTTGGTTGTAGGCAGGCTGCTGCGCCGGCGGGTAGGCCGGCGGCGTCGGTCCCTGGTTGTAGGCCGGCGGCTGGTTGTACGCGGGCGGGGCCGGCGGAACCGGCGGCGCGTTGTACGAAGGCTGCTGCTGCGGCGGCTGGTTGTACGCCGGCGGTGTAGGAGCGACGGACGAGGGCGGGGTGATCGGCGCCGGAGCCGCGACCGGAGTGGGAGGCGGCGGTGGTGCATCGTCGACGGACACACCATGATCGGTGACCAGCGCGGCAAATCCACCCGCGTACCCCTGGCCGACGGCGCGCACCTTCCATGCACCCTGGCGTCGGTACACCTCGAGCGCGATGACGATGGACTCGGTGGTGAGGCCGTCGATCACGTACTCGTACAACACGTTCCCGGCCGCATCGGAGACCCGAGCGGTCGGTGCAGCAGTGCGCCCGAAGTTCGACGAAGCGTCGTCGAGCGTGATGACGGCGCGAACCTGCTCGATATCGGCGGGTACGCCGGCGAGTGAGACTCGGAGTGAGGCAATGCCACCCGGGTTGGGTACCAATTGCACGCCGGGTCCGGTCGGCTGGTTGAAGAAGACGAAGTCGGCGTCGGAACGAACTTTTCCGTTGCTCGTCACGAGGAGTGCAGACAGGTCAGCGGCCGCAGCCAGCTGAACCGAGACAACTACATCCGAGACGTCCAGCGGGCCGTTCTGCCCTTTGGCAAGCGATACAGACAACTAAATCCCCTTCATAGAGAGCGTGTATTACCCGAGCGCGGAAGAGAACCACCGCAAGATCTCCGCGCTCGCTGCGATACCGGACCTTTCTGTCACAGTAACGGTCGGCCGTTGCCAATTCAGTTCTTCCAGCTCACCGTGCCTGGGCCTGATCGCGAAATCGGAGTATTCGAGCATGTCCGCATCCAATGCGCCGTCACCAGCCGAGATCACGACGGCGGACTGATCCAGATCACCCGACTCGACCAGTCTGCGGCGCACCTCTGCCAGCGCGCGTGACTTCGAGACAGCGTCGGGCATCGTGTAGATCTTCCGGCCTTGACGAGAGACGTTCCAGCCCCGCGCCACACACCAGTGATTCCATTCGGTCTCGAATTCACTCGGCATCACGGCCAGATCGACGACCAGGTACGGAAACAGATCGTCGGCAACACGAATGGAGCTGACCCAACTCGAGTCGATGCGCGATTCCAGTTCCGCCTGAACCTGCGGCAACTCGGCGCCGGCCTTGCGGGTCGAACGGTCGATCTCGTTTCGCCACTCGCGATCGGCTTCGCCGTCCACCAGGATGTTTCCGCCGTTGCTCGTGATCGCGTACTTCCACGGTCCGCCGGGGAGATCGATCCGCTGAAACTGTGCGATGGTCCGGGTCGTTGTCGGAATCACCGGAACCCGCGAGCTGAGCGCAGTCAGCAGTTCGATCGATTCGACGCTCATGTGCGAGAGCGGACCGCCGTTGTAGTACTCGACGCACAGCGGGCTCGGTGCCGAATCCAGGTCGGAGCCACTGGGATCGCCGCCGATCGCGGCCTGCGAATAGATCATCGTGCGGTCCAGATCCGTGGCGATCAGGACCTGGGACGCAGCGGTGTCCACACGGCTCACGTGATGTCCTTGATCAGGCCGACACACGAGTAGGCGAGATCCGGGACGACCTCGACCGGGACCCCACGGGCCTGTGCCAACAACCGGATGTGTGCGTGCTCCGGGGCTTCGAGTTCGCGCACCAGAACCTTCCAGGGAAGCCGGCGCAGCAGCACCCTGGTTGTTTCTCCGACACCGGGTTTGACGAAGTTGACCGTCGAGATCCCGTACTCGGCCTGCACCTTCTCCACCGACTCCCAACCGGCCCAGGTCGGCGTCCGATCGGAATCGAGCACTGCAGCAAGAGAATCCGCTGCGTCGCCGCGAACCGAATCGAACTCGGCCGAGACCACGTCGAGCAACCTGTTGGAAACGTCGACGTCGGCGAGGTCGGCGTAGAACTTGGCGCCGTGGAAATCGCCGGGCCCGATGAGGGTGTCGTTGAGGACAGTTCGTGAGACCAAGCCGGACACCGTCGAATTGAGGCACGCCGACGCGATCAGGAAGTCGTCACGGGTCCCGTACGTTCGCACGCAGTGTCCGGGGTCGGCGAGAACAGCCAGATCGGAGTCGAACTTCGCTCCGCCTGCCTCGTGGTACTCCGTCAACGCTGCGTCGAGTTCGCGGGCGATGGCGCCCTTGCCCGTCCAGCCGTCGACGAAGACGACGTTCTCCGAGTCGTGATGGTGCGCAAGATAATCGAGTGCGACGGAATCGATTCCTTTGCCACGGACGATGGACACCGCATAGTGCGGCAACGTCAACCCGCGGGTCTGCTGGGCCCAGCGCCGCATCAGAATCCCGATCGGTGTTCCGGCCCGGGCGAGTGAGACCAGCGTGATGTCACTCCCCCGCTCGGCCAAGACCAGGTCCATCACGGTCCCGACAGCGCGCGCCAACCGTGGAGCGCTCTCGGCGAGCACCGTCTCGAAAAGATCCCGGTATGCCTGATCGGGTTGGTACTCGATGGGGAGAGACTCGGCATAGTGCGCCTCACCCGACTGAATACGCTTCTCGCGCACGGATACATCCGCTTCGAGATCCACGTGCGAGAGATCCTTGAGCAGCCACTTCACTTCGCCCGGCGCGTACGAACCGAATTCGGGCCCGACCAATGGTTCGTTCATGACGAGCTCCCTGCTCTGGAATCTCGCAGCGCCGACGGATCGGCCCCGCGAACGGTGGCGACCAGGACGTCGGTGCCGGAGTTCCGCAACACCTCGACCACTCCGTCCATCGCCGTCAACCGATCGGTGTCGGCGGGCTCGTCGATGACCAGCAACGCAAGGGCGTCGACCGCCGCATCAGGCCACTGCGCGTTGTAGACGTATCGAGGGTCGTTCTCACCCAGTTCGGGCGCCGGAAAGGTGAACCCGCGACGCAGCGGGTATCCCGGCACGTCGACGACGTACGCGGGTGAGCGAGTTGTGGTCTGGTAACGAACTGCTCGCCCAGAGCTTTCCAAGCCCGCAGCGATGCGCAGTGGCAGGTACATCAACTCCTCGTGACCGATCACGATCACAGCACGCGACGCGTCGATCGACGATTTGAGAATGGACACCGCTGCCTCGACGGCTGACTCGAATGCCGCGGTGTCGCCATCGAGAAAGCCGTGCCTGCCACCGTCGGGGACATGTGCCGGCCACGGCAGATCGATCCGTGCCAGCGTGCCACGGCGGTCACCGATCGGATTGAGATCCGGAGCATCCAGCGCCGTGACGCGCTCGGTCAGGCCGTCGGGCAGGACCGTCGAACCCGAAGCGAGAGAGACGTAGTCGATTCGTACATTCAACTCTGCCGCCGCGGCTTCGCCGGCGACTCGGTGTTCCTCGGTTCTCATGTCCACCAGCGAGGCCACGACGTAGCGGCTTCGCGGGCATTGCCCGTGCAGCGCCCGGATGGCATCGATCGCGGTGGCGCCGGTGGAGATCTCGTCGTCGACGAGGACCAGAGGCAGGTCGTTCTCGAACAGTTCGGCGGACGTCGGCTGCATCAGATGGCTCGTGGCGTGCGAGTGCCCCTCCTCGAATCCGGCGAGCGTCGTAGCCCCTGGTACGTCTCGGCGCGTGGAGTGCAGGTAGCAGTGAGCGTGGAGGCGAGCTGCGACGCAGTGGCCCAAACCTGTTGCGGTTTCGGCAAATCCGAGAACGACGACGTCGACACCCTCACCGAGGGTTGTCCGCACCAGATCGCCGAGGTCGTCGGCAGCGCCGATGACCACGGACGGCTCGGTGGGCACGTGCTTTCCCAGCACGGTGGACACCAGCAGATGAGCGCGACGCGGATTCCGCCGAAGTCCCGGGATCACCAGATCGGGCACCGAATGCCCGAGTGACGAATCACCGTGAACGAGGTCCAAGCCGAATTCTGCTGTAGCCCAGGGAACGTCCTTGGACTGGACAAGCTCTGTCATCGATCGACCAACGCCGTCAGCAACTCGACGAACGTGATTCCCTTGTTGGTCACACCGAACACGTGAGCTCGGAGCGCAGTCTGATGGGCCCAATTGCGGTGCGGCTTCATCTCGTTCATCTTGTTCCGGTAGCCGGACGCCTGAACTCCCCCGGCGTCGGCACCGAGAATGTCGAGGGCATCGTGATATTCCTCGTGCGTGACGGCGGACAATGCATTGACCGCTGCGACGTGCGACGGGTGGATGACCGTCTTGCCCTGGATTCCGTTGGCTCGGTCCAGCGCGATCTCACGGAGCAGACCGTCGAGGTCGCGGCTGACGAGATGCTGACGGAACCGGACGGCGTCGTGTTCCTCGAACGGAGTGGCGCGCAGCATCGGCCGGAACATGCGTTCGTGATCGGCGAAGTACTCCCACACGGGCCCGGTGATGACAAAACCCGAACCGTCCGCGCGCCCGAGATAGTTGACGATGTCGGCGATGACGTCGACCACCACGCGCACGTCGTAGATGGTCAGATCGCGGTCGCGGCGGATACCGAAGGTGCTGCACATGTCGGTGGCGCCGATGCGGACGGCAAGGATTCGATCGCGGTGTTGCGCGAGAATCCCACTGATGGTGCGCAATTCGAGATCGCGAGTATCGCGGTGCACAAGCGCGGGTGATTCGAGTACCGGCATCGCGTAGAGATGCTTGCCCAGCAACTCGGATGCGTCCGCGACGGCGTCGAGGAACACAGGGCCGGACTCGCTGCCGAACTTCGGGATGACGAACCCGGTGAGCGCGGCGCGCCCCTCGGTCAACGACGCGGCGACCTTGTGGATGTCCGCGACTTCACGAACCCGCACGAACAGCAGCATGCCGACGGCGTCGGTGGACGCGATCTTGTCGAGAGCGTCAACCGCGTTCGCTCGCGCTGACTCCACCTCGTGATCCGCGACGGCGTCCTCGAGATCGAGCACCATCGAGCTGACGCCCTCGGACGCACGCTTGACCACGATGTCGGCCAACCCGGCCCGGGTGGCAGGAACGTAGAGAGTTGCACCCAGAGCAATCGCGAGCAGATCCCTCTCGTCGGAATCCGCGAACGATCGAGGCGCATGCAGGAACAGTTGCTCCCGCACGTCATCCTCGAGATGTTGAAAGTGCTGCATTTCTCTTCTCTCTGTAACCGCAATCAAGTCCATGAAACGACCCCCTGTGACAACGCGTCGGGCAACTCCGATCCCCCGATCGGCCCGACCATTCAGTTTTTGCCGGCTCGCGCCCGCATCTTCTCGACAACTTCGGTGATGAACGTCGATACCGAGTCCAGCTGTAATACATACGACCAGTAGTCCGGATGAGTTCCCGACAGTGACGCACTCGCTCGCTCGATCCTTGCTAGTTGAGCATCGAGTACGGAGCCCCACTCCGCCACCAACCCTTGGTTAACAGCGAACATCTGGGCGTCTTTCAGCCGGAAACGAACCTCACGTTCCTTTTGGCTCGGATCTGCCCGGACTGCACGCAGAGTAGCGAGACGGTCCGTCACGGCGTCGGCACACGCTTCGGCGTCGGCGAGGTGCACGCGGGCTTCGGCCATCAAAGCCAGTGCATGTTCGGGGTTTCCCGCAGCCAGCGACTGCTTCGCTTCCTTGAGATCGATGTCGGCCTGATCGATATGCGCTCGGCTGCGACTGCTGTTGTCGACGAGGTCAGCGGAACTCGCGGCGTTGAACTCGCGCAGCAATGCGGAGTACGCCGGATCCAGGCGGTCCACTCGAGTGCGCACTGCCGACAACCTGGTCGAGACCGAGGAAATCGTCATCTCGGCACGGTGCTGGGTCGACGGGGCTTCTGCCAATGCTTCCTCGAGCGCCGATACCGCTTCGCGGACACTCTCGGCCCGCGTGCGGACTGCGTCGGCGCGACCGGATGAGCGCGCATTGTCGAGCGCTGCAACCGCGTCGTCGAGGTGTTCGGAGGCCGTCACCACCGACGGGTACTCGCGATAGCGCTGATCGGTGGCAGCCAGTTTTTCCCGGACGGCGTTCGCCAGGGTTCGGGCCTGCTGGCCGAGGACGGGAATGGCGGACATCGTGACCGTCGCCTGCTCGAGGTGCGCACGATGCCCGTTGTAGAAGGCGTCGACGCCCTTCGCCGCCTCGACGAGTTCGGCTACCGACTTTTCGAACGCCGCCCGAGCACCGTTCGGGTTCTGGTGAAGTACCTGATCGTTGCCATAGCGCTCGGATGTGTCGAGGTAGTCCGACGCAGCCTGGAAGCACCGATCCCGAACGGGTTCCCACGCAGCGCGCAGCCCTCGCTCGGGGTACAGCTCGGCGGAAGCGTCGACTGCTGCCGACGCGATGGTCTGCCGCTTGTCCATGTCGAGGAACGCCGAAACCATGGCCGTCTGCGCCTCCCGCGCACGACTGACCGACTCCCCCACTCTTGCCCCCCGATTGAAGCGCTCCGACCATCTTCCCACCACGATTGAATCCTACGGGTCCAGCACTTCGCTTCTCGGTTCGTAATTCTGCTGTTACGGCGAACACACCGGAACTGCGGTTAGGGTGGTGGAGGTAAACACACTCCCAAGACGACTTCGCGTCGTAGTGGGCCTTGTCTCTCCTCTTGAAAGGACCCCTGAATGGGCGTCAGCTTGACCAAAGGCGGCAATGTCTCTCTCACGAAGGAGGCCCCGAACCTGACTGCAGTGGTCGTCGGCCTGGGCTGGGACGCACGTTCCACCACCGGAGCTGCTTTCGACCTCGACGCCAGCGCAATCGGCGCAGGCTCGAACAAGAAGGTCCTCTCCGACCAGCACTTCATCTTCTTCAACAACCTCCGTTCGCCCGACGGCTCGATCGAGCACAAGGGTGACAACACGGACGGCGAAGGCGAAGGCGACGACGAGCAGATCGACGTGAACCTCGCAGCGGTTCCCGCCGAGGTCGAGAGCGTTGTCTTCCCCGTCTCGATCTACGACGCAGAAGCTCGCTCGCAGTCCTTCGGCCAGGTCCGCAACGCGTACATCCGCGTCGTCGACAAGTCGAACGGCAACGAGCTCGCTCGTTACGACCTCTCCGAGGACGCTTCCACCGAGACCGCCATGGTCTTCGGTGAGCTGTACCGCAACGGTGCAGAGTGGAAGTTCCGCGCAATCGGCCAGGGCTACGCGTCCGGCCTCGCGGGCATCGCGCGCGATTACGGCGTCAACGTCTGATCTTCGCTCTCGACGAGCTGACTCGGGGAAGGTTCCGCAGTAGTCTGTGGAACCCTCCCCGTTTTCACGTTCGGATGCGGTGAGAGACCGCTTGCAGTAACCACTCTGCATTGACCAACTAGAAAGGGCCACGCTCCGTGGTACTGCGAATATTCGGTTTATCCATCGCAATTTCGATCCTCGCGATGATCGTTGCGTTCATCTACGGCGGACCCGAGGCACTGTTCCTCGTCATCATCCTGTCGATTCTGGAAATCTCGCTTTCCTTCGACAACGCCGTCATCAACGCCACTGTTCTGCAAAGAATGAGTGAATTCTGGCAGAAGATCTTCCTCACCATCGGCGTCATCATCGCCGTCTTCGGTATGCGTCTGGTGTTCCCGCTCGTGATCGTCTGGGCTGCATCCGGTCTCGGACCCGTAGCTGCACTCGACCTCGCACTGAACCCGCCTGCGGACGACGCCGCGTACTTCGCCAACGGCGAGCCGAGCTACGAAACCATCCTCACCGACGCTCACCCGCAGATCGCTGCCTTCGGTGGCATGTTCCTGCTGATGCTCTTCCTCGGATTCATCTTCGAAGAGCGTGAGATCACCTGGCTGTCCTGGCTGGAGAAGCCGCTCGCTCGCATCGGCAAGCTCGATCAGCTCTCCGTCGTCGTGGCCGGCATCGTCCTGGTACTGAGTGGTTCGTTCCTCGCCGCTGACGACAAGGTCTCCACCGTCATGATCTCGGGCGTTCTGGGCATGATCACCTACATCGCGGTCAACGGCTTGGGTGAACTGTTCAATCTGCCGGAAGAAGGCGAAGAGGAAGAAACCGCCAAGTCCGGCGGCCCCACGCAGCTCGCGAAAGCGACCGGTAAGGCCGGCTTCTTCCTGTTCCTCTACCTCGAGGTCCTCGACGCGTCCTTCTCCTTCGACGGCGTCATCGGCGCATTCGCCATCACTGCAGACCCGATCATCATCGCCCTCGGCCTCGGCTTCGTCGGCGCGATGTTCGTCCGTTCCATCACGGTCTTCCTGGTCCGCAAGGGCACGCTCTCCGATTACGTCTACCTCGAGCACGGTGCGCACTGGGCCATCGGCGCTCTGGCCGTCATCTTGATGGTGTCCATCGGCGTTCACATCAACGAGATCATCACCGGCCTGGTCGGTGTCTTCTTGATCGGCGCTGCTTTCATCAGCAGCCTCATTCGCAACAAGCGAATCGCGAACGAAGATCCGAAGTTGGACGAGAACACTCCGGCAACTGTCTGACGTTCTTTTCACGAAACGCCCGCGACCAATTGGTTGCGGGCGTTTTGTTTGTTATGCCTGAATTGAAACTCTCTGCATTCCCAGCCGCGCGCCAATTGTTCAGCCGCGCGCCAAATTCAGCCTGCGGCTGAACAATTGCCCTGCGGGTGCGAAAAACCTATTCGTAAGGGAAACCATGAACGAGATAGTCATAGAGCGCGCAACGGACGAGGACGCCGCGGAAATCCTTGTTCTACAACGCTGTTGCTGGGTCTCGGAAGCAATCTCCAACAACAGCATGGACATACCCCCGCTCCACGAGGACCTACCCACGGTCCGAGCCTGGGTTCAGGAGTCGACTGTCTGGACCGCACGACGCGGCGGCCGACTCGTCGGGGCCGTGCGAGGAACCGCGGACGGAACCGCATGGCAGATCGGTCGCCTCATGGTGGCGCCGGACTTGGCGGGCAACGGCCTCGGCCGACGCCTCTTGCAGCACGTGGAACAGAACGCTCCGGAGCGCATCACCCGTTTCGAGCTGTTCACCGGAAGCAGGAGCCTGCGGAACATTCGCCTGTACACCCGAGCGGGCTACTCCCAATTGCCGCCGGACCCCAGCCAAATCCCCGGAGTCGTCTACCTGTCCAAGCCGAACGCCATCAACTCCGACTGAACGGCGATACTGACTTCTGTGGTGAACATTCGCGTCGCAGCGCAGACAGACTTGCCGTTCTTACGTGAGCACGACTCGCACGTCGCTGCCGAGGAACTCGCGTCAGTGGTCCAACGCGGCCGGATACTCATCGCCGAGGACAACGGTAATCCAATCGGATGGCTGCGCTGGGGCTTGTTCTGGGACGAGATTCCGTTCATGAACATGCTGACCGTCCTGTCTTCGAACCGCGGCCAAGGCATCGGGCGCGCTTTGGTCACAGATTGGGAAAAACGCATGAGCCGCGCGGGACACTCGCAGGTCCTCACCTCCACACTCGCCGACGAATCAGCCCAGAACTTCTATCGCGCAATGGGATACACCGACGCGGGAGTTCTGTTACTCCCAGGCGAGTCCTCCGAAATCTTCCTACGTCGAGACCTCGATACGACGACCGATCTGACCGATCCCCACATTACCCACGAGTAATATATGGTGGTCGTCACACCACGATCTCAGGGTGGGGCGTGGCACACCAATGTGGAGGACGAGTATGTCGTCAAGGGTCTTATCTCGCGCAGTTGTCGGAGTACTCGCGCTTGCACTGACAGGCGTCGGCGCACCGGTAGCGCTCGCGCAGCCAGTCCTTGCCAAGTCCCCCGATGACGGTTTCTACAGCTACGACGGCGCGGCACCCCTCTCGTCGTACGCTCCGGGTGCGGTCCTCGAGACTCGCACCGTGCCGTACACCGTGCTCAACATCCCGACCCCGATACAGGCAGTGCAGGTTCTCTACCGATCAACCGACGCCCTGGGACAGCCGTCCGCCAACGTCACCTCGATCCTGCGCCCGGCCAACGCCCAACCGAACAAAGTTGTTTCGTACCAGTCCTTTTACGATTCGCTGAACCCCGACGACAGCCCGTCGCGAGCCATCGCGGGTAACACCCCGATCGGCGACTGGACTCCCAGCGGACGCAACTTCAACATCGGCGGTACCTTCACGAGCATCGAAGCCGCGCTGTTCGGGCCGCTCTTCGCATTGGGCTACACGATCGTCGTCCCGGACACCGAAGGCCCGGCCGCCAACTTCGCTGCCGGACCCGAATACGGGATGATGACGCTCGACGCTCTGCGTGCCGCCCGCGATGTCCCGGAAACCGGAATCACCGACAACGCAGAGATCGCGCTCATGGGATACTCCGGCGGAGCCATCGCCACCAACTGGGCTTCGATCCTCGCTCCCGCGTATGCACCGGAGATCAACGACAACTTGATCGGCGCCGCGCAGGGCGGCGTGCTGGTCAATCCGGCCAACAACCTTCGCTACGCGAGCGGAAGCATCGGGTGGGGTGGCGTTGTCGGCATGGCAGTCGTCGGCGTTGCGCGTTCGTACGACATCGATTTCGGGAAGTATCTCAGCGACCGTGGACGCGACGTCATGGCTCGACTCGAAGACGCGTCCATCGGCAATGTGCTGGCACAGTATCCCGGACTGACCTGGCAGGATCTGGTCAAACCCGAGTACGCCGATCCCAATACTGTTCCCGAGTACGTCGATGTCGTGAACAAGATCAACATGGGCACCGCGGCGACACCGACCATTCCGATGTTCATCGCGCAGGCGGCCAACGGCACCATCGAGGGCACCCAACCCGGCGGCCCCGGTGTCGGAGCGGGAGACGGCGTGATGATCACGGGCGACGTCCGCACCCTCGCACGCAAGTACTGCGACGCCGGCCTGGCGATTCAGTACGACCAGTACGACACCATCAGCCACTTCCTCGGCGCCATGCTCTGGCTCCCCGGTGCGCTCGCCTGGGTCGACGACCGCTTGAACGGCAAGCCTGCACCGTCCAACTGCGCGAACATTGCACCGGGGAACTCACTTGCGCCGCAAGAACACGCGCGCTGACTGACAGCGAGCCTGAATCTACTTCGACGGTTCCACCTCCCACCGAACGTGAGTCACCAACGGTTCAAGGCTAAGTCGGCTGACGGCGGATTCCAGGAGTCCGTCGTCTCGCTCCGCGGCAGCCAGTTCGGCCACCACCCGCACGCGGTCGCTGTCCGGGATGTCGAAGGACTGCACTGACCGGAGCTGAAACTCGGGCCTCGAAATGGACTGCACGGTAAGACCTCTGATGTGAGCTTCGGCGTCACCGTGGCAGGTCACCTCGAAGGTGTAGTCCGCGGGTGGTTCTTCGCGTCCGGTTCGGGCAGGCTGGTGATCCATCATCCGACCCAACGGCCTCAACAGCGTGTTCGCCAACATGATTGCGCCGGCACCGAACACCGCGACCCAGTACATTCCGCCGCCTGCCAGTGCGCCGACGGCGGCAGTGGCCCACAGAGTGGCGGCAGTGTTCAGGCCGGTGACCGACGCACCCTGCTTCATGATCACTCCAGCACCGAGGAAACCGATCCCCGAGACGATCTGCGCTGCGACGCGCGTCGGATCAGCGTCCGGGCCCTGAAACCCGTACGCGCCCATGATGACGAAGAGCGTCGCACCCAAGCTCACCAACGCGTTGGTTCGCAGACCCGCCATCCTTGCGCGCCATTGCCTTTCGATCCCGACGGCAGCGCCGAGGACGAGCCCGAGCGCTATCCGCACAAGGATGACGTGGATTTCCACGGTGAACTCCTAGAGCCAGGTCGCGAATCGACGGATGAACATTCCTTTGGCCACCTGCGTGACGACGCAGTATGCCCCGAGGGTGAGGACCAGCCACGGGAAGTAGTTCCACGGCAGTGAAACCAACCCGAGGGAATGACCCCAGGACGTGAACGGGAACACCAGCGCGAAGACGCAGGCAGCGCCCGTGCTGAGCAGTACCGGCAGCGATGCACGCGACTGGATGAACGGGATCTTGCGGGTGCGGATCATGTGAACGATCAGCGTCTGCGAGATCAATGACTCGATGAACCAACCCGATTGGAACAGCGCTGCATGCTCGGGAGAGTTGGCGGCGAACACGAACCACATCAGCGCGAACGTCGAGATGTCGAAGATCGAACTGATCGGGCCGATGAACACCATGAACCGGCGAAGGCTCTTGGTCTCCCACTTGCGGGGCTTCGCGAGGAAGTCGTCGTCGACACGGTCCCACGGGATCGTGAGCATCGAGAGATCGTAGATCAGGTTCTGCAACAACAGAACTACGGGAATCATGGGGATGAACGGCAGCAGGGCGCTGGCGACGAGCACCGAGAAGACGTTCCCGAAGTTCGACGACGCAGTCATCTTGATGTACTTCTGGATGTTTCCGAAGGTACGACGCCCTTCGATGACTCCTTGTTCGAGTACGCCGAGGTCCTTCTCCAGCAAGATGATGTCCGCGGATTCGCGGGCGATGTCCGCCGCTGTGTCGACGGAGATGCCGACGTCCGCCGCCCGAAGTGCGGGTGCGTCGTTGACACCGTCACCGAGGAAACCAACCGTGTGGCCGACCCGGCGCAGCGATTCGACAATGCGTGCCTTCTGCATCGGATCCGTCTTCGCGAAGACGGTTGTCCGCTGCACCAACTCGTCGAGGGCGTCGTCGTTCAACGCTTCGATCTCGGCGCCGGAGACCACGGTCCCGACATCGATACCGACTTTGCCGCAGACGGTTTCGGCGACCAGTTCGTTGTCACCCGTCACTACCTTGACCACGACTCCGTGGCTCGCGAGGGCTTCGATCGCCCCGGCCGCAGATTCCTTCGGCGGGTCGAGGAAGGCCAGCAGTCCAACCAGGGTCATGCCCTCTTCGTCGGCCGTCGAGTACTCGCGGCGCTGCTCTTCGACGACTGTCTTGGTTGCCACCGCAAGCACTCGCTTACCTTGACCGTTCAGCTCCGCGACCAGACGGTCGACTCGGGCCAGCCATCCCGGTGTCAATTGGTGGGTCACCCCGTCCAGTTCCACCGATTCACAGACCGAAAGGAGCTCTTCCACTGCACCTTTGGTTACGATCAGATCGGCGTCTCCGTGGTCGACCACCACGGAGAGTCGACGGCGCTTGAAGTCGAAGGGAATCTCGTCCACCAACCCGTGGCGACGCGAGATCTCCTCGACCACTTCGGGACCGGCGGCCTCGATCACCGCGTCGTCGAGAAGACTGCGCAATCCGGTCTGATTCACGGAATTGACCGCCGCTAGCCGCAATACGTCCTCGGACTTACGTCCGGCAGTATCGAGATGCTCACCGAGAACGATGCGGTCCTCGGTGAGAGTTCCGGTCTTGTCCGTGCACAGAACGTCCATGGCACCGAAGTTCTGAATCGCGTTGATCTGCTTGACGATCACCTTCTTGCGCGACATGTGGAGCGCACCCTTGGCCAGGTTCGCCGTCACGATGAGCGGCAACATTTCCGGAGTCAACCCCACCGCGGTGGCGACGCCGAAGAGTAGTGCTTGGCTCCAGTCCTTGGTCAGTCCGTTGATAATGAACACCGCGGGAACCATGATCAGCATGAACTTGATCAGCAGGTAGCTGACACTGCGCACCCCGACGTCGAAGCTGGTTTCGGGCCGCTTGGACGCCAATTGTGCTGTCATGGCACCGAAGTAGGTCCGCTTGCCGGTGTGTACCGCGACGGCGGTGCCACTGCCCGACACGACGGAAGTACCCATGAACCCGATGTTCTCGGCTTCGAGCAGCCGATCGACGTCGATCCCCGACGACGGGTCCGCCGACTTCTCGGCCGGCATCGATTCACCGCTGAGCATGGACTGATTGACCTGTAGATCCTTGGCCCGGATGATGCGGACATCGGCCGGGATCATGTCGCCGGCGGCAAGCTGGACTACATCCCCCGGCAGTAACTGCTCGATCGGAATCTCAGCCGTGACCACGGTGTTGTTGATCTTGCGGGTGGCCGCGACGGTCGTCGTAACCATCGCCTTGAGCGCCTCGGCGGCGCGACTCGAACGGTATTCCTGCCAGAACCTCAGTGAGACACTGACAAAGATCATCAACCCGAGAGTGATGATGCCCTCGTAGGAAGGACCGTCCTCGGGGTCCGCCCAGACCACGTCGGTCCCGACCATGATCAGGGCGAGGAATACCAGGATCAGGATGAACGGGTTCTTGAAGGCTCCCGCGAACTGCACGATTGCCGGCGCCGGGCGGTCGTGGCGGACATCGTTGCGCCCGTATTGCCGACGAAGATCGTCGATCTGATCGTCACGAAGGCCGTTGGCCGTCGCGGTCAGATCCGCGAGAACGGTGCGCGTGTCCGAGGCCGAGAAGTCGACCAATTCCTGTGCGCTTTCCTTTGCCAGGACTGTTGAATGTGTTTGTTGTGCAATGTTTCTCGTGGGCCGTGGCCGCAATGCGAGAACGGAAAATGACATGACGAATCTCCTCGGCTGCCTGAACACGCCGGACCATGCCAGTGCATGAGGGCAGCAGAATGCGCTGAGCGACAATGGAAGTCGTCAGCGGTCGCGGCAACGCCGCGCAGATGAAGCCGAGGATGCAAAGAGTCAGTGACTGACGAGCAAAAGACCGGGGTGAGCATCGTCGGCAAGAACAGAAGGATGGGTCGAATATCGACTCGGCGGGTCGTCCACGATGGTCACCTCCTGAAAGTTCGGGGCGTCCGATGACGCCACACAAGTACATGCGCACAGCACACGCCAGGAGAACCGAATATCGACGTACTCTCGCCTTCGCCGGAAGAAACCGGCATCAAGCTGCGAAAACACCTCCACGTCCGAGTTTTGGCACTGCACGACGTGTCCCGATCAAGAACGGGAAGCCACTTTGGATCACCCCTTAAGCCGGGGAGATCTGTCCTAACCTTGGGCGTCTCTCGACGTCGTGAGATCAGTGGCCTGTGTTCGTGCAGAAGCCTCACCTAACGAGGTACTGCACCCAGAGGGTAGTTCTCAAATCTGTTGCCTGTCAACCGAGCAACTCAGACGGCGGACAATCCTGCCCGTGCGACGGCGCCGGCGAAGAGTGCCGTCACGGCGGCACCCATCACGCTCTGATCAACTTCTTCCGGATCCACCGAGTGCTCAAGAACGAGCCCGGATATCAAGGCCATCAACGAGATTGCAGTGGTCCGCACATCGAAGGATTCGTCCACTCCCCATTCGCGGGCACGTTCACCGATCAACTCCACGAGTTGACTGCGCAAGTGGCGACGCTCACGTAAGTACGCCTGAGCGATCTGCGGATCACGTCCGGCGAGCACTCCGAATTCGAGGACGAGCAGTGACCACCCCGGGTCGTCGACCATCCACGTGGCAATGGCCTCGCCACCTTTGCCCGCCGCGTCGGCCGGGTTCATCCCGGCGATCTCGGCAAGCACACGGCCGGCCAGTTCGAGAGACCGTTGCGCGAACAGTTCGGCGAACAGATCTTGTTTCGACTCGAAGTTGGAGTAGACAGCCCCCTTGGTGAAGCCCGCTCGGCGAGCAACTTCAGTGAGACGTGCAGCACTGAATCCGCGCTCCGCAAACTCTTCCGCCGCAGCGTCGAGCAGTCTTTGCCGCACCACGTCACGTCCGGGGCGGGTTACCGGCGTCCAGTCCGGTTGACGAGATTCAGTCACGATACCTAGAGTATTCAATACCTCGGGTATTGACAAGCTCTTTACTTTCGACAAGATCAGGACTCTTTCGTGACCACTACGCATCCGGCACACGCCGCACCAGACAACAGCTCCACCCACGACGAACACCACCACGACAATCTGCTGGTGAAATACGGCGCACCCAAGGTGATGGCCGCGCTGTTCGTCGGCGTGCTCCTGCTGCAGATGGGCTTCATCCTCAGCTACGTCGCCGCCTTCCATCAGCCGACTCCGCGAGACATCGAAATCGCGGTCATCGCCGATCAGGGCACACCCGACGGCATGGATCAGCAGATCGCCGACAAACTCAACGCCATCGACGGCAGCCCGCTCGACGCTCAGGTGGTCGACAGCACGGCGACCGCTCGCCGCATGATCAACGACCGAGAGATCCAGGGCGCGTTTGTCGTCAACCCGGCCGGGCCGGACACCCTGATCACCGCGAGCGCGGGCGGCAGCTCCATCGCGACGTCACTCGAAGCGGTGTTCACGAAGGTCGAGGCGACACAGGACCGACAGTTCGTCGTCCGCGACGAGATCCCCGTCGGAGCCCACGACAACCGCGGCCTCTCCGGCTTCTACCTCTCGGTCGGCTGGGTCGTCGGCGGCTATCTCCTTGCGGCAGCCATCGGACTGTTCATCGGTGCGCCGAAGACCCTCCGCCAGGCAAGCGCACACACGGGCGTGATCGCCATCTACTCGATCATCTCGGGAGCCCTCGGCGCCCTCATCACCTCACACGTGCTCGGAACTTTCGCGGGCCACTGGTTCCCGCTGTGGATCCTGGGAACAGCCGTGGTGTTCGGCACCGCCATGTTCACACTCGGATTGCGCGCTGCCATCGGCGTTCTGGCAGTCCCGCTGGCTATCGCCGTCTTCGTGATTCTCGGCAATCCCAGTGCGGGAGGCGCATTCGGCTCCAACGTGATTCCCTCGTTCTATGCCGCCATCGGCCGATGGATCACACCTGGCGCCGGCACCGAAGGCGTGCGGAGCATCGTCTACTTCAACAACGTCGGCGTCGGCCAGCCTGCTCTGACGCTTTTCCTGTACGCACTGATCGGTGCGGTCATGCTGTTCGGCTTTACGATCCGTCGCAACCGAAAGTCCACCGACACGACGCCGACTCCAGCTGTGGCGAACGCCGACTAGTCCTAGTCTGAACTCATGACGAGCCTCCTCCACCCCAACGCCTCGCACGTCGCCGAAACACTGATCTCACGGGGTCACCACGGCGTCATCGTCACGCAGCCCGAAGCCACGCACACCGCGGCCGAGGCAGCGGCGGCCGTCGGGGTGGAGGTAGGCGCGATCACCAAGTCACTGGTGTTCCTTCTCGACGACGATCCGGTCCTGCTGCTGGTCTCCGGCGCGCATCAGGTGAATCTGAAGGCCACCGGCGAACGCCTCGAAGGCAAGCTCACGCGGGCGCCGCTGGAGATGGCGAAGTCCGCGACGGGCCAGCCGATCGGTGGGGTCGCTCCGCTCGGGCATCCCACCAACCTGCCCACCTACATCGATACCGCCCTCGAGCAGTACCCCGAGTTGTGGGCAGCCGCCGGGCACCCCAATACGGTCTTTCGCACGACGTACTCCGAACTCCTCCGAATCACCGCCGGCCTCGCCGTCGACATGGACTGACGCACTTCAGCCAACCCGGCCCGAACCCACTCAGACGTGCGTCCACCTATAGTTGGACGCACCATGTGCACTGCAACCAGGACCCCGGCCGGCAACCACTGGCGTCGACGGCACGTAGATCTGTGCCGCACCGACGCCTGTCTGTGTATGCCGAGCGCAGTCACCTCGACCACACCGCACACCTCGAGTTCCAGCCGGAGAGTTCCCGTTGTCTGACAAGCCGAATGCCGTTTCCAGCCACACCACCCCCGACGTCCCCGAAGTAGCAGCGACGCCCGAGTTGTCCACCGGCATCTGCGCCGGTGACTACCGCGCTGCGCTTCGCCGCCACCCCGCCGGTGTCACCGTCGTGACCCTCGATTCGGGTACCGGCCCGGTGGGTTTCACCGCCACCTCGTTCTCGTCCGTCTCCCTCGAGCCGCCGCTCGTCTCGTTCAACATCGCGGAGACGTCGTCGAGCATCAATGCACTCAAGGCAGCCGAGTCCTTGGTGATCCACCTTCTCGGCGAACATCAGCAGCATCTGGCCCAGCGCTTTGCGCGTAGTGCCGATCAGCGTTTTGCAGACGAGTCACTGTGGGCAGTGCTCGACACCGGGGAACCGGTGCTGCACGGCACCCCCAGTTGGATGCGCGTCAAGGTCGACCAGTTGATCCCTGTCGGCGACCACACGCTGGTCATCGGACTCGTCACGCGGGTTCACGCCGAAGAAGACGACGAATCCGCTGCCGCACCGCTGCTCTACCACGAGGGCAAGTACTACCGCCCGACTCCGTTGGGTCAATAGACAACTGTGCGCCTTTATTAACCGCCCGCGGTTAATAAAGGCGCACAGCAAGTTAGAGCGCTACGTACTTTGTATCGAGATACTCGTCGATACCCTCGGTTCCGCCTTCACGGCCGAAGCCCGATTCCTTCACCCCACCGAACGGCGCGGCAGCATCGGAGATCGCGCCGCGGTTGACGCCCACCATGCCGGTGTCCAGCTTGGCCGAGACGCGCATCGCACGGTCGATGTCGCGGGTGTAGAAGTACGCCACGAGGCCGTATTCGGTGTTGTTCGCAGCCGCGATCGCTTCGTCTTCGGTGTCGAAACCGACCACTGCCGCAACGGGTCCGAAGATCTCTTCCTTCAGCAGGCGCGCGTCGGCGGGCACCTGATCCAGAACGGTCGGGGTGAAGAAGAAGCCGGGGCCTTCGGGTGCCGATCCACCGGTGCGAACGCGAGCGCCCTTGGACACCGCGTCGTCGACGAGTCCGGTGACGGTTGCGAGCTGCTTGGTGTTGATCAGCGGTCCGATGTTGGTGCCCTCGGCGTCACCGGCGCCCACCTTCAAGGCCGCAACCTTGGCGGTGAACTTGTCGGTGAACTCTTCGCGCACCGAGTTGGCGACGTAGATGCGGTTGGCCGCGGTGCAGGCCTCGCCGCCGTTACGCATCTTCGCGAGCATTGCGCCGTCGACAGCTGCGTCGATGTCGGCGTCGTCGAAGACGATGAACGGCGCATTGCCACCGAGTTCCATCGACGTGCGGAGCAGCTTGTCAGCAGCATTGCGCACCAACAACTTTCCGACGCCAGTGGAGCCGGTGAAGGTGACCTTGCGCAGACGCGCATCTTCCATCAGCGGTCCACTGATGGAGGCCGCGTCGGACGTCGGGAGGATCGAGAGCACACCGTCGGGCAGACCGGCATCGGCGAACACCTGACCGAGGAGCTGCATGGTCAGCGGCGTGTCCTCGGCGGGCTTGACGATGATGGTGCAACCGGCAGCCAGCGCCGGTCCGATCTTGCGTGTGCCCATGGCGAGCGGGAAGTTCCACGGGGTGATCGCGAGGACCGGTCCGACGGCTTCCTTGGTGACCAGGATGCGACCGTTGCCGGCCGGAGCCTGCGTGAAACGTCCACCGATGCGTACTGCTTCCTCGCTGAACCAGCGCAGGAATTCGCCGCCGTAGTTGACCTCACCGCGGCTCTCTGCCAACGACTTACCCATTTCCAGGGTCATCATCAGCGCGAAGTCCTCGGCGCGGGCGTGCAGCAATTCGAAGGCGGTGCGCAGAATCTCGCCGCGTACACGTGCCGGAGTGGCCGCCCAGTCTTCCTGCGCCGCAGCGGCGAGGTCGAGCGCACGGATACCGTCGGCAGCGGTGGCGTCGGCTACCTGGGCGAGTTCCTCACCCGTTGCCGGGTTGTAGACCGCAAAGGTCTTCTCGGCCGGGACGAGCTTGCCGCCGAGCCAGAGACCCTTGGGTACCGAGTCGAGAAGATCCGAGACGTTGGACATGTCAGTTCCCCTGTGCTGCAGTGCGAATAGCGGTCTCGAGGACGGTCAACGCGTCGTCGAGCAGCTCTTCGGAGATGACCAGCGGCGGGAGCAGACGGATGACGTTGCCGTAGGTACCGCAGGTGAGGATCACGACGCCGGCAGCGAGGCATTCGGCGGCGATCTTCTTGGTGATGTCGGCGTCCGGCTCCTGCCCACCGGGCTTGACCAGCTCGATGGCGAGCATCGCGCCGCGACCGCGAACGTCACCGATGACGTCGAGTTCCTTTGCCAGTGCGTTCATTCGGCCGACGACGGTCGACTCGATGGTGCGTGCGCGGCCACAGAGGTCGAGCTCACGCATCTGGTCGATGGACGCCAATGCAGCGGCGCAGGCGACGGGGTTACCGCCGTAGGTGCCACCGAGGCCGCCGGGGTGGACGGCGTCGATGAGCTCGGCGCGGCCCGTGACAGCGGCGAGCGGCATGCCGCCTGCGATGCCCTTGGCGAGCGTGACCAGGTCGGGCACGATGCCCTCGTGATCGCTGGCGAACCAGGCGCCGGTACGAGCGAAGCCTGCCTGAACCTCGTCGGCGATGAAGACGACGCCGTTCTCCTTGGCCCACGCGACGAGCGTCGGGAGGAATCCTTCTGCGGGAACGATGAATCCACCCTCACCCTGAATGGGCTCGATGAGGATGGCGGCCGTGTTGGCAGCGCCGACCTGCTTCTCGATCATCGTGATGGCGCGCTGTGCGGCCTGCTCACCGGTGATCTTGGAGCCGTCGACATTGAGGCCCTCGCGGTACGGGTAGGACATCGGGACGCGGTAGACCTCGGGGGCGAACGGACCGAAGCCGCTCTTGTACGGCATGGACTTCGACGTCAGTGCCATCGTGAGGTTGGTGCGGCCGTGGTACGCGTGGTCGAAGACGACGACTGCGTCGCGACCGGTCGCGTGACGGGCGATCTTGACTGCGTTCTCGACAGCTTCTGCGCCGGAGTTGAACAGCACGGAACGCTTCTCGTGGTCACCGGGGGTGAGTTCGGCGAGACGCTCGGCGACCTCGACGTAGCCCTCGTACGGAGCGACCATGAAACAGGTGTGGGTGAAGTGCGCGACCTGATCCTGAACTGCGGACACGACGGCCGGGTTGGAGGCGCCGACGCTGGTCACCGCGATACCGGCACCGAGGTCGATCAGCGAGTTGCCGTCGACGTCGACGATGACTCCGCCGTCTGCGTCGGCGACGTAGACCGGGAGGGTGGATGCGACGCCGGCGCCGACGACCTTCTTACGGCGTTCGGCGAGCGCAGCCGAGCGCGGGCCCGGGAACTCCGTGACGATGCGACGCTCCTGCGGAAGCCGGTATTCGATTGCACTCATGTGACCACCCTCTCGGTTGTGTATTGCATTCGAGTATGCGACGCGCGAAGCATCGCAAGCACTGCCGAAATGGATACCCGGAGCTCCAGGGCTACTCCATATCGGCAACGACAGCTAGCCTTGATCAGGTGACGGTTCCGATCTCGTGGCTCTTGCGACAGAAACACCTCTCGCTGGCTCTGCTCACCGACCGAGCAGCTGCCACCCACCCCGTCACGTTTGCGCAGGCCACAGAGCTGACGGACCCCACCCCGTGGCTTTCCGGCGGCGAATTGGTGCTCACCACCGGGCTGGCACTGGTGGGCGCGGACGCCACCGACTACAGCGAGTACATCGACCGTCTGGCCGCCGCAGAAGTATCGGCTCTGGGTTTCGGGACCGGCCTTTCCCACGAGAGTGTGCCCACAGACCTGATTGCCGCCGCCCGCAGCCGCGGACTCCCCCTGCTGGAAGTGCCGTTCACGACCCCGTTCGCGGCAGTCACGCGCGCGGTGATGACCCGTCTGAGCCAGCAGGAATACGAATCGGTACTCCGCGCGGCAGAAGTACAGACGCGCATCACCCGCGTTGCACTGCGCGGTGGCGTGTCGGCGATCGTGCGTGAACTAGCCACGGCCACAAAAACTTCGGTGGCGTTTGTCGGTGATCGGATCACCGCGGTGCATCCGGCAAACCAGAAGTCGTTGATCACCGAGGTTCGCGCGGTCGCGGCCACCACCCGCGATCCCAACGCTCCGGCGTCGATCTCGCAGAGCACACCCGAACGGACGCTGACACTGTCCCCCGTCGGCGTCACCGACAGTTGGCACGGCTACCTCGCCATGGCGGGCGCCGGGCCCCTGAGCAATATCGACAGAGTGTTGCTCGGGCATGCGGTCTCGCTGCTCACTCTCGAACTCGAGAAACCGGTTCGACTACGGGCCGAGCGAACTCGACTCAACGCCATGGCTTTCGGGCTCTTACTCGACGGCCGAATCCCCGAGGACGGTGTGCCGTCGTACTTGGACGAGGCAAGCGACACGCACGGCAACATTCGTGTCGTCCACGTTCGCGGATCCGGACTCGGCCCAGTTCTTCGCGAACTCGACAACGCTCTCGCGCGAGCAGGCCGGCCGTTGTTCGCGCAATCCGAGGACGGTTCGCTGACCGTCCTCCTCCGCGGAACCGACACAATCGACACCGCCAAAACACTACTGGCGCAGCTCTCCCCCACCGAAGCGAAAGCCGTGCGTGCCGGAATCAGCACCCCTCACCGTCTTCTGGACGCACCGCGCGCACTCGTCCAGGCCCGCGCCGCGGCCAATCTCACGACGGCCACTGCCCGCATTCTCGAGTTCGACGCTCTGAGTGGTTCGACGATTCTGGCATCCGAGCCTGCCCGTGAGGCACTGATCGCAATGGCTGCGGACACCATCCCGGTGCTGACCGAACACGACCAGGCACACGGAACCGCACTGGCCGCGTCTTTGCGCGCCTATCTCGAGGCAAACGGCCAATGGGAATCGGCCGCAGCCGAACTCGGTGTTCATCGGCACACCCTCCGAGGTCGCATCGCACGCATCGAGGAACTGCTGCAATGCGACCTCGGACAGGCCAGGGTCAGAGCCGAACTGCTGCTATCGCTACTCGCCTGGGAGGGCCGCTGAACCCTCCGCGGCGTGTACCGAAGCGAAACTGGACGCACCGCGGACGAGTAGTTCGAGTTCGGCGTCGACCGTGCAGAGACGGGCGGTGTCCAGCGCTCCGCTGCGGCTCACGCTCGACATCAAAGCCGTGAACCGGCGCACCGCTTGCGGATTGGCGGCGGTCCACAACTCGACGACCTCCGGAATACCTTCACCGAGCGCACCGGACACGAGGTCCGCGAAACGCGCCGTCAACCTGGCATGGACGGCAGCGCTGCCCATGACCTCCCAATGCGAGGCACCGACGGCGACGTCGACGCCGCCGAGAACATCGCCCAGATCGAGAGCGTCGGAGAGTTCCCGATAGATCGCGGCTGCGGCCGCGGCCGTCGTATTCTCCTGCAGTGCAATGTCTGCCAGG
The DNA here is from genome assembly GCF_029457415.1 of Rhodococcus sp. RCBS9. NCBI lineage: Bacteria > Bacillati > Actinomycetota > Actinomycetes > Mycobacteriales > Nocardiaceae > Rhodococcus > Rhodococcus sp. RCBS9. The sequence continues at coordinate 3,223,210 of NZ_CP120422.1, read as the reverse complement.
GCGAGTGCTCCGAAAGACGCCTCGATGCGCTCGCTGGCCGGCAAACCGTCGGTGAGTTCCCGCACCGGGGCTGCCCACCGATCGATGTCGGCGCGCGGGTTCACGGTGAACCGGCCGGCTGCTCCCGGACGACGCAACACCCAGCTCATCTCGGATTCCAACAACTGCTGCAAGCGATCGAGAGCCTGCAACTGCTCGGTGGCGCGCAGCTCCGAGTTCAAGATCTCGCGCCGAAGTTCCTCGGTGCCGAGCACTTCGCTGACTACTGCGTAGGCCAGAGCCGCTTCCGGACTGTGGACTCCGAGGTGTTCCTCGAGCCGGAACAGCACGCCGGGGCCGACGCGGTTGACCAGTTCGTCGACAACCGAGGTGATGATGATGTCGCGGCCCAACCGATGTGCGCGGACCGCGTCCGGTGCTGCCTCGACGACGGAGAGCGGGAAGTACTGCGGGAGACGATCGGCGAAGATCTGATTGTCCGGGACGGTCGACGCCCCCAATTCCGCCGTCAGTACGTTCTTCGACTGCGCCACCAGCACAGCAAGTTCCGGCCGCAGGAGACCCTGCCCGGCACGCGCCCTGACCGCCAGCGCCTTGGAGTCGGGCAGAGATTCTTCCAGTCGCTTCATGGCGCCCGCCGAGACGAGGTTCTCGATCAACCGCTCGTGCTGATCGAGCAGGGCCGGTGCGCGGTGCTCGGCCAGGCTGATCGCGAGGGTCTGATCTTCACTGGCCTCGAGCACCGATGCGGCCACCTCGTCCTGGGCCGCCGCGAGTAGTTCATTGCGCGAGGTCGCTTCCAACTCTGCGAGTGCGATCTTGATGTTGACCTCACGGTCCGAGGTAGCCACGCCGGCCGCGTTGTCGATGAAGTCGGCGTTGATTCGTCCTCCGCCAGCGGCATATTCGATGCGGGCACGCTGGGTGAAACCCAGGTTGCCGCCCTCACCCACCACGGTTGCACGCAACTCGTCAGCGCTGACGCGAACTGCGTCGTTGGACGGATCGGCCGCGTCGACGTTGCTTTCGGTCGACGCTTTCACGTAGGTACCGACGCCGCCGTTCCACAACAGGTCCACCGGAGCACACAGGATCGCTCGGATCAGTTCCTGCGGGGTCAAGTTCTCCTCGGTGATTCCGAGGGCCGCACGCGCCTCGAGCGGAAGGCGGATCGACTTCGCGCTCCGCGGCCAGACGCCACCGCCCGGCGACATCACGGTGCGATCGAAGTCGTCCCAGGACGAGCGCGGCACGGTGAAGAGGCGAGCGCGTTCGGCAAAGCTCGTCTCGGTGTCGGGGTTCGGGTCGATGAAGATGTGGCGGTGATCGAATGCCGCGACCAGACGGATCTTGTGCGAGAGCAACATTCCGTTGCCGAACACGTCGCCGGACATGTCCCCGATACCCGCGACGGTGAACGGATCGGTGTCGACATCGAGGTCGCGCTCGGCGAAGTGCCGTCGAACCGCTACCCAGGCGCCGCGAGCGGTGATGCCCATCGCCTTGTGGTCGTAGCCGGCCGAACCGCCGGAAGCAAAAGCGTCGCCGAGCCAGAAACCACGCTCGACGGCGATGCCGTTCGCGACGTCCGAGAACCGTGCGGTCCCCTTGTCTGCTGCCACGACGAGATAGGAGTCTTCACCGTCGTACTCGATTACTTCTGCCGGGTGTACCGCAGCGCCGTCGACGATGTTGTCCACCACGTCCAGCAAGCCGCGAATGAAGGTGCTGTACGACTCCTGCACCTGCGCCGGAGTCGGTGACGACGTGCCCCGAACCACGAACGCGCCCTTGGCACCCGAAGGAACGATCGGGGAATTCTTCACGCTCTGGGTCTTCATGAGGCTCAGGGCCTCGGTGCGGTAGTCCTCGTATCGATCCGACCAACGCAGGCCGCCACGGGCGACGGAGGAACTACGCAGGTGAACGCCTTCGACATTGGGTGCGCTGACGTAGATCTCGCGGAAGGGAACGGTCTTCTGTGGGGTGGAGAGCAACTGCGAGTCGATCTTGAACGACGCGTACGGCAGCGGGTCGCCGGACTCACCACGCAGGTACCAGTTGGTGCGCAGAGTCGCCTGCAGGAACGAACGAACGCCGCGCAAGACGCGATCCTCGTCGAGAGTGTCTGCACCGTCGACTGATTCGTCGATGGCCGCCGCCGCGGTGGCCACTGCTGTCTCCCGCAATCCTGCTACGGCGGGATCGAAACGCGCAGTGAAGAGTTCGATTGCCTGCCGTACGAAGAGTGGCTTCGCTGCCAACACTCCGACGATGTAGCTCTCGGACAGCCCGATACGAGCCTGAGCGAGGAAACGGCACGCAGCGCGCAGCAACTCTGCGTCGCGCCACGTGATGTCTGCTCGTCCGATCAGACTGGAGAATGCGTCCATCCGGGTCTGTCCGGCGATGACGGCTTCGAAGGCGTCCGCCATCTTCTCCAGCGCACTGCCGTCGAAGGTGCTCGGCTCGAAGGTGAAGTAATGCGCCGAACCCAGAACGGTTGGAAGGGGGCGGTGCGTCGAAACTCGGAGTCCGAGGGACTCGAAGTTCTCGCACAGATCGGAGAGGGAGGGCTCTCCGGACGGCCACAGCACCACACAGGTCAGATCGTCACTGCTCAGGGCATCGCTGTTCAAGTCGTCGCCCTGACGGAAGACGAGTCGCTGGCCCGCTGCTGCCAATTCGGCGACCAGTTCGAGCGCCGGGTCACCGGATCGATCACCGCCTGCCGGTCTCGATTCTGCAGCTGCGGTCTTGGTCGCCGATGATGTGCTCGCCATTGAACACCCTCCTGGAAATTATTGGATCCGAACACTTTCCAGTGTTGCGTGGATCACCGGAAAGAGGTCGTGCCCGATAGGAGTACCAACCCCCATCGGGCACGACATTTCGGCAGTTGCGGTGAGCTCAGTCGCCCAACCTGATCGGAGCAAGCTCCTCGAACACGTCGCCGGGTCCGGGATTCTCGGCAGGCGCAGCGCCGCCGAGATGGTTGACGACGCCCCATACCGCGTTGATCGCGGTCTGGATCGCGCCCTCAGCCCAGCCGGCGGTCCACGACACGTCGTCACCGGCGAGGAAGATTCCCCGATGACGCGGTTCGAGATCATTCTGCACGAAGTGGGAGAACAGGCGCTCCTGGTAGCGGTAGTGCCCCGGAAGGTTCGCCTTGAATGCGCCCATGAAGTCGCGCTCGGTTTCCCACGACAGCGTCACCGGGCTCGAGATGATGTGGCTGCGGAAGTCAACGCCGGGGTAGATCTCTTCGAGAGAGCGCAGCATGATGTTCATGCGCTCGGTGGCGTCGAGCGCCAGCAGCTTCAGCGAATCGTCCGACCAGGTGTACGACAAGCAGATCAGGCCTGGCTTGCCCTCGCCTTGATCGAGCAGGTAGGTGCCGCGACTCATACGGTCGGTCAGTGTCATCGACACCGAATCACGGCCGGTCACGGGGTCCTTGTCCTTCCAGAACGGGCGGTCGACGAGAACGAACACCTTGGTCGAACCCATGTAGTGAGTTCGCTCGATCGCAGTCCAGTGGTCGATCGGGAACAGATCGTCGTCACACCTGATGTTGTTCAGCAGCATCCAACTCTGCACTGTCACAACGGCACTCGCATACGTGCGAATGAAACCTTCGGAGTCCGTCACCGTGATGTTGCCGGGCTCGGTACGCCGGAGTTCGGTGACGCGGGGACGCGTCTCACCGTCGTTGAGCGAAGCGACCGTAGTACCGGCAGGCCAATGCGCCATGTGCGCCGGGGCGCGGTTCCACAACCGCATCGGCAGCTGCTGCGATCCACCGACGATGCCGCGGTGGTCGTCGTCGGCGGCCGTGATGACCACACGAAGGATTTCGAGGATCGAGTTGGGGTAGTCGGTATCCCAACCGCCCGTACCGAATCCGACCTGTCCGAACACTTCCCGCATGTGGAAGGACTTGAAGTGCTTCGACGCGGCGAGGAATCCGTAGAACGTCTGGTCGTCGTAGCGCACCACGAGGTCGTTCCAGATCCGCTTGATTTCTGCGGTGTCGCGGTCACGAATGGCCTGCTGCAACGGAATCAGATCGGCATGCTCTTCGAGAGTGCGCTGCCAGGCCTGCGCCACCTCGGTGTAGATCGGCGGCAGATCCTCGAGAGTGTGCGCGTAGTGGCTCTCACCCTTGAGATCGATGACCGTGCTCGGCGTGACCTCGGCAAGGGGATTGGGGAACTCTTCGGTCTGCAGACCCAGTTCGTTCAGGTAATGGAACAACGTCGTCGACGACGGTGGGAAACGCATTGCGCCCATCTCGGCAACAACCCCGGGGTGCCCGTCGAACTCGACCGACCGCATCCGGCCACCGATCTGATCGGCTTCGTAGACAATCGGTTTGAGACCGATCTTGAGCAACTCGTAGGCCGCGATCATGCCGGAGAGTCCGCCACCGATCACGGCAACCTCGGTACCCAGTGCCAGGTCGGGCACCGAGCCGAGTCCCGCCGGACTGGAAACGTAGTCGTCGTACGGGAACGGAAAATCCGGCCCGAACATCGTGAGGGGCGGCTGCTTGCCGGGTTCCGAGGAACTGTCCGGAGCTACTGGGATGGTCATCTACGGTTCTCCTTGGAGACAGTCGTGACAGGAAGATCTGGATACAGATCGAGGCGTCGATCGTCGAGATGTGTATTGAGAGTGCGCGATTGCGCGACGGTGGCGGCGGCGATGTCCGCGAAGAGCAATTCCTGGTCGCCGCCGGCCCTCGCCAACTCGGCACCGTCTGGTGCGATGGCGCACGAGAGACCGCAGTAGGTCAGCTCGGTTTCGGCACCGCAGCGATTGACGTAGGTGACAAACATCTGACTCTCGTAGGCGCGGGCCGGAACCACTTGCTGCGCAATGTGTTCGTAAGGAGTCATCAAGCCTGTCGGCACGATGAGCCATTCGGTACCGGCGTCGGCATGGGCCCGAACCGCTTCCGGAAATTCCACGTCGTAGCAGATCAACAACCCGCAGCGGATGCCCTCGAAATCGAACCCGACCACTAGGGTCTCACCTGGCCGGAAATGTTCGCGGTCGAGCGTGCCGAACAGGTGCGTCTTGCGGTAGTGCGCAAGCGAAGTGCCGTCGCGGTCCACCACCTGCACACTGTTGTAGACATCTCCCCCGTCGAGTTCGGGGTAGCCGTAGACGACTGCGATGCCTGCACTTCGAGCAATCTCGGCGACGGAATCGAAGATAGGGCCGTCGGCCGGCTCCGCGCGTAGCGACACCAGTTCGCCGATGTCGTAGCCGGTTGCGGACATCTCCGGCGTCAGCAGGATCTTCGCACCGGATGCCGCAGCCTCGCGGGCAGCGGTGTCGATTGCAGCGAGGTTGAACTCCACCGACGCAAAGGTGTCCGGGGTGGTGAGCGGACCTTGGAACAGGCCAACTCGAACTGAATCGACATGCATGGTGCGCTCCTTCAGGAGTTCCGTGACGCCAATTTTCGACGGTGTGTGTGACGGGGACAACTACCAGCGTGACGGGTGCCGCCAATCATGTCAACTCTTGTTTCCTAAGAATCAACATTCGCGGATTCGATTCTCACAAAGACGACGCGCGGGGCCCTTCCGGCAATGCCGGATTCAAGACCCACAGAACCTTCGCCGGAACCGAGCCTTCGGCCTGAAAACTATGGTTGTGCGTCGGCGTGAACGTGAAGGAATCGCCCGCCGCGAGCACGACGTCCTCGGCATCGACGGCCTCACCGTTCGGATCCGTCCGACCACCCTCGAACGAAACCCGCAAACCGCCCTCGAGCACGTGTACGAAGTTCACGTCGATCGGCAGACTGTAGAACTCCCGACCACTTCCGCCGCCTGGTTCCAGCTCGCCGAGCAGCACCTGGATTCGACGCTCGTTGGTAGGCGTGAGCAGGTACTCCGTCATCTTTTCGCCACCGAAGCTGATTTGCGGCATGGCGTCGGCGCGGACCACTTCACCGGCGGACGCATTCTCGAACAGGGATCCGACGGGGATCTCGAGCACCGCGCACACCTTGATCAGGGTCGCCACCGACGCGTTGACGTGATCGCGCTCGAGTTTCGAGAGATACCCCTTGGTCACACCACAGGCCTCGGCCAGGTCGTCGAGGGTCAACCGCTTCGATTGACGTGCCGCCTTGAGCCTCGCCCCGATGCGCGGTCCGATCGGCTCGACCGCTTCCTTCGCCTTGGCCACTGAACCCACTCCTTCACGACCGCCGTGTCCCTTTCAGGAAACAGGGGTTGACAACCGAGCCTCTTGAAGAAACCATACTTGCTCAGAGAGCTACATCACTGAAGGGCGCCCGGTGTGCGCCGAATCGAGAGCAGGGACCTCTGCACATGGCTACCAACAACCCCGGATCGTTCATCGGACCCGTCGACGCCACGCGCGTCCCCCGCTACGCCGAGCCGACCACCTTTGCGCGTCTCCCGCGCCTGGACGAGGTCTCGCGCGCCGACGTGACAATCCTCGGCATCCCCTTCGATTCGGGTGTCAGCTACCGCCCCGGTGCCCGGTTCGGTCCGGGGCACATCCGCGCTGCGTCGAAGCTGCTGCGTCCGTACAACCCAGCGCTGAAGGTCTCGCCCTTCGCCAACCAGCAGGTAGCCGATTTCGGCGACATCGGCGTCAACCCCTTCGACATCCAGGAAGCTCTCACGACGGTTCAGTCCGCCGTCACCGACCTGCGCGCCGACGGTTCCTCCGTGCTCACGCTCGGCGGCGATCACACCATCGCACTGCCGATCCTGCGTTCACTGGCCCGCGATCACGGCCCGATCGCCGTCCTGCACTTCGACGCTCATCTCGACACCTGGGACACCTACTTCGGTCAGCCTTTCACCCACGGCACCCCCTTCCGCCGCGCCAGCGAAGAGGGCCTGATCGACATGGAGCGTTCGCAGCACATCGGCATCCGTGGACCGCTCTACAGCGAGAAGGACCTCGAAGACGACCGCGTCCTCGGCTTCCAGGTGATCCGCAGTGACGACTACGAGGTCGACGGTGTCGCCAGCATCGTCGAGCGCATGCGTAAGCGCCTCGACGGTGGCCCGGTGTACGTCTCCGTCGACATCGACGTACTCGATCCCGCCCACGCTCCGGGCACCGGAACACCCGAAGCGGGCGGCATGACCTCGCGCGAATTGTTGAACACACTGCGTGGGTTGGTGGGACTCAACGTGGTCGGCGCCGACATCGTCGAGGTAGCGCCGGCGTACGACCACGCCGAGATCACCGGTATCGCAGCGGCCCACGTCGCTTACGAGTTGCTGTCGGTGCTCGCACTCAATCGCTGAAGCAGCACAACGGTATCCGTCGTGTGATGCATCTCGGGGTTCGCGGGAAGATCACGTTCCCGCGACTCCGAGACCAACACCTTCCAACCATCGGTGAACAGCGACTCCACGTATTCGGGTGTATGGAGCATGGCCCGATGGTGCTCGGTCGGCGACTCGTGAGGTGAGTGGCCCACGATCAGCAAATGCCCGCCGGGCGCGACCAGATCTCCGAGAGCACGGAACAATTCCCCGCGCGCGGGTTCGAGCATATGGAAGAACTGCGCGGACACCAGATCGAACGAGCGCCCCTGCGGATCCCACTTCGTCAGGTCGGCTTCCAGCCATTCGATGTCGACGCCCTCGCCCTCGACGTGAGCCTGGGCGCGGCCGAGCGCAACCGACGAGATGTCGGTGCCGGTGACCTTCCACCCGCGACGCGCCAACCACAAAGCGTCGGCACCTTCGCCGCAACCGACGTCGAGTGCCGTGCCCGGTTCCAGGTCGGAGGCTTCGGCAATCAACTGTGGGTTGGGATTTCCGCTCCAGCGCGCGGGGCGTTCCTCGTACAGCGAGTTCCAGAACTGTGCGTCCGCCTTGGCGTACGGATTCTCAGTGGTATCGGAGTTTTCGTGGTGATTGTGGTGTTCGTTGCTCATGCACCCAGGATGAACGACCTTCCACAACTCACGCAACCATCTTTGCTGAAACAGCAACTTCTCCATTTCGACGCCCTGCTAACGTCACGTCGTGGCCGGTGGATTTCCCGTGTTTCGTCTCTACTGCAACTCAGCAGGCCCATACGTTTTGTGTTGTGCGCATTTCCCCGAGTTCACCGGTTCGAACTCGGACGAAGAGTTCAGCGTCCAGCAGAGCTTCGACCGCGCAGTCGAGAAGATTCTGCGCGATGCATCCTTCGAACCGACTACCTTGACTTTGGTCGGCGAGCAGCAGGGCTATCCCGTCGGAGACCGACTGTTCGATACGACAATTCCGCGTACCGGAACCGTCTCGTACGCGTTCCAAGAAGCCGGACCGCCGTGGATCGTTCTCGGCCTTGATGTTTCGGCGGACGAATTCTGGTCCGAAATCGACGACGACGCAGACCTCCACGGTCTCGGCCCCACCTCCCCGTTGAGGTCAGTTCCAGCAACCGTGCTCACGGAGACCGGGTGGCCACGACGAAGTGACCTCGACTCCCCGTGAACTGAACCAGAACTCCAACCTTCGTGAAATCGAACAAAAATCCGCCCGATTTTCGTGAGGATCGACCGAGATGCCCGTCACGTCCTACGCCAAGATTTAGCGGTCACACTCGACTGCGCCCTCACGATTCACTCCCGGGCCCCGGCTCCTTCACGGAGGCACAATGAAACACCGCTCCTATTCGACGCTTGCCGCGACCGCGGGGCTCGCGCTCGTATTGTCGGCTTGCAGCTCGGGAGGCACGTCCTCGGGCTCCGGCGGCGGTGAGCCTCTGACTGACGGAACCTTCCGGTACGCGTTGCAAGGCGATCCGGGTGCACTCAACCCGATCATGTCCGGCTCTGCGGCAACCGCGGAAATTTCGAAGCTGGCGTACGACTCCCTGGTCTACCAGGATCCTGAAACCAGTGAATTCAAACCATGGTTGGCCGAGAAGTGGGAAGAAACGCCGACCTCCGCGTCCTTCACCATTCGTGAAGGCGTGACCTGTACCGACGGGTCGACGCTGACTGCGCAGACCGTCGCGAACAACATCAACTTCGTGGCCGATCCAGCCAAGGGTTCACAACAACGCGGCACCACAGTTCCCGTCGGCGCTTCGGCCACTGCCGATCTCGCCACCCGCACCATCACGGTAACCACTCCGGCGCCGACCCCGTTCCTCCTCCTCACCATCAGTCGCCTCCCGATCATGTGCGATGCCGGACTCGAAGATCCGACCGCCTCGAACAACAAGTCGCTGGGCTCCGGCATGTTCGAAGTCACCGAAGTCTCGGCCAATGACCACTACACGTTCGAGCGTCGTGACGGTTACAGCTGGGGGCCCGACGACACCACCTCCGACACACCGGGTGTCCCCAAGACAGTCATTGCTGTCATGGCACCCAATGTCAGCACCGCAGCAAACCAGCTGCTCTCAGGCGAACTGAGCGCATCTCCGATCGCCGGTCCGGACAAGGATCGCATCGATGCCGCCAATTTCGACTCGGTCCAGCGCCCACTTCCCGCCGGTCAGATGTACTTCAATCAGATTGCGGACAATCCGACCAGTGATCCCGCCGTTCGAAAAGCTCTCGTCCAGGCTGTCAATCTCGACGATCTCGCTGAAGTCATCACCGGCGGCCAGGGCACCCGTGCAACAAGTCTTGTCTCCGTCGAGCCCCGAGCCTGTGTGTACGACTCTGTCGCAGGCAACATTCCGGACTTCGACCTCAGCGCAGCAAAGGCAACACTGGACGCTGCAGGTTGGACCGCCGGCTCCGACGGCAAACGAAGCAAGGACGGAAAGCCGCTGACCCTCCGCCTCTTCTACGCTGCCGGCGAAGATGCGCGCAGCGCGGCAGCCGAGCTCACCCAGTCGGCATGGTCCGACCTCGGTGCGACCGTCGAGGTGACAGGAGCCGACCAGACCAAGGTTGTCGACGTCATGCTCAGTGGCAAGGACAACAACCAGTGGGACATCGCGTGGATCCAGATCAACAATTCGGTTCCCAGCGGGTTCGTCCCGTTCTTCTCCGGTCCTGCTCCGGCAGCAGGTAAGAACTTCTCTTCGATCAACAACCCCGCCTACGAAGCAGCCGTTGCCAAGGCATCCGGCTTGACCGGCGAAGCAGCGTGCGCGGAGTGGGCAGACGCCGAGTCACAGATCACCAAAACGGTGTCCGCAGTCCCGTTTGCAGATACGGTCTTGAGCTTCTACTTCAACAAGGCCGGACTCGCATTCGGTAAGACCTTCATCGGTTCTGCGTTGCGCCTCTACCAGTAGGCCGGTCGACCGAACGCGGTGCGTCAACGAGATACGTCAGATCAATGTGATCTGACGTATCTTGTTGCCACACCGATCGTCTCGTTGTCGAGTTCGACGTAGGTCAGCTGAGGAATGCTGGACGCAAGTTCACTGAAAGCCCACTTCGCGACATTCTCGAATGACGGACGGAAATCGAAAATCTCCGGCCAGGCACCGCTCGCCAATTGCTCGGCACATCGATCGACGGACTCGTCCAGAGCGTCCGTGTCGACAAACCATCCACGTTCTCCGAGTTGGTCGTCCTCGAACGAGAACGCCACTCGCATCGTCACGCGAAATCCGTCGGCAGGCATCAGCGGCGGCAAGTTCTTCGCGTCCCGCACCGGTGCCGGAAGCCCCTGCCTCACAGCGAAGGTACGACGGATCTCGATACTGAACATGCGCACCAAGGTATCAATGTTCATCACAATTCTATGAGCGGACCAATCGCGCAATCGCGTCATTTGCTTCTTTGATCTTCGCGTCCGCCTCGGGCCCACCGGCAACAGCGGCTTTGACGACGCAGTGGCCGATGTGGTCCTCGAGCAGGCCCATGGCCACCGCCTGGAGGCCCTTGGTCATCGCCGACACCTGCGTCAGGATGTCGATACAGTACTTGTCCTCGTCGACCATGCGCTGCAGGCCGCGAGCTTGACCTTCAATGCGACGCAGACGCGCCAGGTAGTCGCCCTTGGCGGTGATGTAGCCGTGCGAATCTCCCGTGCAGCACACATCGCCGGTCGTATCATTGCCTTGGACACTGTTTGGGGCACTGCTTGGAGCGTTGCCCACTTCTGTCGCTTCCGACATTCGATGTTCTCCTGTTCGTCAACGCGAGACTTCGCAACAATTCTCGTTACCGGGGCGATGTGCGGAGACTCTTCGACTTCCGTTGTCTTGCAGAGCAATCACTGCGCACATCGCCACGCATTTCGCTACTGCACGAACAGATGGATGCATGGCGATTGCCCATGCCCGTTTTCCCGTTGCTGCGAAACTCATTCGGTCTCAGTGCCCGTGGTGCGAGTGGCTCGAGTGTTCGACCCCAGGCGTGGTCGCATTGTCGGCCGTCAGCGTGAATTCCGCCGTACGCACCACTCCGCCGTGCTTGAAGTCCAAAAACAACCGGTAATCCTCGGCGCTCGGCATGTTGGCGTAGAAGGTGATTGCCGGTCCGGCCGGCGTGAGACCGTCACCGGGGTAGCCGTCCGGATGGACATGGAGATAGGCGAGGTCGGAGGCACGCAACGCGACCAGATGCCCGTATGCGGCAAGGTAGGGCTGCAAGTCTGTGACCGGGATTCCGTCACGACTGACCGAGAGTGTGAGCTTCGATGTCTGCCCTGCGTGGGCCGCGCCTTCGAGAGAGACTGCGTAGCCGTCGACCGTCGTGGCGGCAGTAGCGGCGGGCAACGGCCGAGGATCATAGGATCCGGCGACGCGCACATCCGCACTGAGCGTGATTCCGTCACCGCCGTCCGGAGTGAAATCAGCGAATACTCGATAGTCTCCCGCATGATCGAAATCGACTGACACATGCCAGTTTCCGTTCTCGTCCAATTCGGGATGCACGTGCTGGAATCCGGTCAGGTCCAGACCGACCACGATCAGATGCAACTGCTTGTCGTGGGTGTCCGTGTACCGGGTCAACGGAGTTCCAACCGGATCCAGGATCCGGAACTGCAAGGGGACATGGTTGCCGACGGCCGCCTCCGACGTTGCCAATTCCAGTGTGTAGCCGTTGTCGCTGAACATCTTGCCCTCCAAAGTTTGGGTCGGCAGCACTTTCGTTGCCGTCTGCGTCAGGTTCTGCACTCCTTGACATCGAACCTGTTGCAATTTGTACCATACCCCCCTAGGGTATGCAACGAACTACTCGAACACCCTGAATTCACTCGAAGGAGATCCGATGCGCATCTACGCAGAGCGCCGGCCGAATGAGTTCCAAGAGCAGCATTTCCCCGTGCACCCCAACGAAGCGCTGCGCCGATGTCACCCAGGCCCGCTTACGACACCCCTTGACCACACAAGCATCACCTATACCCCGTACAGGTAAGGAACTCAGAATGTCCACACAACCGAAATCCACCCGTAAGTGGTGGGCGTTGGCGTTGATCGCCGCCGCTCAGTTCATGGTCATCATGGACACCTCCATCATCGGCGTCGCTCTCCCCCAGATGCAGAGCGATCTCGGCTTTTCCCAAGAAGGCCTGACCTGGGTCTTCAATGCGTACGTCATCGCGTTCGGCGGGCTACTCCTCCTCGGCGGCCGCCTGCCCGACCTGTTCGGCGCCCGCAGAGTGTTCTCCGCTGGTTGGCTGATCCTGCTGATCGGTTCCGTTGTCGCCGGTGCCGCCGGTAACGTCGCCGTCGAACTTGCGGGCCGTGCAGTCCAGGGCGCAGGCGCCGCACTCATCGCGCCCTCCGCGCTCACCTTGCTGATGATGCTGTTCGGCAGCACACAAAAGGAAATGACCAAGGCGCTGTCCATCTACGGCGCTGCCGCTCCGGCCGGCGGTACGGCCGGCGTGTTCCTCGGCGGCGTCATCACCGAATACACCAGCTGGCCTTGGGTGTTTTACCTCAACATTCCCATCGCTGTCATCGCGCTGATCGCTACTCCCCTCCTGATGCCGAACGCACCGGCACGTACCGGGTCGATCGACTTCCTCGGCGCACTCGCTGTCACCGCAGGTCTTGCTGTCGGAGTCTTCGGCATCGTCAGAGCACCTGATGTCGGATGGGGATCCGGGCAGACGTGGCTGGCGCTCACCGTTTCGGCCGCTCTGTTGGGTGCATTCGTGTTGATCCAGTCCAAGCGTCGGGAACCTCTGGTGCGTCTGGGAATCTTCAAGGCGCCCAACCTCGGTGCCGCGAACATCGCTCAGCTCGTCCTCGGCGCTGCCTGGATACCGATGTGGTTCTTCCTGAACCTGTACCTGCAGCAAGTGCTCGGATACAGCGCCTTCCCGGCCGGTGCGGCGCTGCTGCCGATGACGATCTTCGTCATGCTCGGCATGGTCGTCGTGGCACCACGGGCCATGGCACGCTTCGGTGCAAAAGCGATGATCGTGACCGGATTGCTTGTACTGGGAATCGGTTTGGGTTGGATGTCGTTGATCCGGCCCACCGGCAACTTCTGGGTCGACGTACTGCCGGCATCGCTCGTGGCTGCGGCAGGTATGACGCTGGCGTTCATTCCCTCACTCGGTACGGCGATTTCGGCTGCGCGCCCGGAAGAGGGCGGATTGGCTTCCGGCATCGTCAACGTCAGCTACCAGGTCGGCTCGGCTGTCGGCCTCGCGGTGATGACCGCGATCGCAGCAGTGTTCGGCGCTGATCAACTCGGTGACCTGACGGAGTTGACGAACGGTTTCTCCGCCGTGTTCCTCGGAGCAGCCGCCATCGCAGTGGTTGGCGCAGCAATCACCGCGATCGTGATGCGGTCGACCAAGGTCGACGATCCTCGACCCGTTCAATCCACCGTCAATTCTTGACCAACTCCGGTGGTGGGTTCGGCCGGCTGTCACCAGCCGAACCCACCACCGGCGGAACCACTTAGGACTCGTTATGTCGCGCCTTGCTTCTCTCACGCCCACCACCGCTGTCGGTGCATCGAAAGACCTTCTCGCCGAACTCGTCAACCGTCACGGACAGGTCGGTGACATGGTCGCGGCGATGGCTCATTCGCCCGCTGTGCTGGGCGGCTATCTGCAACTCAGCCGAGCAATGAAGCGAGCGAAACTGAGCCGCAAGATCACCGAGCGAATCTCTATCGCTGTGCAGGTCCAGCAAGGTTGCGCTGTTTGCCTCGAAGCCCACGTGGCCGCCGCGCACGCCAACGGCGTCGAGGCGGACGAGATCGAGCGTGCCCGCGCGGGCACCTCGGCCGATCCCGCCATCGCGGCAATGATCGACCTCGGGCTTCGCGTCTATCGGGAGCCTGCCTCGATTTCAGACGAACACATCACGGGCCTTCGAGCGCACGGCTACGGTGATCGCGAGATCGCCGACGTAGTCGGAATCGTCGCCCTCAATGTCCTGACCGGAGCTTTCAATCTTGTCGCGGGAGTGAAACCAAATGAACCGGATCGCTAACTCCGCACCGGAACGGAACAGCCTGCGTCTGTTCTTGATTCGCGACTATCGCCTGCTCTTCAGCGCCCAGATCATCGCGCTGTTCGGCACCGGGTTGGCGACGGTTGCGCTGGGTCTACTCGCCTACGAACTCGCCGGACCGAGCGCCGGAGCCGTGCTGGCCACCGCGCTGACGATCAAGATGTCCCTGTACGTCGTGATCGCTCCACTCGCGGCGGCGTACGTAGACCGGTTGCCGAGACGGGCTTTCCTCGTTGTCCTCGACGCCATTCGCGCAGCGGTCGTGATCGCATTGCCCTTCGTCAGCGAGATCTGGCACATCTACGTGCTGGTGGGCGTTCTCCAAGCTGCGTCGGCAGCGTTCACTCCCACGTTCCAAGCGGTCATCCCTGACATCGTGACCGACGAGGCCGATTTCACCCGCGCGCTGTCGGCATCGCAGGTCGCTTACACGATGGAAAGTCTGCTCAGCCCTGTTCTTGCCGCAGTCGCTCTGTCCTTCATGACATTCAACCTGTTGTTCGTCGCCACCTCCGTGGGCTTTGCCGTCTCGGCACTGCTCGTGCTGGCCACCCGAATCCCCAACGCTCGCCGAAGTACTCACCGCAAGGCGTGGGATCGGATCGCGTCGGGGGTGCGAATCTTCGTGACCACGCCGCGACTGCGCGGCATCATGGCACTCAATCTCGTGGCGGCAGCAGCCGGATCGATCGTGGTGGTCAACACCGTCAACTACGTCCGCGACGAGCTCGGTGGAACCCAATCCGACGTGGCGTGGATGCTTGCCGCGTCAGGCACCGGCACGTTGGTGACCGCGCTGCTTCTTCCACGCGTTCTCGACAGAACCGCTGAACGCACTGTGATGACAGCAGGTTCCGTTGTCTTGGTCGTCAGTGCCAGCGCGGCAGCAGCCCTCGCCGTGGCCGGTGCATTCACGTGGATGCTCACTGCCGCAGTGTGGGCACTCGTCGGCGCCGGGATGGCCATGCTCGTCACGCCGACCGGAAAAGTACTTCGGCGCTCCGTCGACCCCGCAAGTATTCCGGAGGTGTTCGCAGCCCAGTTCTCCCTGTCGCACCTTGCCTGGCTTGTCACCTATCCGATCGCCGGATGGGTTGGTTCGAGCGCGGGATTTGCGGTCACCTGGAGCATCCTTGCAGCGCTTGCCGCGGTGGGAGCCGTTGCAGGATTTGCACTTTGGCCTCGGGAGACGGTTGCTGAATTGCCCGTACAGGCGACGTACGAAACCACCCGAGGCGAATGCACCTTGGCGGCTGCCCAGTGCGCGTGCGCTCGCGCCGTCTGATGTCGACGGTCCGACTGCCCCCGACAGGGCTACAACGAAAGTGGTGGTGCAGCCATCGCCTGCACCACCACTTTTCGCTCAGCTCACGTCGGCATACTTCCTGGGATTTGCGTCGAACCGAGGACCACATCCCTTGCAGCAGAACCAGTACCGATTTCCTTCGAAGTCACGAAACAGGCCTTCCGCTTCGGCATGCACCTTCTCGATCACGCTGCCCGGCATGACCCGACATTCGACGAGTTCACTACTGCCAGCGGTGAGTAGGTCTTTCCCACCGGTCGGCATCGCCGTACCGACAGTGCCGACATCGCCTTTGGCGTCAGACTTCGGGGTGTTGCCACAGCCACAACTGCTCATTGGGATTCCTGTTCTTTTGCTGGACGGATGTGGCCCGGAAAGCGAGCCCGACACAATCAATATACCCCCTATAGGTATATTGGAGATAACTTGAAGGTCTGCGCGTACAGCATCTCGGCACATAAACCATTGCAGGAGAACGAATAATGCGTCCCCAGTCTCGGGTCACCTACAGCATCATGACACACTCAACCTTATACCTACCGGGGGTATAAGGTAGGTCTGGCATCGACCATCCATGTCCGCGTGGTCGTCGACGAAGAGGAGCAATGAAGAACTGGAAAGCAATCGGCAGCAGCCGATTCGCCGTAGTTGGAGCTTTGCTGTTGGTCGGCATGCTTTGGGGAAGCTCGTTCCCTCTGGTTGCTGTGGCAGCACCAACTCTCGGCGCCGTCGGCACGACGCACGGCCGCTTCATTGTTGCAGCGTTGGTTCTCGCGCTGATAACTGCTTCCAGCAGATCGACCTGGCGCGCGGTCCGTCATCGGTTTCCTGCATTCCTACTGCTGGCTGCCCTCAATGTCGCTGGGCCCCTGACACTTGTCGCAACTGCGATCGTCGGCCTCAACTCGTCGACGGCGTCGATCCTGAATGCCACGACTCCGATGTTCACAGTATTCGTCGCCGCTTTCTGGCTTCGACAAAAGATCACCTGGCGAAAACTCTCGGGGGTCGCGATCGGCATCGTCGGCGTCTCGGTGCTTGTCGGCGGAATTCCGTCAGCGATCGACAGTCGCGCAATGCTGGCCATTGGCGCATCTTTGACCGCGGCGCTGCTGTACGCAGTCGGAGGTGTCTACGCACGAAAGTCGTTCCAGGACACTCCACCCCTGACGCTGGCCCTCGGCCAACAACTTGCCGCGGTCGCCCTCTTGGTGCCGGTGTCCGCCGTCGCTCCCCCTCCGGGGCCCATAACCGTCGGCCCACTCATCGCCGTGGTAGCCCTGGGGCTGGGGGCTACCGCCGGTGGCTACCTGGTCTACTTCTGGATAATTCGTCAGGCGGGTCCAGTCGCGGCATCGGCCGTCACTCTTCTCGTTCCGATTTCGGCATCAGCCATCGGAGTGCTGTGGTTGAACGAGCCTGTTACCTTCGCGCTCGTTGGCGGTCTTGTCATCATTCTTGCCGGAGTCGGCTTGCTCCTGGATCTTCCGCCGACGCGAGATCCATTGCGCAGGGTTGCCCCGGACCGGGCGGCTAGCGCGGACAAACGGCCGGTCAGCGGCTGATCGGAGCCGTCCAAAGTCCGACCAGCGCGTCGACGAGGTCGGTCGTGAAGTCCTCCCATGACGTGACCGCGTCCGGCCCCTCTTCGGCAAGCGTGCGCTCGCGTTCGGCGAACATGTGCACGATCGCATTACGCCCGATGTCCGCGCGGGCGCGTCGAACACTCATCGGCATGTCAGTCAGACAGGCTGAAAGTCCGCGAAGCGTCTCCTGCAGAGTAGGCGAGGCCAGCACCTCGTCGTAAACGATTTTCCGCAGGACCGGGTCGGTGAGAATCTGCGCGCTGAACCGCGCATACCAGGTCGGGCCACCCATTTCGGCGTAGTGATCGGTCGACGCCCGAACCAGACACGAAATCCAGTCACGAACATTTGTGGACCCTTCGATCTCACGCAGCAGTTCGCCACGGTTCTTCTCGACCTGCTGGGAATGCTTGTTCACGATCGCGCGGACCAGATCGATCTTGGTTCCGAAGTGATATCCGACGGCAGCATTGTTGCCCTGACCTGCCGCGTCGCTCACCTGACGGTTCGAAACCGCGAAGACTCCATGTTCTGCGAACAACTGCTCGGCGACGGCGAGAATGCGGTCTCGGGTTGCAGCAGAGCGCGCGGAATTTGCGGCGCCGCCGACATCGGCCGACGCGTCCTCAGTCCTCGTAGTCATGGACACCATCATCCTCGACCATCCGAAGCTGCTCGGCACCGGAGATATTCGTCACGATCGGAGACACAGCCTTCCGTTAAGTCAGTCACTTGATTTAACTTTAGTTCAAGCAACTGACTTAAACTATTATTCGTTCTTCCTCCGATGGAGTTACCGCAATGTCGTCAACCACTTCACCACCACCGACAACGCCGCCACAGACAACGAAGTCGCCAGCCACCACCGCAGTGGTGGCTGTTCTGGCGTTTTCCGGCATCGTCGTCTCGCTCATGCAGACGCTGGTGATCCCGATCATCCCGCATCTGCCCGAGTACCTGAACGCGCCGGCGTCCGATACCGCGTGGGCTGTGACCGCCACGCTGCTCGCAGCTGCCGTCGCCGTCCCGACCATGGGCCGCTTGGGCGACATGTTCGGCAAACGGCGTCTACTCCTGATCAGCATGGCGCTGTTGGTAACCGGTTCGGTGGTCGGAGCACTCAGTTCGAGCGTTATCCCCCTCGTTGCCGGCCGAATCCTGCAGGGCCTTGCTGCCGGCGTCATTCCGCTGGGCATCAGTGTGATGCGCGACGTGCTTCCGCCCAAGAAGCTCGCCGGCGCTGTTGCGATGATGAGCGCTTCACTGGGAGTCGGCGGCGCTCTAGGTCTTCCGATCGCGGCTTTGATCGCCGAGTACGCCGACTGGCACGTCCTGTTCTGGGCGTCAGCCGTGCTCGGCGCTCTTGCGGCCGTTCTTGTTGTCGTCCTGGTCCCCGAATCGACGGTTCGCACAGGTGGCACGTTCGACTTCGGCGGGGCAATCTCGCTCTCAGCCGCCCTCATCGCTCTACTACTGGCCATTTCCAAAGGTGGCGACTGGGGTTGGACGAGCACGCTCACGCTTTCCTTGTTCGGCGCCGCGATCCTGATATTCGGATTCTGGGCTTGGTGGGAACTACGCACCCCCAAGCCGCTGGTGGATCTACGCGTATCCATCCGCCGCCAGGTGCTCTTCACCAACCTCGCATCGATCGTGTTCGGATTCGCGATGTTCGCCGCCAGCATGGTCTTTCCCCAGGTAGTCCAGTTGCCTGAAGTCACTGGTTACGGCCTAGGCGGTTCGATGCTCACCGCAGGTCTGGTCATGGCTCCCTCCGGCATCATCATGATGCTGATCTCTCCGCTGTCCTCACGCATCACCAATTCGCACGGCCCCAAGGTGACGCTCATGCTCGGCGCCGTTGTCGTCGCAATCGGTTACGGCATCGGCATTTTCGCCATGCACTCGATTTGGGAACTGATCGTGATCGCCGTGATCATCGGCGCCGGTACCGGTATGGCTTACGGCGCGATGCCCGCTCTCATCATGGGGGCTGTTCCTCCGTCCGAGACCGGTGCAGCCAACAGCTTCAACACCCTGATGCGCTCCCTCGGTACATCATTCGCCAGCGCCATCGCGGGTGTCGTCATCGCCCAGATGACCATGTCCATCGGTGGGGCAACGCTGCCGTCGGAGAACGCTTTCCGCGTCGTCATGGCCCTCGCTGCGGGATCCGCCGTCGTCGCACTCGTCCTGGCCGGTTTCCTCCCTCGGTTCAACAGCTCCAACTCCCGCAAGGAGATTGGTAGCCAGCACACCGATACGTCCCCGACCACGTCGAAGGAATCCGTTCCGACACACTGAGCCAGCGCGCAATACACACTGCGCTGTACACACAGCCCGGCCCCGGCGGAGTCCAACTCCGTCGGGGCCGACGCGTTTCACACATTTTGCTGTTGATACACCTGCGGACGACAGTTTCGTGACATGCTCCGTTGAGATGGGTGCTCGTTCGATACTCGGGGAAAGGATGCCGCGATCGCCGCTCCTCGTGCTGACGTAGCCCTTGCTGTCGCCGCCGCTGCCGTCCTGGGCATAGGCGTCGGTGTCCTTCTTGCCGATGTCGTCGCCGGCCTGGCTGCAGGTGCGGGTGCTGCAGTGGTATTTCGGTTTGCTCTTCGGATGATCAATACCCGAAAGTGAGCGGTTGTCGAGGGTCCTACTTCAGGACACGGATCGCCGAGCCCGGAAGGATTCCGCTCGATGGCGGGTAGATCGACGTTGCGCCGTTGAAGAACATGTGAGCGGGAGTCGTGGATACCGGCAGCAGGTCGATGTCGTTGAACAACGCGCGCTCACTTTCCTCCCAGACCTTGCAAGACTCGTCACCGGGAAGAAGCGAAGCCTCAGTGGACAATTCGATGTACTTCTTGTTGTCGAGGGAAGCGAAGTTCACTCCTTCAGGTTTGGGCGGGCCGGTGAAGTACTTGGCAAAGATGCTCGGCGTATCACTCCCCAGCGTCAAACCGATGGAAACGTCCCACGACGACAGGTCGGTGGTGCTGAATGTGTTGGCGATGACAAAACTGTAGTCGCCGCCGGTCAGTTTCACATTCGCGCCCAGTCCTTCCCACTGTGTTGCCACGTATTCCGCGGCGGCAGAGTTCGTATCGCGTGAGTTGTTGAAAATCACGTTGAGGGCAAGCGGTCGACCGTCCTTCGTCAGGATGCCGTCGGGACCCGCCTTCCAACCTGCGTCGGACAGCGTTTTCTTTGCTGCATCGACGTCGAAATCGGGGATCGTCCCTTCGACACTGTTGTAGTCGCAGGCAAGGGGTTCCGAAACCGCGAGGGCGCGTGCGCGGGTTCCTTTACCGCCGGTGGTGATCTCGGTGTAGTCGTCCAGGTCTACTGCCTGCACGAGGGCCTGCCGCACAGCACGGTCTGCCGTGGGTAGGGCCGCGAAATGATTGAAGATGAACTCGCCGGACAACGTGGTGTAGGTCTTCGAATCCAGACCCGCGGCCAAGACTCGTTCCTCGTCCGAACCGGTGACCGCTGCGGCATTCACTCCGCCGGTGAGAACAAGATTCGCCGTCGTACTGGGATCGGTGACAATCTTGATCGTCACTGTCTTCGGCACTCCGAGAGTGTCGGAAGTGGTCTCGCCGTTCGGACTCCAGGTGTAACCGTCGCGGCGTTCCATCGTGATGTGATCGTTCGGAACAACTTCGGTGACCTTGAACAGACCCGTTCCGTTGCTACTCGAACGGATGCTGGCCGGGTCTTCGAGCGTCGCAGCGCACGGAAGCCGCAACGCGCCGATTCGAGAGAGCAGGAAGGGCGCTGGCTCGGCGGTAGTCACCGTCAGTTCGTCACCGTCCGCTGAGGCCGAAGTCGACATCGGCACAGTGGATCCGCGTAGCGGTGAAGCGTTTTCAGGATCCATGACCCAGTTGATGTCATCGGCCGCGGTCTGTGCGGTGAAGGAAGTGCCGTCGGCACAAGTGATGCCCTTCTTGAGCACGAACTTCAGCGTGTTCCCTTCTTCACTCCAGCTCTCCGCCAGATAGGGACGCACAGTGCGTGTTTGCGCGTCGATGTCGATCAACGAATCGTACGAGTACGCGTTCACGATCTGAGTCGACGTAAGGTTGGTGATCAGAGGGTGCAGATTTCCGGGATCGGCGTTGATGACAGTCGTGAAACTGCCGTCCTTTGCATACTCACCGACCGAACCTCCGGGACTGGATGCGCCGCCACACCCGGCCAGGGTGAAAACCCCAACGCTGATAACTGCTGTCGCGGAGACAGAACGGGCTTTCATACGAGCCGCCATCTACTAGGAGTTGCCATGGCGACAATCGTGCGGGATTGACGTGGTCTGTATCTCGTTGAAGTTCCCCATACAGTCGGCCGTACTCTGTTCGATTGTCACTATCGACCGGGCAAGCGCAGACGCTAAGTACGACGCTGCCGTTGACGGTGATTCGCGACGTTGATTCGGTTGCCGCACAACGCCGGCATGCAGTAGCGGCGTCGCCCTCCACGGCTTGTATCGACGAACACCCCGTTGCACGTCGGCGAGGCGCATGGGCGGAATCGTTCGTACCCCAATGTGCGCAGAGTCCCCAGCAACGAGTAGCCGATCAACAGCGCAAGTTCGCCGGTGAGATTGATTCTGCTGTCCGGTACCGCATTCCATCGATAGTCGGACCGGGCATCAGGCACGAGTCGGACGTGATGCGGGACGGTCTGCAGGAGTCGATGAGTGCGATCAACGAGCTCATCGGAAGTCGGAGCATCGAGAATCGAACGAATCCCCTCTCTGAGTTCCTTGACCTCAGCAAGTTCACCGCTGGTAAGCCGACGTCCGTTGGTGAGCGCATCCGGCGAGAGTCCATGTTCGTCCAGTAGATCGTGAAGCGCCTGAGGGGCAGCCAACGCGTCACCTGCCTCCACCCACACGCGGGGCGAGGTATTGACCAAGTCGGTCGCAAACGACGCACCGGCGACGTAATCGTCTAAAACTACTTGCATCCCTTACCGTCCTGCCCTACCGTAATTGAATACCCTAACTTTACACCTTACGGAGGCGGCGGGATGGAACATTGCGCAGACCACAGGCTGCCCGAGATACTCCGAGACACTCACCACCGATTGCGCCGCGCCGGTACCGTGGCATCGCAGACACCCGTCGTCGCTGCCGATCTCTACTGGTCGATCGGCGCGCTCGCCCAGTGCCTGACCGCGATGGACGAGGTCATTTCACAACTTGGAATCAATGCCCGAAAGCAGTTGCGCGCTGGAAAGTTCGACGTCCAGAGCGGACCGTTCGAAGGAGAGCCCGACGCCGCCCTACTCACCGCAGTTCTTGCGCTCGCCAGAGCATCGAGTAGTTGCGAACCGGTTCAGGCGGCAATCGGCAACGCTCAGATCGCGGTGAGTGATCTCGTCGTCTCAAGGCCCACCAGCGCTTGACGCCCGCGCTCGCAGCCTGTCCCAATAGAGACTGTATGGTTGGTTTTCAGGCAGCCATCGAGAGCATCGACCAGCAGGAACCGGGTTATCACTGTGAGTGCAGGAACATCGACAATCTACGAGGACCGAACCGTCCGGATCGACGATCAGGGCGTCACGATCCGCCACTACTACTTTCCGTTTGTCAGCAAGTTCGTCCTGTACTCGCAGATCGAATCCGTCGACCTCGGAGTCATGTCATGGCTGAGCGGACGCCTACGAATCTGGGGAACAACAGATTTCAGCTCGTGGTACAGCCTGGATCTTTCACGCCCGTGGAAGGAGACCGCGGTGGTACTCACTCTCGCCGGCCACGGATCGCCTTCGTTCAGCCCCAAGGACGCCGATCGCGTCGAGACCGAAATCCGCAGTCGCATCGGATCACACGCCGCGAACTGACTAGCGGAACTCGGATTCGACGGTGACGATCTCACTCCAGTCGGTTCGATCGAACAACCGCGCCAGCGCAGTGAACAGAACTTCCGGGTCGACGACGCTCTCGGGTGAGTGCACACCGATCCGATCCGAAATCGTTCCGTCGGCGAGCCGGGACACCACCTGAGCAAGGCCGAGCGCCAAGGGGATTCCGGTTGCACCGGCCATGTCCGACAGCAACTCCGACACCGGTGAATCGTCGGCAATCCGGGCCACGACGCGCATCGCTCTTCCGTCGAACATTCCTGTCGCCGAGGCGAAGAACAACGGCAGGGATCCGTGGCCGGCGCGCGTGAGCATTCGAGGCGCAGCACGGATCATCCGTCCGAGCGAAGGCTTGCCCAATTCTTCGGCGGCCGAGTCGAGATCGATTCTCCCCTTGTCGATGTCGGCGCGGAGAACGTCGAGAAACGCCACGGTTTCCGGTGTGATGACCATCAGATTTGCCGAATGCCCCGCAGGATTGATGGTCCGATGAAACATCACCGGCTCCGGATGCCCGACCACGTAAGCGTTCCCCCGACGTCCGCCGGGCAGTTCGAGTGCGATGGAACGCAACGGTTCTTCGTTGACGATTCGCCCCGCACGAACCACCGGAACCTGGCCGCTGATCTGCTGCATCCAGTGAACGGCGGCTGCACTCAATGTGTCCACCGACTCGTCCTCGCCCTCGACATCAACCGGCCAGGCTGTATACAGATCGTCGACCACGTCCAATCGCGAGACTGCCATCGCGGCCAGGAGGTTACTCATCCCGGGACTTGCGCCCATGCCGACTACCGCACAGATTCCGGCTCCCCTCGCGGCACAGTCCAATTCCAGCATGTCGACGGCCGGCTCCCAGTCGTCGCAGATGTCGAGATAGTGAGTCCCGGTCTCGATCGCTGCCTGGAGAATGCCGACGCCGAAACGGAAGAACGGTCCGACCGTATTGACGACCACGTCTGCGCCGTCAAGCAATTCACGTAGCGTGCGACCGTCCGTGACGTCGATGCTGCGCGCCTCGACTTCCGCTGACGCCTGCGCCAGTTCAACTGAAAGACGCTTCGCAGCATCGATATCGCGATCCGCGACTACTACCTTGCCGATTCCCGGCAATGTTGCGGCCAGACGAACTGCTGCCGAGCCCATGGCACCGGCACCACCCAGTGCGACAACCGTGATTCCGTCAGCCATGAATTCCCTCCAAAAATGCAGTCTGATCCGCTAGATAGCCGGGAGCGAAGATCGAACGGGGAGCAAGGACGGCCACCAGAGCGGACCTCACTTCCGAGTCTTCGAGATCCTTGTCCACGATCGAATGCGTAGCGTCGGGGTACTTCTTGACCACCAATTGCCCTGGAGTGTCCAACAATTCGCGATACACCCTTTCGGTATCAGCCACGTCGACGTTGACGTCTTGTCCGCCGATGATCAAGAGCACCGGAACCTTCACGGTTTCGAGATCGGCTCGCGCATCCGAGAGGTAGTTCTTTCGGATGAAGTTCCACCGGTCTTCGGTGAGACCGTCGGCCTCGCCGGAGGCCACGAGATCGTCGAACGATGCATCACGGGCCAACTGATCCAAGTTCTTCGCACGAGCGACCCGCGCTTTCTCGAACTCGTCGGCCGACGCATTTCTCTCGGAAAGTTCGGCTAGGGTATTGAATTCGCCTTGTTGGAGCCAGTTGATCGCGGGACCCACGGCAATGACGAACGCTACGTCCGGGTCGAGGTTCACCACCTTGGGCATCACCCACCCTGCCTGGCTTGCACCCCACAGACCGATCCGAGACGGATCGATATCCGAACGTCCCCGCGCCCACTCGATTGCCGCTTCCGTTTCTGCCGCGCGATCGTCCATGCTCTGGTCGAGCCAATTGCCCGGTGCCCCATTCACCCCCGGCTTGTCCCAGGAGAGTGACGCGTACCCCGCCTTTGCGAACGCCTCCCACACCGGTCGATAGAACGTCTCATGTGTTGCATCGACCGGGCCGTCTCCGTGGACGAAAACCACGAGCCCGAAGGGACCGTCACCGTGTTCGGGCAGTGCAAGGACTCCCTGGAGCGGCACCGATCCCCCGGTGATCGTCACTTTTTCCTCACGGATGTCATAGGTGTTCTGATACAGCGTCCAGCCCACCAGAGTCGCGATCAGAACAACGACCACCGCCAGGGAAGTAACCATCCACCTGCGTAAACGAGGCTTACTCTTGCCCTCGCTCATCGATTCCGCTGCCATCTTCCCGCCCTAACGTACGAATTTGAAACGATCGTATTGCATTCGATAGTACAGTTGTGGGCGAAGATGTCGAGAAGCGAGGAAAGGACATGGCGATGACCGACAGGGACGTCGATGTACCCACGAGGATCTTGATCGAGGGACTACTGCGCACGGACGGAACTGTCGACGGGCACACCCTCTATGCCACCGCCGACGCCCTCGGCAAAACTGATCAACAGGTTCGGCTGTGCATAAAGCGGTTGGTCACCGAGGGGAAGTTCACTCAGGAAGGTCGCGGGCGGCAGGCCACGCTACGAGCAACGCCGAAAGCCCTGCGCGAGATGGAACCCGACGTCGAATTCGTTCGGCTGGCCTATCGACAAGACCGCGACACTGTGACGCCGTGGGACGGGTATTGGCACCTGGCCGGATTCGCAATTCCGGAGTCGTCACGGAAAGCGCGAGATGCGCTGCGCACCAGGGTCGTTTACCTCGGCGGCGCGCTCGTCCAGGGCGGTCTGTACGTCTCGCCGCACGCCTGGGAACCGTATATTCGCGATGCGGCCGCCGAACTCGACGTCGAACAGCACCTGTCTTCTCTCACCACTCGAGATCTGAAAGTGGGCACTCTCGAAGACCCCGTGAAGATTGCCGCGCAGTTGTGGCCACTGGACCAGATCGCTGACGGATACGAACGGCTACTCGACGTAGCGACCGCACGCCTGCACAAACTGCAGAACAGTCCGGGTACCGATGCTGTCACGATGACCATCGAACTCGCGGCGGAATTCACGCGAGCCATGGAACCGGATCCGCTGTTGCCGCCGGAACTACTGCCCACCAACTGGATCGGCACGAGGGCTCGGTCGATCACTGCGCAGTGCTGGACGCTTCTGGCACAGGTGGACGGTGCCGACGAATTACCGTCGCTGTTCCACCTGTACGCAGATGCAATCGGTGACGATCAGGACGCAAGCGTGCGATGACGGGGCGGCAGTCCGAAACGCCCGAGAACCTCGTCGACTGCGGTGGACGGTGTGACAAGTCCGCGATCCTGAAGCCACGGAATGGTGCTGTCCACCAGATGCTCGAGCGTGCGAGGCAATGCGAGAGGCAGCAACGTAACGCCGTCGGCGACCTCCGCAGCTCGGATATCGGCGATCAAACTGCCGAGACCGGAAGGCGTTCCGACGTAATGAAGCGAAACGGGAACCCGCGGCGAGGTCAACGCGCTGTCCAACTGCGCAAGCTCCTTACGAGCGGAGCGAGCCTCCGGCGCGATCAGAATCTCGAGATCGACCAGCACTGCGACGCTGTCGGGATCGCGTCCTTCTTCAGCGACGGCAGCGCGTATCCGTGCGCGTTCGAGCTGTGCCTCACGCAGATCCGCAGCGCGAATCCGAACCACATTGGTAGGGAATGAAGCCAAATCGAGAGCCTTTTCACCCTCGGTGAGGTCCACCCAGTAGTCGCCGCCGATGATGGGCAGGTTGCCGGGTGCGCCCTCAGCGGCCGGATGGTGACCGGATCCGGTCAACTCGACCGCTACGTGCAGAGAATGCGAAGCGAGTGAAGACATGTGAGACCTCCGAAAATCAGAAAAGTATGGGATGAGCGAGACGAATCGTCAGCTCGAACACATTCCTGAAGAGGTGCGGCACAGATCGACATGGCGACGGCACCACTGACCGAGAGTGATGCTCACTCTCGAAGGGGTGGCGGGAAAATCCGCTGGTGCCATGGCTGCCATGCTAGTTGTCCGTTCGAGTTTTCGGGGACCGAGCTCAGCTCAGACGCACTCGGCTGCGCCGGCATTGTCGTCTGCGGCTCCGAGGAAGGGGCGGGTCTCGGGCACAGGGTTCCACGCACCTGCCGTCTTCGCGTACTTCCAATCACGCTGATTCGAAACCAGGATGTTCACGGCGTCGACCAACCGCGTCACGTCGTCCGAGCTGCTACCGAGGCCGAGGCTGGCGCGAACTGCACCGCCGGAGAGGCCGAGGCGCGCGAGAACCGGATGTGCGCAGAAGCGACCGTCGCGAACTCCGATGCCGTGCTCGGCGGAGAGGAATGCGGCGATCTCGCCCGCTTCGAATCCGTCGACGGTGAAGGTGACGATTCCGACGGCGTCGGGAGCGTCGTTCCACAGTCGCACGAGTGAGACGCCCTCGATGGCGGACAAGCCGTCAGTGAGCTGGGCGGTGAGCGCCTTCTCATGCTCGGCGATCACGTCGAAGTCCAGGGCGTGCAGGGTTTCGCAGGCGGTCGCGATGGCTGCCGCACCGAGCACGTTGGGGGAACCCGCCTCGTGGCGTGCGGGCGCGCAAGCCCACTCGGTGGATTCGACGGTCACCTCACGCACGGCGCCGCCGCCGGCGAGGTACGGCTGAGCTTCGTCGAGCCAGTCACGGCGGCCGACGAGAACGCCGGCGCCGAAGGGCGCGTACAGCTTGTGGCCCGAGAACGCTACGTAGTCGACGCCGCATTCCTGCAGGTCGATGCGACGGTGGGGAGCCAACTGAGCAGCGTCGACGAGGATACGTGCGCCGCAACGGTGAGCGATGTCAGCCAAACGTGCAATCGGCAGGATCTCACCGGTCACGTTGGAGGCCCCGGTGATTGCGAGCAGCGCGGCAGGCTTGGTGCACAGTTCACCGATCAGACGCTCGATCGTTTCTTCGATGGTGTCTGCGGCGGTGACGATACGAGCGTCGTTCCACGGCAACAGGTTTGCGTGATGCTCGACGTCGAGGACGACGGTGCTGCCGGGGACGCACTGCGCAAGCAGGTTCAGCGAATCGGTGGTGTTCCGGGTGAAGACGACAACCTGATCGTCGGCACAGTTCACGAAACGAGCAACGGATTCACGAGCGTTCTCGTAGGTGAGCGTGGAGATCCGGGACGCGTAGCCGGCACCGCGGTGGACGCTGGCGTACGTGGGCAACAATTCGGCGATACGGTCGGTGACCTGGGCCAATGCCGGCGCGCTGGCCGCGTAGTCGAAGTTGGCGTAGGAGCATTCGCCGCCCTGAACCAATGGAACCTGCAGGTCGGCACCCGAAACCTTGGCAATCGCGGTGGTGCAGCAGGTGTCGGCACTCAATACAGCAGTCATCGAAGACAATCCTCACGTTCAAGGACTCGTTCGTCGGGAGATGGCCCCGGAAGAGTCCGCGCTTGCCGCATTCGTTTTCGAACGCAGCCGGGTCGTCACCCGGAGCACCCCACCGCGGAGGAGGGTTGCCGACCAGCAAGCCGGGGCTGAACACTGGTACTCGTGACCTGGCAACGAGGATGGCAGGAACCTCCCGCGCTTGTCAAGACGAAGCTGCGAAGACCGTCGTCACGGCGCGATCGTCCGGCAGGCGAGGTGGAGCGCAAGCCTGGTTTCCGGATCGGCCAGATCGACCGAGAGAAGGCGCTGAATTCTATCGATCCGACTCGATACGGTGTTGCGGTGCAAGCCCATTCGGGTTGCAGTGTGAGCCAGAGACGATTCTTCGTCGAGGTACGTCGACAGAGTCTCGAGCAACTCTCCATTGGAATCGCGTAGCGGTGCGAGCAATGCCGCGGCCGCAGGCTGGAAGGTGTCGGTTCGCGTCCACGCCAGCAGCAACTGCGCCAGCCCGAGGCGGTCCACGTGCAGGAATCGACCTGTTTGAGATCGGGAACCGGCGAGCCGAGCGGCATCCCCGGCCTCCGACAGGGACGAACCGATTCCGGCCGGACCGTCGTGTGCGCGTCCCACACCTACCCAGGTCTCCATCGTGGGTTCCAACCTGGCCTGAGCTGCACGGATGCACTCGGCGATCCTGGTGATCGCCTCCGGTCGCGGCTCGCCTGGCAGAGTCGTCCACGCCGCCCAGCCGTCAGCCTGTTCCACGACATTGGCGTCGATTCCCTCGGCGGCGAGAGCATCTGCAACCTCGCTGCGTCTTGCCACCAGGTCGACCTCACCGACCGCCAGGACTTTGATGCCGATGTGCCATCCGTCCAGCATCCAACCCGCGTCGAGTGCGCGCCGGAGCAGTCCGGGTGTGGCGTCTGCTGACGTGTCGATCAGTTCACCGAGCAACGCGCTACGCCGGCGCGCTTCACGCTCGTCGACCATGCGCGCAACGGCCAGTCGGTGCCCGGCAGCCAACGAGGCCACGTCGAGAACCACTGAGAGAGAAGCCTCTTCGACGCTTTGACGCACCGGGAGCAGCACCGCCAGCCAGGGCTCTCGGGCTGCGCCGGACATCACCGGGCACGCAATCAGGACCGCGCCGGAGTCCAATTCGACCGTGGTGGGCGCCCCGCGACCCGACAACATACCGGCAGCTGCTCGATCAGCGTCTGACAACAGGTCGGCGCCGGTCATCGGACGTCCGGACGTGTCCAGGAGAAAGAATGAACGCTGAAAGGTGTTCAGTAGCACCGACAGAAGATTCTCGACGCTTCCTCCGGCTCGTTGGCCCGCGTGTGTCGCCCGCAGTACTGCGTCGGCCATCACCGCCCGCGAATTCGAGAGAAGATCACGAAGATCCACGCTGAACTGCCACGGGTCGGATACTCCGAGCACCACCAGTCCGAGCCGATCGGCAAGCAACGAGAGATTCGCATCCTCCGCGGCAGCGCTGTGCACAGCGACCACCTGGCAGCCGGTCGCCGCTGTGCGCCGAAGGAGAGCGTCGAATCTCCACTCCCCGATGTCGATTCGATCGAGAATCACCAGAACTGATCCTGAACTCGCCGCACCCGACACGGCCTCGGCCGACTGTGCCGATTCCCCGGTGAGTGCTCCCACTGTCGTCACGACGGGATCACCCTCCCCGGCCAGTCGATACAGCCCGACAAAGGCCGGGTTGTTCAGCAACGCCGAAACACTCGCGCTCATCGCGCCTCCATCAGCACTGCGTCGTGGTCGATCCCGAATGCCCGCGGGCCGACAACTTTCAATCTGCCCACTTTTTCCGCCCACCACTGTGGACCGGGAAGAACCAACACGGCCACATCGTGCCCCTGGTGCACGGATTCACACGAGACGAAGGCGCCGGTCCGCACGTCGAGCAACGTCACGATGTCCGGGCACGTTGCAATCATCTCGCCGTCCAACGCGACGGTCAGGAACTCACTCTCGAATTCGACTCGTATCACCGCAGAATCGTGTTCGAGAATCACGCTGCCCCGACGATCGCCGGTGTCCGGACGACTACGACGGACCGCACGCACCCGGCCAGTCCCCATTACCAGGGCCCCGGAGCTTTCCGCGATCTCCTGCCAACTGCCCACTGCCCCGATGTGCTGACCCAGTTCGTATGCTCGGGAGAGAGTTCCCGGAATGCACGCCTCCTGCACCGTCCGCGCATCGATCGACGCGATCGCCAGAGCGCCCCAACCGCTGGTTCTCCCGATCAACGACCGCACTGCTACCTCGGCGCCGAGCACATCCACTCCGTCGACGACGGTAATGAGGCCGCCGGGCTGGGCGAGTGTGACCGGGCACAATTCCAACCCGGCTGCGGCGAGAGAGAAGTGATCGAGCCGCGGCATCGCTCGACCCAGCAGGTCCGCGTCGACCACGGGAATTCCCAACGCCAACGCCGCCGCAATGCCGGAGAGAGCGTTGAGTCCACCGCCTTCGAAAGTCATCACCGCGGTCGGACGCTTCCCGGTCCAGCGCGTCAAAGCTGCTGCAGTATCTGCGAACTCACGCCCGGAGGGCAATTGCTCCTCCAAAGCCAGGGCCGATCCGACGATTCCCACCGGCATCACCAATGCCTCCTCCGGCAACTGGTCCGGCGCGATGACCTCCACCGAAGTAGACGTCATCAGTGGACGCAGCAATTCCACGAACAAGCGTGGATCGCCGCCCCCGCCGCAGCCCAGGACCACCGCCCCCGCTGCGATCGCGTCGAGGTCGGCCTCCCGGACCGCGTGCAGCCTGCTCACGGCTCGCTATTCTGCCAGTACAGGTTGCTCGAGTGTCTCCACCGGCAGGAACGGGCGATCGAGCCCGAAGCTAGCCGGGCCGAAGACCGCCAGTGCCTCCGGGGTTCTCATGATGGGTGGGGTCGCGATCCCGATGACCGCAACGCGCTGCCCGTACCGCAAGCCCTCGGTGGTGATGGGTTCGGCGGTATCGGCCTCGACGATGCAGATCAGGTCTGGCACGATCGCCACCATCACTCCGGATTGGACGGCGATCAGATTTTCGTTCTGGAACTGAACTTCCAGCTCTTCGTCTCCGACGCCGGCGATCCGCACCGAACCGCGAGCGAACCCCTCATCGGTTCGCCTGTCGACATCGATAACCTTGCCGTGAAAGAGAACTCGCCCGTATCCGTAGAGCGTGTCGGCGAGACTGTCGACAAGCGCCTGCACCGGGTCCACCCGCTGCTCACGTGAAAGTCTGATGGACCGGCCGATGGTCATGGCCAACGACAGAGTCCGTGGGATCGCCGTCCGCTTCACATCTGCACCCGTCATCGAGTACTGCGCGATGTGCGCCATCCCACCGAACCTCGACGTCACCCCGCGGGCGAGGCCCTCCAATCTGCTGTTGTCACTTCCGGTGTCGAAGATCGCCACCTCGTCGTGCTCGTTCGCCATGGCGAGCGGACTCGCCGAAATCCCGTACACCGAGAAGGTTTCCATCTCGAGCTGAGGAAAGGCTCGTCCCATCCCGTCGGCGTCGACAACCGGCAGGCCGCGCCGCGCGGCCACCAGCAACGGAATCATCGAATTGATTCCGCCGCACTCCATCGGCATCGTGGCATCTGCAGTTCGACCCGTGTGCTTCTCCAACGTGATCAGCGCCAGCTCGGGTTCGGTTCCGCGCGGCATCTTCTCGACCACGACGGTCGGGGCACCCATCTGCGCGACGGGAATCACCCATGCGTCGTCGTCAAGCTCCTCCGGATCGAGAATTGTGATTTCACCGGCCTCACCGAGCGCCTGCGTGACCAACATCTTGCCGACGAACGGATCTCCCCCGCCGCCGGTGCCCAACAAGGCTGCGCCCCTGGCGAGGTCGTCGAGGTCCGCCGTTCGTAGTGTCCAACTCATCGTGAGCCCTCCTGACCGATGGAGACCAAACCACTGTGCAGTGCCAAGTCACCGACTGCCTTCACTCGAATACGCGTTGCGTTGCCCGGCAGATACGGAATCGGGACCTCGTCGAACTCCACGATCTGCACCGACTCGGGCCGTGCGCCTGCTGCGACTGCCCGATCGATCGCCTCCTGGCGAGCATCGTCGGCAAAAACCTGCCGGTGCCCGTCCCGCACCGCTTCGACTCGATCTACCTCACCACTGACCTGCGCGATCGCAGCGCCGATCGCATTGGCAACATCGAAGCGCTCAGGACGAATCACCGTTCCCAGGCCCGGGAGTTCACGCTCCAGCAGTACCGATCCCCCGCCAACCGCCACAACGGGAAGTGGATCCGACGTGGTCCGCATCTGTTCCACGGCGTCGGCGACTCGGCGCGAGATCCGGTCGAGTGCCGTCGACACCAGGCCGCGGTCGAGGTGCGCCACCGCACTGCGATCTCCGACGTCGGCCAAGCCTGCCGCGACGGCTATGTCGGTGGCCGTCAACGTGTCACCGCCGAATACGAGTGCCCGTGAACCCAATTCGTATCCCACAGATTCGGGTCCGACTGTGAGTCCGTCTGCATCCACCAGCGAACCACCACCGATACCGATCGAGAAGACGTCCGGCATACGGAAATTGGTCCGTACCCCCGCGACCGTCACCTCCGTGGTGGCTTCTCGCGGGAAACCGTTGGTCAATACGCCC
Organism: Rhodococcus sp. RCBS9; assembly: GCF_029457415.1. Classification (NCBI taxonomy): domain Bacteria; kingdom Bacillati; phylum Actinomycetota; class Actinomycetes; order Mycobacteriales; family Nocardiaceae; genus Rhodococcus; species Rhodococcus sp. RCBS9. The sequence goes on along the minus strand of NZ_CP120422.1, from coordinate 3,190,032 downwards.
ACGTCGGTAGTGGTACCTCCGATGTCGATCACCGCACAGCTGGCCAGACCGGACAGCACAGCGGCGCCTCGCATGGAGTTGGTCGGTCCCGATGCGAAAGTCGCCACCGGATAACGCCTTGCGTACTCGATGTCCATCAAGGTTCCGTCGTTCTGGCTCAGGTACAGCGGCGCGACAATGCCGTGCTCGACCAAAGATCGGGCAAGACCGTCGACGATGTGATCGGCGAGCTCGCGCAGCGCAGCATTGATGATGGTCGCGTTCTCCCGCTGGAGTAGACCCACTCGACCGATCTCGTGCGAGAGCGAAATTGCGACGTCGAGGCCGAGTTCCTCACGCACGATCTCCGCGGCGGCCGCTTCGCATTCGAGATTGACCGGAGAGAACACCGAAGATATTGCGACCGAACGAGTACCGCTGCGAGCCATGGCGGCGGCATGGCGGCGAATCTCGTCGGGGTCCAGCGACGAAATACGACGACCGTCGAACTCGTGCCCACCGTGAGCGAGGTAGCGCCTTCCTTGCACAGCGGAGACCAGGTCTCGCGGCCACCCCACCATCGGAGGAAGCGCCGCGGTCGCCGGAAGCCCCAATCGCAGAGCCGCTGTCGGTGCAAGTCCGCGTTGCTCGATGAGAGCGTTGAGAAAGTGCGTCGTGCCGATCATCACTGCTTGAACAGCGCTGGGAGAGAAAGAGTACTGCTGCTGCAGCGCCGTCAGAGCTCCGCCGATTCCGCCGGTGATGTCCTTGCTGGTCGAGTGTTTGACATGCCCGATGACGGTGGTCCCGTCCATCAGGACCGCATCGGTGTTCGTACCACCGACGTCGATTCCGATTCGCATCGCGAACTCCCTTCTACAGTGTGTGCCGTGCTAGTGCGTGAGCGCAGATTTTCCCGAAGTCTCTTGCGGCGCTTCGGTTGCGGTGCGTCCGACTCCACGAATCAGGCCGAGTCGACCCGCGACGATGTAGAGAACGAAGGCCGAGGCCACCGCGTTGATCGACGGCAGGCCGAAGGTGCTGTAATGACCGATCAGCGCCGAGACGATCCAGATCACCAGCGTGGCCGGTACCCAAGTGGGTGCCGAGTTCGGGAGGGTACCCGCAGCTCGACTCTCCTCCAGATCCTTGCGCCATGTCTTGACGATGAAGTATTCCGCCACCATGATCCCGGCGATCGGCGGGAATCCGACGCCCAACAGGATCAGGAAGTCGGTGAACGAGTTCAGGATTCCGGCAGCCGCGAGGACCGAACCGGTGATGCCGACAACTGCTGTGACAACTGCGCGATTGATCCGTCGACCGAACACGACGTCGATGAAGTTCACGACGCCGAGCCCCGAGCTGTACAGGTTCCAGTCGTTGATCTTGAAGGTGCCGAGAACGATGATCAGAACGCCGACCCAACCGACCGACGAGAGAATGATCGTGGCGATGTCGGAACTGCGAACGGCATGGGCAAGGAGAACACCGGTCAGCCCGATCACGTATTCGCCCAACGTTATTCCGACGAGCGTCTGCTTCACGACATCGCCTGCCGTGCGGTTGAAGCGCGTCATGTCAGGTGTGATCACTGCTCCGGCAATGAAACCGCCTGCGACGATGGTAGTTCCGGCGAGGAAGCTGAGCTCCGGCCCGGCTGGAGCAGATGTCATCAGATCTGACAGCGAGTGATTACGCAGTTCGGCGATGACGGCCCAACCGACCAGGATCAGGAACAGCGGAACGGTGATATTGGCGATCAGTTGCATGGATCCGAACCCGCGAAGGACTATCGCGGTGATCAGGAGACCGAAGGCCAAAGCCCACGCCCACTGCGGCAGAAACGGCATGATTCCGTGCAAACCTGATGCAGAGACAGCAGATTGAATGCCGAACCAACCGATCAGGCTGACCCCGATCACCAAACCGATCACCGCGGAACCTGCGTGCCCGAATCCACACCAGCGTGCGACCACCGATGTGTTGAGCCCTTCACGAACCCCGATGATGCCGATGAAAATACAGACGACCTCGAGAATCACCGCCCCGACTGTCAATGCCCAGAAGGCATTCCAGAACGTCATACCGTAGCCGAGCGTCGCACCGAGCAAGAACTGTGCGAGTGCCGATACCTGACCGAATCGCTGTACTGCCACCGAGAACCACGAATATCGTGCTTCGTCGGGAACGCGGGTGAGCGCGTAGTCGTCACCGTCGGACACTTCACCGCCGGCGGCGGTCGTTGACGTGTTTTTCATGACGGACTCCTCGAATAGTTGGGAAGTGTTCTCGGAGAAGACGGTACGAATGTGGCCAGGGTCACGCCTATGGGCGAATTGGCGTTTCTTCGTGTTACGACAATGCATTTCGCACAGTCGTCATTTCACACAGTCGCCAAATGGCACGGGTCTAACGCAACGCGTATCCGCCGTCGGGGTACAGCGTGGAACCCGTTGTGTACGTGTTGGTGAAGAGATAGAACACCGCTTGTGCAATCTCGTCTTCGTTCCCGACGCGGCCGAGCACGTTGTTCTCGGCGCTCCAGGTGAACGCGGCCTCCCGAACCTCCGCCGGGCGCTGAGCCCACAGATGCCCGTCGATGGTTCCGGGAGCGACAGTGTTGACGCGGATCGGCGACAGTTCGACCGCCAGCCCCCGCCCGAGCCCCTCGATTGCCGCGTTGGCTGCAACGTATGCCGCGGCAGCTGCGGGTGGCCGCACACTGGCAGCGCCGGACATGAGGACCACCGATGCGGTGGGTGTCAGCTTGTCGAGCGCAGCGTGCACGACGCGGTACTGCCCCCAGAACTTGGAGGTGAACGGCGACGCCGCTTCCTCGACGCTCTGTTCACGGAACGAGCCGACCTGGTAATCGGCAGCCGTGGTGAAGAGAGCATCGACGCTGGGGATGTTGGTGAAGAACTCTTTCACCGAGTCGTCGTCGGAGGTGTCGACGGTGAACCAGTGCGCAGCCTCACCCAGCTGCGCGGCCGCTGCTTCGAGCTTGGATGCGGTTCGGCCACCGAGAACTACCTGCGCGCCGGCGTCGACGGCAAGCTGCGCCACTCGCAGCCCGATGCCTGTTCCGCCGCCGATCAGTACGACGGTCTTGCCTGAGAGAGGAGAAGGTGTCGTTGTCATGCAGCGACTGTAGGGCTCACCGAATTGTCCCGACATGTGCAGAACGCACAGATTTCACTACGGAACAGTGCTAAGTATCGAGACTTAGCTGGTAGAGGACACCGCCCCCGGGGATCTCGCTTGACGACGTTTGCTGCGTCGAAACTGCCTTCACATGTACTCCTCCTTCGAGTTCGCTTGTAACAAAACAACTCCCACGACCGAAAATGTCGGTGAACCACAACAGCGAAGGGAAGTAACGACTATGGGATCAGCAGACGTCATGGCCTGGCTCGCCGAGGGTTACCTCGCCGGCGATCCGATTCGCTATCCGCTCTACGTCGGATCGATGTTCCTCGCGATGCCGTTCCAACTGATCGGCGTAATTCTGGGTCACCCCTTCTGAATCGTCACATCAGGCCAGGGCGGACGACGTAGAACGGCCAGAGTTGCGATCACTGCGGCCGCCAACCCGATGAACTCCCCCATCAAAGCCGCCCTGGTGTGATCGACGGCCGGTGACCACGACGGCTCACCCTCGTGGATCGAGAACACTCCCACTGGCACCGGTATCGGGTCGCGGCGCCACCGCCGGTGTAGACGCGAAACCGTGATGATCGTCGATCCGTCGCTGGTCTGGTGCGGTTCTCCGAAGATCATCGAGGTCCCGGAATCCGCCCGAAGTCGCTCCACCGCATCACGAATCTCCATGATCTCCATCGTCGCACCGAAACAGCAGCCCTGTGCGAGTATCGGTCGATGGCAGAGTGGTGGAATCCGAGCAGGCGCGTCGAGCGATGGTGGCAGACGATCGTGCTGGTTTGGCTACTCGTTTTCTTCGGCCCAAGCACCATCGACAAGGTCATCACAGAACCCACAGCTTGGAATTGGACATTCCTCGCAATCTGGCTTTTCGCGACGGTCGGGTCTGCTTACTACGCAGTCCAAGCCTGGCGAAGCAGGAACAAACCTCAGTCGGTGTGGTGGGAAGGGACAACTGCCCCCACCGAAATCCCTGCCGACGACGTCCGTAGCGCACTCGCGTCGACAGACGACCGCATTCCCGCAATCAAGGCACTACGCGAACTACATCCGGGCTTGGGCCTGAAGGATGCGATGGATCTGATCGACGCCCAGCGGGGCGAACAGGGCCCGCAACACCGATAGTTGCGACCATCACAATCACAGTTAGGTATCGACACCTGACCGCCACGATCGGGCAAGCACGCCAGGAGTTAACCACCTGACAGACAGGCTGTTTCGCCTAGTTTGACAAATGTGGTCAATCGGTGAGCGTCGACTCGACCGATTCAACTCACCGTACCAATCGAATTCGCCGTTCAGCATTCCACTCATGACCCAATGCCACTATTACCCAACGATTTACAACCGGAACTACGGCATCCAGTGAGAACTTTCGCGACAGTGCAGCATCTTTCGTCCAGTTGAGTTGACCGAAACTTGACGTTACGTTGAATTTCAAAGCAATAGCCCGGTCTTGACCTGCGATGGTGTGAGCGAAACGCCCACCTACGCGTGACACGTGGCCGCACTGATGGGCGCTGTGAATGCCTGAACGTTCGAGGAGTGGAATGACTGCGGTCAAAACTGCGTGGCGTGAACTACGGAAACCCGTGTTCATCCCCGCGTCGATAGTGATCTTTGCCCTGATCGCCTTTGCCGTGATCTACGCGGGAACAGCCGCGGACGCTTTCGAAACACTCAACAACGTGATCAGCGACGGCGTCGGCTGGTGGTACATCCTCTCGGCCACCGGTTTCGTGATCTTTGCGCTGTACTGCGGAATCAGCCGCATCGGCAACATCCGATTGGGACGTGACGACGAGCAGCCCGAGTTCGGGATGCTCTCGTGGTTCGCGATGCTCTTCAGCGCCGGCATGGGCATCGGGCTCGTGTTCTACGGAGTAGCCGAACCACTTTCGCACTACGTGACCCCACCCGTCGCCGGGCAGATCGCCGGATCCACGGACGCCGCAGCCAATCAAGCAATGGAACTGACGCTGTTCCACTGGGGCCTTCATGCATGGGCGATCTACGTCGTCGTCGGCCTCGGTCTGGCGTACATGACCTACCGCAAGGGTCGTCCGCTCTCGATCCGTTGGTTGCTCGAGCCGCTCCTCGGACGGGCTCGCATCGAAGGAAAGATCGGCCACGCCATCGACGTCGTCGCCATCGTCGGCACGCTGTTCGGTGTCGCGACGTCGCTGGGCTTCGGTGTCCAGCAGATCTCGGCCGGCCTCGACTACCTCGGCTGGGTGGAGACCGACAACTGGTTGGTCATCACCATCATCGTCATCGTGACGGGCATGGCGACCTTCTCGGTCGTCTCCGGTGTCACGAAGGGCCTCAAGTGGCTCTCCAACATCAACATGATGCTCGCTGCCGCGCTGGCACTGTTCGTCCTGATTCTGGGACCGACGCTGTTCCTCATGCAGTCGTGGGTGCAGAACCTCGGCGGATACGTCCAGGCCTTGCCCGAACTGATGCTGCGTACGTCCCCGTTCGCCGAAGACGGCTGGCAGGGTGCATGGACCATCTTCTACTGGGGTTGGTGGATGAGTTGGGCACCGTTCGTCGGCATGTTCATCGCGCGCATCTCACGCGGCCGCACCATCCGCGAATTCGTCTTCGGTGTGCTGCTGGCCCCGACGCTGGTCGGTTCGTTGTGGTTCACGATCTTCGGTAACTCCGGCATTCTGCGTCAGCGCAACGAGGGCACGATGCTCGACGCATCCGGCGCAGTGGACACCAACACGTCATTGTTCACGCTTCTCGACGGACTTCCGCTCGGAACGATTTCGAGTGTTCTCGCGATCGTCGTGATCGTGTTCTTCTTCGTCACGTCCGCGGACTCCGGCTCGATCGTCATCGACATCCTCGCGACCGGTGGCAGCTTGGAGACCTCCAAGATCACGCGTGTCTACTGGACGTTCCTCTCCGGTGCCGCGGCCGCAGTTCTCCTCATCGTGGGTGGCAGTGGATCGCTCACGGCGCTGCAAACCGTTGCCATCGCCACGGCGGTACCGTTCTCGGTCATCATGGTGCTGGCATGTCTGTCGATGCTGAAGGCGTTCCGATACGAGGTCGCTTCAGCACCACGCTACCTGCGGGTTTCTACAAATGCCTCGGCATCGACCGACGTTCCGCAACCCACCGAAAAGCGGCTCCGCGATCTGAAGATCTCGTCGACCTTCGCCGGGCTGACCCCGTCACAAAGCGGAATCATGACGGATCCCTCCGACGCCCACATGCTCGTCGCGGTCCACGAAGTTCCCGCCCATGCGGTCAACATCGACCCGGATACCGGCGCCGTCGACTTCTCCGAGGAATCGAAGGTCGTCGATCCGCTGGGCGGAGAGGTGTTCGACACACCCGAGTTCGCCGACTCGGCAGAAGGCCACGCGCAAGCTGCCAGTACGGACTGACCGGCACGTTCGGCATGTTGCATTAGGCATATCTGTTCACCAACTCGCAAACTTGTCATGAGACTTTCAACTCGACAGTTCGCAGGACTCTAAGTTTCGTGAGTAGAACAGGACCAACGGGTTTGCCACTCCAGTCGCAGTCGGAGACGGAACAATCTTTCGGGATTCCGTCCGTATTCCTACGGTCGGCGCATGCACCTGCGCCGCGCACGCTCATCGACATCGTGCGGGCCTCAGCCGAGGCCAACCCGGAAGCACCCGCCATCGACGACGGCGACACCACACTGTCGTACTCGGAGTTGCTCGACGAGATCGAGCTCGGTGCGCGCTGGCTCGGTGATGCCGGCGTCGGCGCAGGTGACCGCGTCGGAATCAGGATGCCGTCAGGTTCGCGTTCGCTGTACGTCGCGATCCTGTCGATCCTCGCGGCGGGCGCCGCCTACGTTCCCGTCGACGCCGACGATCCGGAAGAGCGCGCCGAGTTGGTGTTCGGCGAGGCGCAGGTAGCGGCGATCATCACCGGCGACGGAATCCAGCCGGGGACGGCGCCGAAGCGGCTCGAACATCCACCGGTTCGCGAACCCGAACCCGAGGACGACGCCTGGATCATCTTCACCTCAGGATCCACGGGCACCCCCAAGGGCGTCGCGGTCACTCACCTCAATGCCGCTGCCTTCGTCGACGCCGAGGCGCGCATGTTCCTCCAGGACGAGCCCATCGGGCCTGGTGACCGCGTCCTCGCGGGACTCTCCGTGGCATTCGACGCGTCCTGCGAGGAGATGTGGCTCGCGTGGCGCCACGGCGCCTGCCTCGTCCCGGCTCCTCGTTCGCTGGTTCGCAGCGGCATGGACCTCGGCCCGTGGCTGGTCTCGCGTGACGTCAGCATCGTCTCCACTGTGCCGACGCTTGCGTCTCTGTGGCCGGCCGAGGCCCTCGAAGCCGTTCGACTCCTGATCTTCGGCGGCGAAGCCTGCCCACCCGAACTGGCAGAGCGCCTGGCCGTCGAGGGCCGCGAGGTCTGGAACACTTACGGCCCCACCGAGGCAACCGTCGTCGCCTGCGGCGCACTGATGGACGGCAAGAGTCCCGTCAGCATCGGCCTCCCCCTCGACGGCTGGGACCTTGCCGTCGTCGACGCCCAGAGCAATCCCGTCGCGGTCGGTGAGGTGGGCGAGCTGGTGATCGGCGGCGTCGGCCTCGCCCGTTACCTCGACCCCGCGAAGGACGCCGAGAAGTACGCGTCGATGCCCTCTCTCGGGTGGGAACGCGCCTACCGAAGCGGCGACCTGGTCCGGCTCGAAACCACCGGCCTGATGTTCCAGGGCCGCGCAGACGATCAGGTCAAGCTCGGCGGCAGGCGCATCGAACTCGGTGAGGTCGACAACGCCTTGCAGAACCTGCCGGGTGTGAGCGGCGCTGCCGCAGCCGTGAAGAAGACGGCAGCCGGCAACCAGCTCCTCGTCGGATACATCGCCAGCACGGATCCCGACTTCGATCTCAAGGCCGCTCATGCACTGCTCAGCGAGCAGCTACCAGCAGCCCTCGTGCCGCGTCTGGCGTTGATGGACGAACTTCCGACGCGTACGTCAGGCAAGGTCGACCGCAATGCGCTGCCGTGGCCCTTGCCCGGCGCCGGTGAAGATGCGGGGGCCGCGTTGGGCCTCGACGGCACCGCTGCCTGGGTTGCCGGCCTGTGGGGATCGATCCTGGGCGCGCAGATCACCGGACTCGACGACGACTTCTTCGAAGTGGGCGGCGGATCCCTCTCTGCGGCTCAGCTGGTAACCGCCCTGCGCGAGCGGTTCCCCGAAGTGACCGTCGCACAGCTCTACGACCACCCACGGTTGGGATCGCTCGCCGAATATCTCGACGAATTGGCACCCACCGAAACTGTGGAGCCGCGCATCGTCGCTCCGACACCCTTGAAGACTCAGCTCGCGCAGATCGCCGTCACCGTTCCGCTCACGACGCTCACCGGACTGCAGTGGGTGACGTGGCTGGCGATCGCGAACAACGTCCTCGGCTGGTTCGTCGACGTCAGCTGGGCGCCCACGGTCTCGTGGTGGTGGATCCTGTTGGCGTTCATCGTGTTCATCACGCCGATCGGCCGTATGACCCTCGCCGTCGTCGGGGCGCGCCTGCTCCTACGCAAGTTGGAGCCAGGAACGTACCCGCGAGGTGGTAGTGAACACCTGCGTCTGTGGATAGCGCTCCGACTCACCGAAGCCAGTGGCGCAGCAAACCTTTCGGGCGCACCGTGGATGCTCTACTACGCCCGCGCCCTCGGCGCCGACATCGGCAGCGGCGTCGATCTCCACACACTTCCTCCCATCACCGGCATGCTCGAACTCGGTGACGGCTGCTCCGTCGAACCCGAAGTCGACCTCTCCGGCCACTGGATCGACGGCGACGTCATTCACATCGGCGAGATCAAGATCGGCGACGGCGCCTCCGTCGGTTCACGCTCGACGCTTCTGCCCGGCGCGCGTATCGGTCGCGACGCCGTCGTCGAACCCGGATCTGCGGTGTTCGGCCGAGTGAAGGCAAACCAGCAGTGGGCCGGCTCCCCCGCCACCAAGGTCGGGAAAGCGAATCATCCTTGGCCGGCCGAACATCCGAAGCGCGCACCCGGCTGGGTGCCGGTATACGGCGTCACCTCGGTCTTCCTGGCCGGTATGCCGATCTTCGCGCTGATGGCCGGGATCGCATTGATCGGTTGGTGGATTCGCGACACCGACACGCTCGCGAGTGCAGTGCTCCAATCGCTGATCATGCTTCCCGTCGCGACCATCCTGAGTTTGCTCGTCTTCGCAGTCGTCACCCTTGTGGCCGTTCGTCTTCTCTCGATCGGGCTGACCCCCGGTTACCACCCTGTCCGCAGCCGCATCGGCTGGCAGGTGTGGGCGACCGAACGCCTGCTCGACTCGGCCAGAACCTTCCTCTTCCCGCTCTACGCGAGCCTGCTGACACCGGGATGGCTCCGCCTTCTCGGCGCCAAGATCGGCAAGAACGTCGAAGCCTCCACCGTGCTCCTCCTTCCCAAGTTCACGACGGTCGCCGACGGCGCATTCCTCGCTGACGACACCATGGTTGCGAGCTACGGCCTCGGCGGCGGCTGGATGCACATCGAACAGGCGAAGATCGGCAAGCGCGCGTTCCTCGGCAACTCCGGTATGACCGCCCCCGGTCGACGCGTCCCCAAGAACGGTCTGGTGGCGGTTCTGTCGGCTACCCCGTCCAAGGCCAAGTCCGGATCATCGTGGCTGGGTAGTCCACCGGTACGTCTGAGAAGGGCTGCCGGAGACACCGACGCCGCCCGCACGTTCAATCCGCCCATGCGCCTCAAGATCGCCCGCGGAGTGGTCGAAACCTGCCGACTGATCCCCGTCATGGTCACGTTCGGCATTGGTCTCGGTGTTCTGTTTGCACTCGAAGCACTGGTCGGCGCAGTCGGATTCTGGTTCGCGGCTCTGCTGAGCGGCGTAATTCTGCTCGTCGCCGGAGCAGTGGCGGGCGCGATCACCATCGCCGCCAAGTGGATCGTCGTCGGACGCATCGCCAAGGTCGAGCATCCGCTGTGGAGTTCGTTCGTCTGGCGAAACGAGGTAGCCGACGCCTTCGTCGAGACCGTCGCGGCGCCGTGGTTCGCTCGCGCGGCGACTGGTACGGCCGTACTGAACATCTTCTTGCGTGGACTCGGGGCCAAGATCGGTAAGGGCGTTTGGTGTGAGTCGTACTGGCTACCCGAGGCAGATCTTGTGACTTTGGGCGACGGAGCGACAGTGGAACGGGGGTGCGTCGTGCAAACTCATCTCTTCCATGATCGGATCATGTCCATGGACACCGTCACTTTGGGAGCAGGAGCAACGCTGGGACCGCACTGTGTCGCGCTACCCGCAGCCGGCATCGGCGCGGGAGCGACGGTAGGGCCTGCATCTCTGGTGATGCGAGGTGACACCGTTCCGCCCTCCACCCGCTGGCAGGGCAACCCGATTGCACCGTGGGTGGCGTCGTGAAGCCGAACCGAATGCTCGAGGAGCCGATCGATCCGTACCTGCCGCTCAACGGCAACCGCGGGTACCGCGTGTCCCGGTACGAACTGGAACTGACGTACAAGGTCTTCAGCAACCGTCTCGCCGGCAAAGCTGTCATCACCGCTGTCACCACCGAGAGCCGATCCAAGTTCAGCTTCGACCTCGCACAGAACCTGCAGGTGTCCAAGGTGTCCGTCAACGGTGCCCGCGGCACCAAGTACGCGCACTTGAACAACAAGCTGATCCTCACGCCGTCTACCAAGATCCCCGCGGGCGGTGCCCTGTCGGTCACCATCGCGTACAGCGGCAACCCCGAGCCGATCAAGAGCCTGTGGGGCGAAGTCGGCTGGGAGGAACTCGACGAAGGAACTTTGGTCGCAAGTCAGCCCAACGGCGCGGCGTCCTGGTTCCCGTGCGACGACCATCCGATTTCCAAAGCGTCGTACCGAATCTCGATCACCACCGATTCCCCGTTCTATGCCCTCGCCAACGGCAAGCTGATCCGCAAGCAGACCCGTGCGAGTCAGACGACGTGGGTCTACGAGCAGACCGAACCGATGGCAACCTACCTGGCAACCATTCAGATCGGTCAGTACGAGCACCGACAAGTGAGCGCCGGGCCGGTACCGGTCTTCGCCGTTCACCCACCTCGGCTGCGCGCAGCGTTCGACGTCGACTTCGGGCGCCAACCCCAGATGCTGGAGGTCTTCGGAAAGCTGTTCGGCCCGTATCCCTTTGCCGACTACACCGCTGTGGTCACCGACGACGAACTCGAAATCCCCATCGAAGCGCAGGGACTCTCGATCTTCGGAGCCAACCATTGCACAGGCAGGCGCGGTTCCGAACGTCTTGTCGCACACGAGCTTGCCCATCAATGGTTCGGCAACAGCCTCACTCTCGGGCAGTGGTGCGACATCTGGCTGCACGAAGGCTTTGCCTGTTACGCGGAGTGGATCTGGTCCGAGAATTCCGGTGGTCCGTCCTCGAACCAACTCGCGACAAACGCCTATCAAGGGCTCGGGCGTAAATCTCAGGACTTGATCGTCGCCAATCCCGGTCCTGCCCTGATGTTCGACGATCGAATCTACAAGCGGGGCGCATTGACTCTGCACGCCCTGCGCGGCGTTCTCGGAGACGAGAAGTTCTTCGAACTGATCCGTCAGTGGACCACGAAGCATCGGCACAGCACGGTCAGTACCGAGCAATTCACCGATCTCGCTTCACGTTTCACCGACACTCCATTGCGCCCACTGTGGGATGCATGGCTGAATCAGCGCTCTCTGCCTCGTCTCTGACGCTCTCTCACCGCGATATCACCACGCCGAAACATTCCGAATGCGCCGATTAGCTTTGTCTTACCTTTACTATAGAGGTGGGCCGAGGGACGACCCCGACAACACAATTCTCAGGGCACGCTTCCTCGACAGGTAGATCGGGGGATCGATGTTCGTTGTATTCACAATATGTTTCGTAATCGGGGTCGTCGCCCTGATCGGAGCCTTTGCCGTCGGCGAGGTTGCAGATCTGGGCGGCGGCCACGCAGACGGGCTGCCATTTCTGAGCCTGACAACCTTGGCCACAGCACTTTTCGGCTTCGGCGCCGGCGGCGTAGCTGCCACTCTCGCGGACGCTCCGACATTGGTAGCGGCGATTGCAGCACTCGCACTCGCCGCCGTTCTCGTTGTCGTCACGCGCGGCCTACTTCTCCCCTATCTCATTGAGCAACAAGATAATTCGCACATCGGACGAGCTTCGTACTCCGGGCTGTTGGGCACGGTCACCCTCACCATTGCAGCCGAAGGTTGGGGAGAAGTCTCGTTCGTCGACGCCGAAGGCAATCGCGTGCAGGCCAAGGCCGTCAGTGCACAGCCGATGGCGCTCACCACCGGCACCACCGTCTACATCGCCGATGTAGACGATCAATACCTTCACGTCGTCACGGTTGACGACGCGATCTAAGGACTCGATACATGCTGCCAATCATCATCATTGCGGTTGTAGTCGCAGTAATCATCTTCATCGTTCTCCCCGCGATCTACGTGAAGAACTACGTCAAGGTCCCGCCGAACGAAGTGGCGGTCTTCACCGGACGAGGCAAGCCGAAAGTCGTCCGCGGCGGAGCCCGGTTCAAGATTCCGGGAATCGAACGCGTCGACATCATGTCGCTCGAGCCGTTCAACGTCAGCATCAATCTCAAGAATGCGCTCTCCAACGACGGTGTTCCGGTCAACGTCGAGGCAGTCGGCCTGGTACGAATCGGTTCCGCCGACGAAGCGGTTCAGACAGCGGTGCAACGATTCCTGACCTCCGACCTGGACGAACTCCAGCAGCAGATCAACGAAATCCTCGCCGGCAGCCTGCGCGGAATCACCGCAACCATGACGGTCGAGGATCTGAACTCCAACCGCGATTCGCTCGCACGCAGCGTGGTCGAGGAGGCAGGCGGCGACCTCGCACGCATCGGCATGGAAGTCGATGTCATCAAGATCGCGGGAATCTCCGACTTCAACGGCTACCTCGAATCGCTCGGTCAGCGCCGCATCGCCGAGGTCAAACGTGATGCCGCGATCGGAACTGCTGAAGCAGAGCGTGATTCGCAGATCCAGTCGGCAAAGGCGCGACAGGCAGGCTCCGTCGCACAGGCCGAGGCCGACACTGCGATCGCGAGTGCAAATCAGAAGCGCGACGTCGAACTCGCTCGCCTTCGAGCACAGACCGAAGCCGAGAACGCCGAAGCCGACCAGGCCGGACCACTCGCGCAGGCAACGGCCGAGAAGGCCGTCGGCATCGCACGTGAGCAGGCCGAGGCGGCCCGCGTCGAAGCTCGCACCGAGGTCGAGCGTCGTCGCGCCCAGCAATCGGAAGCGGCATTGCAGGCAGATGTCATTGCACCGGCCGAGGCCGAACGCCAAGCCTCCATCGCACGCGCAGAGGGTGAGCGACAGGCCGCGATCCTCCGCGCCCAGGCACAGGCCGAGTCAGCAAGGCAGGCCGGCGGGGCTCAGGCCGATGCACGAAAGCTCGTCGCCGACGCTGTTCGCTCCGAGCAGCAGGCTGATGCCGACGGCCTTCGAGCACGTCTGGAAGCCGAAGCTGACGGCCGCAAGGTAGCGGCCGACGCCGTTCGCGCCGAACAGCAGGCCGAAGCGGATGGTTTGCGCGCCAAGCTCGAAGCCGAGGCTGCCGGTAAGCGTCAGATCGCCGAGGCGCTCAATTCCTACACCCCGCAGGCCGCGCAGTTGCTCACTCTGCCTGACGTTCTGGCAGCACTGGTCGACGCCACCGCAGCAGCAGCGAAGCCGGTCGGCGACATCGATCGGATCTCCATCGTCGGCGGCAGCGACGGGGCGCAGGGTTCGATCGGCTCGATCCTGGGCATCAGTCCCCAGGTGATTGCCGGTGTCATCGAAACTCTCGAAAGCTCAGGCGTCGATATCACCGGTTTGCTCAACGGCCTGAACAAGACCGCATCGGTTCCGGCCGGTTCGGTACACAATTCGGTCCACAGTTCGGAAAACGGTTCCGCAACTGTAGACGCGTGATTTCGCCCCGGTCCGCCGACTCTCGCAGGGGTCGGCGGACCGGCTTCACGCGCTCGGCAGGTGTGAACGCGACTTGAAGAGAATCAGAATCAAGCAGGCAGCGGCGGCGGCTGATCCGAACAGAAGAGTCACCGTGTAGCTCAGCGCCGGAATGCTTTCCGACAGCATCGCCAGCAACGCAGGCACCGCGAACCCGATGTAGGTGATCGAGTAGAACACCGCGGTCAATCCTGCCAGATCGTCCGGCCCCGCAATTCGCTGGATCTCCAGCAACCCGGACACCAGTGCCATGCCGTACCCGCAACCGAGGATCGCTGCAGCCACGATCGCGATCGCCACGGTCAGCGTCGACGCAACCAGAGCAGCACCGGCCATACCGACCACCAGAAACACCAGAGCCACAACGGCGCCACGAGCACTGCGGTCGGTGTCGATCTTGCGCCCCAACGACTGAATCGCGAATCCGCATGTCAGCGCGACCATGCACAGCAGAGCCGAAAAGGCCACGGGCGCATCGCCACTGTGCCCGGTCATGAGCGCCGGAATAACTGCATACGCGACACTGGCGGCACCGAACACCCACGGCGCCAACGGAACAACGACGTAGAGGAATCTGCGGTGACCTGCCGAGGGGATCTTGAGGTCGTCGATCAACCTGCGACGGTCGGATTTCGCCTGTGCCGGTCGTGTTTCGGGCGCACGCCACAGCGCCATGGCGGCGAGGACGGTGATCGCGATGTGCAGCACGTACGCCAACACACTCGGCATGGGCGCCCACTGCGCCAAGATTCCCGCAGCACCCGCTCCCAAGGCGAAGCCCGCGGTCAGACTCATCGCTGCTCGCCGAGCACCTGCGCCTTCCGACGCCGTCGGATCCCAAGGTTGCGTGGACAACTCCTTGACCCAGGAGCCGCCGACGGCCATACCGATCCCCAAGGCGATGCCACAGAGGATTCTTCCCAGGATGAGAGCAGCGGCGGAGTCCGCCCCGAAAGCGAGCAGCGTCGAACCGGCGATCGCGATGATCGGCGCGGGGAGCATGATCGGGCGTCGACCCAATCGATCGGACAGCGGGCCGCCGAGCAGCAGGGCCGGCACAATTCCGACGACGTAGGCGAAGAGGAAGAAATCGACCATCACCGGCGAATAGCCGTGGTCGAGTCGGTACATCACCAGCAGTGGGGTGAATTCGTTTCCGCCCCAGGCAGCGGCGAACATACTGGCGGCAACGGTCAGCCACAGCCACTTTCCGCCGGAGAGGCGTTCACCCTCGAGACGAGTTTCGGCCGCGGTCCCAGCGCCGATCGTTTGGGTGCTCATCACAGAGTTCCTTCGAAGCCGAGGCCGTGGACCTGGCGCATGTGTGTGAGGACGGCAGTGTTGTATCCGTCGGCATCGCCTGTGTCGACGAGGTCGGTAAGCGCGGTGTGATCGGCAAGGATGCGCGAGAGTTGGCCAGGGTCGCGTGAGATCGACCGGGCTGTCATCCGTCGTTGCCTGTCGCGCAGACTCGCGTAGAACGAGTCGAGCAAAGGGTTCCCACCGGCGGCAACGATCATCTTGTGGAAGTCTGCATCGATTGCGCTGAACGCGGCCACGTCCCCGCGATCAGCAATCTCACGTTGCTCGATCAGATTCGCGCGCAACGCTGCGACAAGCGCTTCCCGTGCGTGCGGTCGGACCGACACCACTCGAACGCTCTGAGTCTCGACGAGCTGTCTGGCACTGACTACGTGTTCCGCTTCCCCATCCGCGACCGGGACGATCAGCGCCCCCTTCTTCGGATAGAGGCGCATCCAACCTTCCGATTCGAGACGCAGAAACGCCTCACGCACCGGCGTTCGGCTCACATTGGTCCGTGCAGCGATGTCACCCTCACTGATCAGCTCCCCGCCGGCGAGCTCGCCGGAAAGGATCAGCTCCTTGACTTCGCGGAAGACGGTTTCGGAAGCGGAATACAACATAGACACAAGATGTATTTATACTCCACGCTGGCGCAACGCAGACATCCGGGTCGCCGATCCGAACATCTCGGTCCGATGCGGCATCGATCCAGTTAGCATTGCAAGGTGCCAGACAGAAGAGGAATCAGTTCGCGATGAATGGCGCACGCTCCGGCCTTCGAAGACTGACGCACTCATGACATCGCAGATGAAGTCGATGAGGACGCTGACCCGCGAGTGGTTGATACTTCCCGATCAATACGACCGCTTCACTCGCTATCTCCGCGACAACGGCCTCACGACCGCCACCCGGCTATTACTTGGCATCATTGTCATCGGACTGGGAGTGTGCGCACTACTGAACAGATTCAGCCCTGCCGGTCCGACAAGCACGATTGCGCTGTTCTTCAACACTGTTGTCGTGATCTCGTGCTTCGTAGTCGGAGTCTCATGGTGGGTCTTCGGCCCCACAAAGCGTCGCTCGTTCGGTTTCGTGGTCTTCTGCGACATCGCGGTCACGATCTCCGTCGTTGGAGATTCCTCCCAGCTCGCACGATTGCTCACCTGTGTCATTTTTGCTCTGGTCGGCATCTACATCGCCTACTTCCACAACCCGAAGTTGCAGATCGCGCACATAGCTTTTTCGCTTCTTGTGATCGCGGTGGCTGCGCAGCCAATTCTGTTCGGGCCGGATCGCGATCCAGCCCTTGGTGTTTCGAAAGTACTGGTCGTCATCACCGCGTTGGTGGTCTGCGCATTCATCTCGCAGATCGTGCTGACGATGCTCAGCATGGATGCTTCCAGTTCCGACCTCGATCCTCTCACCGGCCTCTTGAACCGTCGTGGCCTCGACCGCCACGTCGAGAAGGTACTCGAGGGGTTCCAGCGTCAAGAATCTGCGGCACTACTCGTGATCGCGATCGACATCGACCGGTTCAAGACGATCAACGACGTGCACGGCCACGACGTCGGCGATCGCATCATTCTCCGGGTATCGCAGCGGTTATCCGCCTGGGCACACGCCGATGCTGTCGTCGCGCGGGTCGGCGGCGACGAATTCATCCTCGTTCAAAGACTTTCCGTGCCAGCCATCGGACCGATGCTCAACTCGATCGGACCGGCAATGCACTCGAATCCCGACGAGATACCATCGACGTCGAGCATCGGAATCGCCGTGCGTACCCACAAATTCGTCGCCGGAGAAGACCGCGCAGCAGCGTTCACGGACATGCAGAAAGTCGCCGATTCGGCGATGTACGAAAGCAAGAGACTCGGGGGCGGACGCGTTCACACGATCGTCACCACCGCCGGCAGGTAGCAGTACGCACAATTTCAGTAGTAGACCGGCCCCGGCACCCCTCCACCCGCTGCCACTGCGTCACCGGTGATCGCGATGCTTCGCGGCGATGCCAGGAAGGTCACGACGTCGGCTACTTCTTCGGCATCGATGATCCGATGTATCGAGTTCGTCGCAATACCACGCTCCACCTCTGCCTGCGAGCGGCCGGATTCTTCCGACTCGCGCGTAATCCGTGCGGTCAACCTCTCGGTCCTCGTCACGCCCGGATGGACGACGGTGACGTTGATTCCCTTGGGGCCCAGCTCGTCCGCAAGATTCTTGGTCAGTGCAGACACACTGACGTTGCGGATCGTGTGGGCGATCGAAGTGGCCTGTCTGGCACCCAAACCGCTGATGTTGATGATCCGACCCCAACCCTGATCGATCAGATACGGCGCCACAGCGCGCGCAGTTCGCAGGTACCCCAGCACTTTCACTTCGACTTCGTCTCGCACGACGTCGTCGGTGGTCGCCTCGAAATCCGTCGGCTTTCCGGCGCTGAACGGCGTCGCTGCCGAATTGACCAGAATGTCGACACCGCCGAACTCCTTTACCACTTGCCGCACCGACGCCTGAACCGCGTCGTCGTCTCGCGTATCCGTCACGACTCCGATCGCACGAATTCCGAACTCCGAAACCAAATCTCGTGCAACGCTTACGACGGTTCGCTCAGTGCGCGCGAGTATCGCGATGTCGACCCCTTCAGCGGCCAGACCTCTGGCGATTGCCAAACCGATCCCCTTGCTACCACCGGCAACGATCGCACGCTTTCCAGACAGGTGAAGATCCATACCTGCGACACTATCCAACAGGCGGTCCCCGATCTCTACGAAGAGAGATCGGGGACCGTCGGGATCATTCCTGTGCCTCAGACCATCAGATCCGCGTACAGGTAGACGTTGTCGGCGTAGTTGCCCACACCGTCCTCGAATTGCAGTTCACCGCCGCAGGTTACGACTGCCAACTTACGAGGGCCCTCCGGGCCGGCCAGCACGCTTTCCTCCACACCATCGGCCTTCGGGCGCGTCGTCACCGCAGTCACCTTCCACGACGTGCTCTTACCCGTCGCGTCGGATGTACGGATCACTTCACCCGGCTCGATCGTGCCCAGGTCGAACAGCGCGCCGTTACCCTGGCCGGTCAGATTGACGTGTCCGGCAATCAAGGTCGTGCCGGTGGCGGAATCGAGAGATGCACCGTCGAGCCAGATTCCGACGTTCTTGACGTTCTCCGGCGGAGTGAGAACTCCTTCCGGCACGGTGGCGTCCACGATCGGCGCCTGAACACCGACCGGGTCGAGCGAAAGGGTGTTGGGAGTCATCAACGCATCCGTAGGCGTTGCCGGATTCACGGAGTGCGACATGACAACTCCCGGACTCGGCGGGATCGCAGCATCGCCATCGGAGGATCGCAGGCCGACGAAGGCCATGGAAGCACCGGCGGCCAACACCGCGATGAGAGCCAGAATGAACGCGACACGACGCCCTTTGCCTGGACTCGCGGGCTGATCGTGGTTGGGATCGTCGTATGGATTGGATGGATTGGGATCCGACTCGTACATGGTCATCGAACTGTCTCCTGCGGGATGAGGCGCCCCCGGCACCTCGTGCGAATTGACGCCCCCTGCGTCTGATCAATGTCGGCACCGATCACACGAATCGTGATCGGTGCCGACGTCTACTACACGTGCCTGGTGTCAGGATCGCTTGCGGCGGAGAGCAACTGCTCCGGCAGCAGCCATTCCGACAAGCCCGAGGCCCGTCACTGCGACGGCGACGTTACGGCCTGAATTCTGTTCAGCAGCACCACCGTCGATGGCAACCGGGCGGGGGCCAGTGGCCGGCTTCGGAGCCGACGGCGCCGGAGTTGCGGGAGTTGCAACCGGCTGCGACGGAACAGGTGCACCCGGAACTACAGGCACAATCGGCACGATGGGCACGATCGGAACAATCGGCACGATCGGAACGACCGGGGTTGCAGGCGTCGTGGTGGCCGGTGTGGTCGTTGCCGGTGTGGTTGTTGCCGGTGTGCTTGTTGCCGGCGTGCTCGTTGCCGGTGTCGTCGTGGGTGCTGCTGCATATCCGACGCTGGCAGATGCATTCATCGAAGCCGGCCGAACGGTGTCGAACGACGCGAAGATCTGGCACTGTGCGCCTGCCGTGTTCCAGTGCAGGTTCTCGACCGAATCCGGAATGACGCTTGCAGTCACCGAGTAGTCCCCGCCGGCCGCAGCGGTGAGGCAAAGATCAACAGCAGTCGGTGCGTCGCCGCGGCCGTCGACCGTCAGTTGATTTGCAGACAACGTCGCCTTGGCGTTGTCACCACAGACGGTCAGTTCGGTGCCCGCCGAGGACTGAACAGTGATCGGCTTCCGGTACATATTCGTATTCAGGGTGAAAACGGCAGTCTCGCCGGCCTTCAGAGTCCCCGTCGCGGGTGTCTTGCGAACGAGGTCGAGCGTCTGCGTGACGTTCATGATCTCGACGATGCGAGCTCGCTCGTCGTCGCCGATGTTCCTGTCGCACAGGCTTTTGAAATCGGCCATCAGCGGATTGTCGTAGTCCGAGACACACCACACAAGCGTCTGCCGCGCCGAACGTGCATCCTCGCTGCTATTTCCCGAAACGACACCGTCGAGTTTGGCGGGATTCTGCAGCAACCAACTGATGACAGCGAGATCGTCGGCTGACAGATCGGGATTGCCCGAAGACGGCACCGTCGCACCCATCTCGTCGTTGTGCTTGTCAACCGGCAAACCGTTCTCGTCGACACCGGCACACGGATCGAGATCGAAGTCCGTGCAGTACATCCATTCCGACTTCGCAATTCCGTCGACGTCGCGGACACCGCAGACCGGAGCATCCACCGCGGCCGAGGTACCCCGATCGGTGGTGCCGTACATCGGCACGATGTTGCCGTCGTTGTAGTGATCCAGCCGAATGCCGGAGATGTCGAGCATCTGCTCCGAGGGCGTGTACTCGGCGCCCTCACACAACCCGGCGGTGAACGCCGGAGCGGCCGCGGTTCGCACCGGCATCGGCGCGGACACAGCTGGCGAAGCAAAAGCGACGCTACTACCGGCCACCGTTACGGCAATAGCTGCAGTTAGCGAGAGCCGGAGAACAAGCGGCCTACGCCGTGAACCAGACACAGTCATCAAAGCTTCCCTTTCAAGACATTTCGGTAGCGGGACGATTGCCTGGATTCCCAATACCACGCCACCCAGCGCTCACTTCCGAGAGGATCAGCCGATCACTTATGGCAATCAGCCAGTTACTGAATGGCAATGTAGTGCATGTTTCAAGAAAGATCACCCAATCGTCGAGCACTCAGGGCGCAGCTTGGACATTCGGATGACGAGTTAGCCATGAAGGTGACTGAACCTTTGTCCAACCGCACAACAATCGCGATCCCCCCAAAATCTGCTCATCCAACCGCGACGTTCCCGACATTTCGCCAACGCTAGCCAGTCGGTAACTTGGACATTCTGGGGAAACTCACAGGAAGGGGCGTTTTCAGCTCGCGCGCAAAAGAAGGGGCCCGCTATGCGGACCCCTTCGCCGGAAACTTCCGACCGAGACTGCTTTGTCGGGATTCGGGCAACTTGTAGATGACCCAGAACAATCTCCACTCACATTATGTGATTTGCCTCACATTCAAAGAATCTGTTGGTTTTGTTCACACCCTGAACCAATCTTTTGGTCCTCTTTGCGTCGATTACCCAGATCTCCGACGGCGGAACCCTGCCCTGCCGGAGAGCGGAGCACGGCCTCGGATCAGTCTCGGACCGGAGGCGCCTTCCTCGTGGTAACCGCAATGCGATTCCACGCATTGATCGTCAAAATGACGCTGATGAGCTGAGCCAGTTCCACGTCCGAGAATTCGCCGGCAGCCTCGCTGTACACCTCGTCCGGAACGAAACCGTCGGTGAGGACTGTCACGGCCTCGGTCAAGGCGAGCGCGGCTCGTTCACGATCGGAGTACATCCCTCGCGCTTCTTCCCACGCGTTCAGTAGGTAGAGCTTCTGCTCCGTGACGCCGACCTTTCGGGCGTCGCGAGTGTGCATGTCCAGGCACCATGCGCAATGATTCAGCTGCGACGCACGCGTGAGGACCAGCTCGACGAGCGTCGGCTCCAGCCCCTTGCGTGCAGCGGCATCCAACGCAATCATCGCCTTGTAGACCTCGGGCGCCAGCTTTGCGATATCCAGTCTTTGTCCTGTTGCTGTAGTCATAACTCAAACGGTAATCCCGGAAAGACCCGGAAACATGGTTCAATCCGGTGGTGAATTCGTGGGCCAATCTTGGGTTCGATCTACATATCGAGCTGCCACAGGGAATCGGGGTTCGCGCTGCACTGCTTCAGACCCTTCGCGACGCGATCGACAGTGGACTGCTGAAGCCCGGCACCAGACTCCCACCTTCCCGCACCCTCGCGCTCGACCTCGGAGTTGCCCGAAACACCGTTGCGGACTGCTATGCCGAACTCGCCGCAGCTGGGTGGCTTGTCACACGGCCTGGTTCCGGGACCCTGGTCGCCACGCTCGCCGGCACACACACCCGCGAGGTCGAGCCATCACCGACTCGACGACGCTGGACCTACAGCCTTCTCCCTGGATCGCCCGACGCGTCGGCGTTTCCCCGCGCTGCATGGATTTCGTCCGCCAGACGTGCTTTGACCACCTCGCCGACCGACGCGTTCGCGACTACTGATCCCAGGGGCCGAGTCGAACTCCGAAACGCCCTCACCACATACCTGAGCCGCACCAGAGGCGTTCGCGTCGATCCGAGCTGCATTGTGATCAGTGCCAGCTCGGGTCACGGGATTTCCCTCCTTGCCCGCGCACTCGGAGGAACGATTGCGGTCGACGCTTTCTGCCTTCACCTGCACCGGCAGTTGCTCGCCGACGAAGGGCTGCTGACAGTTCCCATATCGGTTGACGAATCAGGCACTTGCACAGACGAATTGGCCTCTACATCTGCTGAAAGTGTTCTGCTGACGCCGACCCATCAGTTCCCTCTCGGCGGTCCCCTCACACCGGCGAGGCGCGCGACCGCTCTCGAATGGGCCACGACTACGGGCGGCGTCATCATCGAGGACGACTACGACGGCGAATTCCGTTACGACAGAAAACCTGTCGGTGCACTCCAAGGAATCGCACCGCAGCACGTTGCGTACCTGGGCACTGTCAGCAAGACACTGTCGCCGGCCATTCGCATCGGATGGATGGTGTTGCCGGACAGGCTGATCGAACCTGTCCTCGCAACAAAGGGACCCTACGAACGCTGGGTAAGTTCAACGGATCAATTGACCTTGGCGGACTTCATCGAATCCGGAAGATTCGACAGCCATATTCGAAAGATGCGCACCTCGTACCGACGACGACGCGATCAACTGGTCGCGACACTTGCGCAGCAAGTACCCCAGGTCAGGGTCGGGGGGATCTCCGCGGGACTTCACGCTGTGATCCGTCTGCCCTCCGGCACCGAACAATCTGTTCTTGCAGCGGCCCAGGCGCGCGATCTCGGGCTCGAAGGGCTGTCGGTCTTCCGACATCCCGACGTGTCGTCAGTCGGCGGTGACGGCATCGTCGTCGGCTACAGCACGCCGACGCAGTCGCAGTACTCGAGGACGCTGGACGTGCTCTGCGAGGTGCTGCAGGCGGCTCTGCGATAACGCCTGCCGGCCCTGCCCATCCGCTCACCTGCCCTGCCCTGCCCTGCCCTGCCCTGATGGTGTGAACGTACCGTTCCCCTCGCCCAAGAGGGTGAGCGTGTCGTTCACTCCATGCCGGGGTGCCGGCGGCGTGCCCGCCCCTTTGATGGTGTGAACGGTACGTTCGGTCGATCTGAGGCGACGAAAGTGCCGTTCGCTCGAAGTCGGGGGTGCCGGCGGCGGTGCTTTCGGGTGTTGGTGATGGTGGGGGTGTTTTGGGTACGAGAAAGCCCCCCAACCAGTACTGGTTGGGGGGCTTCTCTAATGTGTGTTCGGCGGTGTCCTACTCTCCCACACCCTGTCGAGTGCAGTACCATCGGCGCTGAAGGGCTTAGCTTCCGGGTTCGGAATGGGACCGGGCGTTTCCCCTTCGCTATGACCGCCGTAACTCTATGAAACTGTCACAGTAACCTTCTTCTGATCACCTGGTTTCACCACCCGTCAACACCAGTTTCTGGTGTTGGGGGATGGAGAAAACAGGGTTTCTCATCAGTATCTGTGTGTTGTTTCAGATACCGCACAGTGGACGCGTAGCTTCTTTGTGGTAAGTCCTCGGCCTATTAGTACCAGTCACCTGCATGCATTACTGCACTTCCAGTTCTGGCCTATCAACCCGGTGGTCTGCCGGGGGCCTTACCCCCTCGAGGGGGTGAGAAACCTCATCTTGGAACAGGCTTCCCGCTTAGATGCTTTCAGCGGTTATCCCTTCCGAACGTAGCTAACCAGCGGTGCTCCTGGCGGAACAACTGGCACACCAGAGGTTCGTCCGTCCCGGTCCTCTCGTACTAGGGACAGCCTTCCTCAAGTTTCTAACGCGCGCGGCGGATAGAGACCGAACTGTCTCACGACGTTCTAAACCCAGCTCGCGTGCCGCTTTAATGGGCGAACAGCCCAACCCTTGGGACCTACTCCAGCCCCAGGATGCGACGAGCCGACATCGAGGTGCCAAACCATCCCGTCGATATGGACTCTTGGGGAAGATCAGCCTGTTATCCCCGGGGTACCTTTTATCCGTTGAGCGACACCGCTTCCACTTGCCGGTGCCGGATCACTAGTCCCGACTTTCGTCCCTGCTCGACCTGTCAGTCTCACAGTCAAGCTCCCTTGTGCACTTGCACTCGACACCTGATTGCCAACCAGGCTGAGGGAACCTTTGGGCGCCTCCGTTACATTTTGGGAGGCAACCGCCCCAGTTAAACTACCCACCAGGCACTGTCCCTGAACCAGATCATGGTCCGAGGTTAGAGGTCCAATTCGATCAGAGTGGTATTTCAACAACGACTCCACGATAACTGGCGTCACCGTTTCACAGTCTCCCACCTATCCTACACAAACCGAACCGAACACCAATACCAAGCTGTAGTGAAGGTCCCGGGGTCTTTTCGTCCTGCCGCGCGTAACGAGCATCTTTACTCGTAATGCAATTTCGCCGAGTCTACGGTTGAGACAGCTGAGAAGTCGTTACGCCATTCGTGCAGGTCGGAACTTACCCGACAAGGAATTTCGCTACCTTAGGATGGTTATAGTTACCACCGCCGTTTACTGGGGCTTAAATTCTCAGCTTCGCTCCCGAAGGAACTAACCGGTCCTCTTAACCTTCCAGCACCGGGCAGGCGTCAGTCCGTATACATCGTCTTACGACTTCGCACGGACCTGTGTTTTTAGTAAACAGTCGCTTCTCACTGGTCTCTGCGGCCCCACCCAGCTCAGACAGTAAATGTCGTCACCAGACAGGGCCCCCCTTCTCCCGAAGTTACGGGGGCATTTTGCCGAGTTCCTTAACCATAGTTATCTCGATCGCCTTAGTATTCTCTACCTGACCACCTGTGTCGGTTTGGGGTACGGGCCGTGTGAAAGCTCGCTAGAGGCTTTTCTCGGCAGCATAGGATCACTGAATTCGCCTCAATCGGCTACGCATCACGTCTCAGGCTTGTGTGCGACCCGGATTTGCCTAGGTCACGCCCTACACGCTTACACCAGTATTACCACTGACTGGCTCAGCTACCTTCCTGCGTCACCCCATCGCTTGGCTACTACCAGATCAGGTCCCATGCATCCACCAACTCGAGACCCGAAGGTCTTCTCGTGGCTTCAGGATGGTTAGTATCACTGATTCACCATGGGCGCGTTCACACGGGTACGGGAATATCAACCCGTTGTCCATCGGCTACGCCTGTCGGCCTCGTCTTAGGTCCCGACTCACCCTGGGCGGATTAACCTGGCCCAGGAACCCTTGGTCATTCGGCGGACGAGTTTCTCACTCGTCTTTCGCTACTCATGCCTGCATTCTCACTCGTGTGGCCTCCACGGCTAGGTCACCCTGCCGCTTCCATGGCCACACGACGCTCCCCTACCCATCCACACACCTGCCAGAAAATCCGTGGATCAACTGGGGGCTATTGCGTGAATGCCGCAGCTTCGGTGGTGTACTTGAGCCCCGCTACATTGTCGGCGCAGGATCACTTGACCAGTGAGCTATTACGCACTCTTTCAAGGGTGGCTGCTTCTAAGCCAACCTCCTGGTTGTCTTCGCGACCCCACATCCTTTTCCACTTAGTACACGCTTAGGGACCTTAGCTGGCGATCTGGGCTGTTTCCCTCTCGACTACGAACCTTATCGCCCGCAGTCTCACTGCCGCGCTCTCACTCACCGGCATTCGGAGTTTGGCTGATTTCGGTAAGCTTGTGGGCCCCCTAGACCATCCAGTAGCTCTACCTCCGGTGAGAAACACGCGACGCTGCACCTAAATGCATTTCGGGGAGAACCAGCTATCACGGAGTTTGATTGGCCTTTCACCCCTACCCACAACTCATCCCCTCAGTTTTCAACCTAAGTGGGTTCGGTCCTCCACGACGTCTTACCGTCGCTTCAACCTGGCCATGGGTAGATCACTCCGCTTCGGGTCTAGAGCATGCCACTACGATCGCCCTATTCGGACTCGCTTTCGCTACGGCTACCCCACACGGGTTAACCTCGCGACATGCCACTAACTCGCAGGCTCATTCTTCAAAAGGCACGCCATCACCCCCAGCAGTAAACTGCTCGAAGGCTCTGACGGATTGTAAGCGCACGGTTTCAGGTACTATTTCACTCCCCTCCCGGGGTACTTTTCACCTTTCCCTCACGGTACTAGTCCGCTATCGGTCACCAGGGAGTATTCAGGCTTATCGGGTGGTCCCGACAGATTCACACCAGATTTCACGGGCCCGGTGCTACTTGGGTTTCCATTACAACAGTCACAAAGTTTTCGTGTACGGGATTCTCACCCTCTACGACAGGCCGTTCCAGACCACTTCCACTAACCCTGTGATTTCTTACTGTTGGCCAACACGGCAGTATTGACAAAATGAACCCCACAACCCCACGAATGCAACGCCTGCCGGCTATCACACACCCATGGTTTAGCCTCTTCCGCTTTCGCTCGCCACTACTCACGGAATCACGGTTGTTTTCTCTTCCTGTGGGTACTGAGATGTTTCACTTCCCCACGTTCCCTCCACACGCCCTATATATTCAGGCGCGGGTAACACGACATCACTCGTGCTGGGTTTCCCCATTCGGACATCCTCGGATCACAGCTCGGTTGACAGCTCCCCGAGGCTTATCGCAGCCTCCTACGTCCTTCATCGGCTCCTGGTGCCAAGGCATCCACCGTACGCTCTTCATTACTTACAACAAAGATGCTCGCGTCCACTGTGCAGTTCTCAAACAACACACAAACAACCACATACACGTTGACACCAACACCCACCAAAGTGGACCGGTATGACAACTGCAGTCATTTGTCGTTACTTCCTTCGAGGAAACACTCGCGTGTTCTCTCAGGACCCAACAGTATGTCGATATATTGTTCGTCGGTTTCCCACAGAGGAGAAACCGTACGACGATCAAGTTTGTCAGCGATCCACCCATGAGCAACCGCCGGACAACATCGTGTCCGAAACGGTCTCTGCCAACCAGTAATTCACCTGTGTGAACCCTGACATTGGAGAAGCTCCTTAGAAAGGAGGTGATCCAGCCGCACCTTCCGGTACGGCTACCTTGTTACGACTTCGTCCCAATCGCCGATCCCACCTTCGACGGCTCCCTCCCACAAGGGGTTAAGCCACCGGCTTCGGGTGTTACCGACTTTCATGACGTGACGGGCGGTGTGTACAAGGCCCGGGAACGTATTCACCGCAGCGTTGCTGATCTGCGATTACTAGCGACTCCGACTTCACGGGGTCGAGTTGCAGACCCCGATCCGAACTGAGACCAGCTTTAAGGGATTCGCTCCACCTCACGGTCTCGCAGCCCTCTGTACTGGCCATTGTAGCATGTGTGAAGCCCTGGACATAAGGGGCATGATGACTTGACGTCGTCCCCACCTTCCTCCGAGTTGACCCCGGCAGTCTCTTACGAGTCCCCACCATAACGTGCTGGCAACATAAGATAGGGGTTGCGCTCGTTGCGGGACTTAACCCAACATCTCACGACACGAGCTGACGACAGCCATGCACCACCTGTATACCGACCACAAGGGGGGCCACATCTCTGCAGCTTTCCGGTATATGTCAAACCCAGGTAAGGTTCTTCGCGTTGCATCGAATTAATCCACATGCTCCGCCGCTTGTGCGGGCCCCCGTCAATTCCTTTGAGTTTTAGCCTTGCGGCCGTACTCCCCAGGCGGGGCGCTTAATGCGTTAGCTACGGCACGGATTCCGTGGAAGGAACCCACACCTAGCGCCCACCGTTTACGGCGTGGACTACCAGGGTATCTAATCCTGTTCGCTACCCACGCTTTCGTTCCTCAGCGTCAGTTACTGCCCAGAGACCCGCCTTCGCCACCGGTGTTCCTCCTGATATCTGCGCATTTCACCGCTACACCAGGAATTCCAGTCTCCCCTGCAGTACTCAAGTCTGCCCGTATCGCCTGCAAGCCAGCAGTTGAGCTGCTGGTTTTCACAAACGACGCGACAAACCGCCTACGAACTCTTTACGCCCAGTAATTCCGGACAACGCTTGCACCCTACGTATTACCGCGGCTGCTGGCACGTAGTTAGCCGGTGCTTCTTCTGCAGGTACCGTCACTTGCGCTTCGTCCCTGCTGAAAGAGGTTTACAACCCGAAGGCCGTCATCCCTCACGCGGCGTCGCTGCATCAGGCTTTCGCCCATTGTGCAATATTCCCCACTGCTGCCTCCCGTAGGAGTCTGGGCCGTGTCTCAGTCCCAGTGTGGCCGGTCACCCTCTCAGGTCGGCTACCCGTCGTCGCCTTGGTAGGCCATTACCCCACCAACAAGCTGATAGGCCGCGGGCCCATCCTGCACCGATAAATCTTTCCACCACCCACCATGCGATAGGAGGTCATATCCGGTATTAGACCCAGTTTCCCAGGCTTATCCCGAAGTGCAGGGCAGATCACCCACGTGTTACTCACCCGTTCGCCGCTCGTGTACCCCGAAAGGCCTTACCGCTCGACTTGCATGTGTTAAGCACGCCGCCAGCGTTCGTCCTGAGCCAGGATCAAACTCTCCGTTGAAGACTCTAGATATCACCAACCCGAAGGCCGGCTAATCAGTCATAGACAAAAAGAGTCAAATCACTAGCAAAAAAACTCAACTAGCAAAAAATGTGTCGGCAACCATTCAGACGGAAGAATGAACAATCACCGACGAAAAATACTCACACCCCGAACATCAGAACCGAAACCCGAAGGCCCGGAACATCATCCGACATGTGAAGTACCAAAAAAATTTTGGCACTGACATTCATCGACACACTGTTGAGTTCTCAAAGAACACGCACACACCATCACCACGACCCTACGGCCGCCGCTCCGGGGCAACTTTTCCAGCCTATCCCAACCTGGCCACCGGCGCAAACCGGAACCCCGTGAAGAAAAACTGGATTGTGTTCGCCAGGCACTTCGTACAACCTCGTGTCACTCACCCTCGCAGGTGGGAGTCGGTGTCCGTGTCGCTCTGACTTGGAATAAGTTACGCGTCCGCCGAAGTCTTTGACAAATCCACAGGTCAGAGACTCAGAGGTATCCATTTCCCCAGCAAGATTGCCCGTTTAAGTCGATTTTCACGAATTCGGATATCATGTGACGCCGGACACCGTGCCCGGATCGGCACGCAGCGGGAACTCACACCACTTGGACTCGGATACCTGCATCCTCGAACAACGCGACTTGCTTTGCGTCTACTGCAGCATCGGTAACCAGCACGGCCCCCGGCGGTATCGGCGCCCACGCATGGAAAGGACGTTCACCGAGCTTGGCGGAGTGGGCGAGGATGTAGACCTCGCCGGCACGTTCGATCATCATTTCCTTGAGCCGGGTCTGATCGAGCTCAGCTTCACAAATACCCAGGTCAGCGGTAACTGCATCGGCACCGAGGAATGCCTTGTCAAACGACACCCGCTGCAGCGACGCTTCCGCCAGTGGCCCGACGAATCCTTGACTGAGCTGTCTCAGGGTCCCCCCGAGACATTCGACTCGAACACCATCAGCGTCGGCTAACGCCTCGAGCGCCGTCAGCCCTGCAGCGATCACCGTCAAATTCGTCACGTGACGTAAGAACTCTCCCATCGCTCCGACGGTGGTACCTGCATCAAGGAGCACGGTTTCTCCGGGCCGGACCTGCTCAGCAGCCCATTCGGCGATGCCCCGTTTGGCGTCGAATCCCTCCATTGCGCGTTGACGCAAGGAGGATTCCGGATGAGGGTTGAGAGCAATCGCCCCGCCGTACGTTCGAGCAATTACTCCCTGGGCAGTCAACTGACTCAGGTCGCGACGAATCGTGGATGCAGTCACCCCGAATTGGGCAGACAGATCCTCGACACTGGCCAGACCGCTGGTGCGAGCGAGCCTCGCAATCTCCGACCGCCTCGCCTCCGACTCCCGGATGGCCATCGCTCCTCCCCCTACAAACCGTGGTTCTTACTTGGAAACGAATGTGCTGGTTGCCAATTCGGCCGCCTGCCGCAGCGCTTCGACCATACTACCGGCCTCGGCGATGCCCTTACCTGCAATATCGAAAGCGGTTCCGTGATCGACGGAGGTACGGATGACAGGTAACCCGACGGTGATGTTGACGCCGGCCTCGATCCCGAGAACTTTGACCGGGCCGTGCCCCTGATCGTGGTACATCGCAACGATCAAGTCGTAGTCCCCACGTCCAGCGAGGAAGAATGCCGTGTCCGCCGGCAGTGGGCCGTGGACGTCGATTCCTTCTGCCTTCAAGAGTTCGACGGCGGGAATGATCTTCTGCTCTTCCTCTCCGTACCCGAAAAGCCCGTTCTCCCCCGCATGCGGGTTGATCCCGCACACGCCGATTTTCGGAGATGGATTGCCCGTGCGCACCAAAGCTTCGTGACCTCGACGAATGGTCCTCTCGACCAGGCCGGGCTCGATCCTGGCAACTGCATCGAGCAGTCCGATGTGAGTTGTCACGTGAATCACCTTGAGCTTGGGGGTCGACAACATCATCGACACCTCCTCGGTACCGGTCAGGTGCGCAAGCAATTCCGTGTGTCCGGGATAGATGTGTCCTGCCGCATGCAGCGCTTCCTTGTTCAGCGGCGCCGTGCAGATCGACTGGACTTCACCGCGTACGGCGAGTTCGCTTGCGACGCGGATATATTGATAGGCCGCATCCCCCGCGACTGCCGACAGTTCACCCCAGGCGAGATCCTCGGGTAGCAAGTCCAGGTCGATGACGTTGATCCGTCCATCGATGAATTCAGCATCCTTGATCTCCTCGATCGCGACCACGTCGACGTCGATTCCGAGCACCGTGGCAGCCAATCGCAAACGCTTCGCGTCGCCGACAACAACAGGGCGGCAACGCTTTCTCGTTTCGGCGTCGAGGAGTGCGGGGACGATCACTTCCGGTCCGACGCCGGCGCCGTCGCCCATCGTGACAGCAATCAGCGGCAGTGGAGTGGATTCGATTGACATGGGATTGACCTCGTTGTCTGAAGGAGTAACTGAAGGTGGACTGTCCGGAGCGGCGACCGGGGTGGGGTGCGCGAGAAACTTCGTTATGGAGAAAAGACTGTGTGCATTCCCGAAACTGCCTGGCCGCGTGACGATGTACCGTCCGGTGCGATCGACGGAAAGTACGGCGCCGTGTTCGATTTCGTAAATCGGTGACAGCGTGTCGATCCGCAGGCGGTCGAGAACGCTGCGCGCGGTTTCGCCACCGGTAAGTACCAGGTCGATCGGGTACTCGTCGTGGGAGAATCCTGCATCGACGGCAGCGATCAGATCGGCGAGAGCCGAAACGAGGTGGACGGATTCTGCAGGCACGACAGGTCCACTTACCGAAACCACGACGTTTCCGCGATCCAGTGCGTTCAGAATCGGAAGCGGATCGACCGAATGCGCCAGCAGCTCAGCACTGTTCACTTCGATATGATGCGCCCCTGAATCCCGAAGCAATGCCACTTGGTCCCCGGCAGACGCATCCGCCGTCCCCACGACGACCAAGGTAAATCGAGAATCACGAAGAGATGGGCACGCGACGGGTGACTGCACGGTTCTTCGTCGTGCCACTGCCATCGCGAGCGCCGAGGTTCCTACCAATCGAGAACCCCGAACCTCCTGTGCTGCAGCCACAATCAGTTCCAGATCACTCTCGGTCTCGACGTCGCAGATCGCCACCGACCCGGCTTCTGAGATCGACGCAAGAACCTGGATCAAACGACCGGAGCGAATGTCATCCAGCGATACGCCAGAAGTGATTGCCGACGGGCCGAGCGCCTCTGCAATCGACCGAGGAGTCGGCTTCGACTCCGCGCGCCACAGGTCGGTGGAGTGCAACGCAACCCCATCGACCAACACCACGCCGTCTTGCACCGTGCGCCCTTGTCTGGGCAGTCCGGCGGCGACGATGACCGGGGATCCGTCGCGGGAGAGTTCTCCAACCTCCGCTGCTATGTTGCCCCTGAGCAGGGAATCGATCTTCTTGACGATCTCGGAGCCGTCAGACGATTGCAGAACTGATCTCACGTCCCGAGAGGCTCTGGCGGGGTCGGATCGCCGTGAGTGCAGATCGAAAACCGTCACTCCTGATCCGTCGGGCGCATCTGGGCCGAGCCGAAGCGATATGCCCGAACTGCGGAGCAGAAATCCTGCGGCCGACTCCGCTGCTCCGGAAAGATCATCAGCGATGATTACCAGTGGTTTCATCGAATTCCTCGACCCCCTTTCGGTCTGAATCGAGTTTGCACAGCATCGCAAACGATGCGCGAAGTACGCAATCGAAGTTACGGGACTTGCGCGAAGTGCGCAACAGTGCCATTGTGAGCTGAGTTACAAGCGAGAGCCCGACGCGATTGTTCACCAACAGTCCGCTCGGAGCGTCGCCCCCACGCTGCCCCGTCAGGATCGAAAGGTCACCGATGACCAATACTCGTTTGCGAACACCACAGCTCTCCCGGCGATCCTTTCTGCAGTTCACCGGGCTGATCGGTGGCGCAACGCTTCTGGGCACGACTGCCGCGTGCGCCGGCCCTACCGGGAAACCGACACAGGACACCCTGGTGCTCGGGCTCAACCGCTCGCTCGTCAGCCTCGACAACAAACTCAATCAATTCGACGCAGCAGTCACGGCTCAACGTGGCGTCAGACAAGGTCTCACCCGGATCGGCGACAATCTGACACCGCAACTCGTTCTCGCTGACAGGTTCGAATCGACCGGCCCGACCGAGTGGACGGTTCGACTCCGCGAGGGCATCCGTTACTCCGACGGCACACCTGTGCTGATCGACGACGTCACGACGGCAATGCAGATGTACCAGCAGGTCAGCGGATCGTTTGTCGCACCGCAGTTCCCCGAGTGGCCGACGGTCGTCCCCATCGACGATCGCACCTTCATCCTTCGGACGAATTCCCCGGTGCCGGTTCTGGACTCGCTCATGTCCAACATCTTGATCACCCCGGCCGCTGCCAACGAACCCAACGAACTGCAGAGCGGAATCGGGTCGGGACCGTTCGTCGTCAGCGAATCGAACCGGGGCACCGGCGATTACACACTTGTCGCCAATGACAACTACTGGGGCCCGGCCCCCGGCGTTCGTCGTGTTCAGGTCCGCTTCATTCCCGAAGAGGCCGGCCGCGTCGTCGCGCTTCGGAGCGGCGAGGTCGACGTCATCGACTCGATCAGTCCCGATTCCGCCGAACAACTCGCCGATCTGCCTGGTGTCCAGGTGGACACAGTACCGAGCACACGCATCAACCAACTGTTCTTCAACTTCCGCAAGCCCGCCGATCACCCACTGTCCAATCCGCGTGTCCGAGAAGCTCTCACGTATGCCATCGACGGTGAGTCACTCGCTCGGGACGTGCTGATCGGTTCCGCAGTCCCGGCCACCGGCCCCGCACCGTCGACCTTGGACGGAGCCGTGAAAACCGGTACTTACCAATATGATCCACGGAAAGCGCGGCAAATGCTCGAGGCCGAAGGTGCCGACGACCTCGAACTCACCTTCATCTGGGAAACCGGAGAGTTCACCAACGACGTCTCGGTGATGGAATCGGTACTCGAAATGATGAAGGCCGTGGGAGTACGCGTCAAACTCCAGCAGTTCGAACCGGGCGGTGACATCTCGTCCTGGCGCCAGGGCAAGACCGGCGACTGGGATGTGCTGGGCAACGGCTACGGCAACCAGACCGGACTTGCACTGACCACGTTGCAGGGGATGTACGCCGGCACAGCGGAGAAGGAAGCAACTCGCGACACCTATCACGGGTACGTCTTCCCCGAAATCACCGCGAAGATCCAAGCCGCATCCAGTGAACCAGACCCGACCAAGCGCGCCGCTCTACTCGACGCCGCACAACAAGACATCTGGAACACCTGGCCTTGCCTGTGGAGCTTCGTACCCAACGCACTCCTTGCGAAACGCACTCGTGTACAAAATGTTTCACTGACCCCAATCAACTCCTACGACCTCGGCGCCGTCCGATTGGAGGCCTGAGGCGATGACTCTCACCGCTCCGAAACCGCAAACCGCTCTCGGAATCTCTCCGCGTCGACGCACAAGGATCAACCCGACCGTCAAATACGTGCTCAAACGTCTGGCACAGAGTGCCTTGACGATCTTCCTCACGCTCACAACAGTGTTCGTCCTGATCCGAATGGCACCCGGCGATCCTGCCTACGCCTTGGCCGGACCGCTGGCCAGCACCGAGGATCTCGCACAGATCCGTGCTGACATGGGCTTGGACAAGTCGGTGTTCTCCCAATACCTGATCTACCTGTGGGACCTCGTCCACCTGAATCTCGGCACGTCGTACTCGTTCCAGGCGCCGGCCATGGACGTTGTCCTCGGCCGTCTCCCGTACACCATCACCCTTGCCGTCAGCTCCATTCTGTTGACCGCCGTGCTCTCGATTCCGCTGGGCGTGTGGATGGCCCGTCGCGCGGACACCAGACGTGAACTCGGTGCGAACGTCGTAGCCGTCGGCGGGCAGTCCATGCCGGAGTTCTGGAGCGGCCTGATGCTGGTGACGATCTTCGCGGTCTTGATCCCAGTACTCCCGGCAGCCGGTTTCACCACATGGCCGTCGTTGATCCTGCCTACCGTCACCATCGCCATCCTTCAGATCGCGTTGATCTCCCGGATGGTTCGACGCGAAATGGTCTCGGCCTTCGCTTCTCCGTACATCACGGTCGCACGCTCTCGCGGAGTATCGGAACGCGAACTCACCTGGCGATATGCGATGCGTAATTCGGCGATTCCGATCGTCACCGCGCTGGGCACCAGATTCGCCGGAATGCTGAACGGCGTCGTGGTGGTCGAGGTCGTGTTCGCCTGGCCTGGTGTCGGCTCGCTGGTGGTCCGCGCACTCGAGACTCGCGACTACCCGCTCATCCAGGCCACCGTGCTTGTCACCGCGGTTCTCGCCGTGCTCGTGCAACTGGCAGTGGACCTCCTCTACCCCCTCCTGGATCCACGCGTGCGACTCGGAAAGGGCGCCAACTGATGACTACCGTCTTGGAACCTCCAACAACTCCACGCGCCAGCGCGGTCACCGAGGCAGACTTCGCACGCGCCGGAGCCACGCGCCGTAAGCGAGACAGCCGAGTCAAGATCTGGACCGGCTCGATCTGCGCGCTCCTGGTGATTCTTCCTGTTGCATTGGCGGGACTACTCCCCCTTGCAGATCCGAACCAGACCAACCTGAGCAGTCGACGGCTACCGCCCCTCACCGACGGCCATCTGTTCGGCACCGATCAGTTGGGACGAGATCTGCTCTCACGGATCCTGCACGGCGGCCAGGTGTCTCTGACGATCGGTATTCTCGCCGTGATCGTCTCCGGCGTCATCGGCATCGTCGCCGGATCCGCCGCGGGGTACTTCGGTGGTTGGGTCGACACCGTGATCTCCCGCCTACTCGAAGCACAGCTTTCTCTGCCTTTGCTGATGATGCTGCTTCTCGTTGTTGCGCTGTTCGGCCCGTCCATTCCCGTCATCACGTTTGTCATCGCGATCGCACAGTGGCCCGAAGTCGCACGGTTGACTCGCTCATTGGTACTCGTCGAACGCGAAAAGCCTTACGTAGCTGCAGCTCGAGTCCTCGGACTTACCCGCATGGCCATCCTGCTTCGTCACGTCATTCCCAACATCGTCAAGCAGGCATCGCTCGTCGTCCTGCTGCTGCTCGCGCAGGCCGTACTGCTGGAAAGTTCGTTGAGCTACCTCGGCGCCGGACCGCAACGTCCATTCGCTACCTGGGGACGAATCATCGCCGACGGCCAGGACTACATCACCACGTCATGGTGGATCGTCACGTTGACCGGTCTGATGATCGTGCTGCTGGTCGTCGGAGTGAACCTACTCGGCGATGGTCTGCGCGATCGTCCTGCAGGTTCGAAACGACTGGGCGCAAGCCTGTTCGGGCGTGGCAGCGCCCAGAAAGCGAAGGCGTGAGACATGGGAAATCTACTACGGGTCGACGATCTCCAGATCGAACTTGTCACGGCGAACGGCGTCATCCGAGCCGTCGACGGCGTGTCCTTCTGCATCGACGCCGGTGAAACCGTCACCATCATCGGTGAATCCGGCTCCGGAAAGTCGACGACAGCCATGGGGATTCTCGGACTGCTTCCGGACGATCTTGCGGTTCTTTCCGGGAAAGCCGTGTTCAAGGGTCAGGACATTCTCGGAAACACGAAGATCCTGAACGATATTCGCGGAAAACACATCGCGCTCATCCCCCAGGACCCGATGACGGCTCTGAGTCCCGTCCACACCATCGGTAGCCAACTTCGAGAAGCAGTGCGCCACAGCGGTGTGACCGCGAAGAAGCAACAAATCGAGCGGGCAGTGCAACTGCTCGAGCAGGTACGCATTCCGTATCCGGATCAGCAACTCGACAAGTACCCGCATCAACTGTCGGGTGGAATGTTGCAGCGCGTCCTGATCGCCGGCGCTCTTGCTGCCGGCCCCGAACTGATCGTGGCCGACGAACCCACCAGCGCACTGGACGTAACCGTTCAGGCCGGGATTCTGGATCTATTGCTCGAGTTGCAGGAGCGCACCGGCATCGGAATGCTGGTCATCACTCACGATCTCGGAGTTGCGCGGTTGGTCTCCGATCGCATCTACGTGATGAAGGACGGACGTTTTGTCGAGACCGGTAGTGCCGACGTTCTCGTCGACTCACCGCAAAGCGCCTACACACAAAAGCTTCTCGACGCCATACCTCAACTGGGGCCTTGGGACGGCGACCCCGCCCGTTCAACACAGATCGGAGCCTCGGCATGACCCGCCACGAAACGCCACTTCTCGCCGTCGAAGATCTCGTGGTCGAGTATCCGGTTCCCGACGGAGTTTTCCGAGCCGTGGATGCTGTGAGCTTCTCGGTGGAAAAGGGCAAGACCTTGGCCATCGTCGGCGAATCCGGATGTGGCAAGTCGACCATCGCTCGATCGATCGTCCGACTCCTCACACCGACCAGTGGACGCATTCTCGTCGACGGCAATGACATCGCGCAGATGTCGGAGAAGTCGCTGCGCCCCTACCGCTCTCGCGTTCAAATGGTGTTCCAAGATCCGTACGGATCGCTCGACCCTCATCTGACTGCCGAGGACATCATCGGAGAACCACTGCGCCTCAAAGGTGTTCGGAGCAAGTCTGAACGTGCAAAGGCAGCAGCAGAACTCGTCGATCGCGTTGGCTTGCCCAGCTCGGCACTACACCGGCGTCCGGCGGAGTTCTCAGGAGGCCAACGTCAGCGCATCGGAATTGCTCGTGCACTTGCCAGCGGACCCGAGATCCTGGTCTGCGACGAAGCGACCAGCGCTCTCGACGTGTCGGTGCAAGCGCAGGTACTCGAGCTCCTACGTGAAATTCAGGCCGATACCGGTCTGACGTACGTTTTCATCTCACACAACTTGGGCGTCGTCCGAGAAATCAGCGAGACCGTAGTCGTGATGTCGAAAGGAACCATCGTCGAATCCGGTTCCACAGACACAGTTCTCGCCAGCCCGCGCGAGCCGTACACCCGCGCACTACGAGGCGCTGCTCTCGATCCCACCACCATGGTCGGCATCAAACCACGCCACGTGGTGGCAGCCCTGTCCAAGAACTTGCTAGCCAAGCAGACCGAATCACGAGGAGTTGCCTGATGACCGCCCCACTCGAGCTTCCGAAACTGGTGCTCGGCACCATGACATTCGGAGACACGGTCGACATATCGGGCGCCGGATCGATGCTCGACGCAGCACTAGGCGCCGGTATCTCTCACATCGACACGGCCAACGGCTATGCGAGCGGCGAGTCCGAGCGCATGCTGGCAAAGCTGCTCCACGGCCGACGCGATTCCGTCACTCTGGCCACCAAAGCGGGAATGCCGCATCCCGATGCCGGCGACAACAGCCCACTCTCGACAGAGGGGCTCCGAGCAAGCGTCGAAGGAAGCCTGCGCAGACTCGACACGGACTACGTCGACCTGTTCTATCTCCATCAGCCGGACCGAACCGTCACGCTGACCGAAACTCTCACCACCGTCGCGGAACTGGTTGCCGAGGGCAAGATCCGCACACTCGGCGTATCCAACTTCGCAGCGTGGCAAATCAGTGAAATCAACTACACCGCAGACACAGTCGGAGCTCCCCGACCGATCGTCGCACAGCAGCTCTACAACTTGCTCGCGCGTCGCATCGAAGAAGAATACGCAGAATTCGCGGACGTGACCGGACTGACCACCATGGTCTACAACCCACTCGGTGGGGGCCTGCTCACGGGGCGCCACACCTTCGACGAAAGTCCCGCCGACGGCCGATTCGGCGACTCACGTCTTGCGTCGATGTACAAGGAGCGATACTGGAACACACAGATATTCGACGCGATCGCTCAACTGACGGCAATCGCAGAGCAGTCGGGCATCTCCCTGACCGAGCTTGCGTTGCGCTGGCTGGTCAGCAAGCCCGTCGCCGGATCGCTGCTCCTCGGAGGATCCAAAGTAACGCACCTCGAATCCAATATCGCGGCCATCGGGCGAGGTCCACTCGACGCCTCGACCGTCGAAGAGTGTGATCTCGTCGGTGCCGCCCTACGAGGCCCCATGCCCAACTACAACCGCTGAAACACCCGACCTTCATCAGGAAGAGTTCTTCACTATGTCAGCACAGGAATTCGCCGCACGCATCCGAGGACGCGAACGCATACTCGGATATTGGTCCGTCATCGACAGCCCGATCTCGACCGAATGGATCGCGCACGTCGGCTGGGACTACATTGCCCTCGACATGCAGCACGGCCTGATCGGCTATTCGGGGATGGTCGCCGGGCTCACCGCCATCGACTCGTCACCGTCCACCGTCGGGATGGTGCGCGTCGAGGCAAACAACCCGACGCCCATCGGCCGTGCACTCGACGCGGGCGCTGTGGGCGTCATCGTTCCGCTGATCAACAACGCCGAAGAGGCAGCGGCCGCCGTGGCAGCCGCCAAGTATCCGCCTTTCGGCATCCGCTCCTACGGACCCATGCGCTCGCAACTCCGTATCGGCCCCGTTCCCGCCGACGCGAACCGCGACACCGTTGTATTTGCGATGATCGAGACCCCACAGGGTCTGGCGAACGTCGAAGAGATCTGCGCAGTGCCCGGATTGGACGGCGTGTACGTCGGGCCGTCCGACCTACGAATCGCCG
The DNA here is from genome assembly GCF_029457415.1 of Rhodococcus sp. RCBS9. Classification (NCBI taxonomy): domain Bacteria; kingdom Bacillati; phylum Actinomycetota; class Actinomycetes; order Mycobacteriales; family Nocardiaceae; genus Rhodococcus; species Rhodococcus sp. RCBS9. The sequence goes on along the minus strand of NZ_CP120422.1, from coordinate 3,150,761 downwards.
TCGGAGGTAAGCACTCCAACGATCCGGACGTCGCCGAGGAATTCGAATCAGCGCTCACCAGGGTGCGCGAAGCTGCCGCCGTCAGCGGAGTCGCTGCGGGAATCCACACACCTTCCGGTCAGGTTGCGGCACAACGGCTCGGGGAGGGCTACACGTTCGCGACCGTGGCCTCGGACCTGACACATCTGGCGAACATCTCGGCTCAGCATTTGGATGCCGCCAAGTCCTGATCCGGGTACAAAAATGGCGATGCTCCCGCACTTGGTACGGGAGCATCGCCATTCTCGAACAAACTATCTCTGAATCGCCTTGATCTCGAGGAACTCTTCGAGCCCGAACGTGCCGGCCTCGCGCCCGACGCCCGACTGCTTGTACCCACCGAACGGAGCATTCGTGTTGAAGGCGCCGCCGTTCACCTCGACCTGCCCGGCACGCAGTTGCCGTGCGACGCGATCCGCGCGATCGGGGTCACCTGACCAAACGCCACCGGCCAGTCCGTACTCGGTGCCGTTAGCGATCCGCACTGCGTCGGCCTCGTCTTTGTAGCCCATGATCGAGAGGACCGGTCCGAAGATCTCCTCGCGCGCAATGGTCATGTCTTCGGTCACGTTCGCGAACACCGTCGGACCGACGAAATATCCACTGGCCAGACCGGTTTCGCGACCGTCGACAACCGCGGTGGCGCCTTCCGACACACCTTTCTCGATGTATCCGCGAACGCGTCCCAGCTGATTCGCGTTCACCAGAGGACCAAGCACCGAAGTCGGCTGAGTCGGATCACCTACCGGGAAATGAGCGGCGACCGCAGCAGCAATTGCCGCTGCCTCATCCACCTTCTCCGCGGGAACCAACATACGCGTCAGCGCCGAACAGGTCTGGCCCGAGTTGATGAAGCACTTTGCGACGCCGTCCGTGACAGCCTTTTCGAGATCGGCGTCGTCGAGAATGACGTTCGCCGACTTGCCACCCAGCTCGAGCGAGACCTTCTTGATGGTGTCCGCGGCAACGATGGCCACTCGCTTGCCTGCCCGAGTCGACCCGGTGAAGGAGACCATGTCGACTTCCGGGTGGCCGGCGATGGCTTCACCCACTACCGGGCCGTAGCCACTTACCAGGTTGAATACACCTGCAGGCAAACCAATTTCGTCGAAGATGTCAGCGAGAGCGTACGTGATGAGTGGCGCAACCTCGGTGGGCTTGAGAACCACGGTGCAGCCCGCCGCGAGCGCACCGCCAACCTTCAAGACAACTTGGTGGAGCGGGAAGTTCCAGGGAGTGATAGCGCCGACAACACCCGCAGGTTCGCGAACAATCAGCGAATTCCCGACCTCGTGAGCGTCGAAATCATAAGTGCGAGCCAATTCGGCAAATGCATTCAAATTCGCGAGCGGCATTCCGATTTGCACGGGCTTCGCGAATCCGATCGGCATTCCCATATCCTGCGAAACCAGCGCCGCAAGATCATCGGTACGTTCGGCAATAATCGCCGCGGCTTTGGAAAGATATTCGGCTCGCTCGCCGCCGGATAGTGCAGACCAAGCGGGGAAAGCCTTTCGTGCTGCCTTCGCGGCCGCATCGACATCTTCGACAGTGCCTTCGGCGACAGTTCCTATCAGCTCTTCGGTAGCCGGATTGAGAACGTCGATCCGACCGCTGCCAGTGGATTCGATCCAGGCGCCATCAACATAGATTTTGGTGCGGTCGAGAATATCGGTCATCGAAGCCTCCGTAGTCATCACGTGTGCACAGGTGAGGTGGGCCCGATCACACGGGGCACCTCTTCCGAGCCTAGCCACGCTCGACGGGTTCCGTGGCAGGTTGGTGTCGCGATTGACCGTCGACTGACGAGACCTGTGGTGCGCGCACGCTTTTCAGTGATGGTGTGAACGTACCGTTCCCCTCGCCCAAGAGGGTGAGCGTGCCGTTCACTCCATGCCGGGGTGCCGGCGGCGTGCCCGCCCCTTTGATGGTGTGAACGGTACGTTCGGTCGATCTGAGGCGACGAAAGTGCCGTTCGCTCGAAGTCGGGGGTGCCGGCGGCGGTGCTTTCGGGTGTTGGTGATGGTGGGGGTGTTTTGGGTACGAGAAAGCCCCCCAACCAGTACTGGTTGGGGGGCTTCTCTAATGTGTGTTCGGCGGTGTCCTACTCTCCCACACCCTGTCGAGTGCAGTACCATCGGCGCTGAAGGGCTTAGCTTCCGGGTTCGGAATGGGACCGGGCGTTTCCCCTTCGCTATGACCGCCGTAACTCTATGAAACTGTCACAGTAACCTTCTTCTGATCACCTGGTTTCACCACCCGTCAACACCAGTTTCTGGTGTTGGGGGATGGAGAAAACAGGGTTTCTCATCAGTATCTGTGTGTTGTTTCAGATACCGCACAGTGGACGCGTAGCTTCTTTGTGGTAAGTCCTCGGCCTATTAGTACCAGTCACCTGCATGCATTACTGCACTTCCAGTTCTGGCCTATCAACCCGGTGGTCTGCCGGGGGCCTTACCCCCTCGAGGGGGTGAGAAACCTCATCTTGGAACAGGCTTCCCGCTTAGATGCTTTCAGCGGTTATCCCTTCCGAACGTAGCTAACCAGCGGTGCTCCTGGCGGAACAACTGGCACACCAGAGGTTCGTCCGTCCCGGTCCTCTCGTACTAGGGACAGCCTTCCTCAAGTTTCTAACGCGCGCGGCGGATAGAGACCGAACTGTCTCACGACGTTCTAAACCCAGCTCGCGTGCCGCTTTAATGGGCGAACAGCCCAACCCTTGGGACCTACTCCAGCCCCAGGATGCGACGAGCCGACATCGAGGTGCCAAACCATCCCGTCGATATGGACTCTTGGGGAAGATCAGCCTGTTATCCCCGGGGTACCTTTTATCCGTTGAGCGACACCGCTTCCACTTGCCGGTGCCGGATCACTAGTCCCGACTTTCGTCCCTGCTCGACCTGTCAGTCTCACAGTCAAGCTCCCTTGTGCACTTGCACTCGACACCTGATTGCCAACCAGGCTGAGGGAACCTTTGGGCGCCTCCGTTACATTTTGGGAGGCAACCGCCCCAGTTAAACTACCCACCAGGCACTGTCCCTGAACCAGATCATGGTCCGAGGTTAGAGGTCCAATTCGATCAGAGTGGTATTTCAACAACGACTCCACGATAACTGGCGTCACCGTTTCACAGTCTCCCACCTATCCTACACAAACCGAACCGAACACCAATACCAAGCTGTAGTGAAGGTCCCGGGGTCTTTTCGTCCTGCCGCGCGTAACGAGCATCTTTACTCGTAATGCAATTTCGCCGAGTCTACGGTTGAGACAGCTGAGAAGTCGTTACGCCATTCGTGCAGGTCGGAACTTACCCGACAAGGAATTTCGCTACCTTAGGATGGTTATAGTTACCACCGCCGTTTACTGGGGCTTAAATTCTCAGCTTCGCTCCCGAAGGAACTAACCGGTCCTCTTAACCTTCCAGCACCGGGCAGGCGTCAGTCCGTATACATCGTCTTACGACTTCGCACGGACCTGTGTTTTTAGTAAACAGTCGCTTCTCACTGGTCTCTGCGGCCCCACCCAGCTCAGACAGTAAATGTCGTCACCAGACAGGGCCCCCCTTCTCCCGAAGTTACGGGGGCATTTTGCCGAGTTCCTTAACCATAGTTATCTCGATCGCCTTAGTATTCTCTACCTGACCACCTGTGTCGGTTTGGGGTACGGGCCGTGTGAAAGCTCGCTAGAGGCTTTTCTCGGCAGCATAGGATCACTGAATTCGCCTCAATCGGCTACGCATCACGTCTCAGGCTTGTGTGCGACCCGGATTTGCCTAGGTCACGCCCTACACGCTTACACCAGTATTACCACTGACTGGCTCAGCTACCTTCCTGCGTCACCCCATCGCTTGGCTACTACCAGATCAGGTCCCATGCATCCACCAACTCGAGACCCGAAGGTCTTCTCGTGGCTTCAGGATGGTTAGTATCACTGATTCACCATGGGCGCGTTCACACGGGTACGGGAATATCAACCCGTTGTCCATCGGCTACGCCTGTCGGCCTCGTCTTAGGTCCCGACTCACCCTGGGCGGATTAACCTGGCCCAGGAACCCTTGGTCATTCGGCGGACGAGTTTCTCACTCGTCTTTCGCTACTCATGCCTGCATTCTCACTCGTGTGGCCTCCACGGCTAGGTCACCCTGCCGCTTCCATGGCCACACGACGCTCCCCTACCCATCCACACACCTGCCAGAAAATCCGTGGATCAACTGGGGGCTATCGCGTGAATGCCGCAGCTTCGGTGGTGTACTTGAGCCCCGCTACATTGTCGGCGCAGGATCACTTGACCAGTGAGCTATTACGCACTCTTTCAAGGGTGGCTGCTTCTAAGCCAACCTCCTGGTTGTCTTCGCGACCCCACATCCTTTTCCACTTAGTACACGCTTAGGGACCTTAGCTGGCGATCTGGGCTGTTTCCCTCTCGACTACGAACCTTATCGCCCGCAGTCTCACTGCCGCGCTCTCACTCACCGGCATTCGGAGTTTGGCTGATTTCGGTAAGCTTGTGGGCCCCCTAGACCATCAGTAGCTCTACCTCCGGTGAGAAACACGCGACGCTGCACCTAAATGCATTTCGGGGAGAACCAGCTATCACGGAGTTTGATTGGCCTTTCACCCCTACCCACAACTCATCCCCTCAGTTTTCAACCTAAGTGGGTTCGGTCCTCCACGACGTCTTACCGTCGCTTCAACCTGGCCATGGGTAGATCACTCCGCTTCGGGTCTAGAGCATGCCACTACGATCGCCCTATTCGGACTCGCTTTCGCTACGGCTACCCCACACGGGTTAACCTCGCGACATGCCACTAACTCGCAGGCTCATTCTTCAAAAGGCACGCCATCACCCCCAGCAGTAAACTGCTCGAAGGCTCTGACGGATTGTAAGCGCACGGTTTCAGGTACTATTTCACTCCCCTCCCGGGGTACTTTTCACCTTTCCCTCACGGTACTAGTCCGCTATCGGTCACCAGGGAGTATTCAGGCTTATCGGGTGGTCCCGACAGATTCACACCAGATTTCACGGGCCCGGTGCTACTTGGGTTTCCATTACAACAGTCACAAAGTTTTCGTGTACGGGATTCTCACCCTCTACGACAGGCCGTTCCAGACCACTTCCACTAACCCTGTGATTTCTTACTGTTGGCCAACACGGCAGTATTGACAAAATGAACCCCACAACCCCACGAATGCAACGCCTGCCGGCTATCACACACCCATGGTTTAGCCTCTTCCGCTTTCGCTCGCCACTACTCACGGAATCACGGTTGTTTTCTCTTCCTGTGGGTACTGAGATGTTTCACTTCCCCACGTTCCCTCCACACGCCCTATATATTCAGGCGCGGGTAACACGACATCACTCGTGCTGGGTTTCCCCATTCGGACATCCTCGGATCACAGCTCGGTTGACAGCTCCCCGAGGCTTATCGCAGCCTCCTACGTCCTTCATCGGCTCCTGGTGCCAAGGCATCCACCGTACGCTCTTCATTACTTACAACAAAGATGCTCGCGTCCACTGTGCAGTTCTCAAACAACACACAAACAACCACATACACGTTGACACCAACACCCACCAAAGTGGACCGGTATGACAACTGCAGTCATTTGTCGTTACTTCCTTCGAGGAAACACTCGCGTGTTCTCTCAGGACCCAACAGTATGTCGATATATTGTTCGTCGGTTTCCCACAGAGGAGAAACCGTACGACGATCAAGTTTGTCAGC
>NZ_CP120422.1:520000-3142500 GCF_029457415.1 Rhodococcus sp. RCBS9 | reverse complement strand
CAGCTCCCCCACGGGGTGTTTCGAACAACCGTAAATGCAACGAGAACTCCGAGCACCACGATCGTCACAGTCGGCCGAAGCACGATCATGCGATCCCGCGTGCCTTTCCAACGGCGCACTGTCCAACCGATCCACGCGATCACCAACACCGCGATAAACGGCACGATCAAGGCATTGCTGGACACTGCGGCGCCAATATCCAGATTAGTCAGGTCATTGACCGCACGAAGGCCACCACACGCCGGGCACCACAATCCCGTCAACGCGTACATCGGACAAACGCCGTAACTACCCGCGCTGTGGGGATCACGGAAGTGGAGTACCGCGGCGGCCGTCACGGCCACTGCAGCAACACCGACGGGTGCGGCCAGCGAGCGTCGTCGACTTGTGACCGCTTCCAACTCCATGGCACCCACTGTAAGAGACCCCGGCCGCGACTAGCGGGCGCGAACGACTACCGACCGGACCACCATGTCGTGCCAGCACTGGTGCTTCGAGTCCCAGAGCGGCCAGAGATAGTTGAGGAAGCATGCCCCACCCAGGATCGCCATCATGATCCAACGAAGCAGCGCCATCACCGGGCCGAGCGGTACACCGTCGGACTCCCGAATCACCGAAATTCCCAGCCACTTCTTGCCGAGCGTCTGTCCGGTGTTCCCTTGTCTGAAGACGAGGTTCCATACCTCGATCAAGAAGATCGCCAGTATGCCGACGACCATGACGATCACGCCGACCGGATTGCCGCCTTCAGCGCTCACGCTGCCGTCGTCGTATGTGGTCACTTCGGATCCGGAGAACGCGATCACCGCCCCGATGATCGCGAGGATGACGCCCGGGAGCGGAACGACAAAGCCGTCGAGGATTGACGCGAACACCCGCGAGATCCAGCTTGCGTACGGATAGGCGGGCGTCGGCGGCTGATAACCCTGCGGCGGCATCGGCGGCATCTGCCCGTACGGCGGCTGATTCTGCGATGGTTGGCCTGGTCCCCAGTTCTGATCCGACATCGAGGTCTCCCCTGTTCAGGCACGTGTTCGCCGAACTCAGGATAAACCGCACATACGCAAGAATTGGGAACTAACGACAAGAGCCCCACATCCGGATTTCCGGGTGTGGGGCTCTTGGCTGAGCTGCCTGAGAGAATCGAACTCTCGACCTTTTCATTACGAGTGAAATGCTCTACCGACTGAGCTAAGGCAGCGTGCCTTTCGGCGGTGGCGAGTCTATCTGGTCAACCCCCGGATCGCGAAAACGGGGGTCGGAAAGCGGCTCCGATGGAGGCAACCATCGCATCGAGCGCCCACTGCAACTTGACGTTGAAGTCGACGGCCTCGCGGCATTCGAGCACCGCTTCGATGCACTTGAGCAACCCCTCCGGGGACGTTCGCGCAGCCAACTCGGCGGCCTGCCGAGCCATGTCGGGATGGGTCGCCGTCGACGTCGACCCCAGCGAATAGGAAAGCGCGTCCCGGTACATGCCGGCCAGGTCGATCAGCGTCCGGTCGAGAAGATCGCGGCGGGCCCGGGTGTCGCGCGATTTCTGACGCGCTTCGAGGTCCTTGATCAGACCAGCCGATCCGCGCAGAGTCCCGGCTGTTCCCTTGCCGGTTCCACCACCACCCAAGGAAACCTTGAGCTCCTCGAGCTCCTGTTCCTTGAGTTCGGCGTAGAACGCCTTGGTGTCAGCCTCGATCGACTTCACCAAGTTCTCTGCGGCCTTGTACGCCGTCGAAGCCCCGATCGCGTCTGCGGCAAGTCGAAGCGAACGCTGACGCTCGTCGCGCGCGCTCTCGTCGGTGGCGAGACGCCGAGCCCGGCCGACATGTCCGCCGCTGATCGATGCGGCGATTCTCGCCCGTTCCGGATCCAGCCCGTCGCGGTCGATCAGCACCTGAGCGATCGATTCGACGGACGGCGTCACCAACGGCATGTGCCTACACCGCGATCGGAGGGTGACAGACATGTCTTCCGGATCGGTCGTCGGCGCGCAGAGCAGGATGACCGTGCGGTCCGGCGGCTCCTCGACAACCTTCAGGAGGGCGTTGGCTGCGCCTTCGGTCAAACGATCGGCATCCTCGACCACGATCACCTGCCACCGCCCCGTCGTCGGTCGACGCGAAGCGATGTTGACTATCTCGCGCATGCCTTTGACGCTGATGCTCAGGCCGTCGGGGATGATCCGTCGTACGTCACCATGGGTTCCACCCATCGTCGTCGTACACGCATGACACTCACCGCACCCTGGTGCACCGTCGGAGGTGCATTGCAGGGCAGCGGCGAAGCAGAGAGCAGCCACCGAACGACCAGAGCCGGGTGGCCCGGTGAAGAGCCACGCGTGGGTCATCTCCGAGCCGCTGGAATCGCCACGAGCCGACAGTGCAGCATCACGCAGGCTCTGCTCGACGTCGTGCTGACCCACCAGCCGACCGAACACACCTCGTTCGGCCACTTCAGTACTCATGCAAAAACCCTAACCGTCGGCACCGACGAAGCCTTACGAGTCTTTCTTCGCCGGAGCCTTCTTGGCGGCGGCCTTCTTTGCCGGGGCCTTCTTTGCGGCTGTTTTCTTGGCAGCGGCCTTCTTGGCCGGAGCCTTCTTGGCTGCTGCCTTCTTCTTGACCGGGCCGCGCGCACGACGATCAGCCAGCAACTCCGACGCCCGAGCATCGGAAATGGATTCGACGTCGTCGTCCTTGCGAAGGCTGGCGTTGGTCTCGCCGTCGGTGACGTACGGACCGAAACGGCCGTCCTTGATCACCATCGGCTTCTCGCTGACCGGATCGACGCCCAACTCACGCAGCGGAGGCGTTGCCGACGCCTGACGCCCACGACGCTTCGGCTCGGCGTAGATCTTGAGGGCCTCGTCGAGCGTGACGGTGAACATCTGCTCTTCGTTGGCGAGCGAGCGTGAGTCCGTGCCCTTCTTCAGGTACGGACCGTAACGGCCGTTCTGCGCGGTGATCTCTTCCTTCGATTCGGGGTCGACACCCACGACGCGCGGAAGCGACAGCAGACGCAGCGCATCTTCCAAGGTGATCGTCGCCAAGTCCATGGACTTGAGCAGCGATCCGGTCCGCGGCTTGGGGCCTGCGACCTTCTTGGCAGCCTTCTTCGCAGGCGCCTTCTTGGCCGCGGCCTTCTTCACCGCAGTCTTGGTGCTGCCCGAGCTGATTTCTTCCGGCTCGGGAGCGGTGACGGGAACGATGTCCGGTTCCGGCTCGGCCGGCGGTTCGGGCAGGATCTCGGTCACGTAGGGACCGAAGCGGCCTTCCTTCGCGACGATCTCGTGGCCCGTCAGCGGGTCGACGCCCAGCTTGCGGCCCTCTTGAGGCGTCGAGAACAACTTCTCGGCGTACTCGGGAGTGAGCTCGTCCGGTGGCAGGTCATCGGGAAGATTTGCCCGCTGCGAGATCAGATCGCCTTCGGGATCGTCCGGATTCTGAACCATGCGCTCGAGATACGGCCCGAACCGGCCGACGCGCACGTGAACCTCGCGACCCTCGGCGTCGTCGAACAGTCGGATGGAGTTGACCTCGCGAGCGTCGATCTCCTCGAGATTGACACCGACCATCTTCTTCAGCCCGCCCTCGCGGGCGACCGAACCTTCAGCGCCTGTCTCGCCGCCGAAGTAGAAGCTGCTCAGCCAGTTGCCACGCTGCTCACGGCCACCGGCGATCGCGTCGAGATCGTCTTCCATTCCTGCCGTGAAATCGAAGTCGACCAGCCGGCCGAAGTGCACCTCGAGCAGCCCGATGACGGCAAACGCCACCCAGGACGGAACCAGCGCGCTGCCACGTTTGTAGACGTATCCGCGATCGAGGATGGTCTTGATGATCGACGAGTAGGTCGAAGGACGGCCGATGCCGAGTTCTTCGAGCGTCTTGATCAGGCTGGCTTCTGTGTAGCGAGCGGGCGGGTTGGTGCTGTGCCCGTCCGGATCGAGCTTGGTGGCCGTGACTTCCTGACCCTTGACCAGCACCGGAAGCCTGGATTCGGCGTCGTCGGACTGACCGCCGGCCTCTTCGTCGACGCTCTCGACGTAAGCCTTGAGGAAGCCGGCGAACACGATGGTGCGACCCGAAGCGGAGAACGTGCAGTCCTCGCCGGTGCCTGCCGTGCCGGAGATGCGAAGCGTCAACGTCGTACCGCGGGCGTCGGCCATCTGCGAAGCGACGGTCCGCTGCCAGATCAGTTCGTACAGCTTGAACTCGTCGGAATCGAGCTTGGAGTGCAGCTGACCCGGGGTCTGGAACACGTCGCCGGCGGGGCGGATCGCCTCGTGGGCTTCCTGCGCGTTCTTGACCTTGCGGGTGTACTGACGCGGCGTCGGATGCACGTATTCCGGACCGTACAACTCGGTGGCCTGCGCACGAGCGGCAGCGATCGCCGACTCCGAGAGAGTCGTCGAGTCGGTACGCATGTAGGTGATGTAGCCGTTTTCGTACAGACGCTGTGCGATGCGCATTGCACGCTCGGACGTGAAACGAAGTTTGCGTCCGGCTTCCTGCTGGAGCGTCGACGTCATGAACGGCGGGTAAGGCTTGCGCGTGTACGGCTTGTCCTCGGCGGAGGAAACCGTGAGGTCGACGCCCTGCAACGCTTCCGCGAGACGACGCGCGTACGCCTCGTCGAGCACGGTGACGGCGCTGCCCTTGAGCTTTCCGTCAGCTCCGAAATCGCGACCGGAGGCGACACGCGAACCGTCGACGGAGACCAGGCGCGCACCGAAACTACGCGGGCTGGCCTCTGCACCGGCGTCGAGCGTCGCGGAAATATCCCAGTACGACGCCGACTTGAACGCCATCCGCTCGCGTTCACGCTGGACGATGACGCGAGTGGCCACCGACTGGACGCGGCCGGCCGAGAGCTTCGGCATGACCTTCTTCCAGAGAACCGGGCTGACCTCGTAACCGTAGAGACGGTCGAGGATGCGGCGGGTTTCCTGAGCATCGACGAGGTCGGTGTCGAGTTCGCGGGTGTCTTCGGCGGCAGCACGGATTGCCGGCTCGGTGATCTCGTGGAAGACCATTCGACGAACCGGAATCTTGGGCTTGAGAGTCTCGAGGAGATGCCAGGCGATTGCCTCGCCCTCGCGGTCGGGGTCAGTTGCGAGGAAGAGCTCGTCGGCGTCCTTCAACAGAGACTTGAGTTCGGCGACCTTGCCCTTCTTTTCCGGGCTCACGACATAGAGCGGCTCGAAGTCGTGATCGACGTTGACGCCGAGACGGGCCCACGACTCGCCCTTGTACTTGGCCGGAACGTCCGCTGCGCCGCGCGGGAGGTCGCGAATGTGACCGACCGATGCCTCGACGACGTAGTCCTTACCGAGGTAGGGAGCGATTTTGCGCGCCTTGGTCGGTGACTCGACGATCACGAGGCGACGAGGGTTACCGGACGCTCCCTGACCGCTGCCGTTGTCCGCTTTAGCCACCTGCTGCCCGAGCCTTCCTTTGGACGTTCACTGCCGTCGGCAGTTCTTCAGAACTAGACGTGTGGAGCAAGTTATACCCCGTGTCTCTCTTTACAGAGTGACATACCCGCAAGACATTCGTGCAGATCAGTACAGTATGGGCTCCGTCGGACACGCGACATCAGCACCGTTGGACACGCGGCATCAGCTCTGTCAGACGTGCGGCCAGGCGACCGAGGTGTCGACGTGTTTCGGCGCCTCACCGAGGTATTCGACGAGCTTTGTCAGTCTCTTCTTTCCCGACACACGGAGCCCCGGACCCGGTGTCCGGTTACCCAGTTGAGTCGGCGCGATACCAACCCTCATCAAGGCCTGAGCCAGCGGTGCGTGTGTCTCCTTCGCATGGGGGTCGAGGCCGAACACGAATCGTTCACCGCCTTCTTCGAGTCGGCCGGCGGCGACGGCCCACACTCGGAGTTGGCGAGAATTAGGAACCCACCCGACCGGCACCGCCTTCACTGCTCCCTTGGTCCATTGCACGGACAGCGGAAGGAGTGCGGGCGTCGACTGAGTTCGGACGAGTGGGCTGCCTTCTTCGCTACGCGTCACCTCGGCCCCGAGTCCGCACTGCGCGATCAACTCGGCAACGGCCTGTGCTCTCCAGTCCCGATCCACGACGATCGAGATCCGCGCGCGATCCTCCGAGGTCACGACCTGCCCCGGTCCGGCCAGCATTCCGGCGAGGTCCGTCACGGCAGGTGGAATCGACTCGGCAGAGAAAAAGGACAGTTGGCTCACAGAGTGAAACGTAAGCCACGAAGGTACTGACGGCATAGACGACCGGCCGTGGTCGGACAGCTGCGTGCATTACCTCGGACAGAGAAAGACTGGCTCAGCCCGAAAAGATTTGTCCCCCACCGCACGGATGCGATGGGGGACAAATACTGTCCGAACTAATCGCTCAGCGAGTGAGCGGAAAAATCAGACCGCGCGAACGCCGGTAGCCTGGGGACCCTTGGTGCCCTGGCCGACCTCGAACTCCACACGCTGGTTCTCCTCGAGGGTACGGAAGCCGTTGCCCTGAATTTCGGAGTAGTGAACGAAGACGTCTGCGGAACCGTCTTCGGGAGCGATGAAGCCGAAGCCCTTTTCAGCGTTGAACCACTTCACAGTGCCCTGTGCCATGCTTTTCCTTCTCTTTCTAACACCGGATTCGGTGAACAGCCCTTACAGTCCACCGGGCCGGTTCCGACCGCTGTACGTCTTTATTTCCCCCTCAGGAAAGGCAGAGCACCGCGCCCGCAACAACGATCCTGCGAGCGTGCACTTTCTCAAGCCTACGAACACAGAAGCTGCGACCGATTGTCAGTCAACCATGTTCTCCGCGTGCACAACAGTCGAAAAGGGAACTAAAAACGTTAAAAGTTCGCTACGAGAAAAACAGCCCACGATCGTGGTTTCCCGCGCGCGCGCGCCGAGCACCCGGTTCCACCAAGACCGCCGACCGTTGCGTATCATCAAAACTGCAGGTAGCGACAGTTTCCGATTGCCGCCACACCCCAACGCCGAGCCCGGAGAGTCACGTGAACGCACCTTCCCCGATCCCCGCCCCGGGAGGGAAGCCTGGCGAGACCTACGGGCAGATGCTGCTCGATCGGGTCGTCGCCGGGGTCAGTGGAAGCGAAAAACCACTGATGTTCACCGCGCAGTTACCTGCTCGCGTAGCCGAGTTCACCGAATGGCCGGAGTGGGTGCACCCCAGCGTCGTACGTGCGCTCGCCGAGCACAGCGTGCGGTCCCCGTGGATCCACCAGAGTGAGGCCGCCGACCTCGCTTACGCCGGAAAACACGTGGTCGTGGCCACCGGTACGGCGTCGGGTAAGTCACTGGCGTACCAACTCCCGGTGCTGACGGCCATGGCGACCGATCCGCTCGCAACAGCCCTGTACCTCTCCCCCACCAAAGCGCTGGGCTCGGATCAACTGCGAGCAGTGCTGTCCCTCACCGACTTCGACGTCGAACTTCGCAGCACGAACGCCAGTGCGTACGACGGCGACACCTCGCAGGAACTCCGCACTTGGGCACGTGAGAACTCACGCTGGCTCTTCACCAACCCCGACATGATCCACATTTCTCTGCTCAGAACCCATCAGCGATGGGCACACTTCTTCCGCAACCTGAAATACGTGATCATCGACGAATGCCACTCCTACAGGGGAGTCTTCGGATCCAACGTCGCGCTCGTGATCCGGCGATTACGCAGAATTGCAGCCCGTTACGGAGCCGAACCCACCTTCATCCTGGCCAGCGCGACCACAGCAGATCCCGGCGCGGCGGCCTCGCGGCTCATAGGCGCACACTGCACCGAGGTCACGGAAGACGGATCGCCGCACGGCCCACGCACCGTCGCGCTGTGGGAGCCGCCGCTACTCGAGGCATTGACCGGCGAAAACGGTAGCCCGGTACGACGTCCCGCGGGCGCGGAAGCCGCGCGGATCATGGCCGACCTCATGATCGAAGGCGCCCGCACTCTCACCTTCGTCCGCTCCCGCCGCGGCGCCGAACTGACCGCGATGGCCACCAAACGTCTACTCGCCGAGGTGGACCCGGACCTCGCCGAGCGAGTCGCGTCGTATCGCGCCGGATATCTGGCCGAGGACCGACGCGAACTGGAAGCTGCACTCGCCGACGGCACACTGCTGGGCGCAGCCACCACCAACGCACTGGAGCTCGGCGTCGACATCGCAGGCCTCGACGCCGTTGTCGTGGCAGGCTTCCCGGGCACCGTCGCCTCGTTCTGGCAGCAAGCGGGTCGCTCCGGGCGACGCGGTGAGGGTTCACTCGTCGTGTTGATCGCCCGCGACGATCCACTCGACACCTACCTCGTTCACCATCCGTCAGCGGTACTCGACAAACCCGTCGAGGCGACGGTGACAGATCCCGGAAATCCGTACGTCCTGGGACCACAACTTCTCTGCGCTGCAATGGAACTCCCACTTTCCGATGCCGAGGTGGACGCGTTCGGGGCTCTCGAGGTTCTGACCAGGCTGTCGGAGGAAGGCAAGATCCGGCGCCGAAAGCACGGATGGTTCGTCACCGCCGATTCGAACCCCCACGGCTCTTTGGACATTCGCGGCGGCATCGGAACTCAGGTGGCCATTGTCGACGGGGAATCCGGCCGGATGCTGGGCACTGTCGACGCGGGCCGCGCTCCGGCCACAGTTCATCCCGGCGCCGTGCACATCCATCAAGGCGAGACCTACGTCGTCGACGAACTGGACCTCGACGTCGGACTCGCACTGGTGCACACCGAGAATCCGGACTGGACCACCTCGGCTCGCGAGACCACCGAAATCACGATCACCGAACAACTCGAGCACAAGAACTACGGCGACATCGCCGTCGCTCTCGTCCAGGTCGAGGTGACACATCAAGTCGTCGGGTACCTACGACGGTTGACTTCGGGTGAAGTCCTCGACTCGATCGAACTCGACATGCCCGCACACACTTTGCCCACCAGGGCAGTGATGTACACGGTCACGCCGGAACTCCTCGAATCAATCGGGGTCCCGCCCGAACGGTTCCCCGGATCACTGCATGCCGCCGAACATGCCGCAATCGGCCTGCTGCCACTGGTGGCGATCTGCGACCGCGGAGACATCGGCGGAGTGTCCACCGCGATGCACGCGGACACCGGACTCCCGACCGTCTTCGTCTACGACGGTCATGCCGGCGGCGCCGGGTTCGCCGACCGAGGGCACAGCGAACTGTCCCGATGGCTCACCGCGACGCGCGACGCCATACTCTCCTGCGAGTGCGCTCACGGTTGCCCGTCCTGCGTCTATTCACCCAAGTGCGGCAACGGAAACGACCCACTCGACAAAGACGGCGCGGTGAAGGTTCTGACCGCCGTGATCGACACGATCAGCTGACCGGACCCGCACGCGCGTAAGCCTGCGCATCCCCGATCCCGAAGCCCGACAACAACACCGGTGCGCGTATCTCGACCAATACATCCCAACCCTGCACCTCGCACTCCGCGAGCACCGTACGCATCCGCTCCGCGATCACCGCGGACATCTCACACGCCGACTCGTCACCGCCGTCCAAGGCGCCCGCACCGCCGAGAGCCGAAAGATCAGCGGCCGACTGAGCCGTGTGCCGAGCCACCACTGCGGAACCGACATGCAGCATCCCACCGGTCACCATCACCATCGCCGCCAGAACGCAGCACGCCAGAACCGTGGCAACACCTTCGTCGTCACGTAGGTTCACCCCTCCTCCACTCCCGACTCCACTGCTGCCACCGCCTCGGAAGAAATGTCGACCAACGGCAGCAACGCACTCTCGGCGCTGACAACGGCCACCGCAAAGCCGTCCACGATCTCCACCGAGATCGACGCATCTTCGGGTGCGATCCGGCGGGCCGTGGCGACCGCAGACTCACGATCACCACGTGCCACCAACCGCGCGGCCTCACGAGCGGCGTCGACACACCGAACCTGCATCGACACCGCCAGGACTCCACCGACACACAGCACGACCACCGTGACGATCGAAGCCAGAGCAATCGCGGCCTCCACCGTCACGGCGCCGTCGTCGGCTTGCCGAATACCTCTCGTGGACAACATCACACAGCTGTCTTGAGCGCCTTGTCGATGATGCCTGTCAGCGCCGAGACAATGGAGTCGCCAGTGACAACCGTGTACAGGACGGCACCGAATGCGGCAGCCGCAATCGTGCCGATCGCATACTCCGCGGTGGACATGCCGTCGTCCTCGGCAACCAACAGCGCAAATCTGGCCGACACCGTCCTCAACGTCTTCGAAATCATTTCTCCCCCTTCAATCGAAACCTGTGGCAGCACTTCTGCCGCAGGAGCTTTCACTCGGATCCGGCTCACAGCAGGCCGTTACCGAGCACAGTCGTGGCAAGCCCGATCACCACCGGGACGATGCCCAAGGCGATGAACGCCGGCAGGAAACACAGCCCGAGTGGACCGCTGATCAGCACTCCCGCGCGTTCGGCTGCGGCAGCAGCAAGATCCTCGGCGTCACCTCGACTGCGCTCGGCGAGTTCGGCCATGGATGAGGACAGCGACGAACCCGAACGGGCGGAACGCCGAGCCATTCTGGCGAGCGCCTCGGTATCGGGATCGAGAGCGGCTTCGCTCCACGCGGCGTCGGGATCGGCACCGAGCGCCAGAAGGTCGGCGACGCGACGAAGCGAGTCGGCCATCGGTTTCGGTGCCGTCGACGCCATCGATGTGATCGCGGCGGAGACGGGAAGCCCCGCTCGTAGGCAGGCCCCGAGAAGGTCGAGACTTGCGGCAACTGCGAGTGGATCCGGCTTGTCCGGGACTGGAACCGAATTTTCTGTTGTTGTGTCCGCGAAGAGAATTTCTGCCGCCCTGGCCGAAGCACCGCGCCGAGCGGGAATGATCGCGAACGCCAACGCCATCATCGCCACGGATGCCCAACTCACGACGTGACCTTCGCAGTTATCCGGTCGGTCCAGAGCAGACCCGCTGAGACACAAGCGGTTCCGATCACCAGGAGCACGCCGCCGAGCCCACCTCCGAACAGCACGCGCAGCGGCGACGCACCCATCAATTGCCCGAGACCGATCCCCAACAGCGGGAGAAAGGCCAACACCGCCGCGGTCGCCCGAGCGCCCGCCAACCCGGCCTCGGTACGCTGACGAAAGCGTCTACGTCCCAACATGTCCGTCCGGACGGCGCCGAGTAGTTCCGCCAGTGCCAGCCCGTGTTGGTCGGCGACCCGCCAGACGGATCCGATGCGGGAGAACTCACGCTCGATGCACGAATCCGGTACCGCGAAGGCCGCTGCGGCAGAACCACCGAGACGCGCCCTGGCCCCAGCGGACCGGAATACGGCACTCACTTCTCCGGTACATTCCTCGCCTGCAACAGAACTGGCCGCTGCAGGATGCGCGCCGACGCTCAGCTCGGCGATCAGCACCTCCAGACCGGAGAGCAGCATCTTCTGTGAGAGGTCCCGGTTTTCGGCCGCCTTCGCGCGGCGCCCACGAAAGATCAAGGTTCCGGCGAGGACAACCGCTGCGCATCCTGCCGACAAGCCTCCGAGAACCCATGCAGCCGACACCGCGAAAAATGCGGCGACCAACTGCCACGGAATCTGCCGGTCGGGCTTGCGGATGCTCGGGGCGTACGCAGCGAGCCGAGCACGTGAATCCCGCACCGGCGCAATCGAGACCGCCAACGCGAGGACCAGGAAGGAAACCGTCACGTCCCGACCTCTCGATTGCGAAGCCGGAACATCCGCTCGAGCCGCTCACGACCCGAACCGCCGTCCGGCCACGCCTGCATGATTCGTACATACCCGTCCGCACCGCGGTCGATGACACCGATCTGTTCGAGACGCCTCGATCCGTCAGCCAATCTGTGCACGTGCAGGATCACTTGAACTGCCGCGGCAAGTTGACTGTGCAACGCGTGGCGATCCATACCGCCGAGCGCCGCCAACGCCTCGAGTCTGGCCGGCACCTCTTCGGGCGAATTGGCGTGAACGGTGCCGGCGCCGCCGTCGTGGCCGGTGTTCATCGCCGTGAGCAGATCAGTCACCTCTGCGCCGCGGACCTCACCGACGACGATGCGATCGGGACGCATTCGTAGTGCCTGCCGAACCAGATCGCGCACCGTCACCTCTCCGACGCCCTCGACGTTGGGAGCTCTGGCGACGAGGCGGACGACGTGTGGATGCGGCGGCGCCAGTTCGGCCGCGTCCTCGACACAGACGATTCGCTCGCGCGGGTCGACCGCGCCGAGCATGGCGGACAACAACGTGGTCTTTCCCGCACCGGTCCCGCCGATCACCAGAAAAGCCAAGCGACAAGAAATGATGCGATTGAGGAGCTCCCGCGCGTCCGGTTCCACGGCGCCGTGGGCGGACAACGCGTCGAGACCCTGGGTCGCGGGCCGCAACACTCGCAGTGACACGCAGGTTCCACCCTGGGCCACGGGTGCGAGTACGGCATGAAGTCGTACCCCGAAGTGCCCGTCGCCGACGCCCCGCAGGCGGCCGTCGACCCACGGTTGGGCGTCGTCGAGGCGTCGACCTGCCGACAGTGCCAACCGCTGCGCCAATCGACGCACAGCTGCCTCGTCGGTGAACCGCACCCCTGACCTTTCGAGGCCGACCCCGCGGTCCACCCAGACCTGATCCGGCGCGGTCACCAGTACGTCGGCGACCCCGGGTTCGTGCAGCAGAGGTTCGAGCGGCCCCGCGCCTGTCAGTTCCGTCTGGAGCACCCTGACGACCTCCAACAGATCCGTGTCCGCCAGAACGCCCGAGGACTCAGCTCGCACGGCATCGGCAACGGTGGCCGCCGTCGGCTCGGCGACCGACGACGCCGTCAATCGCTCGCGAACTCGGTCGAGCAGTTCGGCCGTGACCAACGCACTCATGCCGCAGCCCTGCGCGGGCGTGCGCCGGATTCGACGGCGTCGAGTACCGCTGTTGCCGCCACACTCAACGGACAACCGCGGGTCAATTCGAGGCCACCACGCTCGAGCATCGGCGCCAGCGATCGGTGGCCGCGCATCACGGCCGTCAGGGGCAGGCCGAGCATGTCTGCCACATCGGCGCCGCGTAGGCCCCCCGGTGCCGGCCCACGCACGACGAGCCCGACGTTGGAGTTGTGTCGCACCACCCAGGCTCCGACCTTCTCGGCCGCGACGCATGCGGCCACGGTGGCCGGAACCACCACGAGCACCGAATCCGACATCTCCAACACGGCCTGACCTACCTCGCTGGGATGACGTGGCACGTCGCAGACCACGAGCCCGCCGGAACTGCGACCTGCGTCAAGCACGGCGCGAACGGCGGTCACTGTCGGACCGTCGATCTCCCGGCGACTGCTCGCCAGAACCCTCAGAAACTTTCCCTTTGCCGGCAGTGCATCGCGCAGCGCCTCCGGGGACAACCGCCCGCCCTCGACGGTCAGTGCACCCCAACGTAATCCGGGAGCAGTCTCGATACCCAACAGCACGTCGGCGCCGGAACCGAGTGCGTCGACGTCCACCAACAGCGTCGGGACGTGACGTGCCGCCGACGTCAACGCGACAGCCGCAGCAGTTGCCGAGGCTCCGCCGCCGCCACAACCACCCACCACGCTCACGACGGTGCCGTCACCACTGACGTCTACGTGATCGGCCAGAACTGCGACCAGCGCGTTCTCTTCCTCGGGCAAGGACAGAACGCTGTCGGCTCCGATCGCGGTGGCGCTCTTCCAATCGTCGACGGTCGGTGTGCCGTCGCATACGAGGAACACTCGCGTTCGCTTGGGGGAACGAGCCAGAGCATCTCGCGCCGCCGACGCGTCCAGTACCACCGCCGAGGCCCGGTTCCACTGTTGCCGGGACACGGGATGTTCGGCCTCGTCCAGCCGGCGGTCCACCGCGGCGGCGACGCGTCGCACGCTCGCGAGGATTTTCGCGTCGTCGACGAGAACCAGAATGGGAGCCCCGGTTTCCTGAGAGTTGATCGTCGTGTTCATGACTGCAGAGCCTGAACGAGCACCGGCAGCGAAAACAGTGGGCCGAACAACCCTGTGGACAACTGGGAGGTTGGGGAGAAACAGGCCTGAGACAGAGGACGGCCCCCGCCAATGGGGGGAGGAGGCGGGGGCCGTCTGAGTTCAGCCCCGGGGGGTCGGGCTGAACTAGTTCGAACGAATCGAACAGCAACGATCTTACACCCGCCATCGGCGAGAAATGCAAGCCTGAGCTGCACTGAACTGCTGTTTTTCGCCGAAAGAGGACGCTTGCCGAAGAGCACACGAACCGCCTGTCGGACTATCCTCAATCCTGTGACCGACAAGCCTGCGAACGGACTGAATACCGGGCGGACAGCCGCTTTCTTCGATTTGGACAAAACGATCATCGCGAAGTCGAGCACCCTGGCGTTCAGCAAGCCATTCTTCGCACAGGGTCTGATCAATCGACGCTCGGTTCTCAAGAGCAGCTATGCGCAATTCCTGTTTCTACTGTCCGGCGCCGATCACGATCAGATGGAGCGCATGCGCGAGCATCTGACGGCGATGTGTGCGGGCTGGGACGTGGAACAGGTGAAGGCCGTCGTCGCGGAGACTCTGCACGACATCGTCGATCCACTCGTCTTCGCCGAGGCGGCCGATCTGATCGCAGATCACAAGCTGCGTGGACACGACGTCATCGTCGTGTCTGCTTCGGGTGAAGAGATCGTCGCACCGATCGCCCGCGCCCTCGGCGCCACCCATTCCGTCGCGACGTCGATGAGGGAGGAAGACGGCCACTACACCGGCGAGGTGGACTTCTACTGCTACGGCCCCGGCAAGGTCGAAGCCATGGAAAAACTCGCCGCGGAGTACGGTTACGACCTCGCCGCCAGTTACGCCTACTCCGACTCGGTGACGGATTTACCCATGCTCGAGGCTGTCGGACATCCGACCGCAGTCAACCCCGATCGAGCGTTGCGCAAGGAAGCGGCCGTAAACGGTTGGCCCATACTGACTTTCTCGAATCCGGTCTCACTTCGTGCCCGATTGTCGGCCCAGTCCACGACCACGGTGGCTACTACCGCTGCGGTGGGAATCGCAGCTCTGGTGGCCGGCGCCATGACCTTCGGGCTACTGCGCCGGAAACGCTGAAATCCAAGGCCCACAAACAAAAATTGGTACTTGCTGTGAGCCCGGACACAGGGTACAAAGGAGTTACGGAAGAACGGAAGGCCAGGAACGGCTCGGAAGAGAAGGACCGTTTCCCCAACCGAAATTCCTAGCACGGGCACTAGGGCACCCACGCGGAGCACAAGCCACTATAAGGGCAGAAGCGTTGTGGGCCTGCGAGATTCGTTCAATTTGAGCGAGGACCCCGCACAGGTTGCGGGGACGACCTCAGAAAGTGCGATCCCTCGCCGAGGCCACCCACACAACCCACCGAGCACGCTTGGTAACGAGTAGTCCGTGCTGACGGGCGGCGAAGTCGATTTATCGGCAGCGCCGCCCGTTCGTTATGTTCCGGCAGGGGCAATTTGCCGGACTATCCGGTAGCGGCGTCGGCAATCGAAGTCGCCTCTCGCGCACCGGCTTCGAGAGCACCACAGCACAGAATCACCCAACTGCCGACGCCCGCCGGATTTCCCGAAGCGAATCCTGCCGCGCCGTCCGTGTACGCCTGTGGTCGCCGAAGCCAACTGACCTCGGGGACCCCGAGATTGTGCGGATCCAGCCCCGACGAGACCGCAACCAGACGCGAGGCCGCGCGGGCGACGATGCCGTCAGCGGTGCCGAACGGGCTCAGCGCCAAGAGTTCTCCGTGTACGACGGCCGCCAGAACAGGTGCCGGTGCACTGGTTCCGCCTGTAACGAGTTGGGCGAGAGCGTCCAACCGCTCCCCCACTCCGCGATCCGACCGTGGCCGCCCCAGTTGATCTGCGTCCTCGACGAGATCCGCCGCGGCCAACAGGTGCAGCCGGGCCAAAGCCTGAAGTGGGGCGCGCTTCCACGTCGACTCCATGAGCGGAAGGCTGTCGCCGTCGAGAGCCTGAGCCACGCGCAGAGCACCCGCGAGAATCGGATCACCGGCCATGCCCTCGGTCGGCAATTCGGTGGTGCCACCGGCGAGCGATGCGGAAGCGCGCGCGGCACGAACCGCGGCTTCGGCGGCAGTGGTGGGCCAACCGCGACGGTTGGTCTTGTGCCGATGAACCTCACCCAGAGCATCGCGCGCATGATCGGCGGCGGCGCGTACGCCTGGAAGATCGACGAGGGGCTGCAAGGGGTCCGTCACGATCAACGACGGTACCCTTGCAGCCCCTCTGCGGACTTGCCTACCTACCTGTTGCGTCAGCTTCCCAGCTTGATGGACCCACCGGGAATCGCGTCGAGCAACTTGCGTGTGTAGTCCTGCTGCGGATTGCCGAACACGTCGTCGATCGGTGCCGATTCGACGATCGAGCCACGCGACATCACCAACACGTTGTCCGCGATCTGACGAACCACGGCCAGGTCGTGCGTGATGAAGAGATACGTCAACCCGAACTCTGCCTGCAGGTCGTTCAGCAGGGTCAAGATCTGATCCTGCACGAGCACGTCGAGAGCGGAGACCGCCTCGTCGCAGATCACGACCTCCGGTTGCAAGGCCAGTGCTCGCGCGATCGCGACGCGCTGACGCTGTCCACCGGAGAGTTCGTTCGGGAACCGACGCATGACCGACTGCGGTAGACCCACCTTGTCGAGAAGTTCGCGGACGCGAGCCTCACGCTCGGCTTTGGTCCCGACCTTGTGGGTACGCAGCGGCTCCTCGATCGTGCGGTAGATCGAGTACATCGGGTCGAGCGTGCCGTAGGGGTTCTGGAAGATCGGCTGCACTCGGCGACGGAATGCAAAGGTTTCCTTCGCACCGAGTTTCGCCACGTCCTGACCGTCGAAGACCACGTTGCCTGCGGTGGGCTCGAGCAGACCGAGGACCATCTGCGCGACCGTCGACTTACCGGAACCTGATTCCCCGACGATCGCCGTTGTGGTTCCGCGGCGGACCTTGAAGGACACGTCGTTCACGGCTGTGAAGTCGGTGGTCTTGCGGAAACCCTTGCGCAGCTTGAACACCTTGGTCAGATGATCGACGACAAGAACGTCGTCGGTCGCCTTGCCGAAGGACTCTGCCGTACTTTCCTCGGCCTTCACCGCTTCGGCGACCTCTTCCGCCTGTTCGCGAATCTCGGCGCGTGCCACCGACGAGCTGAGCCGCTTCGACGCCAACGACGGCGCAGCAGCGACCAGCTTCTGCGTGTACGGATGCTGCGGGCGCTTCAGAATCTCCAGTGCCGGACCGGATTCGACGATACGACCCTTGCTCATCACGATCAGATGCTCGGCACGCTCGGCGGCCAACCCCAGATCGTGGGTGATGAGCAGAACGGCGGTGCCGAGTTCCGTAGTCAGACCGTCGAGGTGGTCGAGGATCTGACGCTGGACGGTGACGTCGAGCGCCGACGTCGGCTCGTCCGCGATCAGGAGTTTCGGACGAGCGGACAACCCGATCGCGATCAGTGCGCGCTGACGCATACCGCCCGAGAACTCGTGCGGGTACTGGCCCAACCGGCTCTCGGCTTCGGCGAGGCCGGCCTCCTCGAGCAGTTCGGCGGCCCGAACCTTGGCTGCCTTGCCCTTGGCAATTCCGTTGGCGGCCAGAGCTTCCTCGATCTGGAAGCCCACTTTCCACACGGGATTCAGATTCGACATCGGGTCCTGCGGAACCAAACCGATCTGGCTGCCCCGGATGTGGACGAAGTCCTTCTCCGAAAGTTTCGAGATGTCCTTGCCGTCGAAGATGATCTCGCCTGCCGTCACCTTGCCGGTGCCGGGAAGCAGATTGATGATCGAGTGCGCGGTGGTGGATTTACCGGAACCCGATTCGCCCACGATGGCGACCGTCTGACCCGGATACACGGTCAGGCTGACGCCTCGAACTGCCGGGACCGGACCGGAATTGGACTGGAACGACACCTCGAGATCACGAATCTCGAGCAACGGAGTTTCCTCCGAGGTGAGAGTTTCCTTGGTGGTCATCGTGCTCACCGCTTCCGCGACTTGGGATCGAGGGCGTCGCGCAGAGCGTCACCCATCATGATGAATCCGAGGACGGTGATCGCCAAAGCCGTTGCCGGGTAGAACAGAATGGTCGATCCCTGACGCAGCGTCACCTGAGCGTTGCTGATGTCGCCGCCCCACGAAACCTCGGTGGACGGAAGTCCGATACCGAGGAAGGACAGCGTCGCCTCGGCGACGATGTACGTGCCGAGCGAGATGGTGGCCACCACGATGATGGGCGCCAACGAGTTCGGGATGACGTGGCGGATCAGTGTCTTGAGCTTCGAGACACCCAACGCTTCCGAAGCCATGACGTAGTCGTTGTTCTTCGCCGAGATCACCGCGCCTCGAGCAATTCGTGCCATCTGCGGCCAACCGAACAGTGCCAGGACGCCGACGACGGTCCAGATGGTGCGATCGGTGAACAGCTGCATCAGGACGATGGCAGCCAGGATCAGCGGGATGCCGAAGAAGATGTCGGCGACACGGGAGAGGATCGAATCGGTCCATCCGCCGTAGAAACCGGACAGCGCACCGAAGATCACGCCGATCACCAGCACCGACGCAGTGACACCGACGCCCACGAGTACGGATGCGCGAGCACCGTAGATGGTGCGCGAGTACACGTCACAGCCCTGGCGGTCGAAACCGAACCAGTGCCCTGAGGTCGGCCCCTGCATGCTGTAGGTCAGGTCGCAGAACCGCGGATCGGTGCTCGTGAACAAGCTCGGAAACGCTGCGATGACGATGACCGCGAGGATGATGATCGTCGAGATGATGAACAGGGGGCGCTTGCGTAGGTCGCGCCACGCATCGGTCCACATGCTGGTCGGCGCCTGATCGAGTTTGACGGCGTCCGTCTCCCCGGGTGCCGCAACTTCGGGCGGTGCCACGAAATGACTTTGCCGGACGGCGCGTCCGGTCTTCACGGTCTCAGACATAGCGGATCCTCGGATCGAGCGCGGCGTACAAGAGGTCGACGAGCAGATTTGCGATCAGGTAGATCACGATGAGAATGGTGACGAACGAAACCACCGTCGGCGCTTCACCTCTGGTCACGGCCTGGTAGATCGTGCCGCCGACGCCGTTGATGTTGAAGATGCCCTCGGTGACGATGGCGCCGCCCATCAACGTTGCGAGGTCGGCGCCCAGGAACGTGACCACGGGGATCAGCGAGTTGCGCAACACGTGCACGCGAACCACTCGTCCACGGGAAAGTCCCTTGGCGGTGGCAGTGCGCACGTAGTCGGCACTCAGGTTCTCCGCCACGGACGTTCGGGTCAGTCGCAGTACGTAGGCGAACGAGACCGAACCCAGAACCAGGGCGGGGAGCAGGAGATTGGTGAAGCTGGTGTTGCCACCGACCGTCGGCGGGACGATGCCCCATTTGACGCCGATGAAGAACTGAGCCAGGAAGCCGATCACGAAGATCGGGATGGCGATGAGAACGAGGCTGAACAGCAGGACGGTGCTGTCGAAGAATCCGCCCTTACGCAGGCCGGCGATGAGGCCGAAGCCGACACCGAAGACGGTCTCGACGATCAGTGCCATGAAGGCAAGTTTCATCGTGATCGGAAATGCCTGTGCCAGAACTTCACTGACAGGTCGTCCGGAGAACGACGTGCCGAAGTCCAGCGTGAAGATGCCCTTCAGGTACAGCAGGTACTGCTGATAGAAGGGGAGATCGAGGTGGTAGCGCTCCCGAAGCTGTGCTGCCACAGCCGGACTGAGCGCCTTGTCGCCCGCCAACGCGGCAATCGGATCACCGGGAAGCAGGAAGACCATGGCGTAGATCAGAAGAGTGGCCCCGAGAAAGACCGGGATCATTTGAAGCACTCGGCGACCGATGTACCAGAGCATCGGATCACCTCCTTGTCGATGATCGTGTACGTCAGCGGACAGTCCGGTGTGAACACGAGTTCGGGACGGCAGGCAGGGCGCCTGCCGCCCCGAACTCACGTTTCAGATGCGGATCGTTCTACGCGTCAGTTCTTTTCGATGTCTTCGTAGACCGGAATGCCGTTCCAGCTGATGGTCACGTTGGAAACGTTCTCCGACCATCCACTGGCTGCGTTGCGGTACCACGTCGGAATTGCAGGCAGGTCCTTGAGCAGCACTTCCTGAGCCTGATCGAGCAGTTCCTGAGCCTTCGCCTTGTCCGTCTGGCCGGCCGATTCGCGCAGGAGGCGGTCGAACTCGGGGTTGGAGTACTCACCGTCGTTGGAGCTGCCGCCGGTCTGGTAGTTCTGCGCCAGGAAGCCGTACTGCTGCGGGTAGTCACCCTGCCAGCCGGAGCGGAACGCGCTCTGGATGGTGCGGTCGGTGGCTTCGGTGCGGATCTGCGCAAAGGTGGCGTACTGCTTGCCCTTTGCGTCGATGCCGAGCGTGTTGCGGATGCTGTTCGCCGTGGCGTCGACCCATTCCTGGTGTCCGCCGTCGGAGTTGTATCCGATCTCGAAGCTGCCGGACCACGGAGCGATGGCGTCGGCCTTGGCCCAAGCGGCCTTGGCTGCCTCGGGGTCGAACTTCAGGTTGCCGTTACCGGTCAGCGAGTCGTTCCAACCCTCGATTGCGGGGCTGGTGAAGTCGAGTGCAGGCGTCCTGGTCTTGTTGAAGATCTGCTGGGTGATCTGATCGCGGTTGATCGCCATCGAGATCGCCTGACGGCGGAGCATGCCCTCTTCACCACTGAAGTGCGCCAGGCGCCCCGGAATCGTGAACGTCTCGATGGTTGCCGACGGCTGGTTGACCGTGCGACCGGCAAGATCCGACTCGAAGGTCGTGACCGCGCTCGGCGGGACCTGGTCGAGAACGTCGACGTTGTTGGCGAGGAGATCCGTGTACGCCGTGTCGAGGCTGTTGTACATGATGAAGTCGACGCCGGCGTTCTTCGGCTTGCGGTTGCCGTTGTAGTCCGGGTTCACGACCGTGTCGATGCGGACGTTGTGCTGCCACGCGCCGGCGCCGTCGAGCTTGTACGGGCCGTTGCCGACCGGGTTCTCGCCGAATGCGGTCATGTCCTTGAACGCGACCTCGGGCAGCGGGTAGTACGCCGTGAAACCGAGGCGATCGGGGAACGCCGACTCGGGCTGCTTGAGTTCGATGGTGAAGGTGGAGTCGTCCACAACCTTCAGACCCGACATCGTCTGAGCCGTCGGAACCTCGGCGGCAACTTCGTCGTAGCCCTTGATCGGATCGAAGAACGATGCCTGGATCTGAGCGTTGGTGGAGAGGGCTCCGAAGTTCCACGCGTCGACGAACGACTTCGCGGTGACGGGGGTGCCGTCTGTGAAGGTCCAACCGTCCTTGAGCTTGACGGTGAAGTTTTGACCGTCGGTGCTCTCGATGGACTCGGCAACCTCGTTCTCCGTGCCACCGTCGGCGGTGTACGAAACGAGACCGGCGAACAGGGAGTCGAGGACGCGGCCGCCCTGGTTCTCACTCGTGTTCGTGGGAATCAACGGGTTCTGGGGCTCGCCCGCCCAGGCGTTGACGACACCGCTGGACGATCCGCCCGACGAATCGCCGGACGAACATGCCGTGATCAGCACTGCCGTCATTCCGAGCGCGACCGCGCCGGTCGCTATGCGTGAGATACGCAAAGGAATTCCTTCCACATCTAAGTGACCCCGAGCATGCTCGCGGCCTGCCGACAGCCGTAACTGCCGGCGTCGTGTCGCCTACAACTGAAAGTGAACGTGACTTCGAGTTGTGGTCGAATAATGGTTTGACAATAGACACATCCGACGCGGGGCGCGCATCGCACCCATTGTCCGCAATTCCGAGGGAAATCTGTCCGCGCCCATTCACTCGTCGGCGGAAGCGACCACCCGTCGCATCAATTCGACCGATCGTCGCAGGACAACGGGTTGCAACGTGATGCAACGGTGCGTTTACGCGAGCTTGTGACTACCCTCACACGGAGTCAGAAAAGTGTCGATCAAAGTGGAAAGAAGGCCGTCAGCCATGACAAGCGCAGCCGAAACAGACGTCCCCCAGGCATATCCGCCGAGCGCAGAGTTCGCTGCGGCCGCCAACGCGGGACCGGAGTTGCAGGCTGCCGCAGATACCGACCGCCTCGCTTTCTGGGCGAATCAGGCTGAGCGCCTTCACTGGCACGAGAAATGGACCGACGTCCTCGACTGGACCGACGCCCCCGTCGCCAAGTGGTTCGTCGGCGGAAAACTCAACGTCGCCTACAACTGCGTCGACCGCCACGTCCTCGCCGGCAACGGCGACCGCGTCGCCATCCACTTCGAAGGCGAACCAGGCGATTCCCGCGACCTGACCTACAACGACCTCCTCGCCGAAGTCAGCCGCGCCGCAAACACTTTCACCGACCTCGGCCTCGTCGCCGGTGACCGCGTCGCGATCTACATGCCGATGATCCCCGAAGCGATCGTCACCATGCTCGCCTGCGCCCGCCTCGGCCTGACCCACTCGGTCGTCTTCGCCGGATTCTCCGCCACCGCCCTACGCTCACGCATCGACGACGCCCAAGCCAAACTCGTCGTCACCGTCGACGGGCAGTGGCGACGCGGCGCAGCAGCACCCATCAAGACAGCGGTCGACGAATCCGTCGCCGGAGCCGAATCCGTCCAGAACGTATTGGTGGTCAACCGGACCGGCATCGACGTCGAGTGGACCGACGGCCGCGACCTGTGGTGGCACGAAACCGTCGCACAGGCCTCACCCGAGCACGAGGCGCAGGCCTTCGACGCCGAGCATCCCCTGTTCATTCTCTACACCTCCGGCACCACCGGAAAGCCCAAGGGCATCATCCACACCTCCGGCGGCTACCTCACCCAGGCCTCGTACACCCACCACAACGTCTTCGATCACAAAGCGGGACAAGACGTCTACTGGTGCACCGCCGACATCGGCTGGGTCACCGGACACTCCTACATCGTCTACGGACCCCTCTCGAACGGCGTCACCCAGGTCGTCTACGAAGGCACCCCCAACTCCCCGAACGAGCACCGCCACTTCGACATCATCGAGAAGTACGGCGTCTCCATCTACTACACCGCCCCCACCCTCGTGCGGACGTTCATGAAGTGGGGCCGCGAGATCCCCGACGCCCACGACCTGTCCTCGATCCGCCTCCTCGGATCTGTGGGCGAGCCCATCAACCCCGAAGCGTGGCGCTGGTTCCGAGAGGTCATCGGCGGCAACAAAGCCCCCATCGTCGACACCTGGTGGCAGACCGAGACCGGCGCGATCATGATCTCCCCACTCCCCGGTATCACCGCCACCAAACCCGGATCCGCGATGGCTCCACTGCCCGGTATCTCCGCGAAGATCGTCGACGACGACGCCAAGCCCCTCGGCCCCGGCGGCAACGGCTACCTCGTCCTCGACGAGCCGTGGCCGGCGATGCTCCGCGGCATCTGGGGCGACATGGACCGCTACCGCGACACCTACTGGTCCCGCTACGCCGAAGAAGGCTGGTACTTCGCCGGTGACGGCGCCAAGTACGACGACGACGGCGCACTCTGGGTCCTCGGCCGCGTCGACGACGTCATGAACGTCTCCGGTCACCGCATCTCCACCTCCGAAGTGGAATCAGCACTGGTGAACCATCACGGAGTCGCCGAAGCCGCCGTCGTCGGTGCCGCCGACGAGACCACCGGACAGGGCATCGTCGCGTTCGTCATCCTCCGTGAAGGCGTCGAGAACACCGGCGACGTCCTCATCGCCGAACTCAAGGCTCAGGTCTCCACCGACATCAGCCCCATCGCCAAACCGCGTCAGATCACGATCGTGCCGGAACTGCCGAAGACCCGGTCCGGCAAGATCATGCGCCGTCTCCTGCGCGACGTCGCCGAAGGCCGCGACCTCGGAGACACCTCGACCCTGGTCGACCCCAAGGTATTCGACGCCATCCGCGGCAAGTAGGGCCTTCGGCCCCTGTGCGCCTTTTTGGTAGTCCCCACTACCGGAAAGGCACACAGGGGCGAAGCCCCTCTCGCAACTTCACTTCCTCTTTCGACGTCAGCCAGGACTCCTCGGCTACCCGGATGTCTGCGGCAACCCTCTTGTGCAAGGACTTTCCGCGCGAGGAGAGAAACACGCGTACCTTCCGACGGTCGTCCTCCCCGACTTCGCGGTAGATGAGCGCGAGCGAGACCAACTTGTCCGCAACTCGCGTCAGCGTCGGAGCCGGTGTTCCCGTTCGATCGCGCAGCTCAGCCATCGTCAGCCCCTCGGTCGACGCCAGGGCTTCGAGCGTCATCCAGTGATCAAGAGTGAGATTCTCTGCCGCCAGCGCCTTCTCCGCCGCTGCCGCGGCCATTCGAGCTGCTCGGACCAGCGCAGTCGTCAGCGACGCATCAAGAATTCCGGAGTCACTTTTTCCCACTGATCGCTCCCCCGCTGTTGCGCAGTTCACACTTCTCGGGCAATACTTTCAAATGAAATGATAGTAACCCAGGCCAGGCCGCTGACTCCCGATTCCGGCGGCGACGCATGAGCGCTACCGGCGCGCTCGAACGCGCGCGCAGCGCGGTGTGGCGCCTGGGCATGGTGGTTCCCCTTCAGGGGCCGGCCGGACTGTTCGGCCCCTCCTGCGAAGCAATCAGCGAGTTGGCCGCCCGCGACCTCAACAACTCCGGTGGCGTGCTGGGACGCGAAGTCCAGATCGAAGTGATCGACGGCGGCGCTTCGCCGAGCGTCGTCGCCGCCCGCGTGGGACAACTACTCGACGCCGGCGACATCGACGCCGTCAGCGGTTGGCACATCTCCTCTGTCCGCCACGCTCTTGCACCCGTGGTCGCGGACCGCATTCCGTACTCGTACACCTCGCTCTACGAGGGCGGCGAGGTCAGGTCCGGCATCTACTGCTCCGGCGAAACACCACGGCAGCAGATCGCGCCGGCGCTGAAGTGGCTGCGCGACAACGTCGGAGCGCGTAAGTGGTTTGTCGTCGGGGACGACTACATCTGGCCGCACAGCTCTCTCGGAGCCGTGAGGCAATTCGCCACCGAACTCGATCTCAGCCTTGTCGGCGGTTCGTTTGTCGACCTGGGGCGCGGCAACATGAAACAACTGGTCGAGACCGTCTCGAACTCCGGTTGCGACGGCGTGATCATGCTCCTCGTCGGCCAGGACGCCGTCGATTTCAACCGCGCCTTCGCCCGCCGCGGCCTCGACGAGTCGATGATCCGGTTCAGCCCGTTGATGGAAGAGAACATGCTGCTCGCGAGCGGGCCGAGGGCAACCCGCAACCTGTTTGCCTCCGCCGCGTACTTCCGTTCGATGGCCGACGGCAACTCCATGGATCTTCTCGGGCGCTACGTTGCACTGCACGGCGCGCACGCTCCGGCGCTGAACAATGCCGCCGAATCGTGTTACGAAGGGATACATACCCTTTCGGCCCTGGTGCGGCGCGCCGACAGCACTCATCCGCGTGACCTGGACGCCGTCGTCGAGGGTGCCGCGTACGACGGGCCTCGCGGAACCGTCGAGTTTCGTGATCGTGTTGCACGGCAGAAGATTCAGCTCGCCGTCGCCGACGGACTCGACTTCTCGATCATCGCAACGCTCTGAGATTTTCCCTGAGATCTCCCTCTTGACTTCTGTGGCGCGCATCACTTAGTTTCATTTGGAATCATTTCATTTGAAAGTAACCCGTCCCGAAGTAACCGTCCCGAAGTAACCGGAGGTGCCCGATGGGCAGTGTTGGTTTGCTTTACGTGGGAGCCGTCCTCTTCGTCAACGGACTGATGCTGCTCGGCACAGTTCCCGTTCGATCCGCCTCGGTCCTCAACCTCTTCGTCGGCGCACTTCAATGCGTCGTCCCCACCGTCATGTTGATTCAGGCTCAGGGAGATTCGAGTGCCGTCCTGGCGGCCTCAGGGCTCTATCTGTTCGGATTCACCTATCTCTACGTGGGCATCAGCAATCTCGCCGGCTTCGAGCCGGAAGGAATCGGGTGGTTCTCGCTGTTCGTCGCGTGCGCCGCGCTCGTGTACTCCTTCCTCTCTTTCACAGTGAGCAACGACCCCGTCTTCGGGGTCATCTGGCTCGCATGGGCAGCGCTGTGGACGCTGTTCTTCCTGGTACTCGGGCTCGGCCGCGAGAATCTCAGTCGCTTCACCGGCTGGGCAGCGGTCCTCCTGAGCCAGCCCACGTGCACGGTCCCCGCATTTCTGATCCTGACCGACAACTTCCACACCACACCCGCCGTCGCGGCCGGTTGGGCCGGAGCACTTCTGGTTCTCCTGGGCCTGGCCAAGATCCTCGCTGCACCCAAAACCGCAGTACCCCAATCCCGTCCAGCCTTCAACTGATCGACACAACCAAGGAGTGAAAGACAATGCGACACGGTGACATCTCCTCGAGCAACGACACGGTCGGCGTAGCAGTGGTCAACTACAAGATGCCCCGCCTGCACGATCGCGCCGGCGTCCTCGAGAACGCGCGCAAGATCGCCGACATGATGATCGGCATGAAGACCGGCCTCCCCGGAATGGATCTGGTGGTCTTCCCCGAATACTCCACGCAGGGAATCATGTACAACGAAGAGGAGATGTACGCGACAGCAGCCACCATCCCGGGCGACGAGACCGCGATCTTCTCCGCAGCGTGCCGCGAAGCCGACACGTGGGGAATCTTCTCCATCACCGGCGAACAGCACGAAGACCACCCGAACAAGCCCCCGTACAACACGTTGATCCTCATCGACAACAAGGGCGAGATCGTTCAGAGGTACCGAAAGATCCTGCCCTGGTGCCCCATCGAAGGGTGGTACCCGGGAGACACGACGTATGTCACCGAAGGCCCGAAGGGGCTGAAGATCTCGCTCATCATCTGCGACGACGGCAACTACCCGGAGATCTGGCGCGACTGCGCGATGAAGGGTGCGGAACTGATCGTCCGTTGCCAGGGATACATGTACCCCGCCAAGGACCAGCAGGTGATGATGTCCAAGGCAATGGCCTGGGCCAACAATTGTTATGTGGCAGTTGCCAATGCGGCCGGATTCGACGGCGTCTACTCCTACTTCGGACACTCCGCGATCATCGGATTCGACGGCCGGACGCTGGGTGAAACCGGCGAAGAAGAATACGGAATCCAGTACGCGCAGCTTTCCGTCTCAGCCATTCGCGACGCACGCGAGAACGATCAGTCCCAGAACCACATCTTCAAACTCCTCCATCGCGGCTACTCCGGTGTCCACGCAGCAGGTGACGGAGACAAGGGCGTCGCGGACTGCCCGTTCGAGTTCTACAAGCTGTGGGTCACCGACGCCCAGAAGGCTCAGGAACGCGTCGAGGCCATCACCCGAGACACAGTGGGTGTAGCGGATTGTCGCGTCGGAAACCTGCCGGTCGAGAAGACAATCGAAGCGTAAGGATCTCACTGTGCCTTATATCACCGACATGCTCCATGACCGGAACAGTGCAGCAGCACCACCGCCGGCCGAGGAACGAACCGAACCCGTACCGGTCGGGGCCTTCGACGCTCGCAAGCTCTCGAAAGCCCTGAGTTCCAAGATCGTCGGACAACAGGCCGCCGTCGACGCAGTGGTTCGTGCGATTTCGATCGCGCATGTCGGTGCCACGGATCCGACGCGTCCGCTCGCAAACATCCTTCTCGTTGGCCCGACCGGCGTCGGCAAGACGGAATTGGTGCGGCGCGTGGCCGCAGAACTACGGTCAGGACCCGATGATCTGTGCCGCATCGACATGAATGCTCTTGCGCAAGAGCATTATGCGGCGTCATTCTCCGGGGCTCCACCTGGATATGCCGGTAGCAAGGAGTCCTTCACGCTGTTCGACAAGAACACCGTCGAGGGCGATCCGTACACCCCCGGAATCGTCCTGTTCGACGAAGTGGAGAAGGCCGACCCCACCGTGCTGCGTGCGCTCCTGCAGGTCCTCGACAACGGCGAACTCCGGTTGGCGAACGGTCAGCAGAAGATCTCGTTCCGCAACAGCTACGTGTTCCTGACCTCGAATCTCGGCTCTGCTGCGGTGGCAGAACGTCGGCGCTCTCACCTGCGGCAGCTCGCCGATCGCGTCCGGATCGATCGACCGCGCCATGGTCATCATCTGGTGCAACGCGCGTTGGAGAAGTTCTTCGACCCCGAATTCTTCAACCGCATCGACGAAACCGTGATCCTCGACGAGTTCGACGAACAGACCGCGGAACAAGTGACCCGTCTCGAGATCGAACTGATCACGACTCGGTTGGCCAGGAGAGGCATCGACGTCGAGGTGGAGGACAGCGCCGTCGCCCTGTTGCAACGGCGCGGGTTCGACCCGGTGTACGGAGCACGTGGCCTGCGCCGGACCATCCGGAACGTCTTGGCCGACCCGGTGGCCGCCGCCGTTCTCGACCTTCGGCCGGTCGGGACGCAGCCACTCGCCTTGCAGGCGCGGGCAGTTGGTGATCAGATACAGGTAAAGAAAGTCCCATGAGTGCTCGCTCACGTTGCGGATCGAATCCGCAACGTGGGCGACACATTTCAAACATGTCCGCGTAACGCCACCTCCCTAGGTTGGGTGCCTGCACCACAAAGTGCACATGCACAGGCACCCAGGGGAAGTGACGTCATGACAGCAGTGAACGAGCAGGTGTCCGCCGGCGCACCGGACAGGGCAGATCTCGGTGAGAATGCCGCACTGAAGGAGACTCTGGAGGACTACACCCTCCGATTTGCGCCACGCAGCTACCGCAAATGGGGAACCGGCGTCGTCGCGACCTCCGCGCTCGGCGGAATCGCGTATCTCGCAGACTTCTCGATCGGCGCCAACATCGGCATCTCGTACGGCACCGGTAACGCATTGCTGGGCATCGCCGTGTTTGCCGTCGTCATCATGGCGACCGGCTTCCCACTCGCCTACTATGCCGCGCGATACAATATCGACCTCGATTTGATCACTCGTGGAAGCGGTTTCGGCTACTACGGCTCGGTGGTCACCAACGTCATCTTCGCGACGTTCACCTTCATCTTCTTCGCGCTCGAAGGTTCCATCATGGCCCAGGGTTTGAAACTGGGGCTCGGGATCCCACTCTCGATCGGCTACGCGGTCTCGACCCTGATGGTCATTCCACTGGTCATCTACGGAATGAAGGCTCTGGCAAAGCTCCAAGTGTGGACGACGCCTCTGTGGCTCGTCATGATGGTGCTGCCGTTCCTGTATCTGCTGTTCAAGCACCCTGATTCGGTGAGCGCGTTCTTCGCCTTCGGCGGTGAGGACGGCGCAAACGGCAAGGGCGTCAACTTCGGATCGGTGATGCTGGCCGCGGGTGTCTGCTTGTCGCTGATCGCACAGATCGCCGAGCAGATCGACTACCTACGCTTCATGCCGCCCAAGACGCCGGAAAACACCCGCCGTTGGTGGGCTGCAGTAATTCTCGCCGGCCCCGGCTGGGTGATCTTCGGCGCGTTCAAGCAGATCGTCGGACTGTTCCTCGCCGTGTACATCATCGCGAACGTCGTCGACGGATCCTCGATCGCCAATCAGCCCGTGCACCAGTTCCTCGAGATCTACCAGGACATGATGCCTCACTGGCTGGCCATGACGCTGGCCGTGATCCTCGTGGTCATCAGCCAGATCAAGATCAACGTCACCAACGCGTACTCCGGCTCACTGGCCTGGACCAACTCGTACACCCGCGTCACCAAGACCTACCCCGGACGCATGGTCTTCGTTCTGGTCAACCTGGCGATCGCACTGATCTTGATGGAAGCCAACATGTTCGACTTCCTCAACACGATCCTCGGGTTCTACGCCAACTGCGGTATCGCCTGGGTCGTGGTCGTCGCCTCGGACATCGCGATCAACAAGTACTGGTTGAAGCTCTCCCCGAAAGTCCCCGAGTTCCGACGCGGGATGCTCTACGACGTCAACCCCGTCGGCTTCGTGTCGATGCTGCTGGCCGCGGGCATTTCGATCCTGGTGTTCTTCGGTGCTTTCGGTTCGGCGATCAAGCCGTTCTCCCCGATCGTCGCAATCGTCATCGCACTGGTGATGCCGCCGATCCTGGCCGTCGCCACCAAGGGAAAGTACTACCTACGACGCACCGACGACGGCATCGATCTGCCGATGTTCGACGAGTACGGGAACCCCTCCGGTGAAACGCTTCTGTGCTGCGTCAGCGGAATCGAATTCGAGCGTCCCGACATGCTCGCGTCGAACGTGCCCGGTCCGAACGGCGAGAAGCAGTACATCAGCTCCCTGGCCTTGAGCACCGACAAGACCGGTGAGCACGTCCTGCCTGCTCAGCTTCCCTGACAACTGCTGTGCGCCTTTATTAACCGCCGGGGGTTAATAAAGGCGCACAGCAGGGTTATGCCCCTACATCGTCGAGCGACTCACCCTTCGTCTCACGCATGACCAGCAGCGCGACAAAAGTCAGCGTCGCCGCTACGAGAAGATAGATGCCGACCCAACCGACGCCGTAGTTCTTCGCGAGGTAGACGGCGATGAACGGCGCCACCGCTGCGCCCAGAATACTGGCCGTGTTGTACGCGATTCCCGAGCCCGTGTAGCGGACGTTGGTCGGGAAGAGTTCTGGGAGAACGGCACTCATCGGGCCGAAGGTCAGGCCCATGAGCAGCATGCCCACGATGAGGAACGCCAACATGCGACCGTCGTTCATTCCGTCCGGTTCGAGGAAGACACCGAAGGTCAAGCCGAACACCATGATCAGACCGGTGATGATCAGCAAGGTGATACGACGCCCGTAACGGTCGGCGAGCCAACCCGAGACCGGCACGGCGGCAGCGAAGAACACGACTGCGATGAGCTGCAGGACAAGGAAATCGGTGTACTTGAAGCCCGCACCGGTTCCACCGTCGGCCGGCGTCTTGCCGGTTCCGTGGCTGAGAACCCAGGTGGTCATGATGTAGAACAGCGTGTACGTCGCGAGCATCACGAACGTACCGATGATCAGCTGACGCCAACTGGTCTTGAATACCTCGGCGACCGGAGTCTTGACCTTCTCGCCGCGCTCGACTGCGCGCGCGAACACCGGGGTTTCCTCGAGCTTGAGCCGGACGTACAGGCCGATCATCACCATGATTGCGCTGAGCAGGAACGGAATTCGCCATCCCCAACTCAGGAAGGCACCCTCGAGGTCCGGGCTGGAATTGTCGTGGTTCATGAACAACGTGATGATCAGGAACAGTCCGTTGGCCATGAAGAAGCCGATGGGCGCACCGAGTTGCGGCCACATCGCCGCCCAGGCCCGCTTGCCTTCCTTGGCCGTCTCGGTCGCGAGCAGAGCCGCGCCCGACCATTCGCCGCCGAGTCCGAGGCCCTGGCAGAAACGCATGAGCGCCAACAGCGCCGGGGCCAGTAGACCGATCTGGTGATAAGTGGGCAACAGTCCGATGAGGAAGGTCGCGATACCCATCGTCAGCAGCGAGCCGACCAGAGTTGCCTTGCGTCCGACGCGGTCACCGAAGTGCCCGAAGAGAATCGAGCCGAGGGGACGGGCGACAAACGCGAGTCCGAACGTCGCCAACGACGCGAGAAGCGCGGTGGTGTCGTTGCCCTTCGGGAAGAACAGGTGCGGGAACACCGATACTGCCGCTGTTGCATAGATGTAGAAGTCGTAGAACTCGATGGACGTACCCACCATGCTGGCGACCACGATTCGGCTGCGCGGCACTCCGGCGACGGTATCTGCGTCGCCGCCCTCCGGCTTGGGTGGATTCTCACTGACTGACGTGCTCAAAACATGCTCCTGCGCCGTTATACGAAAGATGTCCAATTGGTGGGATAGTGTCCCAATCAGTAGGAATTGAACACCCGCGGGGTTTTCCGACGCAAATTCGGTTCGCGAATTCGGCTCAGCGGGCAATCCGCGATAAAATTCCGTAAAGGTGAGCCGGGAAGTCTGGTCGGCACGTGCATTCGATGCGTCACAACGTCGATCACGTTCATGTCTGTTGCATCCGAATTCGGTTGCACGAACAAAGGTCGTCCCCACGCGTGATCTCCACCCTGCGTTCCGAACTGTCCCGCTACCTCCGCACCGAAACGGTGGGCGGATCGATCCTCCTGATCGCTGCCGCCCTCGCTCTGATCTGGGTGAACTCGCCTTTCGGTGAGAGCTACATCGCACTACGTGACTTCCAGATCGGTCCGTCCGCACTCCATCTCGACCTCAGCTTGGGCACGTGGGCGCAGGACGGACTGCTTGCCGTCTTCTTCTTCGTCGCCGGCCTCGAACTCAAACGTGAACTGGTGGTCGGCGAACTCGCGGACCGCAAAGCCGCGATGCTCCCGATCATCGCGGCGTGCGGCGGCGTCCTGGTCCCCGCGATCATCGCGGCGTCCATCGGTTTCGGCACGCCCGGCATGGACAAGGGCTGGGCCATTCCCGTCGCGACGGACATCGCTTTTGCCCTCGGCGTGCTCGCGCTGACCGGCTCGAAGATCCCGGCGAGCGCCCGAGTTTTCCTGCTCAGCCTGGCCGTCGTCGACGATCTGCTCGCGATCATCCTCATCGCCGTACTGTTCACCGGTTCCCTCGCGATGTTGTGGCTGCTGACCGCGGCCGCAGCCCTGGCTGCCTACGCCTACGCCCAACACAAACGCATCACGACGCCGTTCCTCTACGTCCCGCTGGCACTACTGACCTGGTACGCGATGCACGAAGCGGGGATACACGCCACACTCGCGGGCGTCGCGCTCGGCTTACTCACCCGGGTGAGGCGCGATCCGGACGAGGAGTACGCGCCCGGTAACCGTCTCGAGCACCGTATTCAGCCCTACTCTGCAGGCTTCTGTGTCCCCGTCTTCGCACTGTTCGCCTCCGGTGTTCCGATCAACGCGGCGGTGCTCGGCGACATTTTCACCGACCCCGTCGGGCAATCGGTTGTCGTCGGTCTTCTGGTCGGCAAAACCGTCGGAATCTTCGGAATTTCCCTGCTCGCGATCAAATTAGGGATAGCAACCAAACCCAAGACACTGGAATTGAGAGACATGTTTGCCCTCTCAGTTCTCGGTGGCATCGGGTTCACCGTTAGCCTGCTTGTAGCAGACCTCGCATTGGACGGGGTCGGCGATGGCAGCGAGGCCGAGATAGCGAAGGCCGCAGTTCTCGTGACATCGTTGGTGGCATCGCTGATCGGATCAGCGCTGCTGTGGCGACGTGGACGAGTTCATGCGGCTCGAGACGACGCTTCCACCGCCATTGCCACGGACGCGAGAGAACTACCTGGAGAGGTCGACAAGTGAGCTTGACCAACGGAGAGAGCCAGCGCTTCACCGGAGATGGAGTACCGAACACGGTCTCTTCCATCCCTCTCACCGATGTGGACGCCCGCACGCCGGGCGAGGCCACCATCGGGGCCCTCGTCAAGGACGCGACCGCACAGGTCTCCACCCTCGTGCGCGCCGAGGTCGAACTTGCCAAGGCCGAGGTGACGGGCGAGGTCAAGAAGGGTCTGCAGGGCAGCGTCTTCTTCATCCTGGCCTTCACGGTTCTGCTGTTCAGCTCGTTCTTCTTCTTTTTCTTCCTGGCCGAGATGCTCGACACCTGGGTGCCGCGCTGGCTGGCGTTCCTCATCGTCTTCCTGATCATGGTGGTGACCACCGCGATTCTGGCGCTGCTCGGTTATCTGCGCGTGCGCAAGCTGAGGGCTCCGGAGAAGACGATCGAATCGCTCAAGCAGGCCAAGAACGTCATCCCCGGCAGCCATGACGACGCAAAGCCGTCTGTCGATTTCAACGCGCGCCGGTAGCGAGTCTGATCGAAAGTGGCAGCCCCAGATCCATCCACCGTCAGGTTCGACGGCCCCTGGATTCACCGGGACATTCACGCCAACGGCATCCGGTTTCACGTCGTCGAGGTAGGCGACGCGGAGCCGGATGCTCCGTTGGTGGTCCTGTTGCACGGATTCGCCGATTTCTGGTGGTCCTGGCGCCATCAGTTGACGGCACTGTCGGAGCAGGGATTCCGCGTCGTCGCCATGGATCTTCGTGGGTACGGCGATTCCGACAAGCCCCCTCGCGGCTACGACGGTTGGACGCTCGCCGGTGACGTAGCCGGCCTCATTCGTGCGATGGGTTACGGCAAGGCCACGCTGATCGGTCATGCCGACGGCGGGTTGGTGTGCTGGGCGACCGCGCTCCTGCATCCACGCCTGGTGCGGTCGATCGCGCTGATCTCGTCTCCACACCCGATGGCGCTCAAGAAAGCAGTCGTCCGCGACCCCTATCAGCGCCGCGCGCTTTTGCCCTCGTTCCTGGCCTATCAGGTACCGCTACGCCCGGAACGTCGGTTGACGGCCGACAACGGCGCCGAAGTGGAGCGTCTGGTTCGCTCGCGGTCCGGCCCCACCTGGCCGCAGCAACCCGAATTCGCAGACGTCATGAGCAAGATGCGGTCCGCGATCCGGATCCCGGGCGTCGCGCATTCCACGTTGGAGTACCAGCGTTGGGCCTTCCGCAGCCAGCTCCGCCCCGAGGGCCGACGTTTCATGCGTTTGATGGATCAGGTTCTTCGCATTCCGATCGTCCAGATTCACGGCGAACTCGACCCGTACGTGCTCACCCGTACCGTGCGTCGCGACAAGCACTGGGCTCCCGGCGAGAAACTGCGCACCATTGCCGGAGTCGGTCATTACGCGCATCAGGAAGCCCCCGAGCGCGTCAATCGCGAACTCGGGGACTTCCTCCTTACGGAGAAGTGACCGCTACAGGATGCACGCGCCCGTCGGTACGGGCGTCGATGCCGAGGCAGCCGCGTTCAACTGGCGCGAGACTTCCTGCGCGGTGAGGACGAATCCGGTGTCACTGTCGTCGACGGCAGCGCCGAACACGACGCCGAGGACCCGCCCCTGATCGTCGACCATCGGTCCACCCGAGTTGCCCTGCCGGATGGATCCGCGGACGGTGTAGACCTCACGCTGGGTGGTTCCGGCCTTGTAGATGTCCGGCCCGTTCAGGTTGAGGACCTCACGAACGCGGGCTGCGCTGGCCGTGTACGGACCACCGCCGGGGTAACCGAGCACCAACGCGTTGTCACCGGTCCGAGCCTGCTCCGGAGCGAACGGCAGCACCGGCGCGTCCAATCCGGGAACCGCCAGAATCGCGATGTCCACGGCGGAGTCGAAGAGAACCACCTGCGCGGGCAGTGCGCCTTCCATGGTGTCCACGGTGATGCTCTCGGTTCCGGCAACCACGTGGGCGTTGGTCATGACGCGTTCGGGGGCGACGATGAATCCGGATCCCTCGAGCGCGCGCTGGCAACTCGGTGCGACGCCGTTGATGCGGAGAACACTCGGACGCAACTGCGCCGCCAACGGACTGGCGAGAACGCTCGCGTCGGGTGCTTCGACCTCGGTGATGGGCGTGCGCCCGAACGGGCCGATGACGTCAGGCAGGCCGGAGGTGTCGAGCAGCGCCGAG
Organism: Rhodococcus sp. RCBS9; assembly: GCF_029457415.1. Taxonomy (NCBI): domain Bacteria; kingdom Bacillati; phylum Actinomycetota; class Actinomycetes; order Mycobacteriales; family Nocardiaceae; genus Rhodococcus; species Rhodococcus sp. RCBS9. The sequence goes on along the minus strand of NZ_CP120422.1, from coordinate 3,107,103 downwards.
AACTCGGTCGGGATGCGGCGCAGCCACTGCGGCGCCACTTCGTCCACGCTGGCGAGAACGTCCGAACCACGAACAGCGGCGGCAATATTCGGCTGCGACGAGGAAGTGAGCGGAATCGCGAGCAACCACGCCGCGACCACGACAGCCACCGCCTGTAGACCCGCACCGATGACGCTGTCGACGGATCGCGCCGTCGGACTGTGCATTCCGCTGCGCGCCGCGCGTCCGAGCACCATGCCGGCGACCTCGCCGATGATGACCAACACGACGATCAGCGAGATGCCCGCGAGGATGCGCAGCTTGCCTTCGGTGACGTGCACGAGCAGGTGCGGCGCCAACAGAATCCCGGCGACGGCACCGAGGATCACGCCGACGAACGCCAGCGCCGACGCCACCGCACCCTGACGCCATCCGGACGTGGCCGCGATGAGGGCAACCAGAACGATGGCGATGTCCACCCAACGAGAACCTGTCATCGCGGCACCGCCGAATCCTCGACACCTTCACCGAACTCGGACAGCGCTGTGTCCAGGTCTCTCACGTCCTCGTAGTTCCACGGAATCTCCCAGCCCGACACCGTGAACAGCGCCGCGAGGATTCCTGCTGTGAACCCCCAGACCAGCATGCCGTCGGCGCGGAACGCCGGGCCCTGGTACCCGAGGGGATGTCGAACCTGAAACCGGTTGTCGGGGTCGAGCAACGTGCGCAGCGGCACCCGGGCCACCCGTCCGACCTCGCCCTCGTCCTGAATGCCCACCGTCGTCGGCTGCTCCCAGTAGCCGAGCACCGGCGTCACGTCGAAACCCGACGGCGGGATGAAGATCTCCGGCAGCACGGTGAGGGGCTGAACTCCGCTCGGATCGAGCCCGGTCTCCTCCTGCGCTTCACGCAGCGCGGTGCCGACGGGGCCGTCGTCGCCCGGATCGGCGGCACCGCCGGGGAATGCGACCTGTCCGCTGTGCTGACGCATCGTCGACGCCCGTTGGGTCAGCAGGACGTCTGCGCCCTCCGGCAAGCCGCCGACGGCGAGAGGGTCTGCCTCACGCGGTCCGCCGAAGAGCACGAGCACCGCGGCCGGACGCGTCACGGTGCCGCGCGGCGCGCGACGCGCGAGGACTGGGTTGATCCGATGGGGATCGGTGGGCTGGGTGCTGGCGACAGCGCGCAACCACTCGGGAACCGGTGTACTCATACGACGACTCCCAGATATTGCGCCGCAGCGGCGGCGATCTCGTCCGCACTGCGGAAGGGTTGGGGCAAGACCTTGGCGACTGTTCCATCCGCGCGCACGAGCACCGACACCGGCAGCACCGGCGGTGCGCCCACTGCGATCCGTACCTTGCCGTCACCGTCCTGGACGCCGGGCAAACGCACCGAGTAGTCGATGAGTCGCGTCAAAGCGTTCTCCTGATTCGGATCCGAATGCACGGTCAGCACGTTGATGCTGCCGTCGGCGCGCTCCGCGAATTCCTGAAGGTACGGAAGCTCTTCGGCGCATGGCGCGCACCAGTACGCCCACAGATTGAGCAGAGTCGGCTTTCCGCCCACCGCTGCGGCAAGGTCGACGGGCGCTCCGTCGGAGACGCAGTCGAGGGTGATTCCGGCGAGAGCCGAGCCGGCAGGCGCTTCGCCGGTCGGAGTCGGGCAGGAAGCCAGAGCCGCCTGGCTACGGAGTTGATCGAGCGATTCCGACGACGGAGTGAACGTCGGCGGCTGATACGCGGACGAGGACGGGCCCGTCGACGTGGGCGTCGTGTCGTCTCCTCCGCGCGGCCAGATCGCCACGACGAGAGCCGCGACGACCACGAGCGCAGCGAGAGACCATCTTCCGGCACTTGTCATCGGCGATCACAACCCTGCCAGGGCGAGCAGATGATCGGCCTCGGGGCCTTTCACCAGGGCCGCGGCCTCGGTTTTGTCGGTCGGGCCGAGACCGTACGACGGGCAGTCCTTGGCCAGGACACACACACCGCATGCGGGCTTGCGCGCGTGGCAGACCCGTCGGCCGTGAAAGATCACGCGATGCGAGAGCAGAGTCCATTCCTTACGTTCGATCAGTGCCCCGACGGCGTGTTCCACCTTGACGGCATCTTCTTCCTCGGTCCACTTCCACCGACGCACGAGCCGACCGAAGTGGGTGTCGACGGTGATTCCCGGAATGTCGAAGGCATTGCCCAGCACGACGTTCGCGGTCTTGCGTCCGATGCCTGGGAGTTTCACCAGATCTTCGAGCTTGTTCGGGACCTGCCCGTCGTGGCGTTCGAGTAGCGCCTGACCGAGTCCGATCAGCGACGTCGTCTTGTTCCGGTAGAAGCCGGTGGAGCGGATGTACTCCTCGAGTTCGGTCCGATCGGCTTCCGCGTATGCCTTTGCGTCGGGATAACGGGCGAAGAGTGCCGGCGTGACCATGTTGACGCGGACGTCGGTGCATTGCGCCGACAGGATTGTCGCCACTGCCAGTTCCAACGGAGTCGTGAAGTCGAGTTCGCAGTACACGTGTGGGAAAGCCACAGCGAGCTCACGATTCATCCGACGCGCCCGGCGTACCAATCCGAGGTGTGATTCTTCCTTCCGCGCACCCCCCGAACGCGGTTTCTTCCGCTGCTCTGAACTGCCTGTCGGGGTGGTCTGCACTCAGACAACTGTACGGATACGACATGAGTGGAGACTCCGTCGTGTCGATTCTGAGACCTTCGACGTGTTTACTTCCCCCTATGCAAGGACTCGCAGTAATTCTCTTTCCGCTACTGCTTATGCTCTTTGCCCTGGCGATGGAACGAGTCGAAGGGCGATTGCGTCGGCTCTCGGTCCAAGAGCATGAAGTAGAAGACTTCCTCGACCAGGCAAGTCACGACGACGTCGCCCGCCTGGCAAGCGATGGGTTTCCCCATGCGTTCGCCCGCTTCCACCGGAAGCGTAAGGGCCGTCAGTCGGAGGCTCCCGAGAGCGCCAGCCTGGGCGAAATCCGGACACAACGGGCAAGTTGACGGCCATACAAAGTAGTCACCGCAGCAGATTCCGGAAGAATTTTCGGCTCTTACGTGGCATCAATCACTCGTCGCGAGCTAACGGGACGTAGACTTCGATGCCGTACCTGTTGCATTGAACACAGATTGCATTGGACACAGTGTCTCACTCATGAGGGCTGAGCCTGTGTACGACGGTTTGTGCGCAGCGAGGGTACAAAGATAGATAGCGCAAAAATGACACCACAAACGAACAAATCCCAACAAGGAGCGCACGTGGACGACGTCCTGGCAAGAGCCGGCATCTTCCAAGGAGTCGAGCCCTCAGCGGTAGCGGCGCTGACAAAGCAGCTGCAGCCCGTCGACTTCCCCCGTGGACATGTCATCTTCAACGAAGGTGAACCCGGTGACCGCCTGTACATCATCGTGTCCGGCAAGGTGAAGATCGGTCGACGCTCACCCGACGGTCGCGAGAACCTGCTGACGATCATGGGCCCGTCCGACATGTTCGGCGAACTGTCCATCTTCGACCCCGGCCCCCGCACCTCGACGGCTACGACCGTCACCGAGGTTCGCGCCGTGAGCATGGACCGCGACGCTCTCAAGGCATGGATCCAGCAGCGCCCCGAGATCGCCGAGCAGCTTCTGCGCGTTCTCGCCCGCCGTCTGCGTCGTACCAACAACACCCTGGCCGACCTGATCTTCACGGACGTTCCCGGCCGTGTCGCCAAGGCGCTCCTGCAGCTCGCGCAGCGCTTCGGCACTCAGGAAGGTGGCGCCCTGCGCGTCACTCACGACCTCACGCAGGAAGAGATCGCCCAGCTCGTCGGCGCTTCCCGCGAGACCGTCAACAAGGCGCTCGCTGATTTCGCACACCGCGGATGGCTTCGCCTCGAAGGCAAGAGCGTCCTGATCTCGGATTCCGAGCGCCTCGCTCGTCGCGCGCGCTAGCTCTTCCTGTTCGACTCTTTCGGCCGCTCCCGCTTCGGTGGGGGGCGGCCGAAGTCGTTCACTGGACTCTTGTTGTACCTATCGGTAAAGTCTGTACCGATAGGTACATATCTGATCGAGAGGCCCCGCAATGACCGTCCGAGCACCGATTCCGCCCTTCACTCACGAAACTGCCGTCCAGAAGGTCCGCCTCGCCGAGGACGGATGGAACTCCCGCGACCCGCACAAGGTGTCACTGGCCTACACGCCGGACAGTTGGTGGCGTAATCGGTCGACGTTCGTCACCGGCCGATCCGAGATCGTCGAACTTCTGACCGAGAAGTGGACCCGCGAACTGGACTACCGGTTGATCAAAGAGTTGTGGGCACACAGCGACGACCGCATCGCAGTGCGATTCGCGTACGAGTGGCACGATCACGACGGGCAGTGGTTCCGCTCCTACGGCAACGAGAACTGGGAATTCGACGCCGACGGACTCATGCACCACCGTCATGCCAGCATCAACGACGTTCCCATCGAGGAGTCCGAGCGAAAGTTCTTCTGGGATCCGACCGGACCACGCCCGCACGATCATCCGGGCCTGAGCGAGTTGGGTCTGTGATGAAAGGATGAATCCATGGCCAGACAGGTAGCTGAACGCTCGGACACGATTCCCGCTCTCGCGAACGTGTTTCGAACCTACGGGTTCGACGGAGCAAGCCTGGCCGTGATCACCGAACACACCGGTTTGGGCAAAGGCAGTCTCTACAACTTCTTTCCGCGCGGGAAGGAAGAGATGGCCGAGGCGGTGCTCGACGAGGTCGACAGATGGTTTCGCGCCGAAGTCTTCGAACCTCTTCGAGCAGAATCGGTTCCACCGAGGCAGCGCATCCAGAGCATGTTCGCTACCGCGGGCGACTACTTTCGGTCAGGGCAACGCATTTGCCTGTTCGGCGCATTTGCACTCGGTGAAGAGCGAAACCGCTTCGGCGCCAGGGTCCGAACATACTTCGACGAATGGACAGCGGCTCTCGAGGCGGCACTCGTCGGTGCCGAAGATTCCATCGGACTCGCCGAAGAAGCCGTGGCCGGGATCCAAGGGGCGATCGTGATGTCCCGGGCACTGGACGACGGTTCCGTATACAGCCGAGTGACGACGCGACTCGAAGATCGACTGGTACAGGCACTCACGCCGTAACGCATACCGCACGACCACAAAGGCATTTGTGCCGCGGCATCCACCTGGCATGCTCGAAAAAGCATGCACAAGAAGAAAGGAACCCATGCCCTCGTTCGAGACGGTGATCGCATCCACCCCTTTGGGGAAGGTCCGCGGCCGAAAGCGTGACGGTTCCTACTACTTCGGTGCGATCCCCTACGCCAGCGCACCGCGCTTCGAGAAGCCTCGACCGGTGGAACCGTTCTCCGACGTCTTCGACGCCACAGCGCTTGGAACGGTCTTCCCCCAACCACCTTCACGACTCGAACGCATCATGGGGCCACCGCTCCCCGAACCGGAGCACAGCGAGGACAGCTTCACCGTCACCGTCACAACCCCGTCGCTGACCGGTCATCGCCCGGTGATGGTGTGGCTTCACGGTGGCGGGTACTCCAGTGGCGGCGGCTCACTCCCCTGGTACGACGGCGGCGCTTTGTCAGCCGAGGGCGACGTCGTCGTGGTGTCGGTCAACTATCGCGTCGGCGTGCTCGGATACCTCCTCCTCGACGGCGTCAGCGAAGGCAATCTCGGGGTACACGATCAGATCGCGGCGCTCGAGTGGGTGCGCGAGAACATCGAGGCATTCGGCGGCGACCCAGACTCGGTCACCGTATTCGGTCAGTCGGCCGGCGCTCATTCCATTGTGAATCTGTTGAGCAGTAACAACTCTCGAACCCTGTTCCATCGAGCAATTCTGCAGAGCACCCCACGGCCGGACCTCAACTTCACGCAGGCTGCCGCGATCGAGAACGGGGAGACGTTTGCCCGACTGCTCGACGGAGATCCTCGGACCGCGCCGCTCTTCCACATTCTCGACGCATTCCGCGGCACGGCTGTCGAGTTCAGCCGGCGGTCCCCCAATGTCGTGCAACCGCCCTTCGCGCCGATCTCCGAACTGGAACCGGTGATCCGAACTTTCGAAACAGCGCCTGACGTCATCGTGGGATACACCCGAGACGAGGGATCTGCTTTCGTGCGCGACGTAGCGGGAGTACCCGATCCCGAACACGTCGCCGAAAAGGCACTGACACAGAACATGTTTGCCGAACCGGCAATGGAGCTGGCCGAGACCTTCACAGCGGCCGGCGCGTCGGTGTACACGTACCGCTTCGACTGGGCACCGACGGACGACGTCTTCGGAGCAACTCACTGCATAGAACTACCCTTCGTGTTGGGAACCGAGCAGTCCTGGCAGGGCTCACCGATGCTGGGCAGCAGCGACTGGCAGAGCATCGACGCACTGGGCCGTCGGATACGCCGGCACTGGACGTCGTTTGCGCACACGGGAAGTCCGGACAGCAGCGAAACCTGGGAGAAGTACACCTCGTCCCAATCGATCGGAATCACCTTCTCCTGAGCAACTTCGGGCGCCTACCCACCCGGAGAAATCCCGTCTAGGATTGCTCCATGGACATGCCCAAGCTCCTCGACGGGCGACTCAAACTCCGCCATCTCCTGCTCGTCGACGCATTGAGCCGTCAGGGCAGTGTGGTCGGCGCCGCTGCCGCACTTCACATCACGCAACCTGTCGCGACTCGGAGTCTGCACGACATCGAGTCCATTCTCGGCGTCTCGCTCTTCGACCGCGGCCCACGCGGCATCACCCCGACCATTTTCGGCGAGGCCTTCACAACTCATGCACGGGCCGTGATCGCGCAGCTGACCGAAGCCGGGCGACACGTCGTCGAACTTGCCGACGCCAATCGCGGAACCGTCATCGTGGGAACACATCTCGCCGGATCCAACGTGCTGCTTCCCGGCGCTATCGCGCGCCTGAAGGTTCACCACCCGTTGCTCACCGTCGTCGTGCGCGAAGGTACGCCAGAGCAGTTGCTCACCGATCTGGAAGCGGGCCGAATCGACCTGATCGTCGGCCGGCTCACCTCACCTACCGATGACACCGCGACAAGACGGAACCTCTACGCCGAATCCGTCGAACTCGTCACCCGCGTAGATCACCCGCTCGCTCACCGCGAGGACGTCCAACTCGAAGAACTACGCGGCTTCCCCTGGATCCTTCCCGGGGTCGAGACAGTGCTCCGACGCGAACTCGAGGAGTTCTTCGCCCGGAACGGCTTGCCGTTGCCCGAAAATCGGGTCGAGGCAACCTCTTTCCTCACCGTGCGTCAGCTACTGGTCGAGACCGACATGATCGCGGTACTACCGAGCCTCATCCCCCGCGACGATGCGCGCTTGACCACCCTGTCCATCACACTCGATCCGATCGGGCACAGCGTCGGCATCACCTCGTCGGCGACTCGCACGTCGAGTCCGTCCGCGCAGGCCCTGATCGCGACGCTGGAGTCCTTTGCAACTGAGCTCATGCGACCGTGAAACGCCGATCGGCCCGTTCCCTCCAGAGGGAACGGGCCGATGTCGGATCAACCAGGACTCAGGCGTTTTCGGAGACGCGAATCTCCTCGTGCTCCAAGCCCCGCGACGAATCGGGGACAATCTTGAACAGTGCGATGGCGCCGACCAGGCTGATCGTGCACACCCCGGCGAGATACCAGGTCACACCGACCGAAGATCCGGTGGCGTCGAGCAGAGCCGTGGCGATCATCGGTGCCAGTCCACCGCCGAGAATTGCACCGCTCTGGAGGATCAGAGACGAGCCGGAATAGCGGACCTTGGCCGGGAAGGTATCGGCGATGATGCTGCCCTGGACACAATGTGTGACCGGAACGATCAGGCCCATGCCCAGGAACGCGATGACGGCGACCATTTTGTTCTCGGTGTTGAGGAGCGGGAAGAACACGATGCACCACAACAGGATTGCAGCTGATCCGCCGATGAACATGTGCCGACGCCCGTACTTGTCGGCGATCTTTGTCCAGAACGGGATGGAAAGGAACCACAGGACTGCTGCCGCGGTCACGCTGAGCACCAGGAATTGCTTGTCGTAGCCCAGATGTTGAGTTCCGTACGACAGGGTGAACACCATGAAGGCGTACGCCACGGCGGAGTTCGCCAAGCACGCGGCAAGCGTGAGAGACAAACGGGGGAAGCCGACCTTGAGCGACTCACGCAGCGGGAAGCGGACTATTTCGCCCTTCTCCATGATCCCGGCGAATGACGGCGACTCGGTGACGCGCAGGCGAATCACCAGACCGATCGCCACCAGAACGAAGCTGAGCAGGAACGGGATTCGCCAACCCCACGAAGCGAATGCCGAGTCCGACATCACGGCGTTGGTCGTCAGGAAGATGCCGTTGGCGAGAACCAGTCCGGCGGGTGTGCCCATCTGAGGGAAACCTGCATAGAGATTCTTCTGCCCCGCCGGCGCGTGCTCCATCGACATGAGTGTCGCGCCGGCGCCTTCACCGCCCAGACCGATGCCCTGAACGACGCGCATCGCCACCAGGAGGACGGGCGCCCAGAAACCGATGGAGTCGTAGTTCGGGATGAGGCCGATGAGTGTGGACCCGATGCCCATCATCACCAATGAGACCACGAGCGTGGCCTTGCGCCCGATCCGGTCACCGAAGTGCCCGAACACGAGTCCACCCACCGGCCGTGCAATGAACCCGACGGCGAAGGTGCTGAAGGCAGCCAGCGTGCCGGCCGTGGGGCTCAGGCTCGGGAAGAATTGTTTGTTGAAGATCAACGCGGCGGCTGTGCCGTAGAGGAAGAAGTCGTACCATTCGAGAGTTGTGCCGGCCAGGGTTGCCATGGCAACTCGGCTACGGGCCGCTTTCTCCGGCAACGGCTTTCCGTCGCTCGTAGTGCTGTTGGATATCTTGTCTGACATCGCGGAACCTATCGATTGGATGGGGCAGGCGGACGATGAAGTCTGTAGTCACCGACCCCGTCTTCGGGATTGTCGGTATCACGAGCGTCGTCGATCGTTGTGTTTGGAATTGTGCTCGCTCGAGACATGACTCACAAATGCCGAATTCACCGTCCGCCATACCGGAAAAGGTATAGCCGGGGCCTCAGACGAGACCCAGGAAGCGTTCGGCATTCCCCCGCGAAATCAGTTGGCGCGCAGTATCGTCCAAGAACTCACTCTTGCGAACCACCTCACCGACCGGACGCTCCCCCAAGGGGTACGGGTAATCACTACCCACCATCACACGGTCCACCCCCACCGTGTCCACCAACAGTCGCAGCGCACGCTCGTCGAAGACGACGGAATCCACGTAGAACCTTCCCAGGTAGTGCGAAGGCGGGAACTGCGACGTACCGATGATGTCGTTGCGGCCGTGCCAGGCGTTTTCCATCCGTCCCAACCAGAACGCGAAAGATCCACCACCGTGCGCAAATCCGATCTTGAGACGATCGTCGATCTTGTCGAACACCCCACCGAGAATCAGTGCGAGTATCGACAGGTGCGTTTCGGCCGGCATCGCAGTGAGCCACTGCGCCATCCAGCGATCGAGGCGCGGAGAGTTGGCCATGTCCCACGGGTGCACGAATACCGGCACGTCCAGCGACGCGCAGTGCTGCAGGAACGTCACCACGCCCTCGCTGTCGAGGTCCAGATCGCCGACATGATTGCCGATCTCGACACCGCGGTGCCCGTTCGCGATGCACCGCTCCAACTCACGGCACGCTGCGTCGGTGTCTTGCAGAGGCACCTGGCAGAAGGGAATCAACCGATCCTTCGCCGGCTCCACGATCTCGAGTGCGAGGTCGTTGAAGATCCGTGCAATGCGACTTGCCTGCTCACCGCTCCGGCCGTAGTTGAAGAACGCCGGAGTAGGTGAGACGACCTGCTTCTGCACGCCGTCGGCATCCATGTCCCGAAGCCGCACCTCGGCGTCCCAGGCATCGGACTGGATGCGACGGAACTCCTTGGTGCCCATCATGATCATTGCTTCGGTTTCCGACTCGACCTTCAGCCACGGCGCTTGCGGCCCCGCGTCTTCGGTCAGATCCGGCCACCCGTTGGGCACGTAGTGGGTGTGGATGTCGATCAGGTTGCTCATAGCTCAGCCCTTGCCGGGATGGAGCGTGCCGCACTTGTCACACGTGCGGGCTTCTTCGCTCTCGTAGAACTTGACGAACACCGGCGGAAGGTCGGCCACGATGTCGCGCACCTGAAGTTCGACCTCGTGAATCTTGTGATCACATTCGAGGCAGTACCACTGGAACTTCTCGAGCGTGCCTTCCTTGCGGACGCGTTCGATGACCAGGCCGATCGAGCCCGCGGTGGGACGCTGCGGCGAATGCGGAATGTCTCCTGGCAGCAACCAAGTTTCACCCTCGCGAATGTCGACGCGCTGAGGACCGTCTTCGGTCATGACATTGACGTGGATGTCGCCTTCGAGCTGGTAGAACCACTCCTCGTACGGATCGAGGTGGTAGTCGGTCCGCTGGTTGGGGCCGCCGACGACCTGCACGATGAAATCGTCTCCGAGCGCCATCGTCTGATTGTTGACGGGCGGCTGCAGGAGGTGGCGGTTGTCGTCGATCCACTTCTTGAAGTCGATGACGGGAGGAATCGTGGTCATGATGCATTCTCCGTATCTTCGGACGCCGAGCGTCGGGAGGCGGGCACGTACGCCACGCCGGAAATTTCGATGAGCAGGTGAGGGTGGGGCAGCTGGTGAACAGCCACAGTCGTTCTCGTCGGACCGTTTTCGTCGAACAGTTCGGCGTACACCTCGTTGTATCCGCCGAAGTCGTTCATCGACACCAGGTAGGAGGTGACCTGAACCAGATCACTCAGTTCTCCACCCACTTCGGCGAGAATCGCCGCGATGTTCTCGATGACGGCACGCGTCTGCGCCCGAATGTCGAGCGCCGTGGTCCCCATCTCGTCGACCGCGACGCCGACAAACGTGTTGTCGGGCCGACGCGAACTGGTCCCGGAGACATAGACGAAATCGCCGACCACCTTGACGTGGGGGAACTTTCCGCGCGGCTTCGCCAGCCTCTCGATGACCTGCGCCCCACTCATCGCTTCACACCTTTCACCGTGACGGTTCCGAGTCCGTCGATCGTGCACTGTGCGACGCCCTCGTCGAGTCGCACAGCTGCTGTGGCGGCACCGGCCAGAATTACCTGCCCGGCGCGCAACGGGATTCGGCGTCGACGAGCGATGTCGAGCAGTGCATGCAGAGCTCGCACCGGATCGCCGAGAATGGCCGACGTGGAACCGACTACCGTCTCGCCGCCGACTTCCATACGTACGGAACGGTCTTCGACGTTCTGTAGCGGCAGCCACCTCCCGATCACGTACCCGGCAGCGCTGGTGTTGTCAGCGACGACGTCGGTGTAGGTGAAGCGGAAGTCGCGGTACCGCGAGTCGATGATCTCCATTGCGGGAGCCAGTGCGTCGACGCAGGTTTCGATGTCGACGTTCGGATCGTCGAGATCGACGTCCTTCGACAGGCGGTATGCCACTTCGGGTTCGATCTTGGGATGAATGAACGTCCTCAGGTCGACTTCGCCGCCGTTGCTCACGCACATCGCGTCGGTCAACTGACCGACGATCACTTCGGAGACACCCATCTGCGCCATCTTCGCTTTGCTCGTGAAGCCGAGCTTGATGCCCACAATCGATTCACCACGGCTGGTGCGCCGTTCGAGGAGTTCGTTCTGGATCCGGTAGGCCTGGTCGATGTCGATGGTGTGTTCGTCGGCGAGGCTCGGGGTGTCGGTGCGCGTCTGCGCAGCGTCGTCGAGGCGACGCGCGAGCGCGGATACGGTGTCTTCGGGGGCTGTCATCACGCCTCGCTCATTTCTGGAAAACTTTTGCGGTTTCGATGTTCACAGTTGCACACATACATTCGTCGGTTCGGTGTAGAAGTGCAGCGAGGACTCGCCGCCCTCACGTCCGATGCCGGACAGGCCCATGCCGCCGAAGGGAGATCGCAGTTCGCGGGTGAACCACGTGTTGACCCAGGAGATTCCGACGTTCATCTTCTGCGCGACGCGGTGTCCGCGGCGCAGGTCGTTGGTCCACACGGAGGCAGCAAGGCCGTACTCGGTGTCGTTTGCGAGGGCGATCGCTTCGGCTTCGGTCTCGAACGGAATGAGTGCCGCGACGGGTCCGAAGATCTCCTCACGTACGGCGCGATCCTTGTTGGTCAAGCCAGTCCACAGGGTGGGTTCGATCCAGGATCCGCCCGACAGTTCCTGTCCGAGGTCCGGAATACCGCCGCCGGTCAGCACTTTCGCGCCTTCCTGCTCGGCGATCTCGAAGTAGTCGAGTACCTTCTTCCGGTGTGCCTGCGAAATGAGCGGTCCGGTCGTCGTTGGATCGAGCGTCGGGTCGCCCAGACGCAGTCCTGCTGCCCGCTCGACGAGTCCACCGGCGATGTCTTCGAAAATGCTGCGGTGCACGTACACCCGCTCGGTGCACAGGCAGACCTGGCCGGTATTGGTGAACACCGATTTGGTCAGGCCCGTCAGGGCTTCGTCGATGTCGACGTCGTCGAAGACGATCGCGGCGTTCTTGCCGCCGAGCTCGAACGAGACCGGACGGACTCGCGGCGCAACGGTTTTCATGACATGCGAACCCGTTGCCGAAGATCCGGTGAAGGTGACCCCGTCGATACCGGGGTGCGTGGTGAGGAACTCGCCGGCCGAGTTCGCACCGAATCCATGGACGACGTTGTAGACGCCGGCAGGCAGGCCGACCTCTTCGAGCACCTCGGCCAGCAACGACGCAGTCGCCGGGGTCTCCTCGGAAGGTTTGACCACCACGGAGTTTCCGCACGCGAGCGCGGGCGCAACCTTCCAGGTCAGGAGAAGCAGCGGCAGGTTCCACGGAACGATCACGGCGACGACGCCGAGCGGCTTGCGGATCGCGTAGTTCAGCGCCTGCTTGCCGCCCGCGAGATCCGTGACAAACGATTCCTGTCCCGCCGCGGCGACGATGTCGGCGAAGGTGCGGAAGTTCGTCAGGGCGCGCGCGACGTCGAGTTCGCGTGCCTGCGTGATCGGCTTGCCGGTGTCCGCCATCTCTGCGGCGACGAACTCTTCGAATCGCTCCTCGATCCGGTCGGCAGCGCGTCGCAGCAGAGCCGTCCGCTCTCGAACCGGCGTATCGGCCCAACCGTTGTCCAGAGCACGTCTGGCAGAGGTCACGGCCCGATCGACCAGGGCCTTGTCGGCCTCGTGGACCCGGGCGAGAACACGGCCCGTTGCTGGGTCGACCTGATCGAAGCTCGACGACTCGTCGGGTTCGACATAGGAGCCGTCCACGTAATTGCGGATCCATCCGTCGCATTGTGAGGTCATGGACTAACTATTGGGCCGTTACCCATATCAAACAAATGCAAAAACTGCCGCCAGCTATACCTCGATCGGCATAGATGGCGGCAGTTCGGCCACACAACTCAGCTCTTCGTGTCGGCGCCGAGCGCCTCAGCGTCGCAGATACGCCAACTGCACGTTGACGGATTTCTCCGCGACCGGCCACAGCTTCGGGTCGACGTCGGAGTAGACGTGCTCGACTACGTCGCGCACCGAGGCAGACTCGCCCAACGTCGACAGAGCAGCCCGCACCTGATCCAGACGCTCCTCGCGGTGGGCGAGGTACTGCTGCGAAATCGCCTGCAGATCGGGTAGGTCCGGACCGTGCCCGGGAAGAACCGTCAGTCCTTCGCCGAGTGCGGCCAGCGATCGCAGCGAGGTGAGGTAGTCCCCCAGATCGCCGTCGGAGTCGTCGAGAACTGCCGTGCCGCGGCCGAGAATGGTGTCGCCCGTCAGCACGCTCGCATCGTTCTCGATGACTATCGACACCGAATCCGCGGTATGGCCCGGCGTCGCGAGGATCCGCAACTTCAGGCCCGCTACCTCGATCACTTCACCGTCGACAAGCGCCGAAGCGCCCCCGCGAAGAAAAGTAGGGTCGACGGAACGCACTGGAGCCGAAGTCAATTCGTGGAAACGGTCCACCCCGCCGGTGTGGTCGTAGTGCCGGTGCGTGATCAAGGTCAGCGCTACCGGACCGATACCAGCGACACGTTGCAGGTGTTCCTCGTCGTTGTCGCCTGGATCGACGACAACACACTCGACGCTGCCCGGAGCATGCAGAATCCAAGTGTTCGTACCGTCCAGCGTCATCATGCCCGGGTTGTTCTCGAGCAAGACCGAAGCGATGTCGGTGACGCGGCGTAGCTGCGCGTAGGCGGGATGGACCGTCGACATCAGCGAACTTCGACGATCAGTTCCACCTCGACGGGTGAGCCGAGGGGAAGTTCTGCCACGCCGACTGCCGAACGGGCGTGGATACCGGCGTCGCCGAGCACCTCGCCGAGGAACTCGGATGCGCCGTTGATCACGCCGGGCTGGCCGGTGAATCCTTCGGCGGATGCCACGAAGCCGACAACCTTGACGACGCGAACGACGTTGTCGATGCCGACCAGGGCGTCGATGGCAGCAAGAGCGTTGAGCGCGCAGGTGCGAGCCGCGGCCTTGGCGTCCTCATCCGACACGCCCGCGCCGAGCTTGCCGGTCAGCGCCAGTTTTCCGTCGACGAACGGGAGCTGACCCGACGTGTACACGTGGTTGCCGCTGCGAACCGCGGGAACGTAAGCAGCGACGGGTGCCGCGACGGCGGGAAGTGCAATGCCCAGTTCGGCGAGACGCTCCGACCAGGTCTGTGTTGCCTCTGCCATGTGATTCAGCCCTTCGGACGCTTCATGTACGCGACGTGCTGCTCGCCCGACGCGCTCGGCAGGACGGCGACGAGTTCCCAGCCGTCGACACCCCAGTTGTCGAGAATTGCCTTCGGATTGTGGACCAGCAACGGAGTCACGGTGTATTCCCAGGAAGTTATTTCGCTCATGCGGTGAGCCTATCCCGCGTACATCTTCGGCCCCAGACTTATAGGCTCGCGGTGTGGTTGCATCCCAAGATGAGCTGAGCAGGACCTGGCCCGAGTCTGCGACGAAGGCCCGCCTGCACTTTGTGTCAGGTAAAGGCGGAACCGGTAAGTCCACGGTTGCCGCCGCGTTGGCGCTCGCGTTGGCCGAAGGCGGCAAGCGCGTTCTCCTCGTGGAGGTCGAGGGCCGCCAGGGAATCGCGCAGCTCTTCGACGTACCACCGCTTCCACCGCAGGAGACCAAGGTCGCGGCCGCCGAAGGTGGCGGTGAAGTGATGGCTCTGGCCGTCGACATCGAGACCGCGTTCCTCGAATACCTCGAAATGTTCTACAACCTCGGCTTCGCCGGCCGGGCGATGCGTAAGTTCGGCGCCATCGAATTCGCCACCACAATCGCTCCAGGCCTTCGCGACGTTCTGCTCACCGGCAAGATCAAGGAGTGCGTCATCCGCACCGATCGAACCGGCAAACGCGTGTACGACGCCGTTGTCGTCGATGCTCCCCCGACCGGGCGGATCGGCAGCTTCCTCGACGTCACCAAGGCGATGGCCGACCTCGCCAAGGGCGGCCCGGTGCATTCGCAGAGTGAAGGCGTCGTTCGGCTGCTGCACTCGCCGGAGACCGTCGTACATCTTGTTGCGCTTCTCGAAGCGCTGCCCGTTCAGGAAACCGCCGACGCCGCCGCAGAACTGGCGCGTGACGACCTCAACCTCGGTGCCATCATCGTCAACCGCGCCAGCCCGAGGTTCTTGCCCGAAGACCAACTCTCCGGTGCTGCAGCCGGCAACATCGATGCAGCTTCGATCCGGTCGACGCTCTCCGATGTCGGCATCGATCTGTCCGACGACGACTTCGCCGGCCTGCTCACCGAGACGATCGAGCACGCGTCGGTGCTCGAAGCTCAAGAATCCAGTGCGGAGAAGCTCCGCGAGATCGACGGCGCGCGGGTGCAACTTCCCGCACTCGCCGACGGCGTCGATCTCGGTGGGCTCTACGAGCTGGCCGAATACCTCACGGAACAGGGCGTGTGATGACCGAGACCACCGAGAACGTGACGGTCGGCAGTTCCAGGACCGGCCGACGCGCAGCTCCTGCCCTCGATATTTCGGCGATCATCAAGGACCCGACGGCCCGAATCGTGGTGTGTTGCGGCGCAGGTGGCGTCGGCAAGACCACGACGGCTGCGTCGCTGGCGTTGCGGGCAGCCGAAGAGGGCCGACGCGTAGTCGTCCTCACCATCGATCCGGCCCGTCGCCTCGCACAGGCCTTGGGTGTGGCCGAACTCGACAACACTCCGCAGCCGGTGAAGCTGGGTCCCGAGGCCACGGGCGAACTCCACGCGATGATGCTGAACATGCGTCGGACTTTCGACGAGATGGTCATCGAGCATTCGAGCCCTGAGAAGGCCGAGCAGATCCTGGCGAATCCCTTTTACCAAACCGTTGCCACGTCGTTCTCCGGAACGCAGGAGTACATGGCGATGGAGAAGTTGGGGCAGCTGGCGTCGAACGACGCGTGGGATCTGGTGATCGTCGATACCCCGCCGTCGCGCAATGCGCTCGACTTCCTCGACGCTCCACAGAGGCTCGGAACATTCCTCGACGGACGGATGATCCGGCTGCTCTCGGCACCCGGCCGTGGCCTGACCAGGCTCGTGGCCGGCGCGATGGGATTGGCTCTGAAGGGTGTCTCGACCATCGTGGGAAGCCAAATGCTTTCGGATGCATCGGCATTCGTGCAGTCGCTCGACTCGATGTTCGGCGGTTTCCGTGAACGCGCCACGAAGACCTACGAGTTGCTGCGTCAGCCGGGGACTCATTTCCTGGTGATCGCAGCGGCCGAGCCCGACGCTCTCCGTGAGGCGGCGTTCTTCGTCGATCGCCTTGCGGGTGACTCGATGCCGTTGGCCGGTCTGGTTCTCAACCGCACTCACCCGACGTTGACGGCTCTGCCTGCCGATCATGCGGTGACCGCCGCCGACAAACTGGAAGCGAAGGAAAATGCGACCGAGGCCGAGGCCCTCACCGCAGCCGTTCTCCGCATCCATGCCCATCGGGCAGTGATCGCGAAGCGAGAAATCGCCTTGCTGAGTCGATTCACCGCAGCTCACCCGAAGGTGCCGCTGATCGGTGTTCCGTCGCTACCGTTCGAGGTCTCGGACCTCGAGGCGCTGCGCGCGGTGGGAGATCAGCTCACTCGTAAGGGCTGATCCCCCGATCGACCTGGATCAGACTGCTGAGTGATGCTGGCGCTGGTCTTCGAAGAACTCGGACCAGGAGTCGACGTCGGGGTGCTGCTTGAGCAGTGCACGGCGCTGACGTTCGGTCATTCCGCCCCACACACCGAACTCGACACGGTTGTCGAGAGCATCTGCTCCGCACTGCATGAGGACCGGGCAGTGACGGCAGATGGTGGCTGCCTTGCGCTGTGCGGCGCCACGAACAAAAAGTTGGTCGGGATCGACCTCGCGGCATCGCGCCTGAGTTACCCAGGCAATTCGTGCCTCGGCCTGCTCGATGTCCAAACGGCTACTCGGGGTGGCTGTGTACATTCTGGGTCCCCTCTACAAAGTCTGACCGTCGCCATGAGGCGAGCAGCGCACCATCTCAGCCGTCTCGCGGTAGCACGTGAAAGCTGAGACACATTCGTGATCGAGTGTTACGTCGATCACACTGATCACAATTTAGGTAAAGAACGCCCCTAACGCAAGACGGTCGGGAGCATTTTTTGGTACGGCAGTACAAAGCGCGTGTTCAGGAGGTTTTGAACACCCGCAAAACACTGAAACCGGTTCCAATGGGTGGGCACACGTACTCTGTAGATCGTGTCGATTGCAAAAACAGTGGCGAAGCTCGCCGGAAGCTCCGCATTGGCGGGTGTCCTGGTCGCAGGGGTGATGTTCCCGGTGGCCGGCGGATTCGGATTCGCGTCCAATCGCGCTGCCGATACCGTCGACAACGTCTCGGCCGAACTGGTCGAAGGCACGGTCCCCGCGGTGTCCACCATGGTCGATGCGGCAGGCAATCCCATTGCCTGGCTGTACGACCAACGACGCTTCGAAGTCCCGAGCGAGAAGATCTCCAACAACATGAAGTTGGCGATCGTCTCCATCGAGGACCGCCGGTTCCCCGACCACAAGGGCGTCGACTGGCAGGGAACGCTGCGCGCCTTCCTCACCAACACGACGACCGGTGAAGTGCAGCAGGGCGCGTCGACACTCGATCAGCAGTATGTGAAGAACTACCAACTGTTGGTCGTGGCCAAGACGGATGCCGAGCGCCGCGCTGCCATCGAGACCACCCCGGCCCGAAAGATCCGCGAGATCCGGATGGCGCTGACGCTGGACAAGGAACTCACGAAAGACGAGATCCTCACCCGGTACCTCAACCTCGTACCGTTCGGCAACGGATCCTTCGGCATTCAGGACGCGGCTCAGACCTACTTCGGCGTCGACGCCGCAGATCTGACCGTTCCGCAGTCCGCGATGCTGGCCGGCATGGTTCAGTCCAGCTCCGCGCTGAACCCGTACACGAACGTCGAGGGCGTGACCGAGCGTCGTAACACCGTGCTCGACACCATGATCACGAACATTCCGGATCGTGCCGACGAGTTCCGTGCAGCCAAGGAAGAGCCCCTCGGCGTCCTCGAAACCCCCAACAACTTGCCGCGCGGCTGCATCGCTGCAGGCGATCGCGGATTCTTCTGTGATTACGCACTGAAGTACCTCTCGGATGCCGGAATCACCCGCGACCAGATCAACGAGGGTGGTTACCTCATCAAGACCACTCTCGATCCGCAGGTCCAGGCGTCCACCAAGGCCGGACTGAACGCGAACGCGAGCGCCAACCTCGACGGCATCGCGAACGTGATGAACGTGATCAGGCCGGGCCAGGATTCACACAAGGTCATCGCGATGGCCAGCAGTCGCACGTACGGACTCAATGCCGACGCCGACGAAACCGTCCAGGCGCAGCCGTACTCCCTTGCCGGTGACGGTGCGGGTTCCGTCTTCAAGATCTTCACGACCGCTGCGGCGATGGAGAAGGGCCTCGGCATCAACGCGACCCTCGACGTGCCCAAGCGCTTCGAAGCCAAGGGCATGGGTAGCGGTGGTGCGGCAGGCTGCCCGGTCTCGACGTACTGCGTGGAGAACGCCGGCAACTATCCGCCGACATTGTCCGTGACCGACGCCCTGGCACAGTCCCCAAACACCGCTTTCGTCAAGCTCATCGAGGCGACCGGCGTCACGCCGACCGTCGACATGGCTGTCCGTCTCGGCATGCGCTCGTACGCCGATCCCAACACCTCGGGCTTCGACGAGCGCAGCATGGCCGACTTCCAGAAGGAACAAAACCTCGGTTCGTTCACCCTCGGCCCCACCTGGATCAACCCGCTCGAACTCTCCAACGTCGCGGCCACTCTCGCCTCGCACGGCAAGTGGTGCCCGCCGAGTCCCATCGATTCGGTCTTCGACCGCTACGGCAAGCCGGTGGCCGTCACCGAGCAGGGCTGTGAGCAGGTCGTCGAGCCCGGCTTGGCAGACACACTCGCCAACGCCATGAGCCGTGACGACGTCGGCGCCGGTACGTCTGCCGGTGCCGCGAGCAGCGCCGGATGGAGCCTGCCGATGTCGGGCAAGACGGGTACCACCGAGACCCACAAGTCCTCGGCGTTCCTCGGTTTCACCAACAACCTCGCTGCGGCCGTCTACATCTTCGGCGACTCCCCGACACCCGGCGAGATCTGCTCGAGCCCGCTACGCCCCTGCTACAGCGGCAACCTGTACGGCGGTACCGAACCGGCGAGATCCTGGTTCGCGGCAATGAACCCGGTCGCCAACAACTTCGGGCCCACCTCGCTGCCCCCGATCGACGAGAAGTACGCACGGGGATCACAGAACGGCCAGGTTCCCGAGGTTGTCGGCCTGAGCCAGTCGGCGGCGACGTCGAGGTTGCAGGCGTCCGGCTTCACGGTCAATTCCGTGACCACGGCATCCGGAGCACGGGCGGGAACGGTCACCGGAGTTTCGCCGTCCGGGTCCGCGATCCCGGGTTCGACCGTCACGATCTACATCAGTGACGGGTCCGTAAGGGCTCCGGCAGCACCCGCATCCCCGGCAGCTCCAGCAGCTCCGGCACCGGGCGCGACTCCCCCGGATGCGACTCCGCCGGGAGGCGAACCCGCACCGCCTGCGGGGACCCCACCGAACTGACGGCCCCGAAAACTGACGGCCCTGAAAACAAGAACGGCCGCGATCTCCGAGTGACTCGGAGTTCGCGGCCGTTTTCGGTTTCCGGTGGCGCGCTTCTACAGGCGGGACTTCACTGCTGCAGAGATACGTGCGCCATCGGCCTTGCCCTTGGCCAGCGCGCTGGCGGCCTTGATGACCTGGCCCATCTGACGCATACCCGGACGCTCACCGAGCTCCTCGGACACCTGAGCGAGGGCGGTGTCGACGACGTCGACGAGTTCGGCGTCGGTCAACGGCGTCGGCAGGTACTCGTCGATGATCTGAGCTTCGGCGCGCTCTTTCGCGGCAAGTTCACCGCGGCCGTTCTCGGTGTAGATCTCGGCCGATTCGCCGCGCTTCTTCGATTCCTTTGCAAGGACTTTGATGATTTCTTCGTCGGTGAGGACCCGTGCTTCCTTACCGGCAACCTCTTCGGTCTGGATGGCTGCCATGAGCATCCGAAGGGTGGCTGTACGTAGCGGATCCTTCGCCTTCATGGATGCAACCATGTCGGTTCGGAGGGTGGCTTTGAGCGATGGTGTCGTGTCGGACATGGTGGAAACGCTACGCGCTCGGCGTTTCGAGCGTGCCGATAGTTACCTCCGCCCGGACACAATTCTCTGTGGAATAGCTGTAAAAGGCGGCGAGAGCGACGCAGAAGAACGCCACACCCGTATCCTTGAGAGGTGTCTTCCCAGTTCCGCACCAATCTGACCCGCACCGCACTTGGTGCCGCGGGCGCCGCTGCACTAGGGATCGGGTACGCATCCGGCATCGAACGCAATGCATTTGCACTGCGTGAGGTGACGATGCCAGTCCTGGCGCCCGGTTCGTCGTCGCTGCGGGTCCTCCATCTCAGCGACCTGCACATGATGCCGAACCAACGGTTGAAACAGAATTGGTTGCGTGAGCTCGAAGGCCTCGACCCCGACCTCGTGGTCAACACCGGAGACAACTTGTCGCATCAGCGCAGCGTCCCGGCAGTGGTCCAGGCGCTCGGCGATCTGTTGGCTCGGCCGGGTCTGTTCGTCTTCGGCAGCAACGACTACTTCGCTCCGAAACCGAAGAATCCACTGAGCTACATCTTCAACAAGGACAAGCGCATCACCGGGGATCCCCTCCCCTGGGGCGATCTGCGGGCCGCGTTCACCGAACGTGGATGGCTGGACATGACCCACGTGCGCCGCGAACTCGAAGTGGCCGGTATTCGCATTGCTGCCGCCGGCGTCGATGATCCGCACCTGAAGCGCGATCGCTACGACACCGTCGCCGGAACACCGAATCCCGTCGCCCAGCTCAAGCTCGGCCTGACGCACTCGCCCGAACCTCGAGTTCTCGACCGGTTCGCCGACGACGGCTACGACCTGGTGCTCGCCGGCCACACGCACGGTGGTCAGCTGTGCCTTCCGTTCTACGGCGCGCTGGTCACCAACTGCCAGATCGACCGATCCCGGGTCAAGGGACCGTCGAAGTGGGGCGCGCACACCCAGCTGCACGTCTCAGCGGGCATCGGCACTTCGCCGTGGGCTCCGGCGCGCTTCTGCTGCCGCCCCGAGGCAACTCTGCTGACTTTGGTTCCGGCGACCAGGCGCGAACCGGAGCATGTCTCCGCACACAGTTCCGCAGAGTCTCCAGCGTCGGTTCTACGCAACTGACCTGCGGATTTAATGTCAGTCGACTCGGTAATGTAAGCTAACCGAGGTTCGACACGGGGTGTGGCGCAGCTTGGTAGCGCGCTTCGTTCGGGACGAAGAGGTCGTGGGTTCAAATCCCGCCACCCCGACAGTGAAGAACAGAAATCGAGGCCCTTCCGCTTTACGCGGGAGGGCCTCGATTTCGTTGACGATAAGGTGAAGCCGTGGCATCCGAACCAGACTTCGCGCACAACGACATGGCGAGCCGTAGCCGACGTGAGAAAGCTGTCGGTCTTGCCAAGTTCGCCTGGGATCGCGATATCAGTAGTGCAGAGTTGCTCGACATGCCCGACGATCGGCTGCGCAAGCTTGCGCGGGCGGCGGGCGCCAATCCGCCGAGCACGCGGGAGACCTGGACGATCGCGGCCGGACTGCTCGACGAGAAAGCCGTGTGGGCAGCAGCCAACCCAGACCGTCCCGAAGCTCGGCGTGAGCATCCGGACGAGAAGATCATGTGGGTGAAGAAGCCGATCGAGCCCTGGCTGTGACAGCCGAATTCAGCGCAGGTGTGACAGCCGAATTGAGTGCAGCTGTGACAGCCGAATTCAGCGGAGCTGTGAAGCGGTGATCGGGCAGGTCGATGAAGTAGTTGTGGATTGCTCCGCACCAGCCCAGTTGGCGACCTTCTGGGCCGGAATCCTCGGTGGGCAGCCGGTGGAGCGGAGCGCGGAGTGGGCGTTTGTCGACCCTCCAGGATGGACTCGCCTCGCCTTCCAGCGTGTACCGGAATCCAAGCTGACGAAGAATCGTCTACACATCGACGTCAGTGTGGATGACGTCGTCGCTGCGACCGAAGCTGCCGAGCGCCTCGGCGCAACTCGGGTCGGTACTGTCCAGCAGGACCCGGCCGGCACCTTTCAGGTGCTGCTGGATCCCGAGGGAAACGAGTGGTGCGTCGTCCGAAGTGCCGGAAGGTGATTTACGCTCCCGCTACGGTTTCGCGAGCCCAACGGTAGTCGGCCTTACCGCTGGGCGAGCGGAGGATGGTTGGTACGAGCACGATCGAGCGGGGGATCTTGTACCCGGCGACGTGGGTGCGGCAATGCTCCGACAATGATTCCGTCGCAACATCTTCGAATCCCGGTCGAACCTGCACCACCGCGGCGACCTTCTCACCGAATCGAGTGTCGGGCGCACCCGCTACCAAGGCGTCGAAAACTGCCGGGTGAGTTTTGAGTGCCTGCTCCACTTCTTCGGGGTAGACCTTCTCGCCGCCGGAGTTGATGCACATCGAACCGCGCCCGAGCAGCACGATGGTTCCGTCGGCTTCCATCGTGCCCATGTCCCCGAGTACCGCCAGACGAACCCCGTCGACGACGGGAAAAGTTGCAGCAGTCTTGGCCGGGTCGCCGAAGTAGGCAACAGGAACATGGCCGGCCCGGGCGATGAAACCGACTGTGTCCGAGCCTGGTTCGATGCGACGGAATTCGTCGTCCACAAGAATCATGTTGGGGTTGGATCGAATTCGCTTGGAACCGTCCTCACCGAATTCGACGACGCCGTCGTTGCCGGATTCCGAAGCACCGAATGCATCCTTGATCACCAACCCCGGTAGTCGGGTTGTCAGTTCTGCTTTCAGGTTCGGGGAGAACAACGCGCCACCCGACCCGATCAGTTGGAGAGTCGAAAGGTCGTAGCGGCCTTCGCTTGCGGTGATGGCGTCGGCGATCGGCCGAGCAATTGCGTCGCCGACGACGGTGATTCCGGTGATCTTCTCGGCCTCGACCAGTCGCAACACTTCCATCGGATCGAAGCTGCGGGTCAGCACTCGGGGCGCTCCCATGAGGAATGCCGTGAGCAGTGAATAGATTGCGGCTCCATGCATGAGCGGCGGGATGAGTAGCAGCACAGTTGGATTGGTGTTCGCTGCAGCTGCATCCACAACCTCTTCGAGGCTACGACGCGGCGGCCCGCTGAGATTCGCTCCGGACAGGGCGGCAAAGAAGAAGTCCTCGTGCCGCCACACCACCCCCTTGGGCATTCCGGTTGTGCCGCCGGTGTAGATGATGAAATGGTCGTCGTTGCTGCGAGGGCCGAAGTCGCGGGTATCAGTCTGCGCGGCAAGGGCGTTCTCGTAGTCTTCGCCGACGATCAACACGTGGGTGATCTCCGGACACTGCGGAACCACGGCCAATGCCGTCGGCGCGAATTCCTCTTCGACCAGCAGTGCCACCATTTGAGAGTTGGTGTAGATGTACAGGAGTTCTGCATCGGTATAGCGGAAGTTGACGTTGATCGGTACCGCTCTGATCTTCAAGCAAGCCAGAAGCGCTTCGACGTACTCGACGCAGTTACGCATGTGAATACCGACGTGCTGCCCAGGCTCGACGCCCACCGACTGCAGATGATGAGCGAGTCGGTTCGATCGCAGTTCGAGTTCGGCGTAGCTCAATCGCACGTCTTCCAGAATCAAGGGAACTCGATCGGGGATCGCATCGGCAACGGCCTCGAACAGATCGGCAATGTTCAGGGTCATCGAAATCCTCACTACACGCGTCTTCGCTTACCAGTACAGGTCTTTCGCGAAGCTAACACGTTGGTCGCACCCTGTAGTCCGAATTGCGTAGCGGTCCCGCTGAGCGAGACCTGACGCGCCGCTCACCTGGCATCAACGGTGCGGACACCTCCCTGACCAAGCCCGATAGCCGAAAGGTAGGGTAGCCTAATGCACTCACGCACCACTCTCCGGAGCCGCACGTCGGTCCGGGTCGCCATGGTTGCTCTGGCGACTGTTTTTGCCGCTACGGCCTGCGGCTCTTCCGACGCCGGCGGCAATGCAAACGGCAACACCGATGTCGCGACCGGCGGCAAGCTGTTCAGCACCGCCGACACGGAAACCGCGAAGCTCGGCAGCGATGCCGCGCCAGGCGAGTTCCCTCGCACCATCACCCATGCCCTGGGCGAGACCACCCTCGAGGCCAAGCCGACCCGCGTCGTCGTCCTCGACAGCGGTGAACTCGACGAGGTTCTCTCGCTCGGGATCACCCCGGTCGGCATCGCCAGCCCGGAAAGCGCCGCCGGTCAGCCGTCGTACCTGGCGGACAAGTTGGTCGGTGTCCCCGACGTCGGCACGACCAACAACCTCAACCTCGAGGCGATCACCGCACTGCAGCCCGATCTGATCCTCGGCAGCAAGCTGCGCCAGGACAAGCTTTACCCGCAACTCGCGGCAATCGCTCCGACGGTCTTCAGCATCCGCCCCGGCTTTCCGTGGAAGGAGAACTTCCTCCTTGCCGGTGACGCACTCGGCGAGGAGACCAAGGCTGAGCAGGTTCTCAACGACTACCAAGAGCACGCCGACAAGGTACGTGAGTCGATCGACGGCTCCCCGACCGTTTCACTGGTTCGTTTCATGTCCGGGAAGCTGCGCCTGTACGGCAATCTGTCGTTCATCGGCGTCATCTTGAAGGACGTCGGCCTGCCCCGCCCGGCGATCCAGGACATCGACGAACTGGCCGTCGAGGTCAGCCCCGAAACGATCACCGAGGCGGAGGGTGACCGAATCTTCTACTCCAGCTACGGAAATCCCGCCGACACGGGCCAGACCACGGTTGTTGCCGGACCACTGTGGGCCAGCATGGACGCAGTCAAGGAAGGACGCGCCACCGAGGTGAGCGACGAGACCTGGTTCCTGGGCCTCGGCCCGACAGGTGCCGGCCTGGTTCTCGACGACCTGCAGGCCAAGCTCGGCAAGTAGCCGTCACCGGCACAAAGAACGCCGCCCGACTCTCCGGAGTCGAGCGGCGTTTTTTGTTCAGCGGTTGTCCTGCTCGAGGTGTTCGTTCATCGTCGAGTGAAGGTCGACGAGAAATTCCTCGAATCGACTGAGCAGTTCGGGCGGGTACTTCGCCATCATGGCGTCGAGTCGCACGGCAAGGGGCCCGAAGAACTCGTCCGCCAGGTCCTGCACATGCGCACTGCTGTGCAGCGTGACCACTCGCCGGTCGGCATTCTCTCGGGTCCGGACGATATGTCCCGCCTTCTCCAGGCGGTTGAGCAACGCGGTGGTTGCACCCGACGTCAGCGAGATCCGCT
Source organism: Rhodococcus sp. RCBS9 (assembly GCF_029457415.1). Taxonomy (NCBI): domain Bacteria; kingdom Bacillati; phylum Actinomycetota; class Actinomycetes; order Mycobacteriales; family Nocardiaceae; genus Rhodococcus; species Rhodococcus sp. RCBS9. The sequence goes on along the minus strand of NZ_CP120422.1, from coordinate 3,081,248 downwards.
CTCCGAGGCGGGCGGGTGAGAGCGGCGTCCCCTTCTCCTCGGCAGCGGTGATTTCCATCAAGGCAGTCGCGTCGGTGGAATGCAGGCCGAGCCACGACGCGAATCGATGGCTGAATTCGGTGAACGTGCCACCGTACGCGCGGAATTCGTCCATCAGCCGCTCCCGCTCCACGGAGATGTCGCGCGGTGCTTCCACCTCGGTGATCCCACCTTTCCTGTGCCAGACGGCGGCCGGTCGAACCCAGCGCGCACGTTGACAACTTACCGCCTCAAATATACCTTCATAATAAAGTTACTTCACAATGGAGGTTTATTCGTGAACATCTCACCCACCACCCGCAAGTGGTTGGGCCTGATCGCCATTGCACTCGGCGTGGCACTGATCGTCGTCGACACCACGATCGTCAACGTCATAGTTCCCTCGATCATCGAAGATCTCGGGATCAATTCCGTTCAGGCTCAATGGATCCAAGAGTCCTACGCAATCGTGTTCGCGGCACTCCTGCTTCTGGTCGGCAGAGTTGCCGACCTGGTCGGCGCCCGTCGTATCTTCATCGCCGGTGTCGTCGTGTTCGGCGCAACGAGCCTGCTGGCCGGACTGGCGCCGAACGGCGGTCTGCTCATCCTGGCGCGCTTCCTGCAGGGCGCCGGCGCGGCCATGATCCTGCCCACGTCACTGTCGCTTCTGAACGCGATGTTCACCGGAAAGGCGCGCGGCCAGGCCTTCGCGGTCTGGGGCTCCACCATCGGCGCTGCATCCGCCCTCGGCCCATTGCTCGGCGGCTGGCTTGCCGAACATGCCTCATGGCGTTGGGCATTCGGGATCAACATTCCGCTTGCTGCGCTCATTCTCATCGGCGCAGTGCTGTTCATCGCACCCTCGACGCGCACCGCAGGGCGCGTCGACGCCACCGGAGCGGCACTGTCCATCGCCGGCCTGGGCCTGCTGGCCTTCGGACTCGTCGAGGGACGAACGTACGGGTGGCTGACGACGAAGGAACCCTTCGATCTATTCGGTCTGTCATGGTCCAGCGGCCCGTCGCCGGTTCTGGTGGCGCTGGTTCTCGCCGTTCTGTCGCTCGGTGCGTTCGCTTACCGTCAAACCATGCTCACCCGCAGCGCCGATCCGTCGCGGGCGCTGATGGACGTGCGGTTGTTCTCCATCTCGTCGTTCCGCAACGGCAACATCGCGACGCTGATCATCGGACTCGGCGAGTTCGGAATCGTTGCGGTGCTTCCTCTCTGGCTCCAGTTCACGCTCGGATACAGCGCCCTCCAGGCAGGGCTCGCGCTGGTTCCCATTGCCATCGGCAGCTTTGTCGCCAGTGGTGCGAGCTTCGGGCTGGCATCGAAGGTCTCGCCGTTGGGCTTGGTCCGTATCGGCCTGGCTCTCGAAGCGCTCGGTCTCGCCGGCCTCGGATTCATCGCTGCGACAGACAGCCCCTGGTGGACTATCGCCGCAGTGCTGTTCTTCTACGGAATCGGCGTCGGTTTTGCGACTGCCCAGGTGACCAACGTGGTGCTCGAGGAGATTCCCGAGCAGAGCGCCGGTCAAGGCTCCGGCATTCAGAGCGCGTTCCGCCAACTCGGATCCGCACTGGGCATCGCTGTCCTCACCACGGTCTTCTTCAGCACTCTCAATTCGACGCTGAACAACGACCTCACCGGATCCGGTGTCGACCAAGCTCAGGCTGATCAGTTGACGCGGGCAGTCACCGACAGCGCAGGCGCCGCCATCGACTCGCTGGCCGGTTCACCGAACACTGCCTTCGTCGCCGACGCTGCCCAATCTGCGATGACTCACGGCATCACACTCGGCGGATACCTTGCGGCCGGATTTGTCGTGGTGGGCCTGATCGCCACGGCGCTCATCCCGAACAAGCCGGCCCCGTCAAACGAGGAGGAAACGAAAGCAGCAGCCGACGTCGCCTGACGGTCGGATCGGTGCAGTACGGTGCCGGTATGCGATTGCCCTGGTCACGGTCATCACAGTCACGGTCAGCACAGTCACGGTCAGCACAGTCACGGTCAGCACAGTCACGGTCAGCACCGGTGCTCAGTGAGGCCGACATCGTCGCCGTAGGTGAGCAAGCACGCGAACTGGTACTCCCAGGTTTCGCGACGTTCGACGAAATCTGCGAAGCCGCCCGAGACTGTGTCGAGGGCGGCTTCGAGAACGACGAACTCGGCAGACAGATCGACGCAGTAGTGCGTGAGGTCTGGGACCACAGACTCGGGGAGCAGACCCAGTGGACGGCTCCCGGCGACTTCGAGCGCCTCTCCGCAGCCTTCGCTGATCTCGAGCGCAACGGCATCGTAGCCCGGATGAACTTCACCTGCTGCATGCAGTGCGGCACTACTGAAATCGACGACGAACGCACGCCGTCCGAACCCGACGAGAACGGGTATCCCTTTGCTCAGTGGGCGTACACGTTCTTCCACATGCAAGATGCGGAGCGTCTCGGCGACGAGCCGTCCGATCTCTACTTGTCCTACAGTGCGTTTCGTCCGGCCCACGATCTCGATCCCGCACTGGTCGCCGCTGCCTTCGGCGGCGACGAAACCGCCAAGGCACACATGATCGCGCACACCGATCAGACCGTCGGGCGCCAGGTAGCCGACGCACTCCGAACTCAGGGGCTGAGCGTCGATTGGAACGGTGACAACAATCAGCGTATCCGTGTCACCGACGTATGTTGGCGCAAACCGCTTCCGCAGTAGGAGATTCAGCTGGGTGGCAATACGCGGTCGAGGAACGTATTGCTGAAGACGCGGTGTGGGTCGTGTTCGTCGAGAGTGGCGAGAGCGAAGTCCCAATTCCCGTCGCCACCGGCACGGAAGGTGGCAGGCACTGTGCTGGTGAGGAATTCGTCGTCCTGGTACGCCGCCTGATCGGTGAATGCCCACCCCTTGGACCACTCCGGACGGAAGGTCGCGTAATCGCCGGAGTAGTTCGCGACCATCCACCGTTCCATTTCGCGAAGGAAGGCAGGCAATCCCGCGGTGCCGGGAATCGAGACCACGTTCATCCAGATCGCTGTGTCCCAGTCCTGACGATCCGCCCGCGGCCGCACCGCTGACAGGTCCGGCACTCCGGCGCTGTCGACCAACACCTCGCCGTCATCGTCGACACCGCAGAGACGCACTTCGAACGGCATGTTGACGGGATACTGCCCCAGCGACGCGTAGTGCGTCATTCGTTCGTTCAGCCAACTCGTCATCTCGTGGACGACTCGGCCGATGTTGGACCGCTTGGTGATCACGGCTCCGCCCCCGGCTACGACGCGCAAGGTCGTGTGCCGGAGGTAGAACAGAACGTCTTTCGACCAGCCCCAGAGATCGTCGGTGTCGGTCAGCACCAATCCTGCTGCTACAGCGCCGAACTGAGAGGCGCCGAACAGCGGTGTCGCACCTTGGAGACCCTGTGCCACCATCCCCAACGGGGTGGTGACCTCTTCGGGAATCGCGTCGGAGAAGAAGTAGTTGTACGGCCCGCTCACCTCTCGGGACTCCGGCGGTTTGACCGGGGTCGGTGTCCAGACCTTGAGCCACGGTGTTTGCGTGAACGGGAACCAGATTGCTTCCACCCGTCCGGATTTCTCGACGAAACTCTCGTAGGTACGCCCTGGCGAACCGGGAGCAGCAAAGAGTTCTTGCCACGGAATGTCGGTGAAACTCTGGCACCGCAGCCGATAATTCTCCCCGGCTTGCAGCGTCACGGAGGTGACGAAGGTTCGACCCAGATGGGTCAGGAAGGCGGTGCTCTCGACGTCCGATCGGTGAAATGTCTTCAGTGCGTACCGATTGATGCCTTCGTCCCACGCCACCACCGTGATCTCGGTGATCAGGTTGCTCAGCGAACCATACGATTGACCAGGGGTGATCGTCTCCCCCACAGCCGGATAGGTTGCCCCGTGAGCACCGATCGCCAGCGCGCCGGCGATGGACAGCTCACCGATCGCCGGAGAGTTGGCCCAGCCGAGCCCTTCTCGCTCGAGCGCTGTCAGAATCGCTTCGATACTGGCGCCGGCGCCCGCCGTGACCGTTGCGGGCGTGCCGTGCTGCACCACAACCGAATTCAGTTTGGCCATCGTATCGACCAGCAGAACTCGATCCGAAGGCGCGCCGGGCACCACCGTCAACGGACTCCACCCGTGCATCGTTCCCTTCGCACGCACTGTGTACCCGTTGTCGAACGCCCAGTTGGCGAGGGTGACGACGTCATCGCTGTGACGTGCCGTGGCCGTCCACACGCTGTCGAGCATGATTTCTCGAGACCAGTTCGCGTACGCCTGCTGTGACAACGGAATGTCCGACGGAAATCCGGGCGGTGGCGCGATGGTCGATGCCGAACCCCAGGGAACTGCTCCAGCCGGCGCCCAGGAAATGCCCGCGAGAGCAGCTGCGCCGGCACTCGCTGCGAGAAATCCGCGCCGGCTCACACCGTCTTCGCTCGAGCTGTGCTCTGCCATGCGCTCTGCTTGATGCACCACTGCTCACTCCGTCAGCCGACTCGGTTCATGTCAGGGACGAACGTAGAACAAATATGATTACGATGCCAGTGGTTCCGTAATAAAAGTTTTCCGAAGCTCACTGCACCATCGGAGCGAAGACCGCGTAGATCGCTTCCGGGGCACCGTCGAACGCACTGATGATCAACCAGGCAGTCAGAACCGTCAACGCCGGCCCGATCAGGATCTTCTCGAGGTTCCCACCTGCACGGATGGACAGGAATGACGGCAGCCGTTGTTCCCACCATCGTTTGCCGCCGAGCGGAATCAGGGGCGCGAGAAACGGCACCCCTTCCTTGGTGATCGCATCGCCGAGACAGTGCGTGGCGCAACCCAGTGCCACCGCAACACCTAGCCCCGTGGATCCAGCCTCACTCGGATACCACTGCCAGGTGAGGGCAGAGAGCACCAACGCAACGGCGGAGACCGCGAGCCAACCCTTCTCCTTGGCCAATTCACCCGCCAATCCACGGATGGCCAACCCGAGGCAGAAGAACAGGGTGATGATGATGGCTGGCTTCCCGAACTGAACAACCAGCGCCGAGACCCCGGCACCCAACCCGGCGGCGAACAGCGCGGTGTGCGTGAGCGTCCGATGCCCACCACGACGCTTGCCGTCCTTCTTGCCTTTGGTGATGCGGTAGAAGGTCACCGAAATTGCGTCGATGCCTTTGGCCAGAGCCTTGCTGAGCGGACCGAATGATCGCGAAACCGTCGACTGACCGGTATCGAGGTCGGGAAGCAAGGCGGCTCCGGCACACACTCCGGCAAAGGTCAAAGTTTCCGCAGTGGATGTGGGCCCTCCCCAGTCGAGAGGCAACAACTCCGCAACCACCAACCCCACAGCAGCACCGGACATCGCGTGGGTGGGGCCCATGACCATGAAACACAACACCTTTCGAAACGCGCCCCGCATCAGGCCGTACCGCACCCTCTGCAAGACACCACACACATGACGCCGTCGGCGACGGCCCCGGCATGCTCGCCGAGACCGCCCCGAACGTAGCAAGTGCTACCGACAGGCTTGACCAACCTCCAGACCCAGTTGAGTACGGCCGTACCGTTCCAGGTCAAAGCGGTTCATGCGGAGCTTTTTTCGCTCGTCAGCCCGCGGCAACCGTGCATGACAGGGCAACGCCTTCCTCCAGCGGAGCGACACCGGCCATGTCGAGCACCTCTGCCGGAACACCTTCGGTCGTCGGAGCCCACTCGACGGTCGGCAACGCCGGCACCCCTTCACGCGCAACGAATGTCGCAGCTTCGCTCGGCACTTCGATAGTGACTGCGGCCGTACCGGCCTCCTCCGCGCGCACGACCTTCCCCTCGTCGATGAGCTTCTGCAGCTCCTCGTCGGAAATCGGCGCCGCGACACCACACGCTACTTCGGGAGCCACACCCAACTCGGCTGGAGCGGTCGCGATCGACCGCACCGCCACCGGTGACCCGTCGGAAATCGGGTTGGAAGCCCAGGCGATTCCCGGCGCCACTGCCATACCGAGGACCGCCACGGACGCCACCACCACACCGGTCCGGCGGGCCCGCTTGCCGTTCACTTTCAATCGCGTCATCGTAGTTCTCCTTGATCGAACGTTCTCGAGTTCTCGGCGCGGTCGCATCCGAGAAACCCGAGGTTATGAAGCCAACACTGCAGATCTGTTGTCGGTTTCTTAGGAGTTGATGAGAATGCGACGGCCCTCGCTCCGAGCGAGGCCCCAGGCCTTGATCCGATGGCACCATGGCTGGGGTGAGTACACGCGAGCGCATCCTGATCGTTGACGACGACGCGAAGGTTCTGAATTCGCTCGAACGTGGACTCCGATTGTCGGGCTTCGACACGGCAACTGCCGTCGACGGACGATCGGCCTTGTCATCGGTGAACAAGCAATGCCCGGCCGCGCTCGTTCTCGACGTCAACATGCCCGGCCTCGACGGCGTCGGGGTGGTGACCGCCCTGCGCGCGATCGGCAACGAGGTTCCGATCTGCGTGCTCAGCGCCCGAAGTTCCGTGGGTGATCGCATCGCGGGGCTGGAGGCGGGCGCCGACGACTACCTCACCAAGCCCTTCGAGTTGGCCGAGCTCGTCGCCAGACTCCGCGCATTGCTTCGACGCACGACGCGAGCCACCCCGTCGGTCGACCATCCGATCACGGTGGGACCGCTGACGGTCGATCTCCGTGGCCATCGAGCGCACATCGACGGTAGGCGAATCGAACTCACCAAAAGAGAATTCGACCTGTTGTCGGTACTCGCCGAGCACGCCGGTGTCGTACTCAGTCGCGCACAACTCCTGCGACTCGTCTGGGGTTACGACTTCGCCGCCGACACCAATGTCGTCGACGTCTTTGTCACCTACCTACGCAAGAAACTCGAAGTCGACGGAGCGCCCCGCGTGATCCACACAGTGCGTGGGGTGGGCTTCGTCCTGAGGGCCGAACGATGAAGCGGCCGCTGTCACTTCAGACTCGCGTAGCCATCGCCTCGGGCCTGGCCGCCGGAATCGTGATTGCCGCGATCGGAATTGCGTTCGCGGTCTTTCTGCGTGTCAACGGATCCGAACAACTCGAACGCACTCTCGATTCCGTCACCCTGGGCGTCGCGGCGAGTGCGCCGAGCCCGCTATTCATCGAGACACCAACTGCAACAACAGAACCATCCGTGGTCAGCCCCGGATTCAACGCCGCGACCGTCAGCGCCTTGGCTACCACCGATGTTCGCAGTCGTGATGTTCTGGTGCCCGGCGACAGCGGCGCCACACTGGCCGTCAGCATCCCCGAAGACCCACTGACCCAGGCAATCCGCGAGCAGCAGTTCCAAGTGGCCGCTGCAGCAGTGGTCGCCATCCTTGCCGCGGCCGGGCTCGGTTGGTTCCTCACCGGCCGAGCCGTCCGGCCACTACAGCAATTGACCGAGACCACCAGTTCGATCGGCAACAACCTCGACGTCGACGGACTCTCGCGCCGGGCACCGTCGGTACGTGGAACGCGAGAAGCCGAAGAACTGTCGGAGGCAATCCACAGCATGCTCAGTCGCATCGAAAGCGATCGAAGCCGCACCGAGGAGGCGTTGGAGTCGGCACGCGATTTCGCTCGCGTCTCCGCCCACGAACTGCGCACACCTCTCACGTCGATGCGTACCGATCTCGAAGTTCTCGCAACACTCGATCTCACGGAAAGCCAACGGCGCGAACTGTCCGGCGAATTGTTGGAGGCGCAGCGCCAGATCGAGCGCACCCTGACCGACCTCGAGACTCTAGCCCTGGGTGACGTGGCCGATCCCGAGGATTGTGCCGACGTCGATCTCGTGGAGGTTGCCGATCGCGCCGTCGCTGACGCAGGCCGTCTGCACCCGCAGGTCGACGTTCGTTTGAAAGCACCGGAAGAACTTTCGGTTCAGGCCTTTCCCGCGGGTATCCGTCTGGTGCTGACCAACGCCGTCACCAATTCCGTTCGGCACGGCAATGCCGACGAAGTCGAGATCACCGTCCGATCAGGGGCTGCGACGGGTTCGGCGACGGTATTCGTCGACGACAACGGCACCGTGATCGCGCCTTCGGAACGCGAAGCGATGTTCGAGAGATTCGTTCGTGGTACCGGTGCGGGCGACGCCGGAAGCGGTTTGGGACTGGCCCTCGTCGCGCAGCAGGCGAGGCTGCACGGCGGTAGCGCGCGACTCGACAAGAGCCCACTCGGCGGAACTCGATTGATCTTCTCGATCAACCCAATTCGACGTGCAGAGCCTCGAGCAGCGGCTTGGCCGCCTCGTCGAAGAATCGGTCTTGGGTATCTCCACCGATCTGTACCAGTGCCACATCGGTGAATCCGGCGTCCGTGTATGCCTTGACCGCTTCGACGATCACATCGAGATCGGGACCACACGGAATGCTTTCAGCTACATCCTCTTTGCGCACGAACTGAGTCGCACCCGAGAAGCTCGCCGGCGTCGGCAGTTCGGAGTTCACGGACCACCCTCCGCCGAACCACCGGAACTGCTGATGAGCTCGTGCAATTGCCGTGTCGCGATCAGGGTCCCACGAGATCGGAATCTGACCGATGGTCCGGCCTGCGGGAGCCAATCCGTATGCTCGGCCGTGCACGTGCTTCCACAAGTGCACTAGCTCCGAATCCGGTTGCACGGCAATCAAATCGTCGGCCATCGGACCGAAACGCTCGACGGACTTGTCTCCGGACATGGCCAGCGCCAGCGGAACCGGGTTCTCGGGGAGATCCCAGATCCTGGCGGACTGGACGTCGAAGTACTCCCCCTTCCAGCTCACCAGATCTCCGGCGAGCAGTGCGCGAATGATGCTCACCGCCTCCTGCAGCATGTCCTGGCGGGTGTCGATGGACGGCCAACCCTCGCCGACCACATGCTCGTTCAGGCTCTCGCCACTTCCCAATCCCAGGGTGAAGCGTCCGTCCGCGAGGATCTGGATCGTCGCAGCTTTCTGAGCGACGACGGCGGGGTGGTACCTCACGGTCGGACAAGTCACGTACGTCATCAAACCGACTCGCTCGGTGGCGTGGGCGACTGCCCCCAGCACCGACCAGGCGTAGGGTGCATGCCCCTGCTCGGTCAGCCACGGCGAGTAGTGATCACTCATCACTTCGAAGTCGAAGCCGACTTCTTCGGCCCGAACTGCATGGCGAACCAGTTCTTTCGGACCTGCCTGCTCCGTCATCAAGGTGTAGCCGAATCGTGCCATCACTGATCAACTCCCGGTATCTAGGCCTGAAACGAGTTCGGAAATCACACTGCCGTCGAGGTGGTCGAGGAGGTCGCGGGCGTCGTCGTACACGGCAGCCGCACCCGCACCTTCGAGTTCGTCGGTCGACATGCCGCCGCTGCGCACTCCCACAGCCACAACGCCCGCCCATGTCGCCGCCTTCATGTCCCAGACGGCATCCCCGACCATGACCGCATTGCCCGCGTCGACACCTGCCTTCGCGAGCGCGACCTCGATCAGGTCCGGATCAGGTTTGGCCTCGTCGACGGATTCCGAAGAGGTGGCGGCGTAGATCATTTCGTCGATGTCGAGCGTCCGGCGTAGCAACTTCAGTTCGTCGTCCGGCGCCGAGGTAGCGAGCACCACATGCAGTCCGAGCGAGTGAACTCGGCGGATCAACTCGCGCGCTCCCGGCAGTACTCGGAGACGGTCGGCCGACTGCCGGTAGTACGTGGTGTGAAGTTCTTTGGCTCGCGGTCCGCACCCGTCGATGTCTTCGCCGAGCAAGGACTCCAGTAGTTGGTCTCCGTCCATGCCGATGCTGCGGTGTACCCGCCACGCGTCGACCGGGCGACCTACCTCGAAGAAAGCTCGCGACCACGCTTCTACGTGCAGATAGTTGGAATCGACGAGCGTTCCGTCGATGTCGAAGAGAACCGCACCTATTGCCATGGGAATTGACTGCCCAACACCTCGGTTCGCGAAACTTGTGCCCCGAGCATTCTCAGCTCGAGAAGCGGATCATGGAGAGTGCGAACAGCAGAAGTGCACGTCGAACAGGGGTGTCGTCATGGAGTCAGTCGTTGTATTCCTTCTCGCATGCTTCGTCTATTGGTTTGCGCTTCTGTAGTTGGGTAGACGGAAACGGACCGCTGCCGGGAAGTGATTTCCCTTGCAGCGGTCCGCATTCGGTAGACCTAAGCGATGCTCATGTCAGCGGGTCACTGACCTGCGCGTACACCTTCTTCGACGCGCTTGCCCAAATCTGCGTCGACGTTCTTCCAGTACTCGAAGACACGCAACAGAACTTCCTCACTGACGCCGGCAAGGGCGTGGCCGACGATGTTGCTCACCAGGCGCTCACGAGCTGCGTCGTCGAGAACTTCACGGACCAGCGTTCCGGCCTGCGTGAAGTCGCCGTCCTCGGCGTGCTCGATGTATCCGGCGCGCACTGCCTTGCCGTCGAACGCCCACAGTCCTTCGTCACCGGCAACCGACGGATCGGCATGCGGTCCGCCGTACGAGTTCGGTGCGTACACCGGCGTCGACGGGGAATTGAAGCTGTAACGCATGGCGCCCTCCTTGGAGTAGGAGTTCACCTCGTTCTTCGGGGCATTGACCGGCAGGTCGGCGTAGTTGGTGCCGATGCGGTAACGATGTGCGTCGGCGTAGGAGAAGACGCGGCCGAGAAGCATCTTGTCCGGGCTGAATCCGATGCCGGGCACCACGTTCGACGGCTCGAACGAAGCCTGCTCGATCTGCGCGAAGAAGTTCTCCGGATTGCGGTTCAGCGTCCACTTGCCGACCTCGATCAGTGGGTAGTCCTTCTGGGACCAGACCTTGGTGAGGTCGAACGGGTTGAAGCGGTAGCCTTCGGCCTCGTCGACCGGCATGATCTGAACCTTGAGTGTCCAGCTCGGGAAATTACCGGCCTCGATGGCGTTGTACAGATCCGCGCGGTGGTAGTCGGGATCGCTACCGGCGAGGCTGTCTGCTTCGGCCTGCGTCAGGAACTCGATGCCCTGATCGGTCTTGAAGTGGTACTTCACCCAGAAGCGTTCACCCGCAGCGTTGACCCACTGGTAGGTGTGCGATCCGAAGCCGTCCATGTTGCGCCAGGTCTTCGGGATACCGCGGTCACCCATCAGCCAGGTCACCTGGTGAGCGGTCTCGGGACGCAGAGTCCAGAAGTCCCACTGCATGTCGTGGTCACGAAGACCGGAGCCGGGCAGTCGCTTCTGCGAACGAATGAAGTCGGGGAACTTGATGGCGTCCTTGATGAAGAACACCGGGGTGTTGTTGCCGACGAGGTCGTAGTTTCCCTCTTCGGTGTAGAACTTCATCGCGAAACCGCGCGGATCGCGCCATGTGTCCGGGCTGCCCTGCTCACCGGCGACGGTGGAGAAGCGGACGAGTGACTCGGTCTTCTTACCCGGCTGCAGGAACGCGGCCTTGGTGTACTTGCTGACGTCGTGTGTGATGACGAGTTCACCGAAAGCGCCGCCGCCCTTGGCGTGGACGATGCGCTCCGGGACACGCTCGCGGTTGAACTGCGCGAGCTTCTCGATCAGGTAGTGGTCGTGAAGGAGCACCGGCCCCTGAATACCCGCGGTCAGCGATTCGTCATCACTTGCGACCGCGATACCGAAATTGTTGGTGGTGGGCTTGGTCATGGCGAAGCCTCCTAGCGTTGTGGGCTGGGCGTCAGAGGAGCGGGGCTGCATCCGAGTCGAACGCATGGGCTGCATGCGAGGTGGCTGACTCGGAGGTTCTGGACGCATCAATTCGATTCTGCGAGACCGCGTCCGACTCGGTGTCGGATTCGGCAGAATTCTTCAGGCAATCTTCGCAACGGCCCCAGAACACGACCTCGGCTTCGTCGATTTCGAAGCCATGATTATCGGAAGGTTCGAGGCAGGGAGCTTGGCCGACAACACAATCGACGTCGACGACCTTGCCGCAGCCGCGACAGACGAGGTGATGGTGGTTGTCACCAGTCCTCGTCTCGAACCGTGCGGGCGAACCCGCCGGCTCGATGCGTCGCAGCAATCCTGCGTTCACGCATGCCTTCAGCACGTCGTAAACGGCCTGTGTGGATACCGATCCGAGCTGCTGCCGCACGAGTGCTGCAACAGAATCGGCGTCTGAATGCGGTTGGGCTGTAACCGCATCCAGCACGGCGAGGCGCGGAGCAGTGACCCTCAACCCGACGGCGCGCAATTGCGCTCGGGGGTCGAAGTCATGCTCTCCGTCTCGCATGTTTCCCAGTATGCCGCTTTTCTGGAATTAGTCAAGAAAAGGATTGCCTAAGTTGAATCGAGACCGGTGTCACACCTAGCGGCATCACACCCAGTGCATCGCACCCGGTTACTCAGCCCAGGACGAACCAGATCGCCTTGACCGTCTCGTCCGTCTCGTTGCGCAACCGGTGGGGAACGTTCCCGACCAGGTGTATCGCTTCACCCGCCTTGAGGAGCCGACGCATTCCATCGATGTCGATCGTCAGAGTCCCTTCCAGCACGTACCCGTAGTCGTCACCCGAATGAGTCTGCGGTGCATCGCCCGGTGCGGAATCGGCGCCGGGCTCGTACTCCGTGAGGAGGAACTGGACGTGATGGTTCGCGGGAGTGTTCGCCAACCGTTGCCAGCGAACACCCGACCGAAAGGTGAGGCAGTCGGAGATCCGCGGTTCGTGAGTCTTCGTTTCGGATGCGGATTCCCGTTCCGGATCGACGCTGTTGCCGAGCAGCACGTCCAAGGACAGGTTGAGTTCGGTCGCGATCGCAAAAAGCGTGTTCACCGCGGCCTGACTCTGCCCCAGTTCGAACTGCGACAGGAAGGACGGCGATACGCCGAGCCGCCTCGCCAATTCACGAACCGGGATTCCCTGTCTCGTGCGTTCGGCACGAACCGTCTTGCCTACCGACGTCCCCAAACCGTTGTCCTCCGTCTTCTGTTTGCGCGCCGCCACCTTGGCCGGCGCCGACTTCTGCTGTGCCGACTTCTTCTGTGCCGTCGTCTTTTGGGGAGTCGTCTTGCGCGGTTGCGATTTCTTCGATGCAGCCGCTGTCGACTCAGCCGTCTTACGAGGTGGCTTTGCGCCGGTTGCCGTCATGTCCGAACTCGCTTCCGTAGGTCTCGGGGACCGCCTGTGCGGAGCCCAAGCCTAGCGCTCGACGTAGGAGAAACTTCTGAACCTTCCCACTCTCCGTCCGAGGAAGCGACGCAACGGTCTCGACTCTCTCCGGAGCTTTCTGAACGGCAAATCCTTCGGACAGCAGGAAGATCCGCAGATCTCGAACGCTTGGCGGATCACCGTCCGGAACCACGAAGGCGCACGCGCGCTCCCCCAGATCCTCGTCCGGATACCCGACCACCGCCACCTCTCCCACATTGGGATGAGCCTCGAGGGCCCACTCGATGTCGGCAGCGCTGAATTTCTCTCCGCCCCGGTTGATGATGTCCTTGATCCGTGACGTGATCCGGATCTGACCGGGTCCGTCCACGGCGGCTACGTCGCCGGTCCGGAAAAAGCCGTCCTCGGTGAACGATTCCTCGTTGATCGAGCTGTCGACGTAGCCGACGAACAGTTCCGGGCCCCGCACCAACAGCTCGTCGTCTTCGCCGAGCCGGAATTCGTTTCCGCCGATCACAGCTCCTTCGTCCTCTGCCTGCAGGTCGATGTCACCGAAAGGATCACCCATGACGAGGGTCGGAAGTTCCGTCGATCCGTAGGTGCGAACAACCGCCGTCCCCATCACGCGATGGGCCCGACGCACCAACTCGGGCGGAATCCCGGCCCCACCACACACGAATCGGGTCAGCTGAGATCGTCGATATCCGCCCTTCTCGTAGGCGTCGGCGAGACCACGGAGAAACGGTGTCGCGCTCACGGTGAACGTGCATTGCTCGCGTTCGATCAACGCAACTGCCACTTCGGGAACCCAGTGTTGCATCAGAACGGTAGAGCAGGCTGCCGCTGCCGGCAGAACTACCGCATACGAAATTCCGGTGATGTGGGGTAACGGCGAAGGCATGAAGATTCGGTCCTGCGAATCCACGCCACAATGCGCGATCATGCTCGAACTCTCGGCCATCAGGGTCCGATGTGTGTGAAGCACGCCTTTCGGAGCCGAGGTGGTTCCCGACGTGTAGAGAACGAGGGCGACATCGTCGGGATCCGCGCGGTGGTCGGGCCGGTTCGACTCCATCCCGAAGTCCAGGAAGTCGTCGAACGTTGTGCGTCGCAACCCACCTTCGCCTCGAGCCTCCACCAGAAGAACCTCTCGGCCCAGATCACGGAGCACCGTCCCGAGTTGCTCGACGTGACGATATCCGCGGTATTCCTGCGGGGCTACGATCACCGACGGCTCAGCTTGCTCGACGATGAAGGACAACTCGTGTGCGCGGTAAATCGGGACCACCGGAAGGAGAATGCCGCCGGCAAGCCACGTGCCCCAGGCCGCAACCACGGATTCCCACCAGTTCGGCAGTTGAACGAGTACCACTTCTCCAGGCTCGAATCCCGATTTATGCAGTGCGCCTGCAAAGCTCGTTGCAGCGTCCACCAATTCCTGGTAAGTCCACCGCACACTCTCGTCGACAAGGGCCAGTGCTTCGGGATCGCGACGCAGGGCGTCGAGAAGCATCTCGGGCAGCACCCCGCCGCCGGTCATTGCCCGCGGGCGGGTAGCGCTCAGCACGACATCACCCGCCGAACGGCTGCAACGATGTCGTCAGGTCCGACTTCCCACTCACGTTCGAGCACCGGCGCATAGGGCGCAGGCGCGTACCGTGCTCCCACCCGCACTACCGGCGCGTCCAGTGAATAGAACCCGGAATCCACCGCCATAGCTGCGATCTCGGCTCCGACGCCGAAGTCCACGACGGCTTCCTGGGCAATGACCATCCGGTTCGTCCGACTGAATGATTCGAGAATCGTCTCCCGATCGAGCGGAGCAATCGTTCGTAGATCGATGACCTCGGCATTGATCCCTTCGTCTGCCAACGTCTGCGCCGCGACCAAGGCGTGCAATGCCATACGCGACCACGAGACGATGGTGACGTCCGAACCTGGTCTCGTCACCGCTGCCTTTCCGATCGGAACCCGAAAATCCTTGCTCGGCAACAAACTTTTCTTCTCGTACAGCAGTCGATGCTCGATGAACATGACCGGGTTGTCGTCCTCGATCGCTGCCCGCAACAACCCGTATGCATCCGCGCCCGAACTCGGCATGAGCACAGTCAGTCCCGGGATGTGCGCCAACAGCGCCTCGAGACTCTGCGAATGCTGACCACCCGACGATCTGCCGGAACCGAACTGCGTCCGCACCACCAACGGCAGACTCACTGCGCCGCCCGTCATGAACCGAAGTTTTGCCGCCTGATTCATCAACTGATCCAGGCACACCCCGAGGAAGTCGAGGTACATCAGTTCCACGACGGGCCTACGGCCCGCCATCGCGGAGCCGACGGCAAGACCCATGATTGCCGATTCGGAGATCGGCGTATCGAGCACTCGACCCGGATACTTTGCGGCCAATCCCCTGGTCAGACCGAAAACATTTCCGCCGGCAACGTCGATGCCGGCAAGAAACACATCCGGATCGGCCGCCAGAGAGTCATCGAGCGCCGCCTTGAGGATCTTGGACTGCGACACGGCCGCGCCGCCCGCGCCGACACCCACGTCGAGGCGGTCCGGCGGGTAGATGCGACGCGGCGAAAAGATGTACTCCATCACGCTCGACGCCTCCGGTTGCGGCGACGACCGCGCGAAACGCTCCGCCTCGGCGACCACCGCCCTCACCCGCTTGTCCACCAGATCGAGTACTTCGTCCCCGATGCCGAACTCTCGGAGTCGGCCACGCGTCAGCGTCAGTGGATCGGCCGCGAGAATGTCTCGCGCCATCTCGTCCTTGTCGCGGTACACCTGCGGATCGCCCTCGTAGTGCCCGTGCACCCGCAGAGTCGTGACCTCCACGAACACCGGACCACCGCTGCCTCGCACCTGCTCGTACACCGGCCGAATACCGTCGGCGACCGCCTCGACGTCGTTGCCTGCCAGCGTGATCGATTTCATCCCGTATCCCGCTGCGCGCGCAGAGATCGGGACAGGATGCTGATCCACCGTCGAGGAAAACTCCGAGAATCCGTTGTTCTCGCATAGGAAGATGATCGGCAGCTTCCACAGAGCAGCCATGTTCATCGCCTCGTGGAACGCACCGGTCGCAATCGCCCCGTCACCGAAGAACGCCACCACCAGATCGCCCTCACCGCGATCCTTGGCAGCGAAAGCCGCACCGACGGCAATCGGCAACCCCGCGCCCACGATCCCGTTCGCACCGAAGATCCCCAAGCGGGGATCCGCCACGTGCATCGAGCCACCCCGGCCGTTGTTGGCTCCGGTGACCTTGCCCATCAACTCCGCCATCATCCGGTCGGGCTCGAGACCTTTTGCCAGAACATGGCCGTGCCCGCGGTGCGTCGAGGTGATGACGTCACTGACCCGCGCATGAGTGAGAGCCCCCACCGCGCACGCCTCTTGACCTATCGAAGTGTGAACGAACCCCGGAATGGTGTCGCCCTTGTAGAGCGCCGAGATGCGCTCCTCCATCATCCGGATCAACAACATCTTTTCGTAGGCACACAGAACTTCTTCGCCGTTCACGAGCCGGAACACCTCCAATAATGCTGCGCTCGTTACGAATACATGCGCAGTGGGTGAGCAGGACTATACCGACGGATTTTCCTCGCTGTCCAGTGGCACTTGACAAAGGCTGTGAGGTGACTCACGATTACGGAGTACTTCGGATCCGCGACGATCCGCTCGGGGCAGTTGGCACGAGCGAACCGCGTCGATGCCGTAATACGCACGGCGACAAGACCGTCCGTTTTCTTTCGTACCTACTTCCGTTCAGCTTTCACTCGTTACATGAGGAGTCGCGCAATGCGCCGTGAAGATGTCGAATTCTCCAGCGACGGAGTCACCGTTCGCGGTTGGCTGTACCGACCCGACACCGACGACGACGTTCCGGCCGTCGTACTGGCAGGCGGTTGGTGCTACGTCCGCGAATTGGTCATGCCCTATTACGCCGAGGCCTTCGTGACGGCCGGTATGGCTGCGCTGGTCTTCGACTACCGCAACCTGGGCGTCTCGGACGGTGAGCCCCGCCAACATCTGGACCCGAAGCAACAGATTCGTGACTATCAGAACGCGCTCAGCTTTCTCGAGCGCACTCCCGGCATCGACAACGACCGTCTCGGCGCCTGGGGAATTTCCTACTCCGGCGGCCACGTGATGATTCTCGCCGCGACCGATCCCCGGGTGAAGGCCATCGTGTCTCAGATTCCGGTGATCGACGGGTACCGCAACATGCGTCGGATCCACGGGACCATGGGTTATCGAAAGCTGTGGGACGCAATTCTCGAAGATCGCCGACTCCGCTTCGACGATCCGGATCAGCGACTGCACATCGCGCATGCGAGCGAGAACCCCGAGGAAGAACTGTCGTCCTGGCCGTTCCCCGAGACGAAGACGACCTTCGCGGCACTTCAAGCCACCGAAGCTCCTCTCTACCAGAACAGTTCGACCATGGAATCCGTCGATCTCCTGCTCGACTACGACGTCAACTACTTCGTACCCCGGATTCTCGACACGCCGTCGATGATGATCGTCGCCGAAGGCGACGACCTCACGTTGTGGGACTTGGAGATCGAGAGTTTCAACAACATCCCGACTCCGAAGAAAGAACTTGTCGTCCTACCGCACACGTCGCACATGACGCTCTACAGCGATCAGTCCAAGCTCGCAGTAGCGGCCGAACACGCTTCCCGTTGGTTCACAACGCATCTGCTGGCGAAGTAGCGAAATCTCCCGTTTCCTCCACACCTCGAGACAACCTCTCGAGCCCCCTCTTGTGAGACCAAGGATGTGATCATGCCTTCGATCGAATCGAAGATCGTGGACGTCGCGCGAAACGCGACGTTCTCTCATCCACTGACCCGACGTTCCTTCTTCGCCGCAATGGGCGCAGCAGGCATCACCCTCGGCGCAGTGGCCTGCGGAGCAGGCGGCAGTTCCACCAGTACCGCCGCCGGCGGTGGCGCTGGCGCGGGCAAAGTCCAGGAAAAGACCCTCTGCCAGGTCACAACTCTCTCCAACGACTACTTCGTCGCGTTCTCGGACGGCGGCAAGCAGGCGATGGACGCGCTGGGCGTGAGCATGTCCTCGGTGGAGGACCAGGGCAACGTCAACACTGCGCTGGGACAGGTAGGCAACGTCCGCGCTTCGGGCGGCAAGTCGATCTTCGGTACTCCCGCCACCGAAGCTCAAGCGGCAGCTGTCACGAAAGCCTGCCAGGCAGCCGGGATTCTGTATGCCAGCTCGTACACGGCGCCCGCCTGGTACACACCGGCCGACGCGGACAAGTGGGTCCGCTTCATCACACCGCCGTCCACCAAGATCGCCGTCGCAACCGCCAAGGCTTTGTTCGACAAGGTCGGCGGCAACGGAACCATCATTCATGTTCCGGGGCAGAAGGGTTCGTCTTCCGACGATCAACGGACAGCTGGACTGAACGCCGCGGCCAAGGACTACCCGGGAATCAAGATCGTCACCGCGTCGCCGGGCAACTGGACTTCGGAGGACGCGAGAAAGGCGTTCACGAACATCTTGCCTTCGGTGCCGGACTTCGTCGGGGTGTTCGCGCAGAACGACAGTCAAGCTGCAGGAGTCATTGCGGCACTGGACGCCGCGAAGATCACCGGCAAGATCGTGGTCGGATTCGACGGTAACAAGCAGAACGTCGAATACATCGCGCAGGGAAAGCAATACCTGACCAGCGCGACGGTCGGCGGACTCACGGCAGGAATTCTCGGTGTCACCATCTTCGATCAACTCAACGGCGTCGACCTGTCTCTGCCGGAGCGATTCCTTTCACAGGGAGCACTCCTGGTGACTCCGGAGATCGCCGACGACGTACTGAAAACCGTGTACGCACCCACACTTCCGTTCGACTGGGCAAAAATGAGCAAGGCCCTGCATCCTGACGATTGGGACCCGCAGACCGTACTCAACCCTATCGATCCGCGGGAGTACTACGCCGGCGTATCGCAGGACCAATACACGCTGAACAGCGCTTGGAACTCTGCAGATATCACCGGAGTACGCACCGAGTACGCAGCCGCGTTCCGCTCGGGCCCGTTGCTGCAGTACAAAGACCAACTCGTGGCCTGAGAATGAGTGATACGAAGGTGAGCGACTCAGCAACCATCAGCTTGCGTGGGGTCTGCAAGAGTTACGGACCCGTTCACGCCCTCCAGGACGTCTCACTCGACGTCAGCCGAGGTGACGTTCTCGGCTTGATCGGTGAGAACGGCGCCGGAAAGTCAACGCTGATCGGCGTTTTGACGGGAACGGTGCGTCCCGACGCCGGAAGCCTCGATGTCAACGGGACACACGTGGAACTCGGCGACTCGCGTACTCTCCGCGAACTCGGAATCTCCGTGGTGGTCCAGGAGCAGTCATTGGTCGATGCACTGCGGGTGTACGAGAACATCTATCTCGGACGTGAGGGCGAGATAGGTGGTTGGGGACCCGGCCGGCGTCGGAGAATGCGCGACGCCGCCCAGTCGCTACTCGACACACTCGGCATCGAGGGGCTGCGCGCCGACGCCGTTGTCGCCGAATTGACTTACCCGCAAAGGCAACTGGTCGAGATCGCACGTGCCTTCTCGCGGATCACCGACGCCACCGAAGCGCCGGTGATCCTGCTCGACGAGCCGACAAGCGCGTTGACCGAGACCGAGGTGGAAATCCTCTTCGCGTTGATCGAGGGGTGGCGCGATCGGGTGTCGTTCATCTTCGTCTCTCACATCCTGCAAGACGTCCTGCGGATCAGCACACGGCTACTCGTACTTCGCGACGGGCGGTCCATCGAAACGCTCTCCGCTGACGGCGTCACGGCGGAGCAACTGCACGAGTTGATGGTGGGTAGCGAACGCAGCGCGGACTACTACCGCGAAGGCGAACAGACCGGAGTGCTGTCGACGAAGCCGTTGATCGAACTCCGAGATGCAAGCAGCGCAGGCGAGTTCGAGTCCGTCGATCTTGTCGTCCGACCGGGCGAGGTAGTGGGACTGGCCGGAGTCATCGGTTCGGGGAAAGCGTCGGTGGCTGCAGCAGTCGCGGGTGCGGAGTCGTTGTCGGCGGGTTCGATTCACGTCGACGGTACTGCGCACGAGCACTGGTCGGTTCCCGCTGCCGTGGCAGCCGGAGTCTTGTACGTCCCGCCGGAGCGTGCCCAGGACTCCCTGTTCCGCAGCGCGTCGATCAGAAACAACATCTCGATCGGCTTCCTCGATCTCCTCCGCCACCCGTGGACGCGGCTACTGCGTTTACGGACCGAAAGGGAATGGACGACGCAGTTAGCCCGCGCGCTGCAGGTCAAGGCCCCGTCGTTGTCGACGCCCATCGGGGAACTCAGTGGCGGAAACCAACAGAAGGCGATCTTCGCTCGGTGGCAAGGTCGCGAATGCAAAGTGCTGGTCCTCAGCGATCCGACGCGTGGAATCGACGTCGGAACGCGAGAGGAGATCTACGGTTTGGTCCGGTCGATGGCTGCATCGGGGGTCGGCGTGCTGCTGTGCGCCGAATCCCTCGAAGAAGTGATCGGAATGTCCGACCGAATCGTGATCATGAAGGACGGAGTCATCAGCGCAGAGCTGGCGGCCCCTGCAGAGCACAAGCCCGCCGAAGTCGACGTGATCAAGCACATGATGTGAGGAATGCAGTGACCCAGACACTCTCGAAGCAATCGCCGGTCAGCGATGCCGCAGCGCCGTCAGGCGCGCGCGGTCTGCTGAGTCGACTCGATCAGCACCGCAACATAGTTGTACCGACGGTTGCAGTGCTGGTCCTGATCATCTATTTCCAGTGGCGCACGGAAAGTTTCATCACTGCGACGTCCGCGCAGAACATTCTCAACCAGATGGCTTTCCTGACCGTGCTCGCGCTCGCCGGCACGTTTGTCATTCTGATCGGTGGTATCGATCTTTCGGTGGCGGCGACGGCCACTCTCGCCGGAATTCTGATCGCCACGTGGATCGACAAGTTCGGCGGCCCGTTGGCGATAGTCATGGTGATCGCCGCCGGGGCGGTGGTCGGACTGGTCAACGGATTGATCACGACAATGCTCAAGGTTCCGTCGTTCCTGGTGACGCTGGGAATGATGTCCGTACTCGACGGCATTTCCAACACCGTCTCCAAAGGCGGTCCTGTTTCCTATAATTCGAATCTTCTCCAGAGCCTGGTGAACGAGTCGATGATCCCCAACGTCCCCAACGGGGCACTGATCGCAATCCTGCTGACCATCGGCGCGACAGTCCTGGCATTCGGTACGTCGTTCGGTCGCCACATGTATGCGGTGGGCGGCAACGAACGCGCCGCGGCACTCGTCGGTGTTCGCGTACGACGCACCAAACTTGCGGTCTTCGCGGTTGCCGGAGCCGTCGCCGCGATTGCCGGAATCATCTTCACCGGCCAGGCCAGCACCGGCGTCCCGATGGGTGCAGGCCCGAGCCTGCTCAATTCCATCGCAGCCGTGGTGGTGGGCGGCACCGCACTGTCCGGTGGCGTCGGCGGCCCACATCGAACGATCCTCGGTGCACTCGTGATCGTGTTGCTGAGCGCCGGAATGGACCTGACCTCGGTCGACCCCTACACACAACTCGTCATCAAGGGCATCGTGGTGATTGCCGCAGTTGCACTGACCATCGACCGACGCCGATACGGAGTGATCAAGTGACCACCAGAGCACGCACCACCGGAAGAGTTTCGGGCAAGGTCGCGTTCGTCACCGGCGCAGCACGCGGCCAGGGCCGGGCACATGCGATCCGCTTGGCCGAGGAAGGCGCAGACATCATCGCGCTCGACATCTGCGCCGATGTCGAAGGCGTTCCGTACTCGCTGGCAAGCGAAGCCGACCTCGCCGAGACCGTCCGGTCGGTCGAGGCGGTCGGCGGACGAATTCTGGCCGAGGTGGCCGATGTTCGCGACTTCACCGCGATCAAAGGTGTCCTCGGCCGCGGAGTCGACCAGTTCGGTCACGTCGACATCGTCTGTGCCAACGTCGGTATCAACATCCCATCACCTACACACGAACTCACCGAAAGCCAGTGGGGCACTGTCGTCGACATCGATCTCAGCGGCACGTGGCGAACCGCCAAGGCAGCAATCCCCTACCTGATCGAACAGGGCGTCGGGGGCGCGATCATCCTGACCAGCTCGGCGGCCGGGCTCAAGGGATACGGCAACATCGCGCACTACACAGCCGCGAAACACGGCGTCAACGGGTTGATGAAAACTCTCGCGCAGGAACTGGCTCCCCACCGAATCCGAGTGAACACCGTCAACCCCACCCAGGTCGACACTCCGATGATCATGAACGACGCCATGTACGAGTTGTTCTGTCCGGACATCGACGAGCCGACCCGGGAGGATTTCGCCCCGTTGTCGCAAGCGATGAATGCGCTGCCCATCCCGTGGGTCGAATCCGTCGACGTCAGCAATGCCGTGCTTTTCCTCGCGTCCGACGAAGCCAGGTACATCACCGGCGTCGCACTGCCCGTCGACGCAGGCGTACTCGTCAAATAGCTCTCCGATCACCCACGTACACAACAATTTCAGCAACAGGAGGATCCCCATGACCGGACGATTCGAAGGCAAGGTCGCATTCATCACGGGTGCTGCTCGCGGGCAAGGGCGTAATCACGCATTGCGGCTGGCGCAGGAGGGCGCGAACATCATCGCTCTCGACTCCGTCAAGGACAACGACACCGTGCCGTACCCCTTGGCCACGGAGGACGACCTTCAGGAAACAATCCGTCTCGTCGAAGAAGCAGGCGGCAAGATCATCTTCTCGCACGCCGACGTGCGCAACTTCGACTCGGTCAAGCTGGCCCTCGAAGCCGGGCTCGATCGCTTCGGCCACGTCGACATCGTCATCGCAAACGCGGGCATCCTCTCCTTCGGGAACGCGCACGAATTGGACGAGGAGAAGTGGGGCGAAATGATCGACGTCAACCTCAGCGGCGTGTGGCGCACCGTCAAGGCCGCGATCCCCCACATGATCGAACAGGGCACCGGCGGCGCGATCGTCCTCACCGCCTCCGTTGCCGGGCTGCGCGCGTACACGGGTGTCGGACACTATGTTTCGGCCAAGCACGGCGTCGTGGGATTGATGAAGACCCTCGCCCAGGAACTCGCTCCGCATCGCATTCGCGTCAATACCGTGAACCCGACGCAGGTCGACACCGAGATGGTGCAGAACCAGGCGATGTACAACCAATTCGTTCCCGGCACCGACAATCCGGGTCGCGACGACTTCGCCAAGGCCTCCGGCGACATGATCCTCTACCCGATCCCGTGGGTAGAAAACGACGACGTCACCAACGCCGTCAAATTCCTCGCCTCCGACGAAGCGCGTTACATCACCGGCGTCGCGTTGCCCGTGGACGGCGGCGTGCTGGTCATGTGAGTGACCGACCAGTTCAGGAGACTCTCGTGAACCGAGTGACGAAGATGCCACCTCAGCTCTGTGGAGGGACGAGCGTCGCAACCACCCACGAATGCCAGGTTCGACGTGCCAAACGCTCGCGAAACCGTGGATCGTATGCGGACGACCTCATCGACTTCGCAATCCTGTGGCGCCCGTGGAACGGCGCCGCTGCCGAGGACATCTTCGTCACCTTCGGCCTGTCGCCGCAGACGTATTACAATCGACTGCGATCAGCTCTGAGTGGGCCGGCCGGATCGGACCTGTGCACGGCACTGAAAATGGAACTCGCCCAGCTCGGCGCTGCCTGAACTCGTCGGCCCTGCTTGAATCACTACACACCGCGTCGGAAATACTTCACGATCCCCGGGAACAAATCCGGGGAGACCGCCGTTGAACACCCTGTCGGCGTCCGAACAAGCCCCGGGCCCCACCCCTTTTGTCGCTGCGAGCGACCACCCGCCGAGAGGCGCCTGTGGGACGTCGACACCTGACTTTCACACCACACCACACGACCAAGGCCGCCCGGTCACTGACGGGCGGCCTTGGTCGCTTTTTCTCAGGTCAAACCCCCGCTACCGATGCTTGGCCGCTCCCGTAGTCATTTTTCCGCCCAGAATCACGACGCCGTGATGGGTGCCCGCAGCAAGCCAGTCCGGCAGGGTCTGCCCCTCTGCCTCGACGCCCACGCGCGCGTATCGGAACGATCCCGTCAGCCTTGCCGACGCGATCGCCAGACCTCCACCGGACTCCGGCTGCGCAAATCCCAACGCCCCGGCAATCGGCAGACGCGGCCCGAGCATCCGCGTATCCGAACGCACCCGCCAACCGTCGCCGGTTGCAGTGAATTTCTGCTGCACGTCTCCGTCGAACTCGGCCAGAACCTTGGGTAGTTGCCAGTGGACTCGCCCACCGTGCACCGACGGTTCCGAATCCACCGCGATGAAAGGGACCGCCATCCGCGGCATAGGCCCGATCCGTTTCCCTGGCGCATGCAAGACCGGACTGGCGAGGATCTCGCGATACGGGCCGACCGGCGAATCGAGGTAGTCCACCATCATGGCCACCGTCATCGGAATCGTTCGACCATCCGGGCCGAGCTCCCGCGCCGCCGACGTACTGCGGTGCCACCACAGTGTCGCGCGAACGCGAGCCGGCCACGGCGGCGGATCACTCACCGGCCAGTCGACGCGGTCACTTGTCGATTCAGGCACGCTCCACATCGGACACCTTCTCAGCTCGAATGGTCAGGGGAAGCCGCAAAGCGCCTGGTGCATGCGTCGGCACCACCGGATCGGACGGCAAAGTCGGATCGATACGTACGTATGGCTCGCCGGTCTTCGGCCGGGCGTCCGCGCCACCCTTGTTCGGCCACATCGCGCACGCTCGTTCCGCCTGCGCAGTGATGGTCAGGGAAGGATTCACTCCGAGATTTGCGCTCACCACCGAACCGTCCATGACGTGCAGTCCCTCATGACCGTATGCACGCAGATACGGATCGACGACGCCACTCGACGCGCTGTCACCGATCGCGCAGCCACCCAGAAAGTGTGCCGTCATCGGGATGTTCACGATCTCGGCGATGGAACCACCCGGGTCGCCGTCGATCTTCTCGGCGACCTTGCGAATGGCTTTATGACCCTGCGGAATCCACTGAGGAGGTGGATCGCCCGGTCCCGGTCTACTGGTGAGGGAGCGCCCGAATCGTTTGGTGTTCTTGGAAAGTTCGAGGGAGTTGTCGTCGGTCTGCATCACCAGCGCGATGACGGTTCGCTCGGACCAGTTCCGTACCGACAACGACCGCAAGAACGCTCCTGGGTGTCGGGCCGCGACCGCCAGAGTCTTCAGCACCCGGGGAGTTCGCCCACCGCCGTCACTCAGGACGGTCTGCAGAAGTCCTATTGCATTGCTGCCCTTGCCGTATCGCACCGGCTCGATGTGCGTGTGATCATCCGGGTGAAAGGACGACGTGATGGCTACGCCCTGCGTGAAGTTCCGTCGACGCGACTTCGACGTTGCGGCCAGTACGGCTTCGGAATTGGTACGTACGACGGTGCCGAGAGTATCCGACAGGCCCGGCAGGGCACCGGATTCCTTCATACCGAGCAGCAGCCTCGCCGTTCCGTACGTTCCGGCGGCAACCACCACCTGATCGGCGGTGAACCGAACTTCTCGCCGGCGGACGCCGTCCGTTCGCCTCGCGAGCAGGCTGTAACCACCGCTTGCCGCCGGCCGAAGGTCGGTGACGGTCGTGAGCGGATGAACCCTGGCGCCCGCTTGCTCGGCGAGATGGAGGTAGTTCTTGACCAGCGTGTTCTTCGCACCGACTCGGCAACCGGTCATACATCCCCCGCATTCCGTGCAACCTGTGCGTTCGGGTCCTTTTCCGCCGAAGAACGGGTCCGGCACGGAAACTCCTGCCTCCCCGAAGAAAACCCCGACGGGGGTGGACGTGAAGGTCTCCCCCACGCCCATCTCTTCGGCTACGTCCTTCATCACCGCATCGGCAGGAGTGAAGGACGGATTGGTGCGAACACCCAACATCCGTTTGGCCTGGTCGTAGTACGGCGCCAGTTCGTCGTGCCAGTCAGTGATGTGCGCCCACTGACGGTCTTCGAAGAACCGATTGGGTGGCTGATACAACGTGTTGGCGTAGTTCAACGACCCACCTCCGACGCCGGCCCCCGCCATCACGAGCACATCCGGAAGAAGATGGATGCGCTGAACCCCATAACATCCGATCCACGGCGCCCACAGGTACTTTCGAAGTCTCCAACTGGTTTCAGGCAACTCGTCGTCGGCAAACCGTCGACCGGCTTCGAGCACCCCGACGCGGTAGCCCTTCTCCGTCAGGCGAAGAGCGGCGACACTGCCACCGAATCCCGAACCGATAACCACCACGTCGTAGTGCGTCGCGGTCATGCCTCGACGCTTTCGATCTTGCGAGCGGAGTAGTTCTCCCGATCGAAATGCTCCAGCAGCGAACGGAATTTGAAAGTGAACGTCGGCCACTGCACCGAGTTGCGCCCCTCCGGATCGATGTACCAACTCGAGCATCCGCCCTTGTTCCACACCGTGTGCTGCAACTCGTGCTGAATTCCCTTGTTGTAGTGCACCTGCACCGTCTCGTTCACGTCGAGGGCATCGATCCGCTCTCGCTTCATGGTGTTCAAGGCGTCGTTGACGTACTCGGCCTGGGACTCGAGCATGTACACGATCGAACTGTGTCCGAGGTTGGTGTTCGGACCGTACATGAGGAACAGATTCGGGAACCCGCTGACCGCAGTACCCTTGTACGCGTTGGGACTACCGTTCCAATGTGCGGCCAGCGTCTCGCCACGTTTTCCGGTGATCAGATGCGCAACAGGCGGTTCCGTCGGCGTGAACCCCGTGGCGAAGATGATGGTGTCGACCTTGTGCTCGACTCCGCGTCCGTCGACCACTCCGTTTTCGGTGACCGAGACGAGCCCACTGTCGACCAGACTCACGTCCGCGCGGTCAAGGGTGCGCAACCAGTCGTTGGACAGAAGCATGCGCTTGCAACCGATCGTGAAATCGGGAGTCAGTTTCCGGCGCAACTCCGGATCTTTCACCTGTCTGCGCAGATGAAGGCGCGCGGCCGCCTCGAAGGCAGGCAGCACCCACGTCGCGTGCGACATCGCGGCACCGAGTAGCTCGCGGAAGCCGTAAACCCACCCTCGAATCACCTTCTGTGTAACGGGAATCCGCGAGTACACGGCCTTCTGTGCGGCAGGCAGGGTGCGATCCATCCGCGGAATCACCCAGGCCGGAGTTCGCTGGAACACGGTGACATGGGCAGCAGGGTCGGCAATTTCGGGAACGAACTGAACCGCCGACGCTCCCGTTCCGATCACGGCTACGCGCTCACCGCGCAGTTCGTGTTCGTGGTTCCACGTCGCCGAATGGAAAGTGGTCCCGGAGAATTGGTCGAGACCGGGAAAATCCGGGATCTTGGGCGTCGACAACGCTCCGGTCGCGGCGACCAGAGCTTTGGCCGTCAACGACCCTCGAGATGTCCGAATACGCCACAGCGCCGCATCCTCGTCCCACACAGCAGCTTCGAGTTCGCAGTTCAGGACTACGCGTTCCACGATGCCGGTGTCTGCGGCCACCTTCTTCAGATAGTTGTAGATCTCGGGTTGACGAGCAAAGGTATGACTCCAATCGGCGCTCGGTGCAAAAGAATACGAGTACAACGCCGTCGGCACGTCACAGGCACAGCCTGGATAGGTGTTGTCGCGCCAAGTGCCGCCGATGTCAGCTCCACGCTCGATCAACACGACGTCTGCAGCGCGATTGTCGCGAAGCATTCTGGCGGCCAAGCCCATACCGGCAAATCCGGCACCGACGATCAGCGTTTCGACATGTTCGGGAAGCTTCACTTCTTCTCCACTCGGGATTGCCAGGCCGGCAACAGTCGCGCTCTGAGCGCGTCGTCGGCTTCGGATGTACGAAACAGGGCTGAGACGGCAAGCCCACGAACGAGTTCGATGGTGAGTTCGACCGACTCGGAGTCGAACCGATCACCGAACAACTCGGCGCTGCCGAACTCGAGCGCCTCACTCACCTTGCGTTCGAGGGGCACCGTCGCCGCATGCAGAACGGGATCGGTCCGCGCCGCGACCCACAATTCGAGGGCGGCATAGAACAGCGGCCCGGAGAACGCGTCCGACAGGACCTCGAGGCCTCGACCACGATCCACTTCAGCGGTGAGGATTTCTTCCAGCCGCTTGTCGACCAGATACTCGACGGCCGCGACGACCAGCGATTCCTTGGTCGGAAAATGATGCAGTTGCGTACCCCGCGAGACGCCTGCGCGGCGGGCGATCTCTTGCGTGCTGGTCCGTGCGTAGCCCAGCTCGACCAACGATTCGACGGCGGCGTCGAGGAGGCGCCCACGCATCGCCGCTGTACGTTCGGCCTGGGTACGGCTTACTTTCGCATCGGAAGTGGTCTCGGTCACAAGACAACTGTAGAGCCGAAACGTAAAACAGTCCAGGCTGACTTCAAATCTTGACACGTAACATACCGGTCAGTCAGCTCTGCCTGATAACGTCCTCGCATCGAGCGGAGGGAAACAATCGCTATGCCAGAGCAAACAGCATTTCCACACCGCCGTGTCGGGTTGGTGGAAGACCACGAGTCGGTA
Organism: Rhodococcus sp. RCBS9; assembly: GCF_029457415.1. NCBI lineage: Bacteria > Bacillati > Actinomycetota > Actinomycetes > Mycobacteriales > Nocardiaceae > Rhodococcus > Rhodococcus sp. RCBS9. The sequence goes on along the minus strand of NZ_CP120422.1, from coordinate 3,052,571 downwards.
GCAATCGGCGTGTCCGTGATGCTCGAGGACGAGCCGGACCTCGAATTGGTGTGCATCGCGACCACTGTGTCCGAGATGCTCGCTCAGAACGTCGCCTTGGATCTGGCAATCCTCGACCTCCGACTGGCCGACGGGTCATCGCCCAAGAGCAATGTCGAGCAACTGCGGTCCGCCGGGCTCGAGACATTGATCTTCACCGGGGCGGAAAACCCGTACCTCGTTCGCTCGGCCGCCCGTGCCGGCGTACTGGGTGTTGTACGCAAGTCCGAACCGACTGCCGTCGTGGTTGATGCGATACGCGCCGCCGCGTCGGGAAGGCAGGTGGTGACGACAGAGTGGGCTGCCGCAATCGACGGGGATCCAGGTCTCGACGAAGTGGGTCTGAGCCCTCGACAACTCGAGGTCCTCGAACTTTACGCATCCGGAGAGAAGGCGGATCGAGTTGCGCGACTCACCGGTTTGGCGCCGCAGACGGTTAACGACTACCTCCAGCGCATCAGGCAGAAATATGCGGCTGTCGGACGACCCGCACCGACAAAAACGGATTTGTACAAACGCGCGGTCGAAGACGGGGTGTTACCAATTCCTGAACGGCCTACTTCCGGAAAAAAGCTGACTTTGACTAACAATGAGATTCGGCAACAATAACTCTCACAGCGCTGCCCCTGAAAATATGGGCAGAGGAATTGATGTCTGGGAAAAATTTCCCTCTTCGAATTACATTCATCTGACAAGAAGACGGCACTGTCGGGGGTCTGTCATTCCGCTACAGAGAAGTAAGGACGAAACTCATGACAGTCACTGTGGAAAACTGCATGGCACAGGATCCCGTAGGACCGCACCTTTCGGAGCGCGAAATCGAGGTTCTCACGGAATGGCTACTGAGTGATTCGAAGTCACGCGTTGCTCAAAACCTCTACATCAGCGTGGGAACGGTGGGGACCCACCTGTCGCGGATTCGCGAGAAGTATGCCGACGTTGGAAGCAACGCACCGACGAAATGCGAATTACTCGTGCGAGCGATACAAGATCAGATAGTGACGATCGACGAACTCTGATCGACAGAGTTGCTTTCGACAAAACAGCCAGTGCTTCTGACGAAATTCTGAGGCTCTTCGGCCGCTTCATCGGCGCCGGCTATGTCTGCTATTTGATATTGCTTGCCCCTGCGATTGCAGAAGCCACCACGATGTCTGCGTCGTGGTGGACTCCACTGGCGGTGGTCGCGACTTTCGGTAGTGGGCTGGCGCTGGGAGCATCGACGTTCCACGCCGACACCCGATGGGTGAAACGAACTGCGAGCGCAAATGCGGTTCTCTACGTCGTGGTCATCCTCCTGTGGTGGCCGGCGTGGAATGGTGACCACGTCACAGATTTCACCTTGTGGATTTCCAATTTCCCCGGCGTCGCCAGCCTTGCTGCCGCTGCAGCTTGGCGACCGGCCGCTGCCGTCGTGCACCTTTTCGTAGTGGCAACACTCGCACAGTTGACCAATCACATAATCCGGACGAGTCCCACGACGCACCTGTTGGTTCCCGACCTCGCCTTCGCCTGGACATTCTGCGCGGTTTTCGTAGCAGCGGCCGTCATGGCCTTGCGAACCGGACGAGTACTGGATGCGACCATCGCCACCACTCATGCCGCTGCCGCCGGCGCCGCCGCGGCCGAGGCCAAATCCGTCGAACGCGAGAGATTCGACGCACTCATCCACGACACCGTGATGTCGACTCTGCTCGCTGCTTCGAGAAACGACGCCGATCCCTCGGTCGTCGCTCAGGCGCGAAGGACGGTGGCAAGACTCGACGAACTGCGCTCCGGAACCGACCACGAGACGAGTTTCGACTTCGACGGAATCCTCGCTCAGTTGCGTTCAGCCGCTTCGGAAGTGGACGAAAACATCACGTTCGAGACCGCCCTCTCCGACGGGTCTGATCCGAGCGGATACGCACCCGACTCGATTCGTGCGATGGCCGGTGCGATGGCCGAGGCACTGCGCAACAGCGTCAAACACGCCGGAAGCAGTGCACGGCGTTCGGTCACGGTCACGGCAACCGCCACCCACCTCGAAGTAGTCGTCACCGACGACGGCGTCGGCTTCGATCCGAGCTCCGTCGAGACGCATCGCCTCGGAATCACTGTCAGCATCCGCGGCAGAATGCGTCAACTCGACGGCGGATCGGCAACCATTCGATCGTCACCCGGCCGCGGCACTTCGGTGACTCTGACGTTGAGCTTGCCCGTAGCGGTGATGACATGACCAGGCCGGACGGACGAGATGTCCGCGATCTTCTCGGCATGCACAGCCGTGCTGCTCGATTCATGGCTGCATGCTTCGCGCTCACCTGCGTGATCTCGGTCGCCTACACATCCTCCGACGTCCGCGCAGTCTGGCCGATGATCTTGGCAATTATCGTGTGCTCGACTGCGGCTTTCACACTCGTACTGAGCAGAGGCGACCCGATGCCGCTGGGGCAGAGCGTTCTGGTGTCTCTGACCGGCGCCGTCACGAGCGGCCTGGTGTTGTCAGTGGTTCCCGTCCCCGTCAACGACATGACTCAACTCTGGATGTTCGGGATGTCGACGGCAGTCTTCACCTTCATGTGCGTTCGTGGGCGTACAGCACTCGCGTGGCTCGGGCTTGGACTCATGGTGTTGGTGACCGCCATCTGGTCCTCCACCACCGGCCAGGGGGCCATGTACGGAGTGTCGTTGACGGTCATCAACGCCGGCCCTGTTCTGATGTCGACCTTCTTCGCATACACCATCCGTCCTCAAGCCAGGGTTATCTACGAACTTCGTGAGCAGTCCACCCAACGAATTGCCTCCGCATCCGCCAGTGCTGCGATTCTCGAGGAACGCGACGCGCAACTCGACAGGCTCGATGTCCTTGCACGCCCGCTCCTCGAACGGGTCGCTTCCGGGGTTCCACTGACAACCACCGAGCGGCAAGAATGCGAACTCCTCGAGGCGCAACTCCGAGATTCGCTGAGGGCGACAGGCTTACAACAAACAGATGTCATCGATGCTGTGCGTGCCGCTCGAAACCGCGGCGTCGAAGTGGTCCTGCTCGACGACCACGGAATGGATGGCGCGAACCCCGACGTGCGCGACCGAATCCACTCGAGCATCGTCCGGGAACTCACCGCGATCACGCGAGGAAAAGTGACCATACGGATCCTTCCACCTCGGCGTACCGCTATGGCCACGATGCTGGTCGACACTGAAGACGTTCGACGAATCGAGTTCGATCACAACGGAATGCAGCTGCTACGGCAGGGGGACCGGGGAGAGCTCGGCACCTCGTCCATGTCCGTCGATCCGACTACAGACAGCGCCGTCGAACCCGAATAGCTTTCGAGGAGAGTGAGATTCACCGGGTCGATCACCAGGAGAAATGAATGATCTTCGAACTGCGTCCAGCGCATGTCGCACGTGCCCTCGCCGCACTGTGTGCCCTTCCGATTCTGTGGACCTTCGCAGTAGAGGGAATCACCACGACAACGGAATACGACTACAGCACAGGCGAAGTGTCCTCGTCGAGCGACCTGGGCTCTCAGATCGGAAGCGTCGCGATCTGGATCGTCCTCGCGATCGCATTTGCCGCCGGTGCCTGGTATCTGGAGAAGCAGCGCATCGGTTGGCCGCCGGCGGCGCACGAGCAGCTGGTCAGACTGCAGCTGGCATCACCCAACCGAGAAGAGTAAAGGTCCCTACCGCTTCCGATCGCCGGCGCGGAGAAGATTACTGGGAACCGTATGGCCCACTATCTCCTCTGCAACGGCAGCGGCACGAATGCTCGCATCCAGGTCGATACCCGTCGCAATGCCCATGTCTTCGAGCATGTAGACCAGTTCCTCCGTCGCGATGTTGCCACTGGCACCGGGAGCGAACGGACAACCGCCGAGACCTCCGGTGGACGCGTCGAGGTTTCGAACACCGTGCTGCACAGCCGCAAACGCGCAAGCAAGACCAGCGCCACGCGTGTTGTGGAAGTGCGCACCCAAGCCGAAGTCACCTACTCTTTCGCCCACAGCGTCGATCAATCGTCCGACACGTCCCGGCGTGGCAGTGCCGATGGTATCTGCGATCGAGAACTGATCAGCACCGAACTCCTTGGCCTGCTCCGCAATCCGCAGAACACGATCCGGGTCGGTTGGACCGTCGAACGGACAGTCCCAGGCTGTGGCCACGATGACCTCCACCCGTCCTCCGGCGTCGTGGACGATCCTGACGACCTCTCCGATACGTTCGGTCGCTTGCTCCGTCGTCGACCGAGTGTTGGCCTCGCTGTGGCCATTCGATGCCGACACAACATATTCGACGGTTTTCATTCCTGCGGCGACGGCCCGTTTCGCTCCACCGATTCCGGCGACCAATGCCGAGAACTCGATGCCGGGCCACTGGTGCAGTTCTGCTGCCAACAATTCCGCGTCGGCCAACGCCGGCACAGCGCGCGGTGAGACGAACGACGTCGCCTCGATACGCGAAACACCCGTCGCAGCCAGAGCGTCGACAAGACGAAGTTTCTCCGCCAGCGACACCGGGTCTTCGATCTGCAACCCGTCCCGTGGTCCGACTTCACGAATACTGACTGCTGGAATACCCACGCCAGGTACCGACATGTCAGATCACGCCCTTCATCTTCAGTTCTGCCTGCTCGTCGTCCGAGAGTCCGAGGAGCCCGCCCCACACCGAGGAGTTGTCGTGACCCGGCGCCGACGCTCCCGCGTTGCGCACGGATCCGGGTGTCTCACTGAAGGTAGGCACGACGCCCAAGCCGAGGACGTTTTCACCGATCCGCTCGTCGTAGTGGTCGACGAGCATCCCCCGCTCGATCAGCTGCGGATCCTTGACGACATTTTCAACCGTATTGATCGGCCCGGCAACAACTCCCACTTCGGTGAGGCGTTCCACCAGGCTGGTGGGATCTTGGAGCGCGACCCAGGCGCTGATCAGTTCGTCGAGCTCGTCCTGATGTTTGCCACGGGCAACATGATTGGAGAAGCGGTCGTCATGCGCTAGTTCCGGTCGCCCCATGATGGTGCACAGACGCACGAAGAGCGTATCCTGATTGGCTGCGATCACCACCCAGTTTCCTTCAGAGGTCTGATAGATGTTGGACGGCGCAATACCCTCCAATCTCGTTCCCGAGGGCTGCCGGATGATCCCGCCCCGATCGTAATCCGGGATCGTGGATTCCTGCACCGCCAGACAGGATTCCGTGAGGGCAACGTCGACCACCTGACCACGGCCGGTCCGCTCTCGTGAGAGCAACGCCGCCAGCACTCCCTGAACGGCGAACATCCCGCCGAGAGAATCTCCGAGCGAAAGGGCAATACGCGGAGGCGCCTGCCCTGGATAACCGTTCAGATGCCGAAATCCGCTGACCGCTTCGGCAACCGAGGCGTAGCCGGCGCTCTTGGCTTGCGGTCCGCTCTGCCCGTAACCGGATACCCTGGCCAACACCAACTTCGGATTGCGCGCACTGAGAACGTCGAATCCCAGGCCCCACTTCTCGAGGGTGCCCGGCCGGAAGTTCTCGACCACCACATCGGCATGTTCGATCAGATTCAGAAACAGGTCTCGCCCCGCGTCGACACGAAGGTCCAAGGTCACACACCGCTTGTTGCGGGCGTGAACCGTCCAGAAGAATCGATGACCGTCCTGCTCGGCCTGACCCCAGGTACGAAGCGGGTCCGGGCGGTCCGGCGATTCGACCTTGATCACGTCGGCGCCCATGTCGCCGAGCAGTTTCCCGGCGAAGGGCCCGGCGATCAAGGTTCCGAGTTCAATCACCCGATATCCGTCCAGGGGCCCGGTGGGCGCACCTTCCGACACAGCTGCCTCCTCTGGGAACTTTTCTCCCCTTGAAGGCTACGTCACCACCCGATATCGCAACATCATGTCGTGGTCTTCGTGATCGAGCATGTGGCAGTGCCAGACGTACCCCTGCAGGTCCCCCATGCCGACTTCTCCGTGTGCCGAGTGGTCTGCCATGGCACCTCTCGCGAAAGTTGCATCCGGATCGAAGCCCAACTCGTCGGCAGTCGGAAAGCGCACGATCACGCGGGTAATCGAGTTGGCATCCACGATGACAGTGTCTTTCTCCCCCGTTTCCCACACTTCGGGAGGCCGCAGCGGGGAGGTCACGAATTCCTCTGCCGACGGCGTCCACCGGACCCCCAGATCAGGTACCGGGTACCGCTGCATGAGCGCTGCAGTGTCGATGTTCTGGCGCCCCACAACGCGGAACGCCACCAGGTGCAGATGAATCGGATGTGGTTCCGTGGTGATGTTGATCAGATTCCATTGCTCGACGGCTCCCTGACGTGGCAGTTCGATATCCGAATCGGTGAACCTCAAATTGTTGAGCGACATAGTGATCGACGGGTAATCCGAGGGACGCGACAGCTGCATGATCGTGAGATTTCGCACCACATCCGGGGACGCCGGTTCGGCAGCAACGGAATTCAGCTGCTGCGGGATCGAGCCGGTGAATCCCTTTGCGCTGCCCACGTCGAACCGACAGAAGACCGGCATCACCTGTGTGCCGCGTTGCGCCACCGCAAGGGGTACCGGTTCGTCGTTGCGCAATTCCACCGTCGTGCCCGGCTCGAGCATACTGAAGTCGACAAGCAGATCAGCGCGCTCACCCGGACTCAACCGAACGTGATCCGTCGGCGCCGGGGCGGCCAGTAAACCGCCTTCGGACCCGATCACCCAGAACCGCATACGATTTGCGAAATGCAGATTCCACACCGAATAGGTTGCGGCGTTGAGCAGTCGCAATCGATACAGGCCGCGGGCAACCTCCACTTTCGGCCACACGACGCCGTTCACCACGCCAACGTCACCGGGGGTCGCCGGATCCCATGAACCTTGCGGAGTGAGCCACGTGGAACGGACACTCTGTTGACCGTCGGAGGTGAAGACCTTGTCCTGCAGAATCATCGGAAGCTCGAATTCGCCGGACGGCAAGCCGAGAGAATTCCCGGTGGTGCCTGTATCTGCGTCGTCACGGAGAAAATACATCCCGACCAGCCCGGCGTAGACGTTGAGGCGCGTCATTCCCATGGCGTGATCGTGATACCAAAGATTGCCGGCGGCACGACCATTCGCGTATTCGTGAACCAAACCTTCGCCCGGACGCTGAATCAGCTCCGGATGCCCGTCGAACTGCGGTGCAGTAACTCCTCCGTGCAGGTGAAGCGAGGTTGGGACCTGTGTGCGGTCGAGGTCGCTGACGCCGTGCAGACCCGGATCGACATCCGCGGCAAGCGGATACGCAGAAATGTCATTGGCATATCGGACTGTGACGAGCTGATCGACGTGCGCCTCGACGGTGGGGCCCAGATAATCCATTCCGCCGTAACCCAGCGACGGCGACGACGGTAGGTCCGGATGGAATCGGTGCATCGACGATGCCGCACGAAGCTCCAGGTTGCCACCCGAAATGCCCGGCAGGACAGGAAGGGTCTCCCGAAACGGTTCCAGACGGGGCGACGGAAGTTGGAACGGGCGCAGTGGATCGACATCAGGTGGTCGAGCCGTCGCTGATCCAGCGGACAACGCGCTCAGACCGGCCAGTAGGCCAAGCCCTTGAACAAACGATCGGCGACGGATCTTGTGTGACTCGTCCACTCACGGCCCCCTCACGCTGACGGCATCCGGAGCGGGTTACCCGCGTGCTCGCACGGTCAAACACCGACCACCTTCTCCAACCAGGGTTTGAGAATGGGTAGAACATGAGCCGGTTGCATTGCCTGCGTGTGATCCAGACCGTCGAGTACCTCGATATCCCACCCTGCCGACCGAACGGCGTCGAGGTCGAGATCGGCCGGCGCGACCCGTACCCCACCCCATCGGTCACCGTATTCGATGACGTCTCGCGAACCGACGAAACACATTCGCGGACAAAGGATGCGCCCTTGAATCGTTCGATCGTCGAATTCACCAAGTGCGCGGTACAGCGTCACGAACTGCCGGGTCTGCGCTCCGGTCAACGCAATGTCGATGGAGTTCCAATCGAATTCGTCTGATGATGCCGTGGGCTGTGATGTGCGCTGGGGCGGTTCACTCGCCATGCGGTGTGTAGCTTCGGTAACCTGGAGCATCGCCTTGTACGGCCCATCCACCGGCGGGAAACCACCCATGACCAGTGCGGTCAGACGATCGGTGCGCAGCGCCAACTGCAATCCGCACAGAGCCAGCCAGGAGTATCCGTAGTAGGCGAACTGGTCGATCCCAGCCGAATTCGCCACAGCCAGAATGTCGGACGCGATGTTGTCGGGAGTGAGCGTGTCCGGCGCGGGCGACGCCATCCGGTGCCCTTCGTAGTCGAAGGCAACCACAGTGAAGTTCGACGCCAACCCTTCCAGGAACATTCGACCGAGCGAGGGGTCAACGCCCCAGGCGCGCAGTTCGTCCGCCTTGATGCCGGTAGCCGAAATCGGATTCACAGGTATCAGCACGGCAGGGCCATGTCCGAGAACCTCGACATCGATAGTTGTCCCGTCGTGAAGTCTTGCCTCAACCATGCCCACTCCCAAATCTTTACACTGTAAAGTAATTAAGAATAGCGCGACTCCACGAAAGCGACAAGATGAACAAACAGGCAGGCCGACGCGATATCGCACGCACGATTTCACTTCTGTGGCGTCAACCCGAGGCGCCTTCCGGCCGCCGAGGACCGAAGCCCGCGCTGTCCACTGACACAGTCGTTGACGCCGCGATCGAAGTCGCCGACGCCAACCCCACGACACCGTTGTCGATGCGCATGATCGGCGACCACCTCGGCCGCACTGCGATGTCGTTGTACACCTACATACCGGGAAAGGACGAACTACTGGACCTGATGTACGACCGGGTGCATGCCGAGCTACCGCCGATCGCAGACACCGGCGACTGGCGCATGGCACTCTCCGACTGGGCCGCCGCACTCTTCGCCCTACATACACGCCATCCGTGGACATTGGATGTCTCGTTGGCGCGCCCCGTCCTGGGTCCGCACGAGCAGACAGGACTCGAATCACTCGTGTCCATTCTCTACTCCACAGGTCTCGATGCTCCGACCATCCGCAGATCGGTGAGCATGCTTTTCCATTTCATCCGGGGGTCCGCGCGGACCTTAGCTGAGATCCGGAGCGCCTCGACCATCGGAGATTCCGAATCTCATTGGTGGGCAGAGTCTTCTGCTGCACTGGCCGATGCTGCACCGGATTTCGCGGACGACTTCCCCCACACGATGCAGTTGGGTCGGGAGGCCCCACCGGTACCGGGCGGCGACTTCTATCTCGAACGAGAAACCGAAGAGTCATTTACTCAGGGCCTACAGATCCTCCTTGACGGTATCGAATCGAGGATTCGAAAACGCTCTTGACTCGAACGCATGTTCGAGTATGATTTGGGGAGGGGATCGGGGGGGTTCAATGAGCGTCTTGTTGTCGGATGTGGTGTCGGGTTCTGCGGTGGGGTTACGCGGACGTCTGTGGCGGTTACCTGCTTCTGAGTTACGTGCGGCTGCGGTGTCGGCGAGCGCGGAGATTCTGCGCCTGGAAGCCGTTCGAGTGGCCGTGGTCGACGAACTCTCGTTGCGTTCCGATGATCAGGTGATTGCCGGCCGCGGTGTGGGGTCCTGGTTGGCGGCCAACACGATGCTGCAGGTTCGGGACGGGAAGAAGATCGCCGCGCTGGGTGCAGCTTTGCGGCCGTTTCCGGCGGTGGCGGCTCGGTTCGATTGCGGGGACTGTTCGTTCGAGCATGCGGTGTTGATCGTGGCGTTCTGTGAGTCACCGCCGAAAGGCATGCCAGACGCCGCGCTCCCTCGCTGTATCGACCTACTGCTTGCGGCTGCGTCGGGCGTGGAAGCGACGACCACGAAAGTGCGGAACGTGATCGCGACCTTGGAGCGAATCTTCGAATCCGATGAAATTCCACCCGCCGAAGACGTCGACCGGAATGAGCTGCGGATCGCGTCGACATTGAACGGTCGAGTGGTGGTGCGCGGGGATTTCGACGCCCTCACCGGCGAAATGCTGTTGTCGGCGTTGTCGAATCTGACGATGCCCACCCCGGCACCCGATGGAACCCCGGATTCTCGGTCGGCAGCGAAACGAACTGCCGACGGGTTCACCGAACTGATCCGCCGCTATCTCGACTGCGCCAAAACAGGCACCGACGGTGGTCAACGCCCGCACGTGAACGTGCACATCAATGCTCGCGATCTCGCCGAGCACCGGGACTGCGCCGCAACACCCTCCACTGCTGATGACGGAATGGCTGTATCGGATCTCGATGTCGGGCACATGCCCTGGCTGGGGCCGCTGTCGGTGTCGCGGACCAGGCTCCTCGGGTGTGACTGTTTCCTCTCCACCGTTCTGCTCGACGATCACGGCGCACCGCTCGATGCGAAACCAGGAAAGAGGTTGGTCAACGCCGAACAACGCGTCGCGTTGATCGCCCGAGACAAAGGCTGCGCCTTCCCGGGCTGCACATGCGTGCCCGCGTGGACTGATGCGCACCATATCCGGCACTGGGCCAACGGTGGCCCGACGGTGATGAACAACCTGGTCCTGCTGTGCCGTTCACACCACCGACTGATGCACCGAAAATCAGGGTTCGTCGGGAAATGGGAAATCCGAATAGGAGTCGACAACAAACCCTGGTTCATTCCGCCGCCCTCGATCGACCCCGGGCAGCAACCGCGCCCGGCGAACACCACATTCAAAACCTGAGAACGAACCTCAGGCACAACAGAACACGGCCGAGCACCGCATCGAAGGGATCCCCCCGATGCGGTGCCAACAGACCGTGGCGAACCCGTCAGACGGCCTGCGCAACCTTGGCGGCTCGCGGGAATCGCTCCCGAATCTCCGCTGGCGTGACAACTCTCGGGTCCAGGGGTTGCTCGTCACGCAGGTGGCGCTCCAACACCTTGCCCGTCATCGGCGCAATGACTTTCAGAGCAGTGGTCATGTTCTTCGGTGAACTACCCAACCGGACTGCCGTTCGCACCGCGGGCGCAATTGCTCTGTCCAACAACGCTGGCTGATCGAACCCACCCATCGTTCGCATCCAGCCGGGCAAAGTCGCGATAGTGGCCGGCGCGACCAATCGGCTGAATGTCGCGAACTTCGTCTTCCCCTGCGCTCTCGGTGTTCTCAACAAGTAGTGCATCGCCCGGTTGGCACGCTCGGAGGTACACAATCTGGGCCTGACTTCAGCGAAGTACTCACGTACCTCGTCTCGGGAGCGTGGAACGTCGGAGGTCTTGCATGTCTGTAGTTCGGCAGCGATCACGCATTCTTCCCAGTACCGCTGCTCTTCGACAGCTGAAAGCGGGCCCGGCCCATACATCTCGTAGCACTTGAGCACCGAATGCCAACCCGTCACGTGGATCCAGAGTTGTGGCGCCGGATTGTTTGCGCTGTAACGAGTTCCGGTGATCGGTTCGATGCCCGTGGCCTGAGCATGAACTGTCATGAGGTGGTCGGACAGCGCCAGTGCCGTCCGCCCGTCGGCAGTGGCGACGGTCAGGAAGTACGCCAAGGTTCGGTCGAGTCGCCCGGCCGGATCGCTGTAAATCCCGCTCATGTCTGCCACTGCGGCAGCCAAGAAGGGGTCGAAGTGCTCGAGCACCACCGACCGCTGGAACCCGATCAGCGCTGTCGGCGCGGCCCAGATCTTCCAACTGGGTGATCCTGGGCCGAAGAAGCCGTAATCCTCACGCGGTCGATTCATCGTCAGTTCAGACATTTCATTCCTCCCCGTTCGTTGAGCCGGCACCGTTCATTTCGTAGGCACCAGACAAGGCGACTACTTGCTGCCAGACGTACTCGAATCGCTCCGCCGCGAACGTGGGGCGCCGAATAGATGCGAGTGCCAACCGTTGCTGATCTTCACTGGCGCTGGGTTTTCCGTACAACTCCACCGCTGCAGCACTGAAGTCGCGGACCAGGACATCGAAGATCTGATCCAGCACCCCACCGCTCCGCTGTCCCTCGTCCAATCCCAAGATCTCGGCTTGTTCGAGGATCAGCTGGCCGTAGACGACGAGGGTGAAGAGTTCGGTGATCGCAAGGCCGAAGTCCAAGTCGACCTGCTGCGCCGCATCCGGTGCAGCTTCGGCTAGAAGGGTCACGAGCGCTTCTGCCTGCTCCACGAACAGTGCAACGTTGGGAACATCCGCAAACTTCGCGTATACCGCTCGCCAGTCGTCGAATCGAACCTTGGACAACCCCCGTGCCGGGCCCTGACGGAACAGGAACTCGTCGTCGGCTGCGTCGTTACGCGTCGGAATCGCCGGAAATGACTCGGGGGCAAAGAGGTACGCCGGCATGAACTTGGCGATCAGGGCGAGATTGACGGCGACGGTCCCCTCGAGCTTGGGCAGCCCGTCGACATCCATCTTGGCCACCGCGAGGTAGCTGTCCTTCTCGAAGCCCTTTGCCGCAGCGATGTCGGAGAGCAGTCCGATCACCTTCTGTGCCTCGGTTGTCACCTTCATCTTGGTGACAGGATTGAACAAGAGGTAGCGGCGGTCCTCGGGCGATGCGGTGCGGAAATAGTCCACCGCACGATCCGAGAAGAGCCTCATCGCCAGCAGGCGCGCGTACGCGTCGACGAATTCACGTCGTACGTGTGGGAACGCCGTGACGGGATTGCCGAACAGGATTCGATTGTGCGCGTGGGTAATCGTCTCGTACAAGGCATGAGTCGACATACCGATTCCGCCGAAACACAGGTTGAATTTTCCGATGTTCACGGTGTTGAGTGCGGCACTGAATGCTGCCTCGCCGGTATGCAGGATATCCTCTGCCGCAACGGGATAGTCGACGAGTGAGAACTCCGCTACGTACATCTGGGCCGGAACGATGTTCTTCACCACGGTGAATGCCGGATGGTCCGAGTCGGCGTAGAAGAAGACGTACTGATCAGTGCCCTCCACTCCGTCGACACGGCCGAAGACAGAGACCGTGTTGGCGCAGTTGCCATTTCCGATGTAGTACTTCGAACCGCTGGCCAGGTACCCGCCGCTGCCGTTGGGCGTCAAGACCATGTCCGTGGAGTAGACGTCCGCGCCATGCTCTTTCTCGGACAGTCCGAATGCCGCAACGCCTCCGGAAGCCAAAGCGGAAGCTGCTCGCGCCCTTGCCGTCTCGTTGTCGCTCTGCCACACCGGCCCGAGACCGAGGATGGTCACCTGCCACGGGTACCAGTAGTTGAGTCCGTAGAAGCCGAGGATCTCGGACAGCGCGGCGATACGACTGGTATCCCAGCGCTTGTCAGAGTCGCCACCACTGTCGCGGGCGGGCGTCAGAAATGTGGCGAACAGACCTTCCTTCGCCGCGAAATCGAGGAAATCGGAGTAGAAGATCTTGTCGTGATAGTCGGCCAGGAGTCGGTTCTTTCCACGCGCCTCGAACCAGTCGACGGTCGCGCCCAGCAGTCTCCGCGTGGTCGCGTCGAACTCCGGCCGATCGTACGTGGAGGGATGGAGCAGCAGATCATTCGGCACTAAAGAGGTCGACGCTGTCATAGCGGTTGTTCTCCTCGAGATCTCGGCAGAGGCGCCTCACTGAGCACCATTCGAATACAACGCCACCGTAACAATTGCAGACGATGAATACAACGGTTGCGTATTATTCACGAAGAAGTGGCAGGCAGATTAGGGTGAGACCGGAGGTGATGCACACGATGACCAGGTCACAAGCTGACGCAACGGATACACCGCGGCGCAAGTACGCCCCTCGCATGGCGCCGGAGCAACGTCGCGAGCAGCTCCTCGACGCAGCATTCGAGGTCACCGGCCGCGTTGGCCTGCACAACCTCAGCATGGAATCCGTCGCTGCCGAAGCCGGTGTCGGCAAGCCCGTCCTCTACACGATTTTCGATACCAGGACCGATCTCGTCGCTGCACTGCTGCGCCGCGAGCACGAGCGAGCCATCGCTCAGGTACTCGAAACCATGCCGACAGATCTGAGCGAACTCGGCCCAGCGGCGTCGTACACCGGGACCGTTGGCGCCTTCGTCGACGCCGTACTGGAGAACCCGACGCGCTGGCGCCTGATTCTGACGTCTGTCGAGAACGCCCCCAGCGAGTATCACGGCTTGTTGAAGCTCTCTCGCGGAGCTGTCTTCGCCCGCGCCGAAGAACTGGCCCGCGCCGGGATTGCCCTCGAGTCGAAGCTCGAAGGCCTTGATCCGGTTCTCCTCGCACACACCATGATGTCGTTCGCCGAAATGCTCGGACGACTGGCCGTCAGTGATCCCGAAACCTATACCCGAGAACGACTTTCCAGTTTTGCCGTGGCTCTCGCACAATCGGTCGGGCGTTAGCGGCCGACTGAAACCTGTCGGTCGGATCTGCTTCAATACACGCATGACATCACCATCGATCGAACCGCTACAGCTTTTCGAAACGTCTCCGGGCAACTGGTCACTGATGCTCACCGACCAGCATTTCGGCAAGGTGGCATCGATATTCGAGCAGGTAGAGGGTTTCGAAGGCTCCGGTTACGACTGGGCGTCGGTCGCCCACGCAGTGGTAGGCCGCGATGCACCGCATCTGGAGGGCCGCTTCGGCACCGATCCCGAAGCGGGCATGTTTGTTGCGTACGGCAGCGACACCGAAGCTCTCGGTGAGCTCGGAGTGCTACTCGCCAAAGCGTATTCGGATGCCGAGTACCTCGGTGGCCTGGTCGCCATTTCCGAACTCGACTAGAGCGCCGGTCGAAACGACACCGGCCCCACACCTAGGTGCGGGGCCGGTACCGAACGAAAGATCTAGCCGACCAACAGCTCGGCAATCTGAATCGTGTTGAGCGCGGCACCCTTACGCAGATTGTCGCCCGAAACGAAGAGCGCGAGTCCGCGTCCCTCCGGGACACCCGGATCCTGACGGATACGACCGACCAGCGACGCGTTGCCACCGGCAGCGGCCAGCGGCGTCGGAACCTCGACCAGTTCGACGCCCGGAGCGTCGGCGAGGATCTCCTTGGCGCGAGCAACCGAGAGCGGGTTGGCGAACTCTGCGTTGATCGCGAGCGAGTGCCCGGTCACGACGGGAACGCGCACGCACGTACCCGAAACCAACAGATCGGGAAGTCCGAGGATCTTGCGGCTCTCGTTGCGGAGCTTCTGATCCTCGTCGGTCTCGCCGCTTCCGTCGTCGACCAGCGAACCTGCGAGAGGCAGGACGTTGAACGCGATGGGGGCGACGTAGTTGTTCGGGGCCGGGAAGTCGACGGCACTGCCGTCGTGAACCAGCTTCTCCGCGTCTCCGACTACGGCGCGCACCTGGCCGAGGAGTTCCTCGACGCCGGCGATGCCGCTACCGGACACGGCCTGGTAGCTGGAGACGATCAGACGCTGCAGACCGGCTTCGTCGTGCAGAACCTTCAGCACCGGCATCGCTGCCATGGTGGTGCAGTTGGGGTTCGCGATAATGCCCTTGACCAGGTTCTGCGTGTCCTGAGGGTTGACCTCGCTGACCACGAGGGGAACCTCGGGATCCTTGCGCCATGCCGAAGAGTTGTCGACAACGGTCGCGCCGGCAGCAGCGAAGCGCGGAGCCTGGGCGCGCGAGAGCGTCGCACCGGCTGAGAACAGGGCGATGTCGATGCCCTTCAGGTCCTCATCCGATGTGGCGGCCGCATCCTCGACGATGATCTCTTCGCCGCGGAAGGGCAGCTTCTTACCGGCGGAGCGTGCAGATGCGAAGAACCGCACCTTGTCCGCGGGGAAGTTCCGCTCTTCGAGCAAAGTGCGCATGACGATGCCGACCTGACCGGTCGCACCGACAACAGCGATAGTCGTCATGAGAAATTACCGTCCCGTTCCAGCGTGTACTACTGCTTCTTCTTCGCCACCGAGCCCGAAAGCGTCGTGGATGACACGTACAGCGTCGTCCAATTCGGTGTCCTTGACCAGCACTGAGATGCGGATCTCAGAGGTCGAGATGAGGTCGATGTTGATGTCTGCCTTGGCCAGCGCCTCGCAGAACGTGGCGGTGACGCCCGGGTGGCTCCGCATTCCGGCGCCGACCAGGGAAACCTTGCCGATGTGGTCGTCGAACAAGATCTGCGTGAAGCCGATGTCTTCCTGACGCTTGGTCAGGATCTCGACGGCGCGGGGGCCGTCGGCCGTCGGAAGCGTGAAGGTGATGTCCGTCTTGTTTGTCTCCACCTTGGAGATGTTCTGCAGCACCATGTCGATGTTGATCTCGGCATCGGAGACTGCGCGGAACACCTTGGCAGCGTGTCCCGGTGTGTCCGGCAATCCGACAACGGTGATCTTGGCTTCGCCGCGATCGTGCGCGACTCCGGTGATCAGGGCCTCTTCCACAGGAATGTCCTCCATCGATCCGGACACGATTGTTCCGGGCTTGGTGGTGTATGACGAACGGACGTGCACAGGCACGTTGTAACGACGGGCGTACTCGACGCACCGGAGCATGAGCACCTTCGCACCACACGCTGCGAGTTCGAGCATTTCCTCGAAGGAAACCGTCTCGAGGCGGTGAGCGTCGGGGACGATGCGCGGATCGGCGGAGAAAACGCCGTCGACGTCGGTGTAGATCTCGCAGACGTCAGCGTTGAGTGCAGCTGCCAACGCCACGGCAGTGGTGTCCGAGCCACCGCGTCCGAGCGTCGTGATGTCCTTGCTGTCCTGGCTGACGCCTTGGAATCCGGCGACCAGAACGATCGAGCCTTCGTCCAGCGCAGTGCGAACACGGCCCGGCGTGACGTCGATGATCTTGGCGTTTCCGTGGCTGCCGGTCGTGATGACTCCGGCTTGTGAGCCCGAGAACGAACGAGCTTCGGCGCCGAGGGAGTGAATTGCCATCGCTACCAAGGAGTTGGAGATGCGCTCACCCGAGGTCAGCAGCATGTCCATTTCACGGGCCGGCGGGGAAGGGCACACCTGCTGAGCCAGATCGAGCAGCTCATCGGTGGTATCGCCCATCGCTGACACCACGACGACGACATCATTGCCGGCCTTCTTGGTCTCGACGATCCGTTCAGCGACTCGTCGGATGCGCTCGGCGGTTGCCACCGAGGATCCGCCGTACTTCTGGACGACGAGAGCCACGCGTTTCTACCTCCAGGTCGAAATTGTTTACAGATACCAGAGGTCGAGCTTACCGAGGTGGTCCTGGGACTTCCCGATGCGTACTGCTGTTCGCCTCAGATCCGCGCGGGATCAGTTGCGAGATCCGCGATCGCATCAACGTCGCAGAACGCGAGCCACCGGCAACGTAACCGACCACCGTGACGGCAACTCCGCAGGCGAGAAGCACGCGGATACTGCTGACCAGCGAAACTGCCAGCGCGTCGTACACCGCGACTGCCGCCTCAGATGACGGTATGTCTGAATTCTGTAAATAGACTCGCCGCACGACGGCCAGCGCCACCAACAGGGCGATCATCGCCACCGCCGTCGCCAGCCCGACCAGGGACAGTGCGCGCATTCGCCTCGGCGCAACTGCGACGGCCGCGATCGCACAGGCCAGCGACACCCACGGCAGCCAGGCCGCTGCCCGGTCGAGAGTGTTCGAGAGGTCCTGGGCCCGCACCAGCTCGTCGGACTGCAGGATCTCGAACTGCGGATCGAACGTCGGAAGACGATCGACGACGGTGAATCCGCGATCGCGGAGGTTCGTCCGCAGTTCTGTCATGATCGGCTCGAGGGACAAGGTGACTGTTCCGCTGTCGTCGGATCGAACGATGCCGTCGGTGGCTCTGCCGGTCACCATCGCAGCAAGTTGCGCGTGCGCCTGACGGTTGGCCGCGGTCCAGAGCGTCGCGAACTGGTCGCTGGAGACCAACGACTGAGCCGCCTCCCGAACAAGTTTCTCGGCTTGTCTCGTCACCACCTGCGGAAACCGGTCCAACCGCTGCGTCAGTTCCTCGGTCAGCCGATCAACGACAGCCGCTTGGACAGCAGGTTCGGAAGCCAACGGGGCAACCGTCTCGACGTAACTGTCTGTGTCGTTCACCTGGGTGTGGACGAACAGCGCGAGCACCGAGCCGGCAGCACCGAGACCAGCGAGAACGATCAGCAGTGAACAGACGATCCAGCGGATCGAGCGCATCACGTGTGCTTGGCGCGCGCCGGTCGAATCTTCGCGGTGATGTGGTGAATGCGGTGATCGTCAGCGGGTATCCGGAAGGTCTCGGTAACCCGAACGGTCATCAGGTTCCGCCCGAACAACCCGGCGTCGAGGAGGTAGTCAGCCGTCAGGTCGTCCCCGTCGACCGTCCACTCCACCTCACGAATGTCGCGGATCACGCGATACTGAGGACCTCCGGAAAGGCTGCGCCGCAAATGATTCCCCGAAAATCCGGTCTTGAGCCCGACCTCGTGGCGTACCGCGTCCGGGGCCAGCGGTACGGAACTGCCATCGTGACTGCGGAGCGCGTCGAGGTACGTGCTCGCCACGGCGATTCGGGGATCCATGGACGACAGTCCACCATTTTCGGGGCCGAAACGGCAGCACAATTCGGCGACAAATTGGACATGAGGGCGAACCCCACCGATTTCTCGCGAAATCCAGGAGTAGAGTGCTGTGCATGCAGCGCGCACTCCTTCTTGGTTGCCGCGACGGGGTCTGATCCAGACTGGCCTCCCGCCGCGGGGTTTTTGTGCGCCGGTCGACCAAGCCTTCCGGACTCATGGTCTTGACCAACAGGTCAACAGGCCGGGTCCACAATCCTGGAGATCACACCCATGTCCCCCGCTGACGCATTCACCACCGGCACTCGCACCATCACCCCGCCCACGAAGCCGGCACCGTCCGACCAGCCTGCGTGGAACACGCAGAAGAACTCGTCGATGCCGACGTTCCGCTACCGCCCGTTCGCCGAAGAGGTCGAGACGGTCACGCTGCCCGACCGCACCTGGCCGGACAAGATCATCGACCGAGCACCCCAGTGGTGTGCCGTTGACCTGCGCGACGGCAACCAGGCGCTGATCGATCCGATGAGCCCGGCGCGCAAGCGTCGTATGTTCGATCTCCTGGTTCGTATGGGCTACAAGGAGATCGAGGTCGGCTTCCCGTCCGCGAGCCAGACGGACTTCGATTTCGTTCGCGAGATCATCGAGGACGGCGCCATCCCGTCCGACGTCACCATCCAGGTGCTGACGCAGTCGCGTCCCGAGCTGATCAAGCGCACGTTCGAGGCCTGTGAAGGTGCCGAGAACGCGATCGTGCACTTCTACAACTCCACCTCGATTCTCCAGCGCCGCGTCGTGTTCCGCGCCGACAAGGACACGATCAAGAAGATCGCCACCGACGCCGCCGAACTGGTCCTCGCCGAGTCGAAGAAGTACCCGGACACGAACTGGCGCTGGGAATACTCGCCCGAGTCCTACACCGGCACCGAGCTCGAGTACGCCAAGGAAGTATGTGACGCCGTCACCGAAACCCTGGGTGCGACGCCGGCCAACCCGGTCATCCTGAACCTGCCCGCCACCGTCGAGATGGCTACACCCAACGTGTATGCCGACTCCATCGAGTGGATGCACCGCAACCTGGCCCGCCGCGATTCGGTCATCCTGTCGCTGCACCCCCACAACGACCGCGGCACGGGTGTCGCTGCAGCCGAGCTGGGCTACCAGGCCGGCGCGGACCGCATCGAAGGCTGCCTGTTCGGCAACGGTGAGCGCACCGGCAACGTCTGCCTGGTCACTCTCGCTCTGAACATGTTCACGCGCGGCGTCGACCCGCAGATCGATTTCTCGAACATCGACGAGATCCGTCGCACGGTCGAGTACTGCAACCAGCTGCCCGTCCACGAGCGTCATCCGTACGGCGGCGACCTGGTCTACACCGCGTTCTCCGGCAGCCACCAGGACGCGATCAACAAGGGCCTCGACGCCATGAAGGTCGACGCCGACAGCCAGAACTCCGACGTCGACGACATTCTCTGGCAGGTCCCCTACCTGCCGATCGACCCGAAGGACGTCGGCCGCAGCTACGAGGCCGTCATCCGTGTGAACTCGCAGTCCGGCAAGGGCGGCGTCGCATACATCATGAAGGCCGATCACGGTCTGGTGCTGCCGCGTCGTCTGCAGGTCGAGTTCTCGCAGTCGGTCCAGAAGATCACCGACGGCGAGGGCGGCGAGGTCTCGCCGAAGGAAATGTGGGACGTCTTCCACGAGGAGTACCTCGCTCCCATCACCCCGCTCGAGCGCATGAAGCAGAAGGTCACCGCGTCCGAGGAGGACGGCGGCACCGATGCGATCACCGCGATCGTCAAGGTGAACGGCAAGGAACAGGAGATCTCGGGAACCGGCAACGGCCCGCTCGCTGCCTTCGTCGACGCGCTGGGAAGCATCAACTTCGACGTTCGTGTCCTCGACTACTCCGAGCACGCGATGTCCGCCGGTGACGACGCCCAGGCCGCGGCCTACGTCGAGTGCGCCGTGACGGGCCCGGAGGGTCAGAGCACCGTCGTCTGGGGTGTGGGTATCGCCACGTCGATCACGACGGCCTCGCTGCGCGCTGTGGTCTCGGCAGTGAACCGCGCCAGCTGACACTCAGCTCCTGACTCGTGAACAATCCCTGGTCTCACCCGATTTTCGGGTGGGGCCAGGGTCGTTTTCAGAGCACTGAAGATTTTCGGTCGATGTTTTCGATTCGGCATGACATTGGTCCCGAAAGAGTCGGTTAGCGAAGTTAACAAAAAGAATTCACCCATCGAGGATGATGCAGACGCCACGTGCGCGTGAGATAGTCAGCTCAGACAAATCCGACTTGTGAAATGGAGCTCGACAATGGATTCCTTTTGGGACTTCCTCTGGCTGATCATCATCAGCTTCGCGTTCATCGCGTACTTGATCCTGCTCTTCTCGATCATCACCGACCTGTTCCGCGATCACAAGACCTCCGGCTGGGTGAAGGCAATCTGGATCGTCTTCCTGTTCTTCATTCCGCTGCTCACCTCGCTCGTCTACCTGATCGTTCGCAGTGACGGAATGGCACAGCGGTCCCTCGAGGCTGCACAGCAGGTCAAGAACGCACAGGACAGCTACATCCGTGAGGTTGCCGGAAAGTCCCCGGCCGAATCCATCGCAGATGCAAAGGCACTTCTCGACGCCGGCACCATCAGTGAAGAAGAATTCGCAGCACTGAAGGCCAAGGCTCTCGCCTGATACCGGCCCTCACTAAGCGACCCTCACTAAACCGTGAGGATTGCACTACCGAAACGGGAGCGACACTAATCGTGTCGCTCCCGTTTTGTGTTCATTCACCAACAGCTGCTCATTCACCGACAGCCGTTCATTCACCGACGGCCCTTCATTCACCGACAGCCCTTCATTCACCGACAGCCTTCATTCACCGACAGCACGCGCGACGTCACGAAAGGCGTCGAGCACGACTCCGATAGCCGGACTGCGGTTGGCGTGTAACCGAGTTGCCAATTCATAAACTCGTGCAGCGCGCACTCCCGCCACCGGTTTCCTCGACACTCCGGGATGCGTGATCGCGTATCGCGGCATCAAAGCCACGCCGTGGCCCGCCGCCACCAGCTCTTCGATGACGCGGAAATCGTTTATCCGATGAGCGACGCGAGGCTGGACGCCGGTTACCGACGCAACCGACAGCAGAACGTCGTCGACCGGAAACCCGCCGCGCACGCTTATCCAGTTCTCGTCGGCCAATTGTTCCAGCCGGACCGAATCCTGCTCGGCAAGTGGATGATCAGGCCGCAGCACCAGATCGATCGGTTCACGCATCAGCGGTTGCACGCTGACCCGGGGAAACGACGTCTCGGCTCCGCGTTCGTCACGGTGGGTGAGGATCACATCGTGATCGGCCAACAGTCCAGGGACGGCGGACGCCGGTTTGTCGACGTCGTAGGCGTCGATGTCCACGTCCGAGTTCTTCAGCGCCGTCAGGACACCGGGCAGCAGGAGCGCCGCGCCGGAGGGAAAGAACGCGACTCGCACCTTTCCCCGCGGCGAGCCTCGGTACGACGCCATCTCGTCCGCCGCCCGGTCTAGCGCCGCCACCACGTCGTCGGCGCGAAGCACCAGCGCTCGACCCGCGTCGGTGAGGCGCAGCGTGCGCCCGTCCGGTTCGAGGAGCGAGACCCCCGCTTCTCGTCCGAGGATCTTGAGTTGTTGCGAGACGGCGGACGGCGTCATCGAGAGGGCGAGAGCAGTAGCGCCGACGGTTCCACGGTCGGCGAGCTCGCGGAGGATTCGCAAGCGCGTGGCATCCATACGGTGACGAATATCCATGTAGCAAAACTACATGGATAGTGCATCTATATTCGCTTGTTCTGATGCTTCGTAAGGCTCACGATTAACGCATGACTCCCCGCGACCGTCTCCTCGGCCTGACCGTGATCGTCTTGTGGGGTCTGAACTTCCTGGCCATTCGCGTCGGCCTGGATCATTTCCCGCCGTTCTTCTTCGCAGCGCTGCGGTTTCTGATCATCGCGATTCCGGTGGTCATCTTCGTGCCGCGTCCACAGGTGCCGCTCCGCTGGCTGCTGCTCTACGGATTCGGTTTCGGATTCGGCCAGTTCGTCTTCCTCTTCTGGGCGATGCATTCGGGGATGCCGACGGGCCTTGCATCACTTGTCCTGCAGTCGTCAGCACCGTTCACCGTCCTACTCGGCGCTTTCCTGCTCCGCGAGAAGCTCAGCGTCTGGCAGGTCTCCGGTATCGCCGTCGCCGTTGGCGGGATGTCCTTGATCGGCTGGGACCGCTCGCACCACGCGGCACTGCTGCCCGTCGTCCTCACACTCCTCGGCGGCCTGTCCTGGGCGTTCGGCAATCTCGGCAGCCGCTTGGCTGCGGCAAACACCGTCGGCGAGCCTGCACCGATGCGCTTGATGTTGTGGATGTGTGTCATCCCGCCGTTACCGATGCTCGCTCTGTCAGCCGTGGTCGAAGGCCCCACAGTCGGCTGGCACGCACTCGGCACCGCATTCAGCGCCGACGCCTGGCCGTCGCTGGTCGGACTGGCCTACATCATTCTGCTCGGCACCATCGCCGGATCCGGGCTCTGGACGATGCTCATGGGCCGCTATCCCGCCGGCATGGTGGCGCCGCTCTCCTTGCTGGTGCCAGTCGTGGGAATCGGCGCGTCCTGGCTGTTCCTGCACGAGGATCCGAGCCCGTTGTCACTGGTCGGGGCGGTCATCGTGATCGCCGGAGCGAGCGCCGCACAGATGAGGCGTAAGCCCGCGAACACTGTTTTCTCGGACACACCTGCAGCCTCACCACCGGCGCGACTCGGCGTCTGACGACGCCCTGTGCCAAACTCGGGCCGTGGGAACTGGACTATCGATCACAGCGCGCGGAAAGCTCGCCATGCGAGCTGCCGCAGCAGCATCTTGGGCATCGCAGAAGGCCGGTCGCGGCAAGGGTTCGATGATCGGCGGGCTGATCGCCCTCAAGATCGACCCGACGCTCATGACTCAGCTCGGACGCGGCAAGCGCACCGTCGTGGTCACCGGCACCAACGGCAAGTCGACGACCACGCGTATGACCGCCGCAGCGCTCGCGACACTCGGTGACGTCGCCACGCAGGCCGACGGCGCCAACATGGATGCCGGGATCGTGGCCGCCCTGGCCGCGCGTACCGATGCGACGCTGGCGGCACTCGAGGTCGACGAACTGCACGTCCCCCACGTAGCCGACGCCGTGAACCCGGAAGTGATCGTGCTGCTCAACCTCAGCCGCGATCAACTCGACCGGGTCGGCGAGATCAACATGATCGAACGGAAACTGCGCGCGTGCGTCAACGCGCATCCGAATGCGGTGATCGTCGCCAACTGCGACGACGTACTGGTCACCTCCGTGGCATACGACGCCACCAACGTCGTGTGGGTTGCTGCCGGCGGCGGTTGGGCCGGCGATTCCGTCAGCTGCCCGCGCACCGGCGAACCCATCGTGTGGGAGGGAAAGCACTGGCGCAGTACCGGTTCCGACTTCGCGCGGCCCGAGCCGACCTGGTGGCTCGACGACGACAATCTCTACGGCCCCGACGGCCTGAAGATTCCGATGACGTTGACCCTCCCCGGAAAAGCCAACCGCGGCAACGCAGCTCAGGCCGTAGCGGCTGCAGCGGCTTTGGGTGCAGATCCGGTCGGGGCAGTTGCCGCCGCATCGACGGTTCAAGAAGTCGCAGGTCGATACAGCACCGTCGAGGTCGGACCGCACTCCGTTCACATGCTGCTCGCGAAGAATCCCGCCGGCTGGCAGGAAGCGCTGTCGATGATCGATCCCACGGTGGACGGTCTGGTCATCGCGGTGAACGGTCAGGTGCCGGACGGCGAGGACCTCTCCTGGCTGTGGGACGTGAGGTTTGAGCACTTCGAAGGTGTCAAGGTAGTGGCCGCCGGTGAACGCGGAACAGATCTGGCAGTTCGCCTCACGTACGCGGGCGTCGAGCACACTCTCGACCCGGACCCGTTGCGCGCCATCGCTTCCTGCCCTCCCGGACGTGTGGAGGTACTGGCGAACTACACGGCCTTCCGTGACCTCAACACTGCCATCGCGAAGGAGTCTCGCAATGTCTGACTCGACAGTTCGCATCGGTCTGGTACTCCCCGACGTCATGGGCACCTACGGCGACGGCGGCAATGCCCTGATCCTGCGTCAGCGTCTGCGGATGCGCGGCTACGACGCCGAAATCGTGGACATCACCCTCAGCGATCCGGTCCCCGATTCGCTCGACGTGTACACGTTGGGTGGCGCCGAGGATTCCGCTCAGCGCCTCGCAACGCGTCACCTCGCGAAATACCCTGGTCTGCAACGCGCCGCAGAGCGTGGCGCACCGGTTCTGGCGATCTGCGCTGCCATTCAGGTGCTCGGCAACTGGTACGAAACCTCCAGCGGCGAACGCGTCGACGGTGTCTCGATGCTCGACGTCACGACCTCGCCGCAGGAGAAGCGTTCCATCGGCGAAGTCATCACGAAGCCGCTGATCGACGGACTCACCGCGCCCCTCTCGGGGTTCGAGAATCACCGCGGCGGAACAACTCTGGGTAGCTCAGCCTCTGGATTCGCACGTGTCACCCATGGTGTCGGAAACGGCGTCGGTGACGGATTCGAAGGCGTCGTGCAGGGTTCGGTGATCGGGACGTACATGCACGGACCCGCTTTGGCTCGCAACCCCGAACTCGCGGACCTCCTGCTCATGCGCGCCTTGGGTGTGAACGAGCTTGAACCCCTGCATCTGCCCGAGGTCGACAAGCTCCGCAAGGAGCGACTCGCGATTCGCTGACCCGGTTCAGACGGTTTCGGATTTGCCCTCGGTCAGAATCAGTTCCACGGCCAACAGCGCGGCGCAGGCCAGTCCCGCGACCAGTTCGGGCACCGCGGTGTAGGTACCACCGAGCACGACGACTATCGCGACCGAGAACGGCACGAGGGTGCGTACCGAGGAGTCGTGTAGTCGAATGTGGATGAACCACAAGGCGGCAAGGATGACCGCGACCGGAACGGTGACGGCAGCACCCGTCACCAACGCGCTGCCGTCACCGTGATGAGTCCAGAAGTCGACGCGCGAGGCCAACCCCGCACCGATGGCGGCAGCGGCGGCGAAGATGAAGTAGTGACCGAACCCCCAGACGAAGGGTGAGACGTTGTCACCGCCGATCACTTCGCCTGCATTGCGTTGGAAGTACAACCACCACAGGCTGAAGACAATCAGAATGCCGCCGATCACGACGTAGGTGACCTGCGCTGCCGGATGCTCACCGTCGACCGCGTCCTGAATCGCGATGGTGGTCGAAAGGATCGTCTCGCCCAGAACGATGATGAAGAACAACGAGTACCGCTCCGCGATGTGATGCGGGTGCCACGGCGTCATGCCCGGCTTCTCCGACCAGATCGGTACCGCGAATTCGCACAGAACCAACACCAGGAACGTCGGGACGTAAACGGCGGACGGCACGAAGTAGAAACCGATCCAACCGATCTGGACCAACACGATTCCGAGAGCGTATCGACGCGCCGTGAGCGCATGCTCGGGGTCGTTCCGCGAGACCCTGAGCCATTGGATGACCAGTGCTATTCGCATGATGACGTAGCCGACGATGATCAGCAGGGCGTCGTCGTTGAAGAAGCGGACGATGCCGGCTGCAAGGACCAGCGATCCGAGGATCTGGAATATGGTCAGCAGCCGGGCGATTCCGTCGTCGTTGTCGTACGCCGAGGTGAACCACGTGAAATTCAGCCACGTCCACCAGATCGCGAAAAACGCCATCGCGAAGTGCCCGACGCCCGAAGCCGCGTGCCCTTCGCTGATCGCGTGGTGCAGGCCGGTGGCCGCTTGAGCGACCGCCACGACGAAGCAGAGGTCGGTGAGCAGTTCGAGCGGCGTCGCCACCCGGTGCGGCTCGTGCGGGTCCCGCGGAACCAACGGCCTGATGAACGAACTGGTGCGATTCACGAAGGGCAGAGTAGCGCGATGATTGCCGACGCGCTGCCCGTGACTGGAACCTGTCGTCTCAGATATTCACGCCGACGCCCCGATCTGGGCTCGGATCTCCAACTGATCGGCGAGTTCGGCGCCTATCGCCCCCGCGCTCCCCAAAGTGAAGGCGATCTGCCGTCCCCACAGGAAATAGCGGTGAATCGGATAGTCGACATCCGCGCCGATTCCGCCGTGCATGTGCTGGGTCGCGTGCACCACGCGCAAACCGCCGCGCGACGCCCACCATTTGGCGACCAGCGCAGCCGCTTCCGCTTCACTCTCGACTCCGCTGTCCATCAGCCAGGCAGCGCGGTGGGTGGTCAATCTTGTGCTCTCGGTGTCGAGGTACGCGTCGGCGGCCCGGACGGCAACTGCCTGGTTGGTCGAGAGTGGACGACCGAATTGCACTCGCTCGGAGGTGTATTTCGCCGTCATCGCCAGCGCTTCCTCGCAGACGCCGGTAGCCAGGGCCGCAAGAGCCACCCGTGCACGCCGCAACGTCCAGTCTCGAACCACCGCGCCGTCTGCGGGAAGTGCGTCAGCTGCAGTAACCGCAACCCCATCGAACTGCACAGCGCTGTTGCTCTCGCGGTTCGTCACCTGTAGCGGCGTACGCACCAGCGCATCCCGGTCCGTCGGCACGATCATGACGCTGACACTGCCGTCCGGCATCGTCACCGGAACCACCAGCGCGGCCGCGAACTCCGCGGCAGACACGGAGTCGGCGCGGCCTGACAGAACCCAACCGTCAGGCGCCGGCTCGGCGCGAACCGCCGTCTCGGCGTTGTAGCCGGTGTCGAAGGCGCCGGTGACGATCACCGAGCCGTCGAGCAGTCCCGGAAGCCACGACGCTTTCTGCTCCGTACTGCCGAACTCGGCAATCGGCAGCGCTGCCGTCGAAATCACCGACCAGAGCGGCACCTGGGCGACCCGGCGGCCTTGTTGTTCGAGCACCGCTGCCAGGCCTAGCATTCCGAGTCCCGCTCCCCCGACTTCCTCTGGCAGAGGAATTCCCAGAACGTCGGAGTCGGCGAGGAGCTTCCACAGTTCGGCGTCGAAACCGCCGGCGCCCTCTACTTCCCGCAGTCGGTCCACTCCGGACTTCGCCGAGAAGATCGATTCACTCAGATCCCGCACCGCGGACAAGTTGTCGTCGAATTCGAATTCCATGTCAGCTCTTTTCGTTCTGTGCAGCGGGTCGGCGACGCGCAGCAAGCGCCATGCCCAGACATTTTGCGGCGACGATTTCACGCATCACTTCGTTGGTACCACCGCCGAAGGTGTTGTTCTGGGCGCGTCGACCCAGGTTCTCGACCCGCCCTTCCAGTACCGCTCCGGGTGTGCCGGGGCGCAGTAAGCCCTTGGCGCCCAGCACTTCCTGCAGCATGCCGTACGCACTGACGACAGCTTCGGTACCGAAGATCTTGGCCGCGGCCGAATCCCCGCCGCCCAAGGTGTTGGCGGCGACGTCCGCCACCAGCCGTAGGTTCATCAGGTCGGCAGCACTGAGCAGCGCGTAGACTTCCGCCAATTTCTCACGTACCCAGCCGATGTCGTAGACGTGGCCGTCACCGGCGGGTTCGGTCTTTGCCCATTCGACCACCTCGGCAAAGAGCTCGTTGGCTATACCACCGCGTGCCGCCAGGGCAACACGTTCGTGGTTGAGCTGGTTGGTGATGAGCTTCCACCCTTGATTGAGCTCACCGACGACATTGGTGATCGGCACCCGAACATCTTCGTAATAGGTTGCCGAAGTGCTGATTCCGCCCACGGTATGAATTTCGGTGACCGAGAACCCCGGCGAGCTGGTCGGTACCAGGACCACGGAAATGCCCTGATGCGTAGGCGCGTCGGGATCGGTGCGAACGGCAAGCCAGACCCAGTCGGCAAACACACCGGCGCTGGTGAAGATCTTGTTGCCGTTGATGACAAGCTCGTCACCCTCGATGCGGGCGCGTGTTTCGAGGGCCGCGAGATCGGTGCCCGCATTGGGTTCGGTGTAGCCGATGGCAAAGATCAACTCGCCCGCCAGGATCGGACGCAGGAAGAAGTCCTTCTGAGCTTGCGTCCCGTGCTTGATCAGAGCGGGTCCGACGGTGTTCAGCGTGACCAGCGACAGCGGCGCATTGGCGCGAATCACCTCGTCGTAGAACACGTACAGAGCTTCGGGGTTCTCGCCCCGACCGCCGAATTCCTCCGGCCACCCCAAGCCCAGCCAACCGTCTTTACCCATCCGGCGCAGGATGCGATCGAAGACGGGGCCGCCTTCGGTCTGATCCACGAGAGCACGGCGGTCTTCGTCGTTGATGATCTCCGCGAAGTACGCCCGCAATTCCTTGCGCAGAGTCTTCGACTCCTCCGACAAATCCAAGTACATGGTGAAACTCCTAAGATCTACGAACGCGGCAGGCCGAGTACGCGCTGCGCGATGACGTTGAGTTGAATTTCGACGGTTCCGCCGCCGAACAGAATCGAGGGAAGTCCGATGTGGTCTATCGCGTAATTCGCCGACGGGTCGACAACGGCGGCACGAGGTCCGAGCAGTCGCAACAGGTCCCGCGAGCCCTCGCGCTGCGCCAGGGCGTTGTACACCTTCGACACGCTGATCTCGGCGCCCGGTTCCTGACCCGCCAGCCGCGCCGACACCCCGCGCAGATTCATCGCGGACAGTGCCAACTCACGAGAGAGACTGCGGCCGAGGCCTTCCACTGCATCTTCGCGGGGGCAGTCGTGGCTCGCGTCGGCAATCACCTGACGGAACAGTCGACTCGAACCGTGGTGCAGCGTGCTGCCCATGCTCAAGCGTTCGTTGGACAGCGTTGTCGCAGCCAGTTTCCACCCTTGCCCCGGTTCGGCCACCAGGCAGTCGTCCGGGACGAAGACGTCGTCGAGGAATACCTCGTTGAATTCCGACTTGCCGGTGGCTTGTTTCAGCGGACGTACGTCGATGCCTTTCGAGGTCATGTCGACCAGGAAGTACGACAGCCCACGATGTTTCGGAGCGTCGGCGTCCGAACGCGCCAGGCATACTCCCCAATCGGCCTCGTGCGCGCCCGAGTTCCACACTTTCTGACCCGACAGGACCCAGCCACCGTCGACCTTGCGCGCTTTCGTGCTCAGGCCGGCCAGGTCTGATCCCGCGCCAGGCTCACTGAACAGCTGGCACCAGATGATGTCGGCGCGCAGCGAAGGCTCGACGAACCTGTCCTGCTGCTCGGCGTTGCCGTGTTCGAGAATCGTGGGCAGCACCCATTCCCCGATCACCGTGGACGGTTGAGCCCAACCTCGCATCGCGAATTCGTGTGCGATGACGGCCTGTTCTCTCGGTCCTGCTCCCAGCCCGTACGGCGCCCGATAGTGCGGGGCTACCAGTTTGGCGTCGGCAAATCGGGCGCGTCGAGCGCTCCCCTTGGCCGGCGCCCAACTGGCGCTGGTGGTTCCGTCGTCGGGCAGCAGCGCAACCTCGTCCAGAACCCTGCGAACCTGCTCTCGTAGTTCCGGCAGCATGTCCGGGTCGACAAAGGAGAAATCCCGTTCCGAATCGGCGGACCGGTCTCCCAACGTGTGTGCCCACTTCACCTCGGATCCCGCCACCGCAGCGATACTGATTGCCCGGCGCCAGTACAGATGCGCGTCATGCTCCCAGGTGAATCCTATTCCGCCGAGCAACGTGACACATTCGAGGGCGTTCTCGATGCCGACGGGCAAAGCGGCCAACGCAGCTTGAGCCGAGACAAGTCTGTGCTGATCCTCGTCGTGCTCTTCGGACCGAGCGGCGTCCCACACTGCGGCACAGGCAATCTCGGAGCGGACCAGCATCATGGCCGCCTTGTGCTGAACTGCCTGGAAGCTTCCGACCGGACGGCCGAACTGCTGCCGGGACTTCACGTAGTCGACCGCGGTGCGTAGCGCCCACCCGGCGATACCGCTCGCCTCCGCAGCCAACACCGTGTTGACGATCAGTTCGACTCGGTGCGCCTGGAGACCCTCGACGATCAGCCCAGCGTCGACCTTGTGATCGGTCAACGTCAGCGTCCCGATCGAGCGTGTCAGATCCACTCCGTCTTCGACCTCCACCGCAGCGGAAGACGACTGCTCGAGCCGGAACCACAACTTGCCGTCGTCGCTGTTCGCTTGCACGAGAACGACATCGGCTCCGGGTAGACCTAGAGCCGGGTCGGCAGAACCGCTCACGGTCCACCCTGCATCGCTGCGAGCCGCGCGCAATCCCACGCCGGTGCAGACTGCTCCGGTTGCGCCGGTGGCCAATTCGATCAGCATTGATTCCGCAGCCGGGCCGGCAGCTTTCGCGAGGATCCCACTGGCGATGACCGTCGGAACGTACGGTCCCGGGTAAAGCGCATCACCCAATTGCTCGACTACCACCGCCAGTTCGGCAAGCCCTGCCCCGTCACCGCCGTACTGCTCCGGCAGGTGCACTGCGTGCAGTCCCTGACGGACCAATCCATCCCACGAGTCCGGCCGATCACCGGCGGCGTACCGCTTGACGTTGCTCCGCGTATCGGCGATTCCACCGAAGCGGTTCGCGAATGCGGCTACCGCTTCCGCCAGGTCACGGTGATCTTCGAGCAGGGGCAGTGCCATGGCAGGTTCCTCAATCTTCGGTTCTTGTCAGATGCGTTCGAGAATCAGGCAGGTTGTTGCGGCGGACGCGCAGATCGCGATCAGTGCGATGGACTTGTCCCGACGCTCCAGTTCGTCGATGACATTGGCCAACAGTCTGATTCCGGTTGCACCGGCCGGGTGGCCCAGCGCGATTGCACCACCGTTGACGTTCAGCAATTCGGGATCGACGCCGTGAACCTGCGCGAACGACATCGGTACCGAAGCAAATGCCTCGTTGACCTCGAACAGGTCGATGTCGTCGATCGTCAGACCGGTGCGGCCGAGCACGATGTTTGCCGCGTCCACGGGACCGTCGAGCATGAACTCGATGTCTCCGCCGATGACGCACTGCGCCAATATCTTTGCCCGCGGCCGCACCCCGAGCATCCTGGCTCGATCCTCGGACATCAGCAGAGCGGCACTCGCACCGTCCGAGACCTGCGAAGACGTTCCAGCGGTGTGCAATCCGCCCTTTTGAACGGTGCGCAGCTTCGCGAGCCCTTCGAGACTCGATTCGCGCAGACCCTGATCCCGATGGACCGGAGCGTCAGAGCCCGGAGCGACCACATCGATGATGTGCGAGTCGAAGCGTCCTGCCTCCCATGCTGCTGCGGCTCGCTGCTGCGAGCGCAGCCCGAAGGAGTCGAGATCCTCGCGGCTGAAACCGCGCTTGACAGCGATCCGATCGGCCGCGGTGTACTGGTCGACGGTATCGAGTGACCACGACTCCGGACGTGGTGTTCCGAGGCCGGTACCCACCTTGTAGGTGAGTGGTGCCCGCGACATCAGTTCCACACCGCACGCCACACCCACGTCGACTGCACCGATGGCAATCTGCCCGGCAATCAACTGCACCGATTGCTGCGCGGTTCCGCACTGCGCGTCGATCGTGGTGCAGCCCGCTTCCAACGGAAGGCCCGCATGCATCCAGGACGTACGCACGATGTTTCCGAACTGCTCACCGAGAGGCGTCACACAGCCGCCGATGACCTGGTCGACCGCGCCAGGATCCACGCCCACCCGATCCAGCACGCCTTTCTGCGCATAACCCAACAGTTCCGCCGCGTGGACTCCGGACAGCCAACCCTCACGCTTGCCGAACGGCGTTCGTGCTGCGTCCACGATGACGGGCTTCATGCCAACTCCTCGGTTCGTAATGCTGGGTTCTCCGGTAATGCTGCGCCGTCCAGACCACGCACGGTCAGGGACCACTCGTCGATCAGGTCCAAGCTGACGCTCGAGCGCGCGGTGAACTCGGTGTCGCAATCACACAGCGCTGTGACCGCTTCCACCATTTCTTCCATAGATTCGACCTGATCCGGCCGGATAGTCTCACCGACCAGGACTCTGGCGCCCTCACTGAGCACCGCTGCCCGCGGTTGAACCGTGTTGACGCGAACCCCCTGGCCGTAGAGTTCCACGCCCATGCCGTTGCTCATCCTGTTGAGCGCTGCTTTGGACGCGCCGTACACGGTCATGGCAGTTCCCGGTTCGACCCACGTGAACGGCGGGCCATGCCACGGTTTGACGGTGCCACTGGACACGTTCACGATCCAGCCGTATCCGTTTGCCACCATCCCCGGCACCACGGCTTGCATCAGATCGAGCGGTGCATGGACATTTGCCTCGAACATCAACCGTCGCCGCCGCAGTGGGTAATCCGAGAGCGGCTGATAGATCGCCGCTGCCGCGTTGTTCACCAGGATGTCGATCGTCCCGCCAAGCTTCTCGATCGCCAGCGGCACAACGGTGTCGCGCTGCTGCTCGTCCGTCAGATCTGCGACAACTATCTCGACTTTGTTTCCGTACTTGGCAATTCGAGCCGCAGTCTCTTCGAGACTGCCCGGCAGGGTTGCGTGTGCACCGAGCGTCCGGGCCACGAGAGCGACGTCAGCGCCTTCCGCTGCCAGCCTCTCTGCGACGCCTGCACCGATTCCGCGGCTGGAACCGGTGACAAGCGCTCGGCGTCCTTCGAAGCGATCGGTCATGCTACTTCCACTTCGCGGCGAAGCGATTGATGCTCTCCGCAATCCGAGCAACTTCGCCGTCACGCAAACCGTGGCTCATGCCGAGTGTCATGCCGCGGGCAAAAACTGCGTCCGCTTCCGGCAAACCTTCGGCCGGCTGGCGAAATTCGATGTTGTTCATCATGGGGTGACGAGTGACGTTGCCGCTCCACACGGTTCGGGTGTCGATGCCGTCGGCCTCGATGGCTTCCTGCAGGTCGCTGCGCGTGAAGGGGGCGTTCTCGTTGATCATCACCGGGTAACACAGCCACGCCGTGTTGAGACCGTCGAGTTCTACCGGCGTCGTGAAGAATTCAGGATGGGCGCCGTATGCCGCCGTGAAGGCCGCAAATGTTGCCTTACGCGTCTTGTAGTTCTGTTCCAGCTTGTCGAGCTGCACGACGCCGTAAGCTGCGCCGAGTTCGGAGGGCTCGAAGTTCCACGACATGAGCTCGAAGATGAAGTCGTTGTCGTAGTCGACGCCGTCGAGTTCTTCACGGAAGACTCGGCCGGACTTGGTACTGCCGAACAGGTTCGGCTCGCTACGACGGCCCCAGCGGCGAAGCAGCAAAGCCTTGTCACGGCTGGCTTCGTCGTCGACGCACACCATTCCACCGGTTCCCGCGCACGTGATGATGTGTGCCATCGAGAAACTGGTGACGACGATGTCCGCCCGAGACCCGGTGGGAGTACCGCGGAGCGTGGCGCCGATCGCGTCACACGAATCCTCGATCACCTTGAGTCCATGGCGATCAGCGATATCACGAATGACGTCCCAGTCCGGGCAGTTGCCGGCGAGGTTCGGCATCAGGATGGCACCGGTCTTCTCGGTGACCATTGCCTCGATCTTGGTGACGTCGACGTTGAACGTGTTGGGTTCCACGTCCACGAACACCGGCACCAGACCGGCACGCACGATCGGTGCGATATCGGTGGAGAACGTCAACGGCGACGTGATGATCTCGCTTCCCGCAGGCAGTCCAAGCAGCTCGACTGCCAAGTACAAACCCGAGGATCCCGAGTTGCACATGACGCCGAACTTCTTGCCGGCCAAGGCCGCGATACGTTCTTCCATCTCGAAGACGTTCTTGCCGATGCGCAATCCTTGATGCCCGCTGCGCAAGACGTCGACAACAGCCTGTATTTCTTCCTCGCCGTGGGTGGCCCTGGCGTAGGTGATCCGCTCGCTCATCTTGTTCCTGCTTTCTCGAATAGGCGGCAGATTCAGCGATCTGCCGAGAGGACGAGCGCACTGTGCGGGACGGGAGAGCCGCCGGTCACGAGCACGTTGTCCAGAGTTTTGGTGGGTTGATTGGTGGAGGTGCCGCGGATCAGGCGTACACCTTCGGCAATGCCGTTGACGCCGTGGATGTATCCCTCACCGAGTTGGCCACCGTGGGTGTTGATCGGCAGGCGACCGTCCAGCTCGAGATTCCCGTCGGCGATGAAGTCTTTTGCCTCACCTCGACCGCAGAATCCGTACTCCTCGAGTTGAAGCAGAACCATCGGAGTGAAGGCGTCGTAGAGAATTGCGGCATCGATGTCGTCCGGGCCGATACCGGCCTGGTCCCACAGTTGGCGCGCCACGAGTTCGACTTCCGGCATGCTGTCGATGTCGTCGCGGTAGTAGCTGCTCATCGAAATCTGTTGCGGACCTACACCTTGCGCAGCGCCACTGATGACCGCAGGTTTGTGCGGCAGGTCGCGGGCGCGCTCCGCACTGACGATCACCAGCGCCTGTCCGCCGTCACTTTCCTGGCAGCAGTCGAGCAGGCGGATGGGATCGGCGATCATGCGTGAGTTCTGATGGTCCTCGATAGTGATCGGGCGTTCGTAGAACCAGGCCTTGGGGTTGTTCGCCGCATGCTTGCGTGAGAGGACCGAGATCTGGCCGAAGTCGGCGCTTGTTGCCCCGTACTTGTGCATGTACAGCTTGGCGAGGAAGGCTTCCTGCTGCGCCGGGGTCAGAAGCCCGTACGGGTTGATCCAGTTCCGATACTCCTGGTCCGTCGACGCGTTGTACGCAAAAGGTGGCGGGCCGGCGCCGAATCGGTGACCTGATCTTTCGTTGAAGGCACGGTAGACGACCACAACGTCGGCAACTCCGCTGGAGACGGCAAGCGCTGCTTGTTGAACCGGTGCGCAGGCACCGCCGCCGCCGTGTGGAATTCGACTGAAGAACGTCAATTCCGGGATCCCGAGGGCGCGTGCGACCGCAATCTCAGGATTGTTCTCCATGGTGAACAGCGCAAATCCGTTCACCTCTTCTGCCTCGATGTGCGCGTCGTCGAGTGCGGCGATCACAGATTCGCACGCCAACTGCCATTCGCTGCGGCCGGAGTTCTTGGAGAACTCGGTGGCGCCGATTCCGGCGATGGCTGCTTGCCTCGAAAATCCTCGTGTCATGCGATTACCCTTTCCACCGGTTCGAGAGTCACGTCGGCCGTCACGTGTGTTCCGCGGGCGTTTTTCCCGAGAACCGTCACGGTGAGCGCCCGGCCGTCTGTGGCGGTGACCTCGCCGGTGAATGTCATGGTGTCTCCGGGAAAGTTCGGAACACCAAGCCGTAGTGATGTTTTGACGATCCGTGACGCCGGGCCGGACCAGTCGGTGATGTAGCGGTCGATGAGCCCGTTGGTGGTGTTGATGCTCATGAAGATGTCGGGAGTTCCGCGATCCTGTGCCTTGCCCGGATCGTGATGCACGTCCTCGAAATCCTGAGAAGAGATCGCGGTGGCGACGATCAGCGTTCGATCCAACGGCAATTCGAGGCTGGGGAGGACCGAACCCACTTCGCAGTCAATCAGTTTCGTCATTGCACCGAACCCCGTCGCCTCAGTTGCGGCAGCATCTCGCCGTGAGCGTGCTCGGAGAAGGTCACTTCGAGTTCCATGCCGAATTCGAGTTCCTCGTGATCGATCCCCGCGATGTCGGCAACCAGACGCGTGCCTTCTTCGAGATCGACGAGTCCGACGGCGAGTGGGTACTCGAAAGCAGGATCCTTCGGGTGATGGATGACCGTGAAGCTGTGCAACGTGCATCGCCGCGTGGATTCGACTGTGTCCCAACTGAACGAGCGGCATTCCGGGCAGGCGGGCGCTGGCGGGTGGCGCAGAGTCTTGCAATCCGCACACCGTTGGATCTCGAGGCGACCCTCTTTGGCCGCGGAGAAGAAGAAATCGTTGTCGTCGGTGACGGTGAGTCTCGGCACCGCGGTGTGGCGGGAGCCAGTCTCGCTCATGCGATTACCTCCTGGGCTTCGGGCTTGGTATCTGTCTGGGCATCTGGTTTGAATCTGAGCAGTCGAAAGCGCTCTTCGACCAGCGTCTTTCCGTCCTGGTCCACGTACTTCTTGAACAGAGTGATGAAGCACCCGTGACCGAGAGCCGTCTGTTTGAACGGCGAGATCGCTTCGATGGTGAAATGCGCGGTGACGTGGTCACCGGGGCTCAGCTCCGCGAAATACTCCTGCTCGACGTTGGTCGCGACAACGGAGGTGTATCCGGCCTCGTCCAACAGCGCCAGCAGTCGTGAATAGGCGAAGTCCTCGGAGACTCCGTCGGCACGAAGTTGCTGGACCTGCCGATAACGTCGGTAACCCGCCATCACCCAGGTCGAGATCATGGCGGGCGGACAGACGACGTCTCGACGACCGGTACTGCGAGCGGCTTCGGCGTCGACGTAGATCGAGTTGCGGTCGTCGTGTGCCTCGACCCAGTTGCGGATCATCGCCTCGTTGACGGCGTAGCGGGCGACGCGGGGTGGTTCGGCCTCTGCGCCGATGAAATTCGGAAACTGCGTCTGCAGGCTCTGCACTGAAATCCTCCGTGAACGAAAGTTGAGCAAGCGCTTGATTTTGAAGCTAGCATAGGAATCCGGAAGTGGAAACACGCGATCTCACCGACGAATTGGTTCGAGCCGGAGCTATCAGGCAGGATTGCGCTACGTTCGACGCCGGCAGCCCGGCACCCCCGAAACCCTGCCCTGAGCAGGACCGACAACCAGTGGAGATTTCAGTGGCATCACCAGATCGTCGGGAGAAGATCCTGGAGAGCTCAGCCGAGCTGTTTGCCAGAAAGGGTGTCGCCACCACGACCGTTCGCGAGATCGGCGACGCCGCCGGTGTGTTCTCGGGCAGCCTCTACCACTACTTCAAGTCGAAGAATGCGATAGTTGCCGAGCTCATGCGCGGCTTCATCACCGACATTCAGCTCCGCTTCGATCAGGTTGAGAAGACGGCAAACGACCCCGAGGAAGTCCTGCGCGGCTTGATCCGCGAGACGCTGGTCGTCATCGAACTACACCCGCACCCGACGGCGATCTACCAGAACGATCGGGCTTATCTTCGCGACAACGATCTCCTGCAATCCGTCGACGGGCCTTCCCGCCAAGTCCGCGAGCATTGGATGAAAGCGATTGCCGAAGGCGTCGATCAGGGAATCTTCCGCAAAGACGTGGCACCGGAAATTTTCTATCGATCGGTACGAGACACCTTGTGGTCGACAACGCATTGGCCGGATCGCCAGAAGTACACCACCGACGAGTTCGCGGATCTGATGATCACGCTCTTCCTCTCGGGATTCAGGGTCGCCTGACCAGATCCGGCAAATCCAGATGTTTCGGGGTTCGTCCCTGCGGCAACAGGATCGACACCGCGAACACGACCACCGCGCAGCCCGCGCACACCAGGTAGGCGACGGAGAATCCGGTCCACGACGTGGAATGTTCCGAACCGCTGATCACGAATGCAGCGAGAATGGTTGCCACCGTCGCACTGCAGATCGTGCTTCCGGACGTCCGCAGAAGTGAGTTCACCCCGTTGGCAGCCGCCAGTCGCTGACGAGGTACGGCAACCAGAATCAACAGCGAGAGCGTGCTGTACACGATGGCAGTCCCGACCGCTGTGATACCCAGTGCTGCAACCACTCCCCACAGTGGCTTACCGGCAACGGCGTGAATCCCGTACCCGCCGGCGAGGAACACGGCGCCGGTCAACATCGCGGTCCGTGAACCGAAGCGGTCGGTGATACGCACCGCAACCGGTGAGAACAGCACCATCGCGATACTCGCCGGAATCTGGCAGAGCGCTGCCGCGATGATCGACAGGCCGTACCCGGCACCCGGCCCCTTCATCCCCTGCAGCAGTTGTGTGGTGATCAGTGTGTTCCCGAAAAACGCGAACCCGACCAGCAGAGCCGCCAGATGCGGGATCAACACCGCACGTTTCACGAGAGCACGGACGTCGACCAGCGGATTGACGTTGCGCCGCTGTTGAATTACCCAGAGCGTGAACAGCACCGCCGACGCGGCCAGCATGGAGATCACCGCTCCACTGGTCCACCCCCAACTCGACCCCTGAGTGATCGGCACAAGCAGAGCAATCATCGCGGCGCTCAGACCAACCGCCCCGACGCCGTCGAATCTTCCCGACGGATTCGGCTCGGACTCTCGAATGAACAGCACCGCAGCAAGAGTCACGGACAGCCCGATGGCGGTGGTTACCCAGAACAGGACGTGCCAGTTCGAGTACTGCGCGATCATCGCAGAAAACGGTATGCCCAAAGCGGTTCCGACGCCGAGCGTCGAACTCATCATGGCCACTGCGCCATTGACCTTGTTGCGTGGCAATTCGTCACGGAGCATGGAGATTCCGATGGGGATGACTGCCGACCCGGCCCCCTGCAACGCTCTCGCGAAGATGAGGACAGCGATGTCCGACGACAGCGCACACAACATCGAGCCGAGAGTCATCATCGAGAAAGCAACCAGAAGCATCTTCTTCTTGCCGAACATGTCGGCGAGCCGGCCGAAGATGGGAGTGACGACAGCGCCGACCAGCAACGTGACGGTCACCAGCCAGGACACGGCCGTGCGTCCAGCGCCGGTGAAGTGCGGCAACTCCGGCAGCAGTGGAACGATGACCGTCTGCAGAACAGCCTGGAACACTGCGGCGGCGACAACGATGGGGAACAGGAAGCGGGAGCGCGGCTGCGCGAGTCCCGCGTCGGAGGTGGTGACTGCAGGCGTGCCCGGCGGACGGTCGAGCGTCGTCACCCCACACCGCCTGTTCTCACTAGGTAAATATCCGTTCACCTACATTAGGTGAACGGATATTTACCTAGCAAGAATTGTGACGCCGCTCACCCGTCGAGCAGCTTTTGCACCAGCGGTGCGTACAGCGCAACCACCTCGTCCTGGGTGCCGGTGGCATGGCCGGCCATCATCCGTCGGCGCATGATCGCCACTCCGACCACCATCGACATCGCCAGTTCCGCGCGCAATCTCGCGTCGGGGCCGGACAGGCGACCGGCGAGGGTGTCGATCATCTGCGTCGAATAGTTCTCGCGCAGCTTGCGGTTGCTCTCTTCACTGACGCCGCTCATGAACAACAAGCTCATGGACAGCGGCTTGTACGACTCCAGCGGCTTGGTGAACAGCGAGACCATGCGCTCGCCGAGCGAGTCGTTCGGGGCGTCGAAGACCGTGACCGCCGCTGCCCGGAAGTCGACCAACTCGTCGTACAACTGCTCTTTGGAACCGAAGTACTTGATGATCAGAGGCGCGCTGACGCCTGCGTCTTCGGCGATGTCCTTGAGCGTGATTTCGCGGTACGGCCGAGTCGCGAATGCTTTCCCGGCCGACGCGATGATCTGCGCACGCGTCTGCTCGGACGTACGACGCACCTGCTGACCTTGCTCCGTGCCGCTCATCAAGCGTTCCGCGACAATTCACGACGGCCGGACAATGCCCGACCCAGCGTCAACTCGTCTGCGAATTCGAGATCGCCACCCATCGGAAGACCCGAAGCCAACCGAGACACCGTCAGCCCCGGAATGTCTCGCATCATGCGAACGAGATAGGTAGCTGTCGCCTCACCCTCCGTGTTGGGGTCGGTGGCGATGATGACCTCGGACACGTCGACGCCGTCCTCCTGATTTGCGATGCGAGCCAACAACTCCCGGATACGCAACTGGTCAGGCCCGATCCCCGAGAGCGGATTGAGCGCACCGCCGAGCACGTGATAACGACCCTTGAACTCACGGGTGCGCTCGACGGCCTGGACGTCCTTCGGTTCCTCCACGACGCAGATCACCGTGCGATCGCGACGTGCGTCGGCGCAGATGCGGCACTTCTCCTGATCGGAGACAGTTCCGCACACCGTGCAGAACTGAACGCCGTCACGGATGCGCTGCAATGCATTTTTCAAACGGTCGATCTCGGGAGGCTCCACGGAGAGCAGGTGAAAAGCGATGCGTTGAGCGCTCTTCGGCCCGACTCCGGGAAGCTTCCCGAGTTCGTCGATCAGATCCTGAACCGGACCTTCGTACACGCGTTCTCGTTTCTAGAAGCCGGGGAGACCGGGAAGGCCTCCGCCGAGTCCGCCGGCCAACGGGCCGAGCTTCTCAGCAGCGACTTCCTGTGCCTTACGCGAAGCGTCCTCGATCGCGCCGATCACCAGATCCTGCAGCGTCTCGACATCTTCGGGGTCGACGACCTTGGGATCGATCTGCAGACCGACAACCTCGCCGGTGCCCTTGACCGTGGCGACAACCAGTCCGCCACCGGCCTGACCGGTCACTTCGGCCTGAGCCATTTCCTGCTGCGCCGCCATCAATTGCTGCTGCATCTGCTGAGCCTGAGCCAACAGAGCAGACATGTCGGGTGCTCCACCTGGTTGCACGAGCGGTCCTTTCTACAGAGTTATCCCCACCAGCGTAGTCGGTGGGCGCTACCGTGAGCGGGTGCGCCGGAACCAGTCAGACACCGTAAAACCGTCAAGAGGGTCAAACATGGCATCACGTGTGTTCCGCTCCCCTGCCCTGATCGCCGTGGTCGGGGCCGGGCTTCTGAGCGCTGCGTGCACGATTCCGACCGAGACTGCCGAGGCCACGACTTCGGTCGAGGTGTCTCCGCTGAGCACTGTCGCCGCTGACGTCCCCGCTGCGCTCACCGGCAAGGTCGTCTTCCTCGATCCCGGGCACAGCGGGGCGAACGACGACAGCATCAACACCCAGGTCCCCACGGGCCGCGGCGGCACCAAGAACTGCCAGACCACCGGCACCAACACCGATGCCGGGTTCCCCGAGCACACCTTCAACTGGGA
Organism: Rhodococcus sp. RCBS9; assembly: GCF_029457415.1. Classification (NCBI taxonomy): domain Bacteria; kingdom Bacillati; phylum Actinomycetota; class Actinomycetes; order Mycobacteriales; family Nocardiaceae; genus Rhodococcus; species Rhodococcus sp. RCBS9. Next base: position 3,011,395 of record NZ_CP120422.1, on the reverse strand, counting down.
AGTCGCGAGCCTGGTCAAGAGCGAACTCGAAGGCCAAGGCGCCACAGTGGTCCTGAGTCGACCGGACGACATCAGCGTCGGATCTTGCGTCGACGCACGCGCCGAAGCTGCCAATTCCTCCGGCGCCGACGTAGTGGTGAGCATTCACGCGGACGGCGCAGCAGCCGGAGCCGAGGGCTTCCACGTCTGCTACTCCGCGCCCCCGCTGAACGCGGTGCAGGCCGGCCCGTCCGTCACCTTTGCCGAAACCATGCGCGACTCACTCGTCACAGCCGGGCTCACCCCGTCGACCTACATCGGTGACGACGGGCTGGCACCACGCGCCGATCTGACGGGACTCAATCTGTCGCAGCGGCCGTCGATTCTGGTCGAACTCGGCAACATGCGAAATGCCGACGAGGCAGCGCGCATGACGAGCCCGGACGGTCAGCAGGAATATGCGTCCGCCGTCACCAGCGGAGTCACCGCCTTCCTCACAACCCCCTGACCTGTCTTCTGTGGAGAAATTCCACTTGTCCACAGGTATGTCGGCACCGCCGAGGTAGCCCGCTCACCTGGATACGGTTCTGCCATGGGGCCGATACTTCAGGTAGATTTCGCTGCTCTGCAGCAACTTTCAGCTGATCTGTCTCGAATTGCGGATCAGATCTCGGGGATCGATTCCGCCGGACCGATTTTCGAAGCCGCGGCGGCCCTGAATTCGTCCGCTGTCACGGCTGTGTCGACTGGGAATGCAGGCGTCATCGCCGACGCGTACCGGCACCTGGCTACGCAGTTGGGACTCATGGCGTCGGGAACCGCTGCCGCAGCACGTCTGTACGACGCTGCCGAGGGCGAAGTGGTGTCCGAACTGCGCGGAGCCTACTGATGCAGCCCACCGTCTCTCAGCTTCGAACATGGTCACCGGAGAAATTGCGCACAAGCGCTTCGGAATTGATCGACATCGACCGGCAGATCGAAGTCCTCGGCAATGACGCCGGACGCAGCATCGACGCCGTCCGCGAATTCTGGCAGGGACAAGCGTCGAGCGCGGCGGCAGTGCAGTGGTCTGGTATCTCGCTTTCCTCGTCGCGGCTGTCGATTGCAGTTCGCGTAGTTGCGGATCTGTATGGCGGAGCGGCCAATACGATCGGTGCGGCGCGAAAATCAGTTCTGGACCTGGTCGAGGAGGCGACTCTCGAACACGGCTTGACGGTGTCAGACAGTGGAGCGGTATCGGCACCTGAGACGAAGCAGCCATGGAATCTGGCCGACGCCATGCAAGATTCCGAAAACGACACGGCTGCAAAGGTTTTTCAGCAGAAGATCTCCACTGCATTGACGGCACTCGACGACGAAGACAACCGGGCCGCGACTGCTCTGGGTGCGGCATTCCGAGAGATCGGATCACTCCTTGGCAATCAGCCTGATCGCCTCGACCGCACTGTCCTCGACATCCTCGACGGGAGGTCGACACTCCCCGGGACACCAACGGAGCTACACCGACTCTGGGAATCGCTCACGCCCAACGAGAAAGACGCGTTAGCGAGGTGGGATCCGTCCATCGGTAGCCGGGACGGCCTTCCCGCTCTCGACCGGGACTACTACAACCGGCGGTACCTCTCTGCGCTCGAGCAGTTGCCGGATCGAACGGTCGCTGCCGGATACACGGCCGTGCGCGGCGAACTTCGACCGGACACGTTCCTTCTCTCGGTCACGGATGGGCATGCCGTCGTGGCAGTCGGTAATCCCGATGCCGCCGGCAACGTCGCAACACTGGTTCCCGGAACCGGCTCCGGGCTGTCGGGCGTCGGCGGAGACCTGCAACGAACCAAGGCCATGTACGACGCGGCGGTCAGGGCGGCGCCAACGGAAGCCACATCAGTGATCCTGTGGTCCGGATACGACGCTCCCCCAGGCATTCCCGACGCAGCATCGGATCGGTACGCCAACTCCGCAGCGCCGAGGCTCGACGGCTTCCAGGACGGGTTACGAACCTCGCATGACGGTCCGCCTTCGCACAACGTGGTGATCGGCCATTCCTACGGCAGCACCGTGATCGGTGCTGCGACTACCCGTGGCGCTTCTCTCGACGTCGACGAACTGGTTTTTGTCGCAAGCCCCGGCGTCGATGCCGAGCGCGTGAACGAACTGAGCCTGGACGGCGTCGACTCCGCCGAGATGGCTCACCATGTTCATTCGACGACGGCCTTCTGGGATCCGGTCCAATTGATCCCCAAGATCCTCGGAGTCCACGGGTTCGACCCGTCGGATCCGGAATTCGGCGCGCAGGTATTCGCCGGATCCCCCGGGGAGCCTGGGTTCGGAGTTCACAGCGATTACTGGGAAAGCGGAAACCCCGCACTCACCGAATTCGGACGGATCATTACCGGCCCATGAAAGAAGGCGCCGTACCGGTGAAGGTACGACGCCATCTCGGTGATGCAGGATCGGTTAGACGAGTTCGCGCTTGAGGTTGTCCAGGACCTGGGCCTGGATGCGCTGCAGACCCTTCGGAGCGAACGTGCGCTCGAAGAAGCCGCCGATACCGGTGGCACCCTGCCACTGGGTGAGCGTCGTCACCGTCGTTCCGGTGCCGTTGGGGGCAACGGTCCAGGTGGTGACGAGGCTGGAGTTCGCGTCCTTCTCGGTGATGACGTTGCCGTCGACCGTCACTGTCGCCTTGACGTTGCGCGAGCGCTTTTCCGTCGCCTTGAGCGTCCACTGCGCGACGGTTCCGTCACCCTGGCCACCTTCGACGACCTTGTAGTCGAGGTACTGCTCGGACAGGATTCGCGGGCGAACCGTCTCGTAGTCCGAGAGCGCCGCGAGCACCTTGTCGGGTGCTGCTGTGACGACTGTCGAACTCATTGCATTGACCTGACCCATATGCCCTACGTCTCCTTGCTCGACCAACGCGGCTCGATACCGCGAATGACTACCCGAATCCGCACCTCGAACTGCGCAGATATTCCTTTCCATACTGCCTGCTGCGCCCGGGTATCTCGACCATCTACCCATTCCGTGTGAGCTGGTTCACCACTCGGAGCATTTACCGAGTTCGATTGCAACAACTCGATCAAATTCGGGCATTAATGCCCCTCCGGATAGCTTGCACACGCAACTACCGATAGCGTCAGGGTGTGACTCTCTCGTTCAATGGGGTAGTTCAGAAGTTAGATCGAATCCGGACAAAGCAAGGCCCGGGTTCCGATGCTGCGCGTGAAATGGGGTTCGAGCAGCACAGAGAAGGCGTCGAACGCCTACTCGCGTCATACCGCGCCATTCCCGCCGATGCTTCTGTACGCCTGGCAAAGAAGACATCCAATCTGTTCCGCGCTCGCGCCAAGACGTCGGCCCCCGGCCTCGACGTCAGCGGTCTGGCAGGTGTCATCGCCGTCGATGCGCAGGCGCGCACAGCCGACGTCGCCGGCATGTGCACGTATGAGGACCTCGTCGACGCGACGCTGCCCTACGGGCTGGCGCCCCTGGTCGTGCCTCAACTCAAGACCATCACCCTGGGCGGTGCGGTGACCGGCCTGGGCATCGAGTCCACCTCGTTCCGCAACGGCCTGCCGCACGAGTCGGTACTCGAAATCGACGTACTGACCGGAAGCGGCGAGATCATCACCGCAACACCGGACGGCGAACACGCCGAACTGTTCTTCGGTTTCCCCAATTCCTACGGCACCCTTGGCTATTCGACGCGATTGAAGATCGCACTCGAACCCGTCAAGAAGTACGTCGCCTTGCGCCACGTGCGCTTCGATTCGTTGAAGAAACTCGAAGAAACGATGGATCGCATCGTCACCGAACGCGAGTACGACGGGATCGCCGTCGACTATCTCGACGGGGTGGTCTTCACCGATTCCGAGAGCTACCTCACACTCGGCGTGCAAACCGACGAGGAAGGCCCGGTCAGCGATTACACCGACCAGGACATCTTCTACCGGTCGATCCAGCATTCGTCACTCACCCAGCCCAAGACGGATCGCTTGACCATTCGCGACTACCTGTGGCGCTGGGACACCGACTGGTTCTGGTGCTCACGAGCTTTCGGTGCACAGAACCCGAAGATCCGGCGCTTCTGGCCCAAGCAGTACCTGCGCAGCAGCTTCTACTGGAAGCTGATCGCCCTCGACCACAAGTACGACATCGGAGATCGCCTCGAAAAGCGCAAGGGCAAGCCCCCGCGCGAACGCGTCGTCCAGGACGTCGAGGTACCCATCGAACGAACCGCGGACTTCGTCTCGTGGTTCCTCGAGGAAATCCCGATCGAACCACTGTGGTTGTGCCCGTTGCGTCTTCGCGAGCCAAGCCCGGCCGCCGCTTCTGCATCACGGCCGTGGCCCCTCTACCCCCTCGAACCCAAGCGCACCTACGTCAACATCGGCTTCTGGTCTTCGGTGCCGATCGTTCCCGGTGAGCGCGAGGGGGCAGCAAATCGACTGATCGAAGAAAAGGTCAGCGATTTCGACGGACACAAATCGCTCTACTCCGACTCCTACTACTCGAAGGAAGACTTCGAGGAGCTGTACTACGGCGGCGACCGGTACATCGGACTCAAGGAACGCTACGACCCGAAATCCCGTTTATTGGATCTATTCTCTAAGGCGGTGCAACGTAAATGACCACGTTCAAAGACTCCAAAAGCCAGGACAAGCTCTCTATTGCCGAGATTCTCGAGACGCTTTCCGACGGCATGCTGCCGCTTCGATTCACCGCGTACGACGGCAGCACCGCCGGCCCCGAAGATGCCGACTACGGACTGCACCTCAAGTCGACTCGCGGAACCACTTATCTCGCAACGGCGCCCGGCGATCTCGGCATGGCCCGCGCGTACGTCTCCGGCGATCTCGAAGCCGAGGGTGTTCACCCCGGTGATCCGTACGAGATCCTGCGCATCATGGGTGACGAACTCCACCTCAAGCGCCCGTCGGCACTGACACTCGCCAGCATCACCCGCTCACTTGGCTGGGATCTGTTGCGGCCCATCGCCCCGCCGCCCCAGGAACACCTTCCTCGCTGGCGTCGCGTCGCAGAAGGACTGCGTCACTCCAAGACTCGTGACGCCGAAGTCATCCATCACCATTACGACGTCTCCAACACCTTCTACGAGTACGTCCTCGGCCCGTCCATGACGTACACCTGTGCCGCTTACGACAATGCGGAACAGACGCTCGAAGAAGCCCAGGAGAACAAGTACCGCCTGGTGTTCGAGAAGCTCGGACTCCAGAAGGGTGATCGACTTCTCGACATCGGCTGCGGCTGGGGCTCGATGGTCCGCTACGCGGCCAGGCGCGGCGTCAAGGTGATCGGCGTGACTCTCTCTCGCGAGCAAGCGGATTGGGCACAGAAGGCCATCGAGGACGAGGGCCTCGCCGATCTCGCCCAGGTCCGTTTCTCCGACTACCGCGACGTGGCCGAGACCGGATTCGACGCAGTGTCCTCCATCGGCCTGACCGAGCACATCGGCGTCGGAAACTACCCGGCGTACTTCGAGTTCCTCAAGGGCAAGCTGCGTGAGGGTGGGCGTCTGCTCAACCACTGCATCACCCGTCCGGACAACCGAAGCAGCGCCAAGGCAGGCGGATTCATCGACCGGTACGTCTTCCCCGACGGGGAGCTCACCGGTTCGGGTCGCATCATCTCCGAGATCCAGAACGTCGGCCTCGAGGTGCGTCACGAAGAGAACCTTCGCGAGCATTACGCACTGACGCTCGCCGGATGGTGCCAGAATCTCGTCGACAACTGGGACGCCTGCGTCGCCGAGGTCGGCGAAGGAACCGCCCGCGTCTGGGGCCTGTACATGGCCGGCTCACGACTCGGGTTCGAGCGCAATGTCGTTCAGCTGCACCAGGTTCTGGCCGTGAAGCTCGGCCCCAAGGGTGAGGCGCATGTGCCGCTTCGCCCGTGGTGGAAGGCCTAGGGGCAAAGCCCCTGTGCGCCTTTTTGGTAGTCGGCACTACCAAAAAGGCGCACAGGTGCCGCAGGCACCCGACTGCGTCCTCACCCAACCTCCCCGCCGCAAGACCGTCTCCACCTCGTGCGCAACCTGGCACGGGGTCTTCATCACCTCGTCGAATCCGTAGACCAACCGCGGACGACCTGCCAGCTCTGCCGCATTGTCACGGCGGCGATCACGAAATGCCACTTCTGCCATGGAATGCGCCCACCGACCGTCGAGACGCACGATCAGCGGCACACTGACTTCGCTGTAGTCGCAATCCTCGTACAGCGTGCGGCCGTCGACGCGGACCGGAGACTGGCGTCTGGCCGACGGCAACCCGTGCGCCTGCTCCACGTCGACCGCATAGTGGTATTCGAGCGTTGACTGCACCCCGTCTGCCAGGAGTCGTACCGTATCGGAAGCGCACCCTTGAATCGATGTGGTGTTCGTTCGTCAATCCGACGACGCACATCGTTCAACGGAATTCGCGCATTTGTCACTGTGGTGATGAGTGAAACGTAGGCGCTTCGCGCTGTGGATTCGGCGGTCGCAAGATCAATCGCGGTATCCGCCCGCGACGTTCGAGGTATGACTGACGGCACGCCGATGTATCGGTGGGCTCGGGATCGGTGGACGACTACCCCGGGGTGAACCACGCCACCCACTCTGACAAGTGCACCCGACGTTCGCGCTGGAACTCGGCGGATTGTCGCGGACTGACAGCGAGCGGACTTGCCGTAGGGCACGGTGACATGGACTGGCTTGTCTGCGTCGATGCGACGCATTCCCCATTCCTCAGCTGCAGTGTCGTGGCTCAGAATCGCTTGCGCGCCACCATAAAGCCAAGCGGCGTTCAAGATCATTTCTCTGGTGAGCGGGCCAGCGGTCACTGCATACACGCCTTGTAGAACGCGCTGCCATTCGCCGCGGTCCAGAAAGTTCCGCAGCATCCCTCGGTTGTATCCGAATGACGAGAGTTGCTGTTGCCGTACCAGACCGGATTGCGCATCGAGAATCCGGAGAAACTCGCTTCCACCATGAGACGTAGTCATGGCACCAAGCGTCAGGCCGAACTCCGACAGGACTGACGTGAAATTCGCTGTCGGAGTTCGTCTGTGGATAACTCACCAGCTGGGGATGAACCCCTGTGCGCCTTTTTGGTAGCCGTAACTACCAAAAAGGCGCACGGGGGCTATGCCCCTAGCGAAGCCGGCGGGGTGAACCGCGGGCCGTACTGCGCAGCGAGTTCCTTTGCGCGAGCGACGAAGCCGGCCGTGCCGCCCTCATAGCCGACGATGAACTGGTGAACGCCACCGGTCCAGGCCGGGAATCCGATACCCATGATGGAGCCGATGTTGGCGTCCGCCGTGGTGATCAGGACGTTCTCGTCGAAGCACTTCTGCGTCTCGATCGCCTCGATGAACAGCATGCGGTCGATGAGGTCCTGGATCGGGGCGTCGGAGGTTCCGGAGTTGAAGTTCTCGCGGAGTCCGGACCACAGGCCGGTGCGCTTGCCCTCGGCGTAATCGTAGAAGCCGGCTCCACCGAGCTTGCCCTTACGATCGAACTTCTCGACGAGGGTGTTGATGACCTCGCCGGCCGGATCTGCCGGCAGTTCCTTGCCTTCGGCCTTGGCGGCGTCGGCAGATTCCTTGCGGATCTTCTGCATGAGGGTGAGGTTGAGCTCATCCGAAAGCTGAAGCGGCGCAGCCGGGTAACCGGCCTGCATACCGGCCTGCTCGATGGTGGCGGGCTCGACGCCCTCGGCGAGCATGCCGATGGCCTCGTTGATGAAGGTTCCGATGACACGCGAGGTGAAGAAGCCACGCGAGTCGTTGACCACGATCGGCGTCTTGCGGATCGCCTGGACGTAGTCGAACACGCGAGCCAGAGTCTCGTCGGAGGTCTTCTCACCGCGGATGATCTCCACCAGCGGCATCTTGTCGACGGGCGAGAAGAAGTGGATGCCGATGAAGTCTTCCTGACGCTTCACGCCGGTGGCGAGACCCGTGATGGGCAGCGTCGAGGTGTTCGAGCCCAGCAGCGCCTTGGGATCGACGATGTCCTCGATCTCCTGGAACACCTTGTGCTTGAGTTCCTGGCTCTCGAAGACTGCTTCGATGACGAAGTCGACGCCGGCGAAATCTGCCGGGTCAGCCGTCGGGGTGATCTTGGCGAGGAGTGCGTCGGACTTCTCCTGCGTGGTCTTGCCACGCGAGAGCGCCTTGGCCTCAATGCCTTCGGCGTACGCCTTGCCCTTGTTGGCAGCCTCGATGCTGACGTCCTTGAGGACGACGTCGAAGCCGGCCTTCGCGGAGACGTACGCGATGCCCGCGCCCATCATGCCTGCGCCGAGGACGCCGACCTTCTTGATGGTGGACTTCTCGATGCCTGCCGGACGTGAACCGCCGCCGTTGATCGACTGCAGGTCGAAGAAGAACGCCTGGATCATGTTCTTCGCGACGCGGCCGGTCACCAGCGAGGTGAAGTAGCGAGCCTCGATGAGCAGCGCGTTGTCGATGTCGACCTGCGAGCCTTCGACGGCTGCGGCCATGATGGCGCGCGGAGCCGGCATCGGAGCGCCCTTGAGCTGCTTACGCAGGTTCGCGGGGAACGCCGGAAGGTTGGCAGCGAATGCCGGAGTGGACGGAGTTCCGCCAGGGATCTTGTAGCCCTTGACATCCCACGGCTGAACGCCGCCTTCGGGGTTGGCCTTGATCCATGCCTTCGCAGCCGGAACCAGCTCCTCTACCGAGCCGACGACCTCGTCGATGAGGCCGACTTCCTTGGCCTGAACGGGTCCACGCTGCTGCCCCTGGAGCAGGACGCCCATGAGCGCGTTCTGCAGGCCGAGCATCCGCACGGTACGCACGACGCCGCCGCCGCCGGGCAGCAGGCCGAGGGTGACCTCGGGCAAGCCGATCTTGACGCCCTTGACGTCTGCCGCGATGCGGTGGTGGGTCGCGAGAGCGATCTCGAGGCCACCGCCGAGCGCCGCACCGTTGATGGCGGCGACGACCGGCTTGCCGAGAGTTTCGAGACGACGCAGGTCTGCCTTGATCTCGACGCTGTGGTTGTAGATCTCCTCGGCCTGCTCGGGGCCGACCTTGATCATGTTCTTGAGGTCGCCACCGGCGAAGAAGGTCTTCTTGCCGGAAGTGATGACGGCACCGGTGATGGAGTCCTTCTCGGCGACCAGACGGTCGACGGTGGCCTTCATCGACGCGATGTACGCGTCGTTCATGGTGTTTGCGCCCTGGTTGGGATCGTTGATGGTGAGCACGACGATGCCGTCGGCGTCCTGGTCCCAGTTGATGATGTTCTGATCAGTCACTTTGCTTGACTCCTGGTAAGCCTCGTTGGAAGGACGGACGCCGCGTCAGACGCGCTCGATGATGGTGGCAACGCCCATACCGCCGCCGATGCACAGGGTGATGAGGGCGCGCTTGCCGCCACGACGCTCGAGCTCGTCGACCATCGTTCCGGTGATCATCGCGCCGGTTGCACCGAGCGGGTGACCCATGGCGATCGCGCCACCGTTGACGTTGAGCTTCTCGTCCGGGATGTTCAGGTCCTTCTGGAACTTCAGGACGACGGAAGCGAATGCCTCGTTGATCTCGAAGAGGTCGATGTCGTCGACTGTCAGGCCGGCAGCTGCCAGAACCTTCTTCGACGCCGGCGTCGGGCCGGTGAGCATGATGGTGGAGTCGGCGCCGCTGGTGGCGGTGGCGACGACGCGAGCGCGCGGCGTCAGACCCATGTCCTTGCCGGCCTGCTCGCTACCGACGAGCACGAGGGCAGCGCCGTCGACGATTCCCGAGCTGTTACCGCCGTGGTGAACGTGGTTGATCTTCTCGACCCAGTGGTACTTCTGCAGCGACACGGCGTCGAATCCGCCGATTTCACCGATCACACCGAACGCGGGAGCCAAGCCGGCGAGGTTCTCTGCCGTGGTGCCCGGACGCATGTGCTCGTCGTTGTCGAGGATGGTGATGCCGTTGATGTCCTTGACCGGCACTACCGACTTGGCGAAGTATCCGCCGGTCCACGCCTTGGCGGCGAGGTCCTGCGAGCGCACGGCGTATGCGTCGACGTCGTCACGCGAGAAGCCCTCGATGGTGGCGATGAGGTCTGCGCCGACGCCCTGCGGCACGAAGTAGTTGTCGTAGTTGGTGGCGGGGTCGAGTGCCCACGGTCCACCGTCGGATCCCATCGGAACGCGGGACATCGACTCGACGCCACCGGCGATCACCAGTTCGTCCCAGCCGGACCGAACCTTCTGAGCAGCCATGTTCACGGCCTCGAGGCCGGAAGCGCAAAAACGGTTGAGCTGAACGCCGCCGACGGTGTCGGGCAGTCCCGCATCGTTGACTGCAACGCGGGCGATGTCCATTCCCTGATCGCCAACGGGGGTGACGACGCCCAGGATGAGGTCGGAGATCCGGTCCTCGTCGAGGTCGGGAAAGCGCACGCGCAGTTCCTGGATCAGACCCGTGACCAGCGAGATCGGCTTGACCGAGTGCAACGACCCGGTCTTCTTGCCGCGGCCTCGCGGGGTACGGATGGCTTCATAAATGAATGCCTCTGTGGTCACTGTGAGGTGTTCCTTCCGTGTAATTCGTCGAACCGGTCTGCAGATCGTCCGCGCCACCGTCGGTGGTGGCGCATGGCCGAGGTACAGACCTCAGCCCTTTCACTGTAGAACGTGTTCCAAATTCATGGGAAGGACCGAAGCGATCCTGCTAGGTGACCGAGGTGATCAGGTGCGCGAACGCCTGCCCGCTTCGGTTCATTTCGGGTGCGCCCCCGGAAGCACTCACGGCACGATGCGATACGGCAACATCATGTCGTGATCTTCGTGATCGAGTAGATGGCAATGCCACACGTATCCCTGGAGTCGACCAGAATCAGCCATATCGTGGCGCCCACCGCCCGTCATCCCACTACCCGTCATCACACCGCTCGGAAGACGATCGAACATCGCGTCGGGATCGAAACCCAGCTCATCCGCGGTGGGGAATCGCACGATGATCCGGGTGACAGTGCCGCCGTCCACCCTGACGGTGTCCTTCATCCCCGCTTCCCACGGCGCCGGCGCGATCATCGGCCCCGCCTCGAACCCGTCGGGCGACGGAGTCCACTTGTTGCCGATCACCGGCTGAGGATGGCGGATCAAGTACTCCAGCGTCCGCATCGGTGTTCTGCCGAGAATCCGGAAATTCACCAAGTGCAGGTGTATCGGATGCGGGTCCGGCGTGGTGTTGACGATGTTCCACTGCTCGACGGTGCCTTGCCGCGGCCTCTCGACGTCCGTGGTGCTGAACGTCAGGTTGTTCAACGTCATCTGAGCCGGTGGATTCCGCAGTTCCAGTTGCTGGCTCACCGTCACCGTGCGAATTACCGTCGGCTGCTCCAACGGGGCGAGAACGTCACGTTGCCGGCGCCCACCGCGCAGTTGCGACGGAACACCACCGGTGAATCCGCGCCTGGCGTCACCGCGGAACCGGCAGAACAGCGGCATAGTCACTTCACCGATGACAGCGGCAGGTAGCGGGGGCGCCTCGTCGTTGCGAAGCTCCACCGTCGAACCCTCCGACAGTCCGGTGAAATCGACGAGGAGGTCGTACCGCTCCCCCGGTGCGCAGCGGAAGGCATTGACCGCGACGGGTGCGTCGAGCATTCCGGCGTCGTTGCCGATGACCCAGAACGTCATCATGTTCGAGAAGTGAAGATTCCACACACTTGCCGACGCCGCATTGACGATGCGGAAGCGGTAAAGGCCCCGAGCCACAGACAGTTCCGGCCACACCTTGCCGTTGACCAAGCCGACGTCGCCCACCGCGCCGCCTTCCCACGATCCTTCCGGGATCAAGATGGTGGATCGGCCGTTCTGGGCGCCTGTCGGCGTGAAGATCTTCTCCTGCAGGATCAACGGGATCTCGAATTCCTCGGCCGGCAACCCCAACGGATTTCCCAGTTTGCCGGTGTCGAATTCATCCCTGATCAGATAGTTGCCGATCAGACCGGCGTAGACGTTGAGCCGGGTGATGCCCATCGCGTGATCGTGATACCAGAGGTGGGCGGCTTCCTGACCGTGCAAAAAGTGATGCATCGCAGCCTGTCCCGGCATCACCAGCAGCTCCGGATGGCCGTCGCTCTCAGGTGAAGTGACTCCTCCGTGCAAGTGCAACGACGTCGGCGGGTTAGCGCGAAAGTCTGCCTGCATTCCATGCAGCGTCATATCCATGTCCGCTGCCAACGGATGTCCGGTCAGATCGTTCTCGAACGTCAACATGATCGGCTCGCCGGAATGCGCCTCGACGGTAGGGCCCAGATAACCGCCACCGATCTCTCCGCTGCGGTACGACAGTGCTGGGGACGAGGGAAAATCCCGATGAAAGGCATGTTGCCCCACTTGCGCTGTCAGTGTGATCTCGTTTCCGGAAAGCGTTGACAACGAATGTAGTTCGTCACAGAACGGCTCGAACTCCGGCGAATGAAAAATCAACGGAGACTCGATATCCACACTCCCCGCCGGAGCAGCACCTGCCTTTGCACCCAAAGCAACAGCCGCTGTGCCGACTACCAACCCTTTCAGAACCGATCTTCTGGAAACCCCGATACCCATACATTCCCCTCCCCATCGAAACGGGTTGCGTTCTCCCGCAAGGAAAACGCAACCCGTCTCTCCACTTCGATCTCGGAAAATCCCCCGCCTACTTTCCGTCGATCGCCTCCAGCACCGAATCGATCAGCGACTGTGAAAGTTTCGACGGCGGAGAGATTTCCAGTTCTCCCGGAGCGCCCGGCATCGTCCAGACAGTTCTGTGCCGAGCGATCGCGAGCTTCTCCCGTGATCCGTCCTCATTGACCTTGAAGTACTCGAACTCGAGGTCGATCCCCCTCTCGTAGAGGGCAGACAAGGACATCGTGACCAGGACGTCGTCGAACGGCATGACCTCGCGCAGATGCTCAACCCTGGTGTGCACACAACGAAGTTCCCCGAGAGCGCCTCTGGCCGCCATGGCCTCACGCTGAGAACGGACCAGGAACTTGTCCCGAACCCTCGACTGCCAGATGTAATAGTTGCCGAAGTAGATGTTGCCCACGACGTTTCCGTCCTGCAACGTCGTCGAGAACACCTCGGATTCGAGCAGGTACGGATTGCGCGGCACCATCGGAGCCGAGCGGATCACGGAACCACGATCGACGTTCTTCGGTTCGGTGGGAACAGCGATGTTCTTCGTCCCCGTCGGAATCGTCATCGGCTCGATGAAATCGTGGAAGTACTGCGGCATCGGCCGTGCCGCCACCACACCGTGGGAGAGGATTTCCACCCACGTCGTCTGCATCGCACTCCACCCGATGTGAGTGCGCGTCTCGCCGTCGACCCGGCACCATTCGACATGCAGATTGGTGGTTGCACGATCCGGACCGGTGAGCTCGGTGATCCAGATCGTCCCCTCGACAATGTCGTCGGTGTACAGGTTCGCATCGATGAACACCTCGGAGTTGTTGGTCACCATGCCCCAACGACCCGTCGCCATGTCCTCCACGATCTGCTTCGAGATCGGTCCGGTTCCCCTCTCTCGCAAAGCGCCCAACCACAGCGCGAAGCTCGCGAACCCCACTGATCCACCGACGTTGCACGCGTCCCGGAACCCGACGGGGAACCGGATCGACACCGCCGGATAGCCGCTCCGGGCCACCACATGCACGTCGGAGCCGTAGGCCATCGGATCGAACTGCGCGAGAGACTTCGCCGACAACGGTCCGGAGTCGAACTGCGGTGCCGGGTCCTGCGCCGGTTCCTCCGCATCCTCCTCATGAGTCACAAACGCGAGAATCCGCTCCTCGTTGTCCGTCAACAGAGCTGGAAAAGTCAGAACCACCACGCTTCCCTCTGCGCCGCCGCGGAAGGTCACTGCGTCGTCCTCCCTGGCGCCCATCGCCAGAGAAACCGACATCTGCCCCGTGGCCTTTCGGATCGCCTCGGCCGCCGCCCACAGCCTGGTTCCCGCACGATCGAGTGATTCGCCGCCTGCGATCAACTCGTCCATCAGCGGAATCCGCGCCGAACCCAGAAGCGCCTTCCACTGCACGGCGGTTCGGGAGCGAATCGGTTCGATGTCACACCCCTGAGGCCAGTCGCCGGCCGAACTGAGTGACTTGCTGCCGTCGTGCGAGAGCGAGACATCCACAGAGGGCGGAATATCACCGACGACGACGGGCTTTCCGGTTTCCTGCCATTCGATGGCAAAGGCATTACTCATTTGATCACCACATCCTCATCGAGATGAATGTTCACGGCCGCCTCGGCGATCGGTTTCTCCTGCTCGTGGCGTTCCGACTTGGTCAACTCGTGAATCCCCGGGGTATGCGCGACCACAACCCGCGGGCTCTTCACTCCCAACGCCCGGCTGTGTTGCGCGAGCTTGTCGAGAATGATCTGTGCGTCGCGCGCAGTCGGATCCGCGATTTCCTCAGCTGTAGGACGGCTTTCGTCGTGGGAGAGAATCTGGGAGCGATATCCCTCGAGCTGCATCACCACTCGTCCGTCCTTCACCACCGCCACGTCGGCTTGCATGTGGGTCTCTGTCTGCACCTTGTCGTAGGCGTACGCGGTGAACGAACGAGCCTCGAATCGTCCGTCGTACATGTCGATTCGCGCAATGTTGACCGGAAGGCAGATCTCCCGCGGAACCATGATCTGACCCGATTGGAGCAGGGAATCGAGGAAGTAGGGATCACCGAGGAGGTGCTGCTTACGGTCGGCTCGCGAAATAGCGCTGAAGAGAATGTGCTCGGAATCGAGGCTCGAGATCTCTTCGAGTCGGCGGAAATCGCCCTCCTGGAACAGCAACCACGAGTAGAGATCGTCCAACGGATCGATGTCGAGCACCGGTCGCGGCAACTCCTTCTCGAACTCCGGCAGTGTTTCGTCCAGCCCGAAGATGAAGTCGGCCGAGAAATGGGGCCGTCCGTACCCGGTCCGTTCGGTGCCGATCGTGACATGCACCCGCGTTCCTGCAGCATCACGATCCTGCTCCACGACGCTTGCCTTGATCTCGACTCTGGTGCCCTCGACCGTGTCGACGACGATCGGTCGATCCAGCTTGATGTCGTCGATGCGGACGCGGCCCAGAGTCACGCGTCCGGTGACATAGGCCGCCGCCTGCGACATCGCCTCGAGCCCGAACACCGTCGGAAGCAGCGCCGATCCCTTCCAGACATGATCGAGGACAAAGGGATCCGCCGAGGTGGACAACGTCGTCCGGGTCACCAGTTCTACCTGCGGCTCGAATGTCACCACTTGGTCGATGTAGCGCGACACCGCCGGCAGAGCCGGTGCTGCCGGCGCCCAGGTGTCGAGACCGCCGAGTCGACTGGTCACGACGATACGACTCGCCTCGGGTCCGCTGTCGACCAGGCGAAGGAAATGATCCACTCCCGCAGCCGTGGAAATCGGCATGACACCCATCTTCGCGAGGTGGTTGACACTGCCCATGCGGGCGCCCATGCCGGTCTCCCCCCACACGCTGTACGCGATCGAGAACGCCCGAGTCTTCGGGTGCCCGGCGGCATACCGCACCACCATTTCGTCGAGAAGCTCGTTTCCGTATGCATACCAACTGTTTCCGGGCATACCTGTGAATCCGATGATGGAGGAGAAGCCCACGAACAGCTTCAGGTCACGATCAGCGAGCGCTTCGACGAAGTTGGCTGCGCCCAGGACCTTAGGTGCAACCTCCTTGAAAGCCGCAGCGCTGTCGACTCTCTCGAACCGCCGCGGAACATTCGCCCCCGCACCGTGGACAAACCCGGTGATCGGCCCAACCTCGACCTCGATCTGGGCGACGACGCCGGCCACCGCCGCAGCATCCGTGACGTTGCAGCGATAGTAGTGAGCGCTCAAACCGGCAGACGTGAAGTCCGCAAGAGTGGAAGCGATTTCGTCACCCGCTTGTCGCTGAGAGCTTCCGATCAGCACTAGTTCGGCGCCTGTCTTTCGGCCGAGAGCCAGAGCGCATTGCGCCATGATGCCTTTCGCGCCACCGGTCACGACCACTACATCCGAACTCCCCAACCCGCTCTCGCGGACGGTGTAGTCGCTCGAGGCGAGAACCCGCGGTTGCAGTGCCGTGCGTCCCATCTCGGTGTCGTAAGTCGCGAACACATAGGATGCAACCGAATCCAACTCGGAGACGACGGTGGTTGCCACCACCGCGTCCGCAGTCGAGCCGTCGAATCCTATGACGCGGACATCCAGTTCGGGGCGCTCGTGATGCACCGAAGCGGCAAAAGCCGCCGCACTCGATACCGGCGCCGGATTGCCCAACTCGACATCGGTGAACTGAATCACTGCCAATGTGGTTCGTGCGCCTCCACTTTGCTGCGCCGGAACCATCTTGTACATGTGTTCGATCCCACGGCGCAAGCCGATTTCGGTGACGGAATCATCGGTCACACGCGGCATTACGGCAACCACGTGCTGTGCATTCGCAGGAGCGCCGTCGGAGAATGTGCGAATGTCGACCTGAGCACCACGCCCTCGCAGTTCGGATTCCAACCTTCCGACCAAACCGGCGTCGTCACCGATGACGACAAACGTCGTGTCCGTGAGGTCTCGGACTCCGTGCAACGCTGTCTCGCTCCGAACCTTTTCCAGGGTGTAATCGCGAACCCAGGTGAAGCTGTCGGCTGATAGACCCTTTGCCTTCACCGGCAGCGCCCGCGCAACCGGCTGCTGCTGCCCCGACTTCTCTTTCGCGGATCGATCGAGCACTTCGATGAGTTCACCCAGGCTGACGTTGACGAGTTCGGCCGGATCCAGATCACCCTGGACACCCAATCGCGTTGCCACAGTTGCTATCGCATCGGCAGCCTTGATCGAGTCCATGTTCAGGTCGTCGAGCAGGTGGAGATCCACATCGAGAGACTCCACCGGAAATCCGGTGTCCTCCGCGATTACCTCGAGCAGTATTCGCGACACGTCCGACTGCACCGAACTCGCTGCTGGAACGGCAGAACCGGGATTCGGTGATGCCGCAAGGATCAGCGATGCTGCTTCTCCGATCGTGGCATTGGCCAACTCGGCAGGGTCGAGGTCGACAACCTCGAACTGATGCGCAACCTTCGAAATAGCCTCTGCCGCACTGATCGAGTCGAGATTCAGATCATCGAGCAGACGCAGATCCGTCGTGATCGACTCGGCGGGGAATCCCGTCGTATCGGCGAGGATCCTGATCAGCTCACTTTCCACGGACCCAGCGCCCGCGTCAGCCGGCTCTTCGACTACCGGAGCCGAAACCGGCGAAGGAGCTTTCACTGCCACGGATTCGTGGCCGTTGGTGACTGCCCGCGAAGTCGGAGCAGATGGAGAAGATGGAGAAGACGGAGAAGTCGCTCCACTGCCTACATCCGCGCGAATGACGTCGACGAGGAAGGTCCCGCGTCGGCTCAGGTAATCGGCCAGCGCCGTAGCCGGATCCCCGCCGGACGTACCAAGTGCGAGCGGTTCGGGAGCAGAGGTAACCGTCAGCTTCGCCTCGGCCAGGTTCTCGATGAACACCTTCTGATCGGCAGGAACGAATTCGCGCACGAACCGGCCGTCGAAAAGTTCGTTCCATCGGACCTGAGCGCCGTGTACGTACATCGCGGCCAGTGCGACATTGAAGTCCTCGTCGCGTCCGGACTTGGACGCAACGGGGAAGCAGCGCACGCCGTCGGTCCCATTGATCGCCTTGGTGAGCCCGGTCAGCACACGGCCGGGACCGACCTCGACGAGCAGGTCCACGTCCTGCGAGATTCCACTTACCGTCTTGACCCAGTCGACCGGTGAGACAACCTGTTTGGTGACCAATTCGCGAAGTGCCAGTGGCGTCTGTACGCGTTTCCCTTCGACGCAGGAATACACGGGGCAAGTCAGCGAATCGACTTGCTCGTCAACGGGCGCAGTGGACTTCAGCTCCCGCTCGGCCTCGTTCATCATCTCGGAGTGGAAAGCATTCGACACGGCAAGCGCCTGAGCCGACACTCCGCGCGTCTTCGCGATGGCAACCACATCGTCGACCGCGTCTTTGGTGCCCGAAACCACGGTCTGTGTAGGCGTATTCAGATTCGCGACGGTCGCGTAACCCTTTGTTTCCGCGATGATCGCCTCAGCCGTCGATCGGTCGCAGGTCAGGCTCGCCATCGCGCCGTTTCCACCACCACTGACAGCCATGGCCGCACCCTTCGCCGCAGCCAAGGTGATCAGCGTCTTCTGGTCGTAAGCTCCTGCCGCGTAGAGCGCGGTCAACTCGCCGAGACTGTGGCCGGCGACAGCACTGGGTGTGACACCCAATCGGCGGAGGTACTCGAACCAGAGCAGCGAAGCCAAAGCGACGGCAGGCTGGGTGAACTGCGTCTGGGCGAGATCCCGCTTCCACTTCGCCAATTCCGCAGCGTCAGCGCTCTTGACCGGGTTCCGCAGAATTCGAGGCGTGATCGCCTCCGCTCCAACTCCCTCCAACCAGCCGTCCGCCTCGGTCGCCAGTTCGCGTGCCCACTCGAAGCGCTCGATCAGCACGCGCGCCATCTCTAGTTGTTGGGATCCCTGTCCCGGGAACAGGAATCCGATGTCGTGGTGGACGGCGTTCGAGATCGAGATCTCGTTGCTCACGACCTTCACCTGACCGGATGCAGGAGCGGAGTTCTCGCAGATCACGGCAAGCTGACGCATGCGTTCGGCCAACTGCGCGGGACGTCCGGCCACCACTGCGGCACGGAAGGGCGCGGTCGGCGAGATCACTCGAGAGAGTTTCGCCGAAAAGTCCAGCAGCTCGGCAACACTCAACGGAACCGCCAGATCTGCAACATCCCGCGCTCGGGTCGCCAAGTCCACCGCGGAATCTGCAGAAAGTACGAAAACCTCGGTGTCCTGATACGACGCCATCATCGTGCGGACGTCTTGCGAGGGTGTCAGCTTGCTGGATGGTGCATCAGCCGATTCGATCGCGACGTGGCAGTTGATACCGCCGAAACCCATGGCTTGCGCACCGGCACGCATCTTCTCGGACGGATCTCTGATCTCACCGTTGACGAGCGGAAAGAGTGCCGGCGCTTCGGTTCCGAACGCCGGGTTCGGGTCGGTGCAACCGGCGAGCGGCGGAAGGATTCGTTGATTGACGGCCATGGTCGCCTTGATCAGCGCAAGGATGCCCGACGCCGCCTTCGTGTGCCCGATCAACGACTTCAGTGACGTCATGCCGATGCTACGAGCCTCGACGGGCCCGTCCGTCTGAGCGGCCTGCTGGACGCCGGCCAGTTCGACGGGGTCTCCGACGGGAGTACCAGTTCCGTGTCCTTCGACGAAGGCAACCTCGCTGGCCGCGAATCCCGCTCGCGAGTATGCGCGACGGATCATCTCGGCCTGAGTTTCGGCGCGGGGCTTGGTGATTCCACCCTTGCCATCGGTGGAGATGCCCCAGCCGCGAATCGTCGCGTACACGTAGTCGCCGTCCGCCCTGGCGTCCTCGAGTCGTTTCAAGGCCACGAATCCGCAACCTTCACCCGGGATGAATCCGCTTCGGCTTGCGTCGTACACGTTCATGTCGCCACGGGTCAGTGCACCCAAACGGGCGAATCCCACCAGTTCCAAAGGATCCAAGCTGACGTCGACTCCCCCTGCCAAGACGAAGTCGGCCGCGCCGGACGCCAGCTTTTCGGCTGCAGTCGCCACCGCGAGCATTCCGGACGCGCACGCACCGTCCACGACGTACCCGCCGCCGTTGAAGTCGAGATAATTGCAGATCCGGCCGGCAATCGTATTCGACAACATGCCGGCGAGAGTGTCTTCACTCGGCTCCACCAATGGGCCCTTGTAGACATCTTCCATCGTCTCGGCGAGAGCATCGGCGACGGAACTGTCCAACTGGCGCGCTTCGGCTGCCACAGCGAGTGCGCGCTTGACGTAAGGCCAACGCAAACGCATCGACCACATCCGGGATTCTTCACCGGTGAGGGAGTTGCCGACGATTGCGGCGCTGCGTCCAGTGGGTACCGATCCTCGGCTGTAGCCCGCGTCCGTCAAAGCCCCGAGTGCTGTTTCCAGAGCCAACCAGTGTGTGAGATCTGTCGACTTGAAGGTCCGCTCCGGTATCCGGCGACCGACCCAGTCGAATTCGAAACCATCCATGAACGCGCCGCGATCGGCGTATGTCTTGTCGACGTCGTCAGGGCTCGCGCTCCAGTAGTCGTCGAGGGACATCCGTGACTCCGGAAACTTTCGGAATTGCATCCGACGCGCGAGGACGTTCTCCCAAAATCCTTGCAGATCATGTGCACCGGGGGACCACATGCTCATCCCGACTATCGCAATCGCAGGATTAGTTGAATCTTCAGTCATCTTACACTTCCTATTTTCGCGCGCATCCACGGGAGACTCAATCGACCGAAGACTAACCACGCCCTCATCGGTGTGTAAAACGCAGATTCACCTCAAGGCATAAACAAATAACAAAGGTCGTTCGTCGCAATGAACGTGTTTCAGCAATTTGACAGCAATCGAGAGTTAGCTGTAACTCGGAGTTACTTATTTGCTTCGCAACCGGTCATGCTCCTGCTTGAACATCCGTACCGGATCCCGGTTTCACGGCCGCCATTTACTCGCGATCGGCAAATATTCAGTTGAATATGCACCGAAATACCGCAATGCCGAACATGTGGCCAATTCGCCGAATGTCCCAAATTGGTCGATCCCCGCAAAACAAACATCCGACAACTATCAATCTGAACATTCGTGACACACCGAAATTTAACAGCAGCACTCGAATGCCCATCAGACAACGAGAACTTCCAGATATTCTTCGGCGACCATCGTCCGAATCGACGTTTCGTTACACCGGAACTGAGCGAACGAATGTGCCAGCAAACCAGCCACATACAATTCAGCTTTGCGAGGCCGAGCCGGTGCGCTTTCGAGACGCGCGCACACAAAGGGAACGGCACTTATAACAATTCGATCACACAGTGGTGCAGCTGGATTCCGACAGCTGTTTCACGCACACGGACCGACTCGGCAACTCAGCTTTCGAGGCGGCGAGCTCCGAGGACGTCCTTGAGGAGTTCCTTTGCAACATCCTCGGGATCACGTCTGGCAGTCGGATCAGCGGGCTCAGCCGCCTCCGCAAACATCTCGTCCTCGTCCTCCGGCGTTGCAGGCGGAGGAGTTGCCTCGTAGTCGACCTCAGGAGCAGGCGCCGGTCCAGGGTCTTCCGGATAGTCGGGGGCCTCGGGCGGCGGAATGTCGTCCGAATCTCCGCGCTGGGGCTGCGGGGCCTTGGGCTGCTGCGCTGCGCGCTCCTGACTGGGCCGTGAGAAGCGGGGCGCAGCGGCAGGGCGGCTCGGAGCTTCTGTCGCCTTGGTTGCGCTCGATACTGTCGGCGCTGTAGGCGCACCTTCTTGATACTCGACTTGCCAAGTGCCACCGAACATTTCGGCAAGGACCTCGCAAATGACCGCCGCGTTGTGCGGTTGCGTCACACGAGCACCCAGGACCGGTGAGCCGTGAGCGATGACAACGACATGTCCACGCACGTCGTGAACCGTCGCAGCGGACAGCATGGCCGGAAGAACCTTGTTTCGTTCACCGACCTTGTTGCGCAAGGTGTTCCACGATTCACGGAGAGTCTCGACTGTGGGGCCTGCCGAGACCGGCGCAGCTTCGGCAACCGCCGGCTCGTCGAACTCGGGCTCGGGCTCGTAGTCGGGTTCCGGCTCGGCAAGCCCGATCAGCTCTTCCGCCTCAACAGAAGCAGTAACCGGTGGTTCAACCACAGGAGCTTCAACTATTGGAGCTTCGGCAACCGGAGCTTCAACCACCGGAGCTTCGGCAACCGGCGGTTCCACGATCTCGACAGTGGGAGTCTCGACGACGGGAACTGCCGCTACCGGAGGTTCGACGACAGGAGCCTCCACAACCGGCGGCGCCGCAGCTGGAGCAGGCGCGGCTGGTTCCGGCCGTGCCTCAGGCTCGGCCTTGCGTTGAGAGGGCCGTTGAAACTTGGAAGCAATCTCCGGTTCGAGCGGCGGCACGGTGGGTGCCGGCGTTGCTGCCGCGCGAGGAGCAGCCGCGACTCCGGCAGCCGGAATACCTTGTTCCAGGCGCTCCAGCCGCTGCAATACAGCTGACTCGGTGTCGGAGGCCGACGGCAGCAGCATTCGCGCGCACATCACTTCGAGCAGCAGCCGCGGCGCCGTCGCACCACGCATTTCGCTGAGTCCGGCATGGACAGTCTCGGCGAAGCGGGTGAGCGTGGCCGGGCCGACTCGTTGAATCTGCTCACGCATCGTGACCAGCTCCGCTTCCGGAGCGTCGACCAATCCTCGTTCGCTGGCGTCGGAAACAGCCTGCATCAAGATGAGATCACGCAGGCGCTCGAGAAGATCGAGCGCGAATCGGCGTGGATCGTGACCGGCGTCCATCACGCGATCGACAGTGCCGAACAACGCGGCCCCGTCACTAGCAGACAGGGCGTCTACTGCTTCGTCGATGAGCGCGACGTCGGTGACTCCGAGAAGAGAGAGCGCGCGCGGATACGTGACACCTTCTTCTCCTGCGCCCGCGAGCAGCTGATCGAGGACACTCAACGAGTCACGAGGGGAACCGCCGCCGGCCTTGATGACCAGTGGATACACCGCAGGTTCGACCGGTACGCCCTCCTGGGCGCAGATCTTTTCCAGGAGTCCGCGCATGGTCGACGGCGCCAACAGGCGGAACGGGTAATGGTGTGTACGCGAACGGATGGTCGGGAGAACCTTTTCCGGTTCCGTCGTCGCAAAGATGAAGATGAGGTGTTCCGGCGGCTCTTCGACGATCTTGAGCAGCGCATTGAAACCCGCCGCCGTCACCATGTGTGCCTCGTCGATGATGAAGACGCGGTAGCGAGATGCGGCGGGTGCGTGGAACGCCTTGTCTCGGAGTTCTCGGGTGTCGTCGACGCCACCGTGACTTGCGGCGTCGAGTTCCGTCACATCCAGGTTGCCTGTGCCGCCCGGGCCCAGCGAAACGCACGAGTCGCACACGTCGCACGGCGTCGACGTCGGTCCCTGCTCACAGTTCAGCGAACGCGCCAGGATTCGCGCCGACGACGTCTTTCCGCAGCCGCGCGGGCCGGAAAACAGGTAGGCATGGTTGATGCGTCCGGTGTCGAGGGCCGTGCTGAGCGGTGCGGTGACATGCTCCTGCCCCACCACCTCGGCGAAGGACGCGGGTCGATACTTCCGGTACAGGGCCACGCGCAAAGACTACCGGCGACCCACGACAGGTGGTCCGGTGCGGGTGCAACGCCGACTTCTCCCGAAACATGTTCGCAACACAATCGCAGTGCGGAGGAAACCGCACGCACTCATCGTGGGTTCCGTGCACGCGGGCTGGTCCGCGTGCGTGAGGAGAAAACTGTGCCCGCCACCATCGATGCCGGAGCGACTGCCTGGTTGCTCGTCAGTACTGCACTCGTACTTCTGATGACGCCAGGACTCGCACTGTTCTACGGCGGCATGGTCCGCTCGACGGGCGTACTCAACATGATCATGATGAGTTTCGTCTCCATCGCACTCGTCACGGTCGCGTGGTTGTTCGTGGGCTACAGCCTCGTGTTCGGCGACGATCACGGTGGCATCATCGGCGGACTCGAACACATCGGCATGGCGGGCATCGACCCGTCGACCGTGCACGGGAATGTCCCGGAAGTGTTGTTCGCAACCTTCCAATTGACGTTCGCAATCCTTACTGCAGCACTCATCAGTGGTGCGATCGCCGACCGCGCGAAGTTCTCCGCCTGGATGATCTTCGTCCCCATCTGGTCCTTGCTCGTCTATGTCCCCGTTGCTCACTGGGTGTGGAATCCGCAGGGATGGCTCGCCCAGATGGGCGCACTCGACTACGCCGGTGGCCTCGTGGTCGAAATCGTGTCCGGAGCGTCGGGTCTGGCATTGGCACTGGTCCTCGGCCAGCGGATGGGTTTCAAGGCCGAGTCGATGCGTCCGCACAATCTGCCGTTCGTCCTGCTCGGCGTCGGCCTGCTCTGGTTCGGTTGGTTCGGATTCAACGCCGGCTCGGCCCTTGCGGCCGACGGTATGGCCTCGCAGATCTTCCTCAACACACTCGTCGCCGGTTGCACCGGACTACTCGGCTGGCTGTTCGTCGAGCAGAATCGTGACGGACACCCCACGACGTTCGGCGCAGCTTCGGGCGTCGTCGCCGGTCTGGTCGCGATCACCCCGTCGTGCGGAACGGTGAACATGTTCGGTGCGCTCGTCATCGGTCTGATCGCCGGCATCGTCTGCTCGTACGCCGTGGGATGGAAGCACAAGCTCGGCTACGACGACTCCCTCGACGTCGTCGGCGTGCACCTCGTCGGTGGAATCGTCGGCTCGTTGCTGATCGGACTCCTCGCGACGGCCGTGATGACGGGCGGTCCGGAAGGTTTGTTCTTCGGCGGTGGATTCGCGCAGTTGGGCAAGCAGTTCGTCGGCGTCGTCGTGGTCGCGCTCTATGCCTTCGGTGTGACCTACGGTCTCGGAAAGCTCATCGACAAGACCTTCGGCTTCCGCATTTCGCGTGAAGACGAGGCCCGCGGAATCGACGTTGCCCTGCACGCGGAGTCGGCCTACGAGCACGGAGTCCTCGGCCACGGTCCGATCGGCGGACAGAACCCGAGCCCGTTCCTCCAGCGTCAGCGGGAGGAACGGGAGAACCGCGAGCGGGACTGACCGCCCTCAGCGGTTCGCGATTTCCTCCATCAGGATCGGAACGCCGACATTGCAGGAATGAATCCCGACGACGGTGGTCAGTTTCAGCACCTTGAGAATCTCCTTCGAGGTCACTCCCATGTCGAGCGCGGCGCGAATATGGCGTCGTACGCCGGGCGCGTACATGTGTGTGCTCGCCGCATCGACGGCTATGCACAGCAACTGGATCACCTGAGGTGACAGCACCCCGCTGTTCCAGGGCTGCATCGCTGTCTTCATGTACAGCTCGGTCCACTCGGGATCCAGCTCCGAAAGTCCGTCCCACAACGGATTCCAGCCACCCGAATCCTTCATGGCCTGGGTCACGGGAAAAGCTTCACTTGCTCGAACGTCAGTCATCGATCTCCTCAGACCATCGAAAATGCTTGATTCAGTTCACGTTTGAGAATCTTTCCGGTTGCCGTCATCGGCAGCGACGGCACGAACTCGATGCGACGCGGATATTTGTAGGCGGCCATCTGTTCCCGCGTCCATTCCACGAGATCCGATTCGGAGATCTCTTCACTCGGCTCTCGGATCACGAACGCGACAACTTCTTCGCCGAGGCTCGTGTCCGGCACCCCGACGACGGCGACGAGTGAGACGGCTGGGTGAGTGAGCAGAACCTCTTCGATTTCGCGTGGGTAGACGTTGAATCCGCCCCGCACGATCATGTCCTTCACGCGATCGACGATGTAGTAATTTCCGTCGGTATCGACCCGTGCCAAATCCCCGGTGCGAAACCATCCGTCGCACATGACTTCCGCCGTCGCCTCTGGTCGGTTGAAATAGCCCTTCATGACGTTGTGCCCGCGAATGGCCAACTCTCCCACTTCATCGGGGCCGGCGATCGTGTGCCAAGAGTCGTCGACAAGCCGCGCTTCGACGCCCCAGATCGGCACGCCGATCGAACCGGGCCGGGGGTCACTCTCCGGGGCACTGAACAAGGCCAGCGGAGAGGTCTCGGACAACCCGTACCCTTCGAGGATCTGAACACCGAAGCGTTCCCGGAACTGTGTCAATATTTCCACGGGAAGCGCTGCGCCACCCGAGATCGCGCACCGCATGTTCTGTGCAACGGTCTCGATATCCACCCCGGATTTCACTACCTCGTCCAGCACGCCGAGCAGTCCCCAATACATGGTCGGGACGCCCGCGAAGACCGAGATCTTTTCGCGTTCCATGATCTCGAGTGCCGCGGTCGCATCGAAGCGCGGCATCAACACCAAAGTGGCACCGACGCAGATTCCCGCATTCATGGTCACTGTCTGGCCGAACGAGTGGAACAACGGCAAAGTCAGGAGATAACGCTCATGCATGGACGGAACGCTCTCGAACAACCGGTTGGTCGACAGTGCATTCAAGACCATGTTGCAGTGAGTGAGTTCGGCGCCCTTGGGCTTTCCAATAGTGCCGCTGGTGTAGAGAATGACCGCGGTGTCCGTCGGTTCACGAACAACCGCGACTGCAGGCGTTTCCGTGCCGGACACGGACGCCAGTGCTTCGCCTAGAGTCTCGACTCCGAGGATCGACGACGGTGCACCCGACTCGGCGCTGATCACGATCAGGGCCGAACAGGTCTCGCTCTGCTCGAACCCGGCGATGGCGTACTCAGCGATCGGCAATTCGGGACTTCCCTCGAAACAGAAGTACAGCTTTGCTTCCGAATCAGCCAGGTGATAGGCGATTTCGCGCCCCTTGAGCAGAATGTTCAGAGGAACGACGACGCCGCCGGCCTTGAGAATGCCGTAGTAGACGATCGGGAACTCGAGAACGTTCGGGCAGGACAACGCCACCTTGTCACCTGGCTCGACACCCCGCGAGACGAGCAGATGGGCGATGCGATTCGCGTACGCGTCGAACTGCGCATACGTCAGCCTCGCTTCCCCGAGAACCAGCGCATCCCGTTCCGGGTACCGCCGGGCCGAGTCTTCCAGCAGAGCAGCAAGATCAAGCATGACTGTGTTCCTCCTGCGCATCGGAATCCGTGGCATGAGACGAGGCAGCGCGCGACACCGACTCGAGCAGTTCCCGCACCAACGATTCCGCCCGCGGCCAATACCCGTATCCGGACGCCGGATTGAGATGTCCGACCTCACCCAGATCCAGCAACCGACTCCCCCATCCTTCAGCCAGACCCACAACTCGGCGATACCCGGCCAGCGGATCGTTCCGACTCGCCGCGACCGTGCTCGGAAACGGCAGACGCTGACGCGGTATCGGTAGCCACCCGTGACGGTCGAGATCTTCGAGAGACGGATAAGACTCGGGCAGCGGAAGTTCGAGATCCGCCGGCGTGACCAGAAGTGCGCCCGCAACCTCTCGATGATGCGCCCTCGCCCAGTGAGCAACTGTCATGACTCCGGCGCTGTGCCCGACCAGGACCACCGGCCCGCAGACACTTGTCAGCACCTCGTTCAATGCCGCAACCCGCGCATCGCGGCTGAGCTTGTCGGTCTCGAGGGGAGGAACCGTCAGAACGTTGTCGAGCCTGCGCGCGAGGTGAGTCTGCCAATGATCTTCGACATGATCCCGCAGACCGGGAACCATTACTACCGTAGTTGATTCATTCATCATGAGCTCCGAACGTCTGTTACTTCAGTGGCGCCGGGGATCTCGGGCCGATTCTGCAACGTCGCCAGCCGCCTCATCCCGGCGGGATAGGCACGCTTGCCGGCTACCAACGCGAGGGCCGCGACGACATAGACGAAGGGCGAAAGCTGTAGAGCGCCGAGAAGACCCAGGTGATCGGCGAGGATGCCGACAACGAAGGGACCGAGCGCCAGCCCGAGAAGGTTGTTGGCGACGGTGAGCGTTCCCATGGCCGACGCTCGAATCGAGTGATGGGTAAGGTTCGCGACCATCGCTGCCGTCGGCCCCGACGAACCGGCGGAGAAGAATGCACCGATACCGAGCAACACGAGTTGTGCTGTCCCCGTGCCCAACCGGAGCCCGACGCTCAGCGTCACCAACGAGATGGCGCAGTAGACAATGGCGGTGGTCCATTTTCGCGCCGAATCGTCGCGGCTGAATCTATCTGTGATGAAACCGCAGACCACCATCCCGCTTCCGACCAGGAGGACGAACACGGAAGCCGTGACGCCGGCCTTGTCCGGGGCCAAATCGTAGTAACGATTGAAGAAGCTCGGCAACCACGCCAGAAGTACAGCGGCGGTGAACATCTGGAGACCACCACCGATGTAGGCGAACAACACGGCGGGATTGGTGAACAGCGAGGACACCGGCGCACGAAAACCGTCGTGTCTCACCGCTTCCCCGGCGGCATCCGGCGCGGCCTCGACGGCGTAAGCGGTGAGCTTCTTCTCGGTGACGAGGGCACGGAAGAGCGCGACCAGAATCAGACCGAAGATTGCCATGGCGGCAAAAGACCACCGCCAACTGAACTGGACTGCGATGAACCCACCGATTGCCACACCGATGACCGAACCGAACGATCCACCGGCCATGAAGGCACCTGCAAGAGCTGCGTGCACGCGGGGCGCAAACACACTGAGGACCACGGCGATACCCACGCTGCCGTACGCCGCTTCACCGACACCGACCAGGAACCGGGCGCCCAACATCTGTTCGTAGGTCTGAGCGATTGCGCACAGCAACGTCGCGACACTCCACAACACCGCCATCAAGATCAAGCTCTTGACGCGGCCCCAGCGGTCCGCGAGCAGCGACAACGGGAACGTCAACAGCCCGACCATCAATGCCACCACGCTGCTCAGGGAGGCGAGGTGCGAATCGGAGAGATCCCAGTCCGCTTTCAGGATCGGGAAGACTGCACTGAGCACCTGCCTCGACATGTAGTCCGAGAGCAGAAGACCGAAAGCCAGGGCGAAAACGATCCACGGGTATAACTTTCGTCGTCCGCCGGTTCCGAGCGCGGTGTCCACACGTGGCGTGGCGGGAGCTTGCAGTCCCATGACTCTCCTAGGAAGTACTCGAGGTAGACGGGGGGATTCGGGGGTACGAACCGTCGCGGTTCGTACCCCCGGAACTGTTGTACGAGAGGGTGCGAACTCAGGCGTGCTGCGTGAATCCCAGCTGGCCGATCCGGCGGTTGGGCGCGTAACCCAGCTTCGCCAACGTCTCGTCGGTGTCGGCATATGCCTCACCGATCCGGTAGATGTCCCGAGCTTCCTTCGCGGTAGCCACCTCGCGGCCCAATTCGCCTGCAATGCGCACCAACTGCTCGATCTGCTGCACCGACGTCATCTTCTCGCCCTTGCGGCCCCAGATGGTGTCCTCGTTGCCGCAACGAGCGTGCAAGCCCATCGCGATGGCCATCGTGTTCACCGGCAGGACGCTACGCATCAGCGTTTCCAGCGTCAGGCACGCACCGTCGGGAACACGCTGGACGAAGTTCATCATGTTGTACGGGTTGGGTCCGTCGAAGCCGCCGCCGATTGCGACCCACGTGAGGTTGACCGGACCCGTGTAGATGCCGCGTCGGATCAACCGCTCCACCGTTTCGAGCTGCGGAATACTGGACAACTGGAAATGCGGCTGGATTCCGGCGGCCTGCAACCGGCGCAGGTGCTCTGCCACCCACTCCGGACCGGCGGGCACAGTCATTTCCCGATACGTATCGGCCAATTCCGGACGCTGCATCGACGTACCCGCGATGTCGTCGTCGGTCATCAGTTCCATGATGTTCATCTGGCTGGTATTGATCGCGATCGTCACCTGATCGGGAGCCGGCTCCAATTCCGCCAGCATGTGACGCACGTCGTCGGACAACCACTTCGCATCGGCACCTTCCCCCTCCGGGGCAAACGAAATCGACCCGCCGACCTGCAGAATCATCTCGGGAACGGCCTCACGCAAGCGACCGAGAAGCTCGTTGAACTTCGACAGACGCTTCGAGCCCTTGCCGTCGAGTTCACGCACGTGGATGTGGAGAACTGTGGCACCGGCGTTGAAACAGTCGACGGCTTGCTGGACGTGCTCGTCCATCGACAGAGGGAGGTCTTCTGCAAAATCGTCCGGCTCCCACTCCGGTCCGTAGGGAGCAACGGTGATGACAAGCTTGTCCTGGGTTTCGGGGAACAGTGAATCGTCGTGGAAATGCATAGCGTGACTCCGATCGAGTGAATGAATTTATCTTCGGGGCTGGGAAGAGAGATCAGAACGGTGCGTCGCCGATGATTCCGGCGCGCTCCATCTTTCGAACCGCGGGCCAGTAGTCCTGCACCGCGTAATGCTGTGTCGAACGGTTGTCCCAGATCGCGACGCTGTTTTCGGTCCAACGCCACCGAACCTGGTACTCGGGAATCTGAGCCTGGCTCGCCAGGTAAGTGAGCAGATTCCCGGCGCCGGGGGCGTAATCGATTCCATAGCGGACGTTCTCGGGCGTGTGATAGTTCACGAGGTGTGTGGCGAACGAATTGACGAAGAGAATCTTCTCGCCGGTCTCCGGATGTGTTCGTACCACGGGATGTTCGGCGTCGGGAAAGCGTTCCTTCAGCTGGTGCCGCTGTTCGATCGGCATCCGAGCGCCGAAGGTCGACTCGATACTGTGCCTGGCACGCAGATCCTTGATCTGCTCCTTGACCCGCGCCGGCAGATTCTCGTAGGCGAGTGCCATGTTCACCCAAATCGTGTCGCCGCCGACAGGAGGTGTTTCCACACAACGCAATACACATCCCATGGGCGGGTTAACGCGCCAGGTGGCGTCGCAGTGATATGCATTCTCGAAATGCTCCGGTGGGCTGTCCAGATCCTTGTAGATGCGGACCAGGCCCGGGTGGTCGGGGTCGCTGCCCAGAGCCGGATGATCCTCGAGTTCACCGAATCGCTGGGCAAGTTCTACGTGCTCGGCTTTGGAGAAGGTCTGGTCGCGAAAGAACAGAACCTTGTGTTCGAGCAACAATGCCTTGATTTCGGCGAAGAGTGCATCATCTCGCGCGACCTCGCCGAGATCCACCCCGGACAACTCTGCCCCGATCGAACAGGTCAATTTCTCGACGCGGATCGTATTCCTCGACGAGGGAAGGTTTTCTGTGAGCGTTGCGGTGTTGGTCATGACAATTCCTCTGGGAAGTGCTGTTTCGGTTCAGACGGAGAAGACGGAGGAACCGATACTGCGACCGGACTCCATGTCGTGGTGCGCACGCACCGCATCTTCGAGGGGGTACCGCTGGTTGATCTCGATCTTGATTCGCCCGGACTCGACGTGTGAGAACAGTTCGCCCGCCAGTTCGGCACGTTCTTCGGGATCCGCGATGTAATCGGCGAGAGCCGGACGTGTGAGGAAGAGTGATCCCTTGACTGCCAACTGCATTGCCTGAATCGGCGGAGTCGGTCCGGACGCCGTTCCGAAGCACACCAGCAGCCCCCGCCTGGCAAGGCAATCGAGAGAGATGTCGAACGTGGATTGCCCGATACTGTCGTAGACAACCGGCACGCCGACGCCCCCGGTGATCTCCTTGACACGCGCGACGACGTCCTCGCGGGTGTAGATGACGACTTCATCGCACCCGTGAGCTCGGGCAACGCTCGCCTTCTCGTCGCTCGACACCGTTCCGATCACTTTGATTCCCAACAGTTTTGCCCACTGGGTGAAGATCAGTCCAACCCCGCCCGCCGCAGCATGTAGCAACACGGTGTCTCCCGCTTTCAACGGGTAGATGCGACGCAGAAGGTAGGCGGCAGTCAGTCCTCGCATGGTCATGGCGGCCGCGGTGTCGAAGGCGATGCCGTCGGGTAGCGCGATCAGGTCGGACGACGCCATGATCCGCTCGGTGGCGTACGCACCCAGCGGACTGCCGGTGTAGGTCACACGGTCCCCCACCGCAAAATCGACTACTCCCTCGCCGATCTCTTCGACCACACCGGCGCCCTCGACGCCCATCCCGGCAGGCAATTGCGCAGGATAGAGGCCACTTCGAAAGTAGGTGTCGGCGAAGTTCAACCCCACCGCTTCATGACGAACCCGAACCTCTCCGGCGCCCGGTCGTCCTACCTCGATCTCTTCCCAGCGCATGACGGACGGTGTGCCGATCTCGTGGAACCGAATGGCGTTTGCCATCAATGCTCTCCAATTCTGTGGGCGGGTTCGACTCGATTACGGTCGAGCTGTATTCGTACGCAACAACTTCCAGAAGTCGGTGCTCGACTTCGTGGTCGTGCCGAACTTATGTGAACAAAACTATGTGAGATC
Organism: Rhodococcus sp. RCBS9; assembly: GCF_029457415.1. NCBI lineage: Bacteria > Bacillati > Actinomycetota > Actinomycetes > Mycobacteriales > Nocardiaceae > Rhodococcus > Rhodococcus sp. RCBS9. The sequence continues at coordinate 2,979,518 of NZ_CP120422.1, read as the reverse complement.
CGGCTCACATGCTTAACTTGACGAGACACGCAACACAACATTTCGGGACATCGAGTAAAGGGGGACCTATGAAGCCACTCGCCCGCTACGCGTCACTGAACCGATACGTCGACCTGTGCCGAACAGTGGACGTGGACGCTGTGGCCCTCATGAGAAGTGTCGGCCTGAGCCCGGCAAGCCTGGCGAACCCCGACCAATGGGTACCGGCCGCCTCCATCGCATCGCTCCTGGAGCGATCGGCAGCGGAGTCCGGACACGAAGACTTCGGGCTTCTACTCGCCGGCCTGCGTCGACTGTCCAATCTCGGTCCCCTCAGCTTGGTCATCAGGGAAGAACCAGACGTCAGGAGCGCGCTCGACGTATTGATGCGATACGAGCACACGTACAACGAGTCATTACGCATTCGATTGAACGAGGTCAACGGACTCGCCACCCTGCGAATCTCGCTCGAGGTCGGCGAACCGGTCGACACCAGACAGAGCGTCGAACTCGCAGTCGGCGCGACGCTGCAGATCCTGCGAAGTTTCCTGGGTTCTCGATGGCAACCGGTCAGCGTGGGATTCACGCACAATGCCCCGAAAGACACGAGCACGCATCGGCGAATCCTCGGCGAGACGGTGGAATTCGATCACGAGTTCACCGGCATCGTTTTCTTCGCCGCCGACCTGGATGCGGCTAACCAACTTTCCGACGAGTTACTCCGGCCGTACGCTCGCCAGTTCCTCGACTCACTTCCCGCATCGGAAACCTCCGACACCCTCAGCCGCACCAAGGAATTGATCGAAGTTCTGCTTCCGACCGGCCGCTGCTCTGTCGAGCAGGTGGCACGCAGTCTCGGATTCGACCGGCGGACACTGCACCGTCATCTCGCCGAATCCGGAGATACGTTCACGGCCGTTCTCAATTCGGTTCGAAGCTCCCTCGCGGAACGATTTGTCTCCAACCCTCGCTATTCATTGACCGAAGTGGCTGTGCACCTAGGGTTTTCGACGCAGGGTAGTTTCTCGCGCTGGTTTCGCACTCAGTTCTCGATGAGCCCGAGCGCGTGGCGGACTCAGCGCTCGATCAGCTGACCAGCACGACTCCGACGTAGGCGATCGTTGCCACCCACACAGTGGAAATCGCGGCCAGCACGAATGGCCGGGCGCCAACTCCACGAATGACGCTCAACCGCACCCCCAGCCCGAGTGCGAACATCGCGGCGGCCAACAGCGCCGTCTGCACCGTCTTCGCCAGCCCCAGAAGCTCATCCGGCAAGATGCCCGTGGAGCGCAAGCCCGTACAGCCGATGAACGCCACGACGAAAAACGGAACCAACGGAGGACGCTTGGTGGCGGTGCTGTCGACCATCCTGCGTTGCCGGATGCTCAGAAATGCCATGACCGGCGCCAACATCAACACGCGCGCAAGTTTCACCACGGTCGCGACACCCAACGCGGTGGCGCCGAGAGCGCTGCCGGCAGCCACCACTTGCGCCACTTCGTGGATCGACCCACCGGCCCACATGCCTGCACCGACCTCGTTCATACCGAAAGCGTTGGCCAACAGTGGGATTGTCGGAATCATCAGAGTTCCGAAGATCACCACCAACGCAACAGCGGTGAGCAACTCTTCCTCTCGCGCATTCACCACACCGTCCGCAGCAGCCACGGCGGCAGCACCACAGATCGAGAAGCCGCAGGCAATCAGAATTCTCTGCGACCAACTCAATCCGAGAAGTTTTCCGGCATACATGGTCCCGGCGATACCGAGGAACACAATCGCCACCACAACGGCGATCACTCCCCAGCCCAAACCGACGATGTCGGAGAACATCAATTGCAGCCCGAGCAGAGCGATACCCACCCGAAGTAGCCGTTTCGCCGAGAATGCCAGGCCAGGTTGGAATTTCGCCGGCAAAGAGACGGTATTCGCCAACACCGCACCCGCCACGATCGCAATCAGCAACGGACTCACGGCGGAGGTGAACTGACCGGCTATCAGCGCGACCGTGGCCCCCAAGGCGCACAACGCAACTCCGGGCACCAATGCAGCCACACTGGACCACCGTCGTACTTCTGACGAAGGGGCGACTGCGGGTTTCTCGGCCACGGACTTCACATCACGGTTCACTCATCCAGCGTCCTTGAGCCACCATCGCTCCGGTAGGGCGATTTCTACCATCACGGCATATCAAATCGATATGAACCTGAAGTTCGGTATAGCCTGTTTGCATGACCAGACGGTGGCCCGACCTCACCACTCTCGAGCTACTCATCGGCATCGATGATCACGGAAGTCTCAGTGCGGCAAGCCGTTCAGCAAACATTGCGCAGCCGAATGCCAGCCGCGCCGTCAAAGCCCTCGAGCGGCAGCTCGGGATGCCACTCATACACCGAAGGTCGACGGGGGCGACTTTGACTCCGCAGGGGACCGTCATCGTCCACTGGGCGCGCCGCGTCCTCGCCAACTCGAGGCAGCTTCTCGACGTCGCCGAAGGGATGCGGACCGAACGATCCGCGGAATTGACCGTGTGTGCCAGCATGACCGTCGCCGAACATCTGATTCCGGCCTGGCTCGGTATCTTTCGGTCACTACATCCTGGTGTCACCGTCCACCTTCAGGTTTACAACTCGACCCGCGTCCTCGAGGCTGTAGAGGTGGGAATGTGCGACCTCGGATTCGTCGAGTCACCGACCGTTCCGAAGAGCCTGTCCAGCGTCACCGTCGCGCGCGACTCGCTGGTCGTGGTCGTTCATCCGGATCATCCATGGGCGCGTCGACGAAAGCCGCTGACCGTCGCCGAACTGGCAGCGACGCCGCTGCTGGTGCGCGAGCCCGGATCGGGAACCAGAACGACTCTCGACCTGGCGTTACACGAATACGAGCGCGGTGCGCCGTTGTTGGAACTGGGTAGTTCGGCCGCGATTCGAACCAGCGTGCTCGGTGGCGTCGGCCCGGCTGTACTGAGCACGCTGGCCGTCGAGGACCAGGTGAAGCAGGGAGAACTTCGGGTGGTAGCCGTCGAAGGCTTGGAACTCGACCGATCCCTGCGCGCAGTGTGGCGTCCCCCGCGTCAGCTCGAGGGTCCCGCAGGAGACCTGATGAAAGTAGTGCGTGCGAGCGGGTCCCGGAAATCCTGAAAGCGGCTTACTTCTTGTCGGCCTTCGCTGCTGCCTTTGCGGCCTTCTTGAACTCGCGGACCTCGAGCAAAGACTGTTCGTCGACCACGTCTGCAATCGAGCGCCTCGAACCTTCGAGCCCGTAGTCGCCGGCCGCTTGGCGCCAACCTTTCGGCTCGACGCCGATCTGTTTTCCGAGCAACGCCAGGAAGATCCGGGCTTTCTGATCCCCGTAACCGGGTAGGGCTTTGAGCCGTTTCAGCACTTCCTTGCCGTCGGGATTTCCCGAAGTCCAGATCGCCGCGGTGTCGCCGTCGTAGTTCTCGACGATGAACTGGCACATGAGCTGGATACGCTCGCCCATCGACTTGGGGAATCGGTGCACAGCCGGAGGCTCGGCACAGACGGCGATGAACTCGTCGGTGTCCATGTCGGCGATACGCCTGACGTCGATACCGCTGAGCCGATCCGCCAGCTTCTTCGGACCGAGGAAGGCCGTTTCCATCGGAACCTGTTGATCGAGAAGCATTCCGATCAACAACGCCAACGGGTCCTCGGCGAGGAGAGCATCAGCTTCGGGGTCACCGACAAGGTTCAGTTGAAGTGCCATGAGTCCGATACTGCCACGTCAGGCGGCAGTTGTGACCGGCGCCGACGCATCCGGGGCCGGAATCTTCCACTTCTTCCAGCCGAACAGAACCACCGTCGAGACCGCGGCAAGCGTGAAGACCCAGAGGTAGACGCCGACGGTCGGAATCCGCAGATACTCGGGCGGCACGAACATGAACAAGCCCATTCCGATGAAGCGATCCGTACCCGGAATGACCGACGGGTCCCACCAGGTGTGAGACCAGTTCAAGACCGGGAGCAGGAAAACGAACGGCGCCACCCACGCCCAGCGCTTCTTCGACACCATCGCGTAGTGCGCGGCGAGGACGACCAGCGGGACGAACCATACCCAGTGATGGCCCCACGAGAACGGCGAGACAGTGGTCGCAGTCAACCCCGTCATGGTGAGGCCGAGCAATTTCTGGCCGTGCCGGTGAGCAATCCACGCGGCACCGAGTCCGAGGCATACCGCCAGCGCACTGAAGACTAGAACCAGGACCCGCGACGGCGTCGGAGTGTGAGTGAGCTGAGCGATCAGACCGGACACGGACTGGTTGCTCGGAGCATCCGTCGGTCCGACGCGTTCGCTGTCGACAAGAGTGCCGGTCCAGTACTTGTACGCATCGTTGTAGATCACGACGAAGCCGATCGCAACGGTCGCAGCGAACGTCACGACGGCCGTCACCAACGCACGCCATTGACGAGTGATGAAGAGGTACGCCCAGAAGAAGGCCGGAGTGAGCTTCACGCCGGCGGCGATGCCTGCCCCGATTCCTCGGAGCCGACTCTTCTCGTCCCGACCGAGGTCCCACACGATCAAGAGCAGCAGGAAGATGTTGATCTGCCCGAGCCAGAGCGTCGTACGTATCGGTTCCATGAACAGAAAGATCGTCGTCGCCAACGCACTCACGGCGTACGCCTTCACGTCGAGCCGATAACCGAGGTACTTCCAGCACAACAAGATCACTGCGAACAACGCAGCGATGTTCAAACCCGTCCACACGACAATCGCCTGTTTGAACGAGAGCACCGCCCACACCGTGAACAGCAAAGCCGCAAACGGGGTGTACGTGAACATCATTCCGTCCAGGACTGGCCCGTCGTACAACGGAAGGCCCTGAACCACAACGCTGCCGCCGTGGCGGTAGACGTCGAGATCGAGGAAATTTTCGAAGATCCCCCAGTACCGCGTATTCATCGGCACGGCGAAAAGAACCATCAGCACGGACGCGACTGCCAGAACACCGAGTACAGAGAATCCGAGAACACCGACACGGAGGGTGCGTCGCGGTATGTCAGCTTCGATGACCGACTCTGATTTCGCGGTGTGCGCCTCGAAAGAAGGCCCATCCGAAGCGTTGATCGCGCCCGTCACTACAACCTCCGGGATTTACACCCTATGTCGGGAATTGATGCTCCGAACGGTACAAGACAAGACCGAAAAGTACCGACCGGGCACGCCGCTTCGAGAACTCAGATCTCGGAGAGACGCGATTCGGTAGCTGCGAGCAGAACACACGTAGCCACGCCGTCCATGGCAACTTCGAGTTCAGCCTTGGACGGGAAGCTCGGGGCCAACCGGATGTTCCGGTCGTCCGGATCCGTGCTGTACGGGAAAGCCGATCCGGCAGCGGTGAGCGCGATACCCGCGTTCTTCGCCAGTTCGATGACCCGCTTGGCCGTGCCGTCGACCACGTCGAGGCTGATGAAGTATCCTCCCTTCGGCTCGGTCCAAGACGCGACCTTCGATGCACCGAGACGATCCTCGAGGATCCGCAGTACGAGCTCGAACTTGGGCGCGAGGAACGCGCGATGCTTCTCCATGTGCGCACGAACGCCGTCGGCATTGCCGAAGAAACGCAGGTGGCGAAGCTGATTGACCTTGTCCGGTCCGATGCTCTTCTTGCCCAGGAACTTCTGGTACCAGGCAAGGTTTTCCGCCGAGCTACCGAAGAAGCTCACACCAGCGCCGGCGAAAGTGATCTTGGACGTCGACGCGAACACGAGCGGACGGTTGGGGTGTCCGGCCTCCGCTGCCATCGAGAGAATGTCGTAGGAAGGCGCAGTCTCGCCGACAAGCGGATGTACGGCGTACGCGTTGTCCCAGTACAGGCGGAAGTCGGGCGCGGCCGTCGGCATCGACGCGAGCGTACGGACAATTTCTTCGGAGTACACGGCGCCCGTGGGGTTCGCGTAAACCGGAACCGCCCACATGCCCTTGATCTGCGGATCTGACGCAACAAGTTCGGCGATCTTGACGACATCCGGGCCGTCGTGGTTCATCGGCACCGCGATCATCTCGATGCCGAGGGACTCGGTGATCGCGAAGTGGCGGTCGTAGCCCGGCGCGGGGCAGAGAAACTTGATCTTCTCTTCCTGTGCCCACGGCCGGGCCGAATCCGGAGTGCCGTGGAGCAGTGAGAACACGACGTTGTCGTGCATGATCTCGAGGCTCGCGTTGTTGCCGGCGAGAAGGTTCGCAACGGGGATACCCAGCAGCTCACCGAAGATGGCGCGCAGTTCCGGCAGACCGGTGAGTCCGCCGTAGTTACGGCAGTCGGTGCCGCTTCCGTCACGGAAATCACCGTCGCCGGGCAGCGTCAGCAGCTCTGCGGAAAGGTCGAGTTGTTCCGGGGAAGGCTTACCGCGGGTCAGATCGAGTGCGAGCTTCTGCGCCTGGAGCTGCGTGTACTTCGCGCTCTGGCTCTCATGCTCGGAGGTGAGTTCTTCATGGCTCATCAACCCGATCTGGGTTTGGATAGGCATCCGGAGCGGCCTTTCACCGACGAGGCGGGGTCGGGTATGTGAAAAAAATAGAGGACCCCGCGCACCCGGCAGAGCCCGTTGACCCTTGCTGCCTTCCGGCCCTGGGGGAGTTCACAGGATGCGCGCCGCGCGGGATCCAATGAACAGTGTAGACGGCTTTCTCCGGCCGCTGCACACCACCTACCGGGGCCGAGATGCAAACCTCGAGTTCCACCGGTTCTTCGCAGGTCAGGTACCCGTTTAACGCTTCGCGCCCGCAATTGGGTATGCTGCTCCACGGAGGATTCGCCTAGTGGCCTATGGCGCTCGCCTGGAACGCGGGTTGGGTTAACGCCCTCAGGGGTTCAAATCCCCTATCCTCCGCCAAAGGAACCCCTGTGAACTGCTGAGAAGCGGTTCACAGGGGTTCTTTTCTGTCCTCATGCAACGAGTAATGCAACAGGGTCTCGGTTCAGCTCGATGTTCTGCGAGCTCAGACGGTCTGCCGACTCGTGGTGGTTTCGATCCCGCAGCGCGCCGAATCGGAATGCTGCTGCGTGATTTCGAGTGGCCCGCCGATGGCCCGAACCCGATTCGGGAAGCTATGGCCACATCTGCTCCTGCAGCCCGCGTTGGTCATGAAATGACACCCGCGCCGCAAGTCTTATTTATCCAGATCCCATTCTGGATAAGATAGGCGTGGAAAGCAAGGCGGCAATATAGCGTGGATACAGGGAGAGACCAGATGGCGTACAGGACGTTGAAATCGATCTTTCACCAACGAGATCGTGCTGGTGCCGATGCTGAGGAGCGAGCGCGACGCGATTCTCCCGCCGCCGTCCACTGGGACCTACTGATCGGCGAACACTCGACGTTCGCACTGATGACACCCGAAGTCGCAGCGCTGATCGAACGGATCATGAGCTTCGAGCCGAAGATCCGGGCTGAGTGGAACGGGCTGCCGGCCCTCGCGCGCACCCACTACCTGCATCGCATGGTGATCGACGAGATCCAGGCAACGAACGAGATCGAACAGGTCCGCTCAACCCGGAAGGAGATCAGCGAGGCAATCGAGATGGTGTGGGCGGAGCAACCCCTCGCGAACAAGCGGTTCGCCGAGATGGTGCGGCTCTATCTCAATATCGGCAACGACCAGGCCGAGAGTCCGCAGACGCTCGACGACATCCGAGACGTCTACGACGCGGTAACTCGGGGCGAGATTCGCGACGAGGACGCCCCCGATGGGAAGCGGTTCCGGCAAGGGCCAGTATCGATCACGTCAGGAATCAAGGTCGTGCACACCGGTGTGGTACCCGAGTCAGCGATCGACGACGCGCTGACCCTCATGCTGAGCCAGGGGGGCGACGACTCGATTCCACGACTGATCAGGGCAGTGGTCGCGCACTTCATCTTCGAGTACACGCACCCGTTCTACGACGGCAACGGCCGAACCGGACGCTACCTTCTCGCGCTGGACCTTCGACAGGTGTTGGCTCCGTATGCGAGCCTGGCATTGTCGGCGACCGTCGCCGACAACAAGGATCGTTACTACAAAGCATTCTCTGACGCGGAGAATCCATTGAACCGCGGAGATCTGACGCCCTACCTGATCGATATGCTGGAGATCATCGCCGAGGCGCAACATCGACTGCTGCTCGACCTCTCCGAGAGGCGGCATAAGATCGACACACTCGAGGCGCGTATCCGCGTTCTGGTGGAGGATGAGGAATTTCCGCTGAACTTGGGACTCGATCGCGAGTCGACGCCGCCGGTTGATAGCAACCACATCGGCGCAGTCCTGTTCACCCTGGGTCAGGCCCACTGCTTCGAGGCGAACCGCGCCATCAAGTTGAACACCCTGGTCGAGGTGGTGGGTCGATCCAGCCAGTTCGCCCGCCCGCGACTTCAGCGCCTGGACGATGCCGGGATCATTGAGACGGTTACGAAGAGACCGCTGCGCTTCCGGCTCACGGCACGGGGGGTATCGCTCCTCGATCTGGATGGGGAGTGATTTTCGCCAGGTCGCAGATGGGCTAGGTGGCGATTGGGCGCACGATCGACGTTTCCATTCCCACTCGCGAATGGAGTGCAGTGGCCGCAACATTTGTGGTCTTCGTCGACGCACTGGTTCTGCCGCCGGGTACCGCACGGCGATTGGTTGCAGCGAGCTGGGCCGTCCACCCGATTTTCGACCTACTTCACGAGCGTGGTCCAGAATCACGTCTGCCGGATTGGTACCCCGCAATTTGCGCGGGATACGACCTCGGAACCGCTGGACTTCTTGCTGCCGAACCACGCAATTTCGTTTGACAGACTCACAAACCCGAGGACAGACTTTCCGTCCAACCCAACCATCGGGAGTACGCGTGATTGCCGGCCAGACCAATCTGCTCGCAGATTGCAGCAGTTGCTTCGGTCTGTGCTGCGTCGCACTCCCCTTTTCCAAGTCCTCCGACTTCGCGACCAACAAGAATGCCGGCGACCCCTGCAAGAACCTGCAGCAGGATTTCCGTTGCGGCATTCACACCGGATTGCGAAAGAAGGGCTTCACCGGTTGCACCGTCTACGACTGTTTCGGTGCGGGACAGAAGGTTTCACAGCAGACCTACGACGGCATCAGCTGGCGTGATGCCCCGGAGACCGCGTCAGACATGTTCGAAACCTTCCCTGTCATACGCCAGTTGCACGAACTGCTCTGGTATCTCGCCGAAGCCCGCTCGCTGAAGCAAACCCACTCGATACGAAAGGAACTCGACGCTGCACTCGCAGAGACGGAAAGCCTGACCAACGGCACACCTTCGCAGATTCAAACCGTCGACGTCTCAGCACACCGAGCGGCAGTCAACACACTGCTCTTGCAGACGAGTAACCTTGTGCGCTCACCGATCTCAACCAAGAAGGGTCGAAAACTCGACCACCGCGGCGCAGACCTCATCGGCGCCAAATTTCGTGGTTCCGATCTACGTGGGGCCAACTTTCGCGGGAGTTACCTGATCGGTGCAGACCTCCGCGACTGCGAACTCGATCGAGCCGATCTGATCGGTGCAGACTTGCGCGGCACCGACATTCGCGGCGCAAAACTCCGCGGCAGTATCTTTCTCACGCAGTTCCAGATCAACGCGGCGATCGGCGATTCGGCTACCACGCTGCCCGATTCACTGACCCGCCCCAGCCACTGGGCCTGAACCCGACTGTCAACTCCGTCGTCTGTCGGCGACTGTCAACTCCGTCGACGGAGAACGACCTTGTTAGCTTCCGGATCGACAGACACCCACGGCGGGTCACCGTCCGTTCCGTCCTCACGATGCATCAATGCGCTCTGACGCTGTTCGAATTCATGATGCTTGGACCCCTGAAACAGGGCAGCAACCTCTTCGAAGCCCGCGGCCGAGACCGGACGAGTCGTACGTCCCCGAGTCCACGGCAGTGCCCGGCCGCCGGTGAGCCGGTTCCAGAGAGTCTCGGCGAAAGCGAACAGGACCAGCAGCACGAGCAAGCCTGGCAGCGTCAACGCGAACAGAGTGCCCATGAAAGAAGTCTAGCGACGAACGCCCCCGGTCCCCTCGACTTCCGATCGGCCGCCCTATGTCTGGTCCCGCGGTCGATGATCTGCCACAATGCAAGCTGTTACGACTAGTAACACCTTCGGGGGGAGGATTTCACGTGAGCTTGATACTTGCAGCTACCGATCGTTCGGAGCTTGCCCAGACGCTTGGTACCGAATTAATACATTTCGGGCACCAGATACAGCTCGTCCGCACCGGGCGTCGACTACTCGATGACCTGGACACCGACAGTTTCGATATCGCCGTGATCGATCTCCTTCTGCCGGACATCGACGGCTACGAGATCGCACGGCAGATCCGCTTGCGCAGTTCGATGCCGATCATGATGCTGGTGGATACCTACGAGGACATCGACGAAGCACCACATCGCGCTGTCTCGGACTTTGTGCTGAACCCGATCGATTCTCACGCGCTCGATCTTCGGGTCACCGCAATCCTTCGTGAAACCGCACATCCCGCCCCCGGCAAACACCAACGTCACGGTGACCTGCTCCTCGATCGACGTGCGATGACGGCGACGATGGGCGGAAAGCTGCTGGTCCTCAGTCGGACCGAATGGCGGGTACTCCTGGAGCTGTCGACCGAGCCTGGGCGCGTGTACTCACGTGATCACCTGATCCGAAACGTGTGGGGTTCCGACCACGAAAGGACGCGTGTAGTCGACGCAACCATTCTCAGCCTGCGGTCCAAACTCGAATCCGATCCCGCGAAACCGAAGTACATCAAAACCATCAGGGGATTCGGATACCGCTTCGGCCCGGTCGACTGAAGTCGCCTTCGTGTCGGTGCCGCTCGATAAGCTCTTGTCATGGGTTGGTACACACCACAATCGGTCGCCCCGGATCTCTCCGACATCCTGGTGTGTGGCTGGACGGCGTGCGCAGAAGGAGAACACCTCCTCGTGCCCGATGCTTGCATGGACGTGCTGTGGATACGCGGCGTCGGCATACGCGTCTGTGGCCCCGAAACCGCTGCATGGTCATTCACTCTTCCGCCCGGAACACGCTCCGTGGGTGTTCGATTCCGCCCTGGATCGGCATCGCCGATGTTGCGAACCTCGGCGTCCGAGCTTCGGGATTCTCGCGCCGATCTCAGCGATGTAACCGACGCACGCACGGAACGAATACTGTTGAACCGCTTGGAAAATTCCGAAGACCACGAACAGGTCTCCATCCTCGAAAGCGCTGTTCGGAGTTGGGTAAGTTCGAGTTTCCGTCACGATCCGGTGATCAACCACGTTCGCACCGCACTGTCCGAACATTCGTGGAATGTCAGCTCTCTCGCCGACGCGGCGGCACTGACTTCGCGCCAACTCCAACGTCGATGCAACGACGCCTTCGGATACGGCCCGGCAACGCTGCGCTCGATCCTGCGCCTCCAGCGCTTCATGGCGCTCGCTCGCAGTCGACCCGCGCTGGGACTCGCTGAATCCGCCGCCCACTGCGGATTCAGCGATCAGGCCCACTTGACCCGTGAATGCCGCCGAATCTCGTCGCTGACCCCGGCGGCTCTACTCCGCACCCAAGCCCCCGACTGGCACGGGTCGGATACCGTTGTCGCGCTGGCGGAGGGAGACGCGGTCGCGTAATCCCGACCGCGCTCCCCCGCCGTCACTTCTGGCTGAAAAGCGTCCTTGCCGACCACAGCCCACCGAGGGAAAGAACTGCGACCGTCATGTAGTAGTAACTGGGGGCGTCGAGCGAGCCTGTTGTACTGATCAACCAGGTCAAGACCAACGGCGCGATTCCGCCGAGCAAAGTCACTCCGAGGTTGTACGACAATGACATTCCGGTAGCCCGGATCTCTGCCGGGAACAGCGAACTCATCAGGGCGGGCAAGGGACCGAAGGCAAACGCCATGATGACACCCAGGACCGAAACAACCAGGACGAGAGTCAGAGTCGACGGGTGATCGACCATCAATTTGAAGAGCGGCCAGGCCAAGACGATTGCCGCAACGGCGGCCCAGGTCATAACTCTCGCCGGTCCGACCCGGTCTGCAAGATGCCCGATCAACGGCACGGTGATCAAGGTGACCAGTCCGGCGACGATGCCGCCGAGATAGCCGGCCGAGGCGGAAACTCCGAGGTTCTTCACGGCAAACGTCGGCATGTACAAGATGAGGTAGATCGAGATAGTCGCGACGCCCACTACTGCGGCACCGGTCAGCACCCGGCCGAGATGCCTGGTCAGCGTCGTCTTCAGCGGAGCCCTTTCCGGAACGCTCGTCTTGAAATCGTCCGTTTCGTCAAGCTTGGCACGGATGTAGAGTCCGACCGGCCCGACGATGATGCCGAAGAAGAACGGAACGCGCCAGCCCCACGAGTAGAGCGCTTCATGCGAAAGGTGAGTGTTGAGCACGTATCCGAACAGCGATGCCAGGAAAACCGAGGCACCCTGGCTGGCAACTTGCCAGGAAGAGTAGAACGCCTTCTTGTGTGGCGCAGTCTCCACGAGGAAGGTTGTAGCAGTACCGAATTCACCGCCGGCGGAGAATCCTTGAATGAGACGTGAGACAAGGATGACGACGCCGGCCCACGGTCCGATCATCGAGGTCGTCGGCGCCACGGCCATGATGAGCGTGCCGATCATCATCAGCATCATCGTCAACGTCAAGGCGTTCTTGCGCCCGCGACGATCGGCGTAGCTACCGAGAACCATCCCGCCAAGCGGCCGGATGACGTACGAGATCGCGAACGTCGCGAACGTCAGTATCAAACCGAGCGTGTTGTCGCCGCCGGGAAAGAAATTATGGGCGATCACCACTGCGAATGATGCGTAGACGATGACGTCGAACCATTCGAGCGCAGCGCCGAGCGAACTGCTGATCACCGCCTTGCGAGCAGCGGCCAGGCGTTCCGGGGTGACTGTTCCGGAGGTTGGCGTAGTTGCCGTGGACATGGTTTTCCTTAGGGGGTCAGGGTGGGTCAGGCGCGGGCGTGAGCGATGACGTTCCGAACGAACTGCTCGCACTGTGCCAATTGGTCAAGTGTCACGTACTCGTCAGGTGCATGCGCCTGAGTGATGCTTCCCGGCCCACACACGACAGTGGGGATACCGATAGTCGCGAACATCCCGGCCTCGGTGGCGTACGCGACCTTTTCGTCCGAGGCCCGACCACCCCATTGTTCGACCAGTGCGGCCGCCGAAGCATTCGCACCCGTCTCCAGGGGAGGAACCGAGGCCGACACGTGCATCGTCACGGAGGCTGACGGGTTTTCTTCCTGCATCAGGTTTTCGATCCGATTCGCCTCGGCGGCAAAGCGTTCGAGCAAATCTGCGGCGCCAGCTGAGCTGATGCTCCTGAATTCGAAAGTGATGGAGCAATCCTCGGGGACAGTGTTCACTGCGATCCCGCCGGATACGAGATTGACCGAACACGTCGTCCAGGCCACGTCGAATGCGTCGTCGTACGGGCCGGACGCACGGAGCTCGTCGGCCGCGCTTCTGACGAATCGAATCAACTCCGCGCCGTATTCGATCGCGTTGACTCCTTGCGGAGTAAGCGACGAGTGCGCCGAAACACCATGCAGATCAACACGTATGACGTTCATCGACTTGTGTGCGCGAATGACCCGCATCTCCGACGGCTCTCCGACGACGCACACATCAGGGCACAGGTTCCGGGAAACAACCTCCTCGACCAACCCGGCCGCACCGATGCAGCCGACTTCCTCGTCGTAGGAGAATGCAAAGTGAATAGGCTTCGCCAGCGGCCGAGCAACGATGTCGGGGATCGCAGCGACGACGATCCCGATGAACGACTTCATGTCGCACGTGCCACGTCCGTACAGGCTTCCGTCGCGAACGTCGGGCGCGAAAGGGTCGCTACTCCAGTCTTGATCGTCGACCGGCACTACGTCTGTATGGCCGGAGAACATCACACCGCCGGCAGTACTTCCGTCAGGAGGAGTGAACGTTGCCAACAAGTTGAGCTTCGTTCCCTCGTCATCGGCAACAAGTACCGGCTCGACCCCATGGCGACGTAGTTCCGCCGCAATGAGATCGATCAACGGTCGATTGCTCACGGCACTCGTCGTATCGATTCCGATGAGGCGTTGCACCCACTCGAGGCTTCTCTCTGTCGGAACAGCGGGCAACGTGGTCGATGACATCTGGTTTCTCCTTTCACAGCATGAACGCGGTGGGCACTCGCCACCGCGTTCTGCCCTTCGAGCATGAATGAAGTGATCCCAGACACAGTGAAGATGCACGATACTTGCACCATGATCGAAGAAACGCAGGATTCCGCCGTACTGGACGACGTCGACCTCGCCCTGATCAATTGCCTGCAACTCGACCCGCGAGCGTCGTGGCGCACGGTTGGCGACGCGCTCAAAGTGGATCCGGTTACCGTAGCTCGCCGCTGGCAGCGGTTACAGGATTCCGGCACCGCCTGGGTCTCTGCCAGGGCAACCGGCCATGGCCGTCCGGAGTCGTGTCTGGCTTTCGTCGAAGTCGACTGCACGACTTCGAACGCGTTGACGATTGCAGAACGACTTGCCCGCTGGCCGCACGTACTGAGCGTCGAACACACAAGCGGCCCAGGCGACTTGACACTTCTCGTCGAGGTCAGAGACATGGCTTTCCTGTCGCGCTTCCTGCTTCGGTCGCTCGCGTCGGTACCCGGGATCGTCAGTTCGCGTGCACACCTCGTCACCGAGGTCTTCGCGATCGGAGACGACTGGAAATTGCAGGTACTCGATGCCGCGCAGCGAGCGACGATGACAGACCGGCCTGTGCGATACAAATACGCGCCGACGGATCAGCGCCATCACGGGAAGACGTTCGACGCGGTCGACCGCCAATTGATATTGAAACTGGGTGAGGACGGTCGATCCTCGATTGCCGAGCTCACGGTCGGTACCGGCCTCAGCGAAAGTACGGTCAGGCGGCGACTTGCCGAATTGACGTCGCGCAACCAGATCGTGTTCCGCTGCGACGTGTCTCTGCCACTGTCCGGCTGGCCCCTCGTGACCTGGGTGTGGGGATATGTCGATCCCACGGACCGGTCGACGATTCGTGCCCTGGTGGAGCGAGTGCCGGGAACGCGGGTGTGCATGCGGATATCCGGTGGACGCGCCAACACACTGCTCGCGATCGCCGCACACTCCCTTCGCGAAACTCCCATTACCGAAGTACAACTCGCACAAGAGGCACCGGGCCTGGTGGTGCTGAACAGGTCAGTGGTGCTGCGATCGATGAAGAGGGTGGGCCGACTTCTCGACGACGAGGGCAAGAGTGCCGGGGTTGTACCGATGGACATCTGGGCGGAAGCCCCGGAGATCGAGTGAATGTCCGAAATAATCAATCATGACGCGCCGCGGTGGAGAAGGATTGTTGTCATGACTTCAACAGAGATCTCCCCCGCCCAGCGTTATCGGGATCTGGCCGCCGGATTCACGGCCCGGATCGACGCCGTACCCGCCGACCGCTGGGACGACGATTCCCCCTGCGAGGGCTGGACCGCCCGCGACGTGGTGAGACACGTGCTCGACAGCGAACGAGACATGGTCAAGGTAGTCGGCCTGGAATTGGCACCCGGTCCGTCGGTCGACGACGACCCGTCGGCAGCCTGGGCGGCCGTCCGCGATTCGATGCAGGAAATTCTGGACGATCCGGCAAAGTCCACCCTGGAATACGACGGACACTTCGGCAGGACCAACCTCGGGGCCACGGTCGAAGGGTTCTTGTGTTTCGATCTGGTCATCCACGGTTGGGACCTCGCGGCCGCAACCGGCACCGATACGACGATGCGAGACGCGGACGTGGAGTGGGTGTCGGAGATCGCCGCGGGCCTGGGCGAGTCGATCCGCATGAGCGGTGTGTGCGGCCCGGAAATACAGGTTCCGGACAACGCTGACAAAGCGACGAAACTCCTTGCCTTCCTCGGCCGGAAGGCGTGAAAAAGCACCCCTGACGTGGGCATTACTTCCATACGCATGTAATGTCGCGGTATGCCGGAACGCCGAAAATCCTCCACGAGTCCAGACCTGCTTGCGGCGGCATTGTTCGATGTCGCCGCGGAATCCGGACTGGAAAATGCCAGCGTTCGCGAGGTCGCAAAACGGGCGGGTGTCTCGATCGGCGCAGTGCAACATCATTTCTCGACCAAGGACGAGATGTTCGCATTCGCACTGCGAACACTCGTCGATCGATTGTTGACGCGACTGGCCGAATCGTCCGCCGACGCAGACCCGCATACCGCCCTGTTCCAGGCACTCTCGCAACTCCTGCCCCTCGACGAGCAACGCACGCGTGAGGCGCATGTGCTCGCCGCGTTTGCCGTGCGCGCCGCAACCAGTGAGTCACTCTCCGAAATCCGCCGGACAACCCTGTTCACAATCCGCACCGGCATCTCGACAGTTCTGATCGGCATCGGAACTCCGGAAGCGGAAACCAGAGCGGCACTTCTGCTTTCAACCGTCAATGGATTGGCACTCGACGCACTCGGAAGCCCCGCCATGTATCCGCCGCAGTACCTCGATCACGCTTTGGAAACCCAGATCCGCCTCACCCTGCACGACGCCGAGAACCCGCTCGCCTCCGTCGGGCTCGCCAGCTGACGTGGAAGGAGCAGGACGCTTCGCGCCGAGTCCGTCCGGCGATCTCCATCTGGGAAACCTCCGGACTGCCCTCCTGGCCTGGCTGTTCGCCCGCACCAGCGGGCGCGACTTCCTCATTCGGGTAGAGGATCTCGACCGTGTCCGCCCCGGCGCGATGGAACGACAACTCGACGATCTGCGCAGGCTCGGCCTCACCTGGGACGGCCCAGTCGTATTGCAGTCACACCGTCTTCCCTTGTACCACAAGGCTATCGACCAATTGCGCGAGCGTGACCTGACCTATCCCTGCTTCTGCACACGCAAGGAGATCCTGCAGGCACCGTCAGCGCCCCATGCTCCAGACGGCGCCTACCCCGGCACGTGTCGGAACCTTTCGGAGGCCGAACGCGCCGAGAAATCGGCAAGTGGCCGATCTCCCGCGCTGAGGCTACGGGCCGGCATCGACTCGTTCACCGTCCATGACGAACTGTTCGGCGAGGTGACGGGACCAGTCGACGACGTCGTCCTGCTCCGCGGAGACGGGGTGCCCGCTTACAACCTTGCCGTTGTCGTCGACGACGGTGCACAGAACATCGACCAGGTGGTTCGCGGCGACGACCTCCTGACCTCGGCTCCGCGTCAGGCATACCTTGCCCAGCTGCTCGACATCGAACCACCGTCGTACGCCCACGTTCCTCTTGCCTTGAACAGTGAAGGCAAGCGACTCGCGAAGCGCGACGGCGCAGTGACTCTGGCAGATCAACTCGAGGCCGGACGCAGTACCGAGCAGGTTCTGACGATGATCGCGTCGAGCATCGGTCTCGCCGAACCCGGCGAGGTTGTCACACCACCCCAATTGGCGGATCGATTCGACTCTCGCAAGATCCCCCGGACCCCGTGGATTTTCCCGGCGAAGTAAGTGACGTATCAATCGGTGCCTCGTCGGAACAAAACTACGATTGTCCGATATGACAAAGCCGTCCGCAATAGCTATTCGTTGGCAATTCTCGAATAGTGAAGTACGGTCGAGACTGGCGAAGGAAATTCAGGGCGAGTTGTTCCTGCAAAACCACGCCCGGGATCTGAACCTGGAATCCGACCACAGTACCCACTTGCAGCATCCACGCTGACACGCACGTGCGGCACGGGCGACTCAGGACGAAAAGGAATACGCATGGTCCGCGAGCTTCGCGAGGCACTCGACGACCATCAATTCGAGGTGTTGTATCAACCCCAGGTCAATCTGAACTCGTCAGCAATTATCAGCTATGAAGCTCTTTTGCGTTGGCGCCATCCGCTGCGAGGGTTGATCGAACCTCAAGATTTCATGCGCTCCGCCGAATCCTCTGGGCTCATCATTCCCATCGGGCTACAAGCTCTGGAAATGATTTGTGCCCAAACAGCGTCGTGGCCTGAGCACATGATGGTCGCGGTCAACTTTTCGCCTCGCCAACTCGCTACCCCGCACGCCGCTCACGAGATCCTCGGAGCGCTCGACAGTTCACAAACGCCACTGAGCAGAATAATCGTGGAAGTCACCGAACTCGGCGTCGTAGGCCGGCATGCCGCCGAGACTCTTCACGTCTTGCACAACGAGGGAATTCGAATCGCGCTGGATGATTTCGGGGCGGGCTTCGCGTCCTTCTCCGCATTGTCGGAATTGCCGCTCGACATTCTCAAGATCGACCAATCCTTGACCTGGGCCGTCAGCGCAGCGGGTCGTGCTGGAGACCGCGCCTTCATGGTCATGGAGTCCATCGCCGACATCGCTCGGAAGCTAGGGCTTGATTCGATCGCAGAGGGCGTCGAAACCGCGGAACACGCAGCCAACGTCTTGCGGGCCGGCTGCGACATGGGCCAGGGCTATTACTTCGGCAAGCCACTTCCTGCGTCGTCCGTCGTCACTCCCGTGTGAGCGCTCGCCACTTCAGCACGACGGCACTTCAGTACGACGACGATGCACTCGCTATGAGTGCGACTACGAGAATCACGGCAAAAATTGCCAAGAAGGCCGCGCCGACCGCAATTCCGGCTATCGCAAGCCCGCGCCCCTGTTGACCTGTCTGCTTGATCTGATTGAGCGCGACAATTCCCAGAATGATTCCGACGATTCCGCCGAGACTGTAGAAGCAACCACCCGCAAGCGATACAACCAGCGATGCAATTGCGAGACCATTGGTGCCGACCGGCTGCATCGGCGGTGCGTACCCACCCGCGAATTGATTCGGTTGACCGTACGGGTTCGGAGGTTGGCCGTACTGAGGCTGTCCGTATTGAGCCTGTCCGTATTGTCCGGGTTGCTGATATTGATTCTGCTGATATTGATTCTGCGGTCCGAAATTCTGCGGCGGCAGGTACGGGTTCGGTTCACCGATTCCGCCCGGCTGGGGGTTATTACCGGGCGGGTTGTACGACGGCGGTGGATAACCCGGGTACTGCTCGTTGGGAGTGGTATATCCGGGAACTTCAGGTGAAGACTGCGTTTCGGACGGGGACACGCCGTACCCCTCAGGAGGCAGGCTCGGAAATTCTCCGTACCCAGGTTTTGCCTGGTAATCGCTCGAAGAATCGTCGTTGTTGCCCCCGGAACTCGTCATACAACGCAGCCTAAACCACAGGTGACCTCCGAATCCAAGTGAGCAGATGTCATCCACATCGCTCTTTGATCCCAGTAGGGTCATATCCACTGTCACACTCGAGCGCGATATTTACGACTGAGGGGAACACATGACAACCGGTGGGTACGACCCCAACCAGAATCCAGAAGGCGGGAAGCAATTCCCACCCCAGGATCCATATGGCCAGCAGGGAACACCTCCTCCCGGAAGTTACCCACCACCCGCAGGCCCCCCGCAGGGCGGTAGCTACCCGCCGCCTCCACAGGGCGGAAACTTCCCGCCCCCTCAGGGTGGCAACTACCCGCCTCCCGGTGGATACCCGCCGCCGCCCCAGGGCGGAAACTTCCCGCCGCCTCCGCAGTTCAACGACCAAGGTGCGTACGGCGGAGGAAACCGGCTGCCTTCGGGTGCTCAGCCGGGCGATCTGTGGATTCGACTCGGTGCCCGCATCATCGACGGCATCATCGTCGGCGTCATCGCCGCGATTCTGGCTCTATTGGTCAGTGACTCCGACAGCTTGATTCTGGTCTCGGGACTGTTCTCGGGAATTCTGACCTTCGCTTACTTCATCGCAATGGAAGTAACGCAGGGTCGGACTTTGGGAAAGATGATTCTGGGCCTTTCAGTACACGGTCCGGGTGGCGCACCTCGCCCCTCCGTCCAGCAGTCTGCGATTCGCAACGCCTTCACGTTGCTCTCGATCATTCCGATCATCGGCGGAATCCTCGCGTTGGTCGCCTACATCGTCATCGCGGTCACGATCAACAACAGCCCCACCAAGCAGGGCAAGCATGACGAACTCGCTGGTGGAACTCAGGTAGTCAAGGGTTAGGTGCGCATATGACAACCGGTGGGCACGACCCCAACCAGAATCCCGAGGACGGAAAGCAATTCCCGCCCCAGGATCCCTACGGCCAGCAGGGAACGCCTCCTCCTGGGAGCTATCCCCCGCCGGCGGGGCCTCCGCAGGGCGGAAGCTACCCGCCGCCTGGTGGATACCCCCCACCTCCTCAAGGTGGCAATTACCCGCCGCCAGGTGGATATCCGCCGCCTCCGCAGGGTGGAAGCTATCCCCCTCCCGGTGGCAACTACCCACCGCCCGGTGGATACCCGCCACCTCCCGGAGGCGGTAACTTCCCACCGCCGCCCGCCAACGACTACGGCGCAGGATTCGGTGGACCGCAGCTTTCTGTGGGTGCGGCAATTACCTACGGCTGGAACAAGTTCAAAGACAACGCATTGGTTTGGATCGGAATCTCGATCATCGCGTTCTTGATCGCCGGACTGATCCAGGGCGCTTTCAACGGTTTCGACTACACCAATACCGAATTCAGCGCGCTGTCGATCGTGGGTGGATTGGTCACCGCTATCGTCGGCTACATCATCCAAGCCGCATTCCTTCGTGGAGCGTTGAGCGAATTGGATGGAATCAAGCCGGCTTTCGGCACCTTCTTCCAATTCACCAACATCGGCGCAGTTGTTCTCGGCGGTTTCCTGGTAGCAGTGGCAACTTACGTCGGTTTGGCTCTCTGCATCATTCCCGGCATCATCGCGGCGTTCCTGCTCTACTACACGCTGACCTTCATCGTGGACAAGAATCAGGATGCGATTTCGGGCATCAAATCGAGTTACGCGTTGACCTCGTCGAACGTCGGAACGTTGGTCCTGCTGGCGCTCGCTCTGATCGGTATCAACATCGTCGGTGCGCTGCTGTGTGGAATCGGTCTTCTGGTGACGGCGCCCGTCGCGTTGATCGCCAGCACCTACGCATACCGCGTGCTGACCGGCGGCCATGTAGCTGCCTGATCCGTTCGTTTGCATCACCGAAGGCCCTGCGGTTCCACGTGAAACCGCAGGGCCTTCGGTGTGTTCTGCGCAACTGGACGGTCGCCAACTCGCATCCGAGCGCCTTGTGGTGCTTGGATGACGGACGTGACAGCTCAGGATCAGCAAGACGAATCGACCCACGAAACCAAATTTGCGCACGTCAGCCGGGGTTATTACCCGACGATCGTCGCGCTCTTCACCGCAACGCTGCTGATCTCGAACGTGGCGGCGACCAAGGGGGTCGCCTTCTTTGCGGATTCCGACTTCTCGCTCGGTCCCTTGCAGATTCTGCCCATCATCACCGATGGTGGATTCTTCTTGTTCCCGCTCGCCTACGTCCTCGGTGACGTGCTCAGCGAGGTCTACGGCTTCAAAGCGACCCGACGCGCGATCTACCTGGGCTTCGGCGCACTGATTCTTGCCGCTGCGTGCTTCTGGATTGCAGTGCAACTCCCGTCGGCAGAGTTCTACGAGAACCAGGCCGCCCTCGAAACCGTGGTCGGTGTCATTCCCCGGCTACTGGTCGCGGGCTTGGCCGCCTACCTCGTCGGACAGCTACTGAACTCACTGGTTCTGGTCATGATGAAAAAGCGCATGCAGGAGAAGCATCTGTGGGCGCGACTGATCGGCTCGACCGTCGTCGGCGAATTCGCCGATACCCTCATCTTCTGTTCCATCGCGGCCGGTGTCATCGGCATCAGCACATGGGAAGACTTCATCAACTACGTGCTGGTCGGCTTCCTGTGGAAGACGCTTGTCGAGGTTCTGGTCATGCCGATCACCTACCGCGTCATCGCATACGTGAAGAAGCGCGAACCGACCTACGCCTGAGGTGCAGGCGTCTTCGCCGCGTAGAACTTTCCGAGCATGTCCGCCTTGAAGTCGTGGAAATACCCACCTTCGATGCTGGCTCGGATATCGTCGACCAACTTCACGGTGAATCGCTCGTTGTGGATGGTGCAGAGCGTCGACGCGAGCATTTCCTTCGCCTTGAACAGGTGATGGATGTACGCGCGGGTGTAATTGGCGCACGTGTAGCAGTCGCACTCGTCGTCGATAGGCGTGAAGTCACGACGGAATCGGCTGGTGTTGATGTTGAACCTGCCGGAGCGGACGTAAATCGCAGCATTGCGAGCAACACGCGACGGGTTGACGCAGTCGAAAGTGTCCGCGCCGTTCTCGATTGCGACGAAGAAGTCGTCCGGTTCACTGATGCCGAGCATATGACGCGGCTTGTTCTCGGGTAGTTCCTCGTTACACCAACGCACGATCGTTCCGAGGTTCTGCTTCTCGAGGGCGCCGCCGATGCCGTAGCCGTCGAAGCCGTATCCGTTCTCGCCTTCGATCGACTCGAGTCCGCGGCAGGCTTGACGTCGCAGATCTTCGTACTGCGCGCCTTGGATCACGCCGAAGAGAGCCTGATAGGGCTTGTCAGCGCGTTCGGCGGTGAGCTTCTCGTGTTCATTGATACAGCGGATCGCCCACGCCTGCGTGCGCTCGACCGATCGCTCCTGGTAGCCGCGGGTGTTGAGCAGCGTTGTGAGCTCGTCGAACGCGAACATGATGTCGGCGCCGAGCTGATGCTGGATCTGCATCGACACCTCGGGGGTGAAGCGATGCTTACTGCCGTCGAGGTGCGATTTGAACGTCACGCCCTCGTCGTCGACCGTCGCGAGACGCTCCTTGCCCTTCGCGATGACGTCGTCGGACTGCACACCGACGGCCTCCATCGCGAGCACCTTCTTGAACCCGACACCAAGCGACATGACTTGGAAGCCACCGCTGTCGGTGAAGGTGGGCCCGTCCCAGTTCATGAACTTGCCCAGCCCGCCGGCCTCGTCGACGATGTCGGGTCCCGGCTGCAAGTACAGGTGGTACGCATTGGCGAGCAACGACTGCGCACCGAGTTCCTTCATGGACTCGGGCAGCACGGCCTTGACCGTGGCCTTGGTTCCGACGGCCACGAACGACGGCGTCGCGATATCGCCGTGCGGTGTGTGGATGGTTCCGGTTCGTCCGAGCCGGTCCTCGAGCCTGGTCCCAATGGTGAAAATCGACTCGGGACGCTTGTCGACGGAGGGCGCGGGCGGTGTCGGTACTGCAGAAGTCACGGGCTCAATCCTGTCACAGGAGCAAATATCGCCGTGATCACAGCGAAGAAAGTTCCTACGCGATCAGCATCCGACATTGGTCTACTGACCGAACCCGAGCGGTACCGCCGCGTGAGGGTCCCCACCATACTTCCCACTACACATCCCCCGGCTCGACCGGTTTACCCCGCCAACCCGCTGACAGGAGCTCACTTGACGAGACAGACCGGCCAGACCTACAACTTCGTCACCGTCGACGTCACAGACTCGATTGCCACCGTGACTATCGACAAACCTCCAGCCAACGCATTCAACCCCAGCATGATCGCCGAGCTTCTGGAGATACTGCCGGTACTCGCGTCGGACCAGACCGTCCGCGTCATTGTCGTGACGGGCACTGGACGGTTCTTCGTCGCCGGTGCGGACATCACCGTGATGCGCGAGCTGACGGAAGAAACTCAGCGCGCGATGCGCCCGTGGGTCGACGTACAGCGGATCCTCGAGTCGGCTCCCAAACCTGTCGTCGCGAAGATCAACGGGCACGCACTCGGCGGCGGAGCAGAACTGACGTTGGCCTGCGACTTCCGCATCATGGCGCAGTCGGCGACCATCGGCTTCCCCGAGATCGGACTTGGGCTTTTTCCGGGTGCCGGTGGCAGCCAGCGACTTCCACGCCTCATCGGGGCTCACCGAGCCAAAGTGCTCATGATCGAAGGCAAGCGCCTCAGCGCCGAGCATGCACTCGATATCGGCCTGGTCGACACCGTCGTTGCGGACGCCGACCTCGATGCGCATTGCGCTGACCTCGCACGCGAACTCGCGACGAAACCCACTGCCACCATCGGAATGATCAAACGCATTGTCGACGAGGGCATGTCGTTGCCGCTCGATCAAGCGCTGGATCTCGAATTCGAGGCAGTGCTCGACCTGATCAAGACGGACGACGCTGCTGAGGGACTTCAGTCATTCCTCGACAAGCGGTCCCCCACCTTCACGGGACGCTGACAGCTCCCATTTACCGAGAGGCCATCATGCTCAACAAATTTCAGAAGAAATGGGTGGGCGCAGTCGCTTCTCTCGCCGCCCTGACGATCGCGGTCAGCGGATGCACCCGGCCCGCTACCGACAACTCCGCGGAAAGTGGTGGCCTGGTACGGATCGCGGTGGGTGTAGACCCGTCGTACGCCCCGATTTTCCTGGCCGACCACGAGGGCATGTTCGAGGCCGCCGGCCTCGACGTCCAGGTCATCCAGACGGAAGGCGGGGCGGCGGGCGCCCAGAACGTCGTAGCCGGAACTTCGGAACTCTCCGGCAATGCCGACTCGACGGCACTGTCCGTCATGGCCGCCAATCCGAGCCTGCGGGCGCTGGGCGTATTTCAGGAATCCGACCGATACTTCCAGGTTGTACTGAGGAATGGCGTCGAGCCGAAGTCGATCAAGACCATGGGCGTCTTCCCCGGCATCGGCCTCTACTTCACGAACCAGTACCTGGCCAGTCTCGGCATCGACCCCACGACGGTCACACTCGTGAGCACAAGCCCGCCCGAACAGCCTGCTTTGCTGGCGCGCGGTGACATCGACGGCTTCCTGTCCTTCGACCCCTGGGTGACGCAGAGTGTCAATACCGGCGGGCGCGTTGTTGCCACGACCGGCGACTTCGGCGCCAAGTACGCCCAATGGATCATCGCTTCGGACAACTGGTTGTCCGCGAACGAAGAAACCGCAGGCAAGGTGTTCAAGGTGATCTCGGAAGCGTCGGCAATCGTGAACTCGGATCCGGATCGGGCTGCAACCGCAATTGCCGCGTCTATCCAGATGGACCCGGCCGAGGCCGCAGACCGGGTGACCCAAATCGATTTCGGTGGACGCGGATTCACCGAGGACGACGTGGAGCGCGCAAACGAACTTGTTGCATTCTTCCGCGAGCAGGGCAAGATCTCCGCGGACATCGATCCGTCCGCTGTCCTCCTCTCGGGATGGTTCGAGCAGAACGCCGCCTGAGCGGAGAGTGAGAACGGGTCCGGTGGGCAGACCGAAATCATGTCGCCCACCGGCCCGCAGAACTACGTTCGACTCCAGTCGGTTCGGCGATATCTTTCGATTGAAACGGAGTAGTTGTGGTGCATCCCCCGGTACGGGTCGTAGAGATTTCCAGTCCGTTTGCGCGATTCGCCGGGCGCATCCTGGTCGGGCTGGGTTTCGAGGTCATTCTGGTAGAACCACCCACCGGTGACCCCAGTCGCACCGAGTCCCAGGGTGATTCGTACTTGCATTGGCATGCGGGCAAGAAGTCCGTTGTCCTCGATATCGACGACAGCAACGATCGCCTCGCTTTCGAAGCACTGCTGCGCAGTGCCGACGTCCTGCTCGACGGCAGCGCGACCGGCGCTCTACGCGACAACCGAGGATCTCTCGTTCACGTACGAGTGACACCCTTCGGCACAACCGGACCGCGAAGTGACTGGAAGGCAACAAATCTGACCGTCGCGGCACTCGGCGGGATGATGGCCCAGGTCGGCGATCCCGAGCACCCTCCACTGCTGCTCCCCGAACTCCAGGCTGAGCAGCTCGCCGGAATCAATGCCGCAATCGGCGTGCTTCTCGGACTGCGTTCGCGATCCAAGGGCCACAACCCGTTGCTGGAGATCAGCGCTCAGGAATGTGTTGCCGCCGCGCTGGAAGCGGGCACTCTTGCCTACATTCACGAGGACCGCGTACCACCGCGTCCGGGCCGGGTACATCCGCTCGTTCCGCACGGACTGTTCCAGGCCGCCGACGGTTATGTCGGTGGCGGCCTCGGCGGTAGCCCCCGCATGTGGGACGGCATGTTGGCCTGGCTGATCGACAACGATGCTCAGGACGATCTCGATCAACCGGAGTGGTCCGACGCGGTCTACCGAAAGACGCATCAGGAACACATTTTCGACGTTCTGTCCGCCTTCATCGCGAAGTGGCCGAAGGAAGAATTCGCGGTCAGCGCGCAGTCACGCAAGTTGCCGTGGGCAGCGGTCGACCGGCCCGAAGAACTGCTGCGTAACCCGCAACTCAACGACCGGGACTTCTTCACCGACGTGACCGGAGATCACGGTACCTACCGCGATCTCGGGTTCGGCTTCGCTTTCCCCGAAGGCCGGCGCATCGGAACGCTCGAGGCTGCCCGGTTGGGCCAGCATCAGGAACTCTTGAAGGCCACCTCGCCTGTGGCAGTGAACGAAACCCACGAGTTCAGCGGTGGCAGCACGCCCAGCCTCGAAGGTGTCCGCGTCCTGGATCTCACGTGGGTGTTGGCGGGCCCGTACGGCACCAGAATCCTTGCCGACCACGGTGCCGATGTCATCAAGGTCGAATCGATCGGACGCCCGGACCCGACTCGCTTTGCACCGTTCATGCATCTCTCGCGAGGACCGCACGACAATCCGAACACCAGCGGGTACTTCAACGACGTCAACCGCAACAAGCGCAGCATCACACTCGATACCCGATCCGCAGAGGGCCTTTCGGTACTGCGCGACCTGATCAGGAACTCCGACGTCGTGGTCGAGAATTTCAGCTCGTCGGTCATGGACAAGATGGGGCTCGGCTACGAACAACTCCGGGAGCTCAACCCGGACATCATCTACGTGTCGATGTCCGGGATGGGTCACACCGGTCCTCGCAAGGACTGGGTGTCGTATGCCGACATCGTTTCGGCAAGTACCGGTTTGACCGCACTGACCGGCTGGAACGCCGATGACGTTGTCGGAGTCATCTACGGCCATGGCGACATCGTCGCCGGACTGCAAGCCGGCGTCGCGATGCTGGCAGCCCTCGACTACCGCGACCGGACCGGCCGGGGACAGCACGTAGACCTGTCACAACTCGAAGCCATGGCAGCGCACATGGGTACCAGCGTTCTCCGAGCCGCCCGGTCACAGTCCCCCGATCCGATCGGCAACAGCCATCACGAACTGGCACCACACGGCGTGTACCCGTGCCTCGGCAGCGACCGGTGGTGCTCGATTGCCGTTCGCGATACCACGGAATGGAATGCATTGTGCCGCATCATCGAAGCAGAGAAATGGATCGGCAATCCTGACTTCGCGAGTGCAGAAAGCCGCCAAGCCGATCACGAACGTATCGACGACGCCATC
The DNA here is from genome assembly GCF_029457415.1 of Rhodococcus sp. RCBS9. Classification (NCBI taxonomy): domain Bacteria; kingdom Bacillati; phylum Actinomycetota; class Actinomycetes; order Mycobacteriales; family Nocardiaceae; genus Rhodococcus; species Rhodococcus sp. RCBS9. The sequence goes on along the minus strand of NZ_CP120422.1, from coordinate 2,952,286 downwards.
GCCGACTGGACCAGGACTCTGTCACCCGAAACCGTCATGGAACGCTTGCAATCGGCGGGTATCGCGGCCGGCACCGTCCAGGACGGACGCGACCTGGTCGAGAGCGATCCACATCTTCGGGCACGCAGTTTCTATTCGGCACAGGAACATCCCCTCGCCGGAACATTCCTCCACGAAGGCATCCCCGTTCGCCGGAACTCCGAACCCGGCTCGATCCGACGCGCTGCGCCGGTGCTGGGCGCGGACACCGACGACGTCCTCGAGTCGGTGCTCGGATACAGCGACGAACTGATCGCCGGACTTCGCGACCAGTCGATCCTGTCCTGACCGCACTCATATTCAGTACATCCATTCACAGATCGCTACTAGGAGACACAATGCGCGCGGCCCGACTCCATCAGTTCGGCACTTCACCGGTCATCGACGACATCGACATTCCCACACGTGAATCCGGTCAGACGCTCGTGCGCATCGACGCTGCCGCGCTCGGCCATCTCGACATCACCGTCGCGAGCGGAAACTTCGGAGTCAAGCCGAACCTGCCACATATCGGTGGAACAGACGGAGCGGCGACGGTAATCGAATCCGACACCTATGAGCCTGGCACCCGCCTTCTGGTCCGAGGCGGCGGAGTCGGACTGTTCAAGAACGGTTGCTGGGCTGAGTATCTGGTAGCGGCAGACAAGGCGTTCACACCCTTTGATCCCGCACTGTCGCCGGCCGTCGCCGCAACCTTCTTCCTGCCCAGCACAACCGGCTATGTTGCCGTCAACGACATTGCAGCCGTCGCTCCCGGCGAACGAGTTGTTGTCGCCGGAGCATCCGGCGCTGTCGGATCGATGGCAGCACAGTTCGCTCTGCTTGCCGGAGCGTCCGAGGTAATCGGTGTTGTACCGCGCGAAGATCAGGCTGCCTTGCTTCCGGAGGGTGTGCGTCCCGTCGTCGGGCAAGGCGACGAACTTGCCGGAGTGGTGGGATCCGAGCCTTCCGTCGACGCCGTGATCGACACGCTTGGCGGCGACGGCTTGCCGCACCTTCTGGCGAGTGTTGTCCCCGGTGGCCGGGCTGCCCTGATCGGATATACCTTGGGTAAGAGCCTCACCCTGGACTTGCCGAACTGGTTGCTCAGCGATGTCCGGATCCTGCCCGTCAACATGATTCGCAAGACTGCCCGGCAAGCCGAACTGGCACCTGAAATGATCCGGCTGCTCATCGAAGGCAAGATTTCCGTTGCAGTGCAGGAGTTTCCGCTGGATGACATCGCAACGGCACTGCAGTTGATGGGTGAGGGCAAGGTTGCCGGCCGGGCCGTCGTCGTACCCTGAGGGATACAATTACCCATGCCCCACGACGCACATGCCATTCCGCGCTCGCTTCCGGATTTGATCCGGAGGCGAGCTTTGGAGCGTCCGGAGCACCCGGCGCTCGTCGTCGACGGGATCACGGTCACCTACCGCGAATTGCGGGATCGTGCAGCGTCGATGGGGGCGGATCTCCGTAATCACGGTGTCGGCCGTGGGGAGCGCGTGGCGGCACTGTCCGGCAACAGGATCGAACTGGCAGACCTTGTTCTCGGATGCGCGTGGATCGGTGCGGTTGTCGTCCCACTCAATACGGCCCTCCGAGCCGACAGTGTTGCCGGCGCACTCGAACAGGCTGGTGTACAACGGATCCTGGTTTCACCCGAATACTCAGGCGCTGTAGCCGGATTCGACGGCACCGTGTGGGTCATGGGTGAACAGTGCGTCCCCACTGCCGGTTCGCATCCGGGCTGTGAGCCCGAGACCCTCGATCCGCTCGACCTGGCCGCGATACTCTTCACCTCCGGCACCACCGGTCTGCCCCGAGGCGTCCGATGCCCGCACGCGCAGTTCCTGCAGTGGGGCAAAGGCGTCGGCGCCTCACTCGGGCTCACCGGGGACGATGTGCTGTACAACTGCCTGCCGCTGTTTCACACCAATGCTCTCAATGCCTTTGTTCAGTCCCTTTGGGCCGGGTCTACTTTTTTCCTGGGACAACGCTTTTCGGTCCGCAATCATTGGCGCGAAGTTCGCGAGATCGGCGCAACTGTCGACTACCTGCTGGGTGCGATGGTGGCCATGTTGATGAACGCGGACCCATCGCCGCAAGACCGACAGCACAGCGTCCACGTGGCACTTGCCCCCGCAACGCCGGCTCATCTGATCGAACCGTTTGCCCAGAGATTCGGTGTAGAACTCGTGGACGGATTCGGAAGTACCGAAACCAATCTCGTGATCGGCACACTTCCGGGAGATCGGCGGGCCGGGTACATGGGGCGGGTGATGAGTGGCTACGACGCCGCAGTCGTCAACGACGGTACTGCGGCCGCAGACGGGGAGCCCGGCGAACTGGTGGTCCGCAGCACGATCCCCGGCGCCTGTTCACTGGGCTATCTGGGCGAGGAGATTCCGGCGACGGAGAGTTGGATACAGACCGGTGACAGGGTGATTCGGGAAGCAGACGGCTGGTTCCGATTTGTCGATCGCATCAAAGACGTGATTCGGCGCCGCGGTGAAAATATTTCCGGGGCCGAAGTGGAAACCGTTCTGGCGTTGCATCCGTCGGTCGGTCAGGTTGCCGTCTTCCCGGTACCGTCGGATCTGGCCGAGGACGACGTCATGGCAACTGTAATACTGCGCCCCGGAGTATCTTTCGACCCCATTTCGATTCTGGAGTTCTCCCAGCAACAGCTGCCGTACTTTGCACTTCCCCGGTACATCGACGTCGTGGACACGTTGCCACTCACCGAAACCGGCAAGGTACAGAAAGCAGTGCTACGTGAGAGGGGCGTCGGCCCACACACCTGGGACTGCGAGAAGAGCGTGTTCCGCGCCCGGCGATAGACCGCGCCTCGCTACTTGCCGCAACCGTTGAACGAACACATCACCGGACTGCAGATCGTGCGCAGAGCCAGCGGGTCGCTCGGCGAATGTGTGCACTTCATGGCATGAAGTTTTCGGGTGATTCCGGCGCCGGCAGTGCGCAGGGCCCCGGTGATGCGGCTGACGTTGAGGCGAGCCGTCGGCGCTGTCACAGACAACGCGCCGGCCAGAGTGCGCGGGCCGCTGAACACCGGCACTGCGACGCTCATGTACCCGAGCCGTGTCTCCTCGACCTCCACCGCGAGTTGTTCCTTACGCATCCGCTCGGTTTGCTGGCGCAGCACGCTGACGGACATCGTCGTTCGACTGGTCAAGGCGGTGAAACCCTGCTCGACTACCTCGTCGAAGACCGATTGCGGGGAGAAGGCAAGGATGATCTTGCCGGTGGCGGTGCAGTACAGCGGGAGCCGACCGGCCACCCGCGACTGCTGATTGAGCCCGCGGTGTCCGATGATCTTCTCGATGTAGAGGACGTCGATGCCGTCACGAACCGCAAAGTGAACCGTCTCCTGCGTCGCCAGTAGTAGGTCCTCCATGTACGGCAGCGCCGCATCGCGCAGAATCCGCTGACGCGGCACCAATTGGCCCAGCTCGAACAATCGCAGGCCGAGCCGGTACTTGGTACCCGCGCGCTCGAGCAATCCCCACTCGACCAGCTCGCCGGCCAACCGGTGAACCGTCGCTTTCGCGACCCCACTGCGCCGGGTGAGCTCCGTCAGAGACAGGTCACTGTGGTCGGTGTCGAAAGCGTCCAAGATCATTCGAGCCTTGCCCAGGACCGAGGACAGTTCACCTGCAGGCTGCGATGCAGCGGTCGTTTCCGACGCGATGGGTAGTACGGATCCGAACCCGACGGATTGTTGTGGAGCGGCCATGAGTGTCCTCCTGAACGATCTGTGACAGCCTGCCGAGACCGAGTGCCACAACGACCGAGATCGGTCGGGGTCCTCGTTAGGTGCAGGTGCTTCGAGACTGACACTATGGTGACGACACGATGAGACGCACGCCACACGGTCCGCTCAGTGAACCCGTCCCGCAGAGTTTACACGGGGCGCCTACCTGCGTAATTCTCCAGAAACATGCGGACGGCGGATGCAATCTGCGGAGCGTGCTCCTCGACGAGTGCGACGGTCCCCGATTCGACGATCTCCGTTTCCACCACTGCCGCACCCGTCAGGTGTGCACGCAACGGCGCAATGTTAGGCATCGAGAAGGGATCCTTCTGCGCGCCGATCAGCAAAACCGGCGCAGTCACCGAACCGACTCTCGCCTCCATGACGTAGCGGGCGCAGGCTTTGTGCCCCTCCGCCGGATCTACCCGGTAGGCAAGCGCGTCTCGGATGAACCTGTCGAGCAGTGCGGTGCCTGGTTCGGGGTAGTAGGGGCGACGCATCTCCCACAGCCTGGTGAGATGGCTACCGTCTGCGGCCCGGTCGACGCAGTCGATCCCACCGGGTCCCGAGTGCCCCTCGCGGTAGTTGCGGTCGGTCCACGGGCACGACGAGAGCACGGCAGCGTGCACCCTCTCGGGGCGTGATGCCGCCATCTCGAGCGCCACTGCCGCACCGGTGTGGTGACCGATGACCGTGACTCGATCGACGCCCAGGGTGTCGAGCAATTCCCACGCGCCTCGCGCATAGGTCTCGATGGTCTGCGGGCCGGGCACCGGAGCACTGTTGCCGTACCCCGGCATGTCCATCGCGACAACGCGGAAGTCGTCGGCAAGGAGTGGAATGAACTCGCGGAACTCGTCCCACGACCGGGGCGCCTGATGAAGCAGGAGAATCGCCTCACCCGAACCTTGCTGCGCGTAATGCAATTGCCCGAAAGACGAATCAACGTATCCGAGTTGCAGGCCGCCAGCCATCAGAACGCCGCAACCATCGGGGTATCGACGCCGACGATGTCGATCTTTGCCGAACCACCCGGATTTCCGACGGGCTCGCTACGGGTAGGCAAGACCTCGAGGAAGAAGCGCTTGTTGTCTTCCTTGAAATCCGGGTCTGCTTTCCGGTCGACGGTGATCGCCTCCACCGGGCAGGCCAATTCGCAAGCGCCGCAATCGATGCATTCGTTCGGGTTGATGTAGAGCTTGCGATCACCCTCGTAGATGCAATCCACGGGGCATTCTTCCATGCACGATCGGTCCGTGTAGTCGATGCATGCTTCACCGATGACAAATGCCATTGCCTAGCTCTCCTGTTCGGTGGAGTGTCCAGGGAAGATTTCTGCTTCCGGATCCAGCACTGCCGCAGCGTTGTTCACCGCAGTCGCGGCCTCGCCGAAACCGACGGCGATCAAGCGGACCTTGCCGGGATAGTCCGTGATGTCCCCGGCGGCATACACACGCGGAACATTCGTCTCCATCCGTGTGTTCACCGCGATGTGGCGATTGTCGATCTCGATTCCCCACTCCATCATCGGACCGAGGTCGGCCGTGAATCCCAATGCAGCGATGACGGATTGAGCGGGCAGCGTGGACGTGCTCTTGTCTTGTTTGTGGGTGATGTCGACCTCGCCGATCCACCCGTTTCCACGTACCGCCGAGACATCGGCGTTGACGAGAACCTGGACACTGCTTTCCTGCACCTTGGCGACTGTGGATTTGTGCGCGCGGAAACGATCTCGCCGGTGAACCAGGGTGACGGACTTGGCAATCGGTTCCAGGTGAACGGCCCAGTCGAACGCGCTGTCGCCGCCACCGACGATGACAACGTCTTTCCCGGTGTGCGCCGACAAATCCGGGACGAAGTAACTCAGCCCCCGATCCATGAACTCCGAACCCTTCGCCAACGGACGCGGGGTGAAGGTTCCGATGCCGCCGGTGATGACAACCGCGCCGGCCACCACGACCTGGCCCGTGCTGGTGGTGATCCGCACCCGGCCGTCGTCGTCATGCGACAGCTCACGAGCCTGCATGCCCAGAAGGTACACCGGATCGAACGGGGCAGCCTGCGCCATCAAACCCTCGATGAGGTTGCGTCCCTTGACCGAAGGGAATCCCGCGATGTCGAGGATCGCCTTCTCCGGGTACATCGCACTGACCTGTCCCCCCGGTTCCGCAAGGGCATCGATCACGGCAACCGAGAGGCCGCGGAAGCCTGCGTAGTACGCGCCGTACAGCCCGGCGGGGCCGGCACCAATGATCAGAATATCGACGCCGATCTCGTTGTCGGTCGCCGTGGAAGACGTTTTGTTCACACTCGATACGGTATTGCGCCGACGGACTCACGCAAATGAAACCGGTCCGCTCAACAGACCTCGGTAACAGTTGCGGGACAGCACGAAAAAGGGCCCGCCGACCTCTCGGTCGACGGGCCCAATGCTCGCAGGAATTCAGTGCGCGAAGAATTCAGTGCGCGAAGAATTCAGTGCGCGAAGAATTCAGTGCGCGAATACCTCGGGTTCGTCTGCTGCGATCTTCTGGATGATGGTCGAGTACGCAAACCACCCCACCTTCTCGGTGCCGACTGCTTCGTAGGTCTGCGCCGCGATCTTCTCGTGCAGGACAACCGGATCACCGGCGGCTCGCGCCGTCAACTCCGCCTGCATCGACCGCTCCATCGACACATACCACCACACTGCGCTCTCCACGGAAGTTCCGACGGTCAGATGACCGTGGTTGGTGAGGATCACGGCCTTGTTCGATCCGAGGGCATCCGCGATGCGAATCCCCTCCTCTTCGTCCAGCGCCACCCCGTGATACTCCTCGTAGATCGAGTGATCCTCGTGAAAGGCGCACGCGTCCTGAGTGATCGGCGTTAGGCGGGTGTGCAGCGAGGAGAACGCCTTACCGTTCAAACCGTGAGCGTGAACAGCTCCGATGACGTCGGGACGAGCCTCGTGAACCTTGCTGTGGATGACAAACGCTGCTCGGTTGAGCGGTCCGTCTCCGGAAATGACGGCGCCGTCCGACGCCACATGCAGCAATTCCTCCGGCTGAACCTGGGAGAAGTGCCGCCCGAACGGCGCAGTCCAGAAAGTCTCCGGATCTTCTGGGTCTCGGGCGGTGATATGTCCCGAGATTCCCTCGTCCAAACCGAATTTCGACAAAATCCGATACCCGCCGATGACAGCGGTCTTGCGACGACGCCGCTCACTCTCGATATCGGTGAACTCGGGCGGTCCCGGAATTCCGGCCTGCTCGGCAATGCTCAGCGGGTGATTCATGCTGCGCTCCTGACTATTTGACGCCGTAACGGGCGAGGTACCGCGAGGACAGAATGCGGAGAATCCGGTCGAAGATGAAGCCCATGATGCCCAGGACGATGATGCCGACGAACGTCCAGTCGATCCGGCCGTAGTTTCGAGCCTGCCAGATCATCGAACCGATACCCTGGTCGGCGGCGACGATCTCCGCCGACACGATGGTGAGGAAGCTGTTGCCCATCGCTAGGCGAGCGCCCGTGACGATGCCGGGGATCGACGACGGCAAGACCACCGTCTTCATGATCTGAAGTTTGTTGGCACCAAGATTTGCCGCTGCCTGCAGTTTGTTCTCGCTGATCGCTACAGTCGCGGCAATCGTGCTGACCGTGACGATGAATACCGAGGTGTAGAAGATCAGAACAACCTTCGACGTCTCACCGATGCCGAACCAGACGACGGCGAGAGTGACAAACGCAATAGGCGGAATGAACCGGAAGAACTCGATGTACGGATCGAGGAGCTGTCGCACGATGGAAATGCGGCCCATCAGAATTCCGACGGGAGCACCGATCACGACCCCCAGGAACCAGCCGATGAGAATTCGCTGACCCGATGCGGTGATCGACGACCACAGAACGCCGCTCTCCCACAGTTCCTGTGCCGCCGACCATACTTCGGCCGGTGATGCAATGGTGGTCGGCCCGTACCACCACGCCAGGAACGACCAGATGCCCAAACCGATTGCCGCTGAGGCTGCATACATCAGCGTCGCTTTGACAATCTTGGATCGCCGCGCCGACGAACGCTTTTTTGTCTCCGCCACCTTCGCTGTTCTCACACCGGCTGAACCACCGGTCACTACAGCCGTCACAGCTCGTCCTCCTCAATGCCTTGGTTCCGCAGCGACGCAACCACTTCTGCCCGAATGTCGTCCCGCAGCTTCTCGTAGAGCTCGATCACCTCGGGATCGTTGCGGTCTCGCGGACGAGCCGCATTGACCTCGTAGACGCTCTTGATCCGGGCCCGCGGGCCGGCCGACATCACGATCACACGGTCAGCCAACGTCAGTGCCTCGTCGATATCGTGAGTCACGAATACCACGGTGCAGCGGGTGTGCCGCCAGATACGGTCGAGTTCGGTCTGCAGAACCTGACGAGTCTGAGCGTCCAACGCACCGAACGGCTCGTCCATGAGAACCAACGACGGCTGGTTGGCAAGAACTCGTGCGATCTGAACACGTTGCCGCATACCGCCGGACAGCTGCGAGGGGAACTTCGCACCCGCGTGGGGCAAGCCGACCATCGCGAGGTACTCGGCCGCGATACTCGCCTGCTCGCTGCGGTTCGCTCCACGCATCCTGGGGCCGTAGGCCACGTTCTGGCTCACGGTCATCCATTCGAACAACGCTTCGGAGCTCTGAAACACCATGCCGGCGTGGCGGTTACTGCCGGCGACGACATCTCCGTCGCACACGATCTCGCCGGCGCTGGGTTCCACGAAGCCGGCCATGGACGACAGCAGCGTCGACTTGCCGCAGCCACTCGGACCGAGCAGACAGACGAATTCACCTGGCTGCACGTGCATGTCGATTCCGGCGACGATCTCCGCCGCGCCGAAGCTGATTCCGAGGTCGACCACGTCGATGGCAACACCGGTGTTCTTCTTGCCGGGGCCGGCTGTCCCCGCGCTATTCGTCGAGCTGGTCGTTGAACCACTTGTTGCGATACTCACTGTGCACCATCCTTGTACCAATCCAGAAGCATTGCCGATTCGAGATCCGGCTGGTCGCTGAGAACACCGATCGACTTGTAGAAATCTACGATCGACTGAGCCGACTCGACATCCGCAGCTTCGAGATTCACCACGGCGAAGTCGATCTCGTCCACCGCGGCAATAGTCTGATCCTCGCTGACGTTCACAGCCGCCTTGGTCGCGGACGCTGCCACGCCCGGATCCGACTCGACCTTGCGCGTTGCCTCGTCGAGCACCTTCGCGACGGTTCGCGCTGTCTCTTCGTTGGCCGACAACCACGGAGCCGTCGTGATCGCCCAATGATGATAGAACCAGCCGTAGTCTCCGGTTACTGCCACCACGTGGCCGGTTCCCTGATCCAGGGCGGTGGCCGGCCACGGCTCCCACAGGACAAACCCGTCGATGTCGCCGCGACTGAGCAGTGCGGGCATGTCCGTCGGGGTCGCCGAGATCATCTCGACCGAACCGGGGGCAATGGAGTTGGCAGCGAGGTACTTGTCCGTCGAAATCTGGCTGAGACCCGGGACGATGCCCATCTTCTTGATCGCAGCCGGTGAGTCGACACCGTTACGCAGCACGACCTTGATGTAGTCACCCGACGCCTCGTACGAGTACATCGCGCGCAACGACGGATTCTGACGCAACTGGGCGATCGTTGTCGTATCGGAGCTACCGGCGATCTGGACCTGCCCGGTCGAGAGTGCGTCGACGGCCTCGCCACCACGACCGAACTGGACGAGTTCGACGTCCAAACCGGCAGCGTCGAACATGCCTTCCTGATCCGCTACGAAGAACGGAGCGTAGGAAGCATCGATTCCGACTGCGATACGCAGTGGTCCACTTCCGGCAGAATCAGCTGTGCTTTGCGTCGCCGGGCGGCTGCATGCGCCGGTTGCAACGGTCAGCAGCAGCGCAGCCGAAACAAGAGCAGTCCTTCCAAACTTTGACAGCGAGGCCATCTACTCACACCTTTGTTTGTGATCTGTGCCGCAGTTGCGGGTCGTGGAGAGCAAACCTAGCTGTGTGTACCTACACCCGAGAACCAACCGGGTCCACCGTGCGGACCGGGGACAGGAACTTACCTCGGCGAAACACTGCACCTGGAGGAACGTCCGGACCGAAATACTTCGGTAACACGGCCCTCGATCACAATGTCCACCGAATCACAATGTCCACCGAATTGTCTGCGAGCGCAGCGCACTGGCGACATTCTGCGCCGTCATCGAATAGATCGACGCACGCGCTCCGGCGCTGCCGCCGGCGACGTGCGGGCTCAGGAGGGTCGAATCGAATCCACGGAGCGGGCTCGAAATCGGTAGTGGTTCAACGTCGAACACATCGAGCGCAGCGCCGCCGACATGCCTGGAACGCAAGGCACGCGCCAATGCCGCGTCGTCGACGACAGCGCCGCGCGCCACATTGACCACGATCGCTCCGGTGGGCAACTGCGCAACTCGATGGGAATTGATCAGTCCCCGAGTTGATTCCGTAAGCGGGACGGCCAGCACCAGGACATCCGCGAGAGGCAGTAACTCGTCGAGTGACACAAACGTCGCAGCCACAGTGTCACGCGGTCTCGAACGCGCAGTGACGTAGACGTCGCAACCGAAGGCGGCAAACAATTCTGCACACCGGCGGCCGATCGAACCAACACCTACGACGCCGACCCGGCGCTGCGCCAGATCGCGGCAATCGCGCGTCAGGATGGATTCCTGTGGCCATCGACCATCGGTAACCTCGTTGTGCGCCCAGAACATGGAGCGGCACAACACACCTGCCGCGAGCACGGCCCACTCCGCAACCGAGTTCGCGTTTGCACCGGGAGTATTCGCCACCGGAACTCCGGCGGCGCGCCAGGCTTCGGCATCGATGAAATTGGTTCCGGCACCAGGCTGTTGGACGAGGAGCACATTCCGGCCGAGCTCTGCTTCCTCCTTGCCCAGTGGCAGATCACCACTCCAGTCCCCCACCACGACGTCGCATGTCGGCAACTCCGCACGGAGCGCCCCCGTGGTGCGCTCAGGTAATCGAACTACCTCCGCCTCACCCCTGACGGCGTCACGGATTGCGGTACCGAGTCCGTTGTCGGCGTCGGCCGTCAGCAGAAGTACTTTCTTCACGAGAACTCCTTCGCTGTAAGACGATGACTGTACCTTCGAAAACGCGGAAGCCGGCCTCCCAATCGAGAGACCGGCTCCATTACGCAGCAGCATATTTGGCAGGAACTTCTCAGATAGCTGCCTTCGCGCTGGCTGATGCCTTTGCCAAGAACTCGAGGCTCAGCGGGTTGTACTTCGCTGCCTGCTCGTGCTGCGGCCAGTGACCGCACTCCGAGTAGAGTTCGAGCTGAGCGCCCGGAATATCCTCGGCCATCTTCTTCGCTTCCGGAACATCACCGAACGGATTTTCCTGACCCCAGACCACAAGAGTCGGCGCCTTGATGAGTGCCATTCGATCCGGGCGCAGCAGGTTCCGCTGGCGAACCTCCATCTCCTGCAAGGAAAGGAGGTTGTGGATGTTGGCGACAAAGTCAGGCTGATGGTAGATCCGGTGACGAGCCTGAACCAATTCCTCGGTTGCATCGGCGGGATCATGCATGAGCAACTGCATACGTGCGCGGGTCAATTCGATGTCGTCACTCTGGACGGCCTTCGCGGTCGACGTCTTGATGCGCTCCATGACTACCGGGTTCGCGACTGTTCCGCCTGCTGCCAGCAACTGCAGCGACAGAACACGTTCGGGCTGCTCGCTGGCCAGGTAGGCAGCGACCCAACCACCGAGGCTTTCACCCACCAAGTGCACACGGTCCAGTCCGACCGCGTCGAGGTAGTTCACCAAATGCTCGACGTAGCGCGGAATCTCGTACGGGTAGTCAGGCTTGCCGGTGTAACCATGGCCGAGCATGTCGATCGCGTGAACCCGGTAAGACTCGGCGTGCGGTGCAATATTGCGTGCAAATGCCTCGAGGTGTCCGCTGGTGCCGTGCAGGAAGATCACGGCCTCGTCACCGGATCCTGCCTGCAGAGAGCGCGTGGGCACACCGCCGGCGTCGACGGTCGTCAACTCGAAATCGAGCCCGGCAAGTTCGTTCCAGATTGTCATCAGAGAAACTTCCTTTACTGAAGGTGCAGATTATGTTGTTGCGCTGTCTGTTCCAGCTGGATCGAGAATCGTGACACCCATACCGGTGAGCCACTCGGGAATCGCTTCGTAGGCAAGGCGTTCACCCGGAACGTAGTCGAGCATCGCGGCCATCATGAGCCAGGTCCGCAACTCCTGCGCACCGTTGCCCGCCTCGTCTTCGATCTGCTGCGTCGTGAACTCGGCAAGCTCACTTGCCTTGCCGCTGGCAAACAGATCAAGAATTCGGTCATCGAACTCCGGAGTGATCGCGGCATCGGCTGCGCGGATGATCTGGCGTCGCCGGACGTCGTAGTCGGACCAGTTCTCCCGGCCGTCCAGCCAGGCTTGAACCATGAAATCCTCGTCCTCACCGTGCGGATCCCGCCAGTCCGGCCAGGGCAGACGATGAGACAATCCACCGGACGCGATCACCACGACCCGGGTATCCGCCGGATACGACGCAACGGCATCCCGCAGGGCCTTCGCCACTTCCTCACATCGCTTGAACGTCGGGAGGGGCGGCGCGAATACGTTGACCACCAACGGAACTATCGGAACATCGATTCCGTCGAGAAGGTACTGAATCGCGTGAGACTGACCATGATCGATCTGCAATCGCGCCGAGTAGGCAAGATCGAACCGGCCACCTTCGATCAGCTCGTTTGCAAGGTGCCTGGCGAACTCCACGTCGACCCGTTGCGGCCCCTTGGGTGTTCCTGACTCGCCACTGGAAATGCACTCTCCGACGCCGAGAGTGAACGCCGGAATCAGATCCAGCCAGAAACCGCGAAAGTGGTTGGAGCCGAGAATCAAGACAACATCGGGTTTCGACGCCGCGATCTTCTCCCGGCTCAGATACAGCGCGTCCCGGAAGCGTTCGGCCTCCGCCTTGTGCGTCGTCTCTTCCCAATGGGTGTTCATCAAGGTGCTGTGGGAGGCACCGATACCCAGAACTATCTTCGCCATCAGTCGATTCCTACTTCCTCGAGCGAGCGGGTGACGGTGTCGAGGGCCACTCGGATCAGATACTTCGTAAATCTCTCCGCCGCAGCCAGGTCCACAGTGTTCATCCCCATCGCGAAGTCCACCTCGAACGGTGCGTCGACCACCTTGGGCATACCCACCCGAATCGTCGGGATGCCGCGGCTGCGCAGGATGTTTGCGTCGGTGGCTCCACTCGCGTCGAAGAAGTCCTGATGCGGCTCTCCTTCGGCAGCTTCCCACGCGTGGACTGCGGCGCGGCGCAACCACATTCGAGGGTCGGAACCCTCACCGGGGATGGCAAGAACCTGTTCGACGTCGATCTGCAGATCCAGCGATTGTGCGATCTCCGCAACGACGGCTTTGAGTTCGCGCTTGGCCGCGGTGGGCGTCGTCCGCGGGCTGAGCCGTAGATCAACGGTAAGGCGCACCTGCTCGGGGGTGAACGACGCTGTTCGCTCCCACCCGCCGCGGATGTTGGCAACGATCCCCTGAGGCGCAACCAAACCGTCCTGATGCGCCGCCGAGTACTTCGGGAACCATTCCTCCAACTTGGCGACCACCTCGCCGGCTGCGGTAATCGCGTTGCGGTACGGCAACCGGTGGCGCGAGCCGACGTAGGTGTGCAGACCGTGCACCGTGATCTCGAACCAGGCCAGTCCCACTTCTTCCCAGGAAACCGTCCAGCCGGGCTTGGCGATCAACGCGCAGTCCGCCCACACTCCCTGTTCCAGGAGGAACGAGCAGCCGACGCCCTGGCCGGTGTTGCGTCGGGGGTTTCCGACACCGGGGCGGGCATTGGTCGGCATACCACCGGCGCCGAATCCGAGCACCAGGTCACCGCGGAGCGGAATACCGGCTGCGGCAATTGCTTCGGCCGCCGCGACAATGCAGACGGCGTGGCCTTTGGGGTTCGACGCACCCAATCCGATCACGTAGTTCTCGTCGAACTGGGCGTGCGGCGTCAGATCCGCTCGCAGCTCATTTCCCACCCACGGCAGGTCTTCCGCCGGATCGCCGGTCGTGACGGTGTCGATCGGCGCATACAGCAACAGGTCCGGTCCGGACCCGTCACCGCGGAGCCTTCCCCACGAGTTCGCCTGCCGATCATCGAGATCCATTGTGTGGGCCTCGATGCCCGACGCTGCCAGGACCGCCGTGATGTGGCGGGCCAGCGGTGCTTCGTCACCCGTCGGACTGGGAATGTTGACCACCGAAGTGGCGAGATCCCGCAATCGCGCACGATCGACATGGGCGTAGGCTCGCTCGACCCATTCCCGGCGCTCGTCGCCTAGGCCTGCGAGAGCATCGGCCCTCGCAGTGGTCATGGATTGACCTGATGTACCTGAGTATTGCTGCGCTCGCCGGCCAGCTGCCACAGCTTGGGAACTGCCACTGCAACAGCGGCACCGATAGCGACAGCCGTCAGAATCTTGAACATGTATCTCTCCTATTCGCTGGTGCCGGTGGGAATCTGAGCGTCGGCGACAGGGGCCGAGCGGGGCGTTGGCGTCCGGCGCTCTCGGGTGGGCCTGACCGGCGCCTTGGGGGTGTGCTTGGCCGCGTCGGCGATCTTCTCGGCGTACTCTTCCTCTGCCAGATTTCGCCACGTCGTCAGCGACACGTCCGGTCGGTACAGCTTCTCCGGCGGTGCGTCGGTGACCTCGACCATCCACGCATCCTGACCCGAGAACTGACCGTGGAACAGCCAGCGGATCGCGCCGAGGTACTTGGCGTAGAAGCCCAATTTTGCTGCGCCGGAGACGAAGTTGACCATGAGGCCGACGTACTTGTGGTTGTCTTCGTCCACCGGGACGTAGAACTCGTAGTGAATGAACTTGGGGTACGCGATGCGCAGGACACCCGGCATGGACAGTGAAGCAAAACCGGGGAAGTTCTGAGCTGCGATCACAGGATTGACGTCCAGACCGGCGCCGACGTTTCCGATCTGCGAAATCTGGGTCTCGTCCGGCTTCTTCTTCCACCACCGCTTGTTCGTCCAGGTTCCCACGCCCGGGAATTCCGCCTCCCAGTACACCTCTTCCTGCACGCGGTAGATCCAGCGTCCCTCCGGAACGATGCTCGTGATGTTCCACGTCGGCATCGGCTTGAACAGACGCCACAATGCGGTGCGGTGCAGGTACTTCGCATGTCCCTCGTCGAAACCGTTCTCACATGCGAAGCGCCAGTTGCCTTCTCGGGGCTGAATCCGACCACCGACGATACCCTTGTTCTCCACCAGCTCACGCGGCAACTGGTCGTCGATGGACGGCGCCGGCTCGTTGGCGATCGGGATGTACACCCACACCAGACCGAGTCGCTCCTCGATCGCATAGGTCTGGACGTTCAGCTTGCCGCAGATCTTGGAATCCGGACCGTCGGTGATGACCGCGGCCAGCTTGCCGTCAGTGAGCCGGTACGTCCAGCCGTGGTACGGGCAGCTGACAGTTCCCGGGAACTGCTGATCGCCCTCGGACAACGGAACGCCGCGGTGCGGGCACCGATCGTGCAGGGCATATGCCTTGCCTGCGTCGCGGATGATCGCCAGCTTTTCACCACAGATGGTGAAGCTCTTGGGGTCTTTGGTGATGTGGTTCGACCACGTGACCGGGTACCAGTAACCGCGGTATCCGCTGCCGGCTGCGTTGTAACCCGGCCATGCCGTCCAATCCTGCCGACCGGCCGCTCGTGGCCGCTCGGGCAGCGCGAACGTGGCTTCCGACGCCTCGACACCAGTCATGTGAAGTCCTCTCGACACTGAACGTTTGAATGAAACAGATCTTGGGTGAGATTGCGGTCTACGCCAATGGATTCGGTTCGCTCAGCAGACCCGGACCACCACAGCGGTTCCGACGGCACACAGCACGCCATTGTCCGAATGCTCCCGCAATGCCAAAGTTAGTTGGTCACTGTTGATTTGGGACACTTCACCCGACACCTCGAGTGTGGTTCCGACGGGCGCGGGCGCACGATTCTGCCAGGAGACGGACACAACTCCTTCGTATCCACCGGCAAAGTGTGACGCGGCACGAAAGAACAGCGTGCCCTGCAACTGGGCCATGACCACCGGTGCGGACAACCCCTCCGTCTGCGCATAGGAGGCGTCGTAGTGAATACGGTGCGAATTGTGCGTCGACGCCCCGAATCGAAGGATCCGAACCGGATCGCAGACCAAGGTCACCGATTCGATCGGCGTGCCCACGACTACTGTTTCGGTCATCGGACGATGAACTTCTCGACGACCTCGGCGAATGCGCCGGACTGCGCACCCCGGTAAGTCTTGGTGACCGAGAGCAGCAGAAACTCGTCCGGAGCCCGGCCCTTGGTCGTCACGGTATCGAGTACTCGCCCTACGACGACAGCCTCACCCAGCGGGGCAGGTCGCAAGAAAGTCACACTCTGCCCGCCGGCCATCAAGCGCACGTCGATACCGTCTGTGCCCGGCACTTCGTCACGGAACATGCCGTCTGCTCGGTACTCTCGATCGGAGCCACCTTGCGGTCCTCGCAAAAGCGAAGGCAGATACATCGGATGGACGGCAAATGCCGGGTGCTCCGGGTCGAGAAACCGGGGGTCCGTCTCGGCGGTGGCAACCGCAAACGCAACCGACTCCGCCGGACGCACCGTTCCCAACTCTCGCGTTTCCCGCGTACCGATCATCGCCTCCGCGCGATCACGCGCGTGCTCGAGTTCTGTTCTCATGCCAGCACGCTAGGCATTCGGAAGTCTCACAGCCACGAACCGGGTTCGCCTGCCGGACCGCGATACTTCCCATACCGCTCACCTCGAGGTCAGGTATAGCCATGGCTGATCAACCGAAGAGCTTGTACGCCAAAGCAGATGGCGTCACATTCCATTACTACGACCTCGGCGAGGGCGACCCCACGATTTTCCTGCACGGAGGCGGCCCCGGCTGCACTGCGTGGTCCGACTTCGGGCCGGTGGCACCGCTCTTCGCCTCGGATCGACGAGCGATTCTCGTTGATCTGCTGCAATACGGTCGGTCCGACAAGTGCACCATCGCCGGCCCAATGTGGGACTTCCACGCCGCCAAGGTGGTTGCCCTGCTCGACGAACTCGGAATCGAACGCGCAGACTTCGTCTGCAACTCGTGGGGCGGCACCATAGCGCTCAATCTTGCGGCAAAGTACCCGGAACGCGTTCGCTCCCTGGTGATCACGGGCAGCATGCCCGTCTTCTACGGTCCACTCGCGCCGCTCCCCGAGGATGGCCGTCGTGGCCGCAACGCCCGCGACGTCTACTACGGCGGCACCGGCCCCACCCTCGAAAAACTCCGCACCTTGATCACCAGTCTCGAATGGTTCGACGGATCGAAGTTGCCCGCCGAAACCCTCCAGATGCGATACGAGCAAAGTCTCGACCCCGAAGAAATGGCCCTGGCTGCCTCGGCGGACTCACCTCGTGGCGATTGGCAGGATCTCACAGCTGAACTCGGTCAGATCCAGGCGCCGACGCTCTTCGCCTGGGGCATGCACGACGCATTCCTCACCCCGGACTACCCGCTCATGCTTGCGCGGATGATTCCCCATGGCCATCTCTACATCATGGACAAGGCGTCGCATCATCTTCAGGAAGAACGACCATACGACTACTACAGTGTAGTTTCGGGTTTCCTTGACCAACAGCACAACTGAACGAACGGTGATCGCCCCGACGGGCGGTGCACGGATCCGATTGGTACTGCTTCTCGGAATTCTCACCGCCCTCGGGCCGTTCACCGTCGACATGTATCTTCCTGCGCTGCCACAGATCACGCAGGAATTCGGCACGTCGGACACGATGGTTCAGCTGACCCTGACGGGCACACTGCTGGGTCTGGCTTTAGGCCAGTTGCTCATCGGCCCACTGTCCGACATCTACGGACGTCGACGTCCCCTGCTCGTGGGCACAGTAATTCACGTCGGCGCGTCGTTGGCCTGCTTCTTTGCTCCGTCCATCGAAGTCCTCACTGCGCTGCGAACCCTTCAAGGTTTCGGCGCCGCCGCGACAGGCGTGATCGCGATGGCAATCGTTCGTGATCTATTCACCGGACACGATGCGGCAGTTGTACTTTCGCGGCTGATGTTGGTCATGGGCGTAGCGCCCATCCTGGCCCCCTCCATCGGCGGGGCACTGATGTCCGTAACACAGTGGCGCGGAGTCTTTCTCGCTCTCTTCATCCTGGGCATCGCGATGATCGCACTCGCGGCAGTATCGCTGCCGGAAACACTTCCACCCGAGAATCGGTCGGGCAAGGGCATCGGCGCCATCGCGCGAAACTACATTGCGCTCGGCAAGGATGCCCACTTCATGGTGTTGGTGCTCGTGTGCGGTCTCGGCCGCGGCGTTTTGTGGTCGTACATCGCCGCGTCGTCCTACGTGATGCAGGAACAGTTCGGACTGAGCGCCACCGCATACGGATTTGCCTTTGCCGGCGGCGCCGTCGTTCTGATCGGTTCGTCCCAGCTCAACGTCGTGCTTCTCGGCCGGTGGTCGCCGAATTCCATCACGATCTGGGCAATGTGGGGCAGTAGTGCCGTCGGCGCTGCATTTGTTGTTGTTGCCGCCACCGACTCGTGGGGATTCGTCGGGTTTGCCGTCCCCATCCTGCTGATGCTCTGCGCAACGGGTTTTGTCATGCCCAACGCACCGGCGGTTGCACTGTCCCGTCACGGAGAAGCCGCAGGCTCAGCAGCCGCGCTGATCGGATTTGCGCAGTTCGGCGCTGCCGCTGTGGTTGCGCCCGTCGTCGGCCTTCTCGGCAACACCAGTCTTGCCGTGGCCATCTCCATGACCGGGGCTTCGGTTCTCGGCGTGATCGCGCTGCTCTGCGTGCGTCGATAAAACGGTTATGCCGAGCGTTCGAGAACCGATACCTTCCGGCTGATCCCTTCGGCCGCCGCGCGCAACGGTTCGGCAAAACGCTCGGTGTCCATTCGATACCGCGGACTCGACACACCGATCGCGGCAACTGCTTCACCAAGTCCACCGAAGATCGGGGCAGCGATACTCGATGTTCCCAGGCGAACCTCCTCGGTCTCGACCGCCAACTGCTGCGAACGAACAGCGTCGAGTTGCCTACGTAACCCGTCTTCCGAGTTCACCGTCCGATCGGTGAACTCGACAAATCCGTTGCCTGTCACCGCTCGAAAAACGGAATCCGGTGAGTACGCGAGTATCGCTTTGCCGGTTGCCGTGGCATACATCGGCAGCCGGCCAGCCACCCGCGACGGCAGGTCCACCCCGTGATGACCGGAGATCTTGTCGATGTACAGAACATCGAGGCCGTCGCGAATCGCGAGGTGAACCGTCTCCCGGGTCGCCGCGTGAAGATCCTGCACATACGTCAAGGACACCTCGCGCAGAATACGTTGACGAGGAACCAACTGCCCCAGTTCGAAGAGCCGTAACCCCAACCTGTACTTGGTTCCGACCCGTTCCAGTAGACCAAGAGACACCAGTTCACCGGCTATTCGATGCACCGTCGCCTTCGCAACACCACTCCGATTCGCAAGTTCGGTCAGCGACAGCGCACCCGAATCCGCATCGAAGGAATCGAGTATCAGGCGCGCTTTCCCCAGCAACGAATGCATCGCCGAGCGCCTCCAGTACACAGAATGTGGTCCACCCAGCGGACCAAGTCTGCTCCAGTCTACTGAGGCATCAGATCTCCGCGCCCACGAATTGGCTGTTGTACAGACGGAAATACGCGCCGCGGGATTCGAGCAGAGCCTCATGGCTCCCCTGCTCCACGATCCGGCCTTCCTCCATCACCACGATCAGGTTCGCATCACGAATTGTCGAAAGACGGTGCGCGATGACAAAGCTGGTGCGGTCGTTGCGCAGAACCGCGGTGGCGCTCTGGACCAGCAGTTCGGTGCGTGTGTCCACCGAACTGGTCGCCTCGTCGAGGATCAGGATGGACGGCTGCGAGATGAAGGCGCGGGCGATAGTGATGAGCTGCTTCTCGCCCGCACTGACGTTGCTGCCTTCCTCGTCGATGACCGTGTCGTAACCCTCAGGCAGAGAGTGCACGAACTTGTCGACGTAGCTCATCTCGGCCGCACGACGAATCTCCTCGTCGGTGGCACCAGGCTTGCCGTAGGCGATGTTCTCGCGGATGGTTCCACCGAACAGCCATGCGTCCTGCAGAACCATGCCGATCCGTGAGCGCAGATCGTCTCGCGTCATGTCGGCGATGTCGATGCCGTCCAAAGTGATTCGGCCCGAATTGAGTTCGTAGAACCGCAGGATGAGGTTGACGAGGGTGGTCTTGCCTGCGCCGGTGGGTCCGACGATCGCAACCATCTGGCCCGGCTCGGCAGTCAGGGACAGGTCCTCGATCAGCGGCTGTTCCGGCTTGTAACTGAAGGTGACGTTCTCGAACTTGACGCGACCCTTGTCGACCGTGGGCGACTTCGCGCTCTTCGGGTCCTCCGACTGCTCGTCTTGGTCGAGCAGCGCGAAGACCCGCTCGGCCGAAGCGACGCCGGACTGCAGCAGATTGGTCATCGACGCTATCTGCGTGAGCGGCTGGGTGAACTGCCGCGAGTACTGGATGAACGCTTGCACATCGCCGAGCGTCATCGTTCCGGATGCGACGCGCATGCCACCCACCACTGCGATGGCGACGTAGTTGAGGTTGCCGAGGAACATCACGGCCGGCATGACCAGACCGGAGATGAACTGCGCCTTGAAACTCGACTCGTACAGATCCTCGTTCTGCTTGCGGAAGCGCTCCTCGACCTCCTGCTGGCGACCGAACACCTTGACCAACTCGTGGCCGCTGAATGCTTCCTCGACCTGCGCGTTGATTCCGCCGGTGCTCTTCCACTGCGCCACGAAGTGCTTCTGTGAACGCTTCGCGATGAACGCCGTCACCATGATCGACAGCGGAACAGTTGCCACCGCGATCAAGGCGAGCAGCGGTGAGATCCACAGCATCATCACCAGAATGCCCAGGACGGTCATCACCGACATGACCAACTGGCTGAGCGTCTGCTGCAAGCTCTGCGCGACGTTGTCGATGTCATTGGTCACGCGTGAGAGAACATCACCGCGTGCATGGGTATCGAAGTACCGCAAGGGAAGTCGGTGAATCTTCTGCTCGACGTCCTCACGCAGACGACGAACGGTTCGCTGGACCACGATGTTGAGCAGATACGCCTGCAGCCAACTGAACAGCGACGCGCAGACGAACAGCAGCAGCACGATCATCAAGACCTTGCCGACTGCGTCGAAATCGATTCCGGTACCAGGCACAACTGCCATGCCGGACACCATGTCGGCGAGCTGACCCTGCCCCGAAGCGCGCAATCCTTCGACAGCCTGTTCCTTTGTCGTCCCCGGCTGGAGTTGCTTGCTGACGATGCCGTCGAAGATCAGGTTGGTGGCGTTTCCCAGGATCTTCGGAGCGATCGAGGAAAGTACGACGCTTGCCGTCACCAAAGCGAAGATCAGGACGACGATCGGCTTGTCGGGGCTCAAGCGTCCAAGGAGACGTTTGAGCGAAGGGCCGAAGTTCATGGCCTTCTTTGTGGGATCACCGCCGCCGGGCGGGCCGATGGGAGGCGAGGAAGTCGGCCGATTGCTCATGATGCGTCCTGTACGGCTAGCTGAGAGGCGACAATTTCGCCGTAGGTGGGACAACTGACCACGAGTTCGTCGTGCGTGCCGATCCCCACGATGGCGCCGTCGTCGAGCACGATGATCTGATCGGCTTCCACGATGGTGGAAATGCGCTGCGCGACAACGACGATGCAGGCGTCTTGCGTGACCGGCCGGAGCGCCGCACGCAGCCTCGCATCAGTAGTGAGGTCGAGTGCCGAGAAGGAATCGTCGAACAGATAGATCTGCGGCTTACGCACCAACGCTCTCGCGATGGCGAGTCGCTGACGCTGACCGCCCGATACCGTCGTACCGCCTTGTGCCACCGGTGTGTCCAGGCCTTCGGGCATGGCGCGGACGAAGTCGGCAGCTTGGGCGATCTCGAGGCACTCCCACAGCCATTCGTCGGTAGCTTCGGGGTTTCCGTAGCGGAGATTGGTGGCGACAGTGCCGGAGAACAGATACGGCTTCTGCGGGACCAGACCGATCACCGAACAGAGCAGCTCCGTGTCGATGTCGCGGACGTCGACGCCGCCCACCGATACCGATCCGGAGGTGGAGTCGATCAACCGCGGAATCAGGTTGAGCAGAGTGGTCTTTCCCGATCCGGTGCCGCCGATGATCGCCGTCGTCTTGCCTGGTTCGGCGCGGAAGGTGATGTCGCGCAACACTGGCTCCTCGGCTCCGGGGAACTGGAACTGAGCTCCACGAAGTTCGACGACTCCCGGGTCCTTCAGTTCTCGGACAGGATTCTCGGGCGGGATCACCGACGAATCCGTGTCGAGTACTTCGGAGATACGTTCGGCGCACACCGACGCACGCGGCAGCATCACCGCCATGAAAGTGGCCATCATGACGGCCATCAGGATCTGCATGATGTAGCTGAGCATCGCGGTGAGCGAGCCGATCTGCATCGAGCCCTCGTTGATCTGATGGCCACCGAACCAGATGACCGCGACGCTGGTGACATTGCTGATCAGCATCACGAGCGGGAACATCAGTGCCATGAGGCGGCCGACGCCGAGTGCAGTCTCCGTCAGCTCACGGTTGGCATCGCCGAAACGCTCTACCTCGTACGGTTCCCGTACAAACGCTCGGACGACACGGATGCCCGTGATCTGTTCGCGAAGAACACGGTTGACGGCGTCGAGGCGGCCCTGCATGACCCTGAATCCGGGGACCATCCGGGCAATCAGGAAACCCATCGAGACTACGAGAAGCGGGACGCTGATCCCCAGGATCCAGGACAGATTCAGGTCCTGACGCAGAGCCATGATGATGCCGCCGACGCACATGATCGGCGCCATGACGAGGATGGTGCAACTCATCACGACCATCATCTGCACTTGCTGGACGTCGTTGGTGTTGCGGGTGATCAGCGAAGGCGCACCGAAGTGCCCGACCTCTCGGGCCGAAAACGTCCCGACCTGATGCAGCACCGAAGCCCGGAGATCGCGTCCGACGCCCATGGCGACTCGCGCACCGAAGAAGACGGCACCCACCGAGCACAGGATCTGCGTGAGCGTGACCATCAGCATCATCCCGCCGGTGGAGAGGATGTAGCCGGTGTCGCCTTTCGTCACGCCGTTGTCGATGATGTCGGCGTTGAGACTCGGAAGGTAAAGGGCCGCCATAGTCGAAATAAACTGCAGGACGACAACGCCCGTGAGTTCACCCCGGTACGGCGTCAGATAAGTGCGCAGCAGCCTGATCAGCATAGTGAGCGAAGGTTACCAATCCTGGCCGACATGTGCCGCTGGATATTTCGATACACAAAAACTGCTGTGCGCCTTTATTAACCGCGGGGGTTAATAAAGGCGCACAGCAGAGATCAAGCAGATGCGGACTGAAGCTCCGCTTCCTTTTCTTCACGGAGGGCCTTGCTGAGCTTCTCGCCCTCGATGTCGACGTTCGGCAGAATCTTGTCCAGCCACTTCGGCAACCACCACGCCTTGTCGCCGAGCAGTGCCATGACGGACGGGATGATCACCATGCGCACGATGAAGGCGTCGAAGAACACCGCCGCGGCAAGCGCGAAGCCGATCGACTTGATGAACGAGTTCGGTTCCGCGATGAAGGCACCGAACACGGAGATCATGATGACCGCGGCCGCACTGACGACCCGGGCGCCATGGTTGAAGCCGATGGTCACGGCCTCCTTCGCGCTCGCGCCGTGGACGTACTCCTCACGCATACGCGTCACGAGGAACACCTGGTAGTCCATCGCGAGTCCGAACACCACACCGATCAGGAAGATCGGCATGAAACTCACGAGTGGTTGCGGGTTCGAGATGATGCCCAACCAACCGTGCTGGAAGATCGCCACCGTCGCACCGAAGGTCGCGAGCACGCTGAGCAGGAAGCCGAGCGTCGCCGTCAGCGGAACCAGGATCGAACGGAACACCAAGAGCAACAAGATGAATGCAAGGCCGACGACGACGGCCAGGTAGGGCACCAATG
Source organism: Rhodococcus sp. RCBS9 (assembly GCF_029457415.1). Lineage (NCBI taxonomy): Bacteria > Bacillati > Actinomycetota > Actinomycetes > Mycobacteriales > Nocardiaceae > Rhodococcus > Rhodococcus sp. RCBS9. The sequence goes on along the minus strand of NZ_CP120422.1, from coordinate 2,928,311 downwards.
CATCCTTCAGCGTGTCCGAGACGTCGCCTTCGAGTGCGGTCTGACCGGTGATGCCGTAGCTGACGCCGATCGAATCGTTGAGTCCGCCTTCGGCTCCACGAAGGCTGGACACCAGATCCATCGTGGCGGGGTCGGTCGGACCACTCTTCGGAGTGATCAGTACCTGCGCGGTGTCACCGGCCTCGTTGACCCCGACGACCTGTGCGTTCTGGACGTCATCGAAGCCCGAGATGGTCGAGACGACCTCCGCAAAGGCCTCCCCGGCGGGAACGCTGGCATCCTTGGCGTCGACAACGGCGATGAGCGGTCCGTTGCGACCGTCACCGAAGCCCTCGTCGATCAGGTCGTATGCCTGACGCGCACTGGTCGCCGGGTCACCGGTGGCCTCCGACGGCAGTGCCAGGCTCAATCCCGTTGCGGGCAGAGCCAATGCGCCCAGAAGCACTACTCCACCGATCAGCGGCACGAGCGGACGACGGACGACGGCACTGATGAAGCGCAGAGCCAACTTCGGCTTGCCCGAATCTTCGTCTTCGGACTCCTCAGCGCGCTTGCTGAGGAAGGGAATCTTGCCGGCAAAAGCCTTGCGTCCGAACATACCCAGGATCGCAGGCAGCAAGGTCAAGGCGATCAGAACCGCGATCAGCACGGTAAAGGCCGCTGCCGCACCCATATCGGAGAGGAACGGGATGCCGACGACTCGCAAGGCAACCAGCGCGATGATGACCGTCAAACCAGCGAATACCACTGCGGAACCGGCAGTTCCGACGGCGCGACCTGCTGCTTCGGCACGGTTGTCAGTGAGGGTGAGCTCATGCCTGAACCTGGACATGATGAACAGCGAGTAGTCGATCGCCACGGCCAGACCGATCATGATCGCCAGCGTCGGAGTCATCGAACTGAGATCCATGAATCCGGTGGCAACCGTGATTCCGAGGCTGCCGATAGCGATACCGATGATCGCGGTGAGGAGCGGAAGCCCCGCGGCCACAAGCGAACCGAACGTGATGGCCAGAACGACAGCGGCAACGGCGATACCGATCAGCTCGGTGACACCACCGGGCATCTCCGCTTCCTGAGCAGCAGAACCACTGACCTGGACGTTCAGTCCCTCGGCCCGACCGACATCGGCTGCGGAGTTGATCGAATCACGCAACGCCTGATCGAGATCGGCGAAGTCACCGCTGAACGGAACCTCGACGTACCCGACTGTGCCGTCGGCACTGAGCGGCGACAACGCACGCGCGTCGTCCACGGCCTGCGTCTCGGAAGTTCCAGCCGCAGCAGCCTTTTCCTTGAACATCGCAACCATGGAGTCGTTGCCGGTAACCGGATTGACCAACGCCTTCGCGGCCTGTTCCGGAGTGGCAGTCGCCGGGTCCACCTTGGCAGAGTCGGCGACCTTGTCGATGCCACGAATACTCGCGAGCATGTCGTCCATGGCCTTGACGTTCGCCGGATCGGCCAGCGTCGTGCCTGCCGGAGCTTGCACTACGTATCGCGCGCTCAACGAATCCATAGGATTGGGCGCGTCGGGAAAACGCTCCGCCATCAGGTCTTGCGCCTGCTGCGCCGGGGTTCCCGGAATGGAGAACGAGTCCTTGGTGGGGCCGGACAGAGTCGCTGCCCCGACGCCCATCAGGACCAGGATTATCAGCCAAACGCTGAGGACCGCGCCTTTTCGCCGGTAGGCGAACTTGCCGATCCGATAAAGATAGGTGGCCACGACGGGCTCCTTGCTGTTTCGGTGCGTGTACGTGGACAGGTATTACGTGTGGGGCTCAGAGACGAGACATCTCAGGGACGCGACATCTCAGGGGCAGGCGGCGGCGCGGGCAACCCGGCACGAATCTGCCGAAAAGCGTCGTGAACCAACTCTTCCGGACTGGAAGCCTCCGACTTTCCGCCAGTCCAGACGTCGATCACCGATTTAGCGGCTCCGCCCACCGCTCCCAGGAGGAGCGTCGGGTACAGGTCCTTCTCGGCGTCGGTACCGGTGCGTTCCGCCAATGCCTGAACGACTGCACGGTTGATCCGCTGATGCATGTCTGCGGCATCCCGGTAGAGCGCGGGACTCGAATCCGACAGCAGCCAGATACTTGCCTTCTCACTCCCACTCGGACCTGAGTCGTTCACGATTTCGACCACAAGTTCTTCGAGGACGTCGAGAATAGGTTCGTCCGCGGGCCGCGACGCAAGCGCCTCGATCCACAGGTTCACCGATTCCTCGAAACTGGCGAGCACTGCCTCCTCCTTGCTGGAGAAGTAGTTGTGGAACGTCCTCGTCGACACTCCGGCCTCGGAGGCGATTGCGTCAGCGGTGACGCATTCGATCCCCAGCGCACGAGCGAGCCGTGCTGCCGCGCCGCTGAGTGCGGCACGGGTTGCTGCCTTCTTGCGGTCACGAAGGCCTTGTTCGATGATCACCCCAACACGGTACCGAACTTGCAGAGCTCTGCAACTTTGCAGAGGTCTGCAATATTGTGCGATCGAACACACGGCACGGAAACTCGAGGCGTACCTCACACTCACGCACGGCAAATGCCTGAACAGCGCGACGGAGAGAGTTGCGAGCAACTCCGCAGCCTGACGCCGCCTGCCAAGTTGACGCGTGAATCAACATGGCCTGACATACTTTGCGGTGAATTAACCGTGATTTGCTCGGCGAAGGAATCTGATGGACCCGCTCCTGCACACCTGGCCGGTTTCGTCCACGGTGATGCTGTGGGGATCGAAGTCCGGACGAGGCTCCGTACTACGTCTCGTCCGTCTCACCATCGGGTTCTGCTCACTCAATTTCTCGATCGTGGCGTTCCTGTTTCTCCTCAGCGGAGAGGGCCCGGACGGACCGTTTGCGCGCAGTTGGCTCGTCGGCATTGCGGCCGTCAACCTGATCCCTACGATTCTCTGGTTTGTCGGCCGAATCAGAGGTTCACGCATGCTCAAGCTCTACGGACTGTGGGCGGATCTCGGAACTGCCTCGGTTCTCATCACCTTCACCAGCCATAACGCCGCCCTCTTCGGCGCGGCACTCTTTGTCGCCACCGGCGCCTACTTCACCTATTTTCTCGATTACCGCTGGTTGGCCTTCCATCTCGCCTTTGCCACGACATTTGTCATCGCCCTGACGGTGCTCGGCCTGACGAACGGCGACTACTCGACAACCAGCGTGATCGCACGCACGGACGTCGTCCTGTGTGCCGTGATCTTCATTCCGGCCACGATTCAGTTCACCTGGCGGCAATTACTCGCGCGCGCAACGGGATCCAAAGTGGATGCGCTTACCGGCCTGTTGAACCGACGAGGACTGTGGGACATGTCGGAGCGCATCTGGTCGGTCGCGTCGGCAAATCGTGCCGACATTGCTGTTGCCGTCGTCGACATCGACAAGTTCAAGGCGGTGAACGACACGTTCGGCCACGAAGTCGGTGACGCCGTCATCATCCGGACCGGAACGCGCCTGCAGGCGCATGTGAACGGTTTCGGTTACGCCGCGCGCACCGGCGGCGAGGAGTTCACCGTTGTGATGATCGGTACTCCGTACGGACTTCGCAAACGAATCGCGACGCTCCCCAAAGCCGTGGTGAACGCCTCCGACGACCCCCTGGCCACGGTCAGCGTCGGCGCAGCGACGCTACCTTTCATCCCACATCAGGAAGAGTTCGACTACAACGAGTTCTCCCGAGCAATCGTTGCGGCCGATCATCTGATGTACGACGCAAAATCCGCGGGAGGCAACACCGCGAACACTGCTCCTATGGCAGTTCCGCGTCGACGGGCACACTGAAACCGGGCTGTATCAGCGCCGATTCCACGCCTCGGGATCTGCCGTCAGTTCGTGAATGAACTCGGGCAACTCGCCACCTGCAACATCGGTGAGTGTGACATTTTCGAGCACAGCACGGAGGTTGACTCGCACTGCAATCCACACCTCCTTGAGGGGCGTTGCCGGTCCCCCGTAGTCGACGTCTTCCGGTCGCTGACCCCGAATCGAAGCCAGCGGTCCTTCGACAGCTCGTATGACGTCGGCAATCGTGATCTCGTCCGCGGACCGAGCGAGCCAGTATCCCCCGTCCGGGCCTCGACGGCTGTTGACCAAGCCGCCGCGCCGCAGGTCCGAGAGCACCGCTTCCAGGAACTTGTGGGGTATTACCTGGGATTTGGCGAGAAACTCGGCCTTGGCCGGGTCAGGACCAACTGCCGCGAGCTCGACCAGAGTCCGCACGGCGTAGTCCACCTTCGCGGTGATATGCACCGGCAATTCCTACCATCGTTCTATGAATAGTCGCAACAAACCTGCGAGTTCTTCGCCGCAAAGGGTTCCCTGACGTTACATTTTGATGCATGATGTAACGATCAGAGCTGGAGAACAGGACAAATCGCGTGTGGGAAACCCTTCTCGAATCATGGAAGTCACTGCTCGAACCGCTTCATGATCCCGTTACGCTCGCAATCCCCGCGTTTGTCATCTTCCTCGCAATCGAATGGTTCGCGGCCCGTGCGCTCGAAGATCATCCCGACGACGCCGACGGACGCGCACGGCCGGCACAGGGCGGCTACCGAAGCGTCGACGCCAGAACCAGCGTTCTACTCGGACTCGTGTCGATCGCAACGAGCACCTTCTGGAAAGTGCTGGCGCTGATCGGCTATTCCGCAATCTGGGTGTATCTCGCTCCGTGGCACCTCTCGCCGACTGCCTGGTACACCTGGGTGATCCTGCTGCTCGGAATCGACGTCCTCTATTACGCGTATCACCGCATCGCACACCGAGTTCGAGTCATCTGGGCCACACACCAGGCTCACCATTCGAGCGAGTACTTCAATTTCAGCACCGCACTGCGGCAGAAGTGGAACAACAGCGGTGAGATCATCATGTGGTTGCCGTTGCCGTTCCTCGGGATCCCGCCGTGGATGGTGTTCGTCGGCTTCTCCGTCAGCCTCGTCTACCAGTTCTTCGTCCACACCGAACGTGTCGGAAAACTCTGGCGGCCCATCGAATTCATCTTCAACACGCCGTCACACCATCGCGTCCACCACGGCTCCGACGCCGAGTACCTCGACCGCAACTACGCCGGAATCCTCATCATCTGGGACCGGATGTTCGGAACCTTCGCAGCCGAAACCCACCGGCCCACCTACGGACTCACGACGCCGGTCGGAACGTACAACATCTGGAAGCTCCAAACGCGCGAATATGCTGCCATTGCTCGTGATTGGAAGGCGTCGACATCGTGGCGGCAGCGAGCCGGCTACGTGTTCGGCCCGCCCGGCTGGGCGCCGAAAGCCGAGGTCACTTCAGCAGAATCCACAGCCCCGTCGCACTGAGCAGGAGCAGAGCGACCGCGAGAGTTGCTCCCATACCCAAAGCGGGCGTTGCCTTTTCGGCCGAAAACTGGGCCAACCGGCTGGGCCGCGACCGACGTTCGTAGACCGTCACCGCGACGACGAGCACGGCAGCGACGGACGGGCCGATCAGGGCCACCGACCCGAACGGCGGCAACCATCTCAGACAGGCGGCAGACAAGCCGAGGATCGACAGACTCGTACGCACGAACGAGAGCGATGTGCGCTCGGACTGCAAGCCCTTGTCCGGAGGCTTGACACCTTCCGACGGTTCCAGCGCGGTCAATCAGTTCACGACCTCGACCACCAGGACGGTCGCGCAGATCACCAGCACGATGCCGACGACCGGCGCCATGAGCGGCACCGGCAACGAGCGCTCAGTTCGCAGTGCACGCTCGGCGCTGATCCAGTGGACAAAGGAAGTGATGGCGATCAGAGCACCGCCGACGAGCAACAACGCGGCCAAGCCGGATCGAACCGTCGGATTGAGAATGTCGCCGCCGAACGCTTCGAGTCCGACGCCCGACGCGACGAAGGCCGTTGCAGTGCGGATCCAAGCCAGATATGTCCGCTCATTGGCGAGCGTGAACCGTGGATCGGGGTCTTCGCCCGTCCGGAACGGTCTCCACCGGGGCATCACCTGTTCATTCCGTCCGGGCAGAGATCGCACACTGCCTTCGGAGCGGACAAGAAGAAAGGAAGGTCATGTCCTTAATCTTCCCTGCCCGCCCCGAAGCAGTGCGAATCGGGTGGACGTAATTCAGCTCGCGGCGAGTGAGACCAGGAAGTCCACCGAGCCGCTGCCGTCGACGGTGACGAAACCGAGGGACGGAGGCTCGACTCCGAAATCGGTCCAGGTGACCGGAATCGAGCCCGATGCGATCAGCGAATCACCCGAATGCAGCACGGTCATGTCGACCGACACCGGCTTGGACTGACCCTTGAGCGTCAGCGTTCCTGACACCGTGACCGTCGCCGTTGTTCCGTCCGTCGGTACAGCAGACAAGTCCACCGGCGAGTCGATCGTGAACGTCGCCGTCGGATACGTGCTGGTATCCATCACATTGCCCGTGAACTGGCCGTCCCGCCGATCCGAGTCGGTCTTGATGCTTGCCACCTGCACCGTCACTTCGCCGGAAGTGAGCTTTTCACCCTCGACAACCGCGTTTCCGCTCACCTCGCCGGTGGTTCCGACGACGGTCACACTCGATCCGTTGAGAATCTCGTGCACGGTGTACCCAGCTGCCGTCTGGTTGTCCCCCTGCCCGGCGACGACGGTCCATTGCCCGTCGATCGATCCGGACGCCGCCTCCGCGCCCTCAGTGGACACCACGGCCGCCGGTGCATCGTCTTCAGCGATGAACTTCCCGTACGCCCACGGCCCCACGAGCAGGGCGAGTACGACCACAACTACTGCTCCGCCGATCCACCAGATCTTTTTCATGGGCTCGACGATAGTTGCAGCTTCAACAGTTGTCAGGACTTACGACCTGGGAGAACCCTGTGAAAGTGCTCTACGACCACCGAAGGCGAGCCACATCTACAGCCATTAGTAATCATTTGGTAAAGTCGACTGTGCATTCCGGCCCCCAGCCTGGAATGCCTGGGCCGTGCGCATCGAATCATGCATCGATCCCGATGCGCACGGTCTGCCCGAAACACGAATCACACCGATCGAGGGAGCTCGCGATGGCGGACCTGACGCTCCTGACCGACGACGAGTTACGCGAGCGTCGGATCGCCCTCAGTCGATCCCTCACTACCGCAGCAGATTTGATCCCCACCCCGCCACCCTCGTTCTTCGAGAAGCTGAAGCAGGACATCGATGCCGCCGCTGCAGAGTGGATCGCCCGCCGCTCCTGAACGTTCGAATTGCGCACACAGAACCGGTTTTCGATTTCCTCACCGGTTCACCCCGCAAGGGTGATGATGCAGCGGACGGTCACCGGCACCATGACTTCATGGACTCCCCGACCGACTCAATCGCACAAGGTTTCACGCCGGCACACGCTCAACTGGCGAGATCGGCCGGAGTTCCAGCAACGCTCGCCGCTGAGAGTTACGTGGAAGCCCTCGCCCGGATCGTCTATTACTGGGGCTATCCAGCTGTGGACACCTTCGGCCGTACAAACATGTGGGAGATCATGGATGGCAAGACCGGACTCCAACTCGGCCTTCTGCCAGGCGCCGCCAAAAATTACACAGGTGCCCTCACCGACTACATGAGCCCGGCGCAGCGGTGGGTCGTCTCACCCAACAACGACACGATCTACGGCGCAGGATTCGCCGATCTCACCGACGAAACCGCAGTGATACAGACCCCGACCGAGGTACCCGACGGCCATTACTGGACTATCCAGATCGTCGACGTGCTGACAAATGTGACTCACCAACTTGGTTCGGCGACAGGCACTCCCGGCGGAAAGTTCCTTCTGGTCGGACCTGATTGGGATGGCGAGTTGCCGGAAGACTTCCTCGATGTGCTTCGATCACCGACGAACGTGGCTGGTGTCTTCCCTCGCAGTTTCGCAGCACGTTCCGAGGCGTCCAAGCAGCAGGCGCGGTCGGTGCTCGACCAGATCGGCATGTACCCCGTTCAGCGAGGATCGACCCGGCCCGCGGTCCTTCGGCTACGAGGCCCACGCCGCGAACTCGATCTACCCTCAGGGCGTCACCGCCGAAATGTTGGCGGCCGATCCCGACGCCAGTCGACCTCAATGGGTGAAGCCGGAATCTTTCTGGACCGATCTTGCAGCAATGCTCGATTTCAACCCGACCATGGGCGCAGCAGACACCCCGATGGCTGATCAAGCCAAGACGCTTGTCGCACTGCATCGTTCGGACAAGTCGTACCGAGCGCTGCTCGACCGCGCCGCGCTCCGCGCCGACGTCGCCCTCCATCAATCGGCGAGCTACGTCCAAACCGGGGTCGACGCAGGCAACGGATGGCAACGGCAACGCAACAGTGGCCTGTGGGGCACCGACTGGTTCGGACGGGCGCTCGCGGCCGTCATCTACATTTACGTCAACGACTTTCACGAGGCTGTCTACCTCGTCCGGGGTACCGACCACGACGGAGCGTTGCTCCACGGCCGCGAGCGGTACACCATGACCTTCACAGAAGACGCACTCCCACCCGTCGACCGCAGTCGCGGCGGCTTCTGGTCTCTGACCATGTACGACAAGGACGCATTTATGCTCGCCGACGCACCCGGTAACCGCGTCAACCTCGGCACCGTCAATCTCGACGCGGGCGATCTCGTCTTTCGTGACGGGAAGCTCACCTTGCACCTGTCTCACGACGAGCCGACCGATCCGGATGCTCGTGCCAACTGGCTACCCGCTCCGCACGACGAATTTCGACTGATCATTCGCAGCTATGTCCCCGACAAATCAGTCCTCGATGAAACCTACCGATTCCCCGACGTCGTCCGAGCAACGGGACTATAGGCGCCACCAAGCACAAAAAAGCTCCCCACCTGCGTGAACAGGTGGGGAGCTTTGGCGGTGGCGGAGGGATTTGAACCCTCGGACGGGGGTTACCCGTCACACGCTTTCGAGGCGTGCTCCTTAGGCCGCTCGGACACGCCACCGCTGGTGACTTTACCGGATGGAGTGCCCGTGGCTGAAATCGCCAGGTGGAGCGGTATTACGTGAGCTTGTCCTTGATGCTGGAAGCGGCGTCCTTGACCTTCTCGCCTGCATCCTTGACGGCCGATTTCACCTGGTCGCCCTTGCCTTCGTTTTCGAGGTCCCGGTCACCGGTAGCGCTGCCAGCAGCTTCCTTGGCCTTGCCCCCGAGGTCTTCGGCCTTGTTCTGAGCCTTGTCTGCGATTCCCATGAGTACTCCTCTGTGAACGCGAACGAATCGCCTTCCGACGATCCGCCGATGCCCTGACGGCATCTGCCTCCACCATGCCCTCGATTGATGGATCCGGCTACCCGAGTGTGCGATCACTCTCGATGGGGAATACCGAATTCAGGCCCGCTGCTCGCGGAAGAAATCTTCCAAAAGCCCAGCGCATTCGTCCTCGAGGACCCCGCCGCGCACCTGCGGCCGATAGGTCAATCTTTTATCTCGAACTACGTCCCATAATGATCCGACGGCTCCGGTTTTCGGCTCCCACGCCCCGAAAACGACCCGAGAAACCCGGGCGAGGACCAGAGCGCCCGCACACATCGTGCATGGCTCGAGGGTCACGGCAAGCGTCGCACCTTCCAGGCGCCAGCCGTCACCGTAGGTTTTTGCGGCAGCACGCAACGCGAGGATTTCGGCGTGCGCGGTCGGATCGGACGACGCTTCCCTGGCATTGGAGGCCCGAGCAACTTCGACGCCGTCTGCGTCGAACACCACTGCCCCGACCGGGACGTCGGCGTCGGAGGCGGAACGTGCGGCCACGATGGCCGCACGGATCATGCGCTGGTCGTCAGCGAGAGTCATCTAGCGCGGGAGCTTGTCGAGCGCTGCGCCGAACTCGGATGCGAACCCGAGTCGCTGCGCGATCATCCCCAACTGCTCGTCCGGATAGAGATCGGTCTCGGCCGCGATGACGGCGAGCACGGGTTCCGGCAGGCCCAGATCGGCCAGCACGGACAGATCGCCCTCTTCCCAGGGTTCGACATCGTCGAGGTCGTCCGGGTCGATGTCGGGGATCTCGATGTGCAAGGCGTCGAGGACGTCGGCTGCGATGTCGTAGTCGATGGCGGCGGTCGCGTCGGAAATCAGCAACTGCGTGCCCGACGGCGCCGGACGCAACACGATGAAGAACTCGTCGTCGACGTCGAGAAGACCGAAGACGGCACCCGAACTTCGCAGCTCACGCAGCTGCGTTTCGGCGGCCGAGAGCGAGGTCAACGCGTCGGGCGTCAGTGCCTTGACCGTCCAACGCCCCTCTTCACGGACCACCGCGACACCGAAGCCTTCAAGCTCCTCCGACTGGTTCGAAGAGGCGCTCTTGTTACCCGCGCGCTGTGCACCCATGGCGCAACGGTAGCCCGCCTGGTGCCAGTGAGTGAAGTCCGAGCATCGATGTGCCAACCTGAACTCGTGTCTGCGATCGATTCCGCCCCACCAGTCTGCGTTCTCGGCCTCGGATTGATCGGCGGTTCGCTACTTCGCGCCGCCGTCCGATCCGGCCGCCGGGCGTGGGGTTACAACCGTTCCAGCGAGTCCGCCGACGCGGCCCGAGCCGACGGTTTCGACGCCGACACCGATCTGGTTTCAGTGCTGCAGAGAGCAAACGAAAGCGGCGCGATCATTGTGATCGCCGTGCCGATGCCTGCCGTCGACGCCACCTTGGCGGCCATCGCCGCGCACGCGCCCGACAATCCGATCACCGACGTCGTCAGCGTCAAGGGTGAAGTGAAGGCTGCGGTCGAACGAGCGGGCTTGAGCGCCAAGTTCGTGGGCGGTCATCCGATGGCGGGGACGTCAGCTTCGGGTTGGGCGGTCGGGGATGCCGATCTGTTCGTCGACGCGGTGTGGGTCGTTGCCACCGACGAGGGCGTCGACGCAGACGTGTGGTCGCAGGTCGCCGACCTTGCACTCGACTGCGGCTCGGTGGTAGTGCCGGCCGAATCCCTCGAGCACGATCGAGCAGTCGCGCGAATCTCGCATCTGCCTCACCTGCTCGCGGAAACGCTTGCGATCACCGGAGCTGCCGGCGGCGAACTGGCTCTCGGGCTGGCTGCCGGATCATTTCGCGACGGCACCCGCGTAGCCGGGAGCGCTCCTGGCCTGGTGCGGGCGATGTGCGAGGGCAACCGCGACGCCCTGCTGGTCGCGCTGGACGAGGCGCTCGACCTTTTGCAGGGTGCACGTACCGATCTGCTCGACAACGGCTCGACGGCACGATTGGTGGACGCAGGGTTCGCGGCGCGCGGCGCCTACGAGTCGCACGAGCGGTGGGACATCGAAGACGTTCAGGCCGGAGAACCCGACTGGATCAACCGGATGCGAGACGCCGGTCGACGCGGCGGCGTCATCCGGCGATCCGCAACCTAGAACTACGCAACCTAGAGATACGAAACCTAGATACGAGTTGCCAGACCCGGGTAGTCGAGGACAAAGCCTTCGGTATCGACGGACAACGTCGAGCTGGACACCGGGGACAGCACACTGATTCCGTCGGCGCCGGAGCTGTAGGTGATGGTCGCACCCTCGACGCGCAGGTCGAGAAGGTTTACGTAGACGACCGGCACCTCGGCGTCTTCGATGTCGTTCTGCAGACCGACGCGGCGGATGGGCAGCGTGTTGAAGAACGGGCTGAGGATCACGTCGACATCGAGTGCGCCATCGAACGCAGAGCGCTGGTGACTGGCGCCGTTCTCGACCATCCAGGTGCCTTCTTCGTCCCGGCTGATCGACATCTGACGCTCACCGGCGGCCAGGGCGGTCCGCACGGACAACCGGCGGGTGATGCCGGCCTCGTCGGTGACCAGGTCGTACGACGCGCTGAATGCCGGGTGCTCACTGCAGGCTCCACCGATGATCCGGCCGGAAGCCTTGATGCGATTTCCGTTCAGCTGCACACGAACAGACTCCATACGAGGAGCGTTGTGGGCCTGCCAGGTCAATACCGCGGGCCAGGACGCGTCACCGGAAGGTTGGATGCTCACCCGACCACGGTAATGGACGAACGGGCGCGGAGCACCGCTGGTTCGGGTTATTGCTTCGATCAGGGACCTTTTAGGGACTTCGATCGGCCCCGAAGATCTCGATGTAAGGCGTTTCACAACGGTTCTTCCGTAAGGAGCACGCCGCGGACCGAATAGTTGGCAAACGGTGTCGGAGTTCTCGAGTACCGTGCTTCTAGGTCGGTTCGTGAGGAAGGGTGCTGTGACGTCGTCGCGGAGCATGGTGGGTTTGTTTGCCGGTATCGGTGGTCTCGAGTTGGGGCTCTCGGAACATGGGTGGAACACCGAACTGCTGTGTGAAATCGATCCGGGCGCGCAGGCAGTTCTCCGTTCGCGTTTCGCCGACGTGCCGTTGCACGGTGACGTCACCAAACTTCGCGCGCTGCCCAGTGACATCGAATTGGTGGCCGCCGGTTTCCCCTGCCAGGACCTCTCTCAGGCCGGCAAAACGGCAGGCATCACCGGCGCACGCTCAGGCCTGGTGGACGAGGTGTTCCGTCTGGTCAAGCGTAAGAAGGGCCCGCGCTGGCTGTTGATCGAGAACGTTCCGTTCATGCTCCAGCTCGGCAAGGGCGCCGCCATGCGGCACATCACCGACGCCCTCGAAGACCTCGGATACACCTGGGCGTACCGGGTGGTCGACGCCCGCGCCTTCGGACTCCCCCAGCGTCGCCAGCGAGTCATCATGCTTGCCTCGCGCACAGATGATCCCCGCGAAATCCTGTTCGGCCAGGACGCCGGCGAGCGCCTGGGTGGCGATCCCGCGGACTACCCCTGCGGCTTCTACTGGACCGAAGGCACTCGCGGTCTCGGATGGGCCGTCAATGCCGTGCCGACGCTCAAGGGCGGCTCGTCCGTCGGCATCCCCAGTCAGCCGGCAGTCCGGTTGCCGTCAGGTGAGATCGTCACTCCCGGTCTAGTCGATGCCGAGCGACTGCAGGGTTTCGATCCCGACTGGACGCTGCCGTCCGTCGAGGTTCCCGGCCTACGCCACAGCCATCGCTGGAAGCTCGTCGGCAATGCCGTGAGCGTGCGGATGGCGTCGTGGGTCGGTGGCCGGTTGAGCGATCCCATCGAATACGACGCCGCGGGCGAGACGCCACTCGAACCGGGCGACGCCTGGCCGAGTGCGGCCTGGGGCCGTAACCGCCAGGCCTTCCGCGTCCATACCTCGACCTGGCCGGTCCAGTACGACTACGAGGATCTGAGCGGCTTCCTCGAAGACACGCGGTTGCTGTCGGCTCGGGCCACCGCCGGCTTCCTCAAGCGCGCGCGCATGGGCAATCTTCGGTTCATCCCCGGTTTCATCGAGGACGTCGAAAGCCATCTCGAGCGGATGGGCGGATATCCCGAGGCCGCAGCATGACGGACTCGCTGTTTCCCGAACCTGAAACGCTGTTTTCCGAGCCGGAACACGAACCACTTTGGAGTGCACTGCAACTCGCGGGCGACAAGCCCCCGGCCGACGCCGATCGCGGCGAGAAGAAGAACTACGCGCAGCGACTGTCCAATCAACTGGCACAGACGGTCGCCGACGCTCTGCGTCCGCTGTATCCCAACATCACCCCGACGGCGTCCGGTGAAGGCCAGGAGGCAACAGTCGATGTCGCCAAGGGCCGAAAGCGCTTGGACGTCAAGGCACTCGACCCCACTCTCGGCCTGATCCTCTGCGTCTCCATCAAGACGTACAACTTCCAGGACTACAGTCCCCGCAGCGGCAAGCTGGGACGGTGGACCAAGAACATCGTCCGCAACGACCACGAATTGCGTGGCGAGGCAATGGTTCTGCATCAGCGTCAGCCGTACAGCGTGTTGGTCGCCGTCATGTTCGAGCCGTACGCCACGTGCGACGACGGCGACCCGACCAAGACCAGCGACACCGGCAAATCCTCTTTTGCACACCACGTCACGACGCTCTCGAAGCGCTCGGGCCGAGGCAAGCGCGCGGTGGTCGGCGTTCCGGGAAAGGCCTGGGTGGATCTCGGCGCCGAGGACACCCGCTACGACCTCTTCGAGAAGGTCTACATCGGACTCTACGAACCCGATGGCGCAGTTCGGTTCTTCGACGTCGACGAGCCGCCGCCGCGCAACGGACGCCCCACCGAAGCTCAGACGCTCTCGTTCACCGACTTCGTGACCGTCGTGCACGGTGAAGTGGAGCGTCGCAACAGGTTTGCGCCCACTTGGTCCGATCCCGAAGACAGCGAAGATTCCGACGGCTGAGGGAACCACGGTGCCTGCGACGGATCCTGCCACCAGCGCTCGGATGAGCGCTCAGCGTCGGCGCGACACCAAACCCGAAATCGCACTTCGACGCGAGCTGCATCGACGCGGACTCCGGTACTTCGTGGATCGGGCGCCTGTCAAAGGTGTTCGCCGACGGGCCGATCTGGTATTCCCACGCCGCAAAGTCGCGGTGTTCGTGGACGGATGCTTCTGGCACAGCTGCCCGCAGCATGCGACGTTTCCCAAGAGCAACGCGCAGTGGTGGACGGACAAGTTGGCCGCCAACGTGGTTCGAGACCGCGACACCGATGCACGTCTGGCAGAGCAGGGTTGGACCGTCATCCGCGTCTGGGAGCACGAAGATCCGCTGGTAGCGGCCGAACGCGTCCAGAAAGCCCTGCTCGGTCCGTAAGCTCGATTTCGTGAAGGAACGCAACGTTGCGCGGTGGGGTTTGGTGGCTGCGCTGGCTCTGGGCGGAATCGTCTACTCGTCGTGGATTCTCGAATTCTTCCTGGACACCGGCCTCGACCCGGTGACATCGTTCCTCAGCGAACTCGATGCCGAGAACCAGAAATACCGCGATGTCTTCGGTAACGCCGATGTCCTGTCCGCAATCTTGATGTTGATCTCCGGAGCGCTGGGTCTGCTGATCACGCCCCGGCGAAGGCTCTACGTCACGGGCTGGATTGCGCTGGCGGTGTTCGGCATCGCGACCATCGCCGACGCGTCGTTCCCCCTCGAATGCTCGGGCGAGGGTTGCCCGTCGAGCGCACCCGACGGTCTACTTCCGCAGCTCCACCATGTTCACGCGTTGACGAGCAGCGTGGCGGTCTTCGCGATCTTCACCGCGATGATCGCATTCACCGTGGGAGCGTTCAGGTATCGCGAGCACCCTTCTTTGCGGACGACGGGTCTGACCATTCTGATCCTGACTTCCCTTGCGACGGTGTGGATGTTGACGACCAACAGCATCGAAGTCTCCGGCGGCGGTAATCTCGGACTGGGTATCGCTCAACGTGCGCAGGTGCTGGGAATGTCGTTGTGGTTGTGCACCCTGGCATTTGCGATGTCGAGGCCGCCATCCACCGGGCTCCCGGCGTCGCCGCGCTGACAGGTTTTCCGGCAAGCGATTCGGGCGATCCTGGAACTACAACTGAAAATGGCTGCCCCGAACTAGCGAAGGTGTGCCCATGTCTCTCGCGTCGTCGTTCTTCGCCCATCCGCACCAGGCGTTCACTGCTGGTTTCTATCGCAACGAGTCCTTCGACTTCGAGCTACGAGTCGTTCTCGGGCAAGCCACCTTCGGCGCGGCAGATACCGGCGAAGTGCTCTCGGCCATCGCTCACGTCGGCGAGAAGGACCTCGAAGGCTGGTACGAGGCCTGGTTCGACCTCGGCACACGGGTATTCGGGCAGGCCGATGAGGCAGCCGAGGCCGGGCATTCGCGAAGCGCGTCCAACGCGTACCTGCGGGCGGCGTCGTACTTCGGTGTGGCGATCAACGCCGTCGACGGTCTCAGCGACGATTCGGTTCTGGTCCCCACTTTCAAACGTCACCGACAGGCGTGGGACCGCTTCGTCGACACCACCGCCCAGCCCGTCGAACGCGTCCGGATCCCTTACGAGGACACCTACCTGCCCGGGTACTTCTTCCGGCCGCCCGGGGACGTGCGACGGCCGACGTTGATCATGGTGAACGGTAGCGACGGCCCGATCAGCGGGCTGTGGGGCAGCGGCGGTGCCGGGGCGCTCGAGCGGGGCTACAACGTGTTGATGTTCGACGGTCCCGGTCAGCAGTCGATGCTCTTCGAGCGCAACATCCCGTTCCGTCACGACTGGGAAGCCGTCATCACGCCCGTCGTCGACTATCTCGTGGACCGGCCGGACGTCGATGCGTCGAAGCTGGCGATGTACGGGATCAGTCAGGGCGGGTACTGGGTGCCGCAGTCGTTGGCGTTCGAGCATCGGATCGCGGCAGCGATCGCCGATCCGGGGGTCGTGGACGTGGCCGCGTCGTGGCTCGCCCACATCCCCAAGAACATGCAGAAGCTGCTCGACGAGGGGAAGTCGGAGGCCTTCGACCGCGACATGGCGATAGGGCTGGGAATGAAATTCTCCAAGGACAGCGCCCGAATCTGGCGTTTCCGAGCGCGTCCGTACCTCGCCGACGGCTACTACAACACTCTCGCCGAGGTTCGGAAGTACCACCTCGAACACGTCGCCGGCTCGATCTCCACTCCCCTGCTCATCACCGATCCGGAAGGCGAGCAATTCTGGCCCGGTCAATCCAAGCGGCTTGCCGCCCTCGCCGGCGGACCGACGACGGTGGTTCCCTTCACCGCTGCCGAGGGCGCGAACTTCCACTGCCAGCCCATGGCGAGGCGTCTGACGGATCAGCGGATGTTCGACTGGCTCGACGAGCAGTTGGATCTCTGAATCAGGCCCTCGAATCAACGATCGAATGATGGCGTATTTGCTGTGCGCTCGATGGAGTTCGGCATTCGTCGGGTATCGATCTGTGGAAGCGTGCGAGTGTGCCTACCTATCACGACTATGTGTGGATTCAGCAGTACCTCAACACGAGCCTGTCTCTCGGGTACTGCGCTGCACTCATCCCTCGGTCCACTCCCGCACAGGTGTTGAGTGCCCTCGGCGCCGACGAGAACACACAATCGGAGGCAATCGGGATCGCCGAACTCGGCGAGGTGATGTCCGATCTCACTGAACAGCCCGAGACAGCCGGGGCTGGGCAGGTAGTCGCAGTCGCGGCGGTGGGCGACGACAGCACACTGTTGATGCAGATCAACGGCGGTTCCTTCGCTATCTCGGAAGAATTGATGCGGCCCCTTCTATCCGATCGCGAGGTGGCTTCGCACTATCTCAGCGTCAATGCCGACAGCCAGTTCATCTGGTGGTCGAACGGCACACGCGTGGCTGAATTCGAACTCTTCGGATCCAGCCCGGTGGTCGGGGACGATCGGATGGTGGATTTGATTCTCGATGTCGGCGGAATCGGAATCGACGATGACGCCCAAGGCTATGCAGGTGAGCATGCGTTGGAGGGCGCCTTTGCTCTCGCCGAGCAGATCACCGGCGTCGCAGTCCCCGCCTCGCTATTCGTGGAAGGCCAATTTATGGTGGCCGTTGTCCCCAAGTCAGGACAGTCCCCCTCGGCAGATGTGCCATCTGAGGCTTCTCCGCGAAAGTCGCCCGCTGCGTGGAGCGAGGTAGCGCGACGTTACAAAGCGGCGGAACGGATTCCGCTACATGGGGTGATGTTCCGCGGGCGACCCCCCGGCGGTCGTCCCTCCGTGCGACTCGAATTCTGGTTCAAGCCGCGCACCTGCATCCGTCTCGAAGACGAGCAGGGAGTGCTGTTTCTGCAGAACCGACAGAAGCAGACGTGGTTCCGCACCGACGGGGTCCTCGAACGACGAAACGGCGGATACAGTCTCGACATCCATATCGAACAACTTCTCCAGATACACAGAACCTGGCCGTACACACCTTTCGCCGACCTACGCCCACCCGACACGACAGGGCGGGAAGTAGAGGTCGACGGGCGGAGAGCGTGGGAATTCGCGATGCCACCGGATTGGGCCGGCCGTGATGCCACGGTGGCGTTCGACGCGGAAACCGGGATCCCTTTGCGGTGGGCGGACCGAACGGGCAGCCATGAGATATCGGCGCTGGAAACCGGTATCGACGTCGACGACGGCTTTTTCTCCGGCCCCTGATAATCGAAGCAAGCGAGTCGTCTGACTGATCAGCGGATGTTCGACTGGCTCGACGAGCAGTTGGATCTCTGAATCAGGACACTTTCTCTTTCTTCGTCAACAGAGTGGCAATCATCGGCAACAGCAGAACCGTGATCGCCCCGGCCGCGACAAGAATCGACGCGTTGTCCGAGGACATCTGATGCGCGTCGACGGCCGCGCCCGTGACCGCCACGATCATGGGCAGGCCGGTAGCCCCGTACAACGCGACTTGCGCACTTTCGCGCGTGGTGAAGGGTGGTTCGACCTTCTCGAACTTGGTCACGAAGAACACCGGCACGCCGCGGACTACAACGATCAGGATCAAAAACGCAATCAGTATGCCGGGACTGGCGGCGACCGCCGAGACGTCGATCGCCATGCCTGAAGTGATGAAGAAAATCGGGATGAGGAACCCGAAGGCGATCCCGTCGAGCTTGATCTCGAGGCGCTCGTCGCCCTCTGGCATCAGTCGCCGCAGGATGAAGCCGGCGGCAAATGCACCGAGAATGACGTCGAGTGAGAACACAGCCGACAGCACTCCGAGGCTGACCAACAACAGAACGGTGAGGCGGACCGTCGTCTGCGCCGTCGTGTCCGCCCCTGCCCGCACCAGGCGATGTGTCCACGAGCCTTCGTGAATCAGCTTGCCGGGCAGCACCGCAACGATGACAGCGATCAAGGCGAAGACGGCAAGAACGATCAGCGACAGCACGGCACCACGGGCACTCAGCAGCACCGCCATCGCGACGACCGGCCCGAGCTCGCCGACGGCCCCGTGGTTGAGGACGGTCTTACCCAAGCGTGTGTCGAGGAGTTTGTTGTCCTTGAGGATCGGCAGCAGCGTGCCCAGAGCGGTCGACGTCATCGCGATGGCAACAGCGGCTTCGGCGGAGATCACGTTCCTCATGCCAAGCAGCGCGACCACCGTGAACGCCAGCGCGAGGCAGAACAGCCACGTGTAGAGCGCTCGACGTCCGCCGCGCCCACTGAGTTCCTGTCGGTCGATCTCGTAGCCGGCGAGCAGGAACAGCATGCCGAGGCCGAGTTCGCGCAGGATGCCGATCGCTTCGCTGTCAGCTGCGATGTTGAGGGCGAACGGCCCGACCACTGCGCCCGCGAGCAGTAGCAACACCACTTCGGGAACCAGTCGACGCGGGATCAGGCCCGCGACTATCGGCGCAATGGCCGCGATCAGCGCAATCCAGAACAGCGAGGAGGCAATTGAAGGCACGGATCATTGTCGGACAAAACCGACCACTCTGCACACATTGCGACCGGTCAGTCTGGTAGAAGTATCGAATGCTCACCTAGTAATGCGTGAGCAATCCCACGTGAAGGAACGGCCATGACACAACCCGCGCAGGACCCTAACCAGCCATATGGCCAGCCGCCTCAGCAGCCGTACGGGCAGCAACCCCAGCAGCCCTACGGACAGCAACCACCGGCTCAGCAACCTTATGGACAGCCTTATCCAGATCAGTCTGGCGCGCCGTTCCCGGGCCAGTACGCTCAGCCGGCCGGTGGATTTCAGCAACCGCCGCCTTCACCGGCGAAAAAGAAGAAGTGGCCATGGGTCATCGGAGGCATCGTGGCGTTCTTCGTGATTGTCGCGATCGCCACTGGCGGCGGGGACAAAGACAAGGAAGAATCCGCCGCGGCCCCCACAACCACGCAAGCCGCGGCCAACGGTGCCTCCGTGGCCGCAGTTGCCCCGGCCGAAGCTCCCAAGGAAACGAAGTCTTCGAATCCCGGAATCGGCGAGGAAGTGCGAGACGGAAAGTTCGGTTTCGTCGTGACGGGTATCGAGACCGGCCTCACGACGATCGGCGACAATCCCTACTTGCAAGAGCAAGCTGAGGGTCAGTTCGTACTCGTTCACGTCGAGATCACGAACACTTCCGACAAGCCCCAGGCTTACTTCGGATCCAATCAGACCTTGATCGACACCGAAGGTCGCGAGTTCACCAACAACACGATGGCAGCGATCAATATCGACGCCGAAACCGCGATCGGCGGCGACATAAACCCCGGCATCACACGGAAGACCACCATTGTCTTCGACATCCCGACCAGTGCCACCCCCAAGGAGATCGAGGTACACGACTCGATGTTCTCCGGTGGCGCCACAATTTCGCTTCAGTAAACCCGGAACAGTAAGAACGACGGTCTCCACCAGTTGACGATCAGCCGGTGGCGCCACAATTTCGCTTCAGTAAACCCGGAACAGTAAGAACGACGGTCTCCACCAGTTGACGATCAGCCGGTGGAGACCGTTCTCCTGCGAAAGGCCAACGGACTGAGGTCAGTACAGGTACTTGCGGTACGCCTCTTGTCTGGCGGGTTCGAGGTCCTCGACGCGCAGGCTGTGTTGCTCCGCCATCATGTCGCGCAGACTCGGCACCTCATCGGATGCAGGCCACGTCGACGGATCCCACAGCTTCGCCCGCAGAATTGCTCTCGCGCAATGCAGATACGCCTCGTCGATCTGCACGATCACCGCAAGCTGTGCAGGCTTGCCGTTCATCGCCATCGAATCCAACAGATCAGGATCGGTGGACAGAGTCGCCGTGCCGTTGACGCGCACGATCTCGTCGCGCCCGGGCGCGAGAAAGAGGATCCCCACGTGAGGATTCTCGATCATGTTCCGGTACGAGTCAGCGCGCCGGTTGCCCGGACGATCCGGGAGCACGAGCGTCTTCTCGTCGGGAAACAGAACCTGACTGACCAGGTCTCCACGCGGCGAGCAATCGCAATTTCCGGCCGCATCGGATGTCGCGAGCACAAAAAACCGTGCCTGCTCGATGAATTCACGGATCAACGGAGTCGTGTGAGCGGTCTGCTTCTCCATGATCGTCGGATGGGGCTGTCCGAGAATCGCATTGAGTTGTTCCACGGATTCGATCCGCCCGCCCGGGGCGTTCGACGCCGTCACGTCGACACGTCGTCGAGCACGTGGTGGCGCCCGAGCGGCAACACCAACGGCTTACCCGACATGGGGTCGGGGATGATTCGGCTCTCGAGACCGAACACGGTGCGGACGTTGTCGCTCGTGAGCACCTCGGCAGGATCACCCGCCGCGTAGACCCGGCGATCGGCCATGGCGACGAGGTAGTCGGCGTAGCGGGCGGCGAGATTGAGATCGTGCAGAACCATGACAATCGTTGTACCCCGAGTCCGGTTCAGGTCGGTGAGCAGGTCCAAGACCTCAACCTGGTGGCTCACGTCCAAGAAGGTGGTCGGCTCGTCGAGTAGAAGCAGATCGGTTTGTTGGGCGAGCGCCATCGCAATCCACACACGTTGGCGCTGACCACCGGAAAGCTCGTCCACCGATCGTTCGGCCAATCCGGTTGTGTCCGTAGCCGTAAGCGCCTCGGCGACAGCTGCGTCATCCTCGCGACTCCACCTCGACAGCACCCGCTGATGTGGATGACGACCACGGCCGACGAGATCGGCGACAACTATCCCTTCCGGTGCGATCGGTGACTGCGGCAGCAGACCGAGCGTGCGAGCGAGCTTCTTCGCGGGCAGGCGATGAACATCCTTGCCGTCCAACAGAACATGACCGCTTCGGGGACTGAGTAGCCGCGACATCGACCGCAGCAGTGTCGATTTGCCGCACGCGTTGGCGCCCACGATGGTCGTGATCTTTCCCGGCGGCACCGCGAGGTCGAGCGATTCGACGACGGTCCGTCCTCCGTAACCGAGTTCGAGGTTTTCGACAGTCAGAGTATGGAATTCGGTCACAGCGAACCTCCCGTTCGGTTGGAGCGAATGATGAGGTAGACGAGATACGGCGCTCCCAGCGCGCCGGTCACCACGCCAACGGGGTAGCGGGTGCCGAAGGCGTACTGTCCGCAGAAATCGGCGACGAGCACCAGCAGCGCTCCGACCAGCGCCGACGGAATCAAAAGTGATGTTCCCGGACCGACGATGCGGGCGGCGATGGGCCCTGACAGAAATGCGACGAAGGCGATGGGCCCCGCAGCGGCAGTGGCAAAGGCGATGAGTCCGACGGCCGCAATGATCGTCAGAATGCGCGTTCGTTCCACTCTGACGCCGAGCGCTTGTGCTGCGTCGTCACCGAGCTGGCTGGTCGAAAGGTTGCGCGATTGGCTCAGCAGCACCGGTCCGAGGACAACCAGCGCCAGGAGTAGGGGAACCGTCGAACCCCAGTTGGCACCGTTGAGACTGCCGGTGAGCCAACGCATCGTCTCCTGCAGATCCCATGCGGCGGCGGTACTGAGCAGGTAGGCGGTGACGCTGTCGAGCATCGCGGCCATGCCGATACCGATCAGTATGAGCCGAGTGCCCGCCACACCGTCCCGGAAAGACAGAACGTAGATCAAGACTGCGACGCCCAGACCGACGGCGATAGCAAAAACCGATACCTGTGAACCGCCGAGTGAAAGCGAGATGATCGCGAAAGCCGCTGCAGCGCTTGCGCCGGAGCTGATTCCGATGATGTCGGGGCTCGCGAGCGGGTTGCGCAGCATCGTCTGGAACGTGATGCCGCCCAAGCCGAAACAGATTCCGGCGACCACAGCGAGGACAGCGCGAGGCAGCCGGAGGCGGCCGACAGTGAACGAGGCACCAGGCACGTTCTCCCCCAGCATGACCCGAAGCACATCTGACGGCGGGTAGAAGGTTTTTCCCACCATCAGAGTGACCGCGAAGGATGCGACGACGAGGACCATCAGCACGGCAATCACGATGCGGCGGCGTCTACCTCGCCGGATACGGCTTGCTCCGACTGCGTCGACCTCGACTTCGGGAGTAACGAATGTAGTGGTCACAGCTCACGTATCTTCTGACGGCGGACGATATAGATGAAGAAGGGCGCTCCGATGAGCGCGGTGATGATGCCGACGTCGATTTCGCCCGGCCGGGCGACAATTCGTCCGAGAATGTCGGCGGCGACGAGAAGGCCGGCACCTGTCAGCGCAGAAAACGGTAGTAGCCAACGGTTGTCGATACCGATCAGCAGGCGGCACAGATGCGGGACAACCAAACCGACGAAGCCGATCGGTCCGGCAATGGCAGTGGCTGCACCGCAGAGCAACACTGCACCGAGCGCTGCCACTGCACGAACCACCGCGACGCGTTCGCCGAGACCTGACGCAACCTCGTCGCCGAGCGCAAGAGAGTTGAGACTGCGCGCTGACAGCAGACAGATCACGAAGCCGACAATGAGGAAAGGCAGACCCTGCCGGATCACCTCGAAACTCGCGCCACCGACGCCGCCGATCTGCCACGAACGAATGTTGCCCGCAATATCGTTTCGCGGCAGCATGATCGCAGTGATGAACGAAGCAAACGCAGCCGATGTTGCGGCCCCGGCAAGAGCCAACTTGAGTGGCGTGGCTCCACCTCGCCCGAGTGACCCGACCACGTAGACGAACAACGCCGCCCCGGCTGCACCGAGTACGGCCACCCAGATCATGCTGGTCTGGGTCCACAGTCCGAACCACGCCATTCCGATCACCACGGCGAGCGAAGCGCCCATGTTGACGCCCAGGATTCCGGGATCCGCCAAAGGGTTTCGGGTAATCCCCTGCATCACAGCGCCGGCAAGACCGAGCGCAGCTCCCACGATTATCGCGAGCACCGTCCGCGGAATGCGCTTGGCAATCGCACCCTGACCGATGTTGTCCGTTGAACCGCCTAGTGCGGCAACGATATCGGACCAGTCGACCTCACGAGAGCCGATGACGATCGAAGCGCACATGAGCACCGCGAGGACAACGAGAAGGGCGATCAACCACAGCGAATTGCCGAACGTCGGGCGCCGCGTATCGCGAGCGCCCGACGTCGAATCCTGCGAGGTTACAGTCACTCCGACTTTCCAGCGGCCCCGGCGAGCAGATCGACGTAGTCGCCGAGTACCCACGAAATCGCGAGTGGAGTCGGGTTGGCCGCCGTTCCCATCGGCCCGGTTCCATTGAGGAACACGATCGCGTTGTTGGCGACGGCAGGCATCTGCGAGAGCAGCGGGTCAGCCTTGAGTGCGTCGACAAGTGCCTGGTCACCGTAGGTGACGATCAGTTCGACGTCGTCGAAGACGTCCACACGCTCCGCACTGACCTTCTTCGAGAACTCACCACCCGTCGAGGCCCCGGCAACGCTCTTCGGCGTCGAAAGTCCGAGGTCCTCGAAGAACGCGGCGCGCGTGTCGTTCGCCGTGTAGAAGCTGACCTGGCTCAGATCAGCGGTGTCGACGTGCGTCAGGAACATGGTTGCCTTGCCGGCAAGCTGCGGATGCGAGGCAACCTCGTCGGCGATCTCCTTTTCGATGGTGGAGATCAGTTCCTGCCCTTCGGATTCCATACCCAAGCCCATGCTGTTGAACTTGATGACGTCGCGCCACGACGTCGCCCACGGCCCCTCGGGGTATGCCACGACCGGAGCAATCTCGCTGAGGGTGTCGTAATCCTCCTGCGTCAACCCGGAGTACGCGGCAAGAATGACGTCAGGGTTCGTATCGGAGACGGCTTCGAAGTCGATGCCGTCGGTCTCGTCGAAGAGCACCGGCGGCTTCGCGCCGAGTTCGTCGAGCTTTTCCTCGACCCACGGCAGCATTCCGTTGCCGTTGTCGTCACCGAAAGTCGCCGCTGCCATTCCGACGGGAACCACGCCGAGAGCAAGGGGCACTTCGTGATTGGCCCAGGCAACGGTGGCAACTCGCTCCGGCTTGGCGTCGATCGTCGTAGTTCCGAAAGCGTGCTCGATCGTGACAGGGAAGGAGCTGGATCCGCTTCCGGCGCTGCCGCCGTCGGCGGTCTCCGAGGAGTCGGAACTGCAAGCTGTCATGCCGAGGGCGACTGCGACCGCTGCTGCGGCCACCGCCAAGAAGCGTTTTGAACGCATGAAAACAGAACTCTCTCGAGAAGGGGTACGGCCCTCAACCCGGCTCAATCAGGCACTTAGGTGAGGTTTGCCTAAACCGTATACGGGAGGGCAATGTGGCGCAATCGCGTGTTTGGGACACCCCGTGTAGCGATCGAGACAAGGTGTGATGGCCGATCAGCTAGCCCGGAACATCCCTGGTGTAGCGCCTGTCGTGCGCCGGAATGCCGCCCCGAATGCGCTGGTCGAGTGGTAGCCCACACGCTCGGCAACCTCTTGTAGATCCAAGCCGTGGGCAAGAAGGGTCACCGCTCGTTGGGCGCGCACAGCCGAGACCCACTGCCCGAAACTCATCCCGGTCTCCGACCGAAATACCCGGGTGATGGTTCGCGGGCTGACACCGAGGAGCCTTGCCCAGTCGGACAGCGTTCGCATGTCACTCGGATCGTCACCGATCGCATCGACGATGGGTTGCAGAAGTGGCGAGTCCGGCACCAGCACCAGCAACTCGTTCGGCGACGGTGCCAGCACGTCGATCACCATCTGCTCCGTGAGCGAGCGCGAAGGAGCTCCGAGTGACTCGTCTGCCAGTCGCTCGAGGAGGTTCCGCAGCAGCGGAGTGACCTCGATCGCCACCGGCACGTCGGACAGAGAAGGAACCGATGCGATGTCGAGCTGAGCGGCGCGATACCAGGTGCCGGCCGGCGCGATCGCCGAGTGCAGGACGCCGGCGGGCATCCACAGACCTACGGTCGGCGTAATGGTCCACGTGCGCGATCCCACCGTGGCGCTCGACGCTCCCCGCTCGTTCCACAACAATTCGTGAGTCGGGTGCGAGTGCGCATCCCACCGGGTCTCGCGGGAGACAAGTTCGTCCATGCCCGCAATGACAAAGGGCACCTCGACCGCCCCGGCCGAGTAGACCGGGAGCGTCCGACTGTCGACGGTCTCCAACGGGTTCTCCTCGGTTCGCGTGGCTGCTCCGCAGAAAGCATAGGTCGCGGGGATCGGTTGTCGGTTCCCACGATCGCGGGGATCGGTTGTCGGTTCCCACGATCGCGAGGATCACCGCCCGAAATCGCCGAGGTGACCTCACACACATTCAAGAATTGCGTATGCACCACAACAAAAAGAAGGTCACAGACCTGAAGTCTGTGACCTTCTTTCTTGTGCGCCCGAAGGGATTCGAACCCCTAACCTCTTGATCCGTAGTCAAGTGCTCTATCCGTTGAGCTACGGGCGCATGTTCTGTTGTCTTGCTGGTCTTGCGTGTCTTACCGTCGTAATTTCTATCATTTCTAACCCGCCGGTCAAAATCACCGGCTTGGCGGAGGCGAGAGGATTTGAACCTCCGGTCCCTCGTAAAAGGGACAACTCATTAGCAGTGAGTCCCATTCGGCCGCTCTGGCACGCCTCCCTGGGGGTTCCGATCCTTTCGGACCGCCGGATCGAAAGATTACACACCCTTCGCCACCAAAGGCAAAACGTGTGGTCAGCGGACTGTTTTGTGGACTTACCGCAGGTGGCTGTCGAACCAGTCGAAGATCCGGGTCTGAGCTTCGATGATCGAGGCCGAATCAGGGTCGTCGAGGTCAGCGTCCTCGGACAGCTGTGGCGGCTCGTCCGCCCGGTGAGCCAGTCCGGCGTAGCTGACCACCAGTGTCGCGACGTCGGCCTTCGCGGTCGCTTCCCGGAGCAGAGTCACGTGTTCGCGAGGCGTGCTGGGATCGTCCTCGCCGTACAGCGCCAGCCACGGCGCCTGCAGGGAAGTGGCCGCGTCGACAAGCGCCTGAGCATCCACCGACAAGGCTTCGACGATTCCCCGGGCGGCGACGCTCACCGCGGCGCCGACGGGACGGCTGGTGGCCACGAGCATCGCGGCGGTACCGGCGTCGTCGAATCCGAGCACCCCGATGGTGTCTGCGAGAACTTCGCGTCCGACGAGCCAATCGAGGGTCGCGTCGAAGTCGGCGAAGAGGTTGTCACCGAACACCTCACCCTGCATGTGTTCGGGTTCGCGGTGAAACAGGTGAGGTGCGACGCTCACCCACCCTTCGCCGGCAAGCGCGCACATCAGATTCAGCAGAGCCGGGCTGAACTTCCGGGCTTCATGCAGGACGACGATCCCGCCCCTCGTCGGGCCGTCCGGCTCCACCACGGTCAGCGGAACAGCCGTGGCGACCTCCCCTTCGGCTCCGCGCAGATACGCGGTGGCTCGGAAGATTTCCGACATCTTCTAACTCTGACACGCAGACGGCCGCTACGCACCAAATCAGTGCGCGCATAATCGACTCGTGACCGCACACATTCGCCCTGACCTCGCCTCCATCCCCGCCTACGTTCCCGGACGCAATTTTCCGGGTGCGATCAAGCTGGCGAGCAACGAAACGACAGTAGGGCCGTTGCCCGGTGTGCGTGACGCCGTCGCCGACGCGGTCGCCGATGCCAACCGCTACCCGGACAATGCCGCGGTCGCACTCATCGAGGCGCTGGCCAGCTTCCTGAAAGTCGAGCCGGCCAACGTCGCCGCTGGTTGTGGCTCCGTGACGCTGTGCCAGGAACTCGTGCAGATCACCTGCGATCAGGGTGACGAGGTCATCTACGCGTGGCGTTCGTTCGAGGCGTACCCCGTGGTCACCCAGGTCGGCCATGCCGTCTCGGTCAAGGTTCCGCTGACCGAGGACTTCGGCCACGACCTCGACGCGATGCTGGCCGCGATCACGGATCGCACGCGGTTGATCTTCGTATGCAACCCCAACAACCCGACCGGCAATGCACTGTCGAAGGCAGAGCTCGAGAGCTTTCTCGACGCGGTCCCGGCGCACGTCGTCGTCGCACTCGACGAGGCGTACTTCGAATACTCACGCTCGGACGCCGACGGCATCGAGCTGTTCCGCAGCCGCCCCAACGTGGTTGTTCTGCGCACCTTCTCGAAGGCGTACGGCCTCGCGGGAATCCGCGTGGGTTACGCGGTCGCGGATCCGGAGATCATCGTGGCCCTCGGCAAGGTGCACACCCCGTTCACCGTGAGCGCTGTTGCGCAGGCCGCCGCAATCGCTTCCCTGGCTGCAGCAGACGAACTGCTTGCCCGCACCGAAGGTGTCATCGCCGAGCGGACGCGAGTTCGAACCGCTCTGATCGAAGCCGGGTACACCGTCCCCGAGTCGTCGGCGAACTTCGTCTATCTCCCCCTCGGAGAACTCTCTCCCGCTTTTGCCGAGGCGAGTACCGAAGCGGGCATTCTGATCCGCCAGTACGGCGTCGAGGGCGTCCGGATGACCATCGGCGATCCACACGAGAACGACGCATTCCTCGCTTTCGCGAACACCGACGTCGCGAAGCAGGCCGCGGGCATCGGCGTCACCGCGTGACACTCGATACATAACTGTTACGCCGAGGACTGGAATTCGTTTCGGCAGACGGGCACACTCAGGGAGGTTCGAGGCCGGTCCGAGTGAGGGAGCACGACGCATGACGCGACGCATGACACGAACGTGTGCCGTGCTCGCAACGACCCTTCTCGCCACCACCGCGACCTCCCTGAGTGGCGTCGCCAACGCAGAGTCCCAGGACACGGTGTCGGTACGTCTGTTGGCGTTCAACGATCTGCACGGCAGTCTCCGCCCGCCGGAAGGTGTTCGCAGCGAGATCAGGCAGGCCGACGGCTCGCTCACTCCCGCAGGTGGCGCGGCGTATCTCGCGGCCTACGTGACGCAACTTCGCAGCCAGGCCACCAACTCGCTGCTGTATTCGGTCGGTGACAACTGGGGATCGTCGGCGCTCGAGTCGGCGATGTTCAACGACGAACCGACGGTCGAACTCCTGAACCGGATGAAGATCGACGCTTCCGCGATCGGCAACCACGAACTGGACAAAGGGCTCGCCGAGTTCCGACGCATGCAGTCCGGCGGTTGCTCCGCCGTCGATGCGTGCACGTTCAGTCCGTCCTTCGGCGGCGCCAACTTCCCGCTGATGGCCGCGAACATGACGTACACCAACGGCACCCCGGCCACGCTGCCCTTCACCGTGAACATGGTCGACGGCATTCCGCTCGGAGTCATAGCGATTTCCCCCGCCAACACGTCGCAGATCGTGACACCGGGCGGGATCGCCGATCTGCAGTTCGGCGACGAGGTCGAAGCGATCAACCGCACCGCCGACGTCCTCGACTTCTTCGGCGTCAAAGCCATCACCGTCCTCCTGCACCGTGGGGACGAACCGGCCGTCGAAGGTGGGCCCAACGACTGCAACGTCGAGTCCGGCCCGGCCCGCGACATCGCCCTCCGCGCCTCACCGAAGGTGGACGTCATCTTCACCGCCGACAGCCACCAGCAGTACAACTGCGAATTCCCTGATCCCGCAGGCAATCCCAGAGTCGTGATGCAGGGCGCTTCGCACGGCCGGATCGTGTCCGTCGCAGACGTCACCATCGACCGCAACACACGCGAGGTCGTTCGCGATCAGACGTCCGCGTTCAATCAGATAGTGACACACGATATTTCGCCGGATCCCGATATTCAGGCTCTCGCCGACCGGGCCTGGTCGGAGGCGTCGGACAGCGCTCAGCGGCCGGTGGGGACCATTACCGCCGATCTGACACGCGACCGCGTCCCCAGCGGCGAATCGACACTCGGCAACCTGGTCGCCGACGCTCAACTCGCCGCCGGATCGACACGAGGCGCCCAACTAGCGTTGACGAACCCCGGCGGCATGCGCGAGGACTTGGACTTCGGCACTTCCGGCCAGGTCACCTACCGCCAGGCCTACGGTGTTCAGCCATTCGGTAACAGCCTCGAGGTGCTCTCCGTCACAGGAGCGGTGTTGAAGGACGCTCTCGAACAGCAATTCCAGATCGACCTCGACGGCACCGCTACCGAGCGCATCCTCTCCCCGTCCGCGGGCTTCACCTACGCCATGGACCGGCGAGCAGCGCCGGGCTCGCGAATCTCGGAAATGCGTCTGAACGGGCAGGACATCGCGCCCGACGCCGTCTACAGCGTCGTGGTGAACAAGTTCCTCGCCGAGGGCGGGGACGGCTTCACCGCACTGAAGAACTCCACCCAGATGACCGGTGCTGGCAACGACCTCGACGCCTTGACCGCCCTGTTCGCAGCCGGGTCGCCGGTCTCGCCACCTGCCACCGACCGCATCCGCACCATCGGCTGACTAGGCATCCCCGCGCTCGATTGCCTAGTCTCGACGGGTGATCATCGCGACCCATAACGGCAAGTTCCATGCAGACGACGTCTTCGGCGTATCGCTGCTCAAGCAGCTGTACCCCGACGCCACCGTCGTTCGCAGCCGTGACGAGTCCGTCCTGGGCAGCGCGGACATCGTGCTCGACGTCGGCGGTCGCTACAACCCGGCCGAGGGGCGCTTCGACCATCACCAGCGTGATGCCGGCGAGCGCAGCAACGGCATCCTGTACTCCGCCTTCGGTCTGCTCTGGCAGGAATACGGCCTGCAGTTCTGTGAAGGCGACGCCTCCGTGTTCCGCCGTATCGACAGCCGACTGGTCGAGGGCATCGACGCCGTCGACAACGGCCAAGAGATCTACACCCTCAACGACTACGGCACCAAGCCTTTTGATCTGTCGTCCGTGCTGGACCTTTTCAATCCGATCTCGTCCACCGACGAGGAGTTCGACACCCAGTTCGAGCTGGCCGTCGTTCTCGCAACCCAGGTCTTGATTCGCCTGCGCGCCAAGTATGCCGGCGACGCGGCGGCCGAGCGCGAGTTCACCGAGACCTACGAAAAAGCAACGGATCCGCGCTTCGTCGTGCTGGAACGCTTCGTTCCCCACGGCCGCGCCGCGTCGGCCCAGCCAGAGCTGCTGTTCACCATCTTCCCGAACACCAACGGCGGCTGGTCGATTCAGACGGTCAAGCCTGCTGACTCCAAGTTCGGTTCACGAAAGCTGTTGCCGGAGCCGTGGCGCGGCCTGAACGGCTCGGATCTTGCCGCCCAGACGGGCGTCGACAGTTCGGTCTTCTGCCACAAGGCCGGGTTCATCGCGGCTGCGCAGACCCGTGACGGCGCCCTCCAATTGCTCGAACTGGCACTGGCCGAGTAGTTCTCAGCTCACATTCCCAGCGCCGTCTTCACCGTCGGCCAGGAATCGTGAAGCGCGTCTTGCCAGTACGGCCACGAATGGGTGCCGTCGTCCCGATACGCGAACACTGCGGGAATCGACAACTCCCCCAACCTCGCTTCGAACAGTTGTGTGCACGTATTAGCGAGCGCCTCGAGCGGTCCGCCTTCGATGGCAGTCTGCAGTCCACTCGGGGTGAAGACGTTGTCGTATTCTCCGGGCGCACCTGTACCGGAGGACACGTAGATCGTCTTCCCACGCAGCGTTTCCGCGTTGGTGGACGGGTCGTGCTTTTGCCAGTCGGGGTCCGACGCCGGGCCCCACATGTTGGTGGCGTCGCCCGCCTTGCTGGCCACGGTGAGCCGCACGGAATCCTGCGAGGACGATTCGGAGTTATCGAGACAGCCACTGTACGAGGCCAATCCGGTGTAGAGCTTCGGGTGATGTGTGATGAGGTTGGCCGCGCCGAGCGCACCCATGGACACCCCGCCGACCACGTTCGTCCCATTTCCGGAAAACGCAGAATCGATCAACGTCGGAAGTTCTTCTGCGAGAAACGATTCCCACTTGTTCACACCGAGGTTCGGATCGTCGTTCTTCCAGTTGGTGTAGAAACTGCCGGTGCCGCCCACGGGGAGAACGACGTTGACGTTCTTGTCGGCAAAAAACCTTTCGATGTCGGTCTTCTGGGTCCAGGTGCTCTCGGAGTATCCGGATTCCGAACCGGCACTGACGCCGTCGAGCAGGTAGAACGACGGACGTGAACCGGCGCTCGACGCTGGATGCAGAACCTGCACTTGTACCTCGCGTCGCATGGCCGGCGACTCGACGAACACGGCACTGCGTGTGGGCGACAACTGCTCTATGCGATTGATGTGAGCCCCGGCCTGACCGGCCGAATCTCCTGGTGGGTTTTCAGGTGCCGGTTCGGCATACGCCACTCCGCCCATGACAAGCGCGAGCACGACCAACACAATCCCGACAAACCCAAATCTCCGCATCCGTCAAGCGCCCCCTGAGCATCGCACGACTACCGCTGACCCTCGATTGGACAGGACGAACGTCCCGGGGTCAACCCACTGGTTGGGATTTATTACTCGCGGGTATCCAATGGAGTTGGACAGTTCTCCACCGATGCACACACAGGTGTGGATAACTTCATTCACATCCACTTCCCAGTTGTGCATAACCTGTGGACAAAAGGATGAATTACAACAGAGTTATTCCTCCTACCTGCAACGATTCGTTTCCCCACAGTGTGCATAACTTTGTCGAACAGGGCTCGCGAGACGCCGGTTTCCGGGCGTGTCCATGCAGTTCACACCGCCGCGCCACTCTTTGTTCACAGGCCCGACACCACCGGCCGACAATGCTCCCCACCCCGACTTCATACTTGTTGCATGCTGACCGCTCTGCTCGCCGCCACAGCTGTGCTCGCCCTACTGACTCTGGTCCCCGGGCCCGACATGGCCGTCGTGACGCAGGCTGCTCTCGGCGCGGGCAGATCCGCCGGTTTCCGGGTAGCTGCCGGCATCGTCTCGGGCCTTCTGGTGTGGGGTCTGTTGACCGTCCTCGGGCTGTCGGCGATCCTGGCCGCGTCGGCGGAGGCGTACACCGTCGTCAAGCTCGCCGGCGCGGCTTACCTGATCTATCTCGGTGTGCGAGCACTGTGGGAGAGCCGGACGTCGCGGATGCAACACAATGCCGACGCTCCACGATCGCAGAAGGCCGGGACATGGAAGACGGGCTTCACCACCAACCTGCTCAACCCCAAGATCGCCGTCTTCTACACCGGACTGTTGCCGCAGTTGGTTCCGGCCGGGTGGCCGACGGGACCGTCGCTTGCATTGCTGGTGCTCATCCACGCAGCCATCACCATCGTGTGGCTCAGTGGCTACGTGGTCCTTCTCTCGCGAGCGCGTAGCACCTTCGAGAAGCCCCGAGTGCGACAGGCACTCGAGCGCATAACCGGAACAGTTCTTCTAGGATTCGGAGCGAAGATCGCGCTCGAAGCGCGCTGAGACGGCAATCGGAAAAGAGTAGACAGTGGGCGCGTGGGGATCGGGACCGTTCGATAACGACGGTGCAGGGGATTTGATCGCGTCCATCGGACACGGTGACTTCACCTTCGAATCGGTGGAGTGGGCATTCGAGGACGACTACCTCGAGGTGGACGGCGGCCAAATCGCCGTCGCCTTGCTCGAATTGGTGTTGATCGTGCGCGCCGATCGCAAACGCGACCCCGCCGCCCAGGACCTCGATCTCGACTCCTTCACCGCGGCTCTGACCAGTGAACGGCTCACCTGGCTGATCGAAATGGTGGAGCGCACCATCGCATCGACCGATTCGGAACTGTTCGAGCTGTGGGACGAGCAGGGACCGGAAGAGCTTGCGTCGTGGCGCGTTCCCGTCGTGGACGGTCTCGAGGATCTGCGCGTTCTGTCGGTCTGATTCCGTCGCCGCTCCATCACGTTTGCTTATCGGGCCACAACGGTTCGGTCTTGGTCAGATGCCCTGGTAGGACCCTATGGTCGAACGGATCACCGAGTGAGAACTGTGGCTCGTCGACGACGGGAATCCACGCTCACCCCGGACCCAGGAGCAGACCATCATGGCGACTTTCGTTCCGGCTGCGCGCGTCGACAGAATCAGGGAGTCGCCGAGTGTGGCTGCCGCACAACGAGTGCGCGAGCTGAAGGCCCAGGGCCGTGAAATACTCGACCTGACCGTCGGGGAGCCCGATTTCGACACACCCGACAACATCAAGTCTGCGGCGATCACTGCGATCAACACGGGTCAGACCAAGTACACCGCAGTCAACGGCATCCCGGCTCTACGCGAGGCAATCGCAGCACGCGCGGCTTCGCGAACCGGAATCCAGTACGCGGACAACCAGATCACCGTCGGCGGCGGCGCGAAACAGGTCATCTTCCTCGCTCTCATGGCGACGGTCGAAGCCGGCGTCGAGGTTATCGTTCCCGCCCCTTACTGGGTTTCGTACCCGGATATGGTCCTCGCTCACGACGGAACTCCGGTGATCGTTCAGTGCGAGGAGTCCGACAACTTTCTTCTCACAGCCGAAGCACTATCCGCTGCAATCACTTCGAACACCAAGTGGGTCATCCTCAATGCCCCGGGCAACCCCACCGGATCTGTGTACACCCGCGAGCAGCTGCAGGCCCTCGCCGAAGTGATCGAGGCCAATCCCCATGTCAGTGTGTTGGTCGACGAGATCTACGACGAGATCAACTTCGGCGACGCTCCGATCCCGAGTCTGCTGCAGGTCGCTCCGCACCTCCGTGATCAGGTACTGGTCACCAACGGAGTCTCCAAGTCTCATGCCATGACCGGGTGGCGACTCGGATACGGACTCGGAAATTCCGGATTGATCGGCGCCGTCAACAAACTGCAGGGTCAGAGTTCTTCCTGCCCGTCCTCGATCAGCCAGGCCGCAGCCGTGGAAGCCCTCACCGGCGACCAGAGTTTCCTCACCGAATCCGTACGAAGTTACCGACGACGACGCGACCTCTCGGCTCACCTCCTCAGTGTTGTCCCCGGGCTCGAGCCCGTCGTGCCGCAGGGTGCGTTCTACCTGTTCGTCAACTGTGCCGGCTTGATCGGCAAGCAGACCCCGGATGGCACCGTGATCGAGTCCGACCAGGATCTCGTCCTCTATCTCCTCGACGAGGCGTCGGTTGCCACCATTCAGGGTTCGGCTTACGGCGCATCGCCGTACTTCCGTATCTCCTTCGCCACCTCCGAGGCTGTCCTCGAAAAGGCCGCGGCACAGATCGCCGCGGCAGTCGAACGCCTTTCCTGATCTTTCATACTTTCTGGAGTACAAGATGATTCACGTCAAGACGAAAATTGATCGCGCGGACAAGGACCTGATTGCCGAACTGGGGACGTTCTCCGCGGCCACGATTCACGAGGCACAGGGACGTAAGGGCTCGCTGCATCCGGCGATCAAGCCGATCGACCGCGACATGAAGTTCTGCGGCTCCGCTTTCACAGTCAAGTGCCATCCCCGCGACAACCTCATGCTGCAGGTTGCGATCAGCTACGCACAGCCGGGTGACGTCCTGATCGTCTCTTCAGGTGATCAAGCCGCCGGCCAGTTCGGCGATGTTCTGGCCAATGCCTGTGTTGCGCGCGGCATTACCGCACTGGTCACCGACGGCGGAGTGCGCGATACCCGGGAGATCCGCGAACTCGGATTCCCCGTCTTCTCCAAGCACGTGTACATCGAGGGAACCGTCAAGGAATCTCTCGGCCCGATCAACCATCCCCTGGTCTTCGGAGAACAGGTCATTTATCCCGGTGACGTCGTCAAGGGTGACTGCGACGGCGTTGTCGTGGTCCGCCGCGAGGAGGTTGCCGAGGCAATCGAACTCTCGCGTGCCCGTGACGAAGCCGAAGCCGGGTACATCGAGCGTTACAAGCGGGGAGAGACCCCACTCGAGGTGAGCAATCTGACTGCTCTGCTGGAAGCCAAGGGCCTGGTGGTCGAATAACCTGCTGTGCGCCTTTATTAACCGCCCGCGGTTAATAAAGGCGCACAGGGTCGAAGGACTCAGAACCGCAACAGCACCTTCCCCGACACCGAAGCATCCTTGGCGACTGCGAAGGCTTCCAGAGCTTCCTCGACCGGATATTCGTGTGTGAGAACAGCATCGACAGCAAGCGAACCGTCGGCGAGGGCGAGCAGCACCTCGTCGATTTCGTCGTTGAAGCGGAATGAGCCCACCAACTCCAACTCTCGCGTGATCGCCAGCGAAATGTGTACCGGTTGAGGTCCGGACGGAAGAAGCCCGAGCATGACCACCCGTCCACCGCGCGTCGCCCCGCGAATAGCGGATTCGAGCCCGCGATGATTGCCGGTGCACTCGACGACCACGTCGGCATCGGATGCGGCGACTGCCTGGGCGTCGGTGGCCTCGAGAACCCGATCCGCACCGAGCGTCGACGCGATCTGCAGCGGAACGT
Source organism: Rhodococcus sp. RCBS9 (assembly GCF_029457415.1). NCBI lineage: Bacteria > Bacillati > Actinomycetota > Actinomycetes > Mycobacteriales > Nocardiaceae > Rhodococcus > Rhodococcus sp. RCBS9. The sequence goes on along the minus strand of NZ_CP120422.1, from coordinate 2,892,428 downwards.
CGTGCACGTCGACCGCGGTGATCGACTGCGCGCCTGCTCGTCTGAGCACAGCCACGACCAGTGCGCCGATGGGTCCGCAGCCGACGACCAGCGCCTTCTTACCGCGTACGTCTCCCGCTCGCGAAACAGCGTGCCAGGCAACGCTTGCCGGTTCGGCTACCGACGCAGTCCGCAGGTCCAACCCCTCGGGCAGTTCCCGGAGCATGCGCGTCGGGAGCACTGCGTATTTCACGAAGGCGCCCTCGGTGTGTGGGTACTGCGCTGCACTTCCCAGGTATGTGCAGCAGGGCGAGAGGTTGGGCCGATCGCTCGGGAACCGAGGCGCGGTCCCACCGGGCGTTGCGGGGTGTACGGCCACGGAAGTTCCAACTGCCGGCCCCGTTCCGTCCGCCGCGGCCGTCACGACCGTGCCGACCACCTCGTGACCGAGCAGCATCGGTGCCTTCAGAATCGACTCCCCCGCCGCGCCGTGCGTCCAGTAGTGCAGATCTGATCCACACACACCGCCGTAAGCGATCTCGATCACTGCCTGCTCGGCGGTCGGCGCAGTCAACGCAACATGCTCGACCCGCAGGTCACCTGCCGCATGGGCCACCACTCCGAGCGTCGTTTCCGGTAGTACAAAACTCATGATGCGCTCTCTCAGTCGTTGCGACGGATGAAGTCGAGGCCACCGGGCACCTGGAAGGTGGGGAGCACCTCGATGAGACCAAGATTGACGTGGCCAGGGGCGTCGATCGCGAACTCGATGGTATCCGCGATGTCCTTGGTAGTGATGGATTCGTAGCCTTCGTAGAAGGTCTCCCACGCTTCCTTCATGGCTTCGGGCGTGCCGCCGAGGTTGCGACCGAAGATCTCGGTCTCGACCCGGCCAGGGCAGATCTCGGTCACTCGAATCCGCTTGCCGATGCAGTCGTTTCGCAGCTGGCGCGAAATCTGGTGCACCGCAGCCTTGGTCGCGTGGTAGGCAGTGTGGCCGTAGAAGTTGTACAGGCCGGCGATGGAGCTGATGTTGACGACATGACCTAGATCGCGCTCCACCATTCCCGGCAGCAGAATGCGGCACAGGTGCAGCACCGCACGAAGATTCACGTCCACCATCGCGTCGACCGATGCTTCTTCGGCGTCGAGAATGTTTCCGGTTGCGGACACCCCCGCGTTGTTGACGAGGATGTCGATCTCCAGTCCGCCGACAGCTTCGGCGAGCGCGGCGGTGTCGGTGATGTCCACGGGCAGAGGGATCATTCCGGTGCGATCGGCAACCTCACCGAGCTTGTCGGCATTGCGGGCGACGCCGTAGACCGTCAGTCCGCGCTTGGTGAACATCTCGGTGACGGCGGCACCCATTCCGGTGTTGGCGCCGGTGACGAGAGCTGTGCGGTAATCGGAGAAAGGCATTGTGTGCTCCTACAGGAAGAAATTGGTATGACCCGGCGGCCGCCGCGGACTGCAGGCGGCCACCGGGCCGGATCAGGAGTGACTCACGCGAGAAGTCACAGAGTGTCGCGTAGCGGAACGTGGGCGCGATCGGTGATGGTGCTGACCGCGATCAGCGTGCCGATTGCAGTGATGACCGCGTAGAAGGCGGGAACGTAGATACCGAATTCGGGGATCAACCAGGTCATCAACAACGGTGCGGTACCACCGAAGAGTGCGGACGAGATGTTGTAACCCAAACCGTAGGCGGAGTAGCGAACCCGCGTGGGGAACAGTTCGACGATCAGGATGTGGATGACGGCTGTGTGCCCGGCGAAGATCACTGCCATGATGCAGGCACCGAGAACGGCGAGGCCGACGTTGCCGGTCACGATCATGGCATAGCAGGGGATCGCTCCGATCGCCATTGCCGCAGCTGCACCGGCGATGACCTTCTTGCGACCGATCCGGTCGGAGAGAGCACCCATGAACGGAATCGCGAAGCAGATCGCGACCAGGCTGGAGGCGGTGACGAGAAGCGCTGTCCCGGTCGAGAATCCGATCTGATCGCCTTTGAGGAACGTGGGCATGTACGAGAACAGAACGTAGTAGCCGGAACCATTCATCAGGGGAATGAACAGGGCGAGGATCATGGCGCGACGGTGCTCGGGAGTGGAGAATGCTTCCTTGAGCGGATTGCGCGACAAACCGCCGGATTCCTTGAGCCGCTCGAAGTTCGGGGTATCGGAGATCGCGCGGCGGATGTACCAGCCGATGATTCCCATCGGAATGGCCATGAGGAACGGGATGCGCCACGCCCACGATGCGAGTCCGCCGCCGTTGATCGCGTCGGCGTTGAGCCACGGCGACATGGCAAACGCGATCATCGTTCCGGTCAGCAGTGCGAGGAACGACGCGATCTGCGCGTAGCTCGTGATCAAGCCGCGCTTGCCTTCCGGGGCGTGTTCGGCGAGGAACGTCATGGCGCCGGCAGCTTCACCACCGACGGAGAATCCCTGCACGATCCGCAGAAAGATCAGCAGTGCCGGTGCCGCGATACCGATGGCCGCGTAGGTGGGCAGCAAGCCGATACCGGCGGTCGCCACGCTGATCAGCATGATGACGAACACCAACATCTTCTGTCGACCGATCCGGTCGCCGAGGATGCCGCAGACCACCGCGCCGAGGGGTCGAACGAAGAACGAGACCGCGTAGCCGGCGAACACCAGCATCAGCGCGTCGCTCGACTTCGATACGTCGAAGAACACGATGGCCAGTGCCGTCGCCATGAACGCGAAGACACCGTTGTCGTAGAGCTCGACGAAGATGCCGACGCAGCCCGCTGCGACGACTTTCCGGACCTTGCGCGGGTCGGCTACCTGGCCGTCTACCGCTTCGATGGTGTTGGTCATGCTGTCTCCAAAATAGACGCGCGGCGCGGAGCGCTCGCGGGGCGTGTGGTGCCGACGTGGCTCGGTACTCGGGCTTCCGAGGTGTGAAGAGGTATCCGGAGGGTGGTGAATACGTTCTCCACACGCCGCCTCAGCAAGGCGATGCGGTGCTGCTGTTCGCGGTGCTCTGCAACCGCCGTTGCGACGCTGCAGTTCCGGAATCGGACGCGGTGCCCGGGTCGGGCCTGTCCCAGCTGTGAGAGTGAAACGGTGGTGACGACTGCCAGCACCGGATAACCGGCGGTGACGCCTCTACCTCGATGCAGGACCAGAAGTTCGTTGCCAGCGGGTACTTCGACGGCGCCGATGGGGACGCCGCGCGAGAGGACCTCGCCGGTGCCGGTGCGCTGTGGGAGCGGCTGCTCATCGGTAGATGCCAGCCGAAGCCCGATGTGATTGCTCTGATCGCCCACCACGAATTCGGTGCCGAACAGCGCGGCTGCACTCTCCCCGAAGTCGTCGATGTCGGGGCCGTCGGTCACGTCGAGCGTCCACACGTTGCCGAAGGACGGTCGGTCGGGCAACAACCGGAACAGCGGTAGCCGGAAGACCGGGTGGTCGATCGGCGGGCAGTCGGTGTCGACGACCAGCGTCTCCCCCGCGGTCAAGTGACGGCCGAATCCGAGGACCTGGTCGGGAGCGCAGCTGCCCAGGAGGTAGTCGGCCGTCAGCTCTCCGTGGACGGCGACGTAGACGCGCAATCCGTCGTGGATTCCGGTGACGGCAAGCCGCTGACCGGCTCGCCAGACGATCGGTTCCCACTGCGGTTGCCGATGTCCGTCCACCGTCACCGTTGCGGGTGCACCCGTGACGGCGATCAGCAGATCCGTGGACGCCGACGCTGAAAAGTCGAGGGCCGTCAACTCCAGTAGCGGGGCCTCGCGCCTACTACCCACCAACGCGTTGGCGATCTCCGCGCTGATCTGGTCGGCTGCGCCGCCCGTCGCCTGACCGAACTGTGACGCCGATCCACGCCCCAAATCCTGGACGGAGCTGATTCCGGGAGTCAGGACGGTGACGGTCTCAGCCATGGGGATCACCCCATACGGGCAGGAGCGAGCGTCCGTCGAAGTCGTCCCAGCGATCGGCGTCGATCGCACGGAAGACGAACAGATCGCCCGGGCGGTAGGCAGAAATCTGCTCCGACGCCGGATCGACCAAGATGAGCGGGGTCCGGCCGATCACTGCCCAACCGCCGGGCGCAGGCCTGGCCGAAACGACTGCCTGACGTCCGGCCACCGCAACGGAACCGGCCGCGACGTGCGGTCGCGGGCTCGATCGGCGCGGGATGGGAAGGCCGAACGCCGGGCCGTCGAGCATCGGGGCGCCGCCGGGTGAGCCGTAGCAACGCATGACCAACGGGGCTGCGGAGTGAAGGCGCACCACTTCGGCTTCGGTGACGCCGAGAAACCGCGCTGTATCACCCAGGTCCGGGCCGTGTTCGCCCCCGTAGACGACGGGGATCTCGAACGTCCTAGGTTCACCTTCCAGCGGTCGGGGGATAGTCGTTGCTTCGCGAACCAGGCCGCGGACGGCGTCGTGGTCGGTGAGGAGGTTGTCGAACTCGACCAGCAGGGCGTCGTATGTCGGGATGACGCTGACGATGCCGTCGGCACCGAGATCGAAACGTGCAGCGATCGATCGAACGGTGTTCCAGTTCTGCTCGGCGGTCCCGCCGCTGACACTGACGCGAACGGCGGCGTCACCGCAGTCGGCGACGTAGGTCTTCACGCGGAACACCCGACATCACGGGCCCGCCGTGACGCCACGACCCGGGTCAGCGGCGCAATGGTGACACCGGCGGCCTCGAGCGCGGCGCGAATCGCCTTCGCGTTCGCGACGGCACCGGGGTTGTCACCGTGCACGAGGACCGTATCGGCGACAACCGGGATCAACGTGCCGTCCACAGCTTCGACGACTTCCTCGACCACCATCCGAACGGTCCGCTCGACCAGAACGTCGACGTCGTGAATCACCGCTCCCGGCTCGCTGCGGGGCACGAGAGTTCCGTCGGAGTTGTATGCGCGATCCGCGATTCCGACGATGCCGACGCTCAATCCGCGGGCAGTCGCCTCGTCGGCCAACGCCCCGTCCTGGGCGAGCACGATCAACGACGGATCGAAGGCCGCGACCGCATCGACGACGGCGCGCGCGTAATCCTGGCGTACGGCAACAAGATTCCCGAGCTTGCCGTGGGGAGCGATGTGCGACAACGACGTTCCGCTCGCGACCGCAAAGGCGTGAAGGGCGCCGAGTTGGAACAGCACGTCGGTTCGGACCTCGTTCTCACTGAGATCCATCGCGCGACGTCCGAATCCGGCGAGGTCCGGAAAACTCGGATGCGCGCCGATGCCGATACCGCGCGATACGCACCCCCGCACGGTCGCATCCATGGTTCGTGGATCGCCTGCATGGAATCCGCAAGCGATGTTGGCCGAAGTCAGCGTGTCGAGCAGAGCATCGTCGGCGCCCATGGTCCACGTGCCGAAACCTTCGCCGAGATCGGCGACAAGATCGATGCTGGTTGCCATTTCGGTCCTTCCGGTTCGTTTACTTGTTCGTACGGGCGCCGTTGCCCGTGGTTGGTCCGACTGTCGAAGTTCTGTGTGTCGACTTCGGTGTTTCTGGGACGCTACTCAGGAACGCCAAAGGGTTGTTAATACCGTTTCGCGTTGGGGTGATCGGAATTCGATATGTCCGTTGAGCTGGTAGTTTGCACAGCATGGACACGAGAAGGCTCTACTCGTTCGTACGAATTGTCGATGCCGGCAGCATCACCCGAGCCGCCGACATCCTGCACATCGCACAACCCGCCCTGAGCCAACAGATGACGTCGCTGGAAACGCAGTTCGGTCAGCAACTTCTGATCCGCAGCAAACAGGGTGTCGAGCCGACCGATGCGGGGCACGCACTCTATCGGCATGCTCAGGTGATTCTGCGTCAGGTGGAGAGTGCCCAGGCCGAGGTGTCCGTGGTCGGACGGGCGCTGGCGGGTGGCGTCTCGGTCGGCCTCGCCCCGTACAGCACCGCGACGGCAATCGCCTTGCCGCTCTTGGCCCGTGTGCGCGAGCAGCACCCGAATATCTTGTTGCACATCAACGAGAACTTCGGTGGCGTGCTCAGCGAAGCGATGATGACCGGTCGCATGGATCTGGCGTTGTTGTACGACGCCGGCCCGATCAAGGGTGTGACGTTCGAACGCTTGCTCACCGAGGAGCTGGTGGTGGTTGCCCCGTTCGGTACCGGACTGGCAGGCGAATCGGGATCCGACATCTCCCTGCCCGAGATCGCCGAACTGCCACTATTGCTTCCGGGTCGGATGCACACCATCCGCAAGGTGGTGGAGCAGGCTTTCGACCGTGCAGAGCAGCAACCGAACGTCGTGGCCGAAGTGGAATCGGTGATGACGCTGTCCGAGGCCGTACGCACCGGATTGGGCGCGACGGTTCTGCCGTGGTCGGTGGCCCGCAGGGTCATGGACGTCGAAGCGCTCGAGCTACGACGCATCGAGCCGGGCATCGAAGTGCATGTCTCCCTTGGCACCCCGGCCAATCAGCCCCTCTCCAAACCGGCCGAGGCGGTGCGCGATGTTCTGCGCACCGTCGTTGCCGATTACGTGAAGGGAACCAACGCGAGCGGTCAGTAGCCCGCCGACGGATCGATCACGGCGGCGAGGTCCTCACCTGCGGCGAATCGGGCGACGTTGGCTGCAACGTGATCTGCCAGGACGCGGGTGAGCGTCGTAGCCGGGTTGGCGACGTGTGGAGTGATGATCGCGTTGGGCAGCTTCCACAACCGATGCCCGTCCGGCAACGGCTCGGGATCGGTGACGTCCAGTGCCGCCCCGCCGATCGAACCGGCTTCCAGTGCGTCGACCAATGCGTCCGTGTCGACGAGGGTGCCACGCGCGATGTTCACGATCCAGCTCGACTCCGACATCTGGTCCAGTTCGGCCTTGCCGACCAGATGCCGCGTCGCGGATGTCGACGGTGCTGCGATCACGAAGTGATCTGCCTTGGACCAGATTTCGCCGGTGCGGTCGGCCGAGAGCGTTTCGGAAGCACCCTCGACAGGGGTCCCGGAGCGGGTGATCGCGATGACCTTGACTTTGGACGCGGCGAGGTACGGGATCAACGCACGGCCGATTCCGCCGCAACCGATGATCGCCACTGTCGAGCCCTGCAAAGTGCCCACCCGCGGGTCGAACTCTTCCTTGCGCCACGACTGCGCCGCCAATTGTTCGGGGAGAGAACGAACTCCGGCGAGGAGAAGCATCATCGTATGTTCGGCAACATTGCCCGCGTACGCTCCGGCAGCAGACGTCCAGACCCGCTTGTCGTCGATCACCCCGGCGTCGAACCAGGGCTCGATGCCGGCGAACGGCAACTGCACCCAGCGAACCGAATCGGGTAGCGACGACGGGAACGTCTCCGGCCCGTGTACCCACACGACGCCCTCGGCGTCTGCCAGTGGAACGAGAACTCCACCGGCTCGGCGTATTCCGTCGGCGACGTGAGGATCCTCGACGGGACCGAGGTGGATACGAGGGGCGCTGGCGTCTGTCATGTGGGTGCTTTCTGTTCGAGTAGCGGACGATCTAACAGCGGACAATCAGACGACGGCCGTCATTCCGCCGTCGACGTAGAGGATCTGACCGTTGACGAAATCCGAAGCCGGGGAGGCCAAGAACAGTAGCGACCCGATCAGCTCCTCCGTACGGCCCCAACGTCCGGCGGGTGTCCGCTTGGCGAGCCACGCGGTGAACTCCGGATCGTTGACCAGCGCAGAGGTCAGTTCGGTGTCGAAGTATCCCGGTGCGATCGCGTTGATCTGCAAACCGAAGGGTGCCCAGTCGGCGCACATCCCGCGGGTGAGCATCTTGAGCCCGCCCTTGCTGGCTGCGTACGGTGCGATTCCCGCTCGGCCGAGTTCGCTCTGCACCGAGCAGATGTTGACGATCTTCCCGTGTCCGCGCTCGACCATGCCGCGGGCGAATTCACGTCCGACGTAGAACGCACTGGTCAGGTTGGTGTCCATGACACGCCGGAAGTCGTCGTCGCCGAACTCGAGAAGCGGGGCGCGGTGCTGCACGCCGGTGTTGTTGACAACGATCTCGACCGGGCCGACCTCCGCCTCGATGCGTGTCGCCGCATCCCGGACGGCGGCCGAATCGGTGACGTCGAACGCGTATGCGTGCACCGTTGCGCCGGTCGCGTCGGCGATGCGTCGACGCTCGGCTTCGAGCACGTCGGAATTTCGGCTGTTGAGCACCACCACCGCACCCGCCTCGGCGAGACCAGTCGCGAGGGCCGAGCCGATGCCTCGGCTCGAACCCGTCACCAGCGCGACCTTCCCGGAAATGTCGAACGGGCCGGGGCTTGCGGTGCTACTCACGCTGTGACGCTCCTCTGAGATGTATGGATGTAGTCGACTGCCTCGCCCACCAGTGTGCTCGGTTCGGAGACGACATTCAGCGTGATGCCGCGCTCGTCGTCTGTAAGCGGTTCGAGAGCCTCGAACTGGGAGATGAGCAGACTCTCCGGCATGAAGTGCCCGGCGCGGAAACGCATACGTGCGGAGATAGTCTCGAAATCACCGGCCAGGTGGACGAACTGCACGTCGAGACCGTCCGGGCGCAACCGGCCCCGATAGTCCTTTCGCAGAGCCGAACAGGCAACGACGCCTGTTCGTCCCGCATCGGCACGCTCGGAAAGCCAGGCCGCGATCGCGTCGAGCCACGGCACACGGTCTTCGTCGGTCAACGGTGTCCCCGAACGCATTTTGGCGACATTGGACTCGGGGTGCAGATCGTCACCGTCGACGAAGTCTGCCCCGAGAGACGTGGCGAGACCCACTGCCACGGTGCTTTTTCCAGCACCGGCCACACCCATCACAACTACCTGCACGGTCATGCTTCGACCATGCCCGACTACCGAAGGCCAGACAATACTCGAGTGATACCGGTTCGCGAGGGTGCCATAGCGGAACGATCTAGGAACTTCTGCCCGTTCGAGCCCTATCCGTTCGCCTTCGCGATCGAATCCTTGCCCTCGGCCGCTCCACCCTCGATGGTGTCGTGCTGGATGGGAACGAACTTCTTCTTCGGCAGCAGGAACAGCCACGTCGCGAAGACGAACGGGCCCGTTCCGGCCGGCAGGCTGATCGGAGCAAAGGCAGACACCAGCGTGCCGTGGATGACAACAGTCACCAGTACTCCGAAGACGGTGTAGACGAACACACGCCACGACGGGTTGTAGAACACCGATCCGAGAGCAATTGCCGTCAGCACCGAACTGAGCCCGTAGAGACCATTGCCGATGTCGACGGTGTTTGCGCCCAGCGCCAGTACCGAACCCATCGCTATCGCGGAACCGATGAGCGCGAACAACGCCGCCCAACGCGACGCGACCAGCAGCGCGATCACGAAGATAATGCCGGTGACGGTGTTGTTGATCAGAAAGATCTGGGAGACGTTGCGGAACAGCGTGTCCCACAGGAAGCTGAAAGTAATTTCGGCATGAACTGACGCGTCCCCGATGTGCTGGGGAAACTGGCCCGCGCTGAGGTCTGACGTTTCGATCCGCAGGAACTGGAACGCCGCGAGGAGGAAGAACCAGTTGACGAGGTTGAACGGAAAGGTCAGCGCCGGTACGCCCCACGTCTTGAAGACATTGGCAACGGCCAGGAACGCGATCGTCGACGCGGCAGCTCCCACCACGAGGTAGATCCACAGCATCACACCGCCGGCAAGGAACGTCGGAAAGGCAGCTCCCACAAGAACTCCGTTGTATCCGTACAGGCCGATACGCATCGAATCGTCGTCGGAGTGCAGCATCATGCCGGTGACGGTGGATACCACCAGACCCACCACGGCACCAATTGCGACGGTGATCGTGTCCGCGGCTATCGCTCCCCAGAAGATACCGACCAGAAACAGCAGGCCCGTCAGCGCATTGCCCTGGAACATCACCTGCCCGGAGCCTTTGAGATTGGTGTCGATGAATCTGAGCACGACGTTCTTGTCCGCGACGTCGTCCCAGGGTTTGGTGATGGTGGTCATCGCACGTCCCTCGATCCTTCTCCGACGATCCGCGTCATCCCCACAGCGGGACGGGCGGAATGGTGGTGTCCAGAACTGCCTTTCGCACCAGAGCCCAGAAATCACGAACCTTCGCCTTGACGGGTTCGCTCTCCGGACCGAGGACTTTGAAGATGAGACCGGCGTCGTTCGGTAGCCGACTCGCTCCGGAAACGACCTTGCCGTCACGGCCCGGAACTACCTCTTCGAGAATCGCGTCGGCGTGCTCCTTCGGTGTCAGCAGGATGACATTGCCGAACACGTCGTGGTCGCCCATGATTCCGCCGTATCGCACGGGGAAGCGTGCCGGTTCGATCACCAATTTCTCGGTGAAGAGGTTCTTCCCGTCCGGACGCTCCGCCTTGATCATTGTGGAGTACAGGTCGTAGACGAACATCTCTCCGCCGTCGTGGTACTTGCGACCCGACATCACGATCTCCGAGAACAACAGCGTTGCAGTCGGATCCACCGTGATGTCGGTGCGCGCGTAGTACCTCGCGTTGCGGTGTGGGATCGTCACCCCGGGCATCAGTTCGAGACACGAATTCTCCGCGAGCACCACTTTCTGGAGTTGCGACGCGTGATTGGCATCCATCCGGTGAACCTTGGTGGCCGACTGAGTGGTCACGTGCGCGAGGGAACCCGGTTCCATCTCGATGGTCAGGAACAGTCGATCGCCTTGCAACACACTGCCGGACGTCGAGATCATGTAGACGCACGGCATGGTCGGCAACGCTTCGTCCCAGTACAGCGCCTGCTGAACGAGCAGCGGTGTCTTGCGGTACATGTCCCGCAGAATCGTCTTGTCGCCACGGTCGACAAATCGCATCTCGAGAACGCCGGTCTTCCCGACCTTGCCGGCCGGGGCCTGCTTCGGCTGGTCCTGGTACTGGTCGAGTTCCGGGATGGTCGGGATCGGCCCCGGGAGCGACCGCGATGCTCCCGGGACGGACGTTGCGCTCACGGTGCGCTCGCTCCCACTTCCTCTTCGTCGAAGAGGACTCCGTGCACGATGAGGTCCACCACTTCCTTGATGCCTTCCCCGGTCATGCAATTGGTGAAGACGAACGGCTTGTCGCCGCGCATCCCCTTGGAGTCGCGATCCATGACTCCGAGATCGGCGTTGACGTACGGTGCGAGATCGGTCTTGTTGATGACCAGGATGTCGGACTGCGAGATTCCCGGACCGTTCTTGCGCGGAATCTTGTCGCCTGCGGCTACGTCGATGACGTAGATGAAGAAGTCGACCAGAGCTGGACTGAACGTCAGTGTGAGGTTGTCGCCACCACTTTCGATGAACACCACGTCGGTGTCCGGGAACGTTTTCTCCATGTCCTCGACCGCCGCGAGATTCATACTCGGGTCTTCGCGGACGGCGGTGTGTGGGCAGGCTCCCGTCTCCACGCCGACGATACGTTCCTCCACGAGAACACCTTTGAGAGCCTTGCGCACATGCTTGGCATCTTCGGTGGTGACCACGTCGTTGGTGATGATCAGAACGCTGGTGCCCCGCTTGATGAACTCCGGCGTGATCGCCTCGATGAGTGCGGTCTTACCCGAACCCACGGGTCCGCCGATTCCGATGCGCGTTGTCTTCTTCATCGTTCTCCTTCTAGTTCATGAACATTCGGACGTGCGCCTTGACGTGAACCGCAGCCAGAATGTCGATCATCGGGGCGAAATTGGACATGTCGTCGAGTCCGTAGTCACGCACTGCGGCGTACTCACGGCCGGCGCTCTGATTGACCTCGAACAGAATCTCTTGCGTCGTGAGGTGATCGACTCGGACGATACGAAGGGCAGCGCCGAGCAACGTCATCGCGACACCGTACTGATTGACCGTGAAAGCGTCCTCTTCCGGAGAACCCATCTCCGCGAAAGCAATTCCGAGGCCGACGGGGTAGGTACCCGGCGTCTCCCCCGATGCGATCGCGGCCAACCACTTGTTGAACAGGGTCTCACCGGCCAAGCGCCCGCCGAGTTCGGCCAACTTCTTACCCATGCGGGTACTCATCGTGCGTGCTTCTTCGTTGAGTTTGCGTTCGATCACTGCATGATCAGCGGCGAGGATCGCCGAGAAATCACCGGCTGCCGCACCCCGGTGCGCCGCGAGTACGGCGATACCGTCGCACGTCGCGCCCTGATGGGCGGCCGAGAGCACAAACTCCCGCAGCGACGGACCACCCGTGACAATTCCCTGCGCCACGGCCGATTCCAAACCGTTGGAGAACGAGAAGGAACCGACCGGGAACATGGAATCGGAAAACTGCATCATCCGCATCGCGCGGTTGATGCTGAGCCCGGATCCCTCAGACGAGAGGGTCATGGGTATGCCCCTCGCCCTCACGCGCGGCCGCACCGAACAAACGGCGTGCCTCGTGTGGAGCGATGTAGGGAATTACCTCGGCGCCCGGGATGAAGGTGTACTCGATGCCCTCGAAAGCATGTGTCCGCATCACCGAGCCCATGACCGCCTTGTCGACCGTCAACGGAACGTAGACCTTCATTCCCTTCACCACCGCAGGCCAGTGCTGGTTACCCACGGCATGTCCCAACTCCAAGCACGTCTGAATCATCTTCTCGGGCGTCACCTCGACCAGTGCGCTCAGGTCGATCTCCAACACGTCCTTGAGGTTGATCCTCGCCACGACGACGGTGTTCGCCTGCTCGTCCCACAGCAGAATGTCGCCGTCCTGCAACTGAATACCCCGATCGAGCGAGACGGCCAATTCACGGCCACCGATCGTGGTGCGTCGTAACCGACTCTTCTGCGCTTCCCACTGATCGAGCGACAAGACGTCGACTACCGCATTGTCGAGTCGACCGGCCCACTCCTCGTCGGTCTCCTTCCCGAGCAGCGCGTCGACTCGCGTCGGCTTTCCGCTCGGCGCGGTCATCTCGCCGTGCGTGTGTGGCGTCGCATCGGCGCCGTGCGTGTGTGTGATTGTTCCCGACACTGGAGACCCCTAACTGAAGAAGTAAAGTTGGTTCAAGCGAATGGATTCGGCAGGTTCGACGTATGCGTGGACGCCGTCCGCAGTCACCGCGAAGGTCTCCGGGTCCACCTTGATTTCCGGAGTGGCCGAGTTGCGAACCAGATCACGCTTGGTGACTGTTCTGGTCCCCTCGACAGCAACAACCTGACGTTCGAGACCGAGCCGGTCCTTGATGCCGTCGTCGAGTGCCGCTCGCGAGACGAACGAGACCGAACTCTGCGGCAACGCCTTGCCGAATCCACCGAACATCGGCCGGTAGATCACCGGTTGTGGTGTCGGGAGTGACGCATTCGGATCTCCCATGGCATGCCAACTGATCAGACCGTTCTTGATGATCGTCTTCGGCTTCGCACCGAAAAATGCGGGCTCCCAGAGAACAAGATCCGCCATCTTCCCGACACCGATCGACCCGACCACATGCGAAAGACCAAACGTCAACGCGGGATTGATCGTGACCTTCGCGACGTAGCGCAACACGCGGAAGTTGTCGTGCGTCGGTGAATCCTCGGGCAGCTTTCCGCGGGACCGCTTCATGCAGTCCGCTGTTTGGATCGCGCGTAGCCAGTTTTCTCCAACCCGGCCCATCGCCTGTGAGTCACTCGAGAACATCGAGATGACGCCCATGTCCTGCAGTACGTTCTCGGCACCGATCGTCTCGGCGCGAACGCGGGACTCGGCAAACGAAACATCCGAGGGCACTTTGGGATTGAGGTTGTGACAGACCATGATCATGTCGAAGAGCTCGGCCTGAGTGTTGATGCCGTACGGCAACGTCGGATTGGTCGACGCCGGAAGTACGTTGTCCTCGCCCGTCACTCGCAGGATGTCGGGTGCGTGACCGCCGCCCGCACCCTCGCTGTGATAGGTGTGAATCGTACGGCCTTCGAAGGCCGCGATGGTGTCCTCGACGTATCCGGCCTCGTTGAGGGTATCCGTGTGAATGGCGACCTGAACGTCCATTTCGTCTGCCACCCGCAGAGACTCACGAATTGTGGCCGGTGTCGCGCCCCAGTCCTCGTGGACCTTCAGACCGGCCGCACCGGCCTTGATCTGTTCGACCAGCGACTGATGCCCGGACGAGTTCCCCTTGCCCAACATGCAGACGTTGACCGGCAAACCCTCGTTGGCCTTGAGCATCATCTCCATGTTCCAGATACCGGAAGTGATGGTGGTGCCGTTGGTTCCGTCGGTCGGGCCGATACCACCACCGATCAGCGTCGTCACTCCCCCACTGAGTGCGTGGTACGCCTGCTGTGGTGACACGAGGTGAACGTGTGGATCGATGCCGGCGGCAGTGAGGATCATCTGCTCACCGGAAATCGCGTCGGTCGCCGGACCGGTGGTCAGCCCCGGGGTGACACCTTCCATCGTGCTGGAGTTTCCCGCCTTGCCCCAGCCGACGATCTTGCCGTCCTTGATTCCCACGTCTGCCTTGACGACGCCGATGGTTGCATCGACGATGACCACGTTGGTGATCACGAGGTCGAGGGCACCGTCGATGCTGCATGACTCCGGATCCTGGCCCATGCCGTCGCGCAGCGTCTTGCCGCCGCCGTAGATCGACTCGTCGCCGATCGTTCGAAGATCTTCCTCGACCTCGATGTACAGGTCGGTATTGCCCAGTCTGATCTGGTCACCCGTGGTGACCCCGAACAGACCCGAATACTCTTGTCTCGAAATGCTTGTCATGGGTGTTGCTCTCCTTCGTCCGCCGTGAACGAGAATCAGTCGGTTTGAGGTTCGGACAGAAAGCCGAGTTCTTCGGCACGCTGGACGGCTCCGGGAAGCCGAGGCCGGTAGGCGGCGTGGGTCGGCGCCCAACCGTCGACAAGTCCGTTGAAGCCTTGCACTCGTTGCTTGCCGCCGAACGGCACCAACGTCACTTCCTTCTCGTCGCCCGGCTCGAACCTGACCGCCGTGCCCGCGGGAATGTCGAGGCGCCAGCCGAAGGACTGTTCACGATCGAAGGACAACGCGCGATTGACTTCCATGAAGTGGTAGTGCGAACCCACCTGGATGGGACGGTCACCGGTGTTTCGGACTCGCAACTTCAAACGTGGACGGCCCTCGTTGAGTTCGATCGGCTCGTCCCGCAACACGTATCCGCCGACCGGCACTTTCTTCTCGCCGCCGGAATCCTTCTTCGTCGATTTGCTTGCCATCTTGGAGTGCTCCTGACATCTCGGTCGGGCTACTGGATCGGAGAGTGCACGGTGACGAGCCGGCTACCGTCGAGGAACACCGCCTCGACCTGCACACGTGGAATCATCTCCGCGACACCGTCCATCACGTCGTCGACCGTCAAGGCGTGCGATGCGTCGGCCATGACCTCCTCGAGAGTCTTGCCCTCCCGAGCTCCCTCCAGGGCGGCTGCAGTGATAACTGCGACGGACTCCGGGTGATTGAGTTTGAGCCCCTTTGCCTTTCGCCTCAGTGCGACATCCGCCAACATGAGGATTGTCAGCTTGTCGAGTTCTCGCGGTGTCAGATGCATTCTGAACGCTCCTTGTCGATCATGCGGTAACTCCCTGTCGTCGAATACATGTCAGCTCCCCTGTTCCGTCGCTTCGGTGAGAGGTTCGGCCGCTTGCTGGACGAAACCGCTCCTCCTGCCGCCCGAGTACTCGTTGATCGCGTCCAGAACCGCCTGTGCATGTTCCGAGGCGACCAGCACCTCGACACGCAACCGCTCGGTGAACACGACGTCGTTGCGTTGTCCGCGGAACTTGAGCGAGGCCGAGTCACTCGCGGAGACATGCGCTTCCGATACGACTATCGACTCCGCTCCGGCGGCCAGCAGCGCCTCCCGTAGCTTCTCGGACTCGATGGTCTGCAATACCGCGGTGATGAGTTCGTGCTTCGGGGCGCCGAGGTTCGGAACAAGTTTTGCCCCCTCGACCAGGACCCCCGAGTCGAACCCGCTGGTCTGCGGCGCACCACCTGCGTCGACGAATGCGGCGTTGTAGCGGTATGCGTCCATGCCTTGCTGACGACGGTCGATGTCCACCTGGTCTTTCGGGGCCAGCTTGAGACCGATGGTCTTCTCGATGCCCGTGGCGATCAGCCAGGTCATCACGAACGAGAAAGCGATGACGACGATCAACGCCAGCGCCTGCTCGCCGAGTAGTCCTGCCCCGCCGCCGAAGAAGAGTCCGTCGCGGCCGATCGAATTGATGGCTTTTTCGCCGAACAAACCGAGAAGGAGTGAACCGAGGATGCCGCCGATGAAGTGGACCGCGATGACGTCGAGCGCGTCGTCGAACTTGAAGATCGACTTGAGCGCGAGCGCGAAGTGGCAGACCAGTCCGGCAAGCGCGCCGATCGCCAACGCGGAGAAGGTGCTGACGAAGCCGGCGCAAGGGGTGACGGTCGCGAGACCGGCTACCGCGCCGGTGATTCCGCCGATCGCCGTGGCCTTGCCCTCGGTGTACCTTTCGATGACGAGCCAGACGACCATACCGCCCGCTGCGGCGATGTGAGTGTTCATCAAGGCCTGTGCCGCAACACCATCGGCAGCCAATCCGTCGCCCGCGTTGAATCCGAACCAGCCGAACCACAGGATGCCTGCGCCGATCAACGCCAGAGGCACCGAGTGCGGGACTGCCTCGGCGTTGGGCCATCCCGGACGTTTACCTACCACCAGCAAGATTGCCAGGGCGGCGGCGCCGGCGGATGCGTGGACGACAATTCCGCCGGCCCAGTCCTGAGCTCCGCGGAGCGCCAACCAGCCTTCGGGATTGAAGAGCCAGTGCGCAATCGGGGGGTAGACGATGATCGACCACAGCACGAGCAGAACGGCCCAGCCCAAGGGCTTGAGCCGGTTTGCGGTCGCACCGGTGATCAGCGCAGGCGTGATGATCGCGAACATCATCTGATAGACCACGAACGCCAGAGTCGGTACCGCGACTGCACCTTCGATCAGGTGGAAGCCCGGGGCGGCGGCAGTGTGTATGTCCTGCAAGCCGAACAATTTGAGGTCACCGAGGAAGCCGGAACCCCAGTCTCCACTGAACGCGAAGCTGTATCCGAACACGACCCAGGTAATCGAGACGAGTCCGAGTGGGACGAGGTTCTGCTGCAACATGACGAGCGCACTGCTACCACGCACCAGACCGGCGTAGAAGAAGGCGAGTCCGGGAACCATGAAGAGAACCAGACCCGCGGAGATCAGCACCCACGCCGTGTCCCCACTGTCTATCACTGCTTCGGCTAACACCATTTCCATCGACATCGACGACCTCCGAGCATTATTCGGACCTGAACAAAGTCATTGGTTAGAGCAGCAATTCGCGATGTTCCGGTTCGCTGCGACAGTTACGCTACGCCCCATAGTTGCACCTTCTCAGCAAAATCGGGGGAACATCCGGTTTTCACGTTTAGTAGAGCATTGTTCTGGGAAAAGATGGGACTTTGCCTAAACATTGCGGACGCTCCACAACCTACAATTGCGGGACTAATTCTCGCCGAAAGTGGTTTAAATCTTGCAAAATGGGGAACGTAGCCGCAGGTGAGCGCCACTTTCGGAGCAGAAATGCCGTTTCCAGCTCGGGACTTAGCTCCCTAACCAAGACAGCTGCGAGCGCCTTATTTGATTACCAACGTCGGTGACCCGCCTATCCGATCGGGTAGGTAATTTCACCGAACATCTTCTCACCTGTTCAGATGGTTAACCTTCACCGCACTGAGGGCAATCCTGTCGTTAATATGTTCTTCATCCGTACTGGATATTTCGACCGGAAAGTCGAAGATCACCTTTCGATAACCTTTAAAGGTGAAATAATTTTCGCTGTAACTATTTTGTTATGCAGAACCTAGAGGGGAGGATTGATCCCACCAGGCGAGCACTCGGATGCCGGACAAAGTCAGCCACTTCGACGGCTCCCCCGCCTTTGTGTCGACCTCGAACCACACCCGCCCCGGTTGGCGACCGGCCTGGAGCCACGTCCCATCCGAGGCTCGAGCGGCCCGGATCATCTCGATCGAGTCCGCCATTCGCGGATCAGGCTCATTTCCATACGACAACGACGCTTCACGGAAGTAGTCGGCCGCATTGAGCACGTTGTAACGCCACCGGAATGGATACGCGAACCGTCCGACCCAGGGCCCCAGCGGTTCGCCGGTCGAGAGTCGCCGGAACAGACCGCGCCGCAGTAAGAATTCCTCACCGGATCGCCGAGCCGCGCGCGTCTCATCTGTTCCCCCGGTCGCGATCTCGTACGCGAGAAGCCCTTTGAGTGAATTGAGCGTCGAATGGAACGACGATCGGGTCGAACCTTCGATCCACTCACAGTTCCACCCACCATCCGGAAGTTGATGCCGCACAAACCAATCAGCCAGTTCATCAACGGGCATGCCGAGCCAAACACCGTTTGCCACCGTCCAGGCGTTGATGCAGCAATCGACCTCACCGTCCCAGTACGGCCGGCCCTCGTACTCCCAGCGACAGTTCTCCGCGAGCAGTTCTGCAGTACGACGCTCCCGCAGAACACTGGCGTCGAGGCCCCACTCACGCAAGGAGTTGAGCGTCCAAGTAGTTGCCGTCCAGGGTTGCGAACCTTCTTCTGCTGCTTCGGGTCCCACGAAGTCGAATTCTGCCGGGAAGAACGCCCCACCCGCCCATTGGCCGTCTCGATCCTGCAATGAAAGCAGGCGTGCACCAAATCCTTTGGTAGCGATCGACGCGCGCGTCGCCGCCCACACAGTGGGCGCTTCGTTCAGCAGGTCGCGCTCCACCTGCCACCGAATCGCCGGATCCGAATCGAGGAGCCACGCGAGCAAGTCGGCTCGGGGTGCCATCTGGCAATACTATCGAAAGGCGAAGCAGGCCATCCGGTTAACACATTTCTCGACGTCTGATGCAATGGTGAACTCCGGACCCGTTGCGTGGCCTACACCGGATAACCCAACGCCGCCCGCACCGCCACGATGTCGGCGGCAGCGACCTCCATTGGCTTGTCCCCCAACCGAACCAACGTGCCAATGGGCAGTTCCTCCACCACCGCAGATTGGGGGAGTTTGCTGCGATCGAACGTAACTCCTGAATGGAAGTATGTTTCCCATCCCACCTCCACCTCACCTTTCGACCGATTCTGAAGGTGCCGGTAGTCGCCGATGCTCCACCGAGCCCGATCCGGATCCCAATGCTTGACGATCACTCTCACGATCGCGTCTCCGATATCCGGGTCGAGCAACCGCCGGGTACTGTCGGTGAGCTGCTTCTCCGTCGGCAACGACACCCGGACACTGTTGGGAGCACTGGTTTCCAGCCCGCCGACCCAGGCACCGACCCGGCGCGCGGTCCCGTCCTCGGGCGACAAGTCGATGTCGTAACCCGGTCCCGGGGTGTCCGAATACCCCATCTCCTTCGAGCGGGAATACTCGAAGATTCGCACCAACCCGTCCACACTGAGATCTGCTGGCACCTTGTCGAACTCGGCAGTCGAGACCCACGGCAACGCCAACCCCGGGTCGACCGCTTCCAGATCATCGAGGAAAGCCCGCATCGTCTGCGCCACCTCCTGACTCGACTGCACCCGCGTGCCCCAATATCCGGCTACCGTCGGCCGCCGCCCGAACATGCTCATCGCCCCGTCCTTTCCGACCAATGCGCAATCGTCTCCAATTCAACTACGTGTCGCGACGTGAGCAGCGCTCGGCGGTCACGCGGCATCTTAGACCGGGTAACCCAGTGCTTCCCGCACGGCCAGGATGTCGTCGAAGTTGACGTCTAACGGTTTCTCGCCCAACCGAATCAGCGTTCCGTTGGGGAGTTCCTCCAGTACGGCGACGACGGGCAGTTTGCTGTGATCGAGATCGATCCCGGACTGGATGTATGTCTCCCACCCGACTTCGATTTCGCTGACCTCATTTCCCTGCGCATTGCGGTACTCCCGCGTCCCCCACCGCGCAGACTCCGGCGACCAATGCTCGATGATCGCTTTCATGATCGCGTCCCCGACGCCTGCGGTTAGCAACCGCGACGCCTCCCCGATTGCTTGTTTCTCCGGAGGGAGGGTGACGTTGACGAGATTCGGAACCCTCGGAACATTCCGGCCGAGAGAGAATTGGATTCTCAAGAACTGATATCTGTCCGGGTGCAACAAACTCACGATGTAGCCGAGGTCGAAGGCCGCAACGGATTGCCCTTCGACATCCTTCGCTGCCCGGAAGATTTTCGCTAGGCCTTCCACGCTTAGATCGGTCGACTCGGAGGCAGTCTCGGGCGAAAACACCCAAGCTTGTCCAAGTGCTGGATCAATGTTCCGCAGACTATGAAGAAACGAGAACACCTCCGCTGCAATGTCTTCTACCGGTTGCGTCCGAGGGCCCCAATACCCGATCACTGTCGCGCCACGATCCGAATTCATCGACCTTTCCTTTCCAGCCACTCTGCGATCGTCATAGTCGTTCTCGGCAAATCATTGTCATTGAACAGTTGTGGTCCGGGTTGCTGCGGAGCGCCGGGAGCATCCGGATTCACCGGCACCTGACCGACATCAGGCAGAGTCGGCACACTCGGTTCCTCGGCACGACCTGGCGAGGGAGCCTCCGGGGTGGAGTTCTCGGGTCTCGGGTTCGACCCCGGATCGCCAATCTCACCGGGCGAGAATGATTCCCACTCGCCACGATCGGGAACGCCGGGAAAGTGGGTTGCGAGGGTTCCGGAATCGCGGGATCCGGGCGTGCAGGTTTCATTCACGGACGGAACAGAGGGTTGATCATGCTCGGCATGTTGAACTGTGCCGTCGATGGCGGGTATGCCGCGCGGTGGCACTCCACCCGGAGCGTCGATCAGCTGGTGCGTAGCCGGATCGGGGTCGCGGCGCGGTAATTGCGGGCAGGCTGGTCGGTCCGCGCCATCCCTACCTGCAGGCAGCCCCGAGTGCGCCCAACGTAGGGCTCACAGCCGTCTGAAACCTTTGGGTAGAGGAATCTCCGGTCGTTCGGTCGGCAGTCCTGCTGCTGCGCGGATGCTTCGGATGTCCTCGACGGTTAACGGCGTGGACAGATTCTTCTGGATGACGATTGTGCCGTCCTGGTAGGGAAACGCCTCCACGCTGGGCGGGAGCTGCGTTTCCTTGATCGGCAACTCAGGACCGAAGTAGGTGCAACTGCCCACGATCGCGTCACCCGGTACGTTGAACTGAGGCGATGATTCGGTTCGGCGGTAGAGCACGGTGACACGCGAGTCCCAGATGTCGGCTAGTCCCTGTACGAGCTTCAATGCCAGCGAAATCAGTGATTCGTCGGCAAAGGCACATGCGAATGCGCCGGACCCTGAGGTGCCCCCGAAACTGACAACGACTTTGACGTCTCCAGCGGGTGAATACAGGGTCATATGTCGTCCCAATGAGAGGGGATACATACCGCCGGTGGCATCGGGGGATCGTCTGCGCTCGATCAATGCGGCTTCGATCGATTTTTCCGTCGGAGGTACAAGGATCTGACGGAGATTCGACGCCAAGGCCTGCTCGACTCCGGCGCCGTCGGGGAGTGCATCGCCTACTGTTTGGTACAAGTCGACGTCGAAGACAGGATCGATGTCGCGAAGCAATCGTAGCGAACGTGCAACGAGCGCGGCCGTGACGGCCTCGCTTTCAGGCGAACCCTTTCGTGGAATGACCTTCACTGTCAAGCCCGCCGTAGGATTGCGGCGCAGTGATGACGTAGGCACTTTCACTCCCCTCCAAATACGATGATGTTGATGTTCTCCATCCCGATGACCTCGTCGAACGCATCCTCCATTATCTGAGCAGCTTGTTCTTAAGAACACCATCACCTGCGGACGTGAGCTTGGCCGTAACTTCTGGTGTCACAGCCGACGCGAGCCTTTCGGTAGGCGAACCTCCGGTCGTTCGGCCGGCAGGCCGACTGCTGCGCGGATGCTTCGGATATCGTCGGCAACCAACGGGGCGCGTGGATCACGCTGGATGACGATCGTTCCTTTCTTGTACGGAAAAGCTTCGACAGTGGGTGGGATCTGCGTTTCGTTGATCGGCATCTCAGGGCCGAAGTAGGTGCAACTGCCCACCGTTGCGTCGCCGGGCACGTTGTACTGAGGTGTGAGTTCCGCATCCCGGTAGAGCACGGCTGTGTGAGCGTCCCAGATATCGGCCATGCCCTGGACGAGTTTCAATGACAGTGAGATCAGAGATTCATCGGCGAAGCCCCCTGGGTACGGCCAGATGAACGTGCAAAGTAAGGAACCTGCTCCCGCCGTACCCCCGAATCCGATGAGAATTTCGATGTTTCCGTTGTCGATGAACAACCTGAGTTGATGCCCGAAGGAGAGTGGGTAAATCCCGCCTGCGGCATCAGGAGACTTTCTGCTCTCGATCATTGCGGCCTCGAGGGAGTTCTCTGCCTGAAGCGTGAGGATCCGTCCACCATTCGATGCAAGCGCCTGCTCGACCGTAACGCCGTCGGGAAGGCCATTCCTCACGGAGCGATACATGTCGACGTCAAAGACTGGGTCAAGCTCTCGAAGGAACTGCTGCGACCGCGCTGCCAGCACTGCGGTGACCGATTCGGCTTCCGGCGGCCCCTTTCGCGCCATGACTTTCAAGGTCAATCCGGACGCCGGATCGCGACGTAAAGATGAAGCAGACAACGTCACTCCTGCTCGAAGACGATCGACCAATTGGACAGGCTCTGGCGCTACACCGGGTAACCCAACGCCGCCCGCACCGCCACGATGTCGGCGGCAGCGACCTCCATTGGCTTGTCCCCCAACCGAATCAACGTGCCAGTGGGCAGCTCCTCTACCACCGCAGATTGGGGGAGTTTGCTGCGATCGAACGTAACTCCTGAATGGAAGTATGTTTCCCATCCCACCTCCACCTCACCTTTCGACCGATTCTGAAGGTGCAGGTAGTCGCCGATGCTCCACCGAGCCCGAACTGCCCACGATCGCGTCGCCGGGTACCTTGCGCTGAGGCGATGATTCGGTCCGGTGGTAGAGCACGGTGACGCGAGAGTCCCAGATATCGGCCAGCCCCTGTACGACCCTGAACGCCAGCGCAATCAGCCATTCGTCGGCAATGGTGCAGGAAAACGAGTCGATGCGTGAGGTACCCCCCGAAACCGATCATGACCTCGAGATCCCTTTTGGTCAGACAAATTGATCATCTGCTCTTGGGAGACTGGATCCCAGGCACGTGCCACGTGGGGCAAGACCGCACACAAATTTCTTAGACTGTCTCCAGTCTGGATATCCAAGGCGCAGGCTCTAGGCACCGAGTCCGACGTTGGTCCAGATATCAAGGTAAGTGGAGTAATCGACCAATTCAGGGGGTTCCGTCGATGACCACACAACACCCCTTGTCGATTCCTCACCAAAGTACAAGCAAAGATAACCGCCGCCGCCCGATCTGAATGTCGCGATGCAACGAGCCGGATCTGGGTACTCTTCAGGGGACAGCCCGTCCAGAATAGACCATTCAAAGCTGTCAATTCGAAACATATCTTCAAGAGGCAGTGGCCCGACAGTCTTACCGGCAATATAGTACCAACCGTTGTGCAAATTTGAATAGAAATTCTTTAGACTGGGGGGAAATTTATTCCAATACCCTGGAAGTTCATCACCATCCACTACCGGTGGCGTACCCAAATAGTAGAGATCGGTCCCGTCTGCCATTTTAATTTTATATAGAAGAAAAAACCTATTTTCAGACCTGAGCAGCCGAACATCAGATAGATTCTCTTTAATGTTTCTGTAAGTGTCGCCCAATATCGGTCGCCCAAATACATCCCATTGGTCCAATATCCCCGAAATTCGAGCTGCAAGGTCACCATTTAGCGCATCCAACCAATAATTCGGAAGCGCCGTACGTTCAAGTGGTGTCAAGTCGTCAATCTCCACAAGCACGGGCGAGTCGATATACCGCGAAATCTTGACCAGATCCACTACTGAACTCCATTCAATATACTAGATATCATTTGACGAATTTCCTCAGTAAGATGAGTTTCGATTTCGATCATAGCATCCCGGAATTCAGGGGAAACCGGGATTCCGCCCTTCACATAGCCCCACCAGTCTGCCCAACTCTTGGCGCCCTTTGACGTATTCGCAGTCGGGCTCAAACCCAGGAAGTTATCGACGTAGTTCAATACTTGAATTTGCTGCTCGAAGGTCAACTGCGTAAAGCCAGGCATGTCGAATATGACCCTCATCGGTACGGTGTGATCCGCCTCGAGGACGTCGGGCAATGTGAGCCCGGGAAGAACCGGGTCCGGTCCGCCACCTTCGTGATCGAGGTTAACTATGTCGCGGATCACATTTGTCGGCGTTTTTCGACGCAGCGACGCATACAATTGAGCTAAGTCAGCGGCCGTCAGCGGGTTGCCTTCGGAATCCAAGCGAGAATCCTCGGGTGCAGCCTCACCCGAATCAGATGACTGCTGCGGAGGTGATTCTGGACTTGTCTCGGCACCATCGGTGAGTGAATCTACGACTTCTTGCACCGCGTGAATGAAGTTCGACGCTAGTACCCGCTCGACGGATGAACGTTCGGTGGGATCTGGGCGGACCGTCGGATCGGCGATCGTGCTCGGGTCGGGATCAAAGGGGTCGAACTCCGGGGGTCCGGGCTGGGTCGGCGCACCGGGAGTCTCGGGATCGACCGGAATGTGGCCTGGGTTGACCGGATCGACGGCCGGTTGCTCGCCAGGTTCGGGAGCCGAAGGTTGTTCGGGGTCAACTAATCCAGGTGCGGTGGTGCCGGGGTCTACTGGTGGTTCGAAACCCGGATCCGACGGTGTTGCCGGATCGCCTGAATCCGGCTCGCTGGAGGGATCTTGCGGCTGGGTCGGATCGTGATCACCAGGCAGACGCGGTACAGGCCGCGGCGTGGGCCTCCGAGGCGGCGGCTTCGCGGCAGGTCCGGCCGGCCCGGGCTGGGCGTGGCCGGGAGTGTCCTGCTCATGCGCTGGGGGCAGCTTCACGAACGGAGAAAGGACAGTGCGAAGAAGTGCCTGATCCTGCGGAGAAAGCAGGGCCATAGCCTTCACGAGCACTTCGGCGAGATCTACTCCGGCCTCGAGCGCCCATTCCTCGAGGCTTTCCATGCGGCCGAACAGTTCCGAATCCCCCAGACCCACACCTGCAAGGATTTGCGCGAACAAAGCTGCGATTCCAGCGGTGAGCATGAGCCCGGCTTCGGCTGCACTGAAGATGCCGCCGATGATCGGAATTCCTGCCAATTCTGCTTGGGGTGTGTCGGTTTCGTTCGGTGTAGCGGGCGCTGGGTCGATGGATGGGGATGTCCCGGCACCTGGTCCGTCCCCGCCGATGTCTCCGCTGATGTCCTCGGCCGGCGACCGCTGCGGGATCTGCTCCGGCACTTGCGCCGGAGCCTGCTCAGGGACTTGTGGTTCGGGCTCGACCGCGGGTGGGACCGGTGGTTGAGTGGGTATCGGTTTCTGGACTGGTGGATTGGGGGCCTTGTGGCCTTCGACCTGCGGTGTCTCGTTCCAATGTGGACCGTCATCTGAGCGGGTGCCGTCGTCCTCACCGGAGATCTTGGTCGGGCGCGCCGGTGCAGGCGATTTCTTGCCGCTCTGTGTGCGATCCTGCGGGTCCGCCAAAATCGGATACAGCACGTTCTCGATACCCGTGGTGTCGACGACCTGGACGAGTTGCCCGTCCCGGATCTCATAGTGCGTCGGAATGGGTGTGCCGTTGGCGTCGTAGGCCCACGGGGCATCGATTGTCGAGACCGGGTTTCCGTCGGCGTCGAAGACCGTGACCGTGCCGTCTTGGTTGACGCTCATGTGACCGCCGGGCGGCACCGCCACCGGAATCACGGATTCGTGCGACGACGTTTCGTCGTGGATCAGGAAGAAGAACCGGCTTCCGCCGGTGATCGGATCGAACACCCGCAACGAGGACTGTCCGCCAGGTGCGTACGCAGTCAACGGCGACGCGGCAGTCCCGACCGCCTGGGAGAGTACTGATTCGGGCGTGCGGGGGCTGAAAGGTCCCGGCCGCCCGCGCACTCCGATACCCGCGGCGGTGAACGCCGCAGCGCCGATCAGGGTGAGTTCGAGATACCGGTCACGGCCCGAGTCCTCCCCGGCGGTGGAAACATCTGCTGCCGGGACCGGAACCGTTTGAGCCGGTGCGATATTCGAATCCGAATCCGCGGGGATCGGTCCGGGACCACGATCGGTGGTGGTTCCCTCACCCGGGGTGGGTGTGGGTGAGGGAACCGCTGATGCCGATGCATTGGGGAATGCACCGACACCAGTTTCCGAGGCCGGGGACTCGGAAGCAATGGGCGGAACCTCGATCGTCGGCACAGGGACGATGGGGGTGCCGTTGTAGGTGGGAAAGTTCGTCGGACCATTGGCCCCGACATTCGGGCCACCGCCTGGAGCCTGTGCACCGGGGAGCCCGACGGTGGTCGTCGGCGCAGCTGTCGCCGTCGTG
This sequence comes from Rhodococcus sp. RCBS9, assembly GCF_029457415.1. NCBI lineage: Bacteria > Bacillati > Actinomycetota > Actinomycetes > Mycobacteriales > Nocardiaceae > Rhodococcus > Rhodococcus sp. RCBS9. Next base: position 2,866,058 of record NZ_CP120422.1, on the reverse strand, counting down.
GACGGCGCGCTCAGGCACGGGTTGATGATCTCTGGCGGGATGGGTGCGCCAGGTGGCAGTGAGGCGATGAGATTCAGGTAGATCTGATGATCACGTGCCCGCACCGCCGCGCAGTCTTCTTCCGGCGTCGCGTTCGCCGGAGCGGCGGAGAGTGCAATTTCCGCACCGATCGCTCCGGCCGCTCCGGTCAACAGCGCCCCAGCGGCAAGCACTCCCGCGAGAGTCCGGCGAAGTCGTCTACCGGACTTCACCGGTGCGCACCACGATTGTCACTCTTCTTCGTTCGGAGTAGCGCGATGAGTTTGTCTGCGCCCCACCAGAACAACCGTCCGGAGATCGACATCCACAAGAAGAACGCCAGGTAAACCAGGACCGTCCCGTAGTCGTTCGCCCAGCCGGCAAGCTTCCCGATCACCGCGAATGCCGCGATCAGCAACCCCAGTCCGACTGCCGTAGCGATCACAGCCTTGGAGAGTGGACTGAGTTCACTCTCCGGATCCCAGTCATCAACGTCTGCAACGTCTTTGCTATCGACGGCAGCGGGTTCCGGTTGGACACTGCGACGTTCGGCGTTGTTGACGGTCATGGCTGGAACTCCAAACAGGATGGGAGAGCGGGGACAACGAGTCGCCGGTACTGGGCGTGTTATCAGTTCCAGTACTGCTCCGTCAGCACTATGTGCCCCTCACTGGCGGGGTGATTCGGGTCGGAGACAAAGACATTGGCATGCCCACCACGCGCGGCTGCTTCACCGAGCACAGCTCCTTCGAGGGCGTCGACCTTGCCATCGGTAACAGTTATCGCGGAACCAGGCGCCAACCAGACCCCCCTCAGCGAACCTGGAACGATGTTCGCAATCGCATCAGGAATCGGGCTCGCCGCCAGCGCCGCCGTTTCGGCATTCGAAAGTGAAAGTCCGATCCGGCCATGTTCCGGTTGCACGATCGGAGTTGCAGCAGATGCCACGCCGGCGCCGAGAACACCGATCAGGGCGATACCTGCGGTGAGGGTTCCGGCAGTGGCCAAGGTACGAATCTTCATGATTTCTCCTTTGTGAGCGTGATGAGTAACCACCCCGGGACGGGACGGATCAGGAATTACTCGCCAGCAGCGCCGGCGAAGTCTGCGAGGGTCAGAGCCAGGTGGGATCGGAGTACACGAACAACGTGTTGTCGGACGTCGCCGTCGACACCGAGAGTTGTGCGTACGAGCGGATCGTCACCGGCCCCATGCACGCATCAACCTTCACGTGCACGTTCTCCGCGGTGATCGACGCCTTCGACGACTCGAGATCCTTCTTCCCCAACGGAATCGTCGTGATCGTGCCCGGCGCAATCGTCGACTGAATACTCGGATTCACCGACGCATTCACACCCACGTTCGCCGACGGGACACCCGAAATACTCACACCGACAGACGGACCGAGCGAAAAGCCAAGCCCCAAGCCAAGTCCGGAGGAAACATCGATCTGGCAGCCGATCTGCAATCCCTGCTCGACATAACCGGTCTTCACTGCCGAATCACCCTGACCGCCGATCGTGCCGGTCACCTTCGCCGACACGAACCCCTCACGGGTGAACGCCGTCGTCGCCAGATTCGGCACCGGGTTCGCCGACAGTTTCGTGGCGGCAAGATCCAACGACCAGCCGTCATCGGTGACCGTGCTCGCAAATTTGTCCACCAACGCCGTCGGCGTTGCCGATGCGCTCCCTGCGAAGACCACACCAGACGACAGCGCGGCAACCGCACACGCCGCGAGCCCCACTGCGGCCCTCGATCGACGATGGGATATGCCGTTTTGCGATTCGATCGACATGAACTGCTCCTCCACGTGACACAGCAACCAGAGCGGTAGCCGACAACTAACTGAATTAGTTACCGGACGGTACCAATCGTCCTGTTTGCCCGCCAGTGCGCCATCTCCCCCATCTTGGATTTAGGGTGAACTTTCGGTAACAGATATATATCGACAGGCTTATCAGCAGCGAAAAGGACCTAGGTCCCACTATGAGCAAGGTCACCGTTTACGGACGAGAAGACCCCTCAGAAACAGTGCGGCAAATCGGATTCGACCCGCATCCCGCGGGCCTCAGAGCAGCTGAAGGCAGAAAGTGCGGGCATCAAGCCAGTGTGCGTACTTGAATATGAAACTAACAGGCATTACCTGGCAATCAATCGTGAAGTACGGCGCCCAAGCGGGGCCTGGGAGCGCAACGCTGCACAGCTCCCGCGGAGATACTCACTTCATGGTCGGCGCGAAATCGTCGGACCCACGGGCATCGCATCGTTAGCTTGTCAATCACTGATAGGCGCAGACGACGCACACAAGTAGTACGCAAGTACGAGAAAAGGCTCTGACCAAGACCGGAGTCCTTGATCAGAGCCCTACCAACTCAGGGTCGAATGTTATGCCGGTTCTCTCATGATGCCGAGATGCCGTGCAGTCCCGGACACCCCAGGAACCTCTTGCACAGGAGACCAGGTGTTCAGCCCGTCCGTGCTGTCGGAGTAGAGATACTTTCCTTCGGTATAGGCGTCGAGATAGATCCGCCAGTCGCCGCTCGGCAACTGAACCACGGCCGGACCTTCGACAAGCGAACCCCAATTCCCGGGCGGGACAAACGAATAAGGTCCCGTCACCGAAGGAGCGACCGCATGCTCGACGACCTTCCTCGTCTCGTTCTTGGTGAACGCATGATAGGTCGATCCGACTTTGACCACGGTGGTGTCGATGTGGTCCGCACCGATCCCGGCGAGCGGAACAGGCGGGCTCCACAACCGGAGCGACGGTTCCAACGCCGTCATCAGATACGGCACAAATCCTCCACCGGTCGACATCGACAGGATGACGTTGACGCGATCGCCGTCCACAAACCATTCAGGCGCCCAGGCCTTGGTGACGAATGGTGACAGCGACGGTCCGTCGCTGAATCCGGCCGAACCCGAGAAGCCCGGGGGGCTCGCAGAACCGGTGCCATCTCCCGTGCCAGGCATCAAGGCGCAGCAAAACGGAACCGGATAGTTCCCCAGCGGCGTCCAGTTGATGCGGTCGCTGCTGCGTGCGAACCCGATGTTCGCCCCACCACCCGTCGTGTAGGTGAGGTAGTACACCCCGTCCGTGTTCCGGAAGATGCTCGGATCACGCACGAGCCCAGACGGCGGCCTGTACGCCGACTGCTGGACGAGCTGAAAGCCGGTGCCGTCAGCCGACTCGTAGACATCCATGTCGCGGTCGCTGGCATTGCTGAACGCCACCATTGTGTATTTCCAGTCAGGCGGCGGCGCGGCGCTGCTGGCAGGGGCTGCGACCAGCAACCCCGCGACGACGAGGATCACCAGCGATACAACAGAAAGGCCGGTCCGTTTTGTCGGAATCACCGATGAAGTATGTATGACAGCAGGCCCACCATGGGTAACTTCGGTCGGAGGCAGAGCAGGATCGTTACCTAAGGCGATTCGTCTTGTAGTGACGGCGGGACGGCGGCAGGTCGGCCGTTAGCATCACGCCATGGAACTTGGGGTACATTTCGCGCTGTCAGACAGCGTGGCAGCGGAACTTCTGGACGCGCGCGGCGACGACGACAAACTCGGCGCTCTGGTCGAGGACATCGAGGAGACGGGCCGATCCGAGTTCTCGTGCGACACGGACAAGGCGTGGGATCCGATCCTGTGCGCCCTCTCCAGCACGGGGTACGAGCGCGTGTCCGAGAACTGGCCGGCCTACGGCGTGATCCTGGGGGACGAAGACCTCAACACCGACACCGACGACCAACTCGTCACCTACCTGGCACCCGATCGGGTCGCCGAAGTCTCCTCGTACCTGGCGGAAATCACCGAATCCGAGTTCGGCGTGCGCTACGACGCAATGCCACTCGACGACCGCAACCCGGAGTACGGCTCCGACGAGCGCGGGTACGCCTGGGGCTGGCTTCAGGAAGTGGCGGACTTTTTCCAGCGCGCGGCCCGAGAGCGTCGCCACGTGGTATTCACCGTGCGGTTCTGACAGTCGAGAGCCCACTGCCGAAGCAGCGCGCCCTCGAAGAATGAAAGACCGCTTGACAGTGGCGCTCAACTGCGGAGGACCCTCTGCGCGGGTTCTTGCTCTGACAATTCCTGTGCCGCAGCGTTTCTGGGTGACCGAGTGCGTGTCCTTCTCGCAGCCAGACTGACCAGTAACGGAAACGTAACGACGGCCCGGGCGCTTCTCTGGCATTCACGATCTTGACCAGCAATTTCACTGAAACAGTTTATTCTTCAACGGATTTCCAGTAGTGAGCTGCATCTCAAACCAACCCAATGGATTGCTCATTGTTTGCAACATGTCGTTGACTGTTACCGGAAGAATCAGACAAAGTGGCCCGTGGAGGCGCCAACTCGAGTGGGCCACCGACGAGGGAGAAGCCGAATGACGCACCTACGCAGGATGATTACCGCGGCCGCATTGATACCTGCCGGTATCGCAGCCATCGCACTCAGTGGCGCGGGCGCAGCATCAGCTGTTACTCCGATCGCCGACAACGGGCGCATCGGCGTGCAGCTGAACCAGGGTGAGACGGCATTGTTCGGCCAGCTCAATGCCGGCGCTGCGATCGAAAGCATCACTAACTCCACCCAGATCGGCGTGCGCCTCGCACCAGGATCGCGCTTCGAGAGCGGCCCCAACGTCGTCTGGGGACGTCTCGACCAGTTCGCCAACGAAGCAGCCTCCCGTGGTGGAGAAATTTCTCTCGGCGTACTCAACCCGGCGAGGGGTTCACAGCAGTTCTTCTTCATTCAGAACTGGTAATACCCTCCGCCGTCGAATTGATGCTTCGCTCTTCCTGTGGCGGGGCGGAGCATTTTTCGTTTCCCGTGGCCACGTTCGTCGCCGAGTGTTGAACAGGCGACGTTATCCCGGACGACTTTTGCGAGGACTGCAAACGGGCACCGATGCGTGCGGGAATTCCCTGTGCCACTGCGTAATAACGCATCCACAACCGACCCCCGAGGCGAACGAATGAGGTGGACTCGGCGCACCTCTGTTATTGAAAATGAAAATCATTTTGACGGAGGCAAGTGGATGGCATTCAAACTTAACTGTCCAGACGAGACGGATGCTCGAAAAGTGGGATGAGCTGCAGACTTAGGCGGCGTTGCCGTGCCGGTCGCTCTGCTCCATTACGTCCAGTTCGTCTGAGACGACGTCACGAGCGCTTTCGAATACTGAAAGTAACTTCTTCTGTTCCGAAGACAAGGTGACACGCCAGGCAGGCATACGGACGCCTGCGCTGCTGTACAGGTAGTCGGTTTTACCTGGAATCATCAGGATGTGGTCGTGTTCCACTGGGATGCGGTAGGCGAGGTAGTCGTGATCGGTGATCAGGGCAAATGAATGGCCACCCTCGAAGGCGAAGACGTCTGAACCGTCAGCCTGCGAATCCTAATCTGCTCCCACATCACAATAAGCAACTGCTGGCCAGTGTCACTTGACATGACACTGGTCGCGCAAGTGAGTCAAAGCCTGCCTTGATTAGTCGCCCCTGGACCGAGAAAAGAGACTACGGAAGCAAGTCCAAGAATTCTTGAATAACTTCTCGCACCTCCGACTCATTTTTGCTCGAATTCGAAGGATCATCCTGGTTAATTGCATTCATTATTTCAATTTGACCCCAGGCCCCCCTCAGGGTTTCGGAATCTGATGCACGCTCCGATTCGCGTTCTCTGACGTACCTCTCGAATATTTCAACTAGCGCATGCAAGGATATTTTTCCGTCACAATAATCGCGATTAACCTGCTCAGCTTCCAGGCGGTAAATTGATTGATCCGTCATGTTTTTCACTTTCCCGATAAATTGCCAAATGAGGTGGTCACAACTCTGCCCGTTTCATTGATGATAACTGATAGGTTGTTTATCGAATCATAGATCACGGTCGTGTTTCCTCTGCTCGGGGTCGCCACCCCTTCACGAATGGCCTGTTCAACCAGGGATGGGAGTATGCCGCGCTCTTGCATTCGGTCGAACGCATGCCCCGTATATTCACGACCGTTGACTATTCCAGGACGATTGGTTCCGGGCTTTACATTTATTTCGCGATCTCCGCGCCCACCCACAGGCGTCGAGGCCGGTCTGTCTCCGACGGGAATAGTCGGATCGCTAGGGGCTCTATTCCCGGCCTCACCGGCGGTGGCGGCTGCCCTGCGACCTGCGGCTTCGGCGTCTGCGGCGGTTCCGCCGCGCCGCAGAACAGCCTCCACCGCTTCTTGCACGGCAGCTCCGCCGACTCTGCCTCCTGTGCCTACGATCGGAATGAGGGAGACGATATTTGCTGCTGCGGCAGCGATCTCAGCCGGAGAATGCTCGGGTGAAGGTTGTGCTCGTTGGCCGCGATTGAAGCCGAACGGATCGACGGCGGCATCGTGCACCGGGACTACGAGGAAGTTTCGCCACGCATCTCCGAGCGTTCCGACGCTATCGACTGTTGTGTCGACGGCACTTTCCCCGACACCCCACGCGGTGTCCCATACTTTTTGCGGGAACGATCGGTCGTCGGGCGCGTTCGGATCTGGCGGGATCGGCACATTGCCGGTGAAACCGGCAGGCACGTCCCCGTGCGCTTCGGCAAGCTGGTTCGCAGCTTGTTGACGTGGACTGACAGTGGGTTTGGGGCCCGGACTGGTCACCAAACTTGGACCATCCGCCCATTGGTGACAGTCGAGCAAACGTGCAAACAAGGCACGATCCGGAGCATTTCAGCAGATTGAATGCAACGTGGTCTCTGGCGATATGGCCACGCAAACTTATTGAACGGTCAACAGTTAATTGGTGGCGCGCAGCTCATCCGGACACCAAGCGCAAGGAGGCCGCGTAAACCACGAGCCCATCTAGCCAAGGAGGGAATCGAATTGACCACCAGCCGCACGATGCGATCACCTGGAACTCTCGTCGCCGAGCGCCGCAATGGCTGATCGTTCACCACAGCACAACGAGAACCGGCAGATTGCCGCAACATCGGACGTAGCACCGAAGTGGCGAAGCCATTGCTTCACCCGGCGACCCCAGGGCGGCAAAGATTGCTACACATCCGACTCCTCGACGCTCCTGCGCTTCGTAGGGCACGAAAAAACCCAGCCCACGCTTTCGCGCGGGCTGGGTTTGAACAACGAACATTTGGCGGAAGCGGAGGGATTTGAACCCCCGGTGGGTTTAACGCCACGCTCGCTTTCAAGGCGAGTGCATTCGGCCGCTCTGCCACGCTTCCGTGGGCGATCCTATCGGGTGTTCCCACGGACCGCGAAAACGGCTCCGGAGTCAGCGCTCGCCGATGGCTTTGTCGACCTTCTCGAAGACGTCTGCCAGCACGTCCAGTTCCTGGGGAGTCAGCAGATCGACCAGATTGTTCCGCACGCCGGCCACGTGAGTAGGTGCCGCCTCGGCGAGGCGACGCCTACCCTCTTCCGTGATCCGCGCGAGCACGCCGCGCCCGTCTTCGACGCAGGTGTCGCGCACGACGATGCCCTGAGATTCCATCCGCCTGATCTGGTGCGTCAGGCGGCTCCGCGAAGACAGCACGCCGTCTGCCAGGTCACTCATCCGCAACGACCCGTCAGCTGACTCCGAGAGCATGACCAAAATGCGGTAATCGGCCAACGACAGGTCGTGTGAATCCTGCAGTTCGCGGTTGAGAACCTCCATGAGGCGCTGATTACCGTCCATGTAGCCGCGCCATGCACGCATCTCGCATGGCGTCAGCCACGGTGTCTCACCGTGCGCCGCCTGCGATGTCTCCTCGGTTGTCGCTTCAGCTGTCACAGGTTCCAAGTTTAGACCTGTGTCCGCCCGTCACAGTAAGACTCACCCTAAAGTCACGAATTGGACATCAGGATCGAACGGTCGATTTCGGCGACCGATGCCAGCCCCGCCAGTCCCATGGTGAGATCCAGGTCGGCCAAGAGACTCCGGAGCGCATGACGCACTCCGTCCGCTCCGGCCAATCCCAACCCGTACACCCACGGCCGCCCGTACAGCACTGCGTCGGCACCCAAGGCCAGAGCCTTGATTACGTCTGCGCCACAACGAATTCCGGAGTCCATCAGGATGTCCACCTCATGCCCCACCGCATCAGCGACGGGACCGAGAGCGTCGAGTGCCGAAATCGACCCGTCGACCTGACGCCCACCATGGTTGCTCACCACAATGCCGTTGGCGCCGGCCGCGACGGCCTCACGTGCGTCGTCGGGATGGACAATTCCCTTCACTGCGATCGGAAGTGTCGTCCACTGGCGAAGTTTCGCGATATCCGCGATCCGCACCGCATGGTTACCGAACAACGACACCCACGTGAGAACCGCGATCTGCAGCGCTTCTGCGCTCTCCTCGGGCGGCGTCGCCAGTTTGGCGCGGAACACCGGATCCGACAGATAGTTGGCAATACCCTTCGCCTGCAGGAACGGAAGGTGGCCGAGCTCGAGATCCCTTGGACGCCAACCCATACCGGGAGTGTCGGCAGTCAGGACGATAGCCTTCGCGCCCGCCGTCTCCGCTCGGCGGACAAACGACTCCGCAAGTTCGTCGTCGGCCGGCCAGTACAGCTGGTACCACCAGTTCTCGCCGGAGGCCGCCGCTACGTCTTCGATGGTCGAGGATGCCGCCGTCGAGAGAATCGATCCGATCCCCAACTCGGCAGTGACCGAACCGACCGCAACCTCGGCGTCGTCGTGGACCAAGCCGAGCACGCCCACCGGAGCCGTCAGGATCGGTGCAGCCAACCGCGTCCCCAACACCTCGACGCTCAGATCACGCGCGTCGGGCGCCGCAGTCCCCCGCAACATCCGCGGCACGATCGCATGCTTGTCGAACGCCCGCAGATTCGACACCGCGGTTCGTTCGGTCGACGCGCTACCGGCGATGTACCCGAAGGCCTCCGGTGAGAGTTGCTCGCGCGCGGCATCTTCCAAGCCTGCCGCAGTCATCGGCAAAGCCGGCTTCGCGCCGCTCAGTCCCGTCAGATAAATCTCGTTCTGCATGTTCCCGAAGTAAGTCACGTCCGCGACGGTAGCGGCAAAACACCCGTCAGCGGGGAGATTCGCTAGCGTCGTATCCATGTACGCCATAACGATCGATCAGCCCGGCGGTCCCGAGGTCATGAAATGGGCGCAGCAGCCCGATCCTGAACTACCTCGCGGGCACGTACTCGTCGAGGTCGCCGCGACCGCAGTCAACCGCGCCGACCTGCTCCAACGTCAAGGCTTCTACCCGCCGCCGCCCGGCGCGAGTGACATTCTCGGCCTCGAATGCTCGGGTGTGATCACCGAACTCGGCGAAGACGTCACCGGCTGGTCCGTCGGCGACGAAGTCTGCGCACTGCTGGCCGGCGGTGGCTACGCCGAGAAGGTTGCGGTCCCGGCAACACAACTTCTCCCCGTTCCCGCTGGCGTCGATCTCCGTGTCGCAGCGTCCCTGCCGGAAGTTGCGTGCACGGTGTGGTCCAACGTCGTAATGCGCGGAGGTCTACGACGCGGACAGGTCCTCCTCGTCCATGGCGGTGGCGGCGGAATCGGCACCCACGCCATCCAGGTCGGCAAAGCCCTCGGCGCCCGCGTCGCAGTTACCGCGGGTTCGGAGGACAAATTGAACCGCTGCCGCGAATTGGGCGCGGATATTCTCATCAACTATCGCGACAGCGACTTCGTAGCATCACTCGCCGAAGCCACCGACAACCACGGCGCCGACGTGGTTCTGGACAACATGGGAGCGTCGTACCTCGGGCGCAACGTCGACGCACTCGCCATGGACGGCCACGTCGTGATCATCGGAATGCAGGGTGGCCGCAAGGGCGAAGTCGACATCGCCAAGCTGATGGGAAAGCGCGGAAACATCACGTCGACGGGCCTGCGTGGGCGTCCGCTCACCGGCCCCGGCGGTAAAGCGGACATCGTCGCCGACGTCCGCGCGAAGTTGTGGCCGTTGATCGCAGACGGATCGGTTCAACCGATCGTGTCGACCGAACTTCCGATCACCGAGGCGCCATTAGCCCATCAGTTGCTGGATTCGCCGGAAACCGTAGGCAAGGTCATCCTCACCGTGAAGTGAGCCGAGCGGGATCGATCAGCCCAGGGCGCCGAGTTCGGCGACCAGCTGATTGATCTCGTACCGCGTCGTGTACGGCGCAAGGCCGACGGTGACCGCGCCGCCTTCGTCGTTGACACCGAGGGCGTCGAGCAGCCTGGAACCGCCGTGCGTACCGCTGACCGTCGCGATGCGCTTGTCGGCCAGATGCGCGGCGACCTTGTCTGCCGCCATGCCCTCGAGCGTGAAGCTGAGCGTCGGCACCCGCGTGGGTGCGCCGCCGATCACCATCACGTTGGGTAGGGCTGCGAGAGAACGCATGAGGTGATCGAACAGACCGTCCTGGTAGTCCTGCAGCGAGCTGATCGAGGTTTCGAGGCGCTCACGCCTGGTTCCCGTTGCCGATTCGTCCAAGCCCGCCAGGAAATCGATCGACGACGTGAGACCGGACAGCAGCGCGAACTGATGACCGCCCACCTCGAGTCGCTCGGCGCCACGCGCGTACGGGTTGAGCGACACGGCCGGAATTCGGTCGAGCAGTCCGGGATCGCGGAAGACGAGTGCGCCCACCTGCGGACCGCCCCACGACGGCGCGCTGACGGCAACGATGTCCGCCCCGAGATCAGCCATGTCCACATGCGCATATGGCGCTGCACCGACGGCGTCGACCACCATCAGTCCGCCGAATTCGTGCAGACGATCAGCTGCGGCGCGGACGTTCGGAGCCGAACCGACGACCGGTGATGCGGCCGTCAAGGCCACCAATCGAGTGGTCGAGGTGATGAGATCGTTGAACTGCCAACTCGGGAGCTCACACGTTTCGATTTCGACCTCTGCCCATCGCACCTGAGCGCCGTAGCGACTGGCCACACGAAGCCAGGGCGCGACGTTCGCCTCTTCGTCGAGGCGCGAGAGTACGAGACCGGTTCCGAGGCCCAACCGCGAACTGAGCGACTCGGCGAGCCAAGCCAACAACACCGCTCGGTCTGATCCGAGAACGACTCCCGCAGGATCTCCGCCGACCAGATCGGCGACCGCGGTGCGCGCACTCTCGAGAATGGCAGCACTACGACGGTTCGAGACGTGGCGACCGGAGGAAGAAGATGCAGAGGCACGGAACGCGGTGGAGACCGTCCGCGAGACGGCGTCCGGGATCTGCATTCCGGCCTGCGGATCGAGGTGGATCCAGCCGTCACCGAGTGAGGGAATCAACCCCCGTACGCGGGCAACGTCGTAAGCCATGCTCGACACTCTAGGTGCAGACGCCCGCTTAGTCGAAGGCAGTCACCCAATTACCCGTCAGTACAGTTATTCGATAGCTAACTTTTTGGGGGTTACGCGGCGTTTGTCGCCCACACACGACAAGATGGAAGCATGACGAACCCCGACAAAGAGCAGGTACTCGTTATCGGACCCGACGGTCGACCCGTCGCGATGCCGGCGGCCGAGGCAGAGGCCTCCACCTCCGGCACCACCGAAGGCGCGGAATCCGAAGCCGAGTCCGTCGCCGAGATGGTCGAGCAGCCGGCGAAGGTCATGCGAATCGGCACGATGATCAAACAACTCTTGGAAGAAGTGCGCGCCGCGCCGCTCGACGACGCCAGCCGCAAGCGCCTCAAGGACATCCACACCTCGTCCATCCGAGAACTGGAACAAGGCCTGGCACCCGAACTCCGTGAAGAACTCGAGCGACTGAGCCTCCCGTTCACCGACGACTCCATTCCCTCCGACGCCGAACTGCGAATCGCGCAGGCCCAACTCGTCGGCTGGCTCGAAGGACTGTTTCACGGAATTCAGACCGCACTGTTCGCGCAGCAGATGGCAGCGCGCGCTCAGCTCGAACAGATGCGTCAGGGCGCACTGCCTCCCGGCATGAGCATCGGGGCTCCGCATTCGCCTGCCCATCCGGACCAACAGAGCCCAGGAACCGGCCAGTATCTGTAACTCGGACCACCACGAAGTCCGCGGGAAATCCGGCGCCGACGCCAGGCCGGTAGGCTCGACCTCCGTGTCAGCATCCGCAATCGAATCCGAGACGCCGGACGCACCCGCGCCCGTGTCCGACTCCCAGACGTTCCGTCGTGCGTTCAAAGACCTTCGCGACGGTCTGAATCAGCGTGAGTTGTGGCTCAGCCTCGGCTGGCAGGACATCAAACAGCGCTACCGCCGGTCGGTGATCGGACCGTTCTGGATCACGATCGCCACCGGCGTTCAGGCCGCCGCGATGGGTCTTCTGTACTCCGCGTTGCTGAACATTCCGCTCAAGGAGTTCCTGCCGTACGTCACGGTCGGGCTGATCGTGTGGAACCTGATCAGTGCAAGCATTCTCGAAGGTTCCGAGGTCTTCATCGCCAACGAGGGCCTGATCAAGCAGTTGCCGTCGGCGTTGAGTGTGCACGTATATCGCCTGGTTTGGCGTCAGGTGCTGTTCTTCGCGCACAACTTCGCGATCTACATAGTTCTTCTGTTCGCGTTCAGTATCTGGCAGAACATGAGCTGGACGGCGCTCGCGGCAATACCGGCATTCGTGCTGATCGTCGCGAACACGCTGTGGGTCTCGATCGTCTTCGGTATCTTCTCCACCCGGTACCGCGACATCGCCCCCATCCTCGGCAGCCTCACCCTGCTGCTGTTCGTGCTGACGCCGATCATGTGGACGACGCAGGCTCTCAAGGACCAGGGTGGGCAAGCCATGGAACGGGTCCGGCTTGCCGAGCTCAACCCGCTGTACCACTACCTCGAGATCATCCGAGCACCACTCATCGGAGCCGACCAGCAGGCATACCACTGGTACATCGTCATCGCCTTCACCGTCGTCGGCTGGGCCGTCGCGATCCTGGCACTCCGCAAGTACCGGGCACGCGTGCCCTACTGGGTCTAGAGGAAACACATGAGTCAGCCAGTCAGCATCCACACGCAGAACGCGTGCGTCGACTTCCCGATCTTCGACGCGAAATCCCGTTCGCTCAAGAAGGCCTTCCTCGGCAAGGCCGGAGGATCCATCGGCCGCAACGACTCCGATGTCGTCGTCGTCGAAGCGCTCCGCGACATCACGATGACGCTCAAGGAAGGCGACCGCATCGGGCTCGTCGGCCACAACGGCGCCGGCAAATCCACCCTGCTGCGCCTGCTCTCCGGAATCTACGAACCGACCCGGGGATCCGCCAGCATTCGCGGACGCGTCGCACCCGTCTTCGACCTCGGTGTCGGCATGGACCCGGAAATCTCCGGGTACGAGAACATCATCATCCGCGGCCTGTTCCTTGGTCAGACCCGCAAGCAGATGCTCGCGAAGATGGACGAGATCGCCGAATTCACCGAACTCGGTGAATACCTCTCCATGCCACTGCGTACCTACTCCACCGGTATGCGCGTTCGCGTTGCCATGGGCGTCGTGACCAGTATCGATCCCGAGATCTTGCTTCTCGACGAGGGCATCGGTGCCGTCGACGCGGAATTCATGAAGAAGGCCCGCATCCGGCTGCAGAAGCTGGTGGAACGCTCCGGCATCCTGGTATTCGCCAGCCACTCCAACGAATTCCTCGCTCAGCTGTGCAACAGTGCGATGTGGATCGACCACGGCCAGATCCGCATGCAAGGCGACATCGAAGACGTCGTACGCGCCTACGAAGGTGACGACGCCGCCGAACATGTGCGCCACGTGATCAAGGAAATGGAACGGGAGAACACCCCGTGAGCGCACCCGAGAAAATCATCGGGGTCGTCGTCACTCACAAGCGTCGTGAACTGCTGGCCGAATCCTTGAAGGTTCTCAGCACCCAGTCGCGTCCGCTCGATCATCTGGTTGTCGTCGACAATGCCGACGAAGCCGATGTGAAAGAGCTCGTCGACAACGCTCCACTGCCGACCAGTTACATCGGTTCTCAGCACAACCTCGGCGGTGCCGGAGGATTTGCTCTTGGCATTCTCTACGCGCTTTCACTCGGCGCCGACCGCGTCTGGCTCGCCGACGACGACGGCCGCCCGGAGGGGCCTGAGGTCCTGGAAACACTGCTCGACTGTGCAATTCGGAACGACCTGGCCGAGGTCTCCCCCGTCGTCTGCGACATCGACGACCCCGACCGCCTTGCCTTCCCACTTCGCCGCGGCACGTCGTGGCGCCGGTTGCGTTCCGAGCTCGGCGACGAGGATCTCCTGCCCGGCATCGCGTCCCTCTTCAACGGCGCACTGTTCACCGCCGACGCGATCGATGCCGTCGGAGTTCCGGATCTACGCCTGTTCGTCCGCGGCGACGAGGTCGAGGTACACCGTCGCCTCGTGCGCTCCGGCCTGAAGTTCGGTACCTGCCTGCAAACTGCTTATGTCCACCCCAACGGCGCGGACGAGTTCAAGCCGATCCTCGGCGGACGCATGCACACGCAGTACCCCGACAACGACACGAAGCGCTACTTCACGTACCGCAACCGTGGATACATCCTCTCCCAACCGGGAATGCGGAAACTGCTTCCGCAGGAATGGGTTCGGTTCGGCTGGTACTTCCTGATCACACGCCGCGATCCGGCCGGACTGCGCGAGTGGATGCGATTGCGCAAGCTCGGCCGGGAAGAGAAGTTCGAACGTCCGAGTTAAGTCGGCCGCCCCGAGTTAATTCAGTTGCACAGTCGCGTCTGCGGCTGAGACGATTCTGATCCGACGCATGGTGCGTCCTGAGATTTTCGAGGAGTGAGTATTGATGACTGTCGTGTTCCGCAGTTTCAGCACCGTCAACATTCACACTTCTTCGTACTCGAGGACACACTCACCATGCCGGAAAACAGCGCGCCCCTGACCGAATACGGTTGGAACGCAACACTCTCGAACACATTCACTGCCCTGGCCCCACCGGACTCCGCACCCGGGCGCGTTCTTCGCGCCGACCGGGGGCGGTGTGACGTGGCCGTCGCCGAAGGCACAGTTCGCGCACTCAGCGGCAGCGATCCACTCTGTACGGGTGACTGGGTCGCCGTGGCCGAGTTACGGGACTCACGCGAACCCGAGATGCACACGGTCACTTCGATACTCCCTCGATCAAGCAGCATCGTTCGATCCTCGGCATCCGGAAAATCGGAAGGCCAGATTCTGGCGGCCAATGTCGACACCGTCGTCATCGCCACGGCTTCGGACGGCGACGTCGATCTCGGGCGCATCGAGCGACTACTCGCACTCGCCTGGGAAAGTGGTGCAACCCCTGTCGTCGCACTCACCAAATCGGATGCAGCTCACTATATCTCCGACACTCTCGCCGAGGTCACTGCCATTGCGCCCGGCGCAACAGTGCTGGCCGTCAGTGCCGAGACCAACGAAGGAATGGATGTACTCGATGCAGTTCTGGACGGCACCGTGGCGATACTCGGTCCATCAGGCGCCGGTAAGTCGACGCTCGCGAACGCCCTCCTCGCGGACACCACAGACGCCGATCGACTCGAGACCGGTCGCGTTCGGACCGGTGACGGAAAGGGACGCCACACCACCGTCACCAGAGAGTTGATCTCATTCTCCGGCGGCCGGACACTGATCGACACACCCGGCCTGCGAGGGGTCGGCATGTGGAACGCGGCGGAGGGGATCGACAAGACGTTCCCCGAGATCGAGGAGCTGATTGCAGAGTGCCGGTTCTCCGATTGCGCACACAACTCCGAGCCGGGATGCGCAGTCCTGAGCGCACTCGGGCGTGGCGATATCGATGAGCGGAGGCTCGCGAGCTACCGGAAACTACAGCGAGAGAATGCATGGAACGCCGCGCGAAGCGATGCTCGTCTGCAGGCAGAGAGGACGCGGGAGATCAAGGTGATCTCCCGACAACTCAAGAGTCACTACCGCGGTCGGGACCGGTAGCGAACAAAGCCTGGCAGCATGGGGGTGATCCCGACGAGAGGTTGCCATGTTCGAGCAGTTCCGTTCCAGCGCCAGAACCAAGCTTCAGCGTGCGGTATCCGAGGTGGTCGAGGCCGCCGACCGGCGCAACGCAGATCGCACGCAACAGATCCTCGACGCGCTGGCACTTTCACGTGACGAACTGGCCGAGGCCCGCGGTGACATCGCGGGCCTCCGGTCCAGGATCGACGAGCTGGAATTTCGCCAGCGTCGGGATCTGGCCTACGCCGTGGATCTGGAAGCGACAGCGTCGACTGCCGAGTTCATCCTCGAACACCTTCGAGTCGCGGAGACATTCGGCCACCCGCACGACACGCTGCGCCACGCATTGGGCTTGATCGAAATACCCGGCATGGCACTCGAATTCGGCGTCGCCAGCGGAACCACACTCAGGATCGTCGCGGAGGCTTTCACCGAACGCGAGGGGACCGTCGCAGGTTTCGACGTGTTCTCCGGCCTTCCGGAGACCTGGCGCACCGGGTTCCCGGTCGGCGAGTTCGCACAGGAATCCATCCCCGAAGTGCCTGGAGCGCAACTTGTTCCGGGCCTCTTCGAGGACACCTTGCCCTCGTTCCTGAACGACGAACCCGGCCCCGTTGCGTTCCTGCACCTCGACGCCGATCTCTACTCGTCCACCAAGACGGTGCTCGATCTCCTCGGCGACCGCCTGGTACCCGGGTCGATCGTCGTCTTCGACGAATTCTTCAACTATCCCGGGTGGCAGCAGCACGAGTACCGGGCGTGGACGGAGTTCGTCACACGCACCGGCATCTCGTTCGAATACCTCGGGTACACCGTCGACAACGAGCAGGTCGTCGTCAAGATAGTGCGCTGAGGCTCACTTCTCGTACAGTCGAGCCCAGTTCTCCCGACTCGTGAGCTGCGGAAACTCGCGAGCGAATGCTTCAGCCACACTTGGTGCTTCGGCGAGGAACCTCTTCATGACGCCGGCGAGGCGGCCGCTCATCTCGGCGGCCTTCTCGCTGTCGAAGCGGCGTTCACGCACGCCTCCCTGCGAAGCATCGGTGACGAAGACGTGATCGAAACGTCCGACGTGCCACCACTGCGCGTCCTCGTACGAAATCGCCACCGGACCTCGCTCGAGGTGATTGCGAGCCTGCATCACAACGCGTTTCGCCAGAACGAGGTCCGTCCACAAACCGGGTTTCGGGCTGGGCGCAACGCGGCGGATCGGCAACCTGCCCGGCAGCTCCGACGCCGGGCGGGTCACAGTCTCGGGGAAGCGCTTACGTTCCTGGTTGATCGCGGCAAGCGCCTTCTGCCCACCGTCCGCCAAACCTGCCGGCCCCTCGAGGAATCCCTCGATCGCCCGGAGTTGCGTATGTGCAAGGCCGTACTGCAAACCCACGATCGAGTGCGAAATATCCCGGGAGAGCTGCTTCGCGAGGGTTTTGGGTGCAAACCCTGGGTCCAGCGCAGCGGTGATCAGACCGTTGCGCGTACTGAAGTAGTGCGCGAAACCGTCGACGTCCTTCCAATAGAAGTCCGCATGCCACACAGCAGCCGACGGCAACGTGATGGTGGGAATCCCGGCCCGCCCGGCCCGCAAGCTGTACTCGACGTCGTCCCACTGGAAGAAGACCGGCAGTGGCAAGCCGATCCGCTCGATGGCTTCAGCAGGAATCAGGCAAGACCACCAGCCGTTGTATTCGGCGTCCACGCGACGTTCCGGCAGTTTCTCGAGCACACTCCGGTTACGAACACCGTGCTCATCGGTCGGTACACCACGCTGAAGCGTGCCCAGATCCACGCGTTCACCCGAAGCCAGCAGGTAGTCGGGGTTGAACAGGAAGAGCATCTGGGCACCGATCAACGCCGGCTCCGTCGTCATGTTCGCGAACGCACTCAGTCGAAGAACCGATTCGGGCTCGCACAGAATGTCGTCGTCCATCAAGATCACGTCGGCGTGCGGCCCGGCCGCCGAAGCCTCGTACAAGCCCCGCGTGAACCCGCCCGCACCACCTAGGTTCGCCTGCCGCAGATATTGCAACCGCGAACCGAACTTCTTCGACACTTCCTGGAACAGCTCACGGCTCTCTACCGGATCCGTTCCCTGATCGACGACGTACAGAGCGTCGAGCAACGCGAGTACACGCTCGTCGGACGCGAGGGCCTCGACCGTGCGCGCACAGTCGTCCGCACGATTGAACGTGCAGATCGCCACGGCTACCGGGCGAATCGACTCCGGCGAGACGACGGTCCATTCCACATCGTCGACCACTGCGCCGCCACCCTGCGCTTCGAACTGCAGCCACAGTGCCCCGCCGTCGACGAAAGTATCGAGCGGGGCAGTCATGGACACTCGCTCGTCGCCGGTCACGACGACGTTCGTCACGATACGACGGTGGCCACCGATGTCCGAGGCCTGGATCTGGATGCGGCAAGCGGTATCGGCCACGACATGTGCAGTGACGGTGACCTCGGTGACATTGGTCCAGCGCTGCCAGTAGCTGGCCGGAAAACGACCGAAGAAGGTATTGGTGTGCGCGACCGCGCCCGGCTGAAGCCGCAACTCGAACCGCGATCGCGTCGACATACCGACCTTGGTCACCGCATACAGTTCGTCACTGGCGACGGGCGAAGTTCCGGTGAACAACGTCCGCTGCGCCAGCAGTCGATCCGACGTCGCGCAGCGTTCGATCAACTCGACTCCGGAATCGGACTGGTCATCGGTCGTGTTCACGGTATCCACGCCCCGCAGGGTATCGCGAATCCGCACCTCGGCGCCCCGGGCACCGAGTCACACCAGGTCTACCCGTGATTACTCACTGCAGCGGCGGAGCGCAGCTCGGTCTTTCGCCGACGAAGCGACAACAGACCCTTCGCCATCTGGACCACGTCCTTGGGCGAGATACGGCTCGCGTGCGCCAGATGATCGTCGCTGAGTCGGATCGGGACCTCGACCGGGCGCACCCCAGCCAATTCGAGCGCGTAGTCCAATTCGGTGGTGAAAAGGAATCCACGCTCGGTCAGCGAGGGTGCGATTCGACGTAGCAAGACACCGTCGACGATGAAAGTTCCCTGGGGGTCGCCCGTGCGGGTACCCAGCACCACCCGTCGCAGCGTCGCGAATCCACCCGTCATCACCGAACGCAGCAAGCCACGTTCCACCTCTGAGTCCGAATGAGCCTTTGAACCGATGACCACCGGCGGGACGGACCCTAGATCCGCCATCACGCGGTCGGCGCCTTCGATGTCACCGAAACCGAACGGAAGGTCGTCCGCGGTGAGCAACACGCGTCGTCCACGAGAAGCAAGCGTCCCGGCGCGAAGCGCTGCGCCCATCCCTTTGTCGCTGCTCATCGGCAGGAAGGTCACTCCAGGCCAAGACCAGGAAGCTGCCAGAGCAGCACACACGTCGGCAGTGTTGTCCGTCGAACCGTTCTCCACGACGATGATCTCGACCTGACCGGCGCTCTCGGCCGGGCGGCTGGTGAAGTACTCGGCGAATTGACGCACCGTCGACTCCAGCACCTCGCCTGAGTTGTATGCGGGGATGATCACCGAGAGTTCCGGCGTAGCTGGTTCCCCACGAACGGGTTCCGTTCGCGATGTCGCCACGTCCCGATCTCCTTACTTCCCCGACTGCAGTTCGAACTCGTCGGAATACTACGCTCCGAGAAACAAGGCGCAGCCCAGGCTCCGAGAAAAAGAGCACGACCCAGGCTCCGAACAACAGCCATCGACTCGAAGACGAAAGCACATCGTGAAATCTGACTTACCGCTCGCACAACGCGTGGTGCCGCCAATTCTTCTCGCCGCTCTGGTGTCGATCGTCGCCGCCATCCCACTGATCTCCAATCGGTGGTTCTACTACTGGGACGACAGCGCAGCAGCTTTCACGCCTGGTTGGCACACGATCGGCGAGCGAATCCTGTCCGGGTCATGGCCGACGCTCATCCCCGAATTGTGGGCCGGCGGCAATGTCACAGCCGAAGCCCTTTACGGGACATACAATCCCGTGATCCTTCTGGATTCGGTTGCCATTGCACTCATTCCGAACCTGGGAATCGGAATCACCCTGGTCAAGATGCAATTCATGGCGATTCTCGCGGTAGGCGTTTATCTGGTGGCCCGCCAGTACGGCGCCAATCGGTCGATGGCTTTCATCGCCGGATTTGCCATGCCGTTCGCCGGATACACGCTCTATTTCGACGCCTCCAGTTGGGCGTCCGGGCTGATCGCCTTCGCCTGGATCCCCCACGTCTGGTGGTCTACCCGCGCCAGCGCCCTCGGCCGAGTGAACCCCCTGGTACCGATCGTTTTCGGCTATCTTGCGATGACCACCGGAAACCCGTACGGCGCTGTCGGTGTCGCGGTCGTCTACCTCGCTGTCATAGCGGAATGCATCGCAATCAAACGCGCAGGCAGCATCAAATCACTGATGATCAGCGCGGCAGCGATCATCATGATGTCGCTGATCGTGTATCTACCGTTGCTCTTCACCACCGGCGTGTCGGTGCGTACTCAGTCCGGAATCGCGAACGACGGTTCGCTTCGACCCGATCTCGGTGACCTGCTCAACCTCTCCGGCCCGTCGAACCAGCCGTACGTCACCGCTTTCGCTTCGCCTGCCATGACGATTCCGCTGGTGTACCTGGCTTGGTTCCTCATACCGCTCGCACCGTGGATTCAGTGGAAGTCACTGAAGAAGTTGGGCCGCCACAGCGTCTCGCTGTTCGTCTTCGGCGGAATTTACGTCGTACTACTTCTCGGACCGTCGAATCTGTGGCTTTTCCGTTGGCCCGCGCGACTGCTCGAGTACGGTCAACTGCCCGCCATCGTGGTCACGGCGGTCGCCCTCTCTGCCGGACTGCATCGTGATCGAATCCGGACAAGATCAATCATCACCGCGGGATTGTTGGCACTTCAGTTCTATCTTGCCTGGTCGAATGTCCCGGAAGACATCGGTATTCACTCGGCATCACTGATAATCACCGTGGTTCTCACCGTCTTCGCGTTGGTCGTGGCCTACCGAAAGCCCCGCTACCTCGCCGGTGCACTCGCTGTCGGCATCGTCGTCGTGCTCAGTGCTCAGACCAATTTCTGGTTCACCGGAAACTACAACGTGACACCGTGGAAGTTCCCCCGGCAGGTGGCATTCCTGGAGTCCAAGTTCGAGGACCGTTACCAGGGAACCACTTTCGCGATTGCCGACCCCGTCAACATCCCGCCGGACAACGAAACCGGGCAGTGGGGTGACCTCCTGTTCGGCAACACCTGGCAGCCTGCCGGAGTCAATGCCGTCAACAGCTACGCCGGAATCAGCTACAACGATTTCGTTCAAGCACTGTGCTTGAACTACTACGGCGGTGTCCAGTGTCCGGACGGCGTCGACCGACTGCTCGCTGAGTCGCCGGGAACGGGTGTGTCCTGGCTCGACGCGATGCGAGTCGACACGGTCGTCGTTCAGAATTCCGGACCGTACGGCGGAAAACGCGCCCTCGACGCCCTACCGGAGGGCGAGTGGACCGTATCGCCGGATCGGGTGGTCACGGTCGGCCATCGCACCACCGAGCATCAGTGGCCCGACGGTCGCGTATCGGCAACGACGCCTGGTCTCGACGTGCGTGGCGATGCCGCCGCTACGGACACCAGGGAAACCGTCGAATACACCGGATCAGGCACGGTCACATTCGCCCTGCTGGCCTGGCCGGGTTGGAGCGCGACCGTAGATGGTCAGACGGTCGAGACGAAGGCCAGCCCCGGCGGGTTGTTGCAGGTCGATCTACCGCCGAGTGCCACGTCCGGATCCGCCCTCACCATCGAATTCAGTCCACCCGGAAGCACTTTCGGCTGGACTGTCGCCGGCGTCGGATTGCTCCTGGCACTGTCTCAAGGAGCGTGGGCCTTCCGACGCCGACGCAGCGGTCAGGACGACAACGCTGCAGCCAACGCAGATTCCGTCACCTCGTGAACCGCGCGGTGAGCGGGCAGAATCGACGCTCGCTCACCGTCTGCGTCACCGGTGCCCTGCACCAATCCGAGGAAATGCGTCAGCTGCGCGGCAAGCGGTTCCTCGCTGTAGCGGATCGTCGGAATTTCGATGACCGTCTGCTGCTGGTAGCCGTCCCGATCGGTGGGCATGTTGTCGTCGATGTGCCGGTAGATCGTGATGTCGCGACGCAAGAGATCGATCTCGATGAGTCGATCGGCCTCGAGCAACGACAGCTGGCGAATCTTGCGCTGACTGATCCGGCTCGCGGAAATCGTTGCAACAGCACCTGATCCGAAGCGCAATACGGCGTCGGCGCAATCTTCCGACCGGTTCTGCACGGATGTCGGGTGGAAGTAGCCGAACTCCCCTTTTGCCAAACTGGGTTCCGAGCCGGCAAATCCGATGGCAAGGTCGATATCGTGAATCAGCAGGTCCGTCGCGACACCCGTCGGAATGCGGGAAACGAACGGCGAGTGGCGGATACCGTTCACCTGCCACACATCGCCGGAGAACTCACGGGCGGTGCGGACAGCGGGATTGAACCGTTCGAGCAGTCCACACATCAGGGGAACACCGGACGCGCGCGAACGATCGACCAGGTCGACGCTCTGCTCGTACGTCGCAGCCAACGGCTTCTCCACCAGGACAGGCTTCCCCAGATCGAGAACCCGCCCGGCCAACTCGTAGTGCGCCGGCGTAGCAGCGGCGATCACGACGGCGTCGATACCGTCGAGCGAGTCGAAATCGGCGGCCCAACGCGTATCGAACCGCGCAGCAACAGCTTTGCCCTGCTCCTCGCGCGGCTCGATCAGCAGATCCAACTCGCACAGCGGCGACTGCGCGATGACCCGCGCATGCAGCGAGCCCATCTGACCGGATCCGACAAGAGCGATACGTGGCTTGCTAGCAGTCATTTTTCAGGCCTCCATGGCGCCGCGAACCGCGGCAACGATCTGATCGACGTCGCCGGCGGACAACGCAGCGTGGACGGGGATGCTCAGGCACCGCGACGCGACCGAAGTGGCCACCGGCGTCTCGTCGATGACGACGCGCGGATGTTCGCGGTAGCACTCGTAGTCGTAGACGGCCTTCGGGTAATAGATGCCGCTACCGATGTCCTTCGCGGCCAGACGCTCACTCAACTGGTCGCGAGTGATCGGTGCGTCTTCGGCCAGCAGCAAGGTGAACTGATGCCAGACATGTCCACGACCGGACAGTTCGCTCGGCAGGATCAGTCCTTCGACGTCCTTCAGGCCGACACGCAAGGCCTCCGCATTCCGGCGGCGCGCCTCGACCTGCTGCATGTACGTCGCCATCTGGGGCAGAGCCAAGCTCGCCTGGAGGTCAGTCATCCGGTAGTTCTGGCCGACCATCTCGTACTGGTAGCGCGCCCGCATGCCCTGGTTGCGCAGGACCCGAAGTCGATCGGCGATCGCGTCGTCGTCGGTCGTGATCATTCCGCCCTCGGCGGTCGTGAGGTTCTTCGTTGCATAGAACGAGAAGCAACCCACACCGAAACTGCCGGCGCCTCGCCCGTCGTACGTCGCTCCGTGGGCCTGAGCTGCGTCCTCGACGACAGTCAGACCGTTTTTCGATGCCAGCGGCATCAATGCGCCCATGTCCGCCGACTGTCCGTACAGATGAACCGGCATCAGCACCTTCGTGCGGTCACCGATTCGATCGGCAGCGACTGCCGGGTCGATGTTGAAATCGGACTCGGAGATATCGGCGAACCGCGCCGTCGCGCCTGCCTCGAGAATCGCATTGAGCGTGGCCACGAACGTGAACGGCGTGGTCAAAACCTCGTCACCTGGCTGAAGATCCTGGACCTGGAGAGCCGCGATCAACGCCGTAGTGCCGTTGTTCACCGCCACCGCGTGTCGCGTGCCCACCAGCGCCGCGAACTCGTCCTCGAGCCGCTTCACCTTGGGTCCCTGCGCGACGATTCCCGATCGCAGAGTGTCCAGCACCTCGCGCTCGACTTCTTCCCCGAACGAGATACTGGATATCGCGATCACTGAGTTACCTCCGATAGATTCATCCGACCGTCGTCGGAACGAAATACCCCGACAACCCAGGAAGCGTATCGAAACACGATTCGATACTTCGAGAGGATTCCGGAACCTGCATGTCTGAACGAGCCGACTGCCACATCCATCCGACCGCCGTGATCGGCGCCGACGTACTGATCGGGGCGGGAGTCACGATCGGACCGAACGCGGTACTCACGGGCCCACTCGAGATCGGCGACGACTGCTGGATCGGCTCGGGAGCGGTCTTGGGAGCTCCCCCCGAGATCCTCGGCGCGTTACATCCGACGTCCTGGTCCGTCAGCGCCGGTCTGGGAATTCGAATCGGTGCTCGAACGACGATTCGCGAATTGAGCACAGTCCATCAGGGAAGCGAACGCCGCACCGAAATCGGCGAAGACTGCTTCGTGATGAACAGAGTGGGAATCGAGCACGACGTGCAGATCGGTGACCGCTGCGTCGTGTCCTCCGGTACGACGCTTGCCGGGCACGTCAGCGTCGGAGACGGCGTCAACCTGGGCATGCACACTGTCGCGCACCAACGACGCGTCGTCGGCTCCGGATCCATGATCGGCATGGGAACCGTCGTGGTCAAGGACGTCCCGCCCTTCTCCAAGGCCTTCGGCAACCCGGTGTCGTTGCACGGTGTCAACCGGGTCGGAATGAGTCGGTCGGGAATCGCGGAGGAGGACATCGCCGCGATCGAAGCCGTGTACGCCGCGGGAAGCTTCGGCACGTCACCGGCCATTCCGGACTCGCTGTCGGAGGCCTTCACCTGGTGGCGGGAACGCGCCGACAAACCGCTCGTGGTTTAGCGAGACAAATCCTGGTTGGTATCGTCTGCGAAATGACGAACGGGCGGGATGCAGGCGCGTGAGTACCTCTCCCGAATCTGAACAACCGGTCGAAGACGTCGAACCGGCCGCAGAGCCGAACGCTCTACGCGGCCTTCTCGTCAACGGATTCAAGGTCCTCGTCACCCTCGCGATCGTCGTCGCGATCATCTTCGCGGTGAAGTCCCAATGGTCCGAGGTCAAGAACACGATCATCGAGCTGAACTGGTGGACGCTTGCCGCCTCGTCGGTGTTCATCTTCCTCGGTATGGGTGCCGCAGTGCGGGCCTGGCAACACGCACTCGGCGCCCTCGAACAACCGATTCCGGCCTTCGACGCCGCTCGCGCTTATCTGGTCGGCCAACTCGGCAAGTACCTTCCCGGCAGTGTCTGGGCCTTCGTTCTGCAAACGGAACTCGTGAGGCGCGCCGGTGTGTCCCGTGCCGCAGGCTTTGTCGCAGTGCTGGTCACGGTGGGGTTGAGCACAACTTCGGCGCTGGTCGTCGGCCTCTTCGGTCTACCTGCCCTGTTCGAGGTCAGCACGGCGGCAGCGGTCGGCGTGATCATCCTCGTACCGATCGCATTGGTCTGCGCCTACCCGCCGGTGCTCACACGCCTGGTGAACCTCGCGCTGAAACTGCTCCGCCGCACGCCGCTGCACAAGCCGCTCACGATGCACAAGATTGCGCTCGCGTTGGGCTGGTGCGCAGCAAGCTGGGTGCTCTACGGCATCCAGTTGTGGCTGCTCGCGTCCAGTTCGGCCGGCTTCGAAATCCGTGGGCTCGTCCAGTGCATCGGCGCTCTCGCCCTCGGTATGTGCGCGGGGGTCCTCGTCTTTGTCGTCCCGTCCGGAATCGGTGTCCGCGAAGCCGTCATCGTCGCAGCGCTTTCACCGTTCATGGATGCCGGCGTCGCGCTCGGCCTCGCACTGGCGTCGAGGCTGCTGTTCACCCTCTGTGAGGTCTTTGCCGGCGTCGTGGCTGCACTGTCGGGATCACGAGGCCTGCGCAATGCACTCGTGCACGAGCGCTCGCGGGTGCCGGACCCCACCAAAGCCTGACGTTCGGTCAGACCACTTTCTCGGACGCGGAATACTGCGTCTCGACGCCGGCCTTCTGCGGACGCCACCACTGCTCGTTGTCGCGATACCACTCGACGGTGGCTTCCAGTCCGCTTCTAAAATCGCGGTACTGCGGCTTCCACCCGAGCTCCTGCTGCAGTCGCGTCGAATCGATCGCATACCGCAGATCGTGACCAGGGCGGTCGGTGACGAAGTCGAAATCGTCCGGCTTGCGTCCGAAAATTTCGAGCAGAGCCGCAATCACCGTCCGGTTGTCGGTTTCACCGTCGGCGCCGATCAGATAAGTCTCGCCGAACTTTCCGCGGTCCAGAATGTCCCAGACGGCGCGGTTGTGGTCCTCGACGTGAATCCAGTCGCGGACGTTGCGGCCTTCCCCGTACAACCGTGGACGCACTCCGTCGAGCAGATTGGTGATCTGGCGTGGGATGAACTTCTCCACATGCTGGTACGGGCCGTAATTGTTGGAGCAGTTCGAGATGGTCGCCGCGATCCCGAACGAGCGCACCCAGGCGCGCACGAACAGATCACTCGACGCCTTGGACGCGGAGTACGGGCTCGACGGGTTGTACGGTGTCGTCTCCGTGAACTTCGCCGGATCATCCAGTTCGAGGTCGCCGTACACCTCGTCGGTCGAAATGTGGTGATAACGGACCCCGTGCGAACGCACAGCCTGCAGGAGCGAGAAGGTTCCCATGACGTTGGTGCGCAAAAACGGTTCGGGGTCGGCGAGGGAATTGTCGTTGTGGCTTTCGGCCGCGAAGTGCACGACTGCGTCGGAGCGCGAGACAAGATCGTCGACCAGCGGCTCGTCGGCCACGTCGCCGTGGACAAACGTGATCCGGTCCTCGACGGACGCCAGGGACTGGCGATTTCCGGCGTAGGTCAGAGCGTCGAGAACCGTGACTTCCACGTCGGGACGCGTCGCCACCGTCTGATGAACGAAATTGGCACCGATGAAGCCGGCACCCCCGGTGACCAGTAGTCGCACGTCATCTCCTCAGGCTCATCGGACGAACCCCACTTTAGCGGCCGGGCGTGTCATGTCCGTTTGCGTCGGCAGGCAGGAGTGCAGGACACTGCACGCATGCGCGGAATCATTCTGGCCGGTGGCACCGGGTCGCGGTTGCACCCGATCACCCTCGGAGTGAGCAAGCAACTCTTGCCTGTCTACGACAAGCCGATGATCTACTACCCGCTCTCCACTCTCATGCTCGCCGACATTCGCGACATCTTGATCATCACGACCCCACACGACGCCGAACAATTCCGCCGGGTTCTCGGCGACGGCTCACAATTCGGCGTCAACCTCACCTATGCAGTGCAACACGAACCGAACGGCCTCGCAACGGCATTCACCCTCGGCGCAGAGCACATCGGATCCGACTCCGTGGCGCTCGTCCTCGGCGACAACATCTTCTACGGCCCCGGCCTCGGAACCCAACTCAGGCGTTTCTCCGACATCGACGGCGGAGCCGTATTCGCTTACTGGGTCTCGAATCCGACCGCCTACGGCGTCGTCGAATTCGACGACTCGGGTCGCGCCGTGTCCATCGAGGAAAAGCCGACGTCGCCGAAATCCAATTACGCAGTCCCCGGCCTCTATTTCTACGACAGCGACGTCGTGGACATCGCACGCACTCTGAAGCCCTCTGCGCGTGGCGAATACGAAATCAGCGACATCAATCAGCACTATCTCGAAGCTGGCAAACTTTCTGTCGATGTCCTCCCCCGCGGAACCGCGTGGCTCGACACCGGCACACCCGATTCCCTGCTCGAGGCAGCGAACTACGTGCGGACCATCGAACACCGCCAAGGCCTCAAGATCGGTTCCCCTGAAGAGGTTGCGTGGCGTCAAGGATTCATCAGCTCCGACCAATTACGCACTCAGGCAGAAGCATTGGGAAAATCCGGGTACGGCAACTACCTACTCGAGCTGCTCGAGCACGGCAAGGAATGGTGACGTGGAAATCCGTCCACTGAAGATCGCCGGAGCTTGGGAAATTACACCGAAGCAGTTCGGCGACAACCGCGGTGTCTTTCTCGAATGGTTCAAAAGCTCCGCCTTCACCGCCGCGACCGGCCGCACTCTCGACCTCGCGCAGGCCAACTGCTCGGTTTCCGAAGCCGGTAGCCTCCGCGGGATCCACTTCACCGACAATCCGCCCGGACAGGCGAAGTACATCACCTGCGTGAAAGGTGCCTTCCTCGACGTTGTCGTAGACCTGCGCGTCGGATCACCGACCTTCGGCGAGTGGGATGCGGTGGTGATCGACGACGTCGATCGACGAGCGGTGTTCCTGGAGGAAGGCCTCGGCCACGCGATCCTTTCACTCGAAGACGGATCGACAGTGATGTACCTGTGCAGCATCGAATACTCGCCCCACCTGGACCGCGACCTCGATCCCTTCGATCCGGAACTCGCGATCGAATGGCCGAGAACAGACCGTAAGGGCAACCCTCTGACCTACGAGCTCTCCGCAAAGGACGCTGCCGCGCCGTCCCTGGCAACGCTCCGCGCGGACGGCATGTTGCCCGGTTTTGTGGCCGAAGATTCGCCGAATCGGTAATCTTCACCTTTCACGACTCGATGGCATGACACCGGCGGGACGGACGGCTGGATGACCAAACGTGCGAGCAGACGCGGCCTGTGGACGGCCGTCGTTCTCGCAGCCGGCCTCGGTGGTCTCGCGCTGGTCGCACCGCCCCTGACTCCGGGAACGATCGAGTCCGCACCGGTCACCGTCATCACGACCACCCCACCCGCGCCGGTTGTTCCACTCACGCCGGAGGAGCTCTCGGCCCGGGTGGTCCCCACCATCGTCACCATCACGGCGCCGGCCGGATTCACCACCACTGCTGGGACCGGGATCGTGCTCTCCCCTGACGGAGTGGTGCTCACGAATCACCACGTCATCAGCGGAGCTTCGGACGTCACTGCCGTCAGCATGTCCAACGGGCTGATCTACGACGCCGAGATCCTCGGGTACGACAGCGTCAGCGATCTTGCCGTCCTTCGACTCGCGGGCGCTGACGATCTGCCGGTGGCTGTGGTCGGCAAATCAGCAGAAGCCGCTCGCGGGGACTCCGTCACCGCAATCGGAAATGCGGAAGGCGGCGGAGTACCCGTCCCTGCTCCCGGCGTCATCACCAACCTCGGTGTCACCGTCAACACCCGCAACGTGTCCGACGGATCGCGAAACCAGTTGAAGGGCCTCATCGAGGTCGACGCGGACATCCGGCCTGGCGATTCCGGTGGCCCCCTGGTCAACGCCGTTGGCGAGCTGATCGGCGTCAGCAGCGCGGGCAACGCCGTCACCGACCGCACCGAAACCTCACCGGCGCCTCAGTCCTACGCGATACCGATCGACACCGCACTACCGATCGTCGAGCAGGTACTCGGTGGCCGCTCCTCCGAGACCGTGCGTGTGGGACCGACACCCGTACTCGGTGTCGCGGTGAAGGATCACGCGGACATGCCGGCCGGCGCCGAAGTTGTTGCCGTGAGCTTCGATTCGCCGGCCGAGCGGGTGGGGCTGACCAAAGGTGCGGTCATCACCGAGTTCGGTGGCAGCCGGATCGCGTCGTCCGCTGATCTCAACGCGGCGATGAGCTCGCGCCGCCCCGGCGACACCGTCGCGGTGACGTGGGTGGACGCAACCGGGCAACCCGGGACCGGTTCGCTGGTCCTCGACGAGGGGCCACCTCGCTAGTCTTAGAAGGCGCCAGCCGTGAAAGCATCGTGGCATGACCACGGTTCTCCTGCTCACCTGTGACGGCGCCGCCCGCGAGGCGGATGTCGAAAGCAAACTCGTCATGGAAGCTCTCACCTCCTACGGCATCGCGTCGACGATGGCGCCGTGGTCGAGCCCGTCCCTCCTCGATATCGACGCCGACCTGGTTCTGATCCGGTCGACCTGGGACTACACCCAGCGCCTCGACGAATTTCTCGCCGTTCTCGATCAGCTGACCGCTCCGATCGCCAATCCACTCTCGATCGTGAAGTGGAACGCACACAAGGGATACCTCACCGAACTTGCCGCGGCCGGCGTCCCCATCGTCCCCACCGCTGTGATCGCTGCCGGAAAGAGCGAAACACTCACCCTCCCTTCGTTCGAGGGTGCCGACGTCATCGTCAAGCCGGCAGTGTCCGCCGGCGCTGTCGGAGTGGGAAAGTTTGCCGCCGGGTCCGAGCAGGCCCACGCTCACCTCAGCTCGATCCTCGACGGCGGTAACGACGCGTTGGTCCAGCCATTCGTCTCGGACGTCGTCGACGGTGAGCGCTCGATCATCCACATCGGCGGACGCTACTCACACGCTGTCCGGAAGATCCCGGCCGCCCACGACTTCCGCGTGCAGGAATTTCACGGCGGAACCAACCACCTCCACGAACCGTCCGCCGCCGAACTCGCGGTGGCCGACGCAGCACTGGCCGCGACCCCATGCGGCCCCGGCGAATTGCTTTATGCGCGTGTGGACGTCGTGGGTCCGGTGGATCAGCCACTGCTCATGGAAGTGGAACTGATCGAGCCCGAACTCTTTCTGCCATTCGCCCCTGGATCTGCCGACGCCCTCGCACGGGCAGTTGTCGCGTCACTAGGTCGGTGACGCGCCACGGAGTGCCTTCTTGTCGATCTTCCCCAAAGCAGTGAGCGGCAGCGCTTCCAGAATCGAAATCTCCTTGGGCGCCCAGATCGGACCCTTGTGCGATCTCACGTGCGCGATGAGTTGATCGGGTGTGACCGACCATCCCGTCTTCAGTACGACTGCGGCGGTAACAGCTTCTCCCCATTGAGAATCGGGGACACCGAATACCGCACATGCTGCCACCGCGGGATGATGTCCGAGTGAGTCCTCGACTTCGCGCGGGTAGACGTTGAATCCACCACTGATGATCGTGTCTTTGATGCGGTCGACGATCGAGATGAGCCCACTTTCGTCGATTCGAGCAACGTCGCCGGTGTGCAACCACCCATTCGCGAGCGCTGCAGCGGTTTGTTCAGGTTTGTTCCAATAGCCGTCCATCACGAGCGGACCTCGCACACAAAGCTCGCCGGGTACGCCCGTCGCCGTCTCGTTTCCCTGCTCGTCAAGCAACACCACTTCGACACCTGGCATCGCGCGCCCACAACTCCCCAAAACTGCGGGATCGTCCGTGTGCTCACGTGTATCGAGTACCGTCAACGCATTCGGGGCTTCGGCCTGACCGTAATGCTGGCTCAGGATCGGCCCGAACACCGCCCCTGCCTGCTCGAGCCTGGTGGGGTCGATGGGTGCAGCACCGTAAAGCATCCAGTTCAGCCCAGACAGATTCGCATCCGACAGGCGTGGATGGTCGAGTAAGGCATAGAGCATCGTGGGAACCACGAATGTAGCTGTGACTCCGCCATTTTCGATGGCGTCGACAACTCTGTCCGGGTCGAACGACCTGTGCAACTCGAAGCTTGCACCTCGCAGCAGACCGGGTGCGACGAGCAGACCGGCAGCATGAGACATCGGCGTAGTGAGCAGCATGGTGGTTTCAGCCGGCCACTCCCACGTGGTGCAGGCCCAGGCATTGGCGACCAAGGATCGGTCCCTGAGCATGACGCCTTTCGGCTCACCGGTGGTTCCACCGGTGTAGAAGAGATACAAAGCTCGACCCTGACCGCCTAAGCCTGAACCTATTCCCGCCGTACCCAATTCACACGCTGATTCGAGGGCTGACAGTGACATCACTCGAGTCTGTGCCGCTTCGGCGCGTACCTGGAACTGTCCGTCGGCAACCAACAGGAGATCGGTACCACTGTCTTTCAGCACCATCCTGTCGTTCTCTTCGGTCGCGAGCGGATGGAGTGCCGTGTAGCGCACGCCCGCCAGACACGCCGCGGCCATGACCGTGAATGCTTCAGGACACGGCCCCGCAAGCAGGGCGACCCCGGCTCCGTCCGGCAGAGCGAAGCTACTGAGGACACCTGCAATCCGCTCGATCTGTTCCGCAGTCTGCCAATATGTCAGCTCGGCCCGATCACCGTTCCGATCCGTGAATCGAAACGCGATGTGGTCTGGTCGGCGTCGCAGCGCCGACAGAATCAGATCCGCATATCCCGCTTGCACCTGCAAGCCTGGCGCCATCGGTTCATCGTTCATGATGTCCGCGTTCATCGTGGCCCTCCCAAGATCGTGACCGCGGCGACGGCTTCCTCGATGCCGTAGAGACCTCCGCCGTTCTCTGCGACCGCGATTCGAGCACCCGGAACTTGTCGCCGCCCTGCTTGTCCACGCAACTGCGTGACAAGTTCGAAGACCTGCGCCAGTCCCGTTGCCGAGACCGGATGACCACGGGACTCGAGCCCACCTGACGGATTGACCGGACGCACGCCTCCCAACGAACTCGCACCGGACGCCGACCACGCGCCGCCCTCACCGATCGGGCAGAACCCCAGATTCTCGACCTGCTGCACTTCACCGAAGGCCGTGGCGTCGTGGACCTCTGCCACATCCACATCGCCTGGCCCGACTCCGGCTTCCTCGTATGCGCTCATTGCTGCACGGCGACCGATGTGACTCTCCACGTCATCTGCGGTCCGATCCGTGCCTGACACCAAGCTGCAACCGAGTACCTGCGCCGCCCGCCGAGAGGAATCGTGCCTTCGAGCAAAGTCCGCACTGGTCACAATGACCGCCGCTGCACCGTCACTGACGGGCGAGCACATCGGAACTGTCAGAGGCCACGCGACTCGCCTTGCGGCAAGCACCTCTTCGACGCTGAAGAGTTTGCGAAAGTGCGACCGCGGATTGTGCACGGAATGCGCATGATTTTTGGCTGCTACGGACGCGAGCTCGAACTCGGTGGTTCCGAATCTCTCCATGTGCGCCCGGGCAAGAGAAGCGTAGATCTCCATGAACACCGACCGCTCACCCTGCGATCCGAGTGCATCCGGCAGCGGAGCGGACAGCGAAGCAAGGCCCGCGAGCGTCTCGTCGCGATGCGCAACGTCGAGTGCACCGTCGAACACCTCCAGACTTCGAGCCGGATCCGAGCACACCAGCTTGTCCACCCCGACCGCCAACGCGACCTCGGACAGACCGGCGCGAACGTGGGCGATCGCCAGCCAGAGTGCAGTCGCGCCGCCGGCGCAGGCATTTTCGACATTGACGACCGGGACTCCCCCGAAACCGTATGGCCTCAAGGCAATCTGGCCTGGGATCATGTGCTGCCGGTCGATCGCCTTCTGGCTGACTGTCGCGTAGAAGACCGCACCGACGTCACCGCGGGTCAGGCCCGCGTCTTCGACGGCATCGATCGCCGCACGCCCCGCCAATTCCGAGGCCGCGGTATCCGCGTGCCGCCCGAAGAGAGTCGCGCCGACACCGAGAACCATGACTTCGCCGCTCACGCCACCACTCGATTCCTCAATACACCGAGGCCGGTGACCTCGAGTTCGACTACGTCTCCCGGTTCCAGGAACCGCCCGTGCTCCAAGCCGCATCCACTCGGCACGGTGCCGGAACAGAAGACTTCACCCGGGTACAGCCGCGTGGAAGTCGAAGCGAACGAAATCACGTCCTCGAAACGATGGTCCATGTCGGCGCTGGTTCCTCGGCTCACCTCGTCTCCGTTGATTCTCGCGGTCATCTCGAGTTGGTAGGGGTCACCGACTTCGTCGGCCGTCACGATCCAGGGCCCGAGGACATTCGCGTTCGAAAAGTCCTTGCTCTTACTGAGACCGAGTCCGGTGGAGATCTCCTCGAGCTGAGTATCGCGGGCGCTGAAATCGTTGAAGATGGTGTAACCGAAGATATGCGCAGGGGCATCCGCGCGTGAGATGTCGGTTCCACCGCGCCCCAGCACACAGGCGAATTCGAGTTCGTAATCGCGCAGGCTCGAGTACTCGGGCCACACGACGTCAGATTTGTGTCCGGTCACCGCCAATCGGTTCGCTATGTAATACAGCGGGCGCTCCAACTGGATCTTCGGCAGTTCGACGTCCTCGAGTGCGACCCCTTGAATTCGGGCGCGAGCGTTGCGGAAGTGATCCATGAAGCAGCCGAAGTCTCGGATCTGGACCGGCTGAGGAAGCGGCGACATCCAGCGCACATCACCTGCGTCGACGATTGCACTTGCCGGCGGCTCGTCTGCGAGCCGATCCAGGGTCTCCCGTGCCGCCGGACCACCTTCGATGATGGTTTGCATGGTTTCCAGTTCTGGAGCCGGTTTTCCCGTCACATCATGATGAGCTCGCTCGAGTAACAACAGTTGCTCGCCGCTGCCCGTCACCAGAGCCGTCTGCTGAGTCTTTTCGTATTCGACGGTCGCAAGTTTCACTGTGAGTCAATACCTTTCACTGAATTGTTCGTTAGGTGAGGCAGGAATTTTGCTCAGACGAACGCGACCACACGAGCCGGGGCAGCGCTGGCTCGCGCAAGCTTGATCGGGAAAAACGCCACGTGAAATCCCGAGGGCGGAAGCGCGGCGAGGTTCGCCAGTTGCTGAACGATGAATACTTCACGTTCGCGTCCGGCCCGGTGCCCGTCCCAGAGAACCGAGTTGTCCCCGGTGTCACGAAATTTCTGCGCCATGACTGCAAAGCTCAAGTCCCAGCCGGCAGCGTCGGTGCCCAGCACCTTCGCGCCTTGCTCGGCGAGAAACAGCGTGCCTTCGCGACTCATCCCTGGATACTGAAAGAACCCTGGATCAGCCAAGGTGAAGCTCTCTTGTCCGGTACGGAGCAACACGGCACCACCCTGGGGAACGGACGCACCGTTTTCCGCCAGGGCAGCTTTCAGCGCGTCCACCGAGATCGGCTGATTCGCCTCGCACCGGCCGCGCAGGTCGAGCACCACTGTCTCGCAGAACAATTCATCCAACGCGATGTCTGTGATCGTGCGAGAAGGCTTACCCTCCGAGGTTGATCCGTAGTGCAACGGCGCGTCGACGTGTGTGCCCAGATGGCTGTTGAACTCACTCAACATCTCCGATCCCCACCCCTCACCGTCCGGAAGATCATGAACTCCGCACTGCAGTGCTGCCGCGAACTCGTCGCGTCCGGCACCTGCGGGGTGCGAGTAGGTCACCGAGGGGGCAACGACGGAAGCCAGTGCCTTCAAACCCTCGGGGAGCAATTCCCGATCGGCCGGATCGAGAGTTCTAGTCAGATCGATGAATTCCATGTCCGCCCATTCCGTTAAGTTATTGGACGCTCAGCATAGAACTGGACGATCAACATAGGCAAGAGGGTGTCGCGAGAGGAATACGGCCGGCCGATGGCCGGCCTCGTAGCATGAGTGCGGTGCGCAGGTCTCGGCCCCGACGGGCGCGTCGACGTCACCGCGTGCCGGAATTGGCTGCACTCGAGAACGAAAGAAGGCAGGAACACCGAATGGCGTCGACACGCAAGCAGGAGATTTCCGAGGAAACCAGACGGCGACTGGTGAAAGCCGCGGCCGAACTGGCTGCCGAAGGCGGGTCGACCGCGATGTCCGTACAAGCCGTGGCAGAAAGATCCGGTATCAGCAGAGGGTCCGTGGCCTGGCACTTCGGATCGAAGGACGGGCTTCTACGAGCCGTCGTCGAGGACGCATTCCGGTGGGGCATGGAAAAGCTACGCGCAGAGTTGGCATCATCCTCGGCGACTGGAATCGAAGCATTGATCGAAGCCAACTTCGTACTGATGTCATACCCCGAGGCACGAATTTTCTCGACCATCTTGATCGAAGCCGTGATTCCCGGGTCCACCATCCGCGAGACCTACGCAGAGCAGTACGTCGCAATGCGAACGCTGTACGCGGACTACCTGCGTTCGATCGACACCCCGGTCACCAATCCGGAGTTGGTTGCCGTCACCCTTCTGGCCGGCACTCTCGGGATCAACCTCCAACATCGCCTCGATCCCGACAACGTCGATCGACGTTCAGCAGTAACCGAGCTCGAATCGATCTATGCCCGCGCGATGGCACCTACCACAACGTCAGGACACGAGAATCCCTAACCGGACCGGAAGTTCAACTTCCCGAACAACTTTCGCCCGCGACCTGGGGCGGGACCGCATCCAGCCTGGCGCGAATGAACCTGGCAACGTCACGTAGCGCAGCCCGGCTCTCCGGCAAGCCAGGCCAGACGGCGGGAAACGCGTGAACCTGGCCGTTCCAGATCTGCAGCGAGCACGGCACCCCCGCGGCGGCGAGCCGTTGCGCCATCACCTCCGAATCGACTCTGAGCACCTCGGATTCGGCGGCGATCAGCAACGACGGCGGCAGAGCGGCCAGATCGCCGTCGACGGGTGAGTTCGTCTGTCCGCCAAGCTTTCCGATCGCCATCAATGCCGACACCGGGGCGATCACGTCGCGTCGAGCGTTGGCATGGACCGATTTGGTGGTGCAATCGAGATCGAGGAGCGGTGAGAGCCCGACCAGACCGGCCGGAACCTCGAGCCCCGCGGAAACAGCTGCAAGTGCCGTCGCGAAGACCAGGAAGCCTCCGGCCGAATCGCCAACGAAGACAACCTTTTCCGGCAAGGCTCCCTGTTCGAGGAGCCACCGGTATGCATCGAGACAGTCGTCGACGGACCCGCTGATGCTCGTGCTCGGCAACTGTCGATATGCGATGTGCAGGACCGGAAGGCCGGTTCGCTTGGCGATGCTTGCAACGACCGGCCGATGCGTGTTGAGCCCGCAGCACATGAACCCGCCGCCGTGCAGGTAGAGAACAACACCGTCGCGCAGATCAGCCGTCGAGCCTGCCGTCCGCACGAGTTCACCGTCGAAACCTGGAAAGCGAATCGCTTCCCGATCGATCCCGGACGGAATGCGTACACCCGCGGCCGAGTCCAGCACTGCGGCGCGGCGCATGGCGCCAGGCGTCAGCGGCGCGATCCCGACCACGGGCCGAAGCATCCATCGACACGCGTTGTAGAGGACCTGCGATTCGATACTCGGCCTGCCGTATCGAGTTCCGGTCCTTCGACTGACTGTCGGCAACAGAGACATCTGTCCAGATTAGAAGCGATCAGGCACCGAAGAGGTCGACTTCGTCGAGATCGTCGACGATCGTGACCTTTCGTTTCCGCCCGCCGATGACCTTGCCCAGACCGCGCAGTCCACCGGACTGAGCTTTCGGGGCGGGTTCGATGCGCTGCGGCGCAACTCTCGTCCGCGCTGCGCGCTGAACAGGCTTGGGGGCGGGGGCTGCTGCAGGTGCCGCGGGTTCGGGAACCTCGGCTGGAACCACCGCTTCCGGCTCCACGAAGCCCTGAGCAACCGGGGCCTCGGGCGCGACCTCAGCGGCTTCCTCGACCTCCGCCACTTGCTCCACCTGCACCGGTCCGTCGATCACCGGGATGTCCGACGCCCAGCGGACCCGATACTCCAGACCGCGCGACGCCAGCTCACGCGCGAGATCGCCGTGCCAGACCCCGTCTTCGCCGTCGCCGTATGCCCGTGCGTCGGAGCTCACCCAGATGACGTCGACGCCCGGGTTGCGGTCGGCGAGATCGAGCACGGTCAGCCAGTTCAGCGTCGCCGGATATCCGTCTCGCTTCTTCTTGTCGGTATAGGGCCGACGCAGCGAGATCGCCCTCTCGGCCACCTCGAGATGCGAAACGTCGACTGGATCGACCACTTCGACGCCGATCGCCACGAGGCCTTCGATCACGTCGTCGACGTAGCCGTCGGCCTTGTCGTGAGCCGCGTCGACGAACCTCGTAAGGTCGCGCCGCAACCCCAGTCGGTCGTACATGCGCGCCTGGACGCTCAGGGCCGCGATCATCTCCGCCGATTCCTCGCGGTAGCGACTCGCAACCTCGAGGACGACCAATCGCGGCACGACGACGCGGTGTCCGAGTGCGCGAGCGTCGGCGATGGCAGTGTCGAACCGTGCGCCCCTGGTCAGGGCCGAAGAATCGAGAACGATGATCATGGGCTCGATTCTCTCTCGAGAAACCGGACGAATGCGCTAATCCACCCCGAACCGTTACTTGATCTTGAAGATCACTGCCCGCTGAACGATGAAGTTGATGACCGTCGCGGTGCCCTGCGCGATGACGAAGGCCAGCGGTGTCCGCCACCAATGCTCGTCGAAGACATGGACCATCAGTTCGTTGAGTCCGACCTGAACCGCAAAAGTGACCGCGTACAGCGCGACTACAGCGATGAAGCGGGCGCGAGAAGGCTCGGCCTTGAACGTCCACCGACGATTGATGAGGTACGCCGTCGTGGTGCCCGCAACGAAGCTCAGCGATTTTGCGGCGACGCGCGGCAACCCCAACGCAAAGAGCAGCACGTACAGCCCGTAGTCCACGACAGCCGACAGCCCACCCGTCGCGACGAACCGGACGATCTGCGTTTTCAGGTCCATCGCGTCGTCGGCGATGTCCGTCGTGACAGGAATCTCGACGGGCAGCGGGACGTGGGGTTCGTGCTGGTGACTTGCAGGTGTTTCGGGCACGACGACGAGAGTAACCACTCGAGTCGGAGCCGTCGGCACTACTCCCAGGTAACCTCTACCTTGATGTCCACGACAGCAGAAGAGACGCCGCAGCCGGCTCTCCACACCCAAGCCCGCACCCTCACCGGTTGGGGACGCACCGCCGCCACCACTGCACAGGTGCTGTCCACCCCCGACGTGGAAGTGATCGCCAACGCGGTCGCCCAGGTTGCGGAACAGAACGATTCCAAGCCCTCGCATCTGCGACGCGGCGTCATCGCGCGCGGCCTCGGCCGCTCGTACGGTGACCCAGCGCAGAACGCCGGCGGCCTGGTCATCGACATGAATGCACTCAGCCGCATTCACCGCATCGATCGCGACACCGCTCTGGTGGACGTCGACGCCGGCGTGAATCTGGATCAGCTGATGAAGGCTGCTCTGCCGTTCGGCCTGTGGGTTCCGGTCCTGCCGGGTACTCGTCAGGTCACGATCGGCGGCGCCATCGGCTCGGATATCCACGGCAAGAACCACCACAGCGCGGGCAGCTTCGGCAACCACGTCGTGTCGTTGGATCTGCTGACGGCCGACGGCAAGGTTCGCACGCTCACCCCCAAGGGCGGGCGCAACGACCCGAAGGCCGCACTGTTCTGGGCCACGATCGGCGGCATGGGCCTGACGGGCATCATCTTGCGGGCAACCATCAAGATGACACCGACGGAGACGGCGTACTTCATCGCCGACGGCGACGTCACCAACAGCCTCGACGAGACCATCGCGCTGCACAGCGACGGCAGTGAGGCCAACTACGAGTATTCGAGCGCGTGGTTCGACGCGATTTCCGCGCCCCCGAAGCTCGGCCGGGCGGCAGTCTCGCGCGGGTCATTGGCGAAGCTCGACCAGCTTCCGGCCAAGCTGCAGAAGAACCCGCTCGCCTTCGACGCACCGCAGTTGCTGACGTTCCCCGACGTCTTCCCGAACGGGCTGGCCAACAAGTTCAACTTCACCGCGATCGGTGAGGTCTGGTTCCGCAAGTCCGGCAAGTATCGCGGCAAGGTCCAGAATCTGACGCAGTTCTACCACCCGCTCGACATGTTCGGTGAGTGGAACCGCGCGTACGGATCCAACGGATTCCTGCAGTACCAGTTCGTGGTTCCGCCGGAGGCCGTCGACGAGTTCAAGAAGATCATCGTCGACATCCAGCGCAGCGGGCACTACTCGTTCCTCAACGTGTTCAAGCTCTTCGGCGAAGGCAATCAGGCGCCGCTGAGCTTCCCGATCCCGGGCTGGAACATCTGCGTCGACTTCCGCATCAAGCCGGGCCTGAACGAGTTCGTCACCGAACTCGACAAGCGTGTCCTCGAATTCGGCGGACGCCTGTACACGGCCAAGGACTCGCGGACGTCCGCGGAAACCTTCCACGCCATGTACCCGCGCATCGACGAGTGGATCGCGACGCGCCGCAAGTACGACCCCACAGGCGTTTTCGCCTCCGATATGTCCAGAAGGCTGGAACTGTGATCAACGCTGTAGGTAACCCGCAAACCGTTTTGCTTCTCGGTGGAACCTCCGAGATCGGCCTCGCCATCTGTGAGGAATACCTGAAGAAGGCGCCGCTCCGCGTCGTTCTGGCGGCACTCCCTGGCGATCCGGGACGCGAAGCTGCGGTCAAGCAGCTCGAAGCGAAGGGTGCCACCTCGGTGGAGCTCATCGACTTCGACGCCGTTGATTTCGAATCGCACCCGAAGGTGATCGACCAGGCGTTCTCGAACGGTGACGTCGACGTCGCCATCGTCGCCTTCGCACTGGACGGTGACTCCGAAGAGCTGTGGCAGAACCAGCGCAAGGCCGTTCTGGTGGCAAACGTCAACTACACCGCTTCCGTCTCGGTCGGTGTTCTTCTCGGCGAGAAGATGAAGGCTCAGGGCTTCGGCAAGATCATCGCGATGTCGTCGGTTGCCGGCGAGCGCGTCAAGCGTGCCAACTTCGTCTACGGATCCACCAAGGCGGGCCTCGACGGTTTCTACCTCGGACTCGGCGAGGCTCTCGCGGAATTCGGACCGCAGGTCACCGTCGTTCGCCCCGGCATGGTGCGCACGCAGTTCAGTGCCCACGTCAAGGAAGCTCCGCTGACGGTCAACAAGGACATCGTCGCGAAGCTCGCTGTTGCCGCCTCGGACAAGGGCAAGGAAATCGTCTGGACTCCCGGCCCGTGGCGCTTCGTCATGATGGGTCTTCGCCACGTGCCGCGCCCGATCTTCCGGAAGTTGCCGGTTTAAGCTCCTCCCGTGCCAGAAACAACAACTGCTCCGAGTACAGACCTTTCGACCCCGTCGCCGTGGCGTAATGCCGCGGCGACGGTGGTGGAAATGGCCCTCGGAGCGCTGGTCGCCGCTGTTGTAGCCGCTGTCGGGCTCTTTGCTTTCGGCCGAGTGCAGTGGCCGGCGTTCACCTCTTCCAATGTCACGCAGGCAGTCACGACGGTGCTGCAGGTGCTCTGCATCGCAGTGGTCGGTGTTGCGGTTCTGATGTTCCGCGCCCGCAAGGCCGAGCGGGTCGCAAAACTCCTCTCGTGGGCCGGGCTCTCCGGCTTCGTCACCACGACGCTCGGACTTCCCCTGGCCGCGACGAGTCTGTATCTGCACGGGGTCTCGGTCGATCAGCAGTTCCGAACCGAGTACCTGACCCGGCTGACGGATTCTGCTGCGCTGCAGGACATGACGTACGTGGATCTGCCGCCGTTCTACCCGGCCGGCTGGTTCTGGATCGGTGGACGCGTCGCGAACCTGCTGGGAATGGACGGCTGGGAAGCCTTCAAGCCTTATGCGATCGGCTCGTTGGCTGTCGTCGCCGTCGTTGCACTCGTGTTGTGGACCAAGATGATTCGACGCGATTGGGCCGTCGTCGCGGCCTTGGCCGTCACTGCCGTCGTGTTGGCGTACAACTCCCCCGAGGCGTACGGCGCCGTCATCAACCTCCTGATCCCGCCGGTGCTGATCCTCGCGTGGGGCGCATTGGACCGGCCGGGGGCATCTCGATTTGCCGGAGCCGGCGCAATACTCGGGACGGGCCTGTTCCTCGGTTTCGCCGCAACGGTCTACACGTTGTACCTCGCCTTTGCCGCCTTCTCAGTCACTTTGATGGCCGTCGTCGCAGCAGTAATGGCAGCGAAGGCCAAAAACACGTGGAAGGCAGCGCTGAATCCGCTGATCCGACTGGTAGTGATCGCCGCGATCGCAGGGGTAGTGGCCCTCACGGTCTGGACTCCGTACCTGTTGAAAGCACTTTCAGGGGCAACTTCCGAATCCGGCACGGCATTCCACTATCTTCCCGATTCCGGTGCGGTACTGCCCTTCCCGATGCTGAGCTTCACCCTCGTCGGTGGGCTGTGCCTACTCGGCACGATCTGGCTGATTTCTCGTTTCCTCTTCTCCCGCCGCGCCCGGGCACTCGGCATCGGTGTCATTGCCGTGTATCTGTGGGCATTGCTGTCCATGACGTTCACCGTCGCCGGCAGTACGCTCCTCGGTTTCCGACTGGAGCCGGTCCTGATCGGACTCCTTGCCGCCGCCGGTGTGTTCGGTTTCTTCGAGTTCGCCGGTTGGATCGTGCTGGCCACCAGCGAAAATCCTCGCGTCAAAGCGGTACTGGTTGCACTCGGTGTCATCGGAGCCATCGCCTTCGCGCAGAACATCCCGCAGGTGCTGGCGCCGGATATCGCTGTGGCATACAGCGATACCGACGGCAACGGCGAGCGCGGGGACAAGCGACCCCCGGGTGCCGAAGCCAATTACGCCGACATCGACCGGATCATTCGCGAGCAGTTGGGACGCGAACCCCATGACACGGTGGTCCTCACTGCCGACATCGGCTTCCTCAGCTTCTACCCGTACTTCGGCTTTCAAGGACTGACGTCGCACTACGCGAACCCGCTCGCCGATTTCCGTGCGCGCGCCGCGCTGATCGAGCAGTGGTCGGAACTGAAGACGCCTGACGAACTGGTAGCTGCGCTGGACTCGGCGCCGTGGCGCAGCCCCGACGCCTTCGTCTTCCGCCAGGGCGCCGACGGGTACACGCTGCGGTTGGCAGAGGACGTCTACCCCAACGACCCGAACGTCCGCCGCTACACGGTCACGTTCCCCAAGGAACTGTTCGACGATCCTCGTTTCACCGTGACCGAGCAGGGGCCGTTTGTGGTCGTTACCCGCTCTGACGCAATCTAACCAGGAGATACGTCACAAAAGGCTTACCGTCGGGGTCGTTGACGCGACCCCGACGCACCCCTAACTTCATACCGTGCCCCGAACCGATGCCCGAGCGGCGATGATCGATGCAGCCGAGCGTCTGGTTGCCGAGCGAGGTCTGGCCGCTCTGACTCTTCGTGATGTTCAGACCGAAGCCGGGCAGGCCAACAAATCGGCTGCGCAGTATCACTTCGGGTCACGTGAAGGTTTGCTGGCGGCCGTCGTCGAGTCCAGAATGCGACCTGCCGGTGAGCGTCGTCGTGAGTTGCTCGACACGATCGATCTCGACGCGAATCCACCGACGATGCGTGCCCTCGTCGAGGCTCTCGTCCTGCCGTTGGCGGAACAGACCATCTACCGCGAGGGCACGTTGTACGCGCGGTTCCTGGTGCAGTCGATCTTCGACCCGGCGATGTCGTCGACTATCCGTGACCACATGCAGGCCGAGAGTTTCCGCGAAGTTCAGCGGCGG
The DNA here is from genome assembly GCF_029457415.1 of Rhodococcus sp. RCBS9. Taxonomy (NCBI): domain Bacteria; kingdom Bacillati; phylum Actinomycetota; class Actinomycetes; order Mycobacteriales; family Nocardiaceae; genus Rhodococcus; species Rhodococcus sp. RCBS9. Next base: position 2,823,122 of record NZ_CP120422.1, on the reverse strand, counting down.
ATAGTCGCTGTGTCCTCGTTACCGGCAGAGATCGCCGAACTTCGGGCGGGAACTCTGACCGTGCTCACCGTCGTCACTTTTGCCACGTGGGAAGGCCGCGTCGACAGCCGCGAACGTGCTCACGTGATCGTTGCCGACCTGATCGAAAGTTGCCTCGGAGCACTCTCGGCCCCGGCTGCGCAAATCTGACACGCTGTCCGGCGAGTTTGTTTCCGAAACTGCCGGGGTACTCAGCCCCTCCAAGCGCAGTCGAGCAAACGGCCGCATCAACCACCGGCGGGGTAGGTGATGACAGTGAGCGAACTCGTTGCGCAAAGCCGCGAGCTTGTACCGCATCGTGCAGTTCTCGATTCCGCAGAGCATGTTCTGGTCATTGCGCGCGGCAAACCGTTCGGGCGCGAGCAGGCTTTCCATGAAGTGTTGAGCGTCGCGATTCGCAATCGCATCGAAGTACTCACTCTGGCAAGGGCTCTCATCGACGTGTCCGAGTCCCGCGACTACCGCGCGATCCCGACCGACACCGCGCACACCGTTGCGGTGCTCGAATGGGGCGAGCTACTCGAGATCCCCACCGAACACCACGAGAAGTCCAGGGCCGAGTCATCCGAGGACGTCGATGAATCGAGTGAACCCGACGACCCGATCGAACCCGAGTATCTGGTCGAGACCGACGTGGGCGGACGGGTCGTCTTCGTCGCCCTCGCGTTCACGATCGGCGGGATAGTCGGATTCTTCGCGCACGACTGGGCACTTCTGCTTCTGATCACCGCCGTGTACCTCGTGTGGATCGCGGCACGGTTGGTCGCGAAACTCGTCAGTGTTTCCCGTAGTGCCCACTGGGCGGACGCTTCGCCGATTCGTGGCGCCGATTCGACCACAAGGAACGCGGAAAACTCCCACCATCACGCTGTTGCAGCGTGACGGCGGGAGCATCCGCTTTCGCTAAAGCCTCTGCGGTACACCGTAAGTGACGACGGTATCGCCATTCGACGTGACAGCCTTCGCGTACGGCCTGATGGTCACCGGCCCGATTGCTCCCTGTACGTAACCGTGAACTCCGGACAGACGGACAGCGGCTTCGGGACCGTCGAACTCCTGATCTTCGAGCAGCGCGACGTCGGTGATACCGCCCGGCGCCAGGTCGACGTCCAGTTCCTGCGACGGAATGATGTCGCCGCCGATGACGAACCCATTGGAAATATCCAGGCCCAGTTCGAAATCCGGAACCAGACCGATCCCGAGGTTCGTTCCGCTCTCGACTGCCCAGTCGAGACCAGGACTGTTGAGAACGACCGTCGCGCCGGTCAGCGCGATCGGGTAACCGATCTGATAGCCGATCGTCAGCTTCGTTCCGGTGAAACTTGCTGCATCCGGGCCGTCGATCTTCACGCCGGCAACCCCGTCGTGGAAGAACTCGACACTCAGCGGTGAGCTGTCGAGAGGTGGAAAGACGTGGATAGCGGTATCAGCCTGGAAGACTTCTATCCGATTTCCTTTGACGTCGGTGATCGAACTGGTGTTGTCGACGCCTGCCGACGCCGTCCCACCCCCCAGGACAACGGCCAACAAGGCCACTGCTCCTACTGCGCTACTACGAACTGCTGTCTTCGACATGCACAAGCACCATCCCATCCGGTATAGGCCCCGGACGTAGGTTCCAACTCTTCGTCGAGGATGGGATTCGTCGGGGCTGCCTGAACAAACGCGAGCAAGATCCTTGTTGCGATACCCCGGTCACGAACCCGTCAAACGGTGCACGAAAACATTACTTTTCGGACAAGTCGGGCGGACCGGTTTGTCCCGCTGAGTGCGCCCGCTCGCGGACGCGAACCGTTTTGTTCGTTACTCTGACAGAGGAAGTTATCGAATCGAGACCTAAGTAGGCCACCCCGAACTTCTGAGAACTGCCACTTCAGGGATGGGCGCCAGAACCGAAAGGCACCGACTGCATGACCGAGACCTTGCCCGACGTCCAACTGCTCGAAGAAGCACGTCCAGGGCGAGTCCGTTCAGCAGTGCGGCGCTCGGTCGTCCAGCGCGGTCGTCTGGTCGACCTCGCGATCATGGCGACGTTCACCGTCGCGGCGATCTACGTGATGTCCAACCTGTGGAGCGATCTGCAGTCCGGCTATCTGTTCAACGCGGGCCGCGACCAGGCCATGTGGGAATGGTTCTTCGCCGATACCGCTCACGCCCTCGCCCAGTTCCGCAGCCCACTGTTCAGTGACCTGCAGAATTACCCGCTCGGCGTGAACCTGATGGCCAATACCGCCATGTTCGGGATCAGCATCCCGCTGGCCCCGATCACATTGATCTTCGGACCGACAGCCACGTATGCGATCGGACTGACTGCCGGCCTCGGCGGCACCGCTATCGCCTGGTACTGGGCATTCTCGCGGCACGTGCTGACCGGCGTCTCCGTCCGCTCCAAGGTCGCCGCCGCCGTCGGAGCGGGGTTCTGCGGATTTGCGCCCGCCATGATCTCGCATGCCAACGGCCACCCGAACTTCGTCGCGTTCTTCGTACTTCCGTTCATATTCTTGCAGGTAGTGCGCATTTCGAACGGCAAGCGTCCGGTTCGCGACGGTGTCGTCCTCGGCCTACTCGTCGCCTGGCAGATCTTCCTCGGCGAAGAACCGCTCCTCATCTTCACGATGTCAGCCATGGTGTTCGGCGCCGCCTATGCACTGCCCGGCCTGGCCAAGTCGCGCCAGGCGATCAAGCGCGCGATGCCCGGCCTCGTGATCGGCGGCGCGGTCACACTCCTGATCACCGCGGTGCCGCTGTGGTCGCAGTTCTTCGGCCCAGCGAGCTACGACGGCGTCTCACACGGTCAGGCAGGCAACGACACCGCTGCACTCACCACGTTCCCGACCGAATCGGTTGCGGGCGACCCCGAGGGCGCGGAGTTCCGAATGAACCCGACCGAGGAGAACGCGTACTTCGGATGGCCGCTGGTGCTCCTGCTTCTCGGTGCAACGGTGTGGCTGTGGCGCATCCGCCTGACCCGCGCGGCTGCCGCCGTGATCGTGGTCATGGGTGTGCTCTCACTCGGTTCCGAACTGACCATCGACGGTGACAAGACCGGCATCACTCTGCCGTGGAAACTCCTCGCCGACCTGCCGTTGTTCGAATCGGTGCTCGAATCCCGATTCGCGATGGGCGCGATTCCGGCGATCGGGCTGCTGCTCACCCTCGGCACCTACCGCGCTTTTGTCGAACTTCGTGGACCGCGCCGCACGGCAGCCGGTGTCTGGCTGGTGGCTCTCGCCGTCGCGATGATTCCCCTGATCCCGACCCCCATTGACGCCGATCAGCGATCTGCGACGCCCGAATTCATCACCAGCGGCTCGTGGGAGAACTACGTCAGCGACGGCACCCTGGTGACGGTTCCCGTCGCGAGCGCCGAAGACGCCCGCGCACTGAGCTGGCAGGTCGACGCCGACTTCGGCTTCCCCATCGCCGGCGGGTACTTCGTCGGCCCGGATTCGAAGACCCGCGCCGGAATCTACGGCGCCGAGTCCCGGCCCACCTCGACCCTGCTGGTCAATGCCAAACAAACCGGCAAGGTCCCGTTGATCGACGTGGGCACCAGAGCGAACGCACTGACCGACCTGCGGTACTGGCACGCCGACGTACTGGTGCTTCCCCGATTCTCCGGCGACGACGCCCTGCGCCACACGGTCGACGAGCTGGTCGGCTTCGACGCCAAGCGCGTCGACGACGTGTGGGTGTGGGACGTACGAGACCTCGTGAGCGGCAAGACCTCCAACCAGAGCTGAGCGGGTTGATCAGCGGGTCATGATCACCGGACCGTCTTCGGTGATCGCGACCGTGTGCTCACTGTGCGCAGCCCGGGCGCCCGAAACGGTGCGAAGGGTCCACCCGTCGGCGTCGTGCCGGTAGTCGTCGGTTCCGTCGGCGATGAGCATCGGTTCGATGGCGATGACCAGGCCGGGACGCAGCCGGAAGCCTTTGCCTGCTCGACCTTCGTTGGGCACGTCCGGGCCTTCGTGCATCTCGCGGCCGATGCCGTGCCCACCGTGATCGGCCAGCATGCCGTACCCGCGGCCACGCGCGTACTGTCCGATCGCGGCACCGATGTCGCCCAATCGGTTTCCGGGCTGGGCAGCGGCAATGCCACGGGCAAGTGCCTCATCGGTCGCGTCGATCAGTGCCTGATCCTCACTACTCCCCCGCCCGACAGTGAAGCTGATGGCGGAGTCGCCGCACCAGCCGTCGAGTCTCGCGCCGCAGTCGATGCTGACCAGGTCACCGTCGCGAAGCCGGTACTCATTCGGGATACCGTGCACCACAGCATCGTTCACACTCGCACAGATGGCGCCTGGGAACGGCGTCGATGCCGTTGCCGGCCGGTAGTTCAAGAACAGCGCCGAGGCGCCGGCCGCCGAAATAACCTCCGCGGCAACGGCGTCCAATTCGAGCAACGTCACCCCGACGCTTGCCGCCTCACGCGCCGCAGCCAGAGCCTGCGCCGTGATTCTCCCAGCCGCCGCCATCGCGTCGATTTCCCCTGCGGTCTTGATTTCGACCATTTCGAACACCTTCCTTGTCGAATAACTATACCGGTATTACTATAAGCACATGGTGCGCGTGCCGCTGACGGCGGAAGAACTCGAACGAGGACTACGACTGGGTGAACTCCTGCGATCGGCGCGGGGCGACCGAAGCATGGTTCAGGTAGCGCTCGACGCCGGCATCTCGGTCGAAACTCTGCGCAAGATCGAAACCGGCCGCATCGCGACACCCGCCTTCTTCACCATCAGCGCGGTCGCGGAAGTGTTGGGTATTTCACTCGACACCATCGCCCGAACACTTGAAACACCACAATCCGAACAGGAAGTTGCATCCTGAGTAGTTCTCTCAGGATGTGCGGGCCCGCACTCGCCTAACATCGTTCCTTGTGCCGTCTGAAGTAGTAGTGCCCCCGAAACCCGTGCCCACTGGCCCCGAAGCTCCCCGAGAATCGGATTCCCAGAGAGTCCGGACGGCACGACTCATCGCGATAGTCACCGGCCTTCTTGGCCTGCTTCTTGCACTCGCTACGCCCTTCCTGCCCGTCAAGCAGGAAGCCGCGAGCATCGACTGGCCGCAGGGTGGGACCGTCAACAGCGTTTCGTCGCCGCTGATCTCCTACTCGCCCACATCGCTCGACATCACCATCCCGTGTTCCACCCTCGGCCAGTTGGGCGGCAGCGGCGGCACACTGCTCTCGACCATGCCGAACGGGGCGCCGGACCGAAACGCCCGCGGCCTCACCGTCCGCACCACTGCCGACCGCCTCGAAGCACTCATCCGCGATTCGGTATTGATCTCGACCCCGCTCGATCAACTGAGCGGGTGCACGGCGATCACCATCACGACCAACTCCGAGCAGACCGTCGCGGCGGTCACCGGTATCGACGGCGTCGGCACCACCCTGACCGGTGACTACCGCCCACAGGTTGTCGGCATCTTCACCGACTTGCAGGGCGCAGCGCCCGCCGGACTGTCCGCCCACATGGACGTCGACTCCCGGTTCTCGTCCAGCCCCACACTTCTCAAACTGTTCGCGATGATCGTCGCGGCACTCTCGACCATCGTCTCGCTGTACGCACTGCACCGGATCGACGGCGTCGACGGCCGTCGTGCACGGCGGTTCCTGCCGGCGCGATGGTGGAAGTTCACCGGCATCGACGCCCTGGTTATCGGCACGCTGGCGCTGTGGCATGTGTTCGGCGCCAACACTTCCGACGACGGTTACCTGCTCGGCATGGCCCGAGTCTCGGAGCACTCCGGGTACATGGCCAACTACTTCCGCTGGTTCGGCGTCCCCGAAGCGCCGTTCGGTTGGTACTACGACGTGCTGGCGCTGTTCGCGAAGGTCAGCACCGCGAGCATGTGGATGCGCCTGCCCGCGCTGATCGCCGGCATTCTGTGCTGGATGGTGATCAGCCGCGAGGTGATACCGCGACTCGGTGTTGCGGTGCGCCGCAACAAGGTTGCCATCTGGACCGGCGGGCTCGTGTTCCTCGCCTTCTGGTTGCCGTACAACAACGGCCTGCGTCCCGAGCCCATCATCGCCCTCGGCGCCCTGCTCACGTGGTGCTCCATCGAACGCGCCATCGCCACCGGACGTCTGTTGCCCGCCGCGATGGCCGTGCTGATCGCCGCATTCTCGCTGGCCGCCGGGCCTTCCGGGCTGATCGCCATCGGCGCGCTGATCGCCGGAGCCAGGCCGATCCTGCAGATCCTGATCGCCCGCGGCAAACGCGTCGGCTTCCTGTCCCAGATCATGCCGATTCTCGCCGCCGGAACCGTGGTGCTCGTCGCGGTCTTCGCAGATCAAACCCTCGCGACAGTTCTCGAATCGACCAGAGTGCGAACGGCCGTCGGGCCGAACGTTCCGTGGTTCGAGGAACGGTTGCGTTGGGACGCACTGATGACCATCTCCCCCGACGGCTCACTCGCACGCCGCTTCGGCATGTTCGTCATGATCGTCGGACTCGTCTTCTGCGTCATGATGATCCTGCGCAAGGGCCGGATCCCCGGCACCGCTATCGGGCCCTCGCGCCGAATCCTCGGCATCGTGTTCGCGTCGCTGCTCCTGATGCAGTTCACCCCCACCAAGTGGACTCACCACTTCGGTGTGTACGCCGGTCTGGCCGCCACGGTGGCCGTCCTCGCTGCCGTCGGTGTGAGTGCGTCGAGCATGCGTTCCAAACGAAACCGCGCGCTGTTCGCCGCGGGCATCCTGTTCATCCTCGCTGTGGCGTTCACGAGCTCCAACGGCTGGTGGTACGTCTCGAGTTACGGCGTCCCGTGGTGGGACAAGCCGCCGTCAATCGCCGGCAAGGGATTCTCGACGGCCTTCCTCGGCCTCACGATTCTCGCGCTGCTGCTGGCCGCGTGGTACCACGTCATGGAGCCGCGCCGGCGAAACGGCACGGAGGACAGCGTCAAGAAGACCAGGCGACTCCGCCTTCTCGCCCCGTCACCGTTAACCATCGCGGCCGGAGCGGTCGTGCTGTTCGAGGTGCTGTCCCTGCTCAAGGGCGCGGTCGCGCAGTACCCCGCGTATTCGATCGGCAAGTCCAACATCGAATCCGTCTTCGGCGGAAGCTGCGGTCTCGCGGGTGAGGTACTCGTCGAGTCCGATCCGAACGCCGGCGTTCTGCAATTGACGGATCGGCCCACCGATCTCGCCGGCGCAGGTGCCTTCGGTGCGAGCGAATCAACCGGGTTCTCGCCGGACGGGGTTGCAGGCGACCTCACGGCCGACGCAGAAGACCCGACGGCAGGCAGTGCAAACAGCCTCGACACCTCGACCTCGCAGTCCGGCACCACCACGCCGGGAACCGGATCCGGCACCGCCGGTGGCTCGCAGTCGACGGCCGGCGTCAACGGCAGCAACGTCGCGCTCCCGTTCGGGCTCGACCCCGCAAAAACCCCGGTGCTCGGTAGTTACGGAGCACCTCAGAACGCGTCACTGACCACCGGTTGGTATTCACTCCCCGAGCGCAACGACGCCGCACCGCTCCTGACCGTCGCGGCCGCCGGACGCATCCGCTACGTCAACTCCGACGGCATCGTCACCCCCGGCGCAGTGCTGCAGGTCGAGTCCGGCAAGAAGCAGGCCGACGGGAGCGTCGACGCACTGGGACGTGTCGATCCGATCGACATCGGCCCGTCGCCGTCGTGGCGCAACCTGCGCGTTCCGATGGATCAGCTGCCCGCAGACGCCGACACCGTGCGTCTGGTGGCCAGTGACACCGACATCAGCGCCGACCAGTGGCTGGCGGTCACACCGCCACGAGTGCCGACCATGCGCACGCTGCAGGACGTCGTCGGATCCACCGATCCCGTGCTGATGGACTGGGCTGTCGGTCTGGCCTTCCCGTGCCAACGTCCGGTGGATCACCTGTACGGCGTCGCCGAGATCCCGGAGTGGCGCATCCTGCCCGACCGCATCGGTGCGGAGTCCACCAACGCCTGGCAGGACCACTACGGCGGCGGACCGCTCGGCTGGACTACCGAACTGCTCTCGGCCAGGGCATTGCCGACCTATCTGGACAACGACTGGGATCGTGACTGGGGATCGCTCGAGCAGTACACACCGCTCGATCCGGACGCGATTCCCGCGCAAATGAACGTCACCACCGAGACCCGGTCGGGCACCTGGACACCGGGCCCGATTCGTTACCAGTCGTAACTGTTACGCGTGGACCTACCAACCACCTGGGCACGGTAGGTCCACGCTCAGCCCTGACATACCATCGGTAGCCGTGCCCGACGCCGTGACAGCTTCATCCCAGACTTCGAGTTCGCCGCCTCCTGCTGGTCAGGATGCCCGCGAGCGTTTCCATCGCACGCGATGGGTCGCGATCATCGCCGGCTTGCTCGGCTTCGTGCTCGCACTGGCGACTCCGCTGCTTCCCGTCGTGCAGACGACGGCTTCGGTCAACTGGCCGCAGAACGGCGTGATCGGCGACGTCGAGGCACCGCTGATGGCGCAGGTTCCCATCGACGTCAACGCATCGATCCCCTGCACCGCGGTCAGCTCGCTGCCCGAGGGCGGCGGCATCCTGCTGTCGACGGCACCTGCTCAGGGCGACGGCGCCGCGCTCTCGTCGATGTTCGTCCGCGTGTCCGCTACCAGCGTCGACGTGCTCGATCGCAACGTCGTCGTCGCTTCGGCGGCACGCGAGGACGTCGAGTCCAGTCGCTGTGGCGCCATCGCGTTCAGCTCTGACGTCAACCGAACCACGGCAGAGTTCGTCGGACTGACCTATCCCGACGGCAACCCGATTCGTGGCCAGCTCGACGGTGACTTCCGCCCGCAGGTGGTCGGCGTCTTCAGCGACCTGCCCGACGGCGCTGCCCCCGAGGGCCTCGGCTTCTCGATGACGATCGACTCACGTTTCTCCTCGAGCCCCAGCGTCTTGAAGCTGGTCGCGATGATCGTGGCAGTCCTCTCGACCATCGTCGCGCTGGTCGCCCTGGCTCGCCTCGACGGCACCGACGGCCGCAAGCACCGACGCTTCCTGCCCGCGCGCTGGTGGAAGTTCTCCGGTATCGACGGAGTGGTGGTCGGCACGCTCGTCGTGTGGCACTTCATCGGCGCGAACACCGCCGACGACGGCTACCTCCTCACCATGGCTCGAGTCTCACCGGACGCGGGATACATGGCCAACTACTTCCGTTGGTTCGGCGTTCCCGAGGCCCCGTTCGGTTGGTATTACGAAGTGCTGGCCGTGATGGCGAAGATCTCGACCGCGAGCCCGTTCATGCGTCTGCCCGCTCTGCTCGCCGGAATCCTCTGCTGGATGGTCATCAGCCGCGAGGTCGTCCCGCGTCTCGGCCGGGCGGTTCGCCGGAGCAACGTCGCCCTCTGGACCGGCGGGCTGGTGTTCCTGTCCTTCTGGCTGGCGTACAACAACGGTCTTCGCCCCGAGCCCATCGTGGCTCTCGGCGCACTGCTCACCTGGTGCTCCATCGAGCGCGCCATCGCCACCGGACGTCTGCTGCCCGCGGCCACGGCAATCTTGATCGGCGCCTTCACTCTTGCCGCCGCACCCACCGGATTGATGTGTATCGCAGCCCTTCTCGCCGGTGTGCGCCCGTTGGTGCGCATCGTCGTCAAGCGTCACCGACTGGTCGGCACCCTGCCGCTTCTCGCTCCGATCGCCGCTGCCGGAACCATCGTGCTGGTGGTCATCTTCGCCGACCAGACCTTTGCCGGCGTCATGGAAGCCACGCGCGTCCGAACGATCATCGGCCCCAATCTCGAGTGGTACCAGGACTTCCTGCGCTACTACTACCTCTTCGTCCAGACGGTCGACGGCTCGGTTGCCCGACGCTTCGCGTTCTTGACGATGATCCTGTGCCTCTTCACGACGCTCTTCGTGTTGTTGCGCCGCGGTCGCGTCCCCGGCGCGGCAACCGGTCCGTCGTGGCGCCTGGTCGGCGTCGTCTTCGGCACGATGTTCCTGATGATGTTCAACCCCACCAAGTGGACTCACCACTTCGGTGCGTACGCGGGCATCGCCGGTTCTCTCGCCGCGCTGACCGCCGTGGCCGTGTCCGCGTCCGCCCTGCGCTCGCGTCGTAACCGATCGGTGTTCGTGGCCGGACTGCTCCTGATGCTCGCGTTGACGTTCGCCGGCATCAACGGCTACTGGTACGTCTCGAGTTACGGCGTGCCGTGGTTCGACAAGACCATCTCCTACGACGGCCGTGAATCCAACACCCTGTTCCTCGCACTCTTTGCTCTCGCCTTGGCCTTTGCCGCCTGGCAGTACCTGCGTGAGGGATTTGCCGCCCCGCCCGAGAAGCCGAACACGGCCAAGGGCAGACGAATTCGCAAGTTCGCGGCCGCTCCCCTCACCGTGATTGCCGGTCTGATGGTCCTGTTCGAGGTGCTCTCGCTACTCAAGGGTGCAGTGTCGCAGTACCCGGCGTACTCGCTGGGCCGAAGCAACATCGAGGCACTCGCGGGCAAGACCTGCGGCATGGCCGAGGACGTTCTGGTCGAGACCGACGTCAATTCCGGGAATCTGCGGCCTCTGACCGCTCCCGGATTCAACGCCGAGGATCCGTTGTCGGGAGTTGATTCGAAGGGCTTCTCCCCCAATGGGGTTCCCAGCGATCTGACTGCGGATTACATCGAAGTCAAGCAGGGCATGGGCAATACCGACAGCCAGAGTGTCGGTCCCACCTTCGCCACCGGTTCCGGTGCCGGAACCAGCGGCGGCACCGGCAACGTCGGCGTCAACGGCAGCACGGCCAAGCTCCCCTTCGGCCTCGATCCGTCGAAGACACCGGTCATGGGCAGCTACCAGCCCGGCGTGCAGGAACCTGCTTCCCTCATCTCGAGTTGGTACGGATTGCCCACTCGCAGTGAAGAATCACCGCTGGTGGTCATGTCCGTCGCCGGGCGTGTGTGGTCCGTCGACAACACCGGTGCGATCACGTACGGCCAGTCACTGCTGGTCGAGTACGGCAGGACTCAGCCCGACGGAACCGTGCAGGTTCAGGGTTCGTACATGCCGCGAGACATCGGACCCGCGCCGTCGTGGCGCAACGTCCGTATCCCGATCGACGAACTCGCGCCGGACGCGGACGCCGTTCGGGTGGTCGCGTTCGATCCCAATCTCACGGGCGATCAGTGGATGGCATTCACGCCGCCGCGCGTGCCCAAGCTCGAGTCCCTGAACTCGTACATCGGCAACGAGCAGCCGGTGCTTCTGGACTGGGCTGTCGGCCTTCAGTTCCCGTGCCAACGTCCGTTCACACATCAGAACGGCGTGGCCGAGATGCCGAACTTCCGCATCCTCCCGGACCGTCCTCTTGCGGTCAGTTCCACCGACACCTGGCAGTCCGCGGACAACGGTGGCCCGCTCGGATTCACCGAGGTTCTTGCCGGTGCGACGACGGTTCCGACGTACCTGAAGGACGACTGGGCGCGGGACTGGGGATCACTCGAGCGCTACGACCGGTACTTCCCCAATGCGGTTCCGGCAGAGGTGGAGACGGGCACCGCAACCCGCTCGGGCATGTGGATGCCCGGCGAGATGCGGGTGCATTAGCCTGCGCTACCTACTCGGGTGACTGCTCGGGTGCGACGTACGGAGACGGCCGAGACCGCTCCGACAACGACGACGCACCCGAGTAGTTGCCCAACGCCTGGCCGTTCGCCGATCAGCACAACTGCCAGCAGCACGGCGAGAACCGGTTGCATGAGCAGGAGCGTCGCGCCCACCTCGGCGGGAAGCCGAGGGAGCGAGTTCCCCATCAGCATCCAGCCGAACACCTGGCCGACCAGTGCCAGTGCCGCGAGCCAGCCGAACGCTTCCCAGCCCGGGACGAAATCGATCCGGCCCCACAGTGATCCGATGACGGACCCGGCGATGCCCGCGGACGTCGTCGAGATCAACACCTGGCTCGCTGCCCGATCCGCCTCGCCCGTCCGGCCGACCACGAAGATGTAGCCGCCGTAGGCGATTCCGGAGACGAGCGAGAGCGCCGTTCCCCACAGCAAGTCGTCGCCGGTTCCCGCACCCCCGAACACGCCGCCCGCCAAGGCGATTCCCGTGAACATGAACGGCAGGGCGAAGACGAACCGCATCGGCACCCGATTGCCGAACACCAACCAGGACAGTGCGGGCACCACGACCACCTGCACGTTCACGACGACGCTCGCCATCCCCGCGCCGATCATCAGAATCGACTGTGACCACAACGCGAAATCCAGCCCGAGCAGCAGACCGCCGAGCACCTGCAGAACGACTGCCCGCCGGCTCGGCTTGCCCACCCGGCGGTACTCCCGCCACGCCAACCACAACAGCGGCGGCAAGGCCAGGAAGCAACGGAAGAAGACGGCGGTCGAGGGCCCCACATCGGCCAGCTTGATGAGGAGCGAACTGATCGAGATCGCAGCTGCGCCTCCGACGACCAGCAGTCGAGGGTCGATGCGCCCCCGAGGAGTTCGGGTGGGTGTCGATGTCTGCGCGGTCGCGGAGGTCAGTGTGGTCACTCGACAATGTTCCTGCCGCTAACTATTCAGCACAAGCAAATGTTCAGACCGTATATTCGGTAGCATTACTACTGTGTTGAATCTCGAAAGACTTCGCGCCCTGCACGCCGTCGCCGAGAACGGATCAGTGGCGGCTGCCGCCCGCACCTTGCATGTCACACCCTCCGGGATTTCGCAGCAGTTGAACAAGCTCGAGCGAGAGGTCGGTGTTCCGCTCCTCGAACCGCAGGGCCGCGGTGTGCGACTCACAGAAGCGGGCCGAATCCTCGCGCGCCGAACCGCAGAGGTTCTCTCGACGCTCGCCCAGGCCGAGGCGGAAATCGCGTCGCTGCAGAGCGAGGTGACGGGCCGCGTACGTATCGGCGCCCTGGTCTCCCCCAGCAGGACGGTGCTGCCGCGAGCCATCGCCGAAATCAGGCATGCGCACCCCCAGCTCGAAATCACCTTCAACGAAGGCGAATCCGAAGAACTGCTCCCCGCACTGATTCGCCGCGACCTCGACGTCGTGGTGGTCGACAGTTGGAGCACTCTGCCCGTCGAACTTCCCGACGGACTCTCCTTCACGCCCGTGTACGACGACGTGGCGCTGCTCGCTCTCCCGACGTCACATCCGCTGGCGGAGAACAAGGTCGTCGCGCTCAGCGAGCTGTCCGAGCATGCCTGGGCGACGTGGACCCGGGGAACGGACTTTCACACCTTCACCGTCCGGACCCTGCGCGCGCAGGGGTTCGACCCACGAATCGAGTACGAGGTCGCCGAGTTTCCCACCCAGGTCGAATTCGTCGCTCAGGGCCTCGCCGTCGCATTGATTCCACGTCTGGCGAGAGTTGTACCGCCGGAAGGTGTTCGAATGCTCGACACGGTTCCGCCGCTCGGCCGAGACATCTACCTCGCCTGGCGGACAGACAGCGAAAGGCCGGCCGTCCTGGCGGCGATAGAAGCGCTACGCCGCCAGTTCGACGCCCTCGGTGACAAAAAGAACTAGAGCGGCATCAAGTTGTGCTTGCGCGGGTTCTTGAAGATCGTCTTGTCCGCGAGCAACTTCAGAGCCTTACGGATCTCGAGACGCGTCTGCGAAGGCTCGATCACCGCGTCGATGTATCCGCGCTCGGCCGCGATGTACGGCGTCGCGACGAACTCGTTGTAGAAGTTGATCAGCTGAGCACGCACCGCGGGTGCATTCTCACCGGCCTCGGCGAGCTGACGCCGCCCCATGATGTTGACGGCACCCTCGGCGCCCATCACGGCGATACGAGCGGTCGGCCACGCGAGGTTGATGTCGGCACCGAGCTGCTTGCAGCCCATGACGGCATAACCGCCGCCGTACGCCTTACGAACCACCACAGTCACCTTCGGCACAGTGGCTTCGATGTACGAGAACAGGAAACGCCCGCCGCGCTTGATGACGCCGACCTTTTCCTGATCGACGCCGGGAAGGAAGCCCGGTGTGTCGACGACGAAGACGAGCGGGATGTTGAAAGCGTCGCACAGACGCACGAAGTGGGCGGCCTTGTCGGAGCTGTCCGCGTCGAGGGCGCCACTGAGGTACGTGGGCTGGTTGGCCACGACACCGACGGGCAGGCCGTCGACGCGGGAGAATCCGGTGATCACGTTGTGCGCGACCTGGGCTCCGATTTCGTGGAAAGTGCCGTCGTCGAAGATCCGCAGAATGATGTCGTGCATGTCGTAGCCGGCGTTGTCGGCATCCGGCATGAACGCATTGAGTTCGAGATCCGACTCGGTGATCTCGGGTTCGAGGCCCGGGTTGATCAGCGGCGCCTTCTCCTGGCACGACGACGGCATGAAGCTCAGGTACTCACGCACCCAGTCGAAGGCAGCCTTCTCGTCGGGAGCGACGTGATGGATGTTTCCGTACTCCGCCTGCTTGCGGGCTCCACCCAAGTCCTCGAGGCTGACCTCTTCGCCGGTGACCGACTTGATGACGTCGGGTCCGGTGACGAACATGTACGACTCTTCGGTCGCGACCACGACGTCCGTGTTGATCGGGGCGTACACGGCACCGCCGGCGCATTTACCGAGGATGACCGAGATCTGCGGGCACAGGCCGGACAACGGCTCCTGACGTGAACCCATGTTGGCGTACCAGGCCAACGAGGAAACGGCGTCCTGGATGCGAGCTCCACCGGAATCGTTGATACCGACGACCGGGCAGCCCACCTTCAGCGCAAAATCGTTGACAGCTGCGACCTTACGGCCGAACATCTCTCCGGCGGCACCGCCGAACACCGTCTGATCGTGCGCGAACACGGCTACCGGACGCCCGTCGACGGTCCCGTGACCGGTCATGACGCCGTCGCTGTACGGGTTGCCCTCGCCCGCCATCTTCACCAGGGCACCGATCTCGATGAAGCTACCGGGGTCGAGCAACATGTCGATGCGCTGGCGCGGCGTGCTGTGCCCTGCTGCATCGCGCTTGGCAATGGCCCGAGCCGAGCCGGGTTCCTTTGCCTTCTCCAACTTTTCGCGGAGTTCAGCGAGCTTCTCCGCGGTGGTTGTCGTCACTTCTGAACTCCGGTTTCCGCTGCTTTGGTCTGAGCTGTCTCGATCTGGGCCAGCTTGGTGGTGAGGTCTGCCGCAACCTTCGCGATGTACGGCTCGTCGACGATCTGCAGGTGGTCCCCGCCGATGTAGACGACCTCGAGGTTCTTCACGTAGTCACCCCAGCCACCATCTGCCTTGCGGGTCTTGAATGCAGGCTCGAGCGTCATCAGCTCGTCGTGGTACTTGTCAGCCATGTAGAGCACGACGTCGCCGTCGTAACTGCTGAACTCGGCCGTCTGGATGGCGCGATTGTCCAACCACGACGTCCGCTGATGCTCGATGATGCCGCCGGGAATCTTGGCGCCGCTCATCTTGATCATGTCCATCAAGATCTGGATCTGATCCTCGTCGGCTTCGGTGGAAGCCAGAACGTCAAGCGGCAGCGGCACATCCAGGTTGTAGGTGCGCTTGGCGAACTTGCCGTAGCGCTCCCAGCGCTTGCGTCGTTCCGCCTCGGTGTCCGGCACGACCTCGCCGGCCATGACGGTGTCGAGCAGCCCGACCACACGCACGTCGGCGCCCTGCTCGCGCAGCAACTTCGCGACCGCATACGACATCACGCCACCGAACGACCAGCCACACAGCACGTACGGCCCGTCGCCCTGGATCTCACGCAGCAGCGGAACGTAAGCAGCAGCGCGGGTTTCGATCGAGCCCTCGACCCGCTCGAACCCGTACATCGGCGTGCCGGCGGGCAGGCGCTTGAGCAGAGGCTCGTACGTCACCGTCGAACCACCGGCAGCATGGAAGACGAATACCGGTACGGCAGTGGAACCTTCGGGACGGGCACGCAGAGTACGTACGAGTCCGTCGATCTTGCCGTCGTCCTCGAGGTACTGGCGAACGACGTCCGCAAGCTCTTCGATGGTGGTGGAGTCGAGAACGTCGTCGAGAGTGATCTCGCCGCCGGCACGCTCGGAAAGCCGAGCAGCAAGCTTCTCGGCGACCTCGTCACCGACGATCGGCAGATCGTTGAAGATGCCCTTGGCCGACTTCCCGGTGACAACCGCCCACGTCGCAAACGTCAAGCGCTCGGCCGCATCTCGCGGCGGAACGTCCGAGCCTGCGTCGTCGGCAGTTCCGGCTCGAGAAGGATCGGAAGGCGCAGCAGCAACCGGAGCAGTGGTAGGTAGTTCCACTGCCACCTCTGCGGGAGCAACGTCCTCGTCAGCAGCGTCGGCCGCCAACTTCTCCGCGGCCTGCTTGTCGGCCATCGCCTGAACCTCTTCGCGATTGTCGATCGCGTAGCGCAGGTACTTGTTGACCTCGTTGAGGCTCGCATCCTTGACTGCCTGGAGCTGGAGCTGCGGAATGTCGAACTCGTACTCGACGCGGTTCTTGATACGCATCGCCATGAGCGAGTCGAGACCCAGTTCGATGAGCGGAACCTCGGCCGGCAGATCCTCCGGCGAGTACCCCATCGACTCGGCTACCACGATCTTGAGGCGGTCGTCGAGGCTCTGCGAACCGTTCGGATCCCACTTGTCTCCGGCGTCTTCGACGACCTCGGCCAGGGATTCCATCGGCGCACTGGTCTTGACCGGCGCGCTGACGACCAGCTCGGGCAGCGGCTCACCGGACGTGACGACGGCGTCGAACAGCAAACGGAACGTAGCACCCTCACGGGCGTGCACCTGCACCGACGCTCCACCCGGATGCGGGTTGAGTGTCGTGGTCAGGGTCGCAGCGCCGGCCAGCTCACCATGGGGAACGGCGGCGGTGAGAGCGACATCCGAGAGCACCTGTCCGGCAGCAGCGCTCACGAGCACAGCCAGATCGGTGACGGCGGATGCGTCGACCTCCCACACGTGGCGGCCGTCGGGCAGAGCGACGTGCGAACCGGGTACGCGAGCCGAACCGCCGGCACTGACGCGAATGTCGAGCCAATACGGCTTACGCAGGAATGCGGTACGCGGAACCGAAGCGAAATCGCCTGCGGGAAGCAGAGACTCGAGGTTCACGGCATGGCCGTGCACGTACAGCTGTGCGAGAGCGGCAAGAACACCCGCGGACTCGTCTTCCTTACGCTTGAGCGTCTGGATGAGCTCCATATCGTGCAGGCCCGAATCGAAAGCGGTAGCCGCCACCGACATCAGCGTCACCGGGTTGGGTGCAAGCTCGACAAAAGTGGTGTGGCCGTGGGCAACTGCACCGCGTACCGCATTGGTGAAGTACACGCTGTGGCGAAGACCCTTGACCCAGTACGCCTCTTGATGGATCGGCTCGTGACCGGGACGGTAGAAAGTGTCCTTGTCGACGGACGAGTAGACGCCGAGCTTCAACGTGGTCGGCTCGATACCGGCCAACTCCGCGGCAAGCTCGCCGAGCAACGGATCGACCTGTGAGGTGTGGCTGGCACCCTTGGTCTGCAGGACACGCGCCATCTTGCCGTCGGCCTCGGCGGCCGCGACGATCGCCTCGATGTCCGGCTGTGGTCCACCGATCACCGTGTGCGTCGGAGCTGCGTAAACACAGACCTCGAGCTTGGGGTACGTGGGCAGTAGCGCCTCGATCTCGGATGCGCTGTACTCGAGCAGAGCCATCAGACGGATGTCGTCACCGACAAGTGCGCCCTCGGCCTCACCCATCAGCCGTGAACGTGAACAGATCACGCGCACAGCGTCTTCCAGGTTCAGACCACCGGACACGTATGCAGCAGCGGCCTCACCCATCGAGTGCGGAACCACGGCTTCGGCCTCGGCGCCGTGGTGACGCAGCAACGCGGCCAGACCGACCTGGATGGTGAAGATTCCCACCTGGGCGGTCTCGACGTTGTACTCGATCGAATCGTCGAGGAACATCTCGACCATCGAGTAACCGGCCTCGTCCTGGATCAGCGCGTCGACCTCGTCGACGGCCGCCTTGAAGGCCGAGTTCTCCGTGTAGAGCTGCTTGGCCATCTTGCGGTGCTGCGAGCCGAAGCCCGAGAACACCCACACCGCGCCCTTGGGCGACGGCGAGTCGGCGGAGAAGACTCCTTGAGCAGGCTTGCCCGCGGCGACGGCACGCAGCGAGCTGATGGCCTCGGAGCGCGTCTTCGCCAGAACAGCGGCGCGCGAGCGTCCGTGGTTGCGACGCGCGAGTGTGCGGGCGACGTCGGCGAGGGGCGTCTTGCTTCCCTCTTCGGTTTCGAGCCAGTCGGCCAGGTCAGCGGCTGCGCGGCGACGACGCGACGGCAGCGCACCGGAAACGGCCAGCACAACGGTGCTCTCGTTCTCTGCTGCCGGTTCGTCGACCACCGGGGCATCCACAACCGGTTCATCGACTACTGCGTCGGCGGGCACGTATTCCTTGACCACGACGTGCGCGTTGGTTCCACCGAAACCGAAACCGGAGACACCGGCGACAGCCTTGCCGGTGTAGCGCGGCCAGTCGGTGGCCTCGGGCGTCACCTGCAGGTGCGACTTCTCGAAGTCGATGTGCGGGTTCGGGCCCAGGTAGTTGATCGTCGCGGGAATCTTGTTTTCCTGCATCGCCAAAACGACCTTGATCAGGCCGGCGGCGCCCGCAGCTGCTTCCAGGTGCCCGAAGTTGGTCTTCGCGCTACCGAGCAGAGCCGGCTTGTCTTCGTCACGACCACGACCGACGACACGACTGAGCGCGTCGGCCTCGATGGGATCACCGAGATCGGTACCCGTTCCGTGCGCCTCGATGTAGTCGACGGTGGTCGGCAAGATTCCGGCGTCGCGGTACGCGAAACGCAACACGTCGGCCTGGGCATCGGGATTGGGTGCGAGCAGACCGTTGGAACGGCCGTCCTGGTTGACCGCGGATCCGGCGATCACCGCGAGGATGGAATCTCCGTCACGCTCGGCGTCTTCGAGGCGTTTGAGCACGACGAGTCCGCCGCCCTCACTGCGAACGATTCCCTGAGCCTGAGCGGAGAAGGCACGCAGTTTTCCGTCGGGAGCGAGCATCCCGGTCTGATCGAAACCGAGGGTTCCGGGAGGGGCCAGCAGCATGTTGACGCCACCGGCCAGCGCGATGTTGGAGTCACCGCTGCGCAGCGAGCGCACAGCCTCGTGAACGGCAACCAGCGAAGACGAACACGCGGTGTCCAGAGCGATGGACGGTCCACGGAAGTCGAAGAAGTACGAGACCCGGTTCGCGACGATGGCAGTCGACGTTCCGGTCAACGCGTACGGATGCGCCGTCGTCGGATCACTGACCGCGAGCAGCTGGTAGTCGTTGGCGGAACTGCCGATGAAAACACCGACCTGCTTGCCCTTGAGCCCACTGGCCGGAATGCGAGCGTGCTCGAGTGCTTCCCACGCGAGTTCGAGTGCGAGGCGCTGCTGCGGATCGACGTTGACGACCTCGAGCGGAGACATCGCGAAGAACTCGGCGTCGAAACCCTTGACGTCGTCGAGGTACCCGCCCTTGGTGTTCGCGTTCTCGACCGCGGCCTTGATGGCGGGATCCGACATGAACTCGGCCCAGCGGTCCTCGGGGAGGTCGCTGATGCCGTCGCGTCCGTCCGCCAGCATTTCCCACATGTCCGAAGGCGTGTGCCCGGCACCGGGGAATCGTGTGGACAGTCCGACGATGGCGATGTCGTGAGCGTCCGTCGTGCCGCCTGAGACGTAGTACGAGGCGTCGACGGTCTCCTCCGGCGCCTCGGGCTCACCTTCGATGATCCGAGTAGCCAGCGAAGCGATGGTGGGGTGTTGATAGGCAACCGTGGCGGTCAGCGTGACGCCGAGCAGATCCTCGATGTCTCCGCTCAGAGCGACTGCGTCCCGCGAGGCGAGCCCGAACTCTTCCATCGGGCGATCGTCCGTGATCGAACCCGCCGGCTGACCGGTCGCGTTGGCGATCCAATTGCGAAGCCACTCACGCAGCTGCGCGACACTCATCTCGCTCACAACGTCTTTGCTCTGCGCACCATCTTGTTCAACCATCAACTCACCAAGCCACCGATCATGAAGGGACTGCTCCTCAAACGCTATCGGGGAATGCGGTCTGCTGATAGCCGCCTCGCAACGTTCCCTCGATATAGCTCGCCTTACACGCGCGGCGAGCGATCTTGCCGCTCGACGTACGCGGAATCGAACCCGCGGGGACGAGCAGGATGTCTCGGGCCGTGACGCCGTGACGGGAAGAAATCGCCGCACGCACAGTGTCCGCGATCGGCTGCGGATCGGCCTTGCCTGCGCCGGGAGCACGCTCGGCCACGATGACCAACTGCTCCGAGGAATCGTCGTCGTCGAACTTCAGACCCGAGTGCGTGTTGGAGAACACGACGGACGGCAGCTGGTTGGCCGGTACGGCAAACGCAGCGATGAAGCCGGGGCGCAGAGCCGGGCTGGCTTCCTGAGCCGAAGCCTCGAGGTCCTGCGGGTAATGATTGCGACCGTCGACGATCACGAGGTCCTTGACGCGCCCGGTGATGTACAGCTCGCCGTCGACGTAGACGCCGAAGTCGCCGGTACGCATCCAGTTGGCATCCGCCGGCGTGCCCTCGGTGTGGCTGTCTTCGCTCAACCGATTGTCCAGCTTGTTGTGGAAGGTCTCCGCCGTCTCGTCAGGGCGACCCCAGTAGCCGATACCGATGTTCTCGCCGTGCAACCAGATCTCGCCGACGTGATTGTCGGGGACCTCGGTCAGCGTCTCGGGATCGACGATCGCCGCCCACTGACTGCGCGAGACGTACCCACAGGAGACCTGCGCGATTGCGTTCTCGGAGTACTGGTCGACGATGACCATGCGTCCCTTGTTGAGTTCCGTGCGGTCGACGTAGATGACCTTGGCCTCGTCGGAATGCTTGGTCGAGGAGACGAAGAGCGTCGCCTCGGCCATGCCGTACGACGGCTTGATCGCAGTCTTGGGCAGACCGTACTGAGCAAAAGCGTCGTTGAACTTGCGCATCGACGACGTCGTGACCGGCTCACTGCCGTTGATCAGACCGATGACGTTGCTCAGGTCCAGGGTCTCGCCGTCCTTCGGCAGGCCACGCGCGGCAGCGTGCTCGAAAGCGAAGTTGGGAGCGGCAGCAAAGGTGCCGGCGCCGTCGGAAACCGCAGCAAGTTCCTTGATCCACCGGTACGGCCGCTGCACGAAAGCACGCGGGCTCATGATGGTGATGTACTTGCCGCCCAGAGCAGGCAGGATGACCGTCAGCAGGCCCATGTCGTGGAACAGCGGCAGCCACGTGACGCCCCGAGAGTCCTCGTTGAGTTCGATGGAGTCGACCATCTGGAGCGCGTTCGTTCCGACAGCACGATGGGTGATCTCCACGCCGGCGGGAACTCGGGTCGAACCCGAGGTGTACTGCAGGTACGCGATGTCGTCGAGTTCGATGTCGGGGCGAACCCACGTTTCACCGACGGTGTCGGGAATCGCGTCGACGGCGATGATGCGCGGACGCTCGGCAGCGGGAAGCGAGCGGAACAACTGTCGAACACCGGCCGCCGACGATGCGGCAGTCAGAATCGCAGTCGGCTTGCAGTCACCGAGAACAGCGTGAAGACGGTCGGTGTGACCGGGCTCGTCCGGATCGAAGAGCGGCACCGCGATGGAACCGGCCTGAATGGCCGCGAAGAACGAAATGACGTAGTCGAGTCCCTGCGGAGCAAGAATCGCGACACGGTCGCCACGCTTGGTGACCTGCTGCAGACGGGCTGCAACAGCGCGCAGACGCACACCGAACTGCTCCCAGGTCAGCTCCAGGGCTTCACCGTCACGCTCGCGTGAGTAGTCGATGTACCGATACGCGAGCTCGTCCGCGTTGACACGCGAGTGTTGCTCGACGTAGTCGACCAGCGTGAAGCCTGGTTGCAGGCGGATCTGGCCCTTCTCGTCGAGAAAGCCATCGAACAGCGCGTTCATTCCATCTCCTCCGAAGCGATCACACAAGCACTGTCTTTCATGCCTGCGCCCCAGACTTCCTTCGCTCTCTCGGGTCCATCTTCGATCAATCGAATCGCACTTTGTGCGCAACTCACCTGAATCACTTCATCGATCCCAAACCATCGATATGTTACAGATTCGCATCGTCCGTATTCTCCGGCCTACTCGCCCGCCAGTAACGGGATGATCGGGGCGAACGCTTCCATCTGCGTCGGGAAGACCCCGACGTACGACATCGACGTCTTCTCGCGGACCAGTCGAATCTGGTCTGCGATTTCCTCGAAAGTGCCCACAGCCAGGTATGGAGAGTTCAACAGCTCCTCCACGCTCAGCTTACGATCCACTTCGATGTTCGGCGGAAAACCTTGGTCCAGAGCGGCGATTGCCATTTCGGCAGCCTGCTCTCGATCGTCGGTGATCATGATCATGGTGATGGTCCAGTTGAGTTCGATCTCATCGAAACGCTCGCCGGCAGCCTCGCGGATCCGCTCGACACGTTCGATGGTCTTTTCCATCGTGATTCCGGAGAGCAGAAGCCGCCCGTCACGGTTGGTCGGTGTGGCGACCGAGATGATGTCCGCGTACTTCGCCGCGAGAGCAAGCATCTTCGGGCCTCCGCCGCCCACGATGATCGGTGGCCGCGGGCCCTGCCGCGGTCGCGGGCTGCCCTTGAGGCCGCGCACCTGATAGTGCTTGCCTTCGAAAGTGCATTCCTGCCCGCGCAGAAGAACGTCGAGAATCTGCAGAGACTCCTCGAGCTTCTCGATGCGAACGCCCGGGCTCTCGTAGGCGATGCCGCCCTTGTCGAACTCTTCCTTCATCCAGCCCGCACCGATACCGAGTTCGAGTCGACCACCGGACAGCACGTCGATTGTCGCCGCGTCCTTCGCGAGCACAGCGGGATGACGGAAGCCGTTGGCCAACATGGCGGTGCCGAGACGAATCTTGTCGGTGGCCACCGCGAGCGCTCCGAGAGCGGCGATCGGGCCGACCTGATTACCCAGGTGATCCGGAATCATGAACGAGTCGTAGCCGAGTTCCTCGGCCTTCTGCGCGAGCTTGACGAAGCGTCGCGCACCACCCTCTTCGGCGTTGCCCTCGCCACCGGCCGCAAACCGAAATTTGCGTAGGGCATCGCTGCCGTGGGTGGAACTCATATATCGATCTCCTGTGATGGACACGTACGTCGTACTCGAACTACAAACTCGGACAAATCGAACCTACTCGCCAGTCACTTACGTGACAGCACTGTAGAGGAAGCCCCCGGACCGTGCAGCACTCTACCGGGACCAAACGAGCAGATTACCCGCGAGCGAACTCCCGAGACGCCCGATTGTGACGAATCAACAGTGCGGCGGTGACTCAACTGTGGGGCGGCGTCGGTGCAGCGTCGATCTTCTCCGCAGCCCACTGTGCCATCCATTGGGTGGCCGTCGTGCCGTTCGGATCGACTTGGAAGGAGTTGTACATCGCGTGCACAGGGTTGTTGTAGTACTCGAGCAGTCGCGGCGCCGAACTCAGCCAGTTGGTCGGGTTGAGAGCGGCTGCCGGCGCGTCGCAGATACCGTCGCTCGGCGCGCAGATCTGATAGGTCCGATCGTTGAGGTCACCGAACCCGCCGGGCCTCGGGCCGGTCATCGTGAGACCGGGCAGCTTCAGCCCGTTCAGCGACAGCTCGGCGCCGACACCGGCAACGCTCGGGCCAACGGTGTTCCCGAACGCCGGATCGCGCCGACCGTCGGCGATCAAGCCGACGCCCAGAACCAGATCGGCAGGCACCGCGCCGGTACCGTCGCCGATACTCGCGGCGACGTCACCCGCGATCACCGCGCCCTGGGAAAATCCAGTCAGGACGTAACTCGTGAGCGGGCACTCGGCGTGCCGCTTCATCAGAAAGTCGTTAGTGGCAGCAGTTCCCGCGGCCCGACTGTTGTTGTAGGACTGCTGTCCGTCCGGCGGGATCGCCACCGGATTCGAAAACTGTGCGACATACGGAACGGTGTAGACGTCGGCCCGTGAAGTATCGAACTTCTCCTGCAGAGGACGGGTCACGTTCAGCATCAACGACGCCGGATTGGCCGTCGGGTTGTACGGGTCGTCGGTAGCGCTCGACTCCCACGTACCCGGTATGGCTACTACCTGGACATCGGGGCAACTGGCCGGCTGAGACACCGGAGGCTCCGGGCTCGGCGGGATCGGAGTCGGCGAAGGCACCCGCCCGGCCAGGATGTACCAACCGCCGATCACGACCGCTGCGACCACAAGAATGATCAGCAGCGGGATCAGGCACCCACGACGCTTTCCAGACCTCGCCATGACCCGCGCCTACTTGCAGTAGGTGGCGTTGGCGACGTCGATGTAGATCTGAGCGTTCGCACCTGCCTGCTCGGGAGTGATCTGCTTGCCTTCCGCCGACGCTTCCTGGCCGACGAAGGCGGTCACGAAGGTCAGGACCTCGTCGTCGGTCTGAGGACCGGCAGCGCAGATGTAATTGGCCGTGTTGACGGCGATGCTTCCGTCACCGGCTGGGGTGATGCCCTTCGCCTTCAGTCCGTCGAGGAACTTCTGTGCCTCGGGACTGACCTCGACGACTGTGGGACCCGGGAAGCCCTCGATGCTCTGCGGCTGCTCCGGCGGCGCGGTGGCCGCGGCTCCCGGACTGGTGGGCGCAGCCGACGCCGTCGTGGTCGCAGAGGCGGACGCAGATGCCGAACCGCTGGAGGACGAAGCCGCCGCGGACGTCGTGGTGACCGGATTGGAGGTTGCAGTGGAGTCGTCACTACCGCACGCGACAAGCGCGCCACCGGTGGCGAGCGCCAGGGCGCCGACCGCGATCGCGCGTGCACAAGTGTTTCGGTTACCCGAGAAAAGCGACATCAATGTCCGTCCTTGCCTTCAGTCGAAAGTCCATCAACAGGTTACGCAACGCACGCGGGCGGGCACCGATCCGTGATCGGGCCCGCCCGTCGTGCACCACTGTGAGTTAGTGAACTTCTGTCTTGTCACCGATCACCGTGATGTAGCCGAACTGGAAGTTCTGCTGGACACCACCGGGAATGTCGAACTTGTCACTGATCGGGAATCCGAGTCGTCCACCTTCGTATCCGACGCTCTTCCAACCGTCGAACAGCGGACCGTTCTCGACGGACCATGCACCGGTGCCGGGGCTCCAGTAGATGTTGCCGCCCTCGAACTCGGTGAAGCGTCCGTTGTCCTTGATCGGAACCTCGTTCGACTTCGGGAATCCGAGCCAGCCGTTTTCCCAGCCGAGTTCGCCGTACTTGCCCATGATCATTCCGAGAACCGCGTGAGTTCCGTTGGCGCTGCTGTACATTGCGCCGATCTCGAATCCCTGGACCTTGCCCGGCTTGCCGGGGGTCGCGATCTCGTCGGCAGTCGGGTAGCCGAGCGGGCCACCTTCCCAACCCTGTGTGGACCACTCGGCGAGGATGTCACCGCTGACGGGGTGAGCGCCGGTCTGCGGGGTCCAGTAGATGGAGCCGTTCTGGAAGTGGTTGAAGCGTCCGCGTCCGTCGGGGGTACCGAGTTCGGGGGTACGCGGGAAGCCGAGCGGGCCGGCCGCTGCTCCGGTGTTCATGTACGCGCCGGCGATACGACCGGCGACGGGCTGGGCGCCCGTTCCACTGGTGAAGTAGATGCGACCGTTGCGGAAGTCCTGTGCCAGGCCACCCGCGACGCTGTACTCGGGGGTGATGCAGTCACCGATCCAGCCGTTGGCTGCGGCCGTCGCACCGATCTCACCCGAAGTGCCGCAAGCCGGCTTCTCGACCTCGACGCCGATGGCGTTGGCCAACTGCGGCCACAGCTGATGAAGCTCGAACTGCCAGTACGGCCACGAGTGGGTTCCGGACGGGCGGTAGTTGACCTGCGCGGGGATGCCGAGCTGGTTGAGCTTGGTCGCGAAGGTCTGCGAGGTCAGGCGAGCGAGGATCTCGAGGCCCATGCCTGCGTAGTTGGTGCTCACGCCGGGAATTCCCGACGGCTGGTCGTACGGGCCGGTCGTACCGCTACCACTCGAGACGTACAGGCTGACGCCCTTGAGCTTCTCGGCGAGCGCGTACGGATCGTGTGCAGCCCACTGCGGGTTGGACGGCGGTCCCCACATCGCGGCGGAGTTGTATCCACCGGCGTCGGTCATCGCGAACTGGATTGCCTGAGGCATGCCGAGCGAGGTGGTGGTGAGGATGCCGGAGAGCGAAGCGGCGAACTTGAAGAAGCCGGGGTTGCGCGCCGTGAGGAACATGGCGGACGTGCCGCCCATCGACAGTCCGACGACACCGCGTGTCTGCGTGGTCCGCCAGTCTTTTTCGAGGATGGGGGGCAGTTCCTTGGTCAGGAACGTCTCCCACTGGTAGTTCTTGCCGTTGTCGGGCTGGAGCCAGTCGGAGTAGAAGCTGGACTGACCGCCGACCGGGAGGATGACGTTGACGTTCTTGTCCGCGTAGAAGGACTCGGCGTCGGTCTCGTAGGTCCAGGCGTTCTCGTTGTCGGTCGCGCGAAGACCGTCGAGCATCCAGACCGAGGGGAAGCTGGCCGACGGATTGACGTTCCAATCGCGGGCCAAGAGGATCTGCACCTGAATCGGGGTGCCCATCGCGGGAGAGTTCACCCACAGCGCGACGCGACGCTCGCTGAGCCAGTCGACCTTCGTGACCGCTGCTCCGGTGGGGTTCTGGGTGGCGGCCGGTGCGGCCTGAGCAGGTGCCGGCGCGGCTGCCGCGGTTCCGGCCGTCGTCAAGCCCGCGGCGATCGGCAGAACCAGCATCGCTGCCAGTGCGCCGACGACCTTTGTCCGGAAGGTTGCCCGGGACCGGCGACGGTCCTCCGTGGCAAGGCCTACTCGCATGAGCTCACTCTCTTTCCTTACGTTCGGTCCGCGCGTCGATCGTGTGGCCGCCTGAGCAGCCAGACCCCCGTTGAAACTATTTCTACACGCAAACGATCCCCGCTTGGGGTAGCCGCGCTGTTACTGGTGGTGCAATTGTTACTGACATCGGGCGCTTGTGCAGCACCTGAATACACAAGTGCCGTCCCGGTTCTCCTTCGAGGAGTCCGGAACGGCACTGGTGAAGTGACTAGGTCACGGGATCGCGCACGATCACCAAGCGTTCATGGTGTCGAGGATCTGGCCGCGAGCCTTCCACAGCTCTGCCGACCAGTACGGCCACGAGTGCGTGCCGTTGGACGGGAAGCTGTAGGTGGCCGGGATACCCAGCGAGTTCATGCGGATCTGGAATGCACGGGTGTTGACCAGGGCGAGAGCCTCGAGGCCCATGCCGTTAGCCGTGTTGTAGTAGTCGATCGGTGCGCGCGGGTGGTCGTATTCACCAGGCAGGCCGCTTGCCGACGAGATGTACATCGACAGGCCCTGCAGACGCGGCGCGAAGACGAACGGGTCGTTGCGCAGCCAGGACGGGCTCCACGGCGGTCCCCACATGGAGTCGACGTTGAAGCGACCGGCATCGAGCATTGCGACGCGGATTGCCTCGCGCATGCCCGGAGCCGAGATGTTCAGGTAGCCCGACAGCGAGCCGGCGAACTTGAACTGGTCACGGTGGTAAGCAGCCAGCGTCAGAGCAGCGCTGCCACCCATCGAGAGGCCGAGGACCGCGTTGTTGGTGGGCGAGACGCCGTAGTTCGCGAGGAAGTTGGGCAGTTCTTCGGTGAGGAAGGTTTCCCACTTGTACGTGATCTGCTGGCCGTTGAAGTTCGACGGTGCATACCAGTCGCTGTAGAAGCTGGACTCGCCGCCGACGGGCATCACGAGGGTGATGTTGTCGTTGCGGTACTGGTCCATCGCATTGGTCTCGAAGCTCCACGCGTTGGCGTCGTTACGCGCACGCAGGCCGTCGAGAAGGTAAAGGGCAGCGTTTCCGCCGCGAGCGGCCCACTGGACCTGGACCTTGATGTTGCCCATCGAGGAGGGCACCCACAGCTCGTCGTATCCGCCGGAGGGGGCGGTGTGGCTGGGAGCAGTGTGCGCAGGCGCAGCAGAGGCGACAGCACTACCGGCAACTCCTGCAGCAAGGGGGAGCACAAGTGCTGCGGCACCGATGGCCAACGCTCGGTGCTTGAGGCGCTGGGTCAGCCTCTTTCTGGCAAAACGCATGGATACTGCTCTCTCTCTTCGTCTGCGGAACCCACTCGGTGGAGTGGTTCCGGCGGATTCCGTCGGGGAACAGGCTTTTCTGCCAGCCCGAACGAGTTCGGGTCGGCAGCGGACCTCTTCCAAGTCACACTGCGCTCGCTGGACTTTATGTCACAGGTTCAGCTGTGACAAATAGGTGGACCGTTACGTCCCAATCCGCGAGCAACACCGTCATCACCCCTCGGGGGTGATTCAGGTTAGGTGAATCGTCTTCGAGTACATCGTGGCCAATCAATTCGGTGTTACTGAATCGAAATATTCAAACCCTCAACAGTCGGTGATGCTGATCACATCACCTGGGTGACTCCGGTGGAACGAGACCGCAGCGTTCCAATTCGTAGGCCGGAACCCGGTCGAATCGGTACTTCGCGAAGTCGAATGCCTGCTGGAAGTTCTGTTTGAATCTGGCCCAGGTCAGCTCGGAGCGGTACGACGTGAGCAACTCCTGCGTTTCCGGGCAGGTGATGGCCAGCTTTGCGTCCGCAACCCAGTCTTCGTCGAGGAAGAACGGCAGCCACGGTCGAACGTCGATCATTCCCGTGTCCGCGACCACCCAGTCCGGATAGAGATTCTTGTCGTGCCCGATCCGGCCGTCCTCGAGTCGCTCGGTGTGAGCTGCCAGGGGGTACGCCAGCCCCATCTGATCGAGCACCCGAACGTCGAGGCCGACGTTCATGCTCGTCATTCCGAGGTTGAGGAAGAAGACGACGTGCTCGGCCGGCTCTTCGATCGGTCCGGGTGGTGGGACGACGAACCAGGAGTCGTAGCTCGCGGACGGCAGCAGCAGCCCACCCTCCGGAGTCCGCGCGATGGTCTCGACCATGGCACGCATTCGCGGATAGTCGAGGTAGTCCTCGGCCAGGATCGGATGCTTGTGACCGGTGTTGAGTGCGTAGAACGCTCGCTCGTCGACGATTCCCGAGCGACCCACCACGGATCCTTCGGGCATACCCGTCGTGTTCGCGGCGAAGAAGGCCCAGATGATCGTGCCGATCCACAGCACCGCCGAGACTCCGAAGATCGCGGTGTCGCGATTACTTCCGAACGCTGCCCGCGCCGGCACCCGCAACGGAATGACCGCCACCGGGATGAGCAGGCAGAACAACACCGGCAACAGGACGCGGCCGTGCATGAAGTCGCCGCCGACGCGCAGAGAGTAGATCCCGAGGATCAGCCCACTGCCGAGAATGAAGGTGACAATCGCCCGCGGCGTGCGCAGAAACTGCTGAAAGCGCTGCCACAGCGGGCGTGTGGGTTGATCTGCGGTAGCGGTAGGTGTGTCCGCTCGGCTTCGCCACACGAGCAGCAGCGCACCGATGAGCAGGAACAGCAACGGTAACCAGAGCAGGTACGGCCCGACCAGGTTCCACAGGTAAGCAAAACCCTGCGCCCACTTCGCGCCACCGGCGTCCTTCGACACCGCGGTGTTCGGGTACGGCAAGGCGTAGTAGCCCATTCGCCAGATCTGATAGGCCACCGGGACAAGTCCGGCGACGACGACGATCAGTGTGCGAATCTTCCAGGTCAGGCCTGCGGAGAGAACGATCATCATCAACGCGGCAGCACCGGGAATCGCCATCTCGGGTCGAACCAGTGGTCCGAGTCCGGCCACGAACGAGAGAGTCAGGATCGACGCCGTGGACGGCGTCGACGCCTGCGCCCACCGAACGAGCAGTACCCACAGGAGCGCGATCCAGAAGATCACCAAGCATGTCTCGAGCCCGGAAGTGGCGAAATCTCGCGCAGGCGGAACCGCGATGTAGACGAGAACACCTGCCGGTACCAGCAGGATCGTTCCGCCCGCCGACGGCCGAACGCCGCGGTACAGACGACCGGTGCCGAGCATCGCCAACACGACGGCAGCAGTCGAGAGTACGAGCGCGATCGTCAGAACAACGTATTCGAGACGGATCTGCGTGAGCCAACTGAACGCGTAGACGATGTACGTCCACGCGGTACTCGTGTTCGCCTCGACACGCTCACCCGCGTTGAAGACCGGGCCGTTCCCCGCAAGCAGGTTGCGGACGGTTCGCAAGACGATGAGTCCGTCGTCGGCGATCCAGCGACGCTCCCACGCACCCCAGAACATGAGGGCAGCAGCAAGCACCACCCCGCCGAGAAAAACTCCTCGACTGAGGGTGGTGCGATTCGCCGCAGTGTCGACGTGCGGGTCGGCCTCGGTGCGTGGCTCAGACGAGGTAGACAGCGACACCCACTACTCCGATCCACGCAATCGCGAGGAGTTGCAGCACCCGGTCACCGAGCGCGATCTCCTCAGGCTCTCCGGCTTCGCCGCCGTCGACGTCCACCGCGTATCGCAGCACCGCGATGGTGAACGGCACCATCGAGATGGCGTACCAGTTGGTGCCCTTGATGGCGTCCTGTTGGAACGCCCACAGTCCGTAGCAGAGGACCAGCGTCGTCGCTGCCATCGTCCACACGAAACGCAGGTACGTCATCGTGTAGCTCTCGAGGGACTTACGGATCTTGGCGCCGGTCTTCTCGGCCAACTGCAATTCGGCGTAGCGCTTGCCTGCCGCCATGAAGAGTGAGCCGAACGCCATCATCAGCAGGAACCACTGCGAGAGATCGATCTCGGCGGCAACGCCACCGGCGATCGCTCGAAGCAGGAAGCCGGACGAGACGATGCAGATGTCGATGACGGCCTGATGCTTGAGACCGAAGCAGTAGGCGAGCTGGATGACGATGTACACGCCCATGACCACGGCGAGTTGCCAGTTGGCCAGGAAGGACAGCCCGATCGCACCGGCAAGCAGCACGACTGCCATGCCGTAGGCGATGTTGACGGGTAGAACGCCGGCCGCGATGGGACGGAATCGCTTCGTGGGGTGAGCACGGTCGGCTTCGACATCCATCGCGTCGTTGACGAGATAGATGCCTGATGCCGCCATACAGAACACGACGAACGCCAGCGCGACGGGCAACAGCACGTCGGCTTCGGTGGCGGTTCCGGCCGCGATGGGCGCTGCCAGCACAAGGACGTTCTTGACCCACTGACGTGGGCGAAGCGCCTTGACGATGCCGGCGGGCAGGGACTTCGGGGGTCCGCTGACCGTAGCCGGTTCCTCGCTCATTTATCTCCACATTTCTGTTCGGCTCTGGCTTCTTCGACCCGGCGAACTACCGCCGCGGATGCGGCTCCCAGTGCCGCTCCGGCGAGTACGTCGGTCGGGTAGTGAACTCCCAGGACCAGACGCGAAAGCATCATCGGGGGCACCAGCAACGCCGGTAAGGGTAGCCCGGTGAGCCGACCGATCAGCACAGCCGCCGCCGTCGTCGACGTCGCGTGTGATGACGGGAAGCTGAGCTTGCTCGGTGTCGAGACGTTGACCTGCACCGAAGGATCGGAAGGTCGCTTGCGCCTGACCACTCGTTTGATCACCACGGAGGCGGCGTGTGCACCGAATGCTCCGACGGCCGCTCCGGCCCATTCCCGTCGACGCGGCTTGTCCACAGCAGCTCCGACGGCAGCGATCGCGATCCACCCGAGGGAGTGCTCACCGAAGTGAGACATACCGCGGGCGACCTTGACGGCTCCCGGCAGCTGCCCGACGGTCGACTGAATCCCGGCCAGAATCTGTACTTCAGGAGATGCCGAAGACACGTTCCCACCTTTCCGTGCTGGTCAGTGAAGGAACGGCGTCCTGGTACTGCTTCTTGAGCTCGGGGAAACGGGCGGCGAGTTCGCGGCGCAACCGTGTTGCTTCCTTGAGCAGTTCGAGCGCGAGTTTCGGGTTTCGCTTGCGGTAGACGACGCCGCGACCGTCGGCCGTGGTGACGGTGACGCCGTCGACCTGCGAGAGCAGGAACCAACGGGCGTCGATGGTCGGAACGTTGAGCTGAGGGCGCTCGAGGTGTTCCGGCTTGGCCGGCTTCACGTTGTGCACTCCGGCCCTGAGGACCCGGGTGATCTTCGCGACGGTCGACAGCGGCAGGCTCACGTCTCCGACATCCGCACCGGAGGGCAGCGGCAACGCAGTCGACGACGGCAGTACGACCGCGTCGGAGAATTCCTTGCGCTGGGCGTGGACCTCACCGAGTGCCGTCGGCAGCATGTTCGCGACGTGCTCGGGTCCGGCGAGGAAGTCCGCGATGGCCTTGTTCTGGATCGCGACGGTGGAGTACTCGAGGCACAGCAGGTGCTTGAGCGTTGCCTTCACCGTGTTGACCACGAGGCCACGGCCGTTGCCCGGCATGTGGAGCGCGGCCACCACCAGACGGTTACGGAGGTGGAAGTACGCCTGCCAGTCGATGGCGTCGTCCTTGTCGCTCCACGCCATGTGCCAGATCGCGGCACCCGGAAGTGTGACGGTCGGGTATCCGGCTTTCTTTGCGCGCAAACCGTATTCGCAGTCGTCCCACTTGATGAAAAGCGGTAGCGGCTGCTTGATTTCTTCGGCGACCTGGCGCGGGATCATGCACATCCACCAGCCGTTGAAGTCGACGTCGATGCGGCGGTGCAGGAGTTTCGATTCGCGCAGCGGCTTCTTCGAGAAATCGTGGTCGTATTCGACGTTCGGTGCCGCGGTCCACATGAAGATGCCGCGGTCGACCACTTCACCCATCACGTGGAGGTGGCTTCGTTCCTGCAGGTTGAGCATCTGCCCACCCACCAGCATCGGCGACTTCGCGAAGCGCGAGAATGAAAGCGCACGCAGAATCGAGTCCGGTTCGATCTCGATGTCGTCGTCCATGAACAGGATGTGCTGGCACTGCGTCGTCTTGAGTGCCTCGTACATGATTCGGCTGTATCCGCCCGAGCCGCCGAGGTTGCCCTGATCGTGAATGGCGAGCCGATCACCGAGCGCTGCAGCAGCTTCGGCGAATCCGGGTTCGTCACGCACCTTGCGGGTGCCCTGATCCGGCATGATGACGGCCTTGATCACGTCCGACACCAGCGGATCCGAAGCCAGTGCAGCAAGCGCCTTGACCGCGTCGGTCGGACGGTTGAACGTCGGAATACCAACGGCGACAGTCGCTTCGCCGGGAGCCTCGACGGGCGCGTACCAGCCGCCGCTCTCGACGACCACTGCCGTATCGGTGGTGATGTCGAACCAGATCCAGCCACCGTCCTCGAACGGCGCCAGTTCCACCTCGAACTCGACCGCGGCATCGCCGTCGGCAAATTCCTTGCCTTCCACGTGAATTCGCGAGGAATCCGCCTTGGAACGGTAGATGTCGACGCGGCCGTGGCCGGACAGCTCGAGACGAAGGACCACCGATTTCAGGATGGACCATCGACGCCAGTAGCTGGCAGGGAACGCGTTGAAGTATGTGGCGAACGAGACCTCGGTCTCGGCGCCGAGCGCTACCGACGTGCGCGAGGTCGAGTGCGCCCGCCGACTGTTGGACCAGGACTCTTCCAAGTACAACGTGCGGACGTCGAGCGGCTCACCGGCGCGGGGCAGGATGATCCGCTGAAGCAGGGACTTGCCGAGGTAGGTCACCTCGTCGCCGCTGACGGCATCTTCGCCTTCGAGTAGATGACGTGCGTTCATTCGCTCTCCCCTGCCAATTCCGCACCCGTTTCGAGATGCGGGCGCAGGGTGTTCTCGAACATCGTCAGCGCGCTGGCGATCGCCATGTGCATGTCCAGGTACTGGTAGGTGCCGAGACGCCCACCGAAGAGGACCTTGTTCTCCGCGGTCTCCTTCTTGGCGCGTGAGCGGTACGCGGAGAGCTTCTCGCGATCCTCTGGAGTGTTGATCGGGTAGTACGGCTCGTCCTTCGCCTCCGCGGCACGTGAGAACTCACGCATGATGACGGTCTTGTCGGTCGGGTACTCGCGCTCCGGATGGAAGTGACGGAACTCGTGGATACGGGTGAACGGCACGTCGGCGTCGTTGTAGTTCATGACCGGGGTGCCCTGGAAGTCTCCGGTGGGCAGAACCTCGGTCTCGAAATCGAGGGTGCGCCATCCCAGTGCACCTTCGGAGTAGTCGAAGTAGCGGTCGAGCGGGCCCGTGTAGATGACAGGGGCGTCGGGGCTGGCGGTGCGCAGTTCGTCGCGGACGTCGAAGTAATCGGTGTCGAGGCGGACCTCGATCTTCGGATCCTTCGCCATGTTCTCGAGCCACGCCGTGTAGCCGTCGACGGGCAGGCCCTCGTACGTGTCGTTGAAGTAGCGGTTGTCGAAGTTGTAGCGGACCGGCAGGCGGCTGATGTTCGCGGCGGGCAACTCGGTGGGGTCGGTCTGCCACTGCTTAGCTGTGTAGTCACGCACGAACGCTTCGTAGAGCGGGCGTCCGATCAGGGAGATCGCCTTCTCTTCGAGATTGGAGGCGTCCTTCGAATCGATCTCGCTGGACTGTTCGGCGATGAGGGCGCGTGCTTCTTCGGGAGTGAAGTACCGACCGAAGAACTGCGACACGAGACCGAGTCCCATCGGGAACTGATACGCCTGTCCCTTGTGCAGCGCGAAGACGCGGTGCTGGTAGTTCGTGAACTCCGTGAACTGGGTGACGTAGTCCCAGACCTTCTTGTTGGAGGTGTGGAACAGGTGGGCACCGTACTTGTGGACCTCGATGCCGGTCTCCGGCTCTGCCTCCGAGTATGCGTTTCCCCCCAGGTGGTGACGGCGATCCAACACCAGCACGCGCTTACCCAGTTGGGTAGCGGCACGCTCGGCGATGGTCAGCCCGAAGAATCCCGAACCGACGACGATCAGGTCGTACTGGGCACGGGCGGTCTCTGAATTTGCAGCGGTCACGATGAACCAGGGTATCGGACCTGTTCGGAAGCCGAGGGTTGGATGCGTCACCAGGGACGATGCGGCAAGTCAGGACGTTGCAAGACCGATCAGACCGGAAGCACGAGGTGCACCGCTCGAATCGAATTCGATCACGATCGGTTCGTCGACGGGGAAGTGTGCGGGAAGTAGAAGCAGTCCCTCCGACGCGCA
The DNA here is from genome assembly GCF_029457415.1 of Rhodococcus sp. RCBS9. Classification (NCBI taxonomy): domain Bacteria; kingdom Bacillati; phylum Actinomycetota; class Actinomycetes; order Mycobacteriales; family Nocardiaceae; genus Rhodococcus; species Rhodococcus sp. RCBS9. The sequence goes on along the minus strand of NZ_CP120422.1, from coordinate 2,788,085 downwards.
GCGTTCGAGAAGTTCGCGGCGGGTGACCCTCGCGATCTCGGGATCCGCGTCGCCGCCCTGACTGAGGTCCGGGTACAGAAACTGGATCGGATGGTGGACCACATCGCCGGAGATGACGGCGCCGCCGTCGGCAGTGCGAATCTCGATCACGATGTGGCCCGGCGTGTGGCCGGGCGCGCTGCGAACGACGACGCGTGTGCCTTCGGACTCGACCAGGACGTGGCCGTCGTCGACCGCCTCCCACTTCGCCCCGTCCAGAACGGGACGGACGCTGTCCTCGAAGGTCTGCGCCAGATCCGAGACCACTCCTTCGTGTGGACCGTCGGCGGCGAGTTGTTCGAGCGCGGCCAGTTCGGTGCGATCGAAAATGTAGGTCGCGCGGGGGAAGGTAGGCCGCCAGGTTTCGGCGTCGAGGGCGGTGTTCCAGCCACAGTGGTCAGGGTGCAGATGTGTGCTGACCACCAGATCGACGTCGTCGGCGGACACACCGGTGGCTGCGAAGCGTGAGAGGTAGTCGGTGCCGAACATGTGATGCGGCAAGAGGTTCGGCCGGTGCTTGCTGTTGCCGTTGCCGGTGTCGACGACGACGGCCTTGCCGCCGATCTCCACCAGGTAGGTGTGGATGGCAAGCACGAGGTCACCACTACCCTCGTCGAAGAACTCCGGTGTCAGCCGCGCCGACGCTTCACTGATCTCGGCCTCACTCGCCTGGGGAAAGAGCTCTCGCGGCGGAAACGGCCAGTGCGCCAGCTCTGTCAGTTGGGTGACGCGCGCCGACCCGACGTCGATGGTGAAGCTCATCAGTGTTTGCCTTCCGAACAGCTCGATACCGCTTGTGGGCACACACAAAGGCACCCACCGAAATGCTCGGTGGGTGCCTGGTCGGTGTCAATGGTTTTCGACGCCGGTGATCAAAGACTCTTCGCGATGATGCCCTTCATCACTTCGTTGGCGCCGGCGTAGATCTTCTGGACGCGGGAGTCCTCGTACATGCGCGCGATCGGGTATTCACGCATGTAGCCGTATCCGCCGTAGAGCTGCACGCACCGGTCGACGACGGCGCATTGCTGCTCGGTGAGCCAGTACTTGACCATCGCGGCGTCTGCGCCGTCCAGCTCGCCGTTGAGGTGATCCTCGATGCAGTTGTCGAGGAAGACACGGCAGGTGCGTGCGATCGTCTGGCACTCGGCCAGCTCGAAGGCGGTGTTCTGGAACTCGAAGAGGCTGTGCCCGAACGCTTGACGCGCCTTGGTGTATGCGACGGTCTCCTCGACTGCACGCTCGATGGTGCCGATGGCCTGCGCGCCGATGATGAGGCGTTCCTGCACCAGTTGCGCCATCAACTGACCGAAGCCGAGCCCCTCGGACTCACCGAGGAGGTTCGAGACGGGAACGCGAACGTCGGTGAAGGACAGCTCCGACGTATCTGCGCCGTGCTGACCGACCTTGTCGAGCACGCGGCCGACCGCAAAGCCTTCGCAGTCACGAAGATCCACGATCAGGAGCGAGACACCCTTGGCGCCCGCCTTGGGGTCGGTCTTGACGGCAAGCACGATCATGTCTGCGCTGCCACCATTGGTGATGAAGGTCTTCGACCCGTTCACGACGTAGTGGTCACCGTCACGGATCGCGGACGTGGTGATTGCCTTGAGGTCGGAACCTGTTCCTGGCTCGGTCATTCCGATGGCGCCGAGGATTTCGCCCGTTGCCATACCTGGCAGCCAGGCCTTCTTCTGCTCTTCGCTTCCGTACTCGAGCACGTAGTGGGCGACGATGCCACTGTGCACGGAGTTACCGAGCGCATAGTCACCGCAGTAGCCCTGCGCCTCGAAGACAGCGAGATCGTGCGCGAAAGTTCCACCGCCCCCGCCGTATTCCTCGGGAATCGAGCAGCACAGCAGGCCGAGCTTGCCGGCTTCGAGCCACACGGACCGGTCGACGCGATGCTGAGCGTCCCACTGCTCACGCTTGGCGATCAGTTCACGATCGAAGAAACCACGGGCCAGTTCGGCTACTGCGGTGATCTCGTCGTCGTGCCACGACGGCTTGCGCTTGGCCGCCATGATCAGACCCGCTTCAGCAGGGCAGCGAGTGCCTGACCGCCGCCGATGCACATGGTGACGATGCCGAATTCGAGGTCGCGGCGAACCATGTCGCGCGCGGCACGCAGGGTCAGGATGGCTCCGGTGGCGCCGACCGGGTGTCCGAGGGCGATCGCTCCGCCGTACGGGTTGGTCTTCTCCGGATCCAGGCCACTGTCACGGATGACGGCGATGGCCTGCGAAGCGAACGCCTCGTTGACCTCGGCGGTGCCGATGTCGGACGGCTTCAATCCTGTTTGTGCAAAGAGCTTTTCGAGAGCGAGCACGGGAGCGTAGCCCATCAGGCCGGGCTCCATGGCTGCCGTCGTGACGGTTTCGAGCGTGACCAGTCCGGTGAGACCGCGCTTGGCTGCCTCGGTGCCCGTCGCGAGGACGAGTGCGCCGGCGCCGTCGTTGATGCCCGACGCGTTACCGGCGGTGACGGATCCGCCCTCTTCGAATGCGGGGCGCAGCGTGGCGAGGGTTTCGACGGTGGTTCCGGGCTTGGGATGCTCGTCCTCGGTGACGGTGACGGAGCGCCGACCACCGGTCTCGACGGGAGTGATTTCCTCGGCGAATGCCGCCTTCGCTGCGTCGGTAGCGGCGCGGCGCTGAGATTCGACGGCGAACTCGTCCTGCTGCTCGCGACTGACGCCGTACTTACGGGCGACGGCTTCGGCAGTGCGGCCCATGTGAGCCTTGCTGAACGGGTCGGTGAGCATCGCGACGGTGCCGTCGACGAGGCTGCGATCGCCGAGCTTGTAGCCCGAGCGGGCGGCGAAGTCGTAGAAGGGCATGCGAGACATGCTCTCGTCACCGCCGGCGAGCGTGATGGCAGCTGCGCCCCATCGCATCTGCATCGCCGCAGACCACACAGCCTGCAGGCCGCTGCCACAGAGGCGGTTGACGGTGTAGGCGGGGACGTTCTCGGGCAGTCCGGCGGCGATGCCGACGCGGCGTGCGTTGTAGGCGTCCGGGCCGACCTGGCCGATGCAGCCCATGACGACCTCGTCGATGTCTTCGGGCGCAACGCCGGCGCGGCTCAGCGCGGCCTTGGCTGCTGCGGCGCCCAACTCGTGCGCGGGTACGTCCTTGAAGACGCCGCCGAAGCTACCAACGGGGGTCCTGGCCCCGTCGACGATGACGATCGGTTCGGGTGTGGTCATGATTGTCCCCATCTGCTGTGCTCACGTCGATTTCTCTGTCCGTGGCCGATACTAGGACATCGAAGTATCTCGCAGATGGGGACGTTGGTGTCAGGGTGTGGGAGCGCTCTCGGCGACGGGCACGACCTCGGCGTCGGTGTCTTGGTGGTTCCGGTAGCGGTAGAGCCCGATACCCACGAGGATCGCTGCAAGTCCCAGGGACACGATCATCTGGCTGCGTGTCGAGTCCAGGGTGAGCATGCCGATGCAGAGCGCGATGATGGCGGCGATCGTGGCGTAGGTCAGGTACGGGAAGAACCACATCTTGAGTTCCAGCTCCTGGCCCGAAGCTTCGAGCTTGCGGCGGGTGCGCAGCTGGGACACCGAGATGACCAGCCAGACGAACAGCGCGATCGCACCGGAGGAGTTGACCAGGAACAGGAAGACCTTGTCCGGGGAGAGGTAGTTCATGCCGACGGTCAGGAAGCCGACGATCGTCGAGACCAGGACAGCGCGCATCGGGACGCCGGTCTTCTCGATACGTGAGAGCGACTTGGGGGCGTCGCCGCGGCCGGCGAGGGAGAAGATCATGCGGCTCGCGGTGTAGAGACCGGAGTTGAGGCAGGACAGAACCGACGTGAGGACGACGACGTCCATGATGTTGCCCGCGGCCGGAATGCCGTAGGAGTCCATGACGGCGACGTACGGGCTGAGTGCAACCGACGCGCTGTCCCAGGGAAGCAGGGTGACGACCACCGCGATCGAGCCGATGTAGAAGATGAGAATTCGCCAGACGACGGATTTGACGGCTGCGCGAACAGCTTCGAGCGGGTTGGCCGATTCACCGGCGGCGATGGTGGCGATTTCGGCCCCGAAGAACGAGAACACGACCACAAGGACTGCGGCGAGCATCGCTCCTGTTCCGTTCGGCAGGAAGCCGCCGTGACCGGTCAGGTTTGTCATTCCGGGTGCTTCGACGCCGGGCATCCATCCGCAGATCGCCACGATGCCCATGCCGAGGAACGCGATGATGGCGACGACCTTGATGGAGGCGAACCAGAACTCGAACTCGCCGAACGACTTGACCGAGATGATGTTGGTCAGCGTCAGCACGATCATCAGAATCAATGCCCACGTCCACTGGGGAACCCCCGGAACCCAGCGATTCATGATGAGGGCACCGGCGGTGGCCTCGATACCGAGCACGATGATCCAGAACCAGGCGTACAGCCAGCCGATCGAGAAGCCCGCCCAGCGGCCGATGGCCTTGTCGGCGTACGAGGAGAACGAGCCGGTTTCCGGCGACGCTGCCGACATCTCACCGAGCATGCGCATCACGAGGATGACGACGACGCCGGCAAGCGCGTAGGAAATCAGGACACCGGGTCCCGTCTCCTGGATCGCCACACCGGAGCCGACGAACAGTCCGGCGCCGATGACGCCTGCGATCGCAATCATCGACAGATGCCGCTTCTTCAGCGTGTGCTGAAGTGCCGGCTGGTCTGTACTGGACATCAGTACTCCTTGTGGGCTGTTCGGAACGTGGATCTCGGTGGCGCTCTATCCGGAGCGCATTTTCGATAGCGCCAGTGTCGGACCTTCGGCAAGCTCGCGTCAGGCTCCACTTTGTACAAACGTGACCGCAGGCACTACAAAGTGGCGAGTTCGAGGTGTCAGACTGGACTCATGCCCATCACGCTCCGCCAGCTTTGTGCGACCGAACAGTTCGGCCTTCGCGTCCTGGCTGGGCACGACCAGCTCGATCGCACCCTGACCTGGGCACATGTCTCCGAACTTCCCGACCCGACGCCCTTCCTCGACGGCGGTGAACTACTACTCATCACCGGGGTGTCACTACCGACGACGGCCGCGGAAACGACCCGATTCGTACGGACCCTGGTGGCGGCCGGAATTGCCGGAATCGGTTTCGGAACCGGCCTCGGATACGAGCAGGCGCCACAGACTCTGGTGGATGCGGCCACCCGTTTCAGTGTGCCCCTTCTCGACGTCCCATTGCGAACACCTTTCATCGCCCTGACCAAAGCGGTGTCGAAGGCGCAATCCGACGACGACATGAAAGCGCTGCGCAGCAATTACCAGAGCCTGCGGCGACTGCTTCAAGCTGCGGTGACGGTCAACGGCACCCGGGCAGTCGTACGACGGGTGGCGGAATTGATCGGCGGATGGGCGGCTCTGCTGGACTCGGCCGGACATACCGTCGAGATCTCACACACCGCCGCGGCCGCAGGAATCGAGCGAACTGCCCCCGAGCGCGACGCCCGCCCGATGGAAGTCAGTTTCCTCACGAGTGAGAACGAGGACGTCATCTCCCATCCTCTGCTGACGTCGAGGGGAAAGCTGATGGGGTACCTCGTCGCCGGCTGCCCCGGCGCCGTCGGTTCACTGAATCAGGGCATCGTCATCGCAGCCGCGTCTCTGCTCACGTTGATGACGGCTCGAACCCGAGACGCACAGCTGACGATGAACCACCTTCGTACCGTTGCGATGCATCAGCTGTTCGAGGGACAGAATGCGCTCGCCCGCAACATCTCCGGGGAACTGTGGGGAGGATTTCCGGTCGAGCCTTTCCAGGTCTTCCACGTAGCGGGCCCGAGTGGCCTGCTCGAGAGCGTGTCCGTCTCACTGCTCGATGGTCTCAGCCGCGATCTGGCGTTCGGCATCACCGACGGTGCACTGATTGCCGTCGTCTCGGCTACCGACAGCGGGCGAATCCTCGCCCGTGTCAACGAAATCGACGTCACCGTCGGCGTGTCGGACATGCTGTGGTGGGACGATCTCTCGCGCGCCAGACGCCAAGCCGCGCAAGCAGCAGCCGAGGCGGGTGCCCGCAACCTGCCTTCGATGCGGTTCGCCGAACTCTCGGAGAGCGGATTGTCCGCATTTCTCGACCAGGATCGCTCGACGGCATTCGCGGCGGCACACTTGCGCCCGCTTCTGGAAGCGAAGGGCGGTAGCGATCTCTACCGGACCTTGGCCATGTGGTTGGCACACAACGGGGTGGGCGACGCCGCAGCCACAGCGCTGAATATTCATCGGCATACGTTGCGCAGCAGACTCGCTCGGATCGAGAGCCTTCTCCAGCTCGACCTCGGCTCCCCCACGGAACGTGCGGAGTTGTGGCTCGAGTACCGCCTGCTCGGCGACGCCCCGACCATCTGACCGACAACCAACGAACCCTGAACGACCTGAAGGGCCTCCGCCGGGTTACGGCAGAGACCCTTCAGAGTCGATACGTGCGAGTCGCTACCGACCGACCTTCCCCTAGCTTCCGCCCGTCGGTATCCACTCGCGGAGCACGTTGGCATCAACTACCTGCGCGCCCAAAACCTTTGTCCAGATGATGGTTCCGTTTTCGTAGACACGGAAAGTGCCTGCTTCGGAGGGCAACTGCATCTCCGGGCCGGCAGGAGCACCGAGAGAGCCGCTTTCACCGCCGAGCTCCCGATACTTCTTCTCGATCTGCGTCTCCGTAACCGTACCCGATGGATCGTCGGATGGCGAATTAGATTCCGGCACTGTCGATTCCGAATCCGGTGCCACTACCACACCCGCACCGTCACCGATGGTGAACCAGTCGGATTTCAGGCCGAGTTTCTGGCGGAACTGAATTCCGGTGGCGCCAACAGTTGCATTTGTTCCGACTACCTCGACTGCCGTCACTCGCCCGCCGTCGGTACCGAATCCGTTGCGCGAGAGAATCTTGAGCGATTGCAGCTCACCCACATCGAAGGCGTCCGCAATCTGCCCTGCGGTCAGATTCACTGTCCAGTCATGATTCGGAGAAAGCGCGTCACCGAGATCCTCGACGGCCGGGAATTCACCGCCGGAGCTGTAACCTCCTGTGGACGAGGAGAATTCGGTGGCAACGATCTTGCCGTCACGCGACAGAACGGCGCCGGCGGTGGACCGGACGGCTTCGGTGGTGCGGGGATCTTCCTTGCCCGCTCCGCCGTAGACCTGGCAGTCCTGAGTGTCGCAGGTGTCGGCGTACGAGCTGCGATGCTCGGTCGCAGCGTACGAGCGTGCTGCCACGGCTTGCGCCCGTAGCGCTTCGGCCCCACCGGAATCGGCCCATTCGGCCTTCGCTTCGACCGGCACCACGCCGAGCAGGTAGTCCTCCATGTCGAGGAGATTGACTGTCCGAGCCGAGCCGTTGTCGAGCACTACGCCGAGGGCGCCTCGATAGGGCGCGTCGTTGTTGCACAGCTTCAGGAACTGGTCGGCGGGTCGATCAGGACCGAGGTCCACCGGGTCCACCCACGGATGGTCGGTGACCGCTTCCCAGACAACCCCGCCACCACACCCGCTGGTGACCACTACCTGCGCACCGCCACCGGGCAGTGCAGTGAGATGGGCAGCCTCGCCGGGCGCGGTGCGCTGACCGTTGACCACGAGGCCGGCGTCGGAGTAGACGTCGAGCGTCGAGTTGTCCTGGGCCGTGAGCCGCACACTCATCTGGGCAGGCGGCATCGAGTCCAGGACGGTTCCCCCGTAGTAGTGACTGAGGATTCGCTCGCCGGACCAGCCGTCGTTCTTGGCGTAGCCGTAAGCGCCCCACTGGCCCATTCCACGGCCATGTCCGTTGCCGTGCCCGGAGAGCGTGAATTGCGTGTCGGCAGCGACGGCGTGCAGGATCGACGGCTCGTCAGCGCGGATTTGCGTGAAACCTCCGATCGCGACGCCGAGCGCAAGAGCCGGAACGAGACCGAGGACCGAGATCCGCATCAGCGAGGTTCGCCTCCCGGGTCCGCCCACCAGAAAGCGACCTGCGCGACCGGACACAGGCTTCTTACCTGCAGTTCCGCTTCTTCCGCTTCTCGCCATCAATGCTCTCCTCATCGCTACCGGCCTCACGAGTCCGCGAAGTCGGTACTTCGCGCGCAGGCCAGTCCACAACGATTTAACTAAAGTCTCACCCTAAGGTTGAGCGTTATGGACTTTTGTGACTAGTGTGGCAAGAGTGTTTGGAGTTAGCAACACCAGTCACACGAGTCACATCAGCATCACGAGTTGCAGACGTACGCGTCCGAAAACTGGAGTTCAACCCCAGAACATGGCATCCGACCTGCTCGGATCCGGTTTTGAAGGATTCCGTTCACGGCCGTCATCGGCCCTGAAGTTCGCTCGCAAGTAACTACAACCGAGGAGTAATCCCTTGCCACACCGTCGACCGAAGCCCTCGCTCGTACTCGGGGCTGTAGCCGCAGTGGCTGTCGCAAGTCCTTTTGCGGTCTACGGCTTCACGAGCACTACGTCCGATGTACGTTCCGCGAACGAGACGACGTCAGTAGCAGTGCCGACCCAGATCGCAGAGGTGCTCCTCGCGTCGGTGCCCGACATCATCATTCCGGTCAAGGAGCTGACCGGTCTCGATCTCCCCGACATCAACCTCGGTGATCTGAGAAACCTCAAGCTCCCGACCGAAATCCCGCTACCTCCCGGGATCACGCTGCCGACCGAGCTGTTCCCGGCACCCGCTGCTCCCGGCGCCCCGACCGAAACCGCTCCGGTTCCTTCCGAGGAAGAGCCAGGTGCCGTGGTCAAGGAAGTCACCCGCGACACTCCGTTCAGCATGGTCGCGTTGACCTCGGACACCATCGCCTCGGCGCAGTCCAAGGTCCGCGCCCTGGCCGAAGACGGCACCTGGGGCCCGTGGTTCACCCCTGACGCCATCGACTCCGCCAGCTCGGATCAGGCCACCAACTCCGGTACCGCCACCGAACCGGTCTTCGTCGGCGCGACCAAGTCCATCCAGATCCTCACGCCGCAGGGTGCCGCTGCTCCCGCAGCCGAGGTTGTGCCGGCCCCGGCTCCGGAAGCTGCCCCCGCGCCCGCTCCGGAAGCTGCCCCCGCTGAAGCACCCGCAGCCACCGGCGAACTCGGGTACACACCCGCTTCGGTGTCCAAGCCGCTTCGCCAGGTGACGACGGCAGCAGATGCCGTCACCGCCGTGTTGATCGACCCGGGTGCCAGCGAGGCAGACAGCAATCTGCAGGCCGTCGCAGCGCCGCTCGGCGGCAGCGGACCGTCCGTCATCACCCGTGCTCAGTGGGGAGCAGACGAGTCACTTCGCTGCGACTCCCCCACCTACGACGACTTCATCGGTGGCGCGACCGTTCACCACACCGCAGGTAGCAACAACTACACGAAGGCCGAATCGGCCGGCATCGTCCGCTCGATCTATGCCTACCACGCACAGACGCTCGGCTGGTGCGACGTCGGATACAACGTCCTCGTCGACAAGTACGGTCAGACCTTCGAAGGCCGCGCAGGCGGACTCGACAAGGCAGTTCAGGGTGCACACGCGGGTGGATTCAACGAGAACACCACCGGTATCGCGATGATGGGCGACTACTCCACCGTCGAGCCTTCGCAGGCGACGCTCAACGCCGTCGGCAAGTTCCTCGGTTGGAAGCTCGGCATGGCCGGACTCGATCCCAAGGGCCGAACGACGATGTACTCCGAGGGCACCGAGTTCACGCCGTACCCGCAGGGCGCAGCAGTCGATCTGCCGATCATCTTCGCCCACCGCGACGTCGGAAACACCGCGTGCCCGGGTGATGCCGCATACGCACACATGAACGACATCCGGAACATCGCGGCCGCGAACATCGGGGGAACGTTGAACCCCTCGAACCCTTCCAATCCGTCGACGCCTGCGCCCAAGCCGACCACTCCGGTCGACACGGTCACCGGTGGCACCGGTTCGTCGATCCCGGATCTGGTCACCCAGATTCTGCAGATCACCGACAATTCACCGCTCGCGCAGAAGTGGATCGCCGAAGGTGGCGAGATCGGACGCCTCGGCCAGGCACTGTCCGGAATTCTGCAGGCGAAGCTCGGCAACCAGGGTGCGCTGTTCCAGAACGGCGCTGTCTACACCTCGCCGAACGGCGGAGTGTTCACCGTGCTCGGCGAGATCTTCAAGTCGTGGCAGAGTTTCGGTTCCGACGCGGGTGAACTGGGATTGCCGATCTCGGACGAGTACTCGATCCCGGACGGCCTGCGAAGCGACTTCGAGAACGGTTCGCTGATCTTCAACCAGATCACCGGCATGGTCACGAAGGTCCTCAAGACCTACAACGAGACCTTTGCCCAGGAAATGGCCAACAGCGCGCCTGTCGGCTGACACTCGAGCAGTACACGTCCTCGGGCGCTGGTGGGTTCTACGACCACCAGCGCTCGAGGACTTTTGCGACCCCGTGTGCCGAATTGGTGTCGGTGACCTCGTCGGCTGCGGCTTTGGCTTCGGGGTGAGCGTTGCCCATGGCAACGCCGAGGCGTGCCATCCCCAGCATCGGGATGTCGTTGGGCATGTCCCCGAAGGCAACCAGACCCGACAGGTCGAAGCCGAACCTCTCCGCGGCGGCAACCAGGCCCGACGCCTTCGTGATTCCCGGCGCCGAGAGTTCGATCAGTCCGTTCTCGGTGGAGTACGTCATGTCGGCGAGCGCACCGACGTGCGGAGCGAGCGTGTCGTACATCGCCGTGCTGGTCATGCCTGGACGGCGAATCAGGAGTTTGACGGCCGGCGCCGCAAGCACTTCGTCCTCGGACATCTCGGTGTTGTCCGGGTTGAGCCAGGCATGTTCGTAGTCCGGTGAGCTGACGAACTGTGGGGTGGCGGCGTCATGTGCGCTCTCCCCCACCCGTTCCGCGGCCAAACCTGCGCCCGGGAGTGCAACCAGTGCCAGCTCGGAGAGTTCGGTGAGTGCGTCGACCGACAAGGTCGCGGCGCTGAGGACGCGGTCGGCGTAGCTGTCGTAGACAACGGCTCCATTGGCGCAGACGGCGAGTGGCGCGTATCCCAAGCCCTCGACGACGGGCGAAATCCATCGCGGAGGACGCCCGGTTGCCAGCAGGAACGGCGTGCCGGATTCGACGACGGCATGCACGGCGGCGCGGGTGCGGGCACTGACCAACTCGTCGTGATCGATGAGGGTGCCGTCGACATCGGTCGCAACCAAGGTTGGGCGGTCAGGGCTGATACGACGGTCTGGGCTCACACCGCCATTGTGCCTGCCCGGTACGACGGTCTCGCTCAGCGCGCCCGCTTCGCGCGTTCCTGTGCGTCCATGGCCGCAGCTTCCTCCGGCGTCGGTGCGCCACCGCCGAGTCGGCGCGGCACCCAGTACGCCCCGGGCTCGTGCACGAACCCGTCCTGCACGTGGCGCAGGATTGCATCCATCTCGATGCGCAGAATCTCGCTCAACGCTTCGGCGGGCTCGACCGGATCGATCGGTGCACCCACCTCCACCGAGATCGGGAAATGATTGCGGCCCAGATTTTTCGGTCCGCCCTTGGTGACGATCCGCTGGGCGCCCCAGACGATCAGCGGAATTATCGGAACGCCGGCGTCGATGGCCATCCGAGCTGCTCCGGATTTCATTTCCTTGATCTCGAAGCTCCGGCTGATCGTCGCCTCCGGGTAGACGCCCACCAGTTCGCCCCGTTTCAGGGCGTCGACTCCGGCTCGATACGCCTGCGCTCCGGCAGAGCGATCGACTTCGATGACGCCGCATCCACGCATGAGGAAGCCGAGGACCTTGTTGTCCGCCAACTCGGCCTTTGCCATCACCCTGAGCTTGCGTTTCGCGGTACCGACCGCCAGGGCCGCCGGTATGAAATCGAGGTAGCTCGTGTGGTTGATCGCGATGACGGCGCCACCGGACACCGGGACGTTCTCAGTCCCGGTGCGGGTGACCTTCACACCCTGGAAACCGCTCAGACCACGCGCGACTACCTCGACAGCGGTGTAAACGGGCTCGAAGGACATCGGTCAGCCTTCGGACTTCCGCGCCTCGCGAGCCTTGGCTTTCGCCTCGGCCTCATCGGCATCCATCTTGTCGGCCTGCTCGAGCGTCGGCGCGCTGCCACCGAGGCGGGCCGGCACCCAGTACTCGCCGGCGGGATGGTCGTAGTTCTTCTGCAGATCGAGCAGCAACTCCTGCATCGTCGACCGCAGCTTCGCCGTCAGCTCACTCGCCGGCTCGAAAGGTGCAATCGGCTCGCCGACGGCAATGGAGATGGGAGTGTTGGTGCGGCCCAAACGCTTCGGATAACCCTTCGTCCACACGCGCTGAGCGCCCCAGATGACGACGGGAACGATCGGGACGCCCGCCTCGATCGCCATGCGGGCGGCGCCGGACTTGAATTCCTTGATCTCGAAGCTCCGACTGATCGTGGCTTCGGGGTACACGCCCACCAATTCGCCGCGCTTCAGGAAATCTACGGCCGCCTTGTAGGAGTCGGCGCCCGCGCCGCGGTCGACCGGGATGTGCTTGAGGGCCCGCATGATCGGTCCGGAGATCTTGTTGTCGAAGACCTCTTTCTTGGCCATGAACCGGATGTAGCGCTTCGGGGTCCGTGCCGGCAGTCCCGCATACGTGAAGTCCATGTACCCGGTGTGGTTGATCGCGATCACGGCGCCACCGGACGCCGGGATGTTCTGCTCTCCCTTGACGGAGAACTTCAGGCCCTCGAAAGCGAAGACGGTACGGGCGATGCCGATGACTGTTCTGTAAACGGGATCCACAGTTCGCTAGCGTAGACGGGAATCCGTGATCTGACCCGCAGCAGTTCTGGGGTGGATGTTGGTCAGAATGTCGCAAAAGGGGCGTACGAACGAATGAAGTCGGCAGGACGAGCGGCAGTGGGGGCAGTCGCACTCGCCATGACGTTGGCGATAACCGCATGTGAGGACGACGGACGGACGGGAATCCTGACGGACGAACCGTCTCCGCCGACGACTGAAACCACGACGACAACCACTCTCGCACCCACGACGACAATTGCGCCCGCTGCGCCGGTCGCGCCACCTCCGGTTGGTGACGTGCCCGGCAATCCGGCTGCTGCGCCGGCCTTGGCAGCTTGGGCAACGGACCTGGTGTCCTTGGACGTGGACGCGCTCACGAACGCATGCTGGACGATGCCGCCCACAACGATCGCCGACCGATACTCGGATGTTCCCGCCATCTTGACGGCCATCGCCGCACCAGGCGTCGACGGCCAGTACGCGGTCACCTGGAATGGAGGCGGACTCTCCGTCGCCGCCAAGCGCTCGGAGATCGCTTCCGGCTATGCGTGCCCGTTCGTCTTCCCTGCGGGGCAATCAAACTTCTACACCGCGGCCGACGCTTCCCACGCCGTCGTCAGGTTTCTCTCACGCGCCACGGGACGGCCGGTCAATACCCGCGACGTCGAGACGTTCTATCCACTGATCTGCCCCGGCAACAGCCCGTGGGATCCGGACGGCACCGGCGCAACCGGCCAGCCGCCTCTCAAGCTCGATCCGAATCAGCTGGCCGGTATCAAGTCTTTCGACGCCGACGCTGCAACAGTCACTCCGGTTCGCGGCGACTACGTCCGTGTCACCCTGCCCGTCAGCGACGGAACCGGTAACTCGCGCTCGATGCAGTTCACCCTGTCGATCGGCCCCGAGGGATATTGCCTCGGGGCCGCGACCTGAACTGTTCCGGTCAGGAACCGAACGGAAGGAAATCGCTCGAGCCAGCGCTTCCTGAACCGAGGCTGCCCGTGCCACCGCCGGTTGCAGCCTTGATCTGAATTGCGTGGGCCGTCGAGGTGGATCCTGTGAATCCGGTTGCCCCGCTGTAGATTGCCGAAATCGAATGCGTGCCGGTTGTGGTGAAGGTGTGGTTCAGCGCCGCGATCCCGCTGACCACCGCAACAGCGTCACCGATCGGAGTATCCCCATCCATGAACTGCACCGTTCCACCGTTCTGCACCGAACTGACAGTCGCCGACAGGGTCACCGACTTGTTCACCACGGCATCACCAGGCACCGTCACCACAGTCTCCGTGGTGACATCCGAAGGCGCAGGGTCCGTTACATTCACCGTCCGCGCCTGGGCCGAGGATCCGACTACACCGGCTCCTCCCGAATAGACCGCAGTGATGCTGTGCGCACCCGCAGAGGTAAACGAATGCGTCAGGCCGGCAGCGCCGGCCGTAACCGCTTCAGGACCGCCGATCGCGACGCCACCGTCGTAGAACTGCACGGTTCCGACGCCGACAGCATCATCCGACGACGTTCGGACGGTTGCCCACAAGTCGGTCGCCACACCAGTTTTGGCGTCGGTCGGGATATTCAGTTCGACGACGGATTCCTGGTCGGCAACACTGACCTGAACTGACTTCGCACTCGCAACCGAGTTCTTGAATCCGGAACCAGCGGTGAAATCCGCGGTAATGCTCTGCGCGCCAGCGGCATCGAAGGAATGTGAGAGGGTCGCGGTACCACCGGACACTGTGACCGGGGAACCGATCGCAGTGCCATTTGACTTGAACTGCACCGAACCCACAGCATTGTTCGGAGCAACCGTCGCCGTCAGATCAACAGCCGTACCCGTAACCGCCGTAGCCGGAACCGACAGCGACGTCGTCGTCACCACATCCACCGGAGCCGGATCAGAAACGGTCACCGTCTGAGCCGACGCCGACGAACTCACAAAGCCAGCACCGGCGGTGAAATCGGCCGTAACACTTTGTGCACCAGCAGCATCGAACGCATGCGACAGCGTCGCAACACCCGACGTGACTGCCACCGGAGTGCCGATCGCCGTGCCGTTCGACTTGAACTGCACCGAACCGACAGCGTTGCTCGGAGCAACCGTCGCCGTCAGATCAACCGCCGTACCCGTAACCGCCGTCGCGGGAACCGAGAGCGACGTCGTCGTCACCACATCCACCGGAGCCGGATCAGAGACCGTCACCGCCTGAGCCGACGCCGACGAGCTGACAAACCCTGCACCGCCGGTGAAGTCAGCCGTAACACTCTGAGCACCAGCAGTATCGAATGCATGCGACAGCGTCGCGACACCTGACGCAACTGCAACCGGTGAACCGATCGCAGTGCCGTTCGACTTGAACTGCACCGTGCCGACAGCGTTGTTCGGAGCCACGGTAGCGGTCAGATCAACCGCCGTACCCGTGACGGCAGTCGCCGGAATCGACAGCGACGTCGTCGTCACCACATCCACCGGAGCCGGATCAGAGACCGTCACCGTCTGAGCCGACGCCGACGAACTCACGAACCCTGCACCGGCAGTGAAGTCAGCCGTAACACTTTGTGCACCAGCAGCATCGAACGAATGGCTCAGTGTCGCAACACCCGCGGAGACTGTCACCGGCGAGCCGATCGCCGCACCGTTCGACTTGAACTGCACCGAACCCACAGCATTGTTCGGAGCAACAGTCGCGGTCAGATCAACAGCCGTACCCGTGACGGCCGTCGCCGGAACCGAGAGCGACGTCGTCGTCTCCACATCCACCGGAGCCGGATCAGACACCGTCACCGTCTGAGTAGGCGCCGACGAACTCACAAACCCTGCACCAGCAGTGAAGTCAGCCGTAACACTTTGTGCACCAGCAGTATCGAATGCATGCGACAGCGTCGCGACACCTGACGCAACTGCAACCGGTGAACCGATCGCAGTGCCGTTCGACTTGAACTGCACCGTACCGACAGCATTGTTCGGAGCAACCGTCGCCGTCAGATCAACAGCAGTACCCGTAACCGCCGTAGCCGGAACTTGAAGCGTTGTAGTCGTACTCAGCGCTGAGCTCGAGATCTCGATGGTCTGAGCTTGCGCGGTCGAACCACCAAAACCTGCAGTACCTGAGTAGACCGCAGTGATCGAGTGCGATCCCGTCGTGGTGAACGTGTGATCCAGGGTCGCCGCTCCGCCAGTCACCGCGATGGGTCCGCCGATGTCGATGCCACCGTCCTTGAACTGGACCGTTCCGCCGTTAGCTGCCGGTGAGATGTTTGCGGTCAGCGCGACCGAGGTCTGCTCGACGGCACTACTCGGGACTGTCAACGACGCAGTCGTCTGTACAACGGCAGCGGCCACGCTCACTGTGCGTGCCGGTGACGTGGATGTCAGAAACTCGAGAACACCGTCGTATACAGCGGTGATGGAGTGATCTCCCGTTGCGATGAATGTATGTGGCAGTGTGGCAACGCCATTGACGACGGCCACCGGGGCGCCGATGTCAGTTCCGCCATCCTTGAACTGAACGGTGCCGCCTGTCGGTGCCGGGGAGACCTGCGCAACCAAATCGGTCGACTGACCGACCGTTGCAGCCGCGCCGGATGTCACTGCAGTCGCGGTCCCCGCCTGCGAGACGACGTTGACGGTGGCCAATGCCTGACCACCCGCATTCAACCCACCACCACTCGAATCGCGCGGAGAGCAGTTGTAGCGCTCCCAGTACCCCGGCCAAAGGGTCTCGTACTGCAAGAACGTGAACGCATTCTTCGGCGAATTGAACGCACCCGAATCACCGTCTGTGGCACGCAACTTCGGCTGCACCGTACTACCCGCGGCACCGGCAACCACCGTCACGTCGATCGCGGGCAACCGGAAGGTCTTCCCTGCCCCTACCTCGATTCCACCGTCACTGTTCTTGCTCGTGCTCGGGCCGTTACCGCCCTTGTTGTTCGAGTCAGCAGTCTGATTGTTCCCCGAAATACGCAGATGCGTACCCGCGCCATCCGGCGAACCGCCGTCGTTGATCCGAATCACCGACGGAGTCACACCGGACAAATTCGACGAAGTACCTGCCACGACCTGAGCATCCACCAACGACACCCCTGCAGGTATATCGAAGTCGTACTTGAGCCGCGTCCACTTACCGACACTGCGGCCTGCATGCCCACCCGTCGGCACCGACATCACGTTCGGCTGAACCCGATAGGTGAACGTCGACCCCGCCACCACCTTCTCCGGCGCAGACACCGTCACACCCGTCGAATGAAACACATCCGCGATATCAACAGCCAGATGTTCATAACCATCGCAACCCAGCTTGAACCCGATCGAGTTCTCCACCGCGGGAGATGACGTCGGAGCTGCCGAAGCAACGCCACCTGCCACCAGCACGCCACCGACCAACGCCGCCACCACAACCGCGGAACTTCTTCTCACCATCACGAACTCTCCTCAGCTAGCAACAGACGTGGATCGGGAACCGCACGGAAGGAGGTCACTCGAACAGAGCGGAAATCGGAATGGAGCTGGACGCTCGTACAGTACCCGTCAAAAGTAGTACTTGTATCAGTTATTTCAGACAAACAATCACGAATTGCCAATAGTTCAGCTAACGACCAGTCCGCGATTCCCGAAGAGCAATACCCCCTTGCACCTATGGGCGCAAGGGGGCATCACATCATCGGAGAATCATGAACCGAACGGCAGCGACAGCGAACCGAGCGAACCGGAGCCACCACCCCCGTTACCGACGTTCACAACCGATGCAGTCGACGTGGAACCCGTGACGCCCTGGGCTCCGCTGTAGACCGCGGTGATCGAATGGTTGCCGGTCGTGGTGAAGGTGTGGCTCAACACAGCCTGCCCACCGACAACATCGACGGCCGTTCCGATCGGAGTCGTTCCATCGAAGAACTGGACGGTTCCCGACGTCGCGCCGGAAGAACTGACCACAGCCTTCAGCTGCACCGAAGTGCCGACCTTTGCCGAAGACGGAGCCGTCAACGACGTAGAGCTTTCGACATCCGACGGGGTCGGAACCGTGACATTGACGTCGACAGACTCCGCAGCGGACGACGTGAACACACCGGATCCACTGAATGCAGCCGAGACTGCAAAGGTGCCTTCTGCTCCGAACACGTGCGGCAGCTTGGCAACTCCGTCAACAACCGCGACCGGGGCGCCCAGATCGACTCCACCGATCTTGAACTGGACCGTTCCGCCGGACGGCACCAGGGCGTCCGAGGGATCTTCGGACACTGTCGCGAAGAGATCAACAGGCAGTCCGACCTTGGCTTCACCCTGAACACTCAGCACCGTTTTTGTCGCCTTGTCGACCGGAGCCGGATCCGACACCGTCACCGTCTGAGCAGGCGCCGACGAACTCACGAAGCCAGCACCGGCGGTGAAGTCAGCCGTAACGCTTTGAGCGCCAGCAGCATCGAACGCGTGCGACAGAGTCGCAACACCGCCACTCACCGTGACCGGGGAACCGATTGCAGTGCCGTTCGACTTGAACTGCACCGTACCCACAGCATTCGAGGGAGCCACGGTAGCGGTCAGATCAACCGCAGTACCCGTGATCGCCGTCGCCGGAACCGAGAGCGACGTCGTGGTCTCCACATCCACCGGAGCCGGATCGGAGACCGTCACCGTCTGAGCCGACGCCGAGGAGCTGACAAAGCCAGCACCGGCGGTGAAGTCAGCCGTAACACTCTGCGCACCAGCAACATCGAACGAATGCGACAGAGTCGCAACACCGCCAGTCACCGTGACCGGGGAACCGATTGCAGTGCCGTTCGACTTGAACTGCACCGTACCCACAGCATTCGAGGGAGCCACGGTAGCGGTCAGATCAACCGCAGTACCCGTGATCGCCGTCGCCGGAACCGAGAGCGACGTCGTGGTCTCCACATCCACCGGAGCCGGATCGGAGACCGTCACCGTCTGAGCCGACGCCGAGGAGCTGACAAAGCCAGCACCGGCGGTGAAGTCAGCCGTAACACTCTGCGCACCAGCAACATCGAACGAATGCGACAGAGTCGCAACACCGCCAGTCACCGTGACCGGGGAACCGATTGCAGTGCCGTTCGACTTGAACTGCACCGTACCGACAGCAGTATTCGGAGCCACGGTCGCGGTCAGATCAACCGCAGTACCCGTGATCGCCGTCGCCGGAACCGACAACGACGTCGTCGTCTCCACATCCACCGGAGCCGGATCGGAGACCGTCACCGTCTGAGCCGACGCCGAGGAGCTGACAAAGCCAGCACCGGCGGTGAAGTCAGCCGTAACACTCTGCGCACCAGCAACATCGAACGAATGCGACAGAGTCGCAACACCGCCAGTCACCGTGACCGGGGAACCGATTGCAGTGCCGTTCGACTTGAACTGCACCGTACCGACAGCAGTATTCGGAGCCACGGTCGCGGTCAGATCAACCGCAGTACCCGTGACGGCAGCCGCCGGAACCGACAACGACGTCGTCGTCTCCACATCCACCGGAGCCGGATCAGAAACGGTCACCGTCTGAGCAGGCGCCGACGAACTCACAAACCCTGCACCAGCAGTGAAATCAGCCGTAACACTCTGCGCACCAGCAGCATCGAACGCGTGCGACAGAGTCGCAACACCGCCAGTCACCGTGACCGGGGAACCGATTGCAGTGCCGTTCGACTTGAACTGCACCGTACCGACAGCATTGTTCGGAGCAACTGTCGCCGTCAGATCAACCGCCGTACCTGTGATGGCAGTCGCCGGAACCGAGAGTGACGTCGTGGTCTCGACATCCACCGGAGCCGAAGCAATGCTGATCGTCGCGAGTGGACCTGCACCAGCGTTGAGAGGCGTGGTGTCCTTGTTCTCGCGAGGCGAGCACCGGGTCGGAGCCCACTGTGTACCAAGGAAACTCGCCTTTGCGAGCTGAGTGCTGAAGTTTTCGCTGGCACCGAGGTTGCCGGCCGCACCCGCGGTCCTCACCTTCGGCTGGATCACTCCCGTCGCACCAGCGACCATTGTTACGTCGACTGCGGGAAGTCGGAACCACGTGTCTCCGTTGCCGTTTGTCGAGCCATCGAGGTTCTTCTTGGACTTCGGTACTCGAATTCCACCCTCCGAGTTCGTGCTCGTCGTCGGACTGTTGCCGATCACCTGGTTGTTTCCTGACAACCGCAGGATCCCGCCGCTGCCGTCGACATTGCCAGAATCGTTGACTCTGAGAACATTCGGTGCGACATTGTCGAGTCCGATGGAGGTACCTGCGACGACGGTAGCGGAAACGTACGTCGCATTGCTCGGGATGGCATAGTCGATTTTCAGACGTGACAAGTTCGTAGTAGTCGCTCCGGAGTCCTTGTCCGGATATGACGTTCCGCTCGGCTGAATTCGGTAGGTGAAAGTCTCGCCGGGCTGGACAGAAGCCGGGGCGTCGACCGTGATGAGGTTGTCGGTGACCTTGTGGACGTCTCCGATAATCGATCCGGCAACGCACGCTGTTTTGAAACCGGTGGTCGAGATAGCAGCTGACGCGGGCGTGCCGACCAGCAGCATTCCGGCGACCATGGCGGTTCCGGTTATGGGCACGGCGAATCGCCGCAACTGAGAGATTTGGGGCATGGGCACTTCCTTCGGAAGGGCAAACATGAGCAGTGGATTCGGACAAAACGTGTGCGCGCCGTCACAACATAACGAAAAAACTAGTACGTGTACTACTTTTGGCAAGACACTTGTCCAATTCACCCCGGACTCACCCTCGTATCACCAGACGCGGGATGGAAAAGCAGGGTATGGAAACTCGATTGAACGCAAAACTATCGCCAAAGCGGCCCATCGACAACGCTTTTGGTGGTCACCGCGCCAATCGGCGGGAAAAAGTTGATATTTCGTCAGTTCAGAAAAAGTTCCAAACCTACCAGTACGAAAGTACGAAAAGGGCCGCGACGGAGTCCGTCGCGGCCCTGATTGTGTTGGTTCAGCGTGTCAGCGAAGCACATCCGTGCCGACAAACGGCACCAATGCCTCGGGCACTCGCACCGAGCCGTCGGCCTGCTGATGGTTCTCGAGAATCGACACGATCCAGCGCGTCGTAGCCAAGGTGCCGTTGAGAGTGGCGGCCGTCTGCGGCTTGCCGTTCTCGTCGCGGTACCGAACTCCGAGGCGGCGGGCCTGGAACGTCGTGCAGTTGGACGTCGATGTCAGCTCGCGGTAAGTGCCCTGCGTCGGGACCCATGCCTCGCAGTCGAACTTACGCGCAGCCGAAGAACCGAGGTCTCCGCCGGCGACGTCGATCACGCGGTACGGAACGTCGATGGCCGCCAACATGTCTCGCTCCCACCCTAGGAGACGCTGGTGTTCGGCGTCGGCGTCCTCGGGACGGCAGTACGTGAACATCTCGACCTTGTCGAACTGATGGACACGGATGATGCCGCGGGTGTCCTTGCCGTAGCTTCCGGCCTCGCGGCGGAAGCACGAGGACCAACCGGCGTAGCGCTTCGGGCCTTCGTTCAGTTCGAGGATCTCGCCCGAGTGGTAGCCGGCCATGGGTACCTCGGAAGTTCCGACGAGGTACAGGTCGTCATCCTGCAAGTGGTAGATCTCGTCCGAGTGAGCACCGAGGAAGCCGGTACCCGCCATGATTTCCGGACGTACGAGCACCGGCGGAATCATCATCGTGAATCCGTTGGCGATCGCCTTCTGCGCAGCCAACTGCAGCAGTCCGAGCTGGAGCATGGCCCCGTAGCCGGTCATGAAGTAGAAGCGCGAACCCGAAACCTTGGCGCCGCGTTCCATGTCGATCAGGCCGAGCGACTCGCCCAGCTCGAGGTGATCCTTCGGCTCGAAGTCGAACTTCGGAATCTCACCGACGTGTTCGAGAACGATGTAGTCGTCCTCGCCGCCCGCCGGCGCACCTTCTTGTACGACGTTGGAAATCGCGCGGTGTGCGGCGTCGAGCGCGGCCTGCGCCTCGTGCTGCGCGGCCTCGGCTTCCTTGACCTTTGCCGCCAGTTCCTTGGAACCTTCGAGCAGTGCGGGACGCTCCTCCGGAGATGCCTGTCCGACCTTCTTGCCGAAGGCCTTCTGCTCTGCACGGAGGTTGTCTCCGGTCAGAACGGCAGCGCGTCGGGACGCGTCGGCTTCGAGCAGAGCGTCGACCAGTCCTGGATCTTCTCCACGGGTGCGCTGCGACTCGCGGACGATTTCGGGGTTCTCACGGAGAAACTTGAGGTCAATCACGACTTCGAACTTTACCCACTCACTGCAGCTCTCCGACGGTCACGTCCACGTCGGAGAGGGAGAGATCACGATTCGAGCAGACTCAGGTAGTCCTCGCGTCCGAACATCCGAGCCGCGTCGACCGCCGTCGGGTGTCCACCTTTCGGGTCGGCTCCCCCGCTCACCAGCGCTTTCACCACCGCATCCTCGCCCTTGAAGACCGCCCCGGCAAGGGGCGTCTGGTTCTTGTCGTTGGGTCGGTTGACGTCGGCACCGCGCTCGATCAGGGCAACGACGGCGTCAGCGTGACCGTGGTACGCCGCCAACATGACGAGCGTGTCGCCACTCTCGTTGGTCAGATTGACGGGAACTCCGGCATCGACGTACGACGCCAGCCCGGCTGCGTCACCGGTTCGTGCCATGTCGAAGAGCCGGCCCGCCAGCTCGACAGCCTCGGGATCGAGTGGGGTGTTTTCGCTCATGACTACAAAATACTCACAGACGCGATTGTGAGTTTTGTAGTGAAGGTTCGATATCGCCACGGCAACAGGCATGATGGAATCGATGTCCGAAGACAAGATCGAGAAGTCGCCAGATCCGGCAGATCCCCAGGGGACGCCGGCGAAGAAAACTGTCTCCGCGAGTCGCACCCGTCGGGTCCTGGCTGCCGTGGCGGTAGGTGCGGTGGTCGCCGCGATCGCAACGATCGCGATTTCCGGTGGATTGAACAAGGACGACTCGTCCTCGGTCAGTGTCAGTGGTGGCGGTCCCGCAGCGACGGGATCTACTCGTGACGACGCCTTCACCGCGGCTGCGGCCGGCGACTGCCTCAACTGGACGCCTGCGACCGAGTCGGGCGGGGACCGCACGGACATGTCAAAGGTTCAGTGCGGAACTGAACACCGCTTCGAGGTTGCCGGACCACTCGACCTCTCGGTGTTCCCCGGCGCCGAGTTCGGCCCCGGTTCCCGGTACCCGGGCGCCCTTCGGTTCGCCGAACTACGCGACGAGCACTGCACACCCATCGTCATGTCCTACCTCGATTCGAAGTTCGATCCCAAGGGCAAGTTCAGCGTCGGCCTGATGTTCCCGAGCGAATCGGGTTGGGCTTCGGGTGAGCGCGCACTGCGTTGCGGCTTGCAGTTCTCGACCACGACCGGCGAACTACAACCGTTCGTGGGCCGCGTGGCGGACCAGGACCAGTCGAACGTGTGGGACGTCGGCACGTGCATCGGCATCAACCAGAACCTCCCGACCGATCCGGTCGATTGCGCGAAACCGCATGCATACGAGGTTATTTCGGTGATAGACCTCGGCACTCAATTCCCGGGCGCAATGCCGTCGGTCGAAGATCAGGACCGCTACCTCGAGGGCGTCTGCACTCAGGCGTCCAACGAGTATCTTGGTTCCGCAGACGCGCTTCGCGACAAGACGCTGACACTGTTCTGGGACAACATTTCACTGGAAAGCTGGTTGGCCGGCAGCCGCCGAGTCAATTGTTCGATCGGCAAAGAGGTCGAAACCGGCGGGTTTGCCGCGATCACCGGAAGCGCCAAGGGCGACATCCTGATCAACGGCGCCGCTCCGGTCCCGCCACCCGCTGCACCGGAAGGTCGGTCGTTGCCGACGCCGTTGCCCGGCGCAGCTCCGCCGTCGTAAGCCATGACGGTAACTATGACGCCCGACCGGTTCGAGGAACTGGTCGGCGAGGCGCTCGATCTGATTCCGCCCGAACTTGCCAAGGCAATCGACAATGTCGTGGTGCTTGTC
Source organism: Rhodococcus sp. RCBS9 (assembly GCF_029457415.1). Classification (NCBI taxonomy): domain Bacteria; kingdom Bacillati; phylum Actinomycetota; class Actinomycetes; order Mycobacteriales; family Nocardiaceae; genus Rhodococcus; species Rhodococcus sp. RCBS9. The sequence continues at coordinate 2,764,343 of NZ_CP120422.1, read as the reverse complement.
GAAGCACGTGACGAAGAAGAACCGGGGCTGCTCGGTTTGTATCAGGGCGTCGCTCTGACCGAGCGGGATTCTCATTACGGTGGGTACCTGCCGGACACGGTCACTATTTTCCGCGATTCGATACTCGACATCTGCGCATCCGAGGACGAGGTTGTTCACGAGGTTGCCGTGACCGTCATCCACGAGATCGCGCACTACTTCGGCATCGAAGAAGACAGATTGCACGAACTCGGCTGGGGCTGAGGGCAAAGTCGTCCGATTTCGGGGGGAACCAAAAGCGGGCGGTATGCATCAAAGTATGTGCGGGGGGATATCGACGGCTGTGCGCACGGCCTCCCGACCACTTATCCGCCCTGGTCAGGAAGGAGTTCGGCACTATGCACGTCGACCCTCAAGCCCTAGTTGCCGCCGCAATGGAACTCGAGTCCGCGGCGACGCGATTGCGCGGAATCGTCTCTACTGCGCAGCCGACGCTACGCGTTCTCCCAGCGGGATCCGAAGAAGTGTCCGGTAGCGCGGCAAATTACTTCAACACCATCTCGGGCAGCCTTGCCTCGTCCACCGATCGGGCAATCGAGGAGCTCACCGCGGCTGCGGCAGCTCTGCGCAAGAATGCAGCTGCCTACGAGCTCGAAGACCAGCTCACCAAGTCCAGCCTGGCAGCCGCACCGATCTGATCGACAGAAATCGAGCTCGGTAACTCGGCAACACAGTCACACTTCCTGGGGGGAAGAACAATGGTCGGCATCACCGGCGTCATCTGGTATCCACGGGGCGCAGCACCCAACTCCGCAGCACTGGTCGCCGGAGCCGGGCCGGTCCCTCTCGGCGTGGCGGCCGGAGCCTGGTCCACCGTGTCGTCCGGACTGACCGACACCGCTGCATCAATCTCTCGCGTGATGGCGGACCTTCGCACCGGGTGGTCCGGAGAAGCAGCGGATGCCGCATTGAGCAAGTTCGCGCCGTTTCAGGAATGGGCTGCTGCTGCCGCGTTGCTCGCGGGAGAAACTGCAGGTAAAGCCCAAGTACAGTCCGGTTCATACACGGTTGCCACCCTCGCCATGCCGTCCCTGGCCGAGATTGCAGCAGTTCAAGCGGCCAAGGTCGCCGCGTATTCCATCGGCGGGGCGCTGGTAGGCGGAGCCGCTGCAGCCGAGGCTGCCGAAGAAGCTCTCAAAATTCGAGCGGCGGTGACAATGGAAACGTACGACGCCGCAACGGCCCATCTGGCCGTGCAGCAGAACTTCGACTCACCACCGTCCATCGCGGAACCCACAGCTGGGGCATCCGCTTCGGCCGAAAGCCCAGGCAGCGCCGCACGACAGTCCGTCGTGCAAGCGGCATCCACGCTCGCTGACGCAATCGCGGATCCCGTGCGCGCCGCCACCGCTGCTGTCGCATCCGTAGTTTCCAACCCGGTATTTGCCGCCGCTGCCTCACAAGCCGGTGCCATCTCCGGTGGAGTTGCCACCGCAGCCAGCGCCACCACCACCGCAGTCACAGGCGCCACCACTGCCGCATCAGCTCTCGCGACGGCAGGAGCAGGACTCACCGGACTGGGCGGCGCGGGACTCGGCGGCGCAAGACTCGGCACTTCCACACCATCACTGTTCGGCACCCCGTGGGCAAGCCGGGCACCGGCACAGGTCAGCGCAGCTTCCGCGACCACCGGAGCCGGAGCATTCGCGGGCTCGTCGTCGAGCAGCAGCACCGGCCGGCACGCTCTTCCGGATCCCTCCACCGGCCAGAGCGCCGCGCGCCAGAACCCCGTGACCTCGCCGGTTCAGGGCACCACAGATACCGTCAGAGTGGATCCGGCCCGAACCGCAGGCGGATCTGCGCCGATCGCCGGCGGCCGTCATGCGGCCCAATCTGAAGACGAGACCGAGCACGACACACCCGATTACCTGAAGCACTTCGAGCACTTCGCCGACGGCCGAACAGTCATCCCGTCCGTGATCGGTGGCGCACTCGAAACTGCAGAGCATTGATGGTGGACCTCGGCACCTCACCTGAGGGGTGGAATTTACCTGTCGTCGCCCTGTCACAGGACGAAATCGACTATGTACGTGAGCGACTCGGACTCGATGGGCTTCCCGTGGTTCTCGGTGGCGCGACGGTTCACGGCAGTGCGAGCGCTCACCGTACGGCGATGCAGTCCGCGGCAGATTCACTCTCCGAGCGCGATCTCCTCCCCGGTGGGGAGATCCATCACGACCTCAGTGCCCGCCTGCGCGTCCTGACCCACCCCAAGTGGGAGTTGGCGCTGCGTCGGCATGTCGGTGGAGGGATTTCACGCCTCTGCGTCGCGCAGGGCGAGTTCCTTTGTGTCGAAGCAACTTCAACCGGTTCTTCGTTCGCATTGCGCAGCGTCACCGCCGAACCGACTGCACCCGTTGTCACCGCGCTCGGCAGCGCCGAAGCAATGCCGATTGCCGTGATCAACGCACCGACCGAGATGCTCAGCCTGGCATTCGGCGCCGGCCCGGATGCAGGCAGCGTAACCTCGGCCTTGATCAACGCCGGGATACCCGAAGACGACGCGCGCCAACTGGGTAGCGCAATCGTCACATGCACCGCCTTCGCCGAATTGGTCGGAATACCACACAGTTTGGGAGCGACGACGCTCATGACCGGCGCAGTGACTGTGTACGACACCTTGTCGGGTCGGCTGGTCGGTTCGACCACTCGGGCCGCCGACGGCACCGAATGGACGTCCATCAGTTCCGGAACATCCCATCGCCTCCGACAAGCCGTGAACGCTCTTTTAACGGAACTCGAGGAATCGGCGCCGGAGACTTCCGGGTAACCTCGGGGCGTCCCTTCAACGCCCGGAGCCTTACTTCAGCATGCAGTTCTCGCGTCAACCGTCGTCACCGGGCGAACAAGGCTCGGTCGCCACGATCGACCGGCCGCACGAAGAACGGGCAACAACACCGCACCGACAAGACCTGAACGGACTGCGTGGCCTCGCCATCGGTTTGGTGGTCGTGTTCCACGTGTGGTTCGGACGGGTATCGGGCGGGGTGGACGTCTTCCTGGTTCTGTCCGGATACTTCTTCGTCGGCTCACTGGTTCGACGCGCCGAAGCCGGGGGTTCACTCAACCCGGTCCCGGCACTGCGGCGGGTGTTTCTGCGGCTGTTCCCCCTGATCGCGGTGGTCAGCATTTTGACCGCACTGGGGACCGCGTTGCTGCTGCCACGCACACGCTGGGCCGATCTGGGCGATCAACTGATCGCGGTGCTCGGGTTCTTCCAGAACTGGCAGCTCGCCAGCACCGCAAGCGACTACCTGGCCGCCGACGGCTCGGTCACTCCCCTGCAGCACCTGTGGTCGATGGCCGTACAAGGTCAGTTCTATCTCCTGGCCATCGCACTGGTCTCCGTGATCGCTTATGTCGCTTCACGCGTGAATCCCAACTATTTCCGCCCGTCACTCGCGGTCACCCTTCTGGTTCTGACCGCAGGATCTTTTCTCTACGCACTCGCCAAATCTTCGCGTCACCAAGCCTGGGCGTACTACGACTCCGGCGCCAGGTTGTGGGAATTGGCCCTCGGTGGTCTGCTGGCCGTTCTGATGACCAGCACACGCAGTCGGCAGATCGCATCCCTGCCGTTCTCGGTCAGAGCAACGATCGGCTGGGCGGGGCTTTCGTCGATCCTGTTGTGCGGCATAGTGCTCGACGGCGCCCAGCAGTTCCCCGGCCCGTGGGCGCTGGTGCCGGTGCTGGCCACTCTTGCGCTGATCCTGTCCGGAGTCGGCGACGACACGCCTTGGACGTCGAAGACTCTTGCCCATCCGGCACTGACGTGGCTCGGCTCGTTCGCATTCGCGCTGTATCTGATTCACTGGCCGATTCTGGTGTTTGCACTCGTCATCACCGGACGCCCCGAAGCCGGCCTGCTCGGCGGGGCACTGATCATCGCCCTCTCCGTCGCGGGGGCGCTTGCACTCCGGCGCCTGATCGAGGTTCCGGTGGAACGTGGAGGCCGCTCGCGCCGGTACACCGTCCTGGTATGCGTCGTCACCGCTGCCGTGGTCCTCGCCGCTTCGGTCGCCTGGCAGTCGTACGCGAGCAGCCAGACGACGGGCCAGCGGGCGGTCGACACCCTCGACCTCCCGACCCATCCCGGCGCACTCGCGCTCACCGACGGTGCCGAAGTACCTAAGGCGTCGATGGTTCCCTCGATCTTCGATGCGCCACTGGACCTTCCGGCCAGTACGCTCGACGGCTGTATCGCCGATTTTCTCGAGCGGGACGTCGTCCACTGCACCTACGGCGACGCCGATGCAGACAGAACCATCGCGCTCGCGGGTGGTTCGCACTCCGAGCACTGGCTCACTGCGCTCGACGAACTCGGCAAGAGTCACGGGTTCCGCGTCGACACGTATCTGAAGATGGGCTGCCCGCTCACCATCGACTCCATGCAGACGTTGTCGGACAACGACTATCCGGATTGCGTCGACTGGTCGCGTGGAGTACTGACCGAGTTGGCCGACGCCTCACCCGATTTCGTGTTCACGACGGCAACCAGGCCGAGTTCCGACGGCCCTGGCGACGTGACGCCCGAGTCTTACGTACACGTGTGGGAGGAACTGGAGCGCGACGGTATCGACGTACTCGCCATCCGCGATACCCCCTGGCTGCACCACGACGGCGTCGCCTACCGCGCGATCGACTGTCTGGCGACAACCACGTCACCCGATCACTGCGCGATGCCACGGTCCGAAATGCTCAGCGACGTCAATCCGGCGCCGTCGGCGATCGGCGATCTGACCAACGTCCGTCTACTCGACCTCAGCGACGGCGTCTGCGGACCGGAGTTGTGCCGCGTCGTGGAGGGAAATGTGTTGGTGTATCACGATTCCCACCACCTGACAGCCAGCTACGTGAGCACGCTGTCCGCTGAACTCGGGCGCCAACTGAGCGTCCAGACCGGTTGGTGGTGAAGCCGGCCGTCAGCCCATCACGTCGTCGGCACCGGGGATGAGTCGGTGCTCGAACGGCGGGTTGACGGTTCCCCAGCGCAGGCACTCCCAACCGCCGTCGACCGAAGGCAACAGTTCGACGGTCTCGGTGTTGGCCAAGTGGTTGTTGGCTGCGAACAGACCGGGGACACCGGCAAGCTGGGCTGCGACAAGACGGATCGCCGCACCATGACTGACCACGACGATGTCGCCGCCGTCTCGTGAGCCTTCGAGAAATTCTTCGCGCAACGAATTGACGACGGGGACGTACCGCTCCAGGACGTCGTATCCCGTTTCACCACCGGGGATGCGAGCGCCGAGGTTGCCGGTGTGCCAGTGATGGAACGTCTCCATGAACAGTCGGTGCGCGGCCTCGTCGGTACGATCTTCGAGGTCACCGGCCTGCACCTCGTGCAATCCGTCCCGCACATCCAGAGTGACACCGGCGGCCTGCTCCACGAAACCTGCGGTCTGCCGGGCACGCAAAGCCAACGACGATACGAGTGCCAGCGGAGGCGCCGAAGCCAGGCCGATGCCCAACGTCTCGGCCTGCGCCAACCCTTCCGGCGTGAGCTTTGCTCCGGGTAGTGCGGTGTCGAGACGTTTGGCGACATTCGCCTCCGTCTGACCGTGCCGAACGAGGATGAGCCTTCCGGTCATCGTTCTCCCCCTCCATGCTTGAGTTCGTCGATCCACCGAATCGCTTCTTCGTCCGAAGGAGGTTGTGGCCCGGTCGAATTCGCTGTCGCCCACGACCCCAGGAAGCGGACTCCGGATTTACGATGCAGCGCACGCATCGCCTCGGCCACCAGCGAGTCCTCGACGTGTCCGACGCAGTCCACGAAGAACCGGTACGTGCCCAATTCCGTTCGCATCGGCCGTGATTCGATCCGAGTCAGATCGATACCGCGAGCGGCGAATTCGGAGAGTGCGCGCACCAGGGAGCCGGGAGCGTTGTCAAGATGAAGCACCAGCGCGGTGCGATCGGCACCGGTCCGCGCCGGAACCGGGGCCGGCTTGGTGACCAACACGAAACGTGTGCGGGCGCCGCCTACATCGGCGACGTTGTCCGCCAGGCTGTCGAGTCCGAGCATCTGACCTGCCAAAGCCGTGGACACACCGGCGTCGACGGTTCCGGCCTGCACATCCAGGGCCGCACCGGCGTTGGACGACGCCAGCACCACCTCGGCCTGGGGCAGGTTCTCGGCGATCCATCCGCGGACCTGCGCGCCCGCATGCGGGTACGCGCCGATCGTGCGGACCTGATCGGCGGTGGTCCCGGCCCGAACCAGGATGGAGAAACTCACGTCCAGATCGGTTTCGGCGACGATCTGCAGCGGCGAACCGAGAGCGAGTGAATCGAGCGTCGGAGCTACGCCGCCTTCCACCGAGTTCTCGAAGGGAACCACGGCTCCGTCCACGGAACCGTCGCGAACCATGTCGAGAGTCGCCGGCGGACTGCCGGCCGGTACTCGCTCGACGGTTTCGCCGAACGCGCCCTCAGCCTCCAACTGGGCGAGAGCTATCTCCGTGAAGGTTCCCGACGGACCGAAATACGCGATTCTTGGCACGCCTAAAAGATTACGCACCGACCCACGCCGGTCACTGCAAACCCGCGGCACGCAAAGCCGTTTCCACTGCAGGCAGATCCGCGACCTCGATCGTGAGCAGCACCTCACGCATGGCCGACGCGGCTTCGGGGATCAGCGCGGCAAGTTTTTCCGGCTTCGGATCGACCATCGCGGCGCGCACGTCGTCGCCGCGCAGTGCAGCGACGGTGCCACACAGCAGGGAGATCACCTCGTCGCCGTCGGCCGCGCGGGCTACGAAACCGACGGACTCGTGCGCGAGTACCGCCAGGAAATCAGCCACTTCGGTGGGCGTAAGACCGGCGGCGAGTCCGGGGATCCGGCCACCTTCGCACAGACGCAGCGCCGCTTCAGCGGGTGTCAGATCCTCTTCGCCGCCGTCGACATACACAGCGAGCGGAGCGGGCAGGCGCAGCGCGATCGCGTCGTCGATCTGGTCGGTGGTGACGTCGACGTCGAATCGGACGGCCTCGTACGACGCTTCCGTGTCCGCACGCAGTTCTTCCGGATCGATATCGAGGCGGACGACAACCCGGCCTGCTGCTTCGCCGCCGATCAGAGCCGACGCCGGAACAACCGGGAGAAAGAGTGCTTCGAGGAGTCCGCGCGAGTTTCTCGGGGCGGGCAGCCCGAGTGAGAGAGGAATGGCCACAGACAAACCGTAACCCCGGCGCAGGCGGCGGATTCCACGCGAGTTGCGCAAAAGTCTTGCGATTCACACCGAAGCGCCTTAGGTTAGGGTTACCTCATCATCCGATGGAGTTCGAGAGAACACCCGCCAAGGGGGCAGCATGGCAACGAAGACCAGCACCGGCCCGTCCACCGCCGAACGCGTCCGCAGCGCCTGTGTGCGCGCACAAGACGCAGTTCTCGCCATCGAAGGCAGCGATCCCACCGTCACGTCGGTGCATCACCTGCGTTCGAACGGTGACGTCGTCGTTGCAGTCCCACATGCCTCCGCAGCTGCGGCCCTGGCCTGGAACTCCGGCGGCGGCGGCCTGCCTGCCGTCCTCGAGATCACCGATCACGCACCACTGCGTCTGCGTGAGCCCGTGCGCTCCCTCGTGTGGCTTCGCGGCTCGTTACACGCCGTGCCCGACTACGAGGCACGCGTTCTCGCCGACGACGTCGCATCCGAACATCCCCACCCGGGGCTCCTCGACATCGGCCACACCTCGGTCCTCCTTCGCTTGAGCCTGGCCTCGGCTGTAGTCGCTGATGCAACGGGGGCAGAACCCGTCGCCGTGGACGAACTGCTGAACGCCAGCCCCGATCCCTTCTGGGAAATGGAGACCGCATGGCTGCAGCATCTCGACGAAGACCACCGCGACCTCGTGGACCTGCTCGTGCGCAAGCTTCCCCCGTACATGCGCACCGGACGCGTTCGCCCACTCGGCATCGACCGCTACGGACTTCGCCTGCGGGTCGAGGATCACACCGGTGACCGCGACGTGTGGATGCCGTTCGCCAACCCCGTCGACGACGCTCCCGCGCTGAGCCGCGCCATCCGCATGCTGGTCGGGTGCCCTTTCCTCAACGGCCTCCGATCGGGCGGCGCATCAAACGGCTAGCGTTGCGCGGGTGAATGCCCGCGAAACCGTCCGCACCTGGTTACGGCCGCCGACTCCCGTCCCGGCCGGCCCGGCCCTCGATCCGGCCGCCAGACGCGGAGTCTGGATCGAGATCACGATCGTCCTGCTGGTCACCTTCGGACTCAGCGGATTGTCCGGGATCCTCTCGCTCGCCGAATCCTTGGCGACGCCGGTTGCGCTCTCGGATCAGACGGTTGCACTCAACCCGTCGCGGGCCGCCATCGACTGGATCGACCTGGCGCGCCAATTGCTGGGCGTCGCAAAGCTTCTCGCGTGGGCAGCGCTGGGACTCTATCTACTGTGGCGTTCGGGGATCGGTCCACGTGCTGCGGGACTGACCCCCAAGCCTCGATTCGGGCGCGACATAGCACCGGGATTCGGCCTCGCCGCTGTGATCGGTCTCCCCGGTCTGCTGTTCTATCTCGTGGCTCAGGCACTGAGCATCAACCTCACCGTCCAGGCCAGTGCGCTCGACGATCACTGGTGGCGGGTGCCGATCCTCGTACTGTCCGCGATCGCGAACTCCGGTGCCGAAGAGGTGCTGGTCGTCGCCTACCTGATCACTCGCCTCCGAACGCTGGGTTGGAGCGAGAACAAATCACTGCTCGCGTCGTCACTCCTGCGCGGCAGTTACCACCTCTATCAGGGGTTCGGTGGCGGCGTCGGAAACGTGATCATGGGGCTCGTGTTCGGCCGGTACTGGCAGCGCACCGGGAAACTCTGGCCGCTGGTCATCGCCCACGCTCTCATCGACATGGTGGCGTTCATCGGTTACGCCCTCCTGCGCGATCACGTCTCCTGGCTGCCGTGACCGGTACCGTGAACTGGTGACCGGCGACTCCGAATATCCTCAGCGCCCTCCGCGGCGCCAGCCGCCAGGGCCACCTCCGCGTGGACCGATGCCTCCGAGGCAGAACCCTCCACGCCAGAATCCACCCCGTCAGGGCCCACCCCCGCAGCGGCGTCCACCGATGCCGCCGGAAGGGCCGACGGTCATTCGCCGCGACGGACGCCCGCAGCAGCAGAATCCGGCCAATCAGGCCTGGTCACAGGTCCCACCACAAGCGCCGCAGCAGCCCAGGCGTGAGGACTGGGCGCCGACCCAGCGCCCGCAACCGTTTCAGGACGACCCGCGCAGGCAGGGGCCGCCGCGTCAGGATCCGCAGCGCCAGGCGAAGTACGCGCCCGCACCGCCGCGCCGTACCCCGCCGAACGCCCCGCCGCGCCCTCCAGAACCTCCGAAGCAGCGACGCCCCCGCAAGCGTCGTAGCTGGGGTAAACGTATCGGCATCACGTTGTTGGTCTTGCTGCTCGCGCTGGCCGGCGCGATCTACTACGTCGACAGTTCCCTCAATCGAATCGACGCGCTGCCCGACTACGCGGGACGCGTCGCCGATACTCCGGGCACGAACTGGCTGATCGTCGGCTCCGACAGTCGTGAGGGGCTCACCCCCGAGCAGGAGCAAGCCCTTGCGACGGGCGGTGACACCGGCCCCAAGCGCACTGACACGGTCATCTTGGTCCACGTCCCCAAAAGTGGGAAGACGACCATGGTCAGCATCCCTCGCGATTCGTACGTTCCGATTCCCGGCTACGGGTCGGACAAGATCAACGCCGCCTTCGCCTTCGGTGGCGCTCCATTGCTGGTGCAGACCGTCGAAGAGGCAACGGGGCTTCGCATCGACCACTACGCCGAGATCGGATTCAGCGGGTTCGCCGGCATCGTCGACGCCGTCGGTGGCGTCAACGTGTGCCTGGCACAGCCGATCGACGATCCGCTGGCCGGGATCAACCTCCCCGCCGGATGCCAGGACTTGAAGGGTTCGGACGCACTCGGGTTCGTGCGAACTCGCGCGACGGCGCTCGCCGACCTCGACCGCATGAACAACCAGCGCCAGTTCATGTCGGCGTTGCTGTCGAAGGCGACGAGTCCGACCACGTTCCTCAATCCGTTCCGGTTGTGGCCACTCGTCTCCGATACCGCCAAATCTCTACAGGTCGACGAAGGCGATCACATCTGGAATCTGGCCTCACTCGCCTGGGCGCTTCGCGGCGGGATGACCACCACGACGGTTCCGGTCGCCGGTTTCGAGGACGTGGACGGTTCGGGCAACGTGTTGTTGTGGGACAAGGCGCGCGCTTCGCAGTTCTTCGACGCCCTGGCCAACGATCAGCAGATTCCACAGGATCTGATCACCACGGGGTAATCGCCCTGAGTTCCGGTAGTACCGCGGGAGGACAAGCCCGGCGAACAAATCGCTTTCCGGCAGGACGCGGAATCGGCGGCCGAAAAATACCGTGAAGGTATGAACACAACACACCGCCGATTCCGCACTCTCGCCGTCGTTGCCGCCGCCGTCGGAGCTGCTGCACTCGTGACGTCCTGCTCCGGAACCTTCGAGAAGTTCGACGACTCCAAGGCGTACAAGAAAACCGAAACCTTCTCTTTTGCACAAGCATCCAACGGAATCGACACACTGCCGAGTTGGGTTCCCGCCGGCGCAACGGGTATCGACGAGGTCATCCGCACCACCGGCAACGAACGCATCCTGCGAATGACTGCGAACATCGCGGAGATAGATCACAACAGCTGCATCGCACGACCCACCGTCGAAACTCGTCCCGCATCGTTGTCCGCACAGTGGTGGCCGACGGGGGTCGAGAAGGGCAGTTCTTTTCAGTGCGGCGATTGGTACGTCGGCGAAAAGGACTCGTTCGTCTACGGGTACCGACCGGAAACTGTGGGCTTCGTCATCGATCAGCTCGACAAGAAGTAGCTCCCTCTCAGCGGCGACGACCCAGTAACCTGTTGGGATGACACAGGCGAAGAACTCGAGCGAATTCACCACTCTGCTGCGTCAGCAGATCCGTAACGAGTTCACTGCATCGCAGCAGTACATCGCGGTAGCGGTGTACTTCGATGCACACGATCTTCCGCAGATGGCCGCGCGCTTCTACAGCCAGGCCACCGAGGAGCGCGGTCACGCGATGATGATGATCCAGTACCTGCTCGACAACGACCTCGACGTGGACGTTCCGGGCATCGACGACGTCGTGACGAAGTTCGACAGTGTCCGGGCTCCGGTCGAGTTGGCACTCGAGCAGGAGAAGACGGTCACGGAGCAGATCACGCAGCTGGCACGCACCGCGCGCGATACCGGCGACTACCTGGGCGAGCAGTTCATGCAGTGGTTCCTCAAGGAACAGGTCGAGGAAGTGGCAAGCATGACAACACTTCTCACCATCGTCGACCGCGCCGGCGACAACCTGTTCCACCTCGAAACGTTTGTCGCACGCGAGATGAACACCCCGGCCGCTGCCGATGCAATGGCGCCGACGCCCGCCGGCGGCGGCGTCTGAGGGCCACCGGCCTACCGAGTCTCAGGCCGCTCGGCGGCGTTCAGTGATCTGAGGAAATTGTTGTACGCCTCAAGATCACTGTCGCCGTCGATCTCGGCGCGGCGGTCCAGGTCGGCATTCATCCGTTTGTCGTCGCGGTTCCAGCGCATCGCGAAGATCACGACCACCACCAGCGCGACGGGCTCTCCGTACGACCACGCGAGGGCGCCCGCCAGCTGCTGATCCTGCATCACGTCCACGCCCCACTCCGGAGGCGGATCCACGAACGTGGTCAGCAGCGGCTTTGTCGCCATCATGAGTACGACGCCGATGAACACGTGCAGCGGCATCTCCACGAACAGGTCGAAACACCGGCCGAGGTAGCTCTGTCGCACCGGCAGTGGGCCGGTGGCGAGCACCGGCATGATGAATAGCAGACCGCTGGCGAGAAAGAAGATCTCGAGAAAGACGTGTCCAGCCGGTAACGCCGAGACGGTGTCGAAGATCGGCGACAGGTAGATCCCGTAGTAGCTGAACAGAAATACCGGGATCGTGAACCCGGGGTGCAGCATCCACCGCGCCGGACGGCTGCGCAATGCCGAGAGGGCAAGCGCGAGAATGCCTTTTCCTATTCCTCGGTGCGGCGTCGAACGTAGTAGCAGCAGTCCCGGCGAGCCCAGTACCCAGAGCGGCGGGATCGCCATCGAGAGCGTCAGGTGTTGGAACATCCAGACGCTGAAGAGTTCGTAGCCGTAGCTCTCGACCTTCAGTCCGGTCACCGCGATCAGCAGCAGGCACCCACCGAGGAAACACGCTGTCCGATGCCACGGCCATGGTCGCCCACTCGCGCGAACTCGCTGAGCGCCAGTCCAATACCAGAGTGCAAGAACAACTCCCAGGGCAGGAAGAAGCGGGAGGGATGAGGTATCCCACTCCAGCATCTGCCCGATCGACGGCGGCGGCGTGTCATTCACGAACGCTTCACCGGCGGGTCCTCCTTCGTCTCCATGCGGGTACCGTCGACTCTACACCTAACTACTATGTTGGATAGTATTTAGGAATTCGACGGAAGGTACAGGTGCACAGCAGTGTCCAGAAGCATGAAGATATCCGCCGCCCTGATCGCGGTGTTCGCGGTAGCACTGATCACGTTCATCACCGTCGATCCGATTCGGGCAGACAACGAGAACGCCGATCGGGCAGCACAATCCACCGCCGTCCTCACCGACGACGCGTACCGATTGACCTCGGCCGCCGACGGCAAGGTAAACCTGGTCGAGTTCCTCGACTTCGAATGCGAAGCCTGCCTCGCGCTGTACCCGACGATGGAGCGGATCAGAGCGGAGTACGAGGATCGAATCACGTTCGGCATCAGATACTTTCCGATTCCGAGTCACACCAACAGCACTCTCGCGGCGCAGGTCGTCGAATCCGCATCTCGCCAGGGCAAATTCGTCGAGATGTACAAGCGAATGTACGAGACGCAGTCGCAATGGGGTGAATCCGCCGAATCACAGGAGGCGCTGTTCCGTTCCTACGCACAAGATCTCGGACTTGACATGGCCCGATTCGAATCCGACCTCGGCAGCCGCGGCGTCCGCGAGCGGGTCGAGCGCGACTTCGAAGAAGGCCGACGCCTCGGCGTCCAAGGTACTCCGACGCTGTTCCTCAACGACGTGAAGCTGGACCAGATGCCGAGCTACGAGCAGTTGAAAGCCCAGATCGATTCGGCCTTGGGAGAATGATCAGGTCAGAACAGCGCAGATCCCCGCGGAGACGGCCACCGTCACGGCTGCGGCAACGGCCGTCGTGACAGCGGCCGGCACACAGGCCGCCACCGCGCAGGTCAGTCGCCGAGGCGACGCCACGTCGCCGTCGACCAGGGAACTCAATCGCACCGCGGTCGTGCTGCCGCGATCGCTCAAGCTCCAGTCCGGCTGAGGAAGCGGCGATTTCGACACCACGGCAAGGGCGGAACGCACCGCAGCCGGGCTGGTGACGCGAGCGGCGTGTCTGTCCGCCGACAGTTCGACGATCGCGCCGACGGCAGCGGGTGCCGCCGCGAACAACGGCACTCGCGGAAGAACAGCGGCCAAGACTTCGCACGCACCGACAATTCGGTGATGACCGCCGCTCAGGTGTGCACGCTCGTGCGCGAGGACAGCATCCCGCTCGCCTCCACTGAGAGCGGATGACAAGCCTTGCGTCGCAACAACAAATCCAGGCTTTCCGGCGACGCTGTACGCCATAGGCAGCGGATGATCCAGCCACAACACGTCGGACTCCGAGTTGTCGCGGCGCGCGACGATCGAGAGAACATCACGATGGAAATCTCGGACCCTCGCGTGCTCACGTGCCTGCTTGCGGCCGGCCAGCACGATCCGAACGGCGATCACACCCACCACAGCAACGGCTGTGCCGGTGATCAGTTCACCCACCCATGAACTCGTGCCGTGCGCGAAGGCGCTGAAACACCGAGCGATACCGTCGACCAGCCCCTCGACCGGCGCGTGGCTCGGCCACACCAGAACCAAGACCGCGGAGAGAGCGAGATACAGAGCCGACGCCATGCTGCCGAGCCACGCCGCGAGCAGCACCGCCGGTGACAACGCCGAGGAAACGGCTCGCAACACTCTCGGAACCAGGAATCCCACGAGCATCGCACCGAGAAACATCGGCAACGCCAATGTCATTGCACACCTTCCCCGGAAAGACCCCGGCGCAGGGCCTCGTTCTCGGCATCTGTCATGGTCTTGGCGAAGTGCAACAGCACGGCAGCGGAATCGGAACTGCTGTCCAACAATTCGCGCAGCGCTCTGGATGTGGCCTCTTCACGGCTGCGACTCGGCCGATAGAAGTAGGCGCGACTCTTCTTCTCACGACTCACCCAGCCCTTGTCGAAGAGATGCGTCACGACGGTCAGGATCGTGGTGTACGCAAGTTGTCGACGCTCACCCAGGATCTCGACCAGATCCTTGACCGAGAGCGCGTCGTCGGACTGCCAGAGCACATCCATGACCTCGGCTTCGAGTCCGCCCAGCCCCTGCATTGCTCCTCCATCGCGTCGTGACAGAACTTCAGTCGCCCGTGGTCTTCTCCCCGAACGACACGCCCCGGGAATTCAGGTACACGAGCGGATCGGTCTTCTGTCCGTCAGATTGCCACACCTCGTAGTGCAGGTGTGGTCCTGTCGATTGTCCACGATTGCCCACGGTCGCGATCAACTCACCCGCCCGCACCTTCTGACCCGCAACCACGAGCGCCTCGTTGATGTGTCCGTAGACGCCGACGGTCCCGTCGTCCTGCTGGATGCGGACCCAGAGCCCGAATCCCGCGGCGGGACCGGATTCGAGCACCACACCGTCGGTCGCCGACACGATGGGCGTTCCGATCGCGTTCGCGATGTCGAGACCGTAGTGGGTGGTTCCCCACCGTGGACCGAAGTTGGACGTCATCGTCCCGCTGACGGGGGCCATCACCTGTGGCTTTTCGGCCTCGTACGCCAGCGCCGCTCGCTCGGATTCGAGCTGTCGCGTCTTGCCGAGTTGTTCGGCTATTCCGGCAAGATCCGTCGACCGGACAAGGTCGAGGATCTCCGGCGCCGACACCGCAGATGCATCCTCGACTACAACCGACGGCGGCGACGCGTGCCCGATGGAAGTGCCGGACGCGAGGATTGCACCCGTCGCCACGGAAACCGCGGCCATGCGCCCGCCGGGTCTGATCGGCTCGGATTTTCGATGTCTTCCCACTTCTCGGTCCTCGCGTCGATGACAAATGAAGGTCTACGCCGCCACCTTACAACTATGTTGCATAGTTTTTAAGACATGCACTATTGCGCATATATGCATATGTGTCTAGGCTGGCGTCGACGAAAGGACCTTCGATGTCACACGGACACGGGCACGGAATCTCCCCCGCCGAGGCTGCGACCAGCAACAGCGGCAAGCATGTCAACAAACTGTGGATCGCCGCCGGCCTCGGGTTGGTGACCTTCGTGCTGCAGGTGACGGTCGGCCTCTTCACCTCGTCATTGGCCCTGCTCTCGGACTCGGCGCACGTGTTCACAGACATCTTCGGCATCTTCATGGCGCTCGCCGCGATCCTCGTCGCACAGCGTGCCGCCCGGCGCCCCGACCGTACTTTCGGCATGTACCGCACGGAAGTGTTTGCGGCACTGGCCAATGCGATCCTGCTCTTCGCAGTCGCCGGGTGGGTGCTTTACGAGGCCGCCAGCCGCTTCACGGATCCGCCCGAGGTTCCCGGCCTTCCCGTCGCGACAGTCGCCGTCGTCGGTCTGGCGATGAACGTCATCGCCTTCCTCATGCTGCGCAGCGGCGCGAAGGAAAGCATCAACATCCGCGGCGCCTACCTCGAAGTCATGGCGGACATGGTCGGGTCCATCGGCGTCCTGGTCAGCGGCTTGGTCACGCTTGCGTTCGGTTGGCGCTACGCCGACCCCGTCATCGGCGTCGCGATCGGCCTCTTCGTCTTGCCACGTGCCTTCAACCTGGGCCGCCACGCCGTTCGCATCCTCCTCCAGCAGGCTCCCGACCGCATCGACGTCACCTCGATCATCGAGAAGATCAACGCTCTGCCGGGAGTCGTCGACGCGCACGATCTGCACGTCTGGACACTCACCTCGGGGATGGAAGTTGCTTCCGTTCACGTCACCGCGGTCAGTGACGCCGATCCCACAACGGTGCTCGCAGCAACCCGAACCTTGCTTGCCGAGGAATTCGAACTGGGGCACGCCACCGTACAGGTGGAACTACAGGGAAGCGACGGTAAATGCGCGGAACTCGCCTGGTGAAATGGACATTCCTAAATGAAACATTCGAATTCACCGGGCTCGATAACCTCACCGAATTCGAAGAAAAATTAGGTCTTCTTTAGTTTGGGAACGCTTACCACAATAAGGTCATACTGGGATGACAGGGCCTCTGACCTGCACTATCTTGGAATTCATGACTTCTGGGGAGACTCACATGACCAAATTCCACGCACTACTCCGAGACCAGATTCGCAACGAGTTCAACGCTTCGCATCAGTACATCGCGACAGCGGTTTACTTCGACAATGCGGATCTGCCACAGCTGGCAAAGCACTTCTACAAGCAGGCTGTGGAAGAGCGTAACCACGCCATGATGATCGTTCAGTATTTCCTCGATCGCGACATCAATGTCGAACTCACCGGCGTCGACGCCGCGAAGGCCGACTTCAAGGATGCCCGCGAGCCCATCGCTCTCGCGCTGACGCAGGAGAAGACGGTCACCGAGCAAATCGTCCAGCTCGCGAGCACTGCCCGCGAAGAAGGCGACTACCTCGGCGAGCAGTTCATGCAGTGGTTCCTCAAGGAGCAGGTCGAGGAAGTTGCAAGCATGACAACACTTCTCACCATCGCGGACCGCGCAGGCGCCAACCTGTTCGACCTCGAAGACTTCGTGTCCCGCGAGATGAGCACCGTCGGTGACACCACCGGTGCACCGAGCGCAGCCGGCGGAACCATCTAGCCTGCAGCACTCACGGATTTTGCCCTCGAGCCGAACGGTTCGCTTCCTGCCAGCAGGATCGAACTGATCAGCTCGGGGGCATCTGTCATCGGTACGTGCCCAAGGCCGGGCAGAACCATCAACTTTGCCTGCGGGAACGGCTTTTTCACGCGCTGCGCCTGATACACGGGCAGGATGAGATCGCGTCGACCCCACGCAACCGTCACCGGCACAGTGGGATCCACGATGGGCGGCAGCACGAAGTCCATCTCGAGACCGAGATCGACGAGTTCGTTCGACACGAGCGAACGGCAGTCGGCCAACGCCGCTGCATAACCGACATGACTCGGATGAGCGAAGAACGCGGCGAGCGCCGGATAGCGAATCAGCTTGTACCGCAATGCGCGTGGCAATCCGTCACCCATGAGCTTGGCTGTGCCGCGCAGTGCACGGAACGTGTTGATCGCTCGCACCTGATCGAGGTGATTGACAAAGAACCCGGCCGGCGAAAGAGCTGTCGCCGACGCGACATCTCCGCGCGCTGCCAGCGAGAGGGCAATCCAGCCGCCGAGGGAGTTTCCCGCGACGTGGGCACGCTCCCCCGCCGGCGTCACTTCCTTGACGAACTCACTGACATCGTCGATCAGCTGTCCCATGACGTCCGGACCGAGTTCGGGCAGCAGCGACTCTCCGTGACCCGGCAGGTCGACGGTGACGACGCGGCGGTACGGCGTCAGCTGGTCCAAAAGCGAATCCCACGCCTGCCGTCGATGGACGATGCCATGGACGAGCACAAGCGTGGGACCACTACCGGAGATGTCATGCGACAAGGTCATGTCACCAACATTAACCGTAACTTCGCGTAACGCCTATAGTTCGGGCGAAAAAATCAGCGCAGCGTGACCTGACGACCACGAAGTCCGTCGCGCGAGCGAAGCTCGGCCGAGGTCAGCGGAGCATCGACGGCCAGAGCCTCGGCAAGACGCTCACCGAGCTCGACGGTTGCCGCTACCCACTCGTTTGCATGCTTTTCGCGGTCGACGTCGAAGACGGGAACCAACAGGCCGTGGGTGCGGAACGAGCCTGCGTAGCGCGAGCCCTCACCCAGATGCAGTCCACCGGTCGCGTGCACGCGCGCCAGCGCGAGCATCAGGTCGTCTTCGCTCTCGGGACGAACCCAACGCAGGTGCGCCTTCTCGCCGGCGTCGACCCACCACGCGGCAACGAGGCCGTCGCCTTCGAGGCGTGCAGAGGGCATGATCGCCGAGTTGGCGTGCTGCACGGTGGCGGCAACCTCGGGATCGGTTTCGACGCCCTCGGGGATCCACCAGTTGAAGTTCTGGTGCACGGTGATGTCGAGCAGTGCCGAGGGATCGACGACAGCGGTGACTGCGGGGGTCTCGGAATCGGGGTTCGCGGCAGAAAGCGCGTCGCCGGGGGCCGCGTCCTTGATCCAGTTCACCGAAGCGGCGAGGTCTGCGCCGAGGTCGGCCGAGTGCGCCTGAACCTGGACACCGACAAATCCTGTGGCCGTCTCGCCCTCGTCGCGGACGAGTGCGGCAACAGCGCCGGGGAGGACCGTTGCCAACGTGACGGGACGGTCGGAGCCGATGACCGGCAACGGAGCCGTGGCGGACGGAACGAATTCGCGCAGCGCGACCAGATCGCACTCGGCGGCAAGGCCCTCGAACGGGCGGCTGACTACGCCGGCAGCGGCTTCACGCTCTGCTTGGCGTGCCGCCAGCTTCTCTGCGCGTGCGCTGCCCTGCTTCGGTCCACTGTTTCTTTTGCTCTTCTTGGCCACGAGGGCAAAATCTACACGCTGCCCAGCCATTGCTTCGTGCGCCCGGGATGGTTGGTGGCAACCCAACTGACCCCGAGCTCACGACACAGGTCCACATCCGCCTTGTCGTCGACGGTCCAGCAGTACGTCGCGCGACCCGCAGCAGCGGCCCGATCGACCAGATCGGGATGTTCGCGCAGAGCCTTGATCGACGGCCCGATCGCCGTAGCGCCCACAGCCGTCGACGCACCGCCGCCGAGGTACCGCGACGCGTCACCGAGCAGGACCGTCGGCAGCAGCGGTGCCGAACGACGCACTCGCCACACCGCACTCGCCGAGAAAGACATGACGACAGCGCGCGAATGATCGGCCGACGGCGGTGACGCGATCCCGAAGCGGTGCAGTTCCGCCAGGAGTTTGGCTTCGACCAATCCGCCGAACCTCACGGGGTGCTTGGTCTCGATGAACAGCTTCACCGGGCGCGCAAAATCCAGAGCGAGGGTGATGAGATCGGAGAGAGTCAGCAGTTCGGCCGGTTCGCTCGTCGACCCGTAGTCCAGAGCGTTCAGCGAATCGAGCGTCATCTCGCTGACGATCCCCGTCCCGCTGGAGGTGCGGTCGACCTTGCGGTCGTGAACGCAGACCAGGTGTCCGTCGCGGGTGAGCCGGACGTCGCATTCGAGCCCGTCGGCACCCTCCTCGAGGGCCAGTTCGTAGGCGGCGAGGGTGTGCTCCGGCCGCGCAGCCGACGCACCTCGGTGCGCAACGACGAGTGGACCTCGACGATCTGGGCTCACAGGGCAGCGGTCTCCTTCTCGTCCAGCACCGTCTTCTCTTCCAGCACCGTCTTCTCTTCCAGCACCGAGCGCGGCACTGGCACCCACCGGGTTTCCGATTCCGGTTCACCGCGCCAGCTCTTGCGCTCGATCCGGCGGATCACGACGAGTGTCAACGCCGCGGTGACGGCAGCGATCAGTGCGATGAAAGCGTTCAGCAGAACCCCGTCGGCCATTGCCTGAATCCCCGGGCGTGATCGCCAGTACGCGTTGACCACCAGCAGCAGAGCGCTGAATGCCCAGAAGCCCCACCAGATCTTGACCAGCAGGGTTCCGCGCGGATCGCGGCGGACCAACTCGAAGAGATAAACGGCCGGCATCACCAGGTTGAGGATCGGCACAGCGCAGCCGACGACAACTTCCGACGCTGTGCGTGGATCGGATTCCCGGACACCTGCGAAGTGTTCACGACGCCGACGAAGCAGCCAGCACACAGCGACGATTGCCGCGAAGACCGAGATCAGCAGTCCACCCAACTGAGTGAAGTACACGGCGGCGTCGGAGACCGTGAGCAACGGCTGCGGGATCAGCCTGGTGCGGTTGCGGACCAGGATCGCGTATCTGCCCAGTTCGGCGAACACCGCCAGTCCGTAGAGGATCGTTGCGAGCGTCAGCAACGGCCCGACTCGGTCGGCCATCCGGTCCGCTCGCGAGGGCGGCACCGGTGAGGTATCGACGACGTCCTGGAGTCCCCACTGCGGGACAGCGTCGTAGCGCGGAGTGGAGAAGCTACGACGCACTGGTGCGTCCCCCACGCCGCGGGGGTCGGACGGGGAGCGCGCGATCCAGCGGAAGCCACGGCGGTTGGGCGGTTGGTAGATCTCGGTGCGGGTGGGGATCAGCAGGACGCCGCTGCAGCGCGGGCACCACTGCGTCGGGCCGCCGACGACAGGCCAGCGTGCGGCGCACCGGGCGCAGACCTGAACGACACTCACAACTTCGATTCTGTCACGCCGTATCGGTAACGGCAGCAAATGGATTCACTCCCGATTTGTGATCGAACCTCCACCGCGTTCACCTGCATTGTTCGAATAATGTGACCTCCGCCACTTAAAAACTCGAGTTATCCACAGTTTCCACAGGTTCATCCACAGTTCTGGATGAATGAATCGGGCTTTATCCACAGGTCACGGGCAAGACCCTGAGAATTTGCTGACAGGTGTTAGCGAACGATGCACAGGCTCGAGGATGAATTTGACACCGCAGGTCAGTGAACTTTCGGGCGTCGACGTCATTTATCCCGGCAAAGTTCACAATCCATTCAGAAATTGCTCCCGAAAAGACAGAAAAGACCGGTATCCCCTTTTTATGAAAAGTCGGTTTTTGACACACCTGGAAGCATGACCGTCGATGACTTCTCCACAGCCCGAGCCAACTCTGACGTTCACCCCGAGACGGGTCACGCAGCTCGCGTTCGTGTTGATCGGATGTCAGCTCGTCATTCGCGTCTGGGTTGCCGCGAGCAATTACTTCTACTGGGACGACCTCATCCTGATGGGCCGCGGAGGACGCTTCCCACTCTTCTCGAGCGAACTCCTGCTCTACGACCACGACGGTCACTTCATGCCCGCGGCCTTCTTCTTCACCGGGTTGATCGCCCGTATCGCGCCGTACAACTGGGCGCTGTCGGCAACGCTGCTCGTCATCGGTCAGGCCGCCGCGTCGTTGGCGCTTCTGCGCACTCTTCGGTTGGTCCTCGGCCGGCGACCGGCACTGTTGATTCCGCTGCTCCTGTATCTGTTCGTCCCGCTGACACTTCCGGCGTTCTCGTGGTGGGCAGCCGCGCTCAATGCATTGCCGCTCCAGATCGCGCTGGCCTGGGCATGCGGCGACGCGATCAAGCTGTACCGCACCGGGCAGGTGCGCTACGTGTTCTCGGGCACCGCGGTTTTTGTCATCTCCTTGCTGTTCTTCGAGAAAGCAGTGCTCGTTCCGTTCGTGGCACTCGCTTTTCTGGTGCTGTACTTGCGCACACAAGGTGAAGGAACGCCGATACGAAGTGCGATCACGAAGTGCCGACTCCTGTGGACGGCCTGCGCCGCCGTGCTCGCGATCTGGATTCCGGTGTATCTGACAACTGTCGAATCTCCGATCACCGGATACGGCCGTTCGATGTCCACCGAACTGCTGCATCACGGAACGTCTTTGGGGATGCTTCCCACTCTTCTCGGCGGCCCCTGGCGCTGGGAGCGGTGGATCCCCAGCCCCGCCTGGGCCGATCCGCCGACGCTCTTGGTGGTCGCATCCTGGGCCGCGCTGCTGACGACGGCCGTGATGACAGTGCGTGCCCGACGCGGCGCTGCCTGGATCTGGGCTGCCGCGGCGCTGTACTTCCTGGCCTCAGTGGTGGCGATGACCGCTACCCGATCCGACGCCGACACCACTTACGAGTTGGCGCAGACCTTGCGTTACTTCACGGATTCGGCGACGGTGTTCGCCCTCGCCGCCGCTCTTATTCTCGCTGCGCCTCGGCGACGTCCGGCCCGTATACCCGTCGCAGTCGCCGCCGGCCTGTCAGTGCTCTTCGTGATCAGTTCGCTCGTCTCGACCGTCACGTTCGTCGACATCTGGCGCGAGAACCCGACCCGCGACTACCTCGCGAACGCGCGAATGTCGTTGTCACAGAATCAGGATGCTCCACTGCTCGAGCAACCCGTCGCGATCGAAGTGCTCCTTCCCGTCGCCTTTCCGAACAATTTGGCAAGCAACGTTCTCGCGCCGCTGCCTGATCGCCCCGAATTCTCTTCCAGCACTCCGATTCTGCGCACCATCGACGACAGCGGTCAGATCGTCGATGCCGAAGTGACCTGGACGAGAAGGATTCCCGAAGGAACGGCACCGAACTGCGGCACCCGTGCCGAAGGCCCGACCGAGCTCCCCCTCGACGGCCCCCTGGCCGGCTGGGAATGGACGGTTCAGCTCAATTACCTCGCCAGCGCCGACGGAACGATCGATGTTGCGTTGGAGTCCGGCGACGCAGTATCCGTACCCGTCACCCAAGGTTTGCACTCGGTGTTTGTGCGCCTGGTCGGCCACGGAAACAGCGTGAAGATCACGCCGACAACGCCGGGACCGACCCTGTGTTTCGGCGCCGGACAAGTCGGTGCCGTCGTCCCGACCTCCACAAAATAGTGGCAGAGTAGAACTCATGGAGCTGCGTATATTCACCGAACCCCAGCAGGGCGCTACCTACGAACAACTACTGACTGTTGCCCAGACCGCCGAAAAACTCGGCTACGGCGCATTTTTCCGCTCGGACCACTATCTCGCCATGAATTCCGACGGCCTTCCCGGGCCCACCGACGCATGGATCACGCTCGCCGGAATCGCCCGCGAAACGTCCACCATCCGCCTCGGCACTCTGGTGACGTCGGCTACGTTCCGTCACGCCGGACCGCTGGCCATCTCGGTCGCACAGGTCGATCAGATGAGTGGTGGCCGCGTAGACCTCGGCATCGGCGCCGGCTGGTACGAGGAAGAGCACCAGGCGTACGGCATCCCGTTTCCGGCGCTCAAGGATCGCTTCGAATTGCTCGAGGAAACTCTCGACGTCGTGACCGGTCTGTGGCGTACGACGGTCGGCGAC
This sequence comes from Rhodococcus sp. RCBS9, assembly GCF_029457415.1. Classification (NCBI taxonomy): domain Bacteria; kingdom Bacillati; phylum Actinomycetota; class Actinomycetes; order Mycobacteriales; family Nocardiaceae; genus Rhodococcus; species Rhodococcus sp. RCBS9. The sequence goes on along the minus strand of NZ_CP120422.1, from coordinate 2,741,156 downwards.
ACGTTCGACTACGACGGTAAGCACGTGCAGATCAAGAACTCTCCCGCGCTTCCCAAACCGCACCAGGTCGACGGTCCGCCGATCCTGATCGGTGGCACGGGCAAGAAGAAGACTCCGGCGCTCGCCGCTCGGTTCGCAAACGAGTTCAACATCCCGTTCAAGTCCCTCGAGGAAACGAAGGACATCTTTGCGCGGGTTCGTCAGGCTTGCGTCGAGCACGAGCGCGATCCGAACGAATTGGTGTACTCCAACGCTCTCGTCCTGTGCTGCGGCCGCGACGAGGCGGAGATCAAGAAGCGCGCCGAGGCTATCGGACGCGACGTCGACGAGCTACGTGAGAACGGTCTGGCCGGAACACCTTCGGAGCTGGTCGACAAGATCGGCACTTTCGCCGAGGCCGGTTCACAGCGCGTGTATCTGCAGACTCTCGATCTCGCCGATCTGGATCATCTCGAACTCGTCGCAAGCGAGGTCATGCCCCAACTGCAGTAAAGAATGGGCCGGGATCTACAGCGCGTTCGCGTCGAGGAATGCGCGTAGGTCTCGGTCCCACTGGGCCGAGCGGGAACGGTCGAGAAAGACGCGCACCAGCATGAAAGCGATGACCAGCAGCGACATCACGCTGAACCAGGTGAAAACGCCGGTCACCACGGCTGCGACGTCGGCAGCGCTCTGAGTGATCGGAGCTACGGTCTTGTCGCCCTGATCATTGACGTAGATGGGGACCTCGGTGCCGGCGGGCGTCGCCGAGTCGACAGTGACATCACCCGTATGAACCTGGCCGTTCCAGTTCCACTGCGCGCTGGCCATTTCGGTGGTCGGCGCAATGTAATCGGCTGTCGAGGCGGTGGTCTGCGTCGAATCTGCAGTCGTCGTCGCCGAAATGCTGTGTAATTCGGCGGATTGTTTGGCGATCAGTGCGTTCTGGCTCGAAGCAGTCGCAGCCCCTGCCCATACCGCGAGAGGCAGCAGAAGAATCGCGAAAATGATCAGACCGAAGGACATGAACCCTTCGATCCGATCACTGCGGCGAACCATCGGATCGTGGCCTACATGAATGGTGCGTCGGAGCAGCGACGCAGTTCCTCGCGTACTACCTGACATTGTGAGCTCAGTTCTCTCGACGACACACTCTTACATCGAGATTCCCTTTGTTTCGATCTAGTTGCAAGTGTTAACGAGCTGAATCACATGTGTCCTCCAACACCTGTCCAGTTATTCGCTCGGCGGAAGGATGTCCGTCTGCGCCGGAACCTGATCCTGACGGAGCAATCCGACCGGGCAACTGACGCCCGTGGCATGCACCGGGCAGTAACCGCCGGGATTCTTCGCCAGATACTGCTGGTGGTAATCCTCCGCGTAGAAGAAGTCGCGCAGCGGGCCGATTTCGGTGGTGATCGCTCCATATCCGGCTTCGGCAAGCCGTTCACCGAAAGCGACGGCCGACGCATGAGCGATTTCTTCCTGCTCCGCGGACGTCGTGAAGATCGCCGAACGGTACTGCGAGCCCTGGTCGTTACCCTGACGCATCCCCTGCGTCGGATCGTGGTTCTCCCAGAAGTGCGCCAGGATCTGCTCGTAGGAGATCACTGCGGGATCGAAGACCACCAGCACGACTTCGGTGTGACCCGTACGTCCGGAGCACGTCTCTTCGTACGTCGGGTTGGGCGTGAAGCCGCCCGCATAACCCGCAGCGGTCGTGTACACGCCGGGAAGCTGCCAGAACTCCTTCTCGGCGCCCCAGAAACAACCCATTCCTACGACGACGGTCTGCAGTTCGGCCGGAAACGGCGGCGTCAACGGATGCCCGTTGACGTAGTGCGCGGTCGGAACCGGCATTTTCTGCTCTCGGCCCGGGAGTGCGTCCTCAGGCGCGATCAGCGTGGATTTTGCGGACGCTCGTCCCAGAATGTCGTCGTACCAGCTCATGCTTCGATGCTACGCGCGAGCGACTGTTTCGCCACGCCGTGATCGCGCGGGCGCCGGGCAGCTCCACCCACCGGTAGCCGATTTCTGCTACCGCGGCCGTGGCCAGAAGGAAGAGTGCAAACGCCAGCGTCGGTCCGACGTACAAAACGGTGTTCTCGACGACGCGGTACAGGATCAGGGTGTGCACGAGATAGATGACGTAACTACGCGTCGAGAGCCACTTCACGACCGGCCAGCGCGTCGGGACGCCGTCGTAGCGGCCGATGAGAACTACCGCTGCGGCGACTACCGAAATGGTCCACAGATAGTGCTCACCGGCCCAGTAGACGCGGAACTGGGTCGCCACGATGATGACGTGCATCTGGACGAGGACGGCCGCGATCAGCCAGCGGCCGGGAGCGAGCTTCGCCCACGCGAGGTACATGATCTGGCCGAGGAAGACGGCCGGCAGCGTCGCGGCGATCTTGGACAGCATCGGCACGGTGTACGGCAGCGGCGCGTAGACGTTGTAGAGCAGCACCAGCGAGCACAGCGCACCACCGGCGAGCGGCATGACGATCGGTCGCAGCCGCAGTATCGGGCGAGCCGCTACACATGCGAGATAAAAGAGGAATTGAACGGTGAGTGTCCAGGTCACTCCCAGAACTGCTACCTCGGGCTTGAGAAAGAATCCGCCGAGAAAAAAGCTCATCAACGCTTCGGTATCGGAAATACCTTCCTGACCGCTGAACATTCCGTTGATTCCGAGGCGGACCAGAAGAATGGCAATCGCGGTCGCCACCCAGAATGCGGGCAGCAGTCGACTGAATCGGTTGGTCAAGAACTTTCCGGGGCCGTCGCGAATCGCGGATCGCGTCACCAGAGCACCGGTAAGCATCATGAATACTGCGACGCCGACAAAAGAGAGGTGCTGGTTGAGTTCGGCAGGCTCGATCAAAACGCCGTAGACGACGTCGATCACCCACCAACCCGAGCCGAGATCGTCGATGACGTAGAAAGAGATGTGGGAGTAGATCACGGCGGCAACCGCCAGGGCTCGCAGCAGGTCAGCGCCCGGAAGATTCACCCGAGGCGCGGCCGCCTCTGGTGATTCCGGGAGGAAAACTGGTGCGGGCATCGCGCAAGTTTAAGGTTCCGTTCACCTTTACGACGAATTTGCGCATATTAGCTTACCCTTAGATCGGGGCAAGTTCGGTTTCCCAAACTTTATTCTTTGGTGATTACTACCTGAGCCGGACTGTTGCGGACGGTGTACGAATGTTATTGGGTGGAAACCCGAAGAATGATTTGCACATACGCGAGTGACGTCACGCCGTGACCGGTGATCGACGCACTCTAAAGCACCAGGGCTCACCAGCCCGCAAAGAAGGGACCCTCGTGTCTGTTTACACGCTGCCGGAACTCCCCTACGACTACGCAGCCCTCGAGCCGCACATCTCGGGCAAGATCATGGAGCTGCATCACGACAAGCACCACGCGGCTTACGTTGCCGGTGCCAACGCTGCACTCGAGAAGCTGGCCGAGGCTCGTGAGAACGACACCATCGCAGCGCAGGCCAACCTGCTCGAGAAGAACCTGGCGTTCCACCTCGGTGGCCACACCAACCACACCGTTTTCTGGAACAACCTCAGCGCTGACGGTGGCGACAAGCCCGAAGGTGAACTCGCCGCAGCGATCGACGACAACTTCGGTTCGTTCGATCTCTTCCGCGCTCACTTCTCCGCGAACGCCAACGCCATCCAGGGCTCCGGCTGGTCCATCCTCGCGTGGGACTCGATCGGACAGCGTCTGATCATCGTCCAGCTCTACGATCAGCAGGGCAACATCTCCATCGGCCTCACGCCGCTGCTGCTCCTCGACATGTGGGAGCACGCTTTCTACCTCGACTACCAGAACGTCAAGGGCGACTACGTCAAGGCATTCTGGAACATCGTCAACTGGAACGACGTTTCGGCTCGCTTCGACCGTGCACGTACCCAGACCGCAGGTCTGATCGTCTAGTCACGCTCTTCTTGCGAACGGCGGCGCCTTACCAGGGGCGCCGCCGTTCGTGTCAGCAGAGCACCACCGAGCAGGACCGTCGTGGCTCCGAAGACCAATGCCAGTGTGCGAGTTCCGGAGTCACCGCTGCTCGCGGTGGTCTGATTCACGGCCACCGGATCCGACAGCACCGAGGTCAGCTGAACCTGCTGCGGGGTGGTCATCGCGGGAATACCGGATTTTGCGCCGTCGAGGCCCGTGACCAGTGACTTGGCGATTCCTTGCAGCGTCGTGAATCCCTGGGTGATCTGATCGGTCACGTCACCGAGCATCTGCGGCGCCTGATCAGCGATGGGAATGAGGCCGTCGTTCAATTGTCCGGCAGCACTGCTCAGTTGATCGCTCGCGCCTTGCAGCTGCCCGACAGCGGTGCGGACTAGATCACCGAGCTCCGTATCGGGCCCGACCGAGCCACCCAACAGCGCCGGAACGGTGCCCAGTTGCGCATTCAGCGCACCGAGATCCGAACTCACACCGGCCAGTTGCGCTGTCACGTCAGACGGGATCGGAAGGCCGTTCAGCGCAGTCTGCAGCGCGTCGATTCGTGTCTTCAGTTCCGCGGTCGAGGTCGACGCCTCCCCAAGCGTCAGGCCCAGTGAGTCCGCGCGCGTGGCCAGCTCTTCCGCCGACCCCGACGCCTGATCGACAACACCGGACACCTGATCCGCGACGCTCATCAGCTCCAACGCCCCGGACCGTGCGGTCTCGAGGTACGGCAGCAGAGTGCCTGCGCCTGCTTTCACCTGATCGATGGACTTTCCGGCCTCGTTGGTTCCGGCGACCAGAATCTGTGCGGTGGTGAGGTTTTGATCGATCGAGCGTCTGGCGGCCGACGTCTGAGCCAGCAGGCCCTTGATGCCGTCCGCGCCGACCTGCGCCGATACGGCCCGAGTCAACTCGGCCGACTTCTCCGAATCCGAGCCCTTCACCTCGAGGTCGACGCTCGCCTGCCGTGGATCCATGCCGAACATCGACGCGACGGTTTCGCTGAAGTCCTCCGGCACGGTCAACGTCGCGAAGTAGTTCCCGCCGGGGTTGTCGACCACCTGGAAGTCGAAGTCTTCGTTCTTGCCCAACGTGTCCACCAGCGTGTCGCCGGCCCGAAGTTCCTTGCCGTCGAGCGTGGTTCCCGCGTCGGCGTTCACGATCGCGACGGTGTTCGAGGTGTCGGCACCGCCCGCGAAGATCACGAACCCGATCCCCGCCACCGCAGCCGCAACGATCGCGGCCACACCACCGACTGCCAGCCGTCGACCGAGTCGTGACGGCCGGCGATGGGAGTTTTCTGTGGTGTTCTCGGCGCTCATGGGCGAGACGATAAAGCAACAACTTGTAGAAACACTGAGAGCCCTAGCCTGCGGGCGTCGCCGGCTTCTCAGACTCCTCGGGTTCCTCCTTCGGCATGTCCCGAGGGCCACTGATCAGGATGTCGGCCCAGCGCGTGGCTGGGTCGATGTCGAGCAGGACGGCCTTCACCAACAACGAGAGCGGGATCGCCAGCAGCGCTCCGAGCGCCCCGAGAACCCACGACCAGAAGACAAGTGAGAGGAACGTCATCGTCACCGACAGTCCGACGGCGTCGCCGACGAACTTGGGTTGGATGATGGACTGGATCACGAAGTTGATGACGGAGTAGACGACGATCACCCACAGCATCAGCCACGGCCCGCCCTGCAACAGTCCCAGGAGCGCCGGTGGAATCACGCCGATGACGAACCCGATGTTGGGGATGTAGTTGGTGATGAAGGACAGCAACGCCCACAGGACGGGCAGCTGAATGCCCATGAGCCACAGCGCGCCACCGTCGAGTACCGCCACGATGAGACCGAAGACCGTCGAGACCACCAGGTATTTGCGAGTTCCGGCGGCAAAGGTGGAGAGCGCGTAGGAGATTTCGGGACGTTGCTCGGACAACACATGCAACCGCGAGCGGATGCTCATGCCGTCGAAGGCCATGAACAACAACAACGCGAGAATGAACACCAGATCCGACAGGATGCCGAGCAGGCCCTCCAGCCCGCTTTCGAGTACGCCCACAACCTTCGTGAGATCGACACTGCTGAGCGTGCTTTGGATCTGTTCGGTGCTCACTCCGAAGTCGGCCAACTTGTCGCGGCCCTCGTTGAGGAGGTTGGTCATCTCCTCGGAGTACTGCGGCAGGATCGTCGCCAACTGAGCCGTCGACACGATCAACGACGCCGCCAACCCGAGCAGGATCAAGTACACGGTGACCAGTGAGCCCAACATCCCGACCCACTTGGGCCACCCTCGGCGCTGTGACCAATCCTGAATGGGCTGAACGGCAATCGTCAGCACCAGGGCCAGGAATACCGGTCCGAGGATGCCGCCGAACACCTTCATTCCGCCGACGGCGACCACGGTGGCGGCAATACCGAGCAGGACGATCAAACCGCGCGGGATCGACCAGTTCTCGCTACCGGACAGCGTGGGGATCGGAGTGGGAGCCTCGACGGCCGGCTTTCCCTTCTTAGAGAACACCGGCTTCCTTTGCCCGGCTCCTGATCTGGAATGCTCCCACGATCATGAAGAGGCCGAACAGGATTGCGTACCAACCCAACAACCAGATGAGGCTGATGATGCCTTCGCCGGGCGCGATGAGAAGAATGATGCCGAAGATGACAGCAAGCACCGATGCGGCGAGCAACCATCCCCAACTGGATCCGGGCAGCGCCTTCATCTTGAAGGCGCCGACAATTCCGAAGATTCCGAACATGATGGCGTAGAAGGCAATTATGTACAGCAGCACCAGCGCAGTGATGCCCGGCCAGACCAGCGCGACGATGCCGGCTCCGACCGAGACGACGCCCGTGAACACCCACCAACCCCACGAGCTCAGATGCTCGCGGTCCCGGATGGCGCGAACTATCGTGATCAAACCGTCGGCGATGGAGTAGATACCGAACAGGAAAACCAAGGCCACCACGGTAATTCCCGGCCACACGAGCGCGATGATTCCGAAGATCACGCCGAAGATTCCGCGGATCAGGATCATCCACCAGATCTCTTTGCCGTACTGCACGAACGGATTCTGCGTGACCATCAGTAGCCTCCGAAACAAGCGGGTGTCTCTGACCGATTCAACAGCTCTTCAAACAGGGCAGTACCGACAGATCGTATGACTCTTGTGACCTTTCCGCCCATCGAAACGCGCGGCTGATACCGAGTTGTGCTCTTCGGGTACGAAGCGAGGGGACTTTCAGCCTGCTTCTCGAATACTTGCTTCTCGAATACCGGGCGCAGTCCACGATCCCGACAGCACTGCAGCCTTCGGCCAGTACAGGCGCAGAAAGACGTTGAAGTCGCCGGACGGAGCCGGCAGCCAGTTCCGCTCCTTCTCACCACCAGGGGATTCGTGCTGAAGATAGATGTCGAGGGAACCGTCGTCGGCAAACACCAGATCGCTTCGATCGCCAATCGCGTATCGGTCGATCGGGTTGTCCACGAAGAACTGCCGCTCGCTCATCATCGTGAGCGACCAGAAGCCCTCGACCGGTGGCAGCTCGCCCTTCTCGAAGTGCAGGACGTACTTCTTCGCCCCGGTCAGCGGCTTCCCGTCGACGTCCGTCGTGGCATGCGGGTACACGGCATCAGCGTCGAGATTGGCCCCGAAACCGAGCCAGACGATCAGAGCCCGCTGAGCGTAATGGGTTCCGTAGTGCCCCAAGCCGCGGTGCATCGTCCAGCCGTTCTTCGGACTGCCCTCGGCCTCTTCGGCGATCTCGCTCAGCACATCCATACCGGTTCGCGCAGCTCGATCGAGGGCATCACGTACCTCCTGCGGACGCGACCTCCAGGGCAAGGAGGAGCCGATTCCTATGTCGGACAGTTGTTTCATCATCTCGGTGTCCTCCGGACGCGGAGGATTGTCGTCGAGAAGTGCGTCGAGTCTGGTGAAGAATGCCTCGCCGTCCATGGCGGCCACCTGGTCCACCGGCGGCGTCCGCGTGTCGACGGCAGGGTTCACCGGCATTTCACCGGGCGTGTAGTCCTGCGGGTCACCCGTCCACTCCGACAGAGGAGTGAGTCGCGTCCGGTCCTGCAGGCTGTGCACTTCTGTCAGGTCTGTGCCCCCCGACGTCGCGTAGCGGGCGACTATCCAGTTCATCGCCGTCGGAGACCGCAGCAGCGTCAAACCCTTGGGCACGTTGCCTTTCCAATTCGGCCCGGCCACCAGGTACGGTCCCCCGGTCCGCCCGACTGTCCGAGATCCCGGAACCGTGAACACGTCGCTCCACGCGTCGAGGATGGGGACCAGCCAGTACCGGGTGCCGAAGTCCGGCAGTGAGAGCACCTGCGGTTCCGTCGAGACGTCCAGCCACCCCGACGAGTAGAGAGTGTCCGCGTTGGGTGAGACGACATCGGTGAAGGTCGCATCCGGCGTCGTACGCGCGTATGCGAACTGGTTGAGCGGGGCTTTCATCGCCACCGGCGAAGGCACCGCCGTCATGACATCCCGCGATACCGCAGCAATCAACAGGGGATATCCGAAGATCCACGCCTGCGTTGCCAGGTCTTCCAGCCGAGAACGGTTCTTCGACAGAGTCATGTCTGCGCATACCACCGCCCTCACCAGCGCAAACCTGGCTGGCACTCTCCCTCTCTTGTGTGCCAGTACCGAATGGGTGCATATTTCGATTACCCAACGAGGTGTGCCGGACCGACGCATGCGCGTCTGCCCGAGATTTGCCCCAGCACCGAGGGAGGAACAGAAATGAACAGAAACGAAGCAATAGGCATTTCTCCGTTCCAAGCCGCTGGGTCTTTGCAGGGGTTCGTCATTTCCGGTCGTTGGCCGGACACCACCCAGGAGTGGGCGCAGCTTCTCGCATTGGCTGTCCGCGTGGCCTCGATGCCAGGTTTGTTGCCGACCACGACGGTCTTCGGGGTCCGTGAAGACGTTCCCGAAGATCCGCAGCCGGGCACCGTCGGTCTGGTGGTTGCCGAAGGTCCGGTACTCGGCGATTTCGCCTTGACACCCGGCCGTTTCTCCGACCATCAGCCACCGGCGCTGATCATGCTGCACCCACCGTCGGAAACCACGCCCAGCCTGCCGGAATGCGAGGGCAGCGCGTCGGGGTGTGTACTGCTGCCAGGCCTTCCCTATCTGGGTTTGGAGCATCGTGCGGCGTGGGTCGAGGCTGAGCCGGACGGCACAGTCGTCTCCATGATCAGTCGTGTCGGCATCGATCCGATCAGCGATCCCGACACCGCTGTTTTGGCCATGCTCCTCGCCTCGTGACGGCCCCGGTAAGCGATAAGTTCGGACTCCCAAACTTGCTGTGCGCTTTGCCAATTCGTTTCAGGCGCGCTAACGTGGGCAGCAACGAAGGGGAGTAGCCCCCAATCGCCCGTGTCGACATACTGGTTCGACGCGCTCCGCCTGGTGCGGATCGCGAAGCACCCGGCCTGGCGAACCGAAGGTCTTGTGGCCTCGGTGGGCGAGACCTTCGGCCGGACAAGCGCACCCACTGCGCCTGCCCAGGCCGGAGGCTCGCATTTTTCCTCCGACCTACACCGACCGGAGGAGTAAATCTTGCTTGCCGCAATACTTTTGAGTTTCGGCGTCATTTTTGTCGCAGAACTCGGTGACAAGTCGCAACTGATGGCAATGACGTTTGCCTTGCGCTATCGCTGGTGGGTCGTCCTCGGCGGAATCACCGTCGCCACCACCCTTGTTCACCTCGTCTCGGTCGCCGTCGGCCACTACCTGGGCGTCGCCCTCCCCACCGCGGCGATTTCCATCGTCGGCGGTATCGCTTTCCTGATCTTCGGCCTCTGGACCTTGCGCGGTGACGATCTCACCGACGACGAGCAGAACAAGGCCGGTCGCGTCACGCGATCCGCCTTCATCGCCGTCGCCTCGGCCTTCTTCCTGGCAGAACTCGGCGACAAGACCATGCTCGCCACCATCACCCTTGCCACCGACAACGACTGGATCGGCGTCTGGATCGGGTCGACGGTAGGCATGGTGGCGGCCGACGCTCTCGCCATCATCGTCGGCTCGGTGCTGGGCAAGCACCTTCCGGACGGATTCATCAAGATCGGCGCCGCGGTGCTGTTCTTCGTCTTCGGTATCTGGCTGCTGCTCGAGGGCATCTTCCCGGACTCGTCGGCCGGCATCATCGGCGGTGGCGTTGTCCTGGCCGTGTCCGTGCTGGGTGCACTGGCTCGGATGATCTGGAAGCGCTCCCGTGCGACCGACTCCGCTACGCACCTCGTCGACGACAATCGGACGCCGATCGACTGACGCTCAGCGAAGAAGGTCTCCGGCACCCCAAATCGCGACCGGCACATGACCTTCTGCCACTCCGCTCGGTCCGAGCAGCTGTCCGAATCGCTTCATCGGGTACAACGAGACACGTCGATCAAGGATCCGCACACTACCGATTCGACGGAGGCGATCCTCGACGACAAGACTCTGCGCGAGGCTGCTCAGCCACACGCTGATCAACATGTTCGCTGTTCCGGTGGTCGCTACCAACAATCTGATCTCCGGCCAACTCGACACAAGATTGCCGAGTTCGTCGGTGGAACCGTCCACAGCGACGTCGAAGATCACTTCGAACGGTGAACCGACGGCCTGTTGCGAGACATCGCAGCGGAAAATCAACTGTTGCGACGCAGTCAGTTGGGCCAAGCGCCGTCGAATCGCAGTCTCGTTCGTTCCACAAATCGCGGCGAGACGCGCATAGCTGGCACGTCCGTCACGGCCGAGCGCCTCCAACAGGGCACCGTCGGACTCGCGGAACTCTGTCGGATCTGCCGGCACCGCAGCGCCCTTTGTCGATGCCGTTGCCAGCTGAGCCCGACCCGCTTGCCCCAGAGCGCCCGGCTCCCAGCTGAACCCGTCCCGGTACACCTTCACCCCGACCCGGCTTCTGATCGACAGAATTCCAGGGTCGGCGGCAAGGTGCTCACACACCAAGGCGTCCAAACTCTTGTGGTCGGCGGCCACGACTCCGACGAAATATTCGTACTCGCCTTCCGTCCTGGCCAACAGATAGGCACAGGAGAGTTGACGTAACAGCTCCCCCACGTCGGCAACGGAATCCTGTGTGGTCCTGATCAGGAGATAGCCGAATATGTGGGTTCGACCGATTGCGACCGCGTTGACCCACGAATGACCGTTCGAGACGAGGCGACGCCACCGGCGGGCGATCGTCGTCGAATCCATGTCGAGCACTGACGACAACTGCGTCCACGACGCTCGGGGGTTGAGCTGAAGTGCATTGATGATCTCCAGATCAGATTCCGCGATGACAAATGCGTCGGATTCCGGCTTCATCGGCCCAGTATTGCCGGATTACTGCATTCTGGTCGGTGATCCCTGCCTGTTTGCCAAAGATGTGTGAATCACTTCACAGGTTCACCACTTGGAGGCCCAGTGCTTCGCTCCACCAAAGTCACGGTCGCGTTGCTGTTCGTCGCGTACGCGATCGACTACATAGATCGGCTGGCGATCAACCTCGCTCTCCCCTTGCTCGGTGAGGAGTTCGATCTCGACTACTCCCAGCGTGGATTGATCATCTCCACGTTCTTCATTGCATACACGCTGGCCCAACTGCCTGGTGGACTGCTCGCCGATCGATACGGCGCAGTCCGGATGGCTCTGATCGGGTTGGTGGCGTGGAGTGTCTTCACCGGCCTCACTGCCCTTGCCTGGTCGTTCGGGACGCTTCTGGTTGTTCGCTTTCTCTTCGGTCTCGCGCAGGGCGTGTTTCCGGCAGCTGCAGTAAAGCTCGTTGCCGAGCGGAGCATCCCGGAGCAACGTGCCACTGCCACAGGATGGATGAACAGTTCCAACGCCGTCGGTACGCTACTTGCCATCGTTGTTGCGGCAGCACTTCTCCCGTTGATCGGCTGGCGTGGAATGTTTCTGGCCGTCGCGGCGCTCGGCGTACTCTCGCTCGTCAGCATCAAGTTGTGGCTCCCGCCGGCACTTCCGGCGGAGAACGACCACGGTCCGGATTCCTCCTGGGACAACATGCGCACCGTACTTCGCTCCCGCGCGATGTGGCTCTTCGCCTTGATGTTCTTCGGATACGACTTCGTGATCTGGGGGATGTCGTCGTGGGTTCCGTCGTACCTCCATGACGAACGTGGAATCGCCCTCTCGAGTGCAAGCCTCCTTCTGATTCCGGCTACCGTGGTGGCCGCCGTGACCACCGTCATCGGCGGGCGAATCTCCGATCGACTGGCTGGCAACAGTCGTGTCGTCGTGGTGCCGTCCATGCTCGCGTGCATCGTGATGCTCGTTTCGATTCCTTTCGTCTCCAACACGGCCTTGTTCGTCGTTCTCGTCACCCTCGGATCTGCCGCTGCCTCTTTCGCTTTCATGCCGTGTTTTGCACTTCCGCTTCGTAGCCTGCCTTCGTCGGTGGTCGGAGCAGCCTCGTCGATGATCATTTTCGGCGGCATGGTCGCCGGAATAGTCGCGCCGTTGGTATTCGGATTCATCGTGGACCACCTCTCCTGGTCAGCGGCGTTCGTATCTCTCGCGCTCGGGCCTGTCGTGGCGATCGTCGCGGTCATGGCAGCACCACAAACCCGGGAAAAGATGCTGAACCTGGTGCAACTGAAAACCGCCAACTGAAAGAAGATCAACCATGAATCAACTGCTTTCGAATCTCGAGTTCGGAGACCCGTCGCGGTTGCGAACCGTCGAGCCGCACTGGTTCGAGCTCTACCGGGACCTACACGCACACCCCGAGTTGTCCGGCGACGAAACTCGCACCGCCGCAATTGTTGCCGAGGAACTTCGGCGAATCGGCGGCTGGGACGTCACGGTCGGGGTCGGCGGTACGGGTGTCGTCGGTGTTCTCGAAGGGAGCAGCGGTCCGGTGATTCTGCTACGCGCCGACATGGACGCGTTGCCGGTGGCAGAAGACACCGGGCTGTCCTACGCCTCCAGAACTGATGGAGTCATGCATGCGTGTGGCCACGATGTCCACGTAACCGCGCTACTTGCCACGTGCGCAGCACTTTCCGCGGATCCGACATCGATCACCGGGACTGTTGTCGCGGTCTTCCAGCCTGCCGAGGAGACCGGCTCCGGCGCTCGTGCGATGGTCGACGACGGAATCTTCGACCGCTTCCCGCGTCCGGACCTCTGTCTGGGACAGCACGTGGGCCCAACTCCGGCGGGGATGTTGGTCAGCAAACCCGACATCTTGATGGCAGCATCCGACACGATACGAGTGGTCTTTCACGGCCGTGGTGGACACGCGTCCTCACCGTACGCATGCATCGACCCTTTGTTGATGGCAGCGTCTTTCGCGCTGCGCATTCAAAGTCTGGTGGCTCATGAAGCGGCAACCCCGACAGCACCTGTGCTCACGGTGGGAGCCTTGCACGCCGGCACGGCTGCGAACATCATCGCCGATGAAGCCGAACTACTGCTCAGCCTAAGGACTTTCAGCGCAACGTCACGAGAAAACATGCTCGAATCGGTGCGCCGGATAGCCCGCGCAGAAGCGGACGGAGCCGGCGCCGTCGAGACGCCGGACGTTCATGCGTACAACGGCTTTCCGGCCACGGTCAACACTCCGGACGCCACGTCCACAGTGATGTCCGACCTGCGACAGGCCGGCTTGGGAATGCACACTCTGTCACAACCACTTTCAGGTAGCGAGGACTTCGGAATCTTCGGCACCGCCGCCCAATGCCCCTCCGTGTTCTGGCATTTCGGCGGAACGGCACTGCAGAGTTTCGACGGAACCGCCCTTGCCGCGCTCGCCGAGGGACGGATACCACCCGGCACGCCGTCCAATCATTCACCGCGCTTCGCCCCCGATCCCGCCGCTGCCCTACCCGAAGGTGTCACGGCCATGACCGCAGCTGCACTGGGAGCCCTTGCGCGGAGCGCGTGATTCTCACACAGACTTACCCAGGGAGATAACGTCATGTCAGACGAACTGCACTACCTCAGCGCCACCGAAGCCATTGCTCACTTTCGCGCGCGAGAATTGTCTCCGGTCGAACTGCTACAGGCAATCATCGACCGGACACAGAATTTCGAACCTCACATCAATGCCTTCACCGAAGAGATGTTCGACGAGGCCCTCGCCGGCGCCCGGGAAGCCGAGAGCCGATACCTCGGCCACGGACCCGAACCTCGACCGTTGGAGGGAATTCCGGTAGCTGCCAAGGAAAAACATGCCATTGCGGGAAAGTCTCTGACCGAAGGTTCGCTGGCGGGACGCGGCAACATCGCCCGCGAGAACGCACCGGTGATCGACCGAGTTCTGGCAGCAGGCGGCCTGATTCACGCACGCACGACGACACCGGAATTCTGCGTCGCGGCGTTCACACACTCTCCTTTGTGGGGCGTGACCCGCAATCCCTGGAACCTCGATTACAGTCCCGGCGGCTCATCCGGCGGAGCCGGCGCCGCACTGGCCGCCGGAACTACTACTCTGGCAACAGCATCCGACATCGGCGGGTCGACGCGAGGCCCGGCAGGCTTTACCGGCACCGTCGGTCTCAAGGCCTCGTACGGGCGTATCGCCGGGGTCGCCCCGCTGTCCATGGATTCCTACCGTGGCGACGGTCCGATGGCCCGAACTGTCGACGACGCAATTCTTTTGGCCAACGTTCTGATCGGGCCGGATCCGCGTGACCATTCTTCCCTGAGGCCGGCGATCACGCTGCCACACGAGTACCCGTCGGTCGAGGGAATGCGAATTGCCTTGTGCCTGCGGCTCGGTGACTTCCCCATCGAGCCTGACATCGAGGCGAACACCCGGGCTCTCGCACAGTCGTTGGTCGATGCCGGCGCGATCGTCGAGGAGATCGAGTTGCCGTGGACTCGTGATTCGATGGCAGCAGCGGTGAAAGTCCATTTCGGAACGATCATGGGTGCATCCGTCGCGGAAGTTGCTCGCGTCCACGGTGATCTTCTTGCCGACTACACGCTCGACAACGTCGCGATCACGTCGAAGGGCGCTGTGGAAATGTCATTTCTGGACGGCCTTCGCAAGGAAACCCAAATGCAACGAGAGCTCGCCGAGGCGATGGCTCCCTTCGATGCGCTGATCTGCCCGACTTCGGGCACCATCGCCTTCCCGGCAGGCGAGTCTTTGCTCGACGGCCTCACTGTGGCGGGTCAGCACGTGAACACCACCGCCGAAGCACTTCTCACATTGCCGTTCAACGTCGCCAATCGGTGCCCCGTATTGGCGGTGCCGAGTGGACACGCACACAACGGCGTTCCCACGGGCGTCCAGATCGTCGGCCATACGTACGACGAACCGACCGTGTTCCGGATCGGCAAAGCACTGGAGAAGATCCGCCCGTGGGCATACACCGACCAGCATCAACCGAAGCTGAATGTGGTGACGCCGGCGTCCTCTTGATTGCTGAGGAGATCAGAGCTTGGCTCTGATCTCCTCAGCGATCGGCTGGAACTGCTCGAGGAATGTCAGGGCCCAACCGAAGGACGCGACGCCCTCGTAGTCGAACGAGTACACCTGATCATTCTTGACGGCGCGCAGACGCTGGAAGATGGTGTCGTTCGCCAACTTCTCGTTGATGGGGCCCTTGCCACTGTTGGTGATGATGACGTCGGCCTCGTCGAGTAGCTCCAACTGCTCCCTCGGGAACCACTCGTTGCTGCCGGCGGGAATTGCCAGCGAACGGTCGTTGAACTGGAACCCGGCCTCGCTGATGACCGTCGTCTGATACTTGGTCGGCGAGTACAGCGAGAAACCACTCTCCTCGAAGTACGTGGTGTAGACGACCTTCACCTTGCTCAGCACATCAGCGTTGTCGCTGCGGAACTTGGCGATCCGCGCCTCGTACCGATCTGCCAACTCTTGAACCTTCGCGCTCTGGTTCAGCGCGTCCGCGACTCCGAAGGCGCGCTCCTTCCATGCGTACTGCCCGTCTTCGGCAAAAACCGCGGTCGGTGCGATCGACCGGATCTGCTCGTAAAGATCCGGGTTGTTCTCCGACAGCAGGTTGGTCATCACGATCAGGTCGGGAGACAAAGCCGTTATCGCCTCGGCGTTGGGCTCGTACCAGCGTCCCACCTTCGGGAGAGACCGCAGAGCGGACGCATAGGGTTCCGGGACGCCGTCGGCGTTCTCGTAGTCGACCGGCAATCCGACCGGTGTGAACCCGGCGTCGAACATCGCGGGGCCCGTGTAGTAATCGGCGCTGACCACCCGTTGCGGGTTGGTGGGCACTTCCACCTGCCCCAGAGCCGTGTTGATGGTGCGCATCGAACCCTCGGCCGATTCACCGGAGCTGGTTCCACAGGCCGTGAGCAATCCGATCCCCGCCAAGGCACCGGCTCCGAGGAAACCGCGTCGGGTAAGTGCTGCGGTGATGCGAGCGAATTCGGCATCGGTGTCAGCGCTGGGCAATAGAAGTGATGTCATGAAAGTGCCTCCAAAGCGCCGGTTTCGAGTTCGTTGAGCCAGTTGATTGCAGTGCCGTAGTCGGTGACCTGAGTGCTGATTCCGAATACCCGGCCCGAAGCTGCTGCCGGAATGCGGCTCCACAGCGGGCTGGTGAAGACGGATTTCATTCCTGCAGAATCAGTTCCGTTCGGCTGCTTCGGGTAGATGACGACGGTGACGTCCCGCAGCATTTCGAGTTGTTCGAGCGGGAAGGCTTCGAAGCCGGTGGCTGGGCGCAGGTCCGGGATGAATTCGCCGCGGGTCACGTTCAGGTCGGCGAGCATCGCGCCGGTCACTCCGGTTGGATACAAGATGGAGAAGTGCCCTTCCGAACCACCGATAGCAACCTGGGCCCACCGATTCTCGCCAAGCTGCGCGGCGTATTCGGTGCGGATTCGCTCTTGCATCGCCTGATACTTCTCGCGATTCGACGTCAATGCCGAACCCTTGTTGACCGCGTCTGCGACACCCTCGGCGACAGCGCGCCAATCCGATCGGTTCGTGCCCGAATACACCGCTGTCGGAGCAATTTTCGAGAGCTCGCGGAACATGTCCTCGTCGATCTCGTACGCATCGCCGACAATGAGATCAGGCGCGGCAGCCACGACGGCTTCGCGGTTGACCTCGAGGAAAACCCCCACCGTGGACAAGCCGTCGATGAACTTCTGCTGTGTCGGGGTGAACTGGTCGATGTACGCGCTGTAGTCGAGCGTCGCGACGGGTCGGGCGCCGACGGCTTGCAACTGCCACGGGGTGTTGTAGGAGACGGCGACGATGCGCTGCGGATCAACGGGAACATCCACGGGTCCGTAATGCGTCTGCACCGTCCGAGTTTCGCCTTCCGCACCGCCACCGCCGTCCTCACTGCTGCATCCGGCAAGGGCGAGCATGGACAGTGCGGCGGCACTTCCACCCAGAAAGCCGCGTCGGGTCAAGGCCGCGGCGACGCGAGCGAACTCTGCATCGGTATCTGGAGTCGGTAACAGGAGTGATGTCATGGGTTTCCTGACGGTTATCCGAATTAGGGCTACCTAAAATTACTCTCACCTGCACCGTTACGGTGAAGCCTCTTGGCCAAGACGTATCTCTTTCGCGCCAAGACGCCAATCGTTGAACTGGTATTACCACTTGACCTCTTACCGATAAGCGGGTTACGGTCGGTACATGTTTCAACCCGTTGCACGTACCTCGGCCTCCGGCGCAGTCTTCGATCAGATTTCGGTGAAAGTGCTGGCCGGAGAGCTGGCTGCGGGCGAGGCGCTACCCAGCGAGCGCAAGCTCGCCGAGGCATTCGGCGTCTCGCGGCCCGCAGTCCGCGAGGCAATTCAGAAGCTCGCCCAGGCCGGGCTCGTCGAGGTCCGCCAGGGCGAGTCCACGTCGGTGCGCGATTTTCGACGCCAGGCCGGACCCGAACTTCTCCCCCAGCTGCTGGTGCGCGACGGCGTCCCCGATCTGAGCGTGGTGCGCAGCGTCCTGGAAACTCGCGAGTTGATGGGACCGCAGATCGCTGTGCTGGCCGCCCGTCGCATCTCCGCGGAATCCGCCCGAGAACTCGACGCGGCCGTTGATCAACTAGGCGCCACCGAAGATCCAGTGGAGTTGCAAGACCGCGCTCTGGCGTTCTGGGACGTCGTCGTCGACAGCGCAGATTCCATTGCCTTCCGTTTGATCTTCAACAGCCTTCGGGCTGCATACGAGCCGGCTATGACTGCACTTGCATCCGTCATGGTCGCCGAAGTCGGCCAGACCGACCTGTATCGAAAACTGGCCTCCGCCATCACTTCACACGACGAGCCAACTGCCGAGACGTCAGCCGCACAGCTCCTTCACACCGGCACGACGGCAATCGGCGACGCTCTCACCTTCCTGGAAGGACTGAAACCATGAGCAAGCCACTTACTCTCGCCGATGCCGCACGGACGTTCCGCAAGTCACCGACGCCGTGGATGATCGGCACCATGCTGCTGGCCGCCGCGGCGGCGCGCATCGCAGTGGGCAACTGGCAGATCACCGACGCCCTCGTTCCGCTCGTGATGCTTGCCGCATTCCCCTTCGTGGAGTGGATCATTCACGTCTTCGTTCTCCATTGGAAGCCGCGAACCATTGCCGGCGTCACACTCGATTCACGGCTGGCGCGCAGCCATCGGGAACACCACTTTGCGCCGCGAACCGTCTCACTCATCTTCATCCCGTGGCAGACGCTCCTGATCGTGATTCCCGTTCTGACAGCCGTCGCCCTCCTGACATTTCCCCGCGTCGAACTCGGTCTGACGTTCCTGACCTTCATTTCCGTGCTCGGCCTCGGTTACGAGTGGACGCATTTCCTCATCCACAGTGACTACAAGCCGAAAACTGCTCTCTACCGGTCGGTTTGGCGCAATCACCGCAACCACCACTTCAAGAACGAGCACTACTGGTTCACCGTCACCACGGCGGGAACTGCCGATCGCGTACTGGGCACGTACCCCGATCCCAAATCCGTCGAGACCTCCCCGACAGCCAAGAACCTGCACGGCGCAGCGTCCAAGCTGTGAAGGAAGACCGGTTCCTGGCCCCCAGCTGGCAATGAACTTGAACTTGCCTGTGTATCAGCAATTTTCGTTGAAACTCGTCAGAACCGTGCTTAGTGTCGATGGAGTCAGAAGTTCGAAAACGCTGTAACCGAAGGACACAACACATGTTCAACGATGTAATCAACAACGTCATCCACCCGATGGTCACGAACTTCCAGCAGTTGGGCCCCCAGCAGTTCATTCCGCAGCAGTTCATCCCACGGGGAGTGTTCCAGCAGGCGCCGCAGGCAGCAGAGCAGGCAGTGACGATCTTCGGTAGCTGATACCGCAATCCACAGATAGCGCCACTCAGGGGTCGTCCGTCCAATATGCTGGACGGACGACCTGAGTGCCTCCGCCTGACAAGGATCCCCATGACCGCGAACACCCCCATCCACGCTTTCACCGACGACGCCCTGGGCGACCTCGACGCCACCGGCGTCGCCGCCCGGATCGAATCAGGCGAGGTGACCGCACGGGAAGTCATGGAGGCATCGATCGCCCGCGCCGAGGCAGTGCAGGGGCAATTGAACGGTCTGGCCTGCACTGATTTCGATCGTGCCCTCGCCAGGAGCAACCGGCCCGCCAAGGGCGTCTTTGCCGGTGTCCCCACCGCGATCAAGGACAACACCGACAGCGCCGGCCTTCCCACCCAGCAGGGCAGTACCGCCTTCACCGCGGTCCCCGCCAAAGCCGACAGCGATTTTGCGAAGCAGTTCCTCTCCACCGGGGCCATTTCGATCGGCAAGACCCGACTGCCCGAGTTCGGGTTCAGTGCGTCCACCGAATACATGACGGAAGAACCCGTGCACAACCCGTGGAATCCGGCGTACTCGTCGGGCGCTTCCTCGGGAGGCGCAGCCGCGCTTGTTGCTGCCGGCGTACTCCCGATCGCGCACGCCAACGACGGCGGTGGATCGATTCGCATTCCCGCCGCTGCCTGCGGACTCGTCGGACTCAAACCCACTCGCGGACGCACCATCGCCGATCCGGCCGACAAGTCGATGCCGATCCGGTTGATTGCCCAGGGCGCCGTTACTCGGACTGTTCGCGACACTGCACGATGGATGTCTGCGGCTGAGAACTACTACCGCAATCCGCGACTCGCACCGGTTCGCTTGATCGAAGGACCCAGCTCAACCCGCCTGCGCGTCGGCGTGATCGCCGATTCCGTCACCGTCACCAAGACGGACGACGAGACGCGCAAGTCCGTCGAAGCTACGGCCGAACTCCTTGCAAGCCTTGGCCATCATGTCGAGGACGCAGCACTGCCCGTCGGCCCCGAATTCATCGACGACTTCAGCATTTACTGGGGCTTTCTGTCGTTTGCCATCTCCACCGGTGGCAAACAAATGCTCGGACCCGACTTCGACAAGTCCGGCACCGACAATCTCACCAAGGGCCTCTACACGCTGTACCGGAAGAACCTGGTGAAGACGCCGCGCGTGCTCTATCGTCTGCGACGGCTCCAGCAGCAATACAGCGCCATGTTCTTGAAGTACGACGTCGTGCTCTCGCCGGCCCTGGGGCACACCACCCCCGAGCTGGGATACCTCTCTCCCGCTCAGCCTTTCGAGGAACTCTTCGACAAGCTGATCGCGTACACATCGTTCACGCCACTGAACAACATCTCCGGAGGTCCCGCGATTTCGCTACCGATGCATCAGACCAGCAACGGTTTGCCGTTGGCTGCGCATTTCTCCGCCGATCTCGGCGACGAGCGCACGCTCCTCGAATTGGCCTTCGAACTGGAAGAGGCTCAGCCCTGGAGAAGAATCCAGGACTGAGCCTCGCCGGTAAATACCCTCAGTCTCGCGGCAATCCGAGCATGCGCTCACCGATCACGTTGAGTTGCACCTCGGTTGTGCCACCGTAGATGGTGGTGGCACGGCCCGAAATGAGTTGCTCCATCGCCTTGTCGCTTGGCTGACCTGGGATGCTGACCGCTCCGGCAGCACCCAGTTCGGCGACGACGAACTCGGCAATCGACTGGCTGATCTTCATCGCCAACAGCTTGCCGACGCTCGACGTCGTACTCACGTCGATTCCCGAAAGTTGCTTGAGCACAACGCGGGAACCGATGAGATCGATCGCCTGACTCTCCGCAACCAGCTCGCCGACACGGTAGCGTCCGATCGGGCTCAGGTCTGCCGACTTCGCGAACTTCAGCAGATCGGAGTCCGAGGCGTACGCCTCCATCTTCTGGCTGAGCGCGACGCGCTCGCCGGCCAGCGTCGTCCGGGCGACGTTCCAGCCGTCGTTGACCTCGCCGACCACGTTCTCGTCGGGGATGAACACGTCGTCGAGGAACACCTCGTTGAACAACGCCGAGCCCGTCATCTCACGCAGCGGGCGGACGGTGATGCCCGGTGTCGACATATCGAGCACGAAGTAGGTGATGCCCTGATGCTTCGGCTTGCCGGCGTCCGTACGGGCGATCAGCATCGCCCAGTCGGAGAACTGAGCAACCGTGGTCCAGATCTTCTGACCGGTGATCTTCCAACCGCCGTCGACCTTTTCGGCCTTCGTCGACAGTGATGCGAGGTCGGAACCAGCACCGGGCTCACTGAAGAGCTGGCACCACACCAGCTCACCCTGCAGGGTCGGTACTGCCAATTCCTGCTTCTGCTTGTCCGAACCATGCGCTACGACGGCCTGCACGGCCCAGGTGCCCATCAGGAGCTGCGGCATCGAGATACCGGCAGCCTTGATCTCCTGGGAGATGACGATCTGCTCGAGCGGAGCGGCGCCGCGCCCGTACGGCTTCGGCAGGTGCGGCTGAACCCAGCCGCCGTCGCCGAGTGCGATCAGTTGGTCGTCCTCGTCGAGATCGACCAACTTGGCCAGCTCGGTCGCGATGTCGCCGCGGATCTCCTCCGCCTCGGGCGGTAGTTCGAGAACCGAAGCCCGGCTGACACCGTCAAGTGCTTGCTGCGCAACACGATTGGCTCGATCCTCGCGGGTGCCGAGAATGCCGCGGATCGAGAGCGCGCGGCGGTAGTACAGGTGTGCGTCGTGCTCCCACGTGAATCCGATGCCGCCGTGAACCTGCACGCAGTCCTGCGCTACCTGCACTGCGGCGTCCGGCACGATGACTGCGGCGATGTCGGCGGCAAAATCTGCCGTGTCGTCGCCCTTGTCCAATGCGCTTGCCGCATCCCACACAACGGCGCGTGCCTGCTCGAGCGCAATGCCCATCTGCGCACACTTGTGCTTGACGCCCTGGAACTGGCCGATGGGTCGCCCGAACTGCACGCGTGTCTTGGCGTACTCCGACGCAGTGGAAACACACCAGGACATGACGCCGACGTCTTCGGCGCCGAGAACGACTGCGGCAATGGACCGTACCCGCGCCTCGGTGAGACCGTCGAGTATCCGTTCGGCGCTGATCTGAACATTGTCAGCTTCGATCCGCGCACTACCGCGCAGCACGTCGATGCTGTCCTGAACGGTGATCGCGACTGCGCTGCTCTCGAGCACCGCGTAGCGAACGCCCTCGGGCAACTGGATCGGAACCAGCAGTACGTCGGCGTGCTCACCACCGAGCACACCGTCGAGTGCGCCCGTGATCTTGTACCCACCGTCCGACGACTCGGCCGCCAACGGTGCACCCAAGGCGACTGCTGCCGTACGACTTCCGTCGATCAGACCGGGCAGGAACTCGGGTCCCGCCTTGGAATCGGCGGCGCCGAGAACGGCGCTTGCCAATACCGTCGGAACGAACGGTCCGGGAGAGACTGTGCGGCCCAATGCTTCCAGTGCCACCGCCAAGGTCAGCAGGCCGGCGCCGTGACCACCTTGCTCTTCCGGAACCGCGAGCCCGAGAAGGTCCTGCCCGACGAGTGCCGTCCAGAACTGGGGGAACTTGTCCTCGGTCCGTGACTCCACGGCCGCGCGCACCTGCTCGGTGGTGATGGTGCGCTCGGCGAAGGAGCGCACCGAATCTGCAAGCGCGGTGTGCTCCTCACTCAGCCCGAGACCGAGTTCGTATGCGTTGCGTGCCATGCGCTTACAGTCGTTCTGCGAGGTCGGCGGTGGTCCAGGGACCCTCGCTCTCGATGGTGTTCACACCGTGCCAGCCGGCGAGTTCCGTGATGGCCCCACCCTGAACGGCATACACCTTGCCGGTGAGCTTGCAGTCCGCCGCCGCGAGATAAGCCACGAGCGGCGAGATGTTTGACGGCGCAAACGCATCGAACTCACCCTCGGGGACCTCGGCCGCGAAGAGCGCACCCATACCGGGTGTCGCCAGCGTCAGTCGAGTACGCGCGATCGGCGCAATTGCGTTGACGCGCACGCCGTATCGATCGAGCTCGTCAGCGGCCACCAAAGTCAGAGCTGCGATGCCCGCCTTGGCGGCACCGTAGTTGCCCTGGCCCGCATTGGGCATGAAAGTACCCGAAGCCGAAGCAGTGTTGATGACCGAAGCGTTGACGGTCTCGCCTGCCTTGCTCTGGTCCTTCCAGTATGCGGCAGCGTGGTGCAGTGTCGCGGCGTGCCCTTTGAGGTGCACGGCAATGACTGCGTCCCACTGGCTCTCGTCCATACCCGCGATGAAGGCGTCACGAAGAATGCCGGCGTTGTTGACCAGGACGTCGAGTCGGCCGAACTCACTGACGGCCTGCTTGACGAGGCCCTCGGCACCGTCCCAGGTGGCGATGTTGTCGGTGTTGGCAACAGCCTTGCCGCCTGCAGCGACGATCTCGTCGACTACCTGCTGCGCGGGGCCGGCATCTGCACCGGAACCGTCGTTTGCTCCGCCGAGATCGTTGACCACGACGCTCGCACCCTCACGAGCGAAGAGCAGCGCATGCTCACGGCCGATGCCGCGTCCTGCTCCGGTGATGATCGCTACGCGACCGTCGAGACTTCCCATCAGTTCAGATTCCCATCAGTTCAGTTGTCGGACATGAAGACTCATTTGTCGGCGATGACCGCCAGGCCGTCCTTGATCACGAGGTCGCCGACCGCGCTGGTTTCGTACGAGTACGACGTGGCTCCGTCTGCCGAACCCGACTTGTAGAACACCGTCTCGATGTCCTGGGTCGGGAGTACGGGTTTCGCGAATCGCACTGCGAGACGGCGCAACCGCTCGGTCTCGCCGCCTGCCAGTTCGGTCAGGGCTCCCCACGACGTGAACGCCATCGTGCACAGTCCATGGTTGATGATTCCGGGGAGACCGGACATCCGAGCGATCTCCTCGTCGAGGTGAATCGGCATCGGATCGCCGGAAGCCGGTGAGTACCGGAATGTCTGGTCCTCGTCGATGTGCTGGTTCACCACCGCTGCGGGTCTACCAGCGCGAAGAGCGTCGTCGAATCGGTGTTCGGGAGCCTTCTCGCCAAGTCCGGGGCCCGCGTCGACCTTGCGGAAGAAGGCCGTCATCCACTGCTCGTTGACCAATTCACCCTTGTCGGTTTTGGTTTCGACGTAGATGACGACGGTGGATCCGTTGTCCCGGCCCTCGAATCCGATGGGCTTGGCACGAGCGACAAGGTGGTCACCGGGGTAGATCGGACGGTGGAACAGGAAGTCCTGCTCACCGTGAACGAGCTTCATCAGCAGTTCGACCGGCGCCACCGACAGCGCAGCGGGTGCCATCGACATGAAGACGGGTACCACCGCGAAGACCGGCGGAGCGATCTCGCCTTTCAGGTGTCGCTCGATGGGGTCGTTTGTGGCAGCGGCATATTCGGCGATGCGCTCGGCTGTCACCTCGAAGTGCTCCGGATCGGTCCATACGTCCAGCCCGGACGTATCGAATTCGACCGCGTTGGTCTTCGGTGTCGTCATCGAGCCGTTACCCGACCAGCTCGGCGAACTTGGCCAGCGAGGCCTCGAGATCAGCCTTGGCGTTCTTGGCAACTGCCTTGCCGATCGGCCCGACGATCATGGTGCCCTTGAAGCTGGCGTCGACGGTTGCCTTCGAACCCGCACCGTCGGCCTCGACCGAGAGGATGAATTCGACGGTGACGCCGGCCATTCCGGTACCGGCAATCTTGACCATCTTCGGAACCTCGACCTCTTCGACGGTCCACTCGATCTTGTTGGCCATACCCATCACGGAGACGACCTCGGTGAACTTGGCGCCCAACGCGACCTCGGTGGGGAGTTCACTCTTCCAGCCCTGGTGAATGGTGAGCCACTCTTCCCAGCGAGACAGATCGGAGAGCGCATCCCAGGTCTTCTCGGGGGATGCGGGCAGTACGGCGGAGACGGAAACGGAAGCCATGATGAAACTCCTAGTGGGTAGCTGGCGGGTTGAGGGTGTGATTCAGCGTGCGTAGGGCTTGTATGCGGTCACGACAACTGCACCACCGAGTCCGATGTTGTGCTGGAGGGCGACCTTCGCGCCGTCGACCTGACGCTTGTCCGCGGTTCCGCGGAGCTGCCAGGTGAGTTCGGCGCACTGCGCGAGGCCTGTTGCTCCGAGGGGGTGGCCCTTCGAGATGAGGCCGCCGGACGGGTTGACCACCCAGCGTCCGCCGTAGGTGGTGTCGTCGGCGTCGACGAGCTTGCCGCCGTCACCTTCGGCGCACAGTCCAAGTGCCTCGTAGGTCAGCAACTCGTTGGTGGAGAAGCAGTCGTGGAGTTCGATGACGTCGACGTCGTCGGCGGTGATCCCGGCCTGGGCGTATACCTTCTCGGCGGCCTTGCGGGTCATGTCCGCGCCGACGAGGCTGATGGCGCTCTTGTCCTCGAAAGTGCTGTTCATGTCGGTGACCATGGCCTGTCCGACGATCTCGATCGCCTGAGCAGCGAGCCCGTGCTTTTCGACGAATGCTTCGCTGGCGATGATCGCCGCGCCGGATCCGTCCGAGGTGGGCGAGCACTGGAGCTTGGTGAGCGGCCCGTGAATCTGGCGTGCTTCGAGGATCTGCTCGAGGGTGTACTCGTCCTGGAACTGCGCGTACGGGTTGTTCAGTGAGTGCTTGTGGTTCTTGACGGCGATCTTCGCGAACTGCTCGGCAGTGGTTCCGAAGCGTTCCATGTGCTCGACGCCCGCGGCGCCGAACATGTACGGAGCCGGCGGCATCGCGAACTCCTGCAGCTCGGCGAGAGCGAGGAGGTGCCGCATGAGGGGCTGTTCGCGGTCGTCGTAGGTGGATCCGAGGGACCCGGACTGCATCTTCTCGAAGCCCAGCGCGAGTGCGCAGTCGGCCTGACCACTCTTGACCGCCTGCGTGGCGAGGTAGAGCGCGGTCGATCCCGTCGAACAGTTGTTGTTGACGTTGACGATGGGGATACCCGTCAGACCGAGCTCGTAGACAGCGCGCTGACCTGCGGTGGACTCGCCGTAGACGTAGCCGACGTATGCCTGCTCGACCTCGGTGTAGTCGATACCCGCGTCTTCGAGCGCCTTGGTACCCGACTCGCGTGCCATGTCGGGGTAGTCCCACTCGCGGGCTCCCGGCTTCTCGAACTTCGTCATGCCGACGCCGACGACAAAAACCCTGTTACTCATTGCCACTCCTGAAGAGAACGGTATCTGTGTGTGACACGCTGTCCCACCAAAGTATGTGAGACATCTTGTCCAGTCAATGGCGGGGTGAGTATCGTTCGATTTATGACAAAAACAGCCGAGTCGGCGCAGCCCGACGGGCGCAGCACTCGCTGGAATGATCACAAGGAACAGCGCAAAGCGCGGATCCTCGACGCAGCACTCGATGCAGTCAACGAAGGTGGCGCCGACGTCGGCGTCCAGCAGATCGCCGAGCGCGCCGACGTCCCCCGTTCCGTTGTCTACCGGATCTTCAAGGATCGAGCCGACCTCGACGAGCAGCTGCGAGTCCGCATCCTCGAGATGATGATGACCGACCTGACCCCCACCCTCACGCCACAAGGCACCGTCGGCGAGGCCATCTCACGGGCCGTCGAGACCTACCTCCAGTGGATTGTGAAATATCCACGACTGCACCACTTTTTAGGCAAGGGCTCGCCGAGTACGCGGGCCACCGGTTCGAAAGTGGTGACCGGAACCAAGACGGCAATCGCCGTCCAATTGGGAAATTTGTTGGGCACGATCCTCACCAGCCGTGGCAAACCGTCGAAGATGGCGGAGCCCTTGGCTTTCGGCGTCATCGGATTGGTCGACGTCAGCGTCAACCGTTGGCTCAGCCAGCCGGGTTCCGATGTGACCAGCGCAGAATTGGCCGAGTTCCTCGAACGCTCCATCTGGCAGGTTCTCGACGGCAATCTCCGGAGCATCGGCGTCGACATAACGCTGTCGACCCCCATCGCCGACCTGTGACAGTCACCGAACTACCCTGGACACTCGACGGACGGGGACTTCAACTGATCCAGGTTCCATCACTCGCCCTGCACGCACTGGGTGAAGACAACGCCACTCTTGCAATGGAACTCGCACCCAACCTCCTGACCCCGTATCTCCTCGGCGAAGAATGCCAGGGCTTGTGGCGCTACCGGAGCAAGCAGATAGCAGAGAATCCCCTCGACAGCGCGTGGATCACCCGCATCGCCGTCGATGCCCGCACCTCGACGCCGGTGGGGTTGGCCGGATTCCATGGTCGTCCCGATGCGCGCGGGATGGTGGAGGTCGGATATCGCATCGACCCGGCGTTCCGGCGCCAGGGATACGCTCGGGCCGCCCTCGAGATACTTCTCGACGTCGCAAGTCGCGAATCCGAAGTACACACCGTTCGAGCGACCATCAGTCCGAACAACATCGCATCACGAAATCTGATCAGCCAGTACCGTTTCAACGAAGTCGGTGAGCAGTGGGACGAAGAAGACGGTCTGGAAACCATCTTCGAAGTCAGTGCCTCTCCGGAACCGTGACAGCCGTCAACCCGCTGGTTTTATCGGTCCAGTGAATGGCACGGTCCTCCAGCATCACCGGCGTCCACAACCTGTATGTCTTCACCTGATGGTGATGACGACACAGGCATTGGAGGTTGCTCGCAATGGTCCACCCACCACGTCTCGGATCGGAAGGATCGAACTCGGTGATGTGGTCGAGTTGGCACCTGTTCGCGGGCACCGAACAGCCAGGGAACCGGCAGTGACCGTCGACGGCCCGCACCAATGCGGCCAGAGCCGCTCCCGGAGCATAGGTCAGCGCGCCGGGAGGCGGATCGGGTTGGGTGCCATGCCCATCCGATCTTCGAACGATGTCCGGTGATCGCGCGACCAACCGTTGCATTGCCCGAATCCGATCCCCGCAGCCGTTCGGTTCGCGACTTGGGCGATCACGTCGGGTGACAAGCGGCAGGACAGTCGGAGCATGCTGCCGACGCGGTCGGTTCCCCGCGGCCTGGGCGCGGAAATCAACGAACAAGGCCTGCCAGGTGGAATCAGCGGCGAGCTCGCGAGCAAAATCAGGATCGATCGGCCCGTATCCGTCGATGCTCGCGGGATCTGACATCAATCCGAGGAGCGTCGCCAGATCACACACGATGTGCAACAACGGCTTCCGACGTGAGGATGCAGTCGATCGAGCTGCTGTGGATGCTGCCTCGCACGTTTCGCTGCCACACTGACAAGTCAGCCCCTGTTCGCCGTGCAGCAGAGCGACCAGTGCGTCGGCCCTACGGGTCGAGACATTTCGTGGATCGTGGTTGCAGACGCTTCCGGCGGCCTCGTTGATCAGGCCAAGCGCTTCGACGGCCTCGGTCGCGCTGAGTGTTGCCTGCAACTGGGCGAGTCCGTGACGGTCTGCTCGCGTGCGAACATCGCGGTGTTCCAGCATCTTCCGGCGACGTTCGGCGGCAGCATCCGGATCGTAGGCAAAGAGCTGGCGCTCGATGTCGCGCTCCAGTTGCCCGGGCGGAAGACGGTGCGCCGAGGCAAGTACCCGGCGCTCGAGTGCTGCGATCGCCTCGGTGTCGGCCCCGGTGAGTCCGTCGACAATCTTGCGCACGCGCGCATAGTCCAGCTCGCCGGCAGCGAAGGCCGCCTTGGTGAACGGAAGGAACTCCCGCAGGGCATCACCGATCTCGATGTGGACTTCGGCAGTACGACGCGAGCACGTGAGCATGACCGCGATCTCGTTGCATGCGATCCGCCACGCCTTGTCGACATCACCGGACACGTCGAGTTCGGCGTTGAATCTCGACTCCGACAACATGGATGCACCGAGCACCTTTTGCGCGGCAAGCATGTTCTCGCTCTGCGCCGTCGCAAAGAGCATGTCCGGCAACACGAGTGGGTCGACGACAGGACGGCCGTCATCGACGGATGTGCCCACACCGCCCGTCGATCCGTTATCGAACATACATTCGACAATAAACCCACCCACCGACAAGAAAACTAGAGTGCCGGTTTGTATCCCTTACCCTGCATCCACGCCAGCACGTCCAACACCCTGATGACCGGAACGGATTCGTCGAGACCTGCTCGTGCACGTAGATCGAGGAGTCGACTCTGCAACTCGTCTTCCCGCATGGCTACGCGAACGGGTTCCAGGTGGGCCGACTTCGTTCCCAACTCCCGCCCGACGACGTCGTCGTAGATCGGGAAGAGTCGCGGACGCTTGCGCGCGATCAGTTTGGACGCCATGGTTCGCCCGACGCCGTGAATCTCTCGAAGCGCCGTCTCCAACCGCCACACCGGGGATTCCGGAGTGAAGGGATCGGGTTCGTTCGACAGATCGCGATCCGGGCCCACGTCCGCCAGGAGTCGGTTCAGTTCGGCATTGTTCTCCCCGAGCAGGAAGAAGGCTCCTTGCGCCGGAACCTGAACCGACAGAAGCGTCACCGCAACAAGATCTTCCGCGGTGAAGATGTTCGCATCACGATCGCGATTGCCACTGGGATCCCAGGAATCCCACAACGCACCGGTTCGGAGATAACCGGTCTTTCGGAGCGGCCTCGTGAAATATTCCTGCAGCACGTCGACCGCGCCGTCATCGTCCCCGTCTCGCAGCACACGCGGGAGTCGGATGGGCAACTGATCAACCATGGTCGAGCGACCTTTCCAGTACATATTTGGCGAACCCGGCGTTGTGATACTGCCGAAATGGGCCCTTGCCCTTGGCAACAAGATGCTCCGCGAGCGGACGAACCGTCGTCACGTCGACGGGCAGCTGGGCGAACTGTTCCAACGCATCCGAGTCCTCGAGACTGCAGTCGATCACGGTCCCGTCGCCGTCGGCGGACGCCAACTCGGTGCGTCTGATGGCGACCAGATCGTGCTTGGCATCGAGTTCTTCGATGCTGCAGCCGGTTCGCGATTCCAGTGCCGAACTGGATACGTACACGGACATGACGTGCTCGATCGCCTTACCGCCGACCAGATGGCACTCGACGCTCAGAATCTCCATCGGACCGATATTGAGCGTGAACAAGCGATGGCGCTCCGCGGATCGGTTGGTCGACGGCAGGCAACTGATCGTCCACTGTTCGATCTCGACGGCGGCCGGAGCGTCGAACGCGTAGGAGAGAACCTCGGCAATCAGTTCGGCAAGATCTTCGAAGAGAGGGTCGCGCTGCAACCGCTCGAAATTCTCGACAGAAGCGGCGGGACGCACAGGCGCCTTGCTCACGCAGGTCCCCTCTCGTCCGGTGCTTTGCTCTCAGACCTCGCGTCCAAGGTACCCAGCCCTACGCGGGTCTCGCGCGTTCGCCCTCACATACACCCTCGCGTTATGGTTCTCGACACGTACCACCGCCTTACCGATCGCTAACTCGAGGAGCACACGAAGTGGAAATCAAGGGAACCGCAGCACTGGTCACCGGAGCGGCATCAGGCCTCGGCGCCGCAACAGCCAAGCGCCTCGCCGACGCCGGCGCTACCGTCTTCGGCCTGGATCTGCCCGCGTCGATCGAGCGCGCAGGCGACAACGTCCCCGCCGGCGTCACCCTCATCCCCACCGACGTGACCAGCGGCGAAGAGGTCGAAGCAGCGATCAACCAGATCGTCGAGTCGGGCTCCCCGCTGCGCATCGTCGTCAACTGTGCCGGTGTCGGTTGGGCCGGACGCATCCTGTCCAAGAAGGGTCCGCACGACCTCGAGCTGTTCCGCACGGTCATCACCGTCAACCTGCTCGGCACCTTCAACGTCATGCGCCTGGCCGCCGACGCCATCGCCAAGACCGAGGCCGTCGACGAGTCGGGCCAGCGCGGCGTCGTCATCAACACCGCTTCCGTTGCTGCCTTCGAAGGCCAGATCGGCCAGATCGCGTACTCCGCCTCCAAGGGCGGCGTGCACGGCATGACGGTTCCGGCTGCCCGTGACCTTGCGCAGTTCGGCATCCGCGTCAACACGATCGCTCCCGGCATCATCGACACCCCGATGCTCGCAGGCGTCACCGACGAGTACCGCAAGGGCCTCGAGGCCGGCGTTCCGTTCCCGTCCCGCCTGGGCCAGCCGTCCGAGTACGCGCAGCTCGCGCAGATGATCGTCGAGCACGACTACCTCAACGGCGAGACCATCCGCATGGACGGCGCACTGCGCATGGCGCCGCGCTAACCTCCCTGCTGTGCGCCTTTATTAACCGCCCGCGGTTAATAAAGGCGCACAGTTGTCAGAACGAATGAAAATACCCACCGTTGGAGTGGGCAGTTGCGCTGAGGTACTCGGCCACTTCCTTCGCCGGCATCGGTCGGCTGATGTAGTAACCCTGAACCAATTCGCAACCGGCGGTAAGCAAGAGCCTCAGCTGGTCGGCCGTCTCCACGCCTTCCGCCAATGACTGCATACCGAGCGCCTTCGCCACCTCGACCACCGAAGTGACAACTGCCGAATCACCCTCGCTCAGTTCGGTGATGAACGACCGGTCGATCTTGAGGATGTCCAACGGCAGTTTCTTCAGACTCTCGAAAGACGAATAGCCGGTTCCGAAGTCGTCCAGGGCAATCGCAATTCCGGTGGCACGCAGGCGATCCAACTCGGCGACGGCAAGCTCCTCCACTGCTCCCGTCTCCGTGATTTCCAGCTGAAGCCGTTTGCCGGACAGACCGCTTGCCTCCAGCGCATCGTTCACGGCCGATCCAAAGCCGGACGACATCAGTTGCACCGGAGAGACGTTCACCGTCACGTACGTGTCGTCGGGCCACGTCGCGGCTTCGGCGCACGCCATGTTCAGTACCTGAAGCCCCAGAGGGACTATCAAGCCGGTCTCCTCCGCGACATCGATGAAAATGTGCGGTGCAAGCACGCCCCGCACCGGGTGATTCCAGCGAAGCAGTGCCTCGAAACCCTCGACGCGGCCGGTGTCCGCACGAACCTGCGGTTGGTAGTACAGCTCGAACTGCCGAGACTCGATCGCAAGCCCAAGTTCTTGCAGGGCCGATGCTCGCTCCCTGGCCCGCGCCCGCAGCACCGGTGAGTATCTTCCTACCCGGTTCTTGCCGGCGGATTTTGCCGCATACAGCGCCAGGTCGGCGGACATGACAAGCGTGTCCGCATCTTCGGAATCTGCGGGTGCGCCGGCATAGCCGATCGATGCACGAACCTCGATGCGATTCCCCCGCACGTAAAACGGCTCACGCAATGCATCCAGATAGCGAGCGAACACCTCTCCGCCGTCCCCTGTTCCCCGCAAGACGACGCCGAATTCGTCACCACCGATTCGCGCACACATGGCGCCGTCGACCACCCGATTGAGCCGTACAGCAACGGAAATCAACAATTTGTCACCGACAGGGTGCCCTAACGTGTCGTTCACCGACTTGAAATTGTCCAGGTCGAGGATTCCGACAAGGACTTCCTCGCCGGTTCGGACGGTGCCGAGCGCGTCGGACAGCTCCGAGCCGAACGTCCGGCGATTCGGGAGCCCGGTCAGT
Source organism: Rhodococcus sp. RCBS9 (assembly GCF_029457415.1). Taxonomy (NCBI): domain Bacteria; kingdom Bacillati; phylum Actinomycetota; class Actinomycetes; order Mycobacteriales; family Nocardiaceae; genus Rhodococcus; species Rhodococcus sp. RCBS9. The sequence goes on along the minus strand of NZ_CP120422.1, from coordinate 2,708,468 downwards.
CCGTCGGTTGCAGCAAGCCACAGAATTCGCCGCTCGTAGTTGTACTTCTCGGTGATGTCCGAGCCCACGCCTCGCCAACCCACGAACTCCGTGGCCTCGGATAGCCTGGGATGACCCGACAGAGACCACCATCGGTCGACGCCGTCGACACGAACGGGAATGACGACCTCTCGAAACGGCATGAGGCGGTCGAGGTGATCTCCGATGACCTGGACCGCGGCTCGGCCACTCTTCGTCGAACCCACGTCGAGCCGATCCAACAATCCGCGCAGCGACAGGGTTTGCAGGTCGGAGACGGGAACTCCCGAGATCTGCGACAGCCGAGCGGAGGTGTGCGACAACGTCCCGGTGGTGTCGACTTCCCACAGCCAGTCGCGTGACCCACCCTCGAAATCGTCGAGAAGCAAACTGACCGTCTGGCGCTCGGCAGCAGCCTCGAACTCGGCGAGACAACGACTTCGGAACGACGCCCAGAGGTACACGACGCCGATAATCAGTGTCACCGAGTAAACGACCAACTGGAACGAGAGGACAGCATATTCCGTAGTTCTCTTGGGCAGGATAACGACGAGCAATCCGATGCTGTGCACCAGAATCCACGCTACCGCTATCGACCGAACCGTCGACAACGCTACGGCGCCGGCGCCCATGACTCCGGCGAATGTCGCTAGAAGCACAAGCTTTCGCGAGTTGTCCGTCACGGGAAGCATCGCGGCGGCGAGAACGACAAGCAGAAGCCCAAGCAGGATCACCTCGAGCATGAGCGCCCAGTAGTCGTACCTCGTCGTATGTTTGGGCGTGTACCGGCCCTTCAGGACGACTCGCGGTATCCAGACGCGCACCGAATTGAGGACGACCAAGAAGGCCGCAGAACCCCAGATCACCCGAAACTCGTTGTGACCGGGGGGTATGACATACACAAGCAAAGCGCACACGCTGAGTACATTGACCATGTTGGCCAGTGGCGCGACCGTCGTCACCTGCAGTATCTGGCGTGCGAAGAGGTCGCGCCGCTCGACGTCAGACAGTTCGGCGTCGCTCGCACTCGAAGTCAGCCTGCTCAGCATGCAACACCCTCCATCGTGGAGCCGACCAGATGAAGGTAGCGCGGATGCGGGTTCCGGACACACGATGACGAGAAACTACGAGTTGAAACATACTGTTCAATAGGATGTTTCAGACAATCGCGACAGAACGGATCAGCGCTACAACTCGGAAGCCAGCGGAATTTCCTTCTCCGCGCGGTCCGTCATCCACTCACGGAGGACCTTGGTGGCAATGACGTCGTCCTCGTTGTACTGCAGGATGCGTGTCCGCTGCGTCTCGTCCGGCTCACCGTCGTAGCCGACCGCCTCGCGGTACCACGCCATCGACGCTTCACCCCCGGCCTCGGCGTCACGCCAGTTGAAGCCGGCGACGGGAGCAATCTTCTTGAGCCCCTTGCCGTTCGGGCAGATGAACTGATCACTCACTGCTTGATAAATGTCGACCCACTGCGGACTGTCGATGAACTCGCGGATCTCGTCCTTACTCGGAATCCCGGGTTCACCGGCAAACCTGCGCGCCGAGTCCAACAACCACTTGTCCTCGGCTGAACGCGAATAACAGTATGCGGCAAAGGTTTTACCCGAAGCAGCGGCCGCGGCACGCTCCGCCATCAGCCAGCCCCAGAACTCTGCGAACGACCGCGCCTCGTCACGCGTCGGCAGCGGATCCCACGTCGCAAATCCTCGATACATCGAGAAGCCGCCGACATTGAGCAACGTCCCCCACAGGTACGCGCCGTGCTCCTGATAGCTCTCCATGTCGACGTCGATCTCGATGTCCGCCCGAGTCACCGAGATCTTCTCGAACCGCCGCACCAACGGAGCATCTGCCAACCACGCCTTGGCGATCACGACTGCGTCGTCGAAATTTCCGTGCGGCCAATCCTCGAGCGGCTCACCGTCCCAGGCGGCCAGCTGATCGATCGTGTTGCAGCCGACGTCGCGCAGAAGCTCGGCCCGCGATCCGACAGCCACCAGGCTGACGTCGCGGTTGCGAACCAATTCCCGCTTGCATTCGGTCCACCACGGGCACGACTTGCACTCGCTCACCTGTGACGGAGACGTCAGCACCTCACCGCGGGCCACAGCGATACGGTCGGCGAAACGCTTGTCGTAATCGTCGAGAATCGCGCTGAGGTCGTGGACGAGGATGCAGTCTCCGTTGTATCCGATCGCGCCTGCCGTCAGCGACGGGCTCGCCAGCCCACGACGCTCGAGCATCCGATAGACCTGCGCGACGCGCATCTGATCGCGGACCTGACTGCGGACCTTGCGTTTGGGATCGGCCGCGGGCTCCCATTCGAAGAGCCCCGAGGTGATCGCGCCCTGGCCGGGATCGGTCACCTTGTGATTGACGACAATGACGGGGATGTACCCGCCACCCTCGTCGTCACGGATGAGCATTTCGCAGCGACCCTTGCGTCCGGTGTCGCGCTCGACCGGCAAGACCGCGCCCCAGATCCGGTCCGCGCCGGCCTCACAGGCAGCCAAGGTGTCGCGAGCCTGAGCCGACGCCGATTGGTCGGGGTTGATCTTCACCCAACGCTCGGGAGCAGCACCGATCACGAGTTCGGCGATCTCCGCGCGCTTCGCGATCGCGGCATCCTGGCGCTGCTTGACGCCGGTGTCGACGGGTTCCGAAGCCGATTTCCCGGGAAACAACCCGTCCAGACGCACCCGATGACGGCATCGGGTCAACGCCCCCGAATCGATGATCGGGAGCTGGGGCGCGGGGTTGTTAACGGAACACACGATGACGAAGATTATGTGCTCCCCTAGGCTGAAGCCGAAGCGCAGGTACCTGGCAACACACAAACACCTGGAAACGGGGTCCTTTTCGATGGGGTTGTTCAAGAAGCGAAAGTCTCGTGCCACCCGCAAGGCGGAGGCAAAGGCTCTCAAGCACAAGGCTGAGGTCGAGGCGAAGCTCAACGCCAAGAGCCAGCGTAAGCGCGACAAGGTCGAGACCAAGTCGCTCAAGAAGCTGGAGAAAGCCGAGATCGAGTCACAGCACAAGATCGAAAAGGCGCAGATCGCGACCCTGAAGGCGCAGGAGAAGGCCGCTGCGAATCAGGGCCTGACCGTCGCCAAGGTGCGTAAGTACCTGGGAGTGGCACGTCTGCTTGCCCCCGTTCTCCTGCCGATCGCTTACCGCGCAGCCACGGCGGTGCGCGCCCAGCTCGACACCACGCGTGCACAGAAGATGGGCATCGCCGTCGACCAGCTCGGTGACTACACCGGTCACGGCGCGAAGTTGAGCGCTCGTATCGCCGGCGCCGAGAGCTCGGTCACCGAGATCCTCAGCCGCAAGCCCGACGACGCGGAGACGCAGCGTTTCGCCGCCGCCATCCGTGAGCGCCTCGGCGACCTCAGCACGGCAGTTCGCGCTGCCGAGCAGATGCCGCAGGCTCGCCGTAAAGCAGCTCACCAGGCGATTTCTTCCGAACTCGACGGCGTCGAAGCAGATCTGCTCGCACGTCTCGGCGTGCGCTAGACCTGAGGACGCCAGTGAGAGCAGCCGAGCAGACCGCGACCCTCCGGGGGACAGCTGTCGGTTCCGCTTCGGCTGCTCTCGCTGTCGCCGCGCACGGGATCGGCGGAGGCGAGCTGCCACAGTCGTCGTCGCTGACCCTGTTGCTCGCCGTCTGCGCAACCGTCGGCGCCGTGACGGCCACCCTTCCCGCCCTCTCTCGGGGGCCCGCTGCCTTGATCGTTGCTCTGGGTCTGGGTCAGCTCGCCGCGCACACCACCATGACGCTCTCCGAGCACGCTCATTCGCCCGCTCCGGGATTGGTGATGCTCGGTGCTCACGCCGGTGCCACCGTCGCTTGTGCGGTGGCGGTCCTGGCCGCCGAGCGCCTCTACCGAGTTGTCACCCACGCTCTCCACGTCGTCCTGGCGTCTCTGGCTCCCGCCGCTGTCACTTCCCGCGGCCACACCGTCTCGACCGGAATCCATCACGGACCTGTCGACGCTCTACTTCGCGCCAGCATCTCGCGGCGCGGTCCTCCTGCCCTGGTCTGAAGATTCGTAGAACGCCCCACCCCTTCACCAGACCAAGAGGACACTTCCCGACATGAAGAACACCCTGATTTCGCGCGCGGTTGTCACGACCGTCGCTACCGGCAGCGCCGTGCTGCTGGCCGCCGGAATTGCTTCAGCACACGTCAGCGTCGTCGCACCAGGAGCTGCGCAGGGCGGATACTCCGTTCTCACGTTCCGCGTGCCCACCGAATCCGACACCGCTTCGACCACCAAGCTGACGGTGGCGCTCCCCGACCTCAAGTCGGCACGCACCGAACCGATGCCCGGCTGGACCGCCGTCGTGGAGAAGGACCCCACCTCGTTGGTCGCCAAGTCCGTGACGTGGACCGCCGACCCCGGCGTCGGAATCGCCCCCGGCCAGTTCCAGCAGTTCGTCCTTTCTGCCGGCCCGCTGCCGGAGCAGGACGAGGTCGAGTTCAAGGCCGTCCAGACGTACAGCGACGGCAACGTCGTCAACTGGGATCAGGAAGAGCTTGCCGACGGCAGCGAGCCGGACAAGCCCGCCCCGACGCTGACTCTCGCCGCGTCCACCGGCGATGCCCACGGAGCCCCCTCTGCCGATAACACTGCCGAGACGTCCGCCGCATCCGAAGCCTCTGACTCTTCGTCGGACAACACCGCCCGCTGGCTCGGCGGCGTCGGCCTGGTGCTCGGCGCGTTGGGCGCTGCACTCGGCCTCGGCGCACTGGTCAGGAGCAAGCGCTGATGAGTACCCGGATCAAGGTCATCGCCGTCGGCATGCTCGCGATGCTGGCCACGATGCTCGGAATGGGCACGGCCAGTGCACACTCCGCGGTGGTCGGCTCCAACCCGGAAAACGGTGCGTCCATTCAGGTTGCGCCTGACACGGTTTCGGTCACGTTCAACGAGGCTCTGCAGGCACAGTTCGCGGCGCTGACGGTCACCGGCCCGGACGGCAACCTCTGGACCAAGAGCGATCCGTCCGTCGAAGGACCCACTGTCAGTGCAGACCTCGGCGATCTCGGGCCGACCGGCGTCTACACCATCGCGTACCGCGTCACCTCCGCTGACGGTCACCCCGTCAACGGAACCCTGACGTTCACCCTCACCGAGGCGGGGTCGGGCACTCCCGGCGCTGCCGCCGCGTCGAGTACGGGTGAGTCGGAGTCCGGCAGCATGCCGGTGTGGATCTTCATCGTCGCCGGCGTCGTCGTGTTCGGCGGTGCGCTGTTCTTCGTGCTCCGTAAGCCGAAGTCGAGCTGATCGCGTGACGGGTACGGCAAACAGGTGGTGGTTGCTGTTTGCCGTACCCACAGCTCTGCTGGGAGTCCTGATCGCCTGGGGCCTCGCCAGCCCGTCGGGACCCGAATCGTCGAGCACGGTCCGCGTTCTCGCGATCGGATGTGGTTCGTTGACGCTCGGCATCGCGACGCTCGCCTGGATGGGCCGCAGTGAACGCCGCCCGGCGACAACCCCCGCCGTCATGTGGACTCAGCTCACCGCGGTGGCAGCAGTGTGGCTCGTCGCCGAGATCACGCTCCTCGTGCTCAATGCCGCAGCGGCCGACGGCGCCCCGGTCACCTCGCTGACCATCGGGCACTTCGGCGCATTCGTCTCCGAGGTCAACGTCGGCCGCGTCGGCGTCGCGATCATCGCGTGCGCGTTTGCCGTCGTCTGTTACGGCATCTACGGATTCACCAATCCCGAGACGGTGCCCGTCGCACCGGCATTGGTCGTCTCCGCGTTGGCGCTCGCTGCCCGCCCGATCACCGGGCACATGGCGCAGCAGAGCTTCGGATCGATCCTCGACGCCGTTCACGTCCTCGCTGCGGCCTTGTGGTTCGGCGTGCTCGCCGCACTCGCGCTTGCCGTACCGTCGCGCGGTGCCTGGGCGATCTGGTTGCCCAAGTACTCCGCTCTCGCCTGGCGATGCGTCCTCGCGCTGGTCGTCACCGGTATCGTCAACGCCGTCGTGCGACTCGACTCACTCTCCGCCTTCTACGACACCGCATACGGTCGGGTGATCCTCGCCAAGATCGTGGCGATCGGACTGCTCGTCGCCCTGGGATGGTGGTGGCGCCGGACATGGGTGGTCGCGAGCGCTGCACACCGCATGAGTTCGGACGGATCCCTGCGTCGCGCCATCGGTGAAGTTGTCTTCATGGCCATCGCATTCGGGCTTGCCGCGGCCCTTGCGACAACTGCGTAAGACGTGCCTCAGCGCGACATTTCGTGACCCGCACATTTAACGTTTCACGTCGAGATTTAACCTCTGCGTGAGTTTATTTTCCCAGCTTGCGGCGGTTTCCGGCCCCCCTTAGCGTTGCTCGCATGACGGAGGCCCAACGCTCGTTTCTCGTCTGCGCTTCGCAGCGCAGCGGCAGTACTTTGCTGGTCGAATCCCTGCGAGCAACCGGGGTCGCGGGTGAGCCGGAAGAGTTCTTCCAGTACCTCCCCGAGACCTCGCGATCGCCGCAACCGAGGCAGTGGTTCGAAGACGTCACGGACGAGTCCGTCCTGGGTCTGCTCGCCCCGTTCCACCCGGGCACGCCGGACACTCGCACCTCCGAACAGTGGCGCACACAACTTCTCGAACTCGGCCGAACCCCCAACGGAGTCTGGGGTGGCAAGCTGATGTGGAACCAGACGCCGCTCCTACTCGATCGCGCGGCCGGATTGCCCTGGCGCAGTGGGACGGACCTACGTTCCGCACTCCACGACACCCTCGATCACGACCTGCAGTTCATCCACGTCTATCGAGAAGATGTCGTCGCTCAAGCTGTGTCGATGTGGCGCGCCGTGCAGACACAGGTTTGGCGCGACGACGCGACTCCACCGAATCTCTCGGACGGTGCGCAGTACAACGCAGTCGGAATCGCGCACCTGGTGACGATTCTCGGCGAGCAGGAACGCCAATGGAAGCGCTGGTTCGAGGAAGAGGACATCTCTCCCATCGAAGTCGGGTTCCGCGATCTCACCGAAGACCCGCAGTCCGTGGTCGCAAAAACCCTCATCTCCCTCGGCCTCGACGGACAACTGGCCCCGCCACCCCCGCTGCGTCGTCAGAGCGACGGACGATCCCGCGAATGGGTGCAGCGTTATCGCATCGACGCCGAACAGAACGGATATCCCGTCACATGAGCACCGTCACCGATGTCGTCGACGAACTCCGAGTTCTCGAATCCGAAGCGGTTCACATCATTCGAGAGGTGGTGGCAGAACTCGAGAGACCGGTACTGCTCTTCTCGGCCGGCAAGGACTCGATAGTCCTGCTTCGTCTGGCCGAGAAGGCGTTTCGGCCCTCCCCACTCCCTTTCGCGGTCCTGCACGTCGACACCGGTCACAATTTCGAGGAGGTCATCGAATTTCGCGACCGCCGAATCAAGGAGGGCGGGCACACACTTCTGGTTGCTTCCGTTCAGGATTCGATCGACCAGGGTCGAGTGCAGGAGTCGACCGAGACCAGCGGATCGCGAAACCGCCTGCAGACCAGAACCCTGCTCGACGCTCTCGAAGCTGGAAGGTTCGACGCCGCGTTCGGCGGCGCCCGCCGGGACGAGGAACGTGCGCGCGCCAAGGAAAGAGTCCTGAGCTTCCGTGACGAGTTCGGCCAGTGGGACCCGCGAGCGCAACGGGCCGAACCGTGGTCGCTCTACAACGGTCGGATCAGACGCGGCGAGTCCGTTCGTGTCTTCCCGCTGAGCAACTGGACCGAACTCGACATCTGGCGCTACATAGCCCAGGAGGAACTGGAACTGCCGCCCATCTATTTCGCGCACCAGCGGAGGGTATTCGAGCGCGACGGGATGCTCCTCGCTGCTTCCGAATTCAGCACCGACGCCGAGAACGCCGCGGCAACGACCGAGTGGGTGCGATATCGAACCGTCGGCGATCTGACCATCACCGGCGCCGTTCGATCGCACGCCACCACTATCGACGACGTCGTCACCGAAATCTCGGCCGCGACGGTTTCCGAACGAGGCGAGACTCGCGCAGACGACCGAACGTCGGTCGCCGCGATGGAAGACCGAAAGCGTGAGGGCTACTTCTGATGACGACCACCATCACTCGCCAACTCCTGCGACTGGCCACGGCGGGTAGCGTCGACGACGGCAAGAGCACGCTGATCGGCCGACTGTTGCATGACACCGACAGTCTGCCAACCGATCACCTCGATTCCGTGACCGACGAGCACGGTGTCGCCGACCTGGCTGCACTCTCCGACGGACTACGTGCCGAGCGTGAACAGGGCATCACGATCGACGTCGCGTACCGATTCTTCTCCACCCCGACAAGAAGTTACGTACTCGCCGACACCCCGGGGCACGAACGCTACACGCGCAACATGTTCACCGGAGCATCCAACGCTCACGTAGCGGTCCTGCTGGTCGACGCGAGGACCGGCGTGCTGCGTCAGACCCGTCGGCACGCCAGAATCGCCGCACTGCTCGGTGTTCCGAACCTTGTAGCCGTGGTGAACAAGATCGATCTGGTGGACTTCGACGAAGCGAGATTCGCTCAGGTGCAGGAAGAATTGCGGGCCTTGGCACGGCAAGTCGGACGCGAGAACGTACTCGCCATACCGGTCTCCGCGAAAGCCGGCGACAATGTCGTGACGCGGTCCGAGAACACCGCGTGGTACGAGGGGCCGACGCTCCTCGAGTACCTCGAAGGCGTCGAACTCCATGCGCCCGCGACGCACATCGAGGAGCTTCGGCTTCCCGTGCAATGGGTTTCGCGCCCCGATCCGCAGAATCGTCGCCGGTACACCGGCCGGATCTCGGCAGGCACACTGAGCGTCGGAGACGAGGTAGTGGTCCTGCCGTCCGGATCGAAGAGCACCGTGATCAGTCTGGACACTCTCGACGACAACCGCAGTACTGCCGTTGCACCACTGTCGGTTTCGGTGGAACTGGCCGACGACATCGACGTCGGACGTGGCGACGTTCTGGTCAGTGGCGGTGCGCAGGCTCATTTGCCGGTTCTGGCCCGAGAACTCGAAGCCACCATCTGCTGGTTGTCCAACACACCGTTGCGCGCGGGCGATCGGATAGCGCTCAAACACACGTCCCGGACCGTGCGAGCGACCGTCCAAGAACTGCACACCCGTCTCGATCCTGAAACGCTCGACGAGCAGGACAGCCCAGTCGAATTGGGACTCAACGACATCGGAACGGTCACGCTCCGAACCAGTTCCGTGGTGGTCGCCGACACCTACGACCACAATCGGGACTCTGGCGCCTTCATCCTGATCGACGAGCAGAGCAACGACACCGTCGGCGCCGGCACCATTCTCGAACCACGCGTCGTCGTTCCCGGCGAGCAGACCCGCAACGACATCAAGTGGCATCCGTCCTCACTCGAACGTCAACGGCGATGGGCGTCTACCACCCAGAGGGGCGCGACGATCTGGTTGACCGGCCTACCTGCATCCGGAAAATCTACCGTCGCAGTCGCTGTCGAACGTGCGCTCGTCGACGCGGGACGCACCGCGTATCTGCTGGACGGTGACAACGTCCGCCACGGTATCTCCGACGATCTCGGGTTCTCGCCGGGAGACCGAGCCGAGAACATCCGACGCGTCGGGCATCTCACTCGACTGTTCGCCGACGCCGGCGTGGTGGCGATCGCGTCGATGGTCTCGCCACTACGTTCGGATCGAGCAATTGCGCGCGCGCTCAACGAAGCTGCCGGGCTCACCTTCCTCGAAATTGCCGTCACCACCCCCGTCGAAGAATGCGAACGCCGTGATCCCAAGGGCCTGTACGCACGTGCGCGGGCGGGTGAACTGAAGGGGCTCACCGGAATCGACGCGCCTTACGAGACGCCGGAGGACCCGGACCTGGCATTCGACACAACCGGCGCTGACATCAACGAGCTGGTCGAGCGGGTCATCGCATTGTTGGAAGAGCGCGAAGCCGCAAGGCCCTAGGGATTTTCGGTGTCCGACTCGAGGTAACCGCGGTCCGCACTGTAGGCGGACCGCACGTTGGGTCGGACACCGATCTTCTCGAGGTACGCCGCCATGCGGTGCACCGCCATCGCGCTTCCCAATGCCTCGTCCGGGAGACGATCGTCGGTTTCGGCGCGCCACGTGTGAAGCTGCGAGGACAATTCCGCCTGTATTGCCGAGACTTCCGGTCGATCGATCAGATTGATCTTCTCGTCCGGGTCGGCACGGAGGTCGTACAGCTCCCGGGGTGCGCGTACCGCAAGATGCTCGGTGCCGAGCGCTTTTCCGGAAAGACTGTCCTCGATGTCGAGCGGTAGATCCAGAGCCGGGCGGACGGCGTAGTTCTCGATGTAGCTGTAGTCCTTGGTGCGCACCGCACGAATGGGATCGAAGCTGTCGTGAAAGGTCTTCTCCGTGAACAGGGAAGTACGAACGGGTTCGGACGGTTCAGTTCCGCGGTCGACGAGGGCATCGGCGTGCGAGCGCCCTTCCACCTCGGTGGGGACATCGATACCGAGGAGATCGAGAATGGTCGGAACAAGGTCCACACCGCTGAACAGTGTCTCGTATTCCTTTCCGCCACTGCGATACCGCGCGGGAGGCCGAGCGATCAAGGCAATACCGGTACCCGGGGCGTAGAGCGTCGACTTGGCACGCGGGAACGCCGCGCCGTGATCAGTGAGGAAGAAGACCCAGGTGTTCTCGTCGAGCCCCTCTTCCTCGAGGGTCGCGAGCAGTTCCCCCACCGCGGCGTCGGCCACCTCTACGCTGCCGTGGAATTCGGCCAGATCCTCGCGCACCTGTGGCACGTCCGGAAGATATCCGGGGACCTCCAGGGCTGCGGTGTCCGCCGGGGTATAGCGATCGGCGGGGTACGGGCGATGCGTTTCGAAGAATCCCGTGGTGAGCAGGAACGGCTCGGGCGGGAAGCGTCGTAGCCAGTTCTGGGCACGCGGAACCACGTAGTCGCAGAACGAGTTGGTGACGTCGTACTCGTGGTAGCCCAGTCGCTTCGGATACGCAGTCTCGTGCTGCATGCCGAAGAGCGAGGTGTACCAACCGTTGTCGGAGAGGATCTGCGGGAGCGTCTGCACCTCAGCGTGGTACTCCCAGCCGTGGTGCGCCAACCCGATCAGACCGTTGTTGTGTGGATACCTGCCCGAGAAGAGCGATCCGCGCGAAGGCGAGCACAGCGGCGCCGTCGCGTGTGCGTCGGTGAACCGGATGCCTTCTGCCGCCAGCCGGTCGAGATGGGGGCTGTTGACCCCGGCGACACCGTAACTCGCGAGGTGCCGCCCCAGGTCGTGCCAATGAATGATCAGGACGTTATCTCGCGCAGCCGACACGTGGGCAAGGCTAGTTGCCCCGCCCACGTGCGGCAACAGCTCGAATCAGCAGGATCTCAACTGTTTCTGCAGAGTTGTCTGATCCATCCGCGGGTATCGGCCGGATCGATGACGTCGTCCAGTTCGAACGTGGTCGCCGCCATCAGCGCCTTGCCCTGTGCGTAGGCCAGTTCCACGAACTGACCGAACAGCGTTTCCCGAGCCACCGGATCTTCGACGGACTCGAGTTCCTTGCGGAAACCGAGACGCACAGCACCTTCCAGACCCATCGGCCCGATCTCGCCCGTCGGCCACGCGACCGTGAACTCGGGGGCGTGGAAGGAACCACCGGCCATTGCCATGGCGCCCAACCCGTAACCCTTGCGCAGGATGATCGTTCCGAACGGCACGGTGAGGCGAGCACCGGCAACGAAGAACCTGCCGAACCTTCGAACCGTCGCCTCCTCCTCCGAATCCGGGCCCACCATGAATCCCGGTGTGTCGCACAGCGTCACCAGAGGGATGCGGTGCGCTTCGAGCAGTTCCAGGAAATCCGAAGCCTTGTCCGAGGCTTCCGCGTCGATCGCGCCGCCGAGATGCTCGCTGCTGTTCGCCAGCACACCGTACGGAACTCCTTCGACACGAACGAGTGCGGTTACTACACCGCGTCCGTAGTCTCGACGCAGTTCCAGGACGCTGTCGACGTCCGCGATTGCGTCGATCGCTCCACGAACGTCGTACGAGCGCAGGCGATTCTCCGGCACCACATGCCGCGAGAGCCGCGGATCCGGAGCGGTCCACTCTCCGCTCGCACCCTGGAAGTAGCCGAGGTACTGCTTGGCCAGCGCCACCGCATGAGCGTCGTCGTCAGCGACCAGGTGTACGACGCCGTTGCGGCGCTGCACGTCGATGGGGCCGATGTCCTCGGGGCGAAAGTTTCCGAGCCCGCCGCCCTCGACCATGGCAGGACCACCCATCCCGATGTTGGCGTCCGGTGTCGCGATCAGGACGTCGCACGCGCCGGCCAGGGCCGCGTTGCCTGCGAAACAGCGCCCGGACACGACGGCGACCATGGGCACCCGCCCGCTCAGCGCCGCCATGGCGCGGAAGGTTCCCAGCTCGAGGCCCGCCCCGGCGCCGGCGTCGGTGTCACCGGGGCGACCGCCGCCACCTTCCGCGAACAGCACCACCGGAACTCGCTTGCGATCGGCGATCTCGAGCAGGCGGTCGGTCTTGGCGTGATTGCGCATGCCCTGGGTACCGGCGAGCACCGAGTAGTCGTACGAGATCACGACGCTCTCGCCGCCGCTGATGGTCGCCACTCCGCCGATCAACCCGTCGGCAGGAGTGTTGGCGATCAGGTCTTCCTCGCTTCGCCGACTCCGCTGCGCTGCCAACGCGAGAGCGCCGTACTCGACCAGGCTGTCGTCGTCGACCAGGTCGTAGACGTTCTCGCGAGCAGTCCGGCGTCCCAGCTTGTGACGCTTCGCCACGGCTGCGGGCCGGGCCGGGTCCAGGGTCACCTCGTGGCGAGCGATGATCTCCGCGAGATCGGGACGCACGTCGTCGAGGTCCACCTCGTCGACCTCGGCGAGCTTCGATCCCGCGCTTGCACTACGGACGACGAGCAACGGTTCGCCCGCACCCACCGACCTCCCCGGTGACGACAGGACCCGGACCACTTCGAGATCACCGGGCGCCGAGAGAACATGCTGCATCTTCATCGCCTCGAGGACGGCAACCTGGCCACCCGCATGGACGCCGTCACCGACTGCGGCAAGTTCGACGACGATTCCCGCCATCTGTGCACGGACCACGTCCTCGTCCGGCGCGATGTCAACACTCGCGGAGGGTGTTTGTGGGTCCGCTTCGGGAACGAGGTCCGCCAATCGAGAACCCAACCAGTCGACGTCGACCAGGCCGTCGCGGAAGTCCTTGTCCGACAGTATTGCCTGCAGGAATTCGAGGTTGGTCGCCACGCCGTCGATGGTGAACTCATTCAGAGCAGCAATCGACTTGCGCACCGCGGCAGGGAAATCCGATCGACGCGTGTGGGTGATCACCTTTGCCAAGAGCGAATCGTAACGCGCACTCGGCGAGAGTCCGACCGTACCGAAGGTGTCCACTCGCACGCCGGGCCCGCCCGGAGGAGTGAAGTTGTCGAGCGTGCCCGACGAGGGCAACGCATTGCCGTCCGGCGTCATGGTTTCCATGTTGACGCGGGTCTGGATCGCGATTCCCGAAGCGTTTGCCACGGATCCGACTGTCTCCGAGCCCTTCTCGACAGCGATGATCCCTGTTGGCAAGTCCAAGTTCTCGAACGGAACTCCGTCCGCGATCGCGAGCTGCACGGAGACGAGGTCGACTCCGGTGACCTCCTCGGTCACCGTGTGCTCCACCTGAATTCGGGGATTGACCTCGAGGAAGACGAAGCCGCGTTCCTCGACGAGGAACTCGACCGTCGCGATGCCGCGGTAGCCGACCTCGGCGCACAGCCTCGCCGCCGCAGCGTGAAGACGATCGCGCAGGGCCCCCGACAGCCCCTGCGCGGGCGCAACCTCGATCAACTTCTGATGGCGACGTTGGACGCTGCAATCGCGGTCACCCAGAGCGAGCGCGTGGGTTCCACCTTGCCCCGGTGCCGCCACGATCTGCACTTCGATGTGCCGAGCGTGCTCACTGAGTACCTCGGCGAACAGTGCCGAACTGCCGAATCCCGACTGGGCTTCGGCCGCACACACACGGTACGCGTCGTCGAGTGCTTTCGGGTCACGCACCGCGCGCATGCCGCGGCCACCGCCGCCGCTGAGCGCCTTGATCATGATCCCGCGGGAATTGCGCTCGAAGAATTCACGCACCTCGTCGAGGTCGGCGTTCGCCGATGTCGACGGCAGGACCGGCACTCCTGAGTCGACAGCCGCGGTGCGGGCACTGGCCTTGTCGCCGAAAGTCCGGAGAACCTGGGCGTCCGGGCCGACGAAGACGATGCCCGCCTCGGTACACGCCTGCGCGAATTCGGCGTTCTCACTGAGGAACCCGTAACCCGGGTGCACGTGCGTGGCGCCTGTTTCGGCCGCGATCTTCAGCAGTGCGCTCTGATCCAGGTACGCGGATGCGCCCGACGCTCCGAGCGGCACCGACTCCGTGGCCGCCGCGACGTGCGGACTGGACGCGTCGTCCTCGGCGTACACCGACACCGTCTCGATCCCGAGTTCACGGGCAGTTCGAATGATCCGCAGCGCAATTTCGCCGCGGTTCGCAATCAGCAGTCTCACTTGTCCCCCTGAGTGCGCTCGAACAGATCGCCCTTGCGCACCTTTCCTGTCGCTGTCATCGGAAGCGCCTCGAGCACTTCCACTTCGGGCACCTTGTACGTGGCCATGTTCTCCTTCGCCCACGAGACGATCTCGTCGGCCGCAGTGTCGGAACCCTCGACCAGTTGGACAAACGCAAAAGCCACCTGCCCCTTGTCCGGGTCCGGTTTCGGCACCACCGCAGCCTTTTCGATCGCCGGGTGCAGCATGAGCAGCGCTTCCACCTCGGAGGGAAAGACACTCATGCCGTTGGTCTTGATCATTTCCTTGTTCCGCGCCAAATAGTGCAAACCGCCACGCTCACTGAACTTTCCGACGTCACCGGTCTGCAGCCAGCCGTCACGGATGGCGTCGGCGGTGGCCGCCTCGTTGCGGTAGTACGCGGAAAGGATGGACGGGCTGCGCACGATGATCTGCCCGTGCTCGCCGACGGGAACCGGCCTGCCGTCGTGATCGACGATCAGAACGTCGGTGCCGGGCACCGGAATTCCGCAGAACACCGGCTCGCTTTTCAGGTCGTAGTCGCCGTCCTGGAAGCCGAGGGTGATCGTGTCCGCGGTGTGGGTTTCGGTCATGCCGTAGCTCGCTTCGCGCAGAACGCCGCCGGTAGCCTCGCGCCACCGCTGGCGCGTGGCCGGATCGAGTTTGAGAACGAACGAAACTGCCATGACGTTCTGGAGTGTCGAGAGATTTCGCTCCGCGAATCCTGGCGTGTCCATCAGTTCGACGTAATTGTCGACAGTTCCGACCAGCGAGGTCACGCCGTAAGCCTCGACAGCGTCGAGCGTGGTCTCCGCATCCCAACGATTCAGCAGGACCACGGTTCCGCCGTTGACGAGCGGAACCAGGATGCCGAAGTCCTCACCTGCGATCCAGAAGATCGGCAAGAACACCAGGGACACCGGCGGATTGGCACCCACCTGGTCACCGCCCGCAAGCGTCGCGGTGGCCGCGGTGTAAACCATGTGGCGCTGAGTGTGCTCACAGCCCTTGGGCATTCCCGTCGTTCCGCCCGTGTAGTTCAGGGCGGCGAGGGAATCGAGTTCGGTGGCGACAGGAGTCGCCCGCTCACTGGTGATGATCGACTGCCAGTCGCTCAGGCGCGGATCGTCGACCTCGAAGGGCAGTTCGACGGTCGGGATCGCCGTCAGCATGTCCGACACTGCAGTCTTCGCGACGTGTTCGAGTGGAGTCTGTGAGCGAACCTTCTTCACCAACTTCGAGAAGGTGTTCTGCGTCAGTAGGACCTTGACGCCGGCATCGTTGAGTTCGTGAATCAATTCATGTTCACGGAAGAGTGGATTGATCGGCACGTGAACCGCACCGACCTTGAGAATGCCGAGCATCGCGATATGGAACTGAGGGCAATTGACCAGGTGAACGCCGACGCGATCGCCGCGTTCGACTCCGAGTGACAGCAGCCATCCGGCAAAACGATCCGAAAGCTCGTCGTATTCGGAATACGTGATGACCCGACCGTAGAAGACGATGGCAGGAGTATCCGGCCGCTCGATCGCCCAATGCCGCAAGTAATCGACAAGTCCCCCACCTTCGAGCGGATACTCGACGGCGCGGGGAA
Source organism: Rhodococcus sp. RCBS9 (assembly GCF_029457415.1). Lineage (NCBI taxonomy): Bacteria > Bacillati > Actinomycetota > Actinomycetes > Mycobacteriales > Nocardiaceae > Rhodococcus > Rhodococcus sp. RCBS9. The sequence goes on along the minus strand of NZ_CP120422.1, from coordinate 2,692,245 downwards.
TGCCGGCGGGCCAATGCGCTTGTTGCAGCGCAGAGATCTCCGCCAGAGCCGCTTCGAGCACGTCTTGTTCTGCCACCGATCACTCCATTCGTAAAAGAAATCTATTTCGACTCTTCCAACCCGATCAACCGCTCGGACATCGTCGTCATATCTGCAATGAACTGGTTCTGCTCTTCGACACTCGCCTTACTCAGTCGTGCTCCACCGGCCATCTGTGCGTCCGAGATCATCTGAACGAGCACCGGGGGCGAAACACAGGGATCTACGTCGTGAACCCGTCGAATCCGTTCGACAAACCGGACGTAGCGGCTCACGAGCTTTTCGCGAACCGCCGACCAACTGCGCTCGACCTCGGAATCCACCCGCGCCCGATGCTCGATCACCGCGAGCAGGTCACCGTAGGTGTACACGGCCGTGATGAACGCCGACGTGGTCGTTCGGAGAACTTCGCGTAGATCCTCGGCCGCCGGGCCCTCCATGTGCTGAGCGTCGAGGAAGCGTCGGCACATCATCTCGGCGACGGCGCGGAAGACCTCGTCCTTCGACGAGAAGTACGCGTAGAAGGTCGCCCGGGACACATCAGCCCTGGTCGTGATCGTCTCGACGGTCACGGCGTCGTATCCGAGTTCGCCGAAGCAGAGGGCAGCGGTGTCGAGCAGTCCGGCACGGCGTGGACCGTCCCCGAGCTTGCGGGCTGTCCGCGCTCGCTCCTGCGTTTCGCTGGTGGTCACCGTCACAGTGTGTGTTGACGTTGACGTCAATGTCAAGAATCGCAGCCCCGACGACCGACTTCGGCCTTTTGTTCGGGTTGCCCTTTCACAGCCCATATATCGGGTGTAAGACTCTGCCTCTAATGCTTTTCGCCTTTTCCAGAAGGAGTCAGTTCCGTGCCGGAAGAATCCGCGTCACCCTCCTATTCCACGATCAAGGAAACAGTTGCAGCTTTGATGCCGACTCTGGAGTCGGAACTAGTCGAACTTGTTCGCATCCCGTCGATAGCGACCGAGGGTTTCCCCAGCGAACCCCTCTTCGAGGCTCACGATCTGATCGTTTCTCTACTGGAAAAATCCGGAGTCACGAAGATAGAGAAACTCGAAATAACAGGTAAAACCGCGCCCGTCATCATTGCGACAGTGCCCGGCCCCGCCGGATCCCCGACGGTATTGATGTATTCGCATTACGACGTCGTTCCCGCCGACGACGTCGAACTCTGGGATTCTCCGCCTTTCGAACCGAGCAAGCGTGACGGCGCGATTTACGGCCGCGGTACGGCAGATTCGAAGGCAAATGTCATCGGCATGATCGGTGCACTTCGAGTCTTCGACGGAAAGCCGCCGGTGACGGTCAAGCTCGTCATCGAGGGCCAGGAAGAATTCGGCAGCCCCTTCGACAACTATCCGCCGGAAGCCCCTGAATTATTTGCGGCCGACGCAATGGTCATCGCCGACGTCGGCAGCGTTCGCCCCGGATCACCGACCCTGACCGTCGCACTGCGCGGATCCGCCCAGGTGATCGTCGAACTCACCACTCTCGGCGCCGACAAGCACAACGGCCTCTACGGCGGCGCCGCACCGGACGCCCGCCTCGCGCTCATCCGCGCACTGGCGTCGCTGCACGACGACAACGGTGACGTGGCGGTCGACGGCCTCATGCGCGAACCGTGGACCGGCAGTTCATACACCGAGGACGAGTTCCGCACCCTCGCCGAGATCCAAGACGGGCTTCCGCTGCTCGGAACCGGCGGCATCGGCGAACGCATCTGGTCGGGCCCGGCCATCACCGTGACGGGCATCGACGCTCCCCCTGTGGACGGTGCGGTCAACGCCGTCGCAAGCACTGCCCGCGCCGTGATCAATCTGCGCGTACACCCGCGCCAACCTGCCATCGAGGCGCAGGCTGCTCTGGTCCGGCACCTGGAAGCCCTGCGCCCCTTCGGTTTACAACTGACTGTCACCGCGGGAGAAACCGGCGACGGGTTTGCGGCAGCCGAAGGTGGACCGGCCTTCGACGCGGCATTGTCTGCATTATCGCAGTCGTGGGGTGAGCCGGCCGGGCTGATGGCAGGCGGCGGCTCGATCCCCCTCGTGATGGCCTTGGATACAGCAGTGCCCACCGCCGAGAAGCTGTTGTTCGGCGCCACCGACGGTTACGCGAACATCCACGGCCCCAACGAACGCGTCCTGCTCGACGAGCTCGAGAAGGCCGTCGTCGCCAAAGCACTGTTCTTCCAGGAGTACGCACACACCTTCGAGGGGAAGAAATGAGCACCGAGACCGATACGGGATCCGCGCAAACGCCCGCCAAGAAGAAGTTCGAGTTCCCCGGCGCGGTCACGATGCTCGCGATCGTCACCGTCCTGGTATGGATTGCGGCACTGTTCATTCCGGCCGGACGCTTCGGCGTCGACGTGGACGGCTCACCCGTTCCCGGCAGCTTCGAAACCGTCACGTCTCCGCTGTCGTTCTGGGAACGAATCCAGCAACTGATCCTCTCCCCCGTCAACGGCCTCTACGGCGTCCAGGATTCGATCACCGGGTTCGTCGACACCGACAACATCGGACGGCTCTTCGGTTCCGTCGGCGTAGTCCTCTTCATCATGGCGCTCGGTGCGTTCATCTCGGTCAGCTTTGCCACCCGCAGTCTCGAAACCGCTGTCTCCCAACTCGCTACCAAGCTCAGTGACAAGGGCTGGTTGCTCATCACCGTCATCATGGTGCTGTTCTCGCTGCTCGGTTCGACGATGGGCTTCTCGGTCGAGACGTTCGGCTTCTACGCCCTGCTCATCCCGCTGATGACGGCACTGGGTTACGACCGCATGGTCGCGGCCACCATGATCATCCTCGGCGCTCTGGTCGGAAACATGGCGTCGACCGTCAATCCGTTCTCGATCGGCGTCGCCTCCGGTGAGGCAGGCGTCTCCATCGGTGACGGCATCGTGCTGCGCGTGATCCTGTGGATCGTATTGACCGCTGTGGCAGTGGTATTCGTTCTCCGCTACGCCGCAAAGGTGAAGAAGGATCCGTCCAAGTCGCTTGTCGGCTTCGACATCGCGGACGACGAAGACGAAGAGCCGGCCGAGCCGGCCGACATCGACGGCAAGCTCACCGGAACTCAGAAGCTGGTACTGCTCATCACCGGACTCACCTTCGGACTGATGATCTTCTCCGTCATCCCGTGGTCGAGCATCTTCGGCGCCACCACCGGTCCGGCCGAGTACGACGCGTACCACGTCACGGCAACCGAGCCCTACTGGTTCGAGTTGAACTGGTGGTTCCCGCAATTGGCGATGCTGTTCATCCTCGCCGCCGTTCTCGTCGGCATAGTCGCGAAGATGGGTGAGAAGAAAATCGTCTCCCTGATCACGCGTGGAGCCGGCGACATGGTCGGACCGGCGATCGTCATCCTGCTCGCTCGCGGCGTCTCGGTGATCATGACCAACACCGAAACCCTCGACACCATCCTCAACGCGATGGAGCAATTGGTCAGCGGCGCTTCGGCGGGGGTCTTCGCGATCCTGGTGATGCTCGTCAACATCCCGCTGGCGTTCCTGATCCCGTCCAGTTCCGGTCACGCCACCCTGGCGATGCCGCTGCTCGCGCCGCTGGGCGACTTTGCCGGAGTCAGCCGAGCACTCGTCATCACCGCCTTCCAGATGGGCCACGGCCTGATGCTGATGGTTGCCCCGACCAACGTCGTCGTTGTCGGCGGGTTGGCCATGGCGAAGGTCGGCTACGACAAGTTCCTGCGCTTCGTCTGGCCACTGCTACTGATCAACTTCGTGATCGTTGTCGTGGTGATCGGCGCGGCAGCGGTATTCGAGTAGTTCAAGCGTGGTGGGCCTCGCGTGCCGCCGTCTCCAGACGGTCGGTGTACTCGGCCCACCACGCCTCATCGCCGGGAGCCAGATTGTTGTCGCCCGCCTTCATCCCAGCGGCGCCGTCGATCAGCTCCCGCACGATGTCCGCGTGGCCGGCGTGCCGATGGATCTCGGTGACAACGTGAACGAGTATCCGGTGCAGTGTGACGTCGCGACGATCCTCCGGCCAGTGCTTCACGAAGCCGGGGGCGTCCAGATCGTGCTCCTCGATCGTGGCGTCGGCGAAAGCCCAGGTGCGGCGATAGGTTTCGACGATGTCGGCAGTGGACTCGTCGGCGCGGGCCCACATGTCGACGTTGAGTTCCTCCGAACGCAACCACGCGGGGAGATCGGGAACCCGACGGCCGAACGTAGGACCGAAATACCCGAGCTCGACGCCGATCATGTGTTTGACCAGACCCAACAAGTTGGTCCCTGTCCGGGTCATCGGGCGCCGAATGTCATACTCCGACAGCCCGTCGAGCTTCCAGACGAGCGCATCACGTGCTGCCTGCAGGTACCGCTGGAGATCTTCCTTTTCCGAGTTGGTGGTCATGAAACCAACCTAAACCGAGTGGAGCAGACATTGACAGCGGTCGAGGATCTGACCGAGGTTGCCTCCCGGGCCGTCGCCGCCGAGCGTGACGCCCGGTCGGTGCGCTGGCACAACCCGGCAGCCGTCCGCAAGGCTGCCGCGGCCGTCCGTGATTCGCTCGCCGACGAACGATCAGCGCTGAGCCGACCGTCGTACAGCGGGTTGTCACCGTCGCCGCACATGGCGCGCCAACTCGAACTGATCACGACGTTGCAGCCGCCACTGCCCGCCGACGCCGGCATCGGCACCGCCGCGCAGGCCGAGGCCGACGCCGTCGCCGCGGTGACCACCGCACGGATAGCCTTGCGCGCCGCCCACCTTGCGGTTCTCGAAGCACGCGTCGCCGCGCTCGATGCCGGTGACACCGATACCGTCGCCGCCGCGATCCGTGGTTACGTCCCGCTGAACTCGGGCAACCCCGTCGTCCGGCATGTGCAGGATCTCGGCTCCCGGATCCGTGAGGAAGCACGGCACGTGGTGAGTGGAAAGCCTCGGTCGATCGCTTTTCGGCTGGGGCTGAGCCTCGGAATGGGCTTGGCGTACCTGGCATTCATTCGCCTCTTCCAGTGGGACACCAAGGAAGATCGACTGCCTTACCTTGCGCTGTATGCACTCTCGGGTGTGGTCGGAAGCGTCGTGTGCACCAATGCGCTCAGCTTCGACGCCGGCCGCGTGCGCGCTGCGTTGTCCGGTGGAACGAGGCTCTGGCACGTGCTCGTCGCGAAAAACGCGGTGATGCTGCTCCTCGTCGGCAGCGCCGGGTTCCTGCTCAGCGCCGTCCTCGCGTGGCGCTCCGGAAGCAGTGCCGACCTGGTGAAGGCGTGCGGCCAGGTGCTGACCATGATCCTGCTCTGGTTGGGGGTCGCGAACGTGATGTCGGTGAGCTTGCCGCTGCGGGCAGAACCGATGACGGCGCGGCGCCACGACGGCACGTGGAAGCAGTTCCTGCTGTCCTTCGTCATCTCGTACGGTGTCGGACTGATCGTCAATCTGATGCTCTACTGGCGCGTCTGGGCAAAGACGACGCTTCTCGAGCAGATGGGCGGTCCGTGGATTCCGGTCCTGCTGCTCCTCGCGAGCGCGGCCGCGACGTGGCTGTTGCTGACCGTGCTGGCCGTACTCCTGGCCGAGCAACCGCGCTTCCGGCGCGCCTTGCACCGGGAGATGGTGGTCTACCGCGAAGAAACCAACCACTTGCAGGCGACCATTCAGCACAATTCCGGCTAATGTAGCCGTGCGTGGCTGATCCGGGCACGTCGCGAGTACACGCAGTGTCGAGGAAGGCGTGACCCATCATGTCCGTAAAGCCTGGCGCGGCCGCCACAACGGCCGCCGTGAGCACCGCCTCCTGGCTACCACTCATCGTGGTGGTCCTCACCCAGATTCAGGCGTCGTTCGCCGTCAACGCCCTGACCGTCTCGATGGCCGGCATCACCACCGATCTCGACACGCCCGCAACAAGTGTCGGCACCGCGATCACCGCGGGCACCTTCGCCATGGCTGCCTTCATTCTATTGGGGGCCAAGATCGGCGCCCGTTACGGAACGCGTCTGGTCTTCCAGATTGCCGTCGCGATTCACGGCCTCGCAATGGCCGCGGTCGCCCTGAGTCAGAGCCCGGCAATGCTGTTCGTGGCCCAAGCTGCATCCGGCGCCGTGATCGCCCTCATCGCTCCTGCGTTGACGGTCTTCATCGCCACGAACTTCAGTGGCGATCAGCAGGCAAAGGCCATCGGTTACCTGGCAGCAGCAATCCCGGCGGCCGGTGTGCTGGCGCTGCTCATCGCCGGTTCCTTCGCGACGACGATCGGGTGGCGATACTCGTTCGCCCTCGTCGTGGCTCTCGCGGTGGTCAACCTGATCCTGAGCTTCCGGGTCAAACCTGTTCCCCCGCAGAAGGACATCACCATCGACTGGGCCGGCGCCGCCATTGCTGCCGTTGCCGTCATCCTGCTCAGCTTCGGTTTCAGCGGCCTGAACTCGTGGGGCGTCATCCTGGCCACCGACGCTGCGCCGTTCTCGGTCATCGGTGTTTCACCCGCGGCCATCCTGATCGTCCTCGGCACCATCTGCGCGCAGGGATTCTTCCAGTGGACGCGAAGCCGCAAGGCGCAGAACAAGCCTCAGCTCTTCAACCTCGACGTCCTCAAGACCGGCGCCGAGCGCGCCACCACGATTTGCATGGCGACGATGATGTTCGTGGGAACCGCGGCCAACTTCCTCATTCCGCTGTACATGCAGATCATCCAGGGCCGCAGCAGCTTGCAGACGTCGTTCTCGATCATCCCGTACACACTTTCGATCTTCATCGCGAGCACCGTAGTCGCGCGTCTGTACAAGACGTACTCCCCGCGTCTGATCGCACGAGCCGGGTTCGTCGTCGTTGCCGCTGGACTCATCTTGTTGGCCTTCACCATTCGTGGCGACTGGCATCAGATCTTTGTCGTCATCGGACTGATCACCCTCGGCCTCGGGCAGGGCGCCATCGTTGCGCTGGTGTTCAACACCCTCCTCACCGCAGCTCCCAAGGAACTGGCCGGCGACGTCGGTGCCTGGCGGGGACTGGTACACAACATGTCCGGCAGCGTCGGCATCGCGGTGGCCAGCGTCTTCGCCGTCGGAATCCTCGGTTCCCTCGTCAGCTCGCAGCTGATCGACAACCCCACCATCCCGGCATCACTCAAGGTCGAGTCCGGGATCAATCTCGACCAGGTCAACTTCGTCCCCAACGATCAACTCGTCGTGACGCTCGAAAACACCTCGGCGACACAAGCACAGATCGACGAAGCCATCCGGATCAACACCGAAGCGCGCTTGCGCGCCCTGCGAACCTCGCTACTCGTCCTCGCCGGACTCTCCCTGCTCGCCATCATTCCGGCCGGCCGCATGCCCGACGAAGTACCTGCTCTGGAAGAACCGCAACCCACGAAGGGCAAGAAGTAACCGATGTCCAACCAAGACCAATTCGGTCCGATCGAATACGTTGCCGTCGAGTTTCCCGGCGGTGCACCGACCTCCGCAGGATTCGAGCAGCTGCTCACTCTCGTCGACTCCGGCGTGATCCGCATCCTCGACCTCGAGTTCGTCACCAAAGCCGCCGATGGATCAGTGGCCGTCGTACCGGCATCGACCTTCGAACTCGCAGATTTCGATCTGGCGCAGTTCGACGGCGCTGCCTCCGGACTGCTCGACGCCGGCGACATCGCCGCCGTTGGTGACGAGTTGGCCACCGGTAGTGTTGCCGCCGTGCTCGTTTACGAGGAACTGGCCATACTGCCGGTGATCGACGCGTGGACACGCAGCGGCGCAAAGATTGTCACCGAAGGTCACCTGAGCTTGGACGAACTTGCCACCGCACTCGACAACACCGCACCAGGCAACACGGAGAAGGACGCATGAGTTTCTTGAGGCGAGCCGGCCGGGTAGCCGTCGCAAGCTCCATTCACGGCAATGTTCAGCGCCGTCAGCGGACCCGTTGGGCCGCCGAAGATCAGGCTCGCGCAGCGCAGGCCCAGCCGGTGCCCCCGATTCCCGATCTACCACCCCTGCCACCGCAGGCAGCTCCGGCAGCTCCGGCAGCATCGATGGACTTGAAGCTCGAACAGCTCACCAAGCTGGGCGAACTCAAGAATGCGGGAGTATTGACCGAGGCCGAGTTCGAGACCCAGAAGGCGCGCATCCTCGCCTGACCTAGCTGGGCCGCCCGAGTGCAAAAGCCATGACGGGAAGCTGCGTCGTCGCGAGATTCAACAGAGATGCCACTCGCGCATCCGTGAATCCTGCGATGGCGCAGCCCACAAGTCCCATCGCCTCGGTCACGAGGTACAGATTCTGAACCAGCACACCGGCATCCACGTGCATCGTGCGGTAGTGCCGCATCGCGTACTTCTCGAGCGGCGCTTCCACGTCGGCAACCACAAACAGAAGAACCGGGAACACGTCGACGAACTCGGGTTGGAGAAGGCTCGCTCGAAGGTGCTCTCGCACGTCGCCTGGCCGGACAGCTTCGGCACGGCCTCGGGCATATCGGTATACCCCGGCTCCGAGCTCGTCTCCGGGTCGGCTGAGAACAAACGACAGCGTCAGTTCGCGCATCCCGCCCGCCGTCGGGCTGCTGACAACACTGTGGTGCAACATGTTTGACAGCTCGCCTGCTCGGAGTGCCGTCTGTGCGGGGTCGTAGCGGCTCCGCCGTGCCTGCAAGACGTCCGCGAACCCGCAGGCCGGCAGTGGCGTCGCGGCCGGCAGTTCCACGGATTCACACGTCACCGGCGGCAGTGCGTGCTCGTCGAACGGTAGCTCCGACGGACTCACCGTCCGGTCCAACACTGCATGCAGCGATACGACGGCCTCGATGCGATCGAGTGCGGTCACGAACCCGGGTGCAGCAGGCGAGACACCTCGCCGGCCCCGTCGATCGAGACCAACTCGCCGGCGAACCACGCCTCCGGAACGGCAAAGATCGCATTCGACGCCGCGGCGGGGGTTCCGGCAAATGCCGTCCGCGCGGCATCCAGGGTGGATTCCCGAGCCGACTCGGTGGAGTAGACGACGAGGACAGCCTTCGGCGACTTCGCGAGCACCGATTCCGTGGCTACCTGGCCGAAGTACTTTCCGTCAGGAAGGTCGTTCTCGAAAAGATTGCTTCCCCCGGCGGCCTCGAGCACACTGCTGTAGAGGCCCCTGGCCAGAGCATAGGACTGTCCCTCCGAAACCTGAACCATCACAGTGGGAACCGGCTCCTGCCCGGCGACAGATGCCTCGGTTGCTGCGAGGGACTTCTTGCCGTCGGCCAGGAGGGTTGCTGCCGCGTCACTAGTTCCGGTCAAGGCGCCGAGACCGTCAAGGTCGGACCAGACGTCGTCGATCCGCCCCTCGGTGACGGCCTTGTGGCAGTAGCCGCTGTTCACGAAGATCGGGATGCCGAGGTCACGCAATTCGTCCATGGTCTGCAATCGGTCACCGTCGAACCAGTATTCCCCGTCGGAGACGATCAGATCCGGACGGGCGTCGAGCAATGCTTCTTTCGCGGGAACTCCGGCGCTCAGCACCGGCACGGCCGCGAACTGATCAGCGAGTTCGGGGCTGGGAGGAGAGAGGTCGGTATTCGATTGTCCGACAATGCGGTCGGCGGCGCCGAGCTGAATGAGAAGTTCCGTCATCGACGGATACAGCGAGACAATCCGCTCCGCCGTCTTGGGCACCGTGACCTCGCGATCACAATTGGTGACGGTGATCTTCTCGGACGACGACGCCGCCGAATCCGCCGTGGAGTTTCCGCATGCGGCCAGTACTGCGGTGGCGGTAACGGCCGAGCACATCAGCGCGGCAGTACGTATCGAGGATTTCAAGACACTGCTTCTTTCGTGTGTAGGAGCGGAGGGGCGAACGAGAGCAGGGGGCGCCCGGTCAACGGATGAGTGCCGAGATGCACCTGAACCCCGAATACTTCGGACAGCAGGTCCTCGGTGAGGACCTCGGCCGTTGGTCCTGTCGCGACAACTACCCCGCCGGAGAGCAGACAGACGTAGTCGCAATACGCTGCGGCCAAGGCGAGTTCATGGATCGCGACAATCGTCGTGGTACCGAGTTCGGCGACCAGTTCCATCAATTCGAGTTGAGCACGGATGTCGAGGTGGTTGGTGGGCTCGTCCAGGACCAGCACCGACGGTTGTTGAGCGATCGCCCGGGCCAACATCACACGCTGCTTTTCTCCGCCGGACAGTTCGGCGAAGAGACGTGATCCAAAGCCCTGCATGCCGGTTCGCACCAGTGCTGCGCTGACGATGTCTCGGTCGATCTCGCCGAGTCGAGAGAACGCGCTGTGATGCGGCGTCCGACCCGTTGCAACCACCTCGCGGACGCTGAACGAGAAATCGGATGAATGCTCCTGCCCCACAACACCGATGATGCGTGCTGCCGATCGAGGCGAGAGATCGTCCCAAACATTCACCTCGTCCACCTTCACGATTCCGCTTCGAGGCTTCATCGAGCGATACAACGCGCGAAGGAGGGAGGACTTTCCACTGCCGTTCGGTCCGACGAGTCCGACCACGCTTCCCTCGGGCGCTTCGAGGTCTACACCCGAAACCACGAGGCGTCCGCCCCGAACGACGTGAATTCCGCTGGCCGACAATCTCATGACTGCGCACCGCCGTCCCGTCGAAGCAACCAGAGGAAGAACGGTGCACCCAATCCGGCGGTGATGATCCCGAGCGGTAATTCGTTGGGCGCATCCAACATCCGAGCCGCAAGATCGACGATCACCAGGAAGGTGGCACCAACCAACGCGGTCGCGGGGAGCAGCTTGCCGTGATCGGAACCGACCAGAAGTCGTACGGCGTGCGGCACGAGCAGCCCCACGAAACCGATTCCCCCGGCGACGGATACGACAACCGCGGTCAGCAACGACGCGATCACCAGTAGTAGCAACCTGGTACGGCGCACGTCCACGCCGACCGATTGCGCGCTCTCGTCTCCCATGGCCAACGCGTTGAGTTGGCGCGATTGTGTCAACAGAATTGCCGCACAGACGGTGATCACCGCGGCGGGCACACCGAGATCCGACCAACTGGCCCCGCTCACCGAGCCCAGCAACCAGAAGAGCACTCCCGAAAGCTGACTCGGATCGGCGCGCAACTGCACAAAACTTGTTGCAGCCGAGAGCAGATAGCCGATGGCAACTCCGGCCAGGACCATGCGCAGCGGGACGAGCATTCCCTCTCGCCGACCCAGGACGAGAACCGCGATCAGGGAGATCATGGCCCCCAGGAAGGCTGCCACCGGGACACCGATCGACAGGCCGGTGCCGATGCCGGTCGTCATGATCAGTACTGCACCGAAGGATGCTCCGGAACCCACGCCCAGAATGTACGGATCGGCAATCGGGTTGCGCACCAACGCTTGCAGCACGGCGCCGGCCAACGACAATCCGGCGCCCGCCAATGCCGCAATCAGAATGCGCGGTACCCGCAATCCCCACACGATCCGATCGAGCAGCGGGTCGACCGGCGGACCGCCGACGTGTGCGTACAACACCGCGAACACGTCGGCAAAGGACACCGACGCGGCACCCGACCACACCGCGACGGTGGAGACCGCGACAAGCACAACCGCCGTGGCCAACAGAAACGGGACGTACCCGCGCTCGCCGACGGGATGTGGACGCGACGGCACTCGTGGTGCTGCCTCGCTGGTCAGCGTCATCGCACTCCTGAGTCGGTGGGGTTCGCAGTCATGAACAGGTGGATCTAACCATAACGACAGTCGTTTTCATTAATAGTCACATGCTCATCTGTGCGGGTAAGGGTCGGTCCGCAGCGCGCTCGCCCACGCGAAGAGCGCCCCGACCAGCGCAAAGATGCACGCAACGAGGTAGGCGGTGCCGATGTCCCAGCGTCCTGCGATTGCCCCGGCAATCAAGGCGCCGACCGGCGAACCACCCCAGGCGACCATCCTCGCCGTGGTGTTCACGCGCCCCTGCAGACGATCCGGAGTCAGGCGCTGACGTGCACCGATGCCATTGAGGATGGTGACGGTCGCACAGCCGGAGTAGACGACGAGCGCCGTGATCGCGGCGCCGGTGTTGCCGGTTGTCGCAACGACGAACAGCACCACCGGGGCGATGGTCAGCGCCCCGACAGTGATCGCCCCGACCGGCCACTGCGCCGGTAGGCGTGGAAGCACGAGCGCCCCGACCACTCCACCCACGGAGACGGCCGTCCACACGGCGCCGATCATCGGACTCGACGTCGAAATCCCAAGCCTCTCGGATGCGTACACCACCAGGAGCGCCGTAACCGCACCCTGCGTCAGGGAATTGACGAAGCCGACGCCGGTCAAGGCTCGCAGAAGCGGCGACCGCCAGAGGAAGCTGAGGCCCTCGCGTATGTCACGCGCAATTCCGGTTCCCGACTTCTTCGGCGCCGCAGGAGTAATCGAAAACGAGGCTCCGATCGAGGCCATGGCCAGCCCGGCCAGTACGTAAGCCAGTGCATCAGCACCCAATGCGTAGGCCGGGCCGATCGAGGCCACAAGCACGCCGGCTATCGCCGGAAAGACAACATCGATCAGCGTGCTGGACGTCCACAGCGCGCTGTTGGCCGCCGGTATCCTCTGCCGACCGACCAGAGCAGGCAGCGCTCCGAAAGCAGCGGCGTCGAACCACACGAAACACGTTCCGATGCACATCGATACGCCGACGGAATGCCACGCCGTCAATACGCCGAGTGCCTGCGCTGCCGGAATACTCGCCAAAGCAAGTGCAGCTACGGCCTGCGCACACAGGATGACCGTCCGCCGGTTGACTCGGTCTGCCACGGCGCCGGCGAACAAGCCGAACACGAGATACGGCAGAACCGTCCCCGCAGCCGCGAGCGAGGTGAGAAACGGAGACCGGCTGATGTCGAACACCAGGATCGGCATGGCCACTCCGGTGACCGCCGCACCGGCTACGGCAATCGTACGAGCCGTGAAGAACAATCGAAACGATCTGTCCCGAAAGACATGTGGTTGCGCTTCGACGGATCCCGTCGTCGGGGTCTCGCTCATGTATGCACTCTCTTGTACCTGTTGCTCTCCGTGGCGATCTTTCGTACGGTGGCATCGTAATGGAAATGGTTTCCATTACGGAAGGGATGACAATGAGCAACATTTCGTTCGACAGCGTCTCCAACTCGGCTCCGGCCAATGCACTCCAGGGCGTCGGCACCAACGCTCTCGTCGACAACCCGTTCACCTTCGAGCCGGTTGCCGAGGCAACGTCCGCACACGCCCTGCAGGGTGTGGGCACCAACGCCCTCGTCGACAACCCGTTCAGCTTCCAGAGCTGAAACCTCCCCTGATCCAGACTGTTTCGACAGTCTGATCAGCCGATGACCCCGCCCGCATCCGACTCGTCGGGTGCGGGCACCGACAAGGAGATCCGTGTACGCCCTCGCCGACGGACACCAGCTGTATCCGACCCCGGACGGTGTTTGGCATTACCTGACACCGGACGAGAACGCGGTCACGATCGGCGCGCCGGCCGAAGACCTCGCGGAACTCGACAACTTTCTCAGGCGCTCTGGTTCGGTGCTCGGCCCGGGAGCTATCGAGATCGCCGACGCCCTCGTCTCTCGCGGCGTGCTGGCTGTTCCAGGTCAAGTGCCAGAGATTCCGCGCCCACAGCGTGTGCTGATGGACGGGATCGGGCCCGTTGCCGATGCTTGCATCGCCCTGCTCTCCAAGGCTCTTCCGCATCTCGAGGTCGTATCCACCACTGCGCCAATCGAAGACGATGTTGCGTCGTCGGACCTCGTACTGTCGGTTGCCGACGCTCCTCCTCACGACGCGTGGTCGGAACTCGATACCTGGTGCCGCCACAGCCGAACTCCGTGGCAACGCGTCCACACGGAGCTGGGTGAGATCTGCATCGGTCCCTTCTTCGACGGCATCGACAGCGCAAGCTACCGGGACGTCTGCGGTCGACGGCTTGCTGCGTCGCGCGTCCCGGATCATCTGCAGGCACTGTGGAATCACCTCGCCGGCAGCGAACCTCGCCCGCTCGAACTTTCACCCACCGCAGCCGCAATGGCCAGTGCGCTTGCATGTTCGGACGTCGTGGCTGGTGTGCATGGCGCACCGCCATCACACCTTCACCACCAGATCCGGATGAATCCGCGAACCCTCATGATGACTCGCCATCCCGTGCTACCACTGCCCGGCGGCGTTCTCGAACCCGCGCCGACGCTCCGGTGATCTCACTCGGCGTGAAGATCCCGGCAGCAGACGGTTCTTCGTTGGCTACGGATGTGCTTCTCCCACCGGATTCTTCACCGCGGGGACTGATCGTGATCCGCACCCCGTACGGGCGTGGATGGCATCTGGCGGAGGGGATCGAATGGCGATCACGAGGAATTGCATTCATCTCGCAGGACGTACGCGGACGGCACGATTCCACCGGCTCTTGGGTACCGTACGTCCACGAGCGCGAGGACGCCGCCGCCCTGGCCGAGTGGCTGCAGGATCAGCCGTGGACACCGGAGTGCGTCATCGCGAGCGGGGCTTCGTATGCGGCCGGAACCGCCTGGGCATTTGCTGCCGAGACCAACAGCGCCGATCGGTCATTTCGTGTAGACGGCGTCGTCTCCAAGGTGCCGACCATCGGAAGCGACCGCGTCAAACGTGATCCCTCGGGGATACTCCTCCTCGCCGAGCATCTGGCGTGGTGGGGCGAGCACGGAGATTCGTCTTCCTCCCGTGAGGGTTTCATCCCTGAACTGATGCGTTCGGATTCAGCTTTGCTGGAACATCTCCCGGTGCAGTCGATGATCGAGAAAGTCGGTCTGACCTCCGATTCACCGGGCTGGTTGACGCCGATCCTTCGCGCTCGTAAACGCGAAGACTTCGGTGGCGATGATCTGGTGTCCGCGGACGAACTCTCCGAACTCGACATCGCCGGGCTGCACATCGGCGGTTGGGACGATGCGATGATTCGGGAGACACTGCGGCACTTCACGTCCGTGGGGCGCGGGCCGCAGAGTTTGATCGTGGGCCCCTGGGCGCACGACCTCCGCCCGGGAAGGGTCGGCGAGACAAGTTTCGGCCGCCTTCAGGTCGAGTGGATGGAATCGGTATTCGCTGCGCGGCCCCTGACCATCAATCGGGTATTCGACCGGGGTGTCGGCGAATGGTCGACCGAACCGTTTGTCACGGGTGCGAATCGCGTTCATCTCGAACCAGATCGGAAGGATGCGGCCTACAGCTTCCTGTATGACGCCTTACGGGACCGAAACAACTGTGTTGTCTTGACTTTCGATATCAAGCACGACTCCGTACTCTCCGGAACACCATCGGTGGAGCTGAAAGTGTATTCACCCGAGGGCGAAGCCGATTGGATCGCCGAACTGAGCGTCGTCGATCCCGCTGGAGTTACCAGATCGATCGCACGGGGCGCGGGTGTCAGCCTGCAGCCGACGATGGTGACCATCGATCTGGATCCCGTGTTGCACACTGTGCGCGCGGGTGATGTCTTGACGCTGCGGATCGCCGGCTCGGACTTCCCACGACTCGCACGCAATCTCGGAGACGGTGATCGCTATCGAGGAACACGCAGTACCGCACTGCACCAATCATTTTCCGGGTCGTTGACCCTGCCGATACTCGGAGGAACTGCCGGTGGATGACTTGCTGGTCGACGCCCGGAGCGGCGTGCTGACCTCACTGGAACCACACATTCGCTCGGACATGCCGACAGGCTGGGTCGGTTGGGCCGCGAGGGTGGCCGACACCAGAAACTTCGGCGGCAGCGGTTCACTGTTTCGCGCGGACCCTTACGGATTCGGGGCTTCGATACGCGACGATGCAGCAGCTCGCGGGGCGGCGACCGGTGAGGCCGTCGAAAGATATTGCGGCAACGTGGTCCCCGAGGATCTGGTCCGCAGCAGTGCATCAGCGCTGGAACTGGCCGGCTCACGGGTCGTCGATCCCGCTGAATTTGCGTTGTACAGCGAGGATCAGTACCGCCTTCCCGGATTCCCCTTTGTTCCCTTCACCTCTGATCTGAACATTCGCTGGGCATTGGGTCACACCATGGACGAAAAGGTGCCCACCTACGTGCCTGCGGCCCTGACTTATCTCGGGTACTACACAGGCACCCGTCGCTGCGAGCCACCGATCGCGTCGTTGCAGTACGCCGGAATCGCAGCGGGACGCTCACGCGACGAGGCCGAGATGTCAGCTCTGCTGGAACTTCTCGAACGCGATGCCACCGCGCTGTGGTGGTGCGGGGACCGGTCACAGCCGGCGATCGAGCTTTCCGACTGGGAGCGGTTGCCTGCGCACCGCCAACTCGGGGATCTGGAGAGCCAGACCCGGAGCGTTCGAGTGCTTCTGCTTCCCTCCCCCTTCGGCATTCCCGTCGCCGCAGCGTGGATCCGCGATGACCGACGTGGACTGGTCGCGCTGGGCACAGCTTGTCGACCGACGGTGGAGGCGGCAGTCTCGAAGGCGCTTGTCGAGGCGTATGCCGTACTTGCCATCACGATCGACCTCGCCGACCCCGACGGGCCGACCTGGCGCAGCGTGGCGGACGGAACGCTGCCGGCGCACCTGTACAAACCCTTTCGGGCCGACCGTCGTTACCGGGACGAGTTCGATCCGCAATGGAAAGACGTCGTCGATCTGCCGACCGTTGCCCAGCTTTATCTTGATCCCACGATGGCCCTGGCCGCGGAGGAACATCTCTTCGACTACACCGAAACACTCTCGGTATCAAAGATTCCCGACGAAGCGCCGTTGGATCTGGCTTCTCTCGTAGCGCTTCTGACGTCACGGGGACACCAGCCGATTTCCGTCGATCTCACCACCGGCGACATCTCGATTGCCGGGTTGCACGTCGTCCGCATCCTGACTCCGGGCCTGTACAACAACGCCCCGGCAGCCTTTCCCCTTCTTGGAGGTAGCAGATTGACCAGCGCATCGACCACCCATCTGCATCTGCCGGTCCCCCTCGCATGACATCTTCGCTCGTCGACCGCCGAACTGGGATCATTCGAGAGCTGGTCGACGCCGTTGTTCCCCAGCACTTTCCGCCCGAGTTCAAGCTGATTCACTCGTATGTCAGTGATTCAGCACGCTTTACACCCTGGTCCAGTGACTCGGCCGGCGCCGGATATTGCTTCGATCTGGGTGACCGTGCGCGGCCTACCGCAGCTGCGATAGGCGAAGCGGTGGAACGGTATTGCGGCAACATCGTCGCCAAACCGATCGTCCGCGGGTCCGCCGAAGCGTTGATCGGAGCAAGCATCGAGCTGTCACAACTCGCGCGTTTCGACGCTGCCCAGTACGCGCGGCCACAGTTCCCGTTCGTCGAACCAACCGACGATCTGGAGATGGACTGGACTCGCGGAGCCGACCTGATCACGGGTTCGGATATCTGGGTACCGGCCGAACTCGTCTGGGGTTCGTATCCTCATTTCGTCGCCCGGACGGGTCCGGCGATCTCTCCGGTGGCTCAGGCGGGTCTCGCCGCCGGTCCCACGACGGAATTCGCGATACGGAATGCACTGCGCGAGATAGTCGAGCGCGACGCGATGACGTTGTCCTGGACCGGAAGACGCGGCGTTCGGATCGTCACCGGCATTCCCGAGGTGCTTCGGCGACTGGGGAATCACGGCACCCTCTCGACCAGGTGGTTGTCATTCGACAGCGATTTCGGGATCCCGGTGCTCGGCGCCCTCGTCCACGACGGACTCACCGGATACTCGACCATCGGTACCGCCTGCCACGAAGAAGCGCAGACGGCTGCGTTCAAGTCACTCGGCGAAGCGCTTCAGCTGCAGCTGCTTTCCGCCGACTACGACAACCCGGAGAGCGGCATCGGTCGAGCCGCGGCCTCCCCGACCAGTCCGCTTGCGCCGTGGCGAGCTGACCGAAGCTACGCAGGCGCCTACCGATCGGATTTTGCCGACGTGATGGACTACGGATGCCACTTGCAACTTCACCTGGACCCGGAGATCCAAGCACGATTCGAGAGTGAGCTGGTCGGTGCCGTCGTCGGCGAGGTGGGACTCGACTCTCTGACATCAGCCGCCGGCACCGAAAGCGCTCTGACGGCAGCCGGTTTCCGGCCGGCATGGGTCGATCTCACCACAACTGATGTTCTCCACGCCGGCCTGCACGTCGTCCGCGTCGTCGTACCCGGTTGTCTCACCAATGCGGCCGCCGGATTGCCGTTTCTCGGCTCGCCCCGACTAGTGGACTGTCTTGCCGGACGATCGGCTCGCACCATCCCATTGCCGCACTGACAGTTCGGGAACCGCCGCTTGCAACGACTCGGTGGTTTCCACCGCGTGGAACCACGTCGGCTTCGAGATCGCGGCATCCCGAATCACCTGCACGGCGCGCGCGGCGATAGCTGCCGTCGCGACCGACTGGCTAAGCCCCGAAACCCACAGCGCCGGGCCGGTATCCGCTCGGGCCATCGCTACCCAACGATCCGAGCCCCACAGCTTCTTCGGCACGACCTTCTGTAGCGCGGGTGCCCACGTCATGGCCGCAAGTCCGAGCGTCGCGGTGGACGTGTCCAATCGCAGGTACGTCCTGACCGGAACACCGAGGTCTCGCGTCAACGCATGCTGGTCCGAAAAGTCGGCCCGCACAGCAGGACCGGTGCGGTAGCCGGTCGCATCGGCCGGTATTCGAAACGTCTTCATCCCGGTGTAGTTGCGGACCGATCGTCCGTCGGGATCAGGAAACCTCGTGCCCAACATCCCGTACGTCCACGCCGTTGCGGCCGGCCCGTGTAGTTCTCCACCGCCGAGGCCGATCAGGATGTACACGGGTCCGTCGCCGAGTCGATGCGCCTCGGTTGCAAGGACACTGGTCAATCCCGGCGCCAACCCGACGCCCATGAGAACGGGTCCGTCGACCGCTTCCAATTCTTCGCAGTAGCTCGAGGTCGCCGTGATGTCGACGAATGCCGCCCCACCGCGTACCGCTTCGTCGGCCAGGCGAACATCCTCGAAACCCGACGCATTCACCACGACATCGAAGTCTCGAACCACAGTCGAATACGCGCCTGGTTCTTTAAGATCAACGACGACGTCCGCGCGGGCAGGGTCACGGCCGGCGGAGTACGCGGAGATTTCGGGGACCTTCGCGAGTTGTTTCATCAGGGGAATCCCGACGGCACCGTAGCCACCGAGTACAAGAACCTTCGTCATTACTTCACCTCCCGAGTCGCTAGAGTTCGACTCTAGAGTTAGACTCTAACCATGACTGAGGTTCTTCGGGAAGACACGTCGGCGCGGCGCAAGATCATCGAGGCAGCGCGTGAGGTTTTTGTCGATCCCGGCTACGCGGCCGCCACGATCAAGCAGCTTGCCGCGGCGGCGGGCGTGTCGGTGCAGAGTGTCTATTTCGTGTTCGGCAACAAGCCGAGCGTGCTGTCAGCACTACTCGACGTGGCCGTTGCGGGCGACGAGGAAAAGACGGCAACTCTCGACCGTCCGTGGGTGGCGGCAGCACTCGGCGCCCCACATCCACTCGGGCAACTCCGGATTCAGGTTCACCACGGACGGCTCATTCTGGAACGCACCGCAGACATCCTGCTGGCACTGAGGGCCGCCGCTTCCGCCGACGAGGACGCCGCCCGTCTGTGGCAAATCAACCGCACTCAGAGACGCACGGTGCAGGAACATCTGATGGTCGGCATCGTCGAAAAAGCGCCGGCCGTCGACCTCGAAACAGCTGTGAACGTCGCACTCACGCTGCTCAGTCCCGAGACCTATACAGACCTCGTGGTCGGCGCGGGTTGGACCGGCCAACAGTACGAAGAATGGGTGGTCAACACCCTTGCCGCCACCCTCGGCCTGGACCGAACCGTCAAATCCCGGAAGTAGCTGGGACTACTTGGTGGGCTTGTCGTCGATGTGCCGTGGGTTGTTCCACAGGCGCTCCGTCAGATCGTGGAGGACGGCAAGGGTGATCGTGTCGTCGTCCCGTCGGAGCAGAGACTGGCTGACCGTCGCGCGCACCAACGTGGAGTCGGAGTGCACGAACTCCTTGACCGAGCCCGGCTCGGAACTCAGTTCACGATGGGCCTGCTCTGCACTGACGTCGTCGGCATCCTTGTCGTAGAGGATGTCCTGCAAACGCAACGCCGAGACGGCCTTCTTGGGATATCCCAGCATGTCAGCGAAAGACGGGTTGGCAAAAACGATGCTGCCATCGCGGTGAACGGCCATGACCGGCACCGGAAGCCTGTCGAGGAGAATCAGGGCAGGCATCTGCTCCAGATCCGCAATCGGCGATTGTGGCGGCTGCGCAACGTTGCGGCGGCGTTCCATAACACGTCCTCTCAAGTTGCCCGAGTCGACAACAGTCTAACTGCCCAGCAAATCGCGGGTTGACTTCCCGCCCGGATGCAGTGACGAATGCCCGAATCGTGCCCGCCTGAGTCACGCCGCGAGCGCCTCCTGATCCTCCGCCAAGGAACCGTCAACAACACGATAGACAGTATCCATCCGAGACAGGTGACTTCGGTCGTGTGTCACGAGAAGGGTTGCCGCCTCGCGTTCCCGCACCACCCCGATGATCAGATCCATGACAGCGGCACCGCGCTCCTGATCGAGCGCACTCGTGGGCTCGTCGACCACGAGAAGCTGCGGATCGTTCATCAATGCTCGCGCGAGATTGACGCGCTGTCGCTGCCCACCCGACAGCTGGGACGGCCGTTTTCCGCTCTGATCCGCGAGCCCGACAGCGTCCAGCAAATCCATCGCTTTTGATTTCACGGCCTTGCGACGGGCCCGTGACGTGAACACGGACTGCCCCAGATGCGCCATCACCTCGAGCTGCTCCAGTGCAGTCAGCGAAGACACGAGGTTCGACTGTTGGAAGACGATGCCGATCGACGAGCGTCGCAGCTCCGACGCCGCCCGCCGACTCAGCGCAGCGATGTCGGTGCTGCCTTCCGGCGTCCGGAGATAGACGTGCCCGGAATCCGGACGGATCAGCGTCGACGCCACCGCCAACAGGCTGGACTTGCCCGAACCCGAGGGCCCGGTGATCGCGGCGATCTCGCCGCGGTGCAGTCGCAGAGACACGTCGTCCAGCGCCGTCACCCGCGATTGCCCATCGGGAAACGTCAGATCGACGTTCTGGATGTCGAGAACTGTGGTGCCGGTTGTCATGGTCATCGTGCGCTCCCCAATGCTGTGAGTGGATCGGTGGTCGAGAGGAATCGAAGTGCAAAGGCCGCGCCGAGCAGACCGAGCCCGATCAATGCCACGGCAGGTACGACGGTGGTGGATGCGTCCAGGACGAACGGCATGGCGTCACCGATCAGCGATCCGGCCACGGCCGTCAGCCCGATTCCGACGGTGACACCGGCAATCAGAACGATGAGCGCCTGACCCAGTGCGTCGCGCACCAGCGAACCGGTAGTCGCACCGAGCGCCTTCAGCGTCGCGATGTCCGGAGTTCGCTGGATCGTCCATACCGTGAAGAACGCACCGATCACCAGGGCTGAGATCGCGAACAACATGAGCGTCATCAACGTCAACGACCCGTTCTCCGACTTGTACGAACCGATCGCGTCGAGCGAACCGCTGACCGTCGTCGACGTCGTCGCAGCCGCCTTGTCCGTTGCGGAAGCGTCAGAGGCTCCGGTGACAGCCAGTACTGTCGCAACTCCGCCGCGTGGATTGGCCGCCTGCCAGTCGTCGAGCGTCATCCAGACGACGGGCGAATGGCTGTACCAGTCGTCACCGCGAACGGCGCTGACGGTGAACTGCTTCGTACCGACGCTCACCTGATCGCCGGCGCCCGCCCCCAGTTCGCGGGCGGCACCTTCGCTCAACACCACCGTGCCTGACGCCGACGGCGTCACGTCACCGAAACCGCCATCAGCGCCGAACAGGGCCACCGACTTCTGATTTCCGTCGGCCAATCCCGCTTTCCCGCGACCGATTCCGATGGGATCGACGTCCTTCGACGTGGAGGTCCAAGCGTTGACCTGGTCCTGCGTGAGCGCCGACTCGTCGAACGACGCCCCGGCTCCGGTGTCGGCGAACACCACCGTGTCGGCATTCATGGCCTCGATGGCCGACACGTTCTGATGGCGAAGTCCTGCAGTCAACCCGCTGAGAAAACTGACCAGAAGTGCAACCAACAGAACCACGACGGAGATCAGCGCGAAACGACCTCGCGCTGCCCGTAAGTCCCTCATTGCGACAAACACTGTGAATTCCTTTCCTGTGCTTGCCTCTACGCTCTCGCGGATGCAGACTCTTTCCATCGCACCTCGGATCGACATTCCAGCGCTCGAAAGAACCATCCCGGTTTACAACTTTTGATGGATGAACCAGGCCCGAACCTCGCTAAGCTGGGCGAGATGCACCGATCTCCGCTCACGCCTGTCTTCGCCGGCCTACAACTGGGCCTGCATGTCCTTGTCATGGCGCTGGCCGGTGTGGTGTTTCTTCGAGCGCTGATCGACGAATCCGACCTGACCGCAACAATCATCGCGTTGGCCGTGATCTTTGTTGCCGTCTATCTTTTCGGGGTCGCCAAAAGGCTGCGCGGCAACGCTGCCCGCTGGTGGCTGGCCGTGCTGACCCTCGTCTGGATCGCGACGATGGCGGTATCCGCCGACGCCGCCTACCTCGCGTTCGGACTCTTCTTCCTCTATCTCCATATTCTGCGACGCCCCTGGAGTCTTCTCGCCGTCACCGCGGCAACGGCTGTCGCCGTGGTCGGCACCGGCCTGCATCGTGGATGGACGATTGCCGGCGCCGTCGGCCCGATCATCGGCGCTGCCGTAGCGGTTGCAATCGGCCTCGGATATCAAGCGCTGTACCGCGAGGCAGCCGAGCGCGGTCGTCTCATCGACGAGTTGATGAATACTCGTGAAGAATTGGCGTCGACGTCTCGCGATGCCGGAAAATTCGCGGAACGTGAAAGACTCGCCGCCGAGATTCACGACACCGTGGCCCAGGGACTTTCGAGCATCCAGATGCTCCTTCACGCTGCCGAACGCGCCGATCCGGACAGCCCGGCCATCCGTCAGATCAGCCTCGCACGGGAAACTGCCGCGGACAGTCTTGCCGAAACCCGCCAACTCATAGCCGAATTGACGCCCGCGGCCTTGGACGGTCAGTCGCTCGCCGACGCGCTTCGTCGAATCTGCGAACGCGCGAGCAGTCCTGAACTGGAAGCGCGCTCCGTGGTCGAAGGCGAGGCAGTGCGGCTGCCGATGCCCCTCGAAGCAACATTGGTACGCATCGCTCAGGGCGCGGTGTCCAATGTTCTCCGCCATGCCGATGCAACCAGAATGGCTGTGACACTGACCTATTCCGATGACACCGTCAGCCTCGACGTGGTCGACAACGGTCGCGGTTTCGACGTGGCAGTTCTCGAACGTGGCCCGGCGGAATCTTTCGGCCTCAATGCAATTCGCCGACGCGTCGAACTGCAGGGCGGGACTTTCTCCATCGAGTCCGAGCCGGGACACACGGCCGTCGCAGTGACGTTTCCTCTCGAAGTCGGCGAACCGTGATCCGCCTGCTGCTCGCCGACGATCACGCGATCGTGCGCGCCGGGTTACGAGCGCTGCTCGAAAGCGA
Source organism: Rhodococcus sp. RCBS9 (assembly GCF_029457415.1). Classification (NCBI taxonomy): domain Bacteria; kingdom Bacillati; phylum Actinomycetota; class Actinomycetes; order Mycobacteriales; family Nocardiaceae; genus Rhodococcus; species Rhodococcus sp. RCBS9. Next base: position 2,668,686 of record NZ_CP120422.1, on the reverse strand, counting down.
AGCCGACATCGAGGTAGTCGGCGAAGCGGGCACCGCCGAGGAAGCCATAGCCTTCTGCGCCACCACGCCGGTCGACCTCGTGCTCATGGACCTGCGATTCGGCCCCGGGAAGACGGGCGTCGACGCCACCCGCGCGGTGTGCGCGCTGCCGAATCCGCCGCACGTACTCGTCGTGACCAACTACGACACGGATGCAGACATCTTGAGCGCTGTCGAGGCCGGGGCCAGCGGGTACTTACTCAAGGACACACCACCGGTCGAGTTGCTGTCAGCCGTCCGTGCCGCTGCGAGCGGGGACAGCGTTCTCTCCCCCGCCATCGCGTCGAAGCTCATGACTCGGGTACGCAAACCCGAAACCAGCCTCAGCCCAAGGGAAATCGAAGTTCTGAAGTTGGTGGCGGCGGGTCGCTCCAACCGAGAGATCGGCAAAGAACTGTTCCTGAGTGAGACCACGGTCAAATCGCATCTGGTTCACATCTTCGGCAAGTTGGGAGTGAAGTCGCGGACGTCGGCGGTAGCTCGTGCGCGGGAGCTGGGTTCGATCTGACATTTGCCCGAATTGTCGAAAGTAGCTGGACAGCAGCAATTTTCGCTCGCAATTCTATTGTGTTCGAAACTTTGTTCGATTAGACTTTGGGCATGGACAGTCGGGAAGCGTGGCAGCTGGATGGCGAGGGCCTCAAGAGTGAGGTTCTCGATCTGGTGCGTGTCCGGCACGAGTTGCAGTCGCGGTTGGTGTTGCTGATCGTGGAGATGTTTTCCCGGGAGGTTCTCGGTGGGAAGGGTTTTCGGGCGATCGCGCAATGGCTGCACGGTTCGACGAATCTGGAGATCGGTGAGTGCAGTCTGCTGGTCGGGTTGGCGCGGTTGCTGATGCTCGAACCCGTTGTCGGCGATGCGTTTCACCGCGGTGACGTTGATGCGTTGAAAGCCCGTCAGGTGGCGTCGTTCTGTCAGCATCCACCGAAGAACATGACGCCGGCGGATGTGGACAAGGCCCGCGGGATTCTGCTTGGCCTGGCGTCGAAGAACATTGCTGATTGTGATGCGGTGCGGGCGGCGATCCGCCGGATCGAGAAGCAGTACGGCAAACGCGAAGACGGCGTCCCGGTCGGTGAGGATTCCGAACGTAACGAGTTCTACGCCTCGAAAGGCCTGTACGGGCGCGTGTCGGTGAAGGGTGATCTGGATGCGGTGAACGGGGCCCGTCTGATCACGTTGTTGTCGAGTCTGTCGGCTCCGACACCGGAGAAGGACGGGGTCAAGGACACCCGCACGCCGGCGCTACGGCGGGCGGACGGGTTTTGCGAACTACTGCGGCGGTATGAGCGGGCGGGGTTGGGTCCGATCGAGGGCGGGGTGAAACCGCACATCACGGTGACTGCGTCGGCGAAAGACATGACCGACCTCAAAGCAATGAAGGATATGTTGCCGTCGACTCAGGAACTGGGTTTCGCGTGGACGGATTGGGTGGGCCCGATCAGTATCGACACTGCCCGGATGTTGGCCTGCGATTGCACGGTCACGCGAATTTTGTTGGATGAGAATGGTGTTCCGCTCGACTGCGGTAAGGAAGCGAGAACGGCGACGGTGCCGCAGCGGCGAGCGTTGGCGGTTCGTGATGGCGGGTGTGCGTTTCCCGGGTGCGGAACTCCGTCGGGGTGGTGCGATGCCCATCATATTGTTCACTGGAACGATGGTGGCCCAACAGATCTCGACAACCTGATCTTGTTGTGCGGTCATCACCACCGGACGCTGCACCACACGGAGTGGCGGGTGGAGATCGGCCCGGATCGGAAATCGGTGTTCTATCCACCGATGTCGGTTGATCCGTATCAACAGCCGATCGGCGGGAACAGCCCACCGACAGCGGCGTGAACCGACATAACTGAAAAGGCCAGCGTGTGCACCGGGGAAGAATCATGCCCCGGGGCATACGCTGGCCTTTTCGGCTGCGCTCGATGTCCGTCTTGCGACAGCATCTGTCTCCACTTCGACACGCCGGACCCATAGGGTCGAGGCATGTCTTTCTGCGAACCCGCCCGCGTTGTCACCGTCACGTCCCTGACCCCGCACATGCGGCGAATCAGCATCGAGGCAGAAGGCAACTGGCACTGGCCGACCGGCGGACAAGGCGACGAGCGCATCGACATCGCGTTCCCGAAACCCGGTGAAACAGAAGCAGATTACGACTACTTCAACAATCCCGACTACGGCAAGGCCGATCTCGGAACCGAGCCACCGTGGCGGCACTACACCGTGCGCAAGGTGCACGACGGCGGCCGACGTCTGGACATCGACTTCGTCGTGCACCCTGGCGGTATTGCAGCGGATTGGGCCCTGCGGGCCGAACCAGGTCACCTACTAGGCGTCTTCTGGTCGGACAGTTCGCGGTCCCACTACCAAGCACCGGCGGGTCCTCGCTGGCAGCTGCTGGTCGCAGACGCCACGGGTCTCCCCGGACTGGGCAGGATTGTCGAAGAACTTCGAAAGGGCGATGTCGCACAGGCGATCATCGAGGTCGAAACCGAAGAGGATCGACAGGAATTTGTCACTCGCGGCGACGTCACGTACACGTGGCTCGTGGGGAGTGGCCTCGGAAAGGCGCCGAGCGCACTGTTCGAGGCTGTGGAGAAGGTCGAGTTTCCCGAATCCGAATCGGCCGACATCTACGCGTGGGTGGCGTGCGAAAGCGCAACAAGCCGTCGCATTCGTAAGCATCTGAGGGAAGTTCGAGGAATTGCTCGCGACAAGCACAATGTTGTCGGGTACTGGCGAGAGGGCGCCGACGGCCACGTTTCCGGCATGAACAGCGAGGAAGTCACCGTCGGCGCCTGAGCGCCGTGATCACTCTGCCGGCAGCGTGTCGGTAGATTCTGTGTGAGCCTGCTGCGCGTCAGCCGACTTTTCCGCCAGCATCTCGAACAGTGCTCGGCGCGCCTCGGCGAGAATTGCCTCGGCCTTGGCTACCTGCTCAGCGGTCCCACCTGCGGCTACCGCGACAGCGGCACCTCGGAGTAGGCCCATCGCGGGACGGAGCGCTGCGCCTGCTTCACCGAAGTGAGGCCGACCGTGTCCGCGCTGGTCAAGTCGACCGCGCCGGCCTTCGGGGCGTCCTTCTGCTCGGTCTTCGAAGCGACCCTCGGGTCGCTCGCCCTCGAATCCTCGACGGAAACCGTGTCCACGATGCGGGCCTCGGCGGCCATGCTCGCGACGTTCTTGCATTTCTGGGTTGTTGTGTGGGGCGTACATGTTGTCCTCCTGGACTGTCTGTGTTTGTTTGACGTATCGACGATATATCGACAATAGATCGAACGCAAGGGTTCGTAGAATAATTCCCGCACCCTCGTCCGGATACGCTGAAGCCGTGAACACGGATCTACAAGCCCAGGCCGCGGACGTCCTACGCCGCCTCGCACTCGACGAATCCCTGAAAGAACGCACCATGGCGGACGCCGCGACGGCAGCACTCGCACGGAAAGTCGCCGCTCGCTACATCGGCGGCGAAACCATCGACGACGCTTTCGACCGACTCCCCTCGATCTTCGCGCGAGGACACAAGGCGAGCATCGAATACACCGGAGAAAGCGTCCGGGATCCCGAACTCGCGAACGCCGAAACCGATGTGTTCGTGGAATTGGCGGAACGGATCGGCACCTCGGGCGTCGACAGCACCGTGTCGTTCGACCTCTCGCACATCGGCTTGGTCATCGATCCGGAGCAGTGCTTTCGCAATGTCGTGCGCCTGGCCGAGACCACGGAACGCGCCGGTGCCGAGCTGATCATCTCCGCCGAAGCGTCCGACCGCACCGACCTGGTCCTCGACATGCACGCGCGACTGGCCGAGCGGTTCACTCACGTGGGGATCACCGTTCAGGCCCGACTGCACCGGACCGCAAAGGATCTCGCCGCTCTGCTGGACCGACCCGGCCGCATCCGTCTCGTGAAGGGCGCCTTCCTCGAAGCCGAATCCGTCGCCTACCCGCGCGGTAGTGCCGAACTGCGAAGCGCGTATCTCAACTACGCAGCCCGAATCGTCGAATCGGGTCACCAGGTTTCCATCGCGACACATGACCGCGACATCCTCGAAGCACTACGCGCCGAGCATGATTCGAAGCTCAGAGGCGAGCACGTCGAGTTCGAGATGCTGCTCGGCCTCGGCACCGAGCAACTGGACGCACTCCGAGGAGCAGGCTTCACCACACGCGAATACGTCATCTTCGGAACACAGTGGTGGCTGTACGTACTCAATCGCATCGCCGAAGAACCGGAGCGTGTCTACACCGCGCTCATCGACGCTGCGCTCATCAGCACTGCAAACTAGATCTCCAACAACAGAAGTGGGGCCACACTCGAATCGAGTGCAGCCCCACTTGTGTCAGTTTCTAGCTCTCCAGAAACGCCTTGATGCGCGCCAGAGTAGTTTCCATTCCGGTCTGCATCAGCTGATCTCGACCCCGACCGAGTAGGCCGCTACCCGACATCATGCGCACGTAAAGCGCAGGCGTCGCATAGATCTCACGAGTCTCGGTAAGCACGGTGCCCGTTCCCGAAGGCTCGAGCACAAAGGTCCACCGCGCTTTCGGCTCGTCCGATTCGAAGGAGAACCTCCGGCAGTCGACCACGTCGACCACCGTGCAGTGCGTGCTCCACCGAATCAGACCATGCTTGTTGGTGCCCTTGAACTTTGCACCCACAGTGCCCGGAGTTCCGGAAGTCCATGTTCCACCGGTGTTTTCAGGACTGAAGCGACCCATACCTTCGATGTCGCTGACAACCTTCCACACCGATACCGGCGTTGCCTCGATGTACGCGCTGGCGGTTTCCACCCGTTACCGGCCCGGAACCCAGGACATGATCTTGATGGCGTGAGGCATGAGCTTTGCCCACACCTTGGCCGGAAGTCCGCGCGGTCCACCGAGATTCATGACGCGAGTGGTGGCAACGGTCTGCGGTTCGGTGTACTTGATCAGACCCTCCGCGCCGTGACGACGACCGACGCCCGAGACACCCATGCCACCCATCGGTGCTGCGGTGCTGCCCCAGGTGGGTGCGTAACCCTCGTCGACGTTGACGGTGCCGGCGTGGATGCGCGCTGCGATGGCTTCACCGGCAGCCTTGCTTCCCGCCCACACACTGGCGTTGAGGCCGTACTCGGTGTCGTTGGCCGCAGCGATGGCCTCTTCGACGTCCTTGACGGGGTAGATCGAGACGAGCGGCCCGAAGGTCTCGTCGCGGTAGCACTCGGCGTCTTCGGGAACCCCGGTGAGCAGGGTGGGCTCGTAGAACAGCGGTCCGATGTCCGGGCGGGCCTTGCCACCGGCAATGACGGTGGCGCCCTTGACCACTGCGTCGTCGACATGAGCGGAGATTGCCTTGACCTGCGCCTCGGAGACGAGGCTGCCCATCTCGATTCCGAATTCGTATCCGGCGGCGAGGTTCATCTTCTTGACGCGGTCACCGAACATGCGGATGAACTCGGGTGCGATGGACTCTTCGACGTAGATGCGCTCGATGGAGATGCACAGCTGACCGGAGTTGGAGAAGCACGCACGCACAGCGGCGTCGGTGACCTCGCGCAGGTCTGCGCCGGCCGCGACGATCATCGGGTTCTTGCCACCGAGTTCGGCGGAGAAGCCGATCAGTCGACGGCCGGCCTGCTCGGCGAGGAGCTGACCGGTCGCGGTGGAACCGGTGAACATGAGGTAGTCGGTGTTCTCGACCAGGGCGGTGCCGACGACGGAGCCCGGCCCGGGAACCACGGCGAAGAGGTCGCGAGGCAGACCCGCCTTGTAGAGCAGTTCGACGCAGGCGAGCGCGCAGTACGGCGTCTGGCTGTCCGGCTTGAGGACAACGGCGTTACCGGCGAGCAGCGCGGCGATGGCGTCGGACACGGCCAGCGTCATCGGGTAGTTCCACGGCGAGATGACGCCGACGACACCCTTGGGCTGGTAGCGGACGACGGTCTTCGTCAGGCCCGGGAGCATGCCGGAGACGCGACGCGGGCGCAGCAGCTTCGGCGCCACACGTGCGTAGTGACGCGACGTCATCGAGATGTCGAGGACTTCTTCCTGAGCTGCGGTACGCGACTTTCCGGTCTCGGCCTGAGCCATGTCCATGAGGGCGTCGCGGTTCTCGAGGATGAGATCGCGGTAGCGGTGGAAGACGGCAGCGCGGTCGAGGACGGAGCGCTTGGCCCATTCCTTCTGGGCGACGCGGGCACGGGCGATGGCCGCAAGTGCGTCGTCGGCGGTGCCAACGGGGATGGCCGCCAGCTCCTTGCCGGTGAACACCTCGGTGATGGACTTCGTCGGGCGATCGGCAACATTGTCGATGGCGATCAGATCGGCGAGCCGCGAGAAGGTCGCAGCGGACGGAGCAGGCATTTCAGTACCCCTACTGGTGAGTAGTTCTTGGAGTTACACACAACTTACCCCGTCGGTGGTACCGATCACAGTGCCGAATCAGACAGAGTCAACCAATACTGCCTCTTTCGGACGTTTTGCGATCAACAACGACATGACTGCAGCGATCGCGCAGAGCGCGCCGGCCACCAAGAAGGCAGCGTCGTACGAGCCGATCTGATCACGAACGAGACCGGCCAAGAAGGCCACCAGACCCGCACCGATCTGGTGCGATGCCAGCACCCAACCGAACACGATGGGGGCGTCGGCGCCGAAGTGTTGACGGCACAGCGCGACGGTCGGCGGAACCGTCGCCACCCAATCGAGCCCGTAGAAGATGACAAACGCGATCATCGGCGGATTCACGGTGTTGGCGAGCAGCAGCGGCAGGAAGAGCAGCGAGATTCCGCGGAACAGGTAGTAGATGCCGAGAAGTTTTCGCGAGTCCATGCGGTCGGTGAACCAACCCGAAGCAATGGTGCCGACCATGTCGAGGATTCCGATCAACGCCAACAGGGACGCGGCAGTCGTGATCGGCATTCCGTGGTCGTGCGACGCCGGGACGAAGTGCGTGCCGATCAGGCCGTTGGTGCTCGCGCCGCAGATCGCGAAGGTACCGGCGAGAAGCCAGAACACCTTGGTCTTCGACGCCATCACCAGCACCGAGATCGCCCGGCCTCCGGCACCGCCGCGCTGGTAGACAGGCTTGGCTGGTGGGGCGTAATCGGCGGGCGCGCCGTACGGCGTCGTACCCACGTCTGACGGATAGTTACGCAGGAACAGCAGAACGAACGGCACAACGGCCAGTGCGGCAAACGAAACTGTGAAGGCGACGCTCTTCCAGTCGTACGTTTCGGCGATCTTCGCCAGGACCGGAAGGAACACCAGCTGACCGGCAGCACCACCGGCCGTCAGGATGCCGGTCACGAGACCACGCTTCTCGACGAACCAGCGATCGACGACGGTGGCGACAAACGCCAGCGCCATCGAACCGGTACCGAGACCGACGAAGACACCCCACAGCAGAATGAGCTGCCAACTCGAGGTCATGAAGATCGTGAGACCACTGCCGAGCGAGATGAGCGCCAACGCCGAAGTGACAACCGCCCGGATGCCGAACCTTTCCATCAGGGCAGCAGCGAACGGCGAGGTCAACCCGTACAGGATCAGGTTGACCGAGACGGCGGCCGAGATGCTGGCGCGCGACCACCCGAAATCCTCGTGCAGTGGATCGATCAGCACGGATGGGGCAGCGCGGAAGCTCGCCGCTCCGACCAACGCCAGAAATGCCACGATCGCGACGGACCACGCGCGGTGAAAGCGCGGCGGGCTCACCTGCTGTTGGCCTGATTCGGGGAGAGCGGTCTCAGAAGTCACAGAGAGAATTCTGCAGTTCGGATTCGATCGAGAACAGTGGCCAGATTGCCAATATATGAAAGGATCGAGCCATGTCTGGTCCGCATCGCGTCGTCGTACTGGCTCTTAACGGAGTCATACCCTTCGAACTCGGGATCCCCGCGCGCATCTTCGGGCGTGCCCTCGACGTCGAGGATCGGCCGCTGTACGAGATCCTGACGTGCACAATCGACGGCAATCCCGTGCGGACCGACGCTGACTTCAGCATTTCGGTCGACCATGGGAGCGAGTTGCTCGCCACCGCCGACACCGTCGTCATCCCCGCGTCGTACGAGTTGGGTCCGGCCTACGAAGACGGCTACCTCTCCCCCGAGTTGGCCGCAGCTTTCCAACACATCCGGCCGGGCACTCGGCTGGTCTCGATCTGCACCGGGTCGTACATCCTCGCCGCGGCGGGTTTGCTCGACGGACTCCGCGCCACGACGCACTGGCGCAACACCGACCATTTCCAGCGTGTCTATCCCAAGGTGAACGTGGATCCGGACGTGCTGTTCGTCGACGAAGGCCACATCCTGACCTCGGCCGGGGTGGCGTCGGGAGTTGACCTCTGCCTGCATATCGTCAGGCGTGACCACGGCATGGAAGTGGCGAACACCGTCGCGAGGCGTTGCGTCGTACCGCCGTGGCGCGACGGTGGCCAAGCTCAGTACATCCGACGCCCCCTGGCCGACAAGCCTTCGGAATCGACTGCCGACGCTCGGCACTGGGCCCTCGAACATCTCGACGACCCGATCACCCTGGCGGACCTGGCGACGCGCGCCAACATGAGCGTCCGCACGTTCAGCCGTCGATTCCGCGACGAAGTCGGAACCACACCGAACCGCTGGTTGACCAGCAGACGCGTCGATCGGGCGCGGGAACTACTGGAGGAATCCGATCTGTCGATCGATGCGATTGCTGCTCGAACCGGCTTCGGGACTGCGACATCCATGCGTCAACACATGAACGAGGCCCTCGGCGTTTCACCGAGCGCCTACCGACGCACGTTCAAGGCACCGGTGTAAGCGGCAGTACCAGGCACTATCCTGGATGCCATGGCCGAACAGACTCGCCCGAACTTTCCTCAGTACTGCGGATACCTCCTGGGGAAGACGCTCCCCGACCGGTATCAGGACTGGGTACGGAACGATCTCGTCGGCCCGGGCGCCCAGGCCCGCTACATCATCCGCTTCACCGTGCCGGCGACGCTGATCCTTCTGCTGTTCCTCTTGATCCCGGGACCGATCTGGATTCCCTTGGCCATGATGGCCTTGTTGCTCATCCCGCTCGCGTACTTCGTCGTGGCGCTCGGGACCATCTACCGCCGTCACCGCCTGCTGAGCCACGGACTCGATCCCGAACTGCTCGACGAGAAGGCCCAGCGCCGTGCCGATCGCACTCGCGAGGACTACGAGAAGCGGCACGGTCGCTGAGCACCCCTCAGCGGAACATCGTCACTGCGGCCTTGGCGAGGACCTTCGGATCCTTCTCATAGTGATGCATCTTGGTGAGCTTGTCTTCCGGAATCCCCAGGAACTTGTAGACGGCTACCTGAGCACAGCGCACCGAGTACTGCTCGGTGAACACCATGTCGAACGGCAGCTCCGCGAACTGACTGATGAACGCCAGGTTCTTGGAGTGCTTCGGCACCACCAGCGGCCGGTCGCCGACGGCGCGCCGATTGAACAGCGCACTGGCGTAAGGCATATGGCTGGGAATCGAATTCACGACGCTGTCCATAATCTCTTGTCGACGCGCGGCGAGCGCACCGCTCTCGTCGAGCGCCTCGAGGTGTCCGAGCGTCTCTTCCAGCATTTCCCGCCCGGTCATCTCGATGAACGGCTTCTTCACGTAGTCGCCGTCCTTGCGCGGGAACAGACAGTAACCCCAGAAGACTCCTTCGTTCTCCTTCTGCGCGTGGTAGTGCGGCTGATGGTGGACCACGATCGAGAGAAGCACGTTCGAGTCCACGAATGTGTTGAGCGCATTTCCGGGGAGCTGCTTGGTGATTCGGGAAATCTCGTTGATGAGCTCGTGTGACGAAGTGGTGACGGTGAAGCTGGTCCACTCACTCTGCGCCCGGTCCCCGAAGAACTTGTCGGGATTCCCGAGATCGTAGAAATGCTCGGTGGCCTGCTTCCACAGCAGCGCACTCGGTGCGTATCTCATGTCTTCGACGATCGGGGTATCCAGATCGCCGATCGAAGAACTGTCGGTGATGCTGCCGTTGGTGTCGAAGACGAAATCGCCCTCCGCCACGTCGATTCGGCCCTTCTCACCGGTGCGGACGTTTTCGTAATCGAGTCCCGTCACGATGATCTCGTCTCGTAGCGGGGTGTCCTTGAACACGAACTCCGTGATCTTCAGTTCGTTGACGAACTTCACGCCCTTGCCTTCGAGGAAGGCCCGCATCGGCAAGATGATGCTCTCGTACTGGTTGTACGGGGATCTGGTGACACCGGCAAGAGTTTGAATGCGACTGAACTCGAGAATCATTCGGTTCATGTACCGGCGCAGCTCCATCGCCGAACTCACCCGCTTGAAAGCAAATGTGGTCTCCCACATGTACCAGAAGTTGGTGGTGAAGAAGTGCGGAGTGTCCTCGAACCACTGCTCGATACTGATGTCGTCGAGTTTTGCCTCGTCCGACTCCGGCATCGTCATCAGCTTCGTCAACAAGTACCGATCCTTGTTGTCGAATTGCATGTGCTTGTAGTCGTTTTCACCCTTGTTGCGAATGCCGTCGCGATCGATCAATCGTGCGACGTCGTGCGTTGGATGCGCGTGGTCGAAATCGAGAATGTCATCCGTCACCGATTTTCCCGGGTTGTCCAGCGACGGAACCACACTCAGCACGTCCCAGAGGTTCTCATAGGTCTCCTCGTTGAGCATGCGACCGCCACGATTGATGAAGCCCGCGTCGTTGCCCAGCTCGCGATGACCGTACTGGTGCTGGAAGGTAGCGGCAGATTCGCCGTCGTTCGCTCCATGCATGTCCAGCCCCATGATGGTGATGTCCTCACCGCTCCACTCACCGTCTCGAATCAAATAGACGGCAGCCGAGAGGTTTCCGATGCCGGCACCGATCATGTAGGCCTTGTGAGACAGCTTGGAAGACATTGGGTTTCGTTCCTTACTCGAGTCGCGGTACGGATACCTTCCAAGCATGGACCCCTTTGCCCGCTGGCGCATCACCCGAACCGGATGACGTCCGTCACGGTCGCTGAAGGCGCACCAGATCCAGTGCAAAACGCGCGTAGTCGCGTGCAATTTCCTCGGGCGTTTGTGGTCCGCTCGGCCGATACCATTGCGCGACAGAGACACACATCACGACGATTGCACGCGCGGCCTGTCGCGGCCGATCCGTCCCGAACACACCGGCAGCGATTCCGTCGTCGACCTGCTTCGTCATCAACCATTGCTGGTAGTTGCGTGATTCCGTGATGCGCAACCTGTTCTCGGCTGTGAGACTGCGCATTTCGCTGGCGCCGAGGAATCCTTGATCACGCCGATAGATATGGAACAAGGTCACACATTCGACGAGGAAAGCCAGCCTTTCGGAGGGACTTTCGCCCTCGTCGATAGCCGCCAACGATCTCGTGTTCAGTTCAGCCATGGTGAGGTCGAGAATTTCGGCCAACATCTGTTGCTTGCTGGAATAGTGGTGATACAGACCCGGAACACTCATCTGCGCACGTTTGGCGATCTCACGCATCGCAGCGCCGTGATATCCGGTCTTCACCATCTCCGCGAGCGCGGCCGCCAACACCGGATCGAACGAACTCGGGCCGAACCTTCGCCACTCGTTCGGGCGAAAATGTGCGTTCGGGTCGGCGTCGTCGCCTCCCCATCGTGGCTGTTCTGGCGGACGCACTATCGCAGCCGGGAGCAGAGCGTCGAAACGCACTCCGAGAATCCCGCCGATTGCCGCCAACCTGTCGACGCTGACTCTGGTCTTTCCGGTCTCGACGGCGCTGAGGGTAGCTGCGCTGACGCCGAGACGCCTGGCCAATTCGCGCAGCGAGAGCCCACGGTGACGCCGGGCTTGCCGGATCGACGCTCCGATCAGGACGGCATTCTCGAATTCGGTCACAGTGTTCAGTATTCCCGAACATTGGATTTCCAACAATGCGATGACCACGGCAATCGGTGAACCTGTTGACTACTGATTATCGGCCTGAACATGATGTGGATCACAAAGACCCAGGTCCGCCCGAGCGATCGTTCGGTGTCGGTAGCGAGAGGATCGAATCACCATGACCGAGGCGCCATATCTTGGAGAACTCCTGCGCGACGCACCCAGCAACTGGGGCAAGTGGGGAGAGTCCGACGAGGTCGGTTCACTGAACTACCTCGACGCCGGACAGGTGCTTCGTGGCGTCGGAACCATCAAGCAGGGTTCCGTGTTCACACTCCAACGTCTTATCGGCGATCCCAAGGGTGATCCGGTGTGGCCGGGACGCAGCCCTGCCGAGCGCACACAGATCTTCGACGAGAGCAGCTGGGACGGCGACGACGCCCCCAACTTCCCCGGTGGCCTGCATTACGCGGACGACAAGATCGACGCGTTCCTGCAGGGTTCGACGCAGTACGACGCGCTCGGCCACGTCTGGTACGACGGCGCGCTGTGGAACGGATACTCCGCTGACACCACTGTCGGCGGCCTGGAGAAGGCCAGCGTCGAACCGATTGCCGACCGTGGCGTCGTCGGACGCGCAGTACTTCTCGACATGGCAAAGTTCCGCGGCAAGGAAAACCTCGACAAGGCCGAAACCTTCACGCACCATGATCTTTTGGCCTGTGCCGAAGCGCAGGGGGTCACCATCGAGAAGCGTGACATCCTCGTCATCCGCACCAACTTCCTCAAGCTGTTCTTCGACCAGGGCGAAGCCTTCTACGAGGGCTTCTGCGAGCCCGGCCTGATCTACAGCCCCGAACTCGTCCAGTGGTTCCAGGACATGGAGATCCCCAACCTTGTCACTGACACCATTGCCAACGAGGTCACCACCGACCCCGAAAACGGTGTGGCACTGGTTCTCCACAACGCATTGATGCGCAACCTCGGAGTGGTGTTCACCGAGATCTGCGATCTGGAGAAGTTGGCCGCGGACTGCGCGTCCGACGGCCAGTACACGTTCCTGTACGTCGCCGCACCGCTCAAGGTTGCCAAGGCCAGCGGCTCTCCCGTGAATCCGGTTGCCATCAAATGACATACGAAGATCGCCCTTGGTTGGCGTTGTACCGCAACGACGTTCCCCCCGACATCGACGTCGAACAGCCCACAACGCTCGAAATGTTGGCAGCGGCGGTCCGCTCTGATCCGGACGCCACGGCTGTGAAGTACTTCGACGGTCAACTCAGTTTCGCCGAACTGGATCAGCAGAGTGACGCCCTGGCCCGCGCACTACGAGCAGGTGGTCTGACGAAGGGAGACCGTGTCGCACTCTTCCTGCAGAACGTTCCGCAATTCGTGCTCGCCCTCGCCGGAATCTGGAAAGCCGGCGGCGTCGCAGTCTCGATCAATCCCATGAGCCGTGAACGAGAACTGGGATACCAACTCGAAGATTCCGGAGCAGCGGTTCTGATCGCTCTCGAGGGGCTCTACGAGTCCGTCGGCCGCAATGTCGTCTCCGACTCGCCGGTCAGGCGAGTCATCACCACCTCGGAACTCGAGTACCAAAGCCGCAACGATCCGAGGATTTTCGACGGAATCGTCAAGAAGGATCTCGGTACCGACGATCTCGCGACGCTGATCGACCAGCATCGTCTCGGCGATCCGATCACTACCGACGCTGCACCGGAAGACATTGCGGTACTGACCTATACGTCGGGAACCACAGGTCCGCCGAAGGGAGCGATGACCTCTCACGCGAACATGACCTTCAACGCCCAGGTCTACCGTGACTGGCTGGGGCTCACCCCGAAAGACACGGTTCTCGGGGTCGCACCGCTCTTCCACATCACGGGGTTGATCGGTCACATCGCGGTGTCCGTCCTGGCGAGAATGCCGCTGGTGCTGGCCTATCGCTTCCAGCCCGAGGTGATGCTCGACGCGATTCGTGAGCACCGCCCGACATTCACAGTCGGCGCCATCACTGCGTTCACCGCGCTGCTCAACACTCCGGGTTGCGCGCCGGAAGACTTCACCTCCATGCGGTTGCTGTATTCCGGCGGCGCACCCATCTCGCCGACAGCCGCCGAGGCAGTCCGCGCCATGACCGGTGCTGCGCTGCACAACATCTACGGGCTGACCGAGACCACGTCGCCCACTCACGCCGTTCCCGTCGGGGCAGATACCCCCGTCGACCCCACGTCCGGGGCACTGTCCGTCGGCGTTCCAGTACCCAACACCGTGGTCCGCATCGAAGACGAGGACGGTGCGGTCCTGCCGATCGGAGAGATCGGCGAACTGGTCGTCCGAGGTCCACAGGTGGTGCGCGGTTACTGGAACAAGCCGGAGGAGAGTGCGTCGGCCATTCGCGACGGGTGGTTCCACACCGGCGACGTGGGGTTCATGGACGAAGCCGGCTGGTTCTACGTCGTCGACCGTAAGAAGGACATGATCATCGCGTCCGGCTACAAGGTGTGGCCACGCGAAGTCGAGGACGTTCTTGCCGAACATCCCGCGGTCCGCGAGGCGGCTGTCGTCGGGATCGCCGACGAATACCGCGGTGAGACGGTGAAGGCGTTCGTCAGCCTCGTCGCGGGGGCGTCGGTGACGCCGGAAGATCTGATCGATCACTGCAAGCAGCGGATGGCGGCGTACAAGTACCCACGCTCCGTGGTGCTGGTGGAGGAACTGCCCAAGACCGTCACCGGCAAGATACTGCGACGGGAACTGCGCACGACCTCCTGATCACAGGGCAGCGGGCGGACTTCGCGGTCCGCCTGCTGTCTGATCGCGCACAGTTTCCGGTCGACCGCGCCATTGGGGTAATGGAACAGTAATATGTGCTGAGTACCCACGGACAAACGGGAGACATCAGTGAGCAAGTTCGGACGTAAGAAGCAGCCCACGCCCAAGAGCTACCAGTGGCTGGCCATGACCCTCATCGCTTTGTCGCTCTCCGTGTCGATCGGGATTGCCGCCAAACCCTCCTGAGCTCTGCGAATCCGAAACTTGTAACCCCGCGTCCATCTCCACATGGGCAAATAGGTGCAATTCGGACGCTTAGCTGTTCTAACTTTCCTTCCGTCGTGTCACCTCGGCACCGACGGAGAGGATCAACTCACCATGCGAAGCTCACGCTTCGGCGTGCTGGCCGCTGCCGGCGCTGTCGGACTAGTGCTTGTCACCAGCAGCGTCCAGTCCATCGCCACGGCGTCACCGTTCGGTTCGCTCGACGCCGGTTCGAGCTCCGGTTCGACAGAGATACCGACCGTCAGCGACGGCGGCTTCACGTCCAAGACGCCCTACACTCCCGGCCAGCGCATCGCCGACTATCAGGCGCCGCCGACGGGATACTCCCCCGTGTACACGGAAAGTGTTGCGCGCCATGGTTCCAGAGCACTGTCGAGCCTGAAGTACGACGACCTGAGCCTGCAGCTGTGGGAAATCGCCGAAGCCGAGAACGCATTGACTCCCGTCGGCAAGGAATTCGGCCCGGCCCTCCGTGATCTCATGGCCGCCAACAAGAAGCTGGGGTACGGCAACCTCAGCGGACGCGGGATCACCGAACACAGACAGCTCGGCGCGCGGGTCACTGAACGCCTCCCCCAACTGTTCGACGCCATCGCAGCGCAACAGGGCACCATCACCTTGACCTCGTCGGGTGTGGACCGTGCCGTGGACAGCGCCGAGAACTTCGCGCAAGGGCTGACCGGTGCGTTTCCAGCCGTCGCCGGCGATGTTGCACCGGTGACCACGGATGCCGACCTTCTCTACTTCCACGACTCGGATGCAAACGCCGACTACAAGGACTACGAAGAGTCCGATCCTCGACTGAAAGCCGTCGACGACCAGATCGCCGATCTTCCCCGCACCCGCGAGGTCTCGCGGCACATGATGCTCAGGCTCTACTCGGAGGACTTCGTGAACCGGCTGAGTGCGGGCGAGTTCTCACTCGTCGACCGTGGCAAGGGTTCCAGCACGATCGACAACGAAGTCGACGCCGCGTACATGCTGTACAACACGTACATCATCACTCCGGGCATGGCCGAAGAAGGCAAGTGGAATTTCGAGCGGTTCATCGAACCTGCTGACGCGCAGTGGCTCGCATACACGAACGATGCCGAGGACTTCTACGCCAAGGGCCCGGGCTTCACCGGTGAAGACGTCACCTACCGGATGGCAACTGTCCTGCGCGACGAGTTCCTGCGCGGCCTGCAGAAACATACCGGCGACGACGCCGTCCCGGGAGCGGATTTCCGGTTTGCACACGCAGAAACGATCATCCCCTTCGCAGCACTCTTGAAACTGCCGGGAAGCACCGCCTCGCAGGCGGAGGGCGACCTCTACACCTATGCGAACAACCCCTGGCGCGGATCACAGGTCAGCCCGATGGCTGCGAACGTGCAGTGG
The DNA here is from genome assembly GCF_029457415.1 of Rhodococcus sp. RCBS9. NCBI lineage: Bacteria > Bacillati > Actinomycetota > Actinomycetes > Mycobacteriales > Nocardiaceae > Rhodococcus > Rhodococcus sp. RCBS9. Next base: position 2,652,366 of record NZ_CP120422.1, on the reverse strand, counting down.
GACGTCTACGCCGGACCGGAGGGTAAGCGTCTGGTCCGAATGCTTTACAACGAGCGCGAGACAGCATTTGCTGCCCCGTGCGCTCCGGTGAGCGCCGGGAGTTTCTTCTACACGCCGGACGAACTGGCCCGCTGCCTGCCGGAGATTTCACCGGCAGCCTGAGATCCGGCAACTCGGGATCCAGCCAGCGGTCGACGAGGGCGCGCCCATACCTGGTGCAATGCCAGCATGCGCGCCTTCTCGTCGTCTTCCATCAACAAGGCGTCGCAGATCCTCACGATGACCGGAGCCGAAACACCAACGGACGTACCCTGTTCCAGCCGCTGATAGTGATTGAAACTGATGTCGGCAATCTGCGCGACATCGCGCCGACTGAGGCCGTGCATTCGGCGAGCACCCTCGCAGCGCATGCCGACCATTTCGGGCGCAAGACTGTTTCGTTTTTCGACGAGCATCTGGCTCATCAACTGACGCGCGCTCGACCCGTTCACGTCGCCACCTTTTCCATCCCTGAAATATGCTTTCACCTAACATGTTTCAGAATATGGGATGGGACGGACCCGGCGGTATCTCCGAGATGACAGATAATCACGCGATACCGCCAACCCTGTGCCCGTCCAGGCTGTGACGATCAGGCTCAAGATCAGGCTATGAACCTGCCGATCGTCGGATTCGACTGGCAGATGGGACTACTGCCCCAGTTGATCGAACCGAACGCCGTCGCAACGACATTGCCGACGCCGGTGTTCACCGTCGCGGACAGGTACGGATAGGTACCGACCAGGTCGACGATTCCGGACTTGCCCGTGTCGGTGTTGACCCACGCAACAGTCACCTGACCCGCCGCCGGGATGGGTGCAGCGGCCGGGAACGAATCGAAGCGAATGTCACCCTTGGCGATGGGCGGATTGGATTCTGGCCCGGACTGGCCGGTGAGCCCGGTCAACGAGGCCAGCGACCCCTGATTCGGACACCCGATAGTGACGGCGGCGCCGCCGAAAGGGTGGGGCGGATCAGCCGAGGCGACTCCGGCGAACATGACGCTCGCGGCAATCGGTAGTCCGATGGCCGCAAAAACCCCGGCCGTGCGTGTGACGCTCATAGCTGCTCCTCGGGTCGACAACACTTTCCGGATACCCCTGGTACAACGCCCGAAACGAAGGAAAGACGACTATTCACACCCCCTAGACAACGCGTGTTGTCAGAACTACAGTCGGTGGTGCAGCTCACACCTATCTCTGCCGCGCGCAGACCAGTCCCAGGGAGTGTTCAGATGAAGCGCTACGACCTCCGCAGTCGCACGGATCAACTCGATCCCGAAACCGATTACGAAGAGATGTCGCGCATTCTCGCGGCGCAAGAGTTTCCCTGGGACATCAATCAGGCGCTCAGCTTCGCACTGTTTCGTACATACGCTGTCCCCTCGATCGGCAAGCTCCTCTTCTCCACGGGCGAGTTCACCGACAAGGTTCAGAAGCGCTACGACGACACCAGCCTGATCCTCGACGCCATCCTCGAGCACGGCCTCAGCAGCACCGAAGGCCGCAAGAGCGTGCGTCGAATGAATCAGATGCACGGCTCGTACGACATCTCCAACGACGACATGCTCTATGTCCTGGCCACCTTCGTCGTCACGCCGGTCAGATGGCTCGACGAGTACGGCTGGCGGAAGATGACCGACAACGAGATCGTCGGGTCGACGAATTATTACCGCCACCTGGGTCGGTACATGAACATCAAAGACACGCCGGACACCTACGAGGGCTTCGTCAAACTTCTCGACGACTATGAGCGCGAACACTTTTCATTCGATCCCGGCGCCCGAGCCGTCGCTGATTCCACCCTCGACCTGATGTGCACCTTCCCGCCCAACAACCTGGCACCGAAGGCTCTGGTCAAGGGATTCGCCTTCGCTCTCATGGACGATCACCTACTCGACGCCTTCCACTACAGGCACCCGAGCACTGCGATGCGCGTCGTCTCACGCGGTGCGCTGAAGGTCCGCGCGCGCCTGCTGCGGTTCTTCCCCGTGCGTACGAAGCGGAAATTCGCCCGCGAGCTGCCCAACATCCGCAGCTACCCGAACGGTTACAAGGTCGAAGACCTCGGCACCTTCCCCACGGGATGCCCGGTCAAGCACCTGCAGGCAGACCAGCAGGCCCAAGCGTAAGCAGGTTCCCATCGTGGAGTGGTGGAACTCCTGGCACCCGGGCTGATTCGCGTTTCTCATGCCTGGGAAAGGGAAGAGCCTCGACCCGCGCGACGCAGGGTGATCAATTCATGGTTCGTCTCGGCGTCGTGTCGACGCCCCTCTTCTTCGAACTCCATCAGCGCATAGAACCTGCGGGCGCGATCGTTGAGCGTGTAGACCTCCAGTGTCACCTCGCCGTGCATGGTTGTGGCGTGTTCGACCAACGCCCGCCCGACGCCCAACCCTTGTGACGCCGGCGCGACGAACAGTCCCCCGATTTCGGAGCCGATCATTCCCAACAGTCCAACGACAGCGGAGTTGTGCTCAGCGACCCAATTGTCGGCCTGAATCAGATAGACCTCTCGCATCTTCTGCTCGCGTTCGCCCGTCCCCTCACCCGCAAGGAACGGATGGGCTTCACGGGCAGCGCGCGACCACAGGTCGACGACCACGTCCTCATCCGAGGGCTGGTAGCGGCGAATGATCAGATCCTGGTTCACAATCCGACCATACCCTCAGACATTAGAGGACTGGCTGGCGCCGAAAATGTTCAATTCGCGGATCTACGCACGACGACCCCGACGTATATCAGTGGACGATTCCGTTCGTTGCCGCTCCGCAGTTACTGCGGTGTGCAAGGGTTGTCCGATGACTGACGGTGATCCGGTAACTAAGCGCGGAGGTCCGGCATCCTGGTGGAAGGTGACAGCGATTGTCACCGCAGTGCTTGTCACTCTCACATGCGGCGTCATCGTGTGGTCCTTCATGCCGCCGGTTGTGTACTTTCCGTTCTGTGCGCTCGCAGCCTCAGTACTGCTCGGTTTGGGCGGAGTGTGGTTGATACTCAGCCTGATTGGCTGGATGAAGTACAAAACTCTGCGTTTGAGCACGATCGCGCCGGTGATCGTGCTCGTCACCGGTGCGCTCGTGACCTTGTCCGTCCCTTCGCGTGCTGCGTTTGCATTGTCGAAAGATTCGCTCGAAGCACTGGCCGCGGATTGCCAGAAGTCGATGGACAACCAAACAATTGGCGTCTACCGGGTCCTGCAGGTCTGGCCCGTCGGCAACGGGTGCCGCTTCCACATCGAGGGTGGTCTAATCGATTCGATCGGATTGGCGTACTTACCTGACGGCGCACCATATCTCGGCAAGCCCCGCCGCGACGGCGAGATCGGATACCAGGAGTTCGACGGCGACTGGTACTCGTTCGTTCAAGCGTTTTAGCAGCGAGAAACTAGCCGACCAGCTTGGCCTTCAGAAGCGCGATCGTGTCCGCAGTGAGTCCGAGACCTTCGGTGAGATAACCGTCGACGGTTCCGTAATCGCTGGCTACCTGCGCGAGTCCAGCTTCCAGGTACGAAGCGTCGACACCGAGGGCCGGCTCGAGATTGGTCGCCACCTGCGGGCTCAGGGCCTGAGAGATCTGCGCAAGGATCTTCTCGTTGGTCGCCTGAAGGTAGGTGTTGCTCAACAGATAGTCGTCCATGATCGTCTGGGCGGGGACACCGGCGATGGACTGCAGCAACATCGCGGTCCAACCCGTGCGGTCCTTGCCTGAGGTGCAATGGAACAACTGCACCCCGTCACTCGCAGCGATGTCCGAGAGGACCTGCTTGAAGCCGGCACGGCGAACGGGATCGGTGACAAAACTGCGGTTGGTGTCGACCAAGAACTGCTTGGCCTCCTCCGGCGACTTGATCGTCGTCGCGAGCTGGGTGAGATCCTTGAACTCGATGGGGATGTTCGTGTACGTCACACCGTCCGGGAGTTTGTCCGCGCCACCGATGAACGGGTTGGAGATCTCGGTTGCGCCGCGCAGGTCATAGGCGTCGGCAAGCCCGAGGCCGGTGAGTGTCGTCTTGTCTGCGTCGGTGGTAGCGGTCAGCGCATTGGACCGGTAGATGACGCCGCGCTTGAGGTGTGAGCCGTCGACGGTGGCGTATCCCCTACCGTCGTTGCCGGCAACGTCGCGAAAGTTGGCCACGGAGGCCAAATTCGGTGTCGGCGCGAGGACAGGATCGAGCGAGCCGAGATCGACCGCTCCAAGCGAGCCTGTGTTGAGAGAGCCCAGGTCGAGCGGGATTGCCGTGGCGGGAGCAGCAAACATCAGACCACCTGTAACAACTAATGCGGCGGCCTTTGCAGTGCGAGCGAACAACATTCGTGTGCGTGTGGACATGTGGCAGTGCCTCTCTCTGCAGTTTGGGATTTGTGGTGTGGTGATCTGGAGTTACGGAGCGACATCACCGATGCCGGTAAATCCGTATCGCTGGTGAGGTCCGATGACTGCTACCTCGAACAGGCCTGTCCCGGTGCGGGTTACGCCGCCCTCGACGAGGGTGAACCGAGCCAGGTTGTCGACCGGGCACAGCATCTTCTTCCACGATTCGATGTCCGAAACCTTTTCCCGCAGGCCTTGAACCACCAGTTCGCCCTGCCACATCCCGTGGCGCCAATCCTGCTCGAGTCCGTAGCCCGTGCCGACACCGATGTAGTTGGGCAGTATCGGTTCGCAGGTGATCTCCAGGATGTGGTCGGATTCGCCTGGTGCACCGGGGCGCCGGAAGTACAGAGTTCCGCTCTTCACCTCGCGAGTACCGGAAATGAACGTGAGCTGGTGGTCCGGTCGACCCAACCACTCCGGCTCGCGCGAGCGGTCCGCCCAGACGCGAGTCGCATCTTCGAGGATTCGGCGTCCCTGCTGATCTTCTTGAACGATCGTGACGATGGTGAAGTCGCCGAATTGCATGATCGAGTAAATCCAGAAGAAGTTCTGACTGCCGGCTATCGCCGGATCTGCCTTGCGTCCAGGCGGTTCCGCTTCGCCGACCGGTCGCACACCCCAGGACCGATCGCGATTACCCCGCCACGTCTCCGGGGTGACCGGGATGACGTCGCCGTCGACGGTCAGGGATCCGGACCATGTTCCGGTCTGCACGAATCGTTGCGTGTCGAAGGTGACTCGTTCGAGCTGGCGATGGAAATGTCTGGCCTCGAGATTGGCGGGGCCGTCGGACTCGAAGGTGAGGTCGAAGCTCAGGTCCGGCGCTTCGGGACTCGGGTCCAACACCACACGTAGGCGGTGCAGACCCTCGATGATTTCGATTCGCAGCGGGCCTACTGACAGGTCCATACGATCGTCACCCAAGGCTCGGGATGCCCGGAAGACAATATGGTCTTCGCCGCGCCGAAGAACCGCAAAGCCGTCGCATACACCAAGATTGGGGTACTGACCGAGACCGATGATGAGAAACAGCGGCTCGGTGTCGCCGTCGACGCCGGCATGGCAGTTGAAGTAGTAGCGGTCGTAGAAGTTTCGATCCGAGGTGCCCACGTGGCGGATGGTCTCGGCGATCTGATGTACCGGGTAGTCGTCGAGCGGGGACAGTGTCATCGTGCATCTCCTGTTGTGAGCGGGGATGTTGCGAGCGACTCCCAATAGGTGCCGTCGAGCATGGCTTCGAGTGTTTTGTGGTGCAGGATCATCTCGTCCGGGTTGTCGGGGAATTCGGCCTGACCGAAAGCCACTGCGCGGCTTTGGACTCGGAACATGATCACCGCGTGCCGCAGCGCGGCGTAAAGGATGTAGAAATCTAGATCCGCAACCTGGTGGCCGGAAAGCGAGCCGTAGGCCTCTGCCACGTCCTCGCGACGAAGGAAGTCCGGCATTCCGGGGAGTCCGGCCATGGCAGCGAGATCCTCGAAGAACCTGTGCTGGAAGATCATCCAGCCGAGGTCCAGCTCACGCGGCCCCAGTGTGGCCATCTCCCAATCGAGGACCGCCGCCGGCTCGAAGTCGCGGTAGATGACATTTCCGATCCGCGAGTCACCCCAGCAGAGCACTGCGGAACCGGCATCGACGGGAAAGTTCGCTTCGATCCAGTCGAAACCGCGCTCGATCAAAGGAGATCCTGGTCCGTCGGCTGTTGCCCACTCGTAATAGCGCCGCTGGTCCTCGAGGTGCGCGCGAAGTGCTTCTGCCCCAGTCGGTTCGGCACCATCGCGGCACAACTCGGGGAGTGCGAGGTGCGGATCGGCCATAGCGTGTAGCTCGGCGAGCACCCGGACCGATGACTGCTGGAGTCGAGAACAGTCGTCGGCCGAAGCTTCCGAGAGCCAGGATCCGAACGTGTACGGCATGACATCGGGCGGGATTTCGCCCTCACGCCGTTCCATCACGAAGAACTCGCCGCCGAGCGCGTCCGGGTTGCTCTCGGACCAGTACACCCGCGGGATCGGCACCGACGTGTGAGCGGCGACGGCGCTCATGACCCGAAACTGCTGGTCCAGGTTGTAAGACGGAAAGATCGGTACCGCACTGTCCCGCGGGGCGATACGGGCGACCAAGCGATGCTCGGCTCGAATCCCGTCCTCGATCCACGTCGCATCGAAAAGCACAGTTTCGTTGGACATGCCGTTCGCGGCCGGCACCTCGACCGAGGTCACGGAAGGTTTCGAACCTCGCCACAGCACGGTCGCGAGCCAGCCTTCGAGGCTGCGCCGCATCTCCGCCGGGTCGTTGCGGGATTCGCCGGGCCTGGCAAATTCGGCGTAGTCGGGATCTTCGCCGGAGGTTTCTGTTTCGGTTCGAAGGTTCATCACCACTCCTCGTGGTTCGGTGGCGCCGATGCGCACGTGCCGATTGTCGATACAATATGTATCGACTAAAGCCGTGACAGAATGTAACGGCCATCACAGCGATACCGCAAGGGATTTGCCCAAAATGTCCAAAGATTCCGAAACTCAGCACCGCCTGGGCCCGCAGCGAAACCCTGCAATCGACGACGCAGTACTGGACGCGACCAGGCAACTGTTGGAAGAAAAGGGGTACGCGGGCACGTCCGTCGACGCCATAGCCACGCGTGCGGGAGTAGGACGTCCAGCCATCTACCGTCGGTGGCCGTCGAAGGCACACATCGTCAACGACGCGATCTATCCCGTACTCGACGTCGAACAGGGCGCTGACATCGACACCGAACTCGGCACCGAGGGCACGATCGCGGATCAGATCCGCGCGCTGGTGCACGGCGCGGTTGCTCTGTTCGCAGCTCCCGCCACGCGAGCCGCTGCTCCCGGATTGATGGGCGAAGTGCGAACAAACGCGGAATTACGCGACGTTCTCGTGGTGCGGCAACTGGCCGGAGTCCGCGTCGAGCTGAACCGTCGACTCGAGGCGGCGAGAGAGCGCGGCGACATCCGAAGCGGCGTCGACGCCGACGCTCTTCTCGACATCATGGCGGGCGCGGCCATCTTCGCGCTGTCGGTTCGTGACGTCTCGGACCCGGGACCGTTTGCCGATTCTCTTGCCGACATAGTGCTGAACGGCATACTCCCCGACGACAACTAGGCGCCAACCTCGCCGACTATCCTGTGGGGCATGACCGAGCCTGTAGCGACCGCTGACCTTGCCGACGAGATCGGACCCGACATTCGTAGCTGCGACACGCAGTTCACCCAGTTCGGTGGACGTGAAGTCTTTGCCGGCCCCATCACCACCATCAAGTGCTTCCAGGACAACCTGCTCGTGAAGCAGACCCTCAGTGAACCGGGCAACGGCGGAGTCCTCGTCGTCGACGGTGACGCGAGCATCCACACCGCGCTGGTCGGCGACATCATTGCCGGCCGCGGCGTCGACAACGGCTGGGCCGGCGTCATCGTCAACGGAGCCGTCCGCGACTCCGCGATCCTGCGCACCCTCGACATCGGCGTCAAGGCTTTGGGCACCAACCCGCGCAAGAGCACGCAAACCGGTTCGGGCGAGAAGAACGTGCCGATCGAAATCGGCGGAGTCACCTTCAACCCCGGCGAGATCGTCTACAGCGACCAGGACGGCGTCGTCGTTCGCGAGAGCTAGTCAGAAGTCGCGGGATCAGGCGGGGGCTTCCACTTTGGCGGCCATCCCGCCGATCTCGACGACATCGCCGTCACGAAGCTGGCGGCCCCGACGATCTTCGACCTCACCGTTGACCGAAACCATGCCGTCGGCGATCACTTCCTTGGCCTCCGCGCCCGATTCGATGAGGTTCGCGAGCTTGAGAAACTGACCGAGCCGAATCATTTCGTCGCGGATGGGTACTGCTGGAATGTTGTCGGTCATGTCAATCATCTTCCTCCTCCCACAAAACTGGACACGACAGACCACACTTAGCGTGAGGATCTGATCGACCGGTAGGAGAGGAAGCTCGATGGCACCATTGACCGAGGTATCGGACACCACTGCAGAGTTGGTGGAATCGCCACCCGAAAATCCGCGCCAGGCGCGTCGATTCCGCAAAGGGCGGTTCAGCCAGGTTCCCCATATCTCGGGACTGATCCTCGGAGTCTTCTCCGTACTGGTGTTCCTGTGGAGCCTCTCGCCGGTACTGCGGCACATCCTCCGCGTCCCACGCGAATACATCGACAGCTACTACTTCGACGCACCGGATACGAGCCTGTCGTGGGCGCTCGTCGTCGCCCTGCTCGCCGCCGCCCTCGCGAGCCGCAAGCGCATCGCCTGGTGGCTGCTGACGATCTACCTGTCACTGATCACCCTCACCAACATCGCCTCCGCGATCGTCGACAAGAACCCGAACAACGCCGTGGCCGTTGTCGTTTTGCTTGTCGTGATCGGAATTCTCATCGCGGCGAGGCCCGAGTTCTACACACGCGTACGGCGCGGCGCCGGCTGGAAAGCACTCGGCGTGCTGATCGGCGGCATGGCTGTCGCGACCGTGATCGGTTGGGGCCTTGTCGAACTCTTCCCAGGTGACCTGCCGCAGAACCAGCGATTCCTCTGGGCCCTGAACCGCGTCACCGCGGCGGCTTCGGTCGACAACGAGGTGTTCGACGGCCACCCGCGTGTCTTCGTCAACACGGTCCTCGGTCTCCTCGGTGCCATCGCGCTACTCGCCGCAGTCATGACGCTCTTCCGCGCGCAACGCTCCAACAACGCGCTCACCGGAAACGACGAGTCCGCGATCCGCGGGTTGATCCAGAACTTCGGCGCCGACGATTCGCTCGCCTACTTCGCCACCCGCCGCGACAAGGCCGTCATCTTCGCACCGAGCGGCAAGGCCGCGATCACGTACCGCGTCGAGATCGGCGTCTGCCTCGCCAGTGGTGATCCCATCGGTGATCCCGAAGCGTGGCCGCACGCCATCGAAGCGTGGCAGGGGCTCGCGTCGCAGTACGGCTGGGCGACGGCCGTCATGGGCGCCAGCGAAACCGGGGCGACGGCATACAAGAAGGCGGGCCTGAGCGTCCTGCAGCTCGGCGACGAAGCGATCCTGCGCACCCGCGAGTTCAATCTCAACGGACGCGACATGCGCCCGGTGCGCCAGGCGGTCACCCGCGTCAGGCGTCACGGCGTCACCGTGCGGATGCGACGCCATCGCGACATCCCGCCCGAGGACATGGCGGCCGTCATCATCCGCGCCGACGACTGGCGCGACACCGACACCGAGCGCGGCTTCTCCATGGCGCTCGGCCGACTGGGCGATCACCTCGACGGCGATTGCCTCCTCGTCGAAGCCGTCATGGGTGAAGGCACCGAGGACGAAAGCGTCGTCGGCATGCTCTCGCTCGTGCCGTGGGGACCGAACGGTGTTTCGCTCGACCTGATGCGCCGTAAGCCGACGGCGCCCAACGGTGTCGTCGAATTGATGGTCTCGGAGTTGGCCACACGTTCGGACGAGATCGGCGTCGTGCGAGTTTCGCTCAACTTCGCCGTGTTCCGCTCGGTGTTCGAGGAAGGTTCGCGCATCGGCGCGGGCCCGATCCTCCGCATCTGGCGCTCGGTGCTCGTCTTCTTCTCCCGCTGGTGGCAGCTCGAAGCGCTGTACCGCTCGAACGTGAAATACCAGCCGGATTGGGCGCCGCGCTTCCTCTGCTTCGAGGACAACCGCGAACTGCCGCGCGTCGGATTCGCGTCGGCCATCGCCGAAGGCTTTGTGGTGCTGCCCAGTTTCGGGCGCAAGTCCAGCCAGGTCGTCAAGCACACCGGCACGCATGCGGCGGTGCCGGCAGCTCTGGTGACTTCCGAAGGACTGCATGCCGACGGCAGCCCGCCGGACTCGGCTCCGACGTTCACGACCAACGGTCCGCGTCGACCCGAGCAGGTCCGCGTGCGCATGAACAAGCTCGCGCAACTGGCCGACGAAGGGATCGCCGCCTACCCCGTCGCCTATCCACCGACGCACACGATCGCGGCCGCAGCGAAGTCACCGGAGGGCACCCGCGTGCGAATCGCGGGACGCCTCCTGCGGGTCCGCGACTACGGCGGAGTGGTGTTCACGGACGTGCGCGACTGGTCCGGCGACATTCAGGTCCTGGTCGACCAGGACAACGTCGGCCGCGAGAAGCTGGCGGAGTTCGCTGCCGAGTTCGATCTCGGTGACCTGATCGAAGTCAGCGGAACCATCGGGCGCAGCCGCAAGGGCGAGCTGTCGCTCATTGCCGTCGAGTGGCGCATGAACGGCAAGTGCCTGCACCCGCTGCCGGACAAGTGGAAAGGCCTCTCGGATCCCGAGACCCGCGTCCGCCAGCGGTACCTCGACATCGCCCTCAACCCGAAGGCCCGCGAACTGCTCGAAGCCCGAAGCGCCGTCGTGAAGTCGCTGCGCGATTCACTCGGTGGTCGCGGATACCTCGAAGTCGAGACCCCGATCCTGCAGCAGGTGCACGGCGGCGCGAACGCTGCTCCGTTCCTGACACACATCAACGCGTACAACCTCGACCTCTATCTCCGCATCGCACCCGAGCTGTACCTGAAGCGGTTGTGCGTCGCCGGTATGGAGAAAGTGTTCGAGATCGGCCGCGTGTTCCGCAACGAGGGCGTCGACTTCAAACACAATCCCGAGTTCACGATCCTCGAGGCCTACGAAGCCCACAGCGACTACGAGGGCATGATGCGGATGTGCCGCGAGCTGATCCAGGCGGCGGCCGTCGCAGCATTCGGTCGCGAGATCATCATGCGTCCCGGCCCGGACGGCGAACTGGTCGAGGTCGACATCTCCGGTGAGTGGCCGGTGAAGACGATGCACGGCGCCGTCGCCGAAAAACTTGGTGTCGACGTCTCCCCCGAGACAAGTCTCGAAGACCTGCAGAAGTTGTGCGACGCCAATGAGATCCCGTACCAGTCCAGCTGGGATACCGGCGCCATCGCGCAGGAAATGTACGAGCATCTGGTCGAGGACTACACGGAGTTCCCGACGTTCTACACCAACTTCCCCACCTCGATGTCGCCGCTCACCCGGCCGCACCGCAGCATCCCCGGCGTCGCCGAGAAGTGGGACCTGGTGGCGTGGGGCGTCGAACTCGGAACCGCATACAGCGAGCTGACCGACCCTGTGGATCAGCGCAACCGGCTCACCGAGCAGTCGATGCTCGCGGCCGGCGGCGACCCGGAAGCGATGGAATTGGACGAAGACTTCCTCCAAGCCCTCGAACACGCGATGCCGCCGACGGGTGGTCTCGGGATGGGCGTCGACCGAATCGTCATGCTGATCACGGGTGGCAGCATCCGCGAGACGCTGGCCTTCCCCCTCGCGAAACCGCGTCAGTAGTCCGGATTCTCGCGTGCCGGAATTGTTCCACGTGAAACCACCGGGCGAGATCTTGCAGGTCGGCGAGAGCCGACTGCATGTTCTTGCCGAGGGCGACGGCCCCGTCGTCGTCCTGTGCGGCGGGCTGGCGGGCAACTGGTTCGACTGGGATGACTGCGCGCGTCATCTTCAGTCGGACCACACCGTCGTCCGCTTCGATCGCCCGGGCTTCGGGCTCAGCGAGCCTACTTCCGAAGTTCCGACCGTCCGCGGCGAAGCTCAGCGGATCCGCGACGTGCTCGACACTCTGGGACTGAGTGGTCCGGCCGTGGTGGTCGGCCACTCCATCGCCGGCTTCTACGTCGAAGGCTTCGCGCGCCTGTTCCCCGATCGGGCGGCGGGGATGCTCCTCCTCGATTCCAGTGCCGAGAAGGAGCCGAAACGTCTTTTCCCCCGCGACCTGCTGCTGATCGCCTCCCGAGCCGCCGCGGCTTCGTTCAGCACCACCGGGCTCCAACGACTCCTCGGTACGACGACGCGCAAGATCCTCAACCAGTCCGTGCCGCCGAGTGGGTCGTCCGAAGCCACTCTCGAATGGGTCCGGAAGATCTACCGCGAGCCTCATTATCTGGAAGCGGCGATGATCGAATACGTCGCGTACACCGATATGGCGCTGGAGCTCACCGCTTTACGACGCTCGAGCAAGCATCCACTGCCCGACATCGACCTCAGCGTCGTAGCCGCACACACTGGCCACACCACTCCCTGGTCCATCGCCTGGATGGCAAAGCAGCAGAAACTCGCCACCTACCTCGGTGGGAGTTTTCACGTCCTGCGCCCGGCGCATCACCACGCGATGATCGACCAACCCGAGGAGTTAGCGAACTTGATTCGGCGCCTCACGCAGCCGAACCGTCGGGGATGACACTTAAAGTTACAACTCGGACAGTAGCCGGATCATTGCTAGTCTCGGACAGCTTCTGCTTTCTACGACAGGCTGACCATGGACCGTTCGACACGTCGGGTGCGCTCGTGCCTGATTTTCGTGGCGATCCTCGTTGTCGCCCTGGCGGGCATCGCCGCCCGTCCGCCCGGTTTTCTGTCGACCTTCTGGCCCGCCAACGCGATCCTTCTGGGCATTCTCCTCCGTAACCCGCGCTCGTTTGCGCCGATCGGACTCGCTGTCGGCGGCGCAGCGCTGCTGACGGCGGATCTTGCGACCGGAAGCCCCGTGCAGAGGGCCTTCGAACTGAATGCGATCAATCTGGTCGGCGTCACGACAGGATTGATCGCCGCGAACTTGCTCGGCTGCTTTCCGCGGCAAATCTCCGAGACGAAGTACACGGCCAGAATCTTCCTCATCTCGGTTCTGGCGTCGTTCACGGCCGGGTCCGCCAGCGCACTACGCACTCAACTCCACGAAGGAAGCGGTGCGGCAACGGAATTGGTGGGGTGGTTCTTCGCCGACCTGTGTACGTATCTGATCGTGCTGCCGATCGTTCTGTCGGCACCGACGCTCGAACACATTCGAAGAACCTGCGGGCCGTCCGTGCGGCAGAGTCTGCGCTTGAGGCGGCTCGCACAGATCCTGGCGCCTCTGGCCGCTCTCCTGGCCTGTCTGCCACTCGCCCTGGAGGTTCAGGGAGCCCTTGCGCTGCTGCTGCCGATGCCGGCGCTCCTGTGGTGCGCAATGCGTGTCTCACTGTTCAGCACTTCACTCCTGGCAGCCGGATGGAGCGCGTGGGCACTGGTCATGGCGGGTAAGGGACGTCTGGCACTGGCAGATCCGGTGCACCTACTCAGTGAGGGGGTGACCACCCGGATCTCCGTCATCTTGATGGCACTCTCCCCCATCGCCGTAGCCGTCGCCACTGGCGCACAGCGGCGCGCTGAGCGAGAACTCCAACGCATCGCCGAATGCGACGCCCTCACCGGAACGCTGAGTCGCCACGCGTTCTGGACCCAATCGCAGGAACTCCTCGACGCCCAGCACGCGGCACAACGACCGATCGCCGTCATGATGCTCGATCTCGACCACTTCAAATCGATCAACGACAACCTCGGTCACCTCACCGGCGATTCGGTCCTCGAACAGTTCGGAAACACCCTCCTCGCCGCTACCGAAGGGCTGGGACTCTCCGGCCGACTGGGTGGTGAAGAATTTGCCGTCGCCGCCGCCGACTGCACCTTCGAGGAAGCCATCCACCTCGCGGAGCGCATCAGAGAGGCGCAAGAGGCCCACGCGCGATCCATTCGCGGTTTCGCGGGAACGGTCAGTATCGGCGTCGCCTGGGCCGATCGCGCGATGCCGGGCATGGAGACTCTGCTCGATATCGCCGACAACGCGATGTACCAGGCAAAACGCGACGGCCGAAACCTCGTGGTGGCGTTCGATCTCTACATGGCAAGGTGACGTAGGTGCAACTACTCCTGATCCGACACGCGCTCCCCGAACTGGCCGAGGTCACCGAAGGCCGCGCAGATCCCTCGCTGACCGACGAAGGTCGTGCCCAGGCACTACGGCTGCCCGCAGCACTGGCGCCGTACCGGATCACCGGACTCTTCAGCAGCCCGCAGAAGCGCGCACTCGAGACCGCAGCCCCGGTAGCGCAGATATTGGGCCTTCCGGTCACCCAGCGCGAGGGTCTGGCGGAATACGACTACGAGCAGCCGCACTACATCCCGATGCACGAGGTCCTGGAGCGGGCGCCGGAAACCTATGCGCGAATCAAAGCCGGCTGGCTCCCCGAGTCGGTGGACGGCGACGCCTTTCGTGCGCGAGTCCTCGGTGCGATCGACGAGATAGTCGCGGCAACGGACAACGACGCCACCGTGGCGATCTTCTGCCACGGCGGCGTCGTCAACATCGTTCTGCAGGAACTGCTCGGACTGGAGCGCCCGTTGACCTTCCCGATCGAGTACGTGTCCGTCACGCGCATTCTCGTGTCGCGAAACGGAAGCCGCAGGGTCGGGTCGATCAACGAAACCGGTCACGTACGCAACATGCTTCGCGTGTAGTCACACGTTGTGGCACGCCACCTGATGGCCGCCCTCGACGAGACGCAGCTCGGGAACTACCTCGGCGCAGAGATCAGTAGCCAGCGGGCACCGCGTGCGGAAGCGGCAGCCACTGGGCGGATTGAGCGGCGAGGGCAGTTCGATGACCTTCTGCTCGACGTTCTGCGCCGCGGTGACGGTGGCGTCGGGATCGGGAATCGACGCCAGCAGTAGCTGCGTATACGGGTGCAGCGCGCGGTTCTGCATGTCTTCTGCGGGAACGATTTCGCAGACGCGGCCCAAGTACATGATCATCACGCGGTCACTGATGTTCTTCACGACGGCCATGTTGTGCGCAATGAACAGCAGCGACAGCCCGTGACGCTTCTTCGCGTCCTCGAGCAGGTTCAGAATCTGCGCCTGCACGGACACGTCGAGGCTCGAGACCGGCTCGTCACAGATCAGGACCTTGGGGTCGAGCATCAATGCGCGGGCGATGCACACGCGCTGGCACTGACCACCCGAGAGTTCGCGTGGGGTTCGGTCCCACACCATGTCCGGGTCCAGCCCGACCTCGGCAAGAACCTCGCGCGCCCGAGCTTCGATGGCAGCCTTGTCTTTTCCACCCCAGATCGACGGACCCTCGGTGATGAGAGCCTTGACCTTGCGACGGGGATTCAGGGAGGAGATGGGATCCTGAAAGATCATCTGCAACTGAGTGCGGCTGCGACGCAATTCTTCCGCGCCCAGTGCCGTCATTTCCGTCTCTCCGAGGCGGATCGAGCCCGACGTCGGTGAGGGCAACTGCATGATCGCCCGGCCCGCCGTGGACTTGCCACAGCCGGATTCACCGACCACGCCCAAGGTTTCGCCCGGAGCGACGGTGAAGCTGATCCCGGACACGGCGTGAACGGTCTGGCCCTTGCCGACGTTGAATTCGACGACCAAGTCCTCGACCGTCAGGGCCGCGTCCACCGTCTCGGACTTCCTGGTATCCACTGATGCAGTCATCAGACCATCTCCTTCACCGCGAGCGTCAGGCCCGCTGCGGTAGTGCCGGCCTTCTCGTTGGCGACCAATGCCGTTGTGCCTTCGGGGGTGTCGACCGGGTAGTGGCACGCGAACGTGTGGCTTTCGGTTGTGTTGTCCCCCGGTCCGCCGGGAGCCAGGGCCGGGTCGCCGGTCAGGCAGTCGTCCTGGGCGTATCGGCAGCGAGCGGCGAAGCGGCAACCGGTGATCGGCTTCGTCATGTCCGGGAGTCCACCCGGAATTGTCTGCAGCACTGTGTGCGTCGGTGATTCGAGTCGCGGAATCGCGGCCATCAGCGCTTCGGTGTACGGGTGGCGAGGACGAGTGAACAACTCTTCGGTTGCCGACGTTTCCACGACGGAACCGGCGTACATGACGGCGACACGGTCCGATCGCCCCGAGACCACACCGAGGTCGTGGCTGATCAGGATGACGGCCATGTTGAGCTTGTCATTCAGTGAGGCGAGCAGATCGAGAATCTGCTTCTGCACCGTCACGTCGAGAGCGGTGGTCGGCTCGTCGGCGATCAGCAGTTTCGGCTCGCAGGCCAGCGCCATCGCGATGACCACACGCTGTCGCATACCTCCCGAAAGTTCGTGGGGGTACTGGTCGAGCCGACGCTTGGGCTCGGGGATACCCACCATCGACAGGAGTTCCGCTGCGCGATCGCGCGCCGCGTCCTTCTTCAGACCCAGGTGGAACTTCAAGGATTCGGTGATGTGGGTACCGATGCGCTTGAACGGATTGAGCGAGGTCATCGGATCCTGGAAGACCATGGCGATCTCGGGTCCCCAGAAGTGCTTCATCTCCGACTTCTTCATCGTCGACATGTCGCGGCCGGCAAACGTCACCGTCCCGCTGATGTCGAGAGCCGGACCCTTCTGGAGCAGTCCCATGATGGTGCGCCCGAGAACCGACTTGCCGGAACCGGATTCACCCACGATGCCGAGAGTCTCGCCGGCGGAGACGTGGATCGAGACACCGTCGACTGCTCGCAACTGGCCACGGGGAGTGGCGAATACGGTTCTGATGTTGTCCGCCTGCAGTAGCGGAACGCCGTGCTGAGCTGAAGTGGTCACAGCTTACTCCGATACTTCTCGCCGATGAGGTTGAAGGAGAACACCGTCAGGAAGAGGAAGACGCCTGGTACCAGGACGATGAACGGATGCTTCTCCACGATCCCGCCCTGACCTTCCGCAATCATGTTGCCCCAGGTCGGATCAGGTTGTGCGATACCGAGTCCGAGGAAGCTCAGTGACGCTTCCGCGACGATCAGGCCGGAGACGGCCACCAGGCCGAGCGCGGCGACGGGAACGAGGACGTTGGGAACCAACTCGCGCCAGATGACGCGCCATTTGGTGGCGCCCATGGCTCTCGCGGCAAGCACGAACTCCCGTTGGGCGACGACGATGGTGTTTGCCCTGGCGATTCGAACCATGCTGGGAATGCAGAGAATCGACAGTGCGAGGGTGATGTTGCGCAGGTTCGACGTGAGCACCGCGGCCAGTGCGATGAGCAGCACCAGAGAAGGAATGGCCAGCAGCGAGTTGGTCAGGATTCCGACCACGGCGTCGACCTTGCCACGGAAATAGCCGGCCATGACGCCGATGGTGCCACCGATGATCATGCCGATCAGCACGGCGCAGATGGCGACAGTCAAGGAGGCGCGCGCACCGAACAGGGCGCGGGCGAGCAGGTCGAGACCGAAGTTGTTGGTACCCAACGGATGATCGGAGAGCAGGCTCGGCGATGCGAAGCCCGGCTCGGCCAAGGTCTTGACCGTGTCCTTGTACTCACCGAGCGGCAGCAGCGGCGCGAAGATCGCGGCCAGGATCAGCGCGACCAGCCAGATGCACGCCAACCAGTACGAGAGATCGAACTGACTGCCCCACTTGGACGTACCGAGTTTGCCGAGCCCCTTGAAGAGGAAAACCAGGGCAACGAGCGCGAGCACGATGCGGACGGTCATCATGATCGCTGAACCGAAGAGTGCGGTGCCGAGCAGCGCAACGCCGACCACTGTGAGAATCGATCCGATCAGGACCAGATTCTTGGGCTGTTCCAGCGTCTCGACGGGACCGGGAGCCAGCAGGACTGTCTGCTGCCGGTATGTCATCACCTCGGACGGGGCCGGCGACGGGGCCGCTCCGTCTGGCGTCACTTCAGACATGGACACGACGACTCCTCGGGTCAAGATAGGTGTACAGAACATCGATCGCACTGTTGACGAGGACGTAGATGACCGCGATCACGACCACCGCGCCGAGCAGCATCGGCGAATCACCCTGCTGCGCTGCGCGGACGATGAGCGTGCCCATTCCGGGCAGCGAGAACAGCGTCTCGACGATCACGGTGCTGCCGATCATGCCGCCGAGAGCCAGACCCATCATCGTGATGAGCGAGAACGACGACGGGCGGAGCGCGTCACTGAAAAGCACTCGCAGCGTGGGCATTCCCTTGGCCTTCGACGCGAGGATGTAATCCTCACGGAGCGTCGTCACCAGGTCGGATCGGAGAACGCGAGTGAACATCGCCATCTCGAGGAGGCTGATGGTGATCGCGGGAAGTATTGCGTGTGAGAGGTTTCCGGAGAGGCTGTCGCCGATGCGCACCCACTGTGATCGCGGGAACCAGCCGAGCCAGTTGACGGTGACCATGATCAGCAACAGACCGGCGAGGAAGCTCGGGACGGAAAGAACACCGAATGTCGCGGCGCTGATGACGCGGTCGATGACGCCGCCTTCGTGGTGCGCCGACCAGAGTGCGAGCGGAACTGCGACGACGAGTGCGATGACCAGACCCATCACTGCCAACTGAACGCTGACGGGGAGAGCGGAACTGATCGCGGTGAGGACGTCCTGCTGCGGGGGAACGAGCGAGTTGCCGAGGTCGCCCTGGAGAGCGCTGGTCAGCCAGTCCCAATAGCGAACCAGGAGTGGATCGTTGAGTCCGAGCTGCTGCCGAACTTCCTCGTACTCGGCAGGCGTTCGGCCTTCACCGAGAACGGAGACAGCGGGATCGCCGGGGATCAGTGATGCCAGCACGAAGGTTCCGAAGCTGACGATCAGGATCACAATGACGAGCTGGCCCAATTTCTTACCTATTGCGCCGATGTTCATCGATTTCGTCTCCTTCGGACAGCGAGCTCGCAATACACAGCAGTTCCTCTGATTTCATTTCTTCGTTCGCAGCCGGCCCCGATCCGCTGCAATACGGGCGCGGGGCCGGCTGTGAACTTCAGGCTCTCTAGGACTTCCAAGCTCCGTCGAAGAGCACGATTCCGTCGAGGCTCTGCTCGAGTCCGTGAACGTTCTGGTTCCACACGTCGAGTGCGGCGACGTTGCCCCACACCTGCCACGGGACGGTCTCGTTGGCGCGTTCCTGGATCTGTGCCAGGACTGCCTTCTTGTCCTCGTCGGTGGTTGCGACGCCCAACTTGTCCAGGAGAGCATCCATTTCGGCGTCGGAGTAGCCGGTCGCGTTGTTACGGCCACCGGACTTGATGCCCGTGTACAGACGCTCGTAGGGATCGGCCTCGGCGAGGCTCAGTGCTGCGGTGCTCATGTCGTAGTCGTGATCGGCGTACATCCGCTTGACCAGATCACCTGCACCGGTGACGTATTCGATCTGAGCGTCGAAGCCGACTGCGTTGAGCATCGCCTGGATGGCCAGAGCCGTTGCCTGTGCGGACGGTTCCTGGATGGAGAGGAAGGTGATCTTTCCGTCGTAGCCGTCGGCCTTGGCCTGATCGAGCAGTTCCTTCGCCTTGGCGGGATCGACGCCGATCGGTGCGACGTCGTTGTGCCAGCGCGAGGTGTCCTGGAAGATCTCCTGGCCGGGCAGTCCCTTGCCGTTGTTGACGCGGGTGTTGAGCGTCTCCGGATCGACGGCCAGCGCCATCGCCTGGCGGACACGGACATCCGAGCCCGGGCGGCCCGGGGCCATGTTCACGTTGGCGATGTAACCGAGCGACGGGATGTCGACGAAGCCGGGGTAACCCGACTCGATCAGATCCAGGATCGGGGTGAGCGTACGCATGTACGCGGCGTCGATGCCGCCCGTCTTGAGTGCTTCGGCGGTGGGCTGAGCTCCGACGATGCTGATCAGCTTGAGCTTGTCGATGTTCGGTGCGCCGTCGTAGTAGTCGGGGCGAGCAGCCAACAGCAGTTCCTCGTTGGGAGCGAACTTCTCGAGGGTGAAGGCGCCGGCGCCGATCGGGGTGAACTGGTCACCCTGCTGGGCGCTCGGGGCGACGATCATGCCGGGTCCGGTGGCGAGCATCGACTGGATGCCTGTCCACGGATCAACGAGGTTGAAGACTACGGTCGTCGCGTCGGGGGTGTCGATCGAGGCAACCTTGGAAGCCCACAGGCTCGACTGAGGTCCCTTGTTGGTGACGTAGCGGTTGATGCTGTCGGCGACGGCCTTCGAGTCGAGAGCTGTGCCATCGCTGAACTTCACACCGTCGCGGAGCTTCAGCGTCCAGGTCTTGCTGTCCGAACTCGCTTCGAGCGACTGAGCGAGCTTGGGCTCGAACTTCTGCCCGATGGGGTCGTAACGCATGAGCACGTCGTAGATGGCACTGAGCTCGCTGCCACCGGTGGCGCCGGCAACCTGAGCCTTCGCGGGATCGAGAGTCGTGACCGCCGAGTAGCCGCTGAACGTCAGCGTGCCGCCTTTGGTGGGAGTGCCGGGATCGGCCTGCTCGTTGACCATGCCGATCTTCAGTGAGGAACCGGAATCAGCGGATTCGCCGCCGCCATTGCTCGAGCCGTTGTCGGCGCACGACGCCAGGAACATACTTGCGGTGATCGCCAGCGCAGCCGCAGCCAATCTGCGACTTCCGCGGCGGGAACTACGACTCATTCGAATGCCTCCAAGGCGGGGTAAGACCGTGACGTGATGTTGAACACGAAACAGTCTGTGATGGGAGGCACAGAAAATTGGATCGAGTCTCGCTCAGTGGAATCGGTTAAGTTGCAGGCCTCAACAGTCAGGTAAACCGACCCTGGCCAGCGGTTACCTTCGTGGACAGCAGACCAGCCGGTCTAGTCCCGGTCGAGCGTCGCTTCCTCGAGATCGAGCTCGCGAAGTACCTTCCGGAGGACCTCGTCGTCGATCCGGCCGGCATCGCGTTCGGCGATGAAGACGTCTCGCTCGGCATCGATCATCTCGAGGCGCAGCGAGCGGAAGGCGTTCGACGGGCTCTCCCCCAGATCCTCGTCGCTGCGTCCCAGTCGCTCCCACGCCGAGTTCGCGCGGTGGGTGTTCCAGCTTCGCAAGATGTCCGCGGCACGATTGCGGACCTGAGGGACGTCGTCGGCGTCGGCTCCGACCAACTCGTCCAGCCGCGCCGCAGCGGCCCGTGCAGCCTTGTCCTGAGCGGCCGCCTCGGCGCGGGCGTCGGACTGCTCTTCGTCCCCCTGCACGCCGAGGACACGGATCACCCACGGCAACGTCAGGCCGTGCAGCAACAGCGTGCCGACCACGACGACAAACGTCAGGAACAGGATCAGCGACCGCCCCGGGAAGTCCTCCCCACTGTTGACCGTCAGCGGAATGGCGAAGGCAGCTGCCAGCGACACGACCCCTCGCATACCGGCCCACGACACGACGAACACCGCCCGCGCCGAAATCTCCGGCTCCCTCGCTCGAATACGCGGCGACAGCCAGCGCGGTACGTACGTGAACGGGAACACCCAGGCGATTCGGACCACCACGACGGTCACGAGAACGGCAACCGACGCCCAGACGACGATCGAAGTGCTGTACCCCTGCAATCCGTTGACGACACTGGGCAATTGGAGACCGATCAACAGGAAGACGAACGACTCCAGGATCAGGTCGACGGCCCTCCACACTGCCGTGTCCTGCAAACGCGTCGCATAACTCGCGCGGGTGGAGCGCTGGCCGAGGAACAATCCGGCTACGACGACCGCGATGACGCCCGACGCGTGGACCTCTTCCGCAGCCAGGTAGGTGAAGAACGGCACCACCAATCCGATTCCGCTCTCCATCACCGGATCCTGGAGCTTGCCGCGAACCTTCGAGATGACGAACCCCACCGCGAGGCCGATCACCGTTCCACCGACCGCCGCGACGAGGAAGGTCTCGAAGCCGCCGATCAGCGTCGCACCCGTACCGACGGCAGCCGCGAGAGCGACCTTGTACGCCGTCAGAGCGGTGGCGTCGTTGAGCAGGCTCTCCCCGCCCAGCAGGGTCATGATCCGGCGCGGCAGGCCGAGCTTGCGTCCGATTGCGCTCGCGGACACCGCGTCCGGCGGCGCCACGATCGCGCCGAGAACCAGAGCAGCCGCTATCGAGAACTCCGGCACGATCAGGTAGGCGACAAAGCCCACCGCAGCCGTCGTCGCCAGGGGAAGCCCCACCGCGAGAAATCCGATCGGACGCAGATTCGAGCGCAAAGCCAGGTATGAACTGTCCAGTGCTGCCGAGTACAGAAGTGGAGGCAACACGACGAACAGGACGAGGTCTGGATCGAGTTCCAATTCCGGAACACCCGGTATCTGACAGGCGATCAAACCGACCAGGACGAGGATCAGCGGCGAAGACAGCCCGAACCTTCGCGCGACCGCCGCCACCAGCAACGCCGCTACTACAACCCCCAGTAATATGCCGTTCACCCTGGCAGCATGCAGTATGGAAGGCGATGAAGAAAATCCTGAAGCGAGCAGCAGCTCGCACACAGCAGCCCGCACCCGCTCCCACCGGTTGCGAGGAACTAACCAATGCGCCCGAAACGGACCCGGCGGCGCTTACGCCCGGCGTCTGCCAGGAGTGCGCCGAGTTGGGCGAGGATAACTGGTCTCACCTGCGCATGTGCCTGTCCTGCGGCCACGTCGGATGCTGCGATTCCAGCCCTCATCAGCACGCCACCAACCACTACCGCGAAACCGGGCACCCGGTCATGCGCTCACACGAGCCCGGCGAATCCTGGCGCTGGTGCTACGTCCACGACCTGATGGACTGACCGCGCGCGACTGGCGGTGCACTGCGCATAGTGCCCACCTGTCACGGCGCACAGCCCTCGGTGTTGCGCACATTGCTCAATCCACCGGGTAGCTATTGCTCAATCTGTATGCCGATGATGGACTTTGACGCAGAATCTGCACAACAGATCGACAGGTGCGGCTGGACTTTGCCGCACCGAACGGTTCGGCCTCAGGAAGTCCTGCCAAACATCACAACCACATCGTCGGCCCCACGATCTGGGGTACAGGCGGTGCGGTGATCGATGTCCACTACTGAAGGCAGGACCGGCCGTGAACAGCCCCAACATCGACCAGAACGCTCCCGAGTCACTGGCGGAGATCGAGAAGCGCGTTCTGTGGTTGTCGACCGCGATGATCCATCACGCCAACCGTGTCCGTCCGAATCCCAGCGGGCTCAAGGTCGGCGGCCATCAGGCCTCGTGCGCGTCGATGGTCTCGATCATGACGTCGCTGTGGTTCGGCCAACTTCGTTCCGGCGACCGGGTTTCCGTCAAGCCGCATGCGGCGCCGGTGCTCCACGGCATCAACTATCTGCTCGGCGAACTCGACGAGTCCTACCTGACGACTCTGCGCGAATTCGGGGGCCTGCAGAGCTACCCGAGTCGATCGAAAGATCCTGATCCGGTGGATTATTCGACCGGTTCGGTGGGTATCGGCGCGACGGCTCCCATCTGGGGCGCCATCGCTCGCCGATACGTCGACGCCTCCCTCGGCGGCGCCGGAACCGGGCGTCAGTACTCCCTGGTCGGTGACGCCGAACTCGACGAGGGCGCGGTGTGGGAAGCAGTTCTCGATCATTCGGTTGCCGAACTGGGTGAGATCGTGTGGATAGTCGACCTCAACCGCCAATCACTCGACCGGGTGGTGCCGAACATCGCGGCAACCCGCCTGGAGCGCATGTTCTCGGGTGCCGGCTGGCAGGTCATCACCGTGAAGTTCGGTGCGCTGCTGGAATCACTGTTCACCCGGCCGGGCGGCACCGCGTTGCGCGAACGAATCCTGGACATGCCGAATCCGGAGTACCAGCGCCTGCTGCGATGCACGGCCGACGAGGTACGTCTGAGACTGCCCGGCGACGCGGCGGACGCCGACGCGATCACGGCGCTGATCGACGACCTCGACGACGCCACGGTGCTCGAGGCCATCCGCAATCTCGGTGGCCACGACCTCGACGCTCTGCGAGAGGCGTACGCACAGATCGACGACACCCGTCCCACCGTGATCATCGCGTACACGATCAAGGGTCGGGGTCTGCCGACGCAGGGTCATCCGCAGAACCACTCGTCGCTGCTCACCGCCGAGCAGTTCGAGCACCTGGCGGCGGAACTCGGCATGGATCCGTCGAAGCCCTGGGAACGGTTCGAGACCGACAGCCCGTCCGGCCGCATCTGCGCCGAAACCGCTGGGCGCCTGACTCGCCCGAAGGTGGAGCATCTGGTGCCCCCGGCAGTTCCGAAAGACATCGGCCGTACGCCCTCCGGCACGTCCACCACTCAGGCAGCTCTCGGCCGGGTACTACTCGACCTCAGCCGCGAAGCGCCGGACGCCGCGAAACGTGTTGTCACACTGAGCCCGGACGTCAGTTCCACCACCAACCTCGCAGGCTGGCTGAACAAGGTCGGGGTCTGGTCCCCCGACGAGCGGCACAACTGGTTTGCCGACGACGCCGAAACGATCATGCACTGGCGTGAGAAGCCCACCGGTCAGCACATGGAACTCGGTATCGCCGAGACCAACCTGGTCGGGTTGATGGGCGAACTCGGTGCAACCTGGAGTCGTTGGGGCCAGCCACTCTTCCCTATCGGCGTGATGTACGACCCCTTCATCGAGCGGGCTCTCGAACCGTGGTCGTACGGCATCTACGCCGGTGGACAGTCGATCATGGTCGGCACTCCGTCGGGCGTCACCTTGGCCGCCGAAGGTGGTGCGCACCAGTCGATCAAGACCCCATCCATCGGACTGGAACAGCCGGGTTGCGTCAGTTTCGAACCGGCATTCGCCGTCGACGTCGAGTGGACGCTCCTCGACAGCATCGGACGCCTCGGTCGCCCGGACGGCAGCTCGTCGTATCTGCGCCTGTCGACCCGCCCGGTCGATCAGGCCCTGGCCGCGGTACCGACCGATCCGGCTGCGCGAGAACGCCGCCGAAGTCAGGTGGTCGCCGGGGCATACACACTGCGGCACAACCCTGATCCGGCCGTCACCCTGGTCGGCATGGGTGCCACCGTCACCGAAACACTGGTCGCAGCCGAAAGACTGGGCGAGCAAGGTATTTCCGCCGACGTCGTGTGCGTGACCAGCCCCGGCTTGCTCTTCGAAGCGCTCCAATCGCGGCGCGGCCTCGCGGACGGCCCGTCGTGGATCCTGGATCAGGTCTTTCCGAGCAGCCGGTCCGCGCCGATGGTGACTGTTCTCGACGGACACCCGCACACCCTCGCGTTCCTGACGGGAATCAACAACGTTCCGGGCGCTGCGCTCGGAGTGAGCCGGTTCGGTCAGGTCGGTTCACTCGAGGACGTCTACCGATACCACGGCCTCGACTCCGACAGCATCGTCCGCGCTGCCCTCGATCTCACTTCTTGATCTATCCCGCTCTCTGATGCCGAGAAGCGTCCCCGCAGGGACGCTTCTCGGGTCCAGTCAGTTCTTCAGTTCTTCAGTTCTTCAGAAGCCTTCAGTTCTTCCAGGCCTTGTCGAAGAACATGATTCCGTCCAGGCTCTGCTGAATGCCGTGGACGTTCTGTCCCCACACACCGAGCCACGGGGTGTTGCCGTAAACCTGCCACGGCACAACCTCGTTGGCGCGCTCCTGGATCTTGGCGAGCACCTCGATCTTCGAGTCGGTCGACGTCGCGACACCCAATTGATCGAGCAGCGTATCCATCTCGGGGTCGGAGAAGCTCGTGGCGTTGTTCCGTCCACCCGACTTGAGATTGGAGTACAGACGCTCGAAAGGATCGGCTTCCGCGAGGCTGGCGGAACCTGTTGCCATGTCGAAGTCGCGGTCGGCGTACAAACGCTTGACGACGTCGGCAACCGAGTTGACGTACTCGATCTGGAAATCGAATCCGACGGCGTTGGCCATCGACTGCAGTGCGAGAGCCATCGCCTGCGCCGAATTCTCCTGCAGCGTCAGGTATGTGATCTTGCCGTCGTAACCGTCGGCCTTGGCCTCGTCGAGAAGCTGCTTCGCCTTGGCGGTGTCGACGCCGATCGGAGCGACGTCGTTATGCCAGCGGGAGGTGTCCTGGAAGATGACCTGTCCGGGCAGACCCTTGCCCTCGTTGAGTCGGTTGTCGAGTGCGACGGGATCGGTTGCGAGCGCCAATGCCTGACGGATGCGCACGTCGGCACCGGGACGACCGGGTGCCGTGTTGACCAGCGACAGGTACGACAGCGACGGAATGTCGACGAAGCCCGGGTAGCCGGAGTCGATCAGATCCAGCACGTTCGGTAGCGAACGCATGTATGCGACGTCCGTGCCGCCGCTCTTGAGCGATTCAGTGGTGGACTGCGAACCGACAATGCTGATCAACCGCAGCTTGTCCACGTTCGGGGCACCGTCGAAGTAGTCCTCCCGAGCGTCGAGGATCAATTCCTCGTTGGGAGCGAACTTCTCGAGGGTGAAGGCACCCGCGCCGATCGGGGTGAACTGATCACCTTGCTGGGCGCTCGGCGCGACGATCATGCCGGGGCCGGTGGAGAGCAGTGACTCGATACCGGTCCACGGGTCGACGAGATTGAAGACGACCGTCGACGGATCCGGAGTGTCTACCGACGCGACCTTCGACGCGTACAGACTCGACTGCGGTCCCTTGTTGGTGACGTAGCGATTGAGGCTCGCCGAGACGGCCGCCGAATCCACCGGCGTCCCGTCGCTGAACTTCACACCGTCACGCAGTTCGAGGGTCCACGTCTTGAAGTCGGAACTCGGCTCCATCGACTCTGCGAGCTTCGGAACGAATTCCTTGGACGCCGGGTCGTACCGCAGGAGCGTGTCGTAGATCGCGCCCAACTCCGAACCGGCGACCGAACCGGCGATCTGAGTCTTCGCCGGATCGAGATTGGTGACGGCGGAGTACCCGCTGAACGTGAGGGTGCCGCCCTTGACCGGATCGCCCTCGCCGGACTGCTCGTTGACCGGGCCGATGGACAATCCCGAACCGGAGTCCGGTGCGTCGCCGCTCCCACCCCCGTTCCCGCTGTCAGCGCACGACGAGACGAACAGGCCGGCGGAGACTGCCAGCGCGACGGCGGCAACCTTGCGGTGACCGCGCCGAGAACTGCGACTCATTCAAAACCTCCAGGTCAGAAACTGTGATGTGAAGCATTGTCGAGACAGTTTGTGACTTAAGGCACAGGTATTAGTCGCAGGTCCCGCTCAGTGGAATGAAGCGCGACGATTGGTCAGTTTTTGAGCGACATTCGCAGGTCAGACCCTTAGCGAAGGTCAGGAATTCATTCTGATTCAGGCGCCTTTCAACGGATGAATCGCCGGAGCGCCGTCGAGAAGTGGTCCGGCAGCGGCCAGCGCGGCCTGTAGATGCGGGGACTGCATGTGAGCGTCCAACTCCTCCTGCCCGCGCCAAGTTTCGATCGTGACGAACGTGCCGGGCGCAGCCGCTGACTCGAACAACTCGTACGACACACAGCCGTCCTCGGACCGACTCGCCTCCGCGAGAGTTGTCAGAGCCGATCGGACGTCGTCCTCGGAACCGGACTTGGCCGGGATGGTTGCAACTACACGAAGCTCGCTCATCGGATACCTTTCGCAGAGGGGAAGTCAGCTAGAGACACACGCCACAAACGTACACACGAAAAGGGCAACCAATGGGGCTACTGAAGGACGTCACCGGCTGGCGACGCGGAACGAAGTTGCAGCGTCGACTGCGCGATCTCACCGGCACGCTGGTGGTGATCACCGGTGCGGGCAGCGGCATCGGGCGTGAAACGGCCCTCGCCTTCGCCGCCCAGGGAGCTATCGTCGTGGTCTCCGACATCAATCTTGAAAGCGCGCAGGACACTGCGGCACTTGTAAACATCCCTTCGCAAGCCGGCGGCGCCGAAGCAGTGTTCGGTGGCGGTGCCCACGCCTATCAGGTGGACGTGTCCGACGAACAGGCCGTGATTCGGTTCGCGGAGACCGTCGCGGCACATCACGGCGTACCGGACATCGTCGTCAACAACGCTGGAATCGGGTTCTCCGGGACATTCGCCGACACCGAGCAGCGCCAGTTCGAGCGCGTCATGGACATCAACTTCTGGGGAGTTGTCTACGGCTGCCGGGCATTTACCCCGATGATGATCGACCGGGGAACAGGAGGGCACGTCGTCAATCTGTCCTCGGCCGCCGCGTACACACCACAGAAGGCCCTCACCGCGTATTCGACAAGCAAAGCAGCGGTATTCATGCTCTCGGATTGCCTACGGGCAGAGCTGCTTCCACACGGCATCGGCGTCAGCACCATCTGCCCCGGCCTCGTTCACACGAACATCCTCAAGACCACCGAGTTCGCCGGGACCACCGCCGAGGAGCAGCTCGAGAACCAGACCAAGGTCGACAACTTCTACCGCAAGCGCAACTTCACGCCTGACCGAGTCGCCAGTGCCATCGTGAAAGCGGTTCGCACGAACAAGGCCGTCGTACCCGTGACCGTCGAAGCCAAGCTCGGACGCACGATCAGCCGGTTGTCTCCCGGGTCGATGCGCGTCGGAGCTCGGTTCGAGATCTAGGTCAGCTTCCGAAACTCAGGCTGCCCGTGAAACCCTGCTGCACATCGGCTTCCGAGCGGGGAAGAACCTCGTAGGTGCTGGCGTACTGGCCACTGAAACCGGTGACGGTGATCGGGCGTCCGACGGCGACGGCATCGACGTCGATTCCGGTCTGGGTGTTGACGAAGATGACGGTGTTTCCCTCGGCGCCCGAGACCAGGATCTTGTGGCCGTACGGCAGATCGTCGACGACGGGTCCGCTCACGATTCCGGACACCGTCACGAGACGACCTTCGCTACCCTCACCGATCGCATTGAGGGGCAGTCGCGCCGGGCTGATCTGGGAGGTCGTGCCGATTACCTCGACGGCAGTCGGGCGGACGACGAGCAGGCCTTCCTGATCCGCGAGGACTCCGGTGACCTGAACCTGATCGCCGAGAGCAATCCCGGAGTTGTTCGGATCGCTGATGTAGATGCCCGAATTGCCGCTCTGGAGACCAAAGCCCTTGTCGTAGAAGCTGGATTCGAACACTCCAGACGGCGTAGTCGCGGTTCCCACGACGGTGACCGTCGTTCCGATGGCCTGCGCACGGGCTGCCGCGATGGAGTCCGCGGACACCTCACCGACAACTGCTGCCGGCTCCGCCGTCGCTGCAGTACCGACAAACATGGTGGCTGCAGCCGCAACTGCCAGTGCCGTCACACCCCGGCGCAGGACCGGACTCGCAAGAACGCTGTCTCGAAACATGTTTGAGGACTCCCCTGTGATTTCGTGGCCGCGCAGGTGCTCCTGATGGAGTCCGCCTTCGCCCACCCTGAGGCACAGGTTATTACAGGTCGGACGCCGCAGCGGTGGTGACATTCCGCCACCACCGCTGCTTCAAGGCATCCGAGTTTTCAGGAACCGGAGCTTCCGGACGAACCGCTCGAGCCACTGGAACCGCTGGATCCTGTTCCGCCACCGAGATCGTCGAGAGGATCGCTACCGGTGAGGCCGCCCGGGTACAGGTAGGCGTCGGAGATCGTGCTGAGCGAGGTTCCCGACGTGGCCGGTACCTTTGCTCGCCAGTTGACGATCGGGTTCAGCACTCCGAACGGTCCGCAACCACTGGCGGCGGGCAGCGCGAAGCCGGTGGCCTGGTTCCCGACCGGGCTCACCTTCAGTGCATTGTCCGGGAGCACCGTGTAGGTCGGTACCACCGACGGGTCAGGCGCGAGACGAAGATTCACCGGCGCAGCCGCGGAGCCCAGGTAGCAGTTGTCGCCGAGGAACGCATTGTTGATCTTCATCCGCACCGGGATGCTCAGATCCATGTCGGTGATGATGCCGTTGAGGGTCGGGGCAGCGGTCGCCTCCACCTCGGCGGTGACTGCGGCGAGGCCGAACAGATTGCCGAACGGCAGGTCGATTCCGAGGACTCCACCCGGAACGGTCAACGGCTTGGAGTAGACACCGTGGTGTCCGTCGTCGCGCGGGAGAAGAACGGTGGACTCACCTTCACCGGAGCCGGCCTCGGCGGCGATGATCATGTCGCCTTTTCCGATCGGGAGGTTGAAGCCGTTGTTGTCGAAGGTTCCGCTCTGAACCACAACCGACACACAGGATTCGGCAGTAGCCGGACACACTGCGGCACCGGGTATCGAATTGTCGACCGGATCCTGAGCCGAGGCCATCGGCGCCGCGAACGCGAGGACCGCACCTGCGGTACCTGCAATGACGGCCACGCGCGTGCCGAGACGTCTGTTGCCGTTCTTGTGAGATTTCTGCACTGATTTCTCCCTGCCGTTTATGTGATGGGGGACGAAACTCGCAGTCATTGCTTGTGTTTCGACCGCCGCCGACAAGGTCTTTGCGGTGTGCTCCTACTCACAAGTAACAACTGAACAGATGTATATCACAGGACTTCGACTTAAAAACAGGGCAAAAGGGAGTTTCCTTAAAACGGACAAAATAAGCGGTACGGTATGTAACACTCACGGGTGATGAACACGAACAGACTGGTCCTCTGCGTCGCGGCAGCGGGCCTAATCCTCAGCGGCTGCAGCAGCCAATCCGACAGCGACGCAGCGGAATCCACATCTGCTGCCACCAGCACGTCGATCGCGGCAACGTCGAGTTCAGCTGCCCCCGAGTCCCTGTCGGCGCTGGCGACCAGCCCACCCGCCGCAACTCCGGAAGCCGCGCCGAGCGTCGTCGAATCGACGCCCCCACCGGTAACGCTGCCGGTGGCGCCACCGGCAAACTCACCGATCGACGCCCGGTCACCGGAAGAGATCGTCGCGAACGCCGGCGAGAAGGGGCAGCGGTACATCGCCGCTCTGCGTCTGGCCGGGATCCCTCCCGCCGGAATGGATTCCGCAGAGATCCTCTACGCCGACGGCACCTGCAAGGCTCTCGCTGACGGTATGCCTCGGTCCGAAGTGCTGGCGGAGTTCAACTCCGTCGGCGAGGTGTACTCACAGATCACGCCGATGTCCTCGCAGCGCATTGCCGAGATCTACGTCGACACGGCGGAGCAGACGTACTGCTGATCAGGCCTTGCCGGCCAACCAGCCGTGCAGCCAGGATGTAGCCGAATTGCCTGCGCCGTCAACGACGTAACGCGTGTAGTCGGTGTGGACCTGCGAGCCGTAGAAGTCGACCAGCTGATCGATGCGACGCGAATTCGCGCCCGGATCGAGCTGGGCCATCAGAGCGGGGAGCCCGCCTGCGGTGATCAGATCGTTGACGATCACGGCCGCTTCGTCGCGCAGCGCGAGCGCACTGGCCGGAGTGGGATCGGACGCCTGAGCCATGAATCCGGCCAGGCGCATCACAAAATCGTCCTTCGGCGTCGAGCAGTACAGGTCACCGACCGCGCACAGCGTCACCGTTTTGCCTGACAGCCAACCGAATCCACCGATGCGAGGGCCGCTGGCACCGTTACCGCCGACAGCGGGGCCGATCAGGACGTCGGACTCGGAACGACGGGGATCGGACAGCAAGCCGACGCCCTCGACGCGAGTCGGGGGGACCACGCCGATGCCGGTTCCGATCTCGGCGGCGAGATCGCCTGCCGCGTCGGCGCCCTGGCTGTATCCGACGATGGCGAAGCGAGTGTCACCGCACGAGGCGGCCATGGCGCCGATCATGCCGCGGGCATTGTCGACGGCCTGCTGCTTCGACTTGGCGTAGACGTTGGACTCCCACGGGAAGGCCGTCGCCGAGTAGGTGACGTAATCGGTGCGTACGGAGCCCGGAAGCCCGTTGGTCACCGGGGCGAGCATGCCGGCGCCGGGCCTGGTGCCCGAGGGCTCCCAGGTTCCCGGGATGGCCACGACGTACAGGCTGGGGCAGGGATCAGCCGACGCCACGGGAGCACTGACAACCGGTACCACTACTGCCGCAGCAAGTGCCGACAACACCGCAACGAGACGCCTCGCACGCATGAAACTCCCCTGTTTTACCTTCAGCAACCCATACACCACTATCGGTGCTCCGGAATCATACTGTCTGGGCGTTGTGTCTGTCCGATGCACGATTGATGAAGGTTTGTTACAGATCGTGCGAATTGCTTGCAGAAACAAAGCCGCACCCCACCGAATGCGGTGGGGTGCGGCTTTGTGAGAGCCTCTAGCGCTGCGGAGCCGCTGTCGGGTGGATCGGTGACGGAAGGGCCGTGACACCCTCGAGGTAGGTGTCCACAGCGGCTGCTGCGGAACGTCCCTCGGCGATGGCCCAGACGATCAGGGACTGACCGCGGCCCATGTCGCCGGCCACGAACACGCCGTCGACGTTGGTGTTCCACTTCGACGTGCGGGCGACGTTGCCACGCTCGTTCAAGTCGACACCGAGATCGGTGAGCAGACCCGGCTTCTCGGGACCGACGAAGCCCATTGCCAGGAGCACGAGATCGGCTTCGAGCTCGAAGTCCGAGCCCTCGACCTTCTCGAAGCGACCCGACTTCATCTCGACCTCGTGAGCCTTGAGTCCGGTGACCTTGCCGTTTTCACCGACGAAGTTCTCGGTGTTGACGGAGAACAGACGCTCGCCGCCCTCCTCGTGAGCCGAAGCCACGCGGAACATGAGCGGGTACGTCGGCCACGGAGTCTGCTCGGCGCGAGTCTCCGGCGGACGCGGCATGATCTCGAACTGGTGGACGCTGGCCGCACCCTGACGGTGCGAGGTGCCGAGGCAGTCCGCTCCGGTGTCGCCGCCGCCGATGATGACAACCTTCTTGCCCTCAGCGGTGATGGTGGGAGCGTCGAGGTCACCCAACTGCACGCGGTTGGCGATCGGCAGGAACTCCATCGCCTGGTGGATGCCGTCCAGTTCGCGGCCCGGGATCGGAAGATCGCGAGCTGCGGTGGCGCCGCCGGCCAGAACCACTGCGTCGAACTGCTCACGCAGCTCGTCCGCGGTGATGTCCACGCCGACATTGACGTTGGTCTTGAAGACGGTGCCTTCGGCTTCCATCTGCTCGAGACGGCGGTCGATGTGCCGCTTCTCCATCTTGAACTCGGGGATGCCGTAGCGCAGCAGGCCGCCGATGCGGTCTGCCCGCTCGAAGACCGTCACTGCGTGACCGGCGCGGGTCAGCTGCTGCGCTGCAGCCAGACCGGCCGGACCACTGCCGACAACCGCAACCTTCTTGTTGGTGGCGTGCGCGGCGCGAACCGGCTTGACCCACCCTTCGTCGAAGGCCTTGTCGATGATCTCGACCTCGACCTGCTTGATGGTGACCGGATCCTGGTTGATGCCCAGGACACAGGACGCCTCACAGGGTGCGGGGCACAGACGACCGGTGAACTCCGGGAAGTTGTTGGTCGCGTGCAGACGCTCGATGGCGTCGTGCCAGTGGTCCTTGTAGACCAGGTCGTTCCACTCGGGAATCAAGTTTCCGAGAGGGCAACCGTTGTGGCAGAAAGGAATTCCGCAGTCCATGCAACGGCTGGCCTGGGTCTTGAGGGTTTCCCTCGGGAACTCCTCGTAGACCTCTTTCCAGTCGAGCAGGCGCAACGGCACCGGCCGGCGAACCGGAAGTTCGCGCGACGTGTGCTTCAGGAAGCCGCTTGGATCACCCACGAGCTGCCTCCATAACTGCCTCGTCCACGTTCTTGCCATCCTTCTCTGCGGCCGCGATGGCCAAAAGAACCTTCTTGTAGTCGCGGGGCATCACCTTTGCGAAGTGACCCACCTGCTGCGACCAGTCAGCGAGGATGCGCGTGGCAACCTCGGAGCCGGTTTCGTCGCGATGACGTTCGATGGCGCCCTTCAACCAGGTGAAGTCGTCGCCCGAAAGATCCTCGAGGTCCACCAGTTCGGTGTTGAGGTTCTTCTCGAATGCCTTGTCGGGGTTGTAGATGTACGCGACGCCACCGGACATGCCGGCGCCGAAGTTACGTCCGGTGGCTCCGAGGATGACCACCTTTCCACCCGTCATGTACTCGCAACCATGATCGCCCACACCCTCGACGACGGCAGTGGCGCCGGAGTTACGGACTGCGAAGCGTTCGCCGACGACACCGCGAAGCAGAGCCTCGCCGCTGGTGGCGCCGAACAGGATGACGTTGCCACCGATGATGTTGTCTTCGGCGACAAAGCCTTCCGCTGCATCGAGCGGCGGGCGTACGACGATGCGTCCACCCGAGAGGCCCTTGCCGACGAAGTCGTTGGCGTCGCCGTGCAGGCGCAAGGTCATACCGCTGGGCACGAAAGCACCGAAGCTGTTACCGGCGGAACCGGTGAACGTGATGTCGATGGTGCCGTCGGGCAAGCCCTCTCCACCGAACGCCTTGGTGACCTCGTGGCCGAGCATGGTGCCGACCGTGCGGTTGACGTTGGTGATCGCGGACTCGAAAGAGACCGCCTCACCCTTGTCGAGTGCGTTGCGGGCCGAAACGATCAACTGCTGATCGAGCGCCTTGTCGAGACCGTGATCCTGCGTGCCGGTGCAGTGGACGTCCTGGTCCATGAACGCGGACTCGACCTGGGTCAGGATCGGCGACAGATCGAGATTGCCTGCCTTGCTTCCCTTCCAGTGATCGAGAGCGCGCGTGGTGTCCAGCATGTCGACCTGGCCGACGGCTTCGAGCAGCGTGCGGAAGCCGAGTTCCGCGAGAAGCTCGCGAACCTCTTCGGCGATGAACATGAAGAAGTTCTCGACGAATTCCGGCTTGCCACTGAAACGCTGACGCAGCAACGGGTTCTGCGTCGCGACACCGACGGGGCAGGTGTCAAGGTGGCAGACGCGCATCATGATGCAGCCCGAGACAACCAGCGGTGCGGTGGCGAAACCGAACTCCTCGCCGCCGAGCAGGGCAGCGACGACGACGTCGCGACCCGTCTTGAGCTGGCCGTCGACCTGCACGACGATGCGGTCACGGAGACCGTTGAGCAGCAACGTCTGCTGGGTCTCGGCGAGGCCGAGTTCCCAGGGTGCGCCCGCGTGCTTGACGGAGGTCAGCGGGGTGGCACCGGTGCCACCGTCATGACCGGAGATCAGAACGACGTCGGCATGTGCCTTGGAGACACCGGCCGCGACGGTTCCGACGCCGACCTCGGAGACCAGCTTCACGTGGATGCGGGCCTGCGGGTTGGCGTTCTTCAGGTCGTGGATCAGCTGAGCGAGATCCTCGATCGAGTAGATGTCGTGGTGCGGAGGCGGCGAGATCAGGCCGACGCCAGGTGTGGAGTGCCGAACCTCGGCCACCCACGGGTACACCTTGTGAGCCGGAAGCTGGCCGCCCTCACCGGGCTTGGCTCCCTGCGCCATCTTGATCTGGATGTCGGTGCAGTTGCTCAGGTAGTGCGAGGTGACACCGAAGCGTCCCGACGCGACCTGCTTGATGGCACTGCGACGCAGATCGCCGTTCTCGTCCGGCGTGAAGCGCGACGGATGTTCGCCGCCCTCACCGGAATTGGAGCGGGCGCCCAGACGGTTCATCGCGATGGCGAGAGTCTCGTGAGCCTCGGCGGAGATGGAGCCGTAGCTCATCGCACCCGTCGAGAAACGCTTGACGATCTCGCTGGCGGGCTCGACCTCGTCGATCGAGATCGACGGCCGCTTGCCGATGTTGAAGTCGAACAGACCACGCAGAGCGGCAAGGCGCTCCGACTGGTCGTTGACCATGGTCGTGTACTCCTTGAACACCTCGTACTGACCTGTGCGAGTTGCGTGCTGGAGCTTGAAGACCGTGTCCGGGTTGAACAGGTGGTACTCGCCTTCACGACGCCACTGGTACTCGCCGCCGACCTCGAGCTCGCGGTGAGCGCGCTCTTCGGGGCGATCGAGGTATGCGACGGCGTGACGTGCCTGGACGTCGGCTGCGATCTGGTCGAGGCCGATGCCACCGAGCTGCGACTGCAGACCGGTGAAGTACTCGTCCGTCAGCTCCTGCGAGAGGCCGATGACCTGGAACAACTGAGCACCGGTGTACGACGCGAGCGTCGAGATGCCCATCTTGGACATCACCTTCAGGACACCCTTGCCGGCTGCCTTGATGTAGTTCGCGATGCCCTTCTCGAGGGTCAGACCCTCGAGCTCGCCGTTCTGCAGGAACTCGTCGATGGTCTCGAAAGCCATGTACGGGTTGACCGCTGCGGCACCGAAGCCGATGAGGAGCGCCATGTGGTGCACCTCGCGGGCGTCGCCGGCCTCGACGATGAGACCGACCTTGGTGCGCGACTTCTCACGAACCAGGTGGTGGTGCACGGCCGAGGTGAGGAGCAGCGACGGGATCGGCGCGTAGTCCTCGGTGGACTCACGGTCCGAGAGCACGACGATGCGTGCGCCACCCTCGATTGCCTGCGAGACCTGGTACTTGATGCCCTCGAGCGCACGACGGATACCGTCGCCGCCTTCCTTGACGGGGTACAGGCCACGGATAACGACACTGCGGAAGCCCGGGAATTCGCCGTCGTCGTTGACGTGAACGAGCTTCGACAGGTCGTCGTTGTGCAGGATCGGCTGCGGGAGCGCAATCTGCTTGCAGGAGTCCGCATTCGGGTGCAGCAGGTCGCCCTCGGGGCCGATGGTCGCGCCGAGGCTGGTGACGACCTCTTCACGGATCGCGTCGAGAGGCGGGTTGGTGACCTGAGCGAAGAGCTGCGAGAAGTAGTCGAACAGCATCCGGGGACGTGACGAGAGCACGGCGATCGGAGTGTCGGTACCCATCGAGCCCAGTGCCTCGGCACCGGAGAGTGCCATCGGCTTGACCAGCAGGTTGACCTCTTCGTTGGTGAAACCGAAGAGCTGCTGACGCAGGACGACGCGCTCGTGCGACATGTACGTGTACGGACGGTCCGGCAGGTCGTCCATGTGGATCAGACCTTCGTCGATCCACTGCTGGTACGGGTGCTCGGCAGCGAGTTCGTTCTTCAGTTCCTCGTCACTGATGACCCGGCCCTGCGCGGTGTCCACGAGGAACATGCGGCCGGGCTGGAGGCGGACCTTGCGGACCACGGTGGACGGATCGATCGGCAGAACGCCGACCTCCGACGCCATGACGACGAGGCCGTCTTCGGTGATCCACAGACGCGACGGACGCAGACCGTTGCGGTCCAGCACGGCGCCGATGACGGTGCCGTCGGTGAAGCACACCGACGCCGGTCCGTCCCAGGGCTCCATGAGAGCCGAGTGGTACTCGTAGAACGCCCGACGAGCGGGGTCCATGCTCTCGTGCTTCTCCCAGGCTTCGGGGATCATCATGAGAACTGCGTGCGGCAGGCTGCGGCCGGCGAGGTGCAGCATCTCGAGCACCTCGTCGAAACGAGCGGTGTCGCTGGCGCCCTGGGTGCAGATCGGGAAGATCTTGTCCAGGTTCTCGCGGCCACCGAAGACGTCACTGTCGATGAGGGACTCGCGAGCGCGCATCCAGTTCTCGTTGCCGGTGACGGTGTTGATCTCACCGTTGTGAGCGACCCGGCGGAACGGGTGCGCCAGCGGCCACGACGGGAACGTGTTGGTGGAGAAGCGCGAGTGGACCAGGCCCAGTGCGCTCTCGACACGATCGTCCTGCAGATCGAGGTAGAAACCCTTGAGCTGCGGGGTGGTGAGCATGCCCTTGTAGACGAACGTCTGGCCGGACAGGCTGGGGAAGTACACGGTCTCGCTACCCGGGCCACCCTTGCCGGCGCCTTCTGAGCCGAGTTCGTGCTCGGTGCGCTTACGCACCACGTATGCACGACGCTCGAGATCCATGCCGGTGTACTTGTCACCCTCGGAGCCGATGAAGATCTGACGGAACGTCGGCATCGCGTCGCGCGCCAGTGCGCCCAGCGAGGAGTCGTCGGTTCCGACCTCGCGCCAGCCGAGAACCTTCAGGCCCTCTTCGACGACGATCTTCTCGACTGCAGCAGCAGCCTCGTGTGCATCGGCGTCGCCCTGCGGGAGGAATGCGATACCGGTTGCGTACGCGCCTTCGGCGGGCAGCGCGAAGTCCACGACAGCTCGGAAGAACTTGTCGGGAACCTGCAGCAGAATGCCCGCACCGTCACCCGTGTTGGGTTCTGATCCGGCAGCGCCGCGATGCTCGAGGTTGACCAGAGCGGTGATCGCCTTTTCGACGATGTCCCTGCTGCGGCGACCATGCATGTCGACAACAAATGCGACTCCACAGGAGTCGTGCTCATTGGACGGGTGATAGAGGCCCTGGGGGCCTGGAAGTTGCTTCATACCCAGCCTTCGTATGCCATAAAGATGCACCGACGACCAGCAGCGCTGATGGCCATCAACTTGCAATGCAAGTCCTTCAAAGCACCGACACGACGATGTGTTCGGTACCACCGAAGTAGCCGCCCTGCGCAGACGCGATGGTGTGCGTTCTGGCACCCGGCGACGTGAGTCTTCGGTCGGTTGAAACTTTTGTGAGTCAACCGTGTAACGAAAACGATAATTCAGAACCCCGGCACGGGCGCAACTAAGGTAGCCCTATAATTGCTCTGAACTGCGGCGATGCAGGGAGCCAGAAGGCCCCTCGACAGATTTCGGAGCTGCGTCTGTGCAGAGAAGTTCCGATTCACAGGATACCGAATCCGCAGGAAACAGGCGCGATGGGCGATGAATGCAACAACTGGCCGCAGCGATGAAAATCAGCTGCGGCCAGTGCGCCTCGAACTGTAACAAAAGTTGATCGATCAACCAAGGTCTAGGCCTGAATTGTTTGCTCGCAGAATGCCATCGCTGTAATTTCCGTAGGCTCACCCTTGAGAAGACGGGTGGCGAAGAGCAAATGACAACAGCAGTAGTGGTGGGCAGTGGCCCCAACGGTCTCGCGGCGGCGATCGAACTCGCCCGCGCCGGAATCGACGTTCATGTCATCGAGGGTGCGGACAAGATCGGCGGTGGCACCCGCAGCAGCGAATACATAGTCGACGGACTCGTCCACGACGATTGCTCCGCCTTCCATCCCACCGCTTTGGCTTCTCCCTACTTCAAGGCCCTCGACCGCGAATTCGGGCTCGCCAAACATGGCCTGACGTGGCTGTGGCCCGAGATCGATCTGGTCCATCCACTCGACGACGGCACCGCCGGGGTTCTGTGGCGCGACATCAACCGGACCGCTGACGGATTGGGTGCCGACGGTAAGAGGTGGCTCGACGTCTTCGGATACCTCTCCGAGAACTTCGACGAGTTGGTGCAGGACGTCTTCAAGCCGATCGTGCACGTTCCGAAGCACCCGCTGATGCTCGCGCGTTTCGGGACGGGCGCTCTGCTTCCCGCGACGGGTTTCGCGCGGATGTTCAAGACCCCACAAGCGCGGGCGCTGTTCGGCGGCGTCGCGGCGCACATGTTCGGGACGCTCACCCTTCCTCTCTCCAGTGCTGTCGGCTCGATGCTCACTGCGGCCGCTCATGCTCACGGTTGGCCTGTGGCGCAAGGGGGTTCAGGATCAATTGCGGATGCGCTCGCCTCGATTCTGCGCAGCCTCGGTGGCACCATCGAAACCGGGAACTGGGTCACCAACTACTCCCAGATCGCCGACTACGACATCGTCATGCTCGACATCGCACCAGACGCGGCCGGTCGTCTGCTCGACGGTCGGCAACCCGACCGCATTGCCCGGGCCTACCGCAAATTCCGCTACGGCACCGCCGCCTACAAGGTCGACTACGCCGTGCGTGGTGACTCCGACGGGAGCGTCGTGCCGTGGACGAATCCGCACGCCCGCAAGGCCGGCACCCTGCACCTGTCCGGGACGATTTCGCAAACTGCTGCTGTCGAACGTCAGACCGTGCGGGGTCAGATGCCGGACAAGCCTTTCATTCTGTTGGGCCAGCAATTCTTGGCCGACCCTTCCCGTTCCGTCGGAGACATCCATCCTGTGTGGTCGTATGCGCATGTGCCGCACGGATATCCAGGTGACGCCACCGATGCGATCACGAGTCAGATCGAGCGCTTCGCGCCGGGGTTCCGGGACCGGATCGTGGGCGTCCACGTGCGCAATGTGCCGCAGATGCAGGCGTACAACCCCAACTACGTGGGTGGCGACATCTCCGCGGGGGCGAACACGGCGCGCCAAATCATCGCGCGCCCCCGGTTCGGGCTGGACCCCTATGCCACCGGGGTTCCGGGCGTGTACCTCTGCTCGTCCGCAACTCCCCCGGGCGGCGGGGTCCACGGGATGGGTGGGTTCAATGCGGCGCGGGCGGCGCTGAAGTCTCAGGGTTGAGGCGTCCCCGATGGGGACGACATTTCGGACAAACATTCACTCGCGAGTCACCCCACCAAGGATGATCGTCGACTTCGGATTTGCGCGTAGCCGTCACTCCGGCAAGGGTCGAGCAGTGTGGTCGTTAGGCATTGACGTCGGCTTGCTTATGCTATCCACGGAGTCACGAAATTCAAGAATCCCTCAAAGCAGGGCTACCGCGAAAAACGCTCGTGCGCGAACAGCTGGCTTGTTATGCAAATCGACTCAAGTGGCAATGCCGACACCGCGCGACATAGCGCCCATGACGGCGCGAACCAAGATGTTGCGAGTGCCCGCGTTTCACTTGCCGAACACAATTGACAAGTAGCGTATGCCCCAGGTGCGTTGTCACATAGAACTGGCGGGGCGGCGCCAATGCGTTACCGCGTCAGTAATTCCACGCGTGCTTGCACCCTATTCAGCGACCGAAACCAGCAGATGAAGGCTCCACCATAAGCCAAAATCGATAGGAGAAACCCGACTGCGATTGCGTTCGCCAGCCACATATGGAGTGTCGGCTGTTCAAAGCGATCTACAGCTAAATTCGTGAGGACACCACCAATAAGGGCAACTGCGAAGAGGAGGCCAGCAATATAGCCGAATAGAAAAGTAGACTTATGCGAGCGGCGATCACGGTATGTCTCGACCAGTCGGGGGATCGCCTTGCGCCCCGCTTCCCGCAGTTCATTAGCGAAGTCGGGATAACCCGCCGCCTCTACCCGCTGTGCGGCAGCGAGGTGATCGTCTTCAAAATCGATTCGATCGGCCACACGCTTCATGACATAGCGGTCGGAGAAGAACCCTCCCATATAGCGACGCGCCGAGTCGAGAATCGTGAGCAACGCGGTCGCAATCGCCAAGATCGCGGTAACGGTGGTCATGAGTATTCCTTTCTTTACGAGGATGCTTTATGTCACCATTGCACGGGCTACCGACAGGAACCCGAGTTGCAAGATTTAGCGAGGAAATCGACGTCATAGACTGTGTCGAAAAGTGATCTCCTTCGCTTACACGACAGAGGTATTCAAAGCGTCTTATTCGAAGTGGAAAGTTAATCTTGTTGCACCCTCAATCTCGACGTTCAGAGCGCCGGCGACGCAACGCACGCGCATACGCCCGAACAGACTCTGAGCTCAAGCGGCAGGAAGAGTCAGTCTGGTCCGCCCGGTTAAGGCACTACAGCACCGCCCATCGCGCCACGCGAATTCAATTGCGGCAGAAGTGGTCTGACAAGGAAGACCACCGGATCGTCAAAAGGGAAAGAGAGGAGAAACAGTCCGGCAAACCGACTTTCTCGATGAAAGACGGCCTCGCGATGGTGTCGATCGCATCTTTGATGATTCTTCAGTCTGCCGCCGCTGCCATAGCTCTCATAGCCGGCGTGCTGCGGGTGGTCGCCCCACGATCCAAGCTGTGATTACAAGAACCAAGTGATTGTGTTAAGTCTGGACGCTCCGTCGAAAACCTCCATCCCGACAACTCCAGAACGACGGAGCACTTCGTGCGAACCACCCCGCCATGGGGTGAATGTCCGTTATCTTCCTCGATAGTGGTTGCAATCTCCTGGCTGCTTGGCATCCCGCGCACGGATGCTGTCACCACGAAAGGGAGCACATCTGTGAATGGACCCGCAACGCCTACTCGTTTGTCCCGGACCACCGCGGCCCTCGGTGTCGGCGCGCTCGCTGCCGCAATCACCTTCGGCAGCGCTGTTGGTACTGCATCGGCCGACACTCCGGTCGCCGACTTCGGCAGTATCTCTTTCGCGGTGACCAACGGTCCCGACAACACCATCTACGACATCAACGCCATCATCAATCTCCCGCCCGGCACACTGCCGCCAGGGATGATGACCCCTCAGATCACTGCGCCCGCCGCGCCCCCTCAACCAGTCGGCGACCCGTTTGCGGGCACCGCGTTGGACTTCGTTCTGAGCTTCATTCAGGCTGCGGCCAGATAGCCGACAACAAAAAACGAGGCCACCAACTCTTGTGAGTTCGTAGCCTCGTCTTGTGGTGGGCGAAGGGGGACTTGAACCCCCACGTCCCGAAGGACACTGGCACCTGAAGCCAGCGCGTCTGCCATTCCGCCACTCGCCCGAGCAACGCCGAAACATTATCACGACAAACTTTGAAAGTTCTATTCGTGCAGCTCAGGGCACGAATCGATGAACACCGAGCACCCAAAAGCCCAGAACCGATACCATGCTGAAACAGCGGCCAGGTACTGCCGAAGCGACATTTGACAGTACCGTGGAACCTGTACAGCAGTTTGGACGACACGCGACAAGGCGGTGCCGGCGCTACTTGCCGAGCATTTTGCCGTCGTAGATGCGAGGCGAGAGGAGGGCCCGATGGGCATCGTGCAGCGATTCGAACGAAAGCTCCAAGGAGCTGTCGGCGACGCATTCGCGCGGGTCTTCGGTGGTGGTGTTGTGCCGCAGGAAGTAGAGGCGGCGCTCCAGCAGGAGGCACGTGACCGCGTCGAGCACCTCGGCGGCGGAATCCTTCTCGCCCCCAACAACTACGTGATCACCATCAACAACTCCGATCACGAAGAGCTGGCAGCAGATCGCGAACTGACGACAAAAGCTTTCAGCCGACACCTGCAGGATTTCATCCGCGATCAGGGTTGGCAGACGTACGGCGACATCTCGGTCACCTTCGAGCCTTCGCCTACGCTCCACACCGGTCAGTTCCGCACCCGCGGAACCGTCGACCCGGATGGTGACGCCGAGCAGGCATCACCGCCGTCGCATGTTCCGCAGGTTTCGTCGCGGCCTCCACAACGGCCGCCTCAGCGACCCGCACCGATTGTTCCCCCTGTTTCCAATCCAGTCCCGTCACAACCAGGAGCCGGCCCCATGACGCAGAACTCAGGCTACGAACCAAGCCGCGAACCGGCGGGTCGCCAGCCCGAACCGCAGCAGCCGGCACGGAACGGGTACTCCCACGACGACGGCGGTTACGCCGCTCCGCAGGGCCAGGAAGCGCCGTACCAAAACGGTTACGACCGCGGCGACGGTTACCGCACGGGCGACGACCAGCAGGGCTACAACCAGCAGCAGGGTGGCTACGACCAGCAGGCGTACCCGAACCAGCAGCAGCCGTACGAGCAGGCCGGTTACGACCAGCAGGGCTATGACCAGCAGGGCGGCGGCTACGACCAGCAGGGTTACCAGCAGCAGCCGTACGACCAGCAGGGCTACGGCCAGCAGGCGTACCAGGGTGGGTACGACCAGCAGGGCTACCAGCAGGGTGGCTACGACCAGCAGGGTTACCAGCAGCCCTACAACGGCCAGTCCTACGATCAGCCGGGCTACGACCAGCAGAGCTACCAGCAGGGCGGCTACGACCAGCAGGCGTACACACAGCAGCCGTACGAGCAGGGTGGCTACGAGCAGGGCGGCAACTTCGAGCAGACGCAGGCCTACCCGCAGCAGGGTTACGCCCAGCCGCAGGGTGGTTACGCACCGACGGCCCAGAGCCTGACGGCAACCCTGCAGCTCGAGGACGGCAGCGGACGCCACTTCCAGCTTCGCGACGGCAGCAATGTCATCGGCCGCGGCCAGGAAGCTCAGTTCCGCCTCCCGGACACCGGCGTCTCACGTCGCCACATCGACATCCGTTGGGACGGCCGCACCGCGATGCTGTCCGATTTGGGATCCACGAACGGCACCACCGTCAACGGAGCACCGGTCCAGGACTGGCAGCTGGCAGACGGCGACATCATTCGCGCAGGTCACTCGGAGATTCTGGTTCGCATTCTCTGAGCTGAGAAACGGACGCCAGGATTTTTCCGATAACAATCGAACATTCGGCGGTCCGTCGGCGCGCCGCCGTCACGCGGCTGTCAGTATCGTGATCTTCGGGGCCCAGAGCCCCCTATGATGCTGCCAGTCGACAATGCTCGAACCCCGCTGCGGCGGGGCTCGAGCCATAGAAGGAGGTGGACAGCCGTGCAGGGCCTGATTCTGCAACTCACACGGGCGGGCTTCCTGCTCCTACTGTGGCTGTTCGTCTGGGCAGTCCTCCGCACTCTCCGCTCCGACATCTATGCCGGCTCCGGGGTCAGGGTTCCGCCGCGGTACACCCGCGCCGGAAAGGTCCTGCCCTCGCTGGGCAAGGCGAAGGTGCCTCGGTACCTGGTGGTCACGCAGGGCGCCCTCGCCGGTACCCGCATCACCCTGGGTTCTCAGCCGGTCATGATCGGCCGCGCCGATGATTCGACGCTCGTTCTCACCGACGATTACGCGTCGACGCGCCATGCGCGGCTCTCGCAGCGCGGCGCCGACTGGTACGTCGAGGATCTCGGTTCGACCAACGGCACCTATCTGGACCGCGCCAAGGTCACCACTGCGGTGCGCGTGCCGCTGGGCACTCCGGTTCGCGTCGGCAAGACGGTAATCGAGCTACGCCCGTGACCCTTGTTCTCCGCTACGCGGCGCGCAGCGACCGCGGTCTCGTGCGCTCCAACAACGAAGATTCCGTGTACGCCGGTGCCCGTCTGCTGGCCTTGGCCGACGGTATGGGCGGGCACGCGGCCGGTGAGGTCGCGTCGCAGTTGATGATTGCCGCTCTGGCGCATCTCGACGACGACGAGCCCGGCGAGGATCTGCTCGGCAAGCTCGAGGCAGCCACCCGCGAGGGCAACGATTCCATCGCCGATCACGTCGAGGAAGAACCCGAACTCGACGGCATGGGCACCACG
Organism: Rhodococcus sp. RCBS9; assembly: GCF_029457415.1. Taxonomy (NCBI): domain Bacteria; kingdom Bacillati; phylum Actinomycetota; class Actinomycetes; order Mycobacteriales; family Nocardiaceae; genus Rhodococcus; species Rhodococcus sp. RCBS9. The sequence continues at coordinate 2,607,520 of NZ_CP120422.1, read as the reverse complement.
CTCACCGCGATCCTCTTCTCCGGCAGCAAGCTCGGTCTCGTGCACATCGGCGACTCGCGCGCCTACCTGCTGCGTGACGATCACCTGACGCAGATCACCCGCGACGACACGTTCGTGCAGTCGTTGGTCGACGAGGGCCGGATCACCGCCGAACAGGCACACACGCACCCGCAGCGATCCCTGATCATGCGGGCGTTGACCGGCAACGAGATCGAGCCGACGCTCACCGTGCGCGAAGCTCGCGCCGGCGATCGTTACCTGCTCTGCTCCGACGGCCTCTCCGACGTGGTCAGCGACGAGACCATCGAGAACACGATGCGCGAGGGCTCGCAGGAGCAGTGCGCCGACCGTCTCATCGAATTGGCGCTGCGCAGCGGCGGTCCCGACAACGTCACCGTCGTCGTCGCCGATGTCATCGACCTCGACTACGGCCAGTCTCACCCCATTGTCGCGGGCGCCGCGTCGACGGAAGAGGAAGAGGACGCCCCTCCCCCCAACACCGCTGCCGGCCGCGCCGCTGCCATGCGTCCGCCGCGCGCGACGCCCAAGCGAGTTGTCTCCCAACCCGAACCGGAACCGAAGAAGAAGCGGAACCGGTTGTGGTGGGTGGTCCTCGCCGTGGTGCTGATCGCGCTGATCGGCGTCGGCGCCGTGATCGGCCGCGCCGTCATCCGCAACAACTACTACGTCGGCGAAGACAACGGCCGCGTGACGGTGCTGCGCGGAATCCCTGGTTCGGTGCTCGGCTACTCGCTGCAAGACGCGGATCTGGTGGGTTGCGTCGGCGACGACGACGTCCTCACTCTCGTTTCCCCCGACGCGATTCCCAGCAACTGCAACATCCTCGAAGTGACGGATCTGCAGCCGTCGGCGCAGGAGCAGGTGCGCGCCGGGCTGCCGTCCGGCAAGCGTGAGGATGCGCAGAGCCAGATGATCCGTCTCATCGGCGGCGATCTGCTGCCTCGTTGTGAGCCGGTTCCGACGACGACGGCAGCGCCCACTCCCCCGCCGGCACCGGAGACCACTCCGGCTCCTGCGCCGCCCGCGGAGCCGGCCACGCCGACGACGGCAGCACCCACGACTACGCCGACGCCGACCGACATTCCCGGTCAGACTTGCAGGACGGTCAACTGATGTCGTCCAACGCAGCTGCGGGGACGGCTTTTCCGAGTCCGCCCGGAGGTTTTGCCCCGGCGCCGGTCCAGTCGACCCGCCGAAACGTGGAGCTGCTGCTCCTGGGCTTCGCCGTCATCATCACGACGGTCTCGCTTCTGCTCGTCGAGGCGAGCCAGGAACAGAAGATCACTCTCGATCTGGCTAAGTACGCGCTCGCGTACACGGGCCTGTTCCTGATCGCGCACTTGGCAATTCGGCGGTATGCGCCGTACGCAGATCCACTGCTACTGCCGATCGTCGCCCTGCTCAACGGCCTTGGGTTGGTGCTCATCCACCGACTCGACCTCGCCGACGAACAGACAGCGCTCTACAACGGCGTCGAAGCACCGTCACCGGATGCGAACCAGCAGGTCATGTGGACTGCACTGGCGATCACCGGTTTTGTGCTGCTGCTCGTGTTCTTGAAGGACTACCGCCTGATGGCGCGGTTCAGCTACACCCTCGGCCTCGCAGGCCTGGTGTTCCTGGCGATTCCCGCGATCCTGCCGGCGAAGTTCTCGAGCGTGAACGGCGCAAAAATCTGGATTCGCCTGCCCGGATTCAGCATTCAGCCAGGTGAGTTCGCGAAGATCCTGCTCATCATCTTCTTCGCCTCCGTGCTCGTCGCCAAGCGCGACCTGTTCACCTCGGCCGGTAAACACTTCCTGGGCATGGATTTTCCGCGTGCCCGCGACCTCGGTCCGATCCTGCTCGCCTGGATCGTCTCGGTGGGCGTGCTCGTCTTCGAAACCGACCTCGGTACGTCGTTGCTGCTCTTCAGCACCGTGCTGGTGATGCTCTACATCGCGACCGAACGTGTGGGCTGGCTGGTGATCGGCGGCGGACTGCTCGCCATCGGATTCTTCTTCGCCTACAAGATGTTCGGACACGTGCGCGTGCGCGTCGACACCTGGCTGGACCCGCTCGGCGACTACGCCAACACCGGTTATCAGATCTCGCAATCGCTGTTCGGCCTGGCCACCGGTGGTATCGCCGGAACAGGTCTGGGCAGCGGCCGCCCCAACCAGGTGCCGTTCGCGAAGACGGACTTCATCATCGCGACCATCGGCGAAGAGCTCGGCCTGATCGGCCTGGCCGCTGTGCTGATGCTGTTCCTGCTCCTCATCGTGCGCGGCCTGCGTACGGCGTTGGCCGTGCGCGACAGCTTCGGCAAACTGCTCGCCGCCGGTCTGTCGTTCACGATCGCGATCCAGATTTTTGTCGTCGTCGGCGGCGTCACCAAGCTGATCCCGCTGACGGGTCTGACTACACCGTTCATGTCGTACGGCGGCTCGTCGCTGCTCGCGAACTACCTACTGCTGGCCATCCTCGTCCGGATCTCGGACGCGGCTCGTGCGCCGGTAGTGACGAAGAAGAAAGGTCCGCCCCCAATCGCTGACGCCAATACCGAGATGATGCCGCGCGTATGAACACTCCACTGCGCCGCGTCGCGATGGCCGTCATGGTGATGGTTGTCGCGCTCCTCGCCAACGCCACGTACGTACAGGTCATCAAAGCTGACGACCTGCGAGCCGACCCGCGCAACTCGCGGGTGCTGCTCGACGAGTACTCACGCCAGCGAGGTCAGATCTCGGCTTCCGGTCAGGTGCTTGCCGCCTCCCGCGCCACCGACGACCGGTACAAGTACCTGCGCGAGTATCCGAATCCGTACCCGTACGCACCGGTCACGGGCTTCTACTCGATGCAGTACGGCAGCGCCGGCCTCGAGCGCACCGAAGATCCGATTCTCAACGGCTCGGACAACCGGTTGTTCAGTCAGCGCTTCTTCGACCTGGTGTCCGGACGCGATCCGCGCGGCGGCAACGTCGTCACGACGCTCAATCCGGCCATGCAGCAGGTGGCGTACGACCAGTTGACCAGCAAGGGCTACACCGGTTCCGTCGTCGCCATCGAGCCGAGCACCGGACGCATCCTGACGATGGTCAGCACCCCGAGCTACGACCCGAATCTGCTTGCCAGCCACGACGGCGCCGAAACCACGAAGGCGTGGGACGAGCTCAACGCGGACCCCAACGATCCGCTGGTCAACCGCGCGATCTCGCAGACCTACCCGCCCGGCTCGACCTTCAAGGTGCTCACCACGGCCGCAGCTCTGGGCAACGGCGCGACCCCGGACGACCAGCTGACCGCGGCGCCGCAGATCACGCTGCCCGGCACCAGCACGACCCTCGAGAACTACAACGGCAGCACGTGCGGCCCCAACCCGACGGCGTCGTTGCGCGACGCGTTTGCGCGCTCGTGCAACACGGCGTTCGTCGAACTGGGCATCAAGGACGGCGCCGACGCCATCAAGGACGAGGCCAGCGCCTTCGGCATCGGTCCCAACACTCCCGCGATCCCGCTGCCGGTCGCAGACAGCACCGTCGGCGACATCTCCGACGACGCTGCCCTCGGCCAGACCAGCATCGGCCAGCGTGACGTTGCGGTGACCCCGCTCGAAAATGCGGTGATCGCCGCGACCGTCGCCAATGGTGGTGTGCGGATGCAGCCCAACCTGATCTCCCAGTTGCAGGCGCCCGATCTGACCGATCTCAGTACGCCGTCACCGGTGTCGATGGGTCAGGCGATCTCGCCGGCAGTGGCGGCAACGCTGACTGATCTGATGATCGGCTCGGAGAACTTCACCGGCGGCGACGGCAAGATCCCCGGCGTTCAGATCGCGTCCAAGACCGGTACCGCCGAGCACGGCGTGAACCCGCGGGAAACTCCGCCGCACGCCTGGTACATCGCTTTTGCACCGGCGCAGAATCCGACGGTCGCCGTGGCCGTCATCGTCGAGAACGGTGGTGACCGCGGACTCGCCGCTACCGGTGGCTCGGTTGCTGCGCCGATCGGTCGTGCAGTCATCGCAGCCGGAATCCAAGGGGGCTGAACCGTGGCGTTGAACAACGGCGCTTTGATCGCCGATCGTTACCGATTGATCCGTCTCATCGCCACCGGTGGGATGGGTCAGGTGTGGGAAGCCACCGACTCCCGGCTCAACCGTCGCGTCGCCGTCAAGGTACTCAAGTCCGAGTTCTCTTCCGATCCGGAGTTCTTGGAGCGCTTCCGCTTCGAGGCCCGCACCACCGCACAGCTCAACCATCCCGGTATCGCCGGAATCTACGACTACGGCGAGACCCGCGACAGCTCGGGTGATTCCACGGCGTACCTGGTGATGGAACTCGTCAACGGTGAACCGCTCAACGCCGTCCTGGCACGCGTCGGCCGCCTGGCGGTTCCGCATGCCCTCGACATGCTCGAGCAGACCGGCCGCGCCCTGCAGGTCGCACATGACGCCGGTGTCGTGCACCGCGATGTGAAGCCCGGCAACATCCTCATCACGCCGACGGGCCAGGTGAAGATCACGGACTTCGGCATCGCCAAGGCCGTCGAGAACTCCCCTGTCACGCGCACGGGAATGGTGATGGGCACCGCCCAGTACATCGCGCCCGAGCAGGCTCTCGGTCAGGACGCGACCGCGGCGAGTGACGTGTACTCGCTGGGAATCGTCGGATACGAAGCACTTTCGGGTAGACGCCCGTTCACCGGTGACGGCGCGCTGACCGTCGCGATGAAGCACGTGCAGGAAACCCCGGCGCCGATGCCGGCCGACCTGCCGCCGAACATCCGCGAGCTCATCGACATCACGTTGACCAAGGATCCGGCCGGCCGCTACGCCAGTGGCGGCGAGTTCGCCGACGCCGTTGCAGCCGTTCGGGCAGGGAGACGTCCACCGCCGCCCGGTCTGCTCGCTACCGGTGCCGCGAGCGCGTTGCCGGCAACGGGTGCCACGCAGGTCATGCCGCCGACGTACGCGGGCCCGGTGACGGGCGCCGCTGCTGCGGACGACGCGGCAGCCGGCGGACTGACCAGTGGACAGAAGGCCGTGGCGTGGGCCGGCGGCGGATTGATCCTGTTGGCGTTGATCATCGGCGGAGTCTGGATCGCGACCGACGGTCCGAGCGACCCGACGCCGCCCGTCGTCACGTCCACGACGTTGCCGACCACCACGACGACCAAGCCCACCACCACGACGACTCGGCCGACGACGACGACCACCGAGCCGACAACAACGACGACTCGGCCGACGACCACAACGACCGAGCCGACAACCACCACGACAACGCCGACCACGACCACAACAACTCCGACGACCACAACCACCACCACGACGACAACGACGACCACAACGACCACTGAGCCGTTGGCGGATCCCGGAGACGCTGAAGAACCGCTAGGACAAGACCAATGACGACACCCCGCAATCTCTCCTCCCGCTACGAGCTGGGTGAGATTCTCGGCTTCGGCGGAATGTCCGAGGTTCACCTGGCGCGCGACCTCCGACTCAGCCGCGACGTCGCGATCAAGGTGCTGCGTGCAGACCTCGCACGCGATCCCACGTTCTACTTGCGGTTTCGTCGTGAGGCGCAGAACGCTGCCGCGCTGAACCATCCGGCGATCGTGGCCGTCTACGACACCGGTGAAGCCGAGACCGACGCCGGGCCGCTGCCGTACATCGTCATGGAGTACGTCGACGGCGACACGTTGCGTGACATCGTGCGCAGCACCGGACCGATGGCTCCGCGCAAGGCGATGGAAGTGATCGCGGACGTCTGTGCCGCTTTGGACTTCAGCCACCGCAACGGCATCGTGCACCGCGACGTCAAGCCCGCCAACATCATGATCAACCGTGCCGGCGCCGTGAAGGTGATGGACTTCGGTATCGCCCGTGCCATTTCCGACGCGTCGAGCCCGATGACGCAGACGGCCGCCGTGATCGGCACCGCTCAGTACCTCTCGCCGGAGCAGGCGCGCGGTGAGCAGGTGGACGCGCGTTCGGACGTGTACTCGCTCGGTTGTGTGCTGTTCGAGATTCTGACGGGCGAGCCGCCCTTCAAGGGTGATTCACCGGTCGCCGTGGCGTACCAGCATGTTCGTGAAGATCCGCAGACGCCGTCGGAGATCAATCCCGACATTCCGCGCGAGCTGGATTCGATCATTCTCAAGGCAATGAGCAAGAACCCGGCCAACCGCTACCAGAGCGCCGGCGACATGCGCAGCGACTTGGTGCGTGTCCTGGGCGGTCAGCGTCCGAGTGCGCCGATGGTGATGAACGACGAGGACCGCACCACCATCCTCGGCGCCGTCGGCTCCGACACCGGGAACTACCGCACCGCTCCCGATCCGGTCGAGCCGGTTCCTGCGAGGACAACTCGCGCCGCCGAGCCGCCTGCCAAGAAGAAGGGCGGTCGCTACGCCCTGATGGGCATCGCGGCGCTTCTGGTGATCGGTCTGGTGACGTTCTTCCTCATTCGGGTGAACTCGCCGAAGGTCGAGATGGTGACCGTTCCGGGTGACCTGACCAACCAGCCCGCCGACGTCGCCGAGGCGACGCTGACCAACGCCGGATTCCAGGTGGAGCGTCAGCAGAAGACGGACAAGGTGATCGCCGCCGGAAACGTCATCACGACGCGTCCGGTTGCCGGGGTGCGTATCGAGAAGGGCAGCACCGTCACCATCGACGTGTCCACCGGACCCGAGCAGGTCGCGATCCCACGCCTGACCGGGCTGAGCCAGGACGACGCGGAGAAGAAGCTCAACTCCGTCGGACTCCGACTTGATCCGACCATCGGCAAGGCGGCATCGACCGTCGCCGAGGTCGACAAGATCGTCAATCAGGACCCGGCCGTCGGAGTGTCGGTTGTTCTCGATTCCGCGGTCTCGATCACCGTCGGCACCGGACCGGAGCAGGTTCGTGTCCCGGATGTCACCGGTCAGCGTGAAGAGGTGGCGAGGCCCAACATCGAAGGTGCCGGGTTCGTCGTCCAGATCACGGAGATCGATTCGGGACTGCCCAAGGGACAGGTTGTTTCGACCGACCCGACCGGCGGTACTTCGGCCACCAAGGGTTCGACCGTGACGCTACGAGTGTCCAACGGCAACCAGGTCGCGATGCCTGATCTGACCAACAAGACGGTGTCCGAGGCGTTGAGCACGCTTCGCGCAGCCGGCTGGGCGGGAACTGCATCGCAGCTGGTGCAGAACCAGAGCACGACGCTCACCCCGGAAATGGTGGGCAAGATCGTCTCGCAGACGCAGCCTCCGGGCTCGGAGATCTCCAAGGACGCAGTCATCACCGTCAGCGTCGGAGCGCTCGGAATCCCCGGCCGCTAGCAAAGTGAAAAAGTGCCTCCCGGAGATTTCCGGGAGGCACTTTTTTGTGGACAGGTGTCAGAGAATTGCGGGCAATGCGCCGCCGAGCGCCGACGCGACCTCGGCCTCGAGGGCTGCGACGAGCCCTTCCGGCGGCGCCTCACCGCAGACTGCGAGCCAGTTCGCGAGCATCCGGTGTCCACCCTGGGTGAGGACGGACTCGGGGTGGAACTGGACGCCGTGAATCGGCAGTTCGCGGTGGCGCATCGCCATCACGACGCCGCTCTCGGTGTGGGCGGTCACCTCGAGTTCCTCGGGAATGGTGTCCTCGAGAACCGTCAGCGAGTGGTAGCGGGTAGCGGTGAACGGATCGGGCAGTCCGGCCAGGACGCCGACGTCCTTGTGGTGAACCAGACTCGTCTTGCCGTGAAGCAGTTCGGGCGCGCGGTCGACGGTTCCGCCGAAAGCCGCACCGATCGCCTGATGTCCGAGGCAGACGCCAAGCAGCGGGGTCTTGGTGTCGGCGCAGACCTTCACCAGATCCATCGTCGCTCCCGCGCGCTGCGGAGTTCCGGGGCCCGGGCTCAGGAGAATGCCGTCGAACTGCGCTACTGCACCCTCGAGGTCTGCCGTCAGTTGTGGATCGTCGTTGCGCCAGACCACGGCTTCGGTTCCGAGCTGGCCGAGGTACTGCACCAGGTTGAACACAAAGCTGTCGTAGTTGTCGACGACGAGAATCCTCATGAGAGCAGGGTAAACGCCCGTGCTATCCGCCGGTATAGGCGGGGACCGTGATCTGCGACGGCGTTGCCTGCGTGTACCCGAGGCCGAAGCGGGTCGCGTACTGCTTGTAGATCCGAATGCCCGGTTCGGCGGCGAGGGCCGCCTCGAGGCGCGCAACGTCACCGATGGCGCTCATCACGTAGGGCGGGCTGTAGGTACGTCCGTGAAGAAGAAGAGTGTTTCCGATGCACCGCGGCGCCGACGTACTGATGATCCGTTGGTCCTGCATGCCCACCGCTTCGGCCCCGCCGGCCCACAGTGCGTTCAGGACGCTCTGAACGTCCTGCTGATGCACGACGAGGTCGTCCGGGGTGGCGTCGACCGGATACTTGCCGTCGGCGTTGCGCGGAGCGTCCGTCATCGTGACGACAACACCCGGGCCGGTCATCTCCGTCAGTCCCGCGTCGGCGGAGATGTTCTTGATGTCACCGAGCGCGGCGGCCACTCCGGCGTCGGACCGAGCGGCGTCTTGCTGCAGCGAATCGAGCTGGGCGGCAAGTTCGTCCCGGTCGGCCGAGACTTTTTCGGCATTGGCCTGGGCGCTGCGAACCAGATCGGAGAGCCTGGTGCTTTCGGTGACCTGGAGCTGGTTCTCCTCGGCGGATCGTTGCGCCGTGGCGACCATCAGACCGGCTACCAGGCAGACGGCAAGTACACCGATGTGCCAGACGGTTCGTGAAGATTCACCCGAAGACACGTGGCTCCTCCCGGATTGTGCAGGTCGGCCGGTGACCAACTGGACACAGCTACGTTAGCGTGTAGGTAACACATGCAGGTCACACCGTAGAGCGAGGACGTCATGCCCAAGTCGAAGGTCCGTAAGAAGAACGACTACACAGTCAACCCGGCAAACCGCACTCCGGTGAAGGTGAAGATGGGTCCGTCGAGCACGTTGTACGTCTCGGTGATGCTCGGATTCATGCTTGTCGGCCTGGCGTGGCTGATTGTGTACTACTTGGCCGCGGATTCGATCACGTGGATGAACGACTTGGGAAACTATAACTTCCTCGTCGGCTTCGGTTTCATGGTTGTCGGCCTTGTCATGACCATGAGATGGCGCTGACCAGCGAGTATCTGATTCGACCCGGATCGTGACCGTCATTCAATTACATGGGTGTCATTCATCCCCATTGTGGATAACTCCTGTGGACAACCTAGGAAGTTATCCACATGCTCGAGGATGAATTTCATCCACAGCCTCGTGACAACGTCACGGAGGTGATCTCGTGGGCCACTCCGATGGGTGTTGTCTACGCGATGTTCGGCGGCGGAATTGCCCTCGCGATCGCCTCGATAATCGCGCCCACGGAGCCTGCCGGACGCTTCCTGCTCGCCCTCGCGGTGATCGGGCTGTTCGTGATGGGCGGACTCGCCCTGCGTCAGCGTCCCCGCCTGGCTGTGATCGAAGACGCGGGAACCAAGTCGATCGCGGTGCAGCGACTGCGCGCCCGCCACGAGTTCACCCGCGAACAGATCGACCGCGTGCGTCTCGTCCGCTACCCGCGTCTGGGTCGACGCGTCCCGATGCTCGAGATCGACATCGTCGACCGTCCCACCGACACGGAGAAGCTGTTGATCTTCGGACGCTGGGATCTCGGCACGTCGCCGGAGGACGTCCTCGACGTGCTCGCTGTCCACGGATTGGTACCGCCCGAGAAATAGGCGCGGGTTACATGGCCAGTGCCGCGAGGTCCGGCTGCACGATGTCGAGAGCCTGCTGCGGCACCGCGACTGCGTCGCTCGACCATCCCCAGATCGAGTACAGCTCACGGCCGGGGTCGGTGTATCCGTCGCGGCCGTGCAGTACCCGGTAGTTGTCGATGCAGATCATCTCGCCGGCTTCGGCGCGGAACATCGGACCGCTGTCGCGCACGTGAATCACAGCCTCACTCCACTGCTTCACCAGCGGCCACTGCGCTACTTCCGATTCACCGGCGATCGGCGCGAGGTACGGGTGATAGCGAACCTGGTTGCGTCCACTCGGCACCGTCCTGGCGATCGGCGCAAATGTGTTCTGCGGGAAGTTCGGTTCCGAATGGTCGATGTCTGTGCTCCAACAGAATTCGGCCAATTCAGCGGTTGCGGGATCGAAGGCGAGCAACCGCGTCAGTTTGAGCGCATCGATGAGAAACGAGTCGCCGCCACTCGGATACGCCGGACGCTTGCACCACAGAAACAGATAGTCGGGCGCGTAGTCACCGAACGCAAAACCGTCGTTGTGGGCGGTCATCCGCTCGCCGGAGATGCCGAACGAGCGCTTCCTGCCGCGTTCGTCCACCGGTTGGGTGTCGACGACAGCTGCTTCGGCATCCTGACTCTTGGCACTCGCCTCGAACTGACGGCCGACGCGAATGCACTTCTCACCGAGCAAATTCGACGCGAAGGCAATGGCATCTTCCTCGGTGTGCAGGCCACCGAAGACCGCGGCCCCGTCGAGAGCGATTGCCGCCCGGACGGCCTCGACCGTGTCCACGCGCCGCGGAACAACACTTGCCAGCGTCAAATCGGAAGAGAACATTCATGACTCCATACGTCGAGTTGGCCAAACGGTTCAACTCGAGCGTAGGAACTCGTCATTTCGACGGCGTAACTCCGGAAACCGATTCGGTTACGGAGCCGGCCTTCAGATCACCCGGCCTTTCAGATCACCTTGCCGGGGTTCATGATTCCGTGAGGGTCGAGTGCGCCCTTGATTGCATGATGCATCGCGACGACGGCCGGTGACAGTTCCTGTGCCAGGCCACCCATCTTCAGTAGGCCGACGCCGTGCTCACCGGTGACGGTTCCGCCCAACTCGAGGGCGTTGTCGATGATCTCGGCAAAAGCGGCCTGAGCGCGCCTCCGCGCCGCTTCGTCGTCGTGTGGCGTGATCAGCAGCGGGTGCAGGTTGCCGTCACCCGCGTGCGCGATGTTCGCGATGTGCGTGTCGTGCCGGGCCGAGATGGCCTCGATGCGCGCCAACATCTCCGGAACCGCCGCCTTGGGGACACAGATGTCCTCGGTGAGCACCGGGCCGAGCCGCTCGAGGGCGGGGTATGCCAGACGCCGGGCGGAGAACAGGGCGTCGGCTTCCTCCTGGTCGGTGGATCTCGCGCTCCAGGTAGCCCCGGAACGGTTGAAACAGGCCAACATTCGCTCGGCTTCGGCGTCGCCGATCTCGCCCGGTGTGTCGATTCGGCCGAGCAGGACCACCTCGGCATCGGCCGAGAGGCCCATGTTCTTCCAGGCATCGACGGCAAGCAGGCACTGCCGATCGATCAACTCGAGGGCCGACGGCGTGAGACCGTCTGCGGCGACGGCTTCGACGGCCTTGCCCGCAGCAACGATGGAGTCGAAGTATCCGACGATGGTGCGTTCGGGATCGCGCTGAGGACGAAGCTTGACGGTCACCTCGGTGATCACCCCGAGAGTGCCTTCGGAGCCGACCATGAGTGCCGAGAGATCAAACCCAGCCACTCCCTTGGCAGTTCGACGCCCGAGCCGAACCAGCTCACCGGTTCCGGTGACCACCTGCATGCCCAGTACGTAGTCCTTGGTGACGCCGTACTTGACGCAGCACAGGCCGCCGGCATTGGTCGCGACGTTGCCGCCGATCGTCGACCAGGGTGCGCTCGCCGGATCGGGTGGATACCAGAGGCCGTGCTCGGCGCAGGCGTCGCGGAGGTGATCGTTGACCACTCCGGGTTCGACCACGGCCAAACGCTCGAGGGTGTTGATCTCCTTGATGGCGTTCATCGCGTCGAAGGCGATCACGACGCCGCCGGCGACTGCGTTGGCTCCGCCCGACAGACCGGTTCCGGCGCCGCGCGTGACGACGGGCGCACCGTGGGCGATGCACGCCTGCACAACTGTCTGTACCTGCTCGGCTGTGCGCGGGCGGACCACTGCGACAGGCATCTCGTAGGGAGCCCACTCGGCGTCGTCGTGGATGTAGCTCGCCATGATGTCGGGGTCGGTGATCAGTCGATCCGCATCGATCTGCGAGCCGAGCGCCTCGAGGAGTGTCATGTCTCCACGATAGTGACGGCGGCTACACCGCCCCATGTAGATTTACTCCGAGAAACCGGAAACTGTATGGACATTCTCTCCATACTCATCATTGGTCTGACGAGTTGGTCTGACAAGGGAGCGCGGATGCACGAGAACTGGCTACAGCTTCTCCTGGCCGAGGCATCCACCGAGGAACTGATCGAACACCGCGATCAGTTGGCCGCTGGGTCAGGCCCCGAGGTCGCCGCCGAGATCGAGCGAGAAGCCCGATCGGCACTTCAACTACGAAGTCTCCTGGCTCAGCGCCGACAGCGCGCCACCGAACTCGGGGCACTCAACGACATCGCGTCGCTGCTGACCACGATGCACGATCACCACGCCCTTCTGCAGGAGATCGTGGATCAGGCCAAACGACTACTCGGCGTGGACCTTTCGTACCTTGCTCTCATTCACGACGACATCTTGATCATCGAAGTCACGAGCGGTGCGTACACCTCCCAATTGCTCGGCCTCACGGTTCCCTTCCGCGAAGGTCTGATCGGTCGCGTGGTCGAGAACTCTTCTCCTGCTTGGTCTCCCGACTACCGAAACGATCCCTCGTTTGCACATATCGGACCGGCCGACGACGCAGCGCGAGCCGAGAACATGCGCGGCCTGCTGGCTGTGCCGCTGACCTTGAACGGCAAGATCCTGGGTGCCCTGTGCGCGTGCAAACGTCAAGAGCGCCGATTCGGCAACGAGGAAGTTGCGTTGCTGTCCGCCCTCGCAGCCCATGCCTCGGTGGCCATCGAGAATGCCCGCTCTCTCGAACGCTATCGCGCGACGGTTGCGGAAGTGAACGCCGCGAACACCGAACTTGCCAAGCGCACAGCACTTCTCGAACAGACACTGACTTGGGATCGTTCGCTCACTCAGGTTGTCCTGCGCGGCGGCGGTGTTCGCGAACTCGTGGAGGAAACCTCGGCGTCGACGGGCTCGCCCGTGTTCTTCGTGACCGGAACATCCGAGATCCCACCGGGACTGCAACGGGTGAGCGAGAGCGTGCATCGGGTCTTCGACATCCTTGCCGCCGACCGACGCGAGCAGGAAGTGACGCTTATCGTCGGTGAGCAGTTCCTGTTCGCCACCGAAGTACGCAGTGCCGGTGACCAACTCGGAGTTCTGTTCCTACTCTCGCGCCAGGAACCCACCGCCGCCATGAGATTGGCACTCGAAAGGTCTGCTCCCGCCATTGCGCTGGCACTGGTCGGCGAACGGGCAGCCCGGGAAGCCACCCGCCGAGCACGCGATGCATTTCTGGTCGATCTGATCACCAGGCCTGCGCCGACGCCGGCCGAGGTCACCGGTCAGTTCCGCCTGGCCGGGCTCAATCCTGACCGCTCGTACACCGTCGTGGTGGCCCGCCCGGCCGACGCCGTCGACCGTGCGCGTCGCAGTATCGAGGAAATTGCATTCCCCTCGGGAACCGTTGTTGCCGAACATGGTTCACGAGTCATCGCACTGATTCCCGGAATGTCACCGGCAGCAGTTGCGGCGGCGTGGGTTCAGCCGGCGGAGAACCCGACAGTGGGAATCGCCGATCCCGCGGTGGGAGCGGAAGGTCTGGCGCGGGCGTATGTCGAGGCACAGCACACCGTCGACGTCCTCGAGACTCTCGGTCGGGCCTCCCACGTGGAACCGGCAAGTTCACTCGGCATCTACCGAATTCTCCTCAGCCGCACCGGCCGCGAAGAACTGGAAGCCCTGACAGAGCGTTCCCTCGGTCCTCTCCTCGAGGAGGAGCAACGACGCGGCGTTCCGCTATTGGACACCCTCGCGTCGTACCTGTCACACAATTGCAAGCACTCCGCGACCGCCGCCGCGCTCGCGATTCACGCCAACACTCTGTACCAACGGCTCGAGTCGATCGACCGATTGATCGGTACACAGTGGCGTCAGCCGGACCAGGCGCTCGATCTTGCGCTCCTGATCCGGCTGCGTGCCAGTGCCGGGAAACTCGGTCAGATCTGAGCGGGCTTGCTCGATCGCTTTGCCAGTGCCACCACAAGGATTGCGGCACAGAGCATCACGGCGCCCACCACCCACAGTCCTGCCTTGGCATTTCCGGTCACATCGGTGAGCCAGCCGGTGATGTACGGAGCACCGAAGCCCGACGCGTTGCCGATCGAGTTGATCATGGCGATGCCCGCGGCCGCGCTGGCACCCGTCAGGAACGTGGTGGGAAGGTACCAGAATACGGGGAGTGCACACAGCACGCCGACGGCGGTGAGCGAGACCGCGATCATGACGGTGAACGGTGAATCCAGGTACAGCGCAATCGGAATGGATACCGCGCCCAGGAGCGTCGGGGCTGCAACGTGCCACATTCGTTCACCGGTCTTGTCGGAATGGCGGCTCCACAGCACCATCGCGACAGCGCCGATCGCGTAGGGGACGGCCACGATCAGGCCTGTCTCGACGAGCGAGAAATCGGTGTTGAACGTCTGCTTGAATCCCGCGACGATGCTGGGCAGGAAGAAGCTCAAAGCGTAAAGGCCGTACGTGATTCCGAAGTAGACCAGACCGAAACCGATGACGCGGGGATCACGCAGGGTTTTGCCGGCCGACTGGTGACCGGCGTCGCCGAGTTCTTTCTCCTCGTCGGCCATCGACTTCATCAGCCAGGTGCGCTCCTCGAGGGTCAACCACTTCGCGTCGGCGGGACGGTCGGTGAGGTAGAACCAGACGACAAACGCCAAGATCACGGCGGGCAGACCCTCGATCAGGTACATCACGCGCCATCCGGCCAACCCGAACAGGCCGTCGCCGTACTGGATGATGGCCGCCGAGAGCGGGGCACCGAGCGCCGACGAGAGCGGAAGTGTCAGCAGGAACAAGCCCATCAGGCGTACGCGGTACTTCTTCGGGAACCAGAAGGTCAGGTAGAGAAGAACTCCGGGGAAGAAGCCGGCCTCGGCGATTCCCAGCAGAATGCGGAGGAAATAGAGGCTGCCCACGTTGGGCACGAATGCCAGCGCAGCGGCGAGGATGCCCCAGGTGAGCATGATCCGCGCGATCCACAGCCGGGCGCCGAAGCGGTGCAGGGCCAGGTTGCTCGGCACCTCGAACAACAGATAGCCGACGAAGAAGAGTCCGGATGCGAGCCCGAACATCGTCTCGGTCATACCGAGGTCGGCGCTCATGGTGAGCTTGGCGAAAGCGATGTTCGTACGATCCAGATAGTTCACGAAATAGAGCAGGATCAGGAAGGGAATCAGCCGGCGCGCTACCTTCTTCACCACGCGAGTTTCGATCTCGCTCGGCGCAACCCCACCGTCAGTGGTGGTGCTATCGGTGGAGGTCATTGCAGGGGTACTCCTCGGAAAAGGTCAGCGTTGCTATCTACGAAGTGACTCAAGCCACAGTAGAAGCACGACCGAGCCCAACCTATGTGGACAATCTCTACAGAAGCCGTCTCTGCATGTGCGATTGCTCCCAAAGATCCGACAGATGATCCCGGGCAGCCCGACGAACGTCCCTGAACAGTCGAAGGCGACAAACCCGTCTGAGCTGGGGGTTTAGAGCTACGAGCACCAAGTCACTGGCTAGTGTTGTCGGCGAAACAGCCAGAGCAAGTGCGGACGCACCGCGTGACTTGAAGGACAGAACATGACGAAGTTGGTTCGGACCACGATGACCCGCCGGTCCTCCACCGCAGTCGCTGCCACCATCGCGGCGGTCGCTCTATTCGCCTCCGCCTGCGGCAGCGACTCCGACAAGACCAACTCCGACAAGAGCGCTGCCGGCGCCTCGTCCGCTACATCCTCGGCCACCGTCGGCGGGAAGACACTCGACGCCAAATTCGAGACGAAGTGCGCAAAGGACGGCGGCACGACAGTTATGACACTGCTCGACGCGGAAAATGCCACCTACGGCATGTTGACCGTCTCGGCCATCGTCGATGAATCCGGCACGGTTCAGACTGCTGGAATCGCCGGAAGCGAGGGTGGATCGAACGGTCTGCCGTACACCGCCGGATACGCACCAGGCCTGCCCGGCGGATCTGCCAGTGCCAAGCAGGACGGCAGTACCTTCGTGGTGACGGGCGAGGGAATCGGCGCCCGGGACAAGGGCAACCCGACGGCGACGTCGAGCTTCGAGATCACGTTCGCCTGCGAGTCCATCATCGGCGGCTGATCCGTAGAACGGCTGGGCCCTAGGATTCTTGCTAGCTGATTCCCAACTGTTCGCGCAGTTGAACGACGCGGAGCACGATGACTCCGATTGTCACCACGGTGACGGCACCAAAAGCGATCCAGCCGATCCGCACTGCTTTCACGCGGTTCTCACCGGCGCCCAACCACTGTGGGGCGTACAGGAATGCAGCGGCCGTTGCGGCACCTGCCACCAGACCTCCCGCGTGACCCCAGAACGAGATCCCGGGCAGCGAAATGCTGATGATCACATTGATCGCGATCACCGAGATGATCGGGACCGGGCTTCGACGCAAACGCAATAGAAGGACGGCCTGTGCGCCCATGATGCCGAAGATCGCTCCCGACGCCCCAGCAGTCCAGGACAGGGCCGTGAGCGAAGAGAACACCGGCTGGAATGCCATCACCGAGGCGGAACCGCCGAGAAGCGAAACCAGGTAGATGCCGATGTACCTCGAGCGGCCCATCACAATTTCGGTGTCGCGGCCCAGGATGTAGAGGGCGTACATATTGACCGCGAGGTGCAGGATTCCGAAGTGCAGGAACCCGGAGCCGATGAGCCGGAACCAGTCACCGCTGGCGACCAGACCCGGATTGAGTGCCCAGTTCGCGAAGATCGACGAGCCGACCTGATTGTTCATGATGCTTCGCGACTGCGCGAAGGTGGCGAGGAACGCCAGGACGTTGAGCCCCATCAAGGTGTACGTCACGATCGGGATCGCACGGGCGGGGCTCACGGTGTTTCCGGCGACGCCCCGAACGGGGCGGACATCGCGTTGGCCGGCAGCTACACAGTCAACACATTGGTATCCCACCGCCGCCTCGCGGAGGCAGTCCGGGCACGCCGGACGTCCACAACGATTGCAGGAAAGTGCGGTGGGTCGATCTGGATGGCGGACGCACCGCGGTTGGGGCGGGATGCCCTCACTCGCACCGCCGCCCCAACCGGGGTTCGTCATCTGCTTGTTTTACCTGTTCAGGAGATGGTGATGCTGTTGATCACGACGGGCTCGACCGGACGATCGCCACGATCGACGGCGGTGGAGGAGATAGCGTCGACAACCTTCTTGGAATCGTCGTCGAGAACCTCACCGAAGATGGTGTGGCGACGGTTCAGGTGCGGCGTCGGGCCGGTGGTGATGAAGAACTGCGAGCCGTTGGTTCCCGGGCCTGCGTTGGCCATGGCCAGCAGGTAGGAACGGTCGAACTGCAGTTCCGGGTGGAACTCGTCACCGAACTTGTAGCCCGGGCCGCCGGTGCCGGTTCCGGTGGGGTCGCCACCCTGGATCATGAAGCCGTCGATGACGCGGTGGAAGATGGCACCGTCGTAGAACGGGCCGGTCTTGGTGCCGGCGGCGTTTGCGGTGGTGTACTCCTTCGAGCCGTCGGCGAGGCCGACGAAGTTCTCGACGGTCTTCGGCGCATGGTTGCCGAACAGAGCGATCTTGATGTCGCCGCGGTTCGTGTGCAGCGTTGCGGTTGCGGTCTGATGAGTTGAAGTCACACCACCATCGTGCCATTGCCGGCGTTCTCGCGGATGTCGCCCCGCAAAAGTCTCCCTGTCCTCGCCCCACTGTTATGGCACAGTGAAGTCATGACACGAGTGACCGAGTCCCTCAGCACGCAGTTGCCCGACACCTTCGATCACGCGCGCGCCCGCGTCGAGGACACCTTCGACGAGACTGCCGCCTACCTCGAAGAGACAGCGGCTCGCATCAAAGAGTCCGAGGCAGCCGACAACGCTCGCCGCATCGCTGCGGTGGTCGCCACGTCGGTCGCTCGCGGCGCTGGGCAGGTCGGGTTGTTCCTGGGTCGCCAGGGCAAAGTCCTCGCCAAGAAGGGCGTCGAGCGCGCAAAGGCCATCCCCACGAAATCCACGGAACGCACCGAGAAGCCTCGCGGTCGCAAGCGCGTCACCGTGTTCGTCATCGCCGGTGTTGCGGTGATCAGTGGCGCGGTGTTCTTCAAGAGCCGCCGACGCGAGCATCCGCCGGTCGCTTCCGCACCCCCTCGCCTCGAGGAGAACTCGGCCGAGAAGACCGCTTAGTCGAGATACGAAAAGCCCCGGAACAGATTGTGTTCCGGGGCTTTTCGATGTTCACGTTCAGCAGTTGGACGGTGCCGGGACGTTGTTGAAGCGATCGATCATGTATCCGACGGATTCCGGGGTACCCACCAGGTACGGCGTCGCGTGATTGATTGCCAGTCCCGGAATGATCGGGGGCAGTTCGTTGACGGAGAACTGCACCGTCGCGCCCTTGCCGCACCAGTCTCGCGCCAGTTGCTGTCCCTGGCCGAACGGAACGATGTCGTCGGAGCGGCCATGCTGAATGAGCACGGGCGACTCCGGCGTCAGCTTGCCGATCTTCTGCTCGTCGAGGATTGCCTGCGCCATGGGCAGACGCGCCAGAACTGCGGAGAGTGATTCACCGGAATTGGTGAAGCTCGACGACTGCTGGAAGCCGAACTGCAATCCACTTTCGGCGACGCACTGGTTCTTGGTGGCGGCCAACATCTGTCGGCCGCGATCGTTGATCTCGGCGTCGAGCAGCGGCTGAACCTCGGGGTACTGCGCAAGGATCCCGTTGAGCGCGTATCCGATCACTCCGGTGAGGAACGTGCCGTCGACCTGCTGCAGCGTCGCCGCCAGATCGGCGGGCGGTGCACCTGCGTACGTGCCCTTGAGATCAAGCTCAGGAGCATACGACGGCTTCAATTCCGTTGCGGCAGCGGCAGCTCCACCACCTTGCGAGTAACCCCACAGTCCGACGGGGCCGTCGGCGGGAATGCTCGTGTTCGGGAGTTGCTGAGCGGCTCGCACCGAGTCCAGAACGGCGTGCGCTTCGGCTTCACGGTTGACGTAGGTGTGATCGCCCGGAGTTCCGAGGCCCTCGTAATCGGTGACGACGACGGCAATGCCGTTGAGCAGCAACGTGTTCACCCAGATGGACTCGTAGCCGACCATGACGTCCGTCGGGAACTGGTACTCGATGCCGGTGTTGAACAGCTTGGACGGTGCGCACTGATCGCCCTGTCCGTGCGTTCCCACCGCTGCGGCAACCAGTGGACGCGCCCCCTGCCCGGTCCACGGGTTCGACGGTTCGAGATAGGTGCCCGTCACGGCAACGGGGGCGCCTTTGGCGTCCTCGCTTCGGTACATGATCTTGGTGGCGGTTGCCGGCCACGCACCGTTCGATCCGGGCACGCTCAGCAGCAGTGGTGACGGCTCACTCTTGATGAGATCTCCGTTGGCACCTGCCGGAAGCTCCGACGGCGGCGTGTAGAAATCCGCCGGCTCCGCCGTTGCGGCAGGGGCCGTCACAGCACCCATGACCAGTGCCGCGACGGAGACCCCGGCCGCCCACCATGCTCTGCTCTTCACGTTTCGATCTCCCCACGCTCGCTTGCGCTGTGGCTTGGCACACAGCGAACGCAGAGTAACACATACCTCACGTAACACTTTTTGGTGAGGTTTTTGCCTTAACAGGCTGAATTACAACCGTTTACGACTACTTCGTGGGCTCCAGATTGGTGGTCAGCAGCGCACGAAGCTTGTCGGTATCAGCCGAGGTCCAGGTCTCGGGGTGCAGGATCTTGGCCCACATGTCCGCTGCATCCTCGCCGTAATTGTGACCGTGCCCGGACGGGACGTCAGCCGAGAAGACCATGTCGAGGGTTACCTGCCAGAAGGTCACGAGAGGAACCCATGTCATTCCCGGATCCACGTCGCGACCCAGCGGTTCCTTGAGCCAATCCGGCTTGTTGAGCAGCAGGTCGAAGGACCACCACGTGATCGGGTCGCTGGCGTGCTGCCAGTACACGATGCGATCGTCGTCCCAGTCCGACTTCAGCTCCAGATCTTCCGGATCACCGGCAAACCGAATTGCCTGGCCACCGTCGATCACCGGCAGAATCTCCGGTGAGCCCGAGTCACGACTGTCCGTGATTTCCTGCCACTGAGCAGTGAAGTTGGGGGTTCCGACCCACAGTGCGCCGTCGACGCGCGTCATCATGTCCTGAGCGCCGGCGAATGCGGCCTGGCCACCGTAGGAGCCGAGGCTCTCACCGAAGACAACCAGTTCGGGTCGCGTCTCAACGGGCAAGTCGATCCACTTGGCGTAGACCGCGTTGAACAGCGCGCGGCCGGCGATCATCGGCGTCTCACGGTCGGCGATGAAGGCCAACGGACTCGGAAGGAACGAGTACTGCATCGACGCGATCGCCGTGTCCCCGCCCTCGACGTACTCGAACGCCGACGCGACGTCCTCGTTCACCCAACCGCGACCGGTGGTCGTGACAACTGCGAGAGTTCCGCGGTCGAATCCGCCGGTGCGCTCCAACTCGTCGACGACCCGCTGTGCGACACCGTTGATCGAGTCCGAGGATTCACGTCCGGCATACACCCGGATCGGTTGCTTCGCTTCACGTCCGGTCAATGCAGAGATCTCGGCTGCGGTGGGACCGCTACCCATGAAGGTGCGCCCCTCCTGGCCGAGAGAATCCCAAGCCTCGGCGGACATCGGCGAACCGCTGCGCTCTGCAATCATGGGCTGTTCGATGCCGTCCGGTGTTTCGTGATCCGCACCGGAGAAACTCCAGTTCGCGAAGGCGATCAGCCCGTTGTACAGCGCACCGTTCACGATGAAGATGCCGAGGGCGAAGATGACGATCAAGCTGCCGACCTTCGCCGCCTCGAGGGGAACGAACCGTAGTGCGACGGCGGTGAGCTTGTTGGTGGTGAACCGAAGACCACGGCCTGCCTCGAGCAGGATGAACCAGATTCCGAGCGAAATCATCAGCACCAGAAGATAATTCGCTTGATTGGTGCGTGGAGCTTCCACGAGATCGCGAACGATCTGCTGCCACCACGAACCGAGGACCAAGAACGTCGGCACCAGAATGACGGCCGCGACCAACAGGATTCGCCAGCCGATCTTCTTGGTGCGATCCGACCACTGCGGTTCGACGCCGCACTTGCGGATCATCCAGGCGACCGTCACGCCGACGCCGTATCCCATCGCGAGCGAGATGCCCGTCGCAACGCCCTGCAGGTACCACGCGCGCGGCAACAGGGACGGACTCATGGACCAGGTGAAGAAGACCAGAGCAAAGGCAAGCCCGACCGGGTGCAGCGTCTTGCAGTAGAGGCGCAGCCGTTCCCACACACGTTTCATGCCGGAATCGTATGCGCCCCGTGCCCGAATCAGGTCACGAAGCGCACACGCGTCCAGTCTGTTTACGGGGCGAAGCGCAAAATCGCGGCAACTGCGCCGCCGCCCGGAATGTCCTCCGCGCGAACAGCGAGCACCCGTGCACCCGTCAGGAGCGCACGACGAGCGATCTCGTCGACGACCCCGTAGGTGCTTCCGTTGGTCGACTCACCGGTCGTGAGAGCGCCCGTCTGGGGATCGAGACTTCCGGGTACGACGGAATCTATGTCGATGAAAACGGTGTCGACCTGTCCGTACGTCGCGGCTGTTGCCACGTCGGCGACGTCCGTCTGAGTGCGTCCCTGTTCCGTGCGCACATTGAAGGTGTCCCGCACCGCCGCCAGCTGCTCGGCATGGAAGTCGTCGAGCGCCCGACGCGAACCGTCCGCCACTTCCTGCGTCGACAAGGCTTCCGGGTTTCCCTCGACGGTTTTGTCGACCAGGTGGCGGTACGAATTCACGGAGCGATACACCGACGCGATGGGTTCCGCAGCGGCCAGAATCAAGGGGACGTCACGGCCGGCGAGCACACCGCGGACCTCGTGATCGACTGCGCGGGCGTACTGATTGACGCGCAACTTTCGGCTGTCCGACCCCGACAACCGACCCGCTTCGGTACGGCTGTTGATCGACGACTTGCCCGCGTGATCCGCAGCGTTCTTCGGCATTCCCTGAACACGGACCTCGTCGGCCGGCTGATCGGCAGCGATCTCGATCAGTCGCACCGAACCCTCTGCCAGAGCGAGAACAAACGCCGTCTGGGGGAACGTCACCGAACGGAGCAGTGGCTTGAGATGAAACCGATCGCTGACCGTTTCGAGCGCCTGCAGACGGTTGGGGAGGCGGAAGGTCACCAGACGCTCCGGCGTCGCGTACGTGACCAATGAGCGCGACTGGAAGCGCCAGAAATCGTCGTCGTCGTCGAGCTCTGCGTATTCGGCCTCGAACTGCTTGCGCTCGGCCGGATCCTCCACCGATGCGAGTGCCGAGCGGACCTGGTCCTTGAAGGCTATGCGCGCTTTGTCGTAATCCTGCGGCGCATCTTCAGTCGGAGTAACGATGGTGATGCAGGTGGGCCCCTCCACCTCCGCGAGTGCGGCAATTTCACCGTGGCTGGGAATGTCGTTGTGAAGCACTACGAACCTCCTGAAATTGGGTTCTCCTCACGCTACGCCCGGCTGGTTATGACCACTAGACTTTCCGGAGAATTCGGGACGAACGGTCCATAGTGGGCGCGGTTCCGGCCACCCCACTCCGAGCGAACGGCATGTTCATCGCCTTCAGTGCGCCGAAAGTGCCGTTCGCTCGAAAACGGGGGCACACAAGTCGGGCACCGGCCGGGGCGAGCAGAGATCGGGTACATCGGCATACAAAAACACCCTCCCGGATCCCGGGAGGGTGTTTTCTTACTGTGGAGCCTAGGAGATTCGAACTCCTGACATCTGCCTTGCAAAGGCAGCGCTCTACCAACTGAGCTAAGGCCCCGTTCGGTTTTCTGACCGGAGTCAGAGTACCTAGGTTCTATCCTGTTTCCAAATCGTGCCAAACCTTGTCTCCGCGCTGACTTTTGATCAGCTTGGTGACCCCGAGAGCTACCAGAATTCCGGCCCCGACAAGCAGGAAAACCTTCATTCCAGCAACCCTTCTTCGGCACATGGGAGTGGGCCTAGGAGGACTTGAACCTCCGACCTCTTCATTATCAGTAAAGCGCTCTAACCACCTGAGCTATAGGCCCCTGAACCGATTCCAAAGATTACCCCACCGGGCCGCTGACACCAAAACGGGCCCGGCGGAGCAATGTTTTCGCAGGTCAGTCGCGGTCGGCGAGAGTTACCTCTACGCCGCCAACCAGGTCGCTGCAGAGGTTGTAGATGAACGATCCGATCGTGACGAGTGCCGTGAAAAGCACCATGTTCGCGATACCGATCAGTGCGGCGTAGCCGAACACCTGGCCGGCCGTCACCAGACCGTCCGAGCCGCCGTCGGCAACGATGTCGGTGAACGCGTTGTTCAGGCGATCCCAGACGCCCATGCCGTCGAGAACGACGTAGAGCAGTCCGACGGCCACCATCCACACGAAGAACAGCGACACCGAGATCACGGATGTGATCTTGAGCGTGGACCACGGGTCGATACGACGGATCTGGACCGTTGCGCGCAGTGGCGCACCGTCCACGACCGAAGCCGATACGGCGTGAGTTTTCTCACCCTTCACCGCAGCAGGCAACGGATGCTTGGCCTCGGAGAGGTCAGGCATGTCCTTCGGTAGATCCTTGCGATCGATGTGCCGAGTCGGCCCGTCGATCGCGGCGGCTTTTGCTTTCGGATTAGCGACCGTGGGATTGGCGACCGTGGCGTTTGCAGCCTTGGGATTTGCGCCCGAGGGTGTAACAGCCTTGGCTGCTGCCGCGCCGGCGACGCCACCGGTAGCTGCGGCAGCCGCCGTTCCCGTCACGACGGGACGTGCCGACGGGTTGCCGGCAGGACGACCCGTCGGTGCACCGGCAGCGGGACGACCCGATTGCGGCTGTCCCTTCGGCGCACCACCCTGCGCGGGGTTTTTGGCCGGACCACCCTGCGCCGGACCACCCTGCGCAGGGCCTGCCGCTGCAGGACGCTGCGGACCCGCAGGCGGCTTACCCCCGGCAGGAGCTGCCGGACGACCCGCAGGAGCACCAGCGCCGGCTGGGCGCGTGATGTTGGTCTGCGGCTGACTTTGCGGCGCCTGACTTTGCGGTGGCTGAGTCTTCGACGCCGGGGCTTTGGACGCCGGGTTCTGAGCAGCCGGGTTCTGAGCTGGCTGCCCCTGCGGCTGACCCGACGGCTGGGGTCCGCGTTGCCACGGCGGCGCCTGGCTGCCACGAGCCTGATTGGCAACCGGTTGCGGCGGAGCCTGACCGTCACCCTTTGCCGGAGTTACCGGCGCAGCCGGAGCCACTGAAGGAGCGGAAGGAGCTTGACCCTTGGCCGCACCCGCGGCGTCGGAAGCCCCACCCGCCGGCTTCTGAGCCGACGGGCCGCGAGGCGGCTCCGGTGCCTTGGGCGCCGGAGCTGCCTCGGAAGCTTTGGGTCCGCCGTCCGCTGGAGCTGCAGGTTTCGAGGTCTGCGGCCCCGCCGGAGCAGTTGCCTGCTCCGGCTTCGGTGGCGTCGAACCTGAAGTGCTTTCGCTCTTCTGGTCACTGCCCGGCTGGTTGGGAGTGCTCACTAGGACTCCTTAGCTCCATCGGCATTGTCTGCGTTGTCGGTGGTCTCTGCAGCGAGCTCTTCGGGCTCGTCGGCGTTGCGCGCAATCGCGAGCAGTGTGTCGCCTTCGCCGAGGTTCATCAGACGCACGCCCTTGGTCTGGCGTCCCGCCTTACGAACCTGCTTGGCAGCCGTCCTGATGACGCCGCCGCCCGAGGTGATCGCGTACAGCTCGTCGTCGTCGTCGACGATGAGCGCACCGACCAGAGTGCCACGTTTCTTGTCGTACTGAATCGTGAGCACGCCCTTGCCGCCGCGACCCTGCACCGGGTAGTCCTCCATGCCGGTTCGCTTGGAGTAACCGCCCGACGTGGCGACCAGGAGGAACGTTCCTTCACGAACGACGTTGAGCGAGAGCAGCTCGTCGTCACCGTTGAAACGCATGCCCTGGACACCGGAAGTGGCGCGGCCCATCGGACGCAGTGCCTCGTCGGTGGCCGAGAAGCGGATCGACTGGCCCTGTGCCGAGACGAGAAGGAGGTCGTCTTCGGCGGAGCAGAGGACAGCGCCGACCAGTTCGTCTTCACCGCGCAGGTTGATGGCGACGATGCCACCGCTGCGGTTGGAATCGAAGTCGGTGAGCTTGGACTTCTTGACCAGACCGTTGCGAGTGGCGAGCACCAGGTAAGGCGCGTCTTCGTACGTCTTGATCTGGATGACGGACTGGATGCGTTCGTCCGGCTGGAATGCCAGCAGGTTGGCAACGTGCTGACCGCGAGCTGTACGGCTCGCCTCGGGCAGTTCGTAAGCCTTGGCGCGGTAGACGCGGCCCTTCGTGGTGAAGAACAGCAGCCAGTCGTGCGTCGACGTGACGAAGAAGTGCGAGACGATGTCGTCCTGCTTGAGGCCGGCACCCTGAACACCCTTGCCGCCGCGCTTCTGCGAGCGGTACAGGTCGGTCTTGGTGCGCTTGGCGTAACCGGTCTCGGTGATCGTGACGACGACGTCTTCGCGGGCGATCAGATCCTCGTCGTTGACGTCTCCGTCGGCGGCGATGATGCGGGTACGACGGTCGTCGCCGTACTTGTCGACGATTTCCTTGAGCTCGTCACGAACGATCGCGCGCTGACGCTCCGGGCGAGCCAGAATGTCTTCGAGGTCCGCGATTTCGAGTTCGATCTCGGCCAACTCGTCGACGATCTTCTGACGCTCGAGGGCGGCCAGACGACGCAGCTGCATGCCGAGGATGGCGTCGGCCTGGATCTCGTCGACGTCGAGGAGTTCCATCAATCCGGCGCGAGCGATGTCGACGGTCTGCGACGCACGGATCAAGGCGATGACCTCGTCCAGAGCGTCGAGCGCCTTGACCAGACCGCGCAGGATGTGGGCGCGCTCCTGTGCCTTGCGAAGCAGGTACCTGGTACGACGGACGATGACCTCGAGCTGATGCGTCGTGTACAGACGGATCATCTGATCGAGGCGCAGCGTGCGCGGCACTCCGTCGACGATGGAGAGCATGTTGCAGCCGAAGCTGGTCTGCAGCTGGGTGTGCTTGTAAAGGTTGTTCAGCACGACCTTGGCAACGGCGTCACGCTTGACGGTGACGACGATGCGCATGCCGACGCGGTCCGAGGACTCGTCGTGGATGTCGGAGATGCCACCGATCTTCGCGTCACGAACCTGCTCCGCGATGGAGGTGATCAGGTTGTCCGGGTTGACCTGGTAGGGCAGCTCGGTGATGACGATCGTGGTGCGGCCCTTGGCATCTTCTTCGATCTCGACGACGCCGCGCATACGGACGGAGCCACGGCCGGTGGTGTAGGCATCCTGGATGCCCTGTCCACCGACGATGAGCCCGTGCGTCGGGAAGTCGGGTCCCTTGATGCGCTCCATGACGGCCGCGAGGGTGGCTTCCTCGTCCGCCTCGAAGTTCTCGAGCGCCCAGTAGATGGCCTCGGCAACTTCACGCAGGTTGTGCGGCGGAATGTTGGTGGCCATACCGACGGCGATGCCGTTGGAACCGTTGATCAGAAGGTTCGGGATTCGGCTGGGCAGAACCGTCGGTTCCTGCGTCTTGCCGTCGTAGTTCGGGGTGAAATCGACTGTCTCGTGGTCGATTTCGCGCAGCATTTCCATCGCGAGCGGCGTGAGCCTGCACTCGGTGTAACGCATGGCGGCTGCGCCGTCGTTGCCGCGGGATCCGAAGTTTCCCTGACCGTCGACGAGCGGGTAACGCAGCGACCACGGCTGGGCCATACGGACCAACGTGTCGTAGATCGAGGAGTCGCCGTGGGGGTGGTAGTTACCCATGGTCTCGGCGACCGGTCGGGCAGACTTCACGTATCCGCGGTCGGGGCGATATCCGTTGTCGTACATCGCGTAGAGCACGCGGCGGTGCACCGGCTTGAGTCCGTCGCGGACATCCGGCAGAGCGCGACCGACGATGACGCTCATGGCGTAGTCGATGTAGCTGTTCTGCATTTCCTGCTGGATGTCGACCGGTTCGATCCGGTCGTGTTGCGGACCGTCCGGTGGCAACGTGGTGTCGGTCATGAGCTCACTTTCTTAAAAGAGGGGGCAAGCCCCTGTGCGCGGAAAAGGAGCCCGGGGACTCCTCAACCACGCACAGGGCCGCAGGCCTACACGTCGAGGAAACGAACGTCCCGGGCATTGCGGGTGATGAAGCTGCGTCGTGCTTCGACGTCTTCGCCCATCAGCACGCTGAACAGCTCGTCGGCAGCAGCCGCGTCGTCGAGCGTGACGAGACGCAGAACGCGCACCGTCGGGTCCATCGTGGTTTCCCACAGCTCCTTGGCGTTCATCTCGCCGAGGCCTTTGTAGCGCTGGATGCCGTCGTCCTTGTTGATCTTCTTGCCGGACTCGAGGCCGGCCTTGACCATCGCGTCGCGCTCGCGGTCGGAGTACGCGAATTCCGGCTGCGCACCCTTCTGCCACTTGAGCTTGTACAGCGGCGGCTGCGCGAGGTAGACCTTGCCGTGCTCGACGAGCGGCCGCATGAAGCGGAACAGCAGCGTGAGCAGCAGCGTTGCGATGTGCTGACCGTCGACGTCGGCGTCGGCCATGAGCACGATCTTGTGATAGCGCAGCTTGGCGATGTCGAACTCGTCGTGGATGCCCGTGCCGAACGCGGTGATGATCGACTGGACTTCGGTGTTCTTGAGGACGCGATCGATACGCGCCTTCTCGACGTTGATGATCTTTCCGCGAAGCGGGAGGATCGCCTGGTACATCGAGTCTCGGCCGGACTTGGCCGAGCCGCCTGCGGAGTCGCCCTCCACGATGTAGATCTCGGACTTCTCCGGATCGTTGGAGCGGCAATCGGCGAGCTTGCCTGGCAGGCCACCGAGGTCGGTCGCGCTCTTACGACGGACCAGCTCACGCGCCTTACGTGCGGCGACGCGGGCCTGCGCCGACGAAACAGCCTTGTTCACAATGGTTTTCGCGTCGGCGGGGTTCGCCTCGAACCAGTGCGCGAGGTGCTCGTTGCACGCTTTCTGCACGAAGGACTTGACCTCGGTGTTGCCGAGCTTGGTCTTGGTCTGACCCTCGAACTGGGGTTCACCGACCTTCACCGAGATGATGGCCGCAAGTCCTTCACGGATGTCGTCACCGGTGAGCTTGGGATCTTTGTCCTTGAGCAGCTTCTTTTCGAGCGCGTACTTGTTGACCGTTGCGGTCAGTGCGGCGCGGAAGCCCTCTTCGTGGGTACCACCCTCGTGGGTGTTGATGGTGTTGGCGAAGGTGTGCACGGACTCCGAGTATCCGGAGTTCCACTGCATTGCGACCTCGAGCTCGTGGCCGGTGCCCTTGGCGGTGAATCCGACGACCGAGTTGTGGATCGGGGTCTTGCTCTTGTTGATGTGCCGGACGTAGTCCTCGAGTCCACCGGGGTAGTGGTAGATACGGGTCTTGGACTTACGCGGCGCTGCCTGAGCAGCTTCTTCGGCTTCTTCGGCAGCAGACTTGGGAGCCTCGGCCACCTCGGCAGCTTCGTCGTCGATGACCTCGGCGCGCTCGTCGGTCAGCGTGATGGTCAGGCCCTTGTTGAGGAAGGCCATTTCCTGCAGACGACGCGCAACGGTCTCGAAGTTGTAGCGGGTGGTCTCGAAGATCTCGGGATCGGCCCAGAAACTGACGGTGGTGCCGGTTTCCTTCGTCGGGTCGCCCTGTACGAGCTCTCCCGGCTTGGAATCGGTGTACGTCTGCTGCCACCGGTAGCCGTCGACCTTGATGTCGACGTCGAGCCGGGTCGAGAGCGCGTTGACCACCGAGATGCCGACGCCGTGCAGACCACCGGAGACGGCGTAGGAGTCGGAGTCGAACTTGCCGCCGGCGTGCAGCTGGGTCAGCACGACCTCGACGGTGGGAACTCCGGAGGCGTGCATGCCGACCGGGATGCCACGGCCGTCGTCGATGACGCGGATTCCGCCGTCTTCGAGGAGGGTGACCTCGACCTTGGTGGCGTGTCCGGCCATCGCCTCGTCGACCGAGTTGTCGACGACCTCCCAAATGAGGTGGTGCAGACCGCGTTCACCGGTGGAACCGATGTACATGCCTGGACGCTTACGTACCGCCTCGAGTCCTTCGAGGACGGTGATGGACGACGCGTTGTAGTCCTTGCTGGAAGTGCTTGTATCTGACTTCTGGGCAGCCACGGGTGGGTAGCTCTCCTTCTCCGTCAATACTCGAGCGCAGCCGTCAGCAAGCCCTTGCGGGTGTCGTCGGAGCGGGTTCGAGAATGTTGCCGCTAGTTACCGTTGACCATCTTACTGGTAAGCACCGACTAGAAGCGGCCAATGACACCCCTGGCTGCGCCGCAGACGAATTTTTACGATCCCCGGAAGGTGAAACGCTAGGAACTTTGCTTCTCCGAGCGACGCTCTCTCAGGCTCGCGATAAATGCCCGCGCATGTTCGGCAACCTCACCCGGATGTGAAAACGGCGACCAGTGTCCCGCGGCAATTTCACGTCGCTGCAGGTCGGAGACCCATTTTTCGGTGTCTTCGTATCCCACCGGACGAACGGCTTTGTCGTACTTGTTCAGAATGAGCTGAACAGGCACGTCCGTGTACCGATCCCGCGGCTTGCCGAGAGACGGCCGGATGTTCGCGCGATAAAGCTTGAGTCCGTTCACCATGTCGTCGGCGATGGTGGGCGCGGTGTTGACCACACGGGGGTCCAGACCGTCGAAGAAGCCCAGAAACGCCGGCCAGTGCTTGGAGAACCACAGACGCAACGGAAGGGTGCACAGGCCGGGAATCTGGAACAGAACGGTGTAGGCCGACGCAATTCCCTGCGCCGCCGGGCCGAGGAAACGACGCTTGGACGCGCTCGCCCGGATCCACTTGCCGAGATGATCGAGATTGGGGCCCGAGATGGACGAGAACGACGCGATCTTCTCTTCGGCACCCGGCTCGCAGACCGCTTCCCACGTTTCGACGGATCCCCAGTCGTGCGCGAGGACGTGCACCGGCTTGCCCGGGCTGACCGCGTCGATGACGGCAAAAAGATCGCCGGCCAGTGCGCTCAGTTGGTAGTCCTGCACCCTCGAGGGGATTGTGCTCTCACCGGCCCCGCGGCTGTCGTAGCTGACGACGCGGAAGTCGTCTGCCAGCAAAGGCACGATGCGGTTCCACAATTCATGGGTGTCGGGCCAACCATGCACCAGGACGATGGTCTCGCCGTCTGCCTTGCCCTGCTCGAACACGGCCAGGCTGACGGAACCGTTGGTCACGCGACGCGCGGTCACGGCATGGACAGGAGAGTGCTTCGACATTGTCGAACCCTTCGGAGTCGGGAAATATCTAGAGATCGAGAACGAGACGTCCACCGTCGGAACGGGATACGCAGATGAGCATCTCCGTTTCCTGTTCGGTGTCGGTCAGACGCCTTTCGCGGTGATCGGGTTTACCCGCGAGTACCTTCACACGACAGGTTCCGCAGAAACCCTGCTGACACGAGTACCCGACACCGGGCAATGTCTTCTTGATGACGTCGAGCGCGGACTCGTCGGCGGGCACGGTGAGTACCTGACCCGAATTGACAAGCTGCACTTCGAATTCCTTGCCGTCGATCACCGGCGGAGCCCCGAACCGCTCGAAATGCAAAGCGGTGGAGGGTGTATCGCGGAAACCGCGGCGGACGGCATCGAGCATCGGCGTCGGGCCACAGCAGTACACGGCGCCGCCGACCGGCGCTCGTCCGAGAAGGTCTGTGGTGGTGGGCAATCCGAACTCGTCGTCCGGGCGCACGAAGACACGCTCGGGATCCCAGGTTGCGATCTCGTCGAGGAACGGCATGGATTCACGGGAGCGGCCCGAGTACACGAAGTACCAGTCCATCCCCAATTCTCTTGCCGCACGGACCATTGCGATGATCGGCGTGATACCGATGCCGCCGGCGACGAACAACGCGCTGCCTTCTCCGACAAACGGGAAGCCGTTGCGTGGTCCGCGTACCGTGACGTGCTCACCGGGCTGGAGAGCGTGCATCTCGATGGAACCGCCACCGCCGTCGGGGATCCGGCGCACCGCGACGCTGTATCCCGTGCGATCGGCCGGGTCGCCGCACAGCGAATACTGACGCCGCAGACCCGAAGGTAGATGGAAGTCCAGGTGCGAACCCGGATGCCACGGCGGAATCGGTGAGCCGTCGGCGGATTCGAAGCGCAGGCGAACGACGTTCTCGTCGGTTGCCACCACCTCACGTGTGCTGACCACCATGTTCATGGCCGTGTCGGGGTTGTGGCCCGCGATCTCGGGGTTGTAGTCGTAGGCCGTCAACACCCGAAGGTACTTGTCCGCCAACAACTCCGTGATGCGCATGGCGCGGTCGGGACGGTTCTTGCCGGACAGATCGGGTGGCGCCGGAAACCGCGGCAACCCGTCGTGCCCGGAGATGACGTCCTTGACCCTCGAGAGTGAAATCACCGTGCGGCCGCCTGGGCTGCGGGTGACGACGCGAGGTACTGCACCGCCTGGGCGGTCGAGCCCTCGTTACTGGGGTGATAGGACTTGCTGAAGTAGGTCGACATCCGCTTGACCAGCTCGAACGACGTGGGAACTGTGCCGCGCTTACCGGCCGCGATGAAATCGGACAGGTGGGGGCGTCGACGGCTGGGAGCCTGAGCGGCAAGCTCGGGATCGTTGCGCATCAAGAACCGGGTACCGCGAATCCACAGCCACACGATTGCGGGCGTGACGAGGATCTGGGTACGGATCCGGCGGGTCTCACGCTTGTCGAAGTAGCGCATAACGTCGTACGCGACGGCTCGGTGTTCGACTTCTTCGGCGCCGTGCCAGCGAAGGAGATCAAGCATGGTCGGGTGCATGCCGGCTTTGTCCAGTCCCTTGGCGTTGAGCACCCAGTCGCCGAGGAAAGCAGTGATGTGTTCGATGGCCGCGATGATCGCCAAGCGCTCCACCAGGTGATTCTCGGCACGCAGACCCGTCATCGGACGCGGTCCGAGCAGCTTCGAGAATGCCCACTCCATCTGCTGGGTGTACGGCGTCGGATCGAGGCCGTTTTCCTTGAGATGGACGAGGACACCCGAGTGCGCGTTGGAGTGCATCGCCTCTTGGCCGATGAATCCGACGACGTCTTCACGGAGTTTCTCGTCCTCGATCAGAGGAAGAGCTTCCTTGAAGGTCTCGACAAACCATTCCTCACCGGCGGGGAGGAGAAGGTGAAGCACGTTGAGAACGTGTGTGCTGAACGGATCGCCCGGAATCCAGTGCATGGGCAGATCGGACCAGTCGAACTCGACATTGCGAGCCTGCAACAGGATGTGATCCGGCTCGGCGAACGACGAAGCGGGTGTCGATATCTTCTGCGACATCTAGCTACTCCTTCATGCCTGCCGATCGGTGGGGAACGACAGCCTTGTGACACAGTTCACTCACTAGCGAGTTTTAACTGTAACACGAAGTAATAGGTAGAACCAGGGCCTGGTTGAGTTTTCCTCAGCCGTACGTATCGCGAGGTCCGCGGCCTTTCACATGCCTTTCTCCCTTGCGCCAGCTAGGCGCACTCGGACCGGTGATCCGCAGTGTCTTCACGACGCCGTCACCGACGGCAGCAGCGATCTTGGCCAGAATCTGGGACTGCATCATGCGCAACTGGGTAGCCCACGCCGTCGACTCGGCGGAGATGCTGAGAACACCTTCTTTCAGAGAGATCGGCTCGGCGTGCGCGGAGATGTCTTCTCCGACGACCTGCGGCCACCGACCGAGGACCGTGCCCTCGGACACCTTGGGGGACCACCCACGCGATTTGGAGATAGCGCTGGTGAGAGCGCCGAACGGCTGAGGGTCCCGCGCATCCGGGCCGGGGCCGGACCAACCGCTGCGTCGACGCGGTCGGCCACTTCCGTATTTGGGCGACGATCGCCCCTGCCCGACGGCCTTGCCGTTGGCCTTTGCCGTCGCGCGTGCCTCCTCGAGGGCACGGCGCGCCAGATCGATCCCTTTGAGCTCGGGCTCCGGAGCCGCGCTGCTGTCTTCAGTCATCGAACTCGACCTCCTGATCTGTCGAGCCTACGGGCACTATCCGGGATATCCGACCGTCTCCGGTATCGGAGGCTTCGACGCCGAACTTGGCCGCCTCGAGTTCGTCCGGTACGTCCTCGGGAACAGCAGCTGTGATCAGTACCTGTTCTGCGGTGGCGGCAACGGTGGCGAGCGCACGACGGCGACGACGGTCCAATTCCGCGAAGACATCGTCGAGCATCAGGACCGGGTCGCTGCCGTCCGCGCGCAACAGAGCAAAACCTGCCAGTCTCAGCGAAAGCGCAAAAGACCACGATTCACCATGGCTGGCAAAACCTTTCGCCGGACTGTCGCCGAGAATCAGCTCCAGGTCGTCCCGATGCGGACCGACCAGACACACTCCGCGATCGATTTCCTTCGACCTCATCTGCGCCAACTCGAGATGGAATCTCTCCTCGAGGTATGCAACGTCGTCGATACCGGAAATCCTTGCAGGATCGGTGAATTCGGGATCCAACGAGGACCCCAGACTGCTCTTGTATCGAATCGACGCCGGCCGGGATTCGGGTGCGATGGAACGATACGACTCCGCCAGATGCGGCGCCAGATCATGGACCAACTCGAGGCGCCCGGCCAGCAATTGTGCGCCGTGAGCGGCCAGATGCCCGTCCCACACCTCGAGGGTGGAGAGGACGTTGTCGGACTCGCCACCACGAGAACCGCGACGCAAAGCCGCACCGGCAGTTTTGAGTAGGGCTGAGCGCTGACGCAGAACTTTGTCGTAATCCGCACGGACAGCAGCCATTCGGGGTATCCGGGACGTCAACAACTCGTCGAGATAGCGTCGACGATCGCCAGGATCACCGCGAACCAACGACAGGTCTTCCGGCGCGAACATCACCGACTGCAGAATCCCCAGCACTTCCCGCGGACGACGCGTCGGAGACTGATTTATCCTGGCGCGGTTGGACTTTCCCTCGATCAGTTCGACGTCGATGGTCAGTTCACGCCCGTTGTTGACCACCGTTGCACCGGCAAAAGCACTGGCGGAACCGCTGCGGATCATCGGTGCATCCGTGGACACTCGATGAGACGACAGCGTCGACAGATACCCGAGTGACTCGAGGACGTTCGTCTTACCGTGCCCGTTGGAACCGAGGAACACGGTTGTTCCCGGCGTGAGGTCAAGCGTCAGCGAATCCCAGGATCGGAAGTCACGCAGCGAAAATCTACGAACGAACACTTAGCTTCCAGAAGCCGAATTCTTGGGCGAGGCGCTCTTGACGGCGTGACCACCGAACTGATTGCGCAAGGCCGACACCGCCTTCATGGCCGGTGAATCATCCTGTCGTGAAGCAAATCTCGCGAACAGAGCAGCCGAGATGACGGGAGCGGGGACCGCGTGCTTGATAGCTTCCTCGACCGTCCAGCGGCCCTCACCGGAATCCTCGGTATAGCCCGTGATCTGCGCAAGCTCCGGATCTTCCTCGAGGGCGTCGACAAGCAGATCGAGCAACCACGAACGTACGACGGTTCCCTTCGACCAAGCTCGGAGCACGCCCGGAACGTCCGCGATCAGGCTTTCCGCCTCGAGGAGCTCGTACCCCTCGGCATACGCCTGCATCAGGCCGTATTCGATGCCGTTGTGCACCATCTTCGCGTAATGACCAGCACCGACGGGACCGGCGTGGACAAAGCCGTCTGCAGCCTCACCGTCGGGGCGAAGGACGTCGAAGATCGGCATTGCCTTCTCGACGTCAGGCTCGGATCCGCCCACCATCAGGCCGTAGCCGTTCTCACGGCCCCAGATGCCACCGGAGACACCGCAGTCGAGGAAACCGATCCCACGGGCGCCCAACAGCTCGGCATGAACAGCGTCGTCGGTGAAGCGAGAGTTTCCACCGTCGATGACCAGATCGCCACCCTCGAGGGCATCCGCCAGCTCGGCAATGGTGCTCTGGGTGATGTCACCGGCCGGAACCATCACCCAGACGACTCGAGGTCCCTCGAGGGAAGCAGCGAGTTCGGCAAGTGACCCGACATCGGTGACTTCCGGTCGAGGGTCGTATCCGATCACCTCGAGGCCATGCGCGCGCAAGCGCTCACGCATGTTGAAGCCCATCTTGCCGAGACCTACGAGTCCGATCTTCATACTGTTCTCCCTGGTCAGGCGCGAACTGAAGTGCGGGGTTCCACTCAGCCCGGAAGGCGAACCGGCATCAGCAGGTACGTGTACTCGCTCGAGGGCGCAGCGAAGTTACCGGACTCGTCTGCCGTGGGCTCTTCCTCGGCCGCGGGGCGAAGAACAGCCGGACGGCTGGGAGTGGTGAAGCCGAACAGAACGTTTTCGCTGTGAAGCGAGTTCAACCCGTCGATCAGGTAACCGGGGTTGAACGCAATGGTGAGTGCTTCGCCCTGGAACGACGCGTTGAGCGTCTCTTCCGCGCGGCCGGCGTCGTCGCCACCCGCAGAGAGGAGCAGGCCGTCAGCGGAGAACTGCATGCGAACCTGTGCGCCACGCTCGGCGACGAGTGCTACACGCTTGATGGCTTCGATGAGTGGCGTGACCTCGACCGTTGCCATCGCGGTGTGCTGAGCAGGCAGCAACTGACGGAACTTCGGGAACTCGGCGTCGAGGAGGCGCGTCGTGGTGCGGCGTCCGTCGTTGACGATGCCGAGGAGTCCGTCGTTTCCGATGGTCGTACCGGAGCCGAGAGCCAACTCGACCGGCGAATTTGCATTGCCGGCAAGCGTTTTCGCGGACTCGGACAAAGTCTTGGCCGGGATGAGAACAGCAGCCTGGACGTCGGGATTGGCCGGAGTCCACTCGAGTTCACGTACGGCGAGACGGAAGCGGTCGGTAGCGGCGAGGACGATCGAATTCTGTTCGATCTCGACACGGATACCCGTGAGCATCGGAAGGGTGTCGTCCTTGCCGGCTGCAACAGCTACCTGGCTGATGGCTTCGGCGAACAGGTCGACGGGAATGGACCCGGACTGCTGCGGAAGCGTCGGAAGCTGGGGGTAGTCCTCGACCGGCATCGTGGGCAGGGAGAACTTGGCGCTTCCGCACGAGATGAGCACGCGAGTGCCCTCGAGGGTCACATCGACCGGCTTGTTGGGAAGCGACTTGGTGATATCTGCGAGGAGGCGACCGGAGACGAGTGCCTGACCTGCAGTTGTGACATCTGCCGAGACGCGGACCTGCGCGGATACCTCGTAGTCGAACCCGGAAACGGTGAGGCCGGCTTCGGTTGCGTCGAGAAGAACTCCGCCGAGAACCGGCACGGGCGGCCTCGAGGGCAGGCTACGAGCAACCCACGCTACTGAATCAGCGAACTCTTCCCGGGAAACGCGAAACTTCAGGCTTCCAAGCTCCATCGCCGGGTTATTCCTCTCGGTAGGCATGTTCGTCTGCTGCGGATCTGCATCAGCTCACTTGAAGTCTGACACAGACCAAGCGATGCCCACCGTATGCCCTCGAGGGCGCAAGTGGAAAGCCGAAGCCGCGGCGAGCGCAGCCTGAGGCGAGGTTCTCAACAGGAGTTGTCCCCAGAACTATTTTCAAAGAGCTTTTCCTAGGAAATTCTCAGTAGTAGTAATAAGTCCTGTGCAATCTGTGGAGCAACGGTTGTCGACGCTGGTAGGTCCCCTCGAGGGCCTGTGCACTTCTCGAGGACAGACTCGAGGACCAATCGACCCCCTCTGTGCACTCTCTGAAAGTTTTCGGATTCCTCCTCGAGAACTCCACAGACTTTCGGAGTTATCAACACACTTATCCACAGATGTGAATACTTTTCACAAGAAACGAAGAGTTTGTTCTCATCGGCGTGTCTGACTCCGGCGTGTCGTCCCTCGAGGTGGACAACCGCCCTCGAGGGGACCTCACGTGGAACCCTTCGAATACACCGATGCCGCTCGAGGGAACCTCTGCCTCGAGCGGCATCGATCGAAATAAGTGCAGGTCAACGCTTGGAGCGCTGCTTGATCCTTGCGGTCAACTCCTGAACCTGGTCGTACACCTTGCGGCGTTCCGTCATTTCCTTACGGATCTTCTTGTCGGCGTACATGACCGTCGTGTGGT
Source organism: Rhodococcus sp. RCBS9 (assembly GCF_029457415.1). Classification (NCBI taxonomy): domain Bacteria; kingdom Bacillati; phylum Actinomycetota; class Actinomycetes; order Mycobacteriales; family Nocardiaceae; genus Rhodococcus; species Rhodococcus sp. RCBS9. The sequence goes on along the minus strand of NZ_CP120422.1, from coordinate 2,570,259 downwards.
CACGGCCGAACGTCTGACCGATCTTCGGCAAGGACAAATCAGTGAGCTCACGGCACAAATACATCGAGATCTGGCGGGCCTGAGCGAGTGGCCGGGCCTTACCCGGCCCACACAGGTCGTCGATCGACATGTTGAAGTATTCGGCCGTCACCGCCATGATCGTCGCCGCGTTGATCTCGAGGCTCGACGAATCGGGCATCAGATCGCGCAGGACCACCTCGGCCAACGTCAGATCCAACGGCTGGCGGTTGAGCGAGGCAAAAGCGGTGACGCGGATCAACGCGCCCTCGAGTTCACGAATGTTGCGCTCGATACGGCTGGCGATCAACTCGAGGACGTCGTGCGGGACCTCGAGGCGATCCATCCTCGCCTTCTTGCTCAGAATCGCGATACGCGTCTCGAGCTCAGGCGGCTGAACGTCGGTGATCAGGCCCCATTCGAAGCGCGTCCGCAGACGCTCCTCGAGGGTTGCCAACTGTTTGGGCGGACGGTCCGAGGAAACGACGATCTGCTTGTTCGCGTTGTGCAAGGTGTTGAAGGTATGGAAGAACTCCTCCTGGATACCTTCCTTGCCTTCGATGAACTGGATGTCGTCGACCAGCAGGACATCCGTTTCCCGGTAGCGACGCTTGAACGCGACCTTGCGGTCGTCACGAAGACTGTTGATGAAGTCGTTGGTGAATTCTTCGGTCGAGACGTACTTGACCCGCATGCCGGGGAACAGTCGCTGTGCGTAGTGGCCGGCCGCATGAAGAAGGTGCGTCTTGCCCAGGCCCGAAGCTCCCCAGATGAACAAGGGGTTGTACGCACGCGCCGGCGCCTCCGCGATCGCGACGGCAGCGGCATGAGCGAATCGGTTGGACGATCCGATCACAAAAGTGTCGAAGGTGTACTTCGCATTGAGGCTGTTGGCGCCGGACCCCGAAGCAGAAGGAGTAGCGGGCGGCTTCGTGAAGTACGACGGCCACGATTCGTGAACGCTCGCGAGTGCTTCGCGGTCGTCGTCGACTTCTTCGGTCTCGGCAGTCTCGGAGTCCGAAGGTTCGCCGTCGCCTTCGGTGAATCTGCGCCGACGGTATGCGCCCGATGAGTTGACCGACTCGAACTGACGGCTGCCCGTGCGCTCCTCGACCGGTTCGGCGGGTGCGTCGGCATCGTCTTCGAGTGCAATGCGGACACCGAGTCCCTCGACCTGGCCGCCGAGATGGCGTCCGAGTGCCTGCAGGATCGGCTCGCGTAGATCGCGCTCGATCGTCTCTTGAGCAAATGGCGATGGAACCGAGAGGAGTGCAAAACCCTGAGCAAGTGTGAGAGGCCTCACCAGACGGACAAATGCCTTCTGCTTGCTGCTCAAAGCCGGAAGATTACTTCCGGGGTCATCACTCGTGAGTTCTGCAACCACGTCGACCCAGACCCGTGCGAGCGCGTTGGGATCGTCGTTCACGTGGTTCCTTCCCGTGTTTCGCCGACAGTGGGTGTGCTGCAGCTGCCGAGCGTATGGCTGCGGCGTCGAATGATTCGGTGGATTACCACCCGGGGTGAGAACCCCGTAACAGGCTACGAATATGCCACCTGGGCTGTGTTTCCACACAATTATCCACAGATGTGGACAAACCTGCACCGAGTCGGTTTTTTCGTCAACCAAATTCGTCAAAGTGACCGAGAAATTGATCTACCTGCAACTTTGTCGGAACTCGAGGCGTTCGCCACTTGGTGTCGGGGATGCGTCAACACTCACAGCCCTGTGGATGAATGTGGAAACTCGGGATTCGGGGTCGCGTCCGGTGCTCGTGCCCGTATGTGCTGATGAGGCCTTGTCGAGAGCATGCGCCGGTGGAACTGTCCGGGTTGCCTTCGGGTCACCTGCAGTCCGTAGCGGAACTGTTGCCAAGGTCACACTTGCCGCCTCGCTCGAGGTCACGGCCGTATGCACACTGTGAATGGAATCTGCGGAATGATGTAAGTATCGGCGTGTCGCCGTGGTTGCCGCGGGAGGGCTCCGAATCGGGCTGGTTTGACCTTGGCAACGGTGGTAAGTAACCTCGAACGGTCACCCGCTGGTGGTGATCGCTTCGTGCTGGCTACATATGTCAGGTCGGATCGGTCTTCCAAGCCACAACGAGTGAAGTTGATTGTTCTGTACCTGTTGGATCCAAAGGCGCCGTAAGGCGTCGATCACTGAATGACGCCGGGAGGCGTCAATGAACTTCGAGGAGTGTTGACCGTGGCCAAGGGCAAGCGGACGTTCCAGCCGAATAATCGCCGCCGCGCGCGTGTTCACGGCTTCCGTCTTCGTATGCGTACCCGTGCGGGTCGTGCAATCGTTTCGGCGCGTCGCCGTAAGGGCCGCGATTCCCTCACCGCCTGATCTGATTTCGAGTTCAGGAGCTCGGGGTGTTGCCTGAGCCGTCTCGGTTGCGTCGCCACGCGGATTTCTCCGTGGCGGTGCGACGCGGGCGTCGTATGGGAAGACGCGACCTTGTCGTGCACGCGTTCGATCGCGAGCAAGTAGAGGCGCTGGTAGTAACAAATCACGGTCCCCGTTTCGGGCTGATCGTGAGCAAGGCTGTCGGGCCGGCGGTGATTCGACATCGAGTCGCACGCCGGCTTCGTCATATCTGTGCAGATTTCGTCGGGCAGGTTTCGCCGGAGACGGACGTGGTTATCCGCGCACTTCCGGGTGCAGCTACCGCCAGTTCAGCCGAACTGGCCAAGCAGTTGCGCGGGGGCCTGACCAAAATGAACCTATTGGTGTCGGTAAGTGAAGAGCCATGAGTACTCCGCTCTCTGAGCAGATCGAGACTCCCAGAGCCTCCCGTGTCATCACGGTGTTGAAGGCTGTGCGTCGCGCTCCCGCCACTGTTCTCATCTTCTGTATCGAGTTGTACCGGACGTATGTGTCGCCCTTGAGGATGCCGACCTGCCGGTTCACCCCCACCTGCAGTGAATACGCAGTCGAAGCGCTGCGCACTCACGGGGCGATCAAAGGCCTTTTCTTGACTGTGGTGCGGTTGGCGAAGTGTGCCCCCTGGCATTCTGGAGGGTGGGACCCTGTCCCTGCCCGTCGTGACCGTGATGCGGGTAGCCGCCATAGCTGTCCGGAAGCACGCGCAGCGTGTCACAGTCCGACGGACGAACAGAGGAGTACTTAGAGCCGTGCTCAATTTCATCTACTATCCGGTATCCGCGATTCTGTGGGTCTGGCACAAGGTCTTCGGGTTCATTCTCGGCCCGGACAACGGAATAGCCTGGGCGCTTTCCGTGGTGTTCCTGGTGTTCACCTTGCGTGCGGTTCTGTACAAGCCGTTCGTGAAGCAGGTCCGCACGACGCGTCAGATGCAGGAACTGCAGCCACAGATCAAGGCATTGCAGAAGAAGTATTCGGGCGACCGTCAGCGCCAGGCCGTCGAGATGCAGAAGCTCCAGAAGGAGCACGGATTCAACCCGATCATGGGCTGTCTCCCGGTCTTGGCTCAGGCTCCGGTGTTCATCGGTCTGTTCCACGTCCTGCGCTCGTTCAACCGCACCGGCACCGGCATGGGCCAGCTGGGCATGAGCGCCGAGGACAACCTCAACACCCCGAACTACGTCTTCTCGGCCACTGACGTCCAGTCGTTCCTGGATGCTCGTCTGTTCGGCGCGCCCATCTCGGCCGCGATCACGACGCCGGTTGCGCAGCTTCAGGCCTACGTCACCGAGAACGTTCCCGAGCTTCCGTCACGGCTGAACATCATCCTCGTGGCCGCTCCGCTGATGATCATCGCCAGCATCGCGACGCACTTCAACTCACGCGCTTCTGTTGCCCGTCAGAGCGAAGCAGCTGCCGCGAACCCGCAGTCCGCGATCATGAACAAGCTCGCCCTGTACGTCTTCCCGCTCGGTGTTCTGGTCGGTGGACCGTTCCTTCCGATCGCGATCCTCCTGTACTGGGTGTCGAACAACATCTGGACCTACGGTCAGCAGCACCTCGTCTTCCGCAAGATCGACGCGGAAGAAGAAGCCAAGAAGCAGGAAGCGATCACTCGCCGCAACGACAATGCGCCCAAGCCCGGTGCCCGTCCTGATCCCAGCAAGAAGAAGGGATCTCCGGCTGCGCTGAAGACCGCGGATTCAGCCGACGACGACGGTGACGCCCCGGAAGTTTCGCTCAAGAAGCCACAGCCGAAGCCCTCGGGTTCCAGTGGTGGTTCCACGTCGAAACCGAAACAGAACCGGCCACAGAGCAACCGCGGCAACTCCCCCAAGCGCAATAAACGGCGCTGATCCAGGAAAGAGAACGACCAATGTCCAGTGAAGCTGACATCGTTGTGGATGGAGAGAACGCAGACGTGAGCACCGAGACCACTGCGCCGGTTACCGATGTGGATGTAGACATCGACGATTCCGATGACGACCTGATCGAAGAGGGCGAGATCGCCGGCGACTACCTCGAGCAGTTGCTCGACGTTCTCGATTTCGACGGAGACATCGACCTTGACGTCGAGGGCGATCGGGCGATCGTCAGCATCGACGGCGGCGACGACCTGACCAAGCTCGTGGGACGCAAGGGTGAGGTTCTGGATGCTCTCCAGGAGCTGACTCGTCTGGCAGTTCAGCAGTCGACCGGAGAGCGCAGCCGCTTGATGCTCGACATCGCCGGGTGGCGTGCGGGCCGGCGCGAGGCACTCAGTGCTCTCGGTGCGGAAGCTGCACAGCGTGTTCTCGAGACCGGCGAACGCGAAGAGCTTGCTCCGATGACTCCGTTCGAACGCAAGATCGTGCACGACGCCGTCGCCAAGGTCGCCGGTGTTTCCAGCGAGAGCGAAGGCGCTGAGCCGTCTCGTCGAGTGGTTGTCCTCAAGGACTGACACTCCCCCTTGATCGAATGCGGGCCCCGGATTTTCCGGGGCCCGCTTTTGTGTCCGAGAGGTGTTTCACGTGAAACCGAATCCGGCGGCACGGTGAAGGTCCGCTGCCTATCGTTGTCGACACGGCCTATCTCTATTTCGGAACCTGTCGTCAATGAAGCGTCGTGAAGGGAAGCAATCTTGCTGATACGACCCGCGACACGGGCCGAGCTGGAAGAGCCCGTGGGGTTCGCGATGAACGATCCGGTCGAGTTCGTCGACACTGACTCGCTCCGGGAAGAGGTGGCGGCCGGACGGCTTCGTCCGGAATGGAGTTGGTTCGCCGTTGACGGCTCCAGGATCGTCGCGCGTGCCCTGTGGTGGGGGCGTGAGGACAGTGAGCGTCCGCTCGCCCTTGATTTCCTGCACGTGCTGGCTGACGTGCCGGATCGTGCTGCGCTTGCCGCCGAACTCATGTCGCGGGCGCACACCGAGTTCCATGCGAAACCTGAGTATGTGCTGGTCGTGCCGACCGCCGGGCAGGACGCGAATTCCGCCGTCGCAGACGCCGTGTCCTGGCGTCGTGAGGCGGCCCAGGCGGCCGGACTGACCGAGATCATCGAGCGGCTGCGTTTCGAGTGGACGCCTGCGGCCGGTGTGCCCGCCCCCTCCGAGCGTCTGACTTTCCGTCCCGCCACCGATGAGGAGTTCCTCGCGGTGTTCCAGCGGGTCGCTGTCGGCAGCCTGGACGTCGCCACGCAACGAGGCATCGCGGCTACGGACATCGTCAGCCAGGCCAGGGACGATCTCGAGTTCTACCGGTCGTGCCCCGGCGAACGATCGTGGTGGCGGCTGGCGGAGACCATGGACGGGACGCTGGTCGGCTTCGCGATCCCGTCTGCGACGCCCTACCACCGCAACGTCGGATACCTCGGAGTAGTGCCCGAGCTACGCGGGTGCCGCTACGTGGACGACATCCTCTGCGAGATCACCCGCTTTCACGCAGCCGATGGCGCCAATCGCATCACCGCGACCACGGACGTACCCAACACACCCATGGCCGCGGCGTTCAAGCGGGCGAACTACCAAGTGACCGAGGTCAGGATGGTGTTCGAGGCCCCGGCGGGCTGATCCAGGCCTCAACCGGAGGTTCGCTGCCGTCGTGCCGGCGCGGGCCTTTCTGTCCAGCTTGTCCGACGGTGTACGGGGTGACGCGGAGACCGCCGTGTACCAGGGGGTAAAGGTGGCCAGGTTCCAACTCGGCCCACATATCCTGCTGCAACGGTGTCGTACGAAAATAGAGGTCGCCAGATCCGGTCACCCGGTCGAGGAAGTGCCACCATCGGTTGCGCGCGCACGGCCGACTTGGCGCATTCGGCGGTACGCTCGGTCACTTGCATCGTCACCGCAGTCACGGGGAAGTCGGAACAGAGGAGGTCGGCAGCGACCGAAACTTCGATCCCGAACGTCTCTCACAGGCGGGCGGCGATTCTTGAGAGCCGTCATGCTCAGCTTCATGATTGCCTTCTTGGCTGTCGGCGGGGCACTGTGCATGTTCGGATATTCGATCGACAACACGGCGTACTACATGTGAGCCCCTCCCCTCCCCCAGCGGAAATAGTCGGCCCTTCGTTTCACGTGAAACCGGATCGATGGTTGTTGCCCCGAGCCCTCGATCTCCATCCCAGATTGGTATTGGATGTCTACTGGATGGCGATCACGACCCAATGGCTTCTGGTGTGCCATCGTCAGCGCGAACCCCAACCTGACGGATGCGGCCGTGAACCAACTTCAGCCCGTCACCGTTTGCTTGCTCGATCATCGCGATCTGTGGGGCTTCGGCGCCTAGATCGCCGAGATCGGATCGTCTTCGGATATTTCGAATGTCGCGAACGGTTCGTCGTGCGCCGGAGTCGACGATCGTTCCGGAGATGCCAACTGGCGGATCTCGTGTTCGAGTCCCACCCAGTGTCGAGCCGGCATGGAACGACGGTGCAGTTCGATGAAGAAATTTCTGTGGTGCGGATTGCTCAATGCATCTGCGACGGAGTCGAGGGCGAGCCCAATGCTGCGGAGTGCGTTCACCATCAGTCCAGAGGAGAGGGTGAACTCTCCGATGTGCATCCTGTGGAGCGAAGCTTCTTGGATTGATTCGCGGTTTGTGATGCCAAGCCTCCGGCGTCCCGCAACAGGAGTGTCAAGCCGACGGATATATGGCTCGCAACAACCGGCGATGAGATACCGAAGCTGTCCGAGATCTGGAATCGAAGTCTGTTTTCCGAGTCGACCTACAGAGAGGATTTGACTGACCGAGTCCGTTCTGCAGTCCGTCGCCGGCGATCTTTTGCAACGACTTTTTCATCGAAAATTGGTCTTTTTGGGTCAGAATTCCATCCATGTAACTACTCATGGCAGTTTCGTCACTGTGATGATACTAAGAATTGCGCTCCTATCTGCATTCGATCGCCCGGCCATGTTTCACGTGAAACGCGTCAGAATTGGAAGAATTTTCAGCGCAATGTTTCACGTGGAACGTGAACCCCTCCCCTCCCCCGCTTGAATTTTGGGCCGAATACTTCCCAAAGAATGAACGAGTCGGCAGACTCACAGCGAGTCGGTGTGCAGAAGCGAACACATGTCGGCTCCAGAGCGGATAATGATTTCGGTCTTGATTGTTGATTTCGCGGTTTACGCGGGAGGATGTTTCACGTGGAACAGAATGGTGCGGCGTCGGTTGACTGGGACGAACAAGAGACTGCGCGCGCAGTGTTCGGTGACAGATATGAGATCGCGGAACGGTATTACCAATCCCTGGCGACGGATGGTGTCGAGCGCGGGCTCATTGGTCCCCGTGAAGTCCCTCGACTGTGGGAGCGTCACCTTCTCAATTGCGCCGTCATCGGTGAGTTGATTGCCGAAGGCGAGTCGGTTGTGGACGTTGGAAGCGGCGCCGGCCTACCCGGTATCCCTCTCGCAATCGCCCGCCCGGACTTGAAGGTGACTCTGGTCGAACCGTTGCTTCGACGCTCGGTGTACCTCGCGGAGTTCATCGAGTCCAACGGATTGGACGTATTGGTTGTCCGAGGGCGAGCCGAGGAATCGGGTGTTGTGAAGGAAGCGGGCGGCGCGGATGTAGTCACCTCGCGAGCTGTGGCGCCTCTCGAGAAGCTCGCACGTTGGTCCCTCCCACTCATTCACGAGCACGGCCGGATGTTGGCACTCAAGGGTTCGAGCGCCGCCGAGGAGATCGAGCGAGACCGTACGGCGCTCACCAAGTTGGGCGCAGGTAAGTTGGAAATACTCGAATGCGGAGCCAAGATTCTCCGCACCCCCACTGTTGTGGTGAAGGCCGAACGTCTCCCGAAGCGCCGCCAGCGTTGATGATTTACACGCATGCAATCGAGAGCAATGTACAGATGATGAGAGCACCTAGTGATCGATTCCCAATCGAAGGAGCAGTCAATGTCGGGTCGATCTGAATCCGCCGTTTCACGTGAAACACCGAAGCAGCACACGAGTGCGGGTGCGGATCAGATCGTCAACGACGACGACAATTTCACCGCCCCCTACGCGGCGATCTCCTCGGAGGAGACCCCCATCGGGGCGGCCGCGCATCGAGCGAGCCAAGTGCTTCATCCCCATTCGGTGACGCTGCCGAAGCCGGCGTTCCGCCGCGTGATCACCATCGCGAACCAGAAGGGTGGCGTCGGCAAGACGACGACCACGGTGAACCTTGCGTCGGCGCTCGCTCTTCAAGGGCTCACTGTCCTTGTGGTCGATTTGGACCCTCAGGGCAACGCCAGCACCGCTCTGGGCGTCGTCCATACCTCGGGCACCCCGTCGAGCTACGAGCTGCTCATAGGCGAAGTGAAGGCCCCGGAGGCGATCCAGACCAGCCCGCACAGTGAGCGCCTTCTCTGCATCCCGGCAACGATCGATCTGGCGGGCGCCGAGATCGAATTGGTCTCCATGGTTGCCCGCGAGAATCGACTCAAAGGCGCGCTCAACGACAAGGTGCTCGCAGAGCTTGACGTCGACTTCGTCCTCATCGACTGCCCGCCCTCGCTGGGACTGCTGACCGTCAACGCGATGGTCGCTGCCAAGGAAGTTCTGATCCCGATCCAGTGCGAGTACTACGCCCTCGAGGGGGTCGGTCAGTTGCTCCGCAACATCGAACTCGTCCAGGCTCATCTCAACCCGGATCTGCATGTCTCCACCGTCCTTCTGACGATGTACGACGGGCGCACCAAGCTGGCCGACCAGGTCGCCGAAGAAGTACGCAAGCACTTCGGTGAGGCCGTTCTGCGCGCCGTGATTCCGCGCAGCGTGAAGGTGTCCGAGGCTCCCGGATACGGGATGACAGTTCTCGACTACGACCCGGGTTCACGTGGCGCCATGAGTTACCTCGACGCCGGCCGTGAACTTGCCGCCCGCTCTGCCACCACGACGACCCAGGAGCAGTGAGATGAGTCAAGCACGCAAAGGTGGATTGGGCCGCGGCTTGGCTGCTCTCATCCCCACTGGGCCGGCCACGGCGCCGGGTCTGGGATCGGCTGCAGCGGACGTCGTAATCGGCGTCGACAAGCGCAACCCCTCCCCTCCCCCACCGACCAAGGCGGCCCCGAAAACGCAGAAAGCCACCAAGGCGTCGGCTGCGAAGGCTCCGGTGGAAGCTGAGCCGGAGACCGAACTCGAGCCGACCGGCGCGGTCTATCTCGAGATCGAACCGAGCCTGATCGAGACGAACCCGAAGCAGCCTCGCAGCGTTTTCGACGAGGAAGCACTCGCGGAGTTGGTTCACTCGATCCGCGAGTTCGGCTTGATGCAGCCGATCGTGGTCCGTCGTCACGGTGACAAGTACCAACTTGTCATGGGTGAGCGTCGCTGGCGCGCGAGCCAGGAAGCCGGGCTGGAGAAGATTCCGGCGATCATTCGTGAAACAGATGACGACTCGATGCTGCGCGACGCGCTCCTCGAGAACATCCATCGAGTGCAGTTGAACCCCCTCGAGGAGGCAGCGGCGTATCAGCAGCTGCTCGAGGAGTTCGAAGTCACCCACGAAGAATTGGCCAATCGGATCGGACGTTCGCGTCCCGTCGTGACCAACATGATTCGTCTGCTGAAGCTGCCGGTGGCGGTTCAGCGTCGCGTTGCGGCCGGTGTACTTTCGGCCGGCCATGCTCGCGCACTGCTGTCCCTCGAGGCGGGTGCCGACGCTCAGGAGGTCATGGCGGCGCGCATCGTCGCGGAAGGAATGTCTGTTCGCGCGACGGAGGAAGCAGTCACTCTGGCCAACCGGGCGGATAATGAGATCGCTCCCCCACAGAAGCGCAAGCCCATCGTGATGCCGGGTCTGCAGGATGTGGCCGAGCGGTTGTCGGACTCGTTCGACACTCGGGTGACTGTCAGTCTGGGCAAGCGGAAGGGAAAGATTGTGGTCGAATTCGGCTCGGTCGACGACCTACAACGCATCGTCGGAATGATGGAAGCACAGAAATCCAAGTAGAGAACTCGGATGCCCGTTTGGTGACGTAATCATGATGACCGGGCACACCACCTATTTTCGTCACTGTGACAAATCTAGGTGGTCCGAGCTTCTCGAAATCTTGAACCGGGACGAAAGATGTTGAACAGCAATATATTAGGGCGATCAACTCTCGTGCCACTGCCGACTTGTCGTAGCTGGCCTATCCTGGAGAAGAGAAAAGCAGCGGGCGAGCATCAAAACCGCTTCGGGGACCTACGGAGAGTGAGTTAGTCAGTGTCGACTCACGTCATCACCTCTCTCACACTCGACAGCCTCGATCAGCTTTCCGCCCATGCGCGCCGATGCGTGTTCTGGGAGATGGACCCGGGCGCGCTTCACGACGCCCGAGGATTCTGTGATCAGGAATTCGAGAAGGAAGCCTGGCTGTCGATGGTCATGCTCGAGTGGGGTTCGTGCGGACAGGTCGCCGTCCGCGACGGAAAGCCGCTCGGCAGTGCGTTGTACGCCCCTCCCCGCATGATCCCGCGCGCGCAACTGTTTCCCACCAGCCCGGTCAGCTCGGACGCAGTGCTTCTGACAAGCCTTCGCCTCGAGCCCTCGGGCATAGAGGAAGAACTAGGGCCGAGCCTGCTGGCCGCTGTCGTGACAGATCTGGTCCGACGAGGAGTTCGTGCGCTCGAGGCATTCGGTATCCGTAGCGGCGACTTGGGGCCAGCTTCCGACGTGGCCAGTGCAACGGCAGCTCTGGAATGTTCACCCGCAGAATGCATGATCAGTGCCGAGTTCCTCGAGGACTACGGTTTCGAGGTCGTGGCACCGCACCATCGTTATCCGCGCCTTCGTCTCGAACTCAATCGAGATCACGAATGGAAAGTCGACGTCGAAGAAGCCCTCGACCGTCTACTGAAGGCCGCAGCTCTCGAGATGGTGGAGATCAGCGAACTCGCCAGAGTGTGAGCAGGTGCCGACCGCAGGACCTACGAAATGCGGTCGGCTACCGAAAGCTCTTCTGCGAGAAGCTCGGCGAAGGTGAAGGTACCGGTCGGCTGATCATCTTGGCCCAACAGATACAGCCGCTTGACCGAGATCAAAATGGCTTCGGCGATGGTGTCACGCATCCGCGGATTCGTCAGTACCGCAACGTCGGACGCGTTGGACAGGTAGCCGAGATCGATCTGCACCGTCGGCATGTTGGTCAGGCGCAACAACTCCCACGTTCGACCGTGAGTTCTGCAGTCCCGCAACGGAGTTCGCGCAACGATCTCGCGCTGAACGAAACCGGTCAACACCTGCCCGATCATCGAGACCGAACCGTGCGAATTTCCGAAGTGGAAGCTCGCGACGCCGTTCGCCGACGGGCTCGAGTTGCTGTCGCAGCGCAGGGAGATCATCAGATCGGCGTCGAATGCGTTGGACGTCAGCGCGCGCTCGGCCTCGCTCGGATCGGCGTTGTGCGGGCGGGAGAGGAAGGTTTCCATCCCGGTTGCTGCCATCCGCCCCTCGAGGCGCATAGCCAGATCCCACAGGATGTCGGCTTCGGAGATGCCGTTGACGATTGTGCCGGTGGACGGACCACCGAGGCCTGGATCGATGACGATGCGCTTGCCGCCCAGCTGTGGGCCCTTGCGCCTCACCAGCTCCTCTTCGCTGATCGCGTGCGGCGATCCGCCGGTGACGCGAGTTCCCAGCAGTTCCAGCGAACGCAGTGTCTGCGGTCCGCAGATACCGTCGGCGGCGATCCCGATTTCACGCTGGAAAGACGAGAGAGATTCGTGGGTCTGCGGGCCGAAGAAACCGTCGACCCGACCTGCGTAGAAGCCGAGGTCCTGCAGTTTGGCCTGCAGAGCTGCGACGTCGTCGCCGTACAGCGGCGCAGAAAGCTGGTAAATCAACGTACGGGCGCCCAGGCGGTACGAGGCCTCGCGAAGTGACCGATAGGTGGCCGGGCCCACGATGCCGTCGACAAGGAGCCCACGCTGCTGCTGGAAGGCGCGAACGGCGCTGTCGAGTTGATGATCGAAGATGGCGTCGGGTGCAACCCAGTGGGCACCGTCGGCGCTTTCACGTCGAATACCGGAAGTTCCGTGATGGAGGTATCCCAGCTTCGTCAATGTGCCCCGAATCTCGGCGACGGCCGGGCCGTGATCGCCGTGTCGGAGTCTGTGCATGCGTGAAAGCCTCTCGGATCGGTTAACGAATTCGATCGATGTGCCTGGTCGTAGACCCGATCAGGCACATCGATCGATTATCTCAGAAATTCTGTGGATTGCGAGAATCCACGATGCTCATCCAGCCGTCAGAGAACGTCTGCGAGGTCCTTGAGCAGTGCGGCCTTGCCCTTGGCGCCGACGATCGTCTTGATCGGCTTGCCGTCCTTGAACAGGATCATCGTCGGGATCGACATGACCTGGAAATCGCGGGCGGCCGCCGGGTTGGCGTCGATGTCGAGCTTCGCGACGGTCAGCTTCTCGCTGTTCTCACCGGCGATCTCCTCGAGGACCGGGGCGACCATCTTGCACGGGCCGCACCAGGTTGCCCAGAAATCGACCAGAACGGGCTTGTCGCTGCCCAGGACGTCCTGCTTGAAGGAATCGTCGGTGATGGTGACGGTATTCGACACTGTTACTCCTCGAGGGTTGGGTTCGACAGCTTGATGAATCAGGGAGCGCCGACGACGTCGACCGTGTGGCCGGCTGCGTCGAGCGTGTTGGCGGTGATGTCGCCGCGGTCGGCCAGCCAGCGTTCGGCGTCGATTGCTGCGGAGCATCCGGTGCCGGCAGCGGTGATCGCCTGGCGGTACGTGTGATCGACCAGGTCACCGGCAGCGAAGACGCCGTCGACGGAGGTCGCGGTGGAACCGGGAGCGACGCGCACGTATCCGGCGTCGTCGAGATCGACCTGGCCCTTGACGAGCTCACTGCGCGGGTCGTGGCCGATGGCGACGAACATGCCGGTGATCTCGAGTGTGGAGGTCTCACCCGTGACGGTGTCACGAACGACGAGCCCGGTGACGCTGTTCTCGCCGAGGACCTCGACGGGCTCCGCGTTGGTCAGGAAGCGGATCTTCTCGTTGGCCTTGGCGCGCTCGAGCATGATCCGTGAGGCGCGGAATTCCTCGCGGCGGTGCACCAGGGTGACCGAGCGAGCGAAGCGGGTCAGGAAGGTTGCCTCTTCCATCGCGGAGTCGCCGCCGCCGACCACGACGATGTCCTGGTCACGGAAGAAGAAGCCGTCGCAGGTGGCGCAGGCGCTGACGCCGCGGCCGAGGAGGCGTTCTTCACCGGGAATGCCGAGGTAACGGGCTGCCGCGCCCATGGCGAGGATGATCGCGTGCGCGGCGTACGTTTCGCCGTTCGCGACGACCGTCTTGATCGGGCCGCTGAGATCGATCTCTTCGACGTCCTCGGTGCGGATGTCGGTGTCGAAGCGAAGTGCCTGCTCACGCATCTGTTCCATCAGATCGGGGCCCATGATTCCTTCGCGGAATCCGGGGAAGTTCTCGACCTCGGTGGTGGTCATGAGGGCGCCACCGAACTGGGTTCCCTCGAAGAGCAGGGGCTGGAGCTCAGCGCGCGCGGTGTAGACACCAGCGGTGTAGCCGGCCGGTCCGGAACCGACAATGATGACGTCATGGACCGCGGGCGTGTTTTCCAGCTGGGTGGTCATGCGAGCCTTCCAATAGTGAGTGCAGACCCTCCGCTTCTTGGAGAGCCGTACCGATCAACACCAGGATAAGGGGTGTTGTTCCCGCACTCGGCTGGAAAGTGGCTCACAGCCGGCAGCTCACAGTGTGGGACTCACTGGGCGGGGCGCGCTGCCTCCCGAACCACCAGCGCGTCCCGAACCACACAGCGTGTGCCGGTGTAGATGGTGGGCATGCACTTGTTGCAGTGGATACACAACCCCTCGTCGACGCTCTCGGCTCGGAATTTGTTGACCAGTTGTGGGTCCCTGAGGAGCGCGCGCGCCATGGCGACGAATTCGAATCCTTCATCCAGTGCGTGCTCGATGGTGTCGACGCGGTTGATGCCGCCGAGCAGGATCAGTGGCATCCTCAGCGCCTGTCGGAACTGACGGGCGAAGGGCAGGAAGAAGCCCTCCTCGAACGGGTACGTCGGAAAGAGTTTGGGACCGTAGAACTTCAGCCCGTACCCGACGAGTTTGGGTTGGGAGGCGACAAACTCAGCCAGTGGGACCTCACCGCGGAAGAAGTACATTCCGTTGAGAAGTGAACTGCCACCGGTCAATTGCATCGCATCCAGATGGCCGTCGGCTTCGAGGATCTGGGCGATCGGCAGGCTCTGGTCGAGCCACAGACCTTTCGGCACCCCATCGGACATGTTGAATTTCGCGGTGACCGCCACGCTGGATCCAGCGGCCCGTCGCACCGCTTCGACGACTCGACGCGGATACTCGGCGCGCTTGGCGACGCTGCCACCGTATCGATCGTGGCGCTTGTTCAGATTGGGGCTCATGAACGAACTGAGGAGGTAGTTGTGGCCGAGATGGACCTCGATGGCGTCGAATCCTGCGTCCACGGCGACGCGAGCGGTCCGTTCGAAGTCGGAGACGACACCGTCGAGTTCGGCGAGTGTCGCGCCCTTGACGAGGCCCATCGCGGGCGGACTCAGCCGGGTCGACGGCGCCAGAGTCTTCGTCTTGTTGGAGAGCGTGTTGGCGACCAGTCCCGCGTGGCCGATCTGCGCCGCAGCAAGTGCGCCTTCGGCGTGGACGGCGTCGGTCAGTCTGCGTAGTCCCGGCAGCGCGCGCTCGTCCATGACAAGGGTGTCGCGGTGGACTCGTCCACCTGGTGAGACGGCGCAGTAGGCGACAGTGGTCATCGCGGCCCCGCCGCGGGCCACCTCGGCGTGGAAGTTGATCAGATCGTCCGAGACCGCTCCCCGGGGCATGACGCCCTCGAACGTTGCAGCTTTGACGATGCGGTTGCGCAAGGTCAGAGGGCCGAGACGTGTGGGTTCGAATATCGACGGTGTGGGCGCTGTGGTCATTTTCAACTTCCTGCGGCGGCCTGATCTTTACGATGCCAGTGGACTCGTAACTACGACGATATAGCGCCTACTCCCAATCTGTCCGACAATTCGACACGATGAATGCCACAGGATCAGGTCGCCCACGAGACCCACGCATCGACGACACAGTCCTCGAGGTCACCCGAGCGATGCTCCTCGAGGTCGGTTGGGATCAACTCAGTCTCCGGGCGATCGCGGCACGGGCAGGCGTCAGCCGAGCCTCGATGTCGCGGCGATGGCCGTCGAAGGCACATCTTGTTCTCGGGTCGATCCTGGGGGCGACACCGGACCTGACACCGTTCGAGGGCACCGATCGCGACGGCTGGATCCGTTGGGTGGTGGAGGGAAGTGCTCAGCTCTTCTCCCGTCCCGAGGTTCGCGCCGCGTCGCCAGGATTGCTGGCGGCCCTGCGCGACCACGACGACCTGCGCAACGAATTGTGGCGCGGGTTCAGTGGACCGAGTACCCAACTGTTCCTTCAGAACGCCGAAGATCCTGAATCGGCACTGCTCGATGCCAAGGCCGTGCTGGTATTGGCGGCCGGGGCAGCGATGTTTTCGAGTCTGATAGCGGTCGAGGATGATACGGACGCATTGCGTGGGAGAATCCTCGAGCTCTTACTCCCGGCGGCAACACCGCGCTGACCGTCGACGTCAGCCGATGTTCTTGACCGACAACGTATTCGGATTCCCGTCGCTGCAGTTGATGCCAACAGTCAGTGCAGTGATCTGACGCGGCTGCGATCCCGTGAAGAGTAGGACTATCGCCGGCGCCCCGTCGATGCGAATCTCGCCGGAACCGAGCAAAGGCCAGCCCTCGTCGATGCCGTTGGCGCGTAGGCATCCGGCAAGTTTGGATGGATCATCCAGTGGTCCAAGGTTTTTGGATCCGACGAGTGAGAGCAGAGACGCCGAATCCGGATCGTCGACAGCAGACGTCGCCGGTGTGCTCGGTTGAGCGACAACACTTTCGGCAGGTTCGGAATCTCGGATTCCGATAACAACGATCACGAAGGCCGCCAACACGGCTGCTGCGGCACCGAGAACCCACGCTTGTGGGCGCCGCCGGAACGGCACGACAGATGCCTCAGCTTGCGGCTCCAGCTGTTCTGACTGTAGATCCAGTGCCGAATTGATTCGCTCGGCAAGCGAATTCGGAATCCGTTCGTGAGTGGCCTTGCTCGAGTTCAGTGTCGCGAGTGATGCCGTGACGCCGTCAAGGGCGGTGACAAATGCATGGGCGTCAGGATCTGCGTGTACCACCGGCCACAGAGCCGCACTGGTTTCGGAATCGAGAACCCCGGCGTGAAGATCTGCGAGTAGGTCTTCCGAAAACGGAGGCGACGGAACGCGAACAGACGGATCTGTCATGAACCCTCCCTCGGCAGTCGGTGCGGACCCTTACAAGATAGGACGCGGCCGGTTCACGAATGGTTCCCGCCTTCGCGAAAGTCCTCCAACTGGGCGGCGAGACGCTTGCGCGCGCGGGCGCAGCGACTCTTCACGGTCCCTACGGGCACTCCCAACCTCTCGGCGGCCTCGGCTACCGGATACCCCTCGACATCGACGGCGACGACGGCAGCACGCTGCTCAGGCGGCAGCGATGCCAGTGCCTGTTCGACGGTCAGGCTCATGTCCACTGTCGCCGCATAGTCGCGGTGATCGCGGGGTTCCTCCGCGTTCTCCGAAGACAGAGAGAACGCCGCCCGTGATTTGTTGCGTCGGATCCGGTCGAGGCAGGCATTGACCACGATGGTGTGGAGCCAACTACGCACCGCCGCGTCGCCGCGGAACTTCGCGGCCTTGCGGTGCGCGGACAGCAGACCCTCCTGGAGAGCGTCGGCCGCATCCTCGTCCGAGTAGCTCGTACGCCGGGCAACGTGCCATAGATGATCCTGATGCCTGGTCAGTAGTTCACGGAACGCATGCTGATCGCCCTCGACATGAGCAGTCAACAATTCGAAATCCGTCGCCTCGAGATTCTTGTTCTCGAAACTTCTGGATTCGAATTTTCCGGCTCCGCCCCCGGTGCCCCCCCGATAACTGTGCACGGGCGGATATTAGCCCAGTCGGTAGGTTTCAGAAGGGCCAAGGGCGATCACTTTGCAGCAGTGAATGCAATCTCCGAGATGGATGTCTGGTTTTGTCCGGATTCGGTGCTGAGCTGCGTAATCCAAACCAGGACATACTGACCCGAGCCGTCCGACGTGACTGGAATGTCGGTCACGCCGTTCTTCAGGACACCCGATCCGATTTCCTTGGTCTGATCCAGCGAAGTATTCGCAGAAGGGGCAGAACGGATTTCAACGACGGTTCCCGGCGAATCAGACGTGATCGCAACGTTCTTCAGGTTGGCGGCATCGGCAAGCGTCACCATCAGGCCGACACCGTTCTTCAGCGACGGGAACGGCTGGAAGTACGAATCCGACGACCATGCGGTGGCCGGATTGCCGTCGATGGCGTTCTTCGCTGTTGCCGGCTGATCCGGCGTTCCCTGGGGTGAGAACACCGTTACGGCCGAGGAAGCTACCGGAACGGTTGCTGCCGCCGGTGCGGGCGCCGGTGAATTGTTCTCGGGCGCAGTGGCTTCGGTGGTCAGTCCGAAACTCTGCTCGCTGAGCGGGGTGTCGTTACTGCCACCCGAGAGGAAGCTCGCTACCCACACCACAAGGAGAATCAGGACGATCACGGTGAAGACACCGAGCGCCGTCAGTGCCGCGAGCATCCGCGTCGACTTCTTCTTCTCGGCCTCGATGGCTTCGGGGTCGTTCAGTGCATGACCCGACGCACCCTGTTCGCGGTGGCCGAGACGAAGTGCCGGAATCATTTCCGTCTTGTCGTTGACGACGGACGCCTGATCGAGGATGTGCTGCACGGTGGCAGCAGTGCGGATTCCACTCTCCGACTGCAACGCTCGAACCGCAACGGCCGAGATGTCGAACGGAACCTCCGGACGGACGACGCGAGGCTCGACGATGTTCCCGTCGGCGCCGCGGCCGGCGGGAAGCAAACCACCGACGGGACCGGCGGACGGATCGGCGAGCGGCCAGCGCGCCGTGATGAGCGAGTACAGCATGGCGCCGAGACCGCGGACGTCGCTGGTGGAATCGGCGTCGGCAAGCGTCGCCGGGAACGCCAGTACGGCGTCACCGTTGATGCTGATGCGAACGCGGTCCGGGTGATCGATGGACAGCGCACCGCCGGTGCGGTGAGCAGCTTCGGCAGCCGCCGCGAGGGCGCGGATGGCGCGGGCTGCACCGATCGGCGACGGCGTCGTCTCGGCCATCTCACGCAGCGAACGGCCGGGAGTCCATTCGGCGACGACGATGCCGCCCGAGCTTCCGCGGACGACGTCGAGGACGCGAGCCAGACCGGGCGAGTTGATTCGTCCCAGGCGCAGAGTGCGTGAGAGAACTGCCTGCGGTCCGGACTGGCTGTCGTCGTCACCGCGCTGATCGGCGTCGACGAACGTCAGGGCTACTTCACGGTCGAGCTTGACGTCGAGAGCTTCCCAGAACTGCAGTCCGCGGGTTCCGCCGTGCGGCGCGAGCAGACGGTAGCGTCCGCCGGCGACAGATGCGCCCGGGATGAGCTTCGGTCCACGGGGCATCGGTCGCTGGGCCGGTCGTGATGCGGATCCGGCGGCAGGTGTGCGAGGTGCAGTGGGCGGTGTCTGAGCGGCAGCCGTCTTCTGAGATTCGGGTGCCTTCTTGTCCGGAGCAGGCGTCTTCGGCGCGGGTGTCTTCGAGACAGGTGCTGAAGGTGTCTTCGACACGGGCGCCGAAGGTGTCTTGGACACACTGACCGGAGGTACCGGCGGAGCGGCCTTCTGCACCGGCGGCTGCGGCTTCTGACCCTGCGGGCTTTGGCCCTGCTGCGGTCGCTGTGCGGGCTGCTGTGGCTTCTGACCCTGCTGTGGCTTCTGGCCGGCAGATGCGGAGGAACTCGTGGATGCAGGTGTGCCCGACGATGCCGTTGACTTCTGTTCGGACGCTTTCACGGCAGAAGTCCCGGCACTCTTGTTGCCGGAAACGTTGTCGTCGCTCACCCTCGCTCCTTCTCCATCGATAGCCCGTCCCCGAATACGCGCGGGTTGCGATCCTGTACGCCCACGACCAGGGTACGGGAGCGCACCCGGTCGTTCTTGCTGGTTTGATTCCGTTCTGATTGCAGGAATCAGCTCGGTGACGTCGTCGTCGGTGTTGTTACGTGTGTCCGGTTCGGCGCGACCTGTCAGTGAACGAATCTTGCGGGAGACCGCAACCGTTACCGACAGGACTTCCGGAACCTTCTTGAAGTAGAGAATCGTGAAGGTGATCGCGAGCATCAGGATGCCGCCGACGGCGACGCGAACCATCGAGCCAGGTCCGCCGAAACGCTCGGTGAGTTGATCGAATCCGAGGACCCGGTCGACCGCGAGCATGGTCAACGACCCGGCCAGCGAGGCGAGTACGACGGACCAGACTGTCTTGCCCACGTTGGCCATCTGCAGGTTTCCGAGGCTGCGGTGCAGGAGGTACCCGCCGATGACGGCGCCGGTGATGTATCCGAGACCGTTGGCCGCACCGAGCAGGATCACGACCTGATCGCTGTTGGATGCGAAGACCGGAGCGAGCGCCGAGAAAGCGATTTTCACTGCAGTGATGCCGAGAACGATCCACGTCGGCGTCCAGGCTTGTTCGCGGGCGTAGAACACACGAAGTTGGATCAGGACCAGCGCGTACGGAATCAACGTGAATGCCGACCAGCTGACGGCGGTGCCGAGTCGTTCGGCCTGTTCGGGTCCGAAGCGGCCGTAACCGTAGAGCGCTTCACCGACCTGCGGACCCATGAAGGTCAGGAACATGATGATCGGAACCAGCGTGATCATGGTCAGACGCGTTGCGACCGACAGATCGTCCACGACTGCCGGGGTGTCGTCGGCCGCCGCGTTGCGGCTCAGGCGCGGCATGATCGCGGTCAGAACCGTCACTCCGAGCACGCCGTACGGGAGTTGCAGGAGCAACCAGGCCTGGCTGTAGATGGCAGGGCCGGCTTCGTCGGCATGTGAGGAAATCTTGGTCGCGAAGATCATGCCCATCTGGCTGATCAGGACGTACAAGACGATGGCGACGGCCATGCCGCCGAACTGGCGCAGGCGGTCGTCGAGACCCCACAGCGGCTTGAGCGAGATCTTCTCGCGGCGAAGCGCGGGGATCAGGCTGGCTGCCTGCACGATGACGCCGATGGTGATGCCGATGCCGAGGGTGAGCAGCTTTGCATCGCCCATCGAGACCGGATCAAGCGAGATCTCACCCGGAGTCAGGCGATAGACCACGAGCACCACGAGGACGACGACATTGTTGAGTACGGGAGCCCAGGCTCCGGGCTTGAAGATCTGTCTGGTGTTCAGAAACGCTGTGAACAGCGCCGACAGCCCGTAGAACAGGATCGCCGGCAGAAGCAGATAAGACAGCGCCGTGGTCAGGTCGGTGCTGACCTTGCCGTCTTCGGACAGGAAGACGTATTTGGTGAGTACGGGTGCTGCCAGGGTCGCGAGCAGCGCGGCCATGCCGAGTAGAACGAGCGACGCCGTGAAGAGGCGTCGGACAAACGCTTCGCCGTGATCGGCGTCCTCCCGCTCGGCGCGAACCAGCACGGGGACGACGATGGCGGTCAGCACGGCGCCCAGAACCAGTTCCGCGATCATGTTCGGAATCTGGCTGGCCACGGTGAACGAACTGGCGATGGCCGGGCCCAGGACCATCAGGATCATCAACTGCTTGGCGAATCCCGTGATACGGCTCGTCAGCGTCGCGATCGCGATGGAACCCGTTGCCGCGAGAAGTCGAGAGTTCGTCTCCTTGCGTTCCCCGACCTGGACATGGGCGTCGGTGTCGAACTCGTCCGACGTGGTCGTCTGCCGGTCGGCGAATTCCATCTCGGCTTCGCGGTACCGGGGGTAGTCGCGGATCACCGGGATGGTCATGGTGGGTGCGTCGTCGAAACGTGCGTCCGGGTTGACCGGCTGGATCGGGTAACCGCGCTCCCACGGTGGCATCCGAGGATGCGAGCGGGTCGTGGCACTCTTGCGGGTGATCGCCGAGCGGCGACCCTCCTCGGGTGGATTCCCGGTCATGAGCGTTCGTACCCTTCATCTGCTGGGTCCGGCTGACCCTTGAATCGATGCCACAGCCGTCGCCCTGCCAGGAACAGCAGCAACCCTCCCGCTGTCGCCGTCACGGCGGCCAGGGGACGACCGTACGCATTCGACCGTACGGTCACGCTGGTCGGCGTACCCAATTGGCGGCCATCTGTCGTGGTCAGCGAGAAGTTGACTTCCAGCTTGCGAGAATCGTTCATTTCCGCGGGCACAGTCAACTGTCGGCTACCTCGCGGCGGCAGCTGTTTGGGACCGATGTCACTGATCTGCATCTCGGGTGGGGCTTCCACACGCAGGTCGACGTTGATGGCGATGGGCAGTTCGTTGCGCGCCACCAGCAGGAGCGGACTCTGCCCCGACGCAAGGGTGTAGACGCCGCCCGGCGACACCACACTGACGGCCCGGTACATCCCGTCGACGGCTTCGGTGACGTTGTCGGCGCGGATGGTCGCAGCGCGCTCCGCCCGATTGACCGAAGCGGAGTCGACGTTGCGGCGATCGGCCAAGGTCATCGAACGGAGCAGATCTTCGCGGAGCGGCGCCGTGAATCCCCGGGGGGTGAGCGAAGCCGCCGGATCGTCCACGAGCGAAGCTTCGAGCCCGTCGATACGCGGAAGTTGGGTGGTTGCGGTCTCGACGACGGACGTCTGCGGACCGTCCTGGGTAGCCCGGTCCGGGTAGTCGAGCGTGGCGGCGTCCGTCGCGCCCGGTTGCCTGCCGAGCAGCGCCGGCAAGGCCTGAGGTGAGGCGAGCCCGGACCGGATGAGGGTCGCGAGCATCGAGAGCACCGCCGTGGCGTCGTTGCTGTCGGCGGTCCACAGTTGCGGCGGCGCGAAGATCTGATTGCGCGGCAGCGACGTCGGCGTCAGCGCGGCCCAGGCCATCGCCCCCAGCGCGTCCTGACGCCGGGCGCTGCGCGATTCGATGTCGATGGTCGGCGCGGTGTCGTCGGGGATGTACGACGGGACCTGCGGTTCCGAGCCGGTGGCGGCCAACGCTGCTGCCGCCGAGGTGTCGAAGGCAAGCGCGTCGAGTGAGCCGGTTATCCGCGACGACAGCTGCGGAGCTGCCGAGTCGACGGAAGTGTCAGCCACCATCGCTGTGGTGGGATTCACGCTCAGCACCTCTGCGGTGGCCGAGTCGAGGACACCCGAATCCGGCCAGACGAAATCTCGCAGTGAGGTCACGCCGAGGATGTTGTCGACGATGTCCGCCGGCCGTGTGAGCGCGGTAGCCGTCAACTCCGGATTGGCCACCGAGGTGACCGCGGCGAGATCGGCCTGGGCGAACGGAACCGCCGTCGTGCACATCGAGGACGCGAGCGTCTTCACCCGGCCGAGCCACTGGTTGGCGGCGTCGCTGCCGCGGCCTTCGTGCGACGGTCCGGTGGGATCTGACGAGTTGTCGGCCACGAGGTATCCGCGAGTCATGTTCTCGACGGCGATCAGAAGGTCGGGGTCGATTGCCAGGCAGAGCGCATCCGTGACGCGGCGATCGGTATCGCTCTCGGGCTTGGTGGCGTTCTCCACCGCATCGACCAACGCGTCCAGACGGCCGCCGTCGGAAAGTTCGGTGGCAAGTTCGTCGTCGATCAGGCGTACGGGCTCGTTGACCGCGCCGGGGATTCCGCCGACGAGTCGTGGCGCGTCGGCCAGCGGCCACATGAGCGTGACGCCGATCGGGGCGGACGTGTCGGGGGGAACGACCGCCGTGGCGGACGAACTGGGGGTTCCGGCTGTGGCGTTCGATTCGGCTGCGGCCGGCACACCGAGGACGGGGAGCAGGAAGCGTGCGTCGTCGAGTCGGGCGGCACCGCCGTACTCCGGGGTCCCGTTCACGTTGACGAGCATCGGGTAGACGCCGGGTTCGGTGATGTCGAGGGACAACCCGGTTGTGCTCCGGAGCGGCAGGGTGAGCGTGAACTGCTTGGACTGGCCGGTGTCGAGGGTGGTGGCAACGGTGTCGAATTCGCCGACCGTGTCGAAAACGGCCTGGTCGAAGTCGAGTGCGGCGCGCACGTCCGAACTGGAGTCGATCGCGGGAGCACGTTGCAACCTCACGCCGACGTCCTCGACGGGACGATCACCGACGTTCTTCACCGTGCCCTTGACCACGACGTTGCGGTCGCTGGTGGTCGTCACCGTGGTCGGTGCGGTGGAGTCGATGGTCAGCTGCAGAAATTTGGCATCGTTGGTGTTTCGCGCCGGGGCGCGCTCACTGGGCTGGCTGGACGGCGCTGCACCTGCGACGGCCGTCGTTGCAGGCCCGAAACCGACAGCGGCCATCACCAAAGCGGCCACACCGGCCCGCCGCAGAGCCATTCTCATCCGGCGTCCGGTTCCTTCGGGCGCTGTTCTTGCCGTATTTCCGTTCGCGGCATCTCGGCGATCATCTGGGACGCGAGTTCTGCGAGTTTGCGCTCGTCGGCGTATGCGAGGCGCGAGTGCAATTCCGTCAGCGGCACCCAGGCGACTTCGGTGACCTCGATGTCCTCGTCGGAGAGTTCACCGCCGAGAAAGCGGAGGAGGTAGTGGTGCACGGTCTTGTGGACGCGTCGACCTTCGGTCACGAACCAGTAGTCGATGCTGCCCAGCGGTGCCAGGACGGTTCCCTGGATACCGGTTTCTTCTTCGACCTCACGCATCGCGGTCTGCTCAGCGGTCTCACCTTGTTCGATATGGCCCTTCGGTAGCGACCAGAGCAGGCGTCCGCGGCGGTCGGTTCGGCCGATCAGTGCAGCGCAGAGACGTTCCGGGGGTCCGCCCCAGCCGTCGACGACCAAGCCGCCCGCAGAAGTTTCACGGACGGTTCGCATCAAAGGTTTATCGGGGTTGCCGACGGCAGGTCGACGCCGCGGGTTGCGGCGACTCCTGTTTGTTCGTTCGGCACCAGACACCTCATCGATACTAGTTGGCGTTGCAGCGTTGCCCGGTAACCCGCGCAAAGCGGTCTATCGCGTTCGTATGCGCGTTCTGCTATTTGCGCACCTTAAGTAAGCTCCTTTCACGTGACTGTCCCTACCTCCGACGCTGATCGCCGCCTACGACTGCTTGCCGACGCCACTGCAACGCTCGGCACGTTGTCCGACGTGTTGAACCCGCTCGGTGAGCGTTTTGCTGCGGCCGGTCACGAGCTGTTCCTGGTGGGTGGCAGTGTTCGCGACGCGATCCTCGGCCGCTTCAGTGGCGATCTGGACTTCACGACGGACGCCAGGCCGGAGAAGGTTCAGGCTCTGCTCAAGGGCTGGGTGGACAAGCAGTGGGACACGGGCATCGAGTTCGGGACCATCAGCGCCATCAAGCACGGCCAGGAGATCGAGATCACGACCTTCCGGGCCGACGCTTACGATCGCGTCTCTCGTAATCCGATAGTCGAGTACGGCACGACGTTGGCCGACGATCTGGTGCGCCGCGATTTCACCGTCAACGCGATGGCGATGAAGATCGGCGCGGACGGTTCCTACACGTTTGTCGATCCGCTGAACGGCATGGACGCGCTGTTGGCCGGAGAGCTCGATACGCCGTCGGCGCCGGAAAACTCGTTCAACGACGATCCGCTGCGGATGCTGCGTGCTGCCCGGTTCGTCTCGCAGCTTGGTTTCACGTTGAACAATCGTGTTTTCGAGGCCATCAAGGAGATGGCGTCGCAGATCGAGCGAATCACCGCCGAGCGTGTGCAGGTGGAGCTGAACAAACTGATGCTGGGCATGTACCCGGTGGACGGCATCAACATGATGGTCGACTCCGGACTGGCTGCATACGTGCTGCCCGAGGTTCCGCAGATGAAGCTCGAGATCGACGAGCATCACCAGCACAAGGACGTCTACCAGCACTCCCTCACGGTGCTCCAGCAGGCGATCGATCTCGAAGAAGGCGATCCGGACCTCGTATTGCGTTGGGCAGCACTGCTTCACGACATCGGAAAGCCGGATACCAAGCGTAACGAGCCTGGCGGTGGGGTCAGCTTCCACCACCACGAGGTGGTCGGCGCCAAGCTGGTGCGCAAGCGCATGCGGGCACTGAAGTTCTCGAAGCAGATGGTCGACGACGTCTCACAGCTCGTGTTCCTGCACTTGCGTTTTCACGGCTACGGCAAGGGACAGTGGACCGACTCGGCGGTGCGGCGGTACGTCACCGACGCGGGCGAGCTGCTCCCCCGCTTGCACAAGCTCGTGCGGGCCGACTGCACAACACGCAACAAGCGTCGCGCCGCGCAGCTGCAGGCCACGTACGACGACATCGAAGAGCGGATCGCGCGCATCGCCGAGCAGGAAGACCTTGCTCGCGTGCGTCCGGACCTCGACGGCAACGCCATCATGGAACTGCTCAACATCCCGGCCGGCCCGCAGGTGGGCAAGGCATGGACGTTCCTCAAGGAATTACGTCTGGATCGCGGCCCGCTCGAGCGTGACGAGGCCGAGGCCGAACTGCTGAAGTGGTGGGCTACCCAGCAGGGCTAGTTTCTCGTTTCTTGCGGTTGATCAGCACCGCTGACAATCCGGCGGCATAGACACCCGCACCGGCAACGGCCAGGCCGACGCTCTTGCCATCGGGTGCGATCACCGTCGACGCTGCCGCGATCGCACCGATGAACGCGACGTTGAACACGGTGTCCTGCAGGGCGAATACCTGACCACGACGGTCGTCGTCGATGTCGATCTGCATGGCCGCGTCGCCGCTGAGTTTCACGGACTGGCCGGCGATGCCGAGCAGGAAAGCGGCGATCAGCAGCGACCCCTGAGTCAGCGTGGTCACGAAGACGAGCTGGACGAGAACCGCGCACACCAGGGCGTAGGTGATCGTCCGTGAGCGACCGATCCGCGGGATGAGGAACGGTGTGATCAATGCCGCGATCAGCATTCCGATTGCCGTGGCGCCGACGGCGACGCCGAATCCGGCCATCCCTCCAGGTAATTGGGAGCCGTTCGAGGTGTCGCGTAGGACCAGCACCATGATGAGGGTGTTGATGCCGAAGCAGATGCGGTGCGCTCCGATTCCGATCATCGCCGTGGTGACGCCGGGCGCCTCCCAGACAGCGGTTGCACCGGTGCGCAGTCCGGCCGTCACCGAACGGACGGCACTGGCGCGGACCACTTCGTCGGCGACCGGACCAAGTGAGCGGGCGGTGAACCTGGCCGCGGCGAGGGCCGCGATCACCGATCCCAGTGCTGCGATGGCCACGGCGGCGCCTGACGCTCGATCCCCCGCGCCGATCATGCCGATGATCGCCACCGCTGCCGAAGCACCAAGAGCGGCTACCACCGAACCAGCCGTTGTGAGAACGGAATTGGTTGCCACCAGCCACGATTGTCGGACGACCTTCGGCAGGGCTGCGGATACGCCTGCCCCGACGAAGCGACTGACTCCGATTGCAGCAAGCGCACAGGTCAACAACAGAGTGTCACCGCCGCCGGCGACCAACAGCACCGCAGTGGTCAGGATGAAGAGCCCGCGGAGCACGCTCGCCCACAGGAGCACCAGGCGGCGGTCCCAACGATCCAGCAGAGCGCCGGCAAAGGGGCCGATCACCGAATAAGGAAGGAGCAGTACGGCAAAGCCGGCCGCTATCGCCACCGGATCGGTTTCGCGTTCCGGGTTGAAGAGGATTGCGCCGCCGAGCGCGGCCTGGAACATTCCGTCGCCGAACTGGCTGGAAAAGCGGACGAGCGCCAGCCTTCCGAGGCCGGGTGATTCACGCAGGGTGTGCAGTACGCGCTGCCAGGCCTCGCGGCGGTTCGAGGCTCGGTTCATAAGCGGAAACTGTAGTGGGTGGGTCAGGCGCCGATCTTGACGGTGGCCCGCTCGAGGATCGGCGCGACGTCCACGCCCCTCGGCAGCGTTCCGAACACACTCCCCCAGCTGTTTCCGAGCCGACTCGCGCAGAACGCGTCGGCCACCGCGGGGTGCCCGTAGCGGAGCAACAGCGAGGCCTGCAGAGCGAGCGCCATGTTGCCGACGATCTTTCGTGCCCGGTATTCGATGTCGTCGAAATCGCCGAATGCCACCTGGAGATCCCGCACGGCCTGATCGAAGTGGCCGTCCACTCCACTGGCTCGTTTGAGCTCGTCGAAGAACACCTGCAGTGTTTCGGGTTGCTTGGCCATCGCCCGCAGTGTGTCGAGCGCCGCGACGTTGCCGGAACCCTCCCACACCGAAAGCAGCGGAGCCTCGCGATAGAGGCGCGGCATCCGGGATTCCTCCACGTATCCGTTTCCGCCCAGACACTCGAGTGCCTCGGCAGCGTGGATCGGTCCGCGCTTGCAGACGAAGTACTTACTCACGGCCAACGAAATGCGTCGTAGTGCGCTGGCGTGGGCATCGCCTGCGGTTGCGCGGTCGGTCAGAGCGGCCAGCCACATCGCGACGGTGGTCGACGCTTCCGATTCCACCGCCAGATCTGCCAGAACGTTTCGCATCAAGGGTTGGTCGATCAGGTTGGCGCCGAAAGCACTTCGATGCGTCGCGTGGTGAACTGCCTGCATGGTGCCGACGCGCATGCCGGTGGCCGTGCCGATCGTGCAGTCCAACCGGGTCATGTTGACCATCTCGATGATGGTGCGCACGCCCCGGCCTTCCTCGCCGACCATCCATGCGAGAGCGTCGAGGTACTCGACCTCACTGCTCGCGTTGGAATGATTGCCCAACTTGTCCTTCAAGCGTTGCAGGTACATGTTGTTGAGCGAGCCGTCCGGCAGGACCCGAGGCAGGAAGAAGCACGACAGACCACCCGGTGCCTGGGCGAGGACGAGGAACACGTCCGACATCGGCGCGGAGGTGAACCACTTGTGGCCCGTCAGCAGGTAGCTGCCGTCGGATTGTGGCACTGCCCTTGTGGTTCCGGCACGAACATCCGAACCGCCCTGCTTTTCCGTCATCGACATACCGGCGATCAATCCGGGTTTGGTGAGGGGAGCTTTCAGCGCCGAATCGTAGTGCCGCGTGGTCAGGAGGGGTTCGTACTGCGCGGCCAGATCCGCGTTGTGCCGCAGCGCGGGGATCACGGCGTACGTCATGGAGATGGGACAGCCGTGGCCGGCATCGGTTTGACCCCACACGGCCATCTTCGCGGCGCGGACGAGGTGTGCGTGTGGATTCGGGTCAACCCACGGAGCGCCGTGCAGTCCCAATTCCACTGCGGTGCTCATGAGTTGGTGATAGGCGGGGTCGTAGCGGACCTCGTCGATACGGTTGCCGTAGCGATCGTGGGTTCTCAGGACGGGTGGGTGCTCCTCGGCCAGATCGCCCCACTCCTGGGCCTGAGCACTGCCGGCGCGGATCCCGACGCGATGAACCCCCTCGAGTTCGTCCGATGCTCCTTCGCGGTGTAGTGCCTCGAGGATCGGCGCGTATTCGGCTGCGTCGTAATCGATCAGGGGCGGAACCTGATTGGTGACTTCATGCGTGGGTGTCATCGAAGCTCCCTAACGATCGAAGGGTGAAGGCGAGAATGGCGTCGATCGCAGCGGGATCGGTGGTGCCGCCGCGCAGTGGAAGGATCAGGGCCTCGCCGATTGCCCCGACGATGCACGCTGCCGTCAGAGTGGCGTCCTGTGGCGGTATCTCACCGGATTCGACTGCCGAGCGAATTGCGGTGGCCAGGCAATCGCGGAACGATTCGCGAAACATCAACCGCTGTTCGTCGACGAGAGGATCTACCGGTTCCACCAGCAGTGCATAGGCGAGAACCGGTGCGCGCATGGCACGTTCGGCGAAGGTCCGAACCGACGCTGATACAGCGGAGCGGTGGTTGCCTTCCAGATGTCGGGCGCTGTCTCCGGCGTCCCGAGCTGCGGATACCTCACGGCTGCAGACTGATTGGAACACTTCGGCGAACAATTCGCCCTTGCCGTTGAAATGTCGATACAGCGTCCCGGTGCCGACGCCGGCGTGTTTGGCCACCGCGGCGATGGAACATCCCGCATAGCCGTGGGTTGCCACTGCCGTCGTGGCGGCCTCGAGCAGTCGGGCGCGTTGGGCGTCCAGTCTTTCCTGTACTGCTGGAGTGCGGCGATAGGCCATGTGAAGAAGTGAACACCCGTTCCGTTCTTGCGTCAAGAGTTGACTGGAGCAGAACGGCGACATGGCTACTGGAGCATCGTTGAACTTTTACACGCAAACCCCGTGGGTGAGCATTTCGATCAGCCCGTCGGCCGTCTTTCGAAACGGTTCTTCGGATTGGGCAGCACGAGCGAGGACGTAAGCACCTTGCCGCACTGCGAGAATGGTGGCGGCGAGAGCTTCGATGTTCGCATCGGGACGGATTTCACCGTTGCTGCGCCCGTCTTCGAGTGTGGATGCAATGTTCTGTTGAATCCACACGAACATGGTCTGGATCGGTGCTCGCAACTCGTCGTTGGATGCGACCTCGGAGTCTTGGACCAATCTCCCGAGCCGACACCCGCGGAGGACGTGTTCGTCGATCGTGAGGAAGGCAGCGATCTTGTCGACGGTCGTCTCGCCGGAGCTGAGTCGTTCGGTGATTTGCGCTTGTAGTTCGCGCCCCATGAGATGCTCCGCGGCCACCGCCAGGTCCGCTTTCCCCTGGAAGTGGTGGTACATGCTGCCTTGCCCGACGTCAGCCATTTCCTGCACGGCGCGTGGGCTGGTTCCGGAGTAGCCACGCTCCCACAACAGTTCTTGCATGCTTGCGATCAGCCGTTCCGCGCTACCCATGAAGACATTGTACCTATGGGTATGTACAGTCTCTGTGAAAGCTGTTGTACTTGCGGGTACAGAAATTCCGGAGACGGGGGCCTCATATGGGCACGAGCAACATCTCTGCTGACAGCTCGGTCGGTGACGCAGTCTCCGGCGGCACGAAACATACTGCACCAGTGAGTGCTTCAAGGGTTCAGGCACTGGCGCTGACTGCGGTTTGTCTTGGATTCTTCATGATCCTGTTGGACGGGAGCGCTCTCAACATCGCGTTACCGGCAATCGAACGCGACATCGGTGGCTCCATTGCCGCTTTGCAATGGTTGGTGAACATCTACACGGTTCCTCTGGCCAGCCTGTTGCTCACAGCGGGAGTTCTGGCGGACCGAGTCGGTTCCCGCAGTGTCTTCCTGTGGTCGTTGGGCGGCTTCACGGCGGCTTCTCTGTTGTGCGCCGTCAGCCCAAACCTTCTATCGCTGGCGGCATTTCGTTGCCTGCAGGGTATCGCTGCTGCCGGGCTTCTTCCAACGACACTGGCGATCATTGCACGCACCTATCCGGATCCGATCGCGCGTGCCAAGGCAATCACGATTTGGGGAGCAACGGGCGGAATCGCATTGGTCGCAGGACCGATCGGAGGAGGCTTGCTCACCGAGTTCATCGGTTGGCGCTCGATCTTCTTCGTCAATGTTCCCATCGGCGTTCTAGCCCTCTGGCTGTGCTGGCGGCATGTCCGTGAAACCGCGACGCGCGATGCGGAATCCTATGACGTTCCCGGGCAGGTCCTCGGCATCGCCGGACTTGCCCTCCTGGTAGCCGGTTTGATCGAAGGCGGCTCCCGCGGGTGGGGTGATCCGTTGGCGCTGGCGTTGCTACTCGGATGTGTGCCAGCGCTCGTCGGGTTCTTCGTCGTCGAGGGCCGGACCCGGCATCCGGTTCTGCCGCTGTCGATCTTCCGTAAGCCGGCGTTCTCTGCATCCATAGCGAACGGATTCGCCTTCCAATTCGGGGCCTACGGCATGCAATTCATGCTCGCGATATTCATCCAGTCCTACTGGGGCTCTTCAGCGCTGCGGACAGGACTGTTCTTTCTGCCGTTTGCAGTGTTGTGGACGTTCGGAACGCTGGTCCTCAATCGCGTGTGGGCAGGTCGCGGTATGTGCTGGCTCCTGACTGTCGGTGCTTCCACTGCTGCGATCGGCGCGCTCCTGTGCACCGCGATCGGGGACAGCGATACCTGGCCTGTGGTGATGGCGGGGACCGCCCTCGTCGGTCTCGGGTGTGGTGTGTTCGGCCCCAGCTGCAATGGAGCGGCCATGGCAGTGATCGACAAATCGTTCGCCGGACTTGCCTCGGGGGTACTGAATACCTCCCGTCAAACGGGCATGGCGATCGGCGTCGCGGCCCTGGGCATCGCTCTGAGTGCGTCGAACTCCGTTGGTGGGGCACGCATCGGGATGATCTTCGTTGCAGCGTGTTTCGTGGCCATCGTCGCTCTCAGTCGACGCTATCTCACGCAGATCTGAGTGATGCCCGGCCCACCGCCAGATTCAGGCAGCAGCGGCGCGAGCCTGTTCCTCGCGCCACCACGCGACGGTCTCTTCGGCGGCCTGATCGAGCGGCGTCGGCGAGAGTCCGAGCAGCACTTCGCTGGCACTCGAGTCCATGACGAACGGCTTGGTGAACTGGTAGTTCATCTCCGCGAGTTCGCGGCTGTCGGTGTTGATCTTGCCGACGGCGTCGAGCACCCAGGCGGGCAGGACACCCACCTTGGCGGGGGATGCCCCGGCGGCGCGGGCGAAGGCCTCGGCGATCTTGCGCTGAGTGAGCGCGGGGCCGGTGGGTGCGTGGAGGACGGAGTTCCAAAGCTCGGGGTTGTGGGCTGCGGCGATCATCGCTGCTGCGAGATCGGGGATGTAGGTGAAGGAGTGCGGCTGATCTGCGGAACCGATGACACGAATCTTCTTACCTGCCATGACCTTCGGAACCATGCGCTCACCGGCGTGGGCGGTGCGGACGCGGGGGCCGAAGAAGTCCGAGGCCACGACGCTGACGGTGGGTGTTGCCGAGGCCTCGCGAGCACGCAGCAGCGCGGTGCGCACTCCGCGCTTGCCGCCGGTGGCGTTACGTGGATCGGATTCGGTCATCAGGGTGTCGGAGTTGTAGGCGTAGAGGCTTTCGGGGAAGACCACGACGGCACCGATGGATGCGGCCGCGTCGAGCACAACCTTCTCGGCCGCCGGGAGTTCCCGCTCCCAATCGGCTGCGTTGTAAGCAGCGTGGATGCAGTGGTAGATGGCCGTGGCGCCCTCGCTGACCGAGCGAAGGGCCTCGGCATCCGAGACGTCGACGCGTCGCCGGTCGATCAGCGGGTGCTCGGGCCCGCTGCCGGACCTGGTCAGGAGCCGGACGTTGATTCCCTGCTCGGCGAGCTGTAGTGCGACGGCGGATCCGACGGGTCCTGCTCCGGTGACGATTTCGAGGTTCGACATGGTGTGCTCCTTCTTGTTTCGAGTGAACTGAGAGCACTGCTCTCGTTTTCAAGAATGCACCGGCACCCGAGCGCTGTCAAGAGCAGTGCTCTCTTTTGTTGATACTGCTCTCGGTCATGGGGCAAGATGGACTCATGGTTGGAACTCCCCGCGAACGGGCGCGCGAACAGACGCTGCAGGACATCACCCGTATCGGACGCGAGCATCTTGCTGCCGTCGGCGCTGCCGCTTTGTCTCTGCGGGCCGTCGCGCGTGACCTGGGAGTCGTGTCCTCAGCGGTATACCGCTATGTCGCCAGTCGGGACGAACTGCTGACCTTGCTGGTGGTCGACGGGTACACGGAACTGGGCGCGGAAGTGGACGCCGCCGTGAATGCCGTTGCAGCAGAGGATTTTCGCGGACAGTTCATTGCTCTCGGGCGCGCCGTTCGGAGCTGGGCGATCCGGGAGCCGGCCCGCTACGGTCTGTTGTTCGGCAGCCCCGTCCCCGGCTACGACGCTCCGGGCGAGCAGACCACCGGCCCCGGCACCCTCGTCGTGACCCGGCTGATCGGGATCATCGACGCCGCCCATCGCGCGGGTTCACTGACGGTGCGAGAGGGTCCGGGCCTGAGTGACACGTTGGCAGCGGACCTCGAGGGAGTGCGGAATGAACTGGGTACCGACCTGCCGCCGGATGCCGCCGTGCGCGCAACTCTCGTCTGGGTATCGCTGTTCGGTTCGGTGAACTTCGAGGTGTTCGGGCAGTACGGAAGCGATACGTTCACCGACGCGAGCGAGATTTTCGAGCGGCATTTGGCACTACTTGCCGATGTGGCGGGTCTGACCTGAACACGCTTGTGTCTCGTTCCTCCGCACGCAGTTGTCGGTGAGATGATGTCCTTGTGGCGCACGCAGAAGAACCCGAGGATCGAATGGCCTGGATAGAACCGGAGGTTCGTCCGGGCAGTTTGTTGGTGTCGTCGACCGATCTCACGGAACCCGCATTTCGCCGCACCGTCATCTACATGATCGAGCACAACGACGCCGGGAGCCTGGGCGTCGTCGTCAATCGGCCGAGTGAGACGGCCGTGCAGAACGTGTTGCCGCAGTGGTCACCGCTGACCGCGCATCCTTCGGCCCTGTACATCGGTGGACCAGTCAAGCGTGACTCGGCGCTTTGCCTGGGCATCGCTCGCAACGGTGCGCGGATCGACGGCGTCGCCGGCCTGCGGCGGGTGGACGGCAAGGTAGTCATGGTGGATCTGGACTCGGACCCGGAGGTCATTGCTCCTTTGGTCGAAGGGATCCGCATTTTTGCCGGGTACTCGGGTTGGACTCTGGGCCAGCTGGATTCGGAGCTCGAGCGTGAAGACTGGATGGTGATCAGCTCGCTGCCGTCGGATGTGCTGACGCCGCCCCGAGTCGATGTCTGGGCGCGGGTGCTACGACGCCAGCCGCTACCCGTGGCGATGCTGGCCAGCCACCCCATCGAGGTGGAACGAAACTGACTTGTCGGAGGTCGATGATATTCCTGTGTCATCGTTTTCGAGAGAGGTGGCAGCAATGATCGCTGAGCGTCAGATCCAGTGCGCGGATTGTGTTTCGGATGTCGATCACTGCCACGATTCTTTGCTGCGGCATGCCGACGGATCACTCGAATGCACCGGCGCGAACTGCCTCGACCTGGCATCGGTCCGCCATGCGCTGTCCATCGATTGTGCTGAACTGCAGGGCGGTTGCGGCTGCGTCGACGCGACCCGAGGCGAGTTGCTCGCTAGCTGACGCTGACCGGATCCCGATTCGCGAAGCGTTGCGCCATCGCAGCACAGACGATCAGTTGGATCTGATGGAAGATCATCAGCGGCAACACGATCAGGCCGACGGGCTGGCCCGCGAACAGTACAGCCGCCATCGGTAGGCCCGTTGCCAAGGACTTCTTCGACCCGCAGAAGATGATGACGATCTGATCGGGAAGATCGAACCCGAGCTTGCGCCCCGCGAGAGTGGTCACGCCGAGAACCAGCGCGAGAATCAGGCAGCACACGATTGTGAGGATCACGATCTGCCAGATCGTGATGGTGCTCCAGATCCCCTCTTTCATGCTTTCGCTGAAGGCGGCGAAGACAACGAGGAGGATCGATCCGCGATCGACGTACTTGGTGGGTTCGGCGTACTTCTGCAGCCATCCGATCACCAGCGGGCGGATCAGCTGACCGACGATGAACGGGATCAGCAACTGCACGACGATGTCGAGGATCGACGAGAAGTCGACCGTCGCCTGGCCGGTGGTGTTCATCAGCAGAACCACCAGCAGCGGTGTGACGAAGACGCCGATCAGGTTGGAGAACGACGCACTGACGATCGCGCCCGCGACATTCCCCTTGGCGATCGAGGTGAACGCGATCGAAGACTGAACCGTCGACGGAACCAGGCACATGTAGAGGATGCCGGTGTAGAGTTCGTCGCTGATCAGCGTCGGCGACAGGAATCGCAGTGCTAGGCCGATCAGTGGGAACAGCACGAACGTCGCGGCGAGGACGACGGTGTGCAGTCGCCAGTGCTTGACGCCCTTCCAGGCTTCCTGCGGCGAGAGCCGTGCGCCGTAGAGCAGGAACAAGAAGCCGATGGCGATCTTGGTGGCCCAGTTCAGAATGCTCTCCGCGGTACCCGATACCGGGAACACACTTCCGAGCACGCCGGCGATGATGATGCCGAGGATGAACCCGTCGATGTAGAACCTACTGAGAAACTTCACCTGGCTAAGGATAACGGCGAGCTTCAGCGGGCTCTCGAGCCCCACGAAGGTTGAAGCCCATCACCGCCAGGCACAGCAGCGTCCCGATGATCGACAGCTCGATGATGGCCGTCTGCATTCCCTGGAGGGTGATGGCGATACCCGCGATGATCGACGGGATCGCCAGTCCCGCGTAGCTGACGGTGAAGAACGCGGCCAGAACTCCGCCGTGGCTCTCGCGGGCGTGGGTCCGGGCGGCGGCGTTGACGCGCTTCATGCCGCCGGCAAACGCCAGACCGTGCCCGGCGCCGACCACGACGGTGATGACGCCAAGCAGTGCCAGGCTCGGGACGAGGTCGACCACGAGGAGGCCGATCATTCCCAGAGCGAGGATTCCCAGGCCGGCGGTGACGGACGTGCGCGGGTCCATGCGGCTTCCGCCGAGTTGCGCGACCACCGAGCAGATCATCACCAGTGCGGCCGCCCCGCCGCCGAGTAGAAGGTTGTCGATGTTCAGCAGGCTGGTCATCCACGACGGGACCACCGACTGGAAGAGCCCGACCGCGCCCCACGACAGCGCGACGGCGAGCGAGCTGAGCCAGAAAGTCTCGCGAATGGCGGCGGGAACATGTGGCATCTGGAAGAACCGCTTCGGGCGTGTGACGTCCCCGATCCGCGGAAGTAGCAGCAACACGATCAGTGCCGGGATGAACGCGACGAGGAAGATCAGATACGGCAACCGCAGCGGTTGTGGAAGGTACTGGGCGATTGCACCGGACACGAGTGGTCCGAGCGCACCGCCCAACGCGCCCGTCACCGTCGATACGAGCGCTGCACGTCGGTGATCGAACTTCGGTTCCTGCTCCACCAATGCGGCGCTGCCCGCCGCACTGGCCGCGCCCACCGCGATTCCCTGGGCAATCCGGCCGACGAACAACCACACCGTCGCGTCGGCAAATGCCAGAACGAGCGTGCCGACGACGCTCAGAGCGAGTGCAGTAAGGAGCACGGTGCGTCGGCCGAGGGCGTCGGACAGCGGTCCGAAGAACAGCAATGCCGGAACGAGGCCGGCGACGTAGACGCCGTAGATCAGCGTCTGGATGGTGGGCGTGAATCCGAACTCGGTCCGGTAGAGCCCGTAGACGGAGGTGGGCATGTTCGCGCCCAAGAGGATCACGGTGAGGACGTAGCCCACGCCGTAGAAGTGTCGATTGGTGCGGCGTGTGCGTTCTTCGGTGGCGACAGCTGTGGCGGACGTGGGAAGCCCCTCCTGAAGACAGAGTGCGAAAATACATGGGTCGTCCTACGTATCGTAGGTGAGTGGAATGATCGCCGCTAATGCTGTGAGGATGAGCTGATGACCGTTGTTCGCAAAGAGTCCGCGTACGAGCAATCCCTCGACTGGATGCGCGCGCAGATCTCCGACGGCGTCTGGACAGTGGGCAATCGTGTTCCGACCGAGCCGGAGCTGATGAGTGTTCTCGGCGTCGGCCGGAACACCGTGCGCGAAGCGATCAAGACATTGACCTCGACGGGAGTCCTGGAGATCCGTCGCGGATCAGGGACCTTCGTGCGCGCTCGGACCGACATCGGCGGACTGCTCGGCAGACACGCGTCCGTCGACGAGATGAAATACGTCTTCGAAGTGCGTCGTGCGCTCGAGATGGAAGCGGTCCGGTTGGCGTGTGAGCGTCGCAGCGACGACGACGTCCGGATACTTCGTGAGCTGGCCACCAAGCGTGACGTCCCGGCCGAGAACTTCGTCGACGTCGATCTCGCGTTTCACATTGCCGTTGTCGATGCCGCCCACAATCCCGTGCTGAAAGATCTGTTTGCCGGAATCCTCGAAACAGTTCGAGCCACCTACGAGGTGACCGAAGGGGTGCATCCGCCGTCGCTGACGTCTTCGCATCATCAGGGAGTTGCCGAAGCCATCGCCGAACGCGATGTCACCAAAGCCAGGGCTGCGGCGTGTGGGTATCTCGAGAAGACTCAGGAAGCGATCGGTTCAGGCTCGGCGGTTAGCGAGTCCGGGCGTCGGCCAATCGATTGAGTGACCCGGCGATGTCTTCGGCTCCGGGTGTCGTGATCGTGAGTCGGTCGCCACAAGCGAACGTGATGACCACCGCTGGCCCGGTGCGGGTGACGACGCCGTAGTTACGACGACCCTTGGTCTTGAGTCCCCAGCCGCCGAAGTCCGCGAACGGTTTGATCTCCGCGACGTCGGCTCCGACAACTTCCTCGATGCCGTAGGTCATCGCAGCAATCCCCATGTTGATCACCCGGATTTCCCGTTCGTCGACGATCACCCGGAAGCGAACCAAGCTGACGACGAGCAGTCCGAGTGCCCCGAAGATGAACAACGGCCAGAGTGACCGCATCGCCAACGCCATGATGACTCCGGGCGCCAGAGTGATCGCAGTGAGGATCACCGAGCCTTTGGTGCTGAATCCGACGTCGTCGGAGATAGGTAGAGGGCAGCTGCTTCGCGGCAACCCGGCCGAGGGTTCGATCGTGGCAAGAGTGCGGACGCGGTAGTCGCGCAGGAAGGAGGCGCCGATCCACCCCAGCACCCCGCCGACTGCAAAGCCGACACCGAGAGACCACAGCGGGAGTGACGTCGTGGACGGATCGGCGACATCGAGTTGGGTGTAGAGCAAAGCGAAGTTCACTGTCGTGACGAGCCCGACCATGCTCAGCCCGACAACCAACATGAAGCGACGCATCATCAACATCGCGGGAGCAAGAGCAGCAATCGCGCTGAGACCGCCACCGAAGAGCAGTGTCAAAAGTGCAATGGTCCATGCGTTGGCCGACGGGGTGGAGAAGCCGTCCGGCGAGGTGGTGGTCCAGTGAGTCGCGATCTGCTCCGGGAGGCGAGGCTCCCACATTTTTGTCAGGACGAAGCCGAAGACCGCACACAGCAGCGGAACCACTAGCCCGAATACGACCCCGGCCGGGTCGATCACGCGATGTTTCACGTGAATCAATGAGCCGGCTGGCAAGCATCCTTGAGCGCGCAGGCACCGCAGGAAGCGGTACCGCAAGCGGCAGCGTTCGCCTTGGCCTCGGGGGTCTCCGCCACCGGCTCGTCTGCGGCAGGCTCGGAGTGGCCGCCGCAGTTGCAGTCGTTACCGCATCCGCTCTGTTGTGGGAGTGCGGCGGCTGCGCGGGTGCCGATGCCTCCACCGAAACCGGCAGTGAGGACGGCGACGACGACGGCGATGATCGCGACCGCGACGCCGAAGACTCCGCCGATGGTCAGTGCTGCGACTCCGCCGATGACCAACATTCCAGCGGCCGCGAGCATGGTCGGACCGGCCACCTTGTTGGCGAGGGCGAACGACTCCTCGCTCCGCAGGGAATCCTCGGTGCGGACACCGGCCCAGCGGTTGCGCGGGAGTTTGCCGATCAGTCCGGCGACAGCAACTCCACCGACGGCGACAGCGAGCACGAATAGCACCACAGCGACAACGATCACCCATACAGGATAGGCGCGAGTGGAGTTGATGGTATGCCCGGGTCGTGCAGGCTCTACCCTGGTTATCGGTATTTCCGTCAGCCAAGTAGATAGCGACCACAGTGACCGAGTCTCCGCAGTCCCCCGATTCACCAGCCGACGCAACTCCGCAGCACCGCTACACCGCGGAGCTCGCCGGCCAGATCGAGCAGCACTGGCAGGACCGCTGGAGTGAGGAAGGCACGTTCAACGCGCCTAATCCGGTCGGTCCGCTCTCCTCGCCCGACGGTGTTCCCGCCGACAAGCTCTTCGTGCAGGACATGTTCCCGTACCCCTCGGGTTCGGGCCTGCACGTCGGTCACCCGCTCGGATACATCGCTACGGACGTCTTCGCGCGCTTCCATCGCATGCAGGGGCGCAATGTCCTGCACACCCTCGGCTACGACGCGTTCGGTCTCCCGGCCGAGCAGTACGCCGTGCAGACGGGTACCCACCCGCGGACGACCACCGAGTCCAACATCGCCAACATGAAGCGCCAGCTGCGACGCCTGGGTCTGGGCCACGACGAGCGTCGTAGTCTCGCGACGACGGATGTCGACTTCTACCACTGGACGCAGTGGATCTTCCTGCAGATCCATGGCGCCTGGTACGACAAGGAAGCCGGCAAGGCGCGTCGTATCTCCGAGTTGGAAGCCGAGTTCGATTCCGGTGAGCGCGCTCTGGAAGACGGACGCGAGTGGGCTTCGTTGGACGTGGCCGCGAAGGCCAAGGTTCTGGACTCGTACCGCCTTGTCTACCAGTCGGATTCGATGGTCAACTGGTGCCCCGGTTTGGGTACCGTCCTGGCCAACGAGGAAGTCACCGCCGACG
Organism: Rhodococcus sp. RCBS9; assembly: GCF_029457415.1. Taxonomy (NCBI): domain Bacteria; kingdom Bacillati; phylum Actinomycetota; class Actinomycetes; order Mycobacteriales; family Nocardiaceae; genus Rhodococcus; species Rhodococcus sp. RCBS9. Next base: position 2,530,583 of record NZ_CP120422.1, on the reverse strand, counting down.
GTCGTAGTGACCGCGGAAACTTCCCAGTCTTCCGTAAGCATCTCCAGCAGTGGATGATGCGCATCACCGCGTACTCCGATCGCCTGGTCGACGACCTCGAGTACTTGGATTGGCCGGACAAGGTCAAGGCCATGCAGCGCAACTGGATCGGACGCTCGTACGGTGCCGAAGTTACCTTTGCTGCAGGCGAGTACGGCGTCGATGTGTTCACTACCCGTCCGGACACGCTGTTCGGCGCCACCTACGTGACGCTGGCTCCTGAGCACGACTTGGTGGACAAGCTCGTCGCGGACGAGTGGCCCGAAGGTGTCGACGCGCGCTGGACTGGCGGTGCCACGACTCCGGCGGAAGCTGTTGCTGCATACCGTAAGTCGATTGCCGCCAAGACCGACCTGGAGCGCCAGGAAAACAAGGAGAAGACGGGCGTCTTCCTCGGTTCCTACGCCGTCAATCCGGTCAACGGACACAAGGTTCCGATCTTCATCGCCGACTACGTTCTGACGGGTTACGGCACCGGTGCGATCATGGCAGTTCCGGGACACGATCACCGTGACTGGGAGTTCGCGAACGCGTTCGGTCTGGATATTCTCGAAGTTATTGCCGGTGGCAATGTTTCGGAGGCTGCGTACTCCGGTGACGGCCCGCTGGTGAACTCCGACTACCTCGACGGGCTGGACGTTGCCGAGGCCAAGGCGACCGTCATCAGTCGCCTCGAGGAGAGCGGCCAGGGCAAGGGCACCATCCAGTACAAGCTGCGCGACTGGCTTTTCGCGCGTCAGCGTTACTGGGGCGAGCCCTTCCCGATCGTCTACGACGCGGACGGCAACGCACACGCTCTGCCGGATTCGGCTCTGCCCGTGGTGCTTCCGGAGGTCGAGGACTACGCACCCGTGTCCTTCGATCCGGACGACGCCAACTCCGAGCCCTCTCCCCCGCTGAACAAGGCGACCGACTGGGTCAACGTCGAGCTCGATCTCGGTGACGGTCTGCAGACCTACCACCGCGACACCAACGTCATGCCGCAGTGGGCAGGTAGCTCGTGGTACCAGCTGCGCTACATCGACCCCACCAACCAGGACGCCTTCTGCGACCCGCAGAACGAGGCGTACTGGACGGGCCCGCGTCCGGAACTGCACGGCCCCAACGATCCCGGTGGAGTCGACCTGTACGTCGGCGGCGTCGAGCACGCAGTGCTGCACCTGCTGTACTCGCGCTTCTGGCACAAGGTTCTGTTCGACCTGGGCTACGTGTCCTCGAGCGAGCCGTACCGCCGCCTGTACAACCAGGGCTACATCCAGGCATTCGCGTACACCGATGCCCGCGGCGTCTACGTGCCGGCGGAAGAGGTCGTCGAGCGTGACGGCAAGTTCTTCTACGAAGGCGCCGAGGTCAACCGCGATTACGGCAAGATGGGCAAGAGCCTGAAGAATGCCGTTGCGCCGGACGAGATCTGCGCCGAGTTCGGTGCAGACACTCTGCGTGTGTACGAGATGTCGATGGGTCCGCTGGACACCTCGCGTCCGTGGGCTACCAAGGACGTCGTCGGTGCTGCGCGATTCCTGCAGCGAGTGTGGCGCGTCGTCATCGACGAGGAGACCGGCAAGCCCCGTGTCACCGACGAAGCTCCTGGTGAAGAGACTTTGCGTGCGCTCAACAAGGCGATTTCCGGTGTCATCGAGGATTACACGGCGCTGCGCGACAACACGGCCGCCGCGAAGCTGATCGAGTACAACAACCACCTCACCAAGGCGTTCCCGGGCGGTGCGCCGCGTGCTGCTGTCGAGCCGCTGGTGCTGATGCTCGCTCCCCTGGCGCCGCACCTCGCGGAAGAGCTGTGGTCGCGTCTGGGTCACACGGAATCCCTTGCGCACGGACCCTTCCCGGCAGTCGAGGAGAAGTGGCTCGTCGAGGATACCGTCGAGTACCCGATCCAGGTCAACGGCAAGGTTCGTAGCCGCATCAGCGTCCCGGCGGATGCCGATCGCAAGGCTGTCGAGGAGATTGCGCTGGCCGACGAGAAGATCGTCGCTCTGCTCGAGGGCAACGCACCCCGCAAGGTGATCGTTGTGCCGGGCAAGATGGTCAACATAGTTCTGTAGGGCCTTCGGCCCCTGTGCGCCGTTTTGGTAGTTACCGCTACCGAAACGGCGCACAGTCGTTTCTGGGGATGATTCCCGACGTTGACACCGAGGGGGAACCTCAAAGGCGGGATCGTCAAGTACGGGGTGGTCGGTATTTCGAAGATGGGAATGGCTCCACGTTCAAGTTCGAACCGAAAATCGTTGCCGTTGCTCATAATCCAAAGCCAGGTTCGAGCTTGTGACGCCAATCAGTCGTTGTCCTGAATGTCCCGCTCCACGGAACATTTGGTAGCGCGTGTTCGATGTGAGGGCTGTGATGCACGTAACACGTTGCCGAGAGCGGTAGCTGTCGTTCCACTGCACTTCCCCGCAAGGCCCCCGTCGGCGGTATTCGACAGGGGGTCAATCGAATTTGTAGGTGTCCCGAAAGGATCTTCCAGCCATGGCGTCTCACGTCCACAGCTCCGGTTCGTCTCCTAGTGCGCCCGAACCGACGTCGATACCGGAGCGTTGGACTCCGCGACTGGTGTTCTCTCTGGCGTCGATCGTTCTACTTCTCGAGATGCTCGCGGTGAGCTACATGATGATTTCCACTGCGCTGCCGGCCATCTCGGCGCATTATCAAACGACGCAGGGAGCTTGGCTGCTCACGTCGTTCTTGCTGCTGGGGGCGGTCGCGTCTCCTCTGCTCGGAAAGCTCGCCGACATGTACGGCAAGCGAAAAGTCCTGCTCTTGGCGGTCGCCGGCGCAGCGGTCGGATCCTTCATTTCGGCGGTTGCGCCGAGCTATGCCGTCCTGATTCTGGGCCGGTCATTGACGGGTCTGCTCGTTCCCTGCCTCTTCCTGAGCTACTCCCTCATTCGAGATGTCTTCCCGCCGAAAACTGTTGCGCTGGCAGTCAGTATCGCGACTTCCGGTATGGGTCTGATCGCGATTCCGGCGCCGTTCGTCTCCGGTTGGTTGATCGACAACCACGGGTTCCGGAGCATCTTCTGGTTCTTTGTCGTCGGGCTGGTTCTCCTCGGCGGCATGATCTTCGCCTCGACGGCGGAATCGACTGTCCGACTTCGCTCTTCGCTGGACCTGATCGGCGCGGTACTGCTCGGATCGGGCATCGCCGGAATTCTGATCGGCGTCAGCTTCGGACCGACCTGGGGCTGGAAGAACGGTTCGACACTGGCCTACCTGATCGGCGGCGTCGCACTGTTGGTGGCTTGGGTTGCCTCTGCCCGAGCCATCCGCGAGCCCTTGATCGACCTGCGCTACTTCGGCAAGCGTTCGGTGATGCTCACCGCCGTCGGTGCCGGTTTCTGCTACGGCGCGTCGGGAGTCTTCACGATTCTGCTGCCGATGATGGTGATGACCCCAGCAGTTCTCGGCCTGGGATACGGATTCGGCGTCACGGCAGAGGGATTCGCGATCTTCCAGGCGCCGCTTGGCGGCATGGTGGTGGTCGGTGGTTTGGTCGTGGGCTTCCTCGTGGGGCGCAACATCCGGCCCCGTCTGCTGATGATCATCGGAATGATCCTCATGGCAGTCGGATTCACGTTGACGGCAACCATTCACGACAACAAGCCTCTGCTCATCATCTTTGCCGGAATCTTCGGTGTCGGTATGGGTATGGGCTACGCCTCCATCCCGAACCTGCTCATCGAGGCAGTGCCGCCGCAGTTGCAGGCAACCACGGCGAGCATGGTTGCGGTCTTTCAGAGCATCTTCCCCGCAGTGCTTCCCGTCATCGCCTTCACGGTCTTGAACTCGCACATCGCGATGGCGATGGAGGGCGCTGTCTTCTACACCGACGAGGGCATGCGTATCGCGTTCCTGATCGGTGCTGCTGCAGCAGTTCTCGGCGCGATCGCAGCCGTGTTCCTGCCGCGAAACATCGTCCAGATCGGCGCAGAAGACGGTGTGCAGCAGGAGACGTCCCTCCTCCCTGCTCACTGATCGGAAATGCTGCGCGTGTAGATCCGGGCTGACAGGATTGGGTGTACCGACGAAAGGACTCCCATGACGTTCGCGGATCTGGACGGCGATGAACTGTGGAGTTACCTGACGGAGCGTTCAGGACTGCCCGGCCCGCGCGCGAACCTTGGGCTCATGCTCGAGTTCGCGCGCGGCGCCGATGACGACGACATCCTGCTGGCGGCGGAGTCCGAGGACGAATACATCCGCTGCTGTGGGATCGTCGGGCTCGGATTCATCCTTGTTCGTTCACGCGACAAGGCTGTTCTGAACAGTCTCACGGAGGCAACCACCAGTGCGTCGTGGCGTGCACGTGAAGCTGCCGCGATGGCCGTTCAGGCGATAGGCGACACGGATCCGGAATTGTTCCGGGCGATCATCGAGCAGTGGTCACGCTCCGCCCATCCATTGACGCTGCGCGCAGCGGCTGCGGGGATCTGCGAGCCACGGTTGCTGAAGGACAAGACCAACGCTGCGCTGGCCGTTCAGGTGTGCCGAGACGCTACCGAGTGGATCGTCTCGCAACCAGCTGATTCTCGTCGTGAGGCCGACACACGGACTCTCCGGCAGGCGCTCGGATACTGCTGGAGTGTCGCGGTTGCGGCGGATCCGGAGAATGCCCTGCCGGCATTCGTCTCCCTGGAGGCGTCGGACGACACCGATGTCGTCTGGATCGTGCGGGAGAACCGGAAGAAGGCTCGCCTGCGCAAGGTGCTCGAAAGCTGACCCGTGGAACAGAGTCGTAGGTTATCCTCAGAATTAGAACCTGTTCTAACTACGAGGGGTAGACCATGGCACCGTCCGCAGAGGTAATCCGCAAGACCGTCGACGCCTACATCGAGACCGTTGCGACGGGCACTGCTGCCCAGGTTGTGGCCCTGTACGCAGAGGGTGCAACGGTTGAAGACCCGGTTGGTACCGACGTGCGCACCACCCGCGAGTCCATTCTCGAGTTCTACTCCGTGATCGAGAACTTCGACCAGGAAGCTCACCTTCAGACCCTTCGCATTGCCGGAAACGAAGCGGCATTCCACTTCTCGCTGATCACCAAGCTCGGCGAGCAGACTCTGACCATCGCACCCATCGACGTCATGACCTTCGACGACGACGGAAAGATCCTGTCGATGCGTGCATTCTGGAACCAGGAAGACATGATCACCGCCTGACATGACGGTCAAGACGATCGACGTCGACGGATTCTGTTGGCAGATCGACGATTCCGGTTCCGGGACAGCTGTGGTCATGTGCCACGGCTTTCCCGGCCTCGGATACAGCTATCGCCATCAGTCGGCAGCGTTGGCGGAAGCGGGTTTTCGGTCGATTGCACTCGACATGCCCGGTTACGGCGGCACTACCCGCCCCGACGCGATCGAGGACTACACCAACGACGCCGTCGCGAACCGGCTGATCGACCTACTCGACGCTCTCGGAATCGACAAAGCGGTGTTCGTCGGACACGATTTCGGCGCTCCGGTTGCGTGGACGACAGCGCTTCGTCACCCCGATCGCGTTGCGGGACTGGTCTCCTTGGCGGTTCCCTATGCGCCGGACAGATTCCCGGCCAAGCCCTCGGCCATCTACGCCGCCTTGGCGCGCAAGCACTTTCTGCACATTCACTATTTTCAGGAACCGGGTGTCGCGGAGCGCGAACTCGACGCCCGTCCACGTGAATTCCTTCAGCGGCTCTTCCACGCCTTGTCCGGGGCTTACCGGTACCTCGATGTGTGGAAGAACCCCTCCGAAGGAAACGGCTATCTCGACGTACTTCCCGAGGCGCCGGCGTTGCCGTGGTCGTGGCTCACCGAGGATGATTTGGATGTCTATGTAAAGGCCTTTACTGCAACAGGTTTCACCGGTGGCTTGAACTGGTACCGAGCGTATGACGCCAATTGGGAACGCAGCGCGGATCTGGACGGCGCGCACGTCGAGGTCCCGACGCTCTTCGTTGCGGGCGCGGAAGACCCGGTCATCGCGATGAGCGGTCCCAAGGCACTGGACCGAATGAAGGACACTGTCCCCGACCTGCGGGGTGTACATCTCCTCGGCGGTGCGGGGCACTTCGTACAACAAGAACACGCTGCCGAGGTCAATGAACTTTTGATCTCTTTCCTTCGGTCGCTCTAGGCGAAATCGGGCCGAAGGTCTAGCGTTGCGCAGATGCGCACCAGGATCTTCGATCGCGGTATTCGGGTAGGTATCACCGGTGCTCTTGTTGCCGGTTCGCTTCTGGCTCTGGGCGTGTCCGGTGCCGCCGCCGCTCCGCCTTGCCCTGGATCGTCACCCGCCATACTCAGCGCCCAGATTCCGGGTGCGGCCCTCGAGGGTGTCACGGTGGACGGGCAAGGGCGCCTGTATACGACCGACCTGGTGAGTGGGCGGATCTTCCGCGTCGACGGGCCTGGTCAGGCCGCAGTTCCGATCGCGACGGTTCCCGGCGGTGCGGGCGCACTCGCGTGGAGCCCGGACGGTTCACTGCTGGTGGGTACCGGAGCAAACGCCGGCGTGCTGATCGGCGATCTGACGCGTGCTGCGTCGGTCGCGCGGGTGGACGTGAACTCGGGCGCCGTGACGCCGATAGCCGGTGGTCTGAGCGCTGCAAACGGCCTTGCCGTCGCGCACGACGGGACGATCTACGCCACCAACGATTTCGGTTCGCTGATCGGAAAGGTCAGCCCGAATGGTTCCGTCGACCCGGCGTGGGCAACCTTCCCGAGTGCAAACGGCGCTGCCCTGAGCGCCGATAATCGCTGGCTCTACGTTTCGCGCACGTTCGCAAACCCGGGTGTCAGCCGCATCTCCGTGGACAATCCGGGATATTCGGAGTCGTTGGTCGATCTCGGTGGTTTCGAAACCTTCTCTGCCCCAGATGGTTTGACCTTGGACTCGCGAGATCGCGCAATTCTTCCCACGGACATCAGTGGTGAGGTGTGGCGGATCGACGGACCCGGCCAGTACTGCTCGCTCACCAGCGGACTGCAAGCGTCGAGTGTGTTGACCTACGGGCGTGGCAATTCCGGTTTCGCGGCCGGGCATCTCTACCGCGCCGGGTTCGACGGAAAGATCTTCGAGATTCCGGCCGGCTTCGACGCGGGCGCCCAGGCCGCAACACCCTGACGCGACACCCTGACGCGACTTACCCACTACTGATGCCGGGACTGCCGGAATCGTCCATACTGGTCTGCATGGCGGAAACGAGTGAGATCGACGAGGCCGAAGTGGCCCTTCCCGCGATACCGCAGCCGTTGCTGACCCCGCTCACGGAAGCTGCGATCTTCCTGGTTTTCACCATCGACGAGGGTGGTGAGCAGGCAGTTCACGACGTTCTGGCGGATATTTCCGGGCTGCAACGCTCGATCGGATTCCGGGTTCCCGCCGGTGGCTTGGCTGCCGTCGTCGGCATCGGTTCGGATGCGTGGGATCGACTTTTCGACGGTCCACGGCCGGCGGAATTGCATCCGTTCGTCGAGTTGACCGGTGACAAACACCACGCCCCGCGCACGCCGGGCGATCTGTTGTTTCACATCCGGGCCCGTCAGATGGACCTGTGCTTCGAGTTCGCCACGGTCGTGACCAACAGGTTGGCCGGGGCCGCGTCGGTGATCGACGAGGTCCACGGGTTCAAGTATTTCGAGCAACGCGACCTCATGGGTTTTGTCGACGGTACCGAGAACCCGTCCGGGCAGGCCGCTTACGTCGCGGTCACCGTCGGTGACGAGGATCCGGATTTCGCAGGCAGCAGTTACGTCATCGTCCAGAAGTACCTCCACGACATGTCGGAGTGGAACTCCCTGCCCGTCGAGGAGCAGGAGAACGTCATCGGACGCTCCAAGCTCGAAGATCTCGAGATGGACGACGACACCAAGCCGGCCAACTCCCACACCGCACTCACCGTCATCGAGGACGAATCCGGTGAGCAGATCCAGATTCTGCGGGACAACATGCCGTTCGGCCACGTCGGCTCCGCTGAGATGGGTACCTATTTCATCGGTTACTCGGCGTCGCCTACGGTCACCGAGCAGATGCTCACCAACATGTTCATCGGGAATCCCGTCGGCAATTACGACCGCATTCTCGATTTCTCCACCGCCGTCACCGGAATCAATTTCTTCGTTCCGACGGCGGACTTTCTCGACGATCCCCCGGACTTGCCGACCAGGCTCGTTCCCGAAGCGACGTTCACAGCGCCCATCTCTGACGGTTCTCTCGGAATCGGCAGCCTCAAAAGGAGTGCCCAGCAATGACAAACCTGCACCGCGACCTAGCACCCATTTCGGCAGCAGCCTGGGCCGAGATCGAAGAAGAGGCGAGCCGTACCTTCAAGCGTCACGTCGCCGGTCGTCGTGTCGTGGATGTGGAGGGACCGTCGGGTGACGATCTCGCGGCCATCCCACTCGGGCATCAGGTGCCGATCAATCCCTTGGCCGACGGCGTCATCGCACATGCTCGTCAGTCCCAGCCGATCATCGAACTGCGGGTCCCTTTCACCGTCAGCCGTCAGGCCATCGACGACGTCGAACGCGGCGCCAAGGACTCCGACTGGCAGCCCGTCAAGGACGCGGCCAAGCAGATCGCGTTCGCCGAGGACCGCGCCATCTTCGAGGGATACCCAGCAGCCAGCATCACCGGCGTGCGGGCCAGCGGTTCCAACCCGGAACTGAAGCTACCCATCGACGCCAAGGACTACCCGGAAGCCATCAGCCAGGCGATCACGTCGCTGCGCTTGGCCGGTGTCAACGGACCGTACTCACTGCTCTTGAATGCAGATGCGTTCACCGCGATCAACGAGACCTCCGATCACGGCTACCCCATCCGCGAGCACCTGCGACGCGTCCTCGACGGCGAGATCATCTGGGCCCCGGCCATCGACGGCGCTTTCCTGCTGTCGACGCGTGGCGGTGACTACGAATTGCACCTCGGCCAGGACCTGTCCATCGGCTATCTCTCGCACGATGCGAACTCCGTCGAGCTGTACTTCCAGGAATCGATGACGTTCCTCATGTACACCAGCGAAGCTGTTGTCTCACTTGCGTGAGACCTTTCGAAACCTCTGATACCAGGGTGGGCGAGGCAGTTCGCCGATGTCCTGGAGATGGGCGACAAAGGCCTGGGCATCCGCATGCGAAGACGACTTCGGTCGTCCGTCCGCCCACGCTGTGAACAACTGAAGATAACGATCGCCGAGAGTGTGGCGCACGACCGGAAGGTGGTGCGCCACTTCTCCTGCGCGCTTTCGGAGCAGCGCCGCCGAGACAACGGCGGCTTCGTCTTTGTCGAAGCCTTCGGGCAGTTCGCCACCCGCCACCAGTGCGCGAATCAGCGCCTCTTGACGCTCACCGAGCGTGCTCATGTGCGTGACCAATCGGTGCCCGCGGTGATGCGATCCAGACCAGCTGCGTCGGCGATGGCATCGAGCTCGTCGAGCAATTCCAGTGCCGGCGGATAGTTTCCGTCGCGCTCGAGCATGATCGCGGGATGGTGACCGGCGGCGGTGAACTGCGCAAGGAGTTCCAGCACGGCTTCGGGCACCGGGTCGGTGTGCGTGTCGTGGTATTTTCCGTCGCCGAGACTGCCACCGGCGATGTGGCAGTAGGCGATTCGTTCGAGTGGCAGCCGGCTCAGCTCGGTCCAGGGATCACGCCCGCGATTGAGAGCGTTGGCGTAGACGTTCGCGATGTCGAGAACCAGCAGGGCCCCGGTGCGCTCGACGATCTCCGCGAGAAACTCCCCTTCGGTCAACTCGTCGTCCGGCCAGTCGAACAGGGCGGCAACGTTTTCGACGGCGAACGGCACCGGTAGACCGTCCTGAGTCCGGGTGATGTTGCGTACCAGGGCGTCGACGGCTTCGTAGGTGCGCGGAAGTGGGAGCAGGTGGCCGGCCTCGATGCCGCCTGCACGCACGAATGCGATGTGCTCGCTCGCCAAGGGAGCGCCCAGTAGCTGGGATGCACGCGCAAGGTGATCGATCCGTGCCTGATCTACCGCCTCGGCCCCGCCAAGTGAGAGCGAGATTCCGTGCGGGATCACCGGAACTCCCAGCGAGCCGAGGTGCGGCGGTATCTCGTTTCCGACGGATTCGGCAATGACTTCGCAGAATGCCAGGCCGTCGAGTTGCGCGATGATTCCGGAGACCTCGGGGCGCCAACCGATTCCCAGGCCGTGCAGGGTCATTCGAGTCACCTCCCGTGTGCAACTGCTAACGGCGACTATAGACGGATCAGCCGGGCAACCAGTTGGGTCCCGGACCGTTGCCTTCTTCGAAGATCAGCCACGTTTTGGTCGAGAGAACCCCGTCGAGTCCCTGGAGTTCTTCGAGGACGGTGTGGCGTAGTTCCTGGTTGTCCGGGGCTCGAACCAGCACCAGAACGTCGAAGTCGCCGCCGAGGAGGGAGAAGTGCTCGACAAACGGCAGGGCCTTCAAGGACGCCGCCAGACCTCGCCACGAGTGCTGCCGGATCGAGAGTGCCACGTACGCCGAGGAGCCGAGTCCGGCCTTCTCATGGGCGATCCGCGTCGTGAATCCGGTGATGATTCCGGCGTCCTCGAGCCTTTCGATGCGGACGTAGGCGTGAGCGCGGGATATGTGCGCCTTTTCAGCCAGTGCACGCATGGAGATGCGACTGTCTGCGGTCAGTTCGGCGATGATGCGGCGGTCGATCGCATCGAGAGCGTGCGGTTCGGTGGCCATCTGTCCATTCCTGGTTCGGTAGTCGAGTCGGTTGATGGACATATTGCTGCCCGAATCCTCATGATAGGCCGTTTGTCTTGAATCCTCGACGCCTGCTGCCATTACGTCGCCGAAGTGCGAATACTGATGGACACAACGTCTTCTGGAGGTAGAAGTGACACTTGTCGAGCCCTTGGGGGAACTGCGGTATCAGAAGTTCCTGCCGGCCGATTCTGCGGTGCAGTACCTCGACCCTGCCGGAGAACTGACGCGCAGCGAGGCCCGCTACGCAAAACCGAGCGACGATCGCCTGATCGCGATGTATCGAAAGATGTTCCTGGGCAGGCGTTTCGACCAGCAGGCTACGGCGCTGACCAAACAGGGGCGCCTGGCCGTGTATCCGTCCTCGCGAGGGCAGGAGGCATGTCAGATCGCGGCAGCGATGAGTCTGGAGCCGAGTGACTGGCTCTTCCCCACCTACCGGGATTCGATGGCGTTGGCCGCCCGGGGTGTCGATCCGGTGCAGATTCTGAGCATGCTCGCCGGCGACTGGCACTGCGGATACGACCCGGTCGCACTGCGCAGTGCGCCGCAGTGCACCCCGCTGGCAACGCAATTGCTGCATGCAGCGGGGGTGGCCTACGGGGAGTCTCGACGGGGCTTGAACACCGTCGCCTTGGCGCTCTGTGGTGACGGCGCCACCAGTGAGGGCGATTTCCACGAGGCGCTGAACTTCGCCGCCGTCTTCAAGGCGCCGGTGATCTTTCTGGTGCAGAACAACGGATTTGCGATCAGCGTGCCACTGTCGCGCCAAAGCGCAGCACCGACGTTGGCGCACAAGGGTGTCGGCTACGGGATCGGCAGCGAGCAGGTAGACGGCAACGATCCCGTTGCGATGCTGGCCGTCATGGACGAGGCGGCACGCTTCGTCCGCAGCGGAAACGGACCGGTGATCGTCGAGGCACACACTTATCGCATCGACGCACACACCAATGCCGACGACGCCACCCGCTACCGCGACAGCGCCGAGGTGGAAGTCTGGCTCGGGCGAGATCCGTTGCCGCGTCTCGAAAAGTATCTGCGCGCACACGATCTGATCGACGACGCATTCGTGGAATCACTGACCGCGGAGGCCGAGGCAGAGGCCGCCACACTGCGCGCCGGCATGAACGTCGACCGCCCGCACGATCCGCTCGATCTGTTCCGGTACGTCTTCGCCGAGCAGACACCGCAATTGCGTGAGCAACAAGCCCAACTCGAAGCCGAACTTGCTGCCGAAGCCGCTGACACAGGGGGACACTGACCATGCCCATGCTCACGATGGCTCAGGCCCTCAACACCGCGCTACGCGACTCTCTGGCTGCGGACGACAACGTTGTCGTCTTCGGTGAGGACGTCGGCACCCTGGGCGGCGTTTTCCGCGTCACCGACGGCCTCACCCGCGACTTCGGCGACGACCGATGCTTCGACACTCCCCTCGCCGAGTCCGGCATCATCGGATTCGCAATCGGCATGGCCATGGCCGGTTTTCGTCCGGTCGTGGAAATGCAGTTCGACGCGTTTGCCTATCCGGCGTTCGAGCAGATCGCCTCCCATGTGGCGAAGATCCGCAACCGCACCAAGGGCGCGCTGTCGATTCCGATAGTCATTCGTGTTCCTTTTGCCGGCGGTATCGGCGGGGTGGAGCATCATTGTGATTCCAGTGAGGGCTACTACGCGCACACACCCGGACTGAAGGTTGTGGCGCCGTCCACGGTGGAAGATGCGTACTCGCTGCTACGTTCGGCAATCGAGGACCCCGACCCCGTGATCTTCCTCGAGCCCAAGAAGCTGTACTTCGCACGAGCAGATGTCGAACTGACCGCACGTGAGCCGATCGGTCGCGCCGTCGTCCGTCGCCCCGGTCGTGACGCGACGCTCATTGCCTACGGTCCGTCCGTGGATGTTGCACTGAGGTCCGCCGAGGCCGCTGCAGCCGAGGGCCGGGACATCGAGGTGATCGACATCCGCTCGATAGTGCCGTTCGACGACGAGACGGTCACCGCATCGGTGCGAAAGACCGGACGCTGCATCGTTATCCAGGAAGCGCAGGGTTTTGCCGGTGTGGGTGCAGAAATTGCTGCCCGCGTGCAGGAACGGTGTTTCCACCATCTCCATGCCCCGGTGCTCCGGGTCAACGGCTTCGACATCCCCTACCCCGCTCCCAAGCTCGAGCGTCACCACCTGCCCAGCATCGACCGGGTCCTGGACGCCGTCGACCGTCTGCAGTGGAACGACGCCCCGGACACCCGTTGGGCGGTGACGGCATGAGCAATCAGGTTTTCATGCTCCCCGACCTCGGCGAAGGACTGGCGGAGGCCGACATCGCGGAGTGGCACGTCAAGGTAGGCGACGTGGTCACCATCGATCAGATCGTCGTCGAGGTGGAAACTGCGAAAGCTGCTGTGGATGTGCCCATCCCGTTCGCCGGGACCGTGATCGAACTACACGGCAAAGACGGAGACACCCTGAAGGTGGGCACACCGCTGATCACTGTGAGTGGTGGCGAGAGTGTCGACGCGGTCGTTTCGGCCAACCACGAGCGCTACCGCGAAGAGGAACGCGCCGGTTCGGGCAACGTCCTGATCGGCTACGGCACCAGCGAGGATGCACCGAGACGCCGACGCAGAGCGGCTCCGTCGGTACGTGTGATCTCGCCGATTGTTCGTAAACTGGCCTCTGACAACAGTATCGACCTAGCCACGATTTCCGGATCGGGCGCTGGCGGAGTCATCACGCGCGCCGACGTCGAGGCCGGGGCAAACTTCGGCCCGGAAACGGAAACGTCACACGCGACCGACCAAAGAATTCCGATCAAGGGGCTACGCAAGGTAGTTGCCGACAAGCTGTCCACCAGCCGCCGCGAGATCCCTGACGCGACAACCTGGGTCGACGTCGACGCCACCGAACTGTTGGCGGCGCGAGCCGAGATCAACAAGTCACTGCCCGATTCCGACAAGATCAGCCTGATGGCGCTCCTGGCTCGGCTGACCATCGCGGCGTTGGCGCAGTACCCCGAACTGAACTCGTCGGTCGATACTGCTCGAGGCGAGATCGTTCGACACGCCCGCACCCACCTGGGGATCGCCGCGCAGACACCGAAGGGATTGATGGTACCGGTCATTCGAAATGCGGACGCCCTGAGCACCGTCGAACTCGCACAAGCACTTCGGGTGACCACCGACCTTGCGCGCGACGGCAAACTCGAACCCGCCCGCCTGACCGGCGGCACGTTCACGCTCAACAACTACGGGGTATTCGGGGTCGACGGATCGACTCCGATCATCAATCACCCCGAGGCGGCAATTCTGGGGATCGGACGCATCATCGACAAGCCGTGGGTCGTGAACGGCGAGTTGACCGTTCGTAAGGTCACTCAGATCTCGTTGAGCTTCGACCACCGCGTCTGTGACGGAGGCGAAGCCGGCGGATTCCTCAGGCTGTTCGGTGACTACATCGAGAACCCGATCCGCGTCCTGGGAAGGCTCTGATGACAACTGCAGAACCCCACAGCGACGTCGTGATCCTCGGTGGAGGATCGGGCGGCTATGCCTGCGCCATCCGCGCCGCTCAACTCGGATTGTCGGTCACGCTGATCGAAGCGGACAAGGTCGGCGGAACGTGCCTGCACCGCGGATGCATCCCGACCAAGGCACTGCTGCATTCCGCCGAGGTGGCCGATTCGGCACGCACCAGTGAGCAATTCGGTGTCCGGGCATCTTTTGCCGGCATCGACGTCGCGCAGGTGCACGACTACAAGAACGGGACAGTCGAGCGGCTGTACAGCGGTCTGCAAGGTTTGTTGGCGCAACACAAGATCACTATCGTCAACGGATACGGAACGTACGTCGGTGGGCGAAGCATCGACGTCGACGGAACCCGCTACACCGGAACATCACTCGTTCTGGCCACCGGCTCGTATCCGCGGGAACTCCCCGGCATCGAACTCGGCCGACGGATCGTCACCAGCGACCAGGCACTCGAACTCGACCGGGTGCCCACCAGCGCAACGGTACTCGGTGGCGGTGTCATCGGCGTCGAGTTCGCAAGCCTCTGGCGCTCGTTCGGCGCCCAAGTAACGATCGTCGAGGCACTCCCCCGACTGATCGCCGCCGAGGATCCGTGGTCGTCGAAGCAGCTGGAGCGGGCCTATCGTAAACGTGGAATCGTCTGTAAGACAGACACAAAGGTCGATTCCGCGAAAGAAGCAGCCGATTCCGTCCGCATCGAACTTAGCGACGGAACGAAACTCGACACCGACCTACTGTTGGTCGCCGTCGGCCGCGGACCTCGCACGGACGGTAACGGTTTCGAAGAAAACGGAATCAGCCTCGACAAGGGATTTGTCGTCACCGACGAACGCCTCCGTACGTCCGTGGACGGTGTGTACGCGGTCGGCGACATCGTGCCCGGTCTTGCGTTGGCGCACCGAGGTTTCCAACAAGGAATCTTTGTGGCCGAACAGATTGCCGGCAAGGATCCGATACCGGTCGCCGAACACCTGATTCCTCGCGTGACGTACTCACATCCCGAAGTTGCATCGGTCGGGCTCGGCGAAGAGGTGGCGCGCACGCAGTACGCCGACGTCTCCACCGTCATCTACGACCTGGCAGGTAACGGCAAGAGTCAGATCCTGCGAACTACCGGCGGAATCAAAGTGATTCGAAGCGGAACGAAAGGCCCTGTTGTCGGAGTTCACCTGGTGGGAGACCGCGTCGGCGAACTGATCGGTGAGGCGCAGTTGGCCGTTGCCTGGGAAGCACTTCCCGATGAAGTGGGGCGTTTCATCCACGCGCACCCCAGTCAGAACGAAGCGTTGGGCGAGGCCATGCTCGCACTCGCGGGAACACCACTGCACGCCCACAACTGACCCGGAGACAGAAAAGGAGATTCAATGAGTATCGACGACGAACTGCGCTGGGACGGTGAACTGACCGTCACTCGCCATGATCGGGAGACCGGCACGACTTTCGTGATTCGAATCGACTCCACCCGTCTGGGACCGGCGTCGGGTGGCACGCGGGCCGCTCACTATCCCTCCATCGGTCACGCATTGGCGGACGCCGGGAAGCTGGCCGGCGCAATGACTTTGAAGATGGCGGTCTCCGATCTGCCGATGGGTGGCGGGAAGTCGGTAATAGCGCTACCTGCACCGCGCAATCAGATCGACGCCGCAACCTGGTCTCGTATCCTCGGCATCCACGCCGAGAACATCGACAAGCTCGAAGGAAACTACTGGACTGGTCCTGACGTCAACACCAACTCTTCCGACATGGATCAGCTCAGCCGCACCACCAAATACGTCTTCGGGCGTTCGGTCGGCAACGGTGGCGCCGGTTCCAGCGCGCACGCCACCGCTCTGGGTGTGTTCGAAGCGATGAAGGCCACGGCGCGTCGCCGAGGACTCGGAACACTCGACGGCCGAACGGTACTGGTACAGGGGCTCGGCGCCGTCGGCGGCGACGTCGTCCGTCTCGCAGCGCAGGCTGGCGCACGTCTGCTGGTTGCCGATACGGACCCGCAGCGCCTCGAGGCGGCTTCTCTCGCGGGGCACACGGTCGTTCCTGCCGGCGAGGTCCTCCGAACACCGTGTGACCTCTTTGCCCCCTGCGCGATGGGAGGCATCATCGATTTCGCTGCGGCTGCGTCGATTCCGACTCTGGCCGTGGCGGGCGCAGCAAACAACATCTTGACCGATGCCGCTGCGGGCGAGGTTCTGCGAGACCGCGGGGTTCTCTGTGCCCCTGATTTCGTCGCGAACGCAGGCGGAGCCTTTCACCTCGTGGGGCGAGAAGTCCTGGGGTGGAACGAAGACGACGTCGTCGAACGAACCCGAGGGCTCGGTCGAACTCTGGACGAGGTGTATTCGTTGAGCGAGGAACGTGGCATCACTACCGAGGCCGCAGCGCTTATGCTCGCCCGGGCGCGGCTATCCCCCGCATCCGCCGCCGCCACATCCGCCGCCCCCGCTGCAGCTGCTGCCTCCCCCGCCTGAACCGCCACCGTCCGAACCCCCGCTACTTCCGCTGCCGTCGGCACCGATTCCGGCGGCGGAGGCCAAGGCGGGATTGATCATCAGCATCGCCGAACCGGCGAAGAGAGCAGCGGACATTCCGGCCAAACGCGGTCCGTAGGCGGAGAAGGCAGGCTTGTTGCGCGGGGACAGGTAGGCGTGTGCCGTGGTCAGTTCCGAACGTGCCGCCTTGCCAGAGGTGGTTCGATCGAAGTTGAGCCCGAGCAGCGGGATACTGAACCCGGTGACGAGTACGGCGAGAATCAGAAACTCGACGGGCTTGTCGTTGTGCAGTCCGAAAGCAATGCGGACGATACCCACGGCCACCAGGATCTTCAGCGGAACTGTGGAGAGAAAGATTGAACGCCTGGCGCTGTCGGAGGTCAGGTATCCCCGGTCCGCCAAAGAGTTTCGTAGGCGAGCTGTTTCCACCGTCATACGCTCGGCGAGTTGGCGCCGACGATGGGGTAGAGCCTGCTGGGCCAGGCGCTGGTACACGGTGAGGGTGTACCAGTCCAGGGTCTCGTCGCCAGGGCCCAACGGGCGCAGGACAGCGCCGTCGGTGGTGATCAGGTCAGCGCTACGCAGGATTGCCAATGATGCTGCGATGGCGCGTGACTCGCCGGTGAGCATTCCGACTTCCGGAGGCGTCAGTTGCTCGGCGGAATACCCGTGCTCGGTTGAGTACCCGTGCCGGGGTGCCCGGATCATCAGACGCCACCCCAGAGTGAGAACCATGAGCGTGGCCGAAACGGCTATGTAGCCGTAGAGGAAATCCTCGCTGGGGATCCCCCAAGTGTCGGCTGCATGCGTGCTCATCCCCCACACCCCCCGCCGCCGCAACTGCTCCCACTGCCGCCACCGCCGTCCGAACCGGATGATCCGGATGAGGAGCCACAACTGTAGTAGCTCGAACTTCCGCCACCCGGGCTGTACGCGGCGCCCGCAGCTACCGCTCCCGCCAGCGCCGGATCGATCAGAACCAGAGCGCCCGCACCGAAGAGCGCCGCCGAGAGCCCGGCGAGCGAGGGACCGTAGCTCGTGTACGCGGGCCGCAGTTTCGGTGAGAGGTACGAGTTTTCGTGCTTGAGTCGTCGAAGCTCGCTGTCTCCCAAAGCTGTCCGATGACGCTTGATGCGAAGAAGTGGAATCATCAGAGCGAGAACGATGATGGTGAGGAGCAGGAACCCGACCGGCTTACCGCCGGCGATTCCGGCGACGAGACGGACCAAGCCGAGAGCAATTACCGCCACGATCGGAACGGTCCGAAGGGCAGCGGTCAGACCGTCCTGCTGGCGTTGCAAATATCCCTCGTCGATCAACGTCGTACGTAGTTGTGCGAGTGCGATGTTCAGCCGTCCCATCAGACGCACCTGCCGCAGCGGGACCTTTCCGTTGCCGAGTCGCTTGTGCACCGTACGGGTGAACCAGTCGAGACGATTCTTGTCCTCCGCAGTGAGTGCCAGCTTGGTCTTGCCTTCGGTGCTGATCAGCTCGGCGCTGCGCAGAATAGCCATCGACGCCAGCACCGCTTGGTAGTCACTGGTCAAGGCACCGATCTCGGGAGGAGTGAGCGGCCGACGGACAGCGTCGACGACCACCGGTGACCGGCGCGCAGTCATTCGGCTGTACAGCGAGAGTCCGATCGCGACGGCAGCCGCCACCAGGTACCACTGAAGGAAAGTCTGGCTGGGGATCCCCCATGTATCCGTATGATCATGCATCGCACACCACCTCTCGATGAACTCCTGAGACAAGTCCAGTCTCTTTGTCCGACAACTGATGTCAGTATCGGGCCAGTGCCCGGAAAAGCGATATCCGGATGGCCATCGTCACCATTCCGTTACCGCCGAACTGGGGATTTACCGGCCGGTAGGTCGAAGCACGATCTCCGTGGGGTGTGCGTCGGACGGTGTTTCGACGGCAGTGAGTACGGCACGCGCCACAGTGGAGGCTTTCAGGAAGCGCTCCGGGTCGTACTCGTCGCCCTCACCCGCGACGATGTCGCGCTGCATGTCGGTGTCGATCCGTCCGGGGTGAATGGAGGTGACCCGAAGTGCCGGCTCTTCCAGGCGCAACGCATCTCCGAAAGCGCGCAGGGCGAACTTGCTGGCCGCATACGAGCCCCAACCGGCGTTGGCGCGCAGTCCGGCACCCGAATTGATCAGCACGACGTGACCTCCAGCCGCACGAAGCGCGGGCAGGAGAACCCGCGTGAGTTCGGCGACGGCGATGACGTTTGCCTCTAGGGTGCGTCGCCACTGATCGACCGAGGATTCCTCGATGGTTCCGATGTCGGCCACGCCGGCGTTGTGTACCAGCACGTCGAGCGTCGTGATGGACGAGGCGGCGGCGGCGGCGGCGTCGTAGTCCGTGAGGTCGAGGGGTAGAGGCGTCGATCCGGGCAGTTCGGCGCAGATCGGCTCGAGGGCCTGCGCGGATCGTGCACCGAGCAGCAGGTTGTGTGTCGGCGCCAGTTCGCGTGCGATGGCAGCTCCGAGGCCGCGACTGGAACCGGTGATCAAGGCAGTAGGACGCATGGCCCGAGCCTATCGAGTGGAGATTGTTCGGCGAGACGAACTTGTGTATTTGTTTACCCACATATTAGAGTTCGACCATGACGACACGCGACGCGAAGAACTTCCGCCGCCTGGGAATTGCCGCCCTCGCCGCCCTGCTTCTGTCCAGCTGTTCTGCGGTGAGTTCTGGCTCCGACGACGACCGCCCGGTGGTGCTCACCACGTTCACCGTGCTGTCGGACATCGCCCAGAACGTTGCCGGCGATCATCTTCGCGTCGAGTCGATCACCAAGGCGGGGGCCGAAATTCACGGCTACGAGCCGACGCCCGGAGACATTCGGCGGGCGAGCGAAGCCGATCTGATCCTCGACAACGGCATGAACCTCGAGGCGTGGTTCGCGAAATTCGTCAACGGACTGGACGTGCCACACGTCGTGGTCAGCGACGGCGTCGAAGGCATTCCGATCGCCGGCGACGCGTATGCGGGCAAGCCCAATCCGCATGCATGGATGTCTCCGTTGAATACGCAGATCTACGTCGACAACATGGTGACTGCTTTCAGCGACCTCGACCCGGACAACGCCTCGGCATTTGCGGAGAACGGCGCGAAGTACAAGACGGAACTGCAAGCAGTGCAGGACGGCCTGGTCAGTGGCCTGGCGGCATTGCCCGCAGGTCAGCGCGCACTTGTCAGTTGCGAGGGTGCGTTCTCCTATCTGGCCAGGGACGCGGGACTCAGCGAGGCGTACATCTGGCCGGTCAATGCCGAGCAGCAGGCGACGCCGCAGCAGATCATCGCCGCGATCGACTTCGTCCGAGCCAATTCCGTTCCCGCCGTCTTCTGCGAGTCGACGGTCTCGGATGCCCCCATGCAGCAGGTTGTCGGGGCGACCGGCGCGAAGTTCGGCGGAACGCTGTACGTCGATTCGCTGTCCGAAGCCGACGGTCCCGTGCCCACCTACCTGGACATGATTCGCCACGACACCGACGTCATCCTCGGCGGTCTGACCGGCGGTAAATCATGAACGATGCCATTCGCGTCGAAAACGTCAGCGTTCACTACGGCGAGGTCCACGCACTGGACCACGTCGATCTGACGTTGAACTCGGGTAGCGTCTGCGGACTGATCGGTATGAACGGTTCAGGAAAGTCGACTCTGTTCAAAGTGATCATGGGGATGATCAAGCCGGACAACGGTTCTGTCAGAATCGCCGGTCTCGACGCAGCCACTGCGCGCAAGAGCGGCCGCGTCGGATACGTGCCGCAGAGTGAAGACGTCGACTGGACCTTCCCGATCAGCGTCCGTGACGTCGTGATGATGGGCAGGTACGGCCACCTCGGATTCTTGCGACGTCCGCGGCGTGCAGATCGCGAGGCGGTGGCAGAGGCCCTCGAGCGGGTGGAACTCACCGAATTTGCGGATCGTCAGATCGGTCAGCTCTCGGGTGGTCAGAAGAAGCGCGCGTTCGTCGCACGCGGCATCGCGCAGGACGCGTCGATACTGCTGCTGGACGAGCCGTTTGCGGGCGTCGACAAGCGTTCCGAGGCAACGATTTCTACGCTGCTACGAGAGTTGGCTTCCGACGGCCGGTCGATCTTGGTCTCGACCCACGATCTCCACGCTGTGCCGAAACTTTGCGACGAGGCGGTACTGCTCATGCGCAAGGTCCTGGTGCATTCCGACCCGGACACCGTGCTGCAACCGGAAAACCTCGCCCTGGCTTTCGGTCTCGACGTGATGGACAGGACCTGATCGATGAACCTCGTAGAACTCCTACTTGATCCTCTCCAGTACGGATTCATGGTGCGCGCGTTGGCCGTTGCGGTTGTGGCAGCGGTTGTCTGCGCGGTGCTCAGTTGTTGGTTGGTGCTCATCGGGTGGTCGTTGATGGGCGACGCCGTCTCGCACGCCGTGCTGCCGGGTGTTGTCCTCGCTTACGTCGTCGGCGCACCATTTGCTATCGGGGCCTTGATCTTCGGGTTGATCGCCGTAGCGCTGATCGGACTGATCCGTAACACCAGTCGCGTCAAGGAAGACGCCGCGATCGGTATCGTCTTCACGACTCTCTTTGCGTTCGGTTTGGTTCTCATCTCGGTGACCCCCAGCCAGACCGATCTCAACCACATCATTTTCGGCAACCTGCTGGGGGTGAGCTCGTCAGATCTTCTGCAGGTCGCGATACTTGGCGCGTTGGCGTTGAGCATTCTGTTGATCAAGCGTCGTGATCTGACGTTGTTCGCCTTCGACCCGATCCATGCGAACGCGATAGGTCTTTCGCCCAAGCGCCTGGGTGCGCTGCTACTCGGCGTCCTCGCACTCACGTCCGTTGTGGCGTTGCAAGCCGTCGGCGTCGTGCTGGTGGTGGCGATGCTGATCATCCCCGGCGCGACGGCCTACCTCCTCACCGACAAGTTTTCGCGGATGCTGGTGATAGCTCCCGTCGTTTCCGCAGTCTGCGCGATTGCCGGTATCTACGTCAGCTACTACCTCGACACGGCTTCCGGTGGCATGGTCGTCATGACGCAGGGCATCGTGTTCGCTCTGGTGTACCTGTTCAGCCCCTCGCAAGGGGTGATCGCGAAATGGACTTCGCAGCAGCGTAGGACCCGAGCGGAATACAGCGCCGCGGGGCGTACGAGCCTTCCTGATCGTTCGTCCAGTTAACAATCCGCTACCAAATCGGGTAGGTTCGTACGGGCATTCGTCACCACAACATTCCGGCCGCAACGATGCCGGCTGCAAGACGATCGGTGGTGACGCCTTGAACACCGATGGGTTCTTCGATGACGCAGTTCCGAGCGCGACGCACGTGGCTGGTTCTCGGCGTCGTTGTCGCGGTCATCGCTCTCGCCGGATCCGGGCTGCTCAGCCCACGAACTTCGGTTCTGGTGGACGATATCGCCCAGCTCGTCGGCGGAGCCACCGCAACTACGGTCTGTTGGTGGACATCGCGGCGCTATCACGGCGTCGAGCGTCGTTGGCGAACTCTGATGGCTCTGGGTATGGCCGGCTGGACTCTCGGGATGTTCTTCTGGGCGTTCTACCGCTCGGTTCTCCACGTTCCACTTCCGTCGCCGTCGATCGCGGATATCGGTTTCTTCATGTTCCCGGTGTTCGCCGTGCCGGCGCTTCTGTCGTTGGTGCGTCAGTCGCCCCGGCGTGAGGCGATCGGTCCGATCCATCTCTGGCTCGTGCTGACGCTCGACGGTCTTGTCGTTGTCGGTGGATTGTTCATCCTCACGTGGACAACGGCCCTGGGCGCCGTCGTTCATACCGGTCCGACGGGATCTCTCGGGTTTCTTGTCGCGGTGATGTATCCGATCACCGACTTCGTTCTGATCGCCATGGTCTTGCTGATGGTCATCGGACCGAAGGCCGTAGCAGAGATCCGTGAACCGCTGACGTTCCTCGGGTGCGGGTTGGTGATGCTCTCCCTATCGGACAGCCTGTACGCGTACTTGGTGGCGATCGGCGCCGAGAGTATGCCGACCATCGCCGATGCCGGGTTCATCGCGGGGCCGCCGTTGATCGCCTTGGCGGCGCTGACGAAGCGAACCGAGCCTCGGAACCGCAACGCGCCACAGCAGTGGCGAAGCGATCGGACTCAGTTGCTGCTGCCGTATCTGTTGATCGCGGTGATCGCGACGATCGTGACTGTTCAGGCGCTGATCGTCGGCAACCTCGATGCCGTGGTCGTGATACTCGGCGTCGGCGTGTTGGTTCTCGCGCTGGTGCGCCAAATACTCACGCTCCTCGAGAACGACGCGCTACTCCAACAGATCTCCGCTGCCCAGGACGAGCTGAGGTACCGAGCACATCACGACCCACTCACCGAGCTTGCAAACCGGGCCGCGTTCGACGAACACTTTGCGAGCGCCATCGAAAACTATCGCCACACGAACTCCGATTGGGTGCTGATGCTTGTCGATCTGGACGACTTCAAACAGATCAACGATCGATACGGGCACCCGGCCGGCGACCGGTTACTGGTTGCTCTCACAGCACGTCTGCGCGAAGCGGTTCCCGAGGGTGCGTTTGTCGCCCGATTCGGTGGCGACGAGTTCACAGTGCTCCTGCAGGGCACGATCGACGACGCCGTCGTCGTGGCTCGCCGGATCGTCGACGCGCTCAGGTCCGATCAGACTGCAGACACATCGGTGTCGGTGGGTGCGAGCGTTGGTGTCGCGCATTTCGAGTCCGCGCAGTTCGAGTTTGGGGACGAACCGCTCAGCGCGCACACTCTTCTTCGCCAGGCCGATGCGGCGATGTACGAGGCGAAGAGAAGTGGGAAGGGCGCGGTCGTTGTCTACGGCGGCCGTCGCAAATGGTTATCGCCGTAGTAGTGCGAAAATCGTTGCCGGTGAACCCGATCCGGCCTTGTTGATCGCACCACCGACAAGGATGCTAGCCCCGGTGGTTGGCAGGGCGGCAAGATTGTTCAAGTTCTCCAGGCTGATTCGATGCTTGTCGTACAGGATTGTCGAGACGGGGTAGGTTTCATCGTTTCCGAGGTCGGGACCGAACGTGTCGGTTCCCAATGCTCCGCGGGTGCCCAAACGGCCGGTGTCTATCAGCCACCGCGCCGCGTCCACCGAGAAGCCGGGCTGGTGGGTGACGCCCTCGGCATCGGAGTTGGCATATTCTTCGCTACCCCAGCGCGATTCCCATCCGGTCCAGAGAACTACGGCCGCTCCATCGGGGATCTTGCCGTTGCGCGTTTCCCATTCCTGCAGGTCCGCGACCGTGAGCGCATAGTCCGAATCGGCGGCAGCCTTGTCCCGGATGTCGATCTTCACTGCGGGGAGGAAGAGGTCCGCCGGATCGAGTTGGTCGGCTGTGAGGCCGCCTTCCTGGAAGTGTGCGGGTGCGCCCCAATGCGTGCCCGTGTGCTCACCTTCCTTGACGTACTGGAGGTAGTAGCCGTCGTTTGCGATGGTGGCCGCTGTGTCGAGAGTGAACTCGGGGTCGCCTGGAAAAACCGGCGTCGTCGCCGGGTCGTTCACGTGTGAGAGCGAAACAACCGACAACTGTTCGTTCAACGGGCTTGTTGCGTCTTGACTGCTTCCGGAACTGCTACCCATGTCGATCACCTGAGGTCCCGCTACCAGCGCCAGACCTGTGGCTGCGCGCTGAAGTAGCTGCCGTCGTTTCATCGATCCCCCACCAATTTGTCCGAATTGAGAGTGTTGCAATCACTTTCGCTCCTTGAACACTAGGACAGAACCTTAGGCTGCTGCGGACCATGACGACCACTCCACATCGCGGACAGCTATGACCTGTCCGTGCGGTCGGTGATCTACGTACTGCGGATACTTTGCGGCCAAAGCATCGATCGCGCTCTCGGACTCCTTGGTGCCGGGGTCGAGAACCTCCGCATGTCCGTCGACGCGGACCCACCAGAGCGCGGACCAGTCGTCGTCGTAATGATCGACCAGCAGGCTTGCGCGCCCCGTCTCGGTGATGTTCCGGAGCCTGCGAAGAGCGGTCGTGGTTTTCGGTTTGTGGTCGACACAGGAATAGACGGTGCCGCCGACCAATACGAATACCAGCGGCACGATGTGCGGAACGCCGGCCGCATCTGCCGTTGCCAGGTGAGCCACCCGCGCGGCTTCAAATCGTGCTCTCGGGTCGTCCATATTCACAGCGTAAGGGGATCAAGGGTTGCCGCGAGCCGCTGCTGACGGAACAGTGGTCTCATGGAACCGGATGAAGCGCTTCGGGAGATCGCCTACTGGCTCGAACGATCACGCGCTGAAACGCACCGCGTCAAGGCCTATCGCCGAGCTGCGGAGGTCTTTTCAGGATTGTCCGACGAGCAGAAGGAGTCTCGCCGGAAAGCCGACAGTTGGAAGGCCCTCACCGGCATCGGGCCGAAGACTGCCACGATTATCGCTCAGTCGTACGACGGCATCCCCGAGTATCTCGAGGAACTGCGGGGGCAGGCTGAGCCCATCGGCGACAGCCCATTGCGACAAGCCCTCCGCGGCGACCTCCACACCCACTCCGACTGGTCCGATGGTGGAAGCCCCATCGAAGAAATGATGCGACGCGCAGCAGCACTCGGCCATGACTACTGCGCCCTCACCGACCATTCGCCTCGCCTCACAGTTGCCAACGGGTTGTCCGCGGAGCGCCTACGGTCTCAACTCGACGTGATAGCCGGGTTGAATGCCGAATTGGCTCCCTTCCGCATTCTCACGGGAATCGAGGTGGACATCCTCGAGGACGGTTCACTCGACCAGGATCCCGATCTGCTCGACGAACTCGACATCGTGGTGGCGAGCGTCCACTCCAAGCTGCGGTCCGAGCGTGAGGCGATGACCCGCAGAATGCTTGCTGCAGTGCGAAATCCGCGTGTCGATATTCTCGGACACTGCACCGGGCGTCTTGTCGAGGGTGCTCGCGGAACCCGGCCCGAGTCGCAGTTCGACGCGGAGAAAGTGTTCGAGGCCTGCCGCGAATCAGGCACAGCCGTTGAGATCAATTCCCGACCGGAGCGTCGTGACCCGCCTTCGCGTTTGATCGAGTTGGCCCGCGATCTCGATTGTCTTTTCTCCATCGACACTGACGCCCATGCCCCCGGTCAGTTGGCTTGGCAGGGCTACGGCTGTGACCGGGCCGAAAAGTGCGGCGTCGAAGCGGATCGGGTGATCAATACGTGGACCGCCGAAGATCTTCTGGAGTGGGCGGGCAATTGACGGTCTCGGCACGCGCGCTGCTGTTGGTGGCGTCGCTTTGCCTGGCCACCGCTTGTTCGGCTCCCTTCTGGCGAGATTCGGTGTACTTCACACCTCCTGAGGCTCGGGTGTTCGAGACTGCCGACTGTCTCGGAATTGAAGTCGCATGGGGCCTGTTCGGTGTCGATCTGTATTCGCGTCCGAAACACGAAATAGGGTATCCTCCATCTGATTTCGATCCAGTGGCAGTATTTCGTTGCGAAGTCGGCGAAGACGCCTCCGGAGCGCTAACCGTCGACATGGTTCGACTCGAAGGTGACGTAGCCGCCGTCAAGGATGCATATCGTGTCGACTCCAAACGCTTTCCCGACAATGTCGTTGCGAGTTGTGTCACAAGCGAACTGATTCCCGTCAAACTGTGGATGGTCAATAGTGCCGGACAAGTGATGTTTCCGGCCTGGCCGTCGAGTCCGTGCGGCTTTCAAGTCGGGCCTCTCGATTCGCTTCGATCTCTGCATGAAGTCGAACGTGTCCGAACTTCGTTGAGTCTTTCTCCGACGATGGCGAATTGCGATCGCTCGTCTGCCCTTCAATTCGACCGGACAGATGCCAG
Organism: Rhodococcus sp. RCBS9; assembly: GCF_029457415.1. Lineage (NCBI taxonomy): Bacteria > Bacillati > Actinomycetota > Actinomycetes > Mycobacteriales > Nocardiaceae > Rhodococcus > Rhodococcus sp. RCBS9. The sequence continues at coordinate 2,504,010 of NZ_CP120422.1, read as the reverse complement.
AGAAGTCGACAAGGCGCGCGAGCAGTTCGAGAGAGGCGAAGTCTATGACCCGCTCGACAATGAGCTGGCTACGCCTGTCGCTGATGCTGCACGACTATCCGTGTGCCGGCATGAATCTCAGACAGACGTGGACGTTATTCGCCTGTCCGAAGCGGAGAGTCGAGACGTGGTTGCCGCCATAGCCGATGCTCCTATAGCTCCGCCTTGTGATCAGATCGCGACAGCGACAGCATCATCAACCCTCCTACGGGTTGACGGTTCGGGTGGTACTCCTGTGAGCGTGGAGTTGGATGGATGTCGCCGTGCCGCCCTTTCCGGCTATCGAAGCACGCCGGAATGGGTCACCGAGGCGTTTGCTCGGTGACCTCCGGGTTCAGAGTCGTGTGGTGGAGCGGCGGGGTTTCCGGTCGGGGTCGATGCCCGGTGGTGGGATGAACCAGGGCAGGTGATCGGTGCCCATTCGGATTTCCCATTGTCCGGTGAATCCGGGTTTTCGGTGCATCAGGGTGTGGTGGGTTCGGCAGAGTAGGACCAGGTTGTCCATGACGGTTGGTCCTCCTTTGGCCCAGTGTTTGATGTGGTGGGCGTCGGTCCAGGCGGGGACGCAGTCGCAGCCGGGGAAGGCGCAGCCTTTGTCGCGGGCGATCAGGGCGGTGCGTTGTGCTGCGGTGACAAGCCTTTTGAGTGGGGTGACGTCGAGTGGGGCACCGTTTTCGTCGAGGAGGACGCTGGAGAGCATGCAGTCGCAGGCGATCATGCGGGTGCGGCCGATGCTCAGTGGTCCCATCCAGGGCATGTGGCCGACATCGAGATCTTGTTTGTCGAGATCTTGGAAGTCGAGATCGAGCATGCCGGGATCGTCGTCCTCGGACGGGACAGGTGTTGAGCCATCGCCCGTTGTGGCGCATTCACGGTGGTAGGCCAGGTCTTTGGCGTTGATGTGCACGTTCAGGTGTGGGCGTTGGCCGCCGTCGATGCCGGTGGCAGCGTTGTCGAGGTAGCGCCGGATGAGTTCTGCCATGGCGTCTGCGTTGCGTGTGGCGGCGGGTCGTTTGTCGGGTGTGCCGTCTTCGGCGGGGGTGGGCATGGAGAGGTTGGAGAGGGCGGAGAGAAGCATTTCGCCGGTCACTCCGTCGAAATCGCCTCGGACGGCGACTCTTCCGTTGAGGGTGGGGGAGATGCGCAGTTCGTTGCGGTCGGTGTCTTCGCTTGGTGGTGGGTCGTCGGATTCGAACATGTGCTCGAGGACGCTGATGGCGTAGCGCAGTTTGACGGTGGTTGCTTCGGTTCCGGATGCTGCGGCGAGGAGTGTGTCGCGGCAGTACGGTAGTGCGGCGTCGGGCATTGCCTTGGGTGGGGATTCGCAGAACGCCACGATCAGTGCTGCGTGCTCGAAAGTGAGGTCACCGGCATCGAATTGGTCTTCGATCTCGGGAAATGAGCGTAGCGCTTTGCCCAGGGCTGCGATTCTTCTGCCGGTGGAGATCTGCAGCATGGTGTGGTTCGCGAGCCATTGTCCGGTGCCGCGGTAGCAGAGTACTTGTTCGTCCGGGTTCAACGTCAGGGTGTCGACAGCGGCCACTCGAATGGCTTCCAGGCGAAGAATTTCCGCTGACGCGGTGATGGCGATCTCGCGGACGTCGCTGGGGTGAAGCCGCCACAATCGTCCGCGCACACCCACGGCGGAGTTGTTGACCACGTCGGTGACAGTATCTTCGTCGGTGATGTTGATCGTCATGAGAACCCCCCGTTCCACCTCCCATCATACTCGAACATACTTTCGAGTCAAGGATATTTTCGAGAAGGTGAGGTGGGCCCGGCCGTCGTGATTCTATTGTTCGAGAACAGGTTCCGTCGCTAGAGCATCAGCGCCGGATCTGTAGTCAGTTCGATGTTCAGCCACGGTTCGTAGGGGAGATCGGCGAGGCTGGTGGCGAACGAGCGTCGTACTGCGTCTTCACCGTCGATGTCCCAGCTGTGTGGCACGACCATGAACGTCGCTTCGACATACAGCTTGCGACCCACCTTGCTCATGGTGAGAGTCGGTTCGTCCAAACCGAATTCGTCGCGGACGACGGCGATGGCATCGTGCACGCGGGCCTGAACGTTTTCGCCGGGAGCACCTTCGAGGAGTTCGATCAGTGCGGTTCGCAGAAGTGCGTACGGTTGCGGGACCAGCATCGCGCAGCCGAGGAGGACCAAGACGGAGTCGACATATCGGTCGGCGTCGGAGAAATCGGTGCGGCCCAGGATCATTGCGACGACAGCACCGACTGCGACCAGCGCGCTGAAGGCAGCCGACGCTCCCCATTGCCTGGCTTCGGCGACGAGCAGATCAGATGTGCGGTCGACTTGTCCGACGTAGCGCCAGATGATGATCGACACCACTGCGCTGACAGCGCCGTATGCCACCAGAGACCCCGCGGTGACGTCGGCTCCGCCCGCGAGGATGACACGAACTGCCTCGACTGCGGCGTAGGCGAGCGTCGCCAGTAGTGCCATGCCCTGGACAGCGATGACGACCGGGATCAATGCCTCCTTTCCGAACGGGAAGCGTGCGGTGGGGCCCGAGTCGGCTATCCGCGAGACCCGCAGTGAGATCGCCGTCAACACCATTCCGATGAGGGCGTACACACCGTCGAGCAGGATCACCTGGGACTGCGAGATCCAGCCCCAGAATGCGGCGAGCACAGCCAACGCCGTTGCGACCACGAGCGAGTACCGCAGGGCCTTGCGTTCGCGGGTAGCGCTGTCTTCCTTGGTGCCCATGAATTCCAAACCGCCTGTCCGTTTCGATATTCCTTCACGTAGGAATACCAGCAACGACGCGCAGGCACGGGATCAGTGGACCAATTGCGCTGCCAGATCGAGAAAGTCCTCGGCGTTGATGTCGAACTCGTCGGAGAAGGACACATCGGGATTGCCCCTGGCTCCGAATTCGAGTGGTCGAGCTATGAAGGCTGTGCGGAATCCGAGAGCTTTGGCCGCCCGGATGTCATATTTGTGACTGGCAACCATCATGATCTCGGCCGGGTCGTACCCGAGATATCGAGCGGCCAGGTGATAGATCTTCGGATCTGGTTTGAAGACGCCGGCCATTTCGGCAGTGAAGACGGCATGCCATGGCAGATTTCCGTGCCGGGAGATGCTGACTGCGGCATTCACGTCGGCGTTGGACAAGGCAGCGATTGTGTACTGCTGGCGCAGGGTTGTCAGGCCGGCGACAGTGTCGGGCCACGGGTCCAGGAATTTCCAGGCGGTGGTGAGTTCTTCCTGTTCGGCATCGGAAAGTTCGATGCTCTCGCGGGCCAACAGCTTGCGCAGAGCCTCGCGGTACACCGAATGTACTGTCACCCATTCGCCTGTGGAGTCGTCGGCCTCGGAGGTGTTCGCGAAGTACTCAGCGCGCCAGAGATTGACGAATCTTGGCCAGTCCACGTCGGCGTCGGTGATTCGACGGGCCTCTCGGCACAGTGTGCTGTGAAAATCGGTCGCTGTGCCCTGGACGTCGAACAGCAGTGCTTTGATCTTCTCGCGCACTAGGCCTCCACTCCGAGATCACCTGACGGACTTCCTTCATTATTGCGGCTGCAGCGCCGGATTCGTGCTCGGTGAGCGCAAAGGCTCGACGCGTCGCAAAATAGACATCTATGGCCGACCGCGGATTCACCCCGACTCAGCTCGCCGCCCGAGCTGCCTACTTGCTGCGCGGAAACGACCTGGGCACGATGACCAGCGCTGCCCCGAAGCTGTATCCCCACATGTGGAGCTGGGACGCCGCGTTCGTGGCGGTAGGTCTGGCGCCGCTCAGCGTCGAACGGGCGGTAGTAGAGCTCGATACCTTGCTCTCGGCTCAGTGGAAGAACGGAATGATTCCGCACATCGTGTTCGCGAACGGTGTCGACGGCTACTTCCCCGGACCGACGCGGTGGGATGTCAATGCGTTGGCAGCGCATGCTCCTTTGGGTACCGCTACATCGGGAATCACCCAACCCCCCGTTCACGCGATCGCGGTGCAGCGGATTCTCGATCATTCGCGTCGGCACGGACGTACGACGCGTGCGGTCGCGGAAGAGTTTCTCGACCGGCGCTGGAGCGATCTGGTTCGGTGGCACCGGTGGTTGGCGGAGGCCCGCGATCTCGACGGCAACGGCCGTATCGCGCTCTATCACGGGTGGGAATCTGGGATGGACAACTCTCCGCGGTGGGATCTGGCGTACGCGAATGTTGTTGCGGGACAAGTTCCTGCGTATCAGCGTGCTGATCTCGCTGTGGTGACGGACCTGTCTCAGCGGCCCACGGATCACGAATACGACCGCTACCTTTGGCTTCTCGAAGAGATGAAGGCCGTGCGGTACGAGGACTCGCAGCTTGCCACAGCCATGAGTTTTGCCGTCGAGGACGTGTTTGTCAGCGCGGTCTTCTCGATGGCGTGCGACGTCCTGGCGACGATCGGCGAGGAGCATTCCCGGCCGAACTCCGACGTCCGTGATCTACGCGGGTGGGCAGATCGATTCCGGCAGGGCGTGATTGCCACCACCGATGAACGATCAGGTGCAGCAAAGGATTTCGATCTTCGCACCGGGCGATGGGTTCATACCGAGACCATCGCGATGTTTGCGCCGTTGCTGTGCGGCGGCCTGAGCCGCGATGCCGAGCGCGCTCTGTTGCGCACTTTCGAGGGGCCCAAATTCTGTGGTCACCCGGACATGCGGTTTGCTGTCCCACCGTCGACGTCTCCGGTTTCCGGCGATTTCCGCCCGCGGGAGTATTGGCGTGGCCCGGTGTGGCCGGTGATCACGTGGTTGTTCTCGTGGGCGTTCGCGCGTCGGGGGTGGGCCGAGAGATCGCACGTCTTGCGTTCGGAGGGGTTGCGGCAGGCCAGCGATGGCAGTTTTGCCGAATACTACGAGCCTTTCACCGGTGAGCCGCTGGGCAGTATGCAACAGTCGTGGACCGCTGCGGCTGTTCTCGATTGGCTCGGTTGAGTGAACATTCCCTGAATTAGGGGACAAAACGGACTAGTCGACCTTAGTCTCGGGAAATGGTCGAGCGACGGATCGTCAGGACACTGGGCAAGCTCACCCCGATCGCGATGGCAGCTGCCATCGCGATCACGGCACCTGGCCTCGCCGCTGCCGACGCTCCCCGTGGCCCGGACGTCTCTTCGTGGCAACACGTGGACGGAACCGGAATCGACTGGTTCCAGGTCAAGGCGTCAGGGCACGAGTTCGCGATGGTCAAGGCCACCGAGTCGCTCAACTACGTCAATCCGTACTTCATCCAGGATTGCCTGGTCATGCGTGCTGCCGGCGTCTCGCGCGGGGCCTACCACTACGCAGACGTTCGCCAGTCCCCCGAAGCCCAGGCCGCCTTCTATTCGGCGATCGTCCTGGGTATCAACGGACCTGGTGACCTCCCGCCCGTTCTGGATCTCGAGGACGCGAAGGGACTGCCCGCCGGGCAGGTCATCGACTGGACTCATCGCTACTTGAATACAGTCCAGGCACTTACCGGGCGGCAGCCCATCATTTACACGTATCCCAACTTCTGGCGTACTCAGATGGCCAACACCACCGAGTTCAACCACTACCCGCTGTGGATCGCCGATTACAACGGGCAGAACGCACCGGGGCCGCTACCCGGCGGTTGGTCCAACTGGACTTTCTGGCAGTACACCAGCACCGGACGCATCCCAGGAATCACCGGAAACACAGATATCAACGTCTACAGCGGAGCCCAGGGCGATTTCGATCGCTACGCCAACAGTGTGGGGTTCGGCAGCAGCTAGGTTGCGGCGGGGCCGTTGGCTCCGTGGCGCCCGTTTCGGGCCCTTTCGCCCTCGAGGCATTTGTCGCGAGGCATGTGGAAGGGCTCTTTTCGACGCCTTTGCCTCGCTTGGCTGGTTAGTCCGGTTGTTGCTCGTCAGTTACGAGAATTCTGCCGAACGGTAGCCACAGTCGCAGAATTTTCGACTAACTGAGCAGGATCAAAAGATAGCTGTGGCAGAAAATGAGCAGAACTGCTCTGCCTGAAAAGCTACAAAACGGACTTGAAGTTGGGTCTGAATCGAAGGCGGCCGCCCGGTTTCGGGCGAAGTTGGTGCCTCGCAATCCAACTATCGGAGCCTCGGGATGCTTCGTTACCGGCAGCAGTCGCTGAGTGTGGTCTGGATCAATTCGATCAATTTCGACGGGCTCGCACGCGTGATCGGACTCCATGCAGGACGGGGTTTCCGAACGTCGTTCGAGGGTCTGTGGCGCATCCAACAGGCCTTATCCATATTGGGCATTTGTCCAGATTCCATATCTTCCTCGAGGTTGGTCGTCACCCGATCTGGTCAGCGGAAACGTTGAATGTCATCGCGTTCGCCGCGGTGCCGCACTCCGAGGGCTGAATTGTCCGCTCGGACAACACTGCTCCTCGAAGCTTGTCCGATCTACGAACAAAAACGTCGATCGGTCTGCTTTGTCCGACTTTCGATGGGCAAGCTCCCGGTTATCTGTTATCTTGTTCCTGATAACTGGAAGGTTGCTCTCGATTTGCGCGGATTTCGAGGGCCAAGGTCCTGTTCAGGGCGGCTCTTCCAACACGCAGGTGTTTCCGAAGAGGAGCTCGAATGACAGGACCGGCAACAGCGTCCGGTGTGAGGTCGATCAGCCGAAAACAGGCGCATCGACCCGAACCAACCGATCAACCGGGAGTTCGCGCCAGCGCTCTCGCATCTCCGTCCATCGAACATCGATCAGGCACATCCTGGGGAGTAAGAAATGCCTAACGACATACCGCCGACAAGGTCGGCCATATTCACCGCAGGGCTCCCGCCCTGGGTGCGAGCGTGGACGGTGGTATGGACCGCCATCGCGATGATTCTCGGTATCTCCGGCGCGACGGCAGTGGTTGCGTCAGCGCAGCCGGCCGCGACGCTCGGCGGCCCCGTTCAGGCTCAGGCGCCGGCTCGCGCCGCTGTTCTTCCGGATGAACAGCCTGCAAAAGGCTGCGCATTCAGCGCCCCCGGCACCGGTCCGTTCTCGCAGAACATCTGCTGGATCGATATGTCGACGCTCGATGCGGCAACGGCTGCTTCTGCGGCAGGGCAGTCGATGGAAATCCAGCTCACCGACGGTTACAAGATCAACTTCAAGGCTTTCCTCACCGACTCGGTAGCGGGAAAGACACACCAGGGGATCGAAACGAAGGCATTTCCCACGTTGCACTATGCAGCGTTGGGAACTTCCGCGTACACGGGTGTGCCGACGACGATCAAGCCGGCGATCTACCAAACCTCAGCCACCGCTGGTCAGTCCGGTGGAACAGTCTCGCTGAAGAACATCGTGATGACGGGGCCGAATGGCGCCGTCAACAACTACGGGCTCGTAGCAGCCGACGCCGAGTCGACAGACGCGAATATCAATACTACGAACGACCGTGAATTCCTCACTTTCAATTCGGACAAGCCTCTACGGCAGATCGCACGTACCGTCGGTGACGACAGTGATCCTGCCTACCCCGGAATTCGGGCCTGTGACGGTGGGCTGACGGGTATGCCAGCCAATACCGTCCGATGCGATTCGTGGAACAACGTCAATGGCCAGGGGCGCACGCCCGGAACGCTGGTCGTTGCATCGACTGCTCCGACAAGTTTCGCAGCCACTTTCGGAAATACCGTTCAGGCGACCTCGCGTCAGGGCCTGGCGTTCGGTGTGCTGCTGTCGAAGGTCAAGATCGACAAGGACCTCACGCGCGTCACCCCCGGTGACGATTTCACTATCGGCATGAGCACCGGACACCACGCTGATGCAGGCGCCGCTGCAGCAACCGAGATCAAGAGCACCACGACCGGTGCGACTGATACGACGGCATCGACTGGCTGGCGGACGCTCCTCGCAGATACCACGCCCACCCCTGTCACGTTCTGGGAGAAGCCAACTACCTCGGCGACCAAGACCGCGAACTATGCGACATCGTGGGATTGCCAGGTAAACGGCGTGACCCAGGCCCTCAGGGTCGGTGACGTTGCGCAGGCAGCACTTACACCGGGTGACAACGTGTATTGCAAGGTCAAGAACACCCCGGTTCTCGTGAAGAAGTCGTCGTCACCACCTACCGGTGAGACGGTCAATATCGGCCAATCAATCACCTACACTCTGAATTTCGAGAATCCGGGCACTGCGCCGGCAACGATCGACTACACGGACTACCTCGCCGACGTCATTGATGACGGAACAGTTGCGGTCGGTGCTGCAACCGGCGGACTCACCGCCGCATTGAACGGCGCCGACAAGATCAAGGTCGGCGGCACGTTGCCGGCCGGCGGCAAGGGGACAGTCACATACACCGTCACTGTCAAAGACGGCGGCAACAAAGTTCTGAACAACTATCTGGTTCCGGGGACTACAACTCCCCCCACAACATGTGATCCTGCAACCAATCTCTGCACGACGCATCCCATGCCTGGTTTCACGCTGACCAAGACGGCTGATCCGGTTTCCGGTTCGACGGTTCAGGCCGGCGACACCATTACGTACACCGTCACCGGTGCCAACACCGGCAGGACGGCCCTGACTCCCGCGACGATCACCGATGATCTGAGTGCGGTTCTCAACAATGCTGCTGTCGTTCCGGGCTCGCTGAAGGCGACCATCGACGGTGCTCCTGTTGCTGCTCCGACTCTTTCGGGCAGCACTTTGTCGTGGTCCGCGAATCTCCCGGCCGGTAAGTCTGTTGTTCTGACATACCAGGTGAAGGTCAATGCCGGCGTTGCCGCGGGAACGGTTCTGAACAACAAAGTCACCGGTACTGCGAAGCCGCCGACCGGTCCGGACATCACTCCTCCTCCGGTGGAAACGAATCACTCGGTTCCAGGTTTTACGCTGGCGAAGACTGCCGATCCGATCTCCGGTTCGACGGTTCAGGCCGGCGAGTCGATCAAGTACACCGTCACCGGCACCAACACCGGCAAGACGAAGCTTGATCCGGTACAGATCAATGACGATCTGGGTGCGGTCCTCAATAATGCTGCTGTCGTTCCTGGTTCGCTGAAGGCGACCATTGACGGAGCTTCCGTGGCTGTTCCGACTTTGTCGGGTACGACGCTCTCGTGGACTGGCGTTCTCGAAGCCGGCAAGTCGGTTGTCCTGACCTACGAGGTGAAGGTCAACGACGGTGTCGCTGCGGGTACGGTTCTGAACAACAAGGTCACGGGTACTGCGAAGCCGCCGACCGGTCCGGACATCACTCCGCCGCCGGTTGAGACGAATCACTCGGTTCCCGGTTTCACTGTCGCGAAGACTGCCGATCCTGCGTCGGGTACCGGCGTCAATGCTGGTCAGACGATCACGTATACGGTGACAGGTACGAACACCGGTAAGACGACGCTCAATCCTGTTGTGTTGACCGATGATCTGTCGAAGGTTCTCGACAACGCGACGTTGGTGGACGGTTCGCTCAAGGCGACAGTCGACGGTGCTGCTGCCGCTGCTCCGACGCTCTCGGGGACGGCGCTCTCGTGGACTGGTGTTCTGGAGCCGGGTAAGTCTGTTGTTTTGACTTATCAGGTGAAGATCAACGATGGTGTTGCCGGCGGGGTTCTGATCAACAACAAGGTCACCGGTACTGCGAAGCCGCCGACGGGTCCGGAGATCACTCCTCCGCCGGTGACGACGGAGCATCCGGTTCTGTCTCCGAAGATTGCTGTGGTGAAGTCTTCTGATCCGGTGTCGGGTTCGAATGTTGTTGCCGGTCAGGACATCAAGTACACGCTTTCGTTCTCGAACACCGGTAACGGTGCGGGTGAGGTCGCGTACTTCGATGATTTGCGTCAGGTTGTGGACAAGGGTGCATTGAGTGGTTTGACTGCTGATGCTCCGTTGGTTGCGACGATGGTCGGCGGCGATGGTTTCTCGGTGACGGGAACCTTGGCGGCCGGCGAAACGAAGACGGTGACGTATTCGGTGAAGGTCAATGCCGATGTGGTCGGTGGGGTGTTCGTGAACAACTTCGTTGTTCCGGGGACGACTCCGCCGGTTGATCCTCCGGAGGTGTGTGATCCGGCGACGCAACTGTGCACGACGCATCCGGTGGTCTCTCCGAAGATTGCTGTGGTGAAGTCTTCTGATCCGGTGTCGGGTTCGAATGTTGTTGCCGGTCAGGACATCAAGTACACGCTTTCGTTCTCGAACACCGGTAACGGTGCGGGTGAGGTCGCGTACTTCGATGATCTGCGTGGTCTGCTCGATGATGCTGATCTGGTTGCGGGCAGCTTGAGTGCTGATGCTCCGTTGACGGCTGCGATGGTCGGCACGGATGGTTTCTCCGTGACGGGAACCCTTGCGGCCGGTGAGAGCAAGACGGTGACGTACACCGTCACGGTCAAGGCTGATGCCGATCGCGTTGCGGCGAATGCCGACAACACGGTGCTCAACTTCGTTGTTCCGGGTACGACTCCGCCGGTTGATCCTCCGGAGGTGTGTGATCCGGCGACGCAACTGTGCACGACGCATCCGGTTCAGGTTCCGGGGTTCACGGTCGCGAAGGCTGCCGATCCTGCGTCGGGTACCAATGTTGCTGCTGGTCAGACGATCACGTACACCGTGACCGGTTCCAACACGGGTAACACGACTCTTGATCCGGTGGTGTTGACCGATGATCTGTCGAAGGTTCTCGACAACGCGGTGTTGGTGGACGGTTCGCTCAAGGCAACGGTCGACGGTGTCGACGCGACTGCTCCGACCCTGTCGGGTACGACGCTCTCGTGGACTGGTGTTCTGGAGCCGGGTAAGTCTGTTGTTTTGACTTATCAGGTGAAGATCAACGATGGTGTTGCCGGCGGGGTTCTGATCAACAACAAGGTCACCGGTACTGCGAAGCCGCCGACGGGTCCGGAGATCACTCCTCCGCCGGTGACGACGGAGCATCCGGTTCTGTCTCCGAAGATTGCTGTGGTGAAGTCTTCTGATCCGGTGTCGGGTTCGAATGTTGTTGCCGGTCAGGACATCAAGTACACGCTTTCGTTCTCGAACACCGGTAACGGTGCGGGTGAGGTCGCGTACTTCGATGATTTGCGTCAGGTTGTGGACAAGGGTGCATTGAGTGGTTTGACTGCTGATGCTCCGTTGGTTGCGACGATGGTCGGCGGCGATGGTTTCTCGGTGACGGGAACCTTGGCGGCCGGCGAAACGAAGACGGTGACGTATTCGGTGAAGGTCAATGCCGATGTGGTCGGTGGGGTGTTCGTGAACAACTTCGTTGTTCCGGGGACGACTCCGCCGGTTGATCCTCCGGAGGTGTGTGATCCGGCGACGCAACTGTGCACGACGCATCCGGTGGTCTCTCCGAAGATTGCTGTGGTGAAGTCTTCTGATCCGGTGTCGGGTTCGAATGTTGTTGCCGGTCAGGACATCAAGTACACGCTTTCGTTCTCGAACACCGGTAACGGTGCGGGTGAGGTCGCGTACTTCGATGATCTGCGTGGTCTGCTCGATGATGCTGATCTGGTTGCGGGCAGCTTGAGTGCTGATGCTCCGTTGACGGCTGCGATGGTCGGCACGGATGGTTTCTCGGTGACGGGAACCCTTGCGGCCGGTGAGAGCAAGACGGTGACGTACACCGTCACGGTCAAGGCTGATGCCGATCGCGTTGCGGCGAATGCCGACAACACGGTGCTCAACTTCGTTGTTCCGGGTACGACTCCGCCGGTTGATCCTCCGGAGGTGTGTGATCCGGCGACGCAACTGTGCACGACGCATCCGGTGGTCTCTCCGAAGATTGCTGTGGTGAAGTCTTCTGATCCGGTGTCGGGTTCGAATGTTGTTGCCGGTCAGGACATCAAGTACACGCTTTCGTTCTCGAACACCGGTAACGGTGCGGGTGAGGTGGCGTACTTCGATGATTTGCGTCAGGTTGTGGACAAGGGTGCATTGAGTGGTTTGACTGCTGATGCTCCGTTGGTTGCGACGATGGTCGGCACGGATGGTTTCTCGGTGACGGGAACCTTGGCGGCCGGCGAAACGAAGTCGGTGACGTATTCGGTGAAGGTCAATGCCGATGTGGTCGGTGGGGTGTTCGTGAACAACTTCGTTGTTCCGGGTACGACTCCGCCGGTTGATCCTCCGGAGGTGTGTGATCCGGCGACGCAACTGTGCACGACGCATCCGGTGAAGGTTCCGGGGTTCACGGTCGCGAAGGCTGCGGATCCGGTGTCGGGTACCAATGTTGCTGCGGGTCAGACGATCACGTATACGGTGACGGGTGCGAATACGGGTAACACGACTCTTGATCCGGTGGTGTTGACCGATGATCTGTCGAAGGTTCTCGACAACGCGACGTTGGTGGACGGTTCGCTCAAGGCAACTGTCGACGGTGTCGACGCGACTGCTCCGACCCTGTCGGGCACCACGCTCTCGTGGACTGGCGTTCTCGAGGCCGGTAAGTCGGTTGTTCTGACCTACCAGGTGAAGATCAACGATGGTGTTGCCGGCGGGGTTCTGATCAACAACAAGGTCACTGGTACTGCGAAGCCGCCGACGGGTCCGGAGATCACTCCTCCGCCGGTGACGACCGAGCATCCGGTGGATGGCACACCCGCGATCGAGGTACTGAAGTCCTCTGTTCCGTCCACCACGAACCGTGTGGTTGGCGGCCAGGAGATCACGTACACGCTCACGTTCAAGAATGTGGGCACCGCGGATGGTGAGGTCAGCTTCTACGACGATCTCACCGACGTTCTCGACGATGCAGTAATGACGAAGGATCCGGCTACCACTTCCACGCTGGTTGTTTCGGGTGTCGTCGACAACGTCTTCACGGTCACCGGAAAGCTGGCCAAGGGCGAGACCGCGACAGTGACGTACACCGTCAAGGTCAATCCTGAGATCGGAACGTTGTCAGGTCCCGGATTCACTCCGGGTGTCCTGAACAACTACCTGGTGGTTGGTGGCGAGAACCCGCCAGTGGACTGTGTCCCGGGCGACGCTCTCTGCACCGAACACCCGATAGACCCGCCGGAGACCACCACTACGGTGCCGCCGACGACCACCACGACGCCGCCGGTCACGACGGAGCCCTGTGTTCCTCCGACGACGACCACGCGGATGGTTCCGACGACAACGGTTGCGACGACGACGGCTAGCGCGATCACTGCCGGTGACGCTGATGTGACCGGTACGGAGGAATCCACCACCGCGGAGGAGACCACCACAGAGGAGACCACGACAGAAGAAGTTGTCGCGGAAGAGATTGTGGATCCGTGTGGCGTGACGACAACGACGCCGCCGACGACAACGCCGCCGGTCACGACAGTTCCGCCGACCACGACGGTTCCGAACACGACGGTGCCGGTTACACCGACGATCATCATTCCCCCGATCGTCGTTGTGCCTCCGATCGTCGTACCGCCGACGGTTCCGGGTCAGCCGGTTCCGAGCACGGTTCCGGGACAGCCGAAGCCGCCGACAGCAAACCCGGGTCAGCCGGGTCAGCCGAAGCCGTCTGCTCCTCAGGGCGGGACGATCAACTCGGGTGGTGGCGCTGGTGAGAGTGGCGTGAACACCGGGTTGCTCGCAGCAGGTGGATTGGTTCTGCTGCTGGCGCTGGGAACGGGTGTTGTTCTCCTGACGCGTAAGCGTCGCGAGGACGGTGACAACTGATTCTCTTGAGAATCTGAGGTAAACGACGTGGGGCAGATCGCAGAGTATGCGATCTGCCCCACGTCGTTTTCATGTGTGTTACGAGCCGAGCCGAGATCCGTCCTTCTTCCAGGCTGCAACTACCGACGGGCGAGGCTGGGAAGAACCACCGTCTGGCCAATGGGATGCGGGGCTTTCGATGCTGGCGTCGTCGGTCTCGCCGGGGTGCTGGACGCAGACGATGACGCGCTTCTCGTCCACGATGGGGCCGCAGGTTTCGGCGCCGACGGGAACGGTGAGGAACTGCTTTGTCTCACCGCGGTTTTCGCCTTCGAGGACAACGCTGAACAGCCCGTCGTTGGACTTGAGTGCGTTGCCGTCGGTGGAGATCCACAGATTGCCGTGCGGGTCGAAGGCAAGGTTGTCCGGGCATGAGATGGGGCTGACCTTGCTCTTGTCGAACCCGCCGAAGTAAGTATCGGCTGTGGCCGGATCTCCGCAGACGAGAAGAAGATTCCAGCCGAAGGTGGTGCCGGCGTGGTCGTCGGTGATTTCGAGGACCTGGCCGTTCTTGTTGTTGTTCCTCGGGTTCGCCTCGTCGGCCGCGGCGCCACCGTCGACTCCGCGCTTGGTGTTGTTGGTCAGTGCGACGTAAACCTTGCCGCTCTTCGGGTTTGCCTCGAAGTCCTCGGGGCGATCCATCTTCGTTGCCCCGACCTTGTCACCGGCCTGGCGGGTGAAGACGGCGACCTCTTCGGCGCTCATACCGTCTACCAGCGATTCGCCCTTGCCGTCTTCGCCGGTGCGCAGGATGGCTACCCACTCGCCGGTTCCGTCGAACTTGCCGTCCGACGGAAGTTTGCCGCTGCCGTCGATCTCGCCGGCGGAGTTTCCGCTGAGCTTTGCGACGTACAGTGTTCCGGCGTCGAGCAGAGTCATGTTGTGGCGCATGGCTGCTTGACTCTTGCCGTCCTGCATCTTTCGGCTGGAGACGAACTTGTACATGTAGTCGAAGCGCTCGTCGTCGCCGCTGTAGGCGACGACGGTGCCGTCCGCCGTGATGTAAATGGTGGCGGCTTCGTGCTTGAAACGTCCGAGCGCTGTGTGCTTGATCGGAGTCGACGACGGATCCCAGGGATCGATCTCGACGACGTATCCGAATCGGTTGACCTCGTTGGGTTCTGCGACCAGATCGAACCGCTTGTCGAAGCGTTCCCACTTGCGCTCGGAAGCGGCGCCGGCAAGACCGTAGCGCTTCAGTCGCGCTGCGACCGTGGGATCGGTGACACCCTCGGCGTTCGCGAAGTACTGGTTGAAGTTCTCTTCGCCGGAAAGCACTGTGCCCCAAGGGGTGACGCCGCCGGCGCAATTGTTGAGGGTGCCGAGCACTTTGGTTCCCGTGGGATCGGCACTCGTCTTGAGGAAGTCGCTACCTGCAGCGGGGCCGGTCACGACAAATTCCGTGGTTCCGGTGATGCGGCGGTTGTTCGATCCGATCTCCGGTACGAGCTTGCCGTTGTCGGATTCGCCCTTGACCTGGACGACCGACAGTCCGTGGCTGGCGAGGCCGATCTTGAACTGCTCCTCGGTCGGGTTCTCCGCATCGTAGCCGCGGAACATCGCCGGCTCGGTGGAGTATTCGTGATTGACCACGAGTAGGTAGGTGTTGGGCTGCCCGTCGACCGGGAGCAATCCGGCGAAGTCGTTGTTGAATCCGAACTGCAGTTCCTGCGCCGCCGCAGTCTGCTTGTCGAAGTCGAAAGCCGGGGCGCCGGCGAGAACGGCGTCACCCCAGCGAATCACGACGGCTTGATCGTATCCGTCAGGGACGGTGACCTTGTCTTCCTTGTTGGGCGCGACGGCGCCGAAGTTCGTCCCCGCTGGTGTCGATCCGCTGCTGCTGCCGCTCGTCGATCCGGTTCCCGGTTCGGCACTTGCGGATTCGTCCGAACAGGCAACGAGGGCGCTGCCCGCTCCCACCGCGAGCACTGCCATGCCGCTGCCCCGGAGCAAGCCGCGACGACTCAGCGCTGTGCGTGCGATGTCGCGGAAGTACTCGCCGCCCGAGGTGTTGGGGACCTCGTGAGAGCACGCGTTTCCGCACTTGTACTGGCAGGTGATCGACGCGCGTGCAGACACGCCGTCGTGTTTGACGAACAAGGCCAAAGGCTTGATAGCCACCGTGAACTCCCGAGATTCGATGTACGGACTTCGGGAACCGTAGAAGCTCGAAGCAAGGGTAAAGGAACGTAAAAATGAACGGCAAAACAACGAGGTGACCCTTACCCGCGGTTTACGACGCGTCCCCGCGGGGACGTCGCATGACATTTGTCATCGCTGATCCGTGACGGTGTCACCGCAGGTGATGACGCTGTGCACTGTTTTCGGCTCTGACTTCCCGCGAAGCTTGGATGCATGAGAGAACCACATGAGGGAAGCCTCCTGACGGACCTGATGGACATCGGACCCGCACCCACGATGGGCCGCGAACTTGTAGTGATCGTGGTGAACATCGCGATCGTCGGAGTGGTGTTCGCGATCATCGGCTCCAATCCGGTGTTCTGGATCCTTGTTGCCGCTCTCGCTGTCTATGTGGGTATTCGATTCGCGATCGGACTGCGCGGCTGGAACCGAGCGGAGGCGCAGCGATGAAGGGCGATCCCGTGATCGACGTAGTCGGAATGTCGCGGCGTTACGGCTCCGGTAAGGAGGCGTTCGATGCTGTTCGCAATCTGGATCTGAGTGTTCAGGAAGGCGAGCTGTTCGGCCTCCTCGGAACCAATGGTGCCGGCAAGACATCCACCCTCGAAGTGATTCAGGGTCTTTCACGAGCCAGTGCCGGAACGGTGCGCGTTCTGGGCATGGATCCGGTGCGCAACCGCAAGCAGATTCGCCCGTCGCTTGGCATCATGCTCCAGAAGGGTGGCTTGCCCCAAGACCTGACTGCTCGTGAGAGTTTGGCGATGTGGGCCGGAACCTGCTCGAATCCGCTGCCCGTGGACGAGGTGCTCGAGCGCGTGGACATGCGTGACCGTGGTGATACCCGCGTGAAGTTCCTCTCGGGAGGTGAGGCGCGGCGACTGGATCTGGCGTGCGCGATCATCGGCCGGCCACTCGTCCTGTTTCTCGACGAGCCGACTACTGGTTTGGATCCCGAAAGTCGACGTAACACTTGGCAATTGATCGCTGACTTGAAAGCGTCGGGCGTCACCATCATGTTGACGACGCATTACCTGGACGAAGCCGAGTCCCTGTGCGACCAGTTGGCGATCATGCACCGAGGATCGGTGGTGCGCAGCGGAACCGTGGCGGACGTCGTCGCGGATCATCCTGCCCAGATCAAACTGCACCGTCCCGGTCTTCCGCTCCCGGCCCTGGCCGGCGCCGAGGTACGCGTCGAAAACGATCTGGTGGTGATCACCACTCGCACAGTGCAGGAGACGCTGACGGAACTGCTGCTGTGGGCACAGCACAACAACATCCTGCTGACCGGCCTGGATGCCCGCGCGGCATCCCTGGAGACCGTATTCCTCTCCATTGCAGACCAATTCGATCATCACGCAACTCTCGAAGGAGCGTCGGCATGAACCGCATAGCAACCCTGTCTCGTTCGGAGTTCACGCTCCTGGGACGAAATCGACTGTTGCTCTTCAACGCAATCGTCCTCCCGTTGATCTTTCCCGTGGGGATGCTGTACCTGTCGCGCGATGGCGGGTTGTCCGACAAGTCGGTGTCGGCAGGCCTCGAGGTGTTTGCACTCTTCCTGCTCGTGTTCGTGGTCTTCTACAACCTCCTGTCGGTGTACGCGACGCGTCGTGACGAGTTGGTTCTCAAGCGACTACGGACAGGGGAATGCAGCGACGCCGAGATCCTCGCGGGCCCGGCAGTGCCGTCGTGGGTTCTCACCGGCCTGTTGACGGTGGTGATCGGAATCGCCGTGATGGTTCTGGGCGGTAGTGCTCCGGTCAATCCGGTCCTGGTGCTGGTCGCGGTGATCGGCGGCGCCGCGCTCTTCACGGCGCTGGCGTTGATCACTTCGGCTGTCACGCGAAATGCAGAGGCGGCGCAGATCACCTGCATGCCGATTCTGATTCTGGCGACGGCAGGTATGTCCTCGATCAGGAATGTCGTGCCGGACAACGTTGCTCGCATTCTCGATTTCACTCCGCTGGCCGCAGTAGTGGACCTTCTCAATCTCGGATGGCTGGGGCGGACCACTGGCGAACTGGCTGATCTGGGCGATGCGCCCGGTGCGGCAGCCGGATTTGTCGACACCTTCGGTTCGGCTGCGCAACCGCTGTTGGTCATGCTGGCGTGGATCGTCGGTTCGGTTCTGATCGCGAACGTCCACTTCCGCTGGGAACCGCGTTCGTAGAACTCTGAGAAGGTAGTGGGCATGATCGCGCAGAACTTCGGACGCTGGAATCCGAGACGGACGTGGCGAACCGCGTCGAACGTCGACAAGGTTCGCCTCTACACGCGGCAATCGTTCATCATGGTCGCAGTGGTTTTCGGTGGCTTCGGTGCGGTCACCGAGATAGTTGCGGATCGGTACCTGTCGGGTGTCTTCCTCGGAATCAGTGCCGTTGCGTGCGTCATCGCCGTGTCTCGGATGCCTGATCTGGGCGGAGTCGTGGCCAAGCCCGTCCAGATTCCTCTTGCCGTGATGACGTTGTCGGCGTTCTGCTCGGCGGGAATTGCCTTGGGAAGCAATGGCGAGAACGGCCCGTACTTCTGGCTGGCGGCAATCCTTGTCGTGCCACTTGCGGGGTTGACGTCGTTGCGCTGGCTGATCGTGGGCTCGGTGGCCGCCGGGGTTGTACTGGGACTGCTTGCGGGTCCGGAAAGCGGCGTGTCCGTCGGAATCGTCGCCGCCTTCATGGGGCTGACCGTCTACATGTCGGTGTGGCTGCTGCGGATGGTCACCGAATTGGACGAGGCACGCGGAGCCGCTGCCGCTCTGTCCGTCGCCGAGGAACGGTTGCGATTTTCACGCGACCTCCATGACGTCGTCGGGCGGGCACTGTCTGCAATTGCGGTGAAAAGTGAACTTGCAGCTACTCTTTCACGACGCGGCGACGATCGTGCCGCCGCGCAGATGGACGAAGTACGCGAACTTGCGCAAGATTCACTCGACGAAGCGCGCGAGTTGGTTCGGGGATACCGGTCCATCGCCTTGGCGTCCGAGCTGGCCGGTGCGCAGTCTCTGCTCGAGGCCGCCGGAATCTCCACTGCGATACGTGGATCGGCAGATCAGCTGCCGGTGGAACTGGCCGAAGCTGCCGCCTGGGTCGTCCGTGAAGGCGTCACCAACATTCTCCGGCACTCCAGTGCCGAGAATTGCAGCATCGAAGTGTTCGCGGACGGCGTCGTGATCGCCAACGACGGCGCACGGATCGCAGAGCCGAACAACGGAACCGGCCTGAACGGATTGCGCGAGCGCGTCGGCGCCGTCGGAGGAATTGTCGAAACCGTGCAGGACGAAGATCGCTTCACCCTCACCGCCCACTTTCCGTCCCGAACGAAGGAGTCTCGGTGACCGAGCCGATCAAGGTACTGCTGGCCGACGACGAGAACCTGATCCGCTCGGCTCTGGCCATGATGTTGTCGCTCGAGGACGACATAGTTGTCGTCGCGGAAGCCGAATCCGGCGAGGATGCCGTGGTCGCTGCTGCAAAACATCAACCTGACGTAGCCGTGCTCGACCTTCAAATGGCAGGTATCGACGGCATCGAGACGGCGCAACAGATTGCGCAGACGGTCTCGGGGTGCGTCTCGATCATCGTGACGAGCCACGGGCGTCCCGGGTATCTGAAGAAGGCACTGTCAGCAGGCGTCCGAGGATTTCTGCCGAAGACGACGCCTGCGGCGACGCTCGCCGAGGTGGTCCGCAGCGTCCACGCGGGCGGGCGGTACGTCGATCCGTCGTTGGCTGCCGAGGCGATCGGCGCCGGCGACTCACCGCTTACTCCGCGCGAAGCGGACGTACTCGAGTACGCGGCCGACGGAGCATCCATCGAGCAGATCGCTTCCCGGGCACACCTCTCGGCAGGAACCACCCGGAACTATTTGTCGTCAGCTGTCACCAAACTCGGTGCTGCCAACCGGCACGAAGCAGCGGTGATCGCCCGCCGGCAGGGGTGGATTTAGGGCCTTCGGCCCTGTGCGCCTTTCTGGTTGCGGGCACTACCAAAAAGGCGCACAGGGCCGAAGGCCCTGCGATGTCGAGAATCCCCGACTTGCTTCGTCCCGGTAGTGAAGTGCGACCAGAATGGGTGGCACCGACACAGAGGAGATTCACGATGGCCAAGTACTTGCTGCTCAAGCACTACCGCGGCGCTCCGGCGGCAGTCAACGACGTGCCGATGGACCAGTGGACGCCGGACGAGATCACTGCCCACGTGAAGTACATGCAGGACTTCGCGGATCGGCTCGAGAAGGCGGGCGAGTTCGTCGACGGTCAGGCTCTCGCTCCTGAGGGCACCTTTGTCCGGTACGACGGTGAGGGTCGCCCGCCGGTCACCGACGGTCCGTTCGCGGAAACCAAGGACCTCATTGCCGGCTGGATGGTGATCGACGTCGACAACTACGACCGTGCCGTCCAATTGGCCGGCGAGCTCTCGGCCGCGCCCGGCGCAGGCGGGAAGCCGATTCACGAATGGCTCGAACTGCGCCCGTTCCTGACCGAGCCGCCGACCATCACGGACTGAAACCTGTCATGGACGACGCCCTGCTTCGGAGTCTGACTCCGAGTGTGCTCGGCATCCTCGTCCGCCGCGGAGCAGATTTCGCGTCGGCCGAGGACGCCGTGCAGGACGCTCTGCTCGAGGCGGTCAGGGTCTGGCCGGACAACCCGCCGCGGGACCCGAAGGGCTGGCTGGTCACGGTGGCCTGGCGGCGGTTCCTCGACGGGATCCGGTCGGATGCGGCTCGCCGTAAGCGGGAGTTTCTGGCTGACGAGCAGCCAGGCGAGCGGCCGGTCAGCGGGTCGGTGCCGGGCGTGGACGACACACTCCAGCTCTACTTTCTGTGCGCGCACCCGTCGTTGACGCCGTCGTCCGCCGTCGCACTCACGCTGCGCGCTGTCGGCGGGCTGACCACCCGCCAGATTGCGCAGGCCTACCTGGTGCCCGAGGCGACTATGGCTCAGCGCATCAGCCGAGCCAAGCGCACGGTCTCCGGCGTCCGGTTCGAGCAACCCGGCGATGTCGCCACCGTCCTGCGTGTCCTCTATCTGGTCTTCAACGAGGGGTACTCCGGCGACGTCGACCTGGCTGCCGAGGCCATCCGGCTCACCCGGCAGTTGGCGGCCGCGATCGATCACCCCGAAGTCGCAGGGTTGCTCGCACTGATGCTGCTCCATCACGCTCGTCGAGCCGCGCGAACTGCCGCGGACGGCAGTCTGGTTCCGCTAGCCGAGCAGGATCGCAGCCGGTGGGACACCGATTCGATTGCCGAAGGAGTCGCAATCCTCCAGTCAGCTCTCGCCCGCGACCGGCTCGGTGAGTTCCAGGCCCAGGCCGCCATTGCCTCACTCCATGCCGACGCTTTCACAGCAGACGAGACCGACTGGGTGCAGATCGTGGAGTGGTACGACGAACTCGCAGCCCTGACCGACAGCCCGATCGTCCGGCTCAACCGAGCGGTGGCGGTCGGCGAGGCGGACGGGCCACGCGCCGGCTTGGCAGCTCTTGCAGCGCTCGACGATTCACTTCCACGCCATGCCGCAGTCGAGGCCTATCTCCGTGAACGCGACGGAGACCTGGAGACGGCGGCGAGGTTGTATGCCGATGCAGCGCACAAGGCATCCAACCTCGCCGAACGTGACCATCTGATGCTTCAGGCGTCCAGGATCAACGCCCGTCGATCTCCTGCAAGCGCCCCTGACTCAGAGAACCTGTGAGAGGAACGCTTGCAGTCGATCTGTTTCGGGATCGTCGAAAAGCTGTTCCGGAGTACCGGTTTCGACAACGGCACCGCGATCCATGAACAGCACCTTGTCGGAAACGGAACGCGCGAAACCCATTTCGTGCGTCACGACGACCATGGTCATGCCGGACTTCGCGAGATCGGCCATCAATGCCAGAACACCCTTGACCAGTTCGGGGTCGAGAGCTGACGTCGCCTCGTCGAAGAACATGACCTCGGGCTTCATCGCCAGGGCGCGGGCAATTGCGACGCGCTGCTGCTGACCGCCGGAAAGGTTGCCGGGCCGCGAGTCGGCCTTCTCCCTGAGCCCCACCAGATCCAGCTGCTCGAGCGCGAGCGCCCGAGCTTGTTCCTTCGACAAACCCTTGAGCTTGTTCGGCCCGAGTGCGATGTTCTCGGCGACGGTCTTGTGTGGGAACAGGTTGAAGTGCTGGAACACCATGCCGATCCGCTGGCGTAGCTCGTCGGGGTTGTCCTTCAGGACGGACTTCCCGTCGAGCAGCACGTCACCCTGCTCGGGCTCGTGCAGACGGTTCAGCACGCGCAGGAGCGTCGACTTGCCCGAACCGGAGGGCCCGATGACGGTGACGGTGTTTCCGGCGTCGACGTGCAGGTTGACGCCGCGAAGCACCTTGTTGGTGCCGAAGGACAGATGCAGGTCCTTGCCGGTGAGCGATACGGACTTCAGTTCAGAGCTGGTGGTCATGTCCTCAGCCCCTTTCCACGACGATGGCCTGCTCGAGCGGATCCAACGTGCCTGAAGTGTCGGCGCGTCCGGTCCGGAGTCGGTTGTCGATGTAGTTGACGAGGTGCGTCAGCGGGATGGTCAGAGCAAGGTAGAACAAGCCTGCCGCAACGAGCGGGGACAGGCTGCCGGTCTGGGCGTTGAGATCACGTCCGACGGCAAAGAGTTCCCGCTGGGTGACGAGCAGACCGAGGAAGTAGATCAGCGACGAGTCCTTGATCAGCGAGATGAACTGGTTCATCAACGCCGGCAGAACGCGTCGTACACCCTGCGGGATGACGACCAGCGACATGGACTTTCGGTAGCTGAAACCGAGGGCACGTGAAGCCTCGAGCTGCCCGGACTCGACGCTCTGGATTCCGGATCTGAAGATCTCACCGATGTATGCCGACGCGAGCAGTGACAGCGCCGCGACACCGAGCCAGTACGGATTGCTACCGGTGATTCCCTTGACGATCGGTCCGACGCCGAGCCCGATGATCAAGATGATGACGACTGCGGGCAGGCCACGGAAGATATCGGTGTAGACGCGGGCCGGCCAGCGCAGCCAACGGGTGCGCGAGATACCGGCGACAGCGAGCAGCATGCCGAGGATCGTGCCGATGATGCCGGACGCGAGCGCAAGGATCAGGGTGTTGGGAAGACCGGTCTTGAGGAGATCGGGGAATGCCTTCTTGTACAGATCCCAGTCGAAGAACGTGTCCTTGAGCTGTTCGAGCGTCGACTTCGGTTGGTACGACGCGGTATCGCCACCGTCGCCGTTCGCTGCGTTTTCCGCGGCAATGGCTGCGAAGTCGGGCAGTTCCGGAGTGGCCGCGGCCTTGGATCCGGGCTTCCAGCCTTCAGGGAGTTGGCGCGGTACCCAGTCGGCGTACAGCTGAGACCAGGTTCCGTCGTCGATGACTGCGTCGAGGCCGGAGTTGAGGGCGTCGATCAGCGGCTGGTTTTCCTTGTTCACCGCCCAGCCGACGAAGTTGTTGACCGAGAAGGTGTTCTGGATGATCGAGGTCGGATCACCGGGAGCGATTGCACCTTCGGCCTGCTGAGACGGAGCTACCCAGGCGTCGATCTGTCCGGACTTGAGGTTCGCGTACGCCGTGGCGTAGTCGGGAAACTTCACGGGATCGAGCTTGAGCGTGTTCACGACGTAGTCGTCCTGCACGGTTCCCTGCACGACGCCGATGCGCTTGGAGGCATCCAGGTCTCCGAAGCCGGTGATCGGGCTGCCGTTAGGCACGACGAGGGAGAAGTATCCGAAGTCGTAACCGTTGGTGAAGCCGACGGTGTTGCGACGGTCGTCCGTGGTGGTGATGGACGACGAGCCGACGTCGAAGCGTCGACCGGCAACCTGGGCGAGAAGCCCGGCGAACTCGGTGCCGACGAACTCGACCTTCAAGCCCAGTTTGTCCGCGACGGCCTTCAGGAGTTCGTTGTCGTATCCGGTGTACTGATTCTCGGAGTTGACGCAGATGCTCGGGGGCGCGTCACCGAGCGTGCCGACCGTGATGACCCCGGGTTTGATCAGATTCAGCTTCGAGGTGTCGATCTGATCGACCGGGGTGACGGTGGCCGTGGTGTAGCGGTCTTCGGCGCCCGCACCCGCTGCCGCGTCCAGATTGGTGGGCGCCGCGGTTGCAGCTCCCACTCCTGGAGGTGCACACAGGTCTGTGGGGGCTGCCGACGAATCCGAGCCACTCGAGCACGATGACAGAGTCAGCGCCAGGAGGGCAGTGAGGAGCAGTGCCACCACCAGGCGGATCTTCGCTGCGACGGAAGAAAACATGCGTGCAGCGTAAACCTAAGGGTAGCCATTTCTCCGTGTAGAACTGTTGACAGTTTTCGGACAAGGGGCCGTTGCGCTGCGGGCATGCCTTCAAATCAGCGTGATTTTAAGTATCGCCAGGTCGGGGAATCTCGTGCCGAAGAGATCGGCGTCAGCGGACGGGTGCGAGGTCGACGCCCGACGGAGGTACCAGGCGACGCAGCGTTCCGTCGAAGCCGGTGACGTAGAGCGCCCAGCCGTCGCCGTCCTGTCCTATACGCACTGAACTCGGCCCGTTCCACCCATTCGACAGACCCGAAGCGACGACGCAGGAAGTGCCGGTTTCAGGGTGTACGCGATAGATCGAGCCTTCGACGTGAGCAGCGGCGTAGAGCATTCCATCCTGCGACATGGTCAGATCGTCGAGTCCGGGTATCAGGCTCGGGACCGTCGCTACAACTGTCCACGCGTCAGGGGTATCCAAGGGCACTCGAATGATCTGACCGGTGAACAGGTCATCGGTGTACACGGCTCGATGATCCGGACTGAGCGCGAGTCCCTCCGAACGCGGCACTGTCGACCAATTGGGAACGACGGCTCCGGAGTCGTGCAGATAGCGCGAGACGCCCTTTGGCGGACCTCCTTCTGTTCCGACCCACGTGGTCAGCAGATCGCCGTCGGGAAGCCGGAGCAGGCCGTTGCCCGCGAAGTCGACGGGTGCGGACAGCTGATCCGTCGAGGTGTCCAGGTGCCACAGCTTGCCGTCCTGTCTGGTGAGGAAGGACAGCCTCGAACCGTCGAGTTGCAAACCGCCAGGGGCAGCCATGTCGTCGAGGACAGTTCGTACCTGTCCTGCGGCGTCGACGTGATAGATCTTCGACTCGCCGGAGAGGTAGAACCCGCCGTTGTCATCGGGCTCGAGGTTTTCGAGCTGTTCCAACCCTTGCGCTACGGTTTCGACCCGCCACTCGCCGCACATCGGCGCGACTGTCCAGGTGGCCCCCGCCGGCGTCACCGCGGCCACGGTCCCGGCTGCGATCGCCGCGACGATCAACAACGCCCGAGTTCGGTTGCGTGATACCCCCATTGCGCACAACTTACGGCAAACCGGACCAATATCAAACGGTCTGGTCGGTATAGCCGACGCCCAGGGGGTCGCTCCAGGTGGTCCACACGTCTGGCCCGAGTTCGATCTCGGCTGTGGTGAGTAGACACGCGTCGAGTTCTCGGTGCAGTCGAGACGGGTCGATGGCTTGGCCGATGAAGACGAGTTCTTGTCGGCAGTCTCCGACGGGTTCTTCCCACTTGTCGAGGATTCCGTCACGACGGTAATCGTCGGCCGGCCACTCGTCACGGGGTAGAAACTTCCACCAACGGCCGACGTATCCGTGGCGAATGAGATGACCGGCCTGAGAAATACTCCCGATCTCGGTGAACCGGCCGGCATTCCAGTAGTAGCCCTTGGCCCGAAGTAACTTTCCGTTGGTCCACTCGCTGCTGAGGAAATCATGCAGCCGTTGGGGGTGGAAGGGTGCGCGCTCGCGGTACACCACCGAACTGATTCCGTACTCTTCGGTTTCGGGGATGTGTTCACCTTGGAGTTCTTGTAACCATCCGGGGGCCTGTGCAGCCTTTTCGAGCGAGAACAAACCGGTGTCGAGAATCGTGTCGAGTGGGATGCGACCGAGCGTCATCGGAACTATCGCAGCGGATGCGTTCAAAGAGCGCAGGACTGCGGTCAATTCGACCAGGTGCTGGTGCGAGACGAGATCGGCCTTGCTCACCAGGATGACGTCGGCAAATTCGATCTGATCGACAAGCAGATCCGCGATGTCTCGTTCGTCTTCCGGGGCATCGGCTTCGACGCGGCCCCCAGCCGTGTAGTCGCGCAGAAAACTGTGGCCGTCGACGACGGTGACCATGGTGTCGAGTCGGGCGACGTCGGCGAGGGCGTGGCCGTCGGTATCGATGAATGTGAACGTCTCTGCGACGGGCAGCGGTTCGGAGATGCCCGAAGATTCGATGAGTAGGTAGTCGAATCGGCCATCGGCGGCCAAGGCACTGATCTCGGAGAGAAGATCCTCTCGCAGGGTGCAGCAGATGCAGCCGTTGGTCATCTCGACCAGTTTCTCTTCGGAGCGACTGAGCGAGATCTCACGCTCGACTTCTGCACTGTCGATGTTGATTTCGCTCATGTCGTTGACGATCACCGCGACCCGCCGACCCTCTCGATTTCGCAGGATCTCGTTGAGTAGTGTCGTCTTCCCGGCGCCCAGGAAACCTGACAGCACCGTGACCGGAAGTCGTGTGTCGACCATGATTTCCAGTGTCCTTCCGAATGAGAGAATTGCTGTGATCAGGCGGCGGTCACGCGAAACGCTGTGATCGCGTGACCGCCGCCCGGAATGTTGGACGATCAGGCCGCAGGCTCGAGGTAACCCTCGAAAAGGTCGACTACGACGCTGCCGCCGTCGGTGTCGCTACCGAACAATTCCTCGGCGGCGAACTTCACGTGGTACGTCGGTTCTTCGCCGGCGTCGTTGCGCCCGTGGCCGATTGCGTCGGGAAACGGCCACTTCTCGCTAGTCCGATGAGAGATGGTTCCCACTCGTCCGCGGCAGTACGCAGGCATTCGAATATGCCCCGGAACGTACTCGTCGCGCACGCGTACTCGCTGACCGATTTCGAAGGTGGTCGTCTCGACGGGTGCCGGACGCCCTTCGGATTCGCTGGGCCGCGACAGTGGGAACGGTCCCCCTGCAAGGCTTTCGAGTTCTTCCTGCGTCAGGATTCCCTTTTCGACCATCAGTGTCGCGACGCCGATGACGTACCTCTCGTAGTACGGGGTCATCATGTAGTGGCGTGGTTCCATCCGCTCGACGACGTATCGAACTTCGTCGACGCTGAATGCCCCGAGTTCGGCGACACCGGCGAACATCAGGCTGTACGGCAGGTGTTCCCACTCGGCGTGGAAGGTGGGGCCGATGTCGGCGTTGACGGTATGCGGGACTTTGCCGAAGCCTTGAACTCCGGCAAGATCGTGTACTCCATCCATGGTGTGCTTCTTTCTTGTCGGGGTGATCAGACGGTGGGGACCTGCGGGACTGCGACGCCGATCAGGCAGTCCTTGGTGACGATCTCTTGAAGCTGTTCCTGGCTCCAGCCTTCGGTGCCTGCGGGACGTTGCGGGAGAACCATGTAGCGAGTTTCGGCGGTGGTGTCGTAGACGCGGATCTCGACGTCCGACGCGATCTCGGTTCCCATCTCGGAGAGAACCTTCCGTGGCTCACGCACCACTCGCGCACGGTATTCGAAACTCTTGTACCAGGTAGGGGGCAGGCCGAGAATGGGCCACGCGGTGCATGAACACAGCGAGCACACGATCACGTTCTTGAGGGTCGGGGTGTCTTCGACTGCCACGATGTACTCGCCCTGGGGGCCCAGGTATCCGTACTGGGCAACCGCGGCGGTACCGTCGGTGAGAAGCAACTGCCGGAACTCGGGGTCGGTCCACGCCCGCGCGACCAATTCCGCTCCGCGCCTTGGACTGAAGTCCTCCTCGAAGGTTTTCTTCCATCCTTCGACGTAACCGTCGGGTACCAATCCCTTACCGTCGAGTGCGCGGAACAGTGCCCACGCCCGGTCGGAGACCGGCGCCTGGGCCGGTGCGGCGTTCTCCGTTGTGTGGTCGATCGTTACTGACATCTGGTTCACCTTTTCTATGCGGGCTGATCATGTGTGAATCGGTGGAATTTGTTGTGCAAGTGCGGATACAGAACTAGGTGAGGCTGAGTTGTGGTGCAGAGTCGGAGATGTGGTCGGCAGGCGTCGGAAACGCGCCGCGAAGCTTTTCGAATGCGCGCCCGACCCGGAGGACCGTCGCATCGTCGAAGGTCTTGCCGGTGATCATCATTCCGACCGGAAGCCCGTTCACCAGGCCGGCGGGAACGGACAGGGACGGATGTCCGGTCACGTCGAACGGTGCTGTGTTGGCGATCATCCCGAGAGCCTTCGTGATGAAGGTTGCACGATCCACGTCCTTCGCCGGTAGTTCGGATGCGACGTAGGGCAGTGTGGGCATCACCAGGACGTCGAATTGTCTCAAGGCAGTGTCGTAGGCGGCGCGGGCGAGCGGTACGAGGTTCCGGGCTTTGCCGTAGCTCGCGCCGCCGAGGGTGGTGATGCCGTGGTGGCCGGTCAGAGCCACCAGTTTGACGGTTTCGGACAGAGCGTCGGCGTGCTGAAGGCGTCGAGAAGCAAAGTGTGCCATCAGTTCCGGATCGTACAAACCTTCGGCGTTCATGCCGTATCCGTTGCCGTCCAACATCTGGTAGGCACCACCGTCCGTGGCGATCACGTTCCAGATGTGGAAAGCATGTAGGTGCCACGGGATGTTTACTTCCTCTACCGTGCAACCGATTTCGGCCAGACTGTGTGCCGCTGCGCGGACTGCGTCGTCGACCTCGGGCTGTGAGACCGCGTGCCCGAAACCTTCTCGAACGATCCCGATTCGCAGACCATCCACATCGGAGTCGAGGGTGGACAGATAGTCACCTGCTTCGACGCTGTCGGCTTGGCGTGGGTCGTTACCGTCGCGACCGGCGATGACCGAGAGCATCAGTGCGGCATCGTGGACCGTGCGTGTGATCGGGCCGAGATGGTCGATTGTTCGCTCGATGGGAAATGCACCGGTATACGGGACGAGCCCGAACGTCGGCTTGTGTCCGACGACGCCGCAGAATGCCGCCGGGATCCGGATCGATCCACCCTGATCCCCGCCGATGGCAAAATCGACGTCACCGTTTGCGACGAGAGCCGCACTGCCACCGGATGATCCACCTGCTTCACGCTGTGGGTCCCATGGATTGCGGACCGGTCCGCTTGCCGGTGTGAAGCTCGAACCGGAGAAACACAGGTCCTCACACACAGCTTTGCCCGCGACGGTTGCACCGGCCGCCAGTAGTCGAGTGACCACAGTCGCGTCGCGAGACGGAGTGAACCCCTCTACTGTCCGAGACCCGTTCATCATCGGAACTCCGGCCACGGTCACGTTGTCCTTGATCGCCACGCGTCGGCCGGTCAGGACGCCGTCCGACGTCGGCGGGATGCTTGTGGTCACATACCAAGCGCTCAAAGGATTTTCGCTCGCTGTTGGCACCGTGTGCTCACGTGACGTGGTCGGCGGGGTTGCCTCGTCGGCGTACAACTGGTCGACGACGTCGTAGGAGCCCAGTGCTCCGTCGATCAGTGCCGGCCACTCGAGCCGGGCTGATTGGTCGAGAGTGATGCCGTAATGCTTTGCGGCGGTGTCTATTGCATTGTCGTCAGGTCGGATTGTTGCCATGAGAAGTGTGCTCCTGATGTGATCGGCTTCACTTGTCTTTCAGACTAGGGCCGGATCCATAATTGCGTCAATAGGTATCGACATATTGACTCGTTAAGTTCGGGTTACGCGCGCTCAGAGAGAACGGGGGTACAGGCGCCCACGGCGTGATTCAGCGAGCAGAATCGGTCGATGCAGTGGAACGCCGTTGTTCGTAGAGCTTTTCGACGTCGTGACAAGCTGCCGAAGTACTGTTTCCGGATCGCCTGCGGACGTTCGTTCGACGGCGCGTGCGTAAGCGACGATCGCTTCGTACGTTGTCTCCGACAGGGAACTGAGCGGAGGCAGGAGTTCGTTCGAGCTCGCGCTGTATCGCTTTTCGAGGTCGTGATCGCCGGCTGCGGATTGAAAGTAGCCGAATGCCGCCCAGACTCCGTCAGCATCGGAATTGCCGATGAGCTGCTGAGTGGCCTCGTCGAGGACCAATGCAAACGTCCGCGTGGTGGCCCGCAGTCCGTGCTGGGCGCATTGTCGTTCGAAGAAGACCTCGTCATGGCCCACCAGGGTGGAAAGAATCAGTTCGGCCCCGGAGTCGGCTATCGACTCGATGATGCGTGAGAAGTCGGTTGTCCCCAACGGTACGTAGACTTCGCCGGCCACCGAACCTGTGGATTCGGCGATCACACGCCGGGCCGCCCAATGCGCTCCGAACGACCACGAATACTGCTGGCCGACCAGGAACCAAGTGCGAGAACCGGTCTCGGACATCATTGCGGGTATGCCCGCTCGCGTCTGGTCGAGTGGTCGCTCACCTAATCGAAGGACTCCCGGACGCGATCGACCTCCCTCGTTGAGAACTGTGTGCACCAACAGCACACCGGTGTTCTGCAATGCAGATGCAGCGGCATTGAAGGTCGACGATGTCACGCACGCGAAAACGGCGCGACATCCGCTTTTCACCAATCGCAGTGCGGTCGCCGCTCCGGCCGCCGAGTCGGAAGCGTCATCGCCGATCACCAAGTCGACGAGAACGCCGCCGATGCCGCCGTCGGCATTGATTTCTTCCACCGCCAGGGCTGCGAGTGTTTCTGTCGCCTGGGCGAATACAGCTGCCGGGCCGGATTTGCTGACCAGCAGCCCGATCCGATGTCGGTCGGAACGCGGAGGTTCGGGTGGAGCGAATCCGCGCTTGTTGGCAAGCCAGGAAATGCCGTCCTGATCGAGGCTGGACTCGAGAACGATCCGGGTCCCGGCGCCGTCGGGAAAGAACCGGATCGTCAGGCGGCCGCGCCACGGTTGGTGGTGCACGATCACGACCGATCGGCCCCGCTTCACGCCGGCGACGTATCCCAACAGCGTGATCGGCATTCCGACTGGATCTGCGCGTGCGCCGTCGCCGACGGGAAGGGAGATCGCGGCAGCGGCCCCGACCGTCAGTTGCTCACATTCGAGTTCGAGCAGTTGCCCCGTTTCGAGGCGCTCGAAGGCTGACCCTGGTGGGTCGGTCGTCACGATCTGTGCCGTTACGGAGAGACCTGGCACGTTCTACTTCCTGCCTGAAATAGGTGCTGGGGCTCAACAAGGCCTCACGCTCGGCGACGCACCGATGCGACGTCTGAATCCTCAGTCGCAGTGGTCGGCGACTCGGAGGCGTTCGAACCTGCTTCCAGCGCTCGCCCGAGGACGTCGCGCAGGAACTGGAGTGCATCGTTGGCGGGCCCCGATGGATCTATCGAGAACAGGCGATGACGTCCTTGACGCCGTTCGACGATCACGCCGGACAACCGCAGCGCCTTGAGATGTGTGGATACCGTGGTGCGACCGACCGTCGAAATTTGATCGCTGATGAAGCCCGCGTTGCACTCGCCGTGGGTAGCCAGCGTGTCGAGAATCTGTCGACGCACTTGGTCGGCCAGCACAGCAAACGCCAACTCTTCGTTTCGTTGAGTAGTCACTGTCTGCTGTCCGCGCTTCCTCGATGGTCTCTACTGAGATATGTCGACACCCGTCAACATATCTCGAGTTGCCTCCGAGGGAAAGAATGTGGCCGAAGATTGCCGGCGACTTCGGTCAGTGCTCGGCGGTGATCACCGCGTCGCGCAGCATTCCGGTCCCGGGATGGCAATTGATGTACTCGTAGAGCTGATCGGCGGCATCGAATACCGAGACCTCATGGTAGAGACGCAATTTCGAAAGGCCCTCGGCCACCCGGAAGAACGTCGTGAAGATCCGTAGATGGGTCGGGTGGGATTCCGACCACCGTTCGAGTTGGTCGAGGGAGGCCCAGTGGCCGATGTTGTAGCTCAAGTCGAGGAAGTTTCCGTCGATGTCGATATTGCGTACGAATCGGTTGCTGTAGCACCCGACGGCCGGGCCGTTGTCGCGGAGGAAGTCCATACCCGATTGAAGAGTGGGCAGGATTTCGTCCAGGTAGAGGCTGCGCTCGTCTGCTTCCGCGTCGGCCCAGTCCTGCCCGGACCTGATCAGTGCGATGTTGTCGTGTCCCCGCACTACTACGCGTCCACCTACGGCGGGGTCACCGGCGACGACCCGCAGTTCGCCCGAGGCCTGCATCCAGTCGGTTTGGGAGATCGGAAACCGCTCGCGCATCGAACCCCAGTAGCCGTGCTCGTTGATTTCGCCGCTGACACCGTCCATGACAGCTCCCACCCCGGGGAGGTCGTCTTGGAACGCGTAGAGCGTTTCGAATTGTTCGGCTCTCGGTGCCACGATCTCGCGGAAGAACCCCAATCCGTCCGACAGGCGGTCTTCGGACTCCCACCAGGAGGACACTGGAGGTGATGTGCTCCAACGATGTTGGGAAGAAACATCTTTCCAGTAACCGACCACGATCAGGTTCTCGTAGCCCTGGTTGTCGATGTGATGGGTGAGATCGTGGTGTGCCGGTCCGTCCGGCAAGTCGAAGCCGGCGACGATATCCCGCATCGCCCGCAGTGCTGCCGGGCGCTGATCCTCGCCGCGGAACTGCACGCCGAGATAGCCCATCACGACCTGGTGCAATGTGTCGTCTGCGCGCCCGACCCACATGGGAAACGGTGGCGTATAGGTATCCGGGACCCGCCTGGTCAGAGTGCGCGGGCATTGAAGGTGTTCGCCGATTGCAGATTCCATGAGTGCTCCCTGTGATGTAGGTGGTCGAATCGGGTGCCTGGCACTTGGCAACGCCGTGCCGAAAATCTACGCCCGCTCAGCCGAGCAAACTTGGCCGTCAGCGCCCGATGCTTGGCCTACCGTGCCAAGAATTGTGGATACGCTTCGGCGACAGAAAATTTTTGAACACCATGTTCAATGGGTAAGTGTCCGAAGATGTTACAGATCAGCGGGTAGTACTTGTGGGGGCCGCTGCTTGCGACCGGTACCGCCGCGGGCTGATCCCGAATTCCGCCTTGAAGGCTCGACTGAAGGCGGCCAGGTCGGTGAATCCCCAGCGGTGAGAAATCTGGGTCAGCGACCGCTCTACTCCGTGTCGTTGCACGATCTCACGACGGCAACCGTCGAGTCGACGGCTGCGAATCGACCGTGACACCGTCGTGCCGTGTTCGGCGAAGGCTCGGTGCAACTGCCGAATGGAGACTTTGACCGATCCCGCGATGTCCACCGGAGACAGGGCCGGGTCTGCGATGCGGGCGTCTATGACCGACAGGGCGGATTCGTAGAGGCTGGTTCGCCGCGAGGTGATCGGTCGCGCAGTTGTGTGAAGAACGGACTTGACCAGGTTGCCGATCTCGTTGACGACTTCCTCTTCGTCTCCGCTTGCGTCGGACGTCATGCGGACGGAGGCAAGATCGTGAAGAAAGCGACCAAGCAGGCCACTCAGGCCCGCGTGTCCGTCGAAGGCGATGGCGGTCAGGCTCGTGACCTCCGCGTCGCTGAGCGACAGGTACGACCGTGGCCAGGTGAACACCTCGAGTCCCCAGATGCCGTCGTGTGCGTGTCCCTCGATCTGCCAATCGAAGGGGCGCGTGGTGTCGTACAGGACGTAGTCGCCACGTCGCAGGACGCATTCGCGGTCGTCTTGGCGCACTACCGCGCTACCGCGGCGGATCATCCCGATCTGCAGATAGTCCGCGCCGTCGCTTTTGATGAGGCTGTTGCTACGGACTATTCGTTGTTCCATCGATTGAACTGCGGATACCCGAACGTGTGCGAGTTGGGCCGAGTGGACGGCCCCGCTGAATCGATCGCCGTCTCCGATATCGGATACGTCGAGCGCGACAAAATGCTCGCGCAACAAATCTGCCCAGTCGCCCGTGAGAGTCGTGCGTGTGGGCAGGGAGAAGCCGGATCGCGCGAGCATTGCAGGGCGCCTCCTCGCAGAAAAGCCGAAGTTCTCGGGTGCTCGATGTTCAGAGAGTAATCCCGCACATCAGACATGTCGATAGAAGTCGACATGTCATCGCGTCGGGAAGAAATTGTTTGCCATACAAACAACGCCGAGTTATTGTTTGTCGTACAAACAAGTAGGAGTTCGTGATGGCCACCGAGGCAGTTCCCGCAGCGCGCGCGACGCGTGAGTCGGGCAAGCAGACGCGCATGGCGCTGTTCAACGCCGCAACCGAGCTGTTCCTCGAGCACGGCGACAGCGTCTCCATCGCGCAGATCTGCACGGCCGCCGGCGCCCATCCCAACCAGGTGACCTACTACTACGGCTCCAAAGAAAAGCTCTTCGTCGAGGTGGCGTGCGCGGCCGTTCTGCGCGCAGGCAAGCGTGCCGAGGTCGATGCCGCCGACGCCGACACGGTCGGCGATTACACCGAGAAGCTGGTCGGATCCCTCCTGGGCTCGGGCGCTCCCAGCGTCGAACTCTTCGTGGAAGCGATGATGATGACGGGTCGTCGTGGTGAACTCCGCGACCTGATCTCCGAAACGCTTCGCACTCTGCACTCCTCGGGCGAAACCGCCCTCCTCCGTACCTTGATCCGCACCGGCTGGCAGCTGCGCGCGGGCATCGACGTCGAGTCCAAGGCCTTCTGGTCTGCGATCTTCGGCCTCGTCATCCAGAAGACTGCCACCGGCGAGAGCTTCGGCTACTCCCTCGAGGAGGCGGTTGCCGTCATCTTCGCCACCCTCCAGATACCCGACGCCGTACTCAACAGCTCGATGGAATGAACTCTCTTCGAGCGTGATTCTCCGACAAGGACTTCGATGAATATCGTTCGCGTATTCGACAGCAACGTCACCAAGACCCCGGACAAACCCTTCCTGATATTCGACGGTCACGATCACACGTACTCCCAGGTTCAGGACGGAAGTCGACGCGCCGCAGGCTATTTGCAGTCGCTGGGCGTGCAGCCGGGCGACCGCGTCGCGCTGATGTGTTACAACACTCCGGGATTCGTGTACGCGATGCTCGGTGCCTGGCGCTTGGGCGCCGTCGTGGTCCCCATCAACCACAAGATGCAGACTCCGGAAGTTGCCTACGTGCTGGGACACGCGAAGGTGTCGGTGTGCGTCTTCGACGGTGAGTTGGCGCCGGTTGTCGGTCGACTGGAGACAACGGCCAAGCTGATCAGCACGGACTCTGTCGCAGACGGTTTCGACTTCTTCGACGACGCCATCACCCGCCAGGACGGCGTTGACGGTATCGACATCGACGAGAACGATCCGGCCGAAATCCTCTACACCTCGGGGACTACCGGCTCGCCCAAGGGCTGCGTCCACAGCCACCGCAACGTCGTCGGTGTTGCCGTCACCGCGGCCCTCGCCGTGTCGACGACTCGGGACGAGCGACTGCTCATGGCCGTCCCGATCTGGCACGCTTCCCCGCTCAACAACTGGTTCATGTCCACGCTCTACATGGGCGGAACCGTCGTGCTGCTGCGCGAGTACCATCCCGTCAAATTTCTGGAAACAGTTCAGGAACAACGCATTACCCTCTGCTTCGGCCCGCCGGTCATCTACACCACCGCACTCAACCTCGTGCCGAACTTTGCCGACTACAACCTCGGAAGCGTTCGTGCGTGGTTGTACGGCGGGGGACCGATCGGCGCGGATGTCGCTCGGCGACTGGTGGAGTCGTACGGCACCACCGAATTCCGGCAGGTCTACGGCATGACCGAGACCGGGCCAGTGGGCACCGTGCTGTACCCCGAAGAGCAGTTGAGCAAGGCGGGCTCGATCGGCCGCGTCGCGCTGGCCGGCGTCGACCTGCGCCTGGTTGCCGATGACGGCACCGACGCGGAGCCCGATCAGATCGGTGAGATCTGGCTGCGCGCCGACACCGTCATGCAGGGGTACCTCGACGACCCCGCTGCCACGAAGGCTGCATTTGCCGACGGCGGTTGGTATCGCACCGGCGATCTGGCGCGCAAGGATGCGGACGGTTACCTCTTCATCGTCGACCGCGCGAAGGACATGATCATCACGGGCGGTGAGAACGTCTACTCCAAGGAGGTCGAGGACGTGATCTCCGGCCACCCGGACGTCGTCGACGTCGCCGTTGTCGGAAAACCCAACGAAGAATGGGGCGAGACCGTCGTCGCGCACGTCGTCTGGCGTGAACCGGATGTCATCAGCGCCGACGACATCAAGGACTACCTCTCGGACAAGTTGGCGCGCTACAAGATTCCGCGTGAAGTGGTGTTCGCGACGATTCTTCCGCGTACACCGACCGGCAAGATCCAGAAGCACCTCATCCGCGCAGCGAGCTGAAAGGCCTGTCATGACTGATATTTCCGAGAAGACCGTCACCCACCCGGCTCCGCATCGCACCCATGCAGTGCTCAACCAGTCGGTACCGCGCACGGACGTCAACGAGTTCCTGCTCGATACGGTCCTGGCCGAAGGCGTCGCGCGTCACGACGCCGATTGGGCCACCAGTGAACTCACCGATATCGGTGAACTGGTCGGCAGTGCCGGGTTCCAGCACGACGCCGAGCTGGCCAACACGGTGATCCCCGAATTGAAGACCTTCGATCGCTGGGGAAACCGCATCGACGAGGTCGAATACCATCCGTCGTATCACCGGATCATCTCTGCCGCCGTTGCGCACGGTGCTCACACCTCTGCCTGGGCTGACCCCAAGCCGGGTGCCAACGTGGCTCGGGCCGCGGCATTCATGCTCTTCTCCCAGGTCGAACCGGGCCACGCGTGCCCGATCTCCATGACGCACGCTGTGATCCCCTCGCTCGAGCTGCAACCCGATGTAGCCGCCATCTGGACCCCGCGTGCCCTTTCTCGGAGTTACACCCCCGAGTTGGATGCTCCCGGAAAGGCATCCGCGATCTTCGGAATGTCGATGACGGAAAAGCAGGGTGGCTCCGACGTGCGAGCCAACACGACCATCGCCAAGCCGGCCGGACGTGGCGGCTCGGGTGCGGACTACCTCCTCACCGGACACAAGTGGTTCTGCTCCGCGCCGATGTCCGACGCCTTCCTGGTTCTCGCTCAGGCCGAAGGTGCTGCCGGCGAGGGACTTTCCTGCTTCCTTCTCCCCCGCATCCTGCCCGACGGCACACGCAACGTCTTCCGCATCCAGCGTCTGAAGAACAAGCTGGGCAACAAGTCCAACGCGTCTTCCGAGATCGAGCTCGACGGCACCGTCGGCACCATGATCGGCGAACCGGGACGTGGTGTGCGGACCATCATCGAAATGGTGTCCCAGACGCGACTCGACTGCATTCTCGGCAGCACGGCAGGTATGCGTCAGTCGGTGGCCGAAGCGGTGTGGCACGCACGGCACCGCAGCGCTTTCGGTGCCGTCCTGGCAGATCAGCCCGCAATGACGTCGGTGCTCGCCGACCTGGCTCTCGAATCCGAGGCCGCGACCATCACCGCACTGCGATTGGCCCGTGCGCAGGACGAGGACGCGAACGAGCAGGAAAAGGCGTTCCGCCGACTCGCGACGGCTGTTGCGAAGTACTGGATCTGCAAGCGCGGCCCGCACCACTCCTACGAAGCCCTCGAGTGCCTGGGCGGCAACGGTTACACCGAGGACTTCCCTCTTGCCCGTCGCTACCGTGAGCAGCCCGTCATGGCCGTGTGGGAGGGGTCGGGCAACGTCATCGCGCTCGACGTCCTGCGCGCGATGACCCGTGAACCCGACTCCGTGGCCGCCTTCGACCACGAGATCAACCTCGCCCGCGGCAACAACCCGGTCCTCGATCAGCACCTCGATCGGGTACGACGCCAACTCGGTGAGCTCGCCACGATGGCACCCGCCGACGCTCAGCTCCGCGCTCGGACCGTCGTCGAGGCTATGGCGTTGGCGCTGCAGGCTTCGCTCATGGTGCGCCACTCCCCGGCCGCCTCGTCCGATGCGTTCATTGCCGCTCGCCTCGGTGCCGACCGTGGTCACGAGTACGGAACTCTGCCTGTGGGAACAGATTTCGCCGGAATTCTCGCGAGAGCCTAAGGCTGCTCCCTCAGTACCCTGGTGACGGTGTGTACTGCCGGCGTCGGATTGTTGGGTCGCCATGCCATCGCGATTTTCAGCGTGGGCGTGGCCCCGGCGATCGGCAGGTACACGACCCCGTCCATGGACAGATGCGCCGTCGACTCCACGACGACGGCAATCCCGACCCCCGCTCCGCCCATGGCCAACAGGCTGTACGGATCGGGGGCTTCGTGCGCGACGGTGGGCGTGAAACCTGCTGTGGCGCACACGGACAACGTCGCATCGCGCACCGCCGAGCCGTGCTCGGCGGGATACATCACGAATCGCTCGGTTGCCAGGTCTTCCGGTGACACCGAGTCATGCGCACCGAGGTGATGCCTGGCAGGAACCGCGACCATCAAGGTTTCCTCCCGCACAGTGTGAGTCTCGAATCCGCGCGGAATGGGCAGGCCGACTATGCCCATGTCCAGTGCTCCGCGTCGGAGAGCGTCGAGCACCTCACCCGAGTACATCTGCGGCCGTAGTTCCAGTTCGATTCCCGGATGGGAGTCGGCCAAGGACCGTGTGAGGGCCGACAGGACGGTGTAGCCGCCTGTTCCGCCGAAACCCACTGTGACACGGCCCGTCTCGCCAGTCGACGCGGCCGATGCGATTTCTCGTACCACGGCGATCTGCGCTTCGATGATCCGTGCGGGCGTGACCAAGGCTTCGCCGGCGGCGGTCAGTTGCACTGATCTGGTGGTCCGGACGAACAGGTCGGTGCCCAGTTCACGCTCGAGCGCCCGAATGGTCTGGCTGAGCGGGGACTGCCCGATGTGGAGTCGCTCGGCGGCCCGGCCGAAATGAAGTTCGTCGGCGACTGCGAGAAACGCGCACAGTTGACGCAGTTCCACGTCGCTCCTCCCGGGTTTCATTATGTGGTTCTCCCACATAAATAAGTCGAACTAAGTCTTGGACTCTACATGGATTTCGGACGATAGTGATTCACGCCTCACATTGCATCCCTTGGTGATGCCCGACGCGAGAATCAGGGAGAACCGTGGATCAACACCCAGGTCAAGACACCAATCCGCCTGAATACAACACCAAACAGGCACGCAAGGCCGGAATCACGGCGTTTGTCGGAACGACCATCGAATGGTTCGACTTCTACATCTACGGAACCGCATCCGCCTTGGTGCTCGGCCCGCTGTTCTTCCCGGATGCGTCGCCGGCGGTGGGGACACTCGCAGCCTTCGCGACTTTTGCCGTGGGATTCGTGGCTCGTCCGGTCGGCGGAGTGGTGTTCGGTCATTTCGGAGACAAGTTCGGTCGCAAGAACGCCGTGATCATCACCCTCGCGCTCATGGGGTTGGGAACTGTCGGTGTCGGCCTCCTCCCTACGTACTCCCAGATCGGGATCTGGGCACCGATACTGCTTGTGGCACTGCGTGTTCTCCAGGGCATTGCCATGGGCGGCGAATGGGGCGGTGCCGTGTTGATCGCCACCGAATTCGCTCCCCCGAAGAAGAAGGTGCTCTACGGCGCGTTTGCGCAGCAGGGTTCACCGGTCGGCAACCTGCTCGCGACGCTGGCCTTCCTCGGCCTGACGTTGATGTCGGATTCCGTGTTCGAGTCGTGGGGTTGGCGTCTGCCGTTCCTCGGATCCGCAGCTTTGGTGATCGTCGCTCTCTACATCCGGTTGCACATCTCCGAGACACCCGAGATGAAGAAGGCTGTTGCAGCACAGGAGCGTACACGGATGCCGCTGGTCGAAGTGTTGCGGTCGCATCCCGTCGAACTTGCTCTCGGCGTCGGCGCTGTGGTTGCTGGTGTTGCCATCACGTACGTCAAGACGACCTTTGCGCTC
This sequence comes from Rhodococcus sp. RCBS9, assembly GCF_029457415.1. NCBI lineage: Bacteria > Bacillati > Actinomycetota > Actinomycetes > Mycobacteriales > Nocardiaceae > Rhodococcus > Rhodococcus sp. RCBS9. The sequence goes on along the minus strand of NZ_CP120422.1, from coordinate 2,464,421 downwards.
TCTTGGGCGACAACGGATCTCGGCTTCGAGCGTAGTGACTTCCTCCTCGTGATCACCGTGGCACTGGTAGCCCAGGCGCTCGTACAGCCTTTCGGTGCTGTGCTGGCCACACGGATCGATCCGTCGAAAGCGGTCCGTTGGATGCTGCTTCCGGAGATCGTGCTCCTACCACTGATGTTCGTGCTGGTTCAGACGGGCTCCGTGCCCTTGGCGATTCTGGGGATGGTCCTCGCGACGGCGCCTCACGCAATGTATTACGCCGCGTTGGCCGGCATCCTGGCGCAGGTTTTCCCCACCAATGTTCGGTATACCGGCATCTCTCTGTCGTACCAATTGTCGACCGCCATTTTTGCCGGAACGGCCCCGATGGTCAGCCAGTATCTGCTGACGCGAACCAACTCGATCTGGCCGGTCGTAGCTCTAGGGCTCGTGTATGTCGTTCTCTCCCTTGTCTGTATGACTGCATTGTTGCGCAGGAGTGCGCTGCACGGGCAAGGGCTGGAGTCGACGAGCTCCTCGAACATGACCGATGCTTCCACCCTGAAAGGCGTTGACCACTGATGAACTTTGCACACACCGACCCCGCTCTGACAGCGGTAGTGGACAGATGGACCGCCGGGGCGGACCGAGAGACGTTGAACGGATTGCTCGACCGACTGGGCCGAGATGCCGCCGGCCGTTTGTCCGAGCTTGCCGACATCGCAGACAAGAACCCGCCGGTGCTGCAGCAATTCGACAAGGCCGGTGACCGCGTCGACCGGATTTCCTATCACCCGGCCTACCTGGAACTGTGCCGGGCGGCGTACAACGAGTACGGCCTGTCCGCCATGTCGCACCGAAAAGGGTTGCACGGATGGGACTCCGTGCATCCGCCACTCGCGAAGTACCTCGCGTCGTACATCTTCGTGCAGGCAGAGTTCGGGCTGGCCTGCCCGGTGTCGATGACAGATGCTGCTGCGCGGACCCTGCGTATGTTCGGTGATCCGGCCGTGTTCTCGCCCTGGATCGACGCGTTGACGTCGACGGACCCCGAGCAGGCGAAGACGGGTGCGATGTTCATGACCGAGATTCAGGCAGGCACCGACATCGCCTGCACCGAAACACGCGCCGAGCGCGACGGTGACGGATGGGTTCTGACGGGCAAGAAGTGGTTCGCCTCCAACCCGGATGCCGATGTGATCATCACCCTCGCAAGATTCCCGGGCGGACAGGATGGTTCGACGCGTGGAGTCGGAATGTTCATGGTGCCCAAGACCTTGGGATCCGGCGAGCGCAACAACCTCACGATCGATCGTCTCAAGGACAAGCTGGGTACGCGTTCCATGCCGAGCGGCGAGGTGACGCTGAACCGGGCGCACGCACTCCAGGTCGGTGAACTCGATCGAGGGTTCCGCCAGATGGCTGAAATGGTCAACACGTCTCGCCTCTCCAATGCGATGCGTTCGAGCGCTCTCATGCGCCGAGCAGTTCGTGAAGCCGTCGAACATTCGAAGAGCCGAGTCGTGTTCGGTAAGAGGCTCTTCGACCAGCCGCTGATGCGGGCGACACTTCTTCCCCTTGCACTCGATGCCGAGGCTTCGCTGGCCCTGGTCGCGTACAGCGCACAGTGTCTTCAGGGAGCAGACGGCGGCGACGAACAGGCGCGCGCACTGATCAGAGTACTGACACCGATCGCCAAACACTTTGTCTGCAAACGCGCGCGGGTGGTCACCGGCGAGGCCATGGAGGTGCGCGGAGGAAACGGCTACATCGAGGAATGGGCCAACGCGCGACTCGTCCGGGACGCTCACCTCGGATCGATCTGGGAAGGGTCGAGCAATGTCATTGCGCTGGACGTACTTCGGTGCCTACGTAAGTTCAACTCGCACCGCACCGTCGCGGGAGCGATGACCGACATCCTGTCCACCGTCGGACCGGATTGCGAAGCCGGGTCCGGAGTTCTGTTGCGGCGCTGGGAGGAACTGGTCGATGAAGGAGATCGTCTGATCTCCGGATCTGACGATGCCGCGCAGGCTGCGAGTGCAAGGTACTCCGACGAGTTGGCTCGTACCGTCATGGCGACCCTGCTCTTCGACCTTGCGGACCACGGCATCCGACACGGTAATGGGTACCGGTCACTGCTGGTGGCGAATTCCTACCTGGCCGGTCTTGTGGGGAAGGTGCCGTCGGCTGCACTCGGCAATCTCGACGTGATCACCGACGGCGGTGACGTCGAGCTGGATGATGCACGTGACGTCGTAGCCGAGTTCCTCTCCGTAGCAGGGGTTCACCAGTGAATTCTCCAACAGGCCCCACACCCTTGGCTGGTGTCCGCGTGCTCGATCTGTCGAAGATCCTTGCCGGGCCGTACGCAACCATGTCGCTTGCCGATCTCGGAGCCGACGTCACCAAGATCGAACACCCTGAAGGCGGCGACCCCACGCGTTCGTGGGGGCCTCCCTTCGTCGGCGTAGATGCCGCCTACTACCTCGCGATCAACCGCGGCAAGAAGTCGGTCACGATCGACCTCAAGTCCACCGAAGGACAGGAGATCATCCACCGCATGCTCGAAGAGACCGATGTGGTCGTGGAGAACTTCAAGCCGGGCAGCGGATTACAGAAGATCTTCGACTACCAGGCACTGTCCGAGCGATACCCGCATCTGATCACCCTGCACATCTCTGCCTTCGGTGAAGAAGGACCGCTGCGCGACGAACCGGGGTACGACATGATCGCGCAGGCCGCGGGCGGGCTCATGTCGCTCACCGGTGAACCCGGCGGCGCTCCGATGAAATCCGGATTTGCGTTGGGAGACTTGGGCGCAGCACTTTTCGGACTGGTCGGTGTCCTGGCCGCATTGGTCGAGCGAGGCCGGACCGGACGCGGACAGTACGTGACCACGTCGCTGTACGAGTGCCAACTCGCGATGCACGTCAACTGGGCGACCAGTTACTTCGCCACCGGTGAGCGCCCAACTGCGTTGGGCTCCGGTCATCCGAATCTTGCTCCGTATCAAGCATTTCCTGCCAGCGACGGGTACTTCGTCATCGCTGTCGGCAACGACGCGATGTGGGCGTCGCTGTGCGAGGCCATCGGAAGGAGTGAACTGGTCACCGATCCGCGTTTTGCCCACAACCGCGACAGGGTGGAGAACCGCGAGAGTCTGGAACGAGAACTCATCAGCGCCTTCGCATCGGAGACCGTCGAACACTGGTGCGCTCTTCTCGCCGAACGCGCCGTACCGGTCTCACCGATCCGGCATCTCGACGAGATCTACTCCGATCCCCACACCGCCGCGCTCGGCATGGTCGGAACCGTCGACCATCCGACGCTCGGACCGTTGAAGCAAGTGGCCTTTCCGGTCAACTTCTCCGGCCAGAGGCCACGTCTGACGTCGGCGCCGCCCGTTCTCGGCGCCGACAACGACGAAGTCCTTGGTACCGCTCAGGCCAGCCCGCTCAACGCAGGCGGCGTGTTGTCGTCGCGCCAACCGATGGCCTCGGCAAGCGTTGTGAGGTCGTAGTCCGGTCCGCTGACGCCGACGGTGAAGAGTGAGACACCGTCGGCGACCAGGTCGGCTGCATTTTCGAGCCCAGGCCACGGAACCGAGTGCTCTACTTCCAGCGGGTTCCGGCCCACGTCGGCGCAGTGGTCGGAGAGGATGTCTGACTTGCGCAGGTGTGTCTCACGGTCGCCGAAGCTGTGCCAGACGTCGGCGTACTCGGCGACCAAGCGCAGGGTCTTCTTCTCGCCGCCACCGCCGATGAGGACCGGGATGTTGCGCGTCGGCGGCGGGTTGCCCTTCGCCAGGCGGCCCGTGATGCGGGGGAGGTATTCGCCAAGCAGTTTCAGCCGTGAACCGGGAGTGCCGAAGTCGTATCCGAACTGGTCGTAGTCCTTCTCGAACCAGCCGGCACCGATACCGAGGATCAGGCGCCCACCGCTGATGTGGTCGACGGTTCGCGCCATGTCGGCCAGCAGATCCGGATTGCGGTAGCCACCACCGGTGACCAGGGCGCCGATCTCGACGCGTTCGGTCTGCTCGGCCCAGGCGCCGAGCATGGTCCAGCATTCGAAGTGTGCGCCGTCGGGATCGCCGGTCAACGGGTAGAAGTGGTCCCAGTTGAAGACGATGTCCACCCCGGCGTCCTCGGACCGCAAGACGGCGTCGCGTATCAACCCGTAATCGGGTGCGTGCTGGGGTTGGAGTTGAACACCGATGCGTACCGGACGAGTCATGCCACGCTCCTGACGAGAGGAATGGTTGTCTTCTCCCATCATGGCCGGGTGTGCGCGGTACCGCTACCGCCGCCGTCGGTGACGGGTTTGCCCGATCTTGTGCCCACCCCTTTTCGAGCGAACGGTACTTTCGGCGCCTTAGATCGACTGAACGTGCCGTTCGCTCAAACAGGGGGGCAGTCAAAGGGGGCGGGCAAAAAGGGGGGGCGGGCAAAGGCGGCGGGTAAAAACAGGGGTGGTCTGCCCACAGCAGACAGGCGGGGCCGCGGCACTGCCGCGCCGGTAGGAATGGATTCATGACTACTGAAGCGCCCACCGATACCGGCTACCGTGACCTGTTGACAGACAGGCTCTTCCGACAGCGAACGATTCTGCTCACCGGCGAGGTCAACGACGCCATGGCCGAACGTGTGTGTTCGGAACTGGTGCTCCTCGCGACCACCGACCCCAAGCGCGACGTCGTGCTCTACATCAATTCACCTGGCGGGTCGGTGTTTGCCGGTCTGGCCATCTACGACACTATGAAGCTCATCCCCAACGACGTCGTGACGGTCGCGATGGGCTTCGCCGCCAGCATGGGCCAGGTGCTTCTCTGCTCCGGCACCCACGGCAAGCGAATCAGCCTGGCGCACAGCCGCATCATGATGCACCAACCTTCGGCAGGTATCGGTGGCACTGCGGTGGACATTGCGATCCAGGCCGAGAGTCTCGAGCTGATGAAGCGTCAATCGCAGGAAATCCTCGCCGCCGAAACGGGCCGGACCGTCGAAGAGATCGAGACCGACAGCGATCGGGATCGCTGGTTCACCGCCGAGCAGGCGCGCGAGTACGGAATCGTCGACCGCGTCGTGACGTCCTTCGCCGAGATAGCACCGCAAGCCACCTTCCCCAAGATCGGATTGTGACGTCATGTCCCAGTACACGATTCCCAGTGTCATCGAGCGAACACCAACGGGTGAGCGATCTTTCGACATCTTCAGCAGGCTGCTCAACGAACGCATCGTCTTTCTCGGCACAGAGATCGACGACGGCGTCGCCAACGTCGTGATGGCTCAGATGCTGCATCTGCAAGCCGACAACCCGGATCGCGAAATCGGTTTGTACATCAACTCTCCCGGCGGTTCCACCACGGCGATGCTCGCGATCTACGACACCATGCAGTTCTTGAAACCGACGATTTCGACGTACTGCATGGGTCAAGCGGCTTCGGCTGCTGCGGTGCTTCTCGCCGCCGGCACTCCGGGCCATCGGCATGTTCTTGCCCATTCGCGGGTGCTGCTGCATCAACCGTCGACGCAAGGTAGCGGCACCATCTCGGACCTCGCGCTTCAAGCAGCCGAGATCCTGAGAATCCGGGAGCAGACCGAGGCGATTCTGAGTAAGCACACCGGTCAGAGCGTCGAGCGGCTCCGTAAGGACACCGATCGCGACAGGATCTTCACCGCCGACGACGCAATTTCCTACGGGCTGGCCGACACCCTCATCGAAGGGAACTGATCAGGCTGCCATCAGGACGGGACCGGAGATCGGGGCGGGAGAATGTCCGAAGGTAAGGGAGTTGAGCGCAACGATCCTGTTGCCCGCTCGGAACAGCAGGTGCTCGAGCGGCATCCCGAGCGCTTCGCAGATGGCGCGCAGAATTTCCGACGACGGTTCCTTCTTGCCCCGTTCGATCTCGGAGAGGTACTGCTTCGACATCCCGACCTTTGCGGCTACGTCGTCGAGAGTTCGGTCCTGATCGCGTCGAACCTCCCGCAGCACTCGTCCGTAGGCTTCACGAATCAGCGGGGGTTTGCGCACGGCAACAGCCGGATCGGGGAGTTCCGACTCACCCTTGACCAGGACCAGTCTGCGCGGCGCATCCATAGGCCGAGTATTCCAGCCGACCGGTACGGACACCACCGGGTTCGCCGAGGGCTGACATCTAGTCCGTTCGAACACCACCGGCAAGGAACATCGCTCGAAGAACGAAGGCCGCCTCGGGCCCGATGATCTCGCCGACAAGGCTCGTGTAGCGGTCGACGAACTCGGGCCCGTGGGAAGCCTCGTCGGAGGCGGGGTCGCCGAGGTGGTGCGCAAGTTCGTGCAAGACAACGAATTCGCGTAGCGCCCACCGGCCGTCACGGTCGTCCGGGACGGCGATGACGTCGTTCGAGTAGTGAGCGGCGGCATTGCCGGCGCGGGAGCGTACGGACACCGGAATGGTTGCGCGAGTCCAGGTCTCCCGTACCCAATTCAGCCCGAGTAGCTGATCGCAGTACGCCTGGACCGACTCCACGGAACCGAATTTGCGCTCGACCGGCAAGGTGATGGTGGAACCCATGACCTCGACGCTCCGAAGTCCACGCTCGTCGGCGCGATCGAACATGGTGCGCACCAACGTCTCTGCCTCGTAGACGGCGCTCCGCTGCGTATCCCTCACGAGTCGAGCTGCCCGCGTACCCCGCCGATCTCCGGAAGGTTCCCCAGACGTGCGGAGCGCGCCGCCCGATCACCCGCTCGTCGAGCATGTGAGGAATGCCCGGCGCTTGCGCGGCCGCCGCCCCGCCACGTCCCACGCGCTTTGGAGTTGGACGAGTAGTAGTCCTTCAGCTCGATTTCCTTGTTACGCAGCACGAGTGCGGTTTCGGAAGACGACGTGGCAGATTCTGCGATCGCGGTCTTCTCCGTCTCCTGCTTCGTCTCGGCCAACCGCGCGCCGATGCGGGACGCGTACGCCATCTGGAAGTTCAGGCGTGCCGTCACTCCGGCCACCGGCTTGCGGACCTGCGTGCTGACGCGTCGTCGTCCACGAGTTTCGACGACGGTCCGCACGGACGTTTCGCCGCGGTACGCCCCGGAACGCACGTACGCGTCGGAGTCGCGCACCATCTGGAAGAGCAGGCTCGAATACAGGGCCTCGCACACGTCGATGTCGCCGGCGAAGCCGTAGGCGTAGATTACGGCCGACGTCTGCGCGATGTCGCATTGCACGTCGTTGGCAGCGGCGATGGCGATGAACAACTGGGCGTACGTTCGCAGTCCGCGCTTGCCCGGTTCGCCGATGGTGATGAGCCGTTGAGTGGGCGTCGCACGCTTTTCCGAAGACGCGGTGTGCGCACGCGCGACCGCCAGGTCGATCGCGGAACTGGTGGCCAACCGCTGAGCGGCAGCCATGAAGGCTTCACCTTCGTGTGGATTGTCGGTGGACTCCGCTTGGCGAAGCAGCGCACCGATGCGGGTCAGCATCTTCTCCGAACTCACCGTGAAAGACTACGCTCGCGCGCCGACACGGACGTTTATGCTGCTAGCGCACACGCTCACCCTCGACTTGGATCGTCCGGCACGTTCCTGCCGGTAGAAGGGATCAACCCCGTCATGGCTTCAGTGACTTTCGAGAGCACCACCTGCCTGTTCCCCGGATCGAACACTCCGGCAGTGGACAAGCTCGACCTCGAGATCGAGGACGGCGAGTTCCTCGTCCTCGTCGGACCCTCCGGCTGCGGAAAGTCGACCACCCTGCGCATGCTCGCCGGGCTCGAAGATGTCCACAGCGGACGGATCCTCATCGGCGACCGCGACGTCACCGGTCAGGAGCCGAAAGAGCGCGACATCGCGATGGTCTTCCAGAACTACGCGCTGTACCCGCACATGTCGGTGGCCGAGAACATGGGTTTTGCGCTCAAGCTCGCCGGAACCAACAAGACGGAGATCCGCGCCCGCGTCGAAGAGGTCGCGAAGATGCTCGATCTCGAGCCGTACCTCGATCGCAAGCCCAAAGCGCTGTCCGGTGGACAGCGTCAGCGAGTGGCGATGGGCCGCGCCATCGTCCGCCAGCCGCAGGTCTTCCTGATGGACGAGCCGCTCTCGAACCTCGACGCGAAACTCCGTGTGCAGACACGTACGCAGATCGCTCAGCTGCAACGACGCCTCGCGACGACGATGGTTTACGTGACCCACGACCAGGTCGAGGCCATGACGATGGGTGACCGCGTCGCCGTCCTCGAAAAGGGAATCCTGCAGCAGTGCGCCTCGCCGCGCGAGCTCTACAACAAGCCGAAGAACGTCTTCGTCGCCGGCTTCATGGGTTCGCCCGCGATGAACCTGTTCACCCTCCCCGTCGTCGACGGCGGCGTCGCATTCGGTGACGGGATCGTTCCGGTTCCGCGCGAGACGATGAACGGTGTCGTCGAAACCGAGGTTGTTCTGGGTATTCGCCCCGAGCACCTCGAGATCGCCGCCGAAGGCCTGCCGATGGAGGTCGACGTCGTCGAGGAACTCGGTTCCGACGCCTACGTCTACGGCCGGACCACGATCGGCGGACGGTTGCAGCAGATCGTTTCGCGTGGTGACTGGCGCAATCCGCCGCAGAAGGGCGAGCGAGTCAACCTGCGCGTCGACCCTGAGAAGGTGCACATTTTTGCCACCACCGACGGGCGTCGCCTGGGTTAGGTGGACCTGTCAAACGACACATGACCGATTCAGGTTCGGCGTAATACCCACAAGTAGGGGTGTCTCGTGCCACAGTAGGGGCCGATGCCGGGAGCCGGCACCCATGGCGCATGCCGTGAGCCGGCTCTCGGTGACCGTCTATTTGTCATACACATACGGGGAGCGAATCCATGGTTCTGAACTCGAAGGCGATGCGCCGCGCTGCAATTGCAGCCACGGCAGCGTCCATGCTGGTACTGGCAGGCTGCTCGTCCGATTCGGACAAGGACAGCGGAACCAGCACCACGGCCGCATCCGGGGGATCGTCCTCGAGCGAAGGCCGCGGACCCATCACGATCGTCGAGGGGCAGGATGCCCTGAACGAGGCGCTCGAAAACATCATCACCGACTGGAATGCGGAGCATCCGGACGAGAAGGTCACGCTCAAGCCGCTGGCCAAGGAAGCCAACGCGCAGGTCGACGACATCACCCAGCGCATGCAGGCCAAGAGCGACGAGTACGACCTCATCGGCGTCGACGTCGTCAACACCGCCCAGTTCGCCGCAAACGGTTGGCTGCTGCCGCTCGAGGGTGACCTCGCGATCGACGAGTCCGGCCTCCTGCCGTCGACCGTCGCTTCGGGCACCTACAACGGCAAGCTCTACGCAGCGCCGAAGAACACCAACGCAGCGTTCCTGTACTACCGCAAGGACCTCGTCGAGAAGGCCCCCACCACGTGGGCCGAGCTCAAGGAAAACTGCCCGAAGGCTGTCGAAGCCGGCATCTCCTGCTACATCGGTCAGTTCAAGAACTACGAGGGCCTGACGGTCAACACCACCGAGATCACCAACGCCTTCGACGGCCCGTGGGTCGGCCCGGACGGACTCACACCGGCCATCGACGACAAGACGAAGGCAGGCGTTCAGTCGATCGTCGACAACTTCGCCGACAACACGATCCCGCAGGAAGCGCTGACCTACTCCGAGGGCGAGTCGCAGACCGCGTTCGGCGACGGCAAGGCACTCTTCATGCGCACGTGGTCCGGCTTCTCGGTCGACGGTGAGAAGACCTCGGTTGCCGGCAAGTACGGCTACACCGTTCTTCCGGGTGTCGACGGACCGGGCGCTTCGACCGTCGGCGGCTACAACGTCGGCATCAGCGCGTACTCGGACGCACCCGCCACGGCTCGTGACTTCCTCGAGTTCATGCAGACCAAGAAGTCGCAGACGTACTTCACCGAGGTCGGCGGCGCACCCGTCCTCTCGGCTGTCTACGACGATCCGGCAGTGCTCGCTCAGTTCCCGTACTTCGCGACCCTGAAGGAAGCACTCGCCACCGCTCAGCCGCGCCCCGTCACGCCGTACTACACGCAGGTGTCGAAGTCGATCTCCGACAACACCTACGCTGCTATTCGCGGCGAGAAGACCGTCGAGCAAGCCTTGGCGGACACCAAGGCCGGCATCGAAACCGCCGGTAACTGATCTACCAGGAGCAATAAGCAATGGCAGAACCGCAGGATCCTTCCGCGGCTGTGCCTACCAACCCCACGGTCGGGGCCGGTTCAACCGGTCCCGACCGTTCGGGCGTTGGTGGGAGACACCGTGCACCGGAACCGCTAGAAGAGCCGTCGGCATCCGAGGCAGCAGGGACATCCCTGACCAAGGTTCTGCCTGACCTTGCAGCTGCTCCACCCCCGCCGACCTCGCCCCCGCCTGCGTCGGCCGACAAGCCGAAGAAGCGTCGACGAGTTCCGGTGTGGGCGTTCGTCGCACCGTCGCTGATCGTTCTCGCCGTCATCATTCTGTATCCGCTCGGACGAGCGATCTGGATGTCGATGCACAGCGACGGCAAGAAGCTCGATCCCGAGACCGGCATGTTCGTCACCGGTCAGTTCACGTGGTTCGACAACTACAAGAACTGGATCACCCAGTCCTGCAACACCGCCAACGGCTCGATTCCCTGCCCGCCCGGCACACTCGGATCGCAGTTCTGGCAGTCGATCGGAAATACGTTCGGCTTCACCGTCGTCACCGTCCTGCTCGAGACGGTGATTGGTCTGTCGATGGCGTTGATCATGGCCAAGACGTTCCGCGGACGCGGTTTGCTCCGCGCTTCCGTGCTGATTCCCTGGGCCATCCCCACCGCCGTCACCGCGAAGCTCTGGTTCTTCATCTTCGCCAACGACGGCATTGCCAACAAGATCCTCGGCACCAACATCCTGTGGACGGCGGACCCCTGGCCGGCGCGATTCGCGATCGTCGTCGCCGACGTCTGGAAGACCGCGCCGTTCATGGCGTTGCTGATCCTCGCGGGTCTTCAGATGATTCCCGCCGACGTCTACGAGGCCGCCAAGGTCGACGGTGCGACGGCGTGGCAGCGGTTCCGCATGATCACGCTTCCGCTGGTCAAGCCCGCACTCATGGTGGCGGTGCTCTTCCGCACGATGGACGCGCTGCGCATGTACGACCTGCCCGCGATCATGATGGGATCCAATCCCGCCACCTCCACCATCTCGGTTCTGGTGGTCGATCAGATGCGCGTCGGCGCCAATTCGGCGTCGGCACTGTCCACCATCACGTTCCTCATCATCTTCGCTGTGGCCTTCATCCTGGTCCGATTCCTCGGAGCCAATGCGGTCAGCACGCAGGAAAAGCAGCGGAAGGGGGAGCCGGTATGAACAAGGCACTACGCGGCAAGGTCGGCACCTACATCGGCGTCGTACTGATCATCGTGTGGGGACTCGCTCCCTGCTACTGGATGATCGTGACGGCGCTGCGCGACCCGGCGGACACGTTCTCGACGTCGCTGTGGCCCACCAATCTCACGCTGTCCAACTTCACGGCGGCGCTCGATCCCGACGCGAAGGTGAACTTCACCCGTGCACTGATGAACAGCCTCATCATCGCGGGCGCGACCACGCTGATCGCCTTGGTCATCGGCGTGTTCACGGCGTACGCGCTCTCGCGTTTCGATTTCCGTGGCAAATACTTCGTCACCGGAATCATCCTCGGCGCGTCCATGTTTCCGGTTGTCGCCCTCGTGACTCCGTTGTTCCAGTTGTTCACCGACATCGGCTGGATCGGCAGCTACAAAGCGCTGATCATCCCGAACATCTCGTTCGTGCTGCCGCTGACGGTCTACACGCTGACGTCGTTCTTCTCCGAGCTTCCGTGGGAACTCGAGGAGGCGGCGCGTATCGACGGCGCCACCCGTGGCCAGGCTTTCCGCCTGATCATGCTTCCGCTCGCCGCGCCGGCACTGTTCACCACCGCGATCCTCGCCTTCATCGCAACGGTCAACGAGTACCTGCTCTCGCTCCAACTCTCGAGCGACAAGACCGCACCCGTCACCGTGGCGATGGCCAAGTTCTCCGGAACGGACCCATTCGTCACGCCGTACACCTCGATCATGGCCGGCGGAACCCTCGTGATGGTCCCGCTGGTCATCATGGTTCTCATCTTCCAGCGACGCATCATCGCCGGTCTGACCGCAGGCGGCGTCAAGTCGTGATGCGCGCTTGCGCACGGTTTCGATGAGGCGGGCTTCGCGCGCCCAGCGTATGGAGCTGATTGCCGGCTTCATCTCGGTCTTCGCCCTCATGGCGTTGATCGGCGCTGTGGTCGCGATCGTCAAGGGAGACCCCGGCGTGATGCCGTCTTTGGTGCTGCTCGGTTGCGTCGTCGCTCTCGGGCTCGCGTTCCGCGGATATCGGAACGCGGTCCGAGCAGAACGTCGCGAGTAGCCAGCCCGGTAGGGTGACATTTCGGTATCGCAGTTGCCGGGAGTTATCTGATCGAGATATCACCCTGGTGGAATGGTGCCGGTAAGTCCGGATCCACGACCGGGAGTGTTGAGTGAGTCCATCGAACAGATCGAGTGCGACGGGTGGCGATCAGTCGTCGGCTCGATCGGGCAAGTCGGCTAATTCGCCCCGGTCGAACAAGTCGGCCAAGCCCGCGAAAAAGCAGCGCTCGAAGTGGCGGTACGTCCGGCGGACCATCTACGTTCTCGTGCTCCTGATGGTCATCGTGCCCGCGTCGGTTTTTGCTGTCGCGTACAGCCGGACCGATGTCCCGCGCCCCTCTGACATGCAGACCAATCAGGTGTCCACCATCTACATGGCCGACGGCACGACCGTGCTCGGCAAGGTAGTGCCGGCGGAGGGAAACCGCACCGAGGTCGCGTTGTCGGCCATCCCGATTCACGTCCGCGATTCGGTGCTCTCGGCGGAGGATCGTAACTTCTACACCAACCCCGGATTCTCGATCTCCGGATTTGCTCGCGCTGCCCGCGACAACGTGATGGGCAAGGAAAGCGCCGGCGGTGGCTCGACGATCACTCAGCAATACGTGAAGAACGTCTTGGTCGGTGACAAGCGCAGTATCGACAGGAAGCTGCGTGAGCTCGTCATCTCCGCCAAGATGGCGCGCGAATGGTCCAAGGACGACATTCTTGCCGCGTATCTCAACACCATCTACTTCGGTCGCGGTGCGTACGGCATCGCCGCCGCGTCGAACGCGTACTTCGACAAGCCGGTCAGTGAGCTGAGCGTCGAGGAAGGCGCAGTTCTCGCGTCCGTCATCCAGAGCCCGTCGTTCCTGGACCCCGAGACCAATCTGTCCGCGCTGCAAGCGCGCTGGGACTACGTTCTCAACGGCATGGTGGAACTGGGCAGCCTGACCAAGACGGATCGCGACGCGATGCAGTTCCCGGCCGTCGCCCCCGCCAATCGGCCGACCGATCTGAACCAGGCGCCAGGACCCGAAGGCCACATCAAGACCCAGGTACTCAAGGAACTGGCCGAGGCCGGTATCAGCGATCAGACGCTGAACACCGCTGGCCTGCAGATCACGACGACCATCGACCCGGTTGCGCAGGAAGCTGCGCTGAACGCCGTCAGGCGGAATCTCGAGGGCGAGCCGGGAGACCTGCGGACCGCAGTAGTGTCCATCGACCCCAAGACCGGTGGCGTCGACGCCTATTACGGCGGTGACGACGGAGCCGGCTTCGACTACGCCCAGGCGCCGCTGCAGACCGGTTCCGCGTTCAAGGTCTTCGGTCTGGTCGCAGCATTGATGGAAGACATTCCGCTCTCCGCACGGTTCGACAGTTCACCGCTCACGATCAACGGCGTGACCATCGGAAACGTCGGCGGCGAATCCTGTGGTCGATGCACCATCGCCGAGGCACTCAAGCGTTCGCTGAACACCAGCTTCTACCGGTTGATGCTCTCGATGGAGAACGGTCCCCAGAAGATCGCCGACGCCGCCCACCTGGCCGGCATCCCCGAGCACATTCCCGGACTCGACTACCCGACGCTCACACAGGAGGGTGGTCCGCCGGAGAACGGAATCGTGCTCGGCCAGTATCAGTCTCGCGTTATCGACATGGCGTCCGCTTACGCGACGCTCGCCAATTCCGGTGTGTACCAGCAGCCGCACTTCATCCAGAAGGTCGTGACGGCCGAAGGTGAAGTCCTGCTCGATCGCCCGGTCTCTCCCGGTGAGCGTCGTCTCGATGCTGCCGTTGCCGACAACGTCACGCAGGCAATGCTGCCGATCGCGTCGTACTCGAACGGTCACGCGCTTGCCGGTGGACGCCCGTCTGCAGCCAAGACCGGTACCGCGCAGTTGGGTGACACGGGCCAGAACAAGGATGCGTGGATGGTCGGTTACACGCCGTCGCTGTCCACCGCGGTGTGGATCGGAACTTCCGACGCTCAGGCCATCACCAACTCCTACGGTGGTTTGATCTACGGCTCCGGAGTGCCTGCGGACATCTGGAAGAGCACGATGGACGGCGCGCTGAAGGGATCCGACTGGGAGAGCTTCCCGTGGCCGGACCCCATCGGCGGGCAGGCCGGCGTTCCCGCGAACTCCGGCGTGACCTCGGGGGACGGGGCCGGCACGCCCACGACGGGCGCGGCCGCTCCCCCGGCGCCCATCGAGGTGCCCGGCCTACCGCCGATCGAAGTGCCGCCGCTCCCCCAGTTGCCGCGTCAGATCGAGATCCTGCCGGGCATCGTCATCCCACTACCGGGCTGACAAGCAGCGCTCGATTTCCGGTTCTCAGGCCTGATCGTCGAATAGACCGAGTTGGGTGGGCGCTGCATCTTTGGCGGGCAGTACGACGACGCGCAGTCCGCGCCTGAGGTTGCGGATCGCGTGCGTCCACGCGCGCTTCTCGCCCGCACACAGGTCGGTGTCGTCGTCCTTGCGGCGGATGGACTCGGTCAACGCCTCGTGCCAGGCAGTCTCCTGCTCCTGGCTGATCCGCAGGTAGTCGAGAATGGTGTCGCGGTCGTGCTCACAGATCACGGCAACCTCTTCGGCGCTGAGCTCGCCCGTTCCGTCTGCGTCGAGTTCGAGGAGCGCCATGAGAGCCGGCGGAAATTCGTGGCACTCGTGTGACTCGTATTCGGCACCGGGATCTTCGTGCTCGGAGGCCATGCCGTCGTTGAAGGCGGTGTCTCCGGTTGCGCGGATGGGTTGCCCGCCCAGTTCTTCGGCGAGTTCGTCGGATGCTTCGGCCAGTTCGGCGAACGAGCGCAGAGCCCGCAGCAGGTGCTCGGCGACGAAGGGTGCGCCGTCCACGCGGACCACGCCCAGCACACTCTGCTCGACGAGAATGAGCTTGATGGTCGGCCATTGCCGATTGAGCTGAGCAAGAATTACAGCAGCGTTCTCGAGGTTCTCCACCGAATGCACGACCCGCGAGAACACCTCTACGTACTCGTCGTCCTCGAGGACACGAACATAGGTGACCTGCTCACCGCGGACCAGCGGGATATCGCCGTCGTCGTCACGCTTGGGCGGATGACCGAGAAGGCGCTCGACGGCCCCGTCGACCAGGATCCGCAGCATGTCGCCCGAACCCGAGGGAGCGTGAGACGGCGTCGTGGCGAACGCCGGCGTCGACTCGCGCCCACTGGTGCTGGCACGCAGGAACGACGGGTGCGCAATGCTCCACATTTCACGGAAGACGCGCAACACCTTTGTCACCAGTTCCTCGGGACGAGCGCGGTCGACGTCGATGTAGAAGGACATGGACCCATTGCCCTCGGGTTCGTGCTCGCACAGATCGGGAGCGTTGAACCCCATGTCGAGCAGCGCTGAATGGTCTTCCGGTTCGAGCATCCGCAGTGGATGCAGAAACCTGTTGGAAGGAACTTCACAGCGCACGGAGGTCTGGTTCCATGCGAAGAACTGGATGCACGCGGGCGCGTCGGCCAGTTCGTCCATGCTGTCGTAATGCGACTCCACCACGAGGGTGTCGTCGTCCTCCATCACGGAGATGTAGCGAGCGAGATGAGTCTCGAAAGTAGTCCAGGCACTCAGGATTTCCAGATCGAAAGTATTGTCCGACATCGTCGCTCCTCTGGTCCGGGGGCGCATGGGGCCCTACCGACGACTCGCCGAAACCCCTGCTTTTCAAACCCCGCCTACGACGTTAGTCGTGGGGTCCGACAGTGACAGTGTTCGTAGGATCCGGGTGACCGTGTTTCAGTCAGGGGATTATCTTCCGAGCCTGCAGATTGGCGAAGATGTCGAGGAACATCGCTTCGGTGTCGACGTGGCGGTGAAATCCGAACCGCCGAGCTTTCGATCCGTCAGCGAAAAAGTCGTAGTCCCATCCGAATACGAAGTCACCGAACCCCCAGGACGAGACATCGGAATACGGGGTCCGAGCAAGGTGGTGTTCCTCGACGAGCGCATCCCACACCGACTCCTTGTCCGCCATTGCGACGTCGAGGGACATCGGGAGCGGAGGTGCGACGTCCATGCCGAAGAAGGCTGCGATCGTCGGCCACATCTCCTGCCAGCGGAACAGGTCGCCGTTGTTGATGTTGAACGCCTGATTTGCGCACTCGGGGTTGGTCGCGGCCCAGACCGTCGCTTCGGCCAGGAGTCCGGCGTCGGTCATCTCGATCAAGCTGGTGTACGCGCCGGGTTTGCCGGGGAATCGGAGTGGGACACCCAGTTTCTTCGAGATGGTCGCGTAGACGGCGATGACCATCGCGAGGTTCATCGGGTTACCCAGTGCGAATCCGGAGACGACCGAGGGTCTGATCGCCGACCATGTCCACGACTTGCCGAGCTGCCTGCGTTCGAGGAACTGCTGTTGGTCGACGTTGAACTCGGGTGGCATGTGCGGTGGATCGCTCTCGCGGGCCGGAGTTTTGAACGGTCCGAGGTGTGCCCCGTAAACCTTGTAGCCCTGCATCAGGCTGACGTGCTCGAGTCCGCCCGCAACGGGCTCGATGGCGTCGAGAGTGTTGACCAGCATCGCCAAGTTGGGCGGAACCAGCTCGGCCCATGTCGGGCGGTCTTGATAGGCGGCGTAGAAGACGTGAGTGACGTCGCCCAGTCCGCTCAGTGCCGCTGCAGTCCGGTAAGGATCGAGCAGGTCGACTGCGATGTGTTCGACCCGGTCGGTGTCCGTACCGCCTCGCCGCGAGAGTCCGATGATCTTCCATTCTCCGGTCGACTCGAGGTGATCGATCAAGTTCCCACCGATCACGCCTCGGGCTCCGACCACGAGTGCCACTTTGTCGTGCTGCACCATTTCAGCCTCCCATTGGTATATCGCGATGTTGCGATATAGGGAGTGAACCACACATATCGGCATTTCGCGATCTAGCGGTATGCTCACGAACATGGAAGACGCAACAACCGAGTGGGAAACGGCGTTCAAGGCGCTGGCCAACCCGATGCGTGTGCAAATCCTGCAGTGGTTGAAAGACCCCGGGAGCTTTCCCCCTCAGCTCGAGCCTGCCGAGGAGGTCGGAGTGTGCCTCAAGCACATTCAAGCGAGGGCGAAGGTGTCGCAATCGACGGCGTCTCAGTACATGGCCGCACTCCAGGCCGCGGATTTGGTGACCACCACACGAATCGGCCAGTGGAGGCACTACAAACGAAACGAGCAACAGATCGAGAAGCTTGCAGCATTCATCAGGCAGGGTTTGTAGGTACCACCACCTGACCGATCCCTCCGGGGCAGCCAACGTTGTGGCAAAACCTCACATCGCCGGAGCCGTCGGTATGTGCATTGTGGTCGTTTCTCGGTTCACTCGCTGTCCTTAGGCTCGGCAGAGGGTACTGGCAAGGAGAGGCGTGCGATGAGTCGTGAGAGCTGGGTGGGCCGTGATGCCCGATCCATCGCCGAAGCCGTGCGGTCGGGTCAGGCGTCGGCGCGGACCGTCGTCGAAGACCACCTTGCACGGGTCGACGAATGCAATGACGAACTCAACGCACTGGTCACCGTGTGCGCCGAGGAGGCTCGCACGGCCGCGGATGCCCTGGACGAACGACGCCTTCTCGGCGAGACACTCGGTCCCCTTGCCGGGGTTCCGTTCACGGTCAAGGACTTGATCGCTACTGCCGGCGTGCGTACCACCGCCGGTTCTCGAACTCTGGCGGACAACGTCCCGGCCGTCGATGCACCGGCCGTTGCGGCGTTCAAGGCTGCCGGCGCAATTCTGATCGGCAAGACCAACACCCCGGAATTCGGCGCGTGCGGCCTGACTCGCAACGAATTGTTCGGAACCACGGCCAGCCCGGTGCGACCGGACGGCGTCGTCCGGTCCCCCGGCGGATCGAGTGGCGGCGAGTCCGCGTCGGTTGCTGCCGGAATGAGCGTGCTCGGACTCGGTACGGATTTTGGTGGCTCGGTGCGTTGGCCCGCCCACTGCACCGGCCTCACTTCGGTTCGCCCGACGCTCGGACGTGTCGATCCGGAAGGTCAGTATCCAGGCGTGCTTTCGGATGGACGGGTACTCGCCAACCCTGCGACGATGCACGGCACGATCCAGACCATCGGCCCACTGGCCCGCAACCTCGGTGATGCGGCGCTTGCGTTGCGCGTCCTGTCGAAGCCGCATTTCTCGTGGAGCGAGCCTGATTCGGTCGACGTCGACGACCTCGACATCCGCTGGGCCACCGGCGAGGGAACGATTCCCGTCGACGAAGAAATCCGGTCAGCGGTTCGGACGGTGGCGATCAGCCTGGACGCGAGCGAGTACGACGGTCTGGCTCTGCCGCGGGCCAACGCGCTTTTCGGCGCGTTGCGATCGGTCGAGACCCACGCGGACATCTACTCTCTCGCCGCAGGTTCAGCGCACTCTTTCGACGCGGACATCACCGCCATGCTTGCGGCAGGCCGTGATCGCAGTTCCGCCGAGGTGGAAGCGCTGTGGGCGGATCGTGCGATGTTGATCAGCGAATTCCTCGACGAGATGGGCGACGTCCTGATTCTGCCGGTTGCGTCGGTGCTCGCTCCGCCGCTCGGTGTGGAGAGCTTCGAGGTGGGCGGTCGCAAACTCACGTGGATGGACGCGCTCGCGAGTTGCCGGGCGATCAGTGTGCTCGGCCTTCCGTCGGTCGTGGTTCCGGTAGGACTCTCCCGCAACAGTTTACCGGTCGGAGTGCAAGTGGTGGCCCGGCCGTTCCACGAGCATGTTGCGCTGTCCGTGGCGGCGCGAATCACGTCGAATGCGCAAGCTCTAGTCTGACTTCCATCTTTCGGTTTCGGCTGCGAAACGTGTTGCGTACGAGTCGGCCAGGTCGTGAAGCGTGGTGACGCAGTCGCCGTAGTACGTCGGTGCATGCATGGTAGCCAGAATCCGCGGCTCGAGGTCGGCCAGGGCGCGGATCGTGGGTTCGAGATCCGGGGTGAGGCAGGTGGCGTGGCCCAAGTCCTCGGCTTCCAAAGCGGGACCGACGATTTCGTGCTCGGTGGTCGCGGGGTGGTGCCCGAACGCAGTGAAGAGATCTCCGCAGAACAGCGTCGACGTCGTCTCCTCGAACATCAGACCCGCGTCCCAACCGTGTGGGACGTGTGGGGTGTCGATGTGCCGGACTCGGCGGCTGCCGGTTTCGAGTACGTCGCCGTCCTGCAAGGGAAGTGGCGCCCGATCGGCCAGATCGTTGACCTGGACGAAGCACCCCATCGCACCGTGTGCAACTTGCGCTTCGGGGGCCGCCGCAAGCCAGGAGTTCATGGACCCGCATTCGTCGGCCTCGACGTGACCGAACGTGATCCATTTCAGACGGTCGATGTCGATCACCGTGGAGAGTGCGTCGGAAGCCGAGGTGAACAACGCTCGCTGCCCGGTGTGGAAGAGCAAGGGTTCCTCGCCGTCGACGAGAAACTGGTTCATCGTGAGGTTCGCTTCGTCCACGAAGGTCGACAGTCGGTAGATGTCCGGCGCGATTTCGGTGATCGTGGTGGTCATCGCTGTGCTCCGATCAGGGCTGTTGTACATGTCGAGCTGTCTTCTCCAGCCTTCTCGCCGCCCCGCGCCTGCACAAGGTTCTGGACGTGCTTACGGCTCTGCAATAGTGGAGGACGTGTTCGTACTGCTGCTGACAGGCCCGCCGGGCGCGGGGAAGAGTTCCGTGCTGACCGCGCTTCACGATCGACTCGGCGAGGCCGGGGTGAGCAACGCGATGATCGAGGTGGACGAACTCGAGCGATGCTACCCGCCGCTGGGAACCGAGCGGGCAATCGCACACGTCGGAATGTTGTGCGCGTCGTACCGGGAAGCGGGGTACGAACTCCTGTTCCTCACGGCGACCGTCGAAGACGACGACTACGGGCGCGCCCTGCTGGCCGCGACCGGCGCCGAGGGGCACCTGCTGGCACGCCTCGAGGCCGATCCGGATACGTTGCGTACCAGAATCATCGAACGTGAACCGGCCGGCTGGGCCGGGTTGGACGAGTTGGTGGAGGCGTCACAACTGCTGGCCGATTCGATGCCGACGCTCAGTGGAGTCGACGTGGTTCTGAGCACCGAAGGCCGCGATCCCGAAAGTGTTGCCGACGATCTGGAAGCGGCTCTGCGAGAACACAGTCCGTCGCTTCTAGCCGTCGGTGTTCAGAGCGGTGACCACTGAAGCGAACATCGTCGACTTGATTGCCCCCAGTGTGCCCGCATTCTTCGGGCCGATCGGTGCAACCATTTCGATGGCCTTGGCGGTCAAAGCGTCGACGGATGCGGTGAAGTCCACCAAACCGGCTGCGAATGCGTCACTTCCGCCGTATCGCCGCCCCGTGGTCATGGCGACGATTGCCGACGCCGGGCTGAGTTTGGCCTGGATGAGAGCTGCCATTCCTTCGGTGAAGGGGATGTTGATGTCCACCTCCGGGAAGCAGTAGTAGCCGCGATCATCGCGCATGACGCGGTAATCGTGCGCGATGCCGAGCATGGCGCCGGCTCCGAAGGCGTGGCCGTTGATCGCCGCGACGGTGGGCATCGGGAACGTCAGCATCCGAGCGAACAGCGACTGCACCTGCTGCACATACCACTTCGCCTTGTCGCCGTTCGCGCCCAGCCAGTCGAGGTCGAGTCCGTTGGAGTAGAACTTGCCCGTCGCCGTGGTGACCAGGGCATGTGCGCTTTCGCTCAAAGCCTGGTCGAGTAGCTTGTCGACGGAATCGAGCCACTCCGGCGAGAATCGATTCTCGTCCTCGCCGAGATCGAGAACGGCGATCTTGTCTTCGAAGCGCAGAGTTGCGGTCATGATTGGCCTTTCCTGTTGCGTGGCTTGGGCAGTGGTGGGTCGAGATGCAGAACCGCTCGAACGGCGGCATCCAACCGCGCGCGTGCTGCGGCGTCGGGGACTCGCCAACCGTCGGCGCGTTTGGCGGGATGAATGAGTAATCCGGTAGGCAGGCCGACAACACAGGCCTCGATTGCCTCGACGGCTCGGCCGTCCTTGCGGCCCCAGAGCGCGGTCGACAACCGGATGAACAACTCGACCAGAGACCGGTCGAGTTGTGTGAGTTGCTCGGCGATGTCGGCAGGGACGTCGGTGCCGAGCAGTTCGTCGCGCTGGATCGTCAACAGCAGCAACGCGGATTGTGGGTAGTCGAGCGCGAAGACAGCCGGAACTTCGGCGGCCGTGACGACGGCGGAAACCGCCGAAGTCGGCGACGGGTCCGCGAGAGCGTCGTCCACTCTCGATTGTTGAAGCGCGAGAAATCGTCGCGCAGCACGCAGCCACGCGCTACCGACCAGTCCACTGCGAGAGCCGAATGCGTGATAGATCGCCCCGTTGGATACACCGGTGGCGTCGGAGACTGCCCGGACCGTGACAGCGCTCGGCCCGGCGGTGGCGGCAAGTTTTTCGGCAGCGTCGAGCAGGGTGTCGAGGTCGTGGACGCGTGGCCGAGGCATGAACGCACAGTAACAGAGCGTCTGCTCTGTTACTAGTGTGCGGTCAGATCACCGAATTTGCGCGAAGATCCTCGATCTCCTCCGGGCGCAGGCCGAAGTCGGTGAGTACGTCGTCGGCGTCACCGCCGAGAGTCATGGGTGGCGCATTCCTGACGGGAAGGGTCTTGCCGTCCACCCAGAACGGTCCGCGGACAACGGGAATCGACGTTCCGTCGGCGCTCTGGGTCTGCTCGACCATCTGCAATGCCTCGACCTGAGGGTCGGAGAACACCTGATCGATCGAATGGATGGGGCCGCAGGGGATTCCGGCACCGCGGATCTCGGAGATCCATTGCGCCGCGCCCTTCGTGGTCAGTAGGTCCTCGAGTTCTTTGGTCAGTTGGTCTCGGTGCGCCAAACGTTCTTTACCCGTGGCATATTCGGTACGGAAGGCGAGCTCGGGGTCACCGAGTACCGAGCACAGTGCGATCCAGTGCTTGTCCGAGCCGGTGGCAATGTTGATCGGGAAGTCGGCAGTGTCGAAAGCGCCGTACGGCGTGATCGTCGGGTGCGTATTGCCGTTCGGCGTCGAAACCCGCCCGGTGCTCAGGTAGTCCTGCGCCTGGAAGGTCATGATCGAGATCGCGGATTCCAGCAACGAGGTCTGCACGCGGTGCCCACGACCGTCGCGTCCGCGCGAAGCCAGTGCCGCTGTGATTCCCAGTGCCGCGTAGATGCCCGAGACCGTGTCGATGATGGGGATACCGACCCGCATCGGGGTCTGTTCCCCGGCACCGGTGACCGACATCAGCCCGGACATGCCCTGGGCCACCTGATCGAGTCCGGGCGCGAACTGGTCAGGGCCCACCGGGCCGAAACCACTGATGCTCATCACGACGAGCCCTGGATTCTCCTGCTCGAGCGAGTCGGGATCGAGCCCCATGTCGGCCAGTACTCCCGGACGGAAGTTCTCGACCAGCACATCTGCGTCGAGGGCCAGGCTGCGAAGCAGTTTCCGCCCGCGGTCACTGCGCATGTCGATGGCGATCGACCGTTTGCCGCGGTTCACGGAAGCGAAGTAGAGGCTTCGATCGCCGTCGAACGGCGGCCACTGACGCGAACTGTCGCCGGAGCCACGGGTTTCGACCTTGACCACGTCGGCGCCGAAGTCCGAGAGCAGCGACGTGCACAGAGGCCCCGCGAGAGCACGGGTGAGGTCGAGAACTTTGATACCGCTGAGCAATTGGTCCATGGGAGAAACCTCGGTTCTGTGGTGTGCAACGTCGCCCACTCGATCCGTCGCACCATCTGCGTGAATTGCCGCTGCAGTGATCGTCGGAGAGGGGAAGAATGAAGGTCAGGCCTGCTTTCGGCTGGGCTCGGTGACAACACTGGTCGAGAGCGCACGGTGATGCGACGGCGACATTGCACAACTGCAGGGCCCGGATTTAGGCGCATTGTGTGACAGGCAGGATTGCGGTGGGCCGATACCGTGAACTCTCTACGGACGGCGATGCAAGCGGGAGGCGAGGCGATGCGCGACATTTCCACTCAGCTGGCGCAGTGGCACGCCCGCGGCGAGGATTTTGCACTGGCGACGGTTGTCCGTACCTGGCGATCCTCACCGCGCATGCCCGGTGCTTCGATGGCCGTCTCACGCTCCGGCGAGGTGGTCGGCAGCGTCTCGGGCGGGTGTATCGAGAGTGCACTGTACGAGATCGCCCAGGAGGTTCTCGCCGACGGCACCAGCCGCGTCGAGGTCTTCAGCGTCTCCGACGACGACGCCATCGGAGTAGGTCTGACCTGCGGCGGAACCATCGAAGTGTTCGTCCAGGCCGTCGGAGCCGATTTCGCCGAGTTCGGTCAGGTCTGTGAACGAATCGAGGCCGATACGCCCGTCGTCGTGGTCACCGAAGTGCGTCCGGGAGCGCCGGCGCGGCATCTCGTCGTCGAGCACGGCCGACGCAGCGGGGATCTGGATGCCACGGAGGACGAGGTCTCCATCCTGTTGCGCACGATGGACACCGGTGAGTCCGTCGCTTTTGTCGCGCCGGCGGGAACCCTCATCGATTCGCAGCACGACTTGCTGGTCGAGATCTTCGCGCCACTACCGAGGATGTACGTGTTCGGGGCCATCGACTTCGCGGCATCGATGTGTACGTTGGGCGCCTTTGCGGGTTACCGAGTAACCGTCGTGGACGCACGGCCGGTCTTCGCGACACGGGCGCGTTTCCCCGACGCCCACGATCTGGTCGTCATGTGGCCACACAAGTTCCTCGAAACCGCACCGATCGACAACAAAACCGTCCTGGCCGTGCTCACGCACGACGAGAAGTTCGACATCCCCCTGCTCGAGATCGCGCTGCGTTCGCCGGCTGCGTACGTCGGCGCGATGGGAAGTCGTGCGACGCATGAGCGTCGGGTGGCGCTGTTGAAGGAGCGAGGCGTCACCGACGCCGAGTTGGGGCGTCTGCACTCACCGATCGGGTTGGATCTCGGCGCGAGGACACCGGAGGAGACTGCAGTGTCGATCCTCGCCGAGATGACCAAGACCCTTCGCAATGCCTCCGGTTTGGAACTGCGGGATCTGCAGGGGCCGATCCACCCGCCACCTCAGGAGAATCCGACCGCCCTGCATCGAACGGCCTGAGTCGACTGCGCTGAATTCGGACATCTTGTGTTCGGTGGGGATAGGATCGTTTCTTTCGTGAACCATCTTCCGTGATCCGAATGAAATCGAGGTGCCTGCCAAGTGGCAAACCCGGCCGTACCGGCATCCGAGGTGAATGCTGTTCTCTCCGAACTTCTTCGAACCCAGCTCCTTCCTGGTGTTCGAAAGGTCGCCGGCGGCTGCGAAGACCCGACGGTAGCCCGGGTGGGATTCATGGCGGTTCCGGACATCGGACCGTGGCTGCGGCACGGACAGTTGCTGATCACCACGCCGGAAACCCTCGCCAGGGTCACCGAAACCTTCAAAGCATTTGTCGGACGGTTGTCGACGCGAGGTGTTGCGGCACTTGCCGTCCAATTCGGCGCAGACGGGGACACTCTCGCGCCGGAGCTGGTCGACGCGGCCGAAAGCGCCGGCTTCCCGCTCCTGGTTTTTCACGGTGCGTGTGATCACCCTGCGGCGAGAGACCGTGAGCAGACGGAGTCGGCCCAGATCGACGCCATGTTCGGGGCCGAGCGCTTGCGACGGCTGCTGGTCGACGTCGTGATGGGCGGCGGCGGCCTCCCGCAATTGACCGAAGTCATCGCACGGGAGATGAAGGGCGCCGCCCTGATCACCACCTCGGACGGACGCGAGATCTGCCGCGCCGGGGACGCCGCGGAGCGCAAGCATCTGTCTGCCTGTCCCGCCGTCGATTCCACCGGTCGTCTGCGGACCGACACCGTCGAGGGCGGATTGGGTCTGCACGAGTTCGACGGTCAATTCATCGCGGTGTCCGCGATTTCCGCCAATCACATCGACCACGGGCGTCTCGCGTTGTTCACCGGTGAGCGCGTCATGACGAGTTACGACCAGTACCTGGTCGAGCGGGCCGCGTCGGTGTGCGCGTTGGTCATCACCCGTGAGCAGGCCGTTGCGTCGGTGGAAGAACGCCATCGCGCCAACTTCGTTCACGACCTGCTCCTCGGCCGTGCCGGGGACCACGATCACGTTGTCTCCCACGCCAAGACGTTCGGTTGGGACTTCGATCGCCCGCTGGTGATCGTCTCGATCGAGCCGGACCCGGTCGACGAACCGGCCTCGGCGGCGCCCGCTCGGCTGCCTGTTGTCGATCGCCAGGCGATGGCGTTCTCCGGGGCGATCGCCCACCGCGATCCCGGTGCGGCGGTGACCGCGCTGACGGGCGAGACGGTGATCGTCATGGGCGTCGGCACCGACACGATGGCATTGGTGCGGGACCTCGTCACGGTCGTTCGCGGTGAAGGTGGCGGCGGGAGAAGGCCGTTCAGTGTCGGGGTGTCCCGGCCGACAGCGGCGATCGACGCAGTCCCCGCGCTCTACAGTCAGGCGCGCACCGCACTGACCGTCGGACGCCGGATCTCCGGTCCGTGGACGGTGACTCAGTTCGACGATCTCGGTGTGTACAGACTGCTCAGTCTGGTCGAGGACGAAAACGAGCTGGAGACGTTCGCGCGGGAGACACTGCGGGAACTGACGGAGGAAACTGCCGAAGCGCAGGACATGCGCAAGACATTGGAAGTCTTGCTCGCGACCAACATCAACATCGCCGAGACAGCGCGCAAGCTCCACTTCCATTACAACACACTGCGTTACAGGGTCGTTAAGCTGGAGAAAATGCTTGGACCCTTCACGGCGCAACCCGAGCTCCGGCTGGATCTGTCTCTAGCACTGAAGATAACCGCGATGCGCGGCATCAATCACTAATATTGCCAATCCGAGTCCGTGGGTTCTGGCAGATTGTCATCACGTCGATACCCCTGCTCTGTAATAGCGTTTCACTCCAGTCACGGTGTTTTGTGAGCTGGAGCACACTCAGCGTTCGGACACCTTCCTCTGCACGAAAGGTCCCATCATGCCGATTTGGACGTTGCACGGAGATGGAAAGAACATCAGACCGGGTGAAGTGGTCGCTCCCGGCGAGCGGCTCAGCTGGGGAAGAACCATCGGGCTGGGCAGCCAGCACGTGGTGTCGATGTTCGGCGCGACGTTCGTCTTCCCGATCATCATGGGGCTCAATCCTCAACTTGCCGTGATGATGTCGGGCTTTTGTACGCTCTTCTTCCTGCTGGTGGTCAAGGGACGCATTCCTAGCTACCTCGGTACGTCGGCGGCCTTTGTCGGCGGTATCGCCGCCATTCGTGCCCAAGGCGGAACGTCCGCAGAGGTGACCGGCGCGATCCTGGTGTCCGGACTGGTCCTGGCAGCCATCGGTATCGCGATCCACTTCCTCGGTGGCCGGGTCGTATTCAAGGTTCTTCCCCCGGTGGTGACCGGCGCAGTGGTGATGCTGATCGGATTCAACCTGGCACCCGTCGTCGCGGGGCTGTACTGGCCACAGGACCAGTGGGTGGCTCTGATCGTCATGGTGGCCCTGATCGTCATGAGTATCGCGCTACGAGGCTTCATGGCGCGCATCGCCATCTTCCTGGCGCTGATCTTCGGTTACGTCCTCTCCTGGATCCTCGACCGGGTCTCGGGGACGATCACCTCCTACGACGCAGGCACCGGTCAGATCACCGAGCACTTCCGCGTCAACTGGGATTCGGTGCAGTCGGCGTCGTGGTTCGGCCTTCCCCCGTTCTCGGACGAGGCCAACGGAATCGTCGGCATCCACGCTCCGTCGTTCAGCCTCACGTTCATCATCCTGGTCCTTCCGGGTGTCATCGCGTTGATCGCGGAGAACGCGGGCCACGTCAAGGCCGTGGCCGAGATGACCGGGGACGACCTCGACCCGTACATGGGACGTGCGCTCGCCGGTGACGGTTTCGCCACCGCTATCGCCAGCAGCGTCGGCGGTTCGCCCACCACGACGTACGCCGAGAACATTGGTGTCATGGCAGCGACCCGTGTGTACTCCACCGCCGCCTACGCGGTTGCCGGCATCGTCGCCATGATGCTCGGCTTCTCCCCCAAGTTCGGTGCCGTCATCTCGGCGACGCCCGGCGGTGTTCTCGGCGGAATCACCGTGGTGCTCTACGGCATGATCGGTCTGCTCGGCGCGAAGATCTGGAAGGAGAACGGCGTCGACTTCGGCAATCCGCTCAACCTCATGCCGATCGCGGCCGGCCTCATCATCGGTATCGGCGACACGGCTCTGAAGTTCAGTGACACGTTCTCGCTCAGCGGGATCGCGCTCGGCACCATCGTCGTGATCGGGATGTACCACCTGTGCCAGTTCATCGGTTCGAAGAACCCGGAACTGAATGCGAAGAATCCGGAACCGAACAAGCCGGATTCGAAGACTCCCGGCGGCGATCGGGAGGAACCCGCCAAGCAACTCACGTGACGCTTGGCTGAGTGTGCTCGATCGACGAAGGCCGGACATCCTCCGCGGAGGATGTCCGGCCTTTCCGGTGTTCTGGGTACTGATCGATCAGACGGAGGTACTGGCTTCGACCAGGCCGATACGGTCGATGCGTTCGGTGCGGGTGTTGAGCCGTTCAGTCGCATCGGTAGCACTGAGCACGCTCAGCTCGTAGTGCAGTACCGCTCCGACGCGAGTGCAGAAGGCGGCGGATTCGTCCGCGGCATCGGGAAATTCGGGGATGACCCGATCGACGATGCCGCCCGCGAGCAGATCGAAGGACCTGATCCCTTGACTGGCTGCCATGTCCGGCGCGTGCGTGACGTCGTGGAACATGATCGCGCTCGCACCTTCGGGAGGTAAGGGCGAGAGCCAACCGTGGCGGGCCGCCAGCACTCGATCGGCCGGAATCAGTGCCAGGGCGCCGCCGCCCGTGCCCTGCCCGAGCAGGAGGGAAATGGTGGGGACCTCGAGTGAAATCATGTCGGCTATGCACCGAGCGATCTCGCCCGCCAGTCCGCCTTCTTCGGCCTCCTTCGACAGTGCCGCGCCCGCTGTGTCGATGATCGTCACCAGCGGCAGGTCGAGTTCTGCGGCCAGCCGCATACCTCGCCGAGCCTCCCGCAGAGCGCCGGGGCCGAGTGGGGAGTGAGCAGTCTGTCCGCGCCGGTCCTGTCCGAGAAGGACGCAGGGCATGTCGCCGAAGCGAACGAGCGCGAGCATGATGCCGGGATCGTTCTCGCCTTGGCCGGTTCCGTTGAGCGGGAGCATGTCCGAGGCGGAATTGAGCAACACTTCCCGTATCCCCGGTCGGTCTTCGCGCCGGGATGCGACGACGGATTCCCACGCCGACGTATCGGGTGGGCAATCGTACGAGCACGGGTCACTGGGCAATAAGTACCCACGATGCGCCCCGGTGATGATGCGCAATGCGCGTTCGACGATTTCGGCGAGCTGGTCTGGCGGCCTCACTGCATCGATGAGTCCGTGCTCGTGAAGGTTCTCCGCTGTCTGGACACCGGCGGGGAAAGGTGAGTTGTACAAGGTCTCGAACACTCGAGGGCCGAGGAATCCGACGAGGGCCCCCGGTTCCGCGATCGTCACGTGACCGAGTGATCCCCAGGACGCGAATACGCCTCCGGTGGTGGGGTTTCGGAGATAGACGATGTAGGGCAGGTGCGCTTCTTTGTGCTTGATGAGCGCCGCGGTGATCTTGACCATCTGCAAAAACGCCGTCGTCCCCTCCTGCATACGCGTTCCCCCGGACGTGGGAAGCGCAAGAAGGGGCAGCTGCTCTTGGGTGGCTCGACGGATGGAGACGACGAGGCGTTCTCCCGCCGCCACGCCGATCGAACCACCGAGAAAACCGAACTCGCAGACGATGATTGCCACACGGCGGCCTCGGACGGAGGCGCTTCCGGTCAGGACGGACTCGTCGAGTCCGGTCTTCTCCTGGGCCCGCAGAAGTGCTTCGGCGTAATCGGAGTCGGTCGCGACGGGAATCGGAGGGGTATCCCACGACTCCCAGGTGCCGGCATCGATCACCAGGTCGAGCAAGTCGCGAGCCGTCAGGCGGTTCATCGGGTGAATCCTTGTAGCCATGACATGATTTCGTCAGTGTCTTCACCGAGAACCGGAGGTGCAGTGTGGCGGGTCTCCGTCACTTCGGTTCCGTCCGGATCGAAAAATCGTAGCGGTGGACCGGGCAGTGTGATGTTTCCGAGCGTGCTGTGGTCGACGTCGACGAGCAATCCCTGTGATCGGGTCTGCTCCCATTCGTACACTTCGGAGATCGTCCGAACCCGTCCTGCCGGTACTCCGATGCGGTCGAGTTCGGTCAGAAGCTCGTCACGCGAGTACGGCTTGAAGGTACGTTCGATCAATTCGACGACCTGGAAATGATTTTCGACGCGTTCGGCGTTTGTTGCCATACCCGGGGCGTCAGGGTCGAGGTCGAATCCTTCGCAGAATCTTCTCCACAGGCTTTCGCTGCCGACCGAGATCTGCACTGCGCCATCGCCGGTACGAAAGAGCCCGTACGGTGCGATGGAGGGATGGTGGTTGCCCTGCGCTGTGCCTACCTCACCGGCGACGGTCCACTTCGTTCCTTGAAACGCGTGAACACCGACCACGCTGGCCAAGAGCGACGTTCGGACAACGCGGCCTTTCCCCGTCTGTTCGCGTTCCTTCAAAGCCGCGACGACACCGAACGCCCCGTACATTCCGGCGAGAAGATCGGCGATCGGAACTCCGACTCGTTGAACGTCGTCCGGACTCGAGCCGGTCAGCGACATGAGTCCGGCTTCCCCCTGGGCGATCTGGTCGTAGCCGGCGCGACCGCCTTCCGGGCCGTCGTGGCCGAAACCGCTGATGGACAGAACGATCAGTCGAGGATTGAGTTCGGCCAACCGCTCGGTCGAGAATCCGAGTCGATCGAGAACTCCGGTGCGGAAGTTCTCCATGAGAACATCGGCGCGGCAGACGAGATCTTCGAGGGTCGCGCGCCCACTGTCGGATTTCAGATCGAGCGTGATCGACTTCTTGTTCCGGTTCGTGGACAGAAAATACGTCGATTCCCGTTGTGTGTTCGGTGGTTCCAACGTGGGCTCCACAAAAGGCGGCCCCCACCCACGGGTGTCGTCGCCGCCGTGAGGTGATTCGACCTTGATCACGTCGGCACCCAGATCGCCGAGCATCATTGCCGCGTGAGGACCCGCGAGTGCGCGCGTGAGGTCGACGACTATCACGTCGTGTAACGGACCACTACGAGCACTTGTGTTGTGAGGCTTCGAAGTCGAGTTCATGTCGCACCGCCGTGTTCTGGTGTAATTGGCTGAGCCAGTTGGTGGTTGAGGCCTCCGTAGTTCGGTCGACTCCGGTCCGCTGGACCGAGAAACCGGCCAGGGCCACTGAAGGAGGTATGTGCGGCCCGTCTTTCGAACCGTAAGCGGGCACCGGTGAACGGCACATGGGTAACCTTGCCGACGACGGGTGTCAGTGGTGGGTAAGAAGTGACGAACGCTCACCGGGCGGCGCGATTGCGGTTGTATCGAACCGTTATCGGGACGTTCTGTCAGCTCATATCGTGCGAAGTCATGACATTTCGTGCATCTTCATGACCTGCAGGGCGAGTGAGACGTTCAATCGAAGGACGGGGTCGTCGGTGAACGATCCGACGACGCTCTCCAGCTTTCCGATTCTGTAACGCAAAGTGTTGTAGTGCATGTGTAGCGCCCGGGAGGCCTCGGCGACATTGCAATTGCAGTCGAGCAGGGTCTGGAGTGTCAGACGCAGGTCAGCGGCTTCGGCGTTGTCCGCCGACAAGGACTTCAGAACGTCATCGGTGAACGAACGCAGTTCGCTCTTGTCCGTCTGGAGCGAGAGGAGTCGGTGTACACCGAGTTCGTCGAAGTGTGCGATCTGCCCCGGCCCGTTGATACGTCGGCCGACGACCACGGCTGTACAGGCTTGGTCGTAGGCCGCGGGTAGATCGGCCAGGGAGTAGATCACCCGGCTCACTCCCGTGCTGAAGGATCGGCGGCCGCTGGTGCGATCGCCGGCAACCTTGCGCACCAACCCTTCGATGTCCCGAACCGCACGGTCGGTGCTGGTCGGGAAAAGCGTGACCACCTCGTGTCGAAACCCGACGGACGGCGCTGTCCGCTCGTGTGTTCGTACCACTTGTTGCCAGCCGTCGCTGAGTCGATCTTGGTCCGTGCGAGTGGAATTCGCGTGCTGGGATTCCGGGTGATCGACGTCGAGTTCTGCAACCACAACGGTAAGTGGACGAGTGACATCCCACCCCAACTGGGTGAAGTGCGCGCTCACTTCCGCTGGCGAGCCGGCTTCGCCTATCAGTGCGTCGCGGAGGAAGTCGCCGCGGAACTTGGATTCCACTGCCGCAACTGCCAG
The DNA here is from genome assembly GCF_029457415.1 of Rhodococcus sp. RCBS9. NCBI lineage: Bacteria > Bacillati > Actinomycetota > Actinomycetes > Mycobacteriales > Nocardiaceae > Rhodococcus > Rhodococcus sp. RCBS9. The sequence continues at coordinate 2,432,729 of NZ_CP120422.1, read as the reverse complement.
CTGTTTGGTGACGGCCAGCGCGGCAACGGTGGCCGCTCGCTCCAGCGCTTGAACGACAACTGCGCCGAGTTCGTGGGTGCCGGCGTACGCCACCATTCGGCCGTGGTCGGTGCCGCCGGCCACCACCCGGGTGAGCGCCAACTGACCAGGAAATCCTTTGGGCGCGTTCTGTAAACCGACAGCGACCCGTTCGGTCAGGAACCGACCGGTGCTTTCGAACAACGGAAGCGCGTTCAGCGCGGCTGAATCTCCGGCCTCCGTCAACACTCTTCCGTCCGGCGAGCAGATGAGAACGCTGACGTCGAAAAGCGCGGCGAATTCTGCGGCAATCTGAGGTAGATCGCCACCTTCCAAGACGATCGACGTCAACGAGCGGTGAAGTCGATCGGCAATGTCGAGTGCCGCGGACTGCTTCGCCACCAACTTGGTGAAGACCTCCGAGATCACCTCGTCGAATCCCGCGGTGACGGGAAGAACCAACAGCGGAAGCCCTCGCTGCTCTGCCATGTGCAGCATCGCCTCGGGCAGCTCGTCGAGATAACGGCCCGTTTTCACGGCAAGTGCCGCGACTCCTCGACGTGCAAGACCGTCGACGAGGTCACTGAGATCTGTGTCGTCGAGAAGCTCGCCGGTTCGCCCGTAGCGCAGCGGGAACCCGGTTGTCACCAACAACTCGTTCGGCTTCACCCAAGCGAGGATGTCCGGTACTTCCATCACGTTCACCGATTGAACGAGGTGGCGCAAGCCCCCGTGCCCGGCAAGGACTTCGGCTCCACGCAGACTGGGCAGCTCGAGGACATCCCGAACTGTGAGTCTGTAGTCGCCACCTTCTGGCAAATGTTGAAGCTCTTCGCTCGAATATTTGGCAGATCTATCCATGTCGCGAGACTACGCTCGATCTCACAGTGAACATTGTCAACAGTTGACGAAAATAGCCTCTCGGAATGAGCGGTTCTCCGTATGTCTGCCAACTACCGCGGCCCGAATTGGCGATCGCCCGCGTCTCCGAGTCCAGGTATCAGGAAAGCATTTTCGTTCAGGCCGTCGTCGATGCTCGCTGTGAGGAGCCGGACCGGATGTCCGGAGTTCTTCAGTGCTTCGATCCCTTCCGGAGCCACGACGACACATATTGCAGTCACATCGGTGGCTCCGCGTGCAATGAGCAGATCGATTGTGCGGACGATGGATCCACCGGTCGCCAACATCGGATCGAGGACGTAGACGGGGGTGCTCGACAGATCAGCAGGCAGGGACTCCAGATACGGAACCGGCTGGTGTGTCTTCTCGTCTCGTGCCATTCCCACGAAACCGACGCCTGCCTGCGGAATGAGGGCACTCGCCTGTTCGACCATGCCGAGGCCCGCTCGCAAGACCGGGACCAGGAGTGGTGGATTCGCCAGCCGCACCCCCAGCGTCGGAGCAACTGGCGTCTCGATGTCGAACTGTTCCAGTTCTGCGCCGCGCATGGCCTCGTAGACCAACATATGGGTCAGTCTGCGCAAGGCGGACCGGAACGTTGCGTTGTCGCTGCGAGCGTCGCGCATGGTCGTGAGCAGCGATGCCGCCAGCGGATGGTCGACAACAGTGGTGTCCATGGTCGAATCGTAAGTGAGAACCGATGGGGCGGCGCACAACCGGTGATTCGGAGTCGAAATAACCAATCGCGGTTTTCGTTTGGGCAAGTATTGACGATGCCGATGGGTTCGAGTCGTCATAGCGTGGTCGACACGGCAGTTCCGAACCGCTCGGCTGGACTGGGCGCCCGGAGCTGTCAAGGCCCAATTTTGCCTCCACGATTCCCTATACAAGGAGATGCCAATGCCCGAAGCAATCGAGGTCCGTAAGGTTCCGCTACACAGCGTCTCCGACGCCAGTGAGCTCGCCAAGCTGATCGACGACGGTGTCCTCGAGGCCGACCGCGTCATTGCAGTCATCGGCAAAACCGAGGGTAACGGCGGCGTCAACGACTACACGCGCATCATCGCGGACCGAGCGTTCCGAGAGGTTCTCTCCGCCAAGGGTAATCGCAGCCCCGAAGAAGTGGCGGAGGTGCCGATCGTCTGGTCCGGCGGCACGGACGGCGTGATCAGCCCGCACGCGACGATCTTCGCGACCGTGCCGGCAGACAAGGTCACCAAGACCGACGAGCCGCGCCTGACCGTGGGTGTCGCCATGAGTGAGCAACTGCTGCCCGAGGACATCGGCCGTACGGCCATGATCACCAAAGTTGCTGCGGCAGTGAAAGACGCGATGGCCAATGCCGGCATCACCGATCCCGCCGACGTGCACTACGTACAGACCAAGACTCCGTTGCTGACAATTCACACCATCCGTGACGCCAAGAGCCGCGGCAAGACTGTGTGGACCGAACAGACTCATGAGTCGATGGACCTGTCCAACGGCGGAACGGCTCTGGGGATCGCGGTTGCGCTCGGCGAAATCGACATGCCGACCGACGAGGATGTCATGCACAGCCGCGAACTCTTCTCCTCTGTCGCATCCTGCTCGTCCGGCGTCGAGTTGGACCGCGCGCAGATCGTCGTCGTCGGTAACGCACGTGGCGTCGGCGGACGCTACCGGATCGGCCACAGCGTGATGAAGGATCCGCTCGACCAGGACGGCATCTGGGCGGCGATCCGTGACGCCGGACTCGAACTTCCGGAGCGGCCGCACTCGAGCGACCTGGACGGTCAACTCGTCAACGTGTTCTTGAAGTGCGAGGCCAGTCAGGACGGAACGGTCCGTGGCCGTCGTAATGCGATGCTCGACGACTCCGACGTGCACTGGCACCGCCAGATCAAGTCGTGTGTCGGCGGAGTCACGGCAGCTGTCACCGGCGATCCGGCAGTGTTCGTCTCGGTATCGGCAGCGCACCAGGGTCCCGAGGGCGGCGGCCCAGTCGCTGCCATCGTCGATCTCGGTCAGTAGTAGGCAAGAACCTCGCTGGAAACCTCGACAGTCGCGCCGCCACCGGCAATTCGTCCTCGAATCAGTTGCCGGTGGCGGCGAGTCCGCCGCGGCGTACCCCACTTCACTGCTTGAAAGGATTCACGATGGTTCATGCTGCTGACCCTGTCGACGAGAGCGTTTCCGGTGCGCCCGAGAATCGCGAACTCGTCATGGCCGATGCGGTCACGCTCAGTGGTCTGATACGCAGGCGTGAAGTGTCGTGTGTCGAGGTGATGGACAGCTTCCTCGATCAGATCGAATTACATAACCCGGCGGTGAACGCGATTGTCGCATTGCGGGATCGGGAAGCGTTGACGGCGGAGGCGCGCGAGCGTGATTCGCAGTTGGCGAGTGGGGAGTATCTCGGTTGGATGCACGGGTTTCCGCATGCGGTGAAGGATCTTTCGGCGGCCAAGGGTCTGCCGTTCACGTCCGGGTCGCCGATGTTCGCGGACCGAATCGCCGAAGATGACGAACTGTTCGTCAAGCGGATCAGGTCTGCCGGTGCCATCGTGATCGGCAAGACGAACACACCGGAGTTCGGGCTCGGATCCCAGACGTACAACCCGGTGTGGGGTACGACGGTGTCGCCGTACGACAATTCGCGCACTGCCGGCGGTAGCAGCGGTGGCGCCGCAGCGTCGTTGGCGCTCCGCATGTTGCCGGTGGCTGATGGAAGCGATTACATGGGTTCGCTCCGAAACCCGTCGGCATTCAACAACGTTGTTGGGTTTCGACCATCCTGGGGTCGGATACCGGAGACGGGATTCATCGCTCAGGGCGCCGTTGTGGGCCCGATGGGCCGAACCGTCACCGACGTGGCTCACCTGCTTTCCACGATGGCGGGGCCGGATGCTTATGCACCGTTGGGGATTCGTGAGGATCCCGCGGTATTCACCGAAAGCCTCGCACGTGATCTGAAGGGCTCTCGGATCGCATGGGTCGGTGACTGGAACGGTTACCTGGCAACCGAACCTGGAGTTCTCGAGTTGTGCGAATCCTCGTTCGAGGTCTTCGAACAGTTGGGGTGCCGCGTCGAGGCGGCGCTTCCCGACTTCAAACCCGAGGACATCTGGCAACTGTTCTTGCGGTGGCGTTGGTGGGCACAGCTCGGCTTGATCGATCAGTACAACGATCCGAGCTTGCGCGAGTTGATGAAGCCCGAACTGTTGTGGGAACTCGAGCACGCGGTCACACTGTCGGCTCTCGACGTGACCAAGGCCGCGGAGGCCCGCAACGGCTGGCTGTCGGCCATTACCAAGATGTTCGAAACCTACGACTACATTCTTGCGCCCAGTGCCCAGGTGTTTCCTTTCGACAAGAACACTCACTGGCCCGAGACCGTCGACGGCCGATCGATGGACACGTATCACCGGTGGATGGAGACGGTTGTTCCCTGGACGATGGCCGGGGTTCCGGTTGCGGGGATGCCGGTCGGCTTCGACGATCGTTCGCTTCCCATGGGTATCCAGATCATCGGTCGGCACGGAGCCGACTTGGACGTACTCCAACTCGCCTACGCATTCGAGCAGGCAACCCAGTGGGTCGAGCGGGTTCTTCCGCCCGCACTCCGCGTGAACTGACCGATCTATTTCGAACGTATCCAGTTGGGAGAGAAAGACGATGGCTTCGGCATTGTGGCACGGGTTCGCGGACATGGGCGCTGTGGAGAAGAACGGCGCGTTTGTCGTCTCTCGCGGTGAGGGCGCGTACATCTGGGACCGCGAGGGCACGCGGTATCTGGATGCGACGGCGGGCCTGTGGTTCACCAATGTCGGGCACGGGCGCACGGAGATCGCGGATGCGGTGGCGGCTCAGTTGTCGAAGATCGCTCATTTCTCCAACTTCGGTGATTTTGTTCCCGAGACCACGCAGGTGTTGGCCGAGCGTCTGGCGACGATCGCGCCGGTTGCCGGGAGCAAGATCTTCTTCACCTCGGGTGGTTCGGATTCGGTGGACACTGCGGCGAAGCTTGCTCGTCGGTACTGGCACGAGGTGGGGCAGCCGGAGAAGACGATCATCGTCGGACGCCAGAAGGCGTATCACGGAATGCACGTTGCCGGAACGGCTCTCGCTGGTATTCCGGTGAACCGTGAGGGGTACGGCGAGCTGATGGCGGATGCGGCGACGGTCGGCTGGGATGATGCGAAGAGTCTGCTCGAGTTGATCGAGAAGATCGGTGCGAACAAGATCGCTGCGTTCTTCGCGGAGCCGATCATCGGTGCGGGTGGGGTGTATCTGCCGCCGGAGGGGTATCTGGCGGAGGTGCGTGACATCTGCCGTGAGCACGACATTCTGTTTGTCGTCGACGAGGTCGTGACCGGTTTCGGTCGTATCGGTGGTGAGTGGTTCGCGTCCACTCGTTTCGATTTGCAGCCGGACATGATGACCACGGCAAAGGGTTTGACGTCGGGTTACGTGCCGATGGGTGCGGTGTTCATCGCGCCGCGGGTGGCGGAGCCGTTCTATGCGGGTTCGTGGTGGCGCCATGGGTACACCTACGGCGGTCATGCCGGTGCTGCTGCTGCGGCGATGGCGAACCTCGACATTCTCGAGCGTGAGAATCTGCTCGCGGAGTCGAAGCGTTTGGAGGCGTCGTTGCATACGCATCTGCAACCGCTGGCGGAGCATCCGCGGGTGGCGGAGGTTCGCAGTGGGCTCGGTGCGGTCGCGGCATTGCAGTTGGCTGATCCGGCGGAGGCGTTGCCGTTCGTGAAGACGCTTCGCGAGCATGGTATTTCGGGTCGCGCTGCGGGTCAGGGTGCGATGCAGATTTCGCCGACGTTTGTGATGACCGATGATCAGGTCGCGGAGATGGCAGCGGGAATCCTCGCAGCCCTCGGCTAGGACTGTCGTTTTCCGTTGACAGACATCGTGTTACGGAATCATTAAGCCGAAGAAAATGTTTGGGCCCTTCGTGGCGTGGTCCTCATTTCGGTCGAAACTGCCTCCAACACTGACGATGACCCCTGCCCGCATCATCTGCCACCATTGTTGCCAATCTCGGTGAGTGGGTTCTGGCAGATTGTCATCACGTCCAAATCTCGGTCCTGCATTAGCGTTTCACTCCAGACACGGTGTTTGTGAGCTGGGGCACAAAGCATTTCGAACACCTTCCTCCTTTGCGAAAGGTCTCGTGATGCCGATCTGGACGTTGCACGGAGACGGAAAGAACATCGGAGCCGGTGAAGTGGTCGCTCCCGGCGAGCGACTCAGTTGGGCGAGAACCATCGGGTTGGGCGGCCAGCATGTCGTGTCGATGTTCGGCGCGACGTTCGTCTTCCCGATCATCATGGGCCTCAATCCTCAACTTGCCGTGATGATGTCAGGCTTTTGTACGCTCTTCTTCCTGCTGGTGGTCAAGGGGCACGTCCCCAGCTACCTCGGAACATCCGCAGCTTTTGTCGGTGGCGTTGCCGCCATTCGTGCCCAAGGTGGAACGACGGCCGAAGTGACCGGTGCGATTCTGGTGTCGGGGTTGGTTCTGGGATTCGTCGGCATCGCCATCCACTTTCTCGGCGGTGGCGTCATCAGTAAAGCGCTACCGCCGGTGGTCACCGGCGCTGTGGTGATGTTGATCGGCTTCAACCTGGCGCCTGTGGTCGCGGGGTTGTACTGGCCGCAGGATCAGTGGGTGGCATTGATCGTGATGGTTGCACTGATCGTGATGAGCGTTGCGCTACGCGGCTTCCTGGGACGTATCGCCATTCTCGTCGCGCTGGTTTTCGGCTACATCTTCTCGTGGGTCCTCGACCGGCTCTCCGGTCCGATCACGTCCGCCAGTGGTAGCGGCGCACCCACCGAGCACTTTCGTGTCAACTGGGATTCGGTGCACTCGGCGTCCTGGTTCGGGTTGCCGCCGTTCTCGGACGAAGCCAACGGGATCGTCGGTATCCACGCTCCCTCGTTCAGCCTCACGTTCATCGTTCTGGTGCTTCCCGGTGTCATCGCACTGGTCGCGGAAAACGCCGGACACGTCAAGGCCGTCGCCGAGATCACGGGCGACGATCTCGACCCGTACATCGGACGCGCCATTGCCGGTGACGGTTTTGCCACCGCCATCGCCAGCGCAGTAGGCGGCTCCCCTACGACGACTCATGCCGAGAACATCGGTGTCATGGCTGCCACGCGGGTGTACTCGACCGCCGCGTACGTGATTGCGGGTTTCATCGCGATCCTGCTCGGCTTCTCGCCCAAGTTCGGAGCAGTCATGGCGGCGACGCCCGGCGGCGTCCTGGGCGGAATTCTTGTGGTTCTGTTCGGCATGATCGGTCTGCTCGGCGCCAAGATCTGGAAAGAGAACGGCGTCGACTTCGGGAACCCGCTGAATCTGATGCCGATTGCCGCCGGTCTGATCATCGGTATCGGCGACACGGCGCTGAAGTTCAGTGACACGTTCTCGCTCGGAGGTATCGCGCTCGGCACCATCGTCTTGATCGTGATGTACCACCTCTGCCGGCTCGTGGGGTCCTGGAACCCTGAACTGAACAGGCCGAAGTCCGGCAGGCGGCCGGGCGCAACGCCGGGGGCGAATGCGTCAGATGACGAACGCGAAGAGCCCGTGGCGCAGCTCACGTGATGCCAAGTTGAATGTATGCCAGGTATGACCCGTGACCGTTGTCACATCTGCACAAAACGTGAAGTGACTCATAGAGGCAGGATTGAGTAATGAAACCGTCGCCGCTGACTTATCACCGACCGTCCTCGGTCGAGGACGCGTGCCGAATCCTCTCCGAGGTCTCTCACGAGGGGAAGGTGCTCGCCGGTGGGCAATCGCTTGTGCCGCTGCTGTCCATGCGCCTCGCCGCGCCCGCCCACATCGTCGACATCGGATCGATCCCGAACCTCGCTTCGGTGACCTCGTCCGAAGACGAAGGAGTGCGGTTCCAGGCCCTGGCCACGCACTCGGTGCTGGCGGCCGACGAAGGTGCTCGTCGAGTCCAGCCTCTGCTGAACCGTGCTCTGCAGTTGGTAGCGCACCCCACGATCCGTAACCGCGGGACGAGCGTCGGCTCCATCGTCCATGCCGATCCGTCGGCGGAGATGCCGGCAGTCCTGACGCTGCTCGGGGGCAGCGTGACCGTCCAGTCGGTGCGTGGCACCCGCGAGATCGCGTCGACGGATCTCTTCGCCGGCCCTCTCGAGTCGAGCCTGGAATCAGACGAGATCGCGGTGTCGGTGTCGGTGCCCGCCGCCGAACCCGGCGTGGGAACCGCCATCGACGAGATCGCGCGTCGTCACGGTGACTATGCACTGGTCGGCGTCGTCGCCCGGATTCGCGTGGTCGACGGTCTGGTGGCCGAAGCGCACATGACGTACGTGTCCGCCGGAGAGCTGGGGCAGGTCGTGGACTACACGAACGTGCTGGCGGGGGCGTCCGCGACGGATCAGCGAGACCCGCGGTGGCGCACCCTCGGGGAATGCGCCCGCGCGCAGATAGATACCGAGGCAGACATTCACGGGACGGCGGCGTACCGCTCGCAGTTGGTGTCCGCGCTCACGGCGCGGGTCGGCTTCGCGGCGGCAACGGATGCTCTCAGTGAGAACGCAGTACTGGCAGGAAAGTGGTGACAATGTCCAAAAACGATCGCTCCATCGATGATCAACTTGCCGAGCTGGCAGCAGATACCGGTGAGCACCATGTAGCTGTCACGTTCACGCTCAACGAGGTGACGAACACCGTCGTTCTTCCCTCCCGCACTCTGGCTTCGGATGCCATTCGTCACCACCTCCGTAAGACGGGCACGCACGTGGGTTGTGAACACGGCGTGTGTGGTGCGTGCACCGTGCTGCTCGACGGAAAGCCTGTTCGATCCTGCCTCGTCCTCGCGGCCAGCCTCGAAGGTCGATCGATCACCACCGTCGAAGGCCTCGTCGAGCCGGACGGCACTTTGCATCCGGTTCAGCAGGCGTTCAAGGATTGTCACGGTCTGCAGTGCGGATTCTGCACTCCGGGATTCGTGACGACCATCGCGGCATTTCTCGAGGAGAACCCCAACCCCACGCGGGAGGAAGCTACCGACGCGATAGCGGGAAACCTCTGCCGTTGTACGGGGTACCAGAACATCAGGGCGTCGGTTCTGCGCGCAGCCGAGATCAAGCGTGAACGGGCCGGGCAGTTCCCGCTCGGAATCGACGACGCGTCCACTCGGGAGGCGTTGGATCGTAAAGTGCGGGGAACAACGAATCCCGTCGGAGGACGGGCGGGTAAGGCATGAGTACTCCGGTCAAACCAGCAAAGCGCAACGGGGCGAAGCATCCCGCTTCCGATCATTCGACGGCCGATCATTCGGTTGCCGACGACGGCAAGTTCTTCGGTAAACCGATTCCGCGCGAGGAAGATACGCGTCTGCTCAGCGGTCAGGGGCGATACCTCGACGATCTGGGCCACAACGCGCTGATCGCGGCATTCGTCAGGTCGCCGCACGCTCATGCGCGAATCATCGACATCGACATCGACCAGGCGCTGGAAGTGCCTGGTGTGCATGCCATCTACACCTACGAAGATCTCCTCGCGGACACGCCGGAAATGGCGGAGAACCTGCCACTGCTCATTCCTCATCCGGGAATCATCGCTCCGCGCAACGGGTATCCCCTCGCGAAGGACGAGGTGAAGCATGTCGGCGAAGCCATCGCCATGGTGGTTGCGGACAACCGGTACATCGCCGAGGACGCTTGCGCGAAGATCGACGTCACCTACGAGGCGCTGAAGCCTGTAGTGGGGATCGACGTCGCTCGCACCGCCGCCAACGCCGTCCACGCCGACGTTCCGGACAACGTCGCCGCTCACCTGCAGCACGGGTTCGGAGATCTGGATGCCGAACTGGCCGCCGCGCCGCACCGACTGACGCTGGATCTCGAAATCGAGCGTTCGGCTTCCATGCCGATGGAGGGCAAGGGTGTCTACGCACGTTGGGACGGTGACGAGAACACCCTCACGTTCTGGACCTCCACCCAGACGTCCACGTCCGCCCGCGCCGCAATCGCCGCGCGATTGGGGATGGCGCTGAACAAGGTTCACTGCATCGCTCCTGACGTCGGCGGCGGATTCGGCGTCAAGATCGTTCACCCGTGGCCCGAAGAAGTCATGATCACGTGGGCCGCTCGACGCCTCGGCCAGGCCGGTATCTCCTGTGAGGTGAAGTGGGTCGAGGATCGCCGTGAGCACTTCATCTCGAGCGCACACGAGCGCGGGCAGATCCAGAAGGTCGACATCGGATTCGACGACGAGGGTCGTCTGTTGGCGTTCGACTTCACGTTCTGGCACGACAACGGTGCCTACTTGCCGTACGGGATCATCGTCATGATCAACACCGCGACGCAGGTTCTCGGGCCGTACAAGCCGAAGTCGTTCCGGGTCAACGCCTATTCGCTGTACACCAACACCGTGATCGTGACCCCGTACCGCGGCGCCGGACGTCCGCAGGCCGTGTTCGCGATGGAGCGATCCATGGACGCCATCGCCAAGTACCTGAACAAGGACAAGATCGCGGTGCGGGAGGCGAACTTCATTCGCCCCGAGGACATGCCGTACGACTTCGGCCTGATGTTCCAGGACGGACGCCCGTTGATCTACGACACGGGCGACTACCAGGCGGGCATCGACAAGCTCAAGAAGCTCATCGACTGGGACGGATTTCCCGAGTACCAGAGGAAGGCTCGTGCCGAAGGTCGGTCGGTCGGCATCGGTATCGGCGCGTACGTCGAGGGAACCGGACCCGGACCCTACGAGGGTGCGCACGTCGTGGTCGAGACGTCCGGAAAGGTCAAGGCCGCAACAGGCTTGACGACGCAAGGCCAAGGCCATCAGACCGCGTTCGCCCAGATCGTTGCGGACGACCTCGGAGTCAAGGTCTCCGACGTCGAGATCGTCACGGGTGACACCCGCCGGTTCGGTTATGCCGTCGGCACTTTCGCCTCGCGTGGTGCGGTCATGTCAGGTTCGGCCTTCCATGTCGCGGCGCAGATGGTCGCGGAGAAGGCGAAGAAGATCGCGTCCGGAATCCTGGATCTGCCGGAAACCGAACTGGAACTCCGGGAAGGCCACGTGTGCAAGATCGGCACCGAAGCCGGCGTGGAAGGTACGTCCGTACCGCTGAGTGTTGTTGCCGTGCTGTCGAACCCGCTACGATATGCGTTCGACCGTGAGTCGAAGCTGGCCACCGGTTTCGCCAAGACCGACACGGACATGTCGAAGCCGCCGATTCCCGAGGGTGAGCAGCCCGGTCTGGAAGCAACCGGCTACTACTCGCCGCCCAGTTCCACCTTCGCTTCGGGAGTGCACGCGGCGATCGTCGAAACCGATCCCGTGACAGCCGAGATCACGGTCCGTCGTTACGTTGTCATCCACGACTGCGGAAACGTGATCAACCCCCGCATCGTCGAAGGTCAGGTCATGGGCGCCGTCGCGCAAGGTATCGGCGGCGCACTCTACGAGCGGATCGTCTACGACGAGCACGGGCAGATGCTCAACGCGTCGTACATGGACTTCTTGATGCCGTTCGTCACCGAGATGCCGGATTCGCTCGAGATGGATCACACCGTCACGCCGTCGGGACTCAACCCACTCGGAATGAAGGGTGCCGGTGAGGCGGGTGTGATCCCCACCAGCGCCGTCATCGCGGCTGCCATCGAGGACGCCGAAGGAATCTCGATCACGTCCATGCCCATTTCACCGTCCGAACTGTTCGAACTTCGACTCGCACACGCGGGTTCGTCATCAGAGGAGAATGCATGAGAATCGCCGGCACCGCGCAGCTGACGGCACCTCGCGAAGAGGTCTACGACAAGCTCCAGGACGGTCGTGTACTGGCCGCGACCATTCCCGGTGTGCAGTCGCTCGAGCAGCTCACGGACAATCACTACAAGCTCTCCATCATGGCGGGGGTCGCGTCGATCAAGGGCGTCTACGACGGCGAGGTTGTTCTGTCGCAACAGAATCGGCCAAATTCGTTTGTCATGACGGCTTCGGGGGCGGGTGCTCCCGGCACGGTGAAGGCGGACGTCACGGTCACCTTGACGGAGAACGAGGGTGGCACGCTGCTTTCGTATGACGCCGACGCCGTGGTCGGCGGGATGGTCGGCGGCGTCGGGCAGCGCATGATCACCGGTGTAGCCAAGAAGATGGCCGGGGTGTTCTTCAAGAGCATCGACGGCGTCATTGCCAACGGCATCCCCGAGAAGGTCACTGCCGCCGTGGCGGCGGCAATACCGGCAGTGGCGGTCGAAGGCGCGCCGGTAGTTTCCGGAGCTGTCGCGGCACCGGCGGTTCTTCCGGCCGCTGCACCGACAGCGGGCGGCACAGATGCTCGCACGGTGATGGTCAGCGCCGTCGTCGGCGCAGCCATTGCTTTGTCAGGTGTTGCTATAGGCGGATTCCTGGCGCGTTCTGGTTGTCGCGAGTAGTTCACTCAGGTGTCAACAGCTGATTTGCGATGAGGGAAACGCCCCGAACCGACCAGGTTCGGGGCGTTTTTCACGTCCGCGTAACCCATGGAGGCGCCGGCGAAGATCCGCTCGTGATCGTGCGCCGAACCTTGGTCCCCCGATTCGGCGAATTGTGACAAAGAATCCGCTCTTCCGAACCTGTGGAATAGCTCTACACGTCAGGTACGAGCCACTCACCGGCTAGGCCGCAACCGTCGATCGGTACCAGACGAGACGAGCCAAAGATCTCAGGAGGAAGCGTGGAACCCAGGAAGATTCGGGTCGGTATCGATACCGGCGGAACGTTCACCGACATCGTGGCAGTGGACGACGAAACCGGCGCCATCGTCACCACCAAGACCCCGTCCACCCCGGCGGACCCCGCCGAGGGCTTTCTCGCCGGTATCGAGAAGGTACTCGCCAAGCTCGGTGAGAGTGGCGACTCGATCGGTGCGGTCAGCCACGGTACGACCGTAGCGACGAACAAGCTGCTCGAAGGCAAGGTCGAGAACCTCGGCTTCATCACCACTGAGGGCTACGAGCACGTTCTCGAAATCGCTCGTCAGTCGGTGCCGGACGGTTACGGCAACTCGTACTTCTGGGTCAAGCCCGAACGCATCGTCCCCGCCGATCGTGTACGCACCGTCGGTGGACGCCTTTCCTTCGACGGCAGCGAGATTCGTCCGCTCGACGAAGAGAGCGTTCGCAGCGCAGCGCAGTTCTTCAAGGACCGCGGGATCCGGACCATCGGCGTCTGCCTCATGCACTCGTACGCCGATCCGACGCACGAGGAGCGCGTACGCGACATCCTCTTCGAAGTTTTCCCCGATGCGACGGTGAGCATCTCGAGCCAGGTGCTGCGTGAGTACCGCGAATACGAGCGGTCCATCACCACACTCGTGGACGCCGCGGTCAAGCCGAACATCCGCAACTACGTGAACAACATCGCGAATCGTCTGCGTGAGTTCTCGACCACCGACGGTGAACCCCGCGACATCCCGTTCTACGTCATGAAGTCCAACGGCGGTGTCCTGTCGGCCAAAGAGGTTGTTCACCAGCCTATTACGACAGTCCTGTCGGGACCGGCCGCCGGAGCCCTCGGTGCTGCGCTGATCGCCGACGCCGCCGGCGTCGAGCAGGTGTTGACCTGTGACGGCGGCGGAACGTCGACGGATGTCACCGTCGTGGTTCGCGGCGAGCCCGCGCTGACCACCGAAGGGCGAGTGGGCAACTACCCGTCGAAGATCCCGATGATCGACGTCGTGACCGTCGGCGCCGGTGGTGGGTCGATCGCGTGGATGACGCCGGAACACACCCTCCGAGTCGGCCCTCAGTCGGCCGGCGCCGATCCCGGACCGTTGTGCTACGGCAAGGGCGGCAGCGAACCGACCATCACCGACGCGCACGTCCTGCTCGGTCGCATCCCACCCCACCTGCTCGGTGGCGAGATTCCTCTCGACACGGAATTGGCACGCAAGGGCCTCGAAGAGCTTGCAACACAGCTCAGTCTGGGCTTCGAAGAGTGCGCGGTCGGCGTCCTCGAGGTCTCGGCATGGAACCAGGCCAACGCCCTGCGTCAGATCACCGTCAAGCGTGGCCTCGACGTTCGCGACTTCACCCTCGTGACGTTCGGCGGTTCCGGCTCCCTGCTCGCCTGCCGTCTCGTCGACATCCTGGGTCTGAAAGACGTTCTCGTCCCGCTCAATCCGGGTAACGTCTCCGCGTTCGGTCTGCTGACGGTCGATGTCCGCAACGACTACGTCCAGACGCACGTCAGTCGTCACGACCGGTTGAAGGCTGAAGACCTGCAGAGCCAGTTCGACGCGCTGGCCGGCGAAGCCGAGATCGCGCTTGCCGAAGAGGGTTTCGACGAGACGCAGCGCAAGTACTCTCGCACTGCGGATCTGCGTTACCTCGGTCAGGCCTTCGAGGTACGCGTCCCGGTGGCGGAAGGTACCGTCACGACGCAGATCATGGACGACGCGGCCGAGGCGTTCCACCAGGCGCACCGCGAGCTGTACGGCTACGACTTCCGGGGAGACCCGTCGCAGCACGTGGAATGGGTCAACCTGCGCGTGAGTGGCATCGGCCCGATCAAGCGTCCGACGCTCAAGGAGATCCCGGCCGGCACCGGCGCCGACACCGCTCGAACCGGTTCGCGTCAATCGTATTTCGACAGCTGGGTCGAAACGGCCACCTACGATCGCACACTGCTCGGTGCGGGTGACGTCATCGAAGGACCGGCCGTGATCGAGGAGTTCAGCTCGACTGTCCCGATCCATCCCGGATTCTCGGCACGTATCGACACCTTCGGGAACATTCGTATCTCGAAGTCTTCCGACTCGAACGGAGTGAAGTGATGACCGCCATTCTCGATGCTGCTGCTGCCACCGCGGCCAAGCCGTACCGACTCACCGCTACCGACGGCGCGTCACCTGATCCGATTCTGGTCGAGATCGTCGCCGGTTACCTCGCCAGCGTGGAAATGGAAGTCGAGACCTCCATTTCGCGCACCTCGCGTTCGCCGATGATCCGTGACGCTCACGACTTCCGCGCGGGTATTCACGACCGGAACCTCCGCAAGCTCACGGGCCGTTCGTATTCCGCACTGGTTCATCCGATCGCCCGGGACTTCCCGCTCGAGACGATGAAGCCGGGAGACGTGTACTTCCACAACGACGTCTACCTGTCCGAAGGTGGCATCGGCCATCTCCCCGACCTCTGCGTCACGGTGCCTGTCTTCGCCCGCGTCACTCCCGATGCCGAGCCGAAGGTTGTTGCGTTCGTTCAGGCATTCGGTCACCACGACGACATCGGCGGTTGCTGCCCCGGCTCCATGCCGTCCGGCGCCACCACGGTGTACGAAGAGGGACTGATGGTTCCGCCGATCAAACTGTGGGACCAGGGAGTTCCCAACGAGGCGGCGCTGCGCATCATGACGCGTAACTCCCGCATGCCCGACGCTCTCGCAGCCGATCTCGACGCCGAGTGCTCGGCGTGCCTGATGGGTGCGCGCCGACTCACCGAACTGTTCGAGCGCTACGGCGTCGACACCGTCGAGTCGTGCTTCGACGCGATGATGGACGCGACCACCGAGACGTACCGCCGCGAGATCCTCAGCAAGATCCCGGTCGGTGAGTACACGTGGGAGGACTACGCCGAGCACGACGGCGTCGACGAACCGATGCTCCACATCCAGCGGATCACGCTCACGAAGACGCGGCCGGAGGACGAGGGCGGCGAGCGACTCATCCTGGACTTCAACGGAACCGGACCGCAGGCAAAGGGCCCGATCAACCACTGTGGTGACTACGCGGACGGAAACTTCCTCATCAAGTGGTTGGCCCCGATTCTGCGTAACCTCGCGGACACCCCGGAGCGCATGGCCGAACTGGATGTCAACGAGGGCGTCGTACCGCTGATCGAGATGAAGTTCCCCGAGAAGGGAACATTGATCACCCCGATCTTCCCTGCCCCCACCAACGCTCGCACGTTTGTCATCCTCCGTCTGCTCGGAGTGCTGGCCGGCGTCGTGGCCAAGGCTGTGGACGGCAACATGCCCGCCGATCAGGAGACCATCAGGTACACCGGTGTGTACGGTGAGGACTTCGAGGGTCACTCGTATCTCATGCGTGAGGTGCTCGGCGGAGGTTCCGGCGGACGCTACTACGCCGACGGCGAGGACACGATTCACGTCGTTCCCGATTCACGGAACCTGCCGACCGAGTTCACCGAGAGCCGTTTCCCCTTCATCGTCGAAAAGCTCGGTCTGGCCATGGATTCGGGCGGAGCCGGACGTTACCGCGGCGGCTTGGGATACGAGAAGCACATCCGCATGCTCAAGGATGCTCACTTCATGTCCATCGCGGACCGTTCGATTCTCGCCTGCTGGGGAGTCAAGGGTGGCAAGGCCGGTCGGCCGTTCTCCGTCGTCCTGGATCCGGGTGGACCGAACGAGCGTGAGTTCGACGCGCTGACCGATGCCGAGCCGATCAAGGCCGGCGAGGTCGTACGGATTCGCACCACCGGTGGTGGCGGTTGGGGAGATCCACTGGAGCGCCCGATCGAGGAGGTCTTGCGAGACATTCAGTGGCGCAAGGTTTCCGTAGAGGGTGCACGCGACGACTACGGCGTTGTCGTTGTGATCGAGGGTGACGAGCCGACCGTCGACGAGGCTGCTACCACGGAGTTGCGGGATCAGTTGCGCTCGGAACGCGGTGAGAACGAGCCCTTCTTCGATCGGGGTCCGGGCTACGCGCAGCTTTCGGGTGGCGCCACCTCAGCGGTCTACGACTACGTCTAGGACGGAAAACTCTCATGGAGAACGGAATTGCTCGCGGCGCCGACATCGCGGTGATCGGCGCCGCGGGTAAGACCGGTGAGGCCGTCGTCGCAGCACTGCCGCCGAGCGTGACAGTTCGGCGACTGGTGCGAAAGGCGCGTGTCGACGGGGACTTCGAGGTAGAACTGGAAACCGGAAGCGGACTGCGCAAGGCGCTCGCCGGGTGCCGAGGCGTGTACTTCATTGCCCCGAACGTCCATCCCGACGAGCCCGCACTGCTTCGCAATGCGCTGACGGCAGCGGCATCGGCGGGAGTGGAGCACTTTGTCTATCACTCCGTCGCGTGGCCGTTCAGCCCGTCCATGCCGCATCACCTGGACAAAGCCAGGTGTGAGGACGAACTGCATCGTTCACCCTTGAAATGGACTGTGCTGCAACCGTGTGCGTACGCGCAGAATTTCGAGGCGGTACTCACGGGCCGATCTGACACCATCGTCCTGCCGTACAGCGCGGAAACGAAGTTCTCGTTCGTGAGTCTGGCGGACGTGGCGGCTGTTGCCGCGGTCGTACTGAGCGAGGGCTCGGGTGAACATCACGGAGCGACGTACGAGGTGGGCGGCCCGCAAGCTCTGAGCGTCATGGAGGTGGCACAGATGGTGGAAAAGCAGACGTCACGGACCGTCGCGATAGATCAGATCAGCGTGGATCAATGGCGCGAACAGATCGGCAGCAGCCTTGACGTCAACGCCAGCTCGCGTCTGGCGGCGATGTTCGAGTTCTACAACCACCACGATTTTCTTGCCGGCAGCGCGGCCGTCGAACTGCTTCTGGGTCGCCGACCGATGGCCGTCGAGAGCCTGATTCGCTGAATCCGGCTACGAAATGCCTCCTGCCGCCCAGACCACCAGTGGGGGCAGGGCGGCCAGGATCAGGCAGACCGTTCCGTTGAGCCACTTGTGCTCCACCGTGACGGCGGCGAACTCGCGCAGAATGGCGCTCGGCAGGTAGTACCGGGCGGTGTGGGAACCGATGACTTCCGCATCCAGATCGAGGCTTCGGGCAAACGTCGCAGTTCGGAGGATGTGGAAGTTGCTGGTGACCAGCACCATTCGAGGCTTCGTGGTGTTGGCACGGAGAAGGTCCCTGGTGTACTCGAGGTTCTCGAGCGTGGTGGTCGAGCGGTCCTCGAGAATCACGCTCTCGCGCGGTATCCCGTGATCGACGAGGTAGACGCACATTGCGTCCGCCTCGCTGACCACCTCGTCCGAACCCTTCCCGCCGCTCACGACCAACAGTGGTGAACGTCCTTCGCGGACCTCGGCGCGAAAGACGTCGGCCGCCTTGTCCAGACGGCTGGCAAGCAGGGGTGTCACGTCGGCGCCCGAAAGCCCGGCGCCGTGCACCACTATCGCGTCCATCCCGGGCTGGTACTTCTGGCGTCCGTAGACGTAGGAGTAGAGCAGAAAGCTCGTGAACAGAAACCCCAGGTACGACGCGACCAGGCTGAACGAACCGAGAACGACTGCGAGCCAATATCTCTGCGTAAGCAGCGCTGATGCGAGCAACACGTAGGGAACGAGCAGGCCGAGTCCGGCGACGAGTGAGAGCAGATTCGCGACGCTGAATCCCTCGCGCCGCAGCATCGTGACTCCGTTGACGATCAGGAATCCTGCAAGCATGAGCACCAGCAACGGCGAGAGCAGAGCGATCGTCGCGATGACGAACGACGGGACCTCGGTTCCCGGCGCACCCGACTGCAACATCCACAGACCGGTGAAGATCAGTCCGAGAAGTAGGTAGACGCCGTTGCTCAGCCTCCGTCGATCCTGCCTGAACCGGTAGCCGCAGAATCCGAGCAGCGCGAGGCCGATGAGGAGAAGGATCACGGAGCCAGCCTAGGCGAGGCGCTTACGACACGGGCGCCACCACCTTCGACTGCTGGATCGCGGACAGGACCCTGGTACGGCACTCGATGAACAGTGGGTCTGCCTTGGTGGTCAGTTGATCTCGAGCTCCGGTCAACGGGACGTCGACGATGTCCTGCGTCAATGCCGGAGTTCCGCCGAGGACGACCACTCGATCGGACAGGTACACCGATTCGTCGACGTCGTGGGTGACGAGGAGGACGGTGATGCCAAGATCACGCTGAAGCGTCAGCAGCAGGTCTTCGAGTTCCGCGCGGGTCTGCGCATCGACCGACGCGAAGGGTTCGTCCATGAGGAGTACCTGCGGCCGATAGGCGAGAGCGCGAGCTATCGCCACTCTCTGCTGCATTCCGCCGGACAACTGCCAGGGGTAGGAACGCGCAGCACCGCCTAGACCGACAACGGCAAGTGCATCGCTAACCCTCTCGTTCTGAACCTTCCGCGCCAGACCGTTGCCCCGTAGCGGCAGGCGAACGTTCTCGCCCACTCGAAGCCACGGCATCAGTGTGCGTCCGTAGTCCTGTGACACGAGAGCCAGCGTGGCCGGCGGTGCATCGATCGCGATCCCGGCGATGCGGACCTCACCAGTGGTCGGCTTCTGCAGACCGGCGATGCAACGAATCAGCGTGCTCTTGCCGATGCCGGAATGGCCGACGATGCAGACGATTTCTCCGGGTGCAACGGACAGATCGATGCCGCGGAGCACTTCGCGGCCGGTGGGACCGCCGTAGGTCACCCCGAGGCCGCACAGTTCGACTGCGGGTTTCGATGCCGCAGATTCTGTGGATGACATCAGTTTCCTTTCACTGCGAGAGCGTCGTGGGTCCGCGGCTGCCATCTGAGCAACCATCGTTCGATCACGCCGTATCCGAGGTTGAGCACGTATCCGATGATTCCCAGCAGGAGAATTCCGGACCACATGTCGGCGATCGCGAAGGTCTGTTGCGCGACGATCACGAAGTGACCGATTCCTGCAGTGGAGACGTACATTTCGCTTCCGACCATGATGACGACACCGATCGCGAGACTGGTGCGGATACCGACTGTTATCTGCGGCATCGCTCCGGGGAGGAGTACCTGCGTCACGAGGAGGGGTGTACGGATCCGGTAGCTGCGCGCCACCAATCGGATACTCGGGTCGATGGAGCGAATGCCGTCGAGGGTGTTGAGGAGTATCGGCCAGACCGCGCCGAAGGCGATGGCGGCAACGTTACCCGTCGAACCGGTTCCGAAAACGATGAAAAGTGCGGGTAATACGGCCAGCGCCGGAATAGCGCGGAAGAACTGGAGAAACGGATCGGCAATGTCGGCAGCCAGCGGGAACAGTGCCAGCAGGAGACCGGCACCGACGCCGACCGCCAGTGCCACGGCGAGACCGAAGGCAAGGTTGGTCAAGCTCGGTACGACGTCGTGGGCGAATCCCGGACCGAACCAGTTGTCCACAAACGCTTTCCAGATACGTGACAGCGGCGGGAAGTAAGGCGACTTGCTCGACTCCGAACCGAAGTACCATACGACGACGATCAAGATCGGCAGCCACAACTCCCACGCGAGGAGTCGAAGTCCTGACATCATCTTCACGTCGTCATCCTCCTCGGGATGTAATGCCAGGCAAGTAAACGATTCTCGATCGCCATCACGGCGAAGGCGAGCAGCATTCCGAGTAGTCCGGCGACGATGATCAGTGCGAACATTCGATCGGGAACGGATTGGCTCAGCAGGATCTCCTTACCGAGTCCCGGCACGCCCGCGATCAATTCTGCACCGATGGTCAGCAGCAAGCTCAGTGTTGCCGAGATGCGAATCCCGGTGAAGATGTAGGGCATCGACGCCGGTGCGACGACGAGAGCGAGCCTGCGCCACAGTGGAAGTCGGAAGGATCGTGCGGTGGCCAGCAGTTCCGGGTCGACGTTGCGCACACCGTGAATCGTCTGGAGCAGAATCGGCCACACACTTACTGCCACGATCAGTGCCACCGCCATCCGTTGCGTCGGGCCCATGATCAGCAGAAAGAGCGGAATGATTGCGAGCGGCGGAACGGTTCGGCAGAAGTCGATGACGAAGCGGGAGGAGACCGTCAGGAACGGGTGCGCGGCGAGCAGCAGCCCTGCCGGGATTCCGATCACCAGGCACAGCGCCAATCCGATCGCCGTGGTGGTCACCGTTTGTCCCAGTGATGTCCACAACGAGGACGTGCCGAGCTCGTTCACAAAGGCCACTGCCACGTCGCTGAACTTCGGAATACCTTTGACGTCCTCGTCGCCGAGCATTCCGAAGATCTGCCAGGCGGCTGCCAACGCGAAGAGCGTCAGCAGCCGACCGAGCAGAACCTGCCTGCGGCGAGTCTGCAGGGTTGTCAAGGCGGACAACTCAGTTGGCCGGGGTCAGCAGGGATTCGGCCTCGACCGAATCCGTCAGTACCCCGTACTTGACCAGCAGTTCGATCTCCGTGCCGAGAGCACCCGGTTCCACTACTGCGACGAACTGAGGATTCTTGCTGTTGGCCAGCATTTCGAGCGGAATCTTGGCTTGTGTCGAGAGTGCAGCCTTGACCGCGCCCGGATTCTGATTGGCGTAGTCAACTGATTTGGCAAGCGCGGTACGGAATTTCGCGAGTGAGTCAGGGTTCGCATTGACAAACGATTCCGAAGCGACCAGCGAGGTCCCCGGTACACCGGGTGCGGCCAAGGGGAAGGGGTGGCCGAGGATCTTCAGCCCCGAGTCGGTTGCTTTACTCAGGAACGGATCGATGAGGAATGCCGCGTCGGCCCCGCCGGTGGAAACCAGGTCGCCGAGGTTGGGCATGGGCGCCTGAATGAACGAGACCTTGTTCGCTGCTCCGCCGGATTTCTCCACCGCGGCAGAGATGACTGCTTCGCTGACGGACTTCAAACCGCTGATCGCGACGGTCTTGCCTTCGAGGTCACGGAAGCCGCTGATGGAACTGTCCTTGGCGACCACGAGACCGGACTGGTCGACGCTGTCATTTGCGGCAAAATTCGTGAGCCCGCCGACAATGGTGACGGGCATGTTCTGGCTCCGTGCCTGAATTGCGGCAGCGGCAGTCGTGGCTGCCATATTTGCATTTCCGCTGAGCAACAACGGAATTTGAGCCGAGGAACTAGCGCCGCCCTCCACGAGTTGGATGTCGAGTCCCTCATCGGTGAAGTACCCCTGCTCCATGCCGAGCCAAATCGGTGCGAAGTCCGCGATCGGCTGAGGTGCGATTCGAATCGTGGTGGTCTGGGTGCCCCCGTCGTCGGAGGCCGTGGCGTCGCTCGAACAGCCTGTCAGTGCCAATGCCGCGGTCGCGACTGCGGCCAGGGCAACAACTCTGAACCGTGGTGTCGACCGAAGGGTAAGTCCAACCGTCATGTCCGAAAACCTCTCGCTGGGAAAGATATGACTTCCTTGCCGGTAATCCGGTGGGAAGGTGAAGACGCTCAAAGAATTCCGTACGCCGGAACGATTGTTGTGACTATAGTAATTTCCTAGGCGAATGCCAAGGGTTTTCCAAGAACACGAGATTTCGGATCGCCGGGTACATCCACGGCACCGGGAGGGGATCGGATGACGAAGGGTTCTGCGTCCGCCGTCGACAAAGCGCTGGATCTACTCGAGGCCATCGCGCGCTCGACCACGCCGATGAAGCTCAGCGAACTGGCAGAAGAAGTCGGGATGCTCCGCCCGACTGCGCACCGAGTGCTCGGAGAACTCGCGAACCGTGGTTGGGTCTTCCGCTACGACGGTCGCTATCTCCCCGGCCCGGCTGCACTGCAGGTTTCCCACGAAGCGGCAGCGCATTCGTTGGCGGCCTTGTGCGATCCGACCATGCGGGTGCTGTCCGAGAGCACGGACATGATGGTGAATCTGCAGGTTCTCGAGAGCGGCGGGACGCGGATCATCGCGGCGCTGCGTCCCGAGCGACTCAAGATGATCACTCGTATGCTCGGGGATCTGCTTCCGCCGCACCGGTTCGCGGGTCCGCTCGCGTTGGTGGCGGCACTCGAGGACAACACCCGGGCGCCCTACCTGGCGATGGTGGAGAAGAGTGGCTATCCACTGGAAGGACCCACCGGCTTTCTCGCCGACATCGCCGAGACGCAGAAAACCGGATTCGCCGTTGTCCACAAACGATCTCAGGACATCATCGGTTCGGTCTCGCGTGCAGTGTCTTCCCGCAAGGGGTCTCCGCTCTGTGCGTTGACGGTGATCGGTTTCGATACCGACTTCGATGCGAAAACGACGCGAATGGTCGAAGAACACCTGCTGCGGGCCACCGATGAAGTGCAGCAACTCCTCACTGACCACACTTCGGGCAAGCGCCCGTCCGACACAGGAGAACAAGGATGATTTCAAGGACCGAGGGCTTCATCACCGTCGCAGACGGCGAACGGGTCTGGTACGAGACTGCCGGCGAGGGCCCGGATCTGATTCTCACGCACGGTCTCGGCGGAAATGCGGCCGTCTGGTACCAGCAGGTGCCCTACTTCGCTCAGCACTATCGGGTGATCAGCTGGGATCAGCGAGGATTCGGCCGCTCTACCAACGAGAACGGCAACCACGGCCCGGTAGCGGCAGTCTCTGATCTGATCGAAATCATGGACCTGTTGGCGGTTGATCGAGCGCACGTGGTCGGCCAGTCGATGGGCGGTTGGGCCGCATTGGGGACCGCGATCGCTGTTCCGGACCGGGTGGAGTCGGTAGTCCTGGCCTGCACGACCGGCGGCATTCCCGTCGGATTCGGTCCGGACAGCGCACCTCCCCTCACCGCAGCACCCGTCACCGCGCGGCCCCTGGGGGAGCATCCCGCTGTGGGCGGACGGTTGCCGAGCTTGGACATGGCGAGGGCATACCTGTACCAAGCTCTCGGCACCTTCGGTCATCGCCCACCTGACACCGAGTTCTTCCGAATTCTCAAGGACCACAACTACTCGCCGAGCGATCTTGCCGCGGTGACGGCGCCGGTTCTGCTGATCGCGGGTGAGCTGGACGATTTGATGACACCCGAGCGGATTCGCAGCGCCGCCGAGTTCCTGCCCCACGCCGAAGTGGTCGAACTTGCCGACCGCGGTCACTCCCCCTATTTCGAGGACCCACACGCGTGGAACGAGTTGGTGGCGCACTTCCTGGCCGATGTTCGTGCGCGCCCAGTGCGCTGAAACGCCAACTCGTCACGCATATTCTAACTCCGAGGAGATCTAATGGATTCATCTCAGACCGTCGAGTTCATCCCACCCGCTTTCGATACGCCGTTCTCCACCGGAGTGCGCGTCGGAGACGTTCTGTATCTGTCGGGTCAGATCGGCATGCTCCCGGACGGGACTTTGGCCGACGGCTTCGAAGCGCAGGCTCGTCAGACCATGGAGAACATCGTGGCTTCGCTGATCGCTTACGGTTCCGGCGTCGAAGCAATCTTCAAATGTACTGTCATGCTTGACGACATGTCTCGTTGGCAGGAGTTCAACAAGGTCTACCTCGAGTACTTCCCGGCGTCGAGACTGCCGGCCCGCAGTGCGTTCGGAACAGACGGACTGGCACTGGGTGCGCACATGGAAGTCGAATGCATGGCCTACACCCCGCGGTTCTGACTGCTCGCGGGCACTAACCGTCCCAATCCACACGTTCAGCCAGGCGCAGCAATGTGCGTCGGCGTGTAGTGCTGGTTTCGCCGATGTGCGCGATCCGGCCGTAGATGTGGGCGCGGAAGTTCTCCACGCCATCCCGATTCTGTTCCTGCGCAGAAGTGCTGGCGGCATTGTGCAGCAGGGCGCGCAAGCGATCGTAGTCGTCGCGCGGATACGAGGGTTGGTCGTTGATCACCAGCCCGGTGAGGTGTTGGCGTCGATGAGGGCGCATCACCTTGGTCTTTCGTGGATGGATGGCAAACCCTTCGTCCCTGGCGATCTGCTCGACCGTCCAGAGGAGGGTGCCGACGTCGGCTACTTCGATTCCAGAGAACGCGAGGTCGTCGGCGTATCGGGTGTAGGTGAGCCAGTTCGCTTGTGCGAGTCCACTCAAGCGGATGTCGAGTTTGCGTGCGACGAGATTCGCCAGTGCAGGCGAAGTTGGCGCGCCTTGCGGAAGATGCGCGGTGCGTAGCTGTGATGCCTGTGCATACGGAAGGCCGCGCAGGGTATCGGCAGGTGTTGCAACAGTGCACAATCCGGTGAGAACACCTGCCACTGCGGGTGGATAGCCGAGGGCTGTGAAGACGGCGTGAACGCGGCTGCCGCTGATCGAGGGGAAGAACTGCGCGAGGTCGACGCCGATCACGATTTCCGACTGTGCGTGCGGCGCTGCAAAAGTCAGAGGGCTTCGACCACGGACAAATCCGTGTGCCGCGTCGTGCGGGGGCACCAGGTCGAGGATGCGGCGCAGGATCTTCCGCTGAATTTCGCGCAATCGGGGTTTCGGTACCTCGAGGAGGCGAGCGCCGGCCTTCTTGCTGATCTGCATCGGCCGGTAGTGGCGTAGCGGTCGGGGTTTCGTGCGGAGCCATTCCCCTCGGTCGGCGAACCACTCGAGTTCGGAGATCGTCAGATCCAGTGAACGAGCCAGGTCCACACTGGTGTTGTAGCGGGGAACGTCGAACCGCCACACCGAGGTTTCATTGGTGTCCAGTGAGAGAGGAACAGGCCGCAGGCGAGGTAGTTCGCGAAGCAATCGATACAGAGTCTGCGGTTCGAACGGTGGAGCGGGCATGAGGTCGAGAACGCGCACGGCCAGGAGCGTCGGGGAAACGTCGAAGACGGTTCCGAATGCCTCCTCGAGGCCGCTGAGGGTCCACGGAGCGTCAGCGGCCGCAACGGCCAGACGACGCGCCAACTCGGGATCGAGCTCGAAGTCACGCATGATTCGACTCCGGGATGCGACGGGGCGGGGTGACCAAATCCTTTGTCCGGTGCGGCGGCAAGCACGCGGAGCGTGCCGAACGCCGGTGGACGCAGTATCCAATTCTTCTGGCCGACCCAGGGGTTACCCCTGAGACTGGTCGCGTGGACCAACTCTCACCCACGCGCCGCCGCATTCCTTCACAATGGCAGACCGTTCGGTATCTTTCACGTGTGAAGCGGATCTGTCCGGAGTGGGTCCTCAGATCGACGAACGATCCGAACCGACGAACTCGCTGATCCACGGCACGACTGCTTCGCGGACGGTGACCGCTTTCGGCAGTAGTCCGTTGCTCAGCAGGAGATCGGCCGCGCGCTGCTGCTCGTCCAGGAACTCGTCGGTGACAGGGTTGACACCGAAAGGACGTCCGCGCAGTGCAGCTTCCCAGGCATCGAGGCTCGCGGACCCGCCACGCTTCTCGACGTCGTCGACGAAGACCTGGGCGGCTTCGCGGGGGTTGGCTTCGATCCAGGCGTCGGATTCCTGCAGGGCCTCGATGATCGCCTGGAGGGCCTCCGGGTTGGTATCCGCGAAATCGCGCCGGGTGAACCACAGTGAGGGGTGGCTGAAGAGTCCGTCGGTGGCGATCAGCGTGCGCAGTTCGTGGTTCGCTTCGATGTCCGTCAGCCCCGGGTACGCGCCAACCCAGGCATCGATGGTGCCGTCGACGAGGTCCGCTCCACCACCGCGTACGTCGGTGTCGACAGGGACGATGTCGGACCAGGTCAGCCCCGCCTGATCCAAGGCGAACAACAGAAGTGTGGTCTGCCACGATCCGTGCGCGATGCCGACGCGCTTGCCACGCAGGTCCTCTACCGTGTTGATCTCGGACTCTGCCTTGACTACCAGGCGCCCGTTCTCCACGCGGGGGCCGGAGATTCCGATGTAGACGAGATCGCGGCCCTGGGCCAATCCGGTGACGGGCGGCGTGAATCCGGTTCCGATCACGTCGTATCCGCCCTCCTCGAACAGCCAGTCCGAGTGCAGGGTCGGCAAGGCGTTTTCCGGGTTCACTGCAGGCTTGGCGGGAAGCTCACGCAGGTCCACCCACTCGACATCGGGGAGACGGCGTTCGAGGATTCCGGTGTGGCGCAGTACGAACAGCGAATTGTTGTGTGGGAAGTATCCGACGCGAACGGTCATGAGATCTACGGTTTCCTGTTCTGAATCAGTGATGGGGGTGTCTAGATGAGGCCGCGTCGACGCGCCTCGTCGGCGAGTCCGCTGCGGCCCCACTGCACGGCGAGGTTGGACGGATCGAATTCGACCGAACCGCCGAGGGATTCGGCGATCGCCTGGAACTGTGCGCCCTCCTCGAGGAGGACGACGAACTTCGCGAGGTCGAGCAACCCGCTGCGGCCGATGACGTTGACCCCGCCGTTGGCTTCGAAGATCGCCACCAGATCGGGATCGTGTTCGAGACGCTCGAGAATGAAATCGCCTGCAGAACGGGACCGATCGATGTGCGGCGGAATCTCTCGGGAGAGCGTCAGCCTCTGCGAAGCCGCATAGCGGATGGGTAGCGTCCGATGTGTCTGTGCCCAACCGCCGAGCCACGGTGTGTGGATGTGGACAACGCTGGTGATTTCCGGATGCTGACGGAAGACCGATGCGTAGCCGGTGACAAATCCGGCCGATCCGTTGCCGGACAGCACCTCTCCATCGAAGGTGGCGACAACCGGTGACACCGATGGGTCATCCGCCCACGGTCCCGGATCGTTCAGTGCAACTGCGATTTCGGTGCCGGGCACGCGTTCGACGAAGTTGACGGTCCCGTTGGCTGCAACCGTTCCGGTCTTGCGGAAGACGTCGAATGCTTTGTCTGCTGCTTTGCGAGCTTCTTCGACGAATGCTGCGGTATCGGTGTCGAGTCGAGTTTCGGTGGTGGTCATCGAGTCTCCAGTCCAGAAGGTGTGATCGGGGTGCGCTGCAGGAGGGGAAGAACTTCTTCGCCGACGCGGTATGCCTCTTCGAGATGCGGGTTACCGGCGAGGATGAAGGCGTCGACGCCCAGTTCGCGCAGCTCGTCGAGTCTTTCGGCGACCTGCTCGTAACTGCCGACCAGTCCGAACGCCGGTCCGCCGCGGATGAGGCTGAAGCCGCACCACACGTTGGGTTGCACTTCCAGATCTCGGTAGCCGGTGATGTGTTCGGGTACCCAGCCTTTGATGCGGGCGGCGCCCACCGAGTCACCCTGGGCTGCACGGTCGGCGGCCCCCTTGTCGACGAAGGCCCAGCCTTTCTCGATCTCGGCCCATGCGGCTTCTTCGGTGTGCCGGGCTACGACGTCGATGCGTACGGCGAATTTCGGCGTGCGTCCCAGTTTGGCCGAGTTCTCCCGCACTCCGTCGATCTTGGCTCTGAGATCGGCGTACGGCTCCAGCCAGGAAAGGTAGTAATCGGAGTGCAGTCCGGCGGCGGCGACGGCTGCGGCCGAAGATCCGGAGAAGTACACCTCGGGAAACGGTTGGCCGGCCAGTCCGGTTGGCAGTGCGGCGCCGTGGGTTTGGAAGAAGCGACCGTCGAAGTCGAAAGGTTCGCCGTCCCACACACCCTTGAGGACATCGAGGAATTCGGATGTCCTGGTGTAGCGATCGTCGTGGTCGACTTTGTCGCCCCACCACAGCTGAGGCGCTCCGCCTCCACCACTGATGATGTTGTAAACCAGACGTCCGCCGGTTGCGCGCTGCAGACTGGCCGACATTCGCGCGGCCTGGACCGGGTGCAGGAACCCTGGTTGGAACGCAACCATGAAACGGTAGGTGGTGGTCTCGGCGGCCAACGCTGCTGCGGTCGCCCACGGATCCTCGGTCATCGGGAAAGACGGCAGAAGTCCACCGAGGAACCCTGCGGACTCGGAAGCCTTTGCCACCGCGGCCATGTGGTCGATGTAGCTGTATCCGTCCAGTTCGCCGCCGCGGATCGCGGGAGCAATGTTGCCCGGCCCGTATCCACCGGCATCGCCGCGGTTGTAGCGACGCGGAGTACGCAGCGACGCGTGGTCGCCTTCCATCCCGATCCGCCAATAGAAATCGATGCTCATGCGGTGGCCTTCTCTTCTGTGGTGGCCTTCTCTTCCTTGCGAATCCGACCCTCGGGATCGACCAGGTGCAGGAGATGCTCGCCCGCCCGGTGCAGCTCTTCGATGTGTGGCCGACCGGACAAGACGAAACCGTCCACGCCGATATCGCGATACGACGACAATCGCTGCGCCACCTCCTCGTAGCTTCCGACGAGGCCGATACTGTGCTCGTAGCCGATGCGGTCGAATCCGGACCACAGGATGCCGCCCCGATCGATCTCGAGTGCAGCGGAATCGGCTTCTCTCAGTTGCCGTTCGACGCGAGCCCAGGCTTCGTCCGCTGTTTCCCTCGCGATGATCGGGATGCGCAGGACCTTCTCGACGGTCCTGCCGAGTTCGGATGCTCGGTCGTCGAGGGTGGTGATCCGTGTCGACAACTCGTCGCCGGCAAGGGTGAACTGATGGACATCGGCATGGTGGGCCGAGAGTTCCAGAGCTTCCGGCGAGTCCCCGGTCAGATGTACTCGGGGAAAACGGAGTCCCGACAAGATGCCTCGGAATCCGCCGCCGAGTACGTCGTAGTATTCGCCGTCGAAGTCGTAACCCGTACCGCCGAATCCGCCAGGGAGAATCTGCTCCTCGTTCCATACGCCACGGGCCACGGTCAGGAACTCCGCGGCGCGCGCGTAGCGGTCGGCTCCTCGAACCACGTCGCCGCGAGCAGCGGCGTCTTCGGGGTCCGTCTCTACCTTCACTCGCCATTCGAGACGACCTGCCGACAGGCGCTGAAGTGTCGCCGACATTTTGGCGGCGTAGACGGGGGTGCCGAAAGTGGGGTGAAACTCCACGACCACTCGCGAATGACGCGTCTGACGTAGGGCGGCGGCAGCAACGATCCAGGATTCTTCGCCATTCGGATCGTACGGTGCAACAACGCCGTCGACGCCCGACAGTTCGGCGGCGAGAACGATCTGTGCCAATTCGTCGAAGGGCCCGAAGTTTCCGGGACGAACATCGGTCGCGACGGTAGTCGGTCGCTGCGGCCCGAAGCCGCCGCGACTGTTCAGTGCGGCCACCGCCCGGCGTCCGTCACCGCGAGACGGTAGCTCCCAGTAGACGTCCGTCATTCTGCTGTGCCCTTCTGCGCAACGAGGTTGCGTGCCTGTTCCAGTGGTTCGTGTGCCACCCAGGACTGCAGGTCGAAGTCGGCGGCAAGGAAGCCGTGCGCATACAGGAATTGTTTCTGCACGCCGAGCAGGTCCACACGCTCGTCAGACAGGCTCAAATGCAGTCCGGTGTGGAAGTTCTCGCCGTACGCTGCCACCACACCTTCGGGCCCCGACTGTGTTTCGGTCTGCAGAACGGCTCGGACCTCGTCGATGTTGGCTGCGGCCCAGTCCGCCGCTCTCAGGCTCTCGGCGAGGAAACCCACGACGATGTCCGGGCGTTGTTCGAGTAGGTCGGCATGAACTGTGATCGGTCGTGGGGTGCCGTTGTTGACGCGATCACGTAGCGATGCAGTGGAATCGAGATCGACGGCAACGGCGAGACCATGTTCGCGGGCAACTTCCTGGGCGCGGGCACCCTTGACGTAGATGGCGTCGACGTCGCCGCGTAGCAGGGATTCGACGCCCCACGTCGTGTTGCGGGTGGACGAGGCGGTGCGGACCTCGGGGGCTGCCGTCGTCGCAACCTCGACGAGAGTGACGTCGGCAAAACTCAACTCGCCGAGTCGAAGTGCGGAGGCGAAGCCGTGCAGGGCCATGGCACGGGGGAAGCTCCTGGCCTGATCTGCCGCCCAGGCCGGGATGCCGATCCGAGCGCCTGCCAGAAGACCGGCTTCTCGGATGTCGGAGTCTCCGCGCACCAGGATTGCCTGGGCCTCGTCGATCCAGGTGAGCCCGATGAGCCTCGTCGGAGAACCACTGGCACGCGCGGCCAGTGCGGGGACGTTGCCGCCTTCGCGAATGAGTCCGGAGAGGTGGTGATCGAAATGGCGCACTGCCAATTCCGGTCCGGCATCTTGCAGTACGCCGAAACGCACTCCGGAGTCGTTTGCCGTCCGGTCGAGCCAACCGAGACTGTTGGCGAGGCCGCTGGCGGTGGGAACGGGGCAGCGGGTGTACCAGAGTGTGTCGATTGCGGAATCAGCGATCAATGTCATGACTGTCCTGTCCGTCGGGGAAGGTGCGACCGACGCCGAGTTCCTTCAGGAAACTCGCTCGGTAGCGCAGAGATTCGGGATCGTTCCGATCGCGGGGGCGTGGCAGGTCGATGTCGACATCCACGGCAAACCCGCCCTTGTCGAGGATGAGCACACGGTCGGCAAGTCGTACGGCTTCGTCGACGTCGTGCGTGACGAGCAGTACTGCCGGACGGTGGCGGGCGACCAGATCGCCTACCAGGTCTTGCATTTGGAGCCGTGTCAGAGCGTCGAGGGCTGCGAACGGTTCGTCGAGTAGCAGCAGTTCAGGTTCACGGACGAGAGCGCGCGCCAATGCGACGCGTTGGGCCTCGCCGCCGGAGAGGGTGGCCGGCCAGGCGCGGTGCTTGTCCGCGAGGTTGACCTCGGCGAGTGCGTTGCGTGCATTGTCGGTCACCTGACGTGACCGTTTCTGTCCGACTGTGACATTGGCCAGAACTCGCTTCGACGGTATCAATCGCGGTTCCTGGTAGACGACCGTGCGGTCGCGTGGGACCAGCACATCACCGCTGTCCGGTGCTTCCAAACCGGAGAGCACTCGCAGCAGGGTCGTCTTGCCGGTGCCGCTGGGGCCGAGGAGAACGACGAACTCGCCGCGCGTGATCTCGAGGTCGATACCACCTAGAACAGTCTTGTCACCGAACGACTTACGCACTCCGGTGAGCGAGACCGCTACCGGTGATCCGGCACGTCGCTCGGCCGCGGTGGTGCCGGTCCGCTCACGGGCCGCCAACGGCGGCAGAGGTGCTTCGGTGGATGGCAGCGAGCCGATGGTTGTATTCGTCATCGCGCCACCGACAATCTCCGCCACGGCATGGAGTACCGCTCGATCAGTCTGACGATTGCGTCGAAGATGAGTCCCAGTGCCGCGTACATGACGATGCACAGAACCATGTAGTCGGTGCGGTTGTATTCCTGCGCCAGGGTGACCAGATATCCGATGCCCTCACGTGTGCCGACCTGCTCGGCGGCGATCAATCCGGTGATGCTGAGCGACAGGCAGATTCGAAGCCCCATCAGAACACCGGGGAGGGCGGTCGGAAGAATCGCTCCGAACACCAGTCGCCAACCCGTCAAGCCGAAACCTTGTGCCGCTTCCACCATCTTGCGATCGACTCCGCGCACTCCCAGGTAGGTGTACGCGTACATGGGGGCGACGGTCGCGACGGCGATCAGGACTACCTTGAAGGTTTCGTCGATACCGAACCAGGCGATGAACAACGGAACGAGCGCGAGGAACGGAACCGCGCGGTTGATCTGCATGGTCGAGTCGATCAGTTCTTCGCCGAGCGAGGAGAGACCGGACAGAACCCCGAGCACCAATCCGACGATCACACCGACCGAAACACCGAGTGCGGCACGTTGAAGCGACGCGAGACCGAAGTCGACCAACTGACCCGACTGGTACAGCTCGGCGAATGCCGTCCACACCGCCGGAGGTCCGGCCAGGATCTCTTCGCGGATCAGTCCGGTAGCGGATCCGATCCACCATCCGGCAACCAGCAGCGCGGGCACGAGGAAGCGGAGTGGGATCGAGACCCACTTGGGCCTGCTGCGATTGCGGCGGTAGCGGGGCGTTTCGAGTTGCGGATGCTCCACTGACGGCGACGCAGTTCGTGCGGGCCGGGTCAGCGTCACCATCGGGTCACTTCCCCTCGGTGGTGGGCGCTGCCGCTGCCGAACCTGCCACAGCACCCTGGAGGTCGAAGATCACGTCACTGCCCTTGATCGGCTGCTGGATCACCTTGTTGTCGGCGAACAACGTGGAGATCGATTCGAGGTCGGTAGCGTCGGCTGCAGTCGGGTAGCGGAAGTTGGTGATCTGGCCGCCCAGGGTGATCGCGTCGTCGAGTCGCTGTCCGGAGAGTGCGCGCGGACCGGTCTGTTCGAAGACGTTCTCGAATGCTGCCGGGTCGGCCTGCTGCTTCGCGGTGAGTTCCTGGGTGACCTCGAGGAACTTCTGGACCACTTCGGGGTGCTCTTCGAGTACAACGGTGCGGCCGGCAATGATGGTGCTGTCCACGGAGTCGATGCTCGCCTCGGTTGCGATCTCGACCGCGCCCTTGGCCTTGGCCTCCTGATACGGAATCAGGAACGATGCCCAGGCGTCGACCTGCCCGGTGGAGAATGCCGACGCCGCGTCAGCCTGTTGCAGCGGAACACGTTCGACGGAATCGATCGGCACTCCGGCCTGCGTCAGAGCCTTGAGCGTGATGTACTCGCCCTTGCCTGCAGGGTTGACGGCGATGCGCTTGCCGGCCAGATCTGCGACGGTCTTGATGCCGGACTCCGGAGTGGCGATGATGCCGGCCTGGTCCTTGTTGTACGGGTCGGAGGTGGCGAAGATGCGGACACCCACGTCCTTGGACAGTGCGCCGACGACGGGACTGTATGCGCCGGTTTGGATGTCGAGTTCACCGCTGTTGAAGAGTTTGAGGTTGGAGCTGAATCCCGGTGTGGTCTTGACCCATTCGATCTTTGCGCCCAGCGGTGCCAGAGCCTCGTCGTAGGTTCCGTCACGCTTGCCGACGGCGATGGCACCGGAGTTTCCGGGATCGAAGACCTTGAGCGTGAAGTCTGCGCTGGAATTGCCTGCGGCGCTGTCGGAATCGGAAGACCCACACGCCACCGCCAACCCGGCCAGCGGGATCATGGCGAGCGCAGCGGCAGCTCGTGGCAGTCGGCGGAAGCGGGACATGTATGTGGCTCCTTCAGGCGTTGAATCGTCAGAACTGACGACGATGACGCTATTGGGTGCCTGTCCGTTTTACCCCCGTTTGTTTTCTGGAGATTGGAAATCTTGACAACATCGGAAGTCTGTTCATCTGGGCTTTTGTAGGTCCACGTTCGGTTCCTTTCCATCTGATGGAAAGGATGGCCGGACTGCTGGGTCCGTGTTAGCGTCCGATTCTCAGGTCGATCAGGCCACAGCGAAAGGATCGTTCGTGACGGACGCACGCGGCGCGGGAGTTCAGACGGTAACCCGTGCCCTGACCATGCTCACATGTTTTCGCAGTGGCGAAGAACTGGGAGTCTCGGAAGTTGCGCGGCGACAAGAGCTTGCGGTCAGCACCACGCATCGATTGCTGCAGTCGCTCGTCGACGCGGGATTTCTCGAGAAGGACGACGCAACCAGTCGGTATCGCATCGGCGCGGCGCTGGCGGCTTACGGACAGGTCTCCTACCGGCAGCATCGGATCTATCTGTCCGAGCCCTATTTGGAGCAATTGGCCGCGACGACAGGAGCATCCGCTTCCCTGGCAGTGCGAAGCGGAAGTGAGGTGGTGTTGCTCGGATTCAGTCGGTGGCGCGAGGCCGACGGGCACGTGCTGCAGGGTGTCCGCCTTCCCTTGCATGCGAGCGCACTGGGGAAAGCCTTTCTGGCTTGGTCCGATGTCGACGATTCCGAGCTGGCTGCGCTGCCACGTGAAGCGACCACTCAGCGTGCGATCACCGATGTCGCCGGTATCCGCCGGGAACTGGAACTGACTCGTGAGCGAGGATACGGATTCAACGACGAGGAGTTGACCCCGGATTTCCGAACGATCGGAATTCCGATCATCGATGGATCCGGCACTGTGCGTTACGCTCTCGGGCTTCGTGGTCCGGTCGAGCTGATGATCGACGAACGGATTCCGTTTCTCGCCGACCTTGCCAAGGTGACTGCACGACAGATCGGTGAGGTCCTTCTCTGACGTGATGTGAAAGCGCTTGTGGCAGATCCGGCCGAACGTGATTACCGTTGAAGTCGAGGGCGCGATCGCACAATGGCTACGCGACGTGACCGCGTCCTCGCGAGCGTGGAGACGAGTGATGACGACGATCGGTGTCGTTGCCCTGTTGCTGGGCGTCCTGTTGATTGTGGTCGAGGCGCATGCCCCAACCGCGGGGGTGCTCGGTGCGCTTGGAGCACTCATGATCGGTGCCGGCGTCTGGATGCTCTTCACATCCGACGGTATCGGCCAATTGATCGCGATCCCGGTGACGGCGGGGGTCGCGGTAGTCGGCCTGGGCGTGGTGGCGGTAGCGAGTCGAAAAGCGCTTACCGCGCGCCGCGCTCCCGTGCGTACGGGGACGGAATCTCTTGTCGGCTCGGACGCGACCGTTCGCAGTTGGACCGGTGCGCAGGGTCAGGTCGAGCTCGACGGCGGATTATGGCGTGCTCGAATGGAATTCGGGTACGACGATTCTGTGCCTGCCGTGGGCGAATCCGTCGTCGTAGAGCAGGTTCGAGGCCTGACTCTGAAAGTGCGCCGTCGTGAACCGTGGGAGCTGCCGCTATGACCACCGTGCTTGTCGTGTTGTCCGTGTTTGTCGTGCTGATTGCAGTCCTTGTGGGCATGTCGGTGAGAGTTCTGCGCGAGTACGAGCGCGCGGTGGTGTTCCGCCTCGGTCGACTGATCACCTTGAAGGGTCCTGGTCTGGTGATTCTGGTGCCGGCGATCGATCGCATGGAGCGGGTCAGTCTGCGAACCGTCACGCTGAAGATACCGGTCCAAGAAGTGATCACTCGCGACAACGTCCCCGTGAAGGTCACCGCCGTCACGTACTTTCGGGTCGTCGACGCTGACCGTTCGATAGTCGAGGTCGAGGATTTTCTGGCCGCCACCTCACAGATCGCCCAGACCACACTGCGCTCCATTCTCGGTAAAGCTGAGTTGGACTCGCTCCTCTCCGAACGTGAACGGCTCAACGAGGACTTGCAGAAGGTAATCGATCAGCAGACCGAGCCGTGGGGAGTCAAGGTCACGACCGTCGAGATCAAGGACGTCGAGATTCCGGCCAACATGCAGCGCGCCATCGCCAGGCAAGCAGAGGCCGAAAGAGAGCGGCGAGCCAAGATCATCAACGCCGACGCCGAGTTTCAGGCTTCGGCCAAGCTCGCCGAGGCGGCCGAGGTGATCAGCCGCAATCCGACCACCCTGCAGTTGCGATATCTGCAGACACTTCACGAGATCGGTAGCGAGAACAACTCCACCGTTGTCTTCCCCTTGCCGCTGGATCTTGTCCGGCCCTTTATCGGTGGCGGAGTTGCGGCAACTCCCGCGACCCAAGAACCTGCCCGTTTCGCCTGGAATGCGAAAGTTGTTGATTAGCATCTAGTTTCGGTTATCCGTTCCTTGTATTCGAAACTATGTTCGATTAGACTTTCGGCATGGACAGTCGGGATGCGTGGCAGCTGGATGGCGAGGGCCTCAAGGGGGAGGTTCTGGATCTGGTGCGTGTCCGGCACGAGTTGCAGTCGCGGTTGGTGTTGCTGATCGTGGAGGTGTTTTCCCGTGAGGTTCTCGGCGGGAAGGGTTTTCGGGCGATCGCGCAGTGGTTGCATGGTTCGACGAATTTGGAGATCGGTGAGTGCAGTCTGCTGGTCGGGTTGGCGCGGTTGTTGATGCTCGAACCTGTTGTCGCGGATGCGTTTCACCGTGGTGATGTGGATGCGTTGAAGGCGCGGCAGGTTGCGTCGTTTTGTCAGCATCCGCCGAAGAACATGACGCCGGCGGACGTGGACAAGGCTCGCGGGATCTTGCTCGGGTTGGCGTCGAAGAACATCGCCGATTGTGATGCGGTGCGGGCGGCGATCCGGCGGATCGAGAAGCAGTACGGCAAGCGTGAGGACGGTGTTCCGGTCGGCGAGGATTCGGAGCGTAACGAGTTCTACGCCTCGAAAGGTTTGTACGGGCGGGTGTCGGTGAAGGGTGACTTGGATGCTGTGAACGGGGCGCGTCTGATCACGTTGTTGTCGAGTCTGTCGGCGCCGACGCCGGAGAAGGACGGTGTCAAGGACACGCGTACGCCGGCGCTGCGGCGGGCGGACGGGTTCTGCGAGTTGTTGCGGCGGTACGAGCGGGCGGGGTTGGGTCCGATCGAGGGCGGGGTGAAACCGCACATCACGGTGACCGCGTCGGCAAAAGACATGACCGACCTCAAGGCGTTGAAAGACCTCCTGCCGTCCACGGAGGAGTTGGGGTTCGCGTGGACGGATTGGGTGGGCCCGATCAGTATCGATACCGCCCGGATGTTGGCGTGCGACTGCACCGTGACGCGAATTTTGTTGGATGAGAATGGTGTTCCGCTCGACTGCGGTAAGGAAGCGAGAACGGCGACGGTGCCGCAGCGGCGGGCTCTTGCGGTTCGGGATGGTGGGTGTGCGTTTCCGGGGTGCGGGACACCGTCGGGGTGGTGCGATGCCCATCATATTGTTCACTGGAACGATGGCGGCCCAACGGATCTCGATAATCTGATCTTGTTGTGTGGTCATCATCATCGGACACGGCACCACACCGAATGGCGGGTGGAGATCGGTCCGGATCGCAAATCGGTGTTCTATCCGCCGATGTCGATCGATCCGGATCAACAGCCGATCGGCGGGAACAGCCCACCTACAGCAGCCTGAACGGGCGCAACTGAATACGTACACACCGGGGCTTAGCCATGCCCCGGTGTGTACGGCGTGTGCGGTCAGAGCATTGTCGAGATATGGTCCGGAAGCGCGACACCGGAGTCGAGATCCTCGGACGGGACCGGTTCACCGAAGTGCGTAGCTGCGGGAACTACTCCAGCCCAAACGGTTTCGACACCGATGTCGGCGGCATCGTCACCGGGGCCGCCGGTGCGAGCCTTGACGGAAGCCTCGTACAACGGCAGCGCAAGAACGATGGTTGCCGCCATTTCCTTGCGCGTGTGTTCCCGCAAGTGTTGGGAACGTCCGGGAACCACCTGGTCGACGATCAGATTCAAAGCCTTCACGCGCTCGTCGCCGTCGGTCACGACTCGAGGTGATCCGACGATGACGCCGCTGCGGTAGTTCATCGAGTGGTGGAAGCCCGACCGAGCCAACACGAGCCCGTCGAGGATCGTGATGGTGATGCAGATTTCGCTGTCGGGAGCCAAGCTCCGTGAAGCGACTGAACCGTGAACATAAATAGATCCGCCGCGGTCGGGGCCGTCGAGGTCGAACCCGTAGGCGGTGGGAAACACCATGGGAACTCCGCCGACGTTCACGCCCATGTGGCACAGCTTCGCGGACTGCAAGACGTCGACGAGTGCCGCGCGTTCTGCGACGCCGTGGTGGCGGGCGCGCTTGTGCGTCGTACGTGCTGTCGGGGACAGCGGAATAGGTGCAGTGGGGGCAGGAGCAGGGGCAGCAAAGACAACGGAATCTGTCATGCAGACAATGCTGGTGGCAAAGTGGCTTCAAGTCATGGTCCAATCAGTGGAGACTTCGATAGGCCACTTCGATTTGCCACTTCCGGGAGGGTTCTGAATGTTTCTGCCTTCGGCGGTAGCCGTCGTCCTCGACCGGACAGATCGGCGGGCGCTCCCGGTCCAGATTGCCGACCACCTCAGAGCTGATATCCGCAGTGGTAAGGCGGCAGTGGGTCTGAGGTTACCCAGTTCCCGGAAGCTGGCGGCGGAGCTCGAGGTGGCGCGGGGCGTCGTGGAACGGGCGTATGAGCAGTTGATCGCCGAGGGTTGGCTTGTCGCTGTGCACGGCTCAGGCACCTTCGTTGCCGAGGCGCCCTCCCCCATGGTCACTCCCACGACTACACCGAAGAAGGCCGCCGACAAGATGTCACCCAGGGTGCAGCTCCGGCCGGGCGTGCCGTGGACGCCACCGCGTGCATCGGCAGCGTGGCGGCGGGCGTGGCGTGACGTCGGGTCCAAACCGCCACCTTTCGAGGATCCCGATCCTGCGGGTGACTACGAATTGCGTTCGGCACTATCGGAATTACTGGCAAGAGCCCGCGGAATGTCGGTTGAACCCGAGAGAATCCTGATCACCTCAGGTGCCACGCATGGTCTCGGCCTCGCCCTGTCGGCTCTGCGTACCCGTGGTGCTGTTCTGGCGATGGAAGATCCCGGATACCGGTATGCGTCCTCGGCCGCTACAGCCTGTGGATGGTCGCTGCTCGACGTGCCCGTCGACGCTCATGGTCTCTGTGTCGACCAACTCGAAACTGCGTCGGAGAGCGTCCGTGGCGTGTATGTGACACCGTCCCATCAGTATCCGACGGGTGGGCTGCTTCCGGTAGGTCGGCGCAACCAGTTGATCGAGTTCGCCCGCGTCCGCGACGTCGTCCTGTTCGAGGACGACTACGACTCCGAATTCCGTTACGACGTAGCACCTTTGCCTGCGCTTGCCCAGTTGGCTCCTGATCGGGTGGTGTATCTCGGAACAGTTGCCAAGACGCTCGGCGCCGGAATTCGATTGGGCTGGTTGGTGGCTCCCCTCGACCTGGTCGACCGCATAGCAGTACACCGCAAGCGAATCGGCGACTTCCCGTCGGTTCCGCTGCAGCAAGCACTCCTGTCCCTGCTCCGTGACGGCGAATGGGATCGAGCGGTGCGTACCGCCCGGCGCAGGTACCGGGAGCGTGATCGGGCGGTCGAGGAAGCGCTGTCATCGTTCGGTGAACTGCGGGGTCTCGGCGCCGGCATGCACACGACGCTCATGCTCGACGCGGATCTGGCAGCGACCGTCGCTCGCGAGGCGCTCCTGCACGGCGTCGAAGTGCCCACCCTGGTCGAGTCCACCCGAACGCACGGAGACCCCGGCGGATTGGTCATCGGCTACGGACGGGTGGAATCCGCGGACCTCGAATATGCGCTCGAGGTGATAGCCGAGTGCCTCGCACGTCACAGCGCGTGAAGTCTCGTTGATCGGGAGTGCGGCAACGGATGGGCGTGGTCCAGTTCTAGCGTCTGCTCGTGACGATCCGAAGCCAGACCTTTCCGCACCTGCTCGCACCAGGCACCATCGGCCCGATGACCGTGCCCAATCGCGTGGTTCTCCCTGCGATGGACATGAACCT
Organism: Rhodococcus sp. RCBS9; assembly: GCF_029457415.1. Lineage (NCBI taxonomy): Bacteria > Bacillati > Actinomycetota > Actinomycetes > Mycobacteriales > Nocardiaceae > Rhodococcus > Rhodococcus sp. RCBS9. The sequence goes on along the minus strand of NZ_CP120422.1, from coordinate 2,393,215 downwards.
GTGTGAAGACGGGGAAATCGAAAAGGGCGACATCGACCACTTCGTGGCGCGTGCAGCTGGTGGAACGGGTCTGATCATCACCGGTTGCTGCGCTGTTGCGTATCCGCTGGGCTGCACCAGCCGCAAGGAACCGGGGCTTTCGGAAGACCGGTTCATCCCCGGTCTCAAGGCGTTGGCCGACGCAGTCCACGACGCAGGCAGCAAGCTCTGTGTGCAGATGACACACCACGGCAAGGTGGCGCGCATCGATACCCTCGACGGCCGACCGCAGTTGGTCCCGTCCACGCCGAAGCCGCCGGGTGACATGAGCGCGATGGCCGATTGCACGCCAGAAGAACTGGGCAAGATGGCTGCCATCAACGAGGGCAAGAGGGCTACGTACCACGAGGCCACCAAGGAAGATCTTGATTGGCTGGTTCGCATGTTCGCCGAGGCTGCCGGACGGGTGAAAGCGGCGGGCGGCGACGCCGTCGAGATTCACTGTGCCCACAACTACGTTCTCGGAGCGTTCCTGAGTCGGTACACGAATCAGCGCAGCGACGAGTACGGAGGTTCCGTGGAGAACCGTGCACGCCTGGCTTGTGAGGTTATTCGGGCGGTCAAGGAGGAGGTCGGCGGTGCGCTTGCCGTCATCGTGCGTCTGGCCGGTCAAGAGTACGGCGAAACCGACGGGCTGACCGTCGACGAGGCTGCTGCGGCTGCCAAGATGTTCGAAGAGGCCGGCGCTGACGCCATTCACGTCACCGGTACCGCGCTGAATGCTTTTGCCAACTTCACCGACGGACCCCTGCCCGACAAGGTCGGCTACTACACCGACAACGCAACGCGAATCAAGCAGGCGATATCGATCCCCGTGATCACGGTCGGACGTATGCTCCCCGAGGTCGGCGAGAAGATGATCGCGGAAGGTCGCACGGATTTCGCCGCAATGGGCCGCCAGCTCCTGGCCGATCCACAGTTGGTGAACAAACTCAAAGACGGTGCACCCGAGCGGGTTCGGCCTTGCATCAATTGCTACGTCTGCGTGCAGGAGAACTTCTGGGACGAGACGCCGCTATGCGCTGTCAATCCCGCGCTCGGCAACGAAGCGCTTCTCCCCTTCGTCCGGACCAGCACTCCGAAACGCATTGTTGTGGTCGGAGCGGGCCCCGGTGGTCTCGAGACGGCCCGCGTGGCCGCTGAACGTGGGCACCGAGTCACGATGTTGGACAAGTCCGATCGCCTCGGTGGCACCCTGTGGTTCTCGAGCCTCACTACCCCGGACAACGGGCGTCTGCTCAGCTGGTTGAAAGTGGAAATCGAGCGTCTCGGTGTCGATGTTCGACTGAAGACCGAAGCCTCGGTTGCCTCGATCCGGGCACTGAACCCCGACGCCGTAGTCGTGGCCACCGGTGCGGTTCGTGAGCGGCCTAGCGTTCCGGGCGGCGACTTGCCGCACGTGCACACCGGTGATTCGTTGCGCGCGTTGATGACCGGAGCGGGAGACGTCTCACAGGTACCGCCGTTCCTGCGGACGATGGCCAAGTTGGGCAAGCTGTCCGGTATCACCAAGAGCCCCGCGGCGATCCGAGCTGTGACCCGCAAGTTCCTGCCCATGGGTAAGGACGTTGTCGTGATCGGTGGTTCGCTTGTCGGACTCGAGCTTGCAGAGTTCCTGGCCGAGCGAGGTCGCAATGTGACGCTGATCGAAGAAGGCCAGCAGTTGGGCATTCCGATGGCGATGCCGCGCCGCTGGACGGCTGTGCGCCACGCCAAGCATGTCGGTGTGGACATTCACCGCAATTCAACGGTGCAGCGCATCACCAAGGAGCACGTCGAATTCCGTTCCGGTGACAAGACACGGACCGCTCCGGCCGACATGGTTGTCGTCGCCTCGGGAGTGTCGGCGCAGGCGCCACTGGCCGATTCTCTGATCGGCGTCGTCTCCGACGTGCACGTGGTCGGTGACGCGGTGAACGTCGACTACATCGAGGGCGCGATGCACACGGCGTGGAAAGTCGCGATGGATCTGTAGTTCAGCATCAGGTAGCGCTTTGTGCCGCAACGATGTCCGGCCACCATCGGGCCGCGACATCGGGGTGCGCACGTAGTCGACTCTTGAGGGCGTTCGCCCCGTAGGAATCGTGGATCGGGTTGTTCGCGTCCACGGTGACGCCGGTGGCGCGCGCCGCGAGCTCGGGCGGTAGGTCGAACTCCGGGATCTGTGCTGCGTAGTTCGGGTTGAAGAAGAACGGCACCGAGATACGTTCACCGTCACCCTCGGGTGAAACTACCCGGTGCACAGTCGCTTTCAAGTAGCCGCCGGTAGCGACCTCGAGCAGTTCGCCGATGTTGACCACCAGCGCCCCGTCGATCGGCGGCGCGTCGATCCAGTCGCCGTCGTGCTCGACCTGCAGACCGCCTTTGCCCGGTTCGACATAGAGCAGAGTCAGCACACCCGCGTCCTTGTGTCCGCCGACGCCCTGGGAGCCGGCACCTTTCGGGCGGCCCGGGTAACGCACCACCTTGATGAGGATCGACGGATCGTGAGCGAACGCGTCGTCGAAGATGTTCGCATCCTGGCCCAGGGCTACCGCCCATTCGCGTAAGAGGCTCAATGCGATCGAGGTGAGTGTGTCGTTCCACTCGGTGATGACGTCGCGAAGTTCGGGAAGGGCGTCTGGCCACTGGTTGGGGCCCTGCAGAATCTCCCAGGCCGGTGAGGTGTCGGTGCGCTCGGCCGCGGGCTGTTCGGCGCCGATGTCGATCTGCTCGCGCCAGTCCTGCTTGCCTTCGGTCAGTTCGCCGCCGAGCCGGGTGTACCCACGGAAGTGCGGGCTGCGGACGTTCTCGATCGCGAGCTTCTCGGCAGTCGGCAGCGCGAAGAACTCGCGGGCGACGGCGAGGAGGCGGCGCTGCAGTTCGTCGGGAATTCCGTGGCCGACCAGGTAGAAGAATCCGACCTCGTGGGTGGCCTCGCGGAGCTGAGTGCGGAACTGCTCGGCGGTGTCGGGGTTCTGCGCAAGCGATAGATCGAGCACTGGCAGCGACGTAATCGACATGGGGTCCTCGATCCGTGTGATGGTTCTGATGTCCATCATTCCACGCTGAGCGGCACCCGGACCCGCACGGCAATTCGGCAGCCGCAGGCGTGATTACCCGCGCGGATGCGGAAACACCCTGCGGATAACAGAATCGGGGCCTTGCGCCATTGGCGCAAGACCCCGAATCAGTGTGAGTCGAATTAAGCTTCGTCAGCGCCGATGATGAACGCTTCGAGCTCGATGCGAGCCTTGTCGTCGGCCATCTGGACCGGCGGGGACTTCATCAGGTAAGCGGAAGCCGGGTAAACCGGTCCACCGATGCCGCGGTCCTTGGCGATCTTGGCTGCGCGGACGGCGTCGATGATGATGCCGGCAGAGTTGGGCGAATCCCAGACCTCGAGCTTGTACTCCAGGTTCAGGGGAGCGTCACCGAAGGCGCGGCCTTCGAGGCGGACGTATGCCCACTTGCGGTCGTCGAGCCACTCCACGTAGTCCGAGGGACCGATGTGGACGTTGCGGTCGTGAACCTTGCCGGCAAGTGCGCCGGTCAGGTTGGACGTCACGGCCTGGGTCTTGGAAACCTTCTTGGACTCCAGGCGATCACGCTCGAGCATGTTCTTGAAGTCCATGTTTCCACCGACGTTGAGCTGGTAGGTGCGGTCCAGCACGACGCCGCGGTCTTCGAACAGCTTCGCCATCACGCGGTGGGTGATGGTGGCGCCGACCTGGCTCTTGATGTCGTCGCCGACGATCGGGACGCCGGCGTCCTTGAACTTGGCAGCCCACTCCGGGTCGGAAGCGATGAAGACGGGCAGGGCGTTGACGAATGCAACGCCTGCGTCGATCGCGCACTGTGCGTAGAACTTGTCAGCGTCGTCGGAACCGACGGGCAGGTAGGAGACGAGGACGTCGACCTGAGCGTCCTTGAGTGCCTTGACGACGTCGACGGGCTCGGCGTCGGACAGCTCGATGGTCTCGGCGTAGTACTTGCCGATGCCGTCGAGGGTCGGGCCACGCTGAACGGGAACGTCCAGGGGCGGGACGTCGGCGATCTTGATGGTGTTGTTCTCGCTCGCGAGGATCGCCTCGGAGAGGTCGAAGCCGACCTTCTTGGCGTCGACGTCGAACGCAGCGACGAACTGCACGTCGCGGACGTGGTACTTACCGAACTTGACGTGCATGAGGCCGGGGACCGTCTGGGTCTCGTCGGCATCCTTGTAGTAGTGGACGCCCTGAACCAGGGACGAGGCGCAGTTACCCACGCCCACAATGGCTACGCGCACCGCGGTGCTGTTCTCACCCATGGTCGGGTTCTCCTTCTTTCCGGGATGTTCCTGTTGTCGATTGCTCGGCTGCGATCAATTCGTTGAGCCAACGCACTTCGCGTTCACTCGATTCGAGTCCGAGCTGATGGAGCTGACGGGTATAGCGGTCCAGCGATCCGCTGGCCCGACCGACGGCCTCGCGGAGCCCCTCACGGCGCTCCTCGACCTGGCGTCGCCTGCCTTCGAGGATCCGCATCCGCGCTTCTGCGGGGGTGCGGCTGAAGAAGGCGAGGTGAACGCCGAAACCGTCGTCGGTGTAGTTCTGCGGCCCGGTGTCGGCGACCAGTTCGGTGAACCGTTGCCGACCTTCCGGAGTGAGCTGGTAGACGCGACGCGCCCGACGCTTGAGCGTGCCGGTGGCAGTGTCGACGTCTTCCGAGATCAATCCGTCGGCTTGCATGCGCCGCAGTGCCGGGTACAGCGATCCGTACGAGAACGCGCGGAATGCGCCGAGCAGACCAGTGAGCCGCTTACGCAGCTCGTATCCGTGCATCGGTGACTCGAGGAGCAGCCCGAGGATTGCGAGTTCGAGCAACTGACAAACCTCCCGAGTCGTTGAACCTAACCGCTTGATGCGATAACCAACTATATCGCGCCGATATATAAAACCACACTGCGGACCGATACGTGTACCAGGGTGTCACGGCTAGATCAGGGGGTGAACGGGTAGATCGACATGATTTCGCCATCGAGGGCAGCGGTCAGGTACCCGCTCTCGTCGAGGTCGTTGCCGACGTGAATCTGGATGGTCGGAACATTTTCGGTGCTATCGACAGAGACGTACCGAGTGGTCGGATTTTGCACCGACGTCGTTGTTCCGGCGCCGTCGAGCAGGGCGATCACGATGCGAGGATCGAGCTGTCTGACGTCGATCTGTGTCACGTCGGGTTCGCGTGATCCTCCTGAAGTCGTGTCCTCGAGGTCGCCTCGGTAGTAGCTGTCCAGGCTCTTGCGCGGCGCGGCAGGATCGGCGCGCGTTACGCGTGCATAAGTGGGATAGATGGTCATCTCGTCGACCAGTCCGCTGCCGTACTCCGTTTCGATGGCATGGAACATCGCCCCCAGGCCGTCGACGGTGTGTAACTGTGGCTCGGGGCTCGAGAAGATCGTGACGTCGGACGCGGCGTATTTGATTCCGAAACCGACAGCCGAGAGCAGTGACAGCGCGATGATCACAACGGCGATCCAACGCGTGTCGAGCGAAGGTTCTTTCCGAAGAATGGGTAGGGACGCCTCGGTCTGCAGATCGAACGTCAAATCTTCGAGATCGCCGAGAGTGACTGCCACCGCGGCGAGTTCGGTCAATTCGTCGTGCTCGGTCGCCGTGAGTTGTCCGTCGGCGAAGGCGGAGTCCAGCACTGCGCAGGTAGCCTCGCGATCGGCATTGCGAGCGCGGGTGGTCCTGGTCAGATCGTTCGGCATATCCGGGGCCTATCGAGGAGTGAAGGGAGACAAGCGGATCGGGCGTCCGTCAGGCGTCAGATCCATCCACCCGCTCGCGCCGAGGTTGTTGCTGGCGTAGATGGAGACGCGTGGATCGTCGCTCGACGAACTCATGCTGATGTGTGTGATCTCGGCGTCGGGGACGTTGAGATTTGCGGACACTCCTGCCAGATATCCGGCGAGTTTGTCGATGTCGACGGCAGCGAGGTCGAAGGTGACGGTGCTGGCTGCTCGAGTCGACGTGCTGTCGCGTGGTGTGAAACCGCCTCGAAAGTCGATGTCTTCCTCCAGGTTCGGCGAGACAGCGGCGGCGCGAGTGACGCTTGCATAGCCGTCGTAGAAGTTGGCGGAATCGATTATCGTCGTGCCGTACTTGGCGCTGTATCTGGTGATGAATTCCCCGATCCCGCTAGCGGTGACCGTGTTCAGCGTCGAACTCACAATGGGGGCAAGCGGTCCGACCGGTTCGGCTGCAGCCGGTGGAGGCGGTGGGGGTGAATCGTCGGCGGACAAGGTGAGGTACCCGATCAGGCCGGCGAAGATAGTCGATGCGGCTGCGAGGTACCAGATCTTGTCGATACGACGAACTTTGGCGACGGCGTTGCGCAGCGTTGCTTTCTGCAGATCGCGGACCAGCAGATCGAGCTGGCCGAGGGTGGTCGCGGTCATGGCCGCAGCCGTTCGGTTCGCATGCTCGTCGACCGTGATCTGTCCGTCGGACAGAGCCGTATCGAGAACGGCGCAGGTATCGGAACGGTCGACGTCGCGCGCACGGGTGCGCGTAGAGGTAGTAGTCGGGGACCCACTCACCGGCTCACCCTAGCTCCCGTACGGGTAGGAACGAGAGATCTCGCCCCACGGCGTGACCTCGATGCGTCCTTGGTGGCCGAGTCCGTTCTCTGCATAGATCGCGATCTCCGGGACGCCGTAGTTCGCGTCCACGATCAAGTGGGTGATCGCGGCGTCCGAAACATTGACATAGTCGCCGATGTTCACCATGTACGGCGCGAGCTTGTCGATCTGGATGGAACCGAGGTCGAAGGTCGGCTGGCCAGTTCGCCGCGGAGTGGACGTCACTTCCCTCTCGAAGCCGTCGCGAAAACTGATGGACTCGGTGAGAGCGGGAGCATCGGGGACCGCCCGGCTCACTGCGGAGTAGTCGCCGTGGAAGCTGGCGTCGTCTACGAACATGTCGCCGTACTCGTCGCGATACCTCTCGATGAATGCGCCGATTCCTTCCGGCGTCAACGTGTCGATGTGTGCGATCAGGATCGGTTCGACGGTCGGCTCCGGCACCGGGGTGGTGGTCGGCAACGGCGGAGCGAGGGAAGTAGTGCTGGCATAACTGGCTGTGATGTCTTCCGAGGGCGTCAACGGTGACCGACTCCACGCCACTGCGGCGATCGCGCCGACGACGATCAGAGCAGCAGCACCGACGAACACGGCCTTTCGTGCCGTCGACGTCCGAGGCGCCGTTTTGGTCTCGATCTTCGGCACCTGCAGATCGTTGACCAGGCGTGCGAGTGCGAGCAGGGTCTTCGCGGACTTCGCCTTCTCGGTCCGGTCGAAGTAGTCCTCCGCGCTCAACTGCCCTTCGGCGTACGCGGCGTCCAACACATTGCACGTTTCGACGCGATCAAGATCACGAGCACGCGTCATCGGAGAACGAGAAGACTTCACAGGAAGTGATCGTAATGGCTGGTCGCCATGCCCCCAGCCCCCGAAATGTGTTCATCGTGACCCTCCCGAACCGTCCGTCGCGGCACGGACGCACGTACGCTGGTCAGGTGCGGATACAGCGGCAAGTTGTGGACTACGCGCTCGCGCGTCGGTCTGTGCTGGCCGAAGTGTCTGCGGGTCGGACCGACGTCAAGCAGGTGTGTGACGCCGATCCGTACCTACTCAGAGCCGCGAAGTTCCACGGCCGGGGCAGCGACGTCGTCTGCCCCATTTGCCGCAAGGAACAGTTGACGCTCGTGTCCTGGGTGTTCGGCGACAAGCTCGGTCAGGTTTCGGGATCAGCCCGAACCTCGGACGAGCTCGCTCGGCTTGCGGAAACAGCAGAGGAGTTCACGGTGCACGTTGTAGAGGTGTGCCGTACCTGCAGTTGGAACCACTTGGTGCAGTCCTATGTGCTCGGCGCAGTACCTGCGCCGCCGCGACCGCGGCGAGCACGCCCACCAAGCCGGCGCACCGCCAGCGAGTAACGCCACACCCGAAGAAGGGCCCGATCGAAGTCTGCACGTGATCGGTCCGTGACCACTGGAGATTTGATTCGTGAGTTCCCCCAGCAACAACAACCCGGGCGGCAACAACCCGGGTGGCCGTCCCGTCGGTCCCAACCGTCCCGCCGGACCTCCTCAGGGTCGTCCGCCGCAGGGACGTCCCATGGGCCCACCACCGCAGGGACGCCCTCCGATGGGTCCGCCCCCTCAGGGTCGTCCGCCGCAAGGTCGTCCGATGGGACCCCCGCCCCAGGGTCGTCCGCCGCAAGCCCGACCTTCGGGCCCGCCTCCTCAGGGCCGCCCCGCCGGTCCCCCTCCTCAGGGTCGTCCGCCGCAAGGCCGACCTGCCGGCCCGCCGCCTCGAGATCGCGCCGTAGGCGCTCAGGCGAACGAACCGACCCAGCGCGTCGCGGCAGCAGCAGCGACCACACGTAGCAACGCGGGCTCCCGCCCGCCGGTCGGACCTCCACCGACGAAGCCACCGACAGGTGGCTCCGGTGGCGGTGGCAACGACGGACAACCCCCGAAGGGAAGAAAGAGCACCGTGAAGAAGAAGTCCAAGTGGCGCACAGTTCGCCGCTCGGCCTACGTCTTGGTGGCGCTCGGTCTTGTTCTGCCCGTCCTTGCCTTCATGGCGGCGTACATCGTGCAGGACGTCCCCAAGCCCGGTGACCTCAAGACCAATCAGGTGGCGACGGTCTTTGCCGCCGACGGCACCACGGTGATCAGCACTGTCGTCCCGCCAGATGGCAACCGCGTCGAGGTCTCGCTCGATCAGGTACCGCCGCACGTTCGCAACGCTGTTCTGGCCGCAGAGGACCGCGATTTCTACTCGAATCCGGGCTTCTCGATCTCCGGTTTCGCACGCGCGGCCCGAGACAACGTCCTCGGTCGCGACAGCGCCGGTGGTGGCTCGACCATCACGCAGCAGTACGTCAAGAAGGCGCTTGTCGGCTCGGAGCGTTCGCTGACGCGAAAGATGAAGGAACTCGTCATCTCCTCGAAGATGGCCAACGAGTGGTCCAAGGACGACATCCTCGCCGCGTATCTGAACACCATTTACTTCGGTCGCGGCGCATACGGCATCGGCGCAGCATCCAAGGCTTACTTCGGTAAACCCGTCGACCAGCTGTCCATCGAAGAAGGCGCCGTCCTGGCGTCGTCGATCCAGCTTCCGTCGCTCCTCGATCCCGAGACCAACCCGACAGGCGCGAAGTCCCGCTGGGATTACGTGCTCGACGGCATGGTGTCTGCAGGCACGCTGGATCAGGCCGCGCGCACGCCGATGCAGTACCCCGCTTACATCCCGCTCGCCCAGGTCGACAACAGCAGCCAGGGCTCGACCGGCCCCGAGGGCCTGATCAAGCGTCAGGTGCTCAAGGAGATCGGCGACGCTGGAATCAGCGAGCAGTTGCTCAACACCGAGGGCTTGCAGATCACCACGACCATCGACCCGCAGGCTCAGGCCGCAGCGGTCGAAGCAGCCCGTTCCAATATGGAGGGCGAGCCGGAGAATCTGCGTACCGCAGTTGTCTCGGTCGATCCGAAGACCGGAGCCGTCAAGGCGTACTACGGCGGTGAGGACGGCGCGGGATACGACTTCGCGAATGCCGGACTTCAGACCGGTTCCTCGTTCAAGGTGTTCGGCCTCGCAGCCGCCCTGGATCAGGGAATCCCGCTCTCGCAGATGTACGACAGCTCACCGCTGACCGTCAACGGCATCTCCATCGGCAACGTCGAAGGTGAAAGCTGCGGCACCTGCACCATCGCAGAGGCGCTCAAGCGTTCGCTGAACACCAGCTTCTACCGTCAGATGCTCAGCCTCGACGGCAACGGCCCGCAGGAAATCGCGGACATCGCTCACAAGGCAGGCATCCCGAAGGACATCCCGGGTGTCGGCCCGTCGCTCACCGAGGCCGACGGTTCCGGCCCCAACAACGGCATCGTGCTCGGCCAGTACCAGGCCCGCGTGCTCGACATGGCGTCGTCGTACGCGACACTCGCCGCGTCCGGTACGTATCACGCACCGCACTTCGTGCAGAAGGTCGTCGCGGCCGACGGCACCGTGCTGCTGGACCGCGGCGCGCCCGCCGGTGAAGACCGCATCGACGCTGCCGTGGCGGACAACGTGACGGCTGCGATGCAGCCGATCGCGGCGTACTCGCGCGGTCACAACCTGGCCGGCGGACGTCTGTCGGCGTCGAAGACAGGTACCGCGCAGCTCGGTGACACCGGAGCCAACAAGGACGCGTGGATGGTCGGCTACACGCCGTCGCTTTCGACCGCGGTCTGGGTCGGAACTCCCGACGGTGAAGCGATCACCAATTCCGGTGGCGCGATGATCTACGGCTCGGGTCTGCCTTCGGACATCTGGAAGGACACGATGGACGGCGCCCTCGAGGGCACCGACAACGAGAAGTTCCCGACGCCGGGCAAGATCAACGGTCAAGCCGGTGGTGTTCCGGAGTACACGGCTCCCGCACCGCCCAAGACGTCGGCGCCGCCGACCACCGCACCGACGACGACGGAAACCACTCCGCCGCCCGTGGTGACAACGACGCAGGTCGAGGTTCTGCCGGGCATCACGATCCCGATTCCGGGCATCTCCCGGCCGACGACAACCACGCCACAGGTACCAGGGGCAGGCGAGACCACCGAGGAAGAACCGGCAGGTGTGAGCCCCGGCCAGTAGTTGGAGGGTGGTCGGTTCGAAAGACGGTAACCTCGCGGAGTGGCCGCGAATGCTGATGATGCCGAACCGACCTCCCCCGCTCCGCTGGCCGAAGATCTTCGTTCGGCGGATTGGCGGGACGTTCCCAGTCGCAACGACGCGATGGTGTCTGCGCTGTCGGGAACCGTCGGCGGTCCGGTAGGTCGTCACGCACTGATCGGGCGCACTCGCTTCTTCACACCGATGCGAGTGATCCTTCTGCTCGCCGTGGTGTTCTTGGCTTTCGGCTGGTTCGCCAAGGCGGGCTGTATTCAGCAGGCGCCGGTCGGCGAGAGCGGGCAGGTCGGCCTCGACTGGAGTGGCAGCCGTCAGTACGTGGCGATGTGTTACTCCGATACCGTTCCGCTGTACGGAGCCGAGCGCCTCGATCAGGGAGCATTCCCGTACAAGACGTCGTGGGAAGAAGTACGCGGCGACGGTTCGATCCAGATGCGGTACATGGAGTATCCGGTCATCTCGGGGCTCTACCAGTACGGCGCAATGAAAGTCGCGAAGGCGTGGGATTCGATCACCTGGCTGCCGGGCGCGATTCAGGTGGCGCTCTATTTCAACGTCGTGGCGTTCGGGTTGGCGTTGGCGTGGCTGGTCACCGTGTGGGCGAGCACCCTGCTGGCCGGACGACGAGTGTGGGACGGCGCTCTCATCGCGTGTTCCCCGTTGGTGATCGTGCACGTGTTCACGAACTTCGATCCTCTGGCGACGGCGTTCGCGGCGGGTGGGTTGTTGGCATGGGCACGTAAGCGGCCCGTGCTCGCGGGAATCCTGCTCGGCCTGGGCGGCGCTGCGAAGCTCTACCCGCTGCTCCTACTGGGACCGCTCTTGGTCCTGTGTCTGCGCGCGGGCAAGACGAGGGACTGGCTGGTGACCGCTCTCAGCGCGGTCGCGGCATGGCTTGCGGTGAACCTGCCCATTGCCGCGCTGTACCCCCATGGTTGGTACGAATTCTTCCGGCTCAACTCCGAACGCGGGGCCGATCCGGATTCGCTCTACAACGTGATCGCGTCGTTCACGTCGTGGAAGGGCCTCGACGGTCCTCTCGCACAGGGTGAGTCACCGTCGAATCTCAACGCCGTCTCTCTGCTTTTGTTCGTGGCCGTCTGCATCGGTGTCGGATACGTCGCCCTGACGGCGCAGCGTCGTCCGCGAGTTGCGCAGCTGTGCTTCCTGTTGGTGGCGGGCTTCCTGCTCACCAACAAGGTGTGGAGCCCGCAGTATTCTCTGTGGCTGGTGCCGCTGGCCGTGTTGGCCTTGCCGCACCGCAGACTCCTGCTCGCGTGGATGACCATCGACGCCCTGGTCTGGGTTCCACGAATGATGTATTACCTCGGGGTGTCCAACAAGGGGCTGCCCGAGCAGTGGTTCACCGGAACGGTCGTGATCCGGGACATCGCGGTACTCGTTCTGTGCGCGCTGGTGCTCCGGCAGATCTACCGGCCGTCGGAGGATCTCGTGCGGTACGGGTTCATCGACGATCCGGCGGGCGGTGTTCTCGATCAAGCACCGGACAAACAACCCGCCTGGCTACCCGGTTGGTTGAAGCCGTCCAAGGCGAAGGAACCGGAAACCGTCGCGGTCTGAGGTCACCACTCGTCGAGGGTGGTGTACCCGTCCTGAACCGCGCGGGCGAACAACGCTGCCTTCGTGGGAGCCGGCCGCCCGACGTCGCTGTACTTCGTGCGGATCCGAGTGATGTGTGTGTTGACGGTGCAGACGCGTAGGCCGAGTGTCTCGGCGACCTCGGACTTGGAATCCGAACGTAGCCAGGCAAGAAGTACTTCGATCTCACGGACGCTCAGCTTCGGCTTGTGCTTGCCGTGCTTGGGGTTGCCGACTCGGGACACGTTTGCCTCGATCTTCGGAGAAATGCCGATCGAAGACATGCGAGTAGCGCCTTTCGACGGAGGGGATGGGCGTCGACTGCCGTATTTGCAGAAGGGCTGCTGGCTCAGGGTGCGACCGAGACGAGTATTTCGATCGAGGTGTCTCAGTGGAACGGGTGCAACTCTCTCGATACGGAGTCCATACAACGGACAAATCCCCTACCTGCTCCGATAGAGTGCGTCGCTATGAACTCGAAGGCGGAAGCCGGTACGCACAATCAGGTCGATCCCGCCCGGATCGAGTCGCGTGGGCAGTTTGCTGGGACGCTCACTGCACTGTGGAACGCAGCCGGACTGACGGTCCGCGAAGCCGTCGAGCGTTCGGGTGGTTTGCACGGAACCGTCAGCGGATGGTTTGCCGGCCAACACCTGCCGACGCCGGCGAGTACCCCGATGTTTTTCGCGCTCCTCGAGGCCTGCGGCGTCGATTCCGAGGATGAGCGGCAGCGCTGGATCAGTGCGGTGCAACGAGTGAGACAGCTGACGGCCAGACGACGCGGCGACGCCACCGTTCCGTATCGAGGTCTCGAGTCGTTCCGGCAGGAGGATGCCGAGTGGTTCTTCGGTCGAGACGAACTCACTGCCAACTTGGTCGAGCGGGTGGCGTCGGCGATACGGGGTGTCGGTCGCCGTCAGTTCATGGTGATCGGTGCTTCAGGATCGGGTAAGTCGTCGTTGCTGCGGGCCGGGCTCGCCCCCAAGGTTGCCGGGGACGATCCACGGTTCGACGGTTGGCGGGTGGAAACCCTGCAGCCGGGTACAGGAGGAATCCCGTCGTCGATTTCCGACGAACCAACGGTCTTGATCCTCGACCAGTTCGAGGAACTGTGGACGCAGTGCGACGGTGATCGGCGCGAGGAAATACTGCGGACACTCGCGGAACTCGGTGAGAACACCATCGCCGTCATCGGAATGCGCGCCGACTTCTACGGGCTCGCGGCGGAGGAACCGCTTTTGGTGCCGCTGCTCGACGATTCGCCGATGGTGGTCGGGCCACTGACCGACGAACAATTGCGCGAGGTGATCGTCGAGCCGGCGGTCAAGGCCGGGATGACCGTGCAGAGCGAATTGGTTCAGGTTCTGGTCTCCGAGCTGACACCACGCGGCTCGCGTACGGCGAGCGACCCCGGAGCTTTGCCCTTGCTGTCACACGCACTGTTGGGGACCTGGCAACGGTCGACGCGTAAAACTCTGACCGTCTCGGATTACTACGCCACCGACGGGATCGCCGGAGCTGTCCAGCAAAGCGCGGAGGAAGTGTACGGCGAGCTCACAGAGCGGCAGCAGCAGTTGGCGCGCAGGATCTTCCTGCGATTGGTCAACGTCGACGAAGTGACGCAGACGCGTCGGCGGGCACCGCGCACCGAACTTTTCCTCGGTGACGACGTCGACGACGTGAATACCGTCATCGACCGGTTCGCCTTACGGCGCCTTCTCACCGTCGACGAGGAGACGGTCGAGGTTTCGCACGAGGTCTTGCTGTCCGCGTGGAGTCGGCTTCGCGATTGGATCGACTCGGACCGCGCCGGTCTGGCGGTGCATCGCCGGTTCACCTACGCGGCGCAGGTGTGGGAAGACAGTGGACGCGACCCCGGCGCGCTGCTCGGACCCGCACGTCTTCATCTGACGGAAGAATGGCTGCGTTCGGGCGAACTCGGGCTCCCACTGGAACCGAGTCGGACCCGCGCCGCCGACCTCAATGCCACCGAGCGGGAGTACCTCGCCGCGAGCATCGAGCATCGTGATCAGCAGGAATTTGCCGATCGCCGACGTACACGCGTGCTACGACGGCTCGTGACTGCGCTGGCAGCCGCGTCGGTGATCGCTCTGGTGTTGGCGGTGGTTGCCACCGTCGCCGGTATCGGCGCCAATCGTCAACGTGTCCAAGCAGATACTGCGCGCGACGAGGCGATGTCGCGTCAGGTGGCCACCGAGTCGATCAGGATGCGTGAGCGGGATCCGTCGCTGGCGTCGCAGCTTGCTCTGGCGGCATTTGCGGTCAACGAAACGACCGAAGCCCGCTCGGCATTGCTGGATGCGTCGGGCGTTCATTCGGCTACTCGCATCATCGGACCGCCCGGCGCGATGAAGGCCCGGATCAACCCAGCTGGAACTGTTGTGGCGGTGGGTGGTTCGGACGGGAAGGTCAGGCTTTATCCGATGGTGGACGGTGTTGCCTCAGCCGTTCCGCAGGCGGAGTTCCTCGGAGTCTCGGAGGGCACGGCCCTCTTTGCCGTCGCCTACAGCCCGGACGGACGGCTCCTTGCGACCGGTGGTGCCGGCGGCGCTGCACTCTGGGATGTGTCGGACCCGAAGAATCCGGTCCGTGGAACACTTCCCGTCGACGGTGAACGCGTAGTGCAGGACATGGAGTTCAGCCCAGACGGAACCAAGCTGGTCGCCGGTACCTCGACGCCCGACGTCCTGCGATGGAACATCGACACCTCCACGAATGCCGTTGCTTTGCTTGCTCTTCCGCATCCAGCTGACGGCATTGTCACCGCGACGTTCAGCCCCGACGGACGTTTCCTCGTGGCGGGCGGGCGTCAAGCGACTCTGCGCGTGTGGGACGTCGCGAAGTGGGGTGAGGAATCGGCGCCGATCTTCGCGACCGAGCCCAACGGCACCACCGTCCACTACCTCGGCGTTGCCTTCAGCCCGGACGGACGTGAGCTCGCGGCGGGAACCACTGGCAGGGAGGTGGTTCGGTGGGACATGAGCGATCCGGCGCGCCCCACTCCCCTGCAGGCACTGACGGGATTTTCCAGCTACGTCAACGAACTGAACTACGGCAAAGACGGAACACGTCTTGCCGCAGGAAGTTCCGACAACTCCGTGCGCGTGTGGGACCCCCGAACCGGGGCATTGATCGAAACACTTCCGGACAGTGGGGCGGTGACCACCGTCGACTACAGCGATGACGGCCGCAATCTGGTCACCGGGGGACTCAACGGTGTGACTCGCGTGTGGGCTCTTCCGGGTCCGGTCTGGGCGGGAGCTCGGGACACGATCTTCACCAGTCCCTTTGCCGCGGACGGCTCGCGTCTGGTGGCCGGCGTCGGTGCCAGGGGTGGCGCGATGTTGGCGTGGAACACCGAGGATCTCGATCGCCCCGCGGTGATGCCGGAGTTGAAACCGCAAGGGGCCGAAACTTTCAGCGGTGCGTCGGCGGTGTCGGCAGACGGGAACCTGGCTGTGAGCGGCACCGGCGGCGGCGGTGCATATCTTTGGGACCTGAGTGATCCGGCGTCGCCACGTATCTACGGCGAGCCTGCGGTATATGTGAAGGGCATCGTGGCGGTTGTCGCACTGAATCCCGCCGGAGATCTGCTGGCGGTGTCCTCGCAGGACGACAACAGTATTGCGTTGGTCGACGTTTCCGACCCGTCGGCTCCGAAACTGTTGTCGTTGACCGATGTCGGCTCCTACCCGCAGATGATGGCCTTTCAGCCAGGTACCGACATCTTGGCGATCGCGAACGCCAAGAACGAAGTGGATCTGTGGGACGTGTCGAACGCAGCGTCGCCCCGGGTGGCGGCGACGGTGGGTGGATTCGAAAGCTACGCATTAGCAGTGTCTTTCAGCGCCGACGGAACGCTGTTGGCCGCTGGAAGTGCGGATCACGGTGTCGCCGTGTGGGACGTACGCACACCGTCGGCACCCGAGGAACTCGCTCGTCTCGTCGGCCCCGAGGGCGCAATCTATTCGATCTCGTTCAACCGCGCCGGTGATCGGCTCGCTGCCGGTGTCGGCGACGGAACCGTCTGGCTCTGGGACATCGAGACTCCCTCGCAGGCAACACGATTTGCGACGCTGTCCGCCTACCCGGGTCGCGTCAACGACGCTCAGTTCGCCGGCGAGAGTGACATGATCGCGGGTAGCGGGTCGGACAAGACCGTTCGCTTGTGGGGAATCGACCCCGACGGCGTCGTTGATCGATTGTGCCGCACCGCAGGATCTCCCATCACGGAAGCCGAATGGGAGCGGTACCTGCCCGGTGTTCCCTATCAGGATCCGTGTGCCGGCTGACGTGGGTCAGTTCATCCAGAACTCGAGCGCCGGTTCCCGACCCAGCTCGCCTCCGCTGCCGGTGATCACCAGTCCGGCGGAGGTGAGCTTGTACGTCACGTCCTTGTTGGTGACGGTGAATCCGTTGCCGGTGGGCGTCGGATCGTCGAGTTCGATGGTGGCGCCGTCGCTCAGCCGTTGACCCTTGTAGTAGTAACGCCCGACTCCGGTTTCGCAGATGACGATTCGTGATCCGGTCGTGACGGCGATGGCGACGGCAGGATTGGTGGAGTTGCAACTGGGGCCGCCGGAGATGAAGCCCTGACGGTTGGTGCCCGAGACGGTCGGCGCTGGTCCGATCGAGGTTGTGACGCGTGGGGGCGTCGTCGTTTTCGGCGCTGTGGTGGGTGCACTCGGCGCCCGAGTCGTGGTCGTGGAGTACGAGTACGGCGTCGTATAGGTGAGACTCCGCGAACTCGCTTCATTGGCGGCGTTGCCGAAAGCGGCGGCGAGCAGCCCGAAGAACGCGATCCACACGATCACGGCCAGGATGCCGAGTGCGGTGAAGATGTAGCCGATGATCAGTCCGGCAAGGGCGAGTCCGTCGCCTTCTTCGCCGGTCCGTTTGATCTGGCCGCGAGCGATGTGCCCGAAGACGATCCCCAACGGCGCGATGAGGAACGCGAAGACGAGGGCGAGTACCGCGAGTGTGTTCGTCGGTCGCCTGCCGTACGGATCGGGCTGCCCGTACGTAGCCGGTTGCCAATTCTGATTGCCCTGGTACCCGTACCCACCCTGATCGTTCATGAGGTGAATCTTGGCATGGACTTCGTCGAAGAGTGCAGGTGATGGCTAGTTTCGGGTACGTGTCTCGAGCTGAGGTGCGATGGTCGGCCAATCGTCGTCGGTCATCGCGAACAGCGCTGTTGTACGCCAACTGCCGTCGACACGGCGTCGGTGCTTGCGCAGCAGGCCCTCGAACTGAGCGCCGAGCTTTGCGATCGCGGCCCTGGACTGTTCGTTGAACTCGTCCGTGTGCCACTCGACGCGTACGGCTTCGAGCTGGTCGAAGGCGTGACGAAGCAGGAGCAGCTTCGATTCGGGATTGATCCCGGTTCCCTGAACCGATCGCGACAACCACGTGTATCCGATTGCAAGACTGCGGTTTACCGGGTCGATCTGGTACATGGACGTGGTGCCGACCACGGCGTTCGTCGCGATGTTCACCTGCGCGAAGGCGATCCGATTAGGGTCGTCGGTTGCTGCAGCGATGTACTTCTGTGCCTGTTCCCGATCGGTGATGGGCGATGCGGTCCAACGAAAGATCGCCGGGTCGTCGGCAGCAGCGAGCAGAGCGTCGGTGTGCGCGACGCCCAGGGGTTCGAGTCGGACACGATCACCGGTCAGCGTCGGTGATTCGAACCATGATGCAGTCATCAGGCGTGCTCCCGTGAGTGAGTCGGAAGGTTGTTGTCGGAGTTCGCAATCTGATCGGTCCCACCGGCAAGCGGATACCGCAACGGGACTCGCAGGAACAAGAAGAAGAACACGGCGAGCAGGACGACGTGGCCCCACACACTCGCCTGGACGACGGCTTCGTACTTGCTCGGATCGAGATTCATGTCCAGTTGGTAGAAGTACCGGAAGATGCCGATACCCAACGCAGCGTCGGCGACCAGATAGGCGACGATCCAGAACCACCGGATCTTGAACAGTACGAGGAAAGGCAGGATCCACAGTGTGTACTGCGGTGAATTGACCTTGTGCAGCAACACGAATCCGCACAGCATCGCGGCACTGACTGCAATCCACGGAAAGTAGCCGTCGCGGACGTAGCGGCGCCAACCCAGATACATCGCGAGCGCGAATGACAACAGGATCATCACCGGAGACAGGATGCTCACCAGTGCGTCGTAGTCGGCGTTGAGCTCGCGAACTCCGAAACCGTAGAACGGGCGCAAACCCCAGAACCACACCGAGTTGGTGGTGATGTCCGCGCTTCGCTTCTCCTGGAAGCTGAACGACGCGCGCCAGCCTTCGTAGGAAATGAGGGCGAACGGCAGGTTGACGAGGACGACGGTGACGATCGCCGCGCCCGCCGTCATCAGCGCTCCACGAACGTCGTAGCGCTTGCCTTCGGTGCCGCGTAGAAGCACGTAGGCCATGAGCGGCAGCACGAACATTCCCGGGTACAGCTTCAAACAGAAACCGATCGCCAGGATGACGGCCGCCAGAACCGCGCGAGTTCGCAGCGGGATCCGCTCGAACGTCATCAGGAAGATCGCGCCGACGCTGGTGGCCACCACCGGGAGCTCCCAGTTGTGGAATGCGTACAGAACCAGGGGCGGAGTTGCCGACCACACGAGCGCGTACGCGCCGCTCATCTTGCCGAGCATCCACGCCGTGAGCAGTCCGAAAGGAGCCAGGATCAGGGCCGAGTGCAGAAGGAAATCGGTGTCGGTGTGTGAGCCGATACCGCCCAGCCACATCAGAATTCCGCTGAGCACCGGGTATTCGACGGTTCCGCCGGTCAGGAATCCTTCGGGCGTTATCCCTCCGGTGACGAAGGGGAACAGATGCTGATCGATACCTCGTCCGAGCCAGAGCAACTGAATGTCGGAGTAGCAGACGTCGATGTTCTTGTTGACGTCGAAGTTCAGGCTTCGACCGTCGGGCGCGAACGGTGCACCGCCGCATCTGGCCTTGTTGAAATAGCCCAGCGCCATCGTCAGCCCGCACAATCCGACGACCAACGCCAGGATCGACGCCGGGGTCTTGCGGTCTGTTCGCATGATTCTCACCCTAGGGGGCGCAGTGGCTCGCGGGGTGATGCGTCTGCACCACGCGTCGCGCATCGACCTGGCGGTCTTCCCGGAGGGCCGGGACGATTTCCCTGGTCAAGGCCCCTCGTGTAACCTACGAGGGTTGCTGACGCAACGACCCTCCTGCCACGGATAGTCCGTGGCCGTTTTCACTTAGTCCACAGGAGGTGATGAGGTCTTATGCGTCATTACGAATTGATGGTCATCCTTGACCCCAGCCTGGACGAGCGCACTGTCGCTCCTTCACTGGATACGTTCCTCAATGTTGTGCGCCAGCACGGCGGCACGATCGACAAGGTCGATGTCTGGGGTAAGCGTCGTCTCGCCTACGAGATCCTGAAGCATGCTGAAGGTATCTACGCGGTGATCGACATCAACGCCACTCCCGCCACCGTCGCTGAGCTCGATCGTCAGCTCGGTCTGAACGAGTCGGTTCTGCGCACGAAGGTTCTGCGCCACAACAAGTAATTACTGTCGGTAGCGAGCTCTACTCTCGCGCCCAACGGTCTTACATCAATGCAGGAGGAACCACATGGCTGGCGACACCATCATCACCGTCATCGGAAACCTGACGGCTGATCCTGAACTTCGTTTCACCCCGGCGGGTGCCGCGGTTGCAAACTTCACGGTTGCTTCCACGCCCCGCACCTTCGACCGTAATTCCAATGAATGGAAAGACGGCGATGCGCTGTTCATGCGTTGCAACATCTGGCGCGAAGCAGCCGAGAACGTCGCGGAGAGCTTGACCCGTGGTTCACGAGTAATCGTGAGCGGCCGGCTCAAGCAGCGTTCGTACGAAACTCGCGAGGGCGAAAAGCGAACTGTCGTCGAGCTCGAAGTCGATGAAATCGGTCCTTCACTGAAGTACGCCACGGCAAAGGTCAACAAGGCCAACCGTGGTGGCGGCGGTGGAGGCGGCAACTTCGGCGGTTCCTCCGGCGGATCGGGTGGCGGACGTCCGAGCGCTGCACCTTCGGGTGGAGACGATCCTTGGGGCAGTGCGCCTCAGGCTTCGGGCTCCTTCGGTGGTGCGGGCAGCGACGAACCGCCCTTCTGATCCGTACCTGATCAGGAACATCCAGAAAAGAGCAAAGACATGCCGAAGCCGCCCTTGCGCGACAAGGTTATGAAGAAGAAGGTCTGCACCTTCTGCAAAGAGAAGAACACGCAGATCAACTACAAGGACACGACGTTGCTTCGTAAGTACGTCAGCGATCGCGGAAAGATCCGTGCTCGCCGTGTCACCGGCAATTGCGTCCAGCACCAGCGCGACGTTGCCATTGCCGTCAAGAACTCACGTGAGGTAGCACTGCTGCCTTACGCCACCGTGGCTCGCTAAGGAAAGGGAGGAAAGAACATGAAGCTCATCCTCACCGCTGACGTGGACAACCTCGGTGCGCCTGGCGACACCGTGGAGGTCAAGGACGGCTACGGCCGTAACTACCTGCTCCCCCGCGGACTGGCAATCGTCGCCACCCGTGGCGCCGAGAAGCAGGTCGAGGGCATCCGTCGTGCACAGGAAGCGCGCGCTGTGCGTGGCCTGGATCACGCCAAGGAGCTCAAGGCAGCTATCGAGGGCCTCGAGTCCGTAACGCTGACGGTCAAGACCGCCGGTGGCTCGGGCAAGCTCTTCGGTTCGGTTACCGTCGCTGACGTCGCTGCTGCGATCAAGGCTGCCGGTGGACCGGTTGTCGACAAGCGCTCCATCGTGTTGCCGAAGGCTCACATCAAGAACACGGGCAAGCACGCCGTGGTCGTGAACCTGCACCCCGATGTGGTTGCCAAGTTCAACCTGAACGTCGTCGGCGCATAGTCGACTGTCCGTCTCGTCGGGCCCCGCACACTTCGGTGTGTGGGGCCCGACGTTTTGTTTCGGGGTGCGGTGTGCCGCCTGGCAGCGTCCCGAATCGGACCTGGGGATAACTCTCACACTGTGATGTTCGACTTGGTGATCAGTGACGAATCGGGCGAGGCAACACGCCCGACACACCGACGCGCCGACTGTGGAAAGACTATTTTCATCAACAGGCCTGTGAAATTGTGGATACCCATCTACCTGGTCTTATGTAGTTACTATGCAAAGTAGTCCCCAAATGCTCCACAGGCGGTGCACACCGTGGGGCGGGAGTTTCCACAAAGCATCCACAGGTTTATCCACAGTCCGGTTTGTATGCGGACCTACTAGTCCCTAACGTCATCTCGGCGTCTATCTACAGCCCGGCCGAATGCGGCTAGGGGATGTCGGTGGGGGCAGGTACAAATGATGAGGGCGCTGCGGTTTCTGGCAGTGTCGTCGAGTGTTTTACGGGAAGGTCTCGCTTGTGGCTGTTGTAGATGATCGAGGACCTTCCGACTTCTCAGGGCCGGACTACCCGGGCCCTCCCGAGGCCGAGCCCGACCAGGAGTTCGGACGCCAGCCACCTCAGGACATGACTGCCGAGCAGTCGGTGCTCGGCGGCATGCTGCTGAGCAAGGACGCCATCGCTGACGTCCTCGAGGTACTGCGTCCGGGTGACTTCTACCGGCCCGCCCACCAGTCCGTCTACGACGTGATCCTGGACCTCTACAGCCGTGGCGAGCCCGCCGACCCGGTGACGGTCTCCGCCGAGCTCGACCGTCGAGGTGAGCTCCGCCGTATCGGTGGTGCTGCCTACCTGGTGACGCTGACCCAGACAGTGCCCACAGCCGCCAACGCCGCCTTCTATGCCGAGATCGTGGCCGAGAAGTCCGTGCTGCGTCGTCTGGTCGACGCCGGTACTCGCATCGTCCAGTACGGCTACGCCGGCACCGAGGGTCAGGACGTGGCCGAGGTTGTCGACCGCGCGCAGGCCGAGATCTTCGAGGTCACCGAGCGTCGAACCACCGAGGACTTCGTACCCCTCACCGAGCTCCTCCAGCCCACGATGGACGAGATCGACTCCATCGCCAGCCGCGGTGGAATTTCCCTCGGTGTGCCCACCGGATTCAAGGATCTCGACGAGATCACCAACGGCCTTCACGCTGGTCAGATGATTATCGTCGCGGCCCGTCCTGGTGTGGGCAAGGCGCTTGCCCTCGATACTCCCCTCGCGACGCCCAGTGGCTGGACCACGATGGGTGACGTTGCTGTCGGCGATCTGTTGATTGACAACCACGGCAAGCCGACGCGGGTTGTTGCCGCTACCGACGTGATGGTTGACCGTCCTTGCTACGAGGTCGAGTTCTCCGACGGAACTGTGTTGGTTGCCGACGAGCAGCATCAGTGGTTGACGGAGACGCGTGCTTCGCGCCGTTCAGCGCAGAACGCCAAGACAGGTTACAACCGCTATAAGAATCAAAAGACATTCGCCGAGGTCCGAACCACGGCGGAGATCGCATCGACGGTGCGATGCGCAACGGCGGATGGCCGCGTTAATCACTCTGTCGTGAATGCCAAGCCGCTCGACCTACCAACGCAGGATCTCCTTGTCCCGCCCTACACACTTGGCGCTTGGCTAGGTGACGGTTCTACTGCCTGCGCACAATTCACCACTGCTGATCCTGAGATCATCATGTTGATCGAGGCCGAAGGCCTGGTTGCAGTTCCGTCCAAGTCGGCGCATTTGCGCTACAGCCTTCAATTAGCCCCGGAAGATCCCGTCGCTCCGCGCGATTGCGTTGTGTGCGGAAAGAGCTTCGTGCCGTTCACCAGTCAGGTGCGAACGTGCGGTCAATCATGCGGCGGCAAAGCACGTTTCATGTCTGACCCTGTACCTGCGCCAACCTGTTCACACTGTGGTGGACCTTCGATCGGGCTGCGACTGTGCCAGAAGTGCCGCAATGAGTACGGCACGGTTCAAGGACGCCTACGTACGGTCGGTGTTCTGGGCAACAAGCACATCCCTGTCCAGTATCTCCGTGGGTCCGAGGCACAGCGTCGTGCGGTTCTTGCCGGGCTTCTCGACACTGATGGAACTGTGACTGCCGGTGGCTCCGTTCAGTTTTCGGTAACCAACGAGCGCCTCGTCCGCGACGCCCAGGAATTAGTGGTCAGTCTTGGCTATCGCTGCCAAATGAGCACAAAGCGAGTCAACGGTCGCACCGAGGCTTCGTCGACTGCATTCACCTTGACCTTCTCGACTGATGACGAAGTGTTCGGTCTTACGCGGAAAGCGATGCTGCACAAGGAGCGTCGAGCGAGTAAAAGCACTGCGCGCAGCGGATCGCGCTACATTGTCGATGTTCGACCAATTGCGAGTGTTCCGGTTCGCTGCGTCGAGGTCGACAACGCCGACCACATGTACCTGGCCGGTCATTCGATGGTCCCGACGCACAATTCCACGCTCGGAATGGATTTCCTGCGTTCCTGCTCCATCACGCACGGCATGGCCAGCGTCATGTTCTCGTTGGAAATGAGCAAAACCGAGATCGTCATGCGTCTGCTGTCCGCAGAGGCAAAGATCAAGCTCGGCGACATGCGCTCCGGAAAGATGACCGACGACGACTGGACCAAGCTCGCGCGTCGTATGAGTGAGATCAGCGAGGCGCCGCTCTTCATCGACGACTCCCCCAACCTCACCATGATGGAAATCCGCGCAAAAGCGCGGCGGCTCAAGCAGAAACACGACATTCGCCTGATCGTCATCGACTACCTCCAGCTTATGAGCTCCGGTAAAAAGGTCGAGTCCCGTCAGCAGGAAGTCTCCGAATTCTCCCGTAGCCTAAAGCTTTTGGCGAAGGAGCTCGAAGTTCCGGTTGTCGCGATCTGTCAGCTCAACCGTGGTCCTGAGCAGCGAACCGACAAGCGTCCCCAGGTCGCCGACCTTCGTGAGTCCGGTTCACTCGAGCAGGACGCCGACATGGTGATTCTGCTGTACCGCCCCGACGCGACCGAGCGAGACGATCCCCGTGGCGGTGAAGCCGACCTGATTCTGGGTAAGCACCGTAACGGCCCGACCGCGACAATCACTGTGGCGCACCAGCTTCATCTCTCGAAGTTCGTCGATATGGCGCGGGGATAGCTGCTGCCGCCATCGCCTGAAGGTGGGACAAGAATCGGTCATGGTGGGATTCGGGGCGAGCACCAGCGATTATGTCGATGTTGGGACGAAGCGCGGATGTAGGCCCAGCACACACCGTCCGGATCTGGGGCAGTTTGATTTGTGTATGGAACTTGTCGACCTGAGATACAGTGCGGCGACTGGGTCGCGTTGAAGAAATCGTGAGCGTGGTTCTTCAGTGTCTAGTCTGCGCAGGGTGGTTCGTAGCTGGCGACGGCGTAGTTTGTCGATGTTCGCCCGGGCGAGGTTGTACAGCGCAGTGCCTGTGGGTGTGGGTTCGCGAGTCCCATTGGGCATTCTTCGAGCGAAGATTTCCGTTCCGAGTGACTTGGAGAGGTACGCGCATTCTCGGCTGATTTGAGTGGTTCGGATTCCTAAAGTTGCTGCAGCCTCTGTCTCCCACGCGCAGAGGGCGGTTTCGGTGAATCGGCAGAGTCGAAGTGCGGCAACCATTTCACCGGAGAGCGCTAGATGGACAAATTCTTTGGGGTCGCCTGCCGTCGAGGCCGCGAGTGTGAGTGACAGACTAGTTCTTCGGAGGTCGCTGCGGCCGATGTCTCGAAGGTAGTGTTCTTCGCGTCCTCGGGCCGCCCATGTTCCGGATTGCACTGAATTGTGTTGTTTAGCTAGTGGGTTCACCGATTCGATGCTTGAGTAGGAGCCTATGGGCGGCCTCGCCGGATTTGTCTTGCAGGTCGGCAGGCATCGTCAGCACAATTTGCGGTAGCTATAGGCGGTGGGGCCGTGGAGCAGAGCAGCGCCGTAGGTTACGAGTGGGTCGCTGCCGGTCAGGGGTTGCCAGATGTAGCGCTGGATTTTCCATGTGAAGGCTTCGGTCAGGTAGGCGTTTGCCGCGCGAGCGAGGAGTCGAGTGTGATTGCGCCCGATATCAGAGGGGGCCGGGAAGATGCGTCGTCGGCGCCGGTAGTCGATCGGGGGTGGGCAAGCCATCGCTCGAGCTATTCGCGACATCCGCCGCGAAGCATTAAATTCTTGAAACATTTTTTCTTGCACAGTATTTCGCTCGCAGCCTTGTTTGTATCGTAGATTGGATGCGGGCAGGCGCATTTGTTGGGGAAAGCTTGTGCGGTCCCTTTCGCCTTCGGTGGCTACGGCATTACGAGTGCAGCAACGAGTCAGGTCTGAAGTCGGTCAAGATGCAGAACTTGCCGTAGTTTTCAGGCGCGGGGCTCTTTGAGTGTCGACCGCGGATCGAAGTCGGTGGACAACAATAGTGAATAGGTTTCGGCAAGTACAGGATCGACCCGTCGATCCTGGCGGAGTCGCTCACATGCGAAACTCAATTCGATTGGCCAAGAGGGTATTTGATTCTCGCATCATAGACCTGTGTAACCGTGTCCAAGCGCGCACCGGCCTCGCATGAGGACGCTAAGGGCATTTGGTTTCGATCGGCAAGTCTCCGCGATCGGCGCCAGAAGTGACAGTGCCGTGGCGCAGGGCATCAGTGCGGCAGAAGAGCGGCCACCTGGGCCTTGATCTCCCCCCTGATTTCGTCGACAGTACGAGCGATGTTTACAGTGGCCGCCATTGCGAGGAACATGATCGCCGACACCACGTGCGCCCGCGTTGCAGCCTCGGCCTCTCCGATTTGACCGCCTCGGCGCAGCACTGCTGCGATGGCTTCTTCGGTCTGGCCGACGATGGTGAGCGCTTCCGCATGGTGGGGTTCCTCGGGGTTGCCGAACACCATCTCCCGCAGGTAGGTGCGTCCGTTGTCGATCTGGGTGCGGTTGCATTCCACGATCGGGCCGATGATCGCCATCACCGCGTCGAGTACGTCGGAGATGTTTTCGGCATCCGTGCGGCCCCGCGCGAGTGCTTCGCTGTAGTTCGCGTTCTGCACAAGTAGGAGCAACTCGCCTTTCGTCTTGGCGTACAGGAACACCGTCCCGGTACCGACGTCCGCCTTCTCGGCGATCTGTTGGGTGGTGACATCGTCGACGCCGTACTCGGCGAAGAGTTCGCTGGCAGCGGCGGTAATACGGACAAGTTTCTGCTGCTTGTTTCGCTCGCGCCTTCCGGCTGGCTGGGAAGCGGATGGCATGACGGATATCCTTCGGGAATAGATATTGAGTACATTCAGTTATGACTGTAGTCAATATTGATGCGGTTCAGATGTCCCCTTGATCGTCCCACGAGACATCACCTCTGCATCGCACCGATGACCTACCTGACCGATTTACCTGAGGAGCACCCCGCTCATGACATCACCTTCACTCTGGCAACCGTTCGCCCTCGGACGCGTCGAACTCCCGCACCGACTCGCCTTGGCGCCGATGACCCGCAACCGAGCAAACCCGGACGGCACCCCGGGCCCGCTCGTAGCGACCTACTACGGCCAGCGCGCCTCGCTCGGACTGGTCATCACCGAGGGCACCCAGCCCTCCGACGACGGGCAGGGTTACCCGAACACGCCTGGGATCTACACTCCGGCTCATATCGAGGGCTGGTCACACGTCGCCGACGCCGTCCATGATGGTGGCGGTGCGCTGTTCATCCAGCTGATGCACGTCGGCCGGATGTCGCACCCGGACAACACAACACATCACCGTCCGCCGGTAGCCCCCTCGGCCATCTCGGCTGATCAGGACATGTTCACCGCGACCGGTCCGCAGAAGACTCCGGTGCCGCGGGAGATGAGCATCTCCGACATTGAGACGACGATCGCCGATTTCCGGCATGCTGCGGCATCCGCGATCGCAGCCGGCGCAGACGGGGTGGAGATTCACGCTGCGAACGGGTATTTGCTGCACCAATTCCTCTCCCCGAACTCGAACCACCGCACTGATCAGTACGGCGGATCGGTGGAAAACCGGTCTCGCTTCGTGATCGAGGTCGCCGCGGCAGTGGCAGAAGAAATCGGAGCCGATCGGGTGGGGATCCGGATTTCCCCGTCGATGCCGTTGGGCGGGATCGACGAAGGTGAGATCGGGAGCGTGCGCGCCCAGTACACGCACCTGGTCGGGGAACTCGCGGCACTGAGCCTTGCCTACCTCCACGTCCATCATGTCGGTGACGACGATTTGCTCCGCTCGTTCCGTGACGTGTGGCCGACCGCTGTCCTGGTCGTGCGCTTCGGGCGCACGCGTGAGCAGATCTCCGGCGACATCGACGCCGGTCTGGCTGACATCGCGCCGCTGGGGCAGTTCGCACTGGCGAACCCCGATGTCGTCGACCGTCTACGCCTGGGAGCGCCACTGAACACTGTGGACCCGACCACCCTCTACGGCGGCGGCGAAGCGGGGTACACCGACTACCCGACCCTCGCACACGTCTGACCATCCGCCACGTAACCCAAGGAACCTGACATGCCCTCACTCAACGGATCCGTTGTCCTCGTCACCGGAGCAAACGGCGGCATCGGCACCCACTTCGTCCACGAAGCCCTCGCTCGCGGTGCGTCGAAGGTATATGCCACCGCTCGCACTCCTCGTACGTGGGACGACGAACGGATCGTCCCCCTCGCCCTCGACGTCACCAATCCCGCATCCATCGAAGCTGTCGTTTCCGCCGCATCGGACGTGACCGTTCTGATCAACAACGCCGGCACTTCCACCTCCAGCACGGGCATCCTCACCCATACCGACGAGGAAATCCGCGCCAATGTCGAAACAAACTTCCTCGGCCCCCTCTTTCTCGCCCGCGCCTTCGCGCCGATCCTTACAGCCCAGGACGAGTCGGTCATCATAGACATCCACTCGCTGCTGAGTTGGTACGCCGTCGCGGGTATCTACAGCGCCACCAAAGCTGCACTATGGTCTGCGACCAACTCACTTCGCCTCGAACTCGCACCCGCAGGCGTCCACGTCGTCGGCGTCCACGTCGGCTGGGTCGACACCCCCATGGCCGCGCACTCCACCGACCCCAAAACTGATCCAGCGGACCTCGTACGCACCGTGTTCGACGCGGTCGAGGCAGGCGAGTACGAAGTCCTCGCCGACGAAGCATCCGCTCAGGTCAAAGCTGGACTCAGTGCGCCCATCGAAGCTCTCTACCCGCAACTCGGAACTGCAGCGCCGCAGCAGTAGCCAAGCGGAGGCGTCGCGGAAAACAGAGCCGCGACGCCTCCCCGCCCTTCCCGTCGCCCTAGCCGAAGGAACCAAAGACATGAAAGCGTTCGTCGTCACCAAATATAAAGGGCCACTGCAAGAATCCGACGTGCCGGAGCCAGTTGTCGGTGAGCGTGACGTGCTCGTGCGAGTAGAAGCAGCCGGGCTGAACCAACTCGACGAGAAGATCCGCACCGGTGAGTTCAAGCAGTTACTCCCGTACAGGCTTCCGTTGATCCTCGGCAACGACCTCGCCGGCGTCGTCATCGAGGTCGGGCCGAAGGTTCAGTCGTTCAAACCCGGCGACGAAGTATTTGCTCGACCCGACAAGGATCGCATCGGAACATTCGCGGAGCGTATCGCAGTGACGGAGGCCGATCTTGCCCTCAAACCGGCAACAATCAGCATGACGGAAGCAGCATCCATGCCTCTGGTGGCACTGACCGCGTGGCAGGCACTGGTCGAGCGCGCCAACGTGCAGCCAGGACAGAGAGTCCTCATCCACGCTGGCGCCGGCGGTGTCGGATCTATCGCGATTCAGCTCGCCAAACACCTCGGCGCCACGGTCGCAACCACAGCCAGCGCCCGAAACGCGGACTTCGTTCGAGCCCTCGGTGCCGACACAGTCATCGACTACCACAATGAGGACTTCGAACAGGTCCTCCACAGCTACGACGTGGTGCTCGACAGCCTCGGCGGCGAGAACCTCAAGAAATCCCTCCGCGTACTCAAGCCAGGAGGAAAGGCTATCGGGATTTCCGGGCCGCCGGATCCAGCCTTCGCCCGCGAGATCGGGCTCAATCCGCTACTGCGCCTCGCGATCACCGGACTGAGCTCCAGTATCCGCCGCCAAGCTCGCAAGCTGGGTGTGAGCTACGAGTTCCTCTTCATGCACGCCAGCGGTGACCAACTCCGCAACATCGCCGAACTCGTCGACGACGGCGCACTCCGCCCCGTCCTCGGGCAGGTCTTCCCGTTCGAGGAGACACCCCAAGGCCTCCGGACACTGAGCAAGGGTGGCATCCGGGGTAAAGCTGTCATCAGTAACACCCGAAACCTCGAAACCTCAACCGACACAAGGACAAATCCATGAGTACCGGCAACGACCCCGTCATCACGTCCTATGCGAAGGCGCCGACCCGCACCATCACCGCCGGCGGCGTCACCTACGCGTACCGCGAACTCGGACCGAAGGGCGAAATCCCCGTCGTCTTCTTCGTCCACCTCGCCGCGAACCTCGACAACTGGGATCCGCGAATCATCGACCCCATCGCGAAAAAGCGCCGTGTCATCGCCTTCGACAACCGCGGCGTCGGCGCCTCTACCGGGAAAGTTCCCGACAGCATCGATGCCATGGCCGACGACGCCGTCACATTCATCACAGCGCTCGGACTCGGTGCGGTCGATATCTTTTCGTTCTCCCTCGGCGGCATGATCGCCCAAGCCCTCGTGCTCGAGCACCCCGAACTCGTGCGCAGACTTGTCCTCACCGGGGCCGGCCCCGCCGGCGGTAAGGACATCGACAAAGTCGCCCGCACAACCTATTACGACATTCTTCGAGCTACCCTGACCCGGTCCGACCCGAAAGAATTCCTGTTCTTCAACCGCAACACCGCCGGCAAACGCGCCGCCACAGCATTCGTCGAACGCCTGAAGGAACGCACCGACGACCGAGATGCGCCCGTCTCGGTCAAGGCCTTTCAGACCCAACTCACAGCGATCAAGAAGTGGGGCCGCTCCACACCGGAAAACCTGTCGGCCATCACCGCACCCACCCTCATCGCCAACGGCGACAACGACCGAATGGTGCCCTCAACCCTCTCCGAAGACCTGCACCGCCGAATCCCCGCAAGCGAACTGATCATCTACCCCGACTCCGGGCACGGCGGCATATTCCAACACCACGACACATTCGCACCCGCCGCCGTCGACTTCCTCACCCGCTGAACGAGCGGAAACCTTCCAGGCCAACACCACCGACGCATGACCGAGCAGAATCGCCGATCACGGCTGACCAAATCCTTGCTCGATGGAGCATGGAGAGGAAAACGGTTCGTGCGCACTTGAGCGCTTCCGATTACCACCGCGGACGATCGTCTCGGCCGCGCAGGGCGTGCTCGGACCTGTTCTCGACAAGAAGCTCTAGCTAGCCCTTGACAGCCCGCACAACA
This sequence comes from Rhodococcus sp. RCBS9, assembly GCF_029457415.1. NCBI lineage: Bacteria > Bacillati > Actinomycetota > Actinomycetes > Mycobacteriales > Nocardiaceae > Rhodococcus > Rhodococcus sp. RCBS9. The sequence goes on along the minus strand of NZ_CP120422.1, from coordinate 2,362,499 downwards.
CGGACGGCCGGTCCTTCATGCTGTTCGGATGCTCACTCATTGCCGGCCACGGGCGCACGGCTCATCGGGCAGCACGCACACGTCCAACCGATGAGCCACACACACCGCTCCGCGGCCGCCGCCTCCATCACCGTCGGCACCCGTGTCACTGAATCGCACCGTAGTTTCCGGGGACTGATGTACCCCGCACGACTCAGGGCTGGTCCCGTCTATGGGATCGATCGGCGATTGCTATGAACACGCCGTGATCGAATCTTTATGGGGCAGCATGTAAACCGAACTCTTGAATCGAAAACGACGGAAAACGAGGACCGAATTGGCCGACTCCACGTTCGAGTACTTCGAGATCTTCCGCAATCGCTAACGCCGTCACAGTGCCCTCGGGATGCTGACACCGATCGAGTTCGAGAACGTACACGTCACACGTCAACCCGTAGCCTGACGTAAAAATGACGGCTCCACGAAACTTGGGGTACATCGAAGTCCCCGGACTCGCCGGGGCGATTCCGTCGATACCGGCCGATCGGGAGTAAGGGGTTGTTCTTGTTGCGGGGAATCAGGTTTGGCGCCGTTCGAGAGCGAACACTCGAAGATTACGTGCCGTGCGAGTCTTGTACACCGAGTACGTAGGGTTGTATTCGACGAACTGTTCGAAGACGCTCTCTGCCTCCTGCCCTGTCAACAAGGTTGTGTTCACAGGGATCTCGGCCCCTCCGATTGTCACCGTCGCCTCCCGATTGGCCAACAGGTTCTCGGACCACGCGGGGTGATGGGGTCGCCCGAAATTACTACCGACCAGAAATAATCGGTCCCCTTCGCGCATGTAGGTGAGAGGCGTCGTCCGGGGCTGCCCTGTTTTCCTTCCGGTCGTGGTCAACAACAGCAACGGCACCCCCATCGGACCGAAGATCGTTCGTCGGCCTTTGCTGTGCGCGAGCAGTTTTCGGTCGATCGGCGTCAATTTCCGGAGATACCAAGACCCGATCCGCGACGACACGAAGGCATTCAGTGGCTTCTTGAGCAATCGCCGATCGTGACCCCACCGAATATCGGGGAAGGCGTTGGTGTCCATAGTTGATTGTCTCTCCGGCGCTTCTCTGTGTACACCGCCTCCTGCAATGCGCTCAGTCGGCGAAGTGCTGCGGAGTGTTGTGGTTCGGTGCTGGAGCTGATTGGCGGGTTGGTGTCGACTCGGGATGATCACGTGTGTCTTGGTGCGCGGCGTGTCTCGTTGCCCCGGCCGATGACGCGTCCCTGGTACATCCGGCGGTCGACCTCCCGCCCGACATTGATTCGGAGTGACAACGGATTCGAGGAGTTTGGGGGAGCTCCGGGCGGGTAGGTGAAGGCGGTGAAGACAAATAAACACTTCCAGGGAGAGCGATCTGGTGCCGCAGGTGAGCAGGCCTCGGTGCTGTTGATCGCGGAACCGGGCAAAGCTACGGCTCTCGCGGAACGCATAGCGAAGTATCTGCCACAACGTTTACGAAGCCGTGACCGCCTCGAGCGCCGGTGGACGACTTGTGTACGTAGCAAGCCCTACCTCTCGGACGAGCAAACAGACTTCGCAGACGTCATCGGGGCGGTCGATCCGTCGTCCGAAGGGGAGGACATCGTCGTATACCTCACTGATCTACCGCGCCGCGAAGATACGCTGCCGGTGGTGGCCGACGTCAGCCCCGGCCATTGCTTCGCGCTTGTCTCTGTCGCTGGGGTGGGTGCGATCCACATCGAGCGCCGCGTCCGCGCTGTTACCGAACTCGCGATAGCCCGCATTCTTGGTGAACCGGAACTCATGCCGCAGGGCGCGGCGCGACGGTTCCCGTGTGCGCAGACGGAGAATGGCAGTCGTTACTTCGCGCCATCAGGACTGCGGCGGTTACGACTGTTGTCGGGGATGGTGCGGGCGAACCGCCCGTGGAGGCTGGTCGCCGGACTGTCGAAGGTGCTCGTCGGTGCCTTTGCCACGGGTGCGATCGCGCTAGCAACGAGTACGATTTGGTTGTTCGCCGACACGATGGGCCCTTGGCGTATGAGCGCGGCTACGCTCCTGTCGATCGTGGCGATGATTCTCTGGCTGATCGTCGATCACGAACTGTGGGAGCGGCCGAAGTCGTCGGAAGAGCGCGATCGATCCGTGCTGTACAACATTTCGACCGTGGTCACCCTGTTCATCGGCGTGACCGTCCTCCACGTGGCCCTGTTCTGTCTACTGTTGTTCACTGCGTGTCTCACACTTCCCCCGGAACTGCTGGCCCGCACTCTCGGACACGGGGTGAACTTCTCCGACTACCTCACGCTCGCCTGGCTGCTGGCGTCGATCGCCACGATAGGTGGGGCTCTCGGGTCGGGTCTCGAGGACGACGATGCCGTCACGGAAGCGACGTACGGGGTTCGGCAGCGGCAACGCATCAAGGAGACCCGAACGCGGTCGAACGAAGCGAATGAATGATCGCGAGAGCGCTTCGTATGCGCTACTGCCGGTGGCGTTCGCGACCGCGGGCGAGGTCGTGATCCCTGCCGACGGTTCGTGATGGGAATGTGCAGCTGACCAGCGCAGTCCCTATTCTCTCGTGATGATCGAACGCAGCACGTAGTAGAGGACCACAGCGATCGGGGCTCCGACCGCGACACTGGCCAGCGCGCACCGTGATCGCGTTACGGCACAACCGAATCCGATTTCACAAGTGCCGAATTCGGTTTGTCTACAGGTGGGGTAGTGCTGCAGTGAGGAAGACGGCGCCGAAGGCGATTCCGGCAATGCCGGTGAGGATCCCGACCACGCCGGCGGTGTTGTCGCCCAGATCGCGTCCGGGGGTGTCGGGTCGGCGCGCTGCCAGGGCGGTTCCGATGGCGGCGGCACCGAGGAGGATGCCGAGGCCGAACATCCAGAACGTCAGTATCGAGAGTGCACCGAGCATCAACGCCATGTCGCTGTATTCATCGCTGGTGATAGGACGGTGGTGATCCCACCAATCGGGTGGAGTGTGCGCGCGGGATTCGGTGTTGTCGGTGTTGTCGGATTGCTCGTGCGGGGGGATAGTGGATGCAGTCATGGCAGCTAAAGGGTTCTCGCGCTGATTCTTTCGTGTGGTGGATGTACCGGTGTGCGCCACGGGTGTGCAGTGGGAGATCGAAACGATGGTGGGTGAGGCCCGAGAACCCATCGCGTGTCCTCGGGAGTCACCCCACCATCAAGCGGTGTTCGGGCCAGGCGGATCAGGCTTCGATCTGCACCTGTGTTGTCGATCCGGCGTTATCGGTTCGGGAGGGTGGTCCGGAGGAGACCTCGATCCTCCGCGGTTTCGCCTTCTCTGCGATCGGCAACGTCACCGTCAACACGCCGTTGTCGTACGAGGCCTCGATCTGTTCGGCGTCGATGTCGTCGCTGATGGACAGCTGCCGTTTGTATGTTCCAGCGAAACGCTCACTCGCCAGCCAGCTCACACCCTCTTCGGAGATGTCGGTGCGGTGCGCGGTCAACGTCAGGGTCGAGCCGTCGATGCGGACGTCCACTGATCCTGGGTCGACGCCGGGAAGATCGGCGTGCAGGACGTATTGGTCCTCGACCTTGTAGAGGTCCATCGGCATGAACCGTGGACTGCGTCCGTTGCCGGTTCCCGCGGCGAGTACGGACTTGGTGATCGCGTCGATGTCGGTGAAAGGATCGAAACGAAGCACAGCAACACACCTCCCATGTCGTGAAAAGAAAGGTCACCGCCACTGTGGCGGTTGACCGAACTTACTGTGCGAGAACATGATAACCACACGAATTAGCACTCTGCAACCGAGAGTGCCAGAAGCTTTGGGGAAGTGTTCCGGTCCCTGAAGATCGCTGCTTTGTCTGGTCCCGACAAAAGCGGTGGCCGCCTTCGGCCTCGATTCGAAGCGGGCGGCGCGGTACGGCACTTCGTCAGTAGCGGCGTTGCGGCAACGGATCCGCCGGAGCCCCGACTCTGCGTGTGCGAGTCGGGGCGTATGACCGACGTCGGCATTGAGCACACAACACCGATGACCCACTATCCGTGCGAAGTCGACGTTCATGTCGTCCGCACATCTTCAACCATAAACAGTGCGATCGGTATAAATCATGTTCAGTCGCCTTCGATGCCAAGAAGTGACATGGCCGTTTGCATGGCAAGGTGAACATCTTGGTCGTCACGCTAGCGGCGCAGTAGTCGCGGTGCCTGGAAAGGTGGCCCGTGCCTGGTATTTGGTTTGCAGACGTCTGTTCCGAATGCTTTTGCAAAATAGGTCTTTTCCCGATGTTTGCGGGTGGATCGGGCATCGAACATCGCGGGTGCTCGTTCGTCGGAGTCGCTGCGAACGATGTCGGTGTTCGTGCACACACCGAACCGGCTGTAAGGGAGAACACTTCGGCTACCGTCAAAGCTTGCTCATCACAATGGAACTGGGACTTTCGACCCTGTCGTCTACAAGCAGTGCGCAATAACCTTCGTCGGGTCGGGGGCACCCGTTCCGTTCGAGGGGGCAAACAATCGGGCGGGTGTTCGTCAAGGCAAGGCCATATCACCCTCACTGGTCTCCTTGCCGGGCCTTGAGCTGTGCGCGCCCAGAAGTGCTCAGGGCCCGCCCGATGCGGGGATCGAGAAAGTGAAGACGAAAGGTTCTCAGATGAGCCGAAGGAGTGATCGGCGATCGACAAGTTCTGCTCGCCGCCTGGCCACGCGGACTACCGGTGTCAGAGGTTCGGCGTGTAAGCCGAACTCGCTCACGGCAGAAGATCTGAGGGCTGTAATCGAGTCCCTCACTGGAGTTCTCGCTGCTCGAGAATCGAGCGCGGAAACCGCACCTCTCGCCGGAAATCCTCCGTCGTCGACGCCAACTGACAGGCAGTTCTGAATCGCACCGGTATTTTCGCAGCCGGACAGCATATTCGAACTCGGACGCGCTGTCAGCCGGGACGGGTGGTAATCACAGAAGTAGGTGGAAGATGTCGAAGGCGACTGTCCATTGGGCTGTGCCGGGGTTCTTGCGGTCCGGTTCGACCGTGGCGAAGGTTTGCGCCAGCGCTACGCTCAACCCTCCTGCGATCAGCGGCAGTCGTTGCTCTGTCTCCTCTGAGAGGGCCACGTCCAAGGGCGGGCGGGCCGTGAGCTGATCGAGCAGCGGTTGAAGTTCGATCTCCTCGTCGAGTTTTTCGAACCGGTGGATGCTCTCCTGTAATCCCTTGGTGATCGGCAGGTCCCACGGTTCGATCACGTCGCGCAAGTTTGCTTTCGCGGAGGCTTTCCCGATCAGGATCACGTCGTAGATCTTGTCGTCGATGAAATCGGTATAGCGCTTGAGATCGTTCCGGTCGACCTGCAGTCCGGCCGCTGCCCTGAAGAACCGCTGGAATTTCACGGTGCCCATTACTGGCATGTCGTCAGCTCCTTTCGAAGTATTCATGGATTTGGCGTACGGCCATCGCTCCTTCACCGACGGCGGATGCGACTCGTTTCACCGAACCGCGGCGGATGTCGCCCGCCGCGAACAGGCCGGGCAGGCTGGTTTCGAGCGTCCTGGACAGGCCGCCGTGGATTGGCAGGCTGCCGTCCGCTCGTGCGTGGATCGCGTCCACACCGGTGAGGACGAAGCCGTGGTCGTCGAGTGCGATCGCGTCGGCAAGCCACCCTGTGTGCGGTACTGCCCCGATGAAGACGAACAGGGCGCGCACCCGAATCGTGTCCTGGTCGCCGGTGCGATTGTCCTCGACTGCAATTGCTTCGAGGTATTTCTCGCCGTGGACCGCACGAATCTCGGTGTGCCGGTGCACGGTGACCCGCGGATGGTGTTCGATCTGGTCGACCAGGTATCGGGACATGCTCTTCCCGAGGTCATCGCCGCGGATGAGCAGGTGCACCTGTGAGACGTGCTCGGCGAGGAAGACGGCGGCCTGGCCGGCGGAGTTGCCGCCACCGACGATGGCTATCGGGTCGGTGCCGCATATCCGTGCTTCCTGATGCGTTGCGGCGTAGTACACGCTTGTTCCTTCCAGCGCCTCGATCCCCTGAACGGCCAACTTGCGGTACCGCGCCCCGGCGGCGAGCACAACGGCCCGGGCGTGCACCGACCCGCCGTCCGCCAGTCGGAGCACATGGTTCCCGGCCTCGGATCCCAAACCGGTCACTTCTGCCGACACCAGGATGCGGGCGCCGAACTTCCCGGCCTGGAGCACGGCTCGTTCGGCCAATTCGGAGCCGGAGACCCCGGCGGGGAATCCCAGATAATTCTCGATCCGGGATGAGGTACTGGCTTGGCCGCCCGCAGCGATCCGCTCCAACGTCACCGTGTTCAACCCGTCCGAGGCGCCGTACACCGATGCGGCCAGGCCGGCCGGTCCGGCACCCACGACGACGAGGTTGTAGACGTCCTTGGCTGCGTCCGCGACGGGTGCCGGGACAGGAAGCCCGACGACGCGTGCGAGTTCCGCATTCGTCGGATTGCGCAGCACCTTCTCGCCGTGCCAGATCACGACGGGTGTGTCCTCGGGTGCGACGTTCAGGCTGCGTAGCAGCTGCTCCACTCGTTCGTCCTGTTCCAAGTCGAACCACTTGTGGGGCAGACGGTTTCGCATCGCGAACTCACGAAGTCGCAACGTATCCGGGGAGAAGCAGGAGCCGATGATCCGGAATCCGGAGCCGAGCCCGATCAGCAAGTGCCGACGCACAAGGTAGGCGCGCAGGATCAAATCGCTGAGCACGGGATCGTGGGCAATCAGCTCGCGTACCTGCTCGGCCGGGACGACGAGTATCTCGCCGTCCTCGATCGCTTCGGCGGTGAAGAACGCCACCTGACCTTCCAGGAGTCCGAGCTCGCCCAGGAAACGCCCAGGACCGTGCACGCGCAGTATCCGGCGCTCGCCGTCCGCGTCGCCTTCGTCGACGACTGCGATCTTTCCGGAAAGGACGACGACGAAATCGTTGTCAGGCGCGCCTTCTCGGATCAGCACCTCGCCGGCGTGAACCGGTCGACGCGAGCCACCGACCTCGAGCTTCGCGACCTGGTCGTCCGTCAGCCGCGGGAAGGCGCCCTCCTCGTCCGGGGTCTCGTCGTCGACCGGCGGGCTGTACCCGATGGGTGAGGCGCCCTCAGACGAAGTTCTGGTCGACATAACACCACCGCCAATCCTCGCCGGGCTCCATCGACTGGACGATCGGATGCCCGATGGCGTGAGCGTGAGCACTCGCGTGCCTGCCCGGCGAAGAGTCGCAGCAACCGACGTGTCCGCACGTCAGGCACAGTCTCAGATGCACCCACGGGGTGCCGAGGCGAAGACATTCCTCGCAGCCCTGCGGGGTACGGGGCACCACGGCCCGGATCGCGGTTACATGTGGGTCCGCATGGACAGGACTCATGACTTCGCCTCCTCGCCGGCATTTTCCGAGAGCGCCTGATCGAGCCACGTGCGCAGCTGGGGGACCGGAGCTGCGCCCGACTGGCGAGCGAGAACCTCACCCCGGTCCATCACCAGCAGAGTCGGCACGGCGCGGACGGTGAATCGTTCAGCCGTCCGGGGTGCAGCATCGACGTCGACCTTGACCAGCTTGATCTGGCCGGCGTGTTCTCTGGCGAGCTGCTCGAGCGCGGGGCTGACCATGCGACACGGGCCGCACCACGTCGCCCACAGATCCACGAGCACAGGCACCGAGGATTTTTCGACGATCTCCGCGAAGTCACCGTCTCCCGCCGCGGCGATCCAGGGCAGCGGCTCGTGGCAGTTGCCGCAGCGAGGTTTTCCTTCCCCTGCTGCCGGGATGTTGTTGGTCTTGCCGCAGTTCGGGCACTTCACCTTTTCGGATCCCATGACCAGTTACCTCTTCTCAGGCCGCCGCGAAGGCGGGTTCGGCATACGCGACGGCAAGCTCGCCGCCGTCCACCGTGACGCTGATGGTGCCGTCCGGTTTGATCTCGCCGCGCAACAGTGCACGGCCGATCTTGGTTTCGACCTCGTGTGCGATGTATCGGCGCAGCGGCCGCGCACCGTAGACAGGGTCGAACCCGTGTTCGGCGATCAGTCGGCGTGCCTCCGGCGTGATTTCCAGGTGTATCTGTCTCTCCGACAACCTGTTTCGAAGGTCGGTGAGTTGCAGTTCCACTATGTACTCGATCTGGGGCAGGGTGAGTGGGGAGAACAGCACGATGTCGTCGACCCGGTTGAGGAATTCGGGGCGGAAATGCCCGCGCAGTTCTGCCATCACCCGTTCCCTGGCGTCCGGCTTGATTTCGCCGTCGGCTGTGACCCCGTCGAGGAGATGCTGGGATCCGATGTTGGAGGTCATGATGATCACCGTGTTCCGGAAATCGACTTGCCTCCCTTGAGAATCGGTGATCCGGCCGTCGTCGAGCACCTGCAGCAGGGTATTGAAGACGTCGGCGTGGGCCTTCTCGATCTCGTCGAAGAGCACCACGGAGTACGGCTTACGCCGCACCGCCTCGGTGAGCTGGCCACCTTCGTCGTACCCGACGTATCCGGGAGGTGCACCGATGAGCCGACTCACCGTGTGCCGTTCCTGGTACTCGCTCATATCGAGGCGCACCATGTTGTCTTCACTGTCGAATAGGGCGCTGGCCAATGTCTTTGCAAGCTCGGTCTTTCCGACGCCCGTCGGGCCCAGGAAAATGAACGAACCGATCGGTCGACGAGGATCACGGATACCGGACCTCGCCCGGATCACAGCGTCCGCGACCAGTTGCACCGCCTCGTCCTGACCGACGACCCGCTCGTGCAGGATCTCGTCGAGCTTCAACAACTTCTCCCGCTCACCTTCTTGCAGCCGGGCGACCGGGATACCCGTCCATGCGGCCACGATCTCTGCGATCTCGTCTTCGGTGACCACTTCACGCAGCAACGGATTTCGGCCTTGTCTGGTGGCCAGTTGCTCCTCCGCCGCCTCGAGCCGGCGTTCGAGCTCGGTGATCTCGCCGTATCGCAACTCGGCTGCCCGATTGAGGTCGTAGTTGCGTTCGGCGGCCTCGGCCTCGACGCGCAACCGTTCCAAATCTCCTCGCAGTTCTTGCACCCGCCGGATCGCCTGCCGCTCCGCCTCCCATTGAGCGTGCCGGGCGTCTGCCTCGGCCCGCAGGTCGGCCAGCTCCTTGCGCAATTCTTCGAGGCGCGCCTTGCTGGCCGCGTCCGTTTCCTTGGACAGTGCGGCCTCTTCGATCTCCAGACGGGTCACCTTCCGGGTGAGCTCGTCGAGTTCGGCAGGCATCGAATCGATTTCGGTGCGGAGCCGAGCGCATGCCTCGTCTACGAGATCGATCGCCTTGTCCGGAAGGAAGCGGTCGGTGATGTACCGGTGCGAGAGGGTCACGGCGGCCACCAATGCACCGTCTTGAATTTTCACGCCATGGAACACCTCGAGGCGTTCTCGAAGTCCGCGCAGAATCGAGATCGCATCCTCGGCACTGGGCTCGTCGACGAGAACGGTCTGGAATCGACGCTCCAGTGCCGCATCGGATTCGATGTGCTTGCGATACTCGTCGAGAGTGGTGGCACCGATCATGTGCAGTTCGCCGCGTGCGAGCATCGGTTTGAGCATGTTGCCGGCATCGAGAGACCCCTCGCCGCCGACCGAGCCCGCTCCGACCACGGTATGCAACTCGTCGACGAACAACAGGATGCGCCCCTCGGCAGCCTTCACCTCGGACAGCACGGCCTGCAGTCGCTCCTCGAACTCGCCGCGGTACTTCGCACCGGCCACCAGAGAACCCATGTCGAGCGAGAAGATCGTCTTGTCGCGTAGGCCCTCGGGCACGTCGCCGCGGACGATCCGCTGGGCGAGACCCTCGACAATCGCAGTCTTACCAACACCGGGGTCGCCGATCAGCACCGGGTTGTTCTTCGTTTTCCGGCTCAAGATCTGAGTTACCCTGCGTATCTCGGCATCCCGGCCGATGACCGGATCGAGTTTGCCTGCCCGTCCCTCGGAGACGAGGTCGCGCCCGTACTTCTCCAATGCCTCGTACGCCCCCTCCGGGGTTGCCGACGTGACACGCTGATTGCCGCGCACCTTCGTCAGCGCTGTGAGGAAGGCGTCCCGTGTGACCCCGTGACTGGCGAGGACCCGCCCGGCCGCGCTGGCCGATCCTTCCTCGGAGAGGGCCATCACAAGATGCTCCACCGACACGTAGGAATCCTTGAGTCTCTTCGCCTCCCGCTCTGCGGCATCGAGCAGCTTGGCCAGACGCTGGGTGATCATCACCTGACCGGGGGTCGCGCCGGGGCCGCTGACCTTCGGCCTACGCGACAGTTCACGATCCAGATCGGATCGAAGTGCTTCGACATTCGCGCCGGCCTGTTCGAGCAGTCGGGGCACCAATCCATCCTGCTGATCGACCAATGCGAGCAGCAGGTGCTCTCCGTCGACTTCGGTGTGGCCCATTCTGGTCGCAACATTCTGGGCTTCCTGCAAGGCTTCTCGTGACTTTTCGGTCAAGCTGCCGGTGTCCATGAGGATGTCCTCCTTCTGCGGGCCGCTGTTTCGAGTCTTTCGATTCGATCCAGCAGATCGAGCACGAGCCCGATTGCCGAGTAGTTGAGACCCAGACCCGTCCGCAGTCGTTGGATGCGTGCGGCGTGGGTCACTTCGGATGGGTCGAACGACATCTCTCCGCCGGCGTAGCGGTGGGCGTCGAGCAGTCCGAGAGCCACGAGTTTTCGTGCCAGATCCGGGTGCAGGCCAGTACGTTCGGCGAAGGCGTCCGGCGACAATCCGGTACGGCGAACCAATACGTACTGAGTGATCGGCGTTGAGGTGCTCATGTCTCTTTCCTCGGATTGAAGTTCGATTCGGCGCCCAACTGCTCGAACAGTTCGCGTTCACGTGCTGTCGGTTTCGACGGAACCATCACCTTGATTTCGGCGTAGAGGTTGCCGTTGGCACCGCGCGGATTCGGCATTCCCTCTCCGCGCAGGCGCAGCTTCCTACCAGTCGAAGAGCCAGGCACCACTTTGACTTTCGCCTCTCCGCCCGGTGTGGGAACGACGACTGTCGACCCGAGAACCGCCTCCCATGGCGATACGGGCAGATCGACGTAGATGTCCCGACCCTGCACGCGGAACCGTGAATGCGGTTTGATCCGCACCACGAGGTACAGATCCCCAGGCGGCGCGTCACCGTTGCCTCGGCCTCCTTGCCCGGCCAACCGGATTCGCTGGCCGTCCAGGACGCCGGCTGGAATGTCGACGTCATACTGCCGTCCGTCCAGTCTGAGAGTGCGTTTTCCGCCCTGATAGGCCTCTTCCAGCGCCAGTTCGAGTTCGGCCTCCTGATCGGCGCCGGGAATCGGTCCGAACCCACCGCCTCCGCCGAACATCTGCCCGAAGAGGTCTTCGAAGTCGACGGCACCCTCACCACCGACACCGTGGCCGAAGTGCACCCGTCTCCCGCCACCGCCGTACCCGGCGGCGTTTGCCCGCACCCGTTCGTCGTAATCCTCGGGTACATGCCGGAAGTCGTCACCGAATCGGTCATAGCGTTTCCGGGTGTCCGGGTCGGACAACACCTGATAGGCCTCGTTGACCTCCTTGAACCTGTCCTCCGCAGTGGGATCCTTGTTCACATCGGGGTGGTACTTGCGGGCCAGCTTGCGGTACGCCTGCTGAATTTCGTCGGTGCCGGCGCCCTTCGGTACGCCGAGTACTTCGTAGTAGTCACGGGCCATCGGTGCTCACCCCTCTGGGCGGCTGACGACCACCGCGGCGGGCCGCAACTGTCGCCCGTCCTCTCCATAACCCGGGCGCAAGACCTCGACCACGGTCCCGGACGGAAGGTCGGGTCGGGTTACCACACTGACCACTTCGTGGAGTTCCGGGGAGAACGGCACACCGGCCTCGTCGTGGCGCTCGAAGCCGAGTCGTGAGAGCACCTGTACCGCCTGGTCCCGGATCGCCTTCACACCTTCGACGACGGCCTGCGGATCGCTGCCTGCGTGTGCAAGCGCAAGCTCCAAGTTGTCCAGTATCGGCAGCCACGCCGCCGAAACCTTCGCTACTTCCGCGGCGCGTTCACGGTCCAGATCTTTGCCGTATCGCTTGCGCAGGTTGTCCAGATCTGCGACGGCCCTGCGCCAACGGTCCTCGAGTTGAGACAGCTCGTCTGCCGTCTCGGCGCGATCGGACTCGGTCTTGCTTTGATCCGTGTCGGCGCTGTTGGTAGTCGGCTCAGTCGTCGAATGATCTGCAGACATTTCCATCGTGCGCCTCAGCTTCGATCGAATTCGGCGTCGATCACGTCGCCGTCATCCGACGACGCAGCATCAGCGCCGCCTGCTTGGCCGTCGTCCGACTGGTCCGGCACAAGTCCGTAGAGCAGCTGTTGCAGCTCCGAGGTGAGTGGCTGAACCTCCGCGGGTGAAGCGCCGTCCTGCACGGCCTTTCGGGCGTCGGCAACCAGCATCTCGGCCCGCGCCTTCTCATGCGGCGGGGCACTGTCACCGAGTTCGGCAAGTCGCCGCTCCACTTGATACGCAACCGAATCGAGCCCGTTGCGCGCGTCGACCGCCTTGCGCAGCGCCTCGTCCTCACCCCGGTTCCGTTCGGCCTCCGCCAACATGCGCTCGACCTCACCCTGATCAAGGTTGCCCTGTTCACTGATCGTGATGCTCTGTTCCTTGCCGGTATCCTTGTCGCGAGCGGTGACGTTCAGGATGCCGTTGGCGTCGATGTCGAAAATGACTTCCACCTGGGCCTCGCCACGTGGCGCGGGGCGGATGTCTTCCAGCCGGAACCGGCCCAGCACCCGGTTGTCGGCCGCACGTTCGCGTTCGCCCTGCAACACCACGACGTCCACGGCGGACTGATTGTCTTCCGCCGTGGAGAACACTTCGCTGCGCCGTGCCGGGATCGTCGTGTTCCGCTCGATGATCTTCGTCATCACCCCGCCCTGCGTCTCGACGCCGAGGGACAGTGGGGTGACATCGAGTAACAACACATCGGAAACCTCGCCTTTGAGCACGCCTGCCTGGACTGCGGCTCCGAGGGCAACGACCTCGTCCGGGTTGACGCCCATGTGGGGGTCCTTGCCGCCGGTCAGCCGGCGAACCAGCGCCTGTACAGCCGGGATACGTGTCGAACCGCCGACCAGTATCACTTCGTCGATGTCGTTGGCGGCGACCTTGGCGTCACTCATGGCCTGCTTCACCGGGCCGAGGCACCGTTCCACCAGATCGGCAGTCAAATCATCGAACTTCGATCGCATGATCGTAGTGGTGAGATGTTTGGGACCATTCGCGTCAGCGGTAACGAAAGGCAGGTTTACCTGGGCCTGGGTCACCGAGGACAGCTCAACCTTTGCCTTCTCCGCGGCTTCGAACAGTCGTTGCAACGCCTGCGCATCCTTACGCAGATCGATGTTCTCCGCGCGCTGGAATTCGTCGGCGAGGTAGTCCACCACGCGTCGATCGAAGTCGTCGCCGCCCAAGTGGGAGTCGCCGGCCGTGGAACGAACCTCGACTACCCCCTCTCCGACGTCCAGCAGGCTCACATCGAAGGTTCCGCCGCCGAGGTCGAAGACCAGTACGGTTTCGTGGGTCTGTTTGTCCATGCCGTACGCGAGTGCCGCAGCGGTCGGTTCGTTGATAATCCGCAAAACCTCGAGGCCTGCGATACGGCCGGCGTCCTTGGTGGCGTTTCGTTGCGCGTCGTTGAAGTAGGCAGGAACAGTGATGACCGCTTCCTTCACCTTCTCACCGAGGAACTTGCTCGCGTCGTCGACGAGCTTGCGCAGCACGAGAGCGCTGATCTCCTCTGGTGCGTATTTCTTGCCGCGCACGTCGAAGCGGGCCTCACCGTTGTCACCCGCTACGACGTCGAAGCTGACCGCTTTGGCTTCCTCGGAGATCTCGTCGTAGTGACGTCCGATGAAGCGTTTCGCCGAGTAGATCGTGCCCTTCGGATTCAAGATCGCCTGCCGCCGGGCAAGCTGGCCCACCAGACGCTCACCGTTCTCGGTGAACGCCACCACCGAAGGCGTCGTCCGTGCTCCCTCCACATTGGAGATCACCACCGGCTCGCCGCCTTGCCAGCTTGCGATGACCGAGTTGGTTGTGCCCAAGTCGATGCCTACAGCAGTTGTCATGACTCAATTCCTTTCGATCGGCCCGGCCGTTGAGCAAGTGCGATTCCGCCCGCAACTTCGCTCGATGTCGGCAAGGACTTCGTAGTTCCCTGGTTTTGGCGAGTGGATTGGGTGAAGTCACGGAGACCGAGCAGGGCGCCGATAACGGCGCCCGACACCAATCCGTGGATGGCGGGCGTGAGGCTCGAGAGCGGCCGAGGGTAAGGGTTTCCGCCACTGTGCTTTGACATCACGCCCCTCAGCGTTGATGTTGTGGGGTTCGCCGGGCCTGTGTGTACTGACAGGGCCCGACCGCCGGTCAACCGGTTGAGCTCACGAACCACCCAGCCATGATGAGTCTTTTCGTCCACCTAAAGGGCGTCAACAACATTCGCCTGATGGGCGGGGCGCAACGGGGCAGTGGCGACCACACCTGCCCTTGATCGAAGATGCCCGCCGGAACCCGATCGAAGCGGCCATCGCATGAAACTCCGAGTATCGGCTTCGACACGAAAACTCGAGTGTCGGCCGCTACTGCGGTACGTCCACACTACCGCGGCGCATGCAAAAGGAGAACTCCCTTTGCGAAAGATCGTCACAGTCAGTGAACAGCAGCTCCGTTGAACCCGGACGAGATTCATTGTAGTTCTATCGAATCTCCTTGTGACAGAAAGGTAATGAGCCACTACTGGTCGGTTCCAATTGGTTGCGAGTAGGTGGCGCACACCCGCGTGCTGCACGGTTCAACGTCCCGTTCTGTGGCTGGTCAACAGACCGCTCTGGCGGGAGCTATTGCAATTCAACATGTTTCGGTCACTGTCACTACGGGACTTACGTGGTTCTCGTCTATTCCTGTGCTACATCCTTTGGCAGGATTTCGATCGAGGGGTCGGTTTGCTCTCGCCCCCGTGGTGGCGCAGGTGTGCCAGGTCTGGCCGTGGTTGTGTTCGTCTCGGCTCGGAGCCGCCTCAGGGATGCAGTACGACTTTGGTCCAACCGTCGTCGTGAGCGTCGAAATGCTGGTAGCCGGATTCGGTTTCGCCGAGCGGGCTTGGCCGGCGTCAATTCACCTGACGCGCGGATGAAACAGAGCTCACAGCGCCGCCACGGCCGCCTCGGCGACGGTCTTGTCCTGCTCCCCGGTGCCGCCGCTGACGCCGACAGCGCCCACGACCTGGCCGTTGTGCCGCAGAGGCACACCGCCTGTGAAGATCATGATGTGTCCGCCGTTGGAGGCGTGTATCCCGTAGAACTGCTCGCCCGGGCCCGCGTTGGCCGCGAGGTCCTCGGTCGAGACGTCTAATGCCCGCGCGGTGAACGCCTTGTTGATCGAAATGTCGATGCTGGCGATCCAGGCACCGTCCATTCGCACGTGAGCCACGAGGTTGCCGCCGGCATCGACCACCGCAATGTTCGACGGCGACTCGATCTCGGTGGCTTTGGCCTGTCCTGCGGCGATGACCCGCTGCGCATCGTCGAGGGACACCGAGGTCTGGTTCACGGTCATGACGCACCTGCCCCGAGCTTCGCGAACTGCTCGACGATGGCCTGACGGAACGCAGGAAGGTCGTCGGGCGAGCGGCTCGAGATCAGGTTCCCGTCGATCGCGACCTGTTCGTCTACGACTTCTACTCCTCCGGCCCCGTCGGCAGTCGATATCGCTATCTGCTTTCCCTGCAGTGGCATTGGCATCGTTGTGCTCCTCTCGGTTCTGGCCGTGTCAGGGATGCAGGACGACTTTGGTCCAGCCGTCGTCGCGAGCGTCGAAGTGCTGGTAGCCGGATTCGGCTTCGGCGAGCGGGAGTTCGTGGGAGATGATCCAGGAGGGCTTTGCCCGGTCTTCGTGGATGAGGTCGCGCAGTTGCCGGTTGTAGTGTTTGACGTTCGCTTGTCCGGTGCCGATCTTCTGGCCCTTGAACCAGAATTTGCCCATGTCGAAGGCGATCTTGCCGTTGCGCTCGAGTTCGTCGGGGCCGTTCTGGTCCTGGGGAAGGAAGATGCCGACCACCCCGATGTGGCCGGTGAAGCGCACCGAATCCACGAGCCGGTTCATCGTCATGGCGGCGTCCTCGTGGCCTTGCGGGTCGTGTGCCTGATAGCCGACGCACTCGCACCCCTTGTCTGCGCCTTTCCCGTTGGTTTGCTCGAGGACCTGCTCGACGGGGTCGCCCTTCGAGTCGTCGATGGGGACGACGCCGATCTGTTCGGCCAGGCGTAGCCGGTCGGGGTGGCGGTCGACGATCATCACCTTGCTCGCTCCTTGGATCATCGCCGAATACGCGGCCATCAAACCGACTGGGCCAGCGCCGTAGACCACCATCGAATCGCCGGGTTGCATGTCGGCCAGGCGGGTGCAATGCCATCCGGTGGGAAAGATGTCCGACAGCATCACGTAGTCGGTTTCCTTGTCCTGGGCATCCTCGGGCAGTCGCAGACAGTTGAAGTCGCCGAACGGCACTCGCAGATATTCCGCCTGTCCGCCCCAGAACGGGCCCATCCCCGCGAAACCGAATGCAGCGCCGGCCATCTTCGGATCGGGGTGCACCGTCAGGCAGAATGCAGTCAACCCTTCCTCGCAGTTTCGGCAGAAGCCGCAGCCGATGTTGAACGGCAAGCACACTCGATCCCCTGGCGATACTTTGACCACTGCATTGCCGACTTCGGCGACGATGCCCAAGTTTTCGTGACCGAGGACCATTCCGGGCTCCAGATCGGTGCGGCCTTCGTACATGTGTAGATCCGACCCGCAGATGTTGGTGCTCGTGATCTTCACCAGCACATCTGTCGGATTCTCGATCCGCGCATCGGGCACGTCCTTGACGTGGACCTCTCGAGGCCCGTCGTATACTAGCGCTTTCATCGCGGCACTCCCTTGTCTTGTAGCTGCGGCTTTCCGGTTGATCTCGTCGGCCGCAGGCGTCCACGCGTGAGCGACCGACCGAATGAATCGTGCTGTTCGGGGAAGGTCCACGGGGCGCAGAAGTGAAGACCGCACCAAAATGTCGGCGCACCAACATTTTTCCTGCCATCGACGCAACTGCGGCTGCATCCAGGCATCGCATTCCCTCACCATGGAGTCTCCTCCTTCGGCTCCACGATCGCTAGGGGGTTGGGATCGGTTTCCTCGAACGGTGGGTTTGGGTACCTTCCATTAACCGATGGATGGTGTGATGCTTGACAGTGTTCACCACCTCGAAGAGGAGATCCGATATGGCCACCAAGGCGCTGCTGGTCCGACTTGAAGCGAAGCCCGGCAAGGAAGAAGCGGTCGAGGAATTCCTCCGATCGGCACTGCCGCTCGTCGAGCAGGAGCCCGGCACGAAACCCTGGTTCGCGGTGCGGTTCGGGCCCTCGTCGTTCGGCATCATCGACGCATTCCCGGACCAAGCTGCCCGCGAGACACATCTCAATGGTCCGGTCGGCAAGGCCCTCGGCGAACGCGCCGACGAACTCTTCGCTGCGCCGCCCGAAATCAGCTACCTCGACGTTCTCGCTGAAAAAGTCTGAACAACCGACTGGAAAATGTCTTGTCGATGGCGGTCACATTCGGTTGTGAATACAGTTGTGCCACAGCCATACCCGAATCACGGTAGCTTTGCCGGCGTGCGCGGCTGTGGCGTACTGTCCGTCGCTCGCTTCCGCCCAGGTATCGGTAGATCACGAGCAGGGCACTCAGTCGAGCCAACTCGCTACCCGTGTAGGAAGAGCATTTCAAACTCGTTTCATTGCAAAGTGTTTCGAGTTTGAGGTGACCTGCCTGGAGTGAAGTAGGACTCCTTGTTCTTGGAGGAGGGCTTAGTGGAGCACCACGGATCATCGAGCAAGGACGATTGGTGCTAGTCCTGTTGGAAAGATGGTCATAGACGATGGCAAAGGTGAGGTCGGATGGATTCACCATCACCGTGCGCCGGTCACCGACCTGGGGTAGCACGTTACCTTTGGGTGCCTCGCAGTCAGCGTCGAACGTGTCCAAACCCGGGCCGCTGATACGGACGGTCAGTTCGGCGGTGTCTTGGCCCTCGTTGAGGTCCCGGATGCGGTTGACGGCGAAAATTTCTGCAGTCGCTGCAATGCCGACGGCCCGGAATCGCTTTCCTCCCAGCGCCATCCATAGGTACTGACTGCAAGCCCGATTCCGATCGGGAAGGTGAAGACTCCCCACTACACGGCCGGTCGATCGAGTACGTCATCATCCCGGCGGCGAAACCGATGAGTTCGACCTGCCGCGGTTTGTCCGTGTTCTTGTTGGACAAACCGACACCCTAAGTGAGGGGGTGGTTTTCGGGTGGCTGTTTCAGGATTGAAAAGCGGTGATGCCGCGTCCCCGTGTGGTTGGCGTCGGAGCGGTGTGAGCCCGGATTGCCGTGGACTGAATATTGTTGCAGTCGTTAGCTGTTCGCCGTTTGATGCGATCTTGTTGTGTGCGGTTTTGTTGGTTGCCGACCATATCATGTTGCCGTTGTTGCAAAGCGCCAGTAGGTGTTTGTTGGCATCAACGACGGCTGAGGTTGGAAACGACATGGACGATCTCCGCTGGCAAATTATGTAAGGGGTGGTGGGTGCCCCTTGGAGCGCTCGGAATGCTCGTGGGAAGTCGCGGCCACACCTGTTGCCACAGAACCATGGCGATAGGTCACCTGTCGGGTCGGTGCCTGGTGCTGGAAAGGTTCGAACCTAGTCAACAGTTTCCGTCGGCAGTCACTCCCGGTCGTCGACACACTGGTGAATCCTGACGCCCCGTGCCTCGTTCGTAGCTCCGTTGCTAACGGTTTCATCCCGTCGAGTCCAGGGAGAGGGGCAGTGTTGACCGACTGCTGGTGGATTGTTCTCAGCTGTCGAAAAGGCCATCTTTGCCCGGAATTTCAGCGCCAACTGTCGCGTAGTTTTTCGAAAGTCGCAGGTTGATCTGACAAATAGATCGGAATCTACAGCCGCCATCGCCTGAAGGTTGGACAAGAATCGGTCATGGTGGGATTCGGGGCGAGCACCAGCGATTATGTCGATGTTGGGCGGCTGCCGAGCGGTTACGGTGTTTGTCGAATCAGTCTCGGAGCCCGACGAACATCCGGCCACGACAAGTGCGACCGTAGCGAGAATCGCAACAGAAAGGATGGGTACGCGGCGACTGTCACGCTGGACTCCGTTTCCTCGGTTTCGCGAAACTTACCAGGACAACCGGCTCTCGGAATTCACTCTGAGCCACGAGATGCCTGTTTTCGATACCTTCCGCCAGAGAGTGAGCCCGGGAACGCGCGTTGGTGAGCAGCGCACTGCGGGGCGGCAAACTGAAGGGGCGGCAGCACCAGCTCATACGAGAAGACATAGATCCCTTGCGATTTTAGAGACCGGCCAGCCATGAACCGAAGTTTCATCAGGTCGATCATCACGAGTAACACTCAGTGCCAGCATCTTTCGAACGCACCCAGCTCGACGATTCCGGTGTCACTGCAAAGCCGAGAGAACCGTGTCGACCCGCCCACGGAGTGGGCCGTCAAGCTCGACAACTACCAGGGAGTCACACACCTGCATCGGATCGGCGTACACCAAATCCAGCAACGCGTCGTTCACCGCGCGCTGCAGCTCCGGCATCCCCACCGCAGGCAACTTCTGCACTGTTTCGACGGTAATCGGCACCACAACCAGCACGTCGAGAGTACGTAGCGCGGACCTCACAATCGCCGCCTCGACTTCTGCCTCCGGATCGACACCACACGCCGACAAGTACGCCAGGAAGTCGAGCGGCGTGCGATCGAATACAACACCAGAAGAAGGTGTAGTCAGCAATCGCAGTGAACGACGAAGCTGCGCACGGTAATCATCAGCCGAGGGTGGAAACTCGAACTCGCGCCCCTCCTCTTCGAGCACGAAATACGGTTCATCGACCCGAATGTGCCCCGCGAGGCGGCCACACAACTCGTCGACCAGCGTGCTCTTGCCGGTCCCGTGCGGGCCGGATACTCCAATACGCATTAGTGGGACCCTCTCGAAGAAAGTTACGGAACTACCCGTCAGTTGAGCACCCGTCGACCGCCGGCTCGATACCGACCCCTGGATGCCCCGACCCGTCGACAATTCTCGTTGCACCTCGGTCGAGTCGTACTGAGGGTATCGAGGTGAGATCGGATCACCGTGGTGATCTGCTCGGAGTCGGTGGGCATCTTCGACGACTGCCTGCCCTCGGTAGTGGGATCTGCTGAACTGATCGTGCATCCCGAGAGCAGCAGTGCTGCAAGGGCTCCGCCGAAGAGGATCGATTCCACCGATCGCCGGCGGTAGTGGTTTATGGGTGGATTCACCGAAACTCCATTATTCGTGAACATGTTGCGCCCGGAAAGTCATCCAGCCGGCGGCCAGAAGACAAACGCGGCGGACAGCAGAGCAAGGCTGAGGACCGCGGTGGCATTGGCGGTGCGAACAAAGACGTACTGCTCCGCATCCTCTGCGCCGAGACACAGCGGGGTCAGCTGCAAGGCCAGCGACAACATCCCGGTACCGAGCGCGCCGAGGGCGAACAATTGTCGAGAATCCATCAGCGGTATCCAATCCCGTTGCAGTCCAAAGGAACAACGAGCCGGTCACATGCGCGAACGTAGACTCGGCGAGAGTTCTCCGCACCAGCGGCCGAACTCCTGAACCGAGGATGCAGTCGAGAAGCTGCAGGGGGAGATTTCAGCATCTGGTGAGGACTCCCCGGCAAAATGCGACACAAAACGTCGCTACTTCAGGTGGTTGGGCCGAATCGCAATCCGCGGAGCAGTCGGCGGTAGGAGAAGCGGTCGTCCCAAATGCGAAGCAGGCCGTTTGCGAATGTGTAGTGGCCGTCTACGTCGAGGTGCATGGCAAACCATCCGATGCGGATGATCTCTCGTCGCCGGGAGGACACGGTGTTGTGGTCGGTGGTCATCGTGAGCACTTCCACGACCTCGTACCTGGTGATCAGGCGAGAGACGATCGTGAGCGCCAGTTCGACGCGTTTGCTTCCACGCACGCTGGGCAGGCCGGTATTGCGCCATTCGATGTCGGGATCGACGAGTGCGCGCACGGCATCGGCGTCCATTTCTTCCAGTGCGATCAGCAGGTCCACCACCCGCGATGTCAGTTGATCGTCGTTCAACAGGTACTCCGGTTGTCTGGAATTGTGTTTTCTCATCGGTGGATTCATGTGGTGACCGTCAGGCAGGGACTGTTGCTCCGCGAAACGCACAGGAGCATCTTGCCGGCGGCGCGCTCGGCTGGGCTCAACGAATTGTCACGATGATCGACGTCGCCGTCGCTGACGTGGACCATGCAGGTGCCGCAGAAGCCCTGACGACATGAATAGGGGGCTTTCGGGTTCACACGCAGCACCGCGTCCAGTGCGGTCTGGTCGGCGGCGACATCGATGACCTGACCGGTGCGAGCCAGTTGGATGCGGAAGGGTCGTCCATCGACGACCGGTGCGGCGGAGAAGCGTTCGGCGTGCACTTCCACACCGGGCTCGTTGCGCACACTAGCTGTGATCAGGTCCATCATCGGGACCGGACCGCAACAGTAGATCGCGTCGCCGCTGCGGACATTCGGCGGGAGAAGATCGTTCGCTGCGGGTAGGCCGTATTCGTCGTCGGTGCGGATGGTGACCCGATCACCAAACGGCGACAATTCCTCGAGGAACGGTAGTGTGCGGCGCTCGCGACCGACGTACATCAGCGACCAATCCAGGCCCATGCGCTCCGCCTCGCGGACCATCGGCAGTATCGGTGTGATGCCGATGCCACCCGCCACGAAGTGAACGCGCTTCGCGCGCTCGATTCGCCCGGGTTCGACGAACCCGAACGCGTTGCGTGGACCGCGAACGCCGACGACGGTACCGACTGGCAACTCGTCGTGCACCTCGTTCGATCCGCCGCCACCATCAGGAATCCGGCGTACCGCGATCCGGTAGCAGCGTCGATCGGCGGGATCGCCGCACAGCGAGTACTGACGTATCCGTCCCGAGGGCAGGTACAGGTCGAGGTGTGCCCCGGGATACCACCGTTCGAGGTCGCTGCCGTCAGGTGCTCGCAGTTCGAGACTGACCACGTCGTTGTCGGTGGCCACCGTCGTGCGCTCCGACACCGTGAGCGTTGTCTTGTACTCGTCGATCCGGTTTTCCGGTGGCTCGTCGCGATGAATCAAGACCGCCAACTTGACCTGCGTGGAGACCAGGACGTCCAGAATGCGCAGAATCGAGTCGCGGCGCTTGCCGCGACGTAGGTCGACCGGGATCTCGCGGGGGGCCGGCCACCGCTGTGTGAGTTCGGGCGCGTTGGGTGTCATGTGTTGACCCGCTTGGCCGCTGGCGATTGCGCGACGTAGGCGAGGGCCTGGGCGGTGGACCCCACACTGTCGGGGTGAAATCCCGGCACGAACGTCGACACACCGCTCCAGAACCATTTCGATACACCAGGCACCAGTCCGCGGCGTCCGGCGCGGACGAATTCCAGTAGCAATCGTGGATAACCGATGTTCGGCGTGTTGGGGTCGTTGCGGCTCAGATACATCGCAGCACGGAGCAACCACCCCAAAAAGATTGGCCACGTGATGATCATGGAGATACAGCGGCGAAAGTAGCCGACTCCGAAGTACGTGGCGACCTCGTGTGCCACGGCACGATGCTCGACCTCTTCGGCCCCATGCCACCGATAGAGGTCAAGCATCTGCGGATCCGCGCCGAATTTCTCCAAGTCCGCGTTCAACGCCCAGTCGCCCACGAACGCGAACATATGCTCCGAAGACGCGCAAATCCCGAGACGCTCGATCAGACGCTGCCGGACGGCCTGCGGATCGGAGTCGTCACCGATGCCCAAAGTGCTACGGAAGAAATACTGCATCTGGCGGTTGAACGGGGCCGGGTCGATCCCGTGCCGTGTGAACACCTGATTCATGACCTCGTCATGCGCCTCTGCGTGCAGCAGTTCTTGACCCATGAAACCGAGCATGTCCTCGCGAAGCTTCTCGTCGTGCACGTCCGGGAGGGCCTGCTCGAAGGCCTGGATCATCATCCGTTCGCCCTCCGGGATGACGAGGTTCATCGAGCTGAGGAGGTATGAGGCGATCGGCTCGTTCGGCAACCACACCAAAGGCGCTTTCTCCCAGTCGAAATCGACTCGCCGCGGACGGATCGCTACCCGGCCGGGCGGTGCGATCGGACTCTGTGTCAGTCCACTCGTAATTCGCATGACCACTCCTCATTCATAAGTACGCAGCAGTACTTATGAATGAGCATGGCGATCTACCCTTGGCTTGTCAACACCGGACTACGAAGGGTTGGACGAGAGATCCAGTACCCGTTCAAGGAAGGACATGATCGGCGCATGAAGATTCATGTACGAATTCGACCCGTCAACCACCTGGCGGTAGAACAACTCGTTGCAACCGCCGATCGCCGCGAGAAACACTTCACGCCCCGGGGCTTCTGAAGACTTGGACGAGTAGCCGACGAGCAATGCATCGGCGAGCAGTTCCACGTACTCGTTGCGCTTCGCCACCCCGGCCGGGCCGGCCACAGGTAGGTCCACCACCCAGGCTCGCACGAACTCCGGTTCGGACGAACACGTCTCGAGATACTTCTCGATGACAGCCGAAAGCTGTTCGTGTAGAGATAAATTGGCGGTCGAGCTTTGTGTCGAGGTGATGTTGGAGACGATCACCTCGATGCCGGCGTCGATCGCCGCGATCAAGCACGCTTCTTTGCTCTCGAACTGCTTGTAGAAAGCTTGACGAGACACCCTGGCACGCCCGACGACATCGGCGATCGTGGTCGAGGCGATCCCCTTCTCCGCCGTCGACGAGATCACCGCACGCAGAATGCGATCGCGTTGCGCGTCTTGGACCTCGTCCACAGCCAGTCGGCCGCGGCCACGCGGCAACCCGGGGAGGTCACGATCGAACGATCCAGCCAGCCTGCGCATACCGAAATCGTAGCCCGCCTGGCGCCATCGGTTCTCTCGCTCACCACGTCTGTGGACCAACAGCCATGCGAGTGGACCGATGTCGAGTGGAATTGCCCCCGAGGCGCTCTGAGGCAATCTCCCATCGCGACACGGTTGCGTCCAGTTCGTCGTTTCTCCGTGGTGGGGCTGCTCCCTGTGACGAGTCCAGCCGTGGTGCGGCGGAGGGCATCGAAAAGCCTCCTGCATCGACGAAGGCCGTCCGCTGTATTGCATGGTCGTGGAGTGTTGCCTCGTGGAGTGTGAGCACGGGTGTGACACAAGCGTTCAGGCCGTCGAAGACCTCGACCCAGGCGTCGCGATCGTGTGTGGCGAAGGTTCTGCCGAAGCGTTCGGACAAGTCGTCCCAGGTCGATTGGTCCCAGCGATTCGGCAATGAGGCGGGATCCAATCCGAGTCCGAACACGAAGCGGTCGTAGTACACGTCTTCGAGGGCCCCTACCGCCATGTACCTGTGGTCTGCGCACTCGTACGCGCGGTAGAACGGGGCAGATCCGTCGAGGAGGTTGGTTCCACGACGGGCTGACCAGCGGCCGGCATGCTGCCACGATCGGACGAGCGCAGTCAACGAACTGGCGCCGTCGACCATCGCTGTATCCACCACCTGGCCTCGGCCAGTGCGTTCTCTTTCGTGCAGCGCGGCAAGTACTCCTACGAGCAGGAACATCGATCCGCCGCCGAAGTTCCCGACGTAGTTCAGCGGCGGTGACGGCGGCCCGGAAGCCGGTCCGAGCTGTTCGAGCGCGCCCGAAAGCGCAAGGTAGTTCAGGTCGTGCCCGGCTTCTCGGGCCATCGGTCCCTTCTGGCCCCAGCCACTCATTCGGCCGTAGATCAGCCCCGGATTGTCCTGCAGGCAGATCTCGGAGCCCAGGCCGAGCTTCTCCATCGTGCCGGGCCGAGAGCCCTCCATCAGGACGTCCGCTCGGCCGATCAGCCTGCGCACCTTGGCGAGATCTTCGGTCTTGGTCAGATCTGCAGTGAGTTCGGTCCGCCCTCGGAGCATCCCCGCATTCGCATCGTCGATTCCGTCATCTGCTCCCATCGAGATGGGGCGCACGATGCGCACGACATCGGCGCCAAGATCTGCCAACATCAGACCGGCGTGCAGTAGCGGCCCTATGGCCTCCATTTCAATGACCCGGATACCCGACAGCGGCCCGCCGTGCACTCCGCCGGTGGCTTCGTCCTGCATGATCACCCTCGCGCGGTCGGAGTCGGGACCGACTCGGAGCGTGCCGGCTCGGTACGAAAATCTGCCGGGTCGACTCGGTAGGTCATGGCCCAGTAGTCGTTGATCCGCCATGGAAGGACCGACACGACGCGACCGTCCGGGTTTCGGTACCAGTTCTCCATTGCCGGATGGGTCCAGACCATCTGTGCGTGCTGTCGGTCGACGGCCTCGTTGTATCGATCGTTGACCTCGGCCCGGCACTCCATCGCGCCGAGGTTTTCCGATTGCATCAACTTCAAGGCATCCATGATGTAGCGGACCTGACATTCCAGGATCGTGATGAAGCTCCCCCCATGTCCCAGGCCGGTGTTCGGTCCGGTCATGACGAAGAAATTGGGGAAGTCAGGAACTGTGATTCCCAGGTAGGCGCGCGCGTCGTGCTCGCCCCAGATTTCTCCGGTGGACCGGCCGGATCGACCGACGATGTCCATCGGGTAAAGAACGCGCACACTGTGGAAACCCGTCGCCATGACAATGACGTCCAGCTGGTGCTCGACGCCGTTCGTGTCGACGAGTCCAGAAGGTGTCAGGGCGTCGACTCCGTGGGGCACCAGTGTGACGTCGGGCTTACGAAGCATCGTGAACCAGCCATTGTCCAGCAGCATTCGCTTACCAAAGGGCGGATAGTCCGGAAGAGATGCCTCGATCAGATCTGTTCGATCACCCAGCTGATCGCGGAGATAGCGTTCGTAGAACTTGCGATGACCATGGTTGGTCGCATTGATCGAGGCGCTCGGCTCTGGCCAGTCGGGGTCGACCTGGAGGGACGAGTACACCTTGTCGTTGAAGATCCACGACAGACGCGCCCGGTACCACTCGCGATAGCCGGGGATGTTGTCCATCAGCCAGTGGACGCCGTCGTCGATGGTCGTGAAGTAGTCGTCGTTCGGTGCGATCCACTGTGGTGAGCGCTGGAAGATCGTCAGCGATCCGACACGATCCGCGATGGCCGGGCCGATCTGCATAGCACTGGCTCCGGTACCGACGATGCCCACTCGCTTTCCGCGGAGCGACTCGGGATCGTCGAGCTCGTTCGGCCACTCGGCGGAGTGGAAGAGGCGACCACGGAAGGTCTCGATTCCCGGTAGATGCGGGATCTTCGGACGATTGAGCAGACCGACCGCGCTGATCAGGATGGGAGCCTCGAGGGTCTCCGGCGCCTCACCTGGTCGCTGGACGGACACACGCCAACTCTGTTTCGACTCCTCGAACTCGGCGCGCGTCACCTCATGGCGGAAGCGGACATTGCGCCGGATGTCGTTGGCCTCCGCAAAGTCCTCGAGATATCCCTGAACCTCGTCGCGCTTGCCGAAATGGGTCGACCAGTTACGAGGGAACGACGAGATCGAGTAAAGGTGGCTCGGTGTATCAACTCCGGCGCCCGGATAGCGGTTCTCCCACCATGATCCGCCGACGTCGTCGTTCTTCTCCAGGATCACGTGAGGGATTCCAGCGCGGGTGAGCTCGACGGAGGCCAGCATCCCCGCGATGCCGGCTCCGATCACGATGGCGTGGAGTCGCTCGTCGCACTTGGCGGTGGCAGGCTTGATCTGCGGACCATTGACTATCTCCGCCATCATCGGCGCGAAGTCCGGCGGCACGGTCTCGCTGCAGGTGAAGTTGAGGATTCGCTCGACTTCCGAGCTGTCCAGCGTCCGCCGGGACGGCTCGTCCAGCGTCCACCAGCGTTCCACTGCGTCGATCAACGCGCTCCGGATTTCGGACTGAACTTCCTCCGGAAGTCCTCCCGTGGAGTTGTCATCCATGCCCCGACTGCGCGTGGGTTGATAGCGGGGTGCCACCCACCGCTCATCGGCGGTCAGCTCCAGCAACACGGCGAGCATGGTCGGAACGTTGCCCCGTAACACCGCCGAACGCAGGTGGTCACGGTCCAGGTCAGTGACGATAGTCATGTCATGCAGGCTAACAGCCGTTAGCGACACAACCAAGTGTGATTTCGATATTCCCATTGTTGCTTGGAAACTCTGCTTGACCCGCGTGGATGCCGATGACAGTATGAGCCACATCATACTAACCGCGGTAAGCATTCAGGAAGTTGAGGAACCATGGATCTGTCGACAAGTGTCGAATCGGATGCCACTGATATGCGACGGAGTTCAGGTCCGCTTGTCCGATCCCTCACAGCGACCCAGTCGTCACCGCTAGGGCGAGCGACGTTGGGCGACCAGCTTCGCCGCCACTCGCAGAGTCGACACTCGAAGCCGGCGATCGTGTCGTATGCCCCAGGTGGTCGACGCACCGTGACCACCTACGGTGCGCTCAATCAGGATGCCAACCGGGCATCCCACATGTTCCTCGGACTCGGTGTTTCCCGCGGTGACCGGGTCGCCGTGATGGCCCGCAATCGCGTGGAGTCGGTAGTCGCCTACTACGGTGCTCTCAAAATAGGGGCGGTGTACTCCGGCATCAATGTCCTTTTCGGGCCGAACGAAGTGGCTCAACAGATCGGGCACCTCGAGCCCGCGGTTGTGGTCGTGGCCGCGGAATTCCTGCCGGTACTGGAAGAAGCGCTGGCGGGACTCGGTACCCGCCCCGAAATCGTTGTTCTCGACAGCACGGACGAGTTCGGCGGCCACTGCTTCGATCAACTCCTCGAGTCCTCGTCGCCGACAGAGCCGGATTGCGATGTCGACGAGCACGATCTCGCAATGATCGTGTACACCAGTGGAACCGAGGCGGCTCCGAAGGGCGTCATGCTGCCGCATCGCAACTACCTGGTCTCCACTGCACCTGCGTACACATGGGGACTGCGATGCCTGGACGATGACGTCTGGCTCTACGTCATGCCATTCCACACTATTGCCGGAATCGGCTCCCTGACCTCGCTCCTGCTGTTGGGAGCGACGCTCGTGCTCCCGGCCAGCCTCGCGCCTGCCGACGCTTTGCACATGATCAAAGCGGAGCAGATCACCGTCCTGGCTCAAACCCCGACGTTCTTCATCTCGCTCGCAGATCATCCTGACTTCGGTCCTGAGACTGTCGGGACCATCCAGCGCTGCCTGACCTATGGAGGTCAGGTCTCGCCGCGAACGGTGGACGCATGGCACCACGCGGCGCCCGCATCGGTGTGGGGCACCTACTGGGGTCAGTCCGAGTTGACGCAGTTGGGCTCCGTCGGCTGGTTCAAGCGACTCGAGGACATTCCCGATCAGGATCCGACCTGGATCGGCAAGCCTGTAGGCCATCTCGAGGTCAAGGTGGTCGATGCCGACGGAAATGAAGCAGAGCGAGGTGAACTCCTCTGTCGCACGCCGTCGGTGATGCTGGGTTACTACAAGGATCCCGAGAAGACCGCCGCTGTCCTCGACGGTGGTTGGGTCCACACCGGCGACATCGTACGTCGCGATTCGGAGGGCAACATGTTCTTCCTCGATCGCAGCAAGGACATGATCAAGACGGGCGGCTACAACGTGTCCTCGCAGGAGGTCGAGCGCGTACTACAAGCCCACCCCGAGGTGTCGCGCGCCGCCGTCGTGGGACTTCCGGACGAATACTGGTCCGAGGCGGTCACAGGCTTCGTCATCGTCATAGACGGCAGCGACCTCACCGGCCAGGAGTTGCGAGACCACTGCAAGACCGTGCTCGCAGGCTATAAGGTTCCAAAGGCGATCAAGATTGTGGATGAGCTGCCCACGGACCCTCAGGGGAAGCTGCTCAAGAGAGAACTACGCCGCCTGTATGCAAAGGACTGAAACGCTGAACATCGATCCTGCCAGCAGCGCGACACCCGGATCCGGTCGACCACGGCTTGAAGGGCTTCCAAGCAGACGTGACGACATACTGGCCGCGGCGGCCGAATACTTCGCTGATCAGGGCTACCACTCGGCAGGCATGCGTGGCATCGCAGATTCGGTGGGAATCAAGGGCGCGAGCCTCTACAACCACTTCACCTCGAAAGAGGAGATCCTCTACGCGATCGCGCTCAAGATGACCCGGGACCCGGTCGAGGAGCATCTACTTGTCCTCGACGAGACTGGAACTCCGGTCGAGCGACTCACCTCGCTGATCGATGTTCATCTGCGGTATTTGGCGATGAACAGGGTCGAGCATCTGGTAAGCCTACGAGAGATCTCGGCGCTTACCGACGAACACCGTATGAGGGTGCTCGAGTACCGCAAGTACTACCAGAGGCGTGTGCGCGATGTGATTGCTGCCGGGGTCCGCGCCGGAGAGTTCGAGATCGCCGACCCACAGCGTGCGGCTGTTGCGGTGCTCGACCTCATGAATGGCGTGAGCTGGTGGCTTCGAGACGACCACGATATCGAGGCGCTGGTGGCAACCTACGTGGATTACATCGTCGTCGGAATTCTCCGTCACCGTCCCGGAACGCAGAGTGGTAACGGCGGTACGCCCAGCTGACGGTTACGCCCGTTCAGCCCGAAAACAAGTGATCCCCCTCCACCCGACGTGGAGGGGGATCACTTGTTTTCGAGCTCGATCAGAGTGCCCGCCGCAACAAAGGAACCAAAGCATCCGGATTCGCGATGGGGTTCGGATTGGTCCCGCACCAGATGTCCTTGAACGTGTACGTAGCCAGACTGGGGAGGTCGTTTTCGGTCAGCCCGACTTCTCCCAGCGATCTCGGCATGCCGAGCCGCCGGATGAGCGAGTCCGCCAACTCGTGTGCGGGCGTTTGCGGCGCACCCAAGGACGCACTGATCAGCGCCTGGCGATGCTCGTTGACTTCGCGGTTGTACTCGAGCGCGAAGGGCGCCATGACGCAGGAGGTGTACCCGTGTGGGACGTTGAACGAACCGCCGAGTGCATGCCCGACGGCATGGCTGACGCCCATGTCGAGGCCTGCGACGATCGCGACCATTGACGACCACGCACCGACCTGGCACATCAGACGCGCATCCACGTCGTCGGTGTTCTCCTTCACTCGGACGAGTCCTTCGGAGAGCAGTCGTATGGCATTCATCGCCATCCCGTCGTAGTATCCGTTCGATTCGAGCGAGCCCAGGGTCTCGAAGGCGTGGTCCAGTGCGCGAACCCCGGTCGATAGCCACAGCCACTCCGGAGTGTGCAGCGTGAGTGCAGGATCGAGGATGACAGCCTTCGGGGTCATTGCCGGATGCAAGTAACCCTCTTTGACGTTGCTCTTCTCATCCGTCGACCCGGCCAACGCGTTGAACTCACCTCCCGCCAGGGTCGTGGGCGCCACCACTACCGGGATCTTCGGGGCGGAGAAGGTGGGGGCGGTCACCGATGTGTCGGGATTGACCTGCAGGTGGTAGGCGTCCATTTGCGATGCCTCGCGAACTCCGTGCTCCAGAGTGATTGCAAGGATCTTCGCCAGGTCCGTCGCCGATCCGCCGCCCACGCACAACAGCATGTCCGGATCGGCGTCGGCAGCAACTCGGGTGGCAGCAATGACGTCTTCGCGCGGTACATGAGGTCGAACCGCATCGAACAGTCCCACGAATCGATCACCCAATGCCTCGATCACCCGAGCGATCTCGTCGGTCTGCGAGTTGAGCGTCCCGCTACATACGACGAAGACTCGGTTCGCCCCGAGCAACTCTGCTTCCTGGGCCGCGGCCTCCGCGACCGGAGCGCCAATGCGGACTCTCTCCATGGACGGCAGAGAGACAAGTGATGACTGCACGGCAATACCATCTTTCTTTCTTGATCCTCAATCCACCACGACGTCGTCAAGAGCGCTCAGCTCTCGCTCGGTCTGTTCAGGAGTGGGATAGAGCGTGGATCCGGCGCTGGGAAATGTCTCGCACCCCGTCGCAGGCTAACAATGGTTACCCTATAGAAGATTTGTGGCGCACGCCACAATCGTTTGTCTTTTGGCCAGCGGAACCAGAGGGCGAGGTTAGTCCGTGGGCGTCAATACTGACTTGATCTGCAGTTTTTCAGAAATCCTCATGGCTCTCGGCGGCGCGCCGTTGCATCTCCAGTGGAGGGCGAGAATCGGTTACGGTGGATTCGATCCCCAAAAGGTCGAATTACCTAACCGCCGATTGCCTAATTTCGGGAACAGCTGCGTGATGACGCCTGGGTTGAGTACTGGGGCTGTAGCCATCACTGGCACTCTGGTGACGGACGCCGAATCCAGTGCGCACCCTTCCCGGCACTCAGGTGAATGGTGTCGGCGGCGCGACATGCATCGACTTCGCCGTGGAGAAGCGCCTCGAACTTTCCTTGGTCGGAACAGCGGCACTGAGGTGAACAATTATCGCGAGGCGTGCCGCGGGCCGATCCCGCTGCAAAGAGACTTTGCATATCGGGGACGAAGGTTCTTCTTCCGAGATTCACTCCGCCGAAGCTGACCATTGCAGTCGGTCCGGCAAAGTTAGTCGAGACCCTCGGCTTCTGCTGGGGCTTCGAGACTGGGCATACCCACGGTAAATCCGCTGCTGTCGTACGACGCGAACTGTTTTTCGACTGGATGGACCGTCAGCTCGAGGACATGATTTCGGGGTTCGATTACCTGCGTATCGAAAGGAGGTGCTGCGTTATCTGCGTGAGCAAGGGGCCCCGAAGAGCAGATCACGATGATGTTGCGTCACTTCGGTTCTAAGAGCGCGGTGTCACATCGGCAACCGCCTTTTCTGCTTGCCGCGCCACCCTCGCCGGAGGCCCTGGTCGTGTCACTCGCCCTCGATCAATGGATCTTCCAGTTCGAGAAGCGCGACCTCGTCCGGATGCAAGTTTTCGTTCGGATCCACGGACCGGGTCAACCGATCGTTCGGACCCAATTCGTCTGGCGCCTGGATGATTTGAAGACCTCGAGCCAAGATCTCGACTCGTCCACGGTTCTCGTTGCTCGTGAGATCTGCTGCGAAAGCAGCAGCTACGGCGTCGCGTGCCAGAGCCTCCGCCAGGTCCCAATCATGGATGTAATCCTCGACCGAAAGGTTCGCTTCTCGCCGGCTCAGCGCGGCCGAAGTGCATCCTTGAAAGTAGAGAGCGACCAACTCCTGAGCGCCGTCCCACTCCGCCTCCAGGCCGAGGGCTACCGCGTTCTCCCGCAACGCGGATCGAAGGTCGAGCGCGTCAGCTGCTCTCATCGGGGGTGACGCGCGCACCTTGCTCACGTACTCCTCGAACCCGATCACGGCGACAGTCCCGACGACATCGATTACTGCGGGCCAATTCGGCCCCAGATGGCTGGCGAGGTCGACGTCCGTGATGGTTGTCGACTCGATGTGCCGGACAAGCGAATCGAGCGAACGATCTGCGTCGTCGTAGAGTCCATCTCGTTGCGCCTGACGAAGCCACTCCGCTTCTGCGACTATCGCATCTCCGGGAATCGAACCGGCGTTCTCGAAAGCTTCATCAATGGATAGCTCAGTACCGACAGCGACTTGGGGCCCCCAAGCCGCTCCGTTGACTCGCAAGAGCTGCGCAGCAGTCTGTACCACGTTCGTCAAACGAACCGACGCGTCAGAAGAGCGACGCAACGTAGCTGCATCGGGCCTCGACGGGATGGGTTCACACGCTGGATTGTGCCGTCCACGTTCCGCTTTCGTGATGGTCTCTTCGATATTCGCAGAGGATGGGCGTGCAGCGAAGATCTTCGATACACCGATAGCACCAGCAGTAGCCACAGCGATGATCAATCCCGCTGCAACGAATTTCGCCCTCCGGGTCGGTACCGCATGCATGCTCTTGATTCCCCTTCGGTGTGCCCCGGACGATGCGAGCGAAATATCGGATTCTATCGCGAACGCTATCGGGCGCGTGAGACTTCAGTGTTCGGTCAAGCGCAAGATTGTTGCGGGGATCGGGGCGCCATAGGGAGTAGGTGCCTTGAAAGGGTTGTCAGACGACTTCGACGATCGCACAGTCGGGACGGGCGCGCCGGGCTCTCGTCCTTGCTGTATGCAGTCGAAGCCAAGAAATGTCGGTGGACGTAATGGGGGGAGCTGCTGCGGGCCGACGGTGATGTTTTGGTAGCCCCATGGCCACAACGTCGAGTAGATCGTGTTCGGTGCCGATCGAAATCCTTGCGGTCGTCACTCTGATGACCCCAAGCAATTCGGAGTACACCTCCTTTCCTCGTCCTGACGTCAATGATCGTCCGGACGCACCCGAAACGATCGAGCGGCGATGGCAAGCCGCGAGGCGATCTGGAAGAGCTCCCCGTCACCGCACGACGCATCGAGGACGAGGTATCGGCGGCACGCGGGTCGACGAGCGCAACGGCAGGGGCATTCGCGAAGAACTGGCCGACGGTAGCGCCCAGTGGGTTCGGACGTAGTCAGGCGCTGACTGGGTCCAGGAGGCCGGTAAGCCGTCCGGCAATCAGTGCTTCGGCCTCTGTGACAATTCGTTCCACCAATTCACCCACTGTGGGGATGTCGTGAATCAATCCTTGCACAGTGCCAGCCGTCCAGATGCCAGCCTCCTGGTCGCCGCTGTCGAACACCGCTCGGCCCCGCGCACCGGCCACAAGATGTCGAACGTCTTCGAATTTGCCACCACTGGAGAGGATTTCGACAACTTCTTGGCTGATGCTGTTGCGTGCTACGCGAGCGGTATTGCGCAGTGACCTGAAAATCAGCTCCGTGTCGACCTCCGAGGCAGCGACTATCGCCTGCTTGATGTTGTGGTGAATCGGGGACTCCTCGGTACACATGAACCGAGTGCCCATGTTGATGCCGTCGGCGCCGAGCGCGAGGGCCGCCACTAATCCTCGCCCATCGGCAAATCCACCGGACGCGATCATGGGAATGCTGATCCGCTCTGCTGCTGCAGCGATGAGGACGAGACCCGGTACGTCGTCTTCCCCTGGATGCCCGGCACATTCGAACCCGTCGATGCTGATGCCGTCGACGCCGAGGACTTGGGCTTTGGCCGCGTGGCGGACGCTGGTGCACTTGTGGAGCACCTTGATGCCTGCGCCGTGAAAGTGCGGCAGATGGGGCGCGGGAGACGATCCAGCTGTCTCGACGACTTTCACTCCGCAGTCGATGATCACGTTGCGATACTCATCGTAGGGCGGAGGTGTGATCGTCGGGAGGATTGTGAGGTTGACCCCGAAAGGTTGATCGGTGAGCTCGCGCGTTCGGGATATTTCTCGGGCAAGATCGTCAGGTGTCGGCTGTGTCAGGGCAGTGAGCATGCCGAGCGCGCCGGCGTTTGCAACTGCCGCTACGAGTTCTGCTCTCCCCACCCATTGCATGCCGCCCTGCACGATTGGGTGGCGAACTCCGAACGTCTCGGTAAATGCGGTGGTCAGCACTGGACATCTCCTCGATGGTGCATGGCTATCTGTTTGTCAGTTACGTTGGTGCAAAGTCAATTTCGACCCGAACGGCGCATTCAGCGCGTCGATGTTGTCCACTCGTTCAAGGCCGGAACCTGTGAAAGTTCAGTTCGTGCCATCGGAGGTTCGGCGCGATAGGGCATGGCAGGCGTCAAGTATTGTTCGCCACGTTCGTTGGTGCCGGGGATGAAGGTACGGTTCGCAACCACGTCGTCGGCGCGGATCACCTGGTCGTAGTCACGCACAAGTGCGGCAACCACTCCGGCCGCAGTGAGATGCTCAACCGCTTCCGCGGCGCTACGGTGGCACAGCTGCTTCTCGATCGTGGCGACGAGGTCAACACGGTTTTCCACGCGCAGCGCGTTGGTGGTGAACCTCGGGTCGTCGGCCAACTCGGGTAGGTCGATCGCCTTGCACAGTTCGATCCATGCGCGCGGTTGGTATCCGCTGATCACCAGCTCGCCGTCGGCGGCGCGAAAGACGTCTGCTGCCGGTGCGACGCTTGGTTGTCCGTTCCCTTTGCGACTCATGGGCTTTCCGGATACCTGCCACTCGATCCAGTTGGCGGTCTGCAAGTGGATTGCGACGTCCAGCAGGGAGACTCGGACGGACGATCCTTTGCCGGTGCGCTCACGTCGAAGTAGCGCTGCTAGTGCCGCCTGCGCGACGACATAGCTCGTTGCATGGTCTATGACCGGTGCGCCCACACGTTGTGGTGGGCTATCCGCCTCACCCGTCACCGACATCAGTCCGCTCTCTGCTTGCGCAGCGATGTCGAGCCCCGCGCGGGTGGCGGACGGGCCTTCCGCCCCGTACCCGCTCACCGAGACGGCGATGATTTCCGGTCGCAGGCGTTGGAGTTCGGTAGAGGAGAATCCCAATCGATCGAGGGTTCCCGGGCGAAGATTGTGCAGCAAGATGTCGCTCGATGCGATCAGATCCCGAGCTCGCTGCAGATCGGCGGAGTCTTTGAGGTCGAGGCAGATTGAACGCTTTCCACGGTTGTACCCGTAGAAGATGCCGCGCGCGTAGTCGGCGTCGATTTGTCGGGCCGGTTCACCGCCGGGGGGCTCGAGCTTGATGACCTCCGCACCGAGGTCGGACAACTGCTGCCCGGCGCTGGGTATTGCGATCAGCTGACCGATCTCCACTACTCGGACACCTGCCAACGGCAGGTCTACTTCGTCGGTCATCGAATGATCTCCACATGAGGCGAAGTGACATCCTCAGCGGGCTCCAGGCAGCGCGCCAACAGAATTCCTTCGGTGTGGTTGCAGGGGTTCAGTCGGTTTCTGTCACCTTCTGCTCCCCCGATTCGGATCGTCACCGTTCCATCGTCATTGCGTTCGAAGTGTGCGTCGTTGAGGTTGACGGTGTGGTCGCGGTACTCGAAGGACTCGAACCAGTGGTTGTACAGCATCACTCCGAAGTAGGTGCAGTCCGGGAGAGTGAATGTAATATCCACGGCAGTAGCGTCTTTCAGTGACCACCAGCCGGCAACGTATTGGTTGGAGCTGGTGCCGTAGAAGTCTCCCCACCCTCGCTGCTCCGAGGTCACGCGAATCTCGTTGGGAGACTGACTGAGTGTTTCGATGAGCTGAAGACTGCGTCGAAGGCTCACGTCCATGCCACGAGCAAGTTTCGTGAGGCGCTGGGTCAGCCACGCCGTGTCGAGATCGGGGCGTGCACCAGGCGGCGGACCGAGGCGCTCGATGTGGAGAACAGGATCGATCTCCGCGTTACGCGTCTTGTGATACACACGAACTACTACGTCGAAGCAGCGCTCATCCAGCCGAATGCCGCTGCGCCCCTCCAGCTCTTGTGCGACGAAGATCTCGAAGTTGCCGTCCGCGTCACACACCTTGTCGTCGATGACGATGTTGTCGGCGACCCGGTCGGTCCCAGACGCGCCCACACGATTGGCGAGGACGGCGACGTAGGGCACTGTGCCACGGTTACCGTGAATGCGATATGTCTCGTTGGGGTCGATCATCGCAGTCCAGTAGTCGACGTCGATGCCGTCTCCCCAGAACTTTCGCATCGGTGACATCAGGGTGAAGAGTTCAGGCCGGAGCACGTCTTGGCGCTCGATGTTCATCTCGGCGAGGTATCCGAACAGGCGAAGTGCGTGCCGTACACCTTCGGCGCTGTCCAGCGGCGATCCGGTAGCGGCAGCGGTCGAACCGAATGTCGCAAGGCTGTCGGTGACTGCAGACCAAGCCTCGGTGAGCTGCCGGCGATCGTGCTGGGACTCGGATTGTGTTGACTGGTCAGTGAGTTGTGTCATCGTTTCTTCTCTCTCGTGGTAGACGAACTGGATTGTGTATGGGGGCGTTGGTCAGCAGAGGGGGTCGAAAGGGACGTCTGCGTCGGACTTGCCCGAGGTCTGGTTGTTCACCCATCTGACGTTCTGGGTCCATCGGTCGGCCGAAATCTGCACAGGCCAGAGGCTCTTCTGCGAAGCCCACACCTGGTTGGCTTTGTCAGCAGGAACATTCATTCGCTCGGTGAGAAGTTGAGCTCCTGCTTGCTCGTTCGCGGGATCGGCTATCCACCCTGCTGCGGCCTCGAGCGCCGCACACACGGGGGCAGCAGCATCGGATTCAGCGAATGTGGCTGTCGTGACGAGCACCGTGCCCAGGCCGTATGAACTCACGCCGTCAGAGCCCACCGGGTCTACTTCTGTAATCGCCGTCATCGGAATTCCTTGAGCATCGAATACGGCCTGGCTGGCAGCGGTGAGAACGGCGGCATCTATGTCGCCCTTTCGTGCGAGTGGTATCTGACTCGCGGTGGGTGCCGCTGCGATGAATTGCACCGTGGAGGCGTCGATGTTTCTCTCTGCGAGAAGCTGATTGACGAATTGCTCGGCCGCGCCGCCACGCGACGGTATGGCGATCCGCTTGCCGGGCAAATCCTCGATGGTGGTGATGCCGCTGTCTTTCGTCACGGCGATGGCAAGATCGATCGACCCGTAGGGGGACAGTGGCCGCAGACTCTGCCCTTGCTCTATGGCCGGCACGACGGTTCCGGGTGCACCGACCGCGAGATCGGTTGTACCGCCGATGAGACCGCTGATGAGTTCGGGCCCGTTCTTTCCGTCGATGAGCTCGACGTGGAGGCCTTCCTTGTCGAACATTCCTTGTTGGACAGCGACGTAGACAGGCAGGGACAAAGCACTCGCAGGGTAGACCCCGATGGCGACGCTACCGTCGTTCGGACGCCCTCCCCCTCCACACGCGGAAAGCAGTAGGGCCGCTGCAATGACTGTGCCGACAAAAGGTCGAAGTTTCATGGGATTCCTGTTCCTTGATGGCTGGGCGCATCAGAAATCAAGCTGAGTTGGCTGGGCACATCAGTGGTCGAGCTGACCACGCAGCCGGTTGAAGATTTCGATGTATCGAGGTTCGGCGGTGAGGGTTTCGAGTTCGCGGGGGCGTTCGATGTCAATGCTGACGTCGTCGATCACCCGGCCGGCCCCGAGCAGCAGAACGCGGTCGGAGAGACAGATGGCTTCGCCGAGGTCGTGGGTTACGAAGATGACCGTCCGGCCTACCTGAGATTGCCAAAGCTCGAGGAATTCTCGCTGTACTTCGACTCGGGTTTGCGCATCGAGGGCGGCAAAGGGTTCGTCCATCAACAAGATGTCCGGATCCAGTGCCCACGTTCGGGCCAACGCGACACGCTGGCGCATCCCTTGGGAGAGTTGCCAAGTCCACAGCCGTGACGCCTCGGACATTTGAACGGCCGCAAGCCAGCGCGCTGATTGAGTTCGTCTCTCCGCCTTGGGTACTCCCCTCAATTCGAGACCGTACTCCACGTTCTTCTGCGCTGTTCGCCACGGGAACAGCGCATCTCGGGCCATCATGAAGCCCATCCGAGAACGAGCGTCGAATGGTGTTGTGCCGAGGACCTCAGTCTTCCCTTCTGTTGCGTCCACCAATCCAGCGAGCGCGTTGAGCAGAGTGGTCTTTCCGCAACCGCTCCTGCCGACCAAGCTCACGAACTGTCCGCGAGGGATGGTGAGGTCGAGATTGTCGACCACAGTTTTCGTCGACCCTTCGGGTGAGGGGAAGGATATCGTCAGTCCGTCGAGTTGTACGGCGGGTGTAATCACGTTGGTATCCATGATGATTCCTGTCATCGTCGAGCCGGCGGCTGCCACCGAAGGAGGTAGCGCTCGGCGAAGTTCATGACCTGGTTGAGGACGACTGCGACGATTGCGAGAAGTATGAGGATCGCGTAGACCGCTTCCATCCGGAACTGGGCCGAGTAGATCGACACAAGCTGGCCCAGCCCGTCCCGTGACGAGATCAGTTCCGAACCGACAACGCCAAGTAGCGAATAGATCAGCCCCAACCGAAGACCGGCAAAAATGCCAGGTGTTGCGACGGGGAGGAGGATGTGCCAGAACACCTGTGTCTTACTGGCATTCAGGACAGTGGATAGTCGGAGCCATTCGTCGTCCACTGTCTTCACACCGGCTCGTGCACTCGAGCAGACGATGAAGAAGACGAGTGTGAACGCGAGAGCGACCTTCGCCGTCATCGTGATCCCGAAGATGACGATAAGCAGAGGCGCCAGCGCAAGACGTGGCATGGCATTCGCCGCATCCAGGAACGGACTCATGATGCGTTCGAGGGTCGGAAGCAGTCCGAGAGAGAGTCCGACCGCCACCCCGACTGCGCTGGCGAGGATCCACGCGATCACGACGGCAGTCATCGTGGCACGCAAGTTCGACGAAATCTCGCCCGACTGCACCGCTGCGGTGAAGTAGGCCCAGGCCTCGCCTGGCGTTTTGGCCAGAACTGGCTCGATCCAACCTTGCGATGCGACGAGCTGCCACGCTCCGAGTAGGACCAGAAGCAGCGCGACCTGGGCCAGTCGTACCCCGATGGTGAGTCGCGTACCGGATCGACGCTGTCGAGCGGGCTTCGGCTCAGAGCGTGCCCGCCTCGCAGAACGGGGTGACGTAGCACCGGATGGCGAACTTGCGGTGATGGTTTCGGTCATTTCGGCGCCTCCTCCGTGGTGCTCGCAGGCGGCGATAGGTGCTCGACAAAAGCAGACGGGTGCCTCTGGTCGAAGCTCCCCGGGTTGTTGCTCACTGCGTTCATATGTGAAGCAGATCACGGGATTCTTCTTCCCGTCTACGCCACATTCGAGAGGTATGCCATAGGGTTTCCCTATGCCTGACGGGCGCAAAATCGGGCGCGCGCGAGGACTGCCACGAGAAGGGAACCCCGAATGGACCGGCGTCATCTGGAATACTTTCTCGCCCTTACTGATCGGGGCAGCATTTCCGCTGCGGCTCGCGGACTGGGGGTCAGCCAGCCGACAATCTCGGAGGCTCTCGCCAGAATGGAGAAAGAGTGCGGCCTGACGCTCGTCCGCCGTGGCTCGCGGGGAGTCACCCTGACCGACGCTGGACGCGATCTCACAGGTCCGGCGGCCCAAGTACTTCGGGCATACCGGGATTTGGATCACGCTTTGCATCCATTGAACGTCGTGCAGCGGGGTCGGCTGACGGTCGTGTGTCCGCGAACACTGGCGCGTGATCCAGCGGCCACGGCCCTGGGTGCGTTCAAAAGCAAATTTCCGAACGTTGCGGTGACGATGCTCAGCAATGACACCGACGGAATCGGAACGGTGGTCGCCTCGGGTCAGGCTGATATCGGCCTCGGGGTGGACGAGGTGTTCGACGAGGGCGTTGAACGTATCCTTCTCGGCCGGCAACAAATCGTTGCGCTGGTGCCGGCCGCACGAAGTGAAGGCGAGGGGGCAGCGGCGTTGACGGATCTGTTGCGAATCGGATTGATCACCAGCCCGCGTGACGATGTCACTCGGCGACTGTTGGCGGAACGCCTGGGCGAAGGCACTGTGGACGAGGCGGTGGTTGCGGAGACTATCTCTGTGGCTTCGATGATCCCACTTGTACGCGCGGGAGTCGGCGTCGCTTTCCTTCCCGAATCTGTCGCCGATACAGTCGGAGAAGGTGTGGTGCTGTGTCGTACTCGGCCCCCGCTCACTCGTGATATCTGGATGTTCCACGGTTCGACGCCATCGCCTGCGGCACAAGCGTTTATCGAGACGACCAGCCGATTACGTGACGAAGGTGGAATGGGGAACGCCGGATGAGCAAGTTCGGAGAGTCCGCCACCCCGCGAATCGATCCGCGGCAGCTACAAGACTTCCTTGCCGTCGTCGAACACGGCAGCATCACGGCGGCAGCGGCAAATCAGTTCACGGGTACATCGAGCGTCTCTCAATCAATTGCGCGGCTCGAAAGACGCGTCGGAGGACGGCTTTTCAATCGAGGCCGGACCGGCGCGACGCTGACTGCGCGCGGACGGAATCTCATCGATCCAGCACGCGAAGCGCTGGCCGCGCTCGACCGATTAGTGGTCGAGCGCGAGTTCTTACTGTCAGCAGTCCCCCACCTCAGTGTTGCCACGACAGCGAGCCTTGCGGACGATCCCGCAGCGGTACTGCTCGGAGCGCTGCG
Organism: Rhodococcus sp. RCBS9; assembly: GCF_029457415.1. NCBI lineage: Bacteria > Bacillati > Actinomycetota > Actinomycetes > Mycobacteriales > Nocardiaceae > Rhodococcus > Rhodococcus sp. RCBS9. The sequence continues at coordinate 2,321,485 of NZ_CP120422.1, read as the reverse complement.
CACGGAGGTGCCGAACCTGAGGATCACCATCTCGGATCCGCCTGGGTCGTCCGTGGCCGATGCGATTCACCCGGTCATGGCAGGCACCGCTGACGTGGCAATAATGGAGTCGCTGCCCACCGGTGTTCCCGGGACGCGCACGGTGCGCCTTCCGGACCACAAGTTGCGGCTCGTCTGCCCGCCCGGTACCCCGCCACCGGTGGACGGGGTATTCATCGGCGAGGACCTCATGCGCATCGGCTTGGTTGTCGCACCACGGTTCGAAACTTCCGATGTCTATCGCCATCTGCGGTCGATCGAACCGCGAATCGACCACGCATTCGTGATGAGGTCACAGCACCGCGATGCCTTCGCGGATTTCGCGTACGAAGGGATCGGTGCTGTCATCCTCGAACTCTCCAGTGCCGAGCGAGCATCCGAACGCGGGTGCACTGTGGGCGAGATATTCGAACTGCCCCCACGGAAGATCGCAGCCGTGGCAAGGGACGGCCCGAACACGCAGATCGTCGAACATTTCCTACGGCTGTGTGCCGAGCAATCCGCGCGGAAGCCGTAGGCCGAGGCGAACTGGACCTTGCGCTCTGGGTATTCGCGTCGGCCGGGCGTCCACCGAGAACGATGATTTTGTCCACAGACACAACACTTCTGGGATAGTCCGTTTCCTGAAACAAAGCCGACGGGTTGCCTTCCCGTGAATATGTAATACACGTCACTCCGGATCAACTTCGAAAGGTTGACTTTCATGCGAAAGTCTGTGAAACATTTCGTGAATGCTGCAGCGGCGGTTGCGTTGTGCGCGACGCTAGGACTCACGGGCGCAACCGGAACAGCGGCTGCCGATGCGCCCGGCATCCCGAGCGTCGGGCACGATTGGGCGAGTGCAGGGCCGTACACCCCGAACGTCTCGATCGGGCTGGTGCACACTCTGTACTACCCGCGCCAGCTCGGCGCGCGCGGCGAGAAGCACCCTGTTGTGATCTGGGGGAACGGGACCGGTGTGCTCCCCGGTGCGTACACCTCCTTGTTGCGCCACTACGCCAGCCACGGATTCATCGTGGTCGCCGCCAATACCCCGGCAAGCAATTTCGCCATCACCATGCGGTCGGGAATCGACCTCATCGCGGACAAAGCGGCCAGCCCGTCGAGCGTCTTCTTCGGCAAAGTCGACCTGGAACACATTGGTGCGGTGGGGCACTCGCAGGGCGGGTCTGCGGCGATCAACGCGGCGATCGACGACCGCGTCGACACCGCCGTCGCGATCCAGCCAGGCCCGCTCAATGATGTCGATCTCATCGACGAGCCCGTTCTCTATCTGGCCGGCCAGGCCGACGCAATCGTTTGGCCGGCGATCGTGCGGGCGATGTACGAGGACGCAGACCACGTGCCTGCCGAGTATCTGGAACTGCGCGGCGCCACGCACTTCGGTACGGCGATCAACGGCGGCGATATGCGCGGGCCGAGCACGGCGTGGCTGCGGTACTGGCTACTCGACGATCCGAACGCTCGCACCGAGTTCTTCGGAGCGAGCTGTGGATATTGCACTGACACCCAGCAGTTCTCCGACTTCGACCGCAACGATCTGGCCCGGCAGATCCCGGGCTGACGGTAAGTCGGGAGTCGAAGACGAACGACCTGTCTGTTCAGATCGGCGGAGTTGCGAAGCTCAAATGACGACGTAGCCGTACATTCGTTCGCCCTGAGCCACAGCTCTGGTCGCTAGTTCGACGAAGGCGGTCAGGAACGGCACTGAGTCCTCCGACGGTTCACTGGTCTCGTCGATCGCCCAGGCGGCCGCAGCGGCCGCGACGCCTTCTGCGTTCAATTCCGCTAGTGCATCACGCAATTCGTCGGTAACCGTGAGCACGAGGGTGTCGCCGTCGTCGCTCATCGCGACGAGTTTCCCGCAGCGTGGACCTTTTGCAACTTCGTCGTAGGGGCGAGCGGTGAGGGCTGCTTCCAGTCGGCCGAGCGCGACAACTGGATCGACGCCTTTCGCCTGCAGAACTGGAGTCCCACTCGCAGCCAACTGGATCCGCGGGCGAGAAGCTGCGTTCGCCTCCATCACCTCTGGGTCCAAGTCGACGAGTCCCTCGAGGGCAGAGGTGGCATGCTCATCCGTGCGCGCGGTGAAGTAGTCGGTGATCGCAGACATGGCGCGATCATCTCACACACGATGCATCTCAATGCCCCGGACTCCTTCCGCGACTTACTGATCGACGTCAGGAGGGACAGGTGTGTGCTTCCTCGATCGCTTTCGCGAAAGCGCGAAGTCGTGGGCTTTCGAGATCGGTACGCCACACGAGACCCAAAGCAGATTCGGGTAATCCGTTGATCGGTACGAATGTGATGTCCGAGCGCTGGCTGTATGCAGCGGTTGCAGCGCAGAGGATGAGGCCGACCTGACTGAATGCGACCTGCGACAGGCCTTCCTGAACGGTGCTCGCCCCACCCTGCGTGGGAATCGTGGCTCCGCCCGGCGTCGTGCTCGGGGAATTCACACGCTGCCAATAGTCGGGGGCGGGGCCGGTGATGGGTACGAGACAGATCTGCGCCAACTGCTCGGCGTCGATCACGCCCAGTTCGCTGAACGGGTGATGGACTGAGATGGCGAGGGTCTGGGGCTGTCGAGAAAAGACGAGCCCGGTTGTCAGTTCCGGCTCATCTACGGGGAGAAGGGCCACTGCCGCATCGATTCGCCCGGCGAGTACATCACTGAACGGATCACCCAGGGGTAATTCTTTGATGGTCACGCATGTTTGCGGATGTTGTATCTCGAAACGAGAGACAGCAGCCGCGATCGAATCGTAAATTGCTCCTTGGAAACCCACCCGAAACGGCGTCGGCGTGTTGCGTGCTCTCGATTGAGCGTCCTCGATTACTCCGACAAGCGCACGATGCGCGGGAGCCAACGACGCAAGAAAATCGGCACCGAATTCAGTCAGGTGCACGCGGCGACTGGTCCGCGCCACCAGGCTTGTGCCGATACGACGCTCCAATGCGCTGATCAGCTGACTCACTCGGCTCTGGGAGATGAACAGCCGCTCGCCGGTGCGACCGAAGTGCAGTTCTTCAGCGAGAACGAGGAAACACTCGATCTCACGCATCGGAGGCTCCGACATTTTCACTCCGACCTTCGACTCATTCGACCACTCCATCATGGCTCATCGATGAATTGAGCTAATGGTTGGATGAGCGATTCGCCGTTGATCCTTCGGCGTGCAGGAGCTTCTCTGGTTACATGCCCCACTCCGCATCTGCACAGAACAGCCCTGCGTCCACGTCCTCAACCCACGCACACACCATTGAGAACCACTGGGCTGCGGTCGCGCTGATCGCAGCGTCCACCTTCATCGTTGTCGCGGCAGAGATGATGCCGGTCGGGCTACTCACCCCGATCGGTGCTGCTCTGGTGGAAAGTGAAGGGACCATCGGGCTCTCACTGGCCATTACCGGATTGGTGGCAGCGGCCACTGCCCCGTTTGTGCCCATCGTGACCCGGCGCTTCGATCGTCGGTCGACGCTTATCGTTCTGATGCTTGTAGTCGCCGCGGCGAACGCCCTCACGGCCCTTGCTCCGAGCTTCGTTGTCCTCGCTGTGGCTCGCGTCCTTCTAGGCGTGAGCATGGGTGGAGTCTGGGCGCTCGCCGCAAGCCTGGCTCCCAGGTTGGTGGAGACCAGATCCGTCGGGTTGGCGACCACGATCATCTTCAGCGGAATCGCGGTCGCCTCAGTTCTCGGTGTCCCCGCGGGGACGTATATCGGAGCAGCGGCCGGGTGGAGCGTGGCATTCTGGACTCTCAGCTGCGCCGCGACGCTGATCGCGATCGCCATGATCGCTGTCCTACCCACGATGCCAGCTGATCGGGCCTTGTCGCTCGGGAGTCTCGTGGCGGCCTTTCGGAACCCAGGAGTCCGGGTCGGATTCGCGATTACCGCGCTCATCGTCACCGCTCATTTCGCGGCGTACACCTATGTGCGTCCGGGGCTGGAGTTCTTCGCGGGGTTGAACGCTTCGCAGGTCGGCACAATGCTCCTGATCTACGGTGCATTCGGTGTCGTCGGCAACTTCATTGCCGGGCCGTCCGCTGCAAAGTCCCCGAAGGCGGTGGTCGTCAGCCTCAGCGTGGGAATAGCGGTCACACTCGCCCTGTTTCCGATCTCGGCTACCACCTTGATCACAGCTGCTCTGCTCATGGCGGCTTGGGGCCTCTTCTACGGTGGTGTATCGGTGAGTACTCAAACATGGATCGCACAAGCCGCTCCCGTTCACCGAGAGGCCGCTGCGGCTCTGTGGGTTGCAGTCTTCAATGCAAGCATCGCCCTCGGCGCGTTCGCGGGTGGACGCATTCATGACCACTCCGGTTCCGAAACGGTCTTCTGGACAGCCGCGGGAATCGCCACTCTCGCAATGCTGCTCGCCACATTCCGCAATCCCGTCGTGGCAAAGCATGAACTGACAACCTAGCCGCCTACACAAAACCTTCATAGAGGCAGGACAACAGATATGCGCCAGACACCCGTTTCAACCTTCATGGATGTGACCGAGATGATCGAACGCTACCGGGATAAATCGCTGTCTCCGGTGGAGGTACTCGAGTCCACCATCGAACGTATCGAGGCGCTCAACCCGACCTTGAATGCAGTGGGACACACTTTCTTCGATGCGGCACGGGCGCAAGCGAAGTCAGCGGAACGCCACTACGCCCGCGGCTCGGATGTCAGCCTTCCGCTCGCCGGTGTTCCCGTTGTGGTGAAAGAGGATGAACCGGTGCAAGGACAACCTTGGACTCAAGGGTCCAAGGTCTATGAGGATGTGATCGCCACTCACACTTCGACTTTCGTGCAGAGAATCATCGACGCCGGTGCCATCGTCCACGCGCGATCGACGGCGCCCGAATTCTCCTCGGCCGCGTTCACACAGTCCGAGTTGTGGGGCGTCACTCGCAATCCGTGGAACACGAAATACTCCTCCGGCGGGTCTTCCGGTGGATCGGCAGTCGCACTTGCCGCCGGTATGACGCACTTGGCTACCGGTTCCGATGTTGCAGGTTCGATCCGAACTCCGTCGTCTCTCAACGGAATTGTCGGGTTCAAGCCACCGCACGGCCGTGTCCCCGTCGATCCGCCATTCAATCTCGATCGCTACTGCCACTGCGGTCCGATGGCTCGCACCGTAAGTGATTGCCTCACAATGCAGTCGGTCATCGCGGGACCGACCTCCACTGACATTGCCTCGCATGTACCGGCATCGCCGCTGTCCGGCCTCGCAACGCATTCGTTGACAGGAATGCGTATCGCCGTGATCCCCGCGTTGGGTGACTGGCCGGTTGATCCGGACGTTGCCGCCAACACCGCCAAGTTGGTGGACACCCTCACTGCGCTGGGCGCACGCGCGGAGATCATCGAAGTCGACTTGTCACGCGCTGCAATCATGCGTGCGGCCGCCATTCACTACGATCACGTGTTCGGTGCATCGATCTCCGCCGAAGCGTCCGCGCACCCCGACAAAGTCACGGAGTACGCGAAGGAATTCGCGCAATGGGCACGCCGCACCCGTGGTGACGCGACTTTCCTCGACGGACTCGCGATCGAAGCCGAACTGTATTCGTCGATCGGATCCCTGTTCGACACCTATGACGCGTTGATCACTCCGGCAGTGGCGACGGAGGGCTTTCTTGCCGGCGACGACTACGTGGGGCACGGAATCAATGTGGCTGGAACAGAATTGGAGTTCTACCTCGAGGCTGTACCGGCCATCACCTTCAACATCCTGAGTAGCTGCCCGGTGCTGACAATCCCCACAGGTTTCGCTCGGAACGGAATCCCCACGGGCACACAGATAGTTACGCGACCGTACGACGACCAGACGGCCTTTGCGATTGGGCTCGCCCTCGAGAAGGTCCTGCCGTATCCCGGCAATCACCCGGACTGCCATGCGGCCCCGCAGGTATTGTTCGGCGTTTGAAGCTAGCTCTGGTGGAGAGTTGACCAGAATGTAGTTAGGTGCCATATTAGTTGCATGGCAGTGGACGGAACCGATCACGACTCACCCACGTTGGATCAGGCGCGGCGGCAGTTGGAGCACTACGGCCTCGGGTCCGATCCGCAGGCTGTGCTGGTTGCGGTGCGGCTGATCTCGGCGGGCGCGCGGCTCGGTCGAGCAACCGAGGTTCACTTCGCGAGGTATGGACTGTCGACCGGCCGTTACCGACTGCTTGCGGATCTGGAAGACCACGACGGGGAGAAATCTCCCTCGCGACTGGCCGCTGATCTCGGCGTCTCGCGAGCCACGGTCACCGGCTTGGTCGATGGGCTCGAGCAGGAGGGTTTGGTCGCTCGACGTCCGTCCGCGGAGGACGGGCGTGGTGCGGTGGTCGTCCTGACTGCTCGCGGCGCTCAGCGTTTACGTGACATGGCGCCCGAACACTTTGCTCGTCTCGAGGAAATGGTCGACGAGCTCACTGTCGACGAGCGTGCGGTTTTTCTGGATCTGCTCTCGCGGGTCGTTCGCGGTATCGGTGCGCTGACTGCGGAGTAGTCGGCTGGGATTCCAAGTATTCGCGTAGCGATTCGAATCGTCGTCAATTCTCGACAGAGACTTCTCTTTTCATGCCCAAATAGTTAGTCACCTAATTATAATCGGAAAGTTGGTCTCCTTCATGTCCGGACTCACCCCACCGATCCGTCGCGAAAACGAAAGGGAGATAACCGATTCCAATCGACGCGTCCCGGTTGCCGATCGTCGCGGCGCACGACCTTTCACCCTGTGGAGGGAGGTGCTGGTCGCCTACCTTGCCCCTGCGCTGATGGCGGGTGCGGGCGGAGTCGCATCCGGCCAATCGGGCCTCACGATGGCGGCATTTACGTCCATCGCGGGCACGTCGGCAGTGGTGGCGTTGCTGATCGGCTCCTGGCTGCAGCGTCGCGGGAGGTCACGGCCGTGGACCACGACACTGCCTCGCGTCATGGTGGCGGCAATTCTTGCCGTCGCAGCCGCTGTGATTGCAGGCCTCGTCGGGTGGTTCGCCTCCCGTTGGCTACCAGCTCACACGAGCGTGGTCGACACTGCTTGGCTTGCTCGCCTGCAACTCGATCTACCGATATCTGCCGCGGTCGCTGCCGTCATCGTGAGCTGGCGATGGCGCCGTCAGAATCCCTGACCGACAACACATGTCAAAGATCCCCGGCTTCCCGGGGAAGACCGAAAGGAACACGATGATCGTCATCATGGGAGCGTCCGGAACCACAGGCGGCGCGTTGCTACACAGTCTCGCATCCTCGGGTGTGCCGAGCCGAGCGCTGTCCCGCGACCCGGACAGGCTGCGCGCCCACCTCGGCGACTTGGCCGACGGTTTGGTCGAAGTAGTGCCGGCCGATGCCTCAGACCCAACTTCGCTACGGACGGCTTTCGAAGGGGCCGAACAACTTTTCCTCGCCATGGCCAACGGCCTCGAACAGGTCGAGCTCGAGACGCGTGTGATCGACATCGCCGCCGAGAGCGGCGTCGAACACATCGTCAAGATCTCCGACCCCGCCGCCGCGGCCGACTCCCCCATCGCTCTCTCCCGCGGCCACCATGCCGTCGGCGAACACCTGCGTGCATCCGGGATCCGCCACACTCTGCTCCGCCCTTATGCGTTCATGCAGAATCTGTTGCTCCTGGCTCCGGCGGTGGCTGCGCAAGGGGTGATTCTGGGCGCGATGCGGGACGCGCCGTGCAACTGGATCGACTGCCGAGATATCGGTGACGTCGCCGCGGCCGTGCTCACACGCGCCGACCTCGCCGGCGGTACCTACGTCCTGACGGGTAGCGAGGCAGTCGGCTACGGCGGCATCGCCGATTCTCTGACCCGCATGCTCGATCGCCCCGTCCAATATATCGACCTGCCACCGCACGAACTGCGGCAAAACCTCGTCGATCATGCCCACATGCCTCCGTGGCTGGCCGAGCACATTCTGGAGATCCAGCAACTTGCCGTCTCGCGCCCGGAGTCACCCACCGACACGGTGGCACGTGTCCTGGGGCGTGAGCCACGAACCCTGGATGCGTTCCTGCGTGAGCATCTGGACCGTTTCCGCTGATTCACGCTGCGAGAGCAGTGCCGCCAGAAGTCACGCGGTTGATCAACGAGCCCACCGAATCCTGATCGGACCTCGTACGGATTCCGGGTCGACGACTTCGCCGCCTTGGGTGATCTGCACTTCGCCGTGGGCCACCATGTGGCGGGCAGCCTCTCGGACGGGTTCCATCAGCGGACGCCAATTGTCGGGTGCTGCTGCGCGGGCCACATCGGAGGGGCAGATGCTCGACTCGGCCGATCGGGCATTGAGTAGTTCGCGGATCTTCGCCGCCAGTTCTTTCTCTTCCACCGTATGACCTCAGTTTCCGGTCGTGACCGTAGGCCTTTAACAGAGTATGAACCTTCGGTTCGGCGAGTTGCGGCGAAGGAATGGTGCACATCGATAATTATTGACGGCGTGGAGAATTCGAGTGCAACGCGCCGCGACGTAGTCCGAAAGTCGTATTCGGCCAGATCCCAGGAGTACACGGACCTCTTCGGCTCGATGGATTCGACGCACGTATCTGATCGGGACCTGGTGACCAGCTGGGCCGCCACTTTGACCGGCCCCGTACTCGACGCCGGGTGCGGGCCGGGGCAGTGGACAGACTTCCTGGCCCAGAGCGGGCTGGCTGTGAGCGGGATCGATCTAGTGCCCGAGTTCGTCGAACGAGCCCGCACCCGATACCCCGATCTCTCGTTCGAGGTCGGGGGCTTCGAGGCATTGGACGCGAAAACGAATTCACTGGGCGGCGTGCTGTCCTGGTACTCGCTCATTCACCATCACCCGCAAGATATCGAGGCACCGCTCGCTGAATTCGCGCGCGTGATCCGCCCAGGTGGTGGGTTGCTGGTGGGCTTCTTCGAAGGCACAACGGTAGAGCCTTTTGATCATGCCGCGACGACTGGTTATCGATGGCCGGTGACCGAACTTGCCGAGGTGCTGGTCACAGCGGGTTTCGACGTGATCGAGACCCATACCCGGACGGGGAGCGGCTACAGGCCGCACGGCGCAATCACTGCCAGCCGGCGCGGCGTCGAATAGCGGATCGAGACAGGGCGAGCAATTCTCTTTCATTCATTTCGTGTGAGTGGTGTGCTGGATGAGTCACTTCCCGGCTTTTTCAGCACCGGATCATCCACAGTTGAAAGAAGGCGCCATGACCACGATCCATCTTCACAAGACGACCACTGCGACGCCCGAACAGGTCCTTGCCGGCCTGACCGACTTCGGTCCGGGCCGTGAGGAAATCTTCGGCCGCAGTGCGGACAGCTACCTGAAAGTGCACAAACAAGGACCCCACGATGCTGATGTCACCGAGGGCTCCAGTGGTATCTGGGAGCGTCTGCATTACGACTGGACCGACCCGCACCGCGTCGTGATGACAACCACCGACTCCAACCTGTGGGGCGGGGCGTCGAGCCATACCTACACGCTGACCCGGCAGCCGACGGGCCTGACCGATGTCGACGCCGTCGTGGTCCGGGACGGCAAGAACCTCAAGGGAAAGCTCCTGGCGTCGGTACTCGGACTCGTCGGCACCCAAGTGCTGGGAAAGTCGTTCACGAAGTCCATCGATGCCATCGAAGCTCGCAACGGTGGCGCGAGCGGCGGCAACACACAGTGACAAGAACCTGACGGACTTGTCAGAGCGCTTCGAGGGCTTCCGTCATCTTCTTCACCGTCTCTGGTGCCACTTTGGCTTCGAATCCCGCCTTCAGGAGAGGCGACGCAATCTTGGCGGCACCGTTGAACTCGACGTTCGCGTGATACTCGATCTCGGTCGAGTTCGGACCCACCGAAGTCAAGGTGATGTCGTCGGTACTGGTGGCAGTCTTGTTCTTTCCTTCGAGAACAACGTGATTCAGCTCGTCGGTCACCAGCGTGTACGTCAGTTCCGTGGTGACGCCGAACAGCTTCGACACGTTGTGCCACTGGGTTCCGACGCCGACAGGACCGTCGGAGATCTGCGTGCAACTCTCGGTGCCCGGATCCCACGTCGGCGCATTGGCGAAGTCGCGGAGAAACGCCGCAGCCTTCTCGATCGGTACCTCGGCGGTGAAATTGCGGGTGACGTCAACCATGCGGTGGGCCTTTCGGTTCATTTTTCGGCGGTAGTGCCGCGGTGAGAGTTCGTTCCGACGCCCGGGCTACCCAAACTCGACAAACGGTAACCGTCTTCAGAGGACTGCGCGGTCCAGTGGACGCGGAAGCGGATCGAGTGCGCCGGTCTCGCGCAGGCGCTCGTACGCCCGAACGACCCCATCGACGGCCCCGATCTGTAGCAACACGCCGCCCGGTAACGCGGCAACGCCTACGGCCAGGTCATCCGGGATCGCGTCAGCGCGAGCGGAAGAGAGGTAGCCGACGCGGCCGATCACGGGATCTCCGACGCGATAGTCGGACTCGTCTTCGAGAGCGTCGAGGATGTTGTCGTCGGTGACGTCCCCGAAGTCCGGTTCCCACACCGCGGCGAGCATCCGAAGTAGTTCTGTCTCAGGAACTTCGGCGGCGTCCGGCGCGCTGACGGCAATAATCATCGACTGAAGGACGATTTCAGGTTCGCCGCCCGCCAACCCGGAGAGCTCGAGCCCCCATTCGGGCCCTCCACTGGATGCGAGCCTCAATCCGATTCCCAGACGATCCGACCAGTCTTCGGCGGCCTGCGCTTTCTCGAGGACCTGCGCCAACTGGTCGACGGTCACGGCAGTAGCAGGTCCAGCGGAATGGATCTGTTGCCACGACCCGCCGACCACCTCGGGCAACAGGAATTCGACTTGCTCCAACGTCCGACGCCACCGGGAGGCCACGGCCGGCACCGATTCCGGCCGTCGTCCCCAGAAAACTCGAATAGCGCGTCGTGTCATCGAGTCCTCCGGTAAGGATCGTCCATGGGTAGCCATATCCCGTCTTCGTGGATTCCGAGATCAGTGGCACCGCCGGTGAGAGCGTCGACGGCCGCGAGAACGGCAGGGCGCGTTTCGTTCTCACGACACAGGAGTGACCACGTCCAGATTGCCGCCGGGTCGATCATCGGGCGTGCCGTGAGATCGCTCGGCAGCGTGATGGTCTGCCCTTTGGGCGAGTTGACGACCGGACGGCCGACGGCACGGACGTGATCGAAGAATGCCGGACCGGTGATACCACCGTCGTTGATGCGCAGGATCTGTGCGCCGGTATCGCGAGCGAATTCTTCGGCGTAGACGTTCCACGAATACCAGGAGGTGGTGTCGTCGTCGACGAGTACGACGACGTCGCGTGCCCGCACCGGTGTGGTGTCCTCTCCGGTGGAGACGGCGTAGAGCCGATCCGCGCCGAGCAGTTTCGCGCTCAGAGCATGTTGGGCGACATCGGTTTTCCGCACCCAGGCGATCGCCAGGTCGAGGCTGCCGTCCGCCACCCGCGCGGCCTGTGCGTGCGATGGCACCACCCAGGCGTCGACGTGCAGTTGCGCGACCCCTGAAGTGCGCGCGATCAGATCCGTGGGGAGCCAATTGACGTAGCCGATCCGGACGGGCTCCGCTCCGGACAGACGCTCCGCGCGGCGTCGCAGATTCTCGGCACTCTCGAGTAGCGCACGGACATCAGGGAGCAAGGCCGCGCCGGCTGGCGTCAGAGCGACGGAACGGCGGTCGCGGACGAACAGCTTGACGCCGAGGTCGCGCTCGAGTGCCATGATCTGCTGCGACAATGACGGCCCGGCGATCAGTAGTCTTGCCGCGGCTCGGCCGAAGTGCAGTTCCTCGGCGACGACCTCGAAGTATCTCAGCTGACGCAGCTCCACGATCCTTCATGCTACGTGCGGTGGGAGGTTGCGCCTATCAGTCAGGAGCAAAGCGGTCGTGGCGGTCCGGCGCGGCCGGGGCACACGATAAGACCATGACCACAATCCACAACGGCGTCTCCTCGCGAGCGCACGCTGTCCAAGCTGCCGCTGCGCTGGCGGCGAGCATGGGAATCGGTCGATTCGTCTACACACCGATTCTGCCGTTGATGCACACGCAGGCCGGTCTGTCCGCCTCGCTCGGCGCCACCCTGGCGACGGCCAACTACCTCGGGTACCTCATCGGCGCGCTCGCGGGAATCCTCATTCCCGGCGTGGTGCGCTCGGCAGCGGTGATGCGTACGTCGTTGGTGGTCCTCATCGCGACTTTGGCGCTCATGCCCACTACCCACGACGGATCCATCTGGTTCGCCCTGCGGCTCGTCGCAGGCATTGCCAGTGCCCTCGTCTTCATGATCGCCGTCAGCGCTTTGCACGCGCACCTTCGGGGGCAGTCCCAATTCCTGGCCGGATGGGGATTCGGCGGAGTTGGGTTGGGTATCGCCCTGTCCGGGGTCCTCGTGTTGGTCGTCCGCTTCATCGGTACCTGGAGTACAGCCTGGCTGGCATCTGCGGCCCTTGCAGTGGTGTGTGCGGTCGCAGCCTGGGGATTGACGCCGGAACCGCGTCCGGCCATCACACCGGACGCGCCGGGAACTCCCAGTTCCCAACGCGGGTTCACTGCCTTGTTCATCAGTTATTTCCTGGAAGGCATCGGCTACATCATCGCGGGCACGTTCCTTGTTGCCGCAATCGATCTCGCCGCTCCAGAATGGGTCGGCAGCGGCGCTTGGATAGTGGTCGGTCTGGCCGCATTTCCCTCGTGCGCCCTGTGGGCTTGGCTCAGCCTGCGTTGGTCGAGGCCGACTCTGCTTCTCGTTGCCCTGTTGATTCAGGCGGTGGGCATAGCGCTTCCTGCTGTGATCGGAGGCGTCGGCCCCGCACTGATTTCAGCTTTCCTGTTCGGTGTCACCTTCCTCGGTATCGGGTCAATTGTGTTGGCAATCGGCGCGCACCTGCAGTTCCCACGCGCCGTGGCGTTGCTGACCGCTGGATACAGCGTCGGTCAGATTCTCGGCCCACTCGTTGTCACTCCGTTGCTGCGAGACGGGTATCGCGACGCTCTGCTGTTGGGTGCGGCCGTCGTCCTGGGCGCGGCAGTGGCCGCCGCGGTTTTGCGGTTCCGATTCCCTTCCGATCTCGATGCGGACCCTCGGACGGCCACCTCGACTGAGGAGGTAGTTTTTGATGTCAGATGACGAAACCGCCGGAGCACTACCCGACGTAGGACTGGAGATGTTCGAATGAGCGCACTCACAACCGATCTCGACCTGAAGGTCCCTGTCATCGCAGCCCCCATGGCCGGCGGCGCTTCCACACCGGCACTTGTTGCTGCTGCCTCTCGCGCAGGCGGTCTCGGCTTCCTCGCCGCCGGGTACAAGACGCCTCAGGCTCTGTCCGACCAGATCGACGCCGTGCGCGCCGAGGGAGTGTCCTTCGGTGTCAACGTCTTTGCGCCCAACCCGGTGCCTGTCGATGTCGATGCCTACCGTGCCTATGCCAGGGCGATCCAGGTCGAGGCGGATCGCTACGGCATCACACTGGCTGACGGTGAGCCGGTCGAAGACGACGACTACTTCGAGGACAAGATCGATCTGCTCCTGGCCAGCCCGGTTCCGGTGGTCAGCTTCACCTTCGGCTTTCCCGCACCCGGCGTCATCAAGGCGCTGCGCGCTGCCGGTTCACTTGTCGTCCTCACAGTGACTTCGGAGGCAGAGGCGGTCCTTGCCGTCGACGCCGGTGCCGATCTGCTTGTCGTGCAATCGTCGGCTGCCGGCGGCCACTCCGGAACGCTCACCCCCCTGCAGGTTCCGGCAGAAACACCGATCACCGAACTGATCGCACAAATCCGTCACCGCACGTCGGTTCCGCTATTGGCGGCCGGTGGACTGGCGACCTCCGCCGACGTCGCTGCTGCCTTACGTGCCCGAGCGGACGCGGCAGTGGTCGGTACTGTGCTGCTGCGCACCGAGGAGAGTGGTGCCTCGGCTCCGCACAAGGCAGCTCTGGCCGACACGTCCCGCGGGAACACGGTCGTCACAAGAGCTTTCACGGGACGTCCTGCACGGGCGCTTCGGAACGAGTTCATCGATCGCTACGACGCACAAGCGCCCATCGGGTATCCGGCCATCCATCACCTGACCAACCCGATGCGCAAAGCCGCTGTTGCGCAGGCAGATCCCGAGCGAATGCACCTGTGGGCCGGTACTGGCTATCGCCACGCGACGGAGGAACCAGCCGGGGTAGTGCTTTCGCGATTGGCTAACCTGTGACGGCGCGGACACCGAACATCACATTGCCCGAGGTAGTGACATACGACGGGTTGCCCGGGTCCGCCGGTGGTGCACACTCGCTTCGAGTCAAGCGTCCCGATGTTGCATTTCAGCGGCTGCAGACATTCCTGGAATCCTGCACCGAACCAGTGTCGTTGCCGTCGTGGACGTTCGAGATCTACCAGAGGGGGCCATCCGAGCCGACCGCGCAGTTGTCATCGTTCGCTACCGAGCTCTTCGGTGGGCCCCGCTACAAAGCGCAAACCCATACCGAATGGAACGTCCCACCTGGTTCTGTCAACGAAGCGCTCGATGCCCTCGTTGGTTCCGATGCGGTCACAACCCACGGACGTTCTTTGGCGGCACTGACCTGCAGCACGCCCGTACGCCTGATCGACCCCAACACGCGCGCGCCGTACCCTGACATCACCCCCGACGCGTTCGGCCGTTTTGCCGTGGATGGATACGGCCGGACTCTGGGTGACTCAGGCATACGCGCAACCCTTGGCAACGCGGCATCCTCACTGTCCCTGTGGCTCAACCTGCCTGCAGACGAACGGTTGTCGTCCGGTGCTCGTCACCTACAAGACCATCTCCCGTTCCGGTTGTCCGCGAAACACTGGCGTCTCTGGCGGCCGAACCGGAGCGCAGACTCTTACCGTTCCAACAAGATTCCGTCGCCGGTTCACGACCACGTTTGAATCACGCAGCAAGCATTCCGAGTTGCGCACCACCCATACCGCGCGTGGCACGTTGTCAGAATGCGTCTTCCTCGAGTTCCATGATCTCGTTGTCGAGGGAACCCAGGATTTCTTTGGTCGACGCCAGGACGGGCAGGATGTTCTTGGCGAAGTACGACGCGATCACCACCTTGCCCCGATAGAACGACCGGTCCTTTGCCGACGCGTCACGGTCCAAGGCTGCCAACGCGACTTCCGCTTGCACCAACAGGCGCCATCCGATGAGCAGGTCGCCTACCGCGTACAGAAAGCGCACCGAGCCGAGGCCTATCTTGTACAACTCGGAGGGTTGGTCCTGGGAAGCCATCAGATACCCGGTGAGCGTCCCGGCCATCTCCTGCACGTCGGTCAAGGCGGTCTCGAGTAGGACTCGCTCGGCCTTGAGTCGACCGTTCCCGGCCTCACTGTCGATGAACTCTCGTATGCGACCGGCTACGTGAGCGAGTGCAACGCCGCGGTCGCGTGCGATCTTTCGAAAGAAGAAGTCCTGCGCCTGGATCGCCGTGGTGCCCTCGTACAGGGTGTCGATCTTGGCATCGCGGATGTACTGCTCGATGGGGTAGTCCTGAAGATAACCGGAGCCGCCCAGGGTCTGCAGGCTCTCGGTGAGCAGTTCGTAGGCCTTCTCGGAGCCGACGCCCTTGACGATCGGCAGCAGCAGATCGTTGACCCGCGCCGCCAATTCGGCATCCGCACCCGAAACCAACTCGGCGACATCGGCATTCTGGTGTGCAGCGGTGTAGAGGTAGACCGCTCGGAGGCCTTCGGCGTAGGCCTTCTGCATCGCCAGGCTGCGTCGGACGTCGGGGTGGTGCGTAATGGCCACGCGGGGCGCGGTCTTGTTTGTCAGCTCGGTGAGGTCTGCGCCTTGAATTCGTTCTTTCGCGTACTCGAGGGCGTTGAGATAGCCGGTGGACAGTGTTCCGGTAGCCTTGGTGCCCACCATCATTCGAGCGTTCTCGATGACCTGGAACATCTGGGCGATACCGTTGTGGACATCACCCACGAGCCAGCCGACGGCAGGAACGTCCGTCGCTCCGAAGGTGAGCTCGCAAGTCGGGGAAGACTTGAGACCCATCTTGTGCTCGACGCCGGTGACGTACACACCGTTGCGCTCTCCCAGTTCAAGTGTGTCCGAGTTGAAATGGGACTTCGGAACGTAGAACAGGCTCAAACCTTTGGTTCCTGGACCGGCTCCCTCGGGCCGGGCAAGCACCAAGTGGAAGAGGTTCTCGGCCGTGTCTCCGACGTCACCGCCGGAGATGAATCGCTTGACGCCCTCGATGTGCCACGTGCCGTCGTCCTGCGCGATTGCCTTTGTTCGGCCTGCGCCTACATCGGATCCGGCGTCTGGTTCGGTGAGCACCATCGTTCCGGCCCATCCGCGCTCGAATCCTTCTTTGGCCCAGTGTTTTTGCTGTTCGTTTCCGATGGTGTAGAGCACGCTCGCCATCAGTGGACCCATGTTGAAAAAGCTTGCGGATCCGTTTGCCGCGACCAACATTTCGCCGATCGCCCAGACCAACGGTGCAGGAGCAGGAACACCACCCATGCCTTCTGGTAGGCCGAGTCGCGACCAACCGGCCTCGTTCACCGCCTCGACCGTCTTGCGCAGAGGTTCCGGGACCACAACTGCGTGATTGGGTGCGTCGAATTCGACAGGGTTCCGATCCGCGTCGGCGAAGGACGCGGCGACCGGGCCTTCTGCCAGTCTCGCTACTTCCGCAAGAATGTTGCGCACAGTGTCGGTGTCGAGGTCCCCGTAAGCGCCGGCATCCAACAGTTCGCCGATCCCGAGCACCTCGAACAGATTGAACTCGATATCACGCACGTTGCTTTTGTAGTGACCCATTGTTCTCCGACCTTGGTTCGTCAGCAATACGGTTCGTCAGCAGATACGGCTCGTCAGCAGTACACAAGAAAGCCTGCCCCACAAGGAATTCAGTACGCAACCGTAGGTAGAGACGAGTTTCGTTGCTGCAAAGTAGCGCCGAGTCGCTCTCATTGAAACATTCACTCGTACAATCGGTTTCCGCCGGTGGGGGTGCATATCAGTCGCGTAGCATCCTCTGGGATCAAAGCGACTGCGCACCAATAGAAGTACCCATCCTCACCTTCGGCGTCATACGCATTCGCTGTGATCAGTGAACATGCTGCTCGGTAAACCAAGAGCGCCTCTCGTTGGTAGCCGAGACGTTTCTCGATCGGCGTGTAGAGCCCAGTTCTGTCTCGTGAGCCTTTGGTATCGGTCAGAGGGTGAGTAGCACTTTGGTGGCGCGCCGCTCGTCCATCGCCCGGTAGCCTGCGGCGGCGTCCTCCAACGGGAGAGTGAGGTCGAAGACGATGCCTGGGTCGATCTGGTCGGTCATGATGAGCTCGATCAGTTCGGGTAGGAATCGCCTGACCGGCGCGGGACCGCCGAGCAGGCTCACCGTCGCGAAGAACAGGTTCATGCCGTCGAGTTCGACGCCGTGGGATACCCCGACGTAGCCGACATGTCCGCCGGGGCGGGTAGCTCCGATAGCCTGCATCATCGATTCTTGGGTACCTACGGCTTCGACGGTCGAGTGGGCGCCGTAGCCGCCGGTGAGTTCCTTGATCTTCGCGATGCCCGCGTCGCCCCGCTCTTCGACGATGTCGGTGGCGCCGAATTGTGTGGCGAGTGCCTGCCGGTCGGCGTGACGTGACATGGCAATGATCCGCTCGGCGCCGAGTTGTCTGGCAGCGAGGATCGCCAAAAGTCCGACTGCGCCGTCGCCGACGACGGCGACCGTTTTGCCAGGTCCGGCTTCCGCAGCTACGGCGGCGAACCAACCGGTGCCGAGTACGTCGGAGGCTGCAAGGAGGCTGCGGGCCTGCCGCTCGGTCGGCTCTCCGTGGACAGGGACGAGGGTGCCGTCCGCGAGCGGGATGCGAGCGTATTCGGATTGGGTGCCGACCGAGCCCATCATGACCTGGTGTATACAGCGAGACTGAAAGCCGGCCTCGCAGATTTCGCAGGTGTTGTCCGACGCGACGAACGAGCCCACGACGAAGTCCCCAACTTCGATGTCGTTGACGTCGGGGCCGACCTGTTCGACGACGCCCACGTATTCGTGTCCCATCGGCGTCGGGCCATTCAGCTCTTCGATGCCGCGGTACGGCCAGAGGTCGGAACCGCAGACGCAGGTGGCTGTAACGCGAATGATCGCGTCGGTCGGTTCGACGATCACCGGCGCTTCGATCTCTTCGACCCGGACGTCGCCGGGGGCATGCATGACGACAGCGCGCATGACGTGGCTCCTCACCATCGGTTTTCTCGTGTCACTTCAACCTGATCACGATTCGGCGGCGTGCGGGAGTCCCGCGCGATAGTGGTACTGCGAGGGACTCCCTCGCTACCGGTCACTGACTTAGGCTCGATGGCATGGACGATCGAGCGCAAGTACGCGAATTCCTGACCTCGCGGCGCGCCCGAGTCACGCCCGAACAAGTTGGACTTCCGGCCGGATCGAACCGCCGCGTGGACGGTCTACGTCGAAGTGAAGTGGCAACCCTCGCCGGCGTGAGCGTCGAGTACTACACGAGGCTCGAGCGCGGAGCGATCAGCGGCGCATCGCCGGGTGTACTCGACAGTATCGCGAAGGCCTTACGACTCGACGACGCCGAGCGCGCCCACCTTTTTGATCTCGCGCACGCGGCAAGCCCGGTAGCCAGGCCCCCGCGTCGGCGAAATGCGAAGGGCTGGAAGCCCCATCAGAGCCTGCAGTGGGCGCTTGATGCAGTCACCGCGGGACCCGCTTTCGTGCGGAACGGTCGCATGGATCTTCTTGCTGTCAACCCACTCGCGCGTGCGTTTTACAAGGACCTGTACGACATGCCGGGGCAGCCCCCGAACATCGCGCGCTTCACGTTCCTCGACGAAAGGGCTTTCGAGTTTTATCCGGACTGGAACGCGTTTGCCGAGGTGACCGTCTCGATTCTGCGAACCGAGGCTGGGCGAGATCCTCACAACAAGGAATTGCACGATCTGATCGGTGAACTCAGCACTCGGAGTGAGGAATTCCGGCGTCGGTGGGGCGCGCACGACGTCCGCCATCACGGCACCGGATTCAAGACTTTTCACCACTCCGCCGTGGGGGAGCTGACGCTTGCCTTCGAAGGTTTGGAGATGGCCGCCGAGCCGGGGTTGACGCTCACGATCTACACCGCAGAGCCGGGATCGCCGTCCGCGGAACGGATGCAGCTACTCGCCTCGTTGGCAGCCAGTGAGAATGCGGACTCTGCTCCTCACGTGTCGGAGCGGTCGCTGACGGACGGCTGACGAACTGCGCGACGGTTGATCGGGTCGTCAGTTGACGACTTCGACGGTGGTGCGCTTCGTGCGTTCCTTGCGCAACAGGATCATCAGCGGCAGAAAGTAGAGAGCGGCAACGCCGGTGCCTACCAACACCGGCCCAGTGGCACCGAGACTCGAGGCGAACGCAAACCCGGCGATCCAGGAGCCGACCGCCGTGCCCAGATTGAACGACGAGGTGCTGAGAGCAGAAGCCATCGTCGGCGCCTGATCGGCATAACGCACAGCCATCCCGATCAGGATGGGATTGGTCGACATGCCGAACAGTCCCAGCATGACTACGAGAATCACCGTCACGATCACGTTGTGCGAGAAGAGGCAGAGCGCCCCGAGTACGAGAAACGTCATCGCTGCCGAGACGAACAAGACCCCGTACTGATGCTTCGCACCGAGTCGACCGCCGAGATTGGAGCCGACGAACGCACCGAGTCCGTAGCCGACAAGCACTAGCGGCACTGCCGACGCAGCAAGTCCCGTGTTCTCGGTCAACAGCGGAGAGATGAAGCTGTACGCCGCCAGCGACGACCCGCACACGACGGCGCAACCGGACAGAACGAGCCAGATGCGTCCGTCCCGTAGGCTCGCGATCTCCGCTCGCCAGGACGGCACCGCACCGGAGTCGGTGTCGGCGGGTACCAATCGGTGGACGACGGCCGCGGCAACGAGTGCGAGGGCGGCGAGGGCCCAGAAAGGACCACGCCACCCGATGCTCTGACCGGCCAGAGCGCCGAGCGGAACACCGATGACGTTCGCGAGCATGCCTCCACCCAAGACGATGCCGAGCGCGCGCGAGGAAGACGCCGGGCCGGCCGCTTTTGCCCCGACCACTGCAGCGACTGCCCAGAATGCGCCCGTCGCCACGGCTGTGAGGAAGCGGGCGCCGAGAATGAGTCCGAAGTTGGACGAGAGCGCAACGATGACGTGTCCGATCGCGAAAACAACCAGCGCCGAGCTCAAGGTCACGCGTCGAGGAACCCTGAGTGTCAAGATCGCCATCGCCGGCGTGCCGACAATCATTCCGATCGCGAAGACGGTGATCATCAGGCCGACGTTCGCGATCGACGTACCGAGGTCACCCGCGATCTCGGGAAGAATGCCGGCGACGACGAATTCGGTTGTACCCATCAAGAAAACTCCGACGGCCAGCACGTAGATCACGAGCGGCAGGCGGCCGGTTTCTTCGACGGTCGGGGCGGAAATCATGAGGTGGTCAGTTCTCTTTCTGTTGACGACGCGTATGTCGTGGCGCACCCGTCCAGGGCATCACGCCCGTCGCCTGCGAGGGAGTCCCGGTCGTTGGGGGTACTCGAAGGGACTCCCGGTGTGGCCGATTGCGCGCTACCGTCGGCGCAAAGACTGCCTGAACCCGGGAGGCGCGCCCATGACACGACGACAGATCCGAGGGCTTGGCGCCGCCGTGCTCCTTTCGGCCTTCCTGACGGCCTGCGGTAGCGAGGATCCTGAAGGGCCCGGTCCACAGGCAAGCACGACAACACGATCGGCGCCCGCCGCGGCCTTCGGTGAACCCGAGACCGTCGCCGACGGCTTGGACGCGCCCTGGTCGATCGCATTCCACGGCGATACACCACTTGTCAGTGAGCGCGACAGCGCGCGAATCCTCGAACTCGACGCCGGCGGAAACAGCCGCGAGGTGGGAGTCGTCGACGGCGTCAGCCCCAGGGGTGAGGGCGGTTTACTAGGGATCGCAGTACGTGAAAACCGCCTGTACGCGTACTTCACCGCGAACGGGGAGAACCGGATCGAACGCTTCGACATCATCGGTGCTCCGGGGGAATTCGCGCTCGGGCCGGCCGAGACGATTCTCGACGGGCTCGCTTCGGCCAGCTACCACAACGGTGGTCGCATCGCGTTCGGCCCGGACGGGATGCTGTACGTGACCGTCGGTGATGCCGGTAGTCGAGACAGAGCTCAGGACCTCGACTCGATGTCCGGGAAAATTCTGCGCATGACTCCGGATGGCGATGTACCGCTAGATAATCCATTTCCGAACTCGTTTGTCTACAGCTACGGCCACCGCAACTCCCAGGGCATTGCCTGGACCGAGGACGGCACGATGTACGCCAGCGAGTTCGGGCAGGACACCTGGGACGAACTCAACCGGATCGAAGCAGGCGGAAACTACGGGTGGCCCGAGGTCGAAGGGATTGTGGGTGAAGACGGATTCATCGACCCGCTCCAACAATGGTCACCTGACGACGCCAGCCCCAGCGGAATCGCCATCCACGACGGCACGATCTACATCGCCAATCTTCGTGGTGAGCGACTCCGCACGGTGCCCTTGACCGATCCCGCGACCGCCGACGAGCAGTTCGTCGACGAATACGGGCGCCTCCGTGACGTTGTAGTCGCACCGGACGGGTCGCTGTGGATACTGACGAACAACACCGACGGTCGTGGCGACCCCAACCCCGGTGATGACCGCATCCTTCGCGTGCCGTTGCGCTGATGTCGATTTCCGGCGAACGCAGTACTTCCAGCCCGAGGGTCCTGGCCGAAGCCTGTGATTCACTAATATCTTTACGACAGGTGCGCCGGGTACGGATCGGAGAGACAGCATGGGGACTTGGGGTTCAGGACCTTTCGACAACGACGTAGCGGGCGACCTGCTCAGCGCAGTACAGGCGGGTGACTACGACATCGACGATTACGCTAGCCACCCCGATGGCGGTTATCTCGATGCCGATGATGCTCAAACAGCAATCGCCGTCGCCGAGATTCTTGCGGTTGCGCACGGCGTTGCGGCGAAGCCTGTGCAGCTGGATGGAATTGACGCCGCCGGGTACGTCAGCACCTTGAGCCCGGAGCAGAAGAGTTGGGTCCTTACCGCACTCGAGCGTGCAGTTTCCGACAGCGACACTTCGGAGTTGTACGAGTTGTGGGAAGAGAACGGTCCGGAAGACCTCGCAGCTTGGCGGGCACCGATCCTGAGCAGATTGGCCAGCCTCAAAACGGTGGGGTGAGCGTCACTCGTTTGCAGTCCCTTGCTTACTCGGAGTTCGACGAGGACAGACTCCCCTTGACGTACCGGGTGGTGTCGTCAGCGAGGATCTCGGCGAGCCCGCTTTCGATACCGTCCAGTGCTTGCGCGGCGACGTCGGCAGGATCGATCTTCTGTTCGGCGGGTACGCCAGCGGCCATGTCGGTATCCATGTATGCGACATGCAGTGCCGATACGGAGATTTTGCGCGGCGCAAGTTCTTCTCGAACGGCGTCGGTCATCGCCCAGGCCGCTGCCTTCGACGACGCGTAAGACCCGAGCGCGGCTGGATGGAACCAGGACAGCACCGACAGAACGTTGAGTATTGTTCCGCCGTCGTTGTTTTCGATGACGGGAGCAAACGCCCGGGTCACGGCGAGCGGGCCGTAGAAGTTGACGTCCATCTCTCGTCGAATGTCATCGATGTCGCCCCCGATCAAGGGCGCCGAGGTAGAGATACCTGCGTTGTTGACCAGCAAGGTCACATCCGATGCGATTTGCGCGGCGGCGGTTATCGATTCGGCGTCCGTCACGTCCAACCTCAGGGGGATGACGCCGGGTAGATCGACAGTTTCCGGATTGCGCGCAGCCGCGTACACCTTTGCGCCGCGCTCGACGAGTCCCGCAGCCAGATGGCGTCCGAGCCCGCGATTGGCTCCTGTGACGACCGCAACCGTCTTGTTCAGGTCCATGATTCTCCCAGAGTTGTGATTGCTCGTGACGTTTAGATTATGAATCAAATCTAAGTGTCGTCTAGGATAGATGTCAAGTGAAATCCAAACTGGAAGGCGTTGTGATGGGCCGCGTATCGCAGCAACAAGCGGAAGAGAACCGTCGGCGCGTCGTGGAAACCGCAGCCCGACTGTTCCGAGAGAAGGGCACTCACCTCAGCGTCGCCGACCTGATGAAGGCGTCGGGGCTGACCCACGGTGGCTTTTACAAGCAGTTCGCGTCCAAGGACGCTCTCATCGACGAAGCGACCACCCACGCCTTCAAGGAACTGGCTCAGCTGCACTCTGCGGGACTCGAAGAGCATGCAGGGCAACGTGACTCCGCCCGAAAAGCTTTGATCGATACCTATCTCTCGGTGGCGCATCGCGACAACCCGGCAGACGGATGCCCCGCTGCTGCGCTCGCCGCCGACATGGCGCGCGAGCCTGCAGACAGCGAGGCCCGTCGGGTTTACACGGAGGGAGTGGGGGATTTTGCCGCAGCTCTTGCCGACGACGAAGCTGTCGGTCTCCTCCGGCTCTCCACCATGCTCGGTGCACTGGTTCTTTCGCGAGCTACCAAGGGTTCCCCGCTCTCCGAGGGAATTCTCGATTCCGCGCGCGTCGAACTGATCAGAGGGCTTCGAGAGCCGCTGTCATCTTCTTGACGGTCTCGGGTGCCCCTGGCCGCGAATCCCGTTTTCACGAGGTCCAGTGCTCGCGATTCCGAGAGTCGGACTCTCGATATGTCGATTGAACGCTCTAGTTGATTCCGACGACTTCCTGGGCGATCGCTGCGAGTCTTGCCTGGGCAGCGGATACGACGCCGTGTCGGTTCTTGTGCGCTTCCTCGTACGCAACGATGTCCCGCACCTGTGCGGCGTCGGTCAGTTCCTTCACGGCGGAGACGGCTTGGGTGACGTTGAGTTCGTCGAAGTCTTCGATGGGAAGTTCAGTGGGGTCGAGTAGCCCACTCGACTTCCGTACCGAACGGAAGACGTCGGCGGCACCGTCAGCACCTTCTCGGCGAGTGACCTTCTCAGCCGTGGCGATGGCCGCATCCCTACTGGCCGAGAGTGTTTTCACAGTCACGTCACCGGCATATGCGCCCCAGCTGATCAGCTCACCCAGTACCGGCGGTGAGGTGCGAACAGCGTCGATGGCACGGTCGAGACTGCGGGTCGACCAGGAGACCGGAACGTTGACCAGCCGTATCGCCGCGCCGGTGGCAGCTTGCATCGGTGTGCGGCGCAAAGCTGCCGGTCCACCGAGTGCCTCTTCGGCCAAGACAGTCGTGAGCCAGTCCACGGTCGCGGAGTGTGCAGTGATGAGGCGGTCGGCCAACGCCGCGACGGTCTGATCGCCGCCGGCAGTGGCCAGGGCCTTGAGGTAGCGGGAACGGTCGAGGAGTTGATGTTCGAGCGCAAGGTCTCCCAATACCGCTTCGTCGAAGGGCTGAGCCTGTTCGACCATCGCTTTCACTCCGGCTGTCGCGCGTCCGATGAACGGACCGACCAATTCCGGCACGCCCCCCAGATCGCGAATCGTGGACTCTATGGAACTCGCCCTTTCACGGCCGTTCTCTGCGTTTTCCGTCAATTCGCGTCGAACAGCCTCGGTTCTGGCCTGTGCGACGCGCGTTTCGGCGACCTGGATCTCGGTGTGCGTCAGACCGAGGAGGATGCGTAACTGGGTGATCAAGGCGGACGTGGTTTCGGAGTTGCTCATATCGGGGTCGTCCCTTCGTCGGTGCGTGCTTTACGTGATGTTCAGCTTCTGCTCGACGAGTGCTCCGCGGGTCGCGGAGCCACCGCCGCTACGCGGGCTACCCCGACCTACCGCGTAGTAACCACAACGAACAAGTGGGGTCGACGCACCGAGATCGTCGGCGCCAGGACGAGTGAGATCCCGGCCACCCCGAGGTTTCGATTTCTATTCGGCGGGAAGGAGGCATGTGCAGTGCATCCATCCAGAAGCCCACGAGAAACTGCGTCACCTGAGGAGTATCGATATGCCGGACCAGTACGCAATGCAGGACCCGACCACGCGGTTCCCCGCTCCTGTGCGTGAGCGGCAGGCGGAGATCGCACACCCCGGTCTCACCGCAGACATGATTTCTCCTCCCGACCACGGTGAAAACACCTATCGAGGGAGCGGTCGACTCGAAGGAAGGCGTGCGATTGTCACCGGAGCAGATTCGGGCATCGGACGTGCGGTCGCGATTGCATTTGCCAGAGAAGGCGCGGACGTTGTCCTGAGTTATCTCGACGAGGAAGAACAGGACGCTCGGGAAACCGCTCGCTGGGTCGAGGAGGCAGGTCGCAAAGCCGTCTCGGTGCCGGGAGATCTCCGAAGCGAGGAACATTGTTCTGCTTTGGTCGAAACCGCGGTGCGTGAACTCGGCGGACTCGACATCTTGGTGAACAACGCCGCGTTTCAGATGGTGCAGATGGGCGGCATCGCCGATATCACCACCGAACAATTCGACCGTGTGATGAAAACCAACCTCTACGCACTATTTTGGCTCTCCAAAGCAGCGATCGCGCAGATGGAGCCCGGATCGACGATCGTGAATACCTCGTCCATCCAAGGTGCGTCCCCGTCGCCCGAGCTGCTCGATTACGCCACGACAAAGGCGGGCATCATCGACTTCACCAAGGGGCTGGCCGCCGATGTCGCACGGAAGGGAATCAGGGTCAATGCCGTTGCACCTGGACCGATTTGGACGCCACTGATTCCGGCGACGATGCCCAAGGAGAAGTTCGAGACGTTCGGGGACGACGTTCCGCTCGGGCGGGCAGGTCAGCCGGCCGAGCTTGCTCCCGCCTATGTATTTCTCGCCTCTGGCGAATCCAGTTACACCACTGGGGAAGTCATCGGCGTGACGGGTGGAAAACCGCTCACCTGAATGTGCGACTAGACAAGGCGTACGACGACGGCGTAACGGTCAACCGTTGTCGAGGCCCGCGGCGACCATCGCTGCGGCGGTCTCTCGTTCGGAGAATGAGCCCTTCTCCAGACCCCGGATGACGCCGGAGCGATCAGCGGGGGAACGGTTTTGATTCAACTTCGCTTTTCCGTAGACACGGGCCACGTGCAGTTCGATCCCCACAATCCCTCGCAGCTGCGCATCGACGAACTGCGGCGGCGCGTCGGTGACCTTCCATTCGTTCTCACGGCCGGATTCATGTCGAGCTGTCAGTGCGGTGACGTGCGCACGCAGCCACTGCTCGTCGTCGTGCGCAACCAGTTGGCCGTAGACGTAGAGAACTTCGTAGTTCCACGTCGGGACGACCTTCCCGTGGACGCTCTTGCTCGGGTAGAACTCGGGGCTCACGTAGGCGTCGGCGCCGGGGAGGATCACTAGAGACTCCGATGTCCCGGTGTATCGCCAATGCGGATTCGTCCGGGCGAGATGCCCCTCCAACACGTTTCCTTCGGCGTTGTACAGCAGTGGCATCGACGTGACTTCGAGGGTCTCGGGGCCCGGTGTGACCAGGTGTCCGAATCCACCGGCGTGGAGAGAGTCGGCGACCGCGTCGTCGGAGAGGCGGAATTGTCCGGGCAGAATCATGTGTCTCCTCACAGATTTTTTGTCATGTGACAATGTGTCACAGCGTGGAGGTTTTGTCATGTGCTAATAGAGTGAGCCTGTGACCAGCACTGTGGCGGACCAGGTGAGGCTCTATGTCGTCCGCGGGACAGCGGGCGAGATTTCCGAGGGCATCCGCAATCTCATCAGTGCTGGGGTACTGGCTCCAGGGGATGCGTTGCCGCCCATACGGGCCTTGGCCGACGATCTCGAGGTTCACCGGAACACAGTTGCCGGAGCCTATCGCTTGCTCGTGGCGGCGGGAGTTGTGGAGACACAGGGCCGGCGCGGCAGCTTCGTGCGAGCCATACCGTTCCTGGAAGGAGAAGGCGGTATCGCTCTTCCTGGCAGCGTGGATCTCGCCAGCGGAAATCCTGATCCGGCATTGCTGCCTGATCTCAGAGCCTCGTTGGACCGGACCACTTACACGCCCCGGTTGTACGGCGCCGCAGCCACCGAGCCTCTACTCGATTCCTGGGCACGTTCCTCGATCGAGGACGAGGTTCCAAGGCCGTGCTCGATCACCATCACCAACGGTGCCGTTGACGCGGTCGAGCGACTGTTGACCGCTCATTTGACCCGAGGTGACGCCGTCGCGATCGAGGATCCGTGCTTCCTGGCGAGCATCGGAACGCTCAAAGCCAACAGCTTCCGAGCGGTACCGATGGACATCGACACTTCGGGTATTACCCCGCAAGGGCTGCTGCGTGCTCTCGAAAGTGGTGTGCGCGCGATTATTTGCACCCCTCGTGCGCACAACCCCACCGGGGTCAGCATGAGCGCCGACCGAGCGGCGATTCTCGGAAGCATCCTGGCCGAGTTCCCTCACGTTCTGGTAATCGAGGACGATCACTTCTCTGCCGTGTCCAGCAATCGGTACTGTCGGCTCGCTCCGATGAGCACGACGCGGTGGGCGCTTGTTCGTTCCGTGTCGAAATTTCTCGGGCCCGACCTGCGCGTGGCAGTGGTCGCCTCGGACCTCGACACCGGCATTCGGCTGAGCACTCATCTCCGGTCGGGCGCCAACTGGGTCAGTCACCTGCAGCAGCGCTTGAGTGCTGAACTGCTGAGTGATCCGACGGTGATCGACGGCCTCGCCAATGCTCGCGCTGTCTACGAGCGCCGCCGAACCCTTCTGAAATCTGCACTGTCAGAACATGATATC
The DNA here is from genome assembly GCF_029457415.1 of Rhodococcus sp. RCBS9. Classification (NCBI taxonomy): domain Bacteria; kingdom Bacillati; phylum Actinomycetota; class Actinomycetes; order Mycobacteriales; family Nocardiaceae; genus Rhodococcus; species Rhodococcus sp. RCBS9. The sequence continues at coordinate 2,293,727 of NZ_CP120422.1, read as the reverse complement.
GAGGTTCCTGACACTTTCGACGGACTCAATGTCTGGGTTCCGCTGGATCGGGATTCCGAACCGATTGTCGAGCGACTCGCCGAGTCTGGCTGGCTCGTGCGGGACGGAAGTCAGTTCTCGGCGACGCCGGGTCAGTGCCACCGGGCACTTCGTGTGACCGCCTCCACCATCACCTCTGACCAAGCACGCGAGTTCGCCAGTGCCCTGGCTGAAATATTGGCGAGCCCGTAGTTGTCCAGCTGCACTACGGTGCGAATCTGAGTCTCTCGCTTCTCGACGAAACTACCGGCGACGGCTGGATCGATAGGATCGGTTCGAGCGACGACGAAGGGTGTAATTGTGGCGAGGGCGGTTGTTGTCGGTGCGAGCCGAGGTCTCGGTCGTGCTTTGATCGAGGGACTGAGGAGCGACGGCCACGAAGTTCTCGGCATCTCTCGGCGGCGCCCTGACGGGTTCGACGTCTCCGAGTGGATCGAAGTAGACCTGACCGACCCTGTTACGGCGGCGAACTCGATCGATCAGGAGCTTGTCGGAGGTGTAGACACCCTGATTTGCAACGTCGGGATTTGGGAAGGGGACGCCTTCACCACTGACTATGCATTCGCAGAACAATCGGACATGGAAATGCTCGAAATGATCAACGCCAACATCACGGCCACAATTCTCCTGCTCAAGCGCCTGATCCCGAGAATGATCGGCCGTCCTCGACCTCGGATCATCTTGACCGGGTCCACCTCGGGACTCCCGCGAAGCGGTAGGCCGGAGGTTGCGTTCGGTGCATCGAAGTTCGCGATCAACGGCATTGCCGACGCGTTGAGAGAGGGCTACCGGAAGGACAGACTCGCCGTGACTGTCCTTCATCTCGGATATCTCAATACAGAAGACGGACTCGACGTGCCCCGAGACGTCGCTGCCGCCAGGGGAGAGGGATCTCTGGTCCCGGTACATGACGTTGTGGATACGGTGCGCTCGATCTCGAGTTTGTCGTCTTCGACGTCAGTGCGGGAAGTAGTCCTCACTGCGATCGACGATCCGCGATTCTGATTTGCGGCTGTCGACTCAATCTGGTTGCTGAACAGACGTATTCAGAGAATCTAAACCCCGATCAAGAAGTAAGCTCCGGTCAGATACGTCAGGGTGAGGCCCGCCAAGGCCCACGCCATGTACGGCCGGATGTAGAGGCGCCGCAGGCGGTGCAATCGCAGGGAGGCTCGCAAGAACGCGCCCACGGTCCCGAGCAGCAACATCAGGCTCGGGACGAAGACCGCCAGTCGGCGATCCTTCTGTGAGCACAGCAAGGTGTCGGTACCGAAGCATTCGCCCCGCCGGGAGCCCAACCACACGATCGCGATAACCAAAACCGCGGTAGCCAGAACGACTGACACGCCGTACGTCAGGGTTCGCCTGTTGATCTTTCGCTCTCGACGCTGAATTACATCTGACGCGTCAGAACTGTCGGTCATCACACCGGCTCCTGTACATCGCACCTCACTTCGTGGATCGGCGGTGGGAGATGGCGTACAGCACTACTCCGACGGCCAAGAGTAATGATGCGCGTAACCACGTCGCAGCGCTCTGCTGGGTGAGCAACGCAACGCACGTACCGAGAGCGAGGATCGGGAAGATGATCGGCGTTCGGAAGTGTTTGTGTTGCACTGCGTCACGGCGCAGAACCAGGACGGCGATGTTGGTGCTGATGAATACGAAAAGCAGCAGGAGTACCACCGTCTCCGCCAGGGCTGACAGCGATCCGGTGACGCAGAGAGCCATGGCAACTGCTGTGGTCGCGATAATCGCCACCCAGGGGGTCCGTCGCTGCGGCAGTACCCGAGCGAAGACGCTCGGGAGCAAGCCTTCCGATGCCATCCCGTATGTCAGCCTGCTCGCCATGATCATTGTCAGCAGTGCGCCGTTGGCGACGGCGACCAACGCGATCAGGCTGAACAGGCGAGGCGGAACGCCGACGTCGGCAGCTGACACAACTTCCAGCAGTGGCCCGGAGGATGCGGCAAGTTCGTCGGCGGGCAGGACCACCGAGACAGCCAGGCCGACAAGGACATAGGCGGCGCCGGCTGTCAGTAATGCTCCGAACAGTGCGCGTGGGTAGACCTTGCTCACGTTCTTCACTTCTTCGGCGACGTTCGCGGACGTTTCGAAGCCGACAAAAGAGTAGTACGCGAGGAGTGCCGCAGCCAGCACCGCGAGTGCAGGCGATCGGCTGTCGTCGAACTCCACGACGCGGCTCAGGGTTCCGTCGCCGCGCCCGAGAACTATGCAAGCGAGGACGACAACGAGGACGAGCCCGGTGACCTCCACGACTGTCATGACGACGTTGGCGCGCATCGACTCCTTGATGCCTCTGGCATTGAGAAGTCCCACCAGGAGCAGGAAGACGAGCGCCGCTGGAACGGTTGGGACGTCGATGAAGGCTTTGAGATAGTCGCCCGAGAATGCGAGGGCGAGTCCCGCCGCACTGGTTACGCCGGCCGCCAGCATCGAGAAGCCGACAAGGAACGAGATCAGTGGTTTCCGATACGCCCGTTGGGCGAAGACGGCTGCGCCGCCCGCTCGCGGATATTTGGTGACCAGTTCGGCATACGACGTTGCTGTCAGCAATGCCATGACGAGCGCTACGAGCAGTGGTACCCAGACGGCTCCACCAACTTCACCGGCGATGACGCCCACCAACGCGTAGATACCGGCGCCCAGAACATCTCCGAGGATGAACACGAAAAGGAGTGGGCCGGTTATCGCCCGGGTCAGAGTGTTCGTACTGCCGCCTTCGTCGCGGCGTGCGGTTTCGTCCACGTTCTCGGCCCTCGCGGCGCGTCGCATGTGCAAGGTTCATCCTGTCTTCATGGTGACGTGCCGCCACCTCAGGAGCAGTCATGTACCCATTGGCCGAGGTTTCAAACGTAGGTCGCCCGCCTTCCCGTGCTTTGCTTGTAGGGGAATCGCAGAAGTAGTGACTGGAGGACGAAGTGGCCGAAACGACGGTTGCCGCGGTGATGGACGAGTTGGCTGCTCTCGAAGATCCGAAGGCGCGTGCGGTGAACGAGAAGCACGGTGACGATCACGGTGTGAACCTCACAAAACTGCGCGCTGTTGCGAAGCGATTGAAGACTCAGCAGGAACTCGCACAACAGCTTTGGGCGACGGGCGATACCGCGGCGCGATTGTTGGCCCTTTTGATCTGCCGCCCGAAGGCGTTCGAGCGTGACGAGTTGGATGTCATGTTGCGAGAGGCCCGCACTCCGAAGGTGCAGGACTGGCTCGTCAATTACGTGGTGAAGAAGAACCCGCATGCCGAGGAGTTGCGGGTGGCCTGGACCGCTGACCCTGATCCTGTGGTCGCTAGCGCCGGGTGGGCTCTGACCACCGAACGTGTCGCGAAGAAGCCCGAGGGACTTGACCTTTCAGGGCTACTCGACGTCGTCGAGGCGGAGATGAAGGATGCTCCTGACCGCCTGCAATGGGCGATGAATCACTGCCTGGCTCAGATCGGGATCGAACATGCCGAGTACCGCGCCCGGGCAATCGAGATCGGTGAGCGACTGCGGGTGCTCGAGGATTACCCGACTCCACCGAACTGCACCTCGCCGTTTGCGCCCATCTGGATCGCGGAGATGGTGCGGCGTCAGTCTGTAAAGTAGCTCGATCTTGTCGCGGGGCCGGCGTGCGGTTCTTGACCCTATTGGAACTGAGGCAAGGGTAACCTTTGTGCTACGTTTGGCGTCGTCACCCGCTGGAGGTGTCTGAGCAGGTCAATCGGTCGAGAGGTGCTTCAGTGACAAGGATTCCGGGTCGAGCGTCATCGGAGCGGCGCAGCCGTGTCCGCGGGATGGTAGCTGTCCTGGCGGCATGCGGCCTCGTAACTGGAATGGCGGCCTGCAGCAGCAACGACGACGGTGGTGGCACCGAGACTTCGTCCGCGGCGAATGCCGCGTTTCCGGTGACGATCACGTCGGCTCTCGGCACGGCCGAGATCAAGGACGAGCCCAAGCGGGTTGCTACCTGGGGTTGGTCCAACCAGGATGCCCTTCTGGCGCTCGGGGTCGTCCCGGTCGCGATGCCCACGTTTTCCGGACCTCAGTACGGGGCCGACGCGCAGGGCATTCTGAAGTGGGACGCCGAGGCACTCGACAAGCTCGGTGGCGAGCAGCCCACCTTGTTGTCGGGTGACGGAACGGGCGAAGCACCTGTCGAGCAGTTCGCCAAGGCTGAACCAGATCTCATCTTCGCCCCGTACTCCGGGCTCACTCAGCAGGAATTCGACGCACTGTCGAAGATCGCGCCGGTGGTTTCCTTCCCGGACGAGCCGTGGACCGCGTCGTGGCAGGACCAGGTGACCATCGCCGGTCAGGCGCTGGGTAAACAGGCCGAGGCCGGCACGCTCATCGACAAGACCAACGCCGCGATCAGCGCGACGGCTGCGAAGAACCCTGCGTTGCAAGGTAAGACCGTCACCATCGCACTCCCGAACAGCCCGAGCACGTTCGCGGTGAGTAAGAACGCCGACGTGCGTGTCGAGTTCCTCGAGCAGCTGGGTCTGAAGAACGAGCCGACGATCCAGCAGGCCGATCCCGCCAAGGATCCGGAGGCCGTGTACTTCGAGCTGAGCACCGAGCAGGCGCCGCTGATTGCGTCTGACGTGCTGTTCGTGGTGGCCTACGACAAGGACTCTCTGAACGCGTTCCTCGCCGAGCCACTGGTGGCAGCTCAGCCGGTGATCGTCGATGGGCGTACGGCATCCACCAAGGACTTCAGCGTCGACAAGAACTTCGCGTTCGGCGGACTGACGGTCCTGACCATCCCGTACATCCTCGACGACGTCGCCACAGTTCTGAACACCGCTGCCGGCAACGTCAAGGGCTGACCCGGCCCGCTAGCGGGAAGTTCGAAACTGCGTCCGGTATCGCTGTGGACTGGTACCGACCAGGTCTCGGAAGCGTTCGCGGAATGTCGTGACGGCATTGAATCCGACTTGTCCCGCAACACGTTCGATCGAGTGGTCGGTAGTCTCGAGCAGAAATTGCGCTTGGCGGAGCCGCGCGTGATGGAGCCACTGCAACGGCGTCGTACCGATTTGTTCCTGGAATCGGCGGTTGAGCGTGCGAGTGCTCATCGTTGCCTTGGCCGCGATTGTCGTGATGTCGAGTTGCTCCCCGAGGTTCTCTTCCATCCAGTTCAGTAGCGGCCTGAGGGTTGTCCCGCTGGGTACGGGAGGCTCGTGAACGATGAATTGTGCTTGCCCTCCGGCACGTTCGAGCGGCATCACACTCAGCCGCGCCGTGTCGGCGGCGACCGCGGACCCGTAGTCCTGACGGACCATGTACAGACACAGGTCGAGTGCGGCCGCGGCGCCGGCGGAAGTCAGGACGTGCCCGTTGTCTACGTAGAGAACGGCGGCGTCGACGTCGACAGCCGGGTGCCGGCGGGCCAACTCCGACGCAGCCGCCCAGTGCGTCGTCGCGCGAAGTCCGTCGAGCAGGCCTGTGTCGGCGAGGGTGAATGCGCCGACGCACAGTGAGGCGATGCGCGTGCCGCGATCCGCGGCAGTTCTGAGGGCTTCGATGATCTCGGGGTCGATCGGCACATCGAGATCGGCGGTGCCCGGGATGATGATCGTGCTGGCCTGGGCGAGACGTGACAGTCCGTGCGGTACGCGCATCGTGAACGTTCCGGTCTCCACCTCCTCGGTGAGCGCGCACACGGCGGTCCGGTAGGCCGGTGCGCCTGAGGGAAGCCTGCATCGTCCGAAGACTTCGAGGGGTGCTGCCAGGTCCATCGGCACCACTCCGGGCAACGCGAGAACTGCAACGTCATGCATGTCTGAAACGTAGCGTATGTGGCGCGAGATTCTGTGATCTCGTGTCGTGAAATATCCTCTCAACTGGTATTTCACAGAATATGTGAGGTTGGCTGAAAGCCGTCGAAGGTTGGCTTTCAGCCGTCGCCGCAGGGGTCAACTTCCTCCTACTGTCGTAGGAACAGCGACGCGCACAGGAGCGCGTCGCACAAAATCGGAGGTTGCAGTGCACGCGCAGATCGTGTTGTTCGACGGATTCGATCCCATGGATGTCGTGGGTCCGTACGAGGTGCTCTACGCCGGGGGTCTCGCCAGCGGTGGGGCGTTGAGTGTCGAACTCGTCAGTGCGGAGGGGCCTCGGACTGTCCTGAGCGGAAGTGGTGAACTCGCTATGACCGCCACTGCAACCCTCGATGTCGAACACGCGGATCTGATCATCGTTCCCGGAGCATCGGGTCTCTTCGAACCCGATGCGGACCAGCCGGGCACCAGTTTGCCGGAAAGACTCGCGGCCACAACGGAAACCGAACTGCCCGTCATGATGCGGCGTGCACTCGACGATCCTGGTGTTCTTGTTGCGACCGTCTGTGGAGGATCTTTGGCGCTGGCGATGGCGGGGCTTCTCGAAGGGCGCCGCGCCGTGACACACCATCTTGCCGTGGACGCACTGGCGGCCGGCGGCGTTATTCCGATCCAGGCACGAATCGTCGACGACGGTGACCTGATCACCGCCGGCGGTGTGACGTCCGGTCTCGACCTTGGCCTGTACCTGTTGGAACGATGCCTCGGGCCCCGGATAAGTCTCGAGGTCGAAGCGCTCTTCGACTACGAGCGTCGTGGAACGGTGTGGTCGGCCAAGGGCGCCGAGCCTGTAATCACCTTCGCCCCGGACGCTGCGTGAATACGCTTGTGCGTACCGAAACGCGAGAAATCTCATGACCGGAATCCTGCTGTCCCTCCACGTGATTGCGGCCATTCTTGCCATCGGCCCCGTCGCTGTGGCGGCGAGTATGTTCCCGGTGGCGAGCCGCGCCGCGCTCGCCGATCCGGACAGCGCCAGTGTTGCGACGACGGGCATGCTGCATCGCATCGTTCGGGTGTATGCCACGATCGGCATTGTCGTTCCGATGCTCGGTGTCGCGACCGCCGTCAATCTCGGAGTGCTCGGTGACCTGTGGATCCTCACCTCGATCGCACTCACCGTCGTTGCCGCCGTGATACTCACCGCGGTCGTGCTTCCCGCCCAACGGCTGACAATGGCGGCGATCCAAGGAACCGGGTCCGTTGTGGATGTCGCAACGCGGCTCACCCGTCGACTGGGCACAGCGACGGGGATCTTCAATCTGCTCTGGGTCGTTGTCGTCGTGTTGATGATCTTTCGGCCAGGATCGACAACCGGCGTGTGATCCGAGGCGATATTTCCCGTGTCGGAGACAGCGACGCTTGACCTTGACACAGTGACAAGGACTCCAATGGTCGACGAAGGAGGTGGTTGTCGTGAACACAACCAACCATGGTGGACAGAATGCTCACCTCGTCGACGCATTGGCCGCGGCTGATCCCTCGGTTCGGCTGCGCGCCGCGCTCGCTGTCGGCACGCGCCCGGACCCTGAGCTGACGGATGCCCTGATCGATCGGTGCGCCGTCGAGCCGGACTTCTTCGTCCGCGACATGCTGACCTGGGCTTTGTGCCGCTTGCCGGCCGAAATTACGGTGCCGAGGCTGATCCGTGAGCTCGGGTCCGATGGTTCGCAAGCCCGCAGTCAGGCGCTCCACACCTTGTCCAAGATCGGCGATCCGATCGCGTGGCCCGAGGTCTCTGCGCTGGTGCACGACCAGGACGACGAGGTCGCGCGCAGTGCGTGGCGCGCCGCAGTGGCACTCGTGCCGGCAGGAGTCGAGGGTGCATTCGCAGCGGATCTGGCGACCGAACTCGGGCGGGGTGAACTGCAGATGCAGCTCAGTCTGAGCCGTGCTCTGACCGGGCTCGGCGAGGCTGTACTCCCGGTGCTCGACGCGGCCGGAATGAGCCCGAATCCGCGTGTCCGGGCGCATGCTGATGCTACAAAGCAACTCTGGCACGACCCCGACGGTGGGTTCGCACTCTCACACGAGTTGGCGAAGCGCGTCGCGGCAATCGGCCCGGACGCGTAGGAAGGGGAGACGGATGTTGATCGGCGAGGTCTCGCGGCGTTGTGGTGTCAGCACACGGATGCTGCGTCACTACGACACCTTGGGACTGGTGAAGCCGACGGGCCGCACGTCCGGCGGTTACCGGGAGTACTCCGCCGACGACATCCGTCGACTCTTCCACGTCGAGAGCTTGAGGACGTTGGGGCTCTCGTTGAACGAGGCCAAGCGTGCACTGGACGAACCCGACTTCGCGCCGGCCGATTTGGTGGGTGAACTCATGCAACACACTCGGCAACGGATCGCGGCGGAGGAGGAATTGCTGACCAAACTCGAAAGGGTCGATGCCAGCGCCCCTTCGGAGTGGGACGACGTCCTGCGCATGGTCTCGCTGTTGCGTGCACTCGAATCCGAGTTCGCTGCTCATCGTCAGCAAGCGATCCTGTCGCAGGAGCTGAATGCGGCGTTGCCCGTCGACGCACTCGTCGAGGCCATCCTGTCGGAGAAGGATGCCAACGTGGCCGGAGCGTTGCAGTGGGCGTTGGCGAGGACCGAAGGTGCGGGCCTTGCAGGTCTCACGAAGGGGCTCGAATCGGAGGACGTCGAGGTTCGACGCCGCGCGACGTCGGCCATCTCCGGGATCCACACCGAGGAAGCAACTCGGGCGCTGAAGCGAGCTCTCGATGATTCGGACGCGATAGTCCGCGCTGATGCCGCTCTCACCCTCGGATCTCGCGGAGAGGCCGTCTCGATGCCCGCTCTCCTCGAGATGGTCGCCGACGGGCGACGCGACGTCGAGGCCGGAGAGGTGCTCGGTCTTCTCGCGGAGCACTCACCGACAAGCGGTGAGGTCGTCGATGCCGTGCAGGCAAGACTCGACGGCACTGACGACGCCCCGACGAGGTTGCGAATCACGCAGGCACTCGCTGAGATTCCCGGCGCGGCGGCCCGGGAAGCGCTCGCCCGGCTGACACGCGACAACGACAAGACGGTCGCGTCCACGGCAGCCGCGATCCTCGAGATGCGGGACCGTGGACCACGCCGGCGCGAACGACCGCGTATCGGGAACTGAAATCGGAGAACTAGGGCACCTCTGACAAATGCGGGCCCGGGTGGTCAGCGCCGCAACGATTTTGCCGCGGCGTTGCCCTTCAACGCTGCACAGAGCAGGACAAGGAGCACCGCTAGAAACACGACTGTTGAGGCGCCAGCCGACACCACAGATCCGAAACCTGTCACGACACCGATGACGACCTGCATGCACAGTCCCACTACGGCTGTCCACGCCGTCCGGCGTAGAAGGGGCCACGCAATCCGATGGGCCAATTGCCACGCCTCGGGGCTCGAGATCGTCGCCTTCGTGCGTATGCCGACAACGGGATTCGGTTCATCACCGACGACTCGCGGAAGAATCCCGGCAACGAACGCGAGGACAAGCGTCGACGACGACAGTGAGGCCGTCAGACCCAGTAAGTCAGGCGATTCCATCCGTCCAGCCCCCTGTCGGCAGATTTGACACAGCGGACATTCCAGTCTGGGGTGCCGCTGGGACACATCCGACTGTATGCGAACGAATGTATGTACTGCTGATCGGGTGACGCACTTTCAGGCTTTGTCGGATGAGCAGTGGACTCGATCTCGGACTAGTTTTCAGACAAGCCCTAGTGTGGATTGCCTAGGCAAAAAAGGTTTCCCGCCGGATCCGCCAACACGTGCCGGATGATCCGCCCGAATCAAGTCGAGGTGAACCGTATTCCTTTGGCTGTGAGCCTGATCCATCTCAGGCAAAGCCTCGAAGCTGCTGCGCACCCGCTGCGCGGTGATCAACGGATATGGTCTCTCACGTGGTGGATCAACGGCGAATGAGTTTGCGACGCAGGTACCTGAGCCTCGGTCTTGGCGAACTGGCCGCCGCGGGAGTGTTTGCCGCCGTGGCTGTCAGCGTCGTGATGCCTCGGCTCGAAGGTCCGAAAGACTCCGCGGCGCTGTGGTCGGCGCTGGCCCCAATGCTCGTGGTTCTCGTGCAAGCGGGTGTCTATTGGCTGCTTGCCCGAGGCTGGGTCGAGCAGGCGCCGATGCCTGCCCGCCTCGCGGCGCTCTACCGTGTGTTTCGGGTCCTCGACATTGTCGTCTTGGCGGTCGGTCTCCTCGGCGTGCTCATTTGGCTACCAGATCATTTCGTCACTGCGGCGGCCATCATGGTGGTGTGGGCTTTCGGCGTCGTCGAATACGTCAATTACTTCGTGGCCCGTCTCGCTTATCCGCTGCGGCGGTGGCCGTTCGAGGTCGGCAAGTGGCGGACGCCTCAACTTGTGCGCGACCTGCATTCGGCGCGGTGATACCGGCAATTAAGCCGGCCTTTGCCGCAACGGCAAAATTTGATGCGGGATCGGCGTGAGTTCGGAAGGATCGGTACTGCCTATCCAGGAATGAAGCCTCTTCGTCGTTCTTCACCGAGGAAGGAGATCCACCATGGCAACGTCGCGTCGGAGCCGTCGTGATGTCCCACCGCCCCGGACAGGGATTAGCGAGACCGATACGCTGCGCGCGTTTCTCGACTACCTGCGTGATTCGATCGCTGCCGAGGTTGAAGGTGCTCCGGAACCTCAGGTGCGCACCACAATTGTTCGGTCGGGAACAACCTTGCTCGGGCTGGTCAATCATTTGACCTTTGTCGAACGATCGATGTTTCTCGCCGAAAACGTGACGGATTGGAAAGCGACGTTTCAGCGAAGAGACCGGGCGCCATGCCGGGCACGCTGACATCCTCCGCGAACTTATCGACGGTTCGACCGGTCGGTGACATCGCAACATCGATCACAACAGTGGTTCGAAGTCGTCCGTCTCGCCGACAGCTTCCGCGCTTCATTGAGGCGAATGTCCACTACCGAAATCGGGGCCCACAGGTATCGGGTCGGTCGCTCCGTCGGGAGTTGTTACTTCCCAGTGCAGTTCGGATGCAGTCGGGGGAACGAGCGCGCCGATCCACTCGGCAACGACACCGACGATAACTTTCTCGAGTTCCGTGCGTGACCACTCTCGCGGACGAGTGGGAACCGGTGGCTCCCAGCCTTCCTCACCCCAGATCACGCTGAAAAGCTCCCGCTCGTCGCCGATCTGCTGATTCAAACTGAACGCATCCGGATCGTCGAATCGCGCCCGGACGCCGAAAGTGCCCTCGCCGTCCTGGTCCACGGAGACGTCGATGACAATGCCTTCGGCATGTGCTGTCGCCGCGGCGCGCATCGCCGCCAGCCGGCTTTCGACTACCGACGATGTGGTGTCGAGGACGGACCTCAGCGAGTCACGGTATTCGGTAGCTTCCACGGACTCAGAATATAGAACTCGTGGCTTCGAGCATGGTGGTATCGGGTCTTGGCCGAAATGTGGAGCGATGACGAGACCTGGGGGACTCGCAGTGCATCTTCGTGTCAAAGGATAACCGTTCGCCTGCAAGCATTTTCGGAAATCGATAGGGTTTGGCTTGTATTGATGTGGGGAGACTCGCAGCGTTGAGTGCGGAATCTGCGCACGACGGTTTCGCTCCTCGAGATCAGAGCGGTGAAGGTGGCATATGTCCGTTATCTTTTAAGCGGTGGTCCCATCTCCGGCCGCCACGCACTTGCGAGTGCGGACTGCAAGTGGAAGGCGGCCCTCGTGCAACAGGTATCGAGCCGAGTCTTGTGACGGCCCTGCGAGTGGTCATCGCCGACGACGACGTGCTCCTACGGGAGGGGGTGGCCAGCCTGCTCACTCGGGCAGGCCTGGAAATCGTCGGACAGGCAGGGGATGCGGACGAACTGCTGACACTGGTCGACGGGCAAAATCCGCAACTGGCCATCATCGACATCCGGATGCCACCGTCACACACTTCGGAAGGGCTCGACGCAGCGCTGCGTATAAGAAGAGAGTTCCCCTCCGTTGCAATGCTTTTACTGTCAGCACATGTCGAGGTCGATCATGCGTTGGAGCTTCTCGACGGAGGGAAGGGGATCGGGTACCTCCTCAAGAGTCGAGTGACCGACGTAGACGATTTCGTCGCGACGCTCGACAGGATCGCAGCCGGCGCCTCGGTCATCGATCCCGCTCTGGTCTACGAATTGGTGGCGGCCAGGCGACGTGACGACCCGTTGGCGGCACTTAGCGTCCGCGAGCGAGAAGTGCTGACGCTGATGGCAGAAGGCCTGTCGAACGTGGGGATAGGGCGTCGGCTGTGGATCACCGAGGGCACCGTCGAAAAGCACGTGCGGAGCATCCTCACCAAGCTCGATCTGGAGAGTACCGCCGACGACCATCGCCGCGTGCGCGCAGTCATCATGTATCTCGATGCCGTCAGCTGACGGGTGTCTGCGTTTGAATCGGCACACTCATCCTTGCGAAAGAATCCGCGCAATCGAGTCTGCGGACAGTTCGAACTTCGAGAGGAATCCGATGGCTGAACTCGATTCGACAAGATCGGCGAAGTCTTCTTCGTCGTGTGTCGACACAAGGATGATGGCCGGCGTCGGCGCCAAACCGGCGGCGTGGAGAATCTCCACCACGTCGAATCCGCTTTCGAAACCGAGGTCGATGTCCACCAGGACCAGGTCGGGGTGGGTAGCTTCGGCCACTGTGATGGCCGTGCCGAGGCTGGATGCGGTTCCGACAACCGTCATACCCGCGGCCTCGAGCACTCGTCGTGCAGCGGTGCAGAATGCATCGCTGTCGTCGACGATGAGGCAGCTCCGGTCGGAAGACTTCACCCTGTCAAGGCTGTCAGACGTCGGCGCACCCGGCATTACCGCTACCCGTAATTTCTCGGGGAACCCGGGCGTCCGATGACTTCGTCAGTTCCGTTGCGCGGCCGTCTCGTCACGTCCGTGCTGCGTCCGAGCGCTCCTCCCCTCGGTTGGGGCATCGCCCTGGCTACGGGATTGATTGTCGTGGAGATTCTTCTCGTTCTGATGTTGAAGCGGATTGCACCCGAGAATGCGTTCGGCGCGGTTTTTCTTTTCGGTGTCCTCGTCGTTTCGGCAGGCTGGGGATTTCGGCTGTCAATTGCGACGGCGGTTGCCAGCACTGCCGCGTACGCCTACATCCACGTCGTCGAAAGCCGTGAAAGCCTTGTACCGGCAGTGGTGGTTTTTCTCGTCCTGGCCTTGCTGACCAACGTTCTCGTCGGTCAGTCACGTCTTCGCGCCATGGAATCGGATCAGCGTCGTCGTGAGGCGGATCTGTTGGCTGCGCTGGCTCGGACGATGCTTCGGACGTCGAATGTAGTGGAGATGCTTGACGACGCGAGCGTGCGATTGTCCGCCGTGCTCGACCTGCCCGCGCCGTATGCGAAGTTAGGGCCCGCGGATGCCCCGGTGGGGCGCGGGCAGAGGCGGATCGTTCTACGGGATGGAGCCTGTGTCGCGGGTTCGCTACTTGTACCGGCAGAGTTGACCCAGGCCGATGCTCGCCGCGTTCAACGAATCGTACCGTCGCTCGAGGCCCTGCTTGCCGCTGTGCGAGATCGCGGGGTACTTCTCGAACAGACTCTCGCGTTGGCGCGTCAGCAGGCTTCACTGCGACGCGTAGCGACACTTGTTGCCTCGAGAGCCGAACCCGACGATGTCCATCATGCTGTCGCCGCGGAGTTGGCCGACGGACTGGACATCGAACACGTGTCGGTCGTGCGTTACGACGACGACGACTACTTCACAATTCTCGCTGCGCGGGACGATACTACAACCGGAGAACGATTGATCCCGGGTGAACGCTTCCCTGTCGGTGGATACAACGTCTGCACGATCGTCGAGACTTCGGGTGCGCCGATTGCCATCGACTTCACCACTGCGACAGGGGCGATCGCGGGGAGGCTGCGCGGACGCGGGTTGCGTACGGGAATCGGGGTACCGATCAACGTCGACGGTCGGACGTGGGGAGCTGTAATCATCGGCGGTACGGGACGTGTTCTCGCGAGTGACGTCGAGGACCGGTTGACCGACTTCGCAGACCTGCTCGCAACCGCGGTCTACAACGGTGAAACCAGGCGCGAGCTCACACGGTCCAGGGCGCGCGTCGTGGCTGCAGCCGACAAAGCCCGCCGAACCATCGAACGTGACCTGCACGACGGGGCGCAACAGCGGATCGTCACTCTCGGGATGGAGTTACGCGGCGCGCAGGCCGCAGTTCCCGACGGATTCGATGAGCTGCGAATCAGCTTGGCCCGCACCGTTGAGACACTGGCTCAAGTCAATACCGATCTTCGTGAACTCTCGCGAGGGATTCACCCGGCGATCCTGTCCCGCGGGGGTCTCGCGCCGGCGCTGAAGACTTTGGCTCGCCGCAGTCCGATCCCGGTCGCGCTCACAGCCGAGATCGTCACTCGACTAACCGATTCTGTGGAAGTCGCGGCGTACTACGTTGTCGCTGAAGCGCTCACCAACACCGCGAAATATGCCGACGCGTCCGTGGTTACGATCGCGGCCGTCTCGCAAGAGGGTCGTCTGGACCTCACCATCAGTGACGATGGCAAGGGGGGAGCAGACGCCGAAAGCGGTTCGGGTCTGATCGGGCTGCAGGACCGCGTTGCCGCGGTTGGAGGAACTCTGACGATCTCGAGCCCGGTCGGTGGTGGCACCACCATCACCGTTCGCATCGATCCCTCTACCAGTTAGCCGGTAGTGGGTTCCCCGGGTAGCGCTCCCCCACAATGGAAGCCAGCAGCGACGACATCGCTCCTGAAGTGGACGAATGTTCTTGTTACCCAACGAGAACCTTTCGCCCAGGAGGACATCATGCCGTACATCACCACTTCCGACGGAACCGAGATCTACTACACCGAACAGGGCGCCGGGAGGCCTGTGCTGCTCAGCCACGGTTGGCCCCTCTCCTCGGACGCCTGGCAGTTGGAACTCAAGGTGCTCGCCGACGCCGGTTACCGTGCCATCGCACACGACCGTCGCGGCCACGGCCGGTCCTCGAAGACCTATCAGGGCAACGACATGGATACCTATGCCCGTGATCTGGCTGAACTCGTCGAAGCGCTCGACCTCCACGATCTGACGCTCGTCGGTCACTCGACCGGAGGCGGCGAGGTCGTTCGGTACGCAGCGCAACACGGCGCAGGGCGTGTTGCCAAGGTGATCACCGCCGGCGCCGTTCCGCCGATCATGGTGAAGTCGGAGAACAACCCGGAGGGCACACCGATCGAAGCGTTCGACGACATCCGGTCCGGAGTTCTCACCGACCGTTCGCAGTTCTATCGCGACATCGCCGAGCCGTTCTTCGGCGCAAATCGCGAGGGGTCGAACGTGTCCCAGGGGGCGAAGGACGATTTCTGGCGCCAGGGAATGCTGGTCAATCTGGCAGCTGCCTACGACTGTGTCAAGGCGTTCTCGGAGACGGACTTCAGCGAGGACTTGAAGGCGTTGACCGTTCCCGTCTTCATTGCGCAGGGTGACGACGACCAGATCGTTCCCATTGGCGCAGCCGCCCTCAAGGCAATCGAATTGGTCAATGACGGCACATTGAAGATCTACAAGGGTGCGCCGCACGGAATCTACGGCGACTACCAGAAGGCTTTGGACGCAGACATTCTCGACTTCATCGCCAAGTAAGCCATTCAGCCCAGGCCGGTGGTGACCGTATGGTCACCACCGGCCTTTACGTGACAGAGTCCCGCCCTCGTCCGGAGACGGGACTCGGGTGTCAGCGAACTCGGCAGCGCGTCAGACTGCTTCCTTTGTCGCCTGCGCTGCGAGGGTGAGCGCGATGTCGACGATCATGTCCTCCTGACCACCCACCAGACGGCGGCGTCCAGCTTCGAGCAGCAGTGTGCGAACGTCGATTCCGTAGCGCTCCGACGCAGCTTCGGCGTGGCGCAGGAAGCTCGAGTACACGCCGGCGTAGCCGAGAGTGAGGGTTTCGCGATCGACGCGGACCGGCCGGTCCTGCAGCGGTCGGACGATGTCGTCGGCGGCATCCTGCAGGGCGAACAGGTCGCAGCCGTGCTCCCACTCCTCGATGTTGGCGACGGCGATGAAGGCCTCGAGGGGGCAGTTGCCGGCACCGGCGCCGTGACCGGCAAGCGAAGCATCGACGCGGGTGACGCCGTTCTGCACTGCAACAACGGAATTGGCAACCGAGAGCGAGAGATTCTCATGGGCGTGGATACCGATTTCGGTGCCCTCGTCGAGGATGTCGCGGTATGCACGAACACGATCCGCGACGTCGTTCATCACCAGACGTCCACCCGAGTCGGTGACGTAGACGCAGTGCGCGCCATACGATTCCATCAACTTGGCCTGCTTGGCCAGTTCCTCGGCAGGCGCCATGTGGCTCATCATCAGGAAGCCCGAGACGTCCATGCCGATCTCGCGGGCGGTTTCGATGTGCTGCGCGGAGACGTCGGCCTCGGTGCAGTGCGTGGCAACGCGAACCGAGCGAACACCGAGGTCGTAGGCATGCTTGAGTTCACTGATCGTGCCGACACCCGGAAGTAGCAGCGTGGTGAGACGAGCGTGCTCGAGTACCTCGGCCGCTGCTTCGATCCATTCCCAGTCGGTGTTCGAGCCGGGGCCGTAGTTGAGCGAGCCGCCGGCGAGGCCGTCACCGTGTGCTACTTCGATCGCGTCGACGCCGGCAGCGTCGAGAGCTGTGACGATCCGCTTGACGTCGGTGGGCGAAATGCGGTGGCGGACAGCGTGCATGCCGTCACGAAGGGTGACGTCCTGGACGAAGATCTTGCGGTTGCTCACTTGGTTGCTTCCTTCTGCTGGGCGATGCGCTCCGCGATCTGCATTCCGGCGGACGTCATGATGTCGAGATTGCCGGCGTACGCAGGCAGGTAGTGTGCCGCGCCCTCGACCTCGAGGAACACCGACACCTGGTGGGTGGGGCGATTGCCGTCGACGAGCAACGTCTCGACGGGCTGGTCGGCCGGGATCTCGGTGATCTGGACTTCCTGCTTGAGCCGGTAGCCGGGGACATACGCGGACACGTCGCCGACCATCTTCTCGATCGACTGACGGATCTCGTCGTGAACAGCCGGGTCCGGTGCGTCGACGAGGCAGAAGACCGTGTCGCGCATGATGAGCGGCGGCTCAGCGGGGTTGAGGATGATGATGGCCTTGCCGCGACGAGCGCCGCCGACTGCCACGATCGCCTCGGACGTGGTCTCGGTGAACTCGTCGATGTTGGCGCGCGTTCCGGGGCCGGCCGACTTGGAGGCGATGGACGCGACGATCTCCGCATACGCCACCGGGACGACCCGAGAAACAGCGGCAACCATCGGGATGGTGGCCTGGCCGCCACACGTCACCATGTTGACGTTGGGTGCGTCCAAGTGCTCGTCCGCGTTGACAGCCGGTACGACGTACGGTCCGATCGCGGCAGGCGTCAGGTCGATCATGCGCTTGCCGAGGGGAGCCAGCCGCGCGTTGTTGGCCACGTGAGCCTTTGCCGAGGTGGCGTCGAAGACGATCTCGATCTCGTCGAAGTTCGGCAGACCGACAAGGCCTTCGACGCCTTCTGCCGTGATCGGCACGTTCAGACGCGCCGCGCGAGCGAGGCCGTCCGACGCGGGGTCGATACCGACCATCGCGCCCATCTCCAGGTAGTCGGAGTTGCGCAGCACCTTGATCATCAGATCCGTGCCGATGTTGCCCGATCCGATGATCGCGACCTTGACCTTGCTCATGCGTTGTCCTCTTCGCTGGAGAAACTGGTGGTGACGGAACCGAGCCCGGAGACGGTCACGGTGACTACGTTGCCTGCGGTGACCGGTGCCATGGGGCCGAGAGCGCCGGACAGGATCACCTGCCCTGCGGTCAGCGGCTGCCCCAACTCACGTGCAGTGCGGGCGAGCCAGACGACGGCTTCGATCGGATCGCCCAGGCAGGCGGTTCCGACGCCGGTGGACACCTCGGTGCCGTCGACGGACATCGACATGACGACGCCGGCGGGTTCCACCTCGTCGAGGGTGCGTCGTTCGGTTCCCAGGACGTACACGCCCGAGGACGCATTGTCGGCGACGGTGTCACCGAACTTGATGTCCCACGACTCGATGCGGCTGTCGCAGATCTCGATCGCGGCGACGGCGTAGTCGATCGCACCGCGCACCTGCGCACTGTCCAGCGGTCCGTCCACGAGGTCGGCACCGAGCACGAAGGCAACTTCCGCTTCGACCTTGGGCTGGATCAAACGGCTCATGGGGATGGCGCCGCCGGCGGGGAACTCCATGTCGGCGTACAGCACGCCGAGGTCGGGCTGGTCGACACCGAGCTGCTGCTGGACTGCCACTGAGGTCAGGCCGATCTTGCGGCCTACGACCACGGCCCCCGCCTGCCGACGGATTTCGTCGACGCGGCGCTGGACGGCGTAGGCGGCGGCGAGGTCGTCGGCGCCGATCAGATCGCGCACGGGCGCGCAGGGAGTGCCGCTCGCGATGGCGGCTGCGAGGCGGTCCGCAGCAGCTGCGATGTCGGTCTCGCTAGCTGTACTGGTATTCGTGGGCTGGCTCATGGCCACTACTTTCGCCGCGGCACCGAGATTGCGCCAGGGAACTGTCTCACTCAGCGATACGCTGGGGAGGTGACTGGCAGCGCAAACCTCGACACCGTACTCGGCAAGGCGGTGACGATCCTGCGCGCCTTCCGGGCCGACGACCACGTGTTGCCTCTGGCCACCCTGGTCCAGCGGACGGGCCTGCACAAGGCGACGGTGCACCGCCTGGCCAACGAACTGGTCGCGAACCGGCTACTCGACCGTATCGACGGTGGCTACCGGCTCAGCGGCGGCCTCTTCGAACTCGGCATGCTCGCCTCTCTCGAACGGAGCCTTCTGGAGATGGCGATGCCGTTCCTCCAGGACCTGTACGAGCGGACCCACGAGACAGTCCACCTGGGGGTCCGTGACGGCCACGACGTCGTATACGTCGCGAAGATCGGCGGACACCGACAAGCCAACTCGCCGTCCCGGACCGGTGGCCGGATACCGCTGTATTGCACCGCAATCGGAAAGGCGCTCCTGGCATTCTCCGACAACGAGTTTCGCCGCGAGGTGCTGTCGGAGCCGATGACGCGCCGAACCCCGCACACAATTGTTGCGCCCGGCATTCTCAACACCCAACTGAACCGAGTGGTCGAGACTGGTATTGCGTTCGAGCGCGAGGAATCAGCGCCGGGTCTCGCGTGCGTTGCGGCGCCGGTATTCGGAACCAATGACAAACCCGTCGCGGCCATCAGTGTCACCGGTCCCACCAGTCGCTTCGTCCCCGAGAGCCAGCTGTCCTACGTGCGCGCTGCTGCCGAAGGCCTACACAGCACGATCGCTCGCCGCGAACGATTGCGGTGATCTGGCCGTCCCGACCCGGACGAGCCCGGTCAATGCGTGCGGCAATGGCCCCTCGTGTAGGACGCCGAGACGTTGGGTCGCGCGGGTGAGGGCGACATAGAGTTCAGACGCACCGCGTGGGCCGTCGGCGATGATTCGCTCCGGTTCCACGACGAGCACGGCATCGAACTCCAGGCCCTTCGTTTCCGAAACCGGCACAGCGCCGGGCACACTCGCAGGTCCGATGACGACGCTCGTACCCTCGCGTCCGGCCTCGTCCTGATTGAATTCGTCGATGGCGGAGGCTAGTTCGTCGGCGGATATTTGTCTGGACCACGGCGCGATCCCGCAGGCGCGGACGGACTCGGGTGGCTGGACGTCTGGCGCGAACTCGGCGAGCAAGGCGGCGGCGACGCTCATGATCTCGGCGGGGGTGCGATAGTTCACCGACAGGGATCGGTAGATCCAGCGGCCGGGAACGTACGGCTCCATCATCGTCGCCCACGAGCGAGCACCTGCGGGTGAACGTCGTTGCGCGAGATCACCTACCACCGTGAAAGACCGGTCCGGGCAGCGGCGCATCAGGACTCGCCAGTCCATCTCGGACAGCTCTTGTGCCTCGTCGACCACGATATGCCTGTACGTCCAGTCTCGGTCAGCAGCAGCGCGTTCGGCGAGCTCCCGGGTATCGCGTTCGACGAAACGATCCGCCAGGTCCTCGGCGTACAGCATGTCCTGGGCGAGGAGATGATCCTCGTCGTCCATCAAGTCTTCGCGACTGATCATCATGTCCAGCACGCCCGCTGCATACGCAGCCTCGTCGCGGCGTTCACGTTCGGCACTCTGGTCGACGGGCTTGTCCCGGCCGAGCATGTCCACCAATTCGTCGAGAAGCGGAACGTCGGACACCGTCCAGGCATCGCCCTCTCGGCGCAACAGTGTCTCGTCTGCGCCTGCCTTGCGTAGGCGTTCCGGCGAAGTAAACAGCTGTGTCAGTAGCTCTTTCGGTGTCAAGATCGGCCAGAGTGCGTCGAGTGCGGCGGCGAACGCGTCATTCTCCGCCAACTCTGCGGTCAGATCTGCGCGCACTTGTTCCCAGGCTTCACGGTCACTGCGTGTCAACCATCCCTTGCCGATCCGCGCTATCGCCCGCTCGGTCAGTGCCCAGGTGACGATTTCGGTGAACACAGTGCGAGCGTCGTTGTGGGGGAGTCCGCTCGAACGAGCTTCTTCTCGGGCCCACTCCGCAGTTTCGGCGTCGATTCGCACTGTGACGTCCGCCAATTCGATCAACAACGGGTTCTCGGGCAGTCGCTGATGATCGGCAATCGCTGCGCCGAGAACGTCCAGGATCTTCAGCGAGCCTTTGAGCCCAGCGGCCTCAGGAGCGTCCTCGGCGGTGACGCGTAAACCCGGAACGAGATCACCGGTGGTCATGAACACCACGTCGGACTCGCCCAGCGAGGGCAGTACGCGGCCGATGTGGTTCAGGAACGCCGGGTTCGGCCCGACCACGAGGACGCCGTGACGTTCCATTCGCTCTCGCTGCGTGTAGAGCAGGTAGGCGACGCGGTGCAAGGCGACGACGGTTTTCCCGGTACCGGGGCCACCTTCGATCACCAGCACCCCGGGGTGTTCGAGTCGGACGATGTCGTCCTGTTCGGCCTGGATGGTCGCCACGATGTCCCGCATTCCCTCACCGCGGGGTGCATTGACTGCTGCGAGCAAGGCGGAATCGCTGTGGGTGTCGTGTTCTGCGCCGTCAGGGCGCCCGAGTACCTCGTCGGTGAAATCGACCACGTGTCGACTGCGTGTGTGGAACTGACGGCGTCGACGCATGTTCTCCGGGTTTGCAGCGGTGGCAACGTAGAACGGGCGAGATGCCGGCGCCCGCCAATCGAGCAGCACCGGTTCGTAGTCGTTGTCCGCATCGAGAAGGCCGATTCGGCCGATGTACGAAGTCTCACCCGACAGCGAGTCCAACCGGCCGAAGCACAGGCCGTTGTCGGCTACGTCCAGCCTCTTCACCTCTTTGGCGAGCGCGCGCACCTCTGCATCGCGTTCCATGAGTGCTTCGCCGTTTCCGCGCAGAGCGGTGCTGTACCTGCCCTTGACTCGGGCGCGCTCCGCATCGAGGCGTGCGTAGAGTGCCTCCACATAGTTCCGCTCGGATCGCAGTTCTTCTTCGTATCCCTGGGTTGGCACGTGCCCTCACTTCCGCTGGCTGTTCCGATCCCGTAGTGGGTCGTGCGGGATCGGAAGAGCCATTCTGCGGCACTACCCGGGCCTTGCCGCAAGGCCCCCGGTACGATATACATTGATAGTGGAAGGGAGTGTCGATCCTCCCTCGGCTTTTTCCCACAGATCCTCTCGCGACCCCCCAGTCTGATGCACGGCTCCCAGCCTGGTCGATGTTTGGACCCCGAGTGTCACGGGTACAAATCCAGTGACCGGTGTTCCAAAAACGGTTCCCCTCATGAACTTACGTGGATCGAGGGATTGTGAAGGCGATACTGGCAACGGCCGCGAGCATCCTTCTGGTGGTTGCCTTGGCCGTCGCCGTCTTGCTTCTCCTTTCCGGATCACCGCGCGAAGGTACTTCGCACGAGCTCGCCGATACGGTTCACACGATCGGTGGGAAGCCGACAACCTGCACCGAGTTGTTCGGTGAAACATGCAGCTTTGCTTTGCAGTCGGACTACAACCAGTGGGGACAAAACCTCGAGGGTTTTGTCAATGCCGGGACCCTCGGACCTTTCGCCCGCAGTATCGGCTTCGTGGCGGAGGCGAAACTGAGCTTGCAGGCATGCGAGGTCAGCGCAACCGCCGGGCGGACGATTCTCGATTTCTACACTCTCGCCGAGATCGACCACCCCACGGCCACCACCACCGACCTCTTCCCCTTCTGGAACGAGTCCCGCCAATTCCTGTGCCCGGTAAACAGTTTCTGAGAATGCTGTTTGCTATTTGAGATGTTCGAGACGCGTCGCTCGCTCGGAGCCAGGTTGGGCGCAAGCGCGCGAATCGTGGACAGCGTTCCGCCCACGGGCGGGATCGGTCTGTAACTGGCTCATGAGCACTGAATAACACACGAGAGTGAACGGCACTCCCCTCGGTGGCCGCTTCTTGTACGCGTTGCGGAGTGTCGGTGCACGGATGTTTATGCGAATTTCGACGGGGTAGGGCCTTCTGTGGGGGATTCCTACCTGTGTGGGATTCCTGAGCAACAATCCGAAACGTATTGGAGGGTCAACGTGCCAGATGACAAGAGCGGTCCCAGCGAGGGAATCAAAGGCGTCGTAGAGGACGTCAAGGGTAAGGCCAAGGAAGCCGTGGGTGCGGTTTCCGGAAACGACAGTTTGACCCGAGAGGGCCGCGCCCAGCAGGACAAGGCCGAAAGCCAGCGAGAAGTCGCGAAGAAAGAGGCAGAAGCCGAGAAGGCTCGCGCAGAAGCGGCCGCGGACGAAGCGCGACAGAAGTCCGAGCAATAGCCCTGACGCACTCGTCACCCTCGGCCTGGGATTGATCCCAGCCGGGGGTGAGCCGTGGCTCCGCGTTCAGTTTGAAATCTCTACTTACATAAGGCGTAACAAGATTCTTGCGCCCAGCATGACGATCAAGAGGAGCTGTTCGATGCCTTCATCTCAGTCCGTCCCAGGTGCACCGGCCCCGAAAGCGCCGGACCTGAAAGAGCCGGTCAAGCCTCGACAGCCGTTGCCGCCCAAGGATGACCAGCGGCAGCCGGAGGTGCGTACCGTCGCGGGTGCCGAGGAGAAGGTGAAGGGAAATGGTCGCGGCCAGCGGGGGGAGTACCTCACCACCGCAACCGGTACACGTCTCTACGAGACCGACCACTCACTCACTGCCGGCGAGCGTGGCCCGACTCTTCTTCAAGACCACCACCTGCGTGAGAAGATCACACACTTCGATCACGAGCGAATTCCGGAGCGCGTCGTCCACGCCCGCGGGGCGGCCGCACACGGAACGTTCCTGGCGAATGGCGCGGCCGAAAACATCTGTAAAGCATCGGTGTTCGCTTCCGGTGCTCGAACCCCGGTCTTCGTGCGGTTCTCGACGGTGCTGGGTTCACGAGGTTCGGCGGACACCGTACGCGACACACGCGGTTTCGCCACCAAGTTCTACACCGACGAAGGTGTCTTCGACCTGGTGGGCAACAACATCCCGGTGTTCTTCATCCAGGACGGCATAAAATTCCCGGACATCATCCATGCCGCGAAGCCCCACCCGGACCGCGAGATCCCGCAGGCGCAGAGCGCGCACGACACATTCTGGGATTTCGTGTCGCTGCACACCGAGGCCACGGCGCACACATTGTGGAACATGTCCGATCGCGGCATCCCGCGCTCCTATCGCATGATGGAGGGCTTCGGTATTCACACGTTCAGGCTCGTGAATGCCGACGGCGAGACGAATCTGGTGAAATTCCACTGGAAGCCGGCCGCCGGAGTGCATTCACTCGTGTGGGAGGAAGCGCAGATCGCCGGCGGTGTGGATCCGGATTTCCATCGACGCGATCTTGCCGACGCCATCGAGGCGGGCGCATATCCGTCCTGGGATCTGGGCGTGCAGGTGTTCCCTGATACCGAAGACGAAATGTTCGAAGGCATAGATCTATTGGATCCCACCAAGATCGTGCCCGAAGAACTCGCGCCGGTTCAGGTCATCGGAACGATGACACTCGACGCCAATCCGACGAACTTCTTCGCCGAGACCGAGCAGGTTGCATTCCATCCGGGTCACTTGGTTCCGGGTGTCGACATCACCAACGATCGTCTCCTGCAGGCGCGTTTGTTCTCGTACCTCGACACCCAGATCACGCGACTCGGTGGCCCCAATTTCGATCAGATCCCGATCAACCGGCCTCACGCGCCTGTCAACGACATGCTTCGCGACGGCTTTCATCAGGACGGTGTACATACCGGAGTTGCGCCGTACCATCCCAATTCGTTGGACGGTGGGTGCCCGTTCTTGGCCTCGGCGGAGAGCGCGGCCTATATCGAGGTGCCCGAAGAAGTTTCAGGGCGAAAGGTGAGGCAGGCGCCGGCATCGTTCGACGATCACTTCTCGCAAGCTCGACTCTTCTATCGCAGTCTCTCCCCTGTCGAACAGGAGCACGTCGCGCAGGCGTATACCTTCGAATTGGGTAAGTGCTACGAGGAGAACATCAAGACCCGGAATCTGGGCATCTTGGCAAATATCGACGCGGGTCTCGTGTCGATCGTCGCAGGGGGGCTTGGCCTTCCGGTTCCCGAACCGACCGAGCCGTTGAGTGATCCGGAGCTCAGCCCTGCACTGTCCCAGGTTGGTGCGGAATGGCCGGTAGACGGAAGGATCATCGCACTACTGGTCGATGAGAACTCCGATCTCGAAACGGTTGTCGCCGTTCGAGACAAGATCTTCGACGCCGGCATGGTGCCGCTGATCCTCGGCCCGCACGGCGGAACCATCGGGGACGGTGACGACGCGGTGACGGTGCAGCGAACCTACCTCACAGCTCGTTCGATCGAATTCGATGCAATCCTGCTGAGCGGCGACGTTTCTCGGATCGGCGAGGGCAAGTTGGATCCACGGGTGGAGACTCTGCTGAACGAAATGTATCGTCACAGCAAGGCGATTGGTGGTTGGGGAGAGAGCATGAGTGCGCTGGCTGCGGCCGGTATCGACGAGTCTGCATTGGGAGTCGTCGTCGATGCAGACGCGGAAGGAGCGCTCGCCTCGCTGGCTCAGCTTCTGAAGACGCACCGCGTGTGGGGGCGTTTCGAGGTGCCGCCTACATCCTGAGTGCCGACGTAAGTTCGAACCTGCGGTGTGGCCGAATTGCCAGTTCGGCCACACCGTCGGAGTGAAGACGAGTGAAGGGACGAAACAGTGGCTCGCAAGGACTCACAACCTCAACTCAAGGATCAAGAACTCTACGAAGAGCTACGCGAGAAGGGCGATTCCAAGGAGAAGGCGGCCCGAATCTCCAATGCGGCCGCCAATCGAGGGCGGTCGAATGTCGCCAAGTCCGGCGGACAATCCTCGCCGTACGAGGAGTGGACAGTCGACGAGCTGAAGAAACGTGCCAAGGAACTCGATCTGCACGGCTATTCGAAGCTGAACAAGGGTGAGCTGATCGAGCAGCTCCGCACTCACTGAGCTGTGTTCTGCTCGAGTCGTATTCTGCTTGAGCAGAATACGACTCGAGCGGTCGGTTCAGTGCCCTTCTTGATCGAAGAGTTCCTGACCTTCCAGTCGTTTGACCCGTCGGTGTTCCATCAAGATGGCCAGTGTTCCGACGATGAAGGACACCACACACACGACGCCGGCAATGACTGCCCAACCACGAAATCCGTAACCTGCTGCCACCAAGGTCAATCCGAGTGTTGCCAGACCCAGCCCGATCAGCAGGTATCCGGGATAGTTGCGACCGTCGCTGATTGCCTCCCCTACGTGCGATCGATTTGTGTGTTCGTCATCTACCGGTGAACTTTCGCTCGCGTTTGTCACGGCACACTCCATCCTGAGCTCATGAAGACTTGCGATTCTTCGCTCGTCGTCGGTCCACAGGGCAACTACCCGATCGGTGACTGGATGAAACGGTCGGAGTAGTGCCGAAAGGGGTAGAAGGTCGTACGCTCGAAGTATCGGATGTGGATGAAAAGCGGTGCGAGGAAGCCCTATGAACGCGAAGCCGACTCCCGACATATTCTCGGTAGGTACACCGACTCTCGGTGTCGAAGAGGAGTTCTTGCTCTGCGATCCGCAGACTGGACATCCCACTCTGCGCAACTCCGAGGTTGCTGCCGCCGGGCGGGAACTCGGTATCTCGCTGCAACTCGAACTCACGCGCTGTCAGGTGGAGACGTCTACGTCGATCGGAAACCATATTCGTGATCTTCGTGATCAACTCTGTGAGTCGCGTGCCGTCACCGCCGACGCCGCTGCCCGTGTGGGTTGTCAACTCATCGCAGTCGGGACGCCGTTCTACGATCCGCCGGTGGACGAGATCACTCAAACGTCGCGATACCAGCGAATGGCCGGTCAATTCAGAGCGATCACCGAAGGTGTTATGTGTGGTTGCCACATTCATGTCGGTGTGGAAGATCGAGAACGATCGGTCCAGATCATCAACCATCTGCGCCCATGGTTACCGACCTTGTTGGCACTGACGGCGAACTCTCCGATCAGCGCCGGTCGCGATACCGGTTATGCGAGTTGGCGTTACGTTCTGTTCGGCCGATGGCCCAGTTCGGGTCCGCCGCCCTACTTCGAGTCCGTGGCGCACTACGAAGATGCTGTTGCAGCAATGCTGGAGACAGGGGTCATTCTCGATCCACACATGGTCTATTGGGATGTGCGCATGTCGGATCACCTTCCCACCGTGGAGATTCGGATCAGCGACGTGCCCGCCACCGTGGAGGAGACGATGACTCTGGCCACACTGGTGCAGGCACTCGTCGGTACCGCATCCGCCGCGATCACGAAAGGTGAAGCAGCGCCTGCTGTCGATCACGAACTACTCCGCGCGGCTTGCTGGCGGGCGGCGCGTGACGGACTCGACGGGAGGTCGCTGGACGTGGAATCCGTGCGCTTGCTGACTGCACACCAGGCGGTTCGGCAATTGGTGGATCACGTCGAACCTGCGTTGACTGCATTCGGAGAATTCGAGCAGGTCACGGCCTCCTTGGACAAGGTGTTCAGCAACGGAAACGGGGCGATCGTGCAGCGCCGTGAACTCACGCGTCGGTCACGTGTAGCTGATGTGATCGACGAGTGCGCTCGACGCACTTTCGAAGGGTGCAGTTCGCAAGGGGGCAGTGAGCTGTAAGGCACGGTTGGAATGGGCATTCGAGAACTTTCAGTGTCTTGTCGAAGTCACCGATCGGACTGCAGGAGGAGGAACATATGAATGGCGATCCACGACCCGAGCTTCCGTCGGACAAGGATCTCGACGATATGTGCAGGCAATTGGCTGCGGCAGTAGAGGAACACGGTCTGTCGGTGGCGACGACGGAATCGTTGACTGCCGGGAACATCGCCGCACATCTGGGAAAGGCGCCGGACGCCGGATCGTGGTTTTGTGGTGGGATCGTCGCGTACACCCGCGAGGTGAAACATTCCGTACTTCATGTTCCGGACGGGCCAGTGGTCTGCGAAGAGGCAGCCCGGGTCATGGCGCACAGCACCGCCACACTGATGGGTGCGTCGCTGGCGCTGGCCGTCACCGGTGAAGCCGGTCCTGATACCCAGGAGAACGTTCGACCCGGAACTGTGTGGTTCGGAGTCGTCGACCATGGGACCGCCGAAACGGAGAAGCAGGTTTTCTCGGGCGACCCCGAAGCTGTCCTCGGTGCAACTGTCGAGCACGCGATCCAACTACTTCTGCGTCACGCATCCGGTCGCCACACACCGAGTTCGAGAGTTGTGAACTAGTCGAGTTTTCAACTCTTCGAACGGTTCTTCTTGTGACGACCTGTGTGTTTCGCAGGCGCCTGCGCGGTTGGAACCAGATGACCGTCGGCCGTGTATTTTTCGACTACGAGGTTCTTGCTGACTCCTCGGTTCGCATCCACTGCGCAAGTGATTGCTTCCTTGTCGGAATTGAAAGGTTCCTCGGTCGAAGAGCCGTCGGGCATCGTGATTTTGTACCGATCCATACATCGACTATTGCGGGTTGATCCGTCTCCGACAACCCGAGTTCACGGAAATATCGGTCTGGGAGTCAGGCGGATCAGCGGGTCCAATACTCTTCGGGACGTTGACCCGGACGGAATCCGTAGTGCGCGAGCATCGCGGTCGCTTCCGGAAAATTGGCTGCCAGAGCTTCGGGCACATGTGCATCGCTGCCGAATGTCACCGCTTTACCTCCCTCTTCGCTCCACCATTGGGGTATCCAGGGCAACAGCCGACGGGTGTTCATCTCGAGGATCCGGTCGCTGTCGGCGATGGCGCGCATCGCATTTCGGAATCCCTCTTCGAATCGACGGGGATCGAAAGGTCCGGCACTTTCGATCGGCCATGCACGCACCGCGTAGTCGATATGGGTGAACACCTCGAAGGTCCGAGAGCCAGCCACCATACGCGGGATCTCATCGAGGTATGCCCACATGACTTCGTCGGCACTCCACTTTCGAAACAGAGTGTTCGGTTCACTCCGATCGTCGCCGACCTCAAGCGTGTGCAAGGAACCCACTACCCGGTCGATGACACCGAGATCAAGGAGGTGCGACGCCTGCGCTTCGTGCAGGTGCGGTTGTCCGAACTCGACGCCGGTGAGTATCCGCAATTCAGGAAAACGGTGTCGGCATCGTTCGATGCTGTCGAGATAGCCGTCGACGTCCAGGATCGGTGCGCGGACATAGCCGTCGGTGCTCAGCAGGTGATGTTGATGGGGCATCAGATCTGCGGCGGTTGTGCGCCACCGAGCATCGAAGTCGAGATGCTCGGTGAACACCAACGCCGGCAATCCGATTGCTTCGGCACGCGCGCAAGTTTGTTGCATTCGTCCGGATGCGTGCGACAGCGGTCCGCCGGTGTCCCACGACCACTCGCTGTGAACATGACTGTCCGCGGGTAGTTGCATGTTCAGTTCGTACCAGAGCCGGGAGTTTCGGGGGGCGGTTAAAGCTCGGACTGTCGCGCGAATTCGCTCTGTGCAGTGGTTCCCCAGATCTCGGAGGACTGAGTCTCGGGCTCGCTGTCCAGCTTTCGGACGTCGTGAATGAACTCCACACCGTGCAGTTCGTCGGACGGAACCGACAGAAGCTTGCACGTGGTGCTGACGAAGAATCGCTGGACATCTTCCAACTCGAGACGCCCACCGGGCCGGTACCAATGCGCGACCCCGGTACACATCTCGAGTATCGCGAGCCGGCTCAATGCCAGATCTTCGATGTCGAAGGCGCCCACGCGTTGTCCGCGTTCGAGGATCTGTCCGAAAAGTTGCTCGTACTCGTCGCGCAGGGTCTGCAACTCGATGCGGTTGTCTCCGGTCAACCCGCGCATCTCGTACTCGGCGACGCGGGCAGTCAGTTGGTTGACGGCGGTAATGCCGACGTGTGACGACACCAGGCCGGCGAGCTGGACTACGGGATCGGCGCTTCGGCGCATTGCCCGCTCTCCCGACTGCGTCAGCTCGTCGAGGCAAGACCGAATGATCGAGGCCAACAGTGACTCTTTGCTGCCGACGTAGTGGTAGAGCGTTGCCGAGTTGATGCCGGCTTCGGCTCCGAGCTCACGAATGCCGGTGGCGGCGAATCCTTTCGTCGCGAACAGCGTGACTGCCGCCCGTTGAACGCGCCCCAGGTCCATGATCCTCATTTCGGTTGGTTGCCCAATCATGCTAGCATCGCCGCCGAAATCGACCGGCTGTCAATCAGTCGATTGATAGCTGTTTGTGTACTGGCAAATTGCATCCCAACTAATCAATCGATCGATTGAAATACGCTTGACTGTGCCCTGGGTCACTGCATAGTCTCCTTGTCGAGCCTCCCTCTCGGTGCGAGAGCTAACAGGGCACTCCATACAAGGAGCAATGACATGAACGACGCGAATCCCCCATCTCCCGCAACTGTCGACAGGCCTGCCCTGCGGCGTGTGGCCGGATCGGTTCTGGTCGGCACCACGATCGAGTGGTACGACTTTCAGATCTATGGCGCCTCCGCCGCGTTGGTCTTTGCGCCGCTGTTCTTTTCGGGCGCAGACCCCGCGCTGGCGACAATTCTTTCCTTCGCCACCTTCGCGGTCGGCTTCCTGGCGCGGCCACTCGGCGGTGTTGTGATGGGCCACTTCGGCGACCGCATCGGACGCAAGAAGGTCTTGGTGCTCGCACTTCTCTTGATGGGAGCAGCGACGTTCCTGGTCGGCGTCCTTCCGACCTCCGCCCAGATCGGTGTGTGGGCCCCGATTCTTCTCGTATTGCTGAGACTGATTCAGGGCTTCGGCGTCGGGGGTGAGTGGGGCGGTGCAGTTCTGACTGCTGTGGAATACGCACCCAAGAACCGCCGCGGTTTCTACGGCAGTATGCCGCAGGTCGGTGTGCCTGCTGGCCTTCTGCTGGCGACGGCCGTCATGTTCGGCACCAAGGCGCTCACCGGGGACCAATTCCTGGTGTGGGGGTGGAGAATTCCCTTCCTGCTGAGTATCGCGTTGGTCGCCGTCGGGCTTTACATTCGCACCGCGTTGGAAGAGACTCCCGCATTCGCTCGCGTGAAGCAGCAGAACACTGCGGTCAAGATTCCTATGGTCGACGCGTTCAAGAACTACCCTCGTCAAATCATTCTTGCCGCAGGTTCGATGATCAGCACGGGCGCTTACTTCTACATCCTCAACACCTACAGCCTGACCTACGCCGATCAGTTCGATCTGCTGTCCGGAAACCTCATGCTCGGAGCGGTCATGGTGTCCGCGCTCGTTGCAGTCATCTTCATTCCGATCTTCGGTCAACTGTCCGAAAAATTCGGCCGACGCCGGATCCTGATGGTCGGCATCACCGGCATGGGAGTGTGGGTCTTCGTTGCATTCGCCGCGATAGATACCGGCAACTTCTGGATCACCACCGGCGCATTGGCAGTCGGCGCATTCATGCTCAGCATCTCGTACGGGCCGCAGGCGACGTTCATCGCGGAACTGTTCGACGCACGGGTGCGGTACAGCGCAGCGTCCATCGCTTTTCAGATCGGGGTGCTCTTGGGTGGTGCAATCGCGCCGATGGTTGCCGCCATGTTGGTTCGCGCAACCGGTGGATCGCTTGCGGTCGCTGTGTATATCGCTGCCCTGTCTGTTATTTCGCTGATCAGCGTCTACTTCGTCCGTGACACCGACCTCGACGAAGGAAGTCGCGACATGTACATCGATGACAACGGGGCGTATCTGCCGCCGGTCGATCAACGCTCCACGGTTGTCAACTAATAGAGGAAACTTCAATGATCACAAAGAGTTTCGAAGAGATCTCTGTCGGAGACATTGCGGTGACGGACCCGCGGGTCGTCACCGAAGACTATGTGCGAAGTTTCGCCGACCTCACCTGGGACCGCCATCCCCTTCACCTCGACCCCGACTACGCGCAGCAGACGCGCTTCGGTCGCCAGATCGCCCACGGTGCCCTCATGTTGTCCACCTTGCTCGGTCTGGTGGAGTTGGACCCCCGTTACCTGCAGTGCTTCTACGGGCTCGATCAGGTCAGATTCCACCGGCCGACTTACCTCGGCGACTCGGTGCATGCGGTGTCGGAAGTGCTGTCGGTGCGCCCTCGCTCGGACGGTGAGACCGCGATCGTGACGTCGAAAGGCTCACTCGTCAACCAAGACGGAGACCTTGTCTTCTCCGGCGAATTCTCATTCCTGGTAGGCGAGACCCATTCCCTCGACCTCGAAGTGGGTGCTCGGTGAGTTCTCGGCGGCATATGTCATGGTGGCAGGACCTCGAAGCAGAACACTTCGAATGGGCTGTGCCAGAGCACTTCAACATTGCGCACGCATGTGTCGATGTACAGAATCCCGATGATCTGGCCCTCGTCGTAGACACCGGTGGGCACTGGGCGCGGTACACATTCGGTGAAGTCGCCACGATGAGCCGAAAGTTCGCGACCGTGCTCGCGGATCTCGGCCTGGTCTCAGACGATCGCGTCGGTGTGATGGTCCCACAGGGAATCGAGGTTCTGGCGACACATCTGGGCGCCTTCCGATCCGGAATGGTCACCGTTCCACTTTCGGTCAAGTTCGGATCGGATGCGTTAGTACATCGGATGCGTGACTCCGGCGCGAAAGTTCTTGTGGTCGAGAAGGACTGCTATGAAAGAGTTGCCGACGGAATCGGTGAGATGCCGGGTCTCGAAGCCGTAATCGTGGTCGGAAGGCTCGATCGGCTCTCCGATTCGACGCCCGTGCAAATCCTCGATTTCCACAGCCTCGTCGACGATGCCGCAGAAAGTAGTGAACTGGTAGCCACGGGCCCCGATTCACATGCCATCATCATCTACACCTCAGGGACGACCGGGAATCCGAAAGGCGCGCTCCACGGGCACCGAATTCTCCTGGCGCACATGCCCGGTATGCGGACGGCGTTCGACAATGCTCCGCAGCTGGGAGACGTCTTCTGGACGCCGGCAGACTGGGCCTGGATCGGTGGTTTGTTCGACGTACTGTTCCCCGCACTTGCGTTGGGGTGCCCCGTAGTTGCGACGCCCGACAAATTCACGCCTTCGCGTGCGGTCGAGATTCTGAGCCGTCACAAGGTGACGGGCGCCTTCATTCCTCCCACTGCCCTCAAGCAGATGCGAAGCATCGGCGTCGACAAGACTGCTGCGCGTGGTATTCAGCTGCGGGCATTGGGAACCGGTGGTGAGGCACTCGGTGACGCGCTGCAAGCCTGGGTTGCGAGCACTCTCGGCGTAGCTGTCAACGAGTTCTACGGGCAGACGGAAATGAATCTGACCATCGGCACGTCGCGGTCGAAGTGGAGTCCCGCCAGCGGTTCGATGGGCCGCGCCTTCCCCGGCTTCGAAGTCACCCTCCTCGATCCACTCGGCGAGCCGGTCGAGATTGGTGAGGTAGGCGAGATCTGTGTGAAGGCAGGCAACCCCGGACAGTTCCTCGGATATTGGAACCAGCCGTCGAAGACCGATGAAAAGGTGTACGACGGTTGGATTCACACCGGTGATCTGGGTCGGACTGATGACGCCGGGAACTTCTGGTACCAGGGACGTGCCGATGACGTCATTTCGTCCGCGGGGTACCGAATCGGCCCCGGAGAGATCGAAGAGTGCCTGCTCTCGCACGACGAGGTAGCCATGGCAGGTGTCATCGGTGTTCCGGATCCGTTGCGCGGCGAAGCGGTTCACGCTTTTGTCGTACTGTCCGAGGGGTCGAACTCCTCGGAGGAGCTCCGTCAGGAGTTGCAGACCCACGTGAAAAGTCGCCTTGCTTTCTACCAGTACCCGAGGGAGATCACGTTCATCGACAGCTTGCCGCTCACCACTACCGGCAAGATCCTCCGACGTGAACTCCGAGCGCTGGCCACCTCCGCGAACGGACTCGGCTAGCAGAGGGCTACATGTTGGGTAGGACCACGACGAAGAACCAGCCGCTCAGTGCCAGACCGATGAATCCGGTGAAGAGGCCGACTATTGCATCCCATGGCAGCTGGCGGGCATTCGAGAGCAGATGCCCGCCAGACTTCTTCGGGTGACGTCGGAGCGCGAAGATTCCTGTTGTGATCGCGCCGACGCCCAGCAGGATGCCGAAGCCGAAAGCCCAGAACAGGAGTACCGACAGCGCGCCGAGCATCTCAGACCGCTCACTCCAGCGTGCGATGCGCTGTGTTTCGGTGGGCGGAGGCCACTTGTGTGAAGGCGACAGAGCTGCTCCGAAACGGCGGGTGTGGTGACGAATTGACTGGTCGCTGAGAAACATTGTCCACCACGCCTGGAGTTGAGTCGATGTGCCGCTGGTATGTACTCGTCTACCCCGTCTTCGCGGATGTATTCCGCTGATTTCGAGGCTAGGTGGTTGCCGCTTCTTCCCAGGAGTTTCCATTCCACACGATGGAGATGGGGTATTCGTTGTTGACCCCGTTTTCCCAGTAGTCGATGACGCCGTGGCGCTCCGATTCGAGTTCGATCCAGCCGATGCTGAATCCCCCTCGAAGTACGCGTTGAGCCCGGCGGTCGATCTTGTCCAGGGAACTGCAGAGTCCTCGCACGCGGGAGTCGATCCAGCCCGCAGAGGCATCAAGAACGGTGATCTCGACGATGCTCGCGTCGCTCAGCGGAATCTCGATGAGAAGCTCGCCGGAATCTCGTACCTCTCGAGTCGATCGATTCTCGTAGGCGTGCAACAGCTCTCGCGGTTCGAACACCGAAGGGTCGCCGTCGGACCGTCGAGACCAACCGAAACGCTGCACGGACACATTGTCTCCCACGAATTGCAGGAATGTCATTCGATGTGAATGAGGCCGTCCAGGGCGTCCAGTACCCGGTCCAGCCCGAACTCCCAGGCCGCCTCGGGGCTGTACGGGGAGTTCTTGGCCTCGCCGGCCGCCCCTCCGACTCGCTGCGCCAGCGGGAAGTCGTCGCCGAGATAAGCAGCCAGACGCTGGTTCCAGGACGACCACACCTCGGCCATGTCGGCTGCTCGGGGGTCAGGGCGCCGCGCTTGCGCCGAGGATCGGGCGAAGTCGGCGACAAATGTCAGGGCGGAGTCCCGGTCGATGTCGCTCAGTCCCGTGCCGTCGAAGGCGTGAAGTTCGTGGTCGTACTTCGCGATAGTTCCCGGACCCAACGCGGAGCGCTGATCGGAGATGTCCAGGAGCCACCAATGCTCCGTATAGAGGGCAAGTTCTTCCTCAGCGACCCGACGCACACGTTGGCGCCAGGTCATGTTCCCGTACGGCAGGAGTGGGCTGTGTCCGTGTACGGCGTCGACCATGAGCACCAGCAGATCGTCGCGGGATCCGACGTGGGTGTACACCGCCATGCCCGAGATTCCGAGTTCGGCGGCCAATCGGCGGACCGTCACGGCGTCGAGGCCGTCGGTATTCGCGACGGAGATCGCGACGTCGACCGCCTGTGAGGTGGTGACCTTCGCTCGCGGGCCGCGGGTGCCACCCTTCGGCGCGAGGGGGTGATCGCGCCAGAGCAGGTCGATCAGTTCGCGTGCCATCAGTCGTCTCCAGAAATCGGGAATACCTCAACGGTGGTATACCTTATACAGTGCATACTGTATGCACTGCATAAGGTTTATCGATCATGGGAGGCCCACGATGAAAATCACCAGCACTGCTCTGTCCTTGAACGTCGCCGACACCGACGCATCGGCAGACTTCGCGAAAACCCATTTCGGTTTCACCGAGGCCATGGCCGATGACGGCTTCGTTTCCCTGAATCATCCGGATGCCGGGGTCAACGTGGTCTTCCTGCGCACCGGGCTCGGGACGTTCAAGCCCGACTTCGTCGCAGGTCCGGCCGGTCAAGGCTTGCTCATTGCATTCGTGGTCGACGATGTCGACGCCGAGTTCGCCCGCATCGCTGCTGAAGGTGCCTCCGTCGTCACCGAACCGGAGACGGAACCGTGGGGTGAGCGTTACTGCCAGTTCGTCGACGCCAACGGAATCGTGTGGCAACTCGTTCAGTGGGTGTGAAGAACCCGAGCGCTCGGCTCCGCGGCGCGCGGCACAGAACGTAACCAGAGGGCGCGTTCGACGGACTGGGCTTGGAAGCGCTGCGGTGAGATCCCGTGCGCAGTGCGAAACGCTCGGCTGAATGCGGGCAGGTGCGCGTAACCCAGGTTCCTCGACACCGTGCCGGGTGCAACCCCGAGTTGGAGTTGGGTGCGTGCCTGGGTCATCCGTGAAAGCGATCGCCACTGCGGATACGTGGTGCCGGTTTCGATACGGAACTCCCGGCGCAGCCTGGCCGCGTCAGTACCGAACTCTTGCGCCCACTCGTCCAGAGTGCGAGGGTCGGCCGGGCGGGCGGCGGTCGTCGCTGCCAGTCGTGTGGCAATCGAAGCGGCGGGCGAGGTGTTCGAAACCGGTTGTGCAAGAGGGCCGGTGGCGATGATGTCGAATGCCATGGCGCTGTCGTGGCCGCGCGGGCGCAAGGGCGTGTAGGCGGCGACGAAAGTGTGCAGCAATGCCAACTCGTCAGCGGGGGAGAACTGCACGGTCTCGAGGGCGTCGGCAGATACGGTCGACCCGTTCGAGGAACGGAAGCCGAGCGGCAGAAGCAGTGAACCAGTCGGAACCGTGACGGTATTGAGGACGCCTGCAGGAAGAATCATGGCCTCTCCGGTGCGCAGTTCCCAGCTGCGGTCCGCGACGTCCACCCGGGCTTGGCCTCGGTAGACCCACACGGCGACGTGGGCGCCGTTGACGCGCGGCCACGTCGCATTGGCCGGTATCGGCGGCGCTGTTTCCCCGGGCTGCCTGGTCTCTGCGAGCATGCGGACCAATGCTTGATCGTTGTCGGTGTCCACGCTGCGATCGGTTGGACCGGAGAGGGCCCGGCGGCGATAGTCGCTCGGGCTCTCTCCTATCTGGGACCGGAACGCACGCGTGAATCCGCTGCCCGTTTCGAAGCCGACTTCGTTTGCAATCCAACCGATCTCGCGGTCCTGCTTCAGGTACTCCAACGACGCGGCGATCCGAGCTCGTAGCCGCCAGCGCGTGAAGGTGAGGCCGGTTTCTTCCACGAAGTACCGCTGGAGCGTTCGAATGCTGATCCCGGCACGCTTCGCGAATTGTGCCTCGGTGTCGTCGGTGCCAGGTGTTCGCAACAGGGCGTGCGCGATCTCGAACGCTTCCCGTGATTGCGGCAATTGCGGCAGCGAGGTGGCCCCGTCGTCGGCCCGGGTAATCATTTCGAACAAGGACGACGGGTGTGCAGCGTCGCCGCGCAGATAGCCCAGGTTGTGAACGAACTCGTGGATCAGTCTGTCTTCCCATCCGGGCGGAACGCGCAGACGCGTCACGGTAGCCGGCCCGGCGCTGACGCCGTTCGAGGGCGGAAGCAGGATGGGAAACGCGACGGAATCCGAGTCCGTCTCCATCGAATATCGCACGCCCGCCGGGATCCACAACAACTCGCCCGCCGGCACCTCGTAGACGGTCGATCCGGTCCTGACGCGTCCACTACCTGCGAGAACCCAGAACAACAGCGGTGAGCGGCCGATGCTTGGCTCGGTGCGGCAGGCGCGGATCGGCCCCAAGTCGATTGCGTCCGACCTTCCCGATAGTGGTAACACGTTGGCGCTCCTGGACAACCCTTGCGACTTAAGTATGGCTAACTTTACCTCTGCCGACTGTGTTCGCAGCGGCGCACTCTCGTATCTTCAGAAAGCCACATACTCATGCGCAGATCTCTACGCCCGGCGGCGGCAGTACTCGCCGCGGTCGTCGCCCTCGCTCTTGCCGGCTGCTCGAATTCGTCAGGTAGTGACACCGGAACCGAGGGCACCCAGGAAACCTCCGGGGCCACCGAGGGCTGGCCGCGCACCGTCGATCACGGCGGCCGTAGTACCGAGATCACTGCAAAGCCGACTCGGATCGTGTCCACCTCGCCGTCGTTGACCGGCACGCTGCTTGCGATCGGAGCGCCGGTGGTCGCGAGTGCGGCGACAACGCCGTCGGGAATGACCGATGACCAGGGGTTTTTCTCCCAGTGGTCGGGCGTGGCGGCTGATCGTGGCGTCGCGGTGCTCTACCGAAATCTCGAGCTGGACCTCGACGCGATCGAGACCTTCGAGCCCGATCTGATCATCGGCTCCGCTAACGGCGGCGACTCGACACTCGATGCCTACTCACAGCTGAGCGACATCGCACCCACTGTTCTTCTCGACTACGGCGCCAGCTCCTGGGAGGAGCTCGCTGATCAGCTCGGGACTGTCACCGGACTCGAGAGCGAGGCCGCCAAAACCGTCGACGAATACGACAGCTGGGTCACCACCCAAGCCGCGAAGATCAAACTTCCCGAGCAGCCGGTGACGGCACTGGTCTACATGGGTGCCGACGGTGTCTGGACGTTCCGAGCCGACAGCCCGCAGGGCAATCTGCTGGCCTCGCTCGGCTTCACCTATGCCGAGCCCGCCGAGCAGTTTGTCGCTCCGGACAAGCGGGGTGCCTCCGGCGTCGCGATCGTCAGCTCCGAAAACATGTCTGCCGCACTAGACGGGGCGCAGACGCTGTTTGCCGTCTCGATGGGGCCCAAGGACGTGGAGAAGCAACTCGCGGCCGACCCGCTCCTTGCGAATCAACCTGCGGTCAAGGGTGATCGGGTATACGCGATGGGAACGGCAGCCTTCCGTCTCGACTACTTCAGTGCAAAGCAGACGGTCGAGTCGCTGGTGTCTACGTTCGGTGGATGACCGCGTGGGCGTTTCTGCGCAGTCCCGGACCGAAGCGCCACTGCGGTCCGGGACGGCCGCGCGTGCGGGGTTGTTGGTCCTCGTCTCCATCGTTGTAATCGTGCTGGCATCCGTCGGCGGACTCGTCATCGGCTCACGCAACATCCCCGTCTCCACTGTCCTCGATGCAGTTCTTTCCTACGACGCCGGTAACAACGAGCACCTGATTGTGATCGAATCACGTTTGCCTCGAACAATTCTCGGGCTTGTGGTCGGGGCCGCGCTCGGACTGGCCGGCGCGCTGATGCAGTCGATCACCCGCAACCCTCTGGCCGATCCGGGACTACTCGGTGTGAACGCCGGAGCATCAGCAGCAGTCGTGATTGCGATTGCCTATCTGGGGGTGACTTCGGTCGGCGGCTATCTGTGGTTCGCGCTTGCCGGCGCGGCCGTTGCCTCGGTAGGTGTGTACATGTTGGGGTCGGCGCATCGCAGCGCCGCGACCCCAGCGCGCATGGCGCTTGCCGGTGCCGCTGTTGCGACGGCGATCACGGCTCTCACCAGCATGGTTCTCATCAGTAACGAGGCCGCATTCAATCAGTTCCGATTTTGGGCAGTGGGTTCGTTGCAAGGCCGCGGCGGAGACGTGATCGTCACTGTTCTGCCCTTCGTCATCGTCGGTATCATTCTGTCGTTGTTGCTGATTCGTCCACTCAACGCAATCGCGCTCGGCGAGGATGTCGCCAAAGGGCTCGGTGCCAGCACCGGACCCGCACGGGTCGGATCCGCTGTCGCAGTCATCCTGCTGGCAGGGGCCGCCACTGCGGCGGCTGGACCGCTCGGATTCGTGGGCCTGGCTGCACCGCACATCGTGCGCGGTGTCGTCGGGCCGGATCTGCGATTTCTTCTGCCGTGCGTGCTCGTTGTCGCCCCGGCATTTCTGCTCTTGGCCGACGTTCTCGGTCGCGTTGCCACAGCGCCGGGAGATCTGCAGACGGGGATCGCCGTGGCGGTGCTCGGTGGCCCCTTGTTTGTTGCGCTCGTGCGCTCGCGGCGGGTGGCGTCGCTGTGAATGCGATTGCAGCACAGCCGGTTCCACCGCTGTTCCGCGGTTGGGTGGTTCGAATCGGGTCGTACTCGTGGCGGATAGTTCCGCGAGTGCTGTTCGTAACCGTGACAATCAGTGCGGCATTGGCGGCGCTCTCGTTTGTCGCGCTGATGTATGGAACCCTGGATCTGTCCTTGGGCGAAGTATGGCGTGCCCTGCACGGCGAAGGCGCCCCAGCGGCGGTTCGGTCCGTCCAGAATCGCAGGCTGCCGCGGCTGATCACGGCGATCGGTGTGGGCGGAAGCCTCGGTGTGGCCGGCGCGGTTTTCCAGACGCTTTCGCGCAATGTTCTCGGATCGCCGGACATCATCGGTTTCACCACCGGCGCTGCGACTGCAGCCGTGGTTCAGATCGTCTTCTTCGGAGGCGGGGTACTGCAGACCGCGGGCGCCGCTGTTCTCGGCGGCATGCTGACGGCGCTTCTGGTGTACGCGCTGGCACGCAAAGACGGCGTCAGCGGCGGTCTTCGACTTGTCCTGGTCGGTATCGGCGTGGGCGCGATGCTGAGCGCCGTGATGTCGTTCCTGGTGGTGCGTGCGGATATCGACGACGCCACCGTTGTGCAGCAGTGGACGGCCGGCTCGCTGACCGGGCGCGGTTGGCCACACGCGGTCAGTGTTGCCATCGCCGTCGGTGTTCTCGTTCCTGCTCTCGTCGTGGTGTCCCGGCGCGTCACCATGATGGAGATGGGCGACGACGCAGCGTCCTCGCTCGGGATCTCCGTGGAGCGATACCGATTTGCCGGCATTCTGCTTGCGGTCGCGCTCACCGGCGCGGCGACCGCGGCCACCGGCCCCATCGCATTTGTGGCGCTCGCCGCTCCCCAGATCGCACGACGGTTGGCACGGCGCAGCGGTGTTCTTGTCGCGACTTCCTTCCTGCTAGGCGCAGTTCTGCTGGCGGGCGCCGACTTGATCGCGCAAGCGGTCGAGGTCGGTCTCCGCACTCCTGTCGGTCTTGTCACCAGTCTGCTCGGTGGTGCCTATCTGATCTGGCTGCTCGCTCGTCAGGCCTGAAAAAAACTCGCTACGAAAGAGATTCATGACTACTGCCACCCCAACATCGCGGCTGCGCGCCGAGAAGATCGAACTACGGTACGCCGATCGAACCATCGTGGACGAGTTGAGTCTCGAGATCCCCGATGGAGGGTTCACCGTCGTCGTCGGACCGAACGGGTGCGGCAAGTCGACATTGTTGCGTGCGCTCGGCAGAATGCTGACACCTCGATCGGGTCGTGTTGTGCTCGACGGTAACGATATTCGGTCCTATCGAACCAAAGAAGTCGCCCGGCGAATCGCCCTGTTGCCACAGTCCCCGCTCTCGCCTGGAGCGATCAGTGTCGCAGACCTCGTATCCCGCGGCCGATATCCGTATCAGAGCATGCTGCGCCAGTGGTCACCCGAAGACGAGCATGTTGTCTCCGAGGCCCTGAATGAAGTCGGAATGCGATATGCAGCAGACCAATTGGTGGACGAGCTGAGTGGGGGACAACGTCAGCGGGTATGGATCGCCATGACGCTTGCGCAGCGCACCCCGGTGTTGTTGCTCGACGAACCGACCACCTTTCTCGACATCGCACACCAGATCGAGGTTCTCGACCTCTGTTCCCAACTCCACCAGTCCGGTCGAACATTGGTCGCGGTCCTGCACGACCTGAACCTCGCGGCCAGATATGCCACGCACGTAGTTGCCATGCGGTCCGGAAAAATTGTCATGCAGGGCAGTGCCTCGGACGTCTTCACCCCTGAGTTACTGCGCGAAGTCTTCGACCTCGAGGCGCTGGTTCTCGAAGACCCGGAAACCGGACGGCCACTTGTTGTTCCGCGTGATCGAAGACCTGTCAGTCAACTACCCGTCCACAACTGAACCACCGATCAGGAGATATCAATGACTACCGCATCTCGACCTGAAGAAACTGAAACGTCTGCGTCGGCAAAGGCGCCACGCGGAGAAGACCACGACCGCGGTCTCAACGACGTGGTTGCCGTCGTCGAACGCGTCGAACGGCCGACCGAGAGCATCTTGCGCATCGCCGTCCAGTTGACTTCGTCGGCGGACGACCCGAATTGGTTGCGGCCCAACGTCGCATTTCGCATCCAGCTCGGTCCGCAGTACGGCGATGTCTCTCGCGTCTACACGGTGCGCACCTGCAACGCGCCGAGCAGTTCGATGACCTTCGACGTAGTGCTGCACGGTCACACCAGCCCGATGATGAGGTGGGCCGACGACCGTCGTGTGGGTGACACGTTCTCGCTCACCGGCCCTCGCCCGCATTTCCTCGTTCCCGAGATCGCTGGTCGCCGCGTCGCACTTTTCGCCGACGACACCGCGATACCTGCCCTCTATTCGATTCTGCTTCAGTGGCCCGAGGGACTGACCGGCGTCGGCTGGGTCGCCACCGGTGGCGCCGAGGCTTTCGCGGAACTACCCGTGATCCCCGGCCTCGAGCTGCACCATGTCGAAGACGGCCTCGCCGAGTACGCCGTCGAACTCGATAACCCAGGAGACTACGCGGTGTGGGGTGCCGGGGAACGGGACGAGATGCGAGCCATTCGAGCGCATTTCCGCAAGACAGTCGGCCTGGCGAAGGACGATGTAGTTGTCTTCGGGTACTGGAAGCGAGGGGTCAGCACTACCGAGATAGATCAGAACCGACTTCGGAACTACACGAGCATCCTCGAAAACGGCGGCACGCTCGCAGACATCGACGATCTGGCAATCGGTATCTGACGCTATCACCGGGAACTAGTGCCGGCGGGAGGTTCGGGAACGTCGTGCCTCATCGCCTGTGAGACGTACCCCGTGCCGATTCTGACGCCGCCCAGCCACTCGGTGAGGCGCGCCGCCTCGGCATCGAGAGAACGTCGCGCAGACGCTGACACGGTCTCGAGCAATCGGACGTGCACCACACCGGTTTCGTCTTGGATCCAGCACCCCACGACGCGACCGTCGACCCAAGCGGTGGCGCCGGCATTACCGCGGGTGTCGAAGAGTTGGTTGCGGTGCGGGCCGAGGTAGAAGTCACGGTTCTTCCACCCCATGACCGTCGGGTCGAGCACCGGTAGGAGTGCCACCCAAGGACCTGGATCAGGCACCGTGGCGACGTCATCGGGTAGCAACCAGCCGGTGTCGCCTCCGTCGAGTGAGACTGCAACGGCGTCGAGTTCGGCGAGGGCTGCCCGGACGACCGTCTTCGTCGAGCCCAGCCACCAGACGATGTCGTCTTCCGTGCCCGGTCCGAAGGTGTAGAGCCAACGGCGGACCATTTCTCGATAGCCGTCTGCAGATTCGAGATCGAAGGGGGCGTCGTCGAGCCAGTGTCGAGTGAGAGTCCACAGTGGGCGTGAGACGGGGAAGCGGGCGGTGTTGGTGCCGCGCATGATGTCTGCGGTCGCCCCGAGATGCGTGAGAACCCTGGGTGCCGACCAGATTTCACCTGCCGAACCCTCGACCTTGACGTCTATCATCGGCACGGCCTGACGAATCTCTACCGCTGAAAGCCCTTCAGGCCTATCGGTGAGCAACTTCAGCACTTCCGTCCGTGCGCGATCGAGCCAGTCGTTGCCGTCGACGGCGAGTCCGGCCTTGACGACATCCTTGGCCATTCGTGCCCGCTCGGTGTTCGCGACGCGGGCGGACGCACTCGACCACGCGGCCGGCAGCAAGTCGCGGGGAAAGGTGAAGAGTGTGCGGCGCATTGCCAATTGCTTCACGAGACTGCGTTGGTCGTACAGGGCGCGGTCGACGTCGGCGGCGTCCACGGACCGAACCCTCGCCCAGCAAGACAGATAGACCGTCGCTGACTCGGTGGCGTGCAGTACCGTCATCGCCCGCGTGGCAGCTTCCGGCGAATCGACGTGGAACATTGGCTCCAGCGCATGACGTACTCCTATGCGAGCACGGCGTTCGTCGTCGGAGACATGGCGCATCAGGCCATCGTGCCACAGTCCAGGTGCGTCGTATCAGCTAGTTGCACGAGGGTTCGGTTGCGCCAGTAGTCGTCGTGTCGGAGATGTGTGATTGCACCCGGGGTGGTCGCGAAGGTCGCAAATCCTGCGGCGTCGACGGGAATCTGTAGCCAGGCGGAGACGACGAATGTGTGTGCAAAGCCGTGGGTTACGACGATGTGATCGTGATCGAGATCGTCCATCAGTTCGCGCATGCATTCGTGAACCCTTGCTGCGATGTCGCGGCGGGTCTCGGCACCGGCAACGGGGCCACGGTGATCGAGGCGGTTGTTGTCAGGGGCCGGGACCTGCCGCTGGGCCAGCCACGAGTTCGGGCGTCCTTCGGCTTCTCCGAAGCTGATTTCGCGCAATCGAGTGTCTGTTGTCGCCGGAGCATCGAGTGTCCGGGCGATGATCGTGGATGTCTCGGTGCACCGTTCGAGGTCGGACGAGGTGATGCGGACCGCGCGCGAAGTTCCGGTGCGTCGTCGTTTCAGTGCTTCGGCGATCAAACCTGCATCGCGCCGACCAGCGGGGGTGAGAACCGAATTGTGCCAACCGCCGACTATGTCCTGCGCTGTGTGTTCGGCATGAGGATGAGTGACGACGTAAAGATCCTGCATGAGACCCCTCTTGCTTACCCGACTTTTTCCGGCAACAGTATTCCAGGATTGAGGATTCCACGGGGATCCCAGGAGGATTTGATCAACTGCATTGCGGCGATGTCGGTTTCAGTGCGCCCCAGCGATATCCACGGCGACTTTGCGCGGCCTATCCCGTGCTCGGCGCTGATGCTTCCATGGTGGGCGGCGACGAGTCGGAACACCATATCGGTCAGTTCGTGTGCGACCCTCGGCTCGGCATCCAGAAGGTTCACATGAATGTTTCCGTCGGCGAAGTGCCCGAACAGGATTGGCCGCACGAGGGGGAATCGTTGTGCCAGGCTTTCTCGGAGGTTGTCGATGAACATTCCCATCA
Source organism: Rhodococcus sp. RCBS9 (assembly GCF_029457415.1). Lineage (NCBI taxonomy): Bacteria > Bacillati > Actinomycetota > Actinomycetes > Mycobacteriales > Nocardiaceae > Rhodococcus > Rhodococcus sp. RCBS9. The sequence goes on along the minus strand of NZ_CP120422.1, from coordinate 2,249,612 downwards.
CGGACAAGGGGACGGAGATGTCGAGCTTGACTACCGGCGTCGTCGACGACGCGCTGATGCTTTCGGTATGGCTTTCCCGCAGAGTCCACAGTTTTCGAGCCGGCCCAGGCTCGACCGTCGCGTCCTCGATGAGGTCGGCAGAGTCGGAGAGTACTTCGAGGAGCGACTCTTCCGTTTCGCGCGGTGATGACACCTCGATGAGTGTGTACATCGGTGAAGGGGTGCCGAACGGGCGACGGGCATCGGTGTGTGCGCAGACGAGGGAGATGCCGTCGTCAGTCATGATTTCGGCGGCTTCGACGGTCAATCCGCTCTGACGCACGCGATTACACAAATGAAGCGCTTGATCGACGTCGCGCACACCCGCGAGCACGACCTGGGTGTCGGTCGCCGGGGTGACCAGCTTCATCAGGACCTTGGTGATGACTGCGAGCGTTCCCTCGCTGCCGGCAAGAAGTCCTGGAATATCGTATCCGACATTGTCTTTGACGAGTGGAGTCCATCTACTCAGTACCGAACCGTCCGCGAGCACGGCTTCGATACCGAGTATCTGTGCGCGTGTATTTCCGTATCGGACCATGCGCGTCCCACCGGCGTTGGTTGCGACGATGCCGCCGAGTGTTGCGGATTCCTTTGATGCCAAATCGATTCCGAAGCGGAGACCGTGTGCCGATGCGGCCAGGTCGGCGCGAGCAACGGTCACGCCGGCGCCGGCTGCGATTGTCCGACCGATGGGGTCGACGGCTTCGATCGTTTCCAGACGTCTGGTACTCAGCACCACGGACCCAGTCGAGGCGATTCCACCACCGACCAGTCCGGTGTTGCCGCCTTGCGGTGTGACGGGAACCCCCGCGTCGAAGCATGCTCGAAGAACCGCAGACACTTCCGAGGTGTTGCCGGGGCGGATGACCGCGATCGCGTCGCCGATCCAACGTCCCGTCCAGTCACGTGTGTAGCCCTCGATCAGTTCGGGATCGGTAAGGACATGCGTGTGGCCGACGATCTCTGCGAGGGCGTCGAGAAGCCTCGCGTCTGTTGCAGGTTCAGTGAGTGCTCGGGGATTCATGTGCAACCTTGTGATCGTTCGGGTGACAATTTTCGGGAGACAGACGGTGGATCAACGTGAACTCGATCCTCCGACCTCAGGTGATGCCGTGTCCAAGACCAAGTAGTGACACCACCATCTGTTTTTCTTATAATCGCCGTATGAACCTGCAGCGTGCCCGTTATCTGATCGCTCTGTCGGATCATGGGAGCTTCACTCGAGCCGCTGCGAACGTCCACGTCGCGCAATCGGCCCTCAGTCAGCAGATCAAGGTTCTCGAGCGCGAACTCGGAGTTCCGCTGGTGGATCGTCGGGGTCCGCAGTTCACCTTCACGGAAGCCGGCAAGGTGGCGGTACGAGAGGCGCGCTTTTTGATCGGGTGTGCGGACCGGGCTGTCGAACGAATTCGGTTGGCCGCGCGCGGTGTGGACGGAGAACTGCGCATCGCGTACACCCGTTCGTGGGCGGGCGGCGCAGTCGCGGATCTGGTCAGCACCTATCGAAGGCTCTACCCGGGCGTCGAAGTTGTCGTTCATCGTGGCACTTCGGCGCAGACTGTCGACCTCGTCCGAACCGGAGCCGTCGACATCGCGGTTGTTCGCCCGCCGCTCGATGAAGACGATCGAGAACTTCCCCTGATCGTCCTCGATACCGAACCTATCCTGGTCGCTGTTCCCGTGGATCATCCGTTCGGAGATCGAGCGACGCTCGAACTCGGAGATCTGGTGGACGTCCCCGTTGTGTTCTGGCCGGAGGCCAACGCCCCGGGGATGTATTTGCGTACGCTCGAACAACTTTGGCCAAACGGGGCGCCCAGCATCGTTCGATTCGAGGCCGACGACGAGCAGGTGCTGCATGCCGTCTCGGACGGGGTGGGTATTGCGCCGATCCCCCAGGGCAGAGCGCGGATGCTCCGCATCCCGGGTGTCCATCTATGTGAGATCGCCGGTGAGCAACCAACTCTCGACGTGGCAGTGACCTACCGGCCGGATAATCCGAATCCGGCGCTTGCGCCGTTTGTTGCGCTCGCTGAACGCGAAAGATCGTCAACCACTGCGTAGTACCTGTGATGCGCGGTGGGTCCTATCCGCCATCGAGGACCAGCATCATGGCCGTTGCGCGTGCTCGGTTCTCGATGGAATCGACGTGGAATCCGACGTGCTGGGACAGTTTCGCCAATCGGTGCGCGACGCTGCTGTGGTGAAGATGCATGGAATCTGCTGCGGCCCTCAAGGTTCCGGACTGCAGGTATGACCTCAAGGTTTCGAGTAGTTCTAACCCCTGTTTGGTATCGCCGATCTCTTCGGCACGAACCAGATCCGGTATTCGCGAGTGATCGATGTGTGGTCCCGGCGCCAAGAGGTTGAGGGCGCCGAGATCGTCGGCGTTCACGATCGGTGTTGTTGCCGACGCCTGTGCTCGAGCGAATCGTGCAGTGCTCAGTATTGTGCTCACTTCGGAAGCGGGAGCAGTCAAAGATATTCCGGCGCGAATGAATGACGACAGCGCGGCCTCGGACAGCTCGGGTGTCGCCGCGAACGAACCCGTCACGAGATTCAGATACTCGCCGTCAGCGTCTATCCCAGTGGCTTTGCCAGGTTTGTAATCTGGCGAAATGACAAGGTGTGCAGCACCTTCGGCCGTGCCTGAGACTGCCTTGGTTGCCATTACACGGACTGGGGTATGGGGTTCGATACCGAGACCGGCGCAGGAGGTGAGCACCGCGAGTTCGTCCATCGGGAACAACAGATTTCGAGTGTGCTCGGCTTCGGTAGGCAGGCGTCGCGGTTGCAGAATTATCGCTGCGGTCAGGGCCATCCGGTCGACGAGCATTTCGTCGAGTGGCAAGCTGGCCCCGGGTCGTTCGATCCATACCGTTCCGAGAACCTCGTCGTCTACGGCAATGTTTCTGGTCATGCTCGGTGGGAGCTGAGGATCGGGTGACCATCGGCCGCGCGGATCGCAACGGCGCAAATTCTTCTTGCTTCTGCCGCGCTCGACGATCTCGATACCCACGACGCAGTCCGCCAACTGCGCGCTCGCACGAAGCAAAGACGCGGTGTCGGAGCCGTGCCGCACGAGGGCGTCGAAGTAATCGATGACACGTACCAGGCCTGCCGAGTCTGCATCGAGCTCGGCAAGCCGGTACATCAGTCCTTGCATCTCGCAACGCTACGAGACCGGCGAGAGCGAACGCAACCCTCTCCTGAGCGCAGTGAGGGCTTCGGCGGCACCTCTTTCGCTGACCGCGGCGGTCGCGACCAGTGCCGACCCGTGAAAGGTTCCGGGGAAGGAGTGCAATTCGACGCTGACTCCCGCTTGCAGCAGCCGAAGGGCGTATTCGATTCCTTCGTCGCGGAGCGGGTCGAGTTCCATGGTGGACAGGTAGGTCGGCGGCAGGCCGGTGAGGTCGGTAGCCCGGGACGGCGCAGCGTAAATGGACACGTCAGGATCTTCGGGACCGGAATACGACTCGCCGAGATAGTACTTCCACGACAGGATGGCGTTAGGGCGGTGCCAAAAGGGGGTGTCGACGAAGTTCGTCATCGAGACCGTCGCCAGGCGGTCGTCGAGTTCAGGGATTTCGAGGAATTGGAAGGCCACGGGCACAACGCCCTCGTCACGGGCTTTGAGGACAGTGCCTGCGGCCAGTCCACCGCCTGCGCTCTGCCCTCCCACTGCGATGCGGCGTGGATCGACCCCCAGCTCCTCGGCATGGGCGTGGATGTAGAGGAGTGCGGCGTAGCAGTCGTCGACGGGGCCGGGGAAGGGGGTTTCGGGGGCGAGGCGGTACTCCACGTTCGCAACGGCGAATCCGAGTTCCCGCGCCACCTCGACGCAAAATGGATCGCTGGATTCTGCGGTGCCGATTGCGAATCCGCCGCCATGGATCCAGAGCAGAACGGGGACAGGGCCGGCAGTGTTGTCCGGGGTGAAGAAACGAATCGTGACCTCCGGATCGCCGTCCAGGCCGGGTGCCGACAGTTCACGAAGCGAGACTCCGTCGAATGACAGGTCGGCCAACATGGTGCCGACCAGAGCGTCGTAGGTGGCCCGTGCGTTGGGGAGGTCAGCGAAGTCCACCTTCGGGAGCATGGTGAGTGCCGCGGCGAGTTCGGGGTCGAGAGTCGGGAATGTTGTCATGCACCCATCATCGAGCCTGATTGTGGCCTACGTCACCAGCGGATTGTAGGAAATCGGAGAGTCTCCCTCCGACACCCGTCGGATCTCCCTAGGATGACGCCGGTGGACAGGGTACATCTCGGGGTGGGTTCGAGCGATTCGAAAAGTGGGGCACGGATTGGTGGACGACCTCCGCAGGTTTTCGCTGGTCAGGCGATTCTGCGGTCGCACGAGTACCTTCTGACGCTCGAGGCACACACGGCGCCGTGGCTCGGCGTGCGAGAGCTTTCGATCTTCATCCGTCGAGGTTTCTCCATCGGCGACGACGACCTCGAATACCCGGACATCGGGGTTAGGGCAGTCCTGCACTTGCCGTCGTCACGAAGTGCGGAATCGGCGGGCAGCCATGCGGGCCTTGGCAGCGCGGCGTTGATCAGGATTCCCTCGGACGACGAGGTGATGCCGTTGGTGTTGATAGCTCCGCAACCGGTGCTCATTCAGAACGAACCGTCCTACGCCGATGCCGTCGAGGCAGATGGACACAGCTTCCTGTTCCAGATCAACGAAGAGGGGTGGCCGGTGGTTGCTGAGTCCCACCCCGATTTCGTAGAGGAGTACCTATTCGGTTACGGGTCGGTGTATTTCTACGGGAGCTCTGACGCGACCGGGCTCGTTCGCGAAGTTGTGCCGGGATTTCTCGACTTCTGACCGGCCCGACGGCCCGTCCGCCGATACCGTGGGCAGCGTATCGCGACCGGCGGTTATGTCCTCGGAAAAATTGTTTCGGAAGTTTGTCGATCGGTGAGTGCGCCGTTCGACGTGTAAGCAGAGGGACCGAACAGAGCGGTCCACGAACGAAGGAGATTCTCATGAAGTACATGCTGATCATGCGTTCCACCGATGAGGCTATCGAAGCATCCAAGGACATGGACTTCGACGAGATCATCGCGGCGATGGGGCAGTACAACGAGTCCCTGATCAAGGCAGGTGTCTTGCTGGCCGGTGAGGGACTGGCGATGGAGGAGGGATTCATCGTCGATTTCGAGTCCGATCCTCCGCTGGTCTCCGACGGCCCGTACGGGGAGACGAAGGAGTTGTTCTCGGGATTCTGGATCATTCAGACGTCGACCAAAGACGAAGCCTTGGAATGGGCGAAACGCTGCCCGCTCGGGCCGGGAAGCAAGCTCGAGGTACGCCGCGTGAGCGAGATGTCGGACTTCGATCAGGACAACGAGTACATCCAGAAAGAGGCAGGCTGGCGTGAAGAGCTCGGTACCGATCGTCCGGTCGCAGGCTGACCATGACCGACGAGGCGGTGCGAGAAGAAACGAGAAAGGCTGTCGACGCGGTCTGGCGTATCGAATCCGCGAAGATTGTCGCCACGTTGACTCGCACCGTCGGAGATCTTGATCTCGCCGAGGATCTGGCCGCGCAGGCTCTGCTCGAAGCCGTCGAGCAGTGGCCCGCGACGGGGGTTCCGAGAAACCCCGCTGCCTGGCTGACATCTGTGGCGACACGACGAGCGATCGACGGGTGGCGACGACGTGAGAGGTTGGACGAGCGCTACGCCCACTTTGCGCGTGAACTCGAGAACGACGCTTCACATTTCGACGACGTCAGCTGGGATCCGGACCGCATCGACGACGATGTCCTTCGCCTGATGTTCATCGCCTGCCATCCCGTGTTGAATCGAAAAGCGCAGGTGGCGTTGACGCTTCGGGTGGTGGGCGGTTTGACCACGGAAGAGATTGCGAAAGCGTTCCTCACGCCGACGGCGACGGTGCAGCAGCGGATAGTCCGCGCGAAGAAGGCGCTGACCGCCTCGAAAGCGGTTTTCGAAGTTCCAGGGCGAGAAGAGTTTTCGAGCAGATTGAGCGCGGTCCTCGGAGTGCTGTACCTGGTGTTCAACGAAGGCTATGCAGCCAGTTCCGGGGACGAGTGGATGCGGGCGGAGCTCAGTGCTGAGGCTCTGCGGCTCGCGCGAATACTCGCCGAATTGGTCCCCAGGGAGTCCGAGGTACACGGCCTTGTCGCTTTGATGGAGCTGACAGCCTCGAGATTCGGCGCTCGGACAACCTCGACCGGTGAACCCATCCTGCTGGCTGACCAGGATCGGACGAGGTGGGATCGCCTACAGATCTCGCGTGGGCTTGCCGCGCTGGAACGAGCTGACGCCGTCGGGCGTGGACGAGGCCCGTACGGCCTGCAGGCGGCGATTGCCGAATGTCATGCGCGAGCAGCAACTTTCGAAGACACTGATTGGAAGAAGATAGTCATCCTCTACGAGGCTCTGGCGCAACTGGCGCCATCGCCCGTGGTCGACCTCAATCATGCGGCGGCGGTATCCATGGCATACGGTCCTGGCCCTGCGCTCGAATTCGTCGACAAGCTTGTCGCTTCAGGTGAACTGGCCGACTACCACCTGCTTCCCAGCGTTCGGGGGGAGTTGCTCAGTCAGCTCGGCCGATCCGAGGAGGCTAGAACCGAACTCCTCGAAGCGGCTCGTCTGGCCGAGAACGAGCGTGAGCGCGCTGTGCTGGTCGCGAAAGCCGATGCGCTGCTGCCGGATCGGTAGTGACGCGATTGTTAGTCGTGCGATTGATAGTCAGGGCTGAGTCGGATCATCATTGGGCACCATGGGCGGCATCCCGACTCCGTAGGGATCGAGCATGTCCGATACACGTCGACCCCACCGTTCATGCGCGGACTGACGGGTCATTCCCGCTGCGCGGCCGATGGTTGACCATGTTGCGCCGAATCTACGCAGGCTCATGACGCTTGCCGTCGAATCGATACCTGCGGCGAGCTGAATCCGGAAACAGGCCAACTGCCACGCCATCTGACGCTGCGCCGGGATGTCGGTGTCCTGTTCTGCCTCCCACTCAGGGCTGCCAGGTAAAGGATCTGTTCCGACAATCTTGTCTGCCTGAGTGCCGGCCTCGGTGATCGCGGCGTTGACCGTGGTGATCGCGGCGGTCTCGATCTTCGCGGTCAGGGCGCGTTCGATCAGGTCTTCCATGAGAAGTTCTCCTTTCGTCAGGACTAGCCTGACAGTCGCCGTTGAACTTTGTCAAGAATCCCCTGACGGAGTTCGAGTTTAATTAATGCACGATTTATTTGTGTACTATCTAAATAGTTTCCGGTTCTGTTGACCGTCGTCGAAGGGGTTGCTGGTGAAAATCGTGGTTTTGTCGTTCCTGGTGGCGTTGACTTTGATGACGGTCGGGATCATCGCCGCGCGCAACCACAGCACTCGACCTGCCGTGACCGGGGCAGTTACTGCGGCGTCAACGGTTCTCGCTGCCGCCTGGACACTTTTTGCCGTGGCCTTCGTATTGGCCTGATCGTGCTGCAGTGCCGATGCGCCGGTAGTGGTGGTGAAGGAACTTCGCAGCAGGTCAGATGCGTTTTGTGTGCGGCGCGATGCCGCATACTCTGGCAGACGTGGCAATTGCTGAAACAGACAGAAACTACGGCGGAAGGTCGGTCGCGGCTCGCAAGGCCGAACGCCGTTCCCTCTTTTTGAATGCTGCTCTCAGCGTGTTTGCAGACCAGGGGTATGCCGGAAGTTCGGTGGCGGATATCTGCGCGTCCGCGAGTCTGGCCAGAAGGCAGTTCTACGACGAGTTCGGTAGTCGCGAGGATCTACTCCTCGCGCTGTATGACCAGATCCAACTCGACGCCAGAATTGCAATGGTCGACGCACTCGATGCAGAGCCTTCGGTCAATCTCCGTGACAAGGCAGCGACGGCCATGGCCGCCTTCGTCGAGTCGGTCGGAAGTGACCCACGACGCGCACACGTTGCCTTCATCGACGTCGTAGGTGTCAGTCCCCGGGTGGAAAAGCATCGTGTGGACCAACGTTCGGTCTGGGCAACATTTTTCGAGTCGATCATCAAAGGGGTCGTGGGCGACGATTACGAACCGCCGGGTGGTTACCGGTGGGCGTCCACCGCCTTCATCGGCGCGCTTACCGCGCTGGTGCACCAGTGGAGCACTGCGGAGCCTCGTCCTCCCGTGTCGGTACTGGTCGATCTGATGACGGTGCTCTTGAATGCGTTGATCGACGACGCGCCCCTTCACGCCGACGAATAGGTCACGAACACCAGGGGATTGTAATCCGGCCCACAACGCTCTACTCTCGTTCTCAATGTGTTAGACACTCGCATCTAACTTGTGCGCTCGTGATGAGAACTGCGGCAACACAAGGCAATCTGTGCTTTTCCGGGGAGGAATTGGTATGGGACGACGCTGGACAACTGACCGACAATGCGGGGGCCTCGCAATTGCCGTGATTGCAGTAATCGGGCAGATCGGACTTTCGGCACCTGCCTCAGCGGCACCGGACGAAGGTGTTCCCGCCCAAATTCAGGTCCAGCCTGCCCTGCCGCCTGCGGTTGCACCGCCTTTGCCTGAACTGGACCAGGCCTTCTATGAACCGCCTGTCGAGGTCGTCGAATCCAAGCAACCGGGTGAGATCATCGCCGCTCGTGCGGTGAATCTCGGTACTCTCAACCTGATTCCGACCAACGTGGATGCGTGGCAGATCTCGTATCGATCCAATAATGCTGCGGGCGAGGCGATTCCTGCTGTCACCACAGTGATCAAGCCGCGTGGCGACACTCGCGATGGAGGCCCGCGCCCGCTGCTGTCCTTTCAGATGGCAGAGGATTCACTCGGAAACTACTGCGCACCTTCGTATGTCATGCAGCAAGGCGCGTTGCCGTGGCTGGTGACGGGCGCTGCGACCGGTGGGGCTCAATTCCTCGAAGTGCAGGCGGCACTGGCGCAGGGTTGGGCATTGTCGGTGCCCGATCATCAGGGACCCAATTCTTCCTTCGCCTCCGGCCCCGTCGCGGCCCGGATCACGCTCGACGGTATTCGTGCTGCTGAGAACTTCGAACCCATGGAGCTGCAAGGGCGGTCAACTCGCGTAGGGCTGCTCGGCTACTCGGGTGGATCGATTCCTACCGGTCACGCAGCTGAAATACGGCAGGCGTACGCGCCGGAACTGAATATCGTCGGAGTCGCCGAAGGTGGTGTTGCCGCGGATCTCGGCGCTTTGCTCGACAATGCCAACAACGCTCTAGGGGCCGGGATCGTCGCTGCCGGTGTAATCGGAGTGAGCCGAGAAGATCCTGAACTTGCAGGCTTCATCGATCAGCACATAAACCCTGCCGGCCGAGCGCTTTTCGCTGCCAAGGACAACCTGTGCATGCTCTGGACGTCAGCTGCAGTGCCCTTCCTCAACATCAAGGGCTTCCTCGATGTCCAGGGAGATCCCGTCCAACACCCCACGGTGAGAGCTGCGCTCTCTCGAGCTGCCATGGGTAAGTCGGTTCCTGACGTGCCGATGTACATCTATCAGTCGAATCCCGACTGGTTGGTGCCTGTTGGCCCGGTGAACAAACTTGTCGATACCTATTGCCAAGATCCTTCTGCGAGTGTCGTTTACACCAGAGACCACTTCAGTGAGCACGTCAGCATGGAAGTCGTCGCATTGCCGAGTGCTCTACTGTGGCTTCGTGATCGGTTCGCTGGTGTGCCTGCTCAGCAGGGATGCAGCACCTTCGACGCTGGATCCATGGCGCTTGATCAGAGGACCTGGCCAGTCTGGGTGGATGCGGTCGGTGAACTCGTCGCAGGACTGTTCGGCAAGCCGATCGGGACCTGACGGGTGACGTGATTCTGCGGTGGTGAGGAATTCTCACAAGGGCAGCGTGTTGCACTGACTGGACGTTATTTCATTGATCGGGCCTTGAAGATGGTGTCTTGTCACCAATGGGTTCCTTTACCGACGAAAGGTTGCGCGATGACAAAGCTGTTGTTTGCGGTCACTTCTGCAGATCACTGGACGCTGAAGGACGGAACACCCCACCCGACCGGGTACTGGGCGGAAGAACTGGTCGAGGCGCATCGCGTTTTCGTCGACGCCGGCTACGAGATCGTGATCGCGACGCCTGGCGGTAAAGCTCCCGTTGTGGACGAGGGAAGCCTGGCGCCCGAGGTGAACGGCGGGCAAGAAGGCGCCGACCGTATGCGCAAGTACATCGCCGATCTGCAGCCGGTGCTCGATTCGCCGGAGATTTTGGAGAACGCCGATGCTGCCGATTACGACGTGGTCTTTGTACCGGGTGGACATGGACCGATGGAGGATCTTGCGGTGTCGGCATCCTTCGGTGAGCTTCTCGTGAACTTCTTGGACGCGGACAAGGTGGTCTCGGCGGTCTGTCACGCGCCGGCGGCACTCCTGCCGGCCCAGAGACCCGATGGAAGCTGGCTGTTCGACGGCTATCAGCTGACCGCGTTCACCAACGAAGAGGAGACGCAGGCTGGTCTGGCGGACAAGGCTCCGTGGCTGCTCGAAACTCGCCTACGCGAATTGGGCGGCAAATTCTCGAAGGCCGAGGCGTGGTCGCCTTATGTCGTGGTGGACCGCAAGCTCTACACCGGTCAGAATCCGGCGTCGTCACGGCCTCTCGCCGAGCGGATTGTCGCCGACTTGGGCTGAGCATGTTTTTTGGCGCCGCATCGAGGTCTCCTCGATGCGGCGCTGGTCCGTGTTCTGTTGTCGCCAAAGAGGTTTGACCTCTCAGGTTTTGAAGGTGGTGTTCGCCGGCCTGGGTTGCTGTCCGGGGTCGATCGAGGGTGGCGGGATGAACCAGGGTTTGTTGTCGACTCCTATCCGAATTTCCCATTTGCCGACGAACCCGGATTTTCGGTGCATCAACCGGTGGTGTGAACGGCACAGCAGGACCAGATTGTTCATCACCGTCGGGCCGCCGTTGGCCCAGTGCCGGATATGGTGCGCATCGGTCCACGCCGGTACACATGTGCAACCCGGGAACGCACAGCCTCTGTCTCGGGCAATCAACGCAGTCCGTTGTTCGGCGGTGACCAACCTCTTCCCTGGTTTCGCATCGAGCGGCGCCCCGTGACCGTCGAGCAGAACGGTCGACAGGAAACAGTCGCAGCCGAGAAGCCTGCTCTGCGACACCGACAGTGGTCCGAGCCACGGCATGTGCCCGACATCAAGATCAGACGGAGACTCTTCACCATCGGAGGGCGCGGCGGCGCAATCCCGATGCTCAGCGAGATCACGCGCGTTGATGTGCACGTTCACGTGCGGGCGCTGGCCACCATCGGTTCCGGTCTTGGCACAGTCCAGATAGCGGCGGATCAGTTCGCTGAACCCGTCCGCCGTGCGTTTCGCCGCCGACCTAGAATCCGGGGTTCCATCCGGTGCCGGGGTCGGCATCGTCAGATTCGACAACGCCGACAACAGCATTTCGCCGGTGAGGGCGTCGAAATCCCCGCGCACCACCACTCGACCATTCAATGTCGACGCGATCCGCAGCTCATTCCGGTCGACGTCTTCGGCGGGTGGAATCTCATCGGACTCGAACAACCGCTCCAAGGTCGCGATCACGTTCCGCACCTTCGTGGTCGTCGCTTCCACCCCCGACGCAGCAGCGAGCAACAAATCGATGCACTTCGGTAGCGCCTCCTCCGGCATGCCTTTAGGTGGTGATTCACAGAACGCCACGATCAACACGGCGTGCTCGAAGGAGCAATCCCCGCCATCGAACCGAGCCGCCACCGCAGGAAACGGCCGCAAAGCTGCACCCAACGCGGCGATCTTCTTCCCGTCCCGAACCTGCAGCATCGTGTTCGCCGCCAACCAGGACCCCACACCGCGGCTGGCAATCACCTGATCATCCGGGCGCAACGACAACTCGTCCACCACCGCCACACGAACCGCCTCGAGGCGCAGAATCTCCGCACTCGCCGACACCGCAGCAGCGCGCAACTCAGCAGCAGACAACTGCCACAACCGTCCACGTAACCCCACCGCAGAACCAGACACCACATCCGACAACAAGACACTCATTGAATCCCCCGATCCCCTCCCCAAAGGGTACTCGAACACGCGTTCGAGTCAAGAGGGAATTAGGCGAGGGCGCGAAGGAGTGGAGTGGGGTCCGCGACGACGAACAGATGGCCGCCTCCGTTGATCTCTTCGAAGCGAGAGTCGGGAATCAACGAGTGTGCCCAGCGGGCTACTTCGATGGGTACGTTTCCGTCGTCGGTTCCGTGTAGGAAAACCGTTGGTACCGAGATCGATTGGAAGAGTCCAGGCACCTCGAGGCGATACCGAGCCAAGTCGACAACCCCTGCGGATCCACCCTGTGCGATCCCTTCGGATGAATCCAACTGGAGGGCGGGGCGATGTACCTCGTCGGTCATGACTGCCTGATCGGCGGCCGGCCAGATCGAGACTGAGTCGCTGCGTAGCTTGGAGAACACTCCGGTTCCTGCGAGCATTGCGCCGGCCACACGGGGAGCCCAGGTGGCGGCAAAGTACAACGCAGATACCAGTTTTATTCTGCGTCGCAAAGTATCTCGCGGTGCCCCGGGGATCATGGCGCACGCCAGCACCAGTTTCGAGACTCGTTCGGGAACGGCTGCAGCGACTGCGAGCGCGTAACCGCCGCCTCCGGAGAAACCCATCAGTGTGGCCGAGCCCAACTCGAGGTGATCGACCAGGGTGACGAAGTCGTCGTCCCAGGAATGAAATCCCTTGTCCGTGTACGGATCCGTGCGTCCGAAGCCGGGTCGATCGGGGACTATCAGCCGTATGCCTGCCGTCGAAGACGCGTTGTGGAGTGAGAGCCCTTCGTATCGGCTGCCAGGTGATCCGTGGGCCACGACTACCGGGTTGCCAGTCGGATCGCCGTACTCGCAGAATGCGATACGACGCCCCGACGCGTCGCGAATTTCGGTTGTGGTCACGCTGCTCGTCATGATGTGGTTCCTTGCTGCGCGATCGACGCCACACCGTCCAGGATGAGGGCGACTCCGAACTCGAACCTTCGGGTGGGATCGTGATGAAGTGCGAACACCGATGCCTCGCGTCGATCGGCAGGTGCGCTGTCGAAAGCGCCGCGTCCCAATTGAATTGCGACGTGTCCGGTGACGAAATCATGCAGCGCGCCGTATGCGTACGTGGCCTGCTCGTCCTCGAGGCCGGCCAAGGAAAGGGCGCTCACGACTCGGTGGGCGGTATCGTCGGCCCCGGGTGCTTCCAGTGATGCCTGCCGATGGGCTTCCAGGACCAGGGGATGGCGCATCAGGAGGTCGTGGAGGCCGTAGGCGAACGTGCGGGCAACCCCGCGCCAGTCGGTCGGCCAGTCGATCGACGAGACGGCTTCGCCTACGAGAGTCGAGATCAGATCTCGCCTCAAGGCGTCGATGCCGCCGGTTGTGCGGTGGACGGACATCGGCGATATGCCGAGTCGTTCGGCGAGCACTCGAAATGACACCGCATCCAGGCCGTCCGTATCGGCGATCTCTGCCGCGGCATCAAGAATCTGTCTGTGACTCAATGCTTTTGGTCGACCAGCCCTTGCAGAGCTGGTGGATTCGGATACCATGCTGACAACAATAGCGATACGCGTATCGAAATTACAAGTGTCCATCGACCTCCAAGGAGCGCTGCCCGATGACCGATCTCCATCAACTGTCTGCCGTCGAACTTGCCGGTGTGATCGCCGCCAAGCAGGTCTCGATTCCCGAAGTCACCAGGTACTTCGTCGACCGTGCGACCACTGCCGATGACGTCGGCGCCTTCACGACGATCGCCGGGGAGCACGCTGTCGCCCTCGCCGAACAAGCGCAGCGCAGGTTGAACGAGCGGGACGCCGGGCCCCTTCCGCGTCTGTTCGGCGTTCCGACGGCAATCAAAGACCTCGACGCAACGCGCGGCATTCGCACGACCTTCGGCTCGGCGCTCTTTCGCGACTTCGTGCCGGACGCTGACGACGAGATCGTCGAGGCGATCCGAGAAGGTGGGTTGATCGACATCGGTAAGACGACGGTGCCCGAGTTCGGGGCAGCCTGTTACACCGAGCCGGAAGTCGCTCCGCCTGCTCGCAGCCCGTTCGATCGCACGCGGAGTGCCGCCGGCAGCAGTGGCGGCGCTGCTGCCGCCGTCGGCGCTGGTCTGGTGCCGTTTGCACAGGGAAGTGACACCGCCGGTTCGTTGCGTTCGCCGGCAAGTACGTGCGGAGTCGTTGGCCTCAAGCCGAGCCGCGGTTTGATCACGATGGGCGTGGCGGGGCATGACAACTTCGGATTTGCGAGCAAGGGGCCGATCGCCCGGACAGTTCGCGATACCGCTGCGCTGCTGGACGTTCTGGCGACGCGACCCGGCGCCGGAACTATCCACCCGCCTCGGCCGAAGTCGTTCGAAGAGTTCGTCGTACAGGCTGGGGGAGTTCGGGCTCGCCCCTTGACCGTCGCTCTTGCTCACGGATCGGTCTCCGGCGGAGCCGTGGATGCGCAGCTCTCGGCTGCTGTATCGAAGGTTGGGTCTGTGCTGGAGGGTTTGGGCCACAACGTGTTCGAGCGACTGCAGGCTCGCGATGACATTTTCATCGATGCTTTCGTCAAGATGTTCTCGTCTTTGGCGGGAACCAAGCCGATCCCGGAGGAGTACGAACACCTTCTGCGTCCGATAGTGCAACACTTGCGAGTTCAAGCAAACGAGGTGCCTTCGGGTGAGCTGGCCGCGGCAATCGGAATTGTTCAGGCCTGGGCGCGACGATGGAGTCTCGACTACGCCGACGCCGACCTTGTTGTCACTCCGACTGTGACGAAGCCGCCGCTTGCGATCGGGGAGTTGCGCAACGACGAAGACCCCGCGACCGAACTGATCGACATGGTCGCTTTCACCGGAAACACCGTCGTCGCCAATGCAACCGGTTTCCCGTCGATCAGTCTGCCACTCGGTTGGACGGAAGACGGCGTTCCACTCGGCATCATGATCTCGGCGAAATGGGGTTGCGACGCGGAATTACTTTCTGCCGCTGCAATGCTCGAGGCCGAGATGCCGTGGAAGGATCGGTACCGATTCGACCGCGCAACCGTGCTCTAGTTCGGGAGCGGTACCCGGTCGCTCGCCGATGCGAACCCCAACCACGTGTGGCGGTTACCCCACCAGCACCACCCGACTTTCGGGGCGTTGCGGTTGTCTTTGCCGTCGCGACCGGTTCCGTTGCTGATCCACACGGCGGGAGTTCTGGTGTCGAAGGATCCGTCAGGTTTGCGCAGTCGGGAGCCGATGGTCATGAAACACTTTCCGCGTTCGAGAATGTCGGGGCGCTGCAACAGCCAGTGGATGCCTTCGGTAAGCGTCAGCGGCGTACGGTCTGCGTCGACGATTGCGGGCAATGCTTCGTCCGGGCTCCAGTTGGCCAGGTGATCCCCGCGGTCGACTCCACTGAGCAGATGTAATGGGCTTTCGGGCAGCGTTGCCTGCTCGGTGGGGGCGAACAGATCGACGTCCGCCATGTCGACAACTATGAATCCGCGCTTGTTCTCGAGCTCGAGCAGCGGAGTCAGAACTGAAGCCGGAGCCAGTTTTTCGTGCACGGTGAGTAGTCCGACATCACCGTGCCCGGTTGCGGCCTCCCTGACATCGCCGGCAGAAAGTCCGGCCATCTCGTGAACACCGAGTTCGATCAATCGCTCGGCCTGCTGATCGATGGGCGGGAGGTCGAAATGCATACCTGCGATCCTACCGATCGTGAGCAGAGCGATCGGAGGGTTCGGCCGCGAGGGAAGTCGGCCACGCAACGCCCAACGCGCGCATGATGAACGGGACGGTGGTCGCTACGACGGCGTCAACTCGGTCGCCGGCCATGAGCATCGGGCGTCGGCTTTCCACGCAGGCGAGGATGAGTTGCGCGGATGCGGCAGCATCGGAATCGACAAAGACACCGGCGTCGACACCTTCCTGAACGAGCTGTTCGACCAGAACCGACAGCGGGACAATATGTTCGAGGAAAATTTCGCGATCATGCGCTGACAACAATTCGACCAACGCGATTCCTGTGAATCGTTGCAGTGAGAACTCGACGAGTGTCAGTTTGACGAGGATTTCGAGTCGGTCCACAGGATTCTCGCGGTCCGCGAGTTCACGCTCGGCCAGGAGTAGGAATCTATCCATCTCGCGTGTGGACCAGGCGAGCAGTAACGCGGATTTGTCGGGGAAGTAGTTGTACACCGCTGTCCGCGAGACGCCGGCCGCCTGGGCCACGGTCTGCAGCTTCACGTTTTGCCAACCCTGCTCGTGAAGTTCGCGAATGAATGCGTCCAACATGGCTTCTCGGGTGGCGATTTTGTGCTCAGCGGTTGTCGCACCACCGGTCAACTTCGGCATGGTCGATCCTCCTGGGTCTGATTCACGGTCACGGGGAGGTCGAACAGGTCCGCAACAAGGCGCGGATCACCTTGCCACATCGAGACGGGTGCGAGCATCATCTGCTGCGCGATCGAGCGTACGGATCGGCAGACCTCTTGCTCTTCGGCGAGTGTGAGCGTCGTGCGTTTGCGCAATCGCTCCATCTCCGCGGTAGTGAGATCAGTGATCCATTCCTCAGCTGCAAGCGAGAGGGGTGAATCCGGTGTCACGACCGATCCAACTCGGCACTGGAGAACCGCGAAGTCATCACGGACAGCGTGATGACGGCGACGACCGAGACGGCGTGTGCCGCCGCCAGCCAGAGCGACTCGGGTGCGTGTTTGTGAAGGGTGGGCGCCATCAGCATGGCCATGAGGAGGGCGAGACTCGACAACATCGCGGGACCGTTGGGGCGGCCGACAAGCAGGCTGACCAGAAGAACGAGCGCGACGACGCTGCACGCCACATCTACAGGCGGGTACGTGGCCGGAACGATTCCGCTGACAGTGTCGGTGAAGTTCAGCCCGATCGACACCAACTGCGCGAGACCTGTCGCGCCGGCCAACCAGGCCGTCCAACGCAGTCCGTGGAGTCCGGCTTTCCGAAGGCCGGTCAGGGTTCCTTCGGCGGATTCCCACGCTTCGGACGTCGGTGTTGTCACGGTTACTCCTTTTTATGACGAGGTGTCGTCATAAAGTAGCAGTGCGCGATCGCGAGATTCTTGCCGGTAGGTGACTGGCCTGCTTCGAAGGGATAGCGTCGAAGTACCGGCCGAAATGACAATCGCGGGGAGGTGGCTCGATGACGACCTCTGCCCACACGGATCGGCCCTCGTCGAAACAGAGTTGGTTGGCGCGCGCAGCCTTCGCGGCCCTGGTTCTTGCAGTCGCGGTGCTCCTGATCTTCGCCGGACTGAAAGCCTTGACCATGCTGATCCTGGGGATCGGTGGGGTGGTCGTGTGCGTCGTGGCCGTGTACTGGTTTCTGACCACCCGCGGATTCCTCCGCTGGATCTCGTTGGCGGTGGTGGTACTGACCCCGATCGTGGTGCTCACGTTCCTGGTCCGAGAACGACTCCTGTGGGTGGTATTGCTCGCGATCGGGTTGTTCGTGGTAGCCGGTATCTGCGCTCGCACCGCCTTGGCGGGGGAGGAGAAGGAATTGCCGGTTGTCGAGCGACCGGCACCGCCGCCCGTCAAGCCGTTCTTCGTGATGAACCCGAACTCCGGTGGTGGCAAGGTCGAGAAGTTCGACTTGAAACGCAAGGCCGAGGAACTGGGGGCCACGGTCGCACTGCTCGAGGGGCCCGAGAAGATCGACGTGACGGCCTTGGCCAGGCAGGCGGTCGCGGACGGCGCCGACCTACTCGGTGTGGCCGGTGGCGACGGAACACAGGCACTGGTTGCTGCTGTCGCGGCCGAACACGACCTGCCCTTCCTCGTCGTCAGCGCGGGAACGCGCAACCACTTCGCCGCGGATCTGGGGCTCGATCTCGAGGATCCATCTCGGTGCCTCGACGCGCTCGTCGACGGCGTCGAGGTCACGGTGGATCTGGGAAATGTCGGCGGTCGAACTTTCGTCAACAACGCATCGTTCGGGGCGTACGCCGAGGTAGTCCAGAGTCCGGAGTACCGCGACGCCAAGACCAGCACCTTCTTGCAGATGCTCCCGGATCTCCTCGCCGGACGTGCCGGAGCGGTGTTGACCGCGCGCTCCCCGAGCGTGTCCGCGGTGGGTCCGCAGGCTGTGCTGGTCAGCAACGGCCCGTACGAGATGAACGACCTGGCGGGGCTCGGTCATCGGCCGCGATTGGACCGGGGCACTCTCGGAATCGTCGCGATCTCCGTCAGCAGTGCCCGTCAGGCCATCGGGTTGCTCCATCGGGCGCATCAACACGGTCTGGCTCAGGGCACCGGATTCGAGGTGATCGTCGACGCCGACACCGACGAGATTCCGGTCGGCGTCGACGGCGAGGCGCTGGTGATGCCAACTCCGGTCAGATGCACGGTCAGTCCGCAGGCGCTGAGGGTCAGAGTCCCCCGAGATCGACCGGGTATCCGTCGCCCCCGGCACGCCTGGGATCTGGTCCGGTTGCGAGAGTTGGCGAAGTTCAGGAGATCCGGCGCATGACCTGACCGACGGCCAGGACTCCCTGCGGATCATGCGTGTCCGCCAAAGCGCTCAGCCAGTGAGCGGTGTCCTCGTCGTAGGTGCGGGCGATCTTCTCCGGGTCGACGCTCGGCGCGAAGTTGGGCAGTGCATGCCCGTTCGTCCATGGCGCCATCGTTCGTCCGAGAGTCTCGGCGTGCGGGACTACCGCGTCGACCATCGGTGGGGCAAGAACTCCGACGGTGAACAGCGAGAAGGCAGCGTCCCGATGGCAGAAGGCGCTGCGGTGCTCAGGTTCCCGTGCGAGGGCGCCCCCGAGGAGACGTAATTCGACGACGGTTTGGGGTGAACCGGATCCGGGGCCGGCAGCGGCCAGCAATGCGTCGACGGCCTCGTGTGACAGCTCGTTGGTCAATGCCGTGGATTCGTGCGTCGGCATCGGGTCGACGGGATCGGCGTGCACTGCCCCGAGGGCGGCATAAGGCAGCACACCGACTGCGTCGATCAAGGGCGTTGCGATTGAACGGATTCGGTCGATCAGTGACTTGGCATCGGATTCCTCGGCAAGACTTGCGAATCTGACCGCGACGGTGAGCCTGCCGGCCAGCGGTGGCGGAACCTGTGGAAGGGGTGGAAGTTGCAGAAAGGCAAGAGAGGTCGAGCTGTGCTCAGGCAGGTCGGCGCACCAGTCCAGCCAGGCGTGCGCGACCGCGCTTGCATCTGCGCCGTCGAAATAGAGTGCACCGCCGTAGAAGTGGGTGACCGGTAGTAGGTCGATCTCGATGGCTGTGACAATGCCCAGTGTGGCCTTGCCGCCGCGCAGTCCCCAGAACAATTCGGCATGTTCGTCGGGGGTGACATGAATGAGTTCGCCACTGCCGGTGACGATGTCGAACGAACGAACGTGATCCGACGAGAGCCCGTACGTGCGCACCATCGGGCCGATGCCGGCGCCGGTGAGGAAGCCGGCGACTCCGACAGTGGGTGAAGAACCTGCCAGTGGCGCCAAGCCGTGGGGTGCGGCAGCGTCGATGACGTCCTGCCAGATCAAGCCCGCGCCGATTCGGGCAGTGCGGTTTTCGGGGTCGACGACGCACTCCGTGAGCCTGCCGGTGTGGACGAGGAGAACGTCACTGCCGAGAGGGACCGCGCCGTGGCCGGTGCGCTGAACACCGACGCGCAGACCCAACTTCGCCGCAAATCGCACCGTTGCGACAATGTCTTGGGCGCTCTCGACTGCCACCACAGCGCCAGGCGCGACGGGAACCGCTGCATTCCACGGAATCGCCAACTCGTATCCCGTTTCGCCAGGCAGGGAAACGGAGCCGGTCACCTCTGCGCGCAGTGATTCGACCGCGGCGTCGAGCGTGGGGGTCTGAAGGTTCATGGTCTTCCTTTCCTCATCCGTCTTTCGGTCAAGGGAAGGATGTCCGAACAGGCTTGGGTGGTTCTTGACGTATGTATCCCGAGCGGATCCAAGTTTTATCCAAGCGCATTCTCGCAGTTCAGGGCCATGTCGATCGCGCTCGTTCAGCTACGCCCCGCATGCCGAGTGTCTCCGATTCGGCCGCCACTTCCGTCAGCTCCCGTTCACGTTCGGCGGACGGCTCTCGGAGCTGCGCCCGAAGCAGTCGACAGCGCAGCAGTGTTGGTGCTCCGCCGGAGCCAGTTGCGATCTTCTCGGCCTGATCCAGGAGAGTCGATGCCTGCTCGACGTGACCGAGAAGCGCGTGCAGACGCGCGGAGGCTTCGGCAACCGAGCCCAGTTCACCGACATGGCCTACCGTTGCGATGCAGCCGGTGTGTGGCGAGAGAAGGCCGATGAAGGTGTCGGCGTATTCGACCAGTTCCAGATCTGCCACGACGCGTGCAAGTAGTGTCTGGTGTCCCAATGTCGTCCACGTCTGTGGCCCGCGATTGATCAGCCACTTCTTGATGCCTTCGGAAGTGGCGTCGCGCTCGCCTCGGGCGGCGTCGATGGCGATGTTCCACGAATCAGGTTCCACGACACCGGGATCAGATTCTGCCAACGCACCTCGCTCCCACTCCAGAGTGTTGAACGCCAGATCTGCGCTGCCAGCCGTGTACAACTCCGTTTGCAGATGGATCTGCCTGGCCGTCTCGTACTGCCGGCGGGCTTGCGCGAAGTCTCCGTACCATTCGGCGAGAGTTGCTTCCATCCAACGTAATTGGACCCGAACCACCGGGAGTCTCAGTAGCTCGCAGCCGATGATCCCCTGCCTGACGTGTTTGACGGCAGCATCGACATTGGCCAGATTCATCTCCGTCATGCTCGCGACGGCGTGTGCGACGACGCTGTCGACACGCGATTGTTGGTGCGGCAGTTCGAAAAGCTCGCGCAGTAGGCGCATGGACTCCGCGCTGTGCACCGCGACTCCGGAGAAAAGCAGAATCCGTCCGAGCAGCGCGTCCGCGATCACATCCGAATCGTCGAGTTCGCGGGCGATGTCGAGAGCACGGGCGCTCCATCGATTCGGGATCTCGGCTTCGGGGTGGTAGCAACTTCCCACCGCCAGCGCAGCAAGAACCCGTGCGTGAGCTGACCTGTCGTTCTCGACCAAGGGCTCGACCGCCGCGAGCCGTTCGAGCAGTGGTCCCGGATCGGTACCGTAGGAAACCCACGGCCACGCACCGGCGGCCCGAAGTAATGCGCCTGCCAATCGTCCGACGGCGGAGGTTCGCCCCTCCCGAACAGCCTCGAGGAGACCGGCATTGACGACGTCGAGAACTGTCTGCCCTCGACCTGCGCGGGCGAGGGCCTCGACTCTGGCCACCAGCAGGTCGTCCCGATCGTCAGCGGATTGCTGGGACACCGGAAGTAAGTCGAACGCGCGGACAGCTGCCTCCCACCACTCGGCCGCGGTCTCCGAACTCCACCGATCGGTCGCATCCTGAGCTGCAGCCGTGCATGCCTCCAGAACGACGAGTGGATCGACCAGGGGAAGTGCCGACATCAGATGTTGCGCGCGGCGGCTCAGCCGGTCCGGATCGGAGGAATTTTCGAGCACTTCGGCAACTCGGGCATGTATCCGCTGGCGACGAAGCGTGGGTATCGCTTCGAGGACTTCGTCTCGGAGAAGGCCGTGAGCAAAGACGTAACCGCCGTTTGCCGAGTCCGCGACGATGATTCGATCATCAGCAGCCGCGTCGAGATGGTCGGCGAGAGTGTCGACATCGAGACGGGTGGCTGCGGCCAGTGTGTACACCTCGATGGCGTCGCCGATAACTGCGGCAACCCGAAGAGCGTGCAACACTGCCGGTTCCACTGCGGCAAGGCGTCGACCGAGGACAGATCGAACGGCGACGGGGATGCCGTCGCCCAGTCGCTCGTTCCGGGGAAGCCTGGCGTACTCCGAGACGAACAGCGGGTTGCCGCCGGTTCGTTCCGCCAGGGTTCGCGCCTCCGCGTCGTCGAGCGTGTCCCCGGAGACGCACCTTGCGAGTGTTGCAACCTCGCCCTGCGCGAGCGCCGGCACAATCATGGTTCGGTTTCCTTCGCCGTGGAGTACGGCTTCTTCGAACTTGCGCACTGCCGGCCCGACTTCCGAGTCTCGGAGCGTCGACACGAACCAGACTCTGGTACTGGTCATTGCGCCGACCAGGTAGGTCAGGCAACGAAGGGACGTGGGATCGGCCCATTGAATGTCGTCGATGACGACGGTCAACAGTGCATCTTTCGCCGCAGCTTCGATGGTGGTGCGAACCCGTTCGTAGACGGCAAATCTCGCTTCGTCCGGATCGATGTCCGTCGGCGGCGTCAGTACGAAATCGGCGTCGGCTCCGAGTTCCCGAACCAGTCGGCGGATCGGCCACCACGGCGGCGTTCCGTCGTCCTCCGGGCAACGTGCCCAGACGGTGGCTCCTCGAATGGACGTTGTTCTCGACGAACACTCCTCGGCGAATCGTGTCTTGCCGATGCCGGCGGGGCCGGTCAAGATCAACCAGCGAGGCGAGCCACGGCGAACGTCGTCGAGCATCTTGTCGGCGACAATCGTCTGAGCGTCGCGCCCGACGAACAAGCGTGAGGAATCCGTCTCGGGCATCGCTGCTACGGCTGGGGGAGAAGCCGGGACCGACACTTGTTCGGCCCCCGTCCATCCCGGAGTGCGCGGCCAGGCGGCCAGGCCGGGTTCGTGGCGCAGGATCGCGCCTTGCAATGCTGTCAGCTCCCCGCCGGGCTCCAGTCCCAGCTCGGCGTCGAGCCGAGACGCGTGTAATCGAAACTGTTCCAACGCTTCCGGTGACCTGCCCGCCCGATGCAGGGCAACCATTCGCAGCCAGCAGGTCCGGTCGCGGAACGGGTACTCGCTACAGAGTTGAGCAGCTTCGACCAGCGCGGGTGCCAGGCGCCCGAGAGCCAGAAGCGCCGTTATCCGGGTCTCCCGGCACTCGGTCCGCACTTCCTCGAAGGCTGCGGCTTCCACCTCCACCCAGTGCGCGTCGTTCAGGTCGTCCAGAAGCTGCCCCCGGACCGAGGCGAGGGCACGGTCAGCGGTCGTCAAAGCCTCCTGCCACCGTTCGTTCTCAGCGTGTTGTCGCGCCGTTTCGGCGTCGTCGAGAAACACCGACAGATCGACGTCTGCCGGAGCGACCTCGAGGACATAGCCCGGCGATTGACGCACTATCGGTGACGCCGTACCGGTTTCGACGCGTAGCGCTCGGCGCAGGTTGGAGATATACGCCTGGATGCTTGCCATCGCACTCGCCGGTGCGTCGTCGTGCCAGAGAGCATCGATCAGCCGGTCGGTGGAGACGACGCGACCACGGTTGAGCAGTAGAACGGCAAGGACCGTTCGTTGTTTTCGAGGGCCCAGATCGATCACGTCGCTCGTCGCCGGACCCCGTGCGACCTCCAACGGCCCGAGCAGTCGATAGATCATCCGTTTCCCCTCGTACCTGCGGACGCAGGACGGTTCGATTCTAAGGAGCGAAATTCATACATGCAGGACAAAACGGTCAACTAGTTCTCGTCAACATCTGCTCGGATTCCTCGGAGAGAGTCTGGTTGACGCTGGTAGTGCGCAGCGTCGCCGCACAGACCAACGCACCGAGAGCTGCGATGAAGGCTGCGACAAACAGTGCCAACCGAAGTCCACCGACAAAGTCGTCCGGTGGTCCGCCGGGCAGCATCGACTGCGCCGGAAGGAAGGCGCCGAGCACGGCAACCCCGACTGCGATGCCGGTCTGCCGGAACGCGTCGTTGATCCCTGCGGCCAATCCGGAATGGTTCGAAGTGCTTTCGCCCAGAACCAACCCACTCATGACGGGGTTGAACACCCCGGCCCCCACGCACGCGACAACAAATCCGGGAAGTATCGCGTACGGCGAACTGGTCACGTCGACGACGGTCATCATGACCAGCCCCACCGAGACGAGTAGAAGCGAGCACGTCAACGAGACCGAGACGGGGATGCGCCCGTCCAATTTCGCGGTGGCGCCCGCGACGACGAACATCGCTATCGTCGCCGGTAGATACACCAGGCCGGCGTCCACGGGAGACAGATGCAGCACGTTCTGCAGGTAGATGGTCGTGTAGACGAACACCGCGAACAGGGAGGCGGAGATCGAGAACGCTGCGATCTGCGCTCCGGCGAAGGCCCGATTGGCGAGCAGATGTGGGGGCAGCATGGGCTCGGTGGTACGAAGCTCGTGCAGGGAGAAACCGATCATGGCGGCCGCGGCGATCACCGCGGCGATCATCGGCTGCGGCTCGAACCACCCATCCTCGTTACCGCGTAACAAACCGAACACCAGAGCTGCCAGGCCGGTGGACACCAGAATCTGCCCGGGCACGTCCGCGCGGCGAGGCCGAGGATCGCGTGACTCGGGAACCCACCGCACCGTCATCGCCAGTGTGATCAACCCGATCGGAACGTTGATCAAAAAGATTGCGCGCCAATCCAACAACTCGGTGAGCAACCCGCCCACCAGTGGGCCGACGGCAAACGCGCCCCCGATCGTGGCGCCGTATGCAGCCAGAGCAGTCGCGCGCTGGGGACCCTTCTCGAACACGTCCGCCAGCAAGGCAAGTGAGCAGGCGAAGAGTACGGCACCGCCGATACCCTGAGCGGCCCGCGCGAGGTCGAGCACCCAGATGTTCGGCGCCAGAGCGCAGAACAGAGATGCCGTGGTGAACCACAGAATGCCGATGACGAAAACATGGCGTCGACCCCGTCGGTCTGCCCACGATCCGGCGCTGAGAACGACCGTCGCCAATGCCAGCGTGTACGCGTCGATCACCCATTGCAGGGCGCTGACTCCGGTATCGAGATCGGATGCGATCGACGGCAGGGCGGTGTTGACGACGGCGATGTCGAGCATGAGCATTGCGGTGCTCACGCATACTGCCAGCAGAGTGGCTCGTCTTACTGCGGTGTTCTTCGGGGTGATCGGTGCGGTCATGGCCCGTCCTGATGGTCGAAGGGGTGTGGACTCGGAACACCCTGCGCCCCGACGCTTGGGACATATCGGGCGAAATGCTTGGAACCCGCATGGTTGATAACTGCCGTGTTACTCGGAATCCGTCACCACCTGCTCGGTCGAATACGCACTCTCCCAACGGTTAATCTCTGGTCATGGAGACCAGCCAGTGGGTGCGACGGGTGTTGGTGGTGGAAGACCAACCACTGATGCGTGCGCTCGTCGGTGACACGCTCACACACGCCGGGTTCGTGGTCCATACGGCCGGATCGGCGGTCGAAGCGCTCACGGAGTTCGACGGATTCGATCCTGACCTCTTGGTCACGGACATCGACCTTGGCGTGCGGCCGAACGGCGTCGATCTCGCGAACATCGTCACCGTGAAGGCTCCGCATTGCGCGATCGTGTTCCTGACGAACTACCCCAACGCATCGACAGCGCCAGGTTCTGCGGGTGTGCCGCCGAAATCGCTGTTCGTGGACAAGGCGGCTGTCCAGTCGGCGGATCAGTTGATCGGCGTAGTGGAGGCCGCGTTGACGGAAACCGAGCCACCGGCGCTCGGGAGTGATCCGGACTCCGCCTTGTCGAGCCTCACCAGATCACAGCTCGATCTTCTGCGTTACATCTCGCTCGGGTGGTCGAACAGCGCAATCGCAGCGCATCGTGGGTCCTCGATCCGAGGTGTGGAGAAGCTCATCGCGCGCACTCTCGAGAGCCTGGGATTGACGCACGATTCGTCCACCAATCCGCGAGTGCTTGCTGCGAGTATCTTCATCCGCCATTTCGGTGTGCCCGAAGTGACCGACTCGGTGTGAACCCGCGCGAGTGGTGGCTTCGACTCGGTGATCGGAACATCGTCACCAAGTGGTCCTGGATTCTGACGCTGCCGTTCGCGGTGACCGTGATGGCCAACTACTACCTGTGTACCGGGGTGCGCGAAGTAGGCGTGATGGCAGTCGGCGCCTTCGCGACCCACTGCGTTGTCGGGGTGATGCTGCTGATGGCGAGGGCTGTTCTTGCAGCACACCGATCGCAGCTCGCAGCCCTGGCCCTGTTCGCAGTGATCGGCGCGATCCGCCCGTTCGTCCTCGACGCGATCACCCGCGCGCTCGAACTCCCCGTCGACCCCAGACCGATGCTCGTCCGGGTGGCACTCAACGTCGCGTGCAGCGTTGTCTTCTTGTCGTTGACCGCCGTACTGGTAAGCGCTCTCCGTGACCGCCTCGCGCTGCAACGGAGTTTGAAGGTTGCCGGGGCCGCCGTCCAACTCCAGCAGACCCGGGATCGATTCCGCCTCGACCAAACCCGTGCGCAGTGTCGGCGAGAGCTCGAGCGCAGTATCGAGACAGTCATGCACGCGGTTGCTGAAACGGAACTCGAGGGAGTACGAGGAGCAGCGCTCTTGAAGCGAATCTCCGACGACGTGGTTCGCCCGATGAGTCATCGACTGTTCCGGGAGATTCCCCCGATCGAATCACCGACGCCGACTGTGCGGCTGACGGCGAGAGATCGACTGATCGGCGTCGTACGCAGCGTTGAACCGGCGCCACTGTACGTACCGGTGTTCGCGTACACGGCACTGGTGACCGTCTACCTGCTCACGACTTACGGCGTGACGTTCACGGCGGTCCAGCTCGGCGTCGGTTTCTGGCTCTTCGTCGGTGGCAATGCGTGCGCTCGCCGAGTTGTCAGCAGCGGAGACGGCCCTCTGAGACGGATCGCGACTCTTTCTGCGGTGTACTGCTCGAGTGCGCTGATCAGCAGTACCGCGACGTGGCTGCTCCTGACGGTGTTCGGCCGTACCCCGACTTTCTATCTCTCGTCGATGGCCGTCTACCCGTTGGTTGCGCTGTCCGTCTGCCTGATCAGGGCTGCGGATACGCAGCGTCAGGACGAGGAGCGTCAACTCCGCAGTGCCCTGAGCCGGCAAGCGCTCGATGCAGCTCGTATCCATGCCGAGCTCATGCACACCCGACGTGGACTGGCCAGGTTGTTGCACTCGTCGGTGCAGGGCGAACTCGTAGCGGCCGCATGGTCTTCGGGCGCCGTTGCCGGTCGCCCAGTCGATGTTGCGGCAACCATTGCCCACATTCTCGACGGCTTGGAAAGCGACCTGTCTGCGTCATCCGATCAGCCGGCTGACTCCGATGCCCGAAAGCGTATCGATGATCTTGTCACGGTGTGGCGCTACGCAATTCCGGTCGTAAGTCACGTCGACGACGAAGTCTGGGCGGTGATCGGTTCCGGCTCCGCTCGGCTCGACAGCGTGGTGGAGATCCTGTCGGAGGGACTGACCAACGCCGTGAAACACGGTGCAGGAGGGCCCGTCTTCCTCGAGGTGACACTCGCCGATGCTCGGGCGGTAGTAGTGCGGATCAGTTCGCCGGGTCGGATGCCGGTGGCACGGGACTCAGGGATCGGGCTTGAATCGCTCGCCGGTACGGTAACGTCCCTCGAACTTGTCGAAGAGGAAGACCGGGTGGTCCTCACAGCCGTGCTTCTGTGACACCGTGAGTGGCGATGTCGTGGAGGCCGAACGTTTCGCCAATGGCCGGATTGGCCGCTTGTACGGTCGCAGAAATGGAATCGATTACTGCGCAGCTCATCCCACTCGCCACCGGCGTCGTCATCAGCCCGATTCCTCTGGTTGCGATCATCGCGATCCTGCTGTCCACTCGGGCGAAGGCAAATGCATTCGCGTACACCGCGAGCATCGTGCTGGCCGCGGCAGCGATTACAGCAGCGACGGCACTCTCGACCACCGGAGTGGAATCGAAGTCCAGCGGCAGCGCGCATACCGTCCAGACGGTGTTCGCCGTCGTGTTCACTGTCGGTTTTCTGGCGCTCGCGTACTCGAGTTGGCGTGGCCGTCCGAAAGACGATGCCGAGCCGGCGATGCCGTCGTGGCTGGCGCAGATCGACTCGATGCAACCGGCCAAAGCTGCGGTTCTGGGACTGTTGTTGACCGTACCCAACGCGAAGAACCTGCCGCTCGAACTCAAGGCAGGTTCGATCATCGGTGGCGGGCACCTCGGCTGGGTATCAGTGATCGCGTACTCCGTTCTGTTCGCGTTAGCGGCGTCCATCGCTTTGATCGTGCTGTCAGCATTGGCTGCCGTGCCCTCGGCGAAGGTGACCGATGCACTGAGCGCCACCAAAAGCACTCTGATCCGCCACAATGCAGCAATCATGACCGTTTTGTTCCTGATGCTGGCAGCATTGGAACTCTCGCACGTTGTCGAAGCCCTGTCGAAGTAGCAACTTGTTTTCGAGGAGAAATCGAATGACGATCACACCCAGCGAAGCGCCGGTAGTCGAGACAACGTACGGGCCGGTTCGAGGATCGACGGAAGGCTCGGTGTCGAGTTGGAAGGGGATTCGTTACGCGGCACCTCCGGTCGGTCCGCTGCGATTTCGCGCGCCGGTTCCGCCGAAGCCATGGACCGAGGTCCAGGACGCAACAGAATTCGGGCCGTGTGAGCCGCAAAGTCGACTCGCGATGATCCCGCTCGGTGAGAACGTTCCGATGGACGAAGACTGCCTGTTCCTCAACGTGTGGGCACCGGGCCCCGTCGGTTCTGATGCGCCGGGTAAACCGGTGATGGTCTGGATTCACGGCGGAGCGTATTTCCGCGGAGCGTCCAGCCAACCACTTTTCGACGCAACCACATTGGCTGAGAACGGCGACGTTGTCGTCGTCTCGATCAACTACCGCATCGGTGTGTTCGGCTTCGTCGATTTCTCGTCCTTCAATTCGAGTGAACATACCTTCGAGCCCAATGTCGCTCTCCGCGACATGATTGCAGCGCTGCAATGGGTTCAAGGCAACATCGCGGCTTTCGGTGGCGATCCCGACAAAGTGACGTTGTTCGGCGAGTCGGCAGGTGGCGGCGCGGTGACGACGCTGATGACCGTCCCGTCCGCTCGCGGCCTGTTTCATCGCGCTATTGCCGAAAGTTCGCCCGCCACTTCGGTGTACGGTAGTGAACGTGGTGAGATCGTCGCGAAGCTGTTTCTCGAGATCTTCAGCGGCGGAAGCGATCTGGGTCTGTTGCGGTCCACGTCTGCCGAAGACTTGATCGGGCCGTCAGACGAACTGTTTGCTCGCGTCCCCCAGGAGACGCCTGGCACTTTGGCGTTCGCGCCGATCGTCGACGGTGATCTGCTCCCTGACTACCCGGTGCGCGCGTTCCGTCACGGCAATGCACACCCGATTCCGCTGATCATCGGAACCAACAAGGACGAATCTTCGCTCTTCCGGATGATGAAGTCGCCGTTGATGCCGATCGATCCCGTCGTGATCACGTCGATGTTCGCGGAGATCGCCGACGAGCATCCAGGACTCGAGCTACCGGATCATTCTCAAATCGAAGGCGCGTATTCGGGACTGTCCAAGCTGGGCGCCGGTCTCGGTTTGACCCGTGATTTCGGATTCCGGCTGCCTACGTTGTGGATCGCCGAGGCGCACAGCAAGGTTGCGCCGACGTGGTTGTATCGCTTCGACTACGCGCCGCCGATGCTCAAGGCGCTGAAGATCGGTGCGACCCACGGCACCGAACTTGCCTACGTCTTCGGCAACATCAACCACGGGGCACGAGACATTACCTACAAGTTGGGTGGCTTGAGCGCGGCGCGTCATGTCTCTGAGCGCATGCAGGCGAGGTGGTTGGACTTTGCCAGAGCTGCAGGCGATTACGACGCCGGGGACGATCGCGAACTGGGTGCGGACCCGGGGTGGCCCACTTACGACACCGACACACGCTCGACACTGTTGATCGACAAACGCGATGCCGTCGTCGCTGATCTCGACCGCGAGATCCGGGAGGCGTGGGGTGAGACGGTGATTGCATTCACCTGACGGTTCAGCCCTGCTCCAATTCGGCCAGGTAGTGCGAGACGGGTCCCACGGTGAGCATTCCGCTTCCGGCGCCGGCTATTTCGGCGGCGGCAGGTAGGAGCGCCGCTCGCGCACGCTCCTTGACTCGACGGTCGCCGACTGCAGTCGCCGCTGCGGCAGTCAAGCACCACAGTGCCTCGGAGAGTAGGTCTTCGGGCGGGTCCGGCAATGCCTCGACGGCCTTCGCTGCTTCGTTCGTCTGCCCCTGTGCGATGAGCAGGTGTGGCCGGGCCCAGGGTTCGTAGGGGCCCCACTGCGTGGTCGGGTCGAAAATCGCCGGCAGTCCCCGCCATACGCGGAGGGCGAGAATTGCGAGAGGGAGTATGCCGTCCGCGAGACCCGGCATGCCGGCATCGGAAAGATTGACCGCCGCAGCTTCGTACAGCTTCTCGCAGTGCGCGGCCTCCGCGCCGGCAGCGGCAGTACGCATAGCGCGAAACCAGGTGGTGAACACCGCTGCCAACGGGCGTTCGTGACGTCCGGCCAATCGATCAACCGTCTCGGAATGTAGCTCGGCTGCATCGAATTGCCCAAGGGCGCTGAGGGCTTGCATGCGGATCAGATGGCCGAGGATCTCGAAGGTAGCCAGGCCGTGTCGAATGGCGAGGTCGACCAGTTCACGGCCGATGTCGTCGCGCTCGGAGGCCAGACCGTTAGTCCAGAACGTCTGCATGAACAATCCGTTCAGAGCGAAGGCCAGGAGCCCTGGATCGTCGAGAGCGCGACCGATCTGTACTGCGGCACGGGCACATTCGAGACCGTGATGACCGGGCAGTCCGCGCGATTCGAGTGCGATTGTCGCCAACAGTCTCGCCCGAGCGGGTTCGTTGCCGGCCGGAAGTCGATCGAGAGTGCGCTGAGCGGTCTCGACGATCTGCGTAGCCTGCCGAGGATCGTCGGATCGCGTCCAGATCCCGGGCACGTCGTAATTGCCGATGATCCGCGCGGTGAGTTCGACGTCGTCCAATTGTTCAGCGGCGCCGATGATTGTCAGTCGTTGGTTTCGGGCAGTCTCGAGTCCGCTTCCGCCCGCAACTGCCAAACTTCGGAGGAGGCCGACGGTTGACTCCAATCTCGATTTCGATCCTGCCGCTACGGTCCGGTCGTACGCTGCCGAAACCTGACTGAAGATCTGTTCTGCCCCTACAGGATCCAGGCGGGTTTCCCGGCGGAGAATGTCGGACTCGAGGTCGTTCAGTCGTGGACCAGGGTCGATGCCCAACTCTTCGGCGAGTAACTTCCGTGCGCGACGTAGGACTGCCAGAGCATCGCCTTGACGATCGGACCGGTACAGCGCCAGAGCGAGTAGTCGCCAACCCTCCTCGCGCCAAGGGTGTTCCGTCACGTGGGCATCCAGATCGGGAATCGCTTCGGCAGCTCGCCCGAGATCGAGCTGCGCGGATGCCAAGCGTTCGACGGCAGTCAGACGCAGTTCCTCCAAGCGTGATCGCTCCGTTCGGGCCCAAGGCTCGTCGGCGAACTCCGCGTAGGCCGGCCCTCTCCACAGCTGCAGCGCGGTTCGGAGCAGTTCGAGTGATTGCGCCGGCGTCGAATCTGCGGCTTCTCGCACCAGTCTTTCGAATTCCCAAGCGTCGACCGCGTCGGGTGCTGCATGAAAGGCGTAACCGGGCCCTTCGGTGACAATGACTTTCGGCTTCTTTCGCGGCGCGCGATCCGGTTCGAGCGCACGCCTCAAAGCGGAAACGAACGTACGTATTGCGCTGGTAGCGCCGGACGGAGGATCGACCCAGAGGTCGTCGACAATCACGTCCACGGGAACAACACGTCCGCGGGCGACGACGAGACGAGCGAGGACCGCTCGGTGTCGTGGACCCTTCAGATCGATCTGGTGTGAAGACTCGTTCCACGCGACCACGGGTCCGAGCACTCCGAAAGCCGGGGCTTCAAATGTGTGGTCTCGCATTTCCCCACGCTATCGCGCTCATCGAACGCTCATCGACTGCGGCGAAGCTGATTGCCATCACCCCGACCTGCCATCACCCCGACTAACGAGAGCGATCGATGACTATCACCATTCCAGGCTTCGACTACCAGCAGATTTCCACAGCAGACGGAGTGCGGCTCAACGTCGCGGTCGGCGGAAGCGGAACACCACTCGTCCTTCTGCACGGCTTCCCTCAGACTCACCTCATGTGGCGTCACGTAGCCACTGCCTTGGCGTCGGATCACACCGTCATCTGCCCGGATCTACGCGGATACGGAGCCAGCGACAAACCGGTCGAGGAAAACCCGGACACCTACTCCAAACGAACAATGGCTGCCGACATCGTCGAGGTGGCCAGGAAATTGGGACACGAGAAGTTTGCCCTCGTCGGCCACGATCGTGGCGCACTGGTTGCCGTCAGAGCGGGGCTGGATCATCCGGATGTGATCACGCAACTCGGCTCGCTGGACGTGCTCCCCACCCTGGATATGTGGGACATCCTGCATGGATCGAATGCTGCTGTGGCGTTCCATCTCTATCTCATGGCTCAGCCACCTGGTCTTCCCGAGCAGATGATCAGCGCCAGCGCCGATGCGTTCTTCGAGTACTTTCTCGACGTGTGGACGCAGAACCGCGAAGCGATTCCGGTAGACGTGCGGGCGGAATACCTGCGCGCCTCACGGGAGGCGGTGCCGTCGATCGTTGCCGATTACCGGGCGTCGGCAGGCATCGACATCGAACACGATCAGTCCGATCGGGAGGCGGGCAACCAACTGCACATGCCGGTCACGGTCATTCAGCAGGACTGGGGCTCGATGCTCGGCTACGACGCCGAGGCCCTGTGGAAAGCGTGGGCGCCCGATCTCGAGCACCGCACGCTGTCCGCAGGTCACTTCATGGCAGAAGAGGCGCCTGCCGAAGTGGTCGAGGCGATCCGGACCCTACTCGAGAGGTAGTTTTGACGCTTCTCGGCTGTCGAGGTACTGGCGAGCGCATCACGTGCGTCGCGAATGGACGAGGGGGATCGATGGGTTTCTCGCTGCACTTCATGCGGGTGACGAAGGACGTGCAACTCGATGTTGATCGGGCGGCGGTCGCCGCTTTCCTCGATCAGCACGGGCTGCGCGTGGTCGAGAGCCCGTACGGAGGCGAGATCGTCGACCGTGACGACAGGGCATTGACGATCGACGGGGCCTTCTCCGACCTTCATCTCGACTCGCTCGAGCAGAGCGATCCACTCAGTGGTGGAATCTTCCACGCGACGCTGTCGCCTGCCGAGTGCGCGTTCGTCTACGACCTCTGCGCGGCGGCTGGGTTCCTGATCGTCAACCCTCAGGGTGACCCGACGTTTCTCGTTCCCCAGCGCAATCACGAGCCCGACGACGTTTCCGAGTTGGAGGACGTCGTCTGGGTCGACAGCGCCGAGGAACTGGCGCGGGCGCTCACCGGTGGTTTCCAAGCGTTCCGCGAGTTTCGGGACCGCGTGACAGGACGAGCCGCCGGTGCCGAATGATCGGGGCCCCGTCGGGTCGACGAAGGTCGGGTTC
This sequence comes from Rhodococcus sp. RCBS9, assembly GCF_029457415.1. NCBI lineage: Bacteria > Bacillati > Actinomycetota > Actinomycetes > Mycobacteriales > Nocardiaceae > Rhodococcus > Rhodococcus sp. RCBS9. The sequence goes on along the minus strand of NZ_CP120422.1, from coordinate 2,216,261 downwards.
TACCGCTTGACCCCGGCCGCCAAGTCGTCGACGAGAACCTTGGCGGTCAAGGCGTATCCCGCGGCCTTGTAGTAGTCGAAGGGAATCACTCGACCAGCCTGCGCGGCGGGCAGACGCTGCCACGTCGGCGAGGTGTACACGCTGCCGGAGGCGCTGCGATCCAAGGCGAAGATGACGTCGGCTTCTTCGAGACGGTTGAACTGCTCCGATCCGAGCATCACGCGAAGGTCGGGGCCTTCACGGAGCACCTCGAATCCCAGGTCCTCGGCGACGGCGGTGCGGAAATCGTTCTGGAACCACGCGATCTGATCCTCCGCGGCGGCGACGAAGGCAACCTTCTTGCCGGCCATCAGCGGTTCGACGGTCGGGCGGACCTGAGCTACATGGGCGTCGTACTCGGCGAGTACTTCTTCGGCGCGATCGCTGCGCCCGATGCCGGTGAGGAAGTCCGACATGACCTTCCGCCACTCCGGGGTGAAGTCCTTGCCGACGGGCAGGACCGGTGCGATCTGCTGCATCCGGTCGTTGCCGTACGACCCGGTGTCCCACCAGCCGGCGCTGAGGACGAGAAGGTCGGCGCCGAGAGTCGAGATGTATTCGAAGTTGGGATCCGAAGCACCTTCGGCGAAGATCTCGACACCCGTGGCATCCGGGACCTCACGGCGCAGGTGATCGGCGGCGCCGGTCGGGTAAGCGGTCACCGGGTATCCGGCGAGGATCGACAATTCGAGGCCGTCCCGCGGGTCGAGGGCAACGACGTTCTGTGGGTCCGTCGGAATGATCAGCTTCTCGTCGCCGCGCGTGAACTCGAAGGTCTCCGCGTTCTCGGGCGTCGAACTTTCCGTGCTGCCGCACGCGGCGAGAAACGCGGCCGCAGCGACGCCCGCGCCGACGCCGAAGAAACCGCGTCGCGTCAGGTTGTCCACGATCGCCCAGTAGTCGCGATCGGTCGTGGAGGGAGAAAGGAGTCGAGTCATGCTTGTTAGGTTAGCCTTAGGGGCTGTCTTCGGGAATGCTGAAACAGCTCCCGCGAACGCCAAGAAATACGGCGAACACGCCAGCACAGAGAGTGTTGTCCGCGTCACCGGCAGGTCTGATTCACAACCCACTTTCGACCTCTGACGTGCATGACGTCACAACCGGCCGCCTCCTCGATCGCGATTTGGCCCTGATCGCGCCGACTATGCTGAGTTGACCAGCAGTACGATTTCGGAGGTTGCAATGCAGATCACCAGCGTCGGCCACGCAGGATTTCACATCCAGACCGAGGCCGGATCCATACTGTGTGATCCATGGGTGACCCCGACGTATTTTGCGTCCTGGGTGCCGTTCCCCGACAACACAGAGTTGGACTGGGACGCGCTGGGCAACTGCGACTACCTCTACGTCTCGCACCTGCACAAGGACCACTTCGATCCGAAGAATCTGATCGCGCACGTCAACAAGGACGCCACAGTCCTGCTCCCCGATTACCCGGTGCCGGACCTCAAGCGTGAACTCGAGAAGCTCGGCTTCCACAAGTTCTTCGAGACGGAAGACTCCGTCAAGCACACCGTCAGCGGTCCCAAGGGCGATCTCGACATCATGATCATCGCTCTGCGCGCTCCCGCGGACGGTCCGATCGGTGACTCGGGCCTCGTCGTCTCGGACGGGGAAACCACCTGTTTCAACATGAATGACGCCAGGCCCGTCGACCTGGACCCGCTGACCGACGCCTTCGGGAAGGTCGACATCCATCTGCTGCAGTACTCGGGCGCGATCTGGTACCCGATGGTCTACGACATCCCGAAGGGCACCAAGCGCAACTTCGGCAAGCAGAAGCGTCAGCGCGGCATGGACCGCTGCCGCAACTACATCTCCCAGGTCGACGCTGCCTGGGTTGTTCCGTCGGCCGGCCCGCCGGTCTTCCTCGACGACGACCTGCGTTACCTCAACGACGATCACGGCGACGAGGGAAACATCTTCCCCGACCAGATCACGTTCCTCGAGCAGATGCGCATCAACGGCAACGATCGTGGTCTGCTGATGATCCCCGGCTCGGCCGTCGAACTTCGCGGAAGCGAGAAGGTCGCGCTGACGCATCCCATCCCGGACGCAGACGTCGACAAGATCTTCTCCAACAAGGCCGAGTACATCGAGAAGATGGCGCAGAAGATGGCACCGGTCATCGCCGCGCAGAAGGCCACGTGGGCTCCGGCCGAAGGCGAGCCGCTGCTCGACGGTCTCAAGGCCAAGTTCGAGCCGATCATGGCTCAGTCCGATCTGATCTGCGACGGAATCGGCTACCCCGTCGGACTCGTGATGGGAGAGGAGACGGTCGTCCTCGACTTCCCGAAGCGGATCGTTCGTGAGCCCATCGACGGAGAAGGTAAGTACCGCTACGGCTTCCGCATCGCTCCCGAACTGGTTCGCACCGTTCTGCGTGACGACGAGCCCGACTGGGTCAACACCATCTTCCTGTCGACACGCTTCACGGCGTGGCGCATCGGTGGGTACAACGAATTCCTCTACACGTTCTTCAAGTGCCTCACCGACGAGCGCATCGCGTACGCCGACGGCTGGTTCGCCGAGGCCCACGACGACAGCGCGTCTATCGAGTTGGGCGGGTACGAGATTCAGCGTCGTTGCCCCCACCTCAAGGCGGACCTGTCGAAGTTCGGTGTCGTCGACGGCACCAACCTCACCTGCGATCTGCACGGCTGGCAGTGGGATCTCGAGACCGGCCGCTGCAAGACGTCCAAGGGCCACGAGCTGCGCACCAGCAAGCTGAGCTGAACCGAGCTCGTCGGGTGACGGGATACAGCAGGTCGCTGATCGGCCTGGCGACAGCGCTCGCCGGGTTGGCCGGTTACGTCGACGCGCTCGGATTCATCACGCTCGGTGGGCCTTTCGTTTCGTTCATGAGCGGCAACATGACGCAGGCGAGCGTCGCATTTGCCGACGGGGTGTGGTCGACCGCGAGAGTTGCCGGCGGAATCATCGTGCTCTTCCTCCTGGGAATCGCGCTGGGAACCGTCGTCACCCACTTCACGGAGCGCTATTCGGTCCGGGCTCGCAAGGTCACGGTGCTCGCGGTTGTAGCCGGGCTGCTGTCCATCGGTTCGGTGATGAGCAGCCTCGACGTCACCCCCGGCGCGATCTCGGCGATGGCTTTGGCGATGGGAGCCGTCAACTCGGTGTTCCAGCGCGACGGCGAGGTGACGATCGGTGTCACGTACATGACCGGTGCGCTGGTCAAGATGGGCCAGCGTCTGACCGGTGCCTTTCTGGGTGGCCCGAAGTGGGCGTGGCTGCAGCACTTCGGGATGTGTGCCGGGTTGATCGCGGGCGCGGTGGTCGGTGCGTTGGTTCACCGATGGATCGGTCTTCACGCTCTGTGGCCCGCATCGGCGTTCACGGTTGTTCTGATCGCCGTTGCCTGGCAGGTCTCGCCCCCGTCTCCGGCAAAGGTGTAGAAAGAGCCAGACACAAATCCGGGGTACAGGGGGAAGCAGTGGATGCTCTGATCATCGTGGTGCTCGGACTGCTCGGAATCGTCGCGGCCTCGACGCTCGGAGCGCGGATCGGAGTCGCAGCACCGTTGATTCTGGTGATGGCCGGGATCGTTGTCAGCCTCTTACCATTTGTCCCAGCAGTGGACATCGACCCGGAATGGATTCTGGCAGGCGTGCTTCCGCCACTGCTGTACTCCGCCTCGGTCTCGATGCCGTCGATGGAGTTTCGGCGTGAGTTCGGTGCCATCGGTGGGCTTTCCGTTCTGCTCGTTGTCGTGAGTGCGCTTGTTCTCGGCGTGTTCTTCTCCTGGGTGATACCAGGACTCGGTATCTGGTGGGGCATTGCACTCGGCGCGATCGTGAGTCCGACGGATGCCGTCGCCACGTCCATCGTCAAGAAACTCCCGGTCTCACCGCGTGTGGTGTCGATCCTCGAAGGCGAAAGCCTGCTCAACGACGCCACCGCTCTGGTTCTGTTGCGTACTGCCATCGCCGGGGCCGCCGCATCGGTGTCGCTGTGGAGTGTGTTGGGCAAGTTCGCTTTTGCCGTCGTCGTGGCCGCGGTCATCGGAGTTGTCGTCGGCAAGGTCAACCTGATGGTTCGCGCCCGTGTCACCGATTCGACGGTCAACACGGTCATCTCGTTCACGGTGCCGTTTCTGGCGGCGATCCCCGCCGAAGAGTTGGGTGCGTCAGGGTTGGTTGCTGCAGTCGTGGCCGGGCTCGTCACCGGCTACGACGCTCCTCGGAAGCTGTCACCGCGACACCGGTTGTCCGACTCCCAGAACTGGCGCACAGTCGAATTGGTCCTCGAAGGTGCGATCTTCCTGGTGATGGGCCTTGAACTCTCGTCGATAGTCGACGATGTCCGGGTCGACCACGAGGGCATATCCACGGCGGTCTTCGTGGCGGCGGGTGCACTGTTCCTCACGATCTTGGTGCGGGCTCTGTACGTGGCCCCGCTCCTGCGAGCGCTCCAAGCGCGGGCGAATTTTCGTGAACGCATGAAACCCAGACTCTCCGACATCGCGAATCGCCTCGACAATCCCGAGGATTACCCGCCAGACGAACGACGCAGCAGGCGCCGGGCACCTTCGGCGAATCAGATGGAAAGGTTCAAGGTTCGGGTTCGGCGGACGGTTGCCGATATCGACTACTACCTTGCTGCGCCGTTGGGATGGCGTGAAGGCACGATCGTCATCTGGGCCGGCATGCGCGGGGCGGTCACTCTGGCTGCAGCGCAGACTCTGCCGGAAGACACCCCGAGTCGATCGCTCCTGATCTTGGTTGCGTTCCTGGTGGCAGCAGGCTCGTTGATCCTTCAGGGAGGAACGTTGAAGCGCGTCGTAGTGGCGACCGGTCCGGCAGCGCAGGACCTCACCGAATCCGAACTAGACGAGCATCGCAGGTTGCTCGACCTCCTCGAAGATGCTGCTGCGAGTGTCGTTCCGCCAGAGGGTCGGTCGAAGAAGAGGATCCGCCTCGACGTGATCGACGCGCAGCGTCAGGCACTGCTCGACGCACGTGACGATGGCGTGTTCGACGCACGGATGCTCGGATCGGCACTTGCCGCGCTGGATGCCGATCAGATCAGCCTCGAACTCAAGGGCGGTCCGGACGGTTGATCACGTGCACAGTCTCTTTCGAGCGGACGTCATCATTGTCCGCGTGATCACGCCGTGCAGTACCTGAACGGGTGCGAAGTAGATTCGGCCCGCGCGGTTCTTCAGCTCCACGGCGGTGACGACGTGCAGGAGGCCGGCGTCGTTGTCGGCCTGAACCGAGGCGACGAATCGTAGGTGTTTCTCGTCCGCTTCGATGAGGGCCTCGCCGTCGGCGATCTTGTCGACGGCAAAGGTGTCGGAGCGTCCCTTGGCGATGCCGAGCAGTCCGACTATCCGCTCCCTGAGCCAGAACATCGCGAGGACGGGTGCGGGGACATTCCTGACGTCGAAGACTGCCTGCGCCCACTCCTCGGATGTATGGGTCGGAACAGCCGGGATGGTGATCGTGGTGGCTTCTGCCCAGTCCGGTGCAGGCATTGCCTTGAAAGCGAGTGTCATTTCGTCCTCCGTACGGTGCCGTATGGAACTTACCCATACGGTACCGTACGGAGGTGACGAATGCCCGCGCCCGACTCTCTCGCGACCAGTGGATCGATGCAGCTTTCCAGGCTCTGACAAGCCATGGGCCTGATGCAGTTGCAGTGGAAAAGGTGGCGCGCACGCTCGGGTCGACCAAGGGTTCCTTTTATTGGCACTTCGCCAACCGCGACGAATTGCTGCAAGCTGCGCTCGGCCGGTGGGAAGTTTTGGCAACCGAGAGACTGATCTCCTCCGTCGAGTCCTCTGGTGAACCGGCGGAGGTGAGGTTGCGTCGTCTGGTGGATTCGGTCACGACCGGATTGGCCGGTCGCCGTGCGGAGTTGGAACTGCTTGCCGGGATCGGCCATCCTTTGGTTTCGGCGGCGGTTCGACGTGTCACCGAGCGTCGAGTTACCTACATCGTGACGTTGTTGGTCGATCTGGGGATGGACAGGCAGAAAGCGGAACATCGTGGCGTACTTGCCTATTCGATGTACCTGGGGCAGATGCAATTGGTACACAGTGCGCCCGATGTGGTTCCTGGCAGCGGTGCGGACGCTCAGGCGCTCGCCGACGAGTTCGTGAACATGGTTCTGGCCAGGTAAGTCCGCCGTCGAACGCAGCGTGATCTGCGCATCACCCTGCGCTTTCAGGTGAGGGACCACACATTGCGCGTAACCCATAGTTACAGATACTTTGAGGTCAGCTGAAGTGGGGTGCCGGATATGTCGACATTTCCTGGAGGCGCAAAACCGTTTCACGACAGGAAGAAAGGTGACTCACCATGAGCGTTGTGCTTATTTCGTTGCTGGTCGCCGCTGGACTCACCGTGCTGGCCACCAGTGACGGTGCCGGTCTGGACTTCGGGAGTCGGCAGCTGAACCGCCAGTTGAAGACCCGCACGCACCGGTAACCCCGGAAATCGGCCGGCTCCACGCGATACGTCGCGGAGCCGGCCGATTGCGTTGCTCCGGTCAGTTCACTCCGAGATCTACCAGCCAGGCCCGGGTGCTGCGGGCGACGATGCCCAAGGCAACGGCAGAACCCGTCGCGGAGTCGAACGCGACGCTGTCGGCAGATTCGAGTCCCGTGTAGAGCTGGGAAACCCCGGCTGCTGCGCCCCCTCCGATGATCGGCGCAATCGACGCACCGAAGGCATCGGGCGTCACGGCTTCGAAAGTTACCGCGCGCGAGAAGTGTTCGGCGAATGCCTCGGCGAGTTCGATGCCGGTGATCGCCGGAATCTGTCCGATGTCGACCGCGTCCGGTGCTACGTCGAGAGTCAGGGCCGCAACGGCTGCATCAGCGACGTCGAGATGTGAACTCCATGCGACCGCGAGATCGGCACGCAGTGGGTAACGCAGGACCCCTTCGTCTTTCACCCCCGACAGCACGGTGGGCAGAAGAAGATTCTCGAGGAACAAACGCGGGGTCAGGACGGTCACCGCGATACCTTCGGCGCGGAGTCCGTCGACGAGCTCGGAGAGAACGGGTGTGTTGGGACCGGCAAGCGGCGAAGTAGCGTCGCCGGTCACCGTGCCGCTGGTAGAGATCACGAACCGCGAAGGACCTGTCACTCTTGCTGCTGCCAGAACGTTGTGGGCGTAACCGGCTAGCGTCTCGGTGTCACCGGCGAGTGGCAGGTGAAAGAACACCCCGTCTACCCCGCGATAAGCGTCGGCGAGAGAGTCGACTGACGCATTGTCCGCGACGACGGTGTTCGCACCCTCGAACGTCTGATCGGGGTTGCGGGTGATTGCTCGGACTTCGGCACCTGTCGATCCGGCGAGAGCCGCGACCAATCCCGCGAGAACGGGAGAACCCTGTGCGCCGGTGGCGCCATGCACTGTGTAAGTCATGACGCCTATAGTTCAGATTGGGAACCAGTTACTTCAAGTGAACTAATGGGGAATCGATGAGTGAATCAGGTCACGTGCTTCCGGAGTGCGGCGTCGCGCGCTTTCTGCTGGTTCTGGACGGACCGTGGGCAACGCTGATCGTTCGTGAGCTCACGCACGGCCCGATGCGCTTCACGGAACTACGACGCGCATTGCCCGGCATCAGTCCCAGGACACTTTCCGCCAGGCTCAAGCGATTCGAGGAGTTCGATCTGGTGACCCGGACTGCCTACGCCGAGGTGCCGCCGCGAGTGGAGTACGAACTCACCGCGACGGGGATGGAACTGCGCTCCGTGCTCGAAGCGATGGTCGAGTGGGCGGATCTGGCACTCCCCGTTTCGTGACCCTGCCCTCAGTGCGGGCCCGAAAGTCCAACCCGCAGAGCGTCGCAGGCCTCGAACATCGCATCTTGACCGGTATGGCCGACACCGGTGGTGTTGACGAAGGCATGGATCAATCCACTGTGACGCCTGAGTGCAACCGGGACTCCGGCCTCTCGCAGCCGGTTCGCGTATTCCTCGCCCTCGTCGCGTAGTGGGTCGAAACCGGCGACGGCAACGTACGCGGGCGGTAGGCCGGCCAGGTCCGGAGTGAGCAGCGGTGAGACTCGCGGGTCGAGAGCCGAAGCGCCGCCCGACAGGTAATGGGCTGCATACCAGTCGAGTTGGGCGTCGGTGAGAAAGAAGTCGGTGCCGAACATCTTGTGCGAAGGGCGCTTCGACGAAAGGTCCACCCAGGGGAAGAAGAGCAGTTGGAATACTGGTTTGACGTCGTCTTCGGTCGTGGACTGCGCGACGACGGCAGCCAGGTTCCCACCCGCGCTGTCTCCGCCTACCGCAATGGATTTCGGATCTGCACCCAGCTCGGTGGCATGCTCGACGCAGTACCGGAATGCGGCGACGGCGTCATCGACCCCGGCGGGGAACGGGAACTCCGGTGCTAACCGGTAGTCCACCGACAACACACTGACCTCGCCGTGGCGGGCCAGGAAGCGGCACACACTGTCGCCGCTCTCGAGGCTGCCGAGGACGAACCCGCCGCCGTGGAAGTACACCAAAAGTGGAGCGGGCGTTGAGACTCCGGCCGGGCGATACAGCCGAGCCGGAATCGCGTGATCCCCGGCCGGGATCTCGAGGTCACGTACCGTCTCGATGTCGATGGGCGTACCGCCGAACAGTCGCGATTCGGCGTCGATCTGAGCCCGTCCCTCTTCGACCGGAAGATGCTCGAAGCTCGTACCTTCGACCGCTGAGAGCAATCTCAGCGCAAGCTGGATCTCGGGGTGCAGAGTCTGCCCGTCGATCTCCTTCGGCTTGCCACCGAGAATGCGCTGCGCGCCGGTCGGTAAGGCGCCGACGACATCGAGCAGCACCCGCGCAACACGATCTTGGACAGACATCTTCTCCGTGGACATACTCGCCTTCCGTCGGCTGATCACCCGTCGCTTGTACGTTACGAAAGAACTGGACAAATATCCAGGAATCTCGACGCCCGCGATCAGCTTGCCGGCGTCACCGTGACCGTGACGGGGCCCGCGTCGTCCGCGGTTTCCACTGTGAGAAGACGGCTTTGGGGGTTCCAGTTCACGATGTCGGCGCCCGCGACGTCGACGCCGCCGGGAAAGCCGCTTTCGGGTAGGTAGATCTCGGTCGGTGCCGTTACCGCGGGGTTCGGGGTGAACGTCAGCTGAAGGCGGTCAACGGTCGAGGACCATTCGGTGGGTGTGCCCGCGACGGCACGCGGATACGGCTTGTTCAGGGTGTCGACGAGGAGTGTCTGCGATCCGTCCGGCAGGTACGGGCCCCAAGGACCTGGATCACTGGACCAGTAGGAGACACCCGCGCCGAGTTCTCGGGCGGTCGTGTAGACGCGGTCGATGTAGTCGGTTGCGCCGGGCAGTGTTGTGTCGAGCCCGAATTCGCCGAGAATGATCGGAACGCCGCCGAGTACGTTGCCTGCGATGTGTTCGACGCTGTCGCGCCAGGTGTCGATGGTCGCGTCGGTGAGTGTGCGTGAGAGACCGGAGTATCCGTCACCGAGGTCGAGGGGCAGCGGGTACAGGTGTGGGCAGTAGGCGATTCGCTGTTCGCCGGCTCGTGGGTCGTTGATCTTCGTGAGTCCGCTGGGGACACCTTGGTTGACGCCGACGGCCTGCGGGGCCACACACACCCAGCTGTCCTGATCAACTTCCCTGATGGCGTTGGTGGTTCGCTGATACAGGGCAGCGAGGGGCCCACCTTCGAAGGCGGGGCCTTGGAGGGAACCGCCCCACGGCTCGTTCATCAGGTCGTATGCCACGACGGTGTCATTGCCTGCAAAACGTTCGGCCACCGCCTGCCAGGCGTTCGCGTAGTGCTCGACCAGTTCGGGGTGTTGGCCGGTGGTGTTCCAGAAGTTGTCGAATGCGCGCATCACGCCGGGTTGGACGTAGTACAGCTCCCAGCGGTCTTGAGGGCTGACCGGAAGGCCGTCCATGTAGGTCGCCCAGGCCGGTGCGCCGTTGCCGATGTTGCCGGCGCCGTTGCCGCTGTTGCCCTCTGGTGTGATCGCGCCGGAGTAGACGTCCTGATGCATGTCGAGCATGACCTTGTACCCGCGTTCGGCGTACCAGCTGACCCGGTCCTCGACGCGGTCCAGATATTTCTGGTCGTACTGTCCCGGCTCTGGCTCCACCGAACGCCAGGAGATCAGGAAACGCACGAAATTTGTTCCCATGTCGGCATGTTCGCGCTCGAGATCGGCTTCGGTGAACTTCGGCATGCCGTCGGGTGCGCTTTTTGCGCTCGACGCCGTGTTGAACCCTCGCAGGATCAAGGAGCGCCCGGCGTCGTCGGTCAGGTACGACGGTGGCACCGACGTGCCATCGGCGCTCCCCGACGTGGGCAGGCTGCCCTGAGCCGCGGCAATTCCGCCGCCCAGTATCAGTGAGCCCGCGACTATCAGTGCTGAGAGCGGGATACGACGCACGGAAACTCCTTCTGGGTGTGTGGATGGATTGACTTGTCCGAATGGGGATTCGGCCCTGGGCTTGAACGCTCGGTGTCGATTCACGTCGGTTGGCTTACGCTGGTCCGCCCGTTTTCGATGTGTCCGACGAGCACGCGCTTGAATTCAGGATCTTCGTCGACCGTCACGGCGGCCTGATACCAGCCGTCCACCGAACGCACCGTCCACCGAGAGTGTGCACCGGCAGCGAGTTTGCGTCGGTTTCCGTCCACATTGACCGTCAGTGCACGACTTCCGGAATTGGTCGCCGTCAGTACAAGCGTGCGCGTCCCTGCGTCGACAGTTGTCGAGACGTCGAGCGAGGCTGCCGCACTGTCTGTAGCTCCGCTGAACTCGCGCCTGAAACCGTTGGGACCCAACAGGGTCAGGCTGTAAACGCGATCACTGAGCGCAACGGTGTCATCGACCTCACCCAGGAGGTCGTAATGCCGTGGCTCGTCGAACTCACCTGCGTACGGGTACAAGGCCAGGTGCGTTGATGCGGCGCCGGTATTGGCCAGATGGACCGCCAACGAGCCGGTTTCCGGGTTCACCGTCGTGTAGGCGTCGGGCTGATAGGGAAGGGCCCGTGCTGGTCGAGTGCCGCTTTCCTGCAGAGGCATTCTCTGTTCGGTGGGAGGTGTTGGCGTCCATCGCGGTTCCAGCGGTGGTGTGGGTTGCGGGCGCGCCAACGTCGGCCGGCTACGCGGGTTGGCGAAGTCGAACGCCGACGTCAGGTCGCCACTCACCGTGCGTCGCCACGGGTCGATTTCCGGTTGCGTGATTCCGAACCGCTTTTCCAGGAACTGCGTGACGGACGTGTGGTCGAACACTTGTGAACAAACGAAACCGCCAACAGTCCACGGCGAGATGATCGTCATCGGCACCCGCGGGCCGAGACCGAGCGGCTGATTACCGACCCATTCGGCTTCGACCCAGCGCGGTGGTCGAGGTGGCGGTACATGGTCGAAGTACCCGTCGTTCTCGTCGAAGTTGACGATCACGGCCGTCTTCGCCCACAGATCCGGATCGGACGCGATGGCGTCGAGTACTTGATAGAGCAGTGTTGCGCTCGCCGCAGGTGACGAACCCGATGGATGCTCCGAATCCACCTCGGACGGAACGAGATAACTGACTTGCGGCAGTCGGCCCGACTCGACGTCCTTCCTGAACTCGGCGGCCAGTGTGCCGGGCCGGGATCGGTACAGCGCGCGATCGTAGAGTTGGCGATCAGCAGGCGACAGTTGGTCTGCGGCATTCGCGAGGGCCAGTACCGCTGCGTCCTGGACCGGCGCCGGCATCGACGGCAGGGCGAGATAGAACCCGGCCAAGGTCTGCAGTTCGTAGGGGAGCAGGCTTGGCCGACCAAGCAGTCCTGCCGCCACTTTCTTGAAGGCAGTGAAGTATTCGAGGTTGTTGTCTCCGAAGTTGTCCCACTCCTGGTAGGTCTTCCAGGAAATGCCGGCGGACTGCAACCGCTCGGGAACCGTCGTCCATCCGTAGCCGGCGTGCCAGGGGTTATAGGCCGCATTGGTTACAGCTCTTCCCTCGGGGCCGGGCGGATCCGAAGGCAAGACCGACTCGGTCGGATTAGGCGAAAGTGGCTCGTATCCGGTGTATCCAGAGACCCAATAGTTCCGGTTGGGGCTCGTCGATGTCGGTACGGAGCAGTGGTAGGCGTCGCAGATCGTGAACGCGTCCGCCAGTTCGTAATGGAACGGGATGTCTTGCCGGTCGTAGTACGCCATTGTCGTACTGGTTTTTGCCGCGATCCAACCGTCGTGCCAGCCGTCGGCGAGTGCGGCATGTCCGCCCGCCCAGCTGTGGTCGAGTCCGGTCACGTTCTGGGTGTCCATGCGTTGTGCCGCAGCGGAATCGCGGATGGGGAAGGGGAGCACAGGACCGGTAGGACCGGGTTGTTCGAAGACGCTGTGGCCGCCGCGCAGACGCAGCGCATTCGGATCCCCGAATCCGCGAACACCCCTCAGTGCGCCGTAGTAGTGATCGAAAGATCGGTTCTCCTGCATGACGAGGACAACATGCTCGATCGAATCGAGCCCGCCGGAGTTGACGGGTGTCGCCAGTACACGCTGAAGCGACGGCGGGAGAAGGGAAGTAGCGGCGACTGCAGTTGCACCGACCCCGGCGGCGAGAAACGACCGTCGAGAAAGAGAATTCCTGGACACTTGTGCTCCATCGATAAATCAATCAGTTCTATGACCACGGCCGCAACAGGCTGCTGCCGCTGCTCCGAATCGGTGCAGCGGCAACAGCGTCGAGAAGAATTCGATCAGGAACCGAAGAGACCGCCCAGTGAACCGAGGCTGCCCGAACCGCCGTTCCCGCCGTCGTCAGGCGCAGCAGAAACCTTGACGACGGATTCGTCCGACGCGGACTGTGTGAATCCACTTCGCCCGGCGTATGCCGCCTTGATCCGATGATCGCCCGTCGATGCGAAAGTGTGCGTCAGTCGCGCCACTCCGTCGACTCCGACGACAACGGGCTGTCCGATGGGTTGGTCGCCGTCGTAGAACTGAACCGAGCCCCCGCCGGGGTTGGGGGTGACCGTCGCGGACAGTTCTGCCGCGACATTCTGCTTGGTCGTCGCGGGAGCTGCCAGTGAGGTCGAGGTGGTGACATCGGACGGTGCGGGATCAGACACGGTGACCGTTTGAGCGGGTGCCATCGACGGCATGAATCCTGTTGCGCCGGAGTAGTAGGCCGAGACGGCATGAGATCCAGCCGAGGTGAAGGCATGTTCCAGAGTGGCTTTGCCGTCAGTGCCCACCGGGACCGGAGCGCCGATATCTGCAGCGCCGTCCTTGAACTGGAGAGTGCCACCGGTGGGTGTCGGCGTGACCTGCGCCCTCAGCGACACCGAAACGCCCGTCTTAGCATCGGTGGGAACGTTCACGGCCGTGTCGGTCTGCTTGACGACAGGTGCGGCAGTCACCGTCACCATCGCCTCGGTCGAGTTGGAACTCTGGAATCCGTTGACGCCCTGGAACGTTGCGGAGACTCGCGCGGTTCCGGCGGTGAAGAAGGTATGCGGTAGCCGGGCAGTGCCGTCGGCACCGGGCGTGACCGGTGTACCGACGTCGGCGCCGTCCACCCTGAACTGCACGTTTCCGTTGACCGGGGCCGGATCCACCTTTGCGACAAGCTCGGTCGGTGTGCTGGCTTGGATCGAGCCGGGCATCTGGATTGTGGTGGTTGTCGGTTGGCTGACGTAGATGGTGGTCAGGGCCTGGCCGCCGGCGTTGAGGCCGGAGTTCCTGTTGTCCCGCGGGGAGCAGTTGTAGCGCTCCCAGTAGTTGACTCCGAAGACATCCTTTTCGCGCTGGACGAATGTGAGCGCATTTCGGTCGTCGTCGTAGTTGGCGGAACCGGGATCGGAAACCCTCAGCGAAGGCTTGATCTCGGTACCGGCCGCACCAGCTTTGACCGTGACGTCGACTGCGGGGAGTCGGAACTTGGTGTTGGCACCGACGATGATGCCGTCACTCGATCGAACTGCGGAGGACGGACCGTTTCCGGTGGTCCGATTCGATCCGGAGATACGCAGGTGCGTACCGGATGCCGATGGATTACCGCCGTCGTCGATCCGTGTGACTGTCGGAGTGGCACTGTCGGATCCGAGGCCGTACGCACTGTCCGCCACAAGCTGGGAACTCACGAATTCGACGCCGGACGGGATGTCGAAGTCGTACTTGATCCGGGCCCAATGCACGACTCCACGGCTGGCATGGCCGCCGCTGTTTGCCTTCATCTCGTTCGGCTGCACGCGGTAGGTGACGGTCTCACCTGGTGCCGCGGTGGTCGGCGCGGTGATGGTGACTCCCGAGCCGAGTGTCTCGTTGAACGTGATCGGGCTTGCCACACCGTCCATCTCGCGCACATGGCATGCAGTTGTGAAGGCCACGCTCTTGGTCTCGGGGGCAGCAGAGGCGATCCCGCCGCCGACGATGGAGAACAAGCCGCCGGCCAGTACCGAGACGGTTGCAATCGCAGAGCCGCGTAGGAGTTTCGAGTTCATCGTCGAATCCTGGTTTCTGTTCACAGTTTTCACGACCCGAATCCGGGGGTACCAAGGCTACCGGTGCCAGGCTCGGGCTCGGACGGTTCGACGACGTTGATCGTCACGGCGCCCGACATCGACTCCATGAAACCGGCCGATCCCGTGTAGTACGCCGTGATGTTGTGGTCGCCCGCTGTTGTCATCGTGCGGTTGGCCTTTGCGACGCCGTTGACGACGGCCACCGGAGCGCCGAGGTCGACCCCTCCGTCACGGAACTGCACTGTTCCTCCCGACGGCCACGGAGTGACCGTTGCCGTCAGTTCCACGGAGTCACCGACGACGGCCTTACCGGGTGCGTCGATTCGCGTCTGTGTCTGAGCGAGGCTGGAGTCGACGTTGATCACGGCGAGCGGCCGGCCGCCGGCGTTCAATCCGGCCGAACGATTGTCGCGTGGTGAGCAATTGGTGGTCAGCCAGTATTTGACGCCGCCGAGCAGGGTCTCCTGCTGCAGGAAGGTCAGGTAGTTGGCGGCACTGTCGTAGGAACCCGAGTTGGAATCGGACACGCGCAGCATGGGCTTGATCTGGGTGCCGACAGCCCCTGACGTGACGGTGACGTCGACTGCCGGGAGCTGGAACGTCTTTCCTCCACCGACCTCGATTCCGCCGCCGCCGTTGTCGTCGGTGTTGGGTCCGTTGCCCGCCGTGATGTTGTTGCCGGAGATACGAAGATGCGTCCCACTCGGATCGGGTGAACCGGCATCGTTCACCCGCGTGATCGTCGGGGCGACCCCACCCAGATTCGAGCTGGTGCCGGCCACGATCTGCGCCCCCACGTAGGAGGTGCCTGCAGGGATGTCGAAATCGAACTTGAGACGCGTCCAGTTCACGACGGACCTGAGGTCGTAACCGTCCTTGGGGACCGTCATCGGCTTGGGCGCGAGGCGGTATGTGAAGGTGGAGTTCGGCGGGACCACGGCCGGCGCACTGATCGTGACGCCGGAATCACGCGTCTCGTTGTGTGTGATCGGTCCGGGGAACTGCCACCCGTGGCACGATGCCGTGAACGGAAGGTCCACATCAGCGGCGGACGAGACTCCGGCTCCGCCGATCACGAGGGCAACGCATCCGGTCAACGACGCGGCCACCCCCACTCCTCGGCGCATCAACGTCGACACCATTCACATTCTCCTTGAGTAGCGCTCGACAAGATCGAGCTCTCGGCTTGAAGCCGGGTCCGGGAACCGGCCTCGAGCTGACAGAGAATCGAATACGTCTCGTCGTTTGCTCACTACCAGCTCAAACCCTGGAGAGGAGTAGAACACAGAGCGAGCCGCAAAATATGCGATTCGGACAAATTGTTGGACAAACGTCCAACCGGTGAAATTTCTCCACTTCTCCGACCGCTCTGCACTGCTTTAACGTGGCGTGAAGTGGGCCCGGTAAACGGTCAGGCGATCGCGCGGCGCATCAGTTCTGCCGTCTCCTTGTTGAATGCCACCAGTGTGACCGTCTCGACCTCGGTCTTCGCCGCGCGAATCGCTGAAACGGCCTGTCGGACGGCATCTTCCTTCGGCCAGCCGTAGACCCCTGCCGAGATCAACGGAAAGGCGGCGGTTCGCGCGTCGATCGAGTCGGCCACGGCGAGGCTGCGGGTGTACGCCGACCGAAGCAATCCGGATCGGTCCTCGGAGCGCGAATACCTCGGGCCGACGGTGTGAATCACGGCCTTGGCGTGCAGCTTTCCCGCGGTGGTGGCCACGGCCGCACCCACCGGCAGGCCGTCGGGAAGGCTGGTGTTGCGCAATACCTCGCAGGCCTTCAGGATCTCCGGTCCTCCGGCTCGGTGGATCGCGCCGTCGACACCGCCACCACCGAGGAGCCTGGAGTTGGCCGCATTGACGATGGCGTCGACCGTCAGCGTCGTGATGTCACCTTCGACGACTGTAATAGCGGGCATGGATCCTCCTGGGTACCCGACGGCTGTGTGTCCGACGGCCGCGTTTCCGACTGCCGTGTTCCAGAGTTCACGCTTCGGGCGAGCCCACGGCATAGCCGAGCGTACGTCGTAGGGATCACGTCCGATCAACATCGAGTATCGCGCTGCAACCGACGGCGTGCGACTGTGCGCCTGAACGCAATGGAGGAGTACGCGCTTTCCCTCGGCCCGCAACGCCTGGACGGTGCGCGCTGCGTCGTCGAGAACGAACTCGAGGTTGGCGTTGGAATCGTGACCGTCGTCGACCAACCAGAACTCGACGTGATCAGGGGCGACCTGTCGTGTTCCCATGCGGCACAGGCTGACCACGGCGTCGTAGTCTGCAGTGGACACCGCATCGACGCCGCCGAGCATGACGCCGTCGTCGTGCGGGTGCGTCGTCAGGTGGTGGGTTCCGCGAAACCTCGAGTAGTCGAGTTCTGCCGTCGACGGCCATCCGTTCTTGTCGTCGGTACCGCCGCGAGCAGTCTTTATTGCCAGGCGAATCAGATCGGAGGAACGGTATCCCGGCCAGCCATGCATGATTCGGCGCCAACGGGCGGGAACCGCCGACGCTCCCCAGCGGGCGCCGAGGAGGCCACCCGCGATGGCCGCCGTCGTGTCGGTGTCCCCGCCGGCTCTTACTGCTGCTTCCAATGCGTACTGGAGGTGGCGAGCATCGCCATTGTCCGTGGAAGTGATTGCCCACCAAGCAGTCTGAAGTGCATGCACCACCCAACCGTTCTTGGAGAAGTCCTGCGGGTTCCCGGTTTCGGCCTGATCGAGCAGCGGGCCCCAGTATTCGGCGACGTCCTGATCGGCAACGGAGAGGAAGCCGCGAACACCGTCGAAGTTGCCGGAGACAACGGCATGGCGGATGGCATGGGTCCACAACTCGCACGCCTGTCCGGCACGCGGGTCGTCGTGCGTGAGTGAACTGATCCGGTGCGCTGCCGACCTGGCACCTTCTGCATCGTCCAAGTAGGAGAGGGCGACGGGAGCAGTCCGCATGAGCGAGCCGTTGCCGGCTTTGCGGCCGCTGATCGCCCGCGCACGATCCGCCATCGCCGCTGCGCTTTCGGAGCGGACGGACAACACTGCTCGCGTCTGGTTGCCGATGTCCGCGGGCTTCGAGTCGTACCACCGGATGAACTGTGCTGCAATGGCATCGAGACCGTCAGCGCTTCCGATGTCGATTCCGGTAGCGGCCACCTCGGCGATCGCAACTGCCATCGAGGCGTCGTCGGTCCATTCTCCCGGCGCCCAGTCGAACGGGCCGCCACCGATCATGTCGATCGTGACCTCGGCCTTCGGGTAGGTGAATTCGTAGCCGGCGCCGAGCGCGTCTCCTGCTGCGGTGCCGAGCAGAACGCCGGCCGCTCGATCGGACTGCTGTGCGGTGAGTTTCATAGCCACCTCTTCGGTTCGCGATGATCGTTTGATCAACTTTGCGCTAACCATAGATCATGTTTGAGATAACATGCAAGGGTGAATAAATGGACAGACACGAGCGGCAAGGGATTGACGGACTATCCGCGTCCGTCTGTGGCAGTGGACGTCGCGGTGCTGACGTACAGCGGTGGATCTCTGAAAGTTCTGGTGGTTCGGCACCGTCTCGGTGCGCTGGCGCTACCGGGAACATTTCTGCACGAACGCGAATTGCTCACGGCCGCAGCCGATCGTGCCCTGTCGGTCAAGGCAGAGTTGGCCCAGACGAGCTTCCACCAGTTGGCGATCTTCGACCGACCGGACCGCGACGACCGTGGATGGGTTTTGTCGGTCGCACACACGGCTTGCCTACCGGAATCGGCACTGCCCGATTCGGCGCTTCTCGTCGATGTGTACGACGACGAGGCAGTGAGCGGACTCGCATTCGATCACGCCGACATGGTGCGACTCGCGGTCACGGACCTACGCACGAGGTATGCGTCGTACGTGGATCCGGACGGATTGTCGGGCGGGACGTTCACCGTCGCCGAACTTCGGGGACTCTACGAGGTGATCTTCGATCGTCCGTTCCAGAAGGACAGCTTCCGCCGGCAGGTGTTCGACGCGCTCGAAAGTACCGGCGAGATGAGCAGACCAGGTAACGGCCGACCCGCCGAGACGTACCGGAGGCGGGGTGACGGCGCACTGACTGCGCAGGCAATGGCATTTTTGACCGGATGAAGTGAAACGAATTCTTGCAGTTCTGCTGACCTGACGCGCTGAGCTGGGTAATGTCCGATTGATGGGTGCAGTTTCGAATGAAGCCGAGTCCAAGATTCCGACTGTCGTGTGGGGTACCGGCAACGTCGGGCGTGCATCGATTCGCGCTGTGACAGCCAATCCGGCCCTCGAACTTGTCGGCGTCATCGTTGCGAACCCCGAGAAGGTCGGGCGCGACGCCGGTGACCTCGCCGATCTGGGAGTGCACCTGGGCGTCGCGGCTACCGACGACGCCGATGCCGTGCTCGCAGCGTCTCCCGGCGCGGTGGTCTACGCGGCGTCCGGCGACATTCGGCCCGACGACGCGGTTGCCGACATCACGCGGGTACTGGCCGCCGGAGCTGTGGTGGTCACGCCGTCGGTATATGCGCTGTACGACCCGAAATCTGCGCCTCCCGAACTTCGTGATCCCGTCGAAGCTGCTGCTAAGGCGGGCGGCGGCGCTCTGTTCGTCTCCGGTATCGACCCAGGCTGGGGCAACGACATCCTGCCGATTCTCGTCAGCGGGCTCGCGGGGACAATCGACCAGATCCGGTGTCAGGAAATCTTCGACTACACGACCTACGAACAGCCGGATTCTGTCCGCTACCTGATCGGGATGGGTCAGCCGATGGACTACGAACCTCCCATGGTCGCGCCGACCGTACCCACCATGGTCTGGGGCGGGCAGATTCGGCTCATCGCCCGGGCACTCGGGGTGGAACTCGACGAGATCCGCGAGACCTTGCTGCGCCGCCCGCTCGAGGAAACCGTGTCGACCGAACATATGGGGGAGTTCGCGGTCGGCACCCAAGGCGCACTGCGATTCGAGGTTCAGGGAATCGTCGGCGGGGAACCCCTGATCGTGATCGAACACGTCACGCGTATTCATCCGTTCTGTGCCCGCGACTGGCCGCTCCCGCCAGACGGAGGCGACGGCGCGCACAAGGTGATCGTCGAAGGACGACCACGAATCGAGATCAACGTCGAAGCCACCGATGAAGGTGGAAATCGCGCGGCCGGTGGAAATGCCACGGCCGTAGGACGTCTCGTCAACGCAATTCCCTGGCTACGTCAGGCTGAACCCGGTCTCTACGACGCGCTGGACGTTCCGCTCACACCCGGCGTCGGCAAGCTCGGTGCCCGAAACTCGGAGGTACTCACATGAATATCGACATACCCGAAGGCAAGAATCCGATCGGCTACGTGTGGGGAGAGATGGTCCCCGGCATCGGACCCGCGGCCGCCGGGTTCTCCCAAAAGGTCTACACAGACGGAACTCTCGGCCTCCGTGAGTTCGAGGCGGCCAGGCTTCGGATCGCTCAGATCAACGGGTGCATCTTCTGTCAGGACTGGCGCACCGAGCGTGACGGCGAGACTGTGGAGTCGACGTTCGATCAGTCTGTCACCGACTGGCGCACCACCGATGCCTTCGACGACAGGACGCGCCTCGCTGCCGAATACGCCGAGAGATACGCCCTCGACCACCACGGACTCGACGACGAGTTCTGGGAACGTATGACCGCTCACTATTCCCAGCGAGAAATCGTCGAGTTGAGCATGTGCCTCGGATCGTGGTTGGCCTTCGGCAGGCTCAACCACGTCCTCGGCCTCGATACTCAATGTGTGTTGCCCGGCAACTGAACTAGTTGCCCAGCGTCGTCAGATCCGGGTAGTTCGAGACCTCCCAGCCGCCGTCGACGACCAGACTGGTTCCGGTGATGTACGAGGCGTCGTCGCTGGCGAGATAGAGGCAGGGGCCCGCGATCTCGTCGGGAGTTGCTGCTCGGGACATGGGGATTCGGCTGAGAAACATGTCGCGGGCGGGTTCGTAGTTCATGACCGGCGCGACCAGTGGCGTGTCGACCAGGCCGGGTAGAACGGCATTGACCCGGATCCCCGACGCAGCCAGTTCGATCGCGGCATTCTTGCTGAACATCTCGACTCCGGCTTTGCCTGTCGCGTATGCGCTCCCGTAGGGGCTCGGCACGTGCGCGTTCAATGAGGACACGTTGACTATCGCACCACCGCGACCATGCTCTCGGATATGCCGCGCTTCATGTTTGGTGCAGAGGAAGACGCCCTTCTGCACCAGGTCGATGGTGAAGTCCCAGTCGGCCTCGTCGAGGTCGACGATCTGCCCCACCCTCGACGCACCGGCAACGTTGAAAGCCAGATCGATACCGCCGAATTCCGCCGCCGCCGCGGCAAGGGCCTCGGCAACATCGGATTCCTTGGTGACGTCAGTGGGAACGGCGAGGAAGGCCCCGCCGTGCTGGGAGGCTATCTCTTTCAAACCCTCTGCAGCGATGTCGATTCCAGCTACCTGTGCGCCTTCGTCGATAAGCCTTAGTGCGATGGCTGCACCGATACCTGATGCTGCTCCAGTGACGACTGCTGTTTTCCCGGCAAATCTGGACGTGTTAATGGGCACCTGCTTTCAAGAACTTTCCGGTTCGGCGGTTGCCGAGAACGGGTGCTGCTTCTCCGTCGCCGAAGACGTACTCGCCGCCGACGAACACTGCGGTGACGGTCTGGTCGTTGCGATTGACCATGCGGGAGAGGTTGTCGTACTCCACAACCGGGCTTTCCGCGTACGCGTCGAGCGAATCGTCGAGATGAGCGGGATCGATCACAACCAGGTCGGCGCGATCACCTAATCGAAGGTGCCCGGCATCGACGTCGTACCACTCGGCGAGTTCACCGGTGAGACGATGCACCGCTGCCTCGACGGTCATGAACGGACGGCCGACCTTTTGGGCATCGTGGACACGTCGTAGTAGGCGTAAGCCGAAGTTGTAGAACGCCATGTTGCGCAAATGCGCTCCGGCGTCGGAGAACCCGAGTTGGACGCCATTGTCCTGGGCGAACTTGTCCAGAACCTCCGGCCGGTGGTTCGAGATGGTTGTGCGCCAACGCACTTTCGTGCCGTGTTCGAGGACCAGATCCAGGAATGCATCGACAGGGTGGAGGCCGCCACGTTCGACGCCGACCTGCCCGAAGCTCTTGCCGACCAGGGATTCGTCGGGGCAGGACACGATCTCGGCGTCGAAGAAATCGCGATGCCAAACTTTGACACCGAACTTCTGGTCGTAGTCCTTGCGGAATTGTCGACGGTAATCCTCGCTCTGCATGAGGACGTTGCGTTCCATCTCGTCGGTCAGATGCAGTGCTGCAGCGCCGGATCCGAACTCCTCGAAGACAACCAGGTCGATGCCGTCGGCATATACCTCGAAGGGAACTGGCAGGTGCTGCCAGCGCAGGTCGCCGCCGAGTCGATTGACCAAGTGTGCCAGTGGGCCGAGTATCACCACGGCCAACTTGTTGGACTTGATGTCGGCCGCCGAAAGCATGCTCGTCTTGAGTCGCTTACGCCAGATACCCGCGCTGGAGAACGCCATCGCTCCGGTACTCATCGGGTTGGAGAGGTCAGGTCCGGCCTGAAATACCCGTCCCCGACGGCGCAGGATCGCATTGAGTCGGCGTCGTTCTTTCGTGGTTGCATACGTCGACGGCAGCGTGCGTGAGCGGCAGGTCTCGCCGTCGAGTTTGTCGAACAACAATTGCTGACTGGACATCCCGACGAATCCTGCGTCGAGAGCTTCGGTCAACTGTGCTTCCATCGACGCGAGTTCGGCGTCCGTGGGATGGACGTCCTTCCTGGTAGCACGATCCAGTCCCATCTCGGCGGCCCGCATATCGGAGTGTCCGATGAAGGCTGCAACGTTGGGACCTAGCGGAAGCGCCTCTAGTGCAGCAACATACTCGCTCGCAGAGTTCCAGGTCTTGGCACGGTTGAGTGCGTCGACGACGTGCTTACGCGGAATTGCCTCTACTCTGCCGAAGAGATCACCCGCGTCGGAGGGGCTGGCGTGAATGGTGGACAGGGAACACGATCCGACAAAGATCGACGTGACCCCGTGTCTGAGAGATTCGCTCAGCGCCGGGCCTTCGAGGATCTCGACGTCGTAGTGAGTGTGGATGTCCACGATGCCCGGGATCACCCACTTGCGCCTGGCGTCGATGACACGGGGACAGTCGGTTTCGTCGAGTGGATCGAGGGAGATGGCAGTAACCAACCCATCGCGGATACCCAGATTGCGGACAGCTGGTTTGGCCCCGGTGCCGTCGAACCACAGACCGTTGTTGATCACGGCGTCGTAGGTCATGAGAGAACCACCTTTGCACGTATCGTTTTTCCGGTTGCATTGCGGGGCAGAGGAGTTGTGCTCAGTTTCCACTTCACCGGCACCTTGAAGTAAGCCAGTCGTTCGGCGACGTAGTCGCGTAGTTCTTCTTCGCCGGCGGCTCCCTCACTCCGCAAAACGACGACGGCTGCAACTTCTTGGCCGAGGTCTGCCGAATCAATGCCGATCACAGCGCATTCGAGTACGGCGGGATGCGCGTCGATGGTCTGCTCGATTTCGAGAGGGTAGACGTTCTCGCCGCCGCGCAGGATCAGGTCGGATCGGCGACCCGTCAGGCGGAGTCGGCCGTCCTCGAATACTCCGAAGTCGCCGGTTCGGAGCCATCGATCAGGACCGATAGCGGCTGCAGTCGCGGTCTCGTCGTTCCAGTACCCCAACATCACATAGGCGCTGCGCGCACAGATCTCACCTTCCTCGCCGTCGGGGACTGCAACACCGAAGGGGTCGCGCACCTCCACGCTCACCCCGATGATCGGCCGGCCGAGAGTTCCGGGGAACGCGGCAAGTTCCGGTGGTGTGGCAACTGAAATGCCGGTGGAGGATTCGGTGAGCCCGTAGCTGTCGACCAAGGTGTGCTGCGCAAAAGGCAGTCGTGCGCGCAGTCGGTCCTGCAAGGCCGGAGATGACGGCGCAGACGCGAGCGCAAAGGCGCTCAGTGAGGTCAGGTCGTACTTCTCGAGACTGCCGTACTCGAGGAGACGGGTTGCCATGGTGGGGACCACCGCCCAGTTTGTGACCTTCTCGCGTTCGACGAGGGAAAGGACTTCGTCGACGTCGAAGGCGCCCTGATGGATGACCACCGCTCCGCCCGTCGCGAGTCGTGGGATCGCCAGGTTATGCAGGCTTGCAATGTGAAACAGCGGCGCGGTCAGCAGATACCGCAAGTCACTCGGTCGGCCGTCGCTGGGTTTGCCGGTGAACGCCGCAGCGAGGCGATCGC
Organism: Rhodococcus sp. RCBS9; assembly: GCF_029457415.1. NCBI lineage: Bacteria > Bacillati > Actinomycetota > Actinomycetes > Mycobacteriales > Nocardiaceae > Rhodococcus > Rhodococcus sp. RCBS9. The sequence goes on along the minus strand of NZ_CP120422.1, from coordinate 2,192,469 downwards.
TGTAGCGGTGGTAGTCGATGACGGCCAACACGTTTCGATGAGTGTGAACAGCGCCCTTGGGGCGGCCGCTGGTTCCGCTCGTGTACAGGATGACGGCCGGATCGTCCTCGTCGACGGACGTGCGGGGCAGTGCAGAACCCGAATACTTCTCCATCAAGGTAGGTAGATCTTCTTCCATCGTGAGCACGGGAACATCGGTGTTCAGTTCGGAAAGAATCTGCGCGCGTTTGGCGTCGGCGATCACCACTGTGGGGGTGGTGTGATCGATGCCGTACGCCACCTCGCGGGCCACCCACCACGAGTTGAATCCGACGGCGATGGCACCGAGGGACTGAGCCGCCCAGAAGGTCATCACCCATTCCGGCGTATTGGCAGCAAGTATGCCGACCCGATCACCCTTGCGGACGCCGTACCGCTCGCGCAGCGCCGTCGCCAATGCTGCTACGGCCTCGCCGTGCTCGAGGTAGCTGAAGCGTCGGTCCTTGGTCACCAGATAGTCGCGTGATCCGTAGTCGAAGGATGCAGCGAGCACGTCGCCGAGTGCCTTGTCGCGGTTCTTCATGACGGGCATCGAACTGCCCAGTACATCCTCGACTTGCATCTCGAAAGGACCACCGGGGCCGGTCAGCCCGGCCATGACGGACGCGATGAATGCTTGTGTATCAGCGGAAGTAGTCACGTGAAGTGCCTTTCGAAGATTAGGGTACGAGCACTGCGCGTCCGGTGACCTTGCCGTGTTCGAGACGGTCGAGTGCGTCGCGGGCATCAGCGAGGTCGAAGCGGGCTACTTCTACCGTTACCAGACCGGCCTGTGCCAGGGCGATGGAATCGACGAGGTCGTTTCTGGTGCCGCCGTACGACTTCCGGATCGATGCGCCCCACGGCCAGCCTGGTCCGCCGGCAGCTTCGGCAGTGATTCCGGGGTTTCCGCCTCCGAGACCTACCATGCGATACGCGCCGTTCGGCGCAACCGCTTGAACGGACATCTGTGCAGTTGCGTCGATACCGACGAAGTCGAAGATGACTTCTGCGCCTCTGGCCGATGTGAGGTCGAGGATGTGCTGCGCGGTGTCCGGTCCCGATTCGAGCGTGATGTCGGCGCCGCAACGTTTGGCGAGATCGAGTTGATCCTGTCCGACATCGACGGCGATGATGCGCACGGCACTGATTGCGCGAAGTATCTGTACTGCAACGTGACCGAGTCCGCCGACGCCGATCACGACGGCGGTGGCACCGGGCTGGAGATGTTCGCGGGCACCGCGAATGGCGTGGTAGCTCGTCAGTGCCGCATCGGCGAGAGGTGCGGCCTGCAGGAAGTCGAGGTCTCCGATGGGTACGAATGAGCGAGCCGGGATCTTGACGTACTCGGCCATCCCGCCTTCGGGACCAAGCCCGGGGCAGGGCGGCATCGCGGTGCGTCCAGCGGCGAGGCACATATTCTCGTTGCCGCTCACGCATTCTCGGCACTGTCCACATGACCAACAGAGGTAGACGACGCCACGCTCTCCGACGGAACGGCCGTCGACGCCACTCCCGACGGCTTCGATCGTTCCGGCAATTTCGTGGCCGATAGTCAGCGGTTCTTCGCGCATCTTGTACGGAAAGTGCAGGAGATGGAGATCGGAGTGGCAGATTCCCGCTGCGCCCACCCGAATCAGTAGTTCCGACGGGCCGATCTCCGGGACCGGCACGTCGTTGATTTCCAGGAGCCCGGGCCCCATGAGCTGGGCTGCCTTCATGAGCTGACCTCGGAGTTGTATGCGGCGCTCAGGTACGCGTTGCTGCGGTCGGATCCGATCAGGCCCGGTGCCATCTTGTTCATGACGTAGGCGAAGGTCATCCGTCGGTCCAGATCGTTGACCAGCATCGAGCCGCCGATACCTGCCCACCAGCAGGTGCGTCCGTCGGGAATCAGTGGCGCGGTAACCGGATGTGGCAGTCCGTAGCCGATGCCGAACTTGAGTGGTGTCATGATCCCGAGATCGATACCGTCGGCTTGGACCTCGAAGATCAGGTCGATGGTGCTCTGCGAGAGCAGCTTCCGGCCGTCGAGCACACCACCGTTCGAGATCAGGGATTGGACCCGAGCGATAGAACGTGCGTTGCCGTGGCCGTTGACTGCGCCGATCTCGGCTTCCCGCCAGGGTGCGGTGTTGACCTCGGGGTAGTCGAGCAGTGGGCAGGTCAGGGTCTTGATGAAGATGCTGTCCTGGTCGAGCGTGGACAGGTCGAACTCCAACGCGGGCGGCGGAACCATGGTGGCGATTCGACCGAAATGCTCTGCGGACGTGCCGATATGGAAGTCGGCTCCCAGTGGACCGGAAAGCTCTTCGGCAAAGAACCTGCCGAGAGTTCGCCCGTCGATGCGACGAATGACCTCACCGACGAGATGGCCGTAGTTGATCGCGTGATAGCCCGACGCCGTACCCGGGGTCCACCAAGGCTTCTGGGTAGCGAGGCGAGCGGTGGACGCCTCGAGGTCGTAGATGTCCGTCAGTTCGATCGGGCGCTCCCAACCGGAGACGCCAGACGTATGCGACAGGAGGTGGCGAACTTCGATGTCTTCCTTACCGTTTGCCGCAAATTCGGGCCAGTAGTGAGCAACTTTCTGGTACACGTCCAATTGGCCGCGTTCGACCAGCAGGAGCGCACACAGGGCCGTCATGGTCTTGGTGATGGAGAACGTGTTGACGATGGTGTCGCTGCCCCATGGAGTGGTACGGGATTCGTCGGCGTACCCGCCCCAGAGATCGACCACGGATTCTCCGTCGACGGTGATGGCAACGGAGCCGCCGAGTTCTTCACCGGATTCGAGTTGAGCCTCGAAAGCCGCTCGGACGGCGTCGAACTCGTTGTCGCAGTGACCGTTCACCACACTCATGCGCGATCCGCCTTCTCGAGTTCGTGTGCTGCTGCACGCGCGGCAACAGGTAGCTTGTTTCCGGAGGCCGCAGCACGCTTGGTGCCCTTGGCGATTTCCTTGTTCATGTTGCGGACGTAGGGATCGAACTCGAGCTGAATCGTGTGGCGTGGTGACTTGTAATAGGGGGCGAGGAAGTACGCCTCGTCGGCTTTGGTGATCTCCTGCATCTCGTTCGCGGACGGCAGTTGGTATTTACCGGTGAGGTAGGCCGCGACGAGCTTGCTCTGCTGCTCGGCGAAGTTGACGAGCGTCGGCATGGGCTGCGCGAGTCCCATGAAGAAGAGGTTGTCGATTCCGGGCTTCATCATTCGTTTGAACAGTGGGAATCGGTTGTCTTTGTCCGGCAGCAGATTCGGATCACTGAAGAAGGGGAAGCTGATGTTGTAGCCGGTGGCGCAGATGACCACGTCGACGTCCTCGGCGGTGCCGTCCGCGAAGTGAACCTGCTTTCCGTCGAGTTTGGTGATGGCAGGCTTGAAGGTTATGTCGCCTGACCCGGCGCGTCCGAGGAACTCGCCGCTGGCCGAGGGGTGGGCCTCGAAGGGGCGGTGGTCCGGCTTCGGCAGACCGTAGCCTTCCATCGTTCCCAGATTCTTGCCGAGGAATCGACGACTCAGGAACAGTCGTAGACCACGCGGCATCCAGGGCGGGGTGATCAGTTTGTCGCCGGGTACACCGCCGAGATATTTCGGCAGTACCCAGACTCCACGGCGAGCCGACACGATGAGCTTGTCGGCGAGGTATCTCTGGCCCAGTTCGGAGGCAATATCCAAGCCGGAGTTGCCCATTCCGACCACGACTACCTTTTTGCCGCGCATGTCGACCGGGTCGAACGGGTCGTTGTAGCTGTGGCTGTGCATGAGGACCCCGTCGAACTCACCTGGGTAGTCCGGGATGTTGGGATCCCAATGATGTCCGTTGCAGACCATCAGGACGTCGTAGGTGCGAACTTCGCCGTCCGAGCGCGTGATGGTCCACAGCCCGTCTGTATCACGTTCTGCTGCAACAACACTGGTGTTGAAGATGATCGACTCACGCAGTCCGAAGTGCTCGACGTAGTCCTTGAAGTACTGGAAGAGTTCGGAGTGGTGCGGGAAGTCGGGAAGGTCAGCGGAGACCGGGAAGTCCTCGAATGCCAAGCGCCACTTCGACGTGTCGATGTGCAGGCTCTGGTAGCAGGCCGACATCCCGTTGGGATTCTTGTAGTACCAGTTTCCGCCGACCTCGTCGGACGCTTCGTAGCAGTCGAAGGGTATTCCGAATTCCTTCATTCGCTTGGCCGTCGTGATTCCGGTAGGCCCGGCGCCGATGATGCACACGCTCGGCAAGGGGGAGGGGCTCATTCGCCATCGCTTTCTGTTCTGTCTCGGGCGTGCGAGAAGAAGAATCGAAGCCCGAGAAGTGACTTGAGTCATAGTGCGTCATTCGCTGACGTTGTGTCAATGAATGACGCAATGTTTTTTGGTGACGGCGAGTCGGTGATTTGCCAGGAGGTTGAAATGCGAGCAAGGTGGGCGACGTGAGCACGACTACGGACGGCCCGAAGAACAGGCGGGGAACACTTCGCGACGAGCAGAAACGCGCGACGCGGGCCAAACTCGTGGACGCCGCACGCACTCTGTTCGAGGAACGGGGATACGCGGCTGTCACGGTCGACGACATCGCCTCGGTCGTCGGATGCAGTCGAGCCACGTTCTACGTGCATTTCGCCAGCAAGGTGGAGATGCTCAAGACGATCGGCGCGGCCGGGATGGCGGCGAGTGCGTTCGCTTTCTACATCGATCTCGATCGGGTTCTCGACACGAACTCTCGCGTGGAATTCACGGCTTGGCTGGAGCGTGCCTTCGACTGGTTCGACGAGAACAAACGCCTGCTGCCGGCCTGGGACGAGGCCGTGGCACTCGAACCGGAGTTCCGCGAGACAGCGCGAGACGGTATGACCCAACTACCGAATGCCATGCCCAAGTACCTGAGCCGTTGGCCGGAGGAACAGCACGACGAGGCACGGTTGCGCGTCGAACTGCTCGTGAGTCAGTTGGAGCGATTCTTCACACGCTGGGCCGTGCAGGGGACAATCGATGTGACGCGGATTCAGGCCGCCGAAGTTCTGACCGACATCTGGTTCCCGGCTCTGTCTCCGGAATCGAAGGGCGTCGGCGAGCGGTAGAGGCTAGCTCGGATCGATCTCCACACTGATCGCGCCGGTGAGCAGTTCTCTGGCTCGTTCGATGGGGATCGAGCCGCTCAGCCAGCGCTCACTCAAACCCTCGACCAGGGCGGTGAGTCGCTCGGCGGCGTCGGCCGGGCTTGCCTTCGGGTCAGCGAGTCCGGCGTCCTGCGCTTGGCGGATCAAGGATTCGACGTCGTCTGCCCACTCTTGCGTCGTGGTGCTTAGGGGTTCGCGCAGCTCGTCGGCGAAGACTGCGCTTGCTCGGAGTTCACCCCAGGCGATGCTGTTCTCTCGAATCTTCGGGGCATTCTGAAACTCCAGCAGGAGCATCTGCTCGAGCTGCGCACGAGGGTCTGTCTCCGTGAAGGCGCTTTCGGTGTACAGCGCGGCGCGATCGTTGATGTGATCGAGGGCCCGGCGCAGCACACCTGCACGGTTCTGGAAGTGGTAGTAGATGAGTGCCGTCGACACTCCGGCCTCGGCAGCGAGCGTCTCCACCCTCAGCCCGCGTACGCCGTGTTGGGCAATGACGCGGACTGCTGCTTCCAAGATTTGCGTTTGGCGGTTCGACACGAGTCCGAATTCTACGAGGGTGGTCGGGACAGGTTTCTAGTCCGCGGGTTCCTGCTGGGTGGTGCAGTGAATGCCGCCACCACCCGCGGCGATGGCGTCGATGTTGATCTGCACGACACGGCGGTCGGGGAAGAGTCGCTCCAATTCACTTCTGGCGGCCTGGTCGGCCTCGGGGTCACCGAACTCGGGTGCGATGACCGCCCCATTGCATACGTAGAAGTTGATATATCCGGCTGCGAAATCGTCCGATTCGAAGTCGGGCCTGATCGCGACCGGCGCCTCGAGGACCACCACTTCCAGCTTCCGTCCCTGTGCGTCGGTCGCGTTCTGGAGAATCTCGAGGTGACGTGCGGTCACGTCGTGGTCGAACGACTCCGGGTCTGTGTCGAGGCCTGCGACCACGACACCTGGGCGCGCGAAACGGGCGTAGAAGTCCGTGTGGCCGTCCGTGATGTCCTTGCCGGCGATTCCCGGTAGCCAGATGATCTTGTCGAGACCGAGCAGGGGGCCGAGTTCGGCTTCGACGTCCGACTTCGACCATCCCGGGTTGCGGTTGTTGTTGAGTACACAGCTTTCGGTGATGATGGCTGTGCCTTCGCCGTCGACCTCGATGCCGCCGCCTTCGAGGATCAGGTCGGTAGGCAATGATTCGACTCCCGCACGGGCGGCAACGAAAGCTGCGACCTGGACGTCCTTATCAAAATCCTGCTTCTCGCCCCAACCGTTGAAGTTGAAATCGATACCCGCTTTGGTCCCGTTGCCTTTCACGAATACAGGGCCGGTGTCGCGCATCCAGAGGTCGTCGAGAGGCGCGGCGATCAGTTCGACCGATGGGCCGACGAGGGAGCGAGCCAAGTCCAGTTCCTCGGAACGAACAAGCATCGAGACGGGCTCGAACTGCGCGATGGTCTGCGCGATCGTCGCGAGGTTGCGCTGGACTTCGGGCAGGAGGGCTGCTCCCCAGATCGCTTCGCTGGCACCGAACGCCATCCAGGTGCGCTTGTGCGGATCCCCCTCTTCCGGCATCACCCACTCGCGAAGATCGTCGTCTCCATTGCTCCCGCCCGAGGCTGAGTCGGAATCGCCGCAGCCTGCCAAAAAGAGGCCACTGAGCGCAGCGGCGCCTGCCTGAATGAACCGACGTCTTTGCATTGCGGTGACTCCTTGTGCTGTGTGCGTGCGCGCCCGGTCCGCGTCCTGCTTGCATGGAGCGTAAACCTTGACTGAAAATTTAGTCAAGGAAGTAGTGCCAGTTCGAGACCGTTTCGGCGGGCGACACGACGGATCGAAGGACTCATCCGTCGGAAGGTCACGAGTCGATGAGTCCTTCGACCGTTCCCCGCCATCCGCGGCGCTGGTAGTCCCGGGGCGACATGCCGTGGGCACCGATGAAGACCTTGGTGAATCCGGACGCGTGCGCGTAGCCGAGTCGACGGGCGGTCTCTCCGGCCGAGAAGCCCTCCTCGAGATAAGCGCGGGCGAGGGTCATCCGCAACTGACCGCGCCAGCGCGGGAAGCTCTGGCCGGTGGCCGCTACGAAGCGTTTGTGGAGCAGGCCCTCGTCGACGCCGAGTCGAGCGCTCCACTCCGGCAGCGTGCGCGAATCGGTGGGGTCCGCGCGGAGTGCGGTAAGGATCGTTTCGACAGGATCGGTTCGGCCGCCGGGTGTCCGCGTCGCCGCGCTGTTTCGGATCAGCCTCGAGATCCTCGCTGGGTCATGGATTTCGGGGCGCAGAAGGGTGTAATTCGCAACGACCGTGTGCAACAGATACGCCTCCGCTTCGCGCGCGAAGTGCAGCACTCGTGGCGGCGGTGCAGTGACGGGAGAGTCGCCAGGCTGGGATCCGAGCGGAAGTAGAAGCGAACCCTCCGCGATCTCGACGCTGTTGCGTACTCCCGCGGGAAGCCACATCGCGTCGCCCCGCCTCAGATTCCAGGTTCGGTCGCCGAAAGTGACCCGGGCGGAGCCTCGGTAGATCCAGACGACGACGTGAAAGTTGTTGACCCTGGCCCACGTTCCGCTTGCGGGAATCGTCGGCGGTATCGGCGCCGAGCCTGAGTGGGCGCCTTCCTCGGACAAGAGTGCGACGCTCTGTGCCAAGGTCTCGTTCTCATGGATCGGCGCTGAGCCTTGGTTTGCACGTGTGTAGTCACTGGGTGTCACACCGGTGTGTTCACGGAAGGCACGGGTGAATCCCGCGGGCGTCGCGAATCCGACCTGCCCACCCGTCCATCCGATTTCGCGGCCGGAGTTCAGGTATGCGATTGCTGCCGCGATCCGGGCCGAGGTGCGCCAACGCGCGAAAGGCAACCCCGTCTCCTCCGTGAATCGGCGCTGCAGGGTGCGGACGCCGATCTTGAGTTGCCGGGCGAACTGGGAAAGCTCCGTGTCGTCGGCTGGCGTCCGTAGAAGCGTGCGAGCGATCTCGAGGGTCTCGGCCGAGCGTGGCAAATTCGGTGGGGCGTACGACACCGAAGCGTCGGCGTCGTTGGAATGGGCCCCCGCGACAAGCTCGAGTAGTCCGGCCCCCACAGTCGCCCCACCGCGCAGAAATCCCAAGTTGTGCGCGAACTGGTGGACGAGCCAGTCCTGCCAGGCTGCCGGGATCTCGAAATCGATGATCCGGTTCAACGTGGGCGGCAGGTCGGCAGCGGGCATCGGAATGGGAAACGCGACCGCTCCCGGGTCGACTCGGATGCTGTAGGCGATTCCCGCGGGCACCCAGGTTGCCGCCCCAGCGGTCACGCTGCGGGTGCGGTCGCCAATCTGTAGTTCCGCGTGTCCGGTGTGTACCCAGAAGAGCAGTGGCTCACGTGCATTCGCGATCAAGGAGAGTCGGGACGCGGGGATCTCGGGGACTTCGCCCGCGGAGAACACCAACCGTGGTCCCACGTATGCCCTCCCGATTCAGATGCTTTCTCACGCAGCCACCGATGAGTGTAAGAAGTCGGCACGCACGGATAACCGTAGCCGATTAGGGGAGGCTAGCTTTATTCAATGGCCCTTCCGCCGTGATCGAGCGTGGGTCGAACCCCCCCGTCTGTGCGCTTCCGAGGAGTCTTTCCGTGCCCCGAAACACCCGTCCGACAACGGCGTACTCAGTCACCTTGCGTGAACTCGAGGTACGTCGGGTGACAGACGTGACGCCGGGCATGCGGAGAGTGACGCTCACCGGAGCGCAGCTCGACACCTTCACAAACGCCGACGGCTTTGCCGAGCCCGCCTTCGTCAGCACCGGCTTCGACGACGACCTCCGATTGTTGTTCGCCTATCCTGGCGAAACCGATCCGGTCTTGCCGGTGATAGTCGACGGCACTGTGACTTTCGCAGCGGGACGCCGTCCACTTGCCCGCGCGTACACCGTGCGCCGTTACGATCCGCGAACAAGTGAACTCGACGTCGATTTCGTCGTTCACGGCGGTGGAGTTGCTACCACCTGGGCGCGCGACGCCGGCCCGGGCGACCGAATGCACATCGCGGGTCCCTCTGTATCGCAGGGACTCCCGGAAGATTGCGAGTATCTGCTCGTCGTCGGTGACGAGACGGCGCTACCTGCGATCGCACGTCTGCTCGAGGAATTGCCTGCCGATGCCAGGGGGCATGTGTTCGTCGAAATTGCGGACTCGGCTCACATTCAATCGGTGCGCGAGTTGCCCGGGGTGAGTGTCACGTGGTTGCCACGCGAGGGGGCGGAGCCCGGCACTAATTCTTTGTTGCTCGACGCGGTCAGTGCAGTCGAATGGCCTGACGGACGCGTATTCGCTTGGCTTGCAGGCGAACAGGCGACGATTCGCTCGCTTCGGCGTCATTTGATTCGTGATCGAGGAATTGCGAAGACCGACATCGATTTCACCGGCTACTGGAAACGCAGCGACACAGTGCGCACAGATTCCTGACCCGGCTCCATCGCTCGGTAAGACCGAAGCGCTCGATAACACCGAAAGGCAGAAATGACAGTCCTGCGCACCAGACGATCACGGATCATCGGACTGATCGGGGCCGCGCTCGCCGCAGCGCTCCTTGTGTCCGGGTGCTCGGCCTCGGCCGAAGACTCGAAAACGGCGTCCACTCCCGGTTCGGAGGGGAACGCCCTTCCCGCTGCGGAAGGAACGACTACTTACCCGCTGACCCTGGAATCGCCATACGGTACAAGTATTCTCGAGAAGCGCCCGGAGCGGGTTGCCGCAATCGTCCCCAATGCCGTCGACACGGAAATGCTCCTCGCGCTCGGCGTCAAACCCGTTCTCTCCTCGTCGATGGTCAAGGAGTCGGCTTCGCAGTCGTACTTGCTGCCTTACGGCGCAGAGGATCTCGACACCTTCGAGTTCGCGATGGGCGGCACACTTCCCGTCGAAGCGATCGCCGCGAGCGAACCTGACCTCATCGTCGCCGTCGGCTGGGCCGACGGCCTGGGTGGTTTGTCGATGGGCGATTACTACGAACGTTTGTCCTCCATCGCACCGGTGGTGACGAGCCCCGACACGAAGTCGCGGATGCTCGTGCCGTGGAAGGAATCGATCCGCGTACTCGGCGAGACACTCGACCTCTCGAAGGCAGCCGAAAAGATCGTGACCGACCATGATCAATACTTTGCGAAGGTGCGTCAGGAGAACCCTGAACTCACTGGCTTGACTGCAACCTGGGCGATCTTCTACGGAACCGGCAACGGGTTGCAGTACCTTTCAGCTCCCGGCTCGGCGCCGGCAACTTTCTTGGGTGAGCTCGGTTTTGCCGAGAATCCGCGTGCACAGGAGTTCGTCACCCAAAGCACTGTCGGCGAGGAACTTCTCGAGAACATCGATGCGGACTTCCTGCTGATCGGCCGCAGTGCCGCCGGAAGCGAGGAGGATTTCGACAAGCTGACCGGCGGGAAGCTCTTCCAAGCGCTGGGAGCGGTGTCCTCCGGTCGTTGGGTCGCTCTGCCTCCTCGCACCGCCGACGGTGGCGACGTTCTGTGGGCAATCACCAGCGGTGGCCCGATCGGAACGATGTGGGCGGCTGAACATATCGTGCCGCTCATCAGCGCGAAGCTGTAGGCGTACAACTGGAGAACGGAAAGCCCTCACCCGTCGCCACACGATTGTGTGGCGACGGGTCGTTCGTACAGCAGGTGTCCCGGGTTTGAGGGTTGCCTATGGGACGAAGAAGGTTGCGAAACCCGGGGTGACAGGTCCGGCGGCAGGCAATATGGCGACGGCAACTTGCCCGGCTCCAGTCTGCAGGGTTGCCTCTCCCGGGGTTCCTTGGTTGTCGCCAGAAAGCCGACCGGTGCCGGAGGCTCCTGTCGAGAGGTTCATCCAGCGCACTTCCGTCGAAAGCATGCAACCCCACCGCTCGTCTTTGGCGCCGGTGATCGTCACCGTGCCAGGTTGTTCGCCGACTACCGCCACACAGTGGACAGGGGGTGCGTCGAAGCTGCCGTTTGGGTTCCCGAACGGCGCCGGGTTGATTTGGAACGGAACGGTGACCGCAGCGGAGGCAACGGCTGCGGGCGCGAGAACCGATACGGCCACTATGGATACGCAGGCAGATAGTCGGCGTACGAGATTCGTCACGGTAACCTCCGGTAATCGAAGACGGTGTGGTGCCCATGCTCTACCCGGAGCGCAATTACCGCAAGGGGATCCAGTTTTCGAGCCAGCGGCGGTTCATGAATCGCTGAGTGCGTGACCGTTTGTAGAATCGTTGTCCTGCAACGCGTATCGGTATACGAAGCCTGTATTGGGCGGTGAACAGCCCAATCGTGCTGGGCTCCACCGAAAGTACTAACTTTCCAGCCATCGGCCAGCCGGCTTGCGGTGTAGCTCGACAAAGCTGGTGTTGTTCGCAAGGCGGGCTGAACGATTTCTCAGGGAAGGCAATGGATATGGATGATGCGCTCGTTCCGCTCGAAGATGCACTCCCGCAGCTGTTCTCGCATCTTTCGCGGTTTCACGCTGGCGTGAGGGGTCTGCGGCGTGGGCAGCCAAGCCGCGTTTGGGGGTCGAGCCTCTAACTGTCGAATGATTGCGACAGCAGTGGATTTCGTTGGATAGAAGTGCGGAGACCAATCCTGTGGTGGTGGCTGCGGGTCTCGAAATCACGTTTCATCTACTAAACAAATGCTTGATCGCTAGAGTGTGTGCGACATCGAAAGCCCGACAAAGTTCGATTTCGAAGGAGTTCGTATGGTTGCACCTCAGGCTTATGTCGTCGATGCGCTCCGCACTCCGGTGGGTAAACGGCACGGCTCGCTCGCAGGAGAGCACCCAGCGGACATGGGGGCCCACGTGATCACATCGATTCTCGACCGCACTCGACTGGACCCGATGGCCGTCGACGATGTGATCTTCGGTTGTGTCGACGCTATCGGGCCGCAATCGGGCAACATTGCCCGCACCGCCTGGCTTTCAGCAGGCCTACCGTTGGACATCCCAGGAACGACAGTCGACAGACAATGCGGATCTTCACAGCAAGCCGTCCACTTCGCAGCGCAAGCGGTCATGAGCGGGACCCAAGATGTGGTGCTTGTCGGCGGTGTGCAGAACATGTCCTCGATTCCTATCTCGGCGGCGATGCGTGCCGGCAACGAGTACGGATTCGACACGCCCTTCAGCAAGTCCCGGGGGTGGGCAGCACGATTCGGCGAGGCCGAAATCTCACAGTTCGTCGGCGCCGACCTGATTGCCAAGAAATGGGGTATCAGCCGTGAAGACATGGAGGAGTGGGCACTGCAATCGCATCAGCGTGCCCGTGCTGCCATCACAGACGGCCGATTCGAGCGTGAGACAGTGTCATTGGGCCAATGCGTCGTTGACGAATGCCCACGAGAGACATCCATGGAGCAGATGGCTGCACTGCCCGCATTGAGGGATGGCTCGTTGCTGACGGCTGCTGTGGCTTCGCAGATCTGTGACGGCGCATCAGCGGCCCTGATTGTCTCCGAGAAGGCGCTCGAGGTTCATGGATTGAAGCCACGTGCGCGCATTCATCATATGAGCGTGCGCGGCGACGATCCGATGCTGCAGCTCTCGGCGCCGATACCCGCGACGAAGTATGCACTGGCGAAATCCGGCATGGCGATCGGCCAGATGGATACCGTAGAAATGAACGAGGCATTCGCTTCGGTAGTTCTGAGCTGGTTGATCGAGACGGGTGCAGATCCCTCCCGGGTCAATCCCAACGGTGGTGGAATCGCATTGGGCCACCCTCTTGGGGCCACTGGCACCAAGTTGTTCGCCACGATGTTGCACGAGTTGGACCGCATTGATGGACGGTACGGACTCCAAACCATGTGTGAGGGTGGCGGGACCGCGAACGTCACCATCATCGAGCGGCTGAGCTGAAATCGCCGACTGCGGTCATCACCTGGGTGCGACGGGACCGGCAATGTATCCACGCGTGTAAGACAAGCGATGTCAGAGGGTGATCGTGCGGGTGGGCTCCCAGATGGCGGGGTCGCGGTGGGTGACGACGAAGACGGTGGCCGCCAATTCCCGCACGGCGCCGGCGATACGGCGCTCGGTGGCCTCGTCGAGGGCCGAGGTGGCTTCGTCGAGAACCAGGACGGGAGCGTCTTTGAGGAAGGCGCGAGCGATCGCCACCCGCTGACGTTCGCCGCCGGAGAGAGCGGCACCCTGGTGTCCGATGTCCTGATGAATGCCGAGCGTCGAGCGGTCGAGAACGGCGCCGAGGGCAGCGCGCCTGGCGGCGTCCTCGATCTCGATTTCGGTAGTGCCCGGTCTCCCCAGTCCGATGTTCTCGCCGAGGGTGCCCGAGAACACGAGTGGGTCCTGCGGCACGTAGCCGATATGTGCCGCCAGAGCGTCGTAGGGCAAGTCGCGCAATGAAACTCCGCCCAGAGTGACGCTGCCTTCGTCCGGGTCGTCGAAGCGCATGAGCAGCCCGAGAAGGGTGCTCTTCCCCGTACCTGAGCGCCCTGCGACGAGAACACGCTCCCCGGCGGGGATCTCCGCGTTGATACCGCGCAGAACCGGAGCGTGGTCCACTCCTACGACCTTGATGCCAGTTCCAACAGGGCGCGCGGCGTCCTGGGACGCGGGCTCGGGTAGTGCGGGAGCCGAAGTCGCGGCCCGATAATCGCGAACCGTTGCACGCAGTTCATTGACTCCGATTCCGGCCAGAGCGAGTTCGTCGAGCGGCGCAGCGGCGCGAGCGGTGAGGATGACGAGCGCGAGAGCGGCTGCGGGATCGTCGAATCCGGTGGCGGCGAGGAAAATCACTGCACCTGCCAGCGGCACAATGGTGGCGATCGCCGAGATGAATGTCGCTGGTGCCGCGGCGAGATTGGTCCGTGCAAGCGCGGCTTCCTGATTCCGCCAGCTTCGCTCGATTCGTTCGACGGAACGTGTGGGACCGGCTGCCGTACGCAGTAATTCGAGGTGGTCGGTGAGCTCGAGTGTCGACTGAGTTGCTGCGAGCTCGGCTTCGTGTCGGCGCTCGTCCGCTCGGCTGAGCGCACGTTGGGCCAGCGTCTGAGCGACGAGCGACACGGCGAGCAGTCCACCGACGAGCAGCATGACACCTGTCCCCGCGACGACCGCGATCCCAGGAAGCAGGAGCAGCGGGATCAGCGGTGCAACCAGGAAGGTCTGAAGTTGGTGCGCGGGAACACTCATCAGCGACGGGATTCCGCGCCCGGCGACGGTGGCGAGCAGTGCCCGGTTGTCGTCGGTGAACCAGGACAGTTTCGCACGGGCGAAGGCATCGCCGAGAGCGTCGTAGAGATCGCCGACGAGTCGAGCCCCGGTGAAGTAACCGCCCCGCGAGACCAGGACGGTCACGAATAGAGCGATGGTGGCCGTGGCCAGGACGAGAACCGGCGACCGGTGATCAGCGATCGAGAGCGCGAGGGTGGTGTACGCGATCGCTTCGAGGACAGCGACGGACACCCAACCGAGTCCGATGGTGATCAAGCGTCGTCGGGCTGCATTGGCGCTGTTCATTATTCGGCTCCAGTCAGGGCTGCATTGTGCGACGCGGCGTCGTTCACGTTTCGACCGCCGAGGTCGAGTCGATCGTCGGCATCGTCTGCAAGAGCGGGGTCGTGGGTGACGATCACGACCGTCTTTCCTTCGTCGTGCGCGAGGTACCGTAATTCTTTCAGCAGTTCTGCCGCTGTCCGATCGTCGAGTGCACTGGTCGGCTCGTCGAGCAGCAGTACTGCTGCGGGCGAGAGGAACACCCGAGCGATCCCGACTCGCTGACGTTCTCCGCCGGAGAGTGAAGCTGCGTGGGCGTCGAGGCTGACGTCGATCTGTGCCCGGCGTAGTGCGGCGGTGTATTCCGCGTCCGTTGCATCGGGGGCGGCCAGCGCGATGTTCTCGCGCACCGTGGCAGGTAACACGTCTGCGCCCTGGGGTGTGAGCAGAACGGACTGTGGCCGCAGGTTCTCGTCGATCGCGGTGATGCTACGACCTGCGTAGCGGACGGTACCCAGTTCCGGGATCTCGAAGCCGGCCAATGCTTTCAGGAGCGTCGACTTGCCCGCTCCACTCGGTCCCGTGATCGCAGTGATCGCGGCTGGGCGGAATGCATGCGTGACGCCGTCGACGACTCTGCGGTCCGCGATCGTGACAGTCAGGTCGACGATCTCCAGGTGGTCGGACGGACTCGCCGCCGGAACGGTGAGTGCTTCACCGGCAGGGAGAGTGGGTTCGTTCAGGGTAGTGGCGAGCCGGACCGCAGCAGAGCGTCCAGCCGCGACGTAGTCGAGGCCGTGCCCGAGTCGCAGGGCCGGTGTCACGATTGCGAGGCTGAAGAGAATGGTGGCGGCCAACGTCGTTGCATCCCAGTGATATCCGACGGCATAGGCGATCGCGAACGTCGCCGTCGCCTGCATGAGGGCAACGGCGACGGCCGCAGGGGTAGCCACGAGTCGAACGCGCTCCTGCATTCCCCGGGTGAACCGTGCTGTCGATTCTGCATAGTCGGTGGCAGCGCCGGTCTGCGCGCCGTAGATCCGGCAGACGCGGATGCCGCGGGCATAGTCGTCCACGGCAGTCACGATGTCGCCCATGACATCTGCACTTTCGGCGCTGTGCCGAGCGGCCATTCGGGGGATCACGACCAGGTAGAACAGAGCTGCCACGATGCCGGGAGCCAGAGCGAGAAGCGCCACGGGGCCGGCTGAGGCAACCAACGCCGCGATCGTGACCGCGGGGACCACGATGAGTGTGGCGAACTCGGCCGGTAGGTGCGCAGTCATATGGTGCAGCGCCGAGATGTCGTCCGAAACGAGCCTCCTCAGCGCGTCTCCGCTGTAGCGGGACAGCGTGCTTGCCGGTAGGCGAACGAGGTGGGCTGCGAGTTGGCGGCGAACCCTTGCCTCGAAAAGCGATTCCGCGTGGTGCGAGAGCCACGACGATGTGGCAGCGAGCGCGACGCCCACGAGCCATAGCGCACATGCCCACCCGGCCCAGCTCATCGACGGTTCACCGATGAGTTGCACGACGCACCAGAGCGCCCCGAGCATCGCGACCCCCGACGCTGCGGCCGCGACGACCCCGGCAGCCAATGCAGGCAGCGCCGGGCGCAAGGCCGGGACCAGCGACGGTTCGACGAGAGGGCGGGGCATGGATAACTCCTTGAATCAGCTTCAGGGTGCAGGCACGACAAATGACCGAGACCTAAGGTTAGGGGTCGATGGCTCCATGTGGTTATCGCCGTACGCCGATTTCTTACACTTGCCCAGCATCCGTCGGTGTCAGGATGCGGCCGAGATGGAACTCATGACGTCTTCCCACACGCCCATGACTGCGGGTTCGGTTGGACCCGTTTGGGTGAAGACTGCCACGCATTTGCGGCGGAAGTCGTACATCTCGATCGAGCTGGTCAGGCCGTGAACGCCGTGGGTGAGGGTCAGCCAGCACTCCGAGACACCATTCAGGTCGATCATCGTCCGGCAGGTGTCGGACGCCAAAGTCAGCGTCCCCCCGAACATGGCTGCGGCGTCGAGGTCACCACGGTGGATCTGCAGGCATCCGTTCCCGGCGACGACGGTCGTGACGGGCAGTTGGTAGTAGGACAGGTGCTCCATCCCGGCAGCCATGAGGTGAGGATCGACTCGCCGGTAACCGAGGGCGCCCAGAGCGACCAGGCCGCTACGACGTTCGCTGCCGCCGTCCGCGAGGATGAAGTCGAGCTGTGTCAGCTGATCGGCCTGGGCCCAGAATGCGGGCGTATTCGACGTCTGGATGGGAGGGCTTGTTTCCCTCGCAGTGCTCGGCGCAGTTCGCATCGCTTCGAAGGCGAGACGATCCGAGGCCGGGGTCAAATACGTGGTGTGTGAACTTGATCCGTGGATGTCGAACATGCGGAGCGTCGGCGGTAGGTGCTGCTCTGCTTCCGTGGTCACCACCGAGCCGAGGGAGGCAACGTTCAAACGCAGAGAGACGAGCCCGGGCGCGCAGACCAACGGATCGCCGGGAACTGTCGGAACGGAGTACTTGCCCGAGTCGTTGACAGCCACCGGGCCTGCGACGGTGATTGCTACCGTGTCGTCCAAGAGCGGCAACATTTTGCCGACTACGTCAGGTGCGGTGTCGATCAGTCCACCACGGAACCCCGGACGCGCAAGCAGTGCGTCCAGGTCCGACATGCGTGCCAAAGCTGCGCAACGACATTCGCCACGGTGCGGGCACATCTCAGTAGACATCCCTTAGGTACCGCTTCGATCGTTTGAGGTTGTTGACGTAATCCTCGGCGGCGTCCGCATCCAACCCACCGTGCTCGGCGACGACCTCGTGCAATGCGTCGTCGACGTCCTTTGCCATCCGAGTGGCGTCGCCGCAGACGTACACGTGCGCACCGTTTTCGAGCCAGTCGAACAAGTCTCGGCCCTGCTCGCGCATACGAGTCTGGACGTAGATCTTCTCGGACTGATCGCGCGAGAAGGCCAGATCGAGGCGAGTCAGGACACCGTCACGGGTCAGCCCGTTCAACTCGTCCTCGTAGATGAAGTCGCTCGACTGATGCTGATCGCCGAAGAAGAGCCAATTCTGCCCCGACGCGTTGCGCGCGCGACGCTCGTGCAGGAAAGCGCGGAAGGGTGCGATGCCGGTTCCGGGGCCGATCATCACGACGGGAACAGCGTCATCGGCGGGTAGGCGGAACGAATTGTTCTTGGAGACAAAAACTCCGACCCGATCGCCCTCTCCGACGCGGTCCGCCAGGTACGTCGAGCAGACGCCGCCGCGGTCCCGCTCGCCCGAGCGGTAGCGCACACTCGCTACCGTCAGATGGACGGTGCCGTCGTGGGCCAGCGGGCTGGAGGAGATCGAATAGACCCGATGTTGCAGCGGGCGAAGAAGTGTAAGCAGATCCTCGGGATTCAGGCGAATGCTGTTGTCCAACTGGAGGAGATCGAGAACGTCCTTGCCCCACAGCCACGCATCGAGCGCTTCCCGATCTTCCGTGTCGAGAATATGCTGCAGTTCGGCGTCGCCGCTGCGTCGGGCGATGTCTTCGATCAAATCGCGCGAGGGAATGGAGATCTCGTAGTCGCTGGTCAACACCTGGTCCAACAGTGCGGACGAGCCGTCTTTCGCGGTAACCACGTAATCGCCGCTGACACCGAGCTGATGGATGATCGCCTCGACGAGGGCGGGGTCGTTGATCGGGCGGATGCCCAATCCATCTCCGGCCTCGTAGTCCAGACCGTCCTCGCCGAGCGCAAAGGTGAAGTGGCGGACTTCCTTGGCTGAGTCCTCGCCGGACAACAGCCGGTTGGCGAGGACGGTTGCAGGATAGGGGTTCTTGCGAGTCCACTGGGACTTGGTCTTCGTCTGAGCGGGCGCAACCGGCGAGGCAGCGGCCCCCGCATCACCGTCGACACCGGCCACCGCAGCGACGGCCCGAACGATCCACTCGGCCGCCGGATCCTCGTAGTCGACGTCGCAATCGGTGCGGTCGACAACCCGGGTCCCGCCGAGCGCTTCGAAGCGGGCGTCGATGTTCTTTCCCGACTGGCAGTACCCGTCGTAGCTGGTGTCACCGAGTGCGAGTACTCCGAAGTAGAGACCCTCCAGCCGGGGCGCACTCTCGGATTCGACTGCATCCCAGAACAGCTGCGCGTTGTCGGGCATCTCGCCCTCGCCGTAGGTGGAGGTGATGACGAGCACCCGGCGCATGGCGGAAAGTGCATTGATATCCACGGTGTCCAGACCCGCGACAAGTGGTTCGAGACCGTGGGCACGAGCAGCTGCGGCTACGTCTTCAGCCAAGGACTCCGCGTTGCCGGTCTGACTTCCGTAAAGGATGTGCACGGCTGCGCCGGCAGCTCTCTCCACTGTCGCTGTTGCAGTACCGGTTTGACCGGACATGACAGTTCGCGAGTGTAGACCGGCCAGGAATCCGGAAAGCCACGCGCGCTGGTCGCCGGTGAACGGTGCGTATTCGGGGATGTACGGGATTTCCATGATTTGAAGCTCACCTACTTTCGGGGGAGGAGGTCAGGACACCAGGTCGGGGATCGTGCGCGAAGCGAACAGTTCGTCGAAGTTCGGCAGTGATCCGAGCTTGTCCCGATTCTTGTTGTCTTGAAACAGAATCCACCCGTACGTCGCCGGGCTGTCCATGGCCAACACGTTGCGTAGGCTCAGCGCCTGCTTGTAGTCGTCGACCCGCTTGGCTGCAATCAGCGCAGCCAACTGTTCGTCGTCGTAGTCGGCCAGAATCTCTTTCGAGTACTTGACCAAGTGCTGGACGAGGGCGAAGTCCTCGGTCAGCACCAGGTTTCGGGCCGCTTTCTGCACTGCTGGATCGTCGGGTCCGGATGCACCCGGCGTGCGGGCGGTGGCGAGTTGTTGCGCGAAGTGAAGCACGGTGTACTCACTGAGCAGCGCATACATCGTCGCCGTATCGGTCTCGCCGTAGGCAGGGACTGCTCCGTTCAGTGCGGGGCGCCCGTCGCGCACTGCGAGTTTGAAGGTGCGGACCTGACGTGCTGCGATGGCGGACGCCAATTCTTCGAGGAGCTCTTTGTGCGACTTCGCAGCCAGGATTGCATCACTGTCCTGGTAGAGCATCAGTGCCTTGGGCATCGCGTAGACGAACGAGTGCTGTTCGACTTCCCAGTTCTCGAGCAGTCGGGTGCCGAGCGCGGATCCCGTTGCCTCCACATGCAGTTCGAGCAGGAGTTGTACTGCGTGGTTGTGGACGGCGGCAAGAGGGTCGGTCGCAGCGGTGATCGAACCCAGCAGTACGGAATCGGTACTTGCTCGCAGTGCCAATTCGCCACGAGGGTCGTACTGGTAGAAGAAGCCACCACTCATGCCGTTGCCGACACCCTTGCCGAACTCGCCGAGATTCACGACAGCACCGTTAGTCATGTACTCGCCGGCGAAGTCTCCGACACCTTCGACGACAGCACTGGCGCCGGAGTTGCGAACTGCGAAGCGATCGCCTGCTTCACCTTCGACGAACACTCGTCCACCGGTGGCGCCGAAGAGCGCGAAGTTGCCGATCAACACGTTTCCACCGGCGTCACTGGAGCCGCCGCCTGGGCTGCGCACGGCAATCACGCCGCCGCTCATGCTCTTTCCTACGCCGTCGTTACATGTCCCGGTGTGTTCCAGGTGCATGCCGTCGTTGCAGAATGCGCCGAACGACAGGCCCGCAGATCCGGTCGTCAGGACGCGCACGCTGCCCGGCGCCAGGTAGCGTCGCCCACGCTCGTCGGTCAGTACTCCCGGAGCGAGAAGGCCGGCCGCTCCGTAGTTGAGTTCGCGTTCGAGGTCGATCGCCAACTGACCACCGACGCTCTTGTTCCGGTTACCCAGGTGCAGTGCACCTTCGGCGAATTCAGGTCCGGACACGGCGACCGAGGCCTCGCCACGGTTGAAGAACACCGTACGAACCTCGTCCATGATCTTCTCGTCGAGCGCGTACTCACGTTCGAGGTACACAGGATTGTCGATGGTGATGTCCGGGGCGGACTCGAACATCGCGTCCAGCTTCAGATTGCCGACAATAGACGGGTGATCGAGCAGATGCAGGAGATCCGTTCGACCCCGCGCTTCCTGAAGGGACCGCATTCCCAGATTCGCGAGCAGTTCCCGAGTTTCGTGAGCGATGTTGAGAAGGTACTGCGCCATCGCGCGGGGATCGCCGTCGAACAGTTCCGGGTTGGTGGTCAGACCGGCGGGGCACTTGATGTTGCAGTTCTTGGCCATGACGCAGCCCATCATCATCAGCGCCGACGTACCGAATTCGAAGCTGTCTGCGCCGAGTAGGGCGGAAGTGATGATGTCGCTGCCGGTCTGATGCGCGCCCGAGCATCGCAGAACGACTTTCTGGCGAAGGCCGTTGGCACACAGAGCTTGATGGACCTCCGCGATACCGACCTCGGCCGCACGACCCGCGTATTTGAGGCTGGTCACCGAAGCTGCGCCGGTGCCACCGGTATTTCCGGCGACGTTGATGACGTCGGCGCCGGCCTTGGCGACACCGACGGCGATGGTGCCGATTCCTTCCGAGGACACCAACTTCACGATCACCCGAATGCGAGCTGCCTTGCAGTCGTGGATGAGCTGAGCGAGGTCCTCGATGGAGTACGTGTCGTGGTGAGGCGGCGGCGAAACCAGTTCGACCCCGGGCGTTCCGCCGCGGGCGGCAGCGATGTCGACGGTGACCTTGGCGGCCGGAAGCTGCCCGCCCTCACCGGGTTTTGCGCCTTGGCCGAGTTTGATCTCGATCTCTTCGAGCATCGGATCGGCGAGGTAGCCCGCCCAGATTCCGAAGCGTCCGGATGCAAACTGCTTGATGCGCGATGCACGAATCGTGTCGTAGCGCGAAAGGTGTTCGCCGCCTTCGCCGCTGTTGGACATCGCACCGACCATGTTCGTGCCGTGCGCGACGGCTTCGTGCGCCGGAGCGTTCAGTGCGCCATGGCTCATGGCACCCGACGCCAACTTCGGGGTGATGTCGCTTGCACTCTGTACCTCGGAGAGAGGTACACCTGCCGGTGCGACCCTCAGCTTGGACAGGAACTCTGCCGCAATACCGGTTGCATTCAGCACCAGATCCGGGTCGGTGGCCTCGATGGTGACGTCGTCGGCAAAAGCGACGGAAAGAGCATCGCCGAGTGCTACCACCCGAGCGGTGTCGTCGGCCAGTGGACCGTCCAGGCTAAGTGTGTACCGGCCGTCCGCGGCAGATTCACACCGGATTCCACGCATCACGATCGTCTTATTGCCGCGCACCGAGAATCGGCTGATCTGGTCGGTGAACTCGGCTGTCGTCACCGCAAATGTGACATCACCGGGCACGGAGATGACATCGCGCAACGCGGCGGGACGACGCGATCGTTCCGCAGCCATGACAGTGGAAAAGTCCCGGTACCCGGCGGTGATGTCGAAGTCGTCGATCTGCTCGGTGGTCAACCGGTCGAAGCTCGTCGCTCGGTATGCCCCGGCGTCGAGGCGGAAGGCGTCGTCGAGCCGTCCGAGCGGCAGTAGACGTAGAGCCTCGAATTGTTCTGTTCCGGAGGGACTGTCGAACGCGATCTTCTCTTCGGTGAGTTCGACGTACTTACGGACCGCGGTGGTACCGAACGAATGCCCTGCGCCGTCTGCACGCTCCTTGAACAGGCCGAGCAGTGGCAGATCCTTCTCGCCCCCGACTGCGCTCGCACGCTCGTGCCACTGCTTCGAGGTCACCGCGACGGTGTCGAAACCGACGCCACCCACCGGTGACTTCATGTTGGGGAACCACTGGCGCAGAACAGGGTCGGACGTATCGAGGAAGTTGGGTTCGAAAAATTCTCCGCCGATGTAGCTTTCGACGGTGCACAGACCGACGCGTCCCATCGTCTTCATCAGGGACTTCTCGGCGGCCTTCGCGAAGCGTCGGAACGCGGCATCCGGGTCAGCGGCGAACTTCTCCTCGGCTCGCAACTGAACGGACAGCGGGTAGACGGCGGAAGCGCCGAAACCGAGTGCGGCCGCAACGTGGTGTGAGGACTCGATCTGGCCGCTCTCCACGATGAGAGAGACGCGCAATCGCAGGCCCGCGTCGATGAGGCGTTGGTTCAATGCTCCGACGACCATGATCGCGGGAAGTGTTGCGCGCTCGTGAGATACGTGGCGGTCGGTCAGGACTGCGATTCCGCCCTGTTCGGCCGCGAAGGCTACAACAGCGTTGCCGAGCGCGGTCATCGCGTCGACCATTGCCTGCGCGTCACCCTCGGCGGGGTAGAGCATTTCGAAGCGGCGGTGCGGAGTGTGGTTCTGTTCGCGGATCTTGAGCATGTCCAGGTGCCCGAGGATCGGCGAGGCGATGACGATCTGCTTGCCCTGTCCGGGGGACATCTTCGCACCCAATGCAACCCTGAGAGTCATACCGTCCGCTTCCCGGATGCTGTCGAGGGGAGGGTTGGTGACCTGGGCGAATCGCTGCGAAAAGTAACGAGCCACGCCGCCTTCGCGGTCGCTGAATGCGTTGATGGCGTTGCCGTAACCCATGGCGGAGACCTTTTCGGCTCCGTGTGTGAGCATCGGATCCATCAGGAATTTGAAACTTTCCTGATCCAGGGAGTACGCCATGTAGCGCTGATGAACCTCGAAGGTGCCGTTGTAGCGGGTCGGGGAGCTGACTTTCTCCGCTGGCACGGCGGGAATGTCTTCGATCGGGATTCGCGATTGCTCCAGCAACGACTGGTAGTCGCGCTGAGCGGCAATCTTTTCCAGAGCTTCGCGGGCAGTGTAGGTATGGCGGTCTCGATGATCGAAGTACAACATTCCGCCGGCCTCGACGCGGCCACGGTGAATCACCGTCTCGGGTGCGAACGCGATCTGTCCGGCTTCGGAGAATGCGCACACGTAGTCGTGTGTCTCGATCGTGCGTAGTGGACGCAGACCGAGGCGATCCAGGCGCGCACCGATGATGGTGCCGTCGCCGAACACCAGCGCTGCCGGTCCGTCGTTCTTCTCCTCGTACAGCGAGAAGTACTCGAACATCGCACGCACTGCGGGGGAGAGGGTGGTGTCGTTTTCCCAGGCAGGCGGCATCATCGAGACCACAGCCGTCACCAGGTCGACACTGTCCTCGATGACGCGTGCTTCCAGGGTCTGATCGAGTCGGCAACTGTCGGACTGGCCGGGCGGACGGACGATCGCACGTCGTTTTGCACTGGCGACAGCAGCTTCGGAGAGCCGATTCTTCTTGTCCGTGTTCAGTTCTCCGTTGTGAGCCATGAACCGGAACGGCTGCGCCATCGTGGGATGCGGGTCCGTGTTGGTCGAGAACCGCGTATGGAAGTACATCGTGTGCACGGCGTGATCGGGGTCGACCAGGTCGCGGAAGTACGGGATCACTTCGTCGGAGTTCAAGCGACCCTTGAGAACCTGAGTTCGCGCGCTGAGCGAGAGTGGGTACAACCCGCGTAGTGCAGGGGTGTTGTACGCGATTGCCTCGATGGCGAGCAGAGCTTCGTGCACGAGGCGATCGACTACCGCAGGCTCGGGGCGAGGAGTGGGCACCTCGAAAATCCACTGCCTGACCGGAAGTTGATGCGCGATCGCGGCCGGCCGAATCGCCGAGTTGTCGACCGGGACGTCGCGCACTGCGAGAGTGGTGAAACCGCGATCGAGAAGTTCACGTTCGACCAGGGCGGCAGCGCGAGCGTGCTGGGCGTCGTCGTCCGGAAGGAAGAAGTTGCCGACGCAGAAGCGTCCGGCGCGAAGGTCGGAGCGCCCGGTTACCTTGCGGAAGAACCGGAGGGAGAGGTCCACCGAGACGCCGCCGCCGTCGCCGACGCCCTCGGAGGACATACCGCCGCGGTGCGGTACCGAGCAGAGTGCTTCTCGCCCCTTGATCAGGACATCGTGGGTCTGCACGCCGTCCTTGCGCGTGATGAACCCGACCCCGCAACTGCTCTTGTCATCTGAGGGGTCGTACAAACCGACGATGGACGTGCTCACTGCAGCAACCTTCTCCCTGTCCTGGTTGCCCGGAGATTGTTCGACCGGGCAGATACGACGGCATGTATTCCGTCAGGGCAGGGCGTCGCTGCTTCGATGAAGCGGCACCCGAATGGGATCAGACTACTGAGTAGAGGCTTACCTTAGTCAAGTCTACTTGGTGTGACTTGGATCTGAGCAGGTCAGAGGGTTGCTTTGTAGGCAAGTGCGTAGGCGATCTTGCCCGGCTTGTCGTCTGTGTACGGCTTGGACAGCTTTGCGAACTCGCCCTTGGACTCGGCTTTGCCGTCGTTCCAGGCCGACAGGACGCCAAGATCGGTGGCAGTGAATCCGCTGTCGACGACGGCATCGCCCGTCAACGCTGTCTGTGCTTGGGTCACCGACTTCACGGTGCCCAGGTAGCTGGAGAGATCATCGCGATTCCAGTTGGTGAGGTCGACGGGCGCGGTGTCGCGGACCCAGGCGCCCCAGTAGAACTCCTGGAACGGAATCGTGCCTGCGGCGAATCCGATGTCGCGGGAGAAGTACATCAAGCTGCGGTACTTGTCGTCGGCGAAGTTGGCCAGGCCGACGCTCTTCGGCAGAGCCTGGACCGGTACCTGGTTTCCGTCGACGTCACGCGACCAGACCCACTTGTTCTTCTCCATCTCGGTCCAGAAGGCACCTTCACTCAAGCCGCTGAGGTTGCCGAGAACCCGCAGTCGCACGTGCAGGTCGGGACCGCCGTCGGCCGTCTCGATGAAGGAGGTGAGGGTGTGGTGACCGTCGGTCAGATAGAGATCGCCGCGGGGACCGACGACCACGGTCTTCATGGGCGCGATGCTCTCCGCGGTTTCCTGACCCACCGGGAGCTGGCAGGTGAAGGACGACGGGTCCTTCAGTGTCGACGCCGCAGTAGCGGTCGCGGCCTGGATCTGGCCGTTCGCCTCACACCAGTCGTCGAACTTCTTGTTGATCGTGTCTTTTCCGAGCGTGTATCGCCCGAGCTTGTAGTACACCTCGTCGTAGCCGAGGGACGGTTGTGTCGCGTGAACGTCGCCGATGCGCACGTCCAGGAGATCACCTTCCTTGGCGCACAGGTACTCCGATCCGCCGGCGGAGCCTGAGAACGAACCGGTGGAGATTCCGCCACACGCGAGGGGAGCGGCGACAGCGGGAGTGCTGACCAATGTTCCGGCGCCGAGCAGTGCCAGTGTTGTGAGTGCCGAGATGGCGGAACGACGCATGTGGGGATCTCTCCTGATGATGGGTTCGCACGTGAAGAAGCTTGCGTCACAATCGCTCAGGGTGGTTTCGGACTTACTGACAACAGACGTCCGCGCGGTGGCTACCACGTGAATTCACGTCGTAACCACCGCGCGGTGAGCCGGTTAGTTGATCAGCCCTGCAGTTGATCAGCCTTTGTAGTTGTAGAAGCCCTCGCCGACAGCAACGCCGAGCTTGCCCTCGTCGATGTAGTTCTTCTTGATGTAGTCGGCGAATTCGCGCTGCTTCTCGCCGCCCTGGGAGGAGATGTTGTAGACGGTGGTCAACCCGACGACGTCCATGATCTGGAAGGGGCCGAACGGGGCTCCGGTGCCGATACGCCACGTCTTGTCGACCATGTCGGGATCGGCGATGCCGTCGATCAGCAGGTCGGAGGCCGCGTTGAGGAGCGGGACCAGGAGCGAGTTGAGTACGTAGCCCGCCTTCTCCTTCTTGAGTTCGATCGGCACCATGCCGATGTTCTTCGCGAACTCGACGACCTCGCGGTACACGGCGGGGTCGGTGGACTCGGTGCCCATGACCTCGGCAGTGTTGTTGACCCACACGTGATTTGCGAAGTGCAGTGCGAGGAACTTCTCGGGGCGGCCGGTGAACTCCTTGAGATCGCTCGGCAGCAGCGTCGAGGAGTTGGTAGCGAACACCGTGTGCTCAGGAGCAACCGTGGCAAGCTTCTCGTAGGTGTCGCGCTTGATGGCGATGTCCTCGGGAATTGCCTCGATGACCAGGTCGGCCTTGGCGACGGCTTCGCCTAGATCGTACGAGTACGTAATACGTTGCAGCGCTTCGTCAGCCTTGCCTTCCTTGGCACCCTCGACGTTCTCGGCCTTGTAGGCCGCGGCCAACGAGTCGAACCGAGCCTTGGCCTTTTCGATGACCTCGGCGTTGATGTCGTACGCGACGACGTCGAAGCCGTGATAGGCGGTCTGATAGGCGATCTGTGAGCCGAGAACTCCGGTACCCAGAACGGTGATCTGCTTCAGTTCAGTCATTTTCGATCCTCAATCCTATTCGGTGGGTAGTCCGGCAAGCGTCAATCGGACCTGTGCGGCAACGATGTTCGTGAGTTCGTCAGCCGTGATCCGGTCCAATGCCGCGCGGGCTATTTCGAAGTGCAGCACGTTGGAAATCGTTCGCGCTGCAGTGGTGGTTCGGGTGGTGTGGTTGGGGTGTGCCTCGTGCAAGATTTGCGCAATCCGCGTTTGCAGGCGCTGCGAGAGTTCCAGGCCTTCGGCCCGGAAACACTCGCTGGGCTCACCGAACAACACCTCGCGTTGGTAGATGCCGGTGTTCTCGTCGTTTCGGCGACTTGCGATCAGCAGGGGTGAAACCAGCTCGAGCACACGATCTTCTGTGCCGGTCGACTTGGCTTCACGCTCTTCTCCCAATTCGATCTGCTTGCGGTATTCCGCGTTGTACACCATGAGCAGCAACTCGGCTTTGCTTGCGGCGTAACGAAAGAGAGTGCCGCCGGCTACATCGGCGCGGTCGGCAATTTCTTGAGTTGTGACTGCGCTGTAGCCCTTTTCCGCGAACAGTTCGGCAGCGGCGTCGAAGATGCGTGTCTGCTTCTCGAGTTTGTTGCGTTCGCGACGGCCCAGCTCTTGGTCCGGCTTCGTCATCCCGCTCACCTCGTTCCATTTCGGATCACGCTCATAAATGAGTCTACTCCGAAATATCGGGAGGGTGGAGTCTCCTCCGTCACATCACCGCAGTCCGCTGACCCAACCGGCGAACACGTCTGAGAACACGTCCGCTTCGCACGCATGCGCCGATTCGGGATAGGCGCACTCTGGGTATCCGGCGACGACGGCGGCAAGTTCGACGTTGCAACACTGCGCCAAGAGGCCACGCAGGAGATCCGCAACCGACCAGCCCGCGACGGATACCGCAGGGATTCCCTCTTCGTCGTACACCTTCACCAGATCGGCGTGCCTCCAGGACAATTCCTCGGCCACCAGTGCATCAGGGTTGAAAGACATGGCGCGGTCGAGTGATCCGCGCAGAAGTGAGTGCGGATCGTCCTCGCCGCGAAGCCTGGTCGCGAGGTCCGCCGGCGCCTTCTGCATGACGAACATCCAAGGTTTGCCGTCGGGAAAGACTCCACCGAAGCCTGCCACGTTGAACGGTAAGTGGCTACTGAGAAAATCGGTCTCCACGTCGACGTGTTGATCGTCGCCCAGATGAATGAAGTGGCCGGAGGCAATCTCCTCGCCCATTGCCGGCTCAGCCCATGTGTTGTTCCACAGATCGGTCATCCGACTGCCTTCGGGAAAATCGAGAACCTCGAAGAGAAAACCCATGTCTCTACAACTCCCCGTCGAAGTGGGTGGTTACTCCACCGGTCAGTCGAGAAACCGTCTGCGCCGAGGTCGCGAGGACGACTCGGCTTGTCTCGAAGGTCATCTCGTCGCGTTCGGTGTCCTCCGATTCGGGATCCTCGGCGAGTGAGAAGTCGAGTTCCACCTCTCGATCGGTGCTGGAACAGACCGAGATCATCAGCCCGAGTCGTTCGTCGGTTAACGCCGGAAGCGATTTCTCGGGATGGAAGTCTGCGGCCGCGTGAAAGAAGAACGCCGCCAGCCGTTCGACGAATCCGTCGTCCGTATGTCGGCTGAGATACTGATTGAAGCGGTCGGGGCTGAGCAGTCCGACGTCGAAAACGAGTGTGGGCACGTCGGATTCGAAGACAGTGGCGGGAACCGCATGACTGCGAAGGAAGACTGCGGCGCCGCCGTATCCCGGCAACCTGAACCCATCACGCATCTGGTGTACTCCCGTCGCAGTGGTGTCCTGTCCACGCTAGGCCATTGCTCGGCCGCGTGCTGCCTACTCGAGTAGGCAGCTTGATGGAAGAATCACCGCCTATGACTGCTGTCCTGTACCCGCCCGTCGAACCGTACGAGTCCGGTCTGTTGGAAGTGGCGGATGGTCAGAGTCTGTACTGGGAGACAGTCGGCAATCCTGCGGGCATTCCGGTTCTCTACCTCCACGGCGGTCCCGGTTCGGGATGCACTGTCGGCGCCAGGCGTTTCTTCGATCCCGAAGTCTTTCGCGCAGTTCTGTTCGATCAGCGAGGCTGTGGGCGCAGTCTTCCGCTAGCGAGCAGTCCGGACGTCGATCTGACCGTGAACACCACGGCGCACATTGTGGAAGACATCGAGCGTCTTCGTGAGCATCTCGGTATCGAGCGATGGATCGTCACGGGACTTTCCTGGGGCGTGAGTTTGGGTCTGGTGTACGCGCAGGCGTTTCCCGCGCGGGTGCAAGCGATGGCCCTGGGCGCGATCACCGGCGGGACGAGGGTCGAAATCGAGTGGATCACCCGTGCCATGGGCCGGGTATTTCCGCGTGAATGGGAAGAGTTCGTGGCGCCGTTGCCGGTGGACGAGCGTGACGGAAACCTCCCCGCGGCGTACGCGCGACTGCTTGCCGATCCGGATCCTGTTGTGCGCGAGAATGCCGCGTTGCAGTGGTGCCGTTGGGAAGACGTGCACGTGTCGCTGATGCCGGGGTGGACTCCGAGTGTTCGATACCAGAATCCGGACTTCCGCCGGGTGATGACCAGGCTGGTTACGCATTACTGGGGTAACGACTGCTTCCTGGCGCCGAATCAGATATTGGACGGAATGGACCGTCTCGCTGAGATTCCCGCGATTCTCGTGCACGGACGGTATGACATTTCCGGGCCACTCGACACTGCCTGGGCGATCCACCGGCGTTGGCCGGGTAGTGAGTTGGTGGTACTCGACGGCGCCGGGCATGGCGGCAGCGGATTCAACGAGGCAATCGTGGAAGCGCTGAATTCACTGGCTCATTCGGCCTGATCGAGTGCCCCGGCGCGGGCCGCAGCGAGCGCGCCGGCAGCAGCACGATCGGCAACCGACTGGTCGACGGGTAGATCGGCGACCAGCAGGCGATAGTAGATGGGTGCGGCGACGGCCGCCAGAAGATCAGCGGCCGAGACCTTCTCGGAGATCTCCCCGCGCTCGACTGCTCGGCGAACGACGATGTCTGCCAGTTCGTAACGTGCGGAATAGAACTCGCGCTTGAGTCTCGCGACCTCGGGCGTGCGGACCGCGTCGGAGAACAGTGCAGCCACCAACGCGCCGCCCGACTCGCTGGTCACCAGTGCGACTATCGATCTGGCCATCTCGCGCAGGTCGGATTCGATGGAACCGGTATCCGGGATGGGGACGGTGGTTGCCGATACCTCGCTCGCCGCGTCGGCCACCAACTGGGACAGCGTGCTCCACCGCCGGTAGATCGTGGTCTTGTGGACTCCGGAGCGGGCGGCTATGTCCTCGATAGTCATCGCCGCGAATCCGCGTTCGGACAATTCGGCCGCCGTGGCTGCCAGGACGGCCTCGCGCACCCTGGCACTACGCCCTCCGGGCCGTTGTGGTGTCGAAGTCATGAGCCAACCTTATCGCAACAAGGTGTTGTGTTAGCTGGAGGCACGTGGTTCACTGAGCTAATGCAACTGATCGTTGCATTAGAGATAAATTGAGGGGTGTTTTCCCATGTCATACGAATTTCCTGTCGATCACCGAGGCCTCTTCGAAGAGCGCACAGGACAGTTTCTGAGCTTCGGGCTCCCCGTCTCGGATCTCGAGGAACTGCGCGCGTCCATCCACTCGACCTGGGCCGATGCGCCGGGTGGTTGGTCGTACGAGTGGTCGGCGTTGGCAGCAAAGTACTCCGCGGCCGGCAATCATTCACTCGCGGCGATGATCTACGGAATCGCCAAGTTCCCCGTCCTGGCCAACGATTCGCGGCGTCGGGCCCTGCAGAATCAGGTGGACGAATACGTCAAGGCAGCACCGGGATTCGGGCTCGAGTTCGAGCGTCGAATCCTGTCCCTGCCCTACCGAAACGGCGAGATCGAGCTACCGGTACACATTCTCTCCGTGGACGGAAGGTACGAGGATGCACCCGCCCTGTTGCTCAGCGGCGGCGTCGACGGCTGGAAGATGGACATGCATCCGTTGGTCAGTGCGTTCGCGAAGAACGCCGGAGTGACTGTTGTTGCCTTCGACCAGCCGGGAACTGGTGAATCACCGGTTCCTCTCGACGCTTTCGGTGACGAGGTGATCGACGGACTGGTGGCGACGGCTCGCGCCCTCGGCAATGGCCAGGTGGCACACCTGGGAGTCTCCTTCGGTGGCAACTTCGCCGTGCGGTCGGGGTTGACCGGCGCCGTCGATGCGGTGATCAACATCGGCGCCCCGGTCAAGGGCGCGTTCGAGACCGCGAACGCGGAGCGCCTGGTCTACGGCATGGGTGACATCGTCGGAAACGCACTGGGTTTCGATGCGCCGGCAACCAAAGATGCACTGGTACAAGGTCTCCGTGCTTTCGATCGCAGTGCCTTGATGACCGCAGACGACGGCCGGACCCCGATGCTTGTGGTCAACGGGGCCCACGACGTTCACATTCCGCTCTCGGACACCACTCTCTTCGAGGAGCGCCCGAACACTCAGGTACACGTCATCCCGGATGCGGGGCACTGCGCAGTGACCAAGCTGCCCGAGTTGACGCCGATGATGATCGACTGGCTACGAGATGCCCTGTCAGGAACCGCTCCACGAACCGGTCGATGATCCGCCGCCGAAGCTGGCAAAACGATACGTCGCAAGAACGGCTTTGTGATCGGTCGGCCACGGCGTCGGCGAAGCGATGAAGTTGTCCTGGGAGTTCTCTTCCACTCTTTGGTTGTGCACGATCGTCTTTCGGGGTCCGATGATTCCTACAGATCCCAACTTCAGGTCGGAAGCGCGATCGGCGAAGATGTAGTCGATCCGATCGCGTTCGTCTGCCTCGGGTGCCCAGGTGAGCTGTGAGGTGTCGACGTCGGGATTGTCGGACGGCCAGGTGAAGCCCGGGTGTGTGGCCGGGTTCGGGTACTTACTGCGGTAAGCGTCGACGAATCCGGCTTGGTCGAGCAGGCGGGTGGATTCCCAAGGAACGACTACACCGTTGTGGTCGAACAGATTTCGCGTGCCGTCGGTCCAATCCAGGGCCGATGGTTCGTTGAAATCGCCACCGAGGATGACGGATCTGCCCTTGGCCCGTTCTTTTGCCGCATCGTCGACGAACGTCGAAATTGCCTTGGGTCGTCCCGAATTTATGTTCACGCGCTGAACCGTCTCGGGGTCCGTGACCGGACCGGACGGCATCTTGTTCCAGCCGAACTCGGAGAACTCTCCGGGCTTGGGAACACCCGCGCCGTATCCGCGCGGTAGATACGTCGCGTAGGACGTGTAGGCCAGATGTGCCGAGTAGGCGGCGATTTGTTTGCCGTCGACCGTCACGACTGCCTTGATCATCGAGTTCAGGTCGGCTGTTTCCTCGATCGGAAACTTGGAGAGAATCCCCACGTCGGAGGACGCTGCTCCGTAGAAGGTGGTTCCTGATTTGGTCAGCATGTCCGCCAATGCAGTTGTCGCAGTGCCGGCTTCCGACAGGAGAACTATCGACGCCTGTGTCGAGATGATCATGTCGGCGATCAGCTGCAGGCCACCGTTGATCTTGGTTCCGCCGTGCCAGGTGTTGAGGGAGAGCACTTTGATCTCCTGCGCGGGGCTCGCCCCCGCGACGGAGGTATTGGCACCCAATGTAAATGCGCTCGCGGTGACTGTGCCCGCGGCTACCGCCATCGCCTTGACCATCTGGCGGCGCGTCAATCCATTCATCAAATCCCGGCTCTCGTTGTCGTGTGCTCGAACCCCCGGAAGATGATTACCATCGCTACCTAAACGGACAGTTAACCAATTGTAAAATGGCAGATTTCCACAGAACGCCGTGCGGGCAATAGTCTTCTGATCGTGGTACTCAGTGAGCGTTTCCCCGGTAACAAGACCTTCGCGAAGGTTCGTGTCCTGCCGCCGGTGGTGAAGCTGCTCCTCCTCTCGATGGTGCTCTTCAACATCGGGTTCTATCTGGTTGTCCCCTTTCTGGCGGTGCACCTTTCGGAGGACCTCGGATTTGCGGCCTGGATTGTCGGCCTCGTCCTCGGATTGCGGATGTTCAGTCAGCAGGGCATGTTCTTCATCGGTGGAAGCCTCGCCGACAGGTTCGGCAAGCGTCCGATCATCCTGCTGGGCATAGCCGTTCGTGTAGTCGGTTTTCTGATGCTCGGTCTGGCAGAAAGCGTGAGCGCCGTGATCGTCGGCGTGCTCCTGGTCGGCTTTGCTGCCGCGCTCTTCGCGCCCGCAGTGGAGTCGGCCAACGCGGAGTACGGACGCGAACTCGAGTCCGCCGGAGTTATGCGTCGTACCGATTTGTTTGCAGTGGAACAGATGTGCAGCCGCCTGGGAACCGTGATCGGTCCGGCGCTGGGAGCTGCTCTGTTGATGTTTCCGTTCTCGTGGACGGCGTCGAGCGCCGCGTTGCTCTTTGCGATCATGTGGGTCGGGTTCTTCATCTGGTTCCCCCGACCGGGCGATGCCCACGACGGCCCGGTGTCGACCTATACGCTGCGCGATGTCTGGCGAAGCGTCCTGACCAACAACAACTTTCTGCTCTTCGCGACACTCTGCAGTTTTCAGCTGGTTGCGTACAGCCAGCTGTACCTGATGCTTCCGGAACAGCTCGAGCGCGGAATCGGTTCGCAGTCGGCGCTGGGATGGTTCTACGTGGGCGCGGCGGTGTTGGTGATCGTCGG
This sequence comes from Rhodococcus sp. RCBS9, assembly GCF_029457415.1. Classification (NCBI taxonomy): domain Bacteria; kingdom Bacillati; phylum Actinomycetota; class Actinomycetes; order Mycobacteriales; family Nocardiaceae; genus Rhodococcus; species Rhodococcus sp. RCBS9. The sequence goes on along the minus strand of NZ_CP120422.1, from coordinate 2,158,953 downwards.
GCAGGGACCGACGGTCGCGGTTGCCCACCGCATCGGGCATCGGCGCGCGATCACCTTCGGGCTTGTGCTCATTTCGGTGTCGTTCCTGGTTCCGCTGGTCACCGGCGTCGACTCCGCAGCTTCGGCGTCGACGCAGATAGTCGGTCTGGCGGTGTGGATCGGGCTGCTGCACCTGGGACAGATGTTGATGGTGCCGCCGATGCGAGACACCATCGCGATCCTCGGTCGTGAAAGCAACCTCGGAGCGCACTTCGGCATGCTCAACACGATCGGCGGTCTGCTCGCGCTCCTGGGAACCGTGGGAGTCGGATTCGTGTACGACCTCGTCGACAACGGCCACGCAGCGCCGGCGTCACCATGGGTGATCGTTGCGCTCTGCGTGGCCGTGTCGGCTGTGGTGTTGTGGGTGTGGTCAGGCCGAACGAAAGTTATCGACCAGCGATCGTCTGATTGATCTTTGCGACGAAATCTTCCAGCACAAACGGAATGGTGAGTGGGTTCGGCATGGACACCGCGTCACTGACGATGGGGTCCAAGCTGATCAGGCCTCCGGTCTCGACCACGTTCAGATTGGTGAACGCCGGCTGCGACTCCATCTCGGCGCGAGCCTTCTCGTAGTTGTCGAAGAGCAGGTAGTCGCACTCGAGGAGGTCGTAGTTCTCGGCGGAGATCTCGTAGTTCAGCTTGCCCGCGAACCGATCCTTCAGTGCGGCAGGCGCCGTGAATCCCAATTGCGTGAGCAGCTGAGCCCGCGCTGCCTCGGGGCTGAACGCTCGCAGATTTCCGTCGCTCCAGCGAATGACGAGAGCTGCTGTCTTGCCTTCGAACTGGGGGTTCTCCGCGCGGGTGCGAACGATGAGGTCTTCGACTTCCTGGACCTCCTTCTTTGCCTGCGCGGGAACGCCCACAGCCGTACCGATGCGGGTCGTGACTTCCTGCCAGGGCAGAACCCAATCCGTCTGATCGGCGGCGTGCAGCACCGTCGGCGCGATGGCGCTGAGCTGCTTGTACAGATCCTCGTCGATCGCGTTGTTGACGGCGATGATCAGGTCAGGCGCTGCAGCCACGATCGTTTCGATGTCGAAATCGGTGGTGGCGTTGGCCAATGGCGTCGGCTCGGCGCCCTGGACTGCGGAGTCGGCCCAGACGCCGATTCCGTCGTCGGTCGATCCCTTCCACACCGGGACCAGGACGGGCGTCAGCCCGAGGGAAAGCAAAACGTCCGCGTCGCCGATACCGACCGCTGCGATGCGGCTGGGTGCCTGCTCGATGGTGGTGGAGCCGAACTTGTGGTCGATCGTCACCGGGAAGGCGTTGGCCTCGGCGTGAGCACCTTCGGTGCCGGGAGTGGATTCGTCCTTCGCGCTGTCGCCACAGGCAGCAAGGGCGAAACCGGCTGCTGTTGCGAAGGTGACGGACAGCATGGCACGGCGGCTCAACATAGGGTTCACGGCAACCTCGGGTTTCATGGTTATGGGACCCTAACCATAGTGGAGTTGCTGTGTCGGCAGTGTTTGTTAACCTCCGCCCATGACGGCGGTTCTCGACTACACATCAGCAGGACCGTTCACCCGCATCGACGGGGTGGACATGCTCGCCCTCGAGTCGCTCTCCACCGACCCCGTGAAAATATGCCGGGTAGTGCCGTACCTGGTGGTCCAACCCACCGATGCTCAGTCGCTGAATCTGCCTGCCGACCGATTCGACGAAAACCAGATCCGGCCGGTAAGCGTTCTGCTCCAACGCCTGCTTGCGCTCGATCCGGCACCGGTGACCTCCGCCCGTGAACCCGACAAGCGGGTCGTCGGAACCTGTCGGCACTTTGCAGTTTCGAGTTGTGCGTTTCTGCGCTACCGCGGTTTTGCCGCCCGGGTCCGTTGTGGTTTTGCCACGTACTTTCAACCGGGACAGGGCGTGGACCACTGGATCACCGAGTACTGGGACGACGCGGGCAAGCGGTGGATCCGCATCGATTCCGAGATCCTCGGACAGAACGTCCTTCCTCACGCCCATGATCTGCAGTCGGGAGAATTCCTCAGTGGTGGTGAGGCGTGGCTGGCGTATCGACGCGGCGAGATCGACGGGTCCCAGTTCGGGGTGTACGGCACCGAGAACTGGGGGCCGGCCGAGATCCGCGGCAACGCTGTGAAGGATCTCGCCGCGATGAACAAGATCGAAACTCTGCCGTGGGACGAGTGGGGTCGTATGACGGACGCCTACGACGGAAAGACCGGCGCCGACTACGACCTACTGTTGGACGATGTCGCCGCGGTGTGCGCCGCCGACGATCCCGTTGCCGTGCGAGCACTGTACGAGCACGATGACTTGCGCGTGCCGGACAAGCTGATTCGTTTCTGAGATGCTGGTGCGATGAATCCGGAGCATCGCCAACTCGATTACGGACTTCGATTCGACTGGGGGTTGCGCGGCGCCGAAGCGATTGCTGCCGGCGTCGATGTGGCAGTGGTGGTAGACGTTCTCTCGTTCACGACGACGCTGAGCGTTGCCGCCGACGCGGGAATCGACGTACTTCCCTTTTCCTGGAACGACGAGCGCGCGTTCGATTACGCGCGTGATGCCGATGCGGTCCTGGCGGTGAGGCGAAGCGTAGCCGCGGAGGGTCAGATCAGTCTGTCTCCCAAGACGATTCGCGAAGCCGAGGTGCCGAGTCGGCTGGTGCTGCCGTCGCCGAACGGGTCGACTATCGCGTTTGCGTTGGCATCTCAGGTTGCGGTGTGTGTCGGCGCTTCGTTGAGGAACGCTTCCGCCGTCGCTGATTGGATTGTGCACGAACATGGTTCGAGATCGAGGGTTGCGATAGTCGCGTCCGGTGAAAAGTGGCCCGGTGGAGAGTTGCGTCCGGCGGTGGAGGATCTGTGGGGCGCCGGTGCGGTTGTCACGGCGTTGACCGTGACTGGTTGGGAAGGGTCCCCATCGCCCGAGGCGCAGATGGCGGCGACTGCCTGGACGGCGGTGTCGGATTCGTACGAGGAACGGTTACGGGACTGCGCCTCAGGGCGCGAGTTGATCGTCATGGGGTTTCCACACGACGTCGCCATCGCCTCGGAACTCGACGACAGCGACACCGTACCTGTTCTCGAAGATCGTGTGTTTCGAGGTCAGCGCACCGGGCGTCGGTTGAACAAACTCCGTGCCCAGAGGTAGGAGAGGAAGGTGATTGCGACGCACCATCCGATCGCGAGTATCGCGTTGTTTCCGATGGCTTCGCCGAGAAGAAGTCCTCGAAGAGTCTCGATGATCGGAGTGAACGGCTGATACTCGGCGAACCATCGCAACACGGTCGGCATCGAGTCGGTGGGGACAAAGCCGCTTCCCAGGAACGGCAAGAGGATCAACACCATTGGAAGGTTGCTGGCCGTCTCGACACTCTTGCTGACGAGGCCGAAGGCGACCGACAACCAGATCATGGCGATGGAGACCAGGACGAGGAGTGCAAACGTCGCGGCCCACTCCACGAAGCCTGCAGTGGGCCGGAAGCCGACGGCTATCGCTACGGCGATGACGACAACGAGGCTCACGATCGTCTGAAGGAGGCTGCCGAGAACGTGACCGGTCAGGACGGACGTGCGCGTGATCGCCATCGTTCGGAATCGTGCAATGATCCCGGCGGTCATATCGGTTGCGACGGAGATGGCAGTACCTTGTGCCGCTGATGCCACGGTCATCAGAATGATCGCCGGTGCAACGTAATTGACGTACTCGGCTCGACCGCCACCGCCGGGGCCGAGGCCGTTCCCGAGCGTTCCGCCGAGCACGTAGACGAACAGCAGTAGGAAAACGACTGGCATTCCGACGAGCATCACCGTCATCGACGGATATCGAAGGATGTGTCGAATGCTGCGACGCAGCATGGTTTTCGAGTCCTGATAGGCAAGCGTCATGGTGGTCATCGCGCGTCGGTCCTTTCGGTGGCGGTCAGAGTCAGGAACACGTCGTCCAGGTCGGGTGTGTGCACGGAGAGTTCCTTGACGTCGATCGAGTGAGCGTCGAGTTGGTCGAGAAGAGAGCGCAGCGAGCGGACACCCCCGTCGCTGGGGACCTGGAGGACATAGGCGGCATCGTCACGTGATGATTCGTCGAAAACAGCTGCAGCAGAATCGAGCTGATCTCGGTCGAAGAAGTGAAGACGAATGTGGCCGCCGGGGATGTGCCGTTTGAGTTCCGCTGCCGTACCTTGGGCGACGATCCGTCCCTGATCGAGGACGGCGATGTGGTCGGCCAGTTGATCAGCTTCCTCGAGGTACTGGGTCGTGAGGAAGATGGTGACACCGCCCTCGACCAACTCCCGGATGATCTGCCACATGGTGCGTCGGCTCCGGGGATCGAGGCCGGTGGTGGGCTCGTCCAGGAAGATGATCTCCGGTCGTCCGATCAACGTCATTGCCAGGTCGAGCCGTCGACGCATGCCGCCCGAGTAGGTCGACGCCAGCTTGTCCGCGGAGTCGATCAGATCGAACTTCTTCAGGAGTTCTTCAGTGCGCGTTCGACGTTCGTCCTTGCCGAGATGGTGCAGGTCGGCCATGAGGAGAAGGTTTTCCTCACCGGACAGATAGTCGTCGACTGCTGAGAACTGCCCGGTGACGCCGATGCGCGAACGCACCGCGTCGGGATCGTCGGAAGGGTTGTACCCGGCGATGCGGATGTCGCCGCCGTCTGCGGGAACGAGGGTCGAGAGGATTTCCACGATGGTGGTCTTGCCGGCGCCGTTGGGGCCGAGGAGTGCAAAGACGGTTCCGCGGTCGACGGAGATGTCGATTCCGTCCAGTACCGTCTTGTCGTCGTAGGCCTTCTTCAGGCCCGTCGCGGTGATGGCTGGTTTACGGGACATCAGCGTTCCTTTCGCTAGATCTTCTTGTTGGATTCTTCTCGGGGCTCCGAACGTCGAATGACGATGTCGCCGTAACTGGTGTGTGCCCGGACGTCTACCCGGCGTTCAGTGGAAGCCGGACCGTGCGTGGCATTCATCTGGTTGTCGACGCGGCCGAAGGACGTATGAGCGTCGAATCGCGCGGCGGTTCCGGATCGAACGCCGATATGGATTCGTCCGGCGGCCGTCTTGGCGGATACGACTCCACTCTCGATGGTCTCGAAACGGATGTCGCCGTTGGCGGTTGCGGCGCTCGCATCGGATTCGGCATGCTCGACGGCGACGCTTCCGTTGGCGGTCTTCGCCTTCAGTGCGCCGGTGATCGTGCCGATGTTGATGTCGCCGTTGGAGTTCTTGACCTCCGCGTTGCCGTCGACGCGGCCGATGCGGATGCTTCCGGACCCGGTGCTCGTGTCGATGTCACCGGCCACGTGCTCGACGATGATCGCGCCGGCCCCGGTGCTGATGTTGAGCGGCCCGGTGGTTTCCAGTGTGCAATCGCCCGCGGAAACCTTCACCCGTGATCGTCCGAGAGTGCCTTCGCTACGGAGGTTGGCAACTGCGGCAGTGCCTTCGAGTTCCGAGCCGGAGGGAAGCTGAACGGAGATGTCCACAGATCCTGTCTTCCCGAAGATGCCGAGGCCGCGCTGTTTCGGAGTCTTGATCTGCAGCCGGCCACCTGCGAATTCGACGCGTGTTTGTTCGGCGACTCGAACGTCGACCTCGCGAGACGAGTTGCTGGGCAACACTTCCACGACAGTGTCGTTGCGGCTGCTCGCCGTGATCCGGATGTGTCCGACTGCCACGTCGAAGTTCAAGGTGATGGGGTCAGGTGTGCTGAATGTAGGCATGGTGATACTCCCGATGAGGTTGTCTCGGTTGATGAAAGAGGGTGGTGCGAAAGATGAAGCCGGTGTCAGTGCACCCAGCCGCTGAAGCTTTCGGAACCTTGGGACGTGCGCTGTCTCGGAGTGCTTCTGTTCGCGCCGCCTTCCAGAGCCGTTGCAGCCGAGCGAACCAGCCACGCGTTGACGGAGATCCCGGCTTCCCGGGCCGCCGCCTCGATCCGGTCTTTGAGGTCTTGCCCCAGCCGCAGGTTGATTCGAGTCATCGAGGCGTCGTCGGACTCCGTGACGGGGCGCGGTGCCGGAGTCGGGTCCTCTTCGACGGGGGCTGGAACCGGTTCACTGATGGCTGGTGCCACCACGAATTCGGGTTCGCGTCCCCGCAGGCGCAGGTCCACCGAACCCGGGGCGAGGTCACGCGTGATCTCGGCGGCTGCCGCAGACAATGCGTCGAGAAGGGTGAGTCGCACTGCTGATTCCAGCGGTGCGGTCAAACGATCGGCGAGTGCCTTTGCGTCTTCTCCGCCTGCTTCGGCCGCCACCGCGAGTTCGTGGCGAAGGTTGTCTACGTACGGTGTCAAGTCCATGGCATCACTATGGCACCACTTTGGTGCCACCGCAATAGTTTGGTGGCACATTCGTGTGAATTTGGTGAGAATTGCCAGGTCATCGGGGTGGTTGGCGATTCGGTCCGCGGCAGGCTGGCACACTCGTAAGGGTGAGTCCTGCCGAATCGAACCGCCGACGCCGCATCGTGCTCTGGATTGCCGGGGTGCTCGGCGTCGTGATCGTGGTTGGGGTGGTGGTCGTCGCGATCGCACCATCGCGGTACCTGCCCTGGGACACGGCTGAGTTCCCGGCGGTGGACGCGAGTGCGCTCACGTCTGATCAAGGTCGGGTGCTCGAGCTACTGCAATCCGAGCATGAGCAGGACCGTCCGGGCACCTTCTATTCCGACGGCATCGACGAAGAGTGGTGCGCCGACTTTGTCAGCTGGATCATGAGGGAAGCCGGTCGACCGTTGTCCAACCCGAACTCCGGAAGTTGGCGCATCCCGGGGGTGTACACCTTGCAGGAGTATTACCAAGGGATCGGCGCGTACGCCGAGAACGGTAGCGGGTACACCCCGAACGTGGGTGATGTGGTGATCTACGACAGTTCGAGATGGGTCGGTCAGCACACCAACATCGTTGTGGCAGTGGACGGCAACTCTGCGATCACGGTTGGCGGCAACGAGTTCGGCAAGGTGCGGGTTCATGATCTGGACTGGCAATCCGACTCTGCCGTCGTGGGATTCGGAAAACTTCACCCCTGATCGTTGCTCTTCGGAGACAAGGCGAACCACCGCGCCGACGCACGTGCCTCGTCGCCTGCGTCGATGTGCAGCGTGTTCGTGCCGGTTCGCACGCTCACCTGCTCACCTCTCTTGATGGGCTGGGTGTACTCGAGGATCGCGCGAAAGGGCCCGCTTCGTAATCTGTCGGGCAGCGCATCTTCCACGGGCTGCCAGTAGATTGCGTTGTTCACGTGATCGAAGGGGTCGAAATCGCTCGAGCGCAACGGGAACGGCGTATCCGCTGACGGCGTCGTGTCCGGGGTCGGGTCGATCCACCGACGCCAGTGAAGATGCTGGTCCACGGCCGTCGATGCGAGGGCGGCGGTGAACTTCTCACTGATGGATGCCGGCATTCCCGTCTTCGGGTCGATGTTGATCCAGAACGCCTCGGTTTCGATCAACCCGCCGCCATCGGATCTGATGCGAACTCGCATCGAACACCACTTGTTCGACAGGCCTGAACACCAGCGCTGCAGGTGAACTCGATCCGGCCAGACGACCGGTTCGAGTACATCGATCACCGTTCTTCGTACCATCCACAGCGGGTGTGTATCCATGGCGCCGCGGTCGACGAGATTGTCGAAGCCCGCGTCTTGGAGGTAGCGCGCGATCGCGTCGAGGCGCAGTTGTTTGTCGGTGTGGATGTCACCCGTACGCACCGGCCACGAGGCCTGGAAGATGCTTCCGGTTGTCGGTAGTTCGGCCATCGCTACGTGGTCGTCGACTTTTGTACGGTTCATCGGATGTGGGCTCCCGGTGTTCGCTTGGTTGGGTGGCTTCACGCTTGCGTTACCCGATGGTGGGATCTTGAACCATCGGAGTTCATCGTTTTCTGAATCCAGTTTTCGATGTACTGTCGCACGTATGGATATCGAGGGCGTAGATGTGGTGACCAACGTGGCGGTGCTTGCGAGGTTCGGGCATGCACTGTCCGACGAGACTCGGACACGGATACTGCTCGAACTGAAGACCGCCCCGCGGTATCCGTCCGACCTCGCTGAAACACTGGCTGTGACCAGGCAGAAGCTGTCCAACCATCTGGCTTGCCTGCGCGGTTGCGGCTTGGTGGTGGCCGTCCCGGAAGGGCGCCGGACCAGATACGAACTCGCCGATGTACATATCGGTCGGGCCCTCGACGACCTGCTCGGGGTCGTACTCGCGGTGGATCCGTCGTACTGCCCGGACAGCGAATCAGAGGGGTGCTGCTGATGGTTGCGCCCGTTGACGGTGTCGGGCTCTCGACTGACCGGCGTGCGCTCTTGTCGAGAAGAATTCGCATCTTCGTGGCGATCACGATCAGCTACAACGTCGTCGAAGCGATCATCGCGCTGGCGGAGGGCACACGGGTGTCGTCCGCAGCACTGTTCGGTTTCGGCCTCGATTCGGTGATCGAAGTGTCCTCGGCGGCAGCTGTTGCCTGGCAGTTCTCGGCGCCGGATCCGACGAGCCGTGAGAAGACGGCACTGCGAGTGATCGCATTCTCGTTCTTCGGGCTCGCTGCGTACGTCTCGTTCGACGCGATTCGGTCGCTGTTCGGTCTGGGGGAAGCTCAGCACACGAGCGTCGGAATACTCTTGGCTGCGGTGAGTTTGGCGATCATGCCGGCCCTGTCCTATGCGCAACGCCGAGCAGGTCGGGAGTTGGGTTCGCTGTCGGCGGTCGCGGATTCGAAGCAGACGCTCCTCTGTACCTACCTTTCTGCGGTCTTGCTGGTCGGTTTGCTGCTCAATTCGGTACTCGGCTGGTCGTGGGCAGATCCGATTGCTGCACTGGTCATCGCCGTCATCGCGGTGAAAGAAGGCATCAACGCGTGGAAGGGTGATCCGTGCTGCCCGGTTGTGGCTGTGCCCGAGAGCGGTGACGAGTGCGACTGCTGCTGAGTGAACACAGGTTTTGTCGAGTGAGCACTCGCTGCGGTGCGTCAGAGCGGGTGTTCACTCGATGAAAGGCGTGCCGACTTCTGCGCGGCCCTTGATGTGCGCGGCGCGTTGCTCGAGAAGGCGCCGCAGATACGGGCCGACAGCCAACCTCAGTGCCAGGTGTCCGAGCGCCCCGAAGGGGGCCGTAACCGTGAAGCGGTCATGCATCCGCGTCCACCCACCCGGCTGAACGTCGAAGACGTGTCGGAGAGCGATGACGAGTGCGGCTGCTGCTGAGTGAGCACAGGTTCAGTTGAGTGAACACCGTCTGCAGCGCGTCAGAGAGGGTGCTCACTCGGTGAAAGGGGTGCTCGGTTAGGTTTGCGATCCCGGCAAGCGGGTACGGGTCGGTGACCTGCGGTTCATCCGCGACGGGTGATGTTTTCGCCTTCCAGCCCCTCGAGACTGAGTAAGGGAAGTGCATTCTGTCGAAAGGAACGCTGATGACTGCTCCACCGCGGGAACCCGCGAATCACCCTGTCCGGCAGGGTTTCGCGGTAGGTACGACGTTTGCAGCAGCAATTCTGCTGCTCACCGCAGGCATTGTCGCTCTGCTTCAGGGCATCGCGGCCGTTGCCGACAACAATCTGTTTGTCGTGGGTATCAACTACACGTACAAGTTCGACATCACGACGTGGGGTTGGATCCACATCATCTTGGGCATCATCGGGATCGTGGTGGCCCTCGGCCTCTTCACCGGTGCAGTGTGGGCCAGGGCGGCGGCAATCGTCATTGCGTCGCTCTCGATCATCGCCAACTTCTTGTGGATGCCGTATTACCCACTGTGGTCGATCCTGGTCATCGCGCTCGATGTCGTTGTGATCTGGGCGGTCGCGACCTGGGACAGGGACAGAGTCTAGGCACCGAACAACCCGAGAGCAGTTGGTCCCGACCGAGTCGACTCGGTCGGGACCATCGCTCGTGCGTGGGACATTTCGACAGGGTGTGGCTCGGATCAGTCTGGGAGTCGACGCATTTCGGCGACGGTCAGGCCGAGGGAATCGAGACGGGCCATGATGCTCCGCATAGCCGTGTGGTCCGCGACGGGTCCGTACAAACTGGTGAACCCGCCGGCGGCACTGGCGACACTGAGTTCAGGAAATGCGGCCTTGACGCGGTCCGACACTTCGCCGTCGATGAGGAATTGATACCGAGTGGGAGCATTCATCAGTATCCGCTCCATTTCGTAGGGCCATGAGGTTCGAGAAGGCAGCGCTCCGAGCCTCGAAATCGCATGTCGTCAAGTGCAATCGGCGTCGCTGCCCGATCCAGGACTCCGCATCCGTGGGATCCAGTCTTACTCCCGTACGCGCTCGGGGCGTCATCCCCTACGGGTGAATGTCGTCGCGGGTCCGTTCATCCCTTTTGTGTGAGGCTCCGTAGAGTCGCCACCCCTAGTGTCGACCGGGAGAGAGAGAAGAGGTCGGCATGGGATCTGTCATCGGGGATCTGTTACCCCTCGCGGTCGGCGTTGCGGTATCGCCGATCCCGATCATCGCGGCAATCTTGATGTTGTTGTCCAAGCGTGCCGGCAGCACGAGCGTCGGGTTCGCGCTGGGCTGGATACTGGGAATCGTCGTCGCCACCGTGATCTTCGTGCTTCTGTCCAGCAAGCTCGGTGACTCCGAAGGTGATCCGTCAGCGACAGTGTCGTGGATCAAGCTGGCGTTGGGTGTATTGCTTCTTGCGTTCGGAGTCAAGCAATGGCGCGGACGCGGAGGCGAGCACGAAACCCCGAAGTGGATGCACGCCATCGATGACATGACCGCTGTCAAAGGCCTCGGCTTGGGCTTCGCTCTGGCTGCGATCAATCCGAAGAATCTGATGATGTGTATCGCGGCCGGAATCTCTATCGGATCCGCGTCATTGGGCTCCGGAGAAGTTGTTGTCGCCATTCTGGTTTTCACGATCATCGCGGCCTGCACAGTGTGCGTGCCCGTGATCGGCTACCTCGTTGCCGCGGAGCGACTGCGTGGTCCGCTGGCCAAGCTGAAGGTGTGGTTGCAGGACAACAACGCCACGGTGATGAGTGTGTTGATCCTGGTTATCGGTGTTGTTCTCATCGGCAAGGGCATCGGCGGTCTCTGACAACTGGAGGTAGTTATGGGATCGCTGCTACTGCAACAGATCCCGCTGGCGCTCGGGATCATCATGAGCCCGCTGGCGGTTGTCGCCGTTGTGGCCGTACTCTTTTCCGAACGAGCGCGTATCAACAGCATTGCGTACCTGATCGGGTGGTATCTCGGAATAGTTGTCGCGCTGGCCGGTTCGTACGTCATCTTGACCGCACTCCAGGTTCATCAGCGCACACACCCTCCGCTGTGGGTGCCCATCATCCATCTCGTTCTCGGGGCAACTCTGCTGGCGGGTGCCTGGTTCGTCTACTCACGCAGTCGTCGCGGGGTTCATGCGATGGCGGCTGCAGTTGCCCCTGGCGACGTTGTGGCTGCGGCCCCTCAGCTGCCGAAGATGCTGCAATCGGTTGAGCACTTCCAACCAATGCGATCCGGTGTGCTCGGTTTCGCGCTGTTCGTTCTCAACCCCATCGACATGTCGTGTGCCATCGCAGCAGCGATGAACCTTCGTCTCAGCACCGTGGCACCGACGTCGCAGATCGTCTCGGCCGTGATCTTCTCGCTGGTGTCCGTGACCTCGGTCGCGGTACCTGTTGCCCTCCTGCTGATCAAGAAGGACGAGGCAACCGAACCGCTGCTGAAGATCCGCACCTGGATAGCCACCAACACGCACTTGCTGAACGTCGGGCTCCTCGTCCTGATCGCGGCGATGCAGATCAGTAAAGGGGTGCAAGGACTATGAGTGCTCCGCACACGCGGACCTGGTGGGTCTTCGGATCGTTGTCCGACTATCAACGCGCTTGGCTTCGCCCCGACATCATTGCGGGCCTTACGGTGTGGGCTGTCCTTGTTCCGGAAGCGCTCGCGTACGCCACCATCGCCGGAGTTCCGCCGGTGGTCGGGCTTTATGCTGCGGTTCCGTCATTGATTCTGTATGCAGCAGCCGGCAGTTCGCGCCATCTGATCGTCGGGCCGATGTCGGCGACCGCAGCGTTGTCCGCGGCGATGATTGCGCCATTGGCTTCAGGAAACGACGGCCGATTCATCGCGCTGTCGGCGGCATTGGCGATCGTGACCGGGCTCGTCGGATTGCTCGCAGGATTCATGCGCCTCGGATTCATCGCGTCCTTCATCTCCGAGCCGGTTCTCAAGGGATTCATCGTCGGTCTGGCGCTCACGATCATCATCGGTCAAGTACCCAAACTCCTGGGCGTGGACAAGGGGGAGGGAAACTTCTTCGTCCAGACGTGGACAGTGGTGAAGGAACTGGGTGAGGTCGACCTACCGACCGTGATCATCGGATTGCTCAGCCTGGCAATGGTCCTGGGCGTCAAGCGATGGCTTCCGCTCGTACCGGGTTCGCTCCTCGTCGTGCTGCTGGGCATTACCGCAGTAGCGTTGTTCGGCCTCGACGATCGTGGCATCGACATTGTCGGACACATCGACTCGGGCCTGCCGTCGATGGGTCTGCCGAGTGGTGTGGGAGCCGAGGACTACCTCGACCTGGTCGGACCGGCGGTCGGCGTTCTGCTCATCGGTTTCGCCGAAGGTCTTGGCGCTGCAAAGACATACGCGGCCAAGGCCGGCTACACCATCGACGCCAATCGTGAACTGGCAGGACTGGGTGCGGCCAATCTCGGATCGGGTCTCTGCTCGGGAATGGTGGTCAACGGCAGCCTGTCGAAGACCGCCGTCAACGGAGGAGCGGGCGCCAAATCTCAGGTCAGCGGACTGGTGGTCGCGGCGCTGACGCTGGTGACACTGCTGTTTCTCACCGGCCTGTTCGAGAAGTTGCCAGAGGCGACGCTCTCGGCTGTGGTCATCGCAGCAGTGATCGAACTGGTCGATTTCTCCTCCCTCGCAGCGCTGTACCGGGTGTGGACGAAGAGGTTGGGCAGTATCTACGGGCACGCTGCCCGGGCCGATTTCGCGGCGGCGATCGCGGCGATGTTCGGGGTTCTCCTCTTCGACACGTTGCCCGGTCTGATCATCGGAATCGCCGTCTCGATGTTGCTGCTCCTGTATCGGGTCTCCAAACCGCACGTGGCCGCTCTGGCCAAGGACGGCACGCGCTGGGTCGACATCAGTGGGCATCCTGATCTGAAAACACTCGACGGCGTCGTAGTGGTCAGGGTCGAAGCGGGGATGTTCTTCGCCAATGCCGATCACGTGCGTGATCAGATCACCGGTCTGGTGACCGCCGACACCACCATGGTTGTTCTCGACGCCGAGACGTCACCGTTCATCGACGTCAGCGCTGCGCAGATGTTGGCTCAGCTTCGAGATTCGTTGGCACGCAGGAATGTGAGCTTCCGAGTGGCACGCGACATCGGGCAGTTCCGCGACGTTCTGTCCGGTGCCGACCAGGGCGCGCTGAAGGTCGACGTCTATCCGACCGTCTCGCAAGCGCTTGCAGGTCGAGACAACACCTCAGCGTGATGTCCGTAGCCAGATTCCCAGGGGACCGGAATCTTTGGCCACTGATCCGACGATCGACGACGCGACAACCACGATGGCCGAGAAGATGAACAGCCAGCCGATGACGGTGAACATCACGCCCAGAAGACCGAACTCGTCCTGCGACGTCTTTGTCATTCGGGGGAGGAAAAGAGTGCCGGCCACGTGCAGTCCGGTCAGGCCCGTCGCGGTGAGCAATCCCGACCCGACGCACATTCGAGTGGTCATGCGATTGGCCGTCAGCAGCATGGGCACGGCTGTCCACACGAGTGCCCACACGACGTAGACCGCTGTGAATTCCAGGACTCTGCCTACTCCCGGAACACCATTCAGTTCACGGCACAGGGCCGCACCGACCACCGACGCGGCCACGACGCACACTACCGCGAACCACCGCCACGCCTGACGGAGTGTCGCCGTCGGCACGCTCCAGATCCGTCCGTACATCCGGCCGAGAGCGCGAGCGTAGGACGTGGAACTGATCAGCAGCATGAGCAAGCCGACAATCCCGAACGCTGCCGCGGTAGAGGTACTGGTCAATACGGTGTCGGGGAGTTGGACGCCGAGGTCGTCTTTGGCGGCATCAGCCAACGGCTTCAGCTTCTCCAAGGTCGACGCTGCAATCATGACCGGGAGCAATGACGTAAAGGCCTGGGCCGCCAAAGTCATGGCGCTGTCCACGAGCCCGACTTCGAAGACCCCGATGGTTGCATCAGTCGCCAACCGTCGACTGGGTGTACGTCTCGCCCACACGGTCAATCGATCGCGCGTATCGGAATACAGCTTCGGGGGCATGGAAGCAGTCTTGCTCAGATGAGTCCGCCGCGTCGCGCAGCCTTGAGCGCGTCGCGTCGGTTGCTCACTTCCAACTTGCGATAGATCCCGCGAAGATGCGTCTTGATGGTGTTGACGGAAAGGAACAGCGTGTCGGCAATGGACTCGGTGGTGTCTCCGGAAGCCAGTTCACGGAGCACGGTGTATTCGCCTGGCGTGAGGATCGGTGCACTCACCAATTCTTGTGGGCGAATGCGGCTACGTACCTGTTCGGCAAATGCTTCCTGATCGCCGAAATGTCCACTGAACTCGTCGAACACCGGCCGCAGGGATGCGCCGTAGTCGAGGAAGGGGCGTAGCAGGCTACCGGCTTCCGCGGCGCGCAGCGCTTTGTGGAGGGAGCGAAACGACTTGCGCTCGTGACCTGTTGCAGCGTGGATCCCGGCTTCGAGTGTCCAGGCGTAGACGTGATGTGCGAGCAACGGGATTTCGGAGGACCCGAGAGCTTCGGAAACTTCGACGAGTGCTTCCGCGAACTTGTTGGACGAGAAGGCGACGGCACCCCGTGCGAGATGTATCTCCGACGTTTCTCCGAATTGATCGGCTGCGTCACGCACGAGTCTCGCTGCCCATTCCACCTCGCCGACGGAAAGGCATGCGTGGACGACGGGTGGTAGAAGAGCCAAGGTCGCGAACGCGAAGGTACGTAATTCGATCGCGCTGAGCATCGCGTCGCGGACATCGGCGGCGGTCGAGCGTCGGTCGGTCGAGCCGTCGAGACTGTGAAGGCCGAAGGTTACGACGGAGTGCCACCCGAACACCGGCGCGCTGGCGCCGAGAACGTCTGTGCTCCGGTAGTTTCCGATTGTCGGGATGCGGTACGGGAGTTCGCTCGAAGCGCAGAGATATGTGGCAAAGGCGGCCACCGACGCGGACAACTCGTACTCCGCAGTCGTCGTGATGCGATGTTCGACCGCGTAGTCGAGAGCGTAGACGGAGTGAGCCCTCATCGCCCCGATGTCTCCGCTGAGAGAAGCTACGTAGCCCAGTCCGGTCAGCGACTTCAAGACGAATCGCGCCCTGCCCCGTATTGTCCCGAGTGCGACGGCTTGAGTGTATTCGACAGTCGCCCTGTCGAACTCACGTCGCAGTAAGTGTGCCGTCGCCAATTCCATGTGTGCGTAGGCTTCGATGTCGGAGTGGGTGCTTTTCTGGCGCCGCTCCAGACGTGCCGCCAGCGGCTCGTTGTCGGAAGTCGCCGTAACGCAGGAGATTTCCAGGCTCATCGCCAGGAACAATGGATCTTCTGCAATCGGTGGATGAGTTGCCTCGAGAAGATCGAGGCACGTGGTCGCCGAGGTCACGTCACCGGAGTGGAGGGCGGCCGCCGCCAGCACCAGTCGGGTGATCGGGGATTCCGAGACCTGCGTCGACACGGATTCCAGGACTCGCACGACGTCCCCGCAGTGCCCGTCGAGTACGAGGCCCAGCCCGCAGCGTTCGAGAAACGCGAGAATGCGGCATGGGTCTCCGATCGACACCTCGAGTTCGAGCGCCTCGAGTTCGAAGTGATTGCTTTCGAACCAGCTTGCTGCTCGCAGGTGTACGCGGTTTCTCTCGACGTGATCGACGCGACGGAACTCTGCCCGAAGGTGCTCGCGCAAGAGAGGGTGATAGCTGAACCACGTTGTGTGGTCGGCGGAATCGGTGCGGGTCACGGGGAAGTTGAACTGAATCAGCGAGTCGATCTCGGATCGAGCGTTCGAGTCCGTCAGAGTTTCCGCCAGTTGGGCGGAGAAAGAATCGACTACCGATGTTCGCAACATGAACGAGGTGACATGTTCGGGCAAGGACGTCAGTACCTCGTCGACGAGAAAGTCGGCGATCGGGCGGGGTGTGTGCGTGAACTCGTCCAGTGCATCGCCGATGTCACTGCGGCCGGCCAGAAACGCGGCGGTCAGGCGAACGACGGCGCCCCACCCCTTGGTGAAGTTCTCGACGATTGCGAGTTCGTCGTCGCGCAGCGTGATGTCGTACTCGCCGAATATCGCGGTGATCTCGGAGCGATCGAAAGCGAGATCGGTGGATGCAAAGCGGGTGAGTCGGCCGTCGAGAGCCAGACGATGCCACGTGAGCGGTGGTTCGTAGCGGGCGGCAACGATAATCGACAGGTTGCCCGGGGTCTGTGTGAGTATCCGATCGAGGAGACCGATCGACATCGGATCGTGGAGGGTGTGAACGTCGTCGAGGATCAACGTTGTTCGGCGCTCGTGCGTTTCGAGGGTTTCCGCAAAGTGCGCGAGCCACTGCTCGACGGGCGGCCTGGATCCGGTCTGCACGGGGAGCCTCTGGCCGGCCGCATGGGCGGAGGTCGCGATCGCCTCGGCGAGGGATTCACACAGTATCGACACGTTGTTGTCGCGCTCGGCCAACGTCAGCCAGGCCAGCGCAACATCAGGGGAGGCTCGAGAATATTCGCGAGCCCAATCGGCCAGAAGTAGGGTCTTCCCCGCACCGGCCGGAGCCGAGAGCAACCCGACAGGCCCGGGGCCTGAGCCTTTGGTGGCAGTGGATGCGGTGAGTTTGCGGTGCAGGCGCGGACGCGCGACCAGTCCTTTCACGGCAGTTGGCGGGTGAAAACGACCGTTGAGTGCGGCGCCTGGCACGTGTGCTTGCCCGACGCGGTGAGACGCGTCGAGCGTTACTGCAGCGGCATCACGAAATGGGCTGCTCATCCGACTCCTGTTCGACTGGCTGCACTGGACGTGACCGCTGGATCGAAATTTTGAACGAGTTAGATGATGTGAAACTACCCAATTCGGACACCAAATAAGCGTCCAAGTCGAATATTCGGACCAAAGTCCCTGATTTAGCGGAGTGAATTTCGAACAATGAATGGTGTCGCCAGTTCTACCGCCCGAACGGCGGGGTGCGAGCAAACCTCGAATAGCGGTCGAATACCTTTTCCAGGCCCACGAGATCCGGATCTGACAACAAGGCTGCCAGAAGTACACGTGCCTGCCCGGCTCGAAGATCGGTGGAAAATACAGCGCCTGCGGCGATCAAGTCGTGCCCGCCACCACCGCCACCGTAAACCGGGGAGATTGGCCCCGAGGGCACCCGAGTTGTCACGGCTACCGGAATGTGAGCGCCTACGCAGTCTCGTACGGCCTCGACTATCGTCGGATTGGCATTTCCCGAACCGAGTCCGTCGAGAACAAGTCCCTGCGCCCCGGCGTGCACGCAGGCGTCGATCTGTACGCGGTCTGCCCCGGGATATACGGCGATGATGTCGACGCGGGTATCCGAAATCGGATGCCACGGCAATGGTTCTGGCGTGCGCAGCAGGAGCGGATCGATGTGCACGCGGCGGAAGGCATCGAGTGCCGTCGTATCGGACTTTCGCGTACCTGCGGCTGGATGGACCGAACCGCCGAAGGCGATGAGGACACCACGCCCGTGTGACGAGATGTCCAGTCCGGCTGAGATCGCCGCGGCGAGATTCGAACGAGCGTCGGATTCGGGATGGTCGAAAGTGCGCTGCGCGCCGGTGAAGACCACCGGGCGTTGGTCGTCGTGGTGCAGGTCCAACAAGAACGCAGTTTCCTCCATCGTGTCGGTGCCGTGAAGCACGACCACCGAGTCGAGTCCGGGATCTTTCAATTGATCGGCTACGGCGTCGCGAACACGATCCATGTCCGCGAAGGTCATGCTCGAGCTGTCCTTCGACATCACGTCGACGACTCGAAGCTCGATGTCGGTCTGCTCGTTGCCGACCAGATCTGCACCGGTGATTGCGGGCCGGCTGATTCCATGCGCATCCCGGGTGCTGGCGATGGTGCCACCGGTAGTGACAACTGCGACTTTCGACACTGTGGTCCTTTCACGTCAAGCTGCGGGGTGGTGGATGGCCAACTCGCGAATACGATTCCTGGCGGCGTACCAACCAATCATCAAGAGCGGTGCGATGATCGCGATGGATCCGACGGTCCACGTTCCAACAGGGTTGTCGAATGCCATCAACACGATAACGACCGCAAGAAAGACCAGTGTCGCGATCCCGGTGTACGGTGCGCCGAATATGCGGAAGGAAGGGCGAGTGACTTTGCCTTGTTTCGCAAGTTGCCAGAGCCTCAACTGGCACAGCACAATTACCGCCCATGCACTGATGATGCCCAGTGCCGCAAGATTGAGGACTATTTCGAAGGCTTGCGCTGGGACAACAGCATTGAGCCCGACGCCGAACAGGATGACCACGCCGGTGAGTGCGATTCCCCCGTACGGCACTCCGGCTTTGTTCATTCTGGCAGCGAAGGCAGGCGCCGAACCGGCCGTCGCCATCGAATGGAGTATTCGTCCGGTCGAATACAATCCGGCATTGAGGGAAGACAACGCCGCCGTGAGAACGACCAGATTCATGATCGCATCTGCGCCTTGGATGTTGATCGAACCGAAGAATGTGACGAATGGACTTTCACCGGCGTGGTATTCGGTGTACGGGAGCAACAGTGAGAGCAGCAGGACCGACCCCACGTAGAAGACGAGGATCCGAATGATCACTGTGTTGATCGCCTTGGGTATCACCTTCCGGGGATTTTCGGTCTCTCCAGCCGTGGTCCCCACGAGTTCAATTGAAGCGTAGGCGAACACGACGCCCTGAATCACCACGACTGCCGGCAGTATTCCGTTGGGGAACAGCCCACCGTTGTCGGCGATCAGGCTGAATCCGGAGGAATGCCCTTCGATGGGCGTGCCGAAGAGTACGAAATAGACACCGAACCCGAGGAATGCGGTCAAGGCCACGACCTTGATCAACGCGAACCAGAACTCCAACTCTCCGAAGACTTTCACGGACACGAGATTCAGTCCGAGAACCAGCAACACCGCGATCAGAGCGAACATCCACTGATCGATGTGTCCCAGTGGCGCCCAGTACTTTTTGAAGAAGTTCATGTACAACGCCACAGCCGTGACGTCGACCACGGCAGTCATTGCCCAGTTCATCCAGTACAACCAGCCCGCAGCGAAAGCCATCTTTTCGCCGAAGAATTCGCGTGCGTAGGAAACGAAGGATCCGGAGGTCGGTCGGTGCATCACCAGTTCGCCGAGTGCCCTCAGGATCAGGAACGCGAAGAATCCGCACAGCGCGTACACGAGAACCAAGGCCGGGCCCGCCTGTTGTAGTCGCCCTCCCGCCCCCATGAAAAGGCCGGTTCCGATCGCACCACCGATCGCGATCATCTGAATTTGTCTGGGGCCGAGCGCTTTCTGATATCCGAGATCCTCCTCAGTGGCAACTTCGGCGCGGCCTGTCTCTTCCCGTTCGACGGTCATCAAACCTCCTCCGCAACAGCGGTGGCATGAGGCTTCTCCCCCGAAACGCGGAGATTGGCGAGATGTTCGGGGCTGAGCAACCGATCGAGTTCCTCGCGGTCGAGCAGGCCGGCTTCGATTACGAGATCTGCGACGCGACGCCCGGAAATCAACGCCTCCTGGGCGATCCGAGTGGACGCGGTATATCCGATGTAGGGGTTGAGCGCGGTGACGAGGCCGATGGAGTCTTCGACTCGGGCGCGCAGCAGTTCAGTGTTAGCCGTGATGCCGAGTACGCACCGGTCCGCCAAAATGCGGCAAGCCGCACCGAGGTGTCGCATTCCTTCGGACAGTGAGTGCACGATGATCGGCTCGAAAGCGTTGAGTTGGAGCTGACCGGATTCCGCAGCCATCGTGATCGTCACGTCGTTGCCGATGACTTCGTACGCGACCTGATTGAGGACTTCGGGAATGACAGGATTGACCTTGCCCGGCATGATCGACGAACCTGCCTGCACCGGTGGAAGATTGATCTCGTTCAATCCGGCTCGCGGGCCCGAAGAGAGCAGCCGGAGATCGTTGCACACCTTGGACAACTTCACAGCGACCCGCTTGAGGACGCCGGAGAGGTGGACGAACTGGCCCACGTCTTGGGTCGCTTCGACAAGATCCGTTGCCAACACCAGCGGCAGTCCGGTCAGTGCGCCCAGGTCGGAACAGGCCACCTCGGCGTAGCCGGCGGGTGCGTTGAGGCCAGTGCCGATAGCAGTCGCACCGAGGTTGATCTCGTGAACGAGAAGAGCGGCCTCAGCCAGACGCGCCCGATCCTCCTCGATCATGACCGCGTAGGTCCCGAACTCCTGACCCAGGGTCATCGGCACGGCGTCCTGCAGTTGGGTGCGTCCCATCTTCACTGTGTCGGCGAACTGAAGAGATTTGGTCGTGAATGCGTTCTGGAGTGTAAGAAGTGCATCCAGCAGGTCATCGATCGCGAAGATCGTCGAGATATTCACGGCCGTGGGGTAGACGTCGTTGGTCGATTGGCTCAGGTTCACGTGTTCATTGGGGTGAAGCCGTTCGTAGTCGCCGCGCTGGTGGCCGAGGATTTCCAACGCGCGATTGGCGATGACCTCGTTCGCATTCATGTTCGTCGACGTGCCGGCGCCACCCTGGATGACGTCCACCACGAACTGTTCGTGCCACCGCCCGTCCACGATCTCCTTGCATGCCTGTGAGATGGCCTCCGCGCGCGGGCGGTCGAGGATGCCCAGCTTTTCGTTTGCGCTGGCTGCGGCCCACTTGACGTAAGCGATGCCGCGGATCAGATGCGGGTTCGTGGAGATTGTTCGACCAGTGATCGGGAAGTTCTCCATTGCGCGCAAGGTGTGGATACCCCAGTACGAATCGGCTGGAACCTCGCGATCGCCGAGCAGATCGTGTTCTGTTCGCGTTTCGAGCACTTGATCAATTCCTCGTGTCTCTTCGCGCAAGCATCACTCTGCGCGGTGGGTGTATTTCGGGATCGCAGCGCTGACGGTCGAGTAGTAGTCCCGCCCTGCTATCGGGCTATCAGGCTGTCTGACAGGTGTAATTGTTACCTCGCTCACTCCGGCACGTCAACCCTTCATCAGGTGCGATGTTTGACGCGGGTCTTCGGCAGTCGCAACAATGACGGCATGAACCTGTCAGACAGCTGGGCCACCAGGCGACCCGTCGCCTCGCGGGTGAGTGCTGCCGAGGCGGTTCTCGCCGACCTCCGTGCCGCAATAACCTCCGGCGAACTGGCAGTCGGAGAGCGTCTCCCGTCCGAGGCGTCCCTGGCCGAAAGACACGGGGTCAGTCGATCGGTCATCCGTGAAGCCCTGCGCTCGTGCCATGCCCTCGGGCTCACCGAGACGAAATCCGGGCTCGGCACCTTCGTCGTCAGCGATTCGATAGCGCGAGACCTCGACTTCGGCAGCTACGCGGCCAACGAGTTGGTCGAAGCGCGGCCGCATGTCGAAATTCCGGCCGCAGGGTGGGCTGCCCAACGGCACACAGCGGAGGAGTTGACGGCCCTCCGCGGACTGGTCCAGCAGATGCGTGACGAGGATGATCCGCTCGTATGGGTCGCACTCGATGCGCAGTTCCACGGACTGATCGCGAAAGCCAGTAGGAATCGGGTCTTCGAGTCGGTAATCGTCGATATTCGTGAAGCGTTGACAAGGCAGTCCGAGACACTCAATCTTGTTGCAGGTCGCCAGGAAAGGTCGAACGAGGAACACGAACGAATAGTCGAAGGAATCGCATCCGGCAGTTACGACCACGCCTCCAGGGCGATGGCCGAACATCTGGACGCCGTCAGGATGACGCTTGAAACTCTTGTCCAAGAAAGTAATCCGCCGTGACGGCGCTTCCGGGTAGGTCTGTCCTCGTCTGCGTTATCCTCGCGGTATCAGTGACCGGGGCGTTGGCCGGCTGCAGTTCGTCCGACACCCCGGTGACGTCGACGATCGCCGCGTCAGCGACGACAACGGCAGCTGTATCGATTACGGGCGTAAAGCCGCCATCGACGCCGGAATCCGAACGGGCACTCTTCGATGCGGTGGACCGCAATGATCCGGCAGCGATCACCGCGGCCCTGGCTTCGGGCGCGAACATCGAAGCTCGCGGCGAGGGCGAACGGACTCCACTCGTCGAGGCCACCAAGAACGACGCCGTCGCCGCGGCTTCTACGTTGATTCTTGCCGGAGCAGACGTGAACGCGAAGGATTCCATGCAGGATTCGGCCTTCCTGTATTCCGGAGCCGAGGGTTTGAACGAGATTCTGGCGCTCACGCTCGCCCACGGCGCGGACGTCGACAGCGTGAACCGTTACGGCGGTACGGCGCTGATTCCCGCGAGTGAACACGCGCATGTCGAGAGCGTCCGGATGCTGATCGCTGCCGGGGTTCCGGTCAATCACGTCAACGATCCCGGGTGGACGGCGCTACTCGAAGCCGTTGTGTACGGCGATGGTTCGGCGCGCTATATCGACGTGATCACTCAGCTTCTCGACGCGGGGGCAGATCCCTCGATCCGGGATGCATCGGGGAAGACCGCGTTGGACAATGCCGAAAGTCGTGGTCAGTCAGACGTTGTGGCGCTGCTTCAATCGCGGAGCTGACGCCAACGAGTCGGGCTCAGCCCGTAGGCCTGTCGAAAGCGTCGGCTGAAGTGTCCGGCGTCGACAAACCCCGCCCGGTGCGCAACGGTCGCGATCGGCAGATCGACGGTAGCGGGTCGAGCCAGTTCGTCCCGAGCCTTCTGCAGGCGCTGGGTGATGATCCACTGTTCGAGCCGGAATTCGTTGTCCGAGCAGATCTTGTACAGCTGTCGCAGTGAGATGTTGTGGGCGTGAGCAATTCGTGCGGGATTCAGTGTCGGATCGTGAAGGTGTTCACGGATGTATCGACGGATCGAAGTCATGGCAAGGGCCGATCTCGGAGCGGATGCGTCAGGATTCGCAAGTGCGATCGAAGCGACCAAAGCACGTGCGAGTTCGATCGAGGCCTCGCCCAATTGTTCGGCGGCAGGATCGGTCTCCAACAGAGCGGCGCTGCGGA
Organism: Rhodococcus sp. RCBS9; assembly: GCF_029457415.1. Lineage (NCBI taxonomy): Bacteria > Bacillati > Actinomycetota > Actinomycetes > Mycobacteriales > Nocardiaceae > Rhodococcus > Rhodococcus sp. RCBS9. The sequence goes on along the minus strand of NZ_CP120422.1, from coordinate 2,135,762 downwards.
ACAATTCACGAACGTGCGCGATCATCACGGGGTACAGATTGCTGTGATGAGGCCGGGTAGCTGCGTCCCGCACGGTGTCGATCGGCAGTCCCAGCCGATCCATCGGAACGTAGAGGCACTGGGAAGCGCCCGTTCCCGGCCAGGAGAAATCGTAGGTCGACGTCAGGTCCGTCATCAACAGCTCCCCGGCGGGCACTCTGCGTTGTTCGTCGTGCTGATCTAGATGGCCGATCCCGATCTCCTGCAGGGCAATCGCAAGGACGGGCATCGACGCGGACCGGACGTGACGTGGTGTTCGGGTCAACCGCATACCGGTCGACTCGGAGCGGAACAGTGATGCTGCACCGAGGTTCCACACGTTCATTCTCGCGCTCACCCGTTCCGGGTTCTCCAAGTGGATTGCACACGGGACCGAGGCACGACCCATCGCGTCGACAAAGGCGTCCGCGCGTTGGTCAGGCTCCAACACGGAAGTATCCAGGAGCAAAGCCATGCAGCCCTGATACCCCGCGATGCGGACGCTCAACCAGAAGTTGTGCAGTGTGAGCTCAAAAGTCTGCACGGACAGTCACGTCCGTCGCAGCAGGTATTTCTAGGATCGAAACGGGCGTGTCCCGGCTTACCGCAGTTTCTCGCTTTTCGACGAGAGTGAAGGAAACGCATGAAGATCTCACGTGTATTCACCGCAGTTCTGGCGTTGCTCATGACAGTCGCGGCCGGAGTGATCTTCGGCTCCGGCGCTGCGGTGGCGAGCCCCAAGCCAACCGTCGTTCTCGTCCACGGCGCTTTTGCCGACGCGACCAGTTGGGACGGCGTTGCCGCCGACCTACGTTCGCGTGGCTATCGCGTCGTGGCGCCGGACAATCCTCTACGCGGGCCCGCTTACGACGCGTCCGTGATCGAGAAGACGGTTGCGGACATCGACGGACCTGTCGTGCTCGTCGGTCACTCGTACGGCGGCGCGGTGATCACCAATGTTCACGACCCGAAGGTGCAGTCGTTGGTGTACATCGCGGCGTTTGCTCCGGTTCAGGGTGAGCCGGTGCAGATCACGATCGATCCCATCAGGTTTCCTGGCAGCCAATTGCTTCCTCCGGCTCTGGGATTGAAGATCGTCGACGATCCTCACGCGATCGGCGGGAAGAACGTCGACGGCTACGTCACGGACGAGTATTTCCATTCCGTCTTCGCTCAGGATGTTTCCGACGAGACAGCGGCAACGATGTTGGCGCATCAGAAGTCTGCGGCTTTGTGGGCGAACCTCGAGCTCGGCGGGCCACCGTCGTGGGCGAACACACCGAGCTGGTATCTGGTTGCCGGTGAGGATCGCGTGATCCCAGCATCGGCGCAGCGGTTCATGGCAAACCGGATGGGCGCGAACACCAGCGAACTCCCGACCTCGCACGCATCGCTGGTTTCCCGGCCAGGGGCAGTGGCAGACGTGATCGTGGCGGCCGCTCACGGGTGAGTGTGCGACCGCCACGAAAGTAGAACAGGGTCAGGCGGAAACGATTACCGAGGAGCCGTGTCCGAACAGACCTTGGTTGGCGGTGATACCGATGCGGGCGCCTTCGACCTGACGGCCTTCGGCCTGTCCACGAAGCTGCCAAGTGAGCTCGCACACCTGCGCAAGTGCCTGTGCGGGAACGGCTTCGCCGAAGCACGCGAGACCACCGGACGGATTGACCGGGATGCGGCCTCCGATACTGGTGTCACCCGCACGCAGAAGGTGCTCGGCCTCGCCCCGCTTGCACAGCGCGAGGTCTTCGATCCAGTCCAGTTCCACCGAGGTAGCGAGGTCGTAGACCTCGGCGACGTCGACGTCCTCGGGAGAGATCCCGGCTTCTTCGTATGCGGCGTAGCCGATGGATTCCTTGAACGTGCGCTCCGGAGCGGGAACGGCGGAACTGGAATCGGTGGAGAAGTTCGGCATGTCCATGATCGTCTGGGGGAACGTCGGCGTGACCGTCGAAATAGCCTTGATGCGAACAGGTTCCGCGATGCCCATCTTGCGGGCGTATTCCATCGACGTCAGCAAGATTGCGGCGCCGCCGTCGGACGTCGCGCAGATGTCGAGCAGGTGAAGGGGATTGGACACCACGGGGGAGGCCAACACGTTCTCGACGGTGACTTCCTTGCGGTAGCGCGCATTCGGATTGCTCAGCCCGTGCCTGGCGTTCTTGACCTTCACGTTGGCGAAATCCTCCGCGGTGGCGCCGTAGAGGTCGATGCGACGACGCGCGTTGAGCGCGAAGTACGCCGGGTTGGTCATACCCATGAGGCGGAAGCGCAGCCAGTCCGGGTCGTCCCAACGCTCACCGGCGACGGGAGCGAGGAAGCCCTTCGGCGTGGTGTCGGCGCCGACGACCAGGGCAACTTCGCTGAGGCCGGCCAGGATTCGTGCGCGAGCGGTGTCGAGTGCCTGGGCTCCCGTCGCACACGCGGCGTACGACGTGGCGACGCGAGCGCCGTTCCAGCCGAGTGCCTGCGCGAAGGTGGCTCCGGCGACGTATCCGCCGTACCCGTTGCGGACGGTCTCGCCGCCGACGATGAAGTCGACATCCTGCCAATTCACACCCGAATCGGCGAGCGCGGCGCGAGCGGCCGCAACGCCGTATTTCACGAACGACTGCCCCCACTTGCCCCAGGGGTGCATACCGACACCGAGTACTGCGACGTCCTTGCTCATGACTGCAACTCCTGATCAGCTGCGGCGACAGGCTTCCAGCGCCACGTCGTACGTACTCCGGTTTCGTCGGTGTACAGCGGCTCGACAACCAATTCGACGGTATTGCCGACCTTGAGATCGTCGACGCCGAATCCGTCGGCCACCTGGCCGAGGATGACGATCCCCTCGGGCAGCTCGACTGCTGCGAGAGCAAAAGGCTCGTACGGATCCGAGCGCGGGATGTACGGCGGCGGGGGCTGGTACTGCGCGTCGGTGTACGACCAGACAGTGCCGCGGCGGGAGAGTTCCACGTCGTCGAACTCCTCGCTGAAGCAGCTCGGGTTCTTGCAGAACGTCGCCTCACGAGGGAAGGAAATGGTGCCGCAGGATTGGCACTTCGTGCCGATCAGAGCAGGTTCGTCGCCGGTGGTGAACCAACCCTCTACTGCAGGCGTCACACTCCCGTTCGGCGCCGGCGTTGCAGTCTCGCTCATGCAATCCTCATCTGGTTGGCGAGCCTGATCCGGGGGATCGTGGGCCCGCTGTGCCGCTTACTGGAACAGGTTGCAGTATTACACGATTTCGGCCGCTGACGGGCAAAAATTTTCGCTGAGTGGGACGCTGCCGGAACGCAGACGGCCCCGCCGGGCAGACGAGTCTGCAGGCGGGGCCGTGTGCGTGAAAGTAGCTGTTTACCTGTAGCGGATCAGCGAGCGCGAACGGGTCGACCGAATCGACGCGTCGGTTTCACCCGGGCCGCAGCGTCGAGGATGGAGGTGATCTCGACCTGATCCAGAACCTTCTCGCGGACACGGTCGTGCGCAGCGCCGCGTTCCAGTTCCGCCTTGTCGATGGCATGCCAGCCCTCGCGGTCGACGACGTCGGACTGTCGCGCCCGGACCAGACGATCGACTGCGGAGTCGTCGGCGACCGGGTTGGTCAGGCGTCCGTCGTTGAAGTCGTCGACGAGCATCCTGATCGTTTCCTGCGCGCAGGACTTGTTGGTGCCGATGAACCCGCTCGGTCCGCGCTTGATCCAACCGGTCGCGTAGACCCCGGTGGCGGGATCTCCGTTCGGAGCTTCGAGGACTCGCCCGTTCTCGTTCGGAATGACCGACGCACGCTCGTCGAACGGGACGCCGGGGATGGGCACTCCGCGGTAGCCGATCGAGGTGAGGACCAAGCCGGTATCGATGGTCTCGGTATCGCCGGTTGCTTCGATCTGCACGGTTCCGTTGGCGTCGACAAGAGCGTTGCGCGCGAACTCGATTCCGCTGACCTGATCGTCGCCGGTGATCGAGGTCGGCGTGAGCAGGTAGCGCAACGTGATGCGCTTGTTGCCGACGTCGACGTGATCGCGGTTCTTCAGGGCTTCGAGGAGACGCAACTTCTGCTCGACGGCATGCGGGAGTTCGCCGCGTTTTGCCAGTTCTTCGGTGGCCGAGTCGAGAACCATGTCGTCGGGTCCGACAGAGAGTTCGATGTCCGGCAGTGCCATCAGGCCGGTGAACTCGGGGACCGTGAACGCGGACTGCGCGATTCCGCGTCGACCCACGATGACAACTTCTTCGACGCGACTCTTCCGCAGAGCGGCGAGTGCGTGAGCGGAGATGTCGGTACCGGCCAACTTCTCGGGATCGGCCGTCAGAATGCGAGCGACGTCGAGCGCGACATTTCCGTTTCCGATGATGACCGCGCGGCGATGTGAGAGGTCGAAGACGTCGTCGGCGTGATCGGGGTGGCCGTTGTACCAGGCTACGAAGTCGGTGGCCGAGGCCGTGCCAGGCAGATCAGCGCCCGGAATGCCGAGACCACGGTCGGACGAAGCGCCGACTGCGTAGAGCACCGCATGGTGATTTTCGAGCAGTTCGCTGTGCGAGATGTGCTTGCCGATCTCGACGTTGAGGTAGAACTCGAAACCCTTTTGTGCGGCGATCTTGTCGAACAAGCGAGTGACCTGCTTGGTCTTCTGATGGTCCGGAGCAACGCCGGCGCGAACCAAGCCGTAAGGCACAGGAAGGCGATCGAAGACGTTGACCTGCACGTCAGGCTGAGTCAGCAACTCGTCCGCGGCGTACATCGCCGACGGTCCGGAACCGACGATCGCAACGCGCAACGGCGGTCGGCCCTTGTCGACGTGGGCTGCCGGGATGACCTTGGCGAGAAGCGGCCTGGGTCGCTCTTCCTTGTAGAAGTCCGCATTGATGGACAGGAAGACTCGCTGCGGGTCGGTCAGCTTCGACTCGGGGACGATGGCGTCGACCGGGCAGGCCGAGACGCATGCGCCACAGTCGACGCAGGCCTGCGGATCGATGTGCAGCATCTCGGCGGTGAGGAAGTCCGGCTCGTCCGGCGTCGGATGGATGCAGTTGACCGGGCAGGCGTAGACGCACGAGGCGTCGCTGCAACAGGACTGCGTGACTACGTGTGGCATGGCGCTATGAGTCCGATCTCGACTGTCCGGGAGCTACGCGGCGGCGTTGTGCGAGCTGCGGTGAGGTTCGCTACGGAAGCGTGATGCGCGGCCGTCCATCTTGCAGGCCTTCCACACCAGGCGCGAGGCACGGTTCATCAGGCCGGTGTCGGTGGCCAGCATGCGGACGTCACCGAAGTAGTTGCGCAGGGTCTGGCGCGACTCGGGCAGATCCCAGAACAGGTCCTTCTTCACGGACTTCGGGATGTCGAACTGCTTCCAGAAGGACTTCGGCGGGATGACGATGGCGTCACAGAGAATGCGCATGACGATCGGGAACAGCAGCGAGAGGACAAACCGGTTCGGGCGTGACATCAGCGGGATGCGACGGCTCAGCAGCTTGTGCGCGAACGAGATGTGACGCGCTTCCTCGGCTACGTGGATGGCCATGACCGACTGCATGATCGGGTGAATCTGGCCGCCGGCGCGCAGGATGCTCTTCTGAATGTGGTCGATCGGCTCTTCACCGGCGAGGACACCGACGAAGAACAGTTCGGGGAACGGACCCGCAGCGAGGGGGATGAAGGGTGCAAGCATCTTCATCGGACGGCTCATCCCGGGAGCGTCGGCACCGATGCGGTTGACCATCTCCTGGAACATCATCGTGTGGTTGCACTCTTCGACCGACTCGTGCGTGCAGTAGCGCGCCTCGGCCGAATCGTTGGGCAGTGAGAAGACGTACTGCATCATGCCGCGGATCAGAATGTTCTCGAACTGGAGACCGACCTTCGCGACATTGGCCTGGCGCCACATGCCGATTTCGATCTGCCTGGCCTCGGACTGCGACTGGTACCACGGGTGTGCGCCCAGCGGGTCAGTCTCGGCCGGGAGGATCCAGCGGCGATCGTTCGGGACGACGGCAAACTCGGGGGAGTCCCAGTCGATGTCGAGGTACGGGTCGAAGTGCTTGTGCACCGAGCCCTCGGACAGGAGTCGAAGCGTCTCGTTGTACGAGTCGTCGGATGCTTCTCCGCGCTTGTCGAGCGGCGATGTGAGCGTCATGGCGTCTCCTCTTCGTTTCGGTCACCGCTGGTATTTCTCGCGGTGTTCGGTGGAATCGAGGGCCGGTTGTGTGATCACTGGCACTCGGTCTGGATTTAATGTAACCCGAGGTATCAGGAAAAGCTAGTGGCAGATACTCCTGAATCCCGACGAATTCTTGACACGGCCGAAACGGCGCCATAACTTACTTTTGAGTAATTTCCGCGGTGCGTCCGAAGTGGGCTGTTCAGGGACGGGTTCGCACCGAATCGCACGCGAAGATCGAACCGAGGCCGACGTGATCAGATCGATTCTCAGCAATCTTGCATTGAGTCCGCCGACGCGTCTGCGCTCCCTTGTTCCGTCACGCGGCGTCACGCTCTCCGACAAGACGATCGTTCTGACAGGAGCTTCCTCGGGGATAGGTGAGGCGACAGCTCATCTCTTGGCTCGTCGGGGAGCCGAGATGATCCTGGTCGCGCGCGGTGAGGAAAACCTCGAACACGTACGGGACGAGATTCACCGCAGGGGAGGATGGGCACACATCGTGCCTGCGGACCTCTCCCGCGGTGAAGCCGTCGACGAACTCGCGGAGACGATCGCGGATCGATTCGGGTCGGTCGACATCCTCGTCAACAATGCGGGTCGCTCGATCCGGCGTACCGCGTTGGATTCGGTCGACCGATTCCATGACTACGAGCGCACCATGGCGCTGAACTACTTCGGGCCGACAAGACTGACGTTGCGGCTACTGCCCGCGATGCTCGAGGCGAAGTCCGGACACATCATCAACGTCGGAACCTGGGGAGTCACTGCGGGCGTGATGCCGAGGTTCAGTGCCTATCACGCGTCGAAGTCTGCTCTCAGTGCATTCGGCCGAAGCCTCGGCGCGGAATGTCACGGCACCGGTGTCGATGTCACCACAGTGCAATTCCCACTCATACGAACACCGATGATCGCGCCGACGGCGGATTACGTGAGCCAGCCGGCGCTGACGGCCGATCAAGCTGCATCGTGGATCTTGAGGGCGATCAATACGCGTCCCGTCGAGCTGTATCCGCGGTACGCGGGGCTGTTACGAGCGATTGACGTTGTATCCCCTTCTGCCACTGACGCTCTCGTGCGAAGGGCTGGGATCTGAGGGGCTGGGATCTGAGGGGTTGGGATTTGAGGGGTTGGGATCTGACCAGAAACGTGCACCAGCACCGGGGCATGGTTCGTCCCCGGTGCTGATGTATTCGATTGTCGCGGTTCAGGCGGCTGTGGGTGGGCTGTTCCCGCCGATCGGCTGTTGATACGGATCGATCGACATCGGTGGATAGAACACCGTCTTCCGATCCGGGCCGATCTCGACCCGCCACTCGGTGTGATGCAGCGTCCGATGGTGATGACCGCACAACAGAATCAGATTGTCGAGATCTGTTGGGCCGCCATCGTTCCAGTGAACAATATGGTGGGCATCGCACCACCCCGACGGTGTCCCGCACCCCGGAAACGCACACCCACCATCCCGAACCGCAAGAGCCTGCCGCTGCGGAACGGTCGCCGTTCTCGCTTCCTTACCGCAGTCGAGCGGAACACCATTCTCATCCAGGAGGATCCGGGTGACTGTGCAGTCGCACGCCAACATCCGTGCGGTGTCGATGCTGATCGGGCCCACCCAATCCGTCCACGCAAATCCCAACTCCTCGGTCGACGGCAGCAAGTCCTTCAACGCTTGGAGGTCGGTCATGTCTTTTGCGCTGGCGGTGACCGTGATGTGCGGTTTCACCCCGCCTTCGATCGGACCCAACCCCGCCCGCTCATACCGCCGCAACAATTCGCAAAACCCGTCCGCCCGCCGTAATGCCGGCGTACGCGTGTCCTTCACGCCGTCCTTCTCCGGTGTCGGCGCAGACAGGCTCGACAACAACGTGATCAGACGCGCCCCGTTCACAGCATCCAAGTCACCCTTCACAGACACACGCCCGTACAAGCCTTTCGAGGCGTAGAACTCGTTACGTTCGGAATCCTCACCCACCGGAACGCCGTCCTCACGCTTGCCGTACTGCTTCTCGATCCGCCGAATCGCCGCCCGCACCGCATCACAATCAGCAATGTTCTTCGACGCCAAACCCAACAGAATCCCGCGAGCCTTGTCCACATCCGCCAGGGTCATGTTCTTCGGCGGATGCTGACAAAACGACGCCACCTGCCGCGCCTTCAACGCATCCACGTCACCACGATGAAACGCATCCGCGACAACAGGTTCGAGCATCAACAACCGCGCCAACCCGACCAGCAGGCTGCACTCACCGATCTCCAGATTCGTCGAACCATGCAACCACTGCGCGATCGCCCGAAAACCCTTCCCGCCGAGAACCTCACGGGAAAACATCTCCACGATCAGCAACACCAACCGCGACTGCAACTCGTGCCGGACACGCACCAGATCCAGAACCTCCCCCTTGAGGCTCTCGCCATCCAGCTGCCACGCATCCCGACTGTCCATGCCGAAAGCATAATCGAACAAAGTTTCGAACACAAGAGAATGTGGGTCGAAAATTGCTGCTATCAAATCGATTTCGACATTTCGGACAGTCGGCTATAGGCGGGTCGCCGACGTAGTCCACGTGCGCCGACGAGTGCGAGCGCCACCATCAACCCGGAGCGCAACAGCATCACGTCGGAATTGTCTGAGCCCCAGCACATTGTGTAATCGGCGTCGATCATGTTGCCGCCTGTCCCCGGCAAGCGCATGGGTCCAGCCGAGCACCAGGCCCAGGAGTGTCATCGCCAGCGTGATGGGAACGAAGACCACCAGGACCCGCAAGAAATGCCCTCGAACAAGGCTGGTGGATTCGCGAAGATCGACGAGTAGTGGAAGCGCCGGACACGACGGACACCGATTTATTACTCATCGGTCTGGTGTCGAGTGCGCATCTGCAGTCCCGAGCCAAAACCAATCTTCAGCGCTTCCGGCGGCCGAACAATACGCCGACAGCCGAGATCATGATCAGCGCCACAAGAACGACGACGATGTACGACCTGTCCGCGGCCGGTGCCACCGTTTCGCTTTCTTTGGTCACTGCATCAGTGAATGTACAGCTTATGCCTGGAGGGAACCATCCCCAGAAGTCTGTAATTCCTGCCGCTACCCTCTCCGCCCGGTCGGGAAGGAGATAATTGAATCGTGATGGGATTCCATAGTGATCAATGCACCAGCTGGGCTGATGTTGGAGGCGCAAAGAAAATGCGTCCAACAAATAGACCAAGGTTAGTGCGATCAGCGCTATTGCTAAAGACGCTTGGCTTGCTCGTAATAATCGAATCTTCACGACTCGCCCGCAACAGTCACGTCATCATGGGGTGACGATGGTATTGGTTGCTGCGATCCACCGAATCCAGCCGTGCTCAAAATTGACCTGTCGACTTTGGGAGTCGCCGAGCTCTCCTGACATCGGTAGTTCAAATCGACCATCCTCGCAGCCCTGCCTCCCATAGTCAGCAAAGATGGCACCGTGGACACTTTCTCCGTGCCGAGAAACAATCGATCGTGAGATCGGGGAAGTGGTTACTGCTAGTCCGCGACAAACAGCTCGCTATTCTCATCGAATGGATCAGGCAGTGTCGAACTCGCAGGCAACGAGAAGGTCCGGTGCTCTTCGTTGGGTTGTTTTGGTAAACGCACTTATCGCAGCGTCGGCGTCGGCGATGTATGTCGCAGCGAAATGCCATCTCGCCTGGCCCGAACCTGCGGATAGTGCACTCTCGATCGCCGGTGCGGTCGTTCTCTGGGTCCTCACGGCGAGTGTTGCAATCGTGCTGCTAGGAGTGTGCTGGTGGCAGCGACGCCGATGGTTGTGGTCCGATGTCGCTGTTCCGGTTCTCGCGGTGATCGCACTCGGGATCGCGGCCGCGGGGCAGCCACATTTCGATCAGTATCGGGCAGACTTCGAAACCGTTGCACAGCAACTACTTCAAGAACCTGACGATCCCTATTCCGATGGGTATCATCGTGATCTACGAATCGGCAGATTCGATATCTCCTATGCCAACGTCAGCAGTGAAGGCCACGTCTATTTCTATGACGCACGAGATGGATTGGACATCTTGGACAATCCCGGCTGGGTGTACGCACCCGATGGTGTGTCCGACAAGACCTTCAATCAGCTCCGGCTGGAAGACATCGGGGGCGGATGGTACCGATTCCCTCATCTTGTCGTTGACAGCTATTGAAACTCAAACCACCAGACCCTCCGCTCGAAGTCTCGGGCGAATGTGGTGACGCCGACCAGCATTCCTGAGGCGAAGGGAAGTAGGAGTACGAAAAGCGTCGTGAAGGTCAAGGCGGTGGCGGCGCGGCAACCGCCACCCCCCGTCGTACCAGCGCGAGCAGATGTCCCCGAAGTCCCAACTCTCGCCCCAACGCTGCACGAACCAGCCCGAAAGTGCGGCTGTCAGGATCAGTAGGAATATCGTCGCCAGTGACCATGCGATCTACCCTCGGCATTGCCGCCAGGTCGCACACATCATCGGCGAATACAGCTCGGTGAAGTGCGGATGCGTCTCATGATGAAACAATATTGTTCGTCTGATGATCCGCACGGATTCCGAAAGCCGATACCCCGGACTTGCTCCGAGGTATCGGCCTGAGGTCAGAGGCAGAAGAAACTGAGGGAACTGATTGCCGCGTTCTGCTCGAGTTGGCCGGCATCTCCGACGTTGCCGGCGGCGACTGACAGATCTTGAAGGGAGAGAATAGCGTCCATTGTCATTTCCTTTGTTGATCGGCGTTCTTGCCGATGGATTTGATCGATCGAGTTTGCTTGCGGTGTTGATTTAATTCCAGGTTTTTCGCCTGGTACTTCTGTGCTCCAATCTGCCGTGGGTGATAACTTCCGAACAATTAGGCGATGTGGCAGTTCGACGCGCACATCAGTGGAAACGACTGTCGGGCAGTTGCCGATCCGGTATATCGGAGCAACGCCAGTATTCCTGCAGATCCGGTTGCCCAGTCTGTCGAGAGTCTCAGGTTCTGTTCACCTGGAAAGTGCAGGCCTCCTGCGTGATTGAGGCTGTGCAAGCCCAGAAGCTGAAACTGCTGTGCAAGCGTCTGTTCACAATCGGCGCCGGCGTATGGAGTCTTGGAGAGTTCGCTGAGAAACAGAATCAGCCCGGCTCGCCCGTTGAGTAGTCCGGCTTGGGCAGTGAATTCGACTGTGGCGGCGCGGGATATCGCACGCACCGCAGCTGCGTAACGCGGTTCGTCGACATGGCGCAGAAGTTGTAGAAGTACCAGGCCCACACCGACAGACCCGGATCCGAGATACGGCATCGTCCGGCGCTCCTCTCTCAGCTGCATCGACCCGTCAGGGCACATCGACATCACAGACAGATCGATGTCGACGAGCTGGCGTGCGTGTTCCAGCGATCGAGGATCACCACTCAGTTCGTAGTGGCGAGTCCAGAACAGTGCTTGTCCGCTCGGTCCCCGCATCAGCCCACCTCGGCCGGCCACTGCCCAAGGTGTTCCGCCGGCGTCGCGGACATGCAAGCGAGCAGCTGAAATTCGTTCGCGCAGAGTCTCGGTCACGACAGCGAGAGTGGGTGACACAGTCGGTCGTGAAACCGATTCCTCGAGTAGGAGGCAACCGATTCCGGAAAGGCCGCTGAAAAGGCTGGAGTCGATGTCGTCGAGTGGGGCTCGACGCAAAGTCTCGACCCACCTGTCGGCTGTCGAATGTCGCCCGTGATGCCGAAAGGTGTGCACCGCACCCGCGAGCCCGTCGAAGAAACCGAACTGTGGTTGCGTATCCGAATCAACCTGATGTTCAGTCCATTCCAGGACTGACTCCAAGGTGTCGGTGGGAAGATCATCGGCGAGCAGGTTTCCGCACGAGCCGTGCGCAATGCCGTAGCCGTTCACCTCGAACTGGGCGATGTCGCCGGGAAAGAGTCGATCAGCGCGGGCGAGATCAAGCGAGGCGAGGATGCCGCAGCGCAATAGAGCGGCCGTGCGTTGCAAGGTTTCGTTCGACGACGTGTCCCAACGATGCGGGCGATTCTTCGGCGCCGGCGCCTGTACGTCGAGCATCGAATAGAGCGAGGCACCGAAGGCGCGGGGAAGATCGAATCGAGACACCGCATAGTCGATGAGTTCGGGAATCTTGTTGCGATCGAGAGGGAACAATGTAGTAAGTGGAACAAAGAGTCCCAGCTCGATGCAGCCCAACGAGTATCGATCCGCCGCGATTCCTGTCAACTGTCGAGGTGCTGTGTATCCGGGGGCTCCGGTGGACCGGGGCGGATGCTCGTCGATGTTGTGGGCCATCTCGAAGTCGATGATCCGAATACCGGACGGTGAGCACATGACGTTGCCAGGGTGAAGATCGGCATGAACGATTCCGGCGTTGTGGAAGCTCTCGACTGCGGTAGTCAACTGTTGTGCAATGTCGAGTGCCCAGGTTCTGTATTCCGTTCGGGAACTGAGTGTCTGGTCCGCGCGTATCAGTGGGTGGCGGAGCGCAACTTCCTGATTCAGGGGAGTGCCGGCAGCGCGCTCGGTGACAAGGAAGTGGTGTCCCTCGCGCTCGAACAAGCTGATCGCAGAAGGTGTGTACGGGTTGTCGGCAAGGTGAGTCAACTTGTCGTACTCGTTACGGATGCGGTCGATTGCGTACCGGCCGTTTGCGTCCGGGGCGGTAAAGGGACGGCCTTCTTTGATGACCAGATCGATGCCGGCGTCGTCGAATGCGGAGTAGATCCCCCCGCTGTTGCTGAAGTGCAGGGCTTCATTGATCGAATAGGGGAATTCGTCATGTGATTTCAGCTTGTCTTGCTGCGCGCGAACGAAGTCCGGGATTTGTACCCAGTCCGGAGTTCTGAAGGAAGTGCCGCGCACATCGGGTTCGAGCGATCCGTCAGGACGCCGAATTGCGGGGACGCGATCGCCGAATGAATCGTAGGTCTGCATGGGCAGATACGCGCCGTACCGTAAGTAGAGCGGTCCCCGGTTCCATCGCACATCGCTGAGGATGTACGGCCCGTCGGCACCGGCGACAAGCTTGTCCAGTTCGGTGATGACATGTTGTGTGGCAACACCATCCGCCGGATAGATCGTGATGAATTTTCCGCTGGAAGTTCGATTGGCCTGCTTGCTGTTGGACAACATGAGGTCTGCTGCCGTCCGAAGAAATTTGAACGGCACATGATTGTGACCGCAATACACGGAAACGGTATCGAGCAGCTCCTGCGCGTTGGCTCGGGTAGCGGAGCAGTGAATCTTCCATCCTTGTTCTGGCAGCAGACCGTCGGGCGGTTGGAAGTAGTTCCACGGTCCACTTTGGGGACCGCGCCGCCAGAGCGACCAATCCACCGACTTCGCGGGGATAAAGTGCTGGTCAGTTGATGTATCTAGTCGGGTGACCGTTCTGATTCGGTCGTAGAAATGCGGGTCGGCACGCGTGAAGGCAACGTATCGCAGGTCCACGCCAAACCTCCCGGTCAGTCCCCCTGCGGTTGTCATCGATTGGTGCCACGCCCCGAATCCCCTGTGGCTTGGATTGCTTGTGGCGGAAGGTTATCCGATTCCGGACATTTCGGGCGAAGATTGAAAACCTATCATTCGAAAGTACTAATGAATGGCGTGGGCCAGGCGAGGTCACTGATCGCCCAGCTTTTAGTCGGCCGCATTTGTTTCGAGTTCGGAGGCCCCCTGTTGACGAGAGGATCAAGTCGGTGGTAATTCTTTAGCGAGCGCTAAGTCAGGGTGCTCCCTCGATCTCGGTCCGGTACCCGGCGCCACGAAACTCGGGTGCCGGACCGCCCCAGCAATGCACGTCCTCGAAGGGAACGAAGATGACCAAGGCAGTGATCGTCGATGTAGTCCGGATCGCGTCCGGCAAGGGAAAGCCGGGCGGAGCACTGTCCGGGACGCACCCTGTCGAACTGATGGCCCACGTTCTGCGTTCCATCACCTCGCGAAACGGCCTCGACCCCGCCCTGGTGGACGACGTGATCGGCGGTTGCGTCGGCCAGGCCGGTGAGCAGGCGCTCAACATCACCCGCAGCGCGGTCCTGTCGGCAGGGTTCCCCGAGTCGGTACCCGCCACCACGATTGATCGCCAGTGCGGATCAAGTCAGCAAGCTGCGCACTTTGCGGCGCAGGGCGTGATCGCCGGGGCCTACGACATCGTGATCGCGGCAGGCGTCGAATCCATGAGTCGTGTCCCGATGGGTACCACGACGATGGGGAAGGACGCTTCCGGTCCGGGCGTCGCGGCTCGCTACCCCGAAGGCCTGGTCAACCAGGGAATCTCTGCAGAATTGATCGCCGCCAAGTGGAAGCTTGACCGCGACGCTCTCGACGCATTCTCCGCGCAGTCCCACCAGCGGGCAGCAGAGGCAGCGGCGAAGGGGCTCTTCGACAAGGAGATTCTGCCGATCTCGGTGACCAACGCCGCCGGTGAGACCGTCTCGCATATCGTTGACGAGACGGTTCGCGCGTCTACTACCGCCGAGGGACTCGCCGGTTTGAAGCCGTCGTTCTACTCGGAGAAGTACGCGCAGCGCTTCCCCGAGGCGCAGTGGTCGATCACTCCCGGTAACTCGTCGCCGCTCACCGACGGCGCGTCCGCAGCACTGATCATGAGCGAAGAAACGGCGTCGAAGCTGGGGCTGACGCCGCGAGCTCGTTTCCATTCCTTCTCCGTTGCGGGCGATGACCCGATCTTCATGCTCACCGCACCCATCCCAGCCACCCACAAGGTGCTCGCTCGCGCGGGTCTGAGCATCGACGACATCGACACCTACGAGGTCAACGAAGCCTTCGCTCCCGTTCCACTCGCCTGGGCTCACGAGTTCGGCGCCGACCCGGCAAAGCTCAACCCGTGGGGCGGCGCGATTGCCCTCGGACACGCCCTGGGGTCCTCGGGTACTCGACTGCTGACCACGATGGTCAACCACCTCGAGGCCACCGGCGGACGCTACGGATTGCAGACCATGTGCGAGGGCGCCGGCATGGCCAACGCGACCATCATCGAACGCATCTGAAACACAAAACCTTTCGAAAGGAACTCTCATGATCGTCAACGACAGCGTCGCCGTCGTCACCGGTGGAGCATCCGGCCTCGGCCTGGCCACCACCAAAGCCCTTCTTGCCGACGGCGCCAGCGTCGTCATCATCGACCTTCCGTCGTCCAACGGTGAAGCCATCGCCAAGGAGCTCGGCGACCGGGTCCGCTTCGCGGCGGCAGACGTCACCGACGAGGCTGCGGTCACCGCTGCACTCGACGTGGCCGAATCCCTCGGACCCCTGCGGGTGGCGGTCAACTGCGCCGGAATCGGCAACGCAGTCAAGACGGTCAGCAAGAAGGGCGCTTTCCCGCTCGACGCGTTCAAGAAGGTCATCGACGTCAATCTGATCGGCACCTTCAACGTCCTTCGTCTTGCTGCGGAACGTATTTCGAAGACCGAGCCGATCGACGGTGAACGCGGCGTCATCATCAACACCGCTTCGGTCGCCGCGTATGACGGCCAGATCGGGCAGGCTGCGTACTCCGCGTCGAAGGGCGGCGTCGTCGGTATGACGCTTCCCATCGCCCGTGACCTCGCGTCGCTGCTGATCCGCGTCAACACCATTGCACCCGGCTTGTTCAAGACCCCGTTGCTGGCTGGGCTGCCCGAAGCAGCCCAGGCGTCGTTGGGTCAGCAGGTGCCTCACCCCTCTCGCCTGGGTGATCCCAGCGAGTACGGCGCGCTTGCTGCGCACATCGTTTCCAACCCCATGCTCAATGGTGAGACGATCCGCCTCGACGGTGCAATCCGTATGGCACCGCGGTAATTTCGGCTATCACATGACTGGCGAGGTGGAGTCGGTGAGCTCGGTGGCAGTGGACTGGAGGTCCTTCCCGCCGCTGGTGATGACCGACATCCTGACGGCTTCGCTCGAACTGTTCGACGAGAACGGTTACCACGGCACGACGGTGCGCCAGATTGCCAATCGTGTCGGGGTAACCGTTCCCGCGCTCTACTATCACCACGCGAACAAAGAGGCAGTTCTCGTCGCTTTGTTCGAGGTCTCGATGAGTGAGCTGAATACCAGAACCGAAGCGGCAGAAGCGGAGGCCGGCGAAAATCCGGTACGACGCTTCGCCTTGGTGGTGGAGGCGATTGTTCTCTATATGACCCACCGGTCGCGGCATGCTGCGTTGGACACCGAGATCCGGCATGTCTCACCGGAAAGTCGAAGTCGGTACGCCGCCAGTCGTAAGCGGCTCGAGTTGCTGATGCGCAGGATCGTCGACGACGGTGTGGCATCGGGAGATTTCGCGGTCACCGATACCGAAGAGACCGTCCGGGCAATACTCGGTATGGCGCAGTCACTGCCGCGTTGGTTCCAGACCGGCGGTCCGATGTCACCGTCGCAATTGGCGGAGAAGTACGTCGACATCGCTTTTCACACGGTCGGCTATCGGCCGTAAAGTGCATCGCTCGTGAACGAAGGTGGGCAACAGGTCGAAAACCTGTTGCCCACCTTCAGTATTCATACTTCGGCATTCACTCGGTGTCAGAGTCTCGTGACTTCGAGTCCGCCCTCGTGGTAGTCGGCGCGAAGGCGTTTCTTGTCGAACTTGCCGACGCTCGTCTTCGGGACTTCCTGGACCACGGCCCAGTTCTCGGGCAGCTGCCACTTGGCAACCTTGTCCGAAAGGTACTGTTGCAGTTCGGACATGGTGGTTTCGGAACCAGCGCGAAGAACAACCGCAACCAACGGGCGCTCGTCCCACTTCTCGTCCGGCACGCCGATGACGGCAGCTTCGGTGACGTCAGGGTGACCCATGACGGCGTTCTCGAGGTCGACCGAGGAGATCCATTCGCCGCCGGACTTGATGATGTCCTTGGAGCGGTCGGACAGGCTCAGGAAGCCGTCGGCCGTGATGGATCCGACGTCACCGGTCTTGAGCCAGCCGTCGTTGAACTTGTCTTCCGCATCGACGCCGTAGTACGACCCGGTGATCCAAGGGCCGCGCACTTCGAGCTCGCCGACGGAAACTCCGTCGTGTGCAACAACTTTGCCGTCGTCGTCGATGAGACGTGCCTCGACGGATGCCGGGAATCGACCCTGGGAGTAGCGGTACTTCCACATCGCGTCGCCGGTGACGCCGGCCGGCGGGCGGGCAACGGATCCGAGCGGGGAGGTTTCGGTCATGCCCCAGGCATGCAGGACCGAGACGTTGTGATCGGCTTCGAATGCGTGCATGAGGGCCGGCGGTACCGCGGACCCACCGATCAGAACCTCGCGCATCGAGGAGATGTCCTGCGGGTTCTGCTCGAGGTAGAGGTGCAGGCCCTGCCAGATGGTGGGGACGGCTGCGGCGAACGTCGGCTTCTCGCTGGCGATGATCGCAGCCAACGGGGCAGGCTGGAGGAAGCGGTCGGGCATGATCAGCGAAGCACCGATCATGAATGCGGCGTAGGGAAGTCCCCACGACATGGCGTGGAACTGAGGCACCACGGCGAGTGCACGATCGCCCTGCGCGAGGTTGGGGCCGTCGCTCATGCAGACCTGCATGGAGTGCAGGTAGATCGAACGGTGGGAGTAGACGACGCCCTTGGGGTCACCCGTGGTGCCGGACGTGTAACACATTGCGGCAGCGCTCAGTTCGTCGACCTCGGGCCAGTCGAACTCGGTGGGCTGATCGGCGATCAAGCCCTCGTAGGTGTGAACCTGCACTCCCTCGGGAGCTTCGAGTCCTGCAGTGGAGGAGCCGGTGACGACGATGTGTTTGACGGTGGTCAGCGACGGAAGCTGCGGAGAGAGAAGCGGAATCAGGGACGGGTCGACGATGATCACGCGGTCCTCGGCGTGATTGGCGACATGGATCAACTGCTCGGGGAACAGACGAATGTTCAGGGTGTGGAGCACAGCGCCCATCGAGGGGATCGCCAGGTACGCCTCGAGGTGCTCGGAGTTGTTCCACATGAACGTGGCGACTCGCTCGTCGCCCTCGACGCCGAGCCCGCGCAGGGCGTGCGCAAGCTGAGCACAGCGCTTGCCGACGTCAGCGTAGGACACACGGCGCGGGCCGGACTCGGTCCACGTGACAACCTCGGAGGCGCCGTGAACGGAGGCACCGTGGCGGAGAAGTTGAGCAATGGAGAGGGGGGCGTCTTGCATGGTGCTCAGCATGGGCTGCTCCTGTGTGGTGTGTGAGACCGGTGCTTTTGCCCACGGGTCGTCACAAACGATGTGCTGTGGCTGCCAGATTAGTCACAGCCCCGAAGTGCTCGCTAGTGACCCACTGCACTGGCGAAGAACCACGCTATGAGTAGCGCTCCCGGATCGACTACTCCGCGAGCGGCTTCGCCCACATAACTTGCACGTCCGCGGTTCGCGAGCATGGTTTCGGTCGACTCCGCCCCGGCCGCTGCGGCTTCCGCTGCGCTCGCCAGCGCAGCATCTCGATCGGCTTCCGAGCTCACGGATTGCTCCAACGACTCGACCGCCGGAACTATCGCGTCGACCATCGTCTTGTCGCCGACGCGTGCGCCGCCGAGCGAGGTGATGTTGTCGAGTCCCGCTCGCGCTGCAGCCGCGATCGCGCCGAGGTCGAGTTCGGAGTCCGCCGAGTCTGCGGCAACGCGGAAGAAATGCCGGAACCAGATGCCGAACAATGCGCCGGAGGTGCCACCGGCGTGGCCGAGGTACGCCTGTGAGACTGCATCGAATATCGTTGCGGTGGAGTACGTGTCACGGATCGCCGAGATGTCGAGTTGATCCAGTGCGGCCACCATGTTGGTCCCGAAATCGCCGTCGCCCGCTCGTCGGTCGAGATCGGTCAGTGCCGGTTCCTGATCCAGTACCTTCTCGGCCCAGTCCGCAATCCAGCTTCCGACGAAGCTGCTTTCGGCGGTGCGTGAGGTGTCGGGTGTGAATGTGGGACCGAAAGATTCGCGCGTGCCCATGCCGGTGTACTCACGCGCTATAGCATTCGGCCAGGCGGGCGCTTTTGTTGGTGCGTCCCATAATTCGAGGATTTCTTTGTCTGTGCGAACAAGGGTGATGGACGCGCCTGCCATGTTCAATGCAGTGACGAAGGTTCCGATCAGTGTCCGCGCGATGTGAATTCCCTGTTCGTCCAGATAATCTCCGAGTTCGGCGAACAGAAGTTGCAACTCCAGCGGGTGGGTGGCGCCGAGACCGTTGACGACGGCGATGACGCGGTCGCCTTCGGCGAGACTCAGGGACTTGATGATCGGGTCCGTCAGCCGCCGCACCAATTCCGGTGCGGGCAGGGCGTCCACGCGTTCTGTGCCGCGTTCGCCGTGGATGCCGATACCGAGTTCCATCTGACCCGCCGGCAAGTCGAACGACGGCTCGTCAGCCCCCGGCAAAGTGCATGAGCGAAGGGCGACGGCCATGCTCCGAGCGGAGTGCGCGACGTGTTGTCCGATCCGGGTCACCTCGGCCAGGTCGTCGCCGCGGGCGGCGGATGCGCCGCAGACCTTCTCCACCACGATGGTTGCCGCAGTACCGCGTCGCCCCGGGCCACTGCCGTCTGCGCGTTCGGTCGCGACGTCGTCGTCGACCAGGACGACGTCCGTATCGATCTTGTCCTCGCGTAGCAACTCTCGGGCGATACCGAAGTTCATCACGTCGCCGGTGTAGTTCTTCACGATGTGAAGGACGCCGCCGCCGGCGTCGGCAGCCTTGGACCCCTCGTGGATCTGAAGTGCATTGGGTGAGCTGAAGACCAATCCGGGGCAGACGGCTGTGAGCATTCCTTCGCCGATGAATCCGGCGTGCATGGGTTCGTGGCCTGATCCGCCGCCGGAGACGAGCGCGACCCGTCCGCGGGGAAGTGGCCTTGCGCGTGTGAGGTACCCAGGGTCGGGATTCCACGCGATGTCGTCGGTGGATGCGATCAACCCACGGAGTGCGTCGGGAACAAATGTCTTTGCGCTGCGCATGAACATCACTTCAGAGTAGGTCTAACGTCGACTTCGGGCACGGATCACGATCGACGAGAGGTGGACGGCGTGAAATTGGGGTTGGTACTTGCCGGTGGCGGCGTCGCGGGAATCGCCTGGGAAACAGGTTTTCTGTTGGGCCTTCAGGACAAATCACCGGACACTGCCGCTGCGCTGCTGACGGCGGACGTGTTGATCGGCACTTCCGCAGGTTCCACGGTGAGCGCTCAGATAGCGAGCGGCGTGACACTGCAAGAACTTTTCGACGCACAAACAGCGGAGGCGACCGGCGAAATCGACCCGAAGGTCGATGTCGAGGTACTCGGTCAGATGTTCGTCGACGCGATCGCAGGATCGCAGGACCGGGCCGAGCAGCTCCGTTTGCTCGGCGAAGCAGCGATGAGAGCCGATACCGTCGAACCTGCCGTGCGTCGCGCGGTCATCGAGGCGAGGCTGCCCAATCGGTTGTGGCCCGACCGGGAGTTGCGCATCCCGGCGATCAACGCACAGACCGGTGAGTTGAGGGTGTTCGGCAACGCTGACGGCGTAGAACTGATCGACGCAGTCGGAGCAAGTTGCGCCGTACCAGGGGTGTGGCCGGTAGTCGTGATCGAGGGCGAGCGGTACATGGACGGCGGAATGGCGAGTGGCTCGAATGTTCATCTGGCTGCCGACTGCGATGTGGTCGTGGTTCTTTCACCCGCAGCCGACCCCGCCCCGAATCTTCTGGGCGGCAGTCTACGAGAGGAAATCGACGTGATGACGCCCTTGCCCGTGCTGCCTGTCTTCGCCGACGACGCCGTCGTCGAAGCGATCGGAACGAACTCGCTTTCACCGACAACCAGGCGCCCCGCAGCCGAACTCGGCCGCGAACAGGGCCGTCGAACCGCCGACGAGATCGCCGCGTTTCTGGTGACGGCATGAGCGCCGCACGGATTGCCGTCGTCGTGCGCCCGGAGCAATCTCCGGAAGATCTGGTTCGACATGCCAGGTATGCCGACGAAGTCGGTATCGACGAGGTCTGGTTGTGGGAAGACTGCTTCTTCGGCGGAGGAATAGCCACTGCTGCAACTGTATTGGCTGAGGCCGATCGCGTGGGTGTGGCGATCGGTGTGCTGCCGACCCCGATGCGCAACACCGCGATCACGGCGATGGAGATTTCAGCGCTGGCCAGAGTTCATCCGGATCGACTACGGGTTGGCTTCGGTCACGGCGTTCAGAGTTGGATGCGGCAGATCGGGGCCAAAGCCGAATCGCCGTTGACCCTCCTGCGGGAGCAGTTCGGAGCGGTGGAGAGGCTACTGCGCGGTGAGTCGGTGACGGTGTCCGGTCGATACGTGAATCTCACGGACGTGACGCTGGCGTGGCCACCGGAGACGGTGCCGCAGTTGCTCGTCGGCGCCACGGGGCCAAAGACTTTGGCACTCAGTGGCGAGTTGGCGCAGGGCACCGTGCTCTCGGGTGGGACGACCCCGGACGGCGTGCGTCGGGCGATCGCTCACATCGGGGCGTCGGATCACGAGGTTGTCGTCTACGTCATCTGTGCTTTCGGTTCCGGCGGTCGTGAGCGCGCCCTTGCCGAGGCCGCAGCGTCCGGTAGCGAGTCGCCGGAGGATGCGATTGCCGTGGGCAACGCGGCCGAAGTCGCGGCAGCAGCACGGCGATGGGTTGCAGCAGGTGCAACCACCGTGGTACTCCAACCGACTGTTGACGAGCCGGATGTCCGCGAGTTCATTCGCTTTGTCGCGCAGGAGGTTCAACCCCTGGTGGCGTAGTTCAGAAGGTTACTCTGGACAGAACCGCGTCGATGTCGGCAGTGCTCACGTCGCGATGTGTCACGAACCGAACCTTCCCGGCAACGGTGACCGCGCCGACGTCGACAGCGGCGAGCTGAGCAACGGTGACCGACGGATCAGCTGTCGCGGCCAGAACGATGTTGGTGGCAGGTTCGTCGACGGCCCAACCGCGTTCACGAAGCCCCGACGCGAGGCGCTGCGCGTTGTCGTGATCGTCGGAGAGGCGAGCTTGTGAGCGCAACGCGACGATGCCGGCTGCGGCCAGCACTCCGCCCTGACGAACGCCGCCGCCGAGCATCTTGCGGATCCTTCGGGCTTCGGTGATCAATTCGGGTGATGCGGCGAGTATCGAGCCGACCGGCGCACCGAGTCCCTTACTCAGGCACACCTGAACGGTATCGGCGCCGGAAGTCAATTCGGTGGGCGAAACATCGAGTGCAGCAGCGGCATTCCAGAGACGGGCGCCGTCGAGGTGAATCTTCAAGCCGCGTGATCGGGCTGCGTCGACCAGCTTCGTCCATTCGGTCGGATTCATGACGGCACCGCCGGCGAAGTTATGAGTGTTCTCGAGACAGAGCAGCGTGGTGTTCAACGCGAAGTACGGGCCGGGGGAGCCCGCCGCCTTCACAACAGTCTCGGGGGTGGGACGTCCGGGTCCGCCGTCGTGCGGCAACGCCATCGGCATTCCCTGGGCGAGCCAGGCAGCGGTGCCCAATTCGGAGCCCAAGACGTGAGAGTGTTCCGGTGCCAGGAACTGATCGCCGCGGTGAAGGTGCAGCATCAGCGCAATCAGGTTGCCCATCGATCCGCTCGGCACCCACAGTGCCGCCGGTAAACCCAGAGTGTGCGCCACCTCTTCCTCGAGCGCCGCCATGGTCGGGTCGTGATCGAGGACGTCGTCACCGACCTCGGCGTCGGCCATCGCCTTCCGCATCTCCGCATCAGGCTTGGTGACGGTGTCCGAGCGTAGGTCGATGTACGACGAAGTCATGGCTCATTCGATCAAGCCGCGTGTTCCGGCGTCAAACCGCGGTATTTCCAGGACGGCTCTTCCGGCCTGATAAATCGATATCGCTGAGGATGCCTTCCGTGTGATGATGAGCGTCGGCAATAGCCGGTGACGAGAACAAGAAGTGGAAGGGGACAGGCATGCGCGACTGGAAGCAAGCGTTGCACCTGCGCGGGCACTCACCCCGCGGTATTTCCCATCCCGCATTCGGGGAACAGAGCGGCGCTGGATATATGCCGTTCCCCATTTCTTGCATTTGCTCCTGACCCGTCTTCGTGTCCAGGAGTTTCACTCCTCGACACGAACTGAGAACTCTCATGCGGAACCCGAACCGCGCACTTGCTCACAGTTGGATGAACCGCCCCGTCCGGGTACTCAACGCCACGTACGAGTACCTCGGTGAAGTGAGCGCCGATCGTGCGGTCGTCCTGATCGCCACCGGCTCCGCGCAGTCCGCCGAAGACGTGATCCCGATATTTCCGGTGCGCTCCAAGCACGTCGAAATCCCACTGCCGAGGACGATCCTGCTCGCCGAGTACGTGTACGTTGCTCACCGGGTGACGGTCACCGATTCCAGTCGGGCCACTTTTGCCGGTGTCTTCGACCGGGACGGTCGTCAATGTGCGTACTGCGCCGCCCGGGCAACGACCATCGACCATGTCCAGCCGCGGAGCCGTAACGGGCCCAACACGTGGGGAAATCTGGTGGCGTGCTGCAGTTCCTGCAATCAGCGCAAAGCGGATCGCACACCGGCCGAGGCCGGTATGCGGCTGCTGTGGGAGCCGAAGGCACCTCGGCGCATCGAGAAAGTGCAGCAGGAGATCTGGCGTCAATTGAGTCGGACGTGACGGTCGGAAGGAGTAAGTGATGTGCGCTGACGAAATCTCGAATCTAGCTGAGCTTCTGCCGATCTCGGACGACCGAACCTGGTGGCAGGCGGAATGTCGAGGAGACCCCGAGCCGGACCGCTGGTTTCCCTTTCCGTCCGAGGGATACGACTACGCGACCGACGTGTGCAACAGGTGCCCGATTGCGGAATCGTGTCGCGAATTCGCCTCTGCCACTGGCCAGACCGGAATCTGGGGAGGAGTGAAGTTCGAGCAGGGCAGGATCGTCGCGGCGTGAGGGATCAGATTCCCGGCTCCGCGGCGATCGTACCGGCCGATACCGTCCGGCACAGAGCGTCGTGGTCACGTTCGGTCTGATCGGCGTAGAGCCGAGCAAACCGGGTGAGGGCGGTGTCGACCGTGTCCGAGGTTCCCAGGTAACCGGAAATCAGTGACGCGCCACTGGTTCGTGCGTGTCCCTTGGCCAGTAGGCGACCGCAGATCGCGACATAGTCGGTCAAGGCTGCTGCATCGATGTTGTTCAGGTCCACAGAACCTTTCATGTTCCGGAACTGACGGACGTAGTACTGGCGGTCGTCCACGGTGCACCACCCGAGCAGTGGATCACTGACCGTCTGGAGAGCTTGCTGGTATTCCGCGACGCGTCGTCCTTGGTGGTCGTGCCAGGCCGAGTCGCCGTGCACGAAGGGCGCAACTACGGATCGGCGAGCCTGTTTGAGCTGCAAGAAGATGACGTCGTCCGGGATGCTCCCTTCGCACAGGGCGACATAGGCGCGCAGAGCGACACTCCCGACTCCGACAACCCGGTGCGCGACGTCGATGACGTTGTATCCCGAGACGACTCGGCGCCAGTGTGGTGCAAGGGTTTCGAGATACTCGTCCAGACCCTCCAGGAGGAAGTCGGTGTCCTGTGGCGTGAGTCGTGTTGTGAGCGGCGGGTTCTCGACCAACTGGCGCCGTCCGTGATCCTCGACGGTGAACCGCGGCACCGCATGGTCACTCGTACGCCGCCGGGCGCGCTCCGCGGCGCGCCTGATCTCGGCCAGCAACCCAGGATCGGTGACGTGGTCGGTGAGTCCGTCGAGATCGACCCGGTCGAAGGAGCGATCGAACAGCGGACGCTCGGACAGCTTCGCCAAGTGGAGGCGATACGCGGACACACACGAGGTTGTTGCTGTTTCGCATTGAGCTTCGGTGAGACCGTTCTGCCGACCGGCCACCCAGATGCTCGCAGCCAGCCTTCGTAGATCCCATTCCCAGGGGCCGGGATGTGCTTCGTCGAAATCGTTGAGGTCTATGACAAGTTCGCGTTCCGGAGATCCGTAGAACCCGAAGTTTCCGACGTGCGCATCTCCACAGATGACGGGAGTGATGCCGGTGGACGGCAGCTGCGCCATGTCCTCTGCCATCAATCCGGCGGTACCGCGCAGGAATCCGTATGGCGAAGCGACCATTCGCCCCACACGGATCGGAACCAACCAGTCGAGTCTTCCCTCGTGTGCCGTGTTGACCTG
Organism: Rhodococcus sp. RCBS9; assembly: GCF_029457415.1. Taxonomy (NCBI): domain Bacteria; kingdom Bacillati; phylum Actinomycetota; class Actinomycetes; order Mycobacteriales; family Nocardiaceae; genus Rhodococcus; species Rhodococcus sp. RCBS9. The sequence goes on along the minus strand of NZ_CP120422.1, from coordinate 2,110,520 downwards.
ATCGACCGGGTCACGTCGATCGGATGGGGGCGTCCAGTCGCCGAGCGACGATCGCGCCACTCGCTTGCGCAGGCCTTTCCCGATCTTGCGACGCTCACTGCGGGGCGTCTGACGCGCCCGCAAAGTCGCCCTGCCGTCCGGTTCGTTCTCGAGAGCCAGCTGACCGGCAGGCCTGTTCAGCGGGTCCATGTCGGGCTCTCTTTCGTCGGGCGTGCGAAACTCGCGCTCGATCTTATGCCCGCCGGATTGTGCGCCGCGCGACGAGTTCCTTAACTACCCGCCTGGGCAATCAACTCGACAGCGCGGTCGGCGCACAGTTCAGGATCCGGCATTCTCCCGATACCGAGGCATTCGACAACGGCGAACGACGCACCCGGTGTGGTTTCCACGCCGAGCGCCCACCCGAAGTAGTGATTCCAGGCGAGTACGGCTCGGTGGCCACTGTGCTGCGGAATCTCGCTGCCCAGAACGAGTACTGCGTCGAACGCGGGGCCGTCGCACCAGATGACCGATTCGGCGAAGGTGGAGCTGGCGACGGCGACTACGTACCTGTGACAAGTCGATTCACTCGGAATGGCGATGTGTGCACGCATGGTCGCTCCTCCGGCTCGGTTGCGATCGGAGGGTTCCCCGTTGCCGGCGCCGAAAAAACGCTTGTCAGATTACGTCCCGGCCACAGATCTACGACGCAGACGGTGCCTGAGATGTTTTTGTGCTGCCCGCGCGACCGAGCGAGTCGAGAGATACTGTTCGGCCGGTATCAACCGGGAACCGAACAAGTAGAACCTTCGGGCTTCGTCGTGGTCGTGGGTGGCCGCGGAGATGAGCAGACGTTCGATCGCGGTGAACTTTCGCCCACCGGCGTAACCACTCATGTAGTCGATGTGATTCGTCATACTCGCTCTGGCGCTACGGTATTCGGTCAATGCAGCGTTCACGTTCCGATGTGAGTCGAGTGTGTCTGCCGGCGTCTCCGTCAGCATGTGCGCGGTCGCATCGACCAGCATCTGAGCGGTCTCGAGTGCCCACGAGCATCCGATACCCCACAACGGGTCGTTGGTTGCCGCAGCGTCGCCGATGAGTGCGAACCCGTTACCTACGGGTTCGGTGAGGGTTGTGGAGAAGTGTTTGGTACCAACGATCTTTCCGACGATGTGCTCTCGCCGAACAAGCGGAGCGCCGGGTAATGCGTTGGCGTACTCGAGGAAAGCAGTAGACAGGTCGTCAGCGAACGAGCCGAGCTTGTCGAGGGCAGGGAAGACCACCAGCACGCTGATTCCGCCGTCGTTGGGGAGCAGATAGGCGACGTCGGGATCCATGAACCACGACAATGACGTTTCTCCGCCGGGTCGTTCAAGTCCGGAGAGTTGGGCGAAATAGCTGAAACGCCCGTTGGATGCAGTCACGGAGTCACAACGAGCGGATCGTGCGACGGTCGAATCCTTGCCGTCCGCTCCGACGGTCAATCGTGCTTCGACAGTGAAGACCGAACCCTGTTCGGTGCCGTAGACGCCTGCAGTAGTGCCGTTCTCGGTCAGTAGTCCGGAAACGCGATGCCCGAGAAGAAGGTCGACGTTCGGGTAGTCGTTCGCGAGTTGGCGCAGTAGGGGGTCGAGAGTTTCCCTTCGGACGTTGAACCCAGGTGGCGGTGAGTTCTCTGCGGCATCAGGGGTGATCATTCCCCACGGGGTCCAGAATGTCGGAACGGTTTCCACCATTCCCAGGGCGAGCAGTTTTTCCGTGGCGCCGAGTCGTTGCAAGATCGGGGCACCGCACGGTTGCAGGTGGTGAGTGCACAGGACTTTGTGCGCCCGGATGTCGGAGCGAGCGTCGAGAAGCGCTATCCGCAGACCTTGCTGGGCGTACATGATGGCGGCCGCGCATCCCGCGATGCTCGCGCCGACAATCACAACGTCATACTTTTCCCGTGCCTTCGAAGTCACTCGATCAGCTTAATGCATAAGGTTATAACTTAAATATGACTGGATTCAGTCATCGTGTTCGGGCGTTAAGTCCCGAACTGCGGCCCGGATGGACTGTTCACGAAGCTCGTTCTCTCTGCGCAGTTCACGACGCCGACGCCCGGCCTCGAATCGCTGCCTCGCGATTGTTCCGGTCGGCCGGAGTTGGGGTACCTCAGCCGGTTTCCCGTCGCTTCCCATCGCCACCATCGTGAAATAGCAACTATTGGTGTGTCGAGATTTTCCGAGAAGAATGTCTTCGGTTTCGACTCGAATTCCGATTTCCATCGAGGTGCGCCCGGTGTAATTGACGGAAGCGCTGAACGTGACGAGTTCGCCGACATGCACCGGTTCGCGGAACACCACACGATCCACCGACAGAGTCACGACGTAGGTCTGGGCATATCGACTCGCGCACGCATAGGCAACCTGGTCGAGAAACTTCAGAATCGTTCCGCCGTGCACGTTGCCCGAGAAGTTTGACATGTCCGGCGTCATGAGGACGGACATGGACAAGGTTTGTTTCGATGCTTGCTGCGATGCTTGCTTCAATTCAGGTAGGGAGTTCGATTCAGACATCAAGCGGGCCTCTTCGGTTCGGTGGACGGTGAAGAGACCGTATCCGGCAAAGAGGGTTACCCGCGCGTTCGGAAGAGCGCGGTGTCAGAGTTCGGGACAGTGCCCGTGTGGAGGACGTATTCGCTGGTGGCGACGGGGCCGGCCGCGCTCGACCTGAGATAGGGTGCGAGCGTCGAGCGGAGGTGCGCTGACATCGAAGCCCAATTCCCTGCGCCTCGAACCGCCTCGCGAAAGTTCTTCAACGCCGGCGCCTGGTCGCACAGTTCCTCGGCGGGATCCGAACCGGCTGGTAGTTGCCACTCGAGCAGGTGCGAGGCCGAGCTCACCGACTCCAATCCAGCTGCTGCCTTCTCGAATTCGCTCGGGCTCGACCATGTCGTCGGTAGTGGTGTGATGCCATTCCACGCAGAGGCGGCCTCCCTTCGGAGTGCTGCTGCCCACCCGTTCTCCGACCATGTTGCGACACAAATGCTTCCACCCGGGCGGGTCACCCGCATCATCTCTGCGAGGGCGATCGCAGGGTTGGGACAGAAGATGATCCCGAAGATGCTGACACAGGCGTCGGCGCTCGAATCCGACCACGGCAGAGACTGTGCATCGCCGATCGTGAAAGTGGGTTCGGTAGTTCCGGGGCGAGGAATCCAGCGTTCGCGCGCGACCACCAGCTGGCTGGCGGAGAGGTCGAGTGCGTGGACCGCGATCCCGGACTGGGCCGCCGGGAGCGTAAAGTTCCCCGTTCCGGCGCAGACGTCGTACGCCGTGCTCACGTGCCCGATCGAGCGCAGTGCCTCTGTCGATGCAGGTGAGAGTTGTTCGGCAAGAGGGGAATATGCCGCACCGTTCCAGTTTCCCCGATTCACGACAAGCTCCTTTCGACTGCGTCGATGACCGTATCGAGCGCTGCGCCTGCCGCACGCGCTGCTTCGCCGGGGTTGCGTTCCTCGATGGCAGCGATCAAGGGTCGGTGCTCGTCGACGTGGAAACCTGGACCGACACTGACGGCGGACAGCGAATCCGTCACGGCGGCAAGGACTCCCCGGTAGACGTCGATCAGTGCGGAATTGTGGGACGCCTCGACGATCGAAAGGTGCAAGGCCATGCCGGCTTCGACAGTGAAGCCGCCGACGTGACCGGGGTGGGCATTCCAGGCTGCATGTATCCGCGCGAGATCTTCGGGGGTGTGGCGCTGCGCTGCAAGTCGCGCGGCTTCGACCTCGAGTCCGCGTCGCAGGCTCAGTACGTCGAGAACGTCACCTCTGGCGAGCCTGCGCCCGAGTAGTCCTTCGACCGGCGACGCCGCCATGACGTACACGCCGCCACCGTGACGAACGGACAGAACTCCGGCGTGGGCAAGCGCCCGTACCGCTTCGCGCATGGTGTTTCGGGCGACTCCCAATTCTTCGACCAATGCGGTCTCCGGCGGGAGTTTTGATCCGACGGGCCATCGACCGGTCGAGATCGCCTCCTCGATCGCCGCGGCGACGATGTCTACCTTGCGTCCGGAATCGGCCATGTATGTCACCTCGGATAAGTGGGTCAATGACTTGATCGAGGTTAGCGTGCCCGACCAAGTGGGTCAATGACTCGGAAATTACCCGCGTACGTCCAGGCTGCGGGCGTAGTGCTCCTTGAATACCTCGAGATGTGCCCAAGATTCCAAGCCGCTGACACCGTCGATCCCGCGGATTCGTTCGGACAGCGCATGCAGGTCGCTCGAGGAGTTGGCGGCAACCGTCGCGATCACGTCGTATCGTCCGAGGGTCCGGGCGAGGAATTCGATTCCGGGCAGCGACTCGATCTCCGATACCGCGTTGTCGTCCCGTGAGCCCAGATTGACGCCGATGCCCATTGCCAGCGTTCGGCCACCACCTCGCCGCTTGACGACAGCGCCGACGCGCAGTGCCGTGCTCGCGATCAGATGATTGACCCGGTTGCGCACGGCGCTCGGCGACAGTCCGGTGTGTTCGGCCAGCTCGAGAAAGGGCATTCGCCCGTTGCGCTCGAGCAGTTCGATCAACGCGACATCTGTCGAGTCGAGTCGGATATCGGCTTGTAAAGCGGTCTCGGGCATGAAGATTCCCTTGATGACGTCGACGTAGACCAGCGTGCTCACGGATCGAACGCCACGTTGTGAGCGGAGTTCGGCGATGGCACGGTACAGATCGTCGTGACTGGGCACCCGAAGTTCCGCAATCACGTTGTACTGCCCGCTGACTGCCGAGATGTAGACGGCGGCCTCGGATGCGATCAACGCGTCCAGCACCGGGGTCATCGGTCCGGACACTGCGATCGAGACGTGTGCAAGCGCCTTCAGCCCGAGAAGTTCGGGGTGCGCGACGGCCACTACGGACACCGTTCCCGAGTCGAGTAGCGCCTGCACTCTGGTGGACACCGCCGCTCGTGGGGCGTCGACCGCCACGGACAGTTCGCGGTACGTCGCTCGCCCGTTGCGCTGAAGTGCGGCAATGAGCTTGGAATCGAGATCGACCGTCATGGTTGCCCCAACTTTTCCAGAGATTTTTCTGTATGAGCTTCCTATTAGAACAGTCGCATGTGGCCATGAATGATGTGGATAAGTGCAGAAATGCTCGAAAACTCATACAAAAAAGTTGTATACCGCCTGGTCTGAAACTTTGATGCATTGCATAGCTCCAGGTCAGGGCGTAGTTTTCGCTCAACACGCAGTGACCTGCACCACCATCTCGACGAAGGACCACCATGCGCAAGTTGCACACGCACGAAGCCTCGCCTCTCGACGCCACCGGCACGATCTTCACCGGCGCCAAGATCCACACCGTTGACGACAGCACGGTGGGAGCCGAAGCGTTCCTGGTGTTCGGAAACCGCTTTGCAGCGGTGGGAACGCTCGAGGAATGCCGCACGGAGGCGCGTCGGCTGAGCACTCGCACAACCGCGGTGGTCGAACTCGACGGCGCCACCGTCGTCCCCGGCTTCGTCGATCCACATGCACACCCGTTGATGTACGGGCAGATGCTCAGCTGGGTGGACTGTGGGCCGGAGAAGGCACATTCCATCCCCGGAATCATTGCGCTACTTCAGGAAGCGGCGCTCACAGCACCTGCGGGTGTCCCGATTCGCGGATACGGCTACGAGCACCGCAACCTGATCGAAGGGCGTCACCCGCTCAAGGAAGAGCTCGATCAGGTGGCCACCGATCGCGAGGTCTACCTCATGAACGCGAGCGGTCACGGCGGCGTCGTCAACTCCTTCACTTTCGACAAGCACGGTATCGACGCGAGCACCGAGAATCCGGCCGGTGGCGAGTTCTTCCGAGATGAAGACGGCGAACTCACCGGTGAGCTCTCCGACGCCGCGTGCAACATTCTCACCGGCGTCAACGGAGTGAAGGTCGGCCATCACGGCCCCAACTTCCATCTCGAGGACGAGCCGGAAGAGCACCTTCGCCAGCTGTCGGTCGCTCAGGACAAGTTCCTGGCCGGTGGCGTCACCACCATCGGTGACTGCCAGGTGACCCGGCGTGAATTCGACATGTACCTGCGTCTGGCCGAGCAGGATCAGCTCAAGACCCGCGTCAGCATGTACATGCTCAGCCACCTCCTCGATCACGTCATCGACACGGGAATGCACGGCGCCTTCGGCAATTCGCGGCTCGCGTTCGGCGGCATCAAGTTCTACGCCGACGGCACACTCGGAGGCTGGACCGCATACTTCCCCGACGGCTACGTGGGCGACCCGTGCCGCACCGGGCAGCTCTACCACGAGCCGGCGGACTACTCGGAGCTGATTGCCAAGGCACATTCGGTGGGTCTGCAGACCGCCACGCACGCTCAGTCACCGACCGCCATCGACATGGTGCTCGATGCCATCGAAGCTGCGCAGAAGGCTCACCCCGACGCCGACGCTCGTCACCGCATCGAGCATTGCGGACTCCCGACGGCCGAGCAGATCGCAAGGATGAACCTGGCCGGTGTCTACCCGGTGAACCAGCCACAGCACTACTACAACTGGGGCGAGGGCGTCACCGCTGCGATCGGCACTCCGGGCGAGCGGTTCAACCCGCTCGGCGAGTTCATCGCTGCCGAAGTTCCCGTGACCATCAGCTCCGACGCCCCCGTCGCAGAGCCGAAGCCGCTCGAAGCAATTCAGGCAGCCGTTACTCGTGTGACGCGTCAGGGTCATCAGCTCGGCTCCGATGCACTCCGCATCACCGCCGACCAGGCATTGCAGGCTCATACCCTCAACGGTGCGCGTGCGCTGGGCCGCGAAGCAGAGCTGGGCAGCATCTCGGTCGGCAAGCGGGCCGACTTCGTCATTCTGGGCGCGGATCCCCTCGAGGTTCCGGCCGACGCGATTGCGCAGATCGAGGTCCGAGAGACCTGGATCGACGGCGAACTCGCACATTCAGGTCATAACCACCTATTGTCGAGCACTTCGACCACCGAGGAAAAGTAATGAACCGAGAGCAACAGATCGTGAAGGCCCGCAAGGCGGGATTTGCAGCCTTCGTCGGTACAACTATCGAGTGGTACGACTTCTACGTGTATGCCACGGCAGCCGCCCTGGTGTTCGGTGACATCTTCTTCCCACCCGGAACCGACCGCCTGACCGGCGTTGCGGCGGCGTTCGCGACATACGCCGTCGGTTTCTTCGCTCGCCCGCTCGGCGGAATCGTGTTCGGCCATGTCGGTGACAAGATGGGCCGACGCACCGCATTGGTGGTGACTTTGACGCTGATGGGTGCAGGCACGTTCCTCATCGGCATGTTGCCCACTTACGCGTCGATCGGGTTCTGGGCGCCGTTACTGCTGGTACTGCTCCGCTTCGTCCAGGGCTTTGCCGTCGGCGGCGAATGGGGCGGCGCGGTCCTGATGGCCGTCGAGCATGCACCCGAGGACAAGAAGACCTTCTACGGCGGTTTCGCTCAGCTGGGCAACCCGGCCGGCGCGCTCCTGGCCACAGGTTTCTTCAGCATTCTCTCCACCTTCGGCGACGACGCTCTGCGCGAGTGGGCTTGGCGACTGCCGTTCCTCTGCTCGGCGCTGCTGATTCTCGTCGGCTTGGTCGTTCGCCTGAAGGTCGAAGAGTCCCCGGTTTTCGAATCCGAGGTGAAGTCCGCGGACGTACCGGAAATGCTCCCGCTCAAGTACGCGCTGGTGACCAACTGGCGCCCGATCATCCTGGGCATCGGCATTCTGCCCGTCGCAGTCGGCGGCTACTACCTCGTGACGACCTTCATCACGGCATACGCAACCGACCCCGACGTCGGATTGTCGGAGACGTTGATTCTCAACGCGCTCAGTGTCGCTGCAGTGGTCGAGTTGATCGCGACTCTCGGCGTGGCGTGGCTCGGCGACAAGGTGGGACGCGTCCGCGTGGTCATCTGGGGCCTTGCGGCAGTCGCGATTCTCGCAGCGCCGCAGTTCCTGGTGCTGAAGTCCGGATCCGTGTTCCTGATCTTCCTGACCTTCGCTGTCATGCGACTGGTGCTGGCGGCCACGTACGGCCCGATCGCCGCCGTCCTGTCACAGATGTTCAAGCCGCAGGCCCGCTACACGAGCATTTCGTTGGCGTACCAGGGTGCGGGCGCGATCTTCGGTGGGTTGTCTCCGCTGGTGTCGACGCTGATGTACAAGGCAACCGGCAGCATCTGGCCGGTCATCGCACTGCTGATCGGCATGTGCGTCCTGAGCATCGTCTGCCTGCTCTTCGCTCCGCAGCATGTGGACGAGGCGACAGATACCGACGGTGCTCCGCAGGGCCTGAACAAGGAATCGGCTTCCGCCTGATTGCCGAGAGTCGGCTTCCGCCTGACTGCCGAGAGTCGGCTTCCGCCTGACAACTGAAAACACGACAGCCGGGGCAGTACACGATTTCCGTGTACTGCCCCAGCTGTCGTTTCAGGTCAGTTGTCGTTCAGCGCCGGTTACGCGCCGACGAGATGGCGATGAAAATGATCGCTGCGTCGGTGGGCCTGGCTGAGATTTCTGATCTCACGCAGCCAGAAGTGAGACGCCAGCGTGTTACTGCTTCCGTAACCAGTGCCGGACGTGTCTTCGTCGATCAGGGCGACAAGCGCTTTGATCAGGCTGGTGACCTTGAGGTTGTTGGTCTGAGAATGTCGGAGCAAGAGCTCGGCGGCTTCGTCGGTGCTGCAACGGTAGAGGGTGCAGACGATTTCGATACCGCGCTCGCGGATCCGGCCCGAAGTAGTCGGGATCCGTAGACCGTTCGTCGAGTTGCTGTTCGTCTGGTTGTTCGTGTCGTCGGGGTGAATCATGGTGTTGATCAAGGTATTCCTTTGAACCGCAGGGTCTTTGGGCCCGTGCGGTGTGTAGCGCATGTTGATACTGGTGCAGTCGGTACGCGATTGGCGGCGGACTCCGTCGGAGCCTTCGGCCTGGTCAACAATCTGCGGGACTGATGAAAGTGCGTAGTGATCAAAGGCGCGGATTTGCACCGAACTGGAAGTCTGCCCCTGGAACGAATACTGGAACTGTTGTTCCGGGCGAAGCGACCGGCTGCCTGACTGACGGCTGCCCTCTGATAACCCCACCGTACGTCATCGTTGGAGTTTCAGCTAATTCTATTTCGAGCGGCTGAGAGCACTGTGGCCCGTATTACCTGCTCAAGAGGCATTTATGTGGCCGATTATTGCTTGCTTGGTGGTAGCCCAGGCGTCGGTCGTCGGGTTGCCGAACTCGCCGTGGCCGACGCCGGGAAGTTCGATCAGATCGACCACGTCGCCTGCTGCTCGGGCGGCACGGGCATAGCGCCGACTCTGTTCGACCGACACGACCTTGTCTCCGAGTCCGTGGATCACCGTGACGGGGAGGCCGGTGGGGAGGTGCTCGATCGGTGATGCGATGCGGTAGCGATCGGGATGATCGGTAGGCATGCCGCCCAGAAGATTTCGAACAAATCGATCTTTGCCCGCGGTTGCGGCGAGCGTCATGTCGAAGACGCCGGCCATGATCGTCGTCGAGCGAACCGGCACCGAGAGGTTTGGTTCCGGGGCGTCTGCACCCTGTTGGGATCGCGATGCGACCCAGGCGGCAAGTTGTCCACCCGCGGAGTAGCCGGCGATGTGTATACGGCTCAAATCCAGTCGCCCGGAGGCCTTTTCCTGAACGATGCCGGCCAGGGCGTTGGTGGCCGTAACGGTATCGGAGAGCGTGGTCGGCCAACCACCCTGACCGCCGACGCGTCTGTATTCGATGTTCCAGACCGCAATTCCGTACGGGGTCAGGGTTTTTGCCCACGCGCCCGCGTATTCGAGATTGCTCTTCTGGGCCCATCCACCGCCGTGAATGAGTACGACGACCGGCAGGTCACCGTCCGATCCTTCTGGAAGATACAGATCGCCGAAAGTGTCTGCGGCCGCGGCGTAGGCGATGCGGACCGGAGCGACGTCGCGGTCGAGGCCGGTCGCACTGCTGACAGATGCGAGGAGGGCGAGTGCACAGACCAGCACTACGGCGAGATACCCGGCCAAGCGGTCGCGGGAGCGGTGCGCGATGACCTGATTCCTCTCGGCAGGCGACGGACGATAATTCGGAAATCAGTCTATCGGTGCCAGGTGAATTTATGGTGTGAGCGAATGGGCCGTGCTCGCTCGCACGCGGAGTTCGCTACGCGTATAGCTCTGAACTGGGGGTTCGTCACCGTTGACCAGAGCCAACAGTGCATCTACGGCCGCTGCCGCCTGTTCTTGGGGGAAGAAGTCGAAGGCAGTGATCGGGGGCTGGGAAACCAGCAGGGCAGGTTCGTCGCTGTCCTGTGCAATCAAGACGTCACCCGGAATCGACAGCCCGAGATCGAGGGCCGCTCGCGCCGCTGCCGGGGCGCAACCGAGAATCAACGACAGGATCGCGTCCGGCGGAGTCGAGGAGTCGAGGGCCTCGCGGGTGGCCGCATACGCGGCCCCGATGAGGCCTCCGACGGTGCTGGCGCCCGGAAACGACGTCAATTCCTCGCTGGTGCGTGGTGCCACGCCTCGGGCGCGGCACCACTCGAAGTAAGCGAAAGTCGTTGCGCGGGTCCACTCCGAATGCATTCCGGGAGTGAGGACGAAAATGTCCCTTGCGCCACGTTCGGCGAGGTGGTTCAGAAGAGTCTCCGTGGTGGAGACGAGGTCCGGTGAGGTGGAGTATCCGAACTGCCCGGATTGTCCAGGACCCACTGCGACAGAGGGGATTCCGATCTTCTGCAGAACTTCGACGCGCGGGTCGTCGACCATCGGGTCGACGACCAGTACGCCGTCCATCTCGATGCGCCGCAGTCCGTTCGGATCTTTCATCGACGGCAGTAGGAGGAGTGAGTGATCGGCGTGGAATGCAGCCTGGGTCGCGGCGGTCGCCACGCGCCCGTACCAGTCGAAATTGAGGTACTCGGCCGATGACAGTTGGTCGGGAGCGGGGAGCATCAGTCCGAGGGTGGCAGTCCGGCCTGACCTGAGATTCTGGGCCGACCGATTGGCACGGTATCCAAGGCGGTCGGCAACCTCTCGAACCCGAGCGCGAGTGGCCGCGTCGACCCGGCCCTTGCCGTTGAGTGCATAGGAGACCGTGGACACCGCGACGCCGGCGGCGTTGGCGACATCACGAAGCGTCGGCGAAACAGGGGTAGCCACTGCGGATCGTTTCTACTCGTTGGTCGGTTTGTCTCCAGCCTATCGATCAATCGTTTCGGCATGTTGCGTGCACCGGTGAGGGGCACCTCAGAACAAAACGTCGAATCGTTTCAGCGCAGGTATTGACACTGATGAAACGATTCGGCACTCTCTTAGGAACACCGGGCGAACGTCGAGAGAAATTCGGGCGAACCTCGGGAAACCTGACCAGGCAGGCGCATACTTGCCTTAACTCGCGGAGCCTCCCCATGACCGAAAAAACCGACCCTCCCGGTGCAGGAACGCATTCTGAATCCGGTTCTCCCACGTCATCCTCGGGCCTGCGCGCCGGAACTATCAACAGCCGTCATCTGGTCTTCTTCGTCATCGCCGCAGCGGCGCCACTGACGATCCTGGTGGGATTCGCGCCACTGGGCCTGATGGTTTCCGGCGCTGCGCTTCCGGTGGGGTACGTCGTTCCCGGGATCGTCTATCTACTGTTCGCCGTCGGCTTCACGGCGATGAGCAGGCATATCCGCGGCGCGGGCGCGTTCTACGCCTACATCACCGAAGGGCTCGGAAAAACAGTCGGCGCAGGCGCCTCTGTGCTGGCTTACATCGGCTATCTCGGTGGCCAGATCGGATTCGTCGTCGCTTGCGGCATCTTTCTCTCGTCGACGATCGAGTTGTTCCTGGGAGTAACCGTTTCCGTCTACACCTGCGCATTGGCGGTCGCCGTTCTGGTCGTGGTGGTGGGATATCGCAGGGTCGATATCGGCGCGAAGGTGCTGGCCGTTTTGATGGCGCTCGAGCTCGGCGTCCTCGCAGTCTTCTGTGTGGCGGTTCTGTTGAAAGGCGGCCACGAAGGACTGTCGCTCGACAGTTTTTCGCCGTCGACCTTCATGACATCCGGACTGGCGAGCGTCTTCGTGTTGACCTTCACCTCCTTCGTCGGTTTCGAGCAGACGGCGATCTACAGCGAGGAAGTTGTCGATTCCAAACGCACAGTGTCGCGTGCGACCTACACAGCAGTCACTGTTCTGGCCGTGGTCTACGCATTCTGTGCTTGGGTGATCGTGCAGGCCGTCGGCCCGAGTCGGATGGGCGACCTACTCGGCGGTGACCCGTCCGAGCTGATCTTCGATCTCAACAATGAATTTGCCGGCTCCATGATGACCGACGTGATGCATCTGTTGATCGTCACGAGCTTCTTCGCGGGTTGCCTTGCCCTCCACAATGCTTGCAGTCGCTATCTGCTCACCATGGGGCGCGCGAAAGTCTTTCCTGCCGCGCTTGCACGGGTTTCGCCGACCACTGGAACGCCGAGCGTCGCCGGAATCACACAAGGCGCACTGGTATTCGCGGCAATCGCCGGCTTTGCGCTGACGCCCGCAGACCCGTACACCCAAGTAGTCGTGTGGACGAATACACCAACGATCATCGGTGTGCTGGTGTTGCAGGTTCTCACTTCCGTCGCCGTGCTCAGGTTCTTCTCGCAGGATTCTCGCGGTGAAGGTCTGTGGCAGAGGTTGATTGCACCCTCGCTCGCTGCAGTGGCGTTGATCGTCGCGCTCGGATACCTCTTGATGAACATGAGTGACCTGACCGGGTTGACCACCGCGCAAAACTTCTTGTTGGCAGTGCCATTGCTGTTGGCTTTCGCATTCGGCGTGGGACGCGGGATGCGCGTACGTGAACACTCGGTCGAGGAGTTGTCGGCATGAGCGAATACGCATGGTCGGTCCCCGGAGGGTTGGTCGAACGTCCCGGAATTGTTCCGGGCGCTCCCGAGATATGGGTCTATGCGGACAGGTTCTCGTACTTCGGTGGTGACACCGTCTCGATCCGAGTGCATACCACCGCAGAAGAATACGACCTCGAAATTGTTCGAGACGGCGCCCGGCCGCAACAGGTCGCGCAATACGTCGGTCTGCCGGGCAAGCAGCAGCAGACGCCTGCCGACGCGTACGCAGTGGGCTGCGACTGGTCGGAATCCCTTGCCGTCGAGATAGATCCGAAGTGGACGTCCGGCATGTACTTGGTTCTGGTCCGGATGCTCCACGAAGGGGTGACTATTGAGCGGGAGGGCTTCTTCGTCGTCAAGGCGCGCGAACCCGAGCATGCCGACTTCGTACTCATTCACACCACCAGCACGATGTTGGCCTACAACGACTGGGGTGGGGCAAACCACTACCGAGGTGTTCCGGACGGCTCCGGCGATGTGCCGACACCGATTTCCTCGACGCAGCGTCCCGTCGCGCGGGGGATGTTGCGCAAACCCGAGGGCGCAGCACGCAACATCCACACCGACACACCGGGAATCGGATGGATACCCCGTCACCCGCCGTACGAATGGGCGTGGGTGAACGGCTACTCGCGTCACCATGCGGACGCCTTCTGGGCCACTTACGAGAGGCCGTTCACGGTCTGGGCGGAAGAGCAGGGGTTCCGCGTCCACCACGTGACACAACACGATCTGCATAACGATCCGTCAGCGCTGCATGGATATTCATGCGCAGTTGTCGTCGGTCACGACGAGTACTGGTCCTGGGAGATGCGTGACCGCATAGATGATTTCGTCGAAGAGGGTGGTGGTCTGGCGCGATTCGGCGGGAACTTCCTGTGGCAGGTACGCCTCGAAAACGACGCACAAGTCTGTTACAAGAATCCGTTCGACGATCCGATGCGAGAAGTCGACCCGACCCGGGTGACGACGGCGTGGGATTCGCCCGAGGTTGCCCGACCGGGGGCGTGGACGATGGGATTGACCGGCATGGCCGGTGTCTACAATCGTTACGGTGCAACAACTCCCAGGTCTTCGGGCGGTTTCACGGTATACCGGCCGGATCATTGGGCGTTGAACGGAACCGACCTGTACTACGGAGACAACTTCGGGATCGCCCCGATCTGTGTTGCCGGATTCGAGATGGACGGCGTGGATTTCACGTTCCGGAAGGGCCAGCCGTATGCGACGGGCGTCGACGGCGCTCCCGAGGATCTGGAGATCATCGCGATGGCGCCGGCAGTTTCGGGTTCGCGGGACAAATGGAACGGGAAAGTTCCGATCGGTGCGCCTTTCGCCGAAGTGCAGGGAATCATCGAATGCTTCTATGGCAGTGAGCCTCCAGATCACCTTCGTGATCTCGAATACGGATCGGGAATGGTCGCCTGTCACAAGCGAGGTCTCGGCTCCGTGTTCAACGCAGGTTCCACCGAATGGGTGAACGGGCTGACCCATCACGATCCGTTCACCGAACGAATAACTGCAAACGTACTGAATCTGTTTGCTGCACGAATTTCCAGCTCCAACACGAAGGAAAAATGACATGAGTGTCAACGACATTCGAATGTTCGGGCCAGGGCAGGGGACGCGGTTCATCCCGGAGTGGGGTGACGACGCGAGCCCGAACTGGTCGGAATCCGAATGGAGGTCATTCGGAAATCCGAACGGGGAATACTTCGGCGGTGGTTGGGAAGGCGAGCCCGGCACGCTCTTGTGCGACCCGTATCCGTACGACGAGGTCTGCATCATGATCAGCGGCCGGGTGGCGCTGATCGACCTCGATGGAAACCGTCGCGAATTCTCCGCTGGGGAAGCATTTTTCGTGCCGCAGTCGTTTCGCGGTACCTGGGAGACGGTTGAGCCGTCGAGAAGTTCTTCGTCGCGCTCCCCGGATCGCGCTCATGACGGTGGAAACTTCGATGACTGTCGCAGCGTTTGGTCACGTGATCAACGGAACGTGCGAGAGCCCGGCAGGTAGACTTTCCGTGCTGGTCGATCCGGTGACCGACAATGTATACGCCCGTGCTGCCGTCGGTTCCGCCGATGACGTCGACCGAGCCTGCCGTTCGTCCGAGAAGGCTGCGCGGTCCTGGCGCCGGTCCACCCCTGCGCGCCGTCAGGAGTTGCTGCTGGCCCTCGCGGACGCGCTGGAAGCAAACGCGAAATATTTCCTCGAGGTCGAATGCCGCAGTACCGGCAAGCCTCTCAGGCAGGTGCGAGACGACGAGATCCCGCAGTGTGTTGACTTTCTGCGGTACTTCGCGGGTATTGCCCGCTCTCTGCCGGGCGTTGCCGCAATGGAGTACACGGAGGGTGCTACGTCTTATGTCAGACGTGAACCCATTGGCGTGATCGGTGCGATCGCTCCTTGGAACTACCCGTTGATGATGGCGATCTGGAAGATCGCGCCGGCACTCGCGACGGGAAACGCCCTCGTGCTCAAGCCGGCCGAGGAGACGCCGGAAACCGCGGTGATGCTGGGAGTGCTTGCAGCGCAGATCTATCCGCCCGGGGTGTTGAACGTAGTGTGCGGCGATCGCGATACCGGAGCCGCGCTCGTCGCTCATCCGGTTCCTCGGATGATTGCGCTGACGGGATCGACGAGAGCGGGGATTTCGGTCGCAAAGGCCGCATCGGAAGACGTCAAGCTGTTGCATCTCGAACTCGGAGGCAAGGCACCCGCCGTTGTTTTCGCCGACGCGGACCTCGACGGCGCAGTCGCGGGGATTGTTGCCGGAGCCTTTTACAACAGCGGTCAAGATTGCACCGCTGCGACGAGGATTCTCGTTCAAGAGGAGGTTGCGGAGGAGTTCACCGAGAAGTTGACGGCTGCGGCCGCGGACTTGAGGTTGGGCGGACCGGAATCGGGCGATTGTCTCGGCCCCCTGGTCAGCCGCGCTCACCGTGATCGAGTGGCGGAGTTGGTAGAGAGACGCTCATCAAATACGAACGTATGTATTGGCGGGGGAAAGCCGGCTGGACCAGGGTTTTTCTATCTGCCGACTGTTATTTCCGGGGTGCAGCAGGAAGATGAGCTGGTCCAGGAAGAGATATTCGGGCCGGTTGTCACCGTACAGTCGTTCTCCACCGAGGCTGAAGCGATCGAACTTGCGAACGGGACCAAGTACGCTCTCGCGTCGAGCGTGTGGACGTCCGACCACGGCACCGCGATGAGGATGACGGCCGAACTGGACTTCGGCTGCGTCTGGGTGGGAGCCCACGGAATGCTCGCCGCTGAGATGCCTCACGGTGGCTTCGCCGGGTCGGGTTACGGCAAGGATCTGTCGGAGCTCGCACTGGCGGAGTACACGAGGGCCAAGCACGTCATGCATGTGACGAGCGTCTGACTCCTCGGCAGTATCCAACGACGGCCATCTGCCCGCGCTGCGGGCAGATGGCCGTCGTCGTGTCTCGGTGGACCTGCGAGCTACTGTTTAAATATGTTGCAGTGCAACGTATGTGGAGACAGTTTTCGTTGATCCGGGTCGCGAATGCCGGTAAAGTGACGTGTGCAACATTGCGCACTTCGGCGCACATTCAACCCCACTTTCAATTCTGACTCCAGGAGACTGCCATGGGTTCATCCGACACCGATCTCAAAGCGCTCGACAGCGTTATCACCGTCGCCGGTGCATTGGCGGCGATATTCGGCGGAATCGCCGGAGTTGCCGGGCTGGCCACTTTTCTCGGAACCGGCGGCGGTTCTTAGGTTTTCAGCTGACATCAGTGAGGCTCGGACCGTTCGATTCTGACGATCAGATCCGCGCGTGGCCTGACTGCGCTGATCAACTCGGCGTTCGGCTGATCTACCCGTTTCACCCACTCTGCAGCCGCTTCGGAACTCTTTCCGAAGCGGCTGTGGCGTTTCACCAAGCGCTTCGTCCGAGTTTCCTCCGGAACGTCGAGATACCAGACCTCGTCGAGTGCTGCTCGCACTTCCTGCCATCCACCACTGGGTAGGAGCAGATAGTTCCCCTCGGTGACTATCAGCGGTGTACATGGGTCGACAGCCGTTGTGCTGCCTATTGATTCGTCGAACTCGCGATCGAAGACCGGGGCATAGACCGTCGAGTTCGAGGCTCGGAGTCGGCGTAGTAGAGCCGCGTAGCCGTCGACGTCGAAGGTGTCCGGTGCGCCTTTGCGTTCATGCCTGCCGAGTCGGTCGAGTTCCCGATTGGCAAGATGAAAACCGTCCATCTCGACGATGGAGCAACGAGAACCTAATTTCCGCACAATTGCCTGTGACACCGTCGACTTTCCGGCTCCCGGTGCGCCCGTGATGCCGAGGATTCTCCGACCGTCGTCGGTGATCAGGGAAGCAGCGCGTGAAGCAAGTTGGTCGAGCGTCAGCGAGACGGTCGGCGGTGAGGTCGTCACGTGTTGCTCCGATCAGTCCGAAGGGCCGGTGCATCGAGAGTACGCCGGAGGCTTTCGGCCATTGACAGTCTGAATGGACTGTGAAACTGTGAGCCATGCCACTCGAGAAGTTGGAGGTGAGACCGTGACCCTGCGCGATGCGCAGCGCGAAGCGACGCGCCACCGGATTCTCGATGCGGCAACGGATTTACTGATAGCGGACGGTTATTCATCTCTGACGGCGCAGTCGGTGCAAACCGCTGCCGGAGTCAGTCGGGGCGCTCTGCTGCACCACTTTCCGAACATGCAGGAGCTCACTGCGGCGTTGGTGTCGAACATCGTCGTACGGAACGAGGTGGCGGTAAGAGCTGCCATGTCTCGGCAGGATTCGTCGGTAGACACGATCGAGAACTCGATCTCCGCTCTGTATTCGGCGTTGACTCAGCCGCCATTTCAAGCGGAACTCGAACTGTGGTCCGCAGCGCGGACGGATCCGGTGTTGGCCGAGGTGCTCCGGGAATCGGAGCGAATCGCCGGACGGGATCTGCGGCGAGTTGTCCACGACGCTTTCGGTCCCGAAATTGTTGCTTCCGAGAACTATTCGCAGATTGCAGATCTGACGGTGCTGATGCTCCGTGGTTTGGCGCTGTCCCGGGCAGTGCAGAAGAGCGACGCGTCTGCGCGTCGTTCGATCAGTCAATGGGCAGGCGTCGTTCGCCTGCTCCTCACCCAGAACTAGCGCAACTCGTTCCGAGCGAGGCGCGCTCTGTCGACAGGACCGATGATGACGGATTTTGCGACCCTGAAGTACGAGACGTCCGGTGGTAAAGCGTATATCACGCTCAACCGTCCCGATCGGCTCAACGCGATCGACGACCGGATGCCGTCGGACATTCGAAACGCGGTGGCAGCAGCCAATGACGACGACGAGGTCCGTGTGATCGTCTTGCAAGGTGCGGGCAAGGCGTTTTGTGCCGGGTACGACCTCAAGAAGTTTGCCGAAGGCGACCTTGACGGAAAGTGGAACCAGGGCCCGGTCTGGGACCCCATCAAGGACTTTCGCGGGATGAAGCAGAACACCGACGACTTCTTCACGCTCT
This sequence comes from Rhodococcus sp. RCBS9, assembly GCF_029457415.1. Lineage (NCBI taxonomy): Bacteria > Bacillati > Actinomycetota > Actinomycetes > Mycobacteriales > Nocardiaceae > Rhodococcus > Rhodococcus sp. RCBS9. The sequence continues at coordinate 2,092,151 of NZ_CP120422.1, read as the reverse complement.
GGCGATCGCTCAAGCCGACGATCTGCAAGGTTCAGGGATATGCGATTGCCGGTGGGAGTGACATCGCGCTGTCCTGCGACATGCTGATCATGGCCGACGACGCTCGCATCGGATACCCGCCTGCGCGTGTGTGGGGTTGCCCGACGACGGCGATGTGGGTGTACCGGCTCGGCGCCCAGCGTGCCAAGCGAATGCTGTTGACGGGAGACACCATTGACGGTGTCACTGCGGCTGACTGGGGATTGGCGCTCGAAGCGGTGCCGGCCGACGAATTGGACTCGGCGGTGGAAGCGTTGGCGGATCGCATCGCCGGTGTTCCGCTCAATCAGTTGGCCATGCAGAAGATGATGATCAACCAGGCGTACGACAACATGGGATTGCAAGGCACCCAGGTACTGGCAACCCTGTTCGACGGAATTACGCGTCACTCCCCGGAGGGGCGCTGGTTCAAGGATTTTGCCGAGCGCGACGGATTCCATGCCGCGGTTCAGTACCGCGATTCCGGACGCAAGATTCCAGACGGAGGCGGGCCGCTCCCCGCGTCCGACACCCCTCCTCGATAGAAAGTGGATGTGAGATGAGCAGTGTTCTCGAAACGTCGTACTTCCCCGCTGACGTGTCTGACCCGATAGAGGAGCAAACGGTGGGTGGGCTGCTGCGAGAGTGCGCCGCGGACTCGCCGAATCTGATTGCAATCAGAGAAGTGGTTCCGACGCAATCGCATTCGCTTTCCGGGGCGGCTGAAACCGATCGCACGTGGACCTTCGCGCAACTGCTGGACGAAGCGGAGGGGTGTGCGCACTACCTCTTGTCCCAGTTCGATCGCGGAGACAGGATCACCGTCTGGGCTCCGAACGTTCCGGAATGGATGATTCTGCAATACGGCGCCGCGCTCGCCGGGATGGTTCTGGTGACCGCCAATCCTGCGTTGGGTGCGGAGGAGCTGGCGTACGTCTTGTCGCAGTCCCAGTCTCGGGGGCTCTTCCACACCGGAAAGTTTCGCGGTGGCGATATGGCAGCGGTTGCATCCGAGGCGATTTCGATTTCGGGAGAAGAAGTTCTTGCAGTCAACTTCGAGGAGTGGGATCGCCAGGTTCGAGGTTGGGCGGGCGAACGGGGCGCTCTGCCCGAAGTCTCGCCTGACGACAATGCGCAGATCCAGTACACGTCGGGAACCACCGGGGTTCCCAAAGGTGCTCTGTTGCATCACCGAGGATTGGTCAACAATGCCGATTTCGTGAGTCGGAGAGGCCGATTCCCTGAGCGGGGTTCGGTTGTGTCGGCCATGCCGCTGTTCCACACCGCCGGGTGCGGCATCCTGGTTCTCGGCGCCGCGCAGCGAAGAATGTCCATCGGCCTGATCCAGTACTTCGATCCGACTGCGGTTCTCGATGCGGCGGAACGCTTTCACGCTGACGTGATCAGTGGAGTGCCGACGATGCTGATCGCGATGATCAACGACGCCAGCTTCGCGAGCCGCGACTTCTCGGCCTGTTCGGTGGTCGTATCCGGCGGGTCGTCGGTCCCGCCCGAACTCGTCAGCACGGTGGAGTCGGCCTTCGGGGCGGGGTTCAGCATCGTCTACGGACAAACCGAGGCCAGCCCCGTCATCACACAGACCAGCCCGGCCGACACCCACGAAGACAAGTCGGAGACGGTCGGACTCGCGTTGCCGCAGGTCGAGGTGAAGATCTCCGACGTCGTGACCGGGGACAGCGTGCCGCTCGGCGAACAAGGCGAGATCTGCGCGCGCGGGTACCTCGTCATGACCGAGTACTTCCGTAATCCGGAGGCTTCGGCCGACACCGTGGACAAGGACGGTTGGTTGCATACCGGCGATTTGGGGACGATGGACGAACGTGGATACGTCCGGGTTACCGGCCGCCTCAAGGACATGATCATCCGCGGCGGTGAGAACATCTATCCGCGTGAGGTCGAGTCCGTGATCTTCACACATCCGAAGATTCTCGACGTGGCGGTCGTGGGTGTGCCCGACGAGGTGTGGGGTGAGCGAGTTGTCGCCGTCATCCGCTGGAAGGACGAGTCCGACCAACCGACCGCCGCTGAACTGGTCGAGTTCTGCACCGAGCGACTGGCGCGCCACAAGGCGCCCAAGGAGTGGTTCAGCGCGGAGGCGTTCCCACTGACAGGGTCGGGCAAGATCCAGAAATATCGAATTGCGAGCCTGGTCGGCGAAGGCGTGTACGGCGTCGTCAACTGATCGGTGCTCATAGCACGTCGGAGCGATTCTGTCTGGGTTATCCCCGTAAATCGCTTCGACGTGCCCTGTTTATCCTGGTGCCGTGAGTTCAACCTTCGGTGAGACCGGACACAACGCCACCTCCAACCGCATTCGCGCCACAGCGTTTGCGTCGAAGGTGATGTCCGCGTCCGACGCCGTGAAGTTCATCAACCCGGGCGACACCGTCGCGATCAGCGGTTTCGCAAGCGCCGGTACACCAAAGGTTGTCATTCCGGCCCTGGCCGAGCGCATTCACCGGACCCGCGGCAACGGATCGAACTTCACGATCAATCTCCTGACCGGCGCTTCTGTGTCCACCGAGACCGAAAGGCTGCTCGCGGAGGTCGACGGAATCGCGCTGCGCATGCCGTATCAGTCCGAGGCCACCGCACGTCGCCGGATCAACGACGGTCGTATGGACTACGTGGACATCCATCTCTCCCACGTGGCTCAGCAGGTGTGGGAGGGCTACTACGGCAACGTAGACGTCGCGGTGGTCGAGGTCGCCGGTATCACCGAATCGGGGGAACTGATTCCCTCCGCGTCGATTGGCAACAACAAGACCTGGCTGGACGTCGCCGACAGGGTCATCCTCGAAGTCAACTCGTGGGTGCCCGAGGCGATGGAAGGTATTCACGACGTCTATTACGGCACCGCGCTGCCGCCGCATCGCAAGCCGCTCGAGATCATTCGTGTCGAGGACCGGATCGGCCAGACCACGTTCCGAGTGGATCCCACGAAGGTTGTGGCCGTTGTCGAGACCAACTGCCGTGACAGCGCGAGCCCTCTCACTGCACCCGATGCCGTCAGTGAGGCGATCGCCGGCCACGTCCTGGAATTCTTCGACTTCGAGGTGCGCGCCGGACGGATGCCGGCCGATACGTTGCTTCCGCTGCAGGCGGGCATCGGCAATGTCGCCAACGCGGTGCTCGGAGGGCTCGATCGGGGGCCGTATCGCGGCCTGACCTGCTACTCCGAGGTCATCCAGGACGGGATGCTGAAGCTGATCAAGGACGGAACCGTCGCGCATGCGTCGTCGACGGCTTTGGCGCTCACCGAAGAGGGCATCGAAGAACTGACCGCGAACATCGACTTCTACCGCCACCACATCACGCTCCGTCCGCAGGAGATCAGCAACCACCCGGAGGTGGTGCGCAGGCTCGGAATCATCGCCATGAACGGCATGCTCGAGGCCGACATCTACGGCAACGTGAACTCGACGCACGTCATGGGGACGAAGATCATGAACGGAATCGGCGGCTCGGGGGACTTCGCCCGCAACGGCTACGTGTCCATGTTCCTGAGCCCGTCGACGGCCCGCGGCGGTGAGATCTCGGCGATCGTGCCGATGGTTCCGCACGTCGACCACACCGAGCACGACACGCAGGTGTTGGTGACCGAGCAGGGGTTGGCGGATCTGCGCGGTCTGTCGCCGCGGCGACGCGCGCGCCTGATCGTCGACAAGTGTGCTCACCCGGAATTCCGGCCACTGCTCCACGATTACATCGCTCGCGCCGACGCTCAACCGGGTGCGGGGCAGACGCCGCACATCCTGGGCGAGGCATTCTCGTTCCATCAGCGGTACATCGACACGGGTTCGATGCGCCTTTCGTGACGCCAGGCAATGCTGCCGGCAGTGAGAGAATGCGAGGGTGAGCCGAACCGGGGTACCTGACGACGCCATACGCCGGGTTGCCGCGGCGGGGGCCGATGACGCCGGTGGCCTGCCCGTCGAACTGCTGGGTGATTTCCTCGACGTGCTCAGCGACGCTGTCTGTGAAGGGAAACCGCTGCAGCGTCGTCAGCTGCACCGCTTCCGCGCTCGCGGGGAAGAAGCAGCGCAGCAAGGTGTGGCCCTGCGAGCCCTGCTCGATCTGTATCTCTCCTCGGCCTGGCGTCTGTGGCGTGAACTGCCTGCTGTTATTGCGGCACAATCGGATCCGAACGCCGTCGTCGCGGCCGGCGAAGTGATGCTGCGTGCCGTCGACGATGCCGTCGCCGAACTGGCCGAAGGTTTTCAGTTGGCCAGGCGTTCTCTGGTCCGCTCGCAGGTATCGGCACGCCGCGAGTTCGTCGACGACTTGTTGACCGGCGGCGCTGACGTCGTCGGATTGTTGGATCGCGCTTCAGGATTCGGTCTCCACCTCAGTGGTCCGCATGCCGTGGCGGTAGTGACCGCCGCCCGTGAGTTCACCGACGACAACCCTTTGGTGCGCGCCGTCGAACGTGCCGTTCTGGGTAGCAAGGGTGACGCCGATGCGTTGGTCGCCAGCAAGAGCGGCAAACTGGTGGTCGTTTTCGCGGCGCCGGATCGCGATGCCGTCGACCACGTGCTGGCAGGGATTCGGTCGGCTCTCGGGCCGGGGACCGATGACGACGGGCGAGTGCAGTTGCAGCGGCGTCCTTTGGACGGCACGTGGCAGATCGCTGTCGGGCGCCCTCGAACCACCGCTTCGGGCGTGGTGGCGTCGTACCGGGAGGCGCTGGACGCACTGGACCTGGCGCAGCGCCTGTCGTTGACCGCACCGATCATCGATGCTCGTGACCTGCTGGTCTACCGGGTTCTGGTCAACGACAGACCGGCGGTCACCGACCTGATCCACACCCTTCTCACACCGCTGCTCGAGGCGCGTGGTGGCGCTGGACCGATGATCGACACGCTGCTCGCGTACTTTTCCGCCGGCGGCAATACGGCTAAGACCGCCCGAGACCTGCATTTGTCCGTCCGCGCCGTGACGTACCGGTTGGACCGCATCCGTGAACTCACCGGTCAGAACGTCAACGATCCCAACGACAGCTTCGCGCTCCACGCTGCCGTACTGGGTGCGAAGCTGCTCGACTGGCCGGCCACCGAGCTGACCTGATCAGCTTGCGCGGGCGCGTTCTTCGTAGGCAGCACGTGCCGCGGTGTCGACGTCGCCGAGAAACTGCGTCTCGACGCCGAACAGTCGGCTCAATGCCTCGTACGGCCGCCGGGGGAAGAAGCCCTGTGCCTGCACGAGCAGCCCGGACACCCGCGTAATGCGTACGCGTGGACGCGGTTTGGTGATCAAACCGACGACGGCTTCGGCGATTTCCTCCGGCTGAACTTCTCGGAATCCCTTCATTCCCGAAGTGCCCGAGGTGAGTTGGGTGTTGGTGAGCGTCGGCAGCACGGACGAGATGTGAACTCCGGTGCCACGAACTTCCTTGCGGACAGAATCGGTGAAGCCCAACACCGCATGCTTGGCGCCGCAGTACGTCGACAAACCGGGGCACGGGAGTTCGCCTGCAAGCGAAGCGATGTTGATGACGTGTCCACGTCCGCGCGGAAGCATCCGTCGCAATGCGAGCTTGGTTCCCGTGATCACGCCGAGGACGTCGATCTCGATGATGCGTCTGGTCACGGAGTCGTCCTCGTCGACGATCCGTCCGACCGGCATGATGCCCGCATTGTTGACCAGCACGTCGATCGGGCCGAGTTCACCTTCGACGGTGTCGAGGAAGTCGAAGAACGAGGCGGGGTCGGTGACGTCGAGGCGCCCGAACGTGCGGATGCCCAAATCCTTGGCTGCTCGCGCGAGAGTGGCTTCGTCGATGTCGCCGATCGCGACCGTCGCACCCAGGCTGATCAGCCGCTTCGCGGTGGCGTATCCGATGCCCCGGGCGCCGCCGGTGATGACCACTACCTGACCGTCGAAAGGTTTGTTCATTTACTCCAGCGTCTCCAAAGATAGGGGTTGGTTGCAGTGAGATGTGATTGTGGACCAGTCGAAACCGGGTTGCTAGGGCTTCTTGGCCGAAGTGGGACGATAGATTTGTGACTAAGTCACAATCAGGGTGACAAGTCGGGGAGGCGCCATGGACACATCGGAGTTGGACGGCTGGATTGCAAATCTCGCGCCCATCTATCTCCAGCCGGAGGTGATCGACGGTTTCGTTCAACGCATCGACGACGCCATTGCGGTGGCCAATCCTGAAGTGGCGGGTGATCGGGAGCTACGACGCGATGTGGATGCGAGCACTGCGGCGCAGCTTCGAGTCATCGTGGCCGCGATCGCGGGCGGTTCCCAGGAGGTCACGCCGCCGCCGGAGTCGGTTGCGCTTGCACTCACCGTTGCCAGGCGCGGTATGGATCTTCGAGTCCTGCTCAAGATCTACGGTGCCGGACGCCTCGCGATGCTGGGCTTCGTCGACGAGTCGATAGAAGCACTCCCGATCGGTCCGGAACTCAAGCGCGCACTTCTGGTCCGAGTGTGGGGTTCGGCGATGAGATGGCTGGAAGTGACCACCGAATTGTTGGTGGCAACGTATGCGAAGGAGCGTGAGAGCTTGGCGCGCGGCGCTTTTGCGCGTCGGTCCGAGACGGTGCACGCGATTGTCGCAGGCGAAGCACTTCACTCCGATGAGGTGTCGCAGATTCTCGACTACCCGATGCGGCGCCACCACACTGCGTTTGTTCTCTGGACGGACGACACCGATCCGGCCGCCGACGTATTGGCCCGATTGGACTCGTATGCGCGTTCCTTTGTGGACGAGTCGAATGCCGAGCGCGTGCTGACGCTGCCTTCGGGGGCGCGCGAGGTGTGGTCGTGGGTCGCGCATTTCGACGACCATGAGTGGGCGGCGCTCGATCGTGCTCGGAATTCGGATCTTCGTGTCGCGGTGGGGGCCAGCGGTTACGGAATGGAAGGATTCGCGCGCAGTCACCGCGAGGCTCTCGCCGCGCAGCGCATCGCGGTCCGTTCCACGGGTTCGCCGGGGGTCACCGTCTACGAAGATGTTCAGGTTCCCTGTCTGCTCACCGAAGATCTGGACGAACTGCGTGCGTTGGTGGCTCGGGAATTGAAAGGCCTCGCCGGCGCGGACGGTGTCACGACGCGTATCCGTGACACCGTTCGGGTCTATTACGAGAACAATTGCACTGCAGCCGCTACCGCCGTGGCGCTCGGTCTGCACAAGAACACCGTGCGGTATCGACTCGATCAGGCCGAAAAGCTGTTAGACCGCAGCGTGGACCAGCGTCGGCTGCCAACAGAGTTGGCGCTCATCGCGCTGGAGAGCTACGGAGCCGCCCTCCTGGCGAACCCGTGACTCGCTACTGCATGTCGTCGAGCCCGGGGAGCGAATAGCCGGAGCTGTCATCCCAATCGGCGGGGGTGTCGTCGAGTGAAACGTCCCAGTCTGCGTCGGGCACCGCTCGCCGGAGTTCGGTCAGAGCGTTGAACCAGTAGACGAGCGAAGGGATTACCTCGGTCGGGTCGCTCGAGATCTTTGTCGAACCGTTGAGCAGAGTGTTGGGGATATCCGACGGATAGAGGTCCAGGACCTCGTAGTCGAACGGAAATTCGTCGTTGTGGACGGCGATGAGTCGGTCGACTTCGGCCTTCTCGTCGTCGGTCAGCGGTGTGGTGCGGACGGCGGAGTAGTACAACGAGGTGCTCATGCTTGCCAGGCTAGAACAAGATGCCGTCCAGCGGCGGTTTCGGACGCAACACCCTCAGATTGCATGGTTTCGGCAACTTCAGATGTGAAAGTCGTCGATATTTCGACCGGGATGGATAGAAGTCGGCAAGGAACACTGGAGAAGACGGCGAGACGGCCGTCCGAACCCAGTGAAGGAGCTCCCCGTGACCGCAGTCATCAGTGCCATTCGGGTAGGTGGTCAGCGATGAACGTTCCCATGTGGGCGTGGGCCGCGTTCGCCGCAGTCATCGTCGTCATGTTGCTCATCGACCTGCTCGCCCACCGCGGCGCGCACGTCATCGGCTTCAAGGAAGCGGCCTGGTGGAGTGCACTCTGGGTCGGTTTGTCTCTCGTATTCGCGGTGGTCGTCACCCTGACCTTGGGGGTGAACTCGGGCGTCGAATTCACCACGGCCTGGCTGTTGGAGAAGAGCCTCTCCGTCGACAACCTCTTCGTGTTCGCCCTGATCTTCGGTTACTTCAAGGTGCCCCGTGAATACCAGCACCGCGTGTTGTTCTTCGGTGTCATCGGCGCCCTGATCTTCCGCGGTATCTTCCTCGCCGCCGGCGTTGCCGTGGTCAGCAAGTTCACGGCCGTTCTGTTCGTCTTCGCCGCCATCCTGCTCTACAGCGCCTACAAGCTGCTCAAGGACGACGACGAGAACTTCGATCCGGGAACCTCGCTGGCGGTTCGCTTGCTGCGCAAGATCATGCCGGTCCGTGAGGAATACGCAGGAACCAAGTTCTTCGTCAAGGAAGCCGGAAAGCGCGTCGCAACACCACTGTTCGCCGTCGTCGTCGCCATCGAAGCTGCCGACCTCGTGTTCGCAGTCGACAGTGTCCCGGCAGTGCTGGCAGTGAGTGACGATCCATTCATCGTCTACTCCAGCAACGCGTTTGCGATCTTGGGTCTGCGTGCCCTGTACTTCCTGCTCTCGGGCCTGCTCGAGAAGTTCCACTACCTGTCCAAGGGTCTGTCGATCATCCTCGCCTTCATCGGCGTGAAGCTGATCATGCAGGCCAGCCACAAGGTGATCAGCACGTCGATCCCCGAGATTCCCTCACTGGTCAGCCTCGCGGTGATCATCGTGGTGTTGGCAGGCTCGATCATCCTGAGTCTCAAGAAGCCGCTACCGGAAGAGCCTGAGGCCGAAGAGGTTGCGACCGGTGATGCACCGATCGACCTCGAGAAGTCAGGTGCTGACGGCAGCATCGAGAAATCCGGCGTCCAGCTCGCAACCGGCGAGCGCGACGACGATGACGACAAGGTAGATGCTCGGCCCAGAGGCTGACGCCTGATCGGCTGAACGAATCGAAAAGGGAGACCACACAACGACGTGTGGTCTCCCTTTGTCAAATCATCACCAACTGCTTCCCCCGGTTGTGGCCCGAAAGCTGCCCGATCAAGGCCGCTGGGGCATTTTCGATGCCCTCGGTGACATCGTTGCGGTAGCGCAGTCCACCTTCGGCGATTCGAGCGGACGCCCACGCCCGGTACTCCGGGTACCGGTCGTAGTGGTCGTAGCAGACGAACCCTTCGATGCGTAGACGTTTGCGTAGTACAGGGCGTAGGGGAGGCCCGACTTCGCTTTCATCCTGGTTGTATTCGCTGATCATTCCGCACACGACGACCCTTCCGAAATCGGCCATGCGATCGAAAACCGCTCGCGTGATCGAGCCTCCGACGTTGTCGAAATAGACGTCGACGCCCTTCGGACACAATTCGTCCAACTGCTCGCCGATGTTCGCCGTCTTCCTATCTATGCAGGCGTCGAACCCCAATTCCTCCACAACGTATTCGGTCTTCTCACCCCCGGCGATTCCGATCACCCGGGCGCCCGCCAGCTTCGCGATTTGGCCTGCAACCATGCCGACTGCTCCGCCGGCCGCCGAAACCACGACTGTGTCTCGCTCTCGGACGTCGGCGACCAACCGCATTCCGCAGTGTGCGACAAATCCTGGCTGTCCTAGAATTCCGAGTTCATCTCCTAGGGAAGCTCGATTCTCCCTCGGTATGCGGTCCAGGGCAGCGCCTTTGATTGTGTGATAAACCTGCCAGTGCGTGCCGCCTCGAACCAAATCACCTGCCGCAAAGTCAGGATGCCGCGAAGAAATCACTTCGCCGACTGCGATGCCGTCCAAACCGGAGTGCGCAGGCACTACTCCAGCCAAGACGACGTCGCCGATACCGGCAACAGCTCCCAACGGCCCGGGGGCAGAGCTGGTGGACGGTAGGCGTCTTCGTATCGCCGGATCGATCGAAAGATAGTGGGCGCGGAACAGAACTTCGCCGTCCGCGGGCGGCCGGATCGGAACCTCGTCGATCCGAAAATCTTCTACGACAGGCAAGCCGCGGGGAGCTCGAACGACTCGCACAGCGCGGTTCACATATTCGGTCATGCGCAATTTCCAATCTGCTTCGACACCGGTTCGCATCACTTCTCGGGACGATTGCCCGGAATTGATCTCGCCGCCTTACTGATTCACGGCGAAGACGTCTGGGAATTCTGTCCTCGAGCAGCAAGGAGCGCACCTTCCCGCCCGCTCAGTGAGAATGTGGCAACCCGACGTCCGGAGCGCGACTTCATTTCCCATACAGCGGGCGGTTTGTTGGTTGCCTCGTAGTCCGACTGTGAAGCTCTGCGCAGTTCAGTTCAGCGCAGCGCTGACGCTCGTCACCAGTGGTATTCGGCTGTGGATTTTTACGAGGGCGTCAATGATCTGCCAGATCTTGTGTGAGTGATTTTGTCGAGGACGAGAGGTTGACTATGACTTCGCCGGTGGGTTCGGAGCGTGCGGTTCATGACACAACGGATTGGCTCAGAACGGGATTGGTCGATCCAACGGAGCCAGGCTTCCTGTCCGATCCGTACGCGCGGTACGCGATTGCGCGAGAAGTTGCTCCGGTACAACAGCATTCGAATGGCGTATACATGCTTTTCGCCTACGACGACGTGAAACGCGCACTGGCGGACAAGTCGCTGAGTTCGTCGGAACAGTATGCACTCGAGGCACCGCGCAATATGCGGATCAAGGCGGCCGGTGGCAGCGACGCCTACTTGTTGCGCCCATCGTTGTCGAAGCTGGATCCGCCGGACCATCTGGCATTGCGCAAGCTACTGGCGCGCCCGTTCACGCCCAGGGCAATCAAGCGTTACGACGCGCGGGCGAAGGAAATCGTCGACGAGTTGCTTGCCGATCATGGACGGGGCTCCGAGATCGAGCTGGTGACGGAAGTTGCTCATCCGCTACCGATTCGCCTTGTCTGCGAAATTTTCGGTATCCCCGTACCTGCCGACACCGATACGATGTTCGAGTGGACCCGTAAGGGACTCAACCTACTCGATCCGTTTCTGACTGCCGAGCAGACCAGCGACTACATTTCCGCTCAACGTGATTTCTCGGCACACCTTCAGGACGTTATCGCTTGGAAGCGCAACAATCTTGGCGACGACATCCTGTCGGACTTCATCTCCGCCGGCGACGAAGGCGAGATAATCGGGCCGGATCAAGTTGCCGCTACCGTGCAGACTTTGGTCATCGCCGGACTGGACACCACAGTCAATCAGGTCGGTCTCACCATGAATGCACTTATGGGCCATCGTGATCAGTGGGAACGACTCGTCGACGACAGGGCACTGCTCGATCACGCGGTAGAAGAAGTCCTGCGCTATGAGCCGACGGCGCAGTTGATGATTCGCATTGCTCCCGAGGATTACGCGGTGGGAGATGCGGTGATTCCGGCCGGAAATCACATTGTGACGTGGCTGGCGTCGGCAAACCGCGATGAAACTCGATTCGGTCCGAACGCGGACAGATTGGACTGGTCGAGGTCAAATGTCCGGGACCACATCACGTTCGGTCACGGTGCGCACGCTTGCCTCGGTGCGTGGTTGGCCCGGCTGGAGATCAAGACCATCCTGAATGCGTTGATCGACAAAGCGCCGAAGACCGAGCTCGTCGACGGTGGAGTGACGTGGGGTGGCACGGCCTTTATCCGCGGTGTCTCCGAACTGCGATTGAACCTTTTCTGATTGCACGAATTCGTGAACAGACCACTCGGTGGGCAAGTCGGTGTCAGATGGTCGACGTCTTGTTAGTCTGGGCCGGTGCCTGATCCCGCAACTGCGTGTTACCCGGCATTGCCCGCGACAAGTTGGGCAGTGCTGGGAATGCTCACATTCGGAGAAGAACTCAGTGGCAGCGATCTGAAAAGCTGGGCCGACTGGAGCATCGGGTTCTATTACTGGAGCCCGTCGGTGAGCCAGGTCTATACCGAGCTCAAAAAGCTGGAAACGCTGGGATTCGTCAGTTCGCGGGAGGTTTCGGAATCGGGTGGGCGTCGTCGACGAGTGTTCACGATAACCGAATCCGGTATCGAGGCTCTCAGATCATGGTCACGCCGATCGGAGATCGAAACCCCCGTTCTCAAACATGGAGTGATGTTGAGACTGTGGGTCGGCCACCTCAACGACCCCGATCAGCTCAAGTCGATAGTGCTCGATCACATCGACAACCTCGAGGCAAAGAAGCTCAATGCAATCGAACACGCCGATAACTCGGAGAATGAACCCGCCTGGGCATTTACCGAGATGAGTCTGCGATGGATAGGCCGCCATTTTCAGATGGAGATCGACCTCGCCGCTCAGTTGCTCGATGACATCGATGAGGCCGCCGCTCGATTCGCGCAAGGCGACGCCAACGCTCTCGGCTTGCCGCAGCCCGTCAATGCCGGTAGTTGGAAGTTGATCTGAGCGTGCGGAGGTACAACTCCCCAGATTCTGCCCCACGCCAATAGAATTGTGCTGTCGAGGTTTTCGTGCCCAATCTTCGTGCCTAGTCTTCGTGCCCAATCTTCGTGCCTAGTCTTCGTGCCTACTGAGCTCGCATGCTTTCGGTGGTCCGGACGCCCGCATTTCGCCACAGGGAAGCGGCTGTTTCCCGAAGAAGCCCGGTGAGAGGCGAGTTCCGCTCGTCGAGCGGCATTTGTCGGAGCGGTCCGCAGATCGACAGCGCGGAGGTCGCGACGCCGATCGGGCCGATCGGAGTGGCGATCGTGCCGAATCCGTCGATCGGCGTGTCACGGCCGTATCCCACGCCGGTTTTTCGGACCTCGTCGGCCGCCTCTCCTCGCTCGTTGTTGAAGGTGTGGAGGACCCTGCCGACGAGAGTTCCGTCTGCGCGTGTGCTGAAACCGATCCGATTCGGAATCATGCTGGCGAAACGACCTGCCATGTGGGCGCGGCACACCACATTTGAGCCGTCGAGAATCGTCATCTCGACGATCAGTCCGGTACGCCGGTGCAATTCGTACAGGTGCGGATGCGCAGCTGAGTGAAGTCTGTCCTGGTACACGGCCAACGAGCCGAGTTCCACGAGCCGCAACCCGAGCGTGTAATCGCGGCCGCTGCGGTGCAGCCACCGAAGTTGGACCAGATGGTCGAGTATGCGGTGGGCTGAAGACCTTGGAAGCCCGGTTCGTCGGACAATCTCGGCGAGGGTGAGACGATCTCGACCGCCGAACGCATCCAGTAGCAGAGAGACTCGGTCGAGGAAGGCGTTCGGCGTTGCGGGATCGACCTCGAGCTGGAGCGACATGTGTTCCCTCTGCTATCCCGTAGTCAAGTTGGACAACTGCCCTGGACAAGGCTATTTCGATTAGGAATGATGACATGTTTTTTCTGCTTTGTGAAGAAGGCCACCCTGTGGATCGGACGCCTCCGGTGCTCGTCGGCGGAAACGGACCACTGATCGGGAGAGCGGGTTCCTTGCTTGGTGGTGGGCGATCTACGTTGACGTGATCACACGCCAAGTGGACAAACGCGGATGCCGGCGCAGACGTAGCGCCACCCGCCGGGCTGAGAGACCAGGAGACGATATGACGATTCAAGCGGAAGTCACCACGATGCTTGCAACCCTCAACGCTGGATTCCCGGATGTCACCAGTGTCCCGCCGTCGGAGCTACGAACTCTGATTCGGAACCGACGTGCGCCGCTGACGGGTCTTCCCGACATGCTTTCAGTCGAGAATCACGTAATCGACGGTCCCGGTGGAGATCTGGCAATTCGCGTCTTTCGTCCGCATGGAACCTCGAACGACGTTCCCCTCGTGGTCTTCGCTCACGGGGGCGGTTTCGTGTTCTGCGATCTGGACAGTCACGACGAATTCTGTCGATCGATGGCGCAGGGAGTCGGCGCAGTAGTGGTTGCCGTCGACTATCGGTTGGCGCCGGAGCATCCGGCACCGGCAGCCCACGACGACGTCTACGCCGCGGTGGCGTGGGCCAGCGAGCATGCTGCCGAATACGGTTCCGACGCAGGTAAAATCGCACTTGTGGGCGACAGTGCGGGAGGGAACCTCGCGGCGACCGTGGCTATTGCCGCTCGGGATCGGGGTGGTCCGGAAATCGCCCTTCAGGTTCTCATCTACCCCGTGATCGACGACGACTTCGAAACCGAGTCGTATCGGCTCTACGGCACGGGTCACTACAACACCACCGCAGCGATGGAATGGTACTGGCAGCAGTACGCGCCTGAAGGTCGCGACGACGCCCGTGTGATTCCTACGCGTGCGGAGACGCTCGCCGGTCTTCCGTCTGCTGTCGTCGTGACAGCCGAACTCGATCCGCCGTGTTCGTCAGGTGACGCGTATGCGCAGATGCTCGCGACGGCTGGCGTTTCGGTGCGCCATCATCGCTTCGAAGGATTGTTCCACGGCTTCCTCACTATTCCGTCTTTGTCACTGACCGAGCCTGCGCGACAGAAGCTTTGGGCGATGACGCGCGAGGCGCTCGGTAGCGAGTAGGCAGATCACTTCACTGTCAGGAGTCTCTCGGTGAGATTGCCGAACGTGTGACAGATTCTGTCGTGGACCACGGCCTCGGGACATTCGGGGTCGAACCACCGGTCCACCACTGCCCAGTGAATCGGATGATCGAGGTACTGGGTCTGCAGTGAGCCGAGGTCGGTGAACTCCTGCTCCCAGACATGAGTCCATGGTGTGTGCCCGATCGCTGCGTCGACTCGGCTGAGACGCCAGGCGCAGATCGACGAGATATGGGTAGGCATCCTGAGCAGATCCCGTTCGAATTCCTCGAGTACGTCCTGGGGTGTGCTGGGGGATACCCGGATGAACAGCGCTCGGTACACCTGACCGGCGGCTTCGGCGCCGGAACGTCCCGTGGTCCCGGACGAGTACTCGGCACCGTGGAAGTGGTCGACGGCGGCGCAGCGCAGGCTGTCGTCGACCGCATCTCGGGCTGTCTGCCAAGCCATCTCGTCTTCGAACTGAAGATGGACGATCAGATCTCCGCCGTTGATGACGCCGGGAAGTGTCGTACAGACGAGACGACGCAGCGCGTTCGACGATTCGGCAACTGCGGCAATGTTCTTCACTGCAGCGGTCCACTCGTCGGCGCCCGCCCCGTTGGCGGCGTGCACGACTCTTGTCACGTTATACATTGCTCAGTCCTTCGATGTCCTTTGCTGCGGCGGCCATGGAGCGACTCCGTTCGATTATGAGCGGAGCCATTGCATCCCACCACTGCCTGAGGGTGGAGTCTCTGCGGCCCTGGCGCGTCATCGACCACCAGCCGGCCGTGCCGTCGACCGTCCAGGTGACGGTCAAGGTGTTCGGGTCTTGATCGCACCACAACGGAGGGCTGACGAGTACGTCGGCGAGTGTCATGCCGCGACGCTGTGCACTCGGCAAATACTGGTCGAGTAGCGCGTCGACGAACTGTCGACCGCATCCCGGTTTCGTGACTATCCGATCGATCACGTAGAGCGTTTCATCTGCCATTGGTGAAGATTACTTTCCCCTAACCCGTTGTGATGCTTTCGATCTCACACAGCGGGAGATAGCGGATTTGGTCATGTGCCCGGCATTTCGACACCTCCCGTCAGGCGGGAATCGTTGCTGTGCAACAGAATCGGATGATGCAACATGGCGGACAACGATTGCGTGAAATGCAGTCGAACTCAGGTCGAACACATACGTCATGTGTTCGATGTCGTGAAGTGGAAGAGCCTTGGAGGAGCAGTTGAATCACTCGCTGGTAGGGAAGACCGCGCTGGTGACCGGGAGCAGTCGAGGCATCGGCAGGGCGATCGCCAGGCGACTGGCGGCAGAGGGGGCAACCGTGGTCGTCACCGCACGGTCGACTCGGCCTACCGCGGCAGTCCGTGCCGACAGTAATGTCGTCATCGGCGGTACGTTGTCCGAGACCGTCGAGATGATCGAGTCGCAACACGGTCGTGCACTTGCCATTCCGGCCGATCTCGAGGATTCCGAGGCTCGCGACGGATTGATCGAGAAGGTCGTCTCGCGGACCGGAGGTATCGACATCCTCGTGAACAATGCCGGGTTTGCCGACTACGCGCCGATCGAGAAGATGTCGCTGGCGACGTTCGATCGGACCCTCGACCACTACATTCGCGCGCCGTTCGCCCTGTCGAAGGCAGCCATCCCCTACATGCGAGAGCGCGGCGCAGGCTGGATCGTGAACATCGGTTCCTCGACGGGACTGAATCCGATCAGGCCCTTCCGCGACTACAACAAGACGTCGGGTGACGTGATTTACGCGTCGATGAAGGCAGCACTGCACAGGTTCACACAGGGCCTCGCCGCGGAGGTGCTGGACGACAATATCGCGGTCAACTCGGTGGGGCCTTCCACTGCGATCTCGACTCCCGGCGCCGACGCACTCATTCCGGATGGATACGAAACCGAGCCCGTCGAGTATCTTGCCGAGACGGTACTGGCCATGTGTTCTCTTCCCGCGGCCGAGCGGACCGGCCTTGTAGCGTTCAGTCTTCATTTTCCCTGGTATCAGGATCTGGTCGTGAAGGCGCTCGACGGGCAAGGGCTGATGCCCAGACGTGAGCCACCGACGTGGTGCAATCCCAACATTCTGCCCGAAGGAATCTGAAGTCTTTGTCGAGCAATAGTTTCGGCGACACAACCCGAGGAGTGGAGATGTCCCACGCTGAACGCCGGTTCGGTACCGGCACGGCCGTCGTGACCGGTGCGGGGGCCGGTATCGGTGCAGGGTTCGCCCGACACCTTGCGCGGCTGGGAATGACGGTGGTAGTTGCCGACATCGACGAGGAGCGTGCGTCGCTCGTCGCCGAGGACATTCGCGCGGCCGGTGGGAGGGCTGACGTCCATGGAGTGGACGTAGCGGATGCAGATGCCGTGAAGAGGATGGCGGACAATGTGTTCGATCGTCACGGCAGCGTCGAGTTGCTGGTCAACAATGCCGGAGTGGAGACGGCCGGGTTGCTGTGGGAAGTCAGTGGTGCGCGGTGGAGACGGTTGATGGAGATCAACGTCGACGGCGTCTTCTATTGCCTTCGTGCTTTCGTGCCATTGATGTTGAAGGTGGGTAAGCCGGCGTGTGTGGCCAATCTGTCTTCTGTCGGCGGGATCAACAGCGCCGCGGTGCAAGGACCGTACATCGTCAGTAAGTTCGCGGTGCTGGCGATGACCGAGAGCTTGCACCAAGATCTGTCGTTGGTCGACTCTCCGATTCAGGTCAGTGCTGTTGTTCCACACTCGATCCGGAGTGAGATCTTTCGTGCGGCCCAGCGTGACGCGCCGACTACGAACGTCACGGCAAACGCTGTCTTCGATGCAATGCAACAGGCGAACGTCGAATCCGGACTCGACCCGCTCGATGCCGCCGAGCACATGACCGAAGCAATAGCGCGTGGGGACTTCTGGGTGTTCTCCGACGACGACGCGTGTCGGCAGTTCACCGACCGCCGAGCCGCTCAGCTTCGAGACCTGCTACCTCCCGCCGATCCTCGCACAATGCTCACACGCATGGGCATCTCGTGAATGCGGAGCTGTTCGGAGCAGGCCTGTTCACGCGCTGCCGTTGACAGACGTCGACGCACTCTTGGGGAGGCCTGACCAACCCACCAGGCCGACCAGAGCGAAAGCTACGGCGGCAGTGACGAAGGTGACGGTGAAGGCGGATTCGCTGGGCAGAGCGGATACGCCCTCTGGCAGGTTCGCGATGGTCATCGAGGCGAGAATCGTAGTCACCACTGCACTGCCCATGGCGCTGCCGGTGGAACGGGAGATCGAGTTGATGCCGTTGGCTATTCCACTCTGGTGTCGCGGAACGCTCGACATGATGATCGCGGGCATGGCCGCGTAGCCCAGGCTCACGGCGGCGCCGATCACGATGCCGGCACCGATGACCGACGCGGTGTGCGTGTGGTCGTACGCGAGCCAGGCGAACGGCACCGCACCACAGATGGCGGTGAGTCCCAGGACGAAGCGTGGCCCACGCACTCTGATGAGCCGCCCACCGATCGGTGCTGCGATCAGCGAGGCAATCGCACCCGGCAGCAGGAATTCCACCGACGCACGCAGAATGCTGGCGTCGAATCCGTATCCCGTGAGGGCGTGGGGAAGCTGCACGAGATAGGAGATGCCCAGGAAGTTGGCGAACATTCCGAAGCCCAGCATGACCCCCGCCAGATTCGCCATCATCACGGGCCGGTGGACGAACATTCGCATGTCGACCAGTGGTTCGTCGACGATCTTCTCGATCCAGACCCAGACTGCGAACATCACGATCGAGCCCAGGAAAACACCGATGGTCACGGGTGAGAACCAACCCCATTGGTGGCCTTGCGAAATCGACAACAGGAGCAGAAGGAGTGCAGCGCCCAGGCTCAGCGCGCCGATTACGTCGACGCGCCCGCCGCTCTTGTGCTTGGTTGCCGGAACCAGCGTGATGACGGCGACGAGGGCAAGCAACGCGAACCCGGTGGCCATCCAGAAGGCGTTGCGGTAGTCGGCATCCGGAGCCGATGTGAGAAGTCCGGTGGCTACGAGGGCGAGCCCGCTGCCGAATGCGAGAGTTCCGCTGACCAATGCCATCGCGCCGGGAAGCTTGTGTGGGCGGACCTCTTCGCGCAGGACCGACAGAGCCAGCGGGAAGATGGCGGTGGCGGTCCCCTGGAGGACGCGTCCGAGGATGAGAAGTGGCAGATTGTGTGCCAGTGCGGCGACGATCGAACCGATGACCATGACGACCAGAACGCCGACCAGCGTGCGCTTCTTGCCGTGCTGATCGCCGTAGCGGCCCAACAGGGGAGTGAAAACGGCGGCCGACAGCAACGTCGCCGTCGTCACCCAACTGATGCCGGCCGCGGATGCGCCCAGATCGGACTGAATACGCCCCAAAATCGGGACGGGCAGTGTCTGCATCATCGAGACGATCATCGCGGCCAGGCTGAGCGCCCCGATGATGACGGCCTCGCGGCGCGGCGATGTTACGACGGATACATCCGGGGTGTCGTGGACCGTTGGCTGCGCAGCGCTGTCGGTCGTCACTGAATTCGTCAAGTGGGTCCTTCTCGGGAATTACAAGAGAAATTGCTTAATGTGCCGAAGTAATTTTCTCTGGATGGTAAGTCCGCGAGATCGATCCCGTCAATGCTGGTCAGTGAGCCCCTGGGGCCAGCTCGGTGTATTCAGGACCAACTCGGCGTGTTCCGGACTAGAAGGGGTAGACCGGGAGTGCGCTCTGCGCAGTCACCCACTGCGTTTCGGTGAAGGCGTCGAGGTTTGCGCCGATACCGCCGACGCGGCCACCGTTACCCGAAGACGCCATACCGCCGAACGGGATGACTGCTTCGTCGCCGACGGTCTGATCGTTGATGTGTACGAGGCCGGTGGGGATTTGTTGGGCGAGCTCGAGCCCTCGCATGGCGTCGGAGGTCAGAATGCCCAGTGACAGTCCGTACTCGGAATCGTTGGCTATGGCGACGGCCTGTTCGACGGTGGCGAAGGAGGTGACCGGTGCGACTGGCCCGAAGACTTCGTCGGCGAATGCCGGCGCGGTGAGTGGGGTGTCGGCCAGCACGGTGGGCCGGTAGAAGAGATCCTCGTAGGTGCCGCCGGCCGCCAGTTTTGCTCCGGCCGCGATGCTTCCGGTGACCAGGGAGTGGATGTGGTCGCGTTGTCCGGCGTCGATGATGGGTCCGAGTGCGACCTGACCGGTGAACGGGTCGCCTACCGGAAGCTTGTCGGCGTGTTCGGCAAGGAGTGCGGTGTAGTCGGCGGCGATACTTTCGTGGACGAGCTGGCGGCCGGTGGTCATGCAGATCTGCCCCTGGTGCATGAAGGATCCGAAAGCGCCTACAGATGCGGCCTTTTCGAGGTCGACGTCGTCCATGACGATCAGTGCGTTGTTTCCCCCGAGTTCGAGGTGTGCTCGTTTGAGATGGCGGCCCGCCAGTTCACCGACAGCGCGTCCTGCCCGGGTCGACCCGGTGAATGCGATGACGCGAACGCTCGGATGAACCACGATTGCCTCACCGGCGTCAGCGCCACCCGGCAGCATGCCGAACACTCCGGCAGGCAGACCGGCTTCTTCGAAGATGCGGGCAAGAACCACACCGCCACAGATCGCCGTGCGCGGATCAGGCTTGAGGATCACCGAATTGCCCAGTGCCAGTGCGGGAGCGACTGCACGGATCGACAGAATGATCGGGAAGTTGAACGGTGCGATGACGCCGACGGTGCCGACGGGGACGCGACGAGAGAAGCTCAGCCGCGGTTGCTCCGAGCGCAGCACCTCGCCGATGGGGTGTGCGGCCAAAGCTGCTGCGTTGTAGCACTCTTCGGCAGCGGTGTGGGTTTCCAGTCCGGCTTTGGCGGGAATGCTGCCGGCCTCGCGGATTACCCATTCGCCGATTTCGTCGGCGTACTGCTCGAACAGTTGACCGGCGCGGCGTAGAACGGCGGCTCGTTCGGTGTACGGCCTTGCTGCCCAATCCTTCTGAGCGGCAGTAGCTTTTGTTGCAGCGGCTGCCACGTCGTCTGGTGTTGCCATGCCGACCGTCGTCAACTGCTTGCCGGTGGCCGGTTCGACGACAATACGATCGTCGGCGCTACCGAGAACCCATTCGCCGTCGAAGATCTTCGATTCCCACACAGGTTCGCTCAGCAAACGCGTCATGGCCGCTCCTCGGTAAAGGGATGCAACCGCGCGCCGCATCACATGGTTGTGGACCACGTTGCTCCGTGAGGGGAGTCGATCGCCATCGCACTTTCACTCAGTGAAAGACGGATTCATGGCGTCCTTGAGCGCTTGGATCAGATCGGCGAACTCGGTCGAGTGGGTGGCGCCGCTGCGGGTCACTCCCGAGACGGGAATTCGCAAGCGGCCGTGCGATTCTCGCATGAAGCTGATGCCGGCGCGTGGAGATTCGCCTGCGGTGATCGAATACAGCAGGGTCCAGGCGCGCGGGTTGGTGATCACGTCCAGCGTGGCTGTGTGATCGCTCGGAATTGCAGGGCCCAGTTGGACGCGTCGATCTATCTCGCGGAACGCGTCCTCGACCACCTTGTGAATGAGCACCTGGCTTTGGCGCGGCGGCAGGAGCAGGGGGTATGCGGCCAGATCATTGAGGTCGACGCTTTGCTGGCCGGCCAGGGGGTGCCGGCTCGACATGACGACCAGCAGATCTTCGACGCCGAGGTCCAAGGGTTCGAGTCCGGGGCGGTCGACGCCGCCGCGAATCAGCGCGATGTCGGCGTCACCGGAGGCTACGGCGTCCATGCGGTGGGCAAAACTCTTGATGACGAACTCGACGTCCAGGTCCGGATGAAGTTCGCGCACGTGTGCGATGGCGTCCAGCGTCTGAGCGGCGAAGCTCATGTTTCCGGTGATCCGGATCCGGGCTCGTGGGTCGCGTGCGACGGAGTAGGCCATCGTTTCGAGGCTGAGGACTTGCTGCGCAATGGGCACGAGTCGCGATCCTGCCGGGGCAAGGCGAACGGCTCGGGTCGAGCGTTCGAAGAGTGTCGCGCCAAGCTCCTTCTCCAGTCGGGCGACCTGATGGCTGATCGCCGACTGCGAGATGAAGCAGCGCTCGGCAGCGCGACTGAAGCTCAGTTCCTCGCTCACGACGAGGAAGTACTTGAGTTGGCGGAAGTCCATGAGGACAGCTTACTTATGAGCAATCGAGATAACAGTCTTGCGAATACTCCAGCTAGCTGGACCCGACCCATGATCAGTCCATACCGTAATAGTCATACTTTCAATTTGGTTGAGGAGATTTGTTGTGGATAGAACAGCTGCGGGTCGCGCTGACATCGACGCGACTGGACACGAGCAGACTCAGGTAGTCATCGTCGGTTCGGGATTCGGAGCCCTCGCCGCGGCCAAGACCCTCGCGAAGTCCAAGACGCCGTTCGTCCTCATCTCCGCCACCACCGAGCACCTCTTCCAGCCGCTGCTCTACCAGGTGGCGACTGGTGTTCTGTCGGCAGGCGAAGTTGCTCCGCCCATCCGCACGATCCTGCAGAAGTACCCCAACGCCGACGTGCGTCTCGGTCGCGTCGTCGAGGTCAACGCCGAAGAGAACACCGTCGTCTACGAGGCTTCAGGCACCCGCCACACTCTCGGATACCGCTCGCTCATCGCAGCCACCGGTGCCACCCAGGCGTACTTCGGTCATGACGAGTTCGAAAAGGTCACCTACAAGCTCAAGACCGTCGAGGATGCCGAGGTCCTGCGTAAGCAGATCCTGCGTTGCTTCGAAGAGGCTCACACCACCAACGACGCGCTGGTTCGCCGCAACCTGCTCAGCTTCGTTGTCGTCGGTGCAGGCGCGACCGGCGTCGAGCTCGCCGGACAGATCAAGGAACTGGCGCGTCGCTACTTCGCCAAGTCCATCAACAACATCAGCGCCGACGAGGTCACGGTCACCATGGTCGAGGGCGCGGGCGTTGCGCTTCCGGCCTTCGGCGGCAAGCTCAGTGAGTACACACAGGCCTCGCTCGAGAAGTCGGGTGTCGAGGTTGTTCTCAACACCATGGTCACCGCCATCGACGAGCACGGTGTCACCGTCTCTTCGGCAAAGACCAAGGAAGAGAAGCGCATCGACGCCGAGACCGTCATCTGGTCGGCCGGTGTTCGCGCCAACGACTTCGCAGCAGTGCTCGGCGAGGCGACCGGTTGTGAGAGTGACCGTGCAGGTCGTCTGCTCATCAATCCGGACTTGACCGTCGGCGGGTTCGCCAATGTCTTTGCCATCGGCGACATGACTTCGCTGAACGGTCTGCCGGGTCAGTCGCCCGTTGCAATGCAGGGTGGCCGTCATGCAGCGAAGACTGTGAACGGAAAGGTCAAGGCCGGAACGCCTTTCAAATACTTCGACAAGGGCAGCATGTCGATCATCAGCCGATTCAGCGCTGTGTGTCGCGTCCGCAAGGTCGAGTTCAAGGGCACGATCGCCTGGTTCATGTGGCTGGCCGTGCACGTGATGTATCTGGTGGGCTTCCGCAACCGGTATGTCGCTGTGATGTCGTGGTTCGGTTCGTTCATCGGTCACCGTCGTCCGCACTTCCACTACGCGCAGGAGCCGATGAAGATCGAGGCCACGCCGCCGGTGACCGAACGCGAACCGGAATTGGCGCACTCCGCGTAGCTTCGCACCGCCTGAACACGTTTCGCCTGATGTCAGTCACACTGTGTGAATGGCATCAGGCGAGCGTTCGTTGATCGGCCGGGCATTTATCGTGCTCGGTGCCTTCGACGCGAAATCGCCGCGGTTGACGCAGTCGGAGATCAGTCGTCGCAGCGGTTTGCCTCTGCCCACCGTCCACCGACTGTGTGGGCAGTTGGTGGCTGAGGGCGCACTCGAGCGTCGGAGTGACGGCAAGTACCAGGTCGGAGTCCGGTTGTGGGAGATCGGCGCTCTTGCTCCCGGCGCTCACGGCCTACGGCAGGTGGCGTTGCCGTTCCTCGAGGACCTGTACGAGGTCACCCGAGAGAACGTGCAGTTGGTCGTTCGTGAGGGCACCGAGGCTCTGTACCTCGAGCGCTTGTCCTCGCGTAGCGCCGTCACCGTGGTCGGCCGTGCCGGCGGAAGATTGCCGTTGCACGCGTCCAGCGGTGGATTGATTCTCCTCGCGCACGGCGGAACCGAGCTTCTCGACGACGTCCTTCGCGCCGGCCTCGAGTCGTTCACTCCCAAAACCATTACTTCCGAGCGGATTTTGCGAGCAACTCTCGACGAGATCAGGCGCGCCGGATTCGTGGTCTGTCGTGAGTATCTGAACGTCGGAACCCTTGCCGTCGCCGCTCCTGTCCGCGAAGCCGGGGGCAGTGTCGTGGCAGCGGTCTCGACAGTTGTTCCGGTGGAGCAGGATCCAGCTCCTTTACTGCCCGCGTTGGTCGCGGCCGCCCGTGGAATATCACGCGGGCTTGGTAGCGGTGGGTTTCGATAGCTCGTTTCGGTCTTTCACTGAGTGAAATTGCAGCTGTTCAGAGGAGTGATCGTGGTCGAGGGTGGTCTCAATCGTCACTCACCTCAGGAGCTCTCTGTATGTCTTCTTCACGCACCCAGGTCGGAATCGTCGGTGGTGGTCCCGCCGGGTTGATGCTCTCGCATCTGTTGCACCTGAAGGGAATCGATTCGGTTGTCCTGGAATGCCGCACCCGCGAAGAGGTAGAAGGCACCATTCGTGCCGGCGTGCTCGAACAGAACACGGTTGATCTCATGGTCGAGACCGGACTCGGTGATCGACTGAAGCGGGAGGGCCTCGAACATCACGGAATCGAGTTGCGATTCGGTGGACGAGGGCACCGAATCGCGTTCGACGAACTGACCGACGGGCGAGCAGTCACGGTGTATCCGCAACACGAGGTGCTCAAGGATCTGATCGCGCGGCGTCTCGCTGACGGCGGGGACATTCGATTCGGAGTGTCCGACGCGCAAGTACACGATCACGAATCGGATCGCCCGAGTATCACTTTTGTCGACTCGGACGGAAATGATCAGAAGCTCGAGTGCGCCCTGGTGGCCGGTTGCGACGGTTCACGCACCGGAACGCGAAAGCTGATTCCCGAACCGTCGATCCGAACGGATCATTTCCGCCAGTATCCCTTCGCGTGGTTCGGCATCCTGGCCGAGGCGCCGCCGTCGTCCGAAGAACTGATTTATGCCAACCATGAGCGCGGGTTTGCACTGATCAGCACACGGACGCCCGAGGTACAGCGTCATTACCTTCAGGTCGATCCGGACGACTCCGTGGACAACTGGTCCGACGATCGAATCTGGGACGAGCTGCACATGCGCGTCGACGGTGAGGGGGCGGAGATCAAGGACGGCAGGATCTTTCAGAAGTCGATCCTCCAGTTCCGCAGCTTCGTGTGTGAGCCGATGCAGCACGGCAACCTGTTTCTTGCAGGGGATGCGGCGCACACCGTGCCGCCGACCGGCGCGAAGGGAATGAATCTCGCGATCGCCGACGTCTACGCACTGGCGAAGGCAATGGACGGTTTCTTCACCTCGTCCGACCGAAAGATGCTGGACGGGTACACCGAAACGGTGTTGCCGCGTGTGTGGCGGACGCAGCACTTCTCGTGGTGGATGTCGTCGATGCTCCATCGCTTGCCAGACGACAGCGGTTTCGGGCATCGCCGACAGTTGGCCGAGTTGGACATGGTCACGCGTTCCGTGGCGGGACGAACGCTGATCGCCGAGAACTACGTCGGAACTCCCTTGCATCAGTAGGCCGATTCGCAGGTTGCACGGTGCGAAATCAGGGGGAGTGGGGTGCCAGGTGTCACCAGGACCCCGAAGTTCTTGGTATGTGTCCGCCTGGCGGGAAGCCGCCGAGCCGAAGTAGCGGGAGCTTTGTAACCTCGAACACGTCCTTGTCCAACCGAGGGTGGCTGATGCTTCGACCGCACTGCGGGGGAGTTGTCGTATGACTGAGCGTTGCAAGAAGTGACTGTTCAGGATCCACTGTCTCCCAAGCCGATCGGTGCGAACCGACGTCGAGCTCATCGAGGCACTTCAGTCGCTCCGGTCAACTGAACAGAGGGATCTTCCGATGAAGTTCAGCCTCGCCGTGGCGATGATTCCCCTCTCTCAACTCGTTGCACTTGCGAAAGTGGCCGAAGAATGCGGCTTTTCTTCGATCACGATGCCCGACTCACTGTTCTTTCCCGAGCGGGGCGCTACCGGGTATCCGTATACCGCTGACGGTGTGCGGATGTGGGACGCGAAGACACCATTTGTAGACCCCATGATTGCCGCGGCCTTCATGGGACCCGGAACGTCGAAGATTCGCTTTTATCCGCAGGTGCTCGAGCTCAGCTCACGCAATCCTCTGCTGCTGGCAAGCCAGGTGGGGTCGGTCGCGAATCTGACAGGAGGCCGCTTCGGTCTCGGGGTCGGTGTGGGCTGGGCGCCAGAGGAATTCGAGTGGTGCGGCGCTTCCCCCAAGGATCGAGGCCCGCGAGTCGACGAGATGCTCGAGGTACTGCGACTGGTTCTAGGCGGCGGTATGGTCGAACATCACGGCAAGTTCTTCGACTTCGACAGGCTGCAGATGAGCCCGGCGCCGATCGATCCCGTCCCCATCTACATCGGAGGACATTCCGCGGCCGCATTGCGCCGTGCAGCGCGAGTGGGTGACGGTTGGACCTCGGCTACAGTCTCTTTCGCTGATCTGCAAGCTCTCATCGCGAGGATCGGCGTCCTGCGGGTCGAGTACGGGCGCGCCGAGTCCCCGTTCGAAATTCAGGCCGTCTGCGCCGATCGCTTCGGTCTCGACGGCTCCTTGGAACTGGCCGATAGCGGAGTGACGGAATCGATCGTCATTCCTTGGGCCATGTACGGCCTCGGGTTCGACTGCGACCTGGAAGCGAAGAAAGATGCGGTACGCAGGTTCTCCGAGGAAGTCATCTGCAAATTCTGAATTCACATAGCGCGCCCGTGCTGCAATGACCCGTGTGCGGGGATCAATCCGTATGCGGGCGTTGCGGCTCCAACATCCGTTCGCGCAGACTGTCGTAGATAGGTGCCGACCCTGCCGACGTGGTGACGAATACCGCTGCCGCAGTGGCAGCGAGCATCGGGACCAGCGTCGACGTCACCGCGGTCATTTCGACCACGATCACGATGCCGGTGAACGGTGCGCGTACTACGGCGCCGAAGAAGGCAGCCATACCGACGGTGGCCATGGTGACCGTGAGCCCGGCGTCCACTCCGGGCACGAAGCTCGACAGTCCGGTGAAGATCGACCCCCAGAGCGCGCCGAGAGCGAGTAAGGGAGCGAACAGTCCGCCGGGAGTTCCAGCGGCATACGAGAGCGGGCCGGTGAAGAACCGAACCACCAAGTACAGCAGCAGGATCGGCAGTACGAAGGTCCTTCCGCCGACGATCATCTGTGCAAGAACGTCGCCGCCCCCACTGGCCAACGGGTCGAGGAACAGCGTCAGGCCGATGACGGCGCCGATCGTTGCGCCGATGACAGTCGGTGGGATCTTGTCGAGCCGTGCCACGATGTCGAGTAGTCCTAGAATCAGGCGGTTGTACGCAATACCCAGTAGCCCCGTGAGGATTCCGAAGACGACGAACAGTGGCAAGAATGCGAGTTGCGGTGTCGGGACGGTGCCGACCTCGAAATCGGGTTGATCACCGATGACGATCCGTGCACAGCCCACCGCCACTGAAACACCGAAAAGCGTTGGCAGCACGGTGCGCAGCCGGAACGAGTGCGTCACCTCCTCGCAGACGAACAGTGCCCCCGCGATCGGCGCGTTGAATGCGACAGCGAGACCTGCTCCGGCCGCGGATGTTTGCAGCATGGCGACGTCGGGTTCGGTGAGGCGGGCTCGCCGTCCCGCTTCTGCTCCGATCTCCGCACCCATGTGTACGGTGGGGCCTTCACGGCCGAGAACCAGACCGGAGCCGATCGCCAAGAGGCCGCCGATGAATCTGGCGGGCACGAGATTGATTCCCGGCGGTTTCGCTTCACCGCGGGACACCGCCTCGACGTGCTGGATGCCGCTTCCCTTTGCGAGGGGCACTCGTCTGACGATCAGTACGGCAAGTACGGTACACAGGGCCACCAGGAGGACCGGCACGAGCCACCCGACGTACGGAACGTGATGCGCCCAGTTCACGATCGCCTGACGAAGTTCGTCGGCCCTGATCAGACACCAACGGAACGCGCCGCCGACAAATCCGACCCCGACGCCGGCGACCGCAGCGAGTAGACACAGCAAACCCAGTCCGCGGTTGGAGTCACGCGGTTCGGTGCCGCCATCGTCCTCGGTCATCGTGATCAGCCCTACCTGATGGTCACAACTCGCGACAGGTGAATTGAGCTTCCTCACCTTGGACGGTAACCCATCGCGCTACCCGCAGGGTCGGATCGAGGTTGTGCAGCCTGGTCACAATTCGACAAGCAGGCTGATTCCGAGAACCGCCATCATCACGGCGATCAGAGCATCGAGAACCCGCCAGGCGTTGGGTTTCGCAAAAAGCGGCGTCAGCAGACGTGCGCCGTAACCGAGGGCGCCGAACCAGACCACACTTGCCGTGATGGCACCGGCGGCAAACCACCAACGTCCGATCTCGCCGCGACCGTTGGCGATGGAACCCATGAGCACGACGGTGTCGAGGTACACGTGTGGATTGAGCCAGGTGAGAGCCAATGCCATCGTGACGGCGGCAAGCCTCGACCCGTTGCCATGTCGATCCGGCGCCAACGTCTGGGGGTGAAGTGCCCGCTTGGCGGCGAAGAGCGCATAGCTGAGGAGGAAAACGGCGCCGGCGATACGAACGAACGTGATCATCGACGGTGCGTGTTCGAGGAGGGTCCCGATTCCGCTGACGCCCGCGAGGATGAGAATTGCGTCTGACAACGCGCACACTGCGACGATCGGGAGTACGTGTGATCGCGTCAGGCCTTGACGAAGAACAAACGCATTCTGGGCGCCGATTGCGACGATCAAAGACAGTCCGACCCCGAAACCGACGAGGGCCGACGCAGGGTCGTTGTTGCTGAGCATGTCGTCGAGCCTGCCGCTCGGATTTCAGTCAGTCCAGCTAATGATTCTTAGGATGCATCAGAGTAGCTTCAGATTATGTTGGATTTCGAGCAACTGAGGGCATTGCACGCCGCGGTCGACGAGGGAACCTTCGAGGCGGCGGCGCGGAAGTTACACATCACGCCTTCGGCGGTCAGCCAACGAATCAAAGGTCTCGAGACCTCGGTTGGCCGGATCCTGGTGCAGCGCACCAAACCCATCCGGGTCACCGATTCGGGGAGAGAAGTCCTGCGTCTTGCCCGTCAGATAGACGCACTGTCGCGTGACACCGTGCGAGAACTCGGCCTTGAAAATGGTTCAGGGATGTTTGCACGCGTCTCGATCGCGGTCAATGCCGATTCGCTGTCCACCTGGGTTCTCGGGGCCCTCGCGGAGTTCACGCAAGAAGTCAGTTTCGATTTTCATCTCGACGATCAAGACCACACCACTGAACTACTGCGCGACGGTTCGGTCATGGCTGCCGTCACCTCTGTTGCGTCACCGATTCAAGGGTGTACCTCCAGCCGTTTGGGCATCATGCGGTATCGGCCGATGGCGAGTGCGGAGTTCTGCCGTCGTTGGTTCGCAGACGGTGTCACGGTCGAATCCCTTTCGGAGGCGCCGCTGGTTGTGTTCAATCGCAAGGATCTACTGCAGGATCGCTACCTCGATCAAAAGGTCGGCCACCCCGCCGATCCGCCCCGTCATCTTGTTCCTTCATCGGCAGACTTCGCGGACGCCGTCAGACGGGGATACGGCTGGGGATTGATACCGGACCTGCAGCGCGGCGACGACGATCGCTCCGGCGTGCTGATCGGATTCGATCCGGACTTCGTGGACGACGTTCCGCTGTACTGGCAGCAGTGGAAACTGTCGTCACCTGTCTTGCGCCGGATCTCCGAGGTGGTGACCAGACGCGCCCACGAGGTGTTGCATCAGCCGTCGAACTGATGCATACCGTACGTGTGGTGTTGTGCTCAGGGAACAAAGAACCTGGACAAGTTGATCCCCTGGGACCGTTTCTTCGGCCGCAGGACGCCGATAGTGTTTTGAGTCACACACGAATGAAAGGTGCTGACTCTCGTGGCGAACATCGGATATCTGGCTTGGGATCTTGCAGAGAAGTACGGGCAGAAGCCGTGCTTGCGGGACGACCACGTCGAACTCACGTATGAAGAGTTCGCAGATCGCACGGAAGCTGTTGCCGCGCAATTGGCCGGACTCGGAATCGGCCTCGGTGACGTGGTGGCGATCATGCTGCCCAATCGCGTCGAGTTGCTGATCGCGATCATGGCTGCCTGGCGCATCGGTGCTGCGGCTACACCCATCAATCCGATGTTCACCGCGAACGAAGCGGACTACCAGATCGCGGACTCCGGGGCCGAGTTGGTCATCACCGCCACTGCCGACGCACCCTCGGGCGGCCGAGCAGTGCTGGCCGTCGAAGATCTGGCGACAGTGCCGCCGACCGATCCCCGACCCGGAATCGATGTTGCAGCAGACGATCTGGCGTTGCTCATCTACACCAGCGGCTCCACCGGACGGCCCAAGGGAGTGATGCTCACGCATGCCAACCTGCAGTTCATGGCTTCGTCGATGGGCAAGAACATCGGTGTTACCGGCGCGGATCACTGCCTGCTGATTCTGCCGCTGTTCCATGTCAACGCGATCTGCGTCAGCGTCTTGACGCCCTTACTTGTCGGCGGGCAGGTGAGTGTCACCGGGAAGTTCTCGGTTTCGAGATTCTTCGACGACGTCGCGCGGCTTCGCCCCACGTATTTCTCGGCGGTGCCGGCAATCTACGCGATGCTGACCTCACAGCCGGAAGACCCTTCGATCGACACGTCGTCCTTGAGGTTTGCCGTGTGCGGTGCGGCGCCGATCAGCAAGGAACTCCTCGAACGCGCTGAGCAGCGTTTCGGTTTCGTGATCGTGGAAGGTTACGGACTCACCGAGGGGACCTGTGCGTCGGCCTGCAATCCTGTGGACGGCGTGCGCAAACTCGGTACGGTCGGCCCGGCGTTGCCCGGCCAGCAGATTGCCATTCTTGCCGAGGACGGAACCTTTGCGCCCGCCGGGACTGCCGGAGAGGTGGTCATCAAGGGTGGCAACGTGATGCGTGGCTATCTGGGGAAGCCGGAGGAGACTGCGAAGACCGTCAAGGATGGTTGGTTGCATACCGGTGACGTCGGAGTCCTCGACGAGGACGGCTACCTGACCCTGGTCGATCGCATCAAGGACATGATCATCCGTGGGGGAGAGAACATCTACCCCAAGGAGATCGAAAATTCGCTCGCTACACATCCTTCCGTGCTCGAGGCAGCCGTCATCGGCGCTCCGCACCAGGTCTACGGAGAGGTGCCAGTTGCCTATGTCGTTGCCTACCCCGATGCACCCGTCACCGAAGACGAACTGCTCGAACATGTCACGGCCTTGCTCACCCGAGTAAAGGTGCCAGTGGCGATCTACGTCGTCGATGCGCTTCCCCGAAACCCGGTGGGCAAGATCGACAAACCTGGAATGAGACGAGCTTTGAGCGCAACTCCCGCTCACTAGTCACTTCCCCGTAATACCAGCACAGCTCGACGACGTCCGTCGAGTCGATCCGTCATGCCCACATTCCGTATTTCAGGAGCACATCATGGGATTCAAAGAAGGAAACTTCCCTCCCGTCGATCCGGCAACGTTCATGGACAAGCCGTTTCTCGAGCGTCTGCGTGACATGTCCACGCACTGGGTGGATTACGGCTTCGGTACGCCGAAGATGGTCCACACCGTCTACATCATGAAACTGTTGTTCCTCTACCTGGCAGCTGGAACAGCCGTTGCCACTTTGACTTCCGGCCTCTCGTGGTTCGACATCGGATCGTGGTGGAACCAGCCGATCGTCTACCAGAAACTCATCATCTGGACGATGATGCTCGAGATGCTGGGCTTGGCAGGATCCTGGGGACCGCTCGCCGGCCACTTCAAGCCGATGACCGGTGGAGTTCTCTACTGGCTCCGCCCCGGCACGATTCGTCTGCCACCGTGGCCGGGCAAAGTGCCGCTCACCTCGGGTGACACCCGCACGGTGTTCGACGTCTTCATCTATGCCGCCGCAGTCGCCAATCTCCTTGTTGCCGCTGTTCTCCCCGGTGTTCACACCACAGGAATCGATTCGGCAATCGCTGACAATGCCGGACTGGTGCGCCCGACGGTCTTGTACTCCTTCCTGGTACTCATGGTGATTCTCGGGTTGCGGGACAAGGTGCCCTTCATCGCTGCCCGTAGTGAGCAGTACCTGCCGGCGATCTTCTTCTTCACATTCCTGCCGTTCGTCGACATGATCCTGGCGCTCAAACTGCTGATCGTCATGGTGTGGATCGGTGCCGGTGTCTCGAAGTTCGGTCGCCATTTCTCGCTGGTGGTTCCTCCGATGCTCAGCAATACCCCGTGGATCCCGTCGAAGAAGATCAAGCGCGCCCACTACCGGAATTTCCCGGAGGATCTGCGGCCTTCACACCTGGGCGGCGGCGTCGCACACGTGGCCGGAACGATGGTCGAAATCGTCACCCCGTTGATACTGCTGTTCTCGACGAACAAAACCCTCACGATCCTCGCCGTGATCCTCATGGTCGGATTCCATCTGTTCATCGCGTCGACCTTCCCGCTTGCCGTCCCACTCGAATGGAATCTTCTGTTCGCCTACGCCTCGGTCTTTCTGTTCCTGGGATTCCCGGCATGGGACGGCTACGGACTCGGCGCCATGTCCTCACCGTGGATTACCGCGGGAATTGTTGCAGCCCTTGCCTTCTTCCCCATTCTCGGAAACCTTCGACCGGATCTGGTGTCCTTCCTGCCGTCGATGCGTCAGTACGCCGGCAACTGGGCATCCGCGACGTGGGCATTCGCGCCGGGCGCTGAAGCCAAGATCGACCAGTTCATCAAGCGTCCGTCGCCGGATACGCGCAATCAGTTGATGACGATGTACCCCGAAGATGTGTCCGATGTCGTTCTGCATCAGCTGTTGGGCTGGCGTTCCATGCACAGCCAGGGGCGTGCGCTGTTCTCTCTGATGATCAGGCACCTCGGCGACGACATCAACACGTACTCACTGCGGGAAGCAGAGTTCATGTGCAACTCCATCGTCGCCTTCAACTTCGGTGACGGGCACCTGCACGACGCGAAGTTGATCGCAGCCATTCAGCGTCGCTGCAATTTCGCACCCGGTGAGTTCCTGGTGACCTGGATCGAATCGCAGCCCATCCACAAGGGAACGCAGGAGTACCAGGTGATCGATGCCGCTCTCGGTGTCATCGAACGAGGTACTTTCAAGGTCGCCGACGCAGTCGCCGAACAGCCGTGGTTGCCGAACGGGCCCATTCCGTTCGACGTTCAGTGGACACTGGACGTACGGGCCGACCGCGCGGCAACGGATCCGCAGGTTGTCTCCGAACCGAAGATGCGTACGAGGGTCAGCGGTAGCGAGCAAGAGGTGAGTAAGTGACAAAGGCCGTAGTCGTCGGCAGCGGGCCCAATGGGCTCGCTGCCGCGGTACACCTCGCACGTAGCGGTGTGGACGTGCAGGTGCTCGAGGCTGCCGACCAGATCGGCGGAGGCACCCGCTCCGGTCCGATCGACGTGCCGGGGTTGATCCATGATCACTGCTCGGCGTTTCACCCGATGGGTATCGGCTCGCCGTACCTGTCCAAGCTGGACCTCGAGCGATACGGGCTGATCTGGAGATGGGCAGACGTGGACTGCGCGCATCCGCTCGACAACGGG
The DNA here is from genome assembly GCF_029457415.1 of Rhodococcus sp. RCBS9. Classification (NCBI taxonomy): domain Bacteria; kingdom Bacillati; phylum Actinomycetota; class Actinomycetes; order Mycobacteriales; family Nocardiaceae; genus Rhodococcus; species Rhodococcus sp. RCBS9. The sequence continues at coordinate 2,058,837 of NZ_CP120422.1, read as the reverse complement.
GACGCCGGGGTTCTGTACCGCTCGCTGGAGCAGACGGCTGCGGGACTCGGCGCTGACGGGCCTCGATGGCAACGCACGTTCGGTGACTTGTCGACCGGGTTCGATGCGCTGGCGTCCGATCTGATGCGCCCGATCGTCAATGTTCCGCACCATCCGCTGCGGCTCGCAGCTTTCGGTCCGCGAGCGCTGCTTCCGGCAACGGTGACCGCCAAACTGTGGAAGACGGACAAGGGGAAGGCGCTGTTCGGCGGGGTTGCCGCACACGCCTTCTATCCACTCAACCGTCCGGCCACCTCGGCGGTGGGATTGATGATCACTGCTGCTGGTCACCGCTACGGTTGGCCGGTTGCCGAGGGAGGTTCGCGGTCGATCACCGACGCGATGGCTGCGATGCTCCTCGATCACGGCGGCAAGATCGACACCGGCGTTCGGGTTCGTACGGCCTCCGAGATTCCGGACGCCGATGTTGTTCTGCTGGATGTCAATCCGGGGGGTGCGCTCGAAATTCTGGGCGATCGACTCCCTGGCCGAGTGGCGAGGGCCTATCGAAAGTTCAAGCAGGCTCCTGGAGCATTCAAGGTCGATTTTGCGATCGAAGGTCATGTGCCGTGGACCAATCCGGACTGTGTTCGGGCCGGAACTGTCCATCTGGCAGGTGGTTTCGACGAAATCGTGGCCGCTGAGCGTGAGACGAATTCAGGCCGCATGCCGGACCGGCCGTTCGTGCTGCTAGGTCAGCAATACCTGGCTGATCCCACCCGATCTGCCGGGAACGTTCATCCGCTGTATGCCTATGCGCACGTGCCTCACGGTTACGCCGGCGACGCTACGGAGGCGATCATCCGTCAGATCGAGAGGTTTGCGCCAGGATTCCGGGAGCAGATTGTCGCGACGTCGAGCAGTGGTACAGCTGACCTGGCAGAGGACAATCCGAATCAGGTAGGCGGCGACATCATCGGAGGTGCCAACACCGAACTGCAGGTTGTCTTGCGTCCGCGCGTCGCAGTCGATCCGTACAGCACGGGGATCGCGGGCACTTACCTGTGCTCGGCCTCGACCCCGCCGGGTGCCGGAGCACATGGAATGTGCGGGTACAACGCAGCCGAATCGGCTCTGAAGTACCTGCGACGAAAGGGTGCGGAAGTTCTGTGAGTAGTCCATCGCACAAGGAACGAGGCGCCGGTGCGATGCGGCGCCTCGCCCGAGTGCCTGCAGCCGCGGAGCCGGAAGTGCTTGCGGTGGTTGCCGAGTTGGCACGACGACTCGACGAGCGCAGCGCCGATATCGCGCGCGAGATGGCCTTCATGATGGCTCACGAAATCGACCAATTGGATGCAGACGCCAAATTGCTCGAAATGCTCGAGGCCAGCGTGCAGGGAAACATCACGACGATCATCCACGTATTGGCCAACGACATTCCGATCGATCATCTCCAACCCACCACTGCTGCAGTGGAATACGCTCTGCGTCTGGCGCAGCGGGATGTCCCGTCCAACTCCCTTGTCCGGGCCTATCACATGGGCCAAGGCGATCTGATGCGGATCTGCCACGACGAGATCAGCACACTGGATATTCCGGCGCGACTCACTTTGGCTGTCCTGAAACACACTTCGGACGTGGTCTACAGCTACATCGACTGGATCACGCTCTACGTCTTCGACGCGTACGAGCGGGAACGCAGTCGATGGATGGCAGCGCAGGGAAACCTCCATTCGGCCGCAATCCACGCCCTCCTGTCCGGCGCCAACGCAGATACCGCTGCTTTCGAAGCGGAGACCGGGTACCGCCTCGGTCAGAACCACGTCGCCCTGGTGGTCTGGTCGACGTGGGATGCCGACGTCATGGGCATCAATACGCTGGACCGACTCGTACGTGATCTCGGCGCAGCGGCGGGAGCGGACAAGCCGCCGATCATCACCGCCATCGATCGGCGCACGGTGTGGGCGTGGCTGCCGTTCGGTCGCCGGGTGCCTGCGCCGGATCCGGAGGTTCTCGCGGCGGCAGTGCCGTTGGACGGCGGGGCGCGGGTGGCAATCGGACTGCCGGGGTCAGGGGTCGACGGTTTCAAACGGTCCCACGAACAGGCAACCGCCGCCTATTCGGTTGCTGCCGTCCCGGATACACCGCAGCGACCTGTGGTGAGCTTCGGAGACCGCGGCGTCGCTGTGGTTTCACTTCTGTCCGAGAACATCGATTCGACGAAGTCATGGGTCTGGGAGGTGCTTGGCCCGTTGGCGGAAGATACGCCCTCTGCTGCATCCTTGCGGACGACGTTGAGTGTGTACTTTGCACATGGTGAAAGTCATCTGCACACTGCCAATCACATGAATCTGCACCGGAATACGGTGAAGTATCGCATCAACAAGGCGCTCGGCGATCCAGTTGCTGCCGGCCGAGACAAGTTGGATCTTGCTCTGGCCCTGCAGGTTTGTGAGTTGTTGGGCAGATCGGTCTTGCGCCCCGCGCGAACGTCGTGAGTTGTGGAAAGTTGTGGACGCGCCACGGCCTGTGGGCTCCGTATCGGGTTTTGATGTCCGATGCGGAGCCTGGCCGTGTTCTGTTGTCGCCAAAGAGGTTTGACCCCTCAGGTTTTGAAGGTGGTGTTCGCGGGCCGTGGGTGCTGGCCGGGGTCGATCGAGGGCGGCGGGACGAACCAGGGTTTGTTGTCGGCGCCGATTCGGATTTCCCATTTGCCGACGAACCCGGATTTCCGGTGCATCAGTCGGTGATGTGAACGGCACAGCAGGACCAGGTTGTTCATCACCGTCGGGCCGCCGTTCGCCCAGTGCCGGATATGGTGCGCATCCGTCCAGGCAGGCACACATGAACACCCCGGGAACGCGCAGCCTCTGTCTCGGGCGATCAACGCCACTCGCTGTTCGGGGGTGACCAATCGTTTTCCGGGTTTCGCATCGAGCGGTGCGCCGTGATCGTCGAGCAGGACGGTGGAGAGGAAGCAGTCGCAGCCGAGGAGTCTGGTCTGTGACACGGACAGTGGTCCGAGCCAGGGCATGTGCCCGACATCAAGATCGGCCAGGTCCAGAGAGTCGTCATCACCCGAATCCGAAGACTGTGCGGCACAATCCCGATGCTCCGCCAGATCCCGAGCATTGATGTGCACGTTCACATGCGGACGCTGACCACCATCGGTACCGGTTTTCGCGCAGTCCAGATACCGGCGGATCAGTTCGGTGAACCCGTCCGCGGTGCGTTTCGCCGCCGACCGGGCATCCGGCGTCCCATCCGGTGCTGGGGTCGGCATCGTCAGACTCGACAACGCCGACAACAGCATTTCGCCGGTGAGGGCGTCGAAATCACCACGCACCACCACTCGACCGTTCAAGGTCGACGCGATCCGCAACTCGTTGAGATCGACATCTTCGGCGGGCGGGATCTCATCCGATTCGAACAACCGCTCCAAGGTCGCGATCACGTTCCGCACCTTCGTCGTCGTCGCCTCCACCCCCGACGCAGCAGCGAGCAACAAATCGATGCACTTCGGTAATGCCTCCTCCGGCATGCCTTTCGGCGGTGACTCGCAGAACGCCACGATCAACACGGCATGATCGAACGAGCAGTCCCCGCCATCGAACCGAGCCGCCACCGCCGGAAACGGCCGCAAAGCAGCACCCAACGCGGCGATCTTCTTCCCGTCCCGAACCTGCAGCATCGTGTTGGCCGCCAACCAGGACCCCACTCCGCGGCTGGCAATCACCTGATCATCCGGCCGCAACGACAACTCGTCCACCACGGCCACCCGCACGGCTTCCAGGCGCAGAATCTCCGCACTCGCCTCGACAGCAGCAGCGCGCAACTCGGCAGCAGTCAACCGCCACAACCGTCCGCGTAACCCCACCGCAGAACCCGACACCACGTCCGACAACAAGACACTCATTGAATCCCCCGATCCCCTCCCCAAATCATATTCGAATATGTGTTCGAGTCAAGGGGTTATTCACCAACGAATCGGCCTGACTCTGTGATGTCAGCGGGTTGTCATACTGTGGTCGAGTGACTTCGCCGTGGACAGCTGGGCAGGTGGCGTCGGTAGCTCCGGACGCCGCATCGCTGGCCGCTGCGCGCAAGTTGGCTGGTTCGTGGAGCCATGCCGGCAACAGGGGTCTCGCGCTCTGGGGGCTGTGTCAGGGCAGCGGCTCGAAGCCGTATCAAGCAGTGGTCGACCTGCGGGGCCCTGCATACAAGTGCTCGTGCCCCAGTCGAAAGTTTCCGTGCAAACATGCTCTGGGGCTGTTGGTGGAATGGTCGGAAGGGCGTGTGCCGTCGGCGGACGAGCCCGCCGACTTCGCGGCAGAGTGGTTGTTGCGCCGCGAGGAGAAGGCCGAGACCCGCGGCGAAAGGGCTGAGACCGGCGACGAGGCTCCCAAGAGGGCTCCCGACCCGGCGACAGCGCAGAAGCGCGCCGACCGCGTTGCGAGCGGTCTCGTCGAATTGGACCTGTGGATCACCGATCAGATTCGCAGTGGTCTGGCAGCGATGGACACATCCTGGGCGGGCTTCGACGCAGTAGCTGCTCGAATGGTGGATGCTCAGGCGCCTGGTGTCGCAGGCACACTTCGAGCCTTGGCGGGCACCGTTGCGTCTACCGAGAACTGGCCCGAGAAAGTCCTCGACGAGTTGGCTCGGTTGCACCTGCTGGTTGCTGCGCATCAGAAGCTGTCCGAGTTGCCGGAAGATCTTGCCGATTCGGTGAAAGCACACGTCGGCTATCCGGTCTCAACCGAGAGTGTGATGGAATCGATTCCGGTGAAAGAGAACTGGATGATTCTCGGTTCCGGGATCACCGAGGAGAAGCGACTGTTCACCCGAACGGTGTGGATGCTCGGCAGGAATTCGAAGCGGTGGGCCATGCTGCTCGACTTCTCCCACGGGTCGGCCAATTTTGCCACCGAAACGCCGCCAGTCGGGTTTCTGCTCAACGCCGATGTTCATTTCTATCCTGGTGCCGCGGCATTGCGGGCGCGGATAGGGGTCACGCACGGAGAACCGGAGCCCTTCACAACCATGCCGTTCGGAAGCATCGACACTGCGTTGCAGCAGTTTACCGATGCCCTCGCCGCGGATCCATGGTTGCGCTCGTGGCCGGCAGTGATCAGTTCGGTGGTCCCGTCGTTCGTCGACGGATCATGGTTTGTCGTCGACGAATCGGGCACAGCGCTTCGGGCAGAGGGTGATTCGGATCTTCTGTGGAAGTTGCTCGGCATTTCCGGCGGTTACCCGGTCACAGTCTGCGGAACGTGGAACGCGCTGGCTCTTACTCCGATCTCGGTTTTCACGGGAGGGCAGGTGATCGTGCTGTGAGTACATTGATCTCAGCGGCGCTCCTTGGGACAGCCAGAACAGCAACAACATTCGAGGAGCTGCCGGCTGAAGTGCGTGGCTACGCTCGCGAACTCGACGGCGATCCTGCCGAGATGCTTCTCGCAGGAGCAGCGTTGGAGAGGGCGTACCGCCGTGGCGGTGCGGGCTCCACCACGGCGGCGGTGCCGACACCTGCGCCAGACGATGTTCGATTCACGCTGCCGGAATCCTCATCGGCGCATCTGCTGTCGATGCTCGCGGCCAAGGCGACCTTGCTCGACGAATGGTTCGCAGTCGCGTTGGAGCACAATTACCGTGCGCCTGATCATCTGGTCGCCGAGTTGCTTTCCTTTGCACGTGCAAGTGAAGCTCACCGGGAGAGCATCCTGCAGATTGTCGGCGAGCGTGGTCGATGGCTTGCCGCGCAAAACCCCGAGTGGAGCAAACTCGTCCGAACCAGGGATGCCAACCCGGACGTGTGGCGTCACGGAAGTTCGTCGCAGCGCACACAGTGGCTGATAGACACTCGTCGAACAGATCCCGCGCTGGCGCTGGCCGAACTCCGAATGTCCTGGGGCACCGAGCGGGGCGAACAGAAGGCTGCCTTCGTCGCGGCGCTGGCAAACGGACTGAGTGCGGATGATCAACCATTGTTGGAGGAAGCCCTCGACGACCGTCGCAAGGACGTGCGACGCGCGGCAGTGGAAGTACTCGGACAACTCCCCGAATCGGAGTTCGGGGAGAGAATGGCTGCTCGGGTTCGGAAATGGGTGCGGGTGGAACGGAAACTCGTTCGGTCCACGCTCGTCATCGTCCCGCCTGAGGAAGTCGATTCAGCGGCGAGGCGAGACGGCATCGAAGACCGGCCGAATCCACACACCGACTATCGTGCCGAGTATGTGCGTCAGGCGATCGGTTCTGCGCCGTTGTCTCTGTGGAACAACATGATCGGTGGACCAGGCAAGGTCTTGGGGATGAGCGTTGACGAAAGCTGGGAACCGATCCTTCACGACGCGTGGTCCACCGCCGCAGTCGCGCAGAACAATACGGAATGGGCGCTGGAACTCTTTCGTATGCGCGGCACCGCCACCGGTCGACGCGTGCTCCCGTTGGTGCCGGCCAAGGCGCTGGCTGATCTGTTGAGGTCCGGAAACGGCGACGCCAACGTTCTGCACCCGGGCCGGGCAGCGATCTACGACGCTCTGCGAGGTCCATGGCCCGAGGACATCACCCGGGCAGTGGTAGCCCAGTGGGAACGAGTTGCGGCCAGACGTGCCGACGGAGGCGCCAAGGCCGGCGAATTCTCACGCTACAAGTACGTCGCATCGCTGCGCCTGGCCGAGACTCGATTTCCTTACAGCGCAGTAACTTTGCTGGAGCGTGCGGCGGAGCGTGCTCGTGACCCCGACTGGCGGCAAACCTTCGCCAGAACTGCCAGTGCCATCACCCACCGCAAGACTCTGCTCGAGGAGCTCAAGTGACTGACAGCGTAACCGTGCCCACCACGGAACCGGAAAAGCTCGCGCAACCGGCAAAGCTGATGCGGCCCCACGCAGAGCAGGAGTACGCGCTCGAACTCGAAGCACTGGCCGCGCAGGATGCTCGTCCGCGTCCACCGTCGTGGAACTTGTCGCCCTGGGCCGTCGTGACGTATCTGTTGGGTGGCACTCTCGACGACGGAACCGTCATTTCACCGAAGTACGTCGGTCCACGGCGGTTGATGGAAGTGGCCGTCGCAACTCTTGCCACCGACCGGGCGCTACTGCTGTTGGGGGTTCCCGGTACGGCCAAGACCTGGGTCTCCGAACACCTTTCGGCCGCAATCTCGGGTGCGTCGACGCTCCTGGTCCAGGGCACGTCGGGTACGCCCGAGGAAGCTATCCGCTACGGCTGGAACTACGCACGTCTTCTCTCCGAGGGGCCGACCGCCGGTGCGCTGGTGCCTTCTCCCGTGATGACGGCGATGGAAACCGGGAAGATCGCCCGCGTCGAAGAGTTGACGCGTATCCCGGCCGACGTGCAGGACGCTCTCATCACCATTCTCTCCGAGAAGACGTTGCCGGTGCCGGAACTGGGCATCGAGGTGCAGGCAGCCAAGGGCTTCAATCTGATCGCTACCGCCAACGATCGCGATCGCGGTGTCAACGATCTGTCGTCCGCACTGCGTCGACGGTTCAATACCGTAGTCCTCCCTTTGCCGGCCAGCGAGGAAGACGAGGTGGCCATCGTGGCACGTCGAGTCGAACAGCTGGGCGCAGCACTGGAATTGCCGACAACCCCCGCTGCAGCCGAGGAAATTCGCCGGGTCGTCACCGTGTTCCGGGAACTGCGATCAGGCGCGACCACCGACGGCCGCACCAAGTTGAAGTCCCCGTCCGGAACTCTGTCGACGGCGGAGGCGATCTCGGTGGTCACCAACGGTTTGGCGTTGTCTGCGCATTTCGGGGACGGCGTACTGCGGGCATCCGACGTCGCTGCCGGAATCCTGGGTTCGGTGATCAAGGATCCGGTCGCAGACAAGGTGGTGTGGAACGAGTACCTCGAGGCAGTAGTGCGTGAACGCGGCGAGTGGTCCGACTTCTACCGGGCGTGCCGCGAGGTCACCGGGTGACCATCGTGATTCCGGACCTGCGTGTCCGGGTCTTCGGTATCCGTCACCACGGCCCGGGATCTGCTCGTTCGGTTCGGCAGGGTCTGGAAGAGTTCTCGCCTGACGTCGTCCTGATCGAAGGGCCTTCGGACGCAGACCCGTTGGTGATGCTGGCGGCGTCGGAATCGATGGAACCACCGATTGCGTTGCTCGCGTACGCCACTGGCGAACCGTCGAAGGCGGCCTTCTGGCCGTTTGCGGTGTTCTCACCCGAATGGCAAGCGCTGCAGTGGGCTGCGAAGAACGGTGTGCAGGCACGGTTCTGCGATCTGCCCGCCTTCAACGTGTTGGCGGGTCAGGGGATTCGTACTGTCCGCGAGGGCGATCCTCTGTCGGAACTGGCCGCGGCCGCGGGTTTCGACGACACCGAGCGCTGGTGGGATTCGGTGATCGAATCGAGCTCGGGCGCAGATTCTTTCGATGCGATCACCGAGGCGATGGAGGCGCTGCGTGAGACAGTGCCGATCGACGAGGAGACAGCGCATCGCGAAGCGTACATGCGTCAGGTGCTGCGAAAGACGTTGAAAGATGGCGCTGAGCGGGTAGCGGTCGTCTGCGGAGCCTGGCACGCGCCGGCGTTGGTCGGAGCCTTGGGGCCGGCGGCACCCGATGCTCGCATCCTCAAAGGAATGTCCAAGGTCAAGACCTCGCTGACCTGGGTTCCCTGGACACATTCACGCCTGGCGTCGGCATCGGGTTACGGCGCCGGAATCACCTCGCCGGGCTGGTATCACCACCTGTTCACCGCGAACGACAAGACGATCACGCGGTGGCTCACCAAAGTTGCGCGGGTGCTCAGGGACGAGGACCTTCCGATCTCGAGTGCTCACGTCATCGAAGCTGTCCGGTTGGCAGATACGTTGGCGGCACTGCGTTCTCGACCCTTGGCGGGATTGTCGGAGGTCACCGAGGCAACGAGGTCGGTGATGTGCGACGGGAACGACGTTCTTCTGGATCTGATCACGCGAAGATTGGTTGTGGGCGAAGCGCTGGGCGCGGTGCCCGAGGAAACGCCGACAGTCCCACTCGAAGCAGACCTGCGCGCACGCTCGAAGACCTTGCGGCTCAGACAACAAGCGGGAGCAAAGACTCTCGATCTGGACCTGCGACGCGACATCGACGTCGAGCGTTCCCAGTTCCTGCACCGACTGGGGATCCTCGAGATCGATTGGGGAACCCCGGCCGACAGTGAGGTCCGTTCCACCGGAACGTTCCGGGAGACTTGGGCGCTGCAATGGAAGCCCGAATTCTCGGTCTCGGTGATCGAGGCGTCGCTGTGGGGCACGACGGTGGTTGCAGCGGCAACATCATGTGTCGTCTCGAAGATCAACGAGCCGGACATTTCTCTCGCGTCACTGATCGGACTACTGGAGAACTCGCTCCTGGCGAACCTGCCGGCAGCGTTGTCCGCTGTGCTGGAAAGTGTGAAAACGGTTGCGGCACTGGATCATGACGTGTCGCACCTGATGGCGGCGCTGCCCACGCTGACGCGAACGCTGCGGTACGGCGATGTGCGCGGAACCGACGTGTCGGCATTGGTCGACGTCGCCGACAGCCTGTTGATCCGCATTTGCACCGGCCTCGCAGTCGCCGTCACGGGCCTGGACGATCCCAGTGCCGAGGAGTTTCGCGAACACCTCGACAAGGTTCACTCGGCAGTCATGGTTCGTGACGATCGCGATGCGAGCGCACGGTGGCTGCAGGCCATGGCCGGCGTGATCGACCGTGACGACGTCAACGGATTACTCGTCGGACGGTTGGTGCGGCTACTGCGCGACAGCGGTTCGATCACGGAAACCGCTGCAGCCCAGCGCTTGTCTCGGGCCCTGTCCGTGGGAAGCACGCCGACCGCCAAAGCCGGGTGGGTCGACGGGTTTCTCGGTGGAGGAGGGCTTGTGCTCGTTCACGATCGAGCGTTGCTCACGCTGATCGACACGTGGGTTCGCCAACTTCGTGAGCAGGACTTCATCGACACGCTTCCACTGCTTCGACGTACGTTCGGAGCGTTCGAGGCGGGGGAGCGTCGAGCGATCGGTCAGGCGGTCAGAGGTGGACGACGCGTCGAAACGACAGTGGAGACCGATGCTCGACGCGGCAGAGCGGCAATGGCGGTCGTTGCGGACATCTTGGGGGTGGGCGCATGAGCGACGACGATCAGCGCCTTCGACGCTGGAGACTGATGCTCGGGGAATCCGCCGAAGAATCGACGGGTGGGCTGGGCCAACCGGGCGAGCGTCGAATGGATGCAGCTCTTGCCGCACTCTACGATTCGTCCGGCCCGACCAAGGGGCGACGCCGCTCAGCCGGATTGGGGGCGTCGGCTCCGTCCGTCGCCAGATGGCTCGGCGATATCCGGACGTACTTTCCCAGCACGGTGGTGCAGGTGATGCAGAAGGACGCGATCGACCGACTGGGTTTGGCGCAGTTGCTGCTCGAACCGGAACTGCTCGATGCCGTCGAGCCCGATGTGCATCTGGTCGGGACGCTGCTGAGCCTCAACCAGGTCATGCCGGAGGCAAGCAAGGCCACTGCTCGAATGGTCGTCGGCAAGGTGGTTCGGGAAGTCGAAGAGCGAATCGCGCAGAAAACGAAGGCCGCGGTGACCGGGGCTCTCAATCGTTCGGCCAGAACGTCGAATCCGAAGTTGCGTGACATCGACTGGGACCGAACCATCCGAGCAAATCTGTCGCACTACCTTCCGGAGTATCGAACCGTCGTCCCCGAGCGGCTCGTCGGATACGGCCGCAAGTCGAAATCCGTGCAGCGCGACGTAGTCCTGGCGATCGACCAATCGGGTTCGATGGCGTCCAGCGTCGTCTACGCATCCGTGTTCGGCGCGGTGTTGGGGTCGATACAGGCGCTGAAGACTTCGCTCGTGGTTTTCGACACTGCCGTCGTCGACCTGACGGACAAACTGTCCGATCCAGTCGACGTCCTTTTCGGGACCCAACTTGGTGGGGGCACGGACATCACCCGCGCTATCGCGTACAGCCAGTCGCTGATCTCGCGTCCTGCCGAGTCGATGTTCGTTCTGATCTCGGACCTCTACGAGGGCGGTATTCGCAACGAGATGTTGCGCCGGATGGCCGCCATGAAGAACTCCGGCGTTCAAGTCGTGGTTCTACTGGCACTCTCGGACGACGGGGCACCGTCGTTCGATCACGACAATGCAGCGTCGCTGAGTGCCCTCGGGATTCCCGCGTTTGCGTGCACGCCGGACAAGTTTCCGGAACTGCTGGCGGTGGCTCTGGAACGCGGGGACGTGTCGGCTTGGGCGGATCAGCTCAGCCTCGAACAGCACTGACCGGTCTGCTTCGAGAACCTGAACACCGGGTACACCCGCACGATGGGTGACGGACAGGTTGCTGGTTCGACGACGCAAGCGGGTTCAGGACTGGTTCTCACGGTGTTGGCATCCAGCCAATTCCTGATGACCTTGGACAGTTCGGTCATGAACGTTTCGATGGCAACCGTCGCCGAGGACGTCGGCACGAGCATCACCGGCATTCAAACCGCGATCACGCTGTACACCCTGGTCATGGCGACGCTGATGATCACGGGCAGCAAGCTGGGGTCGATGATGGGTCGTCGCCGGGCCTTCGCGCTCGGCTTGATCATCTACGGCGCAGGTTCTCTGACAACGGCGCTCGCTCCCAATCTTGCGGTCCTGCTGATCGGATGGTCGTTCCTCGAAGGCGTCGGTGCGGCACTCATCATGCCCGCGATCGTCGCGCTCGTCGCCACCAACTTTCCGGCGCAGAAGCGCCCGGCTGCCTACGGTCTGGTCGCTGCCGCCGGCGCGATGGCCGTGGCGGTCGGGCCGCTGATCGGCGGCGCCGCGACGACATTTGCGTCATGGCGTTACGTGTTCGTCGGCGAAGTCGTGATCGTTGTCCTGATCTTGCTGGTGCTGAGCAAGGTGGTCGACGTCCCACCGTCGAAGTCGCGCCTCGACTACGTCGGATCGATCTTGTCCGTGGTGGGACTGGGCATGATCGTCTTCGGTGTACTGCGCTCGAGCGAGTGGGGTTGGGTGCAGGCCAAACCCGACGGACCGCAGTTGGTCGGGCTTTCCCCGGTGGTGTGGCTGCTGATCGCCGGGCTCCTGGTCGTGTACGGATTCCTGCGCTGGGAGGGACGCCTGGCCGCTGCGGGGAAGGAGCCGTTGCTTGATCCGGCGATGCTGCGAAACCGCGAGCTCAGTGGCGGACTTTCCATGTTCTTCGCGCAGTTTCTGGTCCAGGCGGGCGTGTTCTTCGCGGTCCCGTTGTTCTTGTCCGTAGTTCTGGAGCTCAGTGCCCTGGAGACGGGAGTTCGCATCCTGCCGTTGTCGGCGGCGCTCGTCGTGGCGGCGATCGGTATTCCGAAGCTACGGCCTACCGCGAACCCGCGACGCGTGGTCCGAGTCGGATTGTTGGTCATGGTCGTCGGCATTCTGATGCTCGTTGCAGGCATGGACCCCGGCGCCAATGCGGCGATCGTGATGATTCCCATGCTGTTCATGGGTTTCGGCTTGGGGTGCCTGTCTTCGCAGCTCGGAGCCGTCACGGTGTCCTCGGTCCCGGACGAGCGCAGCACCGAGGTCGGCGGGTTGCAGAACACCGCCACCAACCTCGGCGCTTCCTTGGGAACTGCCCTGATCGGATCGGTTCTCATTGCCACTCTCACGACGTCGGCGATCGCCGGAATCGAAGACAATCCGGCGGTTCCGACATCGGTGCAGCAGCAAGCGAGCACCGACATGGCCTCGGGCGTGCCGTTCCTGTCGACGACGCAACTCCGATCCGCTCTCGATGACGCCGGCGTCGCCGAGTCCACGGCGGATGCGATCGTGGACGTGAACGAAGAAGCCAGGCTGGACGCGTTGCGTGTCGCTTTTGCCGTGGCAGCGCTGCTCGCAATCGCCGCGTTGTTCCCGACCGCTCGAATCCCCCGCGTCGCGGTCGGCGACAAACGTGGTTCGAGCTAAGAATCAGCAATCGCGGATCGACCTGGACGATCGACGGAACGACCTCTGGATATAGTGATCTGCGCACAATCGATTCGTCAGATGGCTACCGTTGTGAAGGAAACAAGCAGCGAGTCTGAAACACTGACGTTTCACCGGATAAGGGTTCGGTGGGGAGCCAGGGGAGGTTCGGATGGCCAGGCGAGCGGATTCGACGCCCGCTGATGGCGCCTGCGCAGATGTCGGGATGCCTCGCTGATGAGCCGTCCGAGTCGATTGGGCAGGCAAGATCCTGCTTCGGAGGCCGACTGCAACAGCCTGTTTCGCCGTCAGATAGACGAAGCTGCCGCCGTCGCGCCGTTCGCCAATCTTGCGTACATGGCGAGTTTGGTCGTGATTCTGACCTACACCGTCCCGCCCGGACGTCAGACGCTCAGGTGGTTGGGTGGCGCCCTCATCTTTCTCGTCCTCGCGAATTCGATCCGAGTATGGATTCCCCTTCGCTGGCGGCCGTCGAAGCACACCCCGCGCTACGACTACGTGGGTCTGCTCGTCGAAGTGATCGTGGTCGCGACCCTCGACGTCACACTTTTCGCTCTGCTCTTTCACGACATGGACGTCTTCCGCGACTTGGTTCTGATCGCGACGATGGCCGGGATCATGGGCGCCGGGACCGTGACGTTCTCGAGTCTGAGATCGGTGAGCCTGACCTGGATCTACATTCACGGCCTCGGCGTCTTCACTGTTCTCGTCGTCCACGCCGAACCCCACTTTCGCATTCTTGCGATTCAGTTGTGCATCTACATGTTTGCGCTCACCGTAGGGGCGGTCTATCTGTCGGCCTCTTTCCAGAGACGTTGTCTCGCAGAGTTTCAGGCGGAATCCGAGCGTCAGACTGTGGCGTTGTTGCTCGACGGTTTCGAGGGCGGTTCCCGCGACTGGCTGTGGGAGTGCGACACCAACGGCCGGTTCTCCCACACCTCGGCACGTCTCGCCGAGGTCGCAGGTATGACGGTGGACGAGTTGCAGCAACTCACCTTCGGACAACTCCTCACCAGACTCCAGATCGCATCGAGTCCGGAGGGGCGTGCGGCCGCGGCCCAGATGATCGACAAACTCGAATCGAGTGCTCCCTTCCGGGACACTGTCGTGCCGGTGCATGTCGACGGTAGGCGACGCTGGTGGTCTCTTTCCGGCAATCCACGGGTCCTCGAATCCGGCGTGATTCTGGGTTGGCGCGGTGTCGGTTCCGACATCACGGAGAGGTATGTCCACGAGCAGGAGATCCTTCGCCTTGCGGCCACCGACTCGTTGACCGGGTTACCGAACCGTCGTGCGTTCGGAGTGGCGCTCGAGGAAGCGATCGATTCCCGCGTGCCGGAGAAGCAGGTTCTCGTCGGGATTCTCGACCTCGACAACTTCAAATCGGTGAACGACACCCTTGGCCATCCGATCGGGGACCAATTACTTCTCGAAGTCACGAAACGCCTTCGCGACGTGATCGGTTCGGACATGTGCTCGCGGATGGGCGGTGACGAATTCGGGCTGATCGTCTGCACCTCTTCGCGCGACGATCCCGGTGTGATCTTCGATCGGTACCTGGAAGTGCTGCACGAACCATTCTTCGTCGAAGGCAATCGGATCGAAGTGCGGGCCACGATCGGTTACTCGAGCGCGCCCGAGGATTCGACGGACGCCGACGGATTGGTGATGCTGGCGGATCTGGCTCTGTACGAGGCGAAGTCGACGGGACGCAATCGAGTGGGTAAGTTCTCACCGCTGCTGCGGGCGAGGGCATCGGCGCGGGCGACGGCGTTGCACGAGCTGGACAGAGGGATCGAGGAAGGGCAGTTCGATCTCCATTACCAGCCTCAGGTCGACACTCAGACCGGTGAAGTGGTGGCCTTCGAGGCTCTTCTTCGGTGGAACCATCCCAGCCGCGGCCTCATCGGGCCCAGCCAGTTCATCTCGGTGGCGGAGGAAACCGGAATGATCATTCCCCTCGGCGCGCAGGCAATGGCGATGGCGACCGCCGCTGCTGCGGGGTGGCCGACCGGAATTGGCGTCTCGGTCAACGTTTCACCAGTGCAGTTGGTGTCGCGAGAGTTCGGTGCGATGGTGAAGAAAGCGCTGACGGATTCGGGCTTGCCTCCGCAACTGCTGCAGCTCGAAATCACCGAGACAGGTGTTGTGGACGATCGCGCGATCCGGGATCTCTACAAGCTGCGTGAGCTCGGGGTCACCGTCGCACTCGACGATTTCGGCACCGGCTATTCGTCCTTTGCCACGCTCCAGAGACTTCCAATCGACGTTCTCAAGATCGATCGCATGCTGGTCACCGACTCGGACGATCCGAAGATGTCCGTGGTGAAGTCCATTGTCGAATTGGCCGCGGCCCTCGGTATGAAATCGTTGGCCGAGGGCGTGGAGACCATCGAGCAGTTCCGCCGCGTCCAGTGGGTCGGGTGTGACCTGGTCCAGGGTTACCACATCAGCAAGGCTCTGACCGCTGAGCGCGTCGATGTGTATCTTGCCGCGACGGACACGGAAACTGGGCGCAGCGTCCACCCACTTACGTGGCTGTGAATCAGATCTGAGCCGAGCGGATCGTATTACCGCCTGCCGCTTTCGCTTGATACATCATCGAATCCGCGACATTTGTCGCCGCCAGGATTGCGGAAGCACCGCCGCTCCACGCCTTCGATTCGGCGGTCATCATCACCGCTCCGACGCTCACCGTTGTGGGGATCGCGTCGGAACAATCCGACAGCGCCGCGTTTATCCCTTCGATCAACAGGGTTGTCGATTCGGGATTGCCGGCGATGACGGCCAGGTATTCTTCCCCGCCGGTTCGAGCGATGACTCCGCGTTCGCCGAGATGTGTGCTCAATCGGTTCGCGGTTCTCCTGATGACATGATCGCCTTCGGCATGACCGTGAAGATCATTCACCGTTTTGAATTTGTCGATATCGACGACGATGAAGGCGAGAGATGAAGAATCGTCTCGGGCGCTCTCGAAGAGATCGCCGACTGCCCCTTCCAGTCCCCGACGGTTGAACAGTCCAGTGAGGGGATCCCGGTCCGAATACTGGGCATCGCGGTAGAGAGTGCGCCAAGTCAGGTGCGCAAAAATGGGAACGAGTGTGACAGCTCCGAAAAGAACGGTGCCGCGGGCCAGAAGCGTCGTGATATCGACGTCGCCTTCCATATATGCAAGAACGAAAACGGTAGTCGTGACGGTCGTCGACCAAATGACATGAGCGACAAGCCACTTTGCGCTGACAAAAAGCGTCGCAAAGGTTCCGGTGACCGCGAAGACGATGCAACCGAACGTCCCGGACGAGCGATCCGGCACCAGGAGGACGGCAGCCGCGATCCCGAGATCTGCGAATATTCCGAATGCAAGCAACCCCCGGCGTCCGGGAAACGGTTGTGTGAACCAGCATGCGGCGATGCCCACACACGTACAGATCATGAAAATCGAAAGAGCTTTGCCGGGTGTGGTCGGCGGCGTATCCGGACCGATCAATTTGTAGAAAGCGGACAGTCCGAAGATGATCGTCATCATTCCGAGCAAGGTTCGGAAGATCGGAATGATTGCCCGGCCGGATCTCTGGTGCTTTATCCACTCGTAGTCGTGTGGTTCGTTGAACCATTCGTGAAGTGTTCGCCAAGAACTGTGCCCCTCGGAGGTGATGACAGGGCTCGGCATGCTGTCCATTTTGCCTTGAATTTAGGTAAAGAGAAAATCTATGTTCGACCGCTTCCATCGGATCGGCTCTTTTCGGGGAAGAGGTTCAATTATCGAGTCGAGCGCTTACTCGATGCTTGTTTCAAGCCTTCTTCGAACTGCTGTGTGCGTTGTTCGAGGCGTTCGCGAACGATCCGACTTTTCGCGTACGAGACTTTCTCACGCCGTAAGCGGCGAGGATGACCCCCAGCGCGACCAGGCTTTGGACGAATTCCGCGCGCGTGGGTTCGTTGAGACCCATTCCCACCAGGATCACGAGAATCAGACCAGTGACCACTATCGGCAGGCCGGGATACAACCAGACACGGAATTTCAGAATCTCGGGGCTTTCGCGTTCCCATCGGCGTCGGAGGCGTAGTTCGGATACACAGATCAGGATGTAAACGAACAAGCAGATTGCGCCCGACGAATTCACGAGGAACAAGAAAATCGTATCCGGCCAGATGTAGCCGGCCGCGATACAGAAGTACCCGGCCACGGTGCAGGCGAGTACGCCCTTCACCGGCACGCCGCGGCTGTTGGTCCGTGTCATCCAGGCCGGCGCGTCGTTGTAGACGGAGAGTGCGAAGAGCATCCGTGACGCCGTGTACAGGCCGGAATTGAGGCAGGACAGCACCGCGACCAGAACCACGAGATTGAGAATGTCGGCGGCGCCGGGAATTCCGAGCAGGTCGAGTGCGGAGATGAACGGAGAATCGCCGACGACGAACGAATCCCACGGCAGCATCGTCACGAGGAGGAAGGTGGCGACAACGAAGAAGGCGAGAATGCGGAAGACGACCGTGTTCGTGGCCCGCCTGATCGCTCCGGCGGGTTCGGCGGATTCCGCTGCGGCGATCGTGACAAGCTCGGCTCCGGTCATGGAGAAGATCACGGCGACAACGCCCACCAGTACGGGGGTGAAGCCGTTCGGCAGAAATCCTCCGTGGCCGGTCAGATTGCTGAAATCGACTTCACTGCCGGGCCAGATGCCGAAGACGAACAGACTGCCGAGCACGATGAAGCCGATGATGACGGCGACCTTGATACCCGCAAACCAGTACTCGGCCTCGCCGAAGTTGCTGACGGAGAGAAGATTGACCCCGGTCATCACCAACAGGAGTACCGCTGACATGAGCCAGAGCGGGACACCATGGATCCACCGGGAGAGCAAGGTTGCTCCGACGACGGATTCGATGCCGACGACGATCACCCAGAAATACCAGTAGAGCCAGCCAGTGGTGAAACCCGCCCAGTCGCCCAACGCCATGCGGGCGTATTCGGTGAACGATCCCGTACACGGCTTGGCCACGGCCATTTCGCCGAGCATGCGCATCACCAGGAACACGATGATCCCGCAGATCGCGCACGTGATGACTGCGCCGGGGCCGGCCTGGTTGATGATTCCGCTCAGACCGACGAAGAAACCGGCGCCGATGACGCCGCCCATGGAAAGCATGGTCAGGTGGCGCTTCTTCAAGCCTGTTTTGAGTGTCGAATGAACGCTGGCGGCTTCGGCTGTTTCGGTGCTGCTGTCGGGCATCTGGGCTCAGCTCCTATTGCATGACGCGATCAGTTCTTTCGGAGAGACGCTAAGCTCATCGTGTGATCCAGAACATGGACTTGATGTACAAATCTGAACTGGAAACTGTCAGTTCTGTCCACTGCCTTTCTATTCACTGCCCTCGGAGGTTCCGGTAATGCCGATGACTGTCCGGCGCCTGGCGGCCACCACCTCGCTCGGCCTCACGATCGTTGCCGGTCACGACGACGTGGATCTGTCGATCAGCTGGGCGCACGCAATCGAATTGCAGGATCCGACCCGTTGGCTCGCCGGTGGAGAGCTTGTCATGACGACGGGGCTGCATCTACCGCGTTCGGCGACAAAGCAATACGAGTACGTCGAGCGCATCGCGCAGACCGGTGCGGTGGCACTGGCGTTCGACACCGGCACCGTGCACGAGAGGGTGCCGGACGCGATCATCAGGGCCGGCGACGAACTGGGTTTTGCCGTGCTTTCCGTCGCCAAGGAGACGCCGTTCATCGCCATTTCGCGGGCCGTGATCGACGAACTGACCGCCGACCAGATACGAACGGTGCAGGCGGTGGTCGACGCGCAGGAGAAGTTGGCGCGTGCCCTGCTCGACGGGGTGCCGGCTCTGATCACTGCCCTGGGTCGAGCCGTTCACGCAGCAGTCTGTGTTCTCGATCGGGACGGCGCGGTGCTGGCTCTGACGGAAGGTGCGAGTTCGTCTCTGCCCGAACGCATCAGGGAGCGATCAGGTAAGGAGCGCAGCCGGATCGTGGTGGACGACGACGGTCACCTGGCCATTCACCGCCTTGCTGTGAGCGGCACGCTGGCCGTGGCGTCCGAGGCCGCCTTGGATCAGTCCGAGCGATTGTTGGTGGGCCACACGGTGTCGCTGTTGACCATCGAGCTTGCCAAGCCGTTGCGGGTTGTCGATGCCGAACAGCGGCTGAGGTTGGCCGTTACGACGATGGTGCGCCAGGCCGGCGGTGACGTCGACGAAAGTCTGTTGCGGTACTTCGGATTCGAATCCGAAACCACGGTGGTGGCAACCGCCTTGACCGATGTCGGACCTTTGCTTGCGGCCACCGACATCACTTCAGCGGCCCTGGAAGAAGAGTCGGTGCCGTACCTGTTGGCCCCGCTGACTGACGGAACCGGTGTGTGGTTCGTCGTGAAAAGTGAAGTTGCGGAGAAGGTCACACGCAGTGTGTACGCGAGAGTGCGGGAGAATTCACGCCGGAGTATCAACGGTGGAATCGGTGGCGTCCGGCCGATGAGCGGTGTTGCGGCCAGTCTGCGCGAGGCCGTCTCTGCTGCCAAAGTGGGGCAGGTCGAAGGACACACGCTCGTTCCGTTCTCGGAGCTCGGGACTTTCAGTCTCTTGTTGAGTGTGCAGTCGAGCGAAGTTCTGCAGTCGATCGCGGCCGGTGGTCTCGGTGTGCTGGAAGGCTACGACGCCGAGAACGGTTCCCGTCTGGTGGACTCGATCGAAGCGTTCCTGCACCACAATGGTCAATGGGAATCCGCTGCAGCGCAATTGGGTGTTCACCGGCACACGCTGCGTAACCGCATGGACAAGGCTGCCGAGTTGATCGGCCGAGATCTCGATTCCGCCCACACCCGGTCCGAGTTGTGGATCGCACTCAAAGCTCGTGAACTGCTGCAGGCGGAATCGAATTCAGATCACGCTCGGCCGCCCCTGAGATAGACGGTGGTGGTGTGAGTGAAGAACTCTCGTGCCGCGTCGCCTTGTTCCTTGGGCCCGTATCCACTCCTCTTCGCACCGCCGAAAGGTACGTGGGGATCAGCGCCCGCCGATTCCGAATTGACGTGCAGGATCCCCACGTCCAGATCGTCGACACCGGCAAGTGCACTGGTCAGGTCTTGCGTGAACAATGCTGCGGACAAACCGAATTCGCCCTCGTTCGCCAAGCGGAATGCGTCTGCGGTTGTTGCTGCCCGCTGCACCGCCAGTACCGGGCCGAAGAGTTCCTCGAACCACAGTTCGGTGCTCGACGGTAGTTCCAGCACTGTCGGTTGGACGTAGTAGCCCGACTGCGGCGCTTCGGCGGTGGCCACAACCCTGGCGCCGCCGTCGACGGCTCGATTGATCCCCTCGATGATCGACTGCTGCGCGTATGCGCTGACCACGGGACCTGTCGTGACGTCGGGATCGAGTGGATCTCCGACTCTCAGTTGCTTGACTTCAACGGTCAGCCTGGCCAGGAATTCCTCGGCGATGGATTCATGGAGCACCAGACGTGAAGTGGCCGTGCATTTCTGGCCGCTTGACCGAAATGCGCCCAGCATCACCTGCTCGACCGCAAGCTCGAGATCTGCGTCGGCAAGTACGACGGCTGCGTTCTTTCCACCCATTTCCGCCTGTACCGGAACTCCGCGCGCCGCAGCAGATCCCGCGATCTTTCGGCCGACGCCGGTGGAACCGGTGAAGGTGACGGCGTCGAGGTCCGGGTGATCGACCAGCGCTTCACCGGCCGCGCTGTCGGCGAGGATCATGTTCAGGACTCCGTCGGGTAGGCCCGCTTCGGTCAGTGCCTGCGCGAGACGGAAGGCCAGAAGGGGCACCGCGGCAGCCGGTTTCCAGACGACGGTGTTTCCGTACACCAAGGCAGGCGCAATCTTCCATGCCGGGATCGCGATCGGGAAGTTGAACGGCGTGACGACGCCTACCACGCCGAGAGGTTTGCGAGTGACGAGAATCTGCTCGCTGCTACGTGGGGAGGAATACACCGTTCCGGTCTCGCGGTCGGCGGCGTTGCCGTAGTAACGCAGAATCTGCGCTGCGCGGCGCACCTCTCCGATACCCTCGGCCAGCGTTTTCCCTTCTTCGCGGGTGAGTTCTTCGCCCCAGGCCTCAGCGTTGGATTCGATGATTTCCGCTGCGCGAGTGAGGTATGCGCCGCGTGCGGACATCGGCAGGCGGGCCCAGTCATTCGCGGCGATGCGGGCGACGCGAACACCGGTCGCCATTTCGGAGGCACCGGCGCGGCCTCCGGTGGCGACAACCTCGTCGGGACGGGCCGGGTTGGTGTCCGTCAGTGTGCCGTCGCTGCCCGTGACCCAAGCTCCGCCGATCAAGCTGCGCACTGCGACGCTCATCGGACTGCGGCCACAGCGTCGCGAAGAATACCGAGTCCTTCGGTCAGCAACTCGTCGGAGATGCTCAGCGGTGGGAGGAAACGGACGACGTTTCCATAGGTGCCGGCGGTGAGCAGAAGGAGACCGTGCGCGTGGGCGTAGCTGACGATCTGGGCGACGGCCTCGCGATTCGGAGCCTTGTCCTCGTCGTGGACGAGTTCGATTGCAATCATGGCGCCGCGTCCGCGAATGTCGCCGATTATGTCTGTGTCCGAAGCGATTTCGGACAAACTTGTGGTCAGAATGTCGCCGATGTCCTTGGCGCGGTCGAGGAGCCCTTCCATCTCGATCGTCTCGAAAACTGCCAGGGCGGCCTCGCAGGCAACGGGATTGCCGCTGTACGTACCGCCGATACCACCGGGATGCGCGGCGTCCATGACGTCGGCACGGCCGGTCACGGCGGCGAGTGGCATTCCGCCGGCGAGACCTTTTGCGGTTGTGATGATGTCGGGGACGAAGTCCTCACTCTCGCTGGCGAACCAGGATCCGGTTCGTGCGATACCGGTCTGGACCTCGTCCGCGACGACGAGAATGCCGCGCTCACGGCAGAATTCCGAGATTCGCTTCAGGAATCCCGGAGCGGGAACGATGAAACCGCCCTCACCCTGAATCGGTTCCACGACCACAGCGGCTACCGATTCGGCGCCGATCTGAGTGTCGATCGCAAGACGGAACTGGGCGAATGCTTCGTCGGCCGCGTTTTCGGGGCCGCTCGGCCAACGGTAGGGGTATGCCATCGGAACCCGGTAGACCTCTGGTGCGAACGGGCCGAATGTGGCCTTGTACGGCTGGTTCTTGGCTGTCATCGTCATGGTCATCAACGTGCGACCGTGGAATGCGTGGTCGAAGACGACAACTGCCGGGCGACCGGTGGCGGCACGTGCGTATTTCACGGCGTTCTCGAGCGCTTCGCTGCCGGTGTTGAACAGCGCTGTTCGCTTCTCGTGATCTCCCGGGGTCAGGCGGTTGAGCGCTTCGCAGACCTCGAGGTACCCCTCGTAGGGGTTTGCGAGGAAACACGTATGGGTGAACTGACCGAGCTGGCGCGTGGTGCGTTCGACCACGCGCGGCGCACTGTTTCCGACGGTGGTCACGGCGATGCCGCTGCCGAAGTCGATGAACGAGTTGTCGTCGACGTCGACGACAACTCCTCCGCCCGCTGCGGCAACGTAAATGCTGGATCCGCTGGTCAGCCCGGCCGGCAGTGCGGCGCTCCGGCGCTTTGCCAAAGCGCGCGAGTTGGGGCCGGGCACTTCGGTGACGAGGCGTCGTATCTGGGGAAGGGTCGGTCCACCGATGCACGTTTCCGTGCCGTGCTCGAGAATGGTCATCGCAGTGCCTCCAGTCGTTTTCCGAACTGTAGGACGGCGATGAATGATCCGGACATGGCCGGATTGTCGAGTGGCTTCTATCTCATAGGACGCCGCGTCCAGCAGGTTGTCCAGCAGGTTACTGTGCGAAACTGCCGAGGAATCGTTGCAACAGTGGGTTGTACACCTCAGGGGCTTCCCAGAACGCTGCATGCCCCACACCGGGAATCACGTGATACGTGCCCTCCCAGAGATTCGCGAAGGTCAACGACGCGACATACGACGTGTTCACGAACGGGTCCTCGGCGCCGTCGATCACCGCGAGAGGCACAGACGCCGTTGCAACCAGAGCCTTCTGATCCGATTCGCGGCCGGCGCCGAATGCGTCGAACATGATCTTGCGAGCGCGTCCGTCCGTGCGTATCGCGGCGTCGAGTGCAGCCTGCTCGAAGGGAACGGCGGTCATTCGTGCGTAGAGTTCGGCTTCTTGCGCGGTGATGACCTCGGTGCCGCCGATGGACAATCCGTCGCCGGCTTTGAAGGCGTCGCCGAGCGTCTCGGGATTTGCCGGCGGCGTACCGGTGATGACGATTCCGGTGAGCCCGGGGAATTTCGCGATCAACTCGAGAGCGATGTGTCCGCCGAGCGACCAGCCGACGACAACGGCTCTTTCGACGCCGAGTTCGGTCAGAACATCGACGATGGCGTCGGCGTAACCGTTCTGCGTGTATGCGGCTTCGGGATCGCTCGCGTCCTCGGAGTCGCCGTGGCCGAGTAGGTCCAGAGTGATCATGCGGTAGTCGCCGGCCCAGTCGGCGTCGACCTGATGACGGAAGATGGAGCGGCTGGCCGAGTTCCCGTGGATGAAGACAACCGGAAAACCGTCGGTGGCACTGTCGTCGACTGCCATGACGCCATGCCGGGTTTCGATCTTGGTGGTTGTCATCGGAATCCTCATCGTTCGAAGTGCACGGTCAGCGGGTATCCACGCTACCGGGCATATGCGGCATAGAGTTCACCCGTGGACTTCGCATTGCGCTCGTGCAGTTGGCACGGTCACGAGACCTACGCTCCGGACGAACCGGAACTGCGGGATCGACTACATGTGGACACTGCGGTGGGTCAGGCGTGGCGGTGCCTACGTTGCGGCAACTTCGTCCCGGGAGCGCCCCGAGCATCGGGACCGGCGGACGCCGCCCCCGAGGTTCCGCGGGGGAGGCTGCTTCGCGACCGGTTGATCATGCGACTTCTCGCCACCGAGAGAATGTTCCGCGCTCTGGGTTTGGTTCTTCTGGCGATCGGTGTGTTCGAACTGAGATCGTCGAAGGGTCGCGCCGAGGACGCCTTCGAGAACGAATTGCCGTTGATCAGGCCACTTGCCCGTCAATTGGGCTGGAACATCGACGATTCCAAACTGGTCCATCACATCGAGCAGGCGTTTTCGTTGTCCGCTACGACGCTCACCTGGATCGCAGTCGGGCTGTTGGTCTACGCCGGCCTTCAAGTGATCGAGGCAGTCGGCCTGTGGATGGTCGAACGCTGGGGCGAGTACTTCGCGGTGGTGGCGACCAGTTTGTTCCTGCCCCTCGAAATCTACGAATTGACCGAGAAGATCACGTGGTTGAGGGCCGGGTTGCTGCTGGTGAACATCGCTGCCGTCGTATGGCTGATCTGGAGCAAGCGACTCTTCGGTGTCCGCGGCGGCGGCGCGGCGTATCACGCCGAACATTCGGAGGAGAGCTTGCTGACGGTGGAGAGGGCCGCGGTCAAGCAGGCTTCGTGAGACCAGCTTTCGACGCGGCAGCACCCGCCAGCGTTGCTGCACCGATCGTGATCATGGCGGCGAGGAGGATGGCTGCGGGTTCACCGTCGCCCATCACCCCCAATTGAGTGCCCACCGTAACTGCGGCAACCGGTACTCCCAGTTGTGCGGCGGACAGCACGCCGAGAGGGAGCGGGAGACCGAGGGCGCGTGTCGCGGCGTGAACCACGAGAGTTGCTCCGCCCAAGACCAATCCGAGCCAGATGGCGGACGGATGGGTGACGAGGTCGCGCAGATTGATCGCCGCTCCCAACCAGACGAAGAAGAGGGGAGCGAAGAAGCCGTCGGTGATGGCGAAGAGCTGTTTGGCGAGGCGGCGGGGTTCACCGATCGCGGCAAGAACGAGCCCGAAGGCGAAGCCCGCGAGCATGATAGACACGTGCGTGCTCGACGCCAGCGCTGCCAGAGAAAAGAGGATCACCAGATTGATCCGGAGTTCGAGTGCAAACTTTCTTTTCTCCGAGAATTTGTGGAGCCTTCGCCAATGGCCGGACCGGTGGAAGGCTCGCAGTACGAAGAACAAGGCAACCGCACACGCCGCCACAGCCAGTGCGCCGACACCGGCACGAGGGGCATTGTCCGGATCGATCACCAAAGGCAGCGCAACAATGCAGACGGTGTCCGCGATCGCGACCTGGGCAGTCATCTGCAGAACCGAGGTTCCACCGAGCCCCAGCGAATCGACGATGGGGAGAATCAACGCCGCGGACGACGACGCGATCAGGACCGCGTACAGCGCGGCGTGACCGGTGCCGAATGCCGTCGCCGCACCGTAGCCGGCAACAACCGACAGGAGCCCGACGACAACCGAGCGAACGGCACCCTTGCCGATTGCCGCACGAACTGCCGGATCGCGGACCGGGACGTGCGAGCCGGCCACCATCATCGTGAGCGCGAACCCGATATCGGCCAGGAAGGTGAAAGTCCGGTCGGAAGAGTCCAGCAGCCCGAAACCTGTGACACCGAAGACGACGCCCGCGGCAAGTTCGCCGACCACCACGGGGACATGCCAACTGACGCGAGCGCCGAGCAGCGGGCCGAGAATGCCGGCCAGCGCGACGAGGGCAAGGATGCCGAAGGTCATCGACGACCTACGACGTCACTGTCGAGGGAGCGATCTTTGCAGGGATGCCGGTGTTCTCGTCCACGTGGTAGCTCGCACACACACGGTGGTAGCCGTCGGCGATCTGCGCCGGTACTCCGGCGCGGAAGTCTCCCTGCACCAGCAGGATCGGAGACAGCGCGATCCCCTTGCGGATCTTCTTCAGGTCCGCGGCAACGTGCGGGTTGTCGACAGGCAGCAGGGGTAGCCCGGCAGCCCGCAGGATGTCCTTGGCCTTCTTCGAGACCAGCGTCGCCGTCTTGAGGGCGTACACGAGAGCCTGGACCTGGACCGGCGTCGCGCCCAACTGGAGGTAATCGCGGGCTGCCGGGTAGTCGTGCTCGTCCGGC
This sequence comes from Rhodococcus sp. RCBS9, assembly GCF_029457415.1. Classification (NCBI taxonomy): domain Bacteria; kingdom Bacillati; phylum Actinomycetota; class Actinomycetes; order Mycobacteriales; family Nocardiaceae; genus Rhodococcus; species Rhodococcus sp. RCBS9. The sequence goes on along the minus strand of NZ_CP120422.1, from coordinate 2,032,916 downwards.
AGGTCCTTCCAGAGAACGGCAGGAGCCTTCTCGGCTACCTTCGGCTCTGCTGTCTTGGGAGCCTTCGGCTGGGCTGCCTTCGACGTTTTGATCTTGGCCATCTGTGCTGTGTCCTTCAGTGTCGGTCCGCGAGCGGAGCTGGTGCAGAAATCGTGCACCATCAGCGCCGCAGGCACCACATCGGAGCTGTTTGGCCCCCTAGGCGGCGGGTAATCAGCAGACTGCGGGGGAACGAGCAGGAGGCGAAGCAATGAAGCGGATTCTCGCAGTGCTCGCAGCGCTGATCCTGGCGGTGTTCGCACTGACCGCGTGCAGTGACAACAACGATTCGTCGGACAACGATTCGGCCGATCACGACGGCATGGCGATGACCAGCATGCCGACCAGTATGTCGATGCCGAGCATGCCTCTGGGTATGTCGACGCCGGGAGCGTCGTCGATGGGAATCGTGATCAGCGGTTTCGAATACTCGACGCCGGAGTCGGTGATGCCCGGACAGGTACTGACCATTCAGAACAACGACACCGTCGAGCACTCGGTCACGTCCGATACCGCGGGGTTGTTCAACGAGGACATCGAAGCGGGTGAGACGGAAACCATCACGGTGCCGAACGAGCCTGGAACGTACACGTTCCACTGCACCTACCACCCGAGCATGCACGGCACCTTGACGGTCAAGTAGAGGTCGGCCCGTCCGGCGTAGCTTTTGCTCCGGAAACTTCGGCGGCGCGCAGCCGATCAGGCTGGTGGAGAACAGATCCGGGTGTACGGTTTTCAGGTGCGCCGGAGAATTGCGATCAGTGTCGTCACGCTCGTGGTTTGCGCCCTCGGCTTTTCGCCGCCTGCGCTCGCGGATTCACCGAACGGCTCGTATTCGTCACAGCTGCTGTACTTCTCGGTCGATGTCGGGCCTGAACTCTCGACGCCGTGCACCGTCGTCGGTGAACTCTTTGTTCCCGATGGTGTCGACGCTGACAACCCAGCTCCCGCGATCCTGACCACCAACGGGTTCGGCGGTTCGTACAAGGACCAGATTCCTGCCCTGCAGAACTTCGCCGAGAACGGGTATGTCGGACTGACGTATTCGGGATTGGGTTTCGGCGGCACGAGTTGCAAGATCACACTCGACTCTCCCGCATACGACGGTGTCGCCGCTTCCCAGTTGGTCAGCTTCCTCGGCGGCCAAGAAGGGATTGCCTTCACGGATCAGGCTCTGACGCAGCCCTATCCGGCGCTCACCACGGTCGTTCAGGACTCCGTCGATCACACCGGTGCACCGTCGACGAACGACCCGCGGGTCGGAATGACGGGTGGCTCTTACGGCGGCGGGATTCAATTCGCCGCCGCGAGTGTCGATCCCCGTATCGACACGATCATCCCCATGATCACCTGGAACGATCTCTCGTATTCTCTGGCGCCCAACAGCACCGGGATCATCTCCGGAGTGTCGACTGCGGAGCCGGGAGCCGCGAAGGTGCTCTTTGCATCGCTGCTCTTCGGCGCGGGCATCGCGAATCCCGGTGTGGACGGTTACATCGCAGATCCCGCACGGCTACCCGGCTGCCCGAACTACGTCCCTTACATGTGCAACGCGATCGCCGAGGCGGTGGTGACCGGCGACATCGGACCGCAAGTAGTGAGTGAGCTCCGAGCGTCGTCGGTCTCGTCGTTCGTCGACCGGATCAACATTCCGGTACTGCTTGCTCAGGGGCAACAGGACACCCTGTTCGATCTGAACGAGGCAACCGCGACTTACGACGCGCTGAAGGATCGTGGCGTCGAAGCCAAGATGATCTGGCATTCGTGGGGGCACAGCCACTTGGCCGCTGCGCCGGGCGAGTTCAGCTTCTCCGCACCCGACGAGGATACCCAGTACGAGACCGGTCGCTTCATGGACTGGTTCGATCACTACCTCAAGGACGAGAACACGGAGACCGGCCCGGAATTCGCGTATTTCCGCAACTGGATCGACTACGAGGGAAACGCGGCACCGGCCTACGCGACGTCCGACACCGTCGATGTCGGGACCGCTCGCGCCTTCCATCTGTCCGCTGACGGGGGACTGCTACCGGACGGCACGCCGGTGATACCGGGTTCGAAGACGATCGTCACCGCACCGGCTGGGCTGCCGACGGGCGTAGAGCCACTCAATATCAATCCGGCCGGAAACATTCCGAATGCACAGATTCCGGGAACCGAGGCGCTCTGGACCACTGCGCCGATGACCGAGGCTATGGACGTGGTGGGAGCCCCCACTGTGACGCTGCGTGTTGCGGCGCCCGGACAGCCGGTGGTGTTCGCGAAACTCTACGACGTGGCTCCGGACGGAACTTCCTCGCTGATCAACGGACTCATCGCGCCCATACGCATCAGTGATCCGTCGCAGCCGGTGCCGGTGACGATGCCGGCGATAGTGCACCGATTCGAGCCAGGGCATTCCGTGCGTCTCGCGATCACCGGTGGCGACATCAGTTTCCGTGGGGGATTGCAGGGCATGCCGGTGACGATCTTCGCCGACGGGTCCGGCCCCCTCGAACTTCCCGTCGTGGGCTGATACACCGTGGGCTGATACACCGTGGGCTGAATTTCAGCGGGTGATGGTTCGACTGTCGCCGCGGAACTCGGCCACGACGGCGTCGCCATTGCGAACGGTCACGTCGTAGATCCCACTTCGGCCGCCTCGAGCCTTCTCGGTGGCGACCGCGGTCAAGGTGTCGCCCAGACGGGTCGGACGCAGAAATCTGATGTCCGCGCGCGCTGCAACGGCTGAATCCTCGTAGCCGTTGCAGGCGAGCGCAAACGCGGTGTCCGCGAGCAGGAAAACATAACCGCCGTGTGTGATTCCGTGACCGTTCACCATGGTTTCGCCCACGGTGACGGTCACGGTTGCGCTACCGGGCGCCAGCTCGGAAATCTCGATACCGAGTGCCTGCGATGCCTGGTCCGCGTCGAACATCTCTCTGGCGGTGATGCTTCCTGTACTCACGAGACAACTCCTGTGTGATCGGGAAATTGCAGGGGTCTAGAGGACCGAGACAACTTCCTGGACATACATGTCGACCGTGCCGGTGGCAAAGTTTGCGACATCTTTTCCAGCGGCGCCCATCTCCGGGGACTTCAGGCCGCTCTGCATAGTCTCGAGATCGGGAAACTCGAGGTTGGCGACGGCATAGAAGACTGGATCGGAGCCGTCCAGCGTCGAGCACTTGCTGAACGTGAAGTCCGAGAGCCCTGGCACTGCGCTGGCGAGCGGGACGTGGATCTCGTTGTAGTACTTGTCGAAAGCCTCCGGATCGGTGGGGCGTCCGTAACACACTGCTACTCGATAGGTCATGTGCTTTCAATTCCCTTCGGGGCGAGTCTTGGCTACCAGAGTCAGGACGTCGTATGTCGCGACCGGATCGTTGTCCTGGTTCGTCACCACGGCGTCCCAACGAACCTCACCGTAGTCGGCGCTGCTGCGAGGTGTGATGGTCTTGGCTGTGAGGGTGACCGTCAGGCTGTCTTCGGCCTTGACCGGAGTCAGGAACCTGAGGCTGTCCACGCCGAAGTTCGCGAGAACCGGGCCGGGAGCCGGGTCGACGAACAGGCCCGCAGCGAGTGAGACAACAAGATAGCCGTGCGCGACGATGCCGCCGAAGAGTGGATTCGCCGCAGCGGCCACCGGATCGGTGTGAGCGTAGAAGGTGTCACCGGTGAACTCTGCAAAATGATCGATGTCTGCGAGTGTGACCTGGCGCGGACCGCCGACAACAGTGTCACCGATCTTCAACTCGGCGAGACTCTTTCGGAATGGATGTTCGGATCCGGTCGTGCGCTGCGATCCGGTGAACCAGCGCTCGCCGACTGCGGTGAGGACGTCGGGTGTGCCCTGTACGGCGGTCCGCTGCATGTGGTGCAGAACTCCGCGGATGCCACCCAGCTCCTCACCGCCGCCGGCACGGCCGGGACCGCCGTGTACGAGGACTGGAAGGGGAGAGCCGTGGCCGGTGGATTCCTTGGCGTCGTCGCGGTTCAGCACGAGCACTCTGCCGTGAAAAGCTGCGAGACCCAGCACCAGTCGACGTGCGATGTCGGTGTCGGCAGTGACCACCGAGGCGACGAGGCTTCCCTCGCCACGGGCCGCGAGTTCGATCGCATGATCGATGCCGTCGTATCCGATGACGGTGCTGACGGGTCCGAAGGCCTCCAGTTCGTGTACCTCGTGCGCATTCTCTTCCGCCCGGAGAAGGACTGGGGAAAGGAAGGCTCCTGACTGGCCGTCGGCACCGACCACGTCGACGTTGTCCGGGTCTCCGAATACGATAGTTGCCGACTTCGTCAGACCGCGAATGGATTTCAAGACCTCATCACGCTGTTCGATGCTGGCGAGAGCTCCCATAGTGACGCCATCAGCATCGGGGTGTCCCACGACCACTTTGTTCAGTCGCTCGGATGCGGCATCGACAACGGCGTCGACCAGCGAGAGCGGGACCAGGGCGCGCCGGATCGCCGTGCACTTCTGGCCCGCCTTGACCGTCATCTCGGTGACGAGTTGTTTGACGTACAAATCGAATTCGGGCGTTCCTGGTACGGCGTCCTCGCCGAGGATCGACGCGTTGAGTGAATCGGCTTCGGCATTGAAATGGACGCCCTTGCCGACGACGTTCGGGTGAGCACGCAGCGTTGCCGCGGTGTCGGCGGATCCGGTGAATGCCACTGAGTCCTGCCCGCCGAGGTGATCGAGGAGGCCGCGTGCACTACCGGAGAGCAGTTGGACGGAACCCTCTGGGAGCAAGCCTGACTCGATGATGCGCCGGAAGACGAGTTCGGTGAGATATGCCGTGGAACTGGCAGGTTTGACGATGGACGGCACCCCCGCGATGAATGCCGGTGCCAGCTTCTCCAGGAACCCCCACACCGGGAAATTGAAGGCGTTGATCTGCACGGCGACGCCGCGACGTGATGTATAGATGTGTTGCCCGAGGAAGGTTCCGCCCTTGCCGAGAGGCTCGACGTTTCCGTCCAGAAAGACTGTGCTGTCGGGCAATTCGCGCCGAGCCTTGCTCGCGTAGCTCAGCAGGGTCCCGAATCCGCCGTCGATGTCCACCCCGGAATCTCGCGTCGTCGCACCGGTGGCAGTGGAGAGTGTGTAGAACTCGGCTTTTCCTGCCATCAACGTGAGGGCGAGAGCCTTGAGCGCGCCGGCACGTTCGTGGAAGGTCATCGCGGACAGTGCAGGCCCGCCGACCTCGCGGGCGTACGTAACCATCTCGGCGAGGTCGATGCCGGTTGCGGAGATCCGGGCCACCTCCGATCCGTCCACTGCGCTCGGCAACGGGGTACCTGCGTCCGGTGCGGCGTACCACTGACCGGCCACATAGCTTTCCAACAGTCTGCTCACGACAACTCCATCTCACCGTACGTTCGGTCGGTAATTACGATCGCCCGGTAACGCCGCGTTGTCAAGGATTCGGCAGAACTGCCTGGAGTCAGGCCTTGCGAAGTCCGTCGAAAGTGACGGCGACGACCGCGTCGGCGATGTCGGAGACGGACTCACCCGCTCGGGGTTTGTACCACTCGATCAGTGAGTTGACGGTGCCGAACATCAGCTTGCTGGCGAGGGCTGGTTCGATGTCCGGGCGCAAGTCTCCCTCCGCTGCGGCGGACGCGACGAGACCTCCGACGAAGTTGTCGAATTCGCGTCGACGAGCTAGCGCGGCGCGCTCGACCGTCGTGTTGCCGCGGACGCGCAGGAGCAGGGTGACGTATGGAAGCTCTGCGACCAGCACCTCTACGCTGCGCCGGACCAGGTATTCGAGCCGGTCGATGTACGGACCGGTGGTGGCGCCCTCTTCGGTCGTGACCGCAAACAGGGCGTTGAGTGCACGCGAAAGGGCGAGTTCGAGAAGTTCTGACTTTCCGGACACATGGTGGTAGATCGAGGACTTCGTGATGCCGAGTTTCTTGGCGAGCACCTCCATGCTGGCGCCGTCGTAGCCCTTGTCGTTGAACACCTTCACGGCCACGGCCAGGAGCGAATCGAGGTCGTAGCCGGGACGTCCGGGGAGGCCGGTGCGTCGAGTGGGGCGTGCCGTAGTCATGTCCCCATCTTCTCAGTTCGGGCAAAGCTGTGCACCATCCTCGTTCTCACCCTTGCCAAACGACCGAATGTTCGGTTACTAATGGAGAAGAGTGAGAAGGAGCGAATGTGAACACCCTGCACGTGGACGAGCGCGAGGATCGCGTCGTGGTCACCCTCGACAGGCCCGCGCAATGCAATGCGATCAACGCGGAAATGATCGACGAACTGCATCAGGTTTGTGGACGCCTCGAACGGGATCCGAAGCTGCTCCTGCTTGCGGGGCGCGGCGACCACTTCGCAGGCGGCGCTGACATCGCGGAGCTCCGAGAGCGCGGACGAGAGGAAGCGTTCGCGGGTATCAACCGCACGCTGTTCGACCGAATCGGAAAGCTCCCGCTTCCCACCGTGGCCGCCGTGAGCGGCTACGCGCTCGGCGGTGGGGCAGAGTTGACCTACGCCTGCGACATTCGCATCGCGACAACGACGGCGGTCTTCGGGAATCCGGAGCCCAATCTCGGCATAATGGCAGCCGCCGGCGCCAGCTATCGACTGCCGAAGCTCGTCGGCGTCTCGATCGCGAAGCAGGTGCTCCTCGGTGCCAGGAACCTCGACGCCGAGCAGGCGCTACGAGCGGGCCTGGTTGTCGAGGTAACCGAACCGAACTGCCACGTCGACGCAGCGCATCGGCTGCTCGACCGCATTTCCCGACTGTCCCCGCTGGCACTGCGATTGACCAAGATCATCGTCGATGCGCCGGGATCGCATCCGTTTGCCGACGACATCGCCCAGGCCGTCCTGTTCGAGAGTTCGGACAAGCGCGATCGCATGACGGCCTTCCTGGAGAAGAAATTATGACTGAAGCAGTTGCACCGAAGACCGTCGGAGTCATCGGCGGTGGACGCATGGGTGCGGGTATCGCCCAGGTGTTCGCCAGTCTCGGCGGGGCGGTCACCATCGCGGAGAGTGGCGACACCGCGGCCGCGTTGCAGCGTGTTTCCGCCGGCCTCGACAGAGCTCACGAGCGAGGGAAACTCGACGACCAGGACCCCGCGACGGTGCTGGCGCGCGTGAGCACCGTGGACGCAGTGACCTCGTTGCCACCGTCGCTCGACCTGATCGTCGAGGCGGTCCCGGAAATTGCGGCCCTCAAGGTCGAGGTGCTCGCCGCTGCGGAAACCGTTGCCGGAGAAAGCACCGTGATCGCCAGCAACACCAGTTCCATGTCGATCGCCGAACTCGGCGCAGCGCTGACGGATCCGGGCCGGTTCATCGGTATGCACTTCTTCAATCCAGTCCCGGCGTCGCTGTTGGTCGAGATCGTCCGGGCGCCTCAGACCCGCCCCGAGGTTGTCGACTCGGTACGAGCATGGGTGTCGATGCTCGGCAAAGCCGAGGTGCTCGTCAACGACTCACCTGGTTTTGCAACCAGCCGGCTTGGTGTCGGTCTCGGGCTCGAAGCCATCCGCATGCTCGAAGAGGGTGTGGCGGACGCGGAATCGATCGACCGAGCAATGGAATTGGGGTATCGGCATCCGATGGGCCCGCTGCGTTCGACAGATCTGGTCGGGTTGGATGTGCGCCTGGCGATCGCCGAACACCTCGCGAGCACGCTCGGTGATCGATTTGCACCTCCAGCACTGCTGCGAGAGAAGGTGGCTCGCGGCGAGTTGGGGCGCAAGACGGGACAGGGTTTTCACACATGGAGCTGAACCGAACTGCCTGCGAAAGGAACATCGATGACTGACGTGATTCGCTTGGAGATCGAGCGAGGTTTGGCGACAATCACTCTCGACCGACCCAAGGCCGCCAATGCCGTCAACGGCGAAATGAAGTCTCAGCTGCTCGAAGCGTTGCTGCAGGTCCACGCGGACGCAGAGGTTCGAGCGGTGTTGATTCTCGCCGAAGGCAAGAACTTCTGCGTCGGTCAGGATCTGGGCGAGCACGCCGCAGCGTTGGATGCTGATCCGGCGCACGCGATGGATACCGTCGAGGCGCACTACAACCCCATCGTCACGGCGCTGTCGACGCTCTCTGTCCCGGTGGTGGTGGGTATCGGCGGTGCCTGCGTCGGGGCCGGGTTGGGAATCGCGTTGGCCGGAGACATCCGTGTCGTGGGGGCTCGCGCGAGCTTTGCGACGGCATTCACCGGCATCGGTCTGGCCAGTGACTCCGGGCTCAGTCATGCGCTCGTGCACGCGCTCGGACCTAGCCGCGCCAGTGGCCTGATGTTGCTCGGCGACAAGTTCGACGCGCAGAGCGCGCTGGAGTGGGGCTTGGTTCATCGCGTGGTGGCCGACGAGGACGTCGCAGCTGAGGCTCGGGTACTCGCGCGTCGGCTTGCCGACGGACCCACCGCGGCCTTCGCCCACGTGAAATCGCTGATCCGTGCCGTTGCTCCTGGGCTTTCCCGGACTCTGGCGGCCGAGGCGAACGCACAGGTGGAGCTGGGTTCCACGGCAGATCATCGAGGCGCAGTCACGGCTTTCCTGTCGAAGCAGAAGCCGGTTTTCGGGGGCCGCTGATTTCTGGTGCGGCGAAAGATTCTCTTGTGTGCTGGGACACCTCGGTGCATACTAGTTACCAACCGATCATTCGGTAATAAAAGGTAGGTACGATGACCAACGTGGAAGCTCCACAAGACCTGCAGAACCTGTTCGACGAGACGATCGCGGCAGACCAGCGCATCGAGCCTCGCGACTGGATGCCGGACGGCTACCGCAAGACTCTGATCCGTCAGGTTGCCCAGCATGCGCACTCCGAAATCATCGGAATGCAGCCCGAGGGAAACTGGCTCACCCGTGCGCCTTCGTTGCGACGCAAGGCGATCCTGATGGCGAAGGTCCAGGACGAAGCCGGGCACGGTCTGTATCTCTACTCCGCGGCCGAGACACTCGGTGCCGATCGTGGCGATCTGACCACCAAACTGATCGAGGGAAAGCAGAAGTACTCCTCGATCTTCAACTATCCGACGCTGACATACGCCGACGTGGGTGTGATCGGCTGGCTGGTCGACGGAGCTGCTATCTGCAATCAGGTTCCGCTGTGCCGCAGCTCCTTCGGGCCGTATGCGCGCGCGATGATCCGTGTGTGCAAGGAGGAATCGTTCCATCAGCGGCAAGGCTTCGAGCTGTTGGCGACGATGATGCGCGGCACGGAAGCTCAACGGGCAATGGTGCAGGAAGCCGTCGACCGATGGTGGTGGCCCGCTCTGATGATGTTCGGACCGCCGGACGACGAATCGCCGAACACCGAGCAGTCGATGAAGTGGCGCATCAAGCGGCACACGAACGACGAACTGCGGCAACGATTCGTGGACATGTCGATACCGCAGGCCGAGATACTCGGTGTGACCTTCCCTGATCCCGACCTGCGCTGGAACCCCGAGCGTGGCGCACACGATTTCGGCGAGCCGGACTGGAGCGAATTCATGGACGTGGTCCGCGGCAACGGAGCGGCGAGCGTCGAGCGGATCACCAATCGGAAAGCCGCACACGACAACGGGGCCTGGGTTCGCGACGCCGCGTACGCCTTTGCACAGCGCGAGAGACTCGCGCACGATCGCACGACTGGGGAAACATCATGAGCGAGAACGATCAGGTACAGCGCGATCAGGTGCGGGGCGAATGGCCTTTGTACGAGGTATTTCTGAGGGGAAAGCGCGGACTGAACCACGTGCATGTCGGATCCCTGCGCGCGGCAGACGATCAGATGGCCCTACGCCACGCGCGCGACGTCTACACCAGACGTAACGAAGGCGTGAGCATCTGGGTCGTGCCGTCAGCGAACATCGTGGCTTCGAGTCCGGCAGAAAAGGATCCGTTCTTCGCGCCGAGCGGCGACAAGGTCTACCGGCACCCGACTTTCTACGACATCCCGGACTCCGTTCCGCACATGTGAGAATCACTTCGACTTCGAGGACCAACAGATGAACGATCACGACAGTGCCTACGACGGCCTGGTCGACGGCGACGGCCACGGTCAGTGGGCGTTCGGAACCAGCTTCGACGACCCCCTCGCCGGAGTCGACACCACGGTGCCGGATGACGTCGATCTCGGTGCGCTGGCGCACTACTGCCTCATGCTCGGCGACGACGCGCTCGTCAGTTCGCAGCGCCTCGCCGAATGGTCGACGCGGGCACCGGAACTCGAAGAAGAGGTAGCTCTCGCGAATGTCGGTCTGGATCTGATCGGACAGGCCAGGCTGCTGCTGGCTCGCGCGGCAGCAGCCGATTCCACTGTCGTTCCGTTCATCTCGGACACGTCGCCGGTGCCGGCTGAAGATGCGCTTGCCTTCTTTCGTGATCAGTTCCGTTTCCGCAACGTGAGACTGGTGGAGCTCGCCAACGGCGACTTCGCGCACACGGTCGTTCGGCTACTCGTGTTCTCGACCTGGCGGCTGGCGCTGTTCGATCGGCTCCGCACATCGCGGGACCCGGTCCTCGCGGCCGTGGCGAACAAGGGCGTCAAAGAACTGACCTACCACCGCGACTACGCGGCAAGATGGGTCGTCACGTTGGGCGCCGGCACGGCAGAATCCAAGCGTCGGACTGCCGCGGCCCTGCTCGAGATCTTCCCGTTCGTGGACGAACTCTTTGTTCCCACCCAGGACGAACTCGTTTTGGCAGAAGTTGGCGTCGGAGTGGATCCGCGTACTGTTCGGCCGGAGTTCGACGCTGTTCTTGCCCAGGTCCTCCATGCAGCCGAAATGGAAGAGCCCCCTTCGCGTTTCTCCGGTTTCGTCGGCGGCCGCGGCGGGCGTGCCGGACTGCACACCGGGGCACTGGGGCTACTTCTCGCCGAAATGCAGAGCGTCGCTCGGGAGCATCCGGAAGGGGTGTGGTGACCGTGACTGCCGCTACCGTCTCTTCCGCTACTGTCTCTTCGGCGCAGGAGATCGTCGCCTCGGTGATGGATCCGGAGATGCCACTGTTGACCTTGGCCGATCTCGGCGTCATCCGATCGGTCGACGTCGAAGCGAACTTGGTCTGTGTGACAATCACTCCCACCTATTCCGGGTGTCCGGCGATGGCGACGATGCGAGACGACATCGAGCACAAGCTGACCGACGCGGGGTACGGCAGCGTCCAGATCAAGACTCAACTGTCGCCGCCTTGGAGTTCGGATTGGATCAGCGAAGAGGGGCTCGCGAAACTTCGGACGGCCGGGTACTCGGTGCCGGGGGCCGCGCCGCGTCGCACCTCCGGCCCAATCGCCTTGACCTTGACGGCCAAGCCGCGCGACATCCTGTGCCCCCAGTGCGGTTCGGCAAACACCAGACTGAGTTCGGAATTCGGTGCGACCCTGTGCAAAGCGCTCTATCGCTGCCTCGACTGCCTCGAGCCGTTCGATCACGTGAAGGAGATCTGAACAGATGAGTACTGCAACGACGAACCGGAACAAACCATTTCACCCGTTGACGGTCGCCGGTGTCGAATCACTGTGCGACGACGCAGTTGCCGTCACCTTCGACGTGCCTGCCGATATCGCCGATCAATTCGACTTCGGCGCCGGGCAGTCACTGACACTGCGGCGGATGATCGACGGCGTCGAACACCGTCGCTCCTACTCGATCTGTGCACCGGTAGGGGCGTCTCCACGGGTGGGGGTTCGCGAAGTGGCAGACGGACTCTTCTCCTCCTGGTTGGTGCGAGACGTCAAGGCCGGGGATCGAATCGACGTCCAGGGCCCTTCGGGCAATTTTGTCGCCGATCCGGCATTGGGTGGACGGCACGTTCTGATCGCGGCGGGCTCCGGAATCACGCCCATGTTGTCCATCGCTGCAACACTGCTGGTGAACCCCGAGGCCGATGTCACCCTGCTGTACGGGAACAGGCGCACCCGTTCAGTCATGTTCGCCGAAGAGATCGCCGACCTGAAGGACCGGTACGGTGCGCGCCTGGACGTTATTCATGTCCTCTCTCGCGAGCCGCGCGAGGTCGAGTTGTTCTCGGGCCGTCTCGACGCCGACCGGTTGCGTGAGATCTTCACCTCTCTCGTTCCGTGCGACCAGGTCGACGGCTTCTGGTTGTGTGGTCCGTTCGGGATGGTCAACGACGCCCAGGAAGTACTGGCCGGCTTGGGAATTGCCAAGGATCGCATCCATCACGAGCTGTTCTACGTCGACGACGTCGCTCCGCCGGTTGCAGTGCATCGTGAGCGCGGAATTGTCGGACCGAGCAGCGAGGTGACTATTACTCTCGACGGTCGATCGACCACCGCGACACTTCCGCGAGACCAGTCGATTCTCGATGCAGCGGAACAGTACCGATCGGATCTGCCCTTCGCGTGCAAGGGCGGGGTCTGTGGAACGTGTCGCGCCAAGGTCACCTGCGGTGACGTCGAGATGCGCAGGAACTACGCACTCGAAGACTACGAAGTCGACGCGGGTTTCGTACTGACCTGCCAGACCTTCCCTGTCGGTGAACAGATAACAGTCGATTTCGACGCCTGACCGCCCGCACAGCGCCCTCACTGAGCCCACCGGAGACAATCATGACCGAACTCGCCACTGCTACATCGCAAGACATCGAATTTGCCAGTCGGGACCGCATTTCGACGCTCCAACTCGAGCGGATGCAATGGTCCCTGATGCACGCGTACACCAATGTTCCGCACTACCGCAAAGCTTTCGACGACGCCGGCGTCCACCCGAGCGACTTGAAGGATCTGAGCGATCTCGCGAAGTTCCCCTTCACCACCAAAGCGGATCTACGTGAGAACTATCCGTTCAAGATGTTTGCAGTGCCCCAGGACCGGGTCTCGCGAATTCACGCGTCTTCGGGGACCACCGGTCGCCCGACGGTGGTGGGGTACACGAGCAACGACCTGAACAACTGGGCCGATCTCATCGCGCGCAGTCTCTCGGCCGGCGGCGTGCGGTCTTCGGACAAGGTTCACGTGGCTTACGGGTACGGTCTGTTCACCGGTGGATTGGGAGCACACTACGGTGCGGAGCGCTTGGGCTGCACGGTCATTCCCATGTCCGGTGGCATGACCGAGCGGCAGATTCAACTGATCGAGGACTTCGAGCCCGACGCCATCATGGTGACTCCGTCGTACATGTTGACCATCGTGGATGCGATGATCAAGAAAGGCATCGATCCCTCGAAGACCTCACTGAGGGTGGGAGTTTTCGGAGCGGAGCCGTGGACCGAACAGATGCGTACCGAGCTGGAACAGCAACTCGACATGCATGCGGTCGACATCTACGGACTCTCCGAGATCATGGGCCCGGGTGTGGCAATGGAATGTGTGGAAACCAAAGACGGGCTCCATATCTGGGAAGACCACTTCTACCCGGAGATCATCGATCCGGTCACGGGCGAAGTGCTGCCGGACGGTGAAGAAGGTGAGCTGGTTTTCACCTCTCTCACCAAGGAAGCGCTGCCCATCATTCGCTACCGAACCAGGGACCTGACCCGTCTGTTGCCCGGTACGGCGCGCTCGATGCGTCGGATGCAGAAGGTCACCGGCCGGACCGACGACATGATCATCCTGCGTGGGGTCAATCTGTTCCCCACACAGATCGAAGAGCTGATCCTGACCGTCCCCGCCCTGGCACCCCAATTCCAGTGTGTGCTGGAGCGTCCGGGCCGGATGGATACTCTGACAGTGCGCGTCGAGGCTCGCCCTGACGCGGCAATTTCCGATCATGCGGCAGCGTCTTCGGCGTTGCAGAAGCTGGTGAAGAACAAGATCGGTGTCACGGTCGAGGTGAGCGTTCTCGAACCCGGCGGACTCGAACGCTCGATCGGCAAAGCGCGTCGTCTGATCGACCAACGTCCGAAGGACTGAAACTACTCCAGGGCCATGCGGGTGGCGAAGATTCCGAGAATGCCACCAGCTAGCCATTTCTGAGCCCGCATCCACACCGGACGCGCCATGAGGAAGGTCGACACGGCTGCCGCACAGCACACGATCAACGCGTTGACGGTGACTGCGACCAGGATCTGCACGCCGCCGAGTACGAGTGCCTGTTGCCAGACCGGACCCGCAGTGGGATCGACGAACTGGGGGATCAGGGCCGCGTACATCAGCGCAATCTTGGGATTGAGCAGATTGGTGGTCAACCCCATCCCGAACAGACGGCCGCTACCGTGGCGGTCGACCTCGCCCACCTCGAAAGCGGACTTCCCACCTGGTCGGAGTGTCGACCAGGCGAGATAGGCCAGGTACAGGGCACCACCGATTTTCACCGCGGTGAACACCGTTGGTACGGCGAAGAGAACCGCCGTCAGCCCTGCACACGTGGCGGCGAGGTAGACCAGGAAACCGGTTGCGACTCCGCCGAGCGAGATCAAACCCGCCCGGCGGCCCTGGCTGATGCTGCGGGACACCAGATAGATCATGTTGGGGCCCGGTGTCAGAACCATCGCCAGGGCGATCAGCGCGACTCCCGTCATCGACGCTGACGTGATCATGTCGGTCTCCCACTACTCGATGCGTATGTTTCGTCGAGTACACAAGGGTTTGCAGTCGCGCGCCAAGGTCCAGTTCGCAGGCAGTGGTCCGCTCAGGTGTTGGCCCAGCTGTCGGGCCCGAAGACCTCGTAGTGGATATTCTGTGCCGGGACGTCCCTTTCGAGCAACGATGCGCGCATCGCCAACATGAACGGCATCGGCCCGCAAAGGAAGGCTTGGGTATCGGGCTCCACTGCAATACCTTGCAAATCCGCCCGTCCTTCGTGAACCGATCCGAACGCAACGTGCGTGCCGAGATCCTCGTACCAACGGTGCAGGGTTGCGGCGGGGATCTGGTCGACGAGTGTGCTGAGTTCTGCGCGGTGCGCGTGATCCGCAATGGATCGATCCGCATGGATGACAGATACCGAACGGTCAGCGCCGGTGTCCACGAGATGATTGAGCATCCCGATCATCGGTGTGCAACCGATTCCGGCCGACGCGAGCAGGAGCGGTGAGTTGTCGTCCGGCATGGTGAGATCGCCGAAAGGTGTGGTGACGGAGAGTTCTTGACCTTCGAATACGTTGTTGTAGAGGAAGTTCGACACTTCGCCATCGGGAGTTCCGGAGATTCGCTTGACGCTGATCCGCCAGTCTGCGCTGCTCGGTATCGAACACAGGCTGTATTGACGGATCTGGCGGGCGCCGTCGGGCAGCGTAACCCCGACCGAAAGGTACTGTCCGGGAGCGAAGGTGGGGAGTGCGCTACCGTCGAGCGACGTGAGTGTCAGTGAGACCGTGTCGGCGGACTGAAGAACTCGTTCACTGATCCTGACTGTGCGCCAGACGTCACCGGCGTCCACGCCGGCGAGTTGGTAGAGGCCACGCTCCATCGTGATGAGGGTTTCCGCCA
The DNA here is from genome assembly GCF_029457415.1 of Rhodococcus sp. RCBS9. Taxonomy (NCBI): domain Bacteria; kingdom Bacillati; phylum Actinomycetota; class Actinomycetes; order Mycobacteriales; family Nocardiaceae; genus Rhodococcus; species Rhodococcus sp. RCBS9. The sequence goes on along the minus strand of NZ_CP120422.1, from coordinate 2,017,540 downwards.
TCAGCCAGTAGACCTCGTCCCAGGCTGCTGCGACGTCGGGAGTGACTGCATCGCCGAGTATTTCGACGATCGCGGCAAAGAGGTGTTCGTGCACGATTGCGTACTGGTCGGGTGTGATTCCCAGCGACGCATGCTTGTGGGCGATACGTGAAAGTATGAGATCGACCTTGGCGCTGTCCGGCTCGAGCTGAAGCGTCGCGAATGCCGCGATGGCGCCGGCGAGAGCCTTCTGCTGTTCGCCCTGCTTCTGATTGCCGCGATTGAACAAATCGCGTTCGAGTTCAGGATGCGCGTCGAACATCCTGCGGTAGAACAGGGTTGTGATATCGCCGATGGCAGCGCCGACCACGGGAAGGGTGGCGCGAATGACCTCGGTTGACTGTGGGGAAAGCATGAGCTGCTCCGTTCGGTCGAAATTCGATTGATCAGCCTGCTTCGTCGCTCCGGGTGGTGAGGCGTAGCAGGACAGTTTTGGACGGCTGCCGGATGACGTCTTCGATCGTGACCGCGTCGAGTGAAACGAAGAACGCTTCCTGTGCTTCGCGCAAAGCGCTCCGAAGGAGGCAACCTCCGCGCAGTGGGCACGGTTTGTCGCCTTCGCAGTCGACGACTTCACCCGGGCCTTCGAGGCGTCTGGCCAGCCAGCCGATGGTGGCGGTGCGGCCGAGTTCGGTGATGGAAAGCCCACCGCCGCGGCCGCGCCTGGTTGTCACGATGCCGAGCTCACCGAGCCGTGTAACCACCTTGGTGGCATGGGAATACGACACGTTGAGCTGCTGCGCAACATCCCGAGTGCTGGGGGAGGCATCCGCGTCGAGTACGGCCAACCGCATGACGACGCGCAATCCCAGATCGGTGAACTGCGTCAGTTGCATGATCTGAACCTACATAATTCGCATCTGAGATGACTATTTATGTGAGGGGGATCTCGAGGTGCCCCAACCAGGGCGAACGGTACGTTCGGCGCCTCCAGTGCGCTGAACGTGCCGTTCGCTCAGAGGCGGGCGGCCGAACCCCCGGCAACGACGCCGAGAAAGTGGGGTGCTCGCCAACCTCGCGCCGCAAAGTCGCGGCTCACCGACGCGATGACCTCCGCTCCGCTTCCTTCCGGAACCAGCGCGATGGCCGAGCCTCCGAATCCGCCGCCGGTCATCCGCGCACCGATCGCGCCGCCGCGTCGTGCTGCAGCAACGGCGACGTCGAGTTCATCGCACGAGACCTCGAAGTCGTCGCGCAACGAGGCGTGCGAGTTGTCGAACAGCTCGCCGACGTCACTGAATCTGCTGTTGCGCACAAGTTCTGCGGTCTTCCGCGTCCTCTCGATCTCGGTCACGACGTGCCGTGCCCGCGCCCGGAGGATCGGGTCTCGCACTGTCTCGGCCTGGCCTGCTGTAGCCTCTCGCAAGCTGCCGACGCCGAGAGCTGCTGCTGCAGCGACGCATTGAGAGCGCCGCATTCCGTACTGTCCGTCTGCGAGTGAGTGTTTGACCCGGGTGTCGATGACGATCAGGTCGTAACCTGCACCGTGGAGTTCGAAAGGTATGGGTTCGGTGGATCCGTCCTGGCAGTCCAGCAGGAGCGCAGTCGAGGGCTGAGCAAAGAGGGCAATGGTTTGATCCATCCCTCCGGTCGGTGCGCCGACGCCGTCGTTCTCGGCCTGGATGCACACCTGTACCAGCTCATCGCGGGCGAAAGGTGAATCATGAAGTTCGTTGACGGCCAACGCAACCGAACAGGTGAGGGCAGCGGAGCTCGACAGCCCGGCCCCGACCGGTACCGACGAGTCGACGGCAAGATCGATTCCTTCGATCGGGAGGCCTCTGCGCGCAAGAGACCACAGAACGGCTGTGGGGTAGGCGGCCCACCCTGTGGCGATGTCGCCGAGGGGCCCGGTGTACGTCTTGGCGGATTGCCGACTGTGCACGCGGACGACCCCGTCGCTGCGCAGTGCGACGGCAACCAGTGTTCGCTGCTCGAGAGCGACCGGTAGGCACAATCCACCGTTGTAGTCCGTGTGTTCACCGATCAGGTTGACTCGACCGGGTGCCGCCCACACTCCGGTTGCCGGATAGCCGTAGGTGGCGTGAAACTGTTGGAGCACAGAATTGTTCGAGACCGTATCCACTATTTCAACTCCCGTAGGCGGGCCGCGACTGCCTCGGGAACGGTGTCGTTCACCCAGGCGCCCATGGCGGACTCGGACCCGGCGAGGTATTTGAGTTTGCCCGGTGCGCGCAAGATCGAGAACAGCTGAAGATGCAGTCGGCCCAGAGGTCGGTCGATGCGGACGGGAGCTTGGTGCCAGGCCGCGATGTACGGTACCCGGTCGACGCCCGGATAGAAGCGATCGATACGGCGTAGGAGATCTTGGTAGACGACCGCAAGCTCGTCGCGCTCTTGGTCGTTCAGCGAGGGAAGGTCCGGGACGTCTCGGTGCGGTGCCAGGTGAATCTCGATGGGCCATCGTGCGGCGGTCGGGACGTAGGCGCTCCAGTGATCGCCGTCGTAGATCAACCGGGCCTTGTCCTCGCGCTCGAACGCCAGAACATCGGCGAGTAGTGAGCGACCGGTGCGCTCGAAGTGTTTGTGCGCCTGCGTCAGCATCGATCGGGTGCGTGGCGTGACATACGGGTATGCGTAGATCTGTCCGTGTGGATGGGTGAGTGTCACCCCGATTTCTTCGCCGCGGTTCTCGAAGCAGAACACTTGTTCCACAAGCGGATCCGCCGACAACTCTTCGGTCCGAGAAATCCAGGCACCCACAATCGTGCGCATGCGTTCGAGTGGAAGCTCGGCGACGGACGCCGTGTGATCGCTCGAGAAGCACATCACTTCGCAGTGACCGGCCGCTGGGCGATCGCCCGCACCGTCTCCGGGACTGTCAATGGCTTCCTCGGGCGCCGCGGCAAAGCTCGGAAACCGATTCTCGAACACCGCGACGTCGTAGTCTCCGTCGGGTATCTCTGTGGGCGTGCGTGTTTCGTCGGTCGGGCACAATGGACATTCGGCGGCGGAGGGGAGATGTGTCCGTGTCATGCGATGCGAAGCCATGGTGATCCACTCCCCGGTGAGAACGTCGAATCTCATCCGAGACGAGTGGTCGAGAGCCGGCAATTCGCGGGAATCTCGCGCAGAGTGGGCGCGGGCACTGCCGGCATCGTCGAAGTAGAAGATCTGACGCCCGTCGGCGAGGGTGCGACGGGTCGGATCCTGCTTGGGTGTCATGCGTCGACTTCCCATTCCAGAACACCCTTGCTGACAACGGGTTTCCACACTCCGATCGTTGATCCTGTTTCCAGCGCTACGGCATGGGCGGCCAGCATTACCGAGATGGACGCCCAGATCGGACCGCCGTTGTCAGTGGCGTCCGAGGCATACTCGGTCACACAATGGTGGAGTGCGCCGCTGCGGGTGTCCACGAAGTAGTGGTACTCGTCCAGTCCGGCGAAGGGAACGAACGAGGGGATGAACATGGTTGCGGCAGTGCCTGCGTCGCGTTGATCGTGTCGATCCATCTCGTCCTCGGCGTAGAGGTCTGGATTCTCGTAGATCGTCTCATCCCACGTTTCGAGCAGAGTGAGACGAACTTCTGTTGCGACGTCGATGGGGTAGAAGAATTTGTCCGGGAGCACGCTGCCGAGAAAGAGGCCGGTCCGGTCGTCGTGGGTCAGGCTGCCGTTGTGGACCCGATACAGGTCGCGAAGTTCCTGGGGCCACGTGACGCCGGTCGAGGCTTCGAATTCCTCGATAACGGCGTCACCGAGTCCTGGTTGAAACGCTGCAGCCGTCACCGGTGCGTGTGTACGGCACCACGCTTCGATTCGGCTCCATTCGTTTGCAACGCTCATGGGCTTTACGATACGTCCGAGTCAGGACCCGTGAATCAGGTACTGCAGTGTGTCCACGAGCTTTCGGTCCGAAGCCTCGGACTTTCGGCCGGTGATTCCCGATCGGAGAATTGCGGAACCCTCGAGCAGGCTCACGATGGTCTGCGCTGTCGCGCCAAGTTCAGTCGCATCCAGCTCCGGTTGTGCACACGCGACTGCGCGCTCTACGTGTGCGATGTACTGGGCGTAGAAGTCTCGAAGCACGACCGCGACTTCTTGGTCCGCCGCTGCAATGGCCCATACTTCGACGTACAGACGCACCGTGGCCTGGTCGTCCTGTTCTCCGAGCAGGACTCCGATGAAGTGTTCGGATTCCTCGCGGGAAAGGCTCTGATCCGTATCGGGGACGACGGCAAGGCGATCCAGTGAGCGGGTCAATGCACGTGACATCACTGCGCGTATCAGATCTGCACGGGTGGGGTAGTAGTGCTGCAGATGTCCTACCCGCACTCCGGCCGCGGCTGCGAAATCGCGCATTGCCGAGTTGGCATTGCCCTGAGTAGTGAGGACCTGTTCTGCTGCGTCGAGAAGTGCTGCCGCACGGGCGGCGCCCTTGGAGAGGGTCATGGTCGCAATACTGCCACCCCGAAGCTCTCCAACTCGGAGACGGTGCGGCGAGGGTTCGGAAGCGATTCGGGGAAAGTGACTCCAGGCCGGGCATCGTCGGCCAAGGCTCGTCTGACGGCCAGCGCGCCGCCCACCGCGGTGAGGTGAGCCTGGCCCTGCCGGTCGACGATTGTCGCGCTTGTCGTGCCGCTCGGGCCGGTGACATCGATGCGTACTTGCGCGCTCCCGCCCTTGCCCGGCGAGTACAGGAGTCCGCGTCGTAGCGGTGTGAAGCGGTCGCCGCGACCCCAATGGAACAGACCCACCTTCTTGGCGGCGAGCAGCGCAGTTGTGGATGCATTCGAACTGAAACCTATTCGAGTGCTGGCAGTTTCGGCGCCCAAGGTCATGGGGAACGTGAATTGTTCCGGAGTGTCGATTCTTCCGACCTTGGTGCGCGATCCGGGGAAGTCGACCCAGCGTGTATCCGTCAACGGGCTGACGGTGATCGGGTTTCCTTGCTGCATCACCTCGAAATCCTGCCCGAGCCGATCGATGAAGTCGACGGAGTCCAGCCCGGCAATGTCGTTGACGTCGTAGCGAATCGAGACGTCGATCGTGCTCGCGCCACCCAGTTCCTCGGCCAGCGCTGCGGCGACGATATTGGTGACTCCGCCCATCCATCCGGACGACAGGTACACCGGTGCGCTCGGCGACTTCTGACCCGCCAGAGTGGCGGCGCGAGCGACGCGGGTTGTCCAGCGGGTGATGTCCACGTACGGAATGCCGGCCTCGACGGCGGCGGACAGGACACGATCGTGGGGATCGTTGACCGTCGAAACGACCGCGCGTACGGACGCGTCGAAGGGTGTCGGGTCGAGGAGGTCCCAGCGGCGGACGGAAGCGCCGTGACGGCCGGCCAGTTCGTCGCCTCGCTCGGGGGTGCGTCCGGTGAGGAGTAGTGGGAAGTCGGGGGCGAGCAACGCTGTCAGGGCGCTGCCCACGGTTCCGTATCCGCCGGCCACGAGGATCGGGCCGTCGGCTGAATACTGCAATGAATCGGTCATGCACCTAACTCTAGGTCAAATGACCTAAAACGTCGAATGGGGTTCTTTCCGCTGCTCAGTCCCGGTGTCGCACGATGTTGACGACGTTGCCATCGGGTGCCCGGACGAGGAATCGGCGAACACCCCACTCTTCGGTCGTTATGGGGTGCACGATTTCGTAGCCGAGCCTGCGGGCCTCTTCGTAGGCGCCGTCGACGTCGTCCGTGTGGACTGAGATGACCGAGTCCTCGGCTGCAGTGGCGTCGTGCGTGACGAGCTGTACGTTCGCGCCGGTGTCGGGAGAGGTGTAGCGAGCGACCCACCCCATGTTGAACTCTTCGGTGCTCAGGCCGAGAAAGTCGGAGTAGAAGCTCTTGGCGGTTCCGACATCGGCGACTTTGAGATTGGCGGTGATGCGTCGAGCGCGCATGTGGTTCTCCTACCCTCGGTAACAGATGCGCTCGATGATCGTCCGAAAGCGGAGCCATGTCGACTGTGCCGTCCGAAGATGCGGGCCGCCTGGTTGATTCGATCTGTCACTGCGGATCGAACGAGCTCACAGTTCCCCACCGTGAGAAGGGAAGGACGATCAATTGAACCTTGCCGATGACATTGTCGATCGGCACCGTTCCACTGTGTTCGTCATCGAGATGGAAACGTGAATCCTTCGAATGGGCGCGGTTGTCGCCCATCACCCACAGGTTCCCGTCGGGAACCGTGACCGGCCCGAAATACCTTCCTTGACAAGAGGTATCGTTGCCCGGAATGCGCTTGTCGATGTACGGCTCGGTCAGCGGCTTGCCGTTCACCCGAAGCCCCTCTTCCTCGGACAGACACTGTACGGTTTGGCCACCGACCGCGACTACCCGCTTCACGAGGTCGTTTTCGTCCGGCGGGACCAAGCCGACGATGGACCCGAGTCCCTGAAACGCGCGAACAATCGAATTGTCGGATCGAATGGATTTGTACTCGTCGTTCCAGGACTCGGGTCCCTTGAACACGACCACATCCCCAGGTTGCGGATCCCCGAATCGATAGCTGATTCTGTCGACGAGGATCTTGTCTCCCGTGCAGCCGGTGCATCCGTGAAGTGTCGGTTCCATGGACTCCGACGGGATCAGAAAGATGCGTCCGACGAAGTTCTGAATGACAACACTCAGGACAAGTGCGACGACAACGAGGATCAGAATCTCACGCCACAGTGGACGTTTCCTCGGGTGATCGGCCACTGCCGATTCAGTGGAGTCGGTCGAGTCCTCGTGGGCGTCGGATTCCGTCACACTCCCGACAATAGATGGCGCAACCAGTCGTCGGCCCGATACGAATCTTCTCGGTTCGTGGGTCTGTCTGTCGGCTGACATGCTTCGGAATTGGATCACATCACGCGCGAAGATCCGGTCGAGGTCGGCAATCCGCGCAGTCCTGACCCAAACATCTTGCCGACGAATACCTTTCGAAGAAGCAGGTTGAACAACTCTCCGAGATTCAAGCGTGCAGCACGCCCGCGCCTCTGTTGATCGATTGGCACAATCTTTTGCGAGATGGGCATTCTCCCACTGAAGCGTCGGTGCGAGACAGCGCCTCGTGAGGACGACTGTACTTCCGGGCATTTTCTCTCGAACTTGGATTGACCGCACGAAAACCTGATGTTTGGGGGGACAATCATCTGGGGCGATCACCTGGGGCGACAAGTCGAGGAGATGCAAATGTCCGAGGCCAAATCCGAAAGCACTGAGTCTTTTTCTGAGACGACACCGCCGGCGGAGCCGTCGAAACAATCGGTGCTCAGGCGGTACTACCCGGCTGCGGTGCCCGTCGTCCTCGGCCTGATCATCTATTTCATGCCTGTTCCGGACGGTGTGGATCCCAAGGGCATGCACATGCTCGGAATCTTCGTCGGCACCATCGTGGCGTTGATCTTGCAGCCTCTGCCGACGGGTTCTGTGGCGCTGGTAGGCCTGTCGATCGCCATGATCACCCAGACCGAGACGCCGACGGAAGCGTTGTCCGGCTTCAGCAATACCACGATCTGGCTGATCGTCGCGTCGTTCTTCATTGCCGAAGGCTTCCTGGTCACCGGACTCGGGAAACGGGTTGCACTCATGTTCGTGACCAAGCTCGGCAAGTCGAGCCTCGGTTTGTCCTACGGAATGGCGTTGACGGACTTGATACTTGCTCCGGCGACACCGTCGAACACCGCCCGCGCTGGTGGCGTCGTCTATCCGATCATCGTCTCACTGAGCAAGTTGGAGGACTCCAATCCCGAGCCCGAGGACTCTCGCAAGAAGCTCGGAGCATATCTGCTGCTCACGTCGCTGCAAGTCAACGTCGTGACCTCCGCGATGTTCATCACCGCCATGGCGGGTAACCCCGTCGCCGTCGATGCGGCTGCCAAGATCGGCATCGACATCTCGTGGGGCAAATGGGCGCTGGCAGCATCGGTTCCGGGAATTGCGAGTCTCATCGCGATCCCGTGGGTGATGTCGAAGATCTTCCCGCCCACGATGTTGAAGACTCCGAAAGCACCCGAGCAAGCCAGGGAGGAACTGCGCAAGGCAGGTCCGATCAGCCGCAACGAGAAGATCATGGCCGCCACCTTCGTTCTGCTGCTGGTGCTCTGGTGCCTGGGCTCGCAGCTCAACGTCAACGCCACTACAACAGCATTCGTCGGAATCGGCATCCTGTTGGTGACCAAGGTGCTGACGTGGAACAACCTGGTCCACGACACCGGGGCGTGGCAGACGCTCGTGTTCTTTGCCGTTCTGGTCGGTATGGCAAGCCATCTCGAAGAACTCGGCGTGATCTCGTGGATCGGAACCCAGGTCTCCTCGAGCGTCGACGGTTTGCCGTGGATCTGGGCTTTTGCGATCCTGACCTTGGTGTACTTCTACGCGCACTATCTGTTTGCGTCGAACACCGCGCAGATCATCGCGATGTACGCGGTGTTTCTCGGCGCGGCGGTGGCAACCGGTGCGCCGCCGCTGTTCTCGGCCCTGGTGTTCGGCTTCATCGGCAGCCTGTTCGGCGGTATCTCGCACTACGCGTCCGGTCCGGCCGGAGTGATCTACGGTTCCGGATACATCAAGACCTCGGAGTGGTTCCGAATCGGTTTCGTGATGAGCGTCGTGATCATCCTGATCTGGACGATTATCGGCGGCGCGTGGATGAAGCTGATCGGCGCCTGGTGACGATCAGTTGTCCTTGCGCCGCAATCCGAATCGCATCGATTCCTTGTTGACAGCGGCAATCGCGGTCAGCGGTATCTCCGCGGGACACACCTGCGCACATTCACCGTAGGTCGAGCACGGCCCGAAATCGGCCTCCATCTGGTGCGACATCGCTCGGGCCCGCTTGCCACGTTCGTTGCGGCCCTGCGTGACGAGAGACAGGTGGGTCAGTTTGGACCCGGTGAAGAGGTGCGCGGCACCGTTCGGGCAGGCTGCCACGCAAGCGCCGCAGCCGATGCACGCGGCGAAGTCCAGTGCAGCTTCGGCACTTTGATGCGAGAGCGGCTGACTGTCTGCGTCCGGCGCGGTTCCTGCATTGACCGAAACGTATCCACCGGCTTCGAGTACCCGGTCGAGCGCAGAGCGATCGACGACGAGGTCTCGGACCACGGGAAAGGCTGCGGAGCGGAATGGCTCCAGTTTGATTCGGTCCCCGTCGGAGAAGCTGCGCAGGTGCTGACGGCACGTGGGAGTGTTCGCAACCGGTCCATGGGGAACATTGTCGACCGTGATGCCGCAGGACCCGCAGATCCCTTCTCGGCAGTCGGAATCGAAGGCGATGGGTTCGTTGCCGCTCTCCACGAGTTGGTCGTTGAGTCGGTCGAGGAGCTCCAGCAGCGACATCTCCACCGTCGCGTCGTCTATTTGGTAGGTGTCGAATGCGCCGGACGACTCAGGTCCGGATTGGCGCCACACGTCCACGGTGATTTTCATACGTAGTTCCTCGTCTGCAGTGGAACAGCGGTGAAGGACAACGGCTCGTCGTGTCGAACGTGTCTGCCGTCCTGGGCGGTTTCCCACGCGGAGACGAAGCACCAGTCCTGATCGTTTCGCTGCGCTTCGCCGTCGGGAGTCTGATGTTCGGCACGAAAGTGCGCTCCACAGGACTCGTCACGATCGAGAGCATCGACGCACATCAGTTCGGCGAGCTCGAGGAAATCGGCTACCCTGCCGGCCCTTTCCAACTCCTGGTTGAACTGGTTTCCGCTGCCGGCAACTCGCAGGTTCGACCAGAAATCGGTTCGCAGTGCGCGGATTTCGGCGATCGCCTTGGTCAAGCCCTCGGCCGTTCGGGTGACACCGCAACCCGCATAGAGGATCTCTCCCAGTTGTCGATGGAACCTGTCGGGGCCGTGTGTTCCGCCGACCGAGAGCAGCAGGTCCACCCGACCCCTCACGTCAGTGAGCGTCGACGTCACAGCGGGATCGGACAGTTCGAGTGGAGTGGATCCGAGTAGCGGCGCAAGATAATTCGGAATCGCGTACGGGAGGGTGAACCAGCCGTCGACGCATGCCGAGAGCAACGAATTGGCGCCGAGGCGGTTGGCTCCGTGGTATCCCCAGCCTGCCTCACCACCGACGAACAAGCCGGGGATGGAGGTCATCTGGTCGTAGTCGTTCCACAGTCCGCCCATGGTGAAGTGGGCTCCGGGGGCGATGCGCATCGGCACCGTATAGGGGTCTTCGCTGGTGGCGTCGCGATACATCGAGAACAGATTTCCGTATCGCTCCTCGATGGTCTTGCGGCCGAGCCGTGCCAATGCGTCGCGGAAATCCAGGTACACACTGTTTTTCAGAGGGCCGACGCCGTGACCGGAGTCGATTTGCTCGCGGGCGGCCCGTGAAGAGACGTCGCGGGGAGAGAGGTTCCCGAACGCCGGATATTTGCGCTCGAGGTAGTAGTCGCGTTCGTTTTCGGGAATGTCGCCGGGCTCACGATCGTCTCCGGGCTTGGCCGGTACCCAGATCCGGCCGTCGTTGCGCAGGGATTCGCTCATCAGAATGGTTTTCGACTGCCACTCGGAGTTGACGGGAAGTGCCGTTGGATGGAATTGGATGAACGAGGGTGAAGCCATCAACGCACCGCGTCGGTGCGCTCGCCAGGCGGCCGTGGCGTTGGAATTCTTCGCAAGTGTGGACTTGTGGAATACGGTTCCGTAGCCGCCGGATGCCAGTACGACGGCATGGCCTGTGGTGGCGCCGATCTCACCGGTCACGAGATCGCGTGTGACTATCCCTTGTGCTCGCCCGTCCGAAACGATGAGATCGAGCATCTCGGTTCGGGTGTGGAGGTTGACCGTTCCGGCTGCGATCTGACGTTGCAGTGCCTGCGACGACGCTATCTGCAACTGCTGGCCTGTCTGCCCGCGCGTGTAGTACGTGCGCGACACCTGAACGCCGCCGAAGGATCGGGTGGCCAGAGTGCCGCCGTACTCGCGAGCAAACGGTGCCCCGATGGCATTCATGTGATCGATGACGCGTACGGATTCTTCGGCGAGACGGAAACAGTCGGCCTCACGGCCCCGGAAATCACCGCCCTTCACCGTGTCCTTCACGAAGCGGGCGAGACTGTCGTTGTCCACTTTTCGAGCGCGAGCGGCGTTGATGCCTCCTTGCGCGGCGACGCTGTGTGCACGGCGGGGTGCATCGTGGAAGGTGAAGGACTCGACGTGGTAGCCCAGTTCACCGAGGGAGGCGGCGCAGGCCGCGCCGGCGAGGCCGGTACCGACGACGATGACCGTGAACTTGCGCCGGTTGAGTGGGCTGACGAGCTTGTAGTCGAGTTTGCGAGTGGGCCAGGCCGTCGCCGGATCGCCGGCCGGGACCTTACCGTCCACCGGTGTCCCGATGCTGCGCAGATCGTCGAGTTCGAAGCTGTTCACTTATGACGCTCCTGTCTTCGAGATGGCGCCGGTCATGACCGCGATGGGGATCGACATGTTTCCGACCATCACGACGAGCGCAAAGATTCCGGAGAGTGCAACGCCAATCTGGCGCAGTCGTTGGCCGGTCACGCCGAGATCGTTGACCGCGCTCCAGAGTCCGTGCGCGAGGTGCATTGCCAGCAGAGCCATCGCGACGATGTAGAACGCTGCCCCCAGCGGACGCTCGAAGCTGGCAATCAGATTGTCGTATGCGTAACTCTGTGTGCGCGTGGCCGCTTCGTACTCGCTGCTGCCGATGGGTCGGGTTCCGGTCGTGAGGTCGAGTATGTGGAAAATGACGAATAGCAGCAGCACAGCTCCGGTGACGGGCATCGTGCGCGCTGTAAAGGACTTGATTCCCAGACCTTTACGTCGAAATTTTCCTCGAGCTCGGCGTCCGCGGACGGTGAGCAGCCAGGCACACCAGACGTGTGCGACCAATGACGCGAGCAAGACGATGCGAAGAATCCACAGAAGTCCCTCGTAGGGCAGGAAGGGTTCGAACACCGTTCGTAGCCAGTGTGCGTAGTCGTCGAAGTGATCGGCACCGGTGTAGACCTTCAGGTTTCCGATCATGTGGACGAGAACGAAAGCGGCGAAGATCAGTCCTGTCACGGCCATCAGAATCTTGCACGTGATGTTGGACGGCCGCGGTCGAGCTTGGAGTGAATCGCCGGTAGCTCGCGATACACGGGTCGGAGCACTCACAGACAAACCTCCCACGCCAGACTTGCCGGACAGGTGCCGTCAGCCTAAGCCCGATCGAGGTTTTCGGCCAACGGATGGGTGCCCGACTTGTCTGTTAATGCAGGTGAATGGGAGTGTAGGGGTGCTCATTACCCGAAAGTAAGGAACTCGTGAACGATGTTTGACTCGACGTGGCGACGGTGGTCATGGCGCGCCGGAACGGCATCGGCCCTGGCAGTGGCCTTGTTTGCGGTGGGGTCGCCGGCTGGTGCGCAGGAGACCGTCGACCTGGCCGACGTGTTCAACCCGTTGGTCGTGAAGGCACTCCAAGGCGCTGACATTTCCACCGAATTGACTCCACTCGGGCTCTCGTCCGATGATCCGTGGTTCGACGAACCTGAAATCGAGCCGGGTACCGCCCCCGGCACACTTCTCAAAGCGCGTCCGGTCAGCGTGCAGGTCTACCAGGTCCGTCCCGACGTGGTCTCGGCTCACCAACTCATGTACACCACCACTGATCACTTCGGTCGGCAGGTGATCAGCACCGGAATTCTGATGATTCCCGAGGACGGAACTGCGCCAGGTGATCGCAAGATCATCGGATACGCCGAGGCGAACGACAGCCTCGGCGCGAACTGCGCACCAAGTCACCAGTGGACCGGCGGCAATCAGAGCGACCCGGCGATGTTCTCGGCGCTCGGCCCGGTGGCTCAGATGTTCGGCCACGGCTGGGCAGTGATGATGAGCGACGTCGGCAACGACGGCGACACTGCTCCCCATCCGTTCTCGATCGGACAGTTTTCAGGGAAGGCAACGCTCGACGGCGTCCGGGCAGCACTCGCGCTTCCGGAAGCCGGCCTCGAATCAGACACCCCTGTCGGCATCTACGGTGTCGCCGGAGGCGGTGTCGCAGCGGGCTTTGCCGCGGAACAAGCCCATGATTATGCGCCGGAACTGAACGTCCAGGCCAGTGCCATTCAGGCGATGATGATCGACCCCGCAACGTTCGAGGAAACAGCGGCCGGTGGGATCGGTTCCGGATTCGTCTTCTCGAGCATTCTCGGATTCGACGCGGGCTACCCCGACGTTCGGCTCGACGACCATCTGACTCCGATCGGTCACAACGTCGCCGCAGCCTTCCGCGCGTCCTGCCAGGCGCTCTACCTCGGACTCCCATTCGTTCCGTTCGACGTCCTACTCACCAACCCTTCGCCCCGAACGATCCCTGCGCTGGCCGCGGCGTACGCGGACAACACGTTGGGAAAGCAGGCGCCGGCTTCCAAGCTTCTGATTTCTTCCTGTGAGGACGACTTTCTCGTTCCCTTCAGTGAGGCAGAGCAATTGGCGCAGACATATCGAGCAGACGGCGGCAGCGTGGACCTGCTCCCGTCGCAGTGCGGGCCGCTCGATTACGTGACCAACCTGTACAAGACGGTGACCGATCAGCTGGGTATGCAGGACATCGCCTGGCTGGCAAAGACGTTCGACGAAGCCGAGGGACGATGAGCTTGCGGAAGTCTCTGACGCGCAGGGATTTTGCGCGCACGGTTCTCGTTGCTTCGGCAGGTATCGGCGGTGCCGTCGTACTGGGAGGCAGGGCGTCCGCGGGTACTGGTGAGCTCGACAGGTACCTCGACCTGGAAGCAGTGAACGCAAACGCCGAAGCCACGGGCGGCCTGCATCCTTCTCTGCCATCGGATTCCGCGACGCTGCGGTCTTTGGTGGATACCGCCCGAGCCTCGGGAGTGGATCCGCATCGCTATCAGACACTGCTCAAGCAGTACTGGCTCGCGGTCGGGACGGAGTCGGCAGGTATCGATCTCGCTTCGTGGACTCCGTTCGACGGTGTGCACGCGAATCTCGGAAACCTCACCAACACTTTCCAGTTCTACGAGCGACTCCAGCTCGAGCATCGAGAGCTGCAGTGGGCAGGTATGGGAGGAATGGTCGGGCCCGCTTTCGCCGGTGGACTCCTCGACTTGGACTACGGGCGGGTTGTGCTGGAAGTCCAAGCGATCAGCGAGGCGATGGCACTGGTCTGGCGAGAGATCGACCGCATCGGGTCGCCGGTTGCATCGTCGATGGGAGCACCCGAGGACATTGCGGCACTTCTCGAGGTCGGCCACGAGATTCGCCCCGAGGACGTGATGTGGTTCCAGGGGAAAGTGATTGCGATGAGCAAACACATCTTCTCGGACCTGATTCCCATGCACATGGCGTGGGTTCACGACGGTGTCGACGGCATCGCCGAACTCGATCGCGCAGGGCTGCTCGACGAGAACGCCCGTATCGCGTGGAACAACATTGCTTCGGGGACACCGGAATCGGTCTTCGACGGCAATGTGCGTCTGCTGCGAAGGGAGCAGTACCAGTCGGTGGGTGATCAGTGGGACGAGGCGAAGGCCTACCGCGGCAGCGTTGGTCGCTCGTTGACTTACCTGACCACCTTCGCCGCATCACCGTCGATGCCTGGCGTCGTGCCGCCACGCGAGTCGAACCCGCTCTCGTTCGCGGTGGGCAATGCTGTTGTGCAAACGCCGCTTCCGGACTTCAACTGGGCGGACCGGGATGGTCGTTGGACCTACATCAACGATCAGTTGCTCCCGGTCTACAACAACCTGATGAAGAATCAACCGGAACTGTGGCGAGCGACGCTGGCCGCGCCCGTCTCCGTTCGGATAACCGAGCAGCGAATGATCGCTCGCTTGCCGGACATGTTGCGGTCCATGTTGTCGACTCTGGCGATTACGGTCAACTGAACTCGGCGGTGGCGGGGCCTCAGGGTCCCGCCACCGCCCGTGAACTTGTCGGTCAGGCCTGGCTCAGCTCCGCTTGCATGCGCGCGGAGTCCTTGCCTACAGTGCGGGTAGCCAGGTAGATGAATACCGCGGTGAGTGCCAACATGATCGGCACGAGATACATGGCCGAGTTCAACCCGTCGCCGGCGTACTGAGCCAACTTCCCGGTACCGGCATCTGCAAGCGCACGCTTGGCGAACCAGTCCGAGATCGCTCCAACGGCAACCGGTCCGGAGAATCCGCCGAGAAGGTACATGGCAGCGAAGAACAGCGCCGTCGCAGTGCCGCGGAGCCTGGGAACCACGACGTCGTGAATGGCAGGGTAGACGCTGATGTAGAAGCCGTAGGCCAGAAGCCACCCGGCCGAGAACAAGAGCGTGAACATCACGACGTTTCCGCCGTGTTGCAACAGTGCCAGCGCCGTCAAAGGTGCCGCCAATGCCGAGGTTCCGACACCGATCATCAACCGTGCGCGCGGTGAGCGTGCGCTGGCCTTGTCCGCGTAGCGAGCGCCGAGAAGCAATCCGATCAGGCCCGTGATTCCGACGATGATGCCCGTGACCGATGCCGCCGCAGTCAGCTTCAGGTGGTACTGGCGCATGAGCAGTGGGACGACAAACGAATTCACTGCGTAGGCGGCGAAGTTGAACGTCAGCCCGGCAAGGATGAGCCAACGAAGCGTGGGAATTGCGAGCAGACGACGGATCGGGCGGGTGATCGGTGCCTGTGAAACAGCGGCTGCGCGGGCCTCCGGACTTTCGGAACCACCACGAACCGGATCTGCCATGCGGTAGAGCACGACTGCAAGCAGGACACCGGGAATCGCCGCGAGGAAGAACGGTGCACGCCAGCTGTCGAATGCCTCGGCGATCTTGCCGACGGTGAAGTAGGCGAGCATGAGGCCAATTGGCAAACCGAGCATGAAGACACCAAGTGCGCGTGAGCGTCGTTCCGCCGGGTAGATATCGCCGATCATCGAGTTTGCTGCGGGTGTGAAGGTTGCTTCGCCCACACCGACGCCGAGACGCGCGAGGATGAACAGCACGTAGCTGCCGGCGGCACCGGTTGCTGCCGTCAGTCCGCTCCACACCAGGAGTCCGATCCCGATGATCTTGGGACGGTTCTTCGTGTCGGCCAACCGGCCCAGAGGCAGTCCTGCGACTGCGTAGACGAGGGTGAATGCAGAGGTGATCAATCCCAATTGCAAGTCACTGAGCGAAAACTCGTTCTTGATCGGCTCGGCAACGACCGAGGGGATCGCCCGGTCGAAGAAGTTGAGCATGTTCGCGAGAAACAGGGCGACGAGTGTGCCGCCGAGAAGTTTGTCACGTGTTCCGACAGGGGCGCCGTCGACGGACGGCAGCGGCGGAGCGTCTCGTTGAATTGACATGATTGTTCCACCCTTTTCGCGAGTGCTGAATGAATTGTGCTGGGGGAGAAGCTCAGGACAGAGCGTCGGCGACCGTTTTCCCGATCGCCTGCATCCCGGCCGCAGTGGGATGCAGTGGAACCGCCGGCTGGGTAGGGACGATTCCCGTGTAGTAAGCAGTGGCAGGGTCCGTGCAGATGTCATGCCCGGCAGTGGTTTCGGTGATGTCGATGTACTCGACGCCGTGACGGGCCGCAGTTGCTGCCATGACCGTGTTGCCGTAGTCGATCACACTCTGGAGATAGTCGGCGTCGCGCGGCCAGAACGGCTGAGTGCCGGGGCAGCCGCCACCACGGATGTATGTTCCGTATCCGACCACGACGATGCGCGCCGAAGGTGCTCGATCCTGCGCGACTTCGATCATGGAACTCCAACCTGTGGACGCATTTTCGATCATTTGTCGCTGTTGATCGACGCCACCGGAGGTGAACTTGTCACGGCAGGACGTTCCGGCGGGTTCGGGGAGTGGATTGACGCAACTCAGAACTGTCGGGAACAACGAGATGTCGTTGGCACCGATGGTGATGGTGACGAGGTCGGTATCAGGCCCCAATGCTGTTGCCTGCGGTGATACTTGACCGGAGAACGTCGATTGTGCGGTGTCCGTGACGTTGGCGGATCGCGCCGACGAGCAGGTCATATCCGTGAGTTGAGCGCCGAGTTCTCGCGCCACCACGGACGGGTAGTTGTCGAGTGATCGTAGACAGCCCGGTGACGACGAGTCCTGCGCGGTGACCAGTGGGCCGGCCGCCGCGGAATCGCCGAGTGCGACGTACTGGATAGTGCTGACCGGTGTCTCGGCACTCGACACACCGGTCCCGAGAGCCGCGATCGAACCGGCAGCCACGACGCCTGCCAGAATGGCTGCGCTGCGCGTTTTCCACGTCACTCGAGGCTCCTCTTGGTCGAAGGTGGGACTTCCAGTTACGCCGCTGATTGTGAATTCGTGAGTGGCGTGGGTTACATAGTGATAGGAAAAAGGCAGGTCGGCCTTGTGGTGGCAATTCAATTCTGTGGAGGGTTTTGTGTCAGGAAACAAAAATCTGCCGTTCGAGCCGATCCTGGTTGGTGGCAGATCTCTGGCCGACCGACTGGCGCAACGCACCCATCCACTGGTCATTGAGACAGTCGATCTGGTCCACCGCGACGTCACCTTCTACCGGTTGCTCCCTGACGAGGCATTGCGTAACGACGTCACCACCATCGTGAGGCGCAATCTGGAACTGTTCATTTCGATGCTGCGGACCGGCGCCGATCTGACGCCCGAGTTGCTCGCCGACATCAGCGAATCGGCTCGCCAACGGGCTCAGGAATTGGTTCCACTCGGTGAGGTGCTGCGGGCATATCACCTGGCAGCCGGGCTGTGGTGGGAGACCATCAGCGAATGGGCGGTCCCGGAAGACGGTGTCGCACTTGCCCGCACCGGACGACTCCTGAATGCATACACCGCGGCCTCCGCGTCGGCGGTTCTTGCCGGCTACGGTTCCGACCATGCCACCCAGACGGACGAGGATTCTGCGCGAAGGTCATTGTTCGTAGCACTTTCGACGGGTGTCGATGTTGATCGGGTCTCCGACGATGTGGGCATCAGGTTGGCGCGCCTGTACTGGGTGGTGGCGCTGCACGTCGAACGGAATGACGACGAGTCCTCGACCGAGGTGGACACTGCCGTCGCCGAGCGGAGAAAGGTGCGCCACCTGCAACGAGAGCTCGATCAGGTGGGGCGTGACAAAGCGCTCGGGGTGCTCGGGAGCAGTGGCGGAGCCGTACTGATTCCTATTGTGGAATCGGAACCCGCTGAGGGGAACTGGGCGTCGAGTCCGCAATATCTTTCATTGTGTCGACGATTGGGTGATCTCGAGAAGGTCATCGGTGCATCGACGGTTGCCGCCGTACATGTCGCGGCACCGCCCGCAATTCCCGCAGCGGTGTCGCAGGCGCGCGAGGTGCTGAACGTTGCCCGAAAGTACGGCCGTACAAGTGGGGTCGTGCGTCTCGAGGATCTTGCAGTCGAGTATCAACTGACCCGCCCGAGCGCTGCGCTGCCGATCCTCGCAGATGTGTTGTCGCCGTTGGAGTCCGATCCTGCCGTGCTCGAGACGCTCGAATCTTTCATCGACTCCGGATTCGATCGAGCTACCACCGCTCGGCAGTTGCACGTACACCCGAACACGGTCGTGTACCGCCTGCGTAAAGCGAGTTCGCTGACGGGACTTGACCTGTCGTCACCGAAAGATCTTGTACAGGTCACCATGGCGCTGGGAGCGCGTCGCGCGCTCGGAATGGAGGCGGACTCTTCCCAAACGTGATGCGTCTGTGGTTCTCTGTGAACGTGTCTGATTCTCGGATTGGCAATCCGGCCGGGAGACATGGCCAGACTGGGTCAGCTGATGGTGCAACGAGGCGCGTGGCGTGATCAGACGTTGATCGGCTCCGCCTACCTCGACGAGTTGTCCGCGCCCTCTCCGTCCAATGGGGGGTACGGCTTCTTGACCTGGGTGAACGCGGGCGAGGACTTCTACTCCGTGAATGCGCCGGTGAGCAAGTATGTTTCGCATCCGGTGTGGCAGAACGCGCCTCGGGATCTCTATCTCCAGGAGTTCTTGCGGCTTGTCGTCGCTTCGATCGTGGACGTTCCACCGCCGCCGTACGTCGAGCCTCCCGTGCATGGGTCGGGTGGTCCGCTCATCGACGATCCGTCACAGCTCGTCGGCTTCGCGAACCCCGAATTGATCTTCGACACGATGGTCGGGACGGGGCGAGCAGGAACACCCGGATGCAACATCGTGATCTGCAACAACGAATTGTTGCCGTTCAGTGTCGCCGGCCTGCTCGGGGATGCTGCAGCTCAGATCGGTAACGCGGCAGGCGCGTCGATTCGAGATGCTGGTAGATGACGGTTTCGAACCCGAATTGTTGCCCAATATTTATGTTTAATCTGTGTGACGGTCAGTGAACAGTAAATTTGAGTCAAATGATGCAATCGCGACGAAATGTTCGTTACCGTGGGCTGGACAATCGACAATCTGGGGGTTCGGCTACATGGCAAATGTTCGTAGGTCTCTGACGAAGGGATTGATTGCTGCTTCGGTAATCGCCGCAGCCGGAGTGGGATTGTCGCCGGCGACAGCGAGTGCCGACATCACTCCGACGACGGTCGTCAACGGCATCCTGTCGACGGTGGGCGGCTGCCAAACACCGGTGCGGTCTCTCATTCTTGCGTGCACGAGTGCTGAGACGCTGACACGCCAGTCGCCCGTGCTGCTCGACCTCAACCCCGTGGGCACGAACATCGTCGTCTTGGGTGCCGGCCTCTTCGACGACGGCACGATGCGTCCGATGTTGGTCGACCGGCTTCAGGCGGCGCTCCAGCTGGCCCGTCAGTACCCGCAGTCTCCGATCATCACAAGCGGTGGGGCTCCGAAGGCCGGAGTAACGGAAGCCAGGGCGATGCGCGAATGGCTCGTTGCCAACGGCGTCAACCCGGGCCGGATCACCGAAGAGGGAACTTCGTGGTCGACAGTCGAGAATGCGATCAACTCTGCGCGGATTCTCGCCGATCGAGGCGCGACCGGCGTGGTTGTGGTCTCGAGCGCCAATCACGTGGAGCGCGCGATGGTGGACTTCCGCGTTGCAGTTCTCGGCCGGATCCCGGTCGCAGGTGTAATCGCTGCGACCTGACGTCAGTGATTGTGGGAGTTGGACTTTCGCCAGTTCAACGGCGAGGCGTCGAATCGTCGACGGAAGGCGCGGCTGAACGCGGCATCGGATTCGTAGCCGACAGTTATCGCAATGGTTCCGACCGGCTCGGTGGTTTGCACGAGTAGTTCGGCGGCACGGTCGAGTCGGCGCTCGGTGATGTAAGCGCCGGGCGTCTGGCCGACCAGTCGCGAGAAGCGCTCCGCAAAAGACGATCTCGACAGGGTGGACAGCGTCGCCAGTTCGTCGATGGTCCAGTTGCGTGACGGGTCGTTGTGGACGGCCTCGAGGGCCTGCCCGATTCGTGGATCCATTGCTGCGGTCAACCATCCGCCGTTCGATCCGTCCGCTCGAGCCCACGCTCTGAGGATCTGGACGAAGAGAAGGTCGAGAATCCGGGAAACCATCACGGAGGAACCAGGTTTCGGATCGTCCACCTCGGCGCCCAACAGTCGGCTGCTCACATCGAGCCACTCGACCGGGGTCCCTTGTGTCGCGCGCAGTTCGACGAAGTCCGGCAGAACGGACAGCAGTCGCTGCGCTGCGACGTCGTCGAGTGTGAAAGTACCGAAAAGCCAACATGTTTCGTTTTTCGGGTGCATCGGCATCGCATTCTCGATCGTATGAGCATGCCCATGGGGTAACAGTACGAGTTCCCCGGGGCCGAGTTCGATCGGGGCTTTGCCCTGCGTTCTGATCACGATGTCACCGTGCTCGGCAATGTGAAGTGCTCGCACCCCAGTGGGTACCTCCACGGTGAAGTTCTCGCCGTGGACGCAGCGATGAATCTGATCACCGCGAAGGTGGACGACTTCGAGAACGTGCGAGAGGGTGTCCCGGGTTCGACTCTCGTCGGTGGTGGGTACGTACCGCTGTGATGATGTTGTCCTCATGGATCGATCACTCCGATGGTCTCGAGCATTCGGCGTTTCTGCACAAAAACTTGGCAATCTGGTCATGGTTATTGATCCAGGATCCCCTTAACGTGGGTAACAGGCAAGGCCTGGGTTTCGAAGGCTTGCCGATCGTCGGAGTATTCGTCGCACTGCGTATCTGGAGGAGTTGGTCATGGCAGAGAAGGTAAACATCGTTCTGGTGCATGGAGCCTGGGGAGACGGTTCTCATTGGCGTCACGTCATACCCACCCTGCACAACGCCGGGCATCGAGTGGTTGCGGTCCAGAATCCACTTACTTCGCTCGCCGACGACGTGGACCGGACCAGGAAGTTGGCCGAATCGATGGACGGCCCGACCCTGCTGGTCGGACACTCGTACGGCGGCGCGGTGATCACAGGCGCGGGTCATGCGGAAAACGTTGTGGGACTGGTATATATCGCTGCCTTTGCGCCGGACGAGGGTGACAGCCTGGGAAGTATCTTCGCCCGCACGGATCAGCCGGCGGGCGCGGCGAACATCGCGCCGGACGCCGAGGGCTTCTTGTGGATCGCCCCGGACAAGTTTCAGGAGAGTTTCAGTCAGGATCTCGACGACACGGAAGCATTGGTCATGGCGCTGACGCAGAAACCCATTGCGGGTCAGTGCTTCTCGGACCCGTCAGGGCCGCCGGCATGGCGTGGGAAGCCCAGTTGGTATCAGGTTTCAGGGCAGGACCGAATGATTCCGCCGGAAACCGAGCGATGGATGGCAGAGCGTATCGGTGCCCGCGAGATCGAGGAACTCGACGCAGGCCATGCATCCTTGGCGTCCCACCCGCACGAGGTCACCCAGTTGATTCTGCGTGCTGCTGCAGAATTGTCGTGACGGCGTAAATCGTCCGGCTGTTCGAGTGGGCTGCCCATCACGACTAATTTGTCGTCAGTCCTCGGAACTGCCCAGTCGGTGAAGCAGCGCTGTCAGCGTGGTGATGTCGTCCGTATCCCATTTCGCGAGTCGGGCGCGCCAGCGATCTATCTGGTGATTGCGGATGGTCGTGAGCTTCGTTCGCGCCTCAGGGGTCAGAGCTACCAACTTGGCGCGAGCGTCGTCGGGATCGGGGATTCGTTCCACCAGGCCGAGTCGAGCTGCGGCGTCGATTTGCCTGGTCAAGGTGGACTTCTCGATATCGAGGGTGCAGATCAGGTCGGACATCCGCACCGCATCCGAACGGTTCAGGATGACCAGAACCGGGTAGAGCGCCGGATCGAGTTTGGGATGAATTGCGCGCGCATAGGTGCGCGCCTGGGCGCGTCCTCGTTGCCACATGTCGGCAAGTTCCATCTCCAGGCCCGTGATCGGATCTGAAACCACTGTCGTTTCCCCTTTGGTGCGATTCGTTCGGTGTTCATCAAACCAGAAGGGGGCCGAAGTGATTTGGGTGAAGTCACGCTGAGCGAAAGGTACGTTCGGCGTACTGAAGGCGCCGGGCGTACCTTTCGCTCGCAAAAGTGCGTGGGTCAAGCCACCGCATACGCCCGCACGCACGTGTTCAGGTCGCGGGTGAGATCGGCCGCGGTACTGGTCGGAGAACCGAATTTCACGACGGACCCGTCGCTCCCGTGGAACAACAGCGTCGGAAACGAAGTGGCGCCGAGCCTGCGTGCTCGGACGAAATCAGCGCGGGCGGCATCCTTCGAGGCGGCGGTGAACAGGGAAGACACCGCGGCAGATGGGTCGAGTTGGAGGGATTCCGCGATGGATCGGTACGTCTCGGGATCGGAAAGGCTGCGACCGTCTCGGTAGAATGCGATCTGCATGGCCTCCGCGATGTCGAGGGCGCGTGTCGGATCTTGCGCGCGCAGTGCGGCGAGTCCGATCGCTGCATCCGTCGAATCCATGACGAACCGCCCATCAGTCACCAGTTGTGAATATCCGTCACCGAAGACAGCGCCGGTCTGGGCGGCGATGGTCGCGTTGGCTGATTTCAGGTACGGAGCCGAAGACATGGGCGCGACGCGCTCACCGGTGAACAGTCCGCCGCTGACCACGGACAAGTCGATGGAATCGGCATTTTGACGGACGAACTCCGTCAACGCAGGGCCGAAGCCGAAACACCACCCGCAATAGGCGTCGAAGACGTAGGTGAGTTGCGTCTTGCCTGCTGTTTCCGAGCGTGATGTCTGCACTGGAAGATTCCTATCCGAGCGTGAACTGATTGATACCCTGACGATATGTCGCATTCGGGTATTCGGTCACGGTGAAGATGAGTCCCGAACTAGTGAAAAACAGACAAGTACCCGTCCGCGACGTCGGGTACGCATCGTCGGTGGCTGACGCGACCGAGATCGAAGTACTCAGCCTGGACACCATTCGCATCAACGGGGGAAGCGCAGAGTTCGTCGGCCCCCAACGTCCGCAATTTCACTTGCTCGCGCTGGTGACCGAGGGCTCGGCGCTACACACCATCGACTTCGTGAACTACGCGGTGAGCCCGGGGACCGTGTTCTGGGTCAGACCGGGGCAGGTGCAACAGTGGGGGCGAATCCAGGACTTCGAGGCGACGGTTGTTCTGTTCACGCCCTCGTCGCTCGATGCCGTCAGCCAGCAGTTGTTGGACGGGAACGCCCGCAGTCGGCAGGCAGCGTGGCAGTTGTCCGGCGAGAACCTCGAGACCATCAACACGGGTATGAAACACCTGAACCTGAACTACGGCTGCCCGGATACTTCCGCGCCGGTCGTTCGCGCGGCCATTCTGCGGCACACGCTGACAGCAATTCTGTTGAAACTGACCCATCTCGGTGGACAGGAACAGAGTTCCGTGCTGGCGCACAATGACGTGTTCGAAAGGTTTCATGCCGTTGTCGAACGTGACTTCGCCACGGTCCGTTCGGTTTCGGAGTACGCCAACAAGATCGGGTACTCCGAGAAGACTGTGCTGCGGGCCACCCGAGCCGCTGCCGGGATGACGGCAAAGCAGTACATCGATCAGCGTGTGGTTCTCGAAGCGAAACGTCTGCTGTCTTTCGGCACGGACACGGTCACCCAGGTGGCGTCGAAGTTGGGGTTCGACGATTCTGCGAACTTCACGAAGTTCTTCGCCACCCGGGTGGGTGTTTCTCCGCTGACCTTCCGTCAGGACGTCAGAGCGCGCTGAATGCCGCCCATCGCGCGTCGGCGCTGTCGAGGGTTCCGATACTGTTCTGCCCCTTGCCATGTGCGATGCCGTCCAGATCCTGGATGATCCAGTAGATGGCAAAAGGATGGCTGCCGAACCAGAGATCACCGCTGACGTCCAGAGCGTGTGCCGGATCGGGCGTCAGGTTGTCGAACAGTGGAGTGTTTCGCACGATGGATGCGTCGTACTGCTGCCCGGAAAGTACGGCGACGGTCTGCGCCGCATGCTCGGGTAGGAGTTCCGGCGAGACGGGGGAAATCGTGCCGGTGTCTTGATTGTTGGTCGCGTTGATTTCCGATGCCGGCCTGGTGAATCCGGCCTCGGTGACCAGTGTGGAGATGGGAGTGGTCGGTGGCACGGTGAACAGGTTTCCGCTGTAGCCGAGAAGGATCGCAAGGCTCTGGCCGGCAGCCGCGGACTTGACGCCTTCGAGACCGGATTCCAGCTTTCCGATCATGGCGGTTGCTTCGCTGCCTCGATCGAGCTGTGCCCCAGCTTGTTCGAGCACATCACGCCACGGCGCCGAGTACGGGAGGACCAAGGTTGGCGCCACGGCGTTGATCTGAGCGAACAGGCTCGGTAATGGACCGGCATTGCTCATCAAGATTTCATCGGGTTCGACGGACGCGATCTCCTCGACGGCGGGGTTGGCGAAGAAAGTCGGCTTGTCGAGAACTTCGACGCCCTGCTCGCGCAGGATCGACTTGGCGACGTCCGATCGCAGGGTGCTGTAGACGACGGTGGGCTTCACGCCGAGTGCGAGTGCACTCAACCCCGCGTACTCGTCGAGCGCGAGAATGCGCTGCGGTGAGGCCGGAACTTCGACGGTGCCGAGTTCGTGGGTGACGGAGCGAGTTGCAGAGGCGGCGTCGGACTCGGCGGAGCTGCTGCACGCGCTTGCGCCGGCGACGGTCAGGAGAAGCGCCGAGACGATGCCGAATGCGGTTCGGGTGGTGAACATCTGAGGTCAACGATCCATTCGTGGGAAGAAGAAGGACAGGAGGGTACCGGCCAGCAGTAGGCCGGAGCAGACGAAGAGGGCTTGGGAGTATCCGGAAACCAGTGCTTCGGTCGGCGCGCTGTCCGAACGTGCCGTCGAGGAAGCGGCGACGCTCACGAGAACGGCTAGTCCGAGTGAACCGCCGATCTGACGCGATGTACTCAGTAGCCCGGATGCCATGCCGACTTCTTCGGGGGGAGCGTCGGCGGTGGCGACGTTACTGAGCGGCATGAACGACAGACCGATGCCGATGCTCGCCAGAAGCGAAGGCACCAGGATGACGGCCCAGAAGGGACTGTCGAGGTTCATGGTCGAAAACATGAAAGTTCCGATTGCGGCGACTGCTGTTCCGACTACGAGCAACGGTCGAACTCCGTAGCGCGGAAGGAGTTTGGTGGACGCGAGGATGCCGATCACCAGGCCGAAGCAGAAGGGCAGGAAAGCCAGACCGGTGGTGGTCGGTGAATAGCCCAGCCCGCGTTGCAGGAAGAGTGAGACGAAGAAGAACGCGCTGAACTGTGCCGCGCACACCAGGCACATGATGGCGTTGGCCAGTCCGATTCGGGGTCGAAGCAGGGTGGACAGTCTTACCAGTGGTGTGGCGCAGCGGCTTTCGACCACAACGAACGCAGTGAGCAGCGCGATCGTGAGCGCGAATCCACCCAGCACGTAACCCGAAGTCCAGGAATGTGATTCCGTGGCGATCACTGTGCCGACAAGGGCGGTGATTCCGGCCGTCGCCAAGATGGCTCCGGGGAGATCGAGAGAGCCGCCTCTGGCGGCTTGGCCGGCCGGCAGGCCGCGGGCACCGGCAACTGCGGCGATCAGGGCCACTGGTGCGCCGGCGAACATCACCCATCGCCAACTGAGCCCTTCGGTCAAAATGCCGCTCAGGACGACACCGAGTGCGCCGCCCAGTGCTGACGACATTGCGCCGATGCCGAATGCCTTGGCCCTGGCGCGTCCGGTGGGAAAGGCCTGACTGAGGGCGGCGAGCCCGGCCGGCGCGATCAGTGCAGCGCCGACGCCTTGAAGCGCCCGAGCTCCGACAAGCATTTCGGCGGACACGGAGAAGGTGCCGACGATGCTGACGAGGGCGAACAGCAGAAGCCCGGAAACCAGAACTCGACGAGTGCCCATCACGTCGCACAGACGACCGCCGAGAAGCAGCAGTCCGCCGAAGGCGAGGGCGTACGCGTTGACGACCCAGGACAACCCGGCGTCGGAAAAGTTCAGCGATTCCTGGATGTCGGGCAGCGCGACGTTGATGACCGACATGTCGAAGGCCACCAGGAACTGCGCTGCCGCGGCGGCTGTGAGGACCAGAGCCGGTGCGGCTACCGCTCGAGTTGTTGTTGTCATTGCAGGTACCTAATTTGTATACGCGTTCTCATAAGTAGTTAGGTTTACCTTGCTGGCGACTGAGATGCAAGGGGTTCCCCGGGCGAGAGCGTCGTAGCAGGGGCGCGCACAATCGACGGATGGCCGAAAAGATGGAACCGAGATCACCGCGGCTCGGACGTCCCCCGACGATCACGTCGGAGCAGATAGTCGACGAGGCGAAACGGCAGCTACAGACCGGCGGCGCCGACGCGTTGAGCATGCGAGCGTTGGCGAAGTCGCTCGGCACCACGCCGATGGCGCTGTACCGGCACGTGGGCGACAAGGAACAGCTGATCAGCGCGGTGCTCGATGTGTACTCACAAGATTTCGGCGCGCTGGTCCTGCCGCAGGATCAGGTCGAACGGCTTCGCACGATCTTCACCGCGATCTTCGAAACGCTGGCGTCGGAGCGCTGGATCATCGAGTTGCTTCAGCGCGGTGGCCGTGGTGGGAGCGGCGCTGTGGTCTTGGTCGATCGGGCGATGGCCGCGTGTGTCGAACTCGGTATGTCACCTCGTCGCGCACTGTTGGTCTATCGAGCGCTGTGGAACTACACACTCGGCGCATTGCTCAACATCTACGACACCACTACGCGACCGGAAGGCAGCGTGTCACCTCTCGCGTTCAAGATCCGAGAAATCGGGCCCGAGAAACTGCCGGTGCTCAGTGAGGTGCTCGAGGACTGGCCGGGAGGGACGACGACTGAGAGCTACTTGGAAGGACTGGAAGTCTTGATCAGCGGATATATGAACTCCGACTGAGTGTGTTCACAGCAGCCCGTGCCGCGGTGGGATTGTCCCGGACAGTGTCCACCGGCCGATGTGCTGGACCTTCCACCTCGTCGGATCGTGCAGGGTGTGCGTGCGCGCGTCACGCCAGAACCGCGAGAGGTTCGCCGATTCGCCCGCGCTTCTGGTGCCACCGATCTCGAACAAAGTGCTCGTGGCCGCCAATGACGCCCTGGCGCCGACCACTTTGGCAGTTGCAGCGTCGATGGATGCTCGGGCCGTGGAGTCCTCGGTGGGATCACGACGCGCCACGTCGATCGATCGCGCTGCTTCCGCCAAGAGGGATCTGGCAGCGCGAACCTCGATTGCCGCTTCGCCGGCGAGTTGAACGAGCAGTGGATCCTCCACCGCTGTATCGACTTTCGCCTCGAAGAAGGGACGCGCCTTTGCCGCGAGTTTCACGGATTCACGCAGTGCAGCCGACGCGATGCCGGTGTCGATCGCGGCGTGCAGGATCTGGGCCTGTGCTCCGTAGGTGGTCGGGTGAGTGAAGAGCGACGTGAATGGTACGACATTGAACCGCGGCACCGAAACGGATTCCAGGGTCACAGTTCCGCTTGCAGTTGTCTTCTGTCCCATGCCGTCCCAGTCGTCGACGATCGACAGTCCGGGAGTATTCCGGGGTAGGTAGACCGCGGATTTCGCCTGTGCGCCGGTCTCGGTGAATTGATCCGCATTGGCGGCACGCACCACGATCCAATCTGCGAAGAGCGCTCCGGTGCAATAGAATTTTCGACCTTCGAGCACAAAGTCTTCCCCGTCGGGGGTGAGAGTGGTGCCGTCGATGTCGATGGTCTTGTTGCCGCGCTCGCTCTGGGCGTTGGCGAACTGCTTGCCCGACAATGCTTCGGCGTAGAAGAACTGCTTCTGCTCGTTAGACCCCTGGTACCGGAGCGCTTCCAGGAAAGTGAAGTGGCTGTGCGGAATCTGCGCGATGCTGGGATCGCCCTCGGCGAGTAGGCGGAAGACCTCGGCCAATGTCTCGGTGCTTGCGTCGATGCCACCGAACTCCTTCGGCACCGAGAGTCCGAGCAAGCCGGACCGCGCCAGGGTGCGAACCTCGTCGTGGGGAAGGAGGCGCTGCGCATCGCGGACTCCGGCACCTGCCGCGAACTCGTCGGACAGCTGTGACGCCACCGAGAGCGCCTCGTCCTCGCTGGTGATGCGGTGCGCGATCTCCTGAATGTCCACAGCAGTCATGCTGCCACCGTTTCACAGTCGCAGCACCCACCCAACACTTACAACCTGTGTGATCGCTACCCTGGAAACCACTGGGAACTGCATGTTTGCTGGGTTTCATGTCTACTGAACGTATCGCCGACGAGATCAAGTTCGCCTACTGGGTGCCCAATGTCAGTGGTGGTCTGGTCACCTCCGACATCGAGCAGCGGACCAGCTGGGACTACGAGTACAACAAGAAGCTGGCACAGACCGCCGAGAACAACGGCTTCGAGTACGCCCTGAGCCAGGTACGTTACGAGGCGAGCTACGGGGCCGAATTCCAGCACGAATCCACGAGCTTCAGCCTTGCGCTTCTCCTGGCCACCGAGAAGCTCAAGGTGATCGCCGCGGTGCATCCGGGACTCTGGCAGCCGGCCGTGTTGGCGAAACTGGGCGCTACCGCCGATCACTTGTCGAACGGTCGATTTGCCGTCAACGTCGTCAGTGGTTGGTTCAAGGACGAGTTCACACATCTAGGCGAGCCGTGGCTCGAGCACGACGAGCGTTATCGGCGTAGCGCCGAGTTCCTTCAGGTTCTTCGGAAGATCTGGACGGAGGACGACGTCGATTTCCGCGGCGACTTCTACCGCATCCACGACTTCACGTTGAAGCCGAAGCCTCTCAACACTCCGGAGCGCCCCAATCCCGAACTGTTCCAAGGTGGTAACTCGGCGGCAGCCCGTGAGAACGCGGGCCGGTATTCGGATTGGTACTTCAGTAACGGCAAGGACTACGACGGCGTCACCGAACAGTTGGTCGACGTTCGCCGTGTTGCTCGTGAGAACGATCGGGAGGTCAAGTTCGGGCTCAACGGATTCATCATCGCCCGCGACACCGAGGCGGAAGCAAAGGACACACTGCGCGAGATCATCGCCAAGGCCAACCGCCCTGCGGTCGAGGGATTCAAGAATGCAGTCCAACAGGCCGGCGCATCGACCGCGTCCAAGGACGGGATGTGGGCGGATTCGACGTTCGAGGACTTGGTTCAGTACAACGACGGTTTCCGCTCACAACTGATCGGCACGCCGGAACAAATCGCGCATCGGATCGTCGAATATCGCCGTCGCGGTGTCGATCTGATTCTCGGCGGATTCCTGCATTTCCAGGAGGAGATCGAATACTTCGGGGCCAAGGTGCTTCCGCTGGTTCGTGAACTCGAAGCAGCCGACAGCGACGAGCAGGTGCTCGTCACCGCCGGCTGATCGCCTGATCTCTCAGGACTTCGCGTGGCGTTTCGCCAGCATCCAACGTGAGATCTTCATGTCCCTGGCTTTTCGCTCGATGGTCAGCAGGTCCAGCGGAGCGTTGAACTTCTGAACGGCCAGTGATTTCACACTGCTGAACTCACGCAGCCCATCGGCTCCGTGGATACGGCCGAATCCGGAATCGCCGACCCCGCCGAACGGCAGGGCGGCGATTCCGGCGAATCCGAGAACCGAATTGACCGTGACGACACCGCATTCGAGCTTTTCGGCAATCGCTCGGCCCTTCGACGAACTCTTGGTGAACACCGAGGCGCCCAAGCCGTACTTCG
Source organism: Rhodococcus sp. RCBS9 (assembly GCF_029457415.1). NCBI lineage: Bacteria > Bacillati > Actinomycetota > Actinomycetes > Mycobacteriales > Nocardiaceae > Rhodococcus > Rhodococcus sp. RCBS9. The sequence continues at coordinate 1,987,539 of NZ_CP120422.1, read as the reverse complement.
ATGCATTGGCGCGCTCGATCCCCTCGTTCATGTCGGCGACCTTGTTCACCACGACGCTCGGGCCGAACGTCTCCTCGGTGATCGCCGTGGAATCCTCCGGAACATCTGTCAGGATGATCGGATCGATGAACGGACCGTTGAACGAATCAAGTCCGCCGAGTACAGCTTTCGCGCCGCGACTGAGAGCGTCTTCGATCTGGCCCCGGACTATCCCAGTCTGCTTTCCCAGCGTCATCGGCCCGTAGGTCGAGCTGTCGGTGGCGCCGGCGTGGGCGTCTCGTAGCGCGGCGGTGAGCTTGGACAGGAAGGCGTCGTACACGGGCGCTGCGACGTAGATTCGTTCGACGCCGGCACAGGTTTGTCCGCCGTTGCCCACTGCCCCGAATGCCGCGAAGCTCACGGCCGCATCGAGGTTGGCGTCGGAGTCCACCAGCATGGCGTCCTTGCCGCCGCATTCGGCGACCAGGGGGGTGAGGGTGTCCGCGCAGGCGGCCATTACGCGCTTTGCGGTAGCGGTCGAACCGGTGAATGCGATCTTGTCGACACCGGACGAACACAGAAGTGCACCGGTTTTTCCGTCACCGGTAATGGTCTGCAGGACAGGGTGTCCGGGTGCGGCGATGTTCCACAGCCGGGCCAACTCGACGCCGACGCCTGGTGAGAGTTCGCTCGGTTTGAAGACTACGGCGTTGCCGGCGGCCAGTGCGTAGCCGATCGACCCCATCGGTGTGTACAGCGGATAGTTCCAGGGGCCGATCACGCCGACGATGCCCATCGGCCGGTAGCCAACGGATGCAGACTGGTTGGCGCTGATCAGTCCTGCACCGACGCGTCTGCGGCGCAACACTTTCTGTGCGTTGCGTGCCGCCCAGTCGAGATGTTCGACGGCCAGCATGACTTCGAGTAGTGCGTCGTCGCTGGGTTTTCCGGTCTCGGCGGAAATGATCGCCGCCATCGATTCGGCGTGAGTGGCGATCGCGGCGCGGAAATTGCCGAGCACCTTCCGGCGGCCTTGGAATCCGAGTTGATCCCACCACTTCGACGCCGTGCGTGCTGCGGCGACCGCTTTCTCGATCTCTCGCTGGTCTGCAATGGGGTGCTGCGCGACCACGGAATCGTTGCGAGGGTCGAGGCTCGCGAAAGTGTGATCGTCCGATCTCGGATCTGTCGACGTGGACGTGCTCTGGCGGCCGAGCTGTTCTGTCATGTTCTTCAGATCCTCCACATGTCGGTGCATCACATATATGTGATGTGATTTACTGTGCTGGTAGTCACAGTATGCGTCGGACCGAGCTCCGACAAGCCTCCAGCCTCATCTCACTCGGGAGTTTTCGATGTACATGGATTTCACGCAGGAGCAGTCTGATTTCGCCAAGTCGGTAGCGTCGTTCTGCAAGAAGGAAAGTGGTACCCGTGAGCAGCGAGACCTGCTGACCGATCATGGCGCCCATAACCACAACCAGGCGTTCTACGAGAAGATGGCAGAATTGGGATGGCTCGGGCTGACTGTCCCGGAGGAATACGGCGGATCCGCCGGAAGCACGGTCGACCTGTGCATCTTCCTGGAGGAAGCCGCCAAGGGCATGGCGCCGATCGGTGGACTGGGCCCGACCGTCATCACCGGGGCTGCATATGAGAAGTTCGGCAGTCCGGCCCAGAAGGAGGCAGTGCTCGGCGGGATCGTCCGTGGCGCGTCTCAGTCGATCTCGATGTCCGAACCCGAAGCGGGCTCCGACGTGGGAAATCTGAGTTGCCGCGCCGAGAAGGTCGACGGTGGGTGGCTGATCAACGGCCAGAAGACGTGGTGTTCCAACGCGCACTTCGCCGAGAACATCCTTCTGGTGGCTCGCACGTCCCGAGGTGAAGGCAAGCACGAGGGCTTGACCATGTTCCATGTCCCGGCCGACATCTCCGGATTGAAGATCAGTGGAATCGACACCATGGGCGGCAAGGAGGTCAACGATCTCTACTTCACCGACACATTCCTGCCCGACGACGCGGTGGTCGGGGAAGTCGGCAACGGCTGGCGTCAACTCATGGCCGGACTCAACATCGAACGCCTCATCCTCGCGGCGATGATGCTCGGGACCGCGCAGCGCGCTTTCGACGACACCCTCGAATTCGTCACCACGCGTAAGCAGTTCGGCCGTCCGGTCGGATCGTTTCAGGCGCTTCGCCACCGGATCGCGGATCTCGCCACGGAGATCGAATGCGGCCGTCTGCTGGTCTACAGCGTGGCCCGAATGGTCGACGCCAACCCGACCAAGATGTTCCCGCGGGAAGCGTCGATGGCCAAGCTCAAGCTGACCGAGACCGCCAAGAAGGTCGCGCTCGAGGGGATGCAGATGATGGGTGGGTACGGTTACGCGACTGAGTTCGACATGGAGCACCATGTGCGAAAGACTCTTGTGTCCTCCATTTATGGTGGTACCAACGAGATTCAGCGAGACATCATCGGCAAAACGTACGGACTGTGAGGATCGGTTGTGGCAACGTCTGCACGCACTCGGAGAGCGACATCTGAGCTGAGGAGACGGCCACAGTTGTCGGAGGACGTGGCCAACCACGTTCGCAACCTGATCATGTCCGGCTCGGTCCGTCCGGGCGAGTTCGTCAGGCTGGACGAAACCGCGGCCGACCTCGGGGTCAGCGTCACGCCGGTGCGAGAAGCCCTCGTCGCATTACGCGGCGAGGGGATGGTCGAGTTGGTTCCGCATCGCGGCTATCTCGTCTCGCCCCTCAGTCGCCAGGACATCGAAGACATCTTCTGGTTGCAGGGGCAGATCGCGGTCAAGCTGGCGTTGCGGGCGATGGACAGCATCACCGCTGATCAACTCGCGGAACTCACGGAACTCAATGCCGATTTGCGAGCGGCGGTCGACGCTTCGGATGCAGCTGCGATCGAGCAGTGCGAATTCGAGTTCCATCGCCTGATCAATCGCGCTGCGGGTGGTGCGAAGTTGGCATGGTTCCTGTTCGGCGCGATTCGGTACACCCCTGCTCGTCTCTACGCGACGGATCCAGGCTGGGGTGAGCTTGCGGTATCGAGCCACGATGCTTTGATCGCGGCGTTCGAGAAGCGCGATCGAGAACAGGTGGACGCGCAGATGAGTCTGCAGTTCTCCGACGGCGCTGCTCGACTTCTCGCTCACCTCGACAACATCGGGATCTGGGACTGAATGCAGGAGCTCAAGACGGCGGCAGGGCGGGTGCGAGCAGGATCGCCGCACATTCGGCGACCAGTTCTTCTTCCGTCACGTCGATGTACCCGTCGAGCCATGCACTGAGGGTCTGCGCCAGGCCGCCGACCAGGAACGTGGCCGTCAGGGTCAGATGACCGCTGTCGTTCAATCGGTAGAAGGTCTTCGCGTTGGCGGCCAGGAGACCGATGAATATCGTCGTCGACGCTTGGCGTTTCTCGGCCAGGACAGGGTTCGTCAGGGCGCTGGAGAACAGTAGACGTCCGCGACGGGGATCGTTCGCGATAGTGCGGACGATGTTCGCGATTCCAGCGAGCGCCTTGCCGCGTTCGGTCTCGGCGGCGTCCACTGCAGCCTGGGTTGAAACGGCGATGTCCGTGATGACGGTGTCGTAGACGGCCGACATCAGAGCATCACGATCGGTGAAGCTCTCGTAGAAGTACCGCGCCGCGACACCGGCCTTCTTGCACACTCCGCGGACCGTCAGTTCGGGCTCGGCGGAGCCCATGAGTTCCAGACCGGCCTCGATCAGCGCCTCCCGTCGTTGGGCTACGCGGAGCGCGCCGTCGACGCCACCGTACGAACGCGGTTGGTCATTCATGAAGACCATCTTTGCATCCAGAGATTGCTTGACATCTCGGCATTTCGGCGTTTCACTCATCTGAGAACATGCGTTCGCAGATATCGACTCGAAGGGGTTCTGCCATGACGGTGAGTAGGGATTCGATGGACGGGCGCGAGGAAGCGGTGGCAGGCGGCATCGGAGCGGTCGGCGTCCAGGCGGTCGACATCGACGCCGAGGTTGAAAAGGCGATGTCCGGGCTCGGACTGTTGGCCGCAGGCGCCAACGTCATCATGCAGTTGGCGCGCCCGGCGGTGGGGTACGGCGTGTATGAGAGCAAGGTCGAGACGGGTCGGTTGGATCGGCATCCGGTGAAGCGAACCCGGACGACGCTGACGTATCTCGCCGTCGCAAGCCTGGCGACGGACGAAGAAAAGAAGCTGTACCGACGCGCAGTCAACGGCTCTCACAAGCACGTTCGCTCCGATGAGAACAGCGCGGTCGAATACAACGCGTTCGATCCCGAACTGCAGTTGTGGGTAGCCGCCTGCCTGTACCGAGGCTTCGAGGACGTCTACAAAATCTTGTACGGGGATCTCGATCCGGTCACCCGGGATGCGTTCTATCAGCGCAGCGCCACGTTCGGTACAACCCTTCAGATGCGACGCGACATGTGGCCGGCGGACCGGGATGCGTTCGAGGTCTACTGGAACGAGAACCTCGACAAGGTGGCGATCGACGAGACGATTCGTGAGCATCTCTACGGGATCGCGTCGGCGACCTTCACTCCGAAGTTGTTGCATCCCGTGGTCGGTCCGCTCAACCGATTCGTCACCACCGGGTTCCTGCCCCAAGCCTTTCGTGACGAAATGCGGCTCCCGTGGTCAGTGCGTCAGCAGCGTAACTTCGACCGATCCATGCGCGTCGCCGCGCTGGTCAATCGGTTCAGTCCGAAGATTCTGCGGATGTTTCCCTACAACTTCTATCTCTGGGATCTGCGTCGGCGCATCGCCAAGGGAATCCCGTTGGTCTGAGCCGACTCTGGCACTTGAAGTGATTGACACCACAGGTGAATCGGACACATACTCGACATAGTTGAAGTTGACGTCAAGTTTCATCATTCCTGTGGAGGCTGTCAGTGGCGAACATCGAAGGCGTATGTGACCAGCGATTCTCTGGCTTGAAGGAGGCGCTGGCACGCAATCTCGATTCCGGCGAGGACGTCGGGGCAGCGATCGCACTGACGATCGACGGCGAATCCGTCGTCGACATGTGGGGCGGTTGGGTCGACGTCGAGCACACTGCTCCTTGGTCTCGCGACACCGTTACCAATGTCTGGTCCTGCAGCAAGACCGTGACCGCACTGGCCGCGCTCATGCTCGTCGACCGCGGGTTGCTTGATCTCGACGCCCCGGTCGCGCAGTACTGGCCGGAATTCGCAGCAGCGGGCAAGGACCGAATTCGGGTCCGGCAACTGTTGTCGCACACCTCGGGTGTGTCGGGGTGGGATCAACCGTTCACCCTCGAGAACATTTGCGACGACGAATATGCCACCGCCCGGTTGGCGACGCAGGCTCCGTGGTGGGAACCGGGTACGGCATCCGGATACCACGCCCTCAACTACGGCCACCTGATCGGCGAGGTCGTCAGGCGCATCGACGGACGAACCCTCGGCCGCTTCATCGACGAGGAAATCGCCGGCCCACTCGATGCTGATTTCCGCCTGGGCTTGCCGAAGTCGGAATACGGGCGAGTCTCGAATGTGATTGCGCCACCGCCGTTGCCGATCGACATCGCGGCACTCGGGATGGACAACATCATGGTGAAGACATTCACCGCGCCGCCCGCTGACGCTACAGGTTCGTGGACCGACGGGTGGCGCGCCGCCGAGATCGGTGCGGCCAACGGTCATTCGAATGCGAGGGCACTCGCAAGGATCCAATCGGTGATCGCGTGCGGTGGCAAGGTCGGTGACGTTCGCTTGCTGTCGGAGGAAACGATCGACAAGATCTTCGAGGAGCAGTCGTACGGGGTCGACCTCGTCCTCGGCGTGCCGGTCCGCTTCGGCGTCGGATTCGGATTGCCGACGCCCGAGTCCGTCCCGTTCATTCCGGAGGGGCGAATCTGCTTCTGGGGAGGTTGGGGTGGCTCGCAGATCATCATCGACACCGAGAAGCGCATGACGTTCTCGTACGTGATGAACAAGATGGGGCCGGGTCTGCTCGGTTCCGAGAGATCGGCGCAGTACGTATCGGCGGCCTACGACGCTTTGAGTTGATCGACCGATTCAAATCCGGCAGAACGGTTTTTGTCTGTCGCCGCTGACTATGCTGCCGGATATGCCAGTGTGCTCCGGGGGGAAATCAGCGAGTCCGTTTCGTCGAAGTACGCCCAAAAGTTGCGGAGCTGCATCGGCTGATCGGCGATGAACGGTTTGGTCGACGTCGTCATGCGCTGGTGGCAGTTGCCGGACCAGTTCCACAGTTTCAGCAGGTACCTCCAGGACCGCGGGTTCTTGACTTCCTGCCGGGCGCTGGTCGGCGGAACAGCATTCTGGATGGGGCTGGTGTTGCTGTCGGCGCGATTCAGTGACGTCGGTCCGCAAGGTACGTTCTGGCGAGCGGTCAATCTGGCGGTCATCGCGCTGTGCCTCGGCGCGGCCCTGATCTGGTGGCTGTTTCCGCCGACGCCGCTGTGGTCGTACACCTTTGTCGTGGGTTCCGACGTCGCGATTGCGGCGGCGGCCGCAACCGACTCGGAACCGCTGGGACGACTCATCGCGTGCGTCGTTTTCGCGTCGATCGGCGGCTACATCGCGTTCTTCCACAATCCGAAACTCCAAGTCGGTCACTTGGTCTTCGCCTCGACCGTCACGGTGCTTTCGGGGTGGACTTTGTTGTTCGGGCCAGCAGCGGACGTCGGCTTGGGACTGGCGAAGATCTCGGTTGTGCTGGCTACGATCATCGTGATTCCTGTTGTGTCACAGATTGTTCTGGCGGTCCTGGGTTCGGATGCCACTACCTCCGACATCGACCCGTTGACCGGACTGCTCAACCGTCGCGGATTGGCGCGTCGGGTGAATGACTTGATGGGCGCTCCGGTCACCGAAGCGGATGCGCTGCTCGTAGTGGTGATCGACCTCGATCGCTTCAAGACGATCAACGACGTTCACGGCCATGACGTAGGAGACAGCACGATCATGCGAACTGCACTGCGCATCCGTTTGTGGACAACCCAGTCCGCCTTGACTGCTCGTATGGGCGGTGACGAGTTCGTCGTGGTCGAACGGGTACCGGTCAGCGTGATCTCCAGGCTGGAAGGACAGATCCGCTCCGCGATGGACGGAGCGAACGATGACCCTCCGACGAGCGCGAGCATCGGAATGGCGGTCCGCACCGCGCCCCGGAATCCGGGTGAGTCCGTCGACGCTGCTTTTGCCGAACTCTTCCGCGTCGCGGACTCGGTGATGTACGAAGCGAAGCGCGAAGGTGGCAACCAGGTGCGGGCGAGCTTGGTCTGATGTGAGAGCTCAGTCGGCGAAGCTCAGACCACGTTCGGCGAGTGCTTCGCGCAGAATCCTCAAGGCCTTCGGTCCCATCCCGTGCAAAGCGCCGAGTTCCTTCTCGGACACGGACGTCAGCTGCGCGAGATGGGTGTAACCCGCTGCGATCAGCGCGCGCTGTGCGGGAGCTCCCGTCTTCGGGAAGTCGGTTTCCACTGTGCCCGGATCCGGTTCTGTCACTGGCCAACTCCTCCGTGTGGGTTTCTCACAGTTTAGCGAGCGTCGTGAACGATTTCGGGGCTGCCGATTTTGTCGGGCGTTCGCGGAAGTGCGCGAGCTGCCACGGCAATGCCGATGATCGAGACAGCGGCGAAGGTGAAGAGAAGCAATTGCGCAGAACGAAGCGTCGACGGTTCGCCGATGTTGACCAGCACTCCGGCCAGGGCTGCACCGAAAGCATTGGCGATCAGCTGAACGGTGTTGATGGCAGCCGAGGCACGCGCACCTTCTCCGGGATCGGTGACCGAGGTCATCGCCCCGACTGCAAGATGAGGCCAGGCGATGCCGATTCCGACGCCGGCGAACAGCAGTCCGATCACCCACGCGACCATCGCACCGGCGCCGGCGTGTTCGGTGAGAAATGCTGCCATGATGCCCAACCCGATCGCGACGAGGATCGGACCGCTGACAACGATTCGTCGCACGATACGAGGGGTCGTGGCCGAGGCGCTCGGGATTTCGCCGAGAGTCCAGCCGAGAGCGAGTGCGGCCCCGAGGAATCCGGCCGCGAGAGGCGCCAGGCCGGCAAGTCGTTGCCCGAAGAGTGGAATGAACGTCTCGACGGTCGACGCGACGGCGAGGACGACGATGGTCAGGTACACCCATTTGAGAGATGACGCGTTGAACGTCGACGGCGGTAGTACGCCGTGGCGCGAGCGACGGTCAGCGGCGACAAAAGCGATCAGTAGCAGCACAGCGGCGAGAACCATTGCGGCGGTCACGGCGAGGTTGGACAGAATTCCGGCAACGCTGACCAGCAAAGCTGCCGCAGTCAGCAATGCCAGCGAGAGGACCGGCACCGGGCTACTGGTGGTGCTGCCCGGTTCATGTGCCGGTAGCGCGCTGGGGACGAGAGCGGCGACTGCGATCGTCGCGATGACCAGGACGCCGAAAGCCCATCGCCAGGCTCCGAACTGAGCAAAGACACCGCCGATTGCAGGGCCGGCGAAGGTGCCGACTCCCCACATCGCCGAAACCAGCGCGGCCCCGCGAGTCCACAGATGTCTGGGGAGCGCGGCATTGATGACGGCGTAACCGAGACCGGCCAGCAGGCCACCGCCCGAACCCTGGATCGTGCGGCCGACCAACAGCAATTCCATCGTCGGGCTGACCGCACAGACAACGGTGCCGAGCGCGAAGATCGCGAGGCCGATCAGGTAGGCCCCGCGCGGTCCCCTGGCGGCGAGGACGTTGGTGACCAACATCGAAGAGATGACGGAAGCAATGAGGAAGACCGTCGCGGTCCAGGCGTAGTACTGCTGACCGCCGATGTCGTCGATGGCAGTCGGAAGCAGGCTGGTCGTCAGGTAGACGTTGGTCGCGTACAGCGCAACGCCGCCTGCGAGGACGGTAGCGGTGCCGAGGTATCGACCGCTCAGGAGCTGCCGCCAGGTTCCGGTGGGAGCATCGGTGGGGGAGTGCATGTTGTCGAAGGTAGAATCTCGAGTGCGCTTCAGGTCAATGTCGCGCAGCCATTGGGAGGCAGAATGATCCGTAAGAGTGACGAACTTCTCTCGATCGGCGAGGTATCGGAGCGCACTGGCGTCGCCGTGTCGGCTGTGCGCTACTACGAAACACTCGGTCTGGTTCCTGCGGAGCGGACGGCAGGAAATATGAGGAAGTTCCCGCGGCATTCGATCCGGCGGGTGTCGCTGATCCAGTTGGCAGTCAGATTCGGGATACCCCTGGCCGAAGTTGCCGAAGTATTCGGATCGTTGCCGCAGGGGCGAACTCCGACGAAGAAGGACTGGCGCAAGATTTCCACGGAGTGGAATCAGCGCCTCGAGGATCGCAAGCAGGCCATCAACCGGATGCAGGACGAACTGACGGGCTGTATCGGCTGCGGGTGTCTGTCACTGAAAACATGCAACCTGCTCAACCCTGGAGACGAACTGGGCCGGGAGGGACCCGGCGCCAGACGTCTCTGAAACTACTGTCGGTCACACTCTTTCGCGTGGCCGCGACTGAGCATTCCACCGACCACCACGACGCTCGATCTCGATGGGATGCGAGAAGCACTCGCTGATGTTCTGGGTGGTGATCACATCCTCGGCGAGGCCGCTGGCGGTCACGACGCCGTCCTTGATCAGAAGAGCATGTGTGGTGGTGCTGGGGATCTCCTCGATGTGGTGCGTCACGAGGATGCTGGCAAGTGACGGGTTCTGATTGCGGAGGTCGTCCAGTGCCGTCAAGAGTTGTTCGCGTGCAGCAAGATCGAGCCCGGTCGCCGGTTCGTCGAGCAGAAGCAGGCGCGGTTCGACCATGAGTGCGCGGGCGATCAGGGTTCGTCCCCGTTCGCCTTGGGACAAGTTGGGCCACAGCGCGTCTGAACGCGGACTCATTCCGAGTAGATCGATCAGTGCGTCGGCATGAGCCTCTTGCTCCGGCGTCGGTGACCAGCGCGGCATCACCTCGGTGGTGTTGGTGAGGCCGGTGATCACGACGTTGCGGACGGTGATCGGAATTCCGATCGTGTGACGAGGGTTCACGTGCCCGATGTCCATCCGCAGTTCCCTCATGTCGACGCGGCCCAACTTGTGGCCGAGGACGTAAACGGAACCGCGAGTCGGGTGGGCGGTTGCTCCGAGCAGGCTCAGAAGCGTGCTCTTGCCCGCGCCGTTCGCGCCGAGGAGGACCCAGTGTTGTCCGGGTTCGATCGAAATGTTGATGTCTTTCAACAAGTATCGGCCGTCGCGGACGAGATCCACGTGTTCGGTCGACAGAACTGTGCCGGTGGGGTGTTGCACGAGAACTAACCTCTCTTAGGCGTCGAGCACACGCAGTCGTCGTAGGACGGTGTCGATGTTTGCTCGAGTTGCCGCTACCGCGGCTTCTGGGTCGGCGTCTTGAAGGGCCTCGACCAACTGATCATGGGCATGTGAGGTGTCGGGGACGCCGGCCTCGTGGGCCATCATCTCGACGAGGGATTCACGAAGGAGTGGACGCACCGACGTGAAAAGCGAGAGCAGAACTGCGTTTCCGGACAGCCGAACGACTTCGGTGTGGAAGTCGAGGTCGACGTCGACGAACTTCTCGACATCACCCTCGAAATGACTGTGTCGCATGGTCAGTCGCCGCCGCAGGCCGTCGAGGTCCTCGGGTTGTACCCGCTCCGCGGCCAGTCTGGCGGCCTCGATCTCGAGTGCGCGACGGACTTCGAAGACCTCGAGGATCCTCGAGCGTCGAAGAAGTTTGGTGAATTCGTCGACGTGCTCGAGTTCGGACGCGGCAGCCACGAAGGTTCCGACGCCGTGTCGGACTTCGAGTAGTCCGTCGCGAGCGAGGAGGCGGATTGCCTCGCGAATCGAGGAACGCCCGACGCCGAGTTCGACGGCGAGGGCCGCCTCGCTCGGTATGCGCTCGGACGGCGCCCACGTTCCGTGCATGATTCGCCCGCGCAGCAACTGTTCGAGTTGCGGTACCAGCGGACCACTGCGAAGTGTGAATCCTGTGTGGTCGTCGGACACGGCTTGCCTCTCGGGTGGGTACCGAAAGAGTAACAACTCATCAGACGTCTGAGGACTCGGGTGGCCGGTGTGTCGCCGTAGTGTTCACGCGGTCGAAGCGTGTCAGTTGCGGGTGACGCCGAGGAGCAGTGCGATCAGGTCGAGGGCAGTCTCGATCTCGGCCTTTTCTCGGCCGAGCAGGGGGGCGTAGAGGTGTACGTCGCAGATGCGGACGAGGGCTTCGCCCAGTACTTGCGGCGAGAGCGTGATCGTCAGTTGGCCGGCGTCGACCTGGGACTGCAAGATTTCGGCGGTGATGGAGGCGGAGATCGATTCGATGGAGCCGGGCATCATCGCGAGTTTGATGAACACCATCGGTTCGCGTTTGGTCAGCGCGCGCAGTTCTGTCGACGATTCCACCGATCGCATAACGCGGCCGAAGACGTCGAGAATGTACTCCGGACCTTGCCCCGACGCCTGTGACATCGCCTTTCGGTATGTCCGTTCGGTGGCCTCGGCCAGCACTGTTCCGAGCAGTTCGTCGCGGTTGCCGACCCAGCGGTACAGCGTCGCGCGGCCTACGCCGAGACGTTCGGCGAGCAGTGACATGTCGAGTGGTTCCTCCGCGAGGTACATGCTCGCGGCGGTGTCGATCGCGCGTCGGCGTTCGAGGTCGGTAGGCATCGGGACATTCTCTCCGGTTGTCCGGTACTGCACAATTTCGGCCGTTGAAAAATGGTGAGCCTCGGGGGATCGAGCCTATTGACGAACCTGGCCACGTGAGACACACTAGCTCATTGTCTCATGTTAGTGATGGCGATCACAGTCAGGGGTTCGATCGATGAGTTCAGTACAAACCGTTCGTCGGCCGGTGGACACAGCCGATCTGGGAAAGGTGTTGATGCACGAGCATGTCTTCGTTCTGGGTGAGGAGTTGCGCCAGAACTACCCCGACTACCCCGAACCCTGGGACGAGGAAGTACGGGTAGCGGACGCGGTGGCAAAGCTGACCGAGGTGAAGTCCCGCGGAATCAGCACGATCGTCGATCCCACGGTGATCGGCCTCGGCCGGTACATTCCGCGAATCGTCCGGATCAACGAGCAGGTCGATCTCAACATCATCGTTGCTACCGGCATCTATACCTACAACGACATTCCCTTCCAATTCCATTACACCGGACCGGGATTGCTGTTCGACGGCCCCGAGCCGATGGTCGAACTGTTCGTCAAGGACATCAGGGAAGGAATCGCCGGAACCGGTGTCCGAGCCTCCTTCCTGAAGTGCGCCATCGAGGAGCCGGGCCTTACCCCCGGCGTCGAGCGGGTCATGCGCGCGGTCGGACAGTCGCAGGTGGAAACGGGAGTGCCGATCACCGTGCACACCAATCCGCACACTGAATCCGGGCTGGTCGCGCAGAAGGTTCTGGCCGAAGAGGGTGCGGATCTGACCAAGGTGGTCATCGGTCACTCCGGCGACACCACGGATCTCGACTACTTGTGTGCGCTGGCCGATGCCGGTTCGCTACTGGGGATGGACCGTTTCGGTCTCGAACCGTTCCTGTCGTTCGAGGATCGTGTCAACACCGTGGTGGAGATGGCCCGTCGCGGTTACGCGGAGAAGATGGTTCTGGCACATGACGCGTCCTGTTTCATCGACTACTTCCCCAGCGCGGCAAGAGAAGTGGCACTTCCGAACTGGAACTACACCCACATCAGTGATGATGTCATTCCGGCGCTGCTCGAACGTGGTGTCACCGAAGACCAGGTCAAGGCGATGCTGGTGGACAACCCACGTCGGTACTTCGAGAGCTGAGATATGACCAACGTGTACGAGAGCAAGCCCTGGCTCGCCAATTACGACGCCGACACTCCGCCGAACGTAGACATCGAGCACGTCGACGCCCTCGCGATGTTCCGTGCTTCGCTGGAGCGTGATCGCACCGCCCCGATCATCAGGTACTTCGACAGGACCGTCAGCTTTGCCGAGCTCGACGAGATGTCGGATGCGCTTGCCGTAGCCCTCGCCAAGGATGGAATCGGGTTCGCAGACAGAGTTTCCTTTGTCCTGCAGAATGTTCCGCAGTTCGTGATCGCGACAGTCGCGATCTGGAAGCTCGGTGCCGTCGTCGTTCCGGTCAATCCGATGTACCGCGACCGTGAGCTGTCCACCGTACTGGCCGACAGCGGAGCGGTAGCAGTCATCTGTCTCGAGTCCTCGGCCGAGACCGTGGCGACTGCGTCCGAGGGCACCGAAGTGCGACGGGTCATCACTACGTCGGAACGGGATTTTCAGTCGCGCGACGATGAACGGATCTTCGGTTCGGCGTCCAGGATTCGTCATGATGGATTTCCGGATCTACTGGAATTGATCGAGGCTCATCGAGGGCAGAAGCCCGAGAAGGTCGATCTGTCTCCGGAAGACCTTGCCTACCTTCCTTATACGTCGGGGACGACCGGCCCGCCGAAGGGGTCGATGAACACGCACTCAAATGTCGTGTTCGCAGCGCAGATCTATCGGGACTGGCTGGGGTTGCGCCCCGGCGGCGCGATGTTCGCGGTGGCGCCACTGTTCCATATCACCGGGTTGATCGGGCACGTCGCGGCTCCACTCCTGGCCGGCGCGCCCACGATTCTGACTTGCCGATTCCATCCCATCGTTGCAGCGGAGTCGATTTCGGAGCATCGGGCTACCGCGATCATCGGAGCGATCACGGTATTCATCGCGTGGACGGACAGCGCCGCAGTCTCGAAGGAATCTTTGAGCTCTCTCGAGTCGGTGTATTCAGGTGGCGCGCCGATCCCGCACGCGGCGTTGGAAGCGTTCCGGGCGAAGTTCGGTCACTACATTCACAACGGCTACGGGCTGACCGAGACGAACAGCCCGGCAATCGTGGTGCCGAATTCGCGTGAAGCGCCGGTAGATCCGGCGTCGGGGGCCGTTGCTGTCGGCGTACCGGTATCGAATACGTACGCCGAGGTGGTGGACGAGAACGACAAGCCGGTACAGGTCGGGGAGTACGGCGAGATCGTGGTCTCCGGTCCCCAGGTTGCACTCGGATACTGGAACAAGCCGGACGAGACCGCACATGCCATGCCGGACGGGCGTTTTCACACCGGCGACATCGGATTCATGGACGGCGACGGTTGGTTTTACATCGTCGACCGGATGAAGGATCAGATAAATGCCTCGGGCTTCAAAGTGTGGCCACGCGAAGTGGAAGATGTTCTCTACGAACACCCCGCCGTACGAGAGGCTGCTGTCGTCGGTGTCATGGATCCGTATCGCGGCGAAACCGTGAAGGCCTTCGTGTCCTTCAAGGACGGTGCCGAGGCGACCACCGAGGATCTGGTCGAGTTCTGCAAGGAAAGGCTTGCAGCATACAAGTATCCACGCATCGTCGAGGTCATGAATGACCTGCCGAAAACAGTGAGCGGCAAGATTCTTCGTCGTGAACTGCGGGTACCGAACTAGATCTGCCTGACAAACGAATTGCCGGCCGCCGACAAGGTGAGCCGGCCATTCGTCGTGGTGGCTGACGAGCATCGGTGGGGATTTAGTCCCCTATGCGGCAATGCATTTCAGTGATTGACATCACTCTTTTTGTATCGCAGACTGATCGCAACGCCACAGAGTTGAAGTTGGTGTCAGTTTCTACTTCTGGCCCGGTTCCGCTTCTCAACTCCCGGCGCGACGAGCGTCCGACCCATCGAGGAGTAACCCATGACGAGATCGGCAGTGGATTCGAGCACGCAGGCAGGGGGCCTGTCCGATCAGGAACGGAAGAAGAAGAAGGCGCACCGCAAACTTCTAGGCGCGGGACTGCTTGGCAGTTCCATCGAGTGGTACGACTTCTTCCTGTACGGAACGGCTGCGGCACTGGTCTTTCCGCATGTGTTCTTCCCCGATTCATCCGCACTGATGGGCACACTGCTCTCGTTCAGTACGTTCTGGGCCGGCTTCGTTGCCCGCCCCATCGGCGGTTTGGTCGCCGGACACTTCGGCGACAAGTACGGACGTAAGCCCGCCGTCGTCACCTGCCTGTTGCTGATGGCTATCGCGACGTTCCTGATCGGCGCGATTCCGAGTGCTTCGGCAATCGGCGTCGTCGCTCCGATTCTCCTCGTGACACTGCGATTCATCCAAGGTCTCGCCTGCGGTGGCCAGTGGGGCGGAATCGTCCTTCTCCTCACCGAATCAGCGAGTCCCAAGAAGCGCGGATTCTCAGGCACTTTCGGTCAGATGGGTGTTTCGTTCGGTGTAGTGCTTGGCAACCTGGTCTTCCTCGTCGCGACCGCGACCATTTCCAATGATGCATTCCTGAGCTGGGGTTGGCGAGTTCCGTTCTTCGCCAGCGCGCTGCTCTTCCCTGTGGTTCTGTACATCCAGACGAAGGTCGAGGACACGCCGGAATTCCTCGAGTTGCAGGAAGACGCCAAGAAGAACCAAAAGGACGTCGTCGTTCAGGCTCCACTGGCGCAGGCGCTCAAGGATCACTGGCGCAAGATTCTGCTCGGTTGCGGACTTCTGGCCGCCACCAATGCACTGTTCTACATCAGCATCGCCGGCGTGCTCAGCTACGGCACAACCGAACTGGGGTTGAAGCGGAACTCACTGCTCATCATCTCGCTCCTGAGCGCGTTGCTGACAGTCGGCGTGGTGCTGTGGTCCGGGAAGATGTCCGACAAGATCGGTCGTCGTCCGATGATCCTGATCGGCGCCGCGGCGATCGTGGTCTGGGCATTCCCGTACTTCTGGTTGATCAACACCAAGTCTCTGCCGCTGTTCTTCATCGCGGTGACAGTCGGCAGCGTGTTCCAGTCGATGACCTACGGGCCGATCGCTGCGTACATGGGTGAGCTGTTCGCGCCCAACGTGCGTTACTCGGCAGCATCGTTGGCGTACCAGCTGGCGGCGATCACGGTCAGCGGTGGTACTCCGTTCATCATGACGGCACTCATCGCGAAGACCGGGACCACTACATGGGTTGCCGTGTTCGTGGCCCTCATGGGTCTGGTGACCTTCTTCAGTGCCTGGGTGCTGAAAGAGACCAACCCGAAGGAAGTTCGGGACGATCCGAACGCAATACCGGGCGCGCACCTGTACGCCAAGTAACTCTTTCGGTTTCGAGCAGACGCCCGCTATCGGTCACCGGTAGCGGGCGTCTGACGTATAACTGGAGCATGGCTGCAGCACGCACAGGCTCCGAAGATGCTTCGTCGACAGTGTCACGGGAACTCCCCTCCACTCAGCGTGGCTTGCGTACGCGTCGAGCGTTGATCGATGCGGCCCGCACCGTTTTCGAACGGTCCGGCTATCTGGACTCGCGGCTGATCGACATCACTGTGGAGGCGCAGTGCTCGGCCGGTACTTTCTACACCTACTTCGCGAGCAAGGAAGAGATCTTCGCGGCAGTGATGGAGTTGGCACGCGAAGACATGATGCATCCGGGTATGCCGCACACTCCGAAAGGCGCGGATCCTGCTGAGGTCATCGCGGCGAGTAACCGCGCGTACCTCGAGGCGTACCGACGGAACGCGAAGCTGATGGGACTGCTCGAGCAGGTAGCAAGCATCGATCCGGAGTTCCGGGTTCTCCGCCTCGAGCGTGCTGACGCGTTTGTTCGACGCAACGCGCGCAGTATCGAGAAGCTGCAGAAAGCCGGACTGGCGGACGCGAATCTGGATCCGCTACTGACGTCTCGGGCACTCTCCGGGATGATCAGTCGACTTGCGTTCGGGTACTTCGTATCCCGCGGCGGCGAGGATGGCGCCGCCGGAGTGACCTTCGACGGTCTGCTCGATACCGTCAACCGGTTGTGGATCAACACTTTGCAATTCTCGCTACGCCAAAATTGATGTTGACGCCGGGTTCATGTTTGGTGTCTGATGGAGCAATGACACCCACGCGTACGGCAGTGCTCGTCGATTTCGGTGGAGTTCTCACCTCCAGTGTGCTGCGGGCCTTCGAAGATTTCGGGGCCTCGCTTGGCGGCGACCCACGACTTCCGTTGACCCTGCTCTCCCGCGACGACGTCTCGAAAAAACTGCTCTCCGATCACGAATCCGGAAAGATCGACCAGGAGGCCTTCGAAGCAGGATTCGGGGAACGGCTACGAGCGCACGGCGCCGTCGTGGACAGCGAAGGATTGGTCGACCGTATGCAGGCCGGGCTTGTCCGAGACGAAGAGATGGTGCGACTGATTGCGGACGTCCGAGCGGCGGGTCACCCTGTTGCGCTCGTGTCCAATGCTTTCGGGCGTGATTGCTACGCGGGTTTTGTGCTCGAGGACCTCGCCGACGAAGTGGTGATCTCCTCGGAAGTCGGGATTCGTAAGCCCTCTCGTCAGATCTACACCATCGCGTGCGAGCGGCTGGGTGTTGCGCCCGAAGGCGCCGTGATGATCGACGACCTGCAACAGAACCTCGACGGCGCGGCACGATTGGGGATCGCCGGCATTCTCCACACCGATGCGGAAAGCACTCGCAGTCAGTTGGAATCGACGTTCGGACTACTGCCCATGCAGTGAAACTGTAGGTTCTCGGTAACACTCGAATACTGCTGGAACACTTTTGGAGGAATGAATGATTGCTGTCATCGCGGATATCACCGTCAAAGACGGAAGCGGCGAACAGTTCGAAGCCGTAGTCGCCGAACTTGCCGAGAAGGTGCGCACGGAAGAGCCCGGAACGGTTCTGTATCAACTGATCCGCTCGAAGACGGATACGAATTCCTACAAGTTCATGGAGCTGTATCAAGACGGTGCTGCGATCAAGGCCCATGGATCGTCCGAGCATTTCCAGGCCGCGGGAAAGGCGATGGCGCCCTTCCTCGCAGGCGCCCCGCAGATCGAGTACTTCGACGCACTCTGAGCGTATGGACAGGGCACTCTGAGCGCATGGACAGGTGAACCCCGGCGAAATCTCGCCGGGGTTCACCTGTGTTTTCAGTTCTGCTTCTGGGCGAGGAGTTCGGTGCGGTCGATCGATCGCTTGAGGATCTTTCCCGTCGAACCCTTCGGGAGCGCGTCGATGAACTGGACCACCCGCGGAATCTTGTAGGCGGACAGACGTTCCCGAGCCCAAGAGGTGACGTCATCTGCTTCGAGGTCGGAGCCTGGGCGCACGGCCACCACCGCCGCAACCTCCTCGCCGTAGTAGTCGTCGGGTATACCGATCACCGCGGCCTCGATGATGTCGGGGTGCTGGTAGAGCACCTCTTCGACCTCGCCTGGATAGACGTTGTATCCACCGCGGATGATGAGGTCCTTGACGCGGTCGACGATGCGAAGGTCACCGTCGGCGTCGGTCTCGCCGAGGTCTCCGGTGCGGAACCATCCGTCGTCGGACAGGACGGCGGCCGTGTCGGCCGGGCGCCTCCAGTAGCCCTTCATGACCGTCGGTCCTTTGATGAATACCTCGCCCACTGTGCCTGCCTGGCAGACATTTCCGTCGTGATCACGGACCTCGACCTCGGTGCGCGGTACGGCGCGGCCGGTGTATCCGATCTTTGCGACGCGGTCGATGCTGTTGAAAGTTCCGAATGCGCTCGTCTCGGTCAGGCCGTAGCCCTCGAGGATTGTGCAGTTGAACCGTGCTTCGAAGGCGCGAGCGACTTCACCGGGAAGTGATGCGCCACCGGAGATTGCGATCCGCAGTTGTTCGAAGTCGGAGCTGTCCACGTCGGCTGCGGCGTGCAGCATGGCATTCCACATGGTGGGGACGCCCGCCATGATGGTGAGCTTGTCCCGACGCACCAGATCGAGCATGGCGGCCGGGTCGAACCGGGCGAGCAGGGATAGTGATCCGCCGCCGGTGAAGGTTGCCATCATGACCGAACCCTGGCCGAAGATGTGAAAGAGCGGCAGTCCGGTACCGGTGCGGTCCGAGGGATTTCCCCGGCTGCTCTCGGCGCCGATCTCACCGGCAGACAACAGATTCCCGACTGTCAGCTGAGCGCCCTTCGGACGTCCGGTGGTACCGGAGGTGTAGAGAATCGCCGTGGTGTCCGCTGTGTCGCGGTCGACCACCGTTGCCGGTGGATGGTCGGCCTTCGCCGATTCTTCGGTGAGCGTCCACACCGGGACGCCGCGCGCACTCCCTGCATCCTGAACTGCGGGACCGAGCTGGTGCCAGGCGATCGCCAGCGAAATCTCGGCGTCGTCCAGTACGTACTCGACTTCGGGTTGCGCCGACATCGTGTTGATGGGCACCACGACACAACCTGCAGCCTGAATCCCCATGTACGCCACGATGAATTCAGGCACCGACGGCGCCGCGAGCAGAACCCGGTCGCCGATGCTCAACCCTTCGTCGCGAATGCGGCCGGCAAACGCCAGAGACGCGTCGTGGAGCTGTCGGTATGTCCAATGATTATCCGTGCCGCGAATTGCAATATTTTCCGGAGTGGCTTCCGCGTGACGGGTCACCGGGTCGAGAACGCTAACCATGGTTCTGCCTTTCGGGAGGAATCGACCGATTGTGTGTCCTGGGTCTCACCAGAGCGTACACTTGAATCCGGCGTCAACATCGAGTCTGCTGGGATTGTCCCGAAGATGATGTTGATCGGAAGGATGAGGAGCGCACCGTGCTCGACGACGAATCGCGAATTGCCGCCTTACCGGTGGCTCCGCCCGCGCTGCTCCGGGATCGACCGACCACCGAGCGGGGGACACGCACGCGTGCGGCATTGGTTGCTGCTGCCCGTAAGGTTTTCGAGCGCAGTGGCTATCTCGATGCACGTTTGATCGACATCGCAAAAGAAGCCGGTTGCGCGACGGGATCGTTCTACACGTACTTCGCGAACAAGGAAGAGGTGTTCGCCGCCGTCCTCGAGGTCGCGCGAGACGACATGATGCACCCGGGCATGGGACGCGTTGCGAGCGCGGACGATCCGTACGCCGTGCTCGAGGCAAGTAATCGAGCGTATCTGGCCGCGTATCAACGCAATGCGAAGTTGATGGGGCTCATGGAGCAGGTTGCTCACATCGACCCGGAGTTCCGGAAGTTCCGCAGCGAGCGTGCCAATGCGTTCATACGCCGTAATGCCCGCGGGATCGCAGATCTGCAGTCCCGCGGCATCGCGGACACGGCGCTGGATCCGATGACGGCGTCGATTGCTCTGTCCGGCATGGTGAGTCGACTCGCCTACAGTCTGTTCACCCTTCGTGAGGGTGAGGTGGACGGGCGTTCACCGGAGTTCGATCAGATTGTCGCCACTGTGACCGATCTGTGGGCGAACGCTCTGAAGTTCCCCGACCGTCTCTGACGAGGTGGGCCGCCCCGGCTGCATCGATGTTCGAGCGGCCGGGCGTCCCAGTCTCGGTTCAGCTCTTTTCGGTTCAGCTCTTTTCGGTTCAGCTCTTTTCGACGACGCGAGCGACGGATTCGGCGACCACGACGGGCTTGTCGGAACCCTCGCGCTCGACCACCTGGCTCATCTTCACTTGGATTCCGCCGGGCAACTGCTCCGCGGACACGACGGTTGCGCGCATGCGGACCCGGGATCCCACGGGAACGGGAGCGGGGAAGCGAACCTTGTCGTAGCCGTAATTGAGGCTGTGGGCGAAGCCGTCGAAGTGGATGAGTTGGTAGGAGAACTGGGGTCCCAGTGAGAGGCTGAAGAGTCCGTGCGCGATCGTGCTGCCGAGCGGGCTCGATGCGGCTCGTTCCGGGTCGACATGAATCCACTGATGATCGTTTGTGGCTTCGGCGAACGCGTTGATGCGCTCCTGGGTGATGTCGTACCACTCCGTCGGGCCAAGTTCCTGGCCGATGAGCTTCTCGAGCTCGGCGAAGGTGGACGGGCGGACGGGCAATTGGTTTTCAGTCATCGTTATCCCTTTACTCGCAGTTCAGGAGGACGGAACGGGCCGTTCGGGTGACCGTCGCGATTCGACGGTTGAAACTGACGCCGGATTCAACTATACATGAGGGGAGACGTGGATCACTGTCAGCGCGTAGGTATGACGCAAGCGAGAGGAATCGCTCATGAAGGTTGCCCAGAAGGTAGCAATTGTCACCGGTGGCGGCGGGGGAATCGGCGGTGCACTGGCCGAGCGACTGGCTGCCGAGGGTGCTCGCGTCGTAGTGGCTGACCTGGACGGGGCAGCAGCTTCGGCAGTAGCAGAGGCGATCAACGCGGAGCGTCCCGGAGCGGCCGTGTCTGCCGGTGGCGACGTCTCCGACGAGACGGTCATTGCGGGCCTGATCGCGCAGGCGGAAAAGGAATTCGGCCCGGTCGACCTCTACTTCGCCAATGCCGGCGTCACCGGTGGCATGGGCCTCGACATCAGTGAAGACGTCTGGGACACGACGATCGACGTCAACGTTCGCGCCCACATTCGCGCTGCCAGGCTCCTCGTCCCCGGCTGGACGGAGCGCGGGGAGGGCTACTTCATCAGCACGGCCTCTGCGGCCGGCTTGCTCAGTCAGGTCGGGTCCGCCGCGTACTCGGTGACCAAACATGCCGCGGTCGCGTTTGCCGAGTGGCTCTCGATCACCTACGGAGATCAGGGTGTTCGCGTCAGTTGCCTGTGCCCGATGGGCGTCAACACCAAGCTTCTCTACGAAGGTGAGAACTCCGGCGATCCGGTCGGCAAGGCCGCAACCGGAGCCGTGCTTGCGGCAGGCAATGTTCTCGAGCCTGCCGAATGCGCCGAAATCGTTCTTGCGGCAGTGGATGCCGAAGAATTTCTCATCCTTCCGCACAAGAACGTGCTGGACATGTACCGGCAGAAGGGCGCCGACTACGACCGTTGGCTGCGCGGGATGCGCCGGTACCAGGCGTCGCTCCTCGCGGGAACACGATGACCGAGGAACTCGTCCTCTCCGAGCAGAGAGGAGCGGTGCTGGTTCTGACATTCAATCGGCCCCGCGTTCTCAACGCGTGGACCAACGAGCTCGAAGATCAGTACTACGACTTTCTGGCCGTGGCAGACGAAGATCCCAGTGTCCGAGCAATTGTTGTCACCGGCTCCGGCCGAGGATTCTGCTCGGGTGCTGACCTCGGCAATTTGAAGAACGTCGGCGAAGTCTCCGAAAGTGATCTTGTCCGGCCGCGAGACCGTCATTTCCCGACCACCATCCGCAAGCCGCTGATCGCCGCCGTCAACGGCGTCGCTGCCGGGCTCGGAATGGTCGAGGCTCTGTACTGCGACGTTCGTTTCGGTTCGAGCGCAACACGATTCACTACCGCGTTCGCGCGTCGAGGCCTGATTGCGGAGTACGGCATCTCCTGGATGTTGCCCCGCTTGGTCGGGCACAGTCGAGCAGTCGATCTTCTGCTTTCCAGCCGGATGGTGGACGCCGACGAGGCGTACCGCATCGGTCTGATCGACCACCTGGTCACCGGCGGTGACGTTCTGGATGCGGCGATTGCTTACGCCGAGGACATCGCGGCGAACTGCTCGCCGACGTCCCTCTTCGTCATCAAATCTCAGATGAGTGCCGACGCGCACTCGACCTTCACCGATTCCGCCAGGCGTGCGGAATCGCTGATGCTGAACGCATTTCACGGCCCGGATGTCGTCGAGGGTGTCAACAGCCATCTCGAACATCGAGCCCCCAATTTTCCTTCCCTCTCTGTCAGGAGTTCACATGTCAGTGTTTGAGTTCTCGGATCGCACCAAGAAGTACCAGGCCGAACTGCTCGATTTCATGGACAAGCACGTTTACCCGGCCGAAGCGGTCTACGAAGAGCAGATGCGTGAGTCCGGTAACCCGCACTTTCAGCCGCCGATCATCGACGACTTGAAGAAGGAAGCCAAGGCCCGCGGGCTGTGGAACCTCTTCCATCCCCATCCCGAATGGGGCCCCGGCCTGACCAACCTGGAATACGCACCGCTCGCGGAGATCATGGGCCGCAGCCACCTGGCCTCCGAGGCCACCAACTGCGCCGCTCCGGACACGGGAAACATGGAGGTGCTCACGCTCTTCGGCACCGACGAGCACAAGGAGAAGTACCTCAAGCCGCTTCTCGAAGGCGAAATTCGTTCCGCTTTCGCGATGACCGAGCCCGAGGTTGCCAGCTCCGACGCCACCAACATCCAGCTCCGTATGGACCGTGACGGCGACGAGTACGTGCTGAACGGCCGTAAGTGGTTCGCTTCCAACGCCTTGCACCAGAACTGCAAGGTTCTGATCGTCATGGGTAAGACCGACTTCAATGCCGCCACCCACCGTCAGCAGTCGATGATGGTCGTGCCGATCGATGCTCCCGGCGTCACGATCCTGCGCAACCTGCCGGTTTTCGGCTACCAGGACCGCGAAGGACACGGCGAGATCACTTTCGAGGACGTGCGCGTCCCGGCCAAGGACATTCTCGCCGGTGAGGGTGAAGGATTCGCGATCAGCCAGGCCCGCCTCGGCCCCGGCCGCATCCACCACTGCATGCGTGCAATCGGAATGGCCGAGCGCGCACTGGAACTGATGTGCAAGCGCGCATCCACCCGCATCACCTTCGGAAAGCCCGTCAGTGACAACGCGAATATCCAGGACTGGATCGCCGAGGCTCGTATCGACATCGAGATGGTTCGACTCCTCACGCTCAAGGCGGCACACATGATGGACACGGTGGGCAACAAGGAAGCGCGCACCGAGATCGCAGCCATCAAGGTTGCGGCACCGAACATCGCGCTCAAGATCATCGACCGCGCCATCCAGGTTCACGGCGGTGGCGGCGTCACCGACGACTTCCCGCTCGCGATGGCTTACGCCCACATGCGCACCCTTCGCCTGGCCGACGGCCCGGACGAGGTGCACAAGCGCGCCATCGCCAAGCAGGAACTGCGCAAGTACCGCGAAGTCAAGGCGAACTGACATGGCAGGACTGGATCTCACCGGTAAGACGGCAATCGTCACAGGCGCATCGCGGGGCATCGGCCTCGCGACCGCGCAGGCGATTGCGGCGGCGGGCGGAAACGTCGTACTGACTTCGCGCTCACAGGAATCCGCAGATGCGGCTGCCGCGCAGGTGAACGGCAACGCGATCGGCGTCGGCGCTCACGCGACGGACGAGGATGCTGCACGCAAGTGCGTCGAGCAGACGATCGAGCGTTTCGGCAGTCTCGACATCTTGGTGAACAACGCGGGCACCAACCCGTCGTTCGGGCCGATCATCAACCAGGATCACTCGCGCTTCGCCAAGACTTTCGACGTCAACGTGTGGGCTCCAGTCCTGTGGACCGGACTCGCAGCGCGGGCCTGGATGGGCGAGCACGGTGGTTCCGTGGTCAACACCGCTTCGATCGGCGGCATGGCGTTCGAGGCGGGAATCGGTACGTACAACGCGTCGAAGGCTGCTCTGATCCACATCACCAAGCAGTTGGCGCTCGAGTTGTCACCGAAGATTCGTGTCAACGCCGTTGCGCCGGGAGTGGTGAGAACCAAACTCGCCGAAGCTCTGTGGAAAGAACACGAAGAAGCGGTGTCCGCGTCGACTGCTCTCGGACGCATCGGTGAACCCGAGGACGTGGCCGCTGCCATTGCCTTCCTGGTTTCGGATGCAGCCCAGTGGATCACCGGCGAGATCATGACCATCGACGGTGGCCAGTTGTTGGGTGACGCACTCCCGTTCCGGCAGGGAGCGTCCGTCGGTGGCTAGCGTCGGAGTAGTGGGACTCGATACCGAAGCGGTCACCGGGTGGATCGCAGGCCTGGGGATCGACTTTTCCGGGCCGTTGTCCTTCGATCGAATCGGCTTGGGGCAGTCGAATCTCACGTACCTGGTTCGCGATCAGGACGGCAATCGCTGGGTGCTACGACGCCCACCGCTGGGGCATCTGCTGGCCTCGGCTCACGACGTGGCGCGTGAGGCTCGAATCCTGAGCGCTCTCGAATCCACCGACGTGCCTTCGCCGCGAGTATTCGGGTTGACCGAGGATCCTGCCGTCACCGAAGTTCCGCTGCTCCTCATGGAATTCGTGGACGGCGAAGTGGTGGACCGAATGCCTCTTGCGGAGGCGTTGTCGGAAGATCGTCGCCGGGCAATCGGAATCTCGCTCGCTCAGACGCTGGCGAAGATACACGCCGTCGACCTCGAGCAGGCCGGTCTCGACGACCTGGCAAGCCACAAGCCCTACGCTGCACGGCAGTTGAAGCGTTGGGGAGGTCAATGGGAACAGTCGAAGACGCGGGAATGCCCTGATCTCGACGATCTCACCCGACGCCTGATTGCAGCCCAGCCGGATCACACTGAAACCACGTTGGTGCACGGCGACTTTCACCTACGCAATGTGATCACCTCGGCGAGCAACGGCGAAGTTGTCGCGGCCCTCGACTGGGAACTGTGCACACTCGGTGATCCGTTGGCGGACGTCGGAAGCTTGTTGGCGTACTGGCCGGCGGCTGGTGAGAATACCGGCGGCGATTTCCCGGCGTCGGCACTCCCGGGATTCCCCTCGCGAGAGGAGATCTCCCGGATCTATCTCGAGGCCACCGGACGGGATCCTGCTGCGCTGAAGTTCTGGCACACGTTGGGACTGTGGAAGATTGCCGTGATCGCCGAGGGCGTGATGCGTCGCGCCCGCGACGAACCGCAGAATGCCGCCGAGAGCGGAACTCCCACCGTGGAACGTATTGACGCCTTGGTCGCCAAAGCCAGGGAAATTGCAGATCAGGCCGGGATCTGACGAGATCGTCCGGTGTCCGTCGAATCACGAAAGTATGGAGGGCCAGTGAGCCAGGAACGTAGAACCGCAATTGTCACGGGTGCAGCACGCGGAATCGGTGCGGCAGTAGCGAAGCGACTGTCGGAAGACGGTTTTGCCGTCGCCGTGCTCGACCTCGACGAAGCGGCGTGTGCCGGAACCGTCGACGCGATCAAGGCCGCAGGCGGACAGGCGCTGGCCGTCGGCGCTGACGTCTCCGACGAGGCTTCGGTCGCCGCAGCGGTGGATCGTGTGGCCGCAGACCTGGGTGCACCTACCGTGCTGATCAACAATGCCGGTATCACTCGCGACAACCTTCTGTTCAAGATGAGTGTTGCCGAGTGGGATTCGGTGATGAACGTCCACCTGCGCGGAGCGTTCCTCATGTCGCGTGCGGTGCAGAAGTACATGGTGGAAGCGAAGTTCGGCCGCATCGTGAACCTCTCGAGCACGTCGGCTCTCGGTAATCGTGGACAGGTCAACTACTCCGCTGCGAAGGCCGGAATGCAGGGCTTCACCAAGACATTGGCCTTCGAGCTGGGCAAGTTCGGCGTGACCGCGAACGCTATTGCCCCCGGATTCATCGAAACCGAGATGACCGCCGCAACGGCCGAGCGCATGGGCGTCGGCTTCGAGGACTTCAAGACCGCTGCCGCTTCGCAGATTCCGGTCAACCGTGTCGGTCAGCCCGAGGACATCGCGCACACCGCGTCGTTCTTCGTCAGCGAAGGCGCGGGTTTCGTTTCCGGTCAGGTCGTCTACGTCGCCGGTGGACCGAAGGACTGACCGTCCGCTCACCGCTCGAACCGAAGGAATGGGCATGGCTTTCGACGAAGAGGCAGTATCGCGTGATCTCACCGAAAAGGTGAACACGCTTCTCGCGGAGAACGATCCGAGCAGCGTGTCGGTATCGAATTTCCTCGGCGCACGATTCGACGCCGGACTGGCGTGGGTTCATTTCCCCGAAGGTCATGGGGGACTCGGTGTACCGCAGAGCTTTCAGCGTCAGGTGAACGCTCAGCTGGAGGCCGCCGGTGCACCGGGCCCGGCCACCGGCAAGAACGGGATCGGACTGGGCATGGCGGCACCGACCATCGCTGCCTTCGGCACCGAGGAGCAGAAGCAGAAGTTCCTGCGCCCGTTGTGGACTGCGGAGACGGTCTACTGCCAGCTGTTCAGTGAACCGGGCGCAGGTTCGGACCTCGCGGCCGTCGCTACCCGCGCCGTCCGCGACGGCGACGACTGGATAGTCAACGGGCAGAAGGTATGGACGTCGGGCGCGCAGAATGCGCAGCTGGCGATTCTCGTGGCCAGGACCGATCCGTCACGTTCCAAGCATGCGGGTCTGAGCTACTTCATCTGCGACATGACCGATCCGGGCGTCGATGTCCGGCCGCTGCGTCAGATCACCGGCGAGGCCGAATTCAACGAGGTATTCCTCACGGACGTCAGGATTCCGGACGCCAATCGCCTCGGAGCCGAAGGCCAGGGGTGGAAGGTTGCGACCACCACCCTGAACAACGAGCGTGTTGCCATCGGTTCGGGCGCACCGCGTGAGGGAGGCATGATCGGAAAGGTCGCTCAGGCCTGGCGTGACGAGCCCGAGCTGCGTAATCCGGCGATGCACGACGAGTTGATGCGGCTCTGGACCGAATCCGAAGTTGCGCGTCTGACCGGTGAGCGACTGCGCCAGCAGCTCGCCGCCGGCCAGCCCGGCCCCGAAGGCTCGGGAATGAAGCTCGCGTTTGCCGGTTTGGCTCAGCAGATTTCGGGTTTCGACCTCGAGCTGCACGGCGAAGCCGGTCTGCGCTACGACGACTGGACGCTGCGTCGACCGGATTCCGTCGACTTCACCGGGCGTGAACCCGGATACCGGTACCTGCGAGCCAAGGGCAATTCGATCGAGGGCGGAACGTCGGAGATCCTGCGCAACGTCATCGCAGAACGTGTACTCGGGTTGCCGCCCGAGCATCGCGTCGACAAGGACATCGCCTGGAAGGACTTACCCCGATGAGCGCCGATCTGTTGTACTCCGAGACCGAACAAGATCTGCGAGCCAGCGTCAGACGACTGCTGAGCGAGCGTGCCGGTGCCGACACCGTGGTCACGGCGTACGACGACGTGTCCGCCGACTTCACCGGGCTGTGGAAGTCGCTGGCGTCGGAACTCGGTTTGGCGGGACTGCTGGTACCCGAAGAACTGGGCGGGGCAGGTGCGTCGACGCGTGAGGCGGCGGTCGTGATGGAGGAGATCGGACGTGCGGTCGCTCCCGTTCCGTTCTTCACCAGCGCTGTGCTGGCGACCACGGCGTTGCTGAAGGCCGGCGAGACCGAGGTGCTCGGTCAATTGGCGGCGGGGGATTCGACGGCTGCTCTGATCGTCCCGATGTCCACTGCACCAGGAACTTTCACACCCACTGTCAAGGCAACGGCGAGTGGACTCGTCGGCAGCGTCACGACGGTTGCCGGCGTCGCCGAGTCCGATGTTCTTGTTGTTCCGGTTGCCGGTGAGAGCGGTCTGGAGCTGCACACCGTTCGGATCGCCGACGCTACCGTCACGCCGGTTCTGTCCCTGGACATGACGCGCCGATTGGCGGACGTCGAGTTCTCGGGTTCGTCGTCGGTCCGTGTCGACAGCGGCAATGCGGCGCAAGCGGTTGAGGAAGCGTTGCTCTGCGGAAGCGCACTTCTGGCGTCCGAACAGTTCGCTGTAGCTCAGTGGTGCCTCGAAACGACTCTCGCGTATGTGAAGGAGCGCAAGCAGTTCGGCCGGGCGATCGGTTCGTACCAGGCGATCAAGCACCGCCTCGCCGATCTCTGGCTCGAAGTCAGCTCTTCGGGCGCGGCAGCACGCTATGCGGCGGACACCTATGCACGCGGCGACGCCGATGCGGCGATCGCAGCGACGGTGGCCCAGGCATTCTGCAGCGGCGTCGCGGTTCATGCTGCGGAGGAGTGCGTCCAACTTCATGGTGGTATCGGAATGACGTGGGAGTATCCGGCGCACCTGTACCTCAAACGGGCGAAGAGCGATCAGCTGTCGCTGGGAACCGCGTATCAGCATCGGGCACGCCTCGCCGAGTTGGTCGACCTCCCGATCTCGTCCTGAAACTCACCCACTATCTGTCTGGAGAATTGCTGTGAAGGCTTGGCGCGTCAACGAACTCGGTCAACCCCGCGATGTGCTCGCGCTGGAGGAGACCGCGGATCCCACCCCGAATGCGACGGAGATGTTGGTCAAGGTGCTGGCGGCTCCGGCCAACTTCCCCGACGTCCTCATGTGCCGCGGTGAGTACCAGATCAAGCCGCCGCTGCCCTTCACACCCGGTGTCGAACTGTGTGGTGAAGTGGTCTCGGTCGGTGAATCGGTGACCAAATTCGCAGTGGGGGACCGGGTGATCGGTAATCCGAGTCTGCCGTCCGGCGGATTTGCCGAGTACTCGGTACTGGATCAGAACAACACGTTCCCGGCGCCGTCGGCTCTCGACGACGCGGAAGCATCCGCTCTGAGCATCGGCTATCAGACAGCGTGGTTCGCTCTGCATCGCCGCACCCAACTGCTCGAGGGTGAGACGTTGTTGGTCCACGCTGCTGCGGGTGGTGTCGGTAGTGCGGCAGTGCAACTCGGCAAGGCGGCAGGCGCCAAGGTGATCGGTGTCGTCGGCGGCCCGGACAAGGCCGAGTACGCGCGCAAGCTCGGCGCGGACCTCGTCGTAGACCGTCACAGTGAGGACTTCGTGGCAGCGGTCAAGGAGTTCACCGGCGGCAAGGGCGCCGACGTGGTCTTCGATCCGGTCGGCGGCGACGCATACGCGAAGTCCACCAAGTGCATCGCCTTCGAGGGACGGATCGTCATCATCGGCTTCGCCGGTGGCACGATCCCGCAGCCGGCACTCAATCACGCTCTCATCAAGAACTATTCGATCATCGGACTGCACTGGGGGCTGTACAAGGCCTACAACCAGCAGGCCATCGACGACTGCCACGTTGAGCTCACCAGGCTCGCCGATGCCGGCTTCGTCAAACCACTGATCAGTGAGCGGTTGTCGTTGACGGACGTTGCCGACGGTATCGGTCGCCTCGGCGACGGCACCACTGTCGGTCGCGTCGTGTTCCAGCCCTGATTCTTGCTGTGCGCCTTTATTAACCCCCGGCGGTTAATAAAGGCGCACAGCACTTCGTGTTCGACGAAAGGATTCCCCGATGAGGCAAGCTGTCATCGTTTCCACCGCCCGTACCCCGATCGGTAAGGCGTACCGCGGCGCGTTCAACAACACTCAGGCTCAAGAGCTTGCTGCACATGCCATTTCGAATGCAGTTCAGCGCGCGGGCCTCGAGGGCGGCGAGGTCGAGGACGTCATCCTCGGCGCCGCGCTGCAGCAGGGATCTTCCGGCGGCAACGTCGCACGGCAAGCGGTGCTGCGGGCCGGGCTTCCGGACTCGGTGTCCGGAATGACGATCGATCGTCAGTGCTCGTCCGGGCTCATGGCCATCGCGACCGCAGCCAAGCAGATCGTGGACGACGGAATGCAGATCGCGGTCGGCGGCGGCGTCGAATCGATCTCGTTGGTCCAGAACGATCACATGAACAACTTCCGCGCGGCTGATCCGTGGCTGAAGGAAAACAAGCCGTCGATCTACATGCCGATGCTGCACACGGCCGAGATCGTCGCCGAGCGCTACGGAGTGACCCGCGAGCAGCAGGACGAGTTCGCGCTCGTCTCGCAGCAGCGGACCGCAGCGGCCCAGGACGCAGGTCGGTTCGATCTCGAGATCGTCCCGCTGCCCTCGATCAAGCAAGTGCAGGACAAAGAGACGGGTGAGATCCGCAGCGAGTCCGTGACGCTGACCCGCGACGAAGGCAACCGCGCTTCCACCACGTTGGAAGGGCTGTCGAGTCTGCGACCGGTTCTGGCCGACGGGACTGTCAGTGCTCATTCGTCCATTACTGCGGGCAACTCGTCTCAGCTCTCCGACGGCGCTTCGGCATCGGTACTGATGGAGGCAGGCGAGGCGGAACGCCGCGGGTTGGCTCCTCTCGGTATCTACCGTGGCATGGCTGTCGCGGGTTGCGCTCCCGACGAGATGGGCATCGGACCGGTGTTCGCGATTCCGCGTCTGCTGGATCTTCACGGCCTGAAGGTCGACGACATCGATCTCTGGGAACTCAACGAGGCCTTCGCCTCTCAGGCCCTGTACTGCCGCGACAAGCTCGGGATCGATCCCGAGAAGTACAACGTCGACGGTGGCGGTATCTCTGTCGGCCATCCGTACGGAATGACGGGGGCTCGTCTGGTCGGCCATGCTCTTCTTGAAGGAAAACGGCGCGGAGCCAAGCTCGTGGTGGTGACCATGTGCATCGGCGGCGGTATGGGTGCTGCCGGGCTTTTCGAGGTCGCATGAGCTTGATCGAGGGACTGTTCGACGTCAGTGGCAAGACCGTTGTGGTCACCGGTGGATCACGCGGCATCGGATACATGATCGCTCGCGGGTTTGTCGAAGGCGGAGCGACGGTCGTCATTTCGGCCCGAAAGGCCGAAGCCTGTGACGAAGCCGCGCGAGAGCTTTCGGAGTTCGGCACCTGCATTTCGCATCCGGCCGATCTGTCCACGGACGAGGGGGTCGAGAGCCTCGCTGCGAAGGTCGCCGAGATTTCGCCGACGCTCGACGTACTGGTCAACAACGCCGGTGCCACGTGGGGAGCTCCCGTCGACGATTTTCCGGCCGCAGGCTTCGACAAGATTTTCGACATCAATGTCAAGGCAATCTTCCTCCTGACGCAGAAGCTGTTGCCGCAGTTGCGGTCTGCAGCCACGGCGGAAGATCCCGCGCGCGTGATCAATATCGGATCGATCGACGGACTCGTGGTGTCGGGTTCGGAGAACTTCTCGTACGGAGCCAGTAAGGCTGCGGTGCACATGTTGACGCGCAAGCTCGCGGCAACGCTTGCGGGGGAACAGATCACGGTCAATGCCATTGCGCCGGGCCCGTTCCCGTCGAAGATGATGGCATTCCTCCTCGAGGACGAACAGAGTGCAAAGGCTGTGGCGGACTCGGTCCCGTTGGGCAGGGTCGGAACTCCCCAGGATGCTGCAGGTCTTGCCATCTTCCTGGCTTCACGTGCCGGGGCTTATCTGACCGGCGCGGTGATTCCACTCGACGGCGGTGCGAGCGGAGCGCGCTGACCTACTGACTGATCTTCTCTGTCCGAAAAGGCCTGAAAGTCTGAACTACTATGACTTTCAGGCCTTTTCGCGTCTTTGTCTGATTGGGTTGTCTGTGACTGCAGTTGCTAGATTGTCCGAGGTTCGGGGGGAACGACGACAACACCAACAATCCCGGCCATGGGGGAGTCATGTTTCGCGCGGGGAGATCGTTGGGGGTGTTCGGGGTAGTTGCTGCTCTGGCAGCTGCTGCCTTCACGGCGGTGGCTTCGCCGGCGATGGCTGCGCCGGGATGCGTCGGAGTCAGTGGCGTCGGTAGTAGCGGTGGTCCGGCCAATGCGGCGCCGTGGCTCAACGGCAACACCGGAGGGTTGCCAGGTCTGTCCGGTCGTACTGCCGCGATCGAAAAGGTCACCGGGACATACAGTCCAAACAAGACCGTTGATCGCTTCAATGTCCTGGGTACCGACCTGGGCATCATGTGGGACAACGGTGCGGGGCAGATTCTGACCGCTTTCGGCGATACCACCGGGCTCAGTCGTAACCCCGGCTGCGACGGTTTGGTGGGCGAGTGGCGAAGCAATGTACTCTTCCGCAGCTCGGATCGGGTACTGGCCGACGGTATGCGCATCGACAGTGCGCCGATGGACGGCACAGCTCAGGCGCGTGAGATCATTTCCGGTCTGAAGATTCCGGGTGTCGAGGCCTCCAGCATCCCCACGAGCGGCATCGCAGTGAACGGTGTGCAGTATCTGAGCTACATGTCGGTGCGTAACTGGGGCGAGGCCGGGCAGTGGAGCACGAACTACTCGCAGATTGCCACCTCCTCGGACAACGGCGAAACGTGGACCACTCGTCCGGAAACTCTGCGCCCCAACATCGGTGGGGTTCTTCCCGCGGGTGTCGCCCCCGTCGCCGGTAGCGAGAACTTCCAGATGAGCTCGATGGTGAAGGACGGCGGGTTCGTCTACAACTACGGAACCCCCGCGGGACGATCCGGCGAGGTTCGACTTTCTCGCGTGCCCGAGGGGGCGATCCTCGATCTTTCCGCCTACGAGTACTGGAACGGAAACGGCTGGATCCTTGCCGATCCCGCTGCGGCCGTACCCGTCATGGACGGCCGCATCGGTGAGGTCTCCGTTCAGTACAACGAGTTCCTCGGCAAGTTCGTGGCGATGTACGCCGACGCGTTCAGTTCGATCGTAATGCGAACCGCTCCCAGTCCGGTCGGTCCGTGGACGGCACCGGAAACATTGGTCAATCTGGTCGAGGTTCCCGGTATCTACGCCGCATACATCCACCCGTGGTCCAGTGGTTCGGATCTGTACTTCCTTGCCACCACGTGGGCCGACTACAACGTCATGTTGATGCGTACGACGCTCGTTCGCTGATCCGGCTCACGCTTGCGTTTGCTGGAGATACACGATCTCCTCGGTGATCGGCGCGTCGTCGTCGTCGGTCGGCGGTTCTTGTCGCCGTCGCCACCAGATGGTGAACAGGACGGCTCCGATCACCAAGGCAGCCAGAGCGATTACCGCCACCCAGAATTTCGGGCCGTAGTATCCGACAAGGACCATGCGCATGGCGTTGCGCGCCCACGTGAGTGGCATCAGGGCGTGCAGCCACTGCAGAACCGTCGGCATCTGTTCGATGGGGTACACCGCGCCGAAGGCGAAGATCTGAATCATCAAGGCGCCCAAAGCGATGAAGGTTCCGTTGACGGCTCCGAACACAACGGTGAAGAGCCTGCCCGAGCTGACCGCGGCGGCACCCACCAGGATCATCACTGCGATCATCGCCAGAACACTAGGTGGTTCGACGTTTGCCACGGTCAGTGACACCACCGACAACACGAGCGCCGCGACCAAGGTGACCAGGGCGGGAATGCGGTAGCGGCGCAGCCCCTCACGTACCACGCTGGTGTGCGAGTTCAGTGAACGTCCGCGTCGTGGGCGGACGACGAACCACGTGAGAATTCCGCACAGGAACAGTGCCACCGAGATCACGGCAGGTACGGCTCCCGGCCCGAAACCGGCTGCGGGATAGTTGTTCCGCGCGTCGACGGCAACCGGGGACGAGAGAAGATTGGCCGTGGTGGCGCGCTCGTCGTCCGTGAACTGCGGCACCTGGGCGGCACCGTCGGACAAACCGGTGGCGAGTTCCGCGCTGCCCGCGTCGAGCTCGCCGACGCCGGCCGATAGCTGCCCGAGACCGTCACGGAGCGCAATACTTCCAGTGTCCAACTGCCCCAGCCCGGTGGAGAGTTCCTGTGCACCGGTAGCGAGTTGGTCTGCACCGTCGGACAGTTGGCCCAGGCCGGTGTTGAGTTCACCTGCACCGGCCGCGGCGGCAAGGAGCCCACCACGGTAGTCGCTGCTCGGATCGGTGAGCTGCCGCGAGATTTCCCGCGCGCCGTCGCGAAGCTGACCGAGCTGACCGATCACGTCGTCGTCCGACGGTTGTGCAGTCAGGGAAGCCCGCAGTCCACCCAGGGCTTCGACGAGTCCGGCGGAGACCGGATCGGCCGAGTTTCGAAGCATCGACGTGAGGGCGTCGATCTGACCGACGACGGCGTCCGAGGACCCCGCGAGGTCGAGTACCGGGGTGGTGACCATGTCGACCACTTCGCTGATCTGACGGGCGCCTGCGCCGAGTTCGTCGGTTCCCCCGACCAACTGGTTGAGTCCGCTGCTCAGCTCGCCCGAGCCTGCAGCAGCTTCGTTCGCTCCAGCAGCCAGCTCGCCGGCTCCGGCGGCCAGCTCCTTGCCGCCTTGATTCGCTTCACCCATGCCGGTGGCGAGTTCCTTGCTTCCGGCGTAGAGCTCGTTGGTTCCGGCGAGTGCCTCGGAGGATCCGTCGGAGAGTTGTTGCGCGCCAGCGGCTGCTTCACCGAATCCTGTTCCGAGTTCACCCAACCCGACCAGAACCTGGTCGATGGACTGCTCGCCGATCGACTCGGAGACCGCCGAGCGCACCTGAGCGATGATGCTTTCACCGACCGGGCCGGCGACCAGACTGTTGTAATCGTTGTACAAGACGTCGAGTTCGGCCTTGCGGCCCGAACCCGATGCGGCGCTGGCCACATCCGCGCTGAAAGTCTTCGGAATGACGACAGAGAAGTAATAGGTGCCGTCGTTGACGCCGTCGGCGGCTTCTTGTTCCGAGACGACCTTCCATGCAACGTCTCCGCTCTCGACGAGCGCGGCAACAACTTCATCGCCGGCTTGCAGACGTGTTCCGTCGAGTTCTGTGCCGGCATCGGCGTTGACGATGGCGACGGGCAAGCGGTTGACCGTGTCGCCCGGATCCCACAGTGCCCACATGTAGAACGCCGCAATCGACAGCGGTGCGATGACGAGGACAGCGAGAACTGTCCGGATGATGTGCGTGCGTCGCGTCGTGGCCGCGTTGTCGACTACGGGTTGTGGCGCCATGTGGAGCTCTCTTCTCGTGGACCGAAGCAGGTGTGGCACGAAAGGAAGCCACCAAAACTGCTGGACATACGTCCAGCTCGGTCACGATACAAAGCAAACGGCCATCCTGTGACCGTTTTCGAAGAATTGGGCGTTATCGGTCGCCGTGCTCTGCCTCGATCTTTGCCCACTCCCACCCTCGGAAGTTGGCCAGACGAAGCTCCTCTGCTTCGTCGAAGGTGTACCACTCGGTGCTCGGCGCATCAGGGAGAGTGCCGCGCAAGTATTCGCCCAGGTAGTGAAGTGGGCCTTCCCAGCCGGTTCCGACGCCGTAGCAGCCGGTGTCCGGGTCGTTGCGGAAGACATCGGCTACGGAGGCGTGCTCCAACTCGAGCCAGGTGGCGTCGGGGCCGTCTGCAGTCAGCCGGATCTCGACCTGATCGCTGTATCCGCGATCGCCGGGCGGTGTCCACTGCAGTCGCAGCAGGTGTGGGGCGTCGCAGGCCAGGATCTCGCCACTTGCCTGGCCTTCGAAGGCGTACGAGCCGCCCACCTGGAAGTCTCCGCTCACCGGAAGGAAGAAACGGTTGATGCGGTCAGGGGTCGTGATGGCATCCCAGACGTCGTCGACCGACGCGTTGTAGCGGCGCTTGAGTACGGCAGTTCGAGCCGAACCTTCTGCGATGTCGCGGTTACCCATGCTCCGCTCCACCGCGGTGAGGCTGGTGTCCTGGTTCGCGATCTCGGTCATTGTGAGTCTCCTTCGTCGGAAGAATTCGATTGTGAAGATCTGCTCCGCTTCGAGCCGCGTCGTTTCCCGCGTGCGAGTTCTGTGGCCAATGCGTCGAGAGGGCCGCTCCAGAACTGCCGGAATCCGTCGAGCCATTGGTCCACTTCTTGCAATGGCGCGGGCTCGACGGCATAGAGACGCCTGGTGCCTTCGCTGCGGACGGTGGCGAATCCGTTTTCTCGGAGTACTCGCAGGTGCCCGGACGCGGTCGGTTGCGAGATTCCGAACTCCGCTGCCACGACTTCGGCGATCTGACCCGCCGAGCGCTCGCCGCCGGACAGGAGTTCCATGATTCGTCGCCGCACTGGGTCTCTGAGAACGTCGAATGCATGCACCCGTCATTTATATCGGCAATGACCAATATAGGCAAGCGCCGAAACTTGTACCCGGACTCGGTCAGTCCGAGAGCGCGAACTCGTCGGCGTCGAAAAGTTCGCCGATCAGCCCGCCGAGATGGCGTCGATGTTCGGCTGACAGCGTCGCTGCCGCCTCGGCATCGTGGTCTGCGCACAGCTTGATCAGTCTGTTGTGATGATCGACGGAGTCCTGGCTCCCGAGGAGGCTCGAGAACTTGCGGTAGTAGATGCGGTGAATTTGTGGGTGAACCTGATGAATCAGCTTCTTCAACAGCGGATTCGCCGCAGCATCGATGATGACGCTGTGTAGGCGATCGTCAGCGGTCAGGGCTCGGCCTATGTCGTTTCGCTTGACGGCGGCAGCGAAGTCCTTGTTGGCCGAACGCATCGCCCCGATCATCTCGTCGGTGAGATTCGGTACAGCGGTGACGACGGCCAGTTGGTCGAGAGCTTCGATGACTGCGAGTGTTGCCTCGACGTCGCCGCGGTCGAGGGTGGTGATGCGCGTGTACGCACCGGGTTTCGCTTCCACGAGTCCGGTGTCGACCAGCCTTGCGAGCGCTTCGCGGACCGGAGTTCTGCTCAGTCCCAGATACTCGGCGAGTTCGCTGTCCTTGATCTTCGAGCCCGGCGCCAGTTCACCGGTGACGATCGCTTCGCGAATGCGTTCGAGAGCGATGTCGCTCATTCGTGCTCGCTCAACCGGTTTACCGCCACGCAACATACTGGATATCGTACTCTGCAGCCTCCCTGCTGCAGGTCAGCCCGAAACGACCATCGAAGGGTGTCTCCGGGCATCTGCAACCCGCCGGAGCAGAGCGCGGGCGAGAATTGTTGCCGGATCGATGATCTGACAGGTTGTGGCGTCGGCGGGCAGTCCGAGCGGAATCTCGGTGCATCCGGCCACGACGACCTGCGCGCCCGATTCGACGAGAAGATCAGCGGCCCTGACGAGCTTGTCGGTGGTCTCGTCTCCGACGTTGCCGCTCTTGATTGCTCGGATCGCCGGCATCACCAGTTCGTCCTGGATCGCAGGTCCGGGCACCAGGACGTCAATCGAGTGTTCCGACAGCCATTGTTGATACAACCCGGTGCGGACCGTCCCCGTGGTGGCCAATAGTCCGACGGATGTGACGGCGGGTGAGAGCGTCCGGATGTGCCGAGCGACTTCGTCGATCATGTGGACGACGGGAAGTCCCAGTTGGGACGAGATGGCGGGCAGGAAGGCGTGGGCGGTATTGCATGGGATGGCGAGAGTCGTCGCGCCCGACTCTCGGAGAACGCGCGCACCGCGGATCAGCCACGGAGTGGGGTCAGGGCCGTTCTCGGTGAGTGCCAATGTCCGGTCGGGAACGGTGGGATCGGCCCAGATGACAACTTTGGGGTGCTCCTGATCCGTCGAACCTGGTGTCAGCGCAACGAGTTTGGAGTAGAAGTCGGCAGTAGCGGCGGGCCCCATGCCTCCGAGTATTCCGATGACGGGGTCGCTCATGGACGCCGGAGAGCTGGCGCTCTGCCGTATTCGTGGCACCTTCATGCTGCAATCCAACCTTTCGCATCCAATATATTGGATACTCGTAATGTTGACTACAGTGAAGGAGGTCGGAGGTAGTTGTCAAGTAAGGCGCAGTGTTGCCGGAATTGCGAAGTTCGAGAACTCAGCCGATCAGCAGGGGTTCGGTTCGCCGATCTTCACGGCCGAGAGCACGGCTTCGATTTCCCCGAAAGGACTTCCGGCAGAGGGTGTCTGATCGACGACAATCCAGTTGGAATCGACCAGTTGGCGTCGACCCGCGCCGGTTGCGTCAGCACTTCTGGAGAAGAAGACTCCGGCCGACTGAATGGTGTCCTGTGCGTCTTGAAGATTCATGCACACGACGTTGGGCATGACCGCGGGAGCTGCAGCGGGCGTCACTTCCGCGGCGACTGGGGTCGTGGCCAGTGGAGAATTCGTCGTACCGATCACCGAGGTGGTCAATGGAGCCTGAGTCGTCGTGGGTTGAGTTGTCGAGGTTGCAGTGGTGGTCGCGGTGGATGTTGATTCGGCCTCGCTGTCGGTGCTTGTTCCTGAGCACGCGGCAAGTGACGCCAAGGCGAATGCGCTGAGTCCGATGCGAACGGCAGTTGAGGGCAGGCGAATCGATGTCGAAAAGAGGTGTGGTGCGCGCACAGACGTTCCTTGTCGGTAAAGGGGCGATGAAAGCGGAGATTCGAGCGCAGAGCACATCCGACGCCGTCGATGTGCCTTATGTCGAATAGAACCATAGGCTTTCGGCACCGGATTCGAGAGGAATTGCCTACATGCATTTTCTGGAACTACGACACGCGCAGTGTGAACCCCCAGCGGCGTATTCGCCTGTCCTGGAGAGCTACGGAGACGTGCAGACTGTTCTTCTGGGCACCGACCCGCTTCCGGCACATCGACGGTTCGACGCCGTGATCGTGATGGGCGGGCCGATGGGCGTCGGCGATCAGGGCGAGGTCGAGTGGTTGGCATCCGAGATCGAATACATTCGCGATCTGGTCGAGAGCGACGTCCCGGTGTGGGGAGTGTGTCTGGGTTCGCAGTTGCTCGCCGCGGCGCTGGGTGCTCGCGTCTACACGGGCGCTGTGCCTGAAGTCGGAGTTGAGGAGATCACCTTGACTGTCGAGGGCCGGCAAGATCCCGTGTGGGGAGATCTGCCCTCCACATTTCCTGCAATGCAATGGCATTCGGATACCTTCGACATTCCGAACGGCGCGGTGCGGCTCGCTGGTTCAGCCAAGTATCCGAATCAACTCTTCCGATACAAGCAGAGTTACGCCGTTCAGTTTCACCTCGAAGCGTCCTCCGCGGTGGCGCGCGAGTGGATGGAACTGGCCGAGTACCGCGATTCGCTGCATGCTTCGCTGGGAGCGGACGGTCCGCGCATCTTCATGCAGCAGTTGAGTGCAGCCGAGTCGCAGGGGCTCGAGATTGCCGCAGCCGTGATGGAGAAATGGTTGAAATCCATCTCCACCGAATAAGCCCGTTTTGTCCTGATTGACCGATTTACCTGTTACCTTGTGTTCTCGTGGGTGGATGAACCGATCCGGTCGAGCAACACACCTCGTAGAGTCCGGATCTCCCCCGCGAAAGGGGAGCGATGCGCCGGATGCGGAAGATATCGACAGCAGCAGTGACGTGTGTACTCGCGTCGACCGCGGTCTTGGGGGCGACCCAGGCCCATGCATCCCCGTGGGATTGCAATGTCACCGGGAGCTTGGATCAATCAGGTGGGCCGACCAATCCGATTCCCTGGCTCAACGGCACGGATGGCAAACTGCCGGAATTGCAAGGCCGCACCTCGGCGGTCGAGTACATCACGGGCGCGCTCAGCCCCAACCAAACCGTCGAGCGGTTCAACGTTCTCGGCACGGATCTGGGCATCATGTGGGACAACGGCGCAGGTCAGGTCCTGACAGCTTTCGGTGACACCGTCGGTATCGGATCTGATCCTCTGTGCTCCGGGGTGGTCGGCGACTGGCGCAGCAACGTCCTGTTCCGTAGCTCCGACGGAAATCTGTCCGACGGCATGAACATCGACTCCTCACCGACCGACCGACCGAATCACTCGCGCGAGATCATCGGAAGTCTGAAAGTCACCGGCGTCGAAACCAGCAGCATTCCGACGACGGGTATCTCCGTGGGCGGCGTTCAGTTCGTCAACTACATGTCGATACGTTCGTGGGGAGGGTCGGGCGAGTGGGTCACCAACTTCTCGCAGATCGCGTCCTCGCACGACAACGGTGAGACCTGGCAGATCGAACCGGCCTCGTCCCGGCCCAATCTGCCGTTGACAGGTAACGACAACTTCCAGATGGGGTCCTTCGTCAAGGACGGTGGTTACGTCTACAACTTCGGTACCCCCGCCGGACGCTTTGGCGAGGGGCGTCTCTCGCGAGTCAAGGAAGCCTCCATCGCGGACGTCGCGGCGTACGAATACTGGGACGGAAAGGCATGGGTCCCCAACAATCCCGCTGCCGCTGCAGTAG
The DNA here is from genome assembly GCF_029457415.1 of Rhodococcus sp. RCBS9. NCBI lineage: Bacteria > Bacillati > Actinomycetota > Actinomycetes > Mycobacteriales > Nocardiaceae > Rhodococcus > Rhodococcus sp. RCBS9. The sequence goes on along the minus strand of NZ_CP120422.1, from coordinate 1,947,169 downwards.
TTCTCGACGGGGATGTCAGCGAACTGTCGGTGCAGTACAACAACTATCTCGAAAAGTTCGTCGCGATGTACTCCAACGAGTGGGGAGCGCTGGTGCTGCGGACGGCCTCGGACCTGACCGGTCCGTGGAGCGCACCGGACGTCGTGATCGGCACCGACGAGGTTCCGGGACTCTACGGCGCGTACATGCACCCCTGGTCGCAGGGGCAGGACCTCTACTTTCTCGCCACCACGTGGTCCGACTACAACGTGATGCTCATGAAGACCACGCTGCACCAGTGAACCGGATGGTTATCGTTGAACAGTGAGCACCACCGACAATGCGCTACTGATCACCGCCCTTCGAGACGTGTTGGTGGGACCACTTCCCGAAATCGGCCGACGATTTTCGACGCTGATCGCGGACATGGCGCCGCACACCTCTCTGGTGATCTTCACCCGTGAGTGCACCGGTAGGCCGCGCAAGGTTGCCGGGGATCCAGCTGTCGTCGATCGTGTGACCATCGCCGAACTCGACCGTATCCGTACGGATCTCACTGTCGGACAGATATTTCGGGGAAAGTGCGCTATCGCCGGCCGAGACCGTGAAGTGCTCGCGATGCTCGATCGAACAGACACCCTCCTCGTGCTGACGCCGCACCCCGGACCGGTGAAGGCGGCATCCCTCGAATTGATCCAGGCACTTTTCGCGGTGACTGCAACCGGAATTCAGCTCCAGGTGCGGAACGCGAGTCCGGCATATCTCGCCGAGTCGCGGGCAGCGTCGTCCGAGCGTGCACGCACCGTGGCAGAGATGACGGAGGTGCATGCGGCCACCCTCGAGACGATGCTGGCGACGCTGCGCTCGGCGGATCTCGACGACACGCGTGCTCGAACCTCGGCCAGGGAGACTGCGGCTTCGGCCCTGATCGGCCTGCGTTCGGCCGTCGACGTGCACCGCGAGTTGGCCGAGGAGTCGACCACCACCGCTTTTGCGCGGATGCGTGGGGAATTGCGTTCGCTGCTCAAGCATCGGGAAATCGCGTTGGAGTTAGTGGAGCCACCCGTCGACGGGCGTGGGTTACCCGGTGAAGTGGCGCACGGCGCCCGCGCGGTCGTCCGCGGCGCGGTCTTGGCCTTGTCGGATCAGCAGACGCTCTCGCGAATCCGGGTGGCCTGGACCCTCGACGCGGCTTCGCTCTCGATCGACATCCGCGACGACGGTGGTGGTGAAGCCGACGTGATCGACGTGGAACGCCAATTACGTTCGAGGGTAGAGACTTTGGGTGGAACCGTCGAATCCGAGTCGACGCCCGGGTGGGGGAACCGGATCAGCGCAACCATCCCGCTCGACGCGCCCGTCGCCCTACCGAACCGCGACGTCCTGACGGAACTGGCTCCGCGGGAGTTCGAGGTACTCGAGCATCTGGTGGCCGGACGGCGCAACAAGGCAATCTCGGAGCGACTCGGCGTCAGTGAGAGCACAGTCAAGTTTCATGTTGCCGGGGTCCTGCGGAAATTGGGCGTCGAGAGTCGGGGTGCGGCGGCCGCCGCGGGCGCCGAGGCCGGCGTGAAGCCTGCACCCTAGTCCTTTCGGCCAGGTCGGTCAGTCAGTTCGACCAGGGTTGCGGGCACCTACTTCGGGCTAACCTCTCAACGAGTGCACATATCGCAATGTGAAAACACGGCGCCATGTGACGACACGTCCTCAATCGCACGAAGCCAGGAGCAAAGCCATGCCACAGCAGGTACGCGGCGTCATCGCCCGATCCAAGGGTGCCCCCGTCGAAATCGTCCCCATCACGATCCCCGATCCCGGCGCCAATGAGGTAGTGGTCGCCATTGCAGCGTGCGGTGTGTGCCACACCGACCTGACCTACCGCGACGGCGGAATCAACGACGAGTACCCGTTCCTGCTCGGGCACGAGGCGTCGGGCATCGTCGAGAGCGTCGGCCCCGGTGTCACTCACGTCGAGGTGGGCGACTTCGTCGTGCTCAACTGGCGTGCCGTATGCGGGCAGTGTCGTGCGTGTAAGCGTGGCCGCCCGCAGTACTGCTTCGACACCTTCAACGCCGAGCAGAAGATGACGCTCGAAGACGGCACCGAACTGACGCCGGCACTCGGCATCGGCGCATTCGCAGACAAGACGCTCGTTCACGAAGGCCAGTGCACCAAGGTCGACGCCTCGGCCGATCCGGCTGTCGTCGGACTGCTCGGTTGCGGCGTCATGGCCGGCATGGGTGCCGCGATGAACACCGGCAACGTCGGACGCGGTGATTCGGTGGCTGTGATCGGGTGTGGCGGCGTCGGCGACGCAGCGATCATGGGTTCACGCCTGGCCGGTGCCAATACCATCATCGCCATCGACCGGGATCCACGAAAGCTGGAGTGGGCCACGGAACTTGGTGCCACGCACACGATCAATGCGACCGAGGTCGACGACGTCGTCGAAGCAGTCCAGGAGCTGACCGGAGGTTTCGGCGCCGACGTAGTTGTCGACGCAGTCGGCCGTCCCGAGACCTGGAAGCAGGCGTTCTACGCCCGCGACCTCGCGGGAACCGTAGTGCTGGTGGGAGTTCCGACGCCGGACATGAAGCTGGAAATGCCGCTGGTGGACTTCTTCTCGCGCGGCGGAGCCCTCAAGTCGTCGTGGTACGGCGACTGCCTGCCCGAGCGTGACTTCCCCGTTCTGGTCGACCTGTACCAGCAGGGGCGTCTGCCGCTCGAGAAGTTCGTCAGCGAGCGCATCAAGCTCGACGAGGTCGAGAAGGCCTTCGAGACGATGCACCGCGGCGAGGTCCTTCGTTCGGTGGTGGTCCTGTGACATTGCGTGTCGATCGCGTCGTCACCTCGGGCACGTTCAGCCTCGACGGCGGAACATGGGACGTCGACAACAACATCTGGCTGATCGGTGACGACAACGAAGTGGTGATCGTCGACGCAGCTCACACCGCGCAGCCGATCATCGACGCTGTCGGTGGACGCAAGGTGATCGGAATCGTCTGCACCCACGGCCACAACGACCACGTCACCGTTGCGCCGGAGCTGGCCGAGAAACTCGACGCTCCGATCTACCTGAACCCGGCCGACGATGTCCTCTGGGAGATGACTCACCCCGGGGTGAAGCATCTGAGCTTGGAAGATGATCAGCGTATTGCTGTGGCGGGTACGGACATTCTGGCCATCCACACACCGGGCCATTCCCCGGGGTCGACCTGCCTCTACCTGCCCGAGGCGGGGGAACTGTTCAGCGGCGACACCTTGTTCTCCGGTGGACCCGGCGCAACGGGGCGGTCGTACTCCGACTTCCCGACCATCATCGGGTCCATTCGCGACAAGCTGTTCGCGCTCCCCGCCGAGACCAAGGTTCACACCGGTCACGGCGACGGCACGACGATCGGTACCGAGGCGCCGCATCTCGAAGAATGGATCCGCGCCGGATCCTGATGTGATCAGAAGCGAAGTGGGGACGCCGGTACCGGCGTCCCCACTTTTGTCACAACGCTGATGCCCAACCGGCGGTGTCGTTCTCACCCGGGATTGCCATCAGGCCGTGCCACAGTTCGAGGATCTCGAACCATTCTGTCTCGGATCGGCTGAGGGGACGGACGGATTCGTAGCCGGCGCGCAGGCTCTGCCGTACCGCGATCGGTGTCGGTCGCCAATCGGTGAACAGGGTGCCCAGATAGACGCTTGCCTTGGCCAGGTCGCTCACCCGGTGGTCGATCACCACGTCGTCGAAGTCGAGTACTCCGGTGGTCCGAGAGTTTCGAGTCAAGATGTTGGCTGCACGGAAGTCGTTGTGTACCAGTTGAGTTTGGTCATCGAGCTCGGACGCACGCGCCAGGAGGCCCACGAGCCTACGCGTTGCCTCAGGCGCGAACCCGCGGTGGAAATTCTCGAGCCAACCACCGATGCGCTCCTTCAACCCGGTGCTGCGCGACGAGAAAACCGATCCGTCGACATGGGTGGCGCCGAGCGTTCGGTGTATTTCTGCCAGACATGCTCCTGCCGAACGGACCGCCGCGCGGTCTTGCACGTCCAACCAATCTCCCGCCAACTCCGGCAGTACGGTGAATGACACTGCGCACGAAGGCCCTTCCAGTATTTCCCGGTCCAACAGTGTTTCCCGGTCCAATCCGTTCAGGGACGTGATTGGTGACGGAACGGGCACGCCCTGCGCGGCGAGTGCGCTCAGTAGGCGCGTCGACGCCTCCAGGTTCGCGAAGCGCTCTGTGGCGCGCGACCACTTCACCACCAGCCCACCGCGGTCGCTCGCAACCCACACGATCGCGTTCTGGTCACTGATCGCCATTCGCGAGCATTCGAGGGCCGTCAATCCCCAAGTCTGCTCGAGTACCGCCGAGACCCAATGGGTGGCTGCGCGGAAGCTGTTGAATCCGAATCGCTGCTTCAGAGCGGCTTCCGACTCCACCGACTCCCAGAGCATGGACAACCCGAGTGGCAACATGCCGTTCGACTCTAGTGGGGGAAGTTCGAATCGAGGTGTCGATCTCGGAAGCACCCGAAGACGCCTTGGCGACAGCTGCAGTTCAGCCGACTTGACTCAGTTCGCTGAAGATCAGGTTGGTCTGGGTATTGGCGATGGCCGGATCGTTGAGGTGCGCGCTGACGAAATCGCGAAGCCGAGTGGGGGATTCACACGACACGTGCACCAGGAGATCACGGTCCCCACTCATCAGGAACACTCGCTGAACGGAATCCAATCCGCTCAGGTGCTCGGCAATTTCCGTCATCCGACTTCTGGCGTGGGAGTGAATCAGAATCGACACCATCGCCGAGATCTCGAGGCCGAGTAGCTCGAGGTCTATGTCTGCGTGAAACCCCTTGATGACGCCCGATTCGCGTAGCGCGCGCATCCGCGCCAGAGCGGTCGACGGCGCTATCCCGACCTTCTCGGCGAGTGCGTTGTTGGGGATGCGTGCATCCCGGACGAGTTCGCGGAGAATCGCCGTATCGACGTCGTCGAGCCGAACATGATTCGGCCGAGCTGCGGCAGCTGCCCGTTCGATCGCATTTATCATCCGATTTCTCCCTGCCGTCGCGAAAATATTCAGCAACTATTGACCGCGCCCGTCGATGATCCTAGCTTTTGCCAAACACATCGAATTATCAAACGGTCGAGATCTACACAGTCGACTGTTGCGACGAAGGGGTCTGGATGCTTCCGAGGATCGGCCGACACGCGGGCGACGGACACACGGGCGACTGGAGGGCACGGTTGATCGACATCAGCCCGCCGATCTCCGAATCGACGCCCGTGTGGCCAGGCGATACCGCCTTCACCCGCGCTGTCACGTCCGACCTCGGCGGCAGTGACGCCGTCACCATCAACCGAATCACCACCACTCCGCATATCGGTGCTCACGCCGATGCGCCGGCGCACACTCGCATCGACGGCGCGACCATTGGTTCCGTTCCCCTCGAGCCCTATCTCGGCGAAGCACTGGTGGTCGACATGACGGGGGTCGACGGTGCCGCCTGCATCAGGCCCGTCGAAGAGACGGTGGAGCGACTCGGCGGCCATCTGCCGCAGCGGCTGATTCTGAGGACCTACCCGAAGTACCCGCGCGAGTGGGACAACGACTTCGCCGGTGTATCTCCGGAGCTGACCCACTGGTTCGCCGACCGCGGTGGAGTTCTGATCGGAATCGACGGCGCCTCGTTCGATCCGATGGACAGCAAGACCATGGACGGGCACCACGCGGCAAGCGATCGTAGCGTCGCGATCCTCGAAGGACTTTGCCTCGACGACGTCGACGAAGGCTACTACGAGTTGATCGCACTGCCGCTGAAGTTCCTCGACCTCGATGCCAGCCCGGTACGGGCCGTGCTCCGGACTCTGCCTTCATCACCCTCAACGCCGACACATGCAGGAGAAGAATCGTCATGACATCGACAACCACACTTTCGTTGGAAGACTGCGTCAAGGCCGACGCAGTGGATCCCCTGAGGGAGTTCCGCCGCGAGTTCGCGATTCCGGAGGGCGTTCTCTACTTCGACGGAAACTCGCTCGGCGCGCGTCCCATTGCCGCGCAGGAATGCGCCGCGAGAGTGATCGGCGACGAGTGGGGCAACGGCTTGGTTCGCAGTTGGAACGAGGCTGGATGGTTCGACCTCCCGGTCCGCCTCGGTGACAAACTTGCCCCGTTGCTGGGAGCAGGTGAAGGCGAAGTGGTAGTGACGGATTCGACGTCGATCAACCTGTTCAAGGCATTGGCCTCTGCGCTGTCCATCGCGGCTGCTCAGGATCCCAGCCGGAAGGTGATCGTCTCCGAGCGCGACAATTTCCCCACTGACCTCTACATTGCGGAGGGCATCATCTCGCTGCTCGATCAGGGATACGAACTACGCCTGATCGACCAACCGGGCGACCTCACCGAAGCAGTAGGACCGGACACCGCCGTAGTGATGTTGTCGCACGTCAACTACCGCACCGGAAACCTGTATGCGATGACGGAAGTCACTGCAGCAGTGCAGGAACGTGGCGCCCTCATGATCTGGGATCTCGCACACTCGGCCGGCGCCGTCACTGTCGATCTGAGCGGTGCCGACGCCGACTTCGCGGTGGGGTGTACGTACAAGTACCTCAATGGCGGTCCGGGTTCACCTGCATTCATCTGGGTCAACCGTCGCCATCAGAACACCGGAATCCAGCCGCTGTCCGGGTGGTGGGGGCACGCGCGACCGTTCGCGATGGAGTCGGCCTACGAACCGGGCGCAGGAATACGACGGTTTCTGAGTGGTACTCAACCCATCACGTCGTTGTCACTCGTCGAATGTGGTCTCGACATCATGCTCAAAGCTGACATGGCCGACATCCGCAGCAAGTCGCTCGCGCTGGCCGATCTCTTCATAGACCTCGTCGAGGAGCGTTGCGCTGATTACGGTTTGCAGTTGATCACGCCGCGCGAACACGAGCGTCGTGGATCGCACGTGAGTTTTGTTCATCCCGAGGGCTATTCGATCATGAAGGCTCTCATCGCGCGGGGCGTCATCGGCGACTACCGCGAACCCGGAGTGCTGAGGTTCGGTATCACTCCGCTCTATCTCGGATACGCCGACGTGTGGAACGCCGTCGACGTGTTGCGAGACATCCTCGAGAACAAGTCCTGGGATCGCCCCGAATTCCGCGAGCGCGACGCAGTCACCTGATTCTTCCAAGTTTCCGCGGACCGGGAGGTACCGCCTTTCGCAAGGAGCTTTCATGAGTGATTTCAAAAACATTCAGCAGCGAGAATCAGGTCTCAAACGCGAACTCGGCTCCAAGCAGATGAGCATGATCGCGCTCGGCGGTGCAATCGGCACCGGACTCTTCCTCGGCAGTAAGTTCGCCATCGGATTTGCCGGCCCGAGCGTCATCATCAGTTACGCGATCGGCGGGTTGATCGCCCTCCTGCTGATGGGTGCCCTCGCCGAAATGACTGTTGCACATGCGACATCAGGTTCGTTCGGTGCGTACGCAGAATTCTACGTCGGACCGTTGATCGGCTTCCTCGTTCGCTATCTCTACTGGTCATGCATCGTCCTCGCGGTCGGGACCGAGGTCACCGCGATCGGTGAATACATGCAGTTCTGGTTCGCCGACGTACCGTCGTGGCTGTGGATCGTGTTGTTCTCCGGAGTGCTGATCGGCGTGAACATGTTCAACGTCAAGGCCTTCGGAACGATGGAGTACTGGTTCTCGACGATCAAGGTCTTCGCGATCGTGGCGTTCATCGTGATGGCAGCGTACGTCGTGTTCGGTAGCGGAAACCCGGACTACGGATTCCACAATTACACGGCCGGTGGCGGATTCTTCCCGAATGGTTTGTCCGGCATGTGGTTTGCCGTGATCGTATCGATCTTCAGCTACTTGAGCATCGAGATGATCGCCATTGCGGCCGGTGAGGCGGAAAACCCGGCAGTGGCGGTGAAGAAGGCATTCCGTGTGACGATCGTCCGACTGTTCGTCTTCTACATCGCAACGCTTGCCTTGATTCTGGCAATCGCTCCGATGGACAAGATATTGAGCGGCGGAAGCCCTTTCGTCACGGTGATGCAGGTCGTGAAGATTCCGGGCGCAGACAGCGTGCTGAACTTCGTGGTGATCATTGCCGCACTGTCCGCGATGAACAGTCAGTTGTACGTGTCTTCGCGAATGATGTTCTCGCTCTCACGTGCTGGTGACGCGCCGGCCATTCTCGGCAAGGTCAGGGCCAACGGCTCACCGGTCAATGCCTTGCTGCTGTCGACGTCGGGTATCGCCGTCGCAACAATCGTCTACGTTCTCTTTCCCGAGCAGGCATTCACCTTGATGATCTCGCTGTCGATGTTCGGGGCAATGGCGACGTGGCTGCTGATCTTCGTGACGCACTGGTTCTTTCGCAAGCGGATGGCGAGCGAAGGACGGACACTCTCCTTCACGATTCCGTTCTTCCCGGTGGGGACGATACTGGGAGGTGTCCTCATGGTCGCGATCCTCGTCACGACGTTGTGGGTCGAGGATTTCAAGATGACCTTGGTGTTCGGGGTACCGTTTGTCCTCGCCGTGATCGGCATCTACTACTTCACCCGCTCACGTCGGGCACAGAGTCGAGCGGTGACGGCTGAGCAGGTTCAGGACGAGATTACCGGCACGGTGGTCAAGCGGGTGCCCTGACTCACGCTGGCAATCAAAGGGTTTCGTTGAAGAACTCCATAGTGCGGGTCCACGCGATGGCAGCAGAGTCCGGGGCGTAGTGGCTGGCCGAAGTGTCGTTGTTGAACGCGTGGCCGGCGTCGGCATAACGGTACACCCGAGCGAGATCGGAGGCGGTTGCGCGCAATTGCTCGACGCTCTCGGGTGGGATGCTCGGATCGAGGTCGCCGTAGTGGCCGAGCCATGGGACCTGCAGTTGCGCAGCGAGTTCGGTGCCTGCGGCAATCCCATCCCATCGGGCTTCTGCAACGCCGCCACCGTAGTACGTGACAGCGGAATCGACGAGGGGTACGGCGGCACACCACAGGGATGCGCTGCCGCCCATGCAGAATCCGAGGGAGCCGACTTTCTCTGCTCCCTCGGATCGGCTGTAGTCGACGGCGGCACGTACGTCGTGGCCGATGCTTGTGCTGTCGAGTGCCATGAGCGCATCCTTCGCGGACGGGAAGTCGGTGAAGGAGGTCTGTGCGCCGCGGTGGTAGAGATGCGGGGCGACGGCAAGGTAGCCGGCATCGGCGAGACGCTCGAGGATGCTCTCGATGTGCTTGTTCACGCCCCACGCTTCTTGGAGAACCACCACCGCATGCTTCGGTTCTCCTGGCGAATCCGGTCGGCTGACGGTCAGCGGCACGTCGTGTGTGGTCGTCGTGAAAGTTCCCATATCCAGACTGTAGGCGAGCCCAGACTGTAGACGGACCGTCGAACTAGACTTGTCAAATGTTGAGTTCCGCCGTACAGCCGATCATCTTGGGCGGTTGGCCGACGCCCGTCGAACCTCTGGCGCGTTGCGCGCAGGCACTCGGATTGGGGCCGGAAGACCTGTGGATCAAACGTGACGACGTCACCGGCCTGGGCGGTGGCGGCAACAAGATCCGAAAGCTGCAGTACACCTGCGCTCAGGCTTTGGCCGTCGGCGCGACGACTCTGATCACTACCGGTGCACCGCAAAGCAATCACGCTCGATTGACTGCATCCGCAGCAGCCCGTTTGGGATTGCGTTGTGTGCTGGTGCTCGGTGGTGCCGAGCCGGAATCCGCGCAGGGAAATCTCGTTCTGGATGCACTCGCGGGCGCTGAGATCGTCTGGGCCGGTGGGGACACGGCATCCGCGGTCGGCGCCGCGGCGCAGGCCGTTGCTGACTCGTGCGGAGTTCCTTTTGTCATTCCCTTCGGTGGTACCAGCGCGGTGGCCGCGCAGGGTTACGTCGACTGCGCACGCGAGATCGAGCAGCAACTCTCCGGCGTCGATCGCGTCGTGGTTGCACTCGGATCGGGTGGAACGATGGCAGGCCTTGTCGCGCATCTGGGCGTCGACAGAGTTGTGGGCGTCGACGTCGGGGCTGTTGCCGACCCGGTGTCGACTGTCGCTGGGTTGTTGGACGAGATGCCTGGTCCGACCGTGCGAGCCGCAGATCTTCAGATCCTGCGAAACCAAGTTGGACAAGGATATTCGACGCTCACGGAAGCATCAGCCGGCGCGATCCGATGTTTGGCTCGTACTGAGGGCATCTTCCTCGACCCGACGTACACCGGCCGAGCCTTTGCGGGATTGATCCAACTCGTGAAGGACAAAGCCATCACGGCGGGATCAAAAACGGTCTTCCTGCACACCGGTGGGTTGCCTGGCCTGTTCGGACATCCCGAACTGTCGACGCTGCGGTGAGCGAGCAGATCGACTACCCGCTCAGCAGTCCGCTCGACGAACTGTCCGAGTGGCATCGCGTAATGCGACCGCTGCGCGTCAGTGCCGACGGGTATCTGCGTTTGGCGACCAATCGGCTGTCAGTCGACTCCGACTACACGTGGGAGATGCACCGCCACAGCGATCACGAATTGCTGTGGGCGATCGACGGTGTTCTCGAGGTCCGTACTCCGGAGACTGTGTACACGGTGCCGAGCGGGGTCAGTCTGTGGATCCCGTCCTATGTTCCCCACGAGGTGACGGCGCGTAGCGGCACAGAATTGTCGTGTACGTGGTTGGTGGCATCCGATGTGACCGGGTTGGATCGTGTGGTGGCCTTGTCCACCCCTCCGCTGCTCGAACAAGTACTCGATCACCTCACCCGAGACGACTTGACGGACGCGGCGCGTCGGCGAGCCGAGGCGTTTGCCATCGACCTCGTCGAACCCGTTCCGCGACTGATTTTCGATGTGCCGCTGCCGACGACGCCGTGGCTTCGGCAGATCGCAGATCAGTTGGTTGCCAGCCCGGCCGACACCCGATCGGTCGAGGAGTGGGCCACCGACGCGAAGGTCAGTACGAGGACTCTCACACGACGGTTTCCGGCCGAAACCGGATTGACCTTCTCGGAATGGCGTATGCGACTGCGGGCTCATCATGCGATGCAACTTCTGGCACTCGGTCGAAGCATCTCGTTTGTGGCGCGGAAGACGGGTTTTCGTTCCGAAAGCGCGTTCGGTGCGGCTTTTCGTCGAACGATGGGCGTGACGCCGGGGGAGTTTGCAAGCCTGATCGATCATCCGCGCGCGCCAATGACCGATTGGCTACAGGACTAGTCCGAACAGCGACTCTAAGTGCCTCGATCGGACTTGTGCCGTGCCGCAGAATGAACTTAGGGTTGGCTAAACAATCACCCTGTAGGAGTTCTGCGTGCGCGCAATTCGATCATTTTCTTTCGGTTCCAGAGTCATCGCAGCGGCGGCGGTTGCCGTCGTAGGTGCGATGGTGGTGACCGGCTGTTCCTCGTCGTCGGCCGACTCCGAGCAGACGGACGTCCGGACCGTCGCGTCGGCGTACGGGGACATCGAGGTGCCGGTTTCACCTGAGCGCGTCGTCGCCGCGTCGTACGACACTCCTTGGCAGCTCATGTCTCTCGGAGTGAAACCGGCTGCTGTGCAGGACTACGGCAAGTGGATCAGTGAATTCACGCCGGAGCAGCAGGCCTTCGTCGACGGGCTCCCGACCATCGGGCCTTTCGGGGAAATGAACTTCGAAGCGATCGCTGCGGCGGATCCCGACATCATTGTCGGCGACGCCGACGAGGTGGACCAAGCGGCGTTCGACCGTCTGTCCGGCATTGCACCCACCGTCATCGTCAAGGGAGAGAGCCGAGGCGACTGGAAGAAGATCACCACCGAGCTTGCTGAGGCAATTGGCAAGACCGACGTGCTCGAGTCGACGCGGACTGCTTACGAAGAGAATCTCGAACGTGTCCGTGGCGAGTACGCCGACGTGATCGCGACCAACAAGTGGATTCACATTTCACTCGGAGACGCGCCCGGCGCATTCTCGGTTCAGCAGCCCACCGGTGCGATCGGCAATTTGGTGGTCAACGAACTCGGATTGGCGTACGGGCCCGGTGTTCCGACCAATTACACCGATGCCGGATACGCGTCCTATCCGATGGAGCAGTTGGCCGACATCCTGAACGGCGTGACGGTCGTGCTGTATCCGCTGAACGCGGACGGGTCGACCAGTGCGGCGGTTCAGGCGGTCCTCGACGACAACCTCTTCACGAGGCTGCCGGCGGCGCAGGCCGGGCACGTCTTCGGATTGCAGTCGAGCGTCACAGACTTCGTGACCGCGAACGGTTGGCTGAACGAAGTGAAAACGAAGGTGTTTGCAACGCTCTGACGCTTGCTCACCTTTTCACTGCGTGCCCGCAACTGACCAGTTGAGGGCGCGCAGTCTTTTTGGTCGCCACTACGAGCGGAAATCCTGTCCTCTGCTTATGATTTCTGTCACTGCCGGTTACCGTTACTTCGACGAGGGCGACGCGGTTCGACCTTGCCTTGGCAGGGATCATCGATCCTCGGCGACGTGCGGAGGTGGTCGCCATCCCCGCAGATCCGTGGGGTATTTTGTCCGTATCTACTGTCGGGGTGAGCAGTGATGTGCGGGGGAGTTTCTGGTGAGTACAAGCGCTCGTGCCGTCTTTCGAGCAGGGCGCTCTGGATTTCGGGACCATACCCGTCCGGGCATTAGTTCTGGTTTGCTGAGCGTGAACGGTGCGTGGGGCGAATCGTTCGAGGGGACGAAAGGCGAGATCGGCGAATGACAGCGACTTCCGACGCACGGCGTACCGAATCGAACGCTGTCCAGAACACCGACTCGCCGTCCGGCGAAAATCCGCGCTGGCGCGACCGCAAGAGGTACCTGTGGCCGCTCGGATTGCTGATTCCACTCAGCCCGTTCATCTCCTGGTTTCTCGTCGACAACCTTCGTCTCGGATTGTTCTGGGCGACCGGCGCGTGGCTACTGGTCATCGTCATCCCGATCATCGACATGCTGGCCGGTGAAGACGGCGAAAGTCCGCCGGACGATGCGATCCCACGACTGCAGAAGGACCGCTACTACCGCTGGTGCACTTACGCGTTCCTCCCCTTGCAATACGCCGGTCTGGTCTTCGCCTGCTGGTGCTGGATCAACGCTCCGATGGGAATCGCGGAGAAGATCGCGATGTCGTTCACGGTGGGCGTCGTCGCCGGCGTCGGTATCAACGCGGCCCACGAGCTCGGCCACAAGAGCGAGAAGATCGAACAGTGGCTCGCGAAAGTGGCGCTTGCGCAATCTCTCTACGGGCACTTCTACGTGGAACACAATTTCGGCCACCATGTGCGTGTAGCTACTCCGCAGGACCCGGCCAGCTCACGGTTCGGTGAGAGCTTCTGGAGGTTCTTGCCACGAAGCGTGTTCGGCGGGCTGCGTTCGGCATGGCGCATCGAGAGCGCTCGACTCCAGAGGAAAGGCAAACGAACCTGGAGCTTCGAGAACAATATTCTCAACGCTTGGGCGATGAGTGTTGTCCTCTTCGCGACGCTGATCGGTATCTTCGGTTGGGAGGTCGCGCCCTGGCTCCTGCTGCAGGCAGTTGCCGGATTCACCTTCCTCGAAGCCGCGAACTACCTCGAGCATTACGGCCTGCTGCGTGGCAAGCGTGCCGACGGCTCGTACGTTCGCTGCAGCCCCGCTGACAGTTGGAACAGCGATCACGTCGTGAGCAATCTGTTTCTCTACCAACTGCAGCGGCACAGCGATCACCACGCCAACCCGAAGCTGCGGTACCAAAGTCTGCGTAGCGCGGCCGAAGCGCCGCAACTTCCGGCCGGCTACGCAGTGATGATCGTGATCGCGTGGATTCCACCGCTGTGGCGCCGGGTGATGGATCAGAGATTGTTGGACTACTACGACGGCGACACAGAACGAATCAACGTCGGCTGATCCGCATCCCTCTCTGAACTGTTCGGAGTTGCCGTCTCAGCGACCGTCGTCCCACACGGTGTTGCCGCTTGCAGTCGTCGACGGGTAGTCCTGGACGGCGTCCCAATGCTCGACGATTTTGCCGTTCTCGTCGAATCGGAAGATGTCCATCGAGCCGCTGCCGGCCGTTCCCTCACCGGACGAAGCGAAGGTCTGAACAAAGACGAAGTCGCCCTCGGCTACCGTCCGTGGAAACTTGGTGGCCTTGTCTTCGGTAACGGGTTCGATCCCGGCCAGTGCGGTGACAAATGCGTCCTTGCCGTCAGCGAACGAGGGGTTGTGCTGCGTGTAGGTCGGACCGACCAGCTGGTCGGCAGCCTCGGCGGCTTTGCCTTCGTTGAAGGCGAGCTGCAGGAACGTCAACGCGTTGGCCGTGTTGCGCTCCAAGACTTCTGACGACTTGGACGGCGACGAGGTGGGTCCGTCGAACATCGTGTTCGGATTCGCGGACGTTTCCGGCACGTCTTGAATGGCATCCCAGTGTTCGACGATCTTGCCGTTGTCGACGCGGAAGATGTCGAATACCGCCTGGCCGCGGTCGCCGGGTGCAGACGTGGTGTGGGACTGGAGGGCAACCAGATCGCCCTCGGCGAAAACGCGAGTGATCTCGGCATGCAATCCGGGTGTGGCCTCGACGTAACCGCCTATGCCGCTGACAAATCCGGCTGCCCCATCGGCGGCGGTGGGGTTGTGCTGGATGTAGACGTCGCCAAGGTACCGGTCGGCGGCTTGCTGAACCTGACGGCCGTTGAACGCCAGTTCGTAGAAGTCCGTGACGACGGTCTTGTTGGATTCGAGTTGATCGCCCTGTTCGGCAACAACGCTCGTGGACGTCGTAGAACTGCTGGGCGTTGCGGATTCCGCGTCGTTGGAGCACGCGGTGAGCAGGAGTGCGGCGGCAGCGGGAACAGTCATCCAGGCTGCGCGCCTACGAAGGTTGCTCATATTCAGTGTGCGACGGTGAAACGCTGGCGACGGTGGGCCGGAGTCTCGATCTCGTCGACAAAAGCGTGTGCGTAGTCTTCGCCCGCGATGGCGGAGTTGCCCTCGGCGTCCGTCAGGAGAATGTCGCCACCCAACTGGAACGATCCCTTCGGGGCGACGCCGGCATGGGCACCGAACGCAGCGGCCGGGCTCACGTAGAACCAGTCGACATTGCTGTCGGTCGCGCGGAGCGCATCGAGGACGTCGGCGTGAGCGAGTGCCTCACCCTTGTATGCGTCCGGGAAGTCGGGGGTGTCGACGACGCGTGGCCCACCCTCGGAGACCAACAGGCTGCCGGCGCCACCGACTACGGCAATGCGAGCACCGTTGCGTGCGGCGGCATCTGCGAGGGGAGTGACGGCGTCGAGCAGGCGCTTGCCGTCGATCTCGCGAGCGGGGATGGCAACGACAACGACGTCGTTGTCTGCTGTGATCTGCTCCACGATCGTGTTGTCGTGAACAGAACCCTGCACGACATTCGTGTCGGTTCCGGACTGCGCGCTGCGAGCGACGACGGTTACCTCGTGGCCGCGTGAAGCGGCTTCTTTCGCGATTGCGCTTCCTGCAAAACCGTTTCCACCGAATACTGCGATCTTCGACATGGGGTGTGCCTTTCCTTGATGTCGTCGTTGTGCTTGTAGTAGTAAATTTATTCACCCCGAGGTGCATTGTCTCGGTCAGATGCGGGCATTCCTTGGTGAAAAACAGACATCATGATGACGATGGGCCGACTGCTTCGGGTCGACGTCGCGAACCGTAGGGTTGGTACATGACTCTCACCGCCGACAACAATGCAGGTCCAGTGGCAATCGAGCGCTCGGACGTCGAAGCTGCGCGGACTCGTATCGCAGGACTGGCGCGGCGTACTCCGATCTTTCGCTCTGCGCTACCGACGCCACAGGGTGAGGTACCGGTTCTGTTCAAGCTCGAGTACCTCCAGCACGGCGGTTCCTTCAAAGTGCGCGGCAGTCTCAATGCAGTGGAACGAGCGGTCGCCGACGGCACCATGCCCGATGCCGGCGTGGTGATCGCGTCTGGCGGCAACGCTGCAATCGGGGCCGCGTGGGCAGCGCGGCGACGAGGACTCACCTGCACAGTGGTGGTGCCGGAGACAGCGCCTGATGCCAAGGTGAAGGCTCTCGGAGAGTTGGGTGCAACCGTTCACAAGGTAGGCGACCGGTATGCACTCGCTGCTGCCGCTGCGGCGGACATCGCACGCACCAGCGGTGCGCTCGAACTGCATGCCTACGACCTGCCCGACATCGTCAGTGGGGCCGGCACCATCGCTCTCGAGATCGAAGACGACGCATCCGGACCGATCACGTATTGCGTTGCAGTCGGCGGCGGCGGATTGGTCTCTGGAATCGTCGCGGCGGCTCGTCCCGAAGATCACGTGGTAGCCGTCGAGCCGACCGGGGCTGCCACCTTGCGCACCTCGCTCGATGCGGGGCGTCCGGTGGATATCGAAGTAAACAGTATCGCCGGAGACTCGTTGGGGGCTACACGAATTGGTGCCATCGCCTGGGAGACACTGCATGAGAGTTCGGTAGACAGTGTTGTGGTCGAAGATG
Source organism: Rhodococcus sp. RCBS9 (assembly GCF_029457415.1). NCBI lineage: Bacteria > Bacillati > Actinomycetota > Actinomycetes > Mycobacteriales > Nocardiaceae > Rhodococcus > Rhodococcus sp. RCBS9. The sequence continues at coordinate 1,930,714 of NZ_CP120422.1, read as the reverse complement.
ATTCGATCCGGCAAGCGCGGGCATTCCTGTGGCGGGAGTTCCGGATTCTGGTGGAGTTGGGAACCGCGGCAGCATTGGCTCCGGTTCTGAACGGAACGGTGTCGCCGCCGTCCGACGGTGAACTGTGCGTGGTTCTATGCGGAGCCAACACACATCCGACCGACCTGTAATTTCAGCGTATTTGTATGCCTGCGTGTGAGAAAGTCGCAGGTGGGTACCTCTCGCAGTATGAGTACCAGCAGCATTATCTGGATAATTGTTGCCGTGGTCGTGGTGATAGCGATCGTGGCCGCACTCCTGTGGGTGGCGCGAAACAGGCGTGACGAGCGTCGTCACATCGAGGCAGAACAGATCCGCGAAGACGTCGCAGACAAGTCACTGCAAGTAGGCGAGCGCGAGGCGCGGGCAGAAGAGACAGCAGCCAAAGCGCGCATGGTGCAGGCAGAGGCCGACGCCAAAGCGGCGGAAGCGTCTGCGCTGCAACATCATGCAGCGCAGCATCGGAAAGAGGCGACGAGTTCTCGCGAGGAACTGAACCAGCAACGAGATCATGCAGACACGATCGACCCCAAGGTTCCCAACCCCGAAGAACCGCGGTCGACGCCGGATCAGAACCCTCGAAACCCTTGATCTCGAAACACTTGATGCAGGCGTTCGAGGGAAGCGTCTGCCCGTATATGGTTCGACGATCATGATGAATAAAGAATCGTCACCGCACGACCAGAAGAGCGTCGCGTCCACGGCGGCTGACGTCGCACAGAACAATGTCTTCGAGCGCTTTGCCCGTGCCGGATTCGTCGTCAGCGGTGTGGTTCATCTGCTGATCGGATATATCGCGATCCGCCTTGCTCTCGGTGGATCCGGGTCTGCGGACCAATCGGGTGCGATGGCCGAGTTGGCAGGAAAGCCAGGGGGTGTCTTCGCTCTGTGGGTCGGCGTCGTGGCCTTCCTTGCCATGGCGTTGTGGAGATTGGCCGAAGCTGCGTTGGGAAGCTCGTCGTCGCCGTCCTCTGACGACAAGAAGAAAGAGTTCTTCGACCGCGCAAAGGCTCTGGGCATTTCGCTCGTCTATTTCGGTTTTGCGTTCACTGCATTCGGATTCGCCCGCGGTAGCGGGAAGTCCAGCAGCGGTCAGAGTGCGGGGATCACGGCGCGTTTGATGGAGAACACGCTTGGAACTATCGCATTGGTGATCGGCGGGATCGCGATCATCGCCGTTGGTGTGTACCACGTGTACAAGGGCGCGAGCCAGAACTTCCTCGATGATCTGAAAGGCACACCCAGCAACTTCGTGCGCCGACTCGGAACCGTCGGGTACGTCGCCAAGGGCTTGGCCATCGCTGCAGTCGGCATTCTGGTTCTTCTTGCGGTCAACAGTTCCGAACCCGGCAAGTCCTCCGGACTCGACGGAGCGTTCAAGACGCTGGGCGCGCAGCCGTACGGAGTGGCGCTGCTGATCCTTGCCGGATTGGGCATCATCACCTACGGGCTCTACTGCTTCGTGATGGCACGCTCGACGAAGATGTAGCGCCCGTAGGTAAGTGGGTCTATCCGAATGACCCGGTCTGGAAGCCGACGTCGCTGCCCGACGAACTTCCCGTCGAGCTACCGAATATCGGTCGTCTCGGAACCAGATCATGCATCAGGTTCACGGCTGCAGGGTCGATCATCGCCGCATTTCCACCGTTCGCCAGAATCGTGATCGACCAGCCGCTGTCGGGAACCAGCAGGGTGATGCAGTTGGATCCCGAGCTGTCTCCGTTTTTCTTGGCGAACCGTTGTGGGAAGTTCGGCGTCGGGGGTTGGAGCTGCCACGCCATTCCCATTCCGAATGCAGGATTCTCCGGAGCTTGCGTGTCGATCTGCTCGAGCATCGAGGTCAGGACTGGTTTGAGCGGGTTGTTTCCGTAGCCGAGAGTTGTTGCAGCCCAGATCGACATGTCCTCGGCGGTGCTGACCAGCCCACCCCCGCCTGCGATCGCACCCGTGTTGTTCCACAGAGGCGCTCGTGTGCCGTCGAGGTAGTACGGAACGGCAAGGTCGGTTGCTTTGGTCTCGATCACGGTACCCATCATCCCGAGCGGGTCGGTGATTTCGCGGGCGACTGCCGCCGCGAATGGTGGCTTCTCTTGTCCCGGAATGATTTTGTCGGCCATGAGTGTGCCGAGCAGTCCGAACCCGAAGTCCGAGTACAGCCAGTGGCTACCGGGGGCGAACTCCAAGGCGCCGGCGTCTTGGAGTCCTTTCCAGAGCATATTTCTGGTGTACTTCGCCTTCTCGTCCGTGCACGATCGTGTGGGATCGGCACACCCCGCCGAAAGATTGGGCGGGTCGTCGCTCAGGCCGGAACGGTGGGTGACCAGTTGGCGAAGCGTGATCTCCTCGCCGCCGATGCCTTTCGGCAGCGGGTTGCCATCCGAATACTTGCTCGCCAGGTCGTCCAGTCCGACTTCTCCCCGAGAGATCAGTTTCGCCAGTAGTGAAGCGGTGAAGGTCTTGGTCTCCGAGGCGATCTCGAATTGCGTTCGTGGAGTGACTCTCACGCCGTTTTCGACGTCGGCCTGGCCGTAGTGGTACGTAGTGGTGACACTCGCCTTGCGGTTCTTCTCATCCGGTTTGACGATAGCGAAGGCAAGGCCGGGAACGCCGCTGTTCAGCAGTGTCTCTGCGACGCGTTGCACCGCTTGGGCTTCAGCAGGATCGCCGACCCGCGAACCTGGATTGGGTGCCGTGGGGCCGGCGGCGCCGGCGGTCGAGGAGGTCGCGAGGGTTATGACCGCGGTTGCCGCCAGCCCTGCAACGCTGATGAACTGCCGTCGTGACGTCCGGGCGGACCCTCGATCCTGGTTATCCATTGTTTGCACATTACAACCAAAGTTGACTGGTTTGACTGTTTTGTCGGAATTGCCAAGGTGTGGTCCTTAGACGATGGTTTTGCTAAATCACGCCGCCGTTGACGTAGATGACCTGGCCATTGACCCAACGAGCTGGGCCGGCGAGAAACGCGACAGCCTCCGCGATGTCCATCGGTGTGCCGAGGCGTTCCAGGGGAGCCAGCTTGGACAGGTTCTCCACTGTAGCTTCGTCTTTCCCGTCAAGGAACAGATCGGTGGCCGTGGGGCCTGGGGCTACGGCGTTGACCGTGATATCGCGTCCCCGTAGCTCTTTCGCGAGAACCAGAGTGATCGCGTCGACAGCACCTTTGGTGGCGGCGTACGCGGCATAAGTCGGAAATGCCAGCTTCTTCACGGAGGTGGAGAAATTGATGATCGCACCACCGCGCCGGACACGTCTGGCTGCCTGCTGGTCGACCACGAAGGTCCCTCGGACGTTGGTCCGATGCATCCGATCGAAATCGTCGAAGTTCAGTTCTGCGACGGTGGAGAGAATCATGATTCCGGCCGCATGGACGACGACGTCGATGCCCCCGAACTCCTCCTCGACCGTATCGAACAGGGCCGCGACTTCACCTTCGTCGGCGACGTCCGCATGCACCGCTATGGCGCGACCGCCCGCAGCGACGACGGCGTCAGCTGTTTCCTGGGCGCGTTGAATGTTTCCTGAATAGTGCACGGCGACAGCCATTCCGTCGGCGGCGAGCTTCTCTGCAGTCGCTCGCCCGATGCCGCCGGAAGCGCCAGTGACGATGGCGACGCGGGTGGTGGTGTCAGTCATGATGTAACTCCTGAACTGGTTTCGGTTGCATCGGACAGCTTGCGAAGCCACTCTCGTAGTAGGCCGACTTCGTTGGCGGAGAGAGAAGTTGAATCTGCGGCGGCCAGTTGGGCGTCGAGAGTAGATGCAACTCTGTTGAGTGAGGTTTCCGGGTGGGCGACGGATTCGTCGATGATGGACGCGAAGATTCCGTCGCGAACTCGCTGTGACAGCGTCGGATCGGGGTACTGTTCCGGCCTGACGACGAGCATCAGAGCGACGCCCGCATTGGCGGACATCACCATCTGCGTAGCCACGTCGACCGATACAGTCAGAACACCTGCCGCAGCGCATCGTTCGAGAACGGATCGAAGTAGTGCCTGGGCCTGCAGAGCGGTGTCGGCACTCTGGGCGGAAGGTGAGTGCATCAGTCGGTAATGAGCGGGATGTGCGAGCGCGAAGGCTGTATGCGCATCCCAGCCGGCCCGTAGATCGGCGACGGGGTCATCGGAAGGTGTCGCAGCGCGTTTGCCTTCGAGGTATTCGGAGAATCCTGCCTCGACGACGGCTGCGAGCAGTCCGTCCTTGTCGCCGAACTGACGGTAGAGCGCGGGGGCGCCGACGCCGGCCATCTCGCACACGGCGCGGGTGGATATGTCGCCGTTGGGGGAGGTGTTGAGCAGCTCGGTTGCCGCGGCCAGAATCTTTGCTCTCGAGCTCATAAAAACAACGCTAACACAACTATGTAATCGTTGCTATCGCCGGTTTGGTCGTGCGAACGAACTACAGACACAGGCGCCAGAACTTGATCAGATGAGTGAGCCGGTCCGGCCACGGTTCTGTGTGGAGTGACGGCTAGAGCCGTTCTGTTCTCACACTCTGAACGAAGGAATCCTGGTGATCGACTCGGAAACTACTGTTGCGCAGAATAATTCGCATTTCGGTTATCTGGGGTGGATTCTGCGGGTCATCAGTGTCGTGGCGTGCGTTGCGGTTGCAACGGTCGTTGTCTCGCTGACGCTCGGGCCGCCATTCGCGCGGGCCTGGGCACAGTGGGTTGCTCGTCATCTAGGTGGGGACTTCGAGACGGGAGTCGTTGTCGGATTTGTGACTGGGCTTCTGGGCACCGCTGTGACTTTGTTTGCAGCGCTGATGAGTTCGTTGGCGTGGCGGCGACGCGGTGGCCCGGCATTGTCGCTTGGTGTCGGTGCCATTGCCATGCTTGCCGTTATTCCTGGCGCAGTGAATTTGAGTATCGCGGTCGGTGCAGCAGGATCCGGTGTGAGGGCGGCGGGGAGGATCCTCGACGTCGACGGGCCGGCGTTTCGTGGAGCCTGGATAGCCGGATCTGTGGCGGGGCTGTTGCTGTATATGGCCGCGGCGCTGCTGTTAGGGAGGAGCCTTCGTTCGACGTTCGGGCCTGTCAGGCAGGTGGCGGCACCGCTCCCTGGGGTGGTCGGCGGCACGAATGCCTTGGCCATCGTCGCACTTGTACTTGGAATCTTCGGTGGAGTTCTTGCTATTCCAGTGGGCCATGTGTCGTTGAACCAGATTCGCCGTTCCGGCGAAAGTGGGCGCGGATTGGCAGTGGCCGGACTCGTTCTCGGCTATCTGTCCCTGGTCGTCGTCGTAGGTGTCGTATTCGTGGCTGTGTCCGCGGCCTATCGATAATTTGGGTCGCGCGTCAGAGTTGGGTGGGCTGGAGTGGCTCGATGTCGGAGGTGCGAGGTCCGAACAGGCCCATAGCCCGGGTGCGAATGGACGGTAGTGCTTCGTGGATGCTCCCGCCGAGGCGGTGGAGAGAGTTGAACGAGCGTGATTCCCAAACCGGAAACTCTCCGTCGGTGTCGCGTGATGCTGTGTCCCACAGGAGGGCGTCACCGTTTTCGCTCCATCCGAAAACCTGCAGCGAGTCGGGGAGTGACCAATCGCCGTCGGGTTCGATCATCCAATCGAACTCGTCATCCTGTCCTTCTCTGTAGACCGAATGAAGATGGGCGGTGAGGTTGCGGGCGCGCCCTTGCCAGCCGTCGGCAAATCCGGGAAGGACGGGCGGATAGATGAGCCAGAGTCCGAAGGTCCGCGCCCAACCTGCGTGCCTGATGAATGCGCGATATGAATCGGGGAAGCCCTGCCGGTCGGGAAATCGATAGGAATCCATAAGGGCAAAATCGATATGCGCGAGCGTCGGTCGGCCGTCTACCGTCAGCGCGTTGGTTCCCTGTGCAAACACACCCTCAACGCTAGCAATAGGGGATACCGTGCCGCCCTTTCCGGTTATCGAAGCACGCCGGAATGGGTCACCGAGGCGTTTGCTCGGTGACCTCCGGGTTCAGAGTCGTGTGGTGGAGCGGCGGGGTTTCCGGTCGGGGTCGATGCCCGGTGGTGGGATGAACCAGGGCAGGTGATCGGTGCCCATTCGGATTTCCCATTGTCCGGTGAATCCGGGTTTTCGGTGCATCAGGGTGTGGTGGGTTCGGCAGAGCAGGACCAGGTTGTCCATGACGGTTGGTCCTCCTTTGGCCCAGTGTTTGATGTGGTGGGCGTCGGTCCAGGCGGGGACGCAGTCGCAGCCGGGGAAGGCGCACCCTTTGTCGCGGGCGATCAGGGCGGTGCGTTGTGCCGCGGTGACAAGCCTTTTGAGTGGGGTGACGTCGAGTGGGGCACCGTTTCCGTCGAGGAGGACGCTGGACAGCATGCAGTCGCAGGCGATCATGCGGGTGCGGCCGACGCTCAGTGGTCCCATCCAGGGCATGTGGCCGACATCGAGATCTTGTTTGTCGAGATCGTGAAAGTCGAGATCGAGCATACCGGGATCGTCGTCCTCGGAGGGGACAGGTGTTGAGCCATCACCCGTTGTGGCGCATTCACGGTGGTGGGCCAGGTCTTTGGCGTTGATGTGCACGTTCAGGTGTGGGCGTTGGCCGCCGTCGATGCCGGTGGCAGCGTTGTCGAGGTAGCGTCGGATGAGTTCTGCCATGGCGTCTGCGTTGCGTGTGGCGGCGGGTCGTTTGTCGGGTGTGCCGTCTTCGGCGGGGGTGGGCATGGAGAGGTTGGAGAGGGCGGAGAGAAGCATTTCGCCGGTCACTCCGTCGAAATCGCCTCGGACGGCGACTCTTCCGTTGAGGGTGGGGGAGATGCGCAGTTCGTTGCGGTCGGTGTCTTCGCTTGGTGGTGGGTCGTCGGATTCGAACATGTGCTCGAGGACGCTGATGGCGTAGCGCAGTTTGACGGTGGTTGCTTCGGTTCCCGATGCTGCGGCGAGGAGTGTGTCGCGGCAGTACGGTAGTGCGGCGTCGGGCATTGCCTTGGGTGGGGATTCGCAGAACGCCACGATCAGTGCTGCGTGCTCGAAAGTGAGGTCACCGGCATCGAATTGGTCTTCGATCTCGGGAAACGACCGTAGCGCTTTTCCCAGGGCTGCGATTCTTCTGCCGGTGGAGATCTGCAGCATGGTGTGGTTCGCGAGCCATTGTCCGGTGCCGCGGTAGCAGAGTACTTGTTCGTCCGGGTTCAACGTCAGGGTGTCGACAGCGGCGACTCGAATGGCTTCCAGGCGAAGGATTTCCGCTGACGCGGTGATGGCGATCTCGCGGACGTCGCTGGGGTGAAGCCGCCACAATCGTCCGCGCACACCCACGGCGGAGTTGTTGACCACGTCGGTGACAGCATCTTCGGTGATGTTGATCGTCATGAGAACCCCCCGTTCCACCTCCCATCATACTCGAACATACTTTCGAGTCAAGGGCTTTTTCGAGAAGGTGAGGTGGGCCCGGCCGTCGTGATTCTATTGTTCGAGAACAGGTTCCGTCGCTACTCGACTCGTTGGAGGAAGGGGCGAGGCCAGGCGCCGAGTGCGAGAACGGCGAGGATCGTCTGGACTAGTCCGGTGGTGAAGAAGATGCCCTGCAGTGGCGACCAGGCGAGAACGATGGCGATCTCGACGAAGATCCAGATCATCATGGTCAGGCCGGCGGCCGCGTGCAGGCCCCACGTCAGACGGAACCTGTTGTGCTGAGCGAAGAGCGCGGCGGCCTGGATGCCTCCGACGACAACGCCGAGGAGGATTCCGGGCCAGAAATATGAAGGGAAGACGGTTCCCTCGATCCACTCAGGAGGCAGGCCCATCCCGCCGCCGATCGTCAGGCCCGCCATTCCTACGAGCGCAGAGAGCAGGTTTAGCCACGCGATGGCGGACAGACCGATCCGGAGACCCCGTGGAGGGAGCGATGTGGACGTCATGCCTGACAACGATAGAGAGGGTCAGTCGAGCCCGTCCATGTTCCTGCGCGTTGCCGCGCTGGCAGCGTCGGCATCACCCGCGACGATGGCTTCCACTAGATCTCGGTGGGCAGCGGCTTCGTCGTCGATCGATTCGGGGTCCCGCGCCGCGACGTCGGTGATCACGTCGAGGGCCGAGTTGCGGAGCGTTTCGATGAATGAATCGAACACCATCGACAACACGCTGTTGTGCGCAGCATTCACCACGGCGCGATGTAGTTCCATGTCAGCGTCGACAAATTCTGTTGGTGTCGAAGCATTTTCACGGGCTTCGAGTGCTGCCTGTAACAGATCGACGTCGGCGGAAGTCCGGCGCATGGCAGCCAGGCGGCCCGCTTCCACTTCCAGGAGTCTGCGTACTTCGTAGACTTCGCGGCGGTCCGAGCGTTTGAGTTCTCGCTCGAGTTCTGTGACCGGTGTCGAGGACATGACGTAGGTGCCGGACCCTTGATGCGAGTAGAGCTGGCCCGACGCAATCAGTGCGCGAACTGCCTCTCTGCCGGTCGAACGCCCGACTCCGAGGAGTGTGCTCAGATCCTGCTCGTTCGGGATTTTGGTCCCGACCGGCCACTCGCCGTCGCCGATGAGGCGCGCAAGTTCGTCCGCGGCTTTCTGTACCAGCGACTGCTGCTTGATCTGGCGCACTGCCATGTGACTGCTCCTGACTGACTCGGTGAACCGCAATGGAGCGGCTCACCGAGTAATACTTCATGTCCTCCGATGAATCTTCAGACTACGGGGCCGTCTTATGGTTTATCGAAGGGCGATGACGTCCAGTTCGCGCTCCGTCTCGTCTTCCGGGTCGAGGCGTCGATCGCGCAACGTGAATGCGATGACGGCGCCGACGAACAGCACTGCAGTTGTCGCCCCGATCGCCATGCGCGGTCCGAAGTGATCTGCCAGGTAGCCGAACAGCGGAGATGCGATGCCTCCCACGGACATCGCGAGTCCGAGCGTCACCCCACTTGCTGTGCCGGGGCGATTCGGTAGGTAGTCCTGCGCCAATGTCACCTGTGGCGCGAAGGGCAGGAACATAGCAAATCCGAGACAGACGATTCCCAATTCGGCAACTGCAACGTTCGGAGCGGCAGCGAGCAGCGCCAGTGAAGGTACCGCAAGCAGGTAGCCGAGTCGGATGGATGCGCGTCGACCACGACGGTCCGCGAGGACTCCTCCCAGTAGCGTTCCGGCCGCTCCTGCCAATGTGAAGGAGGACAACACGATTGCAGCGCTCGAGGACGATCCGTTCAGTGCGTTGAGCACGAACGGTGAGACCAACGACAGTGTGGTCACGTACGGAATTGACCAACAGACCGTTACCAGCACGAGTCGTGTGAACGAGCGCCAATCGTCTGACACGGGACCGTTCGCTGCCAGTTGCGCACTCAACGACTGGGCTGACTCGGCCGCACCCGTGTTGGCCGATCGCGACTGGGCGACCATCCACCAAATAGCCGCCACCACTGCAGGAACTGCGAGTAGATAGCCGCCGGACAAACCGAGTGAGCCAACCACGAGCGTGACAAACGGTGGCGCCAGCGAGGCGCCCAACGTACCGCCCACGGAGAACACGCTCATGGCTTTCTGTGAATGACCTCCAGCCGCGCGTGCCAAATTTGTGGCGGGAGGATGGTATGCGGCGATGCCGATGCCGGCCAGGGCAATTGCCAGCCAAGTGACGATGTAGGTGGTGCTCATCGCTGCCACGACAATGCCTGCTGCGGCCGTCACAAAACCTGTGGGTACCAGCCAGTTTCGGCTCTTTCGATCGACCAGCATGCCGAATGCAGGTTGCACGACACTGGATAGTCCGGTCGCGGCGAGCGTGATTCCGGCGACCGCGGAATAGGAATATCCGCGTTCGAGCATCATGAACGGCAACAGCGCAGGCACAGCCCCCTGGTACAGATCGTTCACGACGTGTGTGCCGGTGAGAAATGCAACTTGCCCCTTCTTCATCTCCTTGGGCATCCCTTCGTTCAGGTCTTCAAGTCCTCAGGTCCTCTGAGGACTTGAAAGCTATCACGAACCCGCGGGCGCACGGTTGCGTTGGAGACCTGGATCTCATTCGAGACGACTGACTAACTCTCAGCAGTCGCGGCGTTGCGGGCGGCGAGTTGCGCGAAAGCGTGGGTAAGTTCTGCCGGGCCGACGACATCGATGTCGGTGTCGAATCGGTTGAAGGAGGCTGCCAGCGCCGTCCAAGACCATGATCCGGCTTCGAGACTGCACTGCTCGGGGCCAAGATCTTCGACGATGCCGTCCCCGACAAAGGGAAGAACATAACTGGCTGGTCGATGGAGAACGACCTTGCCATGGCACGGCCAATTGTTGATATGTTCCGATCCTTTGAAGCGCGCGGACACGTATTCGCTGACGTCGCCGCCGGGGATTTCCTTCGGCGTGAACCGGGGACCGTTCGGGGTGCGTGGGGTGATGCGATCGGCGCGGAAGATTCGCCAGTCGTCTCGCGCGAGATCCCACGCGACGAGGTACCAGCGACGCTTGGAGGTCACCAGATGATGCGGCTCCACTCGGCGCGGGGGTGTTATTTCGCTGTTGTCGGTTGAGTGGTCGTTCGAGTAATCGAAGCGGAACACCTCGCGACCGCGGACTGCAGCGGAAATCGCTACGAGCACCTCAGGGGACACGGAGTCTGCGTCGCCGGAACGGGCCGAAATCGTGGTGAAACTGAGCGCGTCGAGGCGATGGCGCAGACGCGACGGCATCACTTGCCGCACAGTGGTCAACGCTCGAACCGCATCCTCTTCGATACCGACGCCGGTCAGCGTCGCCGCCTGCAGCGCAACTGCCAGTGCGATGACCTGATCGTCGTCGAACAGCAGGGGTGGCAGCTCGCTGCCGGCGTCGAGTCGGTATCCGCCGTCCGGGCCCATGGTCGCCGCAATGCGGTAACCCATCTCCCTGAGCCGGTCGATATCGCGGCGGACCGTGCGATGGCTGATGTCGAGCCGCTCGGCGAGTAGAGCGCCCGGCCAGTCGCGTCTCGTCTGCAAGAGGGACAGCAGATTCAAGAGTCGAGTGGTGGTCGCCATGCGGTGAGACTACGACGAGTCTAGGACGAAAACAGTCCTATACGGCTGTGAGAGTCGACGTTGTCAGGGAAAACCCGAGCGACGTTCGTACCAGGAGCAGACATGAGCATCAAGACAACGACCCACCTCAACTTCCGCGGAGACGCCCGCGCGGCTCTGGAGTTCTACCAGTCCGTCTTCGGTGGCCAGGTCACGATCGCAACCTACGGCGACTTCGGGATGCCCAAGGAGGTGCCCGGCGCTGAGAACGTCGTGTTCGGCCAGGTGGAGACAGAGGACGGCTTCTGTGTGATGGCATACGACATCCCTGGACAGTCGGGCGGCTCGGCCGGCAACGCAGGCTCGACACACCGCGAGAACGGCACCACGATCACCGACCAACCGTTCTTCGTCTCGGTTCGCGGCGAAACCCTCGAAGAGGTGCAGAACTACTGGGCCAAACTCTCTGCTGGTGCATCGATCATCGAGGGTCTTGCCGCGGCGGCGTGGAGCCCCGGTTTCGGCATGCTCACCGATGCGTTCGGGGTGACGTGGATCCTCGACGTCGCTGCCGGCGAAAACCCGGCCTGATCATTCAGACGACAAAGCCGCTGGCACCGAAAGGTGTCCAGCGGCTCCAGCGCGTCGGTGCCCGTCTTGCGCCTCTCGGCAAGCGGCCACTCGAAGTGGCAATTCTGGGGTGGTACCCGGGGCAAAGAACCGAACACCGACACCATCTCCAACGAACCTCCACACGGAGTTATTCCATGCTGACTTGTGCCGCGGTCAATCGTGGTCCTGCTCATTGCTCAGCTCCAGCAGAGCTGGCGACAACGGCTTCGATTCTCTGAGGCGCGCGTCGTAGCACCTCGAGGACTGCCTGGGTATGAGATTCCCTGGTCAGTAGGCGAAGCACGAGAACGGCTCAGGCCCTCATCTCGGTGTGAGATGGGGGCCTGAGGTGAGGATCTGAATCAGCCGGTGACACCGGTCAATTCGTTGGGGGCGTGATCGAGAGTGGTCTCGGTCAGGATGCTGCCGTCCTCGAGGTCGACTGCGATCAGCTTCTTCGACGCTGGGTCGGTGACGTAAGCGGTGTGATCTTCTACGAAGAGCGCGGGCCTGGGCTCTTGCCATTTGGTGGGCTCGGTCCATGCGTCTATGACGGCGATCTTCTTGGTGACGACGCCGGTGTTCGGGTCGATGACGTGGATGGCGCCGTCGGTGCCGAGCACCAGTGCCTCTCCGTGTGGTCCGCGGCCGAGTGAGCGGAAGGTGTAGCTGGTGCCGAGGTCGACGAGCTTGAGTTCGGACGTCGTCGTGTTGGTCAGCGAGACCCGTTGCGGACGTTCGAGTTCGGCGTCCTTGTCGGTCTTGTAATCACCCAGCACGATGTCCGACTCCTCCGAGCCTGCCTGATTTCCGATGCGGCCGTACGCATCCGGGCTCTGGACCTTGGTGATCGCTCCGTTCTTGTACACGAGCAACCCGTCCTGGCAGCCCAGCACGATGGCTTCGCCGGCAGCGACTGCTTCGCCGTGGACACCGGGGCACTGTTCGTTGCGCAGGATTTCCCGGCGGTCGGCATCGAGGATGGCAATGCCGTTGCGGGACTCCGAATTTCCGATGGTCGTCAACAGGCTGCCATCGGCAAGTGCGACCGCAACGCCGTGATGGGGTTCTGGCGTGGTGTACGTCTCGACGCGGGGTTGGCGTTTTGCCAACTGCGCCGGATCGAAGATCTCGACGAGTCCCGAGCCGTCGTTGAAGAGAACGGTTTTTCCGGCATGGCGTACAACGTGTCCGGGTTCGTTGGCTGCGAACTCGACCTCGGACATCGCGGGATCGGCTGTGTAGTAATGAGAATGATCACCGTGAGCCGAAGACCACGTGCCGGTGTCGAGCACCTTGAATGCTTCGCCGGCAGAGATCATGACGTGGCGACCGTCGCCGGCCGGGTTGAGTCGGGTGAAGCCGTCGATCTCGGTCTCGCCGACCACGTCGAGGGAAGTTGCATCCAGCACCAGGACGCCGCCGTCGTACGACACGGCGAGACGTGGTGTTGCCGAGGCCTGTTCGGTTGGTGCGGCCGACGTCGTGGTCGTGGTTTCGGACTGGGCGGAGTCCTTGTTGTCGGACGAGCAACCCGTAACGAGGGCGAGTGAGAGGCCTACTGATGTGGCAAGGGTGAGGCGCCGCGACATGCGGGTGTTGAGGTGCATGGGTATAGATCTACTGCTTAATGTAAATGATTGTCAAAGTCGAGTATGCGAATATTCGCATGTCAGGTGTAGTCGGCTCGTTCGAGCATGCGCGAGGCGATGACCCCGAAGACGAGTCCCCAGAAAGCGGCTCCGATATTGAGTAGTTCGATGTCGGAGATCGTCACGAGGAACGCGATCAAAGCGCCGAAGGTGAATTTCCCGCCGAATGCGGTCACGAAGGCTCCCTGTAAGGCCTTGAGCATGGCCAGACCACCCAGAGTGACGATGAATGCCGTCGGAGTTCCCAACATCATCGCGACGAAAGTCGGGGCGAACAGTCCGAAGACGACGGCGAGTAAGCCGCAGAAGATTCCGGCGGTGTATTGGCGTGTCCGCTCTCCCGACGCCGTGAGCAATGCGTTCGTCGGCCCGGTCAGGCACGTCGAGACACAACCCACCGCCGCGTTCACGAGAGAGAACACACCGCAGGCAACCGTTGCTGCCCCGATCGGCGGTTGATGACCCGCTGCGCGGAGGACTGCGATTCCTTGGCCGTTCTGCACGACGACGACTGTGATCGCCAGCGGTACAACCAGTTCGATCATCGCCTGCCAAGACCAGGTTGGCGTGGTCAGCATCGGATGCGCCAGCCACTCGTGCGCGTCGCCGGCGGAGTTGAATCTTCCGGCCGCGAGTATCACGACCACGCCGACGATCAACGCGCCGAGAACCGGCGGAACGAATCTTCCCAGCTTGGCGAACACGCTCAGAGCGACAAAGGTGGCGATCATCGGCAGAGCGATCACCGCGTCGTGGGCAGGCGCTTCGACCAAATCCGTTCCGAAATGAAGGAAAACGCCTGCCACCATTGCCATTACGATGGGCAAGGGTAATGCGGCCATGATCGGTGTGACCCACCCTGTCAATCCCAACAGCAAGATCAGGGCGCCGGTCGCGAAGAACGCTCCGAGCACTTGCTCCCACGGCAGATGCTCCAACGACGCTCCGACGACAACGGTTCCGGGAATCGTCCAGAAGAAGGCCAGCGGCTGCCGGTACAGCCAGGAAGCCGTGATGGTGAGAATTCCGTTGACGAAGAAGGCACCGAAAAGCCAAGAGGCCAATTGAGCTTGACTCAGTCCACCCGCCAACCCCGCAGCGAGAATGACCGCCACCGGCCCGGTGGCCGAGAAGACGATGCCGATGATTCCGTTGGCAATGGACGTTCCGCCGAAGTCGCGCAAGACCCGCTTCGGGCCGTAGAGCGGTTGGGGGAGTGGCTCGGTGACGACGCGAACGGGCGCGGTCGTCGTAGTGTCCGGCATGTTCTCAGTTCTCCTGATGCGGATCCGAAAGCCCTCGGTCGCGGAACAAAGCCGCGAGTTCGCTCCGTGATCGCAGTCCGAGTTTCGCGTACGCGCGCGTGAGGTGATATTGAATGGTCTTGACGGAGAGGAACAATTCGCCGGCAGCTTCCTTGTTGGACTTGCCCGCTGCGACAAGGTCGGCGACGGCTCGTTCTTGCGGGGTCAGGTCGGTGATTCCCTTCTCCGTCCGCGAGAGGTTCAACCCGCCCGCGCGGAGTTCGCGCTCGCAGCGCTCGACGTAAGTAGCGGCGCCCAACGAGTGATACAGCTCGCGGGCGGCGCGGAGGACGACGTCGGCCTCCGCGCGTTTCCCGGCCCGGCGGAGAGTTTGGCCGTAGGCAAAATTGATTCGGGCTCGGTCGTAGGGGAGCGGCAGCGTCTCGATGCCGAGTAGTGCAGCATCGAAACTTTCTCTTGCCGAGTCGAGTTCGCCCCGTGCGCCGTGGATCCGGCCGCGAACGTAGCCGAGACGTGCCGCAGCTGAGCGGTGCTCCCGACGTCGTGCGGTCTGCTCGTGTGGTTGCAGAAAGGCGTCGGCATCATCAGCTCGCCCGACCATGACCAATGCATTGGCGTAGAGATCGACCCACGGCCAGAAGCCCGGCTCGTCGAGCCATTGTTGCGCCTTGCTCGAGGTGAGCGGAGCCAGCGCCACCAGAACTTCGGCGTAGTCGGCGGCGGCCTCGGCGACCTGGGCCCTGGCGAGAAGTGCAGGAACATACATGATTTCGTAGGCGTGAATGCCGGCGTACGCACGTCGCACATGGTCACGGGCCAGTTCCCAGTTGCCGCGCAGAGCGTGAATCTGTGCTCCCGACCAGTGGACCAACGGCCGGATGATCTCGATCTCGAACCGATCCACCTCGGCACCGGCGCCCTCGACGGTCGAGAGCGCTTCGTCCCAGGCGCCGAGAGCGAATTGAGTGCGGGCGAGCCAGGCCTGTGCCCACAGTGAGATTCTTGCCGAACCACTGGAAAACTCTGTGGACACCGCACTTTCGAGGTCGCGTCTGGCGGACTCCGGGTGGTCCAACGCAAGCTCGAGCCATCCGCGTCCCATCTGGAAGCGCTGTGCTTGGGCTCCGGGGCGGACACGATCGGAGAGTTCGGCGTATGCCGCGAGCGCATTCTCGGTTCTTCCGGTAGCACCGAGCCCGAGACCCTTGATCGCTTCGGACTCCACTGCTGCGGGATCAGAAGGGCCCACCAATTCGACTGCGCGGTCAACCCACTCGACGAGCGCCGTGCCATCGAGCCGAGCCAGAGAATGCAGGACCATTCGTTGGGCGATCATCGCAGCGATGCCTGGCTCACGATCCACGCTGCAGCTGTCCCACGCTCTGGTCAGAAGATCGGCGGCCTCGGTCGGTCGCCCTCTATGGATGGCGAGGTAGCCGAGGACGGCGTCGCGGAGAGGCCCGCGCGAAATACTCTCGATCTCCGGCACGAAGACCATGGCGCGGGGGATGTCACCCGATCCGGTCAGCGCGTCGACTCCGCGGAGCAGTCGGTCCTCGTGTTCGGTTCGGGCCGTGGTGAGACGGCTTGCCGTGACCATGGCGTCGGCGACTTCCGACCACGCGCCGTCGGATGCTCGTAGTGATGCGTACGCAACGAGTTCGGCGGCGAGGTCCTCGTCATGGGTGGTGCTGGCAGCGGCAAGGTGGAAAAGCCGTTCACCTTCTCCCCAAGCGATCTCGGCTGCGCGTGTGTGCAGCAGATGCAAGTGCGCGGGTCCCAACGCCCCGCGCACTGCGGCCGTGACCATCGTGCTGCTCAGTGACACCTCGGTGCTGCCGTGCTGCTCGTGGACAGAAAGGAGGCCGCTGGCGAAGGCGCTGTCCAAGGCGCCGACCACGTCGTCGATTTCGGCTAGCTGAGCAAGATGCGACAACGTCGTGCTGCGCCCGACAACTGCTGCGGCTTCGATCAACGTTCGTGCTCCCGCCGAACACGTAGCGAGGGCGGCGGCGATCGATACTGCACGATGGCGAGGGACGGGCAAAGTTCGGTGCCACTGGGTCCAATAGGTAGGTGGCAGCTCGTCGAGAAGCGAGACGATGTCGAGTGTGTTGCCCGCGGTGAAGTCCTGAAGGGCAAGCGCGACGCCGGAGCTGAGGTCGATTCCGCTTCGCATGCGCGCGATGTCGATGATGACGGGTGCGTCGATCGGGCTGATGTGCAATCGCGTCGACCAGTGCAGGTCGAGAATCTGCCTGACATCCTCGCGCAGGAACGGCGTTTCCTCGGCGACGAGGACGAACAGCAGTGGTGCCGTTCGGCCTCGATGGAGGGCGGAGGTGATTGCCTGAAGCGAGCTGACATCGCTGTGATGGGCATCGTCGACGACGATCAGGGTCAGTTGCTCCGCTGCGTCGACGATCTCGTGTGCAACGGCGACCGGGTCCGAGTTGGAAACCGGACGTTCGAGTAGTTGATCGATCACTCCGAAGGCAGTGTTCGATTCCCACTCCAGCCCACGAGCGCGGCGGAGCGTATGAGCGGAAGAGATTTCGGCGAACCGGTCGACGAGAGTGGACTTACCGCTACCGGCATCGCCCTCGACCAGCACGAGAGTCGGCACTCCTGTCTCTGCCGCGGCCAAGGCTCGGCCGAGAACGGCGAGCTCGCGTTCTCGGCCGAGCAACAGGTCACGAAGTGTCACCCGACTACCGTAACGCCGGGCTCACCACGGGTTTCCTTTTCGGCACGGTCTCCATCGGATCGAAGTGCAGTGGCACCCAGGTCGGGTGCTTGCTTCGGCACGAAGAAGGTGACGATGGCGCCCAGCACCGCGATGCCGGCGAAGACGTAGAACGCCGATTCGGAACTGATTCCGGCGCTGATCAAACTTCCGCCGATCAGTGGCCCGAATATCCCGCCCAGACGTCCGAATCCGGCGCACCACGCGACACCTGCAGCCCGAGCGGCCGTCGAATAGTAGTTGGACACGAATCCGTAGATCAGAACCTGAGTACCGATGGTTCCGACACCCGCGATGGCAACGGAGGCGAGGAGTACGGGAAGCGGGAACCCGAATGTGAACAGGAGCAGGGCGAGTGCGGCCAGGCCGAAGGTGGTTGCGACAACCCGCTGTGGACCGGTGACGTCCGCGATCTTGGAGGCGAGAAGTCCACCGATGATGGCACCGCCGTTGAGTACCAACAGGAACGAGAGCGAACCCTTCGCGTTGTATCCCGCGTTTTCCATGATCTTGGGCAGCCAGGTGTTCAGTCCGTAGGTCAGGAGGAGGCCGGCGAAGCTCATGAGGCCGAGAAGCGCGGTGCCCCAGACATATTGTCTGCTCGCCAACGCTCGGAAGCCGACCTTCTCAGCTACGGCGTCGTTGGGTCGATCTGTACCGGCAGGCAATGGAATTCCGGTTTTCGAGGAAATGGCGCGAGCTTCCTCGACACGTCCGCGAGCAATCAGCCACGCGGGAGACTCGGGCAGTTTGAACCAGGCGAGTGGGAACAGGAACACCAATGGCAGCGCGCCGATGAGGAACAGTCCACGCCATCCGATGGAATCACGGAGAACGATCGCCAGGACGGAAGCCATGACGCCACCGGCCGGGACACCGCTGTAGACGATGGCGTTGAACAGATTGCGGCGTCCCGGCGGCGCGAACTCGGCAATCATGGCTCCGGCGGTGGCGACAAGCCCACCGACACCGATGCCGGTGAAGAACCGCAGCAGACCGAAAGTGGTGATGCTGGTGGCGAACGCTGCCAGTGCCATTCCGACCGAGAACCAGATGATGTTGACCAGCATCATCTTTCGGCGACCGAAGTGATCGCCGATCGCTCCACACGTCAGTGCGCCGACCATCACTCCGACGAGTGCATACGAACCCAACGCGCCGGCCTGAGATGCGGTCAAGGTGCCGATATGGCTGGGGTCGTCCATGAGTACGGGCAGGATCGTGCCGTACACGACCAGGTCGTATCCGTCGAACAGAATGGCAATGGCGGCGATGGTGACCACCCACAACACTGACGAGCGATGGCGGGCACTGGCCCAGGAACCACGTTCGATCGAGGACATGGCGAATCTCCGTTCGAGAGATCAGGAATCGGGGGAGGCTGGATTCAGCCGAGGTCGCCACCGGCGACGGGCAGAACCGTTCCGGTGACATACGAAGCCTCTTCGGAGGCAAGGAAAGTGATAGCAGCAGCCTGTTCGTCCAGGGTGCCGTAACGCTTGAGTAGCGACGAGTCGACGGTCTGGTCGACGATCTGCTGGTACCAGGCCTTCTCCTCGTCGGTCTCGGCACCCGGCCCGCGTGCCACGACGCGTGGTGGCGCCTCGGTTCCGCCGGGAGCGGTTGCCACGACGCGTATTCCGTACTGCGCGACTTCCATCGCCAGTGCAGCGGTGATCGCGCTGACCCCGCCCTTGGCCGCCGCGTAAGGAACACGGTTGACACCGCGGGTGGCGACCGAGGAGACGTTGACGATGGTGCCGCTCGCCTGCTCGATCAGATGGGGCAGTACGGCGCGACACGTCCAGAGCGTGGGGAACAGTGATCGTGTGACCTCGGCTTGTATCTGCTGCGGCGTGTAGTGCTCGTAGGGTTTGGCCCAAATGGTCCCACCGACGTTGTTGATCAGGACGTCGATGCGTCCGAAGCGCTCCAATGCGGAATCTATTGCATTCTGGGCACCTTCGAACGTCTCGAGGTCCGCGGTCACCGAATGGGAACGCTCCAGCGGTGTCGCGATGTCGTGAACCAGTTCAGCTCGATCCACAAGCGCGACGGAACCACCTTCTGCGGAAACTCTTTCGGCAACGCTGCGCCCGATCCCCTGAGCCGCTCCGGTGACGACCACGACCCGGTCGTCGAACCGGCCGGCGAAGAATCTCGTGCTCACGACGCCACACTTTCCCGAGCGTCAGTGATGGCGCGGTGCATCGTCGACTTGGCGTGTTCGCTGTGCTGGACGATCAGATCACGGGCCGCGGCGCGATCATTCTGCTCGAATGCACTCACGATACGTGAGTGATCCTCCGCGACATGTTCGTCCACCCAATCGGCGGTGCGGAGCACTCGGTTCATCAGTTGTGTGACCTCGAGACGGTGGTATGCCTGCAGCAGCACTTCGTTTCCGGTGCAGCGGAAGAGGAAGTCGTGGAACAGGGCATTGGTTTCGGTGAATGCCGCTGCGTCCGTGAAGTGATCGCGGTCGATGGAAGCAGCCGAGTTCTCCGCCAGAATGCGGTACTCCGTCAACTGTGCCGGAGTGAGGCGGCCGATCGTGAGTTCCATTGCTCCGAGTTCGAGGGCCATCCGAGCGTCGAACTGTGCGTCCGACTCCGTGACCGGCAGATGTTCTTCACCGATCTCGTACGTGCCGGCAGCTGATTCTTCGGCCGAGGCTGCCGGTGAATCAGCCGGTGCTGCCGCATTGTTGAACTTTTCGAAGTAGAAGTTCGTGGGTGTGATCGATACGTCCTTGAAGTGCAGACGTACGGCTTCGACCATCGGCGGCGGGCCGCACAGGTAGACGTCTACGTTGCCGTCGTCGAGGTGATCGGGCTCGATCAAGCCCGTGACATAGCCCTTGTTCGGTGCTGTGCTGTCGGGATCGGATACGCAGTAGTCGAAGGTGAACTGGGGTAGAGACTCCGCGTAGTCGTGCAGTTTGTCGAGTTCGACGAGATCGGTGTCGGAGCTGACGCCGTAGACCAGATGGACGGGCCGAGTGGAGCTTTCGGTACGAATCTTCTCCAGTATGGAGAGCAGCGGGGCCAAGCCGGTTCCACCGGCAAGCAGTAGGGCTCTCCGTTGACCTGACCGGAGGAAGAAGCTACCCATCGGTCCGGTCAATTCGAGAGTGTCGCCTACCTGCGCACGCTGACTGAGATACTCGGACATCAGACCACCCGGGGTGATCTTGACCAGGAACGACGCCGACGCGACCTCAGGGCCGGAGCTGAACGAGTACGACCGCGTCGCTTCGGTTCCGGGAACGAGGATGTTCACGTACTGACCGGGGAGGAAGACCAGATCTGCGCGGTTGTCGACTGCGACGGTGAAACCCACCGTGGAATCCGAATGGCGAATGATCTCGGTGATGGTGGACGTGTACGAACCGGCAGTGGTCTTGGCGACCGCCGACGTGGTGGGAATCTGCAGCACGAGATCAGATTCCGGCACCATCTGGCACGGAAGGCAGTATCCCTGCTCGGCCTCGTCGTCCGTCAGGGCCTCCTCGATGTAGTCGCCGGCGTCGAAAGTACCTGACTCACAGAGTGATTTGCAGGTGCCGCAAGCTCCGTCGCGGCAGTCGAGCGGAATGTTGATTCGTGCGCGGTACGACGCGTCCGCGACGGTCTCGTCGGTGTTGCATTCGACGAAGCGGGTTATGCCGTCTTCGAAACTCAGGGCTACTTGAAAGGTCGGCGCAGCTTGAATGCTCATGGGAAACAGCTCGATTCGAAGGGAAGTCGTGTCAGAAGTGGTAGATGTCGACCACGTGATGGATGTAGTCGTTCTTGAGGACTACCTTCTTCTTCATGATCAACGGCTGCTCGCCCGCGAAGTCGATCGTGTAGTGCGAGGTGCCGAAGTAGGTATCGACTGTGTTGTAGCGGAAGTACAGCGTGAACCAATTGAAGCGGACGTCGACGACGAAGCCGCGTTCTTCGATCACTTCCACGTTGGTGATGTTGTGACCGGTGCGGGGCTCGGGAAGGCTTGTCGCGCTGGAACGGTCAGTCCTGATTCGGAACACGCGGTCCTCGATACCGCCGCGATTCGGGTAGTAGATCAGGGAGATCTCTGCGGCCGGGTCCGTGGTCAGCTCGCCGTCGTCCGCCCATGCGGGCATCCAGTACTCGGAATCGGGGTGGTAGCACTCGATCCACTTCTCGAACTCGCGATCGTCCAGATAGCGAGCCTCACGGTAGAGAAACTGCTGCACTGTTTCGAGGGCGACGGCATTGGTGGTGGTGACAGTCATGATGATGGTCCTCAGATGGTCCGGTTGGAAGCGGCTTGCTCGGCATCTACGGCCGCAAGCATGGCGTCGCGCCAGTACCCGTGCTGAATGGGATACAAGCCTTCGTCCTCGGTCTTGGCTCCGCTCGAGAGCACACGATTCATGCCGAGATCCTTCGCGACGTCGTTCGGACCGGGAATCTGGTGTGTGACGCCACGGCTGAGGTCGTTCCACGGGGCGCCGGCTGCCTGGTAGGTCTTCTGGCAGGAACGGAACTCTTCGAGATCGTCCGGGGTGGCCATACCGCTGGCATTGAAGAAGTCCTCGTACTGACGGATGCGGTTGCTGCGCGCTTCGGCGCTCTCTCCCTTGGGCGCGATGCAGTAGATGGTGACTTCGGTCTGGTCCACGGAGATCGGACGGAAGTGCCGGATCTGGCTGCTGAACTGATCCATGAGGTAGACGTTCGGATACAGGCAGAGGTTTCTCGACGCACCGACCATGAATTCGGCCTTCTTGGAACCGAACTGAGCCTCCAGTTCTGCTTTGCGTTCGAACAGGGGTCGGTCCTCGGGATTGCCCCACCACATCCAGAGCAGGAGGTGGCCGTAGTCGTAGGAGAAGTATCCACCGCCCTGCTTCCCCCAGGTGCCGGCGTCCATGGCTTTGGTCTCGTTGGACGATTCACCGGCGGTGCGGCGAGCGGTGGTAGCGGCGTAGTTCCAGTGCGTCGAAGACACGTGGTAGCCGTCGGCACCGTTCTCGGTCTGCAACTTCCAGTTGCCGTCGTAGGTGTAGGTGGATGCACCGCGCAGAACTTCGAGTCCGTCAGGTGACTGATCGACGATCATGTCGATGACCTTCGTGGTGTCACCGAGGTGCTCTTCGAGTGGCAGCACGTCGGGGTTGAGGCTGCCGAAGAGGAAGCCGCGATAGTTCTCGAACCGCGCCACCCTGGTCAGGTCGTGTGAGCCGTCTTTGTTGAACTGCTCCGGATAGCCACCGGTGCGAGCGTCCTTGGCCTTGAGGAGTTTTCCGCTGTTGTTGAAGGTCCAGCCGTGGAACGGGCAGGTGAAGGTGGTTCGGTTGTCGGTCTTACGGCGACAGAGCATCGCACCGCGGTGGCTGCATGCGTTGATCAGCGCACCCAATTCGCCGTCCTTGTTGCGGGTGATCACGATGGGCTGACGGCCCATGTAGGTGGTGAAGTAGTCGCCGACGTTCGGGATCTGGCTCTCGTGCGCGAGGTAGATCCAATTGCCTTCGAAGATGTGCGTCATCTCGAGTTCGAACAGTTGCTCGTCCGTGAAGACGCTGCGCCGCACCTGGTAGCGGCCGGTCTCCGGGTCCTCGACGAGCGCGTCGTCGAGGGCGGCGCGGATGTTCGCGAACTGGTCGGTGCCGCGGGCAGCATCCAACATATCCGTCATGGGTGTCCTCCAGATAAGAGTGGGCGCCTACCGAGAAAGCCGAGGGCTGTCGGACCAAATCGGTGGGACCCGCTTTCCGGACGGGGCTGCGTCCGGTACTGAATTCACCTTGACATCGTGTGTCTCGGGTCACACTAGGCAATTGCCTAGTCCTGACCAAGGGTGCAGTGTTCGTCGAATTCTGCTGATGGGCCATGCCTGCTGAAGACGACGAGCAGGGCGGACTCGACATCGCGAGTCCGCCCTACCTGCCGAGGGGATTACCGGTTCTTGAAGAACGAGACGTCGTCGTTGCCGATGAGGTCAGGGACCGTCCAGCCGTCGAGGTCGTATTCACTCAAGCACTGCTCGGCCAGTCCCTTCATGGAACTTGCGTGTCCACGATTCTGGGCTGCGAACAGCAGTTCGGCTTTGACGTTCTCGTGATTGCCGGAGTAGTTGCGCTCGTAGAGTTCGTGTCGGCCGCCGAACTCGGTCCCGATCGAATCCCACAGCGCCTTCATGACTTTCACGCGGTCGACGGCGGTGATGCCGTCGGAACCGCGAACGTACTTGTCGAGGTACGGACGCACGTCCGGGCTCTTGAAGTCGAGTGAACTCGAAGGCAGGTAGATCAAGCCCGACGCGACGTCCTGTTCGATGATCTCCTTGATCCGCGGGTACCCCTGGATCATGAACATTCGATAGGTGAGGCCGTACTCGAGCTTCGGGATCACCGAATCGCCGACCCACTGTTCGGGATCGCGTGCCATCGATTCGGTCAACGACCAGAAGAGGTTTCGCCACCCGATCACCTCACCGACACGGGTCTGGACTCCGCGGAAGCCGCCGGCGCCGGTGGCTTCGAGTGCCTTCATCAACAGTCCGGCGATGAAGTCGAGCTTGACGGCCAGGCGAGTGCAGCCCTGAAAGGTGAAGCGCGGCAGGAAGCCTGATTGAGGGAAGAATGCGTTGATCCGGTCGACGTCGCCGTACATGAAGACGTTTTCCCACGGAACCAACACCTTGTCGAAGACGAAGATGGTGTCGTTCTCGTCCATGCGACTCGACAGCGGATAATCGAACGGACTGCCCATCACCGCAGCATGTTCGGTGTACGAGGTGCGGCAGATCAGCTTCACACCCGGCGCGTCCATCGGTACCGTGCAGATCAGGGCGAACTGCTTCTTCTTGATCGGCAGACCGTAGTGAGCGATGAAGTTGTAGTTCGTGATCGCCGATCCGGTGGCGACCACTTTGGCGCCGCTGACGATCAAACCTGCGTCGGTTTCCTTCTCCACCTTCATGAAGACGTCACCGACCTCGTCCGGTGGAAGTTGGCGATCCACCGGGGGATTGATGATCGCGTGGTTCCAGTACAGAACTTTCTCCTGCGATTCGCGGTACCAGCGTTCGGCGTTGTCCTGGAACGGTGCGTACAACTCCTTGTTGGCGTGGAGGGTGCCCAGGAAACTCGCCTTGTAGTCGGGGGAACGGCCCATCCAGCCGTAGGTCATACGAGCCCACGTCGCTATGGCATCGCGTTCCTTGAGCAGATCGGCCGACGACGTCGGAGTGCGGAAGAACGGCATGGTGACACCGCCGTTGCCCGTGTCCGTCGGAACGGTCAAGGCGTCCACGTGCTCGCCCGTATGCAGAGCGTCGTACAGCCTCGCGGTCATGCGGATCGGATTCCGGAACGCGGGGTGCGTCGTGACGTCCTTGACGCGATCACCGTGAAGCCAGATCTCGCGGCCGTCCTGCAGGCTCGAGATGTACTCGTCACCGGTCATCGGTCGGGTGGCGAAGTTCTTCGTACGGTTGGCTTCGCAGTCGGCGGCCGGATTGACCTGTGGCGCTCCGGAATCTGCGGGATCGACGCCGGTGGGAGGAATTTCGGTGGTCGTCATGGCAAAGCCTTTCAGATCGTTTGGGGTGCGGGCTGAAGATGAATCGGGGTGAACGAAGTGGTGGCGTCGAACCAGCCGCTGTGGGGGTCGTCCTGACTTCCGTTCCAGACTGTGGTCGACGAGGTAGCGCCTAGATCGTGAAAAGTGCTTCGGTAGAACAGAAGCGGATCCTTGCCACTCGACTGAGCGTCGACGATCTCGCCGATGAAGATGATGTGGTCACCGCCGTCGTACTCCCTCCACGGGACGCACGAGATGGTTGCTGCGGCGCCGTCGAGCAGGGGAGCGGTCGGTCCGTCGATCCACCTCGGTTCGGTGCGCTGCGGTCGGCCGGCAAAATGCATGGCCGTGTCCACTTGGTCGGAGGCAAGGATGTTGACCGCAAACGGCGCGTTGCCGAGGTAGCCGCACGCCTTGGACTTGCGAGTCATCGTGATCTGGCACAGCCGTGGTTCCAGGGAAATGGCCGTGAATGCGGTGACCGTGGCTCCGTGTGGTTGACCGTCGGCATTGGTACAGGTGATGACGGTGACGCCGCTCGCGAATTGACCGAAGATTCCTCGAAGCTGATTTTGTTCCATGACCGGACCTCCTTGTCGGATGGCGGTTGAGTGAGAGTGCCGCGAAGTGCGGGAGGGAAGTAGTGGGCGACTCGCGCCGGGAGTGAAGACGAACGTACGGCGGGCGCAGGCTTCGGTCGATCCGTACAGCGCGGTGGCTATCCGGATTGCGCACCCGATCGCGGCCCGTACCCGTTTTCTCTTGGAAGTGACCGGGGACACAGTGTTCAATGATGTTCAGCGCCCTTGCTCGGCAATGTGGCTGGTCACGGGTTTGGAAGGTGAAGAAGGACGATGGTCGACTCCATGATCGGTACAGCTCCCCGCGACTGGGACGAGGCGTGTCATGCGGTTTCGGACGCCTACTTTCCGCACACGCTGACGCCGTTGTCTCGGCATGCGGCCAGTGGAGTCGGGGTGTGCACCACCGAGTTGGGACCGCTGAGGATCGCTCATATTCGGTGGGGAGCAGACGTCGCCGTCGAATCCGATCATCCCGGTGCCTATGGGGTGAACATCCCGCTCTCGGGCGAGCTCGAGTCGGTGTTCGCGGGCTCGCACGTGCTCTCGACGCAGGGTGTTGCGACGGTATGTCCACCCGACATCACGACAAGAATTACGCGGTGGAGTGCGGACTGCGAGATCGTCGGAGTCCGGATGGACCGTCAGTACCTCGACCGTGAGATGGAAAAGGTTCTCGGTCGACCCGGAATGCACTTGCCTGATCAGGTGGATCTTCGGGGGGACGACGGAGCCAGATGGCTGAAATTTGTTCGCTCACTGTCGGATCAGATACTCGGCCCGGTCGGCGTGCTGCACAACGAACTGGTGGCAGGTCAGCTCTCCGGCGCCGTGGTCACGGCATTCGTCCTTGCCGCAATGCCCGAAAGCGAGGACGCGGTGCGACACGCCAGGCCACGCATCGTCAAGCGGGTGCTCGACGAGATGCACGACGACCCGGCCCGCGTGTGGACCGCAGCCGAGATGGCGGAGGTGGCGGGCGTCAGCGTACGGAGATTGCAGGAGGGATTTCGGCAGTACGTGGGCCGGAGTCCGTCGGAATGCCTGCTCGACATCCGTCTCGAGCGGGTCCATGCAGATCTGGTGGATGCCGACGACTCGACGACGGTCACCGATGTCGCTGTGAGATGGGGTTTCACGCACACCGGACGGTTCGCGTCGTCGTTTCGGCGTAAGTACGGATTGCTGCCTTCCGAGGTGTTGAGGCGCTAGCTTCGGTACCCCATGTCCGCGCTGAGTTGGTTCGCCTTTTCGACGAGGAAAGGCGCGACGTCGGCGCGGAAAGCTTCCGGGGATGTTCGTCCGGCCGAGGTCGAACACGCTGTCACTCCGACGACGCTTCCACCGGCGTCGCGGACGGGAGCAGCGAGGGAAATCAGGCCGTCTTCCAGTTCCTCCGATGTGAGCGCGTATCCCTGTTCGCGCACCACCCGGAGGGCGGTATGGAATGTGCCTTCGTCGGTGATCGTGGTGGGTGTGAGGGCGTCGAACGTGGAGTTCGCGATGACGTTGTCGACGATTTCGGTTGGCGCCCAGGCTAGCAGGGCTCGACCCATGGAGGTGGCATATGCAGGCACTCGGGTGCCGACGCTGACGTTGATGCTCATGATCCGCCGGACGGGTACACGCGCGGCGTAGACCACGTCGACACCGTCGAGCACCCCGAGCGACGCCGACTCGTGGGTGTGTTCTGCGATCTCCAACAGACGAGGGAGCGCCGCCTCCGTCAAGGCATGTGATGCCGAGAAGTGCTGCCCGATGCTCAGAACGCGTGGGGTGAGCGACCACCGACTGTTGTTGCCGGTGACGTATCCGAGCTTCTGCAGCGTGAGGAGGATGCGCCGGACCGCTGGGCGGGAGAGACCCGTTTCGGCGGCAAGATCGGCGAGCGACGGGTTGGGGTTCTTCTCGTCGAAGGCCGTCAGCACAGCAAATCCACGCTCGATGCTCTGGATGTAATCGCGATCGTTCTCGCTCACGGAATGGCCTTTCATCTGCGGGTATGCCCGATCGGCGCCTTCGAAGGTTGACAAACCTTGTGACTGGGCGCACAGTACAAGCGTACGCACAGCGTAACAGATGTACGCAGCGCGTACAACCCAAACTTGGGGAGCCGACGCAGCCCAGCAGTACGGCACCCACCCGGTAACAACCACATACGGCCCCGAGGAGGACCACATGACCACTTCCGAGAGCCCCACCGCAGTAGGTTCGGGTACTGCCGCCACCGACAAGTTCCTCCAGGAACGAGTCAGCGCGGACACCCCGCCCGAACGCGTCTCGGCCATCGCCAAGGACGTGCTCGAGGCACTCGCAGGCGTCATCGACAAGCACGGCATCACCTACCCCGAGTACCGCGTCCTCAAGCAGTGGCTCATCGACATCGGCCAGTTCGGCGAGTGGCCCCTGTGGCTGGACGTCTTCCTCGAGCACAACGTCGAGGAGGTCGCGTACCGCGGTCAGCACGGCACCAAGGGAAGCATCGAGGGCCCGTACTACGTTGCCGATGCCAAGACGTTGCCTGCCAAGTGTGAACTTCCGATGCGTGACAACGAGGTTGGATCGAAGCTGGTCTTCGAGGGCCAGGTTCGCGATCTCGACGGCAAGGGGTTGGGCGGTGCAACCGTCGAACTCTGGCACGCGGACGACGAGGGCTACTACTCCCATTTCGCGCCGCACATCCCCGACGGCAACCTCCGCGGAACGATCGTCGCCGACGACGAGGGACGCTTCGAGATCACCACGATTCAGCCTGCGCCGTACCAGATCCCGACCGACGGCCCCACCGGCTGGTTCATCGAGAAGGCCGGCTGGCACCCGTGGCGTCCGGCTCACCTGCACCTCATGGTGAAGGCTCCCGGTAAGCGCACCATCACCACCCAGCTCTATTTCAAGGATGGAGAGTGGATCGAGAACGACGTGGCAACGGCGACGAAGCCCGAACTGATTCTCGATCCGAAGCCAGGTGCCGACGGAACCAACCGGGTCACATACGACTTCGTGCTCGATCCGGCCTGATCCACAACTGCTCTGAAGAAAGTGATTTGATGACAGACCTGTCGATCGTCTCCATCGAGACGACCATCCTCGACGTTCCGCTGGTTCGCCCCCACAAGTTCGCCACCACGTCGATGACGGCGCAGCCGTTGTTGCTGGTCGCGATTCGCACCTCCGACGGGGTGATCGGATACGGCGAAGGAGTCGTTCCGGGCGGGCCGTGGTGGGGTGGCGAATCGGTGGAGACGATGCAGGTCATCATCGAGAAGTACATCGCTCCCGTGGTGGTCGGCAGGCGCGTGGATCACATCACCGCGATCATGGCCGACATCGAAAAAGTTGTTGCCAATGCACGATTCGCGAAGGCCGCCGTCGACGTGGCGTTGCACGACGCCTGGGCGCGTAGCCTGGGAGTCCCCGTGCACACGCTCCTCGGCGGGGCTTTCCGCGAGAGTGTCGACGTCACGTGGGCACTGGGTGCTGCGCCGGCGGACGAGATCATCGAAGAAGCTCACGAAAAGCTCGAATCCCGGCTCAATTTCAGCTTCAAACTGAAAATGGGAGCACTCGATCCGGCGGTCGACGTCGCGCGCATCGTCAGCATCGCGCAGGCGCTGGACGGCCACGCCGGAGTCCGTGTCGACGTCAACGCACGGTGGGATCGCTTCACTGCCCTGCGGTACTTGCCGCAACTCGCCGAGGGTGGAGTCGAACTGATCGAACAACCCACTCCGGCAGACCAAATCGAGGTCCTCGCCGAACTCAGTGGGCTTCTACCGATTCCGATCATGGCCGACGAGAGTGTGCAGACCCCACACGACGCTCTGGAAATCGCCCGCCGGAGCGCCGCCGATGTCATCGCCCTCAAGACCACCAAATGTGGTGGCCTCCAGCGCAGCCGCGACATCGTCGCGATTGCCAAGGCCGCCGGTATCGCGTGCCACGGTGCGACGTCCATCGAAGGCCCGATCGGCACGGCCGCTTCGTTGCACTTCGCGTGCGCCGAGCCCGGAATCAACTTCGGAACAGAGCTTTTCGGCCCACTGCTCTTCAGTGAAGAGTTGCTTCAGGAACCCCTGAAGTATTCCGAGGGTCAGTTGCACCTCCCCGCCGGACCTGGCCTGGGAGTCGAACTGAACATGGACGCCGTCAAGACCTGGACCAGGAACTAGAGGATAGAAGAACATGGCACTCTTTCACGTTCGGATGGACGTCGATATTCCGCGCGACCTGGATCCGGAAGTACGCGCCGATACCGTCGCAACGGAGAAGGCGTACTCGCAAGACCTTCAGCGACAGGGAAAGTGGGTGCATCTGTGGCGAATTGTGGGACAGTTCAGCAACATCAGCATCTTCGATGTCGAGTCGGCTGACGAACTCCATGAGATTCTCTGGAAACTGCCCCTGTTCCCGTACATGACCATCGAGGTCATGCCGTTGACGCAGCACGGATCTTCGATCAAGTAGCCCGCCATGTCTGCCGTGTCTGCCACGCCTCCGAGCCTGCCGGAATCTGTGCAGCAGTGGCACTGCGAGATGTCGGAGACCTTCGGTGGCCTGTGCCCCGAGAGTTTCGTCGATGCCGCGCCTGTCGGTACGGTCAGCGGCGTAAGTCTCGGGGACGTAGGCGCTTTCGACATCTCCGGTTCACCGCAGATACTGCGGCGGAGCGCACGCGCAGCAAAGCGACACGGTAGTGATCTGCTCAAGATCTGCACGGTCCGAACCGGGAGCGCGATACTGCGCCAATCGGACCGCGAGTTGACGGCCCCGCCCGGCGCGATGATTCTCTACGACGTCGAGCATTCGTACGCGCTGCGTTTCGACGGTCACTGGTCGTGCACCGTCATGACCCTACCGCGCAGTGCGGTGAGTCTGACCGAGCGAGAACTGAATTGCGCGCTCGAGCGCACCCACGACGGTCGGCGTGGGTCCGGTGCATTGCTGGAAAATTTCATCTCGGGCGCTGTTGCATCCCAGGTCGACGGCAGCGCAGCCGGGCTTCTCGGAGATGCTGGAGTCAATCTCGCTTCGGCAGTTCTGATGCAAGGATCTGCGCCCGCGACACCCGGACGTGCGACGCGAGAGGAGATCTTGCGATATGCGCTTCGGAATCTCGACTCACCAGACCTCTCGGTCGCGTCGATCGCCGGTGCGTTGCACCTGTCGCCGCGAACCGTTCAGCGTCACTTCGGTGACGGGGATCTGACCCTCAGTGCGCTGATTCGCCGCGAACGGTTGATCCGCGTACGCCGCGATCTCACCGACGTCTCACTGCGGGATCATTCGATCTCCATCCTGGCCGCACGATGGTGTTTCCATGACGCACCAGCGTTTTCGCGTGCGTTCAAAGCGGAATTCGGTGCGGCGCCGTCGGAAGTACGTAACTCGCCTGATCCGAACGCCCGCGAACGTCACTGATCTGTCGCATCCGAACAACAAACGTGTCCGATCACGACAACTGGGAGCCCGAATACCGGGGCAGAGTGTGTTTCAGATCGCTTTTTCAGGCTCGCGAAGAGCTCAGGTCCACGAACAGCGAGGACCGCAGCGAAAGCTACGAATCGAGGAAAGCATGACGAATCTGCTCGCTCATCAGCAATGGCACGGAAAGATTTTCGACGGCCAATGGATCGACGGAGGCGGTGACACCGTCGAGTCGCTCGAACCGGCTACCGGCGAGGTGCTCGGGGTGATCGGCACGGCGACTGCTGCGGATATCGATCGAGCGGCACACATCGCGTCGGCCGCGCAGCCGGCGTGGGCGGCGACGATCGGGCAGGCTCGCGCTTCGGTGATCCGTAAGGCAGCGCAGATTTTGGAAGCCGAGCGAGCCGAGGTGGAGCGCTGGTTGATCCGTGAAGGTGGTTCCGTACCAGGGAAAGCCGCATTCGAAGTTGATCTTGTCATCTCCGAACTGTGGGAAGCCTCGGCACTGCCGACACAGCCGTTCGGGCACCTTCTGCCCGCCAGCCAGGAGGGGCGCACGAGCATCGGTCGCCGGGTGCCCCTGGGTGTGGTCGGCGTGATCAGCCCGTGGAATTTCCCGCTTCTCCTCGCCATGCGCGCTGTCGCCCCCGCCTTGGCGCTCGGAAATGGCGTCGTTCTCAAGCCGGATGTTCAAACCGCGATCAGCGGGGGTGCGGTCATCGCGGAATTGTTCACGTCCGCAGGTCTTCCCGAAGGCCTCCTGCATGTGCTCGCCGGTGACGCGGAACCTGGTCAGGCATTGTGCGAGAGCCCGAGCATCGCGATGGTGTCCTTCACGGGTTCGACCGCCGTCGGCCGTCAGGTCGGGGCAACTGCCGGTCGCACGCTCAAGCGTGTCTCGCTGGAACTGGGTGGGAACAATGCGCTGATCGTCCTCGACGACGCAGACCTGGATGCCGCGAGCTCGGCGGGCGCGTGGGGTTCGTTCCTGCATCAGGGGCAGGTCTGCATGACCGCAGGCCGCCACATCGTGTTGGAATCGGTCGCCGATCAGTACCTGGACCTGCTGGCCAAGCGCGCAGCGGTCCTGCCGGTCGGGGATCCCAATACAGGCGACGTCGCTCTCGGACCGCTCATCAACGCGCGGCAGATTGCGAACGTCGATCGAATCGTCCAGGGCACCAAGGCGGCCGGCGCCGAAATCCGCGCCGGTGGAACATACGAAGGGCTCTTCTATCAGCCGACCGTCCTGGCCGGAGTCACCTCGGACATGCCCGCGTTCCGTGAAGAAATCTTCGGGCCCGTGGCGCCCGTCGTGATCGTCAAGGACGAAGACGAGGCAGTCAGGTCGGCCAATGACAGCGAATACGGTCTGGTTGCTGCCATTCAAACAGGATCGGTTGAACGCGGCGAGCGGATCGCGGACCGACTGCGTACCGGCATCGTGCACATCAACGATCAGACTTTGAACAACGATGCCTATGCACCATTCGGTGGCACGGGTGCCTCCGGAAACGGCGCGAGATTCGGAACTCAAAGCAGTTGGGACGAATTCACCACCTGGCAGTGGCGAACCAGCCGGCCAGCGGCGCAGACCTTCCCCTTCTGAAGTCGAAAGGTACTCCGATGCACACCATCTCGGCTCACGATCTTCCCATCGTGTTGCAGGACGGCGAATTCGAATTGCGGATGCGAGAAGAAGGCGACATGATCGTCAACTTCGTCAAAATTCCTGCTGGTGCAGACTTCGCCGAACCGTTCGCACAATTGGAAGGCGGGCGCTGTCAATGTCCGCACTACGGATACGTCTTGAAAGGAAGGATCTACACAGATTCCGAAGCAGGTCGGCAAACCTACGATGCCGGCGACGTGTTCTACTGGGCACCCGGTCACGTTCCCGGAGCGATCGACGACTCGGAGTATGTCGACTTTGCTCCCAAGGCTGAATTCCTCGAACTGATCGACGGAGTGCGTAAGGCGATGGGCGGCTGAGCTGTTCGGCCGCCACCGAGGTCAGCGTATTCCGTCGCGACGTAGTGCGACGGACACTGCGGCAGAGCGGGTATCGACGCCGAGCTTGGCGTAGATGTGCCCAAGATGGGTTTTCACCGTCGCTTCGCTGATGAAGAGTGCCTTACCCAGCTCGCGGTTGGTCATCCCCTCGGCGAGCAGGCTGAGCAGTTCGGACTCACGGGCGGTGAGCGCTTCCTGCGGGCGCTGCATCTGCTGGACAAGACGAGAGGCCACAGTGGGAGAGAGAACGCTGCGCCCGGCTACCGCGCCGCGCACCGCGCCGAAGATCTCGTCAGGAGTCGAGTCCTTGAGTAGGTAACCGATGGCACCGGCGTCCACGGCCCGCACGACGTCGGCGTCGGTGTCATACGTCGTGAAAACCAGTACGGGAACATCGACACCGTCGCTTCGCAGGCGTTTGATCGCTTCTGCACCGTGCATGCCGGTGCCCATGTCCAGATCCATCATCACCAGATCCGGTGAGGCCGACGGTATCGCCGTGGCCGCCTCCTCGCCGGACGATGCTTCGCCTACTACTTCGACGTCCGGCTGAGTGTTCAGCAGCGCTCTCAGCCCGGCTCGCACGACCAGATGATCGTCGACGAGGAACACGCGAATGGTGGTGGTCACCGGATCCTCCGTTCGAGAGGGAACTGGGCCGCGACGACGGTGCCGTCTCCCGGTGCACTTTCCACGGTGAACGATCCGCCGAGCTGTGCGACGCGGCTTCGCATCGCACGCAGGCCGTATCCACCGTACCGAGAATGGTCGGCGAGCTTTCCCGGATCGAAGCCGACGCCGTCGTCGAAGATGTCTACGGAGACGGAGTGGTCGAGATACGTGATCGTCACGCCCGCCGTTTCGGCGCGAGCGTGGCGGGCGATGTTGGAGGACGCGCTCGAGACCACTCGCACGACGGCATGAGCTACGTCCGAGGGCAAGATGACGGCTTCACCGACGGTGCGGATCCGAACGGCCGGGACGAACTGGCGGGCGGCGGCCACGACCAAGGCGTCGAAGTCGCCCGTACCGCCCTTGGTCGGCGCCAGATCGTGGACGAGGTCGCGACTCTGCATCAAGCTGGTTCGGATGTTCTCTGCTGCGGCATCGACATCGGCTCGAGACGGCGAACCCGTTGTATTCCACGTTTGTTCGGCTGCCTCGAGCCGTAGAAGGGCGCTCGCCAGTCCCTGGGTAACGGTGTCGTGGATTTCGCGCGCGAGGCGCTCTCGCTCAGCGGCAACGCCGGCAGCGCGTTCGGTATCTGCCAATGCAGATTGCGCTTCTGCTACCTGACGCAGAAGCCGAAGGCGTTCTCGGGCATCTCGTTCCATCTGCCCGTACGCGGCCGCGACCAGTGCCGCGGTGCACAGCGGCCCGAGAAGTGTCACCAATTCGGCACGACCGGTGACCCGGTAGAACGCGATACCGGCGAGGACGCCCAGGATCCCGACGAGGGGGTAGGCGATCTTGCTCGGATACAGACGAATGCAAAGGAAGAGAACGGGAAACGCACACCACGCGAAACTCGGGGCAAGCCAGACCAGCGCTGCCCATGCGCTCAGTACCGGCCACATCCACAGCCGTTGGCGAACCACATCTCGCGAGGACACCGTGGCCATGACGGCGTAGAGCAGGGCGAGGACCACGGCCAGGACGAGTACCACCCCGAACCGACCGCTGGTCCCGTGGACTGTGACGTACCGAACTCCCGATGTAGACAGCAGTACGAAGAACGACGCGTGGATCGCATACGCCAACGGGCCGCGTAGGCCGCGTTCGGCGTCGGCGTTCATGGCTCCGTTACTCATCCCTCGAATGTTACGGAGGGCGCCAGGCCGTCGTATCAACCATTCGGATGATATCCGGGTAGCTGTAGGGGGCACGGTTCGTCACCCGAGCGCCCGATGTGCGCACCCGCACCCGGACGCGACGCTGTAGTGGACGGTTTCGAATCATTCGACTGAAAGTGTGCCCGATATGAACCACCGCATTTACACACGACTTCCCCGTACGCTCGCTGTCGCCGTTCCGGTTGTCGCAATCCTTGCCAGCGCCGCGTGCTCGACCACCGAAACACCGGTGGCGAACGCATCGAGCACGACGTCGATTTCTGCTACGCAGCAGCCTGCTGCGACCGGCGATTCGGCGATTGTCACTCAGAATCGACTCAGTGCCGACGCAGCAGTGAAGGCTGCTGGTGCGGCCCTGGCGAAATGCCGCGCCGACGGTCTCGGCTTCGTCACCGTCTCCGTCGTAGACCGTGCGGGAAATGTCATCGCCATGGTGCGCGGCGACAACGCAGCCCAGCACACGGTGGAAGCCTCACGCGAGAAGGCATACACCTCTGCAGCTTTCGGAGCCGACACCAGTGACCTCTCGCAGCGTACCAAAGGCGAAGGATCAACCATCGCCGACCTTCCCGGCACTCTCTTCCTTGCAGGTGGAGTCACATTGAAGGCTGGAGCCGGGTCGATCGCCGGTATCGGTGTCGGTGGCGCTCCAGACGGAATGCAGGACCAAGCGTGTGCTGCCGCAGGTCGTGATGCGATCGCTTCGTCACTCGGCTGAGTGAGCGCATTCAGCGTGCTTCGTGAATTGTGCTTTTCGCCACCTGGATTCGCTCGGCACGACAGTTGTCCGATTGTTGCGATGACCTCGACTTTGTAACACCGGAGCCCCCGGAAAGGGACAAACACGTCGACAGTGGAACCGACGATGCACTTACCGAAGCGAGTTTCTTGATGCGCAGTTTCGGGGAAAGACACAACCTTGCAGAGAATCAGATTCACGTTGCCCGAACGCAATACACGGCGGGTGCGGGTGCTCGTAGCGGCGTTGTTGTCGATATTCCTGCTCGGCGGTATGTTCGGTCCGACCGCTGCGAGTGCTACTCCGGCGCGCTCGGCGCCATGGGGTGGGTACGACGAGTTGTGGGTCCCGTCTTCGATGGGAAACATCAAGGTTCAGGTGCAGTGGGCCGCGCGCGGTGGCAACGCCGCGTTGTACCTGCTCGACGGTCTTCGCGCGCAAAACGACAGAAATGCTTGGAGTTTCGAAACGAACGCACTCGATCAGTACCGCAATGACAACATCACGTTGGTGATGCCGGTCGGCGGTGAGTCGAGTTTCTACACGGATTGGTACGCGCCGTCCAATTTCAACGCTCAGCCGATAACGTACAGGTGGGAAACGTTCCTCACCCGCGAGCTTCCGGACTTCCTTGCAGGGTATGGCGTTTCACCAACCAACAATGCGATCATCGGGTTGTCGATGGGCGGCAGTGCCGCGTTGAACCTGGCGGGGCATCATCGGGATCAGTTCAAGTTCGCCGGCTCGCTGTCCGGCTACATCAATATCTCGGGTCCGGGTATGCGTGAAGCGATCCGCGTAGCCATGTTCGACGCCGGCCGGTACAACGTCGATTCGATGTGGGGCCCGCCGTGGTCATCCGGATGGCTTCGCAACGACCCGTTCGTCAACGCGGAATCGCTTCGCGGACTGTCGATGTACATTTCGTCGTCCAACGGCATCCCGGGACCGTACGATCATCCCTCTGCGCCGATCGATTACTTCCACACGGCGACGGGTATGGGGCTCGAGGCGCTCTCGTGGGTGCACGCGCGTGCATTCGAAATTCGCCTGAAATCCTTGGGAATCCCAGCGACGTACAGCTTTCCGCCCGCCGGAATTCACTCGTGGCCGTATTGGTCTGCTGAATTGTGGATGGCCAGAGGACAAATCCTCGACACCATGAACGCCTGGTGAAGCTGTAGTGAGGATCTCTCCGGACTTGCTCTCGATCGAAAGTCCGGAGAGAACTCGCTCAGAAGGCGATGATTCCACGGAGGTTGCGACCGGCATGCATGTCGGCGAAACCGTCGTTGATCTGGTCGAGGGTGTACCGGTTGGTGATCAGTCCTTCGAGTTCGAGCTTGCCGCTGGTGTAGAGATCGATCATCCAGGGAATGTCGGCGGTGGGATTGGATGCACCGAACAGGGATCCCTGAATTCTCTTCTGGTACAGCGTGAGTTCCATCAGGCTCACGGGAATTCCGACGTCCGTCATCTTCCCGAGGCCGGTGACCACGCAGGTTCCTGCCTTGCGGATCGACGAGAATGCCTGCGCGACATGTTCTCCGGTGGTCACGCCGACGGTGACGATGGCCGAATCCGCGCCCTGGCCGTTGGTGAACGAGTGCGCTATGTCGGTGGCTTCCTCCATGGTGGCCACGGCGTGGGTGGCGCCCAACTTCAATGCACTGTCGCGCTTGAACGCAACCGGATCCACCGCGATCACGTGGGCGGCGCCGGCATGCGAGGCGCCCTGCACCGCGTTGATTCCGATTCCGCCGACGCCCATGACGATGACAGTCTGCCCGGGATACACCTGAGCGGAGTTGACCGCGGCGCCCCAACCGGTTCCGACGCCGCAGCCGAGCAGACACAAAGCGTCGAGTGGCAGGTGCTTGTCGACTTTCACAGCCGAGAGAGTGCTGACCGTGGTGTATTCACTGAAGGTGGACAGGCCGCAGGTTTGTGCGACGGGCTGACCGTCGAGAGACATTCTGTAACTCGAGGTTTCGCCGGGTCTGCTGCCAGTCATGATGGCGGCGCCGTTGTCGCAGAGGTTCTGGATTCCGCTTGCACACCAACGGCAACGGCCGCAGGCGGCGAGGAACGAGAACACGACATGATCGCCCTCGGACCATCCTTCCGTGTTCGGCCCGACCTCGACGACGATTCCGGCGCCTTCGTGTCCGCCGCAGATGGGGTAGCGGCCGACTCCGTGGTCGCCGCTGGCGATGTGATCGTCCGAGTGGCACAGGCCTGAGGCGACCATTTTGACAGTGAGTTCGCCGCTGCGGGGTGAATCGAGTTCGAGATCGACCACCTCGTATGTGCCTGGTGCTTGGCGAATGACGGCTCCACGAGTGCGCAAGGTATCTCCTGAGGTAAGAGTTGTTCTTCGGCTTCCTCAGTTGTCTACTCGAGAGTTCAGGACGGGCTCGAGGCCTATCTCACTGATCGGACGTTTCGTATCTTTCAGACTCGTCCGGGGTGCGTCCCAAGATGGCGAGTTGCAGTTCGGTGAGCAGTCGCGTATCCGGCTCGTCCAACGAAATGCCCATGATCTGTTCAGCGCGCCGAATGCGGTAGCGCAGCGTGTTCGGATGTACTTTCAGAGACGAGGCGGCCTTCTTCACATCCCCGAAAGCTGTCAGGTAGGCCGTGAGCGTGAACTGCATGTCAGAGGTGTTCTTGTCGTCGTAGGAGACGAGTCTGTCGATACGAGGGTCTCGCAATCGCTCGTGATCAGCAACGAGGTCGAGTATCTCGCCCAGCAACACCGCGGTGCGTGACGCCGCGAGTGTGGTGACCTTCGAGGTTTCGTGATCATCGGTGGTATCGAGCACGCGGTCCACTTCTCGACGCGCCTCGGGTACGCCGTGCAATCGCGCGATCGGGACCGCGACGGCGGCGCGCACGCTGATGCCCGCACGGGCCTCGACTACTCGCACGGTGTCGTAAGCCCAGTCGCTGATCGCGACCTCGTGTTCGGCCTGAGGAAACAGCACGTAGATCCGGTTGTCGATGATCGTTGTGACCGCGTCGCTGCGGAATGCGCTGGCGCGCAGGCGCAAGGCGTTGGTGATTCGATCGAGATTCGATCCGGGCGCGAGTGATGTCGCAAATCCGATGACCGCAGACGGTCCGTCGGTGTTGATGCCGAAGGAGCCGGCCAGCGAGTGCATGTCGACTCCGCCGGAGCGAACGCCGAACAGCCTTTGCAATTGGGCATTCTCGCGGCTGGAGGCGTCCAAGGTTCGCATGAGAATGCGTGCGGCGACTGCCGCTGCACCCCGCAATACCGCTTGGGCGTCGTCGGAAAGAGGTTCAGAGGCGCGCTGCACCCAGATGCTGCCGAGATTGTGTTGGTGTGCAACAGAACCCGTCGGCGCTGACAGGTCCGGGCGGGTGATGCTCACAGCCAACCTGTGCGCGGCTCCGATGCTCGGCTCGGAGGGCAGACTGATGACCTCGTCCGATCGCCTGAGATGCTCGAACACGCCTCTGCGCTCTATCCATTCGGTGTATTCGATCGGCCACTCCCGGCCCAGTATGGAGAGCTGACGGAGTTCGTCTTCACCTTCGTGAGCAGCTGAATATGCGATGACATGGAGTGCCGTGTCGTCGATCGTCACGAGTCCGCCGGTCAATTCGGCGATCGTCTCCGAGAGCGCGAACAGATCCGAATCGCCACCGGCCACAGCTCCTGAGACGGCCCGCGAACGGTACATGCTCTGTGTCAGAAGTCGTTGTACGAGTGAATAGACGTGTCCGGAACTAGCCTGCGGATGTACCGCGGCCACTGCGATTCCGATGTTGCGTGCGGCGGTGAGAAGCGTTGTCGCCGCGCGCGCATTCTTGACGAGCAAGAGCTTCGGACGACGCCTCGCCGGCCTGCCTTCGAACTTTCGCAGCCACTGCGTCAACGTCGATTCGGGAACTCCCACGGGAAGGTAAATGTCGGAGATCGCACCACGGCTGTCGGTGCCGTCGATATCGGAGGACTCGACGAGGGCGATCGAACGGATTTCGACATCGAGTCCGTCCGGGCTTTCCAGAAGTTCGATCACGGACTTGTCCGTGGAATGCATGAGGGCGCCGAGGGTGGTGCCGACACTCGGCCCGTTATTCCTCGGACCTGTCGACGCTTGCGGGAGGGCTACAGAAAGTGGCTGCACATTTGCTCCTCGGCCAGTGGGTCACTACAGGCTAACCCCGACAGACGAAATGCAGAATAAGGAAATAGGGGACAAATTTATTCGTCGGGCATGGTGATGCCGAGTTCCTGCACCTTTTCGGCGACTGCCTCTGGAAAAACGTTCTTGAACAGATAAAGGTCTTGTCCGATCACCCAACCAGGTGCCAAAGCCGTCGCATATCGTTCGAAGTATCCGAGTTGTTTACCGAAAAGAACCAATTCCTCGGGACTCGCAACGCCCCACTGCTTGCCCAACTGAATCAGTGCCATGATCAATTCACTGAGCTTGAGTTCACCCAGGTCACGGCCGAGAATCGGGGCCAGGGCCGTTGCGACCTGCATACCGAGCTGATCGTCGTCGACCTCGTAGTCGGTTGCATATCCCAAGGATCGAATTCCGCGGGCGACACGGGCGAAATCACCGTCGATGAGGGTGGCTCGGAACATGTCGGAAAGGATGGATCTCCAGGTCTCGGGAAGGACGCCGACGATGCCGAAGTCGAGCATCGCTATCCGGCCGTCGTCGAGGACCCACAAATTTCCCGCGTGGACATCTCCGTGGAACGGACCGTGAACGATGACTGATTCGAGCCAGACCTTCACTCCGCGCCGGATCAGCATGCGGGCTTCGTCGATGCCGTCCGGACCGGCGACGAACCGATCCAGTGGAACGCCGCGCATGCGTTCCATACAGATGACGCGGGGACCACAGTAGTCCCAGTACACCTCCGGTGTCGTGACTCCTTTGTTGTCACCGAATGCGCTGATGTTGTTCCGGAATGTGGTCTGCCGGTCGGCCTCGACCGCGCTGTTCAATTCCGTCATCGTGGCGTTGTGCAGATCGCGAATGATGGCGGTGGCATTGGCAATTCGAAGGAACTCGACAAATTTCTCGAGGATGTTCGCGCCCCAGTACGCCGCCCGCAGGTCGATCAGCATCCGCGCATAGATGTCCGGACGCTGGATCTTGATGACGGCCTCGCGGCCATCGTGCAGAACGCACGCGTGTACCTGCGCTACCGATGCGGCCGCGAGAGGTACGTCGTCGAATTTCGCGAACAGGTCGTCTACGGAGTAACCGAGGTCCTTCTGCACGACGCTTCTGGCCTGCTCGGCCGGGAAAGACGGAACATCGTCGAGGCAGCGTAGGCATGCATTGGCGACGGGGGCCGGGAACAGGCCGGACGACGACGCGACCAGTTGGCCGAGCTTGACGAAGGTGGGCCCCAGCGCGATGAAGCCGTCGACCATCCCGTCGGAAGCAGCGTCTGCCCAGGTGCGGCCACGCTTGCGGAAAGGCCACACGATCAGTGCCAGCATGATCGACGTGGACAACACGACGGCGATGATCGCGGAACGCCACAACTGGGCGAGGCCGAAGCGTTCGAGGTCCGGCATGCGGACTTCGAGGGCAGTGGCGGGCACTCCTGACGAGTACGGCCCGACAGGTCGCGTTGGATCCAGCACAGCTCTCCCTCGTTCAACGAGCGCATCCAGCATTTTGCCGTGAGATCACTTACGCGACCCCTTCCGTTAGTCAGTATGCCAAGTCACACATAACTGCCGGAACCGCCTACGCATTCAGCCTACGATCGGTGAATGCGTGAGCACTTGATCCCGATCGGCGAGGTTGCAAAATCGTTCGGAATCGCGGCGTCGACCTTGCGGTATTACGAGGACGAAGGACTGCTGTCCGCGCGGTCGCGAACTGGCGGCAAACGCTGGTACGGGCAGCGTGAGCTGCGACGGCTGGCATTGATCCGGATGTACACCGAGACGGGAATGTCCTTGGAGCAGGTGCGGTCCTTCATCGAAACCGACACCACGTCCGAGCAGTTCTCCACGGTTCTCGCAGATCAAGTGTCGACGCTCGAGGCGCAGATATCCGCAGCCAACCGAGCGAAACTGATACTCGAGCATCACCTGACGTGTCGGCAAGAGCGTCCGATGCAGTGCCCGTGGTTGCTCGAGCAGCTCGACATTCGTGTCGAAGCGGCGCTTGACTTCAAGTTCACTTGAACCTTCATAGTTAGGGCGCACTTACCGCCCTACCTGGAGGTTGACCATGTCGGCACGACGATGGCTGCCGCTCATCGCCGCATGCATCGGAACTTTCCTGTTACTGACGTACGCCACGATCACAACGATCGCGGTGCCGGCCATCGCAGTCGGTTTGGACGGCAGTACGGGCGCGATGTCATGGGTCGTCGACGCCTACACGCTGGCTCTTGCCGCGCTTCTTGTGGGCATGGGCGCACTCGGCGATGCGTGGGGACGCAAACGCCTCTACATCTGCGGACTGGTCGTGTTCCTGGTTGCAACGGCCGTGTGCGCGATTGCTCCGGACGTCACGGTTCTGGTCGTTGCTCGCGGCGCGCAAGGAATTGCCGGTGCGGCGATGTTCGCGACACTCCTGCCTCTGCTCGGCGAGGCATATTCGGGCCGCGATCGGCACGTGGCTTTTGCCGCGTGGGGTGCCGTCGCTGGATTGGCGGCGGGAATCGGCAACGTTGCAGGAGGGCTGCTGACGCAGTTCTTCGACTGGCGTGCGGTCTTCTATTTCGGAATCCCCGTGGCCGCAGTGGCGCTCGCAATGGCTGTGTTCTGTTTCGCCGACAGTGAGCGCGGCGACGACAACATCGACTGGGCCGGAATCGTTTTGTTCACCCTCGCTGCCGTTGCCGCGGTTCTCGGCGTGACGTGGGGCGGCGACATCGGGTGGGCTTCGTCGTCGACAGCTCTTGCCTTCCTGATCGCAATCGGTGCGCTGACGGCGTTTGTGTGCTGGCAGCGTCGAGGCAGCAGTCCGATGCTCGATCCGGCATTGTTCCGATCCCTGAAATTCGACGGCGTCCTCGTCGCTGCTTTCGGGTACTACCTCGCGGCCTACGGCCCGCTCGTAGTCCTTTCACTGTGGCTGCAGAACGGGCTGGAACTGTCGGCATCGGCGGCCGCACTCGTGCTCTCGATTCAACCGCTCGCTTTTGTCTTCGTATCGGCCTTGTGTGGATCACGGCTTCAGCGCGTCGACCTTCGACTGTCGCTCGGATTCGGGACGATCCTTTGCGGAATCGGTTGCGTGGCCATGCTGTACGTTCTCGCCGAGCCGGTCTGGCCCGCACTGATCGCCGGGCTGATTCTGACCGGTGTCGGTTCGGCGATGGTGTCGCCGGTGCTGCCGGGTGCCGCGATGTCGGACGCCCCGGCAGAGCGCGCCGGGACGGCTTCGGCAACAGCCAACTCGTCGCGTCAATTCGGGCTTGCCGTCGGAATTGCGTTGTGCGGCTCGCTCTTCGTCGGTCCGGACGAGTTCGCCTTGCTGTGGCCGTTGGTCTTCTGTGCCGGCGTCGGAATGCTCACGGGTTTGGTGTCGATCCTTCTCTTTTCTCGTTCGTCAACTCCTGAAACAGTTCAACCAATCGCCGAAAGGGCACACACATGACCACGCTGTTCACTCCACGACCGCACCGGCGTATCGAGATGGACTGGAATCGCCGCAGGTTCCTCGGCGCTGCAGCAGGATTGGCTGCTGCGCTGGCAGCGGCCGGTTGCTCGCGTTCGGACGCAGACGCCGGGGGCGAAGGCGACGCAGGCTGGTCCTTCACCGACGATCGCGACAATCTGATCGAATTGGATTCACCACCAAGGACATTTGTCACCTACACCGGTATCGCGGGTGCTCTGTGGGATTACGGACTGGTGCCTGTCGGAGTTTTCGGGGCACTGACACGATCGCCGGGATCAACGGACACCAGCATCTCCGGCAATTTGGATTTCGCGAAGACCGACATGGTCGGGCAGCTCTGGGGACAAGTGGAACTCGAGAAGATCGCTTCGCTGGAGCCGGACGTCGTCATAGTCCCTCAGCTGCGTGGTTCGGCACTACTCGACGAGGCGAACTTGGATGCGGTGAAAGGCTTGTCGACAGTACTGTTCGTGGAAACGGCAGCAGGAACCATCGACCGAACCGTGCAAGAGATCGTGGAACTCGCCGTGGAACTCGGGGCGGACCAGGATATGGAGGCTCAGCGAAAAGAATACGACGCTGCGCGTGCACGGATCTCCGAAGTTGCTTCTTCGCTGAATAATTCACAGGTTTTGTTCGCGTCCGCAGATCCGGACACGATTCGTGTCAGTCGTTCGGGATTCCCGATCCTTGCAGATCTGGCGGGATTGGGCCTTGCCGTCGTCGATCCGGCCGCGGGATCGTCGGTCTACGTCGAGAAACTGGCTTGGGAGATGGCGGACCACTATCCGGCCGACATGATCTTCCTCGACGATCGCCCGTCCAGTTTGCAACTGGATACGCTCGGAACCAATCCTGCGTGGTCCAACTTGCCCGCGGTGAAGGCGGGGAAGATCGGGACCTGGAATCCGGAACCCGTGCTCAGTTATGCCGGGATCGCCCGTACGTACAACGATCTGGCTGACCAGCTGCTGGCATTCTCACATTCCTGACCGCCGCGTCGTCTACGACGTATGGACCTCTTCACCGCTCTGTCTGCTCGTGTTGAATCCCTCGATTGGCCTGCGCTGATCGAGGGAATCGACTCCAGTGGGTGTGCCCAGACGACGCCGATACTCGACGAGTCGGAATGTCGCGAAATTGCTTCCTGGTACTCGGAGGTCGACCGGTTCCGGAGCACCGTCGACATGGCTCGATACCGTTTCGGCCAAGGGGAGTACCGGTACTTCGGTGATCCCGTACCGGAGCCGATCACGGCTATGCGATCCGCCTTCTACCGACACCTCCTGCCCGTGGCGCGGGAGTGGGCGTTCAAGCTGGGCGAGGGTGCACCGTGGCCGGATTCTTTCGAAGAATGGATCGATCAGTGTCACGACGCCGGTCAGAATCGCCCTACCCCGATCCTTCTGTCCTACGGACCTGGTGACTGGAATGCATTGCATCGGGACTTGTACGGAGAGTTGCTGTTTCCCTTGCAAGTCGTGATCGGGCTCGACAGACCTCGCATCGACCACGTCG
Organism: Rhodococcus sp. RCBS9; assembly: GCF_029457415.1. Taxonomy (NCBI): domain Bacteria; kingdom Bacillati; phylum Actinomycetota; class Actinomycetes; order Mycobacteriales; family Nocardiaceae; genus Rhodococcus; species Rhodococcus sp. RCBS9. Next base: position 1,886,136 of record NZ_CP120422.1, on the reverse strand, counting down.
GCGGCGAGTTCTTGCTCGTGGAACAGCGGCCGCGCGCCCAGTCGAAAGGGACGGTGACAGTTCTCGGGCAAGGTCACGCTTTGATCTTCACCACGCGGGATCGACCGGTGCAGAGTTCTCGTGGGTGGTCGAGAGCCCCTGTGCGACATGGTGTCAGCGTGGTGCACTCGGGTACGCGTCGAACATTGGGATTGGTGCTTCACGATGCCGAGTAAGACGTACATTCTCCGCGACGCTCGCAACAAACCCTACGAGAGTTCGACGCCCGGTGTGCTTGGCGGGCACCGGAAAACGAAGATCTACGGGCGACTCGACTGTCGAGGGGCCGCGCAGGCAATCGCGCGTGGCGGGTATGTCGCCAGTCGGGTGTTCTTCGCGGACGAGCCGACCGCGATTGCGGCCGGCTATCGCCCCTGTGCCGTCTGCATGCCCGAAGGTTACGCAGCCTGGAAGGCAGTTGCTACGCGCCGAAGCGGTCGCGGTACTCCTTCGGAATGAGCGGCTTGTCGCCGCGGACCTTCAGCTGCTGGACAGCCCAGGTATTGCCGTCCGGGTCGGCGAATCCGAAGAAGGTGCCCCCGTCACGCTCGTCGAAGACGGTGACCTCACTGGCATCGACGCCGCGGCCGATGAGCTCTTGGCGAGCCGCTGCAGCGTCGGCCACGACCAACTGCAATCCCTTCAACGAACCAGGGGTCATCTCGGTCTGCGACGGCAGGTTCCCGATGACGATCGAGCAGCCCGAACCACGCGGAGTGAGCTGGGCGACCGTCATGTGTTCGTTGACGGTGTGGTGGTCGAGATCGAAACCGACCTTGTCACGGTAGAACTCGATGGAGCGGTCGAGGTCACTGACGGGAACGATGACTACTTCGAGGGTCCAGTCCATGAAACTGCCTTTCGCTGAGGAGGTTCGGGCAAACAGGTGGTCAGAGTTGCGCGACGATCTTGTCCAGGCGTTCGTAACCTTCGGTGACGCCGAGCTCCATATTGCTCTCGATCATTCCGTCTCGCGCTTCGAGGCTCGGATATACGGAATGGCCGGAGAGGCGGGTGCGTCCGTTGCCCAGATCCTCGAACGTGATCGATTCGATGCTGACGACGTCGGGAAATCCCTCGTATTCGAAGGTCTGGATGGCAAAGTCGTTCTCGCGAACGACGTGAAATACACCGTTGAACCGGAACTCTTCGCCCTCGGGGTTGCGATGGACGTACTTGTATCGACCGCCGCTCACGAACTCGTATTCGTCGATCTCCATCTCGTATCCGTTGGGGCCGAGCCACTGCTTGACCAGATCGGGATTCGAATGAGCTGCGAAGACGGCACTGACGGGTGCGTCGAATTCGCGGGTGATGTCGATGTACGGCACGCCCTCAGGAGCCGTGATGGTGACGGGATTGGTGGTAGCCATGGCTAAGTCTCCTTCTGTGTGGTGCTGAGTAGGTGATCGAGCTTGCGGAACTGTTGTTCGTGGATCAGTCGATAGCGGTCGATCCAGGCGGTCAAAGCCTCGAGAGTTGCGGCGTTGAGATGTACCGGCCGCCTCTGGGCTTCGCGGCTGCGAGTGACCAAACCCGCGGCTTCGAGTACCTGAATATGTTTGGAGATGGCCTGTTTCGTGATCTCGAACGGCTCGGCCAACTCGTTGACCGTTTGGGGGCCGGAGCTCAGGCGGGCGATGATCCGCCGTCGTACCGGGTCGGCAAGCGCCATGAACGCTTTGTCGAGACGCTCGTCTGCCCCTGGATCCACGATCACTTGTCAACCATCTCCTTTATCAACCAACCTGTTGATTACGGTACGAGCCCATGCCGAGGGTGTCAATGCTTCGAAACCGATTAGCGTGGAAACCATGAACGCTCTGATTCCTCGGCCACGATTGGAAGTGGCGCCGGGGGCGATCCTCGTTCCGGATTGGCTCAGCGTCGAACAGCAACGCTTCTTGGTGGCCGAGTGCCGACGGTGGGCGACCGCACCCGTACCGATGCGCTCCGCTGTTGTCCCTGGTGGGCACAAGATGTCGGTGCAAACAGTCTGTCTCGGTTGGCATTGGCAGCCGTACAAGTACACGCGCACCGCCGACGACGTGAACGGTGCGCCTGTCGCAGCGGTGCCTGACTGGCTCGTCGACCTCGGCCGGGCCGCAGTTGCCGCTGCCTATGATGATCCGACTGCGGGGGAGCGGTACACGCCGGACACCGCGCTGATCAATTTCTACGACGAGGGCGCTCGGATGGGCATGCACCAGGACAAGGACGAGCGCTGCGACGCTCCCGTCGTCTCACTGAGCGTCGGGCAGAGTTGTGTCTTTCGATTCGGGAATTCCGAGAACCGGAACAAGCCGTACACCGACGTCGAACTCCATTCGGGTGATCTCTTCGTCTTCGGTGGAGAGTCTCGGTTCGCATATCACGGAGTGCCGAAAGTTATTGCGGGAAGTGCAAGTCCCGACATAGGTCTGCCGTCCGGGCGGCTGAACATCACCCTGCGGGATACCGGAATGTCGTGACTGTCTCACCCCTGCTGTGCCACTGGTGCAGCAGGGTCGAAGTCTGCGCTCGAAGGTCCGTCCCCGACCATCTCGATCAACTCGGTCGACGGTGGAGTTGGCAGCGTGCGCCAGCGCTCTCGTTCGAGGTTGTGGGGTTGTGTCTCGTTCAAGCCCTCATTATCGACTTCCGGCTCCGATCCACCAGTCGGGGATGGGCCGGGTGCAATTCGGTAGGCCGTTGAGGGAGCCCCGCTGTCTCGTCGACATCCTCGGACCTCAGCACGTCGACGACAGCTCGGGTCGCGTCACGGGTCTGGGGAGGTTGGTGGGTGGATTCGAGGCGACCGTGATTCGCTTATCCCAGTGTCTTGTTGCGGCCGGCGAGGGAGCCGAAGACGAGTTGCACGGCCAACAGCACCAGCAACGCGATCAGAGGAGTCGTCCAGGAATCGACGGCGTCGTGCAGTGCACCGAAAACGAGGGGACCGGTGGCGGCCAGAAGGTATCCGACGGACTGTGCCATACCCGAGAGTGCCGCTGCTTGACCGTGATTGACAGTGCGTATTGCGAAGAAGGACAAGGCAATGACAATCGATCCGCCGATGCCGATGCCGAGGAATGCATTCCACAGCAGGGCCCAGGAGGGGAGGAGGAGTTGGCCGAGAACTGCCACTGCGGCGACCGACACCAGCCCGAGGACGGCTCCTCTCTGATCCTTGGGCAGTTTGTGCAGGAGCACTGCTGTGAGGAGGCTGCCGACGATCGAGAATATTTGCATGATGCCTTGATGCAGTCCGGCGGTAGCCGCGGTAGTGCCGTGTGATTCTTCAATGGTGGGCCACCATGTCAGAACGGTGTAGAAGAAGAGAGATTGGACGCCCATGAATATTGTGATCTGCCACCCGAGTGCTGAGCGCCAGGGGGAGCGATGGCCGCCTGGATGGGGATCCAAAGCCGCAGCGTGATCGTGTTTCGGAAGCGTGCGTCGGCGAAGTTGGGGAAGGAAAACCCCAAATCCTATGAGAGCCATAGCAGCCCAGATTCCGAATGCGATCCGCCAACCGTGATCGGTGAGACCGGCGATCGGCACGGCAAGTCCGGATGCGGTTGCGGCGACGGCTGCAGAGACCGCCGAGAAGATGCCGGTCAAACGGCCGGCTTCGGTCGGGAAGTCTCGTTTGAGGAGCGCCGGCAGTAGAACGTTCATTGTTGCGATGGACATGCCGAGCGATACGGTACCGATCCACAGCGCAGGCATCCACGGAACAGAGCGGATCACGATCGCTACGGCGAGCATGCCGAGTGCTGCCGCGAGTGTCCGTTCCATTCCCCACCGAGCTGCGATGACCGGGGCAACGGGGGAGAACACTGCGAAGCACAGCAGTGGAAGGCTGATCAGCGCTGATGCTGTTGTCGACGAGATATCGAGATCGGTGCGTACCTCACCGAGTAGCGGGCCGACGACTGTGATTGAGGCTCGAAGATTGGCTGCGATGAGAAGAATGCCAGCGATAACGAGTCCTCGGCGCATCATCGGTATCGCGCTCGGGGCAGACGCCACGTTTTCGGTGTCGGAGATGACGTTAGCCATAGGTGTGCCCTTCTGAGATTGTCTGTGCGCTGAACCTCTTGTGTGTCAGCTACTTCGGCATGTTTTGCAGAAAGAGGGATCGGCTGTGGTCCATCAGTCGGACCACTGCGGCGGCTGCGCCGTCCGGATCGCGGTCACGGATGGCCGCAAGCAGCTGCCGGTGTGGGTCGTCGTCGGTCCAAGGTCCGATGAACAGCTGTCGAGTCTCCTTGTCGGACTTACCTTGTGGGATGCTCATGGTGTCAGAGCGATCGAGACTGCGGTAGATGTCCGTGATCAGTTGGTTCCCGCTCGCTGCGAACATCTCCAGGTGGAAGTCGAGGTCGTACTCGACGGATTTGGCGACGTCGGGCTCAGCGTCTCGGCCATCCAAAGCCCGAGTCATTCGGTCGATGTCTTCGGGCAGGGCTCGTTCGGCTGCGAGTCGGGCGGCGTAGAGCTCCAAAGCTTCACGGGCTTCGAAGATTTCGAGCACGTTCTCCGCCGCTGCACGTCTTTGAAGTGCAATTTCGAGTTCTGAGCTCGCGCAGACGTAGGTTCCGTCTCCCGGGCGTGCTTCGAGGAGGCCGGCATGGACGAGGCCGCGAATGGCCTCCCGGACCGTATTGCGGCTCGCGCCGGTCATTTCGACAAGTTGATGCTCGCCGGGGATCTTCTCCCCTAATTCCCAGTTGCCAGAAGTGATCTGGGACCGCAGTTGTTCCGCGATCTGCACTGAAAGTGGGATGTTGCGTGCGGTGGGTGCGATACGGGAATCCGGCATGAGTCAAATGTAGGACATTTGGCGATTTGTGGATAGGTTTACCTTTGTGATCTAGGGCACTCGGGTTCGGATCGGCCTGGGCGGGGTACCGCCCTTCCGCATGTCTGCGTGCACGTGAGTGCTCCTGCCGACCGCGCACGGGGCAGTTGACTCGACTCGAAGGGCAACTGCGATCGATTCCTCACGGAACCTCATGCCTAGCAGACCCTCACGTGCGGGTCATTGCTGCGATTCCAGCGTCCATGCGGGCTGGTCGGTCACTTCCGGGCCGTCGTGCAGCACCCAAGCACACGGCTCGGAAATGTAGGTGGCAGCATCGGTGAACCAGTATGTTTCGTCGGGTGCCCAGCCCGCGATGACGCTCGCCGTCTCGGTATCGACCTCGATCGCGGTTCCTGCTGCCGCGAGGTATCCCGTCACGGTAAGGTGCACTCCCTCAAATCTTTCCGCGACCTGCACCCAGTCGGGGATGACCCACCCGCCTGATCGGCCGGTAGTCCGATACCAAACCTGCCGCGTTTCTGCGGTGACCTCGAGCGGGAACCGTCTGCACAGCTCCGACCAGGCTTGCGCGCTGTCGATCTCGTAGATGCGTGCGCCAGTCGGTGGCCGCAATGCTCGGACGACGACCCGTTCCCATCCCATGCTGTCTTCGACGAACCACAAGCCCGCCGGAGTCCCGTCGAACAGCGCCCTCGTCGAACCCTGAGTGGGTGGATTCGACCACCAATAACCTGACCAGTTCGCCGCGGGGTCCACCGGGCGGTCACGTTCAGCTCTCGCTTCCGATTCCAGGGTGCTCGTGCGCCACTCGCTGAGGAGTTGTTGCGCAGCAGGCACTTCGTCTGTGTCCGGAGATTCCTCACCTCTGCTCAGAATCGACCATTGGTCGGATGAGGCGAGCGAGGTTGACCACCACCGCGCGCATTCGGAGCCGGCGATGTGCTCGGCGACGCGTCGAAGCTCATCTCGCATAACTTCGGTGGCGACGAGGACGTCTTCTCCGTCGGGATCCTGCCAGTAACGCGCCGCATCGACCGCTTCTGCGAGGGCGGAGCGTAGATCGACGGCGGTGACGTCGGGGAGCGATATTTCCGTGAGGCTGCGCGCCACGCCCTCCGCGGTGACTATGGTCTGCCGGGCCTCTTCGGCGCCCGGGCCGAACAACACTTGGGAGGTTCCTTGTCCGATGTCGAGGTGATACGCCGCCCGGTGAGCGTTGATGCGGAACATGTCGTCGCCTGGCTCGGGACGCAGGGCGCGTTCGGCGTCGATCGCATACGCGAGCAGCATCCGGCGTCCGCGCGGGCCCGACAGCAAAATATCCGCAGTGAGCATCTGTTCTCCCGTTTTCTGGTTCAGATGACGGTAGCCGAGGTCGTTGAGACGGAGAACTTTCTCCTTTGATGTCGGAAATCCCGACGGTCCCGTCGCGCACGACATGATCGCCACACACTGCATTCGGCGGCGAAGGCGGACGGAAGGGAGCCCCAGGCTGCTGCCAGTCGCGTGAACGCCGCTTCTTTGGTGTGCGCGATCACTGCCGTCTTTGTGTAGCCGTGGTTTTCGTCGATCAGAGCTCTCTGTTTGCCTGTAGTGACTGCGAAATAGGTCGTATTGATCGCTGAGGCTGAACAATGGAGAGGGCTGAAAAGGTTGGGAGACAGGTGTTTTGGCGAGAGTGATCCGTGTGCCATCAGTACAGTCTCGACCGGAACCAGTGATCGAGGCTGATCATGTCGATCTGGTGCATGTCGAGACTCAGCTGGGCAGCAGCTTTCACCGCGTCGGCGCGGGGGATAGAGTTCTGGGGCAGAGTCCAGTTGGTCTCCCGCGCATGTTGCTCGAGAAGGTCGATGACTGTCCGCGGGACAGGCTCGTTGACGTGAAGTGTTGAGCCGTAGCGAAATTGCTGTTCTATCGACAACTCGTAGATGGATCGGGCGAGTAGGTCTACGTCGACTACCGACAGGACAGCGCTACCGCCGTCGATGATCGAGTCGAGGCGAGAGACAATTCGCGTCAGTGTCGGAAGAAACCATCTGTCGCCGGGTCCGTACACGAGATGCGGCCGGACGACCAGGCCTCCGGCGTCGCGCACGAACTTCTCGGCGAGAGCGCGCGTGCGACTGGCAGGTGAGAAGGGGCTGAGAGGTGCGCCGTTGACCGGCAAGTCTCGAAACGGTCCCGGCCCGTACACGGCCGCGGTACTGACGTAGAGCAAGCGTTCGACGCCGACGGTGGCGGCCATCGACGCAACGTTCTGTACGCCGTGTTGGTTGACGTGAACGCACCGTTGTTCGTCGTCGCCCACGTACGACACGCAACAGATGACGGTCGACGCCTGACTCATTGCAACTCGTAGAGAAGCACTTTCGTTGATGTCGCCGATCACGGTGGCGATTCCTTCACGGCCGAACTGTTTGGCTGCGGTGGCCGTGCGAACGAAACCGATTGCAGCGTTTCCGTGGCGGGAAACCAGCTGTTTCATCACTGCCGAGCCGATGAAACCAGTGGCCCCGAGTACCAGAGTCGTCACGGTGTGTCCGTGTCGAGAGCGTTGCTGCGGGCTCTTTCGACGTATCGTTGAGATTCATTCCGTCGGCAACGAGAGCTGGGTAGATCATGCAGGAGCGTGCTGTCCTGACGCGCCAGGCCGTCATTTTGGGTGCTGCGAAGAGCTTCGAGAAGTTCGGGTACTCCGCCAGTTTGGGCACGATCTTGCAGCACGGGGGTGTGTCGAAGGGGGCGATGTATTTTCATTTCGCGTCCAAGGAGGAGCTTGCGCACGCGGTCATCGCAGCGCAGCACGGTATGGCGATGGAGGGTACCCGGCGGGTTGCTGCGCACTCCGACATCGCGGTCGAAACCCTGGTGCTCGTTTCGCAGGAGATGGCTCGGCAGCTTGTGACCGAGCCCATCGCGCGAGGTGGCATGCGGTTGACGATGGAGATCGGCAGTATTCAAGGCCCCATCGAACAGCCGTACCTCGATTGGATCGAGGCTATCAAGCAGGTGGCAACCCAAGCGGCCGAAGCCGGCGATATCGTCCCGGGCACCGATATAGACGCGTTGGCTCGATTTGTGGTGGGGTCGTTCACCGGAGTGCAGATTCTCTCGGAAATGCTGACGGGCAGAACCGATCTGTACGAGCGGTTGAGTCAGATGTGGAACCTGGTGCTGCCAACGATCGTCCGCGAGGACAAGTTGGCGCACGTCATGCAACTGGCGGCGCTTGCACCGAGAGAGTGGGAAGCACCGAGCGCTTGACGTGGTAGACGCGACGAGAAGAACGTGTTCGTTCCCTCTCATGATTGGTCCGCAACTGTAATTTCGAGTTCCGCGGTGGTTTCCAGTTCTTGAGTGAACCGAACTCGGTGCACATGGCCCGACGCGTCAAGGGGGATCGTTGACACCTCGCACGGCGTTTCCCATTCAGTGAACCTCGGAAAGACCGCCGAGAGTGAGGCGATCTTTGTTGCTGGGTTGCCGATGTGAAATCGGAGCGCTTGTCGGGCGGCCTCGAAAAGAATCATTCCTGGGATGTGGTCGACGGGGTGGTCGAAAAGGGAGTGGTTGCGCGGATCGGGAGCGCAGAACATCGCGTGCCGAGCAGGATCAGTGCTGATGAGCACATCTCCATCGGTTAGGCGTCCGACTCGCTCCGATCCGACCACCGCGGCTCCGGAAGGAAGGATGCGTCGGCTCGGGCGGTGGTCTTCTCGTCCTTGCCGAATTCGACGGTATCCCTCGGGGCTGACTCCTCGCGCAACAGCGTTGCATCTGGCGACGTGCCGGTTGCCCTCGCTGAGGATCCCCGACACTTCGACCCCCGAAACCGCTCCGTCGCGATGAGTGAGGTTGTCCACTGTCATCGAGAAACTCAACGGCTCCGCGACTGATTGCACGTCGAGCGCGTCCAGCATCTCGAAGCTGAACGTTTCCATGACGAACTTGTAGTGCAGTGGAATCTCGTATCGGGTGTGGCACAGAAGCACCACTGCCTGTCGAAATGCTTCTGCCACCCCGAGCGGATCGTGTTGCTCGCTCGATACGTCGAATATCCGGTGCGAGACCGGGAGTTGCACAGCAACCTGGTACGCCGAGTCCGATTCGATCCGGTAGTCCGTCAAGAAAACCTCGGCAACAGCATGTCTGTGGACGAGATGCCGCGGCACTGTGCGTGTGTATTCCATTGATTGAATGCACCTTTCGATGTTCACTCGTGTCTTCGGTGTCGTGTAGGACCTAATATTCGACGTCCGGGCGCGTCATCGAATCGTCAAAATTGACGATCTTTTCGAAGGTCGAGTTCGATCAGGGGCGGCACCCCATCTCGGCGAGTGTGTCTGGGGCACTTCCTGCTAGAAGCGTCCGATCCGAAGTTCCAGTGGGTGTCTGCGTGCGTCGTGACCAGAGCGGCGGAGCATCGCGCATGCCTCCAGCTGGGAATGCACCCCCAGTTTTTGCAGGATGCTTCGGATGTGGGCGCGAACCGTGGTCGGTGCGATGTGGGCGGTTCGAGCAATCGAGTCGACATTCGAGCCTCCGTAGAGAAGGCCCACGATCTCGAACTCGCGATCGGTGAGACTGCTGATTCGTGCGAATTCTTCGGTGCGCAACCGGATGCGTTGTACGAGCGAGGACTTGTCGTGTGCAGACCGAGCGGAGTTGGGGTTGATCGCGGCCTGCAGCTCATCGAGCAGGGATGTGAATGGCAGTTGAGAGTTGAGCACGGCGTGGGCGCCCGCTGCGAGCCCCCGAATCATGGAGTTGCCGCTACTGAGATCGCCGACCAGGACCGATCCCTCGAGCGCGGAGAGCTCCTTCACCTGCCAATCGACGCCCCCGAGTGGTAGGAGAACGAGCGCTCTACCGTGATCGCTGGTGTGATGCCTTAACAGGCTCATGTCTGCGGTTTGTGGCTCGGAATAAGCCCTGGCGCTGATTCCGGCAGCGATTGCATTGGCGAACCCTCGATTGCTATGAGTGGTGTACACGGTGACTGTGCTGGAGAGTGTCATAGCGACTACATCTCCGGTGGAGGTCCGCTCCGCCCGCTCTCTTCGCTGCGAAACCAAAACCGTTGCTTTCAGCGTGGTTTCGTCAGCAGGTTAGCTATCGCAGTGACCTTTCCGCTGATGCGCACGAAGGTTACGGCGATATCGCAGTTGCCCGTCTTCCCATGGAAACTCGCGCGTTCGTCACCTGATCATGGACCTTCGAATTATGCTGGGGCGCTGAATATTTGGGCGATGAGCATCCCGTGTAGACGAGTCATTGGGCGTTCCGTCGACGACGTGAACAACTCTCCGGTGTCTCGAGGCATTCAGGCGTCTCGATCGAGTTCCGCGAGGCCGGTGCGTCGCGCCTCAATGTTCCGTGCGCGGCCGGGTCGAGATATTGACTGTTACCGTCAGTTGCACATACCCTGTTCATTGGCGCTGACCTTAGGGAACCCGGCCTGAACCGGCCGATCGTTCTCGGTCACTGCCGACGCCAGAAGTAGCTTCGCGACGACCGACGAAACGAGTTTCCTCATGACACAGCATGTCGACGTACTGATCATCGGCGCTGGCTTGTCCGGAATCGGCGCGGCTTGCCACCTCATTCGTGAGCAGACCGGAAGCACTTACGCGATCCTCGAACGCCGCGAGAACATCGGTGGCACCTGGGACCTGTTCAAGTATCCCGGCATCCGTTCGGATTCCGACATGCTCACCTTCGGATTCGGTTTCCGTCCGTGGATCGGAACCAAAGTGCTCGCAGACGGCGCCAGTATCCGTGACTACGTCGAGGAAACCGCCAAGGAATACGGCGTCACCGACCACATCAACTTCGGCCGCAAGGTCGTGGCAATGGACTTCGATCGCGCGACTGCACAGTGGTCCGTGACCGTCCTGGTCGAGGCGACGGGGGAGACCGAGACGTGGACCGCGAACGTCCTCGTCGGCGCCTGTGGTTATTACGACTACGACAAGGGATACCGCCCCGCCTTCCCCGGTGAGGACGACTTCCGCGGTCAGATCGTGCACCCGCAGCACTGGCCGGAGGATCTCGATTACACCGGAAAGAAGGTAGTGGTCATCGGTTCCGGTGCCACCGCGATCACGCTGATCCCATCGATGGCCCCCACTGCCGGTCACGTCACCATGCTGCAGCGCTCGCCCACGTGGATCCAGGCGCTACCGTCCGAGGACCCTGTGGCCAAGGGTCTCAAGCTTGCACGCGTTCCCGATCAGATCGCTTACAAGATCGGTCGAGCCCGCAATATCGCACTGCAACGCGCCAGCTTTCAGCTCTCACGCACCAATCCGAAGCTGGCGAAGAAGCTGTTCCTCACCCAGATCCGCTTGCAACTCGGCAAGAACGTGGACCTGCGTCACTTCACCCCCAACTACAACCCGTGGGATCAGCGCCTGTGCGTGGTTCCCAACGGGGACCTGTTCAAGGTGCTCAAGAGTGGCAAGGCCGACATCGTCACCGACCGTATCGCCACGTTCACCGAGAAGGGCATCGTGACCGAGTCGGGCCGCGAAATCGAGGCCGACGTCATCGTCACGGCGACCGGCTTGAACGTACAGATCCTGGGCGGGGCGACCATGAGCATCGACGGCGAGCCCGTCAAGCTCAACGAGACGGTCGCCTACAAGAGCGTGCTCTACTCCGACATTCCGAACTTCCTGATGATCCTCGGCTACACCAACGCATCCTGGACGCTCAAGGCCGACCTGGCCGCGTCCTATCTGTGTCGCGTACTCAAGATCATGCGTAAGCGCGACTACACGACTTTCGAGGTTCACGCCGAACCTGAGGACTTCGCGGAAGAATCTCTCATGGGCGGAGCCCTGACCTCGGGCTACATCCAGCGCGGCGACGGAGAAATGCCGCGTCAGGGTGCCCGCGGCGCGTGGAAAGTGGTCAACAATTACTACCGCGACCGCAAGCTGATGCACGACGCCGAGATCGAAGACGGTGTGCTGCAGTTCAGCAAGGTAGACATTCCTGTCGTGCCTGATAGCAAGGTCGCCAGCGCCTGAGCCGGCTCCACTCGAATGAACGGGGTTGCGCCCCCTTGCCTGAATCCGTGATCTTTTCGTTTTGTCGGAGAGTCGAGGTTCGCGTTCGTGGCGTTTCGAAAGTTGCTGCAGGAAGAGCGAGTCCAGACTTCGGTCTGCCATCTGGGCGGCTGGGCATGCTTGCCGCGGTCCGAAGCTCGATTGAGACGACCACCGCTCGCTGACAATATCCAGGCGTTTGCCGGCTGACGGCAATCAACGGCGGCGCGAACGCGTCGCGACCTGCCTAACCGTGCCGTCATCGACACGAAATGCTTTTGGCTGCAGCAATTTTGGCGCGAGTCGAAGGTTTGGCAGATCGGGGAGAACGTCCTGATGGTTCGGTTATTGTCGGTCGCGCATCGCTTGTCGATTCAGCACGTCTACTTCGCAGCCCGGCGCGGCTGGATCGAAACCATGCTCGACCAGCCAGCGCACGCCTCTCAAGCTGCGCAACGACCACCACGCCTGGATGACCTCGAGGTCGACGTCAGTGCCGTAGCCCTCAACCACGTCATCGAGATGTTCCGGGTGGCCGAGGGTCAGTGTTGCGAGGTCATACAAGGGATCGCCCTGAGCGGCTTCGGACCAGTCGATGACGCCGGCAACTTCGTCATCGGTCACGAACACATGGGAGGCTTGGAGATCGCCGTGCGTGAATACCGGTGTCCACGACCTGAGCGCAATCTCGGCAATCCGACGGTTGGATGTAATCACTCCGGTGGCAACCACCCCGCTCCTGGTCAGCCATGCACATTCGCGGTCCAGTTCTGAGGCGATGTCGTCGAGACTACGGCCGGGCCAGGGCGGCAACGGTGCGTCGTGCAGCGTTCGAACGGCGGCACCCGCTGCGGCCCACGCCGCTGAAGACGTGGTCGACGGTCTGCCTAGGCGACCGAGCGCGTGTCCCGGCAGAGCGGCGAGCGCGAGCACGGGCGGTGTGCGCCACAGAATCTGCGCTGTCGGGATTGGGGCCCGGAGCATTGCTTCGACCTCGACGTCGGTATTCGACTGATCGGCGTCGATCTTGAGGAACACCTCACCGACGCGCAGAGTCGCGCGCTCGGTATGGGCGACGACGACCTCGACTTCTGTCACGTCGGTCAGTATGGCTGGGATGCGCCTTGGCGTCGCCGGGTTTCTCGCGTGCGGTCATTCGCGATCGGAGCGCGGTATGGTCCGCTGACCTCCCGCACCTCAAACTTTCTCAACAAACTGCCTTACTGCTCCCTTGTTTGCTGCGTGACATCATCAAGGTCCGCCAAGTCAGTCTCACTGAGATCAATTCGCGAAGCAGCAATGTTGGCTTGTAGATGAGCGATGCTCGTGGTGCCGGGCAGGGGAATGACGGTGGCCGCGACCCCGCGCCCGCGCTGATGGACCCACGCAAGAGCGACCTGGCCAGCCGTCGCTCCGACACGAGAAGCGATGCTGGCAAGGGACCGAGCGACAAGATTGCCGGTGGAATGGTTGAGGTCGCCGTGCCCCATCGGCGAATGTGCGACCAGTGTGATCCCGAGGTCGGCGAGCGTTGGGAGGAACAGTTCAACATCTCGCCGTATAAGGGACCATTGCTCTTGCACGGCAGTGATCGGGTGTACGGCATGAGCTCGTCGGATGTCATCGAGCGTGACATTGGACAGCCCCAGAGCCCGGATCTTCCCTGCCTGGCGGAGCTCGGCCATAGCGTTGACGGTCTCCTCGATTGGTGTGTCCTCGCTGCGGTGATGCAGGTAGTAAAGATCGAGGTGATCGACGTCGAGGCGCCTGAGTGAGCCGTCGATGGCCGCGCGCACCGTTGCAGAGTCCGCCCGAACATTCCAGTCATCAGGACGACCGGACGGCCCGCGGTAGACACCGAATTTACTGCACAACGTGATGTGTTCACGGTTGGTGCCAATTGCCCGACCAACCAGCTCTTCGTTTCCATACATCTCGGCTGTGTCGAGCATGGGCACCCCGGAGTCGATCGCGGCGCGAACCAGTGCGGCGGGGTCGCGGTCAGCATCACCCCACCCGCTGTCGGTCAATCGCATCAGGCCCAGGCCCTGGATGGGCCCGTCATCGAATGTTTTCGGCGCGACAGTCATGAATGAGTACATTATCGGGGCCGCTGATCAGAACCAGGTCGCCAAAGAGGCCGATTCCGGCGACTTCGACATCTCGCTGCATCGCCCGTTCAGCGCTTGACGCGGTGCAGCTGTCGATCGCTGTTTGGAAGTGGGCGTACACAGCTGAATATCACGCTGCGAAATGTCGAGTGTCCTGACGTGCTCAGGATGATTCTGTCCGCTTGACCCGCGCGTTATGCACAACCATCGGGACAGTTATTGCCAGGACCATCGCTATCACGAACACCGATATGAAGACCCAGGGGCGCGCTGCTTCGGATGCTCGGACGGTCAACACAGCTCCACTCGTAAGCAGGGGCATCCCTGCTGCCGCGAGTAGATCGACGTGCCGCGGGGCGACGGGAGGTCCGGCGAAGTATGGAACTCGAACCCCTGAGTTCTCCCGAAGCATCCGTCGCTCCGACATCGCGTAAGTGGTCGCGCCGACTACGAAAATGGCCAGTCCGAGTACGACAAGACCAATTCCCGTTCGGGTGGTGAGCGCGGCAAACATGAACACCGATGTCACTGCCGGATAGAGCACCACCATCTTCCAGAGTGGAGTCTTGGACCGCGTGTCGACTGCAACACTGACCGGGCGCATCGGTTCGAGAGGCTCCATCAGCTCAGCGTGCCATGCGCCGCTCGGGAAACAAACTGCCTGTGCCGTTTCTGGCAGACTCCGGCTGCCTGGCCTGGATGTCGGGACCCCTCACTACGATTCTCATCGTGACCGATTACGACGATCTCGACATGTTCGGTGGCCTCGACGCCTCCTCCCTGCCGCTCCGCCAGCAGCAGATTCTGATGACCATCCGGGATCTCGTGGCTGCCAACGGGTGCACGCCGAGCACACGGCAGATCGGAGACGCGGTTGGTCTGCGCTCGACGTCGACGGTGTCCAAGCACCTCAAGAGTCTCGAAGAGAAGGGCTTCCTCCGTAGGGGAGCGGCCATGGCTCGGCAGTTGGACGTGCGGCCGTTCCTCGTAGGCGCGAAGGAACAGTCGTCGTCGAATACGGTGACGGTTCCGGTCGTCGGTGACATCGCGGCCGGCGCGCCGATCCTCGCGGAGGAGCACGCCGACGAGGTGCTTGCGCTTCCTCGCGAGCTCGTCGGCTCTGGCACGGTGTTCGGACTTCGGGTGCGTGGTGAGTCGATGGTCGACGCAGCGATCTGTGACGGTGACGTCGTCGTGGTGCGCCGCCAGGACGAAGCTCATTCCGGTGAGATCGTCGCCGCGATGATCGACGGCGAGGCCACGGTGAAGGTGCTCCGGCGTCGCGACGGTCACGTGTACCTCGAGCCTCGTAATCCCGCATACAGCGTCATCGACGGCGATCGCGCGGTCATCCTGGGCAAAGTTGTTTCCGTGATGCGACGTATCTGAGAGGTGTCCGGTCTCAGCGATGGTTGGCGCGGGGACCGCCGTATTCCTCATCGGTGACTTTGTCGCCCCATGTAGTTTCGGTGCCTCCGTCGCCGGGTCCTTCCCACAGTGCGAGGTGGCTCATGAAACGGTCGGGTGCCGCGCCGTGCCAGTGTTCCTCTCCCGCTGGGGTGTAGACGGTCTCACCCGGGTGGACTTCGACGATCTCGCCGCCGCGAGCTTGAACCAGCGCGGTCCCGGAGACGATGTGGAGGGTCTGTCCGACTGCATGGGAGTGCCAGTCGGTTCGCGCGCACGGTGCAAAGCGAACCATGTTGGCGCGCATCCTCGACGGCTCCTGTCCGGCGTAGATGACGTCCCACCAGACGTCGCCGGTGAACCAGTCGCTGGGTGCTTTGCTGGTGGGCTGGGGCTTCAAGATTTCCATGAGGTCTCCTCGGAATCGAAAGGGGCGGTTCAGTTCTGCGTCAGCGGAACAAGTCGAATGGTGTTGGGTGCGGCGGCGCGGCCGGTGACGGAGCCGACGATCTGCGGGCCGTAGCGGTCGTACTTGGTGTGATAGGCGGAGTCGATCGACGAGTGGGCATCCGGTGCGGCGGACTCGAACGCCACGTCCCGCTCGATTCCTCCTGCTCGGATTCGGCCCGTTCCACTTGCCGTTGCTCGGACGAACCACGGGTTGTCGGTTCCGTAGGCCGAGCGAACGTACAGTTGGTTGTCGGTACGGACAACCCAAATCGTGACGTACGGCCTTGCGGTTCCGTCTCGGCGGTACGAGGAGACCTGCAACTCCTCGGCGTCGCCGATCTTGGTCAGTTCAGCCTCGGTCCACGAGTGCGACATCTCGGCTTCCTTTCTCCTGGTCGAATTGCTTTGCGGTACTTCGCGTTCTCGTAGCCGGGACGATCAGTGCGAGGACGATGACGAGACAAGCGGCGAGCAGGGCGGTGCCTGCGGTGAGAGCCGTTGATACGTGATCGGTGAGTGCCGTTGTAGCGTCGTCGGCAGAGGATCCGGCGCCCGCGGAGACTGCGACGAGGATGCCGAGTCCGAGGGCACTGCCCAGTTGATGTGCAGTGTTGACCAATCCTGATGCGGCACCGGCATCTTCGGCCTGTACCCCGGAGATGCCAGCAGAAGTCAGTGGGGCGAAAGCCAACCCCTGTCCGGCGCCGATCAAGATCATCGGAAGTGCTATCGCAGTGAGGTACGTGCTGCCGGGATGGACCAGACTGAGCCACGCCATCCCGGCTAGGGTGACGGCAATGCCAACCGACAGAATTGCGGAATTTCCGAATCGCGGTGTCAGTCGCGGAATAAGCATCGCCACAGCAAAATTGACGATCGTCATCGGGAAGAAGGCGATGCCTGCTTGGAACGCGCTGAAGCCCATGACGCCTTGGAGTAGCTGAGTCGTGAAGTAGAAGAATCCGATCATGGCACCCAGATAGAGCATTCGGGCGGCGTACGCCCCGGATCGCTCCCGGCTACGGAACAACCTCAGTGGCATGATCGGCTGCTCCGCTCTCGCTTCGTTGAGGAAGAGCAAGGTCAGTAGTATCGCCCCGGCCGCCAGTGTCGCAACGGTGATCGGTGAGGTCCACCCCGCTTCGGCCGAGTTGACGGTGCCGAAGACGAGTGCGGTCATGCCGAGTGTGGCGAGAACAGCGCCGGCCACATCGAAACGTCCGGAGTTGGGCTCGGTTTCCGGAATGAACCGGGGAGCGAGAGCGATCATCGCGATACCGATCGGAACGTTGATGAAAAAGCCTGCGCGCCAAGACACCCAGTCGGCAAGGGCGCCGCCGATCACGAGTCCGAGGCTGGCGCCTATTCCCGCAGCAGCGCCGTACCAGGCAACAGCGCGCGTTCGCTCCGGGCCGGGCGGGAAACTGGCGGTCAGCAGTGACAGCGACGCCGGGGCGACCACTGCTGCTCCGACGCCTTGGAGAGCGCGCGCTGCGATGAGCCACCAACCGTTCGGCGCGACCCCGACGAGAAACGACGCAATCGCGAAAATCGCGAGACCGGCCACGAATACGCGACGACGGCCGAAGATGTCCCCGAGACGAGCACCCAGCAGGAGAAGCCCGCCGAACACCAGGGTGTAGGCGTCCTGGACCCAGGACAGCCCGGTTGCCGAGTAACCCATGCTGCTTTGGATGCTGGGTAGCCCGGTGAAGATGATCGAATTGTCGAGCAGGATTATGAAATAGCTGATCAGAATGATCGCCAGGATCGCGGTGGGATTGATGCGACCGGCAACAGGACGGGTGGCAATGTGGGTCACGCGCTTCTTCTTCGCAAGTGGTGGACTTTCGCAAGTGGTGGACTACGGGCGGACGAGGACCTTCAACGATTCACGGGAGTCCATGGCTCGGTAGCCTTCCGCTACGTCGTCGAGTCCGACGGTGTGGTCGAAGACCTTGCCCGGCTCGATCTTTCCGTCGAGCACATCCGGCATCAGCTCTTCGATGTACGCGCGCACCGGGGCCGGTCCACCGGTGAGTGTGATGTTGGGTCCGAAGAGTGTCCCGAATCCGATTGGAGCTTCTTCGTATTGGGGTACCCCGACTCGGCTGATGACGCCGCCCGGTCGGACAACTCCGAGCGACTGCTCGTAGGCAGGCATGTGACCTACCGCTTCGAGGACGACATGAGTGCCGTCGCCTCCGGTCAGTTCGCGGACTTTCTCGATGCCCTCATCTCCACGTTCGGCAACCACGTCGGTGGCTCCGAACTCGAGACCGAGATCCGTGCGGGTCTTGTGGCGCCCCATGAGGATGATGCGCTCGGCGCCGAGGCGTTTGGCGGAGAGCACTGCCATCAGCCCCACGGCTCCATCGCCGATGACCGTGACCGTCGTGCGTTGGTTGACGCCACCCTTGACCGCCGCGTGATAGCCGGTGCCGAAGACGTCGGAGAGTGTGAGCAGTGACGGTAGGAGTTCGGAATCCTCACCGACCGGCGCCTTGACCAGGGTGCCGTCTGCCAACGGCACTCGGATGGCCTCTGCCTGACCGCCTCCGATCCCGTTTCCGGCCCAGAATCCACCGTGTCGGCAAGACGCCTGCAAGCCTTCGCGGCAGAAGTCGCACGTCCCGTCGGACCAGGCGAAGGGGGCGATGACGAAGTCGCCCTTCTTCAACGTGGACACCTCGCGACCGGTCTCTTCGACCACTCCGACAAATTCGTGGCCCATCGGGGAACCACCGGGCGTGGCCGGCATGTTGTGGTAAGGGTGCAGGTCAGAGCCGCAAACGCACGCCCTGACGACCCGCACGATCGCGTCCGTCGGCTGCTGCAGTGCCGGATCGGGCACGGTCTCGACTCGAACGTCTCCGGCGCCGTACATGATGGTTGCTCGCATGGTGTCCCCTCTTGCTTCTGGTGTCGCGTGCTTCGAAGTCGACGTTTCGGCGTGGACCGGTCGACTGCAATCAGTCAACGCCGCGCCTCGCGGGCGCGGGAGTGTCTGTTGTTCCAGGTAACGGCAGTACCTCCCTCGGTCTTCTCCGCTCGAGTAACGTGAACTGCATGGACAACCGAGCCGAGATCCGCGAATTCCTCAGCTCCCGTCGTGCTCGCATCACACCCGAGCAGGCAGGGCTGCCGGCCTACGGCGGGAACCGTCGCGTCAAGGGGTTGCGCCGTGAGGAAGTCGCTCTGCTCGCCGGTGTGAGCATCGACTACTACGTGCGCATGGAACGCGGAAATCTGGCGGGAGCGTCGGACTCGGTGCTCGAAAGCCTTTCCCGAGCACTGCAACTCGACGAAGCCGAAACTGCCCATTTGTACGACCTCGCGAAGGCCGCCAGTGCAGGCGCACCGAGTAGAAAGCGGCCCGCCCCCAAGGGCGTGAGCCCGGCGATTCAGCAGATACTCGACGCCATCACCGACGCGCCGGCGTGGGTACGTAATGCCAGGCACGACATGCTGGCGGCCAATCGTATGGCGCGCGCGTTGTATTCGCCGGTGTTGGCCGATCCACGTAGGCCGGCGAACAACGCCCGGTTCGTGTACCTGGACCCGGCATCGCAGGACTTCTTCGTGGATTGGGAGCGCGCGGCAGACGACATCGCCGCGATGCTCCGCTCGGAAGCGGGGCGCAATCCTCATGACAAGGCGTTGACCGAGCTCATCGGTGAACTTGCCACTCGCAGTGAGGTATTCCGCACCCGGTGGGCGAAACACAATGTGCGCTTTCATCGGACGGGATTCAAGAAGGTTCGTCACCCCGTCGTCGGAGACCTGGAGCTGAACTTCGAGGCGATGGAACTGCCGTCCAATCCCGGGCTGACACTGCTGGTCTACACCGCGGCGCCGGGGACGCCCACGGCTGACGCACTCAAACTCTTGGCGAGTTGGGCGGCAACCCAGGATCAGCTGGATCCGGCGAACGACAGCGAAGCGGCGCTCTGAATTCGATCGGCAGGTAGTCGTGCCGATTCAGCTCAGATGCGTTACTGCCCAAGCTACCTGGTCTCCACCTCGTCGTTTCGCCCGATACATCGCGTTGTCGGCATCGGCAAGAATCCGATCGATGGTTCCCGAAGCGTCCGGGATTGTCGAGGACAGCCACACGCTGGCTCCGACGCTCACGGAAATCGACTGCCGGCCGGCGGGCCGCGATATCGAATTGTGAATGTCCACCACGGTTTGTTCGATGCGACGTGGCTCCACGGGCATGAGAATCACGAACTCGTCGCCGCCAGTCCGCGCAACCAGCCCGACCTCTCCGACCACCGAGTTCAGGCGCCGGCCGACTGTCACCAGCATCCGATCGCCTTCCGCGTGACCCAGTTTGTCGTTGACGCTCTTGAACGAATCGACATCGATCACCACCGCAAGGACTACGTGTCCTTGGAGTTCGCCGACACCGAACAACTGTTGCCAGACATTGTGCAGCCCACGTCGATTCAGGGCAGCGGTGAGTGGATCGCGCCAAGAGTGTCGTGCGTCGTCGGTCAAATACAGGACGAGGAAATGCACGGTCATCGAAGCTGAAGCGATAACACACCCGATGACGAATCCAGTGGACACCGACAGCGAAGAGTCGGTATCCGGATCGGTTACAGCTCGAATTGTCAGTAGCGCAACGACGAACAGCGCGCCGGTGATCTGTGCTGTGACTATTCGAGGGCTGTGGAATACCGACGAATAGTTCGCGACGACCACGAACAGAACGGTGCCGGTCAATGCCAGGAAGCTCGAATGGATTCCGGCGAGAAGTATCAAGGACAAGCAGATATTGGTGAGCGAAACGAAACGAACGGATTGATGGTGACTCGGCCAAGACCGTCCGAGTGACCAGCGAATCATGCAGTAGAGCGCGATCATGCATGCTGCGCCCGCCGCGAGCCGTTCAGGGAGCTCGGTTGCGCCACCCTTCACGAATTGAGCCAGTACGGCGAGTGCCACGAACACAGCACACCAAAAGGTGACGACCACCCTGGCTGTCCCCAACATCGATCGAGCAGCCAGGAACCTCGGGAACCATTCGCCGTCGTACGCAAGAGACCACCAGCGACTCAACAGTCCAGTTGTTTGACGAATGTTCTGCCCCAACCCCGCAGCGCCACTGACTCCCATGAAACCCCCTCCGAGATCTTGCGAAAATTCCCGGAAGATTCTTCGTCAAGATTTGATCCCCGAACAAGGTACCCGATAGTTGAACGATGGATTGCCGTCTCGTGGGGTGTGGGCTGCTCTAGGGTGTGATCGGTGTGATCAGGATCTTTCTGAGTGCCGGAAGGTCCAGGGTTGCAGCAAGATCTGCAATAGTGACCCCCGACAGCGATGCGCGCCAGGCTTTTTCGGCGTCGGCCATGACCTTGGCGATTCCGCAGGCGGAACGGCACTGTTCCGGTGGGGCGGCGAGGATTCCTTGCTGTCGAATCTCCGTGCACCGGAACGCAGGTTCGGTGCCGTCAACGGCCTGTACGACGTCGAGAACGGTGATCTTCTCGGGAGCCCGGGTGAGAACGTACCCGCCGTCTCGGCCCTCGGTCGGATTGACCAGACCGGCGTGCGCGAGCGCTCGCAGATGCTTCGCCAGGTATGTCTTCGACACCCCGTGAAGTTCGGCGAGTCTGGCTGTGGGTACCGGCCCCTCGGACTGGCTCAGAACCACGCAGCAGTGGAGTGACCACTCCACGCCTCCGGAAAGCTTCATGATTGGACTCTATCGACGCCGCGGAAAGCGGTGAGGGCCGGACGTCGCTCGAGTTGTCGACGTCAGGCCTTCTCGGCAAGCCACGCGTCGTATGTTGTCGGCGCGATCCATGCATCTGCACCGGGTGTCGGGGTCAGTGCCGAGTTGTCGAGTTTCGCGCCGAAGTAGCCGGCTTCGGGATCGGAGATCACCGAACGCTTGTCGCCGGTGACGAGGAACAAGCGCCGGACCAGTTCGTCGATGCCCAGCGGTTCGGGTCCGGCAATCTCGACCGTGCCGTTTCGCGGCGCGGCGGTCACTACCTCGGCGACGTGGGACACGACGTCTCGAGACGCGATGGGTTGCAGATGTCCCGGCGTTGCGTGGACGGCGCCGTCGGTGGTTCCCGCGTCGGCGATTCCGGCGACGAACTCGAAGAATTGGGTCGATCGGACGATCGTGTAGGGGGTCGGGCCCGCTTTGACCAGGTCTTCCTGGGCGACCTTGGCTCGCATGTACCCGGAATCGGGCAGTCGATCGGCACCCACGATGGACAGTATGACGTGGTGCCCGACGCCTGCCTTCTCCTCCGCGGCGAGGATGTGGCCGGTTCCGTCGCGGAAGAAGGCCAAGACGTTGTCGTCCGACCACGAAGGGGAATTGGTCAGATCCACGACGACGTCGGCACCCTCGACTGCCTCGGCGATACCTGCGCCGGTGGTGATGTCGATCCCGTCGCCGCGACCGAGCGCCTTCACGTCGTGCCCGGCGTCAGCGAGCTTGGCGGCGACCTGGCTTCCGATGAGTCCGCTTCCGAAAATGACGATCTTCATGTTTTTCTCCTTTACTCGGATAAGTAGTGTCCAAGTATACTCGGACACTACTTATCCAAGTCAAGGGTTGCCCGGTCAGTCGAAGAGTTCGGCGGCCAGTGCTTCGTAGGTCGCGATCGGATCACCTTCGGCGGGAAGTGCTTGGATCGCAACGTGATCGGCACCCGCCGCGACATGCTCCCGAAGTCGATCCGCGATGGACTTCGCGGTACCCCGCGCAACCAGGGCGTCGATGACGCGATCGTTCCCCTCGTTGGCCAACTCTTCGGGCGCAAAACCGAGGCGCTCGAGATTGCTCGTGTAGTTGCGCAGATACAGATACGGGTTGGCGACGGCGGGGCGACCGATTGCTCTGGCCTTCTCCGGATCGGTTTCCAGGACCACCTTGTGCTCGGGGGCCAGGATCTTCGAAGGGCCGAGGATTTCGCGAGCTTCGGCCGTGTGTTCGGGGGTGGTCAGGTATGGATGCGCGCCGGCGGCGCGAGCGGCGGACAGTTTCAACACCTTCGGCCCCAGTGCGGCGAGGACGCGCCGCGCTTCCGGGACCTGGGCCGCGTCGAGTTCGTCGAGGTACGACACGAGTGAGGCGTACGGCTTGGTGTAGTCGCCGGTAGCCTCCGGATGTCCGACGCCTACGCCGAGCAGGAATCGACCTGGGTGCGCGGCTTCGAGTCGGTGATAGGACTCCGCCACCTCAGCCGCAGGTGAGGACCAGATGTTGACGATTCCGGTTGCCACGGTGATGTGCTCGGTCGCGTCGAGAAGTTTCTCGGCGATCCGTAGATCGGCGCGTGGGGAGCCGCCGATCCAGATGGTGCCGAAACCGAGTTTCTCGATCGCAGTTCCCAGCTCGGGCGGCAAACCAGCCGCTCCTCGCCAGATTCCGTAGGTGCCCAGGTCAGGTGTTTTCGTAGTCTCCGTCACAGCGGGTGCAACTCGGCTGCTGCCGGGATCTATTCCTTCCGTCGTCATTTGCCCGGCGCGCGGTAGTCGGTCGGTCGCTTGACTGCCTCGTCGATCTGCTCCGGCGTGAGCAGTGTGATCGACTCCGAGCGTGCTGCACCTGCCGCAGCCGTGCGAATGCTCAATGCGGCTGCCGCGACGTCGTCCGGCAGGTTGCCGATCACGAACATGTCGTGACCGCCCAGTGCGAAGTGGCAGGATTCGACAGTGCCACCGATGCTTTCGACCATTCGCGTTATCGCGTCGCGCCGCGCAGTGCCTCCCTCCTGCTGCAGACCGGCGGCGCCGGAGGGTGAGTACGTCACTTGCCAGAGGTATTTCGGCATTTCCACTCCTAGCTCGGGATGGGTACTTCGATCGTGTACCCGTAGGGCGCTCGGTGGCAATGGGTAGGGGACAATCACGGCATGGTTGGAACTCCGGTGATCGTGACTATCGTGTCCGTGTGTGTAGGTTTTGTGATCTTCATGCTCGCTGCCAGTGGTGCACGCGGAAAGTGGGACCGTCGCCTCGTGATCGCGTTGTTCATCGGTGCGGTGGTGTGCCTGACCGTCGTACCGGTATCCGTCGCGCTCAGCGCCGGAGTTTGAAACACGGAGTGCCAAAACGCTCGAGTGCCGCTTAGTCTGAATCGATGGCAGATATTCGGGTAGGTATCTCCGGGTGGACGTATCCCGCGTGGCGCGGAGATTTCTATCCGAAAGGTCTTGCTCACCGCAAAGAATTGTCTTATGCCGCAGAGAGATTGACGTCGATTGAGATCAACGGCTCGTTCTACGCGCTGCAGAAGCCGGAAAGCTACACCAAATGGCGCAGCGAAACTCCCGAAGATTTTGTGTTCGCGATCAAGGGCGGCCGGTACATCACACACATGAAACGGCTGCTCGACGCCCGTGACGGACTCGCCAACTTCTTTGCCGCCGGAACGCTCGCCCTCGGCCCCAAGCTCGGGCCGATTCTGTGGCAACTACCTCCGACGCTGCAGTTCGAATCGCAGCGATTGGCCGACTTCTTCGACGGTCTTCCCCGTACCACGCAGGCTGCAGCCGATCTGGCAGCACAGCACGACGACAAACTCACCGAAGACCGAGTGTTCGCCCAGACCGAGAGGGACGTGCCGATTCGCTACGCGGTGGAAGCGCGGCACGCCAGCTTCGAGACCGACGAAGCCGTGGACCTGATGCGCGAGCACTCCATCGGTTTTGTCGTCGCAGACACAGCCGGCAGGTATCCCCGCATCACCACTCCTACTACCGATTTTGTCTATGTGCGGATGCACGGGGACAAGGAACTGTATGCGAGTGGGTACACCGACGAAGCTCTGGACAAGTGGTCCAAGCGCTTTCGGGATTGGATGGACGAGGGCCTCGACGTGTACGTCTACTTCGACAACGACATGAAAGGCTTTGCGCCGCACAACGCAATGTCCTTGTTGGAGCGGCTGCGCTGACGGATCGCCTGGCCTGTCGGTGGGATGTGGAAGGCTTCCGCATGAAACACGAGGACCGAGGAGATACCACGATGACGCCAGAACAGCGGACGCCAGAACAGAGCTGGCCGACGCATTGGCCGAAGGTCGCCCGTGACATCGCCGATGCCACGGCCGACGCACTCGCCGCGGTGCGGGCGGCAAATCGTGACGGACTACTCGTGGCTGTCGAGGAACTGCGCGGGCTCTCTTTCGAGCAGGTCAGCTCGGTTCACGCGGCGATCGTGCGCGAATTGCTCGAGGACACGCATCCGGACGGCTTGTCCAGCGAGGACGTGCAGGATGCGCTCACCGCCTGCGCCAAGTCCACGATTGTGTGGCTGCCGGATCTGGACGTGCAGGCGCTCGCTGCGGTCTACACCGGGGCGCTCGGGATCTCGGATCTGGAAGACGATTCGTTCCGTATCGGGCACGGCGCGTACCTGCGTTCGGCGGTTCTGGTCATCGGGAGTTTGTCGACCGGAGTGAAGAAAGCTCAGAGCGCGTACATCATTCGTGCAATCGGCGAAATCGCACGTGCTCAGACCATCGAGATGCCCTGAGCGTCAGTTCGTAAATCGAATTAGGCTGAGGTCATGTCCAAGATCGCCAGCGCAGATCGTGTGTCGTTTGCCGAGCTCCTCGAATTCGTCAGGCCGCGCCATCGGGCCACGTTCGTCACGGTGAAGAAATCCGGCGAGTTGCAGATCTCTCCGGTGACGTGCGGGGTCGACGACGAGGGTCGGATCGTCATCTCCACGTACCCGGAACGGGCCAAGGCCGCGAATGTCCGCCGCACCCCGGCGGTGTCTCTGTGTATCCACTCCGACGAGTGGAACGGCCCGTACGTCCAGGTGAACGGAACCGCGGAGTTGATCGACCTCCCGGACTCGGTGGAACCGTTGGTCGACTACTACCGATCCATCGCCGGTGATCATCCCGACTGGGACGAGTACCGCGAAGCCATGCGCAAGCAGGGTAAGAGCCTGATCCGCGTCACCGTCGACTCCTGGGGTCCGATCGCAACAGGCGGGTTTCCGCCCGGACGCTGACGCTATCGAGCAGGCGGCGAGAGTTCGACTACATGCGCGTCTTTGGCGGCCAGCGGCTCTTTGCAGTGCGCGCACACAACTTGGGCGTGCAGGATCTCACCGCAACGGTGTTCGACGACGGTTGGCGGTGGACCCGTCGTCGCAAAGGCGTCCCCCCATTCCATGAGCGCCATCAGAATGGGATAGAGCGCCTTCCCTGATTCGGTGGCGACGTATTCGTAGCGCGGTGGATGGTCTTCGTAGCGTCGCTTCGCGAGGACGTCGGCGTCGACAAGGGTGCGTAGACGCGCGGCGAGGATGTCGCGGCTCGCACCCGTGCCCGCGGCGATCTCGTCGAACCGTCGTTGCCCGAGGGCGATTTCTCTGAGCACCAACAGTGACCACTTCTCGCCGACGACCTCCAAGGCGTTGGCGATGGAGCAGTTGCGTCCTTTTGTCGCCGTCATCTCTGGGCCCCTGTTAGTTGGAAATGTTAGTTGGGAATTCCAACTTAGCACTTGACGGCATGTATTCGAGGGCGGAAGGTAGGTCGAGAAATCCAACGGAGCAGATGAGGGGTCGTCATGACGGAATTGAATCTCGAGGCAGCAAGCGGATTTGTCAGCGCTGCCGGATTGCAACTGGACGAGGTGTCCGGCACGAAGGTTGTCGGGCACATCGATCTGTCCGAGGAGCATCACACGCCGTGGGGCGTAGTCCACGGCGGTGTCTACACGACCGCCGTCGAGTCCGCCGCGAGCATCGGGGCCAGCACTGCAGTGGCGGACCGTGGCGAATTTGCCGTCGGAGTGCACAACGGAACGGATTTCCTGCGGGCGCGTACGGGTGGGCGCGTGGACGTCGTGGCTGTGCCGATACAGCAGGGCCGGGTTCAGCAGTTGTGGTCGGTGGTCATCACCGATCCGGAATCGGGCAAAGAGGTGGCGCGCGGTCAGGTGCGTTTGCAGAACGTACCGCTGCCGAAGTAGGTCAGTCCCAGATCCCCGAGTCGATGTTGAGTGAGATGCGTTTGAGCAGTGCCGTCAGTTGGGCACGTTCGTCCTCGTCGAGTCCGGTGAGTACTTGACGGTCGCGCTCGACGCGTCGGGGAAACTCTGCCTCGACCAATGCGCGACCGGCATCGGTGAGTTGAAGCAGAACCACCCGCCCGTCGTGTTCGAAACGTTGACGCTCGACAAAGCCCAGCTTGGCCAGGCGGTCTGCGTGTTTTGTGGTGGCGGCGCCGCTGACCATCGTGACGGCGGTGACCTCGCTCGCCCGCAGGGGACGGTCACTGCGAGCGAGTGCACTCATCACGTCGAATTCGGCGCGAGAGACCCCGCTGGACGCCAGTGCGCGGTCGAGCTGGTGAAGAGACTGCGCGTTGATGCGGGCGATCCGGCCCATCACCTCGACGGGAGCAGTGTCGAACTCGGGGTAGGCGCGCTTCCATTCGCGACGGACTTTGTCGATGAAGTCGTCTTCGGATCTGTTCGCCGCGCCCATGTCCCTATCTTAGCGACAGAATTCACATTACTTCACAAGTAATTTACTAGTGAAATAAATGTATGCTGATTGGGTGAGCCGAACCGAAACCGCAGCCAGGACGCCCAGCCGTCTCACTCATTCGAGTGAGGCCATTGCACATACCGTCTCCGGGGCGACGTGGCGAGCGGCTTTTCGCGTCGGATCTGCCGACGCGACCATCGCCCCCGCGATCAGGGTCGGGCTCGCCACCGCCGTAGTCCTCGTGGTCGGCGGACTGCTCGGGCATCGGGAATTGGCCGGCTTCGCGGCCTTGGGCGCGCTGTGTGCCGCGTTCGGCAGGTACGAGCCGTATCCACGGTTGGCCGGCAAGCTGGCAATGGTGGGTGCTGCACTGGTGGTTTCGATTGCCTTCGGCGGCGCCATGGGTGTCGCGGGCGTTCCGATGTGGTTGCAGATCGGCATCCTCTCTTTGCTTGCGGGTGCGTCGTACTGCTTCATGTCAGGCTTCCGGATCACCGGGCCAGGGCCCGTCATCCTCGTCTTCGCGGCGACCGGTGCAGCCGGATATGCCTCCAGCGTCAATGATTTGGCGCGGTTGGTCACTGCCGGTGCGCTCGGAGTTCTGGTCGGTTGGGCGGCCGCGATGCTCCCAGCGCTCGTACTGCCGATGGGACCTGCCCGCCTGGCAGTTGCCCGTGCAGTTTCTGCGGTGGGGCGTCTCGAACAGTCCGGCGCAGACGGAGTGGAACCGGCGCTCGGATCGATTGCCAACGCCCGCTTGGTTATTGCGTCGAGTGGCCGGATCAAGTCGACCGTCGATCACGGACGCGAACTGGTGGCGGTGCTCGACGAAGCAGAAGCGGCAGTTCAGGAGTGGCAGTTGCACGGCGACGCCACCCTGATTCGCAGCATCGCTCGGCACGAGAAGGAGCTTCGGAAGCTCAAGCGTTCCAGCATGATCGAACACGATCTCGCACCGGCAAAGAACCTGGCCGCGCCCGAAGGCTATTTTCTCGAAGGATTGAATCGGCTGTATTCGCGCCCGGTGCGGATGAATGCTCTCCGCATCGTGGCAGCGTCGGCTCTGGCCGGTTGGCTCGCGGCGGGAGCCGGGTTGGAGCATCCGCTCTGGGCGTCGATGGGTGCCATCGCCGCGATGCAGGGGCTGAACTACAAGCAGACCGTCCAGCGTGGGATTCAGCGGTTGGTGGGAAATGTCGGTGGCGCCGTCGTCGCTGCTGCTCTCATCGCATTGACGCTCGGCTACTGGCAAGCGGTTGCCGTGGTCGTGATTCTGCAGACTGCTGCTGAGCTGCTCGTGATCAAGAACTATGCACTGACATCACTGGCCGTCACCCCGATGGCACTGCTCCTCATCGGTTTCAGTGCTCCGATCGGGACCGAAGCGGCAGTGGCTCGCGTCGCGGACACTCTCATCGGCGTGGTGATCGGTGTTGTCGTCGCCGCTGTGACGATCAGTCGATCGGATCGCCACCACGTCACCGTGTAACCGGTACTGCCGTGTTTCCGGTACTGCTGTGTTTCCGGTACTGCGTAGGCTCCTGCAGGTGGAGGACAGCACGCCGGTCGACGGCCGGAAACTGCGTTACCAGCATCGCCGTGCCGAATTGCTCGAGCAGGTAACCGCGTACGTCACGGCGAACGGCGTCGGTGAACTGTCCATGCGGCCATTGGCCAAGGATCTGGGGATCAGTCATGCGACACTCATCCATCATTTCGGTTCGAAGGAACAACTGCTCACTGAAGTGGTTGCCACCCTGCGAGACAGCTCTTCTCTCGACATCTCTTCCGGGACCGACATCGTCGAGATGTTGACGAGTTACTGGAATGGGCGCACATCAGCGGAATCGTTGCCGAACTTTCGCTTGATGTTCGAGATCTACGGACAGGCGTTGTTGCATCCGGAGCGGTATCGCGAGTTTCTCGACCATGTGGTGGGGGACTGGTTGGGTGGTTTGGCGGAAGCTGCGCTCGCGCACGGATGTCCACCCGATCGCGCTGATCGCTACGCGACGATCGTGTTGGCGCAGATTCGCGGGTTGACGCTCGATCTGGTGACCACCGGTGACCGCGTCAGAATCGACGCGGCGTTCGCCGAATTCGCGGCTGCGATGGGCGCTCTGGCCAGCTCCTGGAAGGCGATCTGACGCTCCGAATGCCGTGACGCTTCAGGCGATCTGCTCGAACAGGGACACGATGATCCCTTCAGGCCCCCGGACGTAGGCCATGCGCACGCTGTTCTCGTACTCGCCGATCCCGCCGATGAGTCCGTAACCGTCCGCAGCCACCGCGTCGACCGCAGCCTGGAGATCGCCCACCTCGAAAGACACGTTGCGTATCCCGATCTCGTTGGCCATCGGAGCAGGCGATCCGGGTACGTGCTCGGGCGTGACGAAGGACGAGAGCTCGAGCCGTGATCCTTCGCCCGGCGGGCGCAGCATGGCGATTTCGCACTTGGCTCCAGGGATACCGCAGACGGTTTCCACGAACTCACCCTCCACGGATCCGGTGCCCTCCACCTCGAGACCCAGACCGACGAAGAATGCCGTCGCTGATTCGAGGTCCGCGACGGTGATGCCGATGTGGTCGAAACGCCGTACGTGTGCCATGGACACATCCTCCTACTGTTTTTCGTGCGGTTCGATGCTAGGTCGGAGTTGGGGCCGGAATCTCGACATATACGTTTCACGAAGCTGCAAGATTTTGCTTGACCGATCGGTTAAACAAAATCTACGATAACGTCCAACGAGGTCGCCCACCGCACGAACCGGAGTCGTCAGACGTGAAATTCCAGTCGAAGTCGTTTGCCCGCATATCCATCGCAGCCCTCTGTGCTGCAACGATCGGCTCCGCCGTTGCTGCGCCCATCGCGTCCGCACAGGCACCGAGCGCGTCGCAAGCCACCGGCACTGTGGTGTCGAGTGAGCCGCTACCGAAAGATCTGTGGATTCCGGGTACCGCCGACGCCAAGCGATTCACGTACTGGACCATCGGTTCCAACGGCGGGCCTGCGCTGAGCAGTGGCGCGTACTACGTCCCGGACGGTCCGGCACCGGAAGGTGGTTGGCCCGTCATTGCGTGGGCGCACGGCACCACGGGACTCGACGATTCCTGTGCCCCTTCGCTGGTCGGTCCTGGCCTGCCCGAGCGCGACTACCCCTACCTGGGGCGTTGGCTCTCCGAGGGCTACGCCGTAGTCGCCACCGACTACGTCGGTCTGGGAACGCCGGGGCTGATGCCGTATCTCGACGGAAAGGTGGAGGCGCACAGCGTAGTCGACTCGGTCAAGGCGGCACGGGTCATCGACTCCTCGATCTCGAATCGTTGGGCAGTGGTCGGGCAGTCGCAGGGCGGCGGTGCGGCCATCACGACGGCCCGCTACGCAACCGAGTATGGAGGGGATTCGCTCGACTACCGCGGTGGCGTGGGTACCGGAGTGCCGGCCAACATCGAGTTGACCCTCCTGCCTGCCGGTCCGGGCTTCCCTCCCATCGCCCTCGGCGGCGGGTTGACGTCGTACGCGCTCTACATCCTCGCGGGCTTGCGGGAAGCGCACCCCGAGATCGACTTGAATTCCTACCTGAACGACTTGGGAAGGGAAAAGGTCGACTCGGCCGAAAAGCTCTGCGCCGCAGACCTGGACGAGGCATCCAAGGATCTGGTCCTCGGTGACATCTTCTCCCGCCCGCTCAGTCAGATCCCGAACTTCCAGGGTCTGCTGAACGATTACATGGGTGTACCGACCAGTGGATACGATCGCCCCATCTTCATCGGCCAGGGCTTGCTCGACGTGGATGTCCCTGCACCGTCTGCGCTTTCGCTGGTTGCAGCGTTGGTGGCCAACGGTGAACCGGTCACGTTCAAGACATACAACACCGACCACAGCGGCGCTTTGGTCGAATCACAGGCTGACACGATTCCGTTCGTCGCGAACCTGTTCCGTTAGACATATCGAGAATCCAACTCATCCGAGGGTCGCTGTCGCACAACTGCGACAGCGACCCTCGGTCATTTCTGTGACTCCTTGATTGCGTTCAGCCGCGCCTCGAGGCCGTCGAGGACACGGTCGAGTGTGTAGCGATAGTGTTCTGCCCGTGTTGCTTCCGCAGCATCCGGTGGACCGGCGAACTTCCCGATCAGTGTCTCCATCGATGAACGAGGATCTGAGGGTCCGTCGTTACTCAGTCGTTCCAGCATCGCGCTGTGATCGGGTGAAGGCTGTCCGCTGGGAATGCGCCTGGCGTCGTTCATGGCGATCAGTGTGATTGTCGAGGTGAAGGCGACGGTGTAAGCCTGAGCGGCTTCTTCCCCGAACCCGGCGTCGATCAGCGATGCCAATCCGGCCTCCATGAGTTCCCGGCTGCGCTGGGTGGCAACTCCGTTCATCAGCAGCCACTGTGCCGCGCCTGGACACTCGATCAAGGCCTCTCGCATCTGCAAGAGCAGATGCGTCAGCCATTGACGCCAATCTTCTTGTGCGGATGGCACGTTGACGGCCGACACCGCACTGTCGACCACCGCAGCCGAGAGTGCGTCCCGATCTCCGACGAGTCGATAGACGACGGAGAACGACGTATCGAGTTCGCCGAGCAGCTGCCGCAGCGACCAGCCCTCGACTCCGTGCTCGCGACTGAGCCCGAACGCCACGGTCAGCACCGCGTCCGCAGTGATCCCGGTGTTGTAACTCCGGCGGCGCTGTGATTTCGCGGCGGACTTCTTGTCAGGTGATGGCGCAGTCATGGTCCGACCGAGCTTAGTGGCGTCGGATCGCGTCGCGTAGTCGACGCAACCGATTGACGGATGAACTTAGGTGAGGTTTACTTGCCAAATCCGAGCAGTGCTCCGATTTGTATCGAACCCCCGATTTTTCGAAGCTGAAGGACATTATGAAGTTGAAAACGCGACCCGGTTACCTATCGAGGCTGGGAGCTTCGCTGCTGGTCAGTGTCGTTGCCCTGACTGCGGCCGCCTGTAGCTCGAGTGAGGCGGGACCGACGAGGGAACCTGCCGAGGGAACGCGTGTTGTGTCCCACGAATTCGGTGAGACGTCGGTTCCGGGCGACCTCGGGCGAGTTGTTTCCCTCGACGAATACGCCGCACTCGGTCTCCTTGCCGTCGGCATCACCCCTGATGTGGTCTTCACGTCGTGGGGATCGGAGATCGGCCAGGACATCTTGGCGTCAGCTGGTACCGAGGTGGTCACGGTGCCGCCGCTCGGTGCACCCCCGATCGAGCAGGTCCTCGCCCAGGATCCCGGACTGGTCATCTTCACGTCGATGGGCGATCGGAGCTACTACGACTCCCTCGCATCGACCGTCCCCACAGTGCCGGTCCCGGCCGTCACCACTCCGTGGCGTGAGAATCTTGCCTTCTTCGGACGCGCCTTTGATCGTCAGTCGGTTGCCGACAAGCTGACCGTCGCCTTGGAGGGCAAGATCGCTGACGTCTCTGCTCGGTCCGGTGGTGAAGCGAACACCGTGTCGGTGCTGATGAGCAGTTCTGGAATCCTTGCCACCACCACCGAGCAGGCGCCGCCGTCCTTGTTGTTGGCGGAGAGCGGCTTCGGGCGTCCGGAATCCCAGCGATCGAATGCCGCTGGAGGACTGCCGTATGCGCCCCTGTCCGACGAGGCGATCCCGGCGCAGGATGCTCGGATCGTGGCCGTGTTCGACGAGGGCGTGTACGAGTTCGGCAAGGTTGCCGGTGTTCCCGGGTTCTCGAGTCTTTCAGCGGTGCAGGAGAACCGAGTGGCCAAGGTCAACGGAGACATGTGGCTCGCCACTCATCCCTTCGCCACTTTCTGGATGATCGAGGACATGGATGCCATGGCTGCCGGCAATCTGACCGGCACCGGAACCGAAGCTGTTGCCGCGACGCGCTATCAGGAATTCACGGCGCTGACGGCATGAGTTCGAGTGCGTTGAGTCGGCGCCTGGCTCTGCGATGGGGAGCGGTGACGCTCGGCTCTGCGGCTGTGGGTTCTGCGGCTGTGGGTTCTGTGGCATTGAGTGCGTGCAGCCGTGGCTCGGCGAACGAAACCGGTTCTGAGATTTCACCGTTCGACGACGAAGTTCGTGCTGCCGAACAGGCGAGATTTCATAGCGGGCGCACAGTCGAACGGAATCTGACAGCTGCACCGGCTCGAGTGAGTCTGGGCGCCAGAGAGGTCGACACATGGTCGTACGGTGCGGAAGCAGTTGGCCCGGAGCTTCGAATCTCCAAGGGAGACCGGCTCAACGTTCTTTTGCAGAACGACCTTCCGACGGAGACCTCGGTGCACTGGCACGGCATTGCGATCCGCAACGACATGGACGGCGTCCCGCCGGTCACCCAGGAACGAATCCAACCAGGTGCCGAGTTCACCTACGACTTCGTGGCCCCGGATCACGGAACATATTGGTACCACTCCCATTCAGGATTGCAGGCCGATCGAGGGTTATTCGGTGCACTCGTGGTCGAGGACCCGAACGACCGGACCGGAGCCGACGAGGACGTCGTCATCGTGATCGACGACTGGCTCGACGGGCTGGGAACAACCCCGGATGCAGTGCTTCGCGCATTGTCACCGGACGTGCAGGGAGGACACCACGGGCACGGCGGCACTCCACCGGAAGTCGATGGTGCAGAGATTGATTCTGCCGCAGAACTTCTCGGCAGTGGTCACGGAAATTCCGAGGCGCTCGGTGGAATGGCAACGCACATCACGTATCCACTGCACCTGATCAACGGACGGCCTGTGGAAGATCCCTTCGTCGTCAGTGCGACGGCCGGAACTCGGCTTCGATTGCGGGTGATCAATGCCGGGGCGGAGACTCCGTACCGTTTCTCGGTCGCCGGGCACGAGATGACCGTTGTCAGTGCTGACGGGCAGGACGTTGCCTGCACAGCCGGAGACGAGATTCTGATCGCACCCGCGCAGCGATACGACGTATTGGTGACGGTGCAGTCCGGCTCGTGGCCCATCGCCGCGAAGGTGGAAGGGAAGTCAGGTGGCGTCGCGTGCCTGCTTCGGACGCCGGATTCGGTAGCGGTCGTCGACCTGACTTCGCCTGCAGTGCTGTCAGGTTCCGGCGGTCGGCTCGTTCTGGAATCGGAGCTTCGCCCGTCAGGAGCGCTGGAGCAGAGGGCACCGGATCGTGCGTATTCGGTGGATCTCATTCAGGCCGGCGATCGATACCTCTGGGGAATGGCGGGCGCCGATGCAGGTCGGTTGAGAATGAAGCAGGGCGAGCGAATACGAATCGTCATGAACAACGACACCGACATGTGGCACCCGATGCACACCCATGGGCACACCTTCTCGGTTCCCTCCTACGGCGGGCTTCGCCGAGACACCGTGATCGTACTTCCGCGTACACAAATGGCGATCGACTTCGACGCCGACAATCCAGGACGGTGGATGTTTCACTGTCACAACGCGTACCACTTCGAGGCCGGGATGACTGCCGACCTCCACTACGTTCGATGAGGAGAGCAGAATGTCAGTTCGCACCGGATTGACCACATTGATCGCTGTTGCAGTGGTATTCACACTGACGTCGTGCGGCAACGATTCGACGGGATCTACCGAGCAAGCGCCGGTCGAGATCTCGGTGAAAAACCTTGCGTACACACCGAACTCCGTCACCGTGCACACAGGACAGACCGTCACGTGGATTTTCGAGGACCAGGGAATGCCGCACGATGTCGTGTTCGCCGAGTTGGGGATCAAGAGCGATCTCCAAGGAAGCGGAACCTACAGTCAGACCTTCGACAAAGCCGGAACGTTCACCTACACGTGCACACCACATCCGAACATGACCGGCACGATCATCGTCGAAGAGTGAGTGCGGCAATGAAAGTGAACGAGTCCGCAGCCCCGGAAGACTCGCCTGGACTCGTCGACCGAGACGCTTTGGGCAGGATGATCGCGCCGGTGAGAAATCAACTCCTCCTAGGGGCGGGTCTGTCGGCACTGTCGGTGCCGTTGCGATTCCTGCCCTACGTTGCGGTGGTCGAGATCGCGCGGGTGCTCCTGACCGACTCGTCGTTGAACCTGGTCTGGCTGTGGGCCGCAATCGGTGCAGCGGGCACAATTCTCGGTTTTGTCGTCTACAACGCAGCGCTGACCGTGTGCCACACCGCCGACGCGCATTTCAAATACTCGATCCGCTCGCGTATCGCTCGGCATCTGTCCCGAGTTCCTCTGGGGTGGTTTGCAAATGGTGGCACCGGTGAAGTGAAGCAGGCGATGACGGACGACGTGAAGCGGATGCATCTTCTCGTCGCTCACCTTCCCGCCGACGTGGTGCCCGCGATCCTGTCGCCGATAGTGGCCCTGATCTATCTGGTGGCGATGGACTGGAAGTTCAGCCTGGTCCTGGTCGGCTACATCGGAGTGTGTCTCGCTCTCGCCGCGCCGTCGATGCGCAGAGCCTATCGAACGAACGTCGACTCCTGGAATCTTGCAATGTCGACATTGACCTCTGCGACAGTAGAACTGGGCGACGGTATCGAGGTTGTCAAGACGTACGGGAGTGGGAGTCGCGCATTCGCGCGCTACTCGAGCGCTGTCGATTCGATGGTTGCGGTGTGCGTGCGATGGATGTCGGGGATGGGAAGGCCGGTGGTCGCGATGTCGATCCTCCTCTCACCGGCGGTACTCATCGTGGTCATCACGGCGACGGGAACTGCAATGTTGTCCGGGGGTTGGATTACCCCGGTAGCTCTTGTTGCCTTTCTGGTCGTCGGAATCGGTGTTCCGTCGTCGGTTCTGCACATGGGAACGATGGCCAACCTCTACCGCGAAGGCCAACTGGGAGCGACTCACGTCGAGAGCATCCTCGGCGAACCAGAGCTGGCCGAACCTCAGGATGCAGTGCCTGCTCGCAGCACTTTGGTCGAATTCGACAGCGTCGGCTTCGAATACACCACTGGGCAGCGCGTCCTCGAGAACATCTCCTTCGAGATGCAGCCGGGCACCGTGACCGCGATCGTTGGCCCCTCCGGCTCCGGAAAGACCACTTTGGCGCGTCTACTTCCGCGGTTCTGGGACGTCACAGACGGGTCTATTCGACTGGGCGGAAGCGATTTACGAGATCAGTCCAGTC
Source organism: Rhodococcus sp. RCBS9 (assembly GCF_029457415.1). Lineage (NCBI taxonomy): Bacteria > Bacillati > Actinomycetota > Actinomycetes > Mycobacteriales > Nocardiaceae > Rhodococcus > Rhodococcus sp. RCBS9. The sequence continues at coordinate 1,849,685 of NZ_CP120422.1, read as the reverse complement.
GCGAAGTCTTGAGATCGATGGCCATCGTCTTCCAAGATGTTGTGCTCCTGCGGGACAGCGTGCGCGAGAATATTCGGCTCGGTCGACCGGATGCAACGGATCTGGAAGTGGAGACAGCGGCGAGGCGGGCGCAGATTCACGACGTGATCATGCGACTGCCGGACGGGTACGACACCGAGATCGGTGGTGGTTCGGGCGGTGAGCTGTCGGGTGGGGAGAAGCAACGCCTGACGATCGCCCGCGCCATCCTTCAGAACCCGCCGATCGTCATCCTGGACGAGGCGACTTCGCAGGCCGATCCCCACAGTGAATCGGCCGTTCAACGCGCACTGGGTGAGATCAGTGCGGACGGCGGCACCCTGATGGTGATCGCTCATCGACTGCACACCGTCCGATACGCAGATCAGATACTCGTTCTCGACGCCGGACGGATCGTGGAAAAGGGTACGCACGAACAGTTGTCGGCGCTCGGCGGAACCTACGCGCGGATGTGGGCGCTCCAGAACCCCCTCGTCGAAGACATCTCTCCGCGAAAGGCGCTGCAATGATTCGCGACCTGGACGAAATCCTCGGACGCGGCAATGGGATGCGAGGTCAGATAGCAGGTTTCACGCTCGCTGGGATACTCGAGGGTGTCCTCTTTGCACTGATGATTCCGATCCTGAAAGCGGTGGTTCGCGGCGATTACGACGCCGCAGTGCCGTGGGTTGTCACGGCTGCTCTCGTGGCGGTGGCCTGTGGCGCCGTACGGTGGATCGCCGAGAATCGGGCGTACCGCATCGGAATCGATGGTTTTGCCGGTGGAATCATGCATCGCCTCGGTGAGCACTTGGTGCAGGTTCCGCTCGGGTGGTTCAGCAAGGCAAATCGTGGAGCGTTCACTCGCCTGGTCACCGAGGGCACGGCAATCTTGATGAGCATCCCGGGAATGATCATCGCGCAACTCGTCACCGTCACGGTGACTCCAGCGACAGTGGCGATCGCTGTCTTGTTTGTGGACTGGCGACTGTCTCTCGCGATGGTCGTCTTCGTTCCACTGGGGATTCGGGCTTACCGCAACGTGCAGCGTGCGGTTGTTCCCGAATACGAGGCGATCGGCAAGAGCGAATCCGAGTTGGCATCGCGCGTCGTCGAATATGCACAGGCGCAGCAAGTTCTACGTTCGGCCGGTAAGAGCGGCGAAGGCTGGACTCGGTTGGACGAAGCTCTTGTGTCCAACCGGGACGCACACCTGCAGGAAATCGGATCGGTCGACAAGTATCTGCTGCGCTTCATGATCGTCGTTCAGGTTGCCTTTCTCGCCGTCCTGGTTCTGGCGGCGCTGCTGGTCACCACCGGGTCCATCGACACAGCAAGCGTGATCGTTGTTCTCGTGTTGGCCGTGAGGTTCGTGGAGCCGATGCAGATGCTCGCAGGATTCGGTGAAGGTATCTCACTGGCCCGGGTGTCGCTCGGATCTGTCCGAGAGATGATCGATGTACCGGTGCTGGCGGAACCTGAGGTGCCGAAAGAGCCTACGTCGTATGATATTCGGTTCGATTCGGTCTCCTTTGGCTACGGCCCGGATCGCGTGATTTGTAACGTGAGTCTCGAATTCCCGGACTGCTCGGTCACTGCTCTGGTCGGTCCTTCCGGTTCCGGAAAGACAACTCTGGTTCGGCTGATCTCCAGATTCTGGGACGTCGACGAAGGTGCGGTATCCATCGGGGGAGCCGATGTTCGCGACATCGGAACGAGAGCATTGATGTCTCGGATATCGACTGTCTCACAGCAGGTTTACCTGTTCGACGGAACCATCCTGGAGAACCTTCGGTTGGCGAGACCGGATGCCACCGAGTCGGAGGTCCGTCAAGCAGTGGTGGATTCCAGGCTAGGCGAAGTGATCGACCGTTTGCCGAGCGGTGAGGCGACCAGGGTAGGTGAAGGCGGATCGCTGCTGTCCGGCGGTGAACGTCAGCGGGTCTCGATTGCGCGGGCATTCCTCAAGGACACTCCGATTGTTCTTCTCGACGAAGCGACTTCCGCCCTCGACGGAGAGAACGAAGTCGCCATTACCGAGGCAATTCACCGATTGGCCCGTGGTCGAACGGTGGTGATCATCGCTCATCGCCTGTCGACTATTCAGGGAGCAGATCGCATCGTCTACCTCGAAGACGGTGGGGTGGAGGAGGTCGGCTCCCACGAAGACCTGATCGCGCGAGGTGGGAAGTACTCGGATTTGTGGGCCGAGCGCAGTGGCGCGGAGGGATGGAGGATCGACCGAGCGCCTAAGCGGTGAAGAAACCGTGTGGTTTGATCGACGAATGGACGAAGCTGCTGCAGATCCAGTGAAACCGCCGCGCAAGCGCAGGTGGCCTCGTTGGGTCGCAGGCATTGCGGTGCTCGGAGCAGTTGTCTACGCGGGCTCGATCGTGTGGATTTCCGTGGCGTCGGCCGGCCATACGTCGGACGCCGCCGATGCTCCCGATGCTCCGGTAGTGATCGTGCTGGGCGCGCAGATCAAGGACGGTAAGCCGATGGCTTTCCTGAAAGGGCGGCTGGACGCAGCAGTCGAACTGGTGGAAGCGGGAAAGGCTAAAGCGGTCCTCGTCTCCGGCGACGCGAACGGCGGCTCGGGTGACGAGATCGCGGCGATGACGAACTACCTGGTGGAGCAGGGAATAGATGAGCGTCGCATCGTGGGGGATCCGTACGGCCTCGACACCTATGACACCTGCTTCCGGGCCATACATACGTATGGGGTGACCAAGGCGTTGATCGTCACTCAGGGGTATCACGTGCCCCGCGCTGTTGCATTGTGCCGAGACGTCGGCATCGACGCAGACGGTGTGAACAGCGATTGCGGGTGCGCAACTCCGACGCTGATCAAGAATGCCGCGCGGGAGTGGGTTCTTGCCAAGCCCAAGGCAGCGCTGGACATGCTTTGGAGTCGGGACGCAAAGGTGACGTCGCCGTCGGAGGACTCGGTCCAGGTGGCGCTGTCGATTCCCTGACGCGGGGTGAGTGCGCACGGTTTCTGTCGAGTGAACACACGCTCCGGAGAGTCGGAGCGTGTGTTCACTCGAGGTGAAGGGTGCTAGCTCGACAGTCAGATCAGTGCTGCGGCGGCAAATGCTCCCAGTGCGATCAATGCCGCGCCGGTGACGCTCTGCACGCGACGGTCCACGACGCACATGATCGAGAGGAATCCCGGCATCGAGCCACCACGCTTGGTGTGCACGATTGCCGCGAGGCTGGGCATGCAGCGGCCAAGGGATACGACCGTGAACAGCGCCGCCCCGAGAGCCGGTGTACCCGAAGCCATGACGCCGAGTGCCAAGAGGTAGTACGCACTCGAGCGGATGAAGATCAGAAATCCCGGACCGATGATCGCGCCGAAGATCAGCGAGACCTTCCACGGCGCCATCGTGCGGCGCAGATGGCGCGGAAGCTGTTGGCGCCGCATCGGAGTCGGCATGCTCACCGCACCCAATTCATGCAGCCCGTATGCAACCGCGACGACGGCCCAGACGCCCAGTGCCCAGCCGATCGGCACGTACCCGGACATCGCCGCACCGAGAGCGCCGATCAATGCCCCGGTGACGGCTCCCGTCGTGACCGAACCCAGAGCGTGCCAGCCGAGTCGGCGGACGGGAGTCGAGGATCCCTTCCGATCGACTTGCTTCGGCGCCGCAACAACTCCGGCGACGGACATTCCGCAGGTCGACCAGTTCGCGGCCAGCGACGTAACCAGTCCGGCGCCGATAACAGCTGTGGTCAAAGCTGTTGTCGCAGATGGCGTGGCCACGAGTGCGAGGCCGGCACCCGCAGCGGCGCCCGCCGCGACGAGGCTGACACGGGTCGCGGTGCCGACCGAGCCTTGAAGGGTCGGCCGGATGTCAGGGACGTCGGTCTGCAGTGGGCCGTGTGAGAGAACAGTAGTCATCAGATCCTCCGAAGTGTTTGTGGTTCAGGAAAAGTGTCGAGCCGAAGTCGCAGCGAAAAGTGATGAGCCAGAGTTCACAGCACTGTGATGACTCCGATCATGTACGGGTGCACGGAGCACGAATATTCGTAGACTCCGACGCTCTCGAACGTGTGCCGGAACGTTCCGTCTCCGGTGATACCGCTGTCGAACAGGCCGGGTGATTCCACGTGATGCAGGAGTCCGCCGTCGTCGAAGCGCCACTCGACGGTGCCGCCGTGCTCCACGGTGACGTCCATCGGACTGAACTGAACATTGCTGATCTCGACCACCACGTCGGGGACGGGATCTTCTGTGCCGCATGCTGGGACACACGTCGCCGCGACGGCGAGGCCGAAGCCGGCGATCCACCTCCTCACTATTGAACGATCACGGTGCCCACCATCATCGGGTGGGGCGTGCAGTGGTAGGTGAAGGTTCCGGCGTCGTCGAACGTGTACGAGAAGGTTCCCTCGGTGAGCAACTCGCTCTTCAGTTTCCCGTCGAGATCACCGTTGCCGACCACGTCGTGGGGGAGTCCGCTGTCGTCGAACTTCCATTCGACGGTCTGTCCCTTCTCGATGGTGACCGATGCCGGTGTGTACGCCATGTTCTTCACCTCGATCACGACTGCAGGTTCGTCCGACGACGCACCGGCATCACTACTGCAGGCGGTGAGGCTCAGGGCAGCGCACGCGGCCAGGAAAGCGGGAACGAGTTTCTTCATGAGGTGTTCTCTCCATTCTTCGACTTGTCAGCGGACGTAACGCAGATTTGCCGTCATGCCGGCCTCGAAGTGGTAGGCGTTGTGGCAGTGGAACATCCACTCGCCGGGATTGTCGGCGTCGAACTCGATGGCAAGCTCGGTGCCGGGTAGGACGTTGACGGTGTCGCGGCGAAGTCCGCCGTAATCCGGTACCGCAAACGTGTGGCCGTGGGTGTGCATGGGGTGCCACATCGTGGACGCGTTCTTCATCGTGATCCGGACCCGTTCGCCCTGTTTCATGACGAGCTTGCCTGCATCGGCCCCCGCCATTCCCCAGACGTACCGATCGCCGGCCTGGATCAACTCGATGCGGTAGTCGCGATCAGGCGATTTCGTCTCGAGCCGTGCGGATTCCGTGGGCCGGAGTTCGCTTTCGGTGACCAGTCGGCCGGCCAGTTCCGAGAGGTTTCCGCCGACATCCAGGTTCGCCAGCGCCAACGCGTCGGTGCTGCGTAGGACGGTCGACGCATAACCATCTCGGCCCTCGACCTTCGCCACCACCGGCCATGTTCCCGACTTCACCGTCACCAGCACGTCGTAGCGCTGCGCCATTCCGACGATGATGGTGTCGGCGGGAGTTGGTTCCACGTCGTAGCCATCGGTAGCGACAATTGTCATCTCGTGACCGGCCACAGCAAACCGGTACGGAGTTTCGGCGGCTGCGTTGATGATTCGCAGTCGCAGGGTCGAACCGGGCGCTGCAGTCACGACAGCAGGATCGTTGGGTGGCCGCCCGTTGATCAAGTGCAGTGGATACGCGATGTGTTGAGTCATCCCGCCGAGTGGTTCGGAAGAACCGTGTCCGCCGCTCACCAACTGTTGCGCGACGGACATGTCGGCTTCCGAGTGTTCCGCCGGAGTTGTTGCCCCACCGCCGTGTCCGCCGTGCCCGCCCGAAATTGCCGGGTTCAGGGCCATCAGGACGGAATCCGGTGTGGTACCCAATCCGTCGAGCCAGTCGTCGAGCACCAGAACGGCATCGATGTCGGCCCCGGTGATGTCGTTCGGGTTCTCGACGATCAAGGCGCCGAACAGCCCCCGATCGGCTTGTAATCCGCTGTGCGAGTGGTACCAGTACGTTCCCGGATCCGGTGCGATGAAGTTGTACTCGAAACTCGAACCGGCGCCGATGGGAGCCTGCGTGGTGGGTGCCGCGCCATCCATGTCGTTGCGGATTCGAATTCCGTGCCAATGCAGTGTTGTTTCGGCGTCGAGGCCGTTCTGGACGCTGACGTTCACCCGGTCACCGGACTTCAGGCGAAGTTCCGGAGCCACCGCAGCGCCTCCGTACGTCCACGTGTCCACGAGGCGTCCGCCAAGATCTACCGTCGAGAATCCGGCGGCAAGGGCAAACGCAGCGGTGGTCCCGTTCCAGGCTCGCGCCGATTCTGCGGCGGCAACTTCCGGGTCGGTGGGCAGGATGTAGTCGAGATCGGTCGTCGGCGTCGGAGATGCTGCAGTGGAACTGCATCCGGCAATCGTCCCCATTGCGCCGAGTCCGAGTGCTCCGGCGCCGAGTGCTCCCAAACTCAGGAAGCGGCGCCGGCCCATCACCACACCGGATCCGGGACGACTCATCGGAGTACTTCTGGTGTGATCAACCCGCTGACATCCCCGACGTTGCCCGAGACATCGACGGAACTGACCTGCTCGCCGGTGCTCGCGTTGTAACCCACGATCTTCTGCGGAGCGGAGCCTTCGACCTCAGGTCCGGTACCGAGCACGTAGAACGTGGCGCCGTCGACGGAAAAGGTCATGCTCTTGATGTCTGTCAAGCCGAGGTCTGCAAGCGTCAAGCTCTTCACCGGGGCGAAGGTCGTTGCATCGGACAAGTCGATCTTGACCAGTGAGCCTCCCCGAGCAGAGTCCGGATGAATAGCCGTGTCCGTGTACGCGATTGCGAGCCGGGTTGCGTCGGCGTTGATGACGTTCTCCGAGAATCGACCGGAGTCCTGCCCGGCGTTTCCGATCGGCTTGACACCTTCCTGAGGTAGTCCGTTGGAGAAGTCGAAGACGTACACATCGCCGTTCTCACTGACCAGCAAGGCTTTATTCGCTTTCGAGGCCCACGTGACCTTGCGGGTGGAGACAAAATCCTCGGGTAGGACCTTGCTTCGGGCGGTTTCCTTCGGAACACCGTCGTCACCGATCGTGACGTGCAGCAGTTCCCGGGTGTCCTCGCAGACGCTGTACAGCTCGTGATCGACCATCCACGTGAACGGACCGCAGCCGACTATCTGGAGTGCACCGGTCGCTTCCTTCTTCTCGAGGTCGACCACTCTGATGCCGTACAAACCGTCGTCCCACGTGACGAAGAACTTGCCGTCGGAGGTCACGGCGTTCGAGCCGGGACGGGAATGTACGCGTGCGACGTCCGGAAGCATGACCTCGGCTGGTTCCAGTAGGTTCCCGGAGTAGGTGCTGACCGTGAAATCTGCCGCGCCGCGGGAACCTCGGGGCCGCCACACCTCGGCAGCGAGCACCGCAGGATCCTCGGCGGAATCCCCGACGAATCCGTGAATGACCGGATCCCAGATACCCGGGCCGACGGTGATCCGGCTCTCGGCCACACCGGTTTTCGGATCGATGACGTTGACGCTGAGCTCGAGTTGGCCGAATCCACCTTCGACGCCCAGCAAGCGGTCAGCTGCGATCGGGGTGATCGAACCGACGTGCAACGGCTCGGGAATGGTGTCGTCGATTTCCTGGTCGTCGTGACCGAGGGAGATTCCCTCGCCCGGTGCAGTGAACGGAACTGTCGGATAGGTGACATCACCTGCGCTGGAGGGTTCGTCGTTGTCGGACGAACTGCAACCGGCCAGCGCGAGTACGACGGTGAGTGGGATGACGGCAACGGCGGGTCGCGCCAGTTTTCGGGTTCGCGGACTGCTCATGATCCGGCACCGACCTTGGGGCGCTCGGCCGGTCGAGTCTGGCAGTCCTCACCGATGATGGGCGCCATCGTGCAGGTGTATGCCTGGGACTCGTCGGAGACACACCAGATGATTTCCTGGTCGTAGCTTCCGGAGACCGGGTTGTACATCACGGCCTGCATGTCCGGTTCGCCGCAGAATGCGTTGGAACACGAAGGCGCACCGCAGCAGTCGTAGTAGGCGATCAGATAGGTCTTGCCGGTATCAGGGTTGGTGCAGCATCCGACCCAGAACTCTGCGCCGGGCTTGCTGCCGGGGGCACAGGTGGTGACACCGCCGCCGTTGCATGCGGCACAGGACGTTCCGTCCATGTTGCACCAGCGCCAGTACTCGCACTCGGCCGGATCTTTACCGTCGTAGACAGGGACAAGAGGTTCGGGGCCAGGTGCCGGCGCAGGAACCTCGGGCTCTTGGGCGAAGGCACTACGTGTCACGGGAAGTGTGCTGATCAGTGCCACTCCTGACACACCCATGGTCCACTTGCCGATCCGACTGATCATGGATCGCCGCGAAACTCGTTCGGAGAGTTTACGTCCGGTTCGGCTGGTAAGCGAACCGCCCTGGCCCGCCATCCATTCGGCCTGGGCCTGAACTGTCGCCTCGTCGACGGGATATCGATTCTCCGTCATGTTGTGCTGCGGGAATTCATTGTCGTCCAACGATTTTCTCCTGATTCGTGAAGAGGATCGAACTGTGCAGGAAGATCAGGCCGCGCTGCCGGATTTCGCCTGGGCATGAAGGTGCTGGAGTGAGGGGGTGCCGGATTCGAGCGCATTGAGGAGGCTTTCCACCTGAGCCATGTGATTGCACAGGCCCTTTCCTCGGATCTTGCCGTGCTCGTCGAGAATCACGCCGTACGGAGTGGTGCCCACCTGGTATGCGATACCGACGTCTCGAGCGTCGATGTAACTGAGCTCGGAACCGATCCCGCTGCCGGCCAGGAACTCGCGATGCTCTTCGGGTGTTCCGTCGGAGATGATGATCACGTCGAGATCCGATTCGGCTCGGGCCATTGCCCTTACGCCGGGAAGAAGGCTCTTGCACGTCGAGCAACTCGGTGCTGTGAACAGCAGGAGTTGAGGTTTGTCGCGGTGACCACCGACTCCGACGGTCCGTCCTTCCTGATCGATGAGACCGGCAAACGATGGGCCGGCCTGTTCGACCTTGGGCCCGGTATCCATCATCCGGGCACCGAGAGGTCCGAGACGTACTTGTACGCGGCCGATTTCACGAGCCAGAGCAAGAACCATCAAGAACAGTACGGCTACGGCGATCACCAGGATCACTGTCGCGACAAGGAGGAAAGTGGTCATCGTGGTAGTCCTGCCTTCGAGTTTTCAGTGGTGGGGATGTAAGTTCACGAGCCGTACCGGGACGCGGTTTCGGCGGTTCGGAGGCGGATGGAGGCGCTCGACAGGTAGTCGTCGACCGGGCGTCGTCCGAGGTGGACCACCGAACGAATCTGTGCGAGCGCAACTCCCGCCAGAACGAGGAGGAATCCGAAGGTCGTCGCCACGACCTGGACGCCGATCTCAGCCTGTCCGGCGGTGACCGACAGTGCCACAGCGATCACCGCGAGTGTTCCGGCGCGAACGGCGTGGAACCATCCGATACGCGGAATCTCGCCGACTCCGAATGCAAAACATCCGCAGTCCAGATCGCGTCGCCCACGCAGGAGGTTGATCGTGAGGCCCGTGAAGAACGACGCGAACATGACGGCAGCAACCAAGGCGGCGAGGCGATGGGCCACGCCGAGAACCAGAAGGATGCCTACGACGGTTTCCGCGACGGGAAGGATGCGAGCGAGCGGTACTTCGAGTCGCACCGGCAACACTTTGTATCCGCGCAACGAACGAAGGACCCCGTCGTGGTCGTTCAGCTTGGGAATGCCGGCGAGCAGGAGAACAAATCCGATGATCGCCGAAGTGGTGGCGCTGACCAAGTCCATGCTTCCTCCGTTCCTCTCGGGTAGTGCCGGTGGTGTGTGGGACACATCCTGTACGGGCTATGCTGCGAATCCGCGTCGACCGCGCTACGCCTGGACGAGGTGCAACTGAGAGAGCAGTTGTCGTGTGAGAATCGGAGAACTCGCAGGTCAAGGTGCTCCCGGAGGGGCCGGATACCGTCGGCCGCCCTTGATCCGGCATGACGCTGGGTGGGAAACAGAGTCGGATTCTCACTTGAAAGTTCTGTGCGCGCCATCGTGGAAACTGCGCGGAAACATAAGCGGACTAACTTGACCGAATTCTGACAATTCGCTCGTAGGTTCGGGCCTGGACGCGACGGACGGTGACTCATGGCCGTGAGTGCGGCACTGCGTGCGGCGATCACGCGAGCGCAGAATGCGGATCAACACAGTGAGCCCGTGTTCTCCCCGCTCCGTGGTCTCGGACGAGGACGTCTGACCCCGATCGACCTGTTGGGGCAATCACTTTCCACGATCGCTCCGGCAACGGGAATGGTGTTCATCGCCCTGTGGATGATCACCTACAGTCCCGGCTACGTCGGGTTGGCTGCGATTGCTGCGACAACTTCGGCGGTGTTTCTCGTTGCGTTCTGCATCACTCAGTTCACGCGGAGACTGGCCGCAGCAGGATCGTTGTACAGCTTCGTCTTCCAAGGCTCCGGTATCCGGGCGACACTGACGGCGGGTGCCGCACTGGTACTCGGGTATCTCGGAATCTCGGTTTCGGTTTTCTCGCAGGCAGTTCCGAGTCTGCTCGATACCATCGCCATTGTCGGCCCCGACGTGCGAGGGCCTGCCGCGACGGTGATCACGACGGTGGCGATTGCCCTGGCCGTCGCGTGGATTGCAGTGCGAGGCGTCCGGTTCGCCACCCGAGCGATCCTGGTCGTCGAAGCGTGCTCGTTGATTCTCATCGTCGTGGTCATGCTGGCGACGCACAGTGACACGATAACTGCTGTTGCCCTGCCGAATCCGTCGCTGAGTGCAGTTCCGTTTCTCGCGATGCTGACGGTGCTCAGCATGGCGGGCTTCGAAAGCTCGGCCTTCTTCGGCCCGGAAGCGAAACGACCACTCATCAGCGTCACACGCACGGTTCTCATTTCGCCGATCATCTGCGGGGTCCTCTTCGTTTTTGCAGCCTGGGCGGCGATGACCGGCCACGGCGCAACGATCGTCGGAGCGTACTTCGAAGGAACGGCATCCGGAGCCAGCGCGGAAGTGGTTCTGGCAGTCAAGATCGGAATGACGTGTTCCTGGTTCGCATCCACTCTCGGTTGTGCGCAGGCGGGTTCGCGGTTGTTGTACTCGATGGGGATCGAACGGGTACTGCCTGCGCCGCTCGCTCGCGTACACAGACGGTTCCGCACCCCGTACGTTGCGGTACTTGCGTTCGTCGCGGTAAGTGCGGCGGGCGTATTCATCTATTCGGATACGGTTCGCGACGATTCGGGATCCTTCGACGGCGTGGTGGAGACCGCGTTGGTCTGCGCTTACACGCTGGTGGCCTTGGCTTCGTGGAAGTTCTTGCGCCGAATCGGGGAACATACGTCGCTGACCCGGATTTGCACCCTGTCCGTGAGTGCCGCCGGTGCCGGTCTACTGGTTTACATCGTTCTCGACGGTGCGGTTCACGGGATGTGGGCACTGCCGATCGCTGCTCTTGCTGTTGCTGTGTCGGGGACAGTGTGGAGCGCATTGCTCCGTAGAGCCAGACCGGAAAGCCTTCTGATGGTCGGAGCTTTCGACAGCGTCGAGACGGCGGACCTGTTGCCCGGTGCGGGCACTCTGCTGATCGACGGTGACGGGCGAAGGCGACTCGTGCCGGATCGTGGGGCCGCCGAGGGTAACTCGCCGGAGCATGGGCGGTGACCGCGGACCGTGCAACCGCTGGTCCACGATCAGACAAACGGATCGGCGAAGAGACCCACTTCAGTGGACAACAACCGCGTGCGGTTCAGAAGGCGCTGGGGATGCTCGAGGCGGTGGCTCATCTGGGACCGGGAACAACCGCGAAGGAGATCGCCACTTTTGCAGGCGTCCCTTCGGCAACGGCTTATCGGATGCTCAATCTGCTGGTGGCCGAGGGCTTTCTCGTGCGGGTGCCAGACCTGTCAGGGTTCGCGTTGGGGCGTCGAACTGCCGAGCTCTCACATGCAGCGTCGGCGAGCGGTCCGGGGCCGACCCTGCACGAGCGCGTCGAAGACATGCGGACACACACGAGGTTCGGTCTGCACGTAGCCTCGTTTACCGGTGGGCGCTTGAGGTTCGTCGACAAGGATCCCGACCACGAGATCATCGGAATCGCCGCACTGGCCAAGAACCTTCACGCGAATGCGCTGGGGAAGGTTCTGTTGGCGCACGACGAGCGGTTGCTTTCGGGTTTAGAACTTCGCCGGGTCACGGAGTTCACCCTCGGTGATTTCGATGCGTTGTATGAGCAGTTGAGGTCTGTTCGCCTGCAGGGTTTTGCATTCGAGAACCAGGAATGCCGCCTGGGTCGATCCGCGGTGGCAGTACCGGTTCGAGATCACGCAGACCAGGTGGCAGGCGGGTTGTGTGTTCAGGGAGCGAGCGGGCGAGTGACGGACGAGGATCGAGAGTTGGTCGGTTTCCTACTCGATTGTGCGCGTCAGCTCACCGGATTGCTCTGACGTCACACGCGCAGGCTCAGGGGGAGCCCGGCGGTCATCAGGACCACGGACTCCGATTCACTGGCGATTCGGCTGTTCACCAGACCGAGTAGATCGCGGAACAGCCTCCCGGACTTCGTGTCCGGGACGACGCCGCTTCCCACTTCGTTCGTGACGGCGACAATCGGAACCGGACAGGCGGTCCAGGCGTCGGCCAACCGGTCGATATCTGCGTGGACGGCGCTGAGATCTTTTGTCGCCCACGCCTGGTGTCGATCCAGACGTGCGGTCAACCACGTGCCGAGGCAGTCGATCAGGATCGGTGTTGTTGCGGCCACGAGAATTTCGGCGACCTCGGAGGTCTCTACCGTCGTCCACGTCGGCGGCCTCCGCGCGCGATGCGACGCAATTCGTTCGATCCAGTCGGGATCGTCGTCCAGCGGATCCCCGGTGGCGATGTACGTGACGTGCCGGTAGCCGGCAAGCAGGCCCTCCGCGTAAGTGGACTTGCCCGAGCGGGCGCCACCGGTGACCAGAGTTCGATGGCTCTGTCCTACCCCGATCTCGAGCACAGCTCCATCCGGAACCGCTCGCGCCCCTGACACACGAAGTGCTTCCGAGAGTTCGTTTTCGACGGGGTTGTGGTGCCCGAGGTGTACGGCGACCACATCGGTTCGATCGGTGATCGCGTCGCAGTTGCGGAGCCGCAACACCGTCTCCGCGAAACTCGACAGATCGTGGTGCCCGGTGCCGTGGTCGGTCTTGTAGCCGAAGGTCTCTTCGAGAAAGACGGCGTCGAAACGCGCGTCGGCAAGGGCGTCGACAATTGATTCGGGCAAAGGCCCGGTGTCGGTGGCCCAGAAGATTCGGGTTCCGGATGCGTCGGTGATGTCGTAGAGAAGGGTGGGTACTTCGTGCGCGGCCTCGAGTGCGCGAACACGATAGGTGCCCAACATGATCGACTGGTCGGTCTCGAGCGGTGTGAAGGTCACCGGGTCATCCGGGCCCACCCAGTCTCGGCAGAGAGCGAGCGCGTCGGGTGGTCCGAGAACCTGGAGCGGTTCGGTGCGAGACGCCCAGGACCGGAACAGCAATGCCATCGGGCCGAGGTGATCAGGATGAGAATGCGTCAGCAGGATGTGTTCGACGTGTGCCAGCGTGCGACCGAATCGCGACGCGGCGCGCGGTACTTCGGGTCCACAGTCCAACAGGATGCGGTTGTCCAGCAAGGCAGCGGTGTGTCCGCGAATGGTTTCATTCGACAATGCCGCCAGGCAGGAAGGGCAAGTGCAGAACGGGTTCGGCCAACCGTCGGCAGCGCCGGTGCCGAGCATCACCAGTTCCATCAGCGGGTGCCTTCCTGCCGAATCGGAACAACGATGGGACCGCTGGGCCGTTCCAGGATTTCGACGCGAGCGCCGTACACGCGGCCGAGGAGGTCTGCCTCCAGCACCGCTGAGGGTGTACCGTCGGCAACCACGCTGCCCTTGTCCAGCAGCACAATTCGTCGACCGTATTGACCCGCGAGAGTGAGATCGTGCATCGCGGCGATGACCGTGATGTTGTCGTCTTCTCGCAGTTCCTCCACCAAGTCGAGAACCTGCTGCTGGTGACCGATGTCGAGGGCGCTGGTGGGTTCGTCCAGGAGCAGTACCTGCGGCTCTTGAGCCAGTGCCCGAGCCAGGACCACGCGTTGCAATTCGCCGCCGGAAAGTTCGGTGGCTCGTCGATCTGCGAACTCGGTGAGGTCGAGCCTTTCGATCACCGAAGTGATCACCGAACGATCTGTGGCGGTTTCGGTTCCGAATCGTCGTAGATACGGAGTACGGCCGAGCGCAACCAGTTCCTTGACCGTTGAGCCCTCGGGTACTACCGGACGCTGAGGCATCAACGCGACGACGGCGGACATCGCCTTGCGGCTGGAATTGCGAGGACTCAGTCCCCCGACCGAGAGCTCACCGGTAGACGGAATCAATCCAGCGAGGGCATGCATCAAGGTTGTCTTGCCGGCGCCGTTCGGCCCGACCACGGCAACCCAATCGCCCGGTGTCACATCGAGATCGATGCCGTCGACGACGTCCTTGCCGCCGAGGTTGACTCGGAGGTCGCGGCACCGCACTGCGCTGTCGGTCATGCCGAGACCCGGCTGCGGCGCAGAACCAGAAGGAAGAACGGAGCGCCGATCATCGCGGTTACAACTCCGATGGGGAGTTCGGCCGGTGCCATGACCGTGCGGGCGGCAACGTCGGTGAGGACGAGAAACGCCGCTCCGAGCATGAGTGACAGGGGGAGAAGCAGCCGATGAGACGGGCCGACGACCAGTCGAACCGCATGGGGAACAACGATTCCGACAAAGCCGATGAGTCCACTTGCACTCACGACCGCGGCCGTTCCCAGAGTTGCGGCGAGCACCAGCACCAGGCGTGATCTGGCCGGGTCGACGCCGAGGCTGGCGGCTTCGACGTCACCGACGGCCATCACGTCGAGTACACGCCGGTGTACCAGGATGACGGCTGAGGCCAGCGCAACGTACGGCAGGACAACCAGAACTTCCGACCAACCGTCGGTGGACAGTCCGCCGAGTAGCCAGGAATAGACCTCGCGCAGTGAATCGTCGAACCGCTGCTGAACAAAAGTCTGCGCTGCATTCGTGAACGCTGCGACTGCGACACCGGCGAGGATGATGACTACCGCGTTCTGCGGCCCGCCAATGCTTCGACCGAGCGAATAAGTTGCGAACACTGCCAGCACACCACCGACGAAGGCGGCCATGGGAATTCCGAACATGCCCAGCGCTCCACCCGAAACGATGGCGAGGGTTGCGCCCAGTCCGGCTCCGCTGGAAACTCCGAGGAGATACGGATCCGCCAAGGGATTTCGGAACACGCCCTGGTAGGCGGCGCCGGCTACCGCCAACATTGCTCCGACCAACGCGCCCAGGACTACTCGCGGAAGCCGGATCTGCCAGAGAATCGCCTGCTGTGTTGCGGTGAGGCCGGAATCGAGGTGGATGCCGGGTATTCCGTCCAGAAGTTCGAGAATGGTCCGATCAGGCGTCAATCCGGCCGGCCCCACCAGAACACCGATCAGCAATGCAGCGCACAGAATGAGCGCGGCGCCGAGCAGAACGGCGGTCCGATGTTGGGAGATACCGGCTTTGATCATCGAGTGCTCAGGCCGCGGGAACTTGGGCAACGATGGCCGCGACGGCCTTCACCTGGTCGGCGACACGAGGTCCCCAGCGGCTGGAGAGGTCTTCGTCGAGCACATGGATCTGGTTGCCGGTAACCGCTTTCATGCCGCTCCACCCGGGTCGAGCGGCGACGGATTCTGCTGTCACTCCACAGCATTGGGAGTCTGCGAGAAAGATGAGATCGGGATTGGCCTGTACCACGAATTCGGCGGACAACTGCGGATAGTCACCCTGCCCCGCGGCGTCGGCGATGCTCTTCATTCCGAACAGCGAGTAGATCTGCCCGACGAAGCTCGAACTCGTGACGGTGTAGAGCGAGGAGTCGAGTTCGTGGAAGTACGTCAGCGGCTGTTGGCGCGCAGGAACACTGGCGACAGCGGCGTCGATGTCCGAGCGCATGGTGTCGACAACTTCGGTGCCCTTGTCTTCGTGGCCGGTGGCCTTCGCGACGCGCTCGATTTGGGCGTAGACGTCGTCGATGCTCGTCGCTGCCGGTAGTAGGAGTGTCGGCACCTTCGCCTTTTGCAGTCCGGAGACAAGATCGTTCATGTCATCCGATGCGATCACCAGATCCGGTGCGTAGCCGAGGATGGCTTCGACGTTCGGTTGAAAGCCCGAGAGATCGGTGACCGGGATACCGGCCGGGTAGTCGGACTGATTGTCGACGGCCTTCACCTGATCGCCCGCGCCGACGGCCCACAGGGTCTCGGTGGCGCTGGGACTGAGTGACACGATCGACTGCGGACGTGACTCGATGGTGATGTCCGTGCCGGAATCCGTGGGACCGGAAACAACAGTCACCGGGAACGAGCCGTCCGAGGCCGCTGTGGTTGCGGGTGCATCGGACGTCGAGCTACTGCAGGCACCGGCAAGCAGTGCGGTGCTCACCGTCAGTGCTGCAAGTACAGATCTGAATTTACGTGTCGGCCGAGTACTCACAGCCACCCCTCCGCTAGTGGTGAAGGGTCGCGAGCAGCGCGGCCGCGAGGCGAAGCGCCACGAGCGGTCCTTCGTCCGAGAACCATCGTGTCGCCACGAGGCCGGTGACCTGACTCGTTCGCCTCGAGTAGTGACGGGCGAATTCACAGTTGCGTCGACAGTGCCGGGGTTTCACCGAACTTCACACGAGCAGCGTGGCACCCCGGTGAACCGGGGCATCTGCACTTTACAGGGGTCGTCTGGCTTGACCCGGGAGGTCAAGGCAGGGTAAATATCTATTCCACTAATGAACTAGTGAAAGGGTTCGGATGAGCGACTTCCGTATCGACCGCCGATCCGGCATTCCCACTTACGTGCAATTGGTCCTTCAGGTGAAGCAGGCGCTCAGGCTCGGTGATCTCCAAGTCGGGGATCGGCTGCCCACAGCCAAGGACGTCGTGGGAGCGCTCGCGATCAACCCGAACACAGTCCTGAAGGCCTACAAGGAACTCGAGCGCGACGGACTTGTTGCTCCGCGGCCCGGATTGGGCACGTTCGTCGTCAAGTCCCTGGCCAAGCCCGGTATGGCGGAAAGCTCTGCGCTACGGCGCGAGTTGGCCCGCTGTGTGGCAGATGCCGTGGCCGCCGGACTCGAGCGCACGGACATCGAAGCGTTGGTGAGTTTGGAGCTCGAGAAGACGTTCATCGAATCGGATCCGTCCGGAAAGCAGGGGGAGACATCATGACTGCGCAAGAATTGGCACTGACGATGCAGGACGTGGACAAGCGCTTCGGCAAGAAGAAGGTGCTCGACGCCTGCACATTCGAGGTCGCGACAGGAAGCATCACTGCCCTGGTCGGGGTGAACGGAGCGGGCAAGTCCACACTGATGTCCTTGGCGGTCGGGTTGACGATGCCTGACCATGGTTCGATCTCCGTCCTGGGCAGCACGCCGGATCAGGACGGCATCTGCCCAGGCCTGTCGTACCTCGCTCAGCACAAGCCCCTGTACCCCAAATTCACTGTTGCAGAACTTCTTCGATTCGGCGCATACACCAACGACGAGTGGGATGCGAAGTACGCTCTGGATCTGGTGGAGCGCGCTGGGATTTCTCTCGATGCAAAGGCGAAGACACTGTCACCAGGTCAACGAACCAGGGTTGCACTGGCTTTGGCGCTCGGACGCAGGCCGCAGTTGCTTCTACTCGACGAGCCTCTGGCAGATCTCGATCCCGTGGCGCGGCGGTCTGTGGCGACCACTCTGCTCGAAGACGTTGCCGAGTACGGCACCACAGTTCTGTTGTCGTCACACATCGTTTCCGAATTGGCAGACGTCTCGGATCGACTTCTTCTGCTGGGCGGCGGAAACGCGAGATTGTCCGGTCCGTTGGATGAATTGATCGCTGCCCATTACGTATTGATCGGGGACGGCGATCCCTCGGACGTGGTCGGCGCCGGTGCGGTCATTCATACCGAGAAGGGGGTGCGGTCGAATTCTCACGTGGTGGAGGGAATCCGTCCGAGCCCTCGGGCCGGCTGGGTGATCGACGACGCAACTCTCGACGACGTGGTGCTCGGGCACCTGAGCGCAGAAACGATGGTGGCGGCATGATCTGGGTTACGTGGCGGCACCACCGGACATCGCTCGTTGTGTCATTGGGATTCATCGCGGCACTAGCAGTCATTGTCTTGTCGAGTGGTGCGATCATCAAGAGCAGCGGACAAACCCAACGCTTCGGATCGCCACTCAGTTGCTTCGACGACATCACCGCGATCTGCACGACAGAGACGGCTCTCACCCTGACGACAGTGGTTGCTACTGCTCTGCCGGTGTTCCTCGGCGTGTTGATCGGGGTAACCGTGTTTTCGCGGGATGTCGAACAAGGAACACACGTACTGGGGCTTACTCAATCGGTCAGTCGGACTCGGTGGTTCTGGACCCGTGTGTTGATCGTCTTCCTGCCGATTTCTGTGGCTTCCGCATTGCTCGGATTTGCATTGCAATGGGCTCGATCCCTCCCGGATAACTCCCGGTATGGATTTGTTGCCGGGCGTTCGACTTTCGTCGAGATATCGAACCTGTCGTATCCACTCTTTCAATCCAGCGGACTGGTCTTGGGTGCGTACACATCCATGTCACTCTTGCTCGGAGCAGCACTGGCTTTGCTGGTGCGCAGTTCGATCGGCGCAATGGCGATCACGATGGTCGGTGTTGTTGCGATCCTGGCAGGATTTCAGTTGGTTGCACGACCCGATTACGCCGAGCCGAGTGTCCGAACATCACCCGTCGCCGGATTCAGTTCCTACTATTCGAGCGATACCAGTATCCCCGCGGTCAATTGGGAACTCGCGCAGGGATATGTCGACCTCCGAGGTAACTGGGTCGACATCGGATACGACGAGTGCATGTGGGGTGGATCAGGCGATGAGGACCCGTACGACCAGCGCCCGGAGGAGACCGGCGCCGAGTACAGCCTCCGCATGGATGTGCTCTCAGCGCAGCAGAACAGAGAGATGGAGATCTGTTTGCGGCAGCACGGGGTCGACCACTACGAAGTTCGCTACCACTCGGATGATCGGTTCTGGCGTTTCCAGTTCACGGAAGCTGCACTCGTCCTGATCCTTTCAGGCCTGTTCCTCCTGCCGGCGCTCTGGGGTCTACGACGCCTCAAGCCGTGACTCAGCGGGCGACCGGCGCGACCGTCAGCTGGTTGATGTTCGCGCCGGTCATCGAGCAACCCTTTGTGGGATAGGCAAGGAAGACCGAGTCGTAGCTGTTGGGCGGGTAAACCCTCAGTCCCGCAACGTCGGTCACGCCGCACTGATCTGCCGGGTAGTTCTCGACGTTCGTAGCTCGCACCAAAGACGTTGCGGCAGAGCCAGGGGCAAGGGAGACGAGTGAACCGGATCCGGAGCGGCCGGCTGCAGCACCCACTTCGCTTCCGGACGCTCCCGTGACATACGAGACGCCGGGGAAACCGTCGAGTGTGCACGTGCGGCCGCCCGTGTTGGTGAAGACCACCGGAAGCTCCACAGAACCGGCGGCGCCACTCGACTCGCCGAGGGTGACGTTCAGTTCCCCGATCGTGCAACCCTCGGGATTGGGTGCCGTCGAGGTTGTCGTTTGGGTGTGGTCGGTAGGGGTCGTCGAAGGTGAAGCGGTGCCGGTCTGGGTCGTCGGCGCAGAGGCGGTCGTTGTTGAGGCGGGTGCCGGTGAACTCTCGGCCGTTCCCGTTTCATCCGAGCCGCAACCGCTGAGAAGGGCGAGAGCAGCAAGTGGAGCCGCCAACAAGCCGACGTTGCGCATGCGGTTGGGATTCATCGCTCTGTACTCCTCAAGTTGGTCGACAACTGGCCCCGGAACATCCGTGTCCGGTATATCCGAGTTTGAAGCCGGATGTCCAGAAACGAATCAGGCTCGCCGGTGATCAGGACCTACTTCCCGGATGGATTGCCGCTGCGGATCTAGCATGAGAAATGACCTGTCCGGATCGCGACCACCGGGAGTAGCGCATGTTCACCTTCACCAGCGACGACGGAGTGGTCATTCATGTCCACGAATGGCCCACCGAGCAGGAACCTCGAGGGGTTGTTCAACTCGCGCACGGTATGGGTGAGCACGCAAAACGCTACGCACACGTTGCCGAAGCCCTGAATGCTCGCGGTTTCCAGGTCTACGCGGCGGACCACCGCGGCCACGGTGAGAGCATGCACGCCGGCCCAGGCAACATCGGCGACGATGGCTGGAACCGCTTGGTGGCAGACATGGTGACCCTCACGGGCATCATCCGCGACAAACACCCCGGCCTGCCCGTCGTACTGCTCAGCCACAGCCTCGGTTCGTTCGCTTCGCAGCAGTACATCCTCGATCATTCGCACCTGATCGACGCCGTCGCACTGTCGGGGACCACCGCGGTCGATCAACTGATCGAGAGCCTCGTCAACGACGGCCCGGACGTCCTCGCCCAGTTCAATGCGGAATTCGAACCGGCCCGTACTCCGCACGACTGGCTCAGCCGTGACGAAGCGCAGGTGGATTTGTACATCAACGATCCGCTGTGCGGTTTCAGCCTGGACGACGCCGGCATGGGTGGACTTATCGCAGCGGGACCGAGGTTCGTCGACGTCGAGGGCGTGCGACAAGACCTTCCGATCCTGGTCTTCGTCGGCACCTCGGATCCTCTCAACGCCGCGCTGAGCCGTACCGACGTCGCAGTCGAACGGTACAACTCGGCGGGGATCGAAGACGTCACCTACTACACCTATCCGGGTGCCAGACACGAGATCTTCAACGAGACCAACCGCGACGACGTCATCAACGATCTGACGACGTGGATGGACCGCGTACTCGAAGCGTGACCGCCTCACCGGAAAGGGGAACACGATGTCCACAGTTCCGGCCGCACGACCCGATCCAGACCCGCGAGATGTCAAGCGCTGGAGACGATACCTCGCCGACGAACAAGCCGAGGCCGCCGTCTACCGAGACCTCGCGAGTAGGCGCAGCGGCGAGGAGCGCGAAATCCTTCTCGCACTGGCCGACGCGGAGGGGCGACACGAGGCGCACTGGCGAGCGCTACTCGGCGATCACGTCGGCAAACCACTTCGCGGCGATATCCGCACTCGGATACTGGGCTTTCTGGCCAGGCGCTTCGGCTCCGTCTTCGTGCTCGCTCTTGCGCAGCGCGCGGAGACGCGATCCCCGTATCCCAACGACGCCGACGCGACTGCATCGATGGGCGCGGACGAGAAGATCCACGAAGAAGTGGTGCGGGCCTTGGCCACTCGGGGTCGGAACAGACTTTCGGGGACGTTTCGTGCCGCCGTCTTCGGAGCCAACGACGGCCTGGTCAGCAATCTCGCCCTTGTACTCGGCATCAGCGGTAGCGGCGTCTCCAACCAGATCGTTCTGATCACCGGCATGGCCGGGCTTCTGGCCGGCGCCCTGTCGATGGGCGCCGGCGAGTACGTTTCAGTCCGCTCGCAGCGAGAGTTGTTGGAAGCGTCCAATCCTGGTCCGGCTGCCAGCGAAGCTGTCGGCCTGCTCGACGTCGACGCGAACGAATTGGCCCTGGTCTACCGGGCCCGCGGTATGTCCGCCGAGGAAGCGGACCAGCGCGCCGCCGAGGTCCTCGCGAACAGCACCTTCGGCGCCGCGGACGTTGTCGACGACCATGAAGCCGTCGGAACCGGGTTGGGCGCAGCGGCGGCAAGTTTCTGCTTCTTCGCCTCGGGCGCAATCATTCCGGTGCTGCCGTATCTGTTCGGCCTGGAAGGCATGACGGCTCTGATCGTCGCATCTGTTCTCGTGGGGATCGCGTTGCTGACGACGGGCGTTGTGGTCGGGTTACTCTCGGGCGGGCCGCCATTCAAGCGGGCGCTACGCCAACTTGCGATCGGCTACGGCGCTGCCGGCGCGACGTATCTGCTCGGCATGCTGTTCGGGACTTCGCTCTGAGCGTCTGCTTACGCGCGTAGGGCGGGATCGCGGTGAGCCGGATCGATCCGGACCGGAATTTGGCACACCACGGCCTCGGTGTGTTTGCGCAGTGCATGAGCGATCTCGTCGGTCCGTTGGCTCGGGAGGAACCGGTGCCATCTGGTTGCCGGGTCGATGGTGGCGACGACAACAAAGGTCTCTCGGTGGGGGAAGTGTGTGCGGATGTATCGGGCGAGGGTGTTCCCCACGGAATTCTCGGTGTCCTCGATGACGATCAAACGCGAATTCGGGTGTCGGGCTTGCCATCGGCGTGTGAAGTCCGTCGTCGATTCGCGGGCCAGGCAGACTCGAATTGCGATGGGCTGTGACGACATCGCCGTTGCCGCGGCCATCGCGCGGGTGGAGAGCGACGTAATTTCGGACACGGGTACTAGGACGGCTGGTTTGTATCCGATAGACAGAGAATCGTTCTCACCCTGAACGGTTAACCGCGTACCGATATGTGTGTACGCACCGCGGATGCGTTCCATGCCGAGGACGAGCGCAGGGAGCGCGAGAGCGATCAGCCAGGCGCCCTCGGTGAACTTCATGGCGGTCGTCACCACTGCTGCGATCGAAGTCAACGCAGCCCCGAAACCGTTGAGCGCTAGGCGCCACTTCCAGCCCGGCGTCTGTTCGGCGAGCCAGTGGCGCACCATGCCGAACTGCGCGAGCGTGAATCCGATGAACACACCGATGGCGAACAGCGGCACCAAGGTGTTCATGTTTCCGCCGGATCCGATGAGCAGGAGTGCACCGACGCCTCCGAGCGACAAGACGCCGTACGTGAAGACGTCGCGCGTCGACTTCCGGCTGAAGCGGTGCGGGAGCACGTTGTCGTCGGCGAGGATCCGCATCAGGTTGGGAAGTCCGCCGTACGAGGTATTCGCGGCCAACGCCAACAGAATCACGGTGGAGAATTGGACGACGTAGTAGCCCACACCATTTCCGAGGGCAGCGGAAGTGAGTTGCGACAGGACCGTTGTTCCGGGGACTGGGGCCAGTGAGAACTTTTCGATCAACACCGCAAGGCCGATCAGCATGGTGCCCAACAGGATTCCCAGAGCTACTTCGGCACGCTGAGCGCTACGCACGCGAGGCTTCTTGAAACTGGGTACCGCATTGGCGATGGCTTCGACTCCGGTCAATGCGGCGCAACCACTCGAAAATGCCTTGAGCAGAAGGAGAATGCCGATCGTGTGTGCGTTGTCGGCGAGGAAGGGAGCCGTGGCGGCGGCAGGGTTTTCCCGAAGTAGTCCGGCACCGATCACCGTGAAGATGCTGACGACAAAAACCACGGTGGGCAACATGAATACCCGCGCGGAATCTGCGATGCCCCGCAGATTCAGTGCCGTGATGCCGCCGAGTATCGCCAGTGCGATCCAGACCGTGTAGGGAAGAAGCGCAGGGAAGGCGGAGGTCAGAGCCGCGACACCGGCTGCGATCGACACCGCGACGTTGAGGGTGTAGTCGACGATCAACGACGCGGCGGCGGTCAAACTTGCCCGCGGGCTCAGATGCTTCTTTGCGACGGCGTAGGCGCCACCGCCTTCGGGAAATGCGGCGATCACTTGGCGGTACGACGCCACCAGGACCACAAGCAGCACTGCGATGGCGATTGTCACCGGCACGGTGAACCCGATCCCCGCGCCGCCGGCGAGGGCCAACACCAACACGATGGCTTCTGGCCCGTACGACACCGAGGCCATCGCGTCGAGCGAAAGCCCTGCCAGTCCGGTTGCGACGGAGAGCTTCTGATTCTCTGGCCCACGGGCCGGGCGGGTCGTCGACGATATGACTCCACGGTGTCCGAGTATCACTGCATGTCTCACCGAGTCAGTATCGTCATTTCCCGTAGCTCTGAGACTGATCTTGACGATGCTTTGACGCGATGGCCCGCAAATCTGTACGGGTTCACAACGGGGGTTCGAGTCGCGGGAAGCCTTGTGACAGCTGATCAATCCAGCGAGCGCGTTTGGCGAGAATATCGCGGTTCCGAGACTCCGATTGGGCGGCGACGTGCGAAAGTAGGTCGCGAAGTCGGCCCAGAACGAGTGGCGAGTTCGATGCCGAGGCTATGACGTCGTCCAGTCCGGTTCTGACGAAGCTCGTGAAGTCGGGCAGTGGAATCACCACACGCAGATCACCATGCTCGTCGACGGCCCGGATCGAATCTGCGCGTACGGAGGTCACCAGAGAGAGGAGGTCCTCGATCTCGTCCAGAGCCTGCACGGCCGTCGCAGGATCGTTGATAGCGGGTGAGAGCGCTCTGAGCGCGATGTCAGCCAACAACCGAATCGCGAGTAGGGGGTCCTGGGTGAAGGTCCGCTCACTCCCACTGACCAAGGCGTCAAGGATCGTGTTGGCGGGCATGGGTCCGCCGTAGACGTCGGCGAGCGGCAATCCGTCTCGCAGCGTGCTACCCGGCGACACTCGGAGGACCACCATGGATCGGCAGTTCCGAGCGCTCTGCAGGAGATCTTCGACGAGGATCTGTTGCAGAACGGCCGGCGGTCGATGCCACTCGATTGTCGTGATCACCGGAAGTGTTGGTAGAGGAGGCAACTCCAGATCGGTGGTGGGGTACACGGCGGCGAAGACTGCTCGGCCACGACTCGAGATCGTGGTTAGTACAGGAGCCAACTGGATGGCCGAGAATGCGCGCAGCTGGAGCAGTCTGATCAGCGTCAGCGTGGCCAAGAGTGCCAGCACTGCGAGGCTGGGCACGATCACCGACACGTCCGTTTCGTTGCTGATGGCGAGCGCTGCCGTGATGTCGAAAACGGACTGGCCTATCGCGAAGGCAAACGTCCGCCACACGATGGGGTCGTCGCGGAACAACAACAAGCGAGGAGTGAAGGTGGTCGCGGCCCATTGGACGACGAGGAACAGCAGCGAGAAGATCACTGCCACTACACCTAATAGCCCCAGTCCGAGGGCAACGAGCATCTCGCTGACCTGACGGGAAGGAATCATCGGGCCGCTCCGGACGTACGGCATCCCCAGTCCGGCAGCCAGTCCCACGACGACGCACAGGATCTGGGTCAGGCCGGCACGTACACGGCGCCGGGGGACGAGGAAGGCATGCCCGATCGGGGTGGGAGCGAAACGTCCGGGCTGATCCACACTTCAAGCCTCCACGCTGCGACAATGGTGCGCCTTCACCCGAAACGGATGATGTCGACGTCGTCGTGATCCTGAAACGCTTGAAAGAGCCATGTGAGAGACAGAAGGCGAGACGTCATGACGGATCCGACAGACCAGAGCCGCGCCGTACTACCGATTCCGGATCGACAACATCTTGGTCTGGTGACGTACGACGCGAAGGATCCGGACACCGAGTTTCCGCCGATCACTCCGCTACTACCGCCGGCCGGCGCACCCAACGTTCTGGTGGTCCTGTTGGACGACGTGGGATATGGCGCGAGCAGTGCCTTCGGCGGACCAGCGGACACACCGACTGCTGAGCGATTGCAAAGTAATGGGCTCACGTACACGCGGTTTCACACGACGGCACTGTGTGCTCCGACCCGCGCCGCTCTTCTGAGCGGGCGCAACCATCATTCGGTCGGCATGGGATCGATCACCGAAACCGCTACCTCGGCTCCTGGTCTTTCCGGCCTGCGGCCGAATACCAAAGCCGCACTGCCGATGACGTTGAAACTCAACGGATACTCGACGGCGCAGTTCGGCAAGTGTCACGAGGTTCCGCCGTGGCAAACATCCCCGGTGGGACCGTTCACGTCGTGGCCGACGGGAGAAGGCGGATTCGAGCACTTCTACGGATTCATCGGCGGGGAGAACAACCAGTATTACCCGGCGCTGTACGAGGGCGTCGCGCCTGTCGAGCCGGACAAGACACCGGAGGAGGGTTACCACCTCACTGAGGACCTTGCCGATCACGCGATCGACTGGGTTCGGATGCAGAAGTCATTGGCTCCGGACAAGCCGTTCTTCGTCTACTTTGCACCCGGCGCCACACATGCACCGCACCATGTTCCGAAGGAGTGGGCCGACAAGTACGAGGGCCGGTTCGCAGGAGGTTGGGACGCTCAACGCGAATCGATTCTCGAGCAGCAGAAGCAGCGGGGGGTCGTTCCCGCGGATGCGGTCCTCACCCCGCGTCCCGAGGCCATCCCGGCGTGGGAGGACATGAGTGAGGAGATGAAGCCCGTCCTCGAACGCCAAATGGAAGTCTATGCAGGATTTCTCGAACACACCGATTTCCATGTCGGCCGGCTTGTCGATGCGATCGAAGAACTCGGAGCTCTCGACAACACTCTCGTGTACTACATCATCGGAGACAACGGAGCATCCGCAGAGGGGACGATCAACGGCGCTTTCAACGAGATGGCCAACTTCAACGGACTCGCCGCCATCGAAACACCCGAGTTCATGGCGGAAGTGAAAGACAAATTCGGTACCAAGGACGCATACAACCACTATTCCGTGGGGTGGGCGTGGGCAATGTGTACGCCGTATCAGTGGACGAAACAGGTTGCGTCGCATTGGGGTGGCACTCGCAACGGGACGATCGTGCACTGGCCTGCAGGGATTCGGACCAAGGGGGAGACGCGGTCGCAGTTCACCCACGTCATCGACGTTGCACCGACGATCCTCGAGGTCGCGAAACTACCGGAACCGACCTTTGTCAACGGCGTCCAGCAATCACCCATCGAGGGGACCAGCATGGTCTACACCTTCGACGACGCCGAAGTCGCCGAACGTCACGATCTGCAGTACTTCGAGATGGCCGGCAATCGCGGTATCTATTACAAGGGTTGGAGTGCGGTCACCAGGCACAGCACTCCATGGCTTTTCGCGGAGGCACTCCCCGCACTCGACGACGACGTGTGGGAGCTCTACGACGGGTCTCAGGATTGGACGCAGTCCAAAGACTTGTCGGCTGAGATGCCGGAGAAACTCGCTGCACTGCAACGCTTGTGGTTGATCGAAGCGGTCAAGTACAACGTGCTTCCGATCGACGACCGAAGATTCGAGAGGTTCAACCCTCACATCGCGGGGCGTCCGCAGTTGGTGTCCGGGAACCGACAGGTTCTGTTTCCCGGAATGAAACGGCTGAGCGAGCACAGCGTGCTGAGTATCAAGAACCGATCGTTCAGTGTCACAGCAGCAGTCGACGTCGCGGATGGCATTACTGCCAACGGTGTGGTGATCGCGCAGGGAGGCAGATTTGGTGGCTGGGCACTTTACGCGCGGGAAGGCCGCGCCAAATTCGTCTACAACCTATTGGGCATGACCGAGTTCGTCATCGGTTCCGACGTTGACATTCCGGCAGGATCACACCAGATCAGAGCTGAGTTCACCTACGACGGAGGTGGTCTCGCGAGAGGCGGTGGGGTCACGATCTATCACGACGGTCGCGAAGTGGGCTCAGGTCGCGTCGAGCAGACGCAACCGATGGTCTTCTCCGCGGACGAGACCACCGACATCGGGGATGACTACGGCATGCCTGTCAGTGTTGATTACAGTGGCGCAACCACATTCAACGCACGTATCGACGTCGTGCAGATCGATGTCGGTGACGACGACCATACCCACCTCATCGATCCGGAGGAGGTGGCGCGAGTGGCGGTGTCCAGACAGTGATTCCACAGGCAAGAGCAGCAGTCACAATCTCCTGAGGGAGGGTCGCAATGCCGACCGTCATCCGTACTGTTCACGATCTGGTCCGCCACGCGCGCGGGCCGACGCACCATCACCACCATCAATCCGTGCACGAGGCGCGGCGAATGCGTGCCCACCACATTCTGGTCACGCATTCGCTCGCCTGATTTCGGGGCTACAGGTCGCGCGCCAATGCTCGTCCGGCTGCGCGGCCCGAGAAGATGCAGCCGCCGAGGAAGGTCCCCTCGAGTGCGCTGTAACCGTGGACTCCGCCGCCGCCGAAGCCCGCGACTTCACCGGCTGCGTACAGGCCGTCGAAGACACTGCCGTCGGCCTTGATGACCTGCGAATCCAGGTTGGTTTCCAAGCCGCCGAGAGTCTTGCGTGTGAGCAGGTGCAACCGGACCGCGATCAGTGGGCCGTTCTTGGGGTCCAGGATCTTGTGCGGTGCAACGACGCGCACGATCTTGTCTGCCAACAGATTACGGGCACCGTGGATGGCGGTGACCTGGAAGTCCTTGCTGTACTTGTTGTCGACTTCGCGGTCGCGGGCGATCATCTCGCGTTCGATGTCCTCGTAGTCGAGGAGCGGTTCGTCGGTGAGGGCGTTCATGCCGTCGACCAGATCACGAAGGTTGTTGCGCACCACGAAGTCCGCGCCCTTCTGCTTGAACGCCTCGACCGGTCCCGGCGCGCCCTTCTTGATTCGTTCGAGGAGGAGCTTGAAGTCGCGGTTGGTGAAGTCAGGGTTCTGTTCCGATCCCGAGAGTGCGAACTCCTTCTCGATGATCTTCTGGTCGAGGATGAACCACGTGTACTCGTGGCCGCTGTCGAGGATGTACTTAAAAGTTCCCATCGTGTCGAAGCCTGGGAAGTTGGGGACCGGCAGACGCTTGCCGGTGGCGTCGAACCACATCGAGGACGGTCCGGGGATGATTCGGATTCCGTGGTTGGGCCAGATGGGATTCCAGTTCTGGATGCCTTCGGTGTAGTGCCACATGCGGTCGCGGTTCACGATGTTTCCGCCCGCGGATTCGGTGATTTCGAGCATGCGCCCGTCGACGTGCGCCGGTACTCCCGTCAGCATGTGCTTGGGTGCCTTGCCGAGTCGCTCGGGCCAGTTTTTCTTCACCAGTTCGTAGTTGCCGCCGATTCCACCGGATGTCACTACGACGGCCTGTGCGGCGAACTCGAATTCGCCGATGGGGGTGCGCGAGCTCTTCACGCCGCGCAGATCACTGGAAGGTTCGAGGACGGTTCCGCGTACACCAGTGACCGCACCATCGGTGACGACGAGTTGATCGACTTGGTGGCGGTGCTTGAACGTGACCAGTCCACGCTTCTGAGCGGCGATCACTTTGGTCAGAAAGACATCGACGACGCCAGGTCCGGTGCCCCAGGTGAGGTGGAAGCGCGGCACCGAATTTCCGTGTCCGAGAGCCATTCCGCGGCCGCGTTCGGCCCAGCCGACATTCGGCATCAGGCGAAGCCCCAGATCGTGCAGGTACTGACGCTTGTCGCCGGCCGCGAACTCGACGTACGCCTTGGCCCACTGACGCGGCCAGTGATCTTCGCGGTCGCGGTCGAATCCGGCTGTGCCCATCCAGTCCTGCATCGCCAACTCGAGGGAGTCCTTGATGCCGAGTCGGCGTTGTTCGGGGCTGTTCACGAGGAAGAGTCCGCCGAGAGACCAAAATGCCTGCGCGCCGAGGTTGGCAGCGTTCTCCTGTTCCACGACAAGGACTTTGCGGCCCGCGCGCGTCAGTTCGTAGGTGGCGACCAGTCCCGCCAGCCCTGCCCCGACAACGATGACGTCAGCTTGTTCGCTCACGACAACTCCTCTTCCGATTGGTTGTTCTGGATTATTTCGCTGTAGGACAGCAGAATTCGAGTGAAGATATCGCGGCGCAGTGCAAAGGCGGCGTTGGTGTCGGTATCGACGAGGCACTGCACGCTGGTGCCGTCGTGCACTGCAACCAATGCCCGTCCCAACGCCGTCGGGTCGCCGACGATTGTTCGCCCGACGTCGCTGAGTGCGGACTCCACGATGGGCAACAGGGTGCGAAGGATCGCGTCTTCACGGTCGGCAAGGGCTTTGCGAAGTGCCGGGTTGCGGAGCGCGTGGGCTGTGAATTCCGCGTTGATCCGGTACCACTGCGGGTCGACCGGAACCACCGCCACGATCCGGGCGACAGCGGCATGGATGTCGACGGTGTTACCGGCGGTGATCGACTCCGTCGCCAACCGCAGATCGGCGAGCATTGCTGCGGATCGCTGCTCCCACATCGCGAAGAACAATTCGTCGAGTGAATCGAAGTTGGAGTAGAACGCGCCTCGGGAGTATCCGGCGCGTTCGCAGATCTGCTCGACCGTGGCGTGCCCGAACCCGGCTTCGGAGAAGACATCTGCAGCCGCGTCGAGCAGGCGCTGCCGGGTCTGACCACGGCGTTTGGTGACACGCTTGGCCGGCGAGTTGTCCGTTCCAGTCGTCATCGGCGCCTCCGTCAGGGTGGGACCCCAAACGATACACCGATGTATCCGATGCGTAGGCGTATCTCGATCTGTTCTTCTTCGCAGGTATTTCTATGGGTATCTAGTAAATGTCCAAGAGAAGTGAATATTCAGGTGTGATCGCTACAGATGCAGATCACGCTTCCTGATCGCCGCAGTGGCGACGACGCTGATCGCCGAGGTGGCCACCAGATATCCACATGCCAGCCAGGGCGAACCGCCACTGGCGCCGATCAGTGCCGTCAGAATCAGAGGTGTGACGCCGGAGGCGTAGATACCCGAGAACTGGTAAACGACCGACAACCCGGTGTACCGGATTTCTGTGGGGTAGAGGCTCGCATACAGCGTTCCCTGGGCGCCGTAGAACAAGGCATGAATCACTCCGAAGACCACGACCATCGCGACTCCGAAGAGCAGGAGATTCTCGGTACCGAACAGTGCGAAGGCGGGGAAGATCGCGAGGCCGTACGCGGCGATGCCCACGATGTAGACCCGTTGCGGGCCGAACCGATCAGCGAGTGAACCGGAAAACGGCAGCAAGATCGCCATCACTACTGCGGCCACGGTGACCACAAGAAGTACCGGAACCTTTTCGAAATGCAGAGTCTTGGTTGCATACGTGATTGCAAAGACGCCCCAGGTGTTGAACGCGGCGCCCTCGCCCCAGCGAGACAGCATGCCCAGTACGGTGTTTCGCGCGACTCTTCCTTGAAAGACTTCCCTGAGCGGGGCGGATGAGCGCTGTTCGAGGTCGCGAACGGCCTGAAATGCCGGCGTCTCGTCGACCTTCAAACGGACCACCAACCCCACGATCACGAGTACCAAGCTCAGAACAAAGGCTATGCGCCAGCCGAAACGGAGAAACTGTTCGTCGTCGAAGACCGTTTGAAGTAGTGCGAACATTCCTGTGCCCAAAGCCAAGCCGAGAGCCAGTCCGATCTGCGGGATGCTGCCGAACAGCCCGCGCTTCTTCTCCGGACTGTGTTCGACCGCCAGAAGAACGGCTCCGGCCCACTCACCACCGAGAGCAAATCCCTGCAGGATACGAAGCAGCA
The DNA here is from genome assembly GCF_029457415.1 of Rhodococcus sp. RCBS9. Lineage (NCBI taxonomy): Bacteria > Bacillati > Actinomycetota > Actinomycetes > Mycobacteriales > Nocardiaceae > Rhodococcus > Rhodococcus sp. RCBS9. The sequence goes on along the minus strand of NZ_CP120422.1, from coordinate 1,818,663 downwards.
GAAGCAGAATCGGTGCAACGACCCCGATTTGAGCTGCGGTCGGAAGGACACCCATGAGCGCCGTCGCGATACCCATGATGAACATCGTGAGGGCAAGCGTTTTCTTGCGCCCGATGCGATCGCCGATGTGACCGAACACCACTCCGCCGATGGGGCGAACGAGAAAGCCGACCGCGAAGGTCGCAAAAGAGAGCATGGTCCCGACGAACGAACTCTGGTTCGGGAAGAACAGTTGGTTGAAGACCAGACTCGCGGCCGTTGCGTAGAGGAAGAAGTCGTACCACTCGACCGTCGTGCCGAGCAGGCTCGCGGCGACGACGGTTCTCAATCTGGATCGCCGCTCGTCGTCGGTCTCGTTCGAGAACGGTGAATTGTGCTCGACTTCGGCAAACGTGGTCATCGGAGCCCCCGGGTCGCGGTGCAAATTCACGAAGGTATCGCCGGAGCCGAAAGTGGGCACCCCTAGCGATCAGGGTGATTTCAACCCTGTTCTTCGAGGTGGACTGTGGTTGTAATGACAGAAGAGTTCTGCCTGTTCGTCGACGAAAGGAATCACCGTGTCACTGCGCTTCCACTGGTTCTTGCCTACTTACGGTGATTCCCGGAATCTGATGGCGGGTGGGCACGGCAGCTCGATGTCCGGTGATCGTCCGGCGACGCTGAAATACCTCAATCAGATCGGCGCGGCCGCCGAGACGAACGGCTTCGAAGCTGTCCTCACGCCGACCGGCGCGTGGTGCGAAGACGCATGGCTGACGACGGCGATGATGCTCGAGACCACCGAGACGCTCAAGTTTCTGGTTGCTCTGCGACCGGGATTGCTCAGCCCGACGCTGGCCGCCCAGATGGCCGCAACCTTCCAATGGCAGTCGGGCGGTCGTCTGCTGCTCAACGTCGTGACCGGCGGGGAGGACCACGAGCAGCGCACGTTCGGTGACTTCCTCGACAAGAACCAACGGTACGCACGATGCGGCGAGTTCCTCGACGTGATCCGCCAGTTGTGGTCCGGTAACGGTCCGGTTGATTTCTCCGGCGAGTACGTCAACGTGGAAAAGGCTACGCTGCAGCGTATTCCGGATCCGGTACCGCCCATCTTCTTCGGCGGATCGTCGCCGGCGGCCGGAACCGTCGCATCGCGTTACGCGGATACGTATCTCACGTGGGGTGAGACGCCGTCCGCTGTTGCCGCCAAGATCGCCTGGATCCGCGACCTCGCGGAAGTCCAAGGTCGTCACCTCGACTACGGAATCCGTCTGCATGTCATCAGCCGGGACACCTCGGAACAGGCATGGACAGAAGCGGATCGGCTGCTCAGTGCGCTCGATCCGGCGACCGTCGAGCAGGCTCAGGCGAGTCTTGCGCGATCCGGCTCCGAAGGTCAGCGTCGAATGCTCGAATTGCACGGCGGCGGTTCGGCTTACAAGGAGGGCGTCGGAGCGAGGTCGCTGGAGATTGCGCCGAACCTGTGGACCGGCGTCGGATTGGTGCGAGGGGGTGCAGGCACCGCATTGGTAGGTTCGCACCAAGAAGTGGCTGATCGGATTGCCGAGTACGCGGCGATCGGCCTGGATCACTTTGTATTGTCGGGCTATCCCCATCTCGAAGAGGCGTATCAGTTCGGTGAGGGTGTGCGTCCGATCCTCGAAAAGCGTGGATTGGTAGCACCGCACGGTTCGGTCGGCGGACCGGTGCGGACGCCCTTCGTCTCCAGTGGGAACTGAGTCGAACAGCGAGCTCTTCGAGAAGGGGACGTTTGTCCCGATCTTTCGGGCACGGCCTCCCTCCGGGGCTATTCACGCAATTCGGTCAGTAGATCCGTTCTAGGCTGCGCACTGTTGCCGAACTCAAGGCGCAGTACGAAAGGATCCTCGATGAAGCTGGGCACGAGTGGAGTACGTCGCGTCGTGGGAACCGTGGCAGTCGCCGCTGCAACCGCGGCAGGCGTCGCGATGGTCAATCCTGCAACTGCGTCGGCCGAGGTGGTCCCGCCGGTCGTCTCGTACAAGGTGACCGGAAACGATCTGGCACTGACGATCACGAACAACAACACGGGCATTGCCCCGTTGTGCCAGGCGTTTGTCGTCAACGCCGCGGATTCTGCTGCCGTGCTTGATGATCCGCTCAAGCTGCTCGATCCGAACCTTGTGGTGTACCCCAAGATCACCGACCCGTCCTCACTGTTCGCCGTCGGTAAGGGGCAGACGGTCACCAACACCGTGACCGATGTTCCGGACGGAACCTACGCCGTGCTCGGTGCGTGCTCCGATCTTCTCGATCTGGAGACGTTGGGTAAGCCTGTTCCTGGCGTGCCGAGCCTCGTTGTCATCGGTGGACCGTTCAGCGGCATCAATACCGGAAGCCTGAGCGACCTGTTCGGCAGCGGCAGCCTCGAAGGACTTTTCGGGTAGCTCACCGTCTGTCTCCCCAATTTTCCGACTGAGCGGTCTATTCTTCAGGCATCTGGTGATCTGACCGACTTGCCTGGAGGTTCGGAAATGCGAAGTCGTGGATTCAAACGCGTTCTCGGAAGCATTGTCGCGGCGTCGGCCGCCGTCGTGGGACTGGTTGTCATGACTCCGGCGACGGCGTCGGCATCACCGGCGATTCTCCCGCCTCCGGTGTCGGTGAGCGCAGCGGACAATGCGATCACCTTCACCATCACCAATCCGAACCCGCGGTTCAGCTTCATCAACTGCACAGTGGCGATCCTCAACGCCAGGGATGTCCCCGACGTGATCCGCGATCCGGCAAAGCTGCTCCAGCCCGGCGTGTTGGTGTATCCGACCGTCAGCAACATCCTCGATCTGTTTGCCGTTTCGCCTGGGCAGACGATCACGCGGACCGTCGGGAATCTGCCGGCCGGGGTGTACGCCGTTGCGGGAGCGTGCGTTCGACTGCTCGATCCGACCAACCCCACTATCGCGATTCCGCAGGCCGTTGTGGTCGGCGGCTGGTTCGAGGGCGCCGGAACCGGAAGTCTCTCAGGATCTTTGGAGGACCTGGGATACAACACGGTCCAGGACTTGATCGACGCGTGGAATCGGATCAGCTCGGGAAGCAGCGGCGGCAGCTTCCAGTTCGACTACCAAGGTGGCTCGGATTTCGAGGTAGTAGGTCCCGCGTCGTAGTCGGTCCGGCTCACTTGCGCGCGCGGTGGCGTCGCACCGCGTCGCGATTTGCACACGTGGGGGAGCAGTACCGCTGATTGCCGTTGCGTGAGGTGTCCGCGTAGATGTTGGTGCACTCGTCCAGGGTGCACCGACCTAATCTGTGCATTCCGCGGCCGACGAGGTGCAGCGCCGTGCCTACCGAGAAGAGGGCTTTGAGGACCTCGGCGAGCGACTGTTGCGGATCGCGGTAGTGCAGATGCCACCCGTCGTTTGCGTGGTTGGTCATGCGCGGATACGCCGACGCTTGCTCGAGCATGACGTTCACCAACTCGGCGCGGGCTGCCTCCTCCGTGACGTCGACGATTTTCGACCACTCGATCAGAAGGTCGAGGGTCTCGTCGAGGTCCTTCTCGGCGATGGGGAAATCGAGAATGATGCCTGCATCGACGCAGCGTTCGACGAGTTCGGCCAAGGTCTCGGGATTTCGATTGGCCAGGTCGGCGGCCAGCGTCACCGCATATTCGCCGTAAGGGTTGAGATGCACAATGCCATTACATCATGCTCGTCGTATGAAGAAAACAGATTTCGCGCCGATAAGTTGCATCCACCGCTGGGAGATCGAATCTCGGCATCGGACCAGCGAGGGGACGGTCACCTACCTGCGCTGCCATTGTGGGTCGTGGCAGACCTTGCTCGCCGAATGGGTGTCGGGCGGTGCGGGCTCGGCCGTCGCTGCGCCGATCAAGGTCAGGTCCAGGTAATGGTCAGCTAATCGCTCCGTTTTGCCTCGGGTGACATGGAACGTGTTCTAGATTCAGGGTTGTATGCCTCGGTATCGCGGCGCAGACTCTGAAAGGGAAGACGATGCAGTTCAACCTCGCTGATGTATTCGAAACCGTCGCCAGCTCGGTGCCTGATCGCGTCGCCTTGACTTACGAGGGAGAGAACTTCTCCTACGCTGAGCTGGACGCGGAAGCCAACCGAACGGCCAACCTGCTCGCGCAAGCCGGCATCTCGCGCGGCGATCATGTAGCCCTGTTCCTGAAGAACAGCGTCGAACATGTCACGTCGATCCTCGGGTTGATCAAGATCCGTGCGGTCCCGATCAACGTGAACTACCGGTACACGCCCGCCGAGCTCGAGTACATCTTCACCAACTCCGACTCGGTCGCAGTGGTCGTGGAACTCCCCGAGCATCAGCGTGTCCTTGCTTCCCTTTTCGGTGCATGCCCGAAGGTGAAGACGGTGATCGTGATCGGCGAGGTCGAGGCCGAACTGGTCGCTGCCGCGAAAGCGCATGAAGTGTCGGTGGTTTCCTTCGACGACGCTCGCGAGATGTCACCGGTAGGGGAGTTCGATTCTCGTTCGGGCGACGACGTGTACCTGCTCTACACCGGCGGGACGACCGGATACCCGAAGGGTGTCATGTGGCGTCACGACGACTTCTTCCGTAAGCCGCTCTCCGGCGGAAATCCGTACGGCGAGGAAGCTCGACAGGACCTCGCCGAGATAGCCAGCGCTGCAAAGGAATTTCCGGAACTCTCGTTCCTCATTGCCGCCCCCCTCATGCACGGCGCAGCGTTGTATTCGCTGTTCACCTTCCTCACCCTCGGTGCCCGCGTGGTTCTACGACGAGAATTCGTTGCGGAGAAGGTCGTCGAAGCGATCGAGAAGGATTCGGTACAGGTGATCCTGATCGTCGGTGACGGCATGGGACTGCCGTTGGTCGACGAGATGGAACGACGCAAAGACGAGGTCGATTTCAGCAGTCTCTTCTCGATCACGTCAGGTGGTGCGATCTGGTCCACCAGCGTTCGAGACCGCATGCTGGCGGTGAAGCCGGACCTGCTGTTGCGGGACAACTTCGGAGCCTCGGAGTCCGGTAATGACGGCGCCTTCTCCATCGATGAGGCGGGAAATCTGCGAATGCCGCCCTCGCCGAACATGATCCTGGTCGACGAGCGGCTCGAAGAGATCCCCGCCGGCTCCGACGACGTGGGCTACATCGCGCGTATCGGAAACGTCCCGCTCGGGTACTACAAGGACGAAGAGAAGACCGCCCGCACGTTCCCGACCCGCGCTGACGGCACCCGTCTTTCGGTGCTCGGCGACATGGGCAAGGTCGAAGCGGACGGCACGATTGTCTTCCTGGGTCGTGGCTCGCAGTGCATCAACACCGGTGGCGAGAAGGTCTTCGCCGAAGAGGTCGAGGCCGCCCTTCACGCGCATCCGGCAATATCGGACGCACTCGTTGTCCCCGCGCCCGACCCGCGCATGGGGCAGCAGGTCGCAGCGGTGATCGCGACCTACCCCGGATCCGACGAGTTGACTCTCGAAGCGGTTCAGGAACATTGCCGCAAGACGTTGGCCGGCTACAAGGTGCCGCGCACGATCGTGCTGGTCGATGAAGTCAAGCGAACCCCGGCCGGTAAGGCGGACTACCGCTGGGCGACGACACTGGCATCGACCTAGCAACGCGGAATGGGTGACGACGATCTTTCACACGGATTTCACCACGACATAAGAGACATACCGGAAAGATGGTGCAGAGTAAGTCGTTCGCGCCTTGCGTCGTCACTCCACGAAAGGGCCTTGTCTCATGCTCATCATCGGAATACTCCTGTTCGGGATCGTCATCGGAGCGGGAGCCCAGCTGATTCTGGGGAAAACGACCGCACGAGTGGACTGGACCTTCGCGTTCATCGCGGGAATCGGTGGTTCGCTGGTCGGCGGATTGCTCGTGAGTTTGATTGCAGGCGACGGATTATCATTGCGCCCGAGCGGCATCCTCGGGTCCCTTGCCGGCGCTGTCATCATCACCGCGGGGTGGCAGTGGTACCGCGGGAGGAACGCAACTACAACTACGCGTCCGTCTGATCGCTGATTTCCACAGTTCCGTCATGGGACGGAGAGCGTCGACATATGACCGAACTACTCGATGAAGTCCTCACCGCACATGGCGGAGTCGAACGTTGGCAGTCTGTTTCAGCGATCACGGCACGGGGACGTTTGGGCGGTCTGCTGCCTCAGCGCTTCCCCGGCAACAAGCTGGCGAAGTTCACGGTCGAGGTTGAAGTCGCCGAGCAACGCACTGTCCTCCAAGACTTTCCGCGTGTCGGCGAGTGCGCTGTGTTCGACAAGGGCGTCGTGCGGATCGAAACTCGTGACGGCGAAGAACTCGGGAGTCGAACCGACCCACGTCCAGAGTTTTTCGGGTTGAGTGGAGTCCGGCGCAACCTCCACTGGGACGCGCTCGACACCGCTTACTTTGCCGGCTACGCCTTTTGGAACTATCTGAACGCACCGCTGCTGCTCGCCCGCGACGACATCACTGTCACCGAAGCCGAACCTTGGCAGGAATCCGGGCAGCAATGGCGACGACTACAAGCAACGTTCGCGCCGGCGATCGATACCCATTGCCGGCAGCAGACCTTCTATGTCGACAACGGTGGCCGCATCCGCCGTCACGACTTCGTCGCCGAACCGGTAGGCAGCTGGGCGAAAGCTGCTCTCTACTGCGACCAGCATCGCGAGTTCGACGGTCTCACCTTTCCCACTCGACGACGTGTGCTCCCGAGAGGCCCAGGCGGCCGCGTTCCCTCGCGGCCGACGCTCCTGGCGCTCGACTTCGACGACATCGAAATCAAGCGATGAACATCAGTTACTGGTTACCGGTTGTCGAGTGTGAACAAACGGAACACGGTCCGCATGCACAGAACGACGCCGACGAAGCCCAGTACCGCACTCGCGAGTGCATAGCCCGACAGCTGAGGTGTGAGTTGTGGTCCGCCAGGTACGAACAGAAGGATCGCCGCGACAATCAGCGCGGTCACCCCCGCCGCCATACCCAGGGCGTTGTTCGCCGACCGTCGTAGCCATCGCCTGTCGTCGGGGTGTGCGACCGAGCGAGTGCGAAGTGTGAAGCTTCCCGAGGCAATCGAGGTCGCGATCTGATCGAGCTGACCAGGCAGGCGCCGGACCACCGCGGTTGTGACCGCCGTCGTCGACAGGATTGCCTGTGCGGCTGCAGTCGGGCTGGCGACATGGGTCAACAGTCGGGGTACTTCGGCCCGAACAGCAGCGACGAGGTCGATCTGCGGATCCAGGAGCCGCAGGGCGCGCTCCAAGGACGCGAGCGAACGGAAAGCGGCGGCGACGTCTCCCGGCACTCCGATTCGGTGTTCGCGAAGCACAGTGAACATTCGCGCGAACGATGCCATGGAAACATTGGGTTGGACACTGAGCAGGGTGATCTCTCGGCCCACCTGGTGACGTAGTGCTCCGCGATCAACTTCGGGCGGCACGTCGAATGCCATCAGCATCGCGTCGACTGTCGCCACCGGATCGCCTGCGAGGGCAGCGTTGAGGAGCACGGCGAACAAGATCCGTGTCTCGCCGTCCAGAACCCCTACTGCGCCGAAGTCGAGGAGCCCGACCCGGCCGTCATCGAGGATCATGATGTTGCCGGGGTGCAGGTCCGCGTGAAACACGCCGTGGACAAAGATCCCGTCGAGCAACGACGCAAGAAGTTCGTTGGCGATGCTGCTGCGGGTGTCGCGGTCGAGGCCGGTGAGCGCCGACTCACCGTCGGAGAGCGGTGTGCCGTGAAGACGTTCCATCACGAGCACCCGTCCGCTACTGAGGTTGGGGTAGATGTGCGGAACGACGATATCCGGGCGGTTCGACATTGTGGAAGCAATCGCGCCGGTATTCGCTGCTTCGGTGCGGTAGTCGAGTTCCTCGAGCAGTGACGTGACGAGGCCCCCGGCGAGTCGGTGAACGCCGATATCGCGTGCCCAGGGAAAACGGGTCTCCGCGCGGGATGACACGCGAAGGAAGATATCGCAATCCACGCTCACTTGTGCGCTCGCCTCGGGCCGTTGAACCTTCACCACAACGTCGACGCCTTCAACGGTGCGCGCGGAATGTACCTGTGCGACAGAGGCGGCGGCGAACGGCTCCACATCGAACCATGCGAACACCGACTCTGGTGCGTCGCCGAGTTCCGATGCCAGTAGCTCCCCAATGCGGACTGGATCAGCCGGTCGTGCCGAACTTTGCAGAGACGAGAGAGTGCGAGCCAACTCGGGTGGTATGAGGTCGTCTCGCGTGCCGAGGATCTGTCCCAGCTTGACGAAAGTGACACCGCACCGGTTGATTACTTCCACCAGCGCGTCCCCGAACTGAGGCGCTGATGGCCCAGCACGGAGAGCGGGCCCGCCTCCCGCTCGCACGACGATGCCCATGATCTGGACGTATCGCTTGGTTCGTCGCCACGATTTGCGGCTGCGCTGCAATGCTTCTGGCGGTCCGGGGATGGACCCTGTTGGAAGGACAACTTCGAGGAAAACCAATGCGGCCAGGCATGCTGCGAACACCCAGAGCGCGACAACTCCGAAGAATATGAGCGCTGTTCCTACGCTCACCAGAAGTTGATCGTCCTGGCTGGCAATTCCTGCGAATGTCGCGGCGTAGCCCGAGAGTGGGACACCCACCGAGAGCGCTATCACCGCGATCACAAGTGTCCGTGGCCAACCGACCCTCGTCCCCAGCGTTCGTCGCATCACGCCCGCCAGTGCTGCTGCAAGAAATGGCGTCGTGACGATCCAGACCATCAAGTCCATTGCGATAGCGTACGGGTTTGCAATCTGCGATTCATCCAGGAAAACCCTGAGCCCACCCCGACTGACGGGTAACAAAGTCCGACAGTGCCCAAGCGTCGAACGTGCTCGGGCACTTTGGAGTTCATTCGCTCCGATGTCGACCCGTCCTGATCGAACGTCCAAAAAGAAGATAGTGCACCGCAGCAAAGAAACAATCACAGCGCACGGTGCGCTCAACCCTCGATCGCAGTGGATTATCGTCGAGGAGTTGCGCGATCGGCAGCCCTGAAATCGAACCAGTCGGGCGACCGTTGCGGTACACGATGCGGTTTCGCTGGTACCGTCGATGTCATGACTCTGCAGAAAGGCGCATGAGCGCCCACCTCCGGCGTAGGTTCCTGCGCCCTCGATATGTCTTCTTCGCCGCTGCTCACCTGTGGGTGGTCGACGAGCGTCAACCCGTTGCGGCACTGATTGATCCGCACACAGAATCGTTGGCGGGGTTGGTGGCGTGGACCGATCTTCCTCCGACCCCTCCGGGATTCGGCCCAGCACAGATCTCTGCCGACGAGTCCGGTTTGTGGATACAGAATCACCGCGACGGCCCTTTGGTTCACGTCGGTACCGACGGCATCGACCGGTCCGAATACACCGAAGGGCACCATCTGATCGGCGCGGGACGCGCCGGCGCCTGGTGTATGACGACTACACGCAGGCACAACGACATCTCACCCTCGCCGGATATTCCGCCACGGACGCTGAGGCGCAAACCGGCGCTGCTGGTGAGCAAGCCGGGTGGTGGGATGCGTCTGGTCGAAGTGGATGCCGCGGCGATCGTGTCGGCCGAGTTCGACGAATCCTCGCTCTATCTCGGTGTCGAGCACGATCCGTGGGAACGGGTGCCGCGCGTGGACGGCACGGGAGGAAAGCGGGCCGGGTTCGAGTTGCGTTACAGCTCATCGGTATTGCAGATACCTCTGCATGATCCGGCCCCGCTGCGCATCGACCGCAACACCTACCTGTGCGCGGAAAATCGGCAGGTCGGGTACGCCAGCGAGTATGCGGATGTGTCGTACAACGAAAACCATCGCCGCAAGCGCGCATTCGATGGCAACGTGCGCTGGTACTGGGGCAAAGACCCCATTGCGCGTGGCGCCACAACTGTACGGGCCTACCGTGGTGAGGTTCCGTCGCCGGTGACGACTTTGATGCTGCCCGGGATGGATGTCGCCCACGGGGTCGCAGGGGCCAGGAGGCTGTGGTTGGTCGCGAGGACCGCTACCCGTCCTGCCGGCGGTCGGTCGGTACTTTCCACCGGGGTCGATGGCGGCATCCATTCGCTGATCACCGGCGGCATCGACATCACCGATCGGTGCTGGCCTGTCGGGCCTGAGCCACTCGATCATCACGGGTACGTGCAGTACTGCCTGCGCGGTCTCGACCGAATGCGGTTCTCGGACAAAGTCGATCAGGTGAGCGCCACGTACGTCGGCCACTGGCCGAGCGGCCGGATCCATGTCCGATTCCGGCATCGTGACTACCCGGGACTGATGTTGACAGCTCGGCTGAATCTGTACGACGAGCTTGGTGTTCGTCTCGACAATCTCCTGTCCTACGCCTCGGCAGAGTTGAGGGAACAAGCCGACACCCGCGCCTACCCCGCGGCTTCCGAAGCGATCGCGGGAGTCCTGCATGTCTGAGCTGAGCGGCGCAGGCGATCGGGCCGGAAAGCTCACCGAAACCAGTGGGAGGCGCGTTGACCTAGGCCGCAGACGACCGATACCCGAATGCATAACGGAGGCAGTGATGACCGAATGGGTGCAGATGTTGGTGACCTTGGCCGACGGACCGCGGCAACCGGTCCACGGGGTCGTGGTCCCGTACCGCAATTCCGACGAACCGTTTCACTATTACTTCGGCAGCTACGGTGAAGAACCTGTGTTTCTTCCCGTTCGCCTCCCCGGCGTGCATCTGTATCGGTGGGGGCGCCGATCGAGGATCGAGTCACTCGACGGGCAGGTGATGTTCGTCAGCGACGGCACCACCGCTTGGGACTTCACCGCCGACCCAGACCAACCGCGCTGCACCGAACTCCATCACGTGCACTCGCCCGGCGCGGGCCGATACCTTGCGATCACCCCGCGCGTTGAGCATTGGGTCGGCAACGATCATTCACGCCCGACAGGGCCGGTGACAGACGTCGAGTTCCTCGGCCGTCGATGCTGGTCGGTGGATCTCGCCCCACGCGAGAGCCGGAATCTGCCGAAGCCGTCGCTGCGGCTTGTCGTCGACGCCGAAACCGGTGCGGTACTTGCCCAACACTCCGGCGACGGTATCGACGGCGCCGCATACACCGACCTCAGAGTGGGGGAGCACCTCGAACTCTCCCTGTTCACCTGGGACGGTCCGGTCACCACCGATGCAGAATCGAGGAGCCTCACCGGTCGCGGCGGGCCACCAGTAACGCCGGCGCAGGAGTCGATGAGCTGGTTTCATGAGGAGATCGCCGCCGAACCCATCAGGGTGCCCATGCTGACGGACCTGACCCCACGCTTCGTTCACTCGATCGAACCCGAAACCGGCGCATTCGCCGCAGAACTCGGTGATAAAGCGGGATGGATCGCCCGGAGGCCACGATCGAACCAGCCGTGGAAAACCAAGACTTACGGATATCAGATCGCCTGGTCTACAGAAGATTTCGACTGGGTCTGCCAGATTCACCACGGAACACTCGACACCGCCGGGATCGAGTCCCTACAGCAGCAACTACACCCCGGCCTATCGGTAGTGGGCACGCCTGAACTTGTATTCGGCGGTTCGAACGGCGACTGAGACTGAGGGCGATAGGCACTCTTCAAGGAGAACGGGCATCTGGCAGCGTCATCGAACATGGCCGGAAACTTGCTGCACTGCCCACCGCGGCGACGAACGCACCTCCGCCGGTCCCGGTGTTCGACAACGATTCGGTGTGGATCGGCCCTGATTCAGTGTGAATTGTGATGGTGCCGAACGGTATACCCTTGATCGCTGCCCGAACGATTGCCGATTCACCATTGGTGGTCAACTTGCAGCCAATCTGCGCGCACTGTTTGTCAGCGGTTGCCGCCAGTGACAGTTCGATTGCGGGTGCCGCATCTGAGCTTTGCGAAGTCTCGACTGCCGCCAAAAATGCCGGGGACAGCGACCCCAGCTTGCTCGAGCCGGTCGCCGGGTGGGCGTAAACTCAGCCACTTTTCGCCCACTGCGTGTGGCTCTACCACCGGTTTCCCTCTCGTTCCCCGATGTTGCCTGACTGGCGAGACAATGAGAGCCTATACGTACTTGGGGGAGTCGGATCCAGGAGTATCGTATGCAGATCCACGCTTTGCTTCCGGCCATGATCCCGCCGGACGATGGCCGTTTCGTCGAACTATCCGATGTCCACGTGCGCGCTTCTGCTGCAATGAGAGTCCTGCGGGATTCGATTCCATGGGATGGATACGCATTGACGGCATGGGATGCGGGTTCAGGAAGTCATAGGCACGTCACGTTGGCGAGCGAAGGCTACACGCGGGAGCTCGACGAACATATGAACGACGCGTTCGTCGACGGGAATCCGGGCTTTCATTTGTTGCATACCCAGGTTCCGCACGCCCTCCGTTGGCTGGACTTGCAGAGGGATTGGCACATCCCGTTCGCGCAGACGCAGTCCGCCGAGGGATTCTTGATTCCCGCTGGGTTCAAGGAGGGCGCGACCATGTGTCTGAGGTTGCCTGGTGGGCGATATACCGGTGCTCTGCACGTGAGTTGGGCGCGCCCCAAAGACGCCAGTAACGAGGCTCTTAGCGTGATCGAGAGGTTCCGTCCTGTACTCGCTGACGTCTGTGATCTCTTCCGGAGCGCTCATGGTGCCGTGCAACGGGCTGGGGTGGCAGCGCACGCCGTCATAGTCACCGATACAGGCGCAATTTCGGAGCTGCCAGGTCATACGGCGGGTCCGGTTCTTGGGGAGTCTGCGCGCAGGTGGTTGGCGTCAGCGATCCGGGATTGGGCTGGCCGACCGGCGCAGTATTTGTGGGCCGAGTCGGATGGTTCGTGCCATCGAATCGAGTTGTCGGCGGGTCCCGGAACGTCCCTCGTGGTCGTTGAACGTCGGATTCCGTGGCCGTTCGGGTTGAGCTGCCGGGAAGTGCAAATTCTTCATTGGGTCACCCGAGGCTGTTCCAATCCCCAGATCGCGAAGAAGCTGTTCATCAGTCCTAGAACCGTTTCGACCCACGTCGAGCATCTTCTCGTCAAACTCGGGAGCCAATCTCGTGTGCAGCTCGCCGCGCTTGCTGTGGAAGCAGGACTGTTGCTCGCGAGCGAGATGTGAGTACCCGGAGTGCGACCGTCGTCAGGGTGACCGCAACGACCAGCGAGTCGGGGGAGTCGGAACGGGCGTAAACCAAAGCCCTACGGTAGCGCCAAAGGCGCTGTGAGGGGAGATGTATCTCCGTTGATGATGCAGCAGCCGCGTCTTTAGTGGCGGATTCTCACCCGTTCAGTTCCGGTTATGAAATTCTCGATGCCCCAGTACATTTCGCCCGTTCGGTTTGTCGTGTCCGCATGTGATGTCCGACCGGAGGTATGCGGAAAATACGTCAACTGACCGATGGTCGAGGAATGTGATTGTTCATACGCTTTTCATCTGGCTATACGCCGCCCAGCCGGCCCTGTTGACGGCCTGCAGAGACGAAAAGAGTATCAATGAAACGCACTGGCTTATTCAGTCGTTCCCCAGCGAGGAACATCGCCTTCGGCGCACTATTCGCGCTGATCAATATGATCGCGCTCTGGCCACCTTTGTACATCGCAATGTCCCACCAGCACGGTCTGGTCATCGGCGTACCGATTTCGGTCTGGTACCTGATACTCGTGTCCGCAGCTGCGATCGCAGCAGTCACCGGTCTCTGGGTCACCGAGTGTCGTCAGGGAGCGGTGGACTGATGATCGTCACTTTTGGCGCCTTAGGCGTCTTCTTCGTCGTCATCGTTGTTGTCCTTCACATCTCCAAGAACCGGCAAAGCGTCGCGACGTTCAGCAACTACGCCGTCGGCGAGCGCTCGTTTTCGAGCTGGTTCGTGTCGATGGCGTACACGAATTCGTGGTGGCCCGGTTCGACTTTTACCGCGGTTTTCGGTCTGACCGTTGCTAGTGGCGTGATCGGGTTGTACTTTCTCGTCTACTCCGTCCTTGGTGTTCTCGCGATGTATTTCATCGCCCGGCCAGTATGGAAGTGGGGTAAGAAGTTCGACCTGCGGACCCAGGCGGATCTACTGGACCTGCGGTACAACAGCCGCGGCCTGAAGTTGATCGGAAGCGCCATCAGTGTCGTCGCCCTCGTGCCCTGGCTCGTTCTCGGGCTCATTGCAATGGGCGCGGTAGTTCAGTGGGCATCGCTGGGTAAACTCTCTGACGCCGACTCCATCCTGATCGGGATTGCAGTATTGGTCGTGCGTCAGTTCTGGACCGTCCAGATGGGTATGAGGGGTCTCATCCTCACCGATATGGTCCAGGGGATTGTTGCCTACATCGGATCGGCCATTTTGTGCCTGGGCCTGTTGTTCTTCTACTTCGGTGGCATCTCGAACATGAGCAAGCTTACCGACGCTCAACTGAGCCTGCCCGGCTTCGGATCCGATGAAGGCGGACTCTACTACTTCGGCATCGTTGCCGCCGGAATCATTGGAAGTCTTTGCTGGCCTATGATATTCACGCGAATCTACACTGCTGCCAGCGTGCGTGAAGTGAAAAAGGGCTCGCTGCAAACAATGGCGATCGGCTTCGTGTTCTGCGTTCTACTCATGTTTGTCGCGCTGTGCGCGGCGCCGATCCCTTTCGCCGCTGCCAATCCAGTATCGTCGTTCTTCGCGATCGCGCAGGACGCCGGTGGTACCTGGTTGTTGGCGATCGCGCTTGTCATAGTTTTCGCGGCGGGAATGGGCTTCGTCGACGGCGTCACCCAAGCGATCGGCACTCAAGTTGCGAACGACATCGTTGCTGTCGTTCACCCACTGCGGGACAAGCAGGAGCTCTACCTCGCCAAGGCTGCGATGGCAGTTACCGCAATAGTTGCCGCGATCATCGCGTACCGCATCTACGATTCACCCAACTTGGCCGGCGTCACGCAGTTGGCGTATCAAGCCATCATCCAACTTGCCGTACCGATCTTCGGCGGACTCATGTGGCGCAAAGGTAACAGGGACGGCGCAATCGCCGGGCTGCTCGTCGGTGCGGTAATCGCTCTGGCGCTGACGGTTCCGTACATGGACCAAGGCGGGGCAGTGCCGTGGCTTGAGGGGTTAGGTTCCGGACTGGTCGGCCTCGTAGCCAATCTTGTCGTCTTCGTCGCGGTCAGCCTCCTTCGAGCCAGTGACCGGGAAGAGTTGGAACGAGTTGATCAGCTCTTCGAGTCGGCCCGAGAGCCGTCCCGCAGCCCAGGCCAGACAACACCCATACCGAGTGCCGGCCAGATAGCGCCCGCACCTTTACCGTGACCCGATCTCGGGACTGCCCCACAAAGAAGAGGAATTGAGTTCATGAGCACGTTCGATCAAACCATCACCATCCCCCACCTCGGCGGCTCGGTCATAGGGGCCACGTTCGGGCGACCTTACAACCCCGAATTGCCGACCCTGGTCATGATCAACTCGTACACCACCTCTGCGGAGTTGTACCGCGACCAGTTCGCGGATACTGCGCTGACCGACAGGGCCAACCTACTGGCCCTCGAGCCGTACGGTCATGGCCGAACCCGTTCGACATACAAGCATTTCACCTACTGGGACAGCGCAGTTGCGAACCTGCAGGCTCTTGCGGCACTGGACATTCCGAACGCATTCGTCTTGGGGACTTCGCAAGGGGGGTGGATTGCCACCCGAATGGGCTTGCTGGCACCAGAGGTAGTCAAAGGCCTGATTCCGTTGGGTACCTCGCTGGACGTCGAGAGTCAACGCAGCCGCGACCTCGGGTGCTGGGACGGGCCGGGATTCTGCACCCCCTACATCGAGGCCTTCGGCGAGCCGGTCGACGACGACTGGGTTGTTCCCGATGATTTCGTCGATGCCACCTTCGACGCTGCGCTGGGAGGCTTGAGCCCGGAAGACCGAGTGAGGTGGCTCGAGATCTACCGCACGAACTACTCCGGCGACGCGGGCCGGCACCGACTGCGGCTCGCCACGATCAATCTCCGTGATCGCGACGGGTTGTTCGGGCGATTGGACGAAGTGACGCAGCCGGTTCTGTGGCTCCACGGCACGGCAGACCAGGTTTATTCAGTGGCCAACGCCGAGGACGAAATCAAACTGTTCACCCGTGCGGCCGAAGTGCGCCTCGAGACGATCCCGAACGGGCATCACTTCCTGAGTGCGTCCAAACCCGCTGAAGTCAATGCTGCTGTGATCGATTTCCTCGGTCGGTGGGCATGACCGACACACAGCTCGAGCAAAAGGCAGATTCTATGCAAGACCTATTGTCGGACAGGCGAATTCATGCAAATATGGTCGCAGTGAATGCGATGCTGCAAGCAGACCCCGTCTTGATCGATGTCACCCCGGCACTCGATGCGCTGCCCGGCATGACCCGCCACACCATCCTCACCTCGGGAGCCCCGTTGCCCTGGCCTGCATACGAAGGAGGCCAGCGCCGAGCGATACTGGGAGCAGCACTCTTCGAGGGGCTCGCGAACTCGGTGGAAGAGGCCGACGCTCTCCTGCATGCGGGAGACATCCTCGTCCGGCCGTGCCATGACTACGGGTGCGTAGGCTCGCTGACCGGGGTGACGACGGCGTCGATGCCTGTCCTCGTTGTCGAAGATTCGATGTCGGGTTCGCGCGGACACTGCGTTCTCTACGAGGGAAGTGCCCGCGAACGCCTCACCTACGGGGTATGGAACGAGGCTGTACACCAACAATTGACCTGGATCAAGGACGTGCTCGGACCAGCCCTCTCAGCGGCACTACGACACAACGGCGGTCTACACACCAGTCCCATCATTCGGCGTGCCCTCGGCATGGGCGATGACTTGCACAGCCGTAATACAGCGGCAACAGCGGTGTTCTTCGAGCAGATCTACGAGTCTGTTCTCGAGGCCAACGGCTTCACCGCAGCAACCCGCGACGTTCTGAACTTCCTCAGTCAGAACGATCTGTTCTTTCTCCATGTCGCGATGGCGACGGGTAAGAGCATCGCGACAACCGCCAGCAATACACCGCACAGCAGCATCGTCACCGCTATGGCGTTGAGCGGGAAGGAGTTCGCGATTCGTACAGCTGGCACCGGCCAGCGATGGTTTCGCGCGCCGATTCCCACGTTGCAGGCGAAATATTTCGACGGGATCACCGCTGAGGATACTGCGTACATGGGCGGGGAGAGCCTGATCACCGAGACGGTGGGACTCGGCGGCCTTTCGGCGGCGGCTGCTTTTTCGCTTCAGGATTACAGCGGCGGATCGGCTCAGAACATGGTCGAAACGACGGAGGCAATGTACGGCATTACTCACACTGAGCACCCCCAGTGGAAGATTCCGTATCTAGAGTTTCGTGGCGTTCCGTTCGGAATCGACGCGGCACGTGTGGTTTCCACCGCGATCACTCCACGTATCCACATGGGTGCCGCCCTGCGTGAGGGCGGACACGCGGGCGCCGGTCTGCTCATCGCCCCGATCGAACCCTTCCGCGAGGCCATCGCGGCGCTCACCGTGTCGGCGGCATGACGGAGAATCCCCCTTCGGCCGTCCACGTATCCGCAACTGGCGGCTACTTCAGCCGAAGAACCATCACGGACCTGGCTGCGGACCTTCGGGCACGTCGGGTCACGTCAGCGGACTTGATCGGGATTGCCATCGAGGAGGCCGAGAGCTCGCAATCGACAATCAACGCGTTCGTCACCATCGACGTGGCCGGAGCTCGTGCCGCCGCAGCCGCCGCCGATCGAGAATTGGCCGCAGGTGCTGACCGGGGTCCGCTGCACGGGGTGCCGATAGCGGTGAAGGACATGATCGATGTACGAGGTCTGCCGACGACCGCTAGTTCGCGCCATTTCGTGAATCGGATCGCCACTCGCGATGCAGATTGCGTCGAGCGGCTCAGACGAGCAGGTGCGATAGTGATCGGGAAGACGACGACGCATGAATTCGCGAACGGTCCGACGGGGGATCGTGCTGCTACTGGACCCACTCGTAACCCACATGCATTAGGGCACATGTCCGGAGGGTCTAGTAGCGGTTCGGCGGCCGCCGTCGCTGCCGGCATCGTTCCAGTCGCACTCGGCACCGATACCGGTGGTTCCGTGCGAATCCCCGCAGCATGCTGCGGCGTCGTCGGCATTCGCCCCACACAAGGGGCGATCAGCACGCACGGAGTACTTCCTCTGGCCAGTTCGATGGACACCGTGGGTGTTCTGGCTCGCTGTGCGGCTGATGCACACGTCGTACTGTCAGCGTTGATCGACGATTTCTCACCACCGGCCGAGTGCACTTCCGTCGCCGGTGTGCGCGTTCGCTGGATATCGCCGAGATCAATTCATGCCACTCAACCATCGATTGCCCGTTCTGCCCGCGATCTGGTCGCACCGTTCCTCACCGACGAAATAGATATCCACGGCGCGGAGGCACTTCGCTTCTCCTATCGTGTCATCCAAGGGCGTGAAGCTCACGCGGTCCACGCCGAAAGGCTCAGTCTCGCACCCGATCTCTACGACCCAGAGGTGCGTGAGCGTCTCGAGATGGGCGGCACGTACACCGATTCGCAGTTCTTGCAGGCGATCGCGATTCGTGAACAGTTCCGTGTAGGTGTTGCTCAGCTACTGAGTGCGGTCGATTTCATTGCGCTGCCTACGATTCCCTTTTCGACACCGCCGCTGTTCAGCCGTCGGGTGAGTGTCGAGGATCAGCCGGTCGACGTTCCAAGTGGTCTGCTCTCACTCACCGCGCCGTGGAGTCTCATCGGACTGCCCGCAGTGTCCATTCCAGCAGCCGACGTCGACGGTCTACCTGTCGGTGTACAGCTCGTCGGACGCCCACACACCGAGGCTGGTCTTCTCTCGTTCGCAGCGAAGCTCGAGGCGCGGAAGCTGTTCGAGAGTTGACCGGGCCAGATCACGCTGCTCGCGCACCGATCAGCTGACCTCGCTGATTCGTAGTCCCAGTCTGCCGCCGCATGCAGGTAACCGATGTCACGCAAGGTGATCGGGGTTCTTCACGGACAATGTGATGAACAATGCTGACGCAATCAGCACGACTCCGAAAACCGAAAACACCGCCATGGCACCCCCGGCTCCGAACATCGCACCGCCTGCTGCGGCACCTGCAGCGATTCCGGACTGGACACCGACCACCACGATCCCGCCTGCACTTTCCGCCTTGTCGGGCACGGTCCTGGTCGCCCACGTCGACCACGCCACCGAAACTCCGCCGAATGCCAAGCCCCACAACACCACCAAGGCTGCGCTTACGCTCTGAGTTGCAGGCACCAGTGCCAGACCTAGAGCAGCTATCCCGATCAGTAAGGGCATCAGCGCCAATGTCAGACGCAGGCTGAGTTGGAGGAGCCATCCGGCGACAAGTGTGCCTGCCAAGTTCGCCACTCCGAAGGCAAACAATAGAACAGTCAAGGTGGAGGCGCCGACATCGACCATGGTTTCGAGCGCCGGCCGAATGTAGGTGAACAGTGCATAGTGCCCGATATGGACGAGCAACATGCCGACGATGCCGATCCCGAAGCGTGGATGTACCAACACCGACCACAAAGTTCTCAACCGTGCCTCGTGCCGCGGTGCCATCGGGGGCAACGCGAACAGTTGGAAGGCAAGCGTCACGACCCCGAGGGCTGCGGTGACCCAAAAGGCACTGCGCCAACCGGACAGTTCACCGAGGTAACTACCGAGCGGCACGGCCACGATGGTTGCTACGGCGATACCGCTGAAAATGATTGATACAGCGCGAGGTACCGACGATTCCGGTACCAGACGCATCGCCGTGGCAGCCGCCATGCTCCAGAAACCACCTAACGCAATGCCGAGCAGGATCCGCATCGCCAACAGCACCACCATGTTCGGGGCCAGGGCCACGAGCGAGTTCGACGCGATCATCAGCACAGTGAAGCTGAGCAGAACAATCCGCCGGTCCATCCGTCGTGTCAGGCTTGCCGTCAGTAGTCCAGAGAGGATTGCTGCTCCAGCCGTGACGGTGACTGCTTGGCCCACCAGTGCTTCCGGCACACCCAAATCATCGGCAATCGGAGTCAACAGACTGGCCGGAAGATACTCGGCCGTAAGCAGTCCGAATACGCCCAGAGCCAGTGACATCACCGCCATCCACTTCGGTGTTACCGGCAGCGGTGGCGGGTCGACAACTGCGGCTGCTCGGACGGGTCGGGTATCGGGCGCGGTGCTGCATACATCACTGGACAACGGTTGTACTTCTCCTGGATCGCATGAAAGGCTTTGAGTCAACACTAGATACGACTTTCAGGATGATCTATGACTGAGGATCCGGCCGTTTTGATCAAGAGTCCGGCCGAGTCGGCTGCCGGGACGTTCGCCTCGTCCTCCGACCTCATCAGCGAACTGTTGACGAGTATGCGGTTGCGTGGAGTGCAGTACCGTCGCGTTCATGCCGGTCCGCGATTCGGCATCGGCTTCGATGCGAAACCGGGCCGTGCCTATTTCCACTTTCTCGCAGTCGGTCACGCGTTCCTGCGTGCCGAGAACGGCACCGTCCACGAACTGTCAGCGGGTAACGCTGTGTTCATCCCGCACGGTCGACCCCATCAGTGGCTGTCCGGGCCGGGCGTAGTGGTTCAGGGCATCGACAGCTACGACTCCGAACCCCTCGGTGATGCGGTGGGGGACGTGAATGTCGGCCTCGCCGCCGACCTGTCTCCCAGCGCCGTATTGTTCACCGGTTACATGGAATTCGATCTTGGCGGGATGCAAGGCCTGAGTCGTATCATGCCCGAGATCATGATCGCCGACGCCCAGGGGGAGCGATATCCCGGACTTTTACCGATCCTTGCTGCGATGAGGCGTGAGACCTGTTCGGCGCGTGTCGGTTTTGCTGGTGTTTCAGCGCGTCTCGCTGAAGTCGTGGCTGCGATGATCGTGCGAGGGTGGGTTGAATGTGGCTGCGACAATGCCTCTGGACTGGTGGCTGCGCTGCGCGATCCGCGACTGGCGGGAGCCATCTTGGCTGTCCACCGGGATCCCGGACATCATTGGACGGTAGCGGAGTTGGCATCGCAGTGCCATGTGTCCCGATCGGTGTTCGCGGAGCGCTTCCATGCGATGATCGGCGTACCGCCTCTGCGGTACGCGACGGAACTGAGAATGCTTCTTGCCAGCCAGTGGCTGGCCCAGGACACGATGTCGGTGGAAGCCATGGCTCGAAGTCTTGGTTACACCTCTCAAGCTGCGTTCAGCCGCGCTTTCAAACGCGTTACCGGGCAGCCTCCCAGCGCACGCAGAGCTACCTCGCCCATACAGTTCGTTGCGTGATGCCTCCGACAGCGATCGCCCCGAGAAGGTAAAAGGGGAAGGGGTTTCGAGTGCTTCTATGCCCAACCCACTACGAGTCTCGCGGATTGTTCAGGAATCGTGGGGTCCAAACCGGTGAGTTTTGCAAATCGATGAAGGCGATTGGACACGGTGTTGCGGTGACAGAACAGCTCGTTTGCCGATTCCCCGATACTGCCTGTTTTCATATAGCTGCGCACGCATTCTTCGAGACGGGCCCGCTCCGCGTCTCCGCAGGTCACCAAGGCGTCATCTACGTCGGTGAGTAGCCCGTTTCCTGATTCTTGTAGGCCTAGTTTGGCCAGTCTCGCCCACCCTCGGTCCCAGGTGAGAGCCGCGTGGTCTTCGCTGGTGATTGTTCGTGTGAGAGCTCGTGCGGTATTGGCCGCCGCGCGAAGGGCTGACAGACCGGTGTCGGCGTTGACAATTCCGACTCGAAGCTTGAGGAGGTTCCGGCCGACATCGGTGACTTGCGGTCCGTCGAGGTCGAATCTGCGTGTGAAGGCAATCAGGACGTCGCCGAGGTAGTGGGTGTACACCGTTCGTCCGGAGCGCTCGGTTTCGGAGATGAACACTCGTAGCGCCGGGATGTCGTCACCGGCAGCTCCGATGACCAGAAGGGGGGCGCGTTGTGGGATTCGGAGTTCGGCTGCAATGGCATCCAGTTGATCTGTGTCTGTGGATCGGGGATCTTGGAACAGGTTTGCGATGCGTCCTTGCAGCGCAGACGATTCCTCTCTCAGCATGCGTTCTCGTTCGGCCATGTAGGCCCCTTGTGTCTGTGCGGCGTACTCGTCGACGGTGCGGAGCACGATCCACGTGTGTCGGACCAACAGTTCGGCATCCGTCGCTGACGACGCGGAGGTGAGGGCCTCCCACAGCACGTTGTAGTCCAATCGGATCGCGGTCATCAATGAGGTGATGGGGATCCCTGCCCGTGCACGCGAGATGCCGACATCGTTCGCGACGGGGACGAAATCGGGCAGACCTCCCGCGCGCAGACCTTGGAGCATGGCGGAGAAGGCCATCCGGCCTGTGCGTTCGATCTCGGACGTCGGTAGCGGCGACGAGTCGTAGCCGGCGATCGAGGCGACACGTTTGACGAAGGTGTCGGTCAGTTCGGCGACGTCGAGGCTGTCGAGCAGCTCTTGCCATCTTCCTGAGTCGCGGGCGTCCGGCTCGTTGCCCGGTCGTGAGGGGGCGAAGTGGTTCACCAAGTCAGAATAGGGCATATGCACAAATTCGTGGCCGTAATCGGCGGGGAATGCCTAGGGACAGTGAGCGAATAACCTGAAATGCTTGCAACAGGCCGAAATCCCCTGGGGACAGAAGCAGACCGAATCCCTCATCCCTGATGGAGAGTTATGACGTACACACAATCGACGTCGATCGAATTCGGAGCCGTTCATGAGCTCGACAAGAAGAGCGCAAACAAGGTCGCACTCGGCGCTCTGGTCGGTTCCGTGCTCGAGTACTACGACTTCTTCCTGTTCAGTGCCGCGGCCGCTCTCGTGTTCAATGTTCAGTACTTCACCAGCGGCAACGCAACCTTGGCCGCACTTGCCTCGTTCGCCACTTTCGGAGTAGGGGTGGCGGCCCGACCGATCGGTGGCATTGTCTTCGGTGCAATGGGCGATCGGATCGGCCGCCGAAAGACGCTGATGATCACCATCGTCGGTATCGGCATCATTACCGCGTTGATCGGCATACTGCCCACCTACGCAGCGATCGGCATCGCGGCGCCGGTGCTGCTCGTGCTGCTGAGAATCGTGCAGGGCCTTTTCGTAGGAGGGGAATGGTCAGGTGCCTTGACCCTGGTGGTGGAGAACGCGCCACTGCATATGCGGGCGCGATACGCAGTGATTCCCCTCATCGGATCTCCGATCGGAACAATTCTGTCGTCTGGTGGGTTTTTTCTGGTCACCATTGCAATTTCGCAGCAGAACTTCGAATCCTGGGGTTGGCGCATTCCCTTCCTCCTCTCGTTACCGTTACTTCTTGTCGCGGTTTATATTCGGCGCAAACTCGAAGAATCCCCTGTCTTCCGTCAGCTCGAGGAAGCTGGGGAGTTGGCGACCAATCCCGTGAGCACAGCCTTCAAACACAGCTGGCGTCAGATTTTGATCGGAATGGCGGCTTCACTTCTCGGAATGGGCGGGTTCTACCTCGTCACGACATTCTGTGTGTGGTACGGAGTGAACGTACTCGGATACAGCCGATCGTTGATGCTGCTCGGAACTATCGTCGCGGCCGTAGTCGAGATCTTCGTGATCTTGTTGAGCGGGCGGTTGGGCGCGCGGTTCGGTTCGAGTCGGGTGATCTTGTGGGGCGGGATCGCCTCTGCCGTAGTCGCTTTGCCGGCCTTTCTGCTACTGACTTCGGGCGTTCCCGTGCTCATCGTTCTGTCGATGACGTTGGCAGTGGCGACGTTGTCGTTTCCCTACGCAGGTACAGGAGCTGTTCTGACCGGACTCTTTCCGGCGCGAACCCGATTCACAGGTGTTGCCGTCGCGAACAACACCGCCGCGATGATTGCGGGATTCGTTCCACTTCTGGTTACCAGCCTCGTAGCTGCAGCTCATGATCACTGGTGGCCAGCTGCGTTGGTTCTCGCGCTGATCTCGTTGATCACCGCATCGGCAGGAGCGATCGCGCCGAAATTCAGCGTGGACCTCCCCGGCTTCAAGCACTGAGAAACGTAGCGCGGCTGGTGTTCGAAACATCGCACTTCGTACCGCTGGATCAGACGCGGCTCGATTACTGGACAAGGACATTTCTCTTATGCAACTCGATCTCATTGTGCGGGCGCGCGAAATCATCACTATGGATCCTGATCGGCCGATCGCTTCGGTTGTCGGGGTAATCGGTGACCGTATTGTCGGGTTCGACGACGAGGTCGCCGGTATCGAGGCGATACGAACCCTGGACTTCGCAGACGCCTGTGTGACGCCCGGTCTGATCGACGCTCATTGTCACACCGTCTGGTGGGGACTTGGATTGGCGTCGATAGACCTCAGCCGCGCCGCCAGTCTCGAGGATCTCTACAGGCTGATCGAGGCCGAAGTAGAGCGTATCGGTGATGACGCCGATGCCTGGGTCCACGGCACAGGTTTCAACCAGGGGCACTATGGCGGCGAATTCCCTGCTATCGATCGGCTCGACGCCGTGACGGGAGACCGGCCACTGTACTTACGGCACACCTCTGGTCACGCTGCGATTGCGAACACCGCTACGTTGCGTCTCATCGGTGCGCTTGACGACGGGTTCGAAGTTCCCGTCGGAGGTGTCGTCGTGCGGGATGACGAGGGCCGCCCTACCGGTGTAGTCGAAGAGTCGGCGCAAGGGTTGGTGCAGGCGTTGCTCTTGCCCTACTCCACCGAGCGGCTCGCCGAGGCAATCGACGAGGCAACCAAACGCTTTGCTGCACAGGGGATAACAAGCTTCACAGAAGCTGGTGTCGGTGGCGGTTGGATCGGCCACAGCTCCATCGAAATCGCGGCCTATCAATTGGCCGCAGATCGCGATCATCTGCACGCTCGTGCACAGTTGATGCCGGCAATCGACGCTCTTCATCCCCTTGCTGCGAACGCTTCGGACTTCTGCGGCGAGGGGACAGGAGTGGGCTTGGACCTCGGGATTCGTTACGGCTTCGGCGATTCCCACGTTCAGTTGGGGCACGTCAAGGTCTTTCTCGACGGTTCTTTGCTCGGGGCGACCGCCGCTGTGACAGAGGACTTCTGTGGCCATGAACATAATCGGGGATACCTCCTCGACACGCCGGAACTGTATCGAGAGCGTGCACTCGCGGCATATCGATCGGGGTGGCCGCTTGCGCTGCATGCGATTGGAGACGCAGCAATAGACCTGGCCCTGGATCTGATCGAGGAGGCGCAGAAGAGTTACGGCCGCCACACAGCTCCGTGCCGTATCGAACATTTCGGCATCGCTCGACCGGATCAAGTGCGGCGTGCCGGCGATCTTGCCATTGCTGTGACCCCCCAGGCAGGTTTCATAGGGCCGCTCGGCGATCAGATTGTCGATCTTGTCGGGACCGACCGTGAACCGTGGCTTTACCGTGGGCGATCGGTCATCGATGCGGGAGCAATACTCGCAGGCTCATCAGACCTTCCTGTCGCCGACAACAATCTTCGTAGAGGTATGCAGTCGGCCGTCGATCGTCGTACCGACACCGGATTCGTCCTGGGCTCGAACGAGGCGATCACACCGGAGGAAGCCCTTCGAACGCACACGGAATGGGCTGCGCGCGCGACCGGTCAGATCGACGACAAAGGCACCCTCGAACGGGGAAAACTTGCGGACTTTGCCGTGTTCTCGTCGTCGCCGCTCACGGCGCCGAACATATCGGAGATCGACGTCGTCGCAACAATACTCGGAGGAAACCTCACCCATGATGCCCGACCGACTCGCTGAAGAATTACTCGTAATCTTGTGAAGGAGAATGCCGTGAACGTGATGCGAGAGCCGGCTGACGAACTCGCCGTCGATCTCGGCTACGTGAAAGCCGGACAAATGCACTTCGACCGGACGTTGCGCGAACTCGGTGACGACGAACTGCGTGGACCCTCGTTGCTTCCAGGATGGACTCGCGCGCACGTGGTCGCGCACGTCGGTTTCAACGCCCGCGCCCTCGGCCGCCTGGTGGATTGGGCGACGACAGGCATCGAGAAACCGATGTACGAGTCTGCCCATGCGCGGAGCCGGGAAATCGACAGTGCAGCACCACTGTCGAAAGTCGAACTCCGTGAACTCGGCGACAGGGAGGCGAGAGCGCTCGAAATCGCCTGGAGCGCAGTCCCCGACAATCGTTGGTCTACCGAGGTAAACAACGCTCAAGGTGTGCGGATACCGGTCGTCGATACAGTGTGGATGCGATCTCGCGAATTGTGGTTACACGCAATCGATCTCAACTATTCGGCGAGTGCAGCGGACATACCGCCGGCGGTGCAGCGACGAATAATTCACAATGTCCTGGATACATGGGCCACCCGAGACGACTATCGCGTGCACATGACAGTTGCGGACACCGGTGAAGAGTTCGAACCGGCTTCGAGTCACATCACCACCGCCGATTCGACCACGGCACGCACGGCTGTGTCCGGGTCGCTTCCGAATCTGCTGATGTGGGTGACCGGCCGCAGAAACATCGCAGTGTCCGCGGTCGACACGTCGGGCCGCGAGATCGGCACAGCCCCGACAGCTCCGCGCTGGCTCTGACGCTCACTATCGACAACACGAAAATGAGGAACGAATTGTCAGTCTCGTCAGTAACAGGCGGCCCACTGGTGTCGCAACACAGAGAACTCGTAACCGCAATTCCAGGACCGCAATCGCAGGTGCTCATGCGTCGAAAAGAGGCGGCCGTTGCGGCCGGTGTAGGGCACGTTGTACCCATATCGATCGTCGCAGCCGGAGGCGGCATCTTGATCGATGCCGACGGCAATTCTCTGATCGATCTCGGTTCGGGCATCGCCGTCACCGGCGTCGGCAATTCAGCTCCAGCCGTTGTCGAAGCCATAACTCGCCAAGCGAAACTGTTCACTCACACCTGCTTCACCGTCACCCCATACGACGGCTACGTCGCGGTCGCTGAGAAACTCAACTCGATCACCCCCGGTGACCACGAGAAGCGCACAGCACTGTTCAACACCGGTTCCGAAGCCGTCGAGAACGCGATCAAGATCGCACGCTCCTTCACCAACAAACATGCGGTTGTGGTCTTCGATCACGCGTTCCACGGCAGAACCAACCTCACCTTGGGCATGACTGCGAAGAACACCCCTTACAAAAACGGCTTCGGTCCGTTCACACCCGAGATCTACCGTGTTCCAACCTCGTACCCATATCGCGATGGGCTGAGCGGAGTGGAGGCGGCAGAAATTGCGCTCCTGCAGATCGAAAGACAGGTCGGCGCTTCCAATCTCGCAGCAATCGTCATCGAGCCCATCCAGGGCGAGGGTGGATTCATCGAACCCGCGACCGGTTTTCTGCCTGCTCTATCCGAATGGGCAACTGCCAACGGCGTCGTATTCATCCTCGACGAAGTCCAAACCGGGTTCGCCCGTACCGGTGATCTCTTCGCTGCGAACCACGAGCGAGTCGTACCTGATCTCATCGCAACAGGAAAAGCTATCGCGGGTGGATTGCCACTGGCCGCGGTCACTGGCCGCGCAGAGATCATGGATTCACCACAATTCGGCGCTCTCGGGGGCACCTACGCCGGAAACCCGATTTCCTGCGCCGCGGCGCTCGCCACAATCGAAACGTACGAAAAGAACAACCTGGTTGTTCGTGCACGTGAAATCGCGGCGATCATCGATGAGGTCTTCACCGAACTGGGCGCCTCGGACGACCGTATTGGTGACATCCGTGGCCGCGGCGCGATGAAGGCCATCGAAGTAGTACACCCCGACAGCACAGATCCGAACCCGGCTCTGACCGCTTCCGTCGCAAAATTCGCCGCGGATCATGGCGTAGTGGTTCTTACTTGCGGCACCTACGGAAACGTCATCCGAGTTCTCCCTCCGCTCGCAATTTCGGACGAACTGCTGCGCGAAGGTCTACGCGTCGTGGTCGACGGATTCCGTGCGCACGCCCCGGTCTCAGCCACAAAGGAAAGCCAGTCATGACATTGAAGCCACATGAACAGGACCTACTCAACCGTGTCGAAACCGGTATCGGCGTCGGCGGAACATGGGCGCCATCGAGTTCGGGCGCGACCTTCGCCGTCGAAGACCCTGCAACCGGGCATGTGATCAAGACGATTGCCGACGCAACGGTCGACGACGCCATTCGCGCCCTCGATTCAGCCGTTGCAGCACAACAAGAGTGGGCCGAAACACCTAGCCGCCTACGTTCGGACATCCTCCGCAGAGCATTCGACTTGCTGATGGATCGCAAAGAAGAGTTTGCTCTGCTCATCGCCCTGGAAATGGGGAAGCCGATCGCCGAAGCGCGCGGTGAGGTCGTTTACGGTGGAGAGTTCCTTCGGTGGTACTCCGAGGAAGCCGTACGCGTCAGCGGAGACTATCGCCGAAACCCCGAAGGGTCAGGCAACATCACAGTGTCGCACCTCCCTGTGGGGCCCTGCTACTTCATCACACCATGGAACTTCCCACTCGCGATGGCAACCCGCAAGATTGCTCCGGCACTCGCCGCCGGTTGCACCACCATCATCAAGCCGGCGGAACTCACTCCGCTGACCACGATCTACCTGGTGCAGCTGCTGGAAGAGGCAGGACTTCCGCCGGGTGTGGTGAACGTAGTGCCCACGTCGAATCCCAGCGCTCAGTCCAGTGCCCTGCTATCGGATCCACGCCTTCGCAAGCTGAGCTTCACAGGCTCGACGGCGGTTGGCGTCAAACTGCTCGAAGCTGCTGCGCAGAACGTATTGCGTACTTCGATGGAGCTCGGCGGCAACGCACCCTTCGTGGTTTTCGAGGACGCAGATATCGACCGAGCGGTCGACGGCGTGATGCTCGCGAAATTCCGCAACATCGGTCAGGCATGTACCGCCGCAAACCGCATATTGGTACACGATTCCGTGGCCGACGAATTCGTTCGTCGAGTAAGTGAAAGGGTTGCTGCGTTGAAAATTGGTCGTGGGGCCGACGAAGGTTACGACATCGGTGCACTGGTCGACAAGAAAGCCATCGCGAAGACAGAAGGTCTCGTCGCTGACGCGGTGGACACCGGCGCGGAGATTGTCACCGGCGGTCAGGCCGTCGTCGGCCCGGGCAACTTCTTTCAACCGACCGTGATCGACAAGATCGGGCCTGAAGCTCGGATGGTGAACGAGGAGATATTCGGACCAGTGCTGGCAATAACTCGCTTTTCGTCCGAGGACGAGGCCGTGCACATTGCCAACAGCACCGAGTACGGCTTGGTCAGCTATGTCTACACAGAGAACGTCGGCCGAAGCCAGCGAATGATAGAAAAACTTCAAACCGGGATGATGGGCCTCAACACCGGTCTCGTCTCGAATGCAGCAGCGCCTTTTGGCGGCATCAAGCATTCGGGGATCGGAAGAGAAGGCGGCTTCGAAGGAATTCGCGAGTTTTTGTCCACGAAGTACACATTGACACCCCGATGACACTTGAATCGACCGCGCGAAAAGCGTCAGTAGGCGTCAGGACTCGTACCGCACGTGGTCGTCGTTGAGTTGCAGTCAGGCACTGTCTTTTGCTCGTAATCTACTACTAGAGAGTAATTTTCGTGACTGAGAACGCACGGCCCGCTACGTCGAACTTTCGGGTAATCGCCGAATACCGGCTGGACGAGGAAACCGCGAACGAGGTGCTCG
The DNA here is from genome assembly GCF_029457415.1 of Rhodococcus sp. RCBS9. Taxonomy (NCBI): domain Bacteria; kingdom Bacillati; phylum Actinomycetota; class Actinomycetes; order Mycobacteriales; family Nocardiaceae; genus Rhodococcus; species Rhodococcus sp. RCBS9. Next base: position 1,789,099 of record NZ_CP120422.1, on the reverse strand, counting down.
GCCATCTGGCCCAACTCGCTGAGGCAAGCCGGAACGAGCCCGCCAATCTCGGCTACGAGTACTTCCGCAACGTCGAGAATCCGCTACACGTAACCATCCTCGAGATGTACATCGACGAAGCCGGCTTCGAAGCGCACCGAACTTCGCCGCACTTTGCATCTATCGGCACGGACAAGATCCTTCCACTTCTCACCGATCGCATTGTGCGCACGTACTCAGACGAGAGTGGTCGCTGATGGCCTAAGGCCACCGAGCCGCGTCCCAGCATTCTTAGAGTGATCGGCCTGGCTGGTGGCATGATGGAGGACCGAATTTTCTCGCCAAGAGATCCCGACGAGTAGACGTGTCCTCCGACGACGCTCACGCGATGTTCGGCAAGAGCATTGCTGCAGCCGACTGGCACTCGAACCGGCGGAAGGCGTCGGGTTCAACGGAGCCGAAATCAGACGAGTCACGTACGTTCCGAACGAAAAGTTCGCCGCTGGCGCAAGCTTCGTCGGCAGTTTGCCGACACGCGTTCCACCACCAACCAGATGCAGGGTGGCCTCCGATACGGTTCGACGGCAATGCTTCTCAGGTTCGCTGCCGTGCCCGTGGTGTTCGGAACCGGCAGCCTGTTTGCAGGATCGCCCAGGATCGTCACTGGGTGTAGATGACGGGCGCTGGGTACAACGCGCAACAGTGCTCGCCCGCCACGTGGGACGGACCTACGGGCTCGCCGAGATGGCCGATGACGGTGGGTGGTCCTCTTTCGTCGGACGCGGTGACTATCCGATCTCAAGCTGGATATCGTCTGCAGCCTTGCAAGGCCTTGGCGATGCTGTACGTCGATGTCTTTCGGCGTCACGGCTTCGGGTTCACGAAGTGGTGTTTTCTGTGGCAGTCCGTGCATCCGTGTCGGTCCGTCGGGAGGTGCAGGATCGGCGGATGTTCCATGCAAATCCGAGGTCGGCATTCGTGTTGCGTGCCGGCAGTTCAAGAGTGGGTGCCCGGTCGCCGTATCCAGCAGTGCTACCTCGGGATTGCATTTGAACTACGTTGCACAACTGCTGAAATGGAGGATGGAACCGATGCGAGCAGTCGTTGTGTGTATTGGTGATTTGGTGCGTCGAGCACGGCCTCTGTCTCGCCGGCTTCTACGATTTCACCCCGGTAGAGAACCACTGTTCGATCGGTCATCTGCCTCACGACTGCTAAGTCGTGAGTGATGAAGAGCATGCTCATCCCGTTTTCCGCTCTGATAGAGCGAAGCAGCTCGAGAATTTGGGCCTGCACGGACACGTCCAGGGCGGCAACAGGTTCGTCGCAGATGAGCAGCCTGGGTCGAACGGCAATTGCCCGGGCAATCACGGCGCGCTGACGTTCGCCACCCGAGAGCGCAGCCGGACGGAGAGCGGCGTAGCTGCCTGGTAGTCCCACCTTGCCGAGTAACTCCGAGACTTCCGAGGCTACGGAATCGCTATCGCGTTTGTCCGCTCCGGTTCGTACGGCTATAGCTTCTCGCAAGGCTGCACCGATGGTTCGGGATGGATTGAGCGCTGCGTACGGATCCTGAAACACTACTTGGATCTCCCGGGCCAACTCGACTCTGGTTTTTCGCGCAGTGGATCCAGTGGGCGCGAGCTCTCTGCCGAATGCCGATATCCGGCCGGAGGTGACGTGCTCCAGACCTAGGAGAGCACGAGCGATAGTTGTCTTCCCTGAGCCGGATTCACCTACCAGTCCCACTGATTCGCCGGCGCGGATCGAGAAAGTCACGCCGCGGAGGGCGTGCGAGTCCTTGGGCATGCCGAACATCGCTTTGGCGCGATATACCTTGTGTACGTTCGCAACCTCGACTATCGGTGGGCCGATGGTGTCGAAAGATCGTGACTCGGATTGTTGAGGTAGAGGTGGTTCGAACTCGGAACCGCGGGGAAACTCGTCGTGAATCCGATCGATCCGGATGCAAGCCGAAGCGTGTTCGATCGTGATGGGAGTAAGAGCTGGTCGGGCTGAAAAGCATTCGCCGACAGACCATTCGCATCGGTCAGCGAATGCGCAGATCGCCTCGACGGCTGCGGCTCTGGGCACACTGCCGGGAATCGACGTCAACCGTTCGACTCGACGATCGACAGGGGGACTGGCCGACATCAGCCCACGTGTGTAGGGATGCGTCGGGGTGCGGGCAAGATCGGCGACCGTAGCCTCCTCCACCACGCGTCCGGCGTACATGACCTGGATCCGATCGCAGACGTCCATCGCCACGTGCAGATCATGAGTGATCAAGATGAGCGCCATGTTTCGTGACTTCTGTAGACCGGCGAGAAGTCGGAGGACTTCGTCCTGGGTGGTCACGTCCAGTGCAGTTGTCGGTTCGTCGGCGATCAGCAACTCCGGATCGCCGGCAAGCGCGGCCGCCATGGCAACTCGTTGCCGCATCCCCCCGGAGAGCTGAAAGGGGTACTTTTGTGCGACGGCGGGATCCAAGCCAACCTCCGCGAGACGCGCAGCAACTTCGGCCCGAACTTGTTGGCGTCCGCCTTTTCTGACATTTGGCGGGAGTGTCTCCCGCACGTGCTCGCCTACCGTGTGGATGGGGTTGAGCATGCTGAACGGGTCCTGCATCAAAAGACTGATTCGGGAGCCCCGTAACGATCGCAGTTCACGTTCGCGTGTGCCGATCAACGGGATTCCGTCGAAATCTGCTGCTCCTTGTGCATAGATTCCCGGCGGTAGCAAACCGACAAGCGAACGAACTGCCATCGATTTTCCACTGCCAGACTCGCCGACTATCCCGAGAGTCTCGCCTCGGGGGACCGTGATGTTGACATCGCTGACGAGCACCTGCGACCTGTTCGCGTACACCGATAGCCCGGAAACTTTCAGGAGGGGGCCATTCGCATCGGCCGTTTCCGATTGTACTGTCACATCTTCCACAGTCATCTACTTCCGTTCTCCTGAGTCTGACAGCCGTTTGAAGAACCAGTCGCCGAAGATAGTTGCGGCGCTGCCGGTCAGGATGAGACAGGCTGCGGGGGCGACTGCGACCCAGGGGTTCTCGGAGATCATCGATTGCCCCTGGGAGAGCATCGATCCCCAATCTGCAGCCCCGGGGGCGATACCGATACCGAGAAATGACAACGACGAGAAGGCGACCAACGCTCCGACGAAATCCAGCAGGAAGACGGCGAGCACGGTGGGCGCGATGTTGGGCAGCACATGGCGGATCATGATCCGTGAGTCGGTCAATCCGAGGGTCTTCGCAGAGTCGATGTACGGCAGACGAACCTGGACGCGCGTCACACTGCCGACTATTCTGATGGCGCTCGGTACTGACAGGAAAACCAGAATCGCCACAGTCAGCCAGTAGCTCCCGCCGAGAATCCCCAGGAGCACGATGGCGACGAGGAGCGCGGGCAGGGCATACACGAGGTCTGCGAATCGGTTGAGGACGTTGTCGAGTGCACCGCCGTTATATCCGGCGACCAGCCCCGCGGATGCGCCGGCTATCACTGTTCCCATCGCTACGCACAGCGGTCCGAGCACGGAGCGGCCGGTACCGTCGATCAAACGGGAGAGGACATCGCGTCCCATATCGTCGGTGCCCAACCAGTGTGTGCGATCGGAACCGGTCACACCGCGGAGAAGATCCTGAGTGTAAGGGTCGTAAGGGCTTATGAGCCGACCGGCGACAGCCGCGAATACCATCACACCGAGGATCACCAGTGCAATCACAACGGTGATGGGAATTCGCGATCCCTGCCTGCTCTTTTCGCGATCGGTGAGTGCAGTCATGTCATCCCTTTCCTGCGTACCGCATGCGCGGGTCGACGAGGAGAGCTACCACGTCCACCGCCAGGTTGACGACAATCACGAAGGCGCCGAGACACACGGCCAACCCTTGTACGACGGGTAGGTCCTTTTCGGTGACCGACTGCACCATCAGCGAACCGACTCCCGGTACGGAGAACACGGTCTCGACGAGTACGGCGCCGGACAGCGCAGCGATCAGTATCAGACCGGCCGCAGTCACCACCGGCATTGCGGAGTTCCGTAACGCATATCGGAAGAAGACCCGTGAGGGGTCGAGACCACGAGCTTTCGCGAATGTCATGTAGTCCTGCCGGAGCACGTTGAGCGCTCCGGCGCGTGTCTGCCGGATCAGCAGTGCGATGAGCGCGATGCCGAGTGCTGTTGCTGGCAGGGTGAGGTGCACCAAGCGATCGAAGAATCCATTGCCCACGCCGTAAACGGGGAACAGTCCGAGCTCGAGTCCGAATACGAAAATCAGCAACATTCCGACTGCGAAACCTGGTGCACTCATACCTATTACGGAAGCCATCGAGATACCTCTGTCCACCCATTTATCGCGCTGATACGCCGCTGACATTCCGCAGGGGACCCCGATCCCGACCACCAAAACAAGTGTGTACACCGCCAGTTGGATCGAGACCGGTAGGTGATCGGTGATGATGCCGGTCACCGGCGCACCTGATCTGGTCGACGTCCCGAAATCGAGCTGCAGTGCATCGACCAACCAGTGCCAATACTGAACAAGGAAAGGATCGTTGAGGTGATGTCGTGCCTCCAGGGCCGCGATCAGTTCGGGTGTGCTCGGACGAGAGCCGACAAGGACGGCAATTGCAGAGCCTGGCGTCACCGACAGCAGACTGAACACCAGAAAACTGATTACCAGAAGCAGCGCGGCCGACACCACGAGTCGCTTGCCGATGAACGCCGCTACTGCCATCTCAATCGAACCTCGTTGTGTGGGAGAGATAGTCGTTCACGACGTTGCCTTCACTGCGGTAACCCACGAACCGTTGACGAAGTCGTAGAAGGACATGTCGCGATCGAAGGCGAACCCGTCGGCAATTGCGTAGACCAGATTCGGATTGAACAGCGGGACGTACGGAAGTTGTTCGTGGATGCCGGTCAAGATGGTCTGGGCGGCAGTCCATCGGTCCAGGGGTGAGGTCGATCCGTTCAGGACGGGCAGCGCCTGTTCGACGGAATCGGTAGACCAATTCGAGGCGTTGAATTTCGGTGCGACAGCGTTCTCCTTTCCGACGACGGAGCCGATCAATTTGGGGTCGGGCGTCGATGCGGTAATCGACAGGAATCCGATTCCGGGAACCTTGTGGGCGTACAGGTCGGAAATCCATTGGGTCTGGGTGATGGGCTTTGGAACAACGGTCACACCGAGTGGCGCCAGGTTTTGTTGCAGGTTGAGTACCGTCAGTTCCGTCCAGTTCACGTTGTCGGTGTAGGGGACCTCCACCGTGAATCCCTGGGGGTGCGACGAGGCGGCAAGTTCTTGCGCCGCAAGGTTACTGTCGAACTCGATTCCGCCGATTCCGTCCAGGAAGGATTGCGCGTTCCCAGGGGAACCGGCGACACCGGTCAACATTTCCGGAGTTGCCAAACCCTTCAATATCGCGGAGTCGTTGCCGAATGCCGCCTCTGCGATTCCTTTTCGATCGATCGAGTGCGCGACGGCCTTCCGCACGTGGACATCGTCGAACGGACTCGTACTGGTATCGAACGTCAAATACGTGAGCTTGGTCAGAGGGACCTCGATCGTGTCGATTCCACCGATCTGCTTCCACTGTGACTGCTTCTTGATGTCGGCCACATTCGCAGCTTGGATGTCGCCGGATCGCATTGCCAACTGAGCGGTGTTGCCGTCCGGAATCACGTCGAACTTCAGCGTTTCCGGTGCAGGTTGCTCCGACCAGTAGTCATTGTTACGGACAAGTTGCACACCGGAACTTGAATATTCTTGGACCCGGTACGGGCCAGTGCCCACCGGAACCGCTTGCGCAGTACCCAATTCGGCAGCATGTTCTTCAGCGAACCTTGCCTGTTGGATCAGTCCGAATAGCGCGATGCTCTGCCTGGCAACCGGATCGGGATGCGACAACTTCACAGTCACCCGCATCGGTCCGGTTTGTTCGATGCTTTCGAGACTTTCCAGCTCGCCGGCAGTTTGCGCCCCGGCTGCGGAATCAGAGACGTGCCGAAGGCTCCAGATCACGTCCTCCGGGGTCAGTAGAGTTCCGTCGGAGAATCGCACGTCGGACCGGATGACGTAGTCGATGGTCGTCGGGTCAGGAACCGATACGGCTTCGGCGAGATGAGGTCGCAACTCTCCTTCACCGGAAAGCCGTTCCAGCGGTTCGGTGAACAGGGTCTGAACCTGCATGGAAGGACCGAAATCCTTAGTGATATCTAAGGAGATCGGAGCCGCTGCAAGAGCGAAGGTGAAGGCGGGTATCGGATCGTCGGTGATCGTTCGAGTCTGTGTGGCGCCCGGTGCGGAGCCACACGCGGAAACCACGAGGACGAGTGCTGTTGCCGATACCGCGTACGTGGCGGTTCGCGTGTAAGCGCGCATCGCGCGATGTAGAACTGGCTTCTTCAAGCGTCAACTCCCTGTTCACGAAAACCCAACCGGATATGACGGGTAACGCTACGGAGATGTAGGTCACATATCGTTAGACGATTGTCGAATCCAGCGCGGATATTTTTCGACGATCGGAAGAGTGCTTTGGAAAGTCCCGAGATACAGAGTCAGAGCAAAGATTGCACGCCAACGCGTTCAGACGGAAGCCGGGATTTCAGTATCGGTGTTCTGGGGGTGATGCGACCTGAAGTCGGGATCGGTTGTTGGAGGGCTTCTTTAGGGCCTCGGCCACGACTGGGCGTTCACCAGTGCGACCCGTCGCCAATGTCGACAGCCTCAAAGCATCAGCGCGCGGATGACCTCGGGTTACCTGATCGGCGACTTGGCGACAAGACTGGGCGGGCTTTACGCCCGGTCTGGCGGGCCTGTCGGTGCCCACAGGCGGTTGTTGTTCTCTTTTGGGAACTGCTGCGTGTACTCCGATGACTGGTGACCGCAGGTTCACCGCGTGGGGAGTGGCTCGAGTTTAGGGTGCTCGGCGTGCAGTGCTCGTCCATACCTTCGAACGGGCGGTCGCTCTCGCCGCCGAGCGGGAACAGGCCTAGTCCTCCATTAACCGCCGAAGTCCTCGCATCCAAATCGAGTGGATCCAGGTTGCGGCTCGCAGATATGGTCCACTGGTGACGCATCCGAATGGTCGAAACGACAGCCCGATCCTGGTGATTGGTGCCGGTGTCGTCGGCGCGTCGATCGCGTATCACCTGGCGCGCGTTGGTCTCCGAGTCACCGTGCTCGAGCGGGGCTCGGTGGCGGGAGGGGTGACCGGCAACTCGTTTGCCTGGGTCGGCCTCTCGAAGAGTGCAGCAGAAACCTACTCCGATCCGTTCCGACATGGCGCCGCACTCGAGCTCGACCGACTGGAGCGCGAACTCGTCGAGCCATTCGGTCTGCGCCGCAGAGGCGCGATCACGTGGGAGACGACGGAAGCGGAGACTCGAAAGTTCGTCGACGCGCATCGAGCACTCGGCCATCCCGTCGACCTCATCGGTAAAGAGGAAATCCTTGCTCGTGAGCCGGGATTACGGACGGCCCCGTTAGTGGCAGCCTGCGCGCCTGATGACGGTGGCGTTGATCCGGTTGCGTTCGCTCGATCGCTCCTGCGAGGTGCCGAAGAGTACGGTGCCACAGTGTATTCCGATGTCAGTGCGCTCGGGGTGCTCACGGAGGGCATGAGAGTGTGCGGAGTAATGACTGCCGACGGTCCCGTCTACGGGTCGGCCACCGTGCTCGCTGCGGGTACCGCGATTCCTGGACTCGCGGCGTCGGCGGGAGTCGACGTCGAGGTCGACGCCTCCCCGTGTTGCCTCATCAGATTCTCGACGCCCCACCCATTGGTGAACGGAATACTCTCCTCTCCGGATTTCGAGATCCGGCAATTGGACGACACGACACTGATTGCGGCTGAAGATGTTCCGGTCGGGTTCTCCGGAGATGCTCGTGAGCTTGCGGGGCCGACGCTGCACGCGATCCGCAGTCAGCTCGAGGACGGTGACCAAGTGGAACTGATCGAGGCGGTAGTCGCTGACCGTCCCATCCCGCGTGGTGGCCGCCCGCTGCTGGGCTTCGCCGAAGGCGTGTCGGGGCTCTATCTGGCCGCGACGCATCCGGCGATCATTCTGGCCGGAGCAATTGGAGCCCATGCGGCCGGGGACTTCGCCCGAGCGTCAACCCTGGACGGTTAGACGACGACGCCGGAGCCCGGTTCGACAAGGTCGAGCCGATATTGCGGTTCCTAGTTCTCTCTAGGACACGCGCTAGAGAGCGGGATATTCGTCTACTCGGCTTGTACCGTCGATGGGCATGGACCCCGTGCGCAATCCGTATGCCCCCGGTGCCGGTCAACGCCCGCCGGAACTCGCCGGGCGCGACAAGCAGATCGACGCCTTCGACGTCGTTCTCGAGCGAATTGCGCGTGGCCGCCCGGAACGAAGTGTTGTCCTCACCGGCTTGCGTGGCGTCGGCAAGACCGTCCTGCTCAATCAGTTGCGTTCGGCCGCGATCTCCCGAAGCTGGGGGACAGGCAAGATCGAGGCGCGCCCCGATCAGGATTTACGACGCCCACTCTCGTCGGCGCTGCACATGGCAGTCCGAGAGATCGCAGTCTCCCATCGCGATCCGGAGCGGGTCGAGCAGTTCCTCGGAGTCCTCAAATCGTTTGCCCTACGCGCCACTGCGGACAAGGGAATGCGGGAGCGCTGGCAACCAGGCATCGACGCACCCGCGATCAAAGGCCGGGCAGACAGCGGCGACATCGAGATCGACCTGGTCGAGTTGCTGCTCGACGCGTCGTCGCTGGCCAGGGATGTCGGCGTCGGGATCGCAATCTTCATCGACGAGATGCAGGACCTCGGTGCCGCGGATGTCTCGGCGATCTGCGGGGCCTGCCACGAGTTGAGTCAGGACGCGGCACCGTTGATCGTCGTCGGGGCGGGGCTTCCGCATCTGCCTGCTGTGCTGTCGGCGTCGAAAAGCTACTCGGAGCGCCTGTTCAGCTACCACCGGATCGACCGCCTCGAGCGTGAAGCTGCAGATCAGGCACTGATTGCGCCTGCCGAGCGTGAGGAGGTCGAGTTCACCGAATCCGCGCTCGACGCTCTGTACGAAGCGGCTGACGGGTACCCGTACTTCGTTCAGGCCTACGGGAAAGCCACGTGGGATGTGGCGGCGTCGAGTCCGATCACGGCAGAAGACGTGCGCGTCGGCGCACCGACGGCTGAGGAAGAACTCGCTGTCGGTTTCTTCGGATCGCGGTACGAGCGAGCAACACCTGCGGAGCGTGAGTACATGCGCGCCATGGCCGATCTCGCCGGTGACGACGGGCCCGTCGCAACCGCGAAGATCGCCGTCGAGTTGGGGCGCAAGCCGGCTTCCCTTTCGCCGGCACGCGATGGACTGATCAAGAAGGGACTGATCTATTCGGCAGAACGTGGATCCATCGGATTCACGGTCCCGCACTTCGGCCGATACCTGCGCGGACAAGCGGAGTGAACGCGCTCGAAACCGCGTGGGATCGGGTGGCGGCGCTCAGTCCCAATCCGCCGGCCTGGGTGGTTCAACTGGCCGCGTTGATCGCCGTGATCATCGTTCTCGAACCGCACCTGTGGCGGATCGCCCGCAACGTCGTCACCATCGCACACGAGGGCGCTCATCTGATCGTCGCAGTCCTGGTCGGTCGACGGTTGAAAGGTCTTCGCCTGCATTCGGATACGTCGGGTGTTGCTATTTCGTCGGGCAAACCGACCGGCTTCGGCGTCATTCTGATGACGTTCGCGGGTTACGTCGGTCCGTCGATTCTCGGACTCGGCGCGGCCGGGTTGTTGGGCGCGCAGCGCGCGGTCTCGGTGCTGTGGATCGGCGTATTCGTCATCGCGGTGATGATGGTCCTGATCCGAAACCTCTACGGAGTCTTCTCACTTGCCGTGGTGGGAGCCGTGTTGTTCGGACTCGTCTGGTGGGGGACCCAGGAGCAGCAAGTGGCCGCAGCGTACTTCCTGACGCTCTTTCTCCTCTTTGCCGGACCACGCCCGGTCGTGGAACTTCAACGGCAGCGAATGCGACGAGGCGGGGCACCGGACTCGGACGCCGACCAATTGGCCAGGCTCTCACCGATACCCGCGATCGTCTGGGTCGGGTTGTTCCTGCTCGTGAACGTCGCGGTGCTCGTGCTCGGCGGATGGTGGATTCTGCGCCCGGTGGGTGGCTGACCGGATTGAGCCTTTGTCCCGTCAGGACAACGGACCAACGATTGTTGATGCTCTGCGGACGTAGTCATCGCATGAAGGCGCTCATATCGTGGAAGTCGACGAGTGGTCGTGTGGGGACTTCACGCGGCCACACCCGCAGCGACGAAGACCGTCGACGATGACAAGGATTCGTTTTGGACGACAAGAACTTCCGCGGAAGAACCGCGATCATGTCCGGGGGAAGCCGTGGCATCGGACTTGCCATCGCCCGTGCGATAGCGCGCCGCGGCGGAAACATCGTGTTGCTCGCCAAGACCGATACGCCGGATCCCAGGCTGCCCGGAACTATCCACACGGCTGTGGACGAGTTGAACGATCTCGAGGGTCATGCCGTTCCGGTCGTCGGCGACGTGAGGAACGACGACGACATCGCGCGGGCCGTGGCTGCAGCGGTGGAGCACTTCGGTGGCATCGACATCGTGGTCAACAACGCGAGCGTCCTCGACATCTCGAAAACCGAAGATCTCGCGATGAAGCGATTCGATCTGATGCAGCAGGTCAACGTCCGTGGCACCTTCGCGCTCACCCGCGCGTGCCTTCCGTACCTTCGGGTTTCGGCTAACGCGCACGTATTGACGCTGTCGCCACCGCTCAACTCTTCGCCGCACTGGTTGGGTGCTCATCCGGGCTACATGCTGGCCAAATACGGAATGACATTGGCGGCCTTGGGCATCGCCGCAGAGTATTCAGGTGCACCGATTTCGAGTAATTGCCTGTGGCCGGAGACCATGATCGCCACGGCCGCTGTCGGAAACCTGCTCGGGGGAGACGACAGTTTCGAGCACTCGCGTTCACCCGAGATCATGGCCGATGCGGCTGTCGAGATTCTCGGGCGTCCCGCCGGCACGGATACCGGTCGTACAGTGCTCGACGTCGAGATCTTGCGCGAGGCGGGGATCTCGGATTTCTCGCAGTACGGCGGTCAGTCACCGTTGGCGACCGACATCTTCGTCGACGCTCCAATTCCGTGATCTCGGGCGATCTACAGGTATCTAGCCAAATCGCTAGATACCTGTAGATCTTCCTCACGCCACTTCGTGCTCGCCGCCCGGGGCAACCTTCTGAAGTCCGCGATATGCGTCGCTGGCACTTTGGCGACCGCCGATGACGGCCTCGACCTCCGCGGCAATCGGCATGTCGACACCGTATTCACGGGCCAGATCCATGACGGTAGGGGCAGTCTTCACGCCCTCGGCAACCTGGCCGAGCTTGGCGACCGCCTCCTCGACGGTCAATCCCTGCGCCAGAGCTTCGCCGACGCGACGGTTCCGAGAAGTCGGAGCCATGCAGGTGGCAATCAGATCGCCGACGCCCGTGAGGCCGGCAAAGGTGCGTGGGTTGGCGCCCATCGCCTCACCGAGTCGGGTCATCTCGGCGAGACCGCGTGCGAGCACCATCGCACGAGTGTTGTCACCGACTCCCAGACCGTCGGCCATGCCCGAGGCGATGGCAACGATGTTCTTGAGGATGCCGCCGAGTTCGCAGCCGAGCACGTCGGTGTTGCGGTAGACGCGGAAGACCGACGACGCGAACAGGGGTTGCAGCGCGGCGGCGACGCGATCGTCCTGGGTGGCCACGACCGATGCCGCGGCCATGCCGTCGACGATCTCCTTGGCGATGTTGGGGCCCGCGAGCAGTCCGACGGGATGGCCGGGCAGGCACTCGGCGATCACTTCGGTGGGGCGCTGCCGGGTGCCGGGCTCGAGACCCTTGGACAGTGACAACACCGGGACCCACGCCCGAACCTCGTTGGCGATCTCGGCGAGGGTGGAGCGAACGGCGTGCGAAGGCACCCCGCATACGAGTACGTCCGCTTCGCGGGCGGCTTCGACCAGATCCGAGGTTGCCTTGAGCCCCTTGGGAAGTTTGCGCTCACCAAGGTATTTGGAGTTGGTCCGTTGCGAATTGATCTCGTCGGCTGCTTCGGAATTGCGTGCCCACAACAGGGTCGGGGTGTTGCGGGCAGCGAGGCCGGCCACCGTGGTTCCCCACGATCCGGCACCGAGGACGACGACGCGTACCGGGCGGGCCATCAGAGTGCGCTGTTCTGGGTAGCGAGTGCTGTCATGGCGCCAAGCGTTCCACTTGCGGAGCAGTTGCGGGCCAATTCCGCCGAGTCTGTGGCTCGACTTACAGATGAGGCGGCGGTTCGGGGCTTTCGCGCATTGTTTCGACCGCTTCTGCGGATTCCGCGACGATCGAGCGCATGGCGGCTTCCGCGGCGTCGGCGTCTCCGGCCTGAATGGCCGATGCGACCACTCCGTGCAGGTGAATCGCTTCGGGGTCGGCCTCGTGGGGCATCAACGAGTGGCGGGTGCGGCCTTCGAGTATCTCGACGACGATCTGCGACATCGCCCGCAGCATCGGGTTACCGGAGGCGGCGAGCAGGGTGCGGTGGAAGTCGGAGTCATGGCCGAGATAGGCGCCGGTATCGGCAGCGCGAGAGGTAGCTGACATGCCGATGACGGCTGCAGTGAGAGCGCCGCACTGCTCAGGTGTGGCGCGAGTTGCGGCGAGTCGCGCAGCCAGAGGTTCGATGCCGGAACGGAGTTCGCTGAGGATAGACAGCTGCTCGAACCGATCAGGACCGGCCAGTTGCCAGCGGATGACATTGGGGTCGAGCGAGTTCCAGTGTTCGGAGCCCAGGATGGTGATTCCGACGCGTCGACGAACCGAGGCAAGTCCGAGGGATTCGAGAACGCGGACAACTTCGCGGATGACGGTTCGCGACACGTCGTAGCGCGTTGCCACCTCGTCGGCGGAGATCGTGGTACCCGGAGCGAGCACACCACCGACTATGTCTTGGCCGAGCTGTTCCAGCATCGAGTCGTGTAACTGCTGAAACGGGACAGAAGGCATACGTAGATCGTCCCATGCGTATGGAGTAAGCCCGGTGGAAGCCGAATAAATACTACAAATTAGTGTCTGCTCTTGAAATTGTAGGTTAATTAAGGAACAGTGACCTCAATCACTCATCGGACTGGGAGTCCCTATGAACACCACAGCATTGCTGGCGGCCGAGGTCGTCCCCGCTGGTAGCGACGCACGATTGATCATCGCTGCAGTCGCCGGCGTCGCGGTTATCATCGCGCTGATCACCTGGCTCGACCTGCACCCCTTCCTCGCACTGTCCATCGGTGCGGTTGGTGTCGGTCTGGCGGCCGGCCTCGGATCGGCCGAGTCGGTCGCGGCGTTCGCCACCGGCTTCGGGTCGACCATGGGAAGCGTCGGAATCCTGATCGGTTTCGGCGCGATGTTCGGCAAACTCCTCGCCGATTCCGGCGGTGCCGACCGAGTGGTCGACACGCTGGTCGGCCGCTCCAGCACCAAGGCGCTTCCGTGGACCATGGCTCTGGTCGGCGCAGTGATCGGTCTGCCGATGTTCTTCGAAATCGGTCTCGTCCTGTTGATGCCGGTCATCATCCTCGTCGCGCGGCGTTCCGGCTTGTCCCTGATGCGCATCGCGATCCCCACCCTCGCCGGCCTCTCGGCCATGCACGGGTTGGTTCCCCCGCACCCCGGGCCGCTGGTTGCAGTCTCGGCTTTGAACGCAAACCTCGGCCTCACCCTCGCACTCGGTGTCCTCGTCGCGATCCCCACTGTTGTTCTCGCCGGACCGGTCTTCAGTAAGTACGCCGCACGGTGGGTCGACGTGAAGGTCCCGGATCTTTTTGTCACAGGCGAAGATCGAGGCGAGGAAGAGAAGAAGCAGCGTCCCTCGTTCGCGGCTACTCTCGCAGCGATCCTCCTCCCGGTTGTTCTCATGCTGGGCAAAGCATTTGCAGACGTGATCGCACCCGATTCCGAGGCACTCCCCAAGTCCGTCCTCGACTTCCTCGGAACACCCGTTGTGGCTTTGGGTCTCGCGGTTCTGGTCGGTATGGTGCTGCTGGGTCGCGGCGGCGGAATGGACCGCAAGGCCATCTCGAAGTCACTCGAGAGTTCCCTACCTCCCATCGCAGGCATCTTGTTGATCGTCGGCGCCGGTGGCGGTTTCAAACAGGTCCTGATCGACACCGGTATCGCCGGAGTGATCGCCGACGCGATCAAGGGCAGCAGCCTTCCCGTGCTGTTCCTGGCCTGGCTGGTGGCGGTATTGATCCGCGTCGCAACGGGTTCGGCGACGGTGGCAACGGTGACGGCGTCGGGCATCCTTGCTCCGGTTGCGGCCGATCTCTCGTCCGCACATGTCTCGCTGATGGTCTTGGCGATCGGCGCAGGCTCGCTCTTCCTCTCGCACGTCAACGACGCCGGATTCTGGTTGGTGAAGGAGTATCTGGGCGTCAGCGTGGTACAGAACCTCAAGACCTGGACCGTGATGGAATGCATCATCTCGGTATCGGGCCTGGCCGGAGTGCTCGTGTTGAGCGCATTCATCTAGGTAGGCGAGCACATGAACAGCGAAGCGGCACAGCAGAAGCAGTACCCCGTGCTCGTCCTGATGGGTGTCTCGGGTTCGGGAAAGTCGACGGTCGGCGGCATGCTCGCCGGAGCGATGGGCTGGGACCTTCAAGAAGGCGACGATCTGCACCCGCAGGCGAACATCGACAAGATGGCGACCGGGCATCCGCTGAACGACGAAGACCGCTGGCCCTGGCTCGACAAGATCGCCGTCTGGATCAAGAGCCATACCGACGCCGGTCAGCCGGGCATCGTTACGTGTTCGGCACTCAAGCGCAGCTACCGCGACGTGCTTCGCGGTGAGCACGTCGTGTTCGTGCACCTCGCCGGTTCGCGGGATCAGATCGGCCAGCGATTGACCGCTCGCCTCGATCACTACATGCCCGCCTCGCTGCTCGACTCCCAGATCTCGACACTCGAGGCCGTCGACCCGGACGAACAGGCCATCGTCGTCGACGTGGGCGGGAGTCCCGCCAAGATCGCGGAGGAGATCCTGCGACGGGTGGAGACATTCGAATACTGAGCAAGCCCGGCGTGTAGGCACCCGCGGTTCGGGTTACGGTGCTTGGGTGACTGCTGCTGCGCAGACGGACTGAACCGTGACCGACTTCGACTTCCACAGCGTCTGGACGCTTCCTGCCTCTGCTGACCGCGTCTACGAGGTTCTCGCGGATGCCGAACGGTATTCGCAGTGGTGGCCTCAGATACGCCGAGTCGGGACGATCGACGAGCATTCAGGCTCCATGTCCATCCGCAGCGCTGTCCCTCTGACGCTGCTGGTCTTCGGGCGACGCGAGGTGGAAGACTCAGTTGACCGCTTTCTGAAAGTGCGTCTCACCGGCGCAATGACCGGGTGGAGTAGCTGGGCGGTGCGCCCCGCTGGATCTGGTTGCACAGCCGAATTTCGGCAACAGGTAGCGGTGTCCGGAGCGCTTGGTCTGGCCGCGAAGGTCGCGAAGCCGCTGTTCGAGTGGAATCATGAAGCGATGATGCGTGGAGGGCACCGCGGACTGTGCGCATATCTCTCCCGGCCGTGATCGCGACCAGAACTTGCACACGCTCGAGCAATTGATCCATACCCGTCGTGTCATTTTGACGCAGCGTCAGTTATCGTTCACATCAGCAGCCGACAAGTATGTGTAACTCAAATGCACAAAACGGCTTGACCTGGGAGGACGCTATGCGGACGCGAGATTCGACGGTATGGCATTGGAACGTGAGTCCGCGAGCGCGGGTCATCTTCTGCCTGACCAGGACGTTCGTGAAGCCGATGTTCACCCTCTGGCCGACCACCGAACGTGGTATCCGCCAACTCGAGCGACTCGACGCGATGGCGGACAAACTGCCGAAGCCGAAGAACCTCGATATCGAGCCTTTCACGCTGGGTGGTGTGCCCAGCGAGAAGGTGCAGCATCCACGCAAAGCGCAGGGCGAGTTGGCCGGCGCCACGATCCTCTACTTCCATGGAGGGGGATTCGTCTTCTGCGGTCTGGCAACGCACCGGGCACTGTGCGGTTTGCTCTCTGCGAAGGCCGGAGTACCGGTGATCTCCGTGCGCTACCGCCAGCTGCCGGAAGGTTCCATCGGCACCTCGGTCAAGGACGCAATGGCCGCGTACACCGCGTTGCTCGAGACAGCCGAAGACCCGAACAAGATTGTGGTTGCCGGTGACTCGGCGGGCGGATACCTGGCCATGAAGGTCGCCGAAATTGCCGCACTGCGCGGAATCACGCGGCCCGCTGCCGTGGTGGGATATTCCCCTCTTCTCAACGTGAACCTCGAGGACCATGATCCCGATTTCATGAAACGTGATGCCTACCTACCGATGTCACAGGTGGAAAAGCTCAAGGACCGGTGGCTCGAGGGTCCGGACGAGATTCCCGGTGCGCAGTCGCCGATCAACGCCGACGCCAGTCTGATTCCGCCGTCGTTCCTGGTGTCCGCCGAATACGAACTGATGCGTCCCGACGTCGAGATCATGACCGAAAACTTGATCAAGGCAGGACAAGCCGTCGAAACGCACATCTGGAGTGGGCAGATCCATGCTTTCCCGGTGATCGGGAAAGCTCTTCGGGAGGGGAAGGCGATCGTCGATCTCACGATCAAGTTCCTCGAGCGAACGATGGCCTCGCAGAACCAGATCAGCGCCTGACGCTTTTCAGCCGATCGATGTGAGTGTTGCGTAGTCGTCGTTGTCGAGAACGCCGTCGACGACTGCGCGAACTTCCGAGGCGTGCAACGTGATCGAACCGCCGTGATTGTCGAGGAAGGCTGTGTCTGCGGCATCTCGGCCGGTCGAGATGCGCACAAGATTGCTGCGCGGCGCCAATTGCGTTGCATCGACCACGCGCCAGACGTGGTCGATATTGGCTTCGACTACGGCGTGAAAATCCATCGGATCGCAGCCCGGCGCGTAGACGGCCACCAGTCGAGCGGGAATCCCCACGGCGCGCAGCAGTGAGATGGTCAGGTGCGAGTAGTCGCGGCACACTCCGGCGCCGGCGAGCAAGGTGTCGACCGCACTGTCGGTGCCGCGACTGGTGCCGGGAACATAACTCAAATGTGTACTCACCCAGCGAGTGACTTCGAGGAGGAGTTCGGCCGGGGGAGTGGCGAGATCGAATTGCCCGGCGACAAAACCGAAGAACTTGTCGGCCTCGGCATACCGGCTGGGGCGCAGATATTTCGACACGTCGTAGTCGCTGACCGACGCCGGTTCTGCGCGGCCGATGACGGTTGCGTCGTAGCTGACGATCAGTTTGCCTGGGGCACAGTCGAGTAGGTGAATCCGGGTACCGTGTTCGGCGGTGATCTCGCGGGGTTCGAGCGGATTGCCGTCATGGACGAACGACATCGTTTCCAGCAGTTCGACACCCGGCGCGCGCGTCACCGCGATCTTGAACTCCAGGTTGGTCGCCTCGTCGATCTCGATGTCGAGCAGGGCGGCGACGGTACGTTTCATCGGGCCATCTTTACACCGAATACGGACACCCACCACCTGGGAGGATTGTGACGTGCGATCAGGCTTCGGGGTAGTCGACGTCGACGCCGCTGCTGAGGTCGCTGCACTCCACCAACTCGACCCCGTGTTCGCGTAGGTAGGTGTTGGCGCCGCCGTCCCCGGTGAGTGACTTTGCAAGCGTCGGCCAGTGGTCGCGTCCGATCAGGACGGGATGGCCGGGACGGCCGTGAAAGACAGCTCTTCGCAGTATGTTTCGTGATGGGGAGCTGTGACCCACGATCCGCGTCACGGTGTCGGCGTTGAGGTCCGGGACGTCGACCAGAGAGATCGCTGCCGCATCTGCGTCGTCGATTCGCATGGCGGCCTCGAGTCCGCAGCGCAGTGACGCGCTCATTCCGTGTTGCCAATCCGATATCACCACAATGACATCGGTGGTGGGCAGTAGTTCGAGGGCGTCCTCTGCCTGCGCGCCGAGGACCACGATGACCGGTGAGAGGCCTGCGGACTGCAGTGTCGTCACCCCGTGGTGGAGCCAAGACTGACCCTCGGTGTTTGTGACGAGCGCTTTGGGTTTGCCCATGCGGGATCCGGCCCCGGCCGCCAGCAGGATCCCGCACGTAGACATGACTATGCTCCGGTGACCCGCGGACGCAGCCACTCGATCAGATCGTTCAGAACTTCTTCCTGCTCAGGCTCGTTGAAGATCTCGTGGTACAGGCCGTCGTACACCTTCAAGGTGACATCCGAAGAGCCGGCCAGATCTGCGACGAGCTTGCTGCCGGCCGGGTCCGTCAAACGGTCGTCCGAGCCGTGTTGAAGCAGTACGGGAATGGTGAGCGAGGGCAGGCGCGCCGGGAAGCCTTCCGCGGCGGTGATCATGCCGCGCGCGATACCGGCGGGAACCTTGCCGTGGTGAACCAGCGGGTCGGCGTTGTACTTGTCGACGACCTTCTGATCACGCGATACGGCAGCAGCTTCCAGGTTCTCGACGGGCACGTCCGGGAGGTATTTGCCGACGATCTTGCCCAACTGCATCACGATCTTCGGAGTGCCGGTTGCGATGATCACCGCAGGTCCGGACAGGGCGAGGGCTTTGAGATCGGCCTGATGGTCGAGGGCGTAGGAAAGGGCGATCGCGCCGCCCATGCTGTGCCCGAGCAGGAACTTGTCCTTGCCGGGATGTGCCGCCGTCACGATCGAGAACAACGTGTGGACGTCGTCGGTGAAGTCGGAGAATTCCTTGAGGTGAACGCGCTTGCCGCCAGAGCGTCCGTGCCCGCGATGGTCGGGTGCATACACGATGAGCCCGAGTTCCCCGAGCCGCGCAGCCACGTGGTCGTAGCGCCTCGCGTGTTCGCCGAGTCCGTGGCACAGGACGAGAACCCCGGTGGGTTCGCGGTCCGGTGTCCACACGTCGTAGACGATCTTGGTACCGGCGACTCCGGTGAACGACGACTCTTCGTGCTGCATTGTTGCGCCCTCTCTGCGACCGGTTCCGGTACGCGGATTCTCACATGCTATTCGCCCGGTGGGCAGGGCGCGGGTGTTCAGGGTGTGAGGTCGTCGAGGAAACTTCGACACTTGTTTGTTACGGCTGGTTACATTAACTTAGGGGCGTGACCGGACAAACCGTTGATCGTTCCGACCCTGTTCCCGCCACCCGCTCGCGCCGATTGTGGCGACCCGCGGTTCGGGCTTTGCTGGACGGCGCGCTACCGCTGATCGACAAGCGAATGGCGGAATCGGTACGCCCGTTCGATCGGCCCGAGATGCTGCGTCCGCACCTGGCTTCGCGGAAGTTTGCGTGGACGCACTACGGGATCTTCGTTCCCCGGCTGCCAGGGCCTTTCCGTTACCTCAACACCATGACGTTGATCGGTGCAACCGGGACGGTGGTGTTCGACAACGACTATCTCGCTGCACCCGACGCGCGAAACACCGCAACCGTGCTGAGTTCCACCGCAGCGCCGGGCCATCACTTCTACCGGGCGTACGACGCTGCCGATGAGTGTGCGTTCGAAGAAGATGGTTCGCGAATCGCCTTCGGTGACAACCTGTTCATCGAGAACAGCTATCCGAACTTCCGAGTCACCGGGCGATACGACTCATTCGACGTCGATCTCGAGATCGTGGCAACGGACCAAGCGTCGTGGTTCGTGCGTAATCCCGTCTACGACCACGTCAGTCTGCTGGCACAGTGCTCCGGAACAATTGCGAGTCCGGATGGACCGGTGAGTATTTCGGCTCCGTGCACCGTCGAGTACGCGCGGTGCATGACACCGCAATCGTTGACTCGCCGCGCGCTTCCCGAGTCGTGGAAGCTCCCGGCCGACTTTTTCACCTACCAGATCGTTCAACTGGACGACCGGCATCAGTTGTTGCTCACCGATGTTCGAGCGTCAGGGGTTACGGCGTGCAAGCTCGCCTACATTCGGACTGTCGACGGTAGTGCGAAGGTCTTCGACGACGTCGAGTTCGACGTGCTCGAGTACGCCGACGCATTGCACGTCGACCCACAGGGTCGCGAGATGCGTGTGCCGCGCGTACTGCGTTGGCAGGTACGCGATCACGGCAGGACGGTCGTGGAGTTCGAGGCCGAGATCGACTCGGAGTGGCGCTACGGTCACGGCAAGGGATACGTCGGCGCGTATACCTACCGGGGAAGCTTCGACGGTGCGTCGATCAACGGCACCGGTTACATCGAATGGGTGGACTGCGAAGTGTAAGGCCCCTAGGGTGTATCGGTGCCTTTCGTAGACCCCGCCGCGCTGACGATTCGTCCGCAGAAGATCCTTGTCGCGGGGACTTCCGGTGCCGGAAAGACGACTCTCGCCGGTCGAATCGGGCGGCTTCTCGAGATCGAACACACTGAGCTGGACTCGCTGTTCCACGGGCCCGGCTGGATTCCGCTCGACAGTTTCGAAACCGAAGTACGACGCTTTTCCAGCGAGCCGGCCTGGGTGACCGAGTGGCAGTACGGTGCGGTGCGTCGACTTCTGGCCGAGCGTGCGGACCTGATGCTGTGGTTGGATCTGCCTCGGCGGACGGTGATGCGCCAGGTGATCACACGAACCGTGCGTCGGCGATTGCAGCGAGAGGTGTTGTGGAATCGCAACATGGAGCCTCCACTGCACACCATTCTGTTCGATCCGGATCACGTGGTGCGCTGGGCCTGGCGAACCGACGGACGCAACGCCGAGCGAATGGCCACGGTTCTTGTCGATGTGCCGTCGTTGCCGATAGTTCGGCTGCGCAGTCGAGAAGAGATCGAGGCTGTGCTCGAAGTCCTCGGCCGTCTGCCCTCAGATCGTTTGAGCTAGGCGAAATCCCAGGTCGTCGATTGCAAACGTCGGATGGCTTCGCCTCCTTACGGTAGCGCCGCAACCGCGCTCGCTTTCGGCCCAACTGCCGCCGCGGAAGATCCGGTACGTGCCGTAGACCTCGGGGTCGTAGAGATCCCAGCACCATTCCCAGACATTGCCGATCATGTCGTACAGGCCCCAGTTGTTGGGTGCCTTCGTTCCGACGGGACGAGCCCTACCCTCTGAATTGTCGCTGTACCAAGCAATCTCGTCGATCTCGCCGTAGCGGTAGCCGGAGGTGCCGGCCTTGCATGCGTACTGCCACTCGGCCTCGGTGGCGAGCCGGTAGCCAGTTGCGCCCCGGTCCCACTGCGGAGAATCGGTGTCGACGTCTCGATATGCGGGTGTCAGACCGTCCGCGACCGAAAGTGCGTTGCAGGTTGCGATGGCGTCCTTCCATGAAAGGTTGACCGCTGGTTTGCTCGAATCGTCCGACGAATCTCCGTGAAGCAGCGCCCTGGTGGTGAGATGGCGTGCGAGGCGGAAGGATTCGACTTTCGAGGTCCACGCAGTACCTTTGCGGTCGTCCCGAAGGTGCACCTCGCCGGCAGGGATCTCGATCATCAACTCCGCTGCTCCGGTCATTCGTTCATCATCGCAGAGGTTGTCGCTCACCCGGGGAGACGCTCGAACGCTGCTTGTGGATCAAGGCCGGTGCGCATGCGCCATGCGGTCAGCGCAAGCCCGAGGCAGACCACCTGTGCCGGATCGTCGAGGGAAACACCCATCAGCTTCTCGATACGCGTGAGCCGTGCATAAAGCGACTGACGCCGAATGCCGAGGAAATCCGCGGTTCTCGCCTTGCCGCCCCGATGTGCGAGGTACGCGTCGAGCGTTCGGACGAGATCGGCGGAATGTGCTGTGTCGTATGCGATCAGCGAACCGAGTTGCTCGGTTACGAACATGGACAGCGAAGCGGGTGTCGTTCCGGCGGCGAGCAGTCGTTGGACGCCGACGTCCCTCGCGAGGATCACTCCGGTCCGGGTGCCGAAGCGCCGCGCGATCTGGACGACTTCGCGAGCTTGCGCGACCGCAGCCCCGACGCCCGACAGGTCCGCGACCGGCGTCGCCACTCCGAGCGTGCGTACCGCGGAACCGCCCGGCCCGCGGCGTAGCAGCTCGTCGGCTTCGGTGAACGCAGTCCGCACTCGAGCGGGGGATGCGGACGCCCACCCGTGCGCGAGCACGATGACGTGATTGGCCGCAGTCCCGACGACACAGGAGCCGAGCACGGCCCGTACGGCGTCGCGTACTTGGTCAGCGAGCTCTCGAACCGGGGTTTGCCGATCGATGTCGACAGCGGCGACGAGGACGTGGTGCCCCTCCGACAACGGCGTCCACCCGGCCGCTGTCAGTCGCTCGGACAAGTCGCCGTGCGATGTGAGCACACCGCCCACCACGTCGGTGATCACCGATTGGGCGAGTGACTGTCTTGGGCCGAGATCGCCGTGACGGCCGAGTTCCAGAGCTACCGCGACGGCGGCGCAGTTTGCGACGGCGGTTCGGCGTGTGGTTGCCGGCCCGCACAGGACAAGTCGACCGAGTGAGTTCGTCGGGCCGCGTACGTCGTGGATAGTGCGTTCGGTCTCGGATCGCTCTGCGCCGGTTGTGCTGCGCTCGACGGTTCTGCCATCCGCGTCGAGCAGATCGACGCCGCACCCCGCGAGTCGTGACACTTTGTCGAGCAGCGCGGTCATGCCCTGGCCTGCAACCACGAGACTCAGAAGTTCTTGCCAGACAGGCTCGCCCGCTTGCGCCGAACCGAGAGTGCGGCGGAGCATGAGGTCGTGAAAGTCTTCGACCATCCGCTCGAAGGGCACTACTGCGTGCAGGGCCAAGAACGCGAGTCCCCGTCGGCGCGAAGCTTCGACGAGTTCGGGAGGGGCCGTGAGGAACGAGCGCCCGACTTCCATCGCGAGTGCGACGCATCCCGCGTCCGCCAATTGGTCGATGTAGGCGGTGAGCTGCTCGGGAGATCGCCCGTGCAGACCGAGGCCCGTGGTCAGAAGGACCTCACCTCCGGACAGCAGCCCACCCATCTCGTACACCTCGGACGAATGGACCCAGCGGACCACCGCGGTATCGATGTCGCCCGCGAGCACCTCGATTGCGGCGGCCTTGAACGAGGGCATCGCAAGAACTTGTCGCAGAGTCGGGAGCATTTCTATATCGTCCGCCGAGGGGGCACTTCGTCATAGAGCTAGTTCTGCCGAACTGACAGGTTGTCCCTTGTCGGGCTGTTACCACCGTGGTCGGATTGTGACACGAGCCACAATCGACGATTTTGGTCAGACTCCAGGAGCGCACATGAATCATCCGGCACACACCGATGAGTATTTTCTCGGACTTGCGATCGAACAGGCGAAGATCGGTTGGGAGGAGGGCGGCGTGCCGATCGGCGCGGCGCTGATTCACCGGGGCGAGGTTCTCGCAGTCGGACGTAACCGTCGGGTCCAGATGAACAGCGCCATCCGTCATGGAGAGACCGACTGCATCGAGCGCGCCGGACGACTGCCGGCCTCGGTGTATCGCGAGTGTGTCCTCTACACGACTTTGTCGCCGTGCTTCATGTGCGCCGGAACTGCGCGCCTGTACGAGATCCCTCGAATCGTGGTCGGCGAAAATCGTTCCTTCGAGGCATCGGAGGAATGGTTGCGCAGCAGCGGAATTCAGGTCGACGTCGTCGACGACGCGGAGTGTGTGGCACTGATGGACCGCATGCTGGCCGAGCGCCCGAGCCTGTGGCTCGAAGACATCGGCGAAGTTGTATGAGCAGCGCCGTCGAACCTGCCACGGTCGCAGGCGATTCGGAGAGCCCAGGCCACCCGGTCGATCCTGACTATCCCGTCACTCCGGTTCCGCTTCATGCACGTAAGCCGTTCTTCTCGCTCGCGGTGGTGTTGTTGGGGTTCACCATCTTCACGCCGACGATGTTGGCCGGAGCAGCGCTCGGTACCGCGTTCTCGTTCTGGAAACTGATGGTGGTGATCGCCGCCGGATCCGCCATCTTGGGGGTCTACGTCGCCATGATGGGGTTCGTCGGAGCCCGAACCGGACTGACTACAGTTGTGATGGCGCGCTACAGTTTCGGCACTCGCGGGTCCAAGCTCGCTTCGATCCTGCTGGGCGGTACTCAGATCGGCTGGTACGGAGTCATCATCGGCACGATCGGTGATCTCACCGCGCAGGCATTGGGCTGGGAGTCCTATCTCGCGCGGGCGTCGGTGATGATCGCGGCGAGCATCTTGATGTGCGTCACCGCCTGCTACGGCTACCGCGGAATGTACTGGGTTTCGCTCGTCTCGACGCCCTTGATCCTGGCGTTGGCCTGCTGGGTCGTGTTCCGGTCCCTCGAAGAGGTCGGTGGATTCTCCGGCCTGGTCTCGGTTCAACCGCAGACGACCATGACGATCGCGCTCGCAATCACCACTGTCGTCGGCACGTTTGTATCGGCGGGAACGCAAGCGCCCAACTGGACCAGATTTGCTCGCTCCGGATCACAAGCGGTGTGGGCCTGCGTTATCGGGTTCCTCCTCGGAAACGGATTGATGATCCTGTTCGGCGCCATCGGAGCCATCACGTTCCACGAGGGTGACTTCGTGTTGATCCTCTACAACCTCGGGCTTGTCGGCTGGGGCCTGGTCTTGCTGTTCGGAAACCTCTGGAAGAGCAACGCAGACACCGCATACGCCTTCGGAGTGGCCGGTGCCGAACTGTTCAGAAAGCCTCGCAAGACCCCGTTCGTCATCGGTGGATGTGTGATCGGCACGGCGCTCGCTCTGACCGGTGTGCACAACCATCTGGTCGACTACCTGAGTCTGCTCGGAACTTTCATCCCGCCATTGGGCGGCGTGATCATCGCTGACTTCCTGTGCCGGTGGCGGCGAGGCATTCCCGAGGGATACACCCCGCAGCCGGTCCACTGGCGAAACCTGGCCGTCTATGCCGTCGCAGCGTTCCTCGCTTGGCTTTCCGGTGAGTTCGAGGTGGGAATCCCACCGCTGATCGGAATCGTGGTAGCAATTGCTCTGACGATGTTCCTGCACAGGGCGTTTGGCAACAGATCGGCAGATCGGGAGGTCTCGACCTCCACCGTCTGAATCATGCTTCAGGCACCAGCGAGCCCCCGGCGGTATCGACCGCGCCGGGGGCTCGCGTAATTGATGGAAAGGGTAGCCGATTCCGTCTCAACCGTCAGCGCAGAACAGGCAGGTAAGGTGCCTCGATTCCCTGCTCTTCGAACGCAGTCAGCGCCGAGCGTGCAAATGCGCGCTGGACTGCCCATTGGCGCCCAGGCTTGACCTGCGCCGTCACTCGAATGGTAATTGCCTCGGCAGTAACCGAATTGACTCCCAGCATCTCCGGCTTGTCGATCATGTCCGCCCTGATCGGTTCGGACTCTGCCGCCTCGAGGACAGCTCGCGTCGCCACCTCACACGCTTTGTGCACGTTCGCATTGTGGGCGATCGGGAGATCGAGAACTGCAGTGGCGTAACCCTGACTCATGTTGCCCACTCGCAGGATTTCGCCGTTGCGGCAATACCACAAGGTGCCGTTGACATCTCGAATCGTGGTGACGCGCAGGCCCACTGTTTCGACGGTGCCGACCGCGTCGCCGAGATCGACGACGTCGCCGAGATCGACGACGTCGCCGACACCGTACTGATCCTCGAGCAACATGAAGATGCCGGAGAGGAAGTCACGCACCAGGTTTTGTGCACCGAAACCGATGGCAAGGCCGATGACGCCGGCGGATGCGATGAACGGCGCGACGTTGATCCCGAGGATGCCGAGAATCTGCAGCACACACCAGACCAGGATGACGATGGACACCGTCGATTTGAGTACCGAACCGATGGTCCGGGCTCGCTGCGATCTGCGCTCGTTCACCTTGGCGTTCGGAGACTTGCGAGGCTTCGACATTCGATCGATCCCGCGGTGCAGTGCGAAGCGCAGAACGACTGCGAGTGCCACGTAGATCGCGATCTCGACGGGTCGGTGAATCAACCAGTCTCGGTTGGTATCGGTCAGTTCCCATGCTTGTATTTCGGAAATCATCTCCATGCAGTCTACGGATTCGGGCCGATCCGGGCATCGGTGCAGGGCAGACGGTCCAAAGCCGAACAGGCAGCTAGGCTTACGTCATGGCTGCGTTCACTGGCATACCCGTTGCTGCACTCGACTTCTACGAAGACTTGGAGGCCGACAACAGCAAGACCTGGTGGGCAGCGCACAAGGAGACGTACGACGAAGTGGTTCGTCGTCCGATGGCGTCGTTGACCGCGGCGTTGGAGGACGAATTCGGCACGGCCAAGCTCTTTCGGCCGTATCGTGACGTTCGATTCTCGAAGGACAAGATCCCGTACAAGACGCACCAGGGAGCCTTCGTCGGTCTCGCCGAGAGCTGTGGCTACTACGTGCAGATCGACGCGGCAGGGTTGATGGTGGCCGGTGGTTTCTACGCCAGCAGTTCGGAGACCATCGCGCGTTATCGTGCGGCTGTCGACGACGACGTTCGAGGCCCGGAGCTCGAGAAGATCCTGGCCTCCGTCGAGAAGGCCGGATTCACGATCGGCGGCGACAAGCTCAAGACGGCGCCTCGCGGATACACGGTCGATCACCCGCGGATCGAATTGCTGCGTCACAAGTCGCTGACTGCTGGTCGTAGTTACCCAAGCCCGTCGTGGCTGGACAGCGCCAGGACATTGAAGGAAGTTCGCACTGCGTGGCGCGCACTGACGCCTTTGGTCGAATGGTCCGGACAGGTGCTCGGACCGAACTGACCGTCCGACAGAAAAGTGTGACGTAGCCGTAGGAGAGTTCACCTCGAGTTCATCAAAACTCGAGACGCCTGGGGCTAGCGTGGTGTGTGTAACCGAAAGTTTCGGCCCCGCTTCGAGTCGCAGCGCCGCAGTTCGAAGCCATTTTCTCTCGATCGACATCGTGAACAACCCGTGTCAGTGGAGACCATCATGGCTATGTTTCTCGCTCTCGTCCTGATCATCTCGGTCCTCGGAATCGTCGGCACCTACCTCGCGTTCAGTGCGGTCTACTTCGTCGAGATGCGCAAACTCGACAAGTAAGGGGTGCGAATTGGCCTGATTCGACTATTTCTGGGCCGATCGCGACGACCCTCCCTGCGTACGCTGTTAGGGCATCCTTATCCGCTCGCAACAGTGGATGAATCATTTCTTTTGGAGGTTCGACACGCATGCCCGCTCAATCCACGCTCTTGCTTCCCGAGGGCTACTCCGACAACCGCCTCGTTTCGGACCTCACACGTCGGCAGTTCGGCTTCGGTGCCGGGATCGCCGGGCTGGGCGCGTTCCTGGCGGCCTGCGGTGACAGCGGGAGCAGTTCGGGTGAAACCGAAATGCGTTCTGTGACGACACCTCTCGGAACGTACGACATTCCTGTCAATCCGAAGAGGGTTGTCGCGATCGACTCGCGGCTCGATCTGGAACCTGCTGTAGCTCTGGAACTTCCGCTCGTCGGCTACACGTACGCCCAGGCGACACCGTGGGTGCCTATCGATTCGTCGGTACCGTTCCTGTCGGAGATCCCCAACCGCGAGCAGATCTTGGCGCTCGAGCCCGACCTGATCGTGTGCCTGAACTACGAGAGCGAGTGGTGGCCGGTGGCCGAGATGTCCACCATCGCACCGGTTCTGACGACAGAGTTCACCGACGACTGGCGCACAAACCTCTCGCGGTTGTCGGGCTGGCTCGGTCGAACGGCCACACTCGATCGATTGACGCTCGACTACGACAATCTGATTTCCGACATCCGCAGTCGTCATGCCGAGAAGATTGCGTCCAAGACCGTCGCCAGTGTCTCGTTCATGCCGGACACGAACACGCTGTACGTCACGAGCATCCGTACCTCCGAGAAGGGCGACAAGCCCAGCGACATGACGCTCGGCGACATCGGTGGCAAAACCGCCACCTCGGAGGGGCTCGATCCCGAGGGCGGCGTCAGCCTCGAAGGCCTCGACGTGCTGGCCGGCGTCGACGGCTTCATGATCACCGAGAACGAGGACAGTGCCGCGTACCAGGCATTGGTGGCGAGCAAGCTGTGGCAGCGACTCCCGGCAGTGCAGGCGGGCAACGTCACCAGTCTGGGTGGCTCCACGTTCTACGGTTCGATCTACACGATTTCGTACGTGGCACAGGGTTGGGATGCCCTGTACAACAAGATCAGCTGAAGCCTCTGCCGACCGGACCGATGAGTTTAGGTAACGCGGGCGGTCTAATCAGGTAGGCATTGACCAGACCTGAGGAGATCGACGTGCAAACAGAGCAATCCCCAGCGGTAGTGCAATCCCGCGACGGTACGACCATCGCATACGAACGCTCCGGTGCCGGACCAGCAGTGGTCCTGGTCGCCGGAGCGTTCTGCGACCGCGGATGGTTCGATTCCCTGGCTGCAGAGTTGGCGGCGGACTTCACGGTGTACTCGTACGACAGGCGCGGACGCGGGGACAGCGGTGACAGTCGCGCGTTCTCGATCGACGCCGAGGTGGAGGACTTGCGGGCGGTCGTCGCTGCCACCGGTGAAACACCGCTCGTTTACGGATTGTCGTCGGGTGCCGCGCTGGCTTTGGAGGCCGCTGCGCAGGCCGTTCCTATGCGTAAGCTCGCCGTCTACGAGGCGCCGTACATGGACGACGACCAGCGTGACGAGACTGCCCAAAGTGACCTGGAGCGATTGATTGCGGGCGGCGACAGGGAAGGTGCTGTGACGCGTTTTCTGGATCTGACCGGCGCGTCTCCGGAGATGGTCGACGAGATCAAGCGGAGTGCCGATTGGCCCGACATGTGCGCCATCGCGCACACCTTGCCTTACGACGTCGCTGTGTGTGATCACGGCTGTCAGTCGCTCGACTGGCTTGCCTCCATTACCGTCCCCACGTTGGTCATGTACGGCGGTGACAGTGGTCAATGGGCACCTGCCTCGGCGACGAGAATCGCTGCAAAAGTCTCGGGGACAAAGACTTTGGAGATCCCCGGTCAGGGCCACGGCGTCGCCGACGACGCTATTGTCCCGGCTCTGCGTGAATTCTTTTCCGGCTGAGCACTGGGCGGCGAAGACGATCGTCAACCTAGGGTTGACGCTTTCGATTGCGTCAACCTATGGTTGACGCATGAGCAAACCAGTGGAAATGACCAACAAGGTTCGACTCGACGACCTCATCGACGCGATCAAGAAGGTGCACACCGATGCTCTCGACCAACTCTCCGACGCCGTGATTGCCGCTGATCATCTCGGTGAAGTTGCAGATCACCTGATCGGTCACTTCGTCGACCAGGCGCGCCGGTCGGGAGCGTCGTGGACGGAGATCGGCGCGAGCATGGGTGTCTCGAAGCAGGCTGCGCAGAAGCGTTTTGTTCCCAAGGCGCCGAGTGATCAGAAGCCGATGGATCCGAACGAAGGGTTCAACCGGTTCACTCCCCGGGCGAAGAACGTCGTCATGGCCTCGCAGAACGAAGCCCGCGCCGCCGGTAACGCAGAGATCCGGCCGGAGCACCTGCTCCTGGGGCTCGTCGAGGAGCCTGCCGGGTTGGCTGCGAAGGCGATAGTGGCGCAGGGCGTGGAGCTCGGATCCGTCCGAGCTGCAGTGGCCGGTGTACTACCGGCTCCGACTTCCGAACTACCAGAACTCATTCCGTACGACGCTCGTGCGCGCAAGGTCCTGGAACTGACGTTCCGTGAGGCTCTTCGCCTGGGCCACAACTACATCGGAACCGAGCACATCCTGCTCGCGCTGCTCGAACTCGAAGACGGATCAGGTGTTCTGGCTGATCTCGGAATCTCGAAGTCGGTGGCGGAGTCGAACATCGTTGGAGCGTTGGCCGTCATTCAGGATCAGTGATTCAGAGGTGAATCCGATGCAGAAGAGGGCCGCACCCTTGCGGGTGCGGCCCTCTTCTTGTGTCACTGATCAGACAGCGCGCACATTGGTGGCCTGAGGACCCTTCTGGCCCTGGCCAACCTCGAACTCCACACGCTGGTTCTCGTCGAGCGACTTGTAGCCGTTGCCCGAGATTTCAGAGTAATGAACGAACACGTCCGGTGTTCCGTCGTCGGGAGCGATGAAACCAAAGCCCTTTTCGCCGTTGAACCACTTCACGATGCCCTGTGCCATACCGATACTCCCTACAAACTCGATCCGGGCCCTCACATCGAAGTCCCGATCTCGATATGTCTATCCTCCCACGCCGCGCAAGTCGAACGGTGGGCGACGTGCAAAAGACGGTAATTCGGAAGCTTTCGAGGAGGGAATGGCAACTGATCTTCGACTGATTTTCGACGCTGGAGCGACCCGATCGCCGAAGGCAGGGACTGGTGGCTCGCCCAACTGCCTGCGGTGATAGATCAGCGGGAATGTACTTGTCCGCTCGAGAACGGTCCATTTTTATCGCTCCGATCTCTCGGAATCGCAAACGTAGGAACCCTATGGAAGATGAGGGTGGGCTAACCTCTCTTTCGCTGTGCCCTCGGCGCGCGCAGCAGTCGCCGAGAAGGAGAGTGCATACATGTACGGAACGATTTGTGAATCCACGACGTCTGAACTTGTGGACCAGCTCAGTCGCCGTGGGTTCTTCGGGGTCGGCGCAGTGGCAGCGGCCGCCATCCTTGCGGGGTGTTCGACTACATCAGATGCTTCTGATGCCGGCGAACAACGTGAGGTGACCAATGCGCTCGGAACCACCACGATCTCGGGAAAGCCGGAAAGGATCGTTGTTGCCAGCGACTTCACGGATCTGGAATTCCTGCTCTCGCTCGGTGTTCACCCAGTCGCTTACGGCAATACGGGTGCGTGGGACCGCGGTGCACTGCCTTGGCAGAGCACCGCTGGAATAGCCGACCTCGAAAGCTTCGGCACCACAGGCGAAATCAACCCGGAAATCATCGCGCGCTACTCGCCGGACCTCATCATCGGAATGAAGACTTATCTCGAACCGGCAGCCGAGAGGCTCAGTCAGATCGCGCCGGTCATCGCGCTGGACTGGACCACCTCGTGGCGTGACGGCGTCGCCACGGTCGGGCAGGCCGCATTTGTCGACGAGGCCGCTGCTGCAGCGATCGCCCGGACCGACGCCCTGATCTCCGACACCGCAGCTTCGCTGAACGGCTTGGGTGGCAGAACGATCATGATCGGCTCGATGTACGGCGATCAGTTGTATGTGCAAGGGGATGCCAGTGCGCCCGGGGTTCTGCTGCGCGAACTCGGACTCGACTATCGCGGATACAACGCCGAGCAGATGACTGCGCTGTCGATGGAGCAGGCGGAGGTACTCGCACCCGCAGACATTTTGCTCAGCCTCGCTTCTGATCAGGAAGCGACGACGAGGTTGGAGAACTTCGCAGTTTTCCAGAACCTCCCCGCGGTGAAGGCGCGAGCCTATGCGCCGGTCGAACTTCTGCTCTCGAATGCCTTTGTCGACAATTTCGGTCCACTGAGCGCGCCGTACGCCTTGCCGCAGCTCGCCGAGGTCTTGACCGGGCTTGCGGCGGGCCAGGGGAAACAACTCCCCTGACCTCGCTTCCGAGCGTACGGACCCTGCGTCGGCCTAGCATCGAAACATGGTGGACATAGATCTGACGGGCCGCGCCGCAGTAGTCGGCGGATCACAACCGCTGCGAGCGATACTCGAAACCCCCACTACCCCCGGCCCGTGGCCGGGGGTAGTGATGATTCACGAGGCCTTCGGGCTCGAGGAGGTGATGCAGCGGCAAGCCAAGCGGCTGGCCGCTGCGGGATTCCTGACGCTCGCTGTCGACCTCTACAGCGCGGGCGGGGCGAAGCGGTGCCTAGTGCCCACCATGACGTCGATGCTTCGAGGACACGGCAAGGCGTTCACCGACATCGAAGTCGCTCGCAGTTGGCTGGTGGAATCCCCGGACTGCACCGGAAAGATCGGTGTCATCGGATTCTGCATGGGCGGCGGCTTCGCGATGGTCAGCGCCGGAGATTTCGACGCTGCCTCGGTCAATTACGGTCAGCTTCCACGCAAACTCGATGAGGCCGTGGTGGATGCGTGCCCGATCGTCGGGAGTTTCGGAGGCAAGGACTTTTCGCTCCGGGGCGCGGCAGCGAAGCTGGAGACGGCGCTCAGCAATGCCGGTATCGAGAACGACGTCAAGGAGTACCCCACCGCCGGCCACGCGTTCCTCAACGACGCGGAGGCCGGACCCAAGGTGCTTCGTCCTTTGGAGCGCATCCTCGGAATCGGTCCCGATCCTGTTGCAGCGCAGGATGCCTGGAAGCGAATCGACTCGTTCTTCGAGCGCCACCTGGCGTGATCAGCGACTGGTTCTCTCACCGCCGTTGACTGCCAATACCTGACCGGTGATCTGCCGGGCACCCGGTGAGGCCAAGAAATGGACGGCTGATGCGATGTCGTCCGGGGTTCCGGCGCGCTTGGTGCTGGTGGATTCGATCAGCATCGCGCGACGCTCGTCCGTCAGAAAGTCCCGGAAGAACTCGGTGTCGGCGATGTAACCGGGGGAGACGATGTTCGCCGTGATGCCTTCTGGGCCCAGTTCGGCGGCCAGATCGACATTCCACGTCGCAACTGCTGCTTTGGCAGCGCCGTACGCTCCAGCTCCCTTGTCGGCGGCAATCGATCCGATGGTGATGACGGCACCGCCACTGGGGATTCGATCTCGAACTGCTGCTGTGGTCAACACCGCCGAGATCAGATTGGAGTCCAGATTGGCCCGCCACCCGGCGGCCAGGGATTCCAGATCTGACGGCGCTTCGCGATCGAAGTCCGTGTTACCGCCGGCGCAGTGCACCACGACGTCGATGGTTCCCGGAAGTGAATCCTGCAGCCGCTTCAGGTCTTTCGGGTCGGAGTTGTCACACGTCAAGGCGTGAACATTATCGCCCAACTCCTCCGCGGTCTTTTCGAGTGGTTCCGTGCGTCGGCCGGTGACAAAAACGGTGTCTCCGTCTCGGGCGAACGCCGCTGCAACTGCGCGCCCGATCCCTGTTCCGCCGCCGGTTACCAGAACTGTGCGTGTCATGCCTACCTCCGTGAGCTACGTTTAGACCTATACGAAGAACGTATCATTTAGAGCTAAACGAGGTGTGCAGTGGTGGGCGACTACAACCCGGACGACGCGGTGGACGCGGTCGCGTTGGCCTGGCTTCGCGAAAGGCCGGGCACGCCGGTAGAGGGCATCGGCATCGTGACCAGGCTGTGGATGTGCGCCAAGCTGCTCGGTGAGGATCGCCGACGGGTACTCGCCTCGGCCGGTGCGGACACAGCCACGCTGGACCTACTCAGTGTCCTGCGGCGATCCGGCGAGCCGTATCAGTTGACGACTCGCCAGATCACCGAGCAGACCGGAGTCACGGCCGGTGCGATCTCGCAACGACTCGCGCGCGCGGAGAACGCGGGTCTGGTGGAGAGGTCCTCCGCCGCGCAAGGGTCACGAATAGTGCTCGTGACCCTCACTGCCGCCGGTCACGAGCTGGTGGAGCAATTGGTGGACCGAGTTCTCGGCCGTGAAGCCGAACTGACGTCGATTCTCACCGAGCAGCAGCAGGCCGAACTCACCGAACTGCTGCGTGTCTTTCTCGACGGCCTACGCGGCGAACTCGGTGACTCCGGCGTCGCGCACGTCGGGGCTTGATCAGGACAGGCGCTCGAAGACCGCAGCCAGGCCCTGCCCGCCGCCGATGCACATCGTCTCGAGGCCGTAACGCGCTTCGCGACGGTCCATCTCGCGCAACAGGGTGGCCAGGATTCGTCCACCCGTAGCTCCGACCGGATGTCCGAGGGAGATGCCGGAGCCGTTGGGGTTGATGCGTGGGTCGTCGGCCTCGAGATTCCAACTCTGCAGGACTGCAAGTGCTTGTGCCGCAAAGGCTTCGTTGAGTTCGATGACGTCCATGTCCGCCAGGGACAGCCCGAGGCGGCCGAGTGCCTTCTCCGACGCCGGTACGGGGCCGATGCCCATGGTGCGCGGCGGAACGCCCGCAACGCTCCAACTCGCGAGGCGTGCGAGCGGTCGCAGTCCGAGGGTACGAGCTTTGTCGGCGGTGGTGACGATCGCCAGTGCTGCGCCGTCGTTCTGACCGCTGGCATTACCTGCAGTCACGGTGGAGTCGGGGTCGATCTTTGCGCGCATGGGACGAAGGCGCGCAAGCGATTCCATCGAGGTGTCGGCGCGTGGATGCTCGTCGGTGTCGACGAGCAGGGCCTCGCCCTTGCGCTGCGGAACGGATACCGGAACGATTTCTTCGGCGAAGACGCCGTTCTTCTGTGCTGCGACGGCACGCTGATGGGACTGAACCGCGAGTGCATCTTGATCCTCGCGGCTGATGGAGAACTCGGCGCGCAGGTTCTCTGCCGTTTCGATCATTCCGCCGGGAACCGGGAAGTCACGTCCGCCGGCTGTGACGCGGGCGCGCGCGAGACGATCGCTGAGCGCAACTCCTTCACCCTTGACGCCCCAACGCATTCCGGTTGCGTAGAACTCGGCCTGGCTCATCGACTCGGCACCGCCCGCGAGGACCAGGTCACTGCCACCGGACTGAACCTGCATGACGGCCTGGATGACTGCCTGTAATCCCGACCCGCACCGGCGATCCACCTGCATGCCGGGAACATCGATGCCCAGACCCGCGTTGAGCGCCGCGATGCGTCCGATCGCCGGAGCCTCACCGTTCGGCGAAGCCTGGCCGAGAATGACGTCGTCGATCTCCGCGCCGGAAATGCCGGTACGCGTGACGAGTTCGGTGATCAGCGTCGAGGCGAGATCTTCCGGGGCTAC
The DNA here is from genome assembly GCF_029457415.1 of Rhodococcus sp. RCBS9. Taxonomy (NCBI): domain Bacteria; kingdom Bacillati; phylum Actinomycetota; class Actinomycetes; order Mycobacteriales; family Nocardiaceae; genus Rhodococcus; species Rhodococcus sp. RCBS9. The sequence goes on along the minus strand of NZ_CP120422.1, from coordinate 1,754,395 downwards.
GTCACGGAAGACACCGCCGAAGCGGCCGACAGGGGTACGGAGCGGTTCACAGATGACAACGTCAGGCATTGGTTCTTCCTTGGGTCTGCTCGGTCAGCGGGTGGCAGCCGAGTGATTGTTGGACGACTGAGTACGTCCGAGATCGACGGAGATGGCGTCCGCAGTGGCGACTGCGGCCGGAACCAGTTCACCGCGAACAGCTTCGGCGCTGTAGCGGGCGGCTTGGGTGGAGATGTTGACGGCCGCGACCACGTCACCGGTCGCGTCCCGGATGGGTGCGGCGAGCGAGCGCAGACCCTCTTCGAGTTCCTGATCGACAATCGCGAACCCGTCGGCGCGAATCTTCTCGAGTTCGGCACGCAGTCCGTCGGCGGTGGAGATGGTCTTGCCGGTCAGGCGGGCGAAGGACACTCGGGCGAGGTAGGCGTCCAGTGCGTCGTCCGGCAAGCCGGCGAGCAGAACTCGACCCATGGATGTGGCGTACGCGGGAAAGCGCGTGCCGATGGTGATGGAAACCGTCATGATGCGGCTGACCGGAACACGAGCCACGTACACGACGTCGTCACCGTCGAGGATCGACACGGACGTGGATTCACGGACCTTGGCGGACAAGGCTTCCAGATGCGGCCCGGCGATCTCGGGAAGGGACAGACTGGAGAGGTAGCTGTAGCCGAGTTCGAGGACACGGGGCGTCAACCAGAACACCGAACCGTCAGTACGTACGTATTCGAGTTCGACGAGCGTGAGTAGGAAGCGGCGAGCAGTCGCACGCGTGAGATCGGTGTGCCGGGCAACCTCGCTGAGGGTGCGACGCGGGTGCTCACCGTCGAAAGCCTTGATGACGGAAAGCCCACGGGCCAGCGACTGCACGTAGTCCGGGGACGGTCCCGGCGCCTGCTCGCTGCTGTTCTCACTCATGTTGTCTCGTTCTCCTCAGGTTCGGCCGAGAGGTCCGCGAGTGCTTGCTTTCCCAGCGCAAAAGCCAAGTTGCTGTTCGGCACACCCGCATAGACCGCGGTATGGAGAAATACTTCCACGAGTTCGTCGGGATCGATCCCGGCGCGCAGCGCAGCGCGAATGTGCATGTCGAGTTCGTGTTCGTTGCCGACGGCAGTGAGGATCGCGAGAGTGAGGAGCCTGCGGGTGTGGTGATCGAGGCCGGGGCGCGACCAGATGTCACCCCACGCCGTGCGAGTGATGAAGTCCTGGAAAGGGGCGGTGAACTCGGTGGCACCGGCAATGGAACGGTCGACGTGGGCGTCGCCGAGCACCTGGCGTCGTATGGTCATGCCGGCCGACACCGCGGCGCTACGTTGGGCGAGCGCAGATGTGTGCGAGGCAATATGCGTTGCAAGTAGTTTGGTGACGCGCCCGGCCTGTTCGACGCTGGCGAGGTGTGCGCCGGGATCAACGACGTGCAGTACCGCGTCGGCGATACCGTCGGCGATCGCGCTCAACGTCGCCGGAGGCGTCGCCGGATCCTGCTCGCCAGCGATGAGGAGCGTCGGAGCGACGATGCGGGCCAGGTCGGCGCGGCCGTCCCATACCGAAAGCGCCTCGCAGCAGGCGGCATAGCCCTCGTCGGGTGTGGCTTTGACCATTGCGACGTGGCGGGCAACTAGTTCCGGATCGTTGTCGGCCAGACCCGGCGTGAACCAGCGTCCGACGACGGCGGCCGCGATTGACGCGATACCGTCCGCACGGACAGCCCGAGCACGATCGATCCACGGCTGAGCCGGGGCGAACTGCGAGGACGTGCACATCAAGGTCAACGTCTCGACGCGAGTGGGGTGGTGAGCGGCGATCCACTGGCTGACAGCGCCGCCGAGGGAGAGCCCGACGAGATGTACGGACTCGAGTTCGAGCGAATCGAGGAGAGCGATGACATCGCCGGCAAGATCGGCAATGGAGTAGGGGCCCGCAGGCACCGGTGACTTGCCGTGGCCGCGATGGTCGACGGCGATGACGCGGTAGCGATTCGACAGCGCGTGAATCTGCGGCTGCCACATGGACAGATCGGATCCGAGTGAACCCAGGAGAACCACTGCCGGGGCATCGAGATTGCCGGTCTGTTGAAAGTTGAGCGCGACGCTCATCGAGATCCTCCTGTGGGGCGTTCGGCGAGGGCGCGGTCGACCAGATCGGTGGCGTGGCCCAGATAGTGTGCGGGGTCGAGTAGTTCGGCGATCTCGGTTTCGCTCAGGTGCTCTGCGATGGCGGGATCACGATCCAATCTGGTTCCGGAAGTGGCTGCCGCGGTGACGATGTCGCGCGCTCGATCAGTGTGTGCGGACAGGGCCTTGGTGACACGCTCGGCGAGAATCAGGCCACCGGTGATGTCGAGATTGCGAGCCATCGACTCGGTGTGTACTTGCAGGCCGGTGAGGCTCACGGAAAGCTGGTGCGCCGCTCCGCCTGCCAGACGCAGGAGATCGGTGACGGTTTCCCACTCGGCGTGCCAGGGGCCTGCAGCGCGGGCGAATTCGTGATCCATGTTAGACAGGGCTGTGGCGACCAGTGCGGGAGCACGTCGCGCTGCTGCGCGGGCGGTGATGGCCGCGACGGGATTCTGCTTGTGCGGCATGGCCGATGAGCCGCCCGGAGCGCTTTCGGCGACCTCGGAGAGTTCGGTGGACGCCATGACGGTGATGTCGGTGGCGGGCTTGGAAACGGCGCCGGCGACGATACCGAGCGTGGTCGCGAGTTCTGCGATGGTCACGCGGTCGGTGTGCCAGGGAGCAACCTGCCTGGCCAGGCCGAGTTCGTCTGCCAGTGCATCGGCGATCCTGAGCCCGTCGGGATACAACGCAGCGAGTGTGCCTGCGGCGCCGCCGAATTGAACCGGCAACGTGGACAGCACGATCTCGAGGCGAATCGCTGCGGCGTCGAGTGCAGTGAACCAACTCGATGCCAGTAGCCCGAAGGTGGTCGGAAGTGCCTGCTGGCCCAGAGTTCTCGCGACCATCGGAGTGGAGCGATGGAGGCGGGCGAGGTGGGCGGCGGAATCGGCGGCGCGGGTCAGGTCGGCCAGAACCACCGCGCCCGCGCGTCGCGTCAACAGCATCAGCGCACAGTCCATGATGTCCTGACTGGTGGCGCCCGGGTGCACCACGGAGGCAGGCACACCCTCCTGTCCGACCCTTTCGCGCAGCATCTTCACCAGCGGAATGACGGGATTTCCGCCGGCGGCCGACGCGCGGCCGAGCGCCACGATGTCCAGACCGCCCGGTTGTGAGAGTTCGGCCGCGGCAGCAGCCACCGCGGCGCAATGTTCCCCGTCCGCCAATCCGACGGTGGCCATCGCACAACTCAGTGCGGCCTCCACGTCGAGCAACGCGGTGACCCACGCCTGGTCGGACAGGTGCTCCGATACGCGGGTGGCCCCGAACACCGGGTCGAACAGTGCGCCGCGAGTGGGCATGTGTACTCCTCTTACAGTTCGAAGAAGGGCGTCTCGACGCCGTTCGCGTCCTCGTCCTGAACATAGACCGTCCAGGAGTACCCACCGTCGACCTTGGTTGCAACCAGCTTCGCGCGTTCGGTTTCGCTCAGTGAGGACAGCACCGGATCTGTTGCGTGTGCGTCGGCGTCTTCGGGGAAGTACAAGCGGGTGACCAGGCGGTCGAGCATGCCGCGAGCGAAGACCGACACGTTCACGTGTGGGGCCTCGTCCGCATCCGTTTCAGTGGGCTGCGCACCGGGCTTGACAGTGTTGACCAATGCAGTGCCCGTGGGATCCGCTGCGCTGCGGGCGAATCCGCGAAAACCAGCCGGAGTGAGCTCCACTGCGCCACGGGGATCGTCCGGATGGTTGAAGCGTCCGAGTGTATCGGCCTGCCATGTTTCGATCATCGCGTCGGCGACGGGTGTACGGGCGCCGTCGATCACCGTGATGGCCAGCGTGATTCGTCCGGGGGTATCGGCGGGAGCGGCGTCGGGGCCGTCCGTCCAGGGGAGGCCGATGTGCCAGTACGGCCCGACGGTCTGAGAGGGCGTGACACCGAAGGGGGCGGTGGTGAAGTCGCCGGGGACTACCGGATAAGTGGGTGCGGGCTTCGCGGTGTGATCAGTCATCGTGGTCTTCCTCGTTCTCGAATACGGAGGCGTTACGGCCGCGCAGGACGATGTCGAAGCGGAACCCGAGAGCCCAGTTGGGGACTGTGGCGTCGTAGTCGAAGACGCTGACCATGCGGTGACGTGCTGCTTCGGGTACCGCGTTGTAGATCGGGTCCTGGAAGAACATCGGATCGTCGGGGAAGTACATCTGCGTCACGAGGCGCTGCGTGAATGCCGTGCCGAACAGCGAGAAATGGATGTGTGCCGGTCGCCAGGCGTTGTCGTGGTTCATCCACGGGTAGGCGCCCGGCTTGATCGTGGTGAAGCTGTAGTGGCCGTTCGCGTCGGTGACGCAGCGACCCAGGCCGTTGAAGAACGGATCCAGCGGCGCGGGCCAGTTGTCGCCGGTGTGGCGGTAGCGTCCACCGGCGTTGGCCTGCCATACCTCGAGCAGTGTGTGGGGGACGGGTTTTCCGTCGCCGTCGAGTACGCGGCCGTGAACGACGATGCGCTGTCCCTGTGCTTCGCCGCCGTTGGCAATGGTCAGGTCGTTTTCGCCGGCGCCGACGCGATCCTCGCCGAATACCGGCCCGGTGAGCTCCGTGAGCCGCTGGGGGAGCAGCTTCAGCGGCTGCTTCGGGTGGCGAAGGGAAGTCGTCTTGTAGTCCGCGAAATCGGCCGGGGCGTTGACGCCAGTCGGCCGCTGGTACCTCGGCGGTAGATGCAGCATAGGGAACCTCGTCGTTCGGTTACGTGAAGTTGTTCGCAATGTGTACATGTGTTGCGCTCTGCGAACAGAATAGTTCGTAGATGTGACCCAGGCAATGCCGGGGGCGAAAAATGTTCGTTATGCGGACGGGGGTTCACAATACGTACGGGTCGCGCTACTGTGATCGACATGATGGACAAAGTCATTCCCACTGCTGCCGAGGCCGTCGCCGACGTGCCGGACGGCGTCACGATCGCTGTCGGAGGTTTCGGGCTCGTCGGAGTGCCGGAAATCCTCATCGATGCGCTCCTCGAGCAGGGCGCGACATCACTCGAAACGGTGAGCAACAACTGCGGCACCGACGGGTTCGGGCTCGGAGTGCTTCTGGAGAAGGGGCGTATCCGTCGTACTGTCAGCTCGTACGTCGGCTCCAACAAGGAGTTCGCGCGTCAGTACCTTTCCGGTGAGCTGGAAGTCGAACTCACGCCGCAGGGCACGCTCGCCGAGCGCATGCGCGCCGGGGGAGCGGGCATCCCCGCGTTCTTCACCCCGGCCGGCGTCGGCACCCAGGTCGCCGACGGCGGCCTGCCACTGCGTTACGACGGCAGCGGCGGCATCGCAGTTGCCAGTCCGCCCAAGGAAACTCGTGACTTCGACGGCGTCACCTATGTGATGGAGCGCGGCATCGTCGCCGACTATGCACTGGTCCATGCCTGGAAAGGTGACCGGCACGGCAACCTCGTCTACCGCGCGAGTACCCAGAACTTCAATCCGGCTGCAGCAACGTCGGGGCGCATCACCATTGCGCAGGTCGAGCACCTCGTAGAGCCGGGTGAGCTCGACCCCGCCGAGATCCACACGCCGGGCATTCACGTTCAGCGTGTTGTCCACGTCGGCCCCGTGACGGTCGGCATCGAGAATCGGACGGTACGAGCATGACTTCTGTACTACCCACCAAACTCACCCGCGAAGAGATGGCGGCCCGCGTCGCGCGCGAACTCGAGGACGGGCAGTACGTGAACCTCGGCATCGGTATGCCGACGCTGGTTCCGAACTACCTCCCGACCGACATCACCGTTGTATTGCACTCGGAGAACGGCGTTCTGGGCGTGGGGCCGTACCCGACCGAGGACGAACTCGATCCCGAGCTGATCAATGCGGGCAAGGAGACCATCACCGTTCTCCCCGGTGCGTCGTTCTTCGACTCCTCAGCGTCGTTCGGCATGATCCGCGGCGGCCAGGTCGACGTTGCCGTGCTCGGTGCCATGCAGGTCAGTGCCACCGGAGACCTCGCGAACTGGATGATCCCTGGCCACATGGTCAAAGGCATGGGCGGCGCGATGGATCTGGTCCACGGCGCAAAGCGCGTCATCGTGATGATGGAGCACGTCTCGAAGAAGGGTGAGCACAAGATCGTCGAGAAGTGCTCGCTTCCGCTGACCGGTAAGGGCTGCGTCCAGCGAATCATCACCGACATGGCCGTGATCGACGTGACTGACGACGGTCTCCGCCTGGTGGAGACGGCGCCGGGCATCAGCGTCGAGGACGTGGTTGCTGCTACCGGAGCGAAACTTATTCTTTGACAGTCTGTTTCATCTGATGGCTCAGCCGCCGGGTCGTGACTTCCATCCGACCTGGCGGCTGTTTTACGCCCCGACGTCGCTCAGCTCGCTCTCGACCGGAATCCAGAGCTCGAACCGTGCGACGGTGAAATCGTCGTTGTATTCGGTACGCATGATCTCGGGACCAGGTACGGAGCGAAAAGGGTTGGCAGGAAACCATTCCGTGTAGATATCTCGCCACAAATACTGCACAGATTCGATTTCCGACCCGTCGGCGGTGAAGACGGCCCACGTGTGTGCGTCGACCGTCAGCAGATCGAAACCCGTGGGTGAAGGTTTGCCGGTGACCACTCCCAGGTAGTAATCCAGTTCTGTGCCTTCGGTTCTGGGATGCGCCAAATTGTCGACGACACTGACGATTCCCGCCGGGTCCTGATCGGAGAGCTCGCGCAACCCTCGCAACGCAACCTTGTCCACGGAGCGGGTGAAATCTTCGATCGCAGAATTGGGACCTTCGTGAACCAATGGAACCCGGGTCTTGAACCCGACTACCGTCAGGGCAGGTTTGTCCACAAGCATGTAGTCCATCGGTGTGGCTCCTTCCAGTGTCACGTGAATGACAAGTTTCTGTTGGGATTTGAGAACGGCGGGAGCGCGTTTGACCGCGCCGGGGCTCACGCCGTGAAATGCGGTGAACGCTCGTGTGAAGGCTTCCGCGGACGAGTAGCCGTACTTCACGGCGGTCTCCAACACTCCTGATCTGCTGACGGACAACTCGGCACCAGCCAGGGTGAGTCGACGTCGACGGATGTATTCGGATACGGGAATGCCGGCCAGGGCCGAGAACATCCTCCGAAAGTGATACTCCGAGGTGGTTGCCAGCCTTGCCATCTCGGCTGTCTCGATCTCGCCGCTCAGATTGCTTTCGATGTAGTCGAGCGCGCGGTTCAGTCCGTCGATCATCGTGTCTTCCTGTTCACGGGTTTCACGCTACGCAGATCACTTGGGCCGTACCCGACTATCCGTGCCCGAAAAAGTAGGGCAGGAAATGCATCTGGACAACTCAGTTAATCATCATTATCTTGAATCGAACATCGATGGCTGACCAGGAGGCACAGTGAGCACCCGTTTTCCGCAGGCTGAATTGACCGAGGTGCCCGAGGACATCGCCGCCAAGATTCTCGAGATCCAGGAGAAGTCGGGGTTCGTGCCCAACGTCTTCCTGATGTTCGCTCGGCGCCCAGCCGAGTTCCGGGCATTCTTCGCATACCACGACGCGATCATGCTCAAGGAAGATTCCGCACTCACCAAGGGTGATCGAGAAATGATCGTCACCACGATCTCTGCGGCCAACAAATGTACGTACTGCGTTGTCGCGCACGGCGCAATTCTGCGTATCTACGAGAAGAAGCCGCTGGTTGCCGACCAGGTTGCGGTCAACTATCGCACCGCAGAAATCTCCGATCGTCAGCGCGCGATGCTCGACTTCGCCACCAAGGTGAACTCCGCCTCGCACGAAATCGCCGACGCCGACTTCGACGCCCTTCGTGTGCACGGCTTCGGCGACGAGGACGCGTGGGACATCGCCGCGATCACTGCATTCTTCGGGCTCAGCAATCGCATGGCGAGTTTCTCCGGCATGCTGCCCAATCCGGAGTTCTACCTGATGGGGCGCGTTCCGCGGTCCTGATTACTGCGGGTAGAGCAGCAGCTCTCAATTTTTCGGACCGACCGGTCGTAACGTCTGGAAGTCAGCCGACGAAGTAAAGGCTGTCCACGCCGGAATTGCCGTCTTCGTAAAGAAGGCCGAAAGGTTGAGCGCTATGTCGGAGAAGTCCATCGCCCATTCTCGGAGGGTCCGCTCTGCGGCCGCCGGTGCCGTACTAGCTCTCGGATTGGCGGTGGGCGGCACGGGAATTGCATCGGCAGAGCCGGAAACCGTGTGTACCCCGAGCGCTGATCCGCTGGTGACCTGCGCCGAGGAAGAGGCAGCTGCCACCACCGACGCCGACGCGGCGACGAGCACCGAGACCACGCCGGAGAAGGTTGAAGCCGGGGTCGCGGGCACGGGCAGTGCCGAAACCGCTGGTACGGTCGCTGCAGCACTGGCGGAAGCCGAAGCAAAAGCCAAGGCAGCTGCCGACGCGGCAGCGAAGGCCGCCGAAGCAGCCGCGACGGCAGGGGTCGACTCGTCCGCAGCGACAGACACTTCGGTGAAGGCGACCGAGGCAATGACCCAGGCGAGCGTCGAGGCAACCAAGGCGGCGGTCGAATCGACGCAGGCCAAGGCGGAGGCCGGGGCAGCGGAACAGTCTGCCAAGGAAGCGGAAGAGGCGGCCAAGGTTGCGGAGTCCGCGGCGGCCGATGCCAAAGAGGTAGCAAAAACAGCTCAGGCAGAAGCTGATGCGGCTGCAGCCAAGGCTGCGGAACTCGAGGAAGCAGCGAAGGCCGCCGGTTCGGGGACCAAGACCGAGGAGGCGGCACGCGCTCGCGCCGAGGCTAATGCTCTGCAGGCCAAGGCCGATGAGGCGAAGGCTGCCGCGGATGCAAACGCCAAACTGGTAGCGGACAAGAACAAGGAAGCCGAGGAAGCCTTCAAGAACTGGGACATCGCGAAGGGACTCGCCGCAAAGGCTCAGGCGTTGGCCGCAGCTTGGAATGCCAAGCAGCTCGCGATCACCGTCAAGGAAACTCAGAAGGTGGCCACCGCCGCCGAAACCACCGCCAAGGCAGCCGAGTCCGCAGCCGCCACCGAGGTAGAAGCTGCCACCGCCGCCCGTAAGGCCGCAGATGAAGCGGCAGCTACCGCAGCTTCCGCACAGAAGGACGCTGCCGCTGCGCAGAAGGCCGCGGAGACGGCGCAGGCCGAGGCCGATGCTGCAGGGGAGGCGGCCACCGACAAGCGAGCAATCGCCGACGAAAAGGCTGCCGAAGCCGCCAAGAAGGCCGAAGCTGCCGAAGCAGCGAGTAAGAAGGCGCAGGATCTCTACCTGGCCGCCGAAGACGCGAAGGCGGCGGCCGACGCCGCAGCAACAAAGGCAAAGGAAGCTCAGGCCGCCGCAGCCGCCGCAAAGGCCGAAGCGGATGCAGCGCAGAAGATCGTCGACGAGCTCAAGGCAAAGGGCGAGAAGGAGATCGACAACGGAACAGGCGTCGGCGGTGAAGTGATCATCGGTGAGCACACTGACGACGGCTCCGGGGTCACGAAGGTCGACGAGACCACCGCTGTAGTGAACAAGACCGGCGTCAAGCTGGTCGGCTACTACAACAACAAGGGAGCCTTCGACGTCGTCGACTACTACGTCACCGATGCCGACGGCGATCCGGCGCTCGCCGGAAGCCTGCCCCCGGTCGACCTTGCTCTCGGTGACACCGCAAGCAGCAGCACCAGCGGTAGCAGCAACTCCAACCTGCCGGCTGTATTGATCGGCGTCGGAGTCGTGGGCGCTGCCGCCGCAGCAGCTACGACGGTGGTTGTTCGTCGCAAGCGTCATGACGGCCCGGGCAACACGTCTGCGTAGCCTCGGTCTCTCGGCGGTAGCGATCCTCGCCCTCCTCGTATCCGGATGTTCGGGCGAGAACGCGGTATCGCTACCTGACCGCTCGCCGGTGCAGTCGCATATCGCGGCTGCACCGGCTTCGGTGACCGTCGATCCGGCAGAACCCGAGAGGATCGAGTTGAGGTCTGCGTCCGGGGTCACGTACCTGAGCAGTCCGTTGCACTCGGAGAAACTGATGCGCGGCGGCGAGAGTGGGCAGCAACTGAATCCCGTCGACGAACTGCCGGTGTGGTGGGGTGAAAGCGGAATGCCGGGAACGTCGACCACACAAACAGTTGTCGTGGTCGGCCACAACTACACCACTCGCGAAGCACCGTTCCGGGCGCTCCGGGTAGTGGAGCCGGGCGATCGAATTCTCCTGGGTACACCGAACGGCACACTCGAGTACGACGTCGAAACAGTCGGGCCGCTGCACAAAGGTTCGCTGCTGGGCGCTCACGAGTTGCGCGAATCGGTTCCGGGACGGCTGATCCTCGCCAATTGTGATGTCGTCGAAGGAGAGTCGACCGACGACAATTACGTTGTCATCGCCCAGCTGGCAGCGCACTGAATCCGTGGCAGTGTAAGAATAGGGACATGGATTCCCTCGGACTTCTCTCGGAACTGGTAGCTCTCGACACGGTCTCGGGGGAGGCCGCTCCTCAACGGCGGGTGATGGATTCGATTGTCTCGTTGGTTCTCTCACGTGCGCCACAGGCGAAGGTGGAGTCAGACCTGACCGGCAATCATCCCTGGGCCTTGATCACCAACGAAGCTGCACCCTCGGCAGCCAGACTACTGTTCGCCTGCCACGTGGACACGGTGCCAGTGGGCACTGTCTCCGACTGGGAGTTCGACCCGTACGCCGCACAGGTCGACGGCGAATTGTTCCTCGGCAGAGGGACATCGGATATGAAGGCCGGCCTTGTTGCCGCTACTGCCGCGGTTGTCGACGCTTTCGAACGTGGAGTCCCGGTCGCACTACTGCTGACGAGCGACGAGGAAATCGGATCGCTCGGGGCTGTTCGTTCGGCCGACGCCGTTGCGAATCTCGAGGTCGGGGCTGTCATCGTTCCCGAGGCGACCGGCAATCGCATCAACCTGGGGCACCGCGGCGCACTGTGGCTCGAAGTGTCCGTCAAAGGAAAAGCCGCGCACGGGAGTACACCGCAGCGAGGAACCAACGCCGTCCTCAAACTGCTTGACGTCGTCGACCGAGCCCGGCGTGAGCTTCCGCTGTCGTCCGACGCGTTTCTGGGTGCCGAAACCTGGAACCTCGGCTTGGTCGGCGGGGGTTCGGCTCCGAACATCGTGCCGGACAGTGCACGTGCGGTGATCGATCACCGCACGGTGGGAGACGGCGCCGACCTGCTCGCGTGGTGGCGAGCCCAACCAGAAGTCGACTCGGTGGAGACGTCGATTCATCTGGGAGGTGTGCGTACCGACGCGTCGGATCCGTGGTTGGCTACCTTGCCTATCCCTGTTGCAACCGAACCGGTTTCGTACTTCACCGACGCTTCGGTACTGGCCGCCGCCGCCCCTGGTGCTCCCGTCGTGATCTGGGGCCCTGGCACTCCCTCGCTGATGCATGCGGCCAACGAAAGCGTCAAGGTCTCCGAACTGGACGATGCGATCGCTGCTTACGGTGCGGTTGCCGCCGCTTGGCCGACGGTGGACTGACGGACAATCAGTTCAGGAGCAAGCGCGATGTGGGCTGTCGACTCGGAAGAGTTGTTCATCGCCTGATCCAGAAGTCGCACAGCTTCTTCCGCGATTCTTTCCTGCGGCTGCCCGACGGTGGTCAACGGCGGGTTGCACAATTCGGAGAACGGGATGTTGTCGAAACCGGTGACCAGAACGTCGCCGGGAACGTCGATGCCCAATGCGTGACAGGTCTGCAACACACCGAGTGCGATCAAGTCGTCGGCGCAGACCAGGGCGTCGGGGCGAGTTTTGCCGGTCAGGATGATGTTGGATGCCGTGCGCCCCCACTCGATCGAGTACTCGCCGAGTTGTGTCCACTCGTCACGAGTTTCGATGCCCATTCGATCCGCGTGGCGGAAGAAGCCGGCCCGGCGAAGTTCTGTTGACGAATTGGTCAGCTCGGAACTGATGAAGGCGGCTGATTGCGCGCCACGCTCGGACAGATGCTCCATCACCAGGGATTGAGCGGCGTCGTCGTCGACGCCGACCCAGTCCGTCTGGGTATCCATTGCAAACCGGTCCAGTTGAACGACCGGAAGCGTTGCCGCGCTGGCTCGGACGGCTTCTGCACTCAGCTCGCCGTGGCACGGGCTGATGATGATTCCGTCCACTTGCCGGGAGACGAGCGACTTGAGTCGCTGCGCTTCCACGTCGGGATCGGAACGAGAATCGCACAGGAACAGTTGTAGTCCGCGCCGAGCGAGGACGTGTTCGACGTTGACCACCAGCGAAGTGAAGAAGGGGTTCGCGATACTCGGAACCACCATTCCGACAGTGTCCGTCCGATTACGACGCAGCGAGCTGGCGATGATGTTTCCCGAGTATCCGAGAGAATCCGCGGCTCGTTTGATCGTCGCTGCAAGCTCGTCCGAGACAGGGCGGGATCCGGACAGTGCCCGCGACACGGTGGCCGTCGACACCCCGGCCAGTTCCGCGACATCGCGAATGGTCGCCTTGCGCATGCGTCCCCCGTTTTCTGCTCGATTCGGGTCCGAGGTTATCGAACCGCACGGTCCAGTGTCCCGCATGTAACGCGATTGAGGCAATCGTTTACAAATTCGAATTGTGAAATCCTTGACACAACCCGGTGTTGATCGCATAACCTGCTAATTCATCAAGGCAATCGATTACATCGTGTGCAGATCTTGTGCATGGACATACAGCGCAAATCTTGCGCATGGAATGGGGTAGCTGAAGTGACCGCATCACCGCTCGGAGTCTTTCCGCCCAAGCCCTCGGCGCTGGCAGAGATGTTCACCGGCACGCCATCTCTCATCGGGGCCATTCACCTCCCGGCCCTGCCGGGCAGCCCGCACTACACCGGGCAGCCGGTTTCGGAAATTGCTCGCTTCGCCGTCGAGGAAGCACACGCGTATGTCGACAACGGTTTCGACGGTGTGATCGTCGAAAATCACTGGGACATACCGTTCCTCAAGCCCGGCGAACACGGATACGAAACCGCCGCGAGCATGGGAGTCATCACGGCAGCGGTGGTCGGCGAGTTCGGCAAGGCCGTCGGCGTCAGCATCCTGTCCAACGCCGGCGAGTGCGGAGTGGCCGCAGCGTGGGCGGCAGGCGCGAGTTTTGTGCGCGTCAATCAGTGGGCAAATGCCTACATTGCCAATGAGGGCTTCATCGAGGGCCAGGCCGCCAAGACGACGCGCTTCCGCCATCGCATCGGCGCCGACCCGGTCCGGATCTTCGCTGACGTGCACGTCAAACACGGTGCGCATGCCATTGTCGCGGACCGCACTGTCGCGGAACAGACCGAAGACGCCGAGTTCTTCGACGCAGATGTTCTGATCGCGACGGGTTCGCGCACCGGTGACGCCGCTTCGGTCGACGAGGTTTCCGTGATCCGAGACAACACCGTTCTTCCGGTGATCATCGGATCCGGCATCACGGCTGCCAATGTCGCAGCGCTGATGAAGGAATGCGACGGCGCGATAGTTGCATCCTCGGTGAAGGACAATGGACGCTGGTGGGGACGGGTCGCAGGCGAGAAGGTCCGCGAACTGTCCCGGGCCGCAGGAAAGTAACCATGATTGTCTTTTGTGGATACGCCAACAACGATGTGACGGTACATGTCCCACACGTACCGGTACTCGGTGAGCGCGTTCAGGCAACGGCCATCAGTCAGATCGACGGTGGAATGAATGCAAATGCTGCGGTATCCGCGGCCAGAATGGGCGCGCAAGTGATCTTTGCCGGTGCCGTGGGCCCGGACGCGCGGTCCACCGAGTTTCTCGAATCCCTCGAGGCAGACGGCGTCGACACCAGTTGGTCGCCGCGAGATGCGTTCCTGTCGACGGCAGTTGTTCTCATCGCGCAGGACGGCGATCGCTCCATCATCAGCCAGGACGACCCGAACGATGCCGAACGCATCGGAGTTGTCGTCACCCGATTGGCCGCTGCCGGCGGTGGACGACTGTTCCTCGACGGATACCGTGCGGTCTTCCTCCCGGATGAATTGCCGGGAAGCGTAAGTCTGGTAATCGATCTGGACGGTTGTGAAAACAAAGCCGCGGCACTGCGCGCGTTCGCTCTGGCCGACCACGTCGTCGTAGGGCGTGCCCTGTGGGAAGGCGAGTTCGGGATCGGTTTCGACCAGTGGCAGACTCTGGCCGCCGAGCACCACACCCACCTGCTGGTGACCGACGGCTCGCGAGGTTGGACACTGGCCACACCGGACGGCGAGGTGACGAGCGAACCGGCAGTAGTGGTCGACGTCGTCGATGCCGTCGGGGCCGGTGATTGCTTCGGCGGTACGTACATCGCTTTTGTCGACGCCGGGCGCTCACCGGTGGACGCCGCACGACTCGCCGGGGCATCGGCTGCATTGGCTTGCGCCACCGCAGGCCCCCGCGGATGCCCCACCCGAGATGAATTGGACAGCTTCACAGCAACATTGACCCCTCACACCCTTTTGGAGACTCGATGATGAAACGTGCATTGCCTCTGGCGCTGGGAGCTGCAGTCGCGCTCACGCTCACCGCTTGTGACTCGGCTTCGTCGAGTGACTCGAAGGACGCATCGGGGGGCTCGTCCATCCCGCAGCCGACCCGGGTCGCCGAAAGCTGTGACGGGACGAACGGCAAGCTCAAGGTCGGTCTGGTGACCATCAACCTCCAGGCGCTGTACTTCAACCAGATCAACAATGCCGCGAAGAACGTCGCGGACAAGGCAGGCGTCGACCTGCAGATCATCAGCGGCAACGACGATTCCGTCGCGCAGGCCAACGCCTTCGACAATCTGATCGCCGCCGGAGTCGACGCGATCATCGTCGATGCAATCGACACGGACGGAATCAAGCCGTCGGTGGTCAAGGCCAAGAACGCGGGCATCCCCGTCGTCGCGGTGGACGCGACCATCGACGATCCGGCACTGTCGACTCAGGTCGGTACGGCCAACGCCGAGGGTGGCGCCAAGATCGGAAACACCTTGGCCGACGTCGCGAACAACACCGGAACGGTCGGTATCGTCGGCGCGCTCAACAGCACTGTTCAGTTGGAGCGGCAGAAGGGCTTCACGGAGACCGTGACCGGCCGCGGAATGACCGTCGGCACCGTCGTGGACGGACGTAACATTCAGGAGAACGCACAGACCGCGGCGGAGAACCTGCTGACCGGCGGTGGCGACATGAAGTACGTCTACGCAACCGGTGAGCCGGCACTGATCGGTCTCGTCGCGGCGGTCAACAGTCAGAAGGCGCAGGATCGCATCGAAGCAGTCGGTTGGGATCTTTCGGATCAGGCGGTAGGCGGACTCAAAGCCGGTTGGCTTAAAGGCGTGGTCCAGCAGAACACCTTCGAATTCGGCCATGAGGCAATGAATTCGGCAATCGACCTGGCTTGCGGACGCGGCGCTCCGGCAAACATCCCGGTTCCCACCCAGATCGTGACCCCGGAGAACGTGGCCGACTACATGTACTACTTGGAGAAGTAATCATGGCACCTCCACTGATCGAACTCTCGGGCATCACCAAGTCGTACGGACCGGTGAAGTCCCTTCAAGGAGTGGACCTTCGGCTGGCGAAGGGTGAAGTACTCGGAGTGGTCGGCGACAACGGCGCCGGTAAGTCCACTCTGATGAAGATTCTCGCCGGTGCGGTTCAGCACGACGGCGGCGAAATGCGCGTCAACGGTGAACCAGTGCGCTTTTCGACGCCTCTCGACGCCCAGCAGAAAAAGATCGGAATCGTCTACCAGGATCTGGCTCTGTGCGACACGCTGGACGTCGCCAGCAACCTGTTCCTCGGCAGAGAACCGCGAAAAGGCCCCTTCCTCGACCGGCATGCCATGCACGAGAAGGCGGCTCACATTCTTGCCGACCTGCATGTCAAGGTGAAGTCGACCTACCAGGAGATCGGGCAACTGTCCGGCGGACAGCGGCAAACCGTCGCGATCGCCCGCGCAGTCTCCTTCCGCCCAGACGTACTGATCCTCGACGAGCCCACCGCAGCGCTTGCCGTCGCCGAGGTCGAGTCGGTGCTCAAGCTGATCACGGACGTCGCAGCGGCCGGCGTGGGCGTCATTCTCGTGACACACCGCCTGCAGGACCTGTTCCGCGTGTGTGACCGAATCACGGTCATGTACGAGGGGCAGAGTGTCGACGACGTTCCGATCGGCGACCTCAACATCGAGTCCCTCGTCGGACTCATCACTCGAACTCCGGTGCCGCAACGGACATCGGCAGCAACACAGGGAGCCACGGCATGACCACTCTCGAGAAGACCCAGGCGCCGATCGAGCGCAAGCTCGCCGCGAAACCCTCCTTGTGGGACAGCGTCAACAAGCCCACCCTCGCGATGCTGGCGGTGACAGTTGCTGTCGCAGCCGTCTTCTCGGCGACCACGTCGTCGTTCCTGACATTCACGAACCTGTCGAACCTGGCAACCCAGATCGCTCCGGTTCTGATCATCGCGGTGGCGATGACTTTCGTGATCACGGCAGGTCAGATCGACCTGTCCGTCGGTGCGATCGTCGCGTTCGTCGCGGCGATGAGTGCCGAGCTTATCCAGGCCGGCGTCGATTCGTCCCTGGTCTTCGTCGCCGCCCCGGTGATGGGTGCGGCCTGGGGCCTGGTCAACGGATGGCTCGCTGCCTATCAGGGTATTCCGCCGTTCATCGTGACTCTGGCGACGATGTCCGTCATTCGCGGTATCGCGCTGTATCGGACCGAAGGATTCTCCGTTCCGGTTCCTGCCGACACTTACTTCGCGAAGCTCGGAACTGCTGAGTTCCTCGGGTTCTCCGCCAGCGCCTGGATTGCTCTCGTCGTCGTGGTCATCGGAGCAATTGCGCTCAACCGCATGCGCTTCGGGCGCTATGTCACCGGTATCGGCTCCAACGTCGAATCCGTGCGACGGTCCGGCGTCAACACGCGTCGTGTGCTCATGATGACGCTCGTCTTCACCGGCTTGGCTGCCGGTATCGCGGGACTGCTGATCGCGGCTCGACTGGGCTCGGGTTCGGCCAACTCCGCAACGGGATTCGAGCTCACCGTGATCACCGCGGTGGTTCTCGGTGGCACCAATCTCTTCGGCGGTCGCGGCACCGTGATCGGTACCGTCATCGGCGCCGTCCTGACCGGAATCATCGCCAACGGATTGACCCTGCTCGGCGTGAGCCCGTTCCTGACGCCGATCATCACCGGTGTCGTTCTGCTACTGGCCATCTGGATCAACATGCGCGGACATACACTGAGCGCGCTGTGGCGACACCTGCAGTCCGCACCGTCGGGGCCTGCACGCTCATGAGCAAGGTTCGTACTGTCACGGGAACCGTGGACAGCTCGGAACTCGGACTGGTTCTCACACACGAACATCTGCACAACGACGTCACCGGTGCGTACACCGAGGCCCCGGATCCGGTTGTGGCACAGCGGTTGGCCGGTCCGGTACGCGCCGAGGATGCCTGGCTTCTTCACGACAATCCGTATTACAGTCTCGACAATTGTCGAGTCGACGACGGATCGGCCGTGGTGGAAGACCTTGCGGACTTCGCCCGCCTCGGTGGTCGGACGATCGTCGATCTGACACCGCCGGGACTGGGCCGGGCACCGGAGAAGCTGGCGGAGTTCTCGCGAAAGTCAGACGTGCGAGTGATCATGGGTTCAGGGTGGTACCTCGAGACGACCCATCCGGTCGAGGTCCACGAACTCGGTGTCGACGATCTGGCAGGTTCGCTCGTCGAGGAGTTCGATCCGGCAAAGGAATTGGCTCCTGGCGTGATCGGGGAGATCGGAGTCTCCCCGCTCTTCACTCAGAACGAGGCGAAAGCGTTGCGGGCGGCATGCATCGCCCAGCGCGAGGTGGACGTGCCCCTGTTCGTCCACCTTCCGGGCTGGCAGCGCGTGGGACATCACGTCGTCGACATCGTGGTCGACGAGATGGGCGTCGATCCGCAAGCAGTGGTCCTGTGCCACATGGACCCGTCCGGACACGACGCCGACTACCAACGATCGCTCGCCGACCGCGGTGTCTTTCTCGAGTTCGACATGATCGGGATGCCTTTCGATTTCCCCGGCGAGGGTCTTTCTCCGCATCCGGCGGAAACAGCCACTGCGGTAGCCGGATTGGTCACCTCCGGTCACGCATCACAGCTCCTGCTCAGTCACGACCTCTTCCTCAAATCAATGCTCAGAAAGCACGGCGGAAACGGATTCTCCTACGTACCACTCGCCTTCGCCGCCCGATTGGTGCGCGCAGGTGTAGATCCCCAGCAAGTGTCCGCATTGATGCGAGACAACCCGAGGTCGCTCTTCGAGCAGGCCGCGAAAGGAAACAGAAGCAGTCATGGGTAAACGAGTACTGATCGCCGGCGAGAGCTGGATGACGACGTCGACGCACGTCAAGGGCGTCGACGAGTTCAGTGTCCATTCCTACGTCGAGGGAGTCGGCCCGCTTCGGGATGCGCTCACCTCACGTGGCCACGACGTGACACACATGCCCGCACACCTGGTGCCGACGCAGTTCCCCGGTACCGCAGAAGCACTGTCGCAGTTCGACGTCGTCGTTCTCTCCGACATCGGAGCGAACTCGCTGCAGCTGGCTCCCGGCGTGTTCGACCAGTTCCGCGCCGGCGAGGATCGCCTTGTCGCGCTTCGTGACTGGGTGAACGCCGGCGGCTCACTGATGATGATCGGTGGTTACCTCTCGTTCTCCGGGTTCCAGGCGCGAGCAGCTTTCCGCCAGACCGCGATCGCCGAGGTACTGCCCGTGACGATGCTGGCCGAGGACGATCGCGTCGAGACACCGGCCGGGATCGTTCCCACCGTCGTCGATGCTGCTCACCCGGCTCTCGGTGGTGCCGGCGATTCCTGGCCGGCGCTCCTGGGATACAACCGCGTCGTCGCGAAGGACGGTGCCGTGGTTCCCGCCACCATCAACGGCGATCCGCTTGTCGCTGCCGGTGAATACGGCGCCGGACGGTCGATCGTCTTCACCTCGGACTGCTCGCCGCACTGGGCTCCGCCGGAGTTCTGTGAGCAATGGCCCGGATACACCGACCTGTTCGACGGCTTGATCAGTTGGGTCGCCGGCGAATGAGTCGCTCCTCAGACCTGCTCGCGCGGCAGCAGAGTAATCTCGCTGCCGCGCGGGCGGTTCCATTCATCGAGGACACCATCGGCGGGACGTTGAGTGATGAGGGATTCCGCCGGTACCTCGTGATCGAAGAGGCATTTGTACTGACGGCCGTCAAGGTGTTGGGGTTGGTGGTCGCCGAATCCCCGACGCTCGACGACGCGCTCGACCACGTGACGTCGATGTCGAACCTGGTGGGCGAGCAGCGCGAGTATTTCGCGCAGTTGCGTTCCCGCTTCCCGTACGAGGGGGACGCAGCGGCGCTGGTCGAGGAGTCGGCCGTGCTGTCGACGCACGCCTTGACTCTCGCTCGCGAAGAGGGCAGGGCGGCGGCGCTGGTGGGCATGTACGCCGCGGAAACCCTGTATCTGTCGTGGTGCCGGGAGGCGGCGGCAGTGAGGGTAGATCGCGAACCAGCGTTGCAGGACTGGGTGGACATGCATGTCGCTCCGCCGTTCGTGTCTCAGGTGGCGGTGCTGGCGTGCGAGGTGGACGCCATGCCCGAGTCCGTCACCGACGAGGACCTGGATCGGTGGTTCTCCGGCATGCTGGTCGCAGAGATCGATTTTCACAACGTGGTGGTGTGAACCACTGCTGTGCGCCTTTATTAACCCCCGGCGGTTAATAAAGGCGCACAGCAAAAGGCCCGTAGGTCGCTTTCGCAACCTACGGGCCTCTTCTTTGTAGCGGGGACAGGATTTGAACCTGCGACCTCTGGGTTATGAGCCCAGCGAGCTACCGAGCTGCTCCACCCCGCGTCGGTGTGAAACCAACAGTACACGACTTCTGGAGGCGCAATTACCACCCCCTGTCACCGGCTGGAGTGCGCGCTTTCCGAGTAGTAACCGCGGATGTGTCCGACTATGCGCTGACGTGCGAGTTCGCCGTCACCCGCGTTGACCGCATCCACCAATCCTCGGTGTTCGTCACGCAGTCGCCTGCAGGTGCTCGGCCAGGTGTCGATCTGGACGCCCGCGAGAACGTAGGCCTCGATGGACTCGCGCAGGCCGGTCATCATGGCTGCGATCACCTGATTGCCCGCCGCGTCGGCGAGCGCCACGTGGAACTGTGCGTCGAGTAGCAAGAATTCCTCGGCCGAGAGAGCTGCGTCCTCCATCGAGTCGAGCAGTTCGACGGCCGCGCGGAG
Organism: Rhodococcus sp. RCBS9; assembly: GCF_029457415.1. Classification (NCBI taxonomy): domain Bacteria; kingdom Bacillati; phylum Actinomycetota; class Actinomycetes; order Mycobacteriales; family Nocardiaceae; genus Rhodococcus; species Rhodococcus sp. RCBS9. The sequence continues at coordinate 1,734,093 of NZ_CP120422.1, read as the reverse complement.
GTCGGGTGTCGGGGTCCGCGATGCCAGGGACTGCATCACCTCGGATTCGAGAACGAGTCGTGTCTTCACCACATCCGAGACCGGAAAGCCTTGTGCTGCAACCTGCATCCGCATCAGCATGGTCATACCGCCGGTCGGTTTGGCCACGATCATCGCGCCGGACGTCGGGCCGGAGCCAGTCTGCGCCTTGAGGAGGCCGAGTGCTTCCATGACCCGCAACGCTTCTCGGACCGATGACCGTCCGACGCCCAACTCTGCTGCCAGAATTCTCTCTCCCGGCAGGCGCTGGCCAGGAGACACCTCGCCTGAAACGAGCCGACGTTCGAGGTGGCTCAGTACTTGTTCCCACGCTCGCGGGCTCGGCTCGGTCGGCATGAGGCAAGAGCATAACCGGGTGGACGCCGTTTATGGGGTGGCCTGTCCGGGGATGTATTACTGTGGTCAGACCACACCGACAGATTGCGGGGAACCACATGCGAGTAGCGCTGTTCGCCACCTGCATCGGGGACACGATGTTTCCCGACGCCGTCAAGGCCACCGCCCTCCTGCTCACCCGTCTCGGGCACGACGTCGTGTTTCCGTCCGGGCAGACTTGCTGCGGGCAGATGCACGTCAACACCGGCTATCAGCCAGGCGCACTACCGCTGGTCGCGAACTACGCCGATACCTTCGGTGATGCGTCGATCGACGCCGTTGTCGCACCATCGGGGTCGTGCGTCGGCTCGGTCCGTCATCAACACGAGATCGTCGCCGAGCGCTACGGCACCGCGTCGCTGTGTGGACAGGTGCAGACCGTGAAGGTAAAGACGTACGAGCTTTCCGAATTCCTCGTGGACGTTCTCGGTGTCACCGATGTGGGTGCGTACTTCCCGCACCGAGTCACCTATCACCCGACCTGTCACTCACTGCGCATGTTGAGGGTGGGGGACAAGCCACTTCAGTTGCTGCGCAACGTCCGCGACATCGATCTGGTCGAACTCCCCGAAGCAGATTCCTGCTGTGGATTCGGCGGCACCTTCGCCATCAAGAATGCGGAGACTTCGACGGCCATGCTGGCGGACAAGATTCGCCACGTTGCGGACACCGGCGCCGAATTCTGCAGCGCCGGAGACTCGTCCTGCCTCATGCACATCGGCGGCGGTATGTCACGACTGCAGATGGGCGCCAAGACCATTCACCTCGCGGAGATTCTGGCGTCGGTGGAAAGCCGGGTGCACGCATGAGAGCTGTGACGCTGGGTCTGCCCAGCTTCCCGCCGAGGTCGCCCGAGGGTGCAGGGTTCCTGCGAGGTACTGAGAAATTCCCCGTCGCAGCACATCACGAGCTGGCCAACGCGCAACTGCGACGCAATATCGGCAAGGCGACGCACACCATCCGTGCCAAGCGCATCAACGTGACTGGAGAGCTGCCCGATTGGGAAGAGCTGCGTGACGCGGGTTCGGCGATCAAGGCCGACGTCATGGCGCGGTTGCCGGAACTGCTCGAACAGTTCGAGGCTGCAGTCATCGCGCGCGGTGGGCAGGTGCATTGGGCGGCGGATGCCAACGAGGCCAACGCCATTGTGACCGAACTTGTCAAAGCCACCGGCTCCGACGAGGTCATCAAGGTCAAGTCGATGGCCACGCAGGAGATCGGTCTCAACGAGCATCTCGAAGCCCACGGAATCACCGCCTACGAGACCGATCTCGCGGAATTGATCGTCCAACTCGGCCACGACAAACCGTCGCACATCCTGGTTCCCGCGATCCATCGCAACAGGTCCGAGATTCGGGAGATATTCCTTCGTGAGATGCCAGATGTCGACCCCAACCTCGGGGAGAACCCGGCCGAACTTGCCGCTGCTGCACGAAAGTTTCTGCGCCACAAGTTCATGACGACGCCGGTCGCCGTCTCCGGCGCCAATTTCGGCATCGCGGACACGGGCACTCTGACCGTCGTGGAGTCGGAGGGCAACGGGCGAATGTGCCTGACCCTGCCGAAAACACTGATCACCGTGATGGGCATCGAGAAGATTCTGCCGACGTATCAGGATCTGGAGGTCTTCCTGCAACTGCTGCCGCGGTCCTCGACGGGGGAGCGGATGAACCCGTACACCTCCATGTGGACCGGCGTCACGCCCGACGACGGTCCACAGGAGTTCCACCTGGTCCTCCTCGACAACGGTCGGACTGCCGCGCTTGCCGACAAGATCGGGAGGGAAGCCCTGAGCTGCATACGGTGCTCGGCGTGTCTGAACGTGTGCCCGGTCTACGAGCGCACCGGCGGTCACGCCTACGGATCGACCTATCCGGGACCGATCGGCGCGGTGCTGACTCCGCAGCTCGCGGGCATGCATGGCAAAGACGATCCCAACTCGACGCTTCCCTTTGCCTCGAGTCTGTGCGGTGCGTGCTTCGACGCCTGCCCGGTCAAGATCGACATACCCTCGCTGCTCGTCGAATTGCGGCACCAGAAGGTCGAGCAATCCGGTGTCACGGCAGAGTCTTTGGCGATGAAAGCCGCCTCTCTGGCGATGTCGACCGAGGGCCGGTGGACGTTGGCTCAGAAAGCTGCCGGGCTCGGACGCGTCGTGGCCGGCAGGAAAGGGAAGATCTCTACGTTGCCACCTCCATTGAACGGTTGGACAGCTGCCAGAGACATTCCCGCACCGCCCAAGCAGACCTTCCGATCCTGGTGGGACTCCGACGAAGGCCGCGCGGCATTGGACGAGGCTCGTCGTGACGGGAAGGCGGACAGATGAATTCACGTGAAGTGGTGCTCGGACGCATTCGTGATGCCATCACCTTGGCGCCCGCCCGCGAAGGCGAGATACCGCGAAACTACCGGACTGGCAGAACCATGTCCGACGAGGAACTCATCGATTTGTTCGTCGACCGTCTGGTGGACTACAAGGCGCACGTTCACCATTGCGCTGCAACAGAAATCGCCGAGGCCGTCGCCGGAATACTGAGAGAGCACGGACTACACAGTCTGGGGATCCCCGCCGGCCTCGACCGATCATGGGTAGCCGGATTCGACGGAACGCTGGTGGTGGACAGCCCGGACGTACCGGCTCCTGAACTCGAGAACCTCGACGCCGTTGTCACCGGCTCGAAGGTATCGTGCGCCGAAACCGGCACCATCTTCCTCGACGCCGGTCCATCGCAGGGACGTCGTGCGTTGACACTGGTACCGGACACACACATCTGCGTCGTGTATCGCAGCAGTGTGGAAGTGGGAGTGCCGGAGGCGATTGCGAAGCTGACACCGGAGCGCCCCACCACCATGATCAGCGGCCCGTCGGCGACCTCCGACATCGAACTCGAGCGCGTCGAAGGTGTCCATGGTCCGAGGAATCTTCACGTCGTCATCGTCGACGGTTGATTCCCGTCGAGCGGGAACTCACAGGCAGGCGGCCTCATCAGCGTCTAACGTCCCGGCCATGACACAACTGTTGGCAGGCAAGGTCGTTTTCATCACCGGTGCAGCGCGGGGTCAGGGACGCAATCACGCGATTCGACTCGCGCAGGAAGGTGCAGACGTCATCGCTGTCGACGTGTGCGCGTCGGTGTCCGAAGACGTGGGTTACGCGGCCGCGACTGAAGCCGACCTCGAAGAAACGGCTCGTCTCGTGCGCGCGGAGGGGCGCGAGATCGTCACCGCTGTAGCGGACGTCCGTGACCTCGAGGCGCTGCGGGCGGCGGTGGCGTCGGGCGTCGACAAGTTCGGTCGCCTCGACGTCGTGATTGCCAATGCGGGCATCGCTACGTGGAACCGTTTCTGGGAGATGCCTGAAGAACAGTGGTCGACGCTGGTGGACATCAATCTCAATGGTGTCTGGCGCACGATGACAGCTGCGGTTCCTGCAATGATCGAAGCCGGCAACGGTGGTTCCATCGTGATTGTGAGCAGTGCTGCCGGCGTCGCCGAAGCGCCCGGCTGCGCGCACTACTCGGCGGCCAAGCACGGCCTCGTGGGTTTGGCTCGTACTGCTGCAACGGAATTGGGAAGCTTCGACATTCGAGTCAACAGCATCCACCCTGGCGCGGTGGAGACCGAGATGGGCAACGATCCCAACGTCGGTAAGGTACTCACTACTCATCCGGAGTACATGAACTCGTACAAGTGGCCGCTCACGTCCGTCCCGCGCACCACCGTCGAGGACATCTCCAACGCCGTCGTCTACCTCGCGACGGACCTCTCCCGCGCGGTCACCGGGACGAAGATCGTCATCGACATGGGTCAGACGATGGCGTAGTTGCGCTCAGAGGAGATTGAACTGCGCGACCTCGATGGTGTTCTCGACTGCCTCCGAGAGTGTGCGAATACGTTCGTCGGCGCCTGGCGCGGTCAAAATCGCCAGGCGATCGGCGTCACCCATTGGAATGCTCCTGGCGAGGGCATACAGCCGAGAACCCAGCGGATCCAAGGGATCCGGTGGGACGGGCATTCGCGGAGTCTGTTCGCCGGCCCGAAGTGCGAGCTTTCCCAGCATTCCGTACATGAACTCGATGCGCTCGAGGAGCGAGTCGTATTCGTAAGCAGTGACTGGTGTTCCGTTGTTCTCGTCAGGCCACAATTCGACCTCGGCAAGTGGGTAGGGATCGTCTGGCAGCCATCGATTGACCCGGATGCGGTCTTCGGTCCGGCAATACAACTGATACCGCCCGGCACCCATGGCGACATGAGACTCGATCCGAGCCAGAGTGCCGACGTCGTGACGTGATTCGCCGCCACCGACCTCGTGGCCACGAGCGATGAGCACTACTCCGAACAGTGGGCCGTCGGCAGCTTCGAGAACGTTCTCGACCAGTGCGCGATACCGAGGTTCGAAGATGTTCAGGGGCAACACCTCACCCGGTAGCAAAGCGGAGCCGAGCGGAAACATGGGGAAGATGGGCATCAGGGGATTCTCAACCTCGGAATCGGAGGGGCGGGGAAATCGCCGGGGCGATCGATTTCGGCGAGCAGGTGTTCGGACCACGTCAGTAGACCGGGGATATCGAGGCCGTGCGGACTCTCGACCTCGTAGTGCCTGATGCGGTCGTGACCCTGGCCGAGGAGTGAGACGGCGCCGGTGTTGTTGCCCCGAAGCAGATGGGTGAGCCCGACGGCCAACTGAGCCAGTCCCTGCCACAGGTCACGTTCCTCGGGCGGCGCGCTTTTCCACGTTCCTTCGAGAATCTCGTGTGCGTGGAAAGGCATGCCGTGGTCGAGGAGGCGCTGCGCCTCGGTGATCGACTCGTCTGGTGGCAGGCGTACATCGTCCGGAATGCGCGGGACACCGCCCGCTGCGTCGCGTGGCAGTGGACGTCCGAGTCCGTCACGGGGCCGCGAATTGAGGGGTTTCCCAGCGGCGTCCCGGTCGCGTTCGGTCATACACTCAGCCTAACGGCAGCGCCTCGGCCGAACTCGCCAAAAGTTTTTTCGAGTCGCCTGTCGATTCCGGGGAGAACCGTTCGTCGTCATGTTGTAAGGCAAGAAAGCCGCAAGAAAAACAACAGACCAAGGAGTCAGTCATGAAGTACATGTTGCTCATCTACACCGCACCCGGCGGAGACACCGAACCCCAGTGCACGTTCGAGGACTGGCAGCAATACGACAAGGAAATGAAGGACGCCGGCATCTGGGTGTCCGGCGATGCTCTCGCCGACCTGACCACCACGACGACGGTTCGAGTCTCGCAGTCCGGGGAAAAGACCGTCACCGACGGACCCTTCGCAGAAACCCGCGAGATCCTCGGCGGCTACGACGTCATCGACGTTCCTGATCTGGATGCGGCGCTGGCCTGGGCCGCGCGGTGCCCCGGCGCGCGCGACGGCGGCAGCGTCGAGGTGCGTCCACTGGCCGGGTTCGGGGACTGATTCGCCGTGGACGAGCAGGCCGAGAACTCCATCGAGTCAGTGTTCCGGGAGGAACGCGGACGACTCTTGGCCTCGCTCGTCCGCCGCTTCGGTGATCTGGATCTGGCCGAGGAAGTCACCTCCGAAGCCGTCGAGGCCGCGTTGGTGCACTGGCCCGTGGACGGAGTGCCGGCTAAACCCGGCGCCTGGCTGCTGACCACGGCGCGTCGTAAAGCCGTCGACAGGCTTCGTCGTGATCAGGCCTATGCGGCGCGATTGGCGGTGATGCAGGTGGACGCCGATCGTGCCGACCCGGCGCCGCCCACGGTCGACGGAGAACTTCCCGACGAGCGGTTGCAGCTGTTCTTCACCTGCTCGCACCCAGCGCTGGCCGAGGACGACCGAATCGCACTCACCTTGCGTTGCCTCGGCGGGTTGACGACGCCCGAAGTCGCTCGGGCCTTTCTCGTTCCTTCGGCGACGATGGCGCAGCGGATCGTGCGCGCGAAGAAGAAAATCCGTCAGGCTCGGATTCCCTTCCGCACTCCCAGCGCCGAAGAACTCCCGGAACGTTTGCCCGGTGTTCTGCAGGTGATCTACTCGGTGTTCACCGAGGGGTACGCAGCGAGTTCGGGTCCGGATCTGCAACGCGTCGACCTGGCGGTGGAGGCGATCAGGCTGGCGAGGATCTTGCGCGCATTGCTTCCCGATGAGCGCGAGATCGCCGGGTTGCTTGCATTGATGCTTCTCGTCCACGCGCGTCGGGATGCCCGTACCGACGCCGCCGGCGGGATCGTGCTCCTCGAAGACCAGGATCGCGGGTTTTGGGACCAGCCGATGATCGAGGAAGGCAGCGACCTCGTCGTAGTCGCGTTGACCGGGGGAGCGCCGGGGCCGTACGGGGTGCAGGCCGCCATCGCCGCATTGCACGACGAGTCCGCAGATGTGGAGAGCACCGACTGGCCACAGATCTGCGCGCTCTACGGAGTGCTTCTCACGTTGACGCCTTCGCCCGTCGTCGCAGTCAACAGGGCAGTGGCGCTGGCGATGCGCGACGGCGAGGAGGTTGGGCTGGCAGCTTTGGAAGAACTGGCAGCGGAGCCCAAACTTACCGACTACCACCCGTATCACCTTGCACGCGCCGAACTGCTCGCGCGGTTGGGACGCACCGACGCGGCAATGTCTGCATACCGACGTGCGCTGAATCTGGTTGGTACGGAACCGGAGCGGGCCTACCTGGAGCGTCGGTTGGGTGAGATCTCCGACTGATCGGCGCCTCAGACCAATTCGAGTCTTCGGGCCATGTCGGACACGAAAACACCTGTCGGATCGATATTTCTGCGTATCTGGATCCACTCGTCGATTCGCGGATACATCGAGTGGAAACTTGCTGCGGTAGTCCGAGAGTCCTTGGCGGTGTAGAGGCGACCGCCGAATTCGAGTACCCGTTTGTCGAGGGAGGCGACGAACTCACCCAGGCCGGACTTGATCGGGAAGTCGAAGGCGACGTTCCACCCGGACATCGGAAAGCTCAGTGGCGCTGCGTTTCCCTCGCCGAAAAGTTTGAAGACGTTGAGAGCTGAATAGTGTCCCGAACGCTGGATATCGCGGATGATGCTCTTGAATTCGTCCACCGCGTCGACGGGCACCACGAACTGGTATTGCAGGAATCCCTTGGACCCGTAGGCACGGTTCCACTCACCGATGAGGTCGAGCGGATGGTAGAACTGCGTCAGGTTCTGCACCTTCCCGACGTAGTTGCCGCCGGTGCGGTAGTAGAACTCGCCGATCGCTGACGCCGAAAGCTTGTTCATCAAGCCGTTGGGGAAAACATCCGGTGTCGTGAACAGTTGTGGCGCATCGAATTTCAACGGATTCTTCTGCAATTTCAGCGGAAGCTGGTCGACGGTCGCCAACGAACCACGCGTGATCGAGGCCCGGCCGAGCTTCGGCGGCGCACTGACTGCATCGAACCAGGCGCTCGAATACGTGTAGTCGGCTTCGCTGCCGTCGCTGTGAAAAGCGACGGTTTCATCAAGACTCGCGGTCAGAGCGCCGTCGTTGGCGAAATACGCCGTTTCGGTCGGCGTCATCTCGAGGGTGACGCGCAGGATGATCCCGGTCAGTCCGATCCCGCCGACGGTAGCCCAGAAGAGCTCGGATGTCGGGCCATGCGGCTCCAAGGTTCGGATACTGCCGTCAGCAGTGAGCAGATTCATCGAGCGGACATGATTTCCGAAGCTGCCCTCGGTGTGGTGGTTCTTGCCGTGAATATCGCAGGCGATCGCTCCGCCGATGGATACCTGGCGTGTTCCGGGGAGAACCGGGACCCAGAGGCCGAACGGTAGTGCCGCGCGCATCAGCTGATCGAGAGAGACTCCCGCGTCCATCTCCACGAGACGGGACTCGGCATCGATCTTGTGAATTCGACGGAAGGCGGTCATGTCGATGACCAACCCGCCGGTGTTCTGTGCGTTGTCTCCGTAAGACCGGCCCAGACCACGAGCGATGACTCCACGTCGGAGGTGCAACGGCTTGTCCGCGTTGTCGTCTGCGACGCGGGCGACGGCCTTCGCGATCGCCTCTACATCAGGAGTCGAAACGACATGCGAGGTAGTTCGGGCTGTGCGACCCCAACCGCCGAGGACGGTGGACGCAGCGGTTGGCAGATCGGTAGCGTAGTCGGGCACGAAATCCGAGGGTACCTGTTTGCGGACCACCCGGTCTGAAACCGATGGATGCTCGGTTCGCCTATCGCGGGACGTCGAGATCGAAGTACAGGGTCTCGGACCAGTAACCGAGGCCGAGCTCGCGTAGCGGTTCCTCGACGCTCTCCTGAGTCGGCGTGAACAGTCGCTCCCAGAAGCTTGGCTTGACGGGTGCGAGCGTGGCCAGCGCCGCCTCCATCTCGGCGTCGATGTCCGCCAGACCGGTCATCAGGGCCGCGCCCTGTTCGGCGAACGGTTCGTCGTCCATGTCGAAGATCTCGCCGCACTCGAGGACGAAGTAGTGGTCGGGTTCGGTGTGGCTGCGCAGGAAACGCAGCGCATCGCCGGCCATCGTGCCGAGTTCGGGGTGATCGATTCGGCCGAGGAAGTCTTCGAGCCGGGCGATACCAGGACCACAGGGCGCGGTGACCGCGATCAGGTCGGGGGTGTCGTCCCAGATGATCGACTGTTGGGCGAAGGGATTCACGGACACAAGGATCCTCGGGACCAGCGGTATCGCGTACGACCACTCGGAGATACCGGTGAGACCTCGGGCGCGAGCGGCAGCCGGATTCTCATGCGGAGCAACAGGAGTCGAGTAGAGATAGGTGCGGTTGGCCACTGGCCGAGTCCTTTCTGCGGTCGGTACCTGCGACGCGCGCGATCTAGACCCATACGTCGAAATGCCTTCAAAATGTGTCGGAGCGTCTCGTAGGGCCTAAGTCATCTCTGTCACATTCGCAAAGGTGCAGTGCGACGCGCAATTTCTCGGATTCTCAATTCTCCGAGTTGAATTTGAAGAGAGCGGTCAACTTCATCCCACACCGGCCGTGCGAACCATCGAACGCATCTGACAGGGCCCCACAATATTCTGTCTGGACGCGACAAACTCACCAGGGCGGCCGAGATCAGAGGAAATGCACCAAAAACAGCGACTGTCCAAGTGCTAGGGAGGTCAGCGACAAAGAACAGGGTAATGAATGCGACCCATAGCAGCGCGTAAAACTTCGAAGTTGTTTCCAGTTTCCACCGCCGTGTGGACCGATACACCGACCACCGTAAGTGGGTAAAAAACCAAATAGCTGAAGTAGCGATAATCGCAGAAGTAAACGACCAACCGAAGGACTTGGGCTCAGAGGCAGGGGCTAGCAGAATTACGCTGTATGCGAGGGACGCGAACAAGAGCGAGACGGCCAGGCAGTGCACAATAAGTATGAAAACTGATCGAAAGTTTCGTGTGGATACTGAGGCTGACATGCCGAAAACCTCTTGCCGACGATTTTCAAGCTGGTTGATCTTTTGGTTGATTTGGCTGATGGACCGGCGACGCATCGCTGCATTGTCGGTCTTAAGCCTGATCGATGCAGTCAGCACCAAGCAGCCGAACGCAACGAGTGTCGATAGCACAGCGACGCCTGTGGCCAGCCTGGGCACTCCGATCGTTGAGGGCCAAGCCACCAAAGAAACCGTGAATGCAACCATCGACGATACCGCCGAAAATCCCGTTAGCACCGCACTCCAGAAGTTTGTTTCGACCTGATCGATTACGCTGCGGCTTGGAGTCGCGAAGCTCACCGAGATGGTAATGGTAGCGATCAAACCGAGGACTGCCAAAGAAAATGTCAGCGATGTCCCTGGGTCGACCCAACCGGTCACGTTGCTCAACCACTTGTCGAATTTGCCTTCGGGGGCTGATTGTGGCCAACCTTCGGCCCACAGAATGGCCGTGCAGAACAAGCTCAGGATAGTGGTGGACACTAGTCCCCACCAAAACCTCCCGCGCGAGAATTTGTGAGCCGCGTCGATAGATTCCGCCGGTGGCAATCGAAATTGACCAGAGTCTTCCTGTTGCGTCGACGAGCGGACGTTATGTGCAAACAACCTATCCTGCCGTTGATACGCGCGCCGAGCGTTCAGCGCCGCAAGTATCGCCACACCCAGAGTTGCGATGCTTGCCGCCCCTGCGAGATCTAGCCGTTTCCATGTGTGAAACCTCAACAACGACCCCTCATCAGTACATGTCGGTATATCCGTGCGGAGCGAAGCTGGCTCTCTACGGGCCCCGGATCCCATTTGCTGTGGCCGACGGTATCCGAAGAAACGTCTAATCAACCACCGGCAATGTCTCACTCGACAGCCAGAATCAGCGCAATCCGAACACAAGGGTGTCGGACTAGCTCGCGCCCACCATCCTCAATGCCAGGTCTCCGTACAGTTTTCCGATGTCTTCCGGATTCGTGTAATTGCCGGCTGGGAACCAGCGGCACACGTCGACGCACAGGGACATCAAGGCGAGGGTGACGCCTTCGGCATCGGGGATCGTGAAGTCGCCCGACTGGACGCCGGCGTCGACAACCTCCCGAACCACCCGCGTCGTGCTGCGGCGAAGAGCGACGACGGTTCGGTAGTGCTCTGGTGTGAGGGCAGTGAGTTCGTACTGGACGACGCGAGCGAGTGAGTGGTGCCCGGCCTGCCAACTGGCGAAGGTGCTGATCAGTTCCTGCAAACGAACGGACGGTTCTTCACCAGGTCGGTCGGCGCCCTCGACCACCTTCAACGCTTCGGTGTGGCCTTCGAAGCTGATCGCGAAAAGCAGCTCTTCTTTCGAGCGGTAGTGCGGGTACATGGCGGCGGGACTCATGTCGAGTCGCGCGGCGATGTCACGGGTGGTGGTGCCGCCGTAGCCCGCGGAGGCAAAAGCGTCCACGGCTGCCGCGCGGATACGGGCCGCAGCTTTGGAGGGGCTGATCACCACGTCAGGTGAATCGCTCACGGTTTCCTCCAGGTGTGACGGATTTCGATGTTGACAATATCCCGCTCTCGATTCACTATAAGCAGGTGCTTAGATTCTAAGCGAATGCTTAGGAACATCGTTACGTGTGGCTTTGCCACGCCGAAAGGAAGCAACTCGTCATGCGTCGCACTCTGTACGGACCCGATCACGAGGCATTTCGCGAATCTGCTCGCGAATTCGTCAACCGGAACATCCTTCCGGTCGCAGAGAAGCTGATCGACCAGCGCTTCATCGATCGTGAAATCTGGCTCGAAGCGGGACGCAACGGCTTCCTCGGACTCGAGGTTCCGGAGGCGTACGGCGGAAGCGAAGCCGGCGACTACCGCTTCAACGCGGTTCTGGCCGAAGAGCTCTCGCGCGCCAGTGCAGCTGTTGCCTCGAGCTTCGGCATTCACGCCGACGTCGTTGCTCCCTACCTCGTTCAGCTCACCACCGAAGAGCAGAAGCAGCGTTGGCTGCCCAAGTTCTGCACCGGTGAGATGCTGACGGCCATCGGCATGACCGAGCCTTCCGGTGGATCCGACCTCGCCTCGCTCAAGACCACTGCGGTCAAGGACGGCGACGACTGGATCATCAACGGCTCCAAGACCTTCATCACCAACGGCTACAACGCCGACCTCGTGATCGTGGCGGCTCGGACCAGTCCCGAGAAGAAGTCCAAGGGCATCACCCTCTTTGCCGTCGAGACCGGCATGGAAGGCTTCGAGCGCGGACGCAAGCTCGACAAGGTCGGCCAGCACGAGTCCGATACCGCCGAACTGTTCTTCGAGAACGTTCGCGTGCCGTCCACCAACATCATCGGTGAGATCGACCGCGGCTTCATCCACATGATGGAAATGCTGCCGCAGGAGCGCGTCGGCGCTGCGGTGTCCAACATCGCGCACGCCGCTCCGATCCTCGAAGAGACGCTGCAATATGCCAAGGACCGCAAGGCTTTCGGTCAGCCGATCGGCTCGCTGCAGTGGAACAAATTCCTTCTCGCGGATCTCGTCACCCGCATCGAGGTCACCCAGGCCTACGTCGACAACTGCGTCGCGGCACACGCTGCCGGCGAGCTGACCGCCATCGACGCCGCCAAGGCTAAGTGGTGGACCGCGCAGGTGCAGAACGAGGTCCTCGATCACTGCGTTCAGTTGCACGGTGGCTACGGCTTCATGACCGAGTACCGCGCCGCTCGCGCGTGGATGGACGCCCGCGTCACCAAGATCTGGGCAGGATCCAACGAGATCATGAAGGAACTCATCGGCCGCGATCTCGGCCTGTAATTTCGCAACTGCAGTCGATACGTCACTGCAACCGCCACTTCCCGAACCCGACGACACAGGAGCATCACCGCGCATGTCTGTTCTCGACAAGTTCTCTCTGACCGATCGAGTGGTCATCGTGACCGGTGCGTCGTCGGGCCTCGGGGTGGCGTTTGCGAAAGCCGCAGCAGAGGCCGGCGCGGACGTCGTCCTCGCTGCTCGCCGCGTCGACAAGCTCGAAGACACGGCCAAGCTCGTGCGTGACGCAGGCCGCGAAGCATTGTGCGTGGCCACCGACATCGTCGATCCGGCTCAGGCTCAGAACATGGTCGACGCCGCGATGGAGAAGTTCGGCCGCGTGGACGTGCTGGTCAACAACGCCGGCGTCGGAACTGCCGTTCCGGCGACCCGCGAGACCCCGGACCAGTTCCGCGCCGTCATCGACATCAACCTCAATGGGTCCTACTGGGCAGCGCAGGCCTGCGGCCGCGTCATGCTCCCGGGCAGCTCCATCGTCAACATCTCGAGCATTCTCGGATTGACGACCGCCGGACTCCCGCAGGCCGCCTATGCGGCGAGCAAGGCAGGCGTCGTCGGTTTGACCCGCGACCTCGCACAGCAGTGGGGAACGCGCAAGGGCATTCGCGTCAACGCGATCGCGCCCGGCTTCTTCAAGTCGGAAATGACGGACCAATACAACGACGGTTACTTGGACGCGATGGCTCCGCGCCTGATCCTCGGCCGCATGGGCGATCCGGAAGAGCTCGCGGCCACCATGGTGTGGCTCGCGTCCGAGGCCGGCGGATACGTCACCGGTCAGACCATCGCCGTCGACGGAGGAATCACCATCACCTGACGCCGATGCCGAGATGTCGCCGGCTTTGCCGTATAAGTAGCTGGTGACCTCTCGCGCCGAACCTCAGGAGAACTGGGAAGACCGTCCGCCACCATCCATGGCTGCGACGGAGCTTCTGCGTGACCTGCCGGTGACTGCCCGCGGCGTCCGTACCAGGGCTTCTCTGGTCGCAGCGGCTCGAACGGTGTTCGAGCGCGCAGGGTATCTCGACGCCCGTCTCACGGACATCACCAAGGAAGCTAACTGCTCCACCGGCACGTTCTACACCTACTTCGACAACAAAGAGCAGATCTTCGCCGCAGTTCTCGACGTCGCGCAGGAAGACATGCTGCACCCAGGCATGGGACGGGTCCGCGACGTCGACAATCCGTATGCGGTCCTCGAATCGAGCAACCGTGCCTACCTGACGGCTTTTCGCCGCAACGCCAAACTGATGGGTCTGCTCGAGCAGGTATCGCACATCGATCCGGCCTTCGCGAAACTGCGTCGGGACCGAGCCGAGACCTTCATTTCTCGTAATGCCCGAGCCATCGAACGCTTGCAAGCAGCTGGCAAGGCAGACGCCTCGTTGGACCCGCTGCTGGCTTCCCGAGCACTGTCGGCGATGGTGAGCCGTCTTGCCTACAGTTCATTCGTCTCCGAGGAACCTGGCGCCGACGGCAACCCCGTCCCGTTCGAGGACGTCGTCAAGACGGCTACTCAGGTGTGGGCCAACGCGCTGGGACTCGAAGGCCACCGCGGGTAGTTTCAGCCTTCGCCGCGGGCCGCGAACTGCTCCTCGAGGCTGTGGCGCAGTGTTTCCTCGCTGTTCTTGACAGCGTTTTCGACGAACGGCCCGATCAATCGGCCGAGTGCCTTGCCGGCAATGCCGCCGGGCAGTTTGTAGGCGAAGTCGACGGAAAGCTCGGTCTTGGAATCGTCGATCGCGGCGAACTCCCACGTGGACGAGTTGGATACACCGCCGAGCGAGGACAGCTTGATGATCCGATTCTTCTCCCATTCGGTGACCTCGAGTTTGGAGCGCAACGTGCTCGGCCCGATCTGCATGGCCGTGTCGAACGTGGCGCCGAGTCCCTGATCGAACTCTCCGAACGGGGTGAACTCGGAAACACCGAACATCCACGTCGGGACATTGCGGTAGTTGTCGATGTAGTCGAAGGCGACATCAACCGGCACGGCAGCAACCGCGGTGTGGCGAACATGGATCATGACTGGTCCCTGTCTTTCGGTGAACACCGACTCTAACCAATGGCTCCGACGTGTTCGGCGGCGGCGCAAGAGCGATCTACGGTATCGGTATGACGAACGAGCTTCCGGTACGCGGGTCCTGGCGCGATTACGAAGACCTGGGACTACCGAAACCGCTCGCTGCGGCGTTGGAGGCGTTCGTCGAGCAGGGCTATCACGGGACTTCGATCCGTGACGTCGCGTCGCGGTCCGGGCTGTCGGTGCCGGGGCTCTACCACCACTACCCGTCCAAGCAGGCTCTGCTGATCGGTCTGGCGACCGTTGTGATGACGGAGTTGTTGGAGCGAAGCCGCGCCGCCGAACTCGATGCCGGGGACGATCCCTCCGATCGCTTCGACGCGGTGATCGAATCTCTGTTGCGGTTCCACATGTTTCGGCGCGAGCAGTCGTTCGTCGCCTCCTCGGAGATCCGCAGCATGGAGCCCGACAGCCGGGCTGGTTACATCGCCCAGCGCGACGAACAGCAGAAGCAGGTGGACCGGATCGTCCTCGACGGCGTCGCCTCGGGCGTGTTCGAAGCCGACCATCCCGAGGACGCCAGCCGAGCCGTGGTGACGATGTGCGTCGCCGTCGCGGTCTGGTACCGACCGGACGGTGAGTTGTCTCCGGACGAGTTGGTGGAGAGGTATTTGGAGATAGCGAGGCGCATGGTGGGGGCGAAGCGGGTGGGGGAGTGACGGTGGGGGCGAAGCGGGTGGCGAAGCGGGTGGGGGAGTAACTGCTGTGTGCAGTGTCGCGGAAGGCGGTCGCCAGCGTTTGGTGTCGGCCACGACGCGTTCAACCTCGCTTTTGTTTGCCTGGGAAATCGCGTAGGTCGGTCGCATTGACCAGCGCGCGGACACGGTTTGCTGCGTTGCGAAGGCGTTCTCCAGCTATCGGATTCCGGACGGCCGCGGCGGCCAACGACTTTGCAACAGTGGCGACTTCATCGCCGCCGGGGATCAGTAGGCGGTCAGCGCCGGCCAGGAGGCTTGCGAGTGCGGTCTCGCGGGTGACCGTCCACGCGTCGTTGCAAAACAGTGCAGGCTCGCTGTAGCTACTTTTACACCGGCACGAGGCTCACCTTCGGGCACACGGCTCGGTCGATCGATTACCAGTGCGCTGATTCTTGCCCTATTGACTCTTCCACGTGCGGTGATACGTTTAACCGCACGAGAATGGTGAATGTTATCCCCCGGTGTCGTTACGCGCAATGATGCAGTGCGCAGTGTCGACCTGGCGGGCGTGCGGCTGCGGGGACTGTTTGGCCTAGGATGTGCGCGATATGTGCATATTTATGGTGAATTAGTTCTCGCACTGCGCATCGTTGTTGTGATGGCGACTCCGTAACGTGATTTGGACAACGCTGATTGCAGTACATGACGTGCCTCGCAACCCTATTGAGGGGCAAGCGTGTGCAGATTGAGGACTCACAATGACTACGAACATTTCGGAAGACCGGCCGGCGCTGAGCCTCCAGCGAATTCGGCTTGCCCGGGTTGCGACATTCTTTGGATTCGCGCAATTGGGAGCGGTCATGCTCACGTGGTCGACGAACACCACTGCGCTCCGTGCTCACCTGGGGTGGTCGGGGGAGGGCGGAGACTCGAATTTCGGGCTGGTGGCACTGGCGATCGGCGTCGGCGCTGCAGTCGGCTGCTTCCTCATCGGGCCGTTCGTCGACAGGTACGGTCCGCGAGCCACCTGTATGCCGACGATGATCATCTACCCGTTGATGTATATCCCGTTCGCGTTCTTGCAGGGTATTGCCAGCGCAATGTTCCTCGGCGTGATGATCGGCCTGTTGAGAGGTGCCTTCGATACCGCCTTCAACACACACGGTGTGCAGGTGGAGCGTTACTACGGCAGGCCCATCATGTCTGCGTTCCACGCGGCCTATCCGGCAGGCGGATTCGTCATCGGCCTGGTGGCCAGTGCAATCGCCCGTCACTATGTCGAGAGCCCCGCCGTGGCCTACATCTCGATCGGTGTCACGATGTCGGTTCTCGGAGCTGTGTTCGGTCGCTGGCTGTTGACTCGCGATGAGCTGCTTCCCCCGGCTGCCGCAGTCGCGATCGAGAAGCAATCGACAACCGAGAGATCGGCGTCGACGACGACTTTGCTGATCATGGCCGGATTCGGCCTCTTGATGCTGGCATCGATGCTCAGCGAAGGCGCAATTCTGGACTGGGGACAGGAGTTCGTCCGGCGCCATGCCGATACCAGCGCAGGTATGGCTGCGACAGCTGTGACCTTCTACTCCGGTGCACAATTCGTGGGGCGCCTCTTCGGCGACCGGCTCGCCGAGTACTTCGGTGCGCGCGTCATCGTGGCCGTCAGTGGTGTGATCGGATTCGTCGGTGCCTTGCTCGCGATCGGGGGTGCGTCAGCTCCGTTCGCCCTGGTGGGATTCGTTCTCCTGGGGCTCGGGCTGGCATGCATGGCTCCGCTGATGCTCTCTGCTGCCGGCCGTCGTGACCCCGAGAACGCCGGAAGAAACATCGGAATTGTCAATGCGATCGGCTACGTCGGCATGCTCGCCGGGCCGGCTGCGATCACGCTCATCGTCGACGGATTCGGAATCGGCTGGATGCCGGCGCTGCCGGCAATCTTGCTCCTGCTCATCGCCGTCGGCGGTCCTGTATTGATGAAAACCGTTCCGCGATACTCGGAAACTGAACGTACGGGAAATGCTCCGAAGCCGGAGCATCACACGGTCTCCCACTGAGGTCGAACAAGCAGTGGCCCACGTGCGAGTACATCGAAATCCGGTGTACTCGCACTGGTGTCACCGAACGGAAGGAAATTCTGTTCGGGATTTGAGGAAGAAACATGAGCACCGGCGGACCTTCGGAGTCGATCAGACGTTCTGCGCGAGCGCTGATCGTGGATCATTCGTATCGAATACTGTTGTGCAAGTTTCGATCTAGATCCGATGAAACCTATTGGATCACGCCCGGTGGCCGTTGTGAGGAACGTGAGACCCCACGCGGCACACTCGAGCGAGAGCTTCGAGAAGAGGTAGGGCTCGAACTACGCACGACGCAGCCGCTCGTCTGGCGCCAAACGATCATCGATCCAGAGCACTTTCCCGGATTCAGCGGCGTCGACAACTTCTATTTCCTGGTTCGAGTTCATGAATTCGAACCACGAGGGGCACTGACCGACGCAGAATTGCGCGATGAGCACCTACACGGTTTCAGATGGTGGAGTCTGGAAGAGATCGAGAACTATTCGGGTTCGGCCCTTTTCGCGCCTCACGATATCGCCGAGAGACTCGATCTCACCCTTCGTCGCGGCTCGCCGTGCCCGGTAGTGTGTTTCGGCTCGGATTGATCCAGGTTGCTACTCGTACAGAATCGGTCCGCGCGATCGCTGGCGACACCGACGCCACGTACATGACAAGACACCGACGCTCTGTACAGGAGAATATGCCGCAACTGGGCAGCGACCCGTCGTAGACAACCCCGTGGACGACTCGTGATGCCAATGCCGTTCGAGGTCGACGGGGTTATGTTCGGCGCACCAGGACTGTGCCGTTGGTCGCAGAGTTGGTTCCAGACACGTGAAACATTGCGTGCGCCCAAGGGCGGTCCGCGTTCAGCAACGAATTCTCTTCGATCATCCTGTCGTCGTGATAGCCCTGTGGATCCTCGCCGAGCTCGACCAATCGTTGTCGCGCTGTCTCCGGTGCGGTGTCGACCCACACTGTCGCGTCGTACAACATCCGCAATGAACGGCGGATCGACCCGGCACCTTCCACGAGAAGCAACGTCGTCTGGTCAGGGACAGCGATATCGCGAGGCTTGTCGTGGTTCGGCTGGAAGGTGAATGGAAGCCCATTTCGCCGGATAGGTTCCAGTAATTCCTTGGCGAGCAAGGTATCCCAGCCAAAAAATGTTCGACTGCACGCGATGTCATCTGTGTGCACGATGACCGTCCCTGTACAGTTTGCCGATAACAGTGCGGCCAGCGTCGACTTGCCGGAACCACCCCTCCCATCGATCCCTACGATTGCCGGGCCGCGCCCAACTGAACCGGCCCGCAGAAGTTCCACGAATTGTGGGATCGCGAATCTATTCCAATCCGTATTTTCGTCACGCTCAGTGGGACGTTTCATGAACCTCTACCTTGGATCGAACCAGCTCCGAGTGTGAATTGTGAACGGCTACTGTCCACAGAAGTCGACTGGGACCCGGTTACCCGTCCTGGCCGACTCGAGTATCGAGATGCTCACTGCCAGTGCGTTGGTCGCGTCGAGTCCGTCGACGACTGGTCGGCCGTCACCGCGCGTGGCACGGGTGAAGTGTTCCAGCGTGATGTCGTACGTGTGCCGGCGGTCTTCGACATCGATCTCGTGCGATCCCCGGCGATCGTGCAGAACGACCGACCCGATGGGTTCCGGAGTCATGACGTCGGCTGCATGAAGGCTGCCGGCTGTCCCGTGCACCTCCACATACGTGGGTGCGAATGGCGTAGTGAAAGTGTCGTGGAATCGTACAAGGACGTTGTTCTCGTAGAGAATCGACGAGGAGGCTGCATCTTCGGCTTCGGTCACCCAATCTCCTTGGGCCACAGTGATCGCGCTCGCCGTCAGTGCTCTTGTGCCGAGTAGCGGATTCACGACGGAGGCGTTGTGGCAGGAAAGATCCATGACGGCGCCTGATCCCGGCGTGCTACCGAGTCGCCACCCTCGCAAACGTTCGGGTAGGAGCGACGTGTGGCGAACACTGACCGACAGAATCCGGCCTATGTCGCCGCGCGCCACTGTGCGTCGAATGGCCTGGTGCGTACCTGCTGCGGGCAGGTGGTGGTTGACGCCTAGGACTACGCCGGCGGATTCGCAAGCGGCGGTCATCTTCCGCGCATTGTCGATGCTCGTCGACAGCGGCTTCTCACAGAGAACGTGTTTTCCGGCTGCTGCCGCCGCGCACACCTGCTCGAGGTGGCGATCATTTGCACTGGAGATGTAGACCGCATCGATGAGGGGATCGCTGAGCAGATCGTTCAGCTTGTTCGTTCCGTTCGATATCTCGTTCCGACGTGCGTACTGCTCGGCATGGTCCGCATTTCCGCTGTACACGGAACTGATGTGGTGGCCGGTCCTTCGCAGTGCGGGAATCATTCTCGTTTCGGCGATATCACTCGCACCGACGATTCCCCAGACGAGATGCGGTTGTTCGCTCATCGAAGTATTCCTTCTCGGGCATCGACGATGTCGAATAGACAGCGACGGCTCCGGGTATCGGCCGACTCGACGTCAGGAGTTCGGCGCGGACGAAATCTGGTAGGCCAACCCTACGAAGTGGCGATAGATATCGACAGCGCCAAAACGTGCAAGCGTGAGCCGCTGATCGACCACTGTGAGCAGGCGCGAGCGCTGCACCTGCTCTGACCGTGAGCTTTCGAACGACCGGCATATCATGCACGGGTTGGGCAGAATTTGGCAGAAGTGGTTCCCCCTATGTGTCTGTCCGCTGGATCACTTCGCAGGAAAGCTAGGGCTATCAGTTTGATTTCATGCCTCACCTCGAAGGAGCAACCCGCCAATGTCGTTCGTTCTCAAAGCCGCAGTCGGCGAACCAGCGCAGCGTGCCAGCAATCCGGCGGTGGTCGACACTGTCGCGGGTGTGATCGCAGACATTCGTGCCAACGGTGACGACGCGGTCCGCAAGTACTCTGACCGTTTCGACCGGTGGTCACCGGATTCGTTCCGGCTCGACGAAGATCAGATCCGCGAGATCGTCAAGTCCGTCCCGACAACGGTCCTCGAGGACCTGCAGTTCGCGCAGCGTCAGATTCGCGACTTCGCCCAGGCGCAGCGCGACACCATCACAGACCTCGAGGTCGAGACTCTGCCCGGCGTGTTCTTGGGGCACCGGAACATTCCGATCGACGCGGCTGCAGCTTACGTTCCGGGTGGCAGGTACCCGCTGACAGCGTCGGCGCACATGACGGTGCTGACCGCGAAGGTCGCAGGCGTCGAACGCGTCGCGGCTACGACGCCCCCGAATGACGGGCTTCCGCCCCAGATCAGCATCACCGCAATGCATCTCGCCGGGGCCGACGAGATTTTCGTGCTCGGTGGCGTACAGGCGATTGCAGCGCTGGCTCTCGGTACCGAGACGATCGATCCTGTCTCGATCCTCACGGGGCCGGGCAACGCATACGTGGCAGAGGCAAAGCGTCAACTCTTCGGTGAGGTCGGAATCGATCTCTTTGCAGGTCCCACCGAAACACTGATCGTTGCCGACGAGTGCGCCGACCCGTTCACCATCGCAGTGGATCTACTCAGCCAGGCTGAACACGGTCCGGATTCACCGTGTGTGTTGATCACGACGTCCGAGGCTGTGGGCAACGAGGTGATCAAACACATCGACGCATTGCTACCCGGTCTGGAGACGAACGCGATCGCCGGGCCCGCTTGGCGCGACCACGGACAGATCCACGTTGTCGAGACTCTCTCCGAAGCATATGAACTCGCGGACAAGTTTGCCTCCGAGCACGTACAGATCCTGACGCAGAATCCGCGTGAAGCGCTCGACAGCATGAGCAACTACGGTGCCCTTTTCCTGGGGGAAGGAACGTGTGTTCCATACGGCGACAAAGTGATCGGGACCAACCACGTACTTCCTACTCTTGGCGCTGCGCGCTACACCGGAGGGCTCTGGGTAGGGAAGTTCCTCAAAACCCTCACTTTCCAGGAGGTGCGCGATCCGGCGGCGAGCGCCAGGATCGGCGAGATCGCTGCGCGACTGTCCCGACTGGAACGCTTCGAAGGCCACGCCCGTTCAGGTGACCTGCGTGCGGCGAAGTTCGGTGGAGCCGAACTACCGTGGGGCGAGATCCCGGTGGCGGCAAACCTCAAATGACGATGCGCATCGAGCACGACCTGCTCGGTGATCGCGAAGTGCCTGCGGAGGCCTACTACGGCATCCACACGCTGAGAGCACTGGAGAACTTCCCGATCACCGGTATTCCTCTCTCGGTCCACCCGGACATGGTATCGGCGTTGGCTGCGGTCAAGCAGGCCGCTGCTCGGGCGAACGCCGACCTCGGAATCCTCTCGCCCGAGCATGCAGCGGCGATCGAGCAAGCTTGCAAGGAGATTCGTGCGGGCAGGTTCACCGACCAGTTCGTCGTCGACGTCATTCAGGGTGGTGCCGGCACGTCATCGAACATGAACGCCAACGAAGTGGTCGCGAACCGCGCGCTCGAAATTCTCGGCGGCGAACGGGGGCAGTACCAATTCCTCCATCCGCTCGAACACGTCAACATGAGTCAGAGCACCAACGACGTCTACCCCACCGCGATCAAAATCGGCTTGCAAGGTGCCGTCACCAGGCTTCGAGGTGCGATGGACGAACTTGCAGGCGCATTCGCGGAGAAAGCAGCCGAGTTCTCCCACGTGCTCAAGGTCGGGCGGACTCAGTTGCAAGACGCGGTCCCGATGACTCTCGGTCAAGAGATCGTCACGTTCGCCGTGATGATCAAGGAGGACTCTCAGAGACTGGAAGAGGCCGCTCGGTTGATCTCGGAGATCAACCTGGGAGGGACGGCGATAGGTACCGGTCTCAATGCGCACCCGGAGTACGCCAGACGTGTGCGTGAGCATCTGGTGTCGATCACCGGTCTCGACATCTCGACGGCATCGGATCTCATCGAAGCAACCCAGGACGTCGGGGCCTTCGTTCAGCTGTCGGGAGTGCTCAAGCGTACCGCGGTCAAACTGTCCAAGATCTGCAACGATCTGAGATTGCTGTCCTCAGGCCCACGAGCAGGTCTGGGTGAGATCAATTTACCTGCGGTGCAGGCAGGTTCGTCGATCATGCCCGGAAAGGTCAATCCGGTCATTCCGGAAGTGGTCAATCAGATTGCCTACCGGGTGGTGGGAAACGATCTGACCATCACCATGGCTGCCGAGGCGGGTCAACTGCAGCTCAACGCATTCGAACCGGTCATTGCACACAGCTTGTTCGAGACTGCAGAACTCCTCACGCGGGGCTGCACTGTGTTGCGCGAGCGATGCGTGATCGGCATTACCGCCAACGTCGAGCATCTCGAACGAACGGTCGCGGCTTCGATCGGTGTCGTGACCGCGCTCAATCCCTACATCGGCTACACAGCCGCGACGGAATTGGCGGCGGACGCGCTTGCTTCCGGTCGTACCGTCGTGGAGTTGGTGCTCGAACGCGGGTTGTTGGGCAAGGAGGATTTGGACGCGATCATGGAGCCTGCGAATTTGGCACGAACTGCAATCGTGTCGGCTCCCGATTTCGATCCACTCGTCCCGTCGACCTGACCAGGTCTTCAGGGCGGTTGACACCGCACATGTGGGCGGTATCGTTTAGTGATACGTATAACTACTTGCAGTCCTGTTGTGTCAGGATTGACAGAAGCTGAGTCGGCACGGTTCAAGGACGTACCGCGCCAAGCCAGCCAGGAGACGGAAACCATGTTCGAAAAGACACGAATGGACAGTCATCCCCCCTGTAAGAGCAACTACGACGTCATCGTCGTGGGAAGCGGAATGGGGGGTGGAACGATGGCATACGCTCTCAAGGATTCCGGCCTCGATGTGCTCTTGATCGAGAGGGGAGACTTCCTTCCACAGGAACGTCAGAATTGGGACCCCCGAGCGGTGTTCGAGAAAGATCGGTACAAGAACGCCGAAAAATGGGTCGACACCGAAGGGCGGGAGTTCGCCCCCGGCACCTACTATTACGTCGGCGGAAACACCAAATTCTACGGTGGCTCGTTGGTCAGGTTCAGGAGAGAGGATTTTCAGTCCTCACGGCATCACGACGGTGAATCGCCGGCATGGCCGTTCTCGTATGACGATCTCGAACCCTACTACGCACGTGCCGAGCAGGTGTACAAGGTTCACGGCGACCACACCGACGACCCGACGTTGCCACGCGACCAACCATTTCCGTACCCTCCCGTAGGGCACGAGCCAGCGATACAGCAGGTCGCCGACGACATGCGTAAGGCGGGTTTCACCCCTTCCAATCTCCCTCTCGGTGTCGACCTTCGGCAGGGTGGGTCATGTATTCGATGCAAGACATGCGACGGGTTCCCCTGCCGTACCTTGGCGAAATCGGATGCCGACGTCTGTTGCGTGCGACCCGCACTCGATTCGGGCAACGTCGAAATCGTCACGAACGGGTACGTGGAGAAGGTGTTGACCGACGATTCCGGACGTCGAGCATCAGGCGTCGAAGTGACCCATCGCGGCGTCACCTCCACAGTACGTGCGGATACGGTCGTAATCTCCTGTGGTGCGGTCAATTCTGCAGCGCTGCTGCTACGTTCGGCCACATCTGTCCATCCTGACGGGCTCGCTAATTCCTCCGGAATGGTCGGTCGTAACTACATGGTGCACATGAACTCGATCATGGTGGCCATCGACCCACTCAAGAAGAACAAGTCCGAATTTCAAAAGACGTTGTACTTCAACGACTTCTACCTGCGTGGCACTGACGATCATCCGTATCCGCTAGGCCACGTGCAACTGATCGGGAAGCTCCAAGCGGAGATGATCAAGGGGCAACGGCCCCACATCCCCAAATGGGCGTTGAGCCTTGCCACGAACCGTAGTACCGATTGGTGGCTGTTCACGGAGGATCTGCCCAACCCTGAAAATCGTGTCACGCTGACTCCCGGAGGGCGTATCCAGATCGCATGGAAACCGAATAACGTCCGGGCACACGAGGTTCTGGTTCGCGAGACGCGAAAAATGCTTCGCAAGATCGGATTTCCGGTGGTCATCAGTGAAGGAACAGGGATAGAGGTCAACTCGCATCAGGCCGGAACCGTTCGGCTCGGTACCGACCCGGCTACATCGGTCCTCGATCCGAGTTGCCAGGCACACGATGTCGACAACCTGTATGTCGTCGACTCCTCCTTCTTTCCGTCGCTCCCGGTGATGAATCCGGCGCTGTCGATCGCGGCGAACGCGTTGCGTGTTGCAGATTCGATCATCGCTCGAAGCGGCGACTCCACGGCGGGTGCATCGCACGGCTCGTCGATCTCTGCATAAATTGCTCACCCCCAATTCTTTTCGATTCGAAAGTGAAGAACATGACTGTGCAAAAGCTCACCGGTGGCCAGATGGTGGTCGACATACTGATCCGTGAAGGAGTTGAAAAGGTATTCGCTATTCCGGGACACGGCAATACGGCGTTACTTGATGCGTTCGTCGACCGGGCCGACGAAATCGAGTTGGTTCCCGCCATCCACGAGCAGGGCGCCGCACACATGGCCGACGGCTACTACCGCGCATCGGGCAAGATCGCGGCCGTCTGTACTTCCATCGGACCGGGAGCGACAAACACCGTAACCGGAATCGCGACTGCGTTCGCGGACTCGCAGCCGATGATTCTGATCACCGGCGCCGTTCACACGTATATGGAGAACCGCGGCGTCCTCCAGGAGATCGATCGGCCGCACGGGAACAATTTCCCACGGATGGTCGAGCCGGTCGTCAAGCGCTGGTGGCAGCCCGGTCGACTCGAGCAGCTACCTTCCGCGATGGCTCAGGCGTTCAACACGATGCTCGAAGGTCGCAGAGGGCCTGTCCTGGTGGATATCCCGCAGGACCTGCAAGCTGAGTACGGCGACTATGTTCCAGAGTTGTACTCGCGCCGAGCTCAGACCCGGGCGACTGGTGATCCCGTCGCCATTGCCGAGGCAGCCAAGCTACTGGCGGGTGCTAAGCGTCCCGTGATCCTCGCTGGCGGAGGCGTCATCGCAGCCGAGGCCGGTGCGGAACTCCTCACACTGGCGGAACGTCTCGGCGCTCCCGTGACGCACTCCTTCCAGGGCAAAGGCGCATTCCCTGCAGACCACGATCTGTACGCGTGGCCGTGCGGCGACATGGGATCGATTCCGGGTAACGGAGTCACCAAGACCGCCGACGTCATTCTTGCAGTGGGTTGCCGGTTCAGCGATCGCATCACGTCCTCGTATCGCCCAGGAGTCACATTCGACATCCCTAACACGAAACTCGTTCACATAGACATCGACGGATTCGAGATCGGCCGCAACTACCCGGTCGAGGTCGGGATCGTCGGCGACGCCAAGACCTCGCTCTCGTCTCTGATCGACGAACTCGGCGCACCGGCAGCGGATTACGACTTCCGGGCAACCGACTACTACGCCGAACTTCAGGACTTGAAGGCACAGTGGGACGAGCACCTGCGCCCTATGCGTGAGACCGACTACTTGCCGATGACCAACTCGCGGGCAATGGTCGAGATCCGAAAGGTCCTTCCGCGTAACGGAATTCTGGTCACCGATTCCAGCAACCCGGCAAACCAGGCGTTCAACGAATTCCCGATCTACGAGCCGAAGAGCAACATCGTTGCCGGCGGATTCTCCGGAATCGGATTCGGTGTACCTGCCGCGATCGGCGCCGCGATCGGCGCACCGGACAAGCCGGTTCTCGCGCTCGTCGGCGATGGCGCGTTCCTACAGACCGGCACGGAGATCGCAGCTGCCGCCATGAGCGGCGTCAATGTCGTCTTCGTCGTTCTGAACAACGGTGGCTGGGAAGCAATCAAGGACCTCCAGATCAATCTCTTCGGCGCGGAACGGGAAATCATCTCAGGCTGGAAGTTGCCGGATGGATCCCCGTACTTCGCCGATATCACTGCGTTCGCGCAGTCCCTCGGATGCAAGTCCGAGCGAGTCGAGGATCCCGCAAAGCTCGGCGCCGCTGTTCAGCGCGCATTCGAGACCGAGGGCCCCGTAGTCATCGAGGCGATCAGTGCTCGCGAGCTGCCCTGGACCGAGATGCATGCAATGGGTTGGTGGGATATCACCGTACCGGCCTACCACGGCGAAGTTCGAGACGACTACGTGAACCAGCGCGGCTTCTGACCCACCCCTCACCGGAAAGTAGTTGTAAGTCATGGGCAACATCAAACTCGGACTTAATCTGGAGTTCGCGCGATACGAGAACGGCTCTTTCGATTGGGCCATGGACCAAGCTGCCGAGATCGGCTACAAGTACGTCGAGCCGATGGTGCACTGGGGTCGTGAACTGCTCAGTGCAGCAGGATATTTCCACAGCCGTTCCATGCTCGACGATCCGTTGATCCTGCGGAATGCGGCCGAAGATCGCGGTCTCAGCATCTCGTCGCTGTCGAGCCACGCGCCACTCGCCAAGCCGGAGGTGGCAGTGGAGTACTTCCGCCAGGCCATCCGCTACGCCGCGGAGGTGGGTTCTCCGATGATCATGGTCGACGATGGACCCACCCCGTCCTGGACCACGGAGGAAGAGAACTACACGCTCATGCGGTACACCCTGAAGGAGGCAGCGCTGGTCGCGGAGCCCCGGGGTATCAAGATCGCAATCGAGACCCACGGGCCGTACACCGCGACTCCGGAGCGCCTCGACAAGATCATGAATTTGGTCGACAGTCCTGCCCTGACGATCAACCTCGATACCGGAAACAGCTACCTGAGTGAGAACGATCCGCACGAGTGGCTCGAAGCCATCATCGGTCAGGTCACGCACTTGCACGCCAAGGACATTGCGGTGGACGACGCGAAACGTCTACGCGGAAAAGTGAGAGGCATGCTGGGATGCGCCTGCGGTGAAGGTGTCATCGACTGGAAGCGCATCGTCGACACGCTCGCCGCGGCCGACCACGACGTCGTCTTGTCGGTGGAGTGCGGCACGCTCGACGCCGCGAAGAAGAGCTACACCCACCTCAGCGCATTGATCGAAGCAGTCGGTCAGTAGCCGTGTTCGGTTTGGAGACGCATCCGGGAAACATGAATACAGTCGTGATCATGAACCCGTCCGTGATGAAGCAGAGGATTCCGAACGGTGAAGTACCGACCGTCGAGGAGTTCGTGACAGCCCCGCCTGCCTTACGCGCACTGCCGATCCCGCGGATCGAAGCCGTCGATGGCCGAGTACAGATCAACTAACCGAACACCGAAAGTGCTCGGGCCCAACCTCATCAGGTTGGGCCCGAGCACTTTTCGTCTCGGCGGCTGTAGTTCTGCCTCGTCTGGGGCGGTGGGGGCCAGAGGGGTGACGGAAAGGGTCTCGGATGTCCGACGCCGACGCCGACGCCGACGGTGACGGTGACGGTGACGGTGACGGTGAGTATCGGATCCGCGACACGAACAGGCCCGTCGAAAGTCGTGGTGACTTCAGACGGGCCTGTACGTCGATCTGCCTGCAGCTACAGCTGCTTACGTGACGGCCTCTGCAGGTCGAGCGCCGGTGATCATCGAGACGATCTCGTCGGCGGTGGTTTCCTTGGTGTTTCGGCACCCGACGACCTGGCCTCGCCGGAAAACGTACACCCGGTCGGTCAGTTCCAGCACCTGTTGCATGTTGTGGCTGACGATGATGACCGCGACTCCGCGTTGTTTGAGGCGTTTGATGATGTCGTGGACGTGGGCGGTCTCCTGCAGGCCCAGTGCCGCTGTGGGTTCGTCCATGATGATGAGCTTCGATCCCCAACCGGATGCGCGGGCGATGGCGATACCCTGGCGCTGGCCACCGGAAAGACCCCGAACGGTCCGGTGTACCTCGGGCACGTTCACTCCGATCTCCGTGAGCAATTCGGTTGCACGCTTGGCCATCTTGCGTCTGTTGAGCACGCTCAAGCCGCCCAAGTTGATCAGCTTCTCTTCACGCCCGAGGAACAGGTTGGTCAGGACGTCGAGGTCGTCTGCGAGTGAAAGATCCTGATAGACGGTTTCGATCCCGGCTTCGCGTGCATCGATCGGGCTTTGGAACTCACAGTCCGCACCGTCGAATCGGATGGTGCCATCACTCGACGGTTGCGCGCCGGAAAGGATCTTGACGAAGGTGGACTTGCCTGCGCCGTTGTCGCCCATGATGGCGATGTGCTCACCGTGTCCGACGCTGATGGAGGCGCCTTGCAAAGCTTTGACGCCGCCGTAGAACTTGGAGAGGTTCGTAGTCTGGAGAAGAGGCTCGGTGGTGTTGGTGATAGTACTCATTGAGGTGGTTCCGATCTGGGGGGTCGTCTCGAATCAGTACGCTGCGGGAGAGTCGGCGACATTGGCGGATGTTACGGGCGGGATCGGGACGAAGATCTTGGGTTGCACCGTGCCACCGTCCAGCAGGGTCAGCATGGCGGCGACAGCTTCTCGCGCCATCTCCTTGGGATCACCGTTGATGGTTCCGTACGTGTCTCCCGCGAGGATGCTCTCGCGCATCTCTTCCGGATAGTCGTTGCCGACGAAGACGATTTCGCTTCGGCCCATAGACTTGGCCAGGCGGGCGCCCGCAGCCAATTCAGGTCCTTGCGCGACAACGGCGTTGATCTGCCCCGCCGGATACTTCGCGAGCCAGTCCTGGGTCAGGCTGATGGTCTTGTCGTTCGCCCAGTTGTTCGGCTGCTCTTCTACGAGCTTGACGTCGGGGAAGTTCTCCTGCAGTTCGGCACGGAATCCTTCCGACCGACCGATCTGCGGCCCACTGCCGAGGATGCCGGTCATCAAGGCGACGTTGCCCCGATTGCCTATTGCTCCTGCGACCATCTTCGCCTGCTCGCGTCCGACCTGAACGTCGTCGGTCCCTACGAACGAGGAGACCGGGGCGTCTTCGGACAGCGCCAGGGAGAATGCGATGACCGGGATTCCTGCTGCTTCGGCTCGTTTGATAGACGGAGTCATGCTGTCCTGGTCGCTGGGGGCGAGGAGAATGGCGTCGACCTTCTGCGTGACCAGCTGGTCCATTCCGCTACTCATCTGAGCGATGTCGTTGTGCCCGTTGACAACACTGAGCTTGTATCCCGCAGCTTCAGCTTCTTCTTGCACAGTCGAGATGGCTACGTTCATCCATGGGTCGACGCCGACGTCGTACACCACGAAGCCCAATGTCTTGTTCGCACCCGAGGAAGGTGCGGTTCCGCAGGCCGTGAGTGCGACGGCGACGAACGCAGCCAGGCAAAGGGCAAATGCGGTTTGGATCGTTCGAGAAGTTCTTCTTACGGTCATGTGTTTTCACTCCTGGAATGTGGTTGGCTGCGAGGGGAATCGGATGTATCAGCGTTTGCGGGCGCTGCGGAACGCTTCGAAGCCGACTGCGAGCAGAACGGCCGTACCCGTCAGCGCCGGCTGCCAGTAAGCGGACACGCTGTACAGGTTCAACGCGTTTGTCAGGACGGTGAGCGACAGGATGCCGATCACCGCGGAGCTGATGCCGCCGACTCCGCCGGTGAGTGGTGTGCCGCCGATGATGACGGCGGCGATGGCGAGAAGTGCCCACTGTGTACCTGTTGCCGGACTCCCGATTCCGGAGATCGAGACAAGAAGAATTCCTGCGATGGCGGCGCACAGCCCGCCGATGGCATAGACGGCAATCAGAACCCGATCGACATGGATTCCGGCGCGGCGCGACCCTTCCTTGTTGCTCCCGACGGCGTAGATGTGCTGGCCGAAGAGCGTGCATCGTAAGACGAACAGCAGAATCAGGATGACCACGACGAATGTAAGACTGGCAAAGGAGATTCCGGCGATGTTCTTCAAGCCCAGATCGGTCCATCCGGAAGGAAGAGGAGCGATCGGGGTGGCGCCGGTTGCGGCGTACAGCAGTCCGGTGACGACGGCTTGTGTACCGAACGTGGCCACGAATGGGTTGATGCCGATCTTGGCTACGAGGATGCCGTTCACGAAGCCGGCGAGTAGACCGGCGACCAATCCGACGAGAATTCCGATGGCTATACCGTGCTGGAGACTGACGTACGCTGCAGCGCATCCGGCTGCCGCTGCCACGATTCCGACCGAGAGATCGAAGCCACCCGAGATAATCATCAGCTGCATACCGCCGGCAATGATTCCGACCATCGCCGCCTGTTGCAGCACGTTGAGCAGGTTGTCCGACTGCCGGAAGATCGGGTTGGCGATGCACAGAATCACCACCGATGCGACCAGTACAGTCAGCATCACCCGCTGAACGACCTGCGAAGGTGTGCTCGGCAGAATGCGTTTGAGCAGAGCCGGTAGCCATTCCTGCGAGGATGCGTGGGGCGGCTGAGGTGCCGCGGAACGAGTGGAACGGCCGACGTCATCGACAGAGATTCCCGCGCTTGGCGGCCGTTTCTGCTGGTCTTCGGTCAGGGGCATTGAGGACTCCTCGAAAGGGTGTTTCGGTGTTCGGTCGAAAGAGCGAAATCAGGTCACCCGGTCGCACGGCGTTGTGCGTGTCGAGATTCGGATCGGTGCCCTGCAGTTCGCGTTCGGTTCGAGAATCGGTAGCGATTACTCGGACGGTGGGCCGGCAGTACAGGGGCGCTGAAACAAATCTTCGGACAGGTAGGAAGCGG
Source organism: Rhodococcus sp. RCBS9 (assembly GCF_029457415.1). Classification (NCBI taxonomy): domain Bacteria; kingdom Bacillati; phylum Actinomycetota; class Actinomycetes; order Mycobacteriales; family Nocardiaceae; genus Rhodococcus; species Rhodococcus sp. RCBS9. The sequence continues at coordinate 1,703,120 of NZ_CP120422.1, read as the reverse complement.
GTTCGCCATGTGTCTCAACTCTGTTTGGCGACCCCCGGCGAAGCCCTGGGGTTGTAGAAATACTGTCCTGTGACTGCATTCACAGCTAGACGCAAGCCGGGAAAGATGTCTCGGCTGGACGACACGTTTTGTGTAGTGTCTTTGACATGTCTTTCACGGTTGCGGACGCTCTGGAACTCTCACTGATCCGCGCGGCCGGTCCTCACGTACTCACCAGCGGAACGGATCTGGATCAACGCGAAGTCCGATGGGTTCACTCGTCCGAGATCCCCGATATCGCACGATTTCTCAGCGGCGGCGAATTGTTGCTGACGGCGGGCCTCGGTATAGGGGAAACAGAAGCCGAGCAGCGTGCTTACGTGAAGGCGGTTTCTCGAGCCGGTGCGGCAGCTCTGGTGATCGAAGAATCCGGTCGCATGTTCGATCGAGTTCCTCAAGCTGTTGTGCAGGAAGCCCAACAAATGCTGCTTCCGGTGATCGCGCTGACCCACGAAGTGTCGTTCGCCGGAGTCTCCGCCCAGGTGCACGAAATTCTGACCGAAATGCGACTTCGGAGCCTGACTCGTGAACGTGAGGTCGAAGCAACATTCTCGGGATTGCTGCTCGACGGCGCAGACCATCTCGGAATAGTGGAGACTCTGGCGGCGCTCACCGACAGCACGGTGGTTCTGGAAAACATCGCTCACCGGGTGACGGTCTATTTCTCAGTGGACGGTGTCGAATTCGACGACGACGAGTGGAATCGTCACGCCAGAGTATCGCACGACAATGAAACTGATTGTGTCCGAAGGCCCGTCGTCATGCGTGGTCAACCGTGGGGGTGGATCCACGTGCTCCAAGGACAATCGCCGACCGCGCCGTTCTCGGCTGAATTCGCGGCGGAGCGGGCAGCAGCAGCGATCGCGATCTCGCTTCTCACCGATCGTAGCCGCGAGGCGCGTGACGATCAGCGCAGTACCGCTTTGATGACACACTTGCTGCTGGGAGAAATTTCCGGCGATGAGTTCGTGAAGCAGGCCAGTCGTCTGGGGTATCGGCTCGGATCTGGCCTGATGCGAGTGTTCGTGGCCAACAAGAATACTCGTGACGATTCTGCTGGAATCCGGCCCAAGCGCAGGAGCAGTCCCAATGCGATCAGTGCCGACATGGGTGATTACATCGTCACGGTGGCGCCGGAAGTGAGTGGCCGTCCGCCGGAGATCGAGGATCTTGTCGGTTTCGTCGGTGCGGGTGTCGGTGTGAGCCGCGCTATTTCACGTGACATGGTTGCTGTCGCGCTCACTCAAGCGCGCAGTGCTGCCGCGGTCGCCCGAGCTTCTGGTGGTGTCCTTCACTTCGACGAACTGGGGGTCGAGCGGATTTTGGTGACCCTGGCGCAGGGCCCGGAACTGGCGAGCTTCGTCGAAGACGAATTGGGTCCGTTGTTGACGAAGGATGCGCACTCGGCCAGTCCGCTACTGCCGACACTGCGCGCATTTCTCAGCGTCGACGGTCGCAAGACTGAAGCGGCGGACAAGCTCTACGTGCAGCGCAGAACTCTGTACAACAGGTTGGAGCGGATCTCGACGATTCTCGGGAAATCCCTTGATGCCCCGGAAACGCGGCAGCGCTTGCTGTTGGCAGTCAAAGGTCTCGAGCTGCTGGAGGGGTCGGCGATCAGTTCGTCGCGACGTTCCGGAAGGAACTAGCATTCCGACTTCGATGAGGGGGACGGCGGTGCGGGCTGCGCGCGCGGCAATGAGACGGCCTGTTGCCGGCAATCCGCACAGGGAACCACCGGGCAGTCCCAAGATGACGAAACCGAATCCGCTGGTGGTGAGCTCGAGTGCATTCTTGACGTCGGGTGTCCCTGTCGCCCAAGAGGCTTGGCAAGCTCCGTGAAGTGCGAAAGATGACAAGCAATGCCCATTTCGTGCGGTCGAGCACGAACGGCGACTTCGGCTAGAGCATTTCGTTGATTCCCTTCATAGAAGAGATGAGTGAATCGTATCACTAGGTGATACGATTCACTCATGTCGGTGGTGGTAAAACAAGGTGAAGGTTGAGATGTGGCGCGACAGGCGAAAGTATCGCAAACCGCGGTGTCGCGCCTACCTTCTCCCGAAGTGTCCAGTCGGGGCAATCGCCGCTGTCGACAGTACGTCTCACGGACGTCGTCGTGTGTACATATGCGGGACCTTCAGTGCAGAAACATCTTTCAGGCTACCGAGCTACGGCAGGAGTGGGGCGACGAACATGGCTGGTCACCGTATGGAGGAAGAAGTGGGGTACGTCTGTGTCACGTGTCGCCATATCGGTTCGTCGTTGCCTATGCCCAAGCCGTCTGTGCCGCTGGCCGTGCGAGCTCGATGCAACCTCTGTGGCGAGATCGACACGGCGATGTCGGGGCGGAAAGACGATGTGCCATACCGTGTCGAGCTCTTCGGGGGCTTTCGTAGAGCTTGGACGCATGCAGTCCGGTGTGGGCGAATGTGTGAACACCATCTACTGTGACGACAGGTCAACCGAAGCCAACACTCGGTTGAAACGAGACCACGATAGAATTCGTGAGATCGTCAAGGGTTACGGCGGATGATTCGTCCGGAGCAAGGGGAGTCGCTTCAGTGGTTACGATGAAGGACGTGGCGCGGGCAGCAGGCGTCTCCCAAGCCGCTGTCTCATACGCGTTCAGTAACTCTCCGAAAGTTTCTGCATCGCAGCGTGATCACATCTACGCAGTCGCTCAGTCTTTGTCCTACGCCGGGCCGAACATCGTCGGCAGTAGCCTGCGCTCCGGCCGAGTCGGAGCGGTTGGCATCATGGTGATGGAGTCGTTGGGGCACGCACTGGAAGACCCGTCGACCATGCTGTTGATGAAGGGGGTAGTCGAAGTCAACGAACTCGCCGACGTTGCCCTGACTTTGTTGCCGTTGGTCTCCAGTAGGGAAGAAGGATTCAATTCTCCCGCGGTCAGAGGTTTGGTCGACGGAGTCGTCCTGCACAATGTGACTCCTACCCACCCGATCATTGCGGCCCTGATTCACTCCGGAACGCCGGCAGTTGCGATCGATTCACCCGCGGACTGCGGCTTGCCGTTCATCGGAATCGATGATCGCGCTGCAGGATTCAAGCAGATGGCCCATCTCTTGGATCTCGGGCACCGAAGAATCGGTGTGGTCTGCGAACGTTTGAACATCGGTGGCACCGACGGGTCGATCTCCAAGACAGTTGTCGAACATTCTTCCGAGCGGGTCCAGCGAGATCGGATCCTCGGGTACTTCGATGCTGCAACTGCGCGGGGAGATGCCGGTGTCTCGATCGAGGTTTACGAGGCTTCAGGTATCGATCGTGACAGCGGCGTCCGTGCTGTCCGCTCGATGGTCGAGAAACTGAATCCGACCGCAATAGCCACGACGTCAGATGTCTTTGCCGTCGCTGCCTTGAGCGTGCTTCGTAGCATGAATATCCCAGTACCTGAGGTTGTTTCGGTTGTCGGATTCGACGATGCCCCCATCGCCGAACTCATGGATCTGACCACTGTGCGTCAACCGCTGGTGGAGAAGGGCCGCGCCGCAGCCTCCATGCTGCTCGACAATATCGACGGCGCGAAGCGAAGGCAGAAGATCTTCAAAACCAAGCTGATCGTCCGAAACTCGACAGGCCCGGTCAGCACAGTCTGAACGAGACCATGCTGACCGGGCCGGAGTGGTCAGGATCGATAGACTTTCCGGTACAGTTCGGCGATTTCCTGTGCGCTGGGCACCACCGGGTTGTTCGACGGAGAACCCGACGCCAACGCCTGGTCCGCCATCAGTGGAATGAGCTCCTCCCAGCGAGTCTCGTCGATGCCGAATGTGCGCGGACTGGGTACCTCTACGTCGACGCACAAAGTATCGATGAAGTCGACCAGCTTGTGCGAGGCCGCCTCGTCTGAGTCGCCGCGATCTGCCGCGCCCAGCTGCCTGGCGCAATCGGCGTATCGATCACGCGCCCCGGGTATGGAGAACGCGGTGATCGCCGGAAGCAGCATTGCATTGGAAAGTCCATGCGCCACATGGAAATGTGCGCCGATCGGACGACTCATCCCATGTACCAGGCACACGCTCGCATTGGAGAACGCCATACCCGCCTGAGTGGAAGCATGCATCATCTGTTCGCGCGCCTCCCGATCTGAGCCGTCACGGTACGCGCGCAAGAGGTACTCCCCGATTGTCTTCATCGCAGACAGTGCGAGCCCGTCCGAGATGGGGTTTGCCTTCTTACTGACGTAGGCCTCGATCGCGTGTGTAAGTGCGTCGACACCTGTGTCGGCCGTCAGTCTCGGCGGCATCGACATCGTGAGGTCTGAATCGACGATCGAGGCGATCGGAAGAAATGAAAGTCCAGGGCACAGCATCTTCTCGTCGGTGGTGACATCCGTGATGATCGTGAATTGTGTTGCTTCCGAGCCACTTCCTGCCGTCGTCGGGATGGCGATGATCGGAAGCGCCGGCCCCGCGTACACCCGAGGGGCTTTGAAATCGCGCATGACGCCGCCCTGCTTGAACAAGACGGCAAGTGCTTTTGCCGTGTCCATCGGGCTGCCACCGCCGAAGCCGATGATCGAGTCGGCATCGTGGGCGGTCAGAGCGTCGAGACCAGCCTGTAGAGAATCGGTAGTGGGGTCGGGAACCGTCTCGGAGAAGAGTGCGGCCTTCTTTCCTGCTGCTGCAACGATCTTCAGCAATCGATCGGCTGAACCATTGCTGACCATGAATGCGTCGGTGACGAGAAGCGGACGCTCGATGTTCAGATCCGTCAGCACTTCGCCGAGACTCTCGACGGACCCAGGACCAAGTTTCAAGAACCGGGGAAATGAAATGTTGGCAACCATGCCGATCCCTTCGAATGTTGTGAATGTATTTCCCAGCCCGTGGTATTCGGACGGGATAGGGACTCAGTTGTTTTCGGGGAAGCCGAGGTTGATGCCGCCGTGGCTGGGATCGAGCCAGCGGGTAGTGACGACCTTCCCGCGGGTGAAGAAGTGGACACCCTCGGTACCGTGAGCGTGCGTGTCGCCGAACAGGCTGTTCTTCCAACCACCGAAGCTGTAGTAGGCCATGGGGACTGGAATAGGGACGTTGACCCCGACCATACCAACCTCGATCTCGTTCTGGAAGCGACGTGCTGCGCCACCGTCATTGGTGAAGATCGCGGTGCCATTCCCGAATGCACTCGAATTCACCAGGTCGAGTGCTTCGTCGTAGGAGTTCACCCGCACGACCGAGAGCACAGGGCCGAAGATTTCGTCTGTGTAGATGCTCATGTCGGTGGTGACGTGGTCGATCAGGGTCGGGCCGAGCCAGAATCCGCCCTCACCACCGTTCGCCTGCACTTGCCTGCCATCGACGACGAGTGTCGCGCCGGCGGCCTCACCGGCGTCGACGTAGGAGGCGACCTTGTCGCGGTGGGCCTTGGTCACCAGAGGGCCCATGTCTGAGTTCTTCGTGCCGTCACCGGTTTTCAGGGTGCGGGTCCGCTCGGCGATCTTGCCGACGAGTTCGTCGGCGATGTCGCCGACGACGACCAGTGCCGAGATCGCCATGCAGCGCTCGCCGGCCGAGCCGAATCCGGCGTTGACCATTGCGTCGGCGGCCAGATCGAGGTCTGCGTCAGGCAAGACGATCGCGTGGTTCTTCGCTCCTCCGAGAGCCTGAACGCGCTTTCCATGGCTGGTGCCGGTGCTGTACACGTACTGGGCGATGGGGGTTGAACCGACAAACGAAACGGCCTTGATCGCAGGGTTGGTCAGAAGTTCGTCGACAGCTGTCTTGTCGCCTTGCAGGACGTTGAACACGCCTGCTGGAAGTCCTGCCTCGGCCCAGAGTGCCGCGATCCACAGCGAAGCAGATGGAACTTTTTCGGACGGCTTGAGTACTACCGTGTTTCCGGTGGCGATCGCGATGGGGAAGAACCACATCGGGACCATCGCGGGGAAATTGAACGGCGAGATTATCGCGACCGGGCCGAGTGGTTGACGGATCGAGGTGACGTCGACGTTCGTCGAGGCATTCTCGGTCATACCGCCCTTGAGCAGGTGCGCGATGCCACAAGCGAATTCGACGACTTCCTGGCCTCTTGACACCTCGCCGAGTGCGTCGGAGAGGACTTTGCCGTGCTCGGCGGTGATTATCTCGGCGAGTTCGTGCTTGCGGGCATTGAGCAGTTCGCGGAACGCGAAGAGGATTGCGGTTCGCTTGGCGAGCGAACTGTCGCGCCAATCGGGAAACGCAGCAGCAGCTGCGTCGATAACGGCGCGTGCGTCTTGCACGCTGGCGAGCGCGACACTGCCAGTGACGGCGCCGGTCGCAGGGTTCGTGACCGGAGCGGAGTTTCCGCTCGAACCGGGGGCGATCGTGTTGTCGATCCAATGTGCGATGACAGTCATGACTATTCACTCCTGAGGCTGGGGTTGATTCGAGTCTGTGCCGCAGAATTGCCGTCGTCAACAAGTAAGATCGCAGTACTCAATGCAAAATTGCAGCCAAGAACAGGAATGGCGATGTTTACTTCTGACAACCTGCGCTTTCTGCTGGAACTGTCACGCACGGGGCGCATTTCGGATACGTCGAAGCGGCTGGGGGTCGATCAGACCACTGTCTCCAGGAGAATCTCTAGGCTTGAAAAAGACATGGGAGCAAGGCTTTTCGATCGCGGCGTCTCGGGCTGGCAGCTGACCGAGGCGGGCAGGCGATTGGTTCCCTACGCGGAGAGTATCGAGTCGACGCTACTTTCTGCGCTCGGTGAGACGACCGCCTCGGCGTCGCCGAGCCTCAACGGGACGGTCCGGATCCTGACCCCAGACGGCTTCGGTGCCTTCGTCTTGGTTCCGGGCCTGCGCTCTGTCCGTGTCCGGCACCCGGATTTGTACACCGAAGTGCTGACTTCGACTACCCACGATGTGTTGACCGGGCGTGACTTCGACGTCGCCGTCACGTTGGAGCGTCCCTCTCCCCGATCTGTGGTCGTCAGCAAACTTGCGGACTACAACTTGCGGCTTTACGCCTCGCGTCGGTATCTGGAGACGCACGAGTCGATCTCGTCGGTGGACGACCTACGTCATCACACGCTCGTCTGGTATGTGGACGCGTTCTTGGATGTCGAACCTCTGCGTATCCTCGACCGGATACTGCCCACCGGGCGGGCGCAGATCCAGACCAATAACATCGCTGGTCACTACGAGGCGGTCAGGCACGGTGTGGGAATCGCGCCCTTGCCGACATACATCGGCGCGACCGACGATGACCTCGTGCCGGTGCTGCGTGACGAGTTCGTAATTCGGAGGTCGTATTGGCTCGTTGTCCCGCGCGAGCTGATCAGATTGGCCCGCGTACGGGCGATAAGCGATGCCTTGCATGAGATTGTCGACAGGAATCCCGACCTCCATGCGCGGTGATGTGCGTTTCCTGTATTCCCCGGGTTGGGCGATGGTTGACGGTCAGTTTGTAGCGCCTGAGGAATGATCGCGATGTCAGGTGTGGACGCTGTCGAAGGGTCTTGTGGAATGTGCGAAGAGGGGTGGGTTACCCCGAGGTCTTCAACAATTCGAGGGCTGCGTTCCGGCCGGCACCGAAGGGGTTGGTGCCGATACCGATCCCGTCTGCGACGAGGGCACCTTCGTGAAGCAGCATGATTGCCTCGACGAGACGTTCGTCGGCTAGTCCGTCCGTCGCCAGAATGCGCCGGAAAAGGTCTGACATCTCCCGCTTTTGTTCGGCGATGACAGCGAACACCGGATGTGAGTGATCGCTGAACTCGGCGTGCGCGTTGATCATGCTGCACCCTTTGCCTCCGCTCGCCTTGGACCAGGAGGCGGAAGCGTCGAATACCGCACTCAACTGTTCGGCGCGGCTAGCTCCGGCTGATGCGAGCTTCTCGTCGCGAAAGATTCGCCACCGCCGATCTCGAGCCCTCAGGTATTCAACGACGAGACCGTCTTTCGAGCCGAACCGTTCGTACAAAGTCTTCTTCGTGACCCCGGCGTCCAGTGCGACGGTATCCACGCCTACGGCATGAATCCCCTTTTCGTAGAACAGCTTCGACGCAGACTCCAGAATGCGACGCGCTTTCGGAGTCAATTCGGGTGTGGATTCCTCTGCCATGGACAAAAGTATACCGATCTGTATAGTCGAGTTCATGAGTAAACAGATCGGTATACCTCGGATCGTGACCTCGAGATCTGCCGTGACGGCTACCTTGTCGGTCCTGTTCGTCGTGTGCTGGAGTTCGGGATTCATCGGGGCCAAACTCGGCGCCGGCAGTGCCGAGGTCCCCACACTGCTGATGTGGCGTTTTCTCCCGCTCGCGGTGGTACTGCTCCCGATTGTCTGGCTATCCGCCCGGCGCCGGAACACGATGCCCACACCGCGGGCTCTCGGCAGGCAGGTGGTGATCGGGATGCTCTCCCAGAGTGGCTACCTGTTGTCGGTGTACTGGGCAGTCGATCTCGGCGTGAACACCGGAACCACAGCGCTGATCGACGGTATTCAGCCGCTGGTGGCTGCCGCGCTGCTCGGTCCGGTCCTCGGTGTCGCAGTCCCGCGTATGCAGTGGATCGGGTTGGCGATCGGAATGGGCGGCGTCGCGATGGTCACGGCAGCCGATGCCGGGGCCGGTAAATCGGCGCCGTGGTGGGCGTACGCGATTCCGTTCCTGGGGATGCTCAGCCTGGTTGCATCCACCTTCGTCCAACAACGCGCTCACACGTCCACGCCACCTCTGCAGGCTCTGGCCATCCACTGCTCTACCAGCGCAATAGTTTTCACGACACTGGCGGTGGCCTCAGGTGTCGCCGTACCGCCAAGCGTCAACACATTCTGGATCGCGTTGCTCTGGTTGATCGTGTTGTCCACCTTCGGTGGTTACGGGCTGTACTGGTTGTTGCTCCGCCGCATCGGCATTACGTCCGTCAACACCCTGATGTTCTTGATCGCCCCCGTCACCGCGGTCTGGGGCGCACTGATGTTCGGAGAATCCTTCACTCCGTTCACCGCGCTCGGCTTGGCGGTGGGCATCGTCGCCGTCGTCGTGGTCACCCGGGTGGGCAATCGCCCGAAGAAGCAGGACGAGGGCACGGATTCCTGCCCGGCGAGAGCTTCGATCACGTCGCGCTGATGAAGGCCGATCGGGATGTGAACCGCTCGCGGAGCGCGGTGAGTTGCTCTGCGGTGAGCTTCAGTCCGTTGATTGCGTAGTCCTCGACGGTGCCGAAGTGCGTGCGCATTTCGTCGAGAGCTGCGTCGAAATAGCTGTCACGGACTCCGAGGAGGGGTCGTAGCACTTCTGCGTCAACGCCTTTGCTCGCGGCGAAGTCGAGGATCGGTTCTGTCATGGGGGCCAGATCGGTGTTCGTCTCCAGGTAGTCGGCGCGTACATCGGCTTCGTCGGCCCCGAGGAGGAGTAGGAAAGAGGTCGCGGCCCACCCGGTTCGATCCTTGCCGGTGGTGCAGTGGAAAAGTGCTGCCCCGGAGCGTTTTTCGTCGATGAGGTCGAGATAGAACGTGCGATAGGCGTCGAGAGCGGACGGCAGGCTGACGAAGTTGCGGTTGGCTTCCTCCATCTGTGCGATCCCACGTCCATCGCTGATGGTCTCGGCGTATGCGACCGGGTCCGTCATGAGTAGTCCAGTGGCCGCGGCGTTTTGGGCATTGTCGGCAAGTACGTCGAGCCAGACTGTGCGCGTCGAGTCAGGGAGATTGTCGAGTGCGCCGTCGCGCTCGGCGGCGGTCCTCAGGTCGTATACCGTCCGGACGTCCAAGTCGGCGACCGCGGCAAGGTCGTCGCCGTCGAGTTTCGCCAGAGTCGCCGAACGATAGAGCGCGCCCGCGCGGACGGTGCCGTCCGCAACAGGAATGCCACCGAGGTCCCGGAAGTTCGGAGCGGTCTTCAGGAGAACGCGGCGATCGAGCGGGTGAGTTGGCATGGCTGACTCCTTGTGGGTTCCGTTTCCGAACTGATCATTCATGCCTTCTGCACACTGCGCACGAGCTTTTCGGCATTGCGTCTCTTGATCCACTTGTCGATGACGAGAGCCATGAAGATCCACCCTCCCAATGCCGTGATCACCCACACGATGATCGGGGCGAGGATCCAGGACCCGACGCCGCTGATCTCGATACCGTCGGGGACCAGGGTCGCAACCCAGAGCGCGAGCAGTGTGGCGACCAAGCCGACACCACCCGCGAGCGGAGCCGCGTAGTGCAGTGCCACGCTGAGCACGAATGGGCCGAGGATCATGTGTGCGAGGGTGAATACACCGATAGCGGCCAAGAAGCCGTTCACGCTCAGGCTGACCCCGGGAAGAGCAAAATGCACGACGATCAGCGCGATCGCGCCGAGAACACATTGCGAAATGAGCTGAAATAACAGACGCATGGCTTGTACCTCCGTGATCAGGTCGAGTCACCCGAGAGTGGTGTGTGCGTGGGGAACGCTTTGCTGCAGGGCTTCGGGACGAGGCGCCGTCCAGGTGCCGTCGAGCACGGAGGGACGGGGGCGGTACAGGCGCAGTACGTAGTTCCACCCGGGCATGATGGGCAGTGCGTTCGCGACGCCGTCGAGATGGACCCCGAAGCGAATGGTGGTGCTGCCGTCGGAGTCTGGGGTGGCCGTGAGGCTGTTGATGCTGTTGACGCCCAGAGCGTTCTCTTCGAAGTATCCGGCCGCGTTGTACAGCGAGACCGACCAGAACGCATCCACGGGAACATCGTTCAGGCGGAGACGGTATTCCCCGACCGGGAGACGTTCGTCGAAGTTGACGTAGGTGGCCTCGTACTCGGGAAGGCCACCCCAGCCGGATGCGGTACCGAGCAGGTGCCTGATCGGATCGACTTCCGCAGCGGTACCGAATGAATGGTCGTACGTGGTGATGCCACGCGCGAGTGCGAGGAGTGCGTCGCGGGTCTCGGTCTGCGATTGCTCGTCGTAGTCGGGCAACGGGAACTCTCCCGTTCCGCCGCCGTCGATGTTGAGGGCGTCTTGCAACCGGTTCACCTCGGCGACGTCTTCGGGGCTGTTCGGATCGACGAGGATGCGCACGATCAGTGCGGCGTAGTCGGTCCCGACCAATTCACGCGTGAGCAGGTGCTCTCCCGGGTCGCGCAGGATGACGGGACCGAAGTGATCTTGACTGACCACCCACACGGAGATGTAGCGCTCGCCGGTATCGGGCACCGTGATGGTGACGTTCTCGCGCACGTCGATGATCGCGCTGCTGTACAGAGTGTCGCGGTTCTGGCGGATGATCGGCTGGTTGTCGAGTGACCCGAGATCACGAGTGTGGTTCCACGTGCCCAGGCCGACGCCCGCGGCCAGGCGAGCGAACATGAGATCGGATTCTGCCCGATTGAAGTTCAGGACGTTGACGGCGATCGTGGACATAGTGGGTTCCATTCGGTGTCGGGGTACGGAAGCGGGCGCGGTAATCCATGGCCCGTCGGGGTGAATCAGCCGAGCAGTCGCGCTTTCGCGGCTTGGAACTCGGCCTCACTCAGCAGGCCTTGTGATTTGAGGTCGCCGAGTTTCTGCAACTCGGTAACGAGATCGACCGGGGCCGCGGGTGCGGGTGTGGGCATCGGGAGTGCGGCATGCTGCTGGGCGAATTCGTACTGCGCCTGCTCGTAGTCGGCCTGAGCTCTCCTTTGCCGGCGGGTGGCCATACCGTCGCTGACGGCGGTCGCGGTACCGGTGACGACCGCGGTGCGGGCGGCGAGGCCCAGTAGTCCGGGGCGGCCTCGTCTCGGGATGTACGGCATGTCAGACCTCCAATTCCGGGATGATCGTGTCCATGAGGGCATTGACGACGGGTGCGGGTATCCGCTCGTAACCCAGTAGCACCGCGCCTGACGCAGCGGTGCGGGCGGCGAGCTCACGCTGATAGACCAGCTCGAGCGCGACCAGCAGCGCTGTGGCACCGGTGGGAATGGCTGCCGCGAGTTCGGTGATGTCCTCATGCCCGAGCAGACCGGACGCGCCGAGCATCTCGACGTTGATCTCGAAGCCGTTCGGCAACTCCTCGACTTCGATGAGGGTGAGTTCATCGTCCTCGGACTTGGAGATGACGATCAGATCGAGCAGCCGCACCAGGCCGGTATCCGTAAGGTCGGTCAGTGCGGAGAGCGCGGCCGGGTCGAGGCTCTGCCCAGGCAGGCCGAGAAGGTAGAAGTCGACGGGGCCGAAACGCGCGGCACTCACGAGAGGACCTTCAGCTTGAGTGCGGCGAACTCGTCCTCGCTGATCGCTCCGGCTTCGAGCAGTGCTGCGGCTGCGGCGATCTCCTCGCTGGGGCTCTTCCCCGCGACCTCGCGGATATACGATTCGGCGGCCTTCTCGGCGTCGCGTGCGGCCTTGTTGCTGCGTTCCGTCATCCCTTCGCCGCGGGCGACGAGATAGACGAGCGCGGTGAGGATGGGCAGGAAGAGTAGGAAGAACACCCAGACGGCCTTCAACCAACCGCTGAGCTTGTGGTCGCGGAACAGGTCGGCGATGATCGCGAACAGCGCGAAGAGATATCCGATGAAGACGGTTGCCCACAGCATCCAGCCGAGGCTTTCCCAGAAGCTCATGTGTCTTATCCGTTTCGTGTCAGGCCTGCGCACCGGGATTCCGCCGACTATCGCATTTCGGTTGATTCCGGCAATTCTCACTGGTTTCCGCAGGCTTCGATCGCGGTCTCATCCGAAGCGGATGAGACCGGATTTCCACGGACATCGAACGTCTCGAGTATCTTCGACACATGATCGAAGCCGTGCGTGACGCACTCGCCTCTGGTGAGGCGGAGCAGGCTCGACGAGTCCTGCGGAAAAACTGGCTTCGTTTGATTCTCGAATCTCACACCAGGGAACTCGAGCAGCTCTGCCTTGCTCATCCCGATCCCCACGATCCGCACATCCTGCTGATACGGGCGTGCTGCCGCGATCTCAGCGGTGATCCGTACGGCGCTGAGTTTCTCCGCGGGCAGGGTCTGCGGGTGGCGTCCGACGATTTTGTCGTCTGCTTCACCGACCTGCTGCTCGCTCCGGACACCTCGACCAAGGCCGTCATCGCCGATCGCGCGCGTCACGCGCTCGCCCAGTGCGAGCCCGAGGACGATTACCCGTCCGCGCTTTTCCTCCTCGGATGGACCGAGGTCAGGCTTCGTCGTGACCTTCCTCGTGCCATCGCGCTACTTCGCTCGGCCGGCGACGAGGCGCAGTTGCAGTCGCGCACGGAGACATTGCGTCTTGCACAGTCCAACTTGGCCTTTGCGCTGACCCACGCGGGAGCATTCACCGAAGCCGAACAGATCCTCGACGGCCTTCCTGCGCGAGATGTGGCGTCCGATTGGGAACGCTTCGAAGGTGGACTCCCACAGTCGAATCGAGGGTGCATCGCTTACTGGCGTGGCGACTTCGAGGAAGCGATCGCTCAGTTCGACTCGATCATCGTGGAGGGCAGTCCCGGAACCAACTTCGAGGCGCTCGCCCGTCTGTACCTGGTGATGAGCCTGATCGCTCTGAACCGGGAAGACCGGTACCACAACGCCGCTCGTCTGCTGCGAGGCGTGAGCACTGCGGACAAGCACGGCATTCCTTGGGATACGCTGCGGCGCGTCACCACGGCCTGGCTCGCCCACGCTCAAGGACAGGACGAGCAAGCTCGCCGCATCGCAATGCCCACGCTGACCAGAACAGGTGCTGCGGTCGCTCACGCGCTTCTCGCGGAGCTCTACCGAGTCATGGGGGATCCGGAACCGTCGGCTCAAGCGCTTCGCTTGGCAACCTCGGCCGCGCTGCCGCGATACGCGCTGGTGAGCACCCTTGTCACGTCTGCCGCCCTGAGCTCCGTCGCAGGGTGTGGACCGCAGGCACACGAGCAGTTGGATCGTGCGCTGGCCGAGGCAATCCCCGAGCGCATTCTCGCCCCATTTCTGAGCGGCGATCCGGTAGTTGTCGACCTCCTGACAGCGCACGCGGTCCGGGGGTCGAGACACCAGGAGCTCCTACGCACGATTCTGGAAAAACGGGGCCAGCTCTCTGCCAAACTCGCCGGAGTCCTGACGGAACGTGAGAAAGAGATCCTCACTTTTCTGCGAACTACGATGACTGCAGACGAGATCGCTGCGCACCTCGGCATCGCCTATCCCACTGTGAAGACTCACATTCGCTCGATCTACCGCAAACTAGGCGTGACCAAACGGCGTGCCGCAGTCCAAGCAGCCGACAACCTAGACCGCGGGATCGGGGGCGATTCCGCGGCGGAGGCTGCGAACCGTCAGGTCCAAGGCTTGTAGGCGCGTCCCGGAACCACGGTTCACGTAGTCCATCGACGTGTAGAGCAGTGACCACAGCAGGTTCTGCACCCAGTCCGAACCCATGTCGGGGTCGATGGAACCGTCGGAGTGTCCGCGCTCGATGGCATCGGTGACTGAGTCGTCGTTCGACGCGGACTCGGCAAACGAATCTTCTTGATACACACCGGGAGTGAAGAACAGGACCGTCAAGAGGTCGGCCAGTTCGAAGTATTCATGGCACAGGCGAACCAGCGCTTCGGCTCCCGTACCCTCGCCGAGTCGAGCTGCTGCTGCTGCCTCTCCGACGGCGCGGGTGGCCTCGGCCGCGACTGCGTCGACCAGGTCTGACCGTTCGGGAAAGTAGCGGTGCAAAGTGGTCCGGCCGACCTTTGCGGCCGAAGCGATCTCGCTGAGGGTCGCAGCAGGCTTGGATGCGAACACCGAAACGGCAGCATCGAGGATGGCCTTCCGTGTGCGCTCGCGGGTCGCGCTTTGTTCTGGTGCGCTGTGGATCGTTGTCACGAATCCGAAGCGTAGCCGTGTCCGGTTTCGGTATCCAGTGTTTCCGAATCGGAATTTCTCTTGCCCTTTATGGAACATTCGTGTTCCATAAATTCATGCTTGAATCCGACGCTTCTCAGCCCGCACCGAAATGGAGCAATCTCCGCGTCCTCTCGGAGTTCGCTCGACCGCATCTGCCGTCGCTCCTTCTCGGATTGGTACTGGCGCTGTGCGGCTCGGCGGCGACGCTGGCAACGCCGATGGTCACCAAGTGGGTTCTCGACACCCTCGATACCGGTGCGTCGCTGAAAGGACCTATCCTCACGCTCGTCGTCCTTCTGATCGTCGGTGCCGTGCTCGGTTGTGCTCAGTGGATCGTTCTCGGAACCGCCGCCGAGAAGGTTGTCTTCGACGCCAGGTCGTCGCTGGTGAAGCGATTCCTGGCGGCGACCGTACCTTCGCTGCAATCGCGATCCGTGGGTGAATTGGTCACCCGGGTCACGTCTGACACCTTGCTGCTGCGGGAGGCTGCGTCGTCGGCCGCGGTGAATATTCTGAACGCAGCCGCGTTGACCATCGGAACGATTGTTCTGATGGGCGTACTGGATCTGCCGTTGTTGGGCGTCACCATGGTGGCAATCGTGTTCGCCTCCATACTCTTTGCCGTTCTGATGCCTCGGATTTCCGCAGCCGAAGCGCGAACCCAGGAATCGCTCGGTCAGCTCGGCGGCGTACTCGAGGGTGGCTTGCGTGCGATCCGGACGGTCAAGGTTTCCCTCGCCGAGGATCGCGTCGGCGCTCTGGTGACGAACAATGCGTCCGATGCGAAAAAGCATGCGATCACGGCAGTTCGAGTGTCGGCAACCGCGTGGACTGTCGCGTGGACCGCCATTCAAGGATCGATCATTGCCATCCTCGGCTTTGGTGCCTGGCGAGTCGCCGACGGCGAAATGGCAGTCTCGACGCTCATCGCGTTTCTGCTCTACGCCTTCACCCTGATGGGGCCGGTGTCGGAGCTTGCGCAGAACGTGACCTCCGTTCAGTCGGGAATCGCGGCAGCTATCCGGATTCGCGAGATGCAGTCGTTGCCCACCGAGCAGTACGACGAGGTCGTGGACGTGGTCGCGAAAACCAACGCTGCCGCGCCGCTGATCGAGTTGCGCGACGTCACCGTGAGCTACCACGGATCGAACCAGCCGGCGTTGCGCGATGTCTCGCTGGTCATTCCGACGCGTGGGCACATGGCCATCGTCGGCCCGTCGGGTGCAGGAAAGACGACCTTGCTCTCGACCGTGCTGCGATTTGTCGAACCGCGATCGGGTGAGGTTCTCCTGCATGGAGTCGGTTACGACGCGCTCGATCACCGCGCTGTGCGCGAGAGTCTCGCATACGTGGAGCAGGAGACACCGGTGGTGCCCGGAACGATTCGGGAGAACGTCGTCTTCAGCCATCCCGATGCGACGGACGAAGAAGTCCAGGCCGTTCTGCGCTTGCTCCGGCTCGACGACGCGATCGAGGCCCTGCCCAACGGACTCGACACCGCTCTGACGGCCACTTCGCTGTCGGGCGGCCAACGTCAGCGGATCGCGATGGCGCGCGCAGTTCTGCGGCCGAGTGCTTTGCTTCTGCTCGACGAAGCCACTGCCCAGGTCGACACGCTCACCGAAGCCGCGATTGTCGACGCGATCAACGAACGTGCGCGCACCGGGGCCGTGGTGACTATCGCTCACCGGCTCTCGACGGTGCGTGACGCCGACTGGATCGTGGTCATGGAAGACGGTCGGATCCGCAACATCGGCAACCATGACGAGCTCATGGACAAGGACGATCTGTACCGCGACATGGTGGTTGCCGGCCGGCTCGATCAGGGCGAGGCAATGCTCGAGGATTGTTGACCCGACGCGTCGGCGTGTGCGAGAGTGCTGATACCGAGCGATCGCTCGGTCGGGATGTTCTTTCGGAGGTGGCTGGTGGCAATCGATCTGACGTACGCGCCCGAGGTGGTGGCGCTGATCGAGAAGACGCGCGACTTCACGCGCAACGTAGTGCTCCCCATCGAAGACGAACACGCCGGTGACATCGCTGTAGCGGGTGGCGATGCAATCCGCATCGAGATGCAGTCGGCAGCAAAAGAAGCCGGTGTCTTCGCCCCGCATGCGCCGATCGAGTACGGCGGACACGGACTCAACATGAGTGATCGCGCGCCGGTCTTCGAGGAAGCCGGCTACTCGCTATTCGGGCCGACGGCGCTCAACATCGCGGCGCCGGACGAGGGCAACGTTCACATGCTGGCCCACGTGGCGAACGAAGCACAGAAGCAGCAGTTCCTCGCGCCGCTCGCAAGCGGGGACATGCGGTCGGCATTCGCCATGACCGAACCCGCGCCGGGAGCGGGATCCGATCCTTCGGCTTTGAACACCCGCGCCGAGAAAGTCCCCGGTGGCTGGAAGATCAACGGTAAGAAATGGTTCATCACCGGCGCCGACGGCGCCGGGTTCTTCATCATCATGGCGCGCACGTCCGGTGAGCCCGGGCAGCGCGGCGGAGCGACCATGTTCCTGGCGCCGACGGATGCTCCCGGCCTGGTAGTGGGTCGACACATCGACACCCTCGACAAGGCCATGATCGGCGGGCACTGCGAGGTCACGTTCGAGGATCTCTTCGTACCCGACGAGGCCGTTCTCGGTGAGGTCGATCAAGGTTTCGCCTACGCGCAGGTTCGCCTCGGTCCCGCCCGCATGACGCACGTGATGCGCTGGCTCGGTGCAGCGCGCCGCGGCCACGACGTCGCCGTGGCCAGGGTTGCCGAACGAGAAGGCTTCGGCTCGAAACTCGGTGATCTCGGAATGATCCAGAAGATGGTCGCCGACAACGAGATCGACATCGCAGCCAGCCGCGCACTTCTGGTGCAGGCCTGCTTCGAACTCGATCAGGGCGGGCACGCGAGCAACGCGACGTCCATCGCCAAGACCTACGCTGCCGAGGCGATCTTCCGGATCGTGGACCGCTCCATTCAGATGTGTGGCGGAATGGGCGTGTCCGGCGATCTGCCGCTGGCACGCTTGTCCCGCGAAGTGCGTCCCTTCCGCGTCTACGACGGCCCGTCCGAGGTTCATCGCTGGGCAATTGCGAAACGTGTTGTCGGAGCTGCGAAGCGCGCTGCTCGGGAGGAGTCGAAGTGACGGACTTTCCAGGACTCGATCTCGCGGCGCTCCACAAGTATCTGCAAGCCGCAGGCGTCGAGGTGAGCGGTGAGTTGCGAGCCGAACTGATTTCAGGCGGCAAATCCAATCTCACCTACGGAATCTTCGACGACAACTCGAAGTGGATTCTGCGTCGTCCACCCACGGCCGGCCTCACGCCGTCGGCGCATGACGTTGCGCGTGAGTTCCGAATCACCTCGGCGTTGCAGAACACTGCCGTGCCGGTCGCGCCGACCGTCGTGCTGTGCGAGGACGCCTCGGTGATGGGTGCGTCGTTCACGGTGGTCGAGTTCGTCACCGGTCAAGTGATCCGAACCAAAACCGAGTTGGAAGCTGTTCCGGCAGCGCAGGTCACGCAGTGCACCGACGAGTTGGTGCGTGTTCTCGCTGCACTGCACGACGTCGACTACACCGCAGTGGGTCTCGGCGAACTCGGCAGACCCGACGGTTACGTAGCCCGCCAGGTGAAGTTGTGGGCCGGTCAATGGTCACGCGTCAAGACCGAGGACTCGGCCGACGTGGACAGGTTGGCGTCGAGCCTCGCGGAATTGATTCCGGCGGAATCAGCCTCGTCGATCGTTCACGGCGACTACCGGATCGACAACACGATTCTCGCGGCGAACGACGTCACCAAGGTTGCCGCAGTGGTGGACTGGGAACTGTCGACGCTGGGCGATCCGCTGGCGGACATCGCGATGATGTGCGTCTATCGGCATCCCGCGCTGGATCTGGTTCTGGGTGAGCCTGCTGCGTGGACGAGCCCGTCGCTACCGTCCGTTGTCGATCTGGCGCAACGGTATTCGTCCGTGTCGGGTCGTGAACTGGCGCATTGGAACTTCTACATGGCGCTCGGGTTCTTCAAACTCGCCGTCGTGGCGCAGGGCATCGATCACCGATTCCGAGCAGGAGCCACCGTCGGCGGGGGATTCGACAAGGCTGGATCTTCTGTGCCGGAACTGATCTCGGCCGGACTCAACGCACTGCAAGGGAAATTCGAATGACTCGATCAGCACTGGTCACCGGCGCCTCCAAGGGAATCGGGCTCGGCATCGCAACACGCTTGGCTTCGCAAGGGTACGGGCTGACCATCACAGCGCGTGATACCGAGCGGCTCGCCATTGTCGCCGAAGAACTTACGCGCGCCGGATCGCCGGACGTCGTCGTCTCGGCCGGCGACATGGCGGACGAGAACTTCGCCGCAGCACTCGTCGCCACACACAATGAGCGATTCGGCTCCATGAGGGCTCTCGTCCTCAACGCCGGAGTGGGAACCAGTGGGCGAGTAGCGGATTACCCGATGCGACGTTTCGACAAGACCGTTGCCGTCAATCTCCGAACACCGTTTGCACTATTGCAAGCGTCGCTGCCGCTCCTGCGTACAGCGGCGGACGCGGACCTTGCCGGCGGAGCGAAGGTGATCGCTCTCGCCTCGATGGCCGGTGTGTATGCCGAGAGCGGCCTGGCCGTCTACGGAGCCACCAAAGCTGCGCTGATTTCGATGGTCGAGGCACTCAACGCCGAGGAATCCGGAAACGGCGTCAGTGCGACGGCCATCGCTCCCGGTTACGTCGACACCGACATGTCGGCATGGACACACGATCGGATCACACCGGACACCATGATCAAGGTCGACGACATCGTGGAGTTGGTGGACGGTCTGCTCAAGCTCTCGTCTCGAGCGGTCGTTCCGAAGGTCGTCATGGCGCGGGCCGGGACCAACGGCTACTCCGCCTGAAATTTCAATCCAGCTTGGCTTCGCCCCGCTTGCGAAAGAAGTGAAAGCCAGGCACCCCGACGATCGCCTGCCGCAGGTCCTTGACCACTCCGAGGAGTTCGTGGATCTCGGGCGAGACGGAGTCCAAGGTTCCGAGGATGGGCAACACCGCGGCCACCCGGTCGGTGAGCTCCGGTAGTTGGTCGATCAGCTTGATCGCGGCGCTGACCTCTGCCTCGGAAAGGTCGTCGGCGAACCTGGCGGCCAGCGGCGCGAGCTGTAGGGCGATGGGCTCGTAGATCTCGAGGAGTTGTCCCGCGATGTCCGACGTCTGCTCGACGGCCTCGACCAGTGTCTCAGCGCGAACGGTCACGGCGGCGGCTCCGATGACGACGCGGTCGGCGTTGTCGGCGATCTGGTTGATGCGCGCCACCAACCTCTCGACCGAGAAGAGGAGCGCCTCGAGTCGAGTGGGCAGGGTGACCGCAAATGCGACCGTGGACAGGGACCAGTGCACCACGTCGCCGACGGAGCGGACGACGGTGGAGCTGCCGGGCAAAACTAGAGCCATCCCTCGATACTGCCTGATGTGACGTCAAAGTACAGGTAAATCTCACATTCACGAGGCCCGCGGCGTCTTCGAGGTGTCGGTGCCGGCGCGGACAATCACTTCACCCGCTGCCTGCCGCACCGCGCAACCTGGAAGGATCGAGACATGACGGCTATCCGTACGCACACTGTGATCGACTCGCCGATCGGAGCGTTGACGCTGGTAGCAGCAGGTGACGACCTCTGCGGTCTGTACATGGCGGAGCATCGCCACAAGCCGGACGAGTCCACGTTCGGTGATCGTTCCTCGGCGGTCTTCGGTGAAGTCGAATCGCAGCTCACCGAGTACTTCGAGGGTGATCGCACGGAGTTCTCCGTGCCGCTGGCGCCCGTGGGCACCGAGTTCCAGAAGCGGGTGTGGGACACCTTGCGAACGATCCCGTACGGCGAAACCTGGACCTACATGGAGCTCGCGCAAACTTTGGGTAACCCGCTTGCGATCCGAGCTGCCGCCGCGGCAAACGGCAAGAATCCGATCAGCATCATCGTTCCCTGTCATCGCGTGGTCGGTAGCGACGGAAGTCTGACCGGTTTCGCCGGCGGCCTCGAACGTAAGCGGTTCCTGCTCGACCGCGAGCACGGCGGCGAATCGGATGTCCTCTTCTGATGCGCTCGGCTCACAATTCGGTGATCGGGAACGTCTACCGGTCGTGACACTCAAACCGTTCGAAGACGTCGTGACCGAATACGGTGCAGTGGTCCTCCGTGTCTGCCGCGCGGTGGTCGGGCCCGTCGACGCCGAGGACGCGTGGTCCGAGACGTTCATCGCGGCGATGCGGGCATACCCGGATCTGAACCCGGACGCGAACATCGAAGCCTGGCTGGTCACCATCGCGCACCGCAAGGCAATCGACATCACCCGAGTGCGTGCCCGCGTGGCCGTGCCGACAGACGACGTTCCGGAATTGCCGACGCGAATCGGCGTGCCGGGCACGTGGGATCACGAACTCTGGGACGCACTCGAACAACTACCACTCAAACAACGTGCGGCGGTCGCCTATCACTTTCTGGGTGGGCTGCCGTACGCAGAGATCGCGGACATCCTCGGCAACACGCCGGCAGCCGCCAGACGCGCGGGTGCCGACGGTATCGCCACCCTGCGAAGAACCTACTTGTCCGCTACCGCTGCGGAAGGGAGTCACTCATGAGTAACGATGTGTTCGAGGCACTTCCAGCCGTTGACGCCGACGCCATGATCCGCCTACGGGCGCGCCTGGCTGCGCAGGCGTCCGAAGCCGAATTGATCGACGTGGCATATCGAACCGTCGATTCGCCGGTCGGAAAGCTGCTGCTGGCGGCAACTGATGTCGGCCTGGTGCGGGTTGCCTTTGCCGTCGAAGGGCACGACCTCGTTCTGGAACGATTGGCGGACACCGTCAGCCCTCGTGTGCTTCATTACCCGCGCAGGCTGGACACTGTCGCTCGCGAGTTGGACGAGTACTTTGCCGGTGCGCGTCGAGAATTCGATCTGCGCTTGGATTTCCAACTCGCGAAAGGGTTTCGACGCGAAGTGTTGCGTCATCTTCCCGAGATCGAATACGGCCACACTGCAAGCTATTCGGTGGTCGCGGCAGCGTCGGGAAGCCCACGTGCGGTGCGTGCCGTCGGGACCGCATGTGCAAAGAACCCGCTGCCGTTGGTGGTCCCGTGTCACCGGGTGGTGCGCAGCGACGGCAGCCTCGGGCAGTACGCGGGTGGCCCCGAACTGAAAGCGATTCTGCTGGATCTGGAAGCCGGCCGGTGAGCGCAATGACGCTGCGCTTTCAGGCGCCCTATGCAGTCGAACCGCTCACCGGTGCCCTGCGGGCTCACTGCGTCGCAGGCCTCGAGCGTCACGACGACGGTGTTCACACCAGAGTCGTACCGTTGCCTTCCGGACCCGTTGTCGTGTCGGTGTCGTGGACCGACGACGGTGTCGTCGTGGATTCCGATGTGCCGGTAGCGGATTCCGCAGTGCTGGAGGTGATCGTGCGCCGTTGGCTCGACCTCGACGCCGATCACACTGCTGTCGAAGCGGCGTTCGGTAGTGATGAGTTGTTGGCCCCACTTGTTGCCGCCCGTCCAGGATTGCGTGTGCTCGGTTCGGTGGACGGGTTCGAGACCGCAGTGCTCACTGTTCTGGGACAACAGGTTTCGCTCGGCGCGGCGAGGACGTTCGGTGGTCGTTTTGTCAGCGCATTCGGAGCGCCGGTGCAAGGGGATTTTCTTGCCTTCCCTGATCCGGACGTGGTTGCAGCGCAATCAACCGAGGGCATACAGAAAGCCGTCGGATTGACCACAGCGCGCGCAAGAACAGTGCACACGCTGGCAACTGCGGCAGCGAACGGCCTCGACCTCTCCGGGAATGCGGATCCTGTCCAATTTCGGCGAGAGCTGTTGGCGCTAAAGGGGATCGGACCGTGGACCGCTGACTATCTCACCGTCCGGATTCTCGGTGATCGCGACGCATTCGTGCCCGATGATCTGGTGTTGAAACGTGCGCTGGGGGTCTCGACGGCCAAAGAAGCCGCAGCGTTGTCCGAGCGCTGGCGACCCTGGCGAGCCTACGCGCTCTTTCATCTGTGGACCAAGGAAGCGTTTCTGTAGTCGGTCAGTCTTTCGCGCGCGCCAGTTCGGACGGCCACCAAATACGTTTCCCGAAGTCGTGAGAGAGTGCCGGCACCAGGACGCTGCGCACGATGATCGTATCGAGCAGCACGCCGAAGGCCACGGCAAATCCGATCTCGGCGAGGAAGACCAGTGGCAGGATGCCCAGTACGGCAAATGTTGCGGCCAAGACGATTCCGGCTGACGTGATCACACCGCCCGTCACCGCAAGACCGCGCAGTACACCTGCACGGGTGCCGAATTCTCCGGTCTCCTCCCGGACTCTGGTCATCAGGAAGATGTTGTAGTCGATACCCAGCGCGACGAGGAAGACGAAGGCGAACAGCGGGAACGATTGATCCGCCCCGGCGAACCCGAATACGTGTGTGAAGAAGAATCCGCTCACACCGAGGGTCGCCGCGAATGAAAGCACCACGGTGACAATGAGAATCACCGGGATCAGCAGAGCGCGGAGCAAAGCGGCCAGAACCAGGAAGATCACCACCAGCACGATCGGGATGATCAGGTTTCTGTCGCGGACCGAGGCCGCCTGGACATCGAGGGTGGTGGCCGTGCTGCCGCCGACGAGCGCGTCGGCGCCGGGCACGTCGTGGACGGCAGTCCGCAGTCGCTTGACAGTTTCGAGTGCCTGCGGCGAATCGTAGGAGTCGGCGAGGGTTGCATTGATCATGGTTCGGCCGTCGATCGGTGCAACGGTGAAAGCCGCAGGGGCGCAACCCGCAGCGGCGGCTTGTGCGAAGGCAGCGGGGTTGGTCTTGATCAAATCGCTGACCTTCGCGACGTCCACCTGGGTGCAGACGGCGCCGGGATCCTGCGAGATACCTTCGACGCCGCTGGCTGCTTTGATGACGGCGTCGGCCTGGTCGGCGTTTGCGGTGATCACGGCCGGTGCGCCGGCTCCGGGATCGAACTTCGAGTCGTAGAGTTCTTGTCCGACAACGGCGTCGGGACGATTGGTGAAGCTTTCGGTGGATGTCAGGCCATCGGTTTCGAGACTGCCGATCCCGGCCGCGAACAGGATGATCAACAACACTGTGGCGCCGATCCACAGTGGGCGGTCCTTGCTACCGACGGCCTCGGCGATCTTGCCCCACATCCCGTGCGTCGTAAGGTCTGCGGCGTGATCGACCTTGGGCTTGCGCGGCCAGAAGACCCACCGTCCGGTGGCGGCCAGAGCGACCGGCATGAACGTCATCATCACCAGATAGGTGCAGGCGATCCCGATGGCGGCGACGGGTCCGAGGCTCTTGTTGGAGTTGAGTTGAGAGAACGTCAGGCAAAGCAGACCGAGAATCACGGTGACAGCCGAAGCGGTGATGGCCGGCGCAGACTCGCGCCAGGCCTTGATCATCGCGTCGAAGCGGTTGGGATACGTGTGCAGTTCTTCGCGATAGCGAGAGATCAAGAGTAGGGCGTAGTCGGTACCGGCACCGATCACCAACACGAAAAGGATGCCTTGAGATTGTCCGGTCAGAGTGAGTAATTCGGCTTTCGCGAGGAAATAGATCACCATCGACGACAAGCCGATGGCGAGGAGCGCGGAGAACAGCGGGAAGAACCACAACACCGGCGATCGGTACACGACAAGCAGGATGAGGATCACGACCAGGAGTGCCGCGCCAAGGAGCGCTCCGTCCAGACCGGCAAAGGCGTCGATGAACGCAACGAGTAGCCCACCTGGCCCGGCTGGGAGTACCTCGACATCACCAGCTGCTTGTTTTGCTGCGTCGATGACGTTCTGCTCGGTGGTCGCCAGGACATCGCCTGCCACGGATGTGTCTCCGTCCTTGGCGACGAGTGGCACGAAGATCGACGCAGTTGTGCCGTCGGCGGAGTACTGAGTGGGTTGCATTCCGTCGGCGTCTACCCCGGAGATGCCGGCAATGGCGCCGTACGCCGAGTTGATTGCAGATTTGTCCGCCTCGGTGAGGGCCGAATCTCGATGGAACAGAACAAAACCAGGGATCGTCTCGACTGCGAGGAAGTTCGCGGATTGATTGCTGACGATCGTCGATTCTGCGGAACTCGGCAGGTACGAGGCGTTGTCGTTCTTCTGAACCTCGGCGAGTTTGCCCTGGAAAGAACCGCCGAATCCGCCTGCGACGAAGGCAAAGATTGCAAGCGCGATCACGGTGAAGATCGGCACGCGAAGGCGTTTGACCGTTCCGCGCTCGTTCCGTTCTGCATCAGTTGTATCCAGCTTGGTCATGGTTCTCCTCGAACACAGTCGACCAGCACCAACAAAGCAACGTTTTCCAGTAGAACACGCAATACGGGCGTGGTGGAACCACTTGGAGTGGAATTGACGACGCTACGAAGTGCCTTTGCCGTAAGTCTCGCGGGCTGCGACGTCCATAGGAAAACGAACGACTGTGTCGCCGAACAACAATCGAGTTGCCGAAGCCGCGGCGGCCAGCACGTGGGCGGCACCTGACTCGGGGTTTCGGGTATGCACGACCACTTCGTCGTGCTGGAAGAAGACCAACTCGCCGTCCGGATCTTCGGCGAGGCGGCGCCTGAGGTCGGCGAGCAGGCACAACGCCCACTCGGACGCAGTGGCCTGAACGACGAAGTTTCGCGTGAAACGACCGCGGGCGTGAGCGTCGCCGTGGGAGTAGAAGTCGGGAGACGGTGGGGGACAGGCCCGGCCGAGCAGTGACTTCACCACCTCGCCGCGCTCACCTGCCTTGGCAGCTTGCTCGACGTACTCGACGGCGACCGGGAATCGCTTCCGCAACAAGATGAGCAGTGCTTTGGCTTCACCCGCCGTCGCCCCGTACAGGACTCCGAGGATTGCGACCTTGGCTTTTGCGCGATCCCCGCCGAAGGCTTCTGCACCGACAAGTGCGTACAGATCGTCGTCGCCGGCGGCGGCCATCATGCGGCGGTCGCCGGACATGGCGGCCAGAATTCGGGGCTCGAGCTGACCGGCGTCGGCGACGACGAACACGTGGCCCGGATCGGCGACGACGCTCGAGCGCATTGTCTTCGGAATCTGGAGGGCCCCGCCGCCTCGACTCGCCCACCTGCCGGACACGACACCACCAGGAACGTAGATCGGACGGAATCGATCTCCCCGCACCCAACTGTCCATCCACTGCCACCCGTTGGTGCTGTACAGCTTGGCGAGTTCGCGATGACGAAGGAGTAGCGGCACAGCCGGATGATCGATCTCCTGCAGAAACCACTTGCGCGTCGACGGAAGTTCGATGCCCTGACGACCGAACGCCTCGGTGATCTCCACCGAAGACGAAGGATTGACGGTGCGCCCGAAGACCTCACTGATCTGTGCGGCAAGTTCCTGCATACGAGCGGGGAGGTCGTATCCCGTCGGCCGCGGCCCCAGCCGTTCTTCGAGGAGTTCGCGATGCTTCTGCGTCGAGAACGGAAGGCCCGTGTGCGTCATCTCGGCGGCGCTGAGAGCGCCGGCCGATTCTGCTGCGATCAACAAGTCCAGTCGAGCGTCCGCGCCGATGGTTGCGCGCTGCTCGGCGAATTCGGTGACGACGGCGAGGGGATCGAGAACGGGTGCAGTGTCGAAGAGTCCGAGTCGATCGTCGTCGAACTCCTCGGCGGGCGGTGACGGTTTGCCGGCGCGCATTCCGAGTATCGCGCGGGTCAGGGAGATGTCGTGGCACCGCTGAACCCGTACGCCTGCCCGCAGTAGAGGTGGGTACACGGTCGCCGTACTCGGCCACACCCACCGCGGGTGCTCGGCTTCCTCGATGGTGCGTACCGCTGCGATCAGGTCGGGGTATTCGACGGGATCGGCGAGCGGCGTTCCAGCGGGATCGGTCCGTAGGACAGTTGCCGTCACAGCTCCCGTGGACGTCGTACTACCGGGGACCAGGACAACTCGCACGACATCAGTGTGACGGCTGGGTCCGACACGCTATCGCTCGGCGTGCTCAGGCCCTGACGAACCGGATGTGTTGACCCGGGCGGGCTTGGCCGAGTCGGTCGATATCTGCGTCCGCGACCACTCCCACCACCGGATAGCCGCCGGTGATGGGGTGATCGGCGAGGAACACGACAGGTTGGCCGCTGGGTGGGACCTGGATCGATCCGAGTGCCACGCCTTCGGTGGGCAGTTCGGTGTCGTCTGTTCTTCGAAGTAGTTCGTCGGCGCCGACGCGATCGACGCGTGCGCCGATTCGGTCCGAGTCGGTCGAAATCGCCCATCGGCCCTGGAGGAGTGTTTCGGGGTTGGTGAATCGATCTGCGCGAGGACCGAACACCACTCGAATGGCGAGAGTCTCGTTTGCCATCGGCGGCACCGGTGCGAGGTCGACGGCTGAGAACGTGGTCGGCGATGGCCCGATCGGGAGAAAAACACCAGGCTCGAGAGGCGCCGGACCGATCCCGGACATCGTGTCGGTGCTGCGCGATCCCAGGATCTCGGGAACCACAATGCCGCCTCGGACGGTCAGATACGTCCGCAGTCCACTCGGTGCGTAGTCCAGGCGGACGGTCTGACCAGCCCGCAGATCGATCACGCTCGAATGCCCGACCGGAATGCCGTCGCGGTAGGCCTGTGCCGGCGCACCGGTGAACGCGATCGTTGTCGGTTGCTGCGCCCGAAGACTCAGCCCACCCAGGAGGACCTCGACACCGGCTGCGCCCTCGTTGTTGCCGACGAGCCGATTGCCAAGCCTGAGAGATCGCCTGTCCGCCGCACCGGAAACCCCGACACCCGAGCGAAGATGACCTATCCGTCCGAGGTCCTGGATCAGGCTCAGCGGCCCGGTGTCGAGTATCTCGAGGCCGTTCATCGTTGTTCCTCGTTCACGAAGCGCACGCGTCTGCCGGGCTGAACGGTGGCCGGTGGTGTGGCGTTCAGATCCCACATCACGGCATCGGTGCTCCCGATGATCTGCCAGCCACCCGGTGATGCACGCGGGTAGACCGCGCTGTATCCAGCGGCCAGGGCGACGGAACCGGCAGGCACAGCGGTTCGTGATTGCGTTCGACGCGGAACGTCGAGCCGAGTGTCGCCTGAAGTCAGGTAGGCGAAGCCGGGCGCGAATCCGATGAAGGCGCAACGCCACATTGCCCCGGTGTGGGCCGCAACCACCTCGGATCGGCTCATACCAAGTGACTGTGCGACGTCGTCGAGGTCGGGCCCGTCGTACCTGACGGCGATGGTGAGTGCATCCGTCTCGGAATGCTCGTCTGTGGTCGCGGCAGAATCGGTCTGCTCGAGATCGTTCAAGCGCTTCCGGACGTACGTGAGATCTGCCGCCGGGGTGCACGTGACCAGGACCGTGCGAGCTGCGGGGAGGAAGTCTTCGACCCCGACCGGGGTGTTACGCGTCAGTGCTTCGGTGAACGCGAGAACGCCAGCTTCGGAATCGAAGTCCACGAGCAATGCGCGTTCTCCCGCGGGAAGTATGCGAGTCACAGGGAGGGCTCCCTATCGACTCGAGTCCGCTCCACGTCCGCTCGCATCGCGGCGATGAAACTCGCGATGGTGGCTCGCTCTGTGGCGGTGTAATTCCCGACGGTGCTCGCAGCGCGTGAAATGAGGGGGCCGAAGTAACTCTCGCCCAGAGTGACCGCCGATGGTGTGACCTGCAAGAGCACCCGTCGACGGTCTGCTGAGTCTCGCTCCCGAGCTACGTGGCCCGCTTTGACCATCCGGTCGACGAGCGCGGTCACCGACGCCGAGTTGATACCCAGCTGTGCGCCGAGCCAGCCTGGTGTCGCCGGTGTGTCCGAGCGCTCGGCATCGAGAAGGCAGATCAACGCGCGCACGTCGGTGGAGTGCATTTTGTACTTGTTCGCAAAGCCGGAAACCGCCACGTTCAAGTCGACGGTAAGTGCGCGAAGCGAGTGGACGATCGCCATCGCTTCGTCTTCTGCATCGCCGACGCTCAAGGATGCCTCCAGCCCTGGTGTGTTGTCTCTTGATTGTCTACTATCTCGATAATCGAGAGAAATGGGGGTGGGGGATGGACTTCAATCGCGCATACGACGCTGTACTGACCAAATGGCCGCAGAAACCGCTGGGTGTGGATCTCGCGGGGCGGTTCGGTAACACGCATGTGAACGTCTGTGGGCATGCAGACTCGCGGCCGTTGATCCTTCTGTCCGGGGGAGGTGCCACTTCGACGGTGTGGTTCGACAATGTTGCGACGCTGTCGAAATCCCGGCGTGTCTTTGCTGTCGACACCATGGGCGATGCCGGGCGGAGCGTTCCGAATGGTGATCCGATGAAGTCCGTCGACGATCTGATCGAGTGGATGGACTCGATAGTCGATTGCACCGGGGCCGGCACCGTTGATGTGATCGGACATTCCTATGGCGCAATGATTGCGTTGGCCTTTGCGCTGCATCGACCGAATCGTGTCGGGAAACTTGTTCTGCTCGATCCTAATTCGAGTTTCTCCGGCATGAAGGCGGGCTACCTTCTGCGTGCGCTTCCGCTGTTGCTCTCCCCGTCGCGAGCACGCCGACGGCGACTGTTGGATTGGGAGACAGGTGAGTTGAGTATCGACTCCGACTGGCTGTCTCTTGTGGAAGTGGGCACTTCGGATCTACCGCGACCCGATCTCGTAGTGCCTCGACGTCCGTCGAAGGAGGACTTGAGCGCACTGGATGTCGAGTTGCTGGTGGTCCTCGCGCAGGACGGACGGGTGCATGATGCGGAAACGGTGTCGAAGTCAGTGCGGCAGAGGGTACCTGCAGCACGCGTCGAGGTGCTGAAAGATGCTTCACATCACAGCATTCCGATGGTTCCCGCCGATGAAGTCAACCGGGTGCTCGTCGACTTCTTGGAGGGCTAGCGGATCAGGGTGCGACGACGCACCCCGGACCGATCGGGGTGGCCGGATTGACCATGACCGTTGCGACCGGCCCGCCCGCGGACGTCTGGTAGGCCATCAGGGAGTGCTCACCGGGTGCGGTCGGAGTCCACAGCGTGACTGCGTGGCCGAGCACCACCGGCAAGGTGAAGTAAGGATTGACGGTGTCCCAGATCAATTCCTGCGGGAACATGGTCGACGCCCGGTTCATGTCGACAATCGAGACGTTCGGCTCGTTCAACGCTGCTGTCCTGGCAACCACCAGATATGTGCAGCCCGCTCCGTACGGCGTCGTCGGTCCGCTGCTGAGACCCGGAAGGATCGTGACGTCGACTACGTCCGCGGAAGCTGACGTCGCGGAACAGATGGCTGCGCCCGCGCAGAGGGCGGCGGCGATCACGGAAGTGCGAGCGATACGTGAAAGTGTCATACCAGCAGGTCGGTTTTATCTGGGTGGGCGTTACAGGCAGACTGACCGGATGCGCGCACTTCACGTTCTGCTGGCCGGCTTCGGCTTCCTGCTGGGGTTCCTGATTATTGTTGTCTCCGGCCTGATCGAGTGGGCGTCCTTCGCCTCCCGAACCGATTTCGCCTTCGTCGGTGACTCCGCCGTGTCGGTTGGTGTTTCCAACGAGGCGATCTACACCGCCGTCGCTGCTCCACTGGTGGGTGCACTGTTGGGCTGGGGGTCAGCTGTCATCGCGACGAGGTTCGGGTGGAGCCTCACTCGTGGGGGTGCCACGCCGGCAAGCGAGTGACCAGGCAGCGGACCCGCTTGCTGGTCCGTGGGTTATGAGGAAAGGCCCCGACCTCCATCGAGGTCAGGGCCTTCCTTTGCGCCGAGCTACTTCTGTGTCGAGCTACTTCTGTGTCGAACTACTTCTGTGTCGAACTACTTCTTCGAGACGCGGAGCAGCTTCTTGTTGACGAACTCGTCCATTCCCCACGGACCCAGCTCGCGGCCGACTCCGGAGCGCTTGACTCCGCCGAAGGGCAGACCGGGCAACGTCGTTCCGTGCTCGTTGACGAACGCCATTCCCACGTCGAGATCTGCAGCGACCGACCGGGCGGAATCGAGATCGCTGCTCCAGACGGATCCGCTCAGGCCGTAGACCGACGAATTGGCAAGTTCCACAGCCTCGCTGGCCGACTTGACCTTGTAGACGACTCCGGCAGGTCCGAACAGTTCTTCGCTGTAGGCCCGCATGTCCGGTGTCACGTCTGCGAGCAATGTCGGTTGAACGTAGGCGCCCGGGCCGTCGATCTTCTTTCCACCGGTCAGCAGCGTGGCACCCTTGGACACAGCGTCGTCGATCTGCTCGATCAGAGTGTCTGCCGCGCTCTGCGAAGAGAGCGGACCCAAGACTGTGGATTCGTCCAACGGGTCACCGGCAGTGACGGATTCGAAGGACGTCGCCAACTTGTTGGTGAAGTCGTCGTAGAAATCTTCGGTGACGATGAAACGCTTGGCCGCGTTGCAGGCCTGGCCGGCATTGGACAGACGTGCCTTGGTTGCGGACTTGACGGTGGCATCCATGTCGTCGGAATCGAGGACGATGAACACGTCTGATCCGCCGAGTTCGAGGACGACCTTCTTGAGATTGCGTCCGGCAGTTTCGGCGACGCTGGTTCCGGCGCGTTCGCTGCCGGTCAGTGACACACCTTGAACTCGGGGATCGGCGATCATGTCCGCGATCTGCTCGTTGGTCGCGAAGACGTTGACGTAGGCGTCGTCCGGCAATCCGGCTTGTCGCAGAATCTCTTCCATCAGCAGCGCCGACTGCGGACAGTTCGATGCGTGCTTGAGAATGATCGTGTTACCGAGCATCAGATTCGGTGCCGCGAAGCGGGCGACTTGGTAGTACGGGAAGTTCCACGGCATGACGCCGATGAGAGCGCCGATCGGTCGCCGGTACACAACCGACTCCTCGGCCCCGGGAACGTCGAGTCGTTCTTCCTCGAGCAGTGCCGGACCGTGGTCTGCATACCACTGATAGATCGCGGCCGAGAGTTGTACTTCGCCCTTGGCCTCGCGGACCGGCTTACCCATCTCCAAGGAGATCATTCGGGCCAGTTCGTCTGCGCGCTCTGTGTACAGTTCGGCGGTCTTGCTCAGGACTGCCGCACGCTGCTGTGGCGCACTGTTGCGCCAGGTCAAGTAGCCGCGATGCGTGTTCGCAAGTGCGGCTTCAACTCCGGCGTCATCCAAAGTATCGAATTCCCTGACGGTTTCACCTGTCGCGGGATTGACTGTTTTGTAATTAGCCATAGTTGTACAACGTGCGGAAGGGGCTCGAAGATTCCCGAAACGCGCAATCACATTGAATCGGCTCAACAGGTTTCGATCAAATCCCGGCTGGGTA
The DNA here is from genome assembly GCF_029457415.1 of Rhodococcus sp. RCBS9. Taxonomy (NCBI): domain Bacteria; kingdom Bacillati; phylum Actinomycetota; class Actinomycetes; order Mycobacteriales; family Nocardiaceae; genus Rhodococcus; species Rhodococcus sp. RCBS9. The sequence continues at coordinate 1,671,033 of NZ_CP120422.1, read as the reverse complement.
CCATGTCACGCCACCTTGGGACGATGGGTGCGCTCGTAGCCCTTGCGGTCGTAGAAACGGGTGGTCACGATGCCGAGTACGACGCCGATCAGTAGACCCACCAACGTCATCCAGACGGCATGCAGCAGGCCTGCCTCACCGCGTGCGCCGAAGAACAGGATCGATCGCGTGCCCATGTAGATCTGGTGCATCGGCTCGAATTGCGCCAGCCAGGCATACAACCTGGGGCTGGCTTCGAGGGGGATGGTGCCACCGGACGAGGGCAGCGCGAGAATGACGAACACGAACAGGTTGATCAACATGCCCAACGAGCCGAACGCGGCCATCACCGACATCGCCGTGATGCCCACCGCTGTGATGACCAGCGCGCCGTACTCCCACAATGCAAGCCCGTGAGTGACCGGCATTCCGAGGGCGCGACTGATCCACTGGAACAACGCGGAGACTATGCCGGACAACACGATCATGAATGCCCATTTGACGAGCAGCGTTCGAAACCTGTTGATACCCACAACGTCGTTCTGAACGAAGAGTGGACCGAATTCGGTAGGCGCGTATCCGAGCATGCCGTCCACCAAGGAATTGACCACGGTTGCTCCGGTGAATCCCGCAAGGACCAACAGCAGCGCGAAATAGAATGCCACCAAACCGAATCCGGTTCCGTCGGGAAGCGGATCGTGGGCAACCGTGAGTACGTTCACCGGGTTTTCGAGCAGCAGGCGGCTCGCTCCGGAGATCTGGGTTCCGGTGCCTCCCGCTTCCAACTGCGCGGTGACAAGGGCGGTGAGTTGCTCGCCCATGTTCTTGTTGACCGAGGCGAGGGCTGTGGTTCCGATCGACTGGACCAGCGATGCCGAGACGGAACCGGCGCGAGGATTGGTGTAGATCGTGATGATCGGTTGCTCTACGTCACCGGCGACGACGCTGGCCTCCGCCAGGATGATCGTCCTCTTCGTGAAATCACTGGGAATCACGATCGCGCCGTACAGCGTGCCGGAGTTCAACCGCGATTGGGCTTCGGCGATACCGATCTGCTGCAGGTCGATCTTCTGGTGGTCGATTCCGCTTTCGAGGCCGGCGACGATGTCGTTTCCGAAGTTCTTGCGGTCGGCGGGGTCGCCACCGGGGAGGGTGTCGCCCTCGTCCTGGTTGACCAGGGCGATCGGGAACTGGTCCAGGTGTTTCTTGGGGTCGAGTATCCCGCCCATGTACAACGCTGCCAGCGCAGACATCAAGAGGGTGACCACTATCAATGGTGTCAACCAGAATCGTGGTGTGTGCATGACGGTGCGGGCAGACGGCTCCGTGTTCTTGCTCATCGTCAGTCGACCGGCTTTCGTTCGCGCGGAGTTCCTCGGGCTGAGCGTAAACGCAAAGGTGCGCCGGGGCAGTCTTTCGATCTGCCCGCGGCGCTGGAGACCTGTCCGGTCGGCGACAGGCCGGATTGCCGGCAGTCTCATCCGAAAAGGCTGAGAACGGATCGGTAGGGTATGGCCCGCGGCAACCCTGCCGAGACGATTTCGGAGAAACCGTTGACCAACGTGCTGATAGTTGTCCTGATACTCGTAGTGATCGCTGCCGTCGTGTTTGTGATCCTGCGTGGACGCCAGGGCAAGCCGAGTGCTCGCGTCGACCCGCTCGCCGACTATCCCGAGGTGTACGACCCCCACAAGATCGGGGTCGGCGACATCATCACGTACGCGGGTATCGACCATGTTGTTCGAGGGACCATCACGCTCGACGAAGAGGGGTACATCTGGCGTGAGCACCTTCTCGACGGTTCGACCGGTCGTCGTTGGCTGACGGTCGAGGACGACGAGGGCGAATTGGAGATGACTCTCTGGATGCGTCGAGAAGGAACCAACCTGGTCCCGAACGGCGACGTCATTCTCGACGACAAGGTTCACCGCAAGATCGAAAGTGGAACGGCGAAGTTCACGGCCGAGGGTACTACGGGTACGGCCCCTTCCGGCTCGATGGAATACGCGGACTATGCGACCGCCGACAAGACCGGCCTGATTGCATTCGAGAAGTGGGCGCGCGGACAGTCGTGGGAGGTTTCCACGGGACGGGCGGTCACTCGCAGCGAACTCACCGTCATCCACTCGGGCCCCCCGGAATGAGCCTGTATCTACTCGACGTGGAGCCGACCGACGTGGATGCCTCGGCACTGGGGTTGGTACTGGGAGCTCCTGCGCCACCGACCCTCGCCGAGTTGGTGATCGGAACTTCCGACGCGACGCTGACACTCGGAGTGCTCGGGGCTTCGCACGTGGTGACGGCCTGGGCGTCGGGAAAGAAACTGACCGAACAGGTTTCGTGCGATGCTCTTGCAGTCGGCGGTGAACCACTGCCCGCAGTGGAGTCCACGCAAAACTACCGGTTCGAGTCTTCCTCACTGGTGCTGGACCGGGTCGAATTCGACTCGGAAGCTGCGTCGTTGAAAGAGTCCGCCGGCCACGACGGTTGGATCTGCGGATCCTTTCCCGGTGACGACACGGCTTTGACCGCTTTGTATGGCGTGCGAGACCGCCAGGGGTGGAGTTGGCAGAGTTGGCATTTGTACCCGGGGGAGGGGACAGGAGTGATCGTGAAGACACGCAGCAGGTGGCGCCCGTGAGGGGGCGGACGTGGTTGGCTCCGGTGATGCTGGCGGCCGCAATTGTCTTGTCGGCGTGCGGTGGTGGAGCCAAAGACTTCATCGCGGACAACTATTCCAAGACGTCCCAGGATGGCGACGTCGTGTTGTACTCGTCGAAAGATCCAGTGGGCACGACCGTCTCACGGATTGTCGACGCGGACGAACCAGCGGCGCGAAGTGCTGACGGCGGCAACGAATACCTGCGCTACGACGACGACATCGTCACTGTCAGTTCGGCTTCGGGCGGTGGCAGCACCATCAAGGTAGAGGACATCGACGGCACGTATCGCAGCGGCGGATACGCGTACCTGGGACCGGGCTTCAACCCGGGATCCCCGGCGGGTGGAAGCAGTGGCAGCGGCGGCTCGGGTAGTGCCAAATGACGGTAATGCTCAATGAGAAGGAGAACGGCGTGACGAACATCTTTGCATCCACTTCCGTCGAGATCGGAACGGTGGATCCGGCATTGCTCGTCGGGGGCGTTCTCGGCACCCTCGCCTACTTCGTCGTCGGTGCAGCGGTTCTGGCGACGGGATTCCTGGTCCTCGACCTCATGACACCCGGAAATCTCCGCCACCAGGTTTACGTCGACAAGAACCCGAACGCTGCGATTCTGTTGGCCTCCAATCATCTTGCGCTGGCGATCATCGTGGTGACGGCAATCCTGACCAGTTCGGACGGCTTTGCTCAGGGACTCGCCGACTCCGCGGTGTACGGACTGTTCGCGATCGTGTTGCAAGCGATCGCGCTGCGATTGATGAACGCATTCCTTCCCGGCAAGTTGGTTGCGCTGGTGCAGGATCCGAAGATGTGTGGCGCCGCGTGGGCTGTGGGTGTGAGCTTGCTGTCCATCGGTTTGGTGAACGCCGCAGCGCTCACCTGATGGTTGCCGCTGATCCCGATGTGACAGTTGACGAGCGTTCGACGATGCTCGGCCCGCGCGCACGCGTCCTTCTCCTTGCGGCTGTTGCGGCGTGCGCTGCGTGTGGCCTGATCTACGAGCTGGCCCTGTTGACACTCAGCGTGAGTCTGACCGGCGGCGGCATCACCCAGACGTCGTTGATCGTCGCGGGATTTGTTGCGGCTCTGGGTATCGGAGCGCTGGCCGCCAAACCTCTGCTGGGACACGCTGCCGTTTCGTTCGTGACGGTCGAGATACTGCTCGGGCTGATCGGCGGATTCAGTGCCGTCACGCTGTACGTGACCTTCACGTTCTTCGGTTCCAGCGCAGCAGTTCTGGTGGCGGCGACCGCGCTGATCGGCATCCTCGTCGGTGCCGAAGTGCCTCTGCTGATGACGCTCTTGCAGTCCGGTCGCAGCGACAACGACGCACAGAGCACCGGAAAGGTACTGGCCAACCTCAATGCCGCCGACTACCTCGGCGCATTGATCGGTGGTCTGCTGTGGCCGTTCGTACTGTTGCCGTGGGCAGGAATGATTCGCGGTGCCGCACTCACCGGCATGATCAATCTCGTGGCTGCGGCAGTGGTCGCGCTGATACTCCTTCGGTGGCAGCTCAGCCTGCGCGCACGATCGATCGCCGTCGTCGCAATGCTGTTGGCAGCAAGTTTGATCGGATGGTTGCTGATCGCGGCCTCGGACATCGAGACCACGTCGAGGCAGCGGCTCTACACCGATCCCGTGGTGGCCGCCGAGCGATCGGTGTACCAGGAAATCGTCGTCACCGAGCGGGGGAACGACGTGCGCCTGTTCCTCGACGGAGACCTGCAGTTCTCCAGTGTCGACGAGCATCGGTACACGGAGTCGCTGGTGTATCCGGCCCTGGTGAACGACCCCCGGCGCGTGCTGATTCTGGGCGGCGGTGACGGCCTCGCTGCACGGGAAGTGCTGCGAATGAGCAGCGTCGAGCAGATCGTTCAAGTGGAACTTGATCCGGCAGTCATCGAGTTGGCCAACACGCGTCTTCGTGATCTGAACGAGGGAGCGCTCGAGGATCCACGGGTGGACGTCGTACTCGACGACGCGTTTCGGTGGCTGCGAGAGCGTCCGGAACCGGGTTTCGATGCGGTGATCGTCGACCTCCCAGATCCCGACACCCCCGCACTTGGCCGCTTGTATTCGATGGAGTTCTACGGACTTGCCGCTGCCGCGATGAATCCGGGCGGGCTGATGGTCGTCCAGTCCGGCAGCCCGTACTCGACACCGGATGCGTACTGGAGAACGGTGTCGACGGTATCGGCTGTCGGACTGAGCGTCTCGCCCTATCACGTTTTCGTGCCGAGCTTCGGTGACTGGGGATATGTGCTCGCGCAAAGAGGTTCCACGCCGCCCGAGCTTCGTCTGCCCGCTGATGTGCCGGAACTACGGTTCCTCGACGAGCCGACGCTGGCGTCGGCCTCGGTGTTTCCTCGCGATCGCCCGAGGCGGGAGTTGGAACCCTCGACGCTCGACCGGCCACGCATCGTCGACGATATGCGCAAGGGCTATGAACGCTGAACTCCCGACCGAGTAGCTTGAATCGAGACTCTCGGCCACGACGGAGGTACGGATGACTGTTCGGATCGAGGAGCACGCACCGGGAGTTCGGTTGCTCACGATGAAGCGCAGGAAGCATTCGCAGCTTTTCATGAAGAAGAGGTGATCGAAATGAACGGTGCACAGTCGCTCATCCAAAGCCTGGTCGACTCGGGCGTCGAGGTGTGCTTCGGCAATCCAGGAACGTCCGAGATGCATTTTGTCGCCGCACTCGATTCCGTTCCGCAGATGCGGGCGGTACTCGGCTTGTTCGAGGGCGCCGTGACCGGTGCCGCGGACGGCTACGCACGGATCGCCGGAAAGCCTGCCGCGACGCTGCTCCATCTGGGCCCCGGTATGGCGAACGGACTGGCGAACCTTCACAACGCGCGCCGCGCCCACACACCGATCGTGAACATCGTCGGGGACCACGCGACCTACCACCACGGTTTCGACGCTCCTCTCGAATCGAACATCGATGCGCTGACCGAATGGTTGGAGGGGTGGAGTCGACGTTCCGAATCCACCGCGACCGTCGGTAGCGACGCGGCCGACGCCGTTGCCGCCTCGTTGAATCCGCCCGGACGCATTGCCACACTTGTCCTCCCTGCCGACGTCTCGTGGGGCGAAGGTGGAGTTCTTGCGGGTCCTCGGGACATGCCGCCGCGGGCGGAAGTTTCTGCAACACAGATCGACTCGGTGGTGGGCGCGCTCAATGCCGAGGGTCGCGCCACGCTACTGCTGGGCGGCGCAGCCTGTTCCGAAGCTGGGCTGCGCGCCGCTTCCCGAATTGCGGTCGCGACCGGTGCCCAGATTCTGATCGAGACTTTTCCAGCCAGGCTTCAACGAGGTGCGGGGCTACCGTCATTCGAGCGCTTGGGATACTTCGCCGAGCACGCCACCGAACAACTTCGCGGAACAACTCAGCTGGTTCTGGCCGGAGCGGTTTCGCCGGTCTCGTTCTTTGCGTATCCCGGAAAACCGAGCGATCTGTCACCGGAGGGTGCTGCGGTGACAACGCTGGCAAGCGTCGGCGACGATGTTGCCGGTGCACTGGAGGCAGTGGCCGAACTCGTGGCACCGGGAGTCGAACCTGTTTTGCAGGAAGCGAATCGGCCGGCGCTGCCGAGCGGGCCTCTGGACGTTCGAAATTGGGCCGACGTGATCGGCGCCCTGCTGCCAGGCGACGCCATCATCTCCGACGAGGCGGCGACTTCCGGTTGGGCGATCCCGATTGCCCTTGCCGGAGCGCCGCGCCACGACGTGCTCACGCTCACCGGAGGTGCCATCGGCCAGGGCATCCCGGTGGCGACGGGCGCCGCTGTGGCAGCGCCGGAGCGACCGGTGATCAATCTCGAAGCCGACGGAAGCGCGATGTACACCATCACGGCGTTGTGGACGCAGGCGCGAGAGATGTTGAACGTCACGACGATTCTGCTCAACAATCGCGCATACGCCATCCTGCGTGGCGAACTGCAACGAGTCGGCGCAGAAGGTGGCGGCGTCGTCGCACAGTCGATGCTGGATCTGTCATCTCCGAACATGGACTACGTCAAGATCTCCGAGGGGTTGGGAGTGCCCGCGTCGCGGGCGAACACAGCGGAGGAGTTGGCCGAACAGTTTGCCGCAGCGCTGGCGGAACCCGGCCCGCATCTCATCGAGGTCATGCTGCCTCCGACGTCGTGATTTCGACCTCGAATCGATCGTCGATCGTGCATTCAACTGGAGGTTTTCGGTGCTAGCTGCGATCGGTTTGTCTCTTCCGATTGCCCTCGGCCTGCTTTTCGTCTCGATGCCCATGGCGGTGATCGTGCTCGTCATGATCACCGCTGGAGCACATCGAGGGGCGGCATCTTTTCTACTCGGGTGGGTCCTCGGAATCTCGGCAGTCGTTGCAGCGACCATCGTGATCGCGGACTACTCGTTCGCGGAGTCGGAGTCGTCGCAGACTTCGGTGTGGTCGAGCGTCGTACGAATCGTGTTGGGCCTTGTTCTGTTCGGATTGGCGTACAAGCAGTGGCGAGCGCGACCGAGAGACGGAAGTGATCCGACAGTTCCGAAGTGGATGAAGAGCGTCGACGGGTTGACTCCGCGGAAGGCGTTCGGGTTGGCGTTCTTGTCCGCGGCGGTCAATCCCAAGAATGCAGCGCTGGCGGTATCCGGTGCGGCCACTATCGCGGTCGCCACGAATGTCGTTGCCCAACAGATTGTTGCCGCGGTGATCTTCACGGTCATCGCGAGCGTCGGCATCGCGTTGCCGATCCTGGTGAAGGTGTTCTCCGGCAAGCGTGCCGACGAGATCCTCGCGTCCGCGAAGGCATGGATGACCGCCAACAACGCGGTGATGATGACGGTCATCCTGACGATCCTCGGTGCGACCGTGCTGGGCGAGGGGCTCAGTGGACTGCAATAGGTCGCCTACCATTGGCGGGTGACTGATTTCGACGACGACGCTGCCGGTTCCATTGCCTCCGCTGCTTTGGCTGTTCTGCGCGAGCAAGGCCCGCTGAGTCTCGAAGAGTGGGCGACCCATCTCGAGGAGTACGGAACTGCGACCGAGTTGGCCGATGTACTCGAGTACCTGTCCGAACCGATGCTCGGGTACCTGCCCAACGGAAAGTACGTCGCTCTCGACACGGTCCTCGAAGGGCTCGTGTTCACTCACCGGCTCAGCGAAGTCGAAATTGCGTCGGACATCCTTGACGCGAGCCCCGACCTGGAACCGATCTTGGCATTCGGCGACGGCGAGGACGGGGCGATCCGGGTGGCCCTGGCGGAAGAAGCAGCCTCCGAACGCGGAGCTGCTCCCTTCCGGAGTCGACGAGTTGTGGTACTTCCGGCCGGAACCCTCGGCGAGTGCGCCGACGGTGATCTCGTCGGCTTGGCTGTCGAAGACGGAACACTTGCGTTTCGTCTGGTCGAGATCGAGGACGAACCCGATCTTGCTCCGGCGCTCGGCGAACTCTTCGAGGAGGACGGAGTAGAGGCCCTGGATTCTGTGTGCTGGCAACTCCTGATCGAGGATCCGTCACTCTTCACGGTTCCTGTTGCGCCGCTGGGTGAGATCTTCGAGGTGGCAGGTTACGAGCACGAGCGTGAGCTACTGGCTCGGCGGGGATTCGACTTCGACGCCTACGACCTGCAGATTCGGACAGCCTTGGTGGCCAGTACCTACGACCTGACCCACGACGAGGCAGTCTCTGCCGTTGCGTTTGTCGATCTGGCGGACCGCGGATACACCGACGCGGTCATCGCCGACTTCGATATCGCGGACTGGGCCCACCGTCATGTGAGCGCTGCTCCGGACTCTTTTGTCTCACTGGCAGATCCGGGTGCTGCAGTGGCCGTGTTCGATCTCGGATTTCGGAATCAGGACCCGGTGACCGACGCAATCCTCGAAGCGCTTGCCTCCGAACTGGCCGAGCGAGGGCCACGGTCGGTCAGGGCGGCGGCTCATTGGCTCGCCGGTAAGGCTGTCGATCGGCTGGGGCGCGTCCTCGAAGCGGAGGCGCACTACGAGAAAGCGCTCCTTGCCGAATCCGGTTGGGGTCCGGCCTTGTTCGAGCTGGCTCAGTTCGCGTCGGACCGCGGCGATGCGACCCGGGCGCTGTCACTGCTCGGGCGGATCGACGGCGGAAGTGAAGAGAATCTCTACGCCGTACTGCAGGACTTCGTCCCAGCCGATCACCCGGAACTCGGGCGAAACGACAAGTGTTGGTGCGGTTCCGGCCGCAAGTACAAGGTCTGCCACCTCGGAAAGGCCGATGAATCCGTCAAGGCGGACGGTCGGTGGCTGTACAAGAAGGCATGCCTGTTTGCGTTTGCCTCCGAATTCGTCGACATCGTGACCGGGCTCGACGATCTCGAAAACGAAAATCTCTCCGAGGACGAACTGATCGCGGCCACGATCTTCGACGGATCGGCACTGGACGTCGCTCTGTTCGAGGGTGGAATCTTTGCCGAATTCTTGGCCAGACGCAGCGAACTACTTCCGGAGGCGGAAGTTGTGACAGCCGCACAGTGGCTCGGAATCCGGAGGTCGGTGTACGAGGTGATCGAAACGTCCGACACCGGCGTCGTGCTGCTCGATCGTGGGTCCAAGGAGACCGTCACGGTTGCTCACTCGGTCGAAGGCGAGCCAGGTGATGTGATCAGTGCTCGGGTCCTGACGGCCCCCACTGGCGCGTTTGCGGTGGGTGTTGTGGCCATGGCTACGGAATCGCAGGCCGCGAGGGTACTCGAGGTTCTCGCTTCAGAAGATCTCGAGGCCGAAGAACTGGTGCGCGAGTTGCGCGGAGGCGCCGATCACTCGACCGATGACCGGTGACGATGTATCGAGTCGACCCCGTTAAAGTTGGATAGGTGAACGAACCGATGGATGCCAATGACTTGATCGCCGAAGCCGCGATGGAGTTGTTGCGTGAGCACGGCCCGCAGACAGCGGCGGACTGGGGCACCCTGTTGGCTGACGCCGGGCACGGTACAGCCGAGGACATGGCCGAATTTGTCGAGTACGTCGAGGACCCACTGCTCGGATACTTGAGTGAGGAGCGGTACGCCGCACTCGACACGTTGTTCGAGCATCGAGTGTTGACCCATCGCCTCACCGAAGCGGAGATCAAGTCCGGCGTTCTCGACGCGAACCCCGATCTGATGATGCTGCGGGTTTTCCTCGATCGTGACGACGACGAAATCCACGGCATCAGCGTCGTGCACCGCGGGACCGACGACGATCTTTTGGCTGATCGTGGGATCGAAGATCCGGAGTTCCCACACGACGAAGGCTTTCTGCTCGACACCGACACCCTTGCCGAGTGCTCGGTAGGTGACTTGATCGGATTGTTCGTCGCTGACCGTGAGCTGACGCTCTGCACCATCCCCGAGGTACTGGATCCCGCACCCGGATTCGGCGAGCACCTGGCGACGGTCCTTGCCGACATCGGTGCTGACACCCTCGATGCCATTGTCTGGCAGTTGATGCTCGACGAGCCGTCGCTGTTCCGTCAGCCGACCGCCCCGCTGGGCGAGATGCTCGAGGCGTCAGGTTACGTCCGCGACGGTGACTACGTTGCGGTCGACGGATTCGATTTCGAGGCATACCACCTGGCGAACCGGGCCCGCATGCTCGAGGTCCGCGAGAATCTGCACCCCGAAGAAGCCGCGTCGGTGATCGCCTTCGTCGATGTGGTCATGGCCGCGAAAGCCGAAGGCGTCGAGGATGTCTCGGACTGGGCGCGCAAGCAGATCAAGGAGGATCCGCAGGCCTTCGCCGGCCTCGCCGAGCCGCCCGCGGCTGCGGCAGCGTTGGAGCTGTTGTCCGAACTCGACGATCATGATTCCGTATTGCATTCTGTTGCAACTGCTCTCGCCGAAAAAGGGTCGCGTCGTGTCAAGCCGGCAGCGCACTGGCTGGCGGGCAAGGCTTCGGATCGTCTCGGCAAGATCCTGGCCGCTGAGGCGTCGTACGAATCAGCGCACGATCTCGATCCCGACTGGACTCCCGCGATCTTCGATCTGGCGCTACTGGCCGCCGATCGAAGCGATGTGACGCGCGCGCTGGCTTTGCTGGGCCGAATCGAGGGTGGCGAGTCCGAGGTTCTGCACGAGGTTCTTCAGCGCTACGCCCCGGCCGAGCACCCCGAACTCGGACGAAATGACAAGTGCTGGTGCGGTTCCGGGCGAAAGTTCAAGGTTTGCCATCTCGGTAAGTCCGAGGTGACGTTCGACGACCGGGCCAGCTGGCTCTACGTCAAGGCTCAGTTGTTCTCGCGCACGCCGGAGTACTTCGACGCCGTGTTCGATCTTGCGCTCATCCGTGCCGAGCAGTTCAACAGCGAAGAAGCACTGACGCTGGCCGTCGAAGGTGGTTTGGCCGTCGACGCTGCTTTGTTCGACGCCGGCATCTTCGCGGCTTTTGTCGAGCGCCGCGGAGAAATGCTGCCTGCCGACGAACGCGAACTGGCCGATCAGTGGTTGTCGATTCCGCGCTCGGTGTACAAGGTCGCCTCGACGGAGCCGGGACAGTTGGTGACCCTCAGCGACGTCCGCAACGGGCATCTGGTGAAGGTCACGGACGAGTGGGGCTCGCTGAACCTCGAGCCAGGCACACTCGTGTGTGCTCGTGTTCTTCCGGCCGGGTCCACGATGCGCACGTTCGGTGGCATCGAACCGCTTGCGGTAGCAGACAAGAAGGAGTTGATCCAACTGATCGAGTCCGAGGACACCGAGCCGGGTCAGCTGGTGGAGTTCCTCAGCCGCGGCCTTGCCGGTGCGCCTTTCCGGTAGCGTGAACTACCAAAAAGGCGCACGGGGCCGGAGGCCCTAGGGCGTTACCTGAGCCAACATCATCTGCTCGAAACCCTCACCGTACGGCGGGAGCATTCCCCACTCGCCGCGTGGGTCATGCTGCGCTGCTTCGAATACCGTTCGGGCGTGACTGAACTCGAGGAAACCCTCGCGGCCGTGGTAGTGCCCGATACCCGAAGCTCCGACGCCGCCGAAGGGTGCGTCGCTCAGCCCGGGGTGAGACATTGCGTCGTTGATGGTGACGCCGCCCGAGACGGTGCGTTCGAGTACGGATTCCTTCTCGTCCAGATCGGTTCCGAAGTAGTACAGCGCCAACGGTTTCGGTCGTGAATTGATGTCGGCGACGACGTTGTCGAGTTGGTCGTACGGCAAGACGACGACGGCCGGCCCGAAGATCTCCTCCTTCATGATCTGCGCGTCGGTCGGAGGGTCGACCACGATTCGCAGTGGGCGACGACGAGTGTCTGCGGAGAGTTCTTCGTCGGGAACGGTGATGATTCGTGCCCCACGTTCTTCGGCGTCCGCGATGTACCCCTCGATGCGTGCGAGGTGACGATCGCTGACTATCGAGACCATGTCTTTGTTGTCGGCGATCGTGGGAAACAGTCCCGTGAACTGGTCGGTGAACGCGTCGATGAATGCTTCCGTGTTCTCGCGCGGAACGTAGATCAGATCGGGAGAGACACAGAGTTGACCGGCGTTGGTGGACTTCGCGATAGCCAAACGCGAAGCAGCAGAGCTGATATCGGCACTGCGGCTCAAGACGCTCGGTGACTTGCCGCCGAGTTCGAGGGTGACCGGCACCAGGTTCTTCGCAGCATTGGCCATGACCAGCTTTCCGACGGTCGTGCTGCCGGTGAAGACGAGGTGGTCGAAAGGCAGCGACGTCAGCAGATCAGCGACTTCCGGGCCGCCGGTCACCACCGCGACCTCCACGGGGTCGAGAGTTCGACGCGCCGCCTCGGCCAGGACGGCCGCAGTATTGGGCACGATCTCCGACGGTTTGAGAACGGCGCGATTTCCTGCTCCGAGGGCGCAGGCGAGCGGGCTCAGGAGAGTGAACAGGGGAGCATTCCAGGTTCCGATGATGCCGATCGAACCCTTCGGCTGGTACGACACGTACGCCGTGGCACCCAACTGGTCCTGCATCGCTCCGGTAGCTCTCGGTGAGCGAATCATCCACTCTTCGAGCGAATCACGAACGTGCTTGAGTGAAACCATCGACCCGAGAACGTCATTCATCACCGAGTAGGCCGGGATTCGGCCGCCGAAGTCTTCGTTGATCGCCTCGGTCAGATCCTTGTGGTTTGCCACCAGGAGATCGACGACGCGTTGAATGCGCTCGCGTCGTGTCTGCGCGGACGGAAGACCAGCGGCTCGAGTTGCTTCCTGCTGAGCGCGCAGAATCTCTTCGAGATCAGTGGTGACGGCGGCATCGGTGCTCATGGGCACTCCTCGTAGTGGCGAAGTATTGACCGGACCGTATCGACGCGGTGCGAGTGGATGCCCTTTTCGTCTCGTTGACCGGGATGGATTCGATTGGTAGAGAGAACACATGTCGCAGACACAGGTAGAAGACACTGCAGTGAAGATTTCCGTCGAGGAATCGGTGGGACTCGGTTTCCTGACGCTCGATCGCCCGGCGCGGCGCAATCCGCTCTCGGCGGAGACCATGCGTGAGGTGACGGCTGCCCTTGTCGAATTGTCTGTAGACGAGCGCGTGCGGGTCGTGATCGTGCGCGCCGAAGGCCCGGTGTTCTCCGCCGGACACGATCTGACGGAGATGATCGGGAGAACCCTCGAGGACGAGCGGGCGATCTTCGACGGCTGTACCGAGATGATGGAGACCGTACAGCGGATTCCGCAGCCGGTGATTGCCGCAGTACAGGGCCCGGCTATCGCGGCGGGCTGCCAACTGGCCGCGTCGTGTGATCTGGTTGTTGCTGCGTCGAATGCTGTCTTCGGCACGCCGGGCGTCAAGATCGGACTGTTCTGCTCGACGCCCATGGTGGCGCTGAGCAGGGCAGTAGGGCGCAAGCGCTCGATGCAGATGTTGCTCACCGGGCAGACGATCGACGCCGACACCGCTGCGGACTGGGGTCTGGTGAACTTCGTCGTCGCGCCCGAAGACCTGGACCGAGAGGTGCGCGAACTGGCCGCCAAGATCACGACGGCCAGCCCCTTGACGGTGAAGATCGGTAAGCAGGCGTTCTATCGCCAGATCGATCTGCCGCAAGCGCAGGCGTACGAGGCGATGGCGGAAACGATGGCAACCAACGCCGTGACCTGCGACGCTCAGGAAGGTATGCAGGCCTTTGTGGACAAGCGAAAGCCCGAATGGCGCAATAAGTAACGATCGCTCTTCCGGTTTAGTTGGACGTCCTATAACCTGAGGCGCATGAGCCTGGATCCACGCACCAACACTGTCGACGGAGTGCTTCGGCGCTCGGCAGCCAAGTACCCCGACCGTGTAGCCGTCGTATTCGAAGATCGCACTCGCACCTACCGCGAACTCGACGACGCGGTGACGCGGGTCGCCGCATACTTGCTCGGTCTGGGGCTCGAACACGGCGACCGCGTCGCGGCATACGGAACCAACTCCGACGCCTATGCAATCGGATTTCTTGCCTGTGCACGAGCAGGTTTGGTGCATGTTCCGGTCAATTACGCACTGAAGGGGGAGGAACTCCGGTACCTCGTGGCGCAGTCAGGCGCCCGCGCGGTGTTGGTGGATCCGGCATTGGCGCCGACGCTCGACTCGGTACGCTCCGACCTCGATCTCGATCACGTGATCGCACTGCGGGACGCGGAACTGTCCGTGGTCACGATCGGTGAGGCGGGCGAGGTGCCGGTCTTCGAACCGCGTGCGACGTCGACCGATCTGGCGCAACTCCTGTACACCTCTGGCACCACCTCGAAGCCCAAGGGCGCCATGATGTCTCACGGTGCACTGGTTCACGAGTACGTGTCCTCGGTGATCGCGCTCGGCCTCGACAAGAACGACAACCCGCTGATCTGCATGCCGATGTACCACTCCGCGGGCATGCACGTCTTCATGCTGCCGTACCTGTCCGTCGGCGCGACGGTCAGTCTGATGCAGGCGCCGGACATCCCGGAAATCCTGCGCCGCGTCGAAGCCGAAAAGATCGGATCGCTGTTCCTGGCGCCGACCGTGTGGGTACCGCTGGCCAACCATCCGGACCTCGAGACCCGCGATCTGTCTTCGCTGAAGAAGGCGCAGTACGGCGCCTCGATCATGCCGGTCACCGTGCTCAATCGTCTGCGCGAGCGCTACCCGGACATCGGTTTCTACAACTGCTTCGGTCAGTCCGAAATCGGCCCACTGGCAACAGTTCTCCAGCCCAGCGAGCATGCTGATCGCCCGTCTTCCTGTGGTCGCGCGGTGTTCTTCGTCGAAACCCGCGTCGTCGACGCCGACGGAAACGATGTTGCCGACGGTGAGTCCGGCGAGGTTCTCTACCGCTCACCGCAGCTGTGCAACGGCTACTGGGAGAATCCGGAAGCCACCGCCGAGGCCTTCCGTGACGGCTGGTTCCATTCGGGCGATCTGGTCGTGCGGGACGAAGAAGGGTTCATCACGGTCGTCGACCGGATCAAGGACGTCATCAACACCGGCGGCATCCTGGTGGCGTCACGCGAGGTCGAAGATGCGGTCTACACGCACCCCGCCGTGGCAGAAGTTGCCGTGATCGGTACGCCCGACGAGAAGTGGATCGAGGCCGTCACCGCGATCGTCGTGCTCAAGGACGGCAACGACGCGTTGACGCCCGAGGCGTTGATTGCCCACGTCAAGGAGCGAATCGCTCCGTTCAAGGTGCCCAAGCATGTCCGTTTCGTGGCCGAGCTTCCGCGCAACCAGAGCGGCAAGCTACTGAAGCGGGAACTGCGCACCGTCTGAAGCTTGCTATAGGTTCTGCCTTACCTTCGGTTCGTTTTCAGGTCTTTGACTCCGATTGCCTCACGGTATTGACTTCGGGGGACGGCATGGACTTCGGAAACAGCAAGGTGAGTGGTGGGAATGCAGGTCGACGCAGATGACTTCGCAGATATCTTGGCGACTGCGCGGGAGTTCATCCGTAAGGAAGTAGTTCCGCGTGAGCAGGAGATAGCCGACACCGACGCCATTCCTGAGGACATACGCAAGAAGGCCGCAGCTATCGGGCTCTTCGGTTACGCGATCCCTCAGGAATGGGGTGGGCTCGGACTCGATCTCACCCAAGACGTCGAACTGGCAATGGAATTCGGCTACACGTCTCTGGCGCTGCGTTCGATGTTCGGTACCAACAACGGAATTGCCGGACAGGTGCTGGTCGGCTTCGGTACCGACGAGCAGAAGGCTCAGTGGCTCGAGCGCATCGCCTCCGGTGATGTCGTGGCTTCCTTTGCTCTCACCGAACCGGGCGCGGGCTCCAACCCGGCCGGCCTTCGGACCAAGGCAGTGCTGGACGGATCCGACTGGGTGATCGACGGCAACAAGCGGTTCATCACCAATGCTCCACTGGCGCAGCTGTTCGTGGTGTTCGCGCGCACTCGCCCGGCGGATTCCGATGGTCCGGGAATTGCAGTGTTCCTGGTTCCGGCTGACACGCCAGGTGTCACGGTCGGTCCCAAGGACAAGAAGATGGGTCAGGAAGGTGCTTGGACCTCCGAGGTCACCTTCGACAACGTCCGAGTTCCCGAGTCGGCCCTCGTCGGTGGCGACCAGGACACCGGATACCGCGCAGCGATGACGTCTCTCGCGCGCGGACGAGTCCATATCGCGGCGCTCTCGGTGGGAGCAGCACAGCGAGCGCTCGACGAATCTGTCGCGTTCTCCGTGGTCACGGAACAGGGCGGCACCGCGATCGGCGACTTCCAGCTGGTTCAAGCGATGCTGGCAGACCAGCAAGCCGGTGTGATGGCAGGGCGCGCGATGGTGCGCGAGGTGGCCGCGCGGTACGTCAGCGGTGAGGATCGCCGTCTCGGGCCTTCGGCGGCAAAGCTTTTCTGCACCGAGATGGTGGGCAAGGTCGCAGATCTCGCCGTGCAGATCCACGGGGGCAACGGGTACATGCGCGGTGTTCCGGTCGAACGCATCTACCGTGAAGTTCGCCTGTTGCGCCTGTACGAGGGAACCAGCGAGATCCAGCGTCTGATTCTCGGTGGTGGGCTCGTGGCGCAAGCGAAAAAGCAAAACCAGCGCTGACACATTTTCCAGACGAGCTTAACCTCACGAACGGAGTGGACATGGGATTGTTGGACGGCAAGGTTGCGGTAGTGACCGGCGGAGCCCAGGGCATCGGGCTCGAAATTGCGCGCACCTTCATCAAGGAAGGCGCGACCGTCGTTCTCGGCGACATCAACGAAACCGTGGGAACGGCTGCGGTCGCCGAACTCGGTGGAGAGTCGGTCGCCCGTTTCGCTTCCTGCGACGTGCGTGACTCCGGACAGGTCGAGGCCATGCTCGATCTGGCCGAAAGCGCTTTCGGTCCAGTCGATGTCATGGTCAACAACGCCGGCATGACGCGCGACGCCACGATGCGGAAGATGACCGAGCAGGACTTCGACGACGTGATCGCCGTTCACCTCAAGGGCGCCTGGAACGGAACACGCGCTGCCGCCGCCCGCATGCGCGAGCGTGAGACGGGCGCGATCGTGAACATCTCGTCCATCTCCGGCAAGGTGGGCATGCTCGGGCAGACCAACTACTCGGCCGCGAAGGCCGGGATCGTCGGTCTGACGAAGGCCGCGGCAAAAGAGGTCGCGTTCAAGAACGTTCGCGTCAACGCCGTTCAGCCCGGACTGGTCCGCACGGCGATGACCGAGGCGATGCCCGAACGGATCTGGAACGAGAAGCTTGCCGAGATTCCGATGGGGCGCGCAGCCGAGCCTTCGGAAGTTGCTTCGGTTGTGCTGTTCCTCGCGAGCGACCTCTCGAGCTACATGACCGGCACGGTTCTCGAGATCACCGGCGGCCGCCACATCTGATCCGTCCTGTTCGAGTGCAAGAATTCAGAGTGTGAGAATTCTGGGTGTAAAACTTCTGGGGTGACTACTGACATGGGACAGCCGAACTCGGATCTTCCGCTCGACGGAATCACCGTAGTTGCACTCGAACAGGCGGTGGCGGCACCGCTCGCCACCAGACATCTCGCGGACATGGGTGCGCGGGTGATCAAGATAGAACGCGTCGGCGAGGGTGACTTCGCGCGTCACTACGACCATGCGGTTCACGGTCAGGCATCACACTTCGTGTGGCTCAACCGTTCCAAGGAATCGATCGCCGTCGATGTGAAGTCGGAAGCCGGCCGGCAGATCCTTCTCGATCTGGTCGCGCGAGCCGATGTGTTCCTGCAGAACCTGGCTCCCGACGCAGCCGCGAGACTGGGGTTCGGCGCGGAGGAACTGCGCGATAAATACCCACGGCTCATCGTGATCGACATGTCCGGCTACGGCAGTGCCGGCCCGCGGCGCGAGCGCAAGGCCTACGACATGTTGGTCCAAGCCGAGACCGGAATGATCTCCGTGACAGGCACACCGGAGACGGCCACCAAGACCGGCATCCCGGTCTCCGACATCGCAGCAGGAATGTACGCGCTGACTTCGATTCTGAGCGCCCTGTTCCGTAGAGAGCGAACGGGCAAGGGAGCGCTCGTCGAGGTCTCGATGTTCGATTCCACCGTCGAGTGGCTGGGCCATCCGATGTACATGAAAATGTATGCGGACAAGCAGCTTCCACGTGTCGGTCTCGGCCATGCCGCGATCGTTCCCTACGATTCGTATCCCACGGCCGACGGCGAAATCCTGATCGGCGTCCAGAACGATCGTGGATGGCGAGCGCTGATGGTGGACGTGTTCGAGCGAGAGGATCTGGTCGATCATCCGCGTTACCGCACCAACATCGTGCGCGTCGAAAACCGTGGCGAGGTAGACGAATTGGTGGGCTCTCTGACGCGTCTGTACTCGACGACAGATCTGGATCAGCGTCTGGCCGCCGCTGGTGTTCCGGCCGCGGCACTCAACGACATGGCCGGTCTGCTGGAACATCCGCAGCTGGAGAAGCGTGCCAGGTGGCGGTCCGTGGGCACCGAGAACGGTCCGATCGATGCCGTGCTGCCTCCGATGACGTATTCGGATGTCGAAATGCGCATGGGTGACGTTCCAGCACTCGGCCAGCAGACGGATTCTCTGCTGGCCGAGTTGGGACTTACGGGCGACCGGATCGCGGAACTTCGCCGCGACGGATCGATCGGTTAACGCTTCTAGCGTCGCAGGTTCTCGAACACCGCGGCAATCCCTTGTCCGCCACCAATACACATGGTCTCGATCCCGTACCGTGCCTGGCGCCGGTCGAGTTCGCGCAGCAGATTGGCGAGGATCCGCCCACCGGTAGCGCCGACAGGATGTCCGAGCGAGATCCCGGAACCGTTGACGTTGAAGCGCTCCTCGATGTCCTGCGCGCTCAATCCCCAAGCCTTGGCGCACGCGAGAACCTGGGCGGCGAAGGCCTCGTTGACTTCGATGAGGTCGATGTCGTCCAGCGACAGATCGACACGGGAGAGAGCCTTCGCCACGGCAGGCACCGGTCCGATGCCCATCCGGTTCGGCTCCACACCGGCCACACCCCAGCTGACCAGTTTCGCGAACGGCCGCAGGCCCAGCCGTTCGGCGTTGGCCGCAGTGGTGACGATGGCCGCGGCTCCGGCGTCGTTCTGGCCGCAGGCGTTTCCGGCGGTGACTGTTGCTTCAGGGTCGACGCGACCTCGAATGGGGCGCAGTGCAGCAAGATCGGACAGTTGTATCCCTCGGCGCGGATGCTCGTCTTGGGTGACGACTGTCTGCTCACCACGGCGTCCGGGCACCGAAACGGGAATGGTCTCGTCGTCGAAATACCCGCTGTCCTGGGCGTGAACGGCCCGTTCGTGCGATCGCACCGCGTATCGGTCCTGCTCGTCGCGGGTGATCGAGTACTCCCGGCGCAAGTTCTCGGCGGTCTCGATCATGCCGCCTTCCACCGGAAAGTTGACTCCGCCGGAGTTCGTGCGCGGTTTGGCCAATCGGTCGTGGAACTCGACGGAAGGGCGCTTTGTGCCCCAACGCATGTCGGTGGAGTAGAACTCGGTTCCGCTCATGCTCTCGGCGCCGCCGGCGATGACCAGATCACTCATCCCGGTCTGTACCTGCATCGCGGCGTAGATGATCGCCTGCAATCCCGAACCGCAACGGCGATCGAGTTGTATTCCGGGAACGGACACGTCCAGACCGGCGTCGAGTGCCGCGATTCGCCCGATGGCCGCGGCCTCTCCGTTGGCGTAACCCTGACCGAAGATGACGTCGTCGACATCGGCGGACGCAATGCCGGTTCGTTCGACGAGGCCACGCACAACAGTGCCGGCGAGAGTGGTGACGGGAACGTCCTTGAAGACTCCGCCGAATCCGCCCACCGGGGTGCGAACGGGTTCACAGATGACTGCGTCGTGCATGGAATGCGCCTGTCTCGAGGAGAGGTGGGGAATGCGTCGCGTGAACGGGCCGATCGAAGGGCCCGTCGCGACCTGGCCACTCGAATATCCAGCACGCGTGGCGCGGTTGTCAACAGCAGGAACGACCTGTTCGGACATAGTTTCCGCCATACGGTTCGTATGCGAAATCGACTTTGACACATATACCCTTCGGGGATTGAATGGATACAGCGTCTCTGCCGCACACACGTCGCGGCGGGATGAAAGTTCCTGGAGTCGAATCAATTTCGTCGACCGGGAGGGCGCGAAGTACCGACTGACAGGTGGAACAGTGACTCGTTTGGCGCAGACGGCGGGATTGACCGAAACTCAGACCGATATCGTCGGGGCGGTACGCGAGTTCGTCGATCGTGTGGTCATCCCCGCGGCGCAGGAACTCGAACACTCGGATACGTACCCGACCGACATCGTCAAGCAGATGAAGGACATGGGTCTGTTCGGACTGACCATCGACCCCGAGTACGGGGGTATCGGCGAATCATTGCTCACCTACGCGCTGTGCGTCGAAGAATTGGCCCGTGGATGGATGAGCGTGTCCGGTGTCATCAACACGCATTTCATCGTGGCTCACATGATTTCGGCGCACGGGACGCCGGAACAGAAGGCGAAGTACCTGCCGCGTTTGGCTTCCGGGGAACTCACCGGTGCATTTTCCATGTCGGAGCCTGCCCTCGGTTCCGATGTTGCTGCCATATCGACCAGGGCGAAGCGGACGGACTCCGGCGATTACGTGATCACCGGCCAGAAGATGTGGCTGACCAACGGGGGTTCCTCGACCTTGGTGGCAGTCCTGGTCAAGACGGACGAGGGCGCGGAGAAGCCGCACAACAATCTGACGACGATATTGATCGAGAAACCCGCAGGTTTCGGCGAGGTACTCCCGGGCCTGACCATTCCGGGCAAGCTCGAGAAGATGGGGTACAAGGGAATCGACACCACGGAGATGATCTTCGACGGTTTCGAGATCGGAGCCGAGGAGGTTCTCGGTGGCACCCCTGGCTCGGGATTCCGGCACATGATGGACGGCGTCGAGGTCGGCCGGGTCAACGTCGCCGCGCGTGCCTGCGGAATTGCCCAGCGCGCTTTCGAACTGGCTGTCACCTACGCCAAGCAACGCGAGACTTTCGGCAAGCCGATCGCCGAGCATCAGGCCATCGCGTTCCGGATCGCCGAGATGGGCACCAAAGTCGAAGCGGCACATCTGATGATGGTCAACGCTGCCAGGCTCAAGGACTCGGGTGAGCGCAACGATGTCGCCGCGGGTATGGCGAAGTATCTGGCGAGTGAATTCTGCTCGGAGGTCACCCAGGACAGCTTCCGTATCCACGGCGGATACGGCTATTCCAAGGAATACGAGATCGAGCGGTTGATGCGTGAGGCGCCGTTCCTTCTGATCGGTGAAGGCACCAGCGACATCCAGAAGCAGATCATCAGCAAGGGCCTGCTTCGCACGTACAACTGAGCCGAGAAGCGGCACCGCGAATATGCGCGGTGCCGCTTTGTCGTGTCGGGTCAGCGGGTGAAGGCCAGGGTTGTCACCGGTGACCGGTTGCCGTATGCGTCAACGGCTTCGACGCGGGCTTCGTATGCGGTGCCCGCTGCGGCGTCGGGAATCGGAATGTCGAGGCTGTTCGGCCGCGGCATGAAGTAGAAGTCCGAGAGCACCTTCGACGAGACCACCTTCGCTCCGGTGGCTGTGTCCGTGACCTCGACGGCGTAGTGGTGCACCATCTGATCGTCCTTGGCCTGCGCGATCCTCAGTGCGGTCGCACCGTTTTCGCCGGTCGTCACCGAGAGCGGAGTGCTCGAGGTGAACTCCGGCGCGTGCGTGTTCCGTGCGCCCGAGGTGTAGCGGAAGTTGTCCTTGATCTGCTGGTTGGTCGACCCGTCGAGTTCGACCGTCCACCCCGAACCGCTCAGCGTGCCCGCGCTCGAGTACGGCGGCTGCCAGTTGGCTGACCACGCGCCACCGGCGTAGATGTCGTGCTTGTCTGCTGCCATGTTGATTCGGTTGATTTCCGTGCGGTCCTGGTAGACCTCGACGAAGAGCGCTTGGGCAGTGGGTGATTCGAAACGGTTCGCGAGACCGGACTCGGTCACCATCTGGTAGCCGTGATCGATTTCGATGTACGACATCGAGCCGTCGTTGACCGACGTGAAGTCACGCTGATGGATCGACCGGTCGTCGTTGTTGTTCAGATGTGAGTGCCCGGAGAAGAAGATTGCCTGAGGGAAGGCACTCAGGTCTTCGGTCAATCGAGGGTTCGACGCCTGCTGCCCGTCCATGGCTGTGTTGCTTGCCGGCCGGTGTCCCTGGACCAGGATCGGCTTGGTCAGGTTCCCGGACTCCGCGGTGATTTCGGTCAGGCGGGACTTCAGCCAATCGCGTTGCGCTGAATCATTGTTGTAGGTTTCGGTGTTGACCGTGAAGAGATGGACACCATTGACGTCGGATTCGTAGTATCCGCCACCGGAATCCGGGAACCACTCCGCCGGGTAACCGGCTCTGATCGCCGCGAGACTTGCATCGTGATTGCCGTTGGAGATCAGGAGTTGTGTGTCGTTCATGCCCTTCCGGGCGAGGTTTGCCTGGAAGATTTCTGCGACGATCTTGTGGTCGGGCCCCTTGCCGTCTCCGTTGTCGTTGATCATGTCCCCGTTGGAGAGGATAGCGTCGGGTTTCGGGAAGATGGAACCGATTGTGTCGAAGAAGCTTTCGTACTTCTTGTCGTTGTTCGCGTGATCGCCGACGTGGACGTCGGACATCACGACGACCTGAGCCAGCGGCTTTTCCGACGTCTTGATCAGGTAGCCGAACGAGACGGCCGCGCTCGCGTGATCGCCTCGGAAAGCTGCGACAGTGACGTTGGTGTCCTGCGCGATGTGCAGCGGACGTCCCGGCGTGGCAGCTTGGCTGTCGGTGGTGGGTGTCGTTCCGTCCACGGTGTAGCGGACGGTGGCGCCGCGCTCGGCGGTGAAGGTCAGGTCGACGGGGTGCTCGTACCGTCCGCCGGGGACGCTGACGCCGGGCGCTGCGGGCGGCGTGTTGTTCTCGCCCGAAGAGCTGCCCCATTCGAAGGACGAACTGCCCCAGCCGGGTTCGGCGTGGGATTCGGCGGGGGCGATGCCGGGAACGGCGAGAGCCGCTGTCACGGCTGCTATCGCGATGGTCGTACGTCTCACGAGGATTCCTTGTCTTCGACGCGGTGGTTCAGACCTATCCGTAATTGGTCTGGACCAATTACGGTAGGTGGCGCCGGGTAGAAGAAGGTGTGTCCTGAATGTCCGATTAATGAAGCGTGTGTGAACACCCTGCAGTGCTTGGTACCGGTATACCCGGCTGCGTTTATGGCAAAGTCGATGGAGTGGACCTACGTCAGATCGAGTACTTCCTTGCCGTTGCCGGTGGTGAGTCCTTGTCGACGGCTGCGCAGAATCTGTCGGTCACCAAGCCGTCGCTGTCGCAGGGTATTCGTGGCCTCGAGCGTGAACTCGGAGTCGAACTGTTTCACCGCGTCGGTCG
The DNA here is from genome assembly GCF_029457415.1 of Rhodococcus sp. RCBS9. Classification (NCBI taxonomy): domain Bacteria; kingdom Bacillati; phylum Actinomycetota; class Actinomycetes; order Mycobacteriales; family Nocardiaceae; genus Rhodococcus; species Rhodococcus sp. RCBS9. The sequence goes on along the minus strand of NZ_CP120422.1, from coordinate 1,647,566 downwards.
CGGTTTGGTGCTGACGGCAGCAGGTCGGGCGTTGGTAGGGCCGGCGAGGCAGATGACTCGCAGCAGCGCGGCCGCGTTCGACGTCGCGATCGGTACGGCCGACGAGCCTCGTGGCCGGCTCGACATCTGCTCCGCGGCACATGGTCTCGAAGGTCCGATCGCACGCATCGTGGCAGACTTTCGTGAGCGGTGGCCTGCTGTGACCGTTCGGGTCGGTGAGTTGCCGCAGGGTGCAACGTCTGAGCAGGTGTTGGCAGACGGCGCGTGCGAGGTGGTCTTCAGTTACTGGCCACCCGACATGTCGGCGCTGTCCACGAAAGTGTTGGGGGTGAACGAGTACTGGCTGGCAGTGCCGTCGGGGGTTCATCCTGACGTCTGGCCGAATGGTGTGAAACCCGCTGCGGGAGAGCCGGTGTCATTGACGGCATTGCCCGATCTCCCCGTGGTGGGTGTGCTCAAACACTCGCGGGCTCGCCTTGCCATCGAGTCGTCTCTGCAGGCCGCCGGGGCCCGGACTCGGATGTCGACGGAGTTGGCGCAGCGGGAGACCGTCGGCGCGTTCGTCTTTGCTGGTTTGGGCATGGCATTCATGGAGCGTTCGTTGGCCGAGAGGTCGGTCGCGTCCGGCGCGGAGATATTTCCGGTGGAGCCGGCGATCTCACTGAATTACGGCGTCGAGTTCGATCCGGAGACGCTCTCGCCGTTGGGCAGGCTGTTCGTGGAGGGCTTGTGACGTGGGGAGATGTTCTCGATGTACGCAGACCCGGCCGGTGAGAGCGGGCCGTCGCGGTAGACCAAGATCGTCTGCCGGGTGATCGGTGGGAAAAGCGAGCGAACCTCAGATGCCGGGGAGTCTTGTTCGGCGATCGATCTGGGCAGCAGCGCGGCGCCTACACCTTGCCCGACCATTTCCCGGACAGCAAGGCGATCAGGTACTTCCACGACGACGTCGGTGAGTTCCAGATCGTCGTCGATCGAGTGCCCGCGCCGAACTGCGGATGCCTCGACCACCATCGGCAGGCGCGCGACCACGGTGCGCGGAACCGGATCGGGGAGGTCTGTGGCCAGGCGAATGGGGATCGACAAGACCGTTTCCTGGGTGCTCACGGCAATTTCTCGAAGCCCGTCGGAGACTTCGGCACCCGGGTGGGTCTCGAGAAACCCGAGTTCACACGTACCTGCTCTCACGAGCGCGCGCACGTCCTGTGCGTTGGCGGAGGCGTTCGTGGAGAACCGAATTCCGGGTGCCGTCAGATGGAGGCGTCCGGCGACCTCTGCAACAGGGTCGATGGCGAGATCGGACTGAACCGCTATGGCGAGTTCCCCGGCGCGCAAAGCGGTTACCGCAGCCACCGCGGCCTCGGCCCGAGCAACGTCGGCGAGCAACGTACGGGCAGAATCGGCAACTGCCAGTCCGACCGTGGTGGGAGCCAGACCGCGAGTGGTGCGCTCGAAGAGTGTGGCTCCGAGAGCTCGTTCGAGGTTGCGCACGGCCTGCGAGAGGGACGGTTGCGAGATACGCAGGACGTCCGCGGCGGCAGTGACGCTGCCGTGATCGACGACCGCGACGAGATACTGCGCGCTGCGTATGTCCATGCCGGGTGCCTGCATCTGACGAATTCTCCCAGATGACGGAGCCTTGGCGGCGGTGACTTGCTGCGACCTGCGGACATAGGTCTGAGCTATGGCTCTGTGCGCCTTCTCGTCTTTGTGGCGCAGGCCATAGCGATGGTCGACTGTTCCAGTACCACCGACCGCGGTTCGTGCTCGGTGAGTACCTGGAACACAGGAGCGTGATGTGAGCGAGCTTCACCTACCCAACCGGATACGCCACTCGGCGTCGACACGGCCGTCCGATCCGGCAATCACGTGCGGCGACCGAACGTTGACTTGGGCTGAGCTGGATGGCGAGACCAGCACCTTGGCGAGTGCGCTGGCAGAAGTGACCACAACGGGTGCTCGTGTCGGTGCGCTACTGCGTATGGGGCTCGAAGGTGCGGAAACCTTCATCGCATGTGCGAAGGCAGGCGCTGTGTTCATACCGTTGAACTGGCGGCTCAACCCACTCGAACTCGTCGACATCGCCGAGGACGCGGAGCTCGACGTCTTGATCGTCGATGACGAGTTCGCCGCGGGGGCGGCGGCGATGTCCGCAGCGTTGCCGGACATCGAGGTCATAACCGTGGGAGCTGCAGGGGGCCTGTCGGATTCGCGAACCTGGGCGGAGTTCGTGGCATCAGGGACCGGTGTCGACCCCGGACACGGGCACGATCCGGACGCAGCAGTTCTGCAGCTGTACACGTCCGGGACAACCGGCCGGCCCAAGGGCGTCGTGGCCACGCACCGGAATCTGTACAACGAGCCCGAGGGGTTCGATGTCTACGAATTCGGTTCGAATGCAGTCGCACTCGATGCACTTCCCCTCTTTCACATCGCCGGTGCCGGCTGGATGAGTACATGCTTGTCGGCCGGAGTGCCTTTGGTGCTGCTCGGAGACATGGCGCCTGCTCGGGTCGCTGATGCCATCGCGACCCACCGCGTCACCCACGCATTTCTGGTGCCTGCAGTCATTCAGACGCTGGTAGATCTGCCGACTCTCGACAGTTTCGATCTGACCAGCCTGGAGGTGGTCGCCTATGGGGCGTCACCGATCACTCCGGCGCTCCTCGCCCACGCGATGACTGTCTTGAACTGCAAATTCGTTCAGCGATACGGGATGACCGAGACGACGGGTTCGGTATCCGTCCTTCGTGCTTACGACCATCATGTGAGCGGGCCGCGTTCGGAGTTGCTTCGCTCTGCGGGCAAGCCGATGATCGGCGTCGAGATCTCGATTCGAGACGTCACCACTGGTGAGGAATTGCCGCCCAATAATTCCGGTGAGATCGTCGCGCGCAGTAGAAACAACACTCGCGGATACTGGCGACGTGACCGTGAGACCGCCGAATTGTTCACCCTCGACGGTTTCCTCCGAACGGGGGACGCCGGCCATCTGGACGACGAGGGGTATCTGTTCGTCACCGATCGACTCAAGGACATGATCATCACCGGCGGAGAGAACGTCTATCCGATCGAGGTGGAATCCATTCTGGCCGAGCACCCCTCGGTCGCCGAGGTCGCGGTGGTCGGGGTTCCCGACAAGCGCTGGGGTGAATCCGTGACCGCAGTGGTCAAACTGGTCGACGGTGCCGACGTGCCGAGCGTCGACGAGTTGATCGCTTTCAGCACAGCGAAGTTGGCGTCGTACAAGAAACCTCGCCAGATCCATTTCGTGGACTCCCTACCTCGCAACGCGAGCGGAAAACTGCTCAAGTCGAGCCTGCGGACCATGCTGAACGCGAGCGGAGAAGCATCATGATCGTGACCGAAGACGTCGGTGTCGCACAACGTGAGGCATGGGCGAACAAAGTCCTTCCACCGGTCGAACAGGTGCGGGACGGATTGTGGTCGATCCCTGTTCCTATGCCGGACAACCCTTTGCGCTACGTACTCGTCTACGCACTCGCGCTCGACGACGGACTTGCCCTCATCGACGTCGGTTGGGATCACGAACAGTCCTGGCAGGCTCTCGTCGACGGCATAGCATCGATCGGATACCACGTTTCCGAAGTGCGCTATGCGGCAATCACGCACCTGCATCCCGATCACTTCGGCCTGGCGCCGCGTCTTCGGCAGGTCAGCGGCGCGACACTTGCGATGCACGTGGCCGACGCGACGCTCCTCGGGTACCACGGGCCCGAACAGACCCGCGACGACATCAGTGGCTGGAACCTGCAGTTGTCCGAACTCGGCGCACCGGCCGAAGTGCTCGACGCGTCTCGGGTCGACCTGGTGCGGTTCGCTGAGCACGAAACCATCGACATTGTTCTGGGAGAAGGGGATTCACTCGACCTACCCGGTTGGAATCTCCGCGCCCAATGGACACCGGGGCACACTCCCGGACATCTCTGTTTCGTGGAAGAGGACAGAGGCTTGTTGTTCAGCGGCGATCACATGCTGCCGAGGATCAGCCCGAACATCTCCACGATTCCCGGTGAACTCGAGAACCCACTTCATCGTTATCTTCTCTCGCTCGAGGCGACGACAACACTGGGCGAGTGCGAAGTGCTTCCGGCACATGAATATCGATTCCGTGGGATCGCCGATCGTGCACGTCAATTGATGGGGCATCACGAGGAGCGATTGGCGGAGATCGTGGCTGCGGTGCAGGATGAGCCTGAATCCACGGCCTGGGAACTCTCACGCACGATCTCCTGGTCTCGCCCGTTCGAACAGATGTCGCCGCGACTACTTCGCTTGGCAGTCCGCGAAACCCATGCTCATCTTGTTGTTTTGGCCAAGCGGGAGATCGTGACACCGTCCGGCGGCACACCCGTGCGCTGGAGCATTCGCGCGCAGTGACCTTTCAAGAATCTCATCACGGAAGTAGGAACCGAACATGAGCGTCGTGCTCACCGACTTCGCCGACGGCGTTGCCGTCATCACCCTCAATCGTCCCGAGGCCAAGAACGCGGTCAATCTCGAACTTGCCGAAGCCTTGGCTGCGGCCATCGACGAGTTCGAGGAACGGGCCGATCTCACCATCGGCATTCTGACCGGATCTGGTGGAACCTTCTGCGCCGGTATGGATCTGAAGGGATTTGCGCGCGGAGAGCGGCCATCGCTACCGGGTCGTGGTTTTGCCGGTCTGACCGAGGCACCGCCGTCGAAGCCGCTGATCGCAGCCGTCGAAGGTTGGGCACTCGCCGGCGGTTGCGAACTGGCCTTGGCGGCCGACTTGATCGTGGCGTCCACGGACGCGAAATTCGGCCTGCCCGAAGTGAAGCGGGGACTTGCCGCGGCCGCCGGCGGACTCCTACGTCTGCCGAAAATTCTTCCGTATCAGTTGGCCATGGAAATCGCGATCACGGGGGATCCACTCAGTGCCACCGTGGCGCATCATCACGGCTTGGTCAATCGGCTCGCCGAACCGGGACACGCGCTGACCGTCGCACGCGAGCTTGCGGCCCGAGTAGCGGCTAACGGTCCACTGGCTGTTCGCGCGACCAAGCAGGTACTGGCAATGTCCGCCAAGTACACCGATCCGGATGCCTTTGTCGCGCAACGCGAATTCATCGATCCGGTCTTCACCTCTCGTGATGCCAAGGAGGGCGCCACGGCATTTGCCGAGAAGCGCTCTCCCGTGTGGAGTGGTTCATGAGTGCCGAGACGATCGAGCGTGCGGCCGTAAGCATCGAACGAGACGGTGCTGTCGCGACGATTGTTCTCTGTCGGCCGCACCGCCGCAACGCTCTCGATCTCGACGCCTGGATCGCTCTACGTGAAGCAGTCCTCGAACTTCAAGAGGACGCGCAGATTCGCTCGGTGATCCTGACCGGCGCGGATGGGACCTTCTGCGCGGGCTCCGATCTGGACAAGCGTGGCTCGTCGCACCCGCTCGATCGCATGCGTGTCATCAACGCAACGGCAATCGCACTGAGTGAGTTTCCCAAACCTCTGGTGGCGAAGGTCGACGGGTTTGCCGTCGGAGCCGGATGGAACATGGCGTTGCTCTGCGACTTCGTCGTGGCGGCCAAGGGTGCGAAGTTCAGCCAGATCTTTGCCAAACGGGGGCTGTCTGTCGACTTCGGTGGTTCGTGGATCCTGCCGAGACTGGTCGGCCTCCAACAAGCCAAGCGACTGGTGATGCTTGCCGAGACGATCGACGCACAGGAAGCCTACGAGCTCGGGTTGGTGACTTATCTGGTCGAACCGGCCGAGCTGGACGAACACACGTCAACACTGGCGCAGCGGCTCGCCGCCGGCCCGCCGGCCGCACTGAGTCAGTCTGCCGCCATGCTCGAACGTCACACCTCCCTCTCGTTGCGGGAGGCCTTGGACAACGAGGCGAGGGCGCAAGCGGTCAATTTTGCGACGGATGCCACCGACGCGGTTCGTGCCTTCGTGGAAAAGCGGGAGCCGATCTTCACCGGAGAGTGGGCCGTACCAGGGGCAACTCGGGTGGAGTGAGCGACGGATCGCTGGTCGTATGATGGATGAGTGGATCTGCACTTCGTCACCTACTTCGTCGCTGTTGTCGACCACGGTGGGATAACGAAGGCCGCTCAGGCTCTCTACATTTCGCAGCCCTCGCTGTCACAGGCAATTCGTACGCTCGAGCGTCGACTCGGCGCCACGCTGTTCGACCGGACGGGCAGGCGGTTGGTTCTTACCGACGCGGGCCGCACGTTCGATCTCGCGGCCAGGAGAATCCTTGCCGACGTCGAGCGCGCGAAGGCGAAAGTGACCGCCGTTCGCGAACTCGAGTTCGGTCGTGTCGACGTCGTCTCGTACTCGGCGTTCTCGATCGATCCGATGGTCGAGTTGGTCCGGCGATTCCGGGCCAACTTCCCGAAGATCGTCGTGCGTGTTCTCGACACGTACGGCCCGGCCGGGGTCGACAATGCGTTGCGGCGAGGGTCGGCCGAGGTCGGCGTCACCGATCTGAGTATCGGGTACGAAGGTTTGGTCACGGCTCCGATTGCCACTCAGGAGTTGGTGCTCGCCACCCATGCGTCGTTGTCCGGCCGACTTGCAACGCCGTTGGCGGATCCGGTTCCGCGAGCGCTCTTGCACAGTTTGCCGCTTGTGGTCGATCTCGGTGATCAATCGAATCAGTTCCGGGGCTTGCTCAGCGAAGGCGCCGAGAACGTAGTCGTGGACTGTGTCCACCCTGTGACCACGTGGGAACTCGTGCGTCGAGGAATCGGCGCCACTGTAGTGCCGAGAAGGGTTGCACAACAGCAGATGACAGACGTCTGCGCCTTCTCCTTCGATCCGCCGCTGACACGCGACGTCGGTATCGTCTATCGCTCGGGCGAGCAATCCCCGGCGGCCGCTGCATTCATCGCGACGGCTGCGGAAATGGCCACCTCCGCCGTTCCGTCCACGGAAGAGGAGTGAACTGTGGAGTTCCGGCAGATGGAGTACTTCCTCGCAGTGGTCGAGAACAAGGGGATCAACGGCGCCGCAGCGGCTCTCGGCGTTGCTCAGCCGACCGTGTCACAAGCGTTGCGCGGGCTCGAACGTGAACTGGGAGTGAGGCTGTTCCACCGCATCGGGCGCGGCATGGTGCTCAGTGCTGCCGGTCGCAGTCTGGTCGGCCCGAGTCGACAGGTTTTGCGAGACGTAGCTGCGGCGGCTGAACAGTTGACGGCATCCGATGGCGCCATCGTCGGTCGCCTCGACATCATGGCTTTCCCTGCACTGACCTCGGGGACGATCGTCGATCTGATTGCGGAGTTCTGTCGACGGTATCCGCAAGCGCGAGTCAGATTCTCGGAACTCGAGCGTGAGGACAATCTGGAAAGTCTCATCCGGGACGGCCACTGCGAATTCGCGGTGGCTCATCTGCCGCTCGAGGCGGGCGAAGGGCTCGAAATCGTCGAATTGGGGGAGCAGGAATACCGCCTGGTCTACCCGGCTGGAACGGAACTACCCGAGGGGCCGGTACGCCTTTCGGAAATGCCGGACATTCCCATGGTATTCGTTCCTCGCGGGGCAGCGATGGGTGACGCGATCGAAGATTCGATCCGAAAGGCCGGTACCAGAACGGAACTCGCGGTGGTGACCGAGCAACGGGAGTCGCGGCTCCCGATGGTCATCGCCGGACTCGGCGGCTCGTTGGTCGAGCGCTCGGTGGCGAAATCGATGCCTGGTCAGGTGGTGGAACGGGCCTGCGAGCCGAGATTCCTGCGTGCGTACGGTCTCGCCTTCGACCCCTCGACGTTGTCGCCGGTGGGACAGGTATTCGTGAACCTGATCCACGAGTACCTGTCCGACGAACGCCGGTCACAGCACTAGAGTCGGCAGATACGTTCTCGCGCGGCAGAGTACTCGGCGGCGAGACGCTCTACTACTGCATGCGTCGGAAGGACTGCATCGATCGCTCCGATGCCCTGTCCGGCGCCCCAGATGTCACGCCAGGCCTTGGTATCGGTGTCGTTGGTCGCGAAACTCATTGCGGATGGATCGGATTCGGCCAGGTTGTCGGGGTCCAAGCCGGCGGCAACGATGCTGCCCCGCAGGTAGTTTCCGTGTACTCCGGTGAACAGGTTGGAATAGACGATGTCGGAGGCCCCTGAACCCACGATCATCTCCTTGTACGCAGGATCCGCGTTAGCCTCTTCGGTTGCGATGAAAGCTGATCCGACGTATGCCAAATCGGCCCCGGCCGCGAGCGCAGCGAGAATCGAATCACCATGAGCGATGGCACCTGACAACAGCAGTGGACCGGCGAACCACTCACGAATCTCCCGAATCAGGGCAAACGGCGACTGCCTACCGGCATGACCACCGGCCCCGGCAGCTACCGCGATCAGTCCGTCGGCGCCCTTCTCGATCGCCTTGCGTGCAAAGCGATTGTCGATGACGTCATGGAGAACGATTCCGCCGTATGCGTGGACTGCGTCGTTGATGTCGGTGCGAGCGCCGAGGGACGTGATGACGATCGGAACCTCGAACTCGGCGATGGTCGCCAGATCCTCTTCCAGGCGGTTGTTGGACCGGTGGACGATGAGGTTGACGGCAAATGGCGCCGACGGATTCTCCGGGTGCTCACGATCATGTTCCTCACGAGCCACGGTGATCAGTTTGAGCCAATCCCGAAGTGCTGACTGCGGACGAGCATTCAGTGCCGGGAAGGACCCGATGATGCCAGAGGTGCACTGCGCGATGACGAGGTCAGGGGTCGAGATGATGAACATCGGTGAAGCGAGAACCGGGACACGCAGTTGCGACGTCAGGTCTGCGAAGGTTGTCACCTGGAACCGCCTTTCTGATCGACGGATTCGAGAAGTCTCGAGCGGAGGTCGGTCTTGAGGACCTTACCGGCAGCCGATGTCGGAAGGAGTTCTACCTCGACGACTTCGCGAATCTTCTTGTACGGCAGCACCTGCTCGGCGACGAACGCCTTGATCTGCTCGGCGTCGAACTCGGCGCCCGGAATCATCACGACGAAGGCTACGGGCTCCTGGCCGTTGCTCCCCACTTCGCGGCCGACAACCGCGGCAGTCGAGATCGCCGGGTGCGAGACCAGAATCTCTTCGAGTTCACGCGGATAGACGTTGTACCCCTTGTAGATGAGCATGTCCTTGGCCCGGTCACAGATGAAGAGGTATCCGTCCGAGTCCAGGTACGCGATGTCTCCCGTATCCAACCAGCCGTCGACGAACTGTTCTGCGGTGGTTTCCGGGTGTCCGAGATAGCCGTCGGTGACCTGAGGTCCACGCACCCAGAGTTCGCCGCGTTCGTTCTCGCCTAGAACGGTCTTCCGGTCGAGCTGATCGCGAATCTGGATTTCGGTGTCGAAGATCGGGAGGCCGACGCTGCTCTGCCGATATTCCGAGCCGTTGATCAGCGGAGCGGCCGTGACCACACAGGTGGCCTCGGTCAGCCCGTACCCTTCGACGACGAGCGCTTTGGGAAATGCCCGGCGGAGTGCGGCGAGCGTGACACTGTCGATCGGGGCGGCACCCGAAGACACGACGCACACGCTGTCGGTGTTGCGCACCGTAGCGTCGGGATGAACCGACAGTGCGTGCCACATGGCGGGAGACCCGGTGAGATAGGTGGCCTCGTGCTTTTCGATCAGCTCGAGCATCCGGCCGGGTTCGAACCGACCGGCGAACACCTGGGTGAGACCGGAAATCAACAGGAACGACGTGTTGAGCAACGAATGTGCGTGGAAGAGAGGGGAGACCACGATGGTCGCCCCGGTCCCGGGCGTCGGACCGAGCACGTCGAGGCCGTCGATGCGTCGAGGCGTGACGAGACCGTCAGGACCTGCTTCCAACTCGTGACCGGTTCTCCACCCACACATCTGCGTGATGTTGCCGACGACGTTGCGGTGAAGAACACGAACACCTTTGGAGACTCCGGTGGTTCCGCCGGTGAACGCGATGTGTGCGATGTCGTCGCTACGAACCGAGGCAGGGGTGAATTCGGTGGGTAGATCGGCGATGAAGGAGTCGAATGCGACGACCGACTCCGGTGTGTCGAGCGCGCCCTCGGTGTCCTGGACCATCACGATCGTACGCACGGAGGTTCCTGAAGCGGCCGCGAGCAGTACGTGCAGCTGCGAACTCTGAGTCACTGCAGCAACGGCGGACGTCTCTTCGATCTGCTTGCGCAGGCCGAGCTCTGGCTGCAGTGGGTTGACCAATGTGACTGTCGCCCCGGCCTGTAGGCATCCGTAGTAAGCCTGGAGGAACTCGACGCAGTTCCCGAGGTGCATCAACACCACGTCGCCGACGCCCACCCCGGCTTGCCGCAGTGCGCCGGCGAATTGCGCACTGCGCTGACCGAGTTCGCGGAAGGTGCACGTACGCTCGCCGTCCACGACGGCGAGGCGGTCACCGTAGAGCGCCGCCATGCTGGGCGCCCAGTACGCCATGGTGGTATCCGGGTAGTGCATGTTGTGCCGCAGTTGTGGATTGGCGATCACGCTGGTGCCCGTCACCGGGGAGCCATTCGGATAGCGCCGTCGAGTCTGATGGTCTCGCCGTTGAGGTAGCCGTTCTCGAGCATCGAGACGGCGAGCTGGCCGAACTCGTCCGGACGACCCAGTCGTGAGGGATTGGGAACAGAGGCTTCGAGGGCCGTGCGCACGTCTTCGCGTAGGCGCGCCAGGAGGGGAGTGTCCATGATGCCGGGAGCAATGGTGTTGACGCGAATTCCGCGGCTGGCGAGATCGCGGGCAGCGGTGACCGTCATACCGACGATGCCGGCTTTGGACGCTGTGTAGTTGATCTGACCGATCTGACCTTCGAATGCTGCGACCGACGCCGTCATGATGATGGCACCTCGCTCACCGTCCACGGCGTCGAGTTCCGCCATCCGCTCGGCGCCGAGACGGAGTGCGTTGAACGAACCGACAAGATTCAGCTTGACGACGAACTCGAAATCTTCGACCGATCCGGCTTTTCCGTCCTTGTCGAGAATGCGCATACGACGCCCGGCACCCGCGCAGTGGACGACGCCGCGGAGGCCGCCGCGCTCGTGCGCCGCGTCGAGTGCTTCGGCGAATTGTTCGCTGTCGGTGACGTCGGCCGGGGCGAATTGTGCGGCAGCACCGAGATCGGCCGCCACCTGCTTACCGTCGGACGAAGGCAGATCGATCAACGTGACCTGCGCTCCGGCGTCGAGCAGCCGTCGAGCGGTTGCCAGGCCGAGGCCTGAAGCGCCGCCGGTGATCGCGGTGGAAAGTCCCTCGAGTTTCATGGATCAATTCTTCTTTCCTGCTGGATGACGTGTCGGCCCGAAAGCGTTGTCGGGTCAGATCAATTCGAGAATGGTCGCATTGGCCATGCCGCCGGCCTCGCACATCGACTGGAGACCGTAGCGAATTCCGTTGTCGCGCATGTGATGTGCCAGGCGAGTCATCAAGATCGCACCTGATCCGCCGAGTGGGTGGCCGACCGCGATAGCGCCGCCGAGCGGATTCACACGATCGATGGCTGCGCCGGTTTCAGCCTGCCAGGCAAGCGGGACGGGGGCGAATGCCTCGTTGATCTCGAAGGCGCCGATGTCGTCGATGGACAATCCGGAGCGGTCCAATGCCTTTGCGGTGGCGGCAATCGGACCGGTGAGCATGATGACCGGGTCGTCGGCTGCGACCACTGCGGTGTGAATACGAACGAGCGGCTTCCACCCGCGTGCCCGGGCGTACTCGCTGGTCGTGACGAGTGTGGCGCCCGCCCCGTCGGAGATCTGAGAAGAGTTGCCGGCGTGGATGGCACCGTCGGTGTCGAAGGCCGGGGGCAACTTCGCGAGCGACTCCACACTTCCGCCTCGCCGAATCCCTTCGTCCTGGGACAAGCCCGCGATCGGAGTGATCTGCCCGGTGAATGCCCCTTCATCGGTGGCACGGGCCGCGAGTTCGTGTGAGCGGAGGGAGTATTCGTCCAGAGCTGTTCGTGTGAGTGCCCATTTGCGGGCCATCATCTCGGCGCCGGTCCCCTGGCTGAAACCGTCCACCCCGTAGCGTTCGAGTACCGAAGCCGGAAAATGCTCACCGTTCTTGCTGGCGGTACCCATCGGTACTCGTGACATCGATTCGACGCCTCCGGCTACGACCACGTCGTTCTGACCGGAGATGACGGTGGCCGCAGCAAAGGAAACTGCCTGCTGGCTCGATCCGCAGGCCCGGGTCAGCGTGACGCCGGGAACGCTGTCGGGCCAGCCGGCGGCGAGTGCCGCTGTGCGGGCGATGCTTCCGGCCTGCTCGCCGACCTGACTGACGCAACCCCAGATCACGTCGTCGACCGTCGCCGCGTCGAGTCCGGTCCGTTCAGCGAGCGCACGCAGTACATGGGCGGACAACTCGGCCGGATGGATCTCCGAGAGGGCGCGGCCGCGACGGCCGATCGGTGTACGTACTGCGTCGACGATGACGGCATCTCGCATGTATCTCTCCTGCTGTTCGTGCCCGGTTCTGCGACTGTGCGGTCGGGGCGTGTCTCGAGTCGATCACGAGCGGGTCGACCCGGCAATGTCTTTCGGTGAATGGCTTTGTTAGCGAATGGCTATACGTGGAGTACTCAGCCTCGGATGAGCTTGCGATCGCGCTCGGGATTGGCGAAGACGAGGACCAGAACCGCGGCGATCACTCCGATGACGCCGATTGCCTGGAAGGACTGGGCGTAACCGTCGGCCGGGGTTGCAGCGTTGTCCACGATGACTCCCGTTGCGTAAGGAGCAATCAGGCCACCGATCGACATGATGGCGAGGAAGAATCCCATCGTTCCGGCAGTCTGCTGCGGCGGGCACAGCTCCGAGATCGCAGCGTTGATGAGCGGGAAGGTGATTGCCGAGAACCCGTAGCCGATCGAGACCATGGCGACAGCGACGATGGGAGTGGAGATCTGTGGCAGGAACAGGAGAATCGATCCGCAGATCAGAACGCCGACACAGGGAACGATGACGCGAACCGTACGAGAGGTGAAGCCGCGGCCGATCAACTTGTCCGTGACGGAACCGGAGGTGATCATGAGGACGAGACCGACGATCGAGGGCAGCGCGAACATCGAACCGGCCTGCATCGCACTGTATCCGAGGCCGACCTCGAAGTACGACGGCAACCAGGTGAGGACGACGGTGGTCAGCGCGTAGATGGTCGCGATGAGGAAGCAGCAGCTGACGAAGGTGCGGGAGAGCAGGATCTTGCGCCACGGCACGTTGGGCTCGGTGACCGCCTTCGTGGCTGTCCCGGCTGCCTCGGTTGCTTCTGTATCTGCAGTCTTGGTCGCCTTGACGGCCTTGCTCGTGTACGGGCCCTCGGACCAACCGGCCAGCCAGCAACCCATCCACACGAGACCGAGAACGGAGAGCGAGAGAACTGCTGCGCGCCAGCCGTAATGAACGGCGATGAAGGTCAGTACCGGCGCGAGGGCGATCTTTGCGACAGAGGCGGATCCGGCGAGCATTGCGCCGGGAAGGCCGCGCTTGGCCGGCGGGTGCCACGAGTACGCCGCGGTGTGCATCAGCGCCGAACTGGGGCCTTCGGCAAATCCGAGGAGCATGCGCGAGACGATCAACATCGCGAGGCTGGCGCCGAGAACGAGGGGGAGCATGACCACGGACCAGATTGCGGCCAGGATCAACAGCGCCCAACGCAGGGTCAGGTACTTGTTGAGCGGTCCGGCGAGGAATCCACCGATGCAGAACATCAGGAAGAAGAGCGAGCCGACCATGCCGATTTGCGAAGACTTCAGTCCGAGCTCACGAGCGAGGGGCTGAGCGATGATTCCGAGGACTGCCTTGTCCGCGTAGTTGACGATGTAGAGGAAAACGACGAGCCCGGTCATCGTCCACGCACGCTTGCGGGTACCGAAGACGGGAACTGCTGACGAATCTGGCGTTGCTGTTGCTTCGGGCTGGACGTCGTTACGCTGTGGCGCGATGGGGGTCACGTGGCGTCCCTTCGAGACTGGTGGGCGGATGCGATCGTGCTCGAAGCGCGGCCTCGAAGCGATCGATGGTGGTGTGTTTGCCGGCTGACTCATTCAACGTGTTCTGGATCACTTTGAGCAATGTCGCGTCGATGATCGGAACGATAGCGGTTGCCTATGTATCGCAGGTCAGGCCATATTGGTACGCCCTATCGGACGCATAGCCGATGAGTGTTGGATCGAATGCGGAACATTGAGGCAAGGTGAGATCAGGATCACCCTGTCCCCTTGACCGACTGGAGTTCATACATGCAGCGCACCGTGTTCAACGAGGATCACGAGGCATTCCGGGCAACCGTTCGCGATTTCATCGCGAAGGAAGTAACCCCGGTCCACGAGAAGTGGGAAGAGGACGGTCACCCGCCCCGTGACTTCTACCGACGACTCGGAGAGCTGGGCGTACTCGGAATTCAGGTGCCGGAGGAATACGGCGGAGGCGGCGAGAAGTCGCTCAAGTTCAACGTCGTCGTCGCCGAGGAAGTTGCTGCCGCCGGGGCGTCGTTCGGCTCGCAGTCGGTGCATACGAACCTGATCCTGCCCTACCTGCTCGAGTACGCGAACGAAGAACAGAAGAGCCGCTGGTTGCCGGGCTTCGCTTCCGGAGATCTGATGTTCGCGATTGCGATGACCGAACCGGGAACAGGATCGGATCTGGCGAACATCGCGACCACGGCCAAGCTGTCGGAGGACGGTACGCACTACGTGGTCAATGGTTCCAAGACGTTCATCACCGGTGGAGTACTTGCCGACCGCGTCCTGGTGGTGTGCCGTACCGCGCCCAGCACAGCGGAGAACCGGCGCACGGGGTTGTCGATTCTGGTGATCGATACGTCGTCGCCCGGATACTCGGTGGGGCGCAAGATCAACAAGATCGGGCTCAAGACCTCCGACACTGCGGAGCTTTCGTTTGTCGACGTCAAGGTGCCCGTCGAGGACCGACTCGGAGAAGAGGGCGACGGCTTCAGCTATCTGACCCACAACCTGGCTCAGGAGCGGTTGACCATCGCGTTCGGAGCGGCCGCCACTGCCAGTGCAGCGCTTCGCTTTGCCATCGACTACGTCAAGGACCGCAAGGTGTTCGGCAAGCCGGTCGCGGCCTTCCAGAACACCAAATTCGTTCTGGCCGAATGCGCTACCGAGGTTGATGCCATCCAGCTGGTGTCCGACAACGCACTCGAATGTCATGACCGCGGCACTCTGACGATTCCCGACGCAGCGAAGGCGAAACTGTTCTGCACCGAGGCGGCAGGTCGAGTGATCGACAAGTGCCTCCAATTGCACGGCGGGTACGGCTACATCACCGAGTATCCCATCGCGCGTCTTTACGCAGACACGCGTGTCACACGAATCTACGGTGGCACAAGTGAAGTCATGAAGACCATCATCGCGAAGGATCTTGGTCTCTGACGCACTCTCGACATGTTCTCGGCCTCGGAACAAATGTTCCGAGGCCGAAAACATCTTCCGGGTAGGTCAGTTCGCCGGAACCCCGACCACGCCGTCCGCGATCAGCGTCGAGGCGTGATCGGCGTTGGTTCCGAGGATGTCGGCGAGCACCGCGATCGAATCGCCGCCGACCTCGGAGGCGGGTCCGGTACCCAGGTGTGCGCCGTCGAACGAGGCAGGATTGGCGGCAGCCAGGTAGCTTCCGATTCGAGGTTGATCGAGTGCGGAGAACATCGGGTTGTTCTCCAGTTCGCCAGATTTCACCACTTCCTCGAAACTGCGGTACCTCTCGAACAGAACCGACGATGTGTCCAGCGCTGCAGCGATCTCGGCGCCGCTGTGTTCCCGGAACCAATGTGAGAACAGAGCAGTGAGTACCTCTCGATGACGGTAGCGATCCGCTTCGGCGGAGAAGTCGGCTCCGAGTGCAGCTTCGACAGCGTCGACAGCCGCCGTGGTGCCGGTGACCGACGCGAGGTCGCGGAAATGGCGGGTAGTGAGTGCAACGATCATGAACCGTTCGTTGTCGCTGGAGACGAAATCGATTCCGTACGTGCCGTAGACGGCGTTTCCGCCGGACTCGCGACTGCGACCGTTCACTTGTACCTCGGTGAGATAACCGAGGGTTCCCGCGGTGGCCAATGCGACGTCTTCGAGTGGGAGCGTGATCCGAGATCCATGTCCGGTCGAGTCACGTTGGCGCACTGCGGCAGTGATCGACAGGGCGGCGTAGAGCCCGCATGCGACGTCCCAGGCGGGCAGTGCGTGGTTGACAACTCCGGCGTAGTCGGCGGGGCCGGTGATCTGTGGAAATCCCAAGGCGGCGTTGACCGTGTAGTCGACTCCGGGGCTGCCGTCGCGGCGTCCGAGGATCTCGAGGGTGATGACGTCGCTACGCAACTGGGCCAGCGAGTCGTGGCTCATCCACTTACGGCCGCCGGCGTTGGTGACCAGGATTCCGCCGCCAGGTCCCGGCGCCGTGACCAGTCGGCGAATCAGTTCTTGGCCGCGTTCGGCGCGCATGTCCACTGACAGTGACCGTTTGCCTTTGTTGAGTCCGGTCCAGTAGAGGCTCTCGCCCTTGTCTGTGACGGGCCAGCGATTGTAATCGGAGGCACCTCCGATCGGGTCGATCCGGATCACCTCGGCGCCGAGTTGGGAGAGCGTCAGTCCGCACAGCGGCGCGGCGACAAAGCTCGAGACCTCGACGATGCGAAGCCCGGACAGCGGGCCTGGGCTCTGAGTCATATGTGGTCCTCCGTGATAGAAGAGTGTGTGCTCATGCCATCAACACGGTGAAACGCCAGTCGAGAACCGGAGTTTGTGTTGCAGAAGCATTGTGGGAGAACACGAGCGAACGCAGTTGCACTGCGGTTCCGTGTTCGAGGGGCGACGAGTTTTCGACGTGCAGTTCGCTCGTGAGGGTATCGCCCTCGTGAACGGGTCCGGTGTGATCGCACGAGTGCCACCCGAGAACCGTCACCACGTTGGGCAGAGCGCGAGTCGCCTGGGCGAGTGCGATCCCGATGGTGTGGCCGCCGTAGACGAGGCGACCGTGGGCGCCGACGCGATCGTCGTGGTGCGTCGCTGCGATGTTCAAGCTCAGCCGGGCAAGTTCGGGTGCGCTGGAGACGACGTCGCCGCTGCTGTGGAAGACGGAGCCCACCAAATCGGAATCGAAGTGCCTGCCGGGTACCCGCTCTCGATACGTGTCGAGGTCCCAACCGTCAGGTGATACGTACGGAGCCGGTTCGGACGGACCGATCGCCCCGAGGTCGTCGGCGTGGCGAGTTCTCGCCTCGATCGGGTCGGGGCTCAGGGGGAGCATGGCGCAGCGGTAGAAGTCGAGGACCGTGTTGCCGTTCTGATCAGCAGACGTCATCCGTAGCGCGGCAAGTCCGGTGGCGCCGCGTCCCGGCTTGGCCGAGTTCTCGCGTAGACCGACAACCTCGGTGCGCGTGTACAGGGTGTCACCGAGTACCGGGAAACGGTGGAATCGCAGTCCACGGTAGAAGAGGTTCGCCTTGACGTGGTGTGTGACCACGGTTGACTGACCGATGGCGATGTCGGTGACCAGTCCTGGATTCGCCACTGGTGCAGCGGAACCCGTGACGCTCGACGACAGATGTGCGTCGAGAGGCAGGCGCATGCGGTCACCGATGATCGCCTGATGGGAGGCGGCGAGTCCACTGGTCAACGTCACCGCGGGGGCTTCGTCGAAGATCTGACCATGGGTGAGCTCGTCGAAGTACGGGCCTCCCACGTAGTGCTCGCTCATACGGTGACTCCTTCGGCTCGGGCAAGCGTACGACGCGCTGCCACGGCCACAGCTTCGTCGAGCATCTGGCCGTCGAGTTGGGCGGCACCCGAACCCAGGGTTTCGGCTTCTTCGAGTGCGGTCAGTACCCGTCGGGCGTCATTGACGGCGTCGTCCGAAGGAGTGAATGCGGTAGTGGCCGAGTCGATCTGCGCCGGGTGGATGACCCATTTGCCGTCGAACCCGAGAGCGCTGGTCCAGCGCGCGGCGCGGCGGAAAGCGTCGTCGTCGGTGATGCCGAGAAAGGGCCCGTCGATGGCTGCGACGCCGGCTGCGCGGCAGGCGATCAGGATTCTGTCCTGGACGGCAAGCCATTGTTCAGGCAGTGCCGAGCGTGAACGGCCGAGCGCTGCACCGAGATCGGCGTATCCGATGATCGCGGCTTGGAGACGAGGAGTCGCGCGGGCGATGGAGTCGGCATTCTGGACGCCGAGCGGAGTTTCGATCAGGGCTTGCAGGGTGGTGTGGTGCCCACCGGCAGTGAAGAGGATGTGCTCGGCCTCGAGTAGTTCGTCGGCGGACTCGACCTTCGGGACGATCACGCTCGTCAGCGATTCTCCGAGGGCGCCGCAGGCGATCAGGTCGTCGCGGGCCCATGGTGTGGTCAGGCCGTTGATTCGGACCGAGATGGTGCGCGCCCTACCGAACTCGTGCACCAAGGTGCTCACGAGGGTTCGCGCCAGGTCCTTGTTCGCCGAAGTGACGGCATCTTCGAGGTCGAGAATCACCTCGTCTGCGTTCGAGAAGAGTGCTTTGCGTGCCTTGCGCTCGTCTGAACCCGGCGCGACCAGGGACGCGCGACGTCTGGTG
Source organism: Rhodococcus sp. RCBS9 (assembly GCF_029457415.1). Lineage (NCBI taxonomy): Bacteria > Bacillati > Actinomycetota > Actinomycetes > Mycobacteriales > Nocardiaceae > Rhodococcus > Rhodococcus sp. RCBS9. The sequence goes on along the minus strand of NZ_CP120422.1, from coordinate 1,629,005 downwards.
GCGCGGTAGTGGTTCTCGTCCATAGTGTGTCGATTACCTCGATCTGGAAATCAAATGTACGGCCAGTTGTGAAGTGGATGAGCTGCCGTGAACGGCGTTGATGTGCAACGAACTGCCTCGATGCTGGCAGTTGCTACGTATCGATGTCAAGGCGCGGTATTGACATTGCGCGAACAATATCGAAATATGGCCGTACAAACTTATTTCAAGTCGAGGCGGATTCATGCTCAAGCTCAACGACGAAGAGACATTCCTGATCGAAACCGTGCGCCGGTTCGTCGACCGAGAGGTCAAGCCCACGGTCCAGGAGGTGGAACACGCGAACGAGTATCCCGAGAAGTGGATCGATCAGATGAAGCAGATCGGGATCTACGGGCTCGCGATTCCCGAGGAGTACGGCGGATCGCCGGTGTCCATGCCCTGTTATGCGCAGGTGACGCAGGAACTGTCACGCGGATGGATGTCCCTGGCGGGGGCGATGGGCGGTCACACGGTGGTCGCGAAACTCATCTCGCTGTTCGGTACCGAAGAGCAGAAGGTGAAGTACCTGCCGCGAATGGCAACCGGCGAGATCCGGGCAACGATGGCCCTCACCGAGCCCGGCGGAGGTTCCGATCTGCAGGCCATGACAACCAACGCCAAGAGCGACGGCACAGATCTGGTCGTCAACGGAGCCAAGACATGGATCACCAATGCCCGCCGATCCGGCGTGATCGCCTTGCTGTGCAAGACCGATCCAAGCGCAAGCCCTCGTCATGCGGGCATCTCGATCGTTCTCGTCGAGCACGGCGAAGGGCTGACCGTCTCCCGCGACCTCCCGAAGCTCGGATACAAGGGCGTCGAGAGTTGTGAACTGTCCTTCGACAATTACCGCATCTCCGAGTCGGCCATTCTGGGCGGTACTCCCGGAAAGGGTTTCGGGCAGATGATGAAGGGGCTCGAGACCGGCCGTATCCAGGTGGCTTGCCGCGCACTGGGCGTCGCCACGGCCGCACTCGAGGATTCACTTGCCTACGCGCAGCAGCGCGAGAGCTTCGGCCAGCCGATCTGGAAGCACCAGTCGATCGGCAATTACCTCGCCGACATGGCAACGAAGCTGACGGCCGCACGGCAGCTGACGTGGCACGCGGCGCAGATGTACGACAGTGGGGAGCGGTGCGACATGGAGGCGGGCATGGCCAAGCTGTACGCCTCCGAGGTGGCGATGGAAATCGCGTTGTCCGCCGTCCGCATCCACGGCGGTTACGGCTACTCGACGGAGTACGACGTCGAGCGGTATTTCCGTGATGCACCACTGATGATCGTCGGGGAGGGAACCAACGAAATTCAGCGCAACGTGATCGTTTCGCAGCTGGTTGCCCGCGGCGGTCTGTGACGGATCGGTGAGCAAGTAGGATCATGTCGCTATGAGCGGTAAGGAAAGAGAGACGGAGCCGGCGTACCAACGCCTCTCTCGTGAGCTTCGTCAGCAGATCTCTGCCGGTACCTACCGCGACGGCATTCAACTGCCCACCGAATCCGAACTGGCGCAGCATCACGGCGTGAGTCGGCAGACGGTCCGCCGAGCCTTTCACGATCTGGTTGCCGAGGGCATCGTGTACCGAGTACCCGGGCGCGGAACGTTCGTGACCGAGAACAGCGGCCGCTATCTCCGTCATCTCGGATCCATCGAAGATCTCATGAACCTTTCGCGGGACACGACGATGGAAGTTGTGTCACCGCTGCAACGGCGCGTGGACATCGAGGCGGCCAGTCGGCTTCGGCTCGACACCGACGTCGTGTACACCGTGGTCTTCCGGCGGATACACGAGGGAGTTCCGTTCGTGCAGACGACGGCGCATCTGCCGGAGGCGATCGCGCGGCAGATCATCGACCTGCCCGCCATGGCGGCCGGTGCGGTGAGCGCCAATACGGTGATCGGCTTGCTGGAACCGCTGATCGACAGTCCGATTGTCGAAGCAGCACAATCGATCACGGTGTCCCCGGCCACGGCGGACGTTGCCAGGGACGTCGATTGCGAAATCGGCCACGCCATGTTGCGGGTGGACCGTTTGTACTCCAACGCGCAGGGCGTTGCCAACGAGTTGTCGGTGAGCTATTTCTTGCCGGAGCAGTACACGTATCGGGTCACGCTGCGCCGCGGCGCACATTGACGCTGCGCCGCGGCGCACATTAGCGCTGCACTTTTCTTTGCTGTTCAACACCTTTCAGGAGAGAACTATGCGAATTTTCAACGGAATCGACGAAGTAGAGACGGCTGTCGGTGAGCACTTGGGCTACAGCGCGTGGTTCCCGGTCACACAGGATCGGATCGACAAGTTCGCCGACGCCACCGAGGATCACCAGTGGATTCACGTGGATCCCGAGCGCGCAGCGCAGGGTCCGTACGGCGGCACCATCGCCCACGGCTATCTGACTCTTTCGTTGTTGCCGGTGCTCGGCGCTGAGGTGATGCGTGTCGACGGAATCTCCATGACCGTGAACTACGGAAGCAACAAGGTGCGATTCCCCGAACCGGTCAAGGTCGGTTCTTCGGTGCGGGCAGGTGCGGAGATTCTTTCCTTCGAGCGCACCGCGAAGGGCGCGACGATAGTCGTGCGGTACACGATCGAAATCGAAGGAGCGGGTAAACCTGCGCTGGTAGCGGATACCGTGCGCCTGTTGGTCTCCTGAATCCTTTTCCATTCTTCCAGAACGAGATTCGAGGTCAGTTGTGAAACGAGCAGCATTGGTCGCGCCGGTCAGAACCGCGGTGGGCCGTTTCGGAGGGGCACTTCGGGACGTGCCTGCGGAAAGTTTGGCTGCCACCGTCGTCAAGGAGACCGTGCGTCGTAGCGGAATCGATCCGTCCCGCATCGACGACGTCGCGATGGGGCAGTCGTATGCCAATTCGGAGGCACCGTGCATCGGAAGGTGGGCGGCGCTCGAGGCCGGGTTGCCGATTTCGGTAGCCGGCTTCCAGACGGATCGCCGATGTGGAACGGGTCTGCAGGCCATCGTTACCGCAGCCATGATGGTCCAGACGGGTGCGGCCGACGTGGTTCTCGCGGGCGGCGTCGAATCGATGAGCGGGATCGAGCACTACACCACCGGGGCGCGGTGGGGCACCAGATCCGGTGGGCTGCAACTGTTCGACCGCCTCGATCGTGGCCGCGAGCGCTCGCAACCCGAGTGGCGATTCGGTCGGATCAGCGGAATGATCGAAACGGCCGAGAACGTCGCGACACGCTGCGGGATCACGCGGGAAGAGTCGGACGCCTTCGCCGTCGACAGTCACCGAAAGGCAACACTGGCAAGAGAATCCGGCCGATTCGATGCCGAAATCGTCGCCGTCGAACAGACGGATAGAAAAGGGAACGTCACACAGTTTCGTGCTGACGAGGGGATCCGTCCGGATACCTCACTCGAAACCCTGGCACGGCTGCGTGCGGTGACCGAGGGAGGCGTCGTGACCGCCGGTAACGCCAGCCAACAGAATGACGCTGCGGCAGCGATGTTGGTGGTCGCCGAGGATCGTCTGGACGAGCTGGGGCTGGAACCCATCGGGTTCCTCGACAGCTGGGCCGCGGCCGGTTGTGAACCGGCGCTGATGGGCCTCGGGCCGGTTGCCGCCGTCTCGAAACTGTTTGCTCGCACCGGGGCAGGCTTTGCCGATTTCGATCTGGTCGAGCTGAACGAGGCGTTTGCGTGCCAGGTTCTCGGCGTCGTGAAGGAATGGGGATTCGAGGACCTCGATCGCCTGAACGTCAACGGTTCCGGCATCTCGCTCGGGCATCCTGTGGGAGCGACGGGCGCGCGTATGGCAACAACCGCGCTTCACGAACTCGGCCGACGCGGCGGCGGAAAAGCGCTGTTGACCATGTGTATCGGCGGTGGCCAGGGTATGGCGGCCGTGGTGGAGTCTGCCTGACGAGGTTCGCTTCTGGGTACACTTGCGGCGGGGGATCGGAAGTTCTACGGAGGCAGTCGGTTGACGAATGCAGGCGCAGCAGACACCAGTGGCGCGCTGAGCGTCGAGGATGTTCGTCGCGCCAGGGCCGCACTCGAGGGGCTCGATGTCACCAGTTGGTCCGGTCGCTTCGAGCTTCTCTCCGACACCAACCGTCTGCGTCTGTTGCTCTGCCTTCATCACGCACCGGGTATCTGCGTCACGGATCTGTCCGTGGCACTGGGGATGAGCGGCACAGCCGTCTCACATGCGCTGCGGCTACTGCGTAGCCAGGGGTGGGTGAGCGCGACCCGCGACGGCCGATCGATGCGATACCAACTGGCGGACGACACCGTTCACCAGCTGCTGCATTCGATCGGCGCCACACATTTTCACGACGAGACACCCACCCCCGGGCACACGCACAGCTGAGCGCTACTCAAGGAGTCGCGAAGAACTTCTCGACGGCCGGCGCAGCGTTCGGGTTTCCGTTGGTGATTCCTGCGCCGACTCCGGCAACCGTGCCGATGACTCCACCGACGATGCAGCCGGCGATGAAGTTCGGGAAGATCGACAGGCAGCCGATTCCGACGCCGAGGTTGGCTCCGATCAGGGTCGACTGCAGACCACCGTTGTTCCAGCCGATATTGACCTCGTTGGCCATCGTGTCGAACGCGGCCTGCTTCGGATCGTTACCGGGGAAGAGCATCAACGCCGCCTGGCTGTTCGACTCTGCGGTCGGTGTCAGTAGGGGTTGGGACGGATCGAAGCCCGCATTCGGGGGCGCTGCGACCGCGGTGCCGGCTCCGGTGCCGACTGCGGCGACGACGAGTACGGACATGGTGAGAGTTCGGGACAGTTTCATGGGGACGGCCAATCTGTCTGTGTGGAACCAGTCGTGAATGGTGGCGGTGCAGTTCGTTAACCAGAACTCCACCGTCTGGATCGATCGTGCGGACCTCCTCGGGCACAACGGGACCCGTCGTCTCCGCGCGACGGGCCGTGTTTGGTGGCTACCCGACTCCGAGTGCCCTGAAACCGCCTAGTCTCATTCGTTTTTCGACAACCGCGCACGCAATTCTTCGACCTCGGCAGTAAGCCGATCTACCTCGGCTTGCAGGGGTTGGCGTGCCAGAGCGAGGGATTCGTCCATGCGCTCCTTGTCGAAGCGTGGCGTGATGTTTCGACTGCAGTTCCAGTCGAACGCTTCGACGTCGATGACGATGGAACGCTGGGCTTTTGCCGTCATGGTGCCGCCGGGGACTTGCAAGAGCTGTTGCAGTAGTGCAGGGTCCTCGTCCGCTTCGATCACCTGCGCGCGCCCGTAGATCTTCAATCTCGTTCGCGTCGGGTAATCGATGACGAACAGCGAGATGCGATTGTTCTCTTCCAGATTGCCGAGCGTCACGAATTGCTGATTGCCGGGGAGATCGGCGAATCCGATTCGATTCGGGCCCAACACATGCAGGAATCCGCGCGGGCCGCCGCGATGTTGGACGTACGGCCAACCGTCGGGCGTCACCGTGGACATGAAGAAGGAATCCACGGATTTCACGAATCCCTGCGCGCGGAAATCGAATTCCATCGGGCCTTCGTCGGGCTGATCGAGTTTCGAACCGTACACGGTGAAACTTCCGGTCGACCGCTGACGCTCCACCGCAGCGGGGGAGAAGGCGATGTGTGCGTATCGGGTCGACATTTTCCAACTCCTGATGCTCAGTGCCAACGGTGGTCGGCAACGGCAGTTCGCGGACCGAACTTGGGTTTGACGGCTTGCCCGCTGACCTGCAGGAGCCTCACGGCGCGGTATCGATGCGGTTGAAGGGGAGCGAGGTACTGCACCATCTCGGCGTCGTCGATCGGTTCACCCAGCAGTGACCACCCGACGACGGCAGCGAGGTGGTAGTCGCCGACCGAGAGTGCATCTGAATCGCCGAATGCACGCTGAGCCACTTCGGCGGCAGTCCAGATCCCGACGCCGGGTACCGCTCGCAACCGTTTGGTCGCCTCGGTTCTGGGGAACGTGGATGCCTGCTCGAGGCGGTCGGCGACGCGAGCGCACTGAACGATCGTCTTGGACCTCGCTGGATCGACGTTCGCGCGATGGAATTCCCATGACGGCATTCGACGCCATTGGTCCGCGGTGAGTGGAACTCGCATTCCGTCGGGCGCAGGGCCGGGTGGGCGCTCCCCGAACTTGGTCAGCAGGCGGCGCCACGCGGCGAATGCGTCGATGCCGTGGACTCGTTGCTCGAGGATCGCGGGAACGAGAGCTTCCATGACGCGGCCGGTGCGGCCGATGCGCAGATGAGGGAAGCGTCGATGAGCTTCGGCGAGCTTGGGATGTTCGGGGGCAAAATCTTCGGCTTCGTCGTCGAGACCGAGCAGCGCTTCGGCGCCGTTCAGGAATTCCGTGGCGCCGGGACCCCAGGCCTGTACCCGGACCGTATGGCGATCCGACTGGGTGATGCGGTAGGTCACAGGACCCGAAAGTTGGCGGGAAACTCGCCAGATCGCTCCGTCGGCTGACCGTCGATGTGCGGGGTCGCCGGGTCCGCGCTGATGCGGGCTGAGCGTCAGCGCGGCATCGAGTGGTCGCTGAGAAGTCACCGTGACTTCGTCGACCGGAGATAGCGGCGTCATCGAGGTCAGCGTATCGCCACCGTCCATCCTCCGTTAAGGCGTGTGTCGGTGGCGCAACGTATTGTCCGAGCCATGATCATCGTGAGCACCGACGGATCCTGTCTGCGAAACCCCGGTGGGGCTATCGGCTGGGCGTGGGTCAATCACGAGGGTCCGAGCATGTCCGGCGGAGAAGCGTCCGGCACCAACCAGATTGCAGAGTTGCGTGCTCTGTTCGAGGCCGTCGTCGCCCATCCCGGTGCTGATCCTCTACTCATCGAATCCGACTCGCAGTACGCCATCAAGTGCGCTTCCGAATGGTTGCCCAGTTGGAAGCGCAAGGGCTGGAAGACCGCGAGCGGCGGGGCGGTCAAGAACCTCGAACTGGTGCAGAGTATCGATCGAGCCATCACCGATCGAGTCGGTCCGGTGCGCTTTCGCTGGGTGCGCGGGCACGTCGGCAACCACTACAACGAAATGGCAGACAAGCTGGCCGGCGAAGCCGCACGCGCCATCGTCTCGGGGGACATCGCATCGGTCCCGCTTGCTGCCCCGGTGAAGAAGGAACCGACCGCCGTGAACTCTCCTTACAAGGAGAAGTCCACGACGGTCGAAGAACCGGCAGATCTGTTCACACTTTTCTGAGCGGTTCAGAATCCGTCGGCAACCTGAACCAGCGCCCGGCCGGTGTACTTGCCTTCGCGTACCTGATCGATCACCGAGACGACGTCGCGGACGGCAACGAGGTTCGTGATCTCCTTCAGATGACGTGGGGCCAAGTCGGAGCCCAGCCGGGTCCACAGCGCGCGACGGGGTTCGATCGGCATCAATACCGAGTCCATGCCCAGCAGTGAGACTCCGCGGAGAATGAACGGCAGCACGGTCGTAGGCAGCGCGGCGCCGCCGGTCAATCCGCTGGCAGCGACAACACCGCCGTAGTTGATCGTGCTCAGAACGTGAGCGAGGGTCTTTCCACCGACGCAGTCGACGGCCGCCGCCCACTGAGATTTTCCGAGCGGGCGAGGCTTGGCGTCGGGATCCTCGGGGAGCCGGCCGATCACCGAAGACGCACCGAGTGACGTCAGAAGGTCTGCCGCGCCGGGCTTACCGCTGGAGGCGACCACGTCGAAGCCTGCGCTTGCCAGAAGGTCGACGCTGACGGTGCCGACGCCGCCGCTCGCGCCAGTCACCAGGACGGGACCGTCGGCTGGCTTCACTCCGCTGGCCAGAATGGCTTGGACGCTCATGGCTGCGGTGAATCCTGCCGTGCCGATCGCGGCAGCGTCGGCGGTGGAAATGCCGTCGAGCTTCACGACCCACTCGGCAGGCAAACGGGCGATCTCGGCGTAGCCGCCGTTGCGGGCGGTCCCGATCTCGTAGCCATGTGCGACGACCTTGTCTCCCGGGGCGAATGCGTCGGACTCGGAGGCAATGACCTCGCCGGCGACGTCGATGCCGGGGACGATCGGGTACTCGCGAACCACCCCGCCTTTCGGCGTGACCGCGAGCGCGTCCTTGTAGTTGACGCTCGAGTACTCGACGCGAATGGTGACCTCACCTGCCGGGAGGAAGGATTCGTCGACGGTTTCGGGGGCGAAGTCGATGGTGCCGTCGCTGTCGCGGGCGACCCAGGCGTTGAAAGTAGTCATGGGTCGAACATAAAGGCCTTCGGCCCTGTGCGCCTTTTTGGTAGTGCGAACTACCCGAAAGGCGCACAGGGGCGGAGCCCCTAGATCAAGCTGCCCTCATGCACCGCTCGATCGAACGCCGGTAGCGGGCCACCGGCGCGCAGGGTAGTTGCCAATGCAGGATCGGCGAGATGGAGACGGCCGATCGCGATCAGATCGAACTCTCCGCTGCCGATGCGCTCCTCGAGCTGTGGGATGTTGTCGACTACAGGTGCGACGCCTTCGATGCGGCTGTCCCGCAGCGACTTTCCGATACCGACGCTGCCGACGGCCATCGTGACGGCGCCGGTCAGCTTCTTCGCCCAACCCGCCAACGAGAGATCGCTGCCTTCGAAGGCCGGCACGTCGAAACGCCTGATGCTGGCGTCGAGAACGTCGACTCCGGCGTCGACCAGCGCGCCCAGGATGACGCCCAACTCTTCGGGGGTTTCCGCGATCTTCGCGGTGAAATCCTGCTGCTTGTGCTGTGAGAAACGGTAGATGATCGGCAGATCCGGTCCGATGGCCGCGCGGATCGCGGCGACGACGGCGGCCGGGAACCTGGTACGACGCTCCAGGTCGCCTCCCCACGCGTCGTCGCGCTGGTTGGTGCCCTCCCAGAAGAAGGAATCGAGGAGGTAGCCGTGACCGCCGTGGATCGCGATGCCGTCGAAGCCGAGTTCGACGGCGTGCTTCGCGCTACGGACGTACGCGTCGATGACGTCCTGGATGTCCTGCTCGGTCATCGCTTCGGTGCTGGCCTGTGCGCGTTCGACGTAGGCAGCGGAGTACGAGGTGACGCCGAGCGGGCCCCACTCGCCTGAGGGGCGCATCGGCTTGAGTGAGGGGTCCATCTGCGTCATCGCGCCCCACAAAGGTCCGACGTGCCAGAGCTGAGGCACGATCTTGCCGCCCGCAGCGTGCACGTCGTCGACTACCTTCCGCCATCCGGCCTGAGCAGCGGGAGTGTGGAGGTTGGGGACGTTGGCGTGGTCGACAGCAGTCTCGTGATCGATCGCGACGCCTTCGGTGACGATCAGTCCGGTGCCGCCCTCAGCTCGTCGGCGGTAGTACTCGGCGACGTCCCGGCCGGGCACGCCCTCGATGGAGTACGTGCGCGTCATCGGCGACATGACTATGCGGTTGGACAATTCGAGCGAACGGATACGGAGCGGTTGGAACAGCGGGTTGGTCACTTCGTCACAGCGCTTTCATGAATCGGAAGAATCCGGGGTCCTGGTCGACACGGAGCCGGGTGAGGGTTCGGTAGCTGATCAGCCACTTGCCGTCTTCTTTGCGGTATTTCTCGTGGTAGTGGCCGTAGCCGTGCAGGTGTAGTTCTTTCTCGCCGTCGTTCCACCACAGCATGTCTTCCATCGCCCAGATACCGGTTGCGGTGGTGGGTGACGTCAGCACGATTTCGGGAGTGTGTGCGTGGTGCGCCGTGGTGAGGGGGATGTCGCCGTCGAGCATGTTCCGAATTGCCGCGGTGAGTTTGTCGATGCCCACTACCTGGTTCGAGGTGTCACCGGTCTTGGGTTGCTTGTCTGTCGGGAGTCCGCCCCACGTCTCGCTGACGACGTCTGCGGTGTGCAGGGTTGGGTAGACGTGCCACTGCTTGGTGTCCATGCAGCGTAGGCGCGCGGCGAACACACGCTTGATTTCCTCGATTGCGAGCAGTTCCTCGACTGCACTGATCGATCCCACTTCGGACTCGGCCTGAGACATTCAACCTCCAACGGTGATCGGCAAGATGGGTTCACATTCGGGTGCTCAGTGCGGGCCGTCAACGACCTGTCCCGGTGAGCGCGACGGCACTCGGTATGGTCGAGCGAACGAAAGGGGTGTCAGACGTGTGTACCGAAGAGGTCCCATCGACCGGACCGGAGGAGATCGCCGAGGTTCGGGCTTTTTGGCGCGAGTTGGGTGTTCCTGGCGTGATCGACGTCCACACCCATTTCATGCCGAAGAGCGTTATGGACAAGGTGTGGGGCTACTTCGATTCGGCGGGACCGATGATCGGTCGACCATGGCCCATCGCCTACCGACTTGCCGAGGAGGAGCGGGTACACCGTCTCCGCGAGTTCGGTGTCCGGGCTTTCACGTCGATGATCTACCCGCACAAGCACGCGATGGCCGAGTGGCTCAATCAGTGGGCCGTCGAATTTGCCGCGCAAACGCCCGATTGCCTGCACACGGCCACGTTCTATCCCGAGGAGTCGGCGGCGTCGTACGTCGGAAAGGCCCTGGATTCGGGCGCGCGAATCTTCAAGTCCCACATCCAGGTCGGAAACTACGACCCGAACGACCCTCTGCTCGACAAGGTCTGGGGTCAGCTCGAGGACTCCGAGACGCCCATCGTGATCCATTGTGGATCGGGACCGGCGCCGGGGGAGTACACGGGACCTGATCGCATTGCTTCGCTGCTCGCACGGTACCCGCGCCTGTCGTTGATCGTCGCCCACATGGGGATGCCCGAGTACAGCGAATTCCTCGATCTGGCAGAGGCTTACGGCAATGTCCGCCTGGATACGACCATGGCGTTCACCGACTTCACGGAAGAGCAGTGTGCCTTCCCGAAGGCGGACGTATCACGGCTCGTCGACATGCAGGACCGGATTCTGTTCGGTAGCGACTTCCCGAACATTCCGTACCCGTATCTCACAGCCTTGCAAGCGGTTACGCGCTTCGATCTCGGAGACGAATGGCTGCGAGCCGTCGTGCACGACAACGCTGCCAAGCTCTTCTCGGTGAGCTGAGCCCACCGAGAAGTATTTCGCTCATCGCAATTTGATGCTGCCGCCGTCGGCCATCAACGTCTGTCCGGTCATGTACTTGGAATCCTCGCTCGCCAGGAACACCACGACGGGAGCGATGTCGGTTTCGGGATCACCGATGCGTCCGAGGGGCACCTTGGCAACCGATGCGGCTGCGCGCTCAGGGAAGGCTTCCTGCCACTTGACGACGCCTTCGGTGGCGGCGAACGGGCAGACCACGTTGACCCGAATGCCTTCCGGCGCCCACTCGTTGGCGACGACGCGCGTCAGGCCTCGCACAGCTTCCTTGGCCGCAGCGTAGGACGTCTGGGTGGGCATTCCGTCCAAACCTGAACCCGATGCGAAGTTGACGACCGAACCCTTGGTCTTCGCGAGTTCGTCGTGGCACGCCTGCATGAGGTGGACAACGGGGTAGAAACCGGTGTTGAAGGACAGGTCGAACATGTCCTGCGTGGTTTCGAGCAACGGAGCCTGACGGGACGCGTGAGCGTTGTTCACCAGGATGTCGAGCTTGCCGAAAGCCTCGAGCGCGGCGTCACGGATCTGCTCGGCCGAACCGGCGGCAGCAAGGTCGACGTTCAGGAACTTGCCGGAGCCGGCCAGTTCTTGTTCGAGGGCCTGGCCCTGCTCGTCGTTGATGTCGACGAACAGGACCTTCGCGCCTTCACGGGCGAAGACTCGGGTGACAGCACGACCGATTCCACCGGCGCCGCCGGTGACGATCGCTACCTTGCCGTTCAACCTCATGAAACGCTCCTCTTCGTAAGTGCTGCTCAAACTGTTGCGGTCTCGTCGACTGCAAGTGCGATCTTTTCGAGGCCGGCGATGCTGTAGGCGGCGTAGGTCTCGTACGGCCCACGGCCGGAGAAGTAAGACGAGAGCTGGCCACCGAGTTCTTCGACGGTGAACGCGGATCCGGCTGCGTCGAAACGGTTCTCGACTTTGGGTGCTTCCATCAACGCCACCATCTTGCCGTAGACGACGAAGACCTGTCCGTTGATCTCGTCGGAATCGGGGGATGCGAGGTAGCTGACGAGGGTCGCGACGCGCTCGGGTGCAAGCGGATCGAGGCCGACGACGCCGGTGTTGTTCTCGCCGAAGGCTTCTGCCGTCATGGCGGTGCGGGCACGGGGGCAGATCGCGTTGGTGCGGACGCCGTAGCGGGAGAGACCTGCTGCGCTCGAGAGCGTCAGCGCGGTGATACCGGCCTTGGCTGCCGAGTAGTTGGGCTGCCCGGCGCTGCCGAAGAGGAAAGCCTCGGAAGAGGTGTTGATGATGCGGCCATAGACCGGTGCGTCGGCTGCCTTGCTGGCTGCGCGCCAGTGGACTGCGGCTGCGTGCGAGGTGGCCGCGTGGCCCTTGAGGTGCACGCGGATGACGTCGTCCCAATCGGATTCGGTCAGGTTGAAGATCATCTTGTCGCGCAGGATGCCTGCATTGTTGACGAGGATGTCGAATGATCCGAAGTTCTTGACGGCCTCTTCGATGATGCGCCCGCCGAGTGACCAGTCGGAGACGTCGCCGGTGATGGCGAGTGCCTGTCCACCTGCGGCCTTGATCTCGTCGACCACGTCGTTGGCCGCTGTACCCATGTCGTTGACGATGACGGCTGCACCGGCAGCCGCGAGTCCGAGTGCTTCGGCGCGACCCAGGCCGGCGCCGGCGCCGGTGACGGCGGCAACTTTGCCTTCCAAGCTCAGTGATTGCGTCATGTCGTGCTCCTTCGATCCGGTCTGGCGGGTAGGTATAGCAAAATTAGTATTCATTCTAATTTGAAGTCGAGAGTTCGGTAGTCGTTCCGAAAAAATCATTCGAGCGAAATCAGAATTAGTTCTAGTTTTGAACAGAAGTTTGGCCGACTGAGGAGGAGTCTCACTCAGCGGGAGCGGTGATCTGGGTCACGAGCGCTGCATGCCACCTTGGGGCGACGCGGCGATCCCACCGCGTACGCGTTTGCGTCACCACCGATCCGCTCAGTTCTCGGCCGCATTCGTCGGCTCCAGGGTCGGATAGTTCCCACCGAAAACGCAGTACGGTCGGCCCCGAATTCACCGGGCCGGACATCAAGGAAGGCACCAGCAGTGTCACTGAATTTGGCAGATCTGTACGAGGGCATCTCGGATCTGATTCCGGACCGCACGGCGCTCGTGTGCGATGGTCGTCGTCGCACCTACGTCGAGCTGGACGAGGGCTCGAATCGCATCGCCCGCCACCTGGCGAGCGTCGGTGTCGGGCCCGGCGATCACGTTGCTCTGCACATGCGCAACAGCATCGAGTTCGTCGAGAGTTTGCTCGGCTGCCTCAAGATTCGTGCGGTCCCGATCAACGTCAACTATCGCTACGTCGACGCCGAACTGACCTATCTGTACAACGATTCGCAGTCGGTGGCACTGATCGTGGACGAGGAGTTCGTTTCCGTCGTGGAGACGGTTCTCCCGGCCGCGCCCGGCATCAAGCACGTCGTTGTCGTCGGCGAGTCAGCCGTCCGCGATATCGAAGGCGTCGACGTCGTTCGATTTGCCGACGCTGCCGCGGAGCAGGCCGCCACTCGTGACTTCGCGCCCCGCAGCAACGACGACCTCTTCGTCATCTACACCGGCGGCACGACAGGGATGCCCAAGGGCGTCATGTGGCGTCATGAAGACTTCTACTTCGCGGCGCTCACCGGCGGAAATCCGTTCGGTCCGCCGCACACGACCGCTGAGGCTCTGTTCGCCGCGGTGCCGAACGTCCCCGCGATGAACATGCTCAGTACCGCACCCCTGATGCACGGTGCGGCGTCGTACTCGCTGTTCACCGGATTCTTCATGGGCGCCAACGCAATTCTCATGGCGCGGTTCGACGCGAAGACGACGCTCCAGCTCGCCGGAAGTGAGAAGGCCGTCTCCATCACCGTCGTCGGAGACGCGATGGCACGTCCGCTCGCAGACGAATTGGCAGCAAACGCAGCAGATTACGACCTCAGCACGGTCGGAATGGTCTCGTCCGGCGGAGCCTTGTTCTCGCTCTCACTGCGGGAGCAGCTCAAGTCGATGCTTCCGAACCTGGTGATCCGCGACGGATTCGGCTCCTCGGAGTCGGGCGTCGACGGCAATCTGGAGATCGGTCAAGACGGCCTGATGCGCATCGCCGCTCGCGACGAGACCCGCGTCGTGGACGAAAGGATGCGGCCGCTGGAGCCGGGATCGCCCGAGACCGGTTACATCGCTCGCAGTGGTCACGTGCCGGTCGGCTACTTCAATGATCCGGTCAAGACCGCGGCTACGTTCCCGGTGATCGACGGGGTGCGGATGTCGGTGCTCGGCGACGTCGGACGCGTGGAAGCCGACGGCTCGATCGTCCTGCTGGGGCGTGGTTCTCAGTGCATCAACACCGGCGGGGAGAAGGTGTATCCGGAAGAGGTCGAGCAGGCGCTCAAGAGTCACCCGGCGGTGCTCGACGCTTTGGTCGCGGGAATTCCGGATGCAAAGTTCGGTGAGCGCGTCGCTGCGGTCATCACGACCCGCGAAGGCTTCGACGTCCCGGACGCTGCCGAGATCGGTGAGCATTGCGCGTCGCAGGTCGCTCGGTACAAAGTGCCGCGCACCGTCATGAATGTTCCGTCGATCAGGCGTTCTCCCAGCGGAAAGGCCGACTATCGCTGGGCCAAGGCCACTCTCGCCGAGCAAGTCTCCTAGTCCGGCCGGAGCCGTCCAGCGCGTTTGTGAGGGACGCGTTGGGTGGCTCCGGTGCTCTAGCCTGTCACCGTCAGAACCAGCAGAGCGACGTTGAGTGCAACGATCAAGCCCGCCGCAATCCACGCCGCGACGGTCGTGAGCGGGGCATTGCGCGCGTCGCCCATGAGTTCGGGGTCCGAGGTCATTCGCACCAGCGGGATGATCGCGAAGGGGATGCACAGGCTCAAGACCACTTGGCTGAGCACGAGCGCCAGCGTCGGGTCAACGCCGAGTCCGAGCACGATCAGTGCCGGGATGAGCGTGACGATCCGGCGTGTGATCACCGGAATCCGAATGGCCAGAAGACCATGCATGATCTCGGCGCCGGCCGCGCATCCCACGGAGGTCGACGCGAGTCCGGAGGCGAGGAGGCCGATCGCGAACACCACGGCTACGCCCGGGCCGAGCGAATTCTCGATCGCGGCATGCGCACCGTCGATGGTGTCGGTGCCGGGTACTCCGCGCAGCGCCGAAGCGGCCAGCAGCAGCATGCCGATGTTCACGCCACCGGCGATGATCAACGCGACAACGACATCCCAACGGGTGACTTTGAGTAATCGCTGCAACCGTGGGCCGGGTTTGATGTGGCCGTGGCGATCACGTGCCAATGCGGAGTGAAGGTAGATCGCGTGCGGCATGACCGTTGCTCCGAGCATGCTGGCGGCGAGCAGTACGGTCTCGGTTCCTTCGAAGCGGGGGACCAGTCCGGCGACGGCCTCGCTGCCGGAGACGTCGGTGAAGGCGAGCCCGGTCAGGAAGCCGATGGTGATGATGGCCAGCAATCCCATGACCACGAACTCGAAAGTGCGCTGTCCGCGCCGACTTTGGATCGTCAGGATGACCATCGACACGCATCCGGTGATCAGTCCGCCGAGGAAGAGCGGGATGTTGAAGAGCAGGTTGAGTGCGATGGCGCCGCCGATGACTTCGGCGACGTCGGTCGCGATCGCCATCATCTCGGCCTGGAGCCAGAACGCGCGGCGGTTGTTCTTACGCAGGCGCTGACCCAGCATTTCGGGCAGGGATCTGCCGGAGACGAGACCGAGTTTCGCGGACAGATACTGCACGAGGACGGCCATCGCGTTGGCGAGTACGAGTACCCAGATGAGGAGGTAGCCGTACTTGGCGCCGGCGGTGAGGTTGGCGGCGACGTTGCCCGGATCGACGTACGCGATTGCCGCGACGAACGCCGGACCGAGCAGGGCGATGGATCTCCCCGTGGGTCGTCGGCGCGGAGTCGTCGGCTCTTGCGTACTGGTGCTCATCGGTCTCCTGGTCACACGTACTCGGACCTGTTGGTTCGAATAAGTGAACTATAGAGTTCGGGGAGCCGAACTTTCAACAGCTGTGCGCGGTTACCGACCGCAGAGGGTCCCTAACCGCGCACAGGCCGGTTAGGCCGTCACGCCGGCAGCCAGGAGAGCGCGAGCCTCGGGTCGGCCGTCGAGGAGGGCGTTGGTACGCAGTTCGACCTTCCACTCGCCGTCCGTCTTGATCAGTTCCCAACGGTTTGCGGTGATGCGGAGGACCTTGAATCCCGTCGGGTTCTCGGGATCTTTGATGACCAACTGCGAATGGCAGGTCGCGACGGCCTTGTTGCCGTCGATGCGGATGTGGGCGGGTGTCATCATGTGGGCCGCGCCGTTCATGATCCAGTTCTGGTGTGAGGCGCTGTGAACCATCGCGCGCAGTTCGCCGCGGCCGTGCATCGCACCGGTATCGACGTCGTAGACGCCGTCCTCGAGCCACAGGTTCGCGACCTCGTCGGCTGATCCGCTGTCGACGGCAGGGCTGTATGTGGTCAGCAGTTCGGTGATCGCGAGCTTGTCCTCGAGCAATTCCACTCGGGCGAGCAGGGATTCGATCAGGGCGGTCGAGTCGGTCATCGGTACGTCCTTTGCATTGAATTGTCGGGGAATCAGGAAGTGGTGAAAGAAAAGCCCTCGGCGAGGGCGATTCGGTGAAGTTCTTCGAGTTGTTCGCAGTAGTGCTCGACGCTTCGAGCGCCGACCGAGCAGCTGGCGATGGTCGCCCCGGCGTCACGGACGCGAGTCAAGGCGCGAAGGGTGGATTCGCGATTGCCGAGAGGATCGAGCGGCGCACCGGCGGGAAGCACCACGTCGAATCCGTCGGGGAGCGTCGTGGCATCGAGCATTTCCTTCAGTTCGGAGAATCGCAGCCCGAACGGCACCCACCCGTCGCCGTGTGTGGTGGCCCGGCGCAGCGATCTCTTGGTCCGGCCGCCGATCCACAGCGGCACCCGTTTCTGGACGGCGTGGGGTTCGACGACAAATCCGGAGTAGTCGTAGAACTCGCCGTGATACTCCGGAGTCGGCGTCGACAGTGATGCCCGAAGTGCGGCCAAGGCATCGTCAGCGCGCGCTCCTCGGTCGGCAAATGGAGCATTTATGAGATCGAATTCTTGTTTCAGAGTCCCCACCCCGAGGCCGAGTATCAGGCGTCCATTGCTGACGCGATCAAGCGTTCCGTAACGCTTGGCGATCTCGAGGGGGTGGTGGTAGCCCAACACCAGCACCTGGGTCGCCAGCAGGATTCGTGATGTACGCGCGGCGAGAAAACCAAGGGTGGCGAGCGGATCCCAGTAGGTTCCGCCGCGCTCGGCGGCAATCTCCTCGGGGACCGCCACGTGTTCACTGCAGGTCAGATGATGGAAACCGAGTCGATCCGCCGTGGCGGCCACTGTGGCGATCTCGCCGATGTCAGCACTTGCCTCCCACTCCGAGCGCGTGCTCGGGTGCTGAATCAGGACCGGTGTGACGATTCCCAGGTGCATCGGGCGTTTATAGCGTCCCCACTCGCCCGGTGGCAGGTGAATTACCGCTGATCGGGATCGAAAAGATCGATTCACTTTCCAGAAACTGTGACCTGGGTTATAGTCGGTAGAATCAATTCCAGTTTTCGGGAGGCGTCCATGACCATTGTTGACATGAACGACACACTGTCCACCGTCCAGACTGCCGGTGGGCAACCCAAGAAGGATCTGCCGCCGTCGATGGTCGAGCGGATGACACTGATTCTCGACGCCTTCGACGGCCGCGCCGCGCGGCTGACGCTGGAAGAGGTCGCGTGCCGTACTCAGTTGCCGCGCTCCACGGTCCACCGCATTCTCGATCAGCTGGTCAAGCTGGACTGGGTCGATCACGCATCGTTCGGCTACTGCCTCGGGCGTCGCGCGCTCGGCCTCGGTGGTGGCGACGGCGGCCACAGCCAGATCCGCGAAGCCGCTGCACCGCTTCTGCACGAACTGCACCTGCAGACCGGCATGGTCGTTCACCTGTCGGTGCTCGACGGACGCGAGAGCGTCTATCTCGACAAGGTCGGCGGACGATTCGCCGCGGCGCTCCCGTCCCGCGTCGGCGGCAGAGTGCTCGCTCATTCGACGGCTGGTGGCAAGGCGATGCTGGCGTGGATCGACCCTGAGCGCGTCGACGCTCTGTTCGGGGCTTCTCTTCCCCGCTGTACCGAGAACACGATCACCGACGTCGCTGTGCTCCACCAGGAACTGAACCGCATCCGTCAGCGTCGGGGACTGGCCTTCGAACGCGGGGAGTCGGCGCGTGGAGTCGCTTGTGTGGCTTCGGCAATTCGCGGACACGAGGGTCCCGTCGGCAGCATCGCGTTGTGTGGTGACATGCGGACCGCTCAGCTCGAGCGAGTTGCTCCGCTGGTCGTCGACGCGGCTCGCGAGGTCTCGCGGACGCTGTACCCCGAACTGGGTGCTCCTCGCCGCGGCCGCAAAACGCCTCCCGTTCCGACCAATACGTTCTCGGCGGAGACGATGGATCGCCTGCTGGCAGCGTCGTCCGACCACTGGATCTGACGTATTTTGATCGACTTGTCTCGCTGATCGGGACGAGTCATAGCAGCTCAGCGGTACTGATGGCACCGTTCGGACCATGACGACTGAACTGAGCTACGAGGGAACTCTGAAGGAACTGCAGACCGATCTCGGTGTGCTCCGGTACCACGAAGCCGGCGACGGCCCGCCGCTCCTGCTGCTGCACGGATCGGGCCCCGGCGTCACCGGTTGGCGTAACTACCGCGGCGTTCTCGCGGACTTCGCGAAGCACTTCCACTGCTACGTTCTCGAGTTTCCCGGATTCGGCGTCAGCGATCCCGGCCCCGACCATCCGATGATGATGGCGCAGGCGTCGGTCGGGATGTTCCTCGACGGCCTCGGCCTCGGCCCGGTCCACATGATCGGTAACTCCATGGGCGGCATCGTCGCCACCAAGGTCGCGATCGACGAGCCGCACCGGGTGAGCAAGCTCGTCACCATCGGCGGCATGGGAAAGAACACCTTCTCGCCAGGCCCCGGTGAAGGCATCAAACTCCTCATGGAGTTCACCGACAACCCCACCCGCGAAGCTCTGGTCCGCTGGTTGCATTCGATGGTCTTCGACCGCGCCGTCGTCACCGAGCAGCTCATCGAAGAGCGTTGGGCCCTGGCCACCGAGCCGACGACGCTCGAGATCGCCCGTCGTATGTACAGCAGCAAGGCCATGGCCGCCATGGGCGCGGCTGCCGCTGCGTCGACCGCCGTGCCGTACTGGGCACAGCTGAACAAGATCAAGGCGCCGACGCTGTTGACCTGGGGACGCGATGACCGCGTCAGCCCCGTGGACATGGCGATTCTGCCGATGCGCGACATCCCCAACGGCGAAGTTCACATCTTCCCCAACTGCGGACACTGGACGATGATCGAAGCTCGCGACGCCTGGGTCGCGTCCGTTCTGGCATTTCTGACGCGTCCAGAAGGCAAGTAAGGCCCGTGCGCCTTTTTGGTAGCCCCCACTACCAAAAAGGCGCACAGGGGTGCTCCCACTCACCGGGAAGCGTTTCTGCACTTCGGTGGGCTACCTGCCACCGTTTCACCAACAGATTTTCATTCTGCCCAGGCACTCGCCGGGTAGCGAAACCAGAAAGCCGGAAAAATCATGGGTCAGGTTCTGGACAACATCTCACAGTTCGCCGACGAGATCCGCGCCGACGGAGTCGAGGGCGACAAGCTGATGCGCTTGACGGACGGCAGCGCGAAGCGCTTGCGCGACTCCGGCGTCATCCGGATGTTCCAGCCGAAGGAGTTCGGTGGCCTCGAGGCGCATCCGCGTGAATTCGCCGAGACGGCAATGGCTATCGGCGCGATGGACGGTGCCACGGGCTGGGTCAGCGGCATCGTCGGTGTTCATCCGTGGGAGCTTGCGTTCTTCGACCGCAAGGCTCAGGAAGAGGTGTGGGGAACCGATCCCGATACGTGGATGGCGTCGCCGTATGCGCCGATGGGCGTGGCGAGGCCGGTCGAGGGTGGGTACATCCTCAACGGTCGTTGGTCGTTCTCCTCCGGTACCGATCATTGTGACTGGATCATGATCGGCGCGATGGTCGGTGACGAGTCCGGCAAGCCGTTGATGCCGCCGAAGCACCTGCACGTACTGCTGCCGCGCTCCGATTACGACATCGACCAGGACAGCTGGAATGTCGTGGGCCTGCGCGGAACCGGGTCGAAGGATCTGATCGTCAAGGACGCATTCCTGCCGACTTACCGCACGATCGACGCCGGAAAGGTGTACGACGGGACGGCGTGGAAGGAAGCGGGCCGTACGGAGACGTTGTACAAGTTCCCGTTCTCGTGCATTTTCCCGTTGGGGATCACCTCGTCGTTGATCGGTATCGCCGAGGGTGCGTTGGCGTGCAACATGGCGGCGCAGCGTGAGCGTGTGACGGTCAGTGGTGTTCCGATCAAGGAAGATCCGTACGTGCTGTTCGCGATCGGTGAGGCGGCGGCCGAGATCGCTGCTTCTCGGGCTGCGATCTTGGAGACGGTGGATCGTTTCTGGGACATGACGGAGAAGGGGCAGGAAGTTTCGTTCGAGCTTCGTGCGATCGGTCGCCGTACGCAGACTGCTGCTGCGTGGCGGGCGGTGCGTGCGGTGGACGAGATCTTTGCTCGTTCCGGTGGTGGGGCTTTGCAGTTGAACACGCCGATGCAGCGGTTCTGGCGTGACGCTCATGCCGGTCTCGCGCACGCGATCCACGTACCTGGCTCCATCTTCCATGCGTCGACGCTCTCGCAGCTCGGTGGCGAACCGCAGGGTATCCACCGCTCGATGATCTAGTCCCACAAATACTTTCGAAGCAAGGACGGTTAGGCATGACTGAAATTCGGGGCCTGGGGTATCTCAGGATCCAAACGCAGGACGTGGCTCGCTGGCGCGAGCTCGTGGTCGACGGACTCGGCCTCGCGGTCGGTAGTGGCCCGGAAGCCGACGGCCTCTACTTGCGCCTGGACGAGCGTCGTGCGCGACTGATCGTCCTGCCCGGTGAGACGGACAAGGCTCTCGCAGTGGGCTGGGAAGTGCGAGATCAGTTCGCGCTCCAGCGTGTTCGTGAAGCAGTGGAGAAGGCCGGAGTCGAGGTCGAGGTTCTTTCCGAGGTCGACGCCAGCTACCGCGATGCCGAGCAGGTCATCGCATTCGGCGATCCCAACGGCAACCGAGTCGAGGTCTTCTTCGGACCGGTACTCGACCACAGCCCGTTGGTCACCCCGCACGGCGGCCGTTTCGTCACCGGCGATCAGGGCCTCGGCCATGTGGTGCTTCCGGTTACGCGTTTCGACGAGGCATACACCTTCTACACCGAGGTGCTCGGATTCCTCCCGCGCGGTTCCATCCGTCTCGGCGGTATCGATGCGCCGCCGCCGGCTCGCCGCGTTCGCTTCATGGGTGTCAACCAGCGCCACCACAGCCTGGCGTTGTGCCCGGCGCCGCCGGTTGACGAGCCCGGTCTCGTGCACCTGATGATGGAAGCCGAGACTCTCGACGCCGTCGGTCAGGCTCTCGATCGTGTTGCCAAGCTCGGCTTCTCGATCTCCTCGACGTTGGGTCGCCACACGAACGACAAGATGGTGTCGTTCTACGTGCGCGCACCGGGTGGATGGGATCTGGAGTTCGGTTGCGAAGGCATGCTTGTTGACGAAGCCTTCTACACCGCTGAGGAAATCACGGCCGACAGCTACTGGGGCCATGACTGGTCCGAGAGTGAACCGCTGGCCGCGTTCACTCCCAAGAGCTAGCTCTTACGCAACGAAAAAGCTCGGTCCCAATGCATATCGGGGCCGAGCTTTTTCGTGCGATAGATCAGGAAGCTGCTGCGGCCAAACCGGTTTCGAGGTCGGCGAGAATGTCGTCGATCCCTTCGATGCCGACCGCAAGGCGGACGAGCCCCGGGGTGACGCCCGAAGCGAACTGCTCCTCGGGGGTGAGCTGCGAGTGCGTCGTCGACGCGGGGTGGATGACGAGTGAGCGAACGTCACCGATGTTGGCGACGTGGCTGTGCAACGTCAGTGCGTTGACGAACTTCTTGCCTGCGTCGACTCCACCGGCGAGCTCGAACGCGACGATGGCGCCGGTTCCCTTGGGCGCCAGCTGCTTTCCGCGCTCGTGCCAGGGCGAGGATTCCAGTCCGGCGTACGCGACCGACGTGACTTCGGCGCGGCCCTCGAGGAATTTCGCGACCTTCTGGGCGTTGGACACGTGGCGCTCGATGCGCAGGCTCAGTGTCTCGATACCCTGCGAGATGAGGAAGGCGTTGAACGGTGCGATGGCCGAGCCGAGGTCGCGCAGAAGCTGAACGCGTGCCTTGAGGGCGTAGGCGGGTGCGCCGAGATCGGCGAAGGTGACGCCGTGGTAGCTGGGGTCGGGGGTCGTGAAGTTGGTGTGGCGTCCCTGGGTCCAGTCGAAGGTGCCACCGTCGACGATGACGCCGGCGATCGCGGTGCCGTGTCCGCCAAGGTATTTGGTGGCGGAGTGGACGACGATGTCGGCGCCGTGCTTCAGCGGCTGAATGAGGTACGGAGTTGCGACCGTGTTGTCCACGATCAGCGGGATGCCGTGCTCATGGGCGACTGCGCTGATGCCGGGGATGTCGAACACGTCGTTCTTGGGGTTGGAGATGGTTTCGCCGTAGAACGCCTTGGTGTTCGGACGGATTGCCTCACGCCAGTGATCGAGGTTGTCCGGGTCCTCGACGAAGTCGACGGTGATACCGAGCTTGGGCAGCGTGTAGTGGAAGAGGTTGTACGTGCCGCCGTACAGGCGAGGGCTTGAGACGATGTGGTCCCCGGCCTCGGCGAGGTTGAGGATCGCGAAGGATTCGGCGGCCTGACCGGACGCAACCAGCAGAGCCGCGACTCCGCCTTCGAGGGCGGCGATGCGCTGCTCGACGGCGTCTTGCGTCGGGTTCATGATGCGGGTGTAGATGTTGCCCGGCTCGGCGAGGCCGAAGAGCGCCGCCGCATGGTCGGTGTTGTCGAAGACGTAGCTGGTGGTCTGGTAGATCGGAAGCGCCCGAGCGTTGGTAGCGCTGTCCGGGCCCTGTCCGGCGTGGACCTGCTTGGTTTCGAACGACCAATCGGCGGTCGGATCGGTATCGACGGGGGTGTTCTCGCTCATGAATTCATACTCCGTGGTGAAGGTGGGTTGGTGCGGGTCAGGCGGTTTCGACGACTGTATGCACTGGGACGGGATTGCGGGTGAGATCGAGTACGGGGCAGTGGGCGTCGACCGTTTCCTGCAGTTCCAGGTAGCGCTCGCGGGGTTCGGGGCCGGTCAGGGTGACGACCACGCGGACCTCGGAGAATCCCGGGCGGACGGCGTCGTCGAAGCCGAAGAATCCACGAACGTCGAGGTCACCTTCTGCCCTGGCCGAGATGTCGTCGAGAGCGATACCGAGTTTGTCCGCCCAGACGCGGTAGGTGACCACCTGGCAGGAGAGCAGGGAAGCAAGGTAGTACTCGACAGGATTGGCTGCGGTGTTCTCGCCGCCGAGGGCCGGTGGCTCGTCGACCTCGACGCTGTACTTACCGAGAGAAATGGTGCTGGCAACGGCGTCGTGCGCCTGGGCGGAAGCCTTGAAGACGACGTGTGCTTTGCTCGCGTCTTTGTCGATGGCGTCGGCGTTGGCTGCTACGACGGAACTCAGGTGTGAGATGGAGGCGGTGGTCATGACAGAAATGTCCCCTGATCTGGGTGTACATACGAGTATCGACGTGAGCGGCGCTCACGTCGTAGGTCCGATCAGTAGATCGGACACCCGGATGTACAGACATGCGCAAAGTCGACATGGCGCCGCCGCGTCAGCAGCGTGCCCGTCTCGTATGCGCCGATTCCCGTCACAGGAGAGACTGTAACCGGTTCATACCCTTTCCGACCAGACGTATAGGAAATCTGTCTCGGATTGTGGTCTGTCATGCGGGCGGCAGTCCGCTCCATCGGGGTGTCCGACGAGTGGCGAAAGCGTCGAGTCCTTCGGCGATGTCCGGAGAGCGCAACACTGCGTCCTTGGCGTCGTCGGTGACCTTCCATCCGTCGGCGTCGGCGTCGGCGTAGAGAGCCTCGATGGCCTTCAGGCTCAGACTCACGGAGGTGGGGGAGGACTCGCAGATCTCCGCTGCCATCACCAGTGCCTCGTCGAGTGCCTTACCAGGGGCAGTGACTGCATTGACGACGCCGAGGTCCTTTGCCCGTTCGGGATTGAGTGTGCGGCCGGTGATCAAGAGTTCACGGGCGACGTTGATCGGAAGCGCGCGAGGAGCCCGAAAGAGTGCGCCGGACGTCGCAACCAGACCGCGTTTGGTTTCGGGAAGGCCGAATTGCGCTGTGGCAGAGGCGACGATCAGATCGCAGGCCAGTGCGATTTCGAAACCGCCACCAAGCGCGTAGCCCTCGACTGCAGCGATCAGGGGCTTGTTCCGCCGGCGCCGAATGACGCCGTACTCACCGCCGCGAGGCATGCGAAGGTCGGCCCGCTCTCGGATATCGGTTCCGGCGCAAAAGATGTTGGGGGTTCCGGTGATGATGCCGACCCACAGATCAGGGTCGTCGTCGAGAAGATTCAGCGCGGCTTCGATTCCCTCGGCAGTCTCACGGTTGATCGCGTTACGGCGTTCTTCGCGTTCGATCCTGACGATGAGAACGCGGTCATGGCGTTCGGTGGAAACAGTCGACATAATTGGACTGTAGTCCACCTATCGGAGGCGGAGGTGCGTCACCTGACGGGACGGACATTGGACACATTCCGGACTGTGGCGAAGACTGTGTTCTGAGGCGGAGAAGGGCAGGTCGACGTGATTTCCAAACGAGAACAGAACAAGCGCGACACCAACGACAGGTTGCTCTCGGCTGCTCGAATTCTGTTCTCGGCGCAGGGTTTCGCCAGCACGACCGTCGACGACATCGCCGAGCGAGCCGAGGTGTCGCGAGCCACCTTCTTCAATTACTTCCAGGGCAAGGACTCGGTTCTCGAGGCGTTGCACAGTGATCATCTCGATCAGCTTGCGGCACTGGTGGATCAGCTCATGGAATCGCCGATGCCGACTTCTGATCGGATCTCCCGGATTTTTCAGGACTTTGCGCAGCAAGCGATCATGCACCCGCGCTATCTGCGCATGGTGACTGCAGAACTCGAGCGCGACTTCGCCTCCTCCGGAGCGGGGGCGGCCCACGATCATCGGTTCCACGTGGAACTTCTCCGGATCGTCACTGCCGGTATCGAAGCCGGCGAAGTGAGATCGGACTACCCGCCGCTCTTTCTCGCACAGATGATCGGTGGTACGTACGGAGCGTTGGTCCGCTTCTGGCGGCAAGACGCCGATTACGACGTGGTCGGAGAATTCGATCGCGGAGCCAGGTACGTCGCGGAAGGCATCGCTGCTCGCTGATCAGGGAGTGGGCACTACCAGAGGCAGCATCTGCTGGACGCTCTCCGAAAGATAGTTTGCGGCAGTCTGATCGCCGGACAGATGGCGCAGCAGGCTCTGCTGGAACAGGCCGTCGAAGATTGCGTACATCGCCGCCGAGGTGACCGATGCCTCTACGTCGAGAAGCTCGGCGTAGCGAGAAACAATGCGCCAGATCATGTTTTGGAGACTCTCGTCGATCGCGGCGACGTCGGCTCGGAACGACTCCTCGAACATCGACTGCGCGCGCAGGTCGTACCAGAGGCGGTGCATCGTGGGTTCTTCGATCATGGTCTCGGCGAGCAGTGCGCCGAAACCGGTTTTCAGTTCCTCCGGTGTCTTCGCGGTGGCGACGATGCCGTCGTAGCGGGTGACGCAGCGTGCCTTGTAGTGGCGCACGCAGTGGGTGATGAGATCGACCTTGTCGCTGAAGTAATAGTGCAGGACGCCGTGGGAGAACTCCGAATTCTGGGCGATTTCGCGCAGGCTCGTGCGTGCGTAGCCCAATTCGGCCAGGGTTTGCAGTGCGGCCTCGGCGAGTTGATCACGTCGCTCGGAGAATTTGTCGACCTGGCGACGCGACACCTTGTCTGCGTTGGACCGCTTGGCGGAGTCGGACCGCTTCGCGGAGTCGGACTGCTGGCCCGGTGAGCTAGGTGCAGCCTTTTTCCCTGCCTCACTAGGCTTCTCGACTGTCGTGGTCACGATGGCACGTCCTGTTCCCTGCGGTTTCCACAGCGGCACGATCACCGCGTCCGAATCAGTGTAACCCCTGGTCTTTGACGAGCGTGTAACAAAATCTTGACAGTCGTCAAGATTTCTCTTGACACTCGTCCAAAGTTGAATACTCTGTGACTCACACCACTTGGCAGCGTCGCTGTGAACGGTGGCATCGCGAGAGTCGTTTCAGTCATGGAGGCAGTCGAAAATGAGCGTGTTTGATCTCGAGGGACGAAAAGCACTGGTCACAGGTGGTGCCAAGGGGCTCGGAGCCGGAATGGCTGAGGCGTTGGCGAAGGCGGGGGCGTCAGTGATGATCGGCGACGTTCTCGAAGACGAGGGTCGTGCCACCGCAGAGGCTGTTGGTTCGGGCGGAGTCAAAACCGGCTTCGTAAAGCTGGACGTCACCGACGATGCCAACTGGGAAGAGGCAGTCGCCGCCACCGCGGAGACCCTCGGCGGCTTCGACATCCTCGTCAACAACGCAGGCATCGAGATTTCCTCGCTGGTGGTCGACCTCGATCCGAACGACATCCGCCGTATGTGTGAGGTCAACATCCTCGGAACAGCGCTCGGAACCAAACACGGACTGCGCAGCATGCGTCCGGGTGGCGTAGCCGGAACCGGCGGTTCCGTCATCAACATCTCTTCAGTGGCCGCAACCATTCCGTTTCCCGGGATCAGTGGATACTCCGCGACCAAGTCCGCGGTCGATCGCTTCACCAGAGTTGCCGCCGCCGAGTCGGGCAAGCTCGGCTACGGAGTCCGCGTCAACTGCATCTACCCGGGTCTTGTCGCCACGGAGATGGGTCTCGGACTCGCGGCGGACATGGAGAAGCTCGGTCTCTGGCCCAGCGCCGAAGCAGCAGTCGGAGACGTCATCGGCCTCACCCCGCTCGGCCGCCTCGGTGAAGTGAACGACATGGCTGACGCCGTTGTGTTCTTGTCCTCCGACGCCGCGCGATTCATCACCGGAATCGGCCTACCGGTCGACGGTGGCATGGGCATGTAACTCGCCCTTCATTCGTACGTACACCCTTCTCACGTCTTCGAAAGGTTCCACGAACATGTCCGAAAAGAAGCCCGTCATCGTTTACGGCGTCTCCGGGTACACCGGCCGTCTGGTGTGTGAATACCTGCGCGAGTTCAACATCCCGTTCATCGCAGCCGGCCGCGACGCCGCTCGCATCCAAGAGGTCCTCGACAAGATCCCTGGTTTGGACACCGTCGATCACGAGGTCGTCGAGGTCGAGCACACGGTCGAGGCTCTCACCGAATTGTTCACCGGTGCACAGGTTGTCAGCAACATGGTCGGGCCGTTCATCAAGCTCGGCGGGACCGTCGTCGAGGCTGCGTTGAATGCCGGTTGCCACTACATGGATACCACCGGTGAGCAGGACTGGGTACTCGACGTCCAGGAGAAGTTCAGCGACAAGTATCAGGAGAAGGGCCTGCTTCTCTCGCCCGGTATCGCGCAGATGTACACCACCGGTGAGATCGCGGCCAATATCGCACTGGAAACGCCGGGCCTCGATACGCTCGACATCCTCGTGCTGTGGAAGGGATTTCCCACCTACGCGTCCACTCAGACGATCTTCACCATCCTCAAGGCAAACTGGTACTACCTCGAGCAGAACAAGTACGTGCAGTGGGCGCCCGGCCAGACTTTCGACGTCGTCGTTCCGGGCCAGCACGAAACTGCGCTTGCATTGCCGTGGGGCGGAACGTGCCACCCGGTGTGGTTCAAGAACGATCCGCGAGTTTCCAACGTCAAGGCTGCGGGCGGAGTGTTCGACCGCACCGTGATGGAAGGCGTTGTCGCGACGCAGAAGATCGTGGAGGAGCAGATCAAGACCCTGCCCGCCGACGAGCAGGAAGCCGCCTTGGCCGAGATCGCCGGATCGGTTCAGGCCGGTATGCCCCCTCGTGAAAATCCGCGCATCAACACCTCACTCGACTCCGTCTACGCGTCGGGCCCGCTGGGTCGCTCGCACGTCGTGATCCACGGAAACTGTAACTACAAGCAGACGGGCCTCCTGCACGCCTATGCAGCGCATTCTCTGCTCCAGCAGGCGCCGAAGCGGACCGGGCTTGCCTCGGCTTGCCAGGCGTTCGGCCATCGCGAACTGCTCGGCGCGCTACGTAGTTTCGGGCTGGCTCTGGAGCCGGAAGTAACCATCAACGCCTAACTCGTCGCCCTCGTCATCATGTTCACGGCTCCCGGCGTGTAGCGCGCCGGGAGCCCCGCCCTGGAGGCTCCCCATGCGTTTGACCGACTATCTCGACAAGGGAGCCTCTCTTGGTTCCACCGCACCGTGTTTGACGATGGGGGAGCGCACTCTCTCCTACGGCGAGGTGCAACAGTTCAGCCGACGCTTCGCAGCTTCGCTCGCGGCTTCGGGCATCGCGCCGGGCGAAAAGGTCGCGATTCTGTCCGGCAACGACCCGATCTCGTTCTCCTGCGTATTCGGTATCAGTAGGGCTGGTGCAGTCTGGTGCCCGATCAACCCTCGCAACGAAGCTGCGGAAAACCGAGACCTGTTGGATTTGTTCGATTGTCGCGCTCTGTTCTTCCAGAAGTCCTATGCGCCGCTAGTCGACCAGATCAAGGATGCGCTTCCCCAGTTGGTGACGCTCGTCTGCATCGACGGCGAATCGGAATCGGCACAATCTCTCGAAAGCTGGCTCGGGGAAGACGAACTCGACGTCGCGGCGCCCGACGACGTCACCATGCTGGTCGGCACCGGTGGTACAACTGGACGGCCAAAGGGAGTGATGTTGACCGGGCACAACATCGAGACGATGACCGCAATCACTTTGATGAGTTATCCGTTCGAGGGGTGCCCGGTGTATCTGGCGCTGGCACCGTTGACTCACGCCGCCGGTGTTCTGTGCTTCCCGATCATGGCCCTCGGCGGCGAAGTGGTGATCATGCCGAAGCCCGATCTCGGGTACTTCCTCGCGAACGTTCAGAAGCACAAGGTGACTCACACCTTCCTGCCGCCGACGCTCATCTACATGCTGCTCGAGCACGAGGCCCTGTCGGCCACGGATCTCAGCTCGCTGCAATGCTTCTGGTACGGAGCGGCGCCGATCTCCCCGACCAGACTCGCGGAGGCGATCGACAAGATCGGCCCGGTCATGGCTCAGCTGTTCGGGCAGAGTGAAGCCCCCATGATGATCTCGACGATGTCACCGAAGGAGCACTTCGGCTCGGACGGCACTGTCGCAACGTCACGACTTTCGTCGGCGGGTCGACCGTCGCCGTTGGTGACAGTGGGGATCATGGACGACAAAGGCGCGCTGCTCGGACATGGCGAGCGTGGTGAGGTGGTGATTCGCAGTTCGTTGGTGATGGCGGGTTATTACAAGAACCCCGACGCAACCGCGGAAGCGTCAGCCCACGGCTGGCATCACACCGGCGATATCGGGTACCTGGACGAGGACAATTTCCTGTTCATCGTCGACCGTGCGAAGGACATGATCATCACCGGCGGTTTCAACGTCTATTCGGTCGAGGTGGAGCAGGCACTCATGGCGTATCCGGGGATTCAGGACTGCGGAGTGATCGGGTTGCCGGACGACAAGTGGGGCGAACGCGTTGTGGCAGTGGTGCAACCGCACCTCGGCGCCGACATCGACGGCGCCGAGGTGATGGCTTTCGTGAAGGCTCGCATCGGAAGTGTGAAGACTCCGAAGCAAGTGATCGTCTGGGACGATCTACCTCGCTCCAAGGTCGGCAAAGTTCTCAAGAACGAGATCAAGAGCGATCTGACGGGCTGAGGTCACGACTCGCACACCACGTCTTCGGCCGGCAGTGAGCCGTCGAGCAGGTACGAGTTGACGGCGGCGTTCGCGCAAGTATTCGCGTAGCCCGGGAACACCGCATGAGTGCGGCCTGGAACTGTCACGAGCCGTGAGCCTTTCATCGCTTCATGCATGCCGAGGCCTTCGTCGTACGTCGTGCGGGTGTCACCGGTTGCCTGGATCTGCAATGCCGGAACGTTGTTGTCGATGTCGATCCGCGTAGGGGCCTCACTGCGCCAGAACGCGCACGGCATGATCGTGTTGTGTGTGCCGGCAAAGATCGGCTGATCATCACGGTGCTCCTCCAACTTGTTGCGGTACCACTGGGGATCGCTCGGCATCGATACGTCTCCGCAGACGATGGCGATTGTCCCGGCATAGTCAGGACCGGTTCCCAGTTCGGTCTGGAACCATGCCTGCATCAATCCCGTCAGCTGGGGATGGATGTTCTCGACGGTCTTGCCTGCGGCGAGATCGCGCAACTGAACCAATACCTGTGCGAATGCCTCACTTTCCTTCTCGGTGTCGCCGGTTCCGTTGACGTACATCAGGAATGGAAGGACGTGATCGTCGACGGCATGGTCACCGATCTGTATCGGAGTGGTGGCCGCGTCCGAGATCAGCTTCTCGATGAGGGCGCGAACTTCGGCGGGCGTCGATCCGAGTGCATAGGTGGAGTTGTGTTCTGCTGCCCACTGCGAGAATCCGTCGATCGCTTTCTCGTTGGCCGGGCCCATGTCCTGGAACATCTCGTATCCGTATTTCTTCGGATCCGGTGCACTGTCGAGAACCACACGGTCGATCCTGTCCGGGAACATTTGAGCATAGGTTGCACCGAGGTATGTACCGTACGACCACCCGAAGTACGACGCCTTCTCCTGGTCGAGGGCGCCACGAATCACGTCGAGGTCTCGGGCGATGTTTTGAGTATTGATGTGCGGCAGATAGTCCGGGTACTTGTCCCAGCATGTGTCAGCGGCCTCGCGTGCGAGCGCAACACTCTCGTTCCATCCCTCGTCCGTGGTGCCCGGCGACCGCATCCATGTCATCTGTTCGACGCCGCAGTCGATCGGTGTGCTCTTGCCGAGTCCTCGGGTATCCATGCCGATGACGTCGTATGCCGCTGCGACTTCCGGTGTCATGCCCGCATTCAGAATCTCGGGCAATCCCAGTCCTCGGCCACCCGGGCCGCCGGGGTTGGTGAGCAGGATCCCGCGTCGCTGTGCGGGGTCGGTGGATGCGACCCGCGAGATCGCCACTTCGATCGTTTTGCCGTCAGGGACGGAATAGTCCAAAGGTACTGTGACCATGGCGCATTCACTTGCGGTCGACGCTCCGGTGTCTGTGGCGCATGGCCCCCACTCGAGATCCTGTTCGTAGAACGCGCTGAGATTCGATTGTGGATCTTCCTGCGGAGTAGCAGGATCCGAGCACGCCGCCAATGCAGGTACGGCGAGCGCGGCAGCGGCGATTGTGGTAGCCAGCCACCTTCGTGGTCGAGGCATGCGTGATCTGGGCATGGTGAATCCAGTCATTGTCGTGTCCTTGCGTTGAGCCCATTTTCGGGCAGTGTTGGTCACCCCACTTCGAATGTGGGGGTTGATCAGGGGTTTTCAGAGGCGGGATTGACGGGCGGCGAATTCCGCGGCCACAGCCTTCGCGAATCTTTCCTGGGTGACGGTTCGTCGATCCGCTTGGTGTTCGCGCAGTACCGCTACCAGCCGGGTGGGGGAAGCGTCCTCCGGTGCAGCCTGTTCGGGTAGCACGCTCTCGGTGAAGTCGCAGAACTGAATGGCAAGGGCCGCAATCGTGTCCGCGTCAGCCGGTGCGTCGGCGAGGGCATACATGCGAGTTATCAATTCGACGGCCTGCTCGCGGTTCGGCTCGGCCAATACCCGGCGATGGGCGGACAGGAGTGAATCGCAGACCTCGGGATCGCCCCCGGAGACCGTGAGTGCGAGGATCAGAAGTTCACGCTCGTTGTCGATCCACGCTGTCGGCGCACCGGCAACGACGTACTGTGCGAGCACTTCCGAAAACGCGTCGGGTAGTTCAGGATCGGCATTGCGGCGTAGCGACTCGATGTGCGCACGCTGAACAGCGATCTGTTCGGCCTTCGTCGCCAATTCCTTGTCGAGGGCATCGAGTGCGGACCGAGTGTCGTGAGCGTCGCCGTCGAGTAGTTCGGCGATCTTGGCAACAGGAATCCCCAGATCGCGCAGGCGGCGGATGCGACTCAGTCGTGCCAGGTCCACCGCCCGGTACATGCGGTAGCCGTTGGGTTGGCGTTGTGGTTCTTCGAGAAGGCCGTTCGAGTGGTAGTAGCGCACGGATCTGACGGTGGTGCCGGCCAATTTGGCCAGCTCGCCGATGGTCATCATCGCCCTGCCCTCCCGTGATCGAATCGGATTCCGTCTGTGAAAACCATTCTCCAACCTTGACGCGGCGTCAGGGTCAAGATTCGCGCCGGAGAACGTGACCGTTGACACTTTAAGGAGGCGGACTTAATCTGACTTTTGTCCTTTACGACATCGTCGATTTCGAGGAAGTGCCCTGATGGCTACCCTTTTTCCTGCGGCAACAATCTTTCCGATCCCCACCGACCCGCTTGCTGCGTACGGTCCACTCGTTGCTCGCCGGAATCCCGAGTCGGTAGATCCGGCACCGTACGAACACCTTGCGGTCAAGGCGGTCGCGCCGACGATCGGAGCGGAAATCTCCGGTATTCGACTCGGCGGGGGTCTGTCTGATGCCGTGATTGCGGAACTCCGCCGAGCTCTCCTCGAATGGAAAGTCCTCTTCTTCCGCGATCAGGACCTCGACCGAGCGGAACATCGAGCTTTTGCCGAGCGTTGGGGCGATCTCGAACAGCATCCGTTCTTCAAGTACACGCAGCCCGGGCAGACGGACGTCGATGTCACGACACTGGCGAAGGATGCGATGGTCGGCGGAGTCGAGAACAACTGGCACAACGACGTTACGTGGCACGAGTTTCCTTCGTTCGCAGCAGTTCTTCGTGCGGTGGAGGTGCCGGAGGTGGGTGGTGACACTTTGTGGGCCGATACTGCAGCTGCCTACGATCTGCTTCCTGAAGACATCAAGAAGCGTATCGACCCGCTTGTTGCAGAACACGATTGGATCAACTCGTTCGGCAGGTCGATGCCGGTGGATGCGGTCGAGATGTTGCGTCCGAAGTTCCCCGCTGTGCAGCATCCGGTGGTTCGGATCATTCCGGAAAGTGGCAGGCGGGTGTTGTTCGTCAACATGACCTTCACGCAACGGATCTTGGGTGTGTCAGAAGAAGAATCGAACGAACTTCTCACGATGCTGTATCGCCACGTCAATCGTCCGGAATTTCAGGTCCGTTTGAAGTGGGAGCCGAATACTGTTGCCTTCTGGGACAATCGGACCTGCCAGCACTACGCGGCCAGTGACTACTTCCCGGCTCGTCGTGTGATGGATCGAATCTCGATTGTCGGGGATCGACCGGTGGGCGTCGGGGGCTGATACGACGCTCAGCGCCTCGAGTGTCTACTATGGGAAGTAGTAACGCACCTCACATAGTTTTTCGACGCCTTGTCGATATGATTTCGACAAGGCGTCGATAAAAGTCGGCGTGACTCGTATCGACGACTTTGGAGCTTCCCGAATGTTCCTCGCCCTGCGTGAACTGTGGTTTGCGCGAAATCGATTCCTCTTGATGGGTGCCGTGGTTGCCCTCATCTCGATCCTGATGGTGATTCTGTCCGGCCTCTCGTCCGGACTGGTAAATGACGGTGTCTCCGCTTTGCAGCGGACGCCGATTCAGGCGTTTGCCTTCGCGCCGGACACCAAAGCCGACTCGGCGTTTTCGCGCTCGGTCGTCACCGAGGAGCAGGCGCAGGCATGGCGTATGCAACCCGATGTCCAAGACGCCGAGCTCTTCGGCAACATGATCGTCAATGCAAAAACTCGCAGTGGCACGCCTGTCGATCTCACGCTCTTCGGCATCGAACCTGGCTCCTTCCTCGAGCCCGTCTCCGCCGACGGGAGGGGGCTGCATGCCGACACGGACATCATCGTCAGCTCTACCTTCCGTGACGACGGTGTTGCGATCGGTGACACCGTGATACTCGATCGACTCGGTACGGAGCTGACAGTTGTCGGATTCACCGAAGACAAGCGCACTTTCGGTCACGTCGACGTCGCCTACCTGCCCCTGCGTACTTGGCAGGAGGTTCACGCCGGTGCCAAGATCGGCGAAACCGCCAATGCCAGTGCCTATTCCGAAGCAAGTGTTGTTGCGATTCGGGGCGTTGGTGGCGCGTTGCCGGACCTCGTGTCGGGCGATGCGGCGGCGGGAACGTCCGCAAAGACGCTCGAGGAATCTTTCGACTCCTCACCAGGGTTCTCCGCGGAAATGATGACAATGTCGATGATCAAGGCGTTTCTGTACGCGATTTCGGCCCTGGTGGTCGGTGCATTCTTCAGTATCTGGACGGTTCAGCGCGGTCGTGAACTCGCAGTGTTGCGCGCGATGGGAGCCTCTACCGGCTTCCTGCTTCGTGACGGCATGGCGCAGGCACTGGTAGTGCTGCTTGGTTCCATCGGCCTCGGTGTGTTGCTGGGCTTGGGGCTCGGTTCGGGGCTCGAAGGCGGGGGGATGCCGTTCGCCCTCGAGTCCGGCCCAGTCGTCAACGGCGCAGTGCTCTTGGCGGTACTCGGGCTGGTCGGCGCAGCCGTTGCCATCGTCCGTGTTACCCGTGTCAACCCGCTCACCGCATTGGGAGAAAACCGATGACCACAGTCGAAAAGACCACAACCGGATTGGTATTGACCGCTGTCAGTCTTCGATTCGGTGACGGTGACTCCACCGTGCTCGCCCTCGACAACGTGAACCTGGAGGTCTCGTGCGGCGAACTTGTCGCGATCGTCGGACCGTCAGGCGCTGGAAAGTCGAGCTTGCTCGCTGTGGCAGGCGGACTCGGTCGGCCGTCGAGTGGAACGATTGTCATCGACGGCGTGGACGTGTCGGCGATGCCGGCCCGTGCTCTCGCCAAACTTCGACGAGACAAGGTCGGCTTCGTCTTTCAGTCCGGCAACCTGATTCCAGCGCTGACGGCGCGCGATCAGCTTCGGCTGATTCCCAAGCTCACGGGGCGGCCGGGTCGCGATCCCGAGGAGTTGCTCGACTCGGTCGGTATGAGTCACCGTGCAGATCGTCGACCCGGTCAACTCTCCGGCGGTGAACGCCAGCGCGTCGGTATCGCTCGGGCATTGATGAGCAATCCCTCGCTACTGCTCGTCGACGAGCCGACGGCTGCTCTCGACCGCAAACGCAGCCATGAGGTGGTCGAACTGCTCTCGCGCGAAACTCACGAGGCCGGCGTCGCTACGATCATGGTGACCCACGATCACGACGTGCTCGGGCACTGCGACCGCATCCTCGAAATGGTTGACGGTCGGTTGCGTCAGAGCGAGTAAGCCCGCGAGGGGACTGGAGGAGATTCGGTGCCGAGGATCGATGCGCCCACTGTGGTCGAGCATCGTGCTGCTCAGCGCCGTGCCCTCCTCGACGCTGCACACGCTCTTCTGTCCGAGGCCCCGGACCGGCCGCCGGGGCTCGGTGAGGTGGCAGCGAAGGCAGGGCTCGCCAGGTCGAGTGCCTACCACTACTTCCGGTCCCGGGAAGATCTCCTCAGTGCCGTCGTCGAAGACATGTTCCCGCGCTGGAACGACAAGATCGTCGAGGCGATGGCAGGCGCAGACGATCCGGTATGGGCGTACGTTGAGGCAAACCTCCAACTGGTTGCCGACGGGGAGCATGCGATAGTCGGAGCGCTGGCGACGCTGACCCCACAAACGTTTCGAGATTCGCGGATCATGGAAATGCACGACAGTCTTGTGCTTCCGCTGGTCGAGGCCCTTCGCCTCCGTGGCGTGTCGGACCCGAAGCTCACCGCCAAGTTGATCAACTCGCTGGTGCATACGGGTACTGAACTGATCGAATCCGGTTGCAGCATGGACGAAGTCAGGTCCGCCGTGCGTGAGGTCCTCGCATGACGGGCACCCTCAGGCCGTAATCAGATCCATCCGAAGGTACTCGGTGATGCGGAGCAGCCTCGGGGGTTGGGACACGTCTGAGGAAAGTGCTTGAAATGCTTCGTCTTTCGCGACGAGGCGTGGGGTGCCGAGGCTCACCTCCGTCTCGTCGACCGACAGTCGAGCGCTTCCCGCTTTCAGGACGTTCTGCACCCAGTCCGAGCCTGATCCGTACACCAGAATGAAGACGTAGCCACCCTCGACCGGATAGGCGTCGAGGGGCGTCCGGTAGGTCGTGCCGGATGTGCGTCCGACGTGAGTCAGTACTGGCCATCTACCGCTCGAAATTGCACGCGGGTTGAACACTCGCTTGTTGACATGTCCCCACCATCTCGGCATCGGCATTGCGATCTCCCTTCGCGAGCGCCTTACGAACGTAAGGCTGGCTTACACCTGTAAGGGTGACTTACGCATGTAAGGTTGTCAACGTATTCGTTCCGCCGAGGGGAGTCTGTGTGTCACGGCAACCGCGACAGTCGCTGAACAGGACTCGCGTAATCGAGGGTGCGATCCGCGTTGCCGACGCGGGTGGTGTCGAGGCCGTCACGATGCGACGGGTGGCCCAGGAGCTGGGCATCGAGGCGATGTCGCTCTACCACCACGTGCCCAACAAAGATGCGATTCTCGACGGCGTCGTCGATGCGGTCTTCGAGGCGATCGACCTGCCCGACAGTGAGTGTGTGGATTGGCGAGACGCAATCCGTGGACGCGCCTTTTCTGCTCGCACAGTCCTGTCGCAGCACCGTTGGGCTCTCGGTCTGCTGGATTCGCGACGCAACCCTGGCTCGGCGACCCTGCGTCATCTCGACGCTGTGCTCGGAGTGCTCCGGAAGGCCGGGTTCACACTCCCGATGGCCGCCCACGGAGCCTCGCTGATCGACAGCTACATCGGCGGATATGTTCTCCAGGAGGCGAATCTGCCGATCAGCGGGCCCGTCGACGTCGAAGAGGTTGCGAGTGACATCCTCGAGCACCTTCCGGCTGAAGAGTTGCCCTTCCTTCACGAGATGATCGTCGATCACGGTCTGAGTCCGGCTTACGACCACACGAGTGAGTTCGCCTACGGTCTCGATCTCATCCTCGATGCGCTCGAGGCGCGTCGCGCATCGGCGGCACCGGTCCTCGAATAGCGACGATTCGTGCCCAGTTGCTCACTCGTACTGGGGTAACGCAAGGTGTGTGCATGCGGATGAGCTGCAGTGTCCCTATTGACAGGTGGCTGTATATACAGGACTATACATTCATCAAAAGTGACCCAAGGCACATTACGTAGATGATGTGATGCACGCCGACCGCGGTGGCCGAGTCCTTCGATCGATGGAGTTCTGATGACTGAACGTCTTCCTGGAGAAGACCGGACGGAAGACGACAATGTCCTGCTCGACGGGAAAGGGTTGTCGGTTCACCGGGTGAACGAAATCGCGCGAGAGCCGGCCGTGATTCGACCTGCCGACGCGGCTCTCGAGCTCACACGGCGGTCATGGGAGACCGCGGTTCGGGTTTCCTCCCGTCAAGCGGTGTACGGGCGCACTACCGGGGTGGGCGGGAATCGCGAAACATCCGTCTCCGACGGTGTGCAGCAGGATCTGAGGCTTCTGAGAAGTCACGCAACGGGATCGGGCCCCAGGCTCCCCGACCGGGTGGTGCGCGCCGCGATCGTCATCCGCACCAACCAGATCCTCAACGGCGGCTCAGGTATGCATCCCGACATCATCGACGGTCTGGTTGCTGCTGTTGCTTCGCAGAACCTGCCGACAGTGCACGCACGCGGTGCGATCGGAACGGGTGACCTGAGTGCGTTCTCCGAAATCGCCATGGGGCTGATCGGTGAGAGCCCGCTTCGCGACGGACGCACCGGAATCGGTTGGACTCCGCACCACGGTGATGCGCTTCCGTTCATTTCCACCAATGCGATGACGGTGGCGATCGCCGGCGACACCAGTATCGAAGTCGCGGGGTGGCTTCAGCACTGCTTGGTTGTCAGTGTTCTTTCCGTGCTTGCGTCGCGTAGTTCTGTCGAACCGTTTGCTGCACAAGTACAGTCGGCAAGAATGCACTTCGGTCAAGCGGAAGTCGCAGAGCGGGTTCGCGATCTGCTGGCACCACACGACATCACACCCGTGAGAGTTCAGGACTCGTTCGGGTTTCGCGCCCTACCGCAAATCTTGGGTGCCACCTGGCAAGCGGTGCATCGACTGCAGAACACGCTGAGTATCGAGATGAATTCGTCTTCGGAGAATCCGCTGGTGTCGGTCGAAGACGACATGGTGTTTCACAACGGAAATTTCCACGCAATGCCAATAGCCCTTGCAGTCGACGAGGCGAAGTTGGCGGTCGCCAGTGCTGCCCTGCTCTCGCAATGTCGGCTCGCCAACCTCTCCGACCCCGCAGTCACCGGCCTTCGTGCGTTCCTTGCAGACGGTCCCGACGGCAGCAGCGGAACCATGCTTCTCGAATACACGACTTCTGCTGCCATTGCCGAGATCCGCTCGTCGGCGGCACCGGGGTCGTTGGGCCACACGGTAATTTCGCGCGGCACCGAGGATCACGCAAGTTTCGCATCCCAAGCTGCAACTCAATTGGCGGACATTCTTGCCCAATCTCGATTGGTGCTGGCGTGTGAACTGATCTCGGCAGTTCGCGCACTCTCGCAACAACAGCGTGAGCTGGATCCGGCGACCGAGCTCGGCGCGTACCTCGCGCGTGCGCGTTTGGTGCTGGACACGAGGACCGAAGACCGGCCACTCAGTGCAGATCTGAGTGCCGCCGTGAACTTTCTTTCTCAACCGCTCGACCAGTAAGCAGGTGGACCGAATCACAAGTAGGTGTGTGCTCGAACGGAACTCGACCATTTCTCCTGGGTGCGTCCGGACTCAGGTCGACACGAAAGTAGTTCGTAGATGATCAAATTCGACAAGGTCACCAAGGCGTATCCAGACGGAACCATTGCCGTCGATGCTCTCGATCTGGAGTGCCCGACGGGAAAGATCACCGCGTTGGTGGGTCCTTCCGGCTGCGGCAAGACGACCTCACTCCGCATGATCAACAGGCTGATCGAACCGACGTCAGGCACGATTTCGCTCGACGGCGAGTCCACGGCGGGAATGGATCCGGCCCTTCTGCGTCGACGCATCGGGTACGTGATCCAGCACGCGGGTCTCTTTCCCCATCGCACCATCGTCGACAACATAGCGACCATGCCTCGATTGCTCGGTGCGAGTAAAAAGGAATCTCGCACTCGCGCTATGGAATTGCTCGAAACGGTTGGTCTGACGACCAACTTCGCCGACCGCTATCCGTGGCAGCTCTCCGGAGGGCAGCAGCAACGAGTCGGTGTTGCGCGAGCATTGGCTGCGGATCCGTCATTCATGCTGATGGACGAACCGTTCAGCGCCGTTGATCCGGTTGTTCGCGGCCAGCTGCAAGACGAGTTTCTCCGTCTGCAGAAGGAAATCGGAAAAACGATCATCATCGTCACCCACGACATCGACGAAGCGCTGAAACTCGGGGATCAAGTGGTGGTTCTGCGTACCGGCGGCATTCTTGCGCAGGCGGCGACGCCCCTCGAATTGCTGACTCAACCTGCCGACGAATTTGTTGCCGACTTCGTCGGACGTGACCGTGGGTACCGATCGTTGGGGTTCACGACATTGGACGGCGACCTACCGACGGTGTCAGAACCCGTTGCGCATCTGGGCGATTCCGCTGCGGCGGCCCGCGCACTCACCGGCGATACGTGGCTGTTGGTAGTGGATCCCGCGAACAAGCCGCTCGGGTGGGTGAGGCCGGACGCGCTCACGGATTGTATTCGCCCGGATGACTTGAATCTCAGTGGAACACTTGCTGATTCCACCGGGACGATGCGCGCTCTGCTGGATGCGGCGCTGTCAGCGCCGAGCAAGCGGGGCGTTGTCGTGGACGACGCCGGACGCCTGGTGGGAACCGTCACTGCGCATGCTGCAGTGGAAGCCATCGAGGCTGCCGATCTGGCTGACGCGGGGAGGGCGCTCCGATGAACTTCGAATGGCTTGGACGTCAGTCCGACCGGATCATGGACTTGGTGGGATGGCATGTTCTGCTGTCGTTGATTCCCTTGGTGATCGGCTTGGTGGTCGCGTTGCCGATCGGCTGGGTCGCCTATCGCAGTCGTCGGTTGCATCCCTACGTGGTGGGGACGGCCGGATTGCTCTACACGATCCCTTCGCTCGCGCTCTTCGTGCTCCTGCCTCCAATTCTGGGTACCAAGATTCTGGATCCGATGAACATCATCGTGGCGCTCACCGTGTACACCGTAGCTCTGCTCGTGCGGGTAGTGGCCGACGCGCTCGATTCGGTTCCGCCGGAGACGGTTCTGGCAGCGACGGCGATGGGTTACCGGCCGTATCAGACGCTGTTGAAAGTACAGTTGCCAGTAGGAGTTCCGGTGATCTGTGCAGGTTTGCGCGTCGCAGTCGTCTCGAACGTCAGTCTTGTCTCACTCGGCGCACTCCTGGGTATTCCGCAGATAGGTTCCTTGTTCACCCAGGGATTTCAGTTGCGTTTCTACACGCCCATCATCGCGGGTATCGCTCTGTGTCTGGTGCTGGCGTTGATCCTTGATCTCCTCATCATGTTGGCGAATCGGCTGTTGACGCCGTGGACCCCGAAAGTGACTACATCATGATCAGCTTCCTTCTCGACGGATCCCACTGGACCGGGCCGGACGGCATCCCCACCCTTCTCGTTCAGCATTTGATGTACACATTCGCCGCGCTGGCGGTGGCTGCGGTTATCGCGATCCCGCTCGGTCTCTACATCGGACATACGGGCCGAGGCTCCGTTGTTGTTGCTGGACTGGCCAACTCGCTACGAGCGCTGCCGACCATCGGTCTGCTGATCCTACTGGTTCTCATCATCGCGCCGTCATTCCCGAACAAACTCGCGTATCTGATCCCCAGCCTCATCG
This sequence comes from Rhodococcus sp. RCBS9, assembly GCF_029457415.1. Classification (NCBI taxonomy): domain Bacteria; kingdom Bacillati; phylum Actinomycetota; class Actinomycetes; order Mycobacteriales; family Nocardiaceae; genus Rhodococcus; species Rhodococcus sp. RCBS9. The sequence continues at coordinate 1,587,986 of NZ_CP120422.1, read as the reverse complement.
TCCTGGTGCTTCTCGCGATCCCTCCCATTCTCACCAACACGTATGCCGGAGTTCGAGCGGTCGATCAGGCTGCGGTCGACGCAGCGCGGGGGATGGGATTTCGGTCGATGCGGATCTTGACCGAGGTCGAGATTCCATGTGCCCTGCCACTCATGTTGTCCGGCATCAGAAGTGCCGTTCTTCAGATCGTCTCCACTGCGACTGTGGCCGCTTACATTTCGTTGGGCGGGCTCGGTCGGTTGCTGATCGACGGAAAAGCTCAGAGCGACTACGGCCAGATGGCGGCCGGAGCCGTACTGGTATCGCTGATTGCCCTGGTTTTCGATCTCGGAATCGGCGCACTGACTGCGCGGGTCGTTTCGCCTGGCCTGACCAGGCGCGATCGGAAGAAGAAGACAGAGAAGCCTGCCGCCACCTCACAGCGCACTGCTGTGCCTGAGCCCGCACCGATCTGAGGACGTTCGACATGAAGAAGGTATTGATCGCCGCGTTGGTCGGCGTGACAGCGGTTGCGTTGTCCAGCTGCGGAATCGGCAAGGACCCCTTGGCTACGGACGGCGGCGGTAGCGCTGAGGGCGCCATCGTGATCGGTTCCGCCGATTTTCCCGAGAGCCAACTGATTGCGACCATTTACGCCGAAGCGCTTCGTGCCAACGGTATCGACGTTACCGAGAAGTTGAACATCGGTAGCCGAGAACTCTATGTACCGGCACTGCGCGACGGTTCCATCGATCTGATCCCCGAGTATTCCGGCGCCTTGTTGCAATATCTGGACAGCAAGACAACGGCGACGGCTTCAGATGAAGTATCCGCTGAAATCGATGCGAAATTGCCCAAGGGCCTGGTGGCTCTCGAGCCCTCGCCCGCAGAGGACAAGGATGTACTTGCCGTCAAACAGGAGACGGCGGAAAAGTATTCGCTGGAGACCGTCGAGGATCTGGTGCAGCATGCCGACGAGTTGACTCTCGGCGGACCGCCGGAATGGAAGACGCGCGAAAACGGCGTCGCCGGCTTGAAGACCAAATACGGCCTGACATTCCGGGAGTTCCTGGCACTCGATGCAGGTGGACCCCTCACGCTCAATGCGCTTCTGAGCGGGCAGATACAGGTTGCCGATGTCTTCAGTACCGATCCTGCGATGCGCTCGGAGAACTTGGTTGCACTCGAGGATACGAAGCACCTCTTCCTCGCGGAGAACATCACACCGATCATCAACGAGCTGAAGGCTCGCGATGACGTCCGCTCAGTGCTCGCGGGGATTTCGGCGGCGCTGACCACCGAAGATCTCATCGAGATGAACCAGCGCGTTGCCGATCTCGACGACATGAGTGACATCGCTCAGGACTGGTTGCAGGAGAACTCCCTGGTGCCATGATCGAAGGCCGGGGTGGCGTCCTTGTCGTCGGCCGAACAGACGATATCGATTCGACCCCGCTCGGGGTAGCGTCGCGAAGTCAGGCATGCCTCGACCTCGCGGCGAGCCGTTCCGACCAAGGATGCCGACATGCCGAGAAGCCGACCGCGCACACCCATTGGACGAGTTCGGAACGGCGCAGCCACTACAACCACGGTTGTAGTGGCCGGCGTGTGTCTGGCATCAGGCTGGAACGCCCATGCAGTTTCCGAGTTGCGCTGTAGTTCCGTTCACGACGCCTGGTGGCACCGGACGGGCAATTCTCACCAGCGAGGGCGTCACCGTCATCGAATCACCGCCGGGAACGCTGACCGACCGCGGCGTCGGTGACGGCTCCACCGTCGCTCAGATCGAATCGGTTTACGGCAACGATCATTCGACACGGACGATTCAGACTGAGTCAGGCCAATCGATCTTCGTCACCACCGGTGATCCGGGGCAAGTCGGTAATGGCGACCCCGGAGGGTTGATCGGCTTTTCGATTCACGACGGTACGGTCGGGCCTCCTGCGATCGGTGGTGTCCCCGGCTTCGAGTACTGCTCGGGCAATTCGTCGACTTCGACTTCACGATTGCCGACTGCATCCACATCCGAGGGGTGCGGAACGATCACGTACCCCGAGACAGGCGTTGTCGCCGCCATCGGCAATCTGCAAGGCGGCATCACTTGTGAGGTGGCAAAGGACATAGTTTGGAGTGCTCGGACAGAACTCGTGGAATCAGTTTTCAGGCAGGCCCGTAGATCTGCTGGAGGCGCGCCGAGGCTAGCGCTGAACCGGCACGTGCTTCGTGACTGTCCGGTGGATCAGACGAGCAGCCGTTCGGGCGGTGCGATTGTCGACGTCGAGGCTCGGGTTCAGTTCGGCGACATCGAGAACCGCGAGTTTTCCGCTGGACGTGACTCGGTCACATACGTATTGGATGGTTTCGAGGCTGACTCCGTAGGCCGCAGGTGCGCTGACGCCCGGCGCCACAGCTGCAGGCAGGACGTCGAGGTCGATGGTCAGGTAGACCAGATCGACGTCGTCGAGGAAGTCTGCGAGGAACTGATCCACGACGCCTCGGCCGATCGCTCCGCATTCTTCGTCGAGCAGATAGCGAACACCGAGGCGGTGAGCCGTGTCGAACAGCGCCGTGGTGTTGCTCGGTTGGCTGATTCCGATCACGCTGTACTGATGCGAGGTGCCTGCCGCGGCTTCGTCCTCGGCGATCTGACGAAAGGGTGTGCCGGAGCTGGGTATCGGATCGCCCCGCAGGTCGAAATGCGCATCCAAGTTGAGGATTCCGAGTTTGGCTCCGGCGGTTCGCAACTCGGAGCCCGCGACGCCGAGGTATGTACCGTAGGCGATTTCGTGTCCTCCCCCGAGAACCACGGGGAAGTGTCCCGAATCAAGCGCAGCGCTGACGGCGTTCCCGAGTGCGGCTTGACCGGCCTCGAGTTCTTCAGCGGACACCGCAACGGTTCCGGCGTCCTGAATCTGCAGTGGTTCGGCCAGCGCCATGGAAGCCAACCCGGCTCGCAAAGCGTCGGGGCCATCCGCGGCGCCGCGGCGGCCCTTGTTGCGGCGGACTCCTTCGTCGCTGGAGAATCCGATCAGAACACAGTCGCCGGGAGCTGTTTCGGCTGAATACGGTTGCACGGCATGATGCCACCGCAGATGCTCGGCAGTGGTGCCGTCGGAGCGCCCGGTCCACGGCTTGGGTTCGATGTCGACTGCGATCTGATGTGCCACGACGGCCTCCCGGTGAGTGTATTTCAGTAGCTTGTGGCGAGTGCGCCGTTTTTCCAGACCTCGCGCACCAGAGGGACGCCCGGGCGGTAGGCGAGGTGGAGGTACGACGGTGCATCGAGCGCGATGGCGTCGGCACGTGTTCCGAGAGAAAGGGTTCCGACGTCGGTGCGCTGCAGCGCCCGGGCGCCTCCTGCAGTGGCTGCCCAGACTGCCTCGGCGGGTGTCATGTGCATGTCTCGCACCGCAATTGCTATGCAGAACGGGAGGCTGGTGGTGTAGCAGGTGCCGGGATTGCAGTCGGCGCCGAGAGCTACTGTGACGCCGGCGTCCAGCAGTGCGCGGGCGTCGGGGTACTTGTTGCGGGTGGAGAAGTCGGCGCCGGGCAACAGTGTTGCGACGGTAGAACTCTGAGCCAGGGCGTCGATGTCCTCGGCGGTGACGTAGGTGACGTGATCGACGGACGCGGCTCTCATCTCGACGGCGAGCTGAACTCCTGGCCCTTCGCCGAGTTGATTGCCGTGGACGCGGGGGATCAGTCCAGCGGCGACGCCTGCGCTCAGGACTGCATGTGCCTGTTCGCGGTTGAACGCGCCTCGCTCGCAGAAGACGTCGATCCACTTCGCGTGTGGCGCACAGGCAGGGATCATCTCGTCGCACGCCATGGCGACGTAGTCATCGGCGCGACCGGCATATTCGGGTGGTGGAACGTGGGCGGCCAGCAGTGTGACCTCGTCGGTGAACTGTCCGGCGATCAGTGCGCTGCGTAGTTCGCTCTCGGTGTTCTGCCCGTATCCGGTCTTGCATTCGACGGTTGTGCTGCCCGAGCGCAGGGATTCGTCGAGTAGGCGTCGAACATTGGCCTGCAATTGTTCGTCGGTGGCCGAGCGCGTCGCTTCGATGGTGTTGCGAATACCGCCGGCGGCGTACTTCTCGCCCGCCATGCGAGCTGCGAATTCCTCGGCCCGCTCGCCACCGAACACCAGGTGCGAGTGACTCTCCACGAATCCGGGGAGCAGGGCCCGACCGCCGAGATCCTGACCGATATCGGCAGCCGGGGCGTCGGCGGAATCGCCGACCCAAGCAACAACGCCCTCGTCGAAAACGATTGCCGCGTCGTGTCGTACGCCGAGCTTGCCCTCACCCAGAGTCGGGTCATTGGTGACGAGGGTTCCGATGTTGGTCAGAACTGTGGTTCGAGAACCATTCGTGGTCAATGTAATTCCTAACTCAGGGTGAGGTGGTGGAGCTGTTTCAGTTCTCGGTCATCGGGATTCGGACGCCGCGCGTGGCCGCCGTGTCGATGGCGTGGTCGTATCCTGCATCCGCATGCCGGATGACGCCCATCCCGGGATCGTTGGTGAGAACTGCTTCGAGCTTCTTGGCTGCGAGTTCGGTGCCGTCGGCGATGCACACCTGTCCCGCGTGGATGGAGCGTCCCATACCGACGCCGCCGCCTTGGTGGAGTGAAACCCACGAAGCGCCGGACGCGGTGTTGACCAGGGCGTTGAGCAGCGGCCAGTCGGCGATCGCGTCGGACCCGTCGATCATCGATTCGGTTTCGCGGTACGGCGAGGCGACCGATCCGGAGTCGAGGTGATCGCGGCCGATGGCGATCGGTGCGGAGAGCTCGCCCGAGGCCACCATCTCGTTGAACTTGAGGCCGGCGAGGTGGCGCTCACCGTATCCGAGCCAGCAGATGCGAGCCGGAAGGCCTTCGAAGGCAACCTTTTCGCCGGCCATGGTGATCCAGCGGCGCAGGTGCTCGTTCTCGGGGAAGAGTTCGAGGATGGCCTTGTCGGTGGCCTCGATGTCCTTGGGATCACCCGAGAGCGCTGCCCAGCGGAAGGGGCCGAGGCCTTCTTCGAAGAGTGGACGGATGTAGGCGGGAACGAATCCGGGGAAGTCGAATGCACGGTCGTAGCCGGCCTTGCGGGCCTCGTCGCGGATGGAGTTGCCGTAGTCGAATACCTCGGCGCCGGCGTCCATGAATCCGACCATGGCCTTGACGTGTGCGGCCATCGCGTTGCGGGAATCTTCGGTGAACTTCTGCGGATCCTTCTCCGACATGGTCTTCATGTCGCCGAAGTCGATGCCGATCGGCAGGTAGGCGAGGGGATCGTGCGCCGAGGTCTGGTCGGTCACGATGTCGATGGGGGCCTTCATCTCCAGCAGCGCCGGGAAGATCTCTGCCGCATTGCCTTCGAGGCCGATGGAGAGCGGCTTCTTGGCATCGCGTGCCGCGGTCGCCAGTTCGAGCGCGTGCTCGATGCTGTCTGCCTTGGTGTCGAGGTACTTGTGGGCGATACGACGGTCGATGCGGGTGATGTCGCAGTCGACGCAGATCGCGACGCCGTCGTTCATGGTGACGGCGAGAGGCTGAGCGCCGCCCATGCCGCCGAGACCCGCAGTGAGGGTGATCGTTCCGGCGAGTGAGCCGTTGTAGCGCTTCTTCGCGATGGCGCCGAAGGTCTCGTACGTACCCTGCAGGATTCCCTGGGTGCCGATGTAAATCCAGGAGCCTGCGGTCATCTGGCCGTACATGGTCAGGCCGAGGTCTTCGAGACGGCGGAACTCTTCCCAGTTCGCCCAGTCACCGACCAGGTTGGAGTTGGCGATCAGCACTCGCGGTGCCCACTCGTTGGTGCGGAAGACACCGACCGGCTTGCCGGACTGCACCAGCATGGTCTCGTCGTTCTTCAGGGTCTTCAGCGTGGCGACCATGGCGTCGAAGGCAGCCCAACTACGCGCTGCGCGACCGGTTCCGCCGTAGACGACGAGGCTGTCCGGGTGCTCGGCAACATCGGGGTCGAGGTTGTTCATGAGCATGCGCAGGGCACCCTCCTGCTGCCAACCGAGCGTCGTGAGCTCGGGGCCGCGGGGAGCTCGGACGGGGCGCGGCTCGTGGCCGGGGGTGCTGATTTCCATTGTGTTCTCCTAGCTTGCTGAAGTTCGAAAGACGTTGGGGGATCAGACGCGAGAGTCGGTCATCGCGGTGTGATCGGGGTAGATCATCGACGAAGGGGGATTGCTCGTGCGCTTGGCGAGTGGGTAATAGATCAGCCCGGTGAACACGATGCCGACCAGCCACGAGATGTCGGCGCCGCCGAGCATGTCCGTGACGGGGCCGGTGTACATCTTCTGGGCGAGGAACGGGATCTGGGCGAGAACGCCGGCGGCGTAGCAAGCCAATGCGGTGAAGTTCCATGCTCCGTATCGACCGTTGACGTCGTACAGCGCCGGAATGTCGATGCGTTCCTTGGAGATCAGGTAGTAGTCGATCAGATTGATCGCACTCCACGGCGTGAACACCATCAGCAACACCAGGACGAAGTTCTTGAAGTTGTCCAGGAAGTCGGCGCTGGCGGCGATGGCGATCAAGACCGAGACCGCAGTGAAACCGAGGATGTAGAGGGTGCGCGCGGTGCTCGAGATTCGCGACTGTCCGTTGAAGGCGGTGACGGTGGTCAGGATCGACATGAATCCGCCGTAGGCGTTGAGCACGTTCACCGTCAGCTTGCCGACCAGGATGACGAAGTAGATCAGGAAGGCGATGGCAGCGGGTCCGGCCAGATCTCCCATGAAGCCGACCTGGTTACCCAGGAACGCGTCGCCGGCGCAGGCCGCGACGAGAGCGCCGAAGGTCATGGACCACTGCGATCCGATGACACTACCGAGGAACGTCGACCAGAACGTGGTGCTCTCGGAAGTGCTGCGCGGCAGGTAACGCGAGTAGTCGGCGACGTACGGGCCGAAGGTGAGCTGCCAACCGGCACCCAGCGAGATCGCGAGCAGGAAGGTGACTATGTCGAAGCCCTTGATGCCGACGTACGAGGCGACGTCGTACTCGAGGAACAGTCGAACGGCCAGGTAGGAGAATCCGACGATGCCCACGACGGTGGCGATCCTGCCGACGATGTGGATCAGCTTGTAGCCGGTGACCGCGACGAATGCGGTGAGGAGACCGAAGACGACGATGCCGACGGTGGGGCTGTCGATGTGCAGGATCTTGTTGACGGCCTGTCCGGCCAACACGGTGCCGGTGGCAGCGAAGCCGAGGTACATCAGGATGACGAGAACAAGCGGTACGACTGCTCCCTTGACGCCGAACTGGGCGCGACTCGAGATCATCTGGGGGAGACCCATACGCGGGCCCTGTGCGGAGTGAAGCGCCATGACAGCGCCACCGAAGATGTTGCCGATCAGAAGTCCGACGATCGCCCAGATGGCGTCCGCGCCGAATACGACGGCGAGAGCGCCGTCGACGATTGCAGTGATCTGCATGTTGGCGCCGAACCAGAGAGTGAACTGGCTGCGCGGGGTGCCGTGTCGTTCTGCATCCGGGACGACGTCGATAGTGCGTCGTTCCGGAGTGAGGATGACCTCGGCCGGTCCATCGTGAGTCATAGGCCTGTCTTTCTGCTGCGAGCCCGTCGAGCGACGGAATCGACGTCGGGGTATTGCCCACCTTCTTCGTGCTTGGTGCTTTGCGCCTTGTGCTTTGTGCGCTGGGTCACTGTCACTGCGGATAAATGTATATGCCTGTATATACAGGCGTCAATACCCGGGACCCGTTTTCGCGTAAATGCTGTGTAACACCGCGCGAGAAATCAGAAACCCTTACCCGGGTTGAGGATTCCGAGCGGGTCGAAGGCAGCCTTGATCGATCGGTGCAGTTGCATGCTGTCCTCACCGAGCTCGAGAGAGAGCCAGCGACGCTTGAGAACGCCGACGCCGTGCTCTCCGGTCAGAGTTCCGCCGAGTTCGAGAGCACGCCGGAAGACCTCGTCCGCGGCGGTCCACACGGCTTCGGGGACCGAGCCGTCGGCAGCGCGGTCGAAGACGAAGGTCGGATGGACGTTGCCGTCACCAGCATGCGCGACAGTCATGATCTTGACCATGTGCTCGGCGGCCGCTCGGTCGATACTCTCGAGCATGTCGGGCAGTTTCGACCGCGGGACCCCGACGTCTTCCACGAGACATTGCCCGAGTCGTTCGGAAGCCGGATAGGCGAGTCGGCGAATCTCGAGTAGCTGTGCGGCTTCTGCCGCGTCCTGCGAGACGGCGACAAAATCGGCGCCCGCCCTCTCGAAGTGTTTCTGCATCGCCGCGGCTGCTGCGTCGGCATCGACCCCGTCGGCCTGTGCGATCAGCATCGCGGCGGTGTTGTCTTCCAATCCGATTCGTTTCCAGTCGTCGACGGCGCGCAGCGTTGCTCGATCGATCAGCTCCAGCAGGCTCGGCCCGATTCCGTCGCGAACGACCGCGGCAACCGCGTCCGCTGCGGAGCGGAGAGAATCGAAACTGCCGACGACGGTGACCGGTGCTCTCTTGGGCTTGGGCTGCAACTTCAGCGTGGCACTCGTGACGACTCCGAGTGTTCCTTCCGAACCGACAAGAAGACTGGTCAAGTCGTATCCCGCAACACCTTTGACGGTCCTTCGGCCTGTCCGCACGATCCGACCGTCGGCGAGCACAACCTCGAGACCCAGGACTGAATCGCGGGTGACGCCGTACTTCACGCAACGCAGTCCACCGGCGTTGGTGGCGATGTTTCCGCCGATCGTGGAGATCTCGAAACTGCTCGGATCAGGGGCGTACATCAGCCCGTACTCGTCTGCTGCTCGGCTGATGTCAGCGTTGATCACCCCGGCTTCCACGACAGCGAGCTGATCGTCCGGATTGACCTCGAGAATCGAGCGCATGCGAGTGGTCGAGATGACCAGGCAGCCCTCGACGGCTGCCCCGCCGCCCGCCAAACCGGTTCCCGCACCGCGGGTTACCACCGGGACACGGTGAGCAGTAGCCCATTTCAGAGCCTCGGAAATGTCGGCCGCAGTTTCGGCGAGCATGACGGCTACCGGATGGCCGGGTTCGGCGAGATGGGCCTCGTCACGGCGGTACGAGTCCATTACCGCAGGGTCGGTGATCAGGCGACTCGAACCGATCGACCGAGCAAGTTCGTGGACGGACATTCTTTTCTCCAGTCGGTCAAAGGTTGTGTGCGAGTGCATCCACAGCGGCGATCACGGCGTCTTCTGCTGCCCGCTCACCTACGGTCACCCGCACTCCCTCGCCGGGGAACATCCGGACCGAGACACCCTGCGCGACGCAGGCCGCTTCGAGTGCAGAAGCTCTCTTGCCGAGAGGGATCCACACGAAGTTGGCACCGCTCGGGACCGTCTCGACGCCGCGCAGAGCCAATTGCTCACGTAGGTGAGAACGACCCGCGGTCACCGTTTCGGCTATCGAATCGGTGTGTGCCGGATCGGTCAGGGCCGCGCAGGCTGCGGCCTCGGCAACGGCGCTGAGCCCGAAGGGCGGTGCAGCGCTGCGAAGATCCGCTGCGATCGCCGAGTTGGTGACGGCATAGCCGGCACGAAGTCCGGCCAATCCGTAAGCCTTGGAGAAGGTTCGGAAGACGACGATGTTGGGAAAGGCTCGAAGCAGGTCGACGCCGTCGACATCGCTGGTCGCGAACTCCCGGTAAGCCTCGTCCAGAAGGATGAGGACGTCACCCGGGATCGAGCGGGCGAACGAGACGAACTCGGCGGTCGAGAACTCGCTTCCGGTCGGATTGTTGGGGTTGCAGACGAGTACTGCGCGGGTCCGCGGAGTCACGGCTGCCGACATTGCACTCAGATCGTGCCGATGTTCGGAATCGAGTGCGACGGGGACACCGCTCGCCCCGGCGATTCCGATCAGTATCGGGTACGCCTCGTAGCTGCGCCACGGGTAGACGACTTCGGTGCCAGGGCCCGTGTATGCGGTCAATACCTGCTGGAGCAGTGCCAACGAACCGGCGCCGACCAATACCTGGTCGTCGCCGACGCCCAGGCGGCCGCTCAACCGAGCGATCAGCGTGTCGCCGAACAGCGACGGATACAAGTGCGAGTGTGAGGCCGCGAGATTGACGGCCTCGAGAATGGCCGCCGAGGGTGCAACCGTCGACTCGTTGCTCGACGCCCGCCACCGAACCTGCTCGAGGCCGGCGGCTTTGGAGTATCGAGGGAGTGCTTCGATTTCGGGTCGGGGGCGAGGCCTCAGCGCACCGGGCGCGCTCATGCCAGGGCGCCGATCGCGTTCTCCGCGGCCGCAACAAGTGCACCCGATGCCGCCAAGTCCACCGCGGCCTCGATCTCGGGGGACAGGAAGCGATCGGTACCCGGCCCCTGCACCTTCTCGCGCAGGGTCCGAAGGACGGCTCCGGTGGCGGGGGAGGGCTCGAGTGGGGAGCGCAAATCGATTCCTCGTGCTGCAGTCAGTATCTCGATCGCGAGAACTCGGGTGAGACCGTCGATGGACCGGCGGAGCTTGCGTGCACCCGACCATCCCATGGAGACGTGATCTTCCTGCATGGCCGAGGAGGGAATCGAATCGACACTGGCCGGGCTCGCGAGTCGCTTGAGTTCGGACACGATGGCAGCTTGTGTGTACTGCGCGATCATCAGTCCGCTGTCGACACCGGGGTCGTCGGCGAGGAAGGGGGTCAGACCGTGATTGCGTGCTACGTCGAGGAAGCGGTCGGTTCGGCGTTCGCTGATACCCGCGACATCCGCGGTCACGATGGCGAGAAAGTCCAAGACGTAGGCCACGGGAGCTCCGTGGAAGTTACCGTTCGACCGAACCCTTCCGTCGAGAGTGACGACGGGATTGTCGACAGCACTGGCCAATTCGCGCCCGGCAACCAGTCGGGCGTGATCGACGGTGTCGCGTGCGCCGCCGGCAACCTGCGGTGCGCACCGCAGTGAGTACGCGTCCTGAACTCTGGTGCAGTCAGGGCCCGCATGGCTGGCGACGATCGGGGAGTCGGCAAGCAAGCGCACCATGTTCGAGGCGGCCGCGCCCTGTCCGGGGTGGGGGCGAAGCGCCTGAAGATCGGCGGCGAACACTTGATCGGTGCCGAGCAAGCCCTCGACGCTCATAGCGGCAGCGATGTCGGCCAACTTGAGCAGATGATCGAGATCGGTGATCGCAAGGGCCAGTTGACCGAGCATCCCGTCGGTACCGTTGATCAGTGCGAGGCCTTCCTTCTCGGCCAGAACCACCGGTTCGAGACCATGGGCAGCCAATGCCGTTGCCGCATCGGTGAGTTCACCGTCGGCGGTGCGGACGGAACCTTCACCGATGATTGCCATCGCCACATGCGCCAGTGGTGCCAGATCTCCCGAGCATCCGAGGCTGCCGTATTCGTGCACCACCGGGGTGATGCCTGCGGTGAGTAGGTCGGCGTACGCCTGTGCGACTACAGGGCGCACTCCGGTCCGCCCGGTGGCGAGCGTCGACAGACGCAGAAGCATCAAGGCCCGGATCACTTCGCGTTCGACTTCCGGTCCCGAACCTGCCGCATGTGAGCGGATCAGGCTGCGCTGCAACTGTGTCCGCAGATGCGCCGGAATGTGCCGGGTGGCGAGTGCGCCGAATCCGGTGGAAACTCCGTAGACCGGTGTGGGGTCTGCGGCCAGGGCTTCGATGCGTGCACGACTTTCGGCGATCGCGGCCAGTGATTCCGCGGTCAATGCAACGCCGTATCCGTTGCGCGCGACGTCGACGACGTCGGCGATGGTGACAGCGCCGATTCCGACCTCGATGGTTCGGGTGGCTGTCTGGGTGGCAGGGGTGGCGTTCATGGGACTCCAATGATGATGCGTGGCTATCTAACAAAGTCTTGTATACGAGACTCTAGTCTTGAATATGAGACGAAAACAAGGCCCGCAAAGTACGGAACGGAGAAATTGGCTACATGTCTGCGGTCGGGGTCTCCACCATTCGATCTCCGAGATCGGCGGAGAACTCGGCGCTGACGGCGCGCACTCGGTCGGCGATCAGGGCACTCTCCTCGGCCGATTTGGAGCCGGAGAGGAAGGTGACGCCGAGAGCTGCGACCGGACGACCGTCCCGTGTGATCACGGGGCTGGCGATGCAGTTGATCCCGGATGTCGTCGCATTCTCTTCGACCGCATATCCGCTCTCACGTGCTGCGGCGAGCAGTTCTCGCAGTTCGGCGAGCGTCGACGGACCCGTTCCGGTCCGCGTCGGCCAGGTGTACCCCTCGTAGAGCGCGCTGATCTGTTCCGCATCCAGACGGCTCAGAATCGCCCGCCCGACTGCGGTGAGATGCGCCGGAAGGCGGGTCCCGATCTCGGTCACCAACCGAACGCCGGGCTTCAGAGGTTCACGTTTGTCGAGGTAGATGACGTCAGAACCCTGAAGTACCGCCAGATGGGAGGTCTCGTCGGTCGACTGAGTGAGTGCCAGCATGAATCGTTGGCCCTCACGGTGAAGTGGGCCGGACCGCATGTACGACGCACCGACTTCGAACGCCGAGACACCCAGGGTCCAGGCGCGTTGATCAGCCCAGTACGAGACGAACCGTCGATCCCGCATGACATTGAGGAGGTGATGCGTCGTACTCTTCGGCAGCTCGAGGGCGCTGGAGATTTCTGCCGTCGCCAGCGGCACACCCCGGCGGGCCAGGAGATCGAGCACGTCGAGCACGCGCTCAGCAGATTTCACGCGGCTCGTCGTCATGTGGGGTGTGTCCTTACGGGTAGGGCTGAGGTGGAGCGGGGAACCACATTGTCTCGGATACGAGACTGAATCGCCAAGTGCTCGGGGTGGTCAGGGTGTCTGGCTGCCGAGTTCCGCGGACAACCGGGCGCAGTGCTCCACCAAGACACGACCGTGGCTGGCGCAGACCTCGTCCGTCAGACGGAATGTCGGGCCCACGACGCTGAGCGCTCCGGCTATCTGACCGACCGCGTTGTAGATCGGCGCGGCAACTCCGGTCGAGTGATCCTCGATGGTGTCGTGCGCAATGGCGTACCCGCTCTCGCCTACCTTGCCGCTCAACGCTGCGCCGACGGCGGTGCCGTCCAGGGGAACGCTCTGGCCCACCCACCCCATGTGGCGGATCGCGTGCGTGCCCTCGATCTGATCGAGATACAGCGCAGTGTCTTTCGGTCCCTTCGTCGACAGGTAGGTCGACTCTCTCGTGGTTTCGGCGATGGCCTTCATCGCGGGCCGCGCTCTCGGCAACAGTTGATTGTCACCGAGTGCGCGAGCCCCGATCTGTAGTAGCCGCGGGCCGACGCGATAGACGTTGTCCTCGCCGCGGACGACGAACTCGGTTTGTTCGAGGCTTCTGATCAGGCGAAGCGCGGTACTGGTTGCCAGATCGGTTGCCTTGGCGGCGTCGCCGAGCGTCAACCCGCCGTGCTCGACGATCGCACCGAGAAGTTCGAACGTGCGATTCGCGCTGCGGGTCACGTCGCCGGGGGCCATGTCCTACTCCAAGTGCCGAGGGATGTCTGCGCTGAATCTATCGCGAGCCCGGCAGTACCTCACCGTGGTGCTCGTCCAGCAGGGGACTGCGGCGGACATCGGGGCGTCGGCTATCACCGAACACGACGGGTTGTCGTACGTAGGAGATTTTTCCTGCTACCGGGTGCTCGAACGATTCGACGACTCCGCGATACTCGGCCTGCGCGGAGGTGAGTGCCTGCTGGACGTCCCAGATTTCCGAGCCGGCGAGGCCCGCGTCGCCGAGAATATCGACCACGTCGGAGACGGTCTTTCCGGCAGCCCAGTTTTCGATCTCCTTGCGCAGTGCCGGTTCGTTCTCGGTCCGGGCGGTGTCGTCGGCAAATCGAGGATCTGCGATCAGGTCGACGCGATTCATCGTCTGCGCCAGCTTCTCGAAACCCGACTGGCTCGCAACCGCGAGGACGAAGAGTCCGTCGTCGGCCTTGTAGGTGTCGAACGGTGTTGACACCGGATGACGGTTGCCGACGCGTGGGGGAGTGAGCCCGGTGGATTGCAGTTGGCTGTGTGCTGTCGGCAGCATGGCGAGCATGCTGTCGAACATCGCGACGTCAAGGTGCTGCCCGAGTCCGCTCGCCCGTGCACTCAGCAGGGCGGTACTGATTCCCCAGGCGGCGAACAGCCCGGCGACCAGGTCTCCGAACGACTCACCCAATCGTGTCGGCCCGGATTCCTCCGAACCGGTGATGCTCATGATTCCCGAAAGAGCCTGGACTACAAGGTCGTAGGCGGCGGCTCCGGACATGGGCCCGTCCTGTCCGAAACCGGAGATGGACGCGTACACGATCCGCGGATTGCGAGCCCGCGCAGCCTCGTAGTCGATTCCCAGGCGCTTGGTGACGCCGGGGCGAAAGTTTTCGACGACGACGTCGGCGGTCTCGATGAGCGTTAATAGCGCCTCACGGTCCCCGTCGTTCTTGAGGTTGAGTGCCACCGAACGCTTGCCACGATTGAGCACGTTGAAGTAGATGCTCTCGCCGTCGCGGAACGGGCCGAGGTGCCGAGAGTCTTCACCGTGTTCGGATTCGATCTTGACGACGTCCGCACCGGCGTCGGAAAGCAGTGCGGTGCAGTAGGGTCCGGCAAGGACGCGTGAGAGGTCGATGACCCGGATGCCGTCGAGTGGGGGAAGTGCAGTCATGTCCGCGCCTTTCAGAACTCGGTGGAACGCGGCGACGGAGCATTGCCGGCAATGGTGAGCAACTGGATCTGCGAGGTGCCCTCGAAGATGCGGAGAATGCGGCAATCGCGGTACAGGCGTTCGATTTCCGATTCGCGCATGAAACCTGCGCCACCGTGGATCTGTACGGTTTGATCGACGATCGAGAAGCAGGCTTCGGTGGCGACGTACTTCGAAATCGATGCGGCGCGGCGGATGTCCTGACCGGCGTCCTTGACGTCGGCGGCCCAGTCTGCGGTGACGCGTGATGCGACAAGTTGCGCGTCGCAGCCACCGAGGAGTAGCTGGATTGCCTGGAAGTCGAAGATCGGCGTGCCGAACTGCTTTCGCTCCGTTGCGTACTCGCGTCCCAGTTCCCAAGCGCGCAAAGCGATGCCGTTTGCCATTGCCGCTACGTCGATGCGTGCTCGGTTCAGGGCGGTCAAGGCAATGTTGCCGCCGCGACCTTCGGTGCCGATCACGGAGTCGAGCGGCAGAACGACGTCGTCGAGGTAGACGGTGTACGTCGGGGCCGAACGAATTCCCATCTTGTCCTGCGGCTCCGAGTAGCTGATTCCCGGAGTTCCCTTGGGGACGACGAAGGCGGTGATGCCTCGGAATCCTGCGCTCGGGTCCGTCTTGGCGAAGAGCACGACCAGGTCGGCTTCCTTGGCGTTGGAGATGTACGTCTTCGATCCGGAGAGATGCCAGCCGTCGTCCTCGCGTCGGGCGACGGTACGCATCGAGGCGATGTCGGAGCCGGCATCGGGTTCTGTGAGTGCAAAGCCGGCCAGTAGTTCGCCCGACGCGAGCTGGGGCAACCAGCGATGCTTCTGCTCTTCGGAGCCGCCGACGAGAATCGGCTCGAGGCCCAGGTAGTGGGCGGTGTAGATCGATGCCAGCGCGGCGTCGGTGCGTGCAACTTCTTCGATGGCGACCAGTTGGGTTCGTGTCGACAGACCCAGGCCGCCGAATTCCTCGGGCACGGAAATGCCCATGAGGTCCTGCTGCCCGAGGCGCTTGACCAGCTGCGCCGGGAACTCCTTGGACTCGTCGCGTGCGGCTGCTCCTGGGTGGATCTCGGCGTTGGCGAAGGCTCGGACAGTGCTGCGGAACTCTGCGAGATCGACGCTGTCGGTGTCGGGCGCGGTCTGGGTAGTCACGGGGGCTCCTTCGAGGCGGAATAGTTACGAATTTCATCTAATGAAATCTAATTGCCACTAGTTGGCATGGACTGACTATGGCCGAGGGTGGCGAATTTGTCCAGGGGTGAAGTTGTTGTGTCGCGGCTCACGTTCTGCAATGATCAACTTGTCTAAGCCTGTATAGACAAGTTGATTGCGGATCGAACCCACTACAAGTCGGAAGCAGCGTGGCTTTCGACGGAAGGTGCTGACATGAGCCTCGTTTCAGTCGACACGACACCGGACTCCGAGAATGTGAGGAGGGTGTCCAGTACGTATTTCGAGGGCTTGTCGGCGGATCGATACGCTGCGCTCGCCGAAGACCGCAAGCTGGCGATTGTCGCCGCGCACATGGACCTTTCGCGTCGACGAGGACACAACTCGTCGATCTCGCGACTCGCGCCGGCCGGGGAGTTAGGGGATGGCCCCGCGATTCAATACGTCGGCGACGACATGCCGCAGCTCGTCGAAGCGGTCTTGGCGACACTTGCCCGTGCCCGCGTGGAACCTGAATTCGTGGTGCACCCCGTGCTTCGCACAGCCGTACAACCGGCGCACAGCACCGAAGACGCCCGGGCCGGGGAGCGCACCGAATCATGGATCCACATAGGACTACCCGCACACTGTTCGGACGCGCAGGCGCAGGTGATCGCGGACGACGTCGCCGGAATCCTCGACCGTATCGCGCGTGCCTTCCGCGATTCCGTGCCCCTGCGGGACCTCGTCGACGAGGCGCGCGAGCAACTGGACTCGAACGGCTACGCCGAAGAAGCTGACTTTCTCCGGTGGTGCAGCGCCGGAAACTTCAGTGTCATCGGTGGTGCGCGAACTGTCGACAGTGACGAGCCGTACGCCATCGGCGTGCTCCCCGATCCAACCGGCTCTTCGGATTCGAAAGCGGCGCCCCTCGCGATTGCAGTGGTGTACCTCCGGCAAGGGTTCGGTGGATCCGAATACGCCACCGAGATCGACGTGTCCGTCGGCGACCGTGCGTACCGATTCGTCGGGTTCTTCACCGCGACCGGTATCGTCGCCGACGTCAGGCGAACCCCGCTCGTGCGAGGACGCGTCGCAGACATCTTCGAGGCCTCAGGATCCACCGTCGATTCGTTTGTCGGACAATCGATGCTGGCAGTGATTCAGTCGATTCCGGTCACAGTGCTCCTGGCGGCCGAGCCGGCCCGAATCGCGGACGCGCTGGACGAACTCACTTCCGTGGACGGCCGCACATCGATCCATCTGTTCTTGCAACCGGTGGGAAGTTCCCCGGTCACAGGGCGAGATCAAGAGTTGTCGGCTTTGCTCTTCGTTCCGCGCGAGAAATTCAGTACGACGATCAGAACAACGGCCGAGTCGGTACTCGCCGACGCACTCGGTGCCCACAATATCGAGTTCTCCAGTCGAGTCTCGGAATCCCCCTTGGCCGTCGTACATTTCACGGCCACAGTCGGCGGCGGCGCGAACTTCGCGTCGGCGCGACAAGCACGGGAGATTCGGGACCTCGTCGTCGACGCGTGCCTGACGTGGGACGAACGATTCGTTCTGGATGCTTCGCACTACGACGAGCGGCGCAGGCGTGCTCGGTTCGCCGAGCGCGTTCCGGTGGCATACAAGCAGGATTTCGACGCTGTCCGAGCCGCCGAGGACATGGCGGTGTTCGAGGGCCTCGCGCCCGGAGAAGTAAGTCCACGGTTGGCCCGTTCTGTCGACGGACCGGGTACTCACCGTCTCGGGCTGTACGTCTCGGGTGATCCGCTCTCGCTGGGCGAGGTGCTGCCCGTATTGCAGAGCCTGGGCGTCGAAGTGGTCGACGAGCGTCCGTACGAGATCGCACCGGCGGGAACCGAACAGTCCAGGATCTACGAGTTCACGCTCGACTATCCGAGTGCTCCGGTCGAAGGCTTCGACAACTTTGCCGCGCGATTCGCGGCGACGTTTGCCGCGGTTCGAAACGGTGACGCCGAGCCGGACTCGTTCAACGAATTGGTCGCGATCGCGGGACTCGGCTGGAAACAGGTAGTGGTGCTGCGGGCATACGCGGAGTTCTTGCAGCAAGCGGGATTTCCTTACAGCACCGGTCGCGTCGCCGAGGTACTTGCCGATCATCCCGAGATCGCCGGCAGATTGTGCGAATTGTTCGAGAGCCGTTTCGATCCTGACGTCGTCGACGGAGATCGAGGTGCACGTGCAGCAGCGGACGTGGAAACGGCCGTGGCGCAGGTGCAAGGACTCGACGCCGATCGGATCCTGCGCGCGTTGTCCGAACTGGTCCGTAACACGTTGCGTACCAACTATTTCGTGTATCCCACTGAATCGCTCGGCGCGCTCTCGTTGAAGTTCGATTCGGAGAAGCTGTCCGTATTGCCTTTCCCTCGACCGAAGTTCGAGATATTCGTGTACTCACCCGATGTAGCAGGTGTGCACCTTCGTTTCGGTACGGTGGCTCGCGGCGGCTTGCGCTGGTCGGATCGGAAAGAGGACTTTCGCACCGAGGTACTGGGATTGGTGAAGGCGCAGGCAGTCAAGAACGCAGTCATCGTGCCTGTCGGAGCGAAGGGCGGATTTGTCGTCAAACGCCCACCGGTTCCAGGGCGGGGCGCAGACGCAGACCGAGAAGCTGCGTTGGCGGCCGGGATCGATTGCTACCGATCCTTCATTCGCGGACTACTCGATCTGACCGACAACGTCGACAAGCAGAGCGGGGCCGTTGTCGCGGCGCGGCGGGTCGTTCGCCACGACGGAGACGACACGTATCTTGTTGTCGCCGCGGACAAGGGAACTGCGAAGTTCTCCGACATCGCGAACGAGGTTGCCGCGGAGTACGGATTCTGGCTCGGCGACGCCTTCGCGTCCGGCGGGTCGGTCGGCTACGACCACAAAGCCATGGGTATCACGGCGAAGGGCGCCTGGGAAAGTGTCAAGCGGCACTTCCGTGAGCTCGGCGTCGATACCCAGCACGATGACTTCACCGCGGTGGGGATCGGAGACATGAGTGGCGACGTCTTCGGCAACGGTATGTTGTGCAGCAGACACATTCGCCTGATCGCGGCGTTCGATCATCGGCACGTGTTCGTCGATCCGAACCCGTCGCCTGAGCGCTCGTACGACGAGCGATCACGTCTCTTTGCGCTCCCCCGATCCTCGTGGGCCGACTACGACCCGACCTTGATCAGTGCCGGCGGCGGAGTGTGGGAACGCTCGGCGAAGCGCGTTCCGATCAGTGACGAGATACGAGAGGCACTGGGCCTCGAGGACGACGTCACCGAACTGACTCCACCGCAACTGATTCGGGCGATTTTGCGGTCCCCGGCAGATCTGTTGTGGAACGGCGGCATCGGAACGTACGTCAAGGCCTCCGGTGAGTCCGACCTCGAAGTCGGCGACAAGAGCAACGACGCCGTTCGGGTGAACGGCAACGAAGTGCGTGCCCGAGTGATCGGTGAAGGAGGCAATCTCGGCCTCACCCAGGCCGGACGGATCGAATACGCACGCGGCGGTGGACGGATCAACACAGACGCCCTCGACAATTCGGCCGGAGTCGATTGTTCCGACCACGAGGTGAACATCAAAATCCTTCTCGACTCCCTGATCAGCTCAGGCGTCGTCACGGACTCACGTC
The DNA here is from genome assembly GCF_029457415.1 of Rhodococcus sp. RCBS9. NCBI lineage: Bacteria > Bacillati > Actinomycetota > Actinomycetes > Mycobacteriales > Nocardiaceae > Rhodococcus > Rhodococcus sp. RCBS9. The sequence goes on along the minus strand of NZ_CP120422.1, from coordinate 1,568,558 downwards.
GTGACGCACTACTCGAATCGCTGACCGACCAGGTCGCAGAACTCGTTCTCGCAGACAACCGTTCGCAGAACGAACTGATGGGTACCACGCGGGCGGATGCGGGGGCGATGATCGGTGTGCACGGCAGAGTGATTTCCAACCTCGAATCGCGCGGGATCGTCGACCGTGTCATCGAAGGGTTTCCGACCAAGAAGCAGTTCGCCGCGGCCGAGAAGTCGGGAACGGGGCTGACGTCGCCGGAACTCGCCACACTGATGGCCCACGTCAAGCTCGATCTGAAATCCACGCTGTTGGCGGGAAGCTCGATCGACAACCAGATCTACCGCCAGGTGCTGGCGAACTATTTTCCGGAGGGCGTTCGAGTTGCAGGGGGTGACGCCCTCGACCGGCACCCACTTCGTCGCGAGATCGTCGCGACAGTGCTGACGAACAACGTCATCGATCGAGGCGGCATCACCTATGCGTATCGGCTCGGTGAAGAAGTCGGCGCTGATCCGGAAGACGCAGTACGTGCCTTCACTGTGGTCTCCGAGGTGTTCGGACTGTGGGGGTTGTGGCACGACATCAGCGAAGCCTCGATCTCGACCGCAGTGTCCGACGAGTTGATCCTGCTCACCAGGCGACTGCTCGACCGGGCGTCACGGTGGATGCTGACACGTCGTCCGCAACCGCTGGCCGTCGGGGCCGAGATCAGCAGATTCGGTGATCGCATCGCGGAGGCGTCGGCAGAGCTCGATGACTGGCTGGTAGGCGCAGATCAGCGGAACCTGGCTGCGCGAACGGTCCTCATCACGGACAAGGGCGCGCCGGAGAACCTGGTCAGGCGAGTGGAGATATTGCTCGATCAGTTCGGACTGCTCGACGTGGTGGAGATCGCGGACCTTGCCGATCGGACGATCTCGGAGACCGGCGAACTCTATTTCCGGCTCGGTGAGCATGTTGGGCTCGTCCCGATGCTCAATCGAGTGTCGGCATTGAGCAAGGACGGAAAATGGAACGCGTTGGCGAGGTTGTCGTTGCGGGACGAGTTGTACTCGACGGTGCGGGCCCTGACCCTCGACGTCTTGGCCGACGCGGAAGCGGGTGACACGACAGCGGAAAAACTCTCGAGGTGGGAAGAAAGGAATGCGTCGAGAATCGAGAGGTCCACTCTCGCGCTCGCAGAGATCGAGGCGTCCGGGCAACACGATCTTGCTGCGCTTTCGGTTGCGACGAGCCAATTGCGGCGCATGGTGGGTTAGGTCCGGCGCGGACGCTCGCGGATGGATCGGAAAGGTGCACGAGGCGGATAGACTTCGGAGGCCGAACGGGAGAACCGACTCGGTGGTTTTCGACGAACGGGTGGTGGCGATGGCGATTGCCGAAGTGGACGCAGAACTCGCCGTGCTGTTCAACGAGGCAGGCGGCGAGTCCGCCCCTGCCTACGAACGGGTCAAGAACCTCGTGGTCTCGCAGATCAACTCGGGTCGGTGGACCGAAGGCGATCAGCTGCCTTCGGAGAATCAACTGGTCAGTGCGCTGGGGTTGTCACGAATGACGATCAATCGAGCGCTTCGCGAACTCACCAGCGACGGTCTGATCGTGCGGATGATGGGGGTCGGTACTTTTGTCGCCGCCACGAAGACCGCGTCCCCGCTGTTCGAAGTCAAGAACATCGCCGACGAGATTCAGCGCCGCGGCCACCGTCATCGAACCGAGGTCGTCTTCGTTCGTGAGGAAGAAACCGACCACGGGCAGACGTTCCTTCGTGAATCGGTGGGCAAACGGGTGTTCCATTCGCTGATGGTGCACTTCGAGGACGAAACTCCGATTCAGGTGGAAGACCGATTCGTGAATCCGAACGAGGCGCCCGACTATCTGCGCCAGGACTTCACCGCGATCACCCCCAACAACTACTTGAGTGACGTTGCGCCTCTGGTTCGCGGCGAGCATGTCGTGGAAGCGGTGTTGGGTAGCCCGGACGAATGCGAGCTGTTACGCATCGATCGCGGGGAACCGTGCCTGCTGATTCGCCGCCGCACCTGGTCGGCTAACGGATTGGTCAGCGCGGCGCGCTTGATCCATCCGGGTTCACGCAATCGCTTGGAAGGAACCTTCGAGCGCTGATCGTTTCGAATGGCGAATCCTGAACACTCGCTCGTCCGATTGCACCATTTTCGGGGCCGACTTCGGTGCAATCGACCAGGACGTGACTGCGAGCACACTGAGATCATGGGTGGACGGTTATTGCTTCCGCAACCTCACTTCCCGACGAGTGAGACCTGAGCGGATCCCAGCAACGCCGTCTACGCCGCTCGCTTCCATGATCGAAGGAGTTCGACCTGTGACCGACTTGCCCAAGGACCTACTTGTCGCCCCGAAGTGGCAGGAACGCCTCGACGAACTGGCAGCCAAGCATTCGGTACCGGGCGCGCAGGTCGGTGTGATCGCGCTGGGCGAAGACTGCGCGGCGGATATCCGTGTCATCACCACCGGAGTGACGAGCCTGAACACGCGCGTCGACGTCGACGCAGACACCCTGTTCCAGTACGGATCCGCGAGCAAGATCTGGACGACGACGCTGATCATGCAGCTCGTCGACGAGGGCAAGCTGACGCTGGACACCCTGGTGGTGGAGGTGCTTCCGGAGTTCACGATCGCGGATCCTTCCAACACGAAGGAAATCACGATCCGCCAGTTGCTCACGCACACAAGCGGTATCGACGGAGACCTGTTCAACGACACCGGTGACGGTGACGACTGCGTCGAGAAGTACGTCGACGAACTCGCGACCGCGATCAGCGTCACCGAGCCCGGCGGGCATCTGAGTTACAGCAACGCGGGTTTTGCCGTTGCCGGCCGCATCGTCGAGGTCCTTCGTGAGATGACGTGGGACGAGGCGTTGGTCGAATATCTCTGGAAGCCACTCGGATTGACGCACATCATCACCAAGGCCAAGGACGCGCCGCTGTTCCGCACGGCCGTCGGCCACGTGGCCAACCCGGATCGGACGTCGCCGGACAAGGTGATTCCGACCAAGCAGTGGCTGCTTCCGCGCGGTATCGGTCCGGCCGGGATCATCACCGGATCGGTCAGCTCGCTCCTGACCTTCGGTGCTGCACACATGCGTGACGGACTCGCATTGACGGGTGAACGCATTCTGTCCGAAGAATCCGCGCGCCTGATGCGCACTCCGCAATTCGACCTGACCGCGGTCTCGAGCGTCGATCAGGCCTGGGGTCTCGGCTGGATCCTGTCCGACTGGGGCGGCGTGACGTCCGCGCAGCACGGTGGTGCGACGATCGGCCAGATCACTCGTTTTCACACCTTCCCCGAGCTCGGTCTCGCCATGGCCGTGGTGACCAACTCGCGTGGCGGCGGCGCCCTGGCCCACGACATCGAGAAGGAGATCGCCCAGGAGCTCGATCTCGTTCTGCCGGAGCCGAAGTCCGAGCCGAATGCGGAAGACATCGACCTGTCGCACATTCTCGGAACCTATGAATCGACAACCGTGCGAATCGAACTCACGCGCGGCGAGGACGGCGGATTCCAGGTGCAGAACTTCGCCAAGGTCGAGATCGACGGCGAGCCGCCGGCTCCGCCCACCAAGGTCGTGCCTCTGTCCGCCTCCAGGTTCTCGATCAGTAACGAGAGCGCTTCGGGTGAGATGGCTCATCTCACGATCGATGGCGAGCAATATCTTTACATGACAAGGCTTTTCAAGAAGATTTCCGACTAGTCGCGGCGAGATGATTCTCTCCGCTGAATGAAATCTCGGGCAGGTCGAAGGCGATGAGGGCCCTCGACCTGCCCGCACTACTTTTCGAGGAAAACTCATGATGAAACCTCTCGCTCCTTTTCCGGACGTGAATCACCCCGCGGCACTCGATGCTTACGGCCTTGCGCCGGTCATCGACGGTCACAACGATCTGGCCTGGACGGCTCGCGAAACTGCCGCATACTCGGTGGAGAATCTCGAGAAGGATTCCATCTTCCAAACCGACATCGACAAACTCGGTCGCGGCGGCGTCGGTGCGCAGTTCTGGTCGGTCTACACCCCGTGTGACCGGACGGAGCCAGAGGCGGTTCAGTACACACTCGAACAGATCGACTACGTGTACCGGATGATCGAGCGATACCCGGATACTTTCGAATTCGCGCGTACAGGTGACGACGTGCGTCGCATCTGGAGCGAGGGCAAGGTCGCGTCCTTGTTGGGCGCGGAGGGCGGTCACAGCATCGGCAGCTCGCTCGGTGTCCTGAGAATGATGGCGCGCCTTGGTCTTCGGTACATGACGCTGACGCACAACGACAACACCGGGTGGGCGGACTCCGCGACGGACACTCGAGTACACGGCGGGCTGACCGACTTCGGTCGCGAGATCGTGCGCGAAATGAATCGGCTCGGCGTACTCGTCGACCTGTCGCACGTCTCGGTGGAAACGATGAGAGATGCCATCGAGACGTCTTCGGCGCCGGTGATTTTCAGCCATTCGTCGTGCTCTCAGCTATGCGGTCACCCCCGTAATGTTCCCGACGACGTCATGCGACTGCTCGCGGACAACGGCGGGGTCATCATGATCGCCTTTGTACCCATGTTCCTTTCTGCCGAGTACAACGAATGGTTCAAAGGCGGGCGAGTCGGCCCACGACCGGCGATGACAGTGGACCATCTCGCCGACCACGTCGAGCATGCCCGAGACGTCGCGGGCATCGACCACATCGGTTTGGGCAGTGACTACGATGGGTTCGACGACTTTCCGGACGGTATGCAGGACGTATCCGGTTTCGCGGTGTTGATAGACCGTCTGGCGGAACGCGGTTGGTCCGCGGAGGACTTGGCAAAGCTGATGGGCAACAACGTGTTGCGTGTGCTCGACGAGACCAGTGCGGCCTCGATGTCGAGCCTTTCCTAGCCGTATCGACGCCCGAGAAGATGAGGATGAGAATGAAGAAGATTCGTACCGTTGCACTGAAGCTGGTTGCTTCGGTGTCCGTAGTTCTGGTTGTGCTGGTATCGATAGCGCTCGTATTCAATGTCGGCTCCAGCAAAGCGAGCGTTCCGGCCGGGGAGACGGGCAACCAGTTCGTGTCCGTCGACGGAAAGAACATGAGCTACTCGATCCGCGGCACCGGCGATCAGACCATAGTGCTGTTACCCGGGTTCGGAACGTCCGCACCGATTCTCGACTTCACACCGCTTGTCAACGAGCTCGCACCTGACTACCGCGTCGTCACGATCGAGCCCTTCGGTTACGGCTACAGTGATGGAACGGACAAGGACCGCACGACTGCGAACATCGTCGAAGAGATTCATACGGCAGTACAGTCGCTGGGAATTGACGAATACATCCTCATGGGGCACTCGATCACTGGTCTCTATGCGCTGGACTACACCGCGAAGTACCGTGACGAGGTCACCGCATTCGTGGGTATCGACAGCAGTGTTCCAGGGCAGCCGAACATGGATACCAAATTCCCGATCGACGCACTCCGAGTTGGAAGGCAATTGGGCTTGGCGGAATTGCTGTCCAAGGTCGTCGGTGGTGAAGCCTCGGACGAGTACCTCGATCCCGCCGCAAAGGACGAGATGCGACAGTTGACTGCGAAGAACAACTTCAGCGATACCTATCTCAACGAGATGGATCATCTTTCGAGTAACTTTGCTGAAGCAATCGGCAAGACGTTCCCAGCCGATCTTCCGATTCTGTTGTTCGCCGTGAACAATTCAGAAGTTCAGGGCTGGACAGAGCTGCACGAGGGGCAGGCAGCCTCCGTCGATCACGGAGAGGTGATCTTGCTGGACGGAGACCACTACCTGCACCACACCAGGTCGAAGGAAATCGCCGAGAACCTCGGAAGGTTCTTGGGTGAGCTGAACTGAATCCGGGAGGACGTTAAAGTTGGAGGCGGGGCCATCGAGTCGAGATGGTCCCGCTTCTTTCTTCTCCACTGATCGTTCGGAGGCATTGTGGCGCAGACCTGGTCACGCGAAGAACTGGTGAGCGAGCTGGACTCGGCGTATTCGAAACTCGAAGCGTTACTCGACGGCGTCGCCGAGGCCGATGCGTTCGACGCCGTTGCCGTCGACGCGTGGACGGTGCACGACGCACTCGCTGTGCGTGTCTGGTGGGCAGAGGCCGTCGCAGAGTGGATAGGTGCCGGGCTGCGAGACGAGGCTCCGCAGACGCCGGCGGCAGGTTACAAGTGGACGCAAACACCCGCACTGAACCAGTCGGTTGTCGACGCGAGCATCGACATTCCGGCTCAGGAGCTTCGTGACCGCTTGGGAGCTGCTGTTGCGATATTGCGCAACTACATCGAGACCCTTGACGACGATCAACTGCTGTCGGTCGGGGTTTTCTCGTGGACCCGGACGTGGCCGGTCTCGAGGTGGATCGCCGTCAACACGATCACCCAATACGCGTCGTTGTCGAAAATGATTCGGCGAGTGCTGAAGTCGAACAATCAGCCCTGAAGTCGATGCATCCGCCACACCGTCGGTCCGTCAGTCAGTGAGATTTCGCCTGCTATCGTGAAACCGAACCGTTGGTACAGCGGTAGATTTCGTTCGGTCGACGTATCGAGCCAGCAATTCTGTTCGGTTCGATCCAGTTCCGCCAAAGCATGTTTCAGTAGCGCAGAACCCAATCCGGTTCCGCGTGAGCGCGGCGTCGTACCGATCGTTGCCAACGACCACGCGTTGTCGGGGACGGGAAGCGCAGACAGTTGTTCGTCAGCCTGAAGAACGCGCTCGAACCGATCTCCGTGCAGTTCGACGATCTTCTCGACGGTCGCTTCATCAGGCTCTGGAGCGTCCGGCGGCAGGACTGCGATGACGCCGTTGCCGGAATCGTCTATGTAGGAACGCCCGAACGGTAGTGCCAGGTGTTCGAGGTAGATCCGTTGCAGAGTCGCGACGCGTTCCACGTGGGAGTCTTCGGCGACGCACCAGTTCGTCCAGGGGTAGTCGGCAAACGCCTCGCCGAGAACCTCGGCGGCACGGTCGAGGTCGTCGATGGACAGCGGTCGAACAGAATTCTGCATAGTGCCACTTCAGCACAGTGAGGTCTTCCGTCGCCACTCGATTTCGGCGGTGTAGCAGGTGCGCGGGCCGTGGTCACGTACTTGTGAGTTCATTCAAGAAAGTTGGACGAGGCTGTCGATCCTGCGTTGACTGGTAGTGATCGGGCAATCGCCGAGCTGTCAACTCCGGGCACGTGAGATCCGGGTACGGCGATTCTCCGCGAAAGGAACAGATATGAACAGGCTCGAAAGCAAGAGTGTAGTGATCACAGGCGCCGCCAGTGGAATCGGGCGTGCAGCAGCACAACTCATGGCGGCAGAGGGCGCCAAGGTGTTGGTCGCCGACCTCGATCCTGTGCGTGCAGAGGAAGCGGCGGTGGCGATTCGCGAGACCGGTGGCAATGCACTGGGTTTCGGCGTCGATGTCATGAACGAGGACTCTCTGGCAGCGATGATCGAAAAGGCGGTCGCCGAATTCGGCGGCATCAACGTCCTGTGTAATCACGTGGGCGGTAGTAACCCGCGCAAGGATCTCGACCTGCTCCGGATGGACTTGGACGAGTGGGATCGCGTGATGTCGCTCAACGTCCGCAGCACTGTCGTCGCTTCACGACTTGCCATTCCGCACATGAACAGTGCCGGTGGAGGATCGATCGTCAACACGGCCTCGGTAGGTGGATTGATCGGGGATTCCCTGCAGTCTGCCTACGGATCCGCCAAAGCGGCAGTCATTCGTCTGACGCAGTACATCGCAGTCCAGTACGGAGCAAACGGCGTTCGGTGCAATGCCGTAGCGCCGGGCGCGATCATGACACCCGCTCTCGTGGACAACATCCCCGCTGATGTCATCGACGGCATGAAGCAGGCAAACGCCCTGCCTTACCTCGGCGAACCCGAAGACATCGCGCATGCCATGGTCTACCTGGCTTCGGACGAATCTCGCTACATGACGGGGCAGACCCTGGTGGTCGACGGCGGACTCACCAGCAAGAGTCCGCTCGCGACCGGCCGTTCGTCGATGTTGAGCTGAATCAGCTCCGCCAACCGCTGGGGCCGGCGCCCAGAACCTCGATGGATCCCTGACTGGCGTGTGAATGCTTGGTGCGGTGCGTCATTCGCCACTTTCCGTCGATCCGCGCCCATGAGTCGTGGTAGTCGCCGAGGGTGAAGAAGTTCAGGTGAGCCTTGCTCCCGGTGCCCACATGCATGTCGCTGACATAGGAGCAGCTGGTGGCGAGATCGCCGACCACCTCGACCAGCACGTTACCGATCAGATGTTGGGTGGGACCGCACTCGTCGAGGAACGAGCGGATGGACGCCACTACCTCGGCGGGTCCGCGCAGAGTTCCGGTGCCCAATTCTGCCGTAGCGTCCGGCGTCATGATCCGGTGGAGTTCATCCCACTCTCGCGCATCCATGGCTCGGGCGAACTCGAAGATGGAGCGGGTGATCTCGCGTTCGTCGAGAAGAGTGGTGATGTCGATGCTCATGCTGTGCGCCTTTCTTAACGTCGGGGGGTTAATAAAGGCGCACAGCAGATGTCAGCGGTTGAGCAGCTTGCGCATCGCTTCGGCAGCACCCTTGACCATCTTGTCTCGGGGGAAGCCACTGCGCTTCTTGGCGCCTTCGTAGTTTCCTGCAGCCACCCAGATCGGGCCGTCGGCAAGGTGTTCGAGACCTTCACGTGCAACATCTTCGGGCTCTGCGACGTTCATGCCCGGGATGTCGAAGTTCAGTCCCGCGCGAATCATAGCGGGTGTGCGAGTGACACCGAGAATGAACTCGACGACGTGAACGCCGTACGGCTGGAGTTCGAGCCACAGGCTTTCGGCGAAGATGCGCCCGAATGCCTTGGACGCCGCGTAGATGCTCTGGTGCTCGGAGCCCATGAATCCGGCCAGCGAACCAAGCAGCATGATGCCGCCGCGTCCGCGATCCTTCATCAATCCGCCGAAGTGGTGCGAGAGTTCGAGCTGCTTGTTGATGTTCAGCTCGATGACTCCGGCAAATCCCGTCAGATCACCGGTCACGAACTCGTGGCCGTAGCTGTTGGCGCCGGCGTTGAAGATGAGCAGGCCGACCTCGACGTCGTCGGTGACCGCCTTGATCTGATCGAGCGCGTCCGGAACGAGCAGATCCAATGCGAGAGTGCGTACTTCGACGCCGTTGGCGCGTGCCTTGGCCGCGGTCTCCTCGAGCGGGCCCGGCTTGCGGGCGATGAGAACGAGGTTGATGCCGATCTTGCTGAGCTCGTCGGCGAACCCTGCGCCGACACCTTCTGAACCGCCGGCGATGACTGCCCACGGGCCGTAGTACTGAGGATCGATCATTACTACCTTCTTCGAAAGATGTTGGCTTGACTAGTGAAACGGAGTCGGTACGGGTTCGCTGTCGTCGACGATCGGCTGAGGCACCGGCTCGTCGTTGAGGATCTCGAGTTGGCCCGCTGTTGCAGCGTTCACGATGGACGCGATCAAGGCGCCGCACTGCTTGCGAGGGGCACCGGGTCGTCCCTCTCGCTGCCCGAATTCACGGTCGTCGGCGATTTCGAGGCACTGGGCGCGGGCCTGGTCACTCCACTGAACGGTGGTGTGTTCCCAACTGTTCTTCTGGACCAGGACCTGAGCCTTGCACTCAGCGCACTGAAGAGGCTGCATCTTCGTCTGCCTTCTTTGCAGCGAGGTTGTCTTCGACTTCCTTCTGCCAGGCTGCGACGGGTCGCGCGGTGTCGAGTTCGAATTCGAAGCGCTCGGTCATCTCGGGAGCGATGTCCGCGACATCGACGTAGAACTGTTCGTACCAGCGACGGAGCTGGTAGACCGGGCCGTCTTCTTCGCACAGGAGCGGGTTCTCGATGCGAGTCTTGTTCTTCCAGATCTCGACGTCCTGCTCGAAGCCCTTGGCGATGAACGTGCCGAAGTTCGCGGCCATCGCGTCGGCGGCTTCACCCTGGAAGCGATCCGACTTCTTGACGATGATGCCGTACTGGAGCACGAACTTGTCAGCGCTGACCGGGTAGTGGCAGTTGATGAGCACAGAGTCGACGTTGTAGTCCTCGTACTCGTAGGTCAGGTCGTCGACCATGAAGGAGGGGCCGAAGTACGTGGCAACCGAGTTGCTGCCGACCATCTTCGGGGTGCCTGCTGCGTGGGGACGCATGTCCGAGCGAGCGACGCCGCGCATGTACTGCGTTGCGGCGTGGCCTTCGAAGACGTTCTTGAAGTACGTCGGGAAGGAGTAGTGCACGTAGAAGAAGTGCGCCATGTCGACGATGTTGTCGACGATTTCGCGGCAGTTGGTGTCGACGGTCGTGGTGTACCAGACCCAGTCGCTCCACTCGTCGCTGAGCGCGCCTTCGATGCGGGGGATAGCCACGTCGTCGGTCGGCGGGTTGCCCTCGGGGTCGTGCCAGACGAAGAGCATACCGTCCTGGTCGAGGGTTTGCCAGGCGCGCGTCTTGGCCAGCGGGGGGACGCGGCGTGCGTACGGAATCTTCTGGCACTTGCCGTTGCCGCCCCAGCGCCAATCGTGGAACGGACAGGCAATGGCGTCGCCCTTGATGGCGCCCTGGCTCAAGTCGCCACCCATGTGACGGCAGTACGCGTCGAGGATCTTGACGTTGCCTTCACTGTCGGCGAAGACGACCAGTTTGGTGCCGAACGCCTCGATGGAGTGCGGCTGGCCGTCCTTGAAGGACTCCGTGAGTCCAATGCAGTGCCATCCACGCGCAAAGCGTGTAGGCGCGGTTCCAGCTTGGATCTCGCGAACCTCGTCGTTGTCGGACTGAGTGATCGTCACGATGAGTCCCGTCCTTTCCAGGGGCAGTGTCGACGCCCGACGCTAGGGGAGCGTGAATTGCCTCTGGGGTCTCGTCTCACTGGCCGGGACCAGCGGCGAGCGCGAGGATCCGGCGGCTGATCCCGGCCTCCGGGACTTCCGATCACCGGAACGCGTGACCGACATATCGTGACGGGGCAGCCGTTATGTCTATCTGCCGATCCGCTCCCTCACGGTTCGGTGCGAGGAGTGTCTCCCATGGTCAACAAGGTTCTGAGTTCAGTCCGTGATCTGCTCCCGAAGATCGCGGCCCGCGCTCAGAAGGTCGACGATTCGCGCAAGATCTCCGAACGGACCATCCGGGAGCTGTCCGAAGCCGGCGTCTTCTCCATGCTGGCGCCGAAAAGATACGGAGGTGCCGAGAGCGACCCGGTTCAGTTCTACGAAGTGGTCAGGGCCATCTCGGCTGCCTGCGGCTCGACCGGTTGGGTCGCGTCGGTGGTGGGGGTGCACCCGTGGCATCTTGCACTTTTCGACGACCGAGCGCAGGCCGACGTGTGGGGAGAGGATCAGACGACGCTCATCTCGTCCGCCTACGCGCCGGTCGGTCGACTGACGGCGGTGGACGGTGGTTACGAACTGTCGGGCCAGTGGGGCTTCTCTTCCGGCTGTGATCACGCGAGTTGGGCATTGCTGGGCGCGATGGTGGTCGGCATGGATGGTCGTCCCGTCGATTTCATGACGGTGTTGGTGCCGCGTACGGATTACGAGATCCGAGATGTCTGGGATGTCGTGGGGATGCGCGGCACCGCGAGCAACGAGATCGTGGTCGACAAGGCCTTCGTTCCCGAGCACCGATTGAAGCGCAACTACGAGACCGCACAACTTCGCGGCCCAGGCCAAGCAGTCAATCCTGGTCCGCTGTACAAGCTTCCGTTCGGGAGTATCTTCACCTCGACGGTTGCCGCTCCGTGTGTGGGCATCGTCGCCGGTTGTTACGAGGGGTACCTGGACGTGATGCGTGAGCGCGTCCGTCTGAGTTTGGGTGGTGGACGGTTCAGCGAGGATCAGTTCGCTCAGGTCGCCGTCGCACGTGCGTCGTCGGAGATCGATGCTGCGATTCTGCAGATGGATCGCAATATCCGGGAGATGTACGAACTTGCTGTGGCCGGTCAGGAGCTCCCACTCTCGATGAGGCTGCGTGCGCGTCGTGATCAGGTTCGTGCGACGGAACGCTCGGTGGAAGCGATCGACATGCTTTTCAAGACGGCAGGCGGGAACTCCCTCTCTCGCGGAAACCCGATCGAGCGTGCGTGGCGTGACGTTCATGCGGGCAGCGTTCACGTTGCCAACGAACCCGAGCGCGCGTTGGCGCTCTACGGCCGGGCGGCGTTCGGACTGCCGGTGGAGGACAACCTGATCTGACGGGTTGGCGCGTCACCGGGTGGGGTATTTGCCTTTGGATGAGGGAAGTACCGGCTCTGACCATCGGCTCGATCGTCGACATGGCGGGTGTCGCGCGCGCGAAGGTGATGCCGGCCGGCCGAACCGGTGCCTTCGAGAAAGCCGGTGCGGGAGTCTCACCGAGCTGGAACGTCTTCTGTAGCGACGATCGGATTGCCTTCACCGATTCCTTTTCCGTCGTGGGTGATCTCCGGTTGCGTATCGACCGCTCCGACCTCCGTGATCTCGGCGGGGGCGTGTCGTGGGCGCCGGCGACGTTGCACGAGCAAGACGGTGCGACGGCTGCCGTGTGTACTCGGTCCGCACTCACTGCCGTCGTGGCGCGGCTTGCCGCCGACGGACTGGAAGCTCGGGTGGGTCACGAGATCGAGTTCACTCTTTTCGGTGATGCGTGCAACGGAGCGTGGTCGGCGTACGGGTTAGGTGCAGTCCTGCGCCGCGAGGACTTCCTCAAGGACCTTCTGCGCAATGCCGAACGCGCACAACTTCATATCGAGCAAGTTCATGCAGAGTACGGACCGGAACAATTCGAGATCTCCGTCGCTCCGGCAACTCCTGTTCAGGCTGCCGACCTGGTGATACTGGCCCGGATCTTGATCAGCCGCACTGCCAGAGCCCATGGATTGGCGGCCTCGTTTTCACCGATACCTACGATCGGAGGTGCAGGGAACGGTGCACACCAGCACTTTTCGTTGAACTCAGGTGGGCGGCCCGTCTTCTCCGGTGGCGGGCAGGAGTACGGGATGACCGACAAAGGATCATCAGCTTTGGGTGGAATCCTCTCTCACCTCACGGAATTCACGGCCGTCTTTGCGTCCTCACCGCTCTCCGGGGTCAGGCTGCGACCGGACAATTGGTCGGGGGCCTACGTCTGTTGGGGGCTCGAGAACCGGGAAGCGGCACTGAGGTTCTGCGCAGAGTCACCGTCGAATCCACACGGCGCCAACGCCGAAGTGAAAATCGTCGATCCATCGGCCAACCCGTATCTGGCGACCGCTGCGATACTTGGCCTTTCGCATATCGGTATCGGCACTGCCTCGCCATTGCCGCCGGAAATTGTGGTGAACCCGTCGACTCTCACGGAGGCGGAACGTGATGAGCGCGGGGTGACCCGAGTCCCCACCGATCTGCGCGAGATAGTGCAGAAGTTCAACTCCTCCTCGGTGGCGAAGGAAATCTTCGGGGAGTCGATCATCGAAGCGATGGTGTCAGTGAAGGGAGTTGAGCGCGAGACTTTCTCCCAGATGGACGAGGCGACAACCGTCGAGCGGCTTCGATATACCTGGAGCTGAAAGGGTTGACGCGCAAGATGTCGAGTCCTATGTTTAAGCTATTCCTTAATTAAGGAGTTGCTTACATGGACGAGCGAAGTGGCCGACTCGATGCAGTGTTCAGCGCATTGGCCGACCCGACGAGGCGTGAAATGCTCTCTCGCCTCACTGATGGTTCGATGACCGTCGGTGAGTTGGCCGAGCCGTTCGAAATGAGTCGACCCGCCATCTCTCAGCATCTGAAGGTGCTCGAGCGAGCCGGTCTCATCGAACGAACCGCCACCGCGCAATGGCGCACGTGCACCCTTCGAGCAGAGGGTCTCGACGACGCCAGCGCCTGGGTCGACGAACACCGGCGAGGCTGGAACGAACGCTTCGACCTCCTCGACGAGCGTCTACGTGAGCTGAAGCAACCTCGACCGAAGAAGGAGAAGGACAATGAGTGACCAGAACGTCGATGCCACTGCAGAATTCACCATCACCCGGATCTTCGATGCGCCGCGCGACCTTGTCTGGCAGGCGTGGACCGACCCCGACGAGGCGGCGTGCTGGTGGCATCCGAAGGGCGTCAGCAGTCCTCGGGAGTACGTCACGATCGACCCCCGGGTTGGCGGAACGTACCGCTACCTGATGATCAACGACGAGAACGGAGCCGAGTACCCCACCGGCGGAACCTATCTCGAGGTCGACGAGCCGAAGAGGCTGGTCTTCACCTGGGGAAATCCGAGTGATCCAGTGGATGCCGCACCTCGGATAACGGTCACGCTCGCAGAACGGGGTGACAAAACCGAAATGACCTTCCAGCTGGTAGGAATTCCGGGATTCAAGGGTGACGGGAATGTGTACGACGGATGGGAATCCGCTTTCGACGTGTTGGACGAAGTTCGCGCCGGCGACTAGTCGGGAATCGGACACCGCGACAGCGGTGCCGGTGATTGAATGGGGCTGATAGTCCATTCGTCACCGACGCAGGAGAGCCTGATGGCACCAGAAGTTGCGGTAGTTCTCGAGGGATACACCTACGTCGAATGCCCGCGCTGGCACGAGAACCGGATCTGGGTATCGGACTTCTACACCTACCAGGTGATTTCGGCCTGCGAGGACGGGACAGACATACGCGTCGAGGCGGAGGTTCCAGGGCAGCCGTCCGGGCTGGGGTGGCTTCCGGACGGCAGATTACTGGTCGTCTCCATGCGGGACCAGAAGATTCTGCGGCGAGAATCCGATGGCGAGTTGGTGGTGCACGCAGACTTGTCCGGGTACGTCAGTGCCAACGTCAACGACATGCTGGTCGACGCACAGGGACGAGCGTACGTGGGCAACTTCGGGTTCGATCTGATGAACCTGGCCCCCGTCGAGACGGCAGATCTCCTCCGCGTCGACCCGGACGGATCGGTGCACGTCGTCGCGCGAGATCTCCACTTCCCCAACGGAATGGCTCTGACGTCGACCGGAGATCTGCTCGTGGACGAAACGCTGGGAAATCGAATCAGTGCGTTTGCCGTCCAGGCCGACGGCTCTCTGGGTGAACGCCGCGACTGGGCGTCGTTCGGGCCGGTGCCTGGTGGACCCGAGATGGAGACCACCCTCGCTCAGATCGTCGTTGCGGCGGACGGGTGTTGTGTCGACGGAGACGATTCGATGTGGGTGGCCGATGCCCTCGGAAGCCGTGTTCTTCATGTGGGCGCCAGCGGGGAGATAGTCGACGAAATTGCCTTCGACAGCGGTGTCTTCGCTTGCGGACTCGGCGGTTCCGACGGTCGTACCCTGTTCGTTTGTGCCGCCCCGGATTTCAATGAACACGCTCGCAAGGTGGCTACCGAAGGAAAGCTGCTGTCGATTCGCCTGGAGCCTTTGAGCTGATATGGAATTGGTGACCTCGCTACCTGCCGACACTCCGCTGCGGCAGGTAGCTCAGCACGTCCGACGCATCGAGAACCTTGGTTTCGACACGGTGCACATCTCCGAAACCATTCGTGATCCGTTTGCGGTGGCGGCCCTGGCCGTCGAGCACAGCAGTACTCTCACTGTCCGGACGTCGATGGTTGTCGCGTTTGCGCGCAGTCCCATGGTGACGGCTTTGGCTGCCTGGGATCTTGCGGGTTTCTCGGGTGGGCGATTTCAACTGGGGCTTGCGACGCAGGTGCGTGGGAACATCGTCGGGCGGTACTCGATGCCGTGGACGGATCCTGTTGCGCAACTGCGTGATTACGTCAGCGCTGTACGCGAGATCTTCCGAGTTTTTCAGGAGGGCGGTGAACTCGACCATGCCGGAACGCACTACACCTTCGACCGGCTGCAGCCCTACTTCAATCCGGGGCCGCTCGATGTTCCGGCTCCGGAGATCTGGACCGGGGGAGTGAACTCGCGCATGTGCTCACTGGCGGGAGCCGTCGCCGACGGTTTTGTTTCTCACCCCACCAGCTCCCATCCGAAGGTGCTCGCGGAGAGGATCATTCCATCGTTGACGGCAGGAGGAAGGAAGCCGCGACTGATTGCCGTTCCGAAGATGATCACCGGCAAAGATCCTGCCGCGATACTTGCTCAACGAGAAGCGGTGCGCAGTGAACTTGCCTTTCTCTACTCCACTCCGGCGTACCGAGTCGCGCTGGAGGTCCTCGGATTATCCGAGGTCGGGGAAGAACTGACAGTGATGGCGCGGGCAGGTGATTGGGCTCGACTACCTGCCGTCCTCACCGACGATGTTCTCGACAGGCTGGTCACGCAATGCACCTACGCCGAACTCCCCGAGGTGCTGAGTTCGAAATACGCGAGTCTCTGCGACGGCATTGCACTGGCGGTGCCGGCGAATCCCGCCGACGACCGCGTCTTCGCAGCGATGTGTGAGGAGATTCGAGCCGCCGCAGCGTCTGCCCCGTGACGTCCAGTCGGCGCGAACTACACTCTCGACATGGGGCGCGTCTACGAAGGCATCGATGAAAAGCTCACCACGTGGTTGCAGGCTCAACCGCTGTTCGTCGTTGCCACCGCACCGTTGTCTGCTGACGGGTTGGTCAATTGCTCACCCAAAGGGGGAGTCGGATCGTTTGTGGTGCTGACATCCACCCGGGTGGCGTACCTCGACCTCACCGGCAGCGGTGTGGAAACCATCGCGCACGTGCGCGAGAACTCGCGAATAACACTGATGTTCATGGCGTTTGACGGACCACCGAAGATCGTACGACTGCACGGTCACGGACACGTTCTGCTTGCAGGGTCGGAACCGTTCAACGAGCTTGTCGGTAGGTTCCCTGAGCACCCGGGGCTGCGGTCGATCGTCGTGGTCGATCTGACGCGCATTTCGGATTCGTGCGGATACGCAGTACCGCTGATGGACTACCAATCCGATCGTGACGTGCTCGACCGCGTAGCGGAGAAGAGGGGGCCGGAGCGGCTCATCGCCTATCGCGCCGAGAAGAACGCGAAGAGTGTGGACGGGTTGCCCGGTATCGACCTGGAGTGATACAAAATCGCGTCGCCGTGCGAAAGAGTGTGGGGCAGGTGATTCTGACATTGCCTGCCCCACGTCCTCGTTGTGCTGGTTACTTCGCCATGTCCTGGGCTGCTCGGTACGAGAAGACCATGGCCGTGCCGAGCGGAACGCCAGGACCGGGGTAGAAGCGGCCGCTCAGTGACGCGCTCGTGTTGCCGGCGGCGTACAGGCCGTCGATGGCGCTGCCGTCGGCACGCAGGACTCGACCGTTGACGTCGGTGACCAATCCGCCCTTGGTGCCGAGGTCACTGAGGACGATGCGGGCCGCGTAGAACGGACCGTTCTCGATCGCCGTCAGAGCAGCATTCGCGCCGCCGTTGGGTGGGCAGAAGAACGCGTCGTACGGGTCTTCGCCGCGATGGAACTCTTCGTCGACACCCAGCTTTGCGGCGTCGTTGAACTTTTCGACAGTGCTGCGCAATGCGTCGGCCGGCAGTCCGGTCTTGGCGGCGAGTTCTTCGAGAGTGTCGGCGGCGACCCAGGTTCCGGCCTCGAGGTGCTTGGCGGGCGCCGTGTTCGGGATGCAGATGGCAGGTAGTCCGCCACCCTCGCGCGAGTCGAAGATCATGAACGACGGCACTGCAGAACCGTTGTCGTCGTGCGCATCCATGGCCCGGCCGAACTGGTCGTACGGGAGAGACTCGTTGAGGTAACGCTCGCCCGCGTTGTCGACGACGAGTCCGCCGCGAACGCCGACCATGAATGCGGCGCTGCCGTCCGGCTGCTCGACGCCGGGGCAGAACCACGCCTGATCGAGCAAAGCGGTTGCGCCACCGACAGCAATTCCGGCGGAGATCGCGTCACCGGTGTTGGCGCCGAAGGGACCCATACTCCAGATCGCTTTGCCGGGGGTGCCGGCCTGCTCACGCATCTCGGCGTTGCCTTCGATGCCGCCCGCTGCCATCAGCACACCGCGGTTCGCCTTGATTCGCTGGGTTTCGCCGCCGGATTCGACCTCGGCGCCGACAACCCGACCGTCTTCCACGATCAGGGAGGTGAGGATGGATTCGGTACGAAGTTCTGCGTTACCGGTGCTCTGGACTGCGGCCAGCAGTCGGCCGATCAGTGCGCGCCCACCGATCATCGGGCCGGGAGCATGATCCTGACCGGTGCGGTCTTGGTCGAGTTCCGGACGCACCTTGCCGGCGAGGTCACCGATGTCGGCGGGATCGAGATCGAGAGGGTTGATGGAGCGTCCCGTGTCCATCCGGCCTTCGGCCTTGTAGTAGTCGGGGAACGCACGGAACTCGAATTCGATGTGCGGGTTCTGCTCGAGTAGTGCGACGACATCGGGAGCGGTCTCGACATAGGCATCCTGGCGCTCGGACTCGGCGTCGCCGAGCAATGCGCGCAGATAGGTGCGTGCGTTCTCCGTCGAGTCGGGGAGTCCCGCACGTTCCTGTACTTGGGTTCCCGGCAGCCAGATGGATGCGCCCGAGTACGCGGAAGTTCCGCCGAAGCGATCGGTTTTCTCGAGGACGATCGTCGTCAATCCTCGAGCTGCCGCGGTGTATGCGCCGGTCAGCGCGCCGCCGCCGGAGCCGACTACCAACACGTCGCACTCGGTGGTCCAGTCCTGCATCATTGCGTCCTTACTCCAAGAGGGTGGGGTGTCCACGGAATACCGCACGGGGAGAGAAGGCCATGCCAGGTCCCACTGAGCGGGCAATATGCCGAGATGGGTGGTCGAGATGAGAGAATTGGCGAGGTCGTTCGCGACCGGGACACAGAATCGATGATGGGGGCGACGTTGCCGAGAATTGCCGAGGTCAGGGACGCTGCAGAGCCCAGTTCGGACGAGCAGCGGGCGCGCCATGTGCGGATGCTGGAAGCGGCAGCCGAATTGGGGACCGAGAAGGAACTCTCACGGGTACAGATGCACGAGGTCGCCAAGCGGGCGGGCGTGGCCATCGGCACTCTTTATCGCTATTTCCCCTCGAAGACGCACCTCTTCGTCGCTGTGATGGTCGAGCAGATCGACCAGATCGGTGCCAGCTTTGTCAGGCATCAGGTTCAGTCGGACAATCCGCAGGATGCGGTGTACGAGGTATTGGTTCGCGCGACTCGCGGGTTACTGCGTCGGCCGGCTCTCTCGACTGCGATGCTGCAGTCGTCCAGTACCGCCAACGTCGCGACGGTGCCGGACGTGGGAAAGATCGATCGCGGCTTCCGGCAGATCATTCTCGATGCGGCCGGGATCGAGAACCCCACCGAGGAAGACAACACCGGGTTGCGTCTGCTGATGCAGTTGTGGTTCGGGGTCATCCAATCGTGCCTCAACGGTCGAATCTCCATCCCCGATGCGGAGTACGACATCCGCAAGGGATGCGACCTGCTTCTGGTGAATCTCTCACGGCACTGACGTGACTTCGCCCCTCTCTGGGGTGGGTTCGTCATGTTCGCAAAATTGAAATCAATTCTATTTTTGAATCCGCATCAGTTGAGAGTTGATGTCAATCCGGACATTGCCCTGGCATCATTAATAGAATAAATTACAGAAAATTAGACGGTGAGCCAGCTCACCGACCGAAAACTCCACGAAGGAGCGAACATCATGGGTCATGCAGTCATCGTCGAGGCCGCTCGGACACCGATCGGCCGTCGTCGCGGCGCCCTGGCGGGACTGCACCCCGCCGAGATTCTGGGAGCAGCGCAGCTCGGCGTTCTCGAACGGGCAGGCGTCGCACCGGAAGACATCGGACAGATCATCGGCGGCTGTGTCACCCAGGCAGGTGAGCAGTCCAACAACGTCACGCGGCAGGCGTGGCTGCACGCCGGATTGCCGTACAGCACCGCGGCAACCACTATCGACTGCGCCTGTGGATCCGCCCAGCAGGCAGTGCATTTGATTTCCGGCCTGATTTCGTCTGGTCAGATCTCGGCCGGTATCGGCTGCGGCGTCGAGGCTATGAGCCGTGTGTTCCTGGGTCAGGCAAACGCACCCGGAACGGGAAACCCGTACCCGGACGACTGGACCATCGACATGGGTGACCAGTTCACCTCCGCGCAGCGAATTGCCGAGAAGCGTGGGATCACGCGCGCCGACGTCGACGCGTTCGGTCTGGAATCGCAGCGCCGCGCAGCTCAGGCTTGGGCAGAAGGACGCTTCGACCGCGAGATCGTGCCCGTCAAGGCTCCCGTGGTGGACAAGGAAGGCGTGCCTACCGGTGAGATCGCCACTGTCACTCGCGACGGGGGACTGCGTGAGACGACGGCAGAAGCGCTGGCTGGGCTCAAGCCGGTCATCGAAGGCCATATCCACACCGCCGGCAACTCGTCGCAGATCAGTGATGGCGCGGCTGCGGTACTGCTGATGAGCGAAGAGCGCGCACAGGAACTGGGATTGAAGCCCCGCGCGCGGATCGTCGCGTCCGGCATGGTCGGATCCGATCCCTTCTATCACCTGGACGGGCCGATCGAGTCCACCCAGATGGTGCTCGACAAGGCCAAAATGACCTTGGACGACATCGATCTCGTCGAAATCAACGAAGCCTTTGCCTCGGTCGTGCTCTCCTGGGCGCAGGTTCACGGCGCAGACCTGTCCAAGGTCAACGTCAACGGTGGTGCGATCGCGCTCGGACATCCCGTCGGTTCCACGGGCGCGCGTCTGATCACCACTGCGCTGCACGAACTCGAGCGCTCGAACAAGTCGACGGCTCTGGTCACGATGTGCGCCGGTGGCGCTCTCTCGACCGCCACCATTATCGAACGCATCTGACCCGTACTGACACTGTCGAATTGACGAGGTAGACATGACTATTGGATTGAGTGAAGAAGATCGTGACCTCCGCGACTCCGTACGGGGCTGGGCGGCGCGTCACGCAACACCCACCGTCGTCCGTGAAGCCGTCGAGGCGAAGGTCGAAACTCGCCCCCAACTCTGGAACGGGCTTGCCGAGCAGGGGCTTCTCGGACTACACGTAGCCGAGGAATTCGGCGGCGCAGGATACGGATTGGTCGAACTCGCCATCGTCGTCGAGGAACTTGGACGCTCGATGGTTCCCGGACCATTCCTGCCGACGGTAGTGGTCAGCGCTGTTCTCAGCGATGCCGGAGAAACGGACAGACTGCCAACGCTCGTGGATGGCAGCACGCTCGGAGCTGTTGCACTGCAGCCGGGGTCGCTGAAGATCACCCGCGACGGCGACAGCACCACCCTCAGCGGAACGTCCAGTCAGATTCTCGGCGGCCATGTCGCTGACCTGTTCCTCCTCGCGACGGACAGCGGATTCGTTCTGCTCGGACGTGACCGCCTCGAGGTCACGGACTTGGCCAGCTACGACGTCGTGCGTCGTAATTCCGAGGTCACCGTCGACGGTTTGGTGCTCACCGATTCCGAGATCCTCACCATCGATACCCAGCGTGTACTCGACATTGCCGCAACACTGTTCGCGGCCGAGGCATCAGGCTTGGCCGACTGGGCAGTCACGACGTCGGCCGACCACGCGAAGGTGCGTCAGCAGTTCGGTCGCCCGATCGGCCAGTTCCAGGGTGTCAAGCACAAGGCTGCACGTATGCTCGTTCTTTCCGAGCAGGCACGCGTCTGCGCTTGGGACGCTGCGCGCGCGCTGACTCCCGCCAACGGCGTCGGTGCCGAAGAGGCTTCTCTCGCAGCAGCCGTCGCCGGAGCCACGGCCCTCGAGGCTGGCTTCTCCGTCACGCGTGACTGCATCCAGGTGCTCGGCGGAATCGGCTACACGTGGGAGCACGACGCGCACCTGTACCTGCGCCGCGCGCAGTCCCTGCGAATTCTGCTGGGTTCCACGGCATCCTGGCGTCGTCGCGTTGCCGAGCTGACCATTGCCGGAACCCGTCGCGTGCTCAGCGTCGAGCTGCCGCCCGAGGCCGAGGCGATCCGAGCCGACGTCCGAGCCGAGCTCGCTCCTGCACTCGAACTCGAAGGCGCCGCCCAGAAAACGTATCTCGCGGAAAAGGGCTACACCGCACCGCACTTCACGGCTCCGTGGGGCAAGTCCGCCGACGCCGTCAGCCAGCTGGTCATCGCCGAAGAACTGCGCGCTGCGAAGATCAAGCCGCACGACATGATCATCGGCAACTGGGTCATCCCGACGCTCATCGCGCACGGCAACGAAGAGCAGCTCGCCAAGTTCGTCCCGCCGTCACTGCGCGGGGACATCGTCTGGTGTCAGCTCTTCTCCGAGCCCGGCGCAGGTTCCGACCTCGCCGCGCTGAGTACAAAGGCCACCAAGGTCGACGGTGGCTGGAAGTTGCAGGGCCAGAAGGTGTGGACGTCGATGGCACGCGACGCGCACTGGGGAATCTGCCTCGCGCGCACCGACGCCGACGCACCCAAGCACAAGGGCCTGTCCTACTTCCTCATCGACATCAAGAACAGTGGCCTCGACATTCGTCCGCTGCGCGAGATCACCGGTGAAGCACTGTTCAACGAAGTCTTCTTCGACGACGTCTTCGTTCCCGACGAGTGCCTGGTCGGCGAGCAAGGCGACGGCTGGAAGCTCGCTCGCACCACGCTGGCCAACGAGCGTGTCTCGCTGTCCAACGACTCGTCGCTCGGATCGGGTGGCGAGGCTCTTCTGAGCCTGGTCGACGGACTGCCCGGTGGCATCGACGACGAGCAGCTGACCGTGCTCGGAAAGGTGCTGTGCGATGCGCAATCCGGTGGTCTGCTCGGTCTGCGCACCACGCTGCGCTCGCTCACCGGCGCGCAGCCGGGTGCCGAATCCTCGGTGGCGAAGCTGATCGGTGTCGAGCACATCCAGCAGGTCTGGGACGTGGCAATGGAGTGGGCCGGACCGAGTTCACTTCTGGGCGAACAGCATCGGATGTCTGCAACCCAGATGTTCTTGAACTCGCAGTGCATGTCCATCGCGGGTGGTACAACCAATGTTCAGCTCAACATCATCGGTGAGCGAATCCTGGGTCTGCCTCGCGACCCTGAACCGGGAAAGTGACCTGCACATGAGCAATCGCACCTTCGTCATCGGCGTCGGCATGACCAAGTTCGAGAAGATCGAGACCCGCGACTGGGAATACCCGGACATGGTGACCGAAGCCGTCTCGAATGCCCTGACCGATGCCGGGATCGGCTACGGCCAGATTCAGCGTGCTGCGGTCGGTTACGTGTTCAACGCGTCGACAGCAGGACAGCGAGCTCTCTACGAGACCGGTCTGACCGGCATTCCGATCTTCAACGTCAACAACAACTGCGCGACCGGCTCGACGGCGCTGATGATGGCGCGCGAGTGGGTCCAGGCCGGACAAGCCGAGTGCGCCTTGGCCGTCGGCTTCGAGAAGATGACCAAAACGGCGTTGACCGGTAACGGTGAGATGCCCAAGGTCACGACCTTGGACTCTCAGCTGAAGATCATGGTCGAGGGTTACGGGTTCGCCCGATCGCCGATGACAGCTCAGCTGTTCGGTAACGCTGCCGTCGAGCACATGAAGAAGTACGGCACCACGGTCGAGCAGATCGCAGCGGTGGCGGTCAAGAATCACAAGCATTCGGTGAACAATCCGTACGCACAGTTCCGTGACGAGTACACCCTCGAACAGGTACTCGGCGACAAGATGATTCACGAGCCGCTGACACGTTCGCAGTGCTCGCCGACCTCGGACGGCGCCGGAGCCGCGATCGTCGTGAGCGAGAAGTTCGTGCGTGAGCACGGCCTCGAAGACCGGGCGATCGAAATCGTCGCACAGGCGTTGACCACTGACACCGAGGCAGCGTTCGCCGAGAAGTCGATGATCGACGTGGTCGGCGCGCCGATGACGGCAGCTGCGGCAGAGCAGGTCTTTGCGCAGGCCGGGATCACCATCGATGACGTCGACGTCATCGAACTGCACGACTGCTTCGCGATCAACGAGATCATCACCTACGAGGGCCTGGGGATGTGCGCGGTCGGAGAAGGCGGAAAGCTCGTCCAATCCGGCGCGACCACGTACGGCGGCCAGTGGGTCGTCAACCCGTCGGGTGGTTTGATCTCGAAGGGACACCCGCTGGGCGCGACGGGCTTGGCGCAGTGCGCCGAACTCACGTGGCAGCTCCGCGGGACCGCGGATGCGCGGCAGGTCGAAGGCGCTCGTATTGGCTTGCAACACAACCTCGGACTGGGCGGCGCGTGCGTCGTGACGGTCTACCGAGCCGGAACTTTGGAGAACTGATGGCTATCGATCTCGAGGTGGCGTTGGCCGCCGAACCGACTGTGCGCGAGGCGTCGTGGACCGATCGCGACGTCATGCTCTACCAATTGGGACTCGGGGCAGGGGCGAATGCTCTCGATCCCGCCGAACTGACCTGGGTGTACGAAAAGGGGCTGAAGGTACTCCCGACGTTTGCAATGGTTGCAGGCCAGGGAGTTTCGGCGGGTGTACTGCCCGCACCGTCGATGAGTATGCCGGGAATCGACATCGATCTGCGAAAGATCCTGCACGGTGGGCAGTCGCTGGCACTTCACGCGCCCATCCCGTCGACGGGTGCTGCCCGTATTTCCTCTCGGGTCGCCGATGTCTGGGACAAGGGAAAGGCAGCTGTGATCGTTCTCGAGACGGCGGCCGAGGACCTGGACGGGAATCCGTTATGGACCACCGGAATGCAGATCTGGGCGCGCGGCGAAGGTGGATTCGGCGGCAACACCGGGCCCGAAGTTGTTGCCGGGGTGCCTGATCGAGCGCCCGACAAGGTACTGACGTCGAGCACGAGTCCCTCACAGGCGCTGGTGTACCGACTCAGTGGAGACATGAACCCGCTGCACGCTGATCCCTCCTTCGCGAAGATGGCGGGCTTCGATGCACCGATTCTGCACGGCCTCGCGTCGTACGGCATCGTCTGCAAGGCCGTGGTAGACGGGATTCTCGACGGAGATCCGACGCGGGTGAAGAACTACTCGGTGCGGTTTGCAGGTTCGCTCTTCCCCGGCGAATCCATCACCACCTCGGTATGGCAGGACGGCAACACACTGACGTTGGCGGCGACGTGCCCCGAACGCGAGAACTCCCCGGTTCTCACGCACGCAACAATGGAGATCAACTGATGGACCTCGGTTCGCACCCCACAGCAGCGACACATCCGGGCGGCACGATTCTGACGTCGCCGCCGCAGGACGCCCCCGTCGACCGGGCCACGGCAGCAGCGCGTCGCGTTGTCGACGCGATGCTGCGCACCGACCGCGGAAACGCCAATTTGGACCGGGTTGCGGAGGAGCTCAACAGCATTGCAGAGCATCTCGAACAGCACTCACCCGAGGTGGCCGAGCGGTTGATCGACATGTGGAACGGTGAGGGCGTGACTCGTCACGACCCCGTGACCGGCCCCGAGAACGCCATTGCGCCGCCGCTCGTTCTGGAAGGGCTCGCTGACGGGTCGGTGCAGGGAGTGGTCACGTTGACGCTGCCGTACCAGGGCCCTCCCGGCCATGTGCACGGCGGTGTTTCGGCGCTGCTGCTCGATCACGTTCTCGGCGTCGCGAACGCCTGGGGTGGAACTTCCGGCATGACAGCACAATTGAGCACTCGGTACCATCGCCCGACTCCGCTGTTCGAGCCACTCACGATCAGCGGCAAATTCCTGTCCAAGGACGGCCGCAAGATTCACACCGTCGGTGAGATCAAAACTGCGGACGGCGAATTGTGTGTGTCGGTAGAGGGACTGTTCATCGACAAGACCGTGCCGCGCCCCAGGTAGGGGCTTCGCCCCCGTGCGCCTTTTTGGTAGTGGGAACTACCAAAAAGGCGCACAGGGGTTCTGACGAAGGAGGGCCCAGTGGGCAAGCTCGACGGACGTGTAGCAGTGGTCACCGGTGCCGGTATGGGCATCGGGCGCGGAGTGGCGGGCGCGTTCGCGCGTGAAGGCGCGTCGGTGTTGGTTGCCGAGATCGACGAGGCAGCGGGCCTCGAAACCACCCAGTGGTTGCGGGACGAATGGGGCGCGGAGGCGGAATTCGTCCGGACCGACGTCACTGACAAAGCTCAGGTTGTTGCCATGGTCGACAAGTCCGTCGAGCGGTTCGGACGCCTCGACATCCTGGTGAACAATGCCTGGCGGACTTTCGGTTTCGCGCGGCTCGAGAAGATGTCCGACGAGCAGTTGCGCGGCGGTTTCGACATGGCAGTGATGGCGGCATTCTGGGCGATGCAGGCTGCCCTGCCGGAACTGGAGCGTCACGGCACGGGCCGCGTGATCAACATGTGCAGCCTCAACGGCGTGAATGCTCACATGTACTCGGTGCAGTACAACGCGGCGAAGGAAGCATTGCGAACCCTGACTCGCACTGCTGCCCGCGAGTGGGCTACCAAGCAGGTGAACTGCAACGTCATCTGTCCCGGTGCGCAGAGTGCGGCGTACAAGCGTGTCGCCGAAGCCAATCCGGAGAACGTGGCAGTGATGGCCGCACAGAACCCGATGGGGCGGATCGGCGATCCCCTCGACGACATCGGCCCCGTTGCGGCCTTCCTGGCAAGTGACGACAGCCGTTACGTCACCGGCAACACCCTCTTCGTCGACGGTGGTGGGCACATCAACGGCGTGCAGTGGGCGCCGACCGTCGACTGATCGACGGCGACTCGGCCGGTGTATCCGGCGTCTATTTGGCCGTGAACCCGGCGTCGACCGGCAACGCGATACCTGTGACGTATCGAGCCTGATCCGAAACCAGCCAGGCTATCGCGTTGCTGACGTCGGCAGCTTCGATCAACTCGACATTCAAGAGGTTGCCCACGTCGGCTCCGCTCGATGTCGGGGAGTCCGCAAACAGCTTCGCGACCGCGTCGTTGACGACCATCGGTGTATTCGCGCCAGTCGGGTGCACGGAGTTGACACGAATATTGTGGGGAGCAAGCCAGTGCGACCACGTGCGCCCAAGCCCCACGATGGCGTGTTTACTCGCGCAGTAGCCGTCGGATCCGCCGGTGCCGTCACCTCCACGACCGACAAGTCCCAGAGTTGATCCGGTAAGGACTATTGCGCCACCTGTACCTTGTTCGATCATCGCGGGCGCTGCGGCCTGGACGGTATTCCAGACGCCGAATAGGTTGACCTCCATCTGGTCGCGGAAGGCGCGAGCATCGTCGATATCCGGGGACATCATGCCGATACCGGCGTTGGCCAGGACGATGTCGACGCTGCCCAGCTCCGCAATTCCTTCGGATACCGCAGTTCGCAGTGCGGACAGATCGCGAACATCCACTTCTCGCGCGACGATACTTCGTCCCAGGTTCTCGACCGCTGCTGTTGTCTGCCGCAAATCGTCGGCGGTTCCCATCGGGTAGGCCACCGATTCGATCTGACGGCAGATGTCGAGCGCAATGATGTTCGCGCCCTCCTGCGCCAATCGCACGGCGTGGCTCCTGCCCTGACCTCGGGCGGCCCCGGTGATCAGTGCGGTTTTGCCTTCCAACTGTCCGGGCATGCGTGCTCCGTCCGTCGTGAATCATGATTACTCGGTCATGAGTACTGACCCGAGGGGACGGCGAAATTCGTCGCCGGCGACGTAGTCTGAGTTCAGTTACAGCGGGAACTCGCTTCGGAAGAGAAGAGGCTCGGGATGTCCGATTGGGTGAAGAAGGTCGAAGCTGAAGCCAAAGGGCTCCTCGCCGAGGCGGAAGAAGAGCTGACCGTCCTCGAAGGTGTCGACACCATAGATCCGCTTGCCGACGACGATCCGGCACCAGAAGACGGCACCAAGCCGACGTCAGACTGACCCTGCGACCCGTCGGCGCGCCTCGACACTGCTCGGTATCTCAGAACGGTGGCGGGTCGTCCCCGTAGTCGATGGGTTCTCGGCGGGCTCGCGGTGATTTCCGCCGCTTGTATTGAACGTGCTCCTCTGCTCGTTTCTGTATCCGTCGGCGCTGGCGATTGCGTTCACTCTGGATACGGGCAGCTTTGTTCTCCGCCTGGGTCCGCCGATTTCGACCGCCCTGGGGCGGTGTCGGTTCGTGCGATCCAGCCATCAATCCTGCGGGTCGCGTTCGGTAACAATGCCCGGTCGGCGACGTCAGCGACATGGTCCGATCCACGTTCGACGTGAACCGCCACCGGTCGGAATGCTTGAGGCGATGATGATTGCGGCAGAACGCACTCAAATTCGACGCGATCGTTTTACCGCCACGTTCGGGGTCGCCATGATGGAACGGTTCATTGTGGTCCAGATCGGAATTCCAGGCCGGGACATCACAATGCAGCCATTGGCAGCTGCCCGCAATGATCCGTAACCAGGTATCGAGTACGGCGCCCGGCCGGTAGACGCGCGCCGAAGCAGGCACCGGCTCTACGACGTCATCAGCAGGTGCTCGGACGTTTCGAATTACGGCGTCACGGGCGATATCGCGAGCATGCTCAGCGCTGATCACCCCGTACCCGTCGAGGTGGGCGGGCTCACCGCCACCGTGCAGAGTGGAATCAGTCATCACGACGTGAACCACGGGCCGACGAACGACAACACCACCGCTACGATCCTGCGGGCAATCATCTCGGCCACAGTTGCACGGCAAGAATTGTGATCCGTTGGTCAACTCGAAGAGCGCGTCGGCTCGTCGCTGCTCGTACGTTCGTGAGTCGTTTCGGCATACCGACACTGCCAACTCGCGTAGTCGGCCGTCGAATGCCCGAGCCTGCTCTGCCGGAACGCTTCCCAAGATCTTTGCCATCCCGTCCTCGGCAGCGCTGACCCCGACGAAGCGATCGGTGAGAGCACGGCGTCGGCGTTCTCGCATACCTTCCGGGTCCACCATCGCCACGATCCGATCGATCGCCGCTGTCAGTCGTCTTCCCGTCAAGCCCGTTCCGCCTGCTACTGGTGGGGCGAGAACCTGCTCGAGCAGTAGTCGTTCCACCTCGTCGATCAATTCGTCTTTCACGTTCGCGGTCGCGGAATCGATCAAACCAACTCGGTACAGATCCAACTCGCCACGCGCCATCGCCGCTCGAGTGCGATGCAGACGAGTCTTTAACGAGAACCCCAACCCGATCAGCTTGCCGGCAGCCGCGCGACCCATCGTCAGTGACGCACCGACTTCCGATTCAGCCAACTCGTGTGCGGTCGACGACCACGCACCACTGGCGACGTGCTCCGAGCTTCGCCGCGAAAAGAACTCGGCAATCACAGCGAGCTTGCGTTCGACCAGCATCGCCTCGCATGCATGCAGATCGGTCATGAGATCAACCAGCGCACAATCAGTTTCGGTACCGGTCAGCTGTGCTGAGATACCGAAGAGCTCTGTCGTGGGGTTGACCATGTATCGATCTTATTCGAATATTCGTTCGAATGGCGTCGAATTCTTGAATCAGTCGGAATAGTCGGTTTCCTGAATTTCAGTGCATCTCAAGGGTTAGTCGTAATGCTGTCAGCGGATCCGAGGCATCTCGACGCCCACGCGGACCAGGCCCTTCGGGGTTGACGAAGCGGCCCTCGTCCGAGCGAGTCCACTCGCGTACGGCCCATCTCTCCTTGATCGCCCAACGGCCGTCGCGTCGCTCCATGTGGTCGATGAACCGCGCACCACTGGTGAAGTTGATCATTCCGATGTCTTCGGGCCCGCCCCAGTGTGTGGACATCGAATATGCCTCGCTGATCGCGTGGTCGCCGTGCAGTTCGACCAGGTGGTTGCCGATGTGGTGCATCGTGCCGCCGATCGCGGAGAGTTTTGTTGTGGCCCAGGCGATGTACTCGTCGATGGTGCCGTCGAATCCGGTGTGATGGTCGATCGCGTCCGGGTGGTAGGCGCTGCGGACGAGATCGAAGTCGAGGCGGTCGATGCCACGGCAGTACGTCAGAACCACCTCACGGATTGCCTGCTTGTCGATGAGATCTTGCAGTGCCCGGTCCATGTCACGCCTCCTTGATGCTGGTCATCCAGTCGAGTAGTTCTGGTAGTTCTTCGGCAGCGCAATCGAATACGGCAGGTCGAAAAACGACGACGGAGGCGCCGCGGGCGAACCAGTCCCGGGTCTTGTCTGCGGTTGCCGAGAGGTCGACGGACCCGTTGTCGCGTCGAACCGGCGCCGCAGACACTTGCACGCGCGCCGACTCGGGGTCACGTTGGTGGGCTTCGAACGTGTTGCGCAACAGTGCAACACTGTCGCTGAACGTTCCCAGATCGGTCGGGTTCACGGTCCAGCCGTCGGCGACGCGTGCGATGCGGTCGAAGTTCCGCCGGCTTGGTCCGAAACCGAAGAGCACTGGTATTCGGGATTGGATCGGCAGCGGGAGGCTGTGGTAATTCTCGAAAGCGAAGTCGCGTCCCTTGAAGGTGGCCGGTGCATTGGTCCACAGTTCGCGGCAGGCTGCGACGGTCTCTTCCATGCGCCCGAATCGCGCGTCGAAAGGCATGTTGGTGGCGGTGTATTCAGCTTCTTGCCATCCAACGCCGAAACCCATGACAGTTCGACCTTCGGACAATGAGTCGAGAGTGGCAACCTGCTTTGCAAGCAGGGCCGCCGGGCGAACAGTGGCGATCAGAACCGATACTCCGAGGCGAGCGCGTTCCGACACCGCGGCGATCGAAGACAGAAATGAAATCGGTTCGTACCAAGGGTGATCCAACGGGAACAGAAAGTTGTGTTCGACTACCCGCTGAGCGTGAGCGTCGGCATTGAAGCCGAGGTGGTCGCCGGTGCAGATCAGATCGATCCCGGCACGGTCAGCACGCGCGGCGAAGTCCAGAACCGGGCGAATCTTGCCGTCGAACAGGGCCTCGAGGCCCAAGATGTTGACGCCGATTTCCACAGTCGTCGTTCCTCTACAGTGCCCGCTTGGCATGCGCGGACATCTCGCCCATGTTGTCCAGACAGAAGAGTCTCGAGCTGAACTGCCACGACCCGTCGACGCAGGTGAAGCGATCGAAGTAGCGCCCCGCCAGAATAGGTTGCAGGGCAAGATCTTCGGCACCTTGGATGACCGTGACGTACGAGAGTGCCGTCGCTGATTCACCGTCGACCGCGATTCGCGTGTTGGTCAGCAGATGTTTGGTTCGTGGAACCGGCGGATCACCGTACATTCGAATGAAGCCGCTGCAGGCTGCGAACACTGCGTCGGCGTCGGACGAAATGAGCGTGGTGGCAACCCCGTCCGGCCCGCACTGCCCGTAGTCGGACGAGGCGAACAATGCAGCGACTTCACGCAATCGGCCCTGATCGATCAGATGCGTGTACTCGCAGAGCAGGTCACGGATCGCCGACTCGGCGACGATCCGTGACAGCTCCGCGGTCATACGGTGATCTCGCGCCGAACCATCTTGCCGGTTGCATTGCGAGGCAGCAGATCGCTGGTGATGCGCCACTTCGACGGCACCTTGAAATAGGACAGTCGCTCGGCAGCGTAATCACGCAGCTCCGCCTCCGTTGTGGCGGCTCCGGGACGCAGGACAACCACGGCGGACACTTCCTGGCCGAGGTCGGGGTGCGGCATGCCGATGACAGCGCACTCGATCACGTCGGGGTGT
This sequence comes from Rhodococcus sp. RCBS9, assembly GCF_029457415.1. NCBI lineage: Bacteria > Bacillati > Actinomycetota > Actinomycetes > Mycobacteriales > Nocardiaceae > Rhodococcus > Rhodococcus sp. RCBS9. The sequence goes on along the minus strand of NZ_CP120422.1, from coordinate 1,537,130 downwards.
TCGTCGAGCGTCTGCTCGATCTCGGTGGGGTAGACGTTCTCGCCGCCACGCAGGATCAGGTCGGAACGGCGACCGGTGAGACGGAGACGCCCGTTCTCGATTACGCCGAAATCGCCGGTGCGGAGCCAGCGTCCGGGGGCAATTGCCGACTCGGTCGCCTCGTCGTTCTCCCAGTATCCGAGCATGACGAAGGGGCTGCGTACGCACACTTCACCTTCGATGCCGTCCGGCAGCCATTCGCCGAAGGGATCGCGAATCTCCATCGAGACGGTGATGATCGGACGCCCGAGAGTGCCTGGGAACTCTTCGAGTTCGGCGCCGACGGCGACCGCAATGGCGGTGCTGCATTCGGTGAGGCCGTAGCTGTCGACCAGAGCATTGCGTGCGAACGGCACCTGCTCCTTGAGGCGTTCCTTGAACGCGGGCGACGACGGCGCGGATGCCAGTGAGAATGCAGTCAACGAAGAGACGTCGTACTTGGCGATGTTGCCGTGCTCGAGTAGCCGCGATGCCATCGTGGGGACAGCACCCCAGTTGGTGACACGCTCGCGTTCGACCAACCCGAGCACCTTGTCGACGTCGAAGCCGCCCTCGGTCAGGATGACGGCACTGCCCGTCGCGAGACGGGGGACCACCAGATTGTGCAGGCTGGCGATGTGGAAGAGCGGGGAGGTGAGTAGATAACGCAGTGGGCTCGGCTTGGAAGCGTCGTACTCACGGCCGGTGAATGCCGCGCCGATCGCGTCGCTGTACTTGTGGTAGTCGACGACGGCCATCACGTTGCGGTGCGAATGGAGTGCGCCCTTGGGGCGGCCACTGGTACCACTGGTGAACAGGATGACGGCGGGGTCGTCCTCGTCGATGTCGGTGCTCGGCACGTCGGAGCCTGCATACTCCGCGATGAGCGCGGGCAGATCCTCTTCCATGGTGAGGACCGTGATGTCTGCCGGCAGTTCGGGGAGGGCGGCGCCGCGCTTGGCGTCCACGACCAGAACCTTCGGACGTGAGAGCTCGATCCCGTGGGTGACCTCGCGCGGAACCCACCAACCGTTGAGACCGACAGCGATCGCGCCGAGCGCCTGCGTCGCGAAGAACGTCATGACCCATTCGGGAGTGTTGGCAGCGAGGATGCCCACACGGTCGCCCTTGCGGACTCCGTACTTGTCCCGCAGAGCAGTTGCCAGCGCGGCAACGGAATCGGCATGCTCGGTGAACGAGATTCGACGATCGCTGGTGACGAGATAGTCGCCGTCGCCCCAGGCCCGGGATGCCGAGATCAGTTCACCGATGGCGTGACCGCGGTTCTTCATCACAGGCATGACGGTGCCGAGAACCTCTTCTTCGACGATCTCGAATGGCCCACCTGGACCGGTGAGGCGTGAGACCGCCTGGTCCAGAAGCAACTGCGGATCTGCGGGGGCAGTCATGGAATGGCCTTTCGTATTGTGGCGCTTTTCACGTCACAAAATCTCACGAGAAAATCATATCTGTGGCGGCGGTTACCACTGAGCGAGACTGGGACGGTTCCGGCTCTGAGGCGTCGATACGTTCGAGTCGTATCGCAGTTGGAGTAATCGACATTCCGATATCGACTAGGACACAGGACACGATGACGAACACCGCCACCGAAGCATCTTCGAATGCAGCTCTTGCAGCTCCTCAGCGCGAGGACGTCGCGCAGATGTTGATCGACCGTCTCGGTGATCAGCACCTGGGCCTGCGGACGCGGACGCAGGACTGGAGCTGGGACGAGGTGGTGCGCGAGAGCGCAGCGCGCGGCTCGCTGGCGAAGTCGCTTCGCGCGCCCGGACCGTTTCACATCGGAGTACTTCTCGAGAACGATCCGGAGTTCCTGTTCTGGCTCGGCGGCGCGGCCCTGACCGGGGCCACGATCGTCGGCATCAATCCGACCAGGCGTGGAGCTGAACTCGAGGCTGAGGTCCGGTACGTCGACTGCCAGCTGATCGTCACCGACAAAGCAGGCTACGAGAAGCTTGCCGGCCTGGACCTCGGGCTGACCGAAGATCGTTTCGTCCTGGTCGACGACGCGTCGTACCCGGACAGGATTGCAGCACATCACGTCGAGTCGCCTCAGATCGACCTCGGTGTCGACGCGTCGACGCTGTTCTTGCTTCTCTTCACCTCGGGCACCACCGGAATGTCCAAGGCAGTGCGGTGCAGCCAGGGGCGTCTGACGCGGTTGGCCTACGCGAACTGCGCCAAGTACGACATCGACCGCGACGACGTCTGCTACTGCTGCATGCCGCTCTTCCACGGCAACGCGTTGATGGCTCTGTGGGCGCCGGCCCTTTCGCAGGGAGCTACGGTCTGCCTCGTTCGTAAGTTCACGGCCTCGGGATTCATGCCGGACGTTCGGTTCTACGGCGCAACATATTTCACCTACGTCGGTAAGGCCTTGGGGTATCTCATGGCGACGCCGGAACTGCCCGACGACATCGAGAACACCCTCACCCACGGCTTCGGGACCGAGGCGTCGCCGGGGGACAAGGCAGAGTTCATCCGTCGTTTCGGTGCACAACTTTTCGAGGGATACGGTTCGAGTGAAGGTGCCGGTTCAGTAGTGCTCGATCCGAACCAACCTGCCGGAGCGCTGGGCCGTCCCGCGAGCGAGAACATCGTCATCGTCGATCCCGATACGCGCGAAGAGCGACCCCGCGCAATTCTCGACGAGCACGGTCACGTGCTGAACCCCGACGAATCCATCGGCGAGATGGTCGACAAGGCCGGATCGAAGAAGTTCGAGGGGTACTACAAGAACGAAGACGCGATCGCCGAGAAGATTCGCCACGGTTGGTACTGGACAGGCGATCTCGGCTACGTCGACGAGGCCGGCTTCATCTACTTCGCGGGACGCAAGGGCGACTGGATCCGCGTCGACGGTGAGAACACCTCGGCTTTGATGATCGAGCACATCCTGCGTCGGCACCCCAAGGTGATCGCCACGGGTGTCTTCGCGGTGCCGGATCCGCGTTCGGGTGATCAGGTCATGGCTGCGATCGAGGTCGCCGATCTCGCCGATTTCGATCCGGTCGAGTTCGCCGACTACCTTGCCGCGCAGGCGGATCTGGGTACCAAGGCAGCGCCACGATTTGTTCGCGTTTCGACCGACCTGCCCGTCACGGGCTCCAACAAGGTACTCAAACGTGAACTTCAAGCCGATCGCTGGCGGACCGACGAACCAGTGTTCCACTGGGTGGGCCGAGGCACTCCCGAATACACGTTGATGACCGAAGCTGACGTGGTGAACCTGGAGAAGGAGTTCGAGACGCACGGCCGCACGCGGTTCCTGTGAGTGGAGTTGCGCTGGTGACCGGCGCTTCCCGGGGGATCGGCCGAGAGTGCGCGCTTGCATTCGCGCGCGCCGGATTCGACGTTGCAATCACTGCTCGCACCGTTCGTGAAGGAGAGGGACGGGCAGCCCCGCGAACGAGGCAAGGCGAGCAAGTGATTCCGGTGCCCGGCAGCCTGGAGACGACGGTTGCCGAGATCGAGTCCTTCGGTGTGCGCGCATTGGCCGTTCCGATGAACCTGCTCGATCTGGCCTCCGTCCGCGGCGCCGGTGAACGGGTGCTGGCGGAGTGGGGACATGTCGACGTGTTGGTGAACAACGCCTACGCGCAGACGGTCGGAAACATGGACCGGGTGCTCGACATCGAGATCGACGACGCTCAGGCGATGGCGATCGGGAATTATCTGCACCAACTCGCTCTGGTCCAGGTGATACTCCCGTCGATGATCAAGAGCGGCAACGGCGTAGTGGTCAATCTGGCATCGGGCTCGGCGACCATGGATCCGCCTGCGCCTCCCGGCGAGGGTGGTTGGGGTCTGTCGTACGCCGCGTCGAAGGCGTCGTTCGGACGTATTGCCGGAGCGATCAACTCCGAGTACCGAGACGCCGGAATCAAAGCGTTCAACCTGAGTCCGGGATTTGTCATCACGGAATCAGGGAAAGCCCGTGGTGGCGCGGACGCAATCGTGGACGCCGGATTTGCGGCCACACCGGCATCCGTACCCGCTGCAGCGGCGGTGTGGCTTGCAACAGATCCCGATGCGGACCGGTACCTCGGTCGCGTCGTGGATGGTCCGAAATTGATGGCGACACTGGAGGAAACGGTATGAAGCTCGGCGTGGTCGTTCCGGTCGAACTGGGTCGAAGCGGAGACCCTGATTGGATTCTGCAATTCGCCCGTGCGGCCGAGTCGCTGGGTTTCGACGAGATCTCGGCAGTGGAGCACTCGGTGGTCATCGCCGACACCGAGAGCGAGTACCCCTATTCTCCGACCGGAAAATCGCATCTTCCCGATGACTGCGACATCCCGGATCCGCTCGAACTGCTTTCGTTCGTGGCGGGTGCCACAACCACTTTGGGCTTGTCCACTGGAGTTCTGGTGCTGCCCAATCACAATCCGGTAGTGCTCGCCAAACGATTGGCGACGCTCGATCGCCTTTCCGGTGGGCGATTGCGCATCTGCCTCGGCCTGGGATGGATGAAGGAAGAGATCGAGGCGTGCGGCGGTGACTTCGAGCGCCGCGGCAAGGTAGCCGATGAGGCCATCGCGGTGATGCGTTCACTCTGGGCGGGCAAGGAAGCAGTCGATTTCGACGGCGATTACTTCTCGTTCAAGGGTGCGTACAGCTGGCCGAAGCCGCACCGCGAATCCGGAGTTCCGCTCTACATCGGTGGACACAGTCTCGCTGCTGCTCGGCGAGCAGGCCGGTTGGGTGACGGTTTCCAGCCGCTGGGACTGGCCGGTGAAGATCTCGACAAGGCTGTAGCGGCGATGAAAGCGGCTGCGGTGAAGGCAGATCGAGATCCTGCCGACGTATCGCTGGTACTCGGTGCGACACTGCCCAGGCTCGACGAAGCGAAACTCGACTGGGCACGCGGGTTGGGAGCCGATCGAATCGTGTTGTCCGCGAGTCGTCGTGGCACGTCGCTGGAACTGATCATCGACGAAATGGCCGAATGCTCGAAGCGGCTGGGGCTGAGTAACTAGGAGTGCGGGCATGACCGGCAGCCATCGGAGCGGCTGCCGGTCATTGCTGTCGGAACGTCGATCAGTTATTGCTTGGTCAGCAATTTGCTCCGGAGCTTTGCGATCGTGTCGGCGTCAAGTTTCAGCACGTCCTGCGAAAACTTCTCCCACCCACCGAACTGGTCGCGAATCTTGTCGAGTACTGGCTGAATCTGGCTGGGACGCTGCTCCATCAACGGTTTCAACAGATCGACATCGATTCCTTTCGAAGACAGAAACGTGTAGGTCTGTTCGTTCTTGGCTTTGTTGTAGGTGTTCGACAGGACGAAGTCGTCGACGATGGTCTTGTCAGGAACACCCAGAATGCCGAGAAGTAGAGCTGTCATCAGTCCAGTGCGGTCTTTGCCTGCCGTGCAGTGGTAAGCGACTGCGGACTCGGAATCGGCGATGGTCCGTAGGGCTTGGGAATACCCGGCCATTCCGTCAGGCTTGGACAGTTGGTCGACGGCGCCGGTGTCGCTGATCCGGACGGCTTCACCGCCCCCGAGCACCTGCTCCACGATTGCAGGGTCACCAGATTTCAGGGCACTCGTAATCGCTGTGGCAAGAGCCTGAGTGCCGGCATCCAGGACTGCCGTGTTGACCACTTTCACGTTCGCGGGAACCTTGTCTGCTCCGTCCTTTGCGATCTCGCTGTCACCTCGGAAATCGACAACGGTCCGGATGCCTGCGTTCTCGATCGTTTGTTGATCGTCAGCAGTCAGATCGCTCAAGCGGTCGCCACGAAAAACCAGGCCCCACTTGACTGATCGGCCGTCGGCTGTCTCGTATCCGCCGACATCACGCACGTTGGCTGCGCCCTGCAGCGTCACGTGGCGGGTTGACGCGATGGTGGAAGTGCCGTCCTCGTCTATGACCTCGAAGTACCAGCGTGACAGTGGGTCGAGGCCGTCGACCTCAGTGGAGAAGCCGTCGACCGTGCCAATTTCCTTTCCTTCTGCGGCTGGGTTTTTCGGGTCGGTGGCGGCGAATACACGCACCTTTTCCGAGCCGCCGTGTTCCCAGACCAGTGAGTAGTGTCCGGCGGACGCTGATGTCACGTCGAGGTCGGTCGGCGTTTTCGCCGACTCGGCCTTGCTGCATGCGCCGAGTACGAGCATGAGTCCTGCCGCCGACAGCGCAAGAACTCGAGTTTTGCAAGTAGCCATGGGTCCTCCGAATCCAATTGGAAATCGGAGGCTACGCACCAGTGATCACTGTGTCGTGACCGTGTTGTGCAGAGCGGGAAAACTGCAGGCTGGAGTGCTTGTCGCCGATGATGATCAGGGATGGGCCAGCCCGTTCAGGAGCATCGCGCCGACAAAGATGGCACTGCTTGCGCGGGCGCTGCAGGACGGGTTGATCGCAATCGACGAACTCTGATCGAAGCGCGAGCGATCGGGTGCGTCGATCCGGGAGTCAGTCGAGGGCGGTGGCGTCGGTTGTCGGCGTCTTGGTGCCGGGAGTCGCTTCGATGTCGAGAACGACCTGGCTGTCGGTGGCTTCTTCGGGGAAGACGTACCGACGCATGGCCCACCAGCGGAAGGCCGTCGCCAGCAGGGTCCCGATGATCGATCCGCTGATGAAGTCCGCGAAGTTTTCCATCAACACCGACACCTCGGGTTGACGCAGATGGAACACGTACCGGGAGGTCCAGAGTGGTACCTGGTTGATGGCCAAACCGATACCCGCGACGATGAAGAACAGAGCGGCCTCGTGATGGCGCTGTCGACCACCGCGCTGCGCAAACGACCATTCGCGGTTGAGGACGTAGGACAGAACCGTCGCGATCAGGACCGCAAGGATGTTGGCCGTCACCGGGTGCTGAGGCAGAACCGTCCACTTGATGCCGAAGAACAGCACCGTGGTGACGATGAAGGCGATGCCGCCGACCACCAGGAACTTGAGCATTTCTGCGTGCGGCAGGACGCGCACGAGAACCCGCTCAGGAAGCCTATTGACCATCTTTTCGACAAACGCCATTGTTCGAGGCTAACCCTGAATACGACCGAGGGCACAAATCGTCGATGCCCGTGTCGGCAAGATCATCAGAATCCGTACCCGAGAATTGCGGGCTTCTGCGCGTTGAAAGCGAAGTCGAAATTCAGGATCTCCTGCGGATCGGACGCGTGGAGTCGGTGCGCCGCCGCGAAGGTCTTGGCCTGGTGCTCGCCCAGGTACAAGCTGCTCAGGACATCAGAGGGCATCGTGATCGCAGGCACCGCGTCAGTGGCCGTACAGGTGGCCTTGCCGCCCTTGACCTGAAGTGCGAAGGTTCCGCCGGCCTTCAGGAACGGATCTTCGACCTTGACGACTGTGTCCAGGTCAGCAGCATATTCACGAGCCTCGAGAGCCGCGGGAACGTCCATGATGCGCAGCCACAGTCGATCGGAGCGCGTCGTCGTCCGGGCAAGACGGTAGTCCGTCAGCATCAGCCGGAGAGGATCGGCAGGATGCTGGCGTGTCTCGATCCGGGTGACGAGGTCGAGGCCGCAGATCGTGCGCCACAGCGCCGCGTGCGCATCTTCGGTGATCGTCACGAACTCGTCGATCCGGGCGATGCTGTCGCGGCCCTCGCTCGTGTGCCGGTAAGCGATGTATCCGTCCGCGTGTGTCAGAAAGAACAGTCCGGAGGCGCCGTCACGATCCTCCGACGGGTCGGCGAACATGTGGTCCCAGAGTGGTTGCGGACGGACCTGCGCGCCGGGAGTCTGCAGTCGCCAGCGGTCGTAGATCTCGGGAAGAAGCGTCGAGGCAGCTTTGATGTCGACGATGGACACGCCACCGTTGTCGGGCACCTCGGGGCGGAATCGCGCGAAGCGGCGATCGAGGGTGATGCCTTCGCTGAAGGTGGCCGGGCCGTATCCGAAGCGGTTGTAGATGCCGGCCTCGCTTGCCGTCAGGGCGGCAAGCGGTGCTCCGGTCGACTCGATGTGGGCATGAAGCGCAGTGAACATCGAGCGTAGGACGCCACGACGACGGTGAGTCGGGGCGACGGATACCCAGGTGATTCCGCGCGTGGGGAGTTGGCGTCCGCCGGGCACGGTGAATTCCATGTCGATTTCGATGGCCACGCCGACGGGTAGGTCACCGTCGACGGCGAGGATGATGTCCTCGGGCTTGTAGAGCGCCTTCGTCAGTTCGCTGACCGCGGGAGACGGGTGAAAACCGAACCCCACCGAGTCGAGTAGTTGGAGAGCCGGCCAGTCACTCTCGGTAGCGGTGCGGATGGTGATCTTGTTTTCGGGGCTCACGTGTATCGACTCTGGCATAGATTGCGTGAAGACGCACATGAATATCGGGGCTGACGTTTCCGCACCGGCTCCCAGGGGTACCGCCCGACGGACCAGTCCTGCGGCACGGAGAAAACCGATACGGAGAAACACTGTGGCGATCACCGACATCAAGGAATATGCCCATCTGACCGAGGAAGACGTCGAGGCACTCGGGCGCGAGCTGGATGCCATTCGGCTCGACATCGAGGAGAAGCGCGGCGCGCACGACGCTCGATACATCCAGCGGACGATCGCGTTTCAGCGCTCTCTGATGGTGGCCGGCCGCATCGTCTTGTTCGCCAGCAAGAAGAAGCCTGCCTGGATTCTGGGGACTGCGCTCCTGGGGGTCGGCAAGATCATCGAGAACATGGAACTCGGCCACAACATCATCCACGGCCAGTGGGACTGGATGAACGATCCCGAGATTCACTCGAGCAACTGGGAGTGGGACAACACCTGCCCGTCCTCGGGATGGAAGCACTCGCACAACTTCACCCATCACAAGTTCACCAACATCGTCGGACTGGACAACGACGTGGGCTACGGAATCATGCGCGTCACGCGCGATCAAAAGTGGCACGCCGACTACCTCTTTCAACCGATCACGAATTTTGTGCTCGCGACCCTCTTCGAGTGGGGAGTGGCACTGCATCACCTCGAAACGGACAAACTCCGCAAGGGTGAGGTGAAGTGGTCCGAGAAATCGGAGATGGCCAAGGACGTCGGTAAGAAGATCGCGCGTCAGGTGGCGAAGGATTACATCCTGTTCCCCGCCCTGACCGGCCCCGCGTGGAAGACCACGTTGACGGCGAACGTCGTTGCGAACCTCATCCGAAACTACTGGAGTTACGCCGTCATCTTCTGCGGGCACTTTCCCGACGGTGCCGAGAAGTTCACGCTCGAGGAATTCGAGAACGAATCGCGCGCTCAGTGGTACCTACGACAGATGCTGGGCTCTGCCAACTTTCATGCCGGTCCCGTCATGGCCTTCATGAGCGGCAACCTCTGCTACCAGATCGAGCATCACTGCTTCCCGGATCTGCCGAGCAATCGGTACTCGGAAATCGCGGTGCCGCTGCGGGACTTGTGTGACAAGTACGACCTCCCGTACACGACCGGGCCGCTGTGGAAGCAGTACGGATTGACTCTGCGCACCATCTGGAAGTTGTCGCTGCCCAACAGGTTTCTCTCGGCTTCCCAGGACGACGCTCCGGAGACGCACTCGGAGTTGAAGTTCCGCATCCGAGGCGGAATCAAGGAAGTGTTCGGCGTCGATCCGCAGACCGGTAAGCGGCGCGGACTGCGAACAGCGATCGCGATGGTCTCGAGCTGATCAGTTACCGCTTGTGCGCCATTGAACGAACCACGAGATCGCCGGTCGACTGGATTGCCTGCACCAGCACGATCAAGATCACGACTGCGACGAACAGCACCGGTGTGTTGAATCGTTGGTAGCCGTACTTGATTGCGAAGTCGCCGAGTCCACCGGCGCCGATGGCACCTGCCATGGCCGAGAAACCGATCAGCATCACCGCCGTCAGGGTTGCTCCTGCTACCAATCCCGGTACGGATTCGGGCAGTAGCACCTTGGTGACGATGTCTTTGTCGGTGGCGCCCATGGACCGCGCTGCCTCGACGCGTCCGGAATCGACTTCACGCAAGGCGTTCTCGACGACGCGCGCAAAGAAGGGCACCGAACCGATGGTCAGCGGGACGATCGCTGCCGTGGCGCCGAGCGCTGTTCCGACGATCGCCCTCGTTGCCGGGATGAGGAGCACCAACAAGATGACGAACGGCAGCGAACGGCCGACGTTCACCACGGTGCCCAGAACCGAATTGAGGACGCGGTTGGGACGGATTCCGTCGGGCGCGCTCGCGTGCAACAGAACACCGAGAGCGATACCGATGATCACGGTGAGCACGAACGAGACACCGACCATGTAGAGCGTGTCGAGTAGGGCTTCCCATGCTTCGCCCAGGGAATCCTGCCAGGACGTCTTGTTCATGAGAACGTCACCTTCACTCCGCGCTGCGAAAGATGTTCTTCGACAGACTTTCTTGTCTCTTCGTTGGTGACGAGTCCCGTGTGCGAGGCGAACTCCACGCGAAGGCGACCGACCTGATGGGATCCGATGTCCTCGACACCGCCGGAGATCACGGTGACGTCGACGTCGAGATCTCGTGAGAGTTGGGAAATCACGGGTGAGGTGGACAGTGAATCGACAAAGGTGAGGAGCGCCGGAATTCCGGTCGTGGACGTTCGTACCGTTCCGGTCGGCAGTAGCGCCTCTCCGAGGGGTGAGTCCGGGTCTGCGACCAGTTCGGTGAGCGTTCCCTCGTCGACGATGCGGCCCTGATCGATCAGCGCAGCGCGATGGCAGATCCGTCGAACCACGTTGAGCTCGTGGGTGATCAGAACAATGGTCACGCCGAGTCGTCGATTGAGATCGGCGAGCAGGTCGAGGATCGAATCGGTTGTGTCCGAGTCGAGGGCGCTCGTGGCCTCGTCGCACAGGAGGACGTCGGGTGAAGCCGCCAAGGCTCTCGCGATGCCGACGCGTTGTTTCTGGCCGCCGGACAGTTGCGAGGGGAAGGCGTCACGTCGGTCTTCCAAGCCCACCAACTCGATCAGCTCGTCGACGCGGGCACGTCGATCTGCCCGCGAGTATCCCGCCACTTCGAGAGGGAAGGCGATGTTGGCGGCGACCGAACGGGAATGCAGCAGGTTGAAATGCTGGAACACGACACCGATCCGCTTGCGTGTGTCGCGCAGTTGCGCTGGGCTCAACGCGGTCAGATCGGTGTCGCCCAACAGAATCCGGCCACTGGTCGGGCGTTCGAGCAGGTTGAGGCAGCGCAGCAAAGTCGACTTGCCGGCGCCGCTCTTGCCGATGATGCCGAAGATTTCGCCGTCTTCGATTTTCAGGGATACGGAATCGAGTGCATGCAGAACTTGTGTGCCGCTGCGGTATTCCTTGGAGACCGATTCGATCGAGAAGACCATGACGGGTCTCGATCAGGTAGCGCTGGCCGGAATGACCGAGCCCTGGTAGGTCTGCTCGATGAACGTCGCGACGTCGGCGGACGTCAATGCCTCGGCCAACTTCTGTACTCGCGCATCGTTTTCGAGCGAGGTGCGTACGGTCAGGACATTGGCGTACGGGTTGCCCTCGGCCTTCTCGAGCACCAGGGCGTCCTTGGCCGGGTTGAGGCCACCTTCGATTGCGTAGTTGCCGTTGATGATTGCGAGATCGACATTTCCGTCGTCGAGCGTGCGCGGCAGCTGCGGGGGATCGACCTGGGTGAACGTGAGTCCCTTGGGGTTGTCGATGATGTTCTTCTCGCTGATCTGCGTGATGTCGGTGCCGGGGGCGCCCAACTGCTGATCGAGCTTGATCAATCCGGCCTGCTGCAGCAGGTACAGCCCACGGGCGAAGTTCGTCACGTTGTTGGACAAAGCGACCGTTGCGCCCTGGCGCAGGTCGGCCACGTTGGTGACCTTCTTGGAATATGCACCGAGGGGCTCGACGTGGACCTTCGCCACGGCGACCAGGTCGTCGACACCCTTTTCCTTCGACCACGATTCCTGGTACGGCACGTGCTGGAAGAAGTTGGCGTCGGTGTCTCCGGCTTCGAGCACCTCGTTGGCGTCGAGATCGCCGGTGATCTCGCTGACCTCGATCTTGGTGTCACCGAGCAGGCCCTTTTCTTCGACGAACTTCAGGATCTCGGCGTGCGGAACCGAAGAAGCGACGATGCGAAGAGGTGCGTTCTCGTCGGAGGAGTTGTCGCTTGAGCACGCGGCTACGGTTCCGACTGCGACGGCGGCCACTGCGAAGGCAGCGAGGAATCTTCTGGTGCGCGAGCGTGACATGTGAATCTCCAAGACATAGCCGAACGCACGCCGAGATGGCGTGACAGTTGCTGAACGCTAGCCCGGTAAACCTCCCGTGAGGAGATACAGAATCACCGCGATTTTTTCATGTACCTATTGTCCGAGCAGGATGACCGGAACGTCCTCGGCAAAATCGACTACCAGTTCGCGACGCGAGAACAGCCAGGTGCCGTCGATCTTTTCGAAGCTGTCCTGGTAACGAATCTCGATCCGGTTGTCCCGGTGGCCCTCGCCCCGCGGATAGATGTGGTGAGCGGAGCAGTAAGCCTCACCGTGTGCGGTGGTGGGGCCGTCGAGGTCGAGGATCTGCTGCTCGACGATGTGCCGGGTCGAGTGCAGATGTGAGACGGCATCGACCACCGAACTGCTGACGACGGAGTTCCCACGTATCTCCGTCGGCGCACCCGTTCCGTTCAGTGCCGGCGGCAAGACGAATGCCACGTCGTCAGTGAAGAGAGCCGCAAGTGCAGTGGTGTTTCGGCGGTCGACGGCCTGTGCGTACCTGGCGGCCAAGTCGGTGAGAGCGACGCGATCCGAGGAGTCCATGCGCATATCTCACCCTATGTGACGCCGCTCATGTTTCGGCTTCCCGCTCATCGAGACACTCACAGCGCCCACCTGGGCATCTGGTTAGCGTCCAGGCCAAGAGTTGCCAGCCATGAATGCCATAGGAGAAACAGCGATGGATCTGAGGGAATCGCCCGAGCAGCAGGAGCTCCGCAAGGAGTTGCGCGCGTACTTCGCGGCGCTGCTGCCGGAAGAGAAGCGTCGCGCGGCCGGCGAGCAAGGTGTGGGTGGCGAGTACTTCCGCGAGATCGTGAAGTTGCTGGGCAAGGACGGTTGGCTCGGTATCGGCTGGCCCAAGGAATTCGGTGGCCAGGGACGCTCCATCGAAGAGCAGTTCGTGTTCTTCGACGAGGTTCAGCGCGCAGGTCTGCCGTTTCCCTTCGTGACGGTCAATACCGTCGGACCGACGTTGATGAAGTACGGCACCGAAGAACAGAAGGAACGTTTCCTGCCCGGCATCCTGGCCGGCGACATCGTCTTCGCAATCGGGTACACCGAGCCCGAGGCCGGCACCGACCTCGCGTCACTCAAGACTCGTGCGGTTCTCGACGGTGACGAGTGGATCGTCGACGGCAACAAGATCTTCACCAGTGGCGCCAACACTGCCGACTACGTGTGGCTGGCCTGCCGCACCGACGCGGATGCCCCCAAGCACAAGGGAATCTCGATCCTGATCGTCCCCACCGAGGACGCAGGCTTCGAGTGGTCACCGATCAACACCGTCGGCGGCTTGATGGTGACGTCCACGTACTACTCCGGCATTCGAGTTCCGTCGAAGGACGTTGTGGGCGAGGTCAACGGCGGCTGGCAGCTCATCACGGCTCAGCTCAACCACGAGCGAATCGGCCTGGCGGCCATCGGTGGTCGCACGTACGGTCTGTGGAACCTGGTCCTGGACTGGGCCAAGGAAAACGGCGCCATCGACATCCCGTGGGTGCAACAGGACTTCGCTCGCACACACGCCAAGCTCGAGGCCATGCGACTGCTGAACTGGAAGATGACGGCAGCCGTCGCACAGGACACGCTCTCCGGAGCCGACGCCGGTGCCACCAAGACGTACGGGACCGAAACTCACGTCGACGTCTACCGCACCCTGCTCGGAATTCTCGGCTCCGCCGGTCGCATCCGCCCCGAGTCTCCGGGCGCTCTGCTTGCCGGTCAGATCGAGCAGATCTCGCGTCAGGGTGTCGTGAACACCTTCGGCGGCGGCGTCAACGAAGTTCTGCGTGACATGGTCGGCACCATCGGCTTGGGACTCGTTCGCGAAAAGAGGGTCAAGTGAGCGACATTTCGGCGCAACTCGACGCTTTTGTCGGCCAGACGCTTGTTCCCACCACCTGGGGGCCAGACGAGGTCAACATCCCCATGATCCGGCATTGGGCCGAGACCATGGGCGATACCAACCCCGTCTACCTCGACGACGACGCTGCCCGCGCCACCGGCCGTGACGGCGTCGTCGCTCCCGCTCAGATGCTTCAGGTCTGGATCATGCGGACCTTTACCGACAAGATGGCGGGCAACGACCCGTCGCAGGTGTGGACCGATCTGATCGCCACCCTCGACGCAGCCGGCTACAGCTCTGTCGTGGCCACCGATTCCGATCAGGAGTTCTTCGCCGAACTGCGCCCAGGCGATCGCGTTAACTACACCGAGGTCATCGAGTCGATTTCGCCGGAGAAGAAGACCGGCCTCGGTGTCGGACACTTCGTCACGACGCTCAAGACCTACCGCAACGGTGACGATCAGGTTGTCGGCACCCAGCGGTGGCGGACGCTGCGGTTCAAACCTCAGGAATCTGCTGCGCCCGAAGCTCCTCGTGCACTGCGTCCGCGTCCGGCTCTCAACGCGGACAACGCTTTCTGGTTCGAAGCAGCCAAGGAGCACCGTCTGGTGATCCAGCGCTGCACGTCCTGCAAGACGCTGCGTCATCCCACCGGCCCGATGTGCGGGGAGTGCCGGTCACTCGAGTGGGACACGATCGACGCGTCGGGTCGTGGCACGGTGTACAGCTTCGTGGTCAATCACCACCCCAAGATCGACGCGTTCGACTACCCGCTCATCGTTGCGGTAATCGAACTCGAAGAGGGAACCCGATTGATCGCCAACATGGTGGGTATCGCGCCCGAAGATGTCGTGGTCGACATGCCCGTGGAACTTGACTGGATCGACGCCGACCCGGATCTGACGCTTCCCGCGTTCCGGCCGGCCGTACGCGAGGAGCACTGATGGACTTCAATTTCAGCGAAGAGCAGGAAGCAATTCGCGCACTGGCCGACGAGGTCTTCACCAGCAAGGCAACGATCGAGCGCACCAAGGAGATCGAACTCTCCGCCGAGCGCGTCGACCGTGAACTGTGGCGCGAACTCGCGAGCACCGGCCTGCTCGGTATCGCCCTGCCGGAGGAGTTCGGCGGCGGTGGCCTCGGCTTGTCCGAGCTGTACGCACTGCTCGAACAGCAGGGACGTCACGTTGCGGCCGTGCCGATCTGGGAAACGACCCTTGCAGCATTGGCTGTCAACGAATTCGGCTCTGATTCCCTTCGCGCCGAACTCCTTCCGGGAGTTGCCGACGGCAGTCGATTCCTGACCGTCGGTCTCGAAGAGTTCGGTCCGTACACGGGCGGCGACCCACTGACCACGGCTGAGCAGGACGCCGACGGCAACTGGACTCTGACGGGTGAGAAGGCAGTAGTGCCGATGACTCACGTCGCGAACCTTGCTCTCGTTTCGGCAACCGCTTCCACTGGTACGGCACTGCTGCTGGTCGACCTGAGTGCCGAGGGAGTGACGCTCGAACAGACGCAGTCCACCAGTTGGGAGATCTGTGCCAACGTCACCTTTGCCGGTGCCCCCGCGCAGCTGATCGGTGCGGCTGACGGCACCACGGTTCCGTGGCTGATCGACCGCGTTCAGCTGGCATTGGCCGCAATCCAATGGGGCGTCGGGTCGGGTGCAGTCGCGCAGGCCGTCACGTACCTGAACGGCCGCAAGCAGTTCGGCCGTCCGCTGGCGACCTTCCAGGCCGTCAATCATCAACTCGCTGACTGCTACATCGATCTCGAAGCGATGCGCGTGACACTGTGGCAGGCCGCCTGGCGCATCTCCGAGGGACTGGATCTCGGCACCTCGGTACTGGTCGCCAAGTGGTGGGCTACCGACGGCGGACAGCGCGTCGTGCATCGCACCACGCATGTTCACGGCGGCATGGGCGTCGACACCGACTACCCGGTTCACCGTCACCTGTTGTGGGGCAAGCAGATTGCTGCCACCCTCGGTGGTTCCAGCTCCGATCTGGCGCGTCTGGGTGCGCAGCTCGCATCCGGTGTGGAGGTGCTCGCATGACCGTACTTGCCGGTCGCAGTTACGCAGACGTCGTTGTCGGAGAGGCATTGCCCGAGTTGGCGATCCCGCTGACCCGCACGTTGATCGTCGCCACGGCAATCGCCACTCGCGATTTTCAGGACGTGCACCACGATCCGAGCCTGGCGCAGGAGCGTGGCTCGAAGGATGTCTTCATGAACATCCTCACGAGCAACGGTCTTGTCGGTCGATACGTCACGGACTGGGCCGGATCTGCATCGACCCTGCGCCGCATCGCCATTCGTCTCGGGGCGCCCAACTACCCGGGTGACACCATGACGATGACCGGTGAGGTCGTGTCCAAGGAAGACGGAGTGGTCGTGGTCAAGGTGCAGGGTGCAAACAGCCTCGGCAACCATGCATCCGGCACCGTCGCAGTCGCTTTCAAGGAAGAGGAGAGGCCCTGATGGCGATCAGCCCACTCTCGGGAGCCGCCGCCATCGTCGGCATCGGATCCACCGAGTTCTCCAAGAACTCCGGCCGCACCGAACTGCAGTTGGCGTGTGAGGCCATCGTCGCGGCACTCGCTGACGCCGGTATCGATCCGTCCGAGGTCGACGGTCTGTCCACCTACACGTCGGAGACGAACGGCGAAGCGATCGTGGCTCGCAACTGTGGTCTCGGCGAGCTGAAGTTCTTCTCGCGCATTCACTACGGTGGCGGCGCTGCGTGTGCCACCGTGCAGCAGGCGGCCATGGCAGTTGCGACGGGTGTTGCCGACGTCGTGGTTTGTTACCGCGCCTTCAACGAGCGCTCCGGTGTGCGCTACGGCCTAGGGCAGCACGATCGCCCCATGGACAGCACCGCGGATCGCGCGGCATATGCGTGGATGACTCCGCAGGGATTGTCGACTCCCGCTCAGTGGGTCGCCATGTTCGCCCGCCGCTACATGCACCAGTACGGTGCGACGAGTGAGGACTTCGGACGAGTTGCAGTGGTGGCGCGCAAGCATGCCGCCAACAACCCGGCTGCTTGGTTCTACGAGCGTCCGATCACGCTCGAGGACCACCAGAACTCGCGCTGGATCGCCGAGCCGCTGCACCTGCTCGACTGCTGCCAGGAAACCGACGGTGGCCAGGCATTGGTCATCGTCTCTGCCGAGCGCGCAAAGGATCTGGCCAACAAGCCCGTCGTCATCAAGGGCGCCGCTCAGGGCAGTAGCAAGGATCAGCACATGATGACCAGCTACTACCGGCCCGACATCTCCGGTATCCCGGAGATGGGCCTGGTTGCTCGTCAGTTGTACGGCCAGAGCGGCCTGACCCCTGACGACATCAACGCCGCGATTCTGTACGACCACTTCACTCCGTTGGTGCTTCCCCAGCTCGAAGAACTGGGCTTCTGCAAGCCAGGCGAAGCAAAGGACTTCATCCGCGAAGGCAACCTCGAGATCGGTGGACGCCTGCCGTCCAACACTCACGGTGGTCAGGTCGGCGAGGCGTACCTGCACGGTGTCAACGGAATTGCCGAAGGTGTGCGACTGGTGCGAGGCACGTCGACCAACCAGCCCGAGGGCGTCGAAAACGTATTGGTCACAGCCGGAACAGCAGTACCCACCAGCGGTCTCGTTCTCGGCGCTGTTTGAGAGGAAAAGACAGTGACAACTTCGGAAGCTGCGAAGACCGCCGGCGATTGGCGTGGAGCCGATCTCGGGACCCGCACCGTGTCGTACACCGAGCGCGACGCGATCCTGTACGCACTTGCCGTGGGCGCCAAGGCGACCGAGCTGGACCTCGTCTTCGAGGATCAGCTTCGGGTACTGCCGACCTTTGCTCTGACGCTGGCGCAGTGGGCTCCCGACGCTCTGGGTTCGGCGGGCGCCTTCGACACCTCGACGGCGTTGCACGGCTCGCAAGAGCTGAAAGTGCTTGCTCCGCTTCCGCGTAGCGGTGACGTGACCTTGAAGGCTTCGGTCGGCGAGGTGTGGGACAAGGGCGCAGCGGCCGTGTTCGAAGTGAAGGTGGAGTGCGAATACTTCGTCGCGACCTGGTCACTTTTTGCCCCCGGTGCCGGTGGATTCGGCGGAGAACGTGGACCCTCACGTCCGGCGGAGCCGACCGGCGAGCCTTCGTTGACCGGTGTGCTGACCACAGCGGAGAACCAAACGGCGATGTACCGGCTCCTGGGCGACAAGCACCACATCCACATCGATCCCCAGGCTGCGGCGCGGATCAACCAGCCGCGTCCGATCATGCACGGCCTGTGCACGTTGGCCGCCAGCACACTCGAGCTTGCTCGGGTCGCCGGAGTGCATCCGGCTGATCTTGTCAGTCTCGAAGGTCGATTCGCTGCGGCGATCCATCCGGGTGAGGCGCCGTCCATCGTTGCGTGGGGAACTCCCGACGACCTGGCCTTCCAGGTCACCAAGGGTGATCAGGTAGCGATTTCCGGTGCACGAGTGAGCTTCTCCGCTCGCTAGTCCCTCCAGACTCAACTGCGGGGTGCTTGACCCCTCGTCGCGCCCCGCAGTTGTTCACACGAAGAAGCAGCCCCCGAGCGAATCCGCTCAGGGGCTGCTTCGTATTTGTTTCAATCCTGGTGGGTCGCCATGTAGCGAGCCGGGTACTCACCGCCGCCGTGAACGGCGATGTCGGCGCCGTTCACGTACGAGGAGAGCGGGCTCGCCAGGAACAGGCAGGAGTTGGCGATATCGGCCGGCACGGCCATGCGCTCCATCGGAATGGTCCTGGTGACCGCAACGCCGCCGTCGGCGCCGTAGACCTCGGCGGCAGCCTCGGTACGGATCAGGCCGGTGGTGATGTGGTTGATCCGGACCTTCGGCGCCCATTCGAGGGCCAATGCCTTGGTCAGAACGAGGAGGCCTGCCTTGGCTGCGCTGTACGCCGCGGTTCCGGGCTGCGGGTCGATCGCCGAGACACTGCCGATGTTGATGATGGCACCGCCGTCGTCCTGAGTCTGCATCACTGCATTTGCGGCCTGGGCAACGTTGAAGGGTGCCAACAGGTTCAGGGCCACGATCTTCTCGACGAAGCGGGGTGACACCGTCGCAGCATCGGCATCGGGGGAGCCGCCGGCGTTGTTGACCAGGACGTCCAGACGGCCGAAGCGCTCGACGGCATCCTGGACGAGGGCTGCGGCGTCGGCGGGATCGCGGACGTCAGTGGCGCGAAAGGCTGCGCTACGGCCGTCGGCGGTGGGTAGGTTTTCGGGCTCGTTACGGCCACAGACCAGCACGTTCGCACCCGCGGCGAGGAAGGTTTCGGCGATGACGTAGCCGATGCCTTTGGTGCCGCCGGTGACGATCACCGAGCGTCCGCTGAAATCGACGGGGTTGGGCAGTGTCACGGTGGAGCCTTCCTGGTGCGGTGCCGAGCTGAATTGCCGCCCAATGTGATTGACGCGACGTGGTCGCACACCTTAGGGTCAAGCAAGTGCTTGGTTGTTTTGTAGGTCGAGTGTAGACGACAAACGGCGGCAGTCACCAGAATCGACCGGTCCCTCCCGCAAAGGGACCTCTGCGTCGACAGACATTGGAGTAGTCACATGGGCAAGCTCGAAGGCAAAGTTGCACTCATCACGGGTGCGGGTCAGGGAATCGGGCAGGGGATTGCCCTGGCCTTGGCCAAAGAGGGCGCCGTGATCGCCGTTGCCGGCCGCACCGAATCCAAGTTGCACACCACGTGCGGACTACTGGCTGACATCGGTGCGCGCGGTGAGGCGGTGGTCTGCGACGTCAGCAAGAAGGACGACATCACCGACGCCGTGGACCGTACCGTCGAACTGTTCGGCGGAATCGACATCCTGGTCAACAACGCCAACGACTGCAAGCCCGGCCCACTCTCGAGCGTGCTCGACGAAGACTTCGAGCGTTCCTTCGCGACGGGGCCGCTCGCCACCCTGCGCATGATGCAGGCGTCGTACCCCCACATGAACAGTCGTGGCGGTGGCGTCATCATCAACATGGTCACCTCGGCGGCGGTGCGCTGGGATGCCAGTAACTACGGCGCTTACGGTTCCATCAAAGAAGGCATGCGCTCGTTGACCCGCGCTGCGGCCTGTGAATGGGGCAAGGACAACATTCGCGTTCTCAATGTTGCCCCGCACGCCAAGACTCCCGCGTTGCAGTGGTGGATGGACAAGAATCCCGAAGAGGCAGCGGCATTTGTCGCAGGTATTCCGCTGGGACGCGTCGGAGACCCCGAGACCGACATCGGTCGTGCCGTCGTCTTCCTCGTCAGCGAAGACGCCGGGTACCTCACGGGTGCCACGATCCCGCTCGACGGCGGCCAGTCGCGCTGGGGCTGACCGCCATCGACCCGATCAGGTCATCACGGCGCCGCCGTCGACGGCAATCGTCTGGCCGGTGACGTTGCGAGCCTTGTCACTGAGCAAGAAGGCGACCATCTCGGCGATGTCTCCGGGCGTCTGAGCTCGACCCATCGGAACCATCTGTGCGACAAAAGAATCGAAGACGTCAGCATCGGAAACATCTGTGAGCGAGGGATCGCGTCGACGCAGTTCCTTGATGGTTCGAAGCCACATGTCGGTGAGGATCAGGCCGGGCATGACCGTATTCGAGCGAAGTCCTCGAGTCGCACCGATCCGGGCGACGCTGTGACTCATCTCGATCACGGCGGCCTTCGACGGTCCGTAGTGCGCGAGCATGTCACCGCCCAAGCGGGCACCGATCGACGCGATGTTGACGATCGCTGCCGGACCCTCGGTTCTGCTCACGAATTCGCGGCACATCAGGAAGCTGCCCTTGGTGTTCACCGCAAAGGTGTTGTCCCACTGGTCTTCGGTGATCTCGAGGAACGGAGTGAAGACGCCGATTCCGGCGCCGTTGACGAGTGCAGTCGGGCTTCCGGCCGATGCAGCCACGTCGAAGGCGTTCTTGACGTCACCTTCACGTCGAACATCGCATCGTGCCGTGTGGACTGCTACGCCAAGGCTTTCCAGGCGTGCTGCGGTGTCGGCGAGTGCGGCCTCTTCGATGTCGAGGAGAAGCAGGGTGCCGAAGTCCTCCGCAAGGCGCTCGGCAATAGCGGCGCCCAACCCGGCAGCTGCGCCGGTGACAATGGCTACGGGCGCGCTCACGGCAGGTGCGTTTCGAGCAGTGGGGCAAGCAGTTCGGCTGCGCGCGCCGCCGTGATGACTTCGCTCGGGTCCACCTTGGTCACGACTTTCGAAGCAGAATCTTCGTAGACATGCTCACCGATGAGTCGCCCCTGCTCGTCGTACGGCCAGACAAATGCCAAGGTCCGACGCACGAGATACCAACCGTCGGGGTCGATGTCCGACGACTGTTCGGGGGCTGCGGGGGTGGATCCACCCGATTCGTGCACCGCGCCGAACACCCCGTCTCCCAGAATCGATCCTGGGACGAATTGACTGAAGAGAGTCTCACCCGAGAATCCGCTGTCGGAGACCGCGAAGTCGGACTGTCCGGTCCACATGACAAGGGTGTCCGTCTCGGCGAGTGACTGGTAGAAGTTGGTGACGGCGTCCATGCCGTCCAGAACAATCGACTGTCCGTCTTCGAACAACCGGTAGACGGGTTCTTCGACGGTCATGTCGGGCGAGAGGATTTCCTTGTAACGACCGGAGACCTCGAGCAATGCGTGGCGCCGGTAGTTTCGGAGGATCTTCTGGTGCCGCGGATTGTCGATGGTTTCCAATTGCTTTTCGACGCCATCCATCATGTGGACGAATTCGTGCTCGTACTTGCTCATCACATCTCCTGGTTTCGCGGATTCGGCGGGCTGTCCGGATCTGCGACAACTGTGACCTGACGTGGCATTCGCTGTACATGTAGAACTTCGTTCGACAATTGCCGGTTTGCTTAACTCCGCTGTTCAGATACCGTGATGGTCATCACTTTGCTGGCGAACGGCGGCCTAAGACAACCGAATGGACGGTAATGAAAAAGGCGAGAAGAGGTGAAGATCTGAATCTGCGGTTGGTGTCCTCGTTGCTCGTCGTCGTGGCGGAAGGGCACTTCGGACGAGCGGCAGACCGGTTGTTCGTCACGGCGCCTGCTCTCAGTCAGCAGATTCGTCGACTCGAGGAGCAGGTGGGAACCGAGTTGATCGATCGCAGTTCGCACCCGGTGGTGCTCACCGCCGCGGGTGAGGTGTTCGTCGCGGATGCACGGCCCGCTCTCGAGTTCGCCGTCCGCGCGATGAACGGGCTCGACGCACTCGAGCGTCGGCGGGCCAGGCGGTTGCGGATCGGATTCATCAACGGGGCGGCCGGAAGTTTGGGACGTGCGGTGATCGATTCGTTGCATGCGGAGGTGGAGCTGGTCCAATTGGACTGGTCCCAACAGGTTTCCGCGGTGGCGAGCGCGACCGTCGATGCCGCCTTCGTGCGCCCTCCACTGCCGGTGCTCGACGGTGTGGTGCTCGAACGGATCGGCGTCGAACCGCGGGTGGTGGCCCTGCCTCGAGGACACCGACTGGCGGGCCGTACGAGTATCGAGATTTCTGAAATAGATGGGACTGTGCAGGTTTCGAGTGACGGTGCGCCACCCGAATGGGTGAAATGGTGGTCGGTGGACCCGCGCCCCAGTGGTGTACCCGTCCGGTACGGTCCCTCTGTCCGCACGATGGACGAAGCGCTCGAGGTTGTCGCCAACGGTCGGGCGGTGGTGATAACGGCAGCAACCATTGCCGAGTACTACACCCGCTCGGATATCAGTTTCGTGCGCATTTCCGATATCGAGCAGTGTTCGATCGATCTGTGTACCCGTGAGGGCGACAGCAGTCCGGCGGTGATCGAGCTACGCAAAGCTGTTTCAGCCCTCGGTGCCGACAGGTGATTGCCGTGTCCTGATGTGATGCGCATGTACTCGGATGGAATATGCATTCTTGCCGTCTTCGTTTTAGTCGGTTAGACTAAAACCATGAAAACGATCAGCACGGCACTTGAAATCGTCGAGGCAGCACGAGTTTCGGCCGATGTCTTCGGGGGAGACTCCAGCGATCTCGACACCCGTCGCGCTGCAAAGCGTCGTTTTCATCGGCTCGCCTCAGCCATTCATCCGGACCGGGCGAAGCCCGAAGATCGGGTGCGATACTCGGCCGCAACATCTCGGTTGAACGAGCTATACCGCAGTTGGACAGCGGAGTTCGAGCCGGCAGATTCTCGGCCCGTTTATGTCGGCGAGCGGGGCGAGTACACGTTGGGTGGACTGGTAGCGCGCGGCTCGGTCGCTAACCTGTACCGGTCCGATGCCGGTGTCGTACTGAAGATTCCGCGAGACCCTCGGGCGAACTCGATGATCGAGGCCGAACGGAATGTGTTGACGGACATCGAGAATTCGTGCGAAGCCGGTTGGGCAGTCTCGTACTTCCCGCGATTGATCGATCAAATCACCCATGTGGGCAGCGGCACGAGACGTCAGATCGATGTGTTGGACGATCTGACCGAAGGTTTTGTGAGTCTCGCCGACGTCCGTGAGGCGTATCCAGGTGGCCTCGATCCACGGGACTGGGCGTGGATGCACCGACGGCTACTTCGGGCTCTGGCAGCAGCGCATGCGACTGGTTGGGTGCACACCGCGATTACCGCGGAGAACGTGCTGATCGAGCCTGATCGGCACGGGGTGGTGCTGGTCGGCTGGTCCTTTGGCACCCGTACGGGCAGCCGCCCGGTGGCGACGATCGGTTCCGATCGTGATTCGTACCCACCGGAACTCGGCGAAGGAGCGTCTCCGGCCTGGGACGTCTACATGGCTCATCATTTGATGCTCCGAATGCTGGGCGAGCAGACCCACGAACGGATGAAGGTGTTTGCCGACGGCTGCATGCAGGACAACCCGAGATTGCGTCCCGACGCGGTCGACCTACTGGGTGAGTTCGACGAACTCCTCGATCTTCTCTATGGCCAGCGGACATTTCGTCCGTTCGCCGTTCCATCCACGAAAGGACAGTGATTGTCATGGGCTACGGATACTGGGACGACAACACCTATTTGGCGGGCAAGACTTTTCGTGCCGCACGCGGTGTCGACGATTTCGGTTACACCGATTCGCTTCGGTCGCGTCCGCGAAGCAGTTGGAAAGCGGACCCGACCCTCGACCCCTTCGGCGTCGACAAGCGTGAATGCCGAGACTCGGCCGGGCACCCCGATTCTCTCCCGATAGCAGTGCTTTTCGATGTCACCGGCTCGATGGGCGCTGTTCCTCGAATCATGCAGGACAAGCTCGGAAAGCTGCACGGGCTGCTGCAACGCAAGGGATACGCGGATGATCCGCAGATTCTGTTCGGTGGTATCGGCGACGCCGATTCCGATCAGGTGCCACTACAAGTCGGCCAGTTCGAGTCGGGTAACGCGATGGACGAGCAGCTTCGGACCATCTTCCTCGAGGGCAACGGTGGTGGACAGAAGTCGGAAAGCTATGAATTGGCAGCATATTTCATGGCGCGCCACACCAGTACGGATGCCTGGGAGAAGCGCGGAAGGAAAGGCTACCTCTTCATCATCGGCGACGAGCTGAACAAGCCGCGGCTCTCGGCTCGTCACATCCGTTCGGTGATCGGCGACAAGGTACGTCAGGACGTATCGGTCTCGTCGATCTACCGTGAACTCGAAGAAAGATGGAATGTCTACTTCGTTCTGCCAGATCAGTCGTCGTACTTCAACGATCCGGAAATCGCGGATCACTGGAAGAAGTTGCTCGGTGAACGCTTCGTCAAACTCGACGACCCCGCTGCGGTGTGCGAACTGATCGCGCTGACGGTCGGAATCGGTGAGGACCGCATCGACCTGCGTGACGGACTGGCGGATCTCCGCGACATCGGTTCAAGAGCTGAATCCGAGACCGTCGGCAAGGCTCTCGCTGTGATCCCAGGGCGCAGCACCGCGACGGTGGCCGGGTTGCCCCACGATCTCGGAACCGATACGGACGATGTTGATTTCGCATAGAAGGAGAGCATG
The DNA here is from genome assembly GCF_029457415.1 of Rhodococcus sp. RCBS9. Lineage (NCBI taxonomy): Bacteria > Bacillati > Actinomycetota > Actinomycetes > Mycobacteriales > Nocardiaceae > Rhodococcus > Rhodococcus sp. RCBS9. The sequence goes on along the minus strand of NZ_CP120422.1, from coordinate 1,512,097 downwards.
ATGGAGCCGTTCGAAGACCGCGATATCGTCGTCGTAGACCTCGGGTTCGGAGATGCGGGGAAGGGAGCAACCGTCGATTGGCTTTGCTCCGACCAAGCCGATTTGGGTGTGGCCGCAGTGGTCCGGTTCAACGGTGGCGCACAGGCAGCGCACAACGTGACGGTCGGCGAGCGCCACCACACGTTTTCGCAGTTCGGTTCGGGAACGCTGTCCGGCGTCCCGACGTTTCTCTCGAGATTCGTGTTGGTCGAGCCCATCGCGCTCGCCCGGGAGGCGCGTGCTCTGGAAGCGCTCGGAGTTCGAAATCCGTTCGATTTGATACGGATCGACGCGCGCGCATTGTTGACGACGCCGATTCACGTGGCCGCCAACAGGGCCCGTGAGGATGTTCGCGGCGGTAACCGACACGGCTCGTGTGGCAAGGGGATCGGTGAGACCGCGGCGTATGCGCTCGAAGTTGCGAATGCGCCTACGGTGGGAGACTGCCGGCGACCTGACTCCTTGCGTCGTAAGTTGTCGGCGTTGGCCACATTCTACGGACCGTTGATCGCGGAGAGTCGCCACGGTTTTCCGCCGATCGACGACATGGTCGACATGTACGCGGAATTCGGTGACGTCGTGGACATCGCCGACCCGGATGCGCTGGGCGCGTTGGGTGCCGGTGGTCGCCTGGTATTCGAGGGGGCACAAGGTGTCCTTCTCGACGAGTGGCGGGGGTTTCACCCACACACCACGTGGTCGACGGTCGAGCCGTCCAACGCGCGAGCAATGATCGACGAGTTGGGCCGGGACAGTTACGTACTCGGCGTCACCCGCACCTACATGACACGACACGGAGCTGGGCCCTTCCCGACGGAGGATCCGGAGTTGGCGAAGGTGTTGCCCGAGCTGCACAACGGGACGGGTGAGTATCAAGGCGGATTCCGGACGGGCCACTTCGACGAGTTGTTGTTGCACTACGCAATCGAGGTGAGCGGTGGCGTCGACGGTTTGGCGCTTACTCATCTCGATGCGATGGATCGCGCGCGGGCTGCAGGCATCCCGATCCACGGGGTGCACGCGTACGAAGGATTGCCGTTCGTTCCCGTCGGAGAGTGGAAGGATCTCGATCACCAGCAGGCGCTGACAGATTCCCTGAAAGCCGTAGGGGTCGTGCCGAAGGAACTTCCGGCCGACCCGGAGGATTTCGCCCGGTATCTGAGCGAGGAAATGGGTGCGCCGGTAGTGCTGACCGCGAACGGTGCGGACCGGGTCGATCGTCAGGTGCGCTGCCCAGTGCCTGCATGATGGACGGTGTGGACCAGTCACTTGTCTCGATCGATGTCATCGCGCTCCGGTTCGGCAATCCGGAACCCGGGATGTTGCGATTTGCCGTCACTCCGCGGCAAGCGGAGCCGTACACCGGGCAGTTGGCGCTGCCCGGTGTACTGCTGGGCGCCGGTGAGCGGTTGCAGGACGCCGCCAGGCGAGCCGTGACCACCAAGCTCGGAATTCCCGACGAGAAGATCCTCGTCAGCGGTCAATTGACCGTGTTCGACGAACCCAATCGAGACCCCCGCGGTCCGACGCTCTCGGTGACCATGTGGGCAGTGATCTCGTCGGACGAGGTGCCGGGTTCGGCCGAATGGGTGAGCTGGGACAACCCGGGGGACCTTGCGTTCGACCACAATCGGATAGTCGCCGATACCCGCCCGATCCTTGCTGACACCCTGTTGTGGCGAGATCAGGCATTCACGCGGGCATTACTGGGTCCGTCGTTTCCGGCGTCGTACGCGCTGGCCGTGGCGGAGGAGCTTTCCGGTGTGCGTCCGGACCCGGGCAATTTGAACCGGACGCTCAAAGCGTTGCCAGGGCTGGAACGTACGGACGAACGAGTCCGGGTCAGTGCCACCGGGCGACCCGCGGTGGTCTGGGCGTGGACCGAAAACAGCTGACCTACCTCAGAAGTTGCCCCGCGCGGCCTGCTCACGCTCGATCGCTTCGAACAGGGCTTTGAAGTTTCCCAGTCCGAATCCCAGTGAGCCGTGGCGTTCGATGATCTCGAAGAACACGGTGGGACGATCTCCGATCGGCTTGGTGAAGATCTGAAGAAGATAGCCGTCCTCGTCGCGGTCGACGAGGATGCCTCGCTTCTGCAATTCCTCGATCGGAACTCGAACCTCTCCGATACGCGCGCGCAATTCGGGATCCTCGTAATACGAAGCAGGAGTAGAGAGAAACTCGATTCCTTCGTCGACCAGAGCATCGACTGCTCCGAGGATGTCGTTGGTCGCAAGTGCGAGATGCTGAGCGCCGGGACCTTGGTAGAACTCGAGGTACTCGTCGATCTGTGACCGCTTCTTCGCGATGGCAGGTTCGTTGAGTGGGAACTTGACTCGGTGATTGCCGCTCGAGACGACCTTGCTCATCAGCGCGGAGTAGTCGGTGGCTATGTCGCCGCCCACGAACTCGGCCATGTTGGTGAATCCCATGACCCGGTTGTAGAAGTCGACCCACTGGTCCATCTTGCCGAGTTCGACATTGCCGACGACGTGGTCGAGGGCCTGGAAGATTCGCTTGGGCGCGCCGTCACGCTTGCGGTACGACGACGTCCGTTCGACGTATCCGGGAAGGTAAGGGCCGGTGTAGCGGGAACGGTCGACGAGGGTGTGCCGAGTCTCGCCGTACGTCGCGATGCTGGCCAGGCGAACGGTGCCGTGCTCGTCGGTGACGTCGTGCGGTTCGCTCAACACTGTCGCGCCTTGGGTGATGGCGTGTGCGATGCACTTGTCCACGTCGGGGACGCTGAGCGCGATGTCGCGGATACCGTCGCCGTGACGGCTGTGATGTTCGATCAGCGGACTTGCCGGATCCACAGCGCCCTTGACGACAAACCGCACGGCCCCGCTTTTGAGTACAAACGCGTGGTGGTCGCGGTTTCCCGTCGACGGGCCTGAATAGGCCACCAATTCCATGCCGAATGCGGACTGGAAGAAATGTGAAGTCTGCGTGGCATTTCCGACGATCCATTCGAGGCCGTCCCAACCGCTCACGGGGAAGGGATCGTGATCGCTGTCGTACTCGACCAAGCCGACCAACTGGCGCAATTGCTCCAGATCCAGGCCGGCCAGCTGTTCGTCGTCGGTGAGAGTCTGTTCGACGGTCATGATGAGTCCCCTCTGAGTGCGATGTACACAGCGCGGTGCGCGAGTCATGTTCGGCACTGCCAGTACAAACAGATAAGTCCTTCAGAGGTTGGGTAGTCAACGGAGGTAGTTGAAAGTAGACACAGCGCCGGAATGCGAAGATGGTGGCACTGTTTTGTAGGCAATTTGCATAGTTGAACGACGAGTGGAGCAGACGTGAATCTCGACGCAGTGGATCTGGCTCTGTTGGACGCGATGAACAAGCACCCGAGAGCCGGTGCGTTGGAGCTTTCGCGTCAGGTCAAGGTTGCGCGGGCGACAGTGCAGGCGAGATTGAAAAGGATGGAAGATGCCGGAGTGATCGCCGGGTATGCTCCGCACATCAACTTGGCTGCAGCGGGTTTCGGAGTACAGGCATTCGTGACTTTGCAGATCGCTCAGGGGGCGCTCGACACCGTCACAGCGGAACTCGAGGCAATCCCCGGTGTGCTCGAAGCCTTTGCCACCACCGGCTCCGGCGACGTGCTGTGCCGGATTGCCGCTGCGTCGCACGAGGATTTGCAAGCGACGCTGCTCGAACTGAATCGGTCGGGGATAGCCACCCGGTCGACCAGCGTCATGGTTCTCTCGGTTGTGGTGCCGCTCCGGTCGATGCCCCTCCTGCAGACTCTGCAGTCGGAGCAGACGACCAAGGCCCCGGCGTACCGACGAGGCGGTCAGTCTCGCTGACGACCCGGAGCCCAGAATCCCAGAACGATCGCGGATACCCACATGATCGCAGCGAGCGTGAGTGCTCCTTGATCCATGCCTTTGATGAAGGCTTCACGGGCGAATTCGGCCAACTGGGCGCCCTGCGGCCCGGCTGCTTCGGCGACGTGGAGAGCGGCGGCCAGAGAACCGGATACCGGCTCCTTGGCCGGTTCGGGTAGCAAGTCGACCGCGGGCTGGACGTGATTTCCGTAGCCGGCGGCGAGGATACTTCCCGCCAGTGCAACGCCGATGGCGGAGCCGATCTCACGGGTTGCGTCGTTGACTGCTGAGGCAACCCCCTGTTTGGAGTCCGGTGCGTTGGAGACGATGGCAGCAGTGGCGGGGGTTGTCGACAAACCCAATCCAATGGCGGCCACTACCAAGGGAACACAGACTTCGGCATAGGTCGAACTGGCATCCAAGCGCGTCAGGAGTGCAATTCCGGTTCCGAGGAAGGCAACCCCGGTGGCGGTGAGAGCGCGAAGGCCGATACGCGGAATCAGTAGGGGAGCAACCACGGACAGCGCCATCACCGGCACAGTGATCGGCATCAGGGCGAGCGCCGATTGCAGGGGGGAGTAGTCGAGCACAAGTTGGAGATACTGCACGATCAGGAAGAACAAGCCGAAAGTCGCCAGGAATTGCAGGGTCAGTGACGCTGCGCCGCTGCCGAATGCGCGATTGGCGAACAGTCTCACGTCCAGAAGTGGATGGCGAGTACGTAATTCGACCCAGCTGAATACCGCGGCCATGGCAATTCCGCCGACCAGCAACGCGAGAACTACCGGATCGAGCCAACCACGGGCCGGCGCCTCGATCATCCCCAGGACAAACAGCCCGATCGAGCCGGCGATCAGCGCTGTACCAGGTAGATCGAGTGGAGTTGCCTCCGTGTCCTTCGACGTCACGATCGTGAACGACACCACGAGGATGAGAACTGAGACGACGGCCAGGCTGACGAATATCGAATGCCACGACCATTTTTCGAGGAGCAACCCGGAGACGACAAGTCCGGCGATTGCACCGGACCCTGCGACGCCGGACCAGACTCCGACGGCGCGGGCACGCTGCGCCGGCGGGAAACCTGCAGTGAGTAGAGACAGCGTCGCCGGCATGACAAACGCGGCGCCGACGCCGGAGATCACGCGGGAGACGATGACCCACGACGGTTCGTCCGCGAAGACCGGAATCGACGAGCCGGCAGCAAAAACGAGTAGTCCGAACATGAGCAGTTCTCGTCGACCGTATCGATCGCCGAGTGCGCCCGCCGGCAACAAGAGACAAGCCAGCGTGAGCGTATACCCGTCCACGATCCACGTGAGCTGGCTCTGTGTTGCACCGGTATCGCGGGCCAAGTCGGGAAGGGCCGTGTTGAGCGCGGCCATCGCTGCGACGACCAGCGCGACGGCGCAGCACGCGACCGTCAGCATCCAGATCTGTCGGATGGTCCACGTGGACTGTTCGAGCGTCGTATCGCTACTCACGAAACCTCCCGATAGAAACAAGACCATCAGTATCGTTACAAGAACAGCAGTTCCACAACCCCCAAGTGGGTATAACTGAAGTTGTGACGGTGGGAATCGACAAGCAGGGAATCGAACAGCAGGGAAACGACGAGGACCCGCGCAAACAGCGTTCCAGGTCCAGGTTGCTCGACGCAGCGACCACGCTGCTGGCAGAAGGCGGCGTCGACGCCGTGACGATCGATGCCGTCACCAAGTTGGCCAACGTCGCGCGTGCGACGCTGTATCGCCATTTCGACAGCGGCACGGAGTTACTCGCCGCGGCATTTGCACGTCTACTGCCGCCGGTGCCGGAGATGTCCGGTGAAGGCGATCTCCGCGCGCAGTTGCTCGAGTTGTTGACCAGTCAGGCCAAGGCCATCGAAAGCGCACCGATCCAGGTGACGGCGATGTGCTGGCTCGGCTTGGGGCCGGAACTGAAGGGTTATTCGAGCGTCGATGCCCTGTCCACGGACAAGCCCGAATTGCGATCGCTGCGCCAGACGGTTTTCGAGCAGTACCGACACGCGTTCGATCGGATCCTGCGCTCGCCGGACGCGATCGACGCGTTGGGGGAGTACGACTACGACGTCGCACTTGCTCAGTTGGTCGGACCTTTGGTGCTCACCAAGCTGGCCACGCTGACGCCTCTCGGGGAGGCTGCGTGTGAGCAGATCGTGGACGACTTTCTGGCTGCACGCGGAGTGTCGAGCTGAGAGCTCACGGCTCCAGATTGCGGCGTAGCACGTACTGCTCGAGCCTGTCGATGCCGCGCACTCGTCGCGGACGAAGGTGTCGCAGTTTGAAATTGGCGTCCGAGCCGAGCTGGGTGGCCAGCTCGGAGTCGATCAGCACAGTGCCGGGACGAGCAGAGCTGGTGAGACGCGCGGCCTTGTTGACCACCGAACCGTAGAGATCTCCGAAGCGAACCAACGTCGGCCCCATGGCCAGACCCACCCGAAGCTGCGGATCGTCGTGATCGGCGAGGACCGCCTGCTGGATCTGCAAAGCGATCTCGGCGGCGTGGTGGGGACTTTCAGCGGCAAACATGACCTCGTCACCGACGGTCTTGACCACCCAGCCGTAGTTGCGACCGATGATTTCGGTGGACGCGGACTCGAACCGCTCGAGCAGATCGTTGAGTTCGGCGGAGTCGAGGCCGCGGGTCAGCGAGGTGTACCCGACGATGTCGGCGAAACCCACGACCAGAACACGACTCGCTACTTCTTCGCCCGGGTTTCCGACGTTGCGGCCCGTCGACGACGCGACGTGGCGCTTCCACACGTACGTCTGCAGAGATTCGACAGCGGGAATGATCTCGGCGCCGAGGCGCAGAACGATCTTCCGGATCGCTTCGGGCTCGTGATCTGCCGAGTCGGCGAGCTGGTCGATGATGTGTGTGCTGATCAGCGAGACCTGCCACTCAGCCAACCTCGACATCGACTGCCCCAGTGAACGGGCGGCAGCCACCTCACTGCTCTGCGAGATGACTCCTCGATTGACCATGTCGATGATCGTCTTGAGGGCGTTGGCGTCTTGCTGGGTGAACATGACGGCGTCGGGATCCTCGTCGACGGCAAAGCCCATCGCGACCCACAAACGATCGGCACGCTCGCGTGTCACACCGGCGAATTCCGCGATCTGCGATTGCGTGAAGCAGCGCGGTCCGCCGAGGAGGGACTCCTCGATGTCGGCTTGAATCCGGCTGAGCAGATGAGCATCGACGTCGACCGGATCAGCGGTGTGAGGTTCGGCAACGTGAGATTCAGCAGGGGCGGGTTCGGTGACCTCGTCGATCCACTCTGACTCCGAACTGCTCACCGTGCTCCTTATTGCCGCAACGAATTTCTGTCCACCATCTTCCACGCGGTGCCCCGAGAACAGTACTGAATTGGCCGAACCGTCTACGGATCCTCGGGCTCAGGCGGGCGGTGAGAGTCAACACGTCGGTGGCTTGTGCAAGAGTTGCCCCGAGAAAAGCACTGTCGATACCGAAATGCACGAGATACTTCTGAAAGGACCTGCGCATGCCACCCCGTAGACGTTCCGGCGCTGCCGCATCAACGCCGGATCACCTCACTGCGGACAATCTGGCAGCGCTCGCCACGGCTGTCGCCGAAGGCAAGCGCGCCACCGTCTATCTGCGCGAGGCGACTCCCAGCCTGGGGATCGAAGCCGGTACCTCGGCGAAAGTCGTGTCGGTGGACGGCAACACCGTGATGATCCGCCCCAAAGGCGTCAACGACGAATTGCCTTTCGAGGCAGAGGAATTGCGCATCAACCGCGTCTCCGCGGCACCGGCCAAACCGGCGCCACGGCCCAAACCAGTTGTGGAGTCCGAGCCCCTGATGGAGCCACTCGTAGAGCCTGTTCGACCGAAGCCGCGTGCGCAGCCTGCACCCGCTCCGGTACCGACTACCACTGCTGCCCCTGCCGCGACACCTCGTCCGGCCGTCAAGCGTGCGAAGAAACTGCCGGCCGGCATCAGCGTCACGATCCATGCGGGCGCGGACAACGACTGGAGCGTGACGGTCACACAGGGCGCGAAGCGTCCGGGCAAAGCAGTTCCGGTCGCACCCGATGCGGTCGAGCGAGCTGTCCGCGAGTTGGGTGAGCCCACCGCAATCGAGGCTGTCGAGTCCATCATCGTCGCTGCACGGGACATGGCTGCAGCGCGAGTCGACGAGTTGAGTCGTCAGCTCGAGGAGGCACGCAAGATGCTCGAAGCGCTCGGAGCTACCGACTAGAAACGCTGCGTAGGTCCGCACTTTCCGGGGTATGCGTTTTTTGCAGCGGGGAGATTACCGGCGGAGAGATTGTGATGTTGCAGCGAATTGTTTCGGCTCTGGCAGCGTTGGTCTTGGCACTCGGACTCGGGTTCATCGTCAGCAGCAACGCTGTTGCTGCACCCACGCCCATGGGTGGTGGTTCGGGCATCATCATCGACAATCAGCTGGTCTGTACGTTGACCACTATCGGTCACGACAACGGCGGCAGACTCGTGGGTATCACCGCAGGTCACTGCGGTGGTCCTGGATCGTTCGTGATCCCGGAAAGCAACGAGGACGCAGGCGTGGTCGGCACGTTCGTCGAGTCGAACCCGGACCTGGACTACGGGGTCATCCAGTTCGATCCGGGCAAGGTCACACCAGTTCGAACGGTGGGCGCGGCAACCATCACCTCGATCGGCGCTCCAGCCAGCTTCCCGGCTACAGCCTGCAAGGAAGGCCGTACGACGGGCACGACCTGCGGCGTCGTCTGGGGAGACCTGAGCGCCGACGCATCCACCTGGACTCAGATCTGCGTCGACCACGGTGATTCGGGAGCCCCGGTCACGGTCGGGACGACGCTGGTCGCGATGGTCAACGCCTACCTCTGGGTGCCGTGCCTGGGGCCGGAACTCGGCACCAACATGACCTCCATCGTGGACACGATCAATGCCCACGGAGGTGTCGGCGCCGGGTACCGGCCGATCTAGCGGCGGGCTGGGATCAGCCGCACACTGCTCCACCCGAGGCTGATCCCACGAGCTTGGAGTACTTGGCCAACACACCACGTGTGTAGCGAGGCGGCAACGGCTCCCAGCCCTTCTTGCGGGCTTCCAATTCGGAGTCGTCGACCAACAATTCGAGTTGTCCGGTACCCACGTCGAGTCGGATCTGATCGCCGTCGCGAACGAACGCGATGGGACCGCCGTCAACCGCCTCGGGCGCAACGTGTCCGACGCACAAGCCAGTAGTGCCACCAGAGAATCGTCCGTCCGTCAGCAGCAGGACGTCCTTGCCGAGACCCGCGCCCTTGATCGCGCCCGTGATGGCCAGCATCTCGCGCATCCCGGGACCACCCTTCGGGCCCTCGTAGCGGATGACGACAACGTCACCGCCGGTGATGGTGCCGTCCTCGAGAGCATCCATCGCGGCGCGCTCGCGTTCGAAAACCCGTGCAGTGCCGACGAATACATCAGACTCGAATCCTGCCGACTTGACCACCGCGCCGCCGGGCGCGAGTGACCCCTTCAAGATCGTGATGCCTCCGGTCGGGTGAATGGGCTTGTTCATCGCCCGCAGGACCTTGCCGTCCGGATCGGGCGGGGTGATGTGCGCCAGGTTCTCCGCAACAGTCTTGCCGGTGACGGTCAGGCAATCTCCGTGCATGAGTCCCGCGTCGAGTAATGCCTTCATGATGACGGGGACGCCGCCGATACGGTCGACGTCCGTCATGACGTGCTTTCCGAAGGGCTTGACGTCGGCGAGGTGCGGGACCTTCGCGCCGACGCGAGCGAAGTCGTCGAGCGTCAGCGGGACGTACGCTTCGTGCGCGATCGCGAGGAGATGGAGCACCGCATTGGTGGATCCGCCGAATGCCATGACTACTGCAATGGCGTTCTCGAACGCTTCCTTGGTGAGGATGTCCCTCGCGGTGATACCTCGACGCAGGAGTTCGACAACGGCTTTGCCGCTCTCGCGGGCGAAGCCGTCGCGGCGACGATCCGGTGCGGGCGGTGAAGCGCTGCCGGGCAGCGACATTCCCATGGCCTCGGCGGCGCTGGCCATCGTGTTTGCCGTGTACATGCCGCCGCACGCGCCTTCGCCCGGGCAGATCGCCCGTTCGATGGTGTCGACGTCGGCGCGGCTCATCAGCCCACGCGAGCAGGCGCCAACCGCCTCGAACGCGTCGATGACGGTGACTTCCCGCTCACTGCCGTCGGAAAGTTTGGCGACGCCGGGGAGGGTGGAGCCGGCGTAGAGGAACACGCTGGCGAGGTCGAGGCGGGCCGCCGCCATCATCATGCCGGGCAACGACTTGTCGCAGCCGGCGAGAAGGACCGATCCGTCGAGACGCTCGGCCTGCATGACGGTCTCGACGCTGTCCGCGATCACTTCACGGGAGACGAGGGAGAAGTGCATGCCCTCGTGCCCCATCGAAATGCCGTCGGAGACGGAGATAGTGCCGAATTCGAGAGGGAACCCGCCGGCTTCCCGTACGCCCTCCTTGACGGCCTTGGCCAGGCGATCGAGGGACAGGTTGCATGGCGTGATTTCGTTCCAGGACGAGGCGACGCCGATCTGCGACTTGACCCAGTCGTCGTCGCCCATTCCTACTGCACGCAACATGCCGCGCGCTGCGGTCTTTTCGAGTCCGTCGGTGACGTCACGACTTCTGGGCTTGATGTCGGGTTCGGTCATTTTCCAAGCATAGGCGTCAGCGGGGTGTGTTTCCGGCAGACGAGCGACTCGACTTGCCGACAAACGCCGTCCGTCGTGAATAGACTCGTCGCATCGCAGTTGGGGCTGAGTGTGCAGGTGATTGACGTACAGGGGGATTCACGTGGAGTCGGAACTGACTTCGGCTTTCGGATTTGCAGTTCTGGCCGCCTTCTTGACCGGTAGTGGTGTCTTCCTGGTCGTTCTGACGGTTCTGCACGAGATTGCCCGGTGGAAGGGCCGCTTCGTATCGGTGTGGGTGACTTTCTTTGCCGCTCTGCTGATACTGCCCATCCTGTTCGGCGCGTTGATCGCAGGCTATTCCGCGTTCTCCGAGGTCGACGGGTCCGAGGCTCTGCTTCCGCCGGCGTTCTGGATCCTGATCGCGGCCGGGGGTGCACTCGGCGGTTACATCGGAGTCAAGGTCGGTGTGGTTCGAGGCTCGGCCCTCGATTACCGGTTGTAATCGGGATCGACTCGATCAAACTTCCAGAGAAGCGCAGGCGAAGCCTGGGTGAACATCCCGAAGCTCTCTTGAACGCCCGTTCAGGTGCGGGTTCACTCCTAGCGTGCACACGAATGCCTTCGATCGAATATCCAGACGTGGCCTGCTGCAGGGATCGGCGGCCCTCGCCGGCGCAGTAGGTCTCGGTGTCGCTTCGGCGAGTCACGCCGGTGCCGAGGTTCCGGGTGGCAGCCCGGGCTTCGCGCACGGCGTGGCATCCGGTGACCCGTTGCCGGATGCGGTGATCATCTGGACCCGCATCACCCCGACGGCAGACGCGACGCCCGGTTCCGGCGTCGGGCCGGCGGTGACTCTCAACTGGCAGGTCGCGACCGATGAGGGGTTCGCGAGCGTCGTTGCGTCCGGAAGTGTTGCTGCTTCGGCGGATTCCGATCACACCGCGAAGGTCGACGTCACCGGACTCGATTCGTCGACGACGTACTGGTACCGATTCACTGCGGGTTCGGCTGTTTCTCCGGTGGGCCGCACCCGCACGGCTCCGTCGAACTCGGCAGATCTCGATCGTCTCCGCTTCGGCGTGGTGTCCTGCTCCAACTGGGAGGCGGGGTATTTCGGTGCCTATCGTCACCTCGCATTCCGCGAAGACCTCGACGCGATCATCCACCTCGGTGACTACATCTACGAGTACGGGCAGGGGGAGTACGGCGCGAGAAACGGATCCGTTCGCCTTCACGAGCCGGCCCACGAGATCATTTCGCTGGCCGACTACCGAATTCGGCACGCGCAGTACAAGACAGACCCGGATCTGGCAGCTCTGCACCTGAAGCTCCCGTTCATCACCACGTGGGACGATCACGAATCGGCCGACAACGCGTACCGGGACGGCGCCGAAAACCACACTCCCGGTGTCGAAGGTGACTGGGCAGATCGAAAGGCCAACTCGGCCAAGGCATATTTCGAGTGGATGCCCGTCCGGCCGTCGGGTAGTGGTTCGAGCGTTCAGCTGTATCGTCGGTTCCGCTTCGGGAATCTGGCCGAGATCTCGATGCTCGATCTGCGTACTTACCGCGACGAGCAACCGACCATGAAGCAGGTCGACGATCCGTCGCGCACCATTACCGGACGCGCACAGATGGATTGGTTGACCAACGGAATCGTCACCTCCCCGACGCAGTGGAAGGTCGTCGGCAATCCGGTCATGATCACGCCCTGCGTGTTCCCGCCGCTGGAACCGGCGACCACCGCGGCGTTGACCGAACTGGTGGGTGTGCCGCAGGCCGGTGTCCCGTACAACACGGATCAGTGGGACGGGTACACCGCCGACCGCACCAGGCTTTTCGACGCGATCACCTCGAACGGTGTGGACAACACCGTCTTCATCACCGGTGACATCCACACGTCATGGGCCTGCGACCTACCGACCAACGCCGCCAACTATCCGGGTGGGCCGACCGTCGGCGCCGAGTTCGTCGTCCCGTCGGTGACGTCGCCCAATATCGACGACATGCTGAAAGTGCCACCGCGCACGGTAACCGTTGCGGCAGAAGAAGCATTCAAGGCCGTGAACCGCCACGTGCGGTACGTCGAACTGGATTCGCACGGCTACGGCGTATTCGAAATCGCCCGCGAAGGTACTCAGATGGACTGGTACTACGTCGACGATCTCACCAATCCGCAGAGCAATGCGCACTACGCCGTGAGCTACCGTCTGCCGGCAGGCGCGGGCAGTAGAGTCTCACCCACCTCGGCCGCCCTCGATCAGGCCTCGTACCGACCAGGAGTCGACCAGTGAGTATCGAAGTTTCGCGTCGTAGCGTTCTGATCGGTGGAAGTGTTGTCGCCGGAACGGCATTGCTCGGAACGCCCGCTCGCGCGAGTGTTCCCACCAGCGCCGGAATCCCAGACCTGGACGTGCATGTCATAGTCGTAGACGGCATGCGGCCGGACGAGCTGCGATCGGAGCTCACCCCGACGCTGACCGGGCTTGCGGCCGGCGGTATCCACTACCCGGACGCCAGTGCCATCACGATCGCAGAGACGCTGCCGAACCACACGGCGATGATGACGGGAGTGCTGCCGGCGCGTTCGGGTGTACCCGCCAACTCCGTCTACGATTCGTCCATCGACAAGAAGCGGGACCTCGATCGGCCTTCCGACCTGCAGGCATCGACGGTCCTGGATCGGGTACGCACCGAACTCGGATTGACCACTGCGAGTGTGCTGTCGAAGCGCTACCTGCACGGGTTGTTCGGTGACCGCGCCTCATTGGTGTGGGATCCGCAGCCGCTCGTTCCCGGTACCGAGCATGCGCCGGACAACTTCACGATCGACGCCTTGATCCGTATCGTCGGCGGGAACTCGCCGCGGCTCTCGTTCACCAACCTCGGTGACGTCGATCGGGTCGGGCACCTGGATCTGTCCGGTCCGTCCATCCGTATCGCCCGCACGGCTGCACTTCAGAACACCGACAACCAGGTTCGCCGTTTCGTCGACTTCCTTCATGACACGGGTCGCTGGAATCGGAGCATTCTGATCGTGTTGGCCGACCACTCCATGGACTGGTCGGAGCCCGCGCGGCTCATCGGCTTGGATCGACCGCTGAACGCGGACCCGTTGCTGGCAGGCAAGATTCGAATCGCCCAGAACGGTGGCGCAGACCTGATCTACTTCATCGGACCCGATGGCGAACGGGCGGAAGCCGTCAGCCGGATTCAGCAGATCGTGGATGGTGTGGACGGCGTCGAATCCAGCCACCTCCCCGCCGAATTCGGTCTTGGTACCAATGCCGGTGACGTCGTTGCGTTTTGCGCCCAGAGCTGGCGGTTCAGTGATCCGACTCCACTGTCCAATCCGATTCCCGGCAACCACGGCCACTTCGTGACGCTGCCCATTCCGTTCTTCCTCAGCGGCGGACATCCCGCTCTGGACGGTGGACGGAAGATCGACACGCAGGCTCGCACGATCGACGTCGCGCCGACGGTTGCGGCTCTGCTCGGCCTCGGTGCACCTGCCGGCGGCTGGGACGGCGTCGCTCGCACGACGGGTGTGTCGCTGAACGTCTAACGAGGATCGCGACCGGTCAGGGCAATCAGCCTGTCCTGCAACGACGCATCGTCCGGGAGGTCGACGGGATCGGAGAAGAGTCCGCTCTCGGCGAGCATGTCGCGCTGCCCGTCGAGGTCGGACCAGACGGCCTCGACGAGGTCTGGATCGAGCCGCTCGTCTGCTCCGACCGCTCGCGCAAGGTCCCAGGTGTGGATGGTGACGTCCGAGGTCTGCTGGCGCAGATAGGGTTCCACCTTCACCGTGCCGTACGAGAGGTGAACGTGGGCACTGAGGTCCGTCGATTTCCACGCTTTGATTGCGGCATCGGAGTACTTCTGCCATTCGGTCCACAGGTCGTCCCCGACGGGAACGATGTCCGGCGTCGCCTCGCCGACCGTCAGTCCGGCCAGGAGCGGCGGTACCCACTGCTGCTCCTCGATGACGTGGCGGACGAGGTGTTCGACGTGCCAGTCGGAGTCGGGCGTGGGTGCGTTCCAGTCCTCGACCGCAGCGAGTCGTGAACCGAATTCGCGGTGGGCGGTGAGTACGAGTTCGAGCCAATCGAATGCCATCACTCGAGGGTAACCCGATCAGCGTGACGTTAATCGGTGCGTGAGGCTTCGATTCGGTGAAGACTGTCGGGGTTGTCGCTCAGTCGAATCGAGGAGTTTTCATGACCGTCCCCACCGTCACTCTGGCCGAAGGTCTCACTGTCAGCGCCCAGGGATACGGCGCGATGTCCGTCGCCCCGGTCTACGGCCCGGTGGATCCGGCCGAGGCGCTCGCCACGCTGCACCATGCGGTGGACATCGGGATCACGTTCATCGACACCGCCAACGTGTACGGCGAGGGCTCGAGCGAGCGTGCGGTGGGAGAGCTTCTCAAAGACCGCCGGGACGAAGTGCAGTTGGCGACCAAGTTCGGTCTGGTCGGCAACATCGCCAACGGTCAGCGCGGGATCAACGGAGACCCGGCTTACGTGCCGCGGGCACTCGACGAGTCTCTGGGACGACTCGGCGTCGATCATGTCGACCTCTACTACTTGCACCGGGTCGACCCGAACGTGCCGATCGAAGACACCGTCGGCGCGATCGCGGAGCAGGTGAAGGCGGGCAAGGTCCGCAACATCGGCCTGTCCGAGGCGACTGGCGATGAACTGCGTCGTGCGTACGGGGTGCATCCGATCGCGGCGATCCAGTCGGAATGGAGCATCTGGAGTCGGGACGTCGAGAACAAGGTAGTACCCACCGCCGCGGAACTCGGAGTCGGATTCGTGCCCTTCTCACCTGTGGGCCGAGGCTTCCTGGCGGGATCGTTCGATGCGGAGACGCTCGGTGACAACGACCTGCGCCGACGCTTCCCCCGCTTCTCGGACTCCGCGCTCCCTGCTAATCAGAAGGTTCTCGACGTGGTCCGCGCCGTCGGTGAGGAGCTCGGCGCGACGCCTGCACAGGTTTCCCTGGCATGGCTCGATGCCAAGGGCCGTCAGCACGGGTTGCCTTCCGTTTCGATTCCCGGCACGCGGTTCGCTGCACGAGTCACGGAAAACGCCGGAGCGTTGGACATCGTTTTGAGCGAAGACCAGATCGCTCGCCTCGACTCCCTCGCCGCGATTACCGAAGGCTTCCGTTCGGCTGATTTGAATTGGGTCTCTCAGGGCCGCGAATAATCATGTCCTGAGCCTTGCGAAAGACAGGAGTAACATACAGACCCGATGAAAAAAGTGTGGTTGGTCTGGGGTGTCGGTGTTTTTGCCTACGTGATCGCCGTGCTTCACCGCACTTCGTTCGGTGTCTCGGGTCTGTCTGCTGCTGATCGGTTCTCGATCTCGCCCAGCGTTCTGTCGAGCTTCGTCGTGCTGCAGATCGTTGTGTACGCCGGTATGCAGATTCCGGCAGGAGTTCTCCTCGACCGCTACGGTTCGCGGATCATGATCGCAGTCGGTGCGTTCATCATGATGTCCGCGCAGTTGGCTCTCGCCTTCACCGAATCGCTGCCCGTCGCGATCGGTGCACGTATTGCCGTCGGTGCCGGGGATGCACTCACCTTCATCTCGGTGTTGCGGTTGGTACCGCAGTGGTTCCCGCCCCGGCAGGTGCCGTTGGTCTCGCAGTTCACGGGCATCCTCGGTCAGCTGGGCCAGGTGATGTCTGCGCTTCCGTTCATGTTGCTGTTGTCCGGACCGGGCTGGACTTTTGCCTACGGCAGCGCTGCCGCTGTCGGACTGTTGGCGTTTGCACTGGCGTTGAGTGTCATCCGCGACGCGCCTCCCGGTGCCGACGTGGTGGCCGTGCCGGCCGGCGCCAAGGAGATCGGGCGACAGATCAAGACGGTGTGGATGAGACCCGGCACCCGCCTCGGGTTCTTCAGTCACATGGGGACGCAGTTCTCGATAACGACGTTCGCGCTGCTGTGGGGTGTGCCGTATCTGAAATCGGCTCAAGGCCTCGACTCCGCCACCGTCGGCTCGCTGCTGACGCTGTCAGTCATCTCGGCAATCGTGGCCGGTCCGATACTCGGCATCCTCACCGGCCGCTATCCCATGCGTCGATCGTGGTTGGTTCTCACCATCATGGTCGCCAGCGCGCTCATGTGGACGATCGTGCTTTCACGAAGCGAACCGTCTCCGCTCTGGCTGTTGACGATCCTGGTGGTCGTCATCTCGGTGGGTGGGCCGGGTTCGGTGATCGGCTTCGACTACGCGCGTACGTCGAACCCGAGTTCGGCGATGGGCACCGCGCAAGGCATGGTCAACATCGGGGGATTCCTCGCTTCCCTCATCGTGATTCAAGTGATGGGCGTCATCCTCGGACACATGGGCGGGTACACGTTCGACGGATTCCGTGTCGCCTGGATGGTGCAATATCCGGTTTGGATTCTCGGTATCGTCGGTGTGCTCGTCACCCGAGGCAAAGCCCGGCGAGCCCTCGCAGCAGAAGGCGTACACGTACGGCCGATTCGCGAAGTCATTCGCCGCAACAAATAACTCGATCGCATCGGGTAATTCATCCCCTGCGGGTGAGGTTCCCAAGCGTCCGAGCCACCAGGCTTGATGGATGAACGACGCAATGAACATCGGACCGGTCGAGCTCGTGGTGCTGGCATTCCCAGGTTCAACTGTGGATCCTGAAGCTGTCGCCGCGCTGCAGAACGTGGTGGAACGAGGTTTTGTCACTCTGCTCGACCTCGTGTACATCGCCAAGGACGCGGACGGACAGGTGTCGCAGATCGATGTCGACGAAGATCTCACCGACATCGGACTGGCGATTCTGTCCATCGAAGCCAAGGCATTGATCAGTGACGAGGACCTGGACGTGGTCCGTGAGTCACTCGAACCAGGAACGTCCGCCGCAGTCATCGTCTACGAGCAGACGTGGGCGCGTGAGCTCGCGTCGACGGTTCGCGGTGGCGGCGGCGACGTAGTCCTTCACGTTCAGATACCGCGCGAGGTAGTCGTCGCAGCGGTCGAAGCAGCATTTCAGTAGCGACAATTACCCAAGGAGTTCGGCATGGTTTTTCGAGGTGGACGCAGAGGGCGGCCGGGGTTGCTCGGCACGGTGGCGCGCACGGCGGTAGTGGCTGGAACCGCAAAGGCGACGTCCAACGCCATGGATCGACGGAGTCAACGAAAGGCCAGCGAGCAGCAGCAGGAATATCAGCAGGAGTACCAGCAGCAACAGCCGCCGCCGCAGCAGCAGGTCGCCCCCGTGCAGTCCGTTCCCCCTTCAGGCGCGGACGATCTGGTCTCCAAGCTGCAGGAGTTGGGACAGCTTCATCAGTCCGGCGTGTTGACCGATGCCGAGTTCGCGGCGGCAAAGGCGCAGTTGCTGAGCTAGCCCTGCTGTTCTCTTCAATTGCGGCAATGCGCATTGCCGCAATTCGGCGTGAAAGGCTGACTTATGATCGACCCACGTGCGGCATCGGCCGCAATCGAAGCCGCGAACGCCCGAGTCGCCGAGACTCTACCGTTCTCCGACGGCGCCGACTTCACCGAGGCGAAGCGGGGTTTCGTCGCCGCGCTCGATCCGGGGCTGGTTGCCGATTCGGACGGGAAAGTCCTGTGGAACAACGATTCCTACGCCTTCCTTGACGAGGACTGCCCGCCAACGGTCAATCCGAGCTTGTGGCGTCAGTCGAAGTTGGTCGCCAAGCAGGGACTCCTTGCGGTGACGGATTCGATCTATCAGATTCGCGGACTTGATCTGTCGAACATGACGTTGATCGAGGGAGATACCGGAATCATCGTCATCGATCCACTGATCTCCCGGGAAACCGCTGCTGCCGGGCTCGCGTTGTACCGGGAACACCGTGGTGATCGACCAGTAGTCGCGGTGATCTACACGCATTCGCACATCGACCACTTCGGCGGGGTCAAAGGTGTGACCACCGACGACGACGTCGCCGCCGGGCGATGCGTGATCGTCGCACCCACCGGGCTCGTGGAGCACGCGGTCGAGGAAAACGTCTATGCGGGAACGGCAATGGCTCGAAGCGCGGCCTACATGTACGGGGCGGCCTTACCCCGAGGTCCCCGAAGTAGCGTCGGAGCCGGGTTGGGGCAGACCACCTCAACCGGCACACCGACGCTCATTTCGCCGACGGTGTCGATCTCGAAGACAGGTCACACGGAGACGATCGACGGCGTTCGGATCGAATTCCAGATGACGCCCGGAACCGAGGCCCCGTCCGAGATGAACTTCTACTTCCCGGATTTGCGCGCACTGTGTATGGCGGAGAACGCAACTCATACTCTCCACAACCTGCTCACGCTTCGCGGTGCCCTGGTACGAGATCCTCACGTCTGGTCTGCGTACCTGACGGAATCGATCAATCGTTACGCCTCACGATCCGACGTTCTGTTTGCGTCCCACCACTGGCCGACGTGGGGGACCGAACGGCTCACCGAGTTCCTGTCATTGCAGCGCGACCTCTACGGGTACCTTCACGATCAGACACTTCGTCGAATCAATCAGGGGTGGACCGGTCTCGAGATCGCCGAATCGATCGAGCTGCCAACTGCATTGGCGCAAGCGTGGCACACGCACGGGTACTACGGTTCCGTCAGTCACAACGTCAAAGCCATCTACCAGCGATACATGGGTTGGTTCGACGGTAACCCTGCGCATCTGTGGGAGCATCCACCCGTCGAATCGGCCAAGCGTCACGTGGAGTTCATGGGCGGATCAGCAGAAGTGTTACGGAAAGCTCGGGAATCGTACGAGCGCGGCGACTTTCGCTGGGTTGCGCAGGTGGTGAACTACGTGGTCTTCGCTGAACCGGACAACGTCGAGGCCAAGAATCTGCAGGCCGATACCTTCGAGCAACTCGGGTACGGCGCCGAGAACGGCACCTGGCGGAACTTCTACCTCACCGGTGCGTACGAACTGCGCAACGGCTCAGTGGGGACGCCCACGGTTGCCGCGGCGCCCGACATCACCGCAGCGCTGTCGGTAAGTCAAGTCTTCGATGCAGTATCGCTGCGCGTGGATGGAGTGCGCGCAGCGGGCTCGCACATCGTCGTCGATTGGAACATCACTGACGAAAACATCGTTCACCGAACGGAACTCAGCAACGGAGTTCTGATCCATTTCGACGTGGAAGGTGAGTCTGCAGATGCTGGGTCTGTGGATGCGATGTTCAGTTTGAGTCGGCGCGACTTACTCGGTGTGCTGCTCGGTGGTGTGGACTTGGGTGCCGAGATTGCGAATGGAACCATCTCGGTTTCCGGCGACCCGGCGAAGCTCGCAGAACTTGCCGGATACCTCGACGAGCCGGATCCGAACTTTGCGATAGTCACTCCGACCTAGCGCTGTATCAGTCGTGAACGAGCCTGTACTTCAACAGGTCTCGAGTCGCGCACCTTTTTGAAGTTGTCCGTTTTGTCTCTGGTTCTCGAAAGTATGTTCGATTAAACTTTCGGCATGGATAGTCGGGGAGCGTGGCAGCTGGATGGTGAGGACCTCAAGAGTGAGGTTCTGGATCTGGTGCGTGTCCGGCACGAGTTGCAGTCGCGGTTGGTGTTGTTGATCGTGGAGATGTTTTCCCGTGAGGTTCTTGGCGGGAAGGGTTTTCGGGCGATCGCGCTGTGGTTGCATGGTTCGACGAATTTGGAGATCGGTGAGTGCAGTCTGCTGGTCGGGTTGGCGCGGTTGTTGATGCTCGAACCCGTGGTGGGCGATGCGTTTCATCGTGGTGACGTGGATGCGTTGAAGGCGCGGCAGGTGGCGTCGTTTTGTCAGCATCCACCCAAGAACATGACGCCGGCGGATGTGGACAAGGCTCGCGGGATCCTGTTGGGTTTGGCGTCGAAGAACATTGCGGATTGTGATGCGGTGCGGGCGGCGATTCGGCGGATCGAGAAGCAGTACGGCAAGCGCGAAGACGGGGTTCCGGTGGGTGAGGATTCGGAGCGTAACGAGTTCTACGCGTCGAAGGGCTTGTACGGGCGCGTGTCGGTGAAGGGTGATCTGGATGCGGTGAACGGGGCACGGTTGATCACGTTGTTGTCGAGTCTGTCGGCTCCGACGCCGGAGAAGGACGGCGTCAAAGACACCCGCACTCCGGCACTGCGGCGGGCGGACGGGTTCTGCGAATTGTTGCGCCGGTACGAGCGGGCGGGGTTGGGTCCGATCGAAGGCGGCGTGAAACCGCACGTCACGGTCACGGCCAGCGCGAAAGACCTGACGGATATGCAGGCGCTCAAGGATTTGTTGCCGTCGACCGAAGAACTGGGTTTCGCGTGGACGGATTGGGTGGGTCCGATCAGCATCGATACTGCGCGGATGTTGGCGTGCGACTGCACCGTGACGCGGATTTTGTTGGATGAGAATGGTGTTCCGCTCGACTGTGGCAAAGAAGCAAGGACCGCGACGGTACCCCAGCGGCGGGCGTTGGCGGTTCGTGATGGTGGGTGTGCGTTTCCAGGGTGCGGGACGCCGTCGGGGTGGTGCGATGCCCATCATATTGTTCACTGGGGTGATAGTGGCCCAACGGATCTCGATAATCTGGTCTTGTTGTGTGGTCATCATCATCGGACACTGCACCACACGGAGTGGCGGGTCGAGATCGGCCCCGACCGAAAAACAGTGTTCTATCCACCGATGTCGATTGATCCGTTCCAGCGGCCCATCGGCGGGAACAGTCCGCCCACCGCGGCGTGAATCGCGACAACTGAAGACGTGAGCACCGGGGCACAACCATGCCCCGGTGCTTGCTCAATCCAGTATTTACTCAAGACAACGTGATGTCGGCAATCAGGCCGTGGTGATCGGATCCCTCGATCTCGATCCGTTCCAAGGATGTCGCCACGGCGCCTTTCGTGATGATGTGGTCGATACCGACCACCGCCGGATACCGCTTGTCGGTCGGATAGGTCGGGATCAGGCCGGAACCCAATTGGTCGGCGGCGCTGGTGTATCCGTTCGTGAGAAGATTCCGGAACTGTTTGTTCGAGTACGACGCGTTGAAGTCGCCGCTCACTATCACGTTGTCCCGTCCGGCGACTTTGTCCATGTAAGACCCAAGCCTTCGCTGCTCGTCCGCCCACACCGAAGGCGGTGAGATGTACGCCGGTGCCGGATGCACGGCGAACAATGTGACTGGCTGCGCCAAGCCGACATTCAGTTCTGCGGACAGCGTTTCGGGTGAGAATCCGTCGAGGCTACGCGGATTGGAGAGTGGAAAGCGACTGTAGATTCCTGCCCCGCCACCACCGTCGGTGTACGGGACGAGGAATTGGTGGCTCAGAACCTCGTCAAGCCCGGCGGCTTTGAGCGCGTCGGCTTCCTGGTACGTCAACTCCTGGACCGTCACCACGTCGACCTCGCGTTCGCGGACCATCGCCACAAGCGACTCCGGATCCGCTGCACCGACCATCAAGTTAGCCTGCATGATTCGAATCGATGGACCGTTCGCAGACGTCGACTCCCCAGTTCCGCCGATGTACAGCGGGCTCACAGACCATCCGAACAACCCAAGGACGAGGATCGAGGCGGCGCACACGATCCACTGACGCCCGATACCCGAGACGACGGCACCGATCAGCGGAGCAATCATCAACAAGGGCGCCACTGACGCCAGAACGATCACGATGTTGTGATCGACGTCCAACTGAGTTGCGATCAAGGCAACCAAACCAGTCACGATGCCGGCCACACCGGCCACGGCCGAAAGGCGGCGAAGAACCAGTCGACGAGGGGTCACGGCATCGGGTTGCATGACGTCCATGGAAGCAGAAGAGCGTCATAGCTCCGGGAAACTGCAGGTGGAGTCGGTGCGCCCTATTGTTTGCGCCCTATTGTTGCGGATACGGAAGGTGGCTGCTGCTGTTCTCACTGACGGAGATCGAGCGGCCGAGTTGGGGGAAGGCGCGTTGAGAGCACGCTGGCCTGTCACAGACTTTGCACCCCGCGCCGATCGGCACGATGGTCGCGGGGTCGTCCGTCTGAATTCCGTGTGAGTAGACCATGCGATCGGCGTAGCCGATGTCGCAACCGAGTCCGACGGCGAAGTTGCGCTCGGGTGCGAGGTACCCGAGTCCGCCGCTGTGGGTAGTGCGCGCCACCCAGAGGTATGTCCGGCCGTCGGGCATCTTCGCGACCTGAGTGAGGATGCGACCTGGGCTCGCGAATGCCTCGTGGATGACCCACAGCGGGCAGCTGCCTCCGACTCTGGAGAAGTGAAAGGCGGTAGCAGACTGACGCTTCGAGATGTTTCCGGCGCGATCGGTTCGGACGAAGAAGAAAGGGATGCCGCGTTGGCCGTGTCGTTGGAGAGTGGACAACCGGTGGCAGACTGTCTCGAAGCCGACCTCGAACTTGAGGCTGAGCAGGTCGATGTCGTACCGCAAGGCCTCAGCGGATTGCAGGAATTGGGTGTACGGGAGTAGCAGTGCGCCGGCAAAGTAGTGTGCGAGTCCGACGCGAGCCAGCGCTGCGGACTCGGCGCTCAATGATTCATCCTCGGCGACAAGGGAATCGATCACGTCGGCCTGCGTGAAGAAGGCCAACTGCATTGCGATCTGGAACGCGCGTTGTCCTGCCGACAGACGACGGGCGAGTGTGAGGACCGACTTGTTCGGATCGTAGTAACGCTTGGGGCCGAGCTTGTCGGGTTCGTCGGTACGGATCGTCACGGTGACGCCGTGCTGATCGCGAAGTAGTCGTGCCAGTTGCAAATCCACTGCGCCCACGGACAATCCGTTGTCCAGGAACATCTGCTCGGCAGCGTCGTCCAGAACGGCGATGTGATTCTTTCGGTCGTAGAAGAAGTCCCGAACTTCCTCGTAGGGCATCGGTACGAGTGACACATCGGACGCTGGTTCGCCGGACAACTGCGTCGAGAACTGGTCCAACTGCTCTGTCGCGGCGTGAAGGCGGCGGTGCAACATCACGAGGGTGCGTCCGACCGCCGGCATGCGGGCCACCAATTCGTCCACCTCGGCCAGAGATACGTCTCCAGATTCCGAAGTTTCGGCCAAGGCGTGATGAACGTCCGCAACCAGGCGTGCGTCGGAATCGGAGGCGAACAATTGCACGTCGAGATCGAACTCGGCGTTGAGCTTGAGAAGGACGGGCACCGTCAGCGGTCGTTGATCGTTCTCCAGTTGATTGACATAGCTGGGGGAGAGTTCGAGTGCCTTCGCCAGTGCGGACTGTGACAGGTTTCGTTCCTCCCGCAGCCGTCGCAGCCGCGCTCCCGCGTACATCTTCTTCATCAAATCTCCTCGGTGCCGATCGCGTTCACCCTACCGAGAAGCTATTCGCAACATTCGCAACATCGCAGCATTGTCATTGCACAAATAGGCAATTGCGAGGGCCTATCCCGAGGTGAATGAGCTGCGTAGCGTGCAAATAGATACCGAAGAACGTGAGAAGAGGACCGATGAAGACGCATCTCGTACGCACTCACCGCTCTGCCGAAGAGTTCCCCAAGGAAGACCACCTCGCGTGGAAGATCGCGGAAGTTGCGACGGATTCCGTCGACGTCACCGACGCCACTTCCGACATGATCGTCAACCGGATCATCGACAACGCGGCAGTTGCCGCAGCTTCCCTGGTGCGCCGTCCCGTGGTGAATGCGCGGGCGCAAGCACAGTCGCATCCGTATACGCCGGGCTCCACCGTGTTCGGTATCCCCGGTACGTTCTCGCCTGAATGGGCCGCCTGGGCCAACGGTGTCGCGGTTCGTGAACTCGATTTCCACGACACGTTCCTCGCCGCCGAGTACTCGCACCCCGGAGACAACATCCCGCCGATCCTCGCCGTCGCTCAGCACACCAGCCGTGACGGTCGAGACCTGATTCGTGGTCTGGCGACCGGCTACGAGATCCAGATCGACCTGGTTCGGGCTATCTGCCTGCACGAGCACAAGATCGACCACGTCGCACACCTCGGCCCCTCGGCTGCGGCAGGTATCGGAACTTTGCTGGGCCTGGGCACCGAGACGGTCTACCAGGCAATCGGCCAGGCGCTGCACCTCACGACGGCGACACGTCAGTCCCGCAAGGGCGAGATATCCAGTTGGAAGGCGTACGCGCCTGCGCTGGCAGGCAAGGTTGCCGTAGAGGCGGTCGACCGCGCGATGCGCGGTGAGGGCGCACCGTCACCGATCTGGGAAGGCGAAGACGGCGTCATCGCCTGGCTACTCGGTGGCCCGGACAAGGAGTACCACGTTCCGCTGCCCGGTTCGGGTGAGGCGAAGCGCGCCATCCTCGACTCGTACACCAAAGAACACTCCGCGGAGTACCAGAGCCAGGCGCCGATCGACCTCGCTCGCCGAATGCGTTCTCGTGTCGGTGATCTCGACCAGATCGCCTCGATCGTCCTGCATACCAGCCACCACACCCACGTCGTCATCGGCACCGGTTCCGGCGATCCGCAGAAGTTCGACCCGACCGCCTCGCGTGAAACCCTCGACCACTCGGTGATGTACATCTTTGCCGTTGCGCTACAGGACGGTACGTGGCACCACGAACATTCCTACGCGTCCGAGCGTGCACAGCGCGCGGACACGATCGAGCTGTGGAACAAGATCTCCACGCGCGAAGATCCCGAATGGACACGCCGTTACCACTCGACGGATCCGGACGAGAAGGCTTTCGGTGCTCGCGCCGAGATCACCTTGAAGAGCGGCGAAGTCATCGTCGACGAGCTTGCGGTGGCCGATGCGCACCCGCTCGGCGCACGTCCGTTCGCTCGCGATCAGTACGTCGCGAAATTCCGCACCCTCGCCGAGGGCGTCATCGAGCCGAGCGAACAGGACCGCTTCCTCGATGCGGCTCAGCGCACCGCCGAATTGAAGGCAGGCGAACTCGATCAGCTGACCTTCACCGTTTCCGAAGACGTTCTCGCTCGGGCTCCCAAGGTCGCCAAGGGACTTTTCTGATGTCGGGCCTCATCGCAGCAGCGACGTCTGCAGCCGACAAGCGGATTGCCTTCCGGGCGGGGCTGACGTCCGGAAAGATTCAACGACTCCCGGGTGCAATCAATCCGCTGACAGCCAGACTGATTCAGGAAATCGGGTTCGAGGGTGTCTACGTTTCAGGTGGTGCGTACTCCGCCGGATTGGCGCTTCCCGACATCGGACTGACCACCTTGACCGAGGTCGCCGGCCACAGCAAGCAGATCGCGCGCGTCACGGACCTCCCGACGCTCGTCGACGCCGACACCGGTTTCGGTGAACCTATGAGCGCGGCCCGCACGGTCACGATCTTCGAGGACGACGGAATAGCCGGTCTGCACCTCGAGGATCAGATCAACCCCAAACGCTGCGGGCACCTCGACGGCAAAGCAATTGTGCCCACCGAAGACATGGTTCGCCGTGTTCGTGCTGCAGTGTCGGCGCGTCGTGACCCGAACTTCGTCATCTGCGCGCGCACCGATGCTGCCGGAATCGACGGTATCGACGCGGCGATCGAGCGAGCAAAGGCCTATGTGGATGCCGGTGCCGATCTGATCTTCACCGAAGCTCTTGCCACCGAGGCCGACTTCGAGAAGTTCCGCGCAGCGGTCGACACTCCGCTCCTCGCCAACATGACCGAGTTCGGGAAGTCGAATCTCATTTCGGCGAAGACGTTGGAAGAGATCGGTTTCAACGCCGTCATCTACCCCGTGACCACCCTTCGGCTGGCGATGTTCGCTATCGAAAAGGGTCTGCGCGAGATTTTTGCGGAGGGCACGCAAGAAGGACTGCTCGGCGAAATGCAGCATCGCAGCAGGTTGTACGAGATTCTCGAGTACGAGCGCTACAACGAATTCGACAGTGGCATTTTCAATTTCAGCTTGGAGGGGAGTAGGACATGACCGAACAGATTCCGACGATCTACAAGGGCTTGGCCGGAGTTGTCGTCGATACGACGGCTATCTCCAAGGTAGTGCCCGAGACGAATTCGTTGACGTATCGCGGTTACGCAGTGCAGGACCTTGCCGCGAACTGCAGCTTCGAAGAAGTTGCGCACCTGCTCTGGTACGGCGAACTGCCGACTCCCGAGCAGCTCGAATTGCTCTGTCTGCGTGAGCGTGCGGCCCGTCGTGCCGACCGCTCACTGCTCTCGCTTCTGACCAAGATGCCGGACAACTGCCACCCCATGGATGTTGTCCGCACGGCGATCAGCTACCTCGGCGCCGAGGATCCGGCGGAGGACGACAACTCGGAGAAGGCCAATCTGGCCAAGGCGCTGCGGATGACGGCTGTGCTGCCGACCATCGTCGCAGCCGATTTCCGCCGCCGGCGCGGTCAGGATCCCATCGCGCCGCAGTCGGACCTGGGTTTCGCCGAAAACTTCTTGAACATGTGCTTCGGTGCTGTTCCGGAGCCGGCGATCGTGAAGGCCTTCGAGGTCTCGCTGATCCTGTACGCGGAGCACTCCTTCAACGCCTCGACGTTCGCCGCTCGTGTTGTGACGTCCACACTTTCGGACATCTACAGCGCAGTGACCGCTGCTATCGGCACGCTCAAGGGCCCGTTGCACGGCGGTGCAAACGAAGCTGTCATGCACGACATGCTCGAGATCGACGACCCCGACCGCGCCGAAGCCTGGATGTCGGAGAAGTTGGCTGCCAAGGAGAAGGTCATGGGCTTCGGTCACCGCGTCTACAAGAACGGTGATTCGCGTGTTCCGACCATGAAGCAGGCCCTCCTCGACGTCGCGGCAGCGACCGACGGCGAGAAGTGGGTGCAGATGTACGAGATCCTCGAGAAGACCATGGTCAGTGCCACCGGAATCAAGCCGAATCTCGATTTCCCCACGGGCCCTGCATATTTCCTCATGGGCTTCGACGTCGAGATGTTCACGCCGATCTTCGTGATGAGCCGCATCACCGGATGGACGGCGCACATCATCGAGCAGGGGCAGTCGAATGCACTGATCAGGCCGCTGAGCCAGTATTCGGGCGTGCCACAGCGCACAGTCGTGGCATGACACTTTTTGCTGTCGTGGCATGACACCCCTTTGATACTGCGTCGGCGAGGTTCGGTTCTGGCATCACCGTCTCCTGGCCTCGTCGACGCTTCTCCGTTCGCACTATCTGCAACTTTGCATCGAGAATTCGCAAAGATATTCAAGTGCAATGTGTTTCGACTTTTCTCTACCGGAAATAACGTGAGTGTCATGACTGAAACGCACGAAGAAATCTTGATCATCCGTCGTGGCGAGACCCTCGACGTCGTGTTCAACCGGCCGGAAAAGCGCAACGCATTGACCCCGCAGATGTACGACGCCATTGCCGGAGCCTGCCGGCGCGCCGACTCCGACCGCGAGATTCGGTTAGTCACTCTCCGAGGTGCTGGGGGAGAGGCGTTCTCGGCGGGCTCCGACATTGGCCACTTTCAAACCTTCTCGAGCTTTCACGACGGGCTCGACTACGAAAGCCGGTTCGTCGGCGTACTGACCGAACTCGAGAAAGTGAGGGTTCCCACCCTCGCGGTCATCGACGGTGTGTGCGCGGGAGCAGGGCTGTTGCTGTCGGCAGCGTGCGATGTGCGGATCGCGACGCAGGGGTCACGCTTCTGCCTACCGATCGCGCGCACACTCGGAAACTCGTTGTCGATCCATTCCGTGGCTTTGCTGGCGGACAGGATCGGCAGTTCGCGTCTGATGTCGTTGATCGCTCGGGCTGGGGTGATGGCGAGTGGCGAGGCTCTGCGGAGCGGCTTCCTCAGCGACTGTGCAACAGAGTCCGAGTTCGCGACCCTGACTGCCCAGGTATCTCGCGATCTACTTGCCGCCGCCCCGATGACCGTCTGGACTATTCGGGAGTCCCTGCGGCGCATCAGAACCCGAGTGATTGCCGACAACGATGATCTGATGAGCATGATCTACAGCAGTGACGACTTCAAAGCCGGCGTCGACGGTTTCCTTCGCGGAGAACGACCGCTCTGGGCCGGCGTGTAGTTCGGCGGTAGAACCACAGGCTTGCGTTGGAGCGCGCTCTAACCCCTAGCGTTGCCGACCATGACAACAAAGACCTGGATCATCACTGGAGTTTCTCAGGGTTTCGGCCGTGAACTCGCACTGTCTGCACTTCGATCGGGGGACGCGGTAGTCGCTGCAGTTCGTCGTCCCGAGTCCGTTGCAGATATTGCGTCGGCGAATCCGGATCGGTTCTCGGCGGTGACGTTCGACGTCAGAGACACCGCAGCGGCTCCGGGCGTCGTCGAATATGCGCTCGAGCGCTTCGGTCGCATCGACGTGCTGGTCAACAATGCCGGTCGTGGGATGGTCGGCGCGGCGGAGATGGTGGACGATTCGACCTTGCGGGATCTCATGGAACTGCACCTGATCGGACCCGCCGCGTTGGTGCGCGCCGTCCTCCCGTCGATGCGAGTGCAGGGCAGCGGGACGATCGTGCAGATGAGCAGTCAAGGCGGCCGTATGTCGTTTCCCGGTGTCGGGGCGTACTCGGCGTCGAAGTTCGCTCTCGAGGGTTGGTCGGAGGCTCTCGCCGGTGAGGTCGCGCAGTTCGGCGTTCGGGTGATGATCGTCGAGCCCAGCCGATTCCGTACAGCATTCAACACGCCTGGCGTTCTGAGCTTCGCCGAATCATCATCGGAATACCGTGATTTGCTGGATCCCGTTCTGCGGGACATGGCGGCCGCAGACGGTGTTCAGGAGGGTGATCCGGAGAAAGCAGCAGAGATCATCACCTCGCTTGTGCACAGCGAGAATGTGCCACTTCGTCTGCCACTCGGAAAGGAAGCCGTGGAGCGTGTCTCCGCGTCGTATCGGAAGAATCTCGCCGAGGTATGCGTCTGGGCCGACCTGGCTCGCAGTGCAGACTTCGCGGATGCTGCCGGCCCTGTCCGCCCGTTCTAGGCTGAGAGTCATGGCTACGGAAGACTTGATGCGTAAGGCACTCGAGGCACTTGGGGAAGTGGACGGGCCAATGTCGATCGAGGTGATTCACCGACTCGTCGATGCAGGGGACGTTCAGGAGCCGATGTCGATCGCCGAAGTCTCGGACCTGCTGGATGTCTCGGCACATACGCTGCGCTACTACGAGAAGATCGGTCTGGTCGAGGTCGATCGTGACTCGAGCGGACATCGTGTGTACGGTCCGGAATCTGTTCGCAGGCTGGTGTTTCTGACCCGCATGCGCATCTCGGGTATGGCGATTCGCGACCTGCAGCACTACGTCGAACTGGTCGACGCCGGTGAAGGGACAGTTCCGGAGAGGCTCGACATGCTGCTCGAACACCGGGACACCGTTCGTCGGCAGATCAAGGAGCTCACGTTGTCTTTGGCTGCGACGGAGTACAAGATTGCGACGTACGGCGGGCGGACCGGAGAGCAGGAGTAACCCCGATTACTTGCCCGGCATTCGATTCAGCCCACTTTCCATGGATACTGCCAGTCGCTCGAGTGCGGCAAGGACCTTCCCCCGGTCCCGGCCGAGTTGGGTGAACAATTCACCGTGAGCGGCGAGTTCGCGAGGAAAGACGTCGTCGACGACAGCGTTTCCCTGGACCGTCATCGTGATCAGTGCAGATCGCCTGTCTTCGGGATTGCTTGTGCGGGAGACGAGTCCTCGCTTCTCGAGTCGCGCGAGTGCCTTGCTGACCCCGGCCCGAGACATACCGAGGCGTTCGGCGAGACGAATCGCGGTGACCGGTTCCTCGGCGTATCGCAGTGGCACAAGCAGTTCCACTTCCGACACGGTGAGATCCGCGGTTTGGTATACCGGTTCGACTGCTAGTTCGAGAAGCGCCGTAATCCGTTTGAGTTGCGCGACTACTTCCATGGGCGAGGTGTCGAGGTCGGGATTGTTTACGGCCCAGAGGTTGCAGGTACGGGAGCGGAGTGTTGGTTCGTTCACGATTCCTCAACTTTGTTAACCGGTAAACAAATTTGCTAGATTGCCAGAATAGCCCACCGTCTCGGGTGGGACGATCTGCGGACTGGGGGAGCACATGAGGTTCGACGTGGTGATTGTCGGTGGCGGTGCGGCGGGGTTGAGTGCCGCGCTTGTTCTGGCTCGGGCTCGGCGGCGAGTGATGATCGTCGATGCAGGTAACCCGCGCAATGGTGTCTCCGAGCACCTGCACGGGTACCTGACGCGGGATGGTGAGAGTCCTACGCAATTACTTGCGGCCGGCCGCAAGGAGGTTCTCGAGTACGGCAGCGAAATGACGACTGGCACCGCAATCCGAATCGAGCGCACGGACGACGGTGGGTTTCTTGTGCAAACCGACGCGACTGCGTCGCTGGAGGCACGGACTGTTCTGGTTGCTACTGGGTTAAGTGACGAGCTGCCGAACATCGCTGGGCTGCAAGATCGCTGGGGCGTCGACGTTCTGCATTGTCCCTACTGTCGCGGGTACGAGGTTCGAGATTCCCCGATCGGTGTGCTCGGTGGTGGCAATAGGCCGTTCACCATTCATCAGGCGTCGTTGGTGCGTCAATGGTCGGAGGATGTCGTCTTCTTTCCCAACCGTATCGAGCTGACGGGAGCCGAACGGGAGCGGCTGATTGCCAGGGGGATTCGCATTGTCGAAGGCGATGTGGCTGGCGTGTCGGTTGGCGATGGTAGATTGGACGGCGTCGAACTGGCCTCCGGTCAGGTAATTCCGCGAAGCGTAGTGTTTGTCGGCCCACGGTTTGTTCCGCGAGGCGATCTGTTGACTGACCTGGGGTGTGAAGCCGACGAAAATGGTTGGGTGGTAACTGATCCTGCAGGCAGCACAAGTGTGCCTGGAGCCTGGGCCGCGGGGAATGTGTCGGATTCTCCGGCGCAGTTGATCACCGCCGCCGCTGCCGGATCAAAGGCTGCGATTGCACTGAATCACTATCTGCTCGAGCAGGATATCGTGCGAGCGGTTGCGATCGCAGCCGAACTTCAGCCGAGTGAAACCGGAAGCAACCCTCGCGGGGTCTCTTGAGCGATCTGGTTCAGCGCAGACTCCAACGTCGGAAATTGATACTGGAAGCCGCTGTCCGCGAGCACCCCTGGTGAAACCCAGCGACTCTTCGTTACCAGTTCAGCCTCGGTGCGGATGATTCGTGCGCCGAACTCGAGCATCCAGCCCGGCGTCGGAAACCCGTATTGTCGGCCAAGTTTCGCTCGTACCATCCGCATCATGTCGGTGTTGGTTACCGGATACGGGGATGCGATATTGACCGGGCCTGAGATCTCCGGATGCTCGTAGATGTGGATGACCGAGCGAACGACATCGGCGATATGTATCCAACTGAACATTTGTCGTCCGTCGCCCATTCTTCCGCCGAAACCGATTCGGGCCAGGTTCACGAAGGGGTTGATTGCTCCGCCGCCGGCTCCGAGAACGATCGACATTCGTAACGCCACTTTGCGAACGGGGGTTGGGGCTGAGAACAATTCGTGTTCCCACGCCCGCGCGACCGCGACGGAGAATCCCTTACCCAGCTCTCCGTTCTTCTCGTCCATCGGTCGATCTCGTGCGTCTCGGTAGATCGTGCCGGTACTGGCATTCGCCCAGAGTGAGGGTGGCTGCGGCGTGCGGGTCAGCGCACGACCCAACAGTGCAGTCGTTTCCACTCGGGAGGAGAAGATGTCGTCGGCATTGCGCTTGTTGTAGCGGCAGCTCACGGAGCGGCCGGCGAGGTTGACGAGCAGATCCGTGCCGCTGAGTACATCGGCGACGCCGTGCTCGTCGGACCACGTGGCATCGCTCGTTCCTCCCCGGCCGATCGTCCGAACGTCGACCCCGTTGGATTCGAGCGTTCGAAGAAGGTGTTGGCCTACGTAACCCGACGCACCACAGACAACAACGGTCTTCATGGTTTTGTGTTCCCCTCTGCAGAAACGACTTTTGTCATCAGGGCGGCGACATCGCCGACCAGACCTCGTGCCACTGGCAGCCGGGCGAGTGTGAGCGCTTTGGCGATGATCGGTACCAGGCCGTCGACCAGGGATCGGGTGCGCGTTTGCCCCGGAGACGAGTCGGTGACCCAGTGCAGCGTCACGCCCAGATAGCTGAGCCACAAGAGCGTGGGGAGCTGGGTCTCCAATGACGCCGGAGTCTTCTGCTTCGACGCCGCCAGTGCTTCACGCATCAGATCGACGGCCATCGATCTCGCATCGGTCGACTCGGCCGAGAACGGGCTGGACGGTGATGCGGTGGGCAGTGCGACGTGCAGAAACGCGCTACCGAAGCCGTGATAGGGCCCCATGACATCGAGTCCGGTGTGCAGAACAATCCTGAGATTTTCTGTCAGTGACCCACCTTCGCGAAGGAGTGGAAGCGCCAGAGCGCGGTGATCGCGTTGGATGACGAGATACAGCTCGTGAACCAGTTCGTCCTTACTGGCGAAGTAGTAGTAGGCGTTCCCGAGCGAGACCTCTGCCTCATTTGCGATCTTGCGCATGGTCGTCGCTGCGAAGCCCTCGTCGCGGAAGAGCCGCAATGCTGTTTCCACCAGCCTTTCCCTGGTCTCGATCCCGCGACTACTCATCGACACTCCTTCTTTGAACATGTTCAAGTGCAGCGTACGCCCTGGAGTTGAACACGTTCAAGAGTGGATCTGTTGCGTGAAATATAATAAGCGCGCATACTAAATGTATGAATGAATGTGCTTTCGGTTCGCCAGGGGGCCGGCGATGAATGCCTGGTTAGGGGTTGTCTCTGCCGAACATGTGCGTCGCGCAGTGGATCTCGGTATCGCACAGATCGGGCACGGAAAGAGAGCCGGATTGGCACGGATGAAAGCAGGTGACGTGCTGGTCTACTATTCGCCGGTCGAGTCCATTGGTGATCGAGATCCGTTGCGCGAGTTCACAGCTCTCGGTGTGATCGAAGAGGGTGAGATCTGGCAGGCGGACGAGGGGTGCTTCAAGCCGTTTCGGCGTCGAGTGCGATACGAGCAGTTCACGCCCGTTCCACTCGGCGATGTGCGGAGTCGATTGGCGCTGACCTCGGCACCGAATTGGGGGTATCAACTCCGGCGTGGCTTGATTCCGTTGGATGACAACGACGTCGAGGTTCTGCGTTCGACGACGAGCTGACACACTGGCGCTGTGGCGAAGAAACTGGAAACCGACTTCGAGGACGCGGACGAGAGTCCCGGTCTGATGTTGTGGCGTGTCACCAATGCTTGGCAAGCCTCGATTCGCGCGGCGCTGCGACCTTTCGACCTGACCCACGTGCAGTTCGTTCTGCTCGCAGCACTGACCTGGCTGGATGCAGAGACGCCGATAACTCAACGCGGTCTTGCCGAGTACGCGCGCACCGACGCGATGATGACGTCACAGGTGATTCGGACCCTCGAATCCAAGGGGTTTGTCGAACGACGTCCACATCCGACCGATGCTCGTGCTCGCTCGCTTGCCGTCACGCCGGTGGGTGCGGCCTTGGCCGGCAGGGCGAACCGCGCGGTGGAATCTTCGGACCGGGAATTCTTCGCCGCTCTGGGGGATCGTCAGGCGGCCTTCGTCGCGATGCTCGGCGCGCTTGATCGACGGTAACAACCCTCAGTTTCGAGGAGGTTGCTCTGTAGTTCTCTGCAGCAGTGCGTATTTGGCTTCCAGTCCGTCCAGTAGGGATTCCAGCGCGAGTTCGAAACTGGCACCGTCGATTTCCGCAGCACGCTCACGCAACAGATGTGCTCGCGTGAGGTGCGGGTAACGCTCGGCGTAGATCGCAGGATCGTCCACGAATCCGCCGGAGAACGTCGCCGTCGCAGCACCCATGACCACGTACTTGACGGAAGCGCCGATCAGTGTTGCCGTGCGCTGTGGCCATCCGGCGCGCACCAGTCCGCCATGGATGGCGTTCGCGCGATCGAGGGCGATGGGCCTGACGCTCGGACCGTAGGCCAAGTAGGGAACGATATTGGGATGCTTGCCCAGGGCGGCGTGGTAGGACCGCGCCCACGTGCGTAGCGCGCCGCGCCAATCGTCGGAGTCGAAGCCGCTCACGTCGACGGACTCCATGATGACGTTCGCGACGTCGTCGAGTAACTCGTCCTTGTTGGCGTAATGGCTGTACAGCGACGGTGCCTGTACGCCGAGAACAGTGGCGAGTTTGCGCATCGAGAAGTCGGTCAAACCGTGCTCGTCCACCAGTTTCAGGGCGGTGTCCCTGATGATCGGCTTACTCAGTAGTGGAACCCGCGGTCGCGCCATCGCCCAGAACCCTTTCGTCTGAAAGTACTGGACAACCTTACACTGTGAGTTTATTATCCAATTAACCTAACAGTGTTCGGGAACGTGGAGGATCAGATGACACGGGTGTTCGAGAACAAGTCCGATCTCCTGGGGGCGGTCGGTGAAACGCTGGGCTCGAGCGAGTGGGTCGAGGTCACCCGCGAGATGGTCCATCAATTTGCCGACGCGACCGGTGACCATCAGTGGATTCACGTCGACGACGAAAGGGCAAAGCGTGAATCACCTTTCGGTGGACCAATTGCGCACGGGTATCTGACTCTCTCGCTCCTGCCGCTTCTGTCGAAGTCCGTGTATCGCATCGACGGCGCGGAAATGGTCGTCAACTACGGGTCCGACAAGGTTCGATTCCCGAGTCCGGTGCCAGTCGGGGCCAAGGTTCGAAATACCGCAGTGCTCTCCGCAATCGAAGAATTGCCGAACGGTTCACTACAGAGTCAGATCACCAACACCGTCGAGATCGAAGGCGTGGGCAAACCTGCCATCGTTGCGCAGACCGTCGCGCGAATCTTGTTCTGAAACCCTGCCAGAAGAAAGCAGACTCCACATGAATCTCGAACTGACCACTGAGGAAGTTGCGTTCCGCGAGGAGATGCGAAAGTTCTTCACCACCGAATTCTCGCCCGAACTTCGAGCACGTGCAGCCGGATTCGGAAAGCTGACTCGTGAGGACATCGTTGCGGGTCAACAGATTCTGAACGCACACGGGTTGGCGGTTCCACACTGGCCGGTCGAATGGGGTGGCAAGGACTGGACTCCGGTTCAGCGCCACATCTATTCCGAGGAAATGCAGTTGGCGTCGGTACCCAACCCGTTGCCGTTCAACGTGAGCATGGTTGGGCCCGTTATCGCTGCCTTCGGTTCGCAGGAGCAGAAGGAGAAATTTCTCCCCGCTACGGCCAACGCCGATATCTGGTGGTGCCAGGGTTTTTCGGAACCAGAAGCCGGTTCGGATCTCGCTTCACTCAAGACGGCCGCTGTCCGTGACGGCGCGGATTACATCGTCAATGGTCAGAAGACGTGGACTACTCTCGCGCAGCACGCCGAGTGGATCTTCTGTCTGGTTCGTACAGATGCCAGTGCTCAGAAGCGGCAGGCCGGAATTTCGTTCTTGCTCATCGATCTGGCAACTCCCGGCATCACGGTTCGCCCCATCAAACTGATCGACGGCAGCGTCGAGGTCAACGAGGTGTTCTTCGACAACGTCCGCGTCCCTGCGGAGAATCTTGTCGGCGAAGAGAACAAAGGCTGGGACTACGCCAAGTTCCTGCTCGGCAACGAACGCACGGGCGTCACGCGGGTCGGGTTCTCCAAAACTCTTGTCGCCACGGCAAAAGAGAAGGCGCGGGAAGTTCGCGTTGGAACCGGCACCCTCCTCGATGATCCGTTGTTCGCGGCTCGGTTGGCTGAGCTGGAAAACGAACTGCTTGCACTGGATCTGACTCAACTGCGAGTTGTGGCGAGTTCGGCAGACGGCAAGCCGAACCCGGCGTCCTCGCTGCTCAAGCTCCGCGGCTCCGAATTGCAGCAGGCAGCAACGGAATTGCTGATGGATGTTGCGGGTCCGGACTCGT
Organism: Rhodococcus sp. RCBS9; assembly: GCF_029457415.1. Lineage (NCBI taxonomy): Bacteria > Bacillati > Actinomycetota > Actinomycetes > Mycobacteriales > Nocardiaceae > Rhodococcus > Rhodococcus sp. RCBS9. The sequence goes on along the minus strand of NZ_CP120422.1, from coordinate 1,475,795 downwards.
TGCCGGTGAATACGGTCGAGATCGACTCGCCGGAGTGGGCGCAGCAAGCGGCGCCGCGCTACCTGAACTACCGGAAGGTTTCCATCTACAGCGGATCAAGTGAGGTGCAGCGCTCCATCATTGCCTCCTCGATTCTCGGATTGTGAGCATCTGACATGAATTTCGAACTCGACGACGAGCAGACGATGCTTCGCGACACGACGCGTGAATTGCTCAACCGCAGCTACGACGCGGAGAAGCGTAACGCCACCTCGGCCACTGACGAGGGATGGAATGCCTCGGTGTGGAAGCAGTTCGCCGAGCTCGGGCTGCTCGGCCTGCCATTCGCGGAGGCCGACGGCGGGATGGGCGCTGGGCCGGTCGAGACCATGGTCGTGATGACCGAACTGGGCCGCGCGCTTGCACCCGAGCCGTATCTGGGTGGTGTTCTGATCCCCGGCGGTTTGATCGCGGCTGTTGGTTCGGCAGATCAGCGGGCGCGGCTCCTGCCGGCGCTCAGCGACGGGACCACTCTGTCGGCCTTCGCGCATACGGAACCCGGCACGCGCTGGCCGGTCGCCACTGTCACGACCAATGCATCGCAGGAGGGATCGGGGTGGACGATCACCGGCGTCAAGAACCCAGTTCTGCAGGGCGACAGCGCGCACGTCGTGATCGTCAGCGCCACACTTCCAGGCGGCGGCCCCGGGCTCTTCCTGGTGGATGCGGAGGGCCCAGGTGTCACACGGAGCACGTACGCCACCCACGACGGCCGTCGCGGTGCGCAGTTCACGTTCACCGATGCCGCGGCCGAACCACTTGGTGAGGGCGGCGATGTCACGGCCGCGATCGTCGAAGCAGAGGTTCGGGCGCAGGCAGCTCTGTGCGCCGAGGCGATCGGGATCATGACCGAGGCACTGCGACTGACGACGGAATACCTGAAGCAGCGCAAGCAGTTCGGTGTTCCGCTCGCGAAGTTCCAGACGCTGACTCATCGTGCGGCCGACATGTACGTGGCGCTCGAACTGGCGAGCAGCATGAGTCTGTACGCCACCATGGCCATCGCCGACGGAGTGATCGATCCGACCATCGCGTCGCGAGCGAAGCTGTCTGTCGGTCGCGCCGCGCATCAGATCGGTCAGGAAGCAATTCAGATGCACGGTGGTATCGGTATGACAGCCGAGTATCCGGTCGGGCACTACGTCTCGCGGCTGGTGGCCATCGAACACACTTTGGGCGCATCTGACGATCACCTCAGGGTGCTGGCCGCCGGCGTCTCGAACTATTCGATGGTGAACGTCACCGAGTAGATCGGTGGTGAAGATAACGGGAGGTCACGCGCAGGTCGCGTGGCCTCCCTTGTCTGTGCGGGGGCCGACCCGCGGTATTCGCGGTCAAGTAAAATTCCTGTGATCAGTCCGAGAAGAGAAAGGGATCGAAGTGACCGCGCATACCGAGCAGCTCGAGTTCCAAGCAGAAACACGTCAGCTGCTGGATCTGATGGTTCATTCAATCTATACGAACAAGGACAGCTTCCTTCGTGAGTTGATCTCCAACGCTTCGGACGCGCTGGACAAGCTCCGCCTCGAGTCGTACCAGGACAAAGACCTCAACGTCGACGTCTCCGATCTGCACATCGAGATCGACATCGACAAAGCGGCGCGCACCCTCACGATCCGCGACAACGGCATCGGCATGTCGCGTGACGAGGTCGTCGACCTGATCGGCACGCTCGCCAAGTCCGGCACCGCCGAGGTACGTCGTAAGCTCAAGGAAGCCAAGGATGCAGCGGCATCGGAAGAACTGATCGGTCAGTTCGGCATCGGTTTCTACTCCACGTTCATGGTCGCGGACAAGGTCACGCTGCTGACCCGCCGTGCCGGTGAAGATCACGCGACGCGCTGGGAATCGACCGGCGAAGGCACGTACACGCTCGAGCATGTGAACGAGGCACCGCAGGGTAGCTCCGTGACCCTGCACCTGATGCCCGAGGATTCCGAGAACGGCCTGCACGACTACACGTCGGAATGGAAGATCAAGGAACTGGTCAAGAAGTACTCCGACTTCATCGCGTGGCCGATCCGCATGGATGTCGCTCGTACGTCGACGCCGGCCGAGGGCGAGGAGCCCGAGGTCACCATCGAGACCGAGACGATCAACTCGATGAAGGCGCTGTGGACTCGCTCCAAGGACGAGGTGTCCGAGGACGAGTACAAGGAGTTCTACAAGCACGTCAGCCACGCCTGGGACGAGCCTCTCGAGGTCATCCCGATGAAGGCCGAAGGTACTTTCGAATACCAAGCGCTGCTGTTCATTCCGTCGACGGCGCCGTTCGATCTGTTCATGCGTGAGCGCAAGGCCGGCATCCACCTCTACGTCAAGCGCGTCTTCATCATGGACGACTGCGAAGAGTTGGTGCCCGATTACCTGCGCTTCGTCAAGGGCGTGGTCGACGCACAAGACCTCTCGCTCAACGTCTCTCGTGAAATTCTGCAGCAGGACCGGCAGATCGCTGCCATCCGTCGTCGTCTGACCAAGAAGGTCCTCTCGACCATCAAGGACATGAAGGCGAACGAGCCGGAGAAGTACTCGACTTTCTGGACCGAGTTCGGACGCGCGCTCAAGGAAGGCCTGATGGCCGATGCCGACAACCGCAAGACGCTGCTCGACATCTCGTCCTTCGCCTCGACCAACAGTGAAGAGGGCGTGACCACTCTCGCCGAGTACGTGGAGCGCATGAAGGACGGTCAGGAACAGATCTACTTCATGACCGGCGAATCTCGTCACCTCATCGAAAGCTCGCCGCACATGGAGGCTTTCAAGGCCAAGGGCCTCGAGGTTCTGGTACTTACCGATCCCGTGGACGAGATGTGGGTCGACGCAGTCTCGGACTTCGACGGCAAGACCTTCCAGTCGATCGCCAAGGGCGAGGTCGACCTCGACACCGAGGACGAGAAGAAGGCGGCCGAGGCCGAGCGCGAAGAGAAGGAAAAGGAATTCGGCGCGCTACTGACGTGGCTGACCGAAACCCTGTCCGACGACATCAAGGAAACGCGTCTCTCGACGCGACTGACCACGTCGGCTGCCTGCATCGTCGGCGACGCGTTCAGCATGTCTCCGACGCTCGAGAAGATGTACAAGGCTTCGGGTCAGCCTGTTCCACACAGCAAGCGCATTCTCGAGCTCAACCCGGAGCATCCGCTTGTCTCGGGTCTGCGGGAGGCGCAGGCCGCCAATGACAATGCAGAGAACCTGACGGAGACGGCTCAGTTGCTCTACGGCATGGCGTTGCTTGCCGAGGGCGGTGAACTGAGCGATCCGGCGCACTTCACGCGCCTGCTGGCCGATCGTTTGGCTCGCACAGTCTGATCTCGTCTAGCTCGCTCGAACTCCCGGCACTCACCTTCATCGGTGGGTGCCGGGAGTTTTTTCTTGATCGTTTTCTAATGAGGACCGTTTCTGTCCGCAATAACTTCTAACGTAGTTCTCACAGGGCACGAACCCACGAGCGAAGGAAAACATCATGAACGCACCGATCACCACCGTCACCGGCGAGCGCGCGGATCTCCTCCAGAGCCTGCGTCGGCATCGTGAATTCCTTCTCTTCACCGTCAAGGACCTCACCGACGAGCAGGCCGCTTCGAGGCCGACCGTGAGTGAACTGTGCCTCGGCGGATTGATCAAGCATGTGGGTCAGGCGGAAAAGGGATGGGTCGACTTCATTCTGGAAGGGCCGGCCGGACTTGGTGGGGACTTCGACCCGACCCAGTGGTCGGAAGAGATGCAACAGGAACGGGCGAACGAATTCGCCATGGTCGAGGGTGAAACCTTGGCAGGCATCGTTTCCGAGTACGAGGGGATCGCGGCCAGGACCGACGAGTTGGTGGCCTCGCTGGACAGCCTCGACATCTCGCATCCACTGCCGTCGGCGCCGTGGTTCGAAGCGGGAGCTCGCTGGTCAGCGCGGCGCGCATTGCTGCACATCATCGCCGAGACGGCCCAGCATGCGGGCCACGCGGACATGCTTCGCGAAGCCATCGACGGTTCCAAGACGATGGGTTGATGGATGGATTGATCCACCGGGATGTTTACACATCACACAAATATGTAACACTAGTGTCTATGAGCACCGAAAAGTCTGCCTTGCAACCGCCGATGCAGTGGGACGCCTGGGGCGATCCGGCCAAGAAGCGTGAACTGTCGGACGCAGTCACATCATTGTTGACCGGATTTCTCGGTGTCTCCGCACCGACTCGATCGCGTCTCGCCATCGAAGACGTCCAGGTGGCTCCGTCCGCTATGGCCCAGTCGCATGTCGAAGCGCTGTCCGGGCTGGTCGGGGCCGAGTACGTCAGTACCAAGGATTCCGATCGAATCCTTCGGGCCGGTGGCAAGAGCACCCCGGATCTGCTTCGCCGTCGTAGCGTCGAGCCGCAGGACGCACCGGACGCAGTCGTCACTCCAGGGACAGACGCAGAGGTCGAGCAGGTTCTCCGATACTGCTCTGCCAACCGGATCGCAGTGGTCCCGTTCGGTGGTGGCACCAGCGTCGTCGGCGGGCTCGATCCCATTCGTGACGGGTTCGACGCAGTTCTTTCTCTCGATCTGCGCAGGTTCGATCAGCTTGTCGGGTTGGACGAGGAATCGGGCATTGCGACGTTCGGCGGCGGAACTACCGGCCCACGGGCCGAGGAGCTTCTGCGTGAGCACGGTTTCTCGGTCGGGCACTTCCCGCAGAGCTTCCTGTTCGCCACTCTGGGCGGGTTTGCCGCCACCCGGTCTTCGGGGCAGGCGTCGGCTGGATACGGGCGCTTCGAGGACATGGTTCAGGGCCTCACCGTTGTCACCCCGAGTGGAGTGATCGAGACCGGGCGTGCGCCGGCATCCGCTGCAGGCCCCGATCTGGGTGAGCTTTTTGTCGGCTCCGAGGGCACCTTCGGCGTCATCACGCACGTGCGTGTGCGGGTTCACCGTCTGCCCGAGACCACCGTGCGCGAAGGGTGGAGCTTCCCCGACTTCGCCACCGGCGCAGCTGCATTGCGTGAGCTTGTCCAGGAAGGATCGGCTCCGACCGTGCTGCGGTTGTCCGACGAGGCCGAGAGTGGCGTGAATTTGGCGACCACCGACAAGATCGGCGAGAACGCCTTCACCGGTGGTTGCCTCGGCATCACTACCTACGAGGGCACCGCTTCGCACACCGCTGAACGGATGGCGGAGGCCCGAGCAATTCTCACCGCTCACGGCGGCACATCGCTCGGCGAGGAGCCCGGAAACAGCTGGGAACACGGGCGATTCGATGCACCGTATCTGCGTGACGCTCTCCTCGATGTCGGTGCGCTGTGTGAAACCCTCGAGACGGCAACCACCTGGGGTAACCTCGCGAACCTGCGCTCCTCGGTCACCGAGGCGCTGACCAAGGCTCTCGTCGAGCAGGGGACTCAGCCGCTCGTGATGTGCCACATTTCGCACACCTACAAGACCGGTGCTTCGCTGTACTTCACCGTGGTCAGCGCGCAGACCGAGGATCCGATCGCTCAGTGGCACAAGGCGAAAACTGCCGCTGGCGATGCGATCATCGCCGCCGGTGGCACGATCACCCATCACCACGCTGTCGGCGCCGATCACCGCCCATGGATGAAGGACGAGATCGGTGAACTGGGCGCGAACATCCTTCGCGCAGTGAAGAATGCAGTGGACCCTGCCGGCATCCTCAATCCTGGAAAGCTGATTCCGTGACCGAAACCCGCAGTCAGATCGAGAAGGTTACCGTCCTGATCAATCCGATGGCGGGACATGGTCACGCGCCTGCGGCAGGACGCAAAGGTGTTGCGCGACTGCGCGCTCGGGGAGTTGCCGTCACCGAGATCATCGGAACCGACGCCGACGACGCCAAGAAATTGGCCCGTCGTGCGATCGAGGAGGGTACCGACGCGCTGGTGGTGGTCGGCGGTGACGGTGCCATCAGCATCGGATTGCAGGCTGCCGCGTTGACCGATACTCCTATCGGGCTCATCCCGGCGGGCACCGGTAACGATCACGCCCGTGAGTTCGGCATTCCCACAGGCGATCCCGAGGCAGCCGCCGATGTGATCGCCGACGGCGTCGTGCAGCAGTCCGACCTGGCGAAGATCACGCTGGCCGACGGTTCCGTCGTCTGGTCGGGAACGATCATCGCGAGCGGATTCGATTCGCTGGTCAGTGAACGGGCCAATCGGATGTCGTGGCCCAAGGGACCGATGCGCTACAACTTGGCGATGCTCGCCGAGTTGGCGAAGATGAAGCCGCTGCCGTACCGGATCGAACTCGACGACGAGGTCATCACGGTGGACGCGACGCTCGTGGCTGTCGGCAACGGCCGCTCGTACGGTGGCGGCATGCTCATCACTCCGGGCGCGTCGAAGTCTGATGGGTTGCTGGATCTGACCGTCGTCGGGCACGGTTCGAGGTTGCGTCTGGTGCGCCTGTTTCCGCGGGTGTACAAGGGAACTCACGTCTCCTTGGATGCGGTGCAGACGTATCGGTCGAAGAAGGTGCGGTTGGTCTCCGAGGGCATCATCGCCTACGCGGACGGTGATCGGGTGGGGCCGTTGCCCATCACGATCGAGGCAGTTCCCACGGCGCTCAACATCTTGACGCACACTCGGATCTGAGTCGGTTCTGCCGGGCACTAGGTAGCGGTGGTGTCAGACTTCTCGGATGAACGAATCGACGAAGTCGGCGCACCGCCGCGCTGCGTGGACGTTGGAGAAATGGCAGCTAGCCATCGACATCCCGTTGACCGCTGCGGCCTGCCTGTTCTTGGTGGCGTACGCGTACCAAGTGCTGGCGCAACCGACGGGCCTTCCACATCGTCTGACCGAATGGACGATGTGGGCTGCGTGGGTCGTTTTTGCCGTCGACTACGCAGTTCGCCTGTGGTTGGCACCTGCCCGCGGTCGCTGGTTCGTCAGGCATCTCTTGGACTTGGCGATGGTGGTGTTGCCCATGCTGCGTCCGCTGCGCCTACTTCGGTTGGTCACACTGCTTGCGATAGTTCACCGCTCGAGCGGGCAAAGCTTGCGTGGACGGGTGGTTATTTACGCCACTGGTGCCACGGCCTTGCTGATCGGTGTCGCGGCGCTGGCCATGCTCGATGCCGAGTGTCACGCGCAGGGCGCTGCCATCACGTCGTACGGAACGGCATTGTGGTGGGCGATGGAGACGGTCACGACCGTCGGTTACGGAGACATGGCGCCCGTTACCACGACCGGGCGCATGATCGCCGGAGCATTGATGATCGGCGGAATTGCGTTGCTGGGCATCGTGACTGCCACACTCGCTTCCTGGTTGGTCGAGCGCGTGGCGGAACAGGACGAGGCATCCCAGGCCGCGACGCGTAAGCAGGTGGCGGACCTGTCCGAGGAAGTCCGAGCCTTGGCCACCCGCACGCACCGAGTCGATCTCGCGTCCGTCGATACCGATTCGCTGCGTCGCGAACTGGCGTCGAGGGGAGTCGTGGCGCAGCATGCACCTTCGGACAATTGACCCGCAGTACAGCAAACAATAGAACGATGGTCTGATAATCTTGCGTGATGGTGGCGACCCACGGATTTCAGCGCGCGCGCAGGCCTGAGCAGATCGAAGCGCGTCGGTGCGCGATTCTCGATGCGGCCCGCGCGATGCTCGGGTCCAGGCCCGTCGCCGACATCAGCCTGCGTGAGCTCAGTGAGAGCGTCGGACTGGCGAAGTCCAACGTGCTTCGCTACTTCGACAGTCGCGAAGCCATCTTTCTCGAAGTGCTCGACGAGAACTGGGTAGCGTGGCTGGACGGGTTGTCCGAGTCGTTGACTCCGACCAGTGACGACTCACCGTTTGCCGCTGAAATTCATGTGGCATCCGCGGTTGCGGAATCGCTTGTCTCACAGCGGTTGCTGTGCGAGTTGATGAGCGTCATGGCCGGTGTCCTCGAAAGAAACATCTCCGTCGACTTCGCCCGTGACTTCAAGAGGCGGGCGACGGTCAACTCGGGAAGGTTTGCGTCGCTGGTTCATTCGCAACTGCCCCATCTCTCGGAGGGCGACGTCGCTCAATTCGCCAAGGTGACCCTGGTGATTGTTGCAGGCTTGTGGCCGACTGCCGAGCCTGCCGAATCCATGGTCGTCGTACTGAACGAGATGCAGGCGCCCCCTGCTGCCGACATGTTCGCAACCGGCCTACGTGAAGGTCTGATCAATCAGCTCGTCGGGCTGTCGGCGCGAGCGGCAACCCGAACGAGCTGAGCCCGTTCAGGCGCTGTGCAGCGTCAGGACGGTGATCTCGCTCGGTGCGAACACGCGGAATGGTGGACCCCAGAACCCGGTTCCGCGGCTTGTGTACAACTGCGTGCGGTCGCCGTGACGGGTGAGCCCGTGCACCGACGGTTGATCGAGTTTGACCAGAAGGTTGAACGGCCAGATCTGTCCGCCGTGGGTATGACCGGCGAGCTGCAGATCCACTCCCGCGGAAGCGGACTGAGTTACCTGCTTCGGTTGATGGGCGAGCATCAGGATCGGCAAATCGGGGTCGGTGCCGGCAAGGGCCATATCGAAGTTCGCGCCGTGACCGTCGAGCTTCGATCCCAGAGCGGTGGCGTCGTCGACTCCGGCGATGACCAGGTTGTCGCCGCCCTTGGTGACGACGAGGTGCCGGTTGTGCAGGGCATCCCAGCCGATCGAGGTCATGTAGTCGAGCCACTCCTGAGCCTCGTGGAAGTACTCGTGATTCCCGGTGACGTAGACACGAGCGAGTCTGGCTTCCACCGACGCGAGTGGGGTGGCTTGGCCGAGGCGCTGCTCCACTGTTCCGTCGGCAATGTCGCCGACGTGGGCCACGATGTCGGCGTCGAGTTCGTTGACTGCCGCGATCACGCGCTCGGACCACTTCTCGCGATTGATCGGGCCGAAATGGGTGTCGGTAATTGCGACTACCCGAAGCTTGTCCATTCCCGCTCCGAGGCGAGGGATGGTGACGTCGACGTGCTTGATCCGTGGCAGTCTCATGGCTTCCCGATAGCCCCAGATCAGCAGAACGGCCGAGGTGATCAGTGCCGCAACGGCGACGATTCTCGATCGAAGCGGGTCATCCACGCCGCCGACGAGCAATCCGAGCCTCAGGACTTCACCGAGCAGGGTCCACACGAACACGACCCAGATGATTCCGAGGAGGGCGTCGCCGACCAGGCGAACTGGATCGCGGTCAGTGTGTCCGTGGCTGAGCATCATGGTGGCAGGCAGGGTGATCAGGAGGGCGGCAAATAGAACGGTGCCGAAAACTGCCACCGCTGTCGGCCAGTCCGGCCGGACGAACAAGCTCCACCACGGGTACACGAACAACAGAGCCAAGATCGACGCGACAATCGCGGATATGGCAACGATCCGCAACGGTCTGCGGCGCGGAACTCGAGCGACGTCGGTCGCCTGGGGTGTAGTCACCCCGTCCAGAGTAAAGGTCCACTGGTCTATTAACAAGGGGACGGTGGTCCGCTATCGGAATGTCGGTGTTCTCGGATAGGTTTCCGAACGTTGAAACTCGGCCAGTGATCAGGTGGGTGGCGCATGGAGAAGTACGACGTCAAGAAGGCATACAAGGATCTCTATTCCCCCGGGCGCCGCGATTTTGCCCTCGTGACCGTCCCGCGCTTCGGCTACTTCGCCGTCGACGGTCACGGTGATCCCAACACTGCCACCGAGTACTCCGAGGCGCTCGAAGCGCTGTATTCGGTGTCCTACGCGACCAAATTCGCGAGCAAGAAGGAACTGGATCGCGACTTCGTCGTGGGCCCGCTGGAAGGGTTGTGGCGGGCAGATGACCCCGAGGTGTTCGTGACGCGGGACAAGTCGTCGTGGGATTGGACGATGATGATCTCGCAACCGGAGTGGATCACGGAGACGGAACTGTCTGCGTCGATTGACGCAGTCCGGGCCAAGGCAGTGCGGGCCAAGAAGGAGATTGCCGCTCTCGACAAGGTCAGGTTTCTCGAGTTGGAGGAAGGTCTGTCCGTCCAGATTCTTCACGTCGGCTCGTACGACGACGAAGCCCCCACCCTGGACCGGCTGCACAACACGTTCATCCCGTCGAACGGCCTGAGCTTCAACGGCGATCATCATGAGATCTATCTCAGCGACGCTCGCCGTACACCGCCCGAGAAACTGAAGACGGTTCTGCGTCAGCCTGTTTCGAGGTAGCAATCAGGGCTCGAGGCCGCGCAGCTTCTCGAGGTCGCGTCGCTCGCGTTTGGTCGGTCTGCCGGCGCCACGATCACGTCGCGGAATGGACGCGATCAGTTCGGGCGGTGGAGGGGGCGGCGAATTGTCCTGCAGGCAATCGGCGGCCAGCACGGCGCTGACTCGCTTCGCGATCGGCTTGACCACGACGACGATGCGCTCGATGCCGGATACACGCACCCGCACCTCGTCGCCGGCTTTCACCTGCTGAGCCGCCTTTGCCGACGTTCCGTTGACCCGAACGTGTCCCGATCGGCAGGCGGTCGCCGCCTGCGAGCGTGTCTTGAACAGCCGAACCGCCCACGTCCAGCTGTCCACACGAACACTGATCGCGTCGGAAGGGAGATGAGCTGGCACGCACTCCAGCCTACCGACGAGTGCTCACAGACCCTGCGCGCGGATGCCCGAGTAGGCGCGCGGTGCATACCGCAGTCGTAACGGCAGCAGATGCCAGAACCGATCCGTCAATGTCAGGAAGCGGGCGAACCAGAAGTACATCCGTTCGTCGCGTGGCGTCCATTCCCATTCAAGGGTCTTGCGCGCCTTCTCCGGCATCAGTGCCTTGCCGATCCAGTTCGCCACGGCCATCGTGGGGCGAGAGCTAAGACGCCACAGCCACGTCGGAACCTTCGGAGCCGGTGCGATGTCGTGCTCGGCGATGCGCGTCGACCATTTTGTGGTGTGGGTGTTGATCAGGTGGTTGTCGAGCATGTCTTCCCAGTACGTGCGGAAGCTGGCGTAGTCGTCGAAAGCCGGTCGGTCGGTGAGTCCGTAACAGCGCCACCAGGTTACGGCCTCACGGACAAGCTGGTCCTTCTGCTCCGCCGTGAACTTCTTATACGCGAATCGCTCGTTGAAATCGAGTATCACCTCGAAGAACGTGACGTGTGTCCACCAGAAAGTGTCAGGAGCGAGGGCGTGGTAACGCCCGCCGGTTTCGTCGATTCCTTTGAGATCGGTGTGGAAGTTGCGAACGAGCGTGCCTGTGCCCTCTTCGGTCCGGTCGTACACGACGCCGTAGATGGGCGGCAGTGAGCGGAACAGGCGGTCGAGCGGGTTGTCGAAAAAATTCGAATGATCCTGCAGCGCTCCACTTACCGCGGGATGCATGTTCTGCAGCGTGCCTGCGCGTCCGAGATACAGCAGACCGCGAACGTCGCCGAAGTGTGTCCACGTCAGGGAACCGGGGCCGATCGGATCGGCTCGTAGTTCCCGGGGCTCTGGTCGCGCCTGGGGCTTAGGTCGACGAGTATCGGTGTCCGGATCGCTGCTCATCTGGTTGACCCTCCGCCTGCGCTCATGTGACAACGGTTGTTGTCAAATGATGACTTTTGCTGCGCCGCGCGAATTTGTCAATGGATTCGGCTAGATCTGCCCGAAAACAACTCCGGCCCCTCACCTGCAACAGGTGAGGGGCCGGAAGAGTGAAGCGGTCGGACTCAGGCGTATTCGTAGAAGCCGCGACCGGTCTTCTTGCCGAGGCGACCGGCGTCGACCATGCGGCGAAGCAGCGCCGGCGGAGCGTAGTGCGGTTCTGCGAATTCCGCGTACAGGGACTCTGCCGCTGCGAGGGCAATGTCGAGACCGACGGTGTCGAGCAGCGTCAGCGGGCCCATCGGGTAGCCGCAGCCGCCCTTCATGGCCTCGTCGATGTCTTCTGCTGTGGCGTAGCCGGATTCGAGCATCCGGACAGCCTGGCACAGGTACGGGATGAGCAGAGCGTTGACGATGAAGCCCGAACGGTCGCCCGCGCGAACCGTCTTCTTGCGCAAGGTGTTCTTGGCGTAGTCGGTGACGGCGAGAACGGTCTCTTCGGACGTCGTCAGGCTGACCACGATCTCCACGAGCGGCATGACCGGCACGGGGTTGAAGAAGTGAACGCCGACAACCTGGCCGGGGCGCGAGGTGGCCTTGGCGATCTTGATGACGGGGATCGACGAGGTGTTGGTCGCCAGAATGCCTGCAGGCTTGACGATCTTGTCGAGCTTGCCGAAGATCTCGTACTTGAGAGCTTCGATCTCGGGAGCAGCTTCGATCACCAGATCGCGATCGGCGAACTCTTCCATGTCCAAGGTGACGCGGACGCGTGCGATCGCGGCGTCGGCGTCTTCCTGGGTGATCTTGCCCTTGGCGACGCCGCGGTTGATCGACTTGGCGATCCGTTCGCGAGCAGCGGCGGCAAATTCTTCTTTGGTTTCGAGCACCAGTACCGAGCTACCGGCTTTTGCACAAACTTCGGCAATGCCGGCACCCATGGTGCCGCCGCCGATTACGCCTACGAGTTCCACAATTCTCCTCAAAAATTAGGGGCAAGCCCCTGTGCGCCGTTCCGGTAGTCAGAACTACCAGAAAGGCGCACAGGGGCGCGAAGTGCCTTACTTCAACAGCGCACGCGACATCACGACGCGCTGAATCTGGTTTGTGCCTTCGTAGATCTGCGTGATCTTGGCGTCGCGCATCATGCGCTCGACCGGGAAGTCGGTGGTGTAGCCGGCGCCACCGAACAGCTGCACGGCGTCGGTGGTGACCTCCATGGCAACGTCCGAAGCGAAGCACTTCGCCGCAGCGGAGATGAAACCGAGGTTCTTCTCGCCGCGCTCGGCGCGAGCAGCGGAGGTGTAGACCATCAGACGTGCGGCTTCGACCTTCATCGCCATGTCCGCGAGCATGAACTGAACAGCCTGGAAGTCGCTGATGGACTTGCCGAACTGCTTGCGGTCCTTGGTGTACGCCAGCGCCGCGTCGAGTGCGCCCTGGGCCAGGCCGACAGCCTGAGCACCGATGGTGGGACGCGTGTGGTCGAGGGTCTCGAGTGCCGTCTTGAAGCCGGTGCCCGGTTCGCCGATGATGCGGTCGCCGGGGATGCGGCAGTTCTCGAAGTACAGCTCAGCGGTGGGGGAGCCCTTGATGCCGAGCTTCTTTTCCTTCGGTCCGACGACAAAGCCCTCGTCGTCCTTGTGGACCATGAAGGAGGAGATGCCGTTTGCGCCCTTGTCGGGATCGGTGACAGCCATGACGGTGTACCAGGTGGACTTGCCGCCGTTGGTGATCCAGCACTTGGAGCCGTTGAGGATCCAGTCGTCGCCGTCAGCCTTTGCGCGGGTACGCATCGAAGCGGCGTCGGATCCGGCTTCACGCTCGGACAGTGCGTACGACGCCATTCCGCCGTTGACGAGGTCCGGGAGCACCTTGGACTTGAGCTCTTCGGAACCCTTGAGGATCAGGCCCATGGTGCCGAGCTTGTTCACAGCGGGGATCAGCGAGGAGGAGCCACAGACGCGGGCGACTTCCTCGATGACGATGCAGGTGGCGACGGAATCGGCGCCCTGGCCGTCGTAAGCCTCGGGAACGTGGATGGCGTTGAAGCCCGACGCGTTGAGAGCAGTGAGCGCTTCCTCGGGGAAACGTGCGTTCTCGTCGACGTCCTTGGCGTACGGCGCGATTTCCTTCTCGGAGAGTCCGCGGATAGCAGCCCGCAGTTCGTCGTGCTCTTCGTTCAGTGCGAAGAGATTGAAATCCGGGTTTCCTGCCATGGGAACGCTCCTTGGTGAAGGTGGCTTGAAGGCGGTCGGTGCGGCTCCGGCGTTACCAGCGAGATTCGCGGACAGACCGGTGCCCATGACCCCAGTCAAACACGGCACTGAGTGCCAGGTCAAGGGATGGGTGTGTGAAGTTTCGGTGCACGAGCAGTGTCAGCCGAGTTGTTCGTGGATTTTTCTGCTGATCTCATCAGCGGACGTGCCCGGGGGAAAGGCTACTACCAGCACGGACTTCGATTCTGGCGTGCTGGTCTTGGACCCGGGTGCCACGCCGTACGTCCGCCGAACGTCGAGCAATGCCTGACTTAGTGCATCAGCTGTGGCGTCCTCGTCGCCTTTGATCATGCTTCGCAAGAGGTAGTTGTGGCACGCGGTGACAGCTGCGGCAAAACCGACAACCTCGAGGACAGGTTCGCGGGGCACAGCGCTGCGCAGGTAGTCGACGAAGAGGCGCTCGTAGCGGAATCCGGTGACGAGTTCGCGGTCGCGAAGAGCCGGAACATGCTGTACGACGCGGTATCGCCGCATCGACAGGTCTCGGTTCCTGCGGAAGAAATCGAACACCAGTCCCGCGGCCTCGCACACGGACGCCCAGGGGTCGGCGGAATCGGACGCGAGGAACTCTGCGACGTGTTCGAGGAGGGACTCGTGATCGGCGAAGATCACGTCTTCCTTGGAGCGGAACTGCCGGAAGAACGTCCGACGCGACACACCGGCGGCAGCGGCGATCTGCTCGACGGTGGTGGCTTCGTACCCGTTCTCCGAGAACAACCGGATCGCTTGAGACGCGACGTGTACCCGAAACTGTGCGGGGTCAGTTCCGGGTACATCGGAGCGCTCGGTCATGGATGCAAGTATCCAGGTTTCGTCGGCGTCAGTTGTCGGCGCGTAGCTGGAACTTGAGAACTTTGCCGGTGGGGGTGCGAGGAAGGTCGAGCGGGAAGACGATGTCGCGGGGAACCTTGTACCCGGCCAGCAAAGTGCGGGTGTGCTCGACGATGTCTTCGGCGGATGCCTGTAATCCCTTGCCCAGCACCACGAATGCCTTCGGGCGCTCGCCCCACTTCTCGTCCGGAACGCCGACGACTGCCACGTCGATCACCGCGGGGTGACTCATGATCGCCTGCTCGACCTCGACGGTGGAGATGTTCTCGCCGCCTGAGATGATGATGTCCTTCGCGCGGTCCTTGAGCTGGATGTATCCGTCGGGATGCATGACGCCGAGGTCGCCGGAATGGAACCAACCACCGGCAAATGCTTCGGCTGTCGCGGCCTCGTCGCGGTAGTACCCGAGCATCACGTTGTTGCCGCGGAGCACGATCTCACCCATGGTCTGGCCGTCGGCGGGGACGTCGTTCATCTCGGCATCGACAACGCGAGCATTTTCGGCCTGCACCATGCCGACTCCCTGACGAGAGAGAAGTGCGGCGCGCTCGGACTGCGGCTTGTCGTCCCAGGCTTCCTGGTATTCGCAGATCGTGTAGGGGCCGTATACCTCGGTGAGGCCGTAGACGTGAACGACGGTGACACCGATGTCTTCGAGTTTTCCGATGATCGTCGGTGACGGGGGAGCGCCGGCGGTGGTGATGCGCAAGGCGTCGACCTTGTGGGCCTGGTCTGCGTCGGCGATGGTGGAGCAGACGGTAGGAGCGCCGCACAGATGTGTCACGCCCAGATTGTCGATGGCGTCCCAGATCGCATCGGCGCGGACCGCGCGCAGGCAGATGTGTGTGCCCGCGGCCTGAGTGACGGCCCACGGCGTGCACCACCCGTTGCAGTGGAACATCGGCAGTGTCCACAGATACTTCGTCGCTCCGTCGAAGCCGTTGTGGAATGTCTCGCCGAGCGAGTTCAGGTACGCCCCGCGGTGGGAGTACATGACGCCCTTGGGTTTTCCGGTGGTACCCGAGGTGTAGTTGATGGCGATGCACTGCTGCTCGTCGTCGACGCCCCAGTGCAGTGGCTGATCGGAGAGAGCTTCGCCTTCGGCAATCAGATCGGCGTACTGCCCGGTGACGATTCCGGTGGGAACGTCCGGATAGGGGACGGTGGAGTCCGGGATCTCGACGATCTCACGCAGGCTCCCCACGTTTGCCTTGGACGAGGTGACCGAACCGACGAATTCGGAGTCCACGAACAGGATCGTGGTTCCCGAGTGATCGAGAATGTATTCGAGTTCGGGACCGGCGAGGCGTGAGTTCAGGGCGATCAGGACCCCGCCGGCGAGGGGGACGGCAAAATGCGCGAACAGCATCTCGGGTACGTTCGGCGCCAGGTATGCAACGCGGTCACCGGGCTGAATGCGTTCACGCAGGACGCGGGCCAGAGCCGCGACCTCGTCACCGAACTCTCGGTACGAGTAGGTCCGGTCGCCGTGAACGACGGCGGTGCGCTCGGGGAACACCGCGGCGCTGCGCTCGAGAAAGCGCAGCGGACTGAGCGGGGTGTTGTTGGCTGCGACAGCTGTCGGGACAGACACGGTTCCTCCGAAGGCGACGTGGCACGGTTGGTGTCACGATAAGTGTGATCGGCACTACAAATGGCCTGGATGCACGCTATTGCCCAGCCAAAGGTGCCGCTACCCTCTGAATTGGGTACGTGGAGGTGAGAGTGAGCAGGGTACTGAGACCGAGCGACGACGACGCGTTGCGCGCCGAACTGCGTCGGCTGCACCCCAAAACCGAGTTGCCGGTTCTGTTCGGCGGCTGCGTCAGCGACCGGTCGCTGACCATCACCGGTCACGTCGGCACGCGCAGCAACATCCTGCGAAACCTGCGGATCGACGCCGAATGCGGACTCGGCGGTCGGGCGATCGCAGAACAACGACCGGGCGCGGTCCAGGACTACGCGAACTCGTCGCACATCACTCACGACTACGACTACGAAGTGGGCACCGAAGCGATCGAATCCTTGATGGCAGTCCCGATCGTCGTTCGCGGGGTTACTCGCGGAGCGATCTACGGAGGACTGCGTGCCAACCTGCCGATCGGCGACGTGATCGCAGAGACGATGATGCGATCGTCGTACGCGTTGGCCCGAGAATTCGAGATTCGCGACGAAGTGGATCGTCGGGTGGCGATGCTCGATACCGCTGCGGTGGAACATGGTTCGAACCGCGATGCCCAGATATCCGAAGGGTTGACCGAGAGCGTCCTGGCGCTCGGCGAGATCGCGGCGAACCTCGAGGACATGGCTCTCAGCGCGCAGGTCCTCGCGGTCGAGGCAAAGTTGCGGTCGTTGGCGTCGCCGAAACCTTCCGCGAACACTCCAGTCGCGAACACCGTTGTCCTGTCGCCACGCGAGCGGGAGGTGATGGGGTACGTCGCTCTCGGACTGCGCAATGCCGAGATCGCCGAGAGGTTGTCCCTGAGCGTCGAAACGATCAAGACGTACATGAGGAATCTGATGGGAAAACTCGACGTCCGCAGTCGTCACGAAGCGGTCGTGGAAGCGCGGCGGCAAGGTTTGATTCTGTGAGGGCTTGATTCTCTGATCGGTCCCGCCAAGCGGAATTTCGGAACTGCGTCGCCACTCCGGTTGATATGACGGACCTCACTATCGGCAGAGTTCGACACGAGTGATGAGGGCATCGATGCAGGATTTGTTCGACAACAACGACATGACCGGCCTGGCCGAAGCGATCAAGAGCGGCGACGTCTCCGCCAAGGAAGTCCTCGAGTTCAGTCTGGACAGGCTCGACGAGCGCAACCCGGCAGTCAACGCGGTGATCAGTGAGCGCCGAGAGGAAGCGCGCAACGAGGTATCAGGCGGCCTGCCGGATGGTCCACTGCAGGGCGTCCCGTTCGTGATCAAAGACCTCGGCATGGACGTCGCAGGATTGCCGAGCACCAATGGATCTCGATTGTTCGCCGACGCTGTGGCAGAAAAAGATTCGACGCTCGTCGAGCGCTACCGCCAGGCTGGTCTGGTTGTCATCGGCAAGACGAACACCCCGGAGTTCGGCAAGAACGCGAGTACCGAACCTGCGCTGTTCGGACCCACCCGTAACCCTTACGCCCTTGATCGTTCGCCCGGCGGATCTTCGGGTGGCACGGCTGTAGCTGTTGCCGTCGGGATCGTGCCAGGCGGGCATGCCAGCGACGGTGGTGGATCGATCCGTATTCCCGCATCGGCCTGCGGCCTGGTAGGTCTCAAGCCGAGCCGAGGACGTACTCCGACGGCACCGGCGCGCACGCTCTTCTCGTCGCCGATGAGTGTTCATCACGCGCTCACCCGAAGTGTCCGCGACACTGCGCTGCTTCTCGATCTGTCCGCCGGGCCGACAGTGGGCGATCCTTACGTGATCCTGGCGCCGAAGCGGCCGTACATCGAGGAAGTGGGTGCCGATCCCGGACGGTTGCGGATCGGTCTGAGTAACGCTCTTCCTGACGGCACACCGGTGGACCCGGAGTGCTCGGCCGTCGCGACCGGTGTTGCCGGCCTGCTCGAAGAACTCGGTCACGATGTCACCGAGAGTGCCCCGAACTTTCCGCTCGATGCGCTCACTGCCGGGCTTTCGGTGTTGATGGGCATTCCGATGACGATCGAGGTCGACGAACGACTCGACGCCCTGAACCGCGCGATCCGCGACGACGACCTCGAGCCGATGGCGCGGATGATCTACGACCGCGCGAAGTCCGAAAGTGCGACGAACGTTGTCAAGGCATTGCAGGAACTCGAGCGGGCCGCCCAGGTGATCGGTGCGTTCTTCGTCGATCACGACCTGTTGCTGACTCCGACGATGGCTCGGCCGGCAGCTCCGCTCGGTCTGCTCGATACGGCGAATCCTATGTCGATCTGGGAGCATTCGGCCGGGTACAGCGGCTTGACCAGTCCGTTCAACAGTTCAGGTCAGCCGGCGATTTCCTTGCCGATGGGTCATGACTCGGCCGGCGTTCCGATCGGCGTGCAGTTGGTCGGCGCGTTCGGCCGTGAAGATCTGCTGATTCAGGTTGCGTCGCAGCTCGAAACAGCCCGTCCGTGGTCCATTGCGCCGGTGTGGCCGCCGGTCCCGGCGTAGCGCGCGGTCGTCCGAGCCGGGGAGGACGTCAGGCGATGATGCGAATCGGCCACTGGCCGTTCACATCTGCCACGTCCCTCCCTTGGCTGAGAAGGTACTCGGCGAAATCGCGTTGCCGCTCTGCGTGCCAATCGGCTTGATCGACCATGAGATCGAGCCCCAGGATGTCGGGGAACCGCACGGCCAACTCGCGGGCCAACGCTGCCGCAGCTTTGGCATCGGCCTCGGCTTCGTGCGCCGACTCCAATGAAATTCCGTAGTGCTCGCACACGGCCGCAAGCGTTCGCTTGCCCTTGCGGAACGTATCCATCGCCCGATCGATCACGTACGGATCGATCACCAACCCCGGAACGAATGCAGGCTTGCCGATGCGCAGACCCTCGGCATGCATGACCGTCAGATCATAGGAGGCATTGAACGCCACGACGGCGTGATCGCGCGCCCAGGAATTGTGCAGAGCCTCGCGAATCTCTTCGTAGCCCTCGGAATAATCCTGGCCGTGTTGCGCCGCGAACTCGGTGCTGATGCCGTGAACAGCCGAGGCGCCGGCGGGGATGTCGACGCCGGGATCGAGTAGCCACGTGCGTGTTTCGACACTCGAACCGTCGATCACCGCGACGCAGGCACTGACGATACGAGCGGTCGACGGATCCCGCCCCGTGGTCTCGAGGTCGAACGCGCAGATCGGGCGATCGGACCAGCTACTCATCGGGGGCCTTTCGGTGCAGAACGTCATGTCCGAATCACTATGCACCCCCCTACCGACACAAACGACGAACAGCCACCTCCGGGGTGAAGGTGGAGGTGGCTGCTGCGTGACTGTGTGACGGACCTACAGAATCTCGGTTCCGACCGTGAAGCGATCCATGACGTCTTCGCGCGGAGTCACACCGAAGCCCGGTCCCTGCGGCACGGCGATGTGGCCGTCCTCGATGACAAAAGGTTCGGTGATGTCTTCCTTGTAGAAGCGATCGGACGCCGAGATGTCGCCGGGCAGCGTGAATCCGTCCAGCGCCGCGAGGGCTGCGTTGGCGGCGCGGCCGATTCCGGTCTCGAGCATTCCGCCGCACCACACCGCAATACCGTGTGCCGAGGCGAGATCGTGGATGCGCTTGGCTTCCAGATATCCACCGACACGGCTCGGCTTGATGTTGATGACCGAAGCGGCACCGAGCGTGATGGCATCCGCCGCATCCTTGGCCGACTCGACCGACTCGTCGAGGCAGATCGGAGTCGAAAGGGACTGGGCGAGCTTGGCGTGCTGCACCAAATCGTCCTCGGCCAGCGGCTGTTCGATGAGGAGCAGTGCGAATTCGTCCAGGCGACGGAGCAACTGCGCGTCGACGAGGGTGTACGCGGCGTTCGCGTCGACCTGCAGAGGGACGTCGTAGCCGAACTCCTTGCGCACCGCAGCGACGGGAGCGATGTCCCAGCCCGGCTTGATCTTCAGCTTGATTCGCACGTAACCCTGCGACAGATAATTACCGACGGTTTCGAGTAGCTGCGGAATGCTGTCCTGGATGCCGACGGACACTCCCGAGGGCACCCGAGTGCGAGTGGCACCGAGGTACCGAGCGAAAGACTGTCCACGAGCGCGCAATTCAGCATCGAGGATTGCCATTTCGATAGCCGACTTCGACATCTGGTGACCCACGACGTGGTGAAGTACGCTGCCGACCGTCTCGGCCGAGAGCGGCTGATCCGACTGCGACTTACGCAGCGTCGGAACGAGATACTCGCGAAGCATCGCCCGCGCACCAGCGGTGTATTCGGAGTTGTAGTACGGATCGCTGAGCGAGCCGCACTCGCCCCAGCCGACGGTCTCCACCGGACCGTTGGGGCCGTCGGTGGTGCCGCTCACTTTCAGGACGAGGGTGTTGCGCTCGAGCTGGGTGCTGAATGACGTGGTGAAGGGGGAGACGAGAGGGATGCGCAGTTCGCGCAATTCGACGGACTCAATGTGCATGGACTTGCTCTTCTCCGGTTGTCTCGCAGATTTTCGTGAACATGTAATAGCCGCTGGGGTCGAAGCCGGTCGATTGCCATTCCTTCGAGGCGATCAGTGGTTCGAGGTACTCGCGAAGCGCGTGTCGCCAGGCAAAGGCAGAGGCGCGGTCGACTGTTCTCAGATGCTCGATGTCTCTGGGTATTCCGACTGCGATATCGACGCAGTCGGGTGGGATCGGGAGCATTCGAGGCGTACCGTCTTCGGTGGGTTGAAGCACCTTGAATGTATCATTCACGGCCACAGTAGAACTCGGAGATCCATCGACGTCGAGGTCCCAACTGACGAGCATACGATCGCTGGCGTCGCCTGCGTTGATTCCGTCTGCCATCGACCCGTAGAAATCCGGGTTGTATTCGGCCGGTTCGGCTCCGAGACGCTGAATGTTGAAATAGGCATTTCGTGCGACCAGTGGATCGAAGGTCCACCGGATCGTCCTGACGCCGCGCTCGATGCACCAGTCTCGCTGATGATGCTTGAGGGCGCGGCCGATTCCCTTGCCTGCGTGTCCCGGTAGTACTCCGGCGATGTGTGAGTGCAGAACCTCGCCGAGAGGCTCGACGAAGAATCCGACGCAACCACCGATCATTTCGCCTTCGGAAAAGGCTCCCACCACGTAGTGACCACCGTGGTGAAGCGCAACCAACATCGCAGTGCCGAAATGAGCCGGTCCGGGACTGGTAGCCCAGATCTCGTCGAAAACGGCGGATAGATCGGCTATTTCGCGGGTATCGACCAGTTCTCGAAACTCAACCGCTTTGCTTTTCGACACGAGGGCCCCCTTCAGACGTGATCGAACGAATAAGGCCCGCAACCAACGCCGTCCTCGGAGCGATTGCGGACACGAGCGCATGCTCGGTCTCGGCGTGTGCACCGCCGCCGACGCCACCGAGGCCGTCGAGGGTGGGGATACCGATACCGGCAGTGAAGTTTCCGTCCGAGGCTCCGCCGACGGCGAGGCCGACGAGCGGAGTCAGATCATGCTCGAGCGCAACGCGTTCCGCCAACGCCAGCAACGGTGCGGACATCGTCGCTTCGAGAGGTGGACGGTTGACACCACCCGAGACCGTGACTACGGCTTCGGGGTGGATTGCCTGCAGGGCTCGGATATTCGCATCGACGCGCTCCTGCTCGGCGGCGCTGGTTGCGCGCACGTCCACGTCGACGAAGGCTTCTGCCGGAACGGTGTTGGTTGTGGTTCCGGCTGAAATGACAGTCGGGGTGACGGTGGTTGCCTGTGCCGGCGAGGACAAGTCGTTGATCGCGATCACGAGACGAGCCAGTTCTACTGCAGCGTTGATGCCTTTTTCCGGCTCCAGCCCGGCGTGGGCGGCGCGACCGGCAACATGGATCCGATACAGCGACACCCCCTTGCGGACAGTCTTCAGTTCGCCACCGTCACCGCCGGCCTCGAGAACCAGTACCGCGCCTGCCGCAAGTTCCTCGATGAGGGACCGCGACGTGGGTGAACCGATTTCTTCGTCACCGGTCACGAGGAGTGTGATTCCGTCGAGTGCATCGTCGCCGTGCAGCTCCCGGACGATAGCGAGGGCGTGGATTGCCTGAACGACACCAAGTTTCATGTCGAGTCCGCCCGGACCTCGGAGCGCTCCGTCGGTGACGGCTGCGGGCAGGCGTGTCAGGGTGCCGATCGGCCACACGGTGTCATGATGACCGAGCAGCATCAACCGCGTCGGTGAGCTGCCGAAACGGGTCACCAGATGGGTTCGGCCTTCCGTCACTATCGACTCCGGTGTCACGCCGAGTCGTTCGTGGACAAGATCTGACGTCCACTTCGCGCTGCGGGCAACAGCTTCGAGATCGTGTGACGGCGACTCGACTTCGATGAGCGCGATGGCGTCCTCGAGGATCTGAGGAAGTTGGCGCTCGGCCAGATCGCGGAGAATGGTCATCGGTTGTTCACTCGCGGATACGCGCGGCTTCCGACGTGTAGCAATTGTGTACTCCCGTTGTCGGAGAAAGTGATCCGGACCCAACCTGCTGATTGAGGGAGTCGGGTCCCGAACACTCCAGGGTGAACTTCGATCAGGCTGAGAGAGACGGACTCTGCGCTTTCGGCGGTGACCGAAGGATCGATGTGATCGGTGCGGCGGGCGGTCAGGGAACCGCCGGTCCTTTCCAAGACGAAATCGGCTGCGGCATCGCGGTACAGGCCGCACAGCGCATCGAGTTCTTCAGGTGAGGACGTGACGCGGGTGTGGGGGTCACCAGGCGAGAATGCCGGTGTCACACTGACGCCGCCTATGGAACCGATTACTTCAGCCAGAAGATCGCCGGAGAGAGCGTCCATTGCTCCACCGTTGGCCATCAGGACCACGGCTAGACCGCACGACGGCACCACTCGCAAGAACGACTGCTGGCCGAGAGTTCCGCCATTGTGGCCATGAGCCAGTACACCGCCCCAATTGTGCAGCAACCACGTGGTTCCCATGATGTCCGCTGACGACACGTCACCGATCTGGCGGCGCTCCTCGAGCATCGCCAGATGAGTGGAACGCCGAAGGAGAACCGGGTCCTCGCGCATCGAGTCCTGAGCGAACAGGAGTAGATCTTCGGCCGTGCTGTTGATGAGGCCGGCGGGGCCCATCGAGCGGGGGATGAGGAACTGTGGTGTCTGCTCGAGGTCGTCGGCACCGCCGACGTGCCCGACTGCAGCGCGGTGCAGTGCCGTCTCCTCAGGCAGGGTCGTGGTTTTGGTCAGGCCGAGCGGTTCGATGATCCGCTCGCGCAGAACCGCGTCCCAACTCTTACCTCGGAGAACCTCGATGATTCGTCCGGCGATCACGAAGCCGGTGTTGCAGTACGACCAATCGGTGCCGGGGGCGAAGAGCTGCACCGTTGATTTCAGTGATGCGACGTATCGCTCGACGCAGTCGTCGCCGCGCCCGCCGTCGATGAAAACGTCACCGTCGATGCCACTGGTGTGAGTCAACAGGTGGCGAGTCGTGACCGTTTCGGTGGCTACCGCGTCGGCAACTGCGAAGTCCGGCAGGATGTTCCGGACAGGTGAGTCGAGATCCAGCAATCCTTCTTCGACGAGCTGCATGATCAGGGTGGCCGTCCAGACCTTGCTGATCGAACCCATCTGGAACAGCGTGTCGGGCGTAGCCGCGACGCCGGTGCGGGTACTGACGACACCGGACGTGATCACGGTGCGGTCGAATCCGCTGCGGGTTGTGGTCAGAATTCCCAGCGAGGCGCCGGGTACCCCGTACTTCGCACTCAGGGTGTCGAGTCGGTACTGCCAGTAGTCGGGATCGACCGTGGTCAGTGCGGGCTTGGGGGAGAGGTGCCGTTCGATCCAGTCGACGAGACGAGTGCTGTACTCCAGTCGGTGGGACGGCCGACCCGTCAACACGAAGGCATGTGACGCGTCCGGGAAAACCACCAACTCGGTCGGGGTGCCGGCCAAACGCAGTCCACCGAACCACTGTTCGGCCTGGTTGACCGGGCAACGGACGTCGCTGCCGCCGTGAAGGATCAGCGTCGGTGTCGTCACCTGGGAGACTCGCCCCAGCGGCGAAAGTTCCCGTACCCGAGATGACTGCGGGTCGAATTCGACCGTCTGCAGCAAGATGCCCTCGTCCGAGGGGCCGGCTGTGTTCGCGATGTCGCAAACGAGACCACCGGCGACTGCGACGGCAAACCGATCGGTGACGGACGTCAGGGCGCACGTCATGAATCCGCCGTAGCTGTAGCCCGTGAGTACCAGTTGCTTCGGATCGGCCATCCCCTCGGCGACAAGGGTTTCGACCGGTTCGAGCAGGTCGGCACGATCCGCCTCACCCCAGCCGTCCCGCACACCGTCGAAGAAGTCGTTTCCGTAGCCGTCACTTCCGCGCGGATTGATCATCAAGACCGTGAATCCCAGCGCGACCAGTTCCGCGTGGTATGCGTGCATCACGGTCGGCGTTCCGGTCCAGGCATTGTGTGGTCCGCCGTGGACGTCCAGAACCAGCGGACCGGCGCCCGTGACGTTCGGGTCGCGCAGGATCCAACCCTGAACACGGGTGCCGTCGCTGATGTCGAACCAACGCTCGGAGGCGACTGGAAACGCGACGGAAGTTGTCAGTTCCGTGTTCAATTCGGTGACGGTTTCGACTGCACGAGTCTCGAGGTCGATGACGGCGACCTCGCCGAAGGATGTCGCCGTTGCCAGCGCGACGACGGCTCGCCCGGACGTCAGGGCAAG
Source organism: Rhodococcus sp. RCBS9 (assembly GCF_029457415.1). Classification (NCBI taxonomy): domain Bacteria; kingdom Bacillati; phylum Actinomycetota; class Actinomycetes; order Mycobacteriales; family Nocardiaceae; genus Rhodococcus; species Rhodococcus sp. RCBS9. The sequence goes on along the minus strand of NZ_CP120422.1, from coordinate 1,450,798 downwards.
GCCTGAGACCACTGTCCGCTCGCCGGTGAGAAGTGGTGAGACGGAGCCTGATCCGAAATCGACCTTGTGCAGTTCGGTGGAGCCGTGGTTGCGGATGCAGAAGACGATGTCGCCGTCGGCGGTGAAACTCGGTGCGCCACCGGGATAACCGGTCCCGCCCGGCATGACGTTTCGGTCGAGTCCGGACGTCAGGCTGCGGTCTTCCACTCGCTGGTCGCGGTGCAGGACAAGAAGTTCGTTGTTGTGAATGATCGGTGTGTGCCAACCGACGGCTACGACCGCGTCGCCGGCAGGTGTCCATGCAAGTGGTCCTGCGATGCCGCGTGCGTGCCCCAACATCCGCGGAGTGGAGGCGAGATCAGTCAGCGATACGGTCCAGGCGGAACTCGCCCGCGTCAGATCGGCGTCGCCGTCCATCGCCGCGGTGAAAGCCAGTTCGGTGCCGTCGGGACTGTACGCGGGATGCGAAGCGTCCCAATCGCCGTCCGTCAGCTGCCGAAGCGAGCCGGCGGCCAGATCGAACTCGAACAAGTGCGCCCGAACGCTGCCCCGGACACCGGATCCGTCGACCTTGTAGTTGAGGCGCTTCGCCACCAAGAGGCATGACGATCCGGCGGCAGTGCGGTCGACGGGGGCGCTGAAGGCGATCCGAGCGCCGTCAGGAGAGAACACCGGTGCCCCCGCGCCGAGCGGGAGCTGCGCCGTGGTGGTCAGCTGTGTTGCCGGACCCCCGGTGGCGTCGACCTTCCACAGTTGTGGTGTGCCCGAGGAATCCGGCCGAACGAAGACCAACAGCGTCGAAACGGGATGCCAAGCCGGCGAGGTGTCGGCAGGTCCCGCGGTGAGCTGTAGTTGCGGGGAAGCCAACCAGATCGAGTGCTCGTTGGTATCCGCAGCCGGATTCGATTCGGTACGTACGTATGCAATGCGTCCCGACGCCGATACGGCGATGCTGGTCGGTGTAACCACGGACGCGTAATCCTGGATTCTCGCCGAACGACGTTCTTCGGCACGGGCTACGGCTGCGGGAGAGTCGAGAGTGGTCGGCGTTGTCATTGGAACATCGGCTCCCCGAATGTCGGGATCGCGGACAACAGCTTTGCCGTGTACGGCTCCTTGGGCGAATCGATCACGTCGAGAACCGGCCCGTGCTCGACGATCTCGCCGCCGAGCATGACTGCGACGTGGTCACAGACGTAGCGGATCACCGCCAGGTTGTGACTGACGAACAGAACCGTCAGACCAAGCTGCTTCTGCAGATCCACCAACAGATTCAGAACCGCGCCCTGCACGGACACGTCCAGAGCGGAGGTGATTTCGTCGGCAAGCAGAACTGCCGGTGCGGCTGCCAAAGCCCGCGCGAGGGCAACGCGTTGGCGCTGACCACCCGACAACGACGATGGGTATTCGTGCGCCTTCTCCACCGGCAGTTGGACGGTGGTGAGGAGTCGAGCGACCTCGGCAGCGCGGTCGCCGCGGCTGCGCCGAGCTTTGTCACGACGCTCGGTGGACCGCAGCGCCTCGGCGAGTGACTGGCCGATGGTCATTCGCGGGTCGAGGCACGAGTACGGATCTTGGAAGACCATCTGGATCCGGTGGCGCAGACGAGCCGTCGCGCCGCGGGCGTGAGCGACGTCCACACCGTCGAGAAGGATCTGGCCGGAACTGGGCTCGGCCAGGCCGACAGTTGCTCGCGCCAGTGTCGACTTTCCGGAACCCGATTCACCGACGAGACCGACCACCGATCCGGAGGGGATGTCGAGATTGATGTTCTTGACGGCGTGGAATTTTTTCGAACCGCTACCGAGGTGGACGTTGACGTCACGGAATTCGAGTCTGCTCATCGGATCTCCTCTGCAACAGCCAACAGTTCTTCCAACTCGATGTCGGCGGTGCTCTCCTCGGCGTCGAGGCTCTCCACCTGCCAGGCTTCGTCGACGGTGGCAAGCGGCTTGTCGCGATCGGTGCTCATGGTGGGGACCGCGGCGATCAGCGCGCGGGTGTACGGATGCTTTGCACGGCCGGCAATCAGATCGTCGACTGCGATGTCTTCGACGATTTCGCCGGCAAACATGACGAGGACACGGGTGCACATGCCGGTGATGACGGCCATGTCGTGCGAGATGAGAAGGATTGCGGCGCCGGTTTCTTCGCGAACCTCGTGGAGCAGCCCGAGGACCTCACGCTGAACGGTCACGTCGAGCGCAGTGGTGGGTTCGTCCGCGATGATCAGAGCGGGCTTACCCATCAGACCCATGGCGATCATCGCGCGCTGACGCATACCGCCGGAGAACTCGTGGGGGTACTGCTTCGCACGCCTGGGCGCGTCGGGGATCTTGACGGCGTTCAGTCGCTCGACTGCCGCCTTCTTCGCGTCGGCCTTGCTCATACCTTCGTGGAGCCAACCGATCTCGGCGACCTGGTATCCGACCTTGAGAGACGGATTCATGGACGACATCGGATCCTGGAACACCATCGCCATACGTGTGCCGAGTTGGCGGGCAACCTTGCGCGAAGCCGCGTCGTCCGGCCGCTTGCCGTCCTTCATCAGCACGGTGCCGTCGAACTCGATGAGCCCGGCGTCGACCACGGTGGGGTGGTCGGTCAGCTGCGCGATTGCCATGCAACTCAGTGACTTTCCGGACCCGGATTCACCGACGATGCCCACGGTTTCGCCGCGGTGAACTGTAAAACTGATGTTGTCGACGGGGCGACGCCAGTCGTCACCCGCGGGGACTGCGACGGACATGTTGCGGACGGTCAGTACCGCGTCTTCGTCGGTGGGCGCCGAATCGGCCTGGGCAGTTTTCCGGTTGATCGGCTTCCACTTCGGCAGGCGACTGCTGATCGGGCTGCGAACTCCCGCGCCGCGAGCAATGGCCTCGCCGAGCAGCGTGAAGGTCAAGCCGGCGAGCACGACGGCGATGCCGGGGGCGAGTGCGGTGGCCGGGTTGACGAAGATCTTCGACAGACCTTCGTTGAGCATCCGGCCCCAGTCGAATGCAGGCGGCTGAATGCCCAAGCCGAGGAACGAGAGTCCGGCGAAGACCACCAGGCCGCTGCCGACAGCGATGCTGGCATTGACGATGAGTGGTTCACGGATATTGGGGAGAATGTGGCGGAACAGCAGCCCCGGCTTGGTAACCCCGAGGATGCGTGCTGCGTCGATGAAGTCGCGTCCGTTGACCGACGAAGCCAGTGCGTACGTCAACCTCGCGAACGGCGAGGCCAGGGCGAGACCGATGGCGATCACCGCGCTGCCAGCACCCTGTCCGAGAACGACCAACAGGAAGATCGCGAGGAGCAGTCCGGGGAATGCGATGGCGAAGTTGAGGAATGCCACGACCATTCGTCCGACCCAGCGGGGAGCGAGCGTCGGGAGCGTACCGAGTATCAGGCCAATTGTGACACCGAGTGCGACGGCTCCGAGAGCCATGAGCACCGACAGTCTCGCGGCGGTCATCGTGCGGGCGAAGACGTCACGCCCGCCGGCGTCGGTGCCGAAGATGTGCTCGGAACTCGGTCCCTGAGAGAGTGCCTTCGGGTTGGCTGCGACAGCGGCGTCACCCCAGATCATCGGTCCGAAGATGACGAGGGCGATCAGAGCGGTCAGGAAGGTGAGGGCCAGGATTCCCAATGGGGTGCGGAACGTTCCGACGATCCAGTGTCGTCGCGGGGGCGTCTTGGGGGCCGCAGTGGGGGCCGTAGGTGAGGTGCTCAACTCAGTTCTCCCGAATTGTGGATCGTGGGTCGATGAGAGCGAGCACCACGTCGACGATGAAATTGATGAGAAGGACGATGGCGCCGTAGATCACGACCAGTGTCTGGGCGAGCGGGTAGTCCTTCTCGGTGATGGACTTGACCAGCGCCATGCCCATGCCGGGCCAGGCGAAGATGCTCTCGATGAGCACGGTGCCGGCAATCAGACCACCCAGGAGGAGTCCGGCGAGCGTCAGCGTCGACGTCATGAGGTTGGGCATTGCATGACGGAAGTAGATTCGTGCCACGGGCATTCGCTTGGCGCGCGCCGTACGGATGTAGTCCATGTCCAACACGCCGAGCGCCTCTGCACGGACGATGCGCGACATCGAGGCGATGGCACCGATCGACATGGCCGCGACCGGGAGGATGTAGCTTTCCGGTCCACCTCGGCCGGCGACGGGCAGAACAGGGAACGTGACGGCAAAGAGGTAGACCAGCGCCGTACCGAACATGAACTCGGGGATCACGGCGATGGTGCCCGACGTTGCGGTGTAACCGATCTCGACTCCGCGTCGTCGACCGTTGCGGGTCAGTGCAGCGAAGATGAGGCCGATCGGAATGCCCACTAGCAGCACCGTGACGACTGTGAGTACAGCCAGTTCGAGTGTTGCCGGTAGGCGGGACGCGATCACCTCGAAGACCGGAGTCCTCAAGGTGATCGAGTCACCGGGATTCCCGCTCAGCAACCCGCCGACGAATCGGAAGTACTGCTGCCACAAGGGAAGGTCGTAACCGAGCTGAGACCTCGTTGTCTCGACCAGTTCGACCGGTGCGTTCATTCCCAGTGCCAACCGAACCGGGTCTCCCGGAATCAGTTGGAGCATCAGGAACGCCGCAGTCACCAGCGCCCAGAGTGAAATCACGAAGGTGCCGAAACGACGCAGAAGATATGCGGGCCAGCTGTCGGACTCGAGCCACTTTGCTCGAGCCTGAGGCGCCGCTTCTGGTTTCGCGGCTTCAATAGTTTGACTCATGGGCTGTCTTTCCGGAGGGCGGGATGCTGGGGCGGGAAGATATTTCAGAGTGGGCGGACGGCCTACTGGTAGAGACGCAGCGCAGAACCGTTGAGCGACTTGCCGAATGAGAGTCCGGCCTTGTTGAAGTACACGTTCATGACGGAGTCTGCGAAGGGCACGGCCGCGATCGTCTTGGTGAGCTCCGACTCGGCGTCGGCCCAGGCGTCACAAGCGTCGCTACCGGTCAGACCGGAAGCCTTGGTGGCTGCTGCTTCGTAGGCGGGGTTGCTGACCGATCCGAAGTTCTTGCCTGCTGCGGGAACCTGCCCGGCAAAGTACGCAGTGAAGGTGCTGGGCAGCGAGGAGTTGACCTGGACCCAGGCGATGTCCCAGGCAGAGTTGTCCTTGCCGCTCAGAATGACGTCGATGATCTTGTTCGAGTCGCCCCCGGTCACCTCGACGTTTGCGCCGAGTTCGGACCACGCCGACTGAGCAAGTTCGGCCGCCGCGTTGCGCGGATCGTCGGTGCCGTCGTACACGAGACGGAGATTGAGCGGCTTGCCATCCTTGCTTCGCTTGCCGTCAGCGCCGGCGGTCCAACCAGCGCCGTCCAGTGTTGCCTTGGCGGCAGTGAGGTCGAAGTCCGGAATGTTGCCTGCGACAGAGTCGTAAACGCAGGCGCGCGGTTCGACGGCGACGAGGCTGGTTGCCCGGACCCCGTGTCCGGCGGTGATGACCTGAGTGAGGTCGTCGAGATCGACCGCTTGGATCAGGGCCTTGCGCACTGCGGGATCGCTGGTGGGATTACTCGCGATCTGGTTGAAGTACATCTGGCCTGCCGGCAGTGGCCGACCGACGGAGTCCAGATTGGCTGCCGCGACGCGGTCCTTGTCCGGACCGGCGATCGGAGCTGCGTTGAGTTCACCCGAGAGCAGCTGATTTGCGGCGGTGCTCACGTTCGGCGACATGGCGGCGACGACCGTCTTGGGGACGCCCGGGGTGTCGGAGGTCGTGCCGTCGGGGCCCCAGTTGTAGCCCTCGCGACGCTGGAACGTGTAGTGGTCGTTGGCGGCAACTTCGGTGACTTCGAACATGCCGGTGCCGAGCGACTTCTTGTTCGACGCTGTCGGATCTTTCAATCCGGCCTCGCACAGGATCGGCAGGCGACCGACGTTGAGAAGAAGGAACGGGCTCGGCGCCGGAGTGGTCACCGTGACAGTGCGCGTTGCAGGATCGGCAGTCGCAGTGGCGCCGGTCGGCACGGAGGACCCGCGCAACTGTGAACCGTTGTCCGGGTTGGCCACGAAGTTGATGTTGTCCGCGACGGTCTGCGGTGTCAGCGTCGATCCGTCGGTACAGGTCACCCCGTCACGGATGGTGAAGGACGCCGAGGTCGGGGTCTCCTCCCACTTCTCCGCCAACCACGGTCCGACTTCACTGGTATCGGGATCCTGGTAGATCAGGTAGTCGTACGCCAAACGCGACAACTCGGCGGTCGCCGAGGCGGCCGACATGATCGGGTTGAGAGCACCCGGATCGGCCTGCAGGGCGAAACGGAAGGTCCCGTCGGTGGCCGGTTCACCGCCACTGGCGCCCGAGGACGTGCCTCCCGAGCCACAAGCAGACAACACAAGCGTGAGCCCTGCGGCTGCCGCAAGTGTTGGATAGAAGCGGTGTTTCATGGTGCCTCCGTGATGGAGCAGGGGCCCGAGCGAAAAACGTGAGGGCGCGGTTGAGTGTTGACTGCTAAATCTTGGCGCATGACGTGACGCGCATCTCTGTCGATCCTCACGAAAATCGGGTCGATTTTCGTCCGCTCCCACGAAAACCGTCAGGATCAGTGAATACCTGTCCGTATACCGACAGCGACCGGCGAAACACGACGATTTCCCCGGTCGCTACCGGCGGTCTACTGGTACAGGCGCAGGGCCGAACCGATGAAATTGCGGCCGAATGCAAGACCCGCATTGTTGAAGTAGAGAGTCGTGATCTTGTCGGCAAAAGGTACCGCCGAGTTTGCTTTGATGATCTCGGACTCAGCGTCTGCCCAAGCGGCACAAGCGTCCTCGCCCGTCAGCCCGGAAGCCTTGGTGACGGCTGCGTCGTAGGCCGGGTTGGAGATCGACGCAAAGTTCATTCCCGCAGCGGGCACCGGACCGGAGAGGAAGGGGACCAGCATGCTGGGCAGCGCGACGTTGATCGGCTCCCACGCGACATCCCACGCCGTGTTGTCCTTGCCGCTGAGTGCGACATCGAGAATCTTGTTCGAGTCTCCACTGGTGAGTTCAACGGTGGCGCCCAGGTCGTTCCACGCGTTGACTGCGACGTCGGCGGCAGCATCGGTCGCGTCGCCGAACGTCTCGTAGACCATCCGAATTCGGAGCGGTGTGCCGTCCTTGCTGCGTTTACCGTCCGCGCCGACCTTCCAGCCCGCAGACTCGAGAGTTGCTGCGGCCGCACTGGTATCGAAGTCCGGTAGGTTTCCGGCGACAGAGTCGTAGATGCAGGCCCGCGGTTCGATGGACACCATCGTGGTCGATCGGGTTCCGCGGCCGGCGGTGAAGATCTCGGCGAGGTCGTCGAGATTGAGAGCCTGGACCAGCGCCTTGCGTACGGCAGGATCGCTCGTCGGATTGCCGGGACTGTGGTTGAAGAACATCTCGCCCGCTGGAGCAGGCTGCTTGACGGTATCCAAGTTCGCGGCGTTCATGCGGTCCTGATCGGGGCCGGAGACGGCAGCGGCATTCAGATCACCGGACAACACCTGGTTGGCCGCTGTGCTGTTGTTCGTGATGATGGATGCGACGACATTCTTGGGTACACCGGCAGTGTCGGAGGTAGTGCCGTCCGGTCCCCAGTTGTATCCGTCGCGCCGAACGTAGGAGTAATGATCGTTGGCGACTGCCTCGGTCATCTGGAACATGCCCGACCCGAAGGTCGTCTTGTTTGCCGCCGTCGGATCCTTCAACCCGGCCTCGCACATGATCGGTATTCGCGCCAGGTTGAGAAGCAGGAACGGAGAGGGTTCCGGAGTTGTGACCGTTACGGTCCGGGTCGCCGGGTCGGCGGTGGCAGTTGCAGTTGCCGGTGCGTACACCCCGCGGAGAGCGGATTTGTTTGCTGCGTTGGTGATGAAATTGACGTTGTCGGCGACGGTCTGGGCAGTCAGAGCGGATCCGTCGTTACAGGTGACGCCGTCGCGAATGGTGAAGGACGCGGAAGTGGTTGTCTCTTCCCATTTCTCGGCGAGCCACGGCTTGGTTACGCCGGTATCGGGATCCGGATGGAGCAGATAGTCGTAGCTCAGACGCGCCAGTTGGTGCGCCGGCGAAGCGGCGGTCATCAGCGGATTCAGAGCGCCGGGGTCGGCCACGAGAGCCAATTTGAAGGTGCCGTCCGTGACGGGTTCACCCCCACCCGAACCCGATGAGCCACCCGTTGAGCACGCGGTCAGGGCAAGAACGGTGCCAGTTGCCGCAGCCAGTAGTGCGTAGGACCGTTGTTTCATGGTGCCTCCGGAAGGTGTGGTCCCGCCCGAGTGACGCGAGGTCTGTCGGGTCAGGAGCAAAAGACGATTGCTTGAATCTTCACCCAACAAAAGAACGAGAACATCGTCCGGATTTACGAATGTTTCGTGAGACTTGGTAGATCGCTACAACATTGTCGGATGGAAGAGACGAAGCTGGAGCATCAGGCTGAATCGAGTTTCCGGATCATCGAGATCGATGCCGGCAATCCCGGCAAGCTTCTTGAGGCGGTACCGGAACGTGTTGACGTGGATGTGAACCAAGGACGCAGCAGCCGGAATGTCGCCGAACGTGTCGAGCCAGGCGCGGAGCGTGTCGACAAGGTTGATGTCGTGACTGCGGTCGTACTCACGCAGTACCGCGAGCGGACCCGATGCGGTCTCGTTCTCGTCCGCCAGGGCGTCGGAGAGGCGCAGAAGTAGGGAATTGATCTGCACGTCGTCGGCGCGCGCGACGGTCCGGCCCGAAGAATTCCACGTCGACCTCAGAACGCGAAGCGCTCGGTCGGCTTCGTCGCGTGACTTCTCCAGCGTCATCACGTCGGCCACTGTCGCACCGATTCCGATGACCACCGACTTTTCCGAACGGGAACGGTCTGCAAACTCCGACGCGATCCGACGCACGTAGTCGTCGTCGGTCTGGTGCCGGGTGTGTGGGATTACGGCGTAGACGGTGCCGCCGATCGCTGCCGCCACCGACAGCGGAAATACTTGGTCGAGATAGGTATTGAGTGTCAGGGCCAGTTGATCGACGTCGGCTTCGGCCTCCAACGATGCACCGGCGCCGCTACGGAAGCCGGCCGCAAGCACGTTTGCTTTCGAACGGCCGTAGCCCAGTCGCTCGGCCGCTTCCTTCGCTGAAGTGCCGCCACTCAGTAACGTGATCACCTCGCCCAACCTCAGTCGTCGTGCCGAATCCGCGGCCAGTTTGGCGCGAAGCAAACTCATGGCGGCCACGCCCGCAGCCTCGACGAGCGTTTTGACCTGTAATTCGTTCGGCTCCTCGTCCAAGATCACCCAGATCGAACCGAGGATCTGCGATGCCGCATGTATTCGCATGCCGACGCGGGGCCTGATGCCCGGCCCGATACCCGGTAGAAATACCGGCAGGGTAGAGCCGTAGATCTTGTTGAAATACCCCATTGACCTGAGCCGATCGGAATAGTGCTGCGGCACTTGATGTCCGAGGACACTCTGCTTACGTGCCTCGTCGCCGAAGGCTTGATCCGCCGAGAACGCGAGGATCCGGCTCGACTGATTCTCGATGGTGACCGGGCCGTTCAATACCTGAGCGATCGAGTTGGCAAGATCGAACAGGTCGGCGTCGGCGGCCGACGTGCGGTCCCCGTTGTTGCCGGATTCGAGGATCTCGTTGATCAACGACGCGCTTTGCAGCCAGCTTGCATCCTTGACCATTCCGAGGAGTGCGACGTCGGTGTCGGCCACCGCTTTCTCGACGAGGCCGTCGAAGTCCAGGGGCTCTTTGACGATCAGCGCTACCGCACCTGCCGAGCCGTATTCTCTTACCGCCGTTGCGATATCGGCCGAACCTGCGAGACCTGCGCCGAGTACGACGGCGCCCGCACTGTCCTGGGTAGCTTCGGACCCTTCGTGCAGGGTCACGCGGCTGACAGTGCGGGCGCCGTCGACGGTGTCGCCACCGCTGAGGAACGTCATTCCCAGTCTGTCGACGATGTCGACGATCGATACTCCCGTAGGTGTGGTCACCACCACACCTTAGGGGGAGCGGGGTCGATCAGTTGTCTGGTTGCCCTGCTCAGTTGCTGGGCTGCTCCGCCACGGCCTTCTCGACGAACCGGCGGGTCTGATCGAACGCCGCGGGCACCTGGACGGAATCGGTCATGTCACTGATCTCGGACCACCGTTCGGCGACGACCTCGGGCGAGAGTGCGCCTTCGGGGATGTAGACGCCCTGCGACTCTTCCATGCGAGCGATCGCGAAGACGCCGGCGCCGGCGCTGAGGATGGTCTTCGTCGGTGCGTCATCGGAGACCATGAACAGTGCGCCGGGTGAAATCGATTCGGGTGCAAGCAGAGCGAGAGTCTTCTCGTCGAGGAGGTCTTCGGTCATGCGGGTCGCGGCGGTCGGGGCCAGCGAGTTGACGCGGATGCCCTTGCGTTCGCCCTCGATGGCGAGAACGTTCATCAGGCCGACGACGCCGGACTTCGCGGCGCCGTAGTTCGCCTGGCCGAAGTTGCCGTAAATTCCCGATGCTGACGTAGTCATGAGGATGCGTCCGTAGTTCTGTTCGACCATGTGCGGCCAGACTGCCTTGGAACAGATGACGGAACCCATCAGATGCACGTCGATGACTTTGCGGAAGTCGTCGAGCTCGGCCTTGATGAACGACTTGTCGCGCAGGATTCCGGCGTTGTTGATCAGGATGTCCACGCGGCCCCACTTGTCCACGGCCGTCGCGACCATGGCGGCAACGGCGTCGACGTCGGTGATGTCGCAGTGGTCCGCGATGGCCTCGCCGCCCAGCTCGACGATTTCCGCCACTACCTTGGCTGCTGCGGTATCAGCGCCGCCACTGCCGTTGACCGAGCCACCCATGTCGTTGACGACGACGCGTGCGCCGCGTGCGGCGAGGGCCAATGCGTGTGAACGGCCGAGTCCGCCGCCTGCGCCCGTGATGATCGCTACCTTGCCGGAAAAATCCAACGACATTGGAAAACCTCTCTGATCTGGGATACTACTCAGTATTACTATGCGATGGCGTGGAAACAGTCAAGGGCCGGCAGGCAGTGTGAATGGGAGTGGAAGTCGAATGAGTAGTGATCTTCCGGACGTGCGATCCGCGATCATCACCAGCGCCGCCGACGCCTTTGCCGAAGACGGTTACGCAGCCACGACTGTAGATTTACTGGCCGATCGAATCGGCGCCACCAAAGGTCTTGTCTACTACCACTTTCGTTCCAAGTTCGACATCTACCTGGCAATCTACGAGCGCGGGATGAGCCTGCTCCGCGCTGAGGTCGAGTCTCGGATGGGCGGGGCAGAAAGCGGCCTCGCGCGTCTCGAAGCGATGTCGCACGCCCACCTGGTCAATCTCATGACGCATCTCGGGTACCACCACACGATCCACCAAGGTGTCCGGGGCCAGATGAACTCCGCGCTCAAGCCGAGGCAACAGCAAGTCCTCGTGGAGCTGAATTCGCTGCGACTCGACTACGAGAATCTGTTCGTCGACGTGATGACGGAAGGCGTCGCGGATGGTTCCATTCGCGTGGGCTCACCACGGATGGCGGCAAAAGTACTCCTCAGCAGTCTCAACGGCATCGACCTCTGGTACCGAAGACGTGAAGGGCAGACGTTGGCGGAGACGGAGTCGTTGGCGGACCAGATCGTCGAACTGTTGATCGGCGGATTGCGCGCTGCGAACTGACTGAAAGCTGCATTCGTCGAGCGGGTTTCCTCCGACCGGTTCGTGCTGTCCTGCGGCTTGTCGTTCGGTTTGTCGTGCTCTGACAGTCGGGGTAGCATGTTGGCGTCGTGCGCGGACTTGCGTAGGAATTCAGGGAAGAGGAGGTGTGGCTGTAATGCGTGGCCAACCTCCGAGTACCAACTGAAGCTGTAGCCGCCCGGGTTGATCCGGTATTTTGCTGCAGCTTCATCGTGTGTTCATCGGCTTCGGCTTTGCTGTGAAGCAAGCGTCGTCGTTCACTCTTCCCTCGAAAGCTGTTCAGCATGCGCGAATTTCGTCGTTCACGTTCGGTACTGCCACGTCGTTCCGCGGGGCTCGGTGACTCACATCCCGGACACTCGCGTGCCGCACGCACCGTCGTCAAGGCTGCCCCGCCCGAGGCGGTGGCGCCCGTCGAATCGACCGTCGTCAACAGCGGCGTGTACCGCGACGGCGAGCGGATAGCGTCGCCGTCCACGCTGGCGGAAGCGCTGTCATGCCTTCCGGATTCGCAGTCGATGGCGTGGATCGGCATGTACCGGCCCGACGACGCCCAGTTGTATGCCGCTGCACAACATTTCGACCTCCACGAACTGGCGGTCGAGGATGCGATCGTCGCGCACCAGCGCCCCAAGCTCGAGCGCTACGGCAAGACACTGTTCGTGGTGCTGCGTGCTGCGCGGTACCGCGACGAGACCGAGCGGGTCGAATTCGGCGAGTTGCACATCTTCTGTGGTCCGAACTTCATTCTGACCGTCCGTCACAGTGAATCGCCGGATCTGTCGGCGGTGCGGACTCGCATGGAGAACGATCCTGACCTGTTGCGGTTGGGTACCGAGGCCGTTCTCTATGCCATTCTCGACGCAGTCGTCGACGGGTACGCCCCGGTGGTGGCCGGACTGCAGAACGACATCGACGAGATCGAAACCGAAGTATTCAGTGGCGATCCCGGAGTTTCGCGTCGCATCTACGAACTGACCCGTGAGGTGATCGAATTCCAGCGGGCGACGCGTCCGCTGCTGGGAATGCTGCGTGGGTTGTCGGCAGGGTTCGACAAGTACCACACGGACGAGGAACTCCAGCGATACCTGCGCGACGTCACCGACCATGCGACGACTGTGGTGGAGCGGGCCGACGGCTTTCGTCAGTTGCTCGGAAACATCCTCACGGTGAACGCAACTCTGGTGTCGCAGAACCAGAACGAGGAGATGCGCAATCTGACGCAGGCAAGCTACGCGCAGAACGAGGAGATCAAGAAGGTCTCGGCGTGGGCGGCAATTCTCTTCGCGCCGACGCTCATCGGAACCGTGTACGGGATGAACTTCGACGACATGCCGGAACTGCACTGGCACTTGGGCTATCCGTTTGCGCTCTCGATGATGTTCCTGACCTGTGGAAGTCTCTACACGATCTTCAAGCGTCGGGGCTGGCTGTAGAAAGTGCCGGCTGTAGAAAGCGCTGTGCGCCTTGCCAACCGAGATCGGTTGGCAAGGCGCACAGGTGTTTTTCGGGAGGGCGCTCGAATCAGAGCGTTGCGACGCAGACCGTGAACTTACGTTCCGGGTGCTCGAATCCCGAGTCTGCCCCCGAACCGCATTCGTCGATCGACGTGGAGTTCTGCAGGATTTCGACGACCTCGACTACATTGGTGCCGCTGGTATCCGAGCATTCGATGCGGGCGGGCTCATCCATTCCGCTGCCGAGGTCCATGCATCCGCCGACTACCCAGTCGACGTCGAGACAGACAGCGCCCTGCTCGTCACCCGCGAGGGTCTCGTAGTAGTACGAGTCGACATCGGAGGCACACAGATCAGAGGTGGGAACCTTGGCGACCACCTTGTAGTTGGAATCCTTGCTACCGCAGTCCGCGTTGTCGATTTCTGCGGCCGTCGTGGTGCCTCCGAGCTTGACGCAATCACCGATCGACACGTCGATGTCGACGTCGCCGCCGTCGTCCGAGCCCTCCTGGCCGGTGATCTTCGAGGTGGTCGGGGCCGCGGAGGTAGTGGTCGAATCGGCAACCGAGGAAGATGATTCCGCAATGGCTTTCGGCTCGATGTCGGAACCGCAACCGACGGTGAAGGCGGCGATTGCAGAAGTTGCGATCACCGCAGTGCAAAGTCGCCGGACGATTCCGGACATAAGGACCCCTTTGTTGATTCTTGGATAATTCTGTTGGTTCGTGGATTGTTCGGGACCTATTCCAATACATCGGTAGTCGAATTGCCAACCGGACTGTCAGTATGGGTAGGTGGAGCTACCCCTGATGCCGCCGCTTGCCCCGATGCTCGCGAAGGCTGCGGCCACTGTGCCGCCTCAGCCCGAGTCCGGTGACCCGACGTGGTCGTACGAGCCGAAATGGGACGGATTTCGAGCAATCATCTTTCGTGACGGTGACGAAGTGGTGCTCGGATCGCGAGGAGGAAAGGACCTGGCGCGGTACTTTCCCGAAGCGGTGGAAGCTGTCAAGTCTGAATTGCCCGAAAAATGTGTCGTGGACGGAGAACTGGTGGTTCCCCGTGAGATCGACGGTGTGACGCGTCTGAGTTGGGAAGCGCTCTCCGAGCGGATTCATCCCGCCGCGAGCCGCGTCGCATTGTTGTCGGAACAGACGCCAGCGCAATTTGTCGGGTTCGATTTACTGGCGCTCGGCGATCGCGACGTCTCGATCGAGGACTTCGGGGTCCGACGTGCGCTGCTCCTCGATTGCATCGGTGGCGGGCCGAGTTGCCACGTCACGGCAGCGACGGCAGACAGCGCCGAAGCAATGGCCTGGTTCGAAACCTTCGAAGGCGCGGGTCTCGACGGGGTTGTCGCCAAGAAGCTGGCGGGACCGTACCTGCCGAACAAGCGCGAGATGATCAAGGTGAAACACGCCAGGACCGCGGATGTCGTACTGCTGGGCTACCGTCCCCACAAGAGTCAGCCAGGTATCGGGTCGATGCTTCTTGGTCTGTACGACGGTTCCGAATTGAAGATGGTCGGTGGCGCTTCTGCTTTCACCGCGGCGCGGCGGATCGAGTTGTTGGCCGAACTCGAACCTTTGCGCCTCGGGGACGACGTTGTAGCCGAGGGAGAGGCCAGCCGGTGGAGATCGGCCGCAGACCGCTCCTGGATTCCGCTTCGTCCTGAGCGGGTGCTCGAAGTGGCGTACGACCAGATGGAAGGGGAACGCTTTCGGCACGCTGCACGATTCCTGCGCTGGCGTCCGGACAGGGTGCCCGACGAATGCACATTCGATCAGTTGGAGGTTCCGGTGCGATACGACTTCGCGGATGTTCTTGCAGGCGGTAAGTGATGGCGAGCCCGGCAGAGGAACTGGACGTCGACGGGATCGCGGTCCGATTGTCGAGCCCGGACAAGATCTACTATCCGCAGTTGGGTGAGGACGGCGGAACCAAACGGCATCTTGTCGAGTACTACCGAACGGTGGCGCTGCAGGGTGCAGCGTTGCGGGCGCTCCAAGATCGGCCAACTCATCTTCAGCGATTCCCCGACGGCATCGAGGGCGAAGAGGTTTACCAGAAGCGGCTGCCGGCAAAGCGGCCCGAGCACGTCGAATCCTGCGAGGTCACGTTCCCGTCGGGTCGCAAGGCTGACGTCCTTCGAGTGCGAAGTGCTGCGAACATCGTGTGGGCCGCCAATCTCGGGACTGTCACGTTTCATCCCTGGGCCGTGCGGTGCCCGGACACCGACCACCCGGACGAACTGCGCATCGATCTCGATCCGCAACCGGGGACCGGGTTCGACGAGGCCGTTGCCATCGCGGACGAGGTCCTTCGCCCTCTGCTCGCCGAGTTGGGATTGGAAGGATTTCCCAAGACGTCCGGTGGCCGAGGCCTTCACGTCTACATCCCGCTCGAGGCGCGCTGGGATTTTGTCGAGGTCCGCCACGCGGGTATCGCCCTCGCCCGTGAAGTCGAACGTCGTAGTGCCGATCGCGCCACCACGGCGTGGTGGAAGGAAGAGCGGGGTGAACGGATCTTCATCGACTTCAATCAGAATGCCCGTGACCGGACGATCGCGGCGGCGTATTCCGCTCGTAAGACGCCGATCGCAACTGTGTCGACGCCGGTGACCTGGGACGAACTGCGCGACGTGCATCCAGACGACTGCACCATCGCCACGGTTCCCGGCTTGCTCGCCGATCGTGGTGATCCGATGGAAGCCATGCACGACAAGGCCTTTGCCCTCGATGTTCTGTTGGAGATGTGGGAGAAGGATCTGGCGGCAGGACTGGGCGATCTGCCGTACCCGCCGAACTATCCCAAAATGCCCGGTGAACCCAAACGTGTTCAACCGAGCAAGGACCGCGATCGGAAGAACAAAGACGGGTAGCGTCAGAGGCGGACATATCGGGTAATTCGATCAGACGTCGAATGTACGGTCACGTCGAATGCACTGTGGGGGTTGGATATGGATCGCCGGAAAATGCGAGCAGCAAGCTTAGCGGCGGGTGGCGTGATTCTTGCCGCCTTCGGATTGTCACTCGGTAGCGGAACAGCGTCGGCCGCGACGTTGGATTGTTCGGCGCGCGGCCAAGATCAGACGATCGTCGACGGGTCATCCGCATGCCGAGCGGTGGCAGATCCCTCCAGTTACGCGATTTCACACGTGGAGGGCGATGGCGTCGGCGTCGCCGATTCGCGAGACGGTGGCCGGTCGGCGGGCGTCGGACTCTTCGGCGGCGTTGCTGCAGCGGAGTCGCGCGGTGGGCTGCTTGCCGCCGTCGCGTACGGCCCGGGTTCGCTCGCACTCGGTCGCACCGACTCCTCACCATTTGCCGTCGTGCTCAGTGGGCCTGGTGGCAGAGCGGCAGTGGGTGACGCGGACGTCGGGGCGATCTGCTCAGGTGGTCCCACCCTTGTTTTCAATATCGCCACAGGTCAGGGATGTTTCAGCGACGGCACTTCGACGTGGGTCACCCCGTGAGGGCACCCCGGCCCTGAGCCTCTTGCGTGACAGTGGTCACAATGGTGTCAAGCTCCTGCCACCGATCGGGTGACCGGGCAACTTGATCAGCGGGGATCGGAGGACGCGATGACTCCCAGTGCACGACGGGGTTCGCTCGCCCGGGTGGAGGTGCCTTCGCGCACCGAGCTGTACGTGGACCGGCGATTCCTTCCCTTGGCCGACCGCTTTTTCGCGATGTATCGCCAACCGCAACAAGGCGGCGGCGCGCTGGTCGTGTACCTGGGCGGTGAGAAAGTGCTCGACATCTGGGCCGGCAATGCCGATCGTGATCGGCGCTGGGACCACGACACGGTGTCGCTGTCGTTCTCGACCGGCAAAGGCGTCGCCAGCACCGTCGTTCACCGACTCGCCGAACGTGGGTTGATCGACTACGACGCCCCGGTTGCTCGGTACTGGCCTGAATTCGCGGCGGCCGGCAAGGACAAGATCTCCGTCCGCGAACTGATGTCACATCGCGCGGGCCTTCACCGAGTTCGCGGCTTGATGCCGCATCCTCTCGACCTGATGGACTACGACGCGGTCGTTGCCGCCCTGGCTGCCGAGAAACCGGATCCGCGTCGGCTTCGAGGCCCCGGCTATCACGCTGTGACCTACGGCTGGTTGGTAGCCGAACTTGTGGCCAGGGTGTCCGGTCAGCCGTTCATCGACGTCGTACAAGCGGAGATAGCCAAGCCCCTCGGAGTCGACGAATTCTGGTACCGCGTACCCGAAACCGGGCGTCCACGGATCGCGAAGCTGTTCCCACATATCAACCCTGCCGGCTTGAACTGGGCCTTCGCGTCGACCGTGCTCTCACACGTCGGTCCGACTCGCGGACTCGCGGAGGCCGCGATGCCGGACGGTTTCGACGTCATGGTGCGCAACCCGGCTGTCCACGACGCCGTCATGCCGGGCTGGAACGGAGTGTTCAGCGCGCGTGCTCTCGCGAAGATGTACGGCGCCATCGCGAACGGCGGCGTGATCGACGGGAAGCGGTTCCTGAAGGAATCGACCATCGACCAGATGTCGACCATCCAGACTCGCGATCGGGATTACGTGCTGGCGGTGCGGCCCAACTGGACTCTCGGTTACCACCCGCCGATCATTGCCGCGCGGCGGCAGCCGCGGAATGCGATAGGCCACTACGGAGTCGGCGGTTCAGGCGCGTATGCGGACCTGTCCAGCGGACTCTCGCTCGGTTTCACCACCAACAGGTTGGGTAGTGCTGTGACAGCTCTCGGTGATCTTCGCCTTGCGAGGCTCGGCGCCGAGGCGCAGGAGTTGGTTCGTCGAATCTGACACGAAGGGAATGCCATGAGCAGCAACGTGTACCGGGTGACCGAGATCGTCGGCTCGTCCACCGAGAGCAGTGACGCGGCAATTCGCACCGCCATCGCCCGGGCGAACGAGACGGTGCGCAACCTCGAATGGTTCGAGGTGGTGGAAACTCGCGGTCACATCGAGAACGGCGCCGTGGCGCATTTCCAGGTCACGTTGAAGGTCGGCTTCCGGCTCGACGGCGACGAATCTTGAGTCGTCGTTCATGAGTGTTGATCTCAGGGCGGCCGTCGGGTTCATGGCGGGACATGCCAGAACTCTCGATCGGCATCGACTGAATTTGATTCTCGGACAGGGTGACCGGACCGCGGCATTGGCGGCTGTGGACAGTTATCGCAACCCGGACGGTGGGTACGGCTGGGGACTCGAACCGGATCTTCGCTCGGCATCGAGCCAACCTGGCGGCGCGCTGCACGCCTTCGAAGCCTTTGCCGACATCGGAACGCCGACGCCCAGAGCCATCGAGCTGTGCGACTGGTTGCAGACCAAGTCGCTGGCAGACGGCGGTTTGCCGTTCGCCTTCCCGATCGCCGACCCGGCCGGTTGTGCGCCCTTCTGGGTGGATGCGGATCCGTTGGCGCCGTCGTTGCAGATCACCAGCATCGTGTGTGCTGCAGCGGCTCGCGTTGCCGAATTCGACGAGGCCGTCGCCGAACATCCGTGGTTCGCCTCTGCCGTTCGATATTGCCTCGACGCGATCGACGGGGCGGATTCTCTCCATGCCCTCGAGCTGGCCTTTGCCTTGCAGTTTCTCGACGCGGTTCACCGGAACAGTCCCGAAGCGTCGTCGTTGGTGAGCACTCTTGGTTCGCGTATCCCGGCTGACGGCTTGGTTCACGTGGACGGGGGAGCCGAGGGCGAATTCATGCGGCCCCTCGATTTCTCACCGCTTCCCGGCGGCCCGACCCGCGCGTTGTTCGACGCATCAGTGATCGAGTCCGAACTGTCTGCGCTCGCTGCGCGACAACATGGCGACGGCGGTTGGGCGGTGGATTTCGACAGCTATTCACCCGCCGCGGCGTTGGAATGGCGAGGTCACGCCACCGTGCAGGCGGTGTGGCTGCTGAAGCGCAATGGGGTGATCTGAAAACGATTCTCGCGCCAAATTGGAACACGTTATAGTCTGGGAACCAGTTCGAGCTTCGTGTTTCAGGGATAGGGGAATGTCATGGCGTATGTGATCACGCAGCCGTGCTGCAACGACGCCTCGTGTGTTGACGTGTGTCCGGTCAATTGCATTCACCCGACACCGGACGAAGCTCCGTTCGCGACCACCGAAATGCTCTACATCGATCCCGACACCTGCATCGATTGTGGTGCGTGTGTGGACGAGTGCCCGGTCGAGGCGATCTTCCCGGACAACGAACTCGACGAGGACGACGCGCCGTACCTGCAGATGAACGCGTCGTACTTCGAGAAGCATCCGATGGGCCCGGATTGGCCCGAGCCGATCACGATGGCCAAGATCGATCCCGAACTGGGAACGCTGAAAGTGGCGATCATCGGCTCCGGCCCCGCCGCCTGCTATGCGGCGATGGAACTGACCGGCAAGCCTCGCGTCGAGGTCGACATGTTCGATCGGCTTCCCACTCCCTACGGATTGGTGCGCGCCGGAGTGGCGCCGGATCATCCCGGAACCAAAGGCGTCACCGATCAGTTCCGCGCCGTGGTCGCGAAGAAGACTGTGCGCTGTCACTTCAACGTCGAGGTGGGCACCCACATCTCGCACTCGGAACTCTTGGACCATCATCACGCAGTGATCTACGCGGTGGGCGCTGCCGGGGATCGCAAGCTCGAGATCCCGGGCGAGGATCTGCCGGGAAGTCACGCCGCCACCGAGTTCGTCGCCTGGTACAACGGCCACCCGGGATATGCCGATCGGACTTTCGATCTGTCCGGCGAGCGAGCGGTGATCGTCGGAAACGGCAACGTCGCACTCGACGTCGCACGCATCCTGGTGACCGACCCTGACCAGCTTGCGAAGACGGACCTCGCCGAGCATGCATTGGAAGCGCTGCGGAACAGCAAGATTCGTGAGGTGGTCATTCTCGGGCGTCGTGGGCCGGCGCAGGCCGCGTACACCAATCCCGAACTGTTGGCGCTCGGACAGATGGCGAACGTGGACGTAGTCGTCGACCCGATCGAAGCCGAACTCGACGAGGCCAGTCAGGCGTTCGTGGAAAGCGATGCCGCCGAGCCGTCCGTCCTGCTCAAGGTCAAGCAGGCGCAGGAATTTGCTTCGCGTACCGCAGATCCTTCTCGCAAGCGGATCGTTCTCCGGTTCCTCACCTCTCCCGTCGAGGTCCTCGGCGACGGTGCAGTCTCACAGGTGAGGATCGTGAAAAACGAATTGGTGGCAACGCCGACCGGTCAGCTCTCCGCCCGGCCTACCGAGACCGAGGAGACGATCGACACTTCACTGGTGCTTCGGTCGGTCGGATACCGCGGCACACCGATGGCCGACTTGCCCTTCGACGACGCTCGCGGCGTGATCCCCAACGAGAACGGCAGAGTAATCGACACCGAGACCGGCACGCCGATCCCGGGTGTCTACGTCGCGGGTTGGATCAAGCGCGGACCGACTGGCGTGATCGGCACCAACAAGTACTGCTCCGCCGAGACCGTGTCGATGATCTTCGACGACTTCGCTGGTGGGCGCCTCGCCACCCCGACCGAGGATGCCGACAAGTTGCAGGTTTTGTTGGCAGACCGGTCGCCGGATCAGGTGGACTATCAAGGTTGGCAGCGTATCGACAAGGCAGAACGCGCATCCGGTGCCGCAACCGGACGACCGCGAACCAAACTCATCTCCATCGAATCCATGTTGGCGGCTGCCCGCAGCGACGGATAGCAACGTTTGGGCGAACATCCGAATTGCTCGATTGCCGCTTTTGTGTGTTAATGACTATGGAAATGTGCGGTTTGCTCTCTTCGGCGTGCTCGGGTGTGTAGGTGTGCTCCGAGCGGGTGCGTCCGGATGGTGCATCGGCATCGGTACCAGGCGGGTATCGATGCCGGCCGCGCACGATCCACGTGAGTACGTGGTCAGTCGAGCGAAGGTAGTGACATGGGCAGCAAAAAGGGTCGTCGGACGTCACGGGTTGCCGTGGCAATCGTCGGAGCAGTGGCCGCCGGCCTCGCTCTGGCCGGACCCTCCGCGGCTGTTCCGCTCTTTCCCGGTGGACCCGACATTCCGTTGCCCGTCATTCCCGGCGTTCCGTACCTCGATCCGGCAATTCCGGTTCCGGGCATCCCGGGTACGCCGATCCAGGCGCCCATCGGCGTCCCCAACTTCTCCGCGCCGTCGCTCAACCCGTCCGCGGGTGAGACCGTCGGTATCGCGCAGCCGATCATCATTCGTTTCAACGAGGCAGTCGGCGACCGTGCCACGGCCGAGCGCGCGATTCGCGTGACCACCGATCCTCCGGTCGAGGGCAGCTTCTACTGGATCAACGACAGTCAGGTCCGTTGGAAGCCGGCACAGTTCTGGCCGGCGAACATCTCCGTGACCGTCGACGCCGGTGATTCGCACTCCACGTTCAACATCGGTGACGCACTCGTCACCGTCGCGGACGACAACACCAAGCAGGTCACGGTCACCCGCAACGGCGAGGTCGTGCGCACCATGCCGACGTCGTTCGGCAAGCCGGGCCACGAAACACCGAACGGCACGTACATCGTCGGCGAGCAGTTGCGCGACATGTACATGGATTCGTCCACGTACGGCGTTCCGATCGATTCTCCCGAGGGGTACCGCACCTACGTCGAGTACGCGACGCGAATTTCCTACAGTGGCATCTTCGTCCATGCAGCTCCGTGGTCGGTTGCGCAACAGGGTTTCACCAACGTCAGCCACGGCTGCCTCAATGTCAGCACCGAGGATGCCAAGTGGTTCTTCGAGAACGCTGGCAAGGGCGACCCGGTGATCGTGCAGAACACCGCAGGTGGAGTCCTCAGCGGCGCCGACGGATTGGGTGACTGGAACCGCTAGACATCGACGAGGAAGGCCCTGCGCGAGAAGTATTCGCGCAGGGCCTTTTTCGTGTCGCGTTCAGCTCGAGTGTCTTGTACGTTCACCATTCATTCGTTGCGGGCGGTCAGACTGCCTCAGTGAGATCGAGTCCGGAAAGAACGCTGCCCACTTCAGGCAAGCCAGGTCTGTGGGGCAGACCATGGCGTGATTACGCGCTGTTCGCGCTCTTGGTAGGTCCCAATCTCGCGTTGCTGATCTTGTTCACCTATCGCCCGCTGGTGGACAACATCCGACTTTCGTTCTTCGACTGGAACATTGCGGACCCGAAGGCGACGTTCATCGGGCTGAGCAATTACCGCGAGTGGTTCGGACGAAGCGACACCTGGCAGATCGTCACCAACACAGTGGTATTCACATTGGTCACAGTGGTGGGTTCGATGGTCATCGGTTTGGCGTTGGCCATGCTGCTCGATCGCAAGCTCGTCGGGCGAAACCTGGTCCGGTCGGCCATCTTCGCTCCGTTTGTCATCTCCGGTGCAGCGATCGGTGTCGCGTTTCAGTTCGTCTTCGACCCCAACTTCGGTCTGATCCAGGATCTCCTGCACCGCGTCGGACTCCAATCGCCCGACTTCTATCAGGACCCCCACTGGGCGCTGTTCATGGTGACGGTGACATACATGTGGAAGAACCTCGGCTACACGTTTGTCATCTATCTCGCTGCGCTGCAAGGAGTTCGGCAAGAGTTGAACGAAGCCGCCGAAATCGACGGTGCCAAGCCGTGGACCAAGTTCCGCCGGGTTCTCCTACCTCAGTTGCGCCCGACGACGTTCTTCCTCTCCATCACCGTCATGCTCAACTCGCTCCAGGTCTTCGACATCATCAACGTCATGACCCGTGGTGGCCCGCTGGGTACGGGGACGACGACGATGGTCTACCAGGTGTACAACGAGACGTTCCGAAACTTCCGGGCGGGCTACGGTGCGACGGTTGCCACCATCATGTTCCTGATCCTGCTGATCATCACCGTCTACCAGGTTCGTGCCATGGATCGGGGAGAAGAGAAATGACAGCGGTAGAGGAAAAGAAAAGCGCTGCTCCGACTTCCGTCGTTCGGCCCGGCCCGGACCGCAAGAACGTGGACCGGCGTGAGGTCGGGGTGAAGATCCTCGGCTATGCGGCAATGGTGATCGCGTTGGTCATCATCGTCCTGCCGCTCTACTGGATCGTGATGACCTCGTTCAAGGAGCGCCCGGAGATCTACACGCAGCCGGCAACGTGGTGGCCGTCGTCGCTGCATCCCGAAAACTATTCGGAAGCAACCACATCGGTCCCGTTCTGGATGTTCTTGCGGAACTCGATAGTGATCACGACGATTCTGTCGGCGGCGAAGTTCGTTCTGGGGACTCTCAGCGCCTATGGGCTTGTTTTCCTGCGCTTCCCGGGGAAGAACTTCGTCTTTCTCGGAATCATCGCCGCATTGATGGTTCCGAACCAGATCACCGTGATCTCGAACTACGCGCTCGTGGCAGAGTGGGGCTGGCGTAACACGTTCCAGGGCATCATAGTTCCGCTCGCGGGTGTAGCCTTCGGTACGTTCCTCATGCGCAACCACTTCCTCTCGATCCCTTCGGAGATCGTCGAGGCGGCGCGGATGGACGGAGCCGGCCACTGGCGGTTGCTCTGGCGCGTGGTGCTCCCCGTTTCCGGACCCACGATGGTGGCGTTCGGCATCATCACGGTGGTCAACGAATGGAACGAGTACCTGTGGCCGTTCCTCATGTCCGACGATTCCTCGGTAGCACCGCTGCCGATCGGATTGACCCAACTGCAGAACAACGACGGACTTACCAACTGGGGTCCGGTCATGGCAGGAACGGTGCTGACGATGCTACCGATCCTGGTGATTTTCCTTCTGCTGCAACGACACATGATCAAGGGCCTCACCTCCGGTGCGGTCAAGGGCTGACAGCTTTCCCGTCACATTTCTTTCTCGAGGAGCAGTAATGGCAAACATGAACAGGCGCGGATTCTTGAGCCTCGGCGGTGCAATCGCCGCCGGCGCCGCACTGACCGCGTGCGCGGGATCCGGCGGGTCGAGCGCTGATGCTGCGGGAACATCCGGTGCGTCGGGTGATTCCAACACCATCACCTTCTGGTCGAACCATCCGGGTAAGTCCACCGACGTGGAGAAGGAACTGATCAACCGCTTCCAGACCAAGTACCCGGACCTGAAGGTCAACTTGGTGGACGGCGGCAAGAACTACGAAGAGGTGGCACAGAAGTTCAACGCTGCCCTCTCCGGTGGAGATGTGCCCGATGTGGTTGTGCTGTCGGATGTCTGGTGGTTCAACTATGCACTGGCCGGGGCAATCGAGCCGCTCGACGGACTCTTCTCCGAGGTGGGGGTCGACTCGGCCGACTACGTCGATTCACTGCTCGCCGACTACCTGTTCCAGGGCAAGCACTATGCGCTTCCCTACGCGCGGTCGACGCCGTTGTTCTACTACAACAAGGCGGTCTGGTCGCAGGCAGGTCTTCCCGACCGTGGGCCGGCGACATGGCAGGAGTTCGACGAGTGGGGACCCGAGCTGCAGACGGTCGTGGGCAACGGCAAGTTGGCACACGGGTGGGGCAACGCGAAGGATTACCTCGGCTGGACCTACGAAGGCCCAATCTGGACGTTCGGCGGCTCGTACTCCGACCAGTGGAATCTGCAGCTCGACAACGAGAAGACCATTGCCGCAGGGCAGTTCCTCTCCAGCATGATTCACGACAAGAAGTACGCCGCGGTCTCCACTGACATCGCGAACGAATTCGGTACCGGCATTCTGGCGTCGACCATCGCGTCGACGGGCGATCTGTCCGGCATCAAGAAGACTGCCAACTTCGACTTCGGCACCGCTTTCCTCCCGGCAGTGGACGGAACTCCCGGTTGCCCCACCGGCGGTGCCGGGCTTGCCATCCCGTCCAAGATCTCCGATCAGCGTAAGAAGAACGCGCTCAAGTTCATCGACTTCATCACCAATGGTGAGAACACGGCGTACTTCTCGCAGAACGTCGGCTACATGCCGGTCCGCAAGTCGGCAACCTCGGAGCCGAGCATGAAGGCGTTCCTCGACGCGAACCCCAACTCCCGTACCGCTGTGGATCAGCTCTCGCGTACGCGCTCGCAGGACTACGCACGCGTGTTCGTCCCGGGTGGGGATCAGATCATCGGCACCGGACTCGAGCAGATCGCTCTCCAGAAGGCCGACGTCGCATCGACATTCGCCGGCGTTGCCACGCAGTTGCAGCAGATCATCGACCGGCAGATCACCCCCAAGCTGCCGAAGTAGTAGGAGAGAACACTCATGGCCAACGTGCAATTCGCGGGAGTCACGCACCGCTACGAAGGAACTGATCGACCGGCAGTCGACCGTCTCGACCTCGACATCGCCGACGGTGAGTTCCTGGTACTCGTAGGACCTTCCGGTTGCGGTAAGTCCACCAGCCTGCGAATGCTCGCCGGTCTCGAGTCCGCGTCGGACGGTCGGATCGAGATCGGCGGCACGGACGTCACGCACCTCGCTCCGCGAGCACGTGACGTCGCCATGGTGTTTCAGAGTTACGCGCTGTACCCGAACATGACCGTCGAGCAGAACATGGGCTTCGCGCTCCAGAATGCCGGAGTGGGAAAGACGGAGCGCCGGGAGCGGGTACTCGAGGCCGCGCGGATGCTCGAACTCGAACCCTTGCTCGGACGGAAACCGGCAAAGCTGTCGGGCGGGCAACGTCAGCGAGTTGCCATGGGTAGAGCCATCGTTCGCCATCCCAAGGTGTTCTGCATGGACGAACCACTCAGTAATCTGGACGCCAAACTGCGCGTCAGCACACGGTCGCAGATCGCCGCCCTACAGCGTCGACTCGGCACCACGACGGTCTACGTCACCCACGATCAGGTCGAGGCGATGACGATGGGGGACCGAGTGGCGGTGATGCTGGACGGTCGCTTGCAGCAGGTGGCGAAGCCGCGCGAACTCTACGACAACCCCGTCAACACCTTTGTGGCCGCCTTCATCGGATCGCCCGGCATGAACCTGATCGAAGCGCCGGTCGAGGGAACCGTCGCAGTGCTCGGTGATCTGCGGATTCCGCTGCCCACCGGGGCGTCTGAGCGGGAGCGGGTCGTCGTGGGAGTGCGCCCGGAATCGTGGGATCTGGTGGGAGCGTGGCGAAAGGGCTCGCTGGCCGTGGATGCCGATCTGCTCGAAGAGTTGGGAGCCGAATCGTTCGTCTATGCAAAGGGTGCCCCGGATTCGCAGTGGCAGAGCCGATCCGGTCGAATCGTCATTCGCGTCGACCGGAAGATGTCGGTGGCACCGGGGGAGTCGCTTCATCTGCTGCCCAAGGCCGGCGAGGTGTACTTCTTTTCCGCGGAGACCGGAGTACGTCTGTAGCGATACTGTGTGCGGCATGACCGTCGCACGTTCGCTGTTGCTGTTCGTACTCGCCGCGCTGCTCGAAATCGGGGGCGCGTGGTTGGTGTGGCAGGGAATTCGCGAGCACAAGGGATGGATCTGGGTGGGGCTCGGCGTCATCTCGCTCGGCCTCTACGGTCTGGTCGCCACCATGCAACCCGATGCGAACTTCGGGCGCATCCTCGCCGCGTACGGCGGGATCTTCGTCGCAGGTTCACTGCTGTGGGCGGTGGTGATGGACGGATTCCGCCCGGATCGTTTCGACATCGCCGGTGCGCTGATCTGTCTGGTCGGCGTCGGGGTGATCATGTACGCCCGGTAGGCCTTCGGCCCCGTGCGCGCTCAGGGAGTCCAGGGGGTCCCTAAGCGCGCACAGGGGCTTGCCCCTGCTACCAGATCTTCACACGCTTCTCCGGCTCCAAATACAGTGCGTCACCGGGCTTGACGTCGAACTCCTCGTGGAACGTGTCGAGGTTGCGGACGACGCCGTTGCACCGGAACTCCGGCGGCGAGTGCGGGTCGACGGCCAGACGGCGAAGCGCTTCGGCCTCACGGGCCTTCGTGCGCCATACCTGCGCCCACCCGAAGAACACGCGCTGCAAGCCGGTGAGTCCGTCGATGACCGGAGGTTCGGTACCTTCGGTCGCGATCTTGTACGCCGCGATCGCGATCGACAGCCCGCCGAGGTCGCCGATGTTCTCGCCGATCGTGAACTCGCCGTTGACGTGGTGGCCCGGCAGTTCCTTGGGCTCGAACTCGTTGTACTGCTCGATGAGAGCCTTTGTGCGCTTGCCGAATTCGCTGCGGTCCTCGTCGGTCCACCAGTCGACCATGTTGCCGTCGCCGTCGTACTTGGCGCCCTGATCGTCGAATCCGTGACCGATCTCGTGGCCGATGACGGCGCCGATGCCGCCGTAGTTGGCAGCGTCGTCGGCTGCCGCGTCGAAGAACGGCGGCTGGAGAATGGCTGCGGGGAAGACGATTTCGTTCATGCCCGGGTTGTAGTAGGCGTTGACGGTCTGCGGCGTCATGAACCACTCGTCACGGTCGACGGGGCCGCCCAGCTTGGCCAGGTCACGGTCGTACTCGGCGGCGTATCCGCGACGGTAGTTGCCCACCAGGTCGGTTGCCGAGATCTCGAGTCCGGCGTAGTCGCGCCACTTGTCGGGGTAACCGATCTTCGGGGTGAACTTCTCGAGCTTGGCCAATGCAGCCTCACGAGTCTGCGGGCTCATCCACTCGAGGTCGGAGATGTTGCGGCGGTACGCCTCCTGCAGGTTTGCGACCAGTTCCAGCATGCGGGTCTTCGCCTCTGCGGGGAAGTGTCGATCGACGTAGAGCTTGCCGACGGCCTCGCCGAGCAGATCCTGGACCAGGCTTACCCCGCGCTTCCAGCGCTCACGGTTCTCTTCGGTCCCGGACAGTGTGGTGCCGTAGAAAGCGAAGGTCTCGTCGACCAGGGCCGAATGCAGGTAAGGGGAGCGGGCATGAAGCACCTTCCACGCCGCCCATGCCTTCCAGTCGTCCAGTGACTCCGACGCCCAGAGTGCGGTGAAGGTGTGCAGGAATTCGGGCTGGCGGACCACGATCTCGGCGAACTTCTCCGAATCGGCGCCGAGACCGGACAGCCATGCCGCCCAGTCCAAACCGGGGTTCTGCTCGGTCAGTTCCTCGAAGCCCACCAGGTTGTAACTCAGATCTGCGTCACGACGCTTGACGACGTCCCAATGCCCGGCCGCGATCTTCTTCTCGAGCTCGAACACACGCTGGGCGTCGTAGCCGACGCCGGCGAGGGTGAACATCTTGTCGATGTGCGCGACGTACTTCTCGCGGATCTCCGCGTAGTTGTCCTCGCGGTAGTACGACTCGTCGGGGAGGCTGATTCCCGACTGGCTGAAGTGGATCAGGTACCGCTCGGAGTTCTTGGCATCGGTGTCGACGTAATGCGAGATGGCACCGCCGACGCCGACGCGCTGGTGGCGTCCGATCACGGTGGCCAGCGACGACCGGTCCGGCGCATCGGCGACGGCGTCGAGCTCGTCGTCGATGGGGCCGAGGCCTGCGGCCTCCACGGCGTCGGCGTCCATGAAGCTCGAGTACAGGTCGCCGATGCGCTGTGCATCGGTACCGGCGGCCGAGTTGGACTCCGCGGCTTCGGTGATGATGGTCTGTACGTCTTCTTCGGCCTTGTCGTAGAGCGTCCGGAAGGCCCCGTCGACTGCGCGGTCTGCCGGAATCTCGTATTCGGCGAGCCATTTTCCGTTGACGTGGACGAACAGATCGTCCTGCGCCCGTGTGTCGCCGTCGAGGTGGGTGAGGTCGATGCCTGAGCGATGAGCCGTGGTCATTTCTCCATCCTTACACGATCATGACGAACTGCTCGGTGTGTGCGCGATCGCTCCACGCCGAGTTCATCTCTTGTGCTGGGCAACGTCGGTATGGCATGGCACGATCGAATACGTGACCAGCAGACCTGCCGCAGATCCGCACCTGCAGGACCTCGCGCGACTACGACGTGTGCGAGACCGTATCGACCGGGAGTACGCGCGGCCTCTGGACGTGGAGGCGCTCGCGCGGGGAGTGAACATGTCTGCGGGGCATCTCAGTCGCCAATTCCGTCAGGCATACGGAGAACCGCCGTACGCCTACCTGATGACCAGGCGAATCGAGCGAGCGATGGCGTTACTGCGGCGCGGAGACCTCAGTGTCACGGACGTCTGCTTCGAAGTCGGTTGCAGCTCTCTCGGCACTTTCAGCAGCAAGTTCACCGAATTGGTGGGGGTTCCGCCCAGTGTCTATCGGCGCGAGGCCGAGCAGTCGACGGCAGGAATGCCGTCCTGCGTGTCCAAACAAGTCACCAGACCGATCAGGAATCGAGAAGCGCAGACCGCGCAGCCGCAATTAACGTGATCGCCATGGACATCACCATTCACTCGAGTTTCCTTCCGCAGGACGACCCTGAAGCCGCCCTGAACTTCTATCGCGACACGCTCGGCTTCGAGGTTCGCAACGACGTCGGCTACGACGGGATGCGTTGGATCACGGTGGGGCCGCCCGGCCAGCCCGGCACCTCCATCGTGCTGCATCCGCCGGCCGTCGATCCCGGAATCACCGACGAGGAGCGCCGCACCATCATCGAGATGATGGCCAAGGGCACCTACGGCGGACTTCTCCTGGCCACCAAAGATCTGGACGACACGTTCGAGCGGCTTCAGGCCGGCGACATCGACGTCGTCCAGGAACCGACCGAGCAGCCGTACGGCGTTCGCGATTGCGCCGTCCGGGACCCAGCGGGAAACCTGATCCGTATTCAAGAACTGCGCTGAGCCCGTCAACTGCGCTGAGACCGTCGGCGATCGACTGACAGATGGAGACACGATGACTGCCTTGCACACCGCAGACAGCCACGATTTGATCCGCGTGCAAGGCGCGCGGGTGAACAACCTCGAAGACATCAGTGTCGAGATCCCGAAGCGGAGGCTGACGGTATTCACCGGCGTCTCCGGTTCGGGGAAGAGTTCGCTGGTGTTCAGTACGATCGCCGCGGAATCGCAGCGGATGATCAACGAGACCTACAGCGCTTTCGTTCAAGGATTCATGCCGACGCTCGCGCGGCCGGACGTCGATGTTCTCGACGGCCTGACCACCGCGATCATCGTCGATCAGCAGCGGATGGGAGTCGACCCGCGCTCGACCGTCGGAACCGCCACCGACGCCAACGCGATGCTCCGCATCCTGTTCAGCCGTCTCGGAAAGCCTCACATCGGTTCGCCTCAGGCGTTTTCGTTCAACGTGGCCTCGATCTCCGGAGCAGGCGCGGTCACGATGGAACGCGGCGGACGTCAGACGAAAGAGCGTCGCAGCTTCAAGATCACCGGCGGCATGTGTCCGCGGTGTGAGGGACGAGGGGCGGTCAACGATTTCGATCTGACCGCGTTGTACGACGACACCAAGTCGCTCAACGAGAGTGCGATCACGGTGCCCGGTTACAGCATGGAGGGTTGGTACGGCCGGATCTATCGCGGCTGCGGTTTCTTCGATCCCGACAAGCCGATCAAGAAGTACACCAAGAAGGAACTGAACGATCTGCTCTACAAAGAGCCGACCAAGATCAAGGTCGAAGGCATCAACCTGACGTACACGGGTCTGATTCCGCAGATTCAGAAGTCGTTCCTGGCCAAGGACGTCGACGCGATGCAGCCCCACATCCGGGCTTTCGTCGAGCGGGCGATCACGTTCACCACCTGCCCCGAATGCGACGGGACGCGACTGAGCGAGGGGGCGCGGTCGTCGAAGATCAAGGGCGTCAACATCGCCGACGCCTGCTCGATGCAGATCAGCGATCTCGCGGAATGGGTCAGCGGACTGAAGGAACCGTCGGTCGCGCCGTTGCTCACGACGCTCGGTGAAACGCTCGACTCGTTCGTGGAGATCGGACTCGGCTACCTCAGTCTCGATCGGCCGTCGGGAACCCTCTCCGGCGGTGAAGCTCAGCGCATCAAGATGATTCGTCACCTGGGTTCCTCGCTCACCGACATCACGTATGTTTTCGACGAGCCCACCACCGGCCTGCATCCGCACGACATCGCGAGGATGAACGACCTACTGCTGCGCCTGCGCGACAAGGGCAACACCGTGCTCGTGGTCGAGCACAAGCCGGAGACGATCGTGATCGCCGACCACATCGTCGACCTCGGTCCGGGTGCGGGTAGCGCCGGCGGAAACGTCTGCTTCGAGGGCACCGTCGAGGGCCTTCGTGCCAGCGACACCGTAACCGGCCGTCACTTCGACGATCGGGCCGCAATCAAAGAGACCGTGCGGGAGTCCACCGGAGCAATCGAGATTCGTGGAGCGAACTCACACAACCTCCAAGATGTAGACGTCGACGTACCGCTCGGCGTACTGGTCGTGGTGACCGGTGTGGCAGGGTCGGGCAAGAGTTCGCTGATCCACGGCTCACTCGCGAAACGCGAAGACGTGGTGTCGGTCGATCAGAGTGCGATCCGCGGCTCGCGTCGGAGCAACCCGGCGACGTACACGGGGCTGCTCGACCCGATCCGCAAGGCATTCGCGAAGGCCAACGGCGTGAAGCCGGCGCTGTTCAGTGCCAACTCCGAGGGCGCCTGCCCGACGTGCAACGGCAACGGCGTCATCTACAGCGACCTGGCGATGATGGCCGGCGTTGCCACTCTCTGCGAGGAGTGCGAGGGCAAGCGCTTCCAAGCCGAGGTACTCGAATACAAATTCGGTGGCAAGGACATCAACGAGGTTCTCACGATGTCGGTGGCCGAGGCCGAGGAGTTCTTCGGCGACGGTGAGGCCAAGACCCTCGCTGCGCACAAGATCCTCGTCCGACTGGTCGACGTGGGGCTCGGATACCTCACGATCGGCCAGCCATTGACGACGCTGTCGGGCGGTGAGCGTCAGCGCATCAAGCTGGCAACCCACCTGGGTGAGAAGGGCGGCGTGTACGTCCTCGACGAGCCGACCACCGGACTGCACCTGGCCGACGTCGAGCAGTTGCTCGGCCTGCTCGATCGACTCGTCGATTCCGGTAAGTCCGTTATCGTCATCGAGCACCACCAGGCCGTGATGGCGCACGCCGACTGGATCATCGACCTCGGCCCTGGAGCCGGTCACGACGGCGGTCGGATCGTCTTCGAAGGCACTCCCGAGGAGCTCGTCGCCGACGGCTCCACACTCACCGGAAAGCACCTCGCGGCATACGTCGGCAGCTGACCGGGCTCCTACCTCAGGCGTCGATACCCAGGTTGATGACGGCGAGGTAGGACCCGTCCGATTGCTTTTCGACGGTCATGAGGCCGGTGTCGTCGTAGATGCCGTCACTGGCGTTGTTCGTGTTGTTCTCACGACCGGTGTGCTCGCTGTACGGGGACTGCGAGTACACCTCGTCGAGAAGGGTCTCGTCGAAGAAGGTCTGCGACGTGAGGACCGTCTTCTTGTCGATGTGAACCTTGACGTGGATGTGGGTGGTGCGGCCCATGTACCAGCCGGGGAAGATCGTGGTGAACTGTGCGATGCCGTTTGCATCGGTGGTCTGCGCCCCGCGCAGATAGGTGCCGTCGTCGGTGGTGGTGGCTTCGGTGTCGCCGACGCTGTACGAACCGTCGGAGGTCTCACCGGACCCTCCCATGCCACCGCCCATTCCGCCGGGTGCGCCTGACGGTGGTTCGCCCATTCCGCCTCCGGGTGCACCTGACGGAGGTTCACCCATCCCGCCGGCCGGGGGAGTTCCGCCGCCACCGCCGCCGCCGCCGTTGGCGCTCAGCGAACCGGATTCGAAGCCGGAGTACACGCCGCCGGCGTCGCAGTGCCAGATCTCGACGACGGCGTTACCGACCGCGCCGATGCTGCCGTCGACGTTGCACTGGCTGTTGTCCTGCACGCGCATCGCAACCTGCAGCGTGGTGCCCGGACGGTCCTCGCGGATGTCGCCGCGAATGGAGTCGACGTCGAACCAGTAGGGACCCTGCGTCTCTTCCTTGCTCATGACACACTGCGGTGCTTTGGCCAGAAGTGCGGTGACAGCGTCGCCGGACGTGGCCGCGGCGGAAGTGCCGGAAGTGGTTGTCGTCGACGCAGCCGCAGCCGAAGTCGTCGTGGCGGTGCCACTGTTGCCGGAGCACGCTGCGATGAGCCCGCCGAGACTGATGGTTCCGCCGAGGGCGAGAGCCCGCCGACGGCTCACGCGCAGCCTGCTCGCTTCGATGTCTTTGTTCACGCCGCTGTACCTCCATTGTGTGGGCTGTTGTCTCAATGGTGGACGGGCGACCTGGTGCGGAACTGGTTATCCGCTGTGAACTTGCTGGGAGAGCATCTGAATGCTCGAAGTGGCCCGCACATAGACCTGTCCGCCGGCGTCGACGATGCGAGTTTCGATCAGCGCGAGCCTGCGCCCGGCACGAATCACGGAGGCCTCGGCGCGCAAGACCGGCCCGCCGATGTCGGGTGAGCGCAGGAAGTCGATCTTGTGGTCGAGGACGCGATAGTCCTGGTCGACGCGGGTCAGGGTCTGGGCAGACAGGCCAGTGATGGCGTCGACTGCCGAGATGAGGACACCGCCCTGAACGGCGCCCAACGGGTTGGCCATCCAGGCCACGGGTGCGAACTCACCGACGACGGAACCCGGGGTCACGTCGACGACAGCAAGATCGAGGAGACCGGCGAGTGGACCGCGTTCGAGTTTGCCGTCGCGGATTCCTTCGACGACGTCGGACCCGGACAACCCGCTCAGGTTGCTTGTCTTCTCCGGCGTCGGGACGGGCAGCGGCTCGCCCTCTACGTAGTCGTCGATTCCCACGACGGGGGGACGCGAGACCACCATGGCGCGACCAGCCATCACTGCCAGAAGGGTGCCGTTCTCGTCGCGAAGTTGCCCGGATGCGAGTCCGACGCCGTCGTCGAGATGCACGAGTGTTCCGGTGGCACCGACGTCCGCGATGTCGGGGATGTCGGCGCCCGCACTGACCGTGACCTGCGCGAGCACGGACTGATGGCCCGAGGTCAGTCCCGAGTACACCGCGCCACCCATGGCACCGTCGATCATGACTCCGATGGAACCGAGCACGGTCTTGCCACGGTGATCGTGGAATCGCTCGCCGACGGCCTGCGCGAAGGCCAGGTCCCCGGGCTCGACCGAAACGGCGCGCACACCCATCAATGTGTTGAGTGGGTCAAGCTTCTTGACGGGCGCGGCGGAGTTGTCGATGCTCATCCGTCGAGTATCTCCAGCGCGCCGAGTCCTGCCGAGACCGGGTCTCAACCACCGATACGTGAATGCATCTCCCAGACGAGGACTTCGGCCCCGGCGTCGGAGGTCAGCTGCTGGCCACCCGAATCGCTCAACCGGACAGCATCGCCCTCGTACAGTGTGCCGACGCCCTCCATCTCGGCAGTGCCCTGCGCGACGAAGACGTGCAGGAACCGTGCGCCCGGAAGATTCACGGAGGTGCCCGGCAGAATGCGTGCGACATGCATGGCGGCGTTCTTGTTGTTGATGCGAATCGCCGAATGATCCTTGTAGCGCTCCATCCCGGAGGCAACCGGGATCAGACCGCCGCGCAGCAGTTCGTCGTCGATCTCGAGCTGTTCGTAACCGGGGGTCAGTCCACCTTCGTCCGGTACCACCCACATCTGAATGAAATGCACGGGGTCGGAATGCTGTTCGCCGCCGATACGCCACGAATCGTTCTTCTCACTGTGCATGATTCCGGTACCGGCGCTCATGCGCTGGGCGAGTCCCGGATAGATGACGCCGGTGTGGCCGATGGAATCCTGGTGCACGAGCGAACCGCGAAGCACCCAGGTCACGATTTCCATGTCCTTGTGCGGATGGGTGTCGAAACCGGTTCCCGCCAGTACGGTGTCGTCGTTGTTGACGAGCAGCAATCCGTGATGAGTGTTGTCCGGATCGTAGTGCTGTCCGAACGAGAACGAATGTTTCGAATCCAGCCAGGAGACGCGGGATTTCAAGCGATCGCCGGAGCGGTGCACATCGATGTGCGGTGTCGTCCGTGGGGCCTGTGCTCGACCAGATGCCATGGCTCCTCCTTCTGTACCGCCGGGATCCACCACAATCGGGATCCGCCACTACCGGCATCCACCCTACGACGAACCTGCTGTGTAGTCCGAACATTGGGCGTACTCGGTGGTGTCGTCAGTTCGTCGACGCGTGCATCTCCCACACGAGTATCTCCGCATCGCCGATTCCCTCGACTCGTTGACCGCCAGTATCCTTGAGTCGCAACGAATCTCCCGGACCGAGCAATCCGACTCCCTCGACGTCGACAGTGCCACCGGCGATGAAGCCGTGCACGTACGGCGCATCCGGGAGAGATACCGACCCACCGGTCTCGAGGCGAGCAACATGCAGTGCCGCATGTTTGTTGTGCAAGCTGATCGCGCTGTGGTCGCGATGCGCGGGCATCCCCGACGCCAGGGTGATCAGGCCACCGCCGTCGAGTTCGGAGTTGATGTCGAGTTCCTGATAGCTCGGAGTCACTCCGGATTCGTCCGGGGGTATCCACATCTGGACGAGGTGAACGGGCTCGGTGACACGCGAGCCGTCGGCCCGGAAGCGATCGTTGCGCTCGGAGTGCAGGATTCCGGTACCGGCGCTCATTCTCTGCGCGAGTCCGCGATGGATGACCCCGGAGTGCCCAGCGGAATCCTGGTGAACCAGAGATCCGCTGAGCACCCACGTCACGATCTCGGTGTCGCGGTGCTGATGAGTGTCGAAACCGTAGTCGGCTTCGATGATGTCGTCGTTGTTCACCAACAGAAGTCCATGCGCGTACGCGGCGTGATCGAAGTTTCCAGCGAAGGGGAAACTGTGACGCGCCGTGAGCCAGCCGTAGTTGAGATGCGCACGTTCGTCAGCTCGCTGGACGACTACCGACGACATGTCAGCTCAGCGTCTCGTGTGCCGCCGGGATGGATCCCAGGCGTCCGGCCTGGAAGTCCTCGAAGGCCTGCATGACCTCGGACTTGGTGTTCATGACGAACGGCCCGGCCATCGCGATGGGCTCACGAATCGGTTTGCCGCCGAGGATGAATACCTCGAGAGATTCGGTCCGTGAATCCTGGCGATCGGAGGCGGCGACGGTGATGGAGTCACCGCGTCCGAAGACAGCTGTCTGTCCGACACGAATGGGCCGACGCTCTGCCCCGACCGTGCCTTCGCCGGCGAGCACGTAGACGATCGCGTTGAACTCGGGGTTCCACGGAAGCGTCAGGCTCGCACCCGGGGCCACAGTCGTGTGGGAGAGCGCGATCGGTGTGTACGTCGAACCAGGTCCGGCGTGGCCGGCGATGTCTCCGGCGATGACGCGTACCAAGGCTCCGCCGTCCGGCGAGGAAAGCAGGGCCACCTTGTTACCGGTGATGTCCTGGTACCGCGGAGATGCCATCTTGTTGTCGCGAGGCAGGTTGACCCACAGTTGGACGCCGTGGAAAAGGCCGCCGCTGAGGACGAGGTGCTCCGGCGGAGTTTCGATGTGGAGGATGCCGCCACCCGCGGTCATCCACTGGGTGTCGCCGCCGCCGATAATGCCACCGCCACCGTTGGAGTCCTGGTGCTCCATGATGCCGTCGATCATGTAGGTCACGGTTTCGAAGCCGCGGTGCGGGTGCCACGGTGTGCCTTTGGGTTCTCCGGGTGCGTAGTTGACCTCGCCCATCTGGTCCATGTGGATGAAGGGATCGAGGGCGGAGAGGTCGATGCCGGCGAAGGCGCGGTGAACGGGAAAGCCTTCACCTTCGTATCCGACCGGTGCGGTGGTGATGCTCTTGACGGGGCGGTCGACTGCTGACTCTGCCGGCTCGTCGAGACGGGGCAGGGCCAAGATGTTCTCGACTGTCACAGCAGGCATGTCGTACTCCTTGTATCCGTGAAGCTGATGTCAGGTAGTTGATTGTTCAACTATCTCATTCGGAGTCAACAAAGTCGAGCCCCGGGTATTCCCGGGGCTCGACTGGTGTTCGGATCAGCGCAACATGCTGCCGAGGGTTTTTGCCGCTGCCATGACCTCGGCGCCCAGCGCTGCTTGGTCCTCGGAGTCGAACACGGAAATTCCGAGGCTGGAGATGGCGTCGCGGCGTCTGCCGGGGATGACTGCCGAGATTCCGAGGACGGACGGGATGACCTCGCCGACGGTCACTGCGTAGCCGCGTGCGCGTGCCGCCGTCACTTCCTCTCGTTCCCCGCTCGTCGGCGGGAGTGAGGCAAGGATGGAAAGCCCGGCGGAGCCGCGGTCGATCGGATCGACCTGCCCTGGATGAAACGCGACGTGAACCTTGGCGCTGCGTGGTTCGACCACCATCAGCGCGCGCACTTCGGTATCGCTCTCGCGGACCACCAGGTGCGCTGTCGCCTCGGTGGCCTCGGCAAGTTCTTGAAGTATCGGGCGAGCGAGAGTGCGCAAATCTTGCTCCACCGGTTCGGCGAGGGTGACCAGGCCGGCGCCGAGAGTGACGCGCTTGAAGGAGTCCTTGCGGCACAGGTGATGAGCCTCGAGCGTGCGGATCAACCGATGTGCGACGGTTCGGTGGACTCCCACTCCGTCGGCGATGTCGGTGACCGACAAGCCGTGCGGATAAGACGTCAGGAGTTCCAGGATCTCGAGTCCGTGGTGCAGCGTTTTCGACATGCTGGAGTCCACTTGAACTGCACTTTTGCGCGGTCGGTGTTCCTCGCTCAGCTCTGACATCAAATCCCTTTCTTGACGTTTGTGAGGTATGCCACCTACGCTTTGAACATATCGCACAGTGTGTGCGATTATCGCACACTTTACGAAGCTGCACAACCTTCGGGTGGATGCAGCGCAGCGTGTTCGGAGAGAACCTTCATGAGCAACTACAGCGTCGTGGCAACGGAGGACGTTGCCGCAATCCACCAGCTGTACGGCCACCAGAGTCATTGCATAGACTCTGGGCGCCAGCAGGATTGGGCGCAGACATTCACCGATGGCGGTGAGTTTCATTCCCCCAGTTATCCGGAACCCGTGGTCGGTTTCGACGACCTTGCGGCTTTTGCTGCTCGCTTCTTCGCTGCGGCGGAAGCTGCCGACGAGGTGCATCGCCACGTTCTGACCAATCTCGTCGTCGAGGCGGTGGACGAGAGTGCTCTCACAGTGCACGGGTACCTGCAGATCGTTGCCACCGCTCGCGGCGGAGACTCGCGACTGGTGCGGATGACAACTGTCACAGATCACGTGGTTCGGGTCGGTGAGGAGTGGAAGATCGCCCGCCGCACCGTTTCTCGCGACGACGCGCCCCGAGCGTCCGAACAAGCTTGAAGTACCGAAATGTTTCTTGCACAACAATATTCAGTAGGAGAAGTACATCATGACCGAAAGCTCTGACCAGACGAACCCGGGCCGTACCGTTGTGACGCAGATGTCGGCGGTGTACCCGGAGTTGGCAGGCAAGGTCGCAGTGGTGACCGGCGCGGCTCAGGGTATGGGTGCGACGTTCGCCGAAGGACTGGCAACGCGCGGCGTACATGTCGTCGGCGCCGACATCAACGAAGAGCAGATGCTCGCCACGGCCGCACGAATCAACACGGACCTCGAATCGAATGCACTGGCGGACAAGCCGGGTCGCGTCGTCGGAGCTCGGGTCGACGTCACCAAGCCCGACGAGCATGAATTGCTTGCGCAGTTGGCGTTGAAGGAGTTCGGCCGGGTCGATTTCTGGATCAACAATGCGGGTATCTTCCCGTTCGCGCTGGCCGAGGAGATCACCCCGGAGCAGATCGGCGCAACGCTGAGTGTCAATGTCGAAGGAGTGCTCTACGGTGCTCAGGCGGCGGCACGTCACCTCGGCCCCGGCGGCGCCATCGTCAACATGTCTTCGGTGTCTGCGCTGCGTGTGCGGAAGGGGAGGGGCGCATACTGCACGTCGAAAGCTGCCGTTGCGCACCTCACGGAGTCTCTCGCAGTGGAGTTCGGCGACAAGGGTATTCGGGTCAACTCCATTGCACCCGGCTACATCGACACGGCGATGACGAAGTGGGTTCAGGAAGATCCGATCGCGCTCGCGAACGCACTCGACGCGGTACCGCTGCATCGTCTGGGCTCGCCCGAAGAGGTCTTCGGCCCGCTGCTGTTCCTGCTCTCGGACAGCGCGCGCTACGTCACCGGGCACAGCATTGCGGTGGACGGTGGTTCGCGGCATGTCTGAGTCCACGACATATCCCGGCGTCGTTCTCGTTACCGGCGGTGCTGCCGGGATGGGGGCGCATCACGCGCACACTCTCGCCGCGCGCGGTTCGCA
Organism: Rhodococcus sp. RCBS9; assembly: GCF_029457415.1. Lineage (NCBI taxonomy): Bacteria > Bacillati > Actinomycetota > Actinomycetes > Mycobacteriales > Nocardiaceae > Rhodococcus > Rhodococcus sp. RCBS9. The sequence continues at coordinate 1,411,610 of NZ_CP120422.1, read as the reverse complement.
TGTCTGCATTGCCGATGTTTCGGATTCATCCGGCGTGGTCGACGACATCGTCGCCGCAGGCGGATCGGCATCCGCTCATATTCTCGACGTCACCGATGCCGAGGCCTGGGACCGGGTTGTCGACGAAATTCGCACCACCCGTGGGGAACTCGGCGGACTGGTCAACAATGCCGGTATCTCGCGTCGGCTCGAATTCATGGACACCCCGAACGACATCTGGGAGCTGACCATGAAGATCAACCTCTTCGGCCCGTTCTACGGTATGAAGGCGGTGGCGCCGATGATGCGCGAGAGTGGTGGCGGATCTATCGTCAACATCTCGTCCATCGCCGGTCAGATCGGATACTTCTCTCCGGCTTACTCGTCGAGCAAGTGGGGTCTGACCGGTCTGTCGAAGTCGGCCGCAGGCAACTTCGCGCAGTGGGGGATTCGCGTCAACTCGGTGCACCCGGGACTGGTCGGTACGGCGCTGCTCGGCGGCGCGAACGACTTCGTCGCCGCGTCACTGAAGTCGGTTCCCTTCGGACGCATGGGAACTCTCGACGAGATCACCGAAGCAGTGCTGTTCCTGCTCTCGAACAGTTCCACCTACACCACCGGTACGGAACTCACTGTCGACGGCGGGTTGGTGTCGAACGGTCTTTACCACCGCATCATCGCGGAGACTGGAGAACTTTCATGACCGAACACTGGGACGTCGTTGTCATCGGTGGCGGCGGAGCAGGTCTCGCCGCTGCGGTGTCGGCAGCTGAAGAAGGCGCATCCGTTCTGCTGTTCGAATCCGAAACCGAACTCGGTGGATCCACCGCGCTGTCGGCCGGTATCTTCACGGCCGCCGGAACGAGCGTGCAGGCCGGCCTCGGAGTCGACGACTCGGCAGAGAAGTTCTTCCAGCACTACATGGACCTCAACCAGTGGATGCTCTCACCCGGATTGATTCGTGCATTCTGCGAAAACGCCGGTCCGACACTGGAATGGCTCATCGGACTCGGCGTCGAGATTCCCGCGGCGATCTCAGGTAACGCTCACCAGCCGGGACTCGCCCAAGCCGGCGTCGAGGACGTCTGGCGCGGCCACGTGCCCAAGGATCAGGGATACGGACTGATTCAGGTGCTGGACAAGGCTCGTCGTAAGCACGGGATCGAGGTCATCTTCGGAACACGGGTGCAGAAGCTGATCGAGGAAGACGGTCGGGTTGTCGGTGTTGTCGCCGACGACATCGAGGTGCCTGCGGGCGCCGTCGTTGTTGCCTCCGGTGGATTCGCGCAAGATCCGGGTTTGGTGGAACGCCACTTCCCGGACGCGAACAAGGCCGGAGAGGCCTTGTTCGTCGTCGCAGCCGAGGGGAGCCGCGGAGACCATCTTCGTTTTGCCGAAGACCTCGGTGCTTCCCTGGCGGGCGACGGCTGGGGTCTGATGCTGCCCACCGTCTACTTCCAGCGATTCCACCACTGGCAGGCCGGCTTTCCGCCGAAGTCGCGGATCTACGTCAACCAGGACGGCCGTCGTTTCATGGACGAGGACAGCTCGTACGCGGTCTCGACCGGCATCATCGACCATCAGGGTGGATACGGTTGGATGATCTTCGACGAGGATGCTCGCGTGAATCTGGCTCCAGGATATGCGGATTGGAATCCCGAACGCATCGAGGAAGAAGTTGCCGCCGGTGGCACGATTCGTGCGGACACGATCGAAGACCTCGCAGTGGCTACGGGTGTTCCGGTTGCGACGTTGGCGCAAACCCTGCGTCGATGGAACGACCAACTGCCCAGCGGTCACGACGACGACTTCCTCCGCCATCGCACGTTGCGGAACAAGGGTGCCGTCGGCAATCCGGATCCTATTGCGACAGCTCCGTTCTATGCCGCGAAAATCCTTCCGGCAGAGCTCGTCTGTACGCATGCGGGAATGGAGATCAACACCGATGCGGCCGTCCTCGGCAGCACCGGAGTACCTATCGAGGGTCTGTACGCCGCAGGTGAGGCCGGCGCCGGAATCCTCGGACTGAGATACGTGGGCGGCGGCAATGCGGTTGCCAACGCTTTGACCATGGGCCGCGTAGCGGGACGTAATGCGGCGAATTACACCAGGACCAGCGCTGAGAGCGCACCGGTCCATTCCATCGCGCACTCCTGACGTCCGACGTCTGCGCGGCACCGAATCCAGTCAGTATCCAATCCAGGCAGGGAACAACATGTCAGAGAATGAGACCATGGCGAGAGCCGAATCCACCGAGGGCAGCAGCGTGGCAACCGAACGACAGTCGACGACGAAGGTAATTCGCGCGGCCATCGTCGGTACCGTCGTCGAGTACTACGACTTCGGTATCTACGGATACATGGCCACGACGATCGCCGCGCTGTTCTTCGTTTCCCATGACCCGAACGCAGCACTGCTCGGTACCTTTGCAGCATTCGCCGTGGCCTTCTTCCTACGCGTGCCCGGCGGCATCTTCTTCGGCCACATCGGCGACAAGTACGGCCGCAAGAACGCGCTGTCCTGGACCATCCTCCTGATGGTTCTCGCGACAGCCGGAATGGGCCTGCTGCCGACTTACGCCACGTTGGGTGTGTGGGCGACGTCCATCCTGGTTCTGGCTCGTTGCCTGCAGGGCTTCGCGGCCGGCGGTGAACTCGGCGGCGCCAACGCGTTCGTCTCCGAGTCCGCTCCCAAACGGTGGCGTGCGACGCAGACCTCGATGGTCAATACCGGCACCTACCTGGGTTCGCTGGCAGCTTCGCTCATGGCCCTCGGCTTGACGTCGGTGTTCTCGCAAGAGCAGATCCTCGAATGGGCTTGGCGTATCCCGTTCCTGCTCAGCCTGCTGATCGGTGGCATCGGTATCTGGATCCGCAGCCAGATGGAAGACACTCCTCAGTTCGAAGAACTGCAGGACAAGGGTGAGACCAAGAAGCTTCCCATCCGTGAGTTGCTCAGCACCTCCGGTGGCAGCGTCGTCAAGATCATCCTGCTGGGCGCACTCATCACCGGCGGTTACTACATCGCCTCGGTGTATGCCGCGACGTACCTGCAGACCACCGGCGGTCATTCGTCGCGCGTTGCTTTCCTTTCCACTTCTCTTGCACTGGTTCTCGGCGTCATCACGTTGCCGATCTCGGGATACATGGCAGACAAGTACGGGCGTCGGCCGGTGCTGTTCGCCGGTAGTGCCGCCGCAGTGGTTCTCGGAATCCCGATGTTCATGATGATGGCCGGTTCTGGCATCTGGCAGGCGGTTGTCGGTCAGTCAGTGCTCTTCATCTGCGTTTCCGTTGTCAACGGTGCTTCGTACGTGACCTATGTCGAAATGCTGAAAGCATCTGTGCGGTACAGCGGTCTGGCATTGGGTAACAACGTCACCAACATGTTCCTCGGTGGCACCGCGCCTTTCATCGCCACCTATCTCATCAGCTTGACCGGTAACTCTCTCGCTCCGGCTGGATACTTCGTCTTCTGTGCGGTGATCACCCTCGTCACGGTCTTCTTCATCAAGGAGACCAAGGGTGTTGAACTGCAGGTTGATTGATCATCGGGTAGAACAGGAGCCTGACCGTGTCCCTCGCTGACAAGCAAGAAATCACCGAAGTTCTGTATCGCTACGCTCGGGCCGTCGATCGGAAGGATTTCGACAGCGTGGCCCTCTGCTACTTCGACGACGCGATAGACAACCACGGCGGTTACATCGGAACCGTCGACGGGCTGATCGAAGACATGAAGCTCAGACACAAGACGATCGACTCGTCGATTCACTGCATTTCCAACATACTGATCGACGTCAACGGCGATGTCGCTCAGTGCGAGTCGTACTGTTTGTGCTTTCTGCGGCAAGAGCGTTCCGGTACGGATACGGTGCAGACGCTTGCGACGATCAAATGCCGTTACGTCGACAGGTTCGAAAGGCGCCACGGTGAATGGCGAATCGCCGATCGGATTGTCGTGTTCGACGAATCCCGTGAAGACGTGATCGAGAACATCCTGTCCACGGACTGGGTGACGCAACGTCGATCCTTCGACGATCCGGTGTACACCAGGACGCCTTGACCAGTAGTGCAGACGAAGGCCTTCACACACATCGTGTGTGAAGGCCTTTCGCCTGTTCACTTCTCGTGTCAGCTCACTGCGCCCGGTGCGGCGACCTCGGTCAAACGGCCGTCCGAGAGCCTGAGCCAGCGTTCGACTTTGACCTCGGCCAGGAATCTCTCGTCGTGGCTGACCACCACGAACGCCCCCTGATATGCATTCAGGGCACTTTCGAGTTGAGCAACGCTCACCAAGTCGAGGTTGTTGGTCGGCTCGTCGAGAAGAAGCAGCTGCGGGGCCGGATCGGCGAAGAGAACGCACGCCAATGTAGCCCGCAGTCGTTCACCGCCCGAGAGTGCAGCGACGGGAAGATGAGCACCCGCACCCCGAAAGAGGAAGCGCGCCAAGATGTTCATGCGTTCCGGTGCCGGTAGGCCTGGAGCAGACAAGGCAAAGTTCTCTGCGACGGTGCGTGCGGGGTCGAGTAGGTCGAGCCTCTGCGACAGGTATGCCACTCGACCGTCGGCTCGCGTGATCTCACCGGAAGTCGGCGCCACATCCCCGTTGACGATGCGTAGCAACGTCGACTTTCCGACGCCGTTCGGCCCGGTCAACGCGATACGCTCCGGTCCTCGAATGGCCAGGTCGATTCCGGAGTCGGCGAAGATCGCATGATCACCGAACGCGAATTGCATTCGCTCACCGAGGAACACCGTCCGGCCGGCGGGTACATGTGTGCCAGGCAATTCGAGTGAAATCGTCTGGTCGTCTCGAAGAGCGCGGCCCGCTTTGTCGAGTCGGTCCTTCGCCGCGTCGACCCGGGCGAGGTGTGTCTCGTTGGCCTTGCCTGCCGACTCCTGAGCATTGCGCTTCATGGTCCCCGCAAAGATCTTGGGCAAGCCCGCGTTCCCGAGATTGCGGGCAGCGTTACTTGCGCGTCGCGAAGCACGTTCTCGGGCCTGCTGCAGTTCGCGCTTCTCGCGCTTGACCTCTTGCTCGGCGTTGCGGATGTTCTTCTCCACCACTTCGCGAGCCGAGCGTGCCGCGGCTTCGTAGTCGGTGAAATTGCCACCGTAGAAGCTGATCTCGCCGCTGTGAAGTTCGGCGATGCGGTCCATGCGGTCGAGTAGTCCTCGATCGTGACTGACCACCAACAGACAACCACTCCAGTCGTCGAGAACGTCGTAAAGTCTGCGGCGCGCGTCCAGGTCGAGGTTGTTGGTGGGTTCGTCGAGGAGAAGGACATCGGGGCGTCGCAGGAGTTGCGCCGCCAGTCCGAGCGAGACGACCTGCCCGCCGCTCAGAGTGTCGAGGCGACGATCGAACGTCATGTCGGCCAAACCGAGTCGACCGAGTTGGGCTCGCGTTCGTTCCTCGATATCCCAGTCGGACCCGATTGTCGTGAAGTGTTCTTCTCGTGTGTCCCCGGATTCGACTGCGTCCAACGCAGCGAGCGTCGGGGCGATGCCCAAGACCTCGGCAATGGTCAGATCGGCTGTCAGTGGCAGGTCCTGCGGAAGGTATCCGAGAACGCCGTCGACGGACACACTGCCGGCGCGCGGCCGCAACTGGCCGGCGATCAATCTGAGCAGAGTGCTTTTCCCGACGCCGTTCTGGGCCACCAGCCCGGTTCGGCCGCCGGGCACGGTGAATGACAATTCGTCGAAGACCGGAGTGTCGTCCGGCCAGGCAAAAGACAGATTCGAGCAAACGATGTAGGTATCGGACATGAATAGACCTCAGGTGTTGTGCGGGCGCGGCAACGCTGCTCCGCGAAGAGTCGGGTAAGTGAACGACAACATGGCCACGACGGCAGCGCTCCGAGGCGTCTGCCGGTGGCCGTCATGCCCGGTTTTATCCGGAGATGTCGAGTTCACCAACCATGTCTGATCCTTTTTGGTCTGTGTTGTTTCATCCGACGATAACAGGAGCCGGTATCTACATACGAGCAATACCGGCGCAGAGAAGTTCGACCAGTCGTCGATACACCCGATCCGGGTCGGTGCCGGCCGGTTGTCCCTCTACCGATTCGAGGATGCAGAAGCCGTGCAGCGCACTGCGAAGAGACCACGCCGCCTGCTCCGAATCATCCGGGCTCAGACCGTATCCCGCGATCACCTTGTTGATGACGTCGACCACCTCGCCGACGGCGGAGACCAGATCGGGATGCGGAGCAGTGGGGTAGCGGTCGGTGATGGCGTAGAGCCCGGGGTGTACTCGGACGAACGCACGCCATGCGTCCGCGAGCGCCATGACGGCGTCGTCGCGCGAGAGACCGACCGCGGCGGCACGCAGTTGTTCGGCGAGAAGGCTGCGTGCGAGGAGGCTGAGTTGATGGTGGACGTCGTCGACCCCGTCGACGTGTTTGTACAGCGCTGACTGCCGGACGTCGAGGGTCTCGGCGAGTTGACTCAGTACCAGAGCGTCGGCGCCTTTGCTGTCGACCAGATCGGCTGCGGCAGCGATCACGCGTTCACGGGTAACCGGAGTTCTCATGCACGCATCTTCCCTGTATGACAGGCTTCACGTCGGTGATACATTATCACCATGAGTGATGAAGTATCGCCACGCGAGCTGTCCGGCGATCAACTACGCCGTCGTGACCTGCGCGTAGTCGTCACCGGTGCATGCATCCTCGGGTTGACCTCGGTGCTCTACGAACTCTCAGGAGTGTCTCCGTCGACGGGTGCATTCTTTCGGTGTCTCTATGCGCTCATCCCTCTCGGCATGCTCGTGCTCGTTCAGCGTCGTCGGTCACCCCGGCCTTCGGTCTCGGCGCCCTGGATCGTGAAGTCTCTACTTGCCGGCGCGTTCCTCGGAATCGATCTGGTGCTCTGGCACGAGTCGATTCATTCGATCGGGGCAGGTCTTTCGACTGTGATCCTGAATTTGCAGGTGCTGTTCGTCGCAATCCTCGGCTACGTTGTCCTGCGCCAACGGATCGGCCGGGAACTGGTCGCCAGCCTTCCGTTGCTCTTTGTCGGAGTTGCTCTGGTAGCCGGGACGAGCACAACGCTCACCGGGTCGAATCCTGCTGTCGGAGTGTCGTTTGCCGTGATCGCCGCAGGCGCGTACGCGGTCTACATCTTCCTCATGGGTCTGGCTACTCGGGCGGCGGGCAGAACGGCGTTGCCGATGTTCGTCTCGACGGGAGCCACTGCCCTCACGGCAGGTGCATACGGCCTCGTGAGTGGAACTTTGGATCTGACCCCTTCGCTCGTAGCTCAAGGCTGGCTTGTGCTGCTCGCGTTGGTATCTCAGGTGATCGGGTGGCTGCTGGTAGCCAGCGCCAGTCAGCGTCTGCCTGCAAGTGCAGTCGCCGCCAGCCTCGTGTTGCAATCGGCGTCAGCACTGTTGTTCGGCGCAGTGCTGCTTGCACAGACCCCAACTCTCGTCCAACTTGCAGGTGCCGGAATGATTTTGGCCGGAGTGGTTGTGGCGACGCGGATACCCGCGAAGAAATCCTCGACGACTGTTGTCGGAAAACGAATGGAGACAAGCGTATGACCACGGCGGCTGACCACATCTACATCAACGGCGACATCAGGGCCATGGACGGTGCGGTCGGCGATAACGCCACCGCTGTGGCAGTCAAGGACGGCAGATTTGTCGCCCTCGGAACTGACGCCGAGATCTCGGCGCTGACCGATTCCGAAACCTCCGTTGTCGATCTCGCCGGAGCGGTGGTTGTGCCGGGGTTCATCGAGACGCACCTTCATCCGATGATGTGGGGTTTGATGCTCAGTGGGGTCGACGCAACGACGAATACGTGCCCGACCATCGAGAAGTTGATCACGGCGTTGGCCGCGCGGGCCGCGATCACACCACTTGGCGAGCCCATCGAAGCGTGGGGCTTCGACGACAGCCTCGTGGCGGAAGATCGAGGCCTGACCGCGGTTGATCTGGACAAGGCTTCCACCGATCATCCGATTCTGGTGCGGCACTTGTCTGCTCACGGAATCTATGTCAACTCGGTCGCGCTGGAGAAGGCCGGGATCGATGCCACCACGGTCGATCCGGAGGGTGGTGTCATCGTTCGAGACAGCGACGGTGTACCCACCGGTGAACTGTGCGAGGTTCCGGCAATGTCTCTGGTGCACGGACTTGTTCCGGATATGAACCCGGATGCGTCCAAGATCGCGATGCTGCGGGCGCAGGAAGTCATGGCGTCGGTGGGCGTGACGAGTTTCCACGACATGTACGTCACGGCCGAGATGTACGAGGCGTACCGGCAACTCGACGCCGATGGTGACTTGAGGCTGCGTGCGCGCCTCTATCTCGGCCACGGGGTTCACGATCAGTTGGGTGAACTCGCCGATCCGACCGAGCGAGTTCGTGTGGGCGGCGTCAAACTCATTTCGGACGGGTCGATTCAGTTGCACACCGCTGCGCTGACCGCGCCGTACCACGATCTGGGCGGATGCCACTGCGGCGGAATGGCAATCCCGGCAGGTGCGCTCGGGGCACTCGTCGAGGAACATCACGCTGTCGGCCGACACGTTGCGATTCATACCAACGGTGATCAGGCCATCGATTTTGCATTGGACGCAATTGCAGCGGCACGGACGGCGCACCCGGACATCGAAGTTTCGCATCGACTCGAGCACGTTCAGACGTTGCGGGAAGATCAGATCGCGCGGATGGTCGAACTCGGGGTGGTGGCGTCGATCTTCGTGAACCACGTCTACTACTGGGGTGACCGGCACCGCGATCGTTTTCTCGGACCGGGTCGCGGCGAGCGGATCAGCCCCGTGGCGTCGGTCGTGGCGGCGGGGCTTGCCTACGCGCTGCATTGCGACTGCCCTGTCACTCCAGTGAACCCGCTCTTCACGATGAACACCGCCGTACATCGTGTGACGCGAGAAGGTCACGTTCTGGGTGCGGAGCAACGGGTTTCCGCGTCCGAGGCGCTGGCCGGCTACACAAGCGCAGCCGCTCGTCTCACCGGTGAGTCATCGGACAAAGGTCGGATAGCGGTGGGACTTTTGGCGGATTTTGTTGTGCTCGACGGAGATCCGCTGCGCAGCGATTCGACAGACTTGAATGAACTGTCGGTCCTGCGCACGGTTGTCGGCGGTGAGACCGTCTTCGAGGTGTAGGGCCTCCGCCTTAGTTTGTTGCTCGATTGTCGCTGCTTTCAAAGCGGAGGCAATCGAGCGATCCCCAAAACAAACCAAAAGTTTGTAGAACTTGTTTCAGTTGGACTTCCGACTGTATGGACCATCCGGGCGAAGGTTACTTCAGCAAACGGGTTGCAACAAAGTGCTGCGTCTTTTAAATGATCCAGGTGAGAGGCGATTCTGTAGTCAAGTTCAGGTTTCAACAAGGTTCTGGACATTCGACCAGCTTTTCGCCAAAAATTCCTGATACGTGTGGTAAAAATCTAAACGACGCAAGCGGACGTCGACAGCACGAGAGAGGAATGACCCGTTCGCGAGAACGGCTCGCAATCTTTCCGCAACATGCTCTCGCTCTGCACTTACCGCTACGACCCCTCACTGACCACGGATGAACGAAACCCTCTGCCCGTACCAGGGCGCACATGACTGGATCCGACCAGCTTTCTCACCCTGCAAGCTCCCCGCCACGGGGACCAGACGAAAAGAGTGTTCTCCATGAACAAGGCAACCAAGGGCGCAGTCGCGGCCGGTGCAGCAGCACTTCTCCTCGCCGGTGGCGCGGGAACCATGGCGGCGTGGAACGCAAACGCACCGATGACCGGCGGAACGATCAACTCAGGTCATTTGACGCTGACAGCGTCGGGAACTCCCACCTGGTCAGTGAATGGCACGGCCCTCGCGCCTGGCGCAATCGACACCTACAAGGTAGTTCCAGGCGACAAGGTTGTGTACTCGGGCAAGGTCACCATCGGCGCTGTGGGTAACAACCTGAGCGCGACGTTGAAGGCCGACCTGTCCTCAATCGGAGGAACCTCCACCTTGCCGACCGAGATGGCGCCTGTTGTGACCGCCAGCGTCGGTGCCGCCACCCTCCCGACCAACGGAACCGGTGTTGCGATCACGTCCGCTAACAACGGTGATCTCGTCGATGTGAATGTCTCGTTCGACTTCACCAAGGCTGCTGCAACCAATGGTTCGCAGGATGGTTCGATCAGCTTGGCGAACTTCAACGTCACTCTCGATCAGGCATAAGTCTTGCGTAAGCACTACCGTTGGTGGGCAACCGCCGCCGCGCTGGTCATCGGACTGATCTTCGTATCGGTGCAGCAGACCAGCGCGCGGTGGACGGCCGCTGAAACACTGTCCGGTGGCACGATCCAGTCCGGGATCCTCGACCTGACGGTGGGCAGTGCCGGGAGCGGCCAGAGCAGTTACGACTTCACTGCTCTGGGCGCCACCGGTATGTTCCCCAACGCATATGCACAGGCTCCGTTGACAGTTCACAACTCCGGTAGTGTTCCACTCAATTACCGGATCCAGAACGTCACGCAGTCTTCCGCTGATGTTCCGCTCGCGTTGGTAGTGACGCCAGTGGCTACCGAAGCCGGTTGCCCTGCCCAGGGCGCAGCTGCCGGCACCGCGATCTACGACGGTCCCATGGTCGGCGCTCAGGTACCGACAGCTTCGGGATGGCGCACGGTTGCTGCCGGCAGTACCGAAATCTTGTGCCTGCGTGGCACTGTCGGTCCTGACGTCGCATCGGGTGTTTCCACGAGCGTGCATTTCTCGTTCGAAGCGGAGTCGGTATGACGCACGCAGTGAAGGGTTCTGATCAGAGAACCGGCGCCTGGTGGTGGATCCGCAATATTGTCTCGTGGGCTCTGCTGCTGGGTGTTCTGGCGATTCTGTTGTCGACGGTCGTTGTTCCACGTTTGACGGGGTCGACGCCCTTCACTGTGTTGACCGGTTCGATGCAGCCCACCTATCCACCCGGCACCCTTATCGTGGTGAAACCGCAGGACGCTGCCCAATTGCAGGCAGGTGATGCGATCACCTACCAAATCGAGTCGGGGAAGCCCGATGTGGTTACGCACCGAATCACGATGGTGCGACTCAACTCCGCCGGTGATCTCACCTTCGTCACACAAGGCGATGCAAATCCGATAGCGGATCAGAATCCCGTTGTACCGGAGCAGATTCGCGGCAAGGTGTGGTACAGCGTGCCGTACATCGGGTACGTATACAACGCCATCACGGGGCAGATGCGCTCGGTGATGCTGACGGTTGTCGTCGGCGCACTGTCGATCTATGCCGTGTTCATGTTCGTCGGATCGGTCCGTGACCGTACCCGGCGACGTTCTGCGTCTGCAGACCCCCAACCTTCCGAACCGAGTGCGCCGGCGCCTCGAGTTGAGCAGCAAGAAAGGCACAGCCATGTCTAAGCACGAGGAGCAGCAGGCGCCCGCCTCGCTCGGTACACGTCTGGTCGGGGGCGCAACCAGCGGCCGCGCACGCGCGATCATGTCGGTGGGAATTGTTCTGGGCCTCGGTGCCGTTGGCACTCTTGCTGCGTGGACTGACAACGCTACAGCGACTTCCGGCGTATTCAGCACCGGTTCGATCGAGATGAAGCTCAACGGTGACCCGGGAGATCCGACTGCTTACGGCTTCACCGCGTTGACCAAGACGGGCATGATGCCCGGCGACAGTGTCACGGCAACTCTGCCTGTACAGAACACTGGCGCGGCACAGTTCAAATACACCATGGCAGCAACCGCAACAGGCGAGGCCGCGCTTGCCCCGTTTATGAAGGTGACTGTTCTCGATCAGAGTTGCACAACCCCGATTGCCGGCCCGGTCGGCTTGTCGACGACTGCCGCGACTCCGATCATCACAACAGGACGTCAGTTGGCTGCGAATACAGGTTCTGAGACGCTGTGCTTCAAGGTTGCGCTCGATACGGGAGTGCTTTCGGCACAACAGAACAAGTCGATCAATGTTTCATTCCAGTTCGCGGCGACGACAGCCTGAGGTGACCATGTCTGATCACACAACTCCCGGCAGTTCGAGATCGGCACGTGCCGGTCGCGAACTCGCGCTGACAATAGGGGCGGTGGCTGGACTCATCTGTGTTCTCGCCGCCGCGGCATCGATGCTGTTCGGCATCAAGCCGCTCGTCTTTCGCTCGGGTTCGATGTCTCCCGAAATCACCACTGGCTCCCTGGCATTGGCCCGAACCGTGCCCGCCACCGACCTCTCAGTGGGCGACATCGTAAGCGTCGTCAACGGACAGGGCACGCGCATCACACACCGCGTGTACGAACTTGACCAGCAGGCTGGTAACTCCGTCACGGTGACTCTCAAGGGTGACGCAAATGCCAAGCCAGACGTGGAGCCCTACTTCGTCACCGAAGCCGACCGCATTTTCTTCAGCGTCGGGGGCATGGGCTACGCAATTGCTTGGCTCTCCAGCCCACTCGCGATCTTCCTCGGCGGAGCGTTGGTCGGCGGATTGGTGATCATTGCCTTCCGGCCCAACTCTCGCCGCAAGGATTCGGATGACGGTCCGAGTGGAGGAGTTGGCAGTGTGGACACGGAAGCCGCTGCAACGACGGAGTTTCCGATGGTTTCTTCGAACAGCGGGACAGGCGGACATCGCTCGGCGTTCTCGCTCCGAAAGCTTGCGGTTCTCGGTGTTTCGGCATTTGCACTGATCGGTGTTACGCAGGTGAGCGGCACCGCAGCGGCCTTCACAGACACTGCCGTCGCAACGAGTGGTGCCATTACCGTGAGCGGGAAGATCAATCCCGCAACGAGCAGCGTCAGTTGCACGACAAACGGCATAGGTGGCTCTCAGTCGTCCACTGTTAAGTGGAGTCACATAGGTCCCCAATATCGCTACGAGGCGCGGTACTACAACGGAAACTCGTTGATGAAAACATGGGGATACGATCCCGGTGTTGGTGCCGCAGTAGGAACCCAGGTCTCATCCACTATCTACTACACAGATGCTGGTTACAGCGTTTTCAACTCATACACGTACACGCTTCGCATCTACACGATCAACCGAATCACGGGCGAATCGTCAACGGACTGGCGAGGGTGGAACCTACGCCAACCTGCGTCTCAGACAAGCATCTATTGCCAAGGTGAGGCAGGCTCGATCGCCGGCGCGGCTGTCGCTGAAACTGAGCAGCTTGCTCGCGGAGTTGCTCCGACAACCGCGACGGCTGCCGAGACCACCACGTCCAGTACACCGACAACGACAGGCACGTCGACGACGACTCCCACTACGGCTGACGTGACAACCACGACCGGTCCCACCACAACAACGGAGACCTCGACCAGCACTACGACTCAGTCGACAACTCCGACAACGACAACGGATGCAACGACGACAACGGATGCAACCACGACAACCAGCACGACCACGAGGGAAGCGCCGATGGCATTGGGTGCGGCCGAGACGTCGCTGACTGGCTACGACGCAACGTTGATGCAGGACGGTGCCAGCGTCGCGGTGGTGGTCACCGACAGTTCGGGTGCAGAAGTGTCGAGCATACCGGTGAGCGCCACTGCAACCGTGATGTGGCAGTCCGATGCAGACGAGCTGTGGATCGTGGACGGCGCCAACGTCTATCGCGTCAACGCCGAAACAGGGGTCTCGGAAAAGAACCCCTCCGGCGAAGCTCCCGCAGAGATCGCTGCCTGGATCGACGGGCAGAAGTGATGAATATAGAAGAGACGGAATTCGGGAACGGGAGAGTTCGAATGAATAATCGCATCGTTCCCGCAAGTCGATGGAATACGCGACGTACCAAAATGATCGGCACATCGCTGGTCATGCTCGGAGGGGCGGCATTCCTGACTGGCTGTGCTGATACCGGCTCATTGGGTTCGTCCGGCGGCGGTAAGCCCACCACGACCACGTCCGTTCCGGCCACAACTACGCCTGTGGTGACTACTCCGGTCGAATCCGGTTCGTTGGCGCTGAAAACCGTCACCGCACCTACCTGGACGGATCAGAACGGTCCGATCGATCTGTCGACGATGGTTGTCGTGCCGGGCGACGTTCTGACCTACCACGCCAGTTTCGCGTTGGAGATCAAGGGAACTGGAATGAAGGCAAAGCTGTCGACCAGTGATCTGGGTGTCTCCGGTGGAGCTGCGCTGGTTGCCCAGCTGAAGCCGGTCACCGAAGTCAAGCTCGACGGGGTGCCAGTGCCTGTCGGTGCCGACGGAACTGTGGTCAGTACGGCGAAGGACGGCAAGATAGTCGACGTGGCAATACGTTTCACCTTCGACAAGGATTCCGCGACAGCGTTGTCGATGGATCAGTCGTTGAACTTGGCGCGATTCGACGTGAATCTGGTGCAGATTCCCGCATGATGTCGGTGCGGACAACACGAGCGCTGTAGCTGTTCAGAAGTGAGGCCGGGTAGCAAATCTGCTATCCGGCCTCACTTTGTGAATTGTTGTAGGGGAGGCTATCCGATGAATGTGACCGGCTTGCCGAGCGATCCGACATCAAGCGATCCGGAGCTGGTAGATCCGGTCTTCACTGATCCGGTGTCGAGTGAACCGAAGCTCGCCGACCCCAAATTCAGGGAACCGAAATCGAGTGATCCGGTTCCGCCGGGCGTGACGGGTGTATCGGTGGAATCGAGTGTGAGGTCCACACTCCAGTTCGGCGTAATACTGCCGTTCTGCGAAGAATTCCCTGCCTCGACGGGCATTCCGATCACGAAGGCAACCTTGGCACTTTGGCCCGGTGCGAGGCGGACCGAGTTCAACTGGGTCCCTGGTGTGGCGGCATTGCCGGTGGCGGTGAGCGGATTGCCGGTGACGCCGTTTACGTCGACACGAAGGAAGGCTTCCATGCCGTCGCTGATTTCGTAGTCTCCGACGTAGAAGTGTGCCTCACCTGCGAGGTCCGATGCGTTTCGGACGTAGAATGTGGTTGTGTTGGTCCCACCCGGGATGAGTATGTCTGTGCTCCAGACGATTTTGGAAGTATCTCCCCAGGTCGAGTTGTCTGCGGAGTACTCGATGATTCCACTCTCACCGTCCGCTGCGTGAGCGAGCGACGGCATCAGTGCTCCGCCCACCAGTGCAAGTACGAGGGCCGTGAGTATCCCTATGACTGTGCTCCATAGCGCGCCAGGCTTTCGAGATGAGTAACTGGTAGTTTTCATAACCCGAATTCTAGTCGGACAAACGTCCAAGGGTGAGGAGTTGTGAGAGTTAACTGTCTGTTGTGCAACCATTTTCGGAAGTTTGATCAATAATCTGCGAGGGAGCTGAAAATGAACTGTAATCGGAGTGGATGCGACACGTAGATTGGGGCGCGGATAGCTGGACGATCGCTTGTCGAGTGGGTTTCGATGCCGACTATTCGGGGTAAAAGATTCTCATCTGCAATGGCTTCAGTCGCTGCAGAGATGTTGATTCGGAATTTGGATTTTCTCCCAGATTCAGTTATCTTACTGCAAAGTAGGTAGGATTCGGCAATCGATCGGGGCGGTGCCGACCTGAGTACAGGGATCGATATGCGGATGAACCTGGGGGCAGGTGTTCGGCGACGTCGTTGGGCGCGCGACGTATTCGCAGCCGCGACGGCATGCGCGCTGGCGATGTCCGCGTTGCTCTCGGTACAGATTTCAGCGTCGGCGTCCGAGCTGGACGAGTACGTGAATTTGCCTTTGGTGAATCGGAATGCCGAACACGGTCCGGGCGGTGTCCATCCCGCGTTGCCGACTGATCTCGGCACCTTGCAAGCCCTTGTGGAAGAAGCCCGCGCCAGTGGTCGCAGTCCGGAATCCTATGCGGCCTTGCTGTTTCAGTATCGATTGGTCGCTGCCACGGAAGCCGCCGGAATCGATCTCTCATCGTGGAATCCGCGCGCCGGAGTGTCGGCTAATCGCACGAACCTGGTGAAGTCGTACCGCTACTACGAGGATCTGCAACTCGGTCACCCGGAATTGCAGTGGGCGGGCATGGGTGGACAGGTTGGTGCGGACTTCGGCGGGGGACTGATCGACTTCGAACTGATGGCGGACATGTACTCGTTTCCGAATCTGCAATATGTTGCCAATTCGATAGTTTCTCAGGTCACGGATCAGGTTGGCGTGCAAGCGCTGAACCAATTGCCGGCAGGGCTGCGCGCACTCGCCGCGGTGGGCAGGAACGTCACAGCGGACGACTTGGATTATGTGCTGGGGATGATCCTGGTGATGCAGAAGAACATCTTCTCGGATCTGATGCCGATGCATCAGGCATACGTGGATGAAGGACTTCCCGCGCTGGAAGAAATGCAGAGTGCCGGAATGTTCGGTCAGGATGTCATGGACGCCTGGCGTGATGTAGCTTCCGGCGATTCGAATCGGATTGCACGTGGGAACGTAGCACTGCTCCAACGTGAGCAAGGGATGATCATCCGTGACCAGTGGGATACCGTGCGCGCCTACAAAGGTGATGTGGGAGAGGCGATCACTTACGCATCGACTGTCGCCGGTTCACCTTCGGTCGCCGGCGTCGTACCGCCTCGCTCGTTTCGGTCTCTCGAGTTCGCGACGACACTGGCGGACGGACGCACCGCGACAGTGACACTGCCCCTCCCGGATTGGAACTGGTCGGTGTACGAGGACCGCTGGGACTACATCACCTCACAGCTCTTGCCGAAGTACCGAGCGATGGTCGAAGAAGATTGGCCACGGCTCGTAGCCACATTGAGTGTTCCCTACGAAATTCAATTGGAGAGTCACCGCCCGATGGTGACCCTCCCACAAACTCTCGAATCGGCCCTCTCCAGTTTGAAAGTGACGGTTCAGTGATGTCGTCGGCGACATTCCGAAGGTTGGCGCCGCTGGTAGCGCTGACCGTTGCGCTGGTCCTGCCAGCAACGGCTGGAGCTGAGGTGCCGGACAGTGATGCCCCGAAAGACGTGCAAACTCCTGTATCCGAGGAGTTTCGAACCGACACCCCAACTCTGGGAGAGGTGTTCAACGGGTTCACCGTCGGTGCTCTCAGTTCGGGGGAGTTCGCATCCGAAGAGGAGATCTTCACTGCACTCACGCCCGATGATCCGTTTTACGACGAGCCGGTGTTGACCGGCGCCGAGCGTCCCGGTGATCTCCTGAAGTCGAAGAAGGTGGATGTACTGTTCACCGGATACAAACCGGGACAGCTCGACGCCTACAAGATCATGTACGTCACAACCGGAATCGACGGTTCGACGCCGGTGGTGAGCACCGGGATCATGATGATCCCGATCGACGGAACACCGGCATCGGAGAAGAAAGTCATCAGCTACCAGGAGGCCAACGACAGCGTCGGCGGCTACTGTCATCCGAGTTCACACTGGACCGGCGGCGATCCGCTGGACGGCGCCTCCTGGTCGGCCTTGGGTCCGCTGGCGCTGATGTTCGGAAAAGGCTATGCCGTAGTGATATCCGACGTCGGGAACAACGGAGACCGTGATCCTCACGGCGTCTTCGCGGGCAAGTTCGCGGGGCACGCGCAGTTGGATGCTGTGCGCGCAGCATTTCAGCTGCAGGATTCCGAGCTGAATCCGGATGCGGAGATTGCGTTGTTCGGAATCGCTGGTGGTGGAGTCGGTTCGGCATTCGCCGCAGAATCTGCGCAGTCCTACGCGCCGGAACTCGATATCGTCTCGACAGTCCTCGAGGGAATGGTGATCAAGCCCCGAACATTCATGGAGACAACAGATTCCTCGGTCGGTGCCGGCTTCGGATTTGCGACGCTCCTTGGCCTCGAACCCTGGTACCCCGAGATGAAGTTGAACGACAAGCTCAATCCCGTGGGCCGAGCGATTGCCGACGTGTACCGGGATGAGTGCCAGATGCCGGCGTACTTCACGCTTCCGTTCGTACCGCTGGCGAGCCTTTTCGAGCCGGGAATCGATCCGACCACAGAACCCAGCTTCCAGCGCGCGTACGACGACAACGTATTGGGTCACGGTGCTCCGGCGTCGAAGGTATTGATAGCTTCGTGCGCAAAGGACGACTCCCCGATGTCACTTGTGCCGGCAGCTGATGCGCGAGAACTGGCGGACACGTACAGAAGCCGAGGGACGGACGTGAGCTATCAGCCCACGGACTGCAGTATGGATCGCGCATTCACGGATCCATACGGTTGGGGAACTGATCTGTTCGGAATGCAGACGATCGACTGGATAGCCCACAATTTCGACAACTGAGTGAAACTATCCGGTGACAGCGAGACGCAAACTCTGATGGCGGCGTACGAACATGCTGGGGACCCAACGGGGTGGGGATTCGGAATCGATTGTGAAGTGCGCACTGTTTTCGAGAAGGACTGCGATCGCGATCTTTGCTTCCAGACGAGCCAGCGCGGCCCCGACACAGAAATGTGCTCCTTTGCCGAAGGCGAAATGTGCTCGGGGATTGACTCTGTCGAGGTTCATCACCTGTGGTTCGACGAACGACTCGGGGTCGCGGTTCGCCGAACCCCACAGCAGTATGAGATGACTGCCGGCGGGCAGTGTCATGCCACCGAGTGTCGTGTCCGCGTTGACATGTCGGTGATGTCCGCGAAAGGGTGACTCGAGCCTGAGCGTTTCTTCCAGGAACGCGCCCACGAGTAGAGGGTCCTCGCGCAGCTGCGTCTGAATCTCAGGGCGCTCGGCGAGCAACCGTGCAGAGTTGGCGATCAGTCCGGCGGTCGATTCGC
This sequence comes from Rhodococcus sp. RCBS9, assembly GCF_029457415.1. Lineage (NCBI taxonomy): Bacteria > Bacillati > Actinomycetota > Actinomycetes > Mycobacteriales > Nocardiaceae > Rhodococcus > Rhodococcus sp. RCBS9. Next base: position 1,392,978 of record NZ_CP120422.1, on the reverse strand, counting down.
CACCCGCACCGACGAGTTGCACCAACATCAGCACGGCCACGTCTTCGCTGAGTTCGCCTGCGTCACAGCAACGGACGAGGTCTCCGAGTAGATCATCCACCGGGTGAGCCCGTGCCTCACGAAACTTGCTGTAGAGGTACCCGGTGAGTTCGGCCGCCGAGGTGACGACGCCTGTCAACCGTTCAGCGGTCACGATGCCGCTGAGAAGTTCGGTGCTGTCGTACGACCACGCCAGCAATTGGGGGACGTCGTGTGCCGGCAAGCCGATCAGCGTGGCAACCATCTGCAGCGGCAGCGTGTCCGCTACCGACGTGACCCATTCGATCCGTCGACCGTCGAAGCCGTTGTCCCACAACTGCTGCGTGTACTCGGTCATCACCGGCTCGAGTGCTCGTATACGTTTGGCGACCAGTGTCGGCAAGACAAGTTTGCGCTGGTGTTGATGGTCGGGCTCGTCGGCAGTCGCGAGAACGTGAACAGCTTGGCCGCCGCCGTTCATGTCGAATGTCATTGCCGAACCGTCCGGTGTACGAACCAGCACGCCGGTGAGGTTGTTGGAGAAGTCGTCGGTACGGGAAACGGCTTCGGTGACCAATTCCCACGTGGACACCAGATAGAAGTCGGTATCAGGAATGCGGTACACGGGGTGCTCGCGCCGGAGTACGTCGTATAGCGGGTACGGGTCGTCGATGTTCGACGGCAGGAAAGGGTTGATGTCGAGCGTCGATGGTGTCACGAAGGGAAGATGTCACGGCCGTCGAGGAGAAGTCAACAGGTGGAAAATGCCTCTGAACTGGCATTTTGAGAAAATCTCACGCACTTCAACCCCCTCGTACTTCTCCCAGGTCAGAGGCTCGCGGCCTTCCGTAGCCTTGAGATTTCTGATTGAATCTGTCTCAGAGTGAGACGAGGTGACGGAGAGTGACCGGTGCAAACGAGCGCCGCGCCGCCGACTGGTTGGCCGGCGGTAACCGCCGTGAACTCGCAACCGAGCGCATCTTCGCGGCTGCGGCAGAGTTGATTCGAGAACAGGGATTCGATCGGTTCAACGCCGACGACGTCGCTGCCCGCGCAGGCTGTTCGAGGGCAACGCTCTACCGCTACGTAGGTGGCAAGTCCGCGATCCGCGAGGGGTTGTTGTCACGAGGCGCGGCATCCGTGGCGAGCAAGGTCGCGACTGCCGTCGAATCACTGCACGGCGACGAGCGCATCGTGGAGTCGATCCTCGTCGCCGTCGACGCGATCAGATCCGACGCTGCCATGAGCCACGGCCTTGCGGCAGCGCGGGCCAACGGAATCGACGAGTATCTCGTGTCCTCGCCGTTGCTCCCGCGTACTGCACTGGAACTTGCAGGATTGGATCCTGAAGGTCAAGAGTCGCAGTGGGTGGTTCGGATCGTGTTGATGCTGTTGGCATGGCCTCTTGCAGACAGGGCCGCCGAACGAGGGATGGTCGAGTCGTTCATCTACTCCTGAGCGGGATTCCGTGTTCGTGAACGGTGCATCGGATCGTCGCTGCTGTAGACGGTTCGGTTCATTGCTTCATTCCTCGGCTCGGTACTCTGAGCTTGTCCGCTGCCGCGAAGGAGAGAGTCACGATGGTCGTACGCAGGCCCCGCGACCGTAAGCAGCAGATTCTTGCGGCTGCAGGTGAGCTTTTCCGTGAGCACGGTTATCACAACGTGTCTGTCGCTCAGGTGGCTGCTGCAGTGGGAATCACGGCACCTGCGCTCTATCGGCACTTCAAGAACAAGCCGGATCTCCTTTACGCCGCAGTCAACGCAGGCATCGAATCGCTCTACGATCGGGTCGCAGGTGCCGAGGATCTGAAAACACTGATCACCGAACTTGCGGCATCGGTGTCCAAACGTCGGGGTCTGTCGCTCCTGTGGCAGCGAGAGGCACGCTATCTGCCTGACGAGCAACGCGAGGAAATGCGTTCGACCCTCAAGAGTGCAGCTTCGCGCGATGCAGTGCTGATCCGAATTGAGCGTCCCGACCTCGACGAGGAAGACAGCTATCTGCTCGCCTGGGCTGTCATCGCAGTCTTCAACAGTGTGTCTTCGCATCGAGTGTCCTTGCCGAGGCGTCAGATGGAACTGCTGCTTGTCGAGTTGGCAGACCGCGCTGCATACGCGGAACTGGGTCGCTCAGAAGTGAAAGTCGTGGCGGCAACGGGTCACCTGCCCGTTGTGATACCCAGACGTGAACTCTTGTTGACCGAAGCAATTCGGCTGTTCGACGAGCGTGGATATCAAGCAGTCAATACCGAGGACATCGGTGAGGCTGCAGGAACGACAGGCCCGAATGTGTACAACCACTTCGATGCCAAGATCGACCTGCTGATCTCCGCGGTCTCGAGGGGCGGCGAGCGTCGCCGGCTCGGCGTTGCACAGGCTCTCGGCGCCGCAACCGGCCCGGAGGACGCGCTGTCCGGATTGCTTGCCGCACATATCGATTTCGCGATCAACGAGCGTCATTTGATCGGGTTGTTGATCAGCGAACTCGACCAATTACCGGACAAGTTCCGCCGCACGTGTGAACAGAATCAACGTGAGTACGTCGCGCTATGGGTCAAGATGCTCGAAGAAGTCCGTCCGGGCCTCGAGTCCGCCACCGCCAGGATCACCGTCAATGCCACTTTGACAGTTGTGGAGAACGCCGTCCGAATCGGCCGGCTTCGCCGTCGCGACGACCTGTCGGACAGACTCTTCGAGATCGGCTGTGCCCTGCTGCTGGGCGCATGAAAAATTCGGGTAAGCGCCACGGGCGGCGGATCGACTCACGAAACTGATCGGAGACGTCATGCGTTTCGACGCAACAGAACTGACGATCGAGGAGCTTGCTCTTCAGGCTGAAGTGCGGGAGTACCTCGACAAGCGACTCACCCCCGGTACCTACTCGCTCGGACTCGGGATGGCCGGGGCGGTGGATCCGGTGTTCTCGCGAGATCTGGGTCGACGTGGGTGGCTCGGCATGTCGCTGCCGAAGGAATACGGCGGGGGCGGACGGTCAGCAGTGGATCGATTGGTCGTCGTCGAAGAACTTCTCGCGCGGGGAGCGCCGGTCGGCTATCACTGGATCGGAGACAGACAGTCGGGTCCGAGCATCGCCGCCAACGGCACGGAAGAACAGAAGCGGTACTTCCTTCCCGGTATCGCGAGCGGTGAGTTCTCGTTCTCGATCGGGATGAGTGAGCCCGACTCGGGTTCGGACCTGGCATCGGTGCGCACTCGCGCCGAACGTGTCGATGGTGGCTGGAAAGTCAACGGCACCAAGATCTGGACCACCGGCGCCTTCCATGCCACACACATACTCGCCCTGCTTCGAACCTCGGCAGACAAGCACAACGGACTCACTCAGCTGATCGTCGATCGCGACAGCGAGGGTCTGACCGTCTCACCCATTCCGTTCATCGACGGTAGTGAGGACTTCTGCGAGGTGTCGTTCCAGGATGTTTTCGTGCCGGATTCGCGTCGCCTCGGAGACGTCGGAGCGGGCTGGGGACAAAACACCGGTGAACTCGCACTCGAGCGAGGTGGCGTCGACCGTTGGATGTCGCTGATGCCGGTCCTCGAGAACTTCGCGGCCAACCAAGCAGCGCAAGGCGGTCCAGCTGCCCTCGCCGATCTGGGCTCGATTACCGCACGCTGCTGGGCTTTTCGCGGGATGTCGCTGTCCATCGCACGGATGGTCGACGCCGGTCGCTCGCCGGTCACGGAGGCCGCGCTGATCAAGGAGATGGCAACACGCTTCGAACAGGACTGTGTTGCGACCGTCGCGCGGCACCTCGGCCGGGCTCCGGACCTTGCATCCGACGATCCGTACGAGTCGCTGCTCGCCCGGGCCGTGCTGGTGGCGCCGTCGTGGTCGATTCGCGGCGGTACAAACGAAATTCTCCGCACCGTAATCATGAAAGGGTTGGACCGATGAATTCGGGGTCACAGATCAACGCGTACACATTCGACGCCGACCTCGAATCGATGGTCGAGCAATTTTTCGCCGAGAAGTCCGGCACCGAGGTGGTAGCGCAGGCGGAGATCGGCGGTCTGCCCGCCGGATTATGGAGCGCGGCAGTCGAACTAGGGTTACCTCTGGTCGGTCTTCCCGAATCGGTTGGTGGTTCCGGTGGCTCGCTCCTCGACGCCGTGACTGTCCAGCGCGCGGCGGCGAGGCACGCTGCGCCGCTGCCGCTCGCCGAGACGTACCTCGCGGGCAGGCTGGCAACAGCGGGCGGGTTACCCGTGCCCTCCGGAATCGCAACGGTCGCCCCGGGTTCGCCGCGCGACGATGTGCGCCGGACCGACGACGGTTTCCTGTCGGGAACCTTTCACGACGTGCCGTGGGGTAGTGCCGCATCAGTGCTGGCAGCAGTTCTCGGTGATCGCGTCGTACTCCTTGACATCTCCGACGCCGAGATCGGTGGCGGGACGGATCTTGCGGGGCAACCGCGTGAGAGCCTGACGTTCTCCGAAGCGCGGACCATTGACGGCGACAACCCGGTCGATGCCCGGATTCTCAGCAAGCTCGGCGCGTTCTTGCGCTCGGTGCAGATGTCGGGAGCGATGGAGTCGGCGTCGACGTTGACCCGGCGCTATGTGTCCGACCGGGTGCAATTCGGTAGGCCCGTCGCGCAGTTTCAAGCAGTCCAGCAGCATATCGTGACGCTTGCTCAGATGGCTTCGATGTCCACGCTGGCCGTCGATCGCACTGCACATGCACTCATCAGAGGCGACGCCGACTTCGAAGTGAGCGCAACCAAATTGGTGGTTTCGCAGAATGCGCTCGTGAGCGTCCGCGCCGCCCACCAGGCACACGGTGCAATCGGCATGACCCGCGAATACCGATTGCAACAACTGACGCGTCGACTGCACGCCTGGCGATCGGAGTTCGGCGACGAAATCGCGAGTGCGACGCAACTAGGAGAGGCCGTAGCGGCGTCGCCGTCACTGCACCGCTTGATCACCGACCCAGAACCGACATTGAAGCTGTAATCCTGACCGTCGTAAAGGATTACGTTGCGTTGCAACGAAGATCGCGCTTCAGCACCTTGCCTGCTGCCGACAGCGGCAATGCATCGACGAATTGGAAAGTGCGCGGAGATTTGTATCCGGCTATCAGCGTTTTCACGTGAGCGCGCAGTTCGTCGGCGTCGGCGTCGAAACCATGCCGAAGGACGACCACGGCATGGACACGCTCGCCCCACTGGGCATCGGGCAGACCGATCACGGAACAGGCCGCGACGGATTCGTGTTGTGCCAGAGCATTTTCGACCTCGGTGGAGTAGACGTTCTCGCCACCGGTGACGATCATGTCCTTGATGCGATCGACGATGAACAGGTAACCGCGGGCGTCGAGGTATCCGGCGTCGCCGGTATGCATCCACCCGTCGCGGAGCACTTCTGCGGTCTCCTTCGGTTTGTTCCAGTATCCGAGCATGACGTGGCTGCCGAACGTGACGATTTCGCCCACCTTGCCGGGTGGGAGTTCCGAGCCGGCCGGATCGACGATTTTCACCTCGCAATGAGGGAGCGCGCGACCAGCGCTGCGGAGGAGATCACCACCTTCGAGGTGATCGGCTGGACTCAGCATGCTGATGTGCGCGGTTTCAGTCATCCCATAGCCCTGAGCGAAGGAACTGTTGGGGAACATTTGCATGACCTGCCCGAGAAGCGTCGGAGATATGGGCGAGGCGCCGTATCTCAGGATCCTGACGCTGGACAGATCGTAGGTGGTTGCGTCTTCGCCCGTTTCGTTTTTGTGGGCGACCAACATCTGGAGCATTGTCGGCACCAGACCCACGGTTGTCGGGCGATAGCGGTCCACGGCCTCGAGGAACGTCCGTGGGCTGAAGTTCGCTACGAAGACCTGGGTTCCACCCATCAGCGACTGAGCCAACCATCCGACGATCCCGGCAATGTGAAACAGAGGGTTCACCGCGAGGTTCGTTCCGTTGCTGATTGCCACGCCGCCTGCCGCGAGAGTGCCCAGCGCCGAGGTCATCAGCGCTTGATGGCTGATCATCACGCCCTTCGGCACTCCGGTGGTCCCGCCGGTGTAGAGGAGTAGTGCAAGCGTGTCGCCGCCGACGCGCAGATCGTCGACCGGAATCGCCTCCGCGATCACCTGTTCGTAGTCGAGCATTCCGTCCGGAACTCGGTCGTTGCCGCAGTAGACGACAGTGGTCAGGCCTGGACACGCCTCGCGAAGGGTAGATCCGACGGAAGCAAAATTCTCGTCCACGAGTAATACCGTCGACCCTGAATCTTCCAGGGCGTACCTGATTTCCGCCGTGCTCCAGCGAGAATTGACCGGACTGGCCACTGCTCCGAACCACCAGCAGGCCAGGAGCGCCTCGTGGTAGTAGTCGGAGTTCGATGCCAAGATCGCGACTCTGTCACCGGTGTGCAGGCCTAACGTCTGCAGCCCGCCCGCGAGCCTCTTGATCCGGTCGACCGATTCGCGAGACGTGCGCACTCGGCCATCGGAGATCGTCATCACCGCTTCGGGCGACGCTCGTAGGGATCGGTGAACGAATTGAGTCAGCTGCATGCGATTCCTCCTGCGAGTGTGCGGCGAGTGCTCTGACTCGGATCAGTTCCGGCACTGATGCTATTGGCCTGACAATTGCCCTCACCCACCGCCTGAAATCATGCCCCACTCCGGTGCAATCTAGACGATTGTCCAGTTAACTCTGACGATTCCATCCTGCCGTGGGGTGATTTCTGCGAGAGTGTCGAACATGCGAGCAATCCTGGTAGCCGGTATGAGTGCGTTCGTGGCGGTCGTCTCGGCGCCCTCTGCCGGCGCCGAAACGACTACGAACCAAGTGCGCTCGTTTTCCGAGACCACGTCAGTCGGGGTCCACAATTCCTACGAGAAGGCGACGTTTCCGTACTTCGCCGACGCTTTGGATTCCGGGGCGTCGTTGCTCGAGCTGGACCTGTGGACCAACGGGGGCGGTCCGGACTGGCGTGTGTCGCACATGAATCCGGTGGCGAGCGAGAGCAACTGCGTCGGCGCTCAGGACGCATCCGGGTTGCGAAGCGGTCTACGAGATCAGGGATTCCGTGGATGCCTGGCAGATATGCGGGCGTGGCACGAGGCCAATCCCGAGCACCCGCCGGTGATGATCAAGTTGGAAATCAAGGACGGGTTCACTGCCGGGTACGGACGTGGGCCCGCGGATCTCGACGCCCTGATTCTCGGGACACTCGGAGACGCGGTTTTCACGCCGGCCGATTTGATGGGGGAGTCCTACTCCACCCCGGATGCCGCCGTCACCGAGCGTGGATGGCCGAGTAATTCCGAAATGACCGGGAAATTTCTGTTCGAGCTGATACCGGGAACGATCGAGGAGGGAAACCCTCTCGATACGGAGTGGACGGACCGGCAGTATGCGACGCACCTGCGAGATCTGTCCTCCGCCGGGCTCGTCGAACTCAGCGCCGCCTTTCCCGCTGTTCACCGTGCATCACCGGGAGACCCACGTCTCGACCGCTATACCGACCCGGGGATCCGTCCGTGGTTCGTGATTTTCGACGGCGACGCTCTCGACTACACCGCCGGAGTCGTGGATCCGAGTTGGTACCACGATCGCGGCTACCTGCTCGTCATGACCGACGCGCACAAGGTCGCTCCGCAGATCGACGGAACCCATGCCACCGAAACCGAGGCGAGCGAGCGTCTCGACCTGTTGGCCGGGCAGCACGCAAGTTACATCACCGCGGACTGGTCGAGGTTGCCGAACGTACTGTCCACCGTGGTGCCGCGTCGGTGATTTTCGAAAGGCCGGATCGTGAAGAGCGAGATCTGACGGGCGGCAATTCTCAGGAACAGGGTGCAGGATGGGTTCATGCGCACTGTCACGTGGAATCCCGAAGTCTACGGCCGCTATTCGGGTGAGCGGTCACGCCCGTTCGTGGACCTGGTGTCACGGGTGGCCACCGAAGACCCGACGCGGGTAGCCGACCTCGGCTGCGGATCAGGCACCCTGACCGCGATGCTCGGGGAAAGATGGCCGGACGCCTCGGTATCCGGATTCGACTCGTCTCCCGAAATGGTCGCGCAGGCCCCTACAGACCTACCGGGAAACGTCACCGTCGAGTTGGGGGACATCATGTCCTTCGACGCCACCGGTTACGACGTGGTCGTCAGTAACGCTGCATTGCAGTGGGTTCCGAGCCATCGCGAGCTGATCGACCAGTGGGCGGACACCCTGGAATCCGGATCGTGGCTGGCGTGGCAGGTGCCGGGTAACTTCGATGCTCCGTCCCATGCGCTCATGCGAGATCTCGCGGAATCAGCGGAATGGAGTGAGCGACTGGGTGGCGTCCTACGCGGCCCGGAAGGCGTCGACAGTCCAGTTCAGTACGCGCAGCGTCTCCAAGAACACGGATTCGACGTCGACGCCTGGGAGACGACGTACGTACACGTGCTGGCAGGTGCCGACCCGGTGCTCGGATGGGTACGGGGGACGGGGTTACGGCCCGTGCTCGACGTTCTCGGCGAAGCTGACGCTCCGGAGTTCGAGCGTCAGTATTCCGATCTGCTGCGGGAGGCCTACCCCGCAACAGCCGCCGGAACGCTCTTTCCGTTCCGGCGAGTGTTCTGCGTCGGACGCAAACGGTAACTACTCGGCTGGGTTGCGGTCAGCCGATCACTGCGCCGTGACAAAGCCTTCCGAGACCAGCCAGTCGCGGGCCACGTCCGCCGGCTCCTTGCCGTCGACGTCGACCTGCCGGTTGAGCTCGGTCATCACCTCGTTGGTCAGTCGCTCCGAGATCGGTGCCATGACTTCTGCTACCTGCGGATGTGCTTCCGCGAAGTCCTTTTTCATCACCAGTGCCGGATTGTATTTCGGGAAGAACTGGAGATCGTCGTCGAGCAGAACGAGATCGAGTGCGATGATGCGACCGTCGGTGGTGAACACCTCGCCGAACTTGCACTGATCGCCATCGGCTGTCGCCTGGTAGATGATGCCGGTCTGCAGGATCTGGCGTTGGGCACGAGAGGCGTCGAAACCGTATTTCGCTGCCAGGCCGGGATATCCGTCCTGGCGGACGTTGAACTCGGTCTCGACGCACGTCACCGCAGCTCCGGGATCGGATTCGACCAACTTCGCGTAGTCGGAAACGGTCTTGACACCGGTCTTCTCAGCGGTCTCCTTGCTCATCGCCAATGCATACGTATTGTTCATCGGCGCCGGATCGGTCCACACCATGTCGTTCGCAGCAAGGTCCGCGTCGCGGACGGCCTCGAACTGCGCCTGCGAATCGGGAAGCGGTGTCTCGTTGCCGAGGTAGTTGATCCAGCCGGTTCCGGTGTATTCGTACGCAAGATCGATCTGGCCGTTCAACTGTGCGTCACGGGTGCTGTTCGAGCCCTGGATGTTCGTGAGGTCTCGAACATCCGCGCCCGCAGCGGCCATCGCGAATTCGATGACGTACCCGAGCACGATCTGCTCGGTGAAGTCCTTGGAGCCGACGGTCATCTTCACACCCTCGAGCTCCGGAACCGGCGCGATGCTGCCGGGGCCGACGGCCAGGGGCAGTGCGCCACCGGACTCGAGACCACACGAAGCGACAAGTGTGAGGCCGATCGTGGCAACCGCGAGTTTCCAGCCCCACGTTCTGGTGATCGAAGTCTTGGTCATCGCAATCCCTTGGGCCCGAGATAAGTTTCGGCGAGCGCGCCGAGCCAGTCGATCAGCAAGGCCAGCGACACCGCCAGTACGGCACCGACAACGAGGGTGACGTTGTCGCGGAGCTTGTATCCGGTGTCGATCAGAATGCCGAGTCCGCCGGCACTGACCAGGAAGCACAGCGTCGCGGTACCGACGGCCAGAACGAGCGAAGTGCGCAGTCCTGCAAGGATGTACGGGACGGCCATCGGGAATTCGAGTTGACGCAGGACCGTGAGCGAAGACATTCCCTGCCCGCGCCCCGCATCGATCAAGGTCTTGTCCACTTGCTGGTAGCCGAGGATGGTGTTGCGCAGCACCGGGAGCAACGAATAGAACGCGATGGGAAATACGCCGATCCAGAAGCCGGTCGTTCTTGTCGCGAGATAGAACAGCACGAGCAGGCCGATGGCAGGCGCTGCGGCTCCGATGTTGGCTATTCCCACGAAGAACGGTGCCAGGCGGGTGAATTTCGGCCTGGTCAGCAGGGTTCCGAGCGGAACCGCGATGGCGACGACGATGATGACCACGGCGGCGGTGATCAGTACGTGCTGCCAGGTCAGAGTGACGATGTTGTCGAGGTTGATGCTCGCCTTCTGCGTCGCGTTGAGATCTCGGCTGAATGCCCAGATCAACACGCCCGCAACCAGGATCAGGACGATGACCGGCTGGACATACAGTCGCATCCGTTCCGCACGGCGCGTGGCGGCGTTCTCGGCCGCACCCAGATCGGGGGCGTCCGGTTCCATCTCAGGCGCGGAGACGCGCTCCTCTGTCGTGGCAGTCATGTTCAACCCTCGACGTTCTCGGTGTCTGGCTCTTCGTCGTGGTCGTGCGCATGCTCCTCGCGCATTTCGGAGAGATGGCTGACCAGTGTGTCGATGGTGATGAGACCGACGTACTCGCCACGCCGTCCGGTGACCACGGTGGACGCATTGCTCTCTGCGAGAAGAGCTTCCAAAGCATCCTGCAGGGTGGACTGGATGGACACGGCTTCGCCGATCTCGTTACCGACACCTCGAAGAGTCGACGCATGGGCGAGGTGGCCGGGAGAGACCCATCGAAGCGGCCGTCCGCGCTGATCGAGAATCAGGGCCCACTTCCACTTACGCGCTGCGAGTGCGGTTCTCAAATCATCGACCGAATCGGTTTCGCGGGCGGTGAGGCACTGCTTGAGTTTGATCTGGCGCACGCGAGTCAGGGTCAGCTGCTTGAGCGAGGCGTCCGCCCCGACAAATCCCGCGACCATGTCGTTTGCGGGATTGGCGAGAATCGCTTCCGGAGTGTCGTACTGCATGATGCTGGACTGATTGCCCAGCACGGCAATACGGTCACCGAGTTTGACTGCCTCGTTGAAATCGTGCGTGACGAAGACGATGGTCTTACCCAACTCCGACTGCAGACGCATCAGTTCGTCCTGGAGCAGGCCGCGGGTGATCGGATCGACGGCACCGAAAGGTTCGTCCATCAACAGCACCGGAGGATCGGCAGCCAGCGCCCGGGCCACGCCCACACGCTGTTGCTGCCCGCCGGACAATTGGCGAGGGTAGCGGTCGCGATAGGTATCGGGATCGAGGCCTACGAGGTCGAGCATCTCGTCGGTGCGCGCTGCGATACGTTTCTTGTCCCAACCGATCAGACCCGGGACAGTCGCGACGTTCTTCGCAATCGTGAAGTGCGGGAACAAGCCTGCCTGCTGGATCGAGTACCCGATGCCACGGCGGAGCTTGTCCGGGTCGATCGACAGCGCGTCCTTGCCGTCGATGGTGATCTTGCCGGAGGTAGGTTCGATCAGGCGGTTGATCATGCGCATCGTCGTTGTTTTGCCGCAACCCGAAGGTCCGACGAAGACCACGATTTCACCGGCCGGAACAGTCAGCGAAACATTGTCCACCGCTGCAGCTTTCTGGCCCGGGTACCGCTTGGTGACGGACTCCAGGACGATCTCGACCCCGGATACCTTCTGATCTGTGGATACGTCAGACGGAATGGTTTCAGTCATTGCAGCCCCTTCGAAGTAGTGAGACGACCGATGACGACGTAGATTCCGTCGAGAATCAGAGCGAGAATGACGATCAGTACGGTGCCGACCAGCGCTTGCGGAACAGCATTCGGGCTACCGACACGCGAGAGTCCGGAGAAGATCAGGTTTCCCAGACCAGGACCTTTGGCGTACGCCGCGATGGCGAGGATGCCCATGAGCATCTGTGTACTGACCCGCATGCCGGTGAGGATCGACGGCCACGCGATCGGTAGCTCGATTCGACTCAGTACGTGCATGCGATTCATTCCGACACCGCGGGCTGCGTCCGTGATCGCCGGGTTGACTGCATCCAGACCGATGATCGTGTTCCGAATGATCGGGAGCAGGGCATACAAGATCAACGCGGTGATCGTGGGAGCGACGCCGAGACCGAGAATCGGAATGAGCAGTCCGAGGAGGGCGAATGAAGGAACCGTCAGGATCGTGCTGGCCAACGCCGTAGCGATGGAGGATCCCGCCGGGCTCCGGTAGACGAGAATGCCGATGATCACGGCGGCAATCGTCGCGATGATCACGGACTGGATAACTGCTGAAACATGTAGGTACGAGTCGGTCATCAATTGTTGTCGTCGTGCAACGACAAAATCCCATAGGGCGCCCATATTTCCGAACCCACTTTCTTCGGACTTCTGCTCGCTCGAACGTCTTCCCTCGACACCGACCGGCGCACAAGGGCTTTCCCCGCAGCCTCCGTAGGCCGAGGGGTTTCCCTCGACTGTCGTCCAAAAACTGAGATACTGCAACTAATTCCGATTGCAGCGTGTCGGATGTTGTTCTGGACGTGAGATTTTGCGAGACGCGGGTATGTACCCACTGCGAGCAGAGTTGAAACGCGCTGGAGATGGCAAAGCGGGAGAGTTCCGCAGAACTCTCCCGCATTGCTTGATTTGTCCGAATTGGCCTCAGGCCCAGCTGAGCGCATCCTCATCGGAGAGGCGCGGCAGACGATCGAACCAGGGGTTCTCACCGGGATGGCCGATGTTCACCACGAGGATCGTCTTGAAACGTCCGTCTGCGAAGAATTCGCCGTCGATGCCGTCGGCGTTGAACCCGGCCATCGGGCCGGCGACCAGACCCTGTGCGCGAATCGCGAGGATCACATAGCCGGCCTGAAGTGCGGCATTGAACCGACTCGTCGAACTGGCGGCAGCCTCGTCGGATTCGAAGTAGTCCTTCATCTCCGGGCGAATGGGGAACAGGTTGGGGATGTGCTTGTAGAACTCGGTGTCCACCGCCAGTACGGCAACTGCAGGAGCGGCCTCGGTCTTGGCTTTGTTGCCGTCTGCCATGTGCTCGACGAGGCGTGCTTTGCCTTCCTCGGTACGGACGAACAGCACACGTAGCGGATTGGTGTTGGCCGCGGTCGGTGCCCACTTCGCGAGCTCCCAGATCGCAGTCAGTTCGTCGTCGGTCACAGGTTCGTTCGAGAAGGAGTTGGCGGTGCGAGCAGCAGTGAAGAGGAGCTCGCGGCCGGCTTCGTCGAGTTGCTGGGCGGTGAATGGGGTGGCTGCGTCGAGAGACATCGGGGGTTTCCGTTCCGTGGTAGCTCGACCGAGCATCACCCGGTAAAGCTAGTTGCTAGTAAAAAAATAGTGCCTACGGATACGTTAGCACTGTGGCTAGGATGGTGGGGTGGCAAGCAAGAGCGAAGCGGGACACGAGCCCCGCGCATGTGACGGGGCTCTGGCCCGCGCGTTCGGCTTCCTGGGCAAACGGTGGAACGGCGTCATTCTCGGCACGCTGCTGAACGGGCCGGCGGGATTCTCCGAACTCAAGCGCGCGGTGGGCGGGATCAGTGATTCGGTGCTCTCGGAACGCCTGACGGAGTTGGCAGGGGCAGGCCTGGTGACGAGGAGCGTCGATGCAGGTCCGCCCATCGCCGTGGAGTACGAACTCACAGCGTCGGGGCAGGCGCTGCTCCCCGCTCTCAGTGAACTGACAACGTGGGCCGCCGAAAATCTGCCACCCGAGAGTTGCTCGAACTGAGCGCTAGCTCGAACGGCAGTTCAGCGACTGCGCGGGTCCTGTTTCTGCCAGTTGTTATTTCCTTACCGTTTTTCCCGGGCGATACTGGCCGAACATTTGTCGGTTCGGGGCTGCCTGGGACGCCGGGTATGGCTCTTTTTGTGCTGCTGTTCACATGGCTGAAGGAGAACGGCCGCCCGGTGTTCTCGACGACTCGACCTATCAATCGCCTGACGGACTTCGAAAATTCGGCCGGACGAAGTCGGAAGTGTGGTTCCGGAACAAGAAGGCATACAACGCCTCTCGGATTGACGACGCCGCGGTCGAGGCCGCAAACGGGTAGTTGGTGCGGGTGGCTGGGCAGATGTCGCCGCCACGGGGTGGTGACGTGTCTGCGTTCGGAAGCGCAGACAGATTGGCCGGCATCTCAGGGTCTAGCGCCTGTGCCGCGAGATTCGGGCCGAGTCAGTGGAAATCTGCGCCGGCCGCGCAGGTACGACCGCAGGCTGTTGCGGGCCTTCTATCTGTCCGCGCAGCACAGTATCCGGCACAACGCTCAGTCGTAGGCTTTTTGTACCCGCAAACGGGCCGAGGGGCAGTGTCATACGCAGGCGGTTCTTGCGTTGGGAGGCGGAGACTGAACGTGTGGTGGGCGCTCCTCCGCGATAACGCGATCTATCAACTTGGACCGACTACCGCCGCGGCTGCGTGAGCGCCCTAGCGACTAACGCAGTGCGGTAGATGTATGTGCGCCGGGGGGAGTGTGGCTCGTAGCGCTGAGAATCCACGGTGTTGAGACATGTCCGAGCCCGCTATGGTTTCCGGTGATGGACCGGCCGTCGATGCTGCCTGCACCCGAGGCCACCGCCGGCTGAAGGAGACAATACTGTGCTGCATCTGCGTGTCATCTCGCCGAGTGAGCGGACCGGAGATGTGCTGAACATGTTGGCCGCCGAACCTGGGGCTACTCATGTGACACTCGCACTCAGAGCCGCTGTCGATCCGCCGGGAGATGTGATCGAGGCCGATGTAGCCCGCGCATGCGCGAACGACGTGCTTGCCGCGTTGACTGCTCTGGACCTGGTGAGGGCTGGCGGTATTTCGTTCGAGCCGGCGGGAACCATGCTGTCCTTCTCCGCAGAACGGGCGGACACTGCGGCCCCGAGAAGACCCGACGAGACAGTGGTGTGGGAGCAGTTGCTCGGTCAGGTGCGCGAAGGTGCCCGACTGACTCCGGCGTTCCTGGCCTTCCTGGTGATCGCGTTTTTGCTCTCGGCAGTCGGTGTTGCCACGGCGTCGCCGCTGACCCTGGTCGGTGCAATGGTGGTGGGGCCGGAGTTCCGGCCGCTGGCAGCGCTTTCAGTGGGTCTGGTACGTCGAGACAAAGATCTCGTGCGAAATTCGATTCGTACCCTCGCGATCTCGTTTCCGGCCGCGATGGCCCTCACCGGCCTGGCTACCATGCTGTGGATTCGTCTGGGCTGGGTCGGAATCGGCGATGTCGAGAACGCCCGCGCATTCGACTTCATCTACGAGGTGGGGCCGTTCTCACTGGTGGTAGCACTGCTGGCGGGAGCGGCTGGCATGCTGGCAACGGTCACCTCTACCTCTACGGTCCTGGTGGGGGTGTTCATCTCGGTGACGACGGTGCCAGCTGCGGGATTGGCGGTCGTTGCGGTCTTCGCAGGTAAGTGGAATGTCGTGCTGAGTTCGCTGGCTCAGCTCGGTGTCAATCTGATCGGTATCGTGCTCGCTGGAGTAGTTGTGCTGCTGCTGTTCTCATTGCCCCGATCCGGTCGCCAATGGAAATCAGTCACGCGCCGGGACGCCAGGCCTGGCACATCGCCGTAGGCGCCTGACCCACTGCCGGAACTGGACTTTCGAGGCTTCAGGCTGACAGCTGTCTTGCGGATCGGTGGGAATGTCTGCGCCGACAAACGTCGCGACAAACAGATCCGGCATGCGAACTGTCGGATCTGGGTACCGCTGTCTGTACCGATCATGGCTTCCAGGCTGGTTGCAGCGACTGGAAAAGGGGATCAATCGAGCCGCAACCGATTGGCAGCGTGACTTCACTCAGACCCTTCGGACCTGCAGCTCCGACGGCTCTGCCGGAGGAAACGGCCTGCCGCAGTGCTTGACAAGACCTGTCGAGATTCTCCTTGGTAGCGACGAAACATCTACGCAACGTAGATGCAACGTAACCAAAACTAGTGTTCTGGATCACACAGTGTTCGTGTGGTCGAGAGGCCTTTGGTCACGAATCTGTGGGCAGAACGGGTCCTGGTTCGCTACCGGTGGTGGATGAGGACAAGGTTCCGCGGGTTGAGCACACAGCTCGCGGAACCGCCCCACCACACGCCCCGACGAGGGCACCGGCCGACAGGAGTTCAGGTGTCCGTAGTTGCGGAAGTCCCGGCGATCGATTTCGCGGAGACCGAATTCGATTGGGCGCAGCGATCGACGCTGATTCGTGAAGTCGACCCACTTGTTCCGGGGCCACCATCCTTGGCGATGTGTCTGAGCGAGCCGACGCGCGGACTGGTCGACATCGCTTCACTGCTTCTCGCGGCTCCTTGGTTGCTTCGATCGCCGCGTGGGGACGGGCATCCGGTCCTCGTTCTCCCCGGATTGCTGACTTCGGACGTTTCGACTCTCGCCTTGAGGACATACTTGAGCTTTCTCGGATACCGGGTTCACGGTTGGAATCTGGGTCTCAACACCGGTCCGACGGCGACGGTGGTCGACGGACTGCCTGCCGCATTGGCCGAGGTAGCAGATCGATACGAGCAGAAGGTGTCGGTGATCGGCTGGAGTCTGGGCGGTATCTACGCTCGAAAGCTGGCGAGGGACCTGCCGGATTCGGTGCGTCAGGTAGTGACACTCGGAAGTCCTTTCGGTCTCACCAGTCTGGAGCAGACGAGAGTCGGATCTGTCTACGCTCGTTTGTCCGGCAATCACGCGATACTGCCTCCGGTAGACGGCATCGAATCCGAACAGGGATCGCCTATTTCTGTTCCCGCCACGTCGGTCTACTCCAGGCACGACGGTATCGTTCCATGGCAAGCGTGCTGTGAAACCTCGGCAGGCCTGTCGGAAAGCATTGCGGTGCAAGGCAGTCACATGGGGTTGACCCACAACCCGTCGGCGTTGTGGACCGTTGCCGATCGTCTGGCACAGGACGTCGACAACTGGCAACCTTTTGCGGCTCCGAAACGGCTTCGACGCATGTTTCCCTGCTGAGGTGCGAGGCTGAGGTCCGAGGCCGGGGTGTGGGGGAGAACCCTGAGTCCGACGCGGGGACAGACTCGTACCTGAGGACATACCGCGTCGGAAAAGATGGGTCCATGGCCTGATGCGCACAGGTGGATCGGCAGCGGATAGTGGAGGTCGACGCGGATGAACCGCGAGTTCCGTTGAAAGGAAACAACACATGACCTCCCCGATGAATACCCGCAAGCTCACCCGCGCCCGCTCGGGAGCAATGTTCGGTGGGGTGTGCGCCGGAATCGCTCGGTACTTCGGTTGGAAGTCGTCGACTGTCCGCTTGCTGTTCGTACTCTCGTGCCTGCTGCCCGGCCCGCAGTTTCTGATCTACATCGTGATGTGGATTTTCATTCCTCGTGAGCAGATCTGACCGAACCGCTCAACGGCGGCGGTCTTTCAGGCATTGCTTGGCCTCGTGCAATTCCTCCGAACTCAGTGGAGGAAGGGGCAGTGCGTCACGGTGCAAGCCCTCCGTGCGTAGGCCGTCGAGCATTACCGAGAGGTATCGACGCCACACGGTCGGGTTGACGGGCTGAGCAAATTCGGTGACTGCGCCCACCATGAAGATGAGGCCGAACAGGTCCGTCGGTACGGCGTCGGTGCGCAGCATCCCGGCCTCCTGGGCCCGGTAGAAGATCCTCTCGACCGACGGTTCGATGATGGATCGTTGGCATGCGACTTGCTCGCATCCCTCGTCGGTTCCGTTCAGGACGTCTTTGAGTCCGCGGTTGACCGACATACGGCTGCAGGCGAATTCGGCAAAGGTGACAAGTCCGTCCCACGGATCCGGATTGGCAAGTGACGCGTCCGCGGCCGCTGCCATGTCGGCGAAGTTCTGCTGGAAGACTCCGTCGATCAATTCTTCCTTGCTGGCGAACCGCCGATAGACCGTTCCGACGCCGACCCCCGCGCGCCGGGCGACGTCGTCGAGTGTGACGTCGATCCCTTCTTCGGCGAACAATTCACGTGCGGCGTCGATGATCAACTGCCGATTACGTGCAGCATCGGCGCGAAGGGGGCGCTCCATTGCGGTACTCATGTCCCCACTCTACCCGCCAAGTGGAGACAGCCTCTCCGTTTTCGTGTAGCGTTTTTGCTAACCGGAGAAGCCATCTCCGCATAGGTTGGGCGAGGGACTATGTCAGACATTGCTGAACGGACTGAATTCGAGCAGTCCTCAGCGCCTTCAGGGGACAACCACGCAAAGCGGTGGCTGGTTCTCGCGGTTCTGGGAATTGCGCAGCTGATGGTGGTCTTGGATGCCACCATCGTCAACATCGCGCTGCCTGCTGCGCAGCGCTCACTGGAGTTCGGTGATTCGGACCGCCAGTGGATCATCACGGCATACGCATTGGCGTTCGGCAGTTTGCTGCTACTCGGCGGTCGATTGAGCGACTTGTTCGGGCGCAGGCGAACTTTCATCGTCGGCCTGATCGGCTTCGCAGTCGCTTCCGCCATCGGTGGCGCAGCCGTCAACTTCGAAATGCTTGTTGCCGCTCGTGCCGGCCAAGGCGTATTCGGTGCGCTCCTTGCCCCGGCAGCCCTGTCGCTGCTGTCCGTGACATTCACGGATCCAGGTGAGCGTGCCAAGGCGTTCGGTATCTTCGGTGCCGTTGCCGGCGGTGGTGGCGCCATCGGACTGCTGCTCGGCGGCGCACTCACCGAGTGGGTCGACTGGCGCTGGTGCCTCTTCGTGAATCTCTTCTTCGCGGCGATCGCTCTGGTCGGAGCAGTCCTGTTGCTCGCGCCGCACACCAGTGACTCGCGACCCAAGCTCGACATCCCCGGAACGATCCTGGTGTCGATCAGCTTGTTCAGCATCGTCTTCGGATTCTCGAAGGCCGAGTCGGACGGGTGGAGTGCAACTCCCACTATCTCGTGGCTCGTTGCCGGCGTCGTGTTCATGGCGGCGTTCATCTACTGGCAGACCAAGTCCGAGCACCCACTTCTTCCGCTGCGGGTGGTCCTCGACCGAATCCGGGCTGGCTCGTACCTGGCGATCTTCCTTTCCGGCGCAGGCATGTTCGCAGTCTTCCTGTTCCTGACGTACTACATGCAGCTGATCCTCGGGTACAGCCCGATCATGACCGGCCTCGCATTCATGCCGATGGTGTTCGGAATCGTGACAGCGGCAACGCTTTCGACAGCGGTTTTGCTGCCGCGCGTCGGTCCGCGAGTGCTGATCGTGAGCGGAATGGTCATCGCGGCGATCGGAATGACTCTGCTGGCCCAGATCTCGGTGGACAGCACCTATGCAGTCCACATTCTGCCGGGGCTCGTCGTCACCGGACTCGGCATGGGCAGCATTTTCGCCCCGTCGATGCAGGGAGCAACTTCAGGCGTGCATCACGAAGATGCCGGCGTCGCATCTGCCACGGTCAACACGATGCAGCAGGTGGGCGGCTCGATCGGAACTGCACTGCTCAGCACGATTGCCGCCTCGGCTTCCACCAACTACCTGGTGGGCCGCGAGATGAATCCGCTGACTCAGGCGCAGGCCGCCGTCGAGAGTTACACCACGACGTTCTATTGGGCCGCAGGCATATTCGCGGTCGGTGCGGTCTTGACCGGACTGGTTCTTCGGAGTGGACTGCTTCCGGATTCGCCGGAAGGTGAACCGGTAATCGCCCACTGACAGCAAATTTCGGGGTCGACGCCGCAATGGCGTCGACCCCGAAATCGACTCAGCAGTTCTTCCCGGGCGTTGCCTGAAACCGATGAAGGACGTGATCGAGTTGCTCGGAGGACAGCGCCGGCACGGGCAGTTCCCGATGGTCGGTGCGGGACGCGCAGAGTCCGTCGATCATGAACCCGAGTGCGCGGCGGTAAGCCTGAGGGGCCTCGTCGCCACCGAACTTCTGGGCCATCTTGACGACCTGCATGAGAAGCGGAATGTCGTTGACTTCGAAGTCGCTGCGCAGGGTGCCCTGTTCCTTGGCTCGATTGACAAGTACCGCAGTGTGTCGAGCGATCCCGGCGCGCGCGCGAGCGAAGGTGTCGGACGTGAAGCGTCCGTCCATCAGGAGATCGCCGAATCCGCGGTTGTCTGCCATGCGCAGAGAGATCACGTCGAGAAAGTAGACAAGACCTTCCCAGGCGTCGGGCATCTCTCGGGCGGTGGCGGCGATCGTTTCGATCTCGGAACACCGCGTGTCGAACAGTGCCTGGATCAGTTCGTCCTTGCTGGCGAACCGGCGATAGACGGTGCCGACGCCGACGCCGGCGTGCTTCGCGACGTCCGCCAGCGTGGCGTCGAGTCCTTGGGCAGCGAACACCTCGCGAGCGGAGTTGAGGATGCGCTCGAGGTTGGCCTTGGCGTCGGACCGAAGGCGCGGCTGTGAGCAGTCGGCCGAGGTCCCCGCATGAGAAGCGTCGGGGTGTGTTGTCGGCATCCTCACAGTCTACGGCACTAAGCGGAATGATCGATTCCGTTAGTGCTATATTACTAAGCGGAACGTGTGGTTCCGATTGTCCGTATGAGAGAAGCCGATATGAGCACGTCTGACATCTGGGTCGGGAGCAATCCGATCTCGATGGTGGGTACGCGGAGTGCAGGTTTCGCGGCAACGAGGCTTCGCGCCCTTGCCGGCGACGGCGCCTTTGCTCAGCTCGTTCGTTTTGCCCTCGTCGGCGGAGCCAGCAACATCTTGTACTTTGCCGCTTTTCTGGCGCTGCGCGGTGACGGAGCGCTGGTCGCCAACGCAGTTGGTGCGGTCTTGAGCACCATTCTGGCCAATGAGCTGCATCGCCGGCTCACCTTCCACGCCGCGGATCGCGTCAACTGGTTCACCGCGCAGTGGGAAGGCGGTGGACTCGCACTGGTCGGGTTGATCGCCAGTTCTGCCGCCATCAGTGCGCTCGGCTTCCTTCTCCCAGGCGCCGACGGGCTTCTTCAAGCCGGGCTTGTGATCGCCGTGAGCGGAATTGTCGGTGGCCTGCGATTCGTCGCCCTTCGCGGTTGGGTGTTCTGAGCGGTTCTCGAATTCGGATCGGACTCGGCTCGTAGGGAACACTGAGACCCATGAGCCTTTCGATAGCCGACTCCGGCATCCGTCTGGCTGTGCTCTGCATCGTCATGGCACTTGTCGCCACGCTCGTCTACCGATTCACCTATCTCGGTAGCGTTCGGGTGGTCCCCGGTGCCCTCGCTCGTGGCGCTCTTCAACTGGCTGCGATTTCGTTGATCCTTGCCGCCGCCTTGGCCCACATCTGGTCGGCGCTCCTCGTGCTCGCCGGCATGTTCGTTGCGGCGTCTTTCACCGCGGCACGACGCTCGAACGCGGGGACGTCCGGAGTTTGGCTGACCATCGCGTTGGCGTCGGGAATCGGTGTGGTTCTGCCACTGATGCTGCTGTCCGGAGTGGTTCCGCTGCAAGGCGTCGCTCTGGTGCCGATCGGCGGCATTGTTCTGGGTGGCGCGATGACTGCAACATCGATGGCAGCCAAACGCGGACTCGACGCCGTCGACGACCGGTACGGGGAAGTGGAAGCAGCACTGAGCCTTGGATTTTCCCAACGCGATGCGCGGTGGGAGGTAGCCCGCACCGCTGCCTCCGATGCTCTGCTGCCTGGAGTCGACCAGACACGCACGGTCGGCCTCGTGACATTGCCCGGAGCCTTTGTCGGTGTGTTGCTCGCGACGGGATCGGCCGTTCAGGCCGGTGCTGTGCAAATTCTTGTATTGGCAGGGTTGTTGTTGGCACAAACCTGCTCGGTGGCCGTGGCGTTGGAACTCGTCGCCCGCGGTTTCGTCTTTCGAGGCCAAGCTGTCAGGCCTGCGCGAGTTCGTTGATCTTGTCGCTGCGAAGGACGCGCTCGGGAAGATCGGGGTGTTTGCCGCGAGGGTGGTCATTGCCCTACCGATGCTTTCACTGGTCACGCCGCTAGGCCATACCCTGCGTAAGAGTGGGTAGAGAGGCGCGGAGATTTGATACGACCGCGTCGATTCGTGAATCGTCCATGTATTCGACCAGCACTCTGTTGCCGACCATCACAACGGAACGGACTGGAGATCATCCGGCCGGAATAGCCAACTGAACGCTTGACCTGCAATTATGAGTCCATTTTGATCCGACTCGCGACTAAAGTCCCTACAAACCGGCTGGACGGTTGGCTGAAAATAGTTTTATGGACGAAGGAGTTGACGAAATACACGTTCTCGGATCGGAGTCCGCCGGTCGAATGGTAGAGGCGTCGGCGATCATCGTTCTCGGTGCGCTCTGTGCAGTAGTCGCAGGTTCGGGTGTGTTCTTTGTCGTCGGATCGATTGGTGGCTTCGCCCGATTGCTCTACCTGGTTGTTCGTGGTCCGCTCAACTCTTGCTCGGTACCGGCGTCGACTGTCGAGCTGGCGCCTTCGAGAACGTCATGTGGTCGTTGATGCTCCCGAACGTCGAGTGAAGACGATCAAGGATGTAGTTCTGACGCATGTTCCACGGTGACTTC
This sequence comes from Rhodococcus sp. RCBS9, assembly GCF_029457415.1. Classification (NCBI taxonomy): domain Bacteria; kingdom Bacillati; phylum Actinomycetota; class Actinomycetes; order Mycobacteriales; family Nocardiaceae; genus Rhodococcus; species Rhodococcus sp. RCBS9. The sequence continues at coordinate 1,370,576 of NZ_CP120422.1, read as the reverse complement.
GATCCCTGCTTCGGGAACTGTTCCACAGCACGCATGACGTACCCCGACGCCAGGTCCAGGATCGGCCGCTGGTCCATCTCTTCGCTCGCGTGTGGCACGCACTTCGAATAGCCGCGCTTGTCCATCTCCGTCAGCAGTCGGCAGACGTACATCGACGTGAGATCTGCTCGCAGAGTCCACGAGGCGTTGGTGTAGCCGACGCACATCGCGAAGTTCGGTACGTCGCTGATCATCATGCCCTTGTAGACGTAACGATCACCGAGGGTGACGGGTTCGCCGTCCACTTCGATCGACATCCCGCCGCACGCTTCCATCTTCAATCCTGTTGCAGTGACAATGATGTCAGCTTCGAGTTCGCGACCTGACGCGAGACGAATTCCGGTCTCGGTGAAAGTGTCGATGCGATCGGTCTCGATCGAGGCCTTGCCGGATCGGAGGGCTTTGAACAAATCGCCGTCCGGTACGACGCACAAGCGTTGATCCCAGGGATCGTAGGTGGGTGTGAAGTGAGGATCGAGTGGGATCTCTTCCGGGAGTTGGCGACTGATCGCGAGGTTCAGCAACCGCTTTGCACGCGCTGGACTGCGCCGGCACAGTTGATAGAAACTCAGGTTCACTACGATGCTCTTCCATCGAGCGATGCTGTGCGCGAGTTGATTCGGCAATACTGCGCGGATGGTGTCCGATACCTTGTCGCTGGACGGCAGAGCCAGAATGTATGTCGGTGATCGCTGGAGCATCGTGACGTGGCTTGCGTCCCGTGACATCGTGGGGACCAATGTGACTGCGGTGGCGCCGCTTCCGATCACAACGACCTTCTTGTCGGAGTAATCGAGTTCTTCGGGCCAGAACTGCGGGTGCACAACCTTGCCGGCAAACGATTCACGTCCGGGGAAGTCGGGGGTGTATCCGCCCTCGTAGCTGTAGTAACCGCTGCAGAGATAGAGGAAATTGCAGGTCAATGTTTCGTCTTCGTCGCCGGTCGTGACCGTGACTGACCACGTCGAGTCCGCCGACGACCATGATGCGGCCGTCACCTTCCGGTTGTACCGAATCTTCTTGTCGATCCCGTTCTCTCGCGCGGTGTCGCGCACGTACCGGAGGATCGAATCACCGTCGGCGATTGCTTTGGCATCTGTCCACGGCCGAAACGGGTAGCCGAGCGTGAACATGTCGGAATCCGACCGGATGCCAGGGTATTTGAAGAGGTCCCAGGTTCCGCCACTGTTCGCGCGGGCCTCGAGGATTGCGTACGACTTGCCGGGAAGCTCGGTCTGGAGTCGATACGCAGCACCGATGCCGGACAAGCCGGCGCCGACGATCAGGACATCGAGGTGTTCGGTGCTCATCAGTTCGGACTCCGTATCGATCGTGTGGGGCCACCGGGCAGGCTAAGTGTTCGATCTCCACACTACTGAACGATGCTCAGTAAGGCGAGGATGACCATGTGATCGTCGGCGGTCGGATAGCCGCACACAGTGGTTTACCTGCGGCGTCGGTGAGGCCGAGGTCTCCGTGGAGCATGCCGGAAGCGTCGGCCTCCTCGGCGATGTGCTCGGGGATCGCGTCGAGCATCAGCTTTGCGCGCCGAAACATCTCGAACGTCTGGTCATCGGATACCGTCACCCAGGACAGGTAGATGAAGCGTCCGCGAGGTGGACCCTGGATGTATGGACCGAGTAAGTCCCAGGCACCGGACTTTCGCTCCAGACTCGCTGTCAGTTCCCATCGCACTGTCTCGGTATCTCCCGGTACGAGGTCGAGGATTTCGTGTGGCTTGCCTCGGCGCTGAACGCCGACGTGGATGTTGCTGCGCTCTTCGAAGGTTGCGGTTTCGGAACACTCACGTCCGGGCAGGCTGTGACCGGTGATGATGATCTGCATATCGACATCATGCTCTGCATAGGTCGGGAGGGGTTGGCGTGGTGAGTCGTTCGGGTAGAACCTCTGTTGCGGCCGTGGTGGCGAGCATTCTGTTGTCGGGTCTCGGGTGGGGGTCAGGTGTTGCAGTGGCGACGGCGGACGAACCGGAAGTCGCGGGCGCGCTGGAGTCCTATGGCGAACTCTCGGCCGCAGTGTTTCCGGTCGGCGCCGGTGAGACGCAGCGGGTCGTCTATCGAACTCTGCGTACCGCTGACAGATGGGGAGAGTCGTCAGGGTCCGTGTTTCTGCCGGAAGGCGCCCCACCGGCGGGCGGTTGGCCCGTCATCTCCTATGCCCACGGAACTTTGGGCAGTGCGGATCAGTGTGCACCCTCGTCGACCGGATTCGGTCCGGGCGAGATCGAACCGATCGAACGCTGGTTGGAGCAGGGGTACGCGGTGGTCGCTACCGACTACTCGGGAGTTGGTACCGACGGGGTGCTGGCCTATCTCGACGGACATGCCGCCGGCGCGAATGCCGTCGACATCGTGCGGGCCGCGCACGAGTTGTACGGCAATGTGCTGAGTCCGCAGTGGATGGTCGCGGGTTTGTCCGAAGGTGGTCATGCGGCGTACTTCGCGGGACACGATGCCACCACTCGTGCACCGGAATTGGATTTCCGTGGCTCGGTTGTCGTCGCAGGCCCCACACACATGGAAGGGCTGTTTCCGTTGGGCGGCCCGCTGTTTCCCGACATCGGTATCACCGGGCTGGTGGGATATGCGCTGTACGTCCTGGCTGGGATCGACGATCAACGACCCGAAGAGAACATTCGCGAGGTTCTCTCGCCGCAGGGGATCGAGGGGGTGGAAAAGGCTCGGACACTGTGCGCCGGAGATCTCGGCCGACACATTCGAGCCGAACGAATCCAGTTGAGCTCGTTGTTTTCTCGGTCGGTATGGACGCCGCGCATGTACGACCTGTTCCGCGAGATGATGCAGGTGCCGGTTGACGGCTACGACCGTCCACTGCGCGTGGTGCAGAGCGTGTCGGACACAACGGTTCCTGTCGCCCTTACCTGGGCGCAACTGGCCGACATGCGTTCGCGGGGAACGCAGTTCGAGTATCAAGAACTCGCCGGAATCAGCCACGGTCAAACGACGGTCGCTTCGATGGACCAGACCATGGAGTTCATCGATCGATTGATGAGGTGATGTTCGGCGGTGTTGTTGTTGTTTCAGTGTGGTTGTTCAGCGCATACGTCGCGGCCCGTAATCGTGGCCACCGTTGGCGAACCACACGATTGCCGCAATCGCGTACAGGATGCAGACCAGGAGTAGTAGGCCGCCTGCGATCCACAGCGAGATCTGACCGAGCCGTTTCACTCGATCGGACGCATACCGCGACCCGGCCACATCGCCGTCAGCCCACAGCGGATACACGTTGAAGGCGTGCGTGAAAGCGGAGAAGGAAAGCGGCCAGAAGAACAGCAGCGAGACCACTGCCCAGCCCGCATTGACGGGTGGTCGAATCGGGTGCTGAGGAACGGATTGCTGGACAGTGGGTTGATCCGGGGTGGTCATGGGGGCTCCTGACATGAGGTGGCCCTTTCGACGCTACTGCGATGGAGCTGAAGAATCACTGAAAAACGGTGTTCGGTGATGCGATGTGGATCAGCGGCGTAAGTGTGCTGGATCAGCCGCATTGCCAGTCGTGACCGCTGGTGGTGGTTCCGGGTCATTGTTGTGCAGACGAGGGGCGTTCACGTCAGCGCAACTCGATGCCGCTCCGCGAGCATCCTCGCTACCGGCAGGACGTCCTTTGCTGCCATCTCGATACGTTCGAATACCTCGGGATTGAGGATGGTCGTTCCGTCGAAATCACCTGAGCTGAGATAGATTCCGACCGGAGCGGTCAGCGCTTGGAAGAAAGCGAACAGTGGCCGCAGGGCATGATCCAACACGAGAGCATCGCGGTCGCTACCACCTGTAGCGGCAAGAATCACCGGAGTGTTGGCAAGCGCGTACTGGTCGACGAGATCGAAAAAATGCTTGAACATTCCCGTGTACGAGCCGCGGAACACCGGTGACGCCGCGATGACGATATCGGCGGACTCGACTGCTGCCAGCGCTTCGGCGGTCACTGAGTCGACGTGATCGCGATCCAGAGCAGATGCAAGACCTGGAATCAGATCCACGATCTCGAAAACTCGTGTGTCGATCTGCTCGAAGTCTCCCAAGGTTTCGACGATCAGGTCGACGAGGGCACGAGTCTTGGAGGGTTTTTGAAGGTTGCCGACAACGGCAACAATTTTGAGCGGTGTGCTCATCGAAACTCCTATTTTTGGGACGACTTCAGTGATTCGATTTCCTTACGCACAACGGGGGCTACTTCGGTGCCGAGGATCTCGATCGCACGCAGCATGTCCTTCTGTGGCACGTTGCCGAACCCCATCTGGATCATGATGCGGTCATGATGGAACAGTTCGTACTGCGCCATCGTCTTGTCGATGATTTCCTGCGGGCCGCCGAGGAAGAACGCACCCGCGGTGGTCGCCTGCGCCTCGTATGCCCTGCGCGGCATGGGAACTCCGTTTCCCCGCTGATGATGATTCTGCATCCACCCGGCCTGGAAGTACGGGTACGACGTGTCGAGTGCTGTTTGCTTCGAGATATCGACAAATCCTGGCGAAGCAATCGAGACAGCGAGCTTCTTCGGATCGTGTCCGAACTCCGCTGCAGCCCTGCGGTACAGATCGACGAACGGTTCGAACTGTTGGTAGCTTCCACCGATGATGGCCAGTGAGAGGGGCAGGCCCAGTTTCGCGGCACGGACGACAGAGGCCGGAGTACCTCCGACTGCGATCCACACCGGAATCTGACGGTCCGGGCGGGGCGTCACGTCACCGTCGATCAGTGGTGCGCGAAGTTGTCCTTCCCAGTTGATCGGGTTCTCGTCGCGCAGTTTTAGTAGTAGATCGAGCTTTTCGGCGAAGAGTTCGTTGTACTGGGACAGGTCGTACCCGAAAAGCGGAAATGACTCCGTGTACGAACCTCGGCCGGCAATGATCTCGGCACGGCCTTCGGAAAGCAGGTCGACTGTCGCGAACTGTTGGAACACACGGACGGGATCGTCGGAACTGAGTACGGTTACGGCGCTGGACAGCTTGATGTTGTCGGTAGCCTGAGCCATTGCCGCGAGCACAACTGCCGGGGCTGAGACTGCGAAGTCGGTGCGATGGTGCTCGCCGACGCCGAAGACATCGAGTCCAACCTGATCGGCAACGGTTGCCTGCTCCACCAAATGGCGAAGGTGGACACCGGGATTCATCATCGCGCCGGTAGTGGGATCTGGGGTGAGTTCACCGAAATGGTAGACGCCCAATTCGAAAGCCATGTTGTTTCTCGCTATCTGTTCGTGGGGGTGATGGAAAGTTGTTCTACGTGCGCATCGCATGCGCCGCCTTGATTCGTGTGATGTGCGGCAAGTCGGGAGAAGAAGCGTTCGAGTACCGGAAGCTCCTCAGTTTCAATGAGATCGGAGAAGTATTCGGCGATCCCTCGCGTGTGTATGGCGGACGCTTTTCGAAGCGTCTTCTTGCCCGCAGGCGTCATTGACACCGTCACGACGCGTCGATCGTTTTCCGGGCGAACGCGCTCTGCCAGTCCTGCCTCGACCAATCGATCGACGACGCGCGTCACGCCACTGGTGGTGACCAGGACCAGTTCGGCCAGATCGCCCATTCGGATCGTGTTTCCCGGCGCTTCGTGCAGTCGGAGCAGAACGTCGTACTGGCCAAGGGTGAGCCCGGTGGTGGTTCGAAGGTCCGCCTCCATCTTGCCGAGGATGACGCTGTGGCTGACCACTAGGTCACGCCAGACGGAACCGCGTCGACGTTCGTCGGTAGTCATCGGTGACAGCCTCCATTTATTTGCGCTCGCAAGTATTGCTTACTCAAATAATACGCCTGGATCGATCGAACTATTCCCCGCTCTCATTTGTGCTGGTAGCAAGGTATTGACTCGAACACGTGTTCGAGTATTGTTAGGGGTGGGGATCGGGGGATTCAATGAGTGTTCTGTTGTCGGATGTGGTGTCTGGTTCTGCGGTGGGGTTGCGCGGACGCCTGTGGCAGTTGACGGCTTCTGAGTTGCGTGCTGCTGCTATCGACGCGAGTGCGGAGATTCTTCGTCTCGAGGCTGTGCGGGTGGCGGTGGTGGACGAGTTGTCGATGCGGCCGGATGATCAGGTGATTGCCAGCCGCGGGGTGGGTGCGTGGTTGGCGGGCAACACGATGCTGCAGGTTCGGGACGGGAAGAAGATCGCCGCGTTAGGTGCGGCTTTGCGGCCGTTTCCGGCGGTGGCGGCTCGGTTCGATGGCGGGGATTGCTCGTTCGATCATGCTGTGTTGATCGTGGCGTTCTGCGAGTCACCGCCGAAGGGGATGCCGGAGGAGGCGCTCCCTCGCTGTATCGACCTACTGTTGGCTGCTGCGTCGGGTGTGGAGGCGACGACGACGAAGGTGCGGAACGTGATCGCGACCTTGGAGCGAGTGTTCGAATCCGATGAGATTCCACCCGCCGAGGATACCGACCTCAACGAGCTCCGGATCGCGTCGACATTGAACGGTCGAGTGGTGGTGCGCGGCGATTTCGACGCCCTCACCGGCGAGATGTTGCTGTCGGCGTTGTCGAATCTGACGATGCCCACCCCGGCACCCGATGGAACCCCGGATTCTCGGTCGGCGGCCAAGCGGACGGCGGACGGGTTCACCGAACTGATCCGCCGCTATCTCGATTGCGCCAAGACTGGTACCGATGGTGGTCAGCGTCCACACGTGAACGTGCACCTCAATGCTCGTGATCTCGCTGAGCATCGGGATTGCGCCGCGTCGCCTTCTGATGTGGACGACGAAGGCTCACCCGATCTGGACTTGTCGGATCTTGATGTCGGGCACATGCCCTGGCTCGGGCCACTCTCGGTGTCGCAGACCCGACTTCTCGGGTGTGACTGCTTCCTCTCCACCGTTCTGCTCGACGATCACGGTGCGCCCTTGGATGCGCAACCAGGAAAGAGGTTGGTCACCGCCGAACAACGCGTCGCCCTCATCGCCCGAGACAAAGGCTGCGCCTTCCCGGGCTGCACATGCGTGCCCGCCTGGACTGATGCGCACCATATCCGGCACTGGGCCAACGGTGGCCAGACGGTGATGAACAACCTGGTCCTGCTGTGCCGTTCACACCACCGGCTGATGCACCGAAAATCAGGGTTCGTCGGGAAATGGGAAATCCGAATAGGAGTCGACAACAAACCCTGGTTCATCCCGCCGCCCTCGATCGACCCCGGACAGCAACCCAGGCCGGCGAACACCACCTTCAAAACCTGAGAGGTCAAACCTCTTTGGCGACAACAGACCACGGACCGAGCACCGCATCGAAGGGATCCTCCGATGCGGTGCCAACCGGCCGTGGAGGAGTCGAATCAGTGCTTCGAGCGCTTGTGGCGGTACATCTCCGCATCGGCCGTATCCCAAGTCTCGGAAAGGCTTTGGGTCATGGAAAAGTCGGCTCGACCGATCGAACAACAGACGTCGGCATTCCGGAACGCCTTCTCCAAACACTCGAGCAGGTAGTCGACGGCGCGCGGCTGTGTATCGGGCAGAGCGATTCCGAACTCGTCTCCGCCCAACCGTGAAACCACCGCACCAGGGTGCGCGCACGCTGCCAAGATCTTGCCGGCCCTTTGAACGTATTCGTCGCCCGCGGCGTGGCCGAGTTCGTCGTTGATGGTCTTCATGCCGTCCAGATCGACGATGATGATAGCTCCCGGATCGGCGAATTGGCGGTACCGAGTTTGCTCGGCCTCGAGGATGCGATTCCACCCGCGCCGATTGAGAAGACCTGTCAACGGGTCGGTCTCGGCATCGAGTTGCGCAGTTTCGGCCAGTCGGACTGACTGCGCGCGCTGATAGTCGACATCGAGAATGGTTCCGAGAAGTCGGCACAGGAGATTGAGGAGGGCTAGGTTGTCCTCGAGTGCGGAGTCGCCCGCACTCGGGTCGGCGCCACACAGAGTGCCGAAGAGACTGCCGTCGTTGTGGAGGATTGGGATGCTGACGTATGCGCCAATGCCTTCCCACCTGCCATCACGGGACAGTGCGCGCACGAGCGCGCGATTCGATGAGACTGGCGGCGCATTTCCGAGTACCACCTCGCTGCACATGGTGTTTGGCCAAGCCCGGGTCTCGCCGACTTCGATGTGAAGTGGGTTGGGTGAGACGGTGAGAAAGATTTGATTGGACCCGTCGAACCGCGTGATCGACCACAGTGCCAGCGGAAGATATTCGTCGAGGTAGGACACGACCGAGCGACTTGCGTCGTCGAAATTCGTCAGAGGTGGCAAGAGTGGCAACATCGGGATGGTGCGCGCCTGGCCGTGCGGCATTTTTGACCTCCTGATCGACCCTAGGATTCTGTCGATGTTCAGGCTCTTGGTCCCGCGTGCGACAAATCTTCCACGAACAGTCTGCCTCGAGAATCCTCGCGATTGCTGAAAGTGTGCTGTGATTCTTCCGACCGCGGGGCCGTGGATTCTTTGGTGGCCAGCTAATCTTCCGGTATGGAGCTGGCGCGTGGAGCGAACACAGTCATTGAGGGAACTTCGCTGAAGGTGGCGGTGAACGGTAGCGCCCCGGGCACGGTAGACCTGATGGTGTTCCAGCTCGGCGAACGGAACAAAGTACGGGACGACGCAGATTTTGTCTTCTTCAATCAGCCGGTCTCACCCGAAGGCGCGGTGCGCTTGGAGCCCGGCGGCGTCATCGAAATCGACATTGCGAGGTTGCCCGCTGACATCCATCAGCTGAGTGTTGCCGTGGCACTTGACGCGGCGGCAAACGGAACCCTGTCTGCTGTCGGGGGCCTTGGGGTCGTGGTGGAGCAGGTTGGTTCCACCGCCATCGTGGCTCAGGCTTTGGGGTTGACGAGTGAGAGAGCAGCGGTTCTCGTCGAGATCTATCGCCGCGGCACGGGCTGGAAGCTGCGAAACGTGTCAGCTGGCTGGGACAGCGGATTGGCGGACCTGGTAACAGCATTCGGCGTTTCGGTCGACGAGGAACCGCCGGCTCGACCCGCCGGCTCTGCTGAATCGACAGGCGGTATCCGGACCGTGCCCGACGAAGCCAAACTCTCCATGGTGAAGCGGGAGAAGCTGGACCTCCGAAAGCGCGAAGTGGCCAAGGTCCTGCTGACGAAGGGTGGCAACGGAATTCGGGCACGGGTGGTCCTGGTGATCGACAAAACCGGAAGTATGGCCAAGCAGTACCGCACCAGAGTGGTGCATCGTGTTGTCGAACGCATGATTCCCGTTGCGATCCAACTCGATGACGACGGCAAGCTGGAGCCGTACTTGTATGCAGTCAGCTTCGTCAAACTCCCCGAGATCTCTGTCCATGACGCGGAAGAGTGGTCGGATACCTACCTGCACTTGCGCGGCTCGCACGGCGGATTCAACTACGACAAGATCGGCGCCGCAAATCGTGAAGTGCCGATCATGACTGAGATTCTTTCCGGCCTGACACGTGGTTCGGCGCCGACGCTCGTCCTGTTCTTCACCGACGGTGGCTTCAGCGAGCGCAAGGAAATCACGAAATTGATGCGCGAAGCGTCTGGGCTCCCGGCCTTTTGGCAGTTCGTCGGAATCGGCAAGGCCAACTACGGAGTGCTGGAGAAGCTCGACGACCTCGACGGCAGGGTGGTCGACAATGCCGGATTCTTCGCGCTGGACGACATCGACACCGTCGACGACGCCCTGTTGTACACCCGTTTGCTGAGTGAATTCCCGGATTGGCACAAGGCAGCTGTAGCCGCGGGCATCACAACGCCGTGATTTAGCTGGTCGAAACCAACTGCGGTGCATTCTCTTTCAAGAATTCGTCGATGTGCGCCCAGGTGGAGTCTCTCGCGGTGGGGCCGGCAACGAGCCCGAGGTGACTTCCCGGCGCCTTCTCGAACCGGACCGACGGCGCTCCGGTGAGGACCGACGTGATCGCTTCCACCGAAGCGATGGGTGCAATCACGTCAGTGGTGCCGCCGACCGCGAGAACGGGAACGCTCAGAGCTGACAGTTTGATCTCGCGTCCGGCAAGCGTGACGGTGTCGTTGAAGAGATTGTTGCCCAGCATGAGTTGTTCGCAGATCTGCTGAAAAGCCTTGCCAGGGTATCCAGGCATGGCTGCCATGAACTTGTCTATCGATTCCATGCGAGCCAGTGTCTCGGTGTTGTGGAGGTTGCGCATGATGAACCATGGCTTGAGAACTTCGCGCTGCAACGCCGTCACCTTGTAACTCGCCTGAACGAGTGGAGCAGGTAGTCCGCCGACAAGATTGGTCGCGGACGTGAGTGGGGTGTCGCCCGTGTATTTGCCGATCAGCCTCAAGGGGCTGATAGCGGGAATCTTCGTGTAATCGATTGGCGTTCCGATTGCCGTGATCGATGCGATCGGCAGGTCGGAGTGAGCGGAGCCCGTGAGCAGAGACATGGTCCCGCCGAGGCTCCACCCGATCAGCGAAACCGGTGCGCCGTCATGTAGGTCCGAGATCGTACGGATCGCTTCCGGGATGATGTCGTCGACCCAGGCCTCGAAACCCATCCCGCGGTCGGAGTACCGCATGGTCCCGTAGTCGAGGAGGTAGGGCGTGTTCGCCCCATCCAGTAGGTGCGCGGCGAGGCTTTGGCCCGCACGAAGGTCGTAACAGTCGGCTGAAACCGCGAGGGGCGGTACGAGGAGAACCGGATTACCTCTTGGCCTCCACAATGCGCCGAAGCGATACAGATCGCGGTGTGGACCTTCGCTGATCAGTACGGACGGGGTGCGTTCGGTCTTCTCGACACCGTCGCCGAACGAGAGTCCCCATGCATTGCGTGCTGCGGTGTCCAGCGTCGGACGCCACGTCGCGATCAAACCACTGATATCGAGCACTGGTTCCCCTCGGAGTCGAATCGGCGGACGGCCGAGTCAGCCGCGCTCGGTGTATGTTACCTGCCTTCACATACATCGATCTCAGGGGTGTAAAAACCCAGCTCGGCAACGGAGCCACCGTGCCGAGCTGGGCTGATCGGGGTGATATGGCAGTGATCGGGTGGGGACGATCAGGCGGGGACGATCAAGCCGGTCGAGGCTGTGGCCGTCGCGTATCGCTGTGCAACGTCTTCCCAGTTGATGACGTTCCAGTAGGCCTTCACGTAGTCGGCCTTGACGTTCTTGTACTGCAGGTAGAAGGCGTGCTCCCACATGTCGAGCATGAGCAACGGAACGATACCGATGCTGATGTTGCCTTGCTGGTCGGTGAGCTGCTCGATGACCAGGCGCTGCCCGACCGTGTCGTAGGCCAGTACCGCCCAGCCGGACCCCTGCAAAGTGGTTGCTACAGCGGAGAAGTGGTTGACGAATGCGTCGAAGGTGCCGAAGTGCTCGTCGATTGCGGCTGCCAACTCGCCCTCTGGCCGCTCACCGCCGTTGGGGGAGAGGTTCTTCCAGAAGATGGAGTGATTGGTGTGGCCGCCGAGGTGGAAGGCGAGGTTCTTGCTGAGCAGCGGCGCCTTCGCGGTGATCGTGCCGTCTTCGCGCGCAGCAGCCAACTGCTCGATTGCGCTGTTGGCGCCCGCCACGTACGTGGCGTGGTGCTTGCTGTGGTGCAGTTCCATGATCTCGCCGGAGATGTGCGGTTCGAGAGCGGCGTAGTCGTAATCCAGTTCGGGGAGAACGTATTCAGTCATGTGACATGCCTTCCTTTGAGGAAATGTTGTGAGTCGAGAGATTCCGATAGGTTCGATTGTGATAGACGAGCGGCGCTGACATGTGCTGCGGATCGATGACGTCGACGACGCGTGCAGTGACGATCACTGCGGCGCCACATGTAGTGGCATTCAAGGGAACCGCACGCAGGGCGTGGCCTGTCCCATGTAGGAACGGTTCACCCGTCGAGAGAAACGACCAGGGCATATCGTCTCCGAAGCGCACAGCGCCGCGGGTTGCGAACGTGGAAGCCAGTCGTTCGTTCGCCGAATTTGCCAGGTGAACAACAAAACTGCGGGCGGAAGCGATGACGCTCGCAGAGCCTCGCAACGACTGCAGTGAAAACGCCAGAACTGCAGGATCGGCGCTGATCGAGATCACCGACGATGACGTGATGCCGGCCGGGCCGTCATCGCCCGTTGCGGTGATGATCGAGACGCCGGCGGGATGGTTCCGGAACGCCTCGACGAAGGAGTTTCGGATGGACGGCTCCGCATCAACAGAGTCGTCCGAAACAGATTGGGTGCCAACCAGTTTTGTGGTCACTCCTCGCCCCTCTTCTGTCTCGGGTTTTGCTGCCGTTGCACTGTCTTGTGCAATACCGACGTTAAAACCTCGAGTGCAGTTGAGGTCAAGATGCTGTGGCGGACCTCACCGTCCGAGCTTGGCTGCCAGACGTTCCATGTATCCGACAACCTCGTCGGGGCTCTTGTCCGGAGTGCCGAACATTGCTTCGGTGACACCGATGTCTTCCCAGTGGGCGAGCTTCTCCGAATCGGGTTTGCCTGCCAGGACGGTTATTTCAGGCTCGCCGACTCTACCTGCTTCGGCCCAGATCTTTCGGAGCAGTTCCACGTTTCCGTCGATCTCCTGCTCGATGGGTGTGGTGATCCACCCGTCGGCAGACTTTGCGATCCACTTGAAAGTCTTCTCGTTGCCGCCGCCGCCCAAGAGGATGGGAGGACGGGGCTTCTGAACTGGTTTGGGCCACGCCCAGCTGGGTCCGTACTTCACGAATTGGCCGTCGTACGACGCTTCTTCCTTCGACCACAGTTCGCCCATGGCTTCGAGATACTCGCGGAGTGCGGTCCGGCGTTTGTTGGGCGGTACGCCGTGGTCGGCGAGTTCCTCTGCATTCCAGCCGAATCCGACGCCGAAGACCACGCGTCCGCCGGAAAGATGGTCCAGCGATGCGATGGTTTTCGCGAGAGTGATCGGATCGTGTTCGAGGGGGAGGGCCACGGAGGTGCCCAATCGGATGGTGTTCGTGACCGACGCGGCGGTGCCGAGGGCAACCCAGGGGTCGAGTGTGCGCATGTAACGGTCGTCGGGCAATTCTGCCGACTGGGTTCCGGGGTGATCGGAATCCCTAGATACGGGGATGTGAGTGTGCTCCGGAACGTAGAAGGCGTCGAATCCATTCGCCTCCGCAGCCTTTGCTGCATCGGCAGGGCGGATGCCGCGATCACTGGTGAACAGGCTGAGTCCGTAGCGCACTGGTTCTCCTTCGATGGTCCGTCGAAAAACTGTAACCTGTTGCATCTTCGTTCGGATAGGTTTCCGGCCCAGTAAATCGATTGCCGACGTGACCGGGGACGTGGTGAACTCGGGCGGACTTGTTGTGGGTCGAGAAGTGGATGCAGTAGAGGTGGATGCAGTAGTGATGGATGCAGCGGAGATGAATCGGTTGTCGTGGAATGCGGCGACCGTCGCTCACAACAGTCACAAAGGAGACCAGGCACAGTTCTTTCGCAACGGCGGGTCGACCTTGTATCCGGAAGAACTGGCGCTGCTCGGCGAGATCGACGGCTCCTCGATTCTTCATCTGCAGTGCAATTCCGGTCAGGATTCGTTGAGTTTGGCCGCTCTCGGTGCCGCGGTGACCGGCGTCGACATCGCGGATTCCGCGATCGACTTCGCCCGAACCTTGTCCGCGGAATCCGATATTGCCGCCGATTTCGAGCGTGCCGATGTATCTGCGTGGCTCCGCGCTGCTGCCGCTGGCCAGAGAAAGTTCGACCGAGTCTTTTCTTCGTACGGAACGGTGATCTGGTTACCCGATCTCGACGAGTGGGCCGAGGGGATTGCCGGTGTTCTGGCGCCGAACGGTCGATTCGTTCTGGTGGAGTTTCATCCGTTTGCCATGTGTTTCGACGAGAAGTGGTCGCTGACATACCCGTACGGAGGCGGGACTCCCGTGACCGAACCCCGTGGCGTGGGCGACTACGTGGCAGACTCGGCCGATCTCGTCTTGCCAGGCGCTGAGGGAAACGGAGTCGAGAACTTCGAAAATCCTTTCCCCTCATGTGAATTCAACTGGTCCATTTCCGAGGTGCTAGGAGCTTTGCGGCGCGCCGGATTGACGCTCGAGTCTTTCGACGAGTACCCGTACGCCAACGGTTGGCAAGGATTCGAGGAGATGGCTGAACTCGGCGGCAAGCGTTGGGGAGTCCCGGCCGGACGACCCGAGATCCCGCTCATGTATTCGCTGTCGGTTCGCTTGGCCGACTGACGCCTATTTCCCCCGCATTTGCGGGTAATTGCAGACACAGGTAGTAATTACCCCCATGCCCTCGACGCCACTGACACGACGCATCGCCGTCGACCTGTGCCGTCTTGGTGCCAACTGCTGTTGCTGTTGATTCCCTCCGACTCTCCTGAGTGAGAATGGCGCCGCTCTGTGCGCCTTCGCCCCTGCATATGCGCCCGTTGCTGCATGTGTGCCGGAATTTTCCGTACGTCGAGGAAGAACAGCGATGTCGACTCCTGTCGAAGCAATAGAACCAACATCAGTCACGGAACCGAACCGTGAGCCGCGTCGGCCGTGGACTTCGAGTGTGACCACTGTCGGACTGCCGGTGCTTTCCGTGATCGCATTCTTGGCCCTGTGGCAGGTCGCTGCCGCGAGCGGCACCTGGAGTGAGACCTTCGTGCCGTTCCCGAGCACGGTCTGGCATGCCTTCGTCAACACGATGACCACGCACGACGGAGTGCGCGGCTACCAGGGCTACCTGCTCTGGGAGCACCTCTACATGACGCTGCGACGGGTGCTGGTCGGTGTGATCATCGGCGTCGGAGTGGGCGTGATCCTCGGTTTGGCCATGGGATCGGTGACATGGCTGCGGAGCCTGCTCGAACCGTGGTTGACGTTCCTGCGCGCACTGCCGCCCCTGGCGTATTTCTTCCTGCTGGTGATCTGGCTGGGAATCGACGAGGCGCCGAAGATTACATTGCTGGCGCTCGCTGCTCTTCCGCCGGCAGCGGTGGCCACCACAGCTGCTGTGGTCGCGGCGCCGGTCGGACTGGTCGAAGCGGCCAGGGCCCTGGGAGCCTCACGGGCGCAAGTGATCCGGGACGTCGTCGTCCCGTCGGCCTTACCGGAAACTTTCACGGGCATTCGGCTGTCGGTAGGTATGGCGTACTCGTCGGTGGTCGCGGCCGAACTGTTCAACGGCATCCCCGGAATCGGCGGAATGGTCAAGGATGCAAGCAATTACAACAACACACCGGTCGTGCTGGTGGGGATCTTTGCCATCGGATTCTCCGGCCTGATCATCGACGGACTGCTGCGGGCTGCAGAGCGCCGCGCCGTTCCCTGGAGGGGAAAAGTATGACTGACAATCAGAAACACGCCAGCAGCAATCTGAAGCGCAGCAGTAATTCGACGCCCAATGAAGGAAGGGCTGCCCGGACGGCGTTCACGGTGCTGATCGGCGTCCTTGCCCTTGTTCTCGGTGCGTGCTCGGTTGATCATTCGGGCCAGGATTCGTCCAAGGAAACGATCCGTATCGCTTACCAGTCGTTCCCGAGCGGCGACTTGATAGTCAAGAACAATCGCTGGCTCGAAGACGCACTGCCCGAGTACAACGTGAAGTGGACGAAGTTCGATTCGGGAGCCGACATCAACACCGCCTTCATCGCCGGTGAAATCGATTTCGGCGCAATCGGTTCGAGTCCGGTTGCTCGTGGACTCTCGGCACCGCTGAACATTCCGTATCAGGTCGCGTTTGTTCTGGACGTGGCCGGCGACAACGAAGCCCTGGTGGCGCGCAACGCAACCGGAATCAAGACCGTCGCAGATCTGCGCGGCAAGAAAGTGGCCACGGCATTCGCCTCGACCGCGCACTACAGTCTGCTGGCAGCGCTGAACCAGGCCGGACTCAGTGCCGACGACGTCCAATTGGTGGATCTCCAGCCGCAAGCATCCCTCGCAGCCTGGCAGCGCGGTGACATCGATGCCGTCTACACCTGGCTGCCCACGCTCGACGAACTCCGTAAGGACGGAACACAGTTGATCGCCAGCCGTGAGCTCGCGACAGCAGGAAAGCCGACACTCGATCTTGGTGTGGTGTCGACTGCGTTTGCCAAGAATCACCCCGAGATCGTCGACACCTGGCGCCAGGTTCAGGCCCGCGCGCTCACGACGATCGCCACTGATCCGAACGCGGCAGCGGAAGCTGTTGCC
Source organism: Rhodococcus sp. RCBS9 (assembly GCF_029457415.1). Classification (NCBI taxonomy): domain Bacteria; kingdom Bacillati; phylum Actinomycetota; class Actinomycetes; order Mycobacteriales; family Nocardiaceae; genus Rhodococcus; species Rhodococcus sp. RCBS9. Next base: position 1,354,452 of record NZ_CP120422.1, on the reverse strand, counting down.
GCACAATTAGGCGCCTCGAAGGAAGACGCGGCAGCGCAGTTGAAACAGGGTGTGTTCCTCACTCCGGAGCAGATCTCCTCGCCGGAATGGTTGGGCACCGAGGGCGCTCCCGGGAATCTGGCAGTGAACCTGCAGAGTGCAGCGCAATTCCTGGCCGAGCAGAAGCAGATCGACAGTGTGCCTGACCTGACGGTCTTTCAGAGTGCTCTCTATGTGAAGGGGCTTCCCGATGTCCTTGACCAGTAGCGTGACCGCGCAGCAGGCCTCGGGTGGATTCGCCCCCGACCGCCCGGGCGCGATCCGAATCGACACCGTCTCACACAGGTACGGCCACGGTCGAGAGTCCGTCACGGCACTCGGGCCCGTATCGATCGACGTCACACCTGGTGAGTTTCTGGTTCTCGTCGGAGCGTCGGGTTGCGGCAAGAGCACATTGCTGCGGCTGATCGCGGGTTTCGAAAGTCCTTCCAGTGGAACGGTTCAGGTCTCCGGATCCGACCCGATTCCCGGGTCGAGTGCGGGAGTGGTGTTTCAGCAGCCACGGCTCTTTCCGTGGAAATCGGTGGGCGGCAACATCGATCTGGCACTCAAATACGCCGGCGTTGCGAAGAGCGAACGCGGGCAAAGGCGTGACGAGCTTCTCGACCGCGTCGGTCTGGTCGGCACTGCGGACCGGCGTATCTGGGAAATCTCCGGCGGGCAGCAGCAGCGGGTGGCAATTGCTCGTGCCTTGGCGGCCGAAACGTCGTTGCTCCTGTTGGACGAACCCTTTGCCGCGCTGGACGCCCTCACTCGCGAGCGTCTGCAGGAGGACCTGCGCAGTGTCAGTGCCGAATCGGGGCGAACAAGTGTCTTCGTCACTCACAGTGCCGACGAGGCGGCCTTTCTCGGCTCCCGCGTCGTAGTTCTGACAAGCCGACCGGGCAAGGTCGCGCTCGACCTGAAAATCGATCTGCCACGAACCGGCGTCGATCCCGACGATCTCCGAGGCTCACCCGAATACGCGGCATTCCGAGCCGAAGTCGGCCATGCGGTCAAGGTTGCAGCTGCAGCGTAGGTACCCTGCGCGTCGACTACCAGGTGGCCGCGTCGATAATGGGAAGGAGAACGTGCAGGACACGACGAACAAGGAGTGGTCATGGCAACTGAGGTGGAGTCCGGTGACCTCGTGCAGGCAGCCGGCCATGCGGGTCCGTGGACGGTAGTCGAAGTTCGCCAGGGGATGGCGCTGCTCGAACACAGTGACGGGCACAGGTTGTCGCGTCGAACGACGACGTTGACCGTCGTCCGCAAGGGCTCGGGCAAGAAGGCAACGGCCGTCGAAGACGGGAAGGACGAAAACGGATCGCCAACTCTGTTCGACTGAAACCGCAGCTCGACTGAAACCGCAGCTCGACTGATCTTCCGTCAGTTCGAGACGGCGTCAGCTGGAGAAAATGTCGTCTACGCGTTTGTCGAAGTATTCGGCGATTCGGAACGCCAGTGACAGACGCGGGTCGAAGTGTCCCTTCTCGATCGAGATGACGGTCTGGCGTGTGATGCCGAGCGCGTCGGCGCACGCTTGCTGTGACAATCCGGCTGCCGTACGAAGTTCTTGAAGGTTGTTGCGCATCAGATCTCGTCAGATCTCGAATGTGGGGTGCGGTCCCTCGACACTGCCCAGTACCGGATTCCGAAGTCGGCCAGACCGAGGGCTGTAAACATTACGAGCGGCAGTTCGGGAGCGCCGAAGACATTGTGCGCGATCAGCGCGATCCCCATGGCAGTGATCAAGTCGGTGAACGCGCCGAAGCCGGCCTTGCGACTCCATTCTGTTTCGACGGTGTCCTCGGGGTAGGCGGGGGCCTTGTCGTTCTCCGATGGAAAAAGGGCCCACGCCGACCCGATACAAGCCGGTGCCATGACGATTGCGAAGACGATGAAGGCCAACGTCTTCCGATCATCGGCGGTCAATGTTGCAAAAAAGCTGAAGGCTAGCGTTGCTGCGACGCCGATACCGATGATCAGGCTCCACCGTGCCGTGGTGCTCATGAAGCCTCCCAGGTGTAAGAGTTCTTTGACATGCCTGAGCGTAGGTCTACGTGCGCTGGATGTCAAAGAACTCTTACATCGCGCTGAGGGTCAAGCGACCCCGAACGGCGCTGCGTATGAAAACTTCCCCGTCTGATCGGGGCGGTGCGTGGTGAGGGTCCTGATCTGAAAGTGCTCGCCCCACTCGGCTTCCGGAGACTCGATCCCGGCGTCCGTGCTGGTGACGAACCCGAACTGCGGGTAGTACTCGGTGCTGCCCAGGAGGGCGAGCAGTGGCACGTCCAGAGCGTCGGACGCACCGATCACCGCGTGCATCAGCGCCGAACCGACGCCGCTGCGTTGGTTGTCCGGTGTGACTGCCAACGGGCCGAGGCCAACCGCCTCAACGGGACCGACCCATCCGCGTGTTCCGATCACGAAACCAACGATCTCATCACCGGCGACGGCGACAAGGGACAACTTCGGTAAGTAGTCGTTCGAGGCGAAGAGCTGACGTGTCAGTTCGATCTCGTAGGGAGACTCGCCGGGCGGCGCTTGGTCGGCAAACGCCGCCCCGAGCAGTGAATAGATTGCGTCACGGTCGGAAGAAGTTTCGCGGCGGATGTACATGGCCACGAAACTACCCGCTTCATCTCCGATCGTGCTCCTCGTTTTCGGCCTGACGTGCCACTCGCTTTTCGTAATCCGCACGCCCGTTCGGATCTACCGATGTCAGCGCGCGGCGATCGTCGATCACCCGGCGTCCGATGTTGATCATCCATTCGGGTACTACAGCGTCGATGAGGTCCCAGCCCGCAAGGTAACGCGGAACAGTAGTTTCGGCTCGCCGGTGCGCGACCGTGTCGACGACAGCTTCGGCCACGACCTCGGGTTCAACCGTCGGCATGCCCTTTCCGAGTGGCACACCGGAGGAGAGCCCGGTGCGCACCGCGCTGGGCAGGATGGCGCTGACGCTGACGCCGGAATCTGCGAATTCGACACGAGCAGAGGCGGAAAGGCCCACCGCACCGAACTTGCTTGCGTTGTACACGGCCATTCCTGGCACCGGTAGCTTGCCTGCCATGGATGCGATGTTGACGACATGGCCGCGTCGCCGATCCACCATGCCGGGCAGCACGGTGCGCATCCCGTGAATCGGGCCCCAGACATTGACGTCGAGGGTTACTCGACTGGTGGCGTCGGACTCGTCGAGGAAGCTGCCGAGCGGCATCACGCCCGCATTGTTGACCAGAATGTCGATGTGACCGAATTCGCCGATCACTGTGGAGACGAACACATCCCAGGATTCGCGTGAGGTGACGTCCAGAGCGTACCCGCGGGCCCGTGCGCCGATGGATGCGGCGGTGTCGACGGCCGTCTCCTCGTCGAGGTCGCCGACGCAGACGAGTGCGCCGCGAGCTGCGAACAACTCCGCTGTGGCCCGGCCGATTCCGCGGCCACCTCCGGAGATGACGACGACTGCTCCGTCGAGATCGATCGGCGGGTAGGTGGTGCCGAAAAGGCTCATGTGGTGTACTCCGGTTCGGGGGTGGTGGTGGGCTCAGCGGGGGTGTCGTCTGACGCAGGGTTGTCGGACAGCGTGTGGTTGTAGGCGTATGGATCGAAGGCCCGTAGCCGTCGACGCATGGCTCCTGACGACCACGGCCAGTTGAAGCTGTTGCGGCCGTTGACGTCGAAGAAATAGCTTTCGCAACCACCGGCGTTGTAGACCGTGGTACCCAATGCCTCCTGAACTTGAGAGTTGAAGGCTGCCTGTACTTCCGGGCGCACGTCGATGGTTCTCCAGCCGTGCCGACGAGCGTGGCCGATCGCCTGTGCCACATAGTTCAGTTGGGCTTCCAGAATCATGAAGGCCGACGTGTGCCCGGTGCCGAGGCTCGGGCCCAGCAGAATGAACGCGTTGGGGAATCCGCTGACGGCGGAACCGAAGTACGCCCGCGGGCTTCCCTGCCAATGATCGTCGAGTGATCGACCTTCTCCGTCGAATACCTTTGATGCGATGGGCATGTCGAGGATGTGGAAGCCGGTTCCGAAGATGATGGCGTCCACTTCCGATTCCACTCCGTCGGCGCCGATCACGGTGTTGCCGTGGATCTCTTCGACTGCGTTGGCATGGACGGTCACGTTGGGTCTGCCGAGGGCCGGGTAGTACGAGTTCGACATGAGTAGTCGCTTGCAACCGAGGGTGTAGTCGGGAGTCAGCGCCTTGCGTAGCTTCGGATCGCGCACCTGCAAGCGCAATTGGGCCGACCCGAGTTTCTGCACGATACGCAGGATCCACGGATTGCGGAACCCCAATCCAAGCGCTTCCATGATTCCGTATTCGATGCTGCGTAGAGCCTTGTGCGCTCCCGGTACGAATCGCATGACGGACCTTTCGATCCGCGGTACGTAGTGATCGGGTTTGGGAAGGACCCATTGAGCGGTGCGTTGGTAAAGGTGAAGGGCGGACACGTCGGAGACGATGCGCGGCACGAATTGGACTGCGGAAGCGCCGGTACCTACGACGGCGACGCGCTTTCCGGTCAAGTCGTAGTCGTGATTCCACTGCGAGGAATGAAACACCTCGCCCTCGAACGTTTCCAGCCCGGGGATCGCCGGCGTCAAGGGTTCGTTCCACGGGCCGGCGGCGGCTATCACGAAACGAGCAGTGAGTTCACCGCTGGAAGTTGTGATCTTCCAGAGTGATTGCGATGCGTCCCACTGTGCGGAGAGCATTTCTACCCCGAAGCGAACGTGCTTGTCGACCCCGTGGCGGACGGCCGTGTCCTCGATGTACTCGCGGATCTCCGGCTGCTCCGCGAACAGTCGGGCCCAATCCGGATTGGCGGCAAAGGAATACGAGTACAGGCCGGACGGGACGTCGCAGGCACAACCGGGATAGGTGTTGGCGCGCCAGGTGCCGCCGAGGGAGTCCGCTTTCTCGAGCAGGACAAAATTGTCGATCCCGAGGCGCTGCAGGTGAATTGCTGCACCGATCCCGGAGATCCCGCCACCGATGATCACGACCTCGAAGTGGTCAGTTCTGTTGTTCACTGAGTCTGCGCTTTCACTGGTGGGACGGGGTGGAGTGGAACGGGCGCGCATCGAGTTCGCGTTTCACGCTCGCACGTGTTGTACGTAGGGATGATTCGAAGGTGGCGAGCCGCCGTCGGCCGTCCATGAAGTTGGCGCCCATGACGGCGAGATCGTCGTCGGTGGCGTCTATGCGCAAGACCCTGGTTCCCGCAGCGCGCACCAGTTCGATTTCCCGGTCGAGGCCCTTGGACATGGAGTTCCGCAGGGCGCCGCGTTCGATACGGGCGGCGCCGCGCGCCGGCTTCAGTGTTCGAGATGCCATGGGCGCCAGTACAACCAGCTCGTCGAGTTCGAGGGGGAGCAGGAGGTCTACCGATGCCGTGGACGCCGCGCCGCCGTCGATGTACCTGACGCCGTCGATGGTGACAGGTGGGAACCAGCCGGGAATCGCCCAAGACGCTCGAAGCGCTTCACCGACTGTCGCTTTCGGAGCCCCCTGTGCCCCGAACGCGACCCGTCGCCCGGTTCTGTAGTCCATGGATACCATGTACGCGCACGGATGTGGGAGCCACGAATCGCCAGGGGCAAGAGATTCGGCGAGCGTGGTGAGCCAGGACGGGTCGCCGCCACCACGCGGTGCGATACCGCTCATCCGGCTCAGAACGGGAAGATCTCGACGCGTCACCAGTCGTGGATTGCCGATCCCCAAACTCGGAAGTGGCGGGATTCTTCCGGGCGCCGATGCTGTGTGGGCGAGGAGTTCGGGACGTGCGGCGGGCTCTCCGAGTTGCATGGCTACCAACTCGTCGACGCCGACTCCGCTGCCGAGCATTGTCACGAACTCGGCTCCGGCGGACGTGCCGATGATGGCGGTGGCTTCGCGGGGATCCCAGTCGAGGGCGTCCCGAACCGAGGCGAGGGCAGCAACGGTCCAGGCGAAGCCGAGGGTGCCGCCGCATCCGATTGCCAATCCCCGTCTAGGCGCGCTGTGTCGTCCGGACCCGGGCGCGGTGGTGCCGGTCACTTCTGAAGTCATATTTCGGAGACTATCAGTATCTGAATAACGTGGGTACCCCAAATTCGGGTTTCGGGAGTGCGCCTGCGGTGCGCTTCCGGTATTCGGCTACCGTTGGAATCTCGATACTCAGAACCGCGAGGAGGTTCCGATGGCGCGATTGACCAGGCAGGAAGCGCAGGCGATGACCCGCGAGACCTTGTTGGCGACGGCCGTCGAACATTTCCTCGATCGCGGGTACGCCGCCGCGTCGCTCGATCAGATCGCCGAGGATGCCGGTTATTCCAAAGGTGCGGTGTACTCGAACTTCAAGAACAAGGACGAGTTGTGCGCCGAGGTGCTCGGCCGAATCAGGTTGACCAAGGTCGGCGAGATCACCTCACAGCTCGGAGCCAATTCGACGCTCGACGACGCGGTGGCCGAGTTCGCGCGATGGGCCGAGCGAACCATCGGGGACAAGAGATGGACGTTGCTCGAAGTCGAGTTCTCGGTGCGATCGCGGCACAGCGAAGAGATCCGCGAAAAGATCGCGACGGGTGCCGATCAGGTGCGCGGACTGATTGCCGGAGTGGTGCAACATCTTGCCGAGTCCAACGGCGTGACGCCGACACTGGACCCGAACGCCGCGGCACTGCGCATACTCAGCGTCGGAATCGGTTTGGGGCTACAGCGTGCGATCAGCCCTGAGCTGCCTGTTGATCCGCTGGTGGATACGTTGCGGGAGATTTTGCTGGGTGGGTGAGTAGAACGCGGAGCATTCCGCCGATCTCGGCGACGGCGGTGCGCGAACCGGCGCTCGGTCCCAGAACGTTGACGAAGCCGTGGATGAACCCGCGATAGCGTCGATCGGTCACGTGAACACCGTTGTCGCGCAATCGAGCTGCGTAGGCTTCGCCTTCGTCCCGGAGTGGATCGAATCCCGCCGTGATCACGATGGCCGGCGGCAGTCCGGTCGCGTCGGGGGCGCGTAGCGGCGACACCATCGGATCGAGTCGATCGGCATTGCTGCCGAGGAAGCTGGACTCGTAGAAGTTCATGTTGGCCTCGGTCAGGAAGAAACCTTCACCGAACGTCGTTCGCGAGGGGGCCTTCTCGTGAAAGTCGGTCGCGGGGTAGATCAACAGCTGCGCCGCCGGTGGGGTCTTGCCGTCGTCGCGGGCACGCAGCGCGACCGTTGCGGAAAGATGCCCGCCCGCGCTGTCGCCCCCGACAGCGATGCGCGTCGGGTCTGCGCAGAACTCGTCGGCGCGGTCGACGATATCGAGGTAGGCGGCATAGGCATCGTGTACCGGTGTGGGGAAAGCGAATTCGGGTGAGAGCCGGTAGTCGACCGAGATGACCCGTGCGCCGGAGGTTTCGGCCAACAGGCGGCACGGGGCATCGTGGGATTCGATGCTGCCCTGTACCCACCCTCCGCCGTGAAAATAGACGAGCAGAGCGCCGGTGTCGGCTGTCGGGACGTAGAGCCGGGCGCGAAGCGGGCCGTCGGCACCCGAAACGGAGATCTCCTCGGTGTGGACGGGCGTGGGCCTGCCGCCCATCATGATCGCGGTTCGGGTGAGATTGGCGCGAGCAGCGGCGAGTGACTGGGGATCGGTTGAATGCGAGGGGAGTGGCCGCGTCTTCGCGAGCGTGAGCAGAAGGTGTGCGTCGGCGTCGAGCGTGTTGCCCTCGATGACGACGGGTGGTCCGGTGATTCGACGTTTCACCGCGCTGGGCAGTGCGAATGCGGCTGCCACCAAGGATGCTTCGGCGCGATCTCGAATGCTGCGGCTGCTGGCCTGCTTCACGGATTCCGACACGTGGCGCAGACTACCAAGCATGACTACTGCGGCACTGTCGATCACGCAGATCGAGAACACACATCTGGTTCGGTGCGGTCACGCCAATTGGGTCCTGGTCGAAGAAGGGTCCGATCTGACCTTGATCGACGGCGGATATCCGGCCAACGGCACCGACGTCGAACGCTCGATCGAACAGATCGGTCACCAGCTCGGGGATGTTCGGGCAATTCTCGTCACTCACGCGCACATCGATCACATCGGTGGGATCGCGGACATCGTGACTCGGCTCGAGGTTCCGGTCCTGATGGATCCGTTGGAAGTGCCTCATGCGAAGCGGGAGTATCTGCAACAGTTGTCGCCGGTCGGAGTTCCGTTGCTGTTGTGGCGGCGAGGTGCTCCGAAATGGCTTCGCGACGTGATCGGAGTCGGCGCGTTGAAAGGTGCGGAACTGCCTCGGGCACAGTCCTTTGCGTCCGGTGGTGCGCTGGACGTTCCCGGTCGGATCGTGCCGATTCCCACTCATGGGCATACCGACGGCCACAGCGCTTACCTTGTTCCCGACGCAGGAGTGATCGCGTCGGGTGACGCTCTGGTGACCGGACACGCGACGTCGAGTGTCGCCGGACCACAATTTCTGGTGTGCCCCTTCAATCATGACCGTGAAGCGACGGACCAGGCGTTGGACAATATCGCCGCTGTACCTGCCGGCGTGCTGTTTCCCGGACACGGTCCGGTTTACGAGGGCAGCATGACTGCCGCGGTCGAACAGGCCCGAGCGGGCCGGACGAGGATGCGTCCATGACTACTGTCGAAACGGTCGACGAAGGTGCGGTGCACGGTTTCCTTCATCGACCTGCATCTGTGTCCTTCGCGTCGCCCGTCGCCACGCTTGCACTGACTCACGGCGCGGGAAGTAACTGCGACACCGTGCTGTTGCGTGCTGTTGCCGACGGCTTTGCTGCGGCAGGAGTGCAAGTTCTGCGCTTCGATCTCGCGTTTCGGGTGCGTCGAGCTTCGGGCCCTCCGCATCCGTCGCGTGCTGCAGAGGATCGCGCGGGCATTGCCGAGGTGATTGCTGCTCTTCGCAAGGACTACTCGGTGCCCGGACCCGTTCTGCTCGGCGGACATTCGTACGGCGGTCGGCAGGCGTCGATGCTTGCGGCGGAGAACCCGGGACTTGTCGACGGCCTGGTCCTTCTCTCCTATCCACTGCATCCACCGAAGAAGCCCGAAAAGCTCAGAACCGAACACCTGCCCGAACTGAACACACCGACCGTTGTCGTCCACGGTTCGAAGGACGAGTTCGCGACAACGGAGGAGATGCGGGCAGCACTCGCCTTGATTCCCGCCGCGACGCGTCTGGTGGAGTTCGAAGGAGCTCGACACGACTTGTCCGTGGTCAAATTTCCGGTGGTGGAGGAGACAGTCGCGGCCGCATCGGCGGTGTTTGCGTTCTGAACGCCGAGCGGGCGGTTGCCCGTGTCGGTGGTTCCTGGTGAGATCGAACCATGAGTGCCCAGCCGTATCAGCCCAGTGCCCTGTCCGACGTCACGGTGAGCGTCGACGGTGACGACACAGTCGTCAGCTTTCCTCGGGTGCTGCCGTATTCCGTCGAGAAGGTGTGGGAGGCGATCACCGACCCGGAGATGTTGGCGCAATGGACGCCGTACACCGCCGATCGGAACCTGAGCCGTACCGGTGATGCGGTGATCACCATGCTCACCGAGGACGGCGCCCCCGAAATGTCGCTGCCGGTCACCGTTCACGTCGTGGAGACCACTCGGCGGCTCGAACACGAGTGGGGCCCGGACGAATTGGTGTGGGACCTGACCCCGATCGAAGGCGGTACCCGCGTCGTGCTGACGCAGAGGTCGCGCGCCGAGGGGATGGCGTCGGCGCTCGCTGCGGGGTGGCATCTGTGCTTCGACGTACTCGATGCCCTTCTGGCAGGCGAGCCCTTCGGACCGATTGTGGGTGAACGGGCGCGCGAGTACGGCTGGGACGCACTCAACTCCGGTTACGCGCGACAGTTGGGCATCGACGAATCTCAGGTCTGGTAGCTGCTCAGAGTTTGCGACTGGCAGGCTTTCTGGTGGAGGCTCGCGCGATCAGTTCGACGGGAAGCTTCACGGATTCGACGCTCTTGCCGGAGATCAGTGCCAGTAGGTGCTCGAGCCCGGTCGCACCGATCTTTCGAGCGGGGGACCTGACCGTCGTCAGGGGCACCGGGAGTTGGGAGACAACCGGAATGTCGTTGTAGCCGACCAACGCAAGATCGTCGGGAATGCTCAACCCGAGATCACGGGCCACACCGAGTACGCCGATCGCGATGGTGTCGCTCACCGTGAAAACGGCGTCAGGGCGCGTGTTCCCGCTGAGCAGTGTGGCCGCCGCATCGACACCCCCTTGAACTTCGAACTCGGACGCCACTATTCGGTGCGGCGGCAGTTCCAGACCGGCTTCGGCCAGGGCATCGCGGAAACCCGCGACGCGTTCCCGCGACGTGCTGGCGTGATCCGGCCCCGCGATCACTCCGAGATCGCGATAGCCGCAGTCCAGTAGATGCTTCCCCGCGAGGTAGCCGCCGAGGCGGTCGTCGCCGCTGACAAAGGGAAGGCTTCGGTTGACGGATGACGTCGCCGAGTCGATGTGCCGGTTCAGCAGCAGGATCGGCAGTGAGCGCAGGGGGAGCGAGTCGACGAAATCGGTACCCGGCAGGTGGATGCTGCTCAGCATGAGACCGTCGACCTGTCGGCTCACCAGGAACTCGACCGCTTTGCGTTGCGCTTCCAGATCGTCGGGCGGGCTGGAGAGCAAGACGGAGTACCCGGCTGCGGTGGCGGCTTCCTCGATGCCTTGGAACATGGTGGCCACTACAACGTCTGTCAGTCTCGGCATCACGACGCCGATGGTGGTGGTCTTGCGGGTACGAAGGCTGGCCGCCCACAGGTTCGGTTGGTAACCGAGTTCCTCGGCAACCTGACGAACTCGGAGTGCGGAGTCGGACCAACCGTCGGCGGGCTCGGGCTGACGGAGGACCCGCGACGCCGTCGAGATGTGGACCCCGGCCTGGTCGGCGATTTCGCGCAGCGTCGGCGGACGGCCGTTGCTGCGGTTCGACGGATCGGGCGTCATCTGCGTCGTGGCTCCTGGTGTGCGTCGGTTCTGAGTTGGTTCGGTGTCGGTCGGCAGTTCGGGGATTGACGGGTGCGCAACCGGGCTCTACTCTAGGCGATGCAAACGATTGCGCAATCGTTCTCGCAAAGGATTGCGCCCGAGAACACTGGAGGCCCCGTGACCACGCCGCAGTCCCTGTCCGAGCTTTTTGCCATCGACACCCTGCTGGACGCCGAGGAGATCGCGATCCGCGACACGGTCCGCAAGATGGTCGACGATCGCATTCGCCCGCACGTAGGTGAATGGTTCGAAGCGGCAGCACTGCCGGCTCGTGAGCTGGCCAAGGAACTGGGCGCGCTCGGCGTACTGGGCATGCACCTCGAGGGCTACGGCTGTGCCGGGATGAGCGCCACGGCGTACGGGTTGGCCTGCCAGGAACTCGAAGCTGTCGATTCGGGCATTCGCAGCCTCGTCTCGGTCCAGGGCTCGCTCGCCATGTTCGCGATCCACCACAACGGAAGTGAAGAGCAGAAGGAAGAATGGCTCCCGCGAATGGCGGCGGGTGAAGCCATCGGCTGCTTCGGTCTCACGGAACCCGATTTCGGATCCAACCCCGGCGGTATGCGAACCAACGCCAAGCGCGACGGCGACGACTGGATCCTCAACGGCACCAAGATGTGGATCACCAACGGCTCCATCGCGGACGTCGCCGTGGTCTGGGCTCGAACCGACGACGGCGTGCGCGGATTTGTCGTTCCCACCGACACTCCGGGATTCTCCGCCCCCGAGATCAAGAACAAGATGTCGCTCCGGGCGTCGGTCACCTCGGAACTGGTGCTCGAGGACGTGCGTCTGCCTGCCTCGGCGATGCTGCCCAAGGCTCGCGGACTGTCCGGCCCGCTCGGCTGCCTCAACGAGGCACGCTTCGGCATCATCTTCGGGGCAATGGGTGCAGCACGTGACTGCCTCGAGACTGCGATCTCATATGCACGTGATCGCAAGGTCTTCGACAAGTCGCTCGCCGCGTATCAGATCACCCAGGCCAAGATCGCCGACATGGCAGTCGAATTGGGCAAGGGGCAGTTGCTCGCCATCCACCTCGGGCGCCTCAAGGACGCCGGGACGGTTCGCCCCGAGCAGGTCAGCACCGGCAAGCTCAACAATGTCCGCGAGGCCATCAAGATCGCCCGTGAATGCCGAACCATTCTGGGCGCCAACGGCATCACGCTCGAGTACCCCGTGATCCGGCACGCCAACAACCTCGAATCCGTTCTCACCTACGAGGGCACGTCCGAGGTTCACCAGCTCGTGATCGGCCGCGCTCTCACCGGTGAAGAAGCTTTCCGGTGACGGCAGACGCTGTCGGAGCGCTCGACGGGTTGGTGATCGCTGATTTCGGCCGCGTCCTCGCCGGTCCGTACGCCACGATGATTCTCGCCGACCTGGGTGCCGAGGTCGTCAAGATCGAGCGGCCGGGTGTCGGGGACGACACTCGCAGCTGGGGCCCACCGTGGGTGGGGGACGAGTCGAGCTACTTTCTGTCGGTGAACCGTAACAAGAAGTCGGTCACTCTGGACCTGCGCGAGCGCGAGGATCTGGAGAGTGCACGCGAGCTGGTTCGCAATGCGGACGTCGTGGTGCAGAACTTCCTGCCGGGAACGATGGACCGTCTGGGGCTGGGCTACGACGCTGTCCGAGAAATGAATCCGCGTGCGGTCTACTGCTCGATCAGCGGCTTCGGTGGCAACAACTCTCTGCCGGGATACGACCTGTTGATTCAGGCGGTCGGCGGATTGATGAGTATCACCGGACCCGATCCCAAGACTCCCACCAAGGTCGGTGTCGCGGTGGTCGACGTCATCACCGGCCTGCATGCCAGCGTGGGAATCCTTGCAGCGCTGCGCCATCGCGATCGCACAGGCGAAGGGCAGCACGTCGAGGTCAATCTGTTGTCCTCGTTGCTGTCCGCACTGGCCAACCAGTCGTCCGGCTACGTGGCCGCGGGCGTGGTGCCGCAGGCAATGGGCAACCGGCATCCGAGCATCGCACCATACGAGGTATTCGACACCGCGGACCGTCCGCTGGTCCTCGCGGTCGGCAATGATCGGCAATTCAGTTCGTTGACAGAGGTTCTCGGAGTTTCCGAACTTGCCGCTGATGCGCGTTTCGCGTCCAACAGCGACAGGGTTGCGCATCGAGAAGAGCTGTTCGACGCCGTCACTGCTGCATTGGCCAAGGGCTCTGCGGACTCGTGGTTCGAGGCACTGACCGAGCGAGGTGTTCCGTGTGGGCCTCTCAACGACATCGCCGACGCGATAGCGCTGGCGGAACGGCTGAATCTCGATCCGGTGGTGTCCATCGACGACCCGCGTCGCGATGCACCGACTCGGCAGGTAGCCAATCCGATTCGGATGAGCGGCACGCCGGCAACCTATCGGTCGGCCCCGCCGCGGTTGGGGGAGGACAGCGTTCCCACTCCGTCCGGAGTCAGTTGACCCAAGCGAATCGGCCACCGGAATACCGGTGGCCGATCTGCGTGTGTGGCCGACTCAGCTGACCTTCAAGACCAGCTTTCCGGTGTTCGCTCCGGCGAAGAGAAGATTGAGGCTGTCGCCGAACGCGTCGATACCGCCGTCGACGACGTGCTCGCGAGCAGTCAATTCGCCACTCTTGATCCACTTTCCGATCTGCTCTTGTGCTTCTGCGTAGCGATCGAGGTAGTCGAAGACCACGAAGCCGGCCATCGTGGCGCGGTTGACGAGAAGTGACAGGTAGTGAGCAGGGCCTGGCTGAGGTTCGGTGGCGTTGTAGCCCGCGATGGCGCCGCAGATGACCACCCGAGCGCCGAGGCGCAGACGGGAGAGAGCGGCGTCGAGAATTTCTCCGCCGACGTTGTCGAAGTACACGTCGATACCGTCGGGAGCGTTGGACTTGAGCGCCTTGTATACGGATTCGTTCTTGTAGTCGATGGCGACATCGAAGCCGAGGTCCTCGGTGAGCCACGCGCACTTCTCCGGACCGCCGGCGATGCCGATGACCTTGCACCCGTGGAGCTTTGCGATCTGGCCGACCAGACTGCCGACCGCACCCGCGGCACCGGACACGACGACGGTGTCACCGTCTTTCAGCTTTCCGACGTCGAGTAATCCGAAATACGCAGTGACGCCGGGGAAACCGAGAGCGCCGAGCCAGGTCGGTAGGGGAGCGATCGATTCGTCGACCCGAGTGACGTCTGTACCGTCGGAAACGCCGTACTCGGAAGCGCCGAAGGATCCGGCCACGATGTCCCCGACCTGGTAATCGGGGTGCTGTGATTCGGTGATGCGTCCGACGCCGTGGGCGCGCATGACGGAACCGAGCTTGACCGGCGGAACGTACGACTTGACGTCGTTGAGCCAACCGCGCATCGCGGGGTCGAGGGAGAGGTATTCGACCTTGACGACAAACTCGCCCGGTCCGGCGGACGGGATCTCGGCATCGACGTATTCCCAGGTGGAAGCGTCGGGAAGTCCTGTCGGGCGGGCGGCGAGGCGTACTTGGCGGTTGGTCATCTCTCCCCTTCGGCGAAACGAATTGAACTTGAGGCCGGATTCAATATAGGTGATGGATCACGAACTGGGAAGAGTTGGATGAACCGATTGACGACTATGTATGTTCGATCGATGAGCAATGTGGTCGAAGACGCGCCTGGTTGGTTCACTCGGGCGTTGGCAGCGCCGGTCGAGACGGGCTCGGTGGAGGTCGAGGGCGCCTCGGTGCACTTTCGGGCTTGGGGGCCGGCGGGGCAGGGAATCGTGCTGATTCACGGCGGCGCCGCCCACAGTCGCTGGTGGGATCACATTGCGCCGCAGTTCGCCGAGGGGCGCCGCGTCGTCGCTCTCGACTTGACGGGCCACGGCGACAGTGACACTCGCGACGCCTACGCGATGTCCCAGTGGGCTCGCGAGGTGCTGGCGGCGGCCGAGGCCGGGGGAATCGACGGCAAGCCGATTCTGGTGGGGCACAGTATGGGTGGGATTGTTTCTTTCGTGGCCTCGCATCTGCATGGCGAACTGTTGGACGGGGTTGTCATCATCGATTCTCCGCTCAAGGCGCGTACGCCCGAAGAGGAGGCGGCTCGACGCCAGAATGCGTTCGGCCCCAAGAAGGTTTATCCCACCAGGGAAGACGCGATGGGCCGTTTCCGCTTCGTTCCGCCGCAGGATTCGGGTCTGCCTGCGGTGCGTGACCATGTGGCGGCCACGTCGATGGAGGAAGTCGAGGGCGGTTGGTCGTGGAAGTTCGATCCGAATTTCTTTCTCCGAGTAGGCGCCGAAGATGTCCTCGACAGCGAACCACGTTGCCGCGTAGCCTATTTCCGAGCCGAGAACGGCATCGTGTCCGATCGACTCATGGAGCACATGCGCGGATTGTTCGGAACGGAGGCCATCGTGGCGGAGATTCCCGAAGCCGGACATCACGTCATGATCGATCAGCCGTTGCAACTCGTGACCGGGGTGCGAACTGTGTTGAGTGCGTGGTCCGTCGCAAGTCAAGTGCCGGTAGATCAAGCGGCAGGAAACGTCGAGGGAAGGGTAGAAGCATGAGCACGGAATGGACGCTCGAACCGAAAGTCGAAGCTGCACTGAAGTTGTGGCACACCATGATCGAAACCGGCGATCTGTCGGCGCTACCGACGATCGTCGCGCCCGACGCGCAGTTCCGATCGCCCACGGGATTCAAGCCGTACCAGTCCGCGGATGCCGTTGTGCTCATTCTCAATACGGTGATCCAGGTGTTCGAGAACTTCGAGTACCACCGTCAGTTCGCCGGAGCCAACGGTCGACAGGTCGTGCTCGAATTCAGTGCGAACATCGGCGACAAGAGTCTCAAGGGAATCGACATGGTCGAATTCGACGAGGACGGCAAGATCGTCGATTTCGAGGTCATGGTGCGTCCGGCCAGCGGGCTCGCGGCTTTGGCTGCCGAAATGGGTAAGAGGCTCGGGCAGACGCTACCGACCTACAAAGCCTGAACTGAGTCCGGCCAAGGCTCAGTTCGTACTGAATCCGCCGTTGGAGTGAAGGAGTTGTCCCGTAATCCAGCCTCCGGCGTCGGACATCAGAAACCGGACGAGGTTTGCAGTGTCGCCGGGAGTACCCAGCCGGCCGGCAGGAGTCTGGAGGGTTGTGGCCTGTCTGATCTCGGGTGTCATCCATCCTGTGTCGATAGGTCCTGGGTTGACGACGTTGGCTCGTATGCCGCGTGATCCAAGTTCGACTGCGGCGGCGATGACGATGCGGTCGAGAGCGCCCTTGCTGGCCCCGTACGGAAGATTGTGGGCCGCATGGTCGCTGGTGAGTGCGATGATCCGCCCGGCCACCTGACTGACGTCGCGCTGTTCCGGAAGCCGTTCAGCGAACGCTTTGATCAGCAGCCAGGAGGCGCGAGCGTTGACGGCGAAATGTCGTTCCCAGCTCTCGACTGTGGTATCGAGGATCGAGCTGTCGACGCTTTCGCAATGTGAGAGCACCAGCCCACGGAGGTCGTTCCGCGCTGCGGCAGCGTCAACGAGATGATCGGCCACGTCGGGCGAGGCCAGATCTCCGGGAACCAGGTCGACACGGCTTCCGAGTGCGCGACACTTCTCGGCAATGTCTTGCGGATCGTGCGCTCCGCGCCCGAACCCGACGCGTTCGTCGTAAGGCTCCCAGTAGCCGATAGCCAGATCCCAACCATCCTCGGCAAGGCCCAATGCGAGGCTCGCTCCGATCGACTTGCTCCGACCGACACCGGTGATCAATACGGTCCCGCGCTTGTCAGACACTGCTCGCCTCCAGAGATGTCCTGCAATTCAAATGGGGTGAGGTCACTTCAGATGGAAGCATCACTGTAGCGGGCGAGCTGTCGCCTGTATCGAGCGAGCTGTCGCCGTGCCTCGACCTGACCTGTGTCTTGACACGGCGCTGGTCACAGCGTTTGACTGAGATGCAAGCTCGAGTTGATTCGCCGGACTGTGTCCCGGGAGGTTGACCTATGCGCGGCAATGGAATTGCAGGCAAGGCTTTCTCAAACGAGGGCTGTAGACGTGGAGCACGGTCTCATCGCGGGACCGTCTCGGTTCTGGCTTTGGTTGGGGTGTGCGTACTTTCGTTTGCCACCACTCAGATGGCCGGCGCGCAACCGGTTGCAGAGAATGTCGATACCGGGTTCGTGATCCCTTTTGCCGGGGCACCGGTCTACGAGAGCGTCGCGCCCACGCAGATGACTACTCCGGATCAACTCAACCAGCCGCTCGGTCAGCAGACTGCGGAAGAGATTGCCGCGCAGATCGGACTCGAGCCCGCTGACGCTTTGACCGAGGAGCAGTATCGCGACCTCATGGCCGGCGGTGGGGTCGGCGGAAATCGCGAGGACGCCGCGGTGATCGACGAATGCGCTCGGATTCTCACCAATACGAACGGGCGGCCCCTCTATTCCGGCACTACGCCGTCGGTTCTGGCCAGTTACGGGTTGTACGTGAATCCCGACGGATTGCTGGAGAGTCCGGCCAACGCGGATGCGCCGACGCGACAGGTGAATACGCTGATCGCCCCTGGCGGTTTCGTGGGCACCTGGTTGCGCAACAACGGTGCGACGCACACTCTGATTGCGCTCTATCAGTCGGCATACACGGTGCAGGCAGTCTACGGATTTGCAGCGCAACAGATTTCGGGAGCAGCGCAGCTGGTGACCAACACCAAAGGCAATGTGAGTTCGGAAGTCGGCATGTCGATGGCGCCGCCGCTCTGGATAGTGAACTTCGCACTGCTCTACATCTTGAAGCCGTCACTGGCGGCGGCCATGCCTGCGAACTGGGCTCCCATTCCGCCGGCCGTTGCCGACGCCGTGAAGGCGAGTCCCACCGGTCAAGTCGCTTTCAGTGACTACGCGTCCTATTTCGAGTGATCGGTCTGCCGGACAGCGCTGACGAACTTCTCGATCAACGTGTGGTCCTTGACGCCGCGGGAGGATTCGACGCCGCTGGAGACGTCGACGCCCCAGGCGCCGGTGGCATCGAGTGCGTCGCGAACGTTGTCCGGGGACAGTCCGCCCGCCAGGATCCACTGGCCTTGCGGGCGCGATTGCTGTTGGGCCCAGTTCCACGGCACCCCTGATCCGGCGTCTGCGCCGTCGATCAGGAGTTCGTCCTCGCCGAGGTCGAGATTGTAACCGTCGCGGACGTTGCTGGAGACGACCGCGCGGATGACGGTGAGGCCGGCATCGTGCAGCCGCTGCACTTGCTCGGCGTCGACAAGATCGTGAACCTGTACGGTGCGAAGCCCGGTGATCTTCGCGATCTCGAGGATCTGTCCGATCGGGTTGCCGAGAAAGACTCCGATTGCACGGATGTGATCGGGAACTCGCGCGAGCAGAGCGACTGCGAGTGTGGGGTCGACTTTGCGGACGCTCTCGGCGAAGACGAAACCGATGGCGTCGACGCCCAGGCCCACCGTGAGGTCGACCGTGTCAACGTCGCGTAGGCCACAGACCTTGATGAATGTCACCTGATACAGAGTACTAGCGTCGTCGTCTAGCCTCGTGCGTGCGACATTTCTACGCGCGAGAGGCTTGACGTGGACTGGCTCTACCGAATCAGTTTGATCTCGGGACCGCTGCCGGTGATCCTGACTGTCCTTGGGGTCCTGGGTGGTGTGTGGCTGCTCGGTTCGAACGTGCGCTGGTACTACCGCAGAGCGGTGCCGATCGCGGGGCTGATTGCACTGGTGATCATGATCGCCGTGTGGATCACCGTCGAAAAGGTGATCGTGCCGTTCCCCGATCCCATCGAGATGTCGATCTACGTGTGGATCGGAATCGGTATCTACGCGTTGCTACTTCTCGGGCCGCGAATCAAGGCGGGCGGAACCGTCGCGAAAGCGCTCCTGTCCGTGATCGCGACGGTTCTGGTCGTCATCACTGCCGCGACGCAGATCAATCTGGTTTTCGCCGCGTATCCGACTGTGGGAATTGCGTTCGGACACGACGATTTCGACCGCATCTCACTCAGTGAAGTTCCCGGTCCGACCGATCCTGTTGTCACCGGCGATCCCACCGACACTGTGTGGAAAGCGCCGGAGGGCATGCCGATTCGCGGACGGGTCACGACTTTGCCTGTCCCCGGGACGATTTCAGGATTCTCCGCGCGCGACGCGCAGGTGTATCTGCCGCCGTCGTACTTCACCAATCCGCGTCCGCTTCTTCCCGTGCTCGTGCTCATGGCAGGTCAGCCTGGCAAGCCCGAGGACTGGCTCCAGGGCGGAAAGCTGACCGCGACAATGGACGCTTTTGCACGGGATCACGAGGGGTTGGCTCCAGTCGTCGTGATAGCCGATGGAACAGGGTCGCAGATGGCCAATCCGCTGTGCACCGATTCGTCACAGGGCAAGGTCGGCACGTATCTGGCAAAGGACTTGCCCGCTGCGGTGGCGAATGCGTTCCAGATCGACACGAATCCGCGAGCGTGGGCAATCGGCGGGCTCTCCTACGGTGGCACCTGCTCACTGCAGATGGCGACCAATTACCCCGAGGTGTACCCGACATTCCTCGATCTGTCCGGTCAATTGGAGCCTTCGCTCGGTGACCGACAGCGAACCGTCGACGAGATATTCGGCGGCGACGAAGCGGCGTTCGTGAAGGTGAATCCGATGGACCTGCTGGCGACTCGGAAGTTCCCGAACTCGGGCGGAGTGTTCGTCGTCGGAACAGATGACAATGAGTTCAAGCCCGGTCAGCAAAAGGTGTACGAAGCGGCCAAAGCGGCCGGAATGGACGCCAGGTATCTCGAGCTTCCCGGTGGTCACAGCTTTTCGGTGTGGTCGGCCGGCGTCGAGCAGGAGCTGACGTGGATCTCGCAGCGAATGGGACTGATCAGCTGAATCCTGTTCCGGTTTTGGAACGTGTTCTATATTCGGTGTGTGGCTGTCGTTCGGCAGTCTCTCGATCGTTCACCGACTGGAGTTCAGGCACATGTACGAGTGGTCCGACACCGACCTGATGTTCCGCGACGCCTTGCGGGGCTTTATCGACAAAGAGGTGCGACCTCACGTCGACGAGCTCGAAAGCGGTGCGCTGCCGCCGTTCGACATCATTCGCAAGCTGTACTCGACCTTCGGTCTGGCCGACATGGCACGCGAGGGCCTCGAGAAGTCGCTGGCACGCGAGCGCGGCGATGCGCCCTCCGGTGACGGTGAGAAGTCGAGCGCCTTCAGCGGCGCCGGCAGCATGGGCGTCGTGCTCAACAGCGAATTGGCCGGAGTCAGCCTCGGCCTGGTCGCATCGTTGGGTGTCAGCCTCGGATTGGCCGCCGGAACTATCCGCAGCCGCGGCACACTCGCGCAGAAGGAACGCTGGCTCCCCGGCCTGGTGACATTCGAGACCGTCGGCGCCTGGGCGATCACCGAACCGGACTCCGGCTCGGATGCCTTCGGCGGCATGAAGTCCTACGTACGCCGCGACGGCGACGACTACATTCTCAACGGCAACAAGACCTTCATCACCAACGGTCCGTACGCCGACGTGATGATCGTGTACGCAAAGCTCGACGAGGGCGATGCGTCGGTTGATCGTCGCGATCGCAAGGTGCTCGCCTTCATCCTCGACAAGGGCATGGAGGGTCTCACCCAGAGCCCGCCGTTCAAGAAGATGGGCATGAACTCCTCACCCACAGGTGAGCTGTTCTTCGACAACGTCCGCATCACCAAGGACCGTCTGCTCGGCGAGACCGAGGACAGCGGAAAGTCGGACGGCAAATCCAGCGCCAAGGAGAGCTTCGCCGCCGAACGCATCGGCATCGCGTCGCTCTCACTGGGCATCATCAACGAATGCCACCGTCTGAGCATCGAATACGCGAAGTCCCGCAAACTGTGGGGACGTGAGATCGGGCAGTTCCAGCTCATCCAGCTCAAGCTCGCCGAGATGGAGGTCGCTCGAATCAACGTGCAGAACATGGTCTTCAATGCGATCGAGCGCACCGCAGCCGGAGACAAAGTGAGCCTGGCGGAGGCGTCGGCGATGAAGCTGTACTCCTCGCGCGCAGCGACCGAGGTAGCAATGGAAGCCGTGCAGCTGTTCGGTGGAAACGGCTACATGGCCGAGTACCGAGTCGAGCAGTTGGCGCGTGATGCCAAGTCGCTCATGATCTATGCGGGCAGCAACGAAATTCAGGTCACCCATATCGCCAAGGGTCTCTTGGGCTGACACCGGTACGTTTTCGCTTGTCGGTCGATCGCAGCAGGAACCAGATAGTCTTGCTGCGGTCGGCGACACCGCGCCGACGGATCGGAGTAAGCAGTGAACGCGTCAGATCCCATTGCGTCAGATTTCACTGCGCCGGATCCCACCAATGTTCATCCGATGGCCGGGCAACCGCGAGTGGTGTTGCTGAGGCCGTTGATCGACAACCCGTTGATCGAGGTAGGGGAGTACACCTACTACGACGATCCGGAGTTCGCCGAAGAGTTCGAGACTCGAAACGTGTTGCATCACTACGGTCCCGACAAACTGGTGATCGGAAAGTTCTGCGCCCTGGCCACCGGTGTCACCTTCATCATGAACGGCGCGAACCATCGTATGAACGGTGTCTCCACCTACCCGTTTCCGATCATGGGCGGTGATTGGGCCAGGCACATGGATTTGGTGCAGGATTTGCCGTCGCGCGGTGACACCGTCGTGGGGAACGACGTGTGGTTCGGCGGGAACGTGACAGTCATGCCCGGTGTCCGGATCGGTCACGGGTCGATCGTGTCCACTGGCGCCGTCGTAACGCGCGACGTCCCGGACTACGCAATTGTCGGCGGCAACCCGGCAACGGAGATCAAGCGCCGCTTCAGTGCCGAAGACATCGAGAAGTTGGTGCGAATTGCGTGGTGGGACTGGCCGATCGAGAAGATCACCCGCCACGTCCGGGTGATCTCGGACGGGAGTGTCACGGAACTCGAAGCGGTCGAGTGATCTACCGATCTGCTAGTTCGATCGAGTGAGCGAGTAGTTCCGGACATAAAGCAGGGCGGCCGCGAGAAGGCCGACGGCAAGACCTGTTGCGGTGAAGGTGATCAGGTTCGGCTCGAGGTCGAAGTGGATGATGGTCGATTCGGGGTAGGGCTTCCGCGGGTCACGAGGTTCGGGAAGGACCACCGAATAGAAGGTGGGCGGCCAGATTTTTCCGACAACGGCGACCGCAAGTCCGTAGGCCGCTCCGAAGATCGAAAGTGCAAGCGGAAGAACAAATCTTCGCCCACCTGCGTCGCGGGACAGGTGCCATCCCGTCGCGTTCAGTATCGCCGACACGGCAATGGCGACAGCCGTTCCGACAATCAGGAACCACGCAGTTGCGGGGAACCAATGAGGGGCGTCGACGTAGCTGTAGCCTTCGACAACCCACATGTATCCGGTCTTGCCGTCCTCCGCCGGCGGCGGTGGCGGAGGTTGGATGCCGATATGTTCTGTTCGCATAGATGGCGTGGCGAATCGCCAGGCGAGCACTCCGAGGTAGCTCAACAGCAATCCGGTCGCTATGAAAACGGCGAAGAGTGGTTCTGAAGCGCGGTTGCGAAGCGTCGTGAGTCGCATTCGAGGATCGTCTCATCTCGGCCCGAGATTACGAGTCTTTTGTCGGTGGCTTGCATTAGCTTGTGCGCATGACTCTCACACTCGGCATGATCACCTTCGACAGTCTCGATCCCGGTCCGCTCGCAACGTGGTGGGCAGCGCAGTTGGGCGGAAACATCGTCGAGGAGAACGACGGTTGGTTCTACATCGTCTCGGTCCCGGACAGCGCCACAAATTTCGCTTTCCAGAAGGTCCCGGATCCCACGGCCGGGAAGAACCGTATCCACCTCGATCTGGGGAGTCCGGATCTCGACGCCGAGGTGGCGCGACTCGTCGAGGCCGGGGCAACTGAGCACCACCGCGAGAACATGGACGGTTTCCGCTGGGTGACGCTCCTCGATCCTGATGGGAACCAGTTCTGCGTGTCCGGTCCGCACGCCTGAGCTGACCAGTCCTGTGCCCGCTTGATTCGCGCCCACTGAATTCGCGCCCGCTGATATCGCGGACACCTGTTCGGGCATGATGAGGGGCATGACTTCTCAGACTTCTCGGACGTCTCAGGCCGGGGCGGCTTCTCTGACCGGGGCCGACGCAGACGGCTTGTGCAGCTTCGTCGATTCGTCACCGTCGCCGTTCCATGTGTGCGCGACGGTGGCGACCGAGCTGACGGCCGGCGGGTTCGTCGAAGTCCACGAAACGCAGTCGTGGCCAGCCGAGCCCGGACGGTACTTCCTCGTGCGAGGCGGTTCGCTGATCGCCTGGAGCACCGAGGGTGTGGGAAGTACCGCTCCGTTCCGGATTGTCGGAGGTCATACCGACAGCCCGAACCTGCGGGTCAAACAGCATCCCGACCTCACTTCGGCCGGGTGGCAGATGGTAGGCCTCGAACCGTACGGCGGTGCGTGGCTGAACTCGTGGCTCGACCGCGATCTCGGTATCTCCGGACGATTGAGTGTCCGGGTGGGAAACACTGTGGAGCAGAAGCTGGTTCGCATTGACGACCCGATTCTTCGTGTTCCGCAGCTGGCTATCCACCTGTCCGAAGATCGCAAGGGCGTGACGCTGGATCCGCAGCGGCACGTCAACGGAATCTGGGGAGTGGGTTCGAAGCCCAAGTCTTTCATCCGTTTTGTCGCCGAGCGTGCGGGTGTGGCCGCGTCGTCGGTTCTCGGCTGGGAGTTGATGACACACGACCTCGCGCCCAGCGCAGTGGTGGGGGTGGACAAGGAATTGGTCAGCGCCCCTCGGCTCGACAATCAGGGCACGTGTTATGCAGGGACACAAGCACTTCTGGCAGCGGCTGAGTCGCCGGGTCAGCAGGTCCCGGTGCTCGCACTCTTCGATCATGAAGAGGTCGGCAGCATGTCCGATCGCGGAGCTTTCTCGGACCTGCTGAACACCGTGCTCGAGCGGATCGTGTTGGGACGCGGTGGTGGCCGCGAAGAATTCCTGCAGGCGATGGCCGGCTCGGTATGCGCGTCGGGCGACATGGCACACGCGACGCACCCCAATTACCCGGACCGCCACGAGCCCGCTCATCGGATCGAGATCAACGGTGGGCCGGTACTCAAGGTGAACCAGAATCTGCGCTACGCCACCGATGCGGCCGGTGCCGGCGAATTCGCGCTCGCGTGCGATCAGGCGGGAGTGCCGATGCAGCGCTACGTCCACCGCGCAGATTTGCCGTGCGGCTCCACCATCGGACCGATCACGGCATCACGCACCGGACTGTCCACCGTCGACGTCGGCGCGCCTCAGCTCGCGATGCACTCTGCCCGCGAGCTGATGGGCGCGGCAGATGTCCGCATGTATGCCGACGCGCTCGGAGCGTTCCTCACGCCGCGTAGTTAGAGGGCGCGTAGTCAAAGTGCAGGGAGCCCAGTGGGCGTAGAGGGCGCAGTCGGTAGATCCTCGAAGAAGTCGGCGCTCGGTGTGAAGAACATCGAGCCCGTCACGGCCGTCGAGAAATCGAGCAGACGGTCGTAATTGCCGCGAGGGTTGCCGAGAAACATGTTCTCGAGCATCCGTTCGGTGATCGCCGGCGTGCGGCAGTAGCCGATGAAGAAGGTGCCGATCTCGTCATCACCGAGGCGCCCGTACGGCATGTTGGCACGCAGGATCTCGAGAGCCTTGCCGTTCTCGTCCTTGATTGCGTTGAGGGCTACGTGCGAGTTGGACGGCTTCACGTCGGACGTCATTTCGATGTCCTCGAGCTTGCTGCGTCCGATCACACGTTCCTGCTCGTCGACGGTGATTGCTTCCCAGTCCCGCATCTTGTGGACGTAGCGCTGGATATGGACGTAGCTTCCTCCGGTGAACGCAGGATCTTCGTCTCCGACAGTCACGGCGGCGACGGCGTCGCGGCCCACCGGATTTTCGGTGCCGTCGACGAAGCCGATGAGGTCTCGGTTCTCGAAGTACTGGAAGCCGTGAACCTCGTCGACCACCGTGGCTGCTCCGTGCAGTCGCTTCGTGATCTGCCGAGCCACCTCGAAACACGCATCCATGCTCATCGCGCGGATGTGGAAGAGCAGATCGCCGGGAGTCGACGGCGCCGAGTGAACGTCACCCTGTAGAGCGGCGAACGGGTGCAGTAGCGCGGGGCGCGGACCGGCGAACAGTCGATCCCAAACCGACGAACCGATGCTTGTCACCACATCCAAACCTGATCCGGGGACGCGCAGCCCCACAGCGCGCTGCAGGCCGGCGACGTCGGCGAGTAGTTCTCGTGTGGTGTTCTCACCACCCGGATTTACGGTCGCGACCAGGAAAATTGCAGCCGGAGTGAGGGGAGTGATCACCGACTGGGACTGTGCCGTGAGGTCGGACTGACGAACATCCTGGGGCATGCGAGGCCTTTCGAGGGAGAGAGTGGGCCGGCCCTGACTTTAAGAAAACCGACCGGATCACCCAAACCGGGGCGGGTGTGACGGGCGATACTTCGCAGGCCCGGAGGTGTTGCGGGTGCTGCCGTCTGCGGAAGTCGTCGGCCCACACCGATAGACTGTCCCCCGGCACGTTCTTTCGTTGGGCACATTCGTGGTGTCCCGCTCCGCGCCGGCTTGCCTCTTGACTCCCGTAGGGAAGGGACCACTCTCCAGTGTCTGCTCACCAGGTCGATACCGTCACGCACGCATCGGCTGATCCCGATGCCGCTCAGCCGTTCAAGGAGCTCGGTCTCAAGGACGACGAATACGCACGCATCAAGGAGATCCTGGGCCGCCGTCCCACGGACGCCGAACTGGCGATGTACTCGGTGATGTGGAGCGAGCACTGCTCGTACAAGTCCTCGAAGGTCCACCTCGGATACTTCGGCAAGACCACCACCGACGAGATGCGCGCCAACATGCTGGCCGGTATCGGTGAGAACGCCGGCGTCGTCGACATCGGTGACGGCTGGGCAGTCACGTTCAAGGTCGAGAGCCACAACCACCCGTCGTACGTCGAGCCCTACCAGGGTGCGGCGACCGGTGTCGGCGGCATCGTCCGCGACATCATGGCCATGGGTGCTCGTCCGATCGCCGTCATGGATCAGCTTCGGTTCGGTGCTGCTGACGCCCCCGATACCCGTCGCGTCGTCGACGGTGTCGTGCGCGGTGTCGGTGGATACGGAAACTCCCTCGGCCTGCCGAACATCGGCGGCGAGACGGTCTTCGACGAGTCCTATGCAGGTAACCCGCTGGTCAACGCCCTCGCTGCCGGCGTCATGCGCGTCGAGGATCTGCATCTGGCCTTCGCTTCGGGCGCGGGCAACAAGATCATCCTGTTCGGCGCACGCACCGGTCTCGACGGAATCGGCGGCGTCTCGGTCCTCGCGTCGGCGACGTTCGACGACGAGGGTGGAGACACCGGCGGACGTAAGAAGCTGCCCGCGGTTCAGGTCGGCGACCCGTTCACCGAGAAGGTGCTCATCGAGTGCTGTCTCGACCTTTACAAGGCCGGCCTCGTCGTCGGCATCCAGGACCTCGGCGGCGCCGGGCTGTCCTGCGCCACCTCCGAGCTGGCCGCGGCCGGCGACGGCGGCATGCACATCAACCTCGAGAAGGTTCCGATGCGCGCCACCGGCATGACCCCGGCCGAGGTGCTCTCGAGCGAATCGCAGGAGCGCATGTGCGCCGTGGTCACGCCCGAGAACGTCGATGCGTTCATGGAGGTCTGCAAGAAGTGGGACGTCCTGGCCACCGACATCGGCGAGGTCACCGACGGTGAGCACCTCACCATCTCCTGGCACGGCGAGACCGTCGTCGACGTTCCCCCGCGCACCGTCGCGCACGAGGGTCCGGTTTACCACCGCCCCGTCGAGCGTCCGGCAACGCAGGATGCCTTGATCGCGAATACGACCGCCGGACTGAAGCGTCCCGAAACCGACGCCGAGCTCGAAGCGACCCTGCTGAAGATGATCGCCTCGCCTGCCCTGTGCAGCCGCAAGTGGATCACCGAGCAGTACGACCGCTACGTCCGCGGAAACACCGTCCTGGCCGAGAACGCCGACGGCGGTGTCATCCGCATCGACGAGAAGACCGGACGCGGGATCGCACTGTCCACCGACGCTTCGGGCCGCTACACCGCGCTCGACCCGTACACCGGTGCGCAGCTCGCGTTGGCCGAGGCTTTCCGCAACGTGGCAGTCACGGGCGCAACGCCCAAGGCCGTCTCCAACTGCCTGAACTTCGGTTCTCCCGAGGACCCGGGTGTCATGTGGCAGTTCCAGCAGGCCGTTCGCGGCCTTGCCGACGGCTGCGCCACCCTCGGCATCCCCGTCACCGGCGGCAACGTCAGCTTCTACAACCAGACCGGATCCACGGCAATCCTGCCGACGCCGGTGGTTGCCGTCCTCGGTGTGATCGACGACGTTCACCGCCGCATCCCGACGGGCCTCGGACTCGAGCCCGGCGAGACGCTGATCCTGCTCGGCGACACCCACGACGAGTTCGACGGCTCCATCTGGTCGCAGGTCGAGCACGGTCACCTCGGTGGCGTGCCGCCCAAGGTCGACCTCGCCCGTGAGCAACTGCTCGCCGACATTCTGCTCGCCTCTTCGCGTGACGGTCTCGTCACCGCAGCCCACGACCTCTCCGAGGGTGGACTGGCCCAGGCTGTCGTCGAAGCCGCGCTGGCCGGCGAAACCGGTTGCCGCATCCTGATTCCCGAGGGCGCAGATCCGTTCGTGACCTTGTTCTCGGAATCGTCGGGACGTGTCCTCGTTGCAGTTCCGCGTACCGAGGAGACTCGCTTCACCGGTATGTGCACCGCCCGCGGCTTGCCGTGGACGCGTATCGGGGTCGTCGACGAGGGCAGCGACTCCGTCGAGGTCCAGGGACACTTCTCCGTCACGATGGCCAAGCTCCGTGAGGCCTTCGAGGGAACGCTGCCCGCACTGTTCGGGTGATAGATGGTCGATTCCGGAGAACTGACTTCTTCTGACAGCCAGCCGCAGGAACACCACCTGCGGCTGGCTGTTCCCGCACCCCTCGAGAAGCTCGACAACCGCTTCACCGAGTGGGCGTGGGGGCTCCTCAAACTCGACTTCACCGGCATCGCGTTTGCCGCGTTCTTCTTCTGCTGGTCGTTGACCCCTTCGCTGTTGCCGCGCGATTGGCTTTTCCAAGGTCTGATCGGCGGAATCAACTCGGCCATCGGCTACGGCGTCGGTACTGCGATCGGCTGGGCTGTCGAGCGATACCTGCTCAGCGGTCGACGGTGGTGGCCACTGCCCGAGCCGGTGCCTTCCGCGATCAAGGTCTTCGTTCCGGTCGCGTCCATCGTCGCGGCGATCATCATGCTGGTCTACGCGGCCGGGTGGCAACGTGAAATCGCGGCACTGACCGATGCCGAAGGCACGACCACTTCCGGCTACATCCGAACCCTCGGACTGAGCCTGCTCGTCGGTGGCCTGCTCATCTCGATCTGGCGGGTCCTCCACGATCTGGTGAAACTGATTGCCCGACAGCTGATGCGGCGGTTCCACTGGTCACGGTCGGTGGCCAATGGCGTCGGTGTCCTGGTTGTCACCGTCCTGTTCTTCATGCTGGTCGACGGCGTCCTGGTCCGCGGAATCTATGCAGCGACCAACTCGATCTTCAGTCTGCAGAACTCGACCACTCGCGACGGCGTCGTCGAACCGCAGGATCCGATGAAATCGGGTAGCCCCGAATCAGCCGCTCCCTGGGACACATTGGGGTTCGAGGGACGAAACTTCGTCTCGCGCGGACTCGACGCGCAGGAACTCGAAGCGGCAACCGGTAAGCCTGCGATGGATCCGATTCGCGTATATGCCGGACTTGAAAGCGCCGAAGATCCCGAAGAGCGTATGGATCTGGTCATCAAGGAGCTGGAGCGAACCGGCGCCTTCCAACGCAAGGTCCTCGTGGTCATTCCGACGACGGGTACGGGGTGGGTCAATCCCACTGCGGCACAGGCAATCGAACTTGTGCATGACGGCGACACTGCTCTTGTCGCCAGCCAGTACTCGTACCTGCCGAGTTGGATCTCGTTCCTCGCCGACCAGGAGAAGGCGCAAGCTGCCGGACGCCTGTTGATCGAGCGGGTACACGAAAGATGGCTCCAGGAACCGGAAGCCACCAGGCCGAAGTTCATGGTCTACGGCGAGAGCCTCGGCGTCATGGCCGGCGCCGGAGCCTTCGACACACTGCAGGCGGCACGCGATACCGCCGACGGAATTCTGTGGGTGGGCCCGCCGAACGCGACGCAGTTGTGGCGTTCGATCGAGAAGAGGCGCGATCCAGGCACTCCCGAAGTAGCTCCTGTCTACGCGGACGGCTTGGCCGGTGTGCGGTTCGCGGATCGCTCCGAAGACATTCCGACCGACGGGATGACGTGGCCGCAGCCGCGGGTTCTGTTTGTCCAGCACCCTTCCGATCCAGTGGTGTGGTGGTCACCCGACCTCATGTTCAATCGGCCCGAGTGGCTCAAGGAAGTACCCGGTTTCGACCGCTCGCCGTCGATGAAATGGTTCCCGGTCGTGACGTTCTGGCAGGTGTCTGCAGACCTCGGTAACGCCGCGGGAGTTCCCGACGGTCACGGTCACAATTACGGAACCTCCGTTCTGGACGCCTGGATCAGCGTCGCCCAGCCCGAGGGATGGACGGCCGCAGAAACCGAGCGAGTGCGGTCGGCATTGGTTGTCGCCGTGAAATCAGAGGGCCCCGAGAAGTGAGGGGAGTCGCCTCGATCGCGCTCTCCGCTACCGCGATCACCTGGAGCAACGTCGTGCTTCCGGCATTCGGTCTTTCGCCCCGAGCCCGCGCCGTGGTCAACACTGCGGCCGGTCTGTCGGCCATCGGAGTCCTACTCGCACGTGGTTACACCCGCGAGGAACTCGGCTTGGCGCACACCGGCATTCGTGGTGGTGCTCAGTTCGGCGGAGCCGCGGCGGGGGCGGTCCTCACCGGCTACAGCGTCGCTTTGGCCGTTCCGTCCTTGCGCGCGACTCTCGCTGCCGACGAGCGAGCAGACGGCCGCGAAGACTTCCTCGAATGGATCATCCTGCACATCCCGTTCGGGACGGTGCTCTCCGAGGAACTGTTGTTCCGTAGCGCGATGTCGGCCGTCTGGAGCCGCGAACTGAACAGGCCGACCGCGCAGGCTGTTCACGCACTGACCTTCGGGCTGTGGCACGTCGCTCCCGCTCGCGGTGCCGGCGACAACGTTCCCGCAGCAGTGGCGTTCACCGGCGCTTCGGCATTGCTGTTCGAGTGGCTGCACCGCCGTGGCGGCAGCGTACTTGCCCCCGCCCTGCTGCACCTGGCCACGAATGCCGGTGGCGCACTTGCCGTTCGTATCGCTACTCGCAGACAGGGAGTGAACTGATGCCGCCCCGCCGCGCCGTCGACCCCGCCGAATTCCGTGCCGCCGTCCTGGCCGTCGGCCCGTGGCTTCGAGATCCGGAACTGCCGAAGCCTTCGCGCAGTGAACTCGGTGCGGCAGTGAAGATGAGTGCGCGCACTCTCGAACAGATCGCCCCCGGATCGAGCGTCGAGGTGCGGGTCCCACCGTTTGTTGCGGTGCAATGCATCGAAGGTCCGCGTCACACCCGCGGAACCCCGCCCAACGTCGTCGAGACGGACGCTCGGACGTGGTTGCAGATGGTCACCGGATTGCTCGAGTTCTCCGAGGCCTCAGGTGACGGAAGAGTCGACGCCTCAGGTAGCCGCGCTCCCGAAATTGCGCACTGGCTCCCACTGCTGCGGTTGACCTAGCAACAGAGGGGTTGGCGCAGCAACAGAGTGGTTGACGCAGTAACAGTGAGAGACCATCCGGTTCGCTTCGGCGTGATCTGAGAGCCAAGGCAGCCCTCAGGGGAAGTGAGTCCCAAAATGGCCGTAGACTGTGGATGCCCCCCAACCCCTGCCCACAAAGGGAGCGCCCGGTGACTCGTGCCGATCTGTCGGTCAACAGTCCAAATCTCCTCGCTTCGAACCCGTCCGACGAGGACGAGAACGAGCCCCGCGAAGAATGCGGTGTATTCGGCGTCTGGGCGCCGGGAGAGGATGTGGCGAAGCTCACTTATTACGGCCTGTACGCACTTCAGCACCGTGGTCAAGAAGCTGCCGGCATTGCGGTAGCCGACGGCTCCCAGGTGCTGGTGTTCAAGGATCTCGGCCTGGTCAGCCAGGTATTCGACGAGCAGACCCTCGCAGCGATGCCAGGTCACGTCGCCGTCGGACATTGCCGTTACTCCACCACCGGTTCCACGACGTGGGAGAACGCGCAGCCCATCTTCCGTACGACCACTGCCGGCACCGGCATCGCGCTCGGCCACAACGGCAACCTGGTCAACACCGCTGAACTCGCGAGCCGCACCCGTGCAGCCGGCCTGGTCAACGACAAGCGCCCCAATGCCGCGACTTCCGACTCCGACCTCATCGGTGGTCTCCTGGCACACGCTGCCGGCGACAGCACCATCGAACAGGCCGCAATGGAATTGCTTCCCACGTTGGAGGGCGCGTTCTGCCTCACCTTCATGGACGAGCACACGCTGTATGCAGCGCGCGATCCGCACGGCATCCGCCCGCTCTGCCTCGGTCGACTCGACCGCGGTTGGGTAGTCGCCAGCGAGACGGCAGCCCTCGACATCGTCGGTGCGTCGTTCGTTCGCGACATCGAACCCGGTGAGCTGCTTGCGATCGACGCCGACGGCGTTCGCTCCTCACGTTTCGCGAATCCGACGCCCAAGGGATGTGTCTTCGAGTACGTCTACCTTGCCCGTCCCGACAGCGTCATCGGTGGCCGTTCGGTCCACTCGACCCGCGTCGAGATCGGCCGTCTGCTCGCCAGCGAGCATCCCGCCGAAGGTGACTTGGTCATCCCCGTTCCCGAGTCCGGCACCCCCGCAGCAGTCGGGTACGCACAGGGCTCAGGCATTCCTTACGGCCAGGGTTTGATGAAGAACGCCTACGTGGGCCGTACCTTCATCCAGCCGTCGCAGACGATCCGTCAGCTCGGTATCAGGCTCAAGCTCAACCCGCTCAAGGAAGTCATCCGCGGCAAGCGCCTTGTGGTGGTGGACGATTCGATCGTCCGCGGTAACACCCAGCGTGCGCTCATCCGGATGCTCCGCGAAGCCGGCGCCCTTGAAATTCACGTCCGTATCGCCTCGCCGCCGGTCAAGTGGCCCTGCTTCTACGGCATCGACTTCGCCTCACCGGCCGAATTGATCGCCAACGGCGCGGGCGGACAGGATGCGACGTTCGAGGAGATGCTCGACGGTGTGCGTCGTTCCATCGGAGCGGACACCCTCGGATACATCTCCACCGAGGGCATGATCGCCGCCACCGAGCAGCCGGCCAGCCGTCTGTGCGCCGCGTGCTTCGACGGGACCTACCCGATCGCGCTTCCCAAGGAAACGTCGATCGGCAAGAACGTCCTCGAGGGGATGCTCGAGAGCACCGCAGGTTCGACGGCCACTCGCGACAACGACAATGCGAGCGCGCTCAGCCGCCCCTGAACATCAGAATCGTTGAAATTCGACAGCCGAGAATCTGCCGTCCACAGCATGTGGGCGGCAGATTTTCTGTTCACGACTTTCTGTTCCACGACACGGCATACGTCGTGAGCATCTGGCATAGTGCCCTCCGTGGCGCAACTGAGAATGGATGGGCACCGGGTTCTGGTCGCAGACCTGGTGGGGGACACCATCAAAGCGATCAACGGCTCGATGGTGGCGTACGAGGGTGCGATCACCTTCAAGAACGCCGGAATGGGCGGTGGCGGTGGGTTACGTGCCGCGCTGAAACAGAAGGCGGCAGGTGAATCACTGTCCCTGATGGAAGTCAGCGGTCAAGGCACCGTCTACTTCGCGGTCGACGCCCAGGACATCACGATCATCGAGCTCAACAACGACGCTTTGCACGTCGAAGCCTCGCAATTGCTCGCATTGGTCGGCCAACTGCGAACCGACGTGAAATTTGCCGGTCTCCGCGGCGCAGGTTCCGGACAGGGCTTGTTCACGACGGTCGTCAGCGGCACCGGTCTGGTGGCGGTGCTGTCGAAGGGCGGACCGATCATCGCGCTCGAAGTCAGCCCGCAGTATCCGCTGGTTGCCGATCCCGACGCATTCGTCGCTCACCGTGGCCAGCTGAACCAGAGCTTCGTCACCGACGTCACCTGGCGCTCTGCGATCGGCGGTGGCAGCGGTGAAGCGTTCTCGCTGCGATTCGACGGATCCGGAGTCGTCTACATCCAGCCCGAGGAGCGCTGAACCATGCCGTTGGAATTGGTGAACAGCAAGGTCGTCAAGTCGACCCTCGCGCCGGGCCAGAACGTGCTCGCCCGCACCGGGTCGATGCTCTACTACACCGGTGACGTCCGCTTCATCCCGCACAGCATGGGCGGTGGGCCCGGCGCCATGCCGAACATGGGCGGTATCGCCGGGATGGCCGGCCGCATGATGTCCGGCGAGCATGCACGCATGATGGCGGCCGAGGGAAACGGTGAGGTCTTCTACGGGCATGCCGGCTTGTACGTCGAGGTCATCCACCTCGACGGTTCGTCGATGCTCACGGTCGAAGCCGACCGACTCCTCGCACACGACGGTTACCTCCAGAGTTCGATAGTCGCTCTCACGTCGCAGGGCGGTGTGCGCGGAGCAGTACGCGGCGCCATGACCGGTCAAGGGCTGTTCACGACGCAGTTGCACGGACAGGGAAGCGTCGCGGTCCTCTCGCACGGGGGCGCGATTCCGTTGCAGGTCGGTCCGAACAATCCTCAGGTCGTCGTCGACCCGCAGGCATACGTGTGCCACATCGGTCAGATCAACGTCGACATCTCCGCGAACGTCGGCTGGCGCGAGGCCGTCGGCAAGGGCTCGGGGGAGTCCATCCAGCTGAAGATGACCGGCGCCGGCACCGTTTGGGTCCAGGCGTCCGAGCAGAAGTTCTGAGAGGGCACAGAGCATGGGTATCGAAATTCACAATCCGGCAACTCTGCCCGCCAACGACAACGTCCCGGGCAACGACTACGCCTTCTGCGTCGAGATGGCCGGGCAGCCGTGGTTCACGTCCAAGGGCGCGATGATCGCGTACTACGGAAACATCAACTTCGAGCCGCTCGGGCGCACGAGTATGACGGCGATCGTCGCGGCCAGGTTCTCTTCGCCGCTCTACGCCGACGACTGGGTGCTCGCTCAGGGGCAAGGCAAGTTGATCCTCGGGGACCGCGGATTCAACATCAATTCCTACGACCTCGACGACGGCAACCTCACGATTCGCGCGGCCAATCTCCTCGCCTTCGAGACCAGCCTGGACCTCAAACAATCCATCGTCCCAGGCTTTTTGACGCTACTGGGGACAGGCAAGTTCCTGGCGTCGTCCAATGGCCCGGTCATGTTCGCGGAGCCGCCGCTGCGCATCGACCCGCAGGCGTTGGTGGGTTGGGCCGACTGCCCGTCGCCGTCCCACCACTTCGATGCCGACTGGATGCAGAGCTTCCTGGGCGCGGTTCGCGGAAGCATGTTCGGCGCGAACACCGGCGAAGAACGCCAGTTCGATTTCACCGGAGCCGGGACGGTACTGATCCAGTCGAGCGAGAAGGTCGTCCACGACGGACACCTCCTCAAACACATCGAATCCGAGACCGTCGCACTCGGGCAGAACAGTCTGCGCGCACTGCACGCCTCGATCGGTGCGCGGCTGCAGAACTGACGTCTCGGGGTACGCGAGGTCTCACCGAGGGGGCAGGTCCGGTAGCGTATGGGCGTAATCGTCGGTATTTGTGTGCGCGCTCTGGGTCTCGAGTCGAACGATCCATCTCGCGTCACGAGGATTGCAAACACTTCACATTGCAAGACCACTTACCTGTGCACGAGCAATACGTGCTCGCGAGAAATACAAGGCTGGAGTAGTAACCCGATGACCGAGGACAGTCACCGCACCGCAGGCGCCTCCTACGCGGCAGCAGGAGTCGATATCGCCGCAGGCGACCGGGCGGTGGAACTCTTCGCCCCTCTGGCCAAGAAGGCCAGCCGCCCCGAGGTCATGGGTGGCCTCGGTGGTTTCGCCGGCTTGTTCTCCCTCAAGGGTGACTACAAGGAGCCGTTGCTCGCCGCATCGACCGACGGCGTCGGAACCAAGCTCGCTGTCGCGCAGGCGATGGACAAGCACGACACGGTCGGACTCGACCTCGTCGCCATGGTTGTCGACGACCTCGTCGTCTGTGGCGCCGAGCCGCTGTTCCTCCAGGACTACATCGCCGTCGGCCGGGTCATCCCCGAGCGCGTCGCGGAATTGGTCAGCGGAATCGCCGAGGGCTGCATCCAGGCCGGCTGCGCTCTCCTCGGCGGCGAGACCGCCGAGCACCCCGGCATCATGGCCGACGGTGACTACGACCTCTCCGCCACCGGTGTCGGCGTCGTGGAGGCAGAGAAGCTGCTCGGACCGGATCGCGTTCGCCCCGGCGACGTCGTCATCGCGATGGGTTCTTCGGGACTGCACTCCAACGGTTACTCACTGGCCCGCAAGGTCCTGCTCGAGATCGACCGCATGAACCTGAGCGCACACGTCGACGAGTTCGGCCGCACGCTCGGTGAGGAGCTGCTCGAGCCCACCAAGATCTACGCCAAGGACTGCCTGGCACTCGCTGCCGAGACCGACGTGCGCACGTTCTGCCACGTCACCGGTGGCGGCCTCGCCAACAACCTCGCGCGCGTCATGCCCAAGGGCTTGGTCGCCGAACTCGATCGCGGAACCTGGAGCCCCGCTCCGGTCTTCGCCATGATCGCGCAACGCGGACGCGTCGAGCGCGCCGAGATGGAGCAGACGTTCAACATGGGCGTCGGCATGGTCGCCGTCGTCGCACCCGAGGACGTCGACCGCGCACTTGCCGTCCTCACCGCACGCCACATCGACTGCTGGACGCTCGGTAGCGTCAAGAAGGCGTCGGACGCCGCTGCAGAGCGTGCGTTCCTGGCCGGAGACCACCCGCGCTTCTAGACCGCAACGCCAGCTGCCCCATCGGAGAGATCCGGTGGGGCAGTTTTGTGTGTCCGTACAAGTAGGCGCGAGGCGGAAAATCGAACGCAAAAATGAGGAAGAGCGATCAGCTCTTCCTCATTTCACGGTCTGCGCGGTGGCAGTGCGCGGTCAACGCCGCCAGTCGTCGTAGTCGTCCTCTCGCGCATGCCCTTCCCTATCGGAAGTCTGGTCCGATCGGACACTGCTCCGATGCGAGTTGGTCGATCCACCTGCGAGCTCTCTTTGCAGGCTGTCGAAATCCGTGGTCGGTACGCTGTATTTCAATTCGCGTGCAACCTTGGTCTGCTTTGCCTTAGCCCGGCCGCGGCCCATGGCTGACCCCCTCGCGCTTTCGCGGGGCGGCCTGGGGAATTTGGCGGCCCCGTTTGAGTGTGTAAGTTTCCTGACACACACTCTAGCGTGGAAAAGTCGCTTCCGCTTCCACGAAGGCCTCACCGCCGTGTCTGATTGCTCTCACTATGGCCGCGAGCTGCCAGGATGCTGAAAGAACTCGTCAGAACTTTGTGAGAACTGCTCAGAAGTTTCCGGGAATTGCGCGAATCGTCCCCACTCGGGCGTCGCCGCCGAAGACCGGAGCGGATGCGAGAGCCGCCAACTCCTCGGTCCACTCGGTGTTCATCCGCTTGAGCAGAGCTGCCGCCAAGGGCAGGAGCGCCCGCTCGTGACCGTCGTCGATCTTGAGGGCGAAAGCGGAACCGTCGGGAAGCGCTCCGGCGTAGATGCCGTCGTATCCGGTCTTGGAGAACAGACCCGGCACGGCGGACATCAGGCGCTGATCGTTGCGGCCGGTGCCCGAGACGAGGAAGGGGTTCTCGCGGACCGCGTCGGCCACAGCTCGTTCGGGTGAGTCGGGCTCAGCCGAGGGCAGGCGTCCGAATGCCCGAGCCAGGTTCGTGAGCGAGAGCGGCACGATCGGGAGACCACAACCGTCGATGCCGAGTTCCTGCTCTTCCTCGCCGCTGAGATCGAAGATCGTCTCCTGGATCGCGAGTTGGAGGGGATGAGTCGGCTCCATGTACGTCTCGAGCGGCCAGTCGTTCACGACGCACGTGGCGAGCATCGCGGAGTGCTTGCCCGAGCAGGTCATGTAGATCGGGCTGGGAAGCTCGCCCGCTGCGATCAGTTCGGCTCGGGCCAGTTCGTTGCCCGGCAGATCGGAGGGGCACTGCAACTGGTCGACACCGAGTTGGTAGCGAGCGAGAAGCGCTGCGACCAGTTCGATGTGATCGGCCTCGCCCGCATGTGAGGACGACGCGACGGCCAGCTCTTCCGGACTGGTGGGTGCAAAGCCGTTTCGAAGCGCAGCGACGGCTTGCAGCGGCTTGTTCGCCGAGCGCGGGTAAATGGGTGTGTGAATTTCCCCGAGTCCGACAACGACCTCGCCGTCGGCGCCGAGAATGACGGCCGATCCGCGATGCACGCATTCGCGGAATCCGGAGCGGACCACTTCCACCAATTCGATACTCACGAGTGCACCTGCGCTTCTGCTTGTTCGATGAACCTCTGGACGCGCGCGGTGACGTTCGGTGCAAGGTCGGTGTGTTCTGCGAGCAGCCGTCGAAGCCGCTCAGGGTCCGTTCCGGCGAAGACCTCTCGAACAGTCACTCCGTGATCCGGTACGTGGACTCGGGTGACCGAATCGCCCGCGGCGATCGTGCCGGTCCGGTTGACGCGAAGGTAGGCGCCGACGTCGGTCCGCTCGGTGAATCTTTTGACCCAGCCCTTTTCCGCGGCCCAGATGCCGAAGGTGCCGCACGGGACGCGGGGAGCAGTCACCTCGAGTTCGAGAACGTCCGACGCCTCGGCTCCGGTGATGTGCCAACGCTCGCCGATCACGGCGTCCGTGACGAGCATCCCGCTGATGTGAAGATTCTCGCCGAACCATCCGGGGCCGAGAGGTCGGCCCAATTCGTCCGACCAGCGCTGCGCTTCGTCGCGCTGATACGCGTAGACAGCTTGGAAGGCGCCGCCGTGGAACTCGGTGTCGCAGACGTAGTCGCCACCCAGACCGAGTCGGCCGACCGCGACGCGGCCGTCGACGGGACGCTTGTCGATCGCGGTACGGGGGACTCGCCTGACGCCACTGTCACGTTCGGTGTGGACGACGCAGACCGCGTCGACCATGCCCGTCACTTTCCGCGCAATCGGTTGACAGCCTCACGTCCGGCCTGGGGTGCGTCGTCCGCCACGATCGAATCCGGATCGATGGACGCAGCGCTGGGGCCGGCCATCAGTTCGGTGTCGACCGGGATGTTGCGCTTGATCAGAGCGAGTGCGATGGGGCCGAGCTCGTGATGATTGACGACGGTCCCGACGCGTCCGACGGCCCGTCCGCCCGCCGTGATCGGGTCACCCGGTTCCGGGACGGCTTCGGCGCTGCCGTCGAGGTGCAACATGACGAGATGGCGCGGGGGCTTGCCGAGATTGTGAACTCGGGCGACGGTTTCCTGACCGCGGTAGCACCCCTTGTCGAGGTGGACGGCGCCGTGCTCGGCCGGCCCACCGATCCAGTGGACCTCGTGCGGGATGGTCCGTTCGTCGGTGTCCAGTCCGAGGCGAGGCCTCGTCGCTTCGACGCGCAGTGCCTCGAAGGCCCAACTGCCGGCGGGCTTGGCGCCGGCATCGGTCAGCCTGGTCCACCACGCTGCCAGTTGCTCACGTGGGACGAGAAGGTCGAAAGAGTTCTCGGTAGGCCACGGCATGCGGCGGACAAATCCGCCGTCGGCCAAGGCGTGAGCGTCGTAGGCCTCGGTGGGTGTCTGAACCTCGAGTGCGGCGAGGACAGTTGACGCTTCGGGTCCGATCAGGCTCAGGACCGCGAGTTCGTTGCCGTCTCGAGGTTCGGCCTTGGACCAGAACACCATCTTCTTCAAGAAGGAGAGAAGGTCGGGTCCGCGGTTCGCCTCGGTGTCGATCCAGGTGACACCTGCCAGGTCCGTCTGCACGAAGTGGTGCTCGACGCGTCCGTTGACGTCCAGGCTCAAGTTCTCGGCGCTCCTGCCGTCGGGGAGCGCGGCGATGTGCTGGCTCGAGATCGTGTGCAACCAGGTGAGGCGTTCGTCGCCGGGAATGGCGATCACGAATCTGTGACTGCGGTCGACCACCACTGCTGCGCGCTGCGCGGTTCGCTGTTCACCGAGGGGATCGCCGTAGTGCCACGCGACACCGATGTCGGCCGAACCGTCCGGTGCGGTGACCGCGCCGGGGGAAGTCAGAAGTGGGCTGTTGGGCACAAGAGCGTTGTCGACCACGAGACCAGTCTAGGAGTGTGGGCGGGATCGCGGTTACAGGGCGGCCCCGGCGGCTTGGCGGATCGTTAGGGTTGATGGCATGCCTGATCGCGTATTGGTGACTCTCGACCATGAGGTGCTCGATGCTGACGCACCGTTTCTGCACGCCGACGACCTGGCGGTGGTGCGCGGCGACGGAGTCTTCGAGACGCTGTTGGTACGCGACGGCCGCGCCCGGGTGGTCGAGGGACACCTGAGTCGACTGGTTCTGAGCGCGCGGGCACTCGGTCTGCCCGCTCCCGTTCTCGATGATTGGCGTCTGGCGATCGAGATGGCTGCCGAGGAGTGGGGGACCGAGAAGGAAGGCGCTCTTCGTCTTGTTCTGACCCGCGGCCGTGAGAGCGGTGACAAGCCGACAGCCTTCGTGATGGTCGGTCCGGTGGCCGATCGGGTCAGACAGGTCCGCGAATCGGGGTTGTCGGTGATGACTCTCGAGCGAGGTTTCTCTGTCGATCTCTCTGCCCGGGCACCCTGGCAGCTACTGGGCGCGAAGACGTTGTCGTACGCAACCAACATGGCAGCGCTTCGATATGCGGCGAATTTGGGTGCTGACGATGTGATCTTCGTCAGTTCCGAGGGCAATGTGTTGGAGGGGCCACGCTCGACGGTGGTGATCGTTCGGGACAGGACTTTGATCACACCGCCTCCCGCACAGGGCATTTTGATGGGCACTACGCAGCGCGCCCTGTTCGACGTTGCCGGCAGTGCTCGCTTCGATTGCCGATACGAAACCCTCCGACCTGCGGATTTGATTGCGGCCGACGGAGTGTGGATGGTTTCGAGCGTCACGCTGGCCGCACGCGTCCATACACTCGACGGGCTCACATTGCCAGAGCCGAAGGTCTCCGGGGAATTCGCGGAATTGGTTGAACGTGCAATTGATTCGGATTCAGCAGGGCGATAGGCGAATAGGAATCGCGACAGGTCTCTACTACATTTGGTAGTAGCAAAGTCCTGCGGTCCAAACCGGACAGCAGTACCGTGTCCGCAGGGGCCGAGCGACTGCCCGCGTCTCGAACCCCGAAGCCTGTCCCAGGGCCCTACTCTCGGAGTAGCCAATGGATACTTTGGACGTCTCCAGGTGGCAGTTCGGTATCACTACCGTCTACCACTTCATCCTTGTTCCGCTGACCATCGGACTTGCGCCGATGATCGCGATCATGCAGACGATGTGGGTGGTCACCAAAAAGGACCACTGGTATCGGCTCACCAAGTTCTTCGGCAAGCTTTTCCTCATCAACTTCGCACTCGGTGTAGCCACCGGCATCGTGCAGGAGTTCCAGTTCGGCATGAACTGGAGCGAGTACTCGCGATTCGTCGGTGACGTCTTCGGAGCTCCGCTCGCATTGGAAGGCCTCGTCGCCTTCTTCATGGAGTCCGTCTTCATCGGACTCTGGATCTTCGGTTGGGGCAGGCTGCCCAAACTTGTACACCTGGCGTGCATTTGGCTCGTGGCGATCGGCGTCAACGCGTCGGCATTCTTCATCATCGCGGCCAACTCGTTCATGCAGCATCCGGTCGGTGCGACGTACAACCCTGAAACGGGTCGTGCCGAGCTCACCAGTATCTGGGAGCTGCTGACCAACAACACCGCTCTCGCTGCCTTCCCGCACGCGGTTGCCGGCGCCTTCCTGACAGCGGCGA
The DNA here is from genome assembly GCF_029457415.1 of Rhodococcus sp. RCBS9. NCBI lineage: Bacteria > Bacillati > Actinomycetota > Actinomycetes > Mycobacteriales > Nocardiaceae > Rhodococcus > Rhodococcus sp. RCBS9. The sequence continues at coordinate 1,313,495 of NZ_CP120422.1, read as the reverse complement.
CGTTCGTCGCCGGCATCAGTGGTTGGTGGATGGTGCGGAACATGCGCCGCGCCAAGCAGGCTGAGGCCGCCGAAGCCGAGCGCCTCGAAGCCGACGCACGGACGATGTACCGCCCGGCAACACGATTCGCGTTGCTCGTCATGATCGTGGCCGGAATCGGCATCATCTATACCGGTGACGTCCAAGGCAAGCTCATGTTCCAGCAGCAACCCATGAAGATGGCGTCGGCGGAATCGCTGTGCGACACCGAGATGGATCCGGACTTCTCGATCCTCACTATCGGCACTCACAACAACTGTGACAGCGTGACGCACGTTCTGAAGGTGCCGTTCGTTCTTCCATGGTTGGCCGAGGGCAAGTTCACCGGCGTCGAACTGCAAGGCGTGAACCAACTGCAGGAGCAGGCGGAGCAGGACTTCGGACCGGGTAACTACCGACCGAATCTCTTTGTCACGTACTGGTCTTTCCGCGCCATGATCGGCCTCGCCGCCGGTTCGGCAGCACTGGCTCTCGCGGGACTGTGGGTCACTCGTAAGGGGCGGGTCCCGGACCAGAAGTGGTTCGGAATACTCAGCCTGGTCGCGATCCCCACTCCGTTCATGGCGAACAGCGCCGGTTGGATCTTCACCGAGATGGGCCGTCAGCCCTGGGTGGTGCATCCCAACCCGACCGGCGTCGACATGATCAGACTTACTGTCGACCAAGGTGTTTCGGACCACGCGTCGGCTACCGTCTGGGCTTCGCTGATCACCTTCACCCTGCTGTACGGAGCGCTGGGAGTCGTCTGGTTCAAGCTGATCGTGCGGTACGCGAAGGAAGGCCCGTTGGAGCACGACATGCATCCGCCGGGCGATACAGATCATGACGAGCCGGAAGATCCGGACAAGCCCAAACAACTGTCGTTCGCGTACTAGGAGGCGATCATGGGACTTCAAGAAGTATGGTTCGTGCTCGTCGCAGTACTGTTCATCGGTTACTTCGTCCTCGAAGGGTTCGACTTCGGTGTCGGAATGCTCATGCCGATCGTCGGCAGAGGCAGTGACCTCCCGGCCGATACGCGTCGACGGGTAGCGCTCAACACGATCGGCCCGGTGTGGGACGGCAACGAAGTGTGGCTGATCACCGCCGGTGGCGCGATGTTCGCGGCATTCCCGGAGTGGTACGCGACGTTGTTCTCCGGGTTCTATCTACCGCTGCTGATCATCCTGGTGGCCTTGATCGTTCGTATCTGTGCCATCGAATGGCGAAGCAAGATCGACGACGACAAATGGCGTCAGCGTTGCGACTGGGGCATCATCTTCGGCTCCTGGGTCCCGGCAGTTCTCTGGGGCGTGGCTTTCGCGAACATCGTTCGGGGCGTGGCGATCAACGCCGACAAGCAGGTCGAGTCGGGATTCTTCGATCTGCTCAATCCGTACGCGCTGCTCGGCGGTCTGACCACCGCGCTGGTGTTCGCTCTCCACGGTGCAGTGTTCCTGGCACTCAAGAGTGCCGACGAGGTTCGTGAAGATGCCGTGAAAATTGCTGCACGACTGGCAATTCCAGCTATTCCTGTTGCCGGCGGATTCGTTCTGTGGACGCAACTCGCCTACGGCAAGGGATGGACGTGGATTCTGGTAGCTGCCGCTGCTGCGGCACTGATCGGCGTCGTCTTCCTGACGCGGGCCGAGCGCGAAGGCTGGGCCTTCGTTCTCACCTGTGTGGCCGTCATCGCCACCGTCGTGCTGCTGTTCGCCTCGCTGTTCCCGAACGTCATGCCGTCGACGCTGGATCCGGCGTACAGCCTGACCATCGAGAACGCGTCGTCGAGTCCGTACACGCTCAAGGTGATGACGTGGGCCGCGGCATTCATGACGCCGGTGGTGATCATCTACCAGGGTTGGACGTACTGGGTGTTCCGACAGCGCATCTCCTCCAAGCAGATTCCGGCGTCGATCGGTCTGCGATTCAAGGAGAAGACGTGGTAGTCACCAACCTTGAATCACGACACATTCGAATCACGAAAGAACTGACGGTCGAATTCACGTGACTATCGAAGTAGGCGACGCTCCCACCACTCGGGAGCGTCGCCGGGGGCCGATCGACCCGCGGCTGTGGCGACATTCCGCTTCTGCGCGCGGCTATCTGATCCTGACTGTTGCTCTGTCGATGGTGAACGTCGTGATGGTCATCGTCGCGGCGCTCATGATCGGCCGGGTGCTGGCCGGAGTGATCACCACTCGAACTGTGGATGTTTCCTCGTGGACAACCGAATTGGTTGTTCTCGCCGCAGCTGTGGCGGTCCGAGTTCTGGGGACCTGGCTGCAGACCAGGTATGCGCACCGGGCGTCGACTCGCGTCGTTGCCGAGATCAAGAACGGCGTGCTGACGTCGGCGACGGCGATGAGTCCTCGCGATCTGGATCCGCGGCGTGACGAGATCGCGACCGTGGTCACCCGAGGTGTCGACGGCCTTGGTCCGTACCTGACGGGATACCTTCCGGCCCTGGTCTTGTCGGTGACGCTGACACCCATCACCCTGATAGTCATTGCGGTGCAGGACATGACGTCTGCGGTCATCATCTTCGTGACGCTGCCGCTGATCCCCATCTTCATGATTCTGATCGGCCTGCTGACAAAGGGTAAGTCGGAGAAGACGCTGGCAGCGATGACCACGTTGTCTTCGCAACTGCTCGATCTCCTTGCCGGTTTGCCGACGCTGCGGGCGCTCGGTCGTCAGCAAGGTCCTGCCGAGCGCGTCCGTGAACTCGGTGACGCTCATCGGCGAACGACGATGTCAGCTCTCCGCGTCGCGTTCCTGTCCTCGATGGTGCTGGAACTGCTCGCAACGCTCTGCGTCGCGTTGGTGGCCGTGAGTATCGGCTTGCGACTGGTGTACGGCGACATGTCACTCGAGCCGGGGATAGTCGCGTTGATCCTCGCCCCCGAGGTGTACCTGCCACTTCGGATGGTGGGAACCCAGTTCCACGCCGCCGAGGACGGAATGGCGGCAGCCGACAAGGCATTCGAGGTTATCGAGGCGGATTCTGCCGCACCGGAGGGTGGTAGCACGACGGTGGTCGCTCGCGGTGCCGACATCGTCTTCGATGGACTCGGCGTGACCTCTCGTGGGGGAGTCGCACCGTCTCGACTTTCCGCCGTGGCATCGCCAGGGGCGATCACCGTGCTCACCGGTCCCAACGGCTGCGGCAAGTCGACGGCAGTGCACGCGCTGCTCGGGTTGATCGAACCGAGCAGTGGGCGCGTGACGGTCGCCGGCGTCGATGTCCGAGACCTGGACGAGCACGCGTGGTGGAGTCAGTTGGCCTGGCTACCGCAACATCCGGTCCTCCTGCCCGGCACCGTTCGTGAAAATCTCGATCTCACCGGGGTCGTCGATGCGCAAGCATTGGCTCGCGCCGCTGCTGCGACGGGATTCGACGCGGTACTGGCCGAGCTGCCTGCGGGCGTCGAGACCGTGATCGGCGTCGGCGGTACAGGTCTGTCTTTGGGGCAGCGGCAACGGCTGGCACTGACACGCGTGCTTGCCTCGGACCGCGCAGTTCTTGTCCTGGACGAACCCACCGCTCACCTCGACTCGGATTCGGAAGGGACAGTGTTGGCTTCTCTGAGAGCACGGGCGGAGCGTGGCGACACCGTTGTCGTGATCGGCCACCGTCCGAGTGTGCTTGCCGCAGCTGACCGGATCGTCGAGGTGCGCGCTCATGAGAAGTGACGCTCACGATCCGCTTCTGCGTGCTCTGCGGCTACTGGAACTTCGGCCACGACGCGTACTGACGGCGGTAGCGGCGGGTGTGGCAACACTCGGTAGCGCACTCGCCTTGGCCGCGCTGTCCGCATGGTTGATCACGCGTGCTTGGGAGATGCCCCCCGTTCTCGATCTCAGTGTTGCGGTAGTTGCCGTACGCGCATTGGGAATCTCACGTGGTGTCTTCCGCTATCTCGAACGATTGACGACGCACGACGTCGCGTTGCGCGGAACCACCGCGGCGCGATCGAGGATCTACCAGCAGTTGGCCGCAGGAGATCCCGCGGCAGCAGCCGGACTACGACGCGGTGACCTGCTCTCACGTACGGGCGCCGACGTGGATGCACTGGGCGACGTCGTCGTCAAAGCACTGATCCCGATTGCGGTCTCGATTGTCCTCGCGTTTGCTGCGGTGGGAATCCTGTTGTTCATCTCGGTTCCGGCCGCGCTCATTCTGGCCGTTGCGCTGGCGGTGTCCGGGATCGCGGCACCCTGGCTGTCGGCTCGTGCTGCTCGACTCGCCGAGGCCGACAGTTCTGCTGCCGCAGCGCGATTCAGTGAGTCCGCGGTGACCGCCCTCGACCATTCCGCCGAGCTCCGGGTATCGGGTCGCTTGGATCAGGCGGTGAGCGAGGCTGTGTCCGCCGAGAACGATGTGGTCGACGCAACCGATCGCGCGGCGGTCCCGAGTGCCTTTGCCACCGCTGCCACGCCCCTGGCAATCGGAGTGAGCGTCCTCGGTGCCCTGCTGATCGGAATTACGCTGTACGGAACCACCGAGATGTCACCGATGTCCATGGGAATCCTTGTACTGCTTCCGCTGTCGGCTTTCGAGGGAACCGCGATACTGCCCAGCGCGGCGGTGGCATTGACCAAGGCGCGGCTGGCGTCGGCACGCATCATGGCGGTACTCGATCGAGCCGACGCCGAACACGTTGAAGGAAATCGTGCGTGGCCGGAGGACGGGGTCCTGAGTGTGCACGCGTTGCGGGCGGGTTGGCCCGGGGGAAAGGTGACCGAACCGCTGTCGGTGGATCTTCCTCGCGGTGCTCGTGTTGCCGTCGTCGGCGAGAGTGGATCGGGAAAGACCACTGCGCTGATGACGATGGCGGGACTGCTGCCGCCCGTCGCGGGAACAGTTCGTGTTGACTCGGTGGACGTTTCGGATATCGATCCGGCCGAGCTGCGTCGGCACGTGGGGTACTTCGCCGAGGACGCACACCTCTTCGAGACGTCGGTACTCGAGAACCTGCGCGTCGCACGCGGTGACCTCACCGCCGAGGACGCGGAGAAGGCACTTGCCGCAGTTGGTCTCGGCGACTGGCTGTCGGAACTGCCGGAAGGGCTCGACACCTACCTGGTCGGCGGCATGCGAGCGGTTTCGGGCGGTGAGCGTCGTCGGTTGCTGTTGGCGCGCGCGATCGTCTCGCCCGCGGAGGTACTGCTGCTCGACGAGCCGACCGAGCACATGGACGCGGAGGCCGGCGCTCAGTTGCTGCGCGAGTTGCTCAGTCGCGACGCAACGCTGGTCGATTCTTCGCGAACCGTTGTTGTCGTCACCCACCAACTTCCGGACGGCACACCAGCTGACCAGGTGATATGCGTCGGAAAAGTTTCTGTGGAAAATACGTTGCCGTCATCGTGAAGTGGGCGTACTTTCTCCTGTACACAAGGAAGGAGGTGGTCTGAAATTGAAGTACAGACGGACGCGTGAGGTGGCTGCCAGCTAGCCGCAATCGCTGATGGAATTCACTTACCGCGTGAGCGGCCGGCGAATCCCAGGCAGCCACCCGACCCCCGAGCCCCCGATCAGTCCGACCGGGATCCGCGCGAAAGCGTGGGTGTGGCTCGGGGGTCGCTTCGTGCCGTGCGCCTTTATCAACCCCCGGCGGTTAATAAAGGCGCACAGCGTGGACAAGGATTAGGCCCCCACCATCCACCGCGCTCGAGGATGGCTCTGACCTCGGCTGCAGTTCGGCACGAGGCCCCCTCCACCTCCTCCCAACCGAAGACCAGTGTGGCGTTGCCTGACAGTTCGGATGCGTTTCCTCGCCGACGATCACGCAGTGCAGTCGCTCGAGAAGAGTGGAAGGCAAATCCGTCGAGTCGAACGATCAGTGCGACACCGCAATTGCGGTAGTCGACGTCCTCGTAGAGAGTTCTCCCATCGACGAGGACCGGCGATTGCCGTCGTGCTTCCGGCAAACCGTGTGCTCGCTCGACCTCGATTGCGTAGCGATGCTCGAGTACCGACTGGACACCGCGATCCAACAGGTCCAATGTCGAGGACAGCGCTTTGACATATCGCCTCGGCCGTCGGCATTCCATTCGGGTGCGCAATTCCATCCGTGACACTTTGCACGCCGTGGCCGAGCGAACCAGAGAACGAGCGGCGTCGCGAGCCGACGGCTCTGCAACCGCCAGGTCAATTGCGGTGTCGGCCAGCGAAGTACGAACAGGCTGAGTGGCAACGCCGATGTGGGCCTGAGCGCGTGAACGATGAACGATCACTCCGGGATGGGCAGTGGACCACCCCAACGGAACGGGGCGCGCCGGGGAGCGTTCGGGTCTGACCGTCGGACTCTGACAGCGGGAGGATCTGCCGTATCGGACCGTGATGTGGATCGGCAGTTCGGACTCGATGTGCGTGAGTCCCCACTCTTCAGCTGCCGTCCGGTGACTCAGGTAGGTCTCTCCGCCGCCGAACAGAAGGGCGGCCTCGAGAATCATTGCTCGGTTGAGCGGGCCGTTGGTGCTGGATTGAACGCCGTGGAGGACGGTTGTCCATTGACCCGATTCGACCAGATGTTGGATGCGCCGCGGTGAATAGCCGAAAGGGCGTAGTTGTTTGTTGGTCGCGAGTCCGTGCTGGAAGTCGAAGAGTCTTCGGAGATCAGGATCGATGTAGTCGCAGCTCATGCGAATACCGTGAGATCGCGGACCGACAAGAATCGGTCGAAGATGCCGCTCCGAAGCCCGCCTGTGGGATTTGTCGGTGCCTGTGGATAAATCTGCTGTGCGCCTTTATTAACCGCCGGGGGATAATAAAGGCGCACAGCAGAGCTAGCCGATGTAGCGCGTCAGGCGGGCCGAGAGACGCGGTTCCAGGCCACCGTCAGACATGATCCGCTCTTCGACGTACGCGAGGTCGCCGCCTTCGACGATGCCGTACAGACGCTTCGCGCCGCCGTACAGTGCACCGGACTGGCTGCGGATCACCACGTCGGTGGCAAGTTCCCACGATGCCTGGGTGAGTGCGCGCCCGTAGTACATTTCGACGACACCGGAGCTGTGGCTGAGCAGGAGTTCGACCACTTCCTGGTTGACGCTGCCCGGGATGCCGTCGCCGCCCATGCGCCAGTAACCGCTCTCGCGCAGATCGGGGCTCACGTACTTGCCCTCGGCGTCGAGGCGCCAGGACCGGGACTCCCAATTGAGGTACGGGCCGCCGTCGTGCGAGATGACGATCTGCTGACCGAAGGCGTAGTCGCCGTTCTCGTCGTGTCCTTCACCTTCGCCGCGCCAGACACCGACGAGGGGGAGAAGCGCGAGGAGTTCGGGATTGATGTCCGGGCCGAGGCGCAGGTTTGCGGTGTCCTCCGGCAACGGAAGGTCCGGCAGGGTCGGAATGTTGAGCGACGCCGTCGACTTGGAGCGCTCGACGGCGATGGCGACAGCTTCGTCCCCGCTGCCGCGCCTTACGGCACCTGCAGCGGCGGAATCGTCAGAGGTCGCGTCGGACCCTGAATCCGGAGCCTGACTCACGACTCGTCGGTGACCAAGCGGTACACGACGTACACGGAGAACCAAGCGATCATGACGGATGCGAGTGCGAGGAGTACCTCGAAGAAAATGACCACGGGTACATCTTAGACCGCGGCGACCGACCGGAAAAATCGGGAGCCGGAATGCAGAAGGCCCCGCACCGGAGGGGTGCGGGGCCGCCTGACAAAGCAGGAATTACTTGCTGACGGTCACGTCCACGTTGTGCACGCCCGAGCCCTCGGGAGCGACGGTGGAGGTGCCGTTGCCCGAGCTGGACAGTGCACGCACGGTCCACTCGCCCGGAGCGGCGAAGAAGCGGAAATCGCCGGTTCCCGATGCCACGACCTCGGCCGTGAACTCTCCGGAGCCGTCGAGCAGACGCACGAATGCGCCGCCGATGGGCTGGCCGTCAGCTGCGAGAACGCGGCCGGTGATGACCGTTTCCTTCTCGACGTCGACGCCGGCAGGCAGGGTCTGGCCCTGGGTAGGTGCTCCACACATGATCAGGCTCCCAATTCGATCGGTGCGCCGACGAGTGAGCCGTATTCGACCCAGCTGCCGTCGTAGTTCTTGACGTTGTTCTTGCCGAGGATCTCCTGCAGGACGAACCAGGTGTGGCTCGAACGCTCGCCGATGCGGCAGTAGGCGATCGTTTCCTTGGTGTCGTCGAAGCCCTTTTCCGCGTACAGCTTGGCGAGGTCGTCGTCCGACTTGAAGGTGCCGTCCTCGTTGGCGGTGGTGCTCCACGGGATGTTGATGGCTCCGGGGACGTGGCCACGCTGCTGCGCCTGCTCCTGCGGAAGGTGGGCGGGAGCGAGGATCTTGCCCGAGAACTCGTCAGGGCTACGAACGTCGACGAGGTTCTTGCTGCCGATGGCGTCGATGACCTCGTCGCGGAAAGCGCGGATCGAGAAGTCGGGGGTCTCGGCCTTGTACTGCGTGGCTTCGCGGTTGACTGCGTCCTTGGAGAGCGGGCGTCCGTCGAGTTCCCACTTCTTGCGGCCGCCGTCGATCAGCTTGATGTCCTGGTGGCCGTACAGCTTGAAGTACCAGTAAGCGTAAGCGGCGAACCAGTTGTTGTTGCCACCGTAGAGAACGACGGTGTCGTCGTTCGCAATGCCTTTGGCGGAGAGCAGATCCGAGAACTGCTCCTGGTTCAGGAAGTCGCGTCGGACGCCGTCCTGGAGGTCCTTGCGCCAGTCGAGCTTGACTGCACCCTCGATGTGGCCGCCGTCGTATGCGCTGGTGTCCTCGTCCACCTCGACAAAAACGGTCTTGGGGGTGTTGAGGTTCTGCTCAGCCCAGTCAGCGGAGACTAGGACGTCGGAGCGAGCCATGGTGTTCCTTTCGATATGGTCTTGCATCGGTCGTTATCTAGCAGGGGTTCAGCAGGGTTGTGGGGCAAGCGTTTTCACGCGGTGGTAGCGCGGCCGGTATTTCGCAGCCTTGCGACGAGTGGATAGATCTGGCAGCCGAGGCAGATACCGAACGCGGCGTTGAGCAGGGCCGCGAACAAGGCGAAGCCGGTGGCAACGGTGCCGACGATCGTCGACCCGGCCAGGAAACCGACCGTGCCTGCCAATGCGAAGACGAAGCCGACGAACTGCGCGAAGCGCAGCGGTGCCACGGGTTCGCGTTCGCTGACCGGCGAGAGTCGCGGGGCGACGAGCTTGCCGAAGATCTGGCCGTACGGGCTGCGCTTGGGGCCGAGTACCGCTCCGACCGCGAAGACTATGGCCTGCAGTGCGAGAACGACGGTGGCGGCGGGCAGTGAGAAGGTCGAGAGGATGAGCGTGAGTACGAGAACGCCGGTGGTGACCCACGCGGCGAATCGAGGTCCGCGGACGTCGACCTGCTCGAGCTGGGGTGTGGTTGTGGACATCGGGAGTGCTCCTGCGCTGGATTGCATGATGCTGTGCCTGGACCGAGAAAACGGGACGTCAAAGTCCCACTCGGTGGATTGATCACGTGAGCGAAAGCTCGAAGGTCAGAGAGATCTGACGGATGTGGTGATCAGCAACAGGTACAGCAACAGCCCCCGAGGCGGCACAGGTCTACTGCGCGGCGTCGGGTGAGCATCAGCTCGTGGCGGGTTTGCACGTCGGCGAGTTTACCCCGAATTCTCGGATTTTGGCTCGTGGGGTCCGGATAGTGGTACGAGTGCAGCTTTCAGATCCGCTGCGGATGGCACTCCGGACACCCGGAACTGTTCCTCCAGGCCACCGTCGAGGATGAAGGTGGTGGGCAGCGAGAGGACACTCATCTCGCGTGCCAGAGCCGGTTCCTTGTCGATGTCGAGCTCGATCTCCACCGGCGGACGGGGAGCGTCGGCCATCGAGATCACGACCTGACCGACGACGCGGCGTACTGCCGCGCACGGTCCGCACCAGTCGGCAGAGAAATGCAGTACGACGGGTCCGCCGTTCGGCGAAGAGACTCCAGCGGCGCGGAGCAGTTCGAGGCGACTGTCCGCCGCGCCGGTCGCGGCCGGCGTGGTGACTCGGACCTTTCCGTTGCGCGACTTGAGAAAGAGCCCGACCGCGACGACGGCGACCAGCGCGACCAGCAGGATTGTGATCCCGGTCATCGGTTCTGCAGCTCTGCGAGATCGATCGTCGTGTTTTCGGCGCTGCCTTCGATCACGATTCTTCCGCCTTCCGCGTAGACCAGGCTCGGCTGAATTCCGTAGGGGAGTGCCTGCGGATCGATCGTGTAGCTGAACAGTCCGAGGACGACGGGTTCGAGTGCTGCGGGGATCGAGAAATCGGCTTTGCCCTCCGGACCGAAGTACAGATTGCTGGCGACGATCTTGACCTGCCCACCTTCCAGAACGAGGTTGGCCTGCACGCTCACTGCAGTCTCGACCGGACCGACGGCAACCGTTCCCGTCAGCACGACGGCGCCCGCGGTGCTCGCTCCGGTTCCGCCGCTGCCCCCGGTGCCATCCGACTTGTTGGCCGGCGGCGAAGATACCTGCAGGTCAGGGATATTGAGCAGCTTTCCGAGGTCGGTGGCGTTGATTCCCATCCGGCCGTCGAGTTTGTCGACGGGGAGTTGGGTGACATTGCCGTTCACGATGTCGGAGAAGGGAACGGTGACCCCGCGCAGATCGGCCTCGACGGTCACTTCGCCCACCACGTCGCTCTGGACGCCGGTAGCTCTGACGTAGACGTCCTTGTATTTCCCGCCGAGTGCCTGGGTGAGGAAGGGGAACCCGTTGAAGGTGACCTCCGGATCCGACTCGAGTGATGCGCCGGTTCGGAGCTCGCGGGAAACCCGGTACTCGGCGTACGCGGCCGCGCCGAAATCGGCCACCAGTCCGAGGCCGAGGAGAAAGACGATGCCGATGATCAGTTTGCGCACCGCACCATTGTGACGGACTCCGGTCGGGGTTCGATGCGACGGCCCCGGTACCAGGCACGCTAATGTAGGGACCGACCAAAAGCGTCGAACTACTCGAGCGTTGCCCTCACGGGTTGCGCGGGCTACTAGATAGGAGGCCGTGTGGAACTGCTCCTCCTCACCTCCGACCCCAACCCGGAAGCTGTACTACCGGCGTTGGCGTTGCTGGCGCACTCGGTTCGGCCTGCCCCCACAGAGGTTTCCTCGCTACTCGAGGCAAGTTCCGCGGACGTGGCATTGGTGGATGCGCGCACCGATCTGGCTGCCGCACGCGGGTTGTGTCGATTGCTCGGAAGCACAGGATCCGCAGTACCTGTGGTCGCCGTCCTCACCGAAGGCGGACTCGTTGCCGTCAACGCCGACTGGGGGTTGGACGACATCCTGCTTCCCGGTACCGGTCCGGCTGAGGTGGACGCCCGATTGCGGTTGTTGGTCGCCCGCAGCGGCGGTGTGGCCAGTCCGGAAGCGTCGGGAAAGATCACGCTGGGCGAACTGGTTATCGACGAGGGGACGTACACGGCACGACTGCGTGGACGGCCCCTTGATTTGACTTACAAGGAATTCGAGCTGCTCAAGTACCTCGCGCAGCACGCCGGACGGGTATTCACCCGGGCGCAGCTGCTGCAGGAAGTGTGGGGCTACGACTTCTTCGGCGGCACCAGGACGGTCGACGTCCACGTGCGTCGTCTGCGGGCGAAACTCGGCACCGAATACGAGTCCTTGATCGGTACAGTCCGAAATGTCGGATATAAGGCAGTGCGTCCGACCAGGGCCAAGGGTGGCGCAGCTGCTCCCGTTCAGTTCGAGGACGACGAGGACGTCGACTACGACGCGGCCGACGGATCGGTGGTCTGACGTGGGTTGGACAGATTCACTGCCGGCTGGATTCGCCGAGCAGGTTTCCGCGCTTCTCGATCGCGCAACCGAGTTCGACGGCAAGGCGCCCGTGTCGGAACAGGGGCGCCATGCCGTTGCCGGGCGCGGCGCCGCGCGACACTTCCTCGAACTCGACGGCGATGCAGTCGTCGGTTATGCGCAGCTGCAAGCCGGTTCGGACGAGCATCCCGACATGGCCGAGTTGGTGGTCGACCCGCAGGCGCGGCGCCGCGGCATCGGAACCAGGCTTGCCGCAGCGGTATTCGACGAGGGCCGGCCGGGCACGTGTGTCTGGGCGCACGGAAACGTCGACGCCGCAGTCGAATTCGCCAAGAGCCTCGATCTGGTCAGCGTTCGTGAACTCCTGCAGCTGCGTCGACCACTCGATGCTCCGCAGCTTCCGGAAATCGTTGTGCCCGAAGGTGTGACGATTCGGACGTATGGTGGACCCGAAGACGATTCCGAGATCCTTCGCGTCAACAATGCGGCCTTCTCCTGGCATCCCGAGCAGGGTGGCTGGACCCAGGCGGAGATCGACGAGAGAACGGCCGAAGGTTGGTTCGACCCTGCTGGTCTGTTCATGGCGTTCGCGGACACCGATCCCGATACTCTTCTCGGCTTTCACTGGACCAAGGTGCACGCACCCGAAGGTGACGATCCGGAGCTGGGGGAGGTGTACGTCGTGGGGATCGATCCCGCGGCGCAGGGACGAGGTCTCGGCCGAGTGCTGACTCTCGCGGGCATGCATTACCTGCGTGATCGCGGCCTCGGAACCGTCCTTCTGTACGTCGAAGGCGACAACACGGCTGCCCTCCACACGTACGAACGACTCGGCTTCGATCGGTTCCACGTGGACATGGCTTACGCCCGCGCGCTCTGACGTCACAGTCGGACACGCAGAAATGTCCAGTCTGTTCATTCTCCGTTAACCATGTGTGGTCCAGCCGGACACCGCGCCCGCCTACTTTTCTCTGTGGGCAGCGCCGTGTTGCCTGATGCAGATTTCAATCATTCTGCGTCTCATGTCGCCGCCCGATCGTGGGCGTGGCGGTAGCGATTTCCGGAGGATCTTGGTGAATCTCAAGCGCAGTGGTGCCCTGCTCGGTGTAGTGGCCGTGGGCGCCATGACCTTGGCCGCATGTGGCAGCGACAACAACTCGTCGTCGACGGGTGTGGACGGGTCCGCATCGAACGCAACGTGCGAAGGCAAGAGCAACCTCTCTGCCGCTGGTTCCTCGGCACAGAAGAACGCCATGGACCAGTTCGTCGCCACTTACATCTCCGTGTGCCAGGAAAAGGGCAAGACGGTCAACGTCGCGTACAACCCCAGCGGTTCGGGCGACGGTCGTACACAGTTCATCGCCGGCCAGATCGACTTCGCCGGCTCCGACTCGGCCATCAAGGACGAGCAGGCCGACAAGGCCAAGGAGCGTTGCGTCGGCGGCGAAGCCTGGAACCTTCCCCTCGTCTTCGGCCCGATCGCAGTTGCATACAACCTCGACGGCGTCGACAAGCTCGTTCTCAACGCAGAGGTTCTCGCGAAGATCTTCAACGGCGGCATCACCAAGTGGAACGATCCGGCAATCGCCGCGCTCAACTCCGGTGCTTCGCTTCCCGACGAGAAGATCACCACCGTGATCCGCTCCGATTCCTCGGGTACCACCGACAACTTCCAGAAGTACCTCGACGCGGCATCGAACGGTGCTTGGACGTCGGGCGCAGGGTCCGACTTCACCGGTGGCGTCGGTGAGGGCGCCAAGGGTTCGGCGGGCGTTGCACAGGCAGTTGCCACGGCACCGGGTTCGATCACCTACGTCGAGAAGTCGTTCGCCGATCAGAACAAGCTCTCGGTTGCCGAAATCAACACCGGCTCCGAGGCAGTCGCACTGACCAACGACACGGCCGCGAAGTCGATCGCAGGCGCGAAGTTCAAGTCCGACGCAACCGGCGACCTGACGCTCGACCTCGCGTCGATCTTCAAGACCAACGAAGCCGGCGCCTACCCGCTGGTTCTCGCCACGTACTCGATCGTCTGCTCCAAGGGCTACGACGCGGACACCTCCGCAGCAGTGAAGTCGTTCCTGACGAGCGCGGCCAACGAGGGTCAGGCCAACCTGGCCGAGCAGGGTTACGTCCCGCTGCCGTCCAACGTCCAGGATCGCCTCAACGCGTCCATCACGGCAATCAGCTGACCTAGAGACTCGTGCGGACAAGCTCATGGATTTACATTCAGACGTGAAGGAAGTGAGCGCGCATGAGTGACGCGCCCATCACCTCGACATCTCGTTCTCCCGGCCCCGCAACCAGCGGGGCCGGGGTGGGCGGTCCGAACGGCACCACGGAGGACACGATTACTTCCACCAAGGCTCCAGAAACCGAGCATCCTCCGAAGGGTGACGGTCCGGGTAGCGGCAACAGCAAGACGGTGACCCGTCCGGGTGACCGCATCTTCAGCTCGCTCGCCTCCGGTTCGGCAATCTTCATCACGGTTGTCATCGCGGCGATCGGCGCGTTCCTGATCTGGCGTGCTGTTCCTGCTTTGAGCCGGAACCAGGTCAACTTCCTGACCAGCCGTGAATGGGTCACGCAGAACATCAACGCGATGGCGTTCGGTGTCCTCGATCTTTTCCAGGTCACGGTGTTGGTCTCGCTGTTCGCACTGGTGCTCGCGATGCCGATCGCACTGGGCATCGCGATCTTCCTGACTTCGTACTCACCCAAGTGGCTCACGCGGCCACTGTCGTACACGATCGACCTTCTGGCAGCTGTGCCGTCCATCGTCTACGGCCTGTGGGGACTTCTCGTCTTTGCTCCGGCGATCACCCCGGTCGCGGTGTGGCTCAACGACACTCTCGGCTGGTTCCCGCTCTTCGCCGACGGCAGCGGATCGATCACCGGCGGCGGCACCATCTTCACCGCAGGCATCGTCCTCGCCGTGATGATCCTTCCGGTCATCACCGCAGTGACCCGCGAGGTGTTCATCCAGACCCCGCGATCACAGATCGAAGCCGCACTCGCCCTCGGCGCCACGCGCTGGGAAGTTGTGCGCACCACGGTCATCCCGTTCGGTAAGTCCGGCTACATCAGCGGCTCGATGCTCGGTCTCGGACGCGCACTCGGTGAGACGATGGCGCTCTACCTGATCCTGCGCACCACCTCTCAGGCCTTCGGCTGGTCGCTGTTCGACGGCGGCTCGACCATCGCCTCCAAGATCGCCCTCGGCTACGCGGAGTTCAACAACGACATCCAGGCAGGCGCGTACATCGCGGCCGGACTGGTGCTGTTCGTACTGACCTTCGTCGTCAACGCGGCTGCCCGCGCAGTGATCGCCGGAAAGAAGGACTGACCCATGACCTCCACTCTGGACCGGCCGGTCAAGGCCCCCACTTTCCAAGGCGTCGGCGCTCGTCGTCGTGCCAAGGACGTCATCGCGACCATCCTGGTGAGCCTGGCAGTCGTCATCGCGCTCATCCCGTTGGTCTGGGTGCTCTTCACGGTCATCGCCAAGGGCCTGCCCGCTCTGACGTCGCCTACCTGGTTCACCAACTCGCTGAGCGGATTGACGGCGTCGGCCGACGGCGGCGGTATCTATCACGCCTTGATCGGCACCCTGCTGCAAGGCATCGTGTGCGCGGTCTTCTCCATCCCGCTCGGTATCTTCGTCGCGATCTACCTGGTGGAGTACGCCGACCGGAAGTCGAAGCTGGGCAAGCTGACCACGTTCATGGTCGACATCCTCAGCGGTGTTCCGTCGATCGTGGCCGCGCTGTTCATCTACGCCCTGTGGATCGCGACCTTCGGCTTCCCCAAGTCCGCGTTTGCGGTGTCACTGGCTCTGGTCCTTCTGATGGTCCCGGTCGTCATCCGCTCCACCGAGGAAATGCTGCGCATCGTCCCGATGGATCTGCGAGAGGCGTCGTACGCGCTCGGTGTGCCGAAGTGGAAGACCATCTCGAAAATCGTTCTGCCGACGGCACTTCCCGGCATCATCACCGGCGTCATGCTGGCCCTGGCCCGCGTGCTCGGTGAGACCGCACCGCTGCTGATCCTCGTCGGCTACGCACCGTTCATCAACTTCGACCTGTTCAACGGCGAAATGGGCACACTGCCTTCCGTCATGGTCGCCGAGATGAACAACCCCACCGACGCCGGCACCAACCGCATCTGGGGCGCAGCACTGACCCTGATCCTGCTGATCGCGATCCTCAACATCGTCGCGAAGCTGATCGGTCACTTCTCACAGGTCAGAAGTAAGTGATGCGGCCTCGGAACATGTTCGTACTCAACAGCGTCAACAACTCAGTAGGGAGCCGGTAATGGCCAAGCGTCTGGATCTCAAGGACGTCAACATCTACTACGGCAAGTTCCACGCCGTCGCCGATGTGGGCCTGTCCGTCCCGCCCCGGAGCGTCACCGCCTTCATCGGCCCGTCCGGTTGCGGCAAGTCCACCGTTCTCCGTTCACTCAACCGCATGCACGAAGTGATTCCCGGTGCGCGCGTCGAGGGTTCGGTGCTGCTCGACGGCGAGGACATCTACGGCTCGAACGTCGATCCGGTCGGTGTTCGCAAGACCATCGGCATGGTGTTCCAGCGACCCAACCCCTTCCCGACCATGTCCATCAAGGACAACGTCGTCGCGGGCTTGAAGTTGCAGGGCGAGCGCAGCAAGAAGAAGCTCGACGAGGTGGCCGAGCGTTCGCTGCGCGGTGCCAACCTGTGGAACGAGGTCAAGGATCGCCTCGACAAGCCCGGTGGCGGCCTCTCAGGCGGTCAGCAGCAGCGTCTGTGCATCGCGCGTGCCATCGCGGTCTCGCCCGACGTCCTGCTCATGGACGAGCCGTGCTCCGCGCTCGACCCGATCTCGACTCTCGCGATCGAAGACCTGATCACCGAGCTGAAGAAGGACTTCACGATCGTCATCGTCACGCACAACATGCAGCAGGCTGCGCGTGTGAGTGACCAGACGGCATTCTTCAACCTCGAGGCAACCGGCAAGCCCGGTCAGCTCGTCGAGATCGACGACACCGAGAAGATCTTCTCGAACCCGACGCAGAAGGCCACCGAGGACTACATCTCCGGCCGCTTCGGATAGGTCCCGGGATCAACCCTGCACGATCATGTTTCACCCCCGTTTCCAACAGGAGACGGGGGTGAAACTTTTTGGTTGTGGTGATAGTTCCCACTCCGGTGCGCAGAGCTGAGCGTCGTTGGGCGCCCGAATAATTCGATGAGCAGCGCAAGTGCGCCGAGTGGGCGCTGAAGTAGCCGACGACGTGAATCTCGTGGATACTGACGACGCTTCGGACAATGCTAATCTCGGCCCGACAGCACGCTGTCGATCGATGTCGTTTCACAACCGGAAGGGCTTGTCAGTGCACCTCACCCCTTCAGATACCGAAAAGCTGCTCCTGAGCGTCGCGGGCATGGTCGCCCGTGACCGCCGCGAGCGCGGGGTACTGCTGAACTACCCCGAAGCGATGGCACTGATCTCGTGCTGGATTCTCGAGCGCGCGCGTGACGGAATGACGGTTGCGGAACTGATGAACGCCGGTCGGCAAGTGCTCACCCGCGACGACGTGATGGAAGGGGTACCCGAGATGATTGCAAACGTCCAGGTGGAGGCCACTTTCCCGGACGGTCGCAAACTGGTCACCGTGACGGAGCCCATTCGATGATTCCCGGCGAGGTACGTGTGTCCACCGAACCGCTCGAGTTCGGCACGGACGCGGAGAAGATCACGATGGTCGTCGTCAACGATGGCGATCGCCCCATTCAGATCGGTTCACATCTCCACCTTCCCGCGGCCAACCCGGCGTTGACCTTCGATCGCGAAGCGGCAGACGGCTTCCGGCTCGACATCCCCTCGGGAACGTCGGTTCGGTTCGAACCCGGGGTCAGCAGAACGGTGACACTGATCGCGCTCGGCGGACTCAAAAGGGTTCCGGGCCTGCAGATCGTGCCGGACGAAGACCTACCGACACATGCGCGCGAGCCCAAGACCGTCATGCCGTTCGGCACGCCCGGCGTCGAGGTCGAAGAACCTTTGCGAGCGTCCTCGGTGAACGTGCGTGTGAGTGATGTTCCAGTCGAGGCGGATTCACCGGACGACGCCGCGACGACAGTTGAGAGGACAGCCGAATGAGCAGGATCGATCGACGCGGCTACGCCTCCCTGTACGGCCCGACCGCAGGCGACCAGATCCGTTTGGCCGACACAGATCTGTGGATCGAGATCGAGCACGACTACACCGCGACCGGCGACGAGATGGTCTTCGGCGGCGGTAAGAGCATCCGCGAGTCGATGGGCCAGGGCCTGACCACTCGCGACCAGGGCGCTCTCGACGTCGTCATCACCAACACGGTGATTCTCGATCACTGGGGAATCGTCCGGGCAGACGTCGGAATTCGCGACGGACGCATCGTTGCGATCGGCAAGTCCGGTAACTCCGACATCATGGATGGCGTGCACCCCAAGTTGCTCATCGGGCCGAGCACCGACGTGATCGCCGGCGAAGGGAAGATCCTCACCGCGGGTGCGATCGACACTCACGTGCACTTCCTCAGTGAAATCGAGATGATGGAGGCGCTCGCGACCGGTACGACGACGGTGGCGGGCGGCGGAACGGGTCCCACCGAGGGAAGCAAGGCAACCACCGTCACGCCCGGCGCCTGGTCGTTGACGATGATGCACCGCGCCCTCGACCACATCCCGCTCAACGTTCTTCTTCTCGGCAAGGGCAGCACCGTCAGCCATGAGGCCATGCGTCAGGAAGCTCTCGCGGGCGCAGGCGGATTCAAGGTTCACGAGGACTGGGGTTCCACTCCGGCTGCGATCGACGCCGCTCTGCGAGCAGCCGACGAGTTCGGCCTCCAGGTAGCGCTGCACGCGGACAGTCTCAACGAAACCGGTTACGTACAGCACACTTTGGATGCGATCGCCGGACGTGGGATCCACGTGTTCCATGCGGAAGGCGCCGGCGGCGGGCACGCACCGGACATCATCGTGACGGCAGGTGAGCCGAACGTTCTTCCGGCATCGACCAATCCGACGTTGCCGCATACCGTCAACACGGTTGCCGAGCACCTCGACATGCTCATCGTGTGTCATGCGCTCAATCCCCGGGTTCCGGAGGATCTTGCCTTTGCCGAGTCCCGGATCCGGCCGACAACGATTGCAGCAGAAGACTTTCTGCACGACATCGGAGCCATCTCGATCACCTCGTCCGACGCCCAGGCGATGGGCCGTATCGGTGAGGTGACCCTGCGGACATGGCAGGTGGCTCACGTCATGAAGGCACAGTACGGCAAGCTGGGCACCAGCATGCCGGCCGACAACGAGCGTGCGCGGCGTTACGTCGCCAAGTACACGATCTGCCCCGCGGTGGCGCACGGTATCGATCACGAGATCGGCTCGGTCGAGGCCGGGAAGATGGCGGACCTGGTGCTGTGGGATCCCGCGTTCTTCGGAGTCCGTCCTTCTGCCGTGATCAAGGGCGGGGCGATAGTTGCTGCGCCGCTTGGTGATCCGAATGCTGCTATCCCGACCCCGCAGCCGGTGTTCGTTCGCCCGGCCATCGCGGCGACTCCGGGATCGGCCCCGCACCTGTCCACGACGTTCGTCTCTCCGATGGCCATCGAGGACGGTCTGGCCGACCGTCTCGGTCTCACGCGCACCCTTACCGGTGTTCGTCCGACGAGGCACCTCACCAAGGCGGATATGCCGAACAACACGGCGCTGCCGTCCATCGACGTCGATCCGGAGACGTTTGCCATCAAGGTCAACGGCGACCTGATCGCGCCCAACCCCGTTGACGTGGTGCCGATGGCTCAGCGCTACATGCTGTTCTGAAACCATGTCGATCGAGACGGCGTCTGCCGAGATAGCATCGATGCTCTTGGCAGACGGGCGTCTGCCTACCGGCGGTCACGCGCACTCGTCGGGGTTGGAACCGGCACTGGCGGGCGGACTCCTGCAGAGTCAGGTCCCTGACTTCATTCGCGGTCGACTCGAAACAGTCGGACTTGTCGAGGCCGCTGCAACGGTGGTCACGCGCCGCTGGGCCGTAAGTGAGGGTAGTGCAGGCGAACTCGAGGACATCTCGAGGGAACTGCTCGCTCGGACTCCCAGTGCACCGCTGCGTGAGGCGTCGATTCAGCTCGGCCGTGGGCTGGCGAGACTGGCGTCGCGATTGTGGCCGCAGCACCCCGCGGTGCAGATGCTCATGGCGCTGCCTGGGCATCCGATGCGTCCGCTCGCGTTGGGCGTCTTCACGGCGGTCTCCGGGATGGACGACCTGCAGGCAGCCAGATCTTGTTTGTACGACGACGCCCAAACGGTGGCGTCGGCGGCATTGAAGCTACTGCCGGTGGATCCGGCAGAACCGGTCGAATGGTTGCTCCGAGCAGCCCCGACCATCGAAACCGTCGCCGCGGCTGCCGTAGCCGTCGAGGGCGTCGCAGATATACCCGCAACAACAGGGCCGTTGGTCGAACAATGGTCACTCGAACACCACGCTCGATCCAGGAGGATTTTCCGTGCTTGACAACCTGAACAACACCACCACTGCTGCAAGAGGTTTGAGGCTCGGCGTTGCCGGCCCCGTCGGCACCGGCAAAAGCACCCTCATCGCCACCATCTGCCGCGAACTCGCGTCGGAGTACGAGATCGCGGTGGTCACCAACGACATCTACACCGACGAGGACGCGCGACTGTTGCGCGCGGCCAACGTTCTGCCGATCGAGCGCATCGTCGCAGTCGAGACCGGTGCGTGCCCGCACACGGCTATTCGTGACGACGTGACGCCGAATCTCATTGCGGTCGAAGACCTCGAGCGTCAGTTCCATCCCCTCGACATGGTGATCGTGGAAAGCGGCGGTGACAATCTGACCGCCACGTTCAGCCCGGCACTGGTCGACGCCCAGATCTTCTGCATCGACGTCGCGGGCGGCGGAGACGTCGCACGTAAGGGTGGTCCCGGCATCGAGCGGGCAGATCTGTTGGTGGTCAACAAGATCGACCTGGCCCCGTACGTCGACGTCGACGCGGTCCAGATGGTGGCCGATGCCACGGCCGCGCGTGACGGACTTCCCGTTCTCGCGCTCAGCCAGAAGGATCACGCGACGATCGACCAACTCAGTGCGTGGCTTCGCCAGGTCATCGCAGCTCACCGTGCGGGTAGTCACACCCCGCAGGATCCGGGGCCGATGGCGCCGCACTTCCATGCCGATGAAGAAGACCACGGTCACGGTCACGGGCACAGCCACTCTCACGCTCACTGATGCGCACTGGAGCTACGCGGGTCGTCGTCGAGAGAGTGGGTGACACCGCTGTTGCGCGAGAGCTGATCTCGGGCGACTTCCTGGCCCCGCGGTTCGTCGACGCTCGCGGGCTCACCGTGCGAATTGCCTTGGTAGGGCACAGTGCAACGCTGTTGGCCGGCGACGACCTGCGTATCGAATTCGTAGTCGCTCCGGGTACGTGTCTCGAGGTGATCGAGCCGTCGGGGACCGTCGCGTACAACGCGCGTGGCGGCCGGGCGTCGTGGTCGGCTTCGGCGAGCGTCGGTGCCGGTGCGGCGCTGATCTGGCGTGCGGCACCGTTTGTCGTCGCGGGCGGCGCGGATGTGACCAGGCGCGTGGATATTTCACTGGAATCCGATGCGGTTGCGCTGCTCGACGAGATGATCGTGTTCGGCCGGACCGGCGAAACCGGCGGTGCGCTTCGCTCGGATCAGCGCATTACCGTCGGCGGGGAAGCGCTGCTCGTGGAAACTCTCGACCTGCGTAGCGTGCCGGGCCGTTCGCTGCCGGGAATTCTCGGTGGTCATCGTGTGCTCGGTACGACCATGCTGTTGGGGATGAAGACTTCCGACGACGTCGAGGGGCACGTGACGCCGCTGGCGGGAGCAGGGATGCTGGCACGGGCCGTGGCCGATCACGCACACGAGGCGAGCGCAGCGTTGGATCCGATCTGGTCGCGGTGGCGTGGGCGGGTTTCGCAGAAGTACAGCGACTGATTCGCCCTACCGTCACACTTCGGGAGGCTGCGTCGTCCAGTATGTGACCAGGCCGAAGAGAGCCGGGCGCACAGGTTTGACGGAGGCATCATGCGAATTGTTGTTCTGGGCGGAACCGGCCAGATGGGAAAGCTGGTCGTCGAGCAGGCGAAAATCGGGGGCCATGACGTCGTCGCCGCCGCTCGATCGACGGGAGTAGACATCTCCACGGGTGCGGGGTTGGACGAAGCATTTGTCGGTGCCGACGTGGTCGTCGACGTGAGTGATCACGTCACCAACAGTGCCAGGAAGGCAATCGAGTTCTTCGAGACGGCAGCGAAGAACATCGCCGCGGCCGAAGCCAGGGCCGGCGTGAAGCATCACGTGCTGCTCTCGATCGTGAACTGCGACGATCCGCGATTGAAGTCCTTCGGTTACTACCAGGGGAAGGCTGCGCAGGAACGCGCGGTGGAAGCGTCGAGTATTCCTTTCACGATCCTGCGATCCACTCAGTGGTTCGAGTTCGGCGAGAAGACGATCGCGCTGTTCGGACTGGGGCCGATCGCTATGGTTCCTCGGATGCGGTCACAACCGGTGGCAGCGAAGACCGTCGCCGAGGCGCTCGTGACCTGCGCTCAGAACGGTCCGACCGGGAGGGCTCCGGACCTGGCCGGGCCCGAGGTCCTCGAGATCCCGGCCATGACGCGCGAGATCTTGAAATACCGTTCCCGACGTAAGTGGCTGATCCCGATCTCGATGCCGGGAGCGGGTAAGGCGATGAAGGGTGGGGCGCTGCTGCCCGCGCCGGGATCCACAACTGCAGGACCCACGTTGGAAACCTGGTTGCACGAGAACTGAATAGGAAAGGCGGCCGCGCAAGTGCGCGGCCGCCTTTTACTCACGTGGACGGTTGGGTTCAGAGATCCGGGTACGAGGTGAGGTTGTCGACCTTCTCGGTGGTTTCGGGCTCTTCGGGCAGCTTGCCGGTCACCAGGAAGATGACACGTCGGCCGACCTCGACGGCGTGGTCGGCGAATCGCTCGTAGAAGCGGCCGAGCAGCGTGACGTCGACTGCGGCGGCAACGCCGTGCTTCCACTCACGGTCCATGAGGACGGTGAAGAGGTGGCGGTGGAGGTCGTCCATCGCTTCGTCTTCTTCGCGCAGACGGGCAGCGCGCTCGGGGTCGCGGGTCTCGAGGACGACCTTGGCGGCCGCACCGATGGAGACAGCGATGCGTCCCATCTCGGCGAAGTAGCCGTTGACCTCTTCAGGAAGCACGTGGTTGGGATGTCGGCGGCGCGCGATCTTGGCGACGTGCAGGGCGAGTGCGCCCATGCGGTCGATGTCGGCGACGATCTGGATTCCGCTGACCACCGAGCGCAGATCTCCGGCAACTGGAGCCTGCAGGGCGAGCAACGCAAACGCGCGCTCCTCGCAGATGGTGCTGAGTTCGGTGATCTTGTCGTGTTCGCCGATTACTTGTTCTGCCAGGGACAGGTCTGCCTGGAGCAGGGACTGGGTGGCGCGCTCCATAGCGGCACCTGCCAGTCCTGCCATCTCGCCGAGCGTGTCTGCAAGCTCGGTCATCTGTTCGTTGTAAGCCACGCGCATGAGGTCAGAGCCTACGTGCCGTGAAAGACCAAGTCACAAGCACCAGGTGAACGCAAGGTGAATGAACGCGTGTCAGTCGCAGGTGGTGTCGCCGGCGTTGACGCTGGCGATGTCGGCGGGCAGAGCCGTCGAGGTGCTGGTGTCGACCGACGTCGGATTTGCCGCCAGGATGGTTCCCGGGTCCGCGGGGGCGACGACGGTGCCGGCGAAATTGCTTCCGACGACGACCTCGATCATGTCTCCCATGCTCGGAGCGAGAACCAGAACCGCGCCGGGAATCGACGACGCGACCGTCACCGCTTCAGCCTCGTAACCTGCGGCGTAGCGCACGACGGTGGTCGACGCTTGAGCATTCGCCAGGCCGGTGGCTGCGCTGAAGTTACCGACCGTGGAGATCTGGAAACCGTAAGCCGCGAGGCTGTCGGCGATCGTCGCGGCCTGCCCGGCGATTCCCGAGGCGTTGGAGACGTCGACCGAGATGTTGTAGGCGCTCATTGCCTCGACGGAAGTGGCGGCCGGCGGCGTGCTGGACGTAGGAGCGGTTGTCGTGGAACTGGTCGACGACGGTGTGGTGTCCTCGCGCTCTTCGCCCGGAAGCGGATCGTCGTCGATGATCGCCTGGAAGAGGGACTTGATCTCGTCCGTGCGAGGAATCTCGTTGCCCCAGTCGTTGGTGCCGTCCGTGGGGACCGTCAAGAACGTGACCGCGCCTGCGTCGACGTTCTGGAGCGAGCGACCGAGGGTGACCAGTGACTTGGTGTCGATGTTTTCGACGAACGTGTCGCTGGTGAAGGCGTTGATGAATCCGTTGAGCTTGCTCGGATTCAGGAGGACCTGGTTGGACAGGGCCGAGCGGAGCAGCGCCGACAGGAACTTCTGCTGACGGGTGATGCGCCCGTAGTCGCCGTTGCCCTCGGCTTCGACGTGGCGAGCACGCACGTAGTTGAGGGCGGTACGGCCGTCGAGCATCTGCGTGCCGCCGGAGGCGAGGACGGTTCCGAGGATGCCGTCTTCGATCGGTCCGGGGGAGCAGACGTTCACACCGCCGACGGTGTCGACCATGCGCTCGAAACCGGCGAAGTCCATTCCGACGAAGTGCCCGATTTTCAGGCCGGACATCTTCTGGATGACCTTGACCAGGCATTTGGGGCCACCGAGTGCGTATGTCGCATTGAGTTTGTCGCCGCTCGCTGCCGGGAAGGTTTCGCTGGTGTACTTGCCGGCGTCGTTGTCCCATCCCTGACAGATCGGACGTTCGACGTCGAGGTCACGCGGGAAGGAGACGGCGACGACGCGGCTTCGGTCGGCGGGAATGTTCACCAGCATGACCGTGTCGGCTCGGGCGCCTTCGGCGTCTTCGACGGTTCCGGCGCCGATCTCACCGCTCGCACCGGCGCGGGTATCGGTGCCGATGATCAGGTACGTCTCGTCGCCGAGTTGACCACCGGCGTCGATGATGTCGTCGGACTCGGTGTCGAGTGCCGCAATCTGATCGAATCCGCCTTCGACCGAGCGCAGATAGCCCCACACGACGCCGGTCAATGCGAGAGACATGACGGCCAGGAACGCTACTGCCGATCGGCCGATCACTTTTGCGCGATGGCGGCGGCGAATCTTGCTTTGCGCCAGACGAGTGGCGCCGGTGTCACCGACTACCCGCGGCACTGCGGAGGTGACGGGATGTTCTTCGGTGATCCAGTCCGCAGCGGCGGGCGGAACGGTCGGACGGGCGGGAATCGGCCGGGCGGGGGGCGGCGACGACGCTGCTGAAGATTGAGTCTTGGGTGGTACGGATTTGTTCGGCGCCGGCTTGGGCGGCGTAGCCGGGGCTGGTGGCGGCTTCTTGTCGCCTACCCGACGGACCAACTCGGCGACCGAAACAGAGTCGTCGGTCGGAGGCGAGTCCCGTCGCCCGGTACGTCCACTGCTGCGACGCTCCGGGGGACTGGGTGGTTGCGGTGTTGGTCGCTGGGGTGTGGCAGGGCGCTGGGGCGTTGCCGGTTGGTCCGGTCGGGCGTTGCGGAAGCGCTTGTCTGCGAGCGGACGTTCCCAGGGGGCGCGGCTCTCGGGCGGAGGTGGGCCCGAATCGTGATCATCACCCACCGATGCAACCTGTCCCGTCGTCGACTGTCAGTAACTCGTCATTCAGATGCCGGCGTCAACCGGTTGTCGACGAAGCTGGAGCCATATTACTGGTGAATCCTGAGTGCTTCACTCAGAAAGTGATGTGAGTAATCCGACGGCGTGTTTTCGCTAGCCGCCAGAGTGCATCATGTCAGCTCCTACCGGCACAAGGTCGTCTTCGGGATCGTCGAGCCAACCTTCCGGGAGTGCTACCTGACCGGGTGAGCCTTGGCGTCCGCGCGGGCCTTCGGCGTCCTTGGGGAACGGGACGTCGTGGTCGAGCTGTCCGAGCAGATCGTCCAGTTCGGACAACGTGCTGACCAGAGCCATCGAGACCCGCAGATCCGATCCGACCGGGAACCCACGCATGTACCAGGAGACGTGCTTGCGGAGCTCGCGCAGACCCTTCATTTCACCGTGATGTGCGGCGAGCAGTTGGGCGTGACGGGCGATGATCTTGGTGACTTCGCCGAGCGTCGGCGGCGTGGCGATCTGTTGTCCGTTGAGAGCTGCGCTGAGTTCCGCGAACAGCCATGGCCGTCCGAGGCAGCCGCGTCCGACGACGACGCCGTCGCAGCCGGTCTCGTTCATCATGCGGGCAGCATCCGAGGCGTCGAAGATGTCGCCGTTGCCGAGGATCGGCACGTCGGTGACGTGTTCCTTGAGGCGCGTGATCTCGTTCCAGTCAGCAGTGCCGGAGTAGCGCTGCGACGCGGTACGTGCGTGAAGTGCGACGGCAGCGGCGCCTTCAGCTGCCGCGATCCGGCCGGCGTCGAGGTGCGTGTGATGTTCGGGGTCGATGCCGACGCGCATCTTGACGGTGACCGGAATGTCGGTGCCTTCGGTGGCGCGCACGGCTGCCGCGACGATCTGACCGAACAGTCGACGCTTGTACGGTAGCGCCGATCCGCCGCCCTTGCGGGTCACCTTGGGTACCGGGCAGCCGAAGTTCATGTCGATGTGATCGGCCATGTTCTCGTCGACGATCATCTTGGCCGCGGCGTAAGTCGTATCCGGGTCGACGGTGTACAGCTGCAGCGACCTGGGCGTTTCGGTCGGACCGAACGTGGTCATGTGCATCGTGGCGGGTTGGCGTTCGACGAGCGCGCGGGCGGTGACCATCTCGCAGACGTAGAGCCCGGACGTGCTGCCTGCACGTTCGAGTTCGAGTTCACGGCACAGCGTGCGGAAGGCGACGTTGGTGACGCCCGCCATGGGTGCGAGGACCACGGGGCTGTGCAGCTCGAGTGAACCGATACGAAGGGATGACATGTCTACCTCTGAACAAATACTTGTGACAATTGGAAGTGCCCGGTACCGAATCCGGTACCGGGCACAGAATAGCTGGTGAAACTAAGAAGCCTGCTGTTCGCGCTTGGCGGCTTCGCGTGCGAGCATGCGATCGCGCTGTTCCTCGAACTTCGTCGCGTTGGCGGCGAGTGTCTCGAGGAAGGCCGCCAACTCTTCGCGCGTGTTCTCGCCTTCGGCGCTGAAATCGTTGCGCTCGAAGATGTTCCACTTGCGCAGGACAGGCCAGACGACCTCGTCGAGGTGCTGGCGAAGGTCGTAGATGCCGTGCTTGGCCATGAGGGCGCCGTTGCGGCGGAAGTTCGGCATGCCGGCACCGGGCATCTGGAAGTTCTGGACGATGTTCGCCACAGCCTTGAGTGCCTGATCGGGAGCAAGATCGAGCGCGGCGGCGCAGATGTTGCGGTAGAAAATCATGTGCAGGTTCTCGTCGGCGGCGATGCGCTGAAGCATCTTGTCGGCAATCGGCTCGTCGCAGGCCTTGCCGGTGTTGCGGTGGCTGACGCGCGTCGCGAGTTCCTGGAAGGTCACGTAGGCGACCGAGTGCAGCAGGCCGGCGTCGCCCTCGTCGATGGGTGCGCTGTAACCGTTTGTCATGTGTTCCATGCGGAAGCGCTCGAGCTCGACGGGGTCGACTGCGCGCGTGACGACGAGGTAGTCACGCATCACGATGCCGTGGCGGTTCTCCTCGGCGGTCCACCGGCCGAC
The DNA here is from genome assembly GCF_029457415.1 of Rhodococcus sp. RCBS9. Classification (NCBI taxonomy): domain Bacteria; kingdom Bacillati; phylum Actinomycetota; class Actinomycetes; order Mycobacteriales; family Nocardiaceae; genus Rhodococcus; species Rhodococcus sp. RCBS9. The sequence continues at coordinate 1,285,958 of NZ_CP120422.1, read as the reverse complement.
CCACGTTCCCCAGGCACCGTCCTGCGAAAAGTTCTCGGCGATCTCACGGTGGTACGACGGCAGGTTGTCCTCGGTGAGCAGGTTGGTGATCATCGCGGCGCGAGCTACCTCGCCGAGTTGTGACTGTTCGAGACTCCAGTCTTCGCCGCCCATGGCTGCGAAATTACGGCCCTCGTCCCACGGAACGTAGTCGTGTGGATGCCATTCCTTGGCCATGGAGATGTGGCGGTTGACGTTCTCCTCGGCAACCGGCTGCAGCTCTTGTAGCAGCTCCAGCTGCGTCAGAATCCTCGTCATTTCTTGCCTCCATGTTGAGTGAATGCGCGACTTCGCCCCAGCCTACGGCACCGTAGGTTTGAAAAGAATGGCATGAAAATTGCTCCCCTCGAGGGATGTTACCGATCCGTAGTTATCCGGGGGCACTTTCACTACCAAGTCGTTCTTTCGACGTAGTCGCGGAACGTCCGGGCGGGATCGGACAGCTCGCGGCTCTTCGACCAGATCAGCCCTATTTTTCGCTGTGCTCCTTCGATCGGTACGTAGACGACTCCTTCGGCCCAGATCGGTGGATCCTGAACCGGCATGACCGAGACACCGAAGGACGCGGAGACCAGTCCGCCGACCGTTGCCAGCTCGCTGCTCTCGAAGACGAAATTCGGAGTGAATCCTGCGGCCGCGCACAGTTCATCGAGAATTCTTCGCATCCCGAAGTTCGGATGCATACCGATGAACGGTTCGTCGGCCGCGTCCGCAAGCTCGACCGAATGCAACTTCGCAAAGCGATGATCAGCCGGAACAGCCAATGCCAGTGACTGCTGGGCGATCTGCATCCACGCCACCTGCGGATCGCGCGGCTGAGGCGAGACGACGGCCAGGTCGGACGTGCCGGCGGCGATTCTGTCGACCAGGAACTGCGCGCTGTCCTGATGCAGTTCGAATCGCACTCCGGGATGCTCGACGCGGTATCCGCGCAGCATGTGCGGCACCAACCAGGTGCCGAACGAGTGGAGGAAGTCGAGCCGGACCGTGCCGCTCTCGGGGCTCGCCAGCGACTGGATTTCGGTCTGCGCGGCGTCGAGGGCGCGCAGTGCGATGCGAGCATGTCGATAGAGGATCTCGCCGTACCGGTTCAGTTCGAGTCGGCGTCCCTGACGGTCGAAGAGTGTCACGCCGATCTGTCGTTCGAGGCGTGCGAGTTTGCGCGAAAGGGTCGGTTGCGACAGGTGAGTCAGATCCGCGGTAGCGGTCACCTGTTGGGTTTCGGCGAGCACGACAAACCATTCGAGGTCTTCGGTCAGCATCACGAACCCAATCTATATACCTCTGGAGCATATAGAACACCAAGTTTATGCATTTTCTTTTGCCGAGTCTGGGCGGGAGGATTCTTACCGGAGGTAAGTGATGCCTGGAGGTACGTGGTGACTGTCGAGAATGTGATCGAATCCGAAGTGATGCCGCTTCGCCGCGGAACATCGGGATATCGAACCGTGACCGTTGCGTTGTTCGCGGCCGGGCTGTCGACGTTCATCTCGATGTACGCGGCACAGGCGTTGCTGCCTGCGTTCGCCGAAGACTTCCACGTCTCGCCTGCGGTGTCTGCGCTGTCCGTCTCGGCGACGACGGGCATGTTGGCGTTGGCAATCATTCCGGCCAGTGCGCTCTCCGAGCGGTTCGGTCGCACACGGGTGATGATCGCGTCGGCGTCGGCGTCCTGTGTGATCGGTTTACTTCTACCGCTGAGTCCGACGATCGAGGTTCTGCTGGTCGGACGCGCAGCACAAGGATTGGCTCTGGCCGGTGTCCCGGCGGTGGCGATGGCCTATCTGGCCGAGGAGGTCGATCGGAAGGACCTCGGTGCAGCGATGGGAAGGTACGTCGCCGGCACGACGATCGGTGGGCTGATCGGACGGCTCGTTCCGTCGGCCGTCGTCGATTTCAGTACGTGGCGTTGGGCGCTGTTGACTGCGTCCGCGCTGTCGGCATTGTTCGCGCTCAACATGATCCGGCGGCTTCCCGCGTCGAAGTTCTTTCGCCCGCAACCGATATCGGCGCGCACGATCGCGTCGAATCTACGACGCCACCTTGCGAACCCGTCGCTGCGAACACTCTTCGCTTTGGGATTCATCCTGATGGGCGGCTTCGTGTCGATCTACAACTTCCTCGGGTTTCGGCTCACGGCAGCACCTTTCGGCCTTCCTGAAGCGCTTGTGGGCCTGGTGTTCCTTTTCTACCTTGCCGGAACTTTCACCTCGGCGGTAGCCGGCGGGGCCTCTGACCGACTGGGTAGGCGCAGCGTGCTGCTCGGGTCGGTTGTCGTCATCGGTATCGGCCTGGCACTGACCGTTCCGGACAATCTGGCGTTGACGCTCGTGGGGATGCTGCTCTTCACCGGAGGATTCTTCGCCGCACATTCGGTGGCCAGCGGTTGGGTGGGGCTGATCGCTACCGATCACCGGGCCGAGGCGTCGGCGTTGTATCTGTTTGCCTACTACGCGGGTTCGTCCGTGGCGGGCGCCCTCGCGGGTCTTGCATACGCGGGTGGCGGTTGGGTCGGGGTCAGTACTTTTGTGGGCGCGCTGCTGTTGGTTGCGTTTGCCTTGTCACTGAGGATGTTTCGATCTTCGACGATTGACTGAACAGAGCACTGCGGCGACCCCGAACGGGATCGCCGCAGTGCGTTCTGTCGAGCGTCTTACTTCTTGCCGCCGCCGAGGAGGCCGCCGAGCAGGTCTCCGAGGCCGCCGCCACCGGATCCACCCAGGATGCCGCCGAGTGCGCCGCCGATGCCGCCGCCGGAATTGCCGCCGCCGCCGAGAATTCCGCCGAGGAGATCCCCGAGCCCGCCGCCACCGGAGGCCTGGGTCTGCGCGCCGGCACCGCCACCGGTGAACTGCTTGGCGAGGTAGGCCAGGACGATGGGAGCGAGGATCGGCAGCAACTGCTTCACCAGATCGTTTCCACCGCCGCCACCGACACCGCCCAGTGCGCTGGCGACCTGATCGGTGTTGCCGCCGAAGATGTTCGAGACGATCTTCTGACCGTCAGCGGTGTCGACTTTGCTGATGTCGACGCCGTCGTCGAGAAGGCTGGTGTCGGCGTGCGACTGCAGTGCACTTTCGAGTGAGGCTGCGCCGGCGGGATCCTGAGCGTTGGCGCCGAGGCCACCGACGAGGGTCGGAAGTGCAGTCTTGACCGCCGATTCGGCAGTTGCCTGGTCGACGCCGAGTTGCTGCGCGATCTGGTCGATGGGGATCTGGGATAGAAGGTCGTCAAGCGATGCCATTGATGCCCTACCTCTTCTGGGGTACTACTCGTCAGTACCCGGCTGTTGCAGACACTAGTGAATGTCGGCGTCGACGGTAACCCTCCGGTTGCCGAGCGGTCAGGCTCGGGTCTTCTCGCGGGGGACCAGGCACGCTAGGAGAGCGAGAATCAGTCCGCCGGCCGTCAGAATGAATCCTGTCTGATTTGTCAGGATCGTGGAGTAGTTTTCCCTGATGACATTGTCGAACTGATCGTTCACGCGGTAGTAGAACGTGCCAAGAGTCCCCAATCCCACGATAATTCCGATCCATGCTGCGATGCGAGAACCGAACAATGCGGCGATCAGAATCAATACGGCGGCGGCGAGCAGAAGTATCGCCATCGACCGGTAGAAGGTCACGGACTGATCGCCGAGTTGCTCGATTGCCCACCCGGCCGGAAAGCCGTCCCGCAGGTCCTCGAGGCGAACGTTGTCGGGTTTGACCCCGGCCAGTACGTACATGAACGAGCCGACGGCAACGGCGATTCCACAAATGAGCAGAACGAGATGAACTAACGTGCGCATGCCAGTCTCCCTGTGTTCGGAGTTCGGTGACGCGGTCGTCGCCGAGCCTAGCTGTGTCGCGGGTGTCAAGCTCGGTATCGGGCGTGCAGAATCGTCTCCATGCCCGACAACATGCGTCGACTCGAAGAGATCTCGCTGTCGCTGCCGGAAGCGGAGCGCGTCGACATCGAAGCGTGGGACGGCCACCCGACGTTCCGGGTCCGCGGCAAGAACTTCGTGTTCTGCAACCTCGAAGCCACCTCCTTGACCGTCAAGCTGAGCAAGGAGGAAGCCGAAGCGGTGGTGGCCACCGAACCAGGCGCAAGTGCTGCGGGCTACGGACTCGGTCGACACGGGTGGGTTGCACTCGACATCGGCACCGACGTTTCCGAGGAGAAATGGTCGCAACTCGAGGAGTGGATCTACACCTCGTTCACCCTCGTTGCGCCGAAGCGGCTTGCCCGGATCGTTCTCGATGCGGATGAGGAACGCCCGTAACGGATAGATTCGTCAGTACAGACGCCGACTAGACGAGGAATTGTCATGACGACACCGGAAACTTCACCGGCCACCGCAAAACCGGGCATGCCGCCGTGGGCGAAGAAGGCCATCGGGATCGCAGTGATGGCGGTGGTCCTGGTCATCGCTTACTTCATCCTTGCCGCCTTCCTTCCGCGTTGGTGGGCGCAGCGCATTGCGTCGTTGGCGAACGGCAGTTTCAGCGCCGGAATCGCGTGGGGGCTGCTGTTCGGTCTCGTGTGCACCCTGGTCCCGCTCATCTTCTTCCGGGCGGTCTGGCAGGTGCGCAAGCGCAAGCATGCTCGAATCATGCAGATCACGGCTCTCGCGTTGGGTGTGATCTTCGCGCTGCCGAATCTGCTCTCTCTGACAGTTGTTCTCGGCAACAACAACGCTGCGCATGCGGGCGAGCGGATCCTCGACGTCGACGGCCCCGGATTCCGCGGAGCATCCGTTGTCGGTGCCGTCCTGGGCGTTGCGTTGTTCCTTGGACTTGTCGCGCTCGGCTACATGTACAAAAAGCGTGGAAAGGATCTCGACAAGATGCGCGGTGAGCTCAAGCAGCACGAGCCGCAGAGCAAGGGCGAGGCTCCGGCTCCGGAAATCTGAGTCAGCTCTTCGACCGAGTACTCAGGCCGACACCGACTCCGACGGTTCCCGCCGCCACCAGTCCGGCGAGCGGGACCGCCCAGTGTCCGGCAAATGTGCAGGCGAGAACCAGGATTGCGCTCACCGGTAGAACGGCCTGCTCGATCCTGTCGCGCTTGAAGTGGCGTGAATGCATGAGCCACACGAAGATCAGGAACATCGCGGCCGGAATCGTGACCGCGGCAGATGCTGCGAACGTCGAAATGTGCGCTTCGCCAACTGCTTCCTCGACGGCTACTTCGATGCCGGCGCCGATGGCCGCAGCGGATCCGAATACGAAGTAGTGCCCGTATCCCCACAACAGGACGGCGCGATTGCCCTGGTCTGCGAGGTACTCGTGGATCGGGACGGCGAAGTAGATCCACAACGCGGAGAACACGATCAGAACTCCGCCGACGGCAATCGGAATCAGTAGATCGGCGGCGTCGAAATCCCGGATGCCGGATTGGACCGCGATGGTGGCGGCAGCGATGGTTTCGCCGAGCATGATGATGGTGAAGAGGCCGTAGCGTTCGGCGATGTGATGCGGGTGCCACGGCGTCTGGTGGTTGCGTTCGGCGATCGCAGGCACCGCGAGTTCGGCGATCATGAGAACGAAGAAGCCCGGAATCCACGCCGACGCCGGCATCAGGAGCAGCACGATCCAGCCGGCCTGAACGATCACGAGCCCGGCGGCATATTGCAGAGCAGTGGTTCGCGCTGCACCGGATTCACCGCTGGCGGCTCGAAGCCATTGGCAGGTGAGCGCAATTCGCATGATGAGGTAGCCGACGATGGCCGTCGTACGGTCGGTTCCGTCGAATGCGTCGGGGATTCCGGCGGCGAAGACGAGGACGCCACAAATCTGTACGAAGGTCGCGACCCGGTAGGGGACGTCGTCCGTGTCGTAGGCAGACGCGAACCAGGTGAAGTTCACCCACGCCCACCACAGCGCGAAGAAGACGAACATATAGCCGGCGATGCCGTCGGCGTAGTGGCCCTCGGCGACAGCATGCACCAGTTGAACTCCGGCCTGTGCGGCTGCAACCACGAAACACAGGTCGAAGAACAGTTCGAGTGGCGTCGATGCGCGATGGTTCTCGTCGCGGCTGCGTGCGCGCATCCGGATGATCGGCATAACGGCCCGGCCGTGGCCCGCGCCCGTACTGGTGTGTTCTGTCATCGTCCCCACCTTGCTCCGACGTCTAGTGCAGGAGCGCAGTCTAGGGCGAATTCCGTCGGGTCGACGAATGAGACATTTCGCCCCTCACCACACGAGAACGGGTTTGACGACTCGCCCCGACGCTTGATCTTCGACGGCTTTGTTGATGTCGGAGAAGGCGTAGCGCGTCACCAAGCGGTCGATCGGAAACCGGCCACCAGTGAAGAGCTCGACGAGTTCGGGGATGAACGTCGAGACTTCCGACTCTCCTTCGATGCATCCTCGAATTGTCTTTCCGCTCAGCATGATGTCGGCCATGTTCATCTCGACCGTGGACGCTCCGAGTCCGACTACCGCCAGTGTTCCCCGTGCTCGAAGTGATGTGACGGCTTGATTGATCACGGAGCCGATTCCGGAGGTGTCGAGGGAATGTGTCGAACCTCCGTCGGTGGCGGCGCGTACTGCTTCGACCGCGTCCTCGGTGGTCGGATCGACAGTGACGGCGCCGAATTCCTCGGCGAGTTCGCGCCGCTGCGCAACGGGGTCCACGGCGACCAGGGTGGAAACGCCGGCAGCCCTCGCCGCCAGCAGCGCTGCGAGTCCGACGCTGCCTGCCCCGAAAACGGCAAACGTCGAGTCGGGCTCGGGGCGAAGTAGATTCAGCACTGCACCCGCGCCGGTTTGAAATCCGCAGCCGAGGGGAGCCGCGACGGTCAGGTCCACCGCAGGATCGACGACGACGGTGTTGTCGGCAGAGGCGATGACGTATTCCGCGAAGCTGGACTGGCCGAAGAAGGCGGACCGTAGCGGGGTTCCGTCTCGCCGGATCGGCGTCGAGCCGTCGGTGCGTGCGCCAGAGCTGTTGAGCGCGTGTGAGCTTTCGCAGTACGCCCGATGACCGCTGAGACATTGCCTGCACGCACCGCAACTGCGATAGCTCAACAACACGTGATCGCCGGGCACGACCTTGTCGATCGCCGAGCCGACGGCCTCGACCACCCCCGCCCCTTCGTGCCCGAACACGCAGGGGCCGAGTCGTTCCGGTAGCACCGACTTCGTGAACAGATCTGTGTGGCACAGGCCGGTCGCGACGATGCGAACCAGGATCTCGTCTGCGCGGGGTTCGTCGATCTCGACGGTGTCGAGTGTGAAGGGGGAGTGCGGGCCGTGTGAGAGCGCCGCTGTCATCTGCATGGCGGACGTCGAATTCTGTTCGGCGCGAATCACGCTCGCTCGAGCAGGAAGTAGTAGTGCTGTCCGCCGTCGAGAACCAACGCCGATTTTCCGTTCATGATGCCCATGAGCGTCGAATCGTCGACTTTCTTGAAATGGTCGAAGATCGGCGCGCCGTCGTAGACCATCGTCGCCGTGACTTCGCCACGAAACTCGATGTTCCACAGACTTGCCTCGCCATTGCCGCTCTTGACGTCGGAGTAGAGGTTGCCGTCTTCGTCTCGGCAGATCAACGGCTTGGCGTCCTCGACCGAGTTGAAGGTCTTGCCGTACCAACGGCTCGCGAACAGCTTTTCGTGAAGACGGTGACCGGTGGCGAAGTCGTCACCCTTCCACTCGCCGAGGATTTCTTCGGCGGCGACGGTTTCCAGTGCGGCCCACACCTCGTCGAGTTCTGCTGGTGATACACCACTTTCCGCAGCACGGAGCCGGGCGAAAGCAGTTCGGGCTTCGTCGAGATTCATGTCTCTCCTCGAGTTGACGGTAAGTGGCACGACTTGTTCGCGAACCAAATTGTTCGTCAACTCTGCACGCTACGCCGAACCGGATGGTTCGGCAACGGTCGATTCGTTCTAGGCTGTGAACATGCGCTCAGCAGGGGAAGCTACGAGGGACCGCATTCTGGCGGCCGCAAAGGACGAATTTGCCACGTACGGGCTGGCCGGCGCGCGGATCAATCGGATCGCCGCGCAAGCGCGTGCCAGCAAAGACCGTCTCTATGCGTACTTCGCAAGCAAGGAAGAGTTGTTCGCTGCCGTGACCGAACAGTGGACGTCCGAAACAACAGCGGAGACAGCACTTCGAGGTGACGACTTGCCGGGCTATGCAGGTCGCCTCTTCGACAACTACGTTGCCCATCCCGAGAACGCCCGATTGCAGCAATGGGCGGATCTCGAAGCGCCGGACGTCATGAGCGAGGACGACATACGAAGCAAGACCTTCCGGCCTAAAGTTGCGGAAATCCGCAAGGGGCAGCTCGAGGGGCACATCGACCCCGCGTGGAATCCCACGGAGTTGATCCTGCTGATCACGGATATCGCCCGGATGCTCGCGCTCAAGTCGTCTCGTTCCATCCCTCGACGTCGGGAGGCGGCAGTCGAGGCGGTTCGGCGTTTGATTGTGGCTTAGCGAGTCCAAACGCGAACGTCCACGCCCGTCGCTGTGTGGTTGCCCGGATTTACGGATTTCTCAGTAACGGTGCGTACGTTGGGCGTCGGCTCGTTGACGCCCTCGGGATGTTGACGTGCCGCCAAAACTTTTGTCGTCGACTGTTCAGATGCTGGTGAGCAAAAGGATCGCGGCCGGCCACCCTGACTGAATATCGTCGACGCCGAGCGTGTTCCTTCGGTGCGCGCACCTGTTCAGCATCTGGAGTGGACCCGTGTCGAAGTGGCCGTGCATATGAAGATCTCGAAGAAGGTAGCGCTGGTCGTTGTGGCTGCTTGCGCCCTGACGTTGGGATCGGCGCAAGTCGGAACCGCCCGCGCGGATGCGCCGGTCAAGGTCAGCGTGGCCGGTCATGTGGTGAGCGCCGGGCACTTCGAGCAGGTGCGGCGCCCCAACCGGTGTGTGAAGGCCGGGACGGGGAAGTCGAAACCGAGCGAGCAGAAGTCCACGAATCGCAGTGGGCGTCGAGGCAGCGGGGGATGCTTCTGACAGTGATTGCGAAGTTCCGCAATCAGCCGTCGCAAATCTGTAACACGTTCTAATCTTGCGGTATGGACGTGACTTACGAAGGGACCAAACGCGAAGTCGCTACCGACAGGGGGACTTTGCGCTATCACGAGGCGGGCGATGGTCCGCCGTTGATCCTGTTGCACGGCTCCGGGATCGGCGTGAGTGGATGGCGGAATTACCGGGGGAACCTCGAGGTGTTCGCAAAGCACTTCCACTGCTACCTCCTGGAGTTCCCGGGTTTCGGCGTGAGCGATGCCGTCGACGGTCATCCAGTTCTCACGGCAACCTCGGCGGTGGTTCGATTCATGGATGCGCTGGGAATCGAATCCGCTGCGATGATCGGCAATTCGATGGGCGGAGTTGTCGGGGTCAACGTCGCGATGAGGTTCCCTGACCGCGTCCGCAGATTGGTCACCATCGGAGGCGTGGGCCCGAACATCTTCAGTCAGAACCCGAGCGAAGGTACGCGTCTCCTCCAGGAATTCGCCGACGCTCCCAGCCGTGAGAAGTTGGTTCGCTGGCTCGAGTGCATGGTTTACGACAGATCCGTGATCACCGAGGAGCGGATCGAGGAACGATGGCAAACGGCCAACGATCCGGCCTCGCACCAGGCATTGACCGCGATGTACGGATCCAAAGCCTTTGCCGCTCAGCAGCAGATGATGTCCAACTCGGATGTGCCGCCGTACTGGTCGATGATGCACAAGGTGCAATGCCCGACCTTGCTGACATGGGGACTCGATGATCGGCAGTGTCCACCGGACATGCCGATGATTCCGATGCGACTGATTCCGAACGCCGAACTGCATGTATTTCCGAACTGCGGGCACTGGGTGATGATCGAAGCCAAGGAGGCATTCGAGCGCGTGACCCTCGAGTTCCTGCTTCGATGACCTGCTGATGCATTCATGTGGCCCGAATCGATGTGGCACGAATGCACAAGACCCGGCGCCTCCGAATGAGGCGCCGGGTCTGCATTTGTGCCCCCAGTAGGACTCGAACCTACGACCTGCGGATTAAAAGTCCGTAGCTCTACCAACTGAGCTATAGGGGCGCGGCGCAGAGTCTAACGGGACCGCAGAGTCCGTGAAAACACCACCCCCACCAGAAGGGCAATTCCGATGACGGCGATGGTCCCGCCAGTGCGATGCAGACCCGCGTCGTCGATGGTTCCGCGCATGGTCAACTCGATGACGACGGCAGCAAGGTTGGCGCCGATGTACTGGATTGTTCGGTACAGACCGATCGCAGTTCCGACGTCGGCGGAGGTGGTCACCGAGTTGATCAGGTTCTGGTTTCCCATGTTGTTGAAGCCGTTGGGAATGCCCAGGATCGCCGCAATCAGCAGGAGTGCCACAAGGGGAGTCGAACTCGATTCGACAAAGGCAATCAGAATCCCGCCGACAGCCAACGCGGCGGTGCCGATCAGGAGGGTGATTCGTGCGCCGAATTTCCCGTACACCCTGGACGCGGACATGGTCGCGAAGATCCCGACCGCAGCGACGGGCAGCATGAAGAGCCCGGCGCTGATCGGTGACATTCCGCGGGCTACCTGTAGCCACTGGGGGAGTCCGAAGAAGATGCAGTAGAACGCTGTGTAAGTCAGCAGGGTCCGGCCGAGAGTCATGCTCAGTGCGCGGTTTCGGACGACGGCGCGGACGTCGATGAACGCCGAGGCCGTTCGACGTTCCCACCAGACGAACAGGAACGCGAAGAGGGCCGTCGACGGGACGAGGTACCACTTCGCGTGCTCGGCGAGAGAGAGGAGAAAGAGCATCGTCGATGTCGTCAGAGCCAGAAACAGGGTGATACCGAGTGGGTCGAGAGACTTGAACAACGCAGCGGCGCCGGCCCGGTCGGGCAGGGCGGAGTCGCTCGGGGCGGCGAAGAAGACCCATACGGCAGTGACGACGACAAGTGGGAGGTTCACCCACATGATCGATTGCCAACCGAGTGTGCCGACCAACAACCCGCCGAGAGTGGGCCCCAGCGCGACGACCGATTGAGCGCAAATGGTGAGTGTTGCTATAGCTGAACGGGTTTGAGTCCGGTGGCGGTCAGCGTATTCGCGGATGACGGTCATTGCGTTCGGATACTGTGTCGCCGTGCCGATTCCGAGCAGGATTCGTGCGGCGATCAGCCAGCCCAGCGACGGGGCGAGCGAGCCGAGGATCGATCCGGCAGCGATCAGGCCCAATCCGGCGAGGTAGACGCGTTTGGCGCCGAGGATCGATCCGAGTCGACCAGCCGCCGGCGCCGTGACCGCAGTCGCGATGTAGAGGGCCGAGATGACCCACGCTGTGCCTGAACTGGAACCGAAGTATGTGGCGATCGGGACGATTGCCACGGCAATCATCGACGAGTTCAGCGCTTGAAGAACGGTTCCGGAGCCGAGAGCAAGACTCAGTTTCAGTGGAACGGGAGTTTGGGGGGTCGGCGTTTCGACGACGGTGGTCACGAGTTCATCAGTGACTCCTCTGATATCGATGTCGATGCTGGGGACTCGCCCTGGCCTAGTCTGCGCAGGATTCGGCCGGCGATCAGAAGCAAGTCACGCTCGGCTTCGGTGCACTCGGCGTCGATGACCTCAGCCAGCCACTCTGTTCGTTTCGTTCGGTCTTCGTGAAGGGTCGATGTGCCGAGTTCGGTCATCGTGACCAAGACCGCGCGGCCGTCCGATGGATCCGCCCTTCGCGTCACCATGCCCTGTTCTTCGAGCGCGGCCACGGTCTTTGCGATTGATTGCGGTGTGACGCGCTCGAATTTTGCCAACTCTTTGGCGGTCGACGGACCTTGTCGGTCGAGGTGGCCGAGGGCCTGGATCTGGCTCGGCGTGAGCTTGTGGTCGTTGCGTTTGGTGCGTAGACGTCGGACGAAGGCACCCAGATCGTCCCAAAGTACGTCGATCTCGTCTCGAGCCTTGCTGCGACCCTCTCCAACGTTCATTTAGACAGTCTAACTGTGTTGTTTCGATGCTGCCAGCACGGTTTCGACGGAAAAGGGGGAATAAACAATTGCACTAGTTGTTTAAAACCTTGGGACTGCTGTCCATCGGTCGGCGAAGCAGTTCCGTCTGCGAGGTCGAATTATCAGAATCTCGGGCACGAAAAAGCTCGGATGCGCACCCCCTGCGGCGCACCCGAGCGGCCAAAACCATACCACTTGGTGTCTTTTGGGCATAAAGTCGGTTCTTGTCCCCTGAACAGCCGATTGCGTCTAGTACTTTTGGCGGGTATGGCTCTAGTCCTTACGTAGGGTGTGTTGGAGGGGATATTGTGAAGTTTCGGGGGATGACAGGCGCCGATCACGGCGGCTCTGCGTACCAACTCTGCGAGAGGCACAACACCGTAAATGGCACGTCAACAAGAGCGTGCGCGGCGTACCCGCGCCGCCCTGGTCGAAGCGGCTGCAGTCGAATTCGCCAAGCGCGGCTATGCAGCTGCGTCGGTGAACACGATCCTCGAGGGCTCCCGCGCCACCAAAGGCGCCATGTATTTCCATTTCCAGTCCAAGGAAGAGTTGGCGCGAGCGGTTCTGACCTCGGCTATCGAAACCTTCACTGGAATTACTGATCGTTGGGCCAAGAGAACAGACCTCGATCCATTCGTCGCTTTGCACGGTCTCGTGCTCGACATTGCCGAGGTCTTCCGTGCCGAGGTAATCGTGCAGGCGGAATTCCGGCTGATCATCGAGCCCGAGTTCTACAAGGATGTGCAGTCCGGTGGTGGGCAGGTCTGGGGAAAGACCGCCTATGAGTTGGCATTGCGTGCCAAGGACGACGGTTTGCTCCGAGAGGACGCCGACCCGGACAAATTCACGCGTGTACTGGCAGCGAGCCTTGCCGGTCAGCGGTACATGGCAGACCTGATTGCCTCCAGTGGAGATCTGGGCGAGTGGTTCGAGGAGTCTCTCGAAGTAGTCCTCGAAGCCATGGCTACGCCGCAGTGGTTGGAGACGTTCCATCGTGACGGGTGGCCCCAAGTCGAGTTCCCTGACACTGAATAGTGCACTTTTCTGCCCGTGAACAGGCGATTTGTGATTTCCGAATGCCGTGCCATAAGCTATCCAAGCTCCCAACGGAACGCCGTTGGGGTACTAGTTCGGAGAGATCCGGCGGGCCCCCTTCGTCTAGCGGCCTAGGACGCCGCCCTTTCAAGGCGGTAGCGCGGGTTCGAATCCCGTAGGGGGTACGTTTTGCGAAAGCGAAACGATGCAGTATGGTTTGACCCGCACGACACGCTTTGAGATGCACAAATGCCAGGCCAGGACAGTGGTTTGGGAGCGGCTCGAAGATGTAGTACGGTTTCACAGCAAGGAAAAAGCAAGGCCCTGTGGCGCAGTTGGTTAGCGCGCCGCCCTGTCACGGCGGAGGTCGCGGGTTCGAGTCCCGTCAGGGTCGCAAAGCTTTGTTCTCAATCAATCGGTTGAGAACAAAGCAATGCGATAGGCATTCGGTTCGGGTGCCGTCCGGCCAGGTAGCTCAGTTGGTACGAGCGTCCGCCTGAAAAGCGGAAGGTCGCCGGTTCGATCCCGGCCCTGGCCACCATAATTCTTTTCGACAAGCTCCAATCTCATGTTCTTCGAACATAAGGTTGGAGCTTTTTCGTATTCGGATGTCAGTCGCCGTCAACCACTCGGCCCGATCATCTCAGTTATGCGCATCCTTTGTCTCCGTGAATGTTTCCGGTCACCGGGAACGTGCTGGGCGTCACTCCACAGAGGACATCACTATTAGCCGATTGCGGCCGATCCGTGGCTGCGTCTACTGAAAGTGAGGTGGAATCTCCGTGTCGCACTCGAGATCTTGGCGCATCGGGAAAGTCAGCCGGGTCGCCGTCGCATTGTTCGGCACCGGGGTTCTGTTGGTGGGCTGCGCGAGCAACGGTGACGACAGCGGGACCGATACGACGACCGCGTCGGCGGACGTCGTGACCGGCATGGTCAACGAGCAGCCCGATCCGGGAACTGCGGTGGCCGGCGGGACCATGACGTACGGCGTACAGGTGCTCGTTCCCTCACTCGACCCGACGAAGACGGCCGCGCGCGGCGGTTCCGGCGGTGAGGCCTTCGCTGCTGTGTACGACGTCCTGATGAGTTACGACACTGCGAGCGGCGAGTTCGAGCCCAAGTTGGCTGAATCGCTCGAGACAGCTGACGACGGAGCCACCTGGACGCTGAAACTTCGCGACGGTGTGAAGTTCAGTGACGGCACCACCCTCGACGCCAACGCCGTGATCGCGAGCATCGATCGGTACAACGCGGGCAAGGGCAATGGCGCCGAACTGTGGCTGGCTTCGGTGGAATCGGCGCAGGCAAGCGGTCCGACGACGGTGGAATTCAAGCTGAAGACGCCGTGGATGCGTTTTCCGTCGATGCTCGCTCTCGGGCACGGGATGATCGTCGCCCCGAGTTCGCAACAGGGCGACAAGTTCACCGCCGTCGGAGCCGGACCCTTCACCGAAGATGTCTTCACACCGAGCGTCGAGCGAATCTTCAAGGCCAACCCGTCCTACTACGGCGGCGCCCCCAAGCTGGACAAGTTGCGGATGGTTGCGCTCAACGGTCCGCAGGCCAATCTCGAATCATTGAACAGCGGTCAGCTCGATGTCGCCTACATTCGCGGCCTCACGTCGGCGATCAATTCCGCCAAGTCCGCTGGCTACCCCGGCTACATCGACGTGCTCAATGCCGGCAGTGCCGAGATCGTCAACAACCGTGAAGGCCGACCGGGCTCGGATGTTCGCGTTCGCCAGGCCATCGGCTACGCGCTGGACACCACGTTGATCGATCAGCGAGTGGAAAACGGTGAGGGACTGCCGGGCTCGGAGTTGTTCGGTCCGACGTCGCAATGGCATGTAGACACACCGGGTATTGCCTACGACCCCGAAAAGTCGAAGGAAATTCTGAATCAGGCAAAGGCAGACGGGTATGACGGCAGCCTCGACTACGTCGTTCTCAGTGAGCCGAAGGACCACGCGATCGGCCTCGCCGTGCAGTCACTGTTGCAGGCCGTCGGGTTCGAGGTGAACTTGATCTTGGCCAACAACGCCGGCGACATCGTGCAGAACGTCTACGTCAAGCACGATTTCGACCTCGCGCACGCGGGCATCGGAATGTACGAGTCGATTCTCGATCTCGGATTGTTCTCCACGACCAACAGCACCTCGATGGCGAATACTGCTGGATATGCGAACCCGGCGATGGATCAGCTGATCGCAGATCTACAACAGGCCAAGGACAATTCGTCGACCCTGGCGATCATCGGCAAAATTCAGACGCTGTGGAACGAGACGGTTCCATCGGCGCCGATCGGCGGGCTGACGTCGTTCTGGGCTTGGCAGAAGAATGTTCACGGTGTCGTTCCCACTGCCACGGGAATCATGCTGTTCGATCAGGCATGGATGGGCGCGAAGTAGCGTTCCAGCGCACACCGAGAGCCCCGTCCGACGCGAGTCGGGCGGGGCTCTTTCGTGTCTACGTCGGCTAGCGTTGCGCAACCCTTTCGATCAGGATGATTGTATTGAAATATGTTGTTGGTCAATATGATTCGACAAGCGCGATTTGACTTGCCCAGCGTGGCCCGCATAGATTGCATCCACCATCCAGAGTGGCTGAGAGACCTGGCTCGATGATGCCGCAGCAACCCGCTACCTAACCGCAGTGTGGGTGCTACCGCCAGGACCGATGGAGGACACATGACTGTATTTGCCGTGGGTATCGAACTGGACGGCGAGGGCACTCACCCCGCTGCCTGGCGCCGAAGCTCACACCGCCCGGACCAGCTGCTCACGGGCAAAGCCGTGCGCGATCGCGTCGCGGCTGCCGAGAATGCCGGCTTCACGTTCGCGACGTTCGACGATTCCATCCTCCCCCCGAGTGGTGACGTCGTCGGCCGCATCGATGCCGTCTCGAGGGCGTCGTACGTGGCGGCGACAACCAGCACGATCGGGCTGGTCCCCGTCGTCGGGACCACGTACGCCGAACCGTTTCATACGTCCTCGCAATTGGCGACGTTGGACTACTCCTCGCGTGGGCGTGGCGGCTGGCTTGCTGTTCCGGTCGAAGACGATGCCGCGGCGAGGGCGTGGGGGAGGGCTCCAGTAACAACGGAGTCGGCGCGTCAGCAAGAGCAGCGGGATTCGGTCACCGTTGTGACCGATCTCTGGGACTCGTGGGAGGACGACGCCGTCGTTCGTGACTATCTCAGTGGGCGTTTCCTCGAGCGTGATCGTCTGCATTACGTCAATTTCGAGGGCGACACGTTCTCGGTGAAGGGGCCCGCAATCGTTCCGCGGCCGCCTCAAGGCCAGTTGGTGGTGTTCGGCCGCTACGGCGAAATCGATCCACGCCAGCCGGATGTTGTTCTCGTTTCCGGTGATTCGGTGGAGACCATTGCACAGTCGGCTGCCAAGGCGCGCGATGAGGGCGCGTCATTGGTGGTCGCCGAGCTCGATGTGGCATTCGATACGCCGAATCTGTCTGCGGCGCAGCGGAGGACCGAGCTGAACTCGTACGGGAATGCCGTCGTCACCGGCCGACTGCTCCTGGCTGCAGATCCGGGGGAAGCGGCCGTGGTTCTGAAGGAATTGGCCGGACACCTCGACGGTGTTCATTTCCATGCTCTCGTGATCGACGAGGACCTTCCGGTGCTGGCCAAATTCGTGCTTCCGACGCTGTCCAAGGCCGGGTTGACGCGACGCCCGGTTCCGGGATCGACCCTGAGGGGCAACCTCGGTCTGCAGCGGCCCGCAAATCGATTCGCCCACTCCTCCTGACTTGACTTCGCGCTAAGGATATTTCGGCCATGACTGCATCACGCTCCGCCGTACCTCGACCCGACGCTCACGTTCACTTCGGCGTCTTCTTCCAGGGGGTCAACCACACCACCATCTGGTCCGATTCCGCGAGCGGATCCCAGATCGACTTCGAGACGTTTCGGCGGTTGGTACTCACCGCCGAGCGAGGTCTGTTCGACGCCTTCTTCCTCGGTGAAGGCCTGCGGCTTCGGGAACAGAACGGCAAGATTCTCGATCTGGATATCGCCGGCCGACCCGACGCCATTGCGCAGTTGGCCGCCCTCGCCGGTATCACCGACAAGATCGGGTTGGTCGCGACACAGAACACCACGTACAACGAACCGGCCGACCTTGCGCGTCGACTCTCCGGCCTCGACCTACTTTCCGACGGACGGGCCGGCTGGAATGCGGTGACCACCGACAACGCGTGGACGGGAGAGAACTTCCGTCGCGGTGGTTTCCTCGACCACTCCCTGCGCTACGAGCGTGCCGGGCAGTTCATCGAAACCGCGCGGGCACTGTGGGATTCGTGGGCCGACGACGCGATCTCGGATTCTCGCACGTCCGAGAACTGGTCTACTCCGGGTGCCGTCGGCGACGTGCGCAGGCAGACTTCACAGTTCGACATCTCCGTGACGCCGACGCTTCCCCGAAGCCGCCAGGGGCATCCGGTCATCTTCCAAGCGGGTGATTCCCCGAGTGGACGCGATTTCGCGGCGACCCATGCCGACGTCATCTTCTCGCGACACGGGACTCATTTCGACGGCGCGCTCGACTTCGCCGACGACATTCGGGCTCGGTTGCGTAAAGCCGGGCGACCGGAGGACGACGTCAAGATCTTGCCCAGCACGCAGATCGTGTTGGCGGAGAACGAGTCCGAAGTCGAGGAGAAGGCACGGTGGGTCCTCGAAGGCCAGTTCACCGGTCAGACTGCCCTCTCTCTCGTCGGACTGGTGTGGGGTAAGGACCTTTCCGATCGAGACCCCGACGGTCCACTCCCCGAGGAAGATCCGGTTGCCCGCCCGGTTTCGGAGACGCGCGGTTCCGCGCGGGACGGCAACGACCCCATTGCGATCGCACGTGAATGGCGTGCTCTTGCCGAGGCAAAGAATCTGTCCCTACGTCAGGTCGCTATCGAGACCTCGCAGCGTTCGGGTTTTGCGGGCACTCCGGGGCAGGTCGCAGATCAGTTGGTCCATTGGGTGCGCAACGGAGCTTCGGACGGCTTCAACATCTCGCCGTACCTGGTGCCGACCGGGCTCGACGAGATCGTCGACTGGTTGATCCCGGAACTGCAGGAGCGTGGGGCGTACCGCACCGAGTACTCCACGTCGACGCTGCGAGAGCACTTGGGGTTGCGACCGCCGCTCACGCGTCGGGCCACGTCTGAAGCTGCGGGGTAACGGGTCCTGTCCCACACGGTCACAGCGACGGCCGAATCCACCAAGCTCGGTTCGGCCGTCCGCTGGGAAATCGTCGTCTGCGTAGCTGCGGGTTTCACCACCCTTCTCGATTCGGCGGTGCTCGGAATCGGGGTTCCGTCGATCCGGGCGTCGCTGGACGCGTCGACCTCGGAGGTGCAGTGGATCCTTGCGAGCTATTCGCTGACTTTCGGCTTGGCCCTGGTGCCGGCGGGCCGACTCGGTGACGTCGTCGGGCGTCGACGCTTGTTCTTGGCGGGCCTGAGCATCTTCGCGGTGATGGGAATCCTCGGAGCGTGTGCGTCGGATCCGTCGATGATCGTGTTGGCCCGGCTGGGGCAAGGGATCGGCGCAGGCACCATCAGTTCGCAGGTGCTCGGAATCATCACCGACCGGGTGTCCGGAAAGGCTCGGGCGAAGGCGTTGGGCGCGTACAGCACCGCGGGTGGTCTGGCCGGCGTTTCCGGACCGATCCTCGGTGGCGTACTGCTGAAGTATTCCGACGCCGACTTCGGATGGCGGTTGCTTCTCGTTCTCAACGTGCCGTTTGCTCTGATCACACTGATTCTGGCGTTTCGCTTTCTGCGCCGTGATCGAACCACCCGATCGGGCGCGTCGATCGATCCGGTTGGGCTGTGTCTGCTGGCGACTACGACCGGGCTCCTGTTGTGGCCCATCGTGACCCGGACCAGTGTTACTGTCGCCGCGGCTTTCCTGATCGGTGCGTTCGGCGCTGCCGTTGCCTTCTGGTTCTGGGAACGTCGGTACGCCGAGCGCGGCGGGACGCCGGTACTGCTTCCGTCGTTGATCGCCTCACGGGGCTTCCGACTGGGTACGACGGTTGCACTCTTCTGGTTCGGATCCATCCTCGCCGTCAACGCGGTGCTCAGCCTCTATCTGATCGAAGGTTTGGGCTTCGCCCCGCTGAGTGCGGCGTTGATCATGACCGGTAGCTCACTCGCGATGGCATTGACGTCGGCTTTCGGATGGCGGCTGGTTGCCAGGTTCGGCCGAAGTGCAGTGGTTTTTGCCATAGTCGGCGAGATCCTTGTCATCCTCGGGTACATCGCAGCGGTCAATCTGATTCCGCGGGAACATCTGATCCCGGTGCTGGTGGTCCTGGCGGTGTTGTCGGGAGTTGCCAGCGGTTTGGTCGACGCGCCCAATCGGGTGCTGACTCTCGAATATGCACCGGCGGGTGCGAACGGAGTTGCGGCGGGTTTCCTTCAGCTGTCGCAGCGACTGTCCGCGACCATCTCACTGGCCGCGGTATCGGGGTTGTATCTCGGTGTGCTCGGATGCTCGCCCGACGGATATGGACGTGCGTTCGGGATCGCGCTTGCCGTCTGCGTGGTCATGTTGACGCTCTCGCTGGCGGGAGCGGTGGCAGACCTCCGTCGGCGAAGGACGTGACCTGGCGTTTCGTAGGCCTAGAGGGCCCTCGGGAGACCGAGCCCGTGTGACTCGTGGGACTTGTGTTACCCATGAGTTAGGAGTCGTGGGACGATACTTGTGTGGTGACCGGTCGCAGTGAAGACAAGCCCAACGGTCGCGGGAGTGGAGAGCCAGTTAACTCACCCCGTGGATCGTCGGACAAACGTGACCGCACATCGACACCCTTCCGCGCTCGAACGGCGATGTGGACGAATCGGCCACTGTTCGATTTCCATATGATCGTCGGTCTGGTCGTGCTGATCGTCGCGTTCGGACTGCTGATGGTGCTGTCGTCTTCGGGCGTCGAATCCTATGTTCTGTCCGGGACGTCCTACGCCCGCTTCTGGCCGCAGTGCATGTTCGCAGCGATCGGTTTGGTGATGTTCGTGGCGGTCGTGCGGTTGCCGACCGAAACGATGCGTAGAGCCTCACCATGGCTGCTGATCCTGTGTCTTGTTCTGCTTGTCCTGGTGCTGATTCCAGGTATCGGCTCGGAACAGATGGGTGCTCGCAGCTGGTTCGTGATCGCGGGCATTTCCTTCCAGCCGTCGGAGCTGGCCAAACTTGCTCTGGCGATCTGGTCCGCAGCGACGGTTGCGTCGTTCATGAAGGCGCGGATGGACGTCAACCGCGCGCTGCCGGTGATCGGCGGTACGACGTTGCTGGTTCTGGTTCTGGTGGTGTTGGAGAAGGACCTCGGAACCACCATCACCATCGGCATCATCTTCATGTCGGTGCTGTGGTTCGGGCTGTTCCGGATGAAGACATTCATCAGCCTCACACTCGGTTCCGCAGTCGCATTTCTCGTGCTCGGGCTTACTGCTGGTTACCGCTCGGATCGCATCAAGGCTTTCCTCAATCCTGATCTCGACCCGCAGGGTTTGAACTTCCAGAGCACTCAGGCCAAGTACGCACTGGCGAACGGAGGCATCTTCGGGCGCGGTCTAGGACAGTCCGACGCCAAATGGAGCTATCTCCCGCAGGCGCACAACGACTTCATTTTTGCCGTGATCGGTGAAGAGTTGGGTCTGGTCGGCGCGCTGATCGTCGTCGCTCTCTTTGCCGCGGTTCTGATCGTCGGGCTGCGGATCGCGAAACGGTCCACTGATCCGTTCCTCAAAGTCATGACAGCGACGGCAACGACGTTGATCGTCGTGCAGGCGTTCATCAACATCGCCTACGTCGTCGGCCTGATTCCGGTGACCGGTCTGCAACTACCGCTCATCTCGGCGGGCGGAACGTCGATGATCACCACCCTGCTGATGTTCGGGCTCATCGCGCACGCAGCCTTCCGTGAGCCCGAGGCTGTCGCCTCGGCCGAGAGCAGCGGTCGCGGCTGGATTCCTCTGGTCTTCGGCAAGCCTCGGTTCGGCATTGCCAAGAAGCCACAGACCGATCGACGGAGGCCGCCCGCTCGCCGCGCCCAGCCTGCTCCAACTGGGCAACGCCGACCGGAACGACGGGCACCACAACCCGACAGACGCCGGGCTCCAGCTCCGGGCCGACGCGCACCCTCTCGCGACTGGTCGGAAGATCCACGTAGACGCGGCCGATCCGATCGGCCGCGGCGCGCTTCCTGATCTGGGCCAGTTCCACTGGCGGGCAGTTCGGAAGCGGGCAGTCATGCACCCGACAATTGCGTTGGGCGGCTACATTGGGAGTCGGCAAAACGACGTCTAATAAGGGTTGTGGACATGGCAGGTGGCGACAAGGCAGACCAGTCGGTGGTCGAACGTAGCTCGGTGACCGGACGTCGTACGACGCCGTCGCAGCGAGCGCGTTTTCGCCGGATTGTCGACGCCGCAATGGAATCCGCCTCCGAAGGCGGCTACGACGCGGTGCAGATGCGATCGGTGGCCGATCGCGCCGGCGTCGCGATCGGCACTGTTTACCGGTATTTCCCGTCCAAGAACCACATGCTTGTCGTCGCATTGTTGTGGATGTTCGAGGGTTTGCGTGACAGATTCCAAGACTTTGTAATCCCGGGCGAGACTCCGTCGGACCGGATTCTGTTTGTGCTGCGCAAGAATACGGAGGTCCTCGAGACCGATCACCTCCGTTACGAAGCGTTGGTTCGGGCGTACATGTTCGCGGACGCGTCGGCGACCCCGGAACTCAACGCGCTCGGTGGGGTCGTGACCGAGATGTTCGCGAAGGCGATCGGTGTCGAGGAAGTCTCGCAGCAGCAGTTGGACGCGGTGAAGGTGATCGACGACGTCTGGATGTCGAGTCTCGTCTCGTGGGTTGCGGGCCGGATGACGACGGACGAGGTGATGGCGCACCTGGAACTTGCCGTGCGACTGGTCTTTCGCAAGTTGGGCGGATAGCGCTCAGACGGTGTAGCCACCGTCGACGTTGAGCTTCTGACCGCTGATGAATCCGGCCGCGTCGCTTGCGAGGAAACATACTGCTTCGGCGATGTCGGCAGCTGATCCGAAGCGCTTCAACGGGATTCGGCTCATCGTCACGTCGAGCGCGTCCTGGTCGAGTTCGGCGGAGCTGATCAGGCGCTCCGCCATTCCGTCCGTCAACATGCCTGGTCCTACAGCGTTGAACCGGACGCCGTAGCGTCCCTCCTCTGCGGCGAATCCGCGAACAAGTTGTTCGACAGCCCCTTTGGTGCCAGCGGAGAGTCCGTCGCGCACGGGAAAGCGATCCGTTGCCGCGGTTGTCACCGCCACCACCGAACCCGAGGATGCACGCAGCGCAGGCAGGGCGGTGTGGACGAGGGTGAAGAACGCCGCGGCCTCCTGGTTCAGTTGTTCGGTGAAGAACGCCGGCGTCACACGTGAGAGGTGCGTCATCGGGACGTGCGGTCCCGCAGCGTGGACCAGCGTCGTCAATGTGCCCAGATCATCGACCGCATCGTTGACGGCGGCGCTGATCGACAACTCGTCGGTCAAGTCGAGAGAGTACGAGTGGGCGCGCACGCCATGCGCTCGAATCTGCTCGCTCAGTTGCTCGGCAGCGCCCTTGTTGTTTCGGTAGGTGAAGGCGACGTCGTGTCCGCGTTCGGCAAGGGTCAGGGCGATCGCCGACCCGATTCCACCGGTTCCGCCGCTGACAAAAGCGGTGCGTACTGCGCTCACAATGCCTCCAGATGTCTGCCGATTCCAAACCCAACAAATGCTTGGTTGGGATGCCAATCGGAATATATCAGTGCGCGAAGGACAGGCTCAGATTGCTATCGCAACCGGACTGATCGTCCTAATCTGTTGCCATGTCCGGAGACAGTGTGCAGTTGACCGACGGGGCGCCCGGTGGGGAATCGGAACCTCACGCACCGAGTTTGAACAATCGCCTGAACTGGCTGCGTGCAGGTGTTCTGGGTGCAAACGACGGAATCGTCTCGACCGCAGGCCTCGTGGTCGGTGTTGCGGCAGCCACAACCGAGCGCTCAGCAATCTTCACAGCCGGTTTTGCTGGACTGGTTGCCGGCGCTGTGTCCATGGCGTTGGGCGAGTACGTCTCGGTCAGCGCTCAGCGGGATACCGAACGCGCACTCCTGCAGAAGGAGAAGAAGGAACTCCTCGAGACCCCGGAGGCTGAACTTCAGGAACTGACCGAGATCTACGAGAACAAGGGATTGAGTCCGGAGACGGCCCGCCGCGTCGCCGAAGAATTAACCGAGCACGACGCCTTCGCGGCGCACGTAGAAGTCGAATTGGGTATCGATCCAGACGATCTCACCAATCCGTGGCATGCAGCGATTTCGTCGGCAATCTCGTTCACGATCGGCGCGGCGATCCCGTTGGTCGCAATTCTGGTGCCGCCGACAGGCATCCGCGTCCCTATCGCATTTTTCGCGGTGCTGATCGCACTTGCGCTGACCGGGACGATCAGCGCGACGCTCGGCGGAGCTCGCAAGACCAGAGCGGTGCTACGCGTGGTGATCGGTGGCGCGCTGGCGATGGCCGTGACGTACGGAGTAGGTCAGTTGGTGGGCACGGGTCTCGCCTGACCCCTGCTGTGCGCCTTTATTAACCGCGGGGGGTTAATAAAGGCGCACAGCAATTCAGGCGCGACAGATCATGACCGGCCCTGGCGCATGGTGCAGCAGATTCTGGCTGGTGGAGCCCATCACGGCGCCGGCCATCGCACTGCGTCCGTGACTTCCGACAACTATCAACTGTGCGTCGTCGGCGTATTTGAGCATGACGGGAGCAGCGGCACCGGGTTCACTGATGCGGGTGACCGGCACGTCCGGGTACTGGTCGGCCATACCGGCTAGATTTTCCGCCAGTAGCGCCGATTCCTCCTGCTCGACAGCCTCCCAGTCGATCAGGATTCCCGCTCCGCCTTCGCGGAAGGTGGACGAGCCCTGCCAGGTGTGGACCGCGATGAGCGGCGCGTCGAACTGATCGGCATAACGAAACGCGTACTCGACGGCCTTCTTGCTCAACGCGCTTCCGTCGACTCCGACGATGACGGGACGCTGATCCGGACCGGGATTCTCCGCCGAACCACGCCACACGGTGACCGGACAGGTTGCATGATTGGCCACCTTCAGTGCGGTCGATCCGAGCAGCCGTGAGCGCAGTGCACCCGATCCGGTCGACCCCATCACGATCAGGCGTGCGGTACCCGAGGATTCGAGGATATGCGTCGACGCCGGCCCTGGCGCGATCTCGGATTCGATGGTCAGTTCGGGGAATTCGGCCGAAATCACCGTGGCGGCGGCATCGACGATCGCTTCGCCGTCTTCGCGGATCTGGCTGAGGAACTGTGACTGCAACATCACTGCAGCGGGACTGTAGATCGGGCCCTCTTGCGGCAGGGCGTGCGCCAAAATCAGTCGTGAGTTGACCGCGTTCGCGACGGAGGCCGCCCACCGGGCCGCCGCCGTCGAGGCCTCGGATCCGTCGATACCGGCGACGACATCCTGGTGTCCTGCAAGTGTGTTCATGTCTACTCCCTCTGAAATGATCGAGATCGGTCGACTGGTTACAGCGACGTCACCAGAGTGACGATGCTGACTTCACGGCTTCCTTCCACGTCTTGCGTAGCAGGGTCGATTGCCCGTCGGCTATTTCCAGTTCTCGTCGGTAGGCCATGCCCAATCCGAAACTGGTGAGCGAGGTATGCTCCTGCTCGGCTGCCATTGCAAGTAGATGATGTTGGGCGACAACGGAATCCTGGTGCTCGCCGAGAACATCCTGGAAGTGGCTGAAATGCTTCAGTGCACGCTTCGCTCGGCTCTTCGACACGGGTTCCATGACCTCGATCGCGTACTTCATCCGCTTGGCTCCCTTGCGGGCGCGGTGCATTCGCTCGTCACGCTCGGTGCGGCTATCGGCATCGAAGACGTGATCGACCCGCTTACCGACCTTGTGTGCCAGGTGCCGCAGGGTATGGGCCAACTCTCGTGCCGATGCCTTCTTTCCGACGCGGTGGGTGGCGGTGTCGAATTCGAGGTCGCCGACGTACTCGTCGAGGCGATCGAGCAGCGTGGTGTATCGCTCGGAATCGAGCGCCTCGAGGGCTGTTTCCTGGGCGGTTTCACCACGTGCAGAGAAGAACTCGTCGATTCGAGCTCGCACAGCTTCTCGCTCGGGCATCTCGTCGATTTCGCCGAGGCGTTCCACAAGACGCTCCCACTGGACCTCGACGTCGCGGGCGTCACCGAACTTTCCACCGATCCACCGCAGATCCGTGATGAGATCGTCGGTCTTGGGGGAGTGGCCGGCGTACGACTGCAGAGCGCTGCGGATGCGACGTGCCGCAACCCGGAAGTCGTGAACGGCTTCGTCGTCGGCCCGACGCGTGCCGAGATCCGCGGCGACCAGTGCGCGCAATTGTTCGATGAGGTAATTACGCAACAAGATCCGCGGATTCGACGCCTTGCCCGAGGTGACCTCGTGACCGGCGTACGGTGTGACCGACGTGCCCAGTGCTCGTTTGAGTTTGGACGGACTCGCAGAGCGCTCCAGCCCGGCGTCCAGTAGAACCGACTCGATTGCATCGGCCAGCTCTTGCCCGCCTGCGCCTTGTTCGACCTCGACTTCCTGCCACGTCGACTCTCCGGAACCGTCTGCCTTGCAGGCGATGACGGTGTCGGAGACCACTTCGGCAAGCAGCACACCGTTTTCGCCGTTGAGCCTGGTGCGCTCCCGATCGGTGATGATCAGGGCGACCGGCACCAGATCGTGACCGCGAATGATCGCCCGGATCAGACTCGACAGCGGCGAGGGCACATCGGTGCTCTCGTCCGGGGGAAGTTGGATTTCGGTTCGAGTGTCCTGGCCTGCGGGAAGTTTCATGTGCCACCCCGCGTCGTCGCCACCCTCACGCTTGCGCAGCGTGATCTTCTCGGCCAGCAACCGGTAGTCCGCGGTGTCGAAGTAGGTGGCAGAGAGCTGTATCGAGTCGTGGACCGGTTCGCCGACAACACCGGGAAGTCCGCCCAAGGCGGGAACTTCCTGCTCGGCCGGCGCCTCGTACTTGCGCTCGATCTCCCGTACGGCTTCGGGTACGACGGCGGTCTTGCTCATCTGGTCTCCTCTTGCGGTGCGGTCTGCGCTTCCATCCTCCCGGTATCGGAGGCGCAGTGGAAGGGTCCGGGGTCCCTACGGCGAGTCGCCACTGCCCGATTCGTCCGGCCAGGACAGGGTCCGCCGACTTTCGAACCGTTGCAGCCGGCCGGTCTTCGGATCCTCGAACTCGAGAACCTTCGACAGCAGGCGCAGCGGGTTCGAATAATCTTCTGCGGCAACGTCGTAGAAGTCGGGATAGAAGTTGTCGCCGTGGATCGGGAGCCCGAGCGAGGTCATGTGCAGCCGAAGTTGATGGGTCTTGCCGGTATGGGGAGTCAACCGGTACCGCGCGAAGCCGTCTCGCGTTTCGATCAGTTCGATCCGCGACTCGCTGTTGGGTTCGCCCTCGATCTCCGCGGCCTTGAGCACGCCGCGTTCTTTCACGATGCGACTACGCACGACCACGGGGGTGCTCACCTGAGCGTCGTGACGCGCGATGGCCTCGTACTCCTTGGCGACGCGGCGCTCGGCGAACATGGTCTGGTAGTCGCGCCGGGCCGCCTGATGCACGGTGAACAGCAGCAGTCCCGCCGTGACGCGGTCGAGGCGATGAGCTGGACTCAGCTCCGGTAGTTCGAGGTCCCGACGCAAGCGGACCAACGCCGATTCGGCGATGTATCGCCCGCGCGGGGTGCTCGCCAGGAAATGCGGTTTGTCCACGACCAAGATGTTCTCGTCCCGGTAGAGGATGTCGATCTCGAACGGCACCCGCGTTTCGACGGGAGGGTCGCGGTACAGGTAGACGAACCGCCGGGGAGCAAAAGCGCTCGTCTCGGTGATTCCGACACCCTTCTCGTCGACGACCTCCCCGGCTGCGACTTTCTCCCGTAGGCGGACGGCGTCCTGGGGAAACCGTTCGAGCAGATAGTCGAGCGTCGTCGCCCACATGCCGTCGTCTGGCTGACGGATGCGACTCGGGTTCAGGCCGTCGCGGACGGGAAGCGGTGATCGTGACACATCTTCAAAGCTAGCCGTCCGGTCGGCATTCAGACCTATTGACGACATATGGGACGGAAGTTACTATCCGGTAAGTTCGTGACACCGGTCACTGTCGTGGGGGCAGGGCTGGGTCATCACAACAGAAAATTGGAGTTTTCGTGAGGACACGACTTCTACGTCGAAGGTCGACAACGATTGCGGTGGGGCTGTGCGTCGTGGGATTGGCGGTGCCGAGCGCCGTCGCTTCTGCGGATCCGACGGGAGGGTCGGACGGGCAGGCCTGGCTCGCGGCAACGGAGGCGACGCCGCAGTATCCGGGGGTCTCGATCGAGTGGGACGTGCCCATCACGATGAGTGACGGCACAGTTCTGCAAGCGAATGTGTACCGACCGGCGGATGCATCCGGGGTGGCCGTGGAATCGAAGACGCCATCGGTCCTCAACATCACGCCGTACACGAAACTGCTGGACACACTGGTGGATTCAGCTCTGTCGATCCCGCAGGTCGGTGAGACGCTGATGGACGTTGCGAACTCGCTCGACCTCGCGGCGCCGTTCGACGGCGTGTCGGAGTTGACGGGCGTCATCGCCGGCGGAGGCGCCAGGGTTCTCGGCGTCAACCGTGATCTGGTCCAGAACGGATACACGCAGGTAGTGGTCGACGCACGTGGAACCGGCTTCTCCCAAGGTAATTGGGACGTGCTCGGTAAGCGCGAGCAACAGGATTCGGTCGAGGTCATCGACTGGATGAGCAAGCAGGGATGGTCCGACGGGAAAGTAGGGATGGCGGGCATCTCGTACTCCGCGATCAACTCGGTGCAGGCGGCGAGCAACAATCCACCTGCACTGAAGGCGATCTTCCCGGTCGAACCTGGCAACGATCTGCTGCGCGACATCGTCGGAACCGGTGGCGGCCTCGGAGTCGGGTTCATGCCGTTGTGGTTGACCGCGGTCAACGGGCTCAAACTCATCCCGAACGTTCAGGACATCCTGCAAGGAAACTTCGATCCCCTGTGGTTGGCGAGCCGCCTCGAGGATCCGGGAACGCTGATTCCTGAACTGGTGCAAGCGATGACGGCTCAGAGAATCGAGGACGTGTCGCCGTCGACTCTGCAAGTCGCGCAAGACGGGCAGTTCTATCAGGACCGAGCCGCTGACGTCGACAACATCGCCGTTCCGACGATGGTTTACGGCGGTTGGCACGACATCTTCGCCAACAGTGAGCCGCGGATCTACAACGGAATCGATCTGCCGCCCGGGCAGAAGCAGTTGATCATGGGGAACGGCTATCACGTCACTCCCGGTGGAGGATTCGGCAAGGACGGTGCGCCGCCGCGCCTCGACGTACTCGAACGTGCGTGGTTCGACAAGTGGCTCAAGGGCATCGACAACGGAATCGATCGTTACGGTCCGGTGACGATGTTCCAGCAAGGCGGCGGATGGATCACGGACGATCAGTTCCCGCGAGCCGGTGCGAGCTACGAACGTATGTATCTGAACTCTGCGCCCAGCGGTACTGCCGCCCACGCAGCGTACGACGGTTCGCTGACGAATGACCCGCCCAGTGCCGCAGCGCGATTGACAGTCGCACCAGGACTGCGAGGCTTCTGCTCCGGTGACGGAACTCAGGGAACTGCCGGGATCTCCGTGGTGCTCGGTGCGACGTGTTCCAAGGATTCCCGATTCCAGGAAGCGGAGGGCCTGACGTTCACCGGTGAGGCAGTGACGGAGCCGACCTCACTCTCGGGCCCGATCAACGTCCACCTCGAGACCGTCCTGGACGCGACGGACGGATTCTGGGCAGCGACGGTCAACGACGTAGCACCGGACGGAACATCGACACCGATCACGAACGGCGCTCTGACTGCGTCGCTGCGGGCAGTCGACGATTCGAAGAGCACTCGCTCGGCCAACGGTGACTACAGTGAACCGCACCACTATCTGACGATCGACACGCGTCAGCCGGTGGTTCCCGGTGAGGTCACCACCGTCGACATCAACATGCTCCCGACGGACGCAGTGCTGCAACCGGGGCACCGGCTCCGCGTCGACGTCTACGCTGCCAGCGTGCCGCGATACCTGGCGCTCGGCCCGATGCTCGCCGACAGCCAACTCAAACCGCAGCACATCGAGTTGGCTGCAGACCGGCCGAGCTTCGTCAACGTTCCGTTCGTCGGGGGCCGCTGACTCGGATTGGATCGGCGGCGTGAGAACCTGCGGGCTCGCGGACGTTCTGAGAAGATCGTCCGATGACAGAATCCCGACTCTCCGCCGCCGTCCACGATCGTCTGGACGGACTTCTGGATCCGGTGGACGAGCGGCTCGCGGTGCAGTACCCGGGAAACCGTGACGAGATCCAACCCGTGCACACGATTTACGTCAGTGCCGCGGATGCAACCGTCGACACGCCTCGACTCTGGGGTGAGCAGGCGATCGCGCTTCTCGATTCCCATGCTCATGTGTTCGCCGACCTCGACACGGAGAATGCGCTCGCTGATGTGCGAGTTCAACTCGGCCGCAAGCCGGTCCAAGACTTTCGGATCGATTTCGAGGACGGGTACGGACGCCGCAGCGACGAAGAAGAAGACGATGCAGCGACGTCGGCCGGACAGACGCTTGCCGCGCTCAGCGCTGATCCTGCCGGGCCGAACTGGAGTGGCATCAGGTTCAAGGGGTTGCCGGCCGGTGAGCGTCGGCGCTCGATCAGGACGCTCGAGCTTGTGCTCGACGCGGCCGGCGGAGTGCCGGACGGATTTGTCTTCACCGTTCCCAAACTGCGCGCGGTGGAGCAGGTCACGGCGACGGTGTTGCTCTGCGAAGAGCTGGAGAAGGCGCACGGACTCGAGCTCGGTTCGCTTCGGTTCGAGTTGCAGATCGAGAGCCCGCAGGCGGTCATCGCGGCCGACGGAACGGTGGCAGTTGCTCAGGCCATCCATCGTGGTGCCGGTCGTCTGACCGGTTTGCATTACGGTACTTACGATTACAGTGCAGCTTGCGGAATTGCATCGCGTCATCAGTCGCTCGAACATCCGGTGGCAGACCACGCAAAGGCTGTCATGTTGGCTGCTGCCGCGCAGACCGGCGTCTGGGTGTGCGACGGGTCGACTCAGGTCGCGCCCGTCGGGAGCGCCACGGCGATCCGCGACGCGATCACTCGGCACCATCGCCTCGTCACGCGGTCCCTGGAACGCGGTTACTACCAGGGGTGGGACATGCACCCCGGGCATCTGGTCACCCGCTGGCTCGCCACGTTCGGCTTCTATCGCAACGCGCTCGGCGCCGCTGCCCCGCGCATCCAGTCGTACCTGGGGCGCCAAGGTGGCGACGTGATGGACGAACCTGCAACTGCCCAGGCGCTCGCAGCGGTGGTACTGCGCGGGCTCGACGCGGGGGCTTATCCGGAATCCGAAGTTCTCCGACTCGCCCCGAGCGCCGACACCAACGCACTCCGTCACCTCGTAGGACGCACCACACCGATCACAGGAGAACACTGACCGATGAGCACCACCGAATTCACCTTGCTGCCCGATCTGGCACTGCGCACCCTCGGCGGAGCCGTCATCTGGGCGAACGACGAGGCGTTTGCCGAGCGTGAGGCCCTGATCCGCCCAGGCAAGGCCGGGTACCAGCCGGCGACGTTCGGTCACAAGGGGCAGGTGTACGACGGTTGGGAGACGCGTCGCCGCCGGGTGGCAGGCCATGACGAGGCGATCGTCCGACTCGGTGTTCCCGGAGTGGTGCGAGGCGTCGTGGTCGACACCGCGTGGTTCAAGGGCAATTACCCGCCCGAGATCTCGGTGGAAGCAATCTCGGTCGAGGGGTATCCGGATCCCGCCGACCTGGCCGTATCCGGTGAGTGGACAACCATCGTCGAGCGCTCGACCGTGCACGGTGACTCGGAGAATCCGTTCTCGGTGGCGTCGGAGGAGCGGTGGACGCACGTCAAGCTGACCATTTACCCGGACGGCGGCGTGGCGAGATTCCGTGTTCACGGCGAAGCGCGGCCGGACCCGCGTTTCCTCGATGCCGGGCCGTTGGACCTCGCAGCACTCGAAAACGGTGGCCGCGTGACCGATTGCTCCAACATGTTCTACAGCTCACCGCAGAACATCCTGTTTCCCGGACGCGCTGCTTCGATGGGTGACGGGTGGGAGACCGCCAGGCGCCGCGACAACGGAAACGACTGGGTGCAAGTACAACTCGCGGGTGAAGGCGTGCTGAGTTTCGTCGAGATCGACACCTCGTACTTCCTCGGAAACAGTCCAGGTGAGGGCGCTCTGACCGGGCGGACGTCGGAGGGGGAGTGGATCGAACTGTTGCCGCGCACGACGCTGCGTCCGGATACGCGCCATCGCTTTCCGATCGATTCCGAAGTCCAGGTCACCGATGTTCGTCTGGACATCTTCCCGGACGGTGGCCTGGCGCGGCTGAGAGTCTTCGGCGTACTCACCGACGCTGCTCGCGCTGTGATCTCCGGGCGCTGACGGTAAAGTTGTTGGCATGAGCGACTATCCGAGCGACGACTATCCCCGGGACATGGTGGGGTACGGCCCTCATCCGCCGCATCCGCACTGGCCCGGCGACGCGCGGATAGCGGTTCAGTTCGTGCTCAACTACGAAGAGGGAGCCGAGAACAACGTCCTGGACGGGGACGCGGCTTCGGAAACATTTCTGTCGGAAATGACTCCGGCAGAGGCATTTCCGAATCGACACATGAGCATGGAATCGCTGTACGAGTACGGCTCCCGGGCCGGGTTGTGGCGTGTACTGCGAACCTTCGAGCGGCGAAACCTGCCTCTCACAGTCTTTGCGGTGGCGCGGGCGATGCAGCGGAACCCCGAAGCAGTCAGTGCTTTTCAGGAGTTGGGCCACGAGATCGCGTGCCACGGATTACGTTGGAAGTCTTACCAATCCGTGGACATCGAGCGCGAACGCGCAGACATGGCCGAGGCAGTGCAGATTCTGCGAGATCTGACGGGTTCGGCGCCCCTCGGTTGGTACACCGGGCGCGATTCACCGAACACCCGCGAATTGGTGGTCGAGCACGGCGGCTTCGTCTACGACTCCGATTCGTACGCCGACGATCTGCCGTACTGGGTCGACGTTCCGCGTGGCGCAGAATCGGTGAAGCACCTGGTCGTTCCGTACACCCTTGACACCAACGACATGCGTTTCGCCTCTCCCGCAGGATTTCCCAGCGGTGATCAGTTCTTTGCGCACCTACGCGATGCCTTCGACGTGCTGTATGCGGAGGGGACGGCCGGATCGCCCAAGATGCTCTCGATCGGGTTGCACTGCCGCATAGTCGGCCGCCCTGCCCGTGCGGCCGCTCTCGAGCGATTTCTGGACCACGTGCAGTCACACGAGAAGGTCTGGATCGCGCGGCGCATCGACATCGCCGAGCACTGGAAGACCGCGCACCCCGTTTAGATCACGGTCGGTCGACAAAAGACTTCATTCGAGCAGTCCGGGTACTGGTTCGACTGCCGCGTATTCCGCCATCGAATTCTAGGCCATTGACAACTGGCACGGTTGTGGATGACTCTTTGGAGATGGAGAAACACACAGCAGTCGAAGCGTCTTCGAGGTGAGCCGACCGGTGCCGACCAAGAAACCGACCAAGAACCGCGGATCGAAGTTGTCCCACAATGCCCGCGCAGTGGTGACCGGCGCCGGCAGCGGAATCGGCCGTGCCTTTTCGTTGGAGTTGGCGCGCAGAGGCGGTGAGGTGATCTGCGCGGATATCTCGCTGGAACGGGCCAAGGACACAGTGGCACTCATCGATGAGATCGGTGGTACCGCGCACGCCGTCAAATGCGATGTGTCAATTCGTGAGCAGGTTCAGGACCTGGCGTTGTTCGCGGAACTCGAACTTGCGGGTCCGCTTTCGTTGGTGATCAACAATGCCGGGGTGGGTATCGGTGGAAAACCGGTGGGCGAGATCGGTTTCGACGATTGGGAGTGGGCACTCGGGATCAATCTGTGGGGTGTCGTGCACGGCTGTGAGATATTTGCTCCACAACTGCGTGCGAGCGGCGCCGGGGGATTCATCAACGTGGCCTCGGCTGCTGGGTTTGCGGCTGCGCCGCTGATGGCGCCCTACAACGTCGGTAAAGCCGCCGTGATGTCGCTCTCGGAGACCTTGTCCGCTGAACTTGCCGGTACGGGAGTGCGGGTGACGGTGCTGTGTCCGACCTTCGTCAAGACAAATGTTGCTCTCGACGGCCGAATCACCGCGGAAGCAACACAATTGGCGCAAGCGTTGATGCGGCGAACCGGCTTTTCGCCGGAGCGCATCGCCGTCACCACTCTCGACGCCTACGACAAGGGTCGACTCTACGTGGTGCCGCAGTTCGATGCGAAGGTGATCTGGCGACTCAAACGGTATCTACCCGTTGCATACACGTGGGGCTGTGGAGTTCTCAATCGCTTTGCACCGAAACAGAAGTCGGGATCATCTGGAACTTCGGCGGCGCCGGAGACGAACTCGCCGAGCACGAAAGGAGCGTGACATGTCCTTCGATTTCGACGGCATGCTGCACAAGATCAAGGACCGCCAATGGGCTCTGGTGGACATCGACTGGGATGCTCCGGGCGCCGAGACGATCAGTCCAGAGCTTCATGCGAAGCTGAAACCGTTCATGTCGGACCTGATGTGGATCGAGAACGTCGGTGCCCGTGGCTTCGCTGCGATGGCTCTCAAGGCGCCGACTGAAACTCTCCGAGACATCTATCGGCATTTCCACGCCGAGGAACAGAAGCACGCCAACGCCGAACTCGCGCTGATGCGTCGGTGGGGAATGCTGGACGGCGACGAGATGCCCGAGCCCAACATCAACGTCAAGCTCGTCATCGACTGGCTGGACAAGCATTCCGACGGTTTGTCGCTCTCGATTCTCGGGACCGTCATACCGATGCTCGAGGTGGCGCTCGACGGAGCCCTGGTCAAGTTCATCATGGACGAGATCGAGGATCCGGTCTGTCAGGCTGTGTTCAAGAAGATCAATGCAGACGAGTCCAGGCATCTGGCGGTCGATTTTGCGGTGATCGAGATGCTCGGGCACTCGACGACGCGCAAGCTCGTTGTCGAAACCGTCGGCGCCTGGTTGAATCCGGCGTTGATCATCGGGACACTTCGCTACATCCCGCTGCTGAACAAGATGCGCGACAACATCGTCGACATGGGAGTGAACGAGGAACGGCTCTACACCGCGATGAAGCGATTCAGGAACGTAGGCGAACGGAGTCCGGCCGCGCTCCGCGTCCCGATGTATCGGGTGGTGAAGTGGCACGGCAACATGGTCATCAATCGCAACCATCCCTACCATCTGCTTGCCGATCGGATGGTCAAGGTCACTGGCCGACTTTCCGGCAGCAGGCTCAATTCCGAGCCGACCTGGGCCAAGGAACTTACGTACGAGCCACTCGCATGAGTACTGCCGAGCCACTGTCAGTGGCGATCATCGGTGGAGGTTTCGCAGGAATCGGAGCGGCGATTCGGTTGAAGCAGAACGGTATCGAGGACTTCGTCGTTCTCGAACGCGGCACGGAGGTCGGCGGGACGTGGCGCGACAACACGTATCCGGGAGCTGCGTGCGACATTCCGTCCCGTCTGTACTCGTACAGTTTCGCCCCGAACCCGGACTGGTCGCACACCTACTCGGCCAGCGCGGAGATCCTCGGCTACATCCGAACGATGGTGAAAGAGTTCGGCCTCGAGCCGAAGATTCGGTTTCGGTGCAACGTCACGGGCGTCGAGTGGGACGAGCAGACAGGTGTCTGGGCGATCGCGCTCGAGGGCCGTGAAGCGGTCATTGCCCGGACCGTCGTCATGGCGTCCGGTCCGCTGGCGAACGTCAGCTTTCCTGCTGTTCCGGGTTTGGAGAGCTACGAAGGACACAAGATTCACAGTGCTCGCTGGGACCATGACTACGACTTCACCGACAAGCGGGTCGCAGTGATCGGAACCGGGGCCAGTGGCGTCCAGATCGTCCCTGAACTCGTGAAAACTGCACGATCAGTGAAGGTTTTCCAACGAACACCGGGATGGGCATTGCCGCGAGCAAACCTACGCACCCGATCTCGCACGAAGGATCTGTACCGTCGTCATCCGGTCGTCCAGACTCTGGCGCGTCGGGCTTGGTACTGGGGACACGAATCGGTAGCTCTCGGGGTGGTGTGGGAATCCCCGTTGACGAGGGTGGTGGAAACAGTCGGGCGTCTTCATCTGCGCATGCAGGTGAAGGACCCGTGGTTGCGGCGACAACTCACTCCCGACTTTCGGGCAGGGTGCAAGCGGTTGCTGATGACCAGCGAGTATTACCCGGCTCTTCAGCAAGACAATTGCACACTCGTGACCTGGCCGATCGCGAGATTGGCGCCACATGGCATTCGCACGGTCGAAGGGATCGAGCATCAATTCGACTGCATCGTCTTCGCCACCGGCTTCGACGTTTGCAAGACCGGAACACCGGTCCCGATCATCGGCCGGGACGGACGTGTGCTCGCTCAGGAGTGGAAATCCGGGGCGCGTGCGTACAAGAGCATTGCGGTATCCGGTTATCCCAACCTGTATTTCACCTTCGGACCCAACTCGGGTCCGGGGCACAGCTCCGCCCTTGTGTACATGGAAGCGCAACTCGACTATCTCGCCCAAGCGATCAAGATCGTTCTCGAGCGCGACCTCAAGGCACTCGATGTTCGTCAAGATGTCGAAGATGCGTACAACGTCGAGTTGCAGCGTCGGCTGTCGAAGACCACGTGGAACTCGGGATGTTCGAGTTGGTATCTCACCGACGAAGGATTCAATGCCACTATGTTTCCCGGTTTCGCGACCCAGTACGTGAACCAATTGAAATCGGTGGATCTTCGGGACTACACGAGCACGGTGCGCGAGAAAGACACCGCGCAGACCTGATCCCGGGTTCTGATCGGCCTGGTGTTGCCACTAAGTTGGAATCGTGACGACCGACGCGGCAGAGGAGACGAGGCGGTGACCGAGTACCGCATCGACGATCTAGCGCGCGCTGCGGGCACCACCTCGCGGAATGTACGGGCATATCAGGAACGTGGATTGCTTCCTCCGCCGGAGAAGCGTGGGCGGGTAGGCATCTACGGCGACGCGCACCTCGAACGCCTCAAGCTGATCGACACGCTTCTTCAACGAGGTTTCACCACTGCGCATATCGACGACTTCATCACCGGGTGGGAAAGCGGGAAAGACCTGACAGAGGTGCTGGGTCTGCAGCACGCGGTCACCGAACCATGGTCCCGCAGCGACACCGTGAGTATCGAGATGGCCGTCGTACGCGAGTTTCTCGGGGGAGATGCAGATGGTCAACTGCATCGTCTCGTAGATCTCGGACTGGTACAGATCGAAGGAGAGAACTGCGTTTTCACCGATCCTGCTTTGCTCAGCGGATTTTCGAGTCTCCTCGACTACGGTTTC
Organism: Rhodococcus sp. RCBS9; assembly: GCF_029457415.1. NCBI lineage: Bacteria > Bacillati > Actinomycetota > Actinomycetes > Mycobacteriales > Nocardiaceae > Rhodococcus > Rhodococcus sp. RCBS9. The sequence continues at coordinate 1,249,362 of NZ_CP120422.1, read as the reverse complement.
ACTCTCGATCAACTGGTCGATGTGCACGAAAAGCTTCACAACGCTGTGGACGGGATCGCCAAAGACCTGATTCAGGCGGCAAAGGATCGCATCGTCGATCAGCACGGGGTCGGTTGGCTCCCGGAGGGCGACGAGGTTGCCGGAACAGCCGAGATGCTCCAGACGATGCGTGAACTCGGTGTGGCGTCGGTACATTCGGCACTGGCCCGGGCACTCGACGCGAACCTTCAGCGTGAACTCGGCGACTATCTTGCCGCTGCGATCGGCTCGCGGAGCGACGCCGACGAGTCCGACTAGCAGCATCGATCACGTTCGGGATGTGCGGCCCGTCGCGGTGCGCTCAGCTCTTGCGTGCCTCGATCAGGAATCGACTCGAGTGCGCGACAAAAGATCCGTCGCGACGGATCTGCTGATCGAGTTCGCGGAGCCGGTCCCGATACTGCGCGACGGTGAATCCCGGAACCATCCAGATCACCTTGCGTAAGAAGTAGACAACGGCGCCGATGTCGAAGAATTCCATGCGCAGACGCTCGAAACGCAGGTCGACGACGGTGAGCCCGGCCTCAATCGCGTCGGCAGTTTCGTCCTCGTGGTGCCGTCCGCGACGAGCCTGCGGCTGAGGACCGAGAAAGTACTCGACCAGTTCGAACACGCTGGCGTGACCCACATGTTGAGCGAAGTACGTTCCTCCCGGTTCGAGTACCCGCGCGATTTCGGTCCACCACACCGTCGCTGGGTGTCGGCTGGTCACCAGGTCGAAAGCCGAATCGGCGAACGGTAGCGGCGGCTCGTCCGGATCGGCGACCACCACCACACCTCGAGGACGCAGAAGGGCGGTGGCCTTGGCGATGTTCGGTGGCCAGGATTCGGTTGCTGCCATCACCGGCGGGAGTGACGGTGCAGCGGCGAGGACTTCGCCGCCGCCGGTCTGGATGTCCAATGCGGCGCCGGCGCGGCCGAGACGTTCACCCATCAGCCTCTGGTACCCCCACGACGGACGCTGCTCCGTGGCGCGTCCGTCGAGCCACGAGAAATCCCACCCGTCGACGGAGGCGGATTCCGCTTCGGCGACAAGTTCGTCGAAACCTCGTGACATGCTCTGTGACTCGCCTTCAGGCGTTCCTTCCGACATCACATCATCATCGTCGCGGAGGGTCGACGGTGCCAGTTGTTTACGGCTACTTCGGGGTGGCGCCGAGCATCGGTGCGAGTTGAGTGGCAATCGGGTTCAGGTTGAGCTTGTCCGGGTCCACCTTGGGCTTGCCGTCCCACGGTTGCGAGGTGTTCGGGTCGGCGAACGCGATGCGGTTGGCGCTACGAACCCCCGTTTCGCTGCCCTGAGGTGCCTGGCAGTTGGCGGCAGTGTTCAACGGGAAGTTCTGCGTCGTGTCGTCGAAGTTCGGGTCCTTGCGCTTCATCTCGTCGAGGATCGCCATGGTCCCTTCGTAACCGACGGTGCACGAGAGCGGGTTGTTGGTCTCGAGTACCAAGCCCAGATGTACTGTGCCGTCTCCCGGTGCAACGGTGGGCGCCGCCCCGGCGAGCGCAGGCAGGAAGAGCAGGAATGGCTGCAGCGAGGGCAGTGTCGGTGCGGCTGCCGCTGCAACGGCGGAGAGGTTGGAGAGGTTGGTCGTGAGCGCGGGGCCGGCTTCGGTGACGAGAGAGCCGACTTGTTCGCTGGCCGGTATGCCGTTGTCGATCACGCGTCGGATGTCGGGGTCGCTGGTGCGCAATTGCGCCGTCAGTGCGTCGAGGTCGGTGCTGAACTGCTTGATCGCCGACGATTGATCGGACTGGGTCGTGAGCACCGTCTGGCTGTCGCGGATCAGTCCGAGGGTCTGGGGAAGGGTGTCGAGGCCCGACTGGGAGATCCCCGACAGCGAGTCGGCAAGTACCTGCAGATCTTCGCCCTTGCCGTTGAATGCCGCGCCGAGTTCTTTCGCGACGGTGTGGAGTGCGTCGACCGGAACGGAGTGCACCAGACCGTTGGCGCTGGTCAAGACATTCTCGATCGGGATCGGCGTGGTTGTGTCGCCCACGGCGATCACCGAGCCGTCTTCGAGGAACGGGCCCTGGTCGGTATCGGGCTGAAGGTCGACGTACTGCTCGCCGATGGCTGAGCGATTGGCCACCACGGCCCGCGCGGATGCGGGAATCTGCGGAGCACTGCTGTCGATCAACAGGTCGACTTCGATTCCGTCGGACGTGAGCGACATGTCACCGACGCGTCCGACGGGTACACCGCGATAGGTCACTTCGGCGTTGGTGAAGATGCCACCGGACGTCGCCAGTTCGGTTTTGACCGTGTATTGGCCGAATCCCAGAAGATTGTCCAGCCGTACGTATTTCGCTCCGACATAGATCAAGCCCAGGAGTGCAACCACGACGAGGGCGACCAGCTGCCATTTGGCGAGCTTCGACATCACCATGAGGTGACGACCCTGAACTGATGCGGTGTGTTCATGGTTCGACTCCCGAATGACAAGCCGGGTACGGCTGGTGTTGAGCGAATTGTGTTCACCCACGGACGTTCTGAGGTGAACCGGAAACTTCCGGCAATTCGTTGTTGGCGATAACTATAAACAAGTCGTCACAGATAGAAAGTCGACGCTGAGATTTCCGCAGGTCGTCGAAACGTAAGTGTCGCAGCTCACTTCGAATGCTTCGATGTGATGCAGACGGCTTTCGGTCTGAATCGGGCTTGACTTCGCCAAACATATCCATAAAAGTAGATGCGTTCCGGTTGTCGTGCAGAGGGGTGTGGTCCATGGATGCTTTGGCGATCTTCAAGGCGCTGTCCAACCCGACTCGCCTGCAGATCATGGAGTGGCTCGCGCACCCGGCGAAGTATTTCGACGAGGACTCGTATACGCAGCAGGATCTCGGGTTTCACATCGGAGTCTGTGTCGGTGACATCCAGGGGCGATCGGGACTTGCCCAGTCGGTGATCTCGGGGTATCTGCAGGGCATGAAAGACGTGGGTCTGCTCGAGTCCGAGCGCATCGGGAAGTGGACGTATTACCGACGAAACGAATCCGTGATCGGCGAGTTCAGGGAATTCGTTCGCGAAAAGCTGTAGCGGCCGAATTGCCCTCGTCGGTCGGGTTGTTCAACCAAATATATCTACATATATAGATATGTAACTGTCTTGTGTGGCGAAGTAGTGAGGAGTGTGTCGTGAAGTCGAAATTGTTGATACCGGTTCTGGCGTTGGGTGTATTCGGAATCATCACTACGGAGATGGGCATTATCGGGGTTCTGCCTCAGATCAGCGAAAAGTTCGGTATCACCGCGTCGACTGCCGGATGGTTGGTCGGTGTGTTTGCACTCGTCGTGGCGGTGACCGGTCCGTTCACAACGCTGATCACCTCGGGAATCAACAGGAGAACCGTTCTGTTGGTAGCGATTGCAGTCTTTGCGGTCTCCAATGTGGTGTATGCGACCACATCGAGTTTCGAGGTGATGTTTGCATTTCGGATCATCCCCGCCGTGGTTCATCCGGTCTTCTTCGCTGTCGCGCTTGCAAGTGCGGTTCGTCTGGTATCGCCGGAACAGGCGACCGCCGCGGTGACCAAGGTATTTGCAGGCGTCACAGTCGGATTCGCGTTCGGCGTGCCCTTGACGTCCTATTTGGCCGAGAACTTTTCGGTGTCGACAGCATTCGTGTTCGGCGCCGTGGTCAACGTTCTCGCGTTTCTCGGGATTGTCGTACTTCTGCCCTCGGCTCCTGTGACACAACGCCTGTCGTACGGTGCACAGGTCGGGATACTTCGCCGGCCGCGCGTGTGGTTGACCATTCTTTCCGTCACCTTCGTCTTCGCAGCCATGTTCTCGGTGTACGGATACTTTGCCGAATACCTCGGCGAAGTGACCGGCATGAGCGGATCGTGGATCAGCGCGATGCTCTTGGCTTTCGGTGTCGTGATGATCTTCGGCAACTTCGTCTTCGGGGCTCTGCTCGCCAAGGGGGTGGTGCGCACGGTTGTGGCTTTTCCCTTGCTGTACATCGTCGTCTACGTGATGCTCTATCTGGCGGGCCCGTACTTCGGCGCGATGGTTGTAGCCGTGTTGGTTTGGGGTGTAGTGCATTCCGGTGGACTGGTGGTTTCGCAGAGCTGGATGGGGCGAGACGCAGTCGACGCGCCTGAATTCGGCAACAGCCTTTTCATCTCGTTCTCCAACCTGGGGATCACGCTCGGCACTGCGGTCGGTGGACTGTTTCTCGCGCATTTCGAAACCCGCCAATTAGTCTGGGCTGGAGTATTGTTCGCGATCCTGGCGCTGCTGGTGACAGGTGTTCGACTCTCGCTCAGGCACGCTCACAGCGAGAACGGTGTCAGTGTACCGGTGTAGTTCTTGGGAAGTGGCCGTGCGAACTCGCCGCGCGAACTGGTCGACAGTCCGAGGGTGACCAACGACTGAACCATCGTGACCCCAGCGGCAACGCCGTCGACTACCGGGACACCCAGTTCGTCGGACAAGTCCTGGCACAGGTCCGCCATGCCGGCGCAACCCAGCACGAGGACGTCCGAGTCGTCTTGCTCCAATGCGTCGAAACAGGCTTCCAAGATCACCTTTCGCGCGTCGGGATCACGATCGAGTTCCAGAACCGGAATCTCGCAGGAGTGGATACCTCGGCACCGAGCCTGCATGCCGTACCGGTCCACCAGATCGGCGGCGCGGCCGCGGGTTCGACCGAGAGTGGTCACGATGCTGAATCCGCGACCCAGGAAACTTGCGTAGTTCATTGCCGCTTCGGCAACAGCTACGACGGGGCCCTTGGCCAACTCTCGGGCTGCATCAAGACCTGGGTCACCGAAGCAAGCGATGACGTAGCCGTCGACTTCGTTCTTTTCTCCGGCGGCGATCTCGGTCAGGATTCCGGGGACGCTGAGAACTTCGTCGTAGTGGCTTTCGATCGACGCGGGACCCATGGCAGGGCTGACGGCCTCGACGAATGTGCCCGAGCCTGCGACGGTCCGGGCACATTCCTCGATCTTGGCGGTCATCGCCCACGTGGTGTTGGGGTTGATCACCTTGATTCTCATGACGATCAGTCGACCGTCACAGTGTCGGGAGAGGAAACATTCCGGACAGCTGAGGAAGAGCGCGCGGCGAGTAGGTAATAGACGGTGAATCCGAGCCCACAACCGATGAACCAGCTGTACTGCGCTGCGGTGTACATCCCGGTGAGGTCCTTGCCCAGGACCGGGACCATCGCGACGACGGCTCCCACCACGGTGGCGATCACTGCAGCAGGGTTGTATCCCTTGCTGTACCAGTAGGTTCCGGTCGGCGACATGCTGAACAGTTCGTCGACGATGACCTTCTGCTTGCGCACGAGGTAGTAGTCGGCAATCAGAATTCCGAACAGCGGACCGATGAAGGCTCCGAGGGTTTCGAGTGTGTAGTGAATGACGTCCGGATTGTTGTACAAGTTCCACGGCGTGATGAGGATCGAGCCGATCGCTGCGATCATTCCGCCGGCGCGCCAGCTGATCTTCTGCGGACTCACGTTGGAGAAGTCGAAGGCCGGGGAAATGAAGTTGGCCACGATGTTGATGCCGATCGTGGCGATGGTGAAGGTGAGTGCGCCGAGAACGATGGCGAAGGTGCTGTCGATTCGTGCAACGGTCGCAACGGGATCGGTGATCAGTTCGCCGTACACCGGCAGCGTCAACGATGCAGTGACGACGACCAACACCGAGAATACGAGGAAGTTCAACGGCAAACCGAGGAAGTTGCCCTTCTTGACGGCAGCGAACGACTTTCCGTAGCGGGAGAAGTCGCCGAAGTTGAGCATCGGTCCGGAGAAGTACGAGACAACCAGAGCGATCGCACCGAGCATGACCGGCACGGCGTCGAAACCCGAGTACTTGACGTCGCCGAGCGTGAGATCGATGGCGCTCCAGCCTGCCTTGTAGATCAGGTAGCCGCACAGCATGAACATCACGACATACACAGCCGGCCCGCAGAAGTCGATGAAGCGGCGGATCGATTCCATGCCTCGCCAGAAGACACAGGCCTGAAGTACCCACAGGAGCATGAAACTTCCCCAGCCCAGTGCGGAGAGTCCGGCGAATCCGTAGTCTTCGACGACGGCATAGGGCGCGAGTGACGGAAAGAGTTTGATCAGTACGACATCGAGGGCTGCTGAAGCGAGGAAGGTTTGAATTCCATACCAAGCCACGGCAATCAGGCCACGAATGATTGCCGGGATGTTCGCGCCGAGGACGCCGAACACGCTGCGGCAGATCACCGGATACGGCACGCCGGTAACTTGGCTGGGCTTGGCGACGAGATTGCAGAAGAAGTAGACGATCGTGATACCGACCAGCAGGGCGACGAGTACTTGCCAACTGGCCAATCCCAGTGCGAAAAGACTACCGGCAGTGACATATCCGCCGACGCTGTGTACGTCGGACATCCAGAAGGCGAAGATGTTGTACGACGACCAGGTCTGCTTGCGAAGCGGCGCCAAGTCCTCGTTGGTCAAACGAGGGTCGTAGCCCGGCTTGATCAGGCCGCTTCCGACAGGGTGACCCGCGGCTTCGACAAGGTCACCCGATCCGGTTTCCTTTGGGGGAGTGGGGGTAGTGGTCGTTCGGGACGGAAGAATGTCGGTCATGACAGCTCCTGTGCATCAGTGCAGGAAATCAGCGGACGGTGCCACGAGCTCTCAGCGTCAGTGATGAAAACTGTGTTGAGAGAAAGGTATCGATGCTGTGTTGCACGACTATTGCGTGATCGGTATATCTTTTTCGGCCAATAGACCGGTGTCTGTCGGTAGAGTCGCGATCACGGTATCGAGTCGGCGATGATGGATTTCGGAAGCGCTCAGAAGTGCGGATGCGTCCCGACGCAGGAATGCGTCCAGCATCGCGGTGTGATCCGAGTGCAGAACCCGGCGATCGACGCCGGCAACATGGACCATCGGCTGTACTGGTTCGGTGATGTTCCAGGCAGCTTCGAACATGTGCAGCAGTCGAAGCATCTGAGACGGTCGGGTCAGTGCGAGATGAAAGTTTCGGCTCTCGCAGTGATAGGACTGAGAGTCGTCGTAGCGCAATGCGATCTCCAAACGGGAGTTCACCTCGACGGCGTGTTCGTGATCCTCTTCGGTTGCCTGCTCGACGGCGACGGCCAATGCAGCTGATTCGAGAGTTTCGCGGACGATGTACATCTCTCGCAGTTCTGCCGGCGTCAGCTGAGCAACGGTGTAGCCGAATTGATGTCGATGGTCGACCAAGGACTCTCCGACCAGTGTTTTCAGTGATTCCCGCACAGGTATTCGACTGACACCGAACACATCAGCCACGTCGCCGAGAGGAATCGGGGTACCCGGAGGCGCCGAACCCGACAGAATCACTCGCCGCAGTTCGTCGAGGATCGTTTGTTGTGGACTTCCGGGAGCATCGATTACCAGTTGCGTCAGCAGTACCGATCTACGGCGCGGCGGCATGTCGCTCTCCCTTCGTCTGTCTGCCAGAGTAGGAATACGTTGTTTCGTCTGCGTGACACCGGTGTGGCCGTCGTGCATCTCGCACTCGGGGGAGAACAAGTGGGCTCCGATCACATGCTCGCGTGAGTGCTGCTCGGGAGGCCGATCGTGGGGGTAGCGTTGTTGTGTAGTGGTATGGCAGAAAGCGAGTCGGTCGATGGCATCCGCTGTGCGCTCAGAAGCCGACCAGCGAGTTGTCGGCAACCTGCCCTTGGAGCTGACGAGTTTCGTCGGTCGTCGGCGTGAGTTGGCCGACGCCAGGAGATTGTTCGAGACGTCCCGTTTGTTGACACTCACCGGGATCGGTGGCGTGGGCAAGACACGGCTCGCGATCCGACTTGCGGGCGCGTTGCAAAGGGTGTTTCGAGACGGTGCCTGGTTGGTGGAACTGGGGGAGCAGACAGATTCGGATCTCCTCGAAGATCATGTCGCCGTGACCCTTGGTGTCCGGTCGGTCTCGTCGGCGGACCCGCTGCAGGCATTGATCGACTACTGCGCCGATCGGAGTCTGCTGTTGGTGCTCGACAACTGTGAACATCTGGTCGATGCCGTCGCTGTGTTCGTAGGCGCGATCCTACGGCGATGTGCCGGCGTCAAGATCCTGGCGACGAGCCGCGAATCGCTGGGCCTGGGCGGTGAGGTGACGATGCGCGTTCCCTCACTCACCACACCGCAGCAACAGCCGCCCGAATTCGAGGGAATTGCCCAGTACGAATCGGTGTCGTTGTTCACCGAGCGTGCGGCTTCCGTCGTACCTGGTTTCACCCTCACCGAGGAGAACAAGCGCGCCGTTGCGCATATCTGTCACGACTTGGATGGACTCCCACTTCCGATCGAACTGGCGGCAGCTCGCCTGCGTGGTATGTCTGCTGAGCAGATCATGAACAGGCTCTCGGATCGATACCGACTTCTTACAACGGGTGGACGCGACGTTCCGAGTCGTCAACAGACGCTGCGATTGTCGATCGATTGGAGTTACGACCTCTGCTCGCCAACCGAACAGCAGTTGTGGGGGAGGTTGTCGGTGTTCTCGGGTGGGTTCGATCTCGATGCCGCTGAGGGCGTGTGTGGGCAGGACATGAATTCGACCGAAGTGCTCGATCTCGTCACCGCGTTGGTCGAGAAGTCCATCCTGATTCGTGAGGAAACCGACGGGGATGTTCGGTACCACCTCCTCGACCTACTCCGGGAGTACGGACACGAAAAGTTGGAGTCCGCCGGTGAGTATTCCGCTCTGCGTCGAAGCCATCGTGATTGGTTCGAGGCACTGGTCGTTCATGCGGAAGCCGAGTGGATCAGTGGCCGGCAAGCTGCCTGGATCGCAAGGCTCGGTCGTGAACAGCGCAACGTCAACGATGCGTTGGAGTACTCGATTTCCACTGCCGGAGAGGCGCGATCTGCAACGCGAATGGTCGGTGCGTTGTACAGATTCTGGCTTGCAGGTGGATTACTTGTGCAGGCGCGTTACTGGACGGATCGAGCCTTGAATGCACAGGATCGAGAGCTGGATCCGTTCCGAGTGGATGTCTTGGCCATCGACGCCGTGAATCACGCGATGCAGGGGGAACTCGAACGGGCAGAAGAGTTGGTCGACGAGAGTTGGCGCCTGGCAAACGACTTGGCGGATGTGCGCTCGCGCGGCTTGGCGACGTGGGGAGACGGATACGTCGATACCTTCAGAGGTAACTTCGATACCGCTACAGCCAAGCTGGAATCCGCGTTGACGCTGTTTCGACTCGACAAGAATCTGCTGCATGTTGTGATCGGCCTGGACACCTTGGGAGTCGCGTACTTCCTGTCCGGCGCCCTTGATCGCTCTGTGGAGTGCAACGAAGAGATTCTCGCGATCACCGTGCCTGCCGACGAGATGATGTTCCAGGCATTTGCGCTGGGAACTCTCGGGCTCGTGAGCTGGCTCCGAGGTGAATTGGAGGCCGCAAGTGACTATTTGACTCGAAGTCTGAGAATTCTCGATGCCCCGATGAACTCGGCGTGGTGTATCGAGCCGTTGGCGTGGATTGCTGCAGCGCAACGTGATTGGAAGCATGCAGCGGTTCTGCTCGGCGCGGCAGCCATGTATTGGCAGAAGGTCGGGGGACGGCTGGCGGGCCTGCCGGGTTTGTCAGCTCATCACGACACTGCTGCAGAGACTGCTCGCAAAGCCATGGGTGACGATGCTTTCGACAAGTCGTTTCGCAGCGGGTTTGCGATGTCCGAGGGTGAAGCTGTCGCATATGCGCTCGACAAGCGCTCCAGTGTCACGACTGCGTCGTCGGCTGAAGGGCCTCACCTCACTCCTCGTGAGCAGCAAGTTGCGGAACTGGTTGCCCAAGGGTTGACCAATCGCGCGATTGCGGAGCACTTGGTAATCTCGCTGCGCACCGCTCAGGGACACGTGGAACACGTACTGACAAAACTGGGATTCAGTTCCAGAGCGCAGATCGCAGCGTGGTACGTCTCGACCGCGCAGGAGCGTGACTCGCGTGAGGTCAATGGCTCAGCAGGCCGGAGTTGACGTCCGATAGCAGTTCACCACGGTCGTCGCCGCACAAGCAGAACACCGGGTAGCGCTTACCTTCTTCACGCCCCTGAAACGACACTCGTAGCGGTCCAGGCGCATCCGCGCGAGGGGATTCGGTGAGGAAAGTGTACAGCCACGGCCCCTCGTCCAATTCCACGATGGCGAGAACGGTCGAGGGGTCGCCGTGAACCGTTCGCCAGGACACGACAGTGCCGTCTCCGCAACACCGCGTCACGTCCAACCGCGCCCCACGGCACCTGGCGCAGACCGCGCTCGCGGGCGAGAGGATGACATCACATTCCGCGCAATGGGGGAGTGTCAATCGTTCGGCTCGCGACGAGCGATTCGAATATCGCCGCGATACACGCTGTTTCATCGAGCTTGCGGGATTCATGTCAGTAACGTCGGGCGAGGTAGTACGGCATCGAGTCCACGGGTGCGCGTTCGACCGACTCCCCGGACGTCGGGGCGTGAACGATCTCACCGCCTCCGGCGTAGATCCCCACATGCTCCCCGCCGTAGTACAGGACCACGTCACCCGGCTGTAGATCGTCCCGGGAAACTGGAGTGCCGCCAACCGCCTGGTCGTAGCTGGTTCGCGGAATCGAAACGCCCGCTTGTGCATAGGCCCATTGAACGAGACCGGAGCAGTCGAACGAGTCCGGCCCGGTCGCGCCCCAGACGTACGGAGCGCCGATCTTGGACTCTGCGGCTGCCAATACGCGGCCTGTATCCGAGGAAGCGAAAGCTGACACCTTCGCCGGATTCGTGTCGACGGAAACTGCGGCGATGTTCCAGTCCCGAAGCACGGGGGCCTGAGCGTTCGCGGTGTCGATACTCACGGCAAGGGTTGTCAGGGAAAGAACGCCGACGACAAGCGCTCTTCCGAGTGCATGCTTCTTCGTGCGGGGGTCGGTGAATCGGTGGTGCGACATTTCTCGTGTTGCCTTTGCGTCGATGCGTCCCGAAGCAGGTGTCCAGCTGGGTGTGATCGGGCTTCGGCTTGCGACACTCAGCCTGGTTGCGCCTCGACGTGTTCGCATCGGTCAGTTGGACGGGGTGCATACCTGTTTCGAGCGGCATTGTGGGTGCAAGGCCTGTTGATCGATCGCGAGAACTTCGACGGACTTTCGTGATCCGAATCAAGGAGGGCACGGCGGCCGGCCTCACCCCGGCTCCGGTCAGGCGATTCGCAGCGGGAGCGCCGAACGCTCAACAGTGGCACGGTCGGATGGACCACGATCCTGCGCACAAATGGCTGCGCGAACAAGTACGTGAGGCAAGCGTCTGGCTGGATTCGGCAGACGTTCTGTACTCTCGCAGTCATGCAACAGCGGAGCACAGGAACGGTGACACGGTCACTGTTGCTGCTTCTGCTGCCGTTCATCGCTCTTCTCGCAGTGCCTCCGCTTGGTTCCTCGGGTAGCGCCGCGGTGCTGGGAACTGCGATTGCCGTCTTCGTGGTCGCTGCGCTCGCAACTTCCTCGAAGTACGAACTTCTGCAACTGTGCGCGGTTTCGGCCACTGGCCCGTCTGATGACGAACGCTGCCTGCGTGGTGCTTTCCGCAGGCAGAGCAGCCCGGACGCGCCCGGTCGTCCGCAACCTCGAGCTCCGGGAATCGGTCTGTAGATCGGCAGTCGGCGGGTGTGAACTCGTCGTAGGTCGGTCAGACGTCTTGCGTCCACGACCATTCCCGCGCTCTCATCTCTCTGAGCGTGCCTTTCGGTGAGGTTCATTCGTCATGCTCGATTTTGTCTACTACCCCGTGTCCGGAATCCTCTGGTTCTGGCACAAGGTCTTCTCACTGGTCTCCGGATCACCCGACAACGGCGTCGTGTGGGCGTTGTCGGTCGTATTTCTCGTCTTCACGCTCAAAGCCCTGCTGTTCAAACCCTTCGTCAAGCAGGTCCGCACTCAACTGGTGATGCAGAAGCTGCAACCTCAGATCAAGGCGTTGCAGAAGAAGTATTCGGGTGACCGGCAGAAACTCACTGTAGAGATGGCCAAGCTGCAGAAAGAACATAATTACAGTCCGTTGCTCGGCTGTCTGCCGATGCTGGTTCAGGCACCGGTGTTCATTGGTCTTTATCACGTCCTGCGATCGTTCAATCGGACCGGAGCGGCATCGCACGTCCCGTTTCTGAGCCCGACCGAACCGATGTCGGTGGCGGACAACGCGAACACGGCCAACTACTTCTTCAGTGCCTCGGACGTGCAGTCTTTTCTCGACGCCAAACTGTTCGGCGCACCGTTGTCCGCCATGATTTCGAGCCCGGCAGCACAACTGGAAGCATTCGGCGACGTCAGCCGTATCTCCATCATTCTGGTAGCGGTACCGCTGATGATATTCGCCGCCGTCGCTACACATTTCACATCGCGGGCATCCATCGCGCGCCAAGTGGACACCGGAACCGTCAACCCTCAAACAGCGATCATGAACAAGCTCGCATTGTGGGTGTTTCCGGTGGGGGTGATCGCTTTCGGTGCGTTCGCGCCCGTGGCGATCCTGCTGTATTTCGTGAGTAACAACTGCTGGACGCTGGGACAACAGCATTTTGTGTACGGACGCATCGCTGCGGAGCAGAAGGAAGCCGAATCGTCGCCGACTCCCGGAATGACCGCGCCCCCGTCGCCCAGAGTGGCTGCACCGCCGCTGCCGGGCGCCAAGCCCATCCGCGCCAAGCGCAGGCGATGACGGAAGGCGACCCCTCCCTACCGGCGAGTAAGGCACGTACGCTGGAAAGCATGACCAAATGGACCGCAGAAGACGTAGTCGATCAGACCGGCCGCACATTTGTCGTCACGGGGGCGAACAGCGGACTGGGTGAGGTAGTCGCACGAGCGCTGGGCAAAGCCGGGGCCGACGTCGTCCTCGCCTGTCGTGACACCACGAAGGCCGACGCCGTAGCCGCCGAGATCGGGCCCAACGCGGTTGTCCGCAAATTGGACCTCTCGGATCTGTCGTCGGTACGAGCCTTCGCCGACGCAACGGAGAAGGTCGACGTCCTGGTGAACAACGCCGGCGTGATGGCGGTTCCGTTCCGCCGGACGGTCGACGGATTCGAAATGCAGATCGGCACAAACCATCTCGGACACTTCGCATTGACCGGATTGCTGAAGGACAAGCTCACCGATCGTGTCGTGACGATGTCCAGTGCCCTGCATCAGCTCGGAACTGTCGATCTGGACGATCTCAATTTCGAACGTCGGAAGTACAACCGATGGTTGGCCTACGGGCAGTCCAAGCTTGCCAATCTGTTGTTCACGTACGAACTTCAACGCAGGTTCGCGGCGTCGGGATCTTCGCTCAAAGCGCTCGCTTCGCATCCGGGGTACGCGTCGACGAACCTGCAGGGGCACACCGAGTCGATCCAGGACAAGCTGATGGGAATCGGCAATTCGATCTTCGCGCAGTCCGCGGAGATGGGCGCCCTTCCCGAACTGTGGGCGGCAACCGCGCCGGATGCCTTCGGCGGCAGTTACATCGGACCGGACGGTCCGTTCGAGCAGCGAGGGTATCCGAAGGTCGTGGGGTCGAACAAGAAGTCACACGATACGAAGACAGCCTCGGGTTTGTGGACACTGTCGGAGAAGTTGACCGGAGTCTCGTTCGGGATTTGATTCAGATATGAAGGTGGCCGCGAACTTCGAGAAGTTCGCGGCCACTTTCATATCCGTTCGAGCTAGATGTTGTTCGGGTTACAGCGTGACAACCATCTTGCCGGTGTTCGCGCCGCGCATCAGGTCGATGAACGCTTGCGGTGCATTCTCCAGGCCTTCGACGATGGTCTCGTCCCACTGAATCTTGTTGTCGGCGAGCCACCCTGCCATGTGGGTGCGGAATTCGCCACCGAGGTGACGGTAGCCGCCCACGAGGAATCCGCGCAGTGTGAGCTGCTTGCCGATCACCAGTGCCAGGTTGTGGGGAGCGGTGGGCTTCTCGGTGGTGTTGTACTGAGCGATGGCTCCGCACAGGGCAATCCGGCCACCCTGGTTCATGGCATCGATTGCGGCTTCGAGATGCTCGCCACCGACGTTGTCGAAGTACACGTCGATGCCGTCAGGGGCGGCAGCGGCGAGTAGTTCGGTGATCGGGCCGTCGTGATAGTCGAATGCCGCATCGAATCCGAGTTCGAGAAGTCGGGCAACCTTCGCCGGTGAACCGGCGCTACCGATTACTCGCTTCGCTCCGAGCAACTTGGCGATCTGACCGACGAGCGATCCGACGGCACCTGCTGCGCCGGAGACGAATACGGTATCGCCTTCCTTGAACTCCGCAACCGCGGTGAGGCCGGCATACGCGGTGAGGCCAGTCATGCCGAGGGCACCCAGGTAGGCCGTCGCCGGCGCAATGGACGTGTCGGCCGGAGTCACTGCGGATCCGTCGAGGATGGCGTATTCACGCCATCCGAGGCCGTGGACGACAACGTCGCCCACGGCGCGATCAGCCGACTTGGATTCGACGACCTCGCCGACGGCACCACCGTCGAGCGGCGCACCGACCTGGAACGGCGGAAGGTAGGACTTCACGTCGTTCATTCGGCCGCGCATGTACGGGTCGACGGAGATGGCGATGTTGCGGACCAGGATCTGGCCGTCTTCGAGTTCGGGGAGTTCTACTTCGGCGGTGGCGAAGTTCTCCGACGTGGGCCAACCGTTCGGGCGTGAAGCGAGACGGATTTCCCGGCTGACAGTGGTAGTGCTCATTCGTCGTCCTTACTTACTTCGAGGGTGACCTCGATGTTGCCGCGAGTTGCATTGGAGTACGGGCACACCTGATGTGCCTTCTCCGTCAGCTCGACGGCCTGATCATGGGGTAGATGGGGGAGTGAAACCTCCAGCGTCACAGCGAGTCCGAAGCCTCCTGCACCGTTGGGGCCGATGCCGACCCGCGCGCCGACTGCGGAATCAGCCACGTTGGCCTTCTCGGCACGGGCGACCATCTGCAGAGCGGAGTGGAAGCATGCTGCGTATCCGGCGGCAAAGAGCTGCTCGGGGTTGGTGCCTTCGCCGCTGCCACCCATTTCCTTGGGAATGGCGAGGCCGAGATCGAGGCGTCCGTCCGAGGTGCGAGCGTGACCGTTGCGGCCTTCGCCGGTGGCAAGTGCTTCTGCGGTGTAGACGATGTTCATGACTTCTTCTTTCCGTCGGAGTGGGCATTGGATGCTTGGAGCGACTCGCCGAGACGAGTGAGAACGTCTCGAAGTTCGGTGAGTTCGTCGGTGCTCAGACCAGTGGCACCTGCGAGTTTGGCCGGGATGTCCTCGGCCTTGCTGCGCAGGGTGGAACCCGCCTCGGTCAGGTGAATCTCGACGCGACGCTCGTCGGTGGTGAGGCGTCGGCGCTCGATGAATCCCAGACCCTCGAGTCTCTTGAGCAGCGGCGACAGAGTTCCGGTATCGAGATCGAGTGCCTCACAGATCTCACGCACCCCGCGGCCGTCTCGTTCCCAGAGTGTCAACAAGACGAGGTACTGGGGATACGTGATTCCCAGGTCGTCGAGCATTGCCCGGTACGCGGCCGTAGTGGCCCGCGACGCCGAATAGAGGGCGAAGCAGACCTGGCGTTCGAGAGCGAGTGGGTTGGTCACGAGAACAACTGTAGCGCACAGTTAAGTTGTGCACAACAAAGAAGTGTCAAATAGATCTACGAATAGGCGGCCGTTCGTCTACGGCGTCGACAGGATCTCGGAGACATGCGAGAGGAAGGTGTGCACTGTCCGGGCAGCGGGCGCAGGAAACCTGGTCCGCACTGCCAATCCGTCGTGAGTTCGTGAGAACCAGAACTGAACGTCGTCGGCGTTCGAGACGCGACTGAGTTGCTGCGGATTGATCGGCGCAGGCTGTGATTCGCTGGACTTTGATTTACGGGGGCGAGATCCACCGGGCATGGTTCTGTAGTCGGCGTAGGACACCGAGAAGATGTCTCTGCGAGTGGGCGAAACCTCGGGCCCCAAGCTCCGCAACACCTGCCTCGACGAGACGGACGACAGTGAAAGTGACTCGTGGAAAGCGAGATTGACTGCCCGGGCAGTGCTGTGAAGGTTGTCCATGCTCGTCACGGTGATGGGCGCATTGGCTACCAGCCATCCGAAGGTGTGGTTGTGTCGCGGTTCCCGACGCGTGTGAACAGGGAACAGTAGGGGCGTGTCCCTCTTGCCGGTCAATTGTGTTGTGGCCAAACCGATCGACGCAAGAATTGCACCGAACGACGAGTGCCGATGATCGGCGCAGTTCTGGTCGAACAGCTCTGCTTCGTCGGCGTCGAGGAGCATTCGGGTGTCTGTGCCCTGGGGCGACATCGCCCCGGCGGGCAGTCCCAGATCTACGGGAAAATGGGGAGTGTCACCCCCGCATGCTCGGAGGAAGGACCGCCAACCCGCAATCCGGTGGTCGCCGGGCTCTGGATCCGCGGTTGCCGATTCCCGGAAGCAGTAGTTGAGGAAACTCCCGGGCTCCGGAAGGAGATCAGACGCGATCGGATCAGGGTCCGCCCGCATGTATTCGCGATACAGAGTGCTGATCTCGGTAATTGCGATGCTCATGGACCAGCCGTCGCAGATGGCATGGTCGAACCCGCAGATCACTGTCGACTGGTCCTCGCGGGTGATGGCACCGAGAAAGTACGCGGGAAACGCGAAAGGATTGCACCATCGATCCAAGCGCTCGCCCAAGAGTTCTCGCACCTGCTCCGGTGTTCGCGCGTCAGCCACTGTTTCCTCACGCAGGCGCAGATCGCCGACGTCGGCGACGTCGACGAACAGTGCCGAGGATTCACCCGATTCTTCGGCCTGGGAGAACGAGCACGACAGGGCGTCGTGACGGGACGTCCATTCCTCGAAGCTGGCCTTGAGTGCGTCCGTGTCGATGGGGCCGGGAACGTCGAAAGTGGCAGCGAGCCAAGTCGTATCGCCGCGGCTGCCGGCAAGATGCAGCTGCTGATTGGAGGTCGGAGGAACCGGATACGTCGTTCCGGTGGAGATTTCACTCGGCGTCCACTGCAGAATGCGGCCCGGCCGTGCCTCGAACCTGTCGAGAAACGTGATGTGCATCAGGCGGTCTCCACTTCCTGACGTGCATCCGCCTGACGCACGACACGGTAGTCGCCGGTATCAGCGACCGTTCTCAGGACGTTGCGAAGGTGTCGTAGGTACCGATTCACCGATGTGTGCGCCTGATCGGTGTCCGGAAAACTGACCATCACGTACGTACGGTCTTCCTTCCGGTTGATCCACATCGACAGATCACCCGTCGTTCCTGGCCCACCCAGTGCCCGCGCCTCGAGTTCGTCATGGTGCTCGGCACCTGGAATCAGGCGCATGTCGATGTACGACACCATCGGCGGGACCGAGGTTCCACCGATGTCGGATCCGGTCAACTTCGACACCTGGGCGATCACCGAGTGAATGGACACGTCCGCGAGTCCCTTCACCGCAGCGCGAGCAGCGTGGGCAAGGGGGAGTGCATCGGTAAAGTTCGTGACACCGCTCAGCGTGAACGAGACCGGGACGAGATTGATGAACCAGCCTTGGGAATAGAGGTATCTCGGATCGGAGCGAGTGCCGACTGCGTTGAGCGCGAAGTAGTTCGCTCGATCCGCAACTTCGATCTCGGTGAGGGCGAGGGCTGCGAAGATCCCCGTGGAGAAGCCGACGCCATTGGACTTGCACAGCGCTGCGAACGCGGCTGACTCGTCGCTGTCGAGAACGTCGATGTGTGTGCGGGTCGACCGGGCCTGTTCGCCCCGCGCGACACCGAGGTCGAGGGGGAACGTCGGGAGTTGGCCGGCGTTGGCGGCGAGAATCGAAATCCACTGCTGCACAGGCGTTGCGGCCAGGTCGAGGTTCCCCGCGGATGTCCGTTCCTCGCCGCTGTACTCGACGTAGCTGCCGGGAGAGGGAAGTTGAGCCTCGATGCCGGCGCTTTCGGCGATGTACAGCGCACGAAGTTCTTCGACGCCCAGCATCAACGACAGGCCGTCGGTGTGCGAGTGATCGACGCCGTAGTAGACGGTGAAGCCGGCGCCGTGCTCGACGACGCCACTGATGAACGAGGGCCATTGCAATGGGCTGGTATCGCCGGCGAAACTTCGGCTCACATGCTCGCGAACCGCATCTGTCGTGTTCAGAGAACCGACGCTGTGCGGCGTGAGTTCGATCGTCGACGCATCCACCACGTGACGGTCGATGACCCCGCTACCGTCGGGATCTTCGGATGATCTCACCTCGAACCAACTGTGCAGTGTGTTGTGCCGCAGGACAAACGCCTGGACCGCCCGACGCAGTGCCTCCCGATCGAGATCACCGGGCAGAGTGAACGTGAATCCGATCCACGGTGACCAGTCGACGCCTTGTGCGCGCTTGTGATCGGCGGTACGAATGTGTCCTTCCTGTAGGAACGAGAGCGGTTGGTCGCTCCGCGGTGCCCCGGATGCCGCCGCCAGGGATTGTTCAGTAGGCCTGAACTCGGTGAGCGTCCCGGCTTTCGGTGCCCAGAGATCGATGGGTGTCATTTCCATGAGAGTTCTCCTCGATCGGTGCAGCGGTTTTGGTCGGAGGTGCGAAAGTGTCGGTCGAGAAGGCAAAGTCCTCCATTTCGCGGCGTAGGAGTCCCGCGAACTGATGGATGTGGCGGCTCGTGCGCGCGTTGCCCGGGTGGCGTATGGCCAGATTGAGCCCTTCGGGAGTCCGCGTGAGCCAGATGTAGACGTCGGTTCCCGAATGATCTCGACTACGAAGGCCCCTGGTCTGCCAGCTCGTCCATTGCTCGGCACCAGGAACGTGACGAACGTCCATGTACGAGAGCACGAACGGCAGGTGCTGCGGGGAGTCGATCAGCTCGCACACTTTCGAATACGGCAGTGCCGCGGCGGGGCGGACGCGCCGTATCTCCGTGCCGGCAACCTTGGCCAGATCGCTCAGGGTTGCGGCGGGGGCAATCGGAATCCTCACCGGCACAACACCGATGAACCATCCCAGCGACGCGGCCCATCGAAGCTCCGAACGGGTGTGTTGCGGCACGACGACGCGGAATTCGTCTGCACCGGTGAGATCGCCGGTCACCTTGGCCGCGCACGCGAGTATCGCGGCCAGGAATCCTTGGTTGCTGCGCTTGCTCGCTTCTGCCAGGCGTTCGGCTCCCCGGGCGCTCAGAAGCCAGGCAGACAGGCTCTGCTGAGGGACTCGGCGTCCGGTGACCGGTTCGGGTAGCGCTGGAAAGTACGGAGCCTCGCCCTGCGCGTAGAACTCGCGCCACGTCTGCACTGCCGGGTGAGAGCGGTCCGCGTGTCCCACGAGATCTCGTTCCTTGGTGCCGAAGTCGATGTAGCTTCCGGTCTCCGGCGGCGAGGGAGGGCTTCCCTCGCTCAACGATCGGTAGATCGTCTGCAGTTCGTGCGCGGTCAACGCCACCGAATATCCGTCCAGCAGAGCATGATCAGCGGCAAAAACCACGGTGAAGTGGTTGGGGCCTTCGATCGTCGCGAACTGATACGCAGGCCAGACAAGTGGATCGGTCGATCGGTCGAGCAGTTGCTGCAGATGCGTGAAGACAGACATCGAGGACGCAAGGTGTCCGACCTCGGTGCCCAGAATCCGGACGTCTCCAGACGCCGCGGTGCGTCGGACTATCGTTTCGCCCTCCACGGCGACGTGTGTTCGGAGCACTTCGTGGCGATCGATCCAGTGATCGAGAGCGGCCGCCCAGATCCTTCGGTCGAGTCGGTCGTGGATGCGAAACGAGGTACCCAGCCACGACGGAGTGCACACGTCGGTCTGATGGTGCACCTGCCGTTTCGCCTGCTGGGCATGTTTCAAGTGTGCCTCGTGTATGTAGCTGGCGGGACGCTGGTCGACAGGCCACAGTTCGGGCGGATTCACCGCGGCGGGAGTCCACTCGGTGACGGTCCCTGGAGGTAGGGGATAGTCGGCAAGTTCCGTGAATTCCATTGGGAAACCTGATCTCTCGAGATGGCGAAAGGTGGGGATCGTGAACGGGGCGGATGTTTGTAACCGAGAGTGACAGATGATTAGTCAAGGCAAGTAGAACGCGGCCCGAGGCTCCGCGCAACTGCTTCGGTGTGGGATGTGACGAGGAACATTCCGCTCGTTATTTCGGACAATTCGAATACTGGACATCCGGTTTACGGCCCTGGTCACCTGTCAGTTGATCGATCAATCACTCTGTGGTGAAACAAATTTCAACAGACCGTTGTGAATTCCGTCGGCGACGAAGCATGTGCGCATGCGAACGTCGGAATATGTTTATGTGTAGCAAGTTTCGTATAGATTCGGCTGTATCTCTTTTAATTGCAACAGGGTTCGTGTACTGGCGTCGTGTCGTTTCGGCGCGCGGATTGTTCACCGAGTATTGACATGCTCGGCATCTGCCGGTCGTATGCAGACGGTATTTCTAAGCGATGACTGATCCGATGGAATACGACCTGGTTGTGATCGGCTCCGGCCCGGGTGGGCAGAAGGCTGCCATCGCGGCGGCCAAGCTGGGTAAACGGGTAGCGATGGTCGAGAAAGGCAACATGCTCGGGGGAGTGTGCGTCAACACCGGCACCATTCCGTCGAAGACGTTGCGTGAGGCGGTTCTCTACCTCACCGGGATGAACCAACGCGAACTGTACGGCGCGAGTTACCGCGTCAAGGAGAACATCACTCCGGCCGACCTGCTGGCGCGAACCCAGCATGTCATCACCAAAGAAATCGAAGTCGTTCGATCTCAGCTCCTGCGCAACCGCGTCGAATTGTTGGTAGGGGTCGGCTCGTTCGTCGACGAGCACACCATCCTCGTCGAGGACGCCTCGCGCGGAGACAAGATGACGATCACGGCGAAGTTCGTCGTGATCGCGACCGGAACGTTGCCTGCTCGCCCGGCGGGGGTGTCCTTCGACAGTCACCGGGTGCTCGACTCCGACGGGATCCTCGATCTGACCTCCATCCCGACCACCATGGTCGTCGTGGGCGCGGGAGTGATCGGTATCGAGTACGCATCGATGTTCGCGGCACTCGGCACCAAGGTCACCGTCGTCGAGAAGAGGACGTCGATGCTGGACTTCTGCGACCCCGAGGTCATCGAATCGCTTCGATTCCATCTACGCGATCTGGCGGTCACTTTCCGATTCGGTGAAGAAGTGACGGCCGTCGACGTCGGAGCGAACGGAACGCTTACGACGCTGCGCAGCGGCAAGCAGATTCCAGCCGAGACCGTGATGTACTCGGCTGGACGGCAAGGCCTCACGGCGCCACTCGCGCTGGAGAACGCCGGGCTCGAAGCCGACGAACGTGGCCGTATCTACGTCGACGACAATTTCCGCACCAAGGTCGAACACATCTACGCCGTCGGTGACGTCATCGGATTCCCGGCGTTGGCGGCGACGTCGATGGATCAAGGTCGACTCGCGGCCTATCATGCCTTCGACGAACCAGGCGCGAAGCCGATGGATCTGCAGCCGATCGGCATCTACTCGATTCCCGAGGTGTCGTACGTGGGCGCCACCGAGGTCGATTTGACCAAGGAATCGGTGCCGTACGAGGTCGGGGTTTCCCGATACCGCGAACTCGCACGCGGGCAGATCGCAGGCGACACCTACGGGATGCTCAAGATCCTGGTGTCGACGGATGACCTGAAACTGCTCGGTGTTCATATCTTCGGCTCGGGTGCAACGGATCTCGTGCATATCGGCCAAGCGGTGATGGGGTGCGGCGGGACCGTCGAATACCTTGTCGACGCCGTCTTCAACTATCCGACACTGTCCGAGGCGTACAAGGTGGCGGCGCTCGACGTCATGAACAAGATCAGGGCTCTCAAGCAATTCCACTAGGGGTCGGGGTGTCCCCAGGTACCGGTCAGGGGCGGTCGGTGTACTTCTCGGGTAGCACTTGTTCGAATACCTGAGGGTGATGTCAGGCCTGGGGAAATAAGGCAGGGTCTATCTCCATGACCATTGCCCAGGAACTTCGTGTGGAATTTCGATGCTGATCGGACTGATTGCCGCGATCGTGGCATGCGTCGGGTACGGCGTTGCATCCGTGCTGCAAGCCTACGGCGCGCGCAAGTCGGCAGCTGCCGCCGAGCAGCGTGGCGAGGCCGGACACGTGACGGCGTCGGGTGGCCCGACCTTGCGTTCGACGTTCGCGGCCGCGCTGACGGCGTCGTTCATCCTGGGCACCGTGCTCGATGCGGTCGGATTCGCCGGTAGTGCCATCTCCGCGCGGCTCATTCCACTGTTCTTGTCGCAGACAGTGGTCAGTGCCAATCTCGTCATCACGGCAGTGCTGGGGACCGTGGTCCTCGGCATCCAGTTGCATCGTCGCGACTGGTTCGCGATCGCTGCGGTGATCGGATCGCTCCTGCTGCTCGGATTGTCGTCAGGTCACGCGGGCGGTGGGAGTTCCAACGACGTCGTCCATTGGGGTGTCCTCGTGGGCTCGGCGTTGATCTTGCTGATCGGCATCGGTTTGATCCGATGGTTGGGCTCACGCGCAGCAGTTGTCGCCGGGTTGATCTCGGGTGTGCTGTTCGGCTGTCTGGCCATTGCCGTACGCGTGGTCTACGGAATCGATCCGTTCGAAATCGGTACGATGCTCCGCGATCCGGCCGGCTGGGCGATCCTCGTTTCGGGCCTGGGCGGTTTCTATCTGCACACGGTGGCGCTGCAACTGGGATCCGTCAACGGAGCGACAGCGGCTCTGGTTGTCGGCGAGACGGTGGTTCCGGGAATCGTTGGCGTCGTGGTGCTCGGCGACGCGTCGAGACCGGGCCTGGAATGGCTTGCCGTGGTCGGCTTCGTCGGGGCAATCGCGGGCGCCGTCGCCGTGGCCGTCTTCGGCGCGGCGAGCCACGAGGAGAAACCGGTCGAAGAAGTGACCGTCTGATCCGGTAGACGAAAGTGTCCTCGAAGACACGACGGCGAACACGACTACAGACGTGTTAGAAAGGCAGTTCAGGCCGATCTCGGAGGGGTAGTCATGCAAGGGGCAGCAGCGAAGCACGAGGCCGAAGCCATCGCCGGAAACAAGGCAAATTGGGACGATCGCGCCGATGTGCATGTGCGCTCCGAAATGTATGACGTCGGCGGGTTTCTCGCCAACAGAGCGACCATTTCCACAGTTGTGCAGAACGACTTGTCGATTCTGGCCCCGCATCTGCCACAGTCAGGAGTGCAAGGTCACTCGCTCCTGCATTTGCAGTGCCACATCGGGATCGACACGATCTCCTGGGCGCGTCTTGGTGCGATCGACGTGCACGGGCTTGATCTGTCACCCAACTCTCTGCACCACGCTGCTCGTATCGCAAAGGCAGACAACCGCGAGATCACCTGGGTGGAAGGTGATGCGCGATTCGCCTCGACGCTGATCGACCGACGTTTCGACGCGATCGTCACCAGTGCCGGAACAATCGTCTGGTTGCCGGAACTCACCGCTTGGGCTCAGTCGATCCACGACCTCCTCGAGCCTGGTGGGGTGTTTCAGATCCGGGACGATCATCCGATCCTCGGCGCAATGGCGTTCGAGCCGTGGATGATCACCGACGACTACCTCTCCGGAAGCGGCATGCGATCGTACGAAGACTCGGCGACTTACACCGGGACCTCCGATGGGCAGATAGCGCACACTGCCAACCACGAATGGCGCCACGACCTAGGCGAGGTCATTGGTTCATTGCTGGATGCGGGTCTTCATATCGAATCAGTTTCGGAACTTCCCTATATGGACTGGCAGGCCTTTCCCGAACTCGTTCCATGCGCCAACGGATGGACTCTGCCGAGCCACTCTCCGCGGATACCGTTGAACTTCGCCATCGTCGCCAGGCGAAATCAGCGAAGTGAGTGAGCAGAGCCGATCCCTTGGAAGACTTCGAATTATTCCTCGAGCGGCGTGGCCGTATTTCGTGCATGATCGTCGGATGGCTTTGTCCCGGTTGTTGCCTGTCAGCTCGCCCTTATCGCAAGTCGGCGCGTCTGGTGTGGTGCGTCCAGGAATCGAGTTAATCGTAGTTCTTTCGAGCTAATACTTCTGGTGGATAGTGCTTTTCGCTCGAACTCTGCTCGGCGTTGTTGCAACCGTTCGGCGAAGTTGCAGTATCAGGTTCGAATGAACCTGCGTCGCTGTTCGATCGGTCAATTGGTAACGGAAACCGCGTTCTCGCAGATAGTTCCAGTGCGCCCCAATGTCCCGCTTACGTTGTGCGTCACGGGCAGCGGGACGAAGAACGGAGGAAAGTGATGAGCAGCTTGGATATTCAACGCTGGTCGAACGACTTCACCGCGCTGACCAAGGTCATATCGGAAGGCACCGAGCAGTTTGTTCTCCGGTTCATTTCCAGCTGAAGTGATCTGAGCTCGTTGCCGGGTGCGGATAGTTCAGTCGTCGCTTCCGCGGTTCGAGTGATGAATTGCGATGAAATAGAGGTTCTTACGGCGTCTGGGAGGCCTGGGCGGGGGCGAGCAGGTAGGAGAACACGTACGTAACTGCGGCGATGACCGCCAGTACGATCAAGGACATCGGGAACCCTGCGGCATCTCGCACCGGGTCACCAGTAGCGACGACAGCCGACATGAACACTCCGATTACCAGCAATGTCACCGCCAAGGCAGAGCACGCAGCGAACCGATGCTTCCAGCAGCAGACTGTGCGCGCCGGCCATGTGTGGCTTGTTCTCAGGGCGCAGCGCCCACCTGCAACAGCGCTCGAGCCGACAATCAGCCCTGCCAGCGCTCCGATGAAGGCGGGTATGAACAGTCCTACCCAGGACCAGGCTCCATCGCCGACTATCGGGATCATCACGGCGACACCTGTGACCGCACCTGTGAGCGCAGCCAGACTCAGTTCCTTGTCGACCCAGCTCATGGATCAACTAGAACACAGGCACGCTCGCGAGGCTGTGGAGTATCTCGGATTCAGGGGCTGAAGAACTCGAGTCGGCGGCGCAGGCGTGCGATCGACGGGTCCCCGATCGTGCGTCTGCCGTCGGTTCGGGCTTGGCTCGGGGTCATCCCGTAGAAGTCCTTGAACGCTCGCGCCAACTGGGATTTCGAGGTGAAGCCGCATCGCAGGGCCAACGCTTCGATCGTTTCGTTCGGCATCTCGGTTCTGGTCAATTCGCGGTAGACGAGTTCGAGACGCTTCCGCCGAATGACAAGAGCTATTCCGCCGTCGGATGCGAATGCGCGATAGAGCTGTGCCCGGGAGACGGACAATGCTGCGCACATGCTCGTCGGGCCGAGCCAGGTCTCCGAGAGATGCTCGGCGATGTAGGCGTACGCACGATCGCGGAGAGAGTGATCGGGCCGCGGCGACAGATCAGGTTCGGCGATACCCAAACTGACACGAAGGAGGGAAGCGACGACGTCCTCGTAGCCGGCCGCAGCATCGGGATCGAGATGCGGTAGCGCGAGTACGACCGATTGCATGCACTGAGCGAGCACGACGGCAGGAACTCCGCGCAGTACCGTCCCGTGTAGAGAACGACCCTTCGACTCGGCCTCGACGAGGGAACGCGGTGCGAGGAGCGTGATGGTGCGCCCTGTCGATTCCGCCTCCGCGTCGGCGGTCCAGGTACGCCCGAGGTCGAAGAATGTGACATCGCCTGGACGTGCGACGAAATCGACTCCGTCGGCGTTGCCGCTCAACTGCCCGTCGAGGACGACCTGGACCATGTATTCATCGTCGAGTCCGCTCTCGGCGATCAGCCGATTGTTTCGGGTGTACTTCTGTGCATTGAAGGTAGTTTGACCGATCAACGAGGTTCCGATGGAAAGCGCTGTGATCGAGCCTTCGAGAGATGTGTCAGGGTCAATTCGGTCGGTGACGAAGAACGGACGTGTGGCACTGCGCCAGAAGTCGTCGGCGTCCGCAGGATCGACCGATCGGGTCGACACGCGGATGCGGGCGGAATTCATCGACACGCGGGCATGATATGTCAGATCCCGCAGGTCGCAGTCACTCTCCCGCAAATAGACGTCAATAGTGACCGAGCCCACATAATGAGACAAATCGGGCGTATTTGTGAGACGGCCAGTGCTCGCGTGTCGCGGCGAAGCTGTCTATGTTGTTCGTTATGGGTGGACAGGTTGGGAGTTCGATGCTCGAACGAAATCTCGAGTTCGGCGGGGATCGACTGCTCGTTCGTCGGCCATCATGACGTCCACTTCGAATCGATCGCAGCTATCTCGAGCAAAGCGAAATCCTCGAGGAAGGGGCACGCTGCAAAGGCGGCTTGCCGGGCGTGGAGCCACGGCGATTCGTCCCCGCCTCCTCGGATTGATGGAACGCTCGGCGGGATTGACTGTCATCGATTCGCCGCTTGGGTTCGGCAAGACGGAACTCGCCGCGTTGTGGCTCACGACTCTCGGGCAGGTGCCGAGCAGACCGGTAGTCTGGGTGCCGGCGCCATCGCATCGGATGACCCCCCTCGAGTACTGGAACACCGCGCTCGCAGTAATTCAGGATTCGCTGGAATCACTCGAGGCCCCGCCACGAATGCGCGAGGATCCAGTGGGCGCGATCGAATCACTCCTCGACTCGTCGCCCGCACCATTCGTGTTGGTGTTCAACCGCATCGACCTGGTTGAGGGTGACGAGGTGGGACGCCGAATCGTGGATCTGATCGTGCGGCTTCCCGGATTGAAAGTAATCGTCACGCTGCAGGATCGGTCTGCGACGGACTTGCTCGAAGACGTCCGCGTGGACGAGTACCTGTGCGCGAACGACCTCAGATACACGCTCGACGAGTCCACCGTTCTGTTCGCGGAGGCAGGGATTCACCTTCCCTCGGGCATCGTCCATTCGATCTGTGAACGCGTCGCCGGCGTTCCCGTGCTGATGAAGGTTGCTCTGAGTGCGGTTGCGGGGCTGAGTGAACCGAACCGTGGACGCGAACGCGTTCAGCAGCGAGTGGACCAGGCGATCCACGCGTACGTCAGTCGGACCGCTCCTCGGTCGGGCAAGTCGCTCGAGTTGTTCGACTTCGCGACTACGATCGCCGCTGCCCGCACGGTGACACCAGAGATCGCTCGTGTCCTGTCCGACGATCTTGACGTGGAGGGCAAACTGGACTTGCTCGAGTCTTTCGGTCTGATCTTCCGGAATGGTTTCGAGGGAGAACCGTCCTGGTACTTCGCGCCGTCAGTTCGACTGGCATTCATACAGATACGGGCCGAACAAGGGGATGGATTCGAAGATCCCTTCCAGGTACTCGTCGATCACGCTCTCGGGACTTCGGATATAGCCGGTGCCGTTCACTACGCCTTGGACGGACGCAAGTGGACCAGGGTGCTCGACATACTCGAGCGCCACTGGGCTGATCTTCTGGTCGATCACACCGGATTGGTCCGGACTGCGTTGCAATCCATACCCGGTGACGTACTCAGTTCGAACCCTTCGATTCTGGTGGGTCGTGACCTGCTCGAATCACGTCTGCGGCCGCAGTTGATCAACGGCGATTCATTACCGACGGAACCGGCGGAATTGCGTGCGATAGGTGGTAGTCCGCATGCGCACAGCTTGTTGAACGTCGGAACTGTCCAATCGGTGGTGCTGAGAACATCCGGTAAGTACCAACGCTCGACCGAGATCACGCGCAAATTGGCGCACGTCGTGTACGGACTCGGCGACGAGTCGTTGGGCGCGTTGGGGTCTCAACTGCCCGCCCTGCGGCTGATCTGGGGGGTCTCGCATCAATTGACCGGTGACCTCGGTGATGCCGCGGTGGAATTGCGACTCGCCTATCAAGGTGCGGTGCAACATGGTCCGGAGTTCGTCCTGCGTCACGCCGCAGGCAATGCCGCGCTCAACTCCGCGCTGATCGGGGACGTCGCGCACGCGACAGACTGGCTGCACCTGGAAAGCACACACCCGGACGTTTCGGGATGGTTGGGACCGCCCTCGCACATGGGGGGAGCGATCGCGCGGGCACTGGTGGCGTGCGACAGCGTGGACCTGCACGCCGGAGCTGCCGCGATGGACGCACTCGCCGAGGTCACACCGCCGGGCGACCTGTGGGCGTTCGCGGCCTACACTTACACCAGATTTGCACTGCTGCAATCGGACCCGTTCTCGGGGCTGATTTCCCTCCAGCGCGCAGTGGCAACGCACGGGCACGTGAATCCGTGTGAACGATCGCTCGGTGACGCGCTTCTCACCGCGGCACGTATCGATCTTCTGTTGGCGTCCGGGGAGGGTACCAAGGCGCTGGAAGAATCAGTCGCTGCGCCACATACGTTTGCAGTTGTCACGGTCTCCGTGGCGCGGACGCATCTCCTGACCGGGTCGCCGTCCCAGGCATTGGAATTGTGCCGCGAAATCGATTGGAGCGGGCAGTATCTCACGAGGTTTCGGCTCGAATCCCTGCTGATCGAATGCGCTGCTCTGTGTGAACTGGGCAGGATCCCCGCTGCCGCGAGTACATGGGAGGAAGCTCGCGGACTGCTCGAAACCTCCGGTGTCCTGTCGGCCCTGGCGACGATACCGCGTGATCTGATCAGGCAACTCGAAGATGGGGCAGAGGGCTCGAGCAGTGCCGTCGCGACCTTTCTCGAATCCGAAGCGGCGCAGATATATCCGGCGGCCATCGTTCGGGTCCAATTGACGAAACGGGAGATGGACGTTCTCGTGGAACTGGGTCTCGGCATTCCGATCGGTGAGATCGCGCGGCGGTTGTTCGTATCCAACAACACGCTGAAGAGTCACCTCCGAGCCTTGTATCGCAAACTCGGTGCGCATTCCCGGGAAGAGGCTGTCGCGGCAGCGCACCGACACAACCTCCTCGGCAGTGGGCAGGACTGATCGGCGTCAGTGCAGATTGCGCTCGGCGTAGACCTTCATCGCGTCACGGACCAGCGAAGCGGTGCCTTCTCCGTACTTGTCGTAGTTTGCAGTGAAGCGGGGATCGTCGACGTACATCTGGCCGAGCCCGGTGAAGGCGTCGGCGCTGGGAGTCCTTCCCTGCCAACCGATCTTTATCCACTCGAACTGTCTTCGGGTAATCGTCTGGACGTCGTCACTTTCCGCGGACAGCCCCGCTGTCAGTGCTTTTCCGAATGCCGCTGCGATGTCGGCTTGAGCTTGCAGATGAGCTTTACGGTCCTGCTCCGACATCGACCGCCACCAGTTGTCGCCGCTGGTGTAGGCGTCCTTGCCCCAACGCTCGATGACCTCGTCCTTGTATCGGGTGTGGTCGAACCCGTCGAAAACATCTTCCGGCATGAGTGATTCACCATTCTTCGTCTTGTTCAAGGTCCTGTTGACCGATTCGATCTGTCTCGAGATCCGCGTGCGCTCTTGCTCGAGGAGTTCGAGGTGCGTACGCAGTGCGGCGGCCGTATCGCGTTCGCCGGTGAGGACTTCGGCGATGGCCGGCAATCCGAGTCCGAGTTCCCGAAGTAGAAGGATGCGTTGCAGTCGCACCAGGGCGTCTTCGTCGTAGAAGCGGTAGCCGTTGGCGCCGATGCGACTCGGTTCCAGGAGTCCCAAATCGCCGTAGTGACGCAGCGTTCTGCTGGTGGTACCTGCGGATTTGGCGAGTTCTTGGATGGACCATTCGCTCACGTGGAGTTCCTACTCTCGGATCGGTTGTGCTCATTCAGCATGCAAGTTGACGTTGCGTCAATGTCAAGAAAGTTCTCGGTGTGCATTGTCGGGAACGTTTTATGTCCGTTTCGCCGTATCGCCACGAACGGGTCTCCAACTGATTGATTCGATGACCTAGGTCACGTGATTTGGCTCACAAATTGTCAATCTGAATAGTTGAACAAGCCTCTGTTGACGCTTTCACATACCTCGACCACGATCATCTGAACAGATCGAGTTACGCGGTTGTTGAAAATGCACGGTAGTTGAAATGCACTGCAGACGGAACGGTGGTCCACGATGACTGAACTGGTGTCGGGCGTAGCCCAGGCCAAGCCCTATGACCTCGATGATCGGTACCGGTCGGGATCGGGACCGGTGTTGCTGACCGGTGTTCAGGCAATTGCACGCGGCTTCGTCGAGCAGCACGTTCGCGACATTCGGGCAGGTAAGCGTATTGCCACCTTCGTCTCCGGTTACCAGGGCAGCCCCCTCGGTGGCGTCGACAAGATGCTTCACGGCATGCCCAAGGTTCTCGCCGAGCACGACATCACCTTCATCCCTGGCTTCAACGAGGAGCTCGCCGCCACGGCGGTATGGGGAAGCCAGACGGATCTCCCCGCCGGAACCGCGACCCACGACGGCGTGACCGGCGTCTGGTACGGCAAGGGCCCCGGCGTCGACCGCGCTACCGACACCATTCGCCACGCCAACATGTACGGCGTGAACCCCAAGGGCGGCGTCGTCCTCCTGGTGGGCGACGACCCCGCGTCGAAGTCCTCCACGGTTCCGGCCGTCAGCGAGCGCTCGCTTGCCGCGATGGGCGTGCCGGTTCTCTTCCCACGCAATGCCGAAGAGATCATCACGATGGGTATGCACGCCGTTGCACTCTCGCGTGCATCCGGTTGCGTCGTAGCGCTGAAGATCGTCGCCGACGTCGCAGACGGTGCCTGGACGATCGACGGCAGCATCGCGGACTTCGACATCGTGGTTCCGGAAGTGCAGTTCGAGGGCAAGCCCTTCGTCTACAAGCAGCGTCAGATGGCCGCGCCGCCGGACAGTGTCATCGCCGAGGCCGATCTGTACGGCCCGCGATGGGATCTTGTGCACGCGTACGGAACTGCCAACAACCTCGATGTGATCGAGGTCAACCCCTCCGGTGCGAAGATCGGTATAGCCGCCACCGGTACAACTTTCGACTCCGTCCGACAAGCTCTGGCAGACCTCGGCGTCGATGATGCCGCGCTGCACCGCGCCGGGATCCGTCTCCTTCGCATCGGAATGTGCTACCCCGTCGTGGGCGAGAAGATCAAGGAGTTCGCCGAAGGTCTCGAGCAGATCGTCGTGGTCGAGGACAAGACCGCGTTCATCGAAGCTCAGATCCGGGAAGTCCTGTACGGCACCGACGATGCCCCTCGCATCATCGGCAAGCGTGACGGCCAGGGCCGTCTGCTCATGCCTGCCAGTGGTGAACTGACCGCAGGCCGGCTGCTCGCCCCGTTGCGCCGCGTACTGAAGCCGCACGTCGAGCTCAAGCGCACCCTCCCGGCCCCGCTGTCGCTCAACGTGCTCTCCGCCAAGCGAACCGCGTACTTCTGCAGCGGGTGCCCCCACAACCGTTCCACCGCTATTCCCGAGGGTTCCATCGGCGGCGGCGGAATCGGTTGCCACACACTCGTCACCATGTCCGGCCGTGAGGACAGCGCTGTCACCGGCCTGACGCAAATGGGCGGCGAGGGCAGCCAGTGGATCGGGCAGGCACCGTTCACCGACGTGCCTCACCTGTTCCAGAACATCGGCGACGGCACCTTCTTCCACTCCGGTCAGTTGGCTGTCCAGGCATGCATCGCCGCAGGCGTGAACATCACCTACAAGTTGCTCTACAACGAAGTAGTAGCGATGACCGGTGCACAGGACGCGGAAGGTGCCCTCTCCGTTGCTCAGCTCAGCCACAAGCTGACCACCGAGGGCGTCAAGCAGATCATCATCTGCGCCGACGAGCCTTCGCGTCACAACAAGCGCGCTCTGGCCAAGGGCACCAAGCTCTGGCACCGCGATCGCCTCGACGAGGCACAGAAGGAGCTTCGCGAGATCAAGGGCGTCACAGTGTTGATCTACGACCAGCACTGTGCGGCCGACGCTCGTCGCCAGCGCAAGCGTGGCACGCTGCCCACTCGCAACACTCGCGTCGTCATCAACGAGGCAGTGTGCGAAGGCTGCGGTGACTGCGGTGTGAAGTCGAACTGCCTCTCGGTCCAGCCCGTGGACACCGAGTACGGCCGCAAGACGAAGATCGACCAGACGTCCTGCAACACCGATTACACCTGCATGGACGGCGATTGCCCGTCGTTCGTGACCGTCGAATTGGTACCGGGCAAGAAGGCTCCCAAGGCCGCACGTCCCGTCCCGCCCGTCGTCGCAGACCCCGATTTCGGACCGCTCACCAGCACGCAGAACGTTTTCCTCGCGGGCATCGGCGGCACCGGCATCGTGACCGTCAACCAGGTGCTCGCAACGGCTGCACTGCGCGCCGGCCTCGAGGTGGAGAGCCTTGACCAGATCGGACTGAGCCAGAAGGCCGGACCGGTTGTCTCGCACCTGCGTTTCAGCTCCAGCGCGCTCGAGCCGTCCAACCGCCTCACTCCGGGCAGCGCGGATTGCATCGTCGCCTTCGACCTGCTGACCGCGACGGACAACAAGAACCTCGACTACGGCAACGCCGAGAAGACGGTCTCCATCGCCTCGACGTCGCAGACGCCGACCGGAGACATGGTCTACGACAAGGCTGTTCGCTACCCCGAGGAGACGTCACTCCTCGCCCGTCTCGACAAGGTGTCGCGCACCCTGCGTTCGTTCGACGCACTCGCCGCGGCACAGGAGTTGTTCGGTAACACCGCAGCAGCCAACTTCCTGCTGATCGGTGCTGCCTACCAGAGCGGCGGACTTCGTCTGCCGGCCGAGGCCATCGAAGAAGCGATCGGCATCAACGGCGTTGCCGTGGACGCGAACATCGCGGCATTCCGTTGGGGTCGTGCAGCAATTGCCGACACCGCAGCGTTCTCGGCCGTCACCACGCCGGCCAAGTCCGTCCGCGAACCCGTTGTCGCACCGGCTCACATGTTCGCCGGAACCACCTTCACCGGTGAAACCCTGCGACTGGTGGAACTGCGTGCAGCGCAGCTCATCGAGTTCCAGTCCGTCAAGATCGCCCAGCGTTACATCGATCAGGTTCAGGCAGTCTGGACCGCCGAACGTGCCGCAACCGAGCGGACCGATTTCAGCGAGGCTGTTGCCCGCGGCCTGTTCAAGTTCACCGCGTACAAGGACGAGTACGAAGTTGCTCGTATGCTGGTCGACCCCGCATTCATCGAGGACGTCAAGTCTCAGGTGCCGGCCGGGGAGAACCTGACCTACAAGCTCCACCCGCCGATCCTTCGAGTGATGGGCCGCAAGAAGAAGATCGGTCTCGGACCCAAGTCGCATGTTGCACTGAAGGTTCTGGCCAAGGGTAAGAAGCTTCGCGGTACCAAGCTCGACCCCTTCGGCTACATGCACGTCCGCAAGGTCGAGCGTGAACTGCTCGCCGAGTACGAGGCCATGATCGCTGACCTCTCTCGTACGCTCGCAACCGACGGATACGATCGTGCCGTCGAGATCGCGGCACTGCCGGACGTGGTTCGCGGTTACGAAGACATCAAGCTCGGCAACATCGAGCTGTACAAGACTCGCCTGCGCGAACTCGGTGTCGGTGAGTAGGAGCGCCGGCGAGTAGATCGAACAAGACTGTGCCCCAGTGACCGTCGTCGCTGGGGCACAGTTGCATTCAGGGCCTTCTCGGACCCAGGCAGGTTCAGGAGGGCGGGAACTGGCCGTCGGCAACCACGGCGCTGCCGTTCCACGTGAAGTTCACTATGTTCGGTCCGCCTTGGGGACAGCAGAATGCATCGTCGTCCAGCAGCCAACGGTATTGGACGGATACCGAATCCTTGTTGCTGTCGATGACGTGTGTGTACGAGTACGGCTCACTGGTAGCCGTGCCCAGGTATGTTCCGTCGTGGAAGAACAGGACGTGTGACTGGTAAGTCGCATCGCCGACGCCGTCGCCGTCCACCGAAACCCAGAGCAGGTCAGGACAATTCCCGATCTGTTCTTCGCTCGCGGATCTCGGTATCCAATTGCCCCCGTTGATGTCGGTGCCCAGCGTGCCGATGGCGTCGGTGACGAGCGAGGAGCCGACGTCGAGACAGGGACCCGAAGCGGGGATTGCTGTCGTAGTCGCCGTCGTGGATGCATTTGTGCGGGTGTTCGATTGTGGCGGGGGAGAGCTCGCTACCGTCGTCTCGGTTTCGTTTGCCGTCGATGTCGCCGACGCCGTTGAACTGGCTGCCGTGGAACTCGCCGCCGCTTCAGGTGTTCCTTCGGTCGACCCACAACCGGCGACCGTCAGGGCAGTGGCCGTCACCAGTGCAGCGGCTGCGACGGCGGCCGAAATCGGAGCTTTCCTGCGCATGCGTCCTCCAGAGTGTATGGGTTCACGTGTTCAAGTCCCTCCTTCGTTCTGTCGCCGGGCCGCATGCGTGCGTTATCGAACAACCGGTAACGATCAGCTATCGGACTCGGTGTTCCGTGCTTCGGTGCTCTTGGCCCCGGCCGCGTCGTATCGCACGGATCCAGCAACGACGGTCATCGCAATCTCTGTGGTCAGGAGAGAATCGACCCCTTCGGTGAACGGATCTTGTTTCAGTACGACAAATCGGCTGCTTTACCCCGAACCAGCTGGCCGGTCACATCTTCCCACCGGCACGAGTAGGCAGCGTCGCGAGTTGCGTGAGCCAGCGCGTCCGCGAGGGGGAGTGCGTACTTCGGCAGGTTGGGTGCCAGTGACGGATCGATTGCGGATCGACGGGTGGTGGCGATGAACATGTTCGGCAGCGGCGGGTGGGGAGCGGTCGGAGCGTCCGAACCCAACGCCAGAACCGCTCCGGCCTCGGTGAATTCGGGCCAGGGGTACGCGCGATTGACCCGGTAGTCGCCGAGCATCGCCTGCCAGTTCTCCTGGATTGCAGGGTCAGCGTGAACCGGTTGCATCGAGGCGATGATTCCCAGGCGGGCAAGCCTTTCGACGTTGTCCCGGGTGATGGACTCCAAGTGTTCCATTCGGTGCCTGCGGGGAATGTCTCCGTTGGCGGCGATCGCGTACTCGAGTGCCGTCAATCCGATCTCCGACGCCTCGTCGCCGATCGCGTGCATCGCGATCTGCAGGCCTGCGGCGTCGGCGGCTGTCACGACGGGGATCAAGGACTCGAGATCCCAGATGGGCTCGGCGTTGGTGCCGTCCGAGTACGGCTCTTTCATTGCGGCAGTGCAGCTGTCGATCACACCGTCGATGATGATCTTGATTCCGGCGATACGGAGCCACGGACCTTGGACGCGCTCGTGGAGTTCGATCACGTCGTGAACTTGTCCGACGTTGTCGGCCTCGTTGTCCTCGCGGGTCATCAGCCAGTGAGCCGCGACACGCAGCGGCAGTGTTCCGTCTCCTGCGTCCAATGCTCTTTCCAGCGAGGCTAATTCGTCCGCGCCGAGTGCCATGTCGACCGCACCGGTCACGCCGTCCTCGAGATAGTGGCGGAAGGCGAGAGCGAGGGCGGCGTCCCGGTCTTCGTCGGATGCGAGCTCCGCCAGTTTCGGCCAGACGTAGAGCATCATGGCGGTCTCGTACAGCATTCCGGTGGCTTCTCCGGTGTCCGGATCCCGGCCGATACGACCGCCGATCGGATCGGGAGTGTCCGCGTCGATGCCGAGTTCTCGCAGTGCTGCAGTGTTCACCCAGACCGAATGTACGTCGTTGGCGTCGAGGTACACCGGGCGATCGGGTACGACGGCGTCGATCATCTCTCGCGTCGGGTGCCCTCCATCCAGCGCGGAGAACAACCAACTGCGACCCAGCAGTCGTGGTGCGTCCGGGTTCGATTCCGCGAATTGCTTGATGCTGGACTGAATGTCGGCGAGATCGGCGGCATCACGCAGATCCAACTTCTGCAGCGCGAATCCCATCATCACCAAATGCGTATGGGCGTCGACGAAACCGGGTAGCACGACGGCACCTTCGAGATCGATCACCTCGGCGTCTGGAGCCAGGATATCGGCATAGACGGTTTCGCCCACGAATCTGAGCTTGTGGTCCTCGACGACTATCGACTCGGCCCATCCGTCGTCGGCAGCCGTGAAGATCTTTCCGTTGCGGTAGTGAGTGATGCTGTCATTCATGACTTCTACGTGATCCTTACGCGATGACGGTAGTAGTGATGGCGGCGCTGTGGTGACGATACGCACCTTCGGTACGTGCGGAGAGTCGGGAAACCAAGGCGAACGGGACCAGTAAAACGAAGCTGATCCCCGAGATGATGACTCCGAAGGTCGGATACCCGAGGCCGGCCGTCACCGAAGTTCCGAACAGCGGCGCGAACGCGGAGCCGATGAGGTAGGTGCCCAGTAGTGGCGCCGACCATCGGCCGGCCGCGTCGAGCGCGGCCGAGATGGCAACCAGGACGATGAACGTGGCCGCGTAGATCGTGTTCCAAGCGATGACCACTACCAGGTAGATCGTGGGATCGGTGGTGAGGCCGGCAGACAGCTTCAGAATTGCCCCGAGTATCAGTAGCACGGAGATCGATACTGTCCGACTGACCCGAGAACCCAACGCGGTCAAGGTAACAGCCGCGAGCACACCACCCGCCGTTGATGCGCTCAGTGCGAGACTCATTTGTTGATCCGAGAGCCCGGCGTGCTCGGAACCCATGATGCCGAGTACTGCCCACAACGAGTCCTCGCTGATCGCCCAGACTGCAAGCATCGCGAGAAATGCGGTTCCGGCAAAAGTGAGTCGTTTCGCGCTGACCCCGGCGGGGAGAGCTGTGGTCGTATTGGCGGACTTCGCCGTCTCCGGCGACTCTTTCACCGGGGACGACGGCAACCAGGTGACCGTTGCTGCGGTAGCCAGTGCCAGGACTGCGACGATGCCGAATGCGTTGGTCATGTGTGTGCCGAGGATGGGTATGAGAGCGAGGACGGCTGTGACGACGACACGGTTCACGAGGCCGCTGATGCTTGACGCCCGGTCCGGGTTCGTGAGCGCGGCCAGTGCCGCTCCGCCAACGGATGCGGATCCACCAGCGCCGATACCGCCGACGATGATCGCGGCGCATGCGATCGTCGTGGACGGTGCGATGGCCGCAACGCCGAATGCGGCTGCCATCGCGATCAGGCTGACGCGGCCGAGGAGATGGCGATGCCGGCCCGAGGCGATTCGGGTGGTGGCGAGGCAGGTGACGGCGCAGACCAGCAGCGATGCGGTCAGAACGGCACCGGCAGCGGATTCGGTGACACCAAGGTCCTCGACCATTGCCACGATCATCAGGGGGATGAGGTTCGCGGTGATGAACCCCATGACGCCGATACTGAAGACGGCAATACCGCGGTTGGCGGTGAGTGGAACCCGGTCGGACTGCGTATTCGTCGAAGCGTTGATCGGCACTAGGGCAACCCCATGTCCTGAAGGGGGTGGCTGAACCGACCCCTGGTGGCGTGATGCGAGTCACTTAATGAATGTGATTCGTTAAGTATGGGGATGGGCTCCGCCACGGTCAAGAGATCTAACGAATTTGATTCGTTAATTGTATGTTTCCGGATACGTGCTTCCGTAAAGTGGCGTCGCCGGTCTGTTTCCTGTTGTGAGGCTTATGCTTCCGCAATGGCTGAGATTGCGGAACGCACCCGCTACTTCGAGCGCTACGTCACTTTCATCGACGCGATTGTCGCCATTGCGATCACGCTGCTCGTACTGCCGCTGGTCGAACTCACCAGTGACCACCACGGCACCACGTCGGAACTGCTGCGCGATCACGCTGCGCAGTTCTACTCGTTCGCCCTGAGCTTTCTGGTGATCTTCCGGCTCTGGTGGTCGCAGCATCGGCTGCTTCGTTTTGTGGTCGACGCGGACAAGGTGGTCGTTCGCGGACTGGGGTTGTGGGTGATGACCATCGTGTTCCTGCCCTTCCCGACAGCGCTCGTTGCGGCGCCGTCGCAGGATCTCGGAACCAGGGCTCTCTACATCGGGACAATGGCAGCCAGTGCTGCGTGCCTGGCGGTGGTCGCGTGGGGTCTGGTTCGCAACCCGTCGTTGAGTGAAGAGAATGCGAAGCCGCATTTCACCGCTGAAATCGTCACTTTCCTGATCATGGTGGTGGCGCTGCTCGTCAGTGTGCTCGTTCCGGTGACGTCGTACTTCCCGCTGTTTCTTCTCCTGCTGTCGACGCCGATCGAGAAGCTGTGGAACCGAGTGGCGGCGAAATCGACTGGCGGCGAGCGTGAGAGGAGCTAGTCGGCGCGAGCGGTCATCGCGGATTTCTTGGCTTTGTTTCCGCAGATGTTCATCGAGCACCAGCGTCGGTTGTTGCCGCGACTGGTGTCGACGTAGAGGCCGGTGCACCCGTCGCCCTGGCAGGCTTTGACGCGGTCCCGGTCGGCTCCACCGAGCACCGCGATCGCGTCGGCAGCCACTATCGACAAAGCGTCGCGGATCGGATTGTCTCCGGCTGATTTCCAGAGGGCCCGGCCACTCTCGAGGACGAGGTGGGCATCACCGAGCTCGGATGCGGTGTTGACGATCCCGACATCGGTGCGTGAGGCACGGCGGTTCTCGCACACGGCGGTTCCGATGCGATGAATGGCCTCACGTAAATCCTGCGCGCCGCGGAGGTCGTCTTCTGTCGCGGTTGCGGGGGCGTCCATCAGATCGTTGGCGCGTAACCATAATTCGAGTCGCTGCGGGCTCGTGAGTCGTTCGAACCTCGAGCCGTTCCGATTGGTGAGGGTGGCGGTGAAGCGGAAGGCGAGCGTGTCGTTGTCGAGTCGAAACACGTCCCGAGCGGATTGATCAGCTCCTGCTTCGTTCACTTTCATCCTCCTTCGTGGCGAACCATCTCAACCGGTTCGACAGCAACTGTACCTGTGTGAGAGTGTTGAACCGTCTTAGATGGTTCAACATTTTCGAGAGGGAAATCCATGACTTCTGTTTCCGTAGTCGGCTTGGGCGCGATGGGTCGTCCCATCGCTCGAAATCTACTGGGCGCAGGCTTCGACGTGACGGTGTGGAATCGCAGCCCTGAAGCGGTAGCCGAACTGGTCGAGGAAGGGGCGATCGGCGCGAAAACCGTTGCCGAGGCATTCCAGTCCGGTGTTGTGCTGTCGATGTTGGCAGATGATTCGGCCGTGTCTTCGGCCATTCTGGATCCCGCCGTCCTCGCATCCGTTCCGAGTGGAACCGTGCACGTCAACATGGCCACCGTCAGCGTCGACCTTGCCAAGCGCGCCGCCGCACTGCACGCCGAGTACGGCATCGGGTACATCGCGGCGCCGGTGTTCGGACGCGTTTCTGTTGCTCAGGCTGGCCAGTTGAACATCATCGCCGCCGGCGACAGTTCCCTCCTCGAGCGAGTGCAACCCTTCCTCGACGTCATCGGTGCTCGCACGTGGCCACAAGGTGAGCGTCCGGAGCAGGCCAACATCGTCAAGATCATCGGCAATTACCTCATCCTCGCCGCGATTCAATCCTTGGGCGAGGCAATCACATTGGGGGAGAGGTCAGGTGTGGACGGAAGCCAACTCGTAGAACTGCTGACCTCGACGATCTTCCCGGGGCCGGTCTACTCCAGCTACGGAAACCTCGTCGCGACGCGTCAGTACGAGCCTGCAGGATTCACCACAGCTCTGGGCCTCAAGGATTTGAGGCTTGCGCTCGACGCCGCCGACAGCGTCGATCTGGATTTGCCGTTCGGTGGCGTACTTCGAGGCGTGCTCGCTCAGGCTCTGGCGAACGGTCAGGGCGAGATGGACTGGGCGTCTATTGCAGAACTGGTCCGTTCCGGCCAGTCGGGTGAAGGCAGTCCCGAAACACCGACGAGGTGAGCTCGAACTCGGACGGGACGGCGACTTCGGCACTGACGGAGACCGATTCCGTCCGGACACTACCGCTGGCCGGGTTGTCGGCACTCGCAATGGCAGGCTTCATAGCGATCACAACCGAAACCATGCCGGCCGGACTACTGGTGCAGATCGGGTCAGGGTTGTCCGTATCAGTCTCCGGCGCAGGGCAATTGGTCACCGCATACGCATTGGGTTCCGTCGTCGGGGCGGTACCACTGATCGCATTGACCCGAGGATTGCGACGGCGTGCTGTCGTGGTGTCGGCGATTCTGGGGTTCGGTGTCTTCAATCTGGTGACAGCGCTTTCGTCGAATCTTGTTCTCACCTTGGGTGTTCGGTTTCTGGCCGGTATGGCGGCAGGTGTGGTGTGGGGGTTGCTTGCCGGGTACGCACGCAGGATGTCGCCCCCTCACCTGCAGGGGCGGGCCGTTGCGGTTGCCTCCGTCGGACAGCCGATCGCGTTGGCAATCGGCGTTCCGATGGGGGCGTGGCTCGGGACCCTGGCCGATTGGCGCGTCGTCTTCGCCGTGATGTCGGTTGCTGCGCTACTTCTGGTCGCGTGGATACTCACGGTGATGCCGGACTTTCCCGGGCAACAAGCGGATCGGCAGCTGCCGGTGCGGAAAGTCCTGGTCCTGCCTGGCGTACGACCGATTCTGTTTGTCGCGTTCTTGTGGATCCTCGCGCACAACATCGTGTACACGTATCTGGCGGCGTTTCTGGATCGCATCGGTTTCGGCGATCGGTTGGGAATCGTCTTGTTCGTGTTCGGACTTTTCGCCTTCGTGGGCATCGGTGTGGTCGGGGTGTTTGTCGACCGGGCCCTTCGAAGTCTCACCGTGCTGAGCTTGGTGGTCTTTGCCGCAGCTTTGACGGCGTTGGGCGTCGGCGGTGACAGCTTCGCTGTGATCGCACTCAGCGTTGCGGCGTGGGGTGTGGCATTCGGAGGCGCTCCCACTCTCCTTCAGACGGCGCTCGCGGATACGACGGGCGACGCTGTGGACACTGCGCAATCGGTTTTCGTGACGATCTTCAATTCGGCGATCGCAGCGGGCGGCGTCGTAGGCGGGCTGATCTTGGCGGACTGGGGTGCGGGAGCGTTGCCGTTGGTTTCGCTGGTGCTGATCGTCGTCGGTGTTCTTGTGGTCAGTATCCGACAATTCGGACATGGCTTGTGATTCACTTCACGCATGCGGAAGTCATTGTTGGTGGTTGCTCTCGTTGCTACGTGGTTTGTCGCCGGAGCGATGCCCGCGGGGGCTGCGGATGCGAATTGGTCCGGTGATTACTCGCTCAAGCGTTTCGCCGCGACCAAGACGGGCACAAGTCTGGCCGCCAGCCAGTGGGAGCCGGATTTCTCCGATACATACACGTTCGAGACGGATTGCTCGAGCGGAGTCTGTATCGCCACAGTGGTCGGCGGTCCGGCTCCCGCCAATCCGACGTTGCCGCAGCCTGCTCGATACACCTGGGACGGAACCAGTTGGGTGCACCCCTATGACTGGGAGTGGGATTGCTACCAGGGGGAAGGCGTGCCCAAGGTGTGGGCACCGGCGCACTCCGAGGCGTATTACACACCTCAGCCCGATGGCAGTCTGAAAGGTTCGTGGCGTACCGACATCGCGAGTGGTCCCTGCGCGGGATCGGTGATCATGCGCGTCGAGGCGTACCCGGTCGGTCGGTCTACCGGATCTTTCGGTAGTTGAGAACGATCGGCGACTGGATGGTGTTGAAACAAATCTGAGCCCGCGGGAATTGATCGAGCCCCATGCACGTTAATTGAGTCAGTAACGCTCAACTTTCTGCAAGGAGGCTTCGGAATGCCAGCATTCTTCGGGCCCGAGGGTCCCGGTCGCATCGATATTTCCCGGCTCATGAGCAGGGCCACCCAGCAACTCATGGCTGACGCTGCACGTGTAGCGGCTGCTCGCGGTGATTCGGATCTCGATGCACTGCACGTTCTCCGCGTCATGGCGGAGCAGGATCCGGTCCGCACGCTCATGCAGCGCGCCGGAGCCGACCCGAAATCCGTGGTCGACGCCGTCGACCTGCGGCTGCCACAAGGCCGTGAGCAGGGGGGCTACTCTGCTCCTGCGCTCAGCAGTGCCGTGAAAACCGCTCTACTCGAGGCTCATCAACTGGCCCGAGCCCTGGGATCGACGTACATCGACCCCGAACATCTCTTCATCGCCCTGGCCGGTGACCCCGATCATGTTCCGGGTCGTCTGCTCGCTTCGGCCGGCATCACGCCGGAGAAGCTGCAGGCAGCGGTTCAGAATCCCGCAGCCGGTCCAGTCGAAGACGAGTCCACCACACCGACGCTCGACAAGTACGGCATCGATCTCACCGATCGCGCCCGCAACGGCGGCGTCGATCCGGTGATCGGCCGCGCCGACGAGATCGAACAGACCATCGAGATCCTCTCCCGCCGCACCAAGAACAACCCGGTCCTGGTGGGTGAGGCCGGCGTCGGCAAGACTGCCATCGTCGAAGGACTGGCCCAGCGCATCGTCGACGGGGATGTCCCGGAATCGTTGGTGGGCAAGAAGATCGTCCAGCTCGAACTCTCGAGCATGGTCTCGGGTACCCGTTACCGCGGTGACTTCGAGGAACGGCTGACCAAGGTGATCGACGAGATCACCGCACACAAGGACGAGCTGATCGTCTTCATCGACGAGATGCACACCATCGCTGGTGCCGGAGGCGGCGCAGACGGTGCGATGGACGCCGGAAACATCCTCAAGCCCAAGCTCGCTCGCGGTGAACTGCACATCGTCGGCGCCACCACGCTCGACGAATACCGTAAGAACATCGAGAAGGATCCCGCGCTCGAGCGGCGCTTCCAGCCCGTACAGGTCGGAGAGCCGTCGATCGAGGACGCGATCGCCATCTTGAGCGGCCTGCGCAGTCGGTACGAGGATCACCACAAGGTCCATTACACCGACGAGGCGATCACCGCTGCGGTAGAGCTGTCGGCACGTTACATCGGCGACAGGTTCTTGCCGGACAAGGCAATCGACCTGATCGACCAGGCCGGCGCCAGGCTTCGCTTGAAGACGGCCACGGTAGACACCGCTGCGCTGCAGCAGCGTCTCGAGCAGCTCGAGAGCGACAAGGAAAAAGCCGTCGCCGACGAGTTGTACGAGAAGGCGTCGACCCTGCGTGACGAGATCAACGGCGTCGCAAAGCGTCTCGAGAAGGCAGGATCCTCGGTTCCTTCCGAGGAAACGCCGGACGTGACCGCTGAACAAATCGCCGAAGTTGTCGCTCGCGCAACGGGTATTCCGGCAAGCCAGATGACTCAGGCAGAGAAAGATCGCCTGCGCCGTCTGGAAGAGGAACTGCACGGTCGTGTCATCGGGCAAGATGACGCCGTTCGCGCAATCGCGCGTGCCGTGCGTCGTAGCCGGACCGGTATGAGCGATCCGGATCGTCCCGTCGGTAGCTTCCTGTTCCTCGGACCCACTGGCGTCGGCAAGACGGAGCTCGCAAAAGCTCTGGCTGCCACACTCTTCGGAGACGAGAACAAGATGCTGCGCTTCGACATGAGTGAGTTCGGTGAGAGGCACACGGTCAGCCGATTGGTCGGTGCTCCTCCCGGATACGTCGGCTACGGCGAGGCCGGACAGCTCACGGAACAGGTGCGTCGTAACCCGTACTCGGTGATCCTGCTCGACGAGATCGAGAAGGCACACCCGGACGTGTTCAACACCTTGCTCCAGGTGCTCGACGACGGGCGTCTGACCGACGGTCAGGGTCGGACGGTGGACTTCAAGAACACCGTCGTGATCATGACCAGCAACCTCGGCTCGGACATCATCTCGAGCAAGTCCGGTGGACTCGGCTTCACCACAGGCGATGCAGAGTCGGCGGAGAAGCCACTGCGCGACCGCGTAATGGCCAGGTTGCGCGAATCGATGCGGCCGGAGTTCCTCAACCGTATCGACGAGATCGTGATCTTCCGCAAGCTCGACACCGAGCAACTGC
Organism: Rhodococcus sp. RCBS9; assembly: GCF_029457415.1. Taxonomy (NCBI): domain Bacteria; kingdom Bacillati; phylum Actinomycetota; class Actinomycetes; order Mycobacteriales; family Nocardiaceae; genus Rhodococcus; species Rhodococcus sp. RCBS9. Next base: position 1,205,788 of record NZ_CP120422.1, on the reverse strand, counting down.
ACCGGATTACTGATCTGCTGCTCGACGACAGCCGGAAGCGGCTGCAGTCCAAGGGCATCGAGATCGAGTTCACTGCCGACGCAGTGGACTGGATTGCCGAGCACGGGCATCAACCCGAGTTCGGGGCTCGCCCGTTGCGTCGTTCGATTCAGCGTGTGGTCGACGACAAGATCGCCGACATGCTGCTCGACGATCTCCTCGAAGAGGGCGGCAGTATCACCGTCGCGGTTGACGAGGGTGAGTTGGTGTTCAGCTAGGAGGGGCACAGCCCCCGTGAGCGGTTAGGGAGTCTCTGGACTCCCTAACCGCTCACAGGCGCGCAGCGCCCAAAATCTCCGCCGCCAGGGCGTCGTTGTGCCGGAAAAACCCCGCATTGGTACGGGGACGAGGGAAAGCCGCCGACCAGTTGTGGCCTGCAACCCACGGCCCGGCCGCGAAGCGGCGAGGATGAGCTGTGTTGTTCCGGTCGAGAATTCGTGAAGTACCGTCGACGGCGAGCTTCGCCGAACTGTCCACGGTCGCACGAAGTTCGACTGCCTCGCCCCGACCGTGAAGCGTCCGCAGGAGCAAGTCACCGCTCGCGCTGATGGAAGCAACCGGCAAGCGTGCTTCGACGAGGGTGTTCGCGGCCACGATGTCGGTGTGCGACGCACTGCGCGCGACAAAGATCCCAGCCCCCGTTGCCGGGTCGATCTCGGTGGAGAACACCGAATCCGGCCCGAGGAACTGGACGATGCCCGCCTCGTTGAGGGCGACCAACTGTTCCAAACGCTCGGGCGGCGGACCACTGGCGATGAAGCTGAAGAACGAATGAAGCCAACCCTCGACGTCCTTGGCGACGGATTCGGCCGGGATTCTGCCGCGCCGCAACAATTCTCCGACGGTCATGTACGTCGACAGCAGCGCTGAGAAGACAGCCGCGTCGGCGCTGAAATACGGGTCCGACCTCCGCGCGACATCTGCCGAGATGTATTCGGTGATCCGGGACTGGACCTCGGCAAGCCCGTCGTAGCGCTCACCGCCGAGTGGGCGGTTCAGCCGCTCGAGATCGATACGGTCTTCCGGCTTCGGGACTGCGTTCTCGACCAGTTCATGCAATCGAGGCGATCCCCAGGCCAGCGAGGCGAATTCGGCGTCGAACTCCTCCCAGGTGCCCACTGTCCGATCCGGGTGAGATGCGAACAGCTCGTGATAGTGGGCGCCTGCCAGTTCTTTCGACGCCAAGGGCCAGATGTCGTTTCGGAAATCCAACGGTCCGTCACCGGGAACGAGATCAGCGGTGAAGAACCGCGGTAGCGGTGGCCGTGCGTCAGCGATCGAGTACGAAATCTTGGAGTGATACGGCACTCCGCGACGAGATCCGGCATACAACAGGGGTTCCCGACCCGAGGGAGCGTAAGTGAGGACGCCGTCTTCACCGCGTTCGAAGTTGCCGCCACGGCTCTCGGCGAGGAGAACCATCCAGTCGATGAAAGCCAGCCCGAGTCCGGCGATCAGAACCGGTTCGCCTTCGGGAATGACATCGGCGTCGAGGTCGGCAGTGTAGCCCGGACCCACATACGTCAACCCGTGATCGGACGCGAAGCTGGTCAGCGCGGTTTCACGTGGGGCAGGCAACGCATCGGGGTGCCCTTGTGCGAGAAGGACGGTCGTCGCGTCGATGACAGCTCCGTCGTCCAGATGAACCGTCTGTGTCTCGCCGACGTTCACGATGTCGACCACGGATCGTCGATGAACTCGAACGTCGACGTGCGCTGGCGCGGAGTCGACTGCAGTCTCGAACACCCAGTTCAGGTATCGGCTCTGCAGTGACCTCGATGCAAACGACGACGGGGTGATCGTCGGAACTTCTGCTGCGATTTCTGGGAATTCGGCAAGCTCAGCCGAGCGCTCGGCGACCCATTCCGCGAGGGTCGGACCCGGCAGCACCGGGCCGATCACGGCGGTGGTCTCGTCGGTGAACATCGTGACGTCCGCGGTTGTCGAATTCATCCACAGAAGCGGCGCCTGGCTGCCTCGCCAAATACGGCCGGCGCCTGCCGGATACGGGTCGACAACGTGAATGTCGATCGGTGTGGGATCGGCGTTCACCGATTCGTGAGCGAGGATCCGCTCGAGTACGCCGGTCCCGCGGGGTCCACCACCCACGATCACGATGACAGCTGCTGTCCCCACTGAGGTACGGGGTCGATCGCCTGGCACGAGTCCTCCATCGGACCTGGCAGAAAGCACCCGCACCTCAGCAGAGGGGGTTGCTGCGACGTCACGGAGCCAGGACTCTCGATCGCTCTGGATGGTTAGTCCAGCTTATCTTCGGAGAATTGTGAGGCAAGGAATTCCGGACATCAGATCAGCGTGAATCAAAATGTTGTCAATCACTATCTTTCGGTTTGCGTTGCAGGCAGGATCCGAGCGTGAACATCCCCGAAGCCGATTCGTGATCCGCCGACGCCGGGAGCGGTGGCTGAGATGGCGATGGTGTCGCCGTCTTCGAGAAAGGTACGGGTCTCGGAGCCCACAGCTACGGGTTCCTTGCCGCCCCACGTCAGCTCGATGAAGGCGCCGCGCTGATCTTTGTCCGGTCCGGAAATGGTTCCGGACGCGAAGAGATCGCCGGTGCTTGCTGCTGCGCCGTTGATGGTGGTGTGCGCGAGCATCTGCGCAGGCGACCAGTACATCTGGGCGTAGGGCGGCCGGGAGACGACGTGACCGTTCCATTCGACGGCCAGGTCGATGTCCAGCCCCCACTTCTCTTCACCACGCAGATAGGAAAGCGGTTCGGGATCCTGCACCGGAGTGTCGATTCGGGCTGCTTCGAGAGCGAGCAAGGGTACGACCCACGGTGAGATGGAGGTCGCGAAACTCTTCCCCAGGTTCGGACCGAGGGGCACGTACTCCCACGCCTGGATGTCTCGGGCAGACCAGTCGTTCACGACCACGGCGCCGAAGACGTACTCGGCAAATTCGTCCGGGGTGATGGAATCGCCCATCTTCGAGGGAGTTCCGACGATGAACCCCATCTCGGCTTCGATGTCGAGGCGCCGGGACGGTCCGAAGTCCGGGCTTTCCTGATCGGGTGCCTTCCGCTGTCCGCAGGGACGAACGATGTCGGTGCCGGAGACGACGATGGTGCTCGAGCGTCCGTGGTATCCGACGGGAAGGTGCTTCCAGTTCGGCATCAAGGGGGCGGCGTCGGGGCGGAACAGGCGTCCGAGGTTGGTTGCGTGATTCTCCGACGCGTAGAAATCCACGTAGTCGGCCACTGCGATCGGCAAATGCATTGTCACCGAATCAACGGAAAACACTGCATTCGAGTCTATTTCGCTAGTCACGAGCTCCGTGATCCGGTTTCGCACCGATACCCACTGATCTCGTCCCTGAGCCATGAACGCGTTCAGAGTCGGTTCGGAGAAGACGGAATCACCCAGTGTCGCTGCGAGATCGACCACCGATTCGGCGACGCGCACACCGACACGCGGTAACCCTCCCGCGGGGGAGAAGACCCCGTACGGCAGATTGTCGAGACCGAACAGTGAGTCGGCGGGAATGTCGATGGTCGTGACAGTCATACGAGAGTTCCTTCGGTTTTGTCGGAGCGGACGATCAACCCGAGGCCTTCCAGCTCGGTCAGAGGGTCCGAGATGCTGCAGGTACCGAACGAGAGGAATCGGCGACGCACCTCGCCGGCCTCGTCCTCGGTGAGGTCGGACAGGGCTTGCGCGATCGATTTTCCATCGCGCTGAGACAGTGCAGCAACAATTTCCGAACGATCGGCGCCCCGCCTCGCCGCGTCGACGGCCACCATGATGTTGAGGAAGCCGTGTTGCTCGAAGCCTGTTTCCGGATCGGTGTTGCGCACGCCGTGGTGCAGTCCCGCAGTCGCCTTGAACGGGATATTCGCTCGGACAACGGATATCACCGCATCGGCGAGCTCTTCCTCGTTCGGGTACGCCTCGGCGACAATCCCGCCGGTGCGAAACTTTGCGGAATGCCCGGCAGTTTCGAGAGCTGCCAGATAGCCCGCGCGCCGATCACCTCGAGGCACCTCGACAAAAATGTCGACGTCGGGATGAGCGGCATGGACACGAGCGATTTCCTCGAAGGCCGCATCGGCGTCCAACCCGTCAGGAATTCCCACCTCGACGGCGGCGACGTGAACACCAGGGATGGCGAGCGCGTTCGAGAGTGCGGCCGCCGTATCGGATGGGCCGGCCGGCACGGTCAGGCTCAGCGTCACCGGGCTGTCCGCTGAAACGTACGCAGCCAGTTCGCTCAGTCGCGGCGCGGGAAAAACGAAAGGCCCGACCAGTGCGTCGTAATCCGCCTGCAGGTAGGCGGCGTGGGCCGGAACTGCCTCGGCGAGAGGAGCATTGCCGGGTGGGAAGAGTGCTGCGTCGTCGCACAGGCCGCGCAGGAGTGGGGAGATGATCGTCATTGCCTAGGCCCCCGCCCTGCCCAGCTCCAGGCGTACGCTTCGTCCTCGCAGGCAAGGGCTCCCTCACCCAATTCGAGGGGCCGGAACGTATCGACCATCACGGCGAGCTCGTCGAAGAACTCGGCGCCGATGCTCCGCTCGTAGGCGCCGGGTTGTGGTCCGTGGGCGTGGCCGCCGGGATGAATCGATATCGACCCCTGACCGATGCCGGAACCCTTGCGCGCCTCGTAGTCACCGCCGCAGTAGAACATGATCTCGTCCGAGTCGACGTTCGAGTGGTAGTACGGCACCGGGATCGACAGGGGGTGGTAGTCGACCTTGCGCGGAACGAAGTTGCAGATCACGAAGTTGTTCCCCTCGAACGCCTGGTGCGCCGGCGGCGGTTGGTGAACACGGCCCGTGATCGGCTCGTAGTCGGAGATGTTGAAGGTGTACGGGTACAGGCAGCCGTCCCAGCCGACGACATCGAAAGGGTGCGTGGGATAAACCATTCGGGTGCCGACGATGCCCGCCGACGTTCGGTGCTTGACCAGTACCTCGACGTCGGTTCCTTCGGCGATCATGGGCGCGATCGGTCCGTGCAGGTCTCGTTCACAGAACGGTGCGTTCTCGAGCAGCTGGCCGAAGCGGGACAGATAGCGCTTGGGTGGGACGATGTGACTGTTCGCCTCGATGGCGTAGGCACGAAGTGGCTTGTCACCCTTGGGGATCCATCGATGCGTTGTGGACATCGGGATCAGGACGTAGTCACCTTCACTGGCCTCGAGTGCGCCGAAGACGGTCTCGACGGTCGCCTCGCCAGATTCGATGTAGACCATCTCGTCGCCGATTGCGTTGCGATACAGGGGAGATGGCGCTGCCGCAACGACGTAGGACAATCGCACGTCGGCATTTCCGAGGATGAGACGACGGCCGGTTACCACGTCGGTCTCGTTCCAGGTGCTTTCGGGAAACAGCGTGTGGAGTTTCAGATGGCGCGGTTTGAGGGGATGGTTGGGGGTTGTGCTCTGATCGCGCAGTTCCCAGACCGTTGCGTCGACGATGGCCGACGGGATCTCGCGGTGGTACAGCAACGAAGAATCCGAGGAGAAACCTTCCTCTCCCATCAGTTCTTCGTAGTAGAGGTTGCCGGACTCGTCACGGTGTTGGGTGTGACGCTTCGGTGGGATGTTGCCGAGTTGTCGATAGAACGCCATGACGGGGCTCCTTCTGTGCTGTTCTGCCTGGCTCACCCACCAGATAGTAAACACATTAACTAAAATGATGTGATGAGCGCAACCCTCCAAGGGGGTTCGGGTCTATGTCAGTTACGTCCGCGTACGTCGAACTGGCTGCGGTTGGTGATCAGTTTGTCCAGGAGCATGACAAGAATTCGCTGTTCGGCCTCGCTCAGGACGCTTACCCAGGCGTGTTCGCGTTCGTTCTGCTCGCGAAAGGCTTCGACCATGGCTTCTCGGCCCTTGTCGGTCAGGTACAGCTGGACGGAACGGCCGTCGTTCTCGGTGGGCCGACGATCGATCAATCCGTCTGCCAGCAGCGACTTGGACAGATTGGAGACCGCTGCCCTACTCATGCCGGTGAGCTCGGCGGCAGCCTTCGGCTCGATCGGACCGGCCAGCCAGGTGACGAACAACAGCCTGAAGGAGGACCATGACCAGCCGCGAGGGCGGTGGATCGACGACTCGAGATCGTAGGTGACCACGTTGGAAGCCCGATTGAGTGTCAGTAGTACCTCGGTGGCCAGCTGGTCGCGAAAGCCGTGTTCGGTGGCCAGTCGCTTGTTGGCCAGTTCGATGAACGACCAGAAGTTCAGCGCGCCGACGGTTGGCTGGTCATCGGTTGTCCGGTCAGTCATGGACTAACCCTAGCGCGATCTGCAGTTGATTAATCCGTGTATTAGATCTCGGGGTTACGATGAAACTTCGCAACCCGGCACTGCGGTCAGGATTCTGAACTATCGTGACGCGCGTGACTGCGCGCAGCGACGAGTTTCCCTTGGACGTCGACCTCATGTCGGTGGGGCAACTCGAGCGGAGAGGACGACTGACCACGGCGGTGGTCGAGATGCTGGCCGAGATGCCGTCGGATCGAATCCAGATGAAAGACGTCTCGGAGCGTTCAGGCGTCGCACTCGGAACGCTGTATCGCTACTTTCCGACCAAACAGCAACTTCTGGCTGCGGCGATGACGGCGTGGAGCGGTCTCGAATCGGTCCGTCGTCCTGAGAAGTTGCGGGCAGACGGTGGTGAGAACAACGCGTACGAGCGGGTTCTGGCACTTCATCGCCGCGAGATGAAGGCATTCGAGCGTAGGCCCCACTTCGCTCGGTTGGAGATCGAACTCCATTCGTCCTCGGATCAGTTCGTGATCGAGTCGTTGGATCTGCGCGCAGCGGCACATCGGAGAATGCTGTTCGAGTTGATGGACGGCGTCCCGGCCGAGACGGCGAGGGTTGCGGCCGTGGCAATAGGCGGCACGATGCTGACGGCCCTTGCGCTGTGGACCAGTGGCCGGATCGGATTCGCAGAGGCCCAGCGGAACGTCGAAGACGTCATCGGACTGGTAATTCGCTGAACGGTTGCAACCTAGAATTCAGTTCTTGTTTCTGCTGTCATGAACGCGAATTATCGCTTCGGCTTTGTGAAAACGAAGACGCAGGACGAGACCTTACCTAGAATTCACTTACAAATATGTCGGGGTGTCCGATCCAGGGATCGACGTATCCGTGAACTGTGAAAGTGAGTCGCAATGAAGCGCTCGTACCGAGTCCGCGCTCGAATCTGGATGGTTGTCCTGGCGTCGGCGACGCTGGTGGTGACGGGGTGCGCCGGTAGCAGCCAAGGTACGACCACGGATGCATCGGACGTGACGGTCGGAGTTGTCGGTGACCAGAACAACGGGGGAGAGCCGCGATCGGGTGGCACCGTGTCGTTTGCCACCTACAACGGGATCAGCAGTCTCGATCCGGCTGACCGTCAGGACGGCGGCGCTACCGGTGGTAGCGAAATGGCAGCCATCTACGACCTTCTCATGCGCTTCGATACGTCGGCGGGCGAGTATGTTCCCCACTTGGCTCAGTCGTTGTCGGCCAACGGCGACAACACGGTGTGGACACTGAAATTGCGCGACGGCGTCACCTTCAGCGACGGCACTCCGATGGACAGTGCGGCAGTCCTGTGGAGCATCGATCACTATCTGCAGAAGAAGGGAACTCACGCGCTGGTGTGGAAGACCGCTGTGCGCGAGACGAATTCACCGGATCCGAGTACGGTCGTCTTTACATTGGCGCAGCCGTGGGACGAGTTCCCGATCATGTTCACCACCGGTCCCGGCATGATCGTCGCGCCCTCGTCGATGGCTACCGGCACGTTCACCCCGATCGGGGCAGGCCCGTTCACCGTCGAGAAGTTCGCCTCCCAGGACGAATTGGTGCTCGCTGCCCGTCCGACGTACTGGGACGGGGCGCCGTACCTCGAGAAGTTGCGCTTTCCGGCAATCGTCAACGAGAAGAGCAAACTGGAAGGATTGCACACCGACGGAATCCAGGTTGCCTATCTGAAGTCTCCCGACTTCATTCACGAGGCTTTCGAAGCCGGTGATCCCGGATTTGTGTACTCGGCCAGCATGGCCGGAGTTCTGGCAATCAATCAGCGCGACGATCGGGCAGCGAAGGACGAGCGCGTGCGTAAGGCGATTGTCGCTGCGGTGGACCCGAATACGTTCAACGAGCGAGTTCAGGGCGGCTTCGGCGAACCCGGCACCGACATGTTCGCGTCGTGGTCGCAGTGGCACGGATCGGTGGCCGGGAACGGCTTCGACCCCGAGGCGGCCAAGAAGTATCTCGCCGAGGCGAAGGCGGACGGTTACGACGGAAAACTGACGTACGTCGGGATGAACGATCCGGCGACGCAGCGCAGCGCACTGACGTTTCAGTCGCTCTTGCAGGCAGTGGGTTTCACGGTCGACATCACCTACGCAACCAGCATCAACGATCTGATTTCCATGCTGTACGCAAAGCATGACTACGACGTGTCCTACTTCGCGTTTAACGTGCTGGAAGAGTCACCGTTCGTGCGTATGTACGGCAACCTGTTCAGCGAATCGCCGTCGAACATCCTCGGTTACAAGAACGCTCGGATGGACGAGTTGCTCGGCAAGCTGCAAACAGCGTCGGGCGAGGATGAGCGGCGAGCCGTCATCGACGATATTCAGACCGTGGTCAACGAGACGGCGCCGATGGCCGTGGTCAACTCCGGCAAGGTCTTCATCCCGTGGCGCGAGAACGTCCACGGAGTGACCCCGAGTGCGGACGGGATTCTGCTCTTCGGCAACACGTGGTTGAGCTGACCCCCGTGCGCCTTTTTGGTAGTGCCCACTACCAAAAAGGCGCACCGGGGCTTTGCCCCTATAGCTCCGCTCGTACCAACTTCGCGGCTTCGACGAGGTTACGCAGTGACGCCTCGACCTCGACGGAACCGCGGGTCTTCAAACCGCAGTCCGGGTTGACCCACAACCGCTCGACAGGAACAGCTTTGAGTGCCTCACGCAGGGATTCGGCAATCTCGTCGACGCTCGGCACCCGCGGCGAGTGGATGTCGTAGACACCCGGGCCGACGCCGAGATCGAACCCGACCGAACTGAGATCGTCGAGGACCTCCATGTGTGAGCGCGCCGCCTCGATGGACGTGACGTCCGCGTCGAGGCCGGCGATGGCGCCGATCACCGCTCCGAACTCGGAGTAGCACAGGTGCGTGTGGATCGCGGTGGAATCCGCGACGCCCGAGGTAGCCAACCGGAAGGCGCCGACCGACCAGTCCAGGTAGGCACGCCGATCCTCGGCGCGCAGTGGGAGTAGTTCTCGTAGAGCCGGTTCGTCAACCTGGATGATTCCGATTCCGGCGGCCTGCAGGTCGACGGTCTCGTCTCGAATGGCCAGTGCGACTTGATTTGCCGAGTCGGCGAGGGGTTGGTCGTCGCGGACGAACGACCAGGCCAGAATGGTGACGGGTCCGGTGAGCATGCCCTTGACCGGCTTGTCGGTCAGGGACTGCGCGTACGTGATCCAGTCGACGGTCATCTGTTTCGGGCGGGAGACGTCGCCGTACAGAATCGGCGGACGCACGCAGCGGGTGCCGTACGACTGGACCCAACCGTTGGCGGTGGCGAAGAATCCGTCCAACTGCTCCGCGAAGTACTGGACCATGTCGTTGCGTTCCGGCTCACCGTGAACAAGAACGTCCAGGTCCAGCTTTTCCTGGAGCGCAACAACTTCGGCAATTTCGGCGCGCATACGGTTGACGTACTCGGCTTCGTCGATCTCGCCCTTGCGCAGTGCTGCGCGAGCGATGCGGATCTTCGAGGTTTGCGGGTACGAACCGATGGTCGTCGTGGGCAGCGGCGGCAGAGAAAGCAGTTCGTCCTGGGCAGCGCGACGTTCGGCGGCGGGCGCGCGACCGGTCGCCGAGTTCAGCACCGCGTCCAGACGGCCTCGAACACTCGCATCATTGAGTCTGCGATCGTCCTTGCGGGTCGACGCGGCCGCTCGTGCCAGAGCGAACTCGTCATCCACCGACTCTCGGCCCTGTGTGAGAGCGGTTGCGAGAGTTACTACTTCCTTGACCTTCTCGGTGCCGAACGCGAGCCACGAGCGCAGGGCCTTGTCGACATCGGCCTCTGCGTCGAGAGTGTACGGAACATGCAGCAGGGAGCACGATGTGGAGACGGCAAGAGTATCCACGCTGCCCAACAGAGCACCCAACGTGCTCAGTGCCGAATCCAGATCCGACCGCCAGATGTTTCGTCCGTCGACCACGCCGGCGACGACCAGTTTGCGGGCGAGTTCGGGGACGGAGCCGATCGAATCCTGACCGGCCACCAGGTCGACGGCAAATCCTTCGACGCCGGTGGACGCAAGCGCGGGCAGCGCCTCACGCAGCGAACCGAAGTACGACGCCAACAGGATCGACGGCCGCTCGGACAGCGCTGAAAGCTGTTCGTACGCAGCGCGTGCCGCTTCGATTTCCTCGTCGGTGCGATCGCCCACGAGGGCCGGTTCGTCGAGCTGAACCCAGCTCGCACCGGCCTTCGCGAGCCGACCGAGTAGATCCGCGTAGAGGGGGAGTAGTTCTTCGAGTCGCGAGAGCAGCGGCTCGTCAGTGCCGACAGCCTTCGAGAGCAGCAGGAAGGTGACCGGTCCGATGACGACCGGGCGGGCTGCAATGCCGTCGGAAAGTGCTTCTGCCAGTTCGGACAAGACCTTGGACGGGTCGAGTGCGAACGTGGTGGACGGCGAGATCTCCGGCACCAGGTAGTGGTAGTTGGTGTCGAACCACTTCGTCATTTCGAGCGGCGCGATGGTGTCCGTCCCACGGGCAGCGGCAAAGTAGCGGTCCAACGGATCGGCGACCGACGCGACGCGGTCGGGCAGCGCGCCGAGAAGAACTGCGGTGTCGAGCATCTGGTCGTAGAAGGAGAAGGTATTGACCGGGACGGAGTCGAGGCCCAGGTCACGGAGGTCGGCCAAGCCCTGCCGACGGAGGTCACGGGCGACAGCCTGCAGGGCGTCGGCGTCGATGCGCCCTGCCCAGTAGCTTTCGGTTGCCCGCTTGAGTTCTCGATGAGGACCGATGCGCGGTGAGCCCAGCACGGTCGAAGTGAATGTTGTTGTCACGGAGTTTCTCCAGATTGCCAATGCACTGATGGCCACTGCCGGCAGACGGGTATACCTCACGAGACCCCGAGTTTCAGCGGGCAGCACTGCCCGCACCGCACGCGAGGTCCGATGGAGATCTACACGCCCATTCCACGAGGCGGTGGACCGTCGGGCACGGCGTGCCCGACACAGTCGGCAGGTCTTCGGACTCGCGGGCACTCGATCGAGTTGGATCGAACCTACTGGCCGTCGCTTCCCAGGCGGATGCCCAGTGCACATGAACGGCGGTCGTTCCTGCTTACCGCTGCGGGACAGTCCCGGATTTTCACCGGGTTCCCTCTCACCCCGACAGCTTGCGCTGACGGAGCTTCGACGCCGGGACCGGTCTTCGGGGCTCCTCATGACCGTGCCGGGCGAACCAGCTGCATCGACCAGCATAAGGCCAACCCTCCCTGAGCAGTCAAGGAGAGTCGGCGAAGGGCGCTATGCGCGTGACATGTAGGAATTCGAGTCCGGTGGTACGCGCGGAAGATTTTCGGAGGAACGTAGATTCTCCGCCATTTCGACAAGCAGATCCTGTGAAGACGGTGAGAGGTCGACGACACGGGAGGTGAGGTTCCGCAGGCGCACGTTGTGCAGCTGTTCGAGGAGGGAGAGGTCTGCCTCGCCACCTGAGATCGCGGGCGGAGTGTGATCGGACGGGGCGTAGAAGTAGTCCGGATGGACCTTGAAGAAGTGGGCGAGGGCGGCAACCACTTCGGGTGACGGATTGGTTCGGACGCCGGTGCGCAGTTGCGACAGGTACGGCGTCGAGATACGGCAGCCGAACTCGGTCATGCCGCGAACGACCATCGCGTTGGTGACGTGAAAGTCGGCAGTCTCGAACAGCGAGTTCAAGCGATCGTTGAACTGGTTCGACATGAGACGTCCCTTCCCCCGCTACGCACAGGCTCCGTCGGTTCAATTAACTGCATCATAGCCAGGTATCGAACGATTAGCTGTTTCGGATTCTCGCGAAGCGGTCGTTTGCAGGGAAAATCCCTAGGGTAGAAGGTCCCTACTTTGAGTGATCTGGACAAATCGCCATCACGAATCGAACGGCGAACTATTTGCCGGGGAAGGCTATTCCAGACGCGCGGATCAGAGCCAGCCGTTCGACTCGGCGATTCTGACGGCTTCCGCGCGCGTCGACGCACCCGTCTTACCCATCGCGGATGACAGATGATTTCGAACTGTCCCGGCAGACAGGAAGAGCGCCCCTGCGATGGCTGCCACGGGTGCGCCGTCGTGAGCGGCGCGCAGTACTTGGGTCTCACGCTCCGTCAGGGGCGACTCGCCGCTGACGAGGCTGTCGGCCGCAAGGGTGGGATCGACGACGCGCAGTCCGGCGTGGACACGCCTGACCGCGTCGGCAAGCTGCCTGGCGGGGGTGTCCTTGACGACGAACCCGCCGGCCCCGGCGTGCAGCGCTTTACGAAGAAATCCGGGACGGCCGAACGTGGTGACGATCAGAACCCGGGTGTCGGGTGCTGCCTCGCGAAGGGCCGCCGTCGCGGCGATTCCGTCCATGCCGGGCATCTCGACGTCCAGAAGCGCGACGTCCGGGCGGTGTTCGAGAACGGCGGACACCACCTCGTCGCCGCGACCGACCTCGGCCACCACGGACAGGTCGGATTCCAGATCGAGCAGCGCGGCCAAAGCTCCTCGCACGAGCGCCTGATCGTCCGCCAAGAGCAGCCGTATGGTTGCTCGATCGCCCTGGCTGTTCACTCTGTCTCCTGTTCGACTACCTGAAGTGCAAACCCCTGCGGCTGGGGATGAGTGATGATCACTCGTGCGCCCGACGCTCCGGCGCGCTCGCGCAATCCGATCAGACCGTTTCCGGAAGACGTCGACTCGGCCCCTCGTCCGTCGTCGACGACCGACGCACTATTTTCGTCGACCGTGATCCGGCAGTGGGTCGCACCGCTGTGTCGAACGACGTTGGTGACGCCCTCACGGATCGTCCATGCAAAGAGTTCCCGAAGACGCGTGGGAACCATGTCGGTACTGCTCGGCACCTCGTCCTCGATACCAGCCGCACGCAATGCCTCTCGCGCTCGGGCTATCTCGACGGGAAGAGAAATCCCACGAAATCCTTCGACGGCCGAGCGCACGTCTGCCAACGCGTCACGCGAAAGTCTTTCGAGGTCGTCGAGTTCGTTGCGCGCACGTTCGATATCGACATCGAGTAGGCGATTGGCCAGTTCGGCTTTGATCGTGATGACGGTCAGCGAGTGCCCGAGGATGTCGTGCAGATCGCGCGCCATCCTCGTTCGCTCCTCCATGATTGCCCGCTGCTCCTGCTCTTCGCGTTCATGGAGTATGGCGAAGTTGCGGCTGATCAGGGACATGATTCCCCAGGTCGCGAACGCGGCCGCGCAGACTCCGAGTGAGAGTCCGGAGTAGTTTCCCCATCCGGACGAGAGGCTGACTATCTCCACGGAGGCCGCGAACACCAAAGCGAGAATGCCGCCGGCGACGGTCGGCAACAGCGTCACCGCTGTCACCGCGAGGTACGGTGCTGCTGCCAAACCTGTCGGCCCGACGCTCACGATCATCACAGCGGCCAACGCGGTCAAGGCGGACAGAGCCAGTGCAGCTTCGCGAATCGTCGGCCGAGTCATCGTCATTCGACGCCGCTGCTGCGTTGTGGCGAAGGTGTAGAGGTAGAGGGCACTGAAGGCGATCGTCGCGAGAATCCCTGTCCAGCCGCGCAGTTCGTCGCGTAGATTCCATCCCTCGATCAGCGGCCCGCCGAGAAATACCATCCAGACCGCCGCGAAGAGAACGCCGAAACGATTCCGCCGCGGGAGCGCGACGGAATCTTCTCGGTCAGTCGTTTGCGACAACTACACACGCTCCGTATCTCGTTGGAACCGCCAGATCGCTCCGCCGGCGAAGATGGCGAACCACACCAGGATATTGACGATCCAGGTCCAGTGAATGCTATTGCCCGTCAACGGTGCGTGGGCGAGGGCGTTGATGCCGAACATCGGGGTGAACTGTGCGATGGTCGCCCATACGGAACCGTCGGTGAGTGGTACGAAGAGTCCGCCGCCGAATGCGAGCAGAGCCAGTCCCGGTCCGAGCAACTGCATGACGTTCTCACTGGGGAGTAGGTACCCCATGAACAGGCCGAAGGCCGCGAAGATCGACGATCCCAGCCAGGCGATCAATGCCGTTGTGAACCAGAGTGATCCGTCCATCTGCGCCGAGGTGAACGCGCCGACGACGTAGACCACGAGAATCGAGACGAGACCGAGCAGCATCGCCATGATCAGTTTGACGGCGATGTAGGCGACCGGGGTCAGGGGAGTCAGCCGAAGTTGTCGGCTCCACCCGGACGCTCGTTCGATCGAGACCATCGCGCCGCCGCTGGTGGTGGCCAGCATCGCGCCGTACAGGGCCATGCTGATCATGATGTACGCGGCGACATTGCCGTGCCCGATCCCGTGGTCGTCGTCGCCTTGACCGAGACCGAAGACGAGGAAGAAGACAACCGGCATGACGAGCGTGAAGATCATCGTGCGCCGGTTGCGAGTCAGGCGACGAAATTCCAGTCGCAGTAGCGTCGTGTTGAATCCGCCGAGAGGTACGACGGTTCGCTCGGCTCCGTAGGTATTCGCTTCGGTTGCAGTGGTCATCACTTCTGTCCTTCGGAGTTGTTCGACGTGAGTGCGATGAATGCGTCTTCGAGGCCACGCGAGACGATTTCGAGATCGCGAGCCTGCGTATTGGTCAACAGGAACCGTGCAACGGCATCGGTGTCGCCCGAGTGCACGAGCAGCGACTCACCGCGCACCTCGACGGCGTCGGAGTTCGGTATGGCTCGCAGGAGTTCGTCGGTGATGCCTGGAACAGTCGCGCGCAGGGTGCGTCCGGACGCCATCGCCTTGACCTCGGCGGTGGTCCCGTCTGCGACCACGGTGCCTTGCCTGACCAGGATGATGCGGTCGGCGTAGACATCGGCCTCTTCGAGGTAGTGCGTCGCAAAAAGCACAGTGCGACCGTGATCTGCGTCGGCGCGGATGGCGGACCAAAAGTCCCGACGCCCTTCGACGTCCATGCCGGTGGTGGGCTCGTCGAGAATGAGCAATTGCGGGTTCGACAGCAACGCCATCGCAAATCGCAACCGCTGTTGTTGTCCGCCTGAGCATTTGCTGACCAGGCGATCGGAGATGTCGAGGATTCCGGCTCTCCCCAGCACTTCGTCGACCGGACGGGATTGGGAGTACAGGCTGGCGGTCAGCTGCACAGTCTCGGCAACCGTCAGCTCTTTCAGTAGTCCGCCGGTCTGCATGACTGCCGAGACGAGTCCGCGGGCAATCGCCGATCGAGGTGACATTCCGAAGACGCTCACCTCGCCTGACGTCGGCCGGGACAGGCCGAGGATCATGTCGATGGTTGTCGTCTTGCCTGCGCCGTTCGGGCCGAGGAACGCGACGATCTCGCCGGGGCGGATGCTCAGGTCGATACCTTTGACGGCGTCGACGGTTCCGAAACTCTTGCGAAGTCCGGTCAACCGGACGGCGTCGTGTGCCGATCCTTCAGTGAGTGTGTGCAGTGCCTGTGGTGAATGCCGTGCCTGTGTTGAGGTCATACATAGAATCTGCTCGCTTCGAGGTCGTGATCCCTCGTCCGTCCGTCATTCTTCTGCCATGACATTTGTCATCGGGTCGGCCGGTATCTGTTTCGGTGCAACCTGACCGAGGCGCGCGAGGACCAACCCCGCGATGATTGCTGCGCCACCTACAGCTTGGAGTGCGGTGACGGATTCCCCGACCAGGATCCACGCGGCGACGACCGCGCACAGCACTTCGGTCAGCGCTACCAGAGACCCGATTGTCGGCCCCAGCAGCGTGATCGCGGCGATGCCGGTGAGATAGGCAATGACAGTGCTGACCAGGACCAGGACCACCACCGGCAGCCACACGTTCACCGAATGGTCTGCCACGACGGCGTTCGAGGCCGAGAACTGGAGGGGGAGGACGCCTACGAGTCCGAGCGCGCCGATGACCACTGCACTGACCGTGAGCCCCGATGCCGCGAGAACAACAGGATGGAGATCACCGTCCGCACGTTCGGAAATGACGAAATAGACTGCAAGGCATGCCGCGGCGGCCAGTCCCCAGGCGACTCCGACGGCACTGATCTCTGCCGATCCGAAGACGTCGATCACCACGGCGGCGCCGATCAAGGCCACCGCCGCACCGAGAAGCGTCTGCACGCTCGGACGTGCGCCCTTGGTTATCCACACCCACCCGATGACGATGATCGGTGCAAGGTACTCGAGAAGCAATGCGACGCCGACCGAAAGATGTTGCACGGCATTGAAGAAGCACAGTTGAACGCCCGAGATCGCGAACACCCCGTACAGCAGTACCGTTCGCGTGTGGGTGCTCACCTGTCGTAGGCGAGGCCATTGGGTGGCTACGGCGATCACCATCATCACCAGTGCGCCGCCGGCAACGCGCGCGAACACTGCGCCGCCGGGGGACCACCCTGATTCGATGAGAGATTTCGCGAACGGGCCCGATACGCCGAACGTTGCCGCGGACAGCAGAGCGAAGATCAAGCCGTTGCGAGAGTTCACGTCGTCACCCGTCAGGAGTAAAAGCGATTACGATGCTGACATTAGGTTGATACGGCTCAGGAGTCAAAGTGCATTTTGCTGGTGACACGGAATCGGCGCTCGTCTTCGCCGCGTCGTTGGTCAACACGGCCCGCGGCGGGGCCGAACTGCTTCCGGATCAAGAGGAGCTGACACGGTTTCTCGACGCGGATCGCTGGACCGGCAGGCGGGACGGCACACCGGAGGAATTGACGGCGGTTCGTGCGCTGCGTCCACGACTGCGAAAGTTCTGGGAAGCCGCGGGAGTGGACGACGCCGTCGAGGTGGTGAACACACTGCTACTCGAATCGGGCGCGAGGCCGCGGCTCACCAGGCACGACGACCTCGGCTGGCACCTGCACGTCACCGCTGACGATTCGCCACTGGTGGACCGGATGGCCGCAGAAGCGGCGATGGGTGTGCTCGATCTGATCCGAACCGACGAATTCTCGAGGTTGCGATGGTGTGAGGCCCCGGACTGCGAAGCGGTCTTCGTGGATTTGTCGCGCAATCGTTCGAAGCGATACTGCGACACCGGAAACTGTGGGAACAGGGCGCACGTCGCCGCCTATCGTGCCCGTAAATCCGGGGCGTGACCAAGCGGCGTTCGGAGGGATAGAACCAGGCTGAGTGAATACCTTGTCGGGAGCCAGGATCGGTCTAGCGTTGTGAATTCGGAACAGATTTCGCGAAGCCAGGAGGATGGTCGGTGGCCGATCGTAGGCGTCCACTCAAGACGGTGACCGGTGTCAGCGGGGCGGTGAGTATCTACGACGCAGCGATCGATCCGACGACGTCGACGGTCGCGTCCGCGATCGACGTCGCAAAGACGGCCGAGGCGAACAAGATCGACGGACTGTTTGCCGCCGACCTGCTGAGTTTCGGCGCGCAGGGCGCGATCGGTGCGCAGGAGCCGTTGATCTTCCTTGCCGCGCTGAGTGCGGTCACCACCCATGTGGGGCTCATCGCCACCGTCACGACGACGTTTCATCACCCATTCAACCTGGCACGGTTGTTCGGCACCCTGGACCACGTCAGCAATGGTCGAGCCGCATGGAATGCCGTCACTTCCTCACTCGGAGAAGAGAACTACAGCGACCTGGACCTGCCGAGTCCGGAGGAGCGGTACGCCCGAGCGGCCGAATCGCTCGAGGTGGTCAACGCGCTCTTCGACAGCTGGAAGCCCGGCGCCTTGATCCGGGGAGAGGGCTCTGCGGTGCTGGATCCGTCGAGGGTGGTCCCCATCGAGCACCGAGGCAAGTACTTCACCGTACAGGGGCCGTTGAACATTCCATCCCTGCCGCAGCGTCGTCCGGTCCAATTCCAGGCAGGCCAATCTGCCGGGGGTATCGAACTGGGTGCTCGCTTCGCGGAGGTCGTATTCACTTCTCTCGCAACCTTCGAGGACGCGGTCACCTACACGAAGACGATCCGCGCCAGGGCGGCAGAGTTGGGGCGTGGGGACGAACTGCCACTGATTTTCAGCTCGTTCCACGCAACGTACGGCGCTACCGAAGCCGAAGTCGAACGATTGGTCAGAGAAGCCGAGGAATCGACGGACTTCGACGCCGGACGCACCAGGCTTGCCGATATGTTCGGCGGCGGCGTGGATTTCTCGGAATTGCCGCTGGATCGGCCGATCCCGGAGTCGTTGTTGCCGGACCCGTCGTCGGTGAATCGACGGCGGGGCCGGGTCGAGATCTTCGGCAAGCTCGCATCACAAGGAAAGACTCTGCGTGAGTTGATCATCGCGTCCAAGGACACCGGCCACTGGGCAGCGGCGGGCACCCCGGAACAGCTCGCGGACGCGATCGAGGAACGATACGACGCGGGCGTACTCGACGTCATCACGCTCGGTGACCTTGCGGATCCGCGTACACGCGATTTCGTCACGAACGGGCTGCTGCCGGAGCTGCGCAAGCGCGGAATCGTGGGATCCGACTACGTCGGCGATACCTTTCGCGAGAACCTCGAGTTGCCACCGCTGCCACCGGTTTCCGGTGTCTAGTTGTTGGAAGCGAGTGAGCGCATGAAGAACATGAGGTTGGCCGGTCTTTCCGCGAGGCGACGCATGAAGTAGCCGTACCACTGGCTGCCGTAGGGAACGTAGACCCGCAGGTGATTGCCTTCGGCTACCAATCTGCGTTGTTCGCCGTCGCGGATGCCGAAGAGCATCTGGAACTCGAAATCCGCGGCTGTCCGCTCGGTCAGTGTGGCGAGTCCGAGGGCGGCGTCGATCATGGTGGGATCGTGGGAGGCCACCATCGGGTATCCGTCACCTTCCATCAAGACCTTCAGGCAACGCACGTACGACGCGTCGACTTCGGCGGCCTTTTGGAACGCGACGCCGGCCGGTTCCTTGTATGCACCCTTGCACAGCCGAATTCGTGAACCTGATCCGGAGAAGTGCCGGCAGTCGGCCTCGGTGCGGTGTAGGTACGCCTGCAGGACCGTGCCGAGCGTCGGGAAGTCGCGGCGCAACTCTTCGACGATGGACAGTGTCGAGTCGGTGGTGGTGTGATCCTCCGCATCGACGGTGACCCACGCGCCCACTTCGTCTGCCGCTGTGACGATTCGGTGAGCGTTCGCCAGGGCGATCTTCTCGCCGTCACCGGGAAGTGACTGCCCCAACGCGGAGAGCTTGAGCGAAACCTCCAGGGAGTGTTGCGTCCCGGCAATCTCGGAAAGCGTTGCGTACGAGCGGAGAAGGGAGAGATAGGCGTCGACGGTAGCTGTTGCCTGAGCCGGATCGGTGGTGTCCTCGCCGAGGTAGTCGACCGTCACGAACCGGCCACTGGTGAGGATGTTGCGCACCGCTGACATCGCTGCGGGTTCCGCGTCCCCGGCGACGAACCTGTCTACAAGCTTGCGGGTCAAGGTCATCCCGGAGACTGTCTTCTCCAGTCGCGACGAGCGTGCCGCCGCGAGGAGTACCGGGCGCAGTGGGTTGCTCAGCGAGACGGCACTCATCAACGGTTCTCGCTCTCGGCTGGATCGACGTCCTGGTGGGGGTAACGATGATCGGTGGGAGGAACGAAGGTTTCCTTGACGGTGCGTGTCGACGCCCAACGGAGCAGATTCTGCGGCGAACCGGCCTTGTCGTTGGTACCGGAAGCCCGCGCACCTCCGAAGGGTTGTTGTCCGACTACCGCTCCCGTCGGCTTGTCGTTGACGTAGAAGTTTCCGGCGGCGAACCGCAGACCATGATGAGCTTGATCGACGGCCGCACGGTCGGTGGCGATCACGGCGCCGGTCAGGGCGTAAGCGGATCCGCTGTCGACGCGCGCGAGGATGTCGGCGTAGGCATTCGGTGCGGAGTCGTCGTAGACGTGAAGCGAAAGGATGGGACCGAAGTACTCGGTGCTGAAGGCTTCGTCGCTCGGGTCGTCACCGAGTAGGACCGTCGGTGAGATGAAGAATCCTTCACGGTCGTCGTAGTCGCCGCCTGCTGCGATGGTGAGGCTGCTGGTCGACTTGGCGCGGACGATCGCGGCGGCGTTTCGGTCGAACGAACGTTGGTCGATGACGGCGCCGCCGAAGTTCGTCAGGTCGGTGACGTCTCCGTACTTCAGCGACGACACAGTGTCGATGAACGTGTCGCCCATCTTGGCCCACACCGACTTCGGGATGAACGCCCGTGATGCGGCCGAACATTTCTGGCCCTGGTAGTCGAAGGCCCCGCGAATCAATGCCGTCGTGAGTACGTCCGGGTCAGCGGAACTGTGTGCGAGTACAAAATCCTTGCCGCCGGTTTCGCCGACGAGACGCGGATACGTCCGGTAGTTCGAGATGTTGGCTCCGACCTCACGCCACAAACGCTGGAACGTTGCGGTGGATCCGGTGAAGTGGATACCCGCCAGTCGGGGGTCGGCAAGCGCGACCTCGGACACCAAGGGGCCGTCGCCGAGAACAAGATTGATCACCCCGGGCGGGAGGCCGGCAGCTTCGAGTAGTTGCATTGTCAGGTACGCCGCGACGGCCTGCGTGGGTGACGGCTTCCAGATCACGGTGTTGCCCATCAGGGCCGGTGCTGTGGGGAGATTTCCGGCGATGGCGGTGAAATTGAAGGGAGTGATCGCGTAGACGAAACCTTCGAGTGGACGATATTCGACGCGATTCCACACTCCCGGAGCGGAAACGGGTTGGTCGGCGAGTATCTGACGTGCGAACGCGACGTTGAAACGCCAGAAGTCGATCAGTTCGCAGGGCGCGTCGATCTCGGCCTGGTATGCGGTCTTCGACTGGCCGAGCATTGTTGCGGCGGCGATGGTTTCGCGCCACGGGCCGGAAAGTAGATCGGCGGCGCGGAGGAAGACCGCAGCGCGGTCGTCGAACGAGAGGTCGCGCCAGGCCGGGGCGGCGAGTGCGGCGGCGTCGATGGCATCACGAACGTCCGAGTGGGTTGCGCCCGCATACGATCCGAGCACCGAACTGTGACGGTGTGGTTGAACAACGCTCTCTCGCTTACCTTCCGCAGTTCGGTGGATGCCGCCGATGACCTGCCTGATGTCGGTCGGCGATTCGGCCAGTTCGGTCAGTTTCGTACGGAGGCGCGATCGTTCCGGGCTTCCCGGCGCGTAATTGTTCACCGGTTCGTTGGCTGGGTGGGGGACATTGGTAACGGCGTCCATGACGATCCTTCGGCAGACTCAGGAGTGGGCAGTTGTCGTGTCGTGAACCAGTCAAGTCGAAAGACGTCGGCGAGTAATCCGCTGAGCGGCCAAACATCGGTGTCCGTGTTTGTCCGATCGGCTGAACCGTTTTCGCAGGAAAATGCACTATTCTCGAAGTTGAGGCGTTGCGACGGTCCGGGGAGTGGGTGGTACGTGTCTATCCGTGGGGTCAGGCTCGACGCGGTCCTTCGGGCGCTGGGCGGAGCTTTTGTCGAGCTCGTCCTCGCGCCGTCGGGTGATGACGTCTTCGTCGACTCCGTGGTGTTCGCAGAGGTCGGGGACCTCACGCGCCCCAGAACCGCGGCCGTCGAATCCTCTGAGTTCTGGCTCGCTGTCGGTATCGGCGCAGCCGAATTGGCGGCCTGGCTGAACCGCCTCGATCAGAAGGGATCAGCGCCTCGGGCCGTCATGTCGAAGGAGGCCTCGGACACGTCGGTGCGTGCGGCGGCACAGCGCGCCGGGATCGCCTTGATAGCGGTCCATCCGGATGCTCGTTGGGATCGATTGTTCACGACCATCCGGGGCGTGCTCGATCATTCGGTGTCCCGACAGGATTCGGACGACATCGTATTCGGTAGTGACACAGACTTGTTCGAGCTGGCGCAGAACGTCGCCGCAATCACGCGGGGGATGGTCAGCATCGAGGACGAGCATTCCCACGTCTTGGCCTATTCGGCATCGGGAGATGCTGCGGACGAGCTACGTCGGCAATCAATCCTCGGCCGCGAAGGACCTCGCGAATACCTCAGAAAGCTACAGGAGTGGGGCGTCTTCGAGAGCCTGCGGCGAAGCGACGACGTAGTGGAGGTGCCCGCTCACGACGACCTTGCGATCAGGCGACGGTTGGTGGTTCCGATTCGGAGAATATCCGACAATGTCAAGGGGGAGAGCGGTTTCAGCTCTGATCTTCTCGGCACGATCTGGGTGCAGGAAGGCCCGGTTCCCATTGCCGGCGATGCCGACAGCGTGCTCCGCGGTGCCGCGGCCGTTGCTGCTCGGCTGATTTCGCGCTTCCGAGACGCGCCGAGTAACGAGGCGATACAGATTCAGCGGTTGCTCGGGGTTCGCGGCGGCGGTGTCGACGTTCCTTCGCTCGCGGCCTCGTTGACCATCCCGATGTCCGGACCGGCGATGGTGGTCGGAGTGGCGAGTATCGGAAACGGTGGGCTGCCGTCTTCGGGCGAACTCGTGTCGTCTTTGCGACTGCACGCCAGCGCCTTTCAGCGTGAATCGCTGGTGAGTGCCGTCGGCACCCGGATCTATGTGCTGTTTCCGCGAACCCAATCCGTGAAATCCACAGTCTCGTGGACCCGCGAAGTTGTCGCGCGTTTGGACAAGGTGTCGCCTTCGGGGCTACGGGCCGCGGTCTCGTCGCCGGTTTCGACGCTTGCGGAGGTGGCCCAGGCTCGGGCCGAAGTGGATCGGGTCTTGGACGGAACGTCGGGGGATGTTCGTGTGACCACCCTCGCGGACTCGCGCACACCGGTGCTGCTGGGCGAAATCATGGACACCATTGCGGCCGACGAGCAACTGCACGATCCGAGAGTCGACGCCCTGGACGTCTACGACAGACGCAACGGGTCGAACATGCGCGAAAGCATCTCCGTTTACCTCGCACATTCGGGCGATGTCCGACGTGCATCCGAGCAGCTTCGGATTCACCCGAACACCCTCAGGTATCGGATCAAGAGGGTCGAGGAGATCACGGATACCGACCTCTCCGAGCCGTCGGCCAGGCTGTTGATGGAGATTCAGTTGGCGGCGTCTGCTCGGGCAGTGAGTTCGCCGAACCTGTCGGACCCCAGCAGTACTCTTCGCGAATGATCGACTCAGCGAAGGTGCCAGGCGCAGCGCGCGCGTATTTCGACGGCGGCGACGTCCGCGGCGTTTTCACCGAAGACGCAGTGGTTCGTGACGACGGCCGGACGTATGTCGGGATCGAAGAAATCGTGGCGTGGAAGTCCGCCGTGTCGACGGCGTTCACCTTCACCCAGAAGATCGAGTCGGTCAACACCCCAGGCTCGGCCGTTGTCGTGTCGGTGAAGGTCGAGGGTGATTTTCCCGGAAGCCCCGTCCAGTTACATCACCATTTCACTCTCGACGGTGATCGGATTTCCGCTCTCACGGTGTGCCCCTGATGCCCACCGCTGACGAACTGCTCGGGAAATCCGTCGTCGCCGATCTGGCAGGCTGTCTAGAGCGAGCCTCCGGTCACACACGCCTCGCCCTCGTTCGGGGTAGTACATCCGAATTCGACGGTATGAGTCTCGGCGAACGTACGCGCGTTGTGCGGGACGCGATGACTGCCGAACTGCCTCAGGATCTTCCGGCCTTCGCCGAGATCATCCGCCGTGCGCTTTCAGAAGAGACCTTCACCGGTTGGATGATCTGGCCGGTGACCGAAGCCGTCGCCGTCACGGCGACACGAAGTGGCTCCGAGTCGGATTTCGACGAGGGAATGGCTCTGCTTGCCGAGTTGACGTCGCGTCTGACGGCCGAATTCGCAATTCGCTCATTTCTCGAAACGAACCTTGACCGTTCGCTGGCGATCGCACTCACCTGGACCGGCCATGAAGACGAACACGTCCGGCGCTTGGCGACCGAAGGCACTCGTACTCGTTTGCCCTGGGGAAGACGAGTGAAAGAATTGACGGCGCGTCCCGAGTCGACAATCGTCATTCTCGACGAGCTGTATCGGGATGATTCGGAATATGTACGACGTTCGGTCGCAAACCATCTCAACGATCTCAGTCGTGCTGACGCTGCGCTCGCAGTATCGACTGCGAAGCGTTGGCTGCAGACACCGGATGCCAACACACTGAAAATCGTCAAACATGCATTGCGGACGTTGATCAAGGCCGGCGATCCAGATGCTCTGTCCCTCTTGGGGTTCTCGCCGCCCACCGACGTCGTGGTCGAGGGGTTCGTCATCGACCGCGAAACAGTTGATGCGGGTGGAGAACTCACCTTCGACTTCGCCGTCACGAACAATGGCAGCGAGTCCGTCACCGTCGTGATCGATTACATCGTCCACCACGTGAAGGCCAACGGGCAGACGACGCCCAAGGTCTTCAAACTGACAACACGAACGCTGGATCCCGGGGTGCCGGCCCGTATCGCGAAGAGGCATTCCTTCAAACCGATCAGCACCCGGAAGTACTACGCCGGCGAACATGCCGTCGAGGTGCAGATCAACGGCGTACGCCAGGTGCGAGGTGTATTCCGTTTGGACGCGTGAGGAGATCCGGCCTAGATGCGGAGACTGGCAAATATCGGGATCGGGGGTATGCGGACCGTCGTCCAGATCAACACGAGTGTCAAGATCACAGCCGGTGACCAGCGCAACTGATGCCAGAGCACGACGGGTCTTCCACGGGTGCGGGCGGTCGTCCACGAGACGTACGTGAACGCCAGTGCAAGCAGCATCACGAGGCCAAACGCATTGAAACGCATCGCTGCACCGAAATCGCCGTGGATGAGGCTGTACACCATCCGAGTGCTACCGCAACCGGGACAATTGACGTTGAACAGCGCTTTGGTCGGACAAACGGGAATGACCCCACCAGGTGTGGTGGGGTCACTCCAGGAGATGAAGGCGCACAGCGCAATTGCCGTGAACGCAACTGCCGCTGGCGCCTTCAGTGCGGCGAGTCGTGATATGTCATCGTTCTCGGTGTCACCACAATTCGGTGTCATTGCAGTTCGGTGTTTGGCCGCTAATCAGTGTCGCCGGTCGGCGTCGGCGGTCACAGGGAACTCGATCCGGCAAGGACGACGACAAAAAGGAAGTACAGAACAGCGACGGCAACACCTGCGCCGACTGACCACAAGGCGAACTTCTTGGCATCGTCAGCTGATTTTTGCGCAGCGTCGAACTGACCTTGCGCCCACAAAGTGTTGACCTGGCTTGATTTGACGATCGAGACGATGCCGAGCGGGAGGCAGCAGAACCCTGTCACGAGAATCGCCCAGACCAGATTGTTGTCCGGCGGAGGGCCGACCGGTTGTTGCTGGCCGTAGTACGGGTTCTGCGTCATTGGTCACCTAGCGTTCGGAGAAACAGGGCGTTCGGAGAAACACCCTCTGACGTGCGAAGAGCACGGGCAGGTGACAAGATAATCCGTTTCCGAGTGAGTCAGTATCGACTGTTCGTATGACAGAGAATCCGGTTGATTTCTGATTCGGAAGGCGATCCCGAAGACGTCAGCGCATGACCTGTACCTGCTCGGCGATGTCAGCGGCCAGGGCCATCGCAGTCAGAGCGAGGCCGTTGTTGAGGTCGTATCGCAGATGCCCGACATGGCCGTCCTGGACAGCGCGGACTCGTTTCCACGTGGGCGACTCGGCTTCCACAGCGTCGGGGTTCTGTAGCAAGACGAAGTCGGCCTGGTCGAAGATCGCAAGCTCCTCGAGGCTGTAGAAAGTCGAATCCTTCCGATCAGGTGCGGCATGGGCAGCGTCGGTCAAGACGTTCAAGCCGAGGTCCTGCGCAACCGAGACGGCGAACGTGTTGTTCTGCAGCCAGATCTGACCGCTGTCTGCGCCGGCGATCGCAATCGACTTGCCTTCGAGGAGACCACCGATCTTGGCCCGCGCTTGTGCAAGTTCGGCGTTGTATCGGGCGATGACGCGTTCGGCGACTTCGCGGCGATCGAGAGCCGTGAGCTGCGCGGTCATGGCCTGCTTCCACGACGAGCCCGTCGTGCCCTCGTCGACGACGAGCACCGGTGCGATGTCAGTGCCGAGCAGGCCCTTGTCCTGGTAGTAATTCCACCAGCCTTTCCCGACGACCAAAAGATCGGGGTCGTGGCTCAGTATCGATTCGGCATTCGGTTCGTTGTTCGTCCCACCGAGGCGAGCCGCGCCGGCGGGTACCTGGCGCATGAGTTGAGACTTCGGATCCCAATTGGTCGCGACGATCGGGTACTCGGCAAGTAGTGCAAAATCGAGGGCGCCTCGAGCTTCGAGCACCACGACGCGCTTGGGGTCCCGCGGGAGGCGGTAGGCCTGGTCCGCGACGACGATGTCGACCCACTCGTCGGAGGCTTCGGTGCCGCTGGATTCGCCCGAACATGCAGAGAGTGCGCCTAGTGTACCGAGCGCCGCCGCACCGGCCAGGAATCCGCGTCGTGTCAAGGAATCGATCAGACGGGTGAACTCGCCGTCCACATCTCTTGTCGACTGCAAGGGGGTATCGGTCGCAAAAGGGGACACCGTCGGGTGGAAGGTTTCGGTCGATTCGATCACAGGCATGAGAAGGCGCAGCTCCATCTGATGTTCCGGGCATTGGCAGGTGCCTGACCAACGTATTCGAATTCCGTAGCCGCAGCCTTGCTCGAAAGCGCCAATCGCTCAGCGGATTTGGCCATTCGTCACGGGCTCGTGCCACGGGACTCTCCCCTCGGATTCGGCTCGTTGTGGAGGGGCGCGCCCATCTGATCCGAACTCGAGGTATCGTGGCCGACATGCAGCGCGTCTATTTCTGGTTTAGCAGGCCGGCCCCGGGTGGGCCTGCCGGCGTAACCACGCGCTGACAACCTCCACCCAAGAGCCGGACTACAGACCGGCTCGCTGGAGTTTCTCTTCATCTCTGGGGTCGGCCTGAGAACAGGAAACCGAAAACCCCATGACTGTCACCATCGACACCACCGCAGCTTCGGACAGCCTCGACGATCAGCGCACTGTGAGTATCAGCCCGCTCGTGTCACCGGCGACTGTTCGTGCTCAGCACGCTCCGGACGAGGTCGCCGCCGCCACTGTGCGCACCGGTCGGGCCGACACCATCAACATCCTCAACGGTGACGACGATCGTTTGATCGTCGTAGTCGGTCCGTGCTCTGTGCACGATCCGGAAGCGGCGATGGACTACGCCCGCCGGTTGGCCGCCAAGGCCGACGAACTGCGGGACGATCTGCACATCGTCATGCGCGTCTACTTCGAAAAGCCGCGCACCACACTCGGGTGGAAGGGCCTGCTCAACGACCCCCACCTCGACGGCACGTTCGACATCAACACCGGGCTCGGTATCGGCCGCAAGTTGCTTCTCGACGTGTCGAGCCTGGGCCTGCCTGTCGGCTGCGAGTTCCTTGATCCGATCATGCCTCAGTACATTGCCGACCTGGTCAGCTACGGTGCGATCGGCGCCCGGACCGCCGCCAGTCAGGTTCACCGTCAGCTGTGCAGCGCGCTGTCCATGCCCGTCGGTATCAAGAACTCCACCGAAGGCGACGTACAGGTAGCCGTCGACGGCACCCGCGCCGCGGCAGCGAGCCACGTGTTCCCCGGAACGGACCTCGACGGCCAGGCTGCCTTGATCCGTACCGCGGGCAACCCTGACTGCCATGTCATTCTTCGTGGCGGTAGCGACGGACCGAACTACGATGCCGAGACCGTCGCGGACACCCTTGCCCGCCTGCGTAAGTCGAACCTGCCCGAGCGCGTGGTCATCGACGCGAGCCACGGTAACAGCAGCAAGGACCATGAGCGTCAGGTCATCGTGCTCGACGACATTGCCCGACGTCTGACCGAGGGCGAGCAGGGAATCGCGGGCGTCATGTTGGAGAGTTTCATCGAGGCCGGCCGTCAGGACCTGACCTTGGGCAAGGCGGACGAGCTCACCTACGGCCAGTCGATCACCGACGCGTGCATCGACTGGTCCACCACCGCAGCGCAGTTGGACCGTCTGGCGCAGGCCGTTGCGGCTCGGAGGGGCTGACGCCCCCGTGCGCCTATTTGGTAGCGCCAACTACCAAAAAGGCGCACAGGGCCGCTAGGCCAACACTTCTCGCGTGGCCTCGACCAGGTGCTCCAGCCAGGCGTCGGTGCCGACGGCGCGGCGCAGTGGCTCGTTGGGCAGTTCGATGCTGACCGGCAGTCCGGCAGGCAAAGTCGACCAGATGTCGGCCAGGGCTATGCCGCCGGTGCCGGGCACCAGACGCTCCTCGCGGGCCTGACGGATCAGCTCTGCGTCCCCAGTGGGAGCGGGGGTCGAACCGTCGCACATCTGGGCGTAGTGCAACCACTCGCGCGGGATGGACGCAAGATCCTCGAGCGTTGTCGCCGAGCGGTCGGTGTGCAATGCGTCGACCAGGACACTACGAGCCGGACCGTCTGCCGCCGAGACGATCTCGATGGCCGCACGTGCATCGGGCACCGCAGTCCACGGCATGAACTCGAGGGAAGCGACGATGCCGTAGTTCGCGCACAGTTCAGCGAGGCGGGCATAGGAGTCCGTGAGCCGAGCGCGGTCGCGGTCGTCGCCGCCCACCAGAACGGCTTTGGCTCCGAGCTGTGCTCCGGCTTCGAGCAGCGGAGCGTAGTCGGTGGGGTCGAAGTCGGCTGCAAGACGGATGATTTCGAGGTCGAATACCTCGACCGGTGAATCGCCCAGTCGACGCACCAGTTCGTCCAACGACTGCTTGTCCTCGTGCAGAGGGTAGGCCGTCGTACCTGGTGCCGCGGGCATCAGACGGATACCGATGGTGTCGAAGCCGTGCTTTTCAGCTAAGTCGACGTGCTGCATCGGTGCGGTGTCGAGCACTGTGAGGGCTGCCAGTCCGAGTGAGAGTGTCATGCGTGCGCTCCAACTGTCTCGGCTCCGGCCAGTTCCCGGCCGGCCAGGTAACCGAATGTCATGGCCGGTCCGAGGTTGATGCCCCCGGACGGGTAGTGCCCGCCCATCACGCTCGCCTGATCGACGCCGACGGCGAGCAACCCCTCGATGGGGCGGTCGTTGTCGTCGAGCACATGCGACGACGAGTCCGTGACCAGTCCGGCGAAGGTGCCGAAACTCCCTGGCACGACTTTCACCGCGTAGTACGGACCCTTCTGCAAGGGCGCGAGCGACGGGTTCGGCCACGGATTGGAAGCATCTCCGGAACCTCGGTTGAACGGTGTTGTACCGCGACCGAACTCGGGGTCTTCACCGGCCACGGCCCCGATATTGAAAGCTGCGACGGTTTTCTCCAACTGCACGGGGTCGACGCCGATCTTCTCGGCCAAGTCCCGAAGAGTGCGCCCACGCGTGAGGTACCCCGAGCGCAGGTACGGCTGGATCGGGATCGGCAAGGGCTTCGCCATGCCCAGCGGGAGGTATCGCACATACTGTTGATCGGCAATCAACCACGAGCACACCTCTTCGCCCTCGGGAACCTGCTCGACCATCGCGAGTGTGTAGTCGTGATAGCCGAGTGCTTCGTTGACAAACCGCTTGCCGTTCGCGAGAACTCCGATGACACCGGGCTTTCCGCGATCGAGGATGTGCGGGAACACACCTTCCTTGCCGTTGCGGTAGCGAACGATGGAGACGGGGCAGTACGCGACGGGGGAGGCGAGGGTGCGGTCGAGTCGGCCGCCCACGGATTCGCCGAGGGTGATGCCGTCGCCGGTGGTTGTCTTCGGAGTGAGTGACCAGTGCTCGTTTCCGGTGGGGGTACGGGGGAACAGTTCACGTCGGCGGTCGATGTCCTGGGCGAAGCCGCCGGTGGCTAGTACGACGCCGCGCGTGGCAGTTACCGAGTACGCGCCGTCCGGACCTTCGAGGCGGACGCCGACAACGCGGCCGTCGTCATCGGTCTGCAACGCGGTCGCGGACGTCTTCACCCGAAACTCGACGCCGAGATCGAGTGCCGAGCGCAGCATCATGCCGACAAGCGCGGTGCCGTTGACGAGTTGCTGGCCACGACGCTTGGTGGCGAGATCGAACATGTGCTTAGTCACCCGAACACCACAGTGCACAAAGGCTTTTGGTGAGCGGGTCGAGTGCAGGAAAGCCTGCAGGTCGGGCCCGGCCATGATGCCCATACCGAGGAACGACGTTTCGTACAGCTGCCGACGCAGTAGCGCCGCGACATCTGGTCCGAGCTTTCGCAGACTCACCGGTTTCGGTCCGACGGAACGGTGACCCGTGCCGGCGCCCGGTGTGTCACCGTGAATATCGGCGATCTTGGCTCCGGGCACGAACTTCAGAGCAGTCGTGCGTTCGAAGAACTCGACCATCTCCGGGGCGCCGTCGAGGAGTGCATCGACCTTGGCGGCGTCGAAGTTGTCGCCGAGTCGGTTTTCCAGATACGTCCGCGGCGCCGAACGATCCTCGACAACCCCGTCGGCGATGGCAAACATGTTGCGTGGGGTCCACATCCACCCGCCCGACCAGGCCGTTGCGCCGCCGCAGGTGTCGGCCTTCTCGACAACGAGTACCGACGCGCCGCCATGTGCTGCGGCAATTGCTGTGGAAAGCCCGCCTGCGCCGGAGCCCACGACAACCACGTCGTAGGTGAGGGGGGTACTGCTACTCATTTCTGCTCCTTGGCAGTTGTTGCGAGGGTCGGTGTCGATGTCAGCTCGACAACCTTGCCCGTTCGTGACGATTCGTAGATTGCGGCGATGATGGCAAGTGACGCGCGCGCGTCTCGACCGGTGACGGCGGGTTCGCGCCCGGTCAGGACCGCGTCGGCGAAGTCCTGAACCTGCAGGGTGTGGAAGTCGGTCAGTGCCGCATTGACCGCTCCCACATCGAGATTGGCGTCGATGTCGGCGGAGTACGGCGACCGGAACTCGACTTCGCCCGGCACGGTCCAGATTTCGTTGACACCCTCGTGCCCTTCAGGAAATTCGAGGACGCTGGCAATGGCGCCGGTGCGCCCGATCACCGTCACGCGGTTACCCAGATTGTGATTGGCACCGGTAGTCGCGGTGACGGTGGCGGTGCCGCCCGAGGCAAAGGAGATCACAGCTGACGCGCTGTCTTCGGTCTCGATGTGCTCACCGTGGGTGTGGGTGCGGATGAAGCCGCTGACCGAGACGGCCTCGCCCATGAACCAGGCCAGCATGTCGATCTGGTGCACGGCCTGTGTCATGAGCACGCCACCGCCGTCGGTGTCCCAGCGTCCGCGCCACGCATCGGCCGAGTAGTAACTAGACGGGCGGTGCAGGATCACCGACGCCTCACCGAGCATGG
Organism: Rhodococcus sp. RCBS9; assembly: GCF_029457415.1. Taxonomy (NCBI): domain Bacteria; kingdom Bacillati; phylum Actinomycetota; class Actinomycetes; order Mycobacteriales; family Nocardiaceae; genus Rhodococcus; species Rhodococcus sp. RCBS9. Next base: position 1,174,417 of record NZ_CP120422.1, on the reverse strand, counting down.
GTAGTCCGATCCGCCCGTCGTCGATGGTGTCGCGGATCCGACGTGCTGCCGGCCAGAATCGGCGTTGGAAGAGCACCCCGAACGTGATACCGGCGCGGTCGGCGGCCTCGATCATGCGGTCGGCGGCAGCAACATCGACTGCGATGGGCTTCTCGCACAAAACATGTACACCCGCTTCGGCAGCGGCCACGACTACCTCTTCATGTACCGGGTGCGGCGTGCAAACGGTGCAGGCGTCGAGTCCGAGGGCGAGAAGTTGCTCCACTGAACTCACGGCTGCGGGAATGCCGTGCGCTGCCGCGAACTCCTGGGCGCGTCCGAGATCGGGATCGCAGCAGCCGATCACCTCGACACCGGGGACTTGTTGCAGCGCGCGGGCATGGTTGCCGGCGATCTTGCCGCAGCCGACGATTCCGACTTTCAACGTCATCAGAAATGTTCCTCTGCTTCGACGTCCCGCGCTGCAGACTCGCCGCGGTCGAGACTGTTCAGTGCTTCGATGTCCTCGCCGGATAGGGTGACGTCGAGTGCTGCCAGGTTCTCGGCCTGACGCGTCGGGTTCGCTGATCGCGCGACCGGAACCACACCCTGCGCGACGTGCCAAGCGAGGACCACTTGAGCTGGTGTGCAACCGATTCGACCGGCGATCTCGCTCACAACGGCGTTGTCGAGCACGTCACCCCGGCCGAGCGGACTCCACGACTGCGTGAAGATGCCAAGTTCGTCGTTGGCGCGGCGAACCGGGATCCGAGCGAGCGACGGGTCCATCTGAATCTGGTTGACTGCCGGTGCCTCGCCGGTTTCGGCGACGACGCGGCGCAGGTGGAGCTCCAGGAAGTTCGACACACCCACGTACCGAACCAGTCCGGCGTCGCGGCAGGCCAGCATCGACTCGAACGACGCGACATAGCGATCGATTCGCGGGAGTGGCCAGTGGATCAGGAACAGATCCAGCTGGTCGAGTCCCAGTAGTTCCAGACTCTGCTCGAGGGCGCCCCGAATGTCGCCGGAAACCTGGTCGTTGCCACGAAGTTTGGTGGTGACGAACAGTTCTTCTCGCGGCACACCTGATTCCGCCAGCGCCACACCGACGGCGCCCTCGTTGCCGTAGATCGCGGCGGTGTCGACGAGCCGGTATCCGGCCTCGATGCCGGAGAGAACCGAGTTCGTGGCGTCGGCACCGACCAGGGGCCAGGTTCCGAGTCCAATGGGTGGCAATGCAGTTGCCACGGGTGTGGCTGCCTGTGTGGTCATGCGTGAACCTCCTGACGTGCCGCAGCGGCGGCGGTGATCGCGACGGCAACGTCGGCTGCGGTCACGAGTGCGGCATGGATGGACCCGCCGTCACCGCTCGCGTCGCCGACGGTATGTACTCCGAGTCGTGGTGCCAGTGAACGGAGTTCGGCAAGAAGTTCCGAACGCGGCTCGACGCCTTGCGAGATCAGCAGTTCGCCGGGAGCATCGACCTCGCTCAGCACACCGGCCGTCGAAATCGTGACGCGGTCAGCGGCGACTGTGGTGACGATCGAGCTGAGGTAGGTCGTGAGGTTCTCACTTGCGGCCAGGCGCGGCAGCAGCACGATCTTTCCGCGGCGTCCGACGTCGTGCGCGATGGTTTCCTGCGGGCCGATCATCACGACCTGGGTGCCCTTCTGAAGGAGATCGTCGGCGACGGCCGCAGCTTCACGGTCGGCGCCGAAGATGGTGACAGCGGCAGGAGTCGGATCGCTGGAGACGAGGAATTCGCGGACGTCGCGAACGGTACGGGTAGCTGCTCCGGGGAGATCGACCACGGGGCCGACGCCGCCGGCGGCAAGAACTATGGCGTCGAAATCGACACCGGAGAGCAAAGCAGCATCTACCCGGGTCGAGGTGTGGCAGTGGACCCCGAGTTCAGCCAGTTCCGCGGCGTACCAGTCCACGATCCGTCCATATTCGGGATACTCGTGAAGCTTCGATGCCAGAGCGAAGTCGCCACCGAGGCTGGGTCGCTCGTCGTACAGGTCGACGCGGTGACCGGCAAGTGCGAGGTCGCGGGCAGCGGCCATTCCCGACGGCCCGGCACCGATGACGGCGACCCGCACGGTGGCATCAGCCGGCTTTGTAGGCTGATCCAATTCGCGGCCGACCCACGGGTTGACGGAGCAGGGAATGGGGCCGGCGGCCAGGCTGTCGATGCAGTAGTTGCAGGCAATGCAAGGGCGGTACCGGCCACCGTCGATGGCACGATTCGGGAAGTCCGGATCTGCGTGCAGCGTACGAGCCATGCTGACGAAGTTCGCCTGCCCGGATTCGATGATCCGCGCAGCGATCTCCGGCGACGTGATGCGTCCGGCCACTCCCACCGGGATGTCGAAGTCGCGCTGGTACTGCTCGGAGTACGGCGCGAGGAGACCGCGCGACCATTCACCGGGCTGGATGATCCACTGTCCCGCTTCGTAGTTGCCGGCCGAGACGTCGAGGAAATCGAGTCGGTCGGTGTCGATGGCGCCGATGCGAGCGCGAGTCATCTCGGCGTCGAGTCCGCCGTCGATGCCTTCGAAGGCTGAGAATCGGAGTCCCAGAGTGATTCCCGGTGCGTGCTCGTGGACGGAGGCGATGACCTTGTTGACGAACAAGGTGGGGTCGGCCCACTCGTCGTCGCGGTGATTGTAAGCAGGGGAGAGGAACTGGTGGATCAGATACCCGTGGCCACCGTGCAGGGAGATGACGTCGACGCCGGCCTGCTGGCAGCGTGCCGCGGCTTCACCGAAACATTCGATGATGTGCTCGATGTCGTCGCCGTCGAGTTGTTCTGGCATCTCGCCGCCGACAACCAAACACGGAATCGGTGTCGGGGCAACGGGAACAAACCCGCTGACAGAACCTTGCGCCGTACGTCCACCGTGGTTGAGTTCGACTCCGACGAGGGCGCCGTGAGCGTGGATCGCGTCGGCCATCTTCTTGATGCCGGGAATCCGTTCGTCGACGTCGACGCCCATCTGCCGGATGCGTCCCTTGCCGTCGGCACGCACGTAGCTCGCTTCGGTGAAGATCAGTGCAGCACCACCTTCGGCGCGGCGGGCGAGGTACGCGATGTACTCGTCCGTCATGGTGCCGTCGACTTCGCAGTAGTTGCGTTCCATCGGGGCCGACACGAACCGGTTCCGGAGGCGGACGCTGCCCATGTCGAGAGGTTCGGCGAACGGCGCAGTCACGTTCATCAGTGCTCCTGGTACTTCGCGAGAAAGTAGGTGTTCGGTTGTGCTCATGCGCGTGCCGTCTCGGAGAGCAGCTCGCTCAGATGGCTGCGCATGCGATCCGTATCGGCTTCGACACCCGTCAGGAGTGTGAAGGTGTCAGAGGCTTGAGCCACCAGCATCTGGCCGCCGTCGAGGACTCGACATCCGAGAGTAATTGCAGCGTCGAGCAATTCGGTGCGCATCGGCCGATAGACGATGTCCGCAACCCACAAGCCCGCGTGGAGCGCCGCGGGGTCGAACGGAGTTCCGGGATGGCCGACCATCCCGATCGGAGATGCGTTGACGACGCCGTCGCACGTAGTCAGGTTGACGGCGATCTCATCGATCGCCAAAGCCGTTGTGCGCGTGCCAGGGAAGGCCGAGGCGACGCGAGAACACACATCGGCAGCGCGAGCGGGATCAATATCTGCGATGCGAAGATCCGTGGTGCCGGCGGCGGCGAGTGCGTATGCCACAGCGGAACCCGCCCCTCCTGCCCCGGCAAGCACCACTCGGTCCAAGGCGGCGTCGGGCAAACCGCGCTGCAGTGCTGTGAGGAATCCGCTGTGGTCGGTGTTGTGGCCGATCAAACGGCCGTTGTCGACCACAACCGTGTTGACGGCACCGAGCAACCGCGCGTTGTCGGACAGCTCGTCGAGCGCGTCCACGACAACCTGCTTGCACGGGTGGGTGATGTTCAGTCCGGTGAAATCGCCCGCGACGGCGCCACGCACCACCTCACCGGTTTTCTCGACCGAGATGTTCAGGTTCTCGAGATCTACCAGTTCGTAGCTGTAATCGTCGAGTCCCAGTGCTGCTGCTTCGTGTGCGTGCAACGCGGGCGAGAGTGAGGTGGCGATACCCGACCCGACAAGGCCGATACGGTGACGTGTGTATTCGGTGGTCATGACATTCTCCTGCATAAGTGGGGACGGCCCCTCGCGGCAATTCAGCGCGAGGGGCCGGTCCGGTCAAGCGTTGTTGCTGGTGAGCTCTGAGTCCTGCTTGATCGGCAGGCTCGGCTTCGGTTGGCCCAGTTCTGCTGTGGGCGTGCGGTACGTTTCCGGTCCGGTCATTGCCGCGATGGCGGAGACGACGGCGAAGCCCAGGCACATCCAGGCAACCGGTGTCCAGTTGCTCTTGTCTCCGGCTGAAATCGCCTGAGCGATAGCCGGTGTGAAGCCGGCAACAAGGAGTCCGAGCATGAGGCTGACGGCCATTCCGGTGTATCGGACCTTCGCGGGGAACTGCTCCGGGAAGTACGCCGGGTACGTGCCGTTGGGCATGGCGTAGAAGATGCCGATCATGACGATTCCCGAAGCGAAGACCATGGGGACGCTTTGGGTTCCGATCGAATGGAAGAAGACGAAGATCATCAGGCCGGCTCCGATCGCGCCGACGACGAAGATGGGCTTGCGTCCGTAGCGATCCGAGAGGATGCCGAACAGCGGCTGAGTCAGTACGGCAACAAAATTGGCGGTCGCGATTGCCCACAGCATCGTGGAGCGCTCGAAGCCGGATTCGACGGCGTACGCCAGGGCGAAGACGTTGACGATGGTGTTGATCATCGCGAAGGTCGAGCTCATGCTGATACGGATCACGGTGCGCCAGTGCGAGCGGAACATCTCGACGACGGGAATTCCGGCCGTCTCGTCCTGTTCCTTGAGTTCCTCGAATACCTCCGGCTCATCCAGGGCGCGACGTAGCCACAGCGCGACGACGGTCACGATGATGCTGAGCCAGAAGGGAACTCGCCAACCCCACGAGTAGAGGTCTTCGTCGGGCAGGCTCGCCACTGGGATGAATACCAGGCTGGAGACGACGATGCCGAACATGATCCCGCTCATGGTGAACGAGGTGAAGAACGAACGACGGTGATCAGGTGCGTGTTCGAGCGTCAGTGCCGAAGAGCCGGGTGATTCACCGCCCGCAGAGAGCCCTTGAAGAAGGCGAAGCAAGACGAGAATGATCGGCGCGGCGATGCCGATCTGGTCGTAGGTCGGCAGGCAACCGACGATGACCGTCGCAACACCCATGAGGAGCAGGCAGGCGAGAAGCGCGTTCTTGCGTCCGTACCGATCGCCGAGGTGTCCCCAAAGCACCGCGCCGAGCGGGCGGGCGACGTAGGCGACACCTAAGGTGCTGATCGAGAGCAGGGTTGCCGTTGATCCGCCGCCGGGGAAGAAGATCTTGGGGAACACCAGCGCGGCCGCGGAGCCGTAGATGAAGAAGTCGTAGTACTCGAGGGTGCTGCCGAGGAAGCCCGAAACGGCGGCGCGGCGCGCATTCGAATTCGGGTGCTCCGCAGTGGAGTGCGTGGAACCGGTGGAGGTGATCGGTGGTGCCATGTGAAGTCCTTTCGTCCCGATGGGCCGGCCGTGGCGGCACGTTTGGTGATGCACCACGCATCGGTGACGTCCCTCACCTTTCGGCGGCTGAGACGACAGTGCCACGAAGGACTATGGCGCGTCCAACACTAAATGAGTCTCAGATAATGACGTTTTTGGTCTCAATCTCCGGCGTCGGCAGAATTTCCTCGGATGTCTCCAATGCGACGGCGAGCGCATCGGTCATGTGCCGCGGTGACCAGGCAATTCCGTGATTCATGAACGTCGGCTCGCCGGTGAGTGGGACGAACACACTGCCAGGTGGGGTGATAGCAGCCATACCGGACGTCATCAGCGCTACACCGACGCCGGCGGCAACGAGCATCAGGATCATGTACGGATCGGTGATCTCCTGAACCACGCGAGGCCTGAAGTCTGCGTTCATGCAGGCGCGCATCGCGGTTTCCTGGAGGGCCGAGCCGGCCGAGAGCGGGGTGGTCACGAATCCGTCGTCGGCCAATTCACGGAGGTCGATCGCGTCTCTCTCTGCGAGGGGATGGTCGATCGGAAGCACAGCGCCGAATGCCTCCCGTCGGATCAGTCGGGTAGACAGTGATGCGGATTCCACGGGTAGTCCGACGAAGGCGAGATCGAGGGCGCCGCTCTCGAGTTGGATGACCGCGTCGCGCGTCATGATCCGGCCGAGGAGTGTCAGTTCGACTTCCGGATAACGCTGACGCAACGCGCGTGTCAGTGGCGGAAGTGCTTGATAGTTGAGCACTCCGGTGAACCCGATTGTGACTCGTCCGTAGACGCCTCCCGACGACGCGCGCGTAGCGTGTCGTGCCGTCTCCATGTTCTCGATGACGCGATAGGCGTGGGGGAGAAAGGCATGTCCGCCGGATGTGAGTGCGACGCTGCGAGTGCTTCGTTCGAACAACTTGACGCCGATGTCCTTTTCGAGCTTTCGGATCATCTGGCTGAGCGGCGACTGGGCCATCTGGAGCCGTGATGCGGCCCGCCCGAAGTGAAGTTCTTCCGCAACCGCGACAAACGCGTGCAACCAGCGGGTTTCCATCGGCAAGGCCTCCAGGTATTTGACGTTGACAACAAACGCCATATATTCAGAATTTCTACACAGTGTGACGGCAATTATGCCTGTTTGCAACATAAATTGAGTGCGTAGCGCACAGAAACTCAGGAGTGAATGCGATGCAGGGTTACCCAGAGGGTGTCACAGCGCTCGTTACCGGCGGTGCGAGCGGAATCGGCGCCGCCAGTGCAAAGCTGTTGACGGAGAGGGGAGTTCGGGTGGTAACGGCAGATCTTGCCGAAGGCGCGGACGAACAACTCGACGTGAGTGATCCGACAGCAGTCGATGCGCTTCGAACCAGGCTCCGCAGAGTCGACATCTTGATCAACAGTGCGGGAATCGTAGGACCATCAGCGCCACTCGTCGACGTCGACCTCGCGGCTTGGCAGCGTACGTTCCGCATCAACGTCGAAGGGACATTCCTGATGTGCCGGGCGTTCGTGCCGGGGATGGTTGCGTCGGGGTGGGGGAGGGTCGTCAACCTCGCAAGTATTGCGGCCAAGGACGGAAACCCGAATCAGAGTGCATATTCCGCGTCCAAAGCGGCCGTCGTCGCGCTGACGAAATCACTCGGCAAAGAGGTCGCCACCACCGGTGTGCTGGTCAACGCGATAGCTCCGGCGGCCGTGGAAAGTCCTATGAATGCCGGCACCGATCCGGCCATCCTCGCCCGTTCGCAGTCTTTGACGCCGATGGCGCGAATGGGGAGGGCCGACGAGATTGCCGAACTGATCTCCTGGCTGTCGTCGTCGGCGGTAAGTTACTCGACCGGCGCCGTGTACGACGCCAGCGGCGGCCGTGCAACATACTGAATTACCTTCTGGGAGAAATCGATCAGAACCGGAGCAGTGACTGCCACAGTTCGCGAGATGCGTCCTGGTACTCGAGCATGTGCGAGATCAGTTCGCGCAGTGGCTGTGTCGGTTCGAGTTCTTCCGGAAGGAGCGGATTGCGCACGATGACCGCGATCACCGCGCTGCCCAGAGCAAGTGATTCGCGGGCCGCCTCCTCGCGACTGATTGTCGCCAGGCGTGTTTGCGCCTGTGTGAGTGCTTCACGGGCCTCGGCGATGTCGGCCAACAGTGCTTCCGAGTTCCAGAGTGTGCGGATTGTCGAATCATCCTCGGGGGCAAGGTGAGCGATTTCCATGACGGCCGATTCGGGGGCGGCGCCGAGTCGGCGGAGAGTGCGGCGGGCGCTGTCCGTGCCGCCGAGGAGATTGTTCGGACGGACTGCGAGTGTGGGCTTCCACTCCTCGTAACCCGCCAGTCGCAGCGCTTGATCGTGCCGGCGGGCGGCAGTGCGGTCGCTTCGTTTGAGCCCCGAGTGCTCGACGGCGATCCAGGTGCCGTCCCAGGGGCGTATGCGATCGGTACGAGTTCGCCACCCCTCCACTTCGCTGTAGGTGGGGATACCGTCCGGGTTGAGGACGTACGTTCCACGAGCGGTACGACGCAGTTTGTTCTCTCGGCACAGGCGGCCCGCTGCCACGCGAATGCTCGATGCGCTGACGCCGACGATCTCGCCGGCCCGGGTCAGCACAGCGGTGCTGAACTCGGTGTCCGGGCTCGCTGTTGCGAGGTCCAGCACAACTCGGGTTGCGGACATTCCTCGATCAGTTTGTAACAACTTTTGAACAACTCCTGACAAATTCTGTTACAAGTGGCATGGTGGGTACCGGGAAACCTTATCCGCGAGCAGTGAGGAAATATCGTGACCGACTCCGATCGACCAGGTGGCGATGTCTATGTGGAGCGTGACGGTGGCGTCACCGTCATCGTGATGAATCGCCCTGATCGCAAGAATGCGGTGGACGGGCCGATGGCGGCGCAGTTGCGTGATGCCTTCCTGGAGTTCGAATCGGACGAGAGTCAGAAGGTGGCGATTCTGTGGGGCGCGGGCGGCACATTTTGTGCCGGTGCGGATTTGACCGCAGTCTCCGACCCCGCCCGCGTGCATGAGTTGCATCCGGAAGGCGGCGGCACCGGCCCGATGGGGCCGAGTCGGTTGGTGTTGTCCAAGCCATTGATCGCCGCCATCAGCGGATACGCGGTTGCAGGAGGGCTCGAGCTTTCATTGCTCGCGGACCTGAGGATCTGCGAGGAGGATTCCGTGTTCGGAGTCTTCTGCCGGCGCTGGGGAGTTCCTCTCATCGATGGTGGGACCGTGCGACTGCCGCGAATCGTCGGGCAGGGGCGAGCGCTCGACATGATCTTGACCGGTCGCCCGGTCGACGCTTCGGAGGCGTTGGCCTTCGGACTGGCCAATCGTGTTGTTCCAGTGGGGCAGTCACTCCAGGTAGCCAAGGAGCTTGCGCACCAGTTGTCCGCTTTCCCACAACTCTGCATGCTCGCGGATCGCGCATCGGCCTACCGATCTTTTGATCTACCACTTGCCGAAGCACTGCGCGCCGAGGGTGTCGCAGGAAATCCCATTGTCATCGCCGAAGGTGTGCGCGGCGCTGCTGCGTTCGCCGCGGGCGCCGGCCGGCACGGCCGATTCGAGAACAACCCGAATTCGAACGAGGAAACTGAACCATGATGCCCATGACCCGAGATCTGATCGCCCGTGGTGCGCGACAGCACGGACCGCGAACAGCCGTCGTCTTCGGCGATCGATCGATGACGTTCACGGAAGTGGACGAACTCAGCAGCCGATTGGCGCATACATTCATCGCGCTCGGTATCGGGCGTGGCGCACGGGTTGCGTTGCTGGTCAACAACTCTCTTGCCAGCGTGCCTGTCGATTTTGCGTGTGTCAAAGCCGGCATCAACAGGGTTCCGCTCAACTCGCGACTCTCGCTCGACGAGCACGCACGAATGCTCGCGGACACCGACACTTCGCACGTCGTTTTCGGTACTGACCTTGCCGGCCGAGCTGCTGAACTGTCCGCCAGGTTCCCGGATCGGACGTTCGTCGGGCTGGAAACAGGTGCGGAGGGGCAGCTTTCGCTGTTGGATCGAGCACAGGGCATGTCTTCGGCCACTCCGGACGTCGAGGTAGATCCCGACGACGTGATCCTGACGCTGTTCACTTCCGGGACCACGGGAACGCTGAAGGCCGCGCAGCACACTCAGCGCAGCTACGCCGGAATCTGCCGCAATGTTCTGCTCAATCTGCTTCCGGCGACTCAGGACGACACGATGTTGCACGCAGCATCACTGATTCACGCCAGCGGTGTCTTCGTGCTTCCATTCTGGCTCCGTGGCGGTAAGACCGTCATCCTCCCCGGTTTCGACCCGTCGACCTTCTTGGACTCGATAACCGAGCATCGGGCTACGGCAATCAATCTGGTGCCGACGATGATTCAGATGCTCCTCGAACGCCCTGATTTTGCGAGCGCAGACATCTCGAGTCTGAAATCCGTGATCTACGGTGCGTCGCCGATGCCGCTGGCCACCATCGAACGGGCGATGCAGGCGTGGGGGCAACACCGTTTTCTCCAGTACTACGGGCAGACCGAGGCACCGCTGTGTATTGCAGTCTTACGGCCCGAAGATCACACGGAAGATCGCCTGCTGTCCTGTGGTCAGCCGGCCATCGACGTCGAGATCAGGCTGCTCGACGGCGAGGGAAACGAAGTGCCCCAGGGAGAACCGGGTGAAATCGTGATCCGCTCGCCATCGGCGATCGCCGGATACTTCAATGCACCGGAACTGAATGCGGACACCTTCACCGAAGACGGCTGGGTTCACACCCGTGACATCGGTCAGTTCGACGCCGAAGGATTCTTGTTCTTGAAGGACCGAGCTTCGGACATGATCATCAGCGGCGGATACAACGTCTACCCCCGTGAAGTCGAGGATGCACTCCTGACGCATCCGTCTGTCCGTGAGGTCGCCGTGGTGGGTACCGCCGACGCCAAGTGGGTGGAGGCGGTCACGGCTGTGGTGGTGCTCGAGGACGGGACCGTCGAAAACGACGTACTGCAAGCATCATTGGTCGCGCACGTCGGCGAGCGACTGGCGTCGTACAAGAAGCCGCGTCGGGTTGTTTTCGCAGAATCCATACCGAAGACGGCCGTCGGCAAGCTCAATCGGAAGGCGCTGCGAGACGAACTCCGCGACGCTATCTAACTCCGCGAGTGCGGAATTGAACGCTGATTCTCGGCCCGAGGGCCCGCGCACTCTTCGGGACACAGTGTTCCCACGTGCGTTGGCAGGATCCGCCCATGACGAGTAGATCTCCGTGTCCGAGATTGAAGCGGATGGATTCGCCGCCCCCGCGAGGGCGCAATAGGAGCGGGCGAGCCGCACCGAGAGACAGGATGGCCACCATCGTGTCCTCGGTGCGACTTCGTCCCGTATCGTCCCCGTGCCAGGCAACGCTGTCGGAACCGTCGCGATAGAAACAGAGACCCGACGTGGCGAATGGTTCGCCGAGTTCGTCGAAGTAGTGACTGCTCAGCGCGTCTTTGGCTTCGGTGAGAAGTGCGTCCGGCAGTGGTTGATTCTCTGCGTAGAAACACACCAGACGAGGGACGTCGACAACGCGGTCGTACATCTGACGCCGTTCGGAACGCCACGGCACCGTAGCTTCCAGATTGTCGAACACGGCCTCCGATCCGGTCAGCCAGGCCGGGCGATGGTCGACCCATGCGCCGGCTGTGAGGATACGTCTCTGCACCGTGCCCTCGAGATCGCCCAAAGAGACGCCCAGGTCACCGTTGTCGAACAGAGACGGTTGCATCGTGGCGGTCATAGACTCCACCGTACACCGAAATCGAACATATGTTCCCATGAAATTTGATTGCAGTGCTGGACGGCTGTTCATCCTTGCTGGGTGATGTCCGGCGGCGTGAACCTTTGAATACTGTTCTCACGCTATTTCGCCGAAGAAGGGGATGTCATGACTGCTCCGCACCAATCTCATGCGAACCACCCTGTCCGACAAGGCTTTGCCATCGGGACCACGGTGGCGGCAGCATGCCTGCTCTTCGTCGCGGGAATCGTCGCGTTGCTGCAGGGCATCGCGGCTCTCGCGGACAACGATTTGCTGATCGTCGGAGTCAATTACACCTTCGAATTCGATGTCACGACATGGGGTTGGATCCACATCGTGCTCGGAATCATCGGCATCGCGGTGTCGCTGGGATTGTTCGTCGGCATGGCGTGGGCCCGCGGGATGGCATTCGTCATCGCGGCACTTTCGATCGTGGCGAATTTCCTGTGGATGCCGTACTACCCGCTGTGGTCGATCGTGATCATCGCCCTCGACGTCGCTGTGATCTGGGCCGTCGCGACCTGGCGACCTGACGAGGTGTGATCCTCTGACCGAAGTGAGTGGTTCACCTGCGGTAGGTGAACCACTCACTTCGCTGTGTCCGGGCCTCCACGGTTGGCCTCATCCCTACGCGGCGTCAGCGCCGTTTCGGTGACTCGCGATCCTGGTTCTCGCGCGGACGCATGTCCTTCGTCGATCGGTGTGGGAAGCCATGGATCATCGAGCAAGAGATCCAGCAGATCACTACCGTTGCGATTCCGAGTCCGATCGACGCGAATGGTTCCTGCGTAGCCAGCCAGACGCTCAGTCCGATTGCCGTCCCGACGATCAGAATCAGGATGGTGTCGAGTCGTGTCGTTTGCATCGAAATCATCGCCTGGCACAGATAGTTTCTGGCGGCCCGCTGGTTTTGGCGGCCCGCCGCCCGGCGAGTGACAGCCGGGGGCAGACCTTGCGCGGCTGACCCCTCGCTCTGGAAATCGCCGCCGCAAGTGATCAATACCCGCGAAATTCGTCTGCGAAACTCCTCACGGAAGAACAGGGCCTTATGTCTCAAGGCCCGACATGCCGGGCCTTGACTATGACGTAGCGTCATAGTTAATGCTGTTCGTATGCGAATCAGCGACGTGGCCAGTGCGGCAGGCACCACTCCGCGGACCGTTCGGCACTATCACCGACTGGGGTTGCTGGCCGAGCCGAGACGACTGTCCAACGGTTACAGAACTTACGAACTTCCCGATCTGGTCAGGCTGATGCGCATTCGATGGCTCTCCGCCGCCGGCATTCCACTCGGATCCATTGCCGCGATGATCGAACCGACGCCGATCGATGTACGAGAACCGGACGACTTCGCCGAAGATCTTTCCTCCCTGATCGCGGAGATAGACCGGAAGCAGCGCGTCCTCGCAGACCAGCGAGTGCGCCTCGAGGAAATGCTGTCGGCGCGAGGTGCTGGGAGGGTGGTCTCGCCGCTTCCGATGGAGCTGCTGTCGGCGTTCGACGAGTTGATCGCGTCGTCCCCCACGGGTTCGGTGCGACGCTTGTTCGAGCGCGAACGCGACATGTGGGAATTGGTGGCGATCTCGGGCGCAGCGCCGCACGAACTGTTCTCCACGGCTACACGATTGCTGTCCGACGAGGGCGACCGGAATCGAATTGTCGATCTGTACCGTCGTTTCGCTGCATTGGCTGGGCGTGAGGTAGTCGACGTTGCAGACGAGATCGCGTGTCTGTCCTGCGAGTTGGAGGAATCACTGGCCGGGGTGCTCGGCGACGTGTGCTCAGACGGAGACTCTGCAGGTGTCGGCCTTTCGGTCGCGATCGCGGATCTGGTGCCTGATCCAGCGCAACGTGAAGTGGTTGCGCGCGTCGCAACACGTCTCATGTCAGGCGGTACGGCGTGATCCGATCACTGTGGTTGCTCTCGACGGGCAGGAGAGACGGAGGTTCCAGTGATACAGCGACTTTCGGATACGCGAAGGGGACCATGTCGATACCGGTGGCATTTGTCGCGGCGAGTGTGATCGAGGCCGTGGCGATTCACTTCCTGGTGCCGTGGCAGTGGCTTCGCGTCGTGCTGCTCGTTGCAACGGTGTTGTCGCTGATTGCGATTGGCGGTTGGCTTGCCGGACGCGTCGTGCACCCGCATCTCGTGTCCGCTCGAACGGTGGTGTTTCGTTCCGGCACGGGCGTTCGTGTCGAGGTGGACCGATCACGGATTTCGCGGGTGAGCATGGTCCGAAGATTCGGTGAGACCGCAAACTCGATTGTCGGCGACTGCCTGGTTCTACCGGGGCCCGACGGCACTGTCGTGGATGTCGGCTTCGACCGACCCGTCTCGGTCACGCTCCCGAAACGGCTGTCGAAGGGATCTAGCTCCACTCTGATCGATGGGTTGCGGTTGCATGTCGATCAACCCGGCGAATTCTGTGCAGCGTTGTCGCGGGACTGAACTCACATCACGTCGTCTGCGATCCGAATGATCGATGTCCTCCTGCATGCGGTGGCGCCCAGCCTGCGCCGAGCGCTCGCAGAAGGTGCTTCCGCAAGAGTGCGCACGGGACCAACCAGGTAACACCCGCGCTCTCGATCTGCTGCGAAGGATCACCCATCTTGCTCCGACCACCGCAGCGGCCGTCAGTGCGGCAATTGCGACAAGAAATGGGGCCCCGAACGTCGTGATCTGATGGAGGGATGCGGCGGTCATGTACCCGAGGGTTGTCTCGGCTGTCGCCCACACGAGGGCACCGACCGTGCTGTACGGAGCCATCTTGCGGTACGACAGATCAGACATCCCGACGAGGTGGGGAGTCAGTGTTCGCACGACCGGGATGAATCGACTTGCCAACACAGCAGGGCCGCCGTGTCGAAGGATCAGTGCCTCGGCTCGTCGCAGTAACCGAGTGGGGACGCGGCGAAAGAGCCTCTCGCTGAAGGGACGCCGGTGAAGCGAGCGCCCGGTGCGGTGGGCGAGGAAGTCACCGACCACGACTGCTATGGCGGCGATTGCGATGAGAACCGCCAGATTGACGTGCCCGTACCGGGCCATTGCGCCACCTGTCACCAGAAGTGTGAACGTGGGGACAAGAGCGCCGACAAGAAGAACGGACTCGGCCAGGACCGCAGTGCCGACCAGCGCGTAGGCACCATAAGCGGGTACATGTCCCAGCAGCCCAACCAGATCGATCACGCGTTCACCTGAGGATCAGACGGGGCGGGGTTCGGTAGGACTTCACGAGACAGTTCCCACACCAGGGCGGGCGGAAGGTTCGCCCAGATTGTCTTGCAGTCCACGGTGAATCGTTGTCGGTATTCGGTGAGAAGCTCCTCGACCTGGCGGTGGCGACGCACTGATTCCCGCGAAGCGGTCACCGAACGCAGTCGACGAGTGCCCCGGTAGGCGAAGTACGTCAAACACCCTCCACCTGTGAGAAGTTCGTCGTAGCGCGTGAGAATGTCCCTCACCGTGCTTGGCGCAAAATTGGTGAACGGTAGTCCGGAAACGATCGCGTCGTAGCGAATGTCATTTTTTATCAATTCAATTCGTGATTCGTGGACATGCGTGCGCGGCCCGCCGAATCTATGGGCGTCACGAGTGAGCTCGCGCAATCGAGCTGCGAAGCGCGGATTCGTTTCGACGACATCGAGTCTGTCGGTCGGCGAGAGCCGGTCGAGCAGCGCCGTTGTGATGGGGCCCGTCCCTGCTCCGACCTCGAGGACAGTGCGCGGACCGTCAAATCGGGTAACCGGTGCAGTCATCGCCCGGGCGAGTGAGATGCTGCTCGGAGCGACGGCGCCGACGTCACGGAAACTGTCGAACGCCTCGCGTAGGAACATGGCGGAAGAATTGACTCCGGGGCGGACAGATCGAGTGGAGCGGGGTTTGTCATTCACGGATTCGACGCTACGAATATCGGTGAGCAGGAGAATCGGCCGATCGACGACGGTATACCCCGACGAAAGTCGGGGGTCGTGGGCTCCCATCGTCGGGGTCAATCGGGAGCTGTGACAACTACTGTCATTGGCATGACTTGGGCTGAGAACTCGACCGTCCGTGCAACGGGGCGTCTCGTCATCGTCGCGGTGTTCACCGCGACCGCTATCCAGAACTGTGCGTCATCTCTCGACAGCGGATATCGGGCTCCCGGGATCGTCGTCGCGGCAGTTGCCGGAGCCTTGATCGCTTGGCAGAGAGTCGCCTGGTACGTCGCCCCAGTGGTGATTACGGCTGCAACCGGCATTTTCGGCTGGGTTCTTCTGCCGCTGCTGGCGTTGGTCCTGTTCGATCTAACAGTCCAGCGGCGCACGAACATCGCCCTGCTCTTCAGTGCAATCGCGATCGCGGTGACAGCATTCGCGCCTGCTCAGGCCACTCCACAGGCAATCGAGATATCCGCGATGATCATCATTCTCGCGTTGCCGATGCTGGCGGGAATGTGGGTCGGACACCGCCGGAAAAGGATCGCAGTGCTCAACGACGAAGTCGCGCGTCTCAAGCACGAACGGAGTCTGGGGGAGGACCGGGCGCGCGCCAAGGAACGGGCCCGGATCGCAGCGGAGATGCACGACGTTCTCGCGCATCGTCTGAGCATCATCGCTCTGCACTCCGGTGTTCTCGAGGCCAAATCGGCGACCCTCCCCGCTCCGATCGGTGATCGACTTACTCTGTTACGCAACGCATCCACGCAAGCATTGTCCGATCTGCGAGACCTCCTCGGGGCCCTTCACGAATCCCCTGAAGATCTGCCGACTCGACCGGTTCTCGTAGATGTCGACGACCTGACCGAACAAGCACGCGCGGCCGGGCAAGATGTCACGCTCGTAGTCGATGGCACCTCAGCTGACGCCCCTGTCGCCCTTCAGCTCGCTGTACAGCGCATCGTCTTGGAGTCGCTGACCAATGCGCGTAAACATGCGGTAGGAGGTTCGGTAACCGTCCGCCTCGCCTACGGACCACCTGTGACTACCGTGTCGGTCGACAACACGCTCGGGTCGGCATCCTCGGATGCAGCCCCCTCCGGCTACGGATTGGTCGGACTCCGTGAGCGAGTGCTCGCGCTGGGAGGTGAATTCGAAGCGGGCCCCATCGACGAAGGCGGGTGGCGAGTCTCAGCTCGAATTCCACACCCCCATCCGGTCGAACAAGATTGGCAGGAAAAATGATCCGCGTAATGATCGTCGACGACGACGCACTTGTTCGACTCGGCCTCACGGACTTACTTGTCGACGACCCCGACATTGAGGTCGCTGCGCAAGCATCCGATGGCATCGAAGCAATCGAGAAGGCTACCGCTCACCGGATCGACGTTGCGTTGGTCGATATCCGTATGCCGAGAATGGACGGCATCGCGGCGATCTCAAGGCTCCGCGCTCTGCCGCATCCGCCGAAAATTATCACTCTGACCACCTTCGATCTCGACGAATACGTCTACGAAGCAGTGGCTGCGGGCGCCGATGGGTTCCTGCTCAAAGACGCTGCTCCCGGCGAAATAGTGCGCGCGGTCCACACCGTGGCTGTGGGATCGGCCATCTTGCACCCCAACGCCGCCAGGCGACTTATCGACCGCTACCACCGCACCGATACGAAGGCGGCAACAAATGCCCGCCAACGCATCGAGTCTTTGACGCCCCGCGAACGGGACGTCCTCGACCTCCTCGCTCGCGGAGATACCAACGCAGAGATTGCGCAGGAACTCGGTATGCGGGAGAGCACGGTCAAAGCTCACGTCAGTCGTATCTTGGCCGCGTTGCAGACCACAAACCGCGTGCAAGCCGCGCTGCTTGTGCGTGACGCCCAACAATGACGCCGGGCCACGGTGCTCTACGGCCCTGCTCGCGTATTCACCGAAGCGGATCGACAACCAGCCACTGCACCGTTCCACCGACATTCCATAGTGCATCGGGGTTGTCGAGCGAGGCCGCGTACGTTGCCGCAGCTTGGTCGCCGGCGATCTCACCGCTCTCGCCCGACGGCGGGTTGGGCTCGAGGAATTCGGAGGGGTGCGGCCCTGGCCATGCAGGCACGTCGAACGGGGAAATGCTGGTGTCGATGAGGCCAGGTCGATGCACGGTCACCCAGTCGGGAACTTGCTTGGTTTCCGCCGCCACGGCGATCCCTGGTCCTTCGGCAGCTTCGCCGTCGCCGCTACCGCAGCCTGCCACTGCAAGAACAAGTCCCGTGATTGCCACACCCACTACCGCATGACGTATCCGCACCGTTTTCTCCTAGCCGGGGCTGACCCCGTTCGAACTCCACTATTGCATCTCGCCAACTCCGCGGGATGCGTCTTTTCATAAATGTGGGAAACGCACTGAATGTGCGTAGAAGACTCGGATTGCCAAACTATTCAGCGGTCGATCGAGGTGCGGCGGCAACGGATTGTGCCTGCCACCGTTCTTCGATGCGGCCGTACCGCCACACGAGTAGAGCAATCAGCCAGGTGGCGACAAAGAGTCCGACGATGATGAAGCCCATCGCGCCGAGATCCAAGTTCCCGATGGTGCCGAGAAACCCGTCGTGAATGTCGAGTTTGTCGGTGAAAATCGAGATGATTTCCTGGGACCCGATCAGCAGTGCCACTGCCACCGAGAGTCCGGTGATCACCATGTTGTAGTAGATCTTTCGGACCGGCTGAGCAAATGCCCAACCGTAGGCGAAGTTCATGAACGATCCGTCGATCGAGTCGAAAAGCGACATCCCGGCGCAGAAGAGGATCGGCAGAACGAGGATCGAATACCACGGGAGCCCTGTCGCCGCCGCGCCGCCGGCGATCACCAACAGCCCGACTTCGGTGACGGTGTCGAATCCCAATCCGAACAGTAGGCCGACCGGGTACATGTGCCAGGGCTTGCGAACCATCTTCATCACCGGGCCCAGAATCTTGTTCAGGGCGCCACGGCTGTCGAGTTCCTTCTCGAGTTGTTCCTCGTCGAAGGTTCCGGCCTTGTACTTCGTGTACACCCGATGAATCCCGATGAGAGAGACAAGGTTCAAGATTCCGATCAAAATCAGGAACGTGCCGGAAATGGTGGTGCCGAACAAGCCGGTCCACTTCTCCAGATCGGAGTTGTCGTCGGAAAGGCTGGTGGCCAGTTGCCGCACACCCAAAGCCAAGAGGGCGACGAGTACGAAGACGATGGTCGAGTGTCCGAGCGAAAACCAGAACCCGACGGACATCGGTTTCTTGCCGTCCGCTACCAACTTCCGAGTGGTGTTGTCGATAGCGGCGATGTGATCGGCGTCGAAAGCATGGCGCATGCCGAGCGTGTACGCCGTTACGCCGAGTCCGACGCCGAAGACACTGCCTTCGATCGTGTAGTGGCCGGGGACAACCAGGCCGAGAAGAACTGCCCACCCGACGACGTTGAGCGCTACGACGGTGACGGTCATCCCGATGATGCTTCGACGCTGGCCTCGATCCAGACTGTGCCAAGCACCGGCGATTCGAGTGCCTGTCGTGGTCATTGTCGTGGACATCGAACCTCACCGATCCTTCAGTCGCGGCCGGCGGCCACGCTACTGAAATCGTATAAGTGTTCAACTGTTCAGATAAGCGCCTGGAGGTTACAAATTGCCCATTCGGGAGTAAAGATATTTTGCTCGTCGATGGGAAATGCTCAGGCGAACACGGTATTGACCAGCGCGACGTAGATCGTCGTTCCGACGACGATGCTCAGGACGGCATTCTTTCGCCAGAGGTGCGCGGCGATCGTGGCGCACACTGCAATCAGTTCGGGTAGGCCATGAGAAGGGGCGGTGATCGACACCCCTTTGAGTGAATACATGACGAGAATCAACATGACGCCTGCCGGCATGTAGATGCCGAGGTAGCCGACCAGGGCGGAGGAGCGCAGCGGCATGAGCGCGGCGAAGGGGATTGCGCGCAGCGCGAAGGTGACCACGGCCATGACTGCGACCGCCGCAAAGATGTACGAGGTGTCAGGCATCGATCTTCGCCTTTCGTGAGTCGTAGACAAAGCGCCCGATCAGGAAGAGCACGAAGGCGCCCATCGCAATTGGCAGCATGTGATCCGGCGCTGCGAGCCGGGCGACCAGAGCGCAGGTGACCGCGGCGACCGGCACCGCGAATCCGTTTTGTGCGCGAATCGCTTCGATCGAGAGGACGACGAACAACGCCGTCAGGGCGAAGTCGAGGCCGACGATCGAGTCCGGAATCCACTGTCCTGCCGTCGCGCCCAGGATCGCGCCACCGATCCAGTAGCCGTGCAGGTACAGCTGGGAGTAGACGATGACGCGTCCGGTGAGTGCCTTGGGATCGGCAGTTACCGACATCGCATAGGCCTCGTCGGTCAGCGCGAACATGCTGTAGAAGCGGGCGAAGGGGTTGCGAATCTTTTCCAGCGGAAAACTCAAGGCGTAGAACACATGTCGAAAGTTGACCAGCAGTGCGGTCAGAGCGACGTACGGCAGCGGTGTCATGGCCGCGACCATTCCGACCGCGAGAAACTCCAGCGATCCTGCGTAGATCAGCGAGGTGAAAGCGACTGCCCACCAAGGGCTGAGCCCTTGTTGGGCCACAAGAACGCCAAGTGCGATCCCGAGCGGGAGCAGGCCGAATCCAACCGGTAGCGACAGCTGGAAGGCGTGCCGCCACGCCGGGGTCCGCGGTGGGAGTTCGACGGCCGGTGCGGCCGTCGACGATGCTGGTTCGATCACGACGCAAATCTATAACAAAGATCGAGGTGATCGATTGCTCAGAATGCCCAAATATTGAACAGTGCGCAATAATAGTGCGATGGATGCCATGGATGACGCAATTTTGTTTCACCTACGCCAGGACTCGAGTTTGACCAACACCGAGTTGGCGGATCTGGTGGGTCTGACACCCTCACCTTGCCTGCGTCGGGTGAAGAAGCTCGAAGCCGACGGAATCATTACCGGGTACCGGGCGATCGTCAGTCAGGAAGCGCTCGGTCGAGGATTTCAGGTGATCGTCACCGCCGAGATCGGAGTCAACGACCAGGCCACCATCGAGGACTTCGAATCCCAGGTCGCCGCCTTCGACGAAGTGATCGAATGTCGGCGGTTGTTCGGAATTCCCGACTACTTCATTCGGGTCGCGGTGAAAGATCTCGCGACGTATGAGAACTTCATGGTCACCAAGCTCAGCGGGCTTCCGGCTGTCTCGCGGGTGACATCGTTGATCACCATGAAGACCATCAAGAGCGTCGACTGACTCCCGGGCTCGGCTGAACCTTCACTAGGTGTCGGTGGTCGGCGTTAACGTCGGAACATGGGATACGAATTTCAAGTCACAGTAGATTCGGCACATCCGCACGAACAGGCGAAGTGGTGGGCCGCAGCACTCGGGTGGGCAGCGGAGCCCAGCGACGAAGACTTCATCAGGGGCCTCGTCGCCGCTGGTCACGCCAAGGAATCCGACACCACGACATTCGAGGGAGTCCTCGTCTGGCGCGAAGGTGCGGCCATCAGCGATCCGGAGCATCCCGAACGTCCCCGCGTTCTGTTCCAACTGGTTCCGGAATCGAAGACGGTGAAGAACCGGCTCCATTTCGACATACGAGTGGGCGACAAGCGCGAGGATGTCGCAGCGCACCTCGAGACGGTGGGGGCGACGATCCTGCACCGAGGAGCGCAGGGGCCGAGCGTGTGGATCACGATGACCGATCCCGAAGGAAACGAGTTCTGCGTCAGCTAGCGGTACGAACTCGGAGTGTCGCCGGTCCATCGTTTGAAGGCCCGACGGAAGGCGCTGGGCTCGGAGAACCCCAATCGCGCCGAGAGTACTTCGACGGATTCTCCGCGCCGCAAACCAGCGATGGCTACGTCGCGGAGCACTTCCTCGCGTAGTTGATTCAGTGATGTTCCGTCACGCCGCAGCAGTCGACGCAGATGGGGAACGCTGATCGAAAGCATCTCCGCGATCTCCTCGGCAGTGGAGGTTCGCCCCTTCACCCCGAGCTCCAGGACCCGTCGTACCTGCGCCGACGCAGTGCTGTCGTAATCACGTTCGGACATGAGCTGAATCGGAGATTCTCGGAGGTACTCCTCCAACGTCTCCTCGGTTTGGATGATCGGTGCACGCATGGCCGAGTTGTCGAACTCCAGTGCCGCGCGCTTCGCGCCGAAGGTGACCGGCGCTCCGAAGATGTAGTCGTAGTCCTGCGCCAACCGTGCATCCGGTGCCGAGTACGGAAACTCGACCGCCCGAAGTCGGACGCGCTTTCCGATCAACCATGCGGAAAATCGGTGCAGCAAGATCAGGACGAAATCGGTTGTGACACGTTCTGCGACATCAGGTTCGGCGACGCCTTCGCGAGCTCGGACAGCGAAACTCACCCGAGTGCTTTCCTCGCCCTTCTCGATCGACAGTGGGGCCAGAGCCGGTAGCGCACGGATCACGTCGGACATTCGAGCGAAGGCCGATCCGAGATCAGGGCAATGGATCAACGTCAGGCAGATCAATCGGAAAGTGCCACGGGGGACCGGGGCGGATCCGAGGCCGAACAATTCGTCGTCGGTGATCTGCCACGTGGATTGGATGAACGTGGTGACCTGAGTCGGGGTCAGTCGGGCGCGCGGGTCGGACAGTGTCTCGAGGTCGATCCCGGCAGCGCGCAGTGCACCCGACAAATCGACGTCGTTGTCCGGCGAGAACGCGAGATAGCGGTGGACGAATGCGGTCGGGATGGTCCGCGCTGTCATGGGTGCGCTGCTCCTTGGAGCAGGTGGAGACGGCGTGCAGCTTCGGACAGAATGTGGTCCTGCTTGCAGAAGGCGAAGCGCACCAGGTGCTTCCAATCGTCGCGGTTGTCCGCGAACACGTCGACCGGAACGGCCGCGACGCCGATCCGCTCGGGCAGTGCGCGGCAGAAATCTCCCGCATCGGTTTCGCCCAACGGTCTGATGTCGGCAAGGAGGAAGTACGTGCCGCCACCGGAATGCACCGTGAAACCGGCCTCGGTCAGAGCTTTACCGAGCACGTCGCGTTTGCCTTGCAAGCTCTGTCGAAGTTCGACGACCCACGGCTGTTCGTTGGTGAGCGCGTAGGCAACGGCCGGTTGGAACGGTGCACCGGCAACAAATGACATGAACTGCTTGGCGGCACGGACTCCGTCGATGAGTTCGCTCGGGCCGATCGCCCAGCCGGTTTTCCAGCCGGTGACATTGAAAGTCTTTGCGGCACTGGACACCGTGACGGTGCGCTCACGCATGCCCGGGAGCGACGCCATCGGTGTGTGGGTGAGGCCGTCGAAGACCAAGTGCTCGTAGACCTCGTCGCTCAACACGATCAGGTCGCGTTCGCACGCGAGTTCGGCGATCGCTCGAAGTTCGTGATCGGTGAATACGGTGCCGGTGGGGTTGTGAGGACTGTTGACGATCAGCATCTTCGTCTTGGCGGTGATCGCGCCGCGCAATGCATCGAGATCGACCGCAAATCCGTCTCCCGCGGTTACCAACGGAACTGTGCGACGTACAGCGCCTGCCAACGCGACGGATGCAGCGTAGGAGTCGTAGTACGGCTCGATCAGCACTACTTCTTCGCCGGGTTCGACCAGTCCGAGAATCGCAGCACTGATCGCCTCGGTGGCGCCGACGGTGACCAGAACTTCGGAGTCGGGATCACTGTCGAGTCCGTAGCGGATGCGCCGATCCTCCGCGATGGCCTGACGCAAGACGGGCATGCCCGGACCGGGCGGGTATTGATTGACGCCCTCGGCGATGGCTCGGCGCGCTACCTCGAGCATGGCCGCAGGACCGTCGGTATCCGGAAAGCCCTGACCGAGGTTGACCGCGTCGTGAAGTGTGGCCAACGCTGTCATCTCGGCGAAGATCGTGGATGCGAACGGCTGCAGACGCGAGACGGTGCGGTTGCGGGGCGTCGAAGGCATCTTTGCAGCTTAGTCGGCTGACACCGCATCCTCACATCCGCTCGGACGCGGTGCTTGTCACGTTTGAATCGCCGCCATCGTCCAACTCTGTAGAGAGCATCGAATCCGGTGCCCCAGAACATACGGAGGCTTGCCATGACTCGCATTCCCGCAGTGACACCGTCAGAAGCCAGTCCGTTGATCAAAGTGGCATACAAATTCGCCGCCAGGCAGTACGACGAAGTCCCCGAGCCCTTTGCCGTCCTGGCCAACCATCGGAAATTGTTCGTAGCGGCTGCCCGCCACGAAATGGCTGTGCAGAAGGCGTCGAAGGTGCTGCCGTCGAACATTCGTGAACTGGCCGTCTATCGCGTCGCCTGGACTGTCGGCTGCTCGTGGTGTGTCGACTTCGGGACGATGCTCTCGCGCTTGGACGGTTTGGACATCGACAAGTTGAAAGAGATCGCGAACTACCGGGGTTCATCGAAGTACAGCGAAGACGAGCGGGCCGCGATCGCCTACGCCGACGCCATGACCGGTGACCCCCATGGGGAGAACGGGGTGACGGACGAACAGGTCGCGGATCTCGAGCGCAGGTTCGGGCGAGCGGGCGTCGTGGAACTGACCTATCAGATCGGGCTCGAAAACATGCGCGCCCGGATGTATTCGGCGTTGGGGATTACCGAGCAGGGGTTCAGCACCGACTCCTGCCGTGTGCCCTGGGCAGAAGAATGATGCGCTGATTCGTCTACGGCAACTATCGACAATGCTCCGCAGATACGTGATCATGATTGACTAGTTCACGCATCTGCGGAGCATTTCGGCTTGTTAGGTCCGCACTTGCGACCTACGATCACCTGGTGCCCAACATTCGAATCCGCGAAGCTGCCGGCCTGCTCGGTGTCAGTGACGACACCGTCCGGCGGTGGGTCGACGGTGGGCTTCTCACCGCGACGACGGACGACTCCGGCCGCAAGGTCATCGACGGTGCCGAGTTGGCGGGCTTCGCCCGGTCCAACGCCGGACCCGCACCGGCCGATCCGCTCACGGGTGCGAGTTCGGCCCGCAACCGGTTCGCCGGCCTCGTCACCAAGGTCGTCACCGACAAGGTGATGGCTCAGGTCGAAATGCAGTGTGGGCCCTTCACTGTCGTCTCGTTGATGAGTACCGACGCGGTTCGGGAGCTCGGACTCGAGGTCGGGAGTATCGGAGTCGCAATCGTGAAGGCCACCACGGTCATCGTGGAAACGCCGTAGTTTTTGAACATACTGGAGGAAATTCGTGAAGCGTGTAGTCGGACTTGTTGCAGCAGGTGCCTTTTCGCTTGCCCTGGTGACCGGTTGTAGTTCCTCCGACAATTCTTCGTCGGAGACGTCGTCGGCCGCTCCGACCACAACCACTTCGAGTGAGAGTGCCACGGGAAGTATCACCGTCTTCGCGGCGGCGTCACTCAAGAACAGCTTCACCGAACTCGGCAAGGAATTCGAGTCCGAGAACCCCGGTTCATCGGTCACTTTCAGCTTTGCCGGGTCCTCGGACCTCGTCGCTCAGATCACTCAGGGCGCACCGGCTGACGTGTTCGCCTCGGCTGACGCCGCCAACATGACCAAGGCCACCGACGCCGGCGTCGTCGCGGGGTCGCCCTCGGACTTCGCGAGCAACACCTTGACGATTGTTGTGCCGCCGGGCAATCCGAAGGGCATCGCGTCGTTCGCCGATCTGGCAAAGGAGGGGACGCAACTGGTGATCTGCGCTCCGCAGGTCCCTTGTGGCGCGGCTACGAAGAAGGTCGAGACGGCCACAGGCGAGACCCTCTCGCCCGTCAGCGAAGAATCGTCGGTGACCGACGTTCTCAACAAGGTGACGTCCGGGCAGGCCGATGCCGGCATCGTTTACGTCACCGACGCGAAGTCCGCTGGTGACAAGGTTCAGACCGTCGCGTTCCCGGAAGCCACCACGGTGGTCAACCTGTACCAGATTGCGGTGCTGAAGGATTCGAAGAATTCGGGAACGGCAACCAAATTCGTCGATCTCGTGAAGGGGCCCAAGGGCCTGGCAGTTCTGAGTGACGCGGGATTCGCTGCCCCGTGACACACCTAAGACCGGCGGTCCGGGCTCCGCTCGGGTTGCCGGTATGGATTTACCTTCCGGCGCTGATCGGCGGAGCGTTTGTCATCGCGCCCTTGGCGGCGATGCTGGCCACCGTGCAGTGGTCGCAGTTCTGGGAACTCGTGACTTCCGAATCGTCGGTTGCCGCGTTGAAACTGAGTTTGAAGACAGCGGCAATGAGCACGCTGCTGTGCATCCTGTTCGGGGTACCGATGGCCGCGGTGTTGGCGCGCAGTCATTTTCGGGGACTGTCCGTTCTTCGATCCTTGATTCTGCTCCCGCTGGTTCTGCCGCCAGTGGTGGGCGGTATCGCGTTGCTGTACACGTTCGGGCGCAAAGGGTTGATCGGTGAGCAGTTGGAAGTGCTCGGCATCCAGATAGCATTCTCGACAACCGCGGTGGTCCTGGCGCAGACGTTTGTCGCGCTACCGTTCCTCGTCGTCAGCCTCGAAGGTGCGCTACGCACTGCGGGCACACGATACGAGGCCGTAGCCTCGACGCTCGGAGCCCGCCCGACCACCGTGCTTCGCCGGGTGACTTTGCCGCTGGTGCTTCCCGGTCTGGTGTCAGGGGCAGTGCTGGCTTTCGCTCGCGCACTGGGGGAGTTCGGTGCAACGCTGACGTTCGCGGGAAGTCTGCAAGGGGTCACGCGTACCCTGCCGTTGGAAATCTATCTCCAGCGTGAGACCGATCCGGATGCAGCGGTAGCGCTTTCGCTGGTGTTGGTCGTAGTCGCGGTGGTCATCGTGGTTGCGGTGCGTGGACGCGGATCGGCGGGTTCGTTGTGAGTGGCCTCCACGTCGACATCGAGATTCCGGAGCGCGATGTCGTTGCGACGTTCGACGTCGCGGCCGGTGAGGTGACCGCTGTCCTCGGACCGAACGGCGCAGGCAAGTCGACGGTACTGGCGGCGGTTGCCGGACTACATCACCCGCGGCGTGGGTTGATCGAACTGAATTCTCGCGTTCTCACCGATACCGGTAGGGGAGTCGCGTTGGCGCCGCATCGGCGCGGCACTGCTCTACTCGCGCAAGAGGCACTTCTCTTTCCCCACCTCAGTGCGGCCGCGAACGTGGCGTTCGCGCCGCGCAGTGCAGGGCGGTCGCGTCGCGATTCCGCCGATTCCGCGCGCCACTGGCTCGACGCAGTCGACGCCGCCGAATTGGCTGACCGCAAGCCGTCACAGCTCTCCGGCGGTCAAGCGCAACGAGTCGCAGTGGCGAGGGCATTGGCTGCTGAACCCGAACTACTCCTGCTCGACGAACCGATGTCTGCGCTCGACGTCGCCTCCGCCCCGGCATTGCGGTCGTTGCTGCGTAGAGTGCTCCGAACAGGAGATCGCACGGCCGTGCTCGTCACGCACGACGCTCTGGATGCGCTGGCCCTTGCCGACACCGTTGTCGTGCTGGACGGCGGCCGGGTCGTCGAACGTGGTGACGTACGAACAGTTCTGACTCGCCCGCGTAGTGCATTTGCAGCACGCATCGCAGGGATCAACTTGCGCAGCGGCACGATGGCCGGAGACGGAATGCTCAGAAGTCCGGTCGGGGTGGATATCGCGGGCCAGACGGAGACCGACTTACCGGCCGGCAGTGCCGCCGTGGCAGTCTTCGAGCCGCGAGCAGTGTCGGTCTACCTGGATCCGCCTCACGGGAGCCCACGAAACGCGTTTGCGGTCACGATCGCGGAGATCGAAAATCGAGGCGATGTCGTCCGAGTCCGAGCCGAGGACGAAGCCGGCCAGCCGGGCTTGTCTGCCGACATCACGGCGAGCGCAGCGGCCGAGCTCGATCTGGTTCCGGGATCGGCCGCTACGTTTGTGGTCAAGGCCACCGAGACGCTGATTTATGCGCAGGGCGCAGGCTCGTAGACGTCCTCTACGACCGAATCCGCATAGAGGGCTGCAATTTCGGACGCGTACTTCTCGGCTATCGGCTTGCGCCTGAGCTTCATCGTCGGTGTCAGCTCGTCGCCGCCTGGCTCCCAGAACGTGGTGAGTACGTGAAACCGCTTGATCTGCTCGGCCCTCGACAGACGCGAGTTTCCCTCGGCGACAGCAGTTGCAACGATGTCGACGATCCGAGCGTCCTTGGCGAGTACCGCGGCCTCGGCCGCAAGTCCCAGTGAGCGTGCCGCTCCGACCGCGGCGTCGGCGCTGAGAGTGATCAACGCTGTGTTGAACTTTCGGCCGTCTCCGATTGCCACGACCTCACCGATCAACGACGACGACGTCTTCACTGCGGTCTCGATGGTAGCGGGGGACATGTTCTTTCCCGACGCATTGATGATCAGCTCCTTCTTGCGATCGATCACCGTGAGGTATCCGTCTGCGTCGGCCGTGACGATGTCTCCGGTCGAAAGCCAACCGTCTGCACTGATCGCTTCGGCCGTTTTTGCCGGTTCGCCGCGGTACCCCTTCA
The DNA here is from genome assembly GCF_029457415.1 of Rhodococcus sp. RCBS9. Taxonomy (NCBI): domain Bacteria; kingdom Bacillati; phylum Actinomycetota; class Actinomycetes; order Mycobacteriales; family Nocardiaceae; genus Rhodococcus; species Rhodococcus sp. RCBS9. Next base: position 1,146,672 of record NZ_CP120422.1, on the reverse strand, counting down.
TGACCAACGGTCCTCGAACCAGTAGCTCACCGTCCGCCTCGATGCGCATTTCCATGCCTGGAAGCAACTTTCCGACCGTTCCCAGCTTGGTCGGCTCGGCCGGTGCGGTGCTCGCAATGCATGTCAGCTCGGACATTCCCCAGATCTCCGAGATCGGAACTCCCAGGGCTGCAAAGAATGCCAAGGTGTCCGGCGGAATCGGTGCGGCGCCAGAGATGGCCCACTTCAGTTCGGCAAAACCGAGTTTCGCACGCAGAGCGGAGAGGACCATTGCATCGGCTCGGGCGTAGTCCGCTTCCAGTTCGGCGGGGACTGTTTCACCGGCTCGCAAGTGTGCGAGCCGAGTGCGACCGACGTCGAGTGCCCACTGCAATGCCGCTCGCCGCGCGTCGTCCGGTTCGTTGGCGACGGCCGATTCGACTGCAACCTTCAGCTTTTCCCACACACGGGGGACGCTGCCCCAGATCGTGGGGCGACAGTCCGGAAGCGCAGCCGCTACCTGGCTCGGATCCGGCACGACAGTGATCTGGGTGCCGAACACCATTTGCATGTACAGGCAGGTGAGCCGATCGGCTATGTGCGCCGACGGCATGTACGAGGTGATGCGGTCACCGAACTCGACGGGGAGTACAGCACTGACGGCGGTGGTTTCGAACAACAGACAGGCATGAGTCGTCTCGACGCCCTTGGGGTTGCCGGTCGTGCCGGAGGTGTAGATCAACGTGGCGACGTCGTTCGGTTTCACCGCACGCCAGGTGCTCTCGAAATCGAAATCGGCGGCAGCAGAGGACTTGATCTGCTCCAGCGTCAGGGTGCCGGACTGCTGGGCAGACGGTTGCGCGTCGACGACCACGATCGTGTCGAGTGTGGCACCGGATCGGCGAACGGTATCCACGTACTGGGCCTCGCAGACGAGCACTCGCGCACCGGAATTGGCGAGGATGTACTGGATGGCTTCGGGTGCCGACGTGTTGTAGATGGAGAAGGACGTCGCGCCGAGGTGTTGGGCGCCGACGTCGATCGGGTAGAACTCGATGCGGTTACTCATCATCAATGCAACCGTATCGCCATGTCCCACGCCGATTCCGGCCAATCCCGCGGCAACATCGCGAACCTGTTCGCCGTACGCGCGCCACGTCAGTGTTCGCGCATCGCCGATGTCTCGCAAAGCCACCGCGTCGGGCGCCACCGCCGACACTCGCTGGAAGGCTGCACACAACGTAGTCATGATGTTCTCCTGGATGCCTTTGGCAGGGCTGATGCATTCGTCGGGGCCGCAGCGGTGGTTCTGTCTTCGAGTTCGCGGATCAGGTCGTGTGCCTGTTTGTCTTTTGCCAGGTAACCGTCGGCAAGGACATTGATGAATCCGCGTCCCCACGCCCAGGGTTCCCAGGCAGCGGGGGCAAGGGTCCGGGCGGCGCGGCGCGCGATCGCGTCGGCGATCACGGTGGCGGCACGGTCCGGGGAGATTCGATGACGGAGGGGACCGGGTAGTCGAGCGTCGAGTTTGCGGCCGATCTCGTCGTCGTCGAGTGTGGCGCGTGCAAGTTGTGTATCCACCATCCCGAAGTACGCGATGCCGGCAGTAGCGCCGTAGCCGGCAACCTCGAGACGCAGCGCCCGGCCGAGCGCTTCGACCCCAGCCTTGCTGATCATGTACGAAGCGCCGCCCAAACCGGGGGCGAACGACGCCGCCGATGACACGACGACGATGTGCCCACTGTTGCGGATCACCTCGTCGATGGTCGGATGCACGGTGTTGAAGACGCCGGTGAGATTGACGTCGAGCACACGATCGAAGGCGTCGGGATCGATCTGGCGCAATGTTGCCGGGGGAGGGGTGATTCCGGCGTTGGCCACTACGACGTCGATTCTGCCCAGCTGCTCGATGATCGTTTGCACGGCTGCGGTCATGCCGTCCCGATCTCGGACATCGGCCGTCACCGTCACGACTCGCTGTGACTCGAATGAGCGCTCGGCCGTTGCCAATGAACTCTCGTTGACGTCGACCAGTGCCACGGTGGCCCCACGCCGGTGGAGAGTGCGCGCCAGCGCTGCACCGATACCGTCGCCTCCACCGGTGATCAGTACGACCTTCCCGGCGACGTCGTAGTCGATTCGGCGTCCGGGCAGTGGAATGCCCAGATCGCGGACTGTTCCCGCAATTGCGGACAAGCGTCCCGTCATTGCTTCAGTGCCTTCCGTGTAGCGCGCGGATGAGAACCTTGACCAGCCAGTCGATTCGGGCGGTCCTTCGAAACGTCGTCAGTGGTAGGGGCGAACGGAATCGTTGCCGAGTCGTCGAACGAGCGTAGGTGAACTCCTTCAGACCATCTGGGCCGTGAACGCGTCCGAAACCAGATGCTCCGACCCCACCCAGTGGCAGGTTGGGAACCGCGGCATACATCACGTAAGAGTTCACCGACGCTCCTCCGGATCGGAGCCGATCGGCAACAGCCGCTCCGTCCTTGCCGAACACGCTTGCTCCCAATGCGTATGGCGACGCATTGACCAACTCCACCGCCTCGTCCATCGAGGCGACCTTGGTGATCGTCATCGTCGGGCCGAAAGTTTCCTCCGTGACGGCGAGGCTGTCTTCGGGGACGTCGACCATGATGGTCGGTTGCACGTACTGGCCGGAGATCGAGCCGAGCCCTCCGAGAACGACACGTCCACCCCGCGACATCGCGTCGTCGATGTGGCGCCGGATTACAGCCACTTGCGAGGGCATGGTGATCGGACCGATCTTGTCTTCGGCACCCGGACCCGCATGAACTCGGGCAGCCAAAGTGATTGTCTTGTCGATAAACTCGCCGTAGACATGTTCGTGCACGTATACACGCTCGACGCCCAGACAGGTTTGACCGGAGTTGGACAATGCTCCCCACACCGCAGCATCCGCGGCGGCACCGACATTTCCGTCGGCATCAAGGATGAGCGCGTCCTTACCACCACATTCCATCAACACCGGTGTGAGGGTCTCGGCGCACGCTGCCATGACTTTCTTGCCCGTCGCGGTCGATCCGGTGAACCCGATCTTGTCGACACCGGCCAGGCACAGTGCCGCGCCGACCGAACCATCGCCCGTGACGACCTGCAGCACAGGATGTTCAGGGACGACCTCGGCGAAGGCGCGGCCCAACCATTGCCCGACTGCCGGTGCGAACTCACTCGGCTTGTAGACCACGGCGTTGCCTGCAGCCAGCGAGAACGAGAGCGAACCGAGTGGGGTGAAGACCGGATAGTTCCACGGACCGATCACACCGATCACCCCGAGAGGTCGATACTCCACCGAGGCGGCCTGATTGACCGTCAACAAACTGGAGCGGACGCTGCGCCTGCCCAATACCTTTCGGGCATTCTTCGACGCCCACGCGAGATGTTCTAGTGCCATGGCGATTTCGAGCATCGCGTCAGGGTGCGGCTTGCCCATGTCCCGGTGCACGACGTCGGCAAGTTCGGATGCGCGACGAGCGATGATTCCTCGCCACCGATCCAGTCGACGAGCACGTTGCTCGAATGTCAGTTCTGCCCACCACTCGGAAGCAGTACGGGCGTCGCGCACTGCCTGTGGCACCGTGTCGTCGGACGCCTGTGTGGTCGTGTCGATCTCGGTCGCCGTCATCGTGGAGTTCCTTGAAGTGTGTGGTGGACGGCGCCGTCGGCCCAGCCGCGGGTGACGCGTTGGAGGATCGGTCGGGACAGAGTCAGAATGGGGGCGAACCACGGCTGCGCTTGCACAGCGAACGTCCAGGTGAGGCGGCTGCCAGTCGAAGTCGGTTCCAACACCAGATCTTCAGCGAAGCGTTTGAACCCCGGAAGTGACGCCGACTCCACGTAGAACGACATCCGGCGCCCCTCGTCCCAGCGGAAGAATCGCTCGTTCAGTGCAGCAAAAGCGCCGGCTCGCACGGTTCGCGTAGTCCCGACGCCGAATGGTCTGTCCGAGGTCCAGTCGGCTCCGGTGATCCCGTGCGCCCACGACGTGAGCGCTCCGTCCGAGGTCAACGTCTGCCACAAGCTTTCACATGTCGCTTCGGATTCGATCCGGTGAGTGATCACCAGCGGAGCGGAGCGGATGAAGGCTGCGTCGGCCGCAGAAAGAGAGAATTTTCCCTTCACAGGTCCACCACCAAAGACCCACCGGTGGAACGTGATCGACAGGTCAACATCGAACCAGTACGTTCGGATTCGGTGAGGAGGGTGTCTCGATGCTCGACGGTCCCGGAGAGCACCCGGACCTTGCATGTACCGCAGAAGCCCTGTTGGCATGAATACGCTACTCCGGGAAGTACGCGTCGTATTGCAGCCAAGGCGCTTTCGGACTCGCCCACATCGACGGTGAGACCGGTGCGCGCCAGATGCACCGTGAACTCCTTGCCGTCGACTACCGGGAGTGGGGAGAACCTCTCGCTGTGCACCGATCCGGTCGGGTTGGCGGCGAAAGTTGCCGCACGCACCGTGTTCATCAGCGGAACCGGTCCGCACGTGTACACCGCGGCACCGGGATCCGCAGCAGCGACGAGTGTTCCGATATCCGTCGGACCCAGCTCGTCGTCGGGTCGGATGGTTACCCGGCCGCTGGAATACTCCTCGATCTCGTTCAGGAATGGCATAGCTGCCCGAGTTCGTCCGAGATAGTCCAATCGCCACGGGACTCCGCGGCGGTGACAGCGTTGCACCATGGGAAGTATCGGAGTGATCCCGATTCCGCCCGCAACAAAGAGGTACGACGGAGCAGTGACAAAAGGAAATGCATTCCGCGGCCCTCGTACGTCGACAACCATTCCGGGTTTCAGCGACTCGTGTATCTCGCGGGAGCCGCCCCCGCCTTCGTCGATCCGCCGGACGGCGATCCGATACGAGGTCAAGTCGTCGGGGTCTCCGCACAACGAATACTGTCGTTGCCTTCCCGAGGGGAGAATGACGTCTAGGTGAGCGCCGGGAATCCACGACGGCAGGGTGATTCCTTCCCTCGGGGTCAAGGTGACACTCAGGACGTCTGCGCACTCGAACCGGACGGACTTCACGTCCAGCGTCATGTCGAATCCGCTGTAGCGGACCGGGTTGGGACGCGAAAGTATCTGCGCTGCAGGACTTGACGCAAAGATTCGACGGTATGCGCTCGTCGCCTGTGCGGCAATCCTCAACGACCGGGTCGGTGTGAAGTCTTGTGCGTCGTGAGGACGGTCGGCAGTCGTCTTGTTCATCCTTCACTCTTTTCGGAAGAACGATTGGCGGCAGGTGAGCGAGCGAGGTAGCGCATGGCTACGTCCATGTCCCCGATCTGGGACGGATGGAAGCTCGGCCGCAGATACGGAGGAATCTCGGTGATCAGGAATTTCATGTTCGGGACCAGGCCGCGGCGAGTGGCGCTGATCAGTTGCAGAGGCCACAGGCGGCCCTTCGCCTTCGACGGGTCCTGCCGGAAGAGGTAGTTCATCGAGGCGATGAACAACACGAACAACGTGAAGCTGGCGAGCAGCGCCGTGCGAACGCGGCGGGCGTAGCTACCGTCCACGTACATGTAGGCGTCGAAGGCCACGTTGCGGTGCTCGACTTCCTCGGCGCCGTGCCACTTGACCATGTCGAGCATCGTCGGGTGCATGCCGGCATCTTCGAGGGCGGGATCGGTGAGCAGCCATTCCCCGACCACCGCCGTGTAGTGCTCCATCGCGGCAAACAAGCCGAGACGTTCACAGAGCCAGGCGTGCTTGGCTTTTCCGGTCAATCCTTTGTCGCCCAATATCTTGTCCACGAGCCAGTCCATCCGGCGTGACATCGGTTTCATGTCCATGCCGAGGTCCGCAAGATGCTCGCGTGCACCTTTGTGCGACGACGCGTGTGTTGCTTCCTGGCCGACGAATCCCACCACCTCTTCGTGCAGGCGGGGGTCCTCGATGAGCGGGAGCGCTTCGGCGAGCGTTGCGGACATGGCCCGCTCTCCCTCGGGCAACACGAGATGCATGAAGTTGATGACGTGGGTGACCATCGGTTCGTTCGGCACGTAATGCAGTGGTACGCCGTCCCAGTCGAATTCGACGTCACGGGCGGCGATCGCATGTGCTTCGTCGGTGTAGCGGCGCGCGCCGGACGGTGCGACGACGGGTGTGCCTCGGAAGGCGTTGATGCCGAGCATTATCGGCTCCTCACGGTTTCTCGGGCAGTGGTGAGTGATTCGGACGAGACGGGTTGTACTTGCGCGTAGTGAGCGAGGTCGGCTCGTTTGGTCCTGGTGCGGAAGGATCGGTTGAATCCGGGATAGAAGGTGTAATTGCGGCCGCCGTCGACGAGGTAGTAACTACTGCACCCGCCGGCGTTCCACACGCTGGTGGCGAGTCGGCGGTCGGTCGCGCGCACGAACTCTCTCTGCACGTCTGCCCGGACGTCGATACTGCCGATGCCGCCCTCGTCCATTTGAAGAATGCAGCTCACGATGTACTCGACCTGCGCTTCGATCGTGACGACCTGAGAGGTGTAGACCACGGAATTGGGGCCGAGGATCATGAAGAAGTTCGGAAACCCGCTGATGGTGGTGCCGAGGAAGGCCTCGGCACTGCCGTTCCACGTCTGCGCGAGGCTGCGGCCGTCCTTGCCCCGGATGATGTCGAACGACGGGTTGTCTCCCATACGAAAGCCGGTTCCCATGACTATGGTGTCGACTTCCCGGAAGGCGCCGTCCGCGGTGAGGACTCCGCGCTCCTGCACCTCGACGATTCCGTCCGTCACCACCTCCACATTGGGTGACGCCAGCGCGGGATAGTAGGTGTTCGAGAACGTCGGACGCTTGCATCCGAATGCGTAGTGGGGGAGCAGCTTTGCGCGAAGCTCCGGGTCCCGCACCTGCCGGCGAAGGTGTGCTCGGCCGAGTGCGGCCAGCCCTTTGAGCAGTGACGGCTTGTACACGAATCCGGGTACCAGGGCTTCTTGGAGCAGGTCAAGTCCCTTGCGTGCCAGTCGTTGGGTGAGCGGCACCCGCTCGAAGAGAGCGCTCGGCCAGCCGGTCATCGGCTGATCCGGGTGCGGCAGGATCCACGTCGGTGTCCGCTGGAACACGGTCAACGTGTCCGCGAGCGGTTGCAGTCTGGGGATGATCTGCACCGCAGAGGCGCCGGTGCCGACCACGGCTATCCGCTCACCGCGAAGGTCGTGGTCGTGGTTCCAGTCCGCGGTGTGGAACATCTGACCACGAAACGATTCGAGCCCGGGAAGGTCGGGTGTGGCGGGGGCACTGAACGGGCCGGTGGCCGCGACCAGGAACTGTGCCTCCCACACGGTTTCCGCAGTGTGTACCCGCCAGATCTGGGCTTGCTCGTCCCACGAAGCTTCTGTCACGTCCTGGTTGCAGTGGAAATGACCGGCCAGTCCGAAGCGATGGACGCAATCCCGGAGATAGTCGTAGATCTCGGGCTGTAGCGGATACAGCCGCGTCCAGTTCGGATTGGGCGCAAATGAGAACGAGTACAGAATCGACGGGATGTCGCACTGTGCACCGGGGTAGGTATTGACCTGCCAGGTTCCCCCGGGCTCCGCGGCACGTTCCAGAACGACGAAGTCGTCGATCCCGGACTGCTTCAAGCGGACAGCCGTTCCGATGCCGCCGAAACCGGCTCCGATGACGACGACTCGTGTTCGGCGAGTTCGAGTTTCCTCGTCACCGGCCGATGGCCCCGAGGTTGGGTCGATGTCGACCATGTGTGACGCCTCCTGATTGGTGCGTGAACAACTGAACGAAGAGTAAGTCTGACATCAAGTGATGTCAACAGCGGTTGATGTCAGAATTCAACTGATTGACATCGGGCGATGTCAGTTCGCTTGCCGAGGTCGCCGCGATAACCTGAGGTCGAGAGCGCTGCCGGTCAGTGAGAACATGGGGACATGACGGATACCGAGGCTCGGCGCACCGGACCGCGCAGGTGGCGTGGGCAGGAACCGGAAGATCGCCGCGCCGCGCGCCGGACACAGCTGATCGAAGCCGGGTTGCAGATCATGGGCACCGAGGGAGCGGCCGCCGCGACCATGCGTGCGACCTGCCGCGAGGCCGCGCTGACCGAACGGTACTTCTACGAGAGCTTCGCCAACCGTGACGAACTGCTGGTCGCCGTGCTCGACGAGGTCGTTCTCGGTGCGCGTGACACTATTCTGGACGCTCTCGAGGCGGCGCCTTCCGAACCGTCGGCCCTGATCCGCCACGTGGTGAAGGCCTTCACCAACTACGTATTCAAAGATCCTCGACGTGGACGCATCATGTTCGTCGAATCCCAGGCGGAACCTGCGCTGTGGGATCGAGGGCGAGAATTGATGGCGGAGTTCACGAATCCGATTTCCGCGTCGCTCGAGCTGATGTACGGCGGCGAGGCAACCGACTCCGCGAACTCCGAACTCAATTCGGTGGGGCTGTTCGGTGCCCTCGCGTTCATCTATCAGGCGCACACCCCGTCCTCCAAGATCTCTCGAAAGCGTTTGGTGGAGCACATTTCGCTCATGGTCGAGGCGCAGGCGACGGTCAACAGCACGCCCGCGAGAAAAGAATGACGTCCGCGTCGGCCACAGGCGGAAGGCGTCTCGGTCCCGAAGACCGGCGTGAGCAGATCATTGTCAGCGCGGCAAAGGTTTTCGAGGAGAAGTCTTTTGCCGACGTCTCGATGACCGAGTTGGCCAAGGCGGCTGGGGTCGGACGTCCGCTGCTCAATCATTACTTCGGCTCCAAGCGGGAGTTGTATCTCGACGTCGTGCGGCGGTTCGTCTTCATTCCCGAAGTGGCGGTGGACCGCATTCCGCGATCGGCGAGCCAGGAGAAGCGGATCGGCGCCGTGATCGATCGGTGGCTCGACGTCGCCTGGCGTCATCGCGACATGTGGATCTCGACAGTCATGTCCGACGACCTCCGCCGTGATCCCGAGATGGATCGGATCCTGCAGGATGCTGACGACGTTGCTGCGCGACGCATGATGGATGCGCTCGAGATTCGACCGAGTGAAGGCAGCGAGGCTGCTGTTCATTCGATGATCGTGGCGTACGGAGGCTTGGCGAAGGCTGCCAGTAAGCAGTGGTTGGTGACGGGAGCGCTGGACCGCGAACAGGTGCACCTTCTGCTGGTACGCAGTTTGCTCGCCATCGTGCGTGACGTTCTGCCGGCGTGCGAGGCGGATTCCTGATTGCTCAGAGTGATCTCGCCACGAGGTCCTTCATGACTTCGTTCGATCCGGCGTAGATTCGCTGAATACGAGCGTCGGCGTACATCTGAGCGATGGGATATTCGAGTATGTAGCCGTACCCGCCGTGTAGTTGCACGCAGCGGTCGATCACGGCGCACTGCTGGTCGGTGAGCCAGTACTTGGCCATCGCGGCGGTAGTCGCATCGAGCTGCCCGGCAAGGTATTTGACGATGCAGTCGTCGATGAACGTTCGTGAGATACGAGCGATGGACGCGCACTCGGCAAGTTCGAAGCGCGTGTTCTGCAGATCGAAGAGCTTTTGCCCGAACATGTTTCGGGATTTGGTGTACTCGACGGTGAGGGCGACTGCACGCTCCATTGCCGCAGTGGCTGCAACTCCGCAGATCAATCGTTCGGGCAGTAGCTGCTGCATCAGCTGGGCAAACCCTGTGCCTTCGCGGTCCCCGAGCAGGTTTGTTGCAGGCACCCGCAAGCGGTCGAAGAACAGCTCGGTGGTGTCCTGGCCCTTCTGTCCGACCTTCTCGAGTATTCGCCCGCGCTCGAAACCCGGTGTGTTGTCATCGACCTCGGCCACGATGAGCGACACTCCACGCGCTCCGAGGCTGGGATCGGTCTTGGCGGCAATGATCACCAGATCACAATTGCGACCGTTCGAGATGAATGTCTTTGCGCCGCTGATCAGATAGTCGTCACCGTCGCGGACGGCTCGGGTGGTGATGTTCTGCAAGTCGGATCCGGTGCCGGGCTCGGTCATGGCGATTGCGCCCACCCACTCGCCACTCACCAGCTTCGGTAGCCAGCGCAGTTTGTGCTCGTGATCGGCGTAGGCATTGAGGTAGTGCGGCACGATTCCCGAGTGCACGCCGAGTTGGAGTGAATGATCACCCGCCATGACCTGCTCGTGGAACAGCACGGCGTCGTGCGCGAAAGTTCCTCCTCCGCCGCCGTACTCGGTGGGGATCGACATGCCGGCGAGCCCGAGCGCCCCGAGTTCTCGATATGCGGATTTGTCGGGAAAACCTTGGGACGCGAAGCGTTTCTGATGCGGTGTGACGTGTTTGGCGAAGAAGTTCCTTGCCAGGTCGGCCACGGCCTCCAATTCGTCGTCCATCCACGGGGACCGTCGTTCTGCGGTCCGGGTTGCGGTAGATCCTTGCGTCATCGTGATTCTCCCGATCGATGAAGTGCGACCCGCGAGCGGATCCGACTCCACCTATCATCCACACTGTTGACATAGTGTCAATAAAGGGGTGGTCGAATCGACCTCCGGACCCGCCTCGAATTCCACGTCGGCCGCCCGCAAGAATGGGAGGACACAGACACGAACAGGCCGGCGCGAAGGATGGGCAGTGGACCCCGAAGAAACATCAGCGGGTCACGAGTCCAACCTCCCGGCTCCGCGGCCGGCGCGCAGCGTCCTGTTCGGATTGCCGCCGGTGGGAAACAGGTACCCCGGAGCGGTTCGCGTCGCCCTAGCCCTGGCGATTCCGGCGGCCATCGCCACACTGCTCGGATTCGGGTCTGCTTCGCTCCTGGTCGGCCTCGGTGCATTTGCATCGATCTACGGTGAGGGTCGTCCGTACCGGAGCAGGTGGAAGGCAGTCGGTATCGCTGCGACGGCGCTGACGATCCTGTCCTTCGTCGGGGCATCGGTGGGTGAGCCCGTCCACCGAGCCATCGCTGAGGGAGCGCCGACGGTGCTGCTGGTCTTTGTCGTGCTGATCATGGCCGTCGTGGTGTCGACCTGCGCCTTCACCGTCGACGCGCTTCGATTGGGTCCACCGGGCGCGTTCTTTCTGTTGCTCACCACCGAGATCAGTTCCGTGATCGCCACTCCCGGTCAGCCGCCGGTCGAGGTCGCGATGTGGACGGCAATCGGTGGGATCAGCGCGGTGGTCGTCTCGATGACGGGAATCCTGTGGGCACCGAGAGCTGTCGAACGCAGTGCTGTACAGGCAGCCGTCTCGGCCGTTGCGGAGTACACGGACGCTCAGGCGAGGTACGCCCCACCCGAACTCACGCGAGACAAACGCCACGCTGCAGCACTTCGGCTGCATGACGCGTGGCAGTGCCTTTACCGCGGCGCAATCGTCGGGAAAGACCACCCGTTGACCCGTGAACTCGAACGAGCGCAGATCTCGATGGCCAGAGCGATCTCCGACGACCACGATCCGGAGCTCATGGCGGACCCCGCGTTCGACGTCGACGAGGTCGGGGCCCACCCGCCTCTGCCCGACCCGACGATCCGATATCGGTTCCTCCGCGCCTGCAATCCGTCCAGCCGAGCGTCGGTGACGGCACTTCGGCTGTCCATTGCCTGTATGGCGGCGGGAACCCTCACCGTCCTGCTCGGCATCGATCGCCCGGACTGGGCGGTGATCGCCGCGGCGATGGTCCTTCATCAAGGACCGGATCGAATACTGGGCACCTATCGCGGAATCCACCGCATCGGCGGAACCGTCCTCGGGTTGATTCTGTTGGGTGCCATCTACGCCTGGAGTCCGACCGGTCTGTGGTTGGTGGCGGTACTTGCCGTCCTGATGGCGGGGATCGAGCTGTTCCTGGTGCGGAATTACGGGATAGCCGTCATCTTCATCACCGCCCTCGCGATTCTCCTCGGCGCGGCCGGTGGTGCGCACGGGACCGTCCGACATCTGATCCTCAGCCGCATGCTCGAGACGGCAATCGGCGTCGTCGTGGCGTTGGTGGTCCTGTGGACGGTGGGGCGCGGTGCGCATCGACGCACTCTGATCTGGGTCGACGAACGGGCGGGTAGCGTCTTGTTCAAGCTGCTGACCGAAATTCGCGCGAGGCACTATGCACCACAGGCGAATTGGTCGGAGCTTTCGGAGCTTCGTCGGGACCTGGACTTCGAACTGCGAGGTAGCGCGATGGCCGGGATCGACGCCGCCCACAACGAACCCGAGTGGGCGTCGCAGCAGTGGAGGACGCACACCGAATTGCATCATCTGGGATCGGATGTACTGCACCGACTGTGGTTCGGCACGCAGGTGTCCAGATCACACCTCGAGGAATGGGAGTCTCGCTACTTGCGTTCGGGTTCGGTGTGATCGAGCATCGGCACAGCGCTGAACTTGGCTGGATTCGCAATGTCGTAGGCTGCGCACACAACTCCGTCGCGGACAGTGAAGCCGGCAACGCGAGCGGCGAACTGCGGGTACTGGTCGTCCCCCGGTGAGCCGGCGAATACACCGCCGAGCTGTCCGTTGACGAGAACCGGTGACATCGAGAACACCGCTGCCGGTCCGTACTTGCGGGCCAATCCCAGATAGAACCGCGCGACACGATCGCTGCCGCGCACAATGTTGACAGCCGTGCGGGTAGTTCCGCCTGCGTCACCGATCAGGACGGCATCGGGATCGAGTGCACCTATCACGGCGTTCAGATCTCCACTCGCGATAGCCGTCACCAATCGCTCGACGGCAGCAGCATGCTCCTCGCTACTGACCGGGACCGGGGCCGACGCTGCGGCTTTACGGGCCCGCGAGGCCAACTGACGGGCAGTGGCTACTTCGATGTCGAGGATGCGCGCAACCTCGGCGAAGGGCACGTCGAAGCCGTCATGCAGGACGAAGGCAACGCGTTGAGCGGGAGTAAGGGTGTCCAGGACGACGAGGGCAGCAAAACGATTCTGTTCCTGCGTCACGACGTACTCCAGCGGATCGGGTGTCGCTGAGGGTGTGCCCGAGGTGGCGTCGACGGGCGTGACGATCGGCTCCGGAAGCCACTGTCCGACATAGCTTTCTCTTCTGACCGCGGCCGATTTGAGATGATCGAGGCAGATCCGACCGACAACAGTGGTGAGCCATCCGCGCAGCTCGCGGATCTCGAGGTCGCTTCCTTGTCTCGATTGTGCGACTTGCAAGCGTATCCATGCCTCCTGCACCGCATCCTGAGCGTCGCTGAAACTTCCGGTGAGGCGGTAGGCCACCGACGTCAGGTGGCCACGGTGTTGCTCGAAGTCCTGCGCAGTCGTCGGCGAAAGCATGCCCTCATGATACGGACCTCACACATTAAATCCGGCATGAATGTAACCGTTGACCCAGGTAGTGGGTGCCGACGTATGGTTTCGGCACTGCTCACGGCTCGATCCTGTCTGCACATTCATTGGAGTCTCACGTGTTTCGGTCTTTCCCGCTCATGTCGCTCAACTGTTGTCGTTGAACTGACATTCCCCACACCTGCCTGTGCCGAGCGCCGCACACGGCGCTCCGGACAGGTGTAGCCGAGAACTGAACCAATCATCTTCTACAGGAAGCAACTTCATGATTCGCCCTCGTTTCGCGCGCTCGGTAGCCGCGGTCGTCGCTCTTGTCACTCTGTCCAGTTTTGCCGTTGCCTGCTCGGGCTCCTCCGACGAAGTGGTCAAGACCGCCGACGGCAAGACCGTCCTGCGGTACGAGGGCAGCACCGGACAGGTCATCTACCCCGAACTGGCCGCTGACCTCGGCTACTTCAACGACGTGGAGCTCAACTGGATCGGCGATACGACCAGCGGCCCTCAGAGCATTCAGAACGCAGCGACCGGTCAAACCGAGTTCGGCGGAGCGTTCAACGGGGCGGTGGTGAAGTTGGCTTCCGCGGGTTCACCGATCACCTCGGTCATCGGGTACTACGGCTCCGACAAGGAGAGCTTCAACGGGTACTACGTTCTCGACGACAGTCCGATCAAATCGGCGAAGGACCTGATCGGCAAGAAGGTCGGGATGAACACCCTCGGTGCGCACCACGAGTTCGTCGTGCGTGAATGGCTTGCGCGGCAGGGACTTACACCGGACGAGATCAAGCAGGTGGAACTGATCGTGGTTCCGCCGGTCAACACGGAACAAGCTTTGCGGCAGGGACAGATCGACGTCGCCACCCTCGGCTCGGTCTTCCGTGACTCCGCGCTCGAACGTGGTGGCCTTCGCGAGCTGTTCACGGACGAATCGTTGTTCGGCTCGTTCACCTACGGCACGTTGGTGTTCCGTGACGACTACATCGCGCAGAACAAGGAGGCGGTCGCCGATTTCGTGCAGGGAACAGCGAGGGCCATCCGCTGGACGCAGACACACCCACGAGAAGAAGTGGTCGCGAAGCTGACGTCGATCATCAACAGCCGCGGACGCAACGAGGACACCAAGCTCATCAGCTACTGGAAGAGCCCAGGAGTCGCCGGCCCCGGCGGAACGATCACCGATACCGAGATCAGCACGTGGATCGACTGGCTCACCCGTAACGGCGAACTCGAAGAAGGAAAGTTGAAGCCGTCGGACATCTACACCAACGAATTCAACCCGTACGCCAACGGAACGTATTCACCCGACAGCGGCGCTGACGGACAGGCACTGGAGGCAGCAAAATGAGCACAGAACCGAAACTACAGCTCGAACACGTCACCAAACAGTTCGACATTCGTGGGACCGACGAAGTTTTCACCGCGGTCGAGGACATCAACATCGACGTGGCGCCGGGGGAGTTCCTGGTCCTCGTCGGGCCGAGTGGTTGCGGCAAGTCGACTCTGCTGGACCTCCTCGGAGGACTCAGTTCGCCCACTTCCGGTCGAATCCTTCTGGACGGCAAGCAGATCACGGGCCCAGGCTTGGATCGGGGAATCGTCTTCCAGCAATACGCGCTACTTCCATGGCGAACTGCACGTCACAACATCGAGTTCGGACTCGAAGCGAAGGGCGTGAAGAAGAGCGAGCGACGCGAGCTCGCCGAGCATTACCTCGAACTGGTCGGTCTGCAAGGTTTCGCGGATCGCTATCCGCACGAGTTGTCCGGTGGAATGAAGCAGCGAGTCGCGATCGCCCGCAGCCTGGCATTCGACCCCGAAGTGTTGCTGATGGACGAACCATTTGCTGCGCTGGACGCACAGACGCGAGAGTCGCTGCAGGACGAGCTTCTGCGCATCTGGAAGGCCACCGGCAAGACCATCTTGTTCATCACCCACGGAATCGACGAGGCCATCTACCTCGGGCAACGTGTTGCAGTACTGACTTCGCGGCCGGGGCGCGTCAAGACGATCGTCGACATCGACATCGACCGGTCCGGCGACGACGTGCGATCAGGTGAGGAGTTCCGAGTGTTCCGGCACCGGATCTGGACGCTGCTGCACGGTGAAGTCGAGCGCGCTCGGGCCGGCGAACTCGATCCTGCCAAGGAGGTTGCACATGTCTAGCGCATTGGCGACGCCGGAGGTGGTCGCCACCCCGAAACCGTTGGCCGACAAAACACCTGACATTGCACAGCGGAGCCAGGCCGGCGGCAAGGCGGCGCGCTACATTCGTTCCACCGCCTGGCGGATTGCCAAGCCGTCGATTGCGATCGCGATCTTCCTCGGGATCTGGGAAGCGGCACCTCGGCTCGGGCTGGTGGACAAGGTCTTCCTCCCGCCCTTCACCGAAGTTGTGTCCGCATTCTTCACTCTCGCCGAGAACGGACAATTGCAAGAGCATGTTTCGGCCAGTCTGACGCGTGCGCTGACCGGATTCTTCGTGGCCATCGCGATCGCGATTCCGTTGGGAATCGCGATCGCCTGGTACCGCCCGGTCTCCGACTTCCTCAACCCGATTCTCGAATTGTTCCGCAACACAGCAGCCTTGGCGCTGCTTCCCGTCTTCGTGCTGATTCTCGGAATCGGTGAGGAATCGAAGATCGCCCTGGTGATCTACGCCTGCACCTTCCCGATTCTGCTCAACACGATCTCCGGTGTGCGAACAGTGGACCCCCTGCTGATCAAGTCCGCTGCCTCGCTGGGGTTCTCCTCGATTCGGCTGTTCCAGAAGGTGGTTCTGCCCGCCGCTGTTCCCACGATCTTCACGGGTATCCGCATGGCAGCCGCGTCGTCGATTCTCGTGCTGATCGCCGCCGAAATGGTCGGGGCCAAAGCCGGTCTCGGGTATCTGATCACCGCTTCACAACTCAACTTCCAGATCCCGAACATGTACGCGGGCATCGTCGCGATCTCGTTGTTGGGTCTGACAATCAACGCGATTCTGGTCCTGATCGAACGTCGGCTCTCGCGCTGGCGCGTCACCGCCTGACCACACATTCACGGAAAGATTCTGCGAACTCATGTCCGAACGACAATTTCATCTGAACGCCTTCCTGATGGGCGTCGGCCATCATGAGGCGGCGTGGCGCCACCCACGCACAAATGCGGCCAACCTCCTGGACGTCAAGCACTTCCAGGAATTGGGGAGAATCGCCGAGCGTGGAAAGCTGGACTCGGTGTTCTTCGCCGACGGTCTAGCAGTCGGCCCGCGGGTCAAGTACAACACCCAGGCGATCTTCGAACCCGTCACCTTGCTGTCGGCGATCGCGGCGGCCACCGACAAGGTGGGGCTGATTGCAACCGCGTCGACCAGTTACAGTGATCCATACACTCTCGCAAGGAAGTTCGCTTCCCTCGATCACATCAGTGGTGGACGAGGCGGGTGGAACATCGTGACGTCGGCCGGTGCCGACGAGGCCGCGAACTTCGGCCTCGATGCGGTACCGACGCACAGCGGTCGTTACGAGCGCGCCGAGGAGTTTCTCGACGTGACGCTCGGACTCTGGGACAGCTGGGAAGAGGGGGCAGTTGTCCTGGACGAAGAGACCGGAATCTTCGCCGATCCTGATCGTGTCCATCGCATCGACCATGACGGTCAACGATTCACGGTGGCTGGCCCGCTCAATTCGCCGAGGTCTCCACAGGGACGTCCGTTGCTCGTGCAAGCCGGTTCCTCCGAGAGCGGTAAGGACTTCGCGGCGAAGTATGCCGAGGCCGTGTTCACCGCTCAACGAACACTCGAGCAGGGGCAGGATTTCTACACCGACCTCAAAGCGCGGCTGATCAAGTACGGGCGTAGTCCCGACGAGATCAAGGTGCTGCCAGGCATCGTTCCCTTCATCGCGGATACGGAAGAAGAAGCCAAGGCACTGGAGCAGTCGTTCACGGATCTCATCTCACCTGAGTACTCGCTGCGCCAACTCTCGAACATGGTGGGCGTCGACCTCACCGAGCATTCGCTGGATGCCCCGTTGCCCCCGTTGCCGGACATCGATCGCATCCAAGGAAACAAGAGTCGATACCAGCTCGTCAAAGACCTTGCGGAGAGCGAAAACCTCACCGTCCGTGAACTGATCGGCAAACTCGGCGGTGGCCGTGGGCATCGGACATTTGCCGGGACACCGGAGCAGGTCGCGGACGAGTTGACCGAATGGTTCGACAAGGGCGCCGCGGACGGCTTCAACATCATGCCGCCCTATCTGCCCGGAGGGCTCGAGGTGTTCGTCGACCGGGTCGTGCCGATTCTGCAGGCGCGTGGGCTCTTCCGGACCGAATACACGGAATCCACCCTGCGGGGTCACTACGGCCTCGATCGTCCGGCGAATCGGTTCTCGCGGGCCGCTGACGCGGCAGAAGTGAGCGCGTGACGGAAACACTGCCCAAGGAACAGCCGGCGATTGCCGGTCTCAAGCCACTCGTCACAACGGTTTTCGTACCGGCGGCCATCTTCGGGATCGGTCAGGGAGCGGCTGCCCCCATCATGGCCGTCACCGCGCGCGACCTGGGTGCATCGGTTGCCGTCGCCGGCCTGATCGTTGCACTCGGTGGTTTGGGCGCCGTACTCGGTGACCTCCCCGCCGGCAGGATCGTGTCGCGTTTCGGTGAGCGCAGGTCGATCATCGGCGGAAGTTCCTTGGGTGCAACAGGAGTGGTGATCTGTCTCCTTGCGCAGACTCCGTGGATGCTCGGTATCGGCGCACTGTTGACCGGATTGGCGAATGCGGTGTGGGGCCTTGCGCGGCAGAGCTACCTCGCCGAGACCGTGCCACTCGGTCTACGGGCCCGAGCAATGTCGTCGTTCGCCGCGATGTGGCGGTTGGGTTTCTTCCTGGGACCGCTCATCGGGGCCGGCGTGATTCTCCTGGTGGGAGCGCGCGGAGGATTCCTCGTCCAGTTGGTGGGCGTCGTGCTCGCCGGGGCGCTGATGGCCCGCGTTCCCGACCCGCCACGAAAGGTGCAGGCAGGCAACAGCGATCACGGACACGTCACGCTCCCGGAGATCCTTCGCCGTCATCGTGCCGCTCTGTCGACGCTCGGGACAGGCTCCCTTCTGATGGGCGCCGCCCGCGCTTCGCGTGAGGCCGTTCTTCCATTGTGGGCATTGCACCTCGGATTGGATGCAGCCCAGGTGAGTGTGATCTTCGGTATCGGTGCGGCCGTGGACTTGCTGTGCTCGTACCCGGCCGGACACATCATGGACCGATACGGCCGCAGGCTGGTCGCGGTGCCTTCGCTGACGGTGATCGGTGTGTCGTACCTACTGTTGCCGTTCTCGACGGGTGCAGTGGGATTGACCGTGGTCGCTGTCGTGATGGGGATCGGCAACGGGCTGGGCAACGGCGTGATCATGACCCTCGGTGCCGATATCGCCCCGCCCGAAGAACGCGCCGAGTTCCTCGCTGCATGGCGATTGACGCACGACACCGGCATGTTCGGTGGGCCGCTCGCGATCGGTCTACTCGCCGCGGTGCTCCCACTCGGGTGGGCATTCGCCGCTCTGGGCGCGACGTCGTTCGCCGGCGCGGCGATGATGTTCCGCTTCATTCCGGTCTACTCTCCGCGGGTGTCACCCCGGTCGCGCGTCGGGAAACTGTAGGTAGGCTCGCTACATGCGATTCGGACTGTTCGTACCTCAAGGCTGGCGTCTGGACCTGGTCGGCATCGACCCCGCAAAGCAGTGGGAGGTAATGCGAGACTTCACGCTGCGCGCGGAGGCAGGGCCGTGGGAGTCGGTGTGGGTCTACGACCACTTCCACACCGTTCCCCAGCCGACGGAAGAAGCGACTCACGAGGCGTGGACATTGATGGCCGCACTCGGTGCGTCGACCTCGCGTATCCGACTGGGCCAGATGTGTACCGCCATGAGTTACCGAAACCCGGCGTACCTCGCCAAGGTCGCCGCGACCACCGATCTCATCACGGGTGGACGCGTCGAGATGGGCATCGGCGGCGGCTGGTACGAGCAGGAGTGGCGCGCATACGGCTACGGCTTCCCCTCTGCCGGTGAGCGTCTGGGCCGCCTCGACGAAGGAATCCAGATCATGCAGCAGGCGTGGTCGACCGGCAGCTCGACGCTCGACGGCAAGTACTACCAGGTCGACGGAGCGCTGTGCCGTCCACTTCCGTTGCAAGAGGGCGGAATTCCCATCTGGGTTGCCGGTGGCGGCGAGAAGGTCACACTCAAGATCGCGGCCAAGTACGCGCAGTACACGAACTTCGACGGCACCCCGGCCGGCTTCGCGCACAAGTCCGAAATCCTGAAGAAGCACTGCGACACCGTCGGTAGCGATTTCGACGCCATCGTCCGTTCGGCCAACTACAACGTGGCCATCGGCGCGACGGAATCCGAGGTGGCTCAGCGGTTGGAGACACTGAAGGCCCGACTGACGCCGTTGGTCGGCGAAGCTGCCGCCGATGCGTCGCTCGATGCGTTCCGCGGAATGCCTGCCGTGGGTACACCCGAGCAGATCATCGAGAACCTGTCGGCGCTCGAGGCGCAGGGACTCGAGTACGGAATCTTCTACTTCCCCGAGGCCGCGTACGACACGTCGGGAATCGAGATGTTCGAGAAGGAAGTGCTGCCCGCGCTCGCGTAACCGTTGGGGCTAGCGCAGCGAGTCAGGAAGATCGGCCGGGTTGATCAGAACCCGGCGATCGGGGTGGGTGCGAACTTCTTCGGAATCGGGAATCCGGCTCTGCAGGAAGTTCCACTCGCTCGCACTGACAGCAGCGATCGCGCGTGCCAGCACTGCCGAGTCCTTGGTCCCCCACTCGATCGGCATGGGACTGACCATCTGCCACGTGTCAGCCTTGCTGCGGGTGGAACGATCCGAACGCAGTGCGACCGACGGAATGCGGTCGCCGACTCGCCACTTCGGATTGAGTCGAACGTTGCGGCTGACGAGCGCGTACTGCGGTGCTCCGGCCGCCGGCTTCGCGATGTCGATCAATGCCGTCAAGGTCGCCGCTCGAGGGTGAACCTCGGTGACGATCGCGGGAACCAGTGGGTTGTCCGCATACAGAGATTCGACGCTTCCCACCTTGCGAGGTGCCCACACGGCAACCCACAGGGAACTGGCCGCACCGATGGCGAGGACTGCGCCGATGATGATGGACCACACCTCGCCCATGCTGATCAACCAGGCCCCGACCGCGGCGAGGACGATCGCGAAGATCACCGCAGAAATCTGCAGGCGGCGTACATCGGCCAGTGTGTCGTTGACCGACTTGGCGTGAGCCTTGTCGACGGTGAACTGGAAGTCAGCCACGAAAAATTCCTTCGGTGGTGCCGGACGATCTAGGACCGGCCCCCGATCGCCCGGGGACCGTCCACCAGCGTAGCTAGTTTCGCGCGCGCTCCCACATCTGCAGGTAAGCCTCGGCGCCGCGGCTCATGTCCTCGATGATGGTGTCGCCGTCGGCTCCCGCGGCGATGCGCATGTCCGCGATCCAGTCGGGAATCATCCCGTACTGCGCCACGCCGTCGGTGTTCACGTCGAAAACCCGGGTGCCGGCGCGCTGCTGGTCCATGACCGTGCCGTCGAAGGCGGTGTACGGATATTGCAGCGGATTTTCTGCGGCGTCGCCGCGCGGTGCGGCCTGCGGCCCGAAGCCGTTGGTGTCGGCGCCGTAGCCGAAACCGAAGTAGTAGTTCTCGCTTCGCATCGCCCGTGCGTCCCGCCACTGGTCGATGAACCCACGCTCTTCGGGCTTTTCGTCCGATGCGTCGAGTTGTCCGGCGTACAGGGCGACAAATCCGCCGAGTGCGTAGATCCGCTTGTACAGGCTCGGGTCGCTCCAGCTGTGACTGGAAACGACGCCGGAGTAGTTCGCAGCTTCGAGAATATCGAGAGCCGCTTCGGCGGTCTTGACGCTCATGTGATCGATGTCCACGATCATCCCTCGGTCCATCAAACCTCGGATCGTGTACGCGCCGAGGTCGGTCAGGCCGTGCGAATTGCATTGCGGACCAGAGGGGTACACCGGAAGCGTCACTCCGGGTGGGAGTACCGCGAGAAGATTCTGTGCGCCGTCGACCTTGGTGGGCAGCACATTGTCCTCGGCAACGCCGGTGCATGGTTCCGACTGCCAGAACTCCCCGGTGCCCAGGTAGTTGCCGATATTGACGGCCACTCCGGTGACGCCGCCGTCGAAACGGGCACCGCCGAGGGCGTTGTCGAACTTGTGCGTGACGATCATCTGCCGGACACCGAGGTCGTACAACTCGTCCAGGCCGCGGTCGATGTCGTCCTCGGTGCACTGCGGAATACCGTTGCGCACAGAGCAACCGAAGGGTTCGGACACCTCCACCCCGAGGGTGACGGCCAGCTTTCCGTCGGCGGCCACCTGCCTGGCCTGTTCCGGCGAGCTCACGATGCGGAACCAACCCCGGCCGGGACCGCCGTACTGGGCGTCGATGTAGTCCTGGAGTTCGCGTGTCTGCTGCGCCTGGATCCGGACGGTCTCCATCTCGTCACAGGGATTTCGCTTGCTCGGATACAGCTCGCACAGGACACGATTGGCGACAAAGAGATTGGTGAAGATTCGCAGCCCGCCACGCCAGGCCCGCTCGACCCACTTGTAGTACGTCTGCTCGTGCGTCAGTGAATCGTGCGCCGGCCAGTCGGCGAAACTCGGCCAGCCGGTGGTGTCGTGAGTTTCGAAGGGATTGCCGTACGACAGAACGTTTTCGAGGAGCGCCGGTATCCCGTCAGGTTGATGGTCCGGGCAGTCGACGAGCGCTGCGGTGACGCCCTGAGGATCGAAAGGTCGGCCGCAGTGCAGGTTTCCGCCCATGAACTCGGAAGCATTCATGTGCACGTGTGTGTCGATGAATCCGGTGACTTCACCGTTCGGTCCGATTTCTCCCGGAACGCCGTTTGCGCCCACCTCCGCTTCGGGGAAATCGGCGCAGCCATCGCGCGGGATCAGCGTGAACGCAGATTCGGGAACGTCACCGGGATCGGACATCGTGAGCATCAAATCTCGCGAGATCAGTTGACGGCCGTTCGAGGTCGCGGTCAGAACGAACGATTCACCGGTGGACATCACGGTCCAGTCGGTGGAGGGAGTTGCTTCGGAAGTGGCGAGTACCGAGTCCGCGCCGTCGTGCGAGAGCATCGACCCGTCCGGGCCGTACAGCATGAATCGACCCAACTGGGCCGCATGTAGCCGGAACGGTTCGGCGTCTGCGGCTTTCGTTACGTCGGTGAGGTACGCCGACCCGTCACGACGGACGAAATCACCAGACTCGGTGCGCAGCGCGAAGCAACCGTTCGCAAGTGCGTACACCGAGTTCTGCGCAGTAGGAGCAGGACTCGGTGCCGCGGCGCTGACGCCGGTCGCGGCGACTACGACGGCGGCAGTCAGCAGCGAGATGGTTCCGGCGAGCCGACCCCGTAGACGTGGAACTGAGCGCATGGTGCTGGTGACCCCCGGCCGATGGACACGACTGTGACAGGGGACACTCTACAGATAACTGGACGTATGTCCATTTGATTCTGCAACGTGTTGCAGAAATGCTCAGCCGATGGCAGGTCCGAGCAGGTCATCGGCGTCGGTGATCCGATAGGCGTAGCCCTGTTCGGCGAGGAATCGCTGACGATGTGCCGCGTACTCCGCATCGAGAGTGTCGCGCGAGACCACCGAATAGAAGTGAGCCTGACCGCCGTCGTGCTTGGGTCGCAGTAGGCGTCCGAGTCGCTGCGCTTCTTCCTGTCTCGACCCGAAGGTTCCCGAAACCTGCACGGCGACAGATGCCTCCGGAAGGTCGATCGAGAAGTTCGCGACCTTGCTCACCACCAGCGTCTGGATCTCACCGTTACGGAACTGATCGAACAGGATCTCGCGTTCCTTGTTCTTGGTGGATCCCTTGATCACCGGGGCGTTCAGGGCTTCGCCGAGTTCGTCGAGCTGATCGAGATACGCACCGATCACCAAAGTCGGAGAATCGGGGTGCTTGGCCAGGATCGACTTCACGACCGCAATTTTCGTGTGAGCCGTCGAGCACAGTTTGTAGCGCTCCTCCGGTTCGGCGACGGCATAGGACATGCGCTCGGCGTCCGTCATCGTCACTCGCACCTCGACGCAGTCGGCCGGTGCGATCCAGCCCTGCGCTTCGATGTCCTTCCACGGAGCGTCGTAGCGCTTGGGTCCGATGAGCGAAAAGACGTCGCCTTCGCGTCCGTCCTCACGAACCAACGTCGCGGTCAGGCCGAGACGGCGGCGTGACTGCAGGTCTGCCGTCATCCGGAAGACCGGCGCGGGGAGCAGGTGTACCTCGTCGTAGATCACCAGTCCCCAGTCTCGGGAATCGAAAAGTTCGAGGTGCTTGTACTCGCCCTTCGTGCGACGTGTGATCACCTGGTACGTGGCGATCGTGACCGGCCGAATCTCCTTGCGCTCGCCGGAGTATTCGCCGATTTCTTCCTCGGTCAACGATGTACGCGCGATCAACTCACGCTTCCACTGACGACCGGCAACGGTATTGGTGACGAGGATGAGGGTGGTGGCCTTGGCCTTTGCCATCGCTGCGGCGCCCACCATCGTCTTGCCGGCGCCACACGGCAGCACGACGACGCCCGAACCGCCGGCCCAGAACGAATCCGCTGCCATCTGCTGGTAGTCGCGCAGTTCCCAGTGGCCCTCTTCGAAAGCGAGATCGATCGGGTGCGCTTCGCCGTCCACGTAGCCGGCGAGGTCCTCGGCCGGCCAGCCCACCTTGAGCAGCATCTGCTTGAGGCGGCCGCGTTCGCTCGGGTGGACGATCACGGTGTCGTCGTCGACCTTCTCACCGAGCATCGGCGAGATCTTCTTGTGTCGCATCACCTCGGTGAGGACTGCGCGGTCGAGGCTGACCAGGATGAGGCCGTGCACCGGGCTCTTGACCAGCTGTAAGCGTCCGTACCTGGCCATCGTGTCGACGATGTCGACCAGCAGCGGTTGTGGAACCGCGAATCGTGAGTACGACACGAGCGCGTCGACAACCTGCTCGGCGTCGTGTCCGGCGGCGCGGGCATTCCACAAGGCCAGGGGAGTGATGCGATACGTGTGGACGTGTTCGGGGGCCCGTTCGAGTTCCGCGAAGGGGGCGATTGCCTGCCTGGCATCGCCGGCGCGCTCGTGGTCGACCTCCAACAGCAGCGTCTTGTCGGATTGGACGATCAACGGTCCGTCGGTCACGGAATCCTCCTAGTGAAACAAACGCGGCAGCCACAGAGCGTTGCGCCGCGTTGTCGGCTGACGCCAACCCTGCCATTGTCCTGGTATCGGGGCGCAGACGCCAACAGGCGACGCTCGCACAGCCCGAAGTAGAGGTGCCCGAGTGCGAGCACCCCTACGTCAACAGGGCAGGATCGACCGCTATTCCGGGAGGCCCGCGGGTAGTACGAGGATCTTCACGTGTTCGTCGGGTGCGCGCAGAGCTGCGAAAGCGTCCGAGACTCCATCCAGACCGACCCTGCCGGTGATGATCGCTTCGGCGTCGATCTCGCCGTCGGCGAGCCTCTGCAGGGTGATGTCGTAGGCATTCTCGTAAGGACCGTGACCGAAGTTGATCGAGATCCTCCGGAACTGCCCGACGACGGGAATGATCGTCTCGTCGCCGAACGGCGCAGCCAGAACCTGAATCCGCGAGTTGAACGGCAGAGTGTGCATCAGTTCTCCGATGACTCCCGCCCGACCGCTGCATTCGTAGGCGATCAGAACTCCGTTCGCGGCCTGGCCGACAAGCTGGTTGCCTTCGGCGATCATTCGATTCCACAGTTCGATCGGATCCTGCTCGGCCGGATCGACGACGATGTCCGCGCCCATCTTCGCGGCGAGCTCGCGTCGTTTGGGGGAGGGCTCCGACGCGATGACGATCTGCGCTCCGCGCGCTTTCGCGGCGACGATGGCGCCCAGTCCGATCGTTCCGCAACCGATGACGAGCGCCGAATCGGCCGAGGTGAGGCCGGACTGTTGGAGATGCATCTCGCCGACGTGGAGAGGTTCGGCAAGTGTGGCGTGCTCGAGTGACAGGTGGTCGGGAACTTTGCGGACCCAGAACGCGTCGACGACGATGTGATCGCCGAACGCGCCGTGGTACTCGTTCGAGTAGCCGATGATCGTCGGGATCCCGGTAGCGGTGTCGGTGGCCAAGCCGATGCCGGCCACCCGATCGCCGATCGCGAAATCGTCTACTGCAGAACCGGTCTCGGAGACGATACCCGCGTATTCGTGCCCCAGCACCACTGGCGCGTCCGGATCGAAGGTGGCGAGCGGGTAGCCCCCGTCGTGCGCGACCTGAACGAAGCGGCACGGGTCCTTCGACATGCTCAGGTCGCTGCCGCAGATCCCGCAGGCGACGACGTCGATGCGGATCTGATGGGGTGCCAACGGCGGCGGGTCGGCGATCTCGGTGACCGCGAATTCTCCCTGCTGGAAACGGACGGCTCTCATGCGCGCACGGCTCCCGTCTCGGCCGGCCGGCCGTAGTAGTCGGTATGGGCTTTGGTGATCGCTCCGACCAGCCCGCCGATCAGGTATTCGCGATTGTCCTCGGCGAACTGCATGCTCGCCTGACGCCCGACATTTCGCTTCCGGAAGTGCGGGACCACCTCGGAGGCGAACAATTCGTAGCTGCGTTTGGTGTCCTCCCAGCTCGCCATGTCGACGTGAAGGATCAAGAACGTGCCGAACCCTCCCGTCTTCTCGATCAGACGCTCGATCTGTGCGATCGCATCTTCGGGGGTACCGATGATCGCCTGACCGAACTCGCCGAGCGTGTCGTTGCGCCACTGATCGATGATTCCGGCAGGTGTATCTGCCCAGGCCGGGTTCTGGCCGGTCTGTCGATTCACGTAAGAAGCCATCGATCCGATCCGCCGGCTCACGGCGCGCTCGGCCTCGGCTCGGGTCTCGGCGATGAACATCGGATTGACCACACGCCACGTCGCTCGGTCGGCGCGGTGGCCGTGTTCGGCCGAGACCTTCTCGTACACATCCCAGTTGCGATCCAGTGCGTCGAAGCCGCTGGGTGAACTCGCCGCCAATGAGAGCAGGGAGAGGCCGTTCTTGCCTGCGAGCACCGAACCGTTGGGAGAAATCGTGGACGCTGTCACTGTCTCGATGCCGTCCGCGCGATAGGTGGGCAGCTGTGCGCGTGCGTCACGCAACGTGAACCAGTCGGTTTCCATGTTGACGACCTCGCCGCGAAGCAACGCGAGAATGGCCTCGAGCGCTTCGCCCTGGCGACGACGCTGGTCCGACGGGTTGATGCCCATCATGTGTGCATCGAGGGGGATCTTGCCCGGGCCGGTGCCGAAGATGAGCCGTCCGCGGGTCTGCAGATCGAGCTGAGTGATGCGGTCGGCCGTGATCAACGGGTGGTGATAGGGCAGAGACGTCACGCCTGTGCCGAACTGGATGCGCTCGGTTCGCTCTGCGGCGGCCGCGATGAACATGTCCGGGGCAGGCACGATCTCGGCGCCGGTCGAATGATGCTCACCCATCCACGCTTCTTCGAATCCGAGGTGGTCCAGGTGTGTCATGAGGTCGATATCGCGTCTGAGTTGCAGGGCGGGATCGGCGTCGAGCGGGTGGTACGGGGCGAGGAAGGCTCCGAAGCGGATGGACGATGCGGACCACACGATGACAACTCCTGTCGACAGGGGAGTGATTTGGATCACTCGCTCTGATCGAGATGTCTAACATGGATCAACTGATCCAATAAGTTGAGCCTCCCGCACAGTGGGAGATTTGTAATCACCTGTAGTTCAACGTTATCTGGTGCAATGACGTCGGATATCGTTGTTGCAAGTCGATCGACTGAACCAAGTTACTTTCCGAAGGAGTATTGAAGAGGTATGCAACTGGACGTCACAATCACCCCCGACTCCTCGACCGTCGAACTGAACAGTGTCGACGACTTCACCAGTCTCTCGGTCGTCGTTGGCGGCGACGATCGATCCGAGACTCTGAGTCGGGTACTGGAACCGTGGGGGGAACTCGAGGGGGATCACGTCTGGCTCGACATCGGCCACTTGGAGCAAGCCGTCGCTGCCCGGATCGGAAACACCGAGTGGAGACAGAAGTTCTCCGCGATGGTGGACTACGCACGCGCCCACGGCTGGGTGGATCGCGACAACAGGGTGCGAGCACACCGTGAATCACTCTGACTCCGCGTTCGCCACGGTTGAGACGTTTGTCGAGCCCGTGCGAAGCTCGTTCGTATGACCGACTCCCGGCAGAACCGTCAAGGCGACGCGACGCGTCTGCGTTTGCTCAAAACTGCTGAACGGCTTTTCGCGACAGAGGGATTGGATGCAGTTTCGCTGCGCTCGGTCAATGCCGCGGCCGGTCTCGGGCCGTCATCGGTCCACTACCATTTCGGAACCAAGGACGATCTGGTCGCAGCGGTGCTGTTGGACATGGGAACGTCGGTGCGAGATCAGATCAGCGCGAACGTCGACGCCCTCTCCGCCGACAAGACGCCGCCGACGGTCGAGGCGCTGGTACGGGCCGTCACTGCGCCCTACAAGGCATTGCTCCTTCGCCATCGCACGCGGGGAATGCGATGGATCAGAATCGTCACGCAGATCTCGCAGCCGCAGATGTCACGACCGGGCCATCCAGCCCTCGAGGCGACCGAGTTGCACCTGCGTGAACATCTTCTCGACCAGGTCCGTCGTACTTTTCCTGCTACCGATCCCGAACGGCTCGAGACTCGCTGGGCGATTGCCTTGATGGGCTTCCTCCAGGCGTTGAGCCGGGCGGACGATTGGAGCGGAAGTGGCAAGCCGCTCGCGCCGGAGCGGCTTGCCGACTTCTACGAGGACCAGGTCGTCTTTCTGGTCGGTGGTGTGCGGCAGTTATTGGGGTGAGCGCCTAATCGATGCGTCTCCTATTTCTGCGCGACCACTGACTTCCGCATTTCCATTACATGAGTAATAGCTTCGGAAATTCCGGACCGGTAACCGATATTCTTTTCGGAATCACCCGGAGTGGAATCAAGCTCCGATTCGAGTCTCGTTTGAATGCGGTCCAGGGTATGGATTGTTCTTTTCACGATGGTTGATTCTCTTTCTGCGGTAAATCCGATAGAAGTATTCCGGATTGCCGAGCGTGTTCGTCGAGGACGCAGAGTGAAGCGAGGGTCATGCCCGCTGCGTACCCGCGCGAGCGTGCGTCAGTTCCTCGATTACGTGACTTGAACAGGTTGAACGTTTCGTGCAGGTGCACAAGGGTGTCGGTGGGGGCAGGCATTGGTCAGCTTCGCAATCAGCTCGTCTTCTCTGGACTTTGCTGTCAGCTCCGCTTCCGCTTACGGATGAACTCGGAAGACTCCGCAGATTTCGCCCGCTTCTCCGCGCGGCGTTCCTTGATCGACTGGGCGGGTTTCTTCATGTTCTTACCCGGCGCCTTGTCAGCCATTGTCGCTCCTCATTTTTCGAAGTGGCAATCACAAACTGACCTCGACCATACTTCATTTACAGAAAAAAGCCAGTTGCTTCTTTTTTGCTACTTTTTTCCGGAGTCGACGGGGCTGACGGAAGTAATTCGGTGCAACGTGAAACGGCGAACCGCGCCGCTCGCGGGGTCGAAGGCGTCCAGCTGTCCGCCGCCCACGCTGACGGGGTCGACGATGCGATGCGTCGCGACCCCCTGGGCGTCGACGTAGCCGATGTTGACGCTCGAATTGTCTCGGGCCGCCGTGGCCAGCAAGGCGATGGTGGCGGCGTTGTTCTCCCGTGAACCGTCCGTTCGCACTCCGCCGCGGCCGGGGGCGGAAGCACGGTCTCCGGCCCGCATCGTGCGGACCAACGACGCCAGCTGATCCGCCGACGGGCTCGCCGGCATCCTCGACGCCGGTCGGCTGCGACGGTTGGGTACACGTGCCCCGCGTGGGCGGAGATCGACCAACGTGCCCGAGGAGTCCTCACCTGCCGGCGCGAATCCGGCGGCTCGCAGCTCGGTCAGGACTTCGCGGAGAGGGGCCTGCGAAATCGCGACGGTGGGAGCCAAGGCGCGCAGTGCCAACGGCTCGGCCACTGCGGATGCGAGGACCTCCGCCAGCAGTGACGCGTCCTCACATCGAATGAACGACGCCGCCACTCCGGCACGCAGTCGTCCGTGTCGACGGGCGACATCGTCGATCAGATACGAAAGTGATTGGGGGACAGGAGTCTTCGATTTCGAAGCGAACATCGCATGCAGTTCGGTGGCCGTCAGACCGGCGTCGAGCGCACGACGCACGCTGTCCTCGCTGATGCGGTACATAGACGCCGATCCGGCCGACTCGATGTCTGCGACCAGGCTCACCTGCTCGAGCAGGTCCGGTACCAGCGGGCCGGGCGCAACCAGAGTCAGATCCGCCTGGACCAGGATGTAGTCGATGGGCTCGGGTAGCGCGGACTGCATTTCGGCTTCGGCGTCCCCGCCGTGCAGCAAGGCTCGTCCAGGTGACGACAACGCGCCGCGGGCCACCAGCCCGAGAGCAGCGGCCTCGTCCAGAGTCCGCTCGATCGCGAACGTCCGCAGGCGCCCGCTCCATCGCGGGCGTCGCCACGCCAGCAGCCGACTTACCTCGACGGCCGACGCGGTCTGGCCGCTGTCGAGTTCGGAGAGCAGCCCCAGAATGGCCTGACGATCTCGCGGAGCCGCCGGAGCGCGGCCCTCCTCGGACAACGCCGCGATCGGCTTGTCGGTGGAATCGCGCAGCCCGATCATCCACGGGACTCGAGGTACGTCGACCCAGGCGGACGCCAGGACCTCCCACCGTCGCGCTGTGGATGCGTTCAGCCAGCCGTCGACCGCAAGCGTGGGCGTCCAGTATTCGTCCGCGTTGTCCGAGACCGGCGCCGGATCTGGTGTTCCACTGGCGATGAGTCCGGCTGCCGAGAGCAACTCGACAAGTAGGCTCACGCGCGCTTCGTCGAGATCGGCCGTCTTGGCCACGCGTCGTAGTTCTCGAACACCGAGCCCACCGGCTCGCAGTGCGGGGGCCGGCGCTGCGCCCAGAACAGCGATCGCGTTCTCGCATTGGCGTACCAACTCGAGCGCCTCGCCGGCTGCTGCGGCGTTCACGTCCGCCGGCTTGAGTTTGTCGCCCCCGATGACGGGTGCGGTCAGCGTCGTCGGATCGAAAACCGGCTCGCCGCGGATGACCTGACGAACCGTCGCCGGAAGCTCGACGGTCTGCTCGTCGAGCCACCGCAGCAGGCCGGCCGCCAGCAGTCGTTGAACCGGGCGCTCAGGCGGCGTTCCGGGGGCAGCGTCGCGGGTGCGACCGATCGGGCTGGAGTTGGCGAGTGTCTCGAGGAGATCCCGCTCGCGGGTGTCCAGAGCGTTGAGCGCAGCCGAGATCTCGGTCTCGGTCATCGCCTCGGCAGGTTCGAGGGCGCGCCCCACACGCCACGGAATCATCCCGATGACTGCCGGGACGACGCTGATGGGATCGACACCCCAGATGAGGGCGGACGCGCGCATCTTCGACAGAGACTTGTCGACGGCCTTCTTGGTGACCTTGCCCTTGCCGGTCAGCGCTCGTTCGGCGATCGCACTGTTGAGCTCCGCCCGCGTCATCGGAGTTTCCTCGGCGCCGGCCAGTGCCAACAATTCGAGAAGACCGAAATCGAGGGTGTCGAGTTCGTCTGCGGCTCGGCTGACCGACGCGCGTTGCTGTGCCCGACCGCTGAGAACCACCATCGTGCTCGGCGGCGGTACGGCCAGATCGGGGCGCAGACGCAGCAACTCCGTCAACTCGGCGTCACTGCGCGCCGAGAGCCAATCGGTCAGACTTTCGGCTGCGGAACTGCCCGCCGGGGTGCCACGTGTTTCGGTCATCAGGTATCAGATTAGAGACCTGGTCTGTACGGCGTAACGGCGTCCTGTCAAAATGACTTCGTGGCCAACAATTCGAAGCAACACTATGTAGATCCAGGATGGCCGGAAACTGCAGACGGAGATCACGCAGTGACCGAATTGTCATCGACCCGCGCAGGTGGACTTTCACCCTTCGGCGAGGACACCACCTTTCCGGTTCCGGTGGAGTCACTTCCTTACGTACACCCGCACACCGTCATCAACCGATAACAACTCGACACGAAGAAGGCCCGCACCGAATCGGTGCGGGCCTTCTTGATGTTCGAGCGTCCGAGCGGACAGTCTTGCCGGTGTTACTTGAGGAACGACTTCGCGGTGTCGGCGACTGCGAGGATCTGCGGGTCGACCGGGATGCCGTTGGCCTCGGCGAATGCGATTGCCTGATCGATGGCGTCGGCGACCGGGTGTGCAACGGTCTGTGCGACCTGCTGCGCCGGAGCCGGAGCTGCCTGAGGAGCCGTGGTGGCCGGAGCGGAACGCTCGGTGGCGCCGCTGCTCAGCCCGAGGCTGGAGGAGCAGGACGGCCATGCGCCCCAACCCTGGTTTGCGAGAACACGCTCGGCAACAACGATCTGCTGCTCGCGAGTGGCCTGGTTTGCGGTGGCTGCGTACTGTCCGCCGCCGTGTGCGTTCCACGTGCTGGGGGAGAACTGCAGTCCGCCCTGGTAACCGTTGCCTGTGTTGATGGCCCAGTTTCCGCCGGCCTCACACTGGGCGAGACGATCCCAGTCGGAGTCGGGGGCAGCGTTTGCGGTTCCGGTGGCTGCAATTCCTGCTACGCCCATGATGGCGCCGGTGACGGCGACCTTGGCGACAGTGCGGCCGGTGGTGGTGGGCTTGCGATGGCGTCCGCTCATGATGGTCGAAATCCTCTCCACACGCGCCTGCGAGGTCAGCTGTCGGGTTCGGGCTGAGAGGTCGCCCGGCCTCGCCTTTCCTGGCTGGAAAGGGTCTGGCTTCACCCCAAGATTCGGTCTTGCGATCGAACCGGTGTCCACTGGAGAACTTTTCTGTTCTCACAGAGGACTTTGGGTCCCCCGTCCTCGTCCCTGGAATGCTCTGTCGGAAGTCCGGTACCCGCGGGACAAGGCTTGGCGCGGCGGGCCGGAGGTGGCCGAGTTTCCCGGCCGAAAACGACGGTAACGGCTCGAGTCGCTCGTGTCACCATTTGATAACGCGGCGTGGCGAAGGACGTACAACGCGTCACACAAAGCGCAGGAGACTCTTCCCAGGTAGGTGGGGGTGACTGAGTGAATGTCCGGTTGTGTCCGTTCCGTTATCCATCCGTAATGTGAGCAAGGTCACACGTTATGTGGAAATAGAATTTCGGGCGATTGAGAGGTGTGTCGATCCGCGCCCAGGGTGTGGCCCGTGTCTCAACATCGAGATTGAAACTTAGGTTAGGTTTGCCTGACTTGCCTCGATTGGGCAGGTTTCGCAGAGTCTTCCAAAGAAGTAGGGCACCCCTCATGAAACTGCAATACCGTCGGCGTGCGGTCACCGCGTCACTCGCCGTCGCCGCTGCTGCTGTCGGCCTGGCCGTCACTGCTCCCGCTGCACACGCCTCACCCGAGGATCCGACACACGGTGTTGTCGGAAGCTATTCCGCAACCCAGCCCGGCGACATCGTCGTCGACTCGGCAACCCACCGCGGATACATCACGCAGTACGGCGGACCGACCAGCTCGTTGTCCGTCGTCGACACGAACACCGGCAAGTCCGTCGGCACCATCGACGGCGTCGTCGGTTACCCGTCGGCACTTGCCGTCGACTCAGGCCTCGGACGCGCATACGTGTCCTCCTCCTACGGCGGCGCGATCTCGATTGTCGACACGAAGACCGGGAAGGTCGAAAAGACGGTCACGCTGAGCGAGAAGAACCCCGACGGCTCGCGTCCGCAGATCAACGATGTCGTCGTCGATCCCACAACACACCGCGCGTACTTCTCGGACTACAAGTCCGGCAACATCCGAGTCGTCGACCCCAACGCCGCCGACGCCGTGTCGAGCATTCTGGTCCACAAGTCGGCAACGCCGACCAAGCTCGCCTTCGACAGTGTCCGTGGCTTCCTCTACATCGCGGACACCAACTTCTTCGACGAGAATTACGGCCGCACGCTGTGGCAGGCGGACGTACGCAAGGGCGGAGCACTCAAGTCGATCGTGCGTGCCGACAACCTCTACCCGGTCGACGTCGATGTCGACACGAACACCGGCAACATCTACATGACCGACACCCGGGCAACCAACCTGTGGGCGATCACCCCGGCCGGCGCGGTTCTGTCGAAGACCACGCTGTCTCCGACTGCGATTCCCAACGGCGTGGTCGTCGACGCTGCGGCAGGCATTGCATATGTCGCGGACGTCATGAACGGACACCTGTGGTCGGTCGATCTGACGACCCGCGCCACCACCGCTCTGACCGATACCAAGGTTCCGGCACTGGAGAAGGTCAAAAACCTCGCGCTCGACACCTCGACCGGCGCCATCGCGTCGACGACCAACGGGGGCAAGGTGACAGTCGTTGCTGCGTACCCGCTACCCGCGACCGTCGAATTGCCTGCCGCTCAGGTAGGTAAGGCGTATTCGCAGAAGCTCACTGCCGCCGATGCGCGCGCAACCTTTGCACTCACCAGTGGCACTCTGCCCGGCGGACTGTCCCTCGCACAGGACGGCACCATCTCGGGTACCCCCACCGCTGTCGGCAGCGTCACCGTCGAGGTCACTGCGAAGAGCGTGCTTTCGCGTGCTTCGAGCGTGACCATCGTGGTCTCCGAGGGGCCGGTCGGCCCCGTCGATCCGGGCAACCCGGGAACGGGTACCGGTTCGCTCGGTAACCTCCCCGGACTCGGTAGCCTCGGCCGCTGATACGACCTGATACCAGAGAACCCGACCACAGCAACTGCTGTGGTCGGGTTCTTCGGTCCGCGGGCCCGCTATGCGTAATCGACGCGGTCCACGACTATGCGTAATTCACCCGGTCCACGTCGACGATCTCCTTGCCGAGCGGCATCAGCGAGATCGGAATCATCTTCAGGTTCGCGACCGCGAGCGGAATTCCGATGATCGTGATCGCCATCGCGACGGCGGTGACGATGTGTCCGATCGCCAACCAGATACCGGCGATGATCACCCAGATGACATTGCCGATCATCGAACCGACACCAGCGGTCGGCTTGTCGACGACGGTCTTACCGAACGGCCACAGTGCGTAGATGCCGATGCGGAATGCCGCGATTCCGAAGGGAATCGTGATGATGAGGATGCAGCAGATGATGCCTGCGGCGAAGTAACCCAACGCCAGCCAGAAGCCGCCGAAGACCAGCCAGATCACGTTCAGGAGGATTCTCATGGTCAGTGACCTTTCGGTTGGAGGCGGGAGTGATCAGCGCACGCGTCGACCGGATCTGAGCGTGTAGACGATGGCCAGAAGGAAGCCGATCGGGCACGCGAGTGCTACCAGGTACAACGCCAGGCCGGGTGGGGTGTCGCTGAAGATATGGACTGCGAAGATGGCCACGATCGCCAGGAATCCGACGATGAACAGTGCCATCGCCGTACGGAACAGACCGTTTCCGGTGCCGGAAGTGCGCGGGTTCGGTTGAGGGTCCACACCTACGAGGATAGTGCCTGTAAACCTGGGTGCCGACCCGGGTTCGTCCCAGGTAGACTGTTAACAGACTGCGCGCCCCGCTGAAGCAAGTGTGGGGCGCGTTCTTTTGCATTCTTCCACCGGAAGCGATGCGAGCAAGGCCATGAGGCTCTTCCGAGAGCCTCCCGAGCACATTGGGGCAGACGCCCCAGTCGAGTGATGAGCAGGTGAACGCGGTGCCGACCGGCAAGGTGAAGTGGTACGACGTCGAAAAGGGTTTCGGCTTTCTGTCGCAGGAAGAGGGCGAGGACGTCTACGTCCGTGCTTCCGCTCTCCCCGAGGGCGTCGAAGGCTTGAAGGCCGGCCAGCGCGTCGAGTTCGGCATGGCTGCGGGCCGCCGCGGTCCGCAGGCACTGAGCCTGAAGGTACTCGAGCCGGCGCCGTCGTTGCGGGGCGCTACGGCGACGCGTCGTGAGCCCGTCGAGCGTAAGCACACCCCTGACCAGCTGCACGGCATGGTCGAGGACATGATCACGTTGCTCGAGGCGAAGGTCCAGCCGGATCTGCGCAACGGCAAGTACCCGGACCGCAAGACCGCTCAGCGGATCTCCGAGGTCGTCCGGGCCGTCGCTCGCGAGCTCGACACCTGATCGCTCGATACGAGCTGCCATACACGGCTTCGAAACAAAATGCCCTGCACACCAATCGGTGTGCAGGGCATTTTCGATGTTCCGGGGATCAGGCGGTCTTGATCGACCAGATCAGCAGTCCCTGTTCGCTTCCCTCACCGACGGCGAGGTGGATTTCGACGCCGACCAGTTGCTTGACGGGATCGCTCGAAGACTCGACCGTCACTGCCAGGGCCTCGCCGGGCTCGAAGACTCGGGGCTCACCGGTCTGGTTGCCGTCGGCATCCTCGTAGACGGCGAGCAGTGCCCACTGCGCATCCGAGACGTCCGTCGACAACGACAGCTGCAGCGGGTAGCCCGCTGGAACGTCGAGTGCGTAGATGTCGCCCACCTGGGCGCACTGGGACAGGTCGATGGTGCAGAAACCGGCAGGGTTCGTTTCGATCGTCTTGCCGTGTGCGTATGCAGTGATGACCGGCAGCTTGTCGGGGTCGTCGTTGATGTTCTTGATGATCACGAAAAGAACGGAGACGTAAGCAACCAGTGCCACCACCATCAGGACACTGATCGCTGCCACGATCTTCTTTGTTCTCGAGCGCATCATCACTGCGGAGTACTTCCTTGTCCTCGGTTGGATTTACCGGTGTAAATCACTTCGGTCACTTCTTGTTCGGCCAGATCGGGTCGCTTCCCGCCGAGGCCGGGCAGGAGGCTGCTTCCTCGGTAGCTCAGGAAGGTCTGCAGAAGCCCGATCGTCAGGAACACCGATACAACAGTGAACCCGATCCAGTATTCGGTCGGAAGCAGAACCCCCAATGCGCCGCCGAGTACCCAGCTCAGCTGCAGAACCGTCTCGGATCTACCGAATCCGGACGCGATCGATTCCTCGGGCAGGTCGTGCTGGAGTGACGCGTCGAGTGAGACCTTGGCGAGCGCGCTGGCGGCCGATGCGATGAGCGTGGCAAGCGCGGCCGTCATGAGGTTGTCCGTCAGAGCTGCGATCACCGCGATGATCCACACCGACGCAGTACACCGGAGCACGATCAAGGCAGGCCGGCCGAGCTTGAGGCGCGCACCCGTGGCATTTCCGGCGAAGTTACCCAGACCGGCTGCTGCGCCGACCAGGCCGAGCATCATGGCCTGCTGGAGCGGCTCGTGATCGGTGCGTGATTTGGCGACGAACGCGATGTAGAGCGTCAGGAAGCCGGTGAGCACGCGAATGGTGCCGTTGCCCCAGAGTCCGATGATCACGGCGCGTCCGAGAGGCTGACGGACCTTGGCAGGTTTGGCGTCCGGCTGCGGTGGGGCGCTGCCGGCGTGATGCGCTTCGTCCGGGTGGTAGGTGATGGTCGCGGGAACCTCACCCTCGGTGACCTCGACCCACGACGGGATTCGCATGCTCAGATATGCGCCGAACACGGTGACGGCGACCGCGAACCACAAGGCGCCGGTGGAACCGAAAGCCAGCGCGAGCGCACCTGCGACAGCGCCGGCCCCGATCGTTCCACCGATCAGCCCGAAGACCGTCAGACGCGAATTCACGCGCACCAGGTCTATTTCCGGTGGTAGGACGCGTGGTGTCACTGCGCTCTTGAGCACCGAGAACGATTTACTGAGCACCATCATGCCGAGCGCGGCCGGATAGAGGATCCAACTGTCGAAGTTGAAGACCAGGATCACCGCGAGGAGCGTCCGGATTCCGAACGACGACGCGAGTGCGATGCGGCGTCCGCGCTGCAACCGGTCGAGCATGGGGCCGATGAGCGGTGCGATGACCGCGAACGGTGCGATCGTGATCAGGAGATAGAGCGCGACCTTGGTCTTGTCCTCGCCCGTCGCGGCCGAGAAGAACAGCGTGTTGGCCAGAGCGACGGAGATCGCCGCGTCGGTCGCGTTGTTCGTCATCACCGCGTAGGTGAGAGCGGTCAGACCGGACTTGTCCGCGCCGTCGGCCTTCGCCGCGCGCTGGAAGGTCGCGATGCCCTTGTTCGTCAGTTCGCGGCTGCGCATCGCTGCGACGCGAGTGACGGTGAGCTTGCGAGGCATCGGTGGAGCCTTGGGAGCGTCCGCCCCCGGCGTCTTCGAACCGGCCGCGAATTCGGAGTCTCCCCGCGATTCGGGAATCGGATGCAGCGGTGGCAAAGGCGTGCGACGGGCAGCGGGACGGGCCGAAGGTGGGTAATTGTCCGGGCGGGCCGCGGGTGGGTAATTGTCGTAACCGGGGTGCACCTGTTGCCCCTCCGGCTCGTCGTGGATTCGCCGAGTTTCGGGGTCGTAGGGTTCGCGCGGTCCGGTCACCACTCAATTCTGTCCTAGTGTCGGCGCGGCTACCACGCACACCCCTGCGAGTCCTGTGTCATGTCGGACTCAGTTAACAAAACGGACTTCGAACATCTGCGGCCAATACTTGCCGGTGAGCAGGAATCGATCGGTACCGGGAATCTGCGCGATGCCGTTGAGAACGTCGACGGTGCTGGTCGATCCGTCCGCGACGAGTTCTTCGCGTAGCGGCGAAGCGTCGTACACGTTCGTGACGCTGCCGTCCGACGGGTCGATTCGGACGACGGTGTCCGTGGTCCAGACATTGGCGTAGACGGAGCCGTCTTCGGCGCATTCCAATTCGTTCAGCTTGCCGACGGACTCCGAAGATCTGGTGACGTCGACGGTCGAGATCGACGCGAAGGTTTCGGGATCGCGAAAGGTCAACGTGGCCGAACCGTCGCTCGAGACCAGCCGATCCCCGAGCGAACAGATTCCCCATCCCTCGGTGTCGAGTGGGAACCGCCCTCGTTCGGTCAAGGTGTCCTTGTCACGGGCGATGGCAACGCCGTCTTTCCAGGTGAGTTGCCACAGTGTGTCTCCGGCAACCGTGATGCCCTCACCGAACAACGGCGGGTCGAGATCGGCACGCGCAACTTCCGGTCCCGAAGCGGGGGACTGCTCGTCGGAGATCTCGCTCGAGCGCACCCAGGACTGCCCGACGCGTCCGGTGCTTTCGTACAACCGGTTTCCGTCGATCTCGAGGCCCTGCGTGAACGCGTCGGGATCGTGCGCGGACACTCGAACGATCTCGACGGAGCCGGTTTCGGACGTGAGGTTGTCGGGAGCGCCGGGGGAATCGGAGCACCCCGCCAAGGCCGAGGCGATCACGGCGACCACTGCAAAAGTGCGCACGGAATTGGCGTGTGACCTACTCATCTGCCCAGCATGGCAGCCCAGTGCGTTGCGGACTTGCGGTGGTGCGGCAAACTGGAGGAGTGAGTGTTGCTACTTCTCCAGAGCGTGCAGTGCCGCGCCCAGTACTGGCCGATGCGGTCGAGCTTGCCCGAAAGGCAGTCGTCGACCTGCATGAAGGCGGTGTGGGGGCATACCTCGGCGTGACGTCGGAGGACGAATTTGCCGCCACCCATCGATTTGCAGCAGACATTCCGGGATACCGCGGTTGGCAGTGGGCGGTTGTCGTCGCTGCCGGACCGGAGGACACCCACGCCACGATCAGTGAGTTGGCGCTGTTGCCGGGTCCCGACGCGTTGGTTGCGCCGGAATGGCTGCCATGGGATCAGCGGATTCGTCCCGGCGATCTGTCCGTCGGTGACCTACTCGCCCCGCCGGCCGAGGATCCTCGCCTCGTTCCCGGCTACGTCGCCACCGGTGACCCGGAAGTCGACGAGGTAGCTCTCGAAATCGGGCTCGGCCGCAAACAGGTCATGAGCCGCGAGGGCCGACTCGATGCCGCGCAGCGTTGGTTCGACGGTGACTTCGGCCCGGAGTCGGAGATGGCGAAGGCCGCGCCGTCGACGTGTGGACTGTGTGGATTCTTCCTTCCACTCGCCGGTTCGCTGCACGCAGCGTTCGGTGTGTGCGGAAACGAACTCTCCGCAGACGGCCGTGTGGTCAGCGTGTCCTACGGTTGTGGCGCGCACTCGGACACCAGCCTGCCGCTCGGTGCGGGCTCGCCGCAGTTCGACGCATTCGACGACGGGGCCGTCGAGCTGATTGCGGTGCCCGCTCGCCCGTCGAGCGCTGTTGCAGTTGAGGATTCGGTATCCACCGAGTAGAAGATCCGTTCGGTACGGACGCACTCCGCGAGGCGACGCTGCGCGCGTGGTCGGAATCTCCGACGCGATTGCGTGAAGACGCGGCTGCGGAATCCGACCTCGCAAAGGCCGGGTACCGCGACCGTCTGCTCACCGAACTGGCGCAGAACGCTGCCGATGCAGCTGCACGCGAGGGCGTCCAGGGCTCTTTGTGGGTGGATGTGGACGGTCGGACGCTGACGGTGGCGAACACGGGCCGTCCACTGGACGAATCCGGTGTACATGCGCTGACCGCGCTGCGCGCGTCGAACAAGGTCGACGCCGACGAAGGTGTGACGGGACGGTTCGGCGTCGGATTCTCGGCAGTTCTCTCGGTCAGTGACGAGGTGGAACTGCGCTCGTCGACGGGATCGATTCGATTCTCCGCCTCGCACACTCTGCGCGAGATCGAGTCTCGCGAACTCCCCGTGCCGGAAACCGGTGTCCCCGTACTTCGTTTGGTGTGGCCCTCTGGCGAATTGCCGAGCGACGGTGCCGATTCGGAAGTGGTGCTGACGCTTCGGCCGGACGTCGATGCCGCAGCGCTGCTTTCGCAGATGGCACGTGAGGCTGTCGACCTGCTCCTCGAACTCCCAGCTCTCGGATCAATTCGTCTGGGTGAGAAGACTTTTCGGCGATCGGAACGGGTGCTGGATTCCGGCCTCGTCGAGATCGCTATCGGTGATCGCACGTGGTGGCAGTACACCGCGCCGAACGCACGATGGTTGGTGCCCGTCCGCGACGGGGTCGTCGAGCCGGTCGCAGACGACGTCCTGCGGGCGCCGACGCGATCCGACGAGGAACTGTCGATCCCCGCGATCATCATTGCCGACATTGCAATGCAACCCGATCGGCGACGCCTCATGCCCGCTGCACCGATCGCTCCGCTTGCCGAGGGGTACGCGAAGTTCCTTGCTGCACTACCTCCTCGGCAGCGAACGGCACTCGTCCCGATCCCTGCCTTTGCCCGCAGCGAAACCGATTCGCTTCTGCGCGAAGCGCTTCTGAAGGAGCTGCAGGAAAACGAGTGGCTTCCGGTGGTCGGTGAGCCCGACCGCGCGCCGCAGCGAGCGTCCGTGGTGCCCGGGCTCAGTGATGACCTTGCCGAGTTGCTCACCGACATCATCGGTGGCCTGGTTGTCCCCGAGCTCTCCGGCCCCAAGCACGAGCGAGCGCTCGCGGCGGTGTCGACACACCGCATCGGGCTCGCGCGCATCGCCGAACTGCTCAGCGGTTCGGAACGTGAACCCAAGTGGTGGAATCGCCTCTATTCGGCTCTCGAGCCTCTGGTGATCGACACTCTTGCGGTGGAAGAGCTTGGAACACTGCCGGTTCCGCTCTCCGATGGACGGACGGTGACCGGGCCGCGGACCGTCGTCGTCGGCGTCGAACTGGGCGAAGACGCGCCGTCGGTGGAGTGGACGAGGTTGGTTCATCCCGTCGCGGTTCACCCGTTGCTGTCTCGATTGGGAGCGCAGACCGCGAGTGCCACCGACCTGCTGTCCGATCCGGCGCTGCGCGCATTGATCGAAGATGCTGCGGACCAAGATGATTCGGTAGCGACGGAGTTGGCGCAAGTGGTGCTCGGATTGGCGGCCCACGTGGCGCCAGGGGCGCTGCCGTCGTGGATCGGTGAAGTGCTGCTTCCTGATTCGGAAGGCGAATTGCGGTCCGCCGACCAACTTCT
This sequence comes from Rhodococcus sp. RCBS9, assembly GCF_029457415.1. Taxonomy (NCBI): domain Bacteria; kingdom Bacillati; phylum Actinomycetota; class Actinomycetes; order Mycobacteriales; family Nocardiaceae; genus Rhodococcus; species Rhodococcus sp. RCBS9. The sequence goes on along the minus strand of NZ_CP120422.1, from coordinate 1,105,588 downwards.
GCTTCCGGGAGCTCCCCTTGCAAGCGTCCTGGTCGAGGATTCTCCCTTCGGCATCGTCGACGCTGATTTTGTTCAGCGGGTGGGGGAGCAGGCGCTACGGGTAGTCGGTGTCGGGTGGGGTTTCACGGTGGTCCGTGAGGAATTGCCGTCCGGCCCCGATCACGATCTCGACGCCGAAGACGCATGGTGGGACACCCTCGACGAGGACCCCGAATACATCGAAGCCGTGCGCGATCTCGATCTCGTGGACGAAGACCGCTGGCCGCAGGCGTTGTCGCTGCTGGTCGAGTCGCCGGCGACGCGGGCGCTGCTCACCGACCGTCGTGGATACACGGCGTGGTGGTTGCGTTCGAATGCCGAACTCGGCGGTGAGGTGCTGGGCTTGCTGCGCGCTCCGGGCGATCGCACCTTCGAGGGATTGCTCGATGCTGCCGAACACCCCGACGCCGGATTCTTCTCCGGATTGCTGGCATCGGATACCGTCGACGATCCGGAACTGGCTCAGCTGCTGCTCGATCGGCTTGCCGACCCACTACGGATGCCGGCCTCCGCCGTTGTCGCGCGGACGCACCGACTACTGGGGGAGGCAGCGCAGCGACGGGTTCTCGACCTGGAGGAACTGCACCTGCCGCCGTTCGTGCGAGGCCTTTCCGGCGATCTGGTCGATCCCGGCGACGCCCTTGTTCTCGACCGACCGTGGCTGGGAGCGGCACTGCCTGCACAACGAGTGGTGCTCGGCAGCTTCGAGACGGCCGACGCACTGGCAGATCTGCTCGACGTCGCGACGGCGTCTGCATCCGTTCACGGACGAGTGAGCAGCACCGGCGTCGTGACGACGTGGGCGAACGAACCGCAGGCAGTTCTCGGCTTCGCAGCCCTCGGCCGTGAGGTTCCCGGCGGCGAGGTAGTGATCCATCACGAACTGTCGGTGGAACTGACAGGGGCGGTCGAGACGACGGTGATCGTGCCGTGGTGGGTGGACTCGGACGGCGTTCATCACGTGATGCGTACGTGGACTCTGCCGCAAGGAATGTGAGGGCAGATGTCTTTTGATCAGTGGGTACTCGACAGCGCAGTGAGTCAGCGGACGGCGTGGCTCGTAGACGTCGTCGACGTCATCACCGACAGCGGCGGAACCCTCGCGTCGTGGCTGATCGCGACGCTGCTCACGATCGTGCTTCTGGTTCGGGGACTACGCACCGAAGCTCTGCTGATCGCCGGATCGATGTTGACCGGTCTGCTCGTGATGAGCGGATTGAAGCGCATCTTCACGCGAACCCGTCCACCCCTGCCGGAGCGGTTGATCGAAATCGATTCGTATTCGTTCCCGTCGGGCCACGCGATGATGAGCGCGATCCTCGCGACTTCGGTTGCCGCCGTGATCCTTCGTCTTGCCTTGCCGAGGCTCGCGAAGATGGCAATGCTCGCGAGCCTCGGCCTGTACACGATCGCCGTCGGATTCTCCCGCGTCTACCTGGCTGCCCATTGGATGACCGATGTACTGGCAGGTTGGGCGTTCGGGATGATGTGGGCCGGGGTGTGGATCTGGGGAACCGCGCAGATCAGAAAGCGCCGGGCGCTGGTTACTTCGTGAGCTCGGCGAGTAGTTGGCTCGTGGCCCACGGCAAGCTCAGTGCCGAGCTTGCGGTCAAGGCCGCACCGACCTGCGGAGCCTGATCGTCGTTGACGTAGACGACGCGATTGTCCTTGACCACGTCGAGTTGCTGGAAGCCAGGGTTGTTTCGGACCGCCTGTGCGGCATCGGGATTGCCGATGACAACGAGACGGTCCACGTCGAGAAGATCCAGTCGTTCGGTGGAGATCGGCGCGTAGAACTCACCGTTCATCAAGGCCTCGACCGCGGGAGCAGGTTTGAATCCGAGACTGCCGAGAACCCGTCCGCGGGCGTCCTCGGAGGAGAAGGCGTAGAACTCCGGGGTCGCGTCGACGCTGATGATCACCGCGGTCTGGTCTGCAAATTCCGGGTGAGCGCTTCTGGCGTCGGCGAACTGCTTGTCGATATCGGCGACCAACTTCTCGCCGTCGGCTTCGCGACCCACTGCCTTCGCTGCGGTCTTCGTCGTGATCTGCCACGGAGTTGCGTAGTCGCCGTAGGCCGGATCCTTCGCGACGGTCGGGGCGATCGCGGAAAGTGTGCTGTACAGGTCTTTGTCGATGCTCGAGTAGAGCGCGAGGATCAGGTCGGGCTCGAGCGCAGCGATCTTTTCGACGCTGATCGTGGTTTCGGGATTGCTGCCGACGACGGTCGGTTCGGTTCCGCCCCAAGGGCCGGTGACCCATGGCCACGTGCGGTTGACGTCCGGTTCGCCCGGGTACTGGTTGACCATTCCGACGGGCTTGATGCCCAGAGCCAACAGAGCCTGCTCGTCGTTGTAACCGACGGTGACGATCCGTTGTGGTTCGGAATCGATCGTGGTGCTGCCGAAAGCGTGATCGATCGTGACGGGGAAGGCGCCACCACCGGAACTCGACGAACTACTTGCTGCGTCGTCGTTCGAACTGCAGGAGACGAGTGCTGTGCCGACCAGGGCGACCACAGCAACGGATGTCAGTCTCGTCCAACGTCCTCGGCTTTTCCAACGATTTCGGTGGGAGATCTTCACGGCTACGTGGTTCCTTTCAGCATTGACAAGCTAAGACCGACACGAGAGTGCAGGGTAGGCTTACCATACTGAAAGGGTGAATCGACCTGCTCAGTCGACCAGACCGGCGCCCTGTTGTGCGCCCTTGTCGCCGCGCACAGCTGCGCGTCGTTGAATGGAGAACAGAGCGAAGCCGAGGAAGCCGACTCCGATACCCGCGTAACAGATCGGGAGTGCATCCGACCAACGATCGCCGCTCACCGCGACCACGATCGTGGCGATCACCCACAACGCGGTGCCGATGATCAGTGCCGGCGCGGGTGCGGACAATTTGCCGATCAGGCCTGTTGTGTTGCGAGTCTCCGTCACAAAATTAACGCTACCCGTACCCCGGTGGCCTACTCTCCCTAGTGCGACCGGCTTCATGTGCGCCGGCACACGGCGACCTACAGCGATGGGGAAAGAACAAACATGGCGGCACCCGGCAAGATCCTCGACACCTATTTCAAGATCAGCGAACGAGGGTCGACGATCTCGACCGAGATTCGCGGCGGTGTCGTCACCTTCGTGGCGATGGCCTACATCGTGGTCCTCAACCCCCTGATCCTCGGCAGTTTCTCGGCTGACGACGCTGCAGCGAAGACCGACGTTCTCGGCAACATCCTTCCGGTCAACCAGGTGGCGGCGGTCACCGCTCTGGTTGCGGGCCTGATGAGCATCGTCTTCGGTGTCGTTGCCAACTATCCGTTTGCCATCGCCGCGGGTCTCGGCATCAACAGCCTGCTCGCCGTCACAATCGCACCTCAGGTCACCTGGCCCGAGGCGATGGGCCTGGTGGTCATCGACGGTGTGATCATCGTTCTGTTGGCACTCACCGGTTTCCGAACTGCGGTGTTCAATGCGATTCCCTCGGCATTGAAGTCCGCGATCGCGGCCGGTATCGGCATGTTCATCGCCTTCATCGGACTGGTCGACGCCGGATTCGTCCGCCGTATCCCCGATGCCGCCGGTACGACGGTTCCCGTCGGACTCGGAATCAACGGTTCGATCGCTTCGTGGCCGACCGTGGTGTTCATCTTCGGTGTGCTGCTCATGGGTGTTCTGGTAGTGCGCAAGGTTCGTGGTGGACTGCTGATCGGCATAGTCGTCACGACGATCCTCGCCGCGATCATCGAGGCAGTTGCCGACGTCGGACCCTCGCTCGGAACCAACCCCAAGGGCTGGAACCTCAGCATCCCCGCGATCCCGGAGATGCTCGGTGGTATGCCTGATCTGAGCCTGGTCGGCGACGTCAGCATCTTCGGCGCATTCACCCGCATCGGTGTTCTGGCCGCCAGCCTGCTTGTCTTCACCCTCGTGCTCGCGAATTTCTTCGACGCCATGGGCACGATGACGGGTCTCGGTAAGGAAGCCGGCCTGACCGACAAGGGCGGAAACCTCCCCAACGTCGGTCGCGCGCTTGTCGTCGAAGGCGCGGGCGCGATCGTCGGCGGTGGCGCTTCGGCGTCGTCGAACACCGTGTTCGTGGAATCCGCGTCGGGTATTGCCGAAGGCGCCCGCACGGGCCTGGCAAACGTCGTGACCGGACTGCTCTTCCTCGTCGCGATGTTCCTGACGCCGCTCTACTCCGTCGTGCCGATCGAGGCAGCTGCGCCTGCCCTCGTCGTCGTCGGTGCGCTGATGATCGGGCAGGTCCGAGACATCGATTTCACCAAGTTCTCGGTTGCTCTCCCGGCGTTCCTGACCATGATCGTCATGCCGTTCACCTACTCGATCGCCAACGGCATCGGCGTCGGCTTCATTTCATGGGTGGTCCTGCACGCTGCCAGCGGTGGTATCAAGAAGATCCACCCGTTGCTCTGGATCGTGGCGGCACTTTTTGTGGCCTACTTCACTGTCGGACCCATTACCGACGCCCTTACGTGAAATCAGGGTTGACCGGTATTCGATTACGTGAGCTACCGGCCAGCTCTTGACGTATTGTCTGACGCGTGACCACCGAAACTCGTGCGCTGGCCAGCGATCTTTCCCTGGCTGTAGTGCGTCTCACCAGGCATCTGCGCGGCCGCAGAGTCGACGCTCAGGTATCGCTGACGCAACTGTCCGCCTTGGCGAGCCTGGATCAGTACGGCCCGATGACTCCTGGCGTACTCGCAGCACGTGAGAAAGTGCAGCCGCCGTCGATGACGCGCGTTGTTGCTTCTCTCGCCGAGCTCGGTCTGGTCGAGCGCTCGCCGCATCCCACGGATGGTCGTCAGATCATCGTGAATCTGTCCGACGCCGGGCAGGCGTTGCTCGCGGACGAAACCCATGCGCGTGAGGCGTGGATGAACGAGCAGCTGGCCGGGCTGGGTGGCGAAGAACTCGCGACACTGCGCGGTGCCGTCGAGATCATCACCGAGATGGTCAACAAGACGGAGTAGCTCCGCTACCTAGAGGTCGTTGCCCAAACGAATTACTTGAGGGGCAAGATAGTGGGGTGCCCCGAGACCCCGATTCCGGCATGTTTGCCGCGCTCCACAACCGCAACTACCGCCTTTGGGCTTCCGGACAGATCGTTTCTCTGGTCGGCACGTGGATGCAACGCATCGCCCAGGACTGGCTGGTACTGACGCTCTCGGACGGCAACGCGCTGGCGGTGGGCATCGTCATGGCCTTGCAGTTCGGCCCGACGCTGTTCTTGTCGGTGTGGGGTGGGGTGCTGGCCGATCGGTACGACAAGCGTCGGATCCTGATCTTCACGCAGTGGGCGAGTGCGGTATGCGCACTCGTGTTGGGCCTGCTGGACGTCGGTGGGCTCGTCGCGTTGTGGCATGTCTTCCTGATTGCCTTTGCCCTCGGCTGTGTCTCGGCGCTCGACGCACCCGTGCGTCAATCGTTCACCATCGAAATGGTGGGCAAGGAACACCTGTCCAACGCCATCGCGCTCAACTCCATGACGTTCAACACGGCCCGCATCGTCGGTCCGGCCATCTCGGGTGTGCTGATCAACCTGATCGGAACAGGGTGGGTGTTCCTGCTCAACGTCGCAACATTCGGTGGGGTGCTCATCGCGCTCTACCTGATGAACAAGAAGGAGTTGATCCCGTCGGAACCGGCCCCGCGCACCAAGGGGCAGGTGCGCGACGGGTTCCGATATGTATGGGGCCGCAAGGACCTTCGCGTGATAATGGTGTCGGTCTTCATGGTCTCGACCTTCGGCCTGAACTTCGCGATCAGCCTGGCGGTGATGGCGCGCAACACGTTCGGCCTCGAGGCCGACGGTTACGGATTGCTGTCCACGACGCTCGCCGTGGGCACCCTTGCCGGCGCTGCGTACGCCGCAAGACGGAAGGAAGCGCCGCGGTTGCGGACGTTCCTCGGTGCCGCCGTGGCTTTCGGTGTGTTCGAGGTCGCGGTGGGATTGATGCCCACCTACGCGTTGGTGGCGCTGATGTTGATCCCCACGGGCGCACTGACGTTGACGTTCACGACGTCCGCGATGAACATCCTGCAGATGTCGGTGCCTTCCGAGATGCGCGGGCGGGTGATGGGTATCTACATGCTCAGTTTCCTCGGTGGCACACCGCTGGGAAGCCCGTTGCTGGGTTGGCTCGCCGACTCCGTGGACCCACGTGCGCCCTTGATCGTGGGCGGAGTGATCTCGCTCGTCTCGGGCACTGTGGCCGGGGTGTACCTGCTACGCAGCGAAGGGCTGAAACTTCGTCTTGCGCGACCGGAAGACGGTGGCAGGCTGCCGGTTTTCGTCCTGCGTCCGGTGATCGTATGCGACGCGACCGAACAGGCAGTCGAGGCTAGCCGCGCGCCGTGACCTTCTCACGCTTGGGAAACACCGTGTAGCTCAGGGCGATTGCTCCCCAGATTGCGAGTACCACTGTCAGCTTGCTGATCCATCCGTCGAGGGCTCCAGTGCGGGTGGGGTCGTCGACGAGGAAGATGGCCGCGCCGAGAAGTCCGCACGCGACGGCCCAGGCGATCGCGGCTTTGCCGAACTCGCGCCATTCGCGCAGTGCTCGCGCACTCCCGTACTTGGGTGGTGCGACGGGAGCCGGGCCGCCGGCGAATCGGTAGGCGAACCTGGCGTCGGCCCAGGAGATGAGGCTGTGTCCGAACGCGACGGAGAATCCGATGTAGGCCGCGGCAAGCCCATGGGTGAAGTTTGCCTCGCCACCGCCACGAAGATCGAGGGCTGTGGCGACGAGCAGTACGACATCCACCAGGGGCGCGCAGATGAGCAGTGCGGCGCCCAGCGTTTTGCGGCGCAGTAGATAGCGGGCCGCGAGACCTGCGGCGATGAACACCCAGAACATGATTTCGCACGCGATGATCAAGTGGACGATCATGACATCAGCTCATTTCTAGTACGACTGTGTTAGTGATTGAAAACTAGCACAGCTGTGTTAGTTTTGTGAAGTGGTGAAACGTAGCAGTCCGGATGAGCGGCGTGAAGAGATCGCCGAGGCCGTGTGGCGTGTGATCCGTCGAGACGGTGTGGCGAGCGCCAGCGTCCGGGCGGTCGCGGACGAGGCGAAGATGTCGACGGGGTCGCTACGGCACTTCTTCGCGACGCAGTCCGAACTCTTGCTGTTCGCGATGACGCTCGTGACCGTCCGGGTGGAGGAAAGGATTGCCGGCATCGACTTCGATCCCGACATCCGCCGCGCGATCCGTCAGTTCACCGATCAGTTCGTTCCCCTCGACCAAGATCGGCGTGAAGAAATGCAGGTTTGGGAGGCCTTTGCTGCTGCCGCCCAGACCGATTCGGCGTTGACGGCCGTGCGTGACGAGACAGACCGGACCTTGTTCGAGCACTTTCGTTCGTTCGTGGAAGCGGCGCATCGAGCGGGTTTTCTACGGCCGGGTGCCTCGGTCGACATCGAGGCGATGAGATTGCATGCGCTCGCCGACGGGCTCGCGTCGCACGGCGTCGACAATCCCGAGCGAACCAATCCAGAGGTGATCAGCCAGGTGCTCGACGCGCATTTTGTCACGCTGTTGCGCTAGGTCGGGAGTAGTGGTGGGGGGCTCGCGGTGCGTACGGCACGATAGACCCGTGGTTCACGTCATCGACATCTCAGATCCCGCCGATCCCCGGCTGGATGACTTTCGCGATCTCAACTCTTCGGATCGGCGCCCCGACCTGCCGGAGGGCAAGGGACTGGTCATCGCCGAGGGAGTGTTCGTCACTCAGCGACTGCTGACTTCGCGGTTCGAGCCGATCAGTCTCCTCGGCGTCGAACGACGGCTCCTGGAGCTCGCTGACGATCTCGACGGTGTGGACGTGCCGTTCTACCGTACGAGCGCCGAAGTGATGGCCGAGGTCGTCGGATTTCACCTCAACCGCGGCGTCCTCGCTGCAGCAGCACGCCCGGCACCGCTCGCGATCTCGGACGTGTTGAAGGACGCGAAGACCGTCGTGGTCCTCGAAGGCGTCAACGATCACGAGAATCTCGGCTCGATGTTCCGCAACGCGGCGGGGCTCGGTGTCGATGCAGTTCTGTTCGGGAAGGGTTGTGCCGACCCGCTGTACCGGCGGTCGGTCCGTGTGTCGATGGGGCACGTGCTGCGAGTGCCCTTCGCGCATGTGGCAAAGTGGCCACACGACTTGGATGAGCTGCGTGGCAACGGTTTTCAGCTCATTTCCTTGACTCCGAATCCGGAAGCGGTCACTTTGGCCGAAGCGATGACCGGGGAGAAGGTAGCGCTACTGCTGGGCGCCGAGGGGCCAGGTTTGACCGAACATGCGATGCGGGCCACCGACATTCGTGCCAAGATACCCATGGCGCCCGGCACCGACTCGCTCAACGTCGCGACCGCAGCGGCGATGGCCTTCTACGAACGTGTCAGGACCGGCCGGTGACTCAGGACCGCACGCCCTGGTTCACCGGAATCGCGGTGTCGGTGTTCGCAGCCATGCTCTCGACCAGTGCCGTCGCGGCGTTCTGTGTCGCGCTGGGCAACGTGAACGTGCTCCTGGCGGTTGTCGTCAATGTCATTGCGGTAGGCGGACTTGCGCCGACCGTCTGGCGCTGGCGAGCCGTCCCCGTCTGGCGATGGGTGGTCTACGGCGCGGTAGCCGGCGTACCGCTCGGGTGGATCGCAGCGATAGCCGCGTGAACCTGTGAGGCTGCTCGGCGCTACTTGAAGCCGAAGTACCGAGCGAGGCGGCCGCGCGGCTTGGCCACCGGTGCGTCGTGGATCGGCGGCATGTTTTCGGGCATGGGTACCTCTGTCGGCGCCTGCTCGGGCATCGGCGCGGGGGCTGGGGGTGCAGGTTTGGGTGCCTCGCCGGGTCGGTGAATCTTGAAGCCCCACAGGAGAATCTGCGTTGTGTCGAGTTCGTGTTCTCGCGGCGCGCCGGTGTATCGAAATCCCAGCCACTCGAGGTTGGCGGACTCCGCGAACTGTTGCGGGTGGAACGGAAGTGACTGCGGATCAGGCAGGATCCCGGGCGGGTAACGCAGGGGATGGTTGCCGGCCCAGAATTCCAGTTCCCAGGTCTGTGGGATCCCCAGATTTTCGACGATGTCGATCGGGATGGCACTGAACGAGCGTCGTAGCTCGCCGTCCTCCCACAGTGCAAACGAACCCTGCGCGGTTTCGGGGACGGAGCTGATCAACAGCGTCGAGCCACCCTCTGCCGAAAGGTGCCAGGAATCAGGCAGTTTCGAGGGGACGAAGGTGCTGAGTTCGGAGCTGCAGACGACACTCACTCGACCGTACGCGCCGACGAAGACGTAGCCGGGGCTCACCGTCGCGGCCATCGACAGCGGCTGAGGCCCGAGCGACTCGAACTCCTTGTCCGGGTACAGCGACATGGCGATTTTCAGGGCCTCGGTCTGATCCGGCTGTGGGTACCTGCTCAATTCGGTGCGAGCGTCTGCGCCGCCCAGAAACCAGATCGTCGATACCCGTGCAGCCACCGGCAGCCCTCTCTCCTCAGCCTCGCTCGAAAGAAGAATACTTTCCTTCGGGTCAGCGACCGCTGCTGCGGACCCCGAGGAGTACGTCGTCCCACGAGGGAAGAGCAGGCCGTCCGCGCTTGTCCTTGGTCTGCGTCTGCTGCGGAGCGGTTTTCGGGGTCACATCCGGTGCGGGTTCGGGAACCTCTTCGGTGACGACGGTTTCCGGCTCGACAGCAATCGGTTCGGGCGCCACGATCCGTTCCGCCACCACCGTCCGCTCGGGGACTACTGTGCGCTCGGAAACTGCTGTCCGCTCGGAAACTGCTGTCCGCTCGGAAACTGCTGCGGGCTCGGGCTCGATCTCCGCCACCGGTTCGACGTCGAATCGGGACAGTTCGAGCTGCTGCGGTTCGTTCGAGACCACCGGTACCAGGCCGCGGAGCGGGCGACCGAAGTCGGGATCGATCAAGTCGAATGCCGCGTCGTCGAGTGCGACGATCGTTCCGCCGTGCGCGTCGGGCTGGTAGCGCCAGTGCGCGGCGTTGGTGGTGCGGCCGGCCTGCCACTGCAACTGCGCGACCCACTGATTGTCCTCGTCGCGCCAGGCATCCCAGGTGGCCTCGTCGATACTGTGGCCGCGGGCGCGGAATGCGTGGGTCACGATTTCGGAGAGGGTGGGAACTGTCGGACCGTTGTCGCGCACCGGGTGTCCGCCCTGCGCCATTTCCGCGGCGCGGGAGCGCTCGAGCAGAACGGGGTACGCAAAGCGCTCGACCTTGCTGATGGGGATCTTCGCTTCTTCGGCGACCTGCTCTACGGAAGCACCGGAACGAATGCGCGCCTGAATTTCGCGGGGACGGAGTTGGCTTTCCATTTCGATCTCAATCTGGCCGAGTCGAGCCACGTCTCCGCGGGAAGCTGCACGAAGTTTGTCATCGGCGGGAAGCCGGAATTTCTGGCCGGTTTCAGCATCTGCGCACACCACATGCGATCCATCGGGTTCAAGTCCGATCACTCGAAGCTCTCGCACATTGACCTCCTTATCGCGCCGGCTCGCGACTTTGCGCCGCGCTCAACTGTAATTCATTCGTGACCATGGACTCGGCAGGACACGCAGGGCGAGATGACCTCGGATCCGCCCACCGGTGTGGTAGCTCACAAGGCCTGGCGCAAACGACGCTCGGCCCCCGACGTCATGCCGGGGGCCGAGCGGTGAAGCAAATGTGAAAATCAGCCGAGCTGAGAAACGACCCAGTCGATGCTCTTGGTGAGAGCGGTGACGTCATCGGGGTCGATGGCCGGGAACATGCCGACGCGCAGCTGGTTGCGGCCGAGCTTGCGGTACGGCTCGGTATCGACGATTCCGTTGGCGCGCAGGATCTTTGCCACCTCGGCAGCGTCGACGTCGTCGTTGAAGTCGATGGTGCCGACAACCTGCGAGCGGTGTGCCGGATCAGCGACGAACGGCGTTGCGAACTCACTGGCCTCGGCCCAGTTGTACAGGCGCGAGGACGAATCCGCGGTGCGAGCGGTAGTCCAGTCGAGGCCGCCGTTGCTGTTCATCCACTCGATCTGGTTGGCGAAGAGCAAGAGGGTGGCCAGGGCCGGGGTGTTGTACGTCTGATCCTTGGAGCTGTTGTCCACGGCGATGGGCAGCGAGAGGAAGTCAGGCGTCCAGCGTCCCGAATCCTTGATCTCCGCGACGCGTTCGAGGGCGGCCGGGCTCATCAGCGCGATCCACAGTCCGCCGTCTGCAGCGAAGCACTTCTGCGGAGCGAAGTAGTAGACGTCGGAATCGGCGACATTGACCGGAAGTCCGCCGGCGCCCGAGGTGGCGTCGATGGCGATCAGTGCGTTCTCCGAACCCGCGGGACGCGAGACGGGGATCGACACACCGGTGGAGGTCTCGTTGTGCGCCCAGCCGATGAGATCGACGGACGGGTCGGAGACCGGCACCGGTGCGCTGCCCGGATCGGCGGAAACGACGATCGGGTCACCGATGAACGGGTTGGCCTTGGCGACCGAAGCGAACTTGGAGCTGAATTCGCCGTTGGTCAGGTGCAGCGACTTCTCGCGGATGAGGCCGAATGCGGCCGCATCCCAGAACGCAGTGGTTCCGCCGTTGCCGAGGACGACCTCGTAGCCCTCGGGCAGTGAGAACAGATCGGCGAGGCCGGAACGAATGCTGGCCACAACGTTCTTGACCGGCTTCTGGCGATGGCTGGTGCCGAACACCGAAGCGCCCACCTCGACCAGGGACTGCAGCTGCTCGGGGCGAACCTTGGAAGGACCGCAGCCGAAGCGTCCGTCGGCGGGCTTGAGGTCGGCGGGGATGATCGGTGTGGAGGTCATCGCTTCTTTCTGTTCCTTCACTTGTGTTCTGTACTACCGTGATTGGCGAATTCGAGCGGGGTACTACGCGTGGCTGATCTGGTCCCAGCCCTCGACCGACTCCGGAGTACGGGGCGCCGGGCCGGTGTAGATGGCGGCCGGGCGTACCAGCTTACCGAGACGCTTCTGCTCGAGGATGTGTGCACACCAGCCGGCGGTGCGGCCACAGGTGAACATGGCGGGCATCATGTGCGCGGGAACCTCGGCGAAGTCGAGGATGACGGCGGCCCAGAACTCGACGTTGGTCTCGATCGCGCGATCGGGACGACGCTCACGCAGTTCTGCCAGTGCAGCCTGCTCGAGAGCTGCGGCAGCCTCGTAGCGGGGAGCGTTGAGGCGCTTCGCCGTGGCGCGGAGCACGCGTGCACGGGGATCTTCGGCGCGGTAGACGCGGTGTCCGAAGCCCATGAGCTTTTCCTTGCGGTCGAGGATTCCCTTGACCAGTGCGCGGGCGTCGCCGGTCTTCTCGGTCTCTTCGATCATCGGAAGAACTCGGGCCGGTGCGCCGCCGTGCAGCGGGCCGGACATCGCGCCGATGGCGCCGGAAAGCGAAGCCGCGACGTCGGCGCCCGTGGAGGCGATGACGCGGGCCGTGAAGGTGGAGGCGTTCATGCCGTGCTCGGCTGCCGAGACCCAGTACGCGTCGATTGCCTCGACGTGTGCCGGATCGGGCTCACCCTTCCAGCGAACCATGAAGCGTTCGGTGACGGTCTTGGCCTCGTCGATGCGGCTCTGCGGGACTGCAGGCTGGTAAATGCCGCGAGCGGACTGCGCGACGTACGACAGCGCCATGACGGATGCGCGGGCGAGCTGGTCGCGGGCGGTCTCGTCATCGATGTCGAGGAGCGGCTGGTAGCCCCAGATGGGAGCCAGCATCGCCAGTCCGGCCTGAACGTCGACACGGACGTCGCCGGTGTGAATGGGGAGGGGGAACGGCTCGGCCGGCGGGAGGCCGGGGCCGAAGCGGCCGTCGACGAGAAGGGCCCATACGTTGCCGAAGGTGACCCTCTGGCCGACCAGGTCTTCGATGTCGACTCCGCGGTAGCGCAGTGCGCCGCCGTCCTTGTCGGGTTCTGCGATATCGCTGGTGAAGGCGACGACGCCTTCGAGTCCGCTCACAAAATCGTCCGGTATTGCTGCGCTCGCTGCCATTCTCGTGGACTCTCCTCGTTCGAGTGCGCCAGGTCTACAGTCGCACTGCCTCAGCTTCAGTGACTGCGCCTCGGTGCTCGCAGGGATGAGCACGCACCGTGTTTTGTACTGCGCAATCGTCTCGTCCCGATTCGGCGCTGTCGCTGGTGCGGCTCGCGGTCCGGGTCGGGTCTAGCCACGGCAAACTTTAGCGCGTGCCGCGTAGCCGTTGGCCAGTGAGTACCCGGGAGTAGCGTTCTCGGCTGTGTCGAATGAACGTCAGGACCCGCAGGCGGTGGACAACGAACTCGCGGCCATGCGTGTGGGCTATCCGCAAGCAGGCAGCGAATCGGAGTCCGTCGAGGACCGCATGAGTGCGGAATTGGATACTTCGGTTGTCGAAACCGGTTGGCTGCCCCTCATGCGCCAATGGCTCGTGGACGCCGTCGAAGCTGACGCGCCGGAGCCCAACGCCATGACTCTGTCGACGGTGGACGACGGTGGCCGTCCGGCGTCGCGCACCGTGCTCTGCAAAGGGCTCAGCGAGGACGGCGTCCTCTTCTTCACCAACTACGGATCCGACAAGGCTCGTCACCTCGACGCCCACCCGTACGCGTCGGCGAACTTCACGTGGCTGACCCTTGCCAGGCAGGTGATCGTCCGCGGCACCACCGAGCGGGTGAGTGCTCAACTGACGCAGGAGTATTGGCGAACCAGGCCTCGAGGTTCACAGCTCGGCGCGTGGGCGTCGTCGCAGTCTCGTCCGATCGACTCGCGAGCCGATCTCGACGAGCAACTGCGTGAGGTCGCTGCTCGATTCGGCGTGGACGGTGAGATTCCGGTGCCACCGAACTGGGGCGGGATTCTGATTCGGCCCGAGTCCGTCGAGTTCTGGCAAGGACGCGCGAACCGCATGCACAATCGAGTTCGCACGAGCCTGGTCGACGGACAGTGGTCCGCCGTCCGTCTCCAGCCGTGAGCCGGCTACTCGCGGACACGACTCCGCTCGAGAATCGCGACTATCGACGGCTGTGGACGGCCGGCATCGTCACCGTCATCGGCGCTCAGCTCAGCGTGGTCGCCGTACCGCAACAGGTGTACGAGATCACCCGAAGCTCGGCCTACGTCGGTCTGACGGGAATCTTCGGTCTGGTCCCGCTGGTCGTTTTCGGTCTGTGGGGCGGCGCACTGGCCGACGTCATGGATCGACGACGGCTGTTGATGATCACCTCGATCGGACTCGGCGTCACGTCGGTGCTGTTCTGGATCCAGGCTGCCCTGAACGTGAACAACGTGTGGTTGGTGCTCGGATTGTTCTCGGTTCAACAGGCGTTCTTCGCGGTGAACCAGCCGACGCGAGCGGCGATCATCCCTCGGTTGATTCCGGGTAGGCAGTTACCGGCCGCGAACTCGCTGAACATGACTGTCGTGCAGTTCGGTGCGATAGCCGGCCCGCTACTGGCGGGTGTCCTCATACCGTCGGCCGGTCTGCAACTGCTGTACCTGCTCGACTCGATCTTTCTTCTCGCCACACTGTGGGCGGTATGGAAGCTCCCGGCGATTCCGCCGACCGGAACGTCTCGGCGGGCCGGATTGAGCGAGGTCCTCGGCGGTTTCACGTATCTCGCGACGCAGAAGGTTCTGCTCGCGTCGTTTGTGGTGGACATCATCGCGATGGTGTTCGGGATGTCGCGAGCACTGTTCCCGGAGATCGCTCACGAATCCTTCGGTGACCCCGCCAGCGGCGGTTTTGCGCTGGGACTGCTGTTCGCGGCGATGTCGGTGGGAGCCGTTCTGGGCGGAGTCTTCTCGGGTTGGTTGCCACGGGTTCAGTACCAGGGGCAAGCCGTTCTGGTCTGCATCGCGCTGTGGGGGCTGTCCATGGTCGGCTTCGGCGTTGCCGTGTACTTCGCGAGTCCCGGTTCCAGTGTGATTCTGCTCTGGGTGGCGGTCGCATTCCTGGCATTCGGCGGAGCCGTCGACATGGTCTCGGCGGCTTTCCGCAGCACGATGCTCCAGCAAGTGGCAACCGACGACATGCGCGGACGACTGCAGGGCGTGTTCATCGTGGTCGTGGCAGGTGGTCCGCGTATCGGTGACGTGCTGCACGGCGGTGCAGCCTTCCTGTTCGGGACCGGTGTCGCGGCAGCGGGCGGCGGCTTCCTGGTGATTGTCGGTGTTGTCCTTTCTGCCCTCGCATTCCCGGCATTCGTTCGCTACAAGGTGGGACGCGCCGTCTGACGTCCTGGTTAACCGGTCGCTCGTGGTGGAAACTCGTACGTATGACTGCGCCGCACAGCACGGGTAGGGGAGGGTTCGAGATCCGTGGTGGAGGCTATCGAGCCGAGATCGCCGCGGCCGGTGCCGGGTTGCGGCTACTCGATCACGAAGGACCGAACGGTCAGCGCACGCTGACCGAGACCTGGGCACTCGGATCGAAGCCACCGCTGTCGGCCGGATTGGTTCTCGCGCCGTGGCCCAACCGAATTCGCGACGGGCACTTCATGTTCGACGGGATCGAGCATCAACTCGAGATCACCGAACCTGCGCTGGGGAACGCGAGCCACGGGTTCGTCCGGCGTCGCAATTGGAGCCTCGTGGACCACACGTACGAGCGCGTCGAACTGTCGGTCGACGTGGGACTTCACAAGGGTTGGCCCTATCCGTTGCAGCTGTCGGTCGCCTACGAGGTCGGTGCCGACGGACTGACCGTCACGCACACGGCCACGAACAAGGGTGCGACCTCGTCGCCGTTCGGGCTCGGAATGCACACCTTCATTCGCGCCGGCGACTTTCCGCTCGACGAATGTGCTCTGCATCTGGCAGCAGGCACGCGGTTGCCGATCGATCCGGCGAGGATGCTGCCGAACGCGTATTCGCAGGCAGTCGCCGGTACGGACTACGACTTCCGGACACCGAGACTGCTTGCCGGGGTGCAGTTGGACACTCCGTACAGCGCATTGGACGTCGTCGACGGCAGTGGTCGCACGCAACACGAGCTGCTGGCTCCGGATGGAACGGGCACTGCCCTGTGGACCAACCGCGAGTTCCCGTGGATTCAGGCCTTCATCGCAGATCCCGCCAACGACAAGGGGTATCCCGATCGCGGCCGCGCATTGGCTTTGGAGCCGATGACCTGCCCGCCTGACGCCTTCAACTCGGGCATCGATCTCCTGGTGCTTCATCCGGGTCAGACCTGGACGGGTAGCTGGGGCATCAAGGCGCTGTGATCCGGCTCTCATACCGTGGGATCGTGTAACACCAGGTAGGCATCAGCCGATAACAATCGGTTTTCGGTACCCCGTGTCAGTGGTCCGGAAGGTCCGACGTTGCTCCCGTTCTCGAATTGCAGCCGAGATTTGCAGATCAGTGTGGGTAAATGCGCGATTCCGTAGACTGGAGTACCGGTCACGCGAATGGGAAAGCCCAGACTGGAACATGTTTCAGTTTCGGTGGGTATGTCGGGTTCGTGAGTACCCGAAAAATAGCCGTGGAGCGACCCTCCTTCGGCACGATCTCTCCCGTGCGACTAGTTTCTAGTTGATCGCATGTAGTTACTCGTTGGTTCGAGCTTGAGAGGGATCCTTCGTGCCCGCTGACAATGACACAAAGCCCACGCTTACTTACCCCGGTGGTGAGTACACGATGTCCATTGCCAGGGCAACAGAGGGCAATGACGGCATCGAGCTGGGAAAGCTGCTGGCCACAACGGGGTACACCACCCTTGACCCCGGTTTTGTGAACACTGCATCCACCAGTTCTGCAATCACGTACATCGACGGTGAGAAGGGAATCCTGCGTTACCGCGGATATCCCATCGAGCAGTTGGCAGGTAAGTCGACGTTCATCGAGGTCAGCTACCTGCTGATCTACGGCGAACTGCCGACCGACGCCCAGCTCGAGTCCTTCACGGACCGCATCCGTCGACACACCCTGCTTCACGAGGACCTCAAGCGGTTCTTCGACGGATTCCCGCGCAACGCTCACCCGATGCCGGTTCTCTCGTCCGCAGTGAACGCATTGTCGGCGTACTACCAGGATTCGCTCGATCCCGAGGATCCGGAGCAGGTGGAACTGTCCACCATCCGTCTTCTCGCGAAGCTGCCGACCATCGCTGCGTACGCGTACAAGAAGTCCGTCGGACAGCCGTTCCTGTACCCGGACAACTCGTTGAACCTGGTCGAGAACTTCATGCGTATGACGTTCGGCTTCCCCGCCGAGCCGTACCAGGGTGATCCCGAGGTCGCCAAGGCACTCGACATGCTGCTGATCCTGCACGCCGACCACGAGCAGAACTGCTCCACGTCGACCGTGCGCATGGTCGGCTCGTCGGACGCCAACCTGTTCACCTCCGTCTCGGCCGGCATCAACGCACTGTGGGGTCCGCTGCACGGCGGCGCCAACCAGGCAGTGCTCGAGATGCTCGACGAGATCAAGGCCAGCGGCAGCACCGCAGCCGAGTTCGTCCGCAAGGTCAAGAACAAGGAAGACGGCGTGAAGCTCATGGGCTTCGGGCACCGCGTCTACCGCAACTACGATCCGCGCGCTGCGCTGGTCCGCGAAACCGCGCACACCATCCTCGCCAAGCTCGGCGGCGACGACGAACTGCTCAACATCGCAATGCAACTCGAAGAGGCCGCCCTCACGGACGACTACTTCATCGAGCGCAAGCTCTACCCGAACGTCGACTTCTACACCGGCCTCATCTACCGCGCGATGGGCTTCCCGCCGCGCATGTTCACGGTGCTGTTCGCCATGGGCCGTCTGCCCGGCTGGATTGCGCACTGGCGTGAAATGCACGAGGATCCGGCTACGAAGATCGGCCGCCCGCGCCAGATCTACACCGGCTACACCGAGCGTGACTACAGAGACATCACGTCCCGCTGACGCGTGACCTAGCGATATCACCACCCGCTAGTCTTCTGTACCCAACATTTCGCCTCAACGAGGAGGACCCATGAGTAGCAAGCCCGTAATCGAGTTCCAGGAAGGCCCCGCGCCGACCGATCTGGTCATCAAGGATCTGGTTGTCGGAGAAGGCGCCGAAGCCGTTCCCGGTGGCACCGTCGACGTTCACTACGTCGGTGTCGAGTTCGAGTCCGGCGAAGAGTTCGACTCTTCCTGGAGCCGTGGCGAGTCCATTCAGTTCCCGCTTCGTGGCCTGATCAAGGGCTGGCAGGACGGCATCCCGGGCATGAAGGTCGGCGGACGCCGTCAGCTCACCATTCCGCCGGAGCTGGCATACGGCCCCGCCGGTGCAGGGCACCAGCTTTCCGGCAAGACCTTGGTCTTCGTGATCGATCTGCTGGACGCCAAGTAATCCACTGTGCGCCTTTATTAACCCCCCGCGGTTAATAAAGGCGCACAGCACAAGCAGCCCCGCACCGTCAGGTGTGGGGCTTTCTTGTGTGGTCAGCTCGCGGTCTTTCGTCGGTAGAGCCAGTTGGACCACACGAATCCCACGGCGGCGATGCCCAGGCACCACGCGAGGGCGATGGCCGCGCTGTTCCCGATCGGCGTGCCCATCAGGAGTCCGCGCACAGTCTCGATGATCGGAGTCACCGGTTGGTGCCGGGCAAACCCCTGCAGCCAGGACGGCATGGTCTCAGCCGGTACGAAAGCAGTGCTGACGTAGGGCAGGAACATGATGGCGAAGGTGAATCCGCTTGCAGCCTCCGGGTTCTTGGCCAAGAGTCCCAAAGCTGTCGAGAGGTACGACATGGCAAAGACGAAGGCGACGATCACAGCGGCGACGCCGAGCCAGCGCAACGGATCGCTGGTCGGGCGAAATCCCATGATCAGCGCAACCACGACCACGATCGCCGTAGTCAGGACGTTGCGGACGACGCTGGCCAGTACATGACCGGTCAGGACCGACGGCGGAGATATCGCCAAGGTCCGGAAACGGTCGATGATCCCGTCCTTCATGTCGCTCGAGACGCTGACCGCGGTGGTCGAGGCGCCGAAACCGGCGCACAGAAGGATGATTCCGGGCACTACGTAGTCGATGTACTCGCTACCGGTGTTGATGGCGCCGCCGAAGACGTAGACGAACAGCAGCATGAGCATGACCGGAAGGGCTATCGCGGTGATCATCGAATCCGGACTGCGCAGAACGTGTTTGAGATTCCGGCGGAGCATCACCGCGGAATCGATTGCAATGGTGGAGGTCATCGAACGCTCGCAATCTCGGGTTGGCCTGATCCGGTGAGCGCGAAGAACACGTCGTCCAGATCCGGAGTGTGAACGGAGAACTTCTCGACGGTGATCGACGGATCGTCGATCGAGTCGAGGATCGCTTTGATCGACGGAACTGCCCCGTCGGAAGGGATGTGCAGGGTCAAGGTCTCGGCATTCGAATGCGCCTGCGGCAGTGACGCCGCGGCGAGTTCGAGTTGGGCCAGGTTCTCGAATTGCAGTGCGACGTGGCCGCCGGGAACAAGGCGTTTGAGTTCGTCCGGTGTTCCCTCGGCGACGATGCGGCCGCCGCTCAGCACGCCGACCGTATCGGCCAATTCGTCTGCCTCGTCGAGGTATTGGGTGGTGAGGAAGATGGTGACGCCTGACGCTGTGAGTCCTCGAACGATCGACCACATGTCGTGGCGGCTTCGCGGGTCCAGGCCGGTGGTGGGTTCGTCGAGAAAGACGACGTCCGGTCGGGCGACGAGGCTCATTGCGATGTCGAGTCGTCTGAGCATGCCGCCCGAGTAGTTGCCGGCGCGTTTGTCGCCGAAGTCCGTCAAAACGAACTGGTCGAGCAATTCCTCGGCACGGCGACGGGAGTTCTTCCGGCCCAGGTGATTCAGTTCGCCCAGTAGGGTGAGGTTCTCGAATCCGGTCAGCAAGGTGTCGACGGCTGCGTACTGCCCGGTCACGCTGATGCGCCGCCGAACGTTCTGTGGATCTCCGGGCAGTGAATGCCCCGCGACCATGACCTCGCCTCCGTCGAAGGGGATGAGGGTGGTGAGAATTCTTACGGCCGTGGTCTTTCCGGCGCCGTTTGCGCCGAGGAGGGCGTACACCGATCCGGCCGAGACCGCCAGGTCGAGTCCAGCCAGTACCTGTTGATCGCCGTAGTGCTTACGGAGTCCGCGGACCGAGATTGCGGGGATCGTTCCTGACATCGAGACCTCCAAGTAAGAACTGTGTATGTCATAAACTCGTGTTTATAGCGTACACAGTTCTAGGATGATGGCAAGAGTGAAGAGTGGGAGCTTATGGATCGCGGAGCGCTACCGAGAGCAGTTGAACTGGCCTGGGGACTGGACCAGCCGGGAACGCGGGGTCCGAAGAAGGGGCTCAGTCTCGAGCAAATTCTCGACACCGCGATCGAATTGGCCGACGCAGAAGGCGTCACCGCTCTGTCGATGGGCCGCGTGGCCAAAGCGCTCGGGTTCACGACCATGTCGCTCTACCGCTACGTGGCAAGCAAAGACGAACTGATCGAACTGATTTCGGATCGGGTGATCGGGCCGCCGCCGGTGATTCCCGACGGCGTGACCTGGCGCGTCAAGCTCGAGGCGTGGGCGAATCAGGAGTACGCCACGATGCTGAGTCGACCGTGGTGGCTCAAGCTGCCCATCACGGCTCCACCGACCGGGCCCAACAACATGGCGTGGCTCGACGCGGGTCTGAGCGCCCTCGACGGGGTCGCCCTGAGTGCCGCGTCGAAGTTCCAGGTGGTGACCAACGTGTCGTTGTTCGTCATCGGCCGCGCTCGATTCTCGGCTGACCTGGCGTCTCGTTCAGCGCAGTCGGCAGACGACGACGTCGCATACGGCGCTCTCATTGCTCGTGTCATCAATCGGGAGGGATTCCCCTACCTGAGTGCCGCAATCGAGGAAGGCGGCTTCGAGGACGGCAGCCCGGAGGGTGAGGCCGCCGGTGACGATGCCTTCGATTTCAGTTTCTCGCTTGGCTTACTTCTCGACGGAATCGAGAAGCTGGTGCAGCGGTCAGGACACCAGCGCGGTGGCGCTGACGTCGTCGATGATCAGATCGGTGATCAGCCCGCCCCGTAGTGCTCCCTCCAGGGCCGGCAGTTTTGCTGTTCCGGCGACGATGCACACGCGCCTGGCGACCTTCTCGAAAAGGTCCAGTCGCGGGCCGCTCGCGCGCTCGTTGAGTTCGATTTCGCGGTAGCTCCCGTCCGATCGGAAGAAGACGGTTGCGATGTCGCCGACCACTCCGTCGCGTCGAAGTGCTTCTGCTTCATCGGGTTCGAGGTATCCAGCGGTGTAGACGTGACTCGGTACGTTGCCGCCCGGTACGCCGATGCTGAAGACTGCCAGGTCCATTCGCTTCTGCATGTCCAAGACGCGTTTGATGCTTCGTTCGCGCCACAGTTGCTCCCGGGTTTCCGGGTAGTCGAAGAAGGCAGGCACCGGAAATCCTTGTGGCAGAGCACCGTAGGCGTCGGCGATGGTTCTGATGATGTCGCTGGCGTAAGAGATTCCGGTGGTGCGAGTATTCGCGGCGCCGTTGAGTTGCACGACGTACGAGTTGTACGTGCGTTTGGGGGCAAGGTGCTTGCTGACTTCACTGAGAGTGGTTCCCCAGGCGATCCCCATCACCATGTCGCTGTCGAAGAACGACGCCAGCAGGCGTCCGGCAAAGGTTGCGACCTTTTCGAGTCGCTCGAGATCTCCCACCAGTTCCGGCACGGTCACCACGTGGGCGCGCACTCCGTACCGTTCCGAGAACTCGCGTTCGATGCGAGGAGCCTGGCCGTGCGGGGTGCTGATCTTGATCTCGACGAGACCCGAGGTGCGCGCGTAGGTGATCAATCGGGAGACGGTGGATCGGGACACCCCCATGTCGCGGCCGATGGCAGCCATCGTCTGGTCCTGGAAGTAGTAGAGGCGTGCGGCCTGAACTGCGTCGGCGATGCGCGGGTCCGCCGGATCGGAGGTAGCGGAGTCCGAAGTGGGAGTTTCCATGGGTTCGTCCTGTCTGCACGTACGTGCAAGAGCATTGAACCGAATCTTATCCGAGTAGGCCCAGGCTGAGGCGCTCGATCACGCAAAGTCCCAGAAGTGTGTCTGTTACCCGCGTTACGGTGCGCAAATGGGGCATTTGCACATATGTGCACGAGCTATGCGTGAATGTGCAAACGGCCTTACGCTACGGGTGCAGCAATCCAAACTATGACATGCATCACAACGAAGTGAGGGTGGGGATGGAGAAAGCCAAGCGATTAGGGCTTCCAGGCGAGTTGGCAGCCGAGTTCGCCGGAACGATGATCTTGATCTTGTTCGGCGTCGGAGTTGTGGCGCAGGTTGTGTCCGGCGGGAGCGGTGGGGGTCTCGGCGGACACGACAGTATCGCGTGGGCCTGGGGACTCGGCGTCATGTTCGGCATCTATGTCGCAGGCCGGGTGACGGGTGCTCATCTGAACCCCGCAGTGACCTTCGCCTTTGCGATCTTCCGGGGATTCTCCTGGCGCAAGGTCCTGCCCTACACGCTGGCGCAGACCGCTGGAGCCTTTGTCGCGGCCCTGATCGTCCGGTGGAATTACAACGACATGCTCAATGCCATCGATCCCGGACACACAACGGCGACTCAGACGATCTTCTCGACGATGCCCGGAAACGGAACGCTCCCGGTCAGTCTGGGATCAGCGCTGATAGATCAGATCATCGGCACGGCGATCCTGTTGTTCCTCATCGTTGCGGTGACCGATACTCGGGGAACTCCGCCGCTCGCGAATCTTGCGCCCTTCGTCGTCGGTTTGATCGTGGTGGCAATCGGATTCGCATGGGCGACCAACGCGGGTTACGCCATCAATCCGGCCCGTGACTTCGGTCCGCGGCTGGCGTCGTATCTCACCGGTTACGGCAGCGCCTGGCGAGATCAGTACGGGAGCCTGTATTTCTGGGTGCCCATCGTGGGGCCGCTGATCGGCGCTCCGATCGGGGTGTTCCTCTACGACAAGCTGATTGGTCGATTCCTGCCTGACGAGTCGGTGGAGAAGGCAGCCGAGGAGCCGGCCACGATACCGGCCTGATGGCGAATCATCATCTCTGACAGTAAATCTTTCGCACTTTCTTCGACACCAAAGGGGTAGCACGATGGCGCAGTTCGTAGCCGCGATAGACCAGGGAACCACCTCCACGCGATGCATGATCTTCGATCACAGTGGGCACGTAGTCGCTGTCGAACAGCACGAGCACACACAGATCTTTCCGCAGGCAGGCTGGGTCGAACACGATCCGATCGAAATTTGGGACAACGTCCGCAACGTCACCGCGGGCGCCTTGGCCAACGCAGATCTGACCGCGGCCGACATCGCATCCGTCGGCATCACCAATCAACGTGAGACGGCAGTGGTCTGGGAACGAGCAACCGGAAAGCCCGTTTACAACGCCATCGTCTGGCAGGACACACGCACTGATCGAATCTGTACTGCACTCGCCGGCGAAGACGGCCCCAGGAAGTACACCGAAGTCACCGGATTGCCGTTGGCCACGTACTTTTCGGGCCCCAAGGTCAAGTGGATTCTCGACAACGTCGAGGGCGCGCGTGAGAAGGCCGAAGCAGGCGAGTTGTGCTTCGGCACGATGGACACCTGGGTGCTGTGGAACATGACCGGCGGCGTCGACGGCGGAGTGCACGCTACCGACCCCACCAACGCGTCGCGCACTCTGTTGATGGATCTCGACACTCTCGCTTGGGATTCGGCGATCTGCGCCGACATGGGCATCCCCGAATCGATGCTCCCCGAGATTCGCAGCTCGTCCGAAACTTTCGGATTCGTGCGCGAACGCGGAACGTTGTCCGGCGTGCCGATCGCCGGAATCCTCGGCGATCAGCAAGCAGCGACTTTCGGTCAGGCCTGCCTCTCGCCCGGAGAAGCGAAGAACACCTACGGAACCGGCAACTTCGTGCTCCTCAACACCGGCACCGAAAAGGTGATGAGCAAGAACGGCTTGTTGACGACGGTCTGTTACAAGATCGGTGAGCAGCCAACGGTTTACGCACTGGAAGGATCGATCGCCGTGACCGGTTCGCTGGTCCAGTGGCTTCGAGACAACCTCGGCATGATCGACAACGCGGCCGACATCGAGGTGAACGCGCGCTCTGTGGACGACAACGGTGGCGCGTACTTCGTGCCCGCGTTCTCGGGCCTGTTTGCACCGCATTGGCGCGCGGATGCACGCGGTGCAATCGTCGGTCTGACAAGGTTCGTGAACAAGGGGCACCTTGCCCGGGCGGTGCTCGAAGCGACTGCGTACCAGAGTCGTGAGGTGATCGAGGCGATGAACCTCGACTCGGGTGTCGACTTGAAGGTTCTCAAGGTCGACGGCGGAATGGTCGCGAACGAACTCCTCATGCAATTCCAGGCCGATCTGCTCGACGTCGAGGTGATCCGCCCTGTCGTTGCGGAGACCACGGCATTGGGCGCTGCGTACGCCGCTGGTCTCGCGGTCGGGTACTGGGAGAGCGAGGACGACATTCGCAGCAACTGGGCGAAGGACAAGAGCTGGACGCCGTCGATGGATTCGGCCGAGCGTGAGCGCCTGTATGCAGGCTGGCAGAAAGCCGTCACTCGGACACTCGACTGGGTCGACGCAGACTGATCGCGGCGCCCCCATTTCTACCTATTTTCAAGTGAAGGAACAGTTTTCATGAGCACAGCACAAGCATTGAGTCCGTCCTCGCGGGCGGAGTCGCTGAAGAAGTTGGAAGAAACCGAACTCGACGTCCTCGTTATCGGCGGTGGCGTGGTCGGAGCGGGTAGCGCGCTCGACGCCGCAACTCGCGGTCTGAAGGTGGGCTTGGTGGAGGCTCGCGACTTCGCGTCCGGAACCTCGAGCAGGTCGAGCAAGCTGTTCCACGGCGGACTGCGTTACCTCGAGCAGTTCAATTTTGCGCTCGTGTTCGAGGCACTGCGTGAGCGGTCGTTGGTTCTGAATTCGCTGTGCCCGCATCTCGCGAAGCCGGTGCCGTTCATCTACCCACTCGAGAAGTTGATCGACCGGCCGTACGTCGGTCTGGGCATCGGCGTCTACGACGTGATGGGCGCAGGCCGCGGGGTTCCCTCACACCACAAGCATGTGGGCAAGAAGAAGACTCTCGAATCGTTCCCGTCCGGAAAGCGCTCTGCTATCCGGGGTTCGGTCAAGTTCTACGAGGGTCAGGTAGATGACGCCCGCCACACGATGATGCTGGCGCGCACAGCAGCCGAATACGGCGCACTGTGCGTGAACAGCACCCGCGTAATCGGCTTTCTCCGTGAGGAGGACCGCGTAGTCGGGGTGAAGGCCGTGGATCTGGAAACGGGTCGCGCGTTCGAGATCCGTGCTCGTCAGGTCATCAACGCCGCCGGGGTCTGGACCGACGAGATCCAGGAAATGGTCGGTGGGCGAGGGCAATTCCAGGTTCGCGCTTCGAAAGGTGTGCACCTGGTCGTCCCGCGAAACCGCATCAACTCCTCTACCGGAATCATCACGCGGACCGAGAAGAGTCTGCTGTTCGTGATCCCGTGGGGAAGCCACTGGATCATCGGTACGACGGACACCGACTGGAACCTCGACCTCGCCCATCCGGCAGCGAGCCGAAGCGATATCGACTACATCCTCGGACATGTCAACAAGCTCCTTCAGGACGAGTTGACGCACGAGGACGTCGTCGGTGTGTACGCGGGGTTGCGTCCGTTGCTGTTCGGCGAATCAGATTCGACCAGCACTCTCTCGCGTGAGCATGCGGTGTCGAGTCCGGTCCGAGGTTTGACGGTGGTCGCCGGTGGCAAGTACACCACTTACCGCGTGATGGCCAAGGACGCTGTCGATTCCGCGGTGCACGGATTGGAACAGAAGGTGCCGAAGTCCTGCACTGAGCGTATCCAACTTGTGGGTGCCGACGGCTACTTTGCCGCGCACAACAATCGGCATCTCACCGCTGAGCGCACGGGACTGCACGTTTCGACTATCGAGCACCTACTGGGTCGGTACGGCACTCTGGCTGACGAGTTGTTCGAACTCGTCGAGGCGCGACCGGAACTGGGGCAGCCGTTGGACTCCGCCCCCGAGTACCTCAAGGCGGAGATTCACTACGCCGCGAGTCACGAGGGTGCACAGCATCTCGACGACATCCTCACCCGTCGTACCCGCATCTCCATCGAGGTTACCGATCGCGGCGATGCGGCAGCTGCCGAAGTGGCGGAACTGGTTGCGCCGGTGCTCGGTTGGACTCCCGAGCACATTGCCGAGGAGATCGAGCACTACCGGTTGCGCGTCGCAGCCGAGCGGGAATCTCAGGAGCAGCCCGATGACCTCACAGCTGATGCGGCGCGCCTCGGTGCACCGGACGTTCGCACCGGAGTCACTGTCGGACAGGTTTGAGTCCGGGACGCCGATGGTCGGCCGGGACGCTGTGTCCCGGCCGATCGACCGAACTGCCTCGGTGTCAATCGAACTCGTCTGCCGAACATTCAGGGAGGTCGATCGTCACCACCGCGCCCTCGTTCGGATGGTTCGCGAAGTCGATACGAGCGCCGATGACCGCCGCTTGTCCCACTACGATCGTCAAGCCGAGGCCCAGGCCTGAGTTCGGGCCGCGTTCGACGGAGTTGGTCTGAAATCTCTTCGGCCCCTGGCGAAGCCACTCTTCAGTGAACCCGACGCCCCGATCTCGGACCGTGATGCGGGAGTGGTCGACGTGGACATTGATCGGCGACTTTCCGTGATTGCGAGCATTCAAGATCAGGTTGGCGATGATCCGCTCCAGTCTGCGCGCGTCGGTGTACGACACGGGGGTGCCGTGAACACTCACTTCACACTCGACTCCTGTGGTGGAAATCGCGTGACGCACCACCGGTGCCAGTTCCACCGATTGGATGTCAGCCTGCTCGGAGGTGGTGTCGAGGCGTGCCACTTCGATGACGTCCTCGGCGAGCCTCCTGAGTTTATGGACGCCGTCGCGCACCAATTCGGTTGGCCTACCGGGTGGCAGGAGCTCTGCGGCGCCGACCAGTCCGGAGATGGGTGTCCTGAGATCGTGCGCGATGTTGGCTGTCACGCGCTTCTCGGCGTCCAATTGTCCCCGTAGAGCATCGGACATCGCGTCGACCGCATCCGCCAGCTCGGTGATCTCGTCGTCGAAAAGCGACCAGGTGACCGAGCGGACGCGGATGTCCGCTCCGGTAGACACTTTGCGAGCCGCACGGGCGGCCGAGCGCAATCGATACGACATCGCGAGTCCAAGCAGAACACCCAGGACGGCACCCGCTGCGATCACTGCGATGGTGGCGTTGCGAAGTGTCCGATCGACGCTGGCGATCGATTCCCGCTGCGCGGTGTACGGGACGCGAATCGCCACCACCTGAGTGTTGACGTCGGCAGCAGCCCAGACAAATGGCTGGTCCCCGCTGTCGACAAGGTAGGTGGCACGTTTGCCGCCCGCCACGGCCTGACGCAACTCTTCCGGAACGTCGAGACCATCTGTGGTGGCGCGGAACAGTGCACGCATGCTGCCCGTTTCGTCCTGCAGCACCAGTTGGAGATTGCGATCAGCTGCCGCCCGCGCTGCATCCTCTTGGTTGTGTGAAAAGGTTTGATGCATCACGGTACTGAGCGTGATCGAGGCGACGGCAATCACGAACGTGATGGCCGCCGCGATCTTCCACTGAAACGACAACCGCCTCCCGGTGGACGGGAGCTTGGCGGCGAGATCCCGCGATCTCACCGATGGTTGTCCATCGTGTAGCCGAACCCCCGGACGGTCCGGATCTGTTCGGAGCCGATCTTCGTGCGCAATCGCTGAACGTGAACGTCGACGATGCGCGTATCGCCGCCCCAGTCGTAATCCCAGACGTCCGAGAGCAGTTCGGAGCGAGACCAGACTTTGCGCGGCACACTCACCATGACCAGGAGCAGCTTCATTTCGGTGGGTGTGAGAGCCACTTCGGCGCCCGAACGCGTGACGGTCACCAACTCGCGATCGATCTCCAGATCGCCGAGAGTCACGATGTCTTTCTCCGTACCGGAATGGGATTCGACCCGCCGGAGCACACTTCGGATACGGGCCACCAGGACACCGCTGTCGAAGGGCTTGGTGACGTAGTCGTCGGCACCGGCTTCCAATCCGAGAACGATGTCGACCGGGTCGTCGCGCGCGGACAGCATGATGACCGGCACCGACAGTTCCTCACGAATGCGTCGGCACAGGCTGATTCCGTTCAGGTCGGGAAGCATCACGTCGAGGACGGCGATATCCGGCTTGGCGTCGACCGCCATATCCATTCCGGTCAACCCACCCGATGCGGTGATCACCCGAAACCCGTTGCGTTCGAGATTCAATTGCGTTGCTTCGCGGATGACAGCGTCGTCTTCGACCAGCAAAATCAACGGATCGGTCATCGGCCTTCGCTTTCATGGGAACGGAACACTCTCAAACCCTTCACCGGTCCACTTGTATGCAGTCGACGATTGACAGAACTCCGGAATGCCGGGGTCTTTGCACAGGTCGACCATGACCGACAATCCTCCGGTTGAGCCGACGACGTAGCGTCCTGGGTCTTGCACTCCGAAGACTTTGTGAGCGCCCGATTCGTCGATCTGGTAGACGAATCCGGCGACCATGAAGCTGACCGGTGGGGCCGGTCGTCCCCAGATGCCGACAGACTCGCAGGTGAAGACATTGACGACGGCATCTTGCCAAACGGCGCCTGTCACGGGGGAGTACCGGATTTCGTAGGGGAAGTTCGCATCACCGCACAGTCGGAGACTGTCCTTGACCGCATCGGACACTTCCGGGTCTGCTCTGAGGAGGGCAACAGGATCGATGCTCAAGCCCTGTGAGAGATCCGAGGGGTCGAGTGATGCTGCGATATTCGGAGTGGGTTCTGATTCAGGCTCGGTGGAACAGGAGGCGAGAGCAAACGCGACCGGCAGGCAAACACCGGCGAGCATTGCGCGGCGACGGCGATCAATCACGGATGAACTCCATTCCATCCCAGTGGAACTCGGTCCGAAGCGGTGGACGGGGGCAACATTCGAACTCCGGTGGCCGCGGATCCGTTTCCAGGACAGACAAACTCGCGGCGCGTTGACCGCTGACGATGAACTTTCCGCGCTCTTCGACGGAGAACAGGCGCTCACCCAGTTCGGGATCGTCTTCACTCGAACCGGCCTTGCCGCTGCGGTAGACGTAGCCGGCAAGGTTGACCGAAATCGACACTCCGGTCCCGGGTTGGTGGGCCGGTTGGCACGGATACACATTCATGACGACGAGTTCGGTCTCCGGCACGATACGCGGTGCGCCTGGATCGAGAAGGATGGACCCGACCGAGATCGGATACCAGTCAGGGCACGACCGAAGTTCTGTCTTCACTCCCTCGGACACCCCAGGATCGTCGAGGAGCGCCCGGCCCAACCTCGAGTTTTCGGCAACCCGTCTGGCCAGGTCTGCAGGTTGTGTGACGGGCAACCCGGTGGAAGCGACATCGCCTTCGATCACAACGCCCTGGGTGGACGCGCAGCCGGTGATCACGGACGCTCCGAGGGTTGCTGCCGCGAGCGCTGTACCGAACAGGCTGCGAGTACGGTCTGATCGACCGCCGCAGATGTCACTCCGATACAACACGTTCCCCTCCCCGGCCGCTGCGAACCCTCTCATCGGCATGTGCGTTTTCATACGATCACAGGTGATCTCGATATCGGAGTTTTGCCACCCACCGTTACGTAATCGTATGAATGTCAGGACCGTCGAGAGTTGGTACGCGACCGACGGAATTCTGTTACGAAACCGATGGAATCAGGCTCCTAGAGTGAGTCACGTCGGTGCTCACCGCTTGGGCGGAACGAGCTGATCCGCGTATCGAGGAGTGTGAGAGCAAATGCCTGAAGTATTGCTGACCAACAAGACTCGGCGTCTGCGAGTGTTGCTCGCCGTACTGACGATCGGGGTGGTGTGCGCGATGACAGGGTGTTCGAGTGATGACAACAGCGCTCCAGGAGACGAACCGACGACTACATCGGTGGTTGCGGCGTCTACGACCCCACCGCCGCTGACCGCAGCGACCACTTCGGAGACAGTCGAAGGCTCGAACTCGGTGGGCGGCGGTACGGACGCATCCACCCCCGGAGTCCCGGCGGGCGGAGCTGCGCCGGCCTGGACACCGGTCTCGACCAGCGCGGCTGCCCCTGCGGCCCCTGGTCCGGCTACCGAGTCGACCAAGTGCACCGATCAGATCAACTATGTGGGTGACCCTCGTTCGAATGCGGAGATCAACAGCATCGGAGAGCGGATGGGTTCGTGCCCGGCGCCCCTCCCGCCCGATGCCGTCGAGCCCCCCGAGAAGTGCACCGACCAGATCAACTACGGCGCTGACCCTCGTTCCAACGCCGAGATCAACATCATCGGGGAACAAACCGGGATCTGCCCCGAGCCGATACGCCCCTAGCGACTTCAAAACCTGAGCATTAGTCGGGAATTCGACCAAGAGCCGAACCAGGGGGAGATCGGAATGACAAGCAGGGCAGGTGGACGTTCGATCGACAGTGTTGCCGACGATGCGTCCCGAGGGGATCGGGACGCGATTGCAGAACTCCTTCAACGCATCGTGCCTCTGGTGACGCGGCGCTGCCGTGCCGAACTGCGACCGCTCGACGCTGATCGTATTGCCGTCGGTATCTGCCGATCCGTCCTGTCCGACATTCGGCGACGTAGACGTGCCGGAGAAGCGTTCCTCGCGCATCTTCACGACGCGATCAGTCGCGAAATCGATTCGCTACCCGCCTCCAGTCGACTCACTCTGCCCTTCGGTGATCTGTCGGCCGCAGAACGCAACGTCTTGGTAGCTCGCATCGTTGTCGGCTTCGACGCGCGCGAGACGGCGCTGTCACTGAGAACGACAACGAGCGCCGTCGAACTCGCCCAACACCGCGCGCTGGCCAAGATCAGACGCGACAGCCTGAGCGGCGCCTGAATCAACGCTCGAAAGTCAACAGCTGCAACCCTTCGCAACTCCCGGCAACCTCACGCAACTCTTTCCCTTCGCCCGTGACCTGCACGACACTGCATGGCGACGAGTGATCGAGAACGAGGAGTGTGACTGTGGTTCAACGGACGGCGCAGAAGCCGACAACCCCAGGATCGAAAAAGACCGGCGCCAAGCCTCATTCGGGGCTGGACCGGGATGCATTGCTGAAGGCGTACGAGAAGATGTCGCGCATCCGTGCGTTCGAGGATCGACTGCACGAAGAGAATGCAACCGGTGACATCCCCGGCTTCATTCACCTCTACTCGGGCCAGGAAGCCATCGCGGTGGGAGTGTGCGAGAACCTGAGCGACGCCGATTACATCGGATCCACTCACCGCGGTCACGGGCACTGCATCGCCAAGGGCTGCGATCTGAACGGCATGATGGCCGAGATCTTCGGCAAGGACGACGGCCTGTGTCGCGGTAAGGGCGGCTCGATGCACATCGCCGACCTGTCCGTGGGAATGCTCGGCGCCAACGCGATTGTCGGCGGAGCCCCGTCGTTGGCGATCGGCGCTGCACTGAGTGGCAAGACGCTTCGAAACGGTGTCATCGCAGCGTCGTTCACGGGAGACGGTGGATCCAACCAGGGAACCGTCTTCGAGGCGATGAACATGGCTGTGGTGCTGGATCTTCCGATCGTCTTCGTGATCGAGAACAACGGATTCGGTGAAGCAACAGGAACCGACTACGCGGTGGGCGCACCCGACATCGCCGCCCGCGCTGCATCCTTCGGAATGCCTGCCGTCAAGGTGGACGGCACCGACTTCTTCGCGGTCTACGACGCGATGGCGGAAGCATCGGAGCGCGCCAGGACCGGCGGTGGCCCCACCACGATCGAGGCGGCGGCATTCCGTTGGCACGGCCACTTCGAGGGTGACGCGCAGCTGTACCGCACGGCGGAACAGGTTGCGCAACTACGGGAAACCAAGGATCCGCTCAAGAATTTCCGTAGCAGCGTGGATGTGAAGAAGGTCAGCACCGCTGATCTGGACGCGGTGGACGAGCAGTCGCGAGTGCTGGTGGACGAGGCGGTAGCGAAGGCGCGTGCCGCGGCGTATCCACCCGTCGAGAATCTGCTGACCGATGTCTACGTGTCGTACTGAGGAGCCCGAGATGACAAGCGTGGAAGCCGAGAACGTGTCGAAGAAGACCTACCGCGAGGCCGTCAAAGAGGCCATCGCCCAAGAAATGCAACGCGACCCGAGCGTCGTTCTCATCGGTGAGGACGTACGGGGTGGGCATGCCGGTACCAATCCCGATCTGGAGACGAAGAAGATCGAGGCATTTGGCGGTGTCCTGGGTGTCACCAAGGGATTGTGGACGGAGTTCGGATCGGAGCGTGTAATCGATACCCCGATCACCGAATCCGCGATCATCGGAATGGCTGCCGGAGCCGCACTGACCGGACTGAGGCCGGTCGCCGAGCTGATGTTCATGGACTTCTTCGGAGTCTCCTACGACGCGCTCTACAACCAGGCTGCCAAGTTCCGCTACATGTTCGGTGGCAAGGCCAGAACCCCGCTGGTGGTGCGAGGCATGATCGGCGCAGGCTTCTCCGCCGCTGCGCAGCACTCTCAGTCTCCGTACAACGTATTTGCCGCGGTGCCTGGCCTGAAAGTGGTCGCGCCGTCCAACGCCTACGACGCCAAAGGCCTACTCATCCAGGCCATCCGGGACGACGATCCCGTTGTGTTCTGCGAGCACAAGGTGCTCTACGACCTCAAGGGCGAGGTGCCGGACGAGCCGTACACGATTCCGTTCGGCGTCGCCAACTACACCAGGCAGGGCGACGACGTCACGATCATCGCGTTGTCCGCAATGGTGAACCGCGCCAACGACGTAGCAGACAAGCTGGCCGCCGAGGGTATTTCGGTCGAGGTTGTCGATCCTCGTACCGTCTCACCATTGGACGAGGACGGCATCCTCGAATCCGTCGCATCGACTGGAAGGGTCGTGATCGTCGACGAATCCGCCGCCCGCTGCGGTTTCGGACACGACGTAGCCGCGCTGATCGCCACCAAGGGATTCAACTACCTGAAAGCGCCGATCGAACTGATCACGCCGCCGCACACGCCGGTTCCGTTCTCCCCGACCCTCGAAACTGCCTGGCTGCCTGACGCGGCGCGCATCGAAGAGTCGGTTCGCAAGCTGGTGAGAGCCTGATCATGGCTGACATCAAAGCTATCGACATCCCCAAATGGGGGCTCTCCATGGAGGAGGGGTTGGTCAACGCGTGGCTCATCGAGGAAGGTGACTCGTTCACCAAGGGCCAGTTGATCTGTGAGATCGAGACCAGCAAGATCACCAACGAGCTGGAGGCGCCGTTCGACGGTGTTCTCCGCAAGATCGTCGGCACACCGGGGCAGACTCTGCCCGTCGGCGCCGTGATCGGCGTGTCCGCCGATGCGTCCGCGACGGATGCGGAGATCGAGCAGTTCCTCGCCGCCCGCGGCGCAACCGCGCCGGCGGAAGAGCCGGCACCGTCACCAGCTGCTGCGCCGGCGGCTCCCGTGACACCTGCGGCTTCACCGGCTGCGAAGGTGGTTGTTGCACCGAAACCTGTACCAACCGGTTCCACCGTCGTACCGAGCGTTCTGCAAGGCACGACGCAGGACGATGTGTTTGCGAGTCCTCGCGCACTCCGACGTGCCGAATCGCTCGGAATCGATCTCGCCGCCGTAGTGGGTACCGGTCCCCTCGGGCGGATCAGTGTCCGCGACATCGACGACGCGATTCGTGACGCCGGTGGCACTGTTGCGCCGGTAGTGCCGGCCGCGAGATCCGGCCTCCCGCTGCGATCGACCGCCGACGACAGTGCCGTGCCTGCCACCCCGGTCGCACGCAGAACTGCCCGATCACTCGGCGTCAACCTGCATGACTGTCGTCCGACGGGTTCGCGGGGGCGCGTCTGCGTCGCCGACGTGCACGACGCCGCTCGTTCCGCGCAGCTCCTGCCCGAGGCGGCGGCTGAGACCGAATCTGTTGCGGCCGAACCCGAGTACGACACAATTCCTTTCACCCCCATGCGATCGGCAATCGCCGGTAGGTTGCAGGCGTCCAAGCAGCAGGCACCCCATTTCCGGCTCACCGCAGACCTCGAGCTCGATGCGCTCCTCGCTCTGCGCAAGGAGATCAATTCGACCGTCCCGGCGGTCAAGCTGTCGGTCAACGACTTCATCGTGAAGGCTTGCGCCGCTGCACTGATGAAGGTGCCGGACGTGAACGTCCAGTTCGATGCCGCGAACGAATCGGTTCTTCGATTCGCGTCGGCGGATGTCTCGGTGGCAGTTGCACTTCCGACCGGGCTGATCACGCCCATCGTGCGTAGCGCGAATACCAAGTCGTTGGCGGACATCTCGGGTGAGGTGCTCTCGTTGGCCACCAAGGCGAAGACCGGCAAACTTCGTCCCGAAGAATTCCAGGGCGGAACCTTCACGGTGTCCAACCTCGGCATGTTCGGGATCAAGGCATTCGACGCGATCATCAATCCGCCCCAGGGAGCGATCCTTGCCGTAGGTGCGGGGGAGAAGCGCGCGGTGGTGGTCGGTGACAGTGTTTCTGCCCGGACCGTGATGACCGTGACCCTCTCGTGCGATCACCGGGTTATCGACGGAGCCCTGGGTGCGACCTTCCTTCGGGAGCTCCAGCGCTTTGTCGCTTCTCCCGCGCTGATGTTGGTGTAAGGGGCTGTGGTGGAAAACAATACGTCGCATAAGTACGACGTTCTTGTCATCGGTGGCGGCCCCGGTGGTTACGTGGCGGCGATCCGGGCTGCCCAGTTGGGGTTGAACGTCGCGCTGGTAGAACGTGATCGCCTCGGAGGTATCTGCCTCAACTGGGGTTGTATCCCCACCAAGGCGATGCTGCACGGCGCGGACGTCGCGCATACCTTGAGTGAACTCGACACATACGGATTCAGTTCGGCGTCTGTCCAGTTCGACATCTCGAAGTTGGTGTCGTTCAGCCGAGGGGTTTCGGAGAGGTTGTCCGGCGGTGTTGCCTATCTGATGAAGAAGAACGGCGTCGACGTCATCTCAGGCGCCGCTAAGTTGGTGGACAAAGGCGTCGTATCCGTGGGAGGACAGACGTATCGAGCCGACCACGTGATCATTGCAACCGGTGCCCGGCCGCGTTCGATTCCCGGCGTTGCCCCCGACGGTGATCGGGTATGGACCTACTTCGACGCGCTCGTCCCGAAGGAACTGCCGAAGTCGCTGCTCGTGATCGGGTCCGGCGCGATCGGAGTCGAATTCGCCAGCCTGTACCGCGATCTCGGAACCGAGGTGACCATCGTCGAGATGGCACCACACATCATGCCGGTCGAGGACGAAGAGATCTCGGCCTTCGTTCGCAAGCAGTTCGAGAAGCGTGGCATCACGATTCACACCGGAGCCTCGGTGTCGGCGGTGACCGTCGGCGACGACGCCGTCCAGGTGAATGTGCAGACGAGCGACGGTGTCGAGTCGTTGACCGTGGACCGGGTGTTGGTGGCGGCCGGAATCACCGGCAACGTCGAGGATCTGGGGTTGGAGGCTCTGGGCGTCGAGATCGAGCGCGGTGCGATCGTCACCGACCAGTGGTGCCGTACCAGCGCTTTCGGGATCTATGCGATCGGTGACGTCGCGGGCGCTCCATGTCTGGCGCACAAGGCAAGCCACGAAGCTGTCCTGTGCGTCGAAAAGTTGGCAGGCGTGCCCGACGTTCATCCGCTCGATCGCGACTACGTTCCGGGATGCACGTATGCCCGCCCACAGGTGGCGAGCCTGGGTCTGACGGAGAAGCAGTGCGCCGGTACTGGTCGCGCGCTGGGGGTCGGACACTTCGACCTGCAGGCGAACGGCAAGGCACTGGCGATCGGCGAGGCCGAAGGCTTCGTCAAGACGATCTTCGACGCCGATACCGGGGAACTTCTCGGCGCGCACATGGTCGGTCCGGATGTGACCGAGCAGATTCAGGGTTTCGGGATCGCTCGATCCCTCGAAGCCACCGGCGAGGATCTCGCCGAGGTCGTGTTTGCTCATCCGACGCTCTCGGAGGCAATGCACGAGTCTGTGCTCTCGGCGCTGGGGAGACCCCTCAACGCGTGAGTACCGTTCGCGTGCGTGAACGCCGTCCTTTCGTTCACGCACGCGAACAACTCTGCAACCGGGTGCAACGCTCGCTTTCGAAGACCCCGTCACATAGGACTGGAGTGTGATCGGCGAAACGAATCGACTCGAACCGGCCCTGGCCAGTGGTGAAGACCCGGCGCAGTACGCACGTGTTCTCGAATCCGTGTACGAAGCAACGATGTCGGGACGCAAGCCGCCTGCGCGTCCGCGCTCCGTCATCGCGAATTCGTGGTCGCGTTTGCGTGCGCTCGGACTCGATCCGGACCGGTGCTCGATCACCGAGACGGGCCGCGAATCCGAGATCGAAGAAGGCAGACGCGCAGCCGGCATGGCGGAGATCTTCGACGAGGCGGTGCACGGTCTGGCACCACTCGTCGGCCCGGACGACGCGAATCTGATCGTGGTGGCGGACCGCTACGGACGCATCCTCTGGCGACACGGGTCCAGTCGAATGCTGGATCGGGCCGAACGGCTCGGGATGATCGAGGGTGCGTCGTGGACCGAGGAAGCTGTTGGTACCAATGGGATCGGTACTTCCTTGGCATCAGGTTCGGCAGTGCAGGTGTTCTCGGCCGAGCACTACTCGCGCTCGCAGCATCCGTGGACCTGCTCCGGGGCGACGGTTCGAGATCCGCGTAGTCGCCGGGCCATAGCCGTCGTGAACGTCGCCGGCGCAGCAGACACGGTCCACCCGTCGACTCTCGCTCTCGTGGACAGTGTGGCCAGGCTGGCGGAATCCGCACTGCGGGAGAAGCATCGAATCGGATTGGATCAGCTCCGGATGATCTCGGCATCGACGCTGGCTCGTGCGAGTCAGCCGACAGTGGTCGTGGACCGCAGTGGCTGGGTCGCGGCGGTGGACTCGATGGCGCCGATCTACAGAATCGCACTGCCGAAAGTGATGAGCAGCGGCGAGCATTGGCTCCCGTCGCTCGGACTATGTATGTGCGAGCCGCTTCCGGGTGGTTGGCTCGTCCGCCCTCAGATGGATCCGGCGTCCGGAACGGTTTGTGCAGAAGTCGAATTGGATGTGCAAGATCCGAATGCGATGGAATTGCGGTACTCCTCGGCAATGGGGAGCTGGAGTATCGACCTCAGCCCGCGCCATTCGCAGATCCTCGTGGCTCTGACACAGGCGCCCGAGGGCCTCACGGCCGCGCAGCTCGCCTCACAGTTGTTCGGCGATCCACGCAAGACGGTGACCGTCCGGGCCGAGATGTCGAGGTTGCGTAAGCGATTGGCCGGAATCCTGTTGGCTCAGCCCTATCGCTTCGACCCGGCGGTGAGGGTAAAAACCGTCCCTGCTGTGCGCCTTTATTAACCGCGGGGGTTAATAAAGGCGCACAGCAGAGCGGCGCGAACGCCGCACCTGCGCGTACTCGTAGCCGTTCTGCCAGGTCACGGTGGCCACCAGCACCCAGATGATCCACGTGGCGCTCATGTGCGTGCCGACAATGCCCATGACGATGGGGACGGCGGTGCACGGGAGCGCCCAGCCGAGCAGCCACCGTCGGTCCGATCGCGCGAACAGCCCTGCCACCAGGCTGATTCCGAAATAGACTGCGATGCTTCCGCACAACAACCACCGCAGGTTCGCGGGCGTGTGCTCCGCGCCGTGTTCGGTTGCCGCTCCGAGCCCTGCGACCAGAACCGCGATAGCGCCGGTGGTGAAACAGTGCAGCGCCATGTCGATGCGAGCGGGAAACTTCGCGGCCTGCAGGTGCGGAACACCGGCGTGGCCGTAGAGAAGCGAGAGAGCCCACATGCCCGAGAGCAGGACAAACGATCCGACTGCGAGGCTGACCACCGTCGAGTCCCAGGTGAGCTTCGAGGCCGCAGAAATCACGAGGATCACACCCTCGCCCAGCACGATGATGACGTACAGGCCCAAGCGCTCGGCAAGGTGAGCCCGATCGGAGTGCAGGGCTTCGAGTTCGGGCATCCGGTCGTCCTTGAACCCCCGAACCTTGATGATGCGGTCGAGCTTTTCCTGCGCGTCTTCCATGATCGCGCTGCCGGAGACGACGAACATGATCAGCAGGTCGATGGTCACACCGGCGGTCCAGAGCCAGAACCGAGTTTCGCCCTCGAACCAGAACGAGACGATCCACGGGATCACACCGAGAGACATCTGGGCGATCGGCCAGTCCACGACTATCTGGCCGTTGTGCCACACCCGACTCGCCAGCAGACGTACGGCCACGTAGGCGACAGCGAAGGCCAGCGCATGGTTGTCGTGGATGCCGGCCACGGCCGCCATCATGACGGCCAGTCCGAACATGGCGATCAGCATGCTCGGGATCCGGACACGGTCACCGGCAACGTTGCCGTACATCGTGAACGTCGCCCACGCGGTCCAGAACGCGAGATAGAGCAACGCGTAGAGCGCGACATCCGACCACGACGGCGAACCGTGGAGCAGGTGAGCCAACTGACCGATACCGGCAACCACGACGAGGTCGAAGAACAATTCGATCCACGACGCGTGTCGCTCGAGCACCGCCTTCTGCTTCGAGTCTGGTTCATTTCCGAGTTCCGACATACAGCTCAGTATCGGCTATCGGCATCAACAGTGCTGGTAGGCGGCGAAGTTGTCCGTTTTCTCGAAGTAGTGTTTATGCTGTCCGCGCTCACGCGCGCGCCGTCAGGGAGGGGCATGCGAAGGCGCAAGTCGACGCCGTCGACCACATGACAAAGAAGTACGCACAAGAGTTGGCAGACAAGGGCTGACATCGTGAATGTCCCACAGGGCAACCGGGCGTTGTGTTTTCGAGAAGCCATGGCGCACGTGTGCTCACCGAGACTGCCGGAAGCTCCCATCTGGATCGTGTGCACCGTGGACGGTGGTGATCACAAGATCGTGACAGGATCGGTGGACGAGGTCGAGCACCGCGAGTCGAATCCACTGACCTACCACCGGCGTGTATTCGGTACGCACGCACCGACGTCAGTGCTCTAGGAAGGAGAGCCATGTATGTACTGGTGGACGACGGCCGCGTCAGCATCCACGATGTGGACAACCTGAAGGCCTTTCACGTCGAGGTGAGTGCCGACATCTCCGAAGCCGAACTGGACGAACTCTTGCGCCTTCAGGATTACGGATACGTCAGCGGTGGTAGTGCATTCATCTCGGTAGCCCGCGTTCGCGAGAGCACCACGGACGTCGAAGGTGTTGCCGCGATGGTCGACTACGCCCAGAGCAAAGGCTGGGTGGACGAGGACGGCGAAGCACTGCAGGTTCACGTCGTTCGCCAGAAGTAGCGGAACGGCTCAGACCATGTCGTTCTTCTGCAGCCACCGCAGTGTCGGCCAACCGCAGAACACCGGGAGCCAGCAGGTCAGCACTCGGTAGAGCAGGACCGACGGGACCGCGATGCTTGCCGGCAGTCCGAATGCGGACAGACCACCGATGAGGGCGGCCTCGACGGCTCCGACGCCACCCGGTGTCGGAGCCGCCGAGGCGAGCGTCCCACCGATCATCGTCACGATGGTGACGGTGATGAACGTCGTTCCGCCGCCGAATGCTTCGACGCTCGCCCACAGAGCCAGGGCGGCACCGAGAGTTGTTGCGGCGCTGCCGCCCACGATGATGAGGAAGCGCGTGGGATTTCGCGCGAGTTGGCTCAGTTCACCCAACACCTCGGTGATCTGAGGACGCAGGTCGTCGCGCAGCCACCCACGGAGTTTCGGGATGAACATGAATGCACCGAGAACTCCGAGCGCGACGCCGCCCGCCAGGTACAGAACAGTGGATCCCGGGATGAAGTGCGAGAGGTTCGTATCACGTCCGGCGACGATCGAGAAGAAGATCAGCAAGCCGACGTGGGTGACCACCTGGACCGTCTGTTGCAGCGCGACTGCGGCCGTTGCGCGGACGGTACCGAGCCCGCCCTTCTGCAGGAACCGCACGCTCAGCGCGAGCCCGCCGACTCCGGCCGGAGTTGTCGTCGCCGCAAAGGTGTTGGCCACCTGCATGATCAAGAGGTTGCGGTAACTGACCATCGACGACGCACAGGCCCACAGGGCCGCTGCCGCGCCGACGTACGTCAGTGCGGAGACGCCGAGGCCGAGCAGTGCCCACCACCAGTTGGCCGTCTTCAGTTCGGTGATGAACGCGGGGACCTGGCTGATGAAGGGGTAGGCGACGTAGACCAGACCGATGAGCAGAACGAGCTGGATCAGCTGGTTGCGACTGAATCGGGTGACCTGTGCGGGAGCGACCTTTTCGATCCCGTTCTTGGCACCGACCTCGTCTCGGATCTCGGTCATCAGTTTCGCGGAATCCGTGACCGTCCGCCGAATTCGGTTGGGCAATGCAGCGGTGGTCAATCGGCCGGAGGCGGCGAGAATCGTGTCTGCGCCTTGCGCTCGAATCGCGGCGTCCACCGCTGCATCGACCCCGAACAATGATGCGGTGGCGAAGAGAAGTTGTGCGTTGTCGGACTGCATCTGAACTTCGGTGGCGCCGAATTCGGAGTACGCGTACCCGCCGAAGAGGATGGTTCCGCCTTCGACACGAATCTCGGAAGCGCGCAGGTCGCCGTGCGCCATCTGGTGCACGTGAGCGGTATGCAGTGTCTGCCACAGCGCGTCGATCAGTTTGGTGGATTCTTCCTCGCCCGCCTGGTTCTCGACGGCGACGGCAAGGGGGATGCCACGAGGACTCGGGCGCGCGTACATCTCCCACCCGCGATCGAGTACCGAGATTGCGACGGCCTTGGAACTGGCCAGACCGATGTCGGCGAACGCGATACCCATGAGCGCTCGGTGTTCGACGGCGCGACGAAGTGATCCGTAGGGCGGCGGAGTTTCACGGTTCCGGAACGAGATCCAACGGAACGTCTGTCGAATTGCTCCGCTGCTTCGCTGGTTCTGTCCGTACAACTCGACGACGAGTTCGTCGAAAGGTTCGTCGTCCGGTGCTTGGTCGATGGCTGCGGACATGACAAGAGGCCCGATTCCCGAGGGACTCACGACGCGGAACGCGGTGACGCGGTAACCGCGCCGCGCGAGTACGCGTACTGCCGAGTCCAACGGCACTTCGAGGGCAGGGGTGCCGACGGCGAGAACGATCACCGCGCCGATCAGGTAACCGACGGCGAGACCCAGCATCGATCGTGCGGGAACGATCGAGCTGACGATCAGATGGATGGGAGCGAAGAGCAGAAGCAGCGTCCACCAGGCTCGTCGCCACTTCTTCGGAAGCCACGGGCCCGAGACGGTGAGCACCGCCGCGAGCATCGCGATCCATCGCGGATCGTCGAGGAATTGCGACAGGAAGGTGGCGTCGAGTCGGTCCGGCACGTCGAGGTGCCATTTCGGTGCCGCCAGGCCTGTTCCGGTGAAGGACAGCGCGACACCGGCGCACAGGCCGGCGGCGGCGTATCCGGCCAGCAACTTCCACCGGCGCCCGACGATCAGGCCGATCAGGATGGCGAACGGTAGCGCCAGAATTGCGATGCCGTAGAGCAGGTACACAGTGTCTGACAGGCTCGGCGACAGAACACCGACGATGTTGGACACCGACGTTTCGAGGGCGTCCCACTGACTTCGAGTGATCAGAGATCCCGCGATCACGCCGCCGAGCAGCACAGCAGCGATCGCAACCCGCATGATGTCGCTCGTACGGCGGTGCAGTGGTGGCAGGAGGCTTCCCGTTACCGGGATCTCCCGTCCGTCTACTCGCATCTCGCCAGAACTCTCTTCTCTCGGGGTTACCGACCGTCTCAGTTACCTCGATCAAGGTACCGCGTGAGGGTTCGGCGACTGGGAAGCCGGACCTGTCGTTACCTCCTCGATGCCAAGCAACATTCTCTTCGGACCCGCGGGAGCGGGCTTCGGCGCGTAAAATTCACTTTCCGGACGTTCGTTCATTTCGACGACAGGGAGTGCGTATTCATGAGCCCCGACGCCAGCGGTGTGGACGGTCGGGTTCCTGACCTGCCGACCCCGTCGACCAGAATTTCCGTCACCGAGGATTACGCGGCCGAGATCGACGAGCTGTCGAGTCTCAAGCACAAGCTCGGCGTGCTGGAGCCTTCGGAGTTCGCGGATGCCTGGAAGCAGGGTTACCCCTACGAGAAGAAGATGTCGCGCCGCGAGTACGAGCGGAAGAAGCGGCGTCTGCAGATCGAGCTGCTCAAGCTGCAGTTGTGGGTCAAGGAAACCGGTCAGAAGGTGCTCATCATCTTCGAAGGTCGCGATGCTGCCGGTAAGGGCGGGTCGATCAAGAGATTCACCGAGCATCTCAATCCCCGTGGAGCCCGCGTGGTCGCGCTCGAGAAGCCCACCGACATCGAGCGGACGCAGTGGTATTTCCAACGCTATGTCGCACACCTACCCAGCGGCGGCGAGATTGTGATGATGGACCGGTCCTGGTACAACCGCGCCGGCGTCGAACGAGTGATGGGTTACTGCACGCCGACGCAGTATCTCGAGTTCATGAGAGAGACCCCGGACTTCGAGCGGATGCTCGTCAACTCCGGGATTCATCTGCACAAGCTGTGGTTCTCGGTCAGCCGCGAAGAGCAGTTGGCGCGGTTCGCGGCCCGCCGAACGGACCCGGTGCGTCAGTGGAAGCTCTCACCGACCGATCTGGCTTCGCTCGACAAGTGGGACGACTACACTCAGGCCAAGGAAGCCATGTTCTTCTACACCGATACCGGGGATGCGCCCTGGACGGTGATCAAGAGCAACGACAAGAAGCGCGCTCGCCTCGAGGCGATGCGTCACGTGCTCGCCAGCTTCGACTATCCCAACAAGGATCACCGGGCTGTCGGTACTCCGGATCCCTTGATCGTCGGGCCGGCGTCGGCGGTATTCGAAGAGGGCGAGCACGTGAACGTGGAGTTGCCTCAGCTCTAGCGCAGGTGATCGCTCAGATCGAACTGGCCTCTGCCCACAGATTGATGCCGCTGTCCTTGGCGTGCTGATCTATGGAGGCCAGTTCGGCTGCGCTGAATTCGAGATTGTCGAGCGCGCCGACGTTGGCTTCGAGTTGGGCGACACTGGACGCACCGATCAGTACCGAGGTGACCCGCGAATCGCGGAGTGCCCAGCTCAGTGCCAGCTGAGCCAGCGACTGGCCGCGGTCTGCCGCGATGTCGTTGAGCGCGCGGATGTGGGTGAGAGCGTCGTCGGTCAACCACGACGGATCCAGTGACTTACCTTGAGCTGCACGGGAATCCTCGGGGACGCCGTTCAGATAGCGATCGGTGAGCATGCCTTGAGCGAGTGGTGAGAACGCG
Organism: Rhodococcus sp. RCBS9; assembly: GCF_029457415.1. Taxonomy (NCBI): domain Bacteria; kingdom Bacillati; phylum Actinomycetota; class Actinomycetes; order Mycobacteriales; family Nocardiaceae; genus Rhodococcus; species Rhodococcus sp. RCBS9. Next base: position 1,062,214 of record NZ_CP120422.1, on the reverse strand, counting down.
ATGACGCCGACGCCGAGATCGTCGACAGCCGACAGCAGGTCCTGCTCTATCCAGCGGTTCAGCATCGAATAGCTCGGCTGGTGGATCAAGAGCGGAACCCCCGCAGCGGCGAGCAATGCGGCGATTTCACGGGTGCGCTCCGGCGAGTACGAACTGATACCCGCGTACAGGGCCTTGCCCTGCTGGACAGCGCTGATCAGGGCGCCTGCGGTCTCGTCGATCGGAGTTTCGGCGTCAGGGCGATGGCTGTAGAAGATGTCGACATAGTCGACGCCGAGTCGTCCGAGCGACTGATCGAGGGACGACAGCAAATACTTGCGGGAACCACCGAATCCGTAGGGGCCGGGCCACATGTCCCAGCCGGCTTTGGACGAGATGACCAATTCCTCGCGGTACGAAGAGAAATCCTCACGCAGGATCCTGCCGAAGTTCGTCTCGGCGCTTCCGTACGGGGGTCCGTAGTTGTTCGCAAGATCGAAGTGGGTGATTCCGAGATCGAATGCCCGCCGCAGAACTGCGCGCTGGTTCTCGATCGGTACGTCGTCGCCGAAGTTGTGCCAGAGGCCCAGCGAGATGGCCGGGAGTTTGAGACCGCTCCGACCGGTTCGGCGGTACGGCATGGCTTCGTAGCGGTCCTGCGCGGCGACGTACTGATCGGACATGGTGCCTGCCTTCACATCGTTGTGTTTGCGGTTGAGCGTTCACTCCCGACCATTATCGCCGACGGCGCTCAGGTGTGCCGGCCGCTGGAGGTGTGTCAGTCAAAATGCTTGCGGTTTAAAGCAATTCGATCGATCTTTTGGACCGATGTTCAGGTTCGAGTCACAGTGCCGGGCGGCGGTGACGTCGACCACGTCTGGGCTCGCATCTAAGGGAACGGTAAGGAATCGCGGTTACCATGGTCACAGTCGATCGGCGATACCGATCGCCGATTCGCTTCGAACATGTTGCCCAGCAGCCGGATCCGGGGTCCGGCGAGGAGATCTATGTCGACGCAGTCCGTAGTGCACGCACAATCATCCGCAGACGAGAGCGTCGTGGGGGATTCGTCTCCGCCGGGTGGTGGAAGCCGGCGATATCTCGAGCAACTGATCAGATACGACGTGCCGGCGTCGCTGGTCGTATTCCTGGTGGCGCTTCCCCTGTCATTGGGAATTGCGATCGCCTCCGGGGCGCCGATCATGGCAGGCCTGATCGCCGCAATCGTCGGCGGAGTGGTGGCCGGAGCTGTGGGAGGTTCACCGCTGCAAGTCAGTGGTCCCGCAGCCGGCCTGACCGTGGTGGTCGCCGAACTGATCGGCAAGTTCGGGTGGAAAGTCACCTGCCTGATCACCGTCGGCGCCGGAATTCTGCAGATCGTGTTCGGGCTCAGCCGAATTGCCCGTGCGGCGCTGGCTATTGCTCCAGTGGTGGTGCATGCGATGCTCGCCGGTATCGGCATCACCATTGCGCTACAACAGGTTCACGTGTTGTTGGGTGGAAGCTCGGCCAGCTCGGCGCTGGACAATCTACGGCAGTTGCCCGCGCAGATCGGTGCCTTGCATGTCGAGGACCTGATGATCGGACTCGTCGTCATCGCCACCCTTCTCGGGTGGCGCTATCTCCCTGCCGGTGTCCGCAAGGTTCCGGCGGCGTTGGTGGGCATCGTATTGGCAACTCTCGCTTCGCTGGCGCTGCCGATCGACGTCGAGCGTATTGCTCTCGACGGATCTTTGCTGGACTCGATCGGACTCCCCGCTCTGCCCGACGGCCAGTGGCTCGGCGTCGCAACCGGCATCCTGACCATCGCCCTGATCGCCAGTGTGGAGAGTCTGCTCTCGGCCGTGGCCGTGGACAAGATGCACTCGGGCCCGCGGTCGAACTTCGATCGCGAGATGCTCGGCCAGGGCACCGCGAACATGGTGTCCGGGGCCATCGGCGGCCTTCCGGTCACCGGGGTGATCGTGCGCAGTGCGACCAATGTCGAGGCCGGGGCGAAGTCCCGCGCGTCGTCGATCATGCACGGCCTGTGGATTCTGCTGTTCTCGGCTGCGCTCGCCGGGTTGGTCCAGCAGATTCCGAAGTCTGCACTGGCCGGACTGTTGATTGTCATCGGTATTCAACTGGTCAAGCTGGCGCACATTCGGTTGGCGCGACGGACCGGTGATCTGTGGGTGTACGGCATCACGGTGGTCGGCGTCGTGTTCTTGAATCTGCTCGAGGGCGTCCTGATCGGGTTGGCGCTGGCCATCGCCCTCCTGGTGTGGCGTGTCATCCGCGCAACTGTCACCGCAGAAGAGTTGGGCGACAACGATTCCGGGAAGTGGCGCGTCCTGGTCGAAGGCTCGTGCACCTTCCTGGTGCTGCCCAAGCTGACGTCGGTGCTCGCCGGACTCCCACCGCGGTCGGACGTCACCGTCGAGCTGTCTGTCGACTTCCTCGACCATGCCGTCTTCGACGTCATCGAAGAGTGGGCGAGGCAGTACGAGTTGGCAGGTGGTTCGGTGGTCATCGACGAAGTCGGCTCGGTGAGTATGGAGAGCGCGACCACCGGTCCGCCGAAGCGCGGCGCCGCAGTCACCGACCTGCGCGGCTTGCTCGCGCCGTGGGGCAGTTGGCAACCACAGGCTTCGGGGAGGAATCTGAGCAGCCCGCCGGCCTTGCGGCCCATTCTCGACGGGGTGTCCAACTATCATCGCCATCGCGCCGAAGCGATACGGCCGCACATGGATCAGTTGCGCGACGGGCAGAACCCCGACTCTCTTTTCCTTACCTGCGCAGATTCGCGAGTGGTGCCGAACATCATCACGAGCAGTGGCCCCGGCGACCTGTTCACCGTGCGCAATGTCGGAAACCTGGTTCCTGCCGGCGGCCGCGATACGTCGGTGGAAGCGGCACTGGCCTTCGGGATCGACGAGTTGGGTGTCAGCTCGGTGGTCGTGTGCGGACATTCGGGCTGCGGCGCGATGCAAGCACTCCTGACGAACGGTTCGTCGGAATCGGGAGTCGTCGGGGAATGGCTGCGGCATGCGGAGACGAGCTTGCAGGCCTATACGAGTGGCCATCCGGTCGCGCGTGCTGCGGCCGAGGCAGGTTTCTCGGAGGTCGATCAGCTCGGAATGGTCAATGTCGCAGTCCAATTGCAGACTCTCGAACGCCATCCTCTCGTCGGTCAGGCCCGTGTGGATGGTCGCCTGCGTATCGCCGGACTGTTCTTCGACATCGGCTCGGCTCGGGTCATCGAAGTGACAGCGTCAGGGATCGGCCAGTTGATCGAGACCTGAAGGGGCTATTCGGGTCCGGGCTGATCCCTGAGTTCGACCAGCAGGCGAGCCCCGCCGAGTGGACTGTCGTGAAATGTCGTCCGTCCGCCGTGCAGGGCCGCCTGCTGCGCCACCAGCGCCAGGCCCAAACCGGAGCCTGTCTTGCCTGCCGTCGATCCGCGAGTGAAGCGCTCGAACACGCTCGAGCGTTCCTCGGCCGGTATTCCGCAACCGTTGTCGTCGATCGTGATCGTGACGGTGTCCGGTGAATCTGCCGGGCGAGCGAGGGTGATGCGCACCGCGCTCGCGCCGCCGTGGCGGACTGCATTGGTGATCGCGTTGTCGAGGATCAACCGGATTCCGCCGGGAAGGGCCCGGATGCAATAGGGGAGTGGGGAATCCACCGTGACGACGCCGACGTCGAGCCCAGGATGATGTCGGCGTGCGTCGTCGGCAGCGATGTCGCAGACCTCGGTCAAATCGGTGTCCTTGAAATCCTCGGCCGTCGAGAGTTCACCCTTCGCCAGGCGCTCGAGGTCTCTCAGAGTTGACTCGACGCGGCCCTGCGCGCGGGCCAGATCTGTGAGGATCTCGCGTCTTTGTTCGTGATCGAGGTCGTGAATGGACAACACTTCGATGTCGGTTCGCATTGCTGTCAACGGAGTTCGGAGTTCGTGAGCCGAGGCGGACGCAAAATCTCGGGCGGCGGCAAGGGCGGAGTTGGTTGCGGCTTGCGCTCGAGCGACGTCGCTGAGCATCGATTCTGCTGCTGCGGCAAGCTCGTCCGCTTCACGGATTCCGGAAACCTCGGTGGCGAGATCGGGATCGCGCCTGGCGATCCGGCGGGTCAACTCCACGAGGGGGCGCACCGCCGGGCCACCGAACAACCATCCCAACGCAGCTGCGGCCGCTACGGCCCCGACGCCGAAGAACGCAACCTGTCGCTGTTGGTCGACTGTGATGTCTCGCGCTTCGGCATAGGGAACCGCCAGCGAGACAAGGGCATTGATCCCGTCGGCCTCGGCGGTATATGCCCGGTACTTCGTACCGTCCACGTCGACGGTCGCCGAGCCGACCGGTAGTTCGGGCAGTCGCGTCGGGGTACTGGATTTGACGGTTCCGTCGGTGTCGGAGCGGATGGTCACGGAAAAGGCGCCGCCGTCTCCGAACGCGCCGAGAAAAGGTCCCGCTGTAGCCGCATTGGCCACGATGACCGTCGATGCCGTCTCCAATCGACGGTCCAACTGCGCCAAATTGTTTCGTGCGATAGCCAGTGCAACGACCACACCGAGTGCGATGACGATGAACGTCGCCCCCAGTGCCGCGGCCGCGGCAACGCGAGTTCGTAGTGAGAAGCGGCGACGCTTCACGGGTTCTCCCGAAGCACGAACCCGACGCCGCGAACGGTATGCAGCAGACGAGGTGAACCGCCGGATTCGAACTTTCGACGCAGATAGCCGATGAAGACGTCCACGACGTTCGTGTCGGCGACGAAGTCGTAGCCCCACACCAGTTCGAGGAGACGTTCGCGAGTGAGCACGATGCCGGAATTGTGTGCGAGCACTTCGAGTAGCTCGAATTCGCGTTTGGTGAGCGGTACTTCCTTGCCGTCGACACGAACCCGGCGACCGGAGAGATCGATGTCGAGGTTTCCGACCCGCAGGGTATTCGTACCCTCGGAGTGATCGCCGGCCGGAGTGTTGCTGCGACGGAGCATTGCGCGGATCCGGGCAACCAGTTCGGCAAGAACAAACGGTTTGACCATGTAGTCGTCTGCACCGGATTCGAGCCCGGCGATGCGATCGTCGACCGAGTTGCGCGCACTGAGCACGCAGATCGGGATTTCGTTGCCGGCGGCACGAAGCGCCGTCACCACACCGGTGCCGTCGAGCACCGGCATGTTGATGTCGAGGACTACCGCGTCCGGTCGCTTGTCGGAGATCACTCGGAGCGCGTCGGCGCCGTCCACCGCCGTCAGTACGGTGAATCCCGAGAGCCGCAATCCGCGTTCGAGTGAGGTCAGGACGTCTGCGTCGTCGTCGACTACGAGGATTTTCGGTATCTCGGTCACAGCCCCATTGTGCCTTGCCTGGTACGTCGGGTTTCGCCGATCAGACCGGCAAGTCGGTACCGTCCGGACGCAGACCGGCCATGAACACCGCGACCAACCGCGGGACCAGGTTCGGCATGGCCTCGTCGGACAACTCGATTTGCGGGCGCGTCAGTTTGGCCAGAGCCATGACGAATTCGAGCGGTTGCAGATCGGCGCGAACCAGTCCGGCGCTCTGAGCGGCGCCGATCGTCGCGGTCATCTTCGTTTTCGTCACCTCACGCACCGCCAGAACTTCGGGCGCCAGCTCGGTGAAACTGCGTTCCACCAGTGCAGGAATGAGCGCACCCAGGCGCAGTTCCACGAGGCGGTCCACCAGCGTGTGCCACGCGTTTGTGGGATCGGTGGACATTGCCGTGAGTGCGATGTCGGCAGCCTCGCGGACATCGGTCAGTGTTGCGACGGCGACGGCGGTCACGAGGTCCTCGCGCGTCGGAAAGTTCCGATACAGCGTGGCGATGCCCACTTTCGCGAGTTCTGCGACTGCGTCGAGGGGCGCGTCGTGCCCGCGCTCGGTGAACACCGCTCGTGCGGCGTCGACTATTGCGTTTCTGCGTTCACGTGCATCGGCTCGCACATCCACCTCCGGTATTGACAGTTCATCATAACCGGAGGAATATCTTCCACAAATAGTGGAGGAAAAACTTCCACTTAGGGAAGGTAGTTATGAACGCCGAAGTCGAAGCACGGGACCGCAAGAAGTTGGTGGCTGTGGTGTTGGGCTTGTCCGCCGTGATCGGGCTGATGCTGCTTGCCTTCGTGCTGCCCTCGGTCAACAGTGGCCCGCACGAACTGAAGTTGGGCATCACCGGTCCAGCTGCGGCAACCGAACAGATCAGCACCTCGCTCGAGGCGAGTAAGCAAGGCGCCTTCGATACTCGAGAATTCGCCGACGCCGACGCCCTGCGTGACGCGATTCGGAATCGCGACGTGGTCGGCGGAATCGCCGTTGATGCCAACGGTCCTCACGTGTTGATCGCGACCGCAGGCGGAACCCCGATCGCCCAAACCTTGACCGGTCTGGCCAGTGGGCTCGCGGAGAGTTCGGGGGTGAAGGTTCCCGTCGAAGACGTTGTGCCGTTGACGGCGGACGACCCGACTGGTGCTGGGCTCACGGCATTGGCCTTGCCTCTGGTGTTCGGCGGAATCATGCCCGCTGTTGTTCTCGTGCAACTGTTTCCGCGCAGCATCGTCAAGCGAATGTTGGGCGCTGCCGGCGTCGCGGTGGTCGCGGGTTTTGCACTGACTGCCATTCTGCAGTTCGGCACCAACAGTCTTGACGGAAACTACCTGCTCACCGCGCTCACACTCGCCGTTGGTATTTCGGCCATCTCGCTTCCCATTTTGGGGCTCGAATCCCTGCTCGGGATGAAGGGGTTCGCGTTGGGCGCCGTCACGATGATGTTCATCGGAAACCCACTCTCGGGGATGGCGACAACTGCCGCGTGGTTGCCCGCGGGTTGGGGCGCTTTGGGGCAGCTGCTCCCACCTGGCGCCGCAGGAGCATCCGTCCGTTCGATGGCGTTCTTCGACGGCCATGGCGCCACCACGCCACTTCTGGTGCTGGTGTGCTGGATTGCCGTCGGGATCGCGCTGTGCGTGGCTGCCGGCCGGAAGAAGGCGTCGGCGCCGGTTATCGAACCGGAGGCCGCGCTGGTCTAGCCGGCGCAGCTTGCGTACGGGGTCAGGTCGGGAATCGGCCAGACCCCGTCAACGCGTTCCACGGCCAGTTCGGCGACCACGGTGTCCTCGTCCATCGGTAGAGGTCGGAGGATTCGGGGCTTTTCCGCCTCCCATTCGACGTCGATGCCCGCGGAGGTCAGGGCGTCCTGATCGATGACGGCGACGACCAGCGGCAATGTGAGGTCGCCGAACACCAGATCGAGCACCGAAGCGAGTGCGTCCGGGGTCGTTGCGCGAATGAATCCTGCCTCGTCGTAACTGATTCCGCGCGTCGAGACCTCGTACTCACCGAAACGCTTGCATGCTTCCCAGTCGTCGGCGATAGCGACGTGGACGAGTCGTTGTCCGGTCATGCAGTGCTCCTGTAGTATTCGAATTAATGAAACGTCAACGTAGCATTAATTTACCGGCACGGTAACAGGGGACTTGATGGAGCAACCGCGCAGACGTGGGAGAACCAGTGACGCCGAGCGCGCCGAACGACGCAACGAGATTCTCGACGTCGCTGTCGACTCGTTTCGAGATGTCGGGTTCGCCCGAACTACCATCGAGGGCATTGCCACGGTGGCCGGCGTCGCCAAGCGCACCGTGTATAGCTACTTCGGCGACAAGTCTGCGGTCTTTGCAGCTGCGGTTGCGCGTCAGCACGCGTACGTCGACAATGCCGGCGAGGGCCAGTCCGACCTGCTCGCCGCTGCAGTGGACATCGTCATCGCCCTGCACAGCGACAACTCGATTGCGCTGCACCGCATGATGATCGGCGAGGCAGTGCAGTTCCCTGAATTGGCCGCAGCGTTCTACGAATCCGGCCCGGCCAAGTCGATTGCCTTTCTGGAGAAGATATTGATCGATCAGCACGGCCAGAAGGCTGCGCTGTGCGCGGATCAGTTGTACACCTTGCTGCTCGGGGAGGAGCACCGGCGGCGACTGCTCGGGCTCACCTCCGAACCGACAGCCGAAAGAGCGGCGCAACTGGCGGCCCGCGCGGTGGGATGCGTTCTGAGATCTGATCGGTAGGCTCGACTGGGTGAGTAACTCTGTGATCTGGTTTCGACGCGATCTGAGGGTCGGTGATCTTCCGACTCTGACTGCAGCGGCGGATGCCGGCGGACAGACGTTGGGTTTGTTCGTCCTCGACGAGAAGTTGCTCGGACCGGCAGGCTCACCCCGCCAGAATCAACTGTTCGCCAACTTGTCGGCACTCGACAACCAGCTCGACGGACGATTGATGGTTGTTCGAGGTGATCCGGCAGACGTGGTGCCCCGCGTGGCGGAATCCGTTGGCGCCGAAGAAGTTCACATCAGTGCCGACTACGGGCCCTACGGCCGACGGCGCGACGCGGCCGTGGCCGAGAAGGTGGAGTTGATCGCCACCGGGTCACCATATGCCGTGGCGCCCGGACGCGTCACCAAGGCGGACGGTGATCCGTACAAGGTGTTCACGCCGTACTTCCGTCAGTGGATGGAACATGGTTGGCGGGGCCCCGCGTCGACCGATGCGGGGACGGTCCGTTGGTTCGATCCGAGCGAGAAGGACGGTGGCCCGCGCCGGGTGAGTATCCCCGCGCCGTCCGGCACCGTCAGCGATGTCGTCGGTGAGGCCGGTGCGCTCGAACAGTGGAAAGAATACTGCGAGAACGATCTTGACCGGTACGACGACGAACGAAATCGACCCGACCTCGACACCACGAGTCGGATGTCGATCCCGCTCAAGTACGGCACGATTCATCCGAGAACCATGTTGGCAGATCTCTCCAAGCGACTCGGAGACGGCGCTCAGGCGTACCGTCGCCAGCTTGCTTGGCGAGACTTCTACGCAGACATCCTGTTTCAGCGCCCCGACAGCGCGCGGAAGAATTACGACGACAAGTTCGACCGTTTACGTCACGACGGGGGAGTCGACGCAGACGCCGCCTTCACGGCCTGGTGTGAAGGCAAGACCGGCTTCCCGATCGTGGATGCCGGCATGCGGCAACTCGCCGCCGAGAACTGGATGCACAATCGGGTCCGAATGATCGTCGCGTCATTCCTGGTGAAGGACCTGCACATTCCGTGGTGGCGCGGCGCACGGTACTTCATGTCGCATCTGGTGGACGGTGACTTGGCCTCCAATCAGCACGGGTGGCAGTGGACTGCCGGGTCGGGTACGGATGCTTCGCCCTTCTTCCGCGTCTTCAACCCGATCACGCAAGGGGAGAAGTTCGATCCCGACGGCACATACGTCCGTCGGTGGGTCCCCGAACTTCGCGATGTTCCCGGGAAGGCCGTCCACTCGTTGAAGGCGATGCGCCCAGTCGACTACCCGGACCCGATAGTCGATCACGCGCACGAGCGTGAGGAGGCCTTGCGCCGGTACGGCGAGATCAAAGGCTGAGTGCTCAGTGATCTGCGGGCGCTACGCGGACGCGGTTTCCGTCCAGATCTGAAATGACAAACGTCAGACCGAAGACATCTTCGTTGGGTTCTTCGACGACCGAGACTCCCTTGGCCACCCACTCGTCGTGGATCGCCCGAATTTCGTTGCTCCCGCCGTCGACCAAGATGCCGACTTCGAAATTGCGCGGTGTCGCGGGATCGAGGTCGCGGGACTTGCCGCTCCACAGTGCAAGGACCACACCGCCGCCGAGGTCGAAGGTCATGTACCGAGGGCTGAGGACCTCAGGCTTCGCGTCGAACAATTCGCCGTAGAACGCTGCTGCGGAGGCGGCATCGCTGACGTAGATCAGAAACTGGTTGGGTAGTCGCACTGTGGTTTTCCCTCTCCCGTTGATTTTCGGGCCACCGGCAGCGGGGCGTGTGCCTGGTCGTGCGGGGCTGCGTTCAACAATCCCCGCGCGCCGGACGAATGTCCAAGAACAAGTGCGTCTGAGAGGCAGATGGATTACTTATGACGACTGCCGCAGTCACACCGCACTGAGGTGGTACCCGACGCTCAGGTTCGGGTAGTAGCCGTCGATGTAGCTCGAGATGAAGTAGTGATCAGGGTCGGTGGTGCGAGTTCCGTCGGTGTCGAACTGCGGATAGTCGTTGGCCATGAAGACGGCTTGTCCGCCGCCGGGAGTGGAATAGACGACGTCGACCGTCAGGCCGCGCGGGTCCTGGTTGTACGCCGTGACGATTTCGGTCTCGTGGGGCGCGAGCGACTGGCGTGGGCTCTGCATCCACTGTCCGTAGGGGTTGTCGGCGCCTTCGAGATGAATTGTCTGTTCGGTGTCGTTGCTGATCGTCATCGTGATGCTGTTGCCGGTTGTGGGAAGGGTTCCGGCACTGGCGATTCCGCTCAATCCCAACGTGAGGGCGCCGGCGGCCAGAGCTGTGATTGCGGCAACTACGTAGCGTGGGTTCGTCATCGTCGGTGTCCTTTGTCCGGGTGAGCGTTCGGTTGGCTCTCTCGAAGACAACTATGTCGGAGCAGATCGATGTCGTATGTCCACTCCCCGGACCCTGTGCAGGCGGAACGGTGTGTCCACCGATCGGGGGACACCTACTCCGACACCGAGACGGCTTCGACCTTTCGCTCGCCGGTGACCAGCAGTCCGATCAGTGCGGCCGCCGCGAGCACCATGACGAGTGCTCCGTAACCACGCGTCGTATCCACCAATCCGACCTTGCCGACCAGGTAGCCGGCCAGCAAGGCGGGAAGACTGTTGGCCAGATATGCGATGACGTAGACGGTGGACAACAAACCCGCGCGTTCGTGGTTCTCGGCCAGCGGCATGACGGTGAGGATAGTTCCTTGGAATCCTGCTCCGAAGCCGATACCTGCAACAGCCGTACCGACCAGAATCAATACGGCAGAGGATGTTTCAGCACCGATGAGTGTGACGGCCACCCCGAGCACCAAGGCGGTGGTTCCGATCAGCATCACGGTCCGGCCGCCGAGTTTGCGGAAGGTGAGCACTGCTGCCGCTCCGAATCCTGTCAGTGTTGCGACCATGATGGCACCGATGAGGGAGCTGTGAACGTCAAGTGCGTTGCGCGCCAATGCAGGTCCGAGTGAGAGGTAGAAACCTCCCAGTGCCCAGACCGCGATCAGGCACGGTGCGGTCAGGGCAATCATCGTGCGCGCCTGACGAGGAACGGCCAGTGTGGGGCGCAGGGACTGCCAGGCTCCGGGGCGTCCGCCCGAAGTCTCGGGAGCGGCCCATACTCCGAAGATCTCGAGAATGACAAGCACGAGAAGGACCAGGTAGACAGTGCTGGTGGGACGGGGCAGGTGCTCGCTGATGAGGCTCGAACCCACTGCTCCGACTGCAAGCCCCATCGTCGGAGCGACGCTGTTGATGATCGATCCTCGGCCCGGAGTGCGTTCGAGGTCGATCAATGCCGAACCCAGAGCACTGATTGCAGCGCCGGTGGCAACACCCTGTACGACCCGGGCGATGAGCAGGATGGTCAAACCGTCGGCCGAGGCGAACAGTGCGAGCGAGACTGCCTCGAGCGCGAGTGCTCCGAGCAGGACCGGGCGCCTGCCGATGTGATCGGACAGGGATCCGGCGGTCAGGAGCGTGGCGAGCAATGCGAGAGCGTAGATGCCGAACACGAGCGTCGACGCGAGCGAGGAGAATCCCCACAACTGTTGATAGTGCTCGTACAACGGTGTCGGGGTCGCGGATGCGCCCAGGAACGTGGCGATGATGACGGCGATGAGTGTGAAAGCGACGCCTCGCCCAAGGCGTGGGCGTGAAGTGCTCTCGGTCTGTGGTGAAACGGTCGTTGTCATTGTCGTAGCGCTTCCCGTGCGGGTGGTGAAGACTTCAAACGCAAATACTTTGCGTTTGGGACGCTACGCCTGGCCGTAGCCTAATGCAACATCTTTGCGTTAGTATTGGATTTATGAGTCCGTCCGCAGGTCCGCGCCCCGGTGGCCGTAGTGCGCGCATCCAACAGGCCGTGCATGCGTCGGCGCGCAAGTTGTTGGAACAGCGTGATCGAGCCGAGATCACGGTGCCGATGATCGCGACCGATGCGGGAGTGACCCCGTCGACCATCTATCGGCGGTGGGGTGACATCAACGAAGTCTTTGCCGACGTCTCGATCGAGAGATTGCGCCCGGACGCCGACCCGCGTGAAACGGGCTCGCTCCGAGGGGATCTGACGATTTGGGCGCAGGAGTACCTCGAGGAGATGTCTGCGCCTGTCGGTCGTGCTTCGTTGCGTGACGTGTTGATGAGCGACGATCAGACGCATGCACCGGACGGTACGAAGAAGTTCAAGTGTGCCTTCTTCTGTCGGACGCAGATCGACGTGATCCTCGCGCGTTGGCCGGAAGCTGCCGGCGTGGATGGTGATTCGGTGGTCGACCATGTAGTGGCGCCGATCATCTACCGAATTCTGTTCGACCTCGAACCGGTCGTGCCGCAGCGAGTTGCGGAATTGGTGGATCAGACGCTTGCCCTCGCGGCGCGGGTCGTTGCCGAAGGCTGATCGCTACGTAGTCGGGCGTGGACGTGCATGTCGTGCCAGCCGTCGGCGTGCCTGGCGGAGCTTCGTCGAACACCTTCTTCGCTGAACCCTGCTTTGGTGGCGACTCGGCACGATCGTGGGTTGTGGATCGAGTGCTCGAGTTCCAGTCGATGAAACCCCGCTTCGCGGAATGCCCACTCGGACAGTGCGGTTACAGACTGGGTGCACAGTCCGCGGCCGCGCGCCGCTGGGGTCACCCAATACGCGAGCTCGGCAGTGCCGTCCCACAAATTCACCCCCTTTGCTGCGATTCGGCCGAGGAGTTCATTTGTCTCGGGAGCGGCGATCGCCCAATGGCATTCGGATTCGCTTGCCCACCCGTCTCTCCACTGGGTGAGCCAACCCAGTGCTTCGTCGATCGAGTCGGCGCGGCGGATGTGCCAACGCTGAATCGACGGATCGCGAAAGGCTTCCATGACGGCCGGTGCGTCGTCGCGGGTCCAGGGTCGGAGAATCGCGAAAGTCCCGACGTGGATCGAGGGTTGGTCCATTCCCCGGAGATATCCAGCGGCGATAGCGGGCGTGGTCAACTTGGGCACGTGAAGCATCATCGCCTACCCGCCTGATGGCGGGCAATGGCGTGAGCTCTCCGGTCATTATCCCTGCCACTCTGCGTTCAGTCGGCGCGCAGATTCGAGAGTTGCGATGGCCTCTTCGGTGTCAACTCGTGCGAGTACCAATGCACTTACCGTGCAGGAGAGAAGGATTCGAGTGCGATCTGAGAGCGTGGCGTCTGTCTCGGTTGGAAACGCGGCGTGTAATCCACTGTTGATCGCGTCGGCGAGTTCTCGGCGGTACGCGCGGATCACTGCGGCCGCCGCATCGTCGTGCGCGCCGAGTCCGGCAGCCGTATTGAGAAGTAGGCAACCGCGCCGAGACGAGTCGGCGGTCATGGTGCCGATCGCTTGCGCAAGCGAGGAAAGGTAGTCGTCGACTGCGTCTGCCCCGGGATTTGTCGTGAGGCTGCGCAGACGTGGCCGGATGACATGGTCGAGGTACATCTGCACGGCGGCGTCGAACAATCCGCGCTTGTTGGTGAACGAGTTGTAGAGACTTGACCGACTCAGCCCCGTCGCGGATTCGAGGTCGCCGAGTGAGGCACCTTCGTATCCGCGTGCCCAGAAAACGTCCAAAGCGGCAGCGACCACGGCTGTTGTGTCGAATTCTTGTGATCTGCCCATCAAAGCCTCGCTCTTTCTGTATCGTTCGGTCCAGTATATATTGGACCGAACGATACAGAATTCACTCGAAGCAACAGGAGCTCACCGATGAACGTCGCCGGCTACATCTTCGCGGGACTGGCCGCAGCAGTGCACGTATACATTTTTGTCCTCGAATCGATTCTCTGGACGGCCCCGAAGACCCGCGCCGCGTTCGGCGTGAAGTCCGAGGAAGAGGCGATCACCACGCAGCCGCTCGCCTTCAACCAGGGCTTTTACAACCTTTTCTTGGCGATCGTATCGGCGGTCGGCATCGTGATTGCGGCGACCGGCTCCGCGTCGGTCGGAATTGCCCTCGTCCTGGCAGGCACAGGATCGATGGTTGCCGCGGGATTGGTGCTGATTCTCTCGTCTCCCGACAAAGCCCGCGCAGCCGTCGTACAGATGCTTTTCCCAGCTATTGCCGTTGTTCTGCTGGTAATCCACCTGCTTTGAGTGGTCTCTATCCGCCGCCGAGCACCAGTGATTCGATCAACGCAAAAGCCCCGATGAGTGCTCCGCAATCGAAGGCTTCGGCCAGGGCGTAACCGATGACAAGTTCGTCGGTGCTCGGCGTGCTCGACCAGACTGCGTCGGTCTGTCTGGGATCGGATTCCTCGTTCTTGGAGAAGTGCCCGATCCGCAATCCGTCGCGGGTGAATGCACTGTTCGCGTCGTCGACTGGGGCGAAGTTCAAACTCACGCCGTCGACGAGTGCCGAGACAGAGTACGAGCGACGGGACAGAAACCCTTTGCCGACAGTGAGTTCGACTTCGTCGCCACCGACAGTGAAGAACAAGTCGGCGGTGGCGCGCGTTCCGATGGGTGTGCCTTCACGGCGCGGGGCATCGACTCGACGCGTCAACAGAGCGTGTGAGTTGCCGTTTCGGACGTCGACGACCCCCGTGTCGACATCGAACGAGATCTCGACTTTTCCGTGAATCTGGTCCATTACGGCGTATTTGACCGTCACTGTGCCTACCCCCTGTAAGTGTGAACTCGGGTCCATAATACGTGGTGGGAGCGTTGTCCAGTATGCCCGAATCCAAAAAAATAGTGCCGAATGACGCGCGTTTGCGGCCAAATGCTTCTACGCTGGGTCTTGGGTTTGTTGCGCATCCCACAACGGTTTTTCCCACACCAGACGAGGAGCGCCTATGAGGTTGTCGACTACTTGTTCTGTTGCTACGAAGGCTTGATCAAGCCGGAATTGCCTCTGCCGGATGGTGCTCGAGACCCATCCGGCAGAGGCAATTCTGCATCAGTTCGGGCCTTCAGCCGCCGGCGAATTTTTCCGAGGTGCCGAGATCGATCGGCAACGCGATGCCGGTGATCCCGCGCCCGGCCGGCCCCACCAGATAGAACACCGCATCCGCAATCACTTCGGGGTCGACCCACGGGTGGGGCAGCAGATTCAGCTTCGACATGATCGGAGCGGTATCGGCGAGGACAGGATTCTCCAAGTCTGGACGGAACGCACGAACCATCGGTTCGTTGTCGATCATCGTCGTACGCACATTGCCCGGGTGTACGGAGTTGACTCGGATGTCTGCCCAGCCGAGTTCGTTGGCCAGAGACTTCGCCAACCCCCGAACGGCGTGCTTGGACGCGGAGTAATGGGCAATCCCCGGCACGCCTCGAAGCCCGGCCATCGAGCTGATCAACACAATGGATCCACCTCGATTGCCGTTCATGATGTGCGGAATCGACACCTTGGTCGTCAACCAGACGCCGGTGACGTTGATGTCCATCAGCTCGCGGAACTCTTCGGCGCTCAGGTCCCAGGACAATTTCGCCGACGCCGCGATTCCCGCGTTGGCGATCACGATGTCCAGTCGGCCGAGTTTCTCGACTCCGGCGTCGACCGCTGATTTCAGGGCATCAAGGTCGCGAGTGTCCGCGACGGACGCGACGATGCGCCGGCCCTGAGCTTCGACCAGGGCGACGGTCTGGGCGAGGTCGGCTTCGGTGGCCATGTCGTACCCCGCCGTTGCGACCGGCGCGCAGAGATCCACCGCGATGATGTCCGCGCCCTCGGACGCGAGCTTGACGGCATGCGCGCGCCCTTGACCACGCGCCGCTCCGGTGATGAATGCGACCTGACCGTCCAAATTGCCCATCGAACTTCCCCTGCCCGTGTGAATCGCCGAAACTGGAACGTGTTCATACTGCTACGTCCGGAGGCAGACAGACAGGGGAATTCGCTGAATCCTTATCCGCGAAGGAGTTTGGACAACTCGTCCAATACGCTCGCGTCCTCGATGGTCGACGGGACCGTGTACTCCTCGTTGTCGGCGATCTGCCGCATGGTCTTGCGGAGGATCTTGCCGGAACGAGTCTTCGGTAGTGCGGCGACGACGGTGACGTCCCGGAACGTGGCGACGGCACCGATCTGGTCTCGCACCCGCGCGACCAGTTCCTGTCGGAGTGTTTCGGGATCGATGTCGACGCCGGACTTGAGCACGACATAACCGCTCGGCCGTTGCCCCTTGAGTTCGTCGTGAATGCCGATGACCGCGCATTCGGCGACAGCCGGGTGGCCGGCGACGACGGCCTCCATGCTTCCGGTCGAAAGGCGATGTCCGGCAACGTTGATCACGTCGTCACTTCGTCCGAGCACGAAGACGTAGTTGTCCTCGTCGATGTACCCGGAGTCGCCGGTGAGGTAATACCCTTCGAAAGTCGACAGGTAGGACTTCACGTACCGGTCCTCGTCACGCCACAGTCCGGCGAGTGTTCCGGGAGGAAGCGGCAGGCCGATCACGATGTTGCCCTCGGTGCCCGGACCCACGAGTTCGCCCTTGCCGTCGACGATTTCGACGCGGTATCCGGGGCAGGCGACGGTGGGTGAGCCCGCTTTGATCTCCATGGGTTCGAGGCCGCGCAGATTCGCGCAGATGGCCCAACCGGTTTCTGTCTGCCACCAGTGATCGACCACCGGGCGATCGAGAATCCGAGTAGCCCACTCGTAGGTGTCGGGATCCAAGCGCTCGCCGGCCGCGAAGAGTGTGTCGAGCGACGAGATGTCGTACTTGGCAAGCTCTTTTGCGTCCGGGTCGGCCTTGCGGACCGCGCGGATCGCTGTCGGAGCGGTGAAGAGTGCCGACACGTTGTATTCGGAAATGATGCGCCAGAACGCACCGGCGTCGGGGGTGCCGACGGGCTTGCCTTCGTACATGACCGTCGTAGCTCCGGCGAGCAACGGTCCGTAGACGATGTAGGAGTGGCCGACCACCCAGCCGACGTCGGAGGCGGTCCACCACACCTGTCCTGGGCTGATGTCGTACAGATTCTTCATGGTCCACGTCAGCGCAACGGCATGGCCACCGTTGTCCCGGACGACGCCCTTGGGCTTACCGGTCGTTCCCGAGGTGTAGAGGATGTAGAGCGGATCCGTCGCGGCGACCGACACCGGGTCGGCCGGGGTGGCGTCGGCGATCAGCTCGTCCCAGTCGAACCAGGCTGCGGCACTTGACTTGTAGTCGGAAGCTGCACCGGGAATCTGCTCGCGATTCTTCACGATCACGGTGTGCGCGGGAGTGGCGGACAGTTGCAGAGCCTTCTCGACCATCGGCAGGTACTCGATTGTTCGTCCGGGTTCGAGGCCGCCGGACGCCGTCACGAGCACCACTGGACCGGCGTCGTCGATTCGCGTTGCGAGCTCCTTGGCCGCAAAGCCGCCGAACACCACCGAATGCACCGCGCCGATTCGCGCACACGCGAGCATCGCGATCGCAGCCTCGGGGATCATCGGCATGTAGATGATCACGCGGTCGCCCGCCACCACACCCTGATCTTTCAAGACGCCGGCGAAGAGTGAGACCTGCTCGAGCAATTCGGCGTAGGTGTAAGTGGCTTTGGTGGGGACCATCGCGGAGTCGAAGATCAACGCGGTCTGATCGCCGCGGCCGTCGCGGACGTGCCGATCGAGGGCATTGAAGCTGGTGTTGAGCGAAGCATCCGGGAACCAGCGATAGATCGGCGCGGCAGAGTCGTCGAGAGCCTTGGTGGGGGCGACATCCCAGTCGACGGCCCGCGCAGCGTCGAGCCAGAACTTCTCCGGCTGATCCATGCTCTCGCGATATGCGTCGGCATACGTGGTGTGGGACGCCTGCTCGGAAGAGCTCATCGACGTGTGTCCTCTCGTGAACTTCGCTTACCGGTGACCTGAAACACCTTAGGTCACCGTCAGTGCGGTGCGCCTCAGTAGCGGTGCGGGTACCGTCCCTTTGCGCCGGGCGGGCCTGTCCCGTCGGCCAGTGGCGCGCAGGGGTGGGATAGGCCAGGGACTGAAAGGGGGGATCGATGTGACAGGTGCAGCGCAACGCGCAGGCTTCTGGGGAGTCCTCGCTCTGCGTGACTTCCGACTTCTGTGGACCGGCGACGCAGTCAGCGGTATCGGAAACGGTGTCACGACCGTCGTACTGCCGCTGATCGCGCTTCGCGAACTGGACGCGAGTAGCTTTCAGATCGGTGTGCTGGCATCAGCAGTGTGGTTGCCGTGGTTGATCGTCGGACTACCAGCCGGTGCCTGGATCGACCGGCTGCCTCGGCGCCCGATCATGATGATCGCGAACGCTGCGTGCGCGCTGTTCTTCGCGAGCCTCGCGATCGCCGGCTTCCTGGAGGCGATGACATACGGCCACCTGCTCCTGGTCGCGCTGCTCACCGGTACAGCCACCGTCTTCTTCCAGGCGGCCTATCACTCGTATCTCCCCACGGTGCTCGCCGAAGCGGATCTTGTCGAAGGGAACTCGAAGATTCAGGGCGCCGAGGCCGCAACTCGGGTGATCGGCCCAAGCGTCGGTGGGCTGGTGGTTGCAACTGTCGGGCTCGCGGCCGGTCTGGTTGTCGACGCGTTCACGTTCGCCTTCTGCTTCGTATGCATCTGGCTGATTCGTGTGCAGGAGACCGTCCATCGCGGACAGAATCAGCGAGAACCGTTGCGACGGCAGATTGCGCTCGGACTGCGATTCGTCGCCGGTGATCCGTATCTGCGGTCGATCGTCGTCTACGGCACTCTGCTCAATTTCGGTCTCACCGGGTACTCCACGATCCAGATCGTGTTCCTGGAAAAGACGGTTGGCGTGGGGGAGTTCGGACTCGGGCTTCTCCTGGCGATTGCCGGGGTGGGCGGAATTGTCGGATCGATGATCGCGCGCCCGCTCGGCCGCAGATTCGGCACTGCCCGAAGCGTCCTCATCTGTCAGTTGGTGACGGGACCGTTCATCCTGTTAGCACCTCTGACGACGTACGGTGCCGGCCTGTTCTGGTTCTGCATCGGCGGCATGGTGACGGTTGCGGGCGTCGTGTCGTGCAACGTGGTGCTCGGCAGTTTCCGTCAAAGTTACTGTCCGCCGGACCGCCTCGGACGAGTGGTGGCAACGAGTATGTTCCTGCTGCACAGCAGCATTCCGCTCGGTGCTCTGACGGCAGGCTATCTCGGCGACGCAGTGGGACCGCGCGGGACGATGTGGATCATGGCCTGCCTGATCGCGCCGTGCGGATTGGTCTTGCTCTTCAGCCCCCTCCGCGGAATCCGCGATCTACCGAGTCGGCCTGCGATCTCAGTGCGGTAGAGAATCGCTGCGGTAGGGGATTACTGCGGTAGAGCCGCGGCGGCCTCTTCGCTTCGAATCGCGATGCGAAGTGTCGCGAGCATGAACAGTGACACTGCGAAACCGAAAAGCGCGCCGAACTGGTCCTGCGTGAACAGATAGACCTGCGTCACCAGGAGACTCACGATGAGGGATGCACGCAGGAGTCTCAGGGCTCGCAGGTACGGACCGCGGAAGAGGAACCACACTCCCAGAACCACAAGAACTCCGGTTGCGACGGTGGAGATCTGGACCACCAGGTCGGAGACGTCGTCGGCCTCGACGACGTTCTCGGAAACCAACGCGTAGATCACCTGGACAATCGCCAGAAGAGCCTGCAGTACGAACAGGGTCAGTACCAGTCGGCGGACGACCCGGTGCCGGAGCAGTTCCTCGGCACGGTGGAAGAACGCGTTGCGGCCACGAGTGATCTTCGATTCGATACCGCCGGTCGGCGGAGTCTGTGAATGCAGGCCGGCTTTGATCGAATCGACGAGGTCGGTGAGGCTGCGGTCTTCGACGCCGTCGAGTACGCGGAGGGCGTGGTTGTACTGGATCTCGTCGAGCTGACCGAGAGCGAGGTCCGAGAGCGCTCGCGCCCCGATGGCGAGCCGATGACGATCATTCATTCCGCGCCGAATCACCACCTCGCGCGCGGCAAGATAGAAGAGAACGAAGACGACGTACATGATCGCGATGGCAGGCTGGTAGAAGTAATCGACGTCGGCGGTGACGAATTTTCCGACCTCGTCAATGAAGAGACCGAACCCGATTCCGCCGACGAGCGTGGCCAGGTCACGCGTGCGAGAGCCTTCGGTGATGGCGGTTGCCACGATGGCTACGGCCATCAGCAATCCGCCCCAGAGAACGTGTGCGATGTGGAGGGCGCCGCCCCCGATCTGGGGATAGCCCGTTGCCGCCAGATATGCGCGGGTGATCAGCACGGTGGCGATGCCCGCGAACAGGAACAATTCGAAACGAGCGAGTGCCGCGCGGTCGTAACTGTGCGGCAGCGTCAGCGCATTCCGGTCCTTCGTCGTCATTGCGGAACTCCCAGGTTTCGATAGCGCGCGATACGGGAGGACTGGCGATCGGTGTCCGACTCTTCGGCAAGCACGAAGAGTTCGTGCGCTATCGCAGCCCCTACCCTCTTGGAGAATTCCACGGGTTCGTCGGCCGCGTCAGGCGTTTCGGGAATGATCGCGTCGATCACGCCGTCTCGAAGCAGATCCAACGAACGAATGCCCTGCGCTGCCGCCATCTCCGGTGCGTGACTGATGTCGCGATGGACGATCGCGCTTGCGCCTTCCGGCGGCAGGGGAGCGAGCCACCCGTTCTGTGCCGCGAGTACCCGATCGGCGGGCAGCAGCGCGAGCGCCCCGCCGCCTGTTCCCTGGCCGAGCAACACCGACACTGTCGGGGTCTTCAGCGTCACGAGGTCGGCGATGCAACGGGCGATCTCAGGGGCCAGTCCACGTTCTTCAGCTTCTTTGGACAGCGACGCGCCCAAAGTGTCGATCACGAGGACAAGCGGGAGTTGTAGTTCTTCGGCAAGTTTCATGCCCCGTCGCGCTTCCCTGAGCGCGGCCGGTCCCATCGTGGTGAGCGCGGATTGGCCACTGCGGTCTTGGCCGAGCAGGATGCACGGAAAGCCTCGGAAGCGGGCGAGCGAGAGCAAGATCGTCTTGTCGGTTTCACCCTGCCCGGTGCCGCTGAGCGGTACCTGTTCAGTTGCGGCATGGCGGAGCAACTGCCGGATGCCGGGTCGATCGGCCCGGCGCGAGAGCATCACCGACTGCCAGGCGGGAACATCGGGAATCTCGGGTGAGGGAATCGGGTCCGTGGCCGCCGGGGCCGGGGGATCGGTGAGCACGCACAACGCTCGGTTGACCAGCAGACGGAGGCGGTCGACGGGGACGACGCCGTCGATCACGCCGTTGCGATACAAGTTTTCGGACGTCTGGATACCGTCGGGAAACTTTTCGCCGTACAGCGATTCGTAGACACGGGGTCCGAGGAAACCCACCAGAGCACCGGGTTCCGCGACGGTGATGTGGCCGAGGGATCCCCACGAGGCAAAGACTCCGCCGGTGGTGGGATTGCGCAGGTAAACCAGGTAGGGCAGGTGTGCCGCTTTGTGAACAGCCACTGCCGCAGCGATCTTCACCATCTGAACGAAGGCGACGGTGCCCTCCTGCATCCGCGTTCCGCCGGAGGTGGGCGAGGCGAGCAGCGGGAGTTGTTCTGCCGTAGCACGTTCGACGGCGGTCACGATCCGCTCGGCCGCGGCGACTCCGATGGAACCGGCGAGAAAGCTGAATTCACAGGCAATTACCGCGACCCGACGGCCCCGAACCGTACCCACACCGGTGACGACGGACTCGTCAACTCCGCTCTTCTCGCGGGCCTTCGCCAGGTCTTCCGCGTATTTCGCGCCAGGTCCGACGTCGACGGGCGGGGAGTCCCAAGAGACGAAGCTCTCGGGATCGAGTACCGCAGTGAGTAGTTCTTCGGCCGAGATTCGCACAACGTCCTCCAAGTAAGCAGCACCCCGTCCAGGATGAACCTACCTGGACGGGGTGCTGCCGGGATCGTGTGGCGTCAGTTGTGTGCCGGATAAATCAGCGTCCGAACGCCTCTTTCCACGAAACGACCTTGCCGATGCGAAGGATGGAGCGCTGGTAGATCTTTGCCGCGATCATCGACAGCGCAGCGGTCACCACCAGCATCAGCAGAATCGTTCCCACGATCTGGAACGGAGAAGCAACACCGGCGGAAATGCGCAGGGGCATGAGGATTGCCGAGAACGGCGGAATCCAACTCAACACGTTGCTCAGGGTTCCTTCTGGATTGCTCACCGAAACGAAAGCCACGCTGACCATTGCCATGACGAGCAGCGCGAGAGGCATCGCGGTGGCGTTGACGTCCTCCTGTCGCGAGACCATGGACCCGGCCGCGGCGTACAGCACGGCGAAGAAGAGGAAGCCGAGAATGAACCACCCGAGAGTGCCGAACAGAACGCCGATTGCGGTGCCCGTCACGGTCAGGACGCCCGTCGCCAGTCCGGTGGCGACGCCCGCGACGGCATAGGCAGCCATCTGCATCAGGCCGACAGCACCGATTCCGAGAACCTTGCCCCACAACAACTGCAGTGGACGGAGAGTGGAGAGCAGCAACTCGACGACACGGCTGGACTTCTCCTCGACGACGCCCATCGCCACGTACGTTCCGAACAACAGGATCTGCATGTACAGGAGCACCACAGCAGCGATCGACATCGCTATACGTTGGCCCTGTTCGGGATCCGGGGGATCGATGGCATCGATGGTGACCACTGCGGTGGACGTGGCTTCGGCGAGCTGAGCCGGGTCGATCCCCGCAGCGGAAAGCGCATTCGATTGTGCCTGCTGTGCAACGGAACTCTCGATGACGGCCCGCAGATTCGTGGCTACTTCCTTCTTGGTCACGACAGTGACGCCGCCGCCCGATCCAGCGATCACGGCCACGTCGAGGTCGCCGTCCTTGACTTGATCACGCGCGGTGCCGTCGTCGGAAACCTCCGTTACCGTCACCGGATTTCCGAGGGTGTCGCCGATGGACACCATCGTGGCACTGAGTGATTGGTTGCCGACCAAGCCGATCTTCGACTTGTCCTCGTCGCCGCCGGAGAAGAGCGAGAAGGCGATGATGCCGCCGATGATCGCGACCAGAATGATGACGTTGCTGATCACAAAACTCTTCTTCGAGATCTGCGTCATGAATTCGCGTCGGGCGACCAACCCGATGGCTCGACCTCCGCTCAACTGGTTGCTCATGCGGCTACTACCTCTCGGAACAGATCGGTCAGTGACGGACGTCGTAGCGTGAACTCGTGCACCGGCCCGGTTTTCAACGCTGCATGCAGGATCTGCTGATCGTCGGCGGTTCCGTCGACGCTCAGGAGCGTTCGACCGTCGAGGTGGCTCAGTGTGGTGACACCGATCAGATGGTGTGCCCAACCGACCGGCGCGTCAGGGGCGAAGACTTCGATTCGGCCGTCACCCTTGCCTCGTAGCTCGTCGACGGTTCCGATCTCTCGCATGCTGCCGCGGCTGATGATGCCCACGCGATCGCATAAGCGCTCCACCAGATCCAGCTGATGGCTGGAGAAGATTACGGGAACACCGGTGCGAGCCTTCTCGACCAACACGTCACTCATGACATCGACCGCTACGGGGTCAAGGCCCGAAAACGGTTCGTCCAGAACGAGTACCGATGGGTCGTGAACCAGCGCCGCTGCGAGCTGCACACGTTGCTGATTACCGAGGGACAGGGAATCGACGGTGTCCTTGACGCGTTCGGCGATGCCCAGACGTTCGGTCCACCGCTCAGTGGCCGCGTGCGCGTCGGCCTTCGAGAGTCCGTGTAGCTCGGCCAGATAGGAAAGTTGCGCTCCCACCTTCATCTTGGGGTAGAGGCCGCGTTCCTCCGGCATGTATCCGATAGTGCGACGCACGTCGAGGTCGACAGGTTTGCCGCCGAGGCGAACTTCTCCCGAATCTGCTCCGAGCACACCCAGCGCAATGCGCATCGTGGTCGTCTTGCCGGCGCCGTTGCTGCCGACGAATCCGAAGATCTCGCCTGGGCGCACTTCGAAACTCAGGTTGTCGAGTGCGACGACGTCGCCGTAGCGTTTCGAGATGCCGTCGATCGTGAGGGTGGCTGACATGGGTCCTTCCCATCGGTCGAGTGGTGCGCTTCGGTAATACGGGTCAGAGATCGAACTCTTCCGAATCAATCGGATCCGGGTCTGGATTGGTCCACGAGAGAATCATCGCGGGCGTGCACGCGCCGATCAGCATTGCAGTCAGTGCCAATAAACCTCCCGTGTAAGGCAGCCTCTCTACATTCCACTGCACCGACGAGGTGAAAATGAGGAAAATGGCGACAATGAAGACCAACGTTTGGGTCACGCTGAGCCCGACGGAGCGAGCGTCGTTGCGTTGCTGGATCTCCCATTCGTCCAACGCCTGCCGCGGAGCATCCCCTTGCCGGCCCGACACGATTTGAAGTGAGGACCACGTCGGCAGGAACAGCAGGGTGAGGACCGGCCATGCCACGGCGAAGAGCGGATTGAACAGGCATGCTGTGCTGACGGCAACCATCGTGGTGAACAGGACCGCCAGGGCGACGACGAGTACGCGCCGACGTCGACGGGTTCGCCAATTCGGGAGCCAATGTCGGAACGTCTCCTCGTTCTGCAGGAACCGCCGAGTGCGGTGGGCCTGGTAGCGGTCGATCAGATTTGATTCAGGCACTTGGCTTTTCACTCCCCTCGGTAGTGCGGTCAGATCGGTAGACCTCCGTCGACGGTGCATTCCGGTAGACCTCCGTCGACAGCGGCCCGAACTCTGTCCGGGAGAACACCGCCTCCACCGGGAGGTCGAACACCCAGCAGATTCGGAATGCAAGATCCAGGCTGGGGTAGTGGTCACCGCGTTCGAGTGCCCCCACCGTCTGCGGATTCACGTCGACGAGTTGCGCAAGCTGTGCCCGGCTCATCTTCCGCTCGGCGCGAAGCACTCCGATGCGATTGAAGATGGGGAGCGCGTCTCCCCGCCGGACTGGGCTCATGCATCAAAGTGTTGTGAAAACCCAACAGTTTGTCAACACGAACCGCGATTGTTCCGCTTCTGGGGCGTGCCGGCGGATAAGGTTCGGGCAACGGAAGGGGCTTGGCATAGTGGTCGAACAGTTGGTGCTCGAAGAGTCCGGCCTGGTCGTGCAGGTGCGCGAGGATGGTAGCTACTGCGTGGGACCGCAAGGGCGCGAAGCGGTCTGGCGCGATCCGATGGAGAAGGGTGCAGTCATCGGTATCGGGCAGCACACTCCGGGGGATGTGGAAGGCGAATCGTGGTGGGTCGTGTACGGCCAGTCGGACATCGGGGCGGACGTCACCGTTCGACTCGAGGACGGGTCGCACGTGCCGGTTTCGCGCCTCGGTGAGATCTTCGCCAGTGAATGGGTGAGTACCCCGCAGCAGGCGTTGCTGTACCGGTCCGATCGCCCGGTGGAGTCGCAGCCCACTAAACTGTCTGTGCTGTTCGCCAGGCCGAAGTTCATGCCCAAGGCGGCGTTTCCGGAGAATGATCGCTTGTAGTTGAAGCGAGCTGCCGTCGGGAGGCTGGCAGCCATTTTCTCGAAACATTACGGTACGTACTGTACTGTTTTGGAATGACAACTTGGCCGAACGACCTCGCAGTAGTGCAAGTGCGCGTAGCGCGACCCACCGACAGGCTCGACGACGTGATTGCGTTCTATCGCGACTGTCTGGGATTGCCAGAGCTCTACCGGTTCTCCGGTCATGCCGGGTACGACGGAATCATGCTGGGTCTGCCGGATTCGAACTATCACCTCGAATTCACGACCCACGAAGACGGAAGCCCGTGCCCGGCGCCGACGCAGGACAACCTGTTGGTGCTCTACTTCGCCGGCGAGTCGGCGATGTACGAGGTAGTTCAGAGGTTGGGGGAAGCAGGGCACGAACCCGTTGGCGCCGAGAATCCGTACTGGGAGGAGAATGCGGGGATGACTTTCGAAGATCCCGACGGCTGGCGTCTGGTGCTCATGCCGCGGCCGGTGCTGTAGATGGTGCGCGCCCGCGACGAGCGGATCGACGACGCCGTTCTGGCGGCAACCCTGGAGTTGTTGGGGGAGAACGGATATGCGGAGCTGTCGATCGGTTCGGTGGCGACGAGAGCGGGCGTGCATCGACCCGCCATCTACCGGAGATGGCCGTCGAAGCGGCATCTGGTGGTGGACGTCGTCGTGGCGCACATCGGCACTGATCCAACGCCGGACACCGGCGATCTCAGGGCAGACCTGGTCGCCGGCATCACGACATTGGTTGTGGGGCTGAGCGAAACGGTAGTCGGGCGGATCCTGCCCGCGTTGGTCGCGGATCTGGCGGCGGACCCGGAATTGGCGCGGGATTTCCAGTCGGCATTCTTTCAGCCACGACGCGATTCCACTGCGGCAGTGCTGGAATCGGCGCGCCTACGCGGCGACATACGGAGCGACTTCGACCTGGACTTCGTCCTGGACGCGCTGGCGTCGCCGATCTATTACCGAGCGTTGTTCCGTCACTTACCGCTGGACGCGCTCCTGGCCGAGCAGTCCGTCGATTCTGTGCTGCTGACGTTGACTCCCCACGAAA
Organism: Rhodococcus sp. RCBS9; assembly: GCF_029457415.1. Taxonomy (NCBI): domain Bacteria; kingdom Bacillati; phylum Actinomycetota; class Actinomycetes; order Mycobacteriales; family Nocardiaceae; genus Rhodococcus; species Rhodococcus sp. RCBS9. The sequence goes on along the minus strand of NZ_CP120422.1, from coordinate 1,035,722 downwards.
ATTCTTGAAGCCGTTTCGATTCAGTTCAATTCGACTGGATCGGGTCCGACACGGCTGTCGGTGTTCAGCGCTGCGATGGCCGCTGACTCGTCGGTATCGAGTGCGAAGTCGAAGATTGCGGCGTTGTCGCGCATACGGGCAGGCGTGACCGACTTCGACAGAACGGTGTGGCCCTGTTCGAGATGCCAACGCAGAATGATCTGTGCAGGGCTCTTGCCGTGTGCTGCAGCAATTTTCCCGATGGCCGGGTCGTCGAGGATAGTTCCCTGTCCCAATGGGCTCCAGGCCTCGATTTCGATGCTGCGACTCTGGGCGTACTCCCGAGAAGTGTGCTGTTGCAGTCTGGGGTGCAATTCGATCTGGTTGACGGCCGGGGTGGTCGCGCTGTGCTGGGCCAGCAGTTCGAGGTGCTCGGGCAGGAAGTTGGACACGCCGATCGCACGGGTGCGGCCGGAGGCGAGAATTTGCTCGAATGCCGCCCAGGTCTCGACGAACAGGCCCTTTGCCGGCGCGGGCCAGTGAATCAGATAGAGGTCGACGTAGTCGAGTCCGAGCTTGTCGAGGCTGGTGTCGAAAGCGGCGAGTGTTCGGTCGTGGCCCTGATCGTCATTCCACAGCTTGGTGGTGACGAACAGCTCTGACCTAGGGATATCCGAACCTGCGATGGCGCGGCCGACTCCGGCTTCATTTCCGTAGATCGCGGCCGTGTCGATGTGGCGGTAGCCGATCTCGAGAGCTGCGGCAGTGACCTCTTCGGTCTGTGCGTCCGGTACCTGGAAAACGCCGTACCCGAGTTGCGGGATGGTGATCGGCTCGCCGGTGGTTCCGTGAGTCAGTGTGCGGTCGGGGATCGACAACATTGAAGAGTGCCTTTCGGGACTGGGATGTGGCAGCTCGACGGGGGATCATGTCATCCGCGGGCCACCTATGCCGCGCATGCAACTATTGCGTGCGCCTGATAAATAGTTGCACACGCGGGTTGTCTGCGCAAGCAGAGTCGATCGGCTACTCCTCGAAGAGCTGTCCGTTCTCCATTCGCCACCGGCGCGTGCTTCGGGTGGACTGCAGCATGCGTCGATCGTGAGTGACCAGAAGGAGGGTTCCCTCGAACGACTCCATTGCCTGCTCGAGCTGTTCGATCGCCGGAAGGTCGAGATGGTTCGTCGGCTCGTCCAGTACCAGTAGGTTCACGCCGCGAGCCTGGAGCAAAGCAAGTGCAGCCCTTGTTCTCTCGCCGGGGGACAGGGAAGCGGCAGATCTGAGTACGTGGTGTCCGCGCAGGCCGAACTTGGCGAGGAGAGTGCGGACATCGGCATCGGGCCAGTCCGGAACCTGCGCACCGAAGGCCTCCACGACTGGTTGATCACCTTCGAACAATCCACGCGCCTGATCGATCTCACCGATCGCGACACCGGAACCCAGCGACGCGATGCCCTCGTCCGGGACGAGTTTGCCGAGCAGGACGTTGAGGAGGGTGGTCTTGCCTGCCCCGTTCGCGCCCGTGACGAGAATTCGATCGCCCCAGTCGATCTGCGTCGTGACCGGACCGAACGTGAACTGACCGCGAGTTACCTTGGCGCCGTTCGTGGTTGCGACAACGGAACCGGACCGCGGCGCCGCCGCGATCTCCATGCGAAGTTCCCACTCCTTGCGCGGTTCCTCGACGACTTCGAGTCGCTCGATGCGGCGTTGAGTCTGGCGGGCCTTCGCGGCTTGCTTCTCCGTCGACTCGGTCCGCAATCCGCGTCCGATCTTGTCGTTGTCCTTGGCTTTACGACGCGCGTTGCGGACGCCGTGTTCCATCCAGTTGCGCTGCATCTGTGCGCGATCTTCGAGGTCGGAGCGGGTGCCTGCGTATTCCTCGAACGCCTCGCGTGCGTGCTGGCGGGCGATCTCGCGTTCGGCGAGGTACGACTCGTAGCCGCCGTCGTACACGGCGATGTCCTGTTGTGCCAGATCGAGTTCCACGATTCCGGTGACGGTGCGCGAGAGGAACTCGCGATCGTGGCTCACGACAACCAGTGCTGCGCGCGTCTCGGCGACAAATCGCTCCAACTGCTCGAGACCGCGTAGGTCGAGATCGTTGGTGGGCTCGTCCAACAAGAGAATGTCGTAGCGCGAAAGCAACAGTGACGCGAGGCCGGCGCGCGCGGCCTGACCGCCGGACAATGCCGTCATATGTGCATCGAGTGGAACTCCGAGACCGAGTTCTTCGACCACCTTCTCGGCGCGCTCGAGCAGGTCGGCGCCGCCGAGAGCGAGCCAGCGTTCCAGTGCCGGGGAGTACAGATCCTCTTCGGCTTCGGCCAGGGTTTCGGCTGCGGCGTTCATGACTTCCTCGGCGTGGGCGACGCCGGTGCGGCGGCCGAGGAACTCGAGGACGGTCTCACCCTCGATGCGATCGGGTTCCTGCGCGAGGTAACCGACCGCAGCATCCGGCGGGCTGAGGATGATCGAACCCTCGACGTCGGCGGTTCCGATTCCGGCCAGTGCGGTGAGAAGCGTCGACTTGCCGGCGCCGTTCGCGCCGACGAGGCCGATGACGTCGCCGGGGGCAACGGTGAGGTCGAGGTCGGAGAACAGGGTGCGTTCTCCCCGGGAAGCAGAGAGGCCGCTGATGCGCAGTGTTGCAGTCACCTGAGAAGTATCCCCGGTGCTGTGCGCCTTTATTAACCGCGGGCGGTTAATAAAGGCGCACAGCAGTCAGCCACGGACCAGGTGATACCAGCACGGATGTGCCGCACGGACCGGAAGTGGCGATTCACTCACGTCCGCGGCCATGCTCGAGGCCATCGACCAACCGTCGAATGCACGCATGACGTCCTCCTCCGAGACGCCGTGTGGCATCGGCCAACGGTGCCCCGGTCCGAATGCGAACATCACCATGGACGCTCCCGGTGCGGTGATCGCATTTACGGATCTCCCGTAGTCCCGCCGTTGATGATCGGTGAGCCCGTGAAAACAGCCGATGTCGAGCACCAGCATGTGCCCGCCGTCGACAGCAATGTGCAGGTCTGCCGCGTCCTCGTGGAGGAACCGGACGTCGACGTGTGCTTCACGCGCGTGTATGCGCGCTTTGTCCAGCGGTTCCTGTTCGGCGTCGACGCCGGTGACGTGCCACCCGCGTTGCGCCAGCTCGATGGAATGGCGTCCGGTGCCGCAACCGATATCGAGTGCACGGCCACCTTCCGGGACGGGAATCGCATCCAGAAGGCCGGACAGTTGAGCGTCGAACCCGTGCCCGGTGTGCTCCCACGGAGTGACACCGACCTTGTAGGCGAGACGATATGAAAGATTCATCGCTCTCTCTTTTCTCGAGGCGATTCCAATACTTGTCTTCCAAGGTAGACCGGCATTTCGGGCGGTACAAGGGCACTGCCCGGAGGTTCGGCGGGGAATGCCTCCCGGCCCTCGCGCGTTGGTTCCATATATGACCGAGACCAACGATGTGACCTCTGTACCGACCATTGTTCTGAACGACGGTAAGACGATCCCCGCACTCGGATTCGGTGTGTTCCAGGTTCCGGACGACGAGACGCAGGAAGCCGTCTCGACAGCCCTGAAGACCGGCTACCGCAGTATCGACACCGCCAAGATCTACGGCAACGAGGTGGGCGTCGGCCGCGCGATCGCCGAATCCGGCATCGCCCGCGAAGACCTCTACATCACGACAAAACTGTGGAACGACGACCAAGGCTACGACTCGACGCTTGCGGCATTCGACGCGAGCCTCGACAAGTTGGGTCTCGAGTACCTCGACCTGTACCTGATCCACTGGCCGGTTCCGTCCAAGGACCTGTACGTCGAGACGTTCAAGGCATTCCAGAAGCTCAAGGCCGACGGACGGGTTCGATCCATCGGCGTCTCCAATTTCACCATCGAGAACCTCGAGCGTGTCATCGGCGAAACCGGTGAGGTGCCGGTTCTCAATCAGATCGAGCTCCATCCCAAATTCAACCAGGCAGAATTGCGCGCCTTCCACACCGGCAAGGGAATCGCGACGGAAGCGTGGAGCCCGCTCGGACAGGGAACCGTTCTCGGCGACCCCGTGATCACCGCTATCGCCGACGCTCATGGCGTCACCGCGGCTCAGGTGATCATTCGCTGGCACCTGCAGATCGGAAACGTGGTGATTCCGAAGTCGGTGACCCCCGAACGTATCGCCGCCAACTTCGATGTCTTCGGATTCGAACTGACACCGGAACAGATCAACGCGATCGGTGCTCTCGACGACCCGGCCGGCCGCATCGGCCCCGACCCGGTCACGCTCGGCAGCTAGTACTTCCGGCAGACCCACAAACGGCACTCCCACAATTGCGGGAGTGCCGTTTTGTCGTGCGAGGTCAGTTCAGGTGTGTGCGATGTTCTGCGGTGAATGCGATGTGCTCGTCCGCGCGTCCGGTGCGGAGCTTCTCGACCCACTCGGGATCGGCGAGCAGCGCGCGCCCGATGGCAACCATGTCGAATTCACCCCTCTCGTACTGAGCTTCGAGACGCTCCAGTCCGGTGACAGCAGATGCAGCTTCGCCGGTGAATGCCGTCGTGAACACGGAATCGAGTCCGACCGAACCGACGGTGATGGTCGGCAACCCGGTCAGCTTCTTCGTCCAACCGGCGAGGCCGAGTGTGCCGTCTTCACCGTCGAGTTCAGCGAATGCCGGTTCCCAATGACGCCTCGTGGACGGATGCAGAACGTCGACGCCGGCGTCGACCAGGGGAGTGAGGATGCGGCCGAGTTCTGCCGGGCTCTGGGCGATACGAGCGTCGTAATGGCCGGACTTCCACTGCGAGAATCGGTAGACGATCGCGAACTCGGCCCCGACGGCCTCTCGGATTGCGGCGACGACCTCGGCCGGGAAACGGGTGCGGGCCTCGAGTGATCCGCCGTATCCGTCGGTTCGGACATTGGTTCCCGCCCAGAGAAATTCGTCGAGCAGGTAGCCATGTGCTCCGTGCAACTCGAGACCGTCGAAGCCGGTGTTCTTCGCGTTGAGTGCGGCGTCGACCCACGACTGCTTCAAGTCGTCGAGGTCAGAGGTGGTGAATTCTCGTCCCAGGCGGGTGCCGTCCAGTGCCAGGCCGGAGGGGCTGACGGTTTCGACCTCGGGGTTCAGGCGCGAGTTCTCGCCGCGTTCGACTCCGAGGTGCCACAGCTGAGGAATGATCGATCCGCCTTCGGCGTGGACGGCGTCGACAACCGACTTCCAGCCACCCAGGCTCGAATCGCCGTAGATGCGCGGTACGCGGGTGTGCGGGCCGGCTGCCGGGTCCGGGATGTACGTGCCTTCGGTGATGATCAAGCCGACACCACCTGCTGCGCGACGACGGTAGTACTCGGCTACGTCGGCGCCGGGGATTCCGTCCGGCGAGAAGGCGCGCGTCATCGGGGCCATGGCGAAACGGTTACGCAACGAGAGTGATTTGACCTCGAAAGGCTCGAAGAGGCCGCGCAACGCGGAGGCCTCGGGTGCTGTCGATGTGTCGGGAAGAGTCACGGGTTTGTTCAACGCGGCGGACCCTCGACCTATTCCGCCGCCTGACTTTATCTCACCGAAATCTGCAAAAGGTTGCGTACGTTCGGTTTTCGATAGATGCTCACGTCGGCCACACTTAGTTTGTGCATTAACTATTAACATGCGATATGGTCGTGCGGAAAGTTCTTGAGGCGGTATCGAGCACGAAAGAGGACGCGCGAGCATGACGACAACGGTGCCGGACGAGCGGACCGGAGAGTTGGAGCCGATTCCGGAGCGGCCGTACCCGAAGCGCCGTGATCCCAAGGGGTCGTGGATGTTCGACATGATCAAGACCACCGATCACAAGAAGATCGGGATCATGTACATGATCACGGCTTTCGTGTTCTTCCTGATCGGCGGCCTGATGGCCCTGTTCATGCGTGCGGAACTGGCTGTCCCCGGGATGCAGTTCCTCTCGAACGAGCAGTTCAACCAGTTGTTCACCATGCACGGCACGATCATGTTGCTGCTGTATGCGACGCCCGTCGTTTTCGGCTTCGCGAACTACATACTTCCGCTGCAGATCGGTGCCCCGGACGTGGCGTTCCCGCGTCTGAACGCATTCGGGTTCTGGCTCTTCACTTTTGGTGGTCTCATCGTTCTCGGCGGATTCCTCACGCCGGGCGGCGCTGCCGACTTCGGTTGGACCGCGTACACCCCGTTGTCGGGTGCGGTGCACAGTCCCGGCGTCGGCGCCGACCTGTGGGTCTTCGGTCTGACGGTCGGTGGCCTCGGCACCATTCTCGGTGCGGTCAACATGATCACCACCGTGATCTGCCTGCGCGCACCAGGTATGACGATGTTTCGGATGTCCATCTTCACGTGGAACATCTTCATCACCAGCATTCTGATCTTGATGGCGTTCCCGCTCTTGACCGCTGCGTTCATGGGTCTGTTCGTCGACCGTCATCTCGGTGGGCACATCTTCGACCCGGCGTCGGGTGGAGTTCTGTTGTGGCAGCACCTGTTCTGGTTCTTCGGTCACCCCGAGGTGTACATCATCGCGCTGCCGTTCTTCGGCATCGTCTCGGAGATCTTCCCGGTCTTCAGCCGTAAGCCGATCTTCGGGTACACCGGATTGGTCTATGCGACACTGGCGATTTCAGCTCTGTCGATCGCGGTGTGGGCTCACCACATGTACGCGACGGGTGCTGTTCTCCTGCCGTACTTCTCGTTCATGACGTTCCTGATCGCCGTGCCGACAGGTGTGAAGATCTTCAACTGGATCGGCACGATGTGGAAGGGGCAGTTGACCTTCGAGTCGCCGATGCTGTTCTCGGTCGGCTTCTTGATCACCTTCCTCTTCGGTGGTCTGTCGGGTGTCATTCTCGCGAGCCCGCCGATCGACTTCCATGTCACCGACACGTATTTTGTCGTCGCCCACTTCCATTACGTGGTCTTCGGTACGGTCGTGTTCGCCACGTACGCCGGTATCTACTTCTGGTTCCCGAAGATGACCGGTCGCATGATGGACGAGCGTCTCGGCAAGTGGCACTTCTGGACCACGTTCGTCGGTTTCCACGGCACGTTCCTCGTTCAGCACTGGCTCGGCGGCGAGGGGATGCCGCGTCGCTATGCCGACTACCTGCCCTCGGACGGGTTCACGGTGCTGAACTCGGTGTCCACGATCTTTGCCTTCGTGCTCGGTGCCTCGACGCTTCCGTTCATCTGGAACGTTTTCAAGAGCTACCGCTACGGCGAAGTTGTCACCGTCGACGATCCGTGGGGTTACGGAAACTCGCTGGAGTGGGCAACCACCTGCCCGCCGCCGCGTCACAACTTCACCGAGTTACCGCGCATCCGCAGTGAACGTCCGGCGTTCGAGCTGCACTACCCGCACATGGTGGAGCGAATGAGGGCGGAAGCGCACGTGGGTCTCACCGGGCAACCCACGTCGACGTTGGAGAAGAGTGACGATCGTCGCCAGATTGATTAGTGCAATAATAGTTGCTGCACTAATTAATCTGATAACATCGGATTCATGACGACGAAGGCTCCGCAGACGCAGATGGATGATCCGCTGGCTCTCGACCGGCAGGTGTGCTTTGCACTTGCGGTCGCGAACCGGGCGGTGCTGTCCGTCTACCGGCCACTGCTCGAGCCGATGGGCCTCACGCATCCCCAGTACCTGGTGATGCTGGCACTGTGGGGAAAGTCGCCGATGGCGGTCAAGGAAATCGGGCAGGCACTGCAACTCGATTCGCCGACGCTGTCGCCGCTCCTCAAGCGACTCGAGGCGTCCGGGCTGATCACGCGAACCCGTAGCCGCGCCGACGAACGGCAACTGGACGTGGACCTCACCGAAGCCGGTGTGGCACTGCGCGCGGAGGCGGAGAAGATCCCGCCGGCGGTTGTCGCGAAGCTCGGCGTCAGCCTCGCCGAACTCGAAGAACTTCACAACGTTCTGACGCGGGTCAACGAGGCCGCGCTCCGCGCCGGAGCCTTGGACCAATGAGAGAAATGTGATGACTGCATCCGAAAGAAACGTGATGACTGCGTCAGTACCGTCGATGCGTACCGAACAGGTGACTTCCGTGACTTCCAAAAAGCAACGTACGAGCCCGAATCCTCTTCAGTGGTTGGGTTATTCAGTGGGGCGCAAACTGCCCGATTCGATGCAGGACTGGGTACGAAACGACCTGATCGGTGACTGGGCCGTGCCGCGTCACCTGATCCGAAGCATGGTGCCGTTCATTCCAGTGTTCGCGGCCTTCATGCTCTTCCCCGGGCCGTGGGCCCTGCGGGCATCGATGGTGCTGCTCGGAGTGCTTCTGGCACTGTTCTATTCGGTCTCCTACATGGCTCAGAACAGGTCGCGTCGCCTCGAGCGTCACGGTTTGCCTTCCGACCTCGAGAACCCGAAGAAGATCTCGCGCCACGACGCCGAGAAGGCCGCCTACGAGAAGTTGCACGGCGGCCCCGCGACGTAGACACCTCGGTCACAAGCCGTGGAGGGCGCTGCCGCCGTTCAACTCGCAGACGCGTTGCTCCACTGTCGCCGAGAAGCCCCCTTCCGGCTCGGTCGAACGAAGAGCCGATTCGACATCTTGCTCGACCAGATATCCGTTGATCGCGATTGCCGCGGTCGAACCTGCCGCCGCAGCATTGATTACCTGGGCGCGAGGGTCGACGACGTTGCCGGCGCCCCAGATACCAGGAACACTGGTGGCGCCGGAACGATCGACAGCCACGAATCCCGTGGGGCTGGTTTTGCAGCCGAGTCGCGTCAGATGTGCGTCGTTCGGAACGAAACGCGGCGCAACGAACAGTGCTGAGCGCGCAACAAGTTGGCCGTTGTCGAGTTCGACGGCCCTCAGTTCGCCTCTCTCGCCGATCAATCCAGATACCGATCCGTCGGCAACCGTCACTCCTCGGGCAGCCAGTCGCGCGCGTTCGTCGGGGGTGAGCGAGATCTTGTCGGGGAAGAACGTCACATCCGACGACCACTGTCGGAGTAGAAACGCCTGGTGAAGTGACATCTCGCGAGCGTCGCCGCCGAGAACGCCGATCGGTTGGTCGCTGATCTCGTACGCATGGCAGTACGGGCAATGGAGCACGCTTTGCCCCCAAAGCTCCTGGATGCCTGGTATTTTCGGGAGTGAATCCCGTAGGCCGGTGGCAACCAGCACAGTACGAGTTTCGAGCGTCGTGCCTCCTGAAAGTTCGACGACAAAGCCGGGTTCGATACCGCACCAGGAGATGTCGACTACGTCATCTTGTGTCAATTCCACTCCGTACGTCTGCAATTCGCTGCGTCCGACGGCGAGCAACTCACGTGGCGCCATGCCGTCGCGCGAGAGGAAGCCGTGCATGTGTGCTGCCGGTGCGTTGCGCGGTTTGCCGGAATCGATGACGGCGACCGAGCGCCGAGCACGACCCAACACCAGGGCTGCGCTGAGTCCGGCGGCGCCACCGCCGACGATCACGGCGTCGAGGATCTCAGTTTCAGTGTGTGTTCGCATGAGCACAGATTGCTCGCGGAGGGGGTTCTTCAGCAACTAATGTTGCCATTTCTGGGAATCGTCGTCAGACTCGGCACCATGAATGTCAACGGTCCGCACATCGATGCCGCCATCTCGCAGATCGGCGCGCGCCTCAAACGCATTCGTACACAGAGGAACGTCACGCTCACAGCGCTGTCCGAGTCCACCGGTATTTCGAAGAGCACCCTGTCGAGGCTCGAAGCGGGGGAGCGTCGCCCGAGCTTGGAGTTGCTGCTTCCGATCGCGCTTGCCCACCAAGTGCCGTTGGACCAACTGGTGGCGGCACCGCAGGTCGCCGATCCACGCATCCAGAGTGCACCTCGAAGCGTCAGTGGGCGAACGGTATTGCCGCTGACTCGGCAACCGGGTGGGTTGCAGGCATTCAAGATGACCATCCCGGCAAGCCAGACGGAACCGGATCCCCAAGTGCACGACGGCTACGAATGGCTGTACGTGTTGTCGGGGAGGTTGCGGTTGGTGTTGGCCGATCACGACATCGTGATGGGTACGGGTGAAGCTGCTGAATTCGACACCCGAAACCCGCATTGGTTCGGCAGTGACGGGCGCGGCCCGGTCGAGGTACTGAGTCTGTTCGGCCCCCAAGGAGAACGCATCCACGTTCGGGCCAGGCCTTCGGCGAAGTGAAGGACAGTCATACTTTCATTCGGTACTGCCGGAAGCGAAGAGGACAGTGAGGATCTGTGCGAATCGAAATTGACGACCTGAGTCGGGATGCGGTCCGTGCTCTACTCACCGAACATCTCGCCGACATGCACGCGACCTCGCCCGCGGACAGCGTTCACGCGCTGGACGTCACGGGGCTGATGGATAGCTCTGTGACCATGTGGACGCTGTGGAGCGAAGGTGACGAGTTACTCGGTTGCGTCGCACTCAAGGAACGGTCGTCGGCGGGCGGCGAGATCAAGTCGATGCGAACGTCATCGGCAGCAAGGGGGCGTGGCGTGGGAACGCGACTTCTTCAACACGTCGTGGACGAGTCGAGACAACGAGGTTACCGGCAACTCGAATTGGAGACCGGTACGCAAGAGTTCTTCGATCCAGCTCGCCGGTTGTACGCGAAATTCGGGTTCGTGCCTTGTCCACCGTTCGGGAACTACCGCGAAGACCCGAACAGCGCATTCTTCGTTCTCACCTTGTGAGCAGCTCGCACGCTACAGCATCTTGGCTGTGATGCGTCGTACTGCACTGTCGGGGTCCATGATTGCGGTGTCGAGCACCAGCCGTTCCGTAGTCCACGGCTCGTAGTCTCGATCCAGAATTTCCTGCCACGCCGGTAGTACGAGATCCGGGATGTCGACGACTCGCCGTTCAGCGCGTCTGCGATGCTCGTCGGGATCCGAACAGATGACCTCGACACCGAGCAGGCGCGCCGAATTATGTTGTGCGGTAGCGGACCAGGCGTTTCGTGTCGCCTCGACGGGGTTGACGCATTCGACCACGACCGAAAGTCCCAGTCGCAATTGTTCGGCGGCGAGCGCGTACCCGGTGATGTATCCGGCGGTCCCGGACGCATCAGCTATACCGCTGCGGATCAGCGCCTGTTCGATGGTATCGATCCGCACGAAGGGGATTTGGTGACGCTGCGCAAGCGCCCGCGCGATCGTCGACTTGCCGGTGGCCGGCAAACCACCGATCACGACGAGCGTTGCGCGGGTCGATGGCTGGGGGTTGTGTCCGGCATCCACCATCCCCGAAATGTACGGGGCGTTCTCGATTTACGTGAACTCGCCCCGTACTCTGCTCAGTTCGAGATCGCGAACTCTCGTGCTTCGAACGCCAGATCGTCGGCGGCGGATTCCATTCGTGCCGTCGAGCGGTTGGGTGCTGTCAGCACTGCGACAATCGGAACTGCCAACGCCAGCAGGCCGAGAACGAAGACAGGGAAGAGGAACGAGAACACTTCGAGTCCCTGTGGCGCCGGGGCTGCCGCGTCGTGAACAACCTCGACAGCGGCCATTCCGGTGTAGTGCATACCGACGACGGCGATGCCCATGATGATTCCGGCGACAAAACGCAGAATCGTGGACTCGAGCACCATGGTGAACCACAGTGCAGCGGTTCCGGCGACGACTGCGATGAGAACCGACAGTGCAACGAAGAGCAGGTCGTAGTGGATCTCGCCCTGAAAGCGCAAGGCGCGCATACCCGTGTAATGCATGATGTTCACGGCGAGACCGGTTACCACGCCCCCGATCAGAAGCCGCGTCCAGCGAAATTCGGTCCCGATGATCAGCAGGCCGACAAACACGGCCCCTACTGAGATGATCGCGGAGATCACGGTCCATCCGAGGTTGTATCGAATGGGACTGCCGGGGACCGCGAAGCCGAGCATGGCGATGAAATGCATGAGCCAGATGGCGACGCCACCGATCGACAAGGCAGCCATGGCGAGCCATCGCATGCGTGTGGCGGTTGTCGTCGCCGACGCTGAATGCCTGGTGCACGCCAGGCCGACTACCGACCCGACCACGGACACGACGTAGGCGAGTCCGAGCAGCCAGATTCCCATCGAGAAATGGTGCATTTCATCCGACATGCCAGTTCCTTTCGGCGACGATTCGCATCTGGTGATTCATCTAGACGACTGCTTCAGCTGCAAGTCGTTCGAGGGAGTATTCGGTGACGGCGATCAGCGCGCGTTTGGCTGATTCGCGGTTTCGGGCGTCGATCTCGATCATGGGAACCCGGTTGGGTAGAGCCAACGCCTGGCGGAGATCGCTCGCCGAATGGATTGGCGCGCCGTCGAAACGGTTGACCGCCACGATGAACGGGAGGCCTCGCGCCTCGAAGAAGTCGACTGCGGCGAAGCTGTCTTCCAGGCGACGCGTGTCGACCAGAATGACCGCACCGATCGCACCGGTGATCAGGTCGTCCCACATGAACCAGAAGCGGCGCTGTCCCGGGGTTCCGAACAGATAGAGGACCAGGTCGTCGGCGAGAGTGATGCGCCCGAAGTCCATCGCGACCGTCGTGGTGCTCTTGTCGGGAGTGGATCCGAGATTGTCGATACCGTCGCTGGCGTCGGTGACCATGGCCTCCGTGCGAAGGGGGACGATTTCGGAGACGGTCCCCACAAGTGTTGTCTTGCCAACACCGAAACCCCCGGCGATCACGATTTTTGTCGATTTCACGCGAGACGATGAGTCAGAGTGCCCGAAGTCCACTGAGGGTCCTTTCGATCAGTTCGCGTCGCTCGACTCGAGATGCGTCGCTTCGCAGAGTGGCATGTATTTCCAGTGATCCGGCTACTACGAGGTCGGCGACCAGTACCCGCACGACTCCGATCGGAACACCCAGGTGGGCAGCGATCTCGGCAACCGAGATCCGCTGCTCGCAGAGTGCGACGATCGATGCACGAATATCCTGCGGTGCAAGATTGTTCGAGACCGCGTCTTCGATCGTCGCGATGATCGCTTCGAGTGGGAGGTCGATGGACGGCAGGGTCCGACCTTCGGTGAGCGCGTACGGCCGGACCAAGCTCGGTTCGGCGTCGTCGTACTCGGATTGATGGTGAGGCATCGAACTCAAATACCCTGCGATGTTCTCGGGGCAATGTCCATGGTGGTGCCGACGCGATCGACGAGAGTCGCCATTTCGTAACCGATCTGGCCGATGTCGCATCCGGCGACAGCGAGAGCGGCAAGGTAAGCGCCACTACCGACGCCCATGAGAAGCAGGTAGCCGTTCTCCATCTCGACGACGGACTGCATGACGGCTCCACCGTCGAAGAGGCGTGACGCCCCCGCGGACAGGCTGGCGAGTCCGGAAGTGACAGCGGCTAATTGATCGGCCCGATCGAGCGGAAGATGTGTGCTCGAGGCCGTCAACAACCCGTCGGCTGAGACGATGATCGCGTGACTCACACCCGGCACGTCTCGGGCAAAAGCCGATACCAGCCAGTCGAGTGCGCGGGGAGTCTCTTGGGCTCCGACAGTGTTCACTGTTCTCCTTCATCGTTGTGCAACATCGTGGACGATTCGAAAGACTGTCCGCCATCGGGCTGATGGTCGGCGGCGCGCCGACGCCCTCGTTGTACTCCGGATTGGTAACTGCTCCAACCACGTTGGACGTCCGCCGGATTGGATGCATGGCGCTGTGTCGTTCCGCCTCTCCCGACTGCGCCGGGAACCAGGCGGGCTCCGCGGTCTCGAATGGGAAGTCCGGAATCGGCGATCTTGGTGACCGGCATCTCGAACGAGGTCCGAGCGGCCAGCCAGCCTTGATCCGCGTCGGTGGTCCACGCACTGCCGGTGGAAGCAGCTGAAGTCTCCGCCGTCGGGTCCACGAGCCACTCGGACACCATCCGGGCGAAAATCGGCATCGTGGTCGGGGCAGCGAGTACGCCGTTCGAGTTGCCCTCTCCCGCGCCGTCAGCGCGCGCCGATGCGCGAGCAGAGAGCCCGTCACGGGTGCGCGAGGAGAAGAACGCCGCAGTATTTGTCGGCGTCGGGGCTGAGAGCCGGTGCCGTGGCGGCGGGGTTGTCGACGGGTGTGGACCCACCGGGATCTCGGGACCCTGTGCCGGCGAGGTGAATTCCGGCGAAGGAGTACGCACGGGAAGGGACGTCGATGCGCTTGTGCCTTCGGGATCGGGCAGAGGAGCGAAGGACGACACGGAGGTGGCGGGTGCAGCAGTGGTCGGAGTCGAGGTACTGACCGCCGGTACTCCACTTGTGCCCGGAGTGCGACGTGGCAACCCCGAAGGCGCTGTTGTCGTGGGAATGGATTGCGGTGTGATCGGGGCGAACGTCTCAGTCCGGTCGGTGCTGTTGCTGGGCGTTCGACGCGGGAGATCTGCGAAACTTCTGGTCGCAGGCTGCGGGGGTGCCAATTCGGTCGGGACGGGCTTTGACCAGGACGGTTCAGACGGTGCGGGCGGCGGAGTCCGATCGAGCGTGGGCACGGGTCCGGTTCGCGGCGTGCGGATCTCGGGTCCCCGAGAAGAATCGAGTATCGACGTCGGTAGGAGCACCGTTGCGGTGATGCCGCTGTGCGTCGACGACGTTGCCGTCGGGCGCAGGCGCACAGAGATGTTGTAGCGACGACTGATTCGGCTCACGACGAACAAACCCATGCGACGCGCTGTATCCGCGCTCATCTCGCCGCCGGCGGCGAGGCGCTCGTTGGCATCGAGGATATCGGCAGGCGACATGCCGATACCGAGATCTGCGATCTCGACGATCATGGAGCCGTCGATGGTGCGGGCAGCGTTGATGGAGACGGTGGTCTCCGGCGGGGAGTACCGCAGAGAATTGTCGAGCAGTTCAGCGATGAGGTGAACGACGTCCGGGGCAGCATGACCGGTGACGACTCCGGGCGGTATCTGCCCGAGTTCGACGCGTCGATATTCCTCGACGCCTGATACCGCCGCACGAAGGATATCGCCGAGAGCGACGGGGGCGGTTCTGGCGCGGCGTACATCGGTTCCGGCGAGAACCAACAAGTTGTCGCCGTTTCTACGCATTCTCGCGGCGATGTGGTCGAGCCGGAACAGATTCTCGAGGCGACGAGGGTCGTCTTCGTCCTGCTCCAACTGTTCGATCAAACCGAGTTGCTGGTCGACGAGGGACTTGTTACGCCTCGACAGCGTTTCGAACATGTCGTTGACCTGGCGCCGCAGGGTGGCCTGCTCGCCGGCCAGCGTGATGGCCTGACCGTGCATGTCGTCCACCGCGCGTGCAAGCTCGCCGATTTCCTCGTGGGTGCGGATCGGTACACGGGCGAAGTCGACGTCGTCGATACTGGCACCTGCGCGAATTCGTTCGATCGCGTCGGGGAGTCCGCGTCGTGCTGCTTGCAATGCGGCAAATCGCAGCCGACGGATCGGATCGATGAGCGATCGGCTGATGACGAGGGCGATGGCCAGTGCCAGCAGGACCGCGCCGAGCACGATTGCAGTGTCACGAAGTGCTGCGGTTCGTGCTGCATTGGATTCAGCGGTGACGGTATCGCCGAACTCGGTGACGGTGGTGTCGGTCAGGCTGTTGTACTGGTCGTTTCCGGATTTCAGATCGGTACCGACGCGGCTCCCCAGAGGAGAGGTCGACGGGGTTGATCCGAGTGCGTTGATCCGGTTCTGAGCGGAGTTGCTGAGGGTCCGGACGGTGTCGTTGCTCCCGTCGATGGCGAGAATGTTGTTCAGAGCGACCAGTTCGGCACCGGCGGCACTGACCATCGAGGTACGAGCCTGCTGGTCCGGATCACCTGAGCCGAAGAGGATTCGTTGTTCGGCCAGTGCTCGTCGCGCATCCCAGAGTGCTGAGAGTCGGCCACCCTCTTCGCGCAGCGCCGGACGCTGAGAATGCTCGACGACGCTGGTGAAGGTGCTCGAGAGTGCGCGAGAGACTTCGCCGACCCGCGAAACCAAGCGTGCGGGAGCCACCGCGCCGGCGGCGACCTCCTCCGTGATGGAACGGCTCTCTGCGAGCGCCGAAGTCACTTGGTCGTTGAGATCGTCGTCGGACTGGAACGCGCGCGCGGCGTCGACCAGTTGATCCATTGCGTCCGAAACCGCTTGTGTGGCGGGGCCGGTGTCAGTGCGTGCCGATGCGGCTTCGGCGAGCTCGTACAGCGCGGATTCGAGATTGATCGCGGCGGGCACAGCGAGGGCGCGCTCGGACGAGGAACTCAGCTGTGCGGCTTCTTCGAGTTCCGTCTGAACGCGAAGGGCTCCGAGGACGACGGCGACGATCATCGGCAATGCGAGAACGGCGATGACCTTCCATCCCAGGCGCCATTCGCCGATCGACCACCAAGAGGTTGTCGTGTGTGAATTGTGTTTCATGCGGAACATGGCCCCTTCACGTCAACCCCCGTGGGTCATTGCCCGAACCCCTTCGATCCGGTTTGACCAGAAGGGGTAGTTAGCTGAACGGTAACAGACTGTTCGCTGGCTCGCTACATCCCAGTTGGCTTCTTGGATCGCCGATGACTATATCCGGATTGTAAGGCCAGGTGAAAGGGTAAACGGACAAGTGCGGCGAATGGGATAGCCGGAAAGTCCAATTTGGTAGCTCGGCGAGCGGTGCTGCCCGGGAATTCGTGGAACTCACGGCAAGCATCTGGCTCGTGTCCCGACATCGAGGACACATCCGAACGAGGCGCACACGCATGTCAGAATGTGGAAACCGCACCGATGACCGAATTGAACTTGGAGCCATAGTGAGTGGAACTGCTCGCGACGCGTTGCGCGCGATCGCCGAACTGCTCGCCCCTGACAGCGCTGTTGTCATCGATCGTGTGACTCTCGCGATCGACCAACCGGAACGGTATGTCGAAGTACAGAACGAGTTGTACTCACAGACGCTCGAGAAGCCACACCCGGAAATGGCGTGGTTTGCTCTCGTCGACGCATTGCACGAACAAGAACGCCTGGTCTGGGTGGACTGGAACGAGGATGCTGCCGAGGTTCTGGGTCAGCTGCGAGTGCTCACGTCGGCGCCGGCGGGATCGTGGGAGTGGTCGGACAGTCTTGTCGTGGCCTTCGATCGAGCTGCCGGACTCGAATCGCTTCTCGCCCGTATCGGCGACAACATCACCGATACGGGCGTTTCACTTGCCTGGCTCGACAGCGACAGCGATACGTTTCTCCTCGCGCTCGTCCCGAGTGTTCACGGTGCAACGCTCGTCGAACTCGCGCTGGCAACCGGGCACTGCGTGCGCGTGTTCTAGAGTCTCAGCGTTTGCCGAGCAGGCGGCGCAATCCTTCGATTCGATCGCTCAGTCTGGGCGGCGTGCGCTCGGGATCCATCAGTGCATTTTCAGCGAGCACGTGGTCTTCGCCGTCGACTGTGTTCCGGTCGAATTCGCGCAGACTGCGAGCGTCGGAGGTCGAGAGAGCGCGAACCGTCGACAACAGTGACTGCTCGCCCAACGCGTCGTCGACTTCTTCCTCGGTGACGTCGAGGTGCTCGCTGAGTAGGTGGCGCCTCAATCCGATGATCGAGGCGCGCAACTCGACATCTGCGTCGTCGTCGGATTCGACGGCGATGTCGCACTCGGTGTCGAAGCCCATCGAACGGTTGTTGAGATTCGACGACCCGATTCGCAGGAGGCGATCGTCCATCACGAGAACCTTGGCGTGTACGTAAATAGGTGCGCCAGAAGAGGTCACGGGATAAAACGCACCGAAACGGTCGTGGATATCGGCCGACCACAGCAAATGCAGCAGGTCGTGGCGTGCCCCGTCCATCGCCTTTTGTTCGAGCCATCCATCGGCATTGCGGGGAATGACCAGAACGATTTCCGGCCCGTCGGCCTCACGTAGACGCGCGGCAATCGCCTCGGCCAGCGTGCGTGATGCGAGGTACTGGCTTTCGATGTACAGCGTGTGTTCGGCGCCGGCGATGGCCGCGAGATACAGCGCCTCGATCTCACGAACCTCCGCGCGCTCGCCGAGTTCCGGCAATGTTCTGGCGACGGCTACGTCGACCACCCGCAAGGTGGGAGCCAAATTGACGGGCCACGGAGTCGCAGTGCTCTTGACCGGTGTCAGATCCTCGCCGGTTGCGGATTTCCAGCGTGCCCGCGCCAATTCGCCGATGGCCGCAGCCGCATTGCCGTCGACCGCCGTGGTTGCGTCATGCCAAGGGCCGTAACGCCTTCCGCTCGGCGTGATTCGATAATCGTTTCGGTCGACGTGATCCGAGGTGTCCCAGCGGTCCACAGTCATGTCGATGCCGCCGCAGAACGCCAGAGCGTCGTCGATGACGATGATTTTCTGATGGTGCGCCGCACCAACCGGGTGGGCGCCGTCGATCTCGAACCGTAGGCGCTCGTCGGTCAGCCAGTTGGACACGAAGACGGGAGTCATGCCGCGGCCGATTGCGGTGAACGCGCCGATGTTCCATTTGAGTACGAGGATTTCGAGGTCGGGTTTCTCGCGGACGAGCCAGCGGAGGAACATTCCCAACCGGTTGGGGCCGTCGAGAGTCTGCTCGCCTGGTTCGAGTTTGATGCGCGTGTCGAAGTCCCAGCCGATCAACATGATTCGCTTTTCAGCTTGCAGCATTGCGGACTTCGCATGATGAAAGTAGTCAGCGGCGTCGACGATGCAGGCAAGATTGTCCGCCGGTTCGATGCGCCAGCAGGTTTCGCCCGGAACAAGGATTCTGTTCATTCGCCGATTCCCAGGTACGCGGTCAGTTCGCGCGCTGCCGCTTGGCCGGCGCGGTTGGCTCCGATCGTCGACGACGACGGTCCGTATCCCACCAGGTGCACGCGAGGGTCGGCTTCGACCTGCGTGGCGAGGCGCCCGGTCATCGGAATTCCGCCACCCGGTCCGCGCAGGTGCAACGGCGCCAGGTGATCGAGTGAGCTACGAAAACCGGTGCACCACAGGATGACATCGGCGTCGACGACGGTACCGTCGGCCCACTTCACGCCGTTCGGAAGAATTTCGGAGAACATCGGAAGTCGATTCATCACACCACGCTCTCGCGCTGCCCGGATGGCAGGCGTTACCGGGAGGCCGGTCACCGAGACAACGGATCCCGGTGGCAGGCCGCGTCGTACACGATCTTCGACCATGGCAACCGCAGCGCGGCCGATGTCCGGCGTGAACGGCTCGTCGCGGAACTCGGGTTCGCGCCGCGTCACCCAGGTAGTGGTCGTGACGCGTGAGATCTCGTCGAGCAGTTGGACGGCCGAGATCCCGCCGCCGACCACGACGACATGTTTGCCTTCGAACTCGGCAGCGGTTCGATAGTCCTTCGTGTGCAGTTGTCGGCCACGGAACGACTCGGCCCCGCGATAGTGGGGGATGAAGGGCCGCTCCCAGGTCCCCGTCGCGTTGATCAAGCCTCGCGCCGCGAATACTCCCCGGTCGGTCTCGATCCGCAGGCGCTCTTCCCTCGGACACACCACTCGCGTGTGTACCGGGCGGTGGACGGGAAGTTCGAATTGCTTTTCGTACAGTTCGAAGTAGTGGGGGACCGCCACCGATGCAGGCACCTGTTCGGCGTCTGTACCGGTGGTTTCCGCGAAGGACATTCCCGGGAGGTCATGGACGCCGTTGACGGTGCTCAGTGTCAGGCTCGGCCAACGGAACTGCCACGCCCCGCCCGGCCCCGACGCATGATCGAGCACCACGAACCCCGATTCGGGCTCGATTCCGAACTTGCGCAGGTAGTACGCGGCGGAGAGTCCGGCCTGTCCGGCGCCGATCACCACCACGTCAACCGGGTGTGGTTGCTGTGCGGCAAGGTCGTCTGTACTCATCGGTAATCTAACCTCCTGATGTACAGAACTTAGCTGCAGAGAAGTATGCGGACGGTATCGGCGCCTCGGAACATCCCTGTGTCGAGCCTTCCAGAAACGAAAGTGAGCGGACATGATCGGGTTCTCCCGTGACGGCAACGTCGTGACCATCGAGTTGCAGCGTCACGAGCGTCGTAATGCGCTCAGCGCGGAACTCTGCATCGCAATACGGGACGCGATGAACGCGGCGGTAGCCGAGCACGCGCACGTCGTAGTCATCACCGGTGAGGGATCGGCGTTCTGTGCAGGCGCGGACCTTTCCGGCGACGTCTACATGGAGGGCTTCACCGATCGTCTGTTCGAGATGCTTCGCTCTATCGACACGGCGCCCATCCCCGTCATTGCCGCTGTCAACGGTCCGGCCATCGGCGCGGGCACGCAACTGGCCATCGCGTCGGATCTTCGCGTCGTAGCGCCGAGCGCTCGCTTCGGAATCCCGGCCGCCACCCTCGGTGTCTCGGTGGACAAGTGGACGATGCGTCGGCTCGCGTCGCTGGTCGGCGGCGGTCCCGCGCGCACCATTTTGCTCGGCATCGAACAGATCGGCGCCGAAGAAGCCTTCACTCGCGGCCTCGCCAACAAAATTGGAACCCTCGACGACGCTCAGGAATGGGCACACCGCATTGCAAATCTCGCACCGCTGTCGTTGCGGCACATGAAGATGGTTCTCAACGACGACGGCACCATGGAGGAGCAGTCTCCCGAGCAGCTCGACGCGCTTCACGCCGCCTGGCTCAGCGAGGACGTCCAGGAAGCCCGCGCTGCCCGCATCGAGAACCGCCCTCCCGTATTCAAGGGTAAGTAAAGCTGGTTGCAGGGAAAACAGGCGCCGGGCACGCAGGGCAGATAGTGGCTACGCTCGTCTGAATGAAGAAGACGACGGTTCTCGGAGTTGCTGCTGTTGCCGCGGCGACGGGGTGGGTGGCGCGAGCCGCATGGGGCATCCCGACGCAGATCGGGGCCTCGCGAAACACGGTGCAACCGTATGCGGCGATGTCCCCGCGATACCGGGACCGCCAGTTCCACAACTCGGAGCCCAGCAGCACACTGGTTCCGGGCACCGATGTCGGAATGTTCAAGTCGATGGCCACGCGAGGGTCGACGGGTCGGCCGCGTCGGCCGATTCCGTTGGCCACTCCGCTGGCACCGGCGGCAGCCGGCGACGCGGCGGTGACGTGGTACGGCCATTCGAGCGTTCTCGTCGAGGTCGACGGCTACCGCGTTCTCGCCGATCCGGTGTGGAGTGAACGCGTATCACCCTCGGCCACAGTAGGTCCCGCGCGCATGCACCCCACTCCGGTGGCTTTGACCGAACTGCCTGCAGTGGATGCGATAGTCATCTCTCACGATCACTACGACCATCTCGACATGGCTACGGTCAAGACCCTGACTCGTACACAGACCGCTCCGTTCGTCGTGCCGATCGGTATCGGGGCTCACCTGCGGCACTGGAAGGTGCCCGAGAACCGGATCGTGGAATTGGACTGGGACGAGTCGACAAAAATCGACGACCTGGTCCTCACGTGCACGGAGGCTCGTCACTTCTCCGGTCGTGGCCTCGTCCGGAACACGACGCAGTGGGCGTCGTGGGTATTCGCCGGGCCGAAGCACCGGGTCTTCTTCGGTGGTGACAGCGGATACACATCGCGTTTCGAACAGCTGGGTGAAACCTATGGGCCTTTCGATCTGACGCTTCTCCCCGTCGGTGCGTACGACGTGCGCTGGCCGGACATCCACATGAATCCGGAAGAGGCAGTGCAGACGCACATCGACCTCAACAAGGGCGACGGGTCGCGCGGTGTCTTCGTCCCGATTCACTGGGCGACGTTCAACCTCGCGTTTCACTCGTGGTCGGAGCCGATCATTCGCCTCGACGAGTCGGCTGCAGATGCGGGCACAACAGTGTCGGTCCCGATGCCGGGCGGCAGGATCGACGCGTTGTCACCGACACCGCCGTCGAAGTGGTGGATACCGCTGGGCTGACTGCGGCCCGTGCTCGAAAGTCACCCGGGATCTTCCTCAATCCAGTCGGATTCCGAACCAACCCCCACGTTGGTACTGCAGTTGATGTGTCACTTGTTCACTGGTGAGGTCGGGATCGGGTTGTCGTTTCGGTTCCCATAGTTGTGTGACACTTTCGGATGCGGATGCGATGCCTTCTCCGTCGAGGGTGACAACCTTCTCGTCCATTCCCAGCTGAGGCCATGCAGTTGCGACATCGATCGGCCCGGCAGGCGGTATCGGAGCCAGCAAATACTCACCGCGCACTGAGCCCGAGCGGCTTTCAGCCGTGCGTAACTCCAGCAGCGAGCCTCGCGTTCTTTGCGCGGTTGTCACCGATGATCCGTCCGCGAAACCGAGGCCGAGGAGTAGCGGCGCGCTGAAATGTGTGAACGTGGGACGCCCGTCGTAAGTGCCGAGACTCAGCGAGAGTGCCGGATCCTCGTAGCGGGCATCAATCGCGAACATCATCCCGAACGAGTAAACCCGAATCGCCGACAACCAGACAACCACGTTGTCGGTCCGGTTGAGGTCGAGAGAAATCGGCAGGTCGACGGGCCGTTCGCACCGAAGCGCCTCGTCTAGACCGTTGTAGACGTATTTCATACCGTTCCTCGATGGCCTTCTCTGCTCGTTCCGACCAGCATCGCAGAACCGCGGCGCACGGGTGTGATCTTCGTGTAGCCGTCATTGCCACACGAGTCCGACCCTGATTAGTTGCTCCGGGTGCGTAATCTTTGACCATGGCTCACGAGCACACCAGTTCAGAAGAGACAGCAGTGGCGGTAGCGCCTGAGCGATTGCCAGACGACGTCGACGTCGCCCGCGGTCTGACCGCCGATCAGGTTGCAGCAAGGATCGCGTCGGGACAAACCAACGATGTACCGGACCGGGCGTCCCGCTCGGTCAAGGACATCATTCGCGGCAACGTCTTCACTCGCATCAACGCGATCCTGACCGTGTTGTTGGTGATCGTGCTCGCGACGGGTTCGATCATCGACGGCATGTTCGGACTGCTGATCATCGCGAACAGCGGTATCGGCATCATCCAGGAGATCCGCGCCAAGCGCACGCTCGACGCTCTGGCCATCGTGAGTCAGGCCAAGCCCATGGTCAGGCGTGACGGCGTCGCCGTGGCGATGGCGCCCAAAGATGTTGTGCTCGACGATATTATCGAACTCGGATCCGGTGACCAGATAGTCGTCGACGGTGAGGTGGTCAGTTCGGCTGCACTCGAGGTCGACGAATCGCTGCTCACCGGTGAGGCCGATCCGGTTCACAAGGCGAGTGGCCAGCAAGTGTTGTCGGGCAGTTTCGTTGCCGCGGGCAGCGGTGCATACCGCGCCACCAAGGTCGGCGGCGATGCATACGCGGCCAAGCTGGCCGAAGAGGCGAGCAAGTTCACCCTCGTGCATTCCGAACTGCGCAGCGGCATCGACAAGATCCTGAAGTTCATCACCTACCTGATGATTCCGGCGGGTGCGCTGATCATCTTCAATCAGCTCTTCACGATCGGCCTGCCGATCCGACCGGCACTCAACGGCATGGTGGCAGCTCTGGTTCCGATGGTTCCCGAAGGCCTTGTGCTCATGACGTCCATTGCATTTGCGGTCGGTGTGATCCGGTTGGGCAAGCGCCAGTGCCTCGTTCAGGAGTTGCCGGCGATCGAGGGTCTGGCTCGTGTCGACGTGGTGTGCGCGGACAAGACCGGAACGCTGACCGAGAACGGTATGCGGCTGTCCGAGGTCGACGTCGCACCGGGTGGATCGGGGGAGACTGCGGTCAAGTCCGCGTTGAGCGCGATGGCCGCGTCCGACCCTCGCCCCAACGCGAGTGTCCTGGCGATTCGCGAGTCTCTCTCCGACGACTCCGGGTGGGGCGAAGCGACAGCGGTGGCGCCGTTCTCCTCGGCGAAGAAGTGGAGCGGCCAGTCGTACGGCAGTCACGGCAACTGGGTACTCGGTGCCCCGGACGTGCTGCTCGATCCCGACTCGGAAATGGCCCGCAAGGCCGAGGAAGTGGGTTCGAGCGGACTTCGTGTCCTCATGCTCGGCAGCAGCGACCTCCCCGTCGACGACGCCGACGCCCCTGGCACCGTCACCCCCGAAGCTCTGGTCGTGCTCGAGCAGAAAGTGCGCCCGGACGCCCAGGAGACGTTGGAGTACTTCGCCAGCCAGAAGGTCGCGGTCAAGGTCATTTCCGGCGACAACGCGGTTTCCGTCGGCGCCGTTGCCGGATCCCTCGGACTCGAAGGCGGCGACCGTCCCATCGACGCGCGAGAGCTGCCGAGCGATCAGGAAAAGCTGGCGGACACTCTCGACGGAGCAACGACGTTCGGTCGAGTGCGACCGGATCAGAAGCGGGAAATGGTCGCGGCCTTGCAGTCTCGCGGACATACCGTCGCGATGACCGGTGACGGCGTCAACGACGTGCTCGCCCTCAAGGACGCCGACATCGGAGTCTCGATGGGTTCGGGCAGCCCGGCTACCCGAGCCGTGGCCCAGATCGTGCTGCTGGACAACAAGTTCGCGACGCTCCCGTACGTCGTCGCGGAAGGCCGCCGAGTGATCGGCAACATCGAGCGTGTGTCGAATCTGTTCCTGACCAAGACCGTCTACTCGGTGGTGCTTGCGTTCCTGATCGGCATCACCGGCGTCCTGTCCCAGGTCTTCGACTTCGAACCGCTGCCGTACCCGTTCCTGCCCCGCCACGTCACGATCGCAGCGTGGTTCACGATCGGTATCCCGGCCTTCATCTTGTCTCTGGCACCCAACAACGAGCGCGCGCGAACCGGTTTCGTCTCGCGCGTGATGCGTCTGGCGTTGCCGTCGGGCCTGATCATCGGCATCACCACGTTCATCTCCTACGTATTGGCTTACCAAGGCCCGGACCAGACGGAAACCCAGAAGATCCAGGCCGGAACCAGTGCGCTCATCACGTTGATCATGATCGCCGTGTGGGTTCTGGCCGTCGTGGCTCGGCCGTACGTCTGGTGGAAGCTCGTTCTGATCGGCGGGTCGGTGGCCGGATACCTCATCCTGTTCGCGCTGCCGTTCACCCGCGAGTTCTTCAAACTGGATCCGAGCAACGTCGCTGCGACGACGCTCGCGATCACCCTCGGCGCGATCGGCGTTGTACTCGTGGAACTCTCGTGGTGGATCAGCGCACGCCTGCACGGGGAGAAACGAAAGATGTTCGCGACACCCGACGACCTGCCCGGCGAGCATCACCATGCCCACAGTGAGTGAGTAGTTTCAGCGCCTGAACATCTGCACCCAGGCAATGCGATCGCCGCCGCGCTTCTTGGCTCGGTACATCGCATTGTCTGCGTGCTCGATCAGTTCGTTTACAGCTCGATCCGGTAAGTCCGTCTCGGGACTCAGATAGACGCTGACGCCGGTACTGGCGGACACAGGATAGGGATCGGAGTCGGACGAGACCGCCGAATGTATCTCGGTGGCGACCTGCTCGATATCTCCTCGATCGACTCCGCGCAGGACGACGAACTCGTCTCCACCGATTCGAGCCACCACCGCATCGGGTCCGGCGGCAGCGAGGAGGCGGTCGGCGACAGCGGTCAACGCGTCGTCGCCCGCGACGTGGCCGTGTGTGTCGTTGAGGTTTTTGAACGAGTCGACGTCGATGAGTAGTGCGATCAGAGCCTGCGTTCGATCACTGCGCAGCAGATGCTGTGCCTCGTCCTGGAGTCCGCGGCGATTGAGTGTCGCGGTGAGGTAGTCCCGGTGGGCGTTGCGTGCGTCGTCGGTCAGGCGCAGCCAGACGATCTGCAGAATCCATGCGGTGGAGAAAACCACACCGGCAACCATCAGATAGAGATTCACGACCACCCAGTCGTCGTTGACCGGCTCGGACATCGCCATGGCAGCGAGCGTCGTGCAGACAGCAAGAGCCCAACCGATGTGGCTGATGGCAACGCGAGGGCTGTGAACTATCGCCGCATAGAAGCCGATCATGATGAACAAGATGCAGCCGATGGTTCCGACGAAAGCGGTGCGCACGGCGAAGAAGAGAGTGACGGCGAGCCACAGGTCGGCCCAGACGACAAAGGCCACGGATTGTCGCCAAGTTGGCCACGATTCATTACGCGCCCAGCGGTAGCCCGCATAGGCGCCACTGATAGTTCCGAGGGCGAAGATCGACCGCGCCAGGGCGGTGTCGGAACCGAAGCGGCTCAACTGCATGGTCGCCGCGATCAGGGCGAAGAGAAAACACCACACCGCGACTAATTTGCGTCCGGGAACGGTCAGCCCGCGAGTGTCGAGGAATCGGGGGAGCCAGGTGTAATCGGTGCGATCCGACCACCACCGGGACAGCAGTTCACGCGTGGGGTAGGGGTCGCTCCCCGTCCCGCGCAGTCCTGCATTCAAACCGGGCACCTGTCGATGTCGATGGGTGGTCAATCAGCTATTGGCGGGTTAACGCTACCTCGAGTTGCGCACGGCTCGAACGCACGGACCTGCTTTCTGGCGCAGAGGCCGTCGACCTGTGAGAATCGAAGGGCGCGGAGGAACGATTCCGCCGAAGGATGTGCGTCAGCACCGGGAGAGGACACGGACATGGGTTTCTTGGACAACGTCAAGGGATTGGTCGAAAAGGGCCAGGAGCTCGCAGCGGAGAACTCCGACAAGGTTCACGACGCTATCGACAAGGTCGCCGACATCGCCGACGACAAGACCGGCAACAAGTACGGCGATCAGATCGACAAGGCAGCTGAGGCCGCCAAGAAGGCTGTTCCCGAAAAGCAGTAATACCGGATTCGGCATACCGTTTTTCGGTAGCACCGTTGCTCAGGGGCCCGTCACCGAAAAGGTTGCGGGCTTCTGTGCGTCCGCTGGGTGAACTCCCAGGGTCGGCGGGCAGAATGAACGCGTGAACTTCACCTGGATTCTGCTGGTCGTCATTGCCGCCATCGCAGTCACCGGGCTGTCCAATCGACGAAACCTGCAGGCTCCGCTGGTTTTGGTGACGGTAGGTTCGGTCGCATCCTTCATACCCGGTATGCCGCGGCCGGAACTCGATCCCCACGTCATTCTCGGTGTGGTCCTGCCGCCGCTTCTCTACTCGGCCGCTCTGAAATTCTCGGTGGCGACCTTCAAACGCAACTTGGCCCCGATCTTGCGCCTCGGCGTCGGAATGGTGTTGGTGACGGCGTTCGTGGTTGCCTTCTTCTCCGAATGGATGGTGCCCGAGTTCACGATCGGCGCCGCCCTGGTGCTCGGGGCCGTGATCGCGCCGACCGACGCCGTCAGCGCGGTGGCGGTCGGTCAGAAGCTCGGGCTCCCGAAACGGGTGATCGCCATCCTGACGGGCGAGGGGCTCGTCAACGACGCCACCGCGCTCACGCTCTTCACCGTCGCCGTCGCAGCAGTGACCGGAACGCGAATTGCCACCGATTCGCCCCTGTTGTTCTTCGCGTACGAAGTGATCGGCGGCGTTGTCGTCGGCTTGGTGCTCGCGTTTGTCGTCAAGTTCGTTCGTGCCCGCATGTACGACTCTCCACTGGAAACCGGCTTGGGGTTGGTGCTTCCGTTCGCTGCCTACCTGGCCGCCGAAGAACTACACGCGTCCGGTGTTCTGGCCGTTGTGGTCGCTGGTCTGGTGATCGGGCACTATTCGACGGACGCGTCGATCATGACGCGATTGCAGGAGCGCTCGGTGTGGTCGAGCCTGGACACTCTTCTCGAGATGTTCGTCTTCGCGTACATGGGGCTCCAGCTGAGCTTCGTGATCGACGATGTTGTCGCCGACGGACTTCCGGTGCTTCACGTGTTCGCGTACGGTCTCGCAGTCCTGGCCGTTGTCATCGTGATTCGGCCGGTGTGGCTGTTCCTGAGCTACTCGCGTGTGCGATTCGGTGTAACCCTGCGCCGTGATCGCGAGAATCAACTGACGTGGAAACAGAATCTGGTGGTCTCGTGGGCGGGAATGCGCGGCGTCGTCACTCTTGCTGCGGCCGGCGGTATCCCGTTTGCACTCTCGTCCGGCGAGCCGTTCCCCGGACGCGGCGTCATCCAGGCGATCGCGTTCATCGTCGCGGTCGGGACATTGCTCATCCAGGGATCTACCTTGCCGTTCATGATCCGTCGCCTCGACGTCGCGGATCCTTACGAGCAGTTGCGCACGCAGGAACAGATGGAGTTGGCCCGCAACATTTCTCGCAAGGCGGGAGAGAAGGCGTTGGCAGACGCGGCCGCGCACCCTCCGCCGGGGATCGACGGGAAGGAACTGCAGGCGATCGTCGAACGCGTACGACGCTCGATGCAGGCGAGGCTTCAACTCCAGGAGGTCGACGAGGACGCCGATCGCGAGGCCGCCTTGTGGAATGCGGGAGCTCTGTTCGACAAGTTCAGGCATCAGTCACTGCGCTCGCAACGAGTTGCGCTGATCGCCGCACGTGACGACGGAGATCTCGACGACGAGGTATTGCGTACCGTATTGGAAGGACTCGACATCGAAGAGGCCGCAGCAGAGGAACGTGTCAGGCGTCGCCGAGCAGGTAGCGGTGCAGGCAAATAGAGGGGAACACTGCGTATGACTGTTCGGAGTTCGCGGGTTCGCGCAGTCTGGGGAGTCGTGGTGGCGAGCGCACTTCTCGTGAGCGTCGGCTGCGGATCGGATGCCTCGCCGGATGTCTCCGTCACCGACACCTCGACCACGACAACCCCGTCGGTCGAGAGCAGTGCGCAACGTGGCGTCGTGTTCGACAGTGAACCCTTCACCAGCACAGCCGAAGTGGCGGCGTCCGGAGCAAGCGCGGTGAAAATCCTGTACGGCTCCACCTCCGGTATCGACGGCCGAGAGACTCAGGTGTCGGGAACGGTGTTCACGCCGCCTGGAACTCCGCCGGAGGGCGGTTGGCCGATCGTCTCCATCGGCCATGGCACGACTGGTATTTCGGACGACTGCGCGCCGTCGGCCTCGCCGACCCTGTTCGGCACGATCGGCCTGGTCGCGCCGTTCCTCGACTCGGGATACGTGGTCGCTGTCTCCGACTTCGAGGGCCTCGGCACTCCGGACCCGCATCCTTACCTGCAACCGGACACCGCGGCGTTCAACGTCATCGACGCGGTTCGAGCGGCGCGCAACGTCGTTCCGGACACCTCGACTCGTTGGGCAACTCTGGGGCTGTCCCAAGGCGGGCAGGCATCCTGGGCAGCAGCCGAGGAAGCCGACACCTACGGCGACGGACTCGAATTCGTCGGTGCAGCAAACCTGTCCCCGGCAGCGGACATTTCGCCGATCATCTCGAGTGATTCCGAGGTGAATCTGTCACTGCCTCAGCAACTGCTGCTGCCCTATGTACTCGAAGGGCTGTCCCTCACCCATCCGGACCTCGAACGAACCGACTACGTGCGCGGCGCATTCGAGCAGAACTACGACCTGCTCACCTCGTGCCTGACCGCTCGGGCGACGGAGAAGTTGGGTCTGGTCGGAAAGGTGACGCCCGCCGACACGCGGCCGGCCACCGCCGAGGATGCGGACCGAATTCACGCGTGGCTCAGCGACGTTGCTCTTCCCCGTCAACGCGCGAGCGGTCCGATGTACGTAGTCGTCGGTACCAACGACAACCTGATCCGTCCGGAATGGACCGAGGCGGCAGTCGAACGCGCCTGCGCCGACGGTGACGTCATCGAATTCCAGGCGCGACCGGGTGAAGGTCATGCGGACGGCGCCGCTGTGCCGGGAGCTGTCGCGTGGGTGAAGGATCGATTTGCAGGTGTTCCGGCACCGAACACCTGCGGGTCGTGAATCGATGACGGCCTCGGCACGAATCCGCGCTCTTGCACTGGCATTGCCGGAGGCGACCGAGCGGGTCAGCCATGGTGAAGCGTCGTGGTTCGTGCGCAAGGCGCCGCAGTTCGTCACCATGGCAGATCACCACCACGACGATCGCGTCGCGATCTGGGCCGCGGCCCCACCTGGGGCGCAGGCAGATTGGGTCAGTCGTGATCCGTCGAGGTTCTTCGTCCCTCCGTACGTGGGTGGCCGGGGATGGATCGGCGTGTACCTCGACGTTCCGAGTGCCGACGAGACCGAGGACGAGAAATTCTGGAACGACGTAGCCGACGTCGTCGAAGATGCGTACCGCACGGTGGCTCCGAAAACACTGATACGGAAACTGGACGAGGACTCGCGTTGAGTCCGGCCGTGGTCGCGCTTCTCAGCGTGCTGATTCTCGCAGTGGCCGGGGCGCTGACGGCTGTGTGGATGCGCACCAGACGTGAGGTGACCACCCCCACCGAACGTGCAGTCCATGCCGCTCTCCACACGGCTTCGCTTGCCGCGCGGCCACTTCGGCGTGGACTCGACGAGAATTCGGCCGCCGAGGCGGCGCCTCACCTACGCGAGCTGACCGGCGGCTCCGGTCTGGGCCTGGCAGACGCGTCGGGAAACCTGTTGGCGTGGGACGGCCGTCACGAAGCGTTGTCCGAACAATTCCATGACGCCGCCATTCGTGCGATCGAAGGCGAACGCCGGGTACTCGTCACGCACTCGGACCTGGTGCGCGGACCGAGCGATCACCATGTGCGAGCGCTGATCGCTCAGCCCCTGCTGATCGAGGACATCGGCGTGGTCGGCGTACTGGGAATCGTCACCAGCGAGGACCCGTGGCCGGGAATGCTCGGAGCGGTCACCGAGGTGGCACGATATGCCTGCAGTCAGATCGAACTCGCCGACCTCGACGCGTCCAGAGCCCTGTTGGATCGAGCCGAAGTGCGTGCCCTGCGCGCACAGATCAGTCCTCATTTCATCTACAACGCGCTCAACACGGTCGCATCGTTTGTTCGAACCGATCCGGCGCGGGCCAGAGAACTGATCCTCGAGTTCGCGGACTTCACGCGGTACTCGTTCCGATCTGCGGGTGAGTTCACCCTGCTTGCCGACGAGCTGCGCAACATCGATCGTTACCTGACCCTCGAACGCGCGCGATTCGGGGAGGCTCTGAACGTCCGCCTTCAGATAGCACCCGAAGTGCTCAACGTGGTTCTTCCTTTCCTTGCCCTCCAGCCGCTGGTCGAGAACGCGGTTCGTCACGGCATTTCGAGTAAGCCGGAGGGCGGGACCGTGAGCATCGTGGCTGCGGACGAGGGACCGGACTGCATCATCAGCGTCGAGGACGACGGTGTGGGGATGGACCCCGAACTACTGCGCTCCGGTTCGCTCGACGCCATCGAGTCGGGATCGGGGCGACCCAGCGCACGAGAAGCTGCTCACGTCGGTTTGGCCAACGTCGACGACAGACTTCGTGCCGCGTTCGGCAACGACTACGGACTCGTGGTGGAGACAGCGCCGGGTGCCGGTACGAAGGTCAGCATGCGTGTTCCCAAGTTCAAGCAGGGTATTCACGTCTGATTCTCGCCTTCGATGATCAGGCTGAAACCGTCGTGGGAACATGGACCTGTTGTGAACGAGACTGACACTGATGCCCAGCTGACCGTCCTTGCCGTCGACGACGAGAAACCAGCCCTCGACGAGCTGGCCTTCTTGCTGCGCGCCGAGGACTCGGTGGCGCACGTTCACACGGCATCGGATGCGACGACAGCGTTGCGGATACTGCGCGGTGGAAGCATCGACGCGGTGTTTCTCGACATCAACATGCCCGGACTCGACGGTCTCGAACTGGCAGGCATCCTCTCCAATTTCGCGACGCCACCGCCCGTGGTGTTCGTGACAGCGCACGACGATCGAGCGGTTGACGCATTCGATCTCGGCGCCGTCGACTACCTACTCAAACCGCTCCGGGAGGAGCGTCTCGCTCAGGCCGTTCAGCGGATCGTGGGGCTGGCCGGGCGCACCAAGAGTGAGAGCAAACCCGAAGCTGCGCCCACGGACGAGGTGATCCCGGTGGAACTGGGCGGTGTCACGACGCTCGTTCAGCGTTCCTCGGTGGAGTGGGTGGAAGCCGACGGGGACTACGCGCGTTTGCACACCGCTGGAAAGTCGCACCTGGTGCGCATCCCGATCTCGACGCTCGAATCACGCTGGGCCGACGCGGGCTTCTTGCGTGTGCACCGCTCCTACCTGGTATCTCTGGCGCTGGTCACCGGCATCCGAACAGTAGGCAGTGGATTGGTGGTCTGTTTGCGCCCGCACGGTGACAAACCTCCCGTCGAGCTTCCAGTCAGTCGCAGACACACCCGTGAACTCAAGGATCGACTGGTTCGTGCGCCCAAGCAGAGTTGGTTGTCGCGGTGACGTCGCAGTCCGATCCTCCGCAGCGTGAGCGCGTTGTGTTGGCGCAACGTAGTGGCGCACGGATCGTGCGAACACGGGTGGAGGTGCAGGAACAGACCGAAGTCGGTGACGCCATGATCCGCGGTCTCGTTCGCGCGCAGTTGGGACTGGCGATTCGCCTTGCCGTCGTGGCAGCCGGGCTCCTGTGTGCGGTGCCGCTGCTGACGCATCTCTTCCCGACGCTGTCGGAGGTCGCGGTCCTTGGCATCCGGTTGCCCTGGCTCGTGATGGGCGGCGCCGTGTATCCCTTGCTGTTGACGACCGGTTGGGTGTTCGTGCGTCGTGCGGAGCGAAACGAGCAGGACTTCAACGACATCGTGGACGACTGAGCGCGGCACTGTGGGAGGACAACCTATCCCGGTGTTGACGGTGCTCGGCATCGTGGCAGCAGCTGTCGCGACGGTGGCTATCGGAATCTACGGCGTTCGGCTCGCTCGTACCACCTCGGACTTTCTCGTCGCGTCCAGAACCGTCAGTGCGCGGTGGAATGCGACGGCCATCTCCGGCGAGTACCTCTCTGCTGCTTCGTTTCTCGGTGTTGCGGGGCTGGTCGCCAAGTACGGCGCCGACGCACTCTGGTATCCCATCGGCTTCACCGCCGGATACCTCGCCCTGCTGCTGTTCGTCGCAGCGCCGCTTCGGCGTTCCGGTGCGTATACCGTCCCCGATTTCGCCGAGTTCCGTCTCGGCTCACCGCGATTGCGCAAGCTCGCGATGCTCGTGGTCGCGATGGTGTGCATCCTGTATTTGATTCCACAGTTCCAAGGCGCGGGACTGACGCTCAATATCTTGCTCGGGGTTCCCAGTTGGATCGGCGGCGTAGCGGTCGGGGTCATCGTCATCGCCAACGTCGTCGGCGGCGGGATGCGCTCGATCACCTTCGTTCAGGCCTTCCAGTACTGGCTGAAACTGACTGCCGTCGCGATTCCCGCTGTGGCACTGACCTTCTACTTCTTCGGCGATCACCACGACGTCGGCGCGTCGATGCCGCCGACGGTCACCACTGCGACGACCGTCGACATCACCACCGACGTCGTCGTCCAGGTGTCCGAGCCGGTGACGGTCAGCGGCGGCACAGTCGACGGGCGAGCGGTCGAAGGCACGATGACCCTGGGGCCGGGGGAGCACACTCTCGGTGAAGGCATGTCCATGGTCCTCGACGCGGGAGCCGCTGTCCCTGTCGTCGCCGGAGCGCCCGCGCAGAACTCTGACTGGATCACCCCGGGTTGGGGTTTCGGTGGGCCGCACCCGATGTACCAGGTGTACTCGCTGATGCTCGCGACCTTCCTCGGAACGCTCGGCCTTCCTCATGTTCTCGTCCGGTTCTACACCAACCCCGACGGCCGGGCAGCCCGTCTGACGTCGCTCGCCGTTGTCGGTCTGGTCAGCGTGTTCTACCTGTTTCCGACACTCCTCGGTGTTTTCGCTCGCCTGTACGTTCCGCAACTTCTGATCACCGGCACCTCTGACGCGGCGGTGCTGCTGTTGCCGGGCTCGGTGTTCTCGGGGTGGGGCGGACAACTGCTGGCAGCCCTCGTCGCGTCCGGTGCCATTGCCGCCTTCTTGTCGACGTCATCCGGATTGCTCGTCAGCATCGCGGGCGTCGTCAGTACCGACGTTCTCCGTGGGCGAGTTCGAGACTTCCGTATTGCAGCGCTACTGGCCGGGGTCGTTCCTCTCGTGCTGTCGCTGGCGGTGGTGTCGGTCGACCTCTCGAGAACCGTCGGTTTGGTGTTCGCAGTCGCTGCGTCGACGCTCTGCCCACTGCTCGTATTGGGTATCTGGTGGCGCGGTCTGACTGCCGTCGGCGCGGGGGCGGGGATGGTTGTCGGTGGATGTGTTGCGGGCACTGCCGCTACTGTCGCCGTCCTGGGTGGTTTGTCGGAGGACGTCCTCGGTGGCTGGCCGGCAGCCATTTTCGCGTTCCCGGCCGCGGTGAGCGTGCCGCTGGCGTTCCTCACGATGATCGTCGTGAGCAAGGTGTCGTCGAAGCAGATACCGGCAGATATTGCGCGAATCTTCACGCGGATGCACGCCCCGGAACGTCTCGGAATGGGCTCCGATCGCGAAGACGATCTCCGCCGACCCTGACTTTCACCGCCCGAACCCTCTGCCGTTGGTCGCGCCTGCCTGACCGTTCGGCGCAGCGCGCGACTGCTCACCGTGTGACTGGCGCCACAGCGTCTTCATGTGACTCCGATCTCACTAACGTCTGTGCGTAGTTCACTTCACACGCGAGGCGAGGAGCCGGCAGTGTCCACAGCAGAAATCAGTGAGGGGTCGCCGCAAGAGCGACGCACCCCGGATGCCCAGGCATTCATAGACATGCAAGCGAGTCCCGAATTCCAGGAACTCCGAACGCGTCTGCGCAAGTTCGTTTTCCCCATCACTGCATTCTTCCTGCTCTGGTATGCGGTGTACGTCGTCCTGGCTACCTATGCCCACGACTTCATGGCCACCAAGGTCCTCGGCAACATCAATCTCGGCATCATCCTCGGCCTCGGGCAATTCGTCACGACCTTCGCCATCACCGCGTGGTACGTGAAGTTCGCCGGTCGTGAGCTCGATCCCCGCTCCGCCGCCATCCGTGAAGAACTGGAAGGTCCCGCACAGTGATCACCACACTCGCCGCGTCCGGAACGGACGTAGGAAACCCAGCCTTCAACATCGCGATCTTCCTCGCGTTCGTCGTCGTGACCATGACGCTGGTGATCCGCGCCAGCCGGACCACCAAGAAGGCGTCCGACTTCTACACCGGTGGTGGGCAGTTCACCGGCCCGCAGAACGGGTTCGCCATCGCCGGTGACTACCTCTCGGCGGCATCGTTCCTCGGTATCGCAGGTGCGATCGCCGTGTACGGCTACGACGGCTTCCTGTACTCCATCGGCTTCCTTGTCGCCTGGTTGGTTGCACTGCTCCTGGTCGCCGAATTGCTCAGGAACACGGGCAGATTCACGATGGCCGACGTCCTGAGCTTCAGGCTCAAGCAGCGTCCGGTGCGCATGGCGGCAGCCCTGTCCACTCTGGCCGTTTCCCTCTTCTATCTTCTTGCCCAGATGGCCGGCGCCGGTGGACTTGTCGCGCTGCTGCTCAACATCGACGGCAAGGTGGGACAGTCGATCGTCGTCGCGATCGTGGGTGTGCTGATGATCGTGTACGTCTTGGTCGGCGGCATGAAGGGCACCACCTACGTACAGATGGTCAAGGCAGTTCTGCTGGTTGCCGGAGCCGGAATCATGTTCGTACTCGTTCTGTGGGCAGTGCGCGGCAACTTCTCTCAGTTGCTCGCCAATGCGCAGGACATGGTCAACAGTTCCACCACCAAGGGTGTGCAGGGACGCGACATCCTCGGCCCCGGTGCCAAGTACGGTCTTTCCGGAATGACGAAGCTCGACTTCATCTCTCTCGGAATCGCTTTGGTGCTCGGCACCGCGGGCCTGCCGCACGTGCTGATGCGTTTCTACACGGTGCCCACTGCCAAGGAAGCTCGCCGCTCGGTGACCTGGGCGATCGCGCTGATCGGTGCCTTCTACCTGTTCACACTGGTTCTCGGCTACGGCGCGGCCAGCATGGTCGGACCGGACAAGATCTTGGCAGCGCCTGGTAAGGAGAACGCGGCCGCTCCGCTTCTCGCCTTCGAGCTCGGTGGCACCATCTTCCTCGGCATCATCTCCGCGGTGGCGTTCGCGACCATCCTCGCCGTCGTTGCCGGTCTCGCGATCACTGCTTCGGCGTCGTTCGCTCACGACATCTACGCCAGTGTGATCAAGCGCGGCAACGCAACCGAGGAGCAGCAGGTTCGAGTTTCTCGAATCACCGTCGTGGTCATCGGACTCGTCTCCATCGTTCTCGGCATCATGGCGATGGGGCAGAACATCGCCTTCCTGGTGGCTCTCGCCTTCGCAGTGGCGGCCTCGGCGAACCTGCCCACCCTGCTCTACTCGTTGTTCTGGAAGAAGTTCAACACCACCGGTGCGCTCTTCAGCATCTACGGCGGTTTGATCAGCTGCTTGACGCTGATCGTGTTCTCCCCGGCGGTGTCGGGCAAGCCGTCGTCGATGTTCCCGAACTCCGACTTCGCCTGGTTCCCGCTCTCGAACCCCGGCATCGTCTCGATCCCGCTGGCATTCGTCCTCGGCATCGTCGGTACGTACATCGGACGTAACAAGATCGAAGATCCGGCAAAGCAGGCGGAGATGGAAGTTCGCTCCCTCACCGGCGTCGGCGTCGAAAAGGCTGTCAGCCACTAAGAGGGGCAAAGCCCCCGTGCGTCTTTCTGGTACCTCTGGTTACGGAAAAGGCGCACGGGGCTTATTGTTCTGCCATGGCAAAGCTCACAGTGAAAATCGACGTTCCGCTTCCTCCTCAGGAAGTGTGGGACAAGGCGTCCGATCTCAGCGGATACGAAAACTGGCTCGTGGTTCACGACGGATGGCGCAGTGAACTTCCCGAACAACTGGGTGTCGGCACCGAGATCAGCTCGGTCGTGACTGTGAAGGGCCTGCGCAACCGCGTTCGGTGGACCATCAAGAAGTACGACGTCCCGAAGGCGATCTCGCTCAAGGGAGACGGCAAGGGCGGGGTCAAGCTCGGTCTCGAACTCGACGTGAAGGCAAAGGGCGACGGGTCGGAACTCGCGCTGACAGTCGAGTTGGGCGGCGCGCCGTTGTTCGGCCCGATCGGTTCGAGTGTGGCGCGGGCGCTCAAAGGCGATGTGGAGAAGTCGCTGGCCCAGTTTGTCCAGATCTACACCTAGTTGTGGAGATTTCCACATCGAGCTACTTCACCGCTAACATGAGTTAGGATTCTTTTCGGCGGGATAAACCGGGCATCGGTTGGTTATTGATGCGGGTCCCGCCGGAAAGGATTCGATCAATGTCGTCTCGTCATGGGTACGGCGCACCACCTGCGTCCATGCCTCGATCCGTGCAGGTTCTGATCGGACTCTTGGCAGTAGTCGCAGTCGGTGGAACCGCAGCATTCGCCGTGACGTTCAAAAGCGTCAGCGACAAGGGAGAACTCGGTGCGAGTGCTGTCACAGCTGCGACGGCAACCAGCTGTGAGAACCCGGAAACCGTGACCGTGGCCGCCGATCCGTCGATCGCCTCGGGACTCGAAGCTGTCGCCGCTGCCATCCCCGCTACGGAACTCGGGTGCAGCTCGCTCAGTGTGACGCCGCAAGATCCCGTGCTCACCGTCGCGGCGATCGCCGACGGTTCGGCACCCGCACTGTGGATCCCTGATTCGAGCGAATGGTTGGACAAGGTTTCGGCGAGCGGGCAGGAGATTCGCCGGATCAGCAACTCGGTCGCGTCCACCCCTGTTGTCACTGTCTCGGCGCCGGGTAGCGAGGCACCCGCCGCTTGGACGGATGTCCTCGGCGCTCCAGCACTGCACATCGGCGATCCCCTCACCA
Source organism: Rhodococcus sp. RCBS9 (assembly GCF_029457415.1). NCBI lineage: Bacteria > Bacillati > Actinomycetota > Actinomycetes > Mycobacteriales > Nocardiaceae > Rhodococcus > Rhodococcus sp. RCBS9. The sequence goes on along the minus strand of NZ_CP120422.1, from coordinate 998,271 downwards.
GTGCCGTCTCCAGCGCACCGATCGTGGCAGCCTTTGCCGAGGCCCAGTCGCGGGGCGGGGACCTCACGTCCATTTCGGCAGCCCTGGTCCCGGTGGCGCAAGCGCAGTACGGAAATCTGAAGGAAACCGGTTCGACCGGACGCATCCAAACCGTGGACGCGGACGGCGGGACCGCGGTGACGACCGAGCAGACCTTCGAGGCTTATCTCGCCGCACATGCGGACAGTCGACTCACCGCGTCGGTACCGTCGTCCGGTTCGGTCTTCATGGACTACCCGATGGCAAGTGTGGGTGCAGACTCGTCGGCGGCGGTCGACGCCGGCAAACTGCTGGCGGCAGCGCTGACATCGGACACCGGGCGCTCCGTACTTGCCGGCCTCGGGTTCCGCGGCGCGGATCAGGCCCCGCCGGTCGCCGGTGGAGTGGGAAAAGTTGGCTCGCTGGTGCCGTCCGATCCGACTGTGGTCACCAAAGCGCTTGCGCGGTACGAGATTCTGTCCAGGCCTTCCCGTGCACTGGCAGTTGTCGACGTCTCGGGGTCCATGGACTACATGCAGGACGGGGTCACTCGAATGGCCGCGACTGCACAGGCCGGTGACATTGCGATCCGAATGTTTCCCGCCAACGCACAATTGGGTCTCTGGGCATTCTCCGTAGACCTCGGCGAGGGCACGGACTACCGCGAACTCGAACCTGTCGCCCGTATGGATGCAACTGAAGGCGACACGGATCATCGGAGCAAACTGCTGTCTCGGATCGACAGCCTCTCTTCGATCGTCGGCGGCGGAACAGGTTTGTACGACAGCGTTCTCGCCGCGTATCGGTCCATGCAACAGACCTACGATCCGGCCTCGATCAATTCGGTGATTCTACTGACCGACGGTGCGAACGATGATCCGTCGAGTATCTCGCTGCAGGAACTTCTCGACACCCTGACTCGCGAGCAGGACCCGACGCGGCCGGTACCGATCATCACCATCGGTGTCACCGATGACGCCGATACCGATGTGCTCGAGCAGATTTCGGCTCTCACCGGCGGCAACAGCCACTTCGCTCCGACACCGGCAGACATCCCGAAGGTCTTCGTCGGCGCGATCAGTGGGCGCGCCGGCTGAACTACTCGAGGACTGGCGCGTCGGCGCTGTCCGTGATCCATTCGGTTGCGAGTCTCTCGAGGGTGCCGTCGGCGTAGAGGCCATCCACGGCGGCAGAGACGCACGCCGTCAGAGGACTGTTCTTCTCGAGCACGAACCCGAAGAATTCGGTGACCGCGTTGGGCCGCGGAAACTGACCCACGATGACCGACCCGGGCAGTTCGTTCTCGGTGATGTGGAATCCGGTCGGGATGTCGACGACCAATGCGTCGATCTCGCCCGCGGCCAGCGCAGCTTTCGCGTCGTCCGTGGTCGCGAACTCGCGTGGCGCAGTGGTCGGAACAATCGTGTCGGTGATCGCCGCGAGGCTGGTGGAACCGGTCTGAGCGCCCAAACGGTAGCCGGCCAGATCCGCAAGATTCTTTGCCTCAGCGGCTGTGCTCCCGCGCGAGGCGATCACCGACTGCGCCACTGCGTAATACGGCGAGCTGAAGTCGACGTTCTCGCGGCGATCCCCGGAAACCGTGAACTGATTGACGTCGAAGTCGAAATCCTTGGGGCCTGGTTTCAGTGCGTCGTTGAAGGCGACCGTGGTGAAGCGAACCTGATCGGCGTTGTACCCGAGCTTGTCGACGACGGCCCGGGCCACCGCTCCCTCGAAGCCCTTGCCGTTGGACGGAGTGTTGTCGACGAACCACGGCGCGTACGCCGGCGAATCGGTGGCGATGGTCAAGACACCGTCTTCGAGGGTGGTCCCGCTCTGGGGTCCGCACTTGTCCACGGCGGTGGTCGAGGGCAGTTTGGTGAATGCCTCGGGAACCGTGGTCGTGGTGTCCGCTGCCGCAGGTGCCTCCGGCTGCGACGAACACGAGCCCAACAAGATCGAGCAAGCGAAGATCGCGGTCACGGCAACAGCGCGTCGTGTCATAGGCACAAGGCCATCTTGCCTGTTTGTCCGGTACGGACGTGACGGGGGTCTCGTGTGAGCGGAGTTCACGCAGCTGAGCGTCGTAGTGCAAGGCGCTCCGACGGTGTCGTCCCACCCCATACTCCGTGTGGTTCAGCGGTGTCGAGTGCAAACGTCAGGCAGTCCCGAATGACCGGGCAGCGGAAGCACACCTGCTTTGCGGAATTTTCCCGTGCAGCCCGATTGCGTCCGCGTTCTTCACCCGGCGAATAGAACACCGCGGGGTCCACCGTCTTACAGGTGGCGAACATCCGCCAGTTGTTGTCCACCAACGGCTCCACGGAACTGCGAACTGTCATCGTGGTCTCCTCTCCCATCGAGAATCCAGTCTTGCCCGTGGACTGGCGCAGCGGCAGGTTTCCGATCCACCAGATTTCTACTGCCAGATGCAGCACTATCCAGCACAATGAGGAAATGGCAACGACGGATCGGGGTCAGATCACGCTCGACGGCACAACGGTGTCCGTGACCAATCTGGGCAAGATCCTCTACCCCGAGAGCGGCACCACGAAGGCCGAAGTCATCGACTACTACACCCGTATCGCCGCAGTCATGCTTCCGCATGTCGTCGGTAGACCGGGCACTCGTAAGCGTTGGCCCAATGGCGTGGACGGTCAGTCCTTCTTCGAGAAGAACCTTGCGTCGTCTGCCCCGCAGTGGCTCACGCGTGCGTCGCTGCAACATTCTGATCGTGTCGTCACTTACCCGGTCTTCGATTCCGTTGCATCCCTGGCGTGGCTGGGGCAGCAGGCCGCACTCGAATTGCACGTTCCCCAATGGCGATTCGACGGTTCCGAGCGTGGTCCGGCGACACGACTGGTATTCGATCTCGACCCGGGCGAAGGCGTCGGATTGACCGAGTGCGCCGAGGTGGCGAGGTCGATTCGAGATCTGGTCGCAACTCTGGGGTGGACTGCCTATCCGGTAACCAGTGGTAGCAAGGGAATTCACCTCTACGTTCCACTGGATCGAGCCTTGGACGGCAGCGGTGCGTCGACTGTCGCCAAGCAGATCGCCACCGGACTCGAGAAGCTTCACCCGGATCTCGTCACCGCGACGATGGCTCGAAATGTGCGGGCAGGCAAGATTTTCGTGGACTGGAGTCAGAACAACGCAGCCAAGACAACCATTGCGCCGTACTCGATGCGCGGTCGCGATCAACCCTATGTTGCCGCGCCGCGCAGTTGGGACGAACTCGACGATCCGAAACTACGACATCTGTTGTTCGACGAGGTTCTGGAGCGCGTCGAATCCGATGGTGATCTGCTGGGCGATCTGGATCCGCCGGTCTCGGCGGCTGTAGCCGACACGTTGACGCACTATCGCAACAAGCGGTCGGCCGACCGGACGCCGGAGCCGATCCCTGCTGCGGTGACCAAGGAGACAGCGGGCAATACCTTTGTGATTCAGGAACATCACGCCAGACGATTGCATTACGACGTTCGGCTGGAGCGCGATGGTGTGCTCGTGTCCTGGGCTGTTCCGAAGGGCGTGCCGACCAGTGCCGGAGAGAATCGGTTGGCCGTGCACACCGAGGATCACCCGCTCGAGTACGCCACGTTCTCGGGCACGATTCCGAAGGGGGAGTACGGCGGCGGTTCGATGACGATTTGGGATTCCGGGACGTACGAGACCGAGAAGTGGCGTGAAGACGAGGTGATCGTGCGCCTCAGTGGGAAACGGGTGCAGGGACGCTTCGCGCTGATCCGGACGAAGGGTGACCAGTGGTTGATGCATCTGATGAAGGATCAGAACGCGAGTTTCGGAACGGAGTTTCCCAAGAATCTCGAGCCGATGCTTGCCACCGCTGGAACGCTCGAAGGTCTCGACTCGCAGGAGTGGGCTTTCGAAGGAAAGTGGGACGGGATCCGAGTGATTCTCGAATATCATTCGGGCACAATGTCACTTCGCAGTCGCGCGGGTAACGACAAGACCGGGGACTTTCCCGCCCTTGCCGGGTTGGCCGAGGTGCTGGACGGTCATGACGTGGTTCTCGACGGTGAAGTGGTGGCGTACAACGACGCGGGGGTCACCGATTTCGGTCTTCTCCAGCGAGGTGGGGAGCCGGTGTTCCTGGCCTTCGATCTTCTGTACCTCGACGGAGTGTCTTTGCTGCGGAAGTCCTATTCGGACCGGCGCACCGTGTTGAATGCGTTGGCGGGCAAGGTCGGTGAGCTCGAGGTACCTCCACAGATCGAGGGCACGGCGGAGAACGCGTTGGAGGTGAGTACCGATGCCGGATGGGAAGGGATTGTCGCCAAACGTCGTGCATCGGTCTACCTTCCGGGGCGGCGTGGGTCGAGTTGGATCAAGGTGAAGAACTGGCGCACTCAAGAGGTGGTGATCGGAGGGTGGCGCACCGGGCAGGGCAATCGAGCACAGGGGATCGGGGCGCTGCTCATGGGAATTCCGGGTGAGGATGGATTGACCTACGTTGGGCGCGTCGGTACCGGCTTCAGTGATCGCGACTTGGAGTCTTTACTTGCGACACTGGAACCGCTGCGTCAGAAGGAAAGTCCGTTCGGGGAGGAACTTCCAGCAGATGACCGCAAGGGTGCGGTGTGGGTGAGGCCGGAACTCGTCGGTGAGGTGCGGTTCATGGATTGGACGAAGACCGAGCGTCTGCGTCATCCGAGTTGGCGAGGTCTGCGGGAGGACAAGAAACCGGGCGACGTGGTGCGGGAAACAGTGCAATGACGGCCAACGCACCGACGAACGCGACTGCGGCACAGATTTGGATTCCGGTACTCATCGCCGAGGTGTAAGCCTGGTTCGCTGCGTCGGTCAAGGCACTCGCGGGGGGAGCGCCGGCATGGATCTGCGCCGGATCGGCTGTGGAAGTGTCGACTCCGGGTTCGAAGCGGGACCGGAAAACGGTGGCTACGACCGTCCCGATGACGGCGACGCCCAGAACTCCACCCAACTCTCGCACGACGCTGTTGATCGAACTGGCCATCGAAGCCTGCTGGGGCGCAACCGAAGACATCGACGTGGTTGTGGCCGGAGCCATGACCAACCCCATCCCCGCGCCGACCAGTGCCATGATCGCAGCCAGGATTCCGAACGGTGCGTACCTATCTGCTGCGATCGACAGGACCAACAGTCCCGCGGACATGACTGCGAGACCGGTCGCGATCGAACTGCGCACGCCGAATCGGCCGACCATACGATCGCTGCTGGAGGCGACAGTCGCCATCACTATCGCAAACGGAACTGCACCGACGCCGGCGACCAATGGACCGTAACCACGAACTAATTGGAGGTATTGCGTGTACGTGAAGAGAACTCCGAAAAGGGCGAAGAATGTTACGGCCAAGATGGCATTGGAGGTGCTGAACACTCGACTGGTGAAGATGCGCACGTCGGTCATCGGCGCCGAGGCCCGCAGCTCCCACCAGACGAATCCGGCGAGAAGTGCTGTTGCGCTGACGATCTCCAGCACCGTGACGGGCGACGACCATCCGCGAAGGCTTGCCTGGGTGAGGGCATCCACGATCAAAGCCAGTCCGCCGGCGGATAACAGGAGCCCGGGGATGTCGAACGAACCCTTCGTGATTCCTCTTGCCGGGGGCACAAGAGAAACCGTCGCGGCGATCACACCGGCGACCAGTGGGACGTTTATCCAGAAGACGCTTCCCCAACTGAAATGTTCGAGTAGTACGCCACCGGCTACGGGGCCGATCGCGATTCCCAGTCCGGCGGTTGCAGACCAGATTCCTATCGCCCGGCCTCTCTCGTGCGGGGCGAACATCGAGACGACAAGTGACAGCGTCGCCGGCATGACCAGTGCGGCGGCTGCCCCCATCACTGTTCTCCAGCCGATCAGCTGCAACGACGTGTGAGAGAGGGCAGCGAAGGCTGACCCGAGAGCGAACAAGGTGAGGCCGGTCAGAAGTATCCGACGGTGACCGAATCTCGCGCCGAGTCCACCTGCCGTGATGAGCAAGGCGGCGAACGCCAATGTGTATGCGTTGGTGATCCATTGCAGGTCGACGGTGGTCGCCCGCAGTTCGCGGGCAAGGGTCGGGATAGCGGTGTTGAGGATGGTGTTGTCGATCGTGACTACGACGAGGGATGTGCAGAGGGCGCCCAGTGCTGCCCATCGTCGCCGGTCAGTGGGTTCGAGGGAATTCATCATGTCCTTACGAATGTAACCTTACGAATGTTTAGTGATGAGAACGTACCCCTTCGCCTTACATGTGTAAAGTTTGTCGGGTGAGTGATGTTTCCGAAGATGCCGATGAAACTGGGACGAGTGGTTCTCGGAGTACTCGCGCCCGAAATCCGAGAGGAAGCGGCGCACGGCTCCGCGGAGAGATCGTCGCCGCAGCGGCGACGCTCATCGCCCGCACCGGATCGGATCAGGCGGTGACGCTCCGATCGGTCGCTCGCGAAGTCGGGATATCCGCACCATCTATCTACGGACACTTTTCCGATCGCGATGCCATTGTCGAAGCGGTGGTCTCCGAATCGCTGGAGCAGTTGCATCTCGCCGTGGCCGACGCCGTTTCCGCACACCCCGACCCGGTCGAGGGTCTGTATGCCGGGTGCTCGGCATACGTCGAGTTCGGCATTTCCGAGCCCGCTCGGTATCGGGTCTTGTTCGGGTGGTCCAGGCCGAAAGGTCAGTCACCACAATCGGATACGCGAGGACTGGCCGCCTTCAACACGCTGGTGACCAACCTCGACGCGTGCGTCGCCGCTGGGAGGTCGGCCAGCACAGACACTTTTGTCGATGCGGTATCGATCTGGACTTCGCTGCACGGACAGGTGATGTTGCGGGCCGATCTCCCGGAATTCCCGTGGCCGTCGACCGACACCGTCGGTGAGATGGTGAGGAGCCTTGCGCGGCTTGTGAACTGACGCCTCAACCGTTTGCTGATCGGCAACCAGGCGAGGTCTGATCCAGCATCGTGAGATAGGCATCGAGCTGAGCTGCGCCGGCGAGAAGGTTGCGACTGCGTGTGGCCAGCCGGTCTTGCCAGGATTCGAGGAACGCTGACAATGCGTCTGCTCCGCCGGCCTCGCGCAGCGAATCGAGAAACTGAGCGACTTGCGACAGCCGATAGCCACCGCGCCGCAGCTGCCGTGCGATCTCGGCGTCGCGCACACACTCCGGACCGTATTCGCGATAACCCGTTGCTCGTTCGCGCTCGGGGCGCAGGATGCCGTGCTCTTCCCATGTGCGCAGTGTCGCCGGGTGAACGCCGAGACGGCGCGCCAGCTCACCCACCGTCAGCGCTGGACCGTGCACCAGTGCCGGTGCCATGGTGGACAGAGTCCCCAGCGCTGTGGCTACCTCGGTGCGAGTTTTTCGCTCGGCGAGCAGCGTCACGTGCGCACTGTCGATCAGGCGGTAGGCGGACTCGGTGTCGCCCTGGTTGGTCGCCCGCATGATTTCCGTGGCCCGCTGGTGCCCGTGACCGCCGCGCAATGCGAGGAAAGTGCGCAGGGCTTGCGCGTGCACTGGGGTGTATCGCCGGTAGCCGTAAGTGCTGCGCTCGCTCGGAGGGAGGATGCCGGCATCGTCGTAGTTGCGGATCGCCTGTGCGGACAACCCGTGTTCACGGGCAAGGTCTATGGGCCGCACTGATCACCTCCGATTGAGGCTTTTCACGGTATACCCCAGGTAATTGCCAGTGAAAGTTTCAACCGAATCTTCAACGATACTGTCGAAGGCAGTCCACCTTCGAAAGGGATGATCATGTCCACTGCCCCAGCGCTGAGTGAGTTCGGCCGCCAACTCGAAGACGCGGCAAGTCTTGGTCGTGCGGTCGACGAACTGCTCGCAGCGCGAACCGAGGTGCCGGCTCTGCTCGCTCTCGGCGAGCCGACTCATGGGATCAAGGCTTTTCCGTTGCTGCGCAACGAACTTCTCGGCCAACTGGTCGAACGAGGATATCGGTCGATCGTGCTCGAAACAGATGTCTTTGCGGCTTTGCTCGTGAACGACTACGTGAACGGGGGAGAGGCGGACATCGAGAAGGTGCTCGCCACAGGCTTCAGCCACGGATTCGGTGCGGTACCGGGAAACCGCGAACTCGTCGAATGGCTACGCGAGTACAACCACGGCCGCGCTCCGGCCGACCGAGTTCGCTTCTACGGCTTCGACGCTCCGGTGGAGTACTCCGGCGCACCGAGCCCACGTGGCGCGCTGTCTGCAGCAGGTGACTTCCTGCCCGCTGCGATGCGGCCGCACTCGTTCGACGACATCGACCTTCTGCTCGGGCAGGACCCCGACTGGACCAACCCGGCGGCGATGTTCGAACCGGCTGCGTCCGTCGGCAACTCCGATCAGGCTCGTGCCCTGCGCATCATTGCGGACGACCTCGCCAGCGTCCTGCGGCGCGCCGCACCTGTGCTGCGGCCCGCCGACCCGGGCGGATACGACCTGGCCCTCGCACACGCACGCACCGCTGTAGGTCTTCTGCGCTACCACGCCGCGATGGCGAGTTCCGCTCCTGATCGTATCGGCACTCTGCTCAGTCTCCGTGCCGAGATGATGGCCGAGAACCTGCTGGCCGTCGTCGCCCAGGAGCAGCGACGCGGGCCGATCCTGCTCTTCGCACACAATGCCCATCTCCTGCGAGTGCCGTCCGACATGCCCGTCAACGGCGACGTGGTCAGCTGGGGGAGCGCCGGCTCACTTGTCGGACTTGTCCTCGGAGAGCGCTACGTATTCGTGGCAACCGACGCCAACCCCGACAGTGATCCGGGCACTCTGCAGGGAGCGTTGGCCGATGCGACCAGTCGGCGTGCCCTGTTTCCGACCCCCGCACTTCGCGCAGCACTTGACCTGTCCGTCACCGCGGGAGAGGCGATCCTGCCAGGGCATCTGCCGCTGAAACCTTCGGAGTTGGACGGCGCCGACGCGGTCATTTTCGTCGCGGACACTGATGGAAAACGTCATCAATACTGGTAACAGCGTCAAGGGCAGAGTGCGTGCGAGAGTATCGCGACGGTGTCCGGCTGGTCCTTCGGCGTCGACGTCAGCGTCACAGTGAACGCGCGGTCCGGCGTCGCACCGGACAGTGTGTAGTACCCGTAGATCCCACCACTGTGGCCGGTATAGGTGACGCCGCAGGGAAGTTCGGTGGCGCCGACGCCCATCCCGTACCCGAGTCCCTCGGCTTCGGTGGCGGCGACCTGAGGGGTGGTCATCTCGGCAAGCTGCTCGGCCGGCACCACCCGCCCGTCGAGTAGTGCACGCCAGAAGGTGTTCAGGTCTGTGCCCGTCGAGACCATCGCTCCGGCAGCCCAGGGGATCGACGGTTCCGTGCGGGAAACGTCGGTCAGGCCACCGTCGAGATCCTGATAGCCCGTCAGGTGATCGCCCCTGATGTCGAGCTCACCGGCCGGCGGGAGGTACGTGTCTTCCAAGTCCAGCGGATCGAGTATCCGAGACCGGAGTTCATCGGCGTAGCTGCGGCCGCTCACGGATTCGACGAGCATTCCGAGAACGATGTAGTTGGTGTTGGTGTAGACGAACGACGTTCCGGGGACGAATTGCGCCGGTTTGCCGAGGGCGATGGCGACCGCGGCGGACGGCGTCAGCGTTCGGTTCTCGTTAGCTGCAATCCATTCGTCGGCGCCGGGTTCTCCGGCGAACTCGGGAAGGCCGCTGCGATGTTGCAGCAGTTGCCGCACGGTGATCGCGCTACCGTCGATGCCACTGCCGTCCATGTCACTGCTGTGCAGTAGGCCCGGGAGATACCGCTCGATCGGTGCGTCGAGGTCGACCTTGCCCTCGGCGACCAACTGCAGAACGAGTGAAGCTGTGAATGTCTTTGTCACACTTCCGATCCGGACGCGATCATTCTTGCCGATCGAATCGCCGTTGGTCCGGTTGGGCACGCCGCTGGTCATGACAGCCGTCGTGGTGCCGTCGTCGAGTGTTGCGATCGACCCGACGACACCCGACCTGGTGAGTCCGTCGAGATCCGATTGAATCTCCACTGCGCGCTGGAGCGTCGAGCAACCGACGAGTGCCGTGGTGGCTCCGATGATGACCGCGGCGACGAGCAGGTATGGGCGCATGAGTCGAATCTATGGACCTTGTCGTGCCGCGGGATCCAGGAAATCCCCCATCATTCCCTGATCTTCTGCCAGCCCGGGACGTAAGGCCCGTTTGTTCAAAACCGACAAATCGGATCAATCATTCCTGTCCGAACACCACGTCCACGCCGTTAACATCCGAACGAAGTGTTTGTTTTCACGTGTCTTACCAGTTCACGGCTATCGAGGTGCGCTGCCGCGCGCCGAAACGACTCCCACGAAGGACGGATGCATGAAGAAGTCGACACTCCGCACGGGAACGGTCGCGGCTTTGCTGACCGGAAGTGTCCTGTTGCTTTCCGCTGCCCCTGCCTCAGCCGACCCGGGAAGCCTCGGTAGCGGTGGCAGTAGCGGGAGTTCCGGAAGCTTGGGAAGCACGGGCAGCATCAGCAGCGGATCAGCCGCCCTTCCGATTCCGAGCCCGGCAGGGCTGATCGCGCTGGCAGCGGCGAGCACTCAGACCGGAAAGCCCTACCAGTGGGGCGGCGTCGGGCCGAACTCGTGGGACTGCTCCGGGCTGGTGCAATGGGCGTTTCGGCAGGCCGGCGTGAATCTGCCACGGACCAGCCAACAGCAGGCCAACGTCGGACAGCCGGTTCCCCGGTGGGCCCTCGCCCCCGGCGACGTCATCACCTTCTACCCCGGTGCGACGCACGTCGGCATCTACGCTGGGTTCGGAATGGTGTTCAACGCCTACGGAGTTGGTGTTCCGACCGGACTGACGCCCCTGGCGGATCTGCCGATCAACAACATCCGCAGGTTCTAGAACCTGCACAGAACCTTCACAAGTCCTCCCAGGTTCATCCACGAGGGCCGAATACAGTCAGTTCCATGAGTCAGCGAAGAGTGCTCGTGGTCGACGACGAGGTCAGCATCTGCGAGTCCATCGCGGCGAGGCTGCGTGCCGAGGGCTACGACGTCGAGCTGGCATTCGACGGTCCCAGCGCGGTGGCCCGCTGCGAGCAGATGGCCGCCGACCTGGTGGTACTCGACGTGATGATGCCGGGATTCGACGGACTCGAAGTCTGCCGCCGCATCCAGGCCGTGCGCCCGGTGCCTGTGCTGATGCTGACCGCTCGCGCCGATGAAACGGACATGCTGATCGGTCTCGGCGTCGGGGCCGACGATTATCTGAGCAAGCCGTTCAGCATGCGTGTGCTCGTCGCCCGGGTGCAGGCTCTGCTTCGGCGTGCGGATCGCGCGGAGCACGCTGCTCGCCCGGTGGCCGACCTCCTCGAGTTCGGTGACGTCGTGATCGACCTGACCGAACGTCGAGTGCGCCGTGATGCGCAAGAAGTTCACCTGACTCGCACCGAATTCGATCTCATCGCCTATCTGGCGGAGCGGCCGCGAGCCGCGATCCCGCGGGAGTCGCTGCTCGAGGAGATCTGGGGCTGGGGTGAGGGAGCGGGCAGTCGGACCGTCGACAGCCACGTCAAGGCGCTGCGACGCAAGCTCGGACCTTCCGTGATCCGGACCGTTCACGGGGTCGGGTACGCCTGGGACGTGCCGCGATGAGCGTCGTCGACCGTCTTTTTGCACGGTGGCCGCGGCCGCTGGACCCGATGCGGTCCTTCAAGGTGAAGGTCGGCCTCCTGGTTGTCGCAGCACTGGTGTTCGCCGCGGGTGGTTTCTGGCTGACGTCGCAACAACCGTTTCGTTTTGCTCTACTGACGGCGTTGGTTGTCGCTCTCGGCGTTACGCAGGTGCTCGCACACGGGATGACGTCACCGCTTCGCGAGATGACGGCCGCGGCGAAGGCGATGGCGCGCGGCGACTATTCGCGGCGAGTACGAGCGACTTCCAGAGACGAAGTAGGCGAACTCGCCCATGCGTTCAATCGGATGGCCGAGGACCTCGGGGCCGACGACCGGTACCGCCGCGAGTTGATCGGCAACGTCTCCCACGAATTACGGACGCCCATCACCGCTTTGCAAGCCACGCTCGAGAACGTCGTCGACGGTGTCGAAGAACCGGATCCGGCGATGATGAAATCGGCGCTGCGGCAGACGGAACGACTGGGCGCGCTGGTAGCCGACCTTCTCGATCTCTCGAAACTCGAGGGTGGCGCTATGCCGTTGAAACGCCGCCGTTTCGAGGTCGAGCCGTTCCTACGCGAGCTGTCGAGTGTGAGTGCGGGCGACATCGAGATAGACGTCAAGCCTCCGCAATTGTCCGTGGTCGCCGATCCGGATCGCCTCCATCAGGTGGTGACCAACCTGGTGGACAACGCGGTTCAGCACGGGAACGTCGACACCAAAGTTGTGATCCGAGTACGTACCGGCAGCGCGGGGGAGTTGGTGCTCGACGTCCACGACGACGGCCCCGGCATCGAACCACAGGCCCGTGAGCGAGTGTTCGACCGCTTCATCCGCGGCGGCTCGACCGACGGGGGCACCGGACTCGGCCTCGCGATCGCGAAGTGGGCGGTCGAATTACATGACGGCAGGATTGCCGTCGTCGATGCCCCGTCGGGTTGTTGCATTCGAGTAGTGCTGCCGCAGAACTGAATCAAAGTCCCTGACGAGATCGAGAGATCTCGCGATGGCGCATGTCTTCATCGGCATTCGTCTGTACTTCCGACCCTGAAAAATTGAACCAGACACATAGGAGATCACATGAGCGCTCCGATAGTAATTCCACCGAAACCGCCGATGCCGGCCGTAAAACCCAAGCGTTCCAGCCGGTTCTGGCGTCCCGATCGCACTTCGATGGCCACCCGCTCGATGCTCCTCGGCGCGGCCGCAGTAGGGGTGCTTGCGGCCCTGATCCTCGACCCAGGGTTCGCGAGTATCGCGTACGTGATCGTGGGTGCCGGTGTGGTGATCGTCTTCGGGATTCTGACGCCGCCGCGGATGACCGTGACGCAGTGGGTCGCCGCCATCGGGATGCTCGCACTGCTGGGTGTTGCCGCCGTTCGCGGTGCGGAGTGGTTGGTGTTCCTCTGCGTCGTAGCTGCGTGGGTTCTGTTCACGTGGACTCTGATCGGCGGGCGGACGTGGACCGGAATACTTCTGGGAACGGTCGCTCCCTGGCGGGCACCGCACCGGACGGTCAACTTCGTTCGTCGTCGAAAACTTGCTACCCGCTCTGCTCCGCGGGTGCCGGCGGCGCGAGTTGTCGTCGTAAGCGCAGTATCGATTCTTCTCCTGCTGATTTTCGGATCTTTGTTCGTGAGTGCGGATCCGGAGTTCGCGAAGATCTTCGACGGCTTCGCTCCTGCCATCTCGGTGTCGAACCCGGGAGCACGGATCTTTGCCGGCGTCGTGATGGCGTTCGGCACGCTGGTTGCGGTGTATCTGCGCCGCAGAACGCCGACGGTGGACGCGTTTGCACCTGCGCAGGCGACGCCGTTGCCGATGTGGGAGTGGGCGGTCCCGCTCGGAGTACTCAACGTGCTGTTCCTCGGTTTTGTTGCAGTACAGACGAAGACGCTGTTCGGGGGAGACGAGCACGTACAGGTGACCGATGGACTGACCTATGCGGACTATGCGCGTGAGGGTTTCTGGCAGCTCATGGCGGTTACCGTGCTGACGCTGCTCGTCATCGCCGTCGCAGTGCGGTACATCGACCGCCGCGACGCTGGATCGAGGCGTCTTGCCCGCGGACTGCTGGGTGCCCTGTGTGTTTTCAGCCTGGTGATCGTGGCGTCCGCTGTGCACCGGATGTGGTTGTACGAGAATCAGTACGGTTTCACGGTGCTCCGGGTCAGCGTCTTCGCGACAGAGCTGCTTCTTGGCTTCGTGTTCGTGTTGTTGCTCGTCGCAGGTATTCGGATGTCCGGGAAGTGGCTGCCCACAGCTGTTCTCGCCACTTCGGCCGTCGCGCTGCTGGCCTTCGCGGTGTTCAACCCCGGCGCGTACATCGCGCAAAAGAACGTGGAACGGTTCGAGGGCGGCAAGAGCATCGACGTTTCCTACTTACGCGGGCTCTCCGTCGACGCGGTACCTGCCTTGGATCGTCTACCGGAACCGCAGCGTTCATGTGCCTTGAGCAGATATCGATTCGGAGTGCCGGGCACCACTGCACCCTGGGAGTTCAACGCAGCGCGTGAGAAGGCCCGCGACATCCTGGAAGCTCGCCCGGTGGGGCCGTGCCTGCAGATGTACACGGTCGGATAGACGCAGGGCGATTGTGCAGCCGCACGGCAGATATCGCGCGCGGCTGCACAATCGGCGAGCGTCGCCTGGTCGATCAGTGCACGGCGAGTGAGATTTTCTCCCGTTCCTCTGCGGACACCACATCTCGGGTGGATCGTAAGTCGACGGTCACGCTGTGGAGTTTGCCGCCGTAGCGGAACGTGCCCTTGTCCGCGAACTCTTCCGCGACCGGGCTTCCCCGGTTGATGCCGACGTCGAGCTGTTCGTTCATGCTGAAGATCGCCCGAGTGGTCTTCTCGATCCGGCCTTCGGAGACCACCTCGTCGTCGACGCTCAGGGTTGCGGTTCCACCCTTGCCGATTCCGCCGCCGTCGTACTCGAAGTGGACGGACACCTCGCGTGCATTGGGTGCCAGCGGGTTGCGCCCACGCACGAAGGTCCGACCACCGCCGCTGAAGTTGTAGCAGTAGACGGGGACGGAATCGAGTATGTACAAAGCGAATCCGCCGAACCGGCCACCGAGGCTGACCAGCATGCCGTCGGCGACGCTACCCAGACTTGCGGTCAGCGTGTACGAGCGGTTGAAGAACGTCGGCGCGGCTTTCTCGACCAGACCGTTCATGTGTGGGTACAGCGTGAGGGTCTTGCGGCCCATCATCGGATGCGGGGGTCGTGATTCCGCGGTGGCGTGGCGACCGACCGTTCTGTCGTCCAGCGGCAGCACCTGATATTTGGCCGCCTCGACGAGGAACTTTTCCTTGAGCCGGGCGAGGATCTCGGGATGCTCGTCCGCGAGATCGCGGGCCTGCGACCAGTCGACCGAGGTGTCGTACAGCTCCCAACGGTCCTCGCTCATCGGTGTGAGCTCGAGGCCGTGAGTGGCCATCAGCCAGGGTGCGCGGTGGGCCGTGACTGCGGTCCAACCGTGATCGTAGATTCCGCGGTTGCCGAAGATCTCGAAATACTGTGTGGTGTGGCGCTCTTCGGCGTCGGGCTCGGCGAAGGTGTAGTTCATCGCCACGCCTTCCATCGGTTTCTGGGTGACCCCGTCGACGCTGGTCGGTGCCGGAATGCCGGCAGCTTCCAGGATTGTCGGCGTGATGTCGACGCAGTGATGCCACTGCTCCCTGATTCCTGGCTTGTCGATCCCCTTGGGCCAGTGGGCGATCAGACCGTTTCGGGTACCGCCGTAGTGGGACGCAACCTGCTTGGCCCACTGGTAAGGGGTGTCGAGAGCCAGAGCCCACGACGCCGGATAGTGCGGGTAGCTGGTTTCGGTCCCCAATTCGTCGTAGCGCGCCAGTACGTCGGATGTCGCACTCTTGTAACCGTTGAGGCCGGCGAGGTAGTTGAACGAGCCCTCCATCCCGCCTTCCGCGGAAGCGCCGTTGTCACCCATCATGTAGAGCACCAGAGTGTTGTCGAGTACATCCATGTCCTGCAACCGGTCGACGAGCCTGCCTACCTCGTCGTCGGTGTGCTCGAGAAACGCCGCGTACAACTCCATCAAACGGGCCGAGACCTTCTTCTGGTCGTCGTCGAGTTCGTCCCAGTGTGGGAGCCCTGGAGCCCACGGGGCCAATTCGGTATCAGGAGCGACGACGCCCAGTTCCTTCTGCTTTTGGAGGGTGATCTCGCGTTGGCGATCCCACCCGTGATCGAATTCGCCGACGTACTTGTTCAGGTATCGGTCCGGAACCTGGAGTGGAGCGTGGCACGCACCGAAGGGGAGATAGCAGAACCACGGCTTGTCGGGGTCCATCGTGTTGACGCCCTCGATCCATTCGATCGCGTGGTCGACGAGATCCTCTGACAGGTGGTAACCCTCCTGTGGTGTCTTGGGTAAGTCGACCATCGTGAAGTCCTCGTAGAGAACCGGGGTGAACTGGTCGGACTCGGCACCGAGGAAACCGTAGAACTTGTCGAAACCCTCACGGACCGGCCACCGATCGAACGGCCCGGCAGCGGTGGTCTCCCACGTCGGGGTCTGGTGCATCTTGCCGAAAGCACCTGTCGCATAGCCGTTTCCCTGTAGGACGCGTGCGACCGTGGCGGCAGAGGCGGGGCGGGTCCCGTTGTATCCCGGTGCCGCGTTGGCCATTTCGGAGATGACACCCATACCGACACTGTGGTGGTTGCGCCCGGTCAGTGTGGCGGCACGCGTCGGCGAGCACAGAGCCGTGGTGTGGAATCGGCTGTATTTCACGCCGGTTTCGGCCAAACGCTCGGCGGTGGGGGTGCGGCACGGGCCACCGAACGCGGAGGGTGCGCCGAATCCGACGTCGTCGATCATGATCAGCAGCACGTTCGGGGCCCCGGCCGGCGGGCGAAGCGGTTCCGGGCGGGTGTACGGGGGATTCTGATCGGGGTAGTACACGGCGGCCGCGACGTTCGGCGTCTCGGGAATGATCGGAATGGAATGGCGATTCACCAGCAGGCTCCTTGGCGTGTGCAAAACCGGGCGGATTAAGCAGTCGTCTTAATCTGGAGCGTATCGATCGGAATTCAGTTGGCGGCGTATGTCTCGTTGACTGGGACAACTACCCCCGTGAGTGGTTAAGGAGTCCCTGCACTCCCTAACCGCGCACAGGGGATGGGGCTTGCGGAATTAAGACAGTGACTTATATGGTCGGTGTATGCCCGCCTCGTTGGATGCCAAGAACGCCATGATCGCCGTCGCCGAGCGGATGTTCGCCGAGCAAGGTATTCACGAAGTGTCCATGCGGGACGTGGCGACTGCGGCCGGGCAGCGCAACAACTCTGCAGTTCAGTATCACTTCGGTGGGCGAGACGGTCTGGTGCTGGCCGTATTCCGGCATCGGATGGATCAGATCAACGCAGCGCGACTGACGTATCTCGACGACATCGACGCCAGTGGGCGGACCGACTTGGTCCGTGCTTTGGTCGAAGCCTTTCTGTACCCGCTGGCAGATTTTCTGGCGACGGTCGACGGTTCCAACTATGCGAGGTTCATTGCCCGAATCTCACCGTCGGTGGATACGCAGAGTGCTGAGTTCCGCGAGGTCAGCGAGGGGATCAACGAAGTTGTCGTCAGGTTGACGCGGGCGTTGCCGCATCTATCTCGCCGCGTCGCGGTCGAACGGATCGATCTGACGTTCAACATGAGCGTCTCCGCTCTGGCAATCTTCGAGCAGCGCCGCGAAGACGAAAACCCGGTTGTGCAGGCAGATTTCGATACGACAGTGGATCATCTGGTCGATCTCGCGGTAGGAGCACTGACCGCGCCCCGAAGCGCACACAAACGCACACGAGCAAAGCGGGTGCACGCGTCGACTGACGTGTGACCCCGCGACACGACACGACAGGACGGAGTCATTCGATGGCTACCCTTACATCCTCACGAACAGTCCAAATCGGCAATCACACAATCGAATTCGGACCACGCGGAATGAGGCGAAACCCGGAAGGCGTTGAATCGAGGCCGTACGAGCGGTTCACTCTGACACCCGTCACACCGTTCATCGGTGCCGAGATCAGCGACATCGACCTGCATGATCCGTCGGAGGAGCAGATCGAGGACGTGCGTCGGGCCCTCCTCGAATGGAAGGTCGTGTTCTTTCGGGACCAGCCGATTTCGAGCGTGAATCATCGTGACTTCGCGGCCCATTGGGGTGAACTCGAGGTTCATCCACTTCTCCCGCAGGGAGAGGTCCCGGCAGTCGTCAGATTCGAACGCGGAGAGGACAGTCCAGGAACGGAGAACATCTGGCACGTCGACGTCACCTGGACGAAGACGCCGCCGCTCGGTTCAGTACTTCGGGCGATCGACGTACCGCCTGCCGGTGGTGACACGCTCTGGGCTGATATGGGTAACGCCTTCGACTGCCTCCCCGACGAGATCAAGGACTTGATCGACGGCAAGGACGCCATCCACGATTTTGTGCCGTCCTTCGGACGCGGCATGAGCCCGGAGAAGTTGGAACAGATGAAGGAGCAGTACCCGCCGGTCCTGCACCCGATGGTGCGTAAGCATCCGGAGACCGGGCGTAAGACTCTGTTCGTCAACAGCCTTTTCACCACCCACATTCCGGACATGGATCCTGTCGAAGGCAACGATCTGCTCAACCTGCTGTTCGCGCAGGTCAAGGTCCCGGACTTTCAGTGCCGCTTCAAGTGGGCGCCGAATTCCATTGCCTTCTGGGACAACCGGGCTACCCAGCACTACGCAGCGAGTGATTACTTCCCTCATCGCCGCGTGATGGAGCGGGTGGCAATCCTCGGAGACGTGCCCTTCTGATTTACGTCTGCGGAATGCGGATGATGCACCGGAAGCCGACGTGGCAGGTCGAGGACTCCTCGGATTCGCCCTGCCGCGCGGCAGGGCGGTAGCGCAGGCAGTAGTTCGGTGCACACAGATGTGAGCCGCCCTTGATCACCCGTCGTGCGTAGGGTTCGCCCGCCAACGCCTCCGTGGCGAACTCCGCTCGGGGATTACGAGGAATGCAGCACGACGAGGCCGGCGCGACGTTCTTGGAACTGTGGGCGTGGTCGGACGTGTAGTGATCGGCCGTCCATTCCCACACGTTCCCGGCCATGTCGAACAGTCCGTAGCCGTTGGGCCGGAACTTTCCGACCGGAGCGGTGCGCTCGTAACCGTCCTCGAGCAGATTCTCCCAGGGGAACTGGCCCTGCCACACGTTGCCACCGGGCCGCCCGCCCGGAGAGTCGTGATCGCCCCACACGTACGCCTGGCGATCGAGTCCACCGCGGGCGGCAAACTCCCACTCGGCCTCGGTCGGGAGTTCCTTGCCGGCCCACGCGGCGTAGGCCTGGGCGTCGAAGTACGACACGTGGGTGACGGGGTGCCGTTCACGTCCCCCGATGTTGCTGTCGGCGCCCTCGGGATGGCGCCAATCGGCGCCGGGAGTGAACGACCACCACTGGGTGTAGTCGTCAAGTGAAACCGGGCCGGGTGGCGAATTGAAGACCAACGATCCCGGGACGAGGAGGGCTGGATCGGCGTCGGGATAGTCGGCGGCGTCCGGGGCGATTTCCGCAGTGGTGACGTGGCCGGTTGCCTTCACGAAGCGTCGGAACTCGGCGACCGTCACCGCCGTCGTGTCCATCCAGAATCCGTCGACTGTGACCTGGTGAACTGGGCGTTCTTCCGGATAGAAATCTTCGGAGCCCATCCAGTACGTCCCACCCGGGATCAAAGACATGTTCTTCGGGGGAGTAGCCGTGGAGTGAGGCATCGTCATGAAGTCAAGAATGGCACGTTGGTGGCGCCGATGTGGGGAGAGTCCCACCTGGTGCCCTCGGCAGGATTCGAACCTGCGACCCTTCCTTTAGGAGAGGAATGCTCTATCCCCTGAGCTACGAGGGCGGGGAGCGTACCGACAAGCGCTGAAAACCCTGTGCTGCCGGGGTTTTCGCTTCTCGATACTGCTGTTGCGTCCGCTCGACCTGTCGGCACGAAGCCTCGGGCGTCACAGCTGCGCTAGTCAGTGTAGCGGCCCGCCGACGAGGTCGCGAAGTCGACGGTATCGCCGGGTGCAAGCAGGAGCCGTACCGATCGCACTGATCGCAATGGTGTTCACCGCGGAGCAGGCACGGCATCGTGCGGGAATGACCCGCAGAATCCGCTTCAACGCCTTTGCCATGAACTGCGTCGCCCACCAATCGCCAGGTCTGTGGCGCCACCCGGAGGACCAGTCGTCCAGGTACACGGATCTGAGGTACTGGACGGAGTTGGCGAAGCTCCTCGAGCGTGGACGATTCGACGGGCTGTTCCTGGCTGACGTGTTGGGAACGTACGACGTGTACGGCGGCAATCACGACGCAGCGCTGCGGCAGGGCGCGCAGGTACCGGTCTCGGACCCGCTACTGCTGGCGTCGGCGATGGCTGCCGTGACCGAGCACTTGGGCTTCGGGATCACCGCAGGTACAGCTTTCGAGCATCCCTACCCGTTCGCTCGGCGCTTGAGCACCCTCGACCACCTGACGAACGGGCGAATCGGGTGGAACGTGGTCACCGGATACCTCCCCTCGGCCGCGCGGAACATGGGCGAGGACGACCAACTCCAGCACGACGATCGCTACGACCACGCGGACGAGTACCTCGAAGTTCTCTACAAGTTGTGGGAAACGTCGTGGGAAGACGACGCGGTGGTGCGTGACAGAACCACCGGGGTCTACACGGACCCCGCCAAGGTTCATCCGATCGAGCACGAAGGCAAGCACTTCACGGTTCCGGGCATCCACATCTCCGAACCTTCTCCGCAGCGGACGCCGGTCATCTTCCAGGCCGGCGCGTCGCCTCGTGGGGTGCGGTTCGCCGCCGAGAATGCCGAGGCGATCTTTGTGGGTGCACCGACAAAGGCGATTCTCAAAGACACCGTTGCTCGAATCCGAAACGAACTGACGAAGGTCGGGCGAGATCCGTACTCGGCCCGCATCTACACACTGTTGACGATCATCACCGACCGAACCCCTGAGTTGGCCCAGGCGAAGCTCGAGGACTACCGCAGCTACGCGAGTAGTGAAGGCGCGCTCGTTTTCACCTCGGGGTGGATGGGAATCGACCTCTCCGGATACCGAGCGGACGAGCCGATCGGGAACGTCGAGAGCAATGCCATTCAATCCGCGGTCGCATCGTTTCGTCAGGCCGACGAGAAAGGTGGCGAATGGACGGTGGGGGACATCGCGGAGTGGGCGGGCATCGGCGGGCTCGGCCCGATCGTTGTCGGTTCCGGCGCGGAGGTCGCCGACGAGTTGCAGGAGTGGGTGTCCGAGACCGACGTCGACGGTTTCAATCTCGCGTACGCGGTGACTCCCGGAACCTTCGAAGACATTGTGGAGCATGTGATTCCGGAGCTGACCAAACGAGGTGCCTACCAGGACGACTACGATGAGGGAACGCTGCGCAACAAACTGTTCGGGCGAGGGGACAGGCTGCCGCTCGAACACCGAGGCCGGAGCTTCGACCGGATCCGCACTGCCGGCTGAGCGGGGACCTCAGGACCAACCGGACCCGGGTACGTGAACCGAGGTGGTGAGGTCGACGGCCTCGATGTCCGAAGACCTCAACTCTTCACCACACACACTGCAACCCAAGCGCGCTTCGAACCGTTTACCGCAGGCCTTGTGATGGAGAACGATGTCCGGGCCGTCCGCGGATCTGAACCAACGCTGACCCCAGGAGATCATGCACATCACCACGGGGAAATACGCCGTGCCCTTGGCGGTGAGTCGATACTCCGACCACTGTGGGCGACCCGGAAGCGGACGCGTTTCCATTACACCGATCTCGGTGAGGTGCTTCAAGCGATCCGCGACTATTGCCGGTGGTGCACCGGTGATCTCGGCGAACTCCCCGTAGCGGCGAGCGCCTCGGAAAGCTGCACCGATGATCGCCGCTGACCAGCGATTGCCGACAAGTTCCATCGTGTGAGCCAGAATTTCCGGACGGCGTTCGGACTTGGTGGAGCGTCGCCGCGATGTTGCTTCCGGGACACTGCGTGAGAAGTCCCCACTCGGACCCATTTGGGAGTCCAGGGATCGTACGTCCACGTCCTCGCCGCACTCCTTGCAGCGCAGGATCGGGGTGAAGTCGTTTCCGCAGGTGCTGTGCCGCAGTGGTGGAAGCGGCTGGGTTTCATTGGGCGCCCACTGCTTCTCCCACGACCACATGGTGATGAGGACGGGCCAGATCGACTGCCCTTTGCGGGTGACCGAGTATTCGTGCCTGGGCGGGTTCTGCTGATACTCACGACGCTCGAGCATTCCGCCGGCCGTCAGGACCGCCAACCGTGAGGACAATACGGAGTTGGAGATTCCCCCGAGGGCGAGCCAGTCGTTGTATCGCCGCGACCCCAACAGGGCGAATCGCAGAATCCAGAGGTTCCACTCGTCCCCCAACAACCCGAGCGTGACGGCCAGTGCGTTCGGACCGCCGGCAGGCAACTCGGTGACGCCCGCCGACGCGGTGGGTGTCGAAGATCCGGCTGCATTCACTCGTACCACCCCGAAATCATAGGCCGCGAACCCTGCGGCACCGCGAGACCGTACCGAATGGTCTGCAGAAAGAGTCGGGAATCACTCGGTGCGGGCAATGAGTAACGCTTCCTGAGTGATCTGGCAGATCTGGAGTCCGGATCGATCGAAGGCCGCCGCATTCACGACTGCTCTGCCGGCGTGAGCTGTGGGGGTCGCGTGCTCGAAGAGCAGCCACTCGTCCGCTCGCACAGGGCGTTGAAACCACATCGTGTGATCGAGGGACACACCAGTCCAGTCCGTGTCGAGCGAGTGCTCCTGCCCGATGTCGTAGCCGTGCGGAGTCAGTGCGGTTGCCATCAGCATCAGATCACTGGCATAAGCGAGAGCAGCCACGTGAATCAGTGGATCGTCGCTCAGCCGCTGAGCCGAACGCATCCAGATGTTGCGCGGAGGCGCCGCCGAATGCGCGGTGGGGGAGTGCGAATCAAGGGGGGAAACACGAATCTCGATGGCGGAGAACTCCTCCCACACCTCACCCAACCCACCGTCTGCCTCGGCCAACTCTTGCAACGTCACGCACTCAGTGGGCGGGAGTGCGGTAGGTACTGCGCGACTGTGAGTGATGCCCTCGTCGATCGAGGAGGCAGAGACCGTGGAACGGCAGACGAGTCGTCCGTCCTGGTGGACGTCGACGCCTCTGGTGGACAGGCGTCTTCCGTCGCGAAGTCGATCTACCGAGAACTCGGTTGCATGCTCCGTCGATCCCGGGCGAAGGAAGTGGGTGTGGACGGAACTGATCGCTTTGCCGTCGGTAACCGTGTGCCCGGCTGCGAGAATCGACTGGGCTACCAGTTGGCCGCCGAACAATTGAGGTAGACGAACGCCGTCGTTCGACCCTTGCCACCGGTCCGGGCCGGTCGATTCCAGATCGAAGACGTCGGCGAGACCACTCGTGGGGGCGCTCACGACGCGTGGTTTCGTGCCGGACGGGGTGGACGAGGTAAGAATCCGCTGGTCCGGGCGACGTAGTCGTCGTAGGCCTGCCCCTTGCTCTTGCGCATGCCGCGTTCGAGAAGGGCCTTACCGCTGTAGCTCACCAGCAGTTTGATCATGACGATCGGAGAGACGATCGTGATCAGCGCCAATAAATCACCAAGCGCGAGGATGAACAGTCCGACCCAGACGCATGCATCACCGAAGTAGTTGGGATGGCGGGTCCAGGCCCAGAGCCCACGGTCCATCACCTTCCCGGCATTGGCCGGATCAGCTTTGAAGCGGGAAAGTTGGTAGTCTCCAACCGATTCGAAGACGAAGCCGACGGTCCAGACCGCGATGCCGATCGCGCCGAGGACTCCGAGGGCGCGAAACTCGTACATCGCGAACTGGACGGGCAGCGACACCACGAGAATGAGGACGCCCTGGAGGCCGTAAATTTTGCGAATCAGGAACGGAACCAGCGGTCCCTGTTGATGTTTGAGCAGGGCAGTATAGCGCTTGTCCTGCCCGTGCCCACGGTTTCGGAAGCCGATGTAGAGGCCGAGTCGCATTCCCCACACCACGGTCAGTGCCAGCACGACGAGGCGACGCAGATCGTTGCCGTCCGATCCGATGGACGTCAGGTACGAGACGGCGGCGACGACGGCAAAGCCGGGCCCCCAACAGATGTCGATGATCGAGTGATTGTTCATGCGGATGGCTACGGCCATCACGACTGCGATGAAGACGAGCACGGCGAGTGCGCTCACACCGAAGTTCAGTGCAAGGTCGTCCAGTGGGATGTCGGTCATGCGCGCGCTTTCTGATTGTGGTGGTCGAGCAGTTCGGAAGCGAAGTCCGCGAAGGCTTCCTGTGCGCTCGGATAGGTGTGAGGAGTGCCGAGCCGGCTGGTCACGAGCAGTGCGTCGAGCGCTTTGGCATCGAGTTCTGTGGTGGTGGGTAAGAATTCGGTCGAGCCCTCGACGGCGTCGGCCGAACGCACTCCGTTACCTGCGGTGACGATCACCTGCCCGTTGGTCGTGGACTCGGGATCGACGAGAGCAGTGACCACCGGGGCTACCAGGTCGGCCCCCATGATGTCGATGAATCGTGGATCCATTCCGGACTCGGTCATCTGCGTAGTGGCATAGGGCAGTACGACATTGGTGAACACATTGCGACTCGCGCCTTCGCCGGCCGCGGTGCGGCCCAGTGCGATGACGGCACCCTTACTGGCGGCGTAGGCGGACACGGTGGGTTCTCCGTGCAGTCCTGCGGTCGAGGCAATCATCACGATGCGCCCGAATCCGGCTTCGCGCATCACTCGGGAGGCTTCGGCGGCGACCAGTGCGGTTCCGACGACGTTTGTCGTGATGACGGTGCTGAGGTTCTCGGCGGTGGTGCGATGAAGCATCTGTGGACCGCTGACCGCGGCGCTGGTGATGCAGAAATCGAGTCGTCCGAACCGAGTGAGAGCGTCGTCCACCAACTTTCGGCCGACGTCGGGGTCGGTGACGTCGTCGTGGTTGGCGACGGCCTGTCCACCGGCTTCGAGGATTTCGTCGACAACCTGATCTGCGGGGCCTCGGCCGCTCGAATCGAGTGTGCGATTCCGATTGTTGACGATCACCGTGACCCCTCGGCTCGCGAGATGCAGTGCGACGGCACGGCCGAGGCCCTTACCCCCTCCCGTGACGACGGCAACGCGGCCGGAGAGTGAACTGACGGTCATGAGGCGATCCGTTCGACGAGCACCGCGACTCCGACACCGGCGGCGCCGCTGACCGCGGCCACACCGTAGCGACCGTCGCTCCGTACCAGTTCGTCGACACATGCGCCGACGAGAATTGCTCCGGTGGCGCCGAATGCATGGCCCATCGCCATCGTGCCTCCGTTGGGGTTCATGCGGTCCGGCCCGGCGTCCAGGTCGCGGCGGAACCGTAGGCATAGCGCGGAGAAGGCCTCTGCGAACTCGAACACGTCGATGTCCTGTGGACGAAGCCCGGCTCGCGCGATGACTGCCTCCACGGCGCTCTGACCCGCAGTGAGCATGAGGACCGGATTCACCGAAGTCGAGGCGGATCCGATGATCCGTGCGCGAGGGGTCAGGCCGGCTCTCGCCGCGGCTTTCTCGGATCCGAGGAGTAGGAGCGCTGCGCCGTCGGCCATGGCGGGAGAGGATCCGACGGTGTGCAGGTGTTCGATCTTTCCTACCTCGGGATAGGCAGCGAGCGCGAGTGCATCCTGACCGGCGGCGCCGAGCCCTTCGAAGGCGGCAGGCAGCGCTGCGAGTCCCTCTGCCGTCGTGTCGGCCCTGACCAGTTCGTCGTGCGCGATTCCGGCTTCACCATTTCTGCCGGGAACTGGCACAACGGACCGCTCGAATGCGCCGTTGCGCCAGGCCTCGGCAGCCTTGTGTTGGGTTTCGACGCCGTATGCATCCAACTCGTCGCGGGAGTACCCCTCGATCGTGGCATTCAAGTCGGCGGCAACACCCATATGGATGGAGCCGATCTGCGCGATGGTTGCCGGGTCGGTCCACAGCGGTCCGCGATCACTGAACATCGGAGTCCGGGAGACGCTTTCGACGCCACCGGCCACGACGAGGGACACGTCGTCGCCGCGAATGCGGGCCGCGCTCTGGCCGACTGCGTCGACGCCGGATGCGCAGAATCGGTTGAGGGTCGCGCCGGGGACGGAGTCGCCCCAACCGGCAAGGAGTGCGGCAGTTCTAGCGATGTTCGCGCCCTGCTCGTCCACTTGCGATGCGCAACCGAGAACGACGTCGTCGATCTGTTCTGCGGCGAGGTTCGTTCGACCCTGCAAAGCCTTGGCCAGGTGGACGACAAGATCGACTGGGCTGTGTTCGTGGAGGGCACCTCGCGTCGATGCTCGGCCGCGCGGTGTGCGCACGTAGTCGAGGACAAAAGCATCAGTCATTTTCAACCCTTCAATTAGTAGAGTTACTCTGCTAGTTGTAGTACGGTTGCGGTGAAATTACAACCGCCGTTGCGCGGGTATCTCGGTGACGTCACCGAGGCCGGATCGGCAAGGGGAGAGGTCATGACTGTTTCGAACATTTGGATTCTCGGCGGGTACCAATCCGACTTCGCACGGAACTTCACCCGTGAGGAACTCGATTTCGCGAACCTTGCCGAAGAGGTGGTGAACCACACCCTGGACGCGGCGAAGGTTCCTGCCACCGACATCGAGGTGATCCACGTCGGTAATGCCTTCGGTCAATTGTTTGCCGGCCAAGGTCAGCTGGGCGCGATGCCCGCCACCGTGCATCCAGACCTGTGGGGTGTGCCCTCGTCTCGGCACGAGGCGGCGTGCGCATCGGGCAGTATCGCTGTACTTGCAGCGATGGCAGACCTGCGCGCCGGCAACTACGACGTGGCTCTGGTGATGGGTATCGAACTGGAGAAGACGGTTCCGGGTGATGACGCGGCCGGCCATCTGGGCGCTGCAGCCTGGGTCGGACACGAAGGTCAGGAAGCAAAATTCATGTGGCCGTACATGTTCGACCGTGTGTCGAAGGAGTACGGGCGGCGTTACGGGATCGACGAATCTCACCTTCGCGCGATCTCGCAGATCAACTTCGCAAACGCGAAAAACAACCCCAACGCGCAGACACGCGGTTGGGCGGTGCCCGATCTACTCGGGAATGCAGGCGGCGGCGACGCCACCAATCCTGTTGTGGAAGGTGGTGTTCGACGATTCGATTGCAGTCAGGTGACCGACGGTGGCGCCGGGGTTGTGCTGGTGACGGACAAGTACCTCCGAGAGCATCCTGATGCCGCGGCGACTCCGCTGGCCCAGATCGCGGGCTGGGGTCACCGGACAGTTGGTTTAGGTCTCGAGCAGAAGCTGGCCCGCGACGCCGATAATCCCTACGTGATGCCACACGTTCGGGATGCGGTGATGGGTGCCTTCTCCCGGGCCGGAGTCGACCTGGCCGGGATAGACGGGATCGAAACACATGATTGTTTCACGGCGAGTGAGTATCTCGCGATCGACCACATCGGTCTGACCGCGCCCGGCGAGTCGTGGAAAGCCATCGAGAGTGGTGACATCGCCATGGGCGGCAAGCTACCGATCAACCCCAGCGGCGGTCTGATCGGCGGTGGTCATCCGGTGGGTGCCAGTGGTGTTCGAATGCTTCTCGACGCGGCCCATCAGGTGACGGGAACGGCCGGCGGTTTCCAAGTCGAGGGTGCGAGCCGCTTTGCGACGCTCAACTTCGGTGGAAGTACGGCCACCACCGTCAGTTTTGTCGTCGACGCAGTTTCCTGAAAGTGCAGCCCAACCCAGCCTTTCCCAATCAGTCGAAAAGAGAATTCCATGGACGTCGAAATCGTAGGCAAGTTGTTGTCCACCCTTCCCGCCGATGACGATCACCCGTATCGCACCGGCCCGTGGCAACCCCAGACCACCGAGTTCAAAGCGGACAACCTCGAAGTCGTATTCGGTGAGGTTCCGAAAGACCTCGACGGTGTCTACCTGCGTAACACCGAGAATCCGCTCCATCCCTCGATGAAGGCGTATCACCCCTTCGACGGTGACGGCATGATTCACATCGTGGGCTTTCGCGACGGAGAGTCGTTCTACCGCAACCGATTCGTACGTACCGACGGCTTGGCGGCCGAGCAGGATGCCGGCGCTGCGTTGTGGGCCGGGCTTGCCGAGTCTCCCAAACTCAGTCGCCCCGAGGGCGGCAAGGGTGCGCGCACCCGGATGAAGGACGCGTCCAGCACCGACGTCGTCGTTCACCGGGGGACTGCTCTCACCAGCTTCTACCAGTGCGGAGATCTGTACCGTCTCGATCCGATGTCGGCGGAGACACTCGGCAAGGAAAGCTGGAACGGCAAGTTCCCCTTCGAATGGGGTGTGTCCGCGCATCCGAAGGTGGACGACAAGACCGGAGAAATGCTGTTCTTCAACTACAGCAAGGAAGCGCCGTACATGCACTACGGCGTCGTGGACTCGGCCAACGAGTTGGTCCACTACGTCGACGTCCCACTTCCCGGTCCGCGCTTGCCGCACGACATGGCCTTCACGGAGAACTACGCGATCCTCAACGACTGCCCCTTGTTCTGGGATCCGGTTCTGCTGGAGAAGGGCGCGCACGTCGCGAATTTCCATCCCGATATCCCGCTGCGTCTCGGAGTCATCCCACGCCGCGGAAATACCTCTGACATCAAGTGGTTCGAAGCCGATCCGACCTATGTCCTGCACTTCGTGAACGCCTATGAAGAGGGCGACGAGATTGTTCTGGACGGTTTCTACCAGGGCGATCCGGAACCGTCGGACAACGGTATGGGCAATCAGTGGGAGCGCGCCTTCCGTTTCCTCGCTCTCGATCGTATGCAGACCCGGCTTCACCGCTGGCGTTTGAACCTGGTCACCGGAGCCACGCGTGAGGAGCAACTCAGTGACTCGATCACCGAATTCGGCATGATGAACGGGAATTTCGCGGGCGAGAAGTACCGATACGCCTATGCGGCTTCGGGTAAACCGTCGTGGTTCCTGTTCGACGGCTTGGTTAAACACGACCTGCTGACGGGCAACGAGGAACGATTCTCCTTCGGTGACGGTGTGTACGGCAGCGAGACTTCGATGGCGCCGCGCGTGGGTGGTACCGCCGAAGACGACGGCTATCTCATCACGTTGACCACTGACATGAACGAGGATGCGTCCTTCTGCTTGATCTTCGACGCTGCCCGCGTCGGAGACGGACCGTTGTGTAAACTTCGCCTTCCCGAACGAATTTCGAGTGGTACGCACTCGACGTGGGCTCCGGGCGCCGAGCTCCGACGCTGGCAGAGTGCCGACACCGCCGCCGAAGCGGTCGGACTGTGACGGGCACGCACGACGCGGGCACGTGGGAGATCCTGCGACAGGTGGTGATCGGTGCACGAGACGTGGACAAGACCGGTCACCAATTGCGCGAAGCATTGAATCTGGCACCAGGATTCGCGGATCCACTGCTCGAAGACATCGGTTTGGCCGACGAGACCTTGGCCGTCGGGCCGCAGGCATTTCTCGAGATCGTCGCGCCGCTCGACGAGAAGGTCTCGCTGGCGAGATGGATCCGCAAGGGCGGAGGGGAGGGCGGCTATGCACTCTCGATCCAGGTTTCGAACATCGAGCCCTATCTGGAACGTGCAGCTGCGGCGGATGTTCGGACGGTGGCAGATCTCGAGGCCTACGGTCACCGGATCGTCCAACTTCATCCCGGTGATCTCGGACTGCTCGTAGAACTCGACGAGATTCCCGACGCCGACGAGTGGTTCTGGGATGAGACGGAGAAGGAGGTTTCCCTCGATCCCTGGGTCGACGACATCCTCGGCGTCGACGTGTCCTCGCCCGATCCGGCCAGGACGGCGACGCTGTGGGCCGAAGTGTTCGGAAAGAAACCGGTCTCGGCGCAACCACTCTCGATCAGGCTGGGATCACGCGTCGTGTCGTTCGTTCCGGGGGAGCGGTCGATGCTCACTGCAATCGATCTGGCGGCGTCGAGCGGCGCGTCTGCCGTCGAGCCCGGGCTGAGTGTCGGCGGCGTGGAGTTCCGGATTCACCCACGCTGAGCGTGCTTCACATCGAACGACAGAATTCGGGGCCGATCGCTCGAAGCGACCGGCCCCGAATTCGTGTCATGGACTCAAGCGAAGTCCTGTCGCAAACGAGTCTTGAGCAGCTTCCCGCTAGCGTTGCGTGGCAGCTCCTCGATGAACCGAACTGCACTGGGGCACTTGAAGTGAGCCAGTCGCTCGCGTGACCACTCGATGATCTCCGCTTCGGTTGCATCCGAATCAGCAGCTCGAACGACTACGGCAAGGGGAGTCTCACCCCACCGATCGGAGTGAACGCCGACTACCGCCACCTCGCGGATGCCGGGGTGCCCGGAGAGAACACTCTCCACCTCGGCCGGATAGACGTTCTCACCGCCGGAGACGATCATGTCCTTGAGGCGGTCGTGGAGGTAGAGATAGCCGTCCTCGTCGAACGATCCGCCGTCTCCGGTGCGAAGCCAGTCACCGTCCAACATGGTGGCCGCAGTGGCTGCTTCGTTACGCCAGTAACGCTTCATGACGTGAGCGCCGCCGATGACGACCTCGCCGCGGGTACCGACCGGGACGTCTTCGAGCGTCACGGGATCGACGATGCGGA
The DNA here is from genome assembly GCF_029457415.1 of Rhodococcus sp. RCBS9. NCBI lineage: Bacteria > Bacillati > Actinomycetota > Actinomycetes > Mycobacteriales > Nocardiaceae > Rhodococcus > Rhodococcus sp. RCBS9. The sequence goes on along the minus strand of NZ_CP120422.1, from coordinate 967,948 downwards.
TGGGCACTCCGAACATCGGCTGCCCGACGGACTTCAACCGATGCGCGGTCGACTCGTCGGTCGCCCGATGATCTTCCGGGGTCAGCATGGTGACGCCGCCGGTCGACTCGGTGAGTCCGTATGCCTGCAGGAAACTACACCCGAAGACCTCGGTCGCGTCTTGCAACAGGGGCAGTGGCATCGGCGCGGCTCCGTAGACCAGGAACTGCAGGGCACTCCAATCTGCCTCGCGCACAGCCGGAAGGGAGGTCAGGACGCTGATCACCGCGGGAACGGCGACCGCATGCGTGACTTTGTACTCCTGCATCAGCGCGACGAGTTCGAGAGGTCCGGCGATGGTCTCGAGCAGTAGAGCGCCACCGCCGAGCGTCGTGACCAGGGCGAGACCCAGTCCGGCCACATGGAAGAACGGAACCGGGCACATAGCCACGGAGTCGGTGTCGAGATCGAGCAGGTGATACATGGTGGCGAGGGCACGGCCGAGGTTGGCGCCGGTGAGTTCGATTCCCTTGGGGTGACCGGTGGTTCCCGACGAGTAGAAGATCAGCGCTGTGTCGTCGGGGCGGCGCGACGACCCCGGATCGTCGTCGCCGACACCGGAAAGCCAGTCGTTCCACGAGATCGAGTTTCCGGAACCGTCCACCGTGACGACGGTCCGGACGCTACCGACCGCCGCGGCGACGTCGGAGAGGCCCTCATCGCCTGCTCCGAGTACGACGACGGTCGGCTCGCTGTTGCTCAGGATGTAGCCGACCTCGCCCGGTGCCAGCCGATTGTTGACGGCCGTCAGAATCGAGCCCATCTTCGAAGATCCGTACAGGACGGAGAGGAAAGACGGTGCATTGGCCCCGATGTACGCCACCCGGTCGCCGGGTCGAACACCATCGCGCAGAAGTGCATTCGCGACACGATTTGTTTCGATGTCGAGTTCACGGAAACTGGTACGCCCGTCATCGGAGATGACGGCGGTGCTCTCCGGACTGGCAATCGCCCGGCTGCGCAGCAAGTCTTCCAGATTCTGCACGGGGCGACCGTCGGGCAGGAGCGCGTTCACGGAAGGTTCACGGACGGCAGGTTCACCGGTGGCAGGTTCACGGGTGGCAGTCGAACCTACGGCCGTCGGCTGAGTTGTCATGCTGAATGCTCCAATCTGAAGGGGGCAAAGACAGGGGGTTCGAAAATGCCGGCGGGAGCAGCGAGTACATGCTCGACGGCGCGTAGTGCCGGGCCTGCAGTGATGAACTGACCGGCTGTCGTGCGACTGTTCGGATCTTGTGGTTCGACCAGGTTGACGGTCATCACGATCTCGGGTTTGCCGAAGAGGTGGACTTCCCATTGGTCCCGTCCCGCGTATTCGTCGCGAGCAGGTTCCATGGTCCAGATGATGGCGAGGGTGAGGAACTGCTTTCCGTCGACCATTGCGTGCCAGCGCCATTCGGTGGTTCCGACGGTTCCCGCGGCGATGCGTCCGGCGGCGACGTCGAGATCCGTACGTGCCGGAACGACCCTGTGATCGGACACGACCTCGTCGTAGGTGACGCCCAGGCGCTCGCACATGAACGCGATGGTCTCGAGGTACAGCGACGCGTACAGCGAGGGCAACGGCCCGGTTCCGTCCAGTTCCTCCGGGGGCGAACCCATTCCCATGACGGTGAACGCGAAGTCGGGGTCAGGCATGCCGCGAGCGTCGAGCACCTCGTCGATCGTAATTCGGTCGAGTTCGATCGATGTTCCCGTCAGCGCCAACGCCAATCGCTCGCCGATGACACCTGGGCTCACGCCGACCCCGAAGAGCGTCGAATCGCCTTCCTTGCATGCTTGGGCGAACATGTGCTCGCGTTCGGTGCCGTGTGCGCGGGGGAAGTGCTGCCCGGCCGTCGTGATCACGTTGATCCCGGCGCGAAGCAGACGGCACAGATCGTCGTCGTGGCGTTCGTACGGAATCTGCAACCGCGGACTGTGGATGAGAACCTGTGGGCGCGAGCGGATGATCTCGTCCACGTCGCGTGTAGCGATCACCCCCGTCGGTGCTCGTCTGGCGATGTCACCGGCGTCTCGACCCGCCTTGGCGTCGCTGTACACGTAGAGGCCGACCAACTCGAGGTCGGGACGATCGATGATTCCGCGTAGCGCCGTCTTGCCGATGGCGCCGGTCGCCCACTGGGCAACACGAATCGGATCGCTCATGATCGGGTGGTCAGTTCGCCGGCGAAGAGGAGCTTGCCCAGTCCGCGTTCGTACCGAATCGGGTCGCGGGCCAGGCGCGCACGCGCGTCGATTGCCATGAAATCGGTGTCGCACGTCCACTCGCCGCGTTGCATGGCGGCGAGTCCGGTTGCCGCGATGTCGAGAGGGTTTTCCTTGTGGCCCTGAACATGTGACGCCATGCGGGTGTCGACGCTGCCGACGATCAACGACGTGACGGTGATGCCGTGCGGTTCGAGTTCGGCGCGAGCGATGCCGCCGAGCGACAGAGCAGCCGCCTTGGCCGGTGAATAGCCACCCATGAAGGCGGTCGGAGCGATTGCGGCCACCGACAGGACGTTGACTATCGATCCTCCGCCGCGGGCGGCGAGTACCGGCGCGAAGGCGCGGATCATCGTCAGAGGCCCGAAGTAGTTGACCTCCATCTCGGCTCGCGCAGCCGCTTGGTCGTAGGCCTCGATCAACCGATTCCCGGTGAACAGTCCGGCATTGTTGACGACCACTGTGGTGTCACCGCACTCCCTGGCCGCTGCATCGACGAGTCCTGGATCGGTCACGTCGAGTTCGACGATGTGCGCTCCGGTGGATCGCAGCTCGGCGGGCGCCTCGTCGGGATTTCTCACCCCTGCATAAATTTTGGCGGCACCCATCGACTTCGCCTGTTGGACGAAGGCCAAGCCGAGCCCTCGATTGGCGCCGGTGACGAGGACAGTCGCGCCCTCTATCGGCGTTCCGCGAAACCTTGTCACGAGTGCTCCTGTGTCTGCCGGGTGTAGATGAGGTCGTCGGGAAATTTCTTGCTCTTCTTCAAGGACGTTTCAGGCGCGAGCATCCCGAAGATCCAGCCTTCGGCTGTGGCCATGTCGTGGTTCCAGTCCCACCGCAGGGCGCGGTGGCGGATTCCCCACCTGCCGTCCTCGTAGCCGAAGCGGTCGATCAGGCGCGCCGAGGTGAGTGTGTCGGCTATGCCGTCCGAGTGCTTGATTCGTGCGAAGGCAAGCACGTAGGACTCGACGTGTGCTGTGTCCCCGTCGAGTTCGATCAGGACGTTGGTCATTGCGTGGGTGGTCAGTGACCGTGGGTGAGTGATGGCCCCGGCGATGTGGTCGATGTAGTCGTCGGCGGTGCCGGTGAAGACACCCCCGTGGTCTTCGGTTGCGCCGGGTAGATAACACCGCCTGGCGTCCTCGACGTCTCCGCGATCGGCAGCTCGGAGGAAACGAGCCAGAACCTCGTAGATTTCCTGCTTGGCGACGAGAGCGTCGACCGGGCTGTAGTCCCTGACGTCTGGGCCCCCGCCGCTGTCGACTGCGTGAATGTTGTTGGACCTCACGATGATGTCCCTTCTCGGCTCCGGATCGGGGGCCGCACGTTGACGGAGTGCCTCTGTTTACTGTAGTAATCTCTATCACACTGTTAATTGAAGTGTCACGAGGAGGTGAAACCAATGCTTGGAAACACACCACCCGCACAACCCGCGAATGACCCGGTCGTACTCACGCTCTCCGATGTATCGATCGAATTCGGCGGAGTCACGGCTCTCGACGTCGTCGGCTTCGACGTCCACGCCGGCCAGATCTGCGGACTCATCGGGCCGAACGGCGCTGGTAAGACCACGCTGTTCAACTGCATCACAAGGATTTACGAACCGAGTCGCGGTGTCATCACCTGGCAAGGAACCGACCTCTTGGGATTGCGGCCCTATGCATTGGCATCTGCAGGGATCGCTCGGACCTTCCAGAATCTCGCACTGTTCAGCGGCATGAGCGTCTTCGACAACACCATGGTCGGCGGATCGTCTCGGGGCCGCTTCGGACTGGCGAGCGGGGTTCTCGGCTGGCCTTCAGCGCGCGCCCGAGTCCGAGAACTGCGAGAGAAGGCCTGGTACCTGCTCGAACGCCTCGAACTCGTCGACGTCGCGAACGCGCCGGCAGCAGGCCTTCCGTTCGGAACACTCAAGCGCGTCGAACTGGCACGAGCATTGATGTCCGAGCCTTCGCTGCTTCTGCTCGACGAGCCCGCCGGCGGGCTCACACACAGCGAAGTCAAGGAGCTGGGAGAACTGATCGTCTCGCTCCGCGACGACTTCGGCTTCGGAGCGCTTCTGGTCGAACATCACATGGGATTGGTGCTGGGTATCTCCGATCACGTTGTCGCACTGAACTTCGGCCACAAGATCGCTGAAGGTACTCCGGCGGAGATCCAGCAGAACGACGCCGTGATCAATGCTTATCTGGGGCGAGCGGCATGAGCCTGCTGAGCGTCGATGATCTGCATGCCGGTTACGGGCGAGGCAATGTACTGCACGGGGTTTCGCTCGACGTGGAACCCGGCGGGGTCGCTGTCGTTCTCGGCGCGAACGGTGCCGGCAAGACCACCATGATGCGTGCGCTTGCCGGATTGATTCCGCACCAGGGAACGATCACCTTCAACGGTTCGCCGCTCGGATCCAAACCTGAACGCGCCGTGGCCGCCGGCGTCAGCCTTGTCCCACAGGGCCGTGGAACTCTCGGTCAACTGTCGGTACGTGACAACCTGCTCGTCGGCGCTGCGCTTCGCAACGACAAGGCGGAGATCGAGGCCGACATCGAGCGGTGGTGTGAGACATTTCCGGTGCTCGCGAGGAGGTCCACACAGTTGGCAGGTTCGCTGTCAGGCGGTGAACAGCAGATGCTCGCGGTCGCGCGGGCATTGATGAGCCGTCCCACCCTGCTTTTGTGCGACGAACCGAGCCTGGGTCTGGCGCCCATCGTCATCGCCGAATTGTTCGACACACTCGGTGCTATCAACCGGAGCGACGGAACTGCACTGCTGATCGTGGAACAGAATGCCGATCTCGCGATGAAACTCGCGTCGAAGGTCTTCCTGCTCGACGTAGGCACCATCGTCGCTGCCGGCACGCCCGAGGAATTTCGTTCCGACGACGTCGTGCGCAGCGCCTATCTCGGGTACCAGGAGTAAACGGTGACACTCTTTCTCGAACGACTCATCTCCGGATTGACCAACGGATCGATCTACGCAATTCTCGCGCTGGCACTCGTGGTGGTGTTCCGTGCCACCGGCACGATCAACTTCGCTCAGGGCGAGTTGGCCCTGTTCACAACCTTCGTGGCGTGGTGGCTCACAACGATGTCCTGGCCGATCTGGGCCGCGATCGGAGCGGCTCTCGCTCTCGGCTTCCTGCTCGGGGCGTTGATGGAGCGTCTGCTCATCCGGCCGGTTCAACGTAGAAGTGACATGGCAGTGCTGATAGTGGCACTGGGATTGTTCACCGGGCTCAACTCGTTGGCCGGAATGTTGTGGGGGAGCGAAACGAAGATCATGCCGAGCCCGTTTCCCAACGGTCCCACCGACTACATCTCGGTGGGCGGCGCGCGCGTGTACGGCGACGCACTGGGCGTACTGGTTGCGCTCGTTGTCCTACTTGTGTTGATGTCCTTGCTCTTTCGCAAGACGAGAGTCGGTCTGCACATGCGTGCCGTCGCGGACAATGCCGAATCTGCCACTCTCGCCGGAGTTCCGACCAGCCGGATACTCGCAATCGGCTGGGGTGTTGCGGCAGCGATCGGCGCACTGGCCGGTGTCCTGGTCACTCCGCTCTCGCCGCAACAACTCGGCCTCACGACCATGTTCCCGATCTTCATCGCAGCATCTGCGGCAGCGCTGTTCGGCGGTCTGGACAGTCTTGTCGGCGCAGTTGTGGGTGGGTTGACGATCGGTGTTCTGGAATCGATGCTCAGCGGCTACATTTCGGTCATCGGCGGTTCGCTGCAGCAGACATCCGCGCTACTGATCATCGTGGTGATCCTCTTCGTCAGACCCAATGGACTGTTCGGTACCAAGAAACTGGAGCGGGTATGACGACGCTTGCCGAGAGAAATGAACCCGCGGTCGCCGAAAAGGCAGTCAGGCGACCGCGCGTGGTGGTTGCCGGATCGACGTCGTACCGGATACTCCAACTGGTTCTGCTGGTGGCTGCCGTCTGTGCCCTGCTCCTCGTGTCGCAGAGCGCGCCGTTTCGCGTAGGGCAGTTCACGAGTGTCTTCATCATCGCGATTGCCATCGCCGGACTGAATATCGTCAGCGGGTACACCGGACTTCTGTCGATCGGCCATTCTGCCTTCTTCGGCCTCGGCGCGTACACGACCGGCGTTCTGATCGTCGATCGCGGATACTCGCCGTTGACCACAATCCCGATGGCAGTCGTATTGTGTTTCGTACTAGGACTTCTCGTCGGGCTTCCCTCCTTGCGGATCAAAGGGCTGTATCTGGCTCTCGTTACCCTCGCCGTCGCTGTGGCGTTTCCCGAAGTGATCCGCAAGACCGGGGATCTCACCGGTGGCGCGGCCGGCATGGTCGTTCGTGCGAATCTTCTGGTCCCGCCGAAATGGACGGGTTTGACCCGCGCGGACACCTATCACTGGATCTTCTGGGTTTCGGTAGTGACGCTGGCAGTGGTCATGCTCCTGATCCGCAATCTCGTCAAGAGTCGATTCGGTTTGGCAATGGTTGCGGTGCGCGACAACGAGATTGCGGCGAGTGCAAACGGCATCAACGTCGCGCGGGTCAAGATTCTCGCTTTCGGACTTTCCGGCGCGATCACCGGTCTGGCAGGTTCGCTGTTCACGATGTACATCGGCGCGCTCTCACCCGAGTCCTTTTCGTTGATGAAGTCGATCGAGTTCATCACCGGACTGGTGTTGGGCGGAATCGCAACGCAATTCGGCCCGATCGTCGGGGCGACGGCAGTGGTGTTCCTGCCGTACTACACCGGAAGCGTCACCGACGGCCCCGTGTCGGGAGTGGTGTTCGGCGCGGTACTGATCGCGATCGTGTTCTTGATGCCGGACGGAATCGTCGGCCGGATCAACAGCGTTCTCCGACGGTTTGTCCTCGTGGTTCCCGCAGATCATCCCAAGTATCGCGAAGGTGAACCCCGCACCTGAGCGCCGTCTCCCTCGCCCACTCTCGTTTCTCTCAACTCACAGCAAGGAACTGGACGATATGAAAAGGCAGACCACGATTCCCGCAGTCATCGCCGCTGCGGCACTACTCCTTTCGGCCTGCGGAGGTAACTCCGACGCAGAGAGCAACACGTCGACCTCGGCCGGAGCAGTATCGGTCGACGACTGCAGCGATCCCAGTGGTGCCGCGGCGCCGATCACCGACAAACTCACGGTGGGGTGGAGTGGGCCGACGTCCGGCCCGCTCGCCGACGCGGTCGGCAACGTGATCGAAGGAATGCGAGCACGGTTCGAGGTCGAGAACGCGGCCGGCGGCGTCGGCGGCGTCAAGCTCGACGTCGTGGTCAAGGACGATGCCTTCTCCCCGGAGCGCGCCAAAGCCAATGTCGGAGAGTTCATTCAGAAGGACAAGGTCGACGTTCTGGGCACGTTCGGAGCAGGCCAGTTGAACGCCATCGCGGACGACCAGACCACTGCCTGTGTTCCACTGCTCTTCGCGCAGGCAGGCATGCCCGAGTTCCGGGTGATCGAAGACTTTCCGTGGACCACGGAGTATCTACCGGATCCGGGCGTCGAGATGGAGGTAGTGGTCGAAAGCCTGAAGAAGAAGTATCCGAGCGGCGCCAAGGTTGCCTTGGCCACGAACCAGACCGAGTCCGGACAAGGGATCGCCAACGGCTTCAAGTCCGCGATCGAAGGAACGAACTTCGAGATCGCAGCCGAAGAGGCGCTGACCGACCCCAAGACGGCGGCATCGACCCTCAAAGCCAGTGGCGCCGAGGTATTGGTGGTGGCCGGTGTCACCACCGATTGCCTCGCGATCACCCAGGCGATCGGACGTGTCGGATGGAAGCCCGACACCGTGATTCAACCGTCGAACTGCGTCGACGGTGCGACGCTGTATGCGCCCGCCGGTGATGCTGCCGACGGGCAGCAGGTGATGGTGTGGCTCAAGGATCCCAACAACGCCCTCTACAAGGATGACGCGGCGGTACGTGACTACCTGGCCGGTGCGGCTGCTCACGGTGCCGATTCCCCGACCAACAGCTACACCGTGAATGGCTGGGCCATCGGTGACCTGTTGGTGGACAACTTCACTCGGGCCTCTGAGTCATCCGACGGACTCTCACGCGCCAGCATCATGAGTGCCGCACGAACGCAGGACTACCACCCGCCGATGTTCATCGACGGAATCAAATTCACGATGACCGCGGACCATGCATTGGGAATCCTGGCATTCCAGCCGTTCGAGTGGAACGCCGCTACCCAGGCGTTCGAGAAGCAAGGCGACGTGATCGACATTTCCGGCCGTTACGAGAACTGAAACGAGTACGCGAATGAACAAGGCACACAGGGGATTGCACCCTCGCGTCAAGGTGGACGAATACACCTCGAAGGGGTGGTGGTCCGACGAGACGATCGATCAGGTGTTCCGGGCGCAGGTGCGGGTACGCGGTGACGAACTTGCCGTGGTTGATCCGGCGAACCGGAGCGAGTTGTCCGGCGGAGATCCGCGACGCCTCAGTTGGAACCAACTGGAGAGCGAAGTCATCGCGCTCGCTGCCGGCTTCTCCGAGGTGGGTTTGGGCCGGGGAGATGTTCTGGGCGTGCAGATGCCCAATACCGTCGAATTGGTCGAGGTCTACCTTGCAGCGTGGTCTCTGGGGATCGTGGTCTCGCCATTGCCCATGCAGTACCGCGAACGTGAAGTGGAAGGAATGGCAAACCAGGCGGCGTTTGCAGCATTTGTCACCGTACCCAGTTTTGGTGACAGACTCCCTGCTACGGAGATCGCTGCAATCAGATCCCGGATTCCCTCTCTGAGATCGGTGTTCGCCTACGCTCCCGCATCCGAGCTTCCGGCCCAGTTGCCGGCCGGTGTCGTGGGGCTGAGTCCTCGGGCGGCCACCGAAACACAGCGCAGTGAATTGGATGTCCGAATCACCGAAGATCCCAACGACCCCAACGATGCGATGACGATCTGTTGGACCTCCGGGACCGAAAGCGAACCGAAGGGGGTCCCACGTTCGCACTACGAGTGGCTGGCCATCTGCTGGGCCACGATCGACGCTCCCGACATCGGCGTCGGCGACGTCTTGCTGAACCCGTTCCCGATGGTCAACATGGCCGGAATCAACGGAATGTTCCTGCCGTGGCTCCGCACGGGATGTGTACTGGTACAGCACCACCCGTTCGATCTTCGAGTTTTCCTCGGGCAGATCGAGGCCGAGCGCGTGACGTACACGGTAGCGCCGCCTGCGCTGTTGTGGATGCTGCTCGCCGACGAGTCGATGCTCGCGGCGGTCGACCTGTCGAGCTTGACTCGGATCGGTTCGGGTTCGGTGCCACTGCAACCTCCGATGGTCCGGGGATGGCAGGAGCGATACGGAATCGGAGTCATCAACTTCTTCGGATCCAACGAAGGCATCAGTCTGATCTCCTCGCCTGCGGACATGCCGGATCCGGACGACCGCGCACGGTACTTCCCCCGCTTCGGTGTCGAGAACTTTCGCTGGAGCACCAGAATCTCCGACTGGATGGACGTGCGCTTGGTCGACGTGGTCACCGGCGAGGACATCACCGAAGTCGGGCACCCGGGTGAGTTGCGAATCAGCGGACCGACGGTCTTTGCCGGCTATCTCGGCGATCGGCCGTCTCCGTTCGACGAGCGCGGATTCCTCTGCACCGGAGACATCTTCGAGATTGCCGGTGATCACGGGCAGTTTCTCCGCTACCTGGACCGGGGGAAGGACCTCGTGATCCGCGGCGGAATGAACATCGCCCCAGCCGAACTGGAGGGATTGATCGCCGAGCATCCGGCCGTTGCGGATGTGGCCGTCATCGGCGACCCCGACGAAGTACTCGGTGAGCGCGTCGCAGCAGTGGTGACACTTCGACCCGAGACGGAACTCGAACTCGATGCTCTGGTCGCGTTCCTGAAGGACAAGCGCATCGCGTCGTACAAACTTCCCGAGCGGCTGGAGATTCGGAAAGAACTGCCGCGCAATTCGACCGGAAAGATCCTCAAGCGTGAGCTTCGACAGAAGAGTGTGGCATGAGTGTGATGAACGACAGTGACAAGCTTGCGTTGGCGCGTGAGATGTTCCAGGCGTGGGACGTCATGGACTGGGCACGCGTCGTCGACCTGTTCGCCGAAGACGGTGTGCTCCACAGTGTGATGCAGGAACCTCTTGTCGGCAAGGAGGCTGTAGCGGGCCGAATTGCATTGCTGGCAAGCAAGTGTGAACGGATCACCCTGAAGATCGAGTCGCTCGGCGTGATCGACGGCAGGGTTTTTGTACAGCGAGTGGACGATTTCCATTTCGACGGGACCCACGGCGTCGTTCCTGTTGTCGGAATCCTCAGCATGGCAGACGGACGGATCACCGAGTGGCTCGAGTACTACGACCGTCCGACACTGTTGGAGGGAATGGGTCTTGTCTCCGACTTCGAGTAGAGGTTTGCCGACCATCGACATCTCCCTGGGGTTGTGGCAGGACCGTCCGCCGCGGGAGGTGACCACTACCGCGCGCCTCGCCGACAAACTGGGGTTCGGCCGAGTGTGGGTGGGGGAGATGGCGACGTACGACGCCTTTGCGCTGGCGACGTCGGTCGGCGTCGGCTTCGAGTACTCCGAACTGGTGGTCGGCCCACTCGCGGTGACGGTTCGTGATCCGGCGATGATCGCGATCGGGGCGGCGTCGGTGGCCGATCTCACCGGGCGCCACGTGTCGATCGCCTTGGGTACGTCCAGCACTGTCGTGGTCGAAAAATGGCATGGACGAAGCAGGTCCGGGGCAGCTCGGGCGCTCGCGGAGTCCGCCCGCGGTGTACGAGCGCTGATGGACGGTGAACGGGGCGAAGTCGCCGGAACGGTGATGCGGACCAGCGGATATCGGCTGCGACTTCAGCCGCCAGGTGGGAGGCTGATCGTTGCGGCATTCGGGGACAAGGCGCTTCGGGCCGCGGTGGAGTTGGGCGACGAACTGGTGCTCAATCTGGTCAGCCCGGAGCAAGCGGGGCGCCTGATCACACGGTGCAAGGAAATCGCTGCCGAGTTGGAAACCGGCATGCCTTTCGTGTCGGTGTGGGCACCGGCTGCCGTCGCCGAGAATGGACCGTCACAGGTGTCGATCGATCAACTTCGACGCGGGCTCGTACCGTATCTGGCTGCTCCGGGGTACTCGGACATGTTCGTCCGCGCGGGCTTCGCTGATGTGATCGAGGCAGCCAGGGCCGGGGCCGCGCCGCGCGAGCTCTTGAGCCAGGTCTCGGACGCGATGGTGGCAACGGTGGGAATCGTCGGGACTCCGGCCGATGCCCGCGAGCAACTCGAGGCGTACCGAGCGGCGGGAGTGGACTCCGTCGTGGCCGTGCCTTCATCCACTGATTCGGATCCTGCCGGCAAAGTGACCATGGAACTTCTTGCGGAGATGGCATGACGGACCCCCGACGAACTTACTCTCAGGTAAGTTCGTCGGGGGTATGTCTAACCGAAGGAGTAGCCGTGAGTGATCGCGTTCGTGTCGAGGTAGTGCAGTCGGTGGCGTACGTGACGCTCAGCCGACCGGAGAAACTCAACGGTCTCGATCTGGACATGCTCGACGCCCTGGTGGACGCCGCTCGAACTATCGAAGCTGATCGTTCGATCCGGGGCGTGATTCTTCAAGGCGCGGGTGACGCGTTCTCGGCCGGGTTGGACTTCGCCTCTGCGGGTAAGCAACCGAGGCGCATGGCGAAGGCCTTCGCGAAATTTCCCGGTCAGAAGACCAACCTCTTTCAACGCGCGTGCTGGGTGTGGCGCGAATTGCCCGTGCCGGTCATCGCGGTCGTTCACGGGCACTGCTTCGGTGGGGGACTGCAATTGGCGCTCGCCGCAGACTTTCGATTCACCACCCCCGATTGCACGTTCTCGGTGATGGAGGCGAAGTGGGGATTGATCCCCGACATGACCGGAACGGTCACGATGCGCGAACTCGCGGCAATGGACGTCGTGAAACGCCTCGCCATGACTGCTGAACTGTTCGACGGAAATCAGGCTCTCGAGTGGGGGTTCGTGAGCGGAGTCAGCGACAATCCGATCAAGCCGGCGCAGGAACTGCTGTCGCAGATCGCGGTTCGCTCGCCGGACGCCGTCGCAGCGACGAAGACGTTGCTGCACAAGACCTGGAACCGCTCGCCTCGCGGCGCGTTCTGGATCGAATCGCGGATCCAACTGGCGCTGATGCGAGGCAAGAACCACAAGATCGTGCGCACAGCGAATGCTGCGAAGAAGTTGCCGGAGTTCGCCTTTCGAAAGTTCGGCTGACAAACTCCGGCATCGCGACGCCGTTGGGCGTCCACATTCAGGTCGATTACACCATCAGGTCTCGTCCTGATCGATCCTTGATGAGCATCGTGGCGACGAACGAGACCGCGGCCAGCAGGGCGAGGTATATCGAGATGGCAAGGGTGCCACCGGTCTTGCCGAGGAGCCACTGTGCGACGGTGGGAGCAAAGGCGCCGCCGAAGATGGTGCCTACCGCGTAGGAGATCGACGCACCGCTGTAACGGATCGAAGCCGGGAACAGTTCGGCGAACAACGCGGGTTGAGGTCCGTACGACAGCCCGAGTCCGACCGAGAACAGGATCATCGCCACGTAGATCCAGCCGAGATTCCCGGTGTCGATGAGGAGGAAGAACGGCACCGCGAAGAGGACCATTGCGAGGTTGCCCACGTTCATCACCGTGGTGCGGCCGCGTCGATCCGACCAGTAGGCGCCGATCATGGTGAAAACGCCCCACGTGACGGCACTTGCGAGCGTGGCAATCAGTAGTTCGGTCTTACCCAGGCCATAGGTCTTGGTTGCGTACGCGACGATGAATCCGCCGATCACCATGTAGCCGTTGCCGTTTGTGCCGATGAAGGACAGCGCCGCGAGTACGACCTGCTTCGGGTGTTTCTTGAACAGAGTTCGGATAGGCGTGTTGCTCTCGGTGCGGCGTTCCTTGAGTTCGGCGAATACGGGTGACTCGCTGACCTTGCTTCGAATGTAGAAGCCGACGCCGATCAACACGACGCTGAGCAGGAACGGCACTCGCCATCCCCAGGTGGTGAACTGTTCGTCCGTGAGGGTGAACGTGCACAGTGCCAAAACGCCGGTGGCGAGCAACATTCCGAGCGGTACTCCCATCTGTACGAACGCTCCGAAGAATCCTCGACGCTTGGTGGGTGCGTGTTCGACGGCAAGAAGAGCGGCCCCGCCCCATTCGCCGCCCGTCGAGAATCCTTGGACGACGCGAAGCAGGATCAACAGGATCGGTGCCCAGATTCCGATCGATGCATACGTCGGCAGCACGCCGATGAGAACCGTCGCGGCACCCATCATCGCCAACGTCGCGACCAGGACACGTTTGCGGCCGAGCCTGTCGCCGAGATAGCCGGCCACGATGGCACCGAGAGGACGGAAGACAAAGCTGATGCCGACCGTGACGTAGGAGACGATCTGGCCTGCCGAGCCCATCGGCTTGAAGAACAGGTCGGCAAAGATCAGGGCTGCAGCTTGGGCGTAGATGAAGAAGTCGTACCACTCGACGGTGGTGCCGACCATCGACGCCATCGCGGCGCGGTCGTATTCCTTCGCGGCGGGCTTGGTGCCAGTTCTGGTTGTGGTCATCGAGCTACTTTCTGCCAGTCACGTGGTTCACCGACACGGTGAAACTGCGAAGTCGGAACAGTGGAGAAACGCTGTTCGATCTGCGACGTTGCCGGTGTGCTCGGTGCATGCTTTTGGCTGACTCGGAGCGTTCCTGCGCGATCTCATCGTCGATATCGACAACCGAATGATCGGTAGGTAATGAATTATGCAGAAGTGTGAGCGTCAACACAAGCGATGCCGGAAAAGTCTGATTGTTTGATGCGGAGCGTGCGAGAAGTCAGCGACTCACGTGTGGAGTGACGCCGCGATCCGCAGATCGATTTCCCTGGCGCTGAGCAGATGGTCGAGGACGAGAACCGCACAACCGAGGATGCCGGATTGTGCGCCGTGGCTGACCGAAGCGATCTGAAGCTTTCGGGTGGCAAGCGCCGTTGCGTTGCCGTAGACGGACTCCCGAAGCCCGGCGAGGAAGAGTTCGTCCGCCTCGGCCATGTCGCCGCCGATGATCAGGACCTCGGGATTGAGGAGATTGACCGCGCCGGAAATGACGTCGCCGATCAGTCGGCCGCTGCTTCTGATGAGCCGGCGGGCTTCGCTGTCGCCGTCCAGGGCGAGGCGGACGACATCACGCACGTGACCGACGCTTCGGCCCTGATCTCGGAGGGCGTGCACGAGAGCCCAACCGCTGGCGACAGTTTCGACGCAGCCGACGTCGCCGCAGCGACACTTCATGCCCCGCGCTGCAGCGGTTTTGGTATGCCCGATCTCGCCGGACGCTCCGAGTGAACCGCGTTGGAGGACTCCGCCCATGACGATTCCTGCGCCGAGGCCGGTTGACGCCTTGATCATCAGGAGGTTGGGCGCACTCTCGCGTCGCTCGCTCAATTCGGCCAGAGCCATCACGTTGGCATCGTTGTCCGCGAACAGCGGAGCCGTGGTCACCGATGCCAGATAGGGGGCAAGCGCGACTCCGTCCCACCCCGCCATCATCGGAGAGTCGAGGCTTGCTCCCGCGGCGACGTCGACCGTTCCGGGAATGCTCAGTCCGATTCCGATGACCTCGGTAGACGCGCGGTGGACCTGGGCCAGTAGTGACGAAAGATGCTCGGCAATTTCGGGCATCAGTTCGTCGGGGCCGACCCCGACCGACTTGTCGATGTCTTCTGCCGCGAGGATCGTGCCCGCCAGGTCGGTGACGGCAAGTTGTGCCCGCGATCGACCGATTGCCACGACGAGAACCACGCCGGACGAGTTCGCGAAGGTGAGAGTGGACGGCGGCCGGCCGCCCGTCGACGGGCCCTCGTCGTCATCGGCGATCAAACCAAGCGATTGAAGTGCTGCAACCCTGGCCGATACCGCCGTCCTGGACAGGCCGGTGAGCTTCCCGATCTCGCTGCGCGTGGTCGCGGAACCGCTGCGTATCAGCGTGAATACCTCTCCCGCGGTAGCCGGAGTCGTGGACGGTCGGGTCATTGTCCTATTCAAGCATTCCTCGTCGGTAACTTCAGCGTGCGAAAGTTCGCATACTTTGTCCACAAAAAGACGTAAGTAGGTCTTGTGAAAAAGCAGAAGTAGGCATAGTCTGTGTCTTGACTCACTGCCACGGGCGTCCGAGGAGACGAGTCGCAGTTTCTGTGAAGCAGGGCGCACAAACAGGGGAGAACCTGATGAGCCGCACGGATACACAAGAGATCGTCGAGTTCGCACGTAAGTGGCAGCAGTTCGACGGTGGACCTGACGAAGAGATCTTTGTAACCTTCGGCCTCGCCCCGGACGAGTATTTCCGCAGGCTGCAGGCAATTCTCGACGACGGCGTCGTAGCGCTGACTCCGCCGGTCACCGGCGAACTCGCAACGGTCTGTGCACATCGACTCGGCCAATCGGTCAGGCGTCGATAAGTCCGACCCGGCGTCAGCCCAGAGTCACCCGAATCCGTGTCACCCGAGTAAGGAATTGAGGTCGCCATCATGCACAAGCACCTTCCGATGCCGTACCCGACCGCCGAAGTGTGGGACTGGCAGCTGCAGGGAGCGTGCCGCGGGCACGATTCCGCGGTGTACTTCCATCCGGACGGCGAGCGTGGACACGCCCGCGAGAACCGTGAACGCAACGCCAAGAAGGTCTGCGCGACGTGCCCTGTACTCCAGCAGTGCCGCGAACACGCACTCTCCGTCCACGAGCCGTACGGCATCTGGGGTGGAATGACGGAGACCGAGCGCGCAGAATATGTGCGATCGCTGCGTAAGCGCAGCAACCGGATGCCCGCGGTCGCCAACGCGAGCTGACGGTCCTTCGGAAAGGACGCCAGTGTGACCCTCGTAGCCGGTATCGATTCGTCTACCCAGTCGTGCAAAGTCATTGTCCGTGATGCCGATTCGGGAGAGCTGGTACGAGAAGGGCGGGCGGCGCACCCCGTCGGTACCGAGATAGATCCGGCATGCTGGCTCGAGGCGATGGACAGTGCAATCGCCGCGGCGGGTGGGCTCGGCGACGTCGCAGCCGTATCGGTCGGAGCTCAACAGCACGGCATGGTGTGTCTGGACAGTGGCGGCGAGGTTGTCAGACCGGCGTTGCTGTGGAACGACACTCGGTCGGCGAAGGCTGCGACCGATCTGGTCGAAGAGTTCGGCGGACCCAAGGCGTGGGCCGACGCAGTTGGTGTAGTTCCGGTCGCCGCGGTCACGGCAAGCAAGCTTCGATGGCTGGCAGATCACGAACCCGGCAATGCCGATCGCACTGCCGCGGTGTGTCTTCCGCATGACTGGTTGTCCTGGAAGTTGGGTGGGTCCGGCTCGATCGAGGAGCTTGTTACCGACGCGGGCGACGCCAGTGGAACCGGCTATTATGCTGCCTCGACGCGCGAATATCGTAAAGATTTGCTGGCGTTGGCATTTCGCGGTCGAACCCCGCATGTTCCCCGAGTTGCATCGCCGAACGAAAAGATCGGAAGTACACGTTCCGGAGGTATTGTCGGGCCTGGCACCGGTGACAATGCCGCAGCCGCACTGGGTTTGGGAGCAGTTCCCGGTGACGTGATCATCTCGATCGGAACATCCGGCGTCGTCTCGGCTGTATCGGCCACCCCCACGCACGATCCCGGCGGGAACGTGGCAGGATTCGCGGACGCAACCGGCCTGCACTTGCCGCTGGTGTGCACTCTCAACGGCGCGCGCATTCTTGATGCGACGGCGTCCATTCTCGGTGTCGATCACGCCGAACTGTCGCGGTTGGCGTCGACGGCGCCCCTCGGAAACGACGGGCTGGTCATGATTCCGTACTTCGAGGGTGAACGGACGCCCAACCGCCCTGACGCCACGGGGGCCATGCACGGATTCCGGCTGCAGAACTCGACGCCTGCGCACTTTGCACGAGCCGCAATCGAAGGGCTCCTGTGCGGCTTGGCCGACGGCGTCGACGACCTGGTTCGTCAAGGCGTCGAGGTGAAGCGAGTTCTCCTCGTGGGAGGCGGAGCGAAGTCGCGCGCTCTCTGTGAGATCGCGCCGGCAATTCTCGGAGTGCCGGTCGTGATCCCTGCTCCGGGTGAGTACGTCGCCGAAGGGGCATGCAGGCAAGCAGCATGGGCACTGTCCGGGGACACGCAGCCGCCGGTGTGGCCGAAACCGGAAGAGCGACGATTCGACGCCGAACCAGCTCCCCACGTGCGCGAGCGCTACGCGTCGTTGCGCGAACTCACCGAAGGTGTCTGAGCGCTCCCTACAGAAGCCCGAACTTCCGCACTGCGTCGAGTAGCGCGTGCGGGCGTTCGGTCGTCGGCAGGGGATCGACGAGTGCGAACTGGCAACCGACGTCACGGGCAGCGCCGTCGGCGATGTCGCTGTCACCGACCATCAGAGTCTGCGCCGCATCCACATCGAGTTGTGCGAGGGCGTACTCGAAGATCGCCGGTTCAGGCTTGACTGCACCCACCTCGAACGAGAGAACGAACTCGTCGACCCAGACGTCCCAGCCGCGGTCGGCGAACGCCGGACGGATGTCGAAGGCGATGTTGCTCAAGACGGCAGTGCGTATGCCCTTCTCCGACAGTGACTTCAGGACCTCGCCGGTATCCGGGTACGGCGACCACTGATCCGGATCGACCAGCAGGGCGTAGAAAGCTTCGGCCCGAACCGGATCGGGCACCCCGGACTTACTCAACACGTCGAGGTAAGCCTGACGATGCAACTTCGGATCCCGGTCGCGGTTCTCCCACGCGTAGATCTCCGCTTCGTCCATCTCCACGGTTCTGCCCACCGGCGCGGTCATCCGACGCATCAGCTCGGCTTGAGCGTGCACGTCGAGCGGATCGCCTTGGTGATCGACGAGGTGCTCGGTCCAATCGTCGCTCTCCTCCAAACGGAAGAGGGTTCCGGAGAAATCGAACAGCGTCGCGGCGATATGTCCGTCTTGATGGGCCGTGCTGTCAGTGTTCACCTCGACAGGTTATCGGCGTCCGCTTTCCGATGCGTGATGTGAGCCAGTGCACGCGTACTTTGAGAGAGCACATTTTCCGAGGTTCCCCCGACGGGCACGATTTCGATGCCCCGGATGAACCGAACGACGAGGGGGATCCTCCGTGTCCGACCACGCGAATACACCAGACCTGACGAAGCCGTCCGGCGAAGACCCCCACCTCTCACGTCAGCTGTCCAACCGGCATATCCAGCTGATCGCCATCGGTGGTGCCATCGGCACCGGACTGTTCATGGGATCGGGCAAGACGATCTCGCTCGCCGGGCCTTCCGTGATCTTCGTGTACATGATCATCGGATTCATGCTCTTCTTCGTCATGCGGGCGATGGGGGAGCTGCTGCTCTCGAACATGGCGTACAAGTCGTTCTCCGACTTCGCCGCGGATCTGCTGGGCCCCTGGGCGGGATTCTTCACCGGCTGGACCTACTGGTTCTGCTGGATCGTCACCGGCATCGCGGACGTCATCGCGATTTCCGGGTACTTCAAGTACTGGTGGCCAGGGCTCGCGGCGTGGATTCCTGCTTTGCTGACGATCGCGGCGCTGTTGCTCCTCAATCTCCCGACCGTTCGCGCCTTCGGTGAAACCGAGTTCTGGTTCGCGCTGATCAAGATCATCGCCATCGTCAGCCTGATCGTCGTCGGCATCGTCATGGTCGTCTCCGGGTTCACGGCGCCGAACGGTGCCACCTCGGGTATCGACAACCTCTGGAACGACGGCGGGATGTTCCCGACCGGATTCATGGGCTTCGTCGCCGGCTTCCAGATCGCCGTGTTCGCCTTCGTGGGTATCGAGCTCGTCGGTACGACGGCAGCCGAGGCCAAGGACCCGGAGAAGAATCTGCCGAAGGCCATCAACTCCATCCCCATTCGTGTCCTGCTGTTCTACGTCGTTGCACTGACCGTGATCATCGCGGTGACTCCGTGGCGTGAAATCAGCGCAGACAAGAGTCCGTTCGTCGCCATGTTCACACTCGCCGGCCTCGGCATCGCTGCATCTGTCATCAACTTCGTCGTGCTGACCTCCGCGGCATCTTCGGCCAACTCGGGTATCTACTCCACCTCGCGCATGGTGTTCGGCCTTGCGCAGGAGGGCGACGCACCGAGGGCCCTCGGCAAGCTGAACTCACGCAAGGTCCCCGCGAACGCCCTGATGTTCTCGTGCATCTTCCTGCTGGCGTCGTTGATCCTGCTGTTCTCGGGCGATTCCGTGATCGAGGCCTTCACCGTCGTCACGACCATTTCGGCGCTGCTGTTCATGTTCGTATGGACGATCATCCTGGCGAGCTACATGGTGTACCGGAAGCGTCGTCCGCACCTGCACGAGGCGTCGAAGTTCAAGATGCCCGGCGGCATCGTGATGTGCTGGGTCGTGCTCGCGTTCTTCGTCTTCATTCTCTGGGCACTGACAACCAAGGACGACACCCTGCAGGCACTTCTCGTCACGCCGATCTGGTTCGTGGTTCTGGGCATCGCGTGGGCGATCATCCGGCGTCGACCCGCTCACCGGGCACGATACGACGCATTCAAGTCAGAACTGGACGCCAGCCGACAGAACGGCGACAAATAGTTTTGGTCAAGATCGGGTAACGGTGGCGGCCGCCTTGATCAAACTGTTACATTCTTCGGCAGACAGAGGAGCGGGCTTCATCAGAAGGACGCTGCACGCCGACGACTGACGGAGTACACACTGTGGGAAACCACCACCGCACGGGCAATGACGATGTTGTCTTCGAGATCGATCCCGAGGCAGCAAGCGGCCGCCACCGCACCCCGTCGGCTGGCCCTGGTGCCGGTGTCAAGGCAGGTGTCGTAGCTGCGGCTACCGGTGCACTCCTCGTCGGTGCAGGCCAGATGGGCGCAGGAACCGCTGCTGCGGCGCCGGCAACACAGACCATCGCCGGAATCGAAATCCCGCAGGGTCTGCTCCCCGAGGGCGTTGTCGTTCCGGCTGAATTGGCGGCACTTCCGGCTCTCGACATCCCCGAGCTTCCCGATTTTGCTGCCGACCTCAACACGCAGGCACAGCAGTTCCTCGCTGGGATCAACCCCGGCACCTCAGCTCGTACCGTGCAGCCGGTGTCCGGAACGCTGACCTCAACCTTCGGTTCGCGCTGGGGAGCACACCACGGCGGCCTCGACATCGCGGCTCCGATCGGTACGCCGATTCTGGCTGCAGCCGACGGCCAGGTCATCGACGCCGGCCCGGCGTCAGGTTTCGGCCTCTGGGTCCGCGTCCAGCACGACGACGGCACGGTCACCACGTACGGCCACGTCAACGACTACCAGGTCAACGTCGGCCAGCGCGTCAACGCCGGCCAGCAGATCGCCACCGTGGGTAACCGTGGCCAGTCCACCGGCCCGCACCTGCACTTCGAGGTTGCCGAGAACGGCGCAAAGGTCGATCCCGCAGCGTGGCTGCAGGCTCGCGGCGTAGCTGTCACCTGGGTCGACAACTCGTAGAAGAAACTTTCGGAGAACTGCGGTGGCGTCGGGAAATTCTTCCCGGTGCCACCGCAGTTCTCGTTTGTCGGTGACACCGGACGGATAGCCTTCAGTGACGTTGATCGTCGAAGGGGGAATGCGCAATGGGTGCAGAGGTCACGGCGCGAGAATTCACCAGAGCCGACCGTAGGCTCTTTCGTAAGAAGGTGCGCTCGTGCGTCGACGCCATGAAGCAGATGCTCGACGGTGGTGACTTCCGAGACGCCGTCGACAAGCCCGCTCCGCTGTTGGGCATGGAGATCGAGTTCAACCTCGTGACCGGCGACATGACGCCCGCGATGTCCAACCGTGAAGTGCTCGAATCCATCGACGACTCTGCGGTTTTCCAAACCGAGCTCGGACAGTTCAACGTCGAGATGAACGTCGAGCCCGGCCCACTCACCGGTGATGCAACTTTCGAATTGGAGAAGAAACTGCGGGCGTCCCTCGACGTCGCAGACGCGCGAATCCACGCGCACGACGCCGAGATGGTGATGATCGGGATGCTGCCGACACTGCAGCTCGAGCATCTCGATCGAGAGTGGATCACCGCCAACCCGCGCTACGAATTGCTCAACGAGCAAATTTTTGCCGCGCGAGGAGAGGACATCGAACTCGACGTCGAAGGTGTCGCGCTACCCGGCGGCGACGTGGAAACCCTTCGGGCCGACACCAATTCGGTGGTGCCGGAGGCGGCATGTACGTCCATGCAGTTGCACCTGCGCGTCGCGCCGGAAGAATTCGCAGCGCACTGGAATGCCGCGCAGTGTCTGGCCGGAGTACAGGTGGCGCTTGCGGCCAACTCTCCTTTCCTGGCAGGCAAGGCGCTTTGGCACGAATCACGCATTCCGATTTTCGAACAGGCAACGGACACCCGAACTTTCGAGCTCAAGAACCAAGGTGTGCGACCGCGAGTGTGGTTCGGTGAGCGGTGGATCCATTCGGTTCTCGACCTGTTCGAGGAGAATTCACGGTACTTCCCGGCGCTGCTCCCTGATGTCTCGGACACCGATCCGCTGGAAGTGCTCGCGGCGGGCGGGGTTCCGGAGTTGAGCGAGCTTCAGATGCACAACGGCACGGTCTATCGCTGGAATCGGCCCGTCTACGACTGCTCGGATGGCAAGCCGCACTTGCGTATCGAGAATCGGGTGCTGCCGGCCGGGCCGACCGTCGTCGACATCATGGCCAATGCGGCCTTCTACTACGGAACCGTTCGCGCATTGGTGAACGCGGAGCGGCCACTGTGGTCGCACATGTCGTTCCATGCGGCAGAAGAGAACCTGCACATCGGCGCCAAGTACGGACTCGACGCCACCCTGTACTGGCCGGAGATCGGTTGGGTCGGTGCCGACGAGTTGGTCCTGCGAAGGCTGCTGCCGTTGGCGGACGAGGGTTTGGCCGACTTCGGATTGTCCGCCGCGGCCCGCGATCGGTACCTCGGCGTGATCGAAGGGCGGTGCATGAATCGGCAGACCGGTGCCGCCTGGCAACGCGAGCAAGTGGCGCACGCGGAGGCCTCGGGCGCGGACCGCTCGACTGCGCTCACCGGAATGCTCCGCGGTTACGTGGAGAACATGCGGACGGGAGATCCTGTTCACACCTGGTCCTGATTGCTCTGCTAATTCTCCTATCCGTCAACAGTTTCGGGGACCTAAGTCCCCGAAATGAAGAGGGGGCGACCCCAAAAAAGCCGGACAAGTGGGATGGTTAGAGTGAAAGTGGCTCGGTTACTTCTTCAGGAAGGTGGGCACATGAGTTCACGCGAACATAACAGTGTTGTTGTCGGAGTCGAGGGTTCGGACACTGCGTCCACAGCGCTCCGCGAGGCCGCGAAAATCGCCGCCCAGCGCGAATTGCGACTCGACATCATCCACGCTCTCGACTTCGCGCCTTACGGTTTCGGCGGACCGTACGTCGACGCGGGTGGGGTGTACGAATGGGTCGAAGAGGCCGGAAAAGCGATCTTGGCAGAGGCGGAACAATTCGCCCGTGAGATCGATCCGAAACTCGAAGTTCACACCGAAATCGCCATCGGCAGCGCAACTCAGTGGCTGATCGAGAGTTCGGCACAGGCCAGGCGGGTCGTTGTCGGAGCGTCGGCGTCAGGCAAGGCGGCGACAGCAGTCCTCGGCAATACCGCGGTCGGTGTGGCCAGTCACGGCAAGTGTCCGGTCATCGTCGTTCGGGACCGCGATGGTGCGGTGCCCTCGGAAGGACCCGTAGTGGTCGGCGTCGACGGCAGCGCGTTGAGCGCCCAGGCCGTCGGTGCGGCTTTCGAGGAAGCGTCGTTCCGCGGAGTCGAGTTGGTGGCGTTGCACGTGTGGAGTGACCTCGGCAGTGCGGCATTCGAAGACCCGAGGGCCGCTGCGCTTGCCCCGCAGTCTCTCGAAGAGGAAGAGCACGCGGTACTCAGCGAGAGCTTGGCTGGATGGTCCGAGCAATACCCGGACGTGAAGGTCCGGCGCGAGGTATACCTCGACAACCCACGCGGACGGCTGTTGGACTGGTCGGCAAAAGCGCAGCTCGTCGTAGTCGGAAGCCGTGGTCGCGGTGGATTCCGCGGCATGTTGCTCGGCTCGACCAGCAACACCCTGATCGCTTCGGCCAAGTGCCCCGTCATGGTGGTTCGCCCCGAAGAATCCTGACCCTCGACAGGCTCTCCCACTGCCCCGTTCATTTCGGTCATCGAATATGAACGGGGTAGTCACATGAATGCGGACTCAGGTTCCGTAGTGTTCGATGTGAGTAAGTGTTCGATGGGAGTACCACTGCTCGTGTGCGCATCGCACACGGCAGCAATCGTCAGGATTGGGGTTACAACGTGCGTATCGGTATGGGTTTGAACTACAGCGGCGGGTTCGCCGAAACCGTCGAAGAGGTCGGTGACCTGGAGAAGGCGGGCCTCGACATCGCCTTCGTCCCGGAGGCGTATTCCTTCGACGCCGTCAGCCAGCTCGGTTACCTGGCGGCCAAGACGTCGACCATCGAACTCGCTTCGGGAATCTTTCAGATCTACACCCGTACGCCCTCGTTGACCGCCATGACGGCGGCGGGCCTGGACTTCGTCTCCAACGGTCGCTTCGTGATGGGACTGGGCGCTTCCGGACCGCAGGTGATCGAGGGGTTCCACGGCGTCAAGTACGACGCTCCGCTGGGACGCACACGTGAGGTCGTCGAGATCTGCCGTCAGGTTTGGCGCCGCGAGAAGGTCGAGTACCAGGGCAAGTACTACCAGGTTCCCCTCCCCGCCGAGAAGGGCACCGGACTCGGAAAGCCGCTCAAGCTGATCAATCATCCTGTGCGTGAGCGCATCCCGATCCTGATCGCTTCGCTCGGGCCCAAGAACGTCGAGCTGACGGCGGAGATCGCCGAAGGCTGGGAACCTATCTTCTTCCATCCGGAGAAGGCAGCAAGCGTGTGGGGTGAGCCGATCGCCAAGGGCAAGGCCAAGCGCGATCCGAGCCTCGGCGAGCTTCAGGTGTACGCGTCGCCGGCACTGGCCATCGGTGACGACGTCGACCACATGCTCGACTGGGTACGCCCGAGCCTTGCGCTCTACATCGGCGGCATGGGCGCCAAGGGCAAGAACTTCTACAACGATCTCGCGGTGCGCTACGGCTACGAAGAGGCCGCCGAGAAGATCCAGGATCTCTACCTCGCGGGCAAGAAGGACGAAGCCGCAGCAGCAGTGCCGGACGAACTGGTTCGCGCAGTGTCGTTGATCGGTCCCGAGAGCTACGTCAAGGAACGCGTCGCAGCCTTCGCCGAAGCCGGTGTCACGACGCTCAACGTCACGCCGTTGGCGGCCGACCGCAACGGCCGAGTGCAGCTGATCGAGAAGTTCCGCAAGATTTGTGACTGACCCTGCTGTGCGCCTTTATTAACCGCCGGCGGTTAACAAAGGCGCACAGCAGAGCAGGTGGTTCAGGATCTCCTGCGTACGAAACCCGATTTTGGGCGCTTGTTGACAGGACTTTTTTCACTTCTGACCGGTCGGGTTCTTCGCCTAACGTGGATCGAGTAGCCAGGGTTTGCGTGCGAATCCGGCACCGGTGGCCTCGTTGACGCCCGAAAGGGATGTTGGCGGGGCCGTTGCCGCAGTCCACCCGAACACCCAATGTCCGATTCGGGACTCGCGTCGGCTGATGAATCCTTTTTGCCGTCATTGGGCAATAGTGTGAGGGCGAAGAGATTCTGTGGTCGATTGTGGAGGGACGAACATGAGTGCAACCAAACCCGTCGTCGTAGCGGTAGACGGTTCGGAATCGGCGTCGTCGGCTGTCGTCTGGGCGGCGAGGACCGCGGTGGCGCTCGGTCGACCGCTCCACATCGCGACGGTGGTGCACATCCCAGCCTTCTACTACTCCGAGCCTTACCTCGCCGAGAGCTTCAAGGACGAACTGCGGCGCACTGCCACCGCTCGTCTGGACAGCGCACAGATTCTCGCGCGGCAAAGCATCGACGACGACCTCGAGATCGTCACCGAACTACTCGACGGCAGCGTCTCCGATCGCCTGATCGAATTGTCCAAGGGCGCGTACATCATTGCGCTCGGCCCTCGCGGGCACGGCGAATTCACCGGATTGGTCGTCGGTTCTGCGACGGTCTCGGTTGTCTCGCACGGCGAATCTCCGGTTGCAGTTGTCCGAGGACGGACGCTCGACGGTCGGCCGCCGACCGAGGGCCCCGTCGTCGTCGGTGTCGATGGATCCGAAAGCAGCATCGAGGCAGTCGAGCACGCTTTCGAGCAGGCCTCCGCGCGGGGCGCCACCTTGATCGCCGTCAACGTGTGGAGCGACGTGAGTGTGCAGCCCTCGTTGGGTGCCACCCCCGACGACCCCCTGTGGAGCAGCATCCAGACGGGTGAGGAAGTTGTCCTCGCCGAGCAATTGGCCGGATTCACCGAGCGTTACCCGGACGTCGTCGTCGAAAGAGTCGTCGCGCGTGACCGTCCGGTCCGAGTCCTGAGCGAATACGCGGAGACGGCGCAGTTGATAGTCGTCGGCAGTCGCGGGCGCGGCGGATTCGCAGGAATGCTCCTCGGATCGACCAGTCGGGCGCTCCTGCACACCGCGGATTGCCCGGTTCTCATCGTCCGGCACGTCAACAAGTGAAGAGAATGCATTCCATGAGTTCTGAGTCCACCGTCTCCGGTACCGTTCGACGTGAGATGTCTTTTGGAGGGGTTCGATGACAACGCGGATATTCCTGGTCGACGATCACGAGATCGTCAGACGCGGATTGTTCGACCTACTCGGTGGGGTCGAGGACTTCGTGGTGGTGGGCGAGGCGGCGTCCGTGGGGGAAGCGCTGGCCGCGGTACCGCAGAGCAACGCCGACGTCGCTGTTCTGGACGTACGCCTGCCTGACGGCAACGGCGTCGAACTGTGCCGAGAACTCCGCTCGATGCTTCCCGACCTCCGCTGCCTGATGCTCACGTCGTACGCCGACGACGAGGCGTTGCTCGACGCGATCATGGCGGGCGCCTCGGGATTCGTCCTCAAGCAGATTCTCGGAACCGATCTGGTCGCTGCAGTCCGCACAGTCGGGCGCGGCGGTTCACTGCTCGACAGTCGTGCAACCGAGGCGCTGATGCAGCGGATCCGCAGCGACCGTACAGCTGATCCGTTGGCCGAACTTTCCGATCAGGAGCGAGCAGTCTTCGACCTCATCGGAGAGGGGCTCACCAACCGGGAGATCGGCGCGCGATTGTTCCTCGCGGAGAAGACGGTCAAGAACTACGTGACGCGTCTGCTCTCGAAGCTGGGCATGCAGCGTCGTACTCAGGCTGCGGTGCTGGCGACCGAAATCCGTAGCGGCAGTCGCTAGGATCTAACGACCGGATTTCGGTCGATTCGAGTTGGTGCGACCGAGCGGTACTCGCCAGAGCAGGCGTGCACCGCTCGGATCGTGATTGACGATCGTGCACGTACCGCCGCAATGTTCGGCGCGGCGCTCCAGATTGTGCAGTCCACTCTTGTGGAAGTCGGAGGGGAGTCCGACGCCGTCGTCCTCGATCGTGATCGCAAATTCGACGTCCGCGGTGACAGCGATGGTGATGTGGCGTGCGTGTGCATGCCGAAGGACGTTGCTCAACCCCTCACGCAGCACGGCTTCGGCGTGCTGGTGGATCCCGGGATTCACCAGAGTGTCGATGGCGCCGGAGAATTGGACGCTCGGGGTCACAGCGGACTGTGCGGTGGCGTCGCCGATGACATCGAGGAGGCGTCGGCGCAGGCTCGACGAATCGGTGGCCGTCGGAGTCTGCAGATCGAAGATGGTTGTCCGAATCTCGCGGACTGTCTTGTCGAGCTGTTCGAGAGATCGTTTGACAATCGCGCGCGCCGACTCCGGGAGGGTCTCGTCCGGAAGCGTGCTCTGCAGGCTCATTCCGCTCGCGAACAGTCGCTGGATGACGTTGTCGTGCAGGTCTCGTGCGATGCGGTCGCGGTCGGCGAGAACGGACAACAGGCGTTGCGCCTTTTGTTTCTCGTCGAACTCGATTGCAACGGAGCCGAGTTCGGCCATCGACTCGATCCGGGTCAGTTCGTCGTGATCCCAGTGTGTGTTGGTGGAATTCGACGCCACGATGACCGCGCCGACTACACCCGAGGCGACGCACATCGGTGCCACGACCGCACTCCCAGCCGACGGCACCAGTTCGGTGAGTGCGCCTAAAGTGGTGAGTACCTGTAGCTTTCGAGTGCTCCGCACCACGTCGAACGGATAAGTGGTCGCCGGGATTCTGACTCCACGTGACGTGGTCCGGGCGCTGGCCGCGGCGTGAACCTGTGCGTAGCCGTTCTCGCAGATCACCACGATCACGTCGTCGACGCCGGTCAGGTCCCGAACGCGACTGGCAAGAAGTTGCAGGCCGTCCTCGAGCGAGTCACCGGCCAGCAACCGCGAGCGGATGGCAGATGTTGCGGTGAGCCATCTTTCACGAGTTCGTGACTGCTCGAACAGTCGGGCGTTTTCCACAGCGATACCGGCTGCGATGGCGAGGGCTTCGAGAATGACCTCGTCTTCCTGGGTGAACTCGGCCTGTCCCCGTTTCTCGGTCAGGTAGATGCTTCCGAACACCTTTCCCCGCATCATGATCGGCGCTCCGAGGAAGCTCTCCATCGGTGGATGATTTGCGGGGAATCCCACCGATTCGGGATGGTCGCCGAGATGGGCCACACGCAAAGTCTGCGGGTGATTCATCAGAACACCCAGCACGCCATGACCTTCGGGGAAATGTCCCATGGTCGCGCGTTGGGACCCGGAGATTCCCTCGTACACGAATTCCGAGAGCCCGCCCCCCGGCGCCGCGACCCCCAGGGCGCCGTAGCGGCAATCCAGAACCGTTGTCGCAGAGGTGATGATCCGTTGAAGCGTCAGGTCGAGGTCCAGGCCGGAGCCGACCACCAGGACCGCCTCGAGCAGGCGGTGGAGTGTCGGTATGTCGGCATTGGAATCGCCCAGGCGGTCGAGCAACTCGCCGAACGTACGTGCCGGACTGTGACCCGAAGCTTCGACCATGGTCGAAGCATATCGCCTCACCGAACGTCAGCTCTCCTGGCGGCGACCTTCCCACCACGACGACCAGTGATGCTTGATCTCGTCGAACTCGTCATCGCTCAGGTCGTAGGTGGTCAGCAGGATGGACATGCCTCCGTCGGGCCGCTGCGCCGTCACCGACTGGGTGGCGACAGACAGCAGGCCAGGGCCGAGATCCTCGACTGTCAACCCGAATTGGTGGTCAGTGACGTAGTCGACGACGCCTTCGAAATAGTCGCCGGGAGCGATTGTCACCGCGTACCGACTTCCCGCTTCCAATTCGATTTCGGTGAGCCCGAGGACGCTTGCCACGTTCTCCCCGGGGAGCAGAAGGCCGTCGAGATAAATGGTTTTACGCTCGGCCAGTCCGTGGTGCTCCACTGCGAATCTGAGCAACTGGAGGAATGTCGTCCAGCCCTCGGTGATGTCGTCGTACCAGTCGTCGTCGGCAGATTTGGCCGGCCGATCGATGCGGACGACCGTCTTGCCGTCCTGTTCGCGAAGTGAGAAACGGTCACCGTTTCCGAGTTTCAGCGTCAACGCTTCGGGGTCGACCTCAGCGGTGGAGTAGATCTGGGTGATTTCGTCGTCGAGTCCGTCGTACTCCCAGCCGAACCAACGTCGAATCAGCGACGGGTCGCGCAGCGCGGGCCAGAGTACGGACGGGGCTGCGACGACGGACACTTCGATCACGGTTTCGCTCACGCGGAAGACGCTACCGATTTCAGCCCTTCATGGCGACGGTCAGTAGAAATGCAACGTCTTCGAGCGCTTCGACGCTGTGCCGGTCGGCCGGGACGGTCAGGAAATCACCCGTGGATCCTTTCCACTGGTCACTCCCACACACAAGATTCAGCTTCCCGCTCAGGACCAACAACGTGGCTTCGCCCGGACTGTCGTGTTCGGCGAGGCTCTTGCCGGCGCTCAGGGCGATCACCGTCTGTCGCAGGCTGCGCTGGTGGCCACCGTAGACGGTTTGTGAACTGCGACCGCTGGTCGCCGAGCCCGCCAGTTTCAACTGTTGGCGAGCGAGAGCGGTCAGTGACTTCTTGTCCATCGAAGACCTCTCGGAAGCGGTGAATGTCCTTCTTGGAGTATGACCGACTCACTCGCGAGGTGCCTCGTTATCGGCGGAAGTCGGTCAGCGCGTGTACTCCAACCAGCGGAAGCGCAGGCCGTTCTTCTCCGAGGTCTGCCAGGGCTCGTCGGATTTCAGGTTCCATTCGGGGCCGATCTCGGGAGCAAAAGCATCACCGGCGATGTCGAGGTCGATCTCGGTCACCAGTAGATGCGTCGCGAATGGCAGTGCAGCCGAATAAATTTGCCCGCCGCCGACGACGAAGACGTCACCGTCCGGCAACGCCAGGGCGTCGTCCAGCCTGTGGACTACCTCGGCGCCTTCGGCGTGCCATTGCGGATCGCGTGTGACGACGATGTTCCGACGCCCGCTGAACGGACGGAACTTCGATGGAATGGAGTCCCAGGTGCGCCGCCCCATGATTACCGGATGGCCCATGGTGACGCGCTTGAAGTAAGCCATGTCCTCGGACACGCGCCACGGGATCGAGTTGTCGGCGCCGATGACGCCGCCGAGGGCCTGCGCCCAGATGAGGGTGACTGTGCGATCGGTCATCGTCAGACCGCTACCGGGGCTTTGATCGCGGGGTGGTGCTGGTAGTCGACGATCTCCACGTCCTCGAAGGTGTAGTCGAAGATGGAGTCGCGCTTGTTCAGCTTCAGGGTCGGCAACGGCAGCGGTTCGCGGCCGAGCTGCTCGGTCACCTGGTCGACGTGATTGTCGTAGATGTGGCAGTCGCCGCCGGTCCAGACGAACTCGCCGACGTCGAGTCCGGCCTGCTGGGCCATCATGTGGGTGAGCAGCGCGTAACTGGCGATGTTGAACGGAACGCCGAGGAACATGTCGGCGCTGCGCTGGTACAGCTGGCAGGAGAGCTTGCCGTCGGCGACGTAGAACTGGAAGAAAGCGTGGCACGGCGCCAGGGCCATCTGCGGAATGTCGGCGACGTTCCACGCCGAAACGATGATCCGCCGCGAATCGGGGTTGGAGCGCAGAGTCTCGACGGTCTGCGTGATCTGGTCGATGTGCTCGCCCGAAGGGGTGGGCCAGCTACGCCACTGGACGCCGTAGACGGGGCCGAGTTCACCGTTCTCGTCGGCCCACTCGTCCCAGATGGAGACGCCGTGCTCGTGCAGCCACGCCACGTTGGAGTCGCCGCGCAGGAACCACAGGAGTTCGTTGACTATCGACTTGAGGTGGACCTTCTTGGTGGTGACGAGCGGAAAGCCGTCGGCAAGATCGAAACGCATCTGGTGACCGAAGATGCTGCGGGTGCCGGTTCCGGTTCGATCGGATTTGGCGGTACCCGTCTCCATGACGAGCCGGAGTAGGTCTTCGTAAGCAGTGGAGACAGTCACGGGAATCAGTCTAGGGCCTGCCCTGCTGTGCGCCTTTATTAACCTCCGGCGGTTAATAAAGGCGCACGGCAATATAGCCTCGGCACATGCGCGAACTCTTGGTGATCGGTATCGGTGCTGGTGATCCCGACCAGGTGACGGTTCAGGCGATCAAGGCTATGAACAGGGCCGATACCTTCTTCATCATCGGAAAGGGTGACGAGAAGCAGGCCCTGGTCGACTTGCGCACCGGCCTTCTCGACGAGCACGTTCACCTCGACTACAAGGTGGTCGAGATCACGGACCCGCCGCGGGACCGAACCCCCACCGATTACGAGGGGGTTGTCGAGGACTGGCACGAGCGTCGGGCCGCGAAATTCGAAGCGGAATTCGCGGCCGAACCTGGCGTCGGCGCGATTCTCGTCTGGGGTGATCCCTCCCTCTACGACAGCACTCTGCGGATCGTCGAGCGCGTGCTCGCTCGCGGGAGAGTTTCGTTCGACTACTCCGTCATCCCGGGAATCACCAGCGTGCAGTCGCTGGCTGCACAACACCGAATCGTCCTCAACCGAATCGGCGAACCCATCCACATCACGACCGGCCGCAAACTGGCCGAGGGATTGCCCGACGGCGTGGACAATGCCGTCGTGATGCTCGACGCGCATTGCACCTTCACTCAGGTAAGCGAAAACGACGCCGAGATCTGGTGGGGCGCATACCTCGGGACCCCGGACGAGGAGTTGATTTCCGGCAAACTGCGTGACGTCGAAGATCGGATCGTCGCTCGCCGGGCGGAGTTGCGTGAGAAGCACGGTTGGATCATGGATACGTACCTCGTTCGGCGCTGACAACCGACCCTGGATTTGCCGCCTCGATCCTGCACTCTTGATCCCGAACGGCGGTCTGCGCACCTATGATCTGCGCATGACATCGTTCGGGCAGGACCGACTGCAGTCGATTCTGCCCGCGCCGCGTGGCCGTGAAAAATCAGCTGTGAAGTCGGCTTTCGACCTTCTGGTTCAGTGGTATCGGCGTCCTGATCAATTCGACAGTTTCAATCGATACCTCGCCACGAAGGGCCTGGAGCTAGCTGTCCGATTGCTGGTCATCGGCTCGCTGACGACGGTCATCATTGCGATGATTCTGCTGCGCTTCAGCGACGCGGGCGTGCACAACCACGTCACCAGCGTCGTCAACGCCGTTATCATCGCCGTCACGATTGCGGTGATCGTGCTCTTCTGCCTTCTGCCCGAAATCACGCGTCGGTGGTCGTACTTCTTTGTCGCCTACTGCGAGGTCGGCGTATTCGTCGGTGTGTTCTTGAACAACGACCCTTTCATCGGGTTGATCCAGTGTGTGCTCTTCGTACTGATCGGTGGTTACATCGCGTACTTTCACAACGCGAGACTCCAGGCGGTTCACATCGCGCTGTCCATCGTGGTTCTGGCAGTGGTCGGCCGAAAGGTTGCGGTCTACGCGGATCCTGCGTTGGCCACCGCACTGTGTCTGATCATCGCCACCGGGATCGTGGTCATCCCGTTCGCCTGCCAGTTCGTCCTCTCACTTCTCGGCTCCGACGCGGACAGTTCGGATGTGGATCCGTTGACAGGGCTTCTGAATCGGCGCGGGCTGCAGCGAGCTGTTGTCGAAATGGGGGCGACGGGGCATGCGTCGAGCAAGTCGTCGTATGTCGTCGCGATTGTCGATGTCGATTCGTTCAAGAGCGTCAACGACTCACAGGGGCACGAGGAAGGCGATCTCGTACTTCGCCAGATTGCTGATCGACTGCGGTGGTGCGGCGGCGAGAAGGCGCTCTTCGCCAGATTCGGTGGGGACGAGTTCGTGTTGGTAGACACGATAGACGTCGGCGCAGCGCCTGCGTTCGAAGACAATCTGCGAAGGCACTTGCGAATCGACGATCGTGATCCGGTAGTGACCACCAGCGTCGGAGTCGCGATCACCTCTGCCGAATGGTCGTCGATTATTTCCGACGAGGAGTTGACGGAACTGTTTCGAGTAGCCGATGCCTCGATGTACCGCGCGAAGGCCGCCGGCGGCGATCAGGTTGTGATGTGGGACGGCAAACAGTGAAAATTGTCTGATTGCGGGGAGTTGACTGGATTACCCTGACACTATGGAATCTGCCGAGAGTGTTGAGCGTTCGGACGCCGTGGCGTCTCGACGACCGCTCTCGGGTCCCGCGTTCCGGCTGATCTCTTCTCAACTTGTCGATTGGTATCGGCGTCCGGACCAATTCGACACCTTCAATCGCTATCTCGCGGACAAAGGGTTGACCGTCGCCTCGCGGTTTCTCGTCGTCTGCTCGTTGGTACTGGTCACCGTGATCATGTTCCTCACTCGCTTCAGTCCACAGGGACCGACCACTGCGCACGCGCGCTCCGCGAACGCAGTCATCATGGTCATAACCGTGATGATGGCCGTCGCCCTCTCGACGAGGCGCAATCTCTCCCGTTCCTGGTCTTACGCCTTTGTGCTCTACTCGGAAGTGGGAATAGCGGCCGCAATGCTGCTGTACTCCAATCCACTTGCAGCACTGGCACACGCCGTGATGTTCTCGGTGATCGGCGGATACATCGCGTTCTTCCACAATGCTCGAATACAGAGCCTTCACATGTTGTGGGTATTCGTCGTGGTCATCGGCATCGTGACACGTACGGCCGTGGTCGAAAACGATGTGGATGTTCCGGTTCTGGTCGCGTTGGTAGTACTGGTCGGCGCGGCAATCTACGTGATTCCCTTTGCCTGTCAGTTCATTTTCTCCATCCTCGGCACCGACGCGTTGAACTCGCAATTGGACCCACTGACGGGACTGCTCAACAGGAGGGGACTGGCCGACGAAGTACGACTGTTGCTGGAGCGGTCGTACACGCACTCGGCGCTCTTGGTAGTCGCCGCCGTCGACATCAATCGATTCAAGGCCATCAACGACGAGTACGGACATACCGTCGGTGACGCTGTGATCGAAAAAGTCGGATCGAGGCTGGTCGAATGCGCCGGCCCGGCGGCCTTGATCGCACGGATAGGCGGCGACGAGTTCGTCATCGTCGATTCGGTCGATCAACGCTCGTTCCATCGACTCGAACATGAGCTACTCCGTTCGACGATCACCTCGCCCGATCATCCCGAGGTGGCGATGAGCGTCGGAATCGCGAAGATTGCAGGGCCTTTCGAATCAGCGGATGATGCGCTGGTCGCCTACCCGACTCTGCTGCGGCGAGCGGATCGGGCGATGTACTCCGCGAAGGCACGCGGTGGGCATTCGGTGGTGCTGCAGACGGAAACGGACTGAGCGCGCTGTGAGTGTCCGTGGTCGGCGTTAGTCTGTTGCCATGCCTGAACTACCCGAGGTGGAAGCGCTGGCAGGGTTCCTTCGTCAGCACGCGGTCGGCGCAGTGGTGGGACGCGTCGACATCGCTGCATTGAGTGTGCTCAAGACCTTCGATCCGCCGATCACTGCTCTGCAGGGGCGTGACGTCACGGGCGCCGCCCGCTTCGGGAAGCATCTGGCTCTGGATTGCGACGGGTTGTGGTTGGTCACGCATCTCTCCCGTGCCGGCTGGATGCGCTGGCTGGACAATCCATCGGCGACGCCGCCGAAGCCGGGGAAGGGGCCGTTGGCGCTGCGCGTTCATTTCTTCACACCCGAAGGGTTGACGCCGGCATTCGATCTCACCGAAGCCGGCACCAAGAAACGCCTCGCCGTCTGGGTCGTGAACGATCCGCAGGAGGTTCCGGGCATCGCCCGGTTGGGGCCGGACGCGATGGCCGTGACCGAAGCCGAGTTCGCACAGATTCTGGGCGGAACGTCGGCGCGGATCAAGAACTCGATAGTCGAGCAGTCGTTGATCGCCGGTATCGGGAACGCCTACTCGGACGAGATCCTCCACACCGCGAAACTCTCGCCTTTCGCGACCTCGTCGCGGCTGACGCCGGATCAGATTTCGACGCTGTATGCCGTGATGCGATCTACGCTGGCCGACGCGATCGAGCGTTCGGAAGGTCAGGACGCGGCCCGGCTCAAAGGTGAGAAACGCTCGGGGATGCGAGTGCATGCTCGTACCGGACTTCCGTGCCCGGTGTGCGGTGACGTCGTACGCGAAGTGTCGTTCGCGGAGCGCTCTTTTCAATACTGCGCGACGTGCCAGACCGGCGGTAAACCGTTGGCGGACAGGCGAATGTCGAAACTGCTCAAGTAGCGAACTGCGCTGCGAGTAGTTCGACGAACTCGCGGGCGAGCGCCGACGAATGGGTGGGTTCGGTGATTGCGTGGACGATCCGATGCGGCGCATCGGTGATCGGAATACAGACCAATTCGGGGTGCAGGGCGCTCATGGACTGGGGGAGCAAACCTACGCCCAGGCCGTTGGCG
Source organism: Rhodococcus sp. RCBS9 (assembly GCF_029457415.1). Lineage (NCBI taxonomy): Bacteria > Bacillati > Actinomycetota > Actinomycetes > Mycobacteriales > Nocardiaceae > Rhodococcus > Rhodococcus sp. RCBS9. The sequence goes on along the minus strand of NZ_CP120422.1, from coordinate 932,843 downwards.
GTCAGTGAACAGATCAGGTCTACCGAGTTGGCTTCAAGTGTTTTTCCCCGAGGGACCTGTGATTCGGCGAAGGCTTGGTCGGTTTGGACACGGGCCTCGCTGCCGGAGGCGAAGTCCACGAGAGTGTGATCGCGTAGGTCTTCGAGCCTGATCGACGAAGCGTGGGCGAAGGGATGGTCAGGAGCAACGAACGCTGCGGTGGGTTCACTCCACAGCGGTGCGGCGGCAAAGCTCTTGGGTAGGCGACCTGCGGCCAATCCGACAATGCCGACGTCGATTGCACCGGACCGGACTCCCTCGATAACTACTTCACTGCCGTACGGTCGCGCGGTGATGTTGATTGCAGGGTGGCGCCGTGTCAGATCTGCCAGCGCGCGTCCGACGTCGACGCGCCCCGCCGAGGTGATGGTGCCGACCGTCAACCGCACTTGCTCGTTGCTCCGTGCCGAGACATCACTGACGAGTCTCGACACGGCGCCGAGTACCTCGCGGGAGCGGGCGACAAAAACCTCGCCTGCAGCAGTCAGGCCGACGTTTCGGCTGTTCCGGTTGAACAATTCGACTCCCAGTTCCTTTTCGAGGTCTCTGATCTGGGCACTCAAGGCGGACTGGGAAACGTGCAACCGCGACGCTGCTCGGCTGAAGTGTCTGTCTTCCGCGACTGCCAGGGCGTAGCGGATGTGACGTAGTTCCATTGCACCAATCTATCGTTTCTGGAGATAGATCATGCATATCTATCTATTGGACGCGCGTCGGTGTAGGCGGTCATGCTTGACGACATGATTTCAAGCGACGCGCGTCCGAGGCTCGGACTACCGATAGTGCTGCTGATGGCTGCGGCGACGGGCCTGTGCGCGGGCGGTAACTATTTCAACCAGCCACTCCTCGATTCCATCGCAGATCACCTGAATGTGTCGGCCTCCGCAGCGGCCGCGACGGTGACCATCGCGCAGGTCGCGTATGCACTCGGATTGATACTTCTGGTTCCGGTGGGCGACATGGTGGACCGACGCAAGCTGACGGTAGGGCTCATGCTGCTGGCGGCGACCGGTCAAGCGGTCAGCGGATTTGCGCCCAACTTTGCCACGCTGGCAGTGGGAATCGCTGTCGCTGGAGTCTTTTCGGTCGCCGCCCAGGTGCTCATTCCGTTTGCCGCCTCACTGGCCGAACCTGAGAGGTCCGGTCAGGTGGTCGGCACGATCATGAGCGGACTGCTGATCGGAATCCTGCTGGCGCGCAGCGTTGCCGGCGTCCTCTCCGGACTGGGAGGTTGGTCGACGGTATACAAGGTTGCGGCGGTGCTGATGGTGGTGATGGCCGTGGCATTGTGGCGATCTCTGCCTTCCGATTCCGCAGATCGCCCGAAGGCAAGCTACCGCGCAACGCTCGCTTCGGTAGGGAAGTTGGCTGCGACCTTGCCGCGCCTGAGAACCCGATCGGCCATGGGCGGACTGGCTTTTGCTGCTGTCAGCACCGTCTTCACGACGATGGCCTTTCTTCTGTCCGGCGAATTCGGCTACAGCGACACTCAAATCGGCTTGGTCGGACTACTCGGTGTGGCGGGAGCTTTGATGGCGACGGTGGCGGGCAGACTGGCCGATCGGGGATTGGGTCAGCTGGCGACCGGCGGCGCCATCGCGATTCTCTTGGTGTCGTGGCTTCCCTTTGTCGCCGGTGCCACCCACGTGGTGTGGTTTCTCGTTGCCATCGTCCTTGCCGACCTCGCGCTGCAGGGAGTGCACGTCAGCAACCAGAACGTGATCTACGCCCTTGTCCCCGAAGCGCGTTCGCGTGTGAATTCCGTGTACATGACCACCTACTTCGTCGGTGCTGCCGTGGGCTCGGCGGTGGGGTCAGTGGTGTGGAAGTCGTACGGCTGGAACGGAGTATGCATCGCCGGGTTGGTCTTCTCCGTTGCAACGGCGATGGTGTGGGTGCATGATCGCCGACTGGAGACGGCTGAACTGCGAATCCCGGAATCCCCTGTTGCAGTGGGGTAGGCACCCACACCTTCTCGGCTCCAGCACCTTTCAGATTTCGGCACCGTCCACCAGGATCTTGCCGACGCGTTCGGGATAGAACGACACGTGGTCGTCGATCCCGGACGCTTCGGCGGTAGTGAACGGATAGAACCACGCCAGATCCTCGATCGGAGCGAGTTCGGTTGTGCCGGTGAACGACAGATACGACGCAGTGCCCTTGTAGGGGCAGGCCGTGGTGGTCGGGGACGGCGCAAAGTACTCGCTGTGAACGTCGATTCTCGGAATGTAGTACCGCGTGGGCAGTCCGGTTTCGAAGAGCAGTCTGGGTCGTCTCGTCTCGGCGACCAGTACGTCGCCGACAAAAACCCGGACGTGGCGGGACGAGGGGAGTGCGTCGATACGTACGTATGGATCGCGGGCGTGGACAAAGACCTGTTGATCCTCCTCGTACCAGGCGTCCATGCGATCCCAATAGAATGCGACGTACTCACTCAGATCCAGGGAACCGTCGAACTGTTCAGGGTAGGTCCAGACGGCGTCCTCGGCCCGGCGATCCCCGATCTCGATCGTCCAGTAGGTGGCGTCACCTTTCCATGGGCAATGGGTGGTCGTCGACGTCGGGACGAGGAATTCGGTACGAACGTCCGCGAGGGGGATGTAGTACATCGGCAGGCGGCCGCGTTCGAAAAGGTATACCGAACGAGTGGTGTCTGCGACGGCGTGACCAGCGAAGAAGGCTCGAATTCGGCGGGGGTTCGGCTCCAGTGCGATCCGCCCGTTGGAAGCTGTGATCTGTGTGTCTTCTGCGTGAGTCAGTGCTGTGGACATTCGCGAATGCTCCTGAGATCGGCAGGGTGGTCCTTCCCATCCTGCGCCCGGCAGCAGTTATTTGACAGGTTGGAGTCGAAATACGCGGATCTGGCGCCCGAATGCTCGATCGGCGTAGGTTTCGTACGGCGGCCACGTGGTGGTCGCGAGCTCCCACAGCTTCTTACGCGTGGCGCCCTCCGCCAGACTCGCACCGACCGGTATTTCGACGCCCTTCACTGTCACGATTGCGGTGGGGTTTGCCATCAAATTGAGTGTCCATGCTGGATGCGTATCCTGCCCCCAGTTCGAACCGACGACGACAAACGCATCGCCGTCGGGTGCGTACAGGAGTGGCGTGGTTCGAGAACGGCCGGTCTTACGGCCCGTCGTGGTGAGCAGTAGCTGAGTCACGGTGTTCTCTCCGACCAGCGAGAGCTTGCCTCCCGACACTCTCTGCACTGCTCGATCGAGCGGAACCAGATCCTTGCCGAGATCCGAGAACCATTGTGTATGGCCGACATTGCGCATCAATGACCGGTAGATATTGCGCATCGGACCCCTCGCATTCTCGGCACTGTTTCGAGGCTGGTGCACCTCGACTCGAAAGAGTCTGCCACGTCTGGTCACAGATACCTGAGTCCCAAGGTCCCGAAAGGAATGAAGCGGTCAGCCGAATTCGGTTTTGGTGGAGTAGAATTGGGGCATACCGCCGAAACCGTTCGTTTGTGCGCGTTGGACGGTCGTTGGAAGATCAACCCTCCGAGGTCAAGACATCAGGCTCGAGCCACTCGACGCCGAGCAGTTCGGACAGCGACCGCAGACCGGATCGATCACCACCTTTCAGACCTGTGACCGAATTGAGATTGCGCAACATGACCGTGGCGACGTCCTCTTCCTTGGTGCCCACGCCGAAGGGTATGACCCACGGGCACGTCTGGTAGTCGCGATGCGACCGACCGAACGTCTGTTCTGCCGCGATCCCTGAGTATCGCGGTTGATGAAAGATTCCCGTCCGTGGCAACGGGGACGCGTGAGTGCCGTCCGGGAGTGCTTCGTTGGCATGGAGCGAGATCGAGGTCGTGACATTGAAGACGATGACCGGTGCGTCCCCGCGTTGAAACCGCAGACGTTGACCCTCCTTGTCCGGCACCGCACCGAACAGTTTTGCCACCGAGATCCCGGCGTCTTCGATCATCTCGACCAGTGGATCACCTGCCGTGGAGACGAATTCGACGGCCACCAACACCTGCTTGCCTGCCTTGACCTGCGCCTGCGCCCACTGGGCCGTCGACTCGGCGCGGATCATGCCCGCTTTCTGTCGGTAGCGCAGAACCAGCGCACGGCCGCGCGCGATGTTGCGACTCTTGCGGGCCAATCCCATTTCGTAGGCGTACTCGGCCCACTCCGTCTCGTACTCGGCGCGCTGGGCATGGGTGAGGTCGATCGGCATACCGTCGAGCGGAACGGGTCCCCACGGAGTCGGTCGATGAATCATCAAGGGCGGTTTGCTGTTCGACATCCACCCACGCACGGTCTCGAGCGCGCGAGATTGCAGCGCAGGTGATTCCTTCGCCTCTGCGCTCCACGTCCACTTCCCGTAGGACTTGTCCAGCGGAAGGCCGGACTCGACCAGCCTGGCGCCCAGGTCGGACCAGTACTCCGAAGGTTCTGAATGCAGCTGCGCGAAAAGCGGTGCCAGGTAACGCTGGTCGGCCGGCGTGTGTCCCGGTGTTGCCGTCACGGACAGGACGAACGGCGCTTGCTCGTGAGCATTCGAAAAGCGCGCGACCTTCTCGAATGCCGCCGTGCGCTGTGTGTCGTTGCTGTACAGCTGGGCCTCGTCGGCAATCACCACACCGAACGTGTACTTGGGGCGGCCGTTTCGCGCGATCAGCTTCTTCAATTGGTCAGGCGACATGATCAACCAGCGGAATCCACCGTCGCCCACCGAGGCGATGGAATAGCGCCAATGCGGAATGGTGATCTGTGCGGGTCGATCGACGAGGACGAGGATGTTGGTTTCGCCGCGCTCCTCGGCAATCGTCTTGGCAGACATCACTGCGATCAGCGTCTTACCCAGGCCTGCATTGTCTGCCAACAGAAATCCGCGTTTGCCGGCGCGAGCGGCATCGACGACGGCTGCAGCCCCCGAAACCTGCTCGGGCCGAGGAATTTTGGGTGCAGCAACGGGACGTTCACCGGTGCTGTCATTGATGTCGTCCTCTACCCACTGCTGATAAGAGAAGGGGAGTGCCTTGAATGGAGCGAGTTCTACGGGCAACTCCGTACCGACCCACGCGTAGCTCTTCCATTTCTTGACGAACTGCGCACCAGGCGCCGGCGTCCGAAAGGGAACGTCGAGGAGCCAGACTCTCTCACCAGGGCCGGCAGTCGGCACATCCGGCATCGTCGCGCGTGAGCTCTTCTTTGCGACAGTCTTCTTCGGGGCGGTCTTTCTGGTCGTGTTCCTCTTGGGTGCAGCCTTCTTCGGTGCAGCCTTCTGCGGTGCAGCCTTCTTTGCGGCAGCCTTGCGTGCCGTGGTTGCTTTGCGTGGTGGCATCAGGCGGTTTCTGCTGTGAGGAATTCACGCAGCGTGAGCGCAGGCCGGCCGACAAGGTCCTCCACGGTGCCCGTGATCAGCGCCAATTCACCCTGCGCGATTGCGGTGTACGTCGACACCCATGCGTCGAGTTCCCAAGCGGGTGCGTTGTACGACGCCCGCGATTCGTAAGCTTCCTCGAGCGTTTCCTCGACGTACGTGGTTCGCTTGCCGGTGACTTCGGTGATGATGCTCGCGGCCTCGGAGAGCGTCAGTGCCTCCCGTCCGGTCAGGTTGTACGTCTGTCCGACATGAGAATCCAGATCCTGCAGAACCGACACAGCGACGGCAGCAATGTCGGAGCGCGCTACCGCGCCGACGAGACCGTCCCCTGCGGGTCCGCGGATCACACCGTCTTCACCGGCGAGAGCGGGTAGGAAATCGAGGTAGAAGCTGTCGCGCAGGAAGGTGAATGCGAGCCCGGAAGCGCGGACATGTTCTTCGGTGACCCAGTGATCGCGAGCGAGCGTGAACGTCGCGTCCGGAGCAGCGCCGAGGAAAGACGTGTACACGATGTGCCTGACCCCGGCCTCCGCTGCGGCGTCGATGAAGGTGCGGTGCTGATCCAGACGATCTGCGCTTTCGGCCGCCGAGACCATGAAGAGGGTGTCGATTCCGGCCAGAGCCGCGAGAGCGCGCTTCTGATCCCCGTACGTGGTCTCGGCCGAATCGGCACCGGGGAGCTGCGGTAATCGGTTGACCGACCGTGCGATCAGCCGCTGTGGGACACCGGCGTCGGCCAACGACCGGGCCACCAGTCCGCCGATATGACCGGTCGCGCCGGTGACGGCGATCCTCGCAGACCGTGAATCTACGGACATGGTGCCCCTCCTTCGGTCGGTGTGCATCCCATCTTGCCGGAACCCACTCCCACGTCAGGTCACGACGCGACGATTACACCGCGAGCCACCGACAGAGCGTCGGACAAAGCTGTCCTGGTGTTGTCGTCGAGGGACAGCAGGGGCCGGCGGGGAAGGCCGGCGTCGATGCCGAGAGATTCCAACCCGGCTTTGACCGTCGACGGCAGTCCGCGACTGACGAGGACCTTCAGTAGCGGCTCGATCTGTTCGAACACAGCGGCGGCACCCGACCGATCACCGGATTCGAGTAGACGCCAGAAGTGCACCACCTGTTCGGGGGCCAGACACGGGGCTGCCGTGCACCATCCGCTTGCACCGGCAGAGAAAGATTGCAGTGCAAGAGGATTGCTGCCGTTGAAGAAGGGGATCGTGCCACCGCTCAGTTCGTTGATGCGGTTCATCCGGGTGATGTCGCCGGTGGATTCCTTGATCATCGTGACGCCGTCGACGGTGGAGACGAGATCGACGAGAAATTCCGGCGACATGTCGATCCCGGTGGTGGCCGGATTGTTGTAGATCATCGTGGGAATGTCGACGGAATCGGCCACCGCGGTGACGTGTTCACGAATCTCCTGCTCACCCAGATGCCAGTACGACGTGGGGAGGATCATCATTGCGTCGGCTCCGGCGTCTGCCGCGATCGATGCTCGGCGGAGTGCTCCCGCCGTCGTCAGATCCGACACTCCGACGACGGTGGGGACTCGGCGGTCGACGTAGTCGACAGTCTCCCGAGCGACCGTCTCCCACTCTGCATCGTCGAGATAGGCGCTCTCGCCGGTACTGCCGAGTGGGGCTATCGCGTCGACACCACTGCTGATCATGCTGTCGAGGAGCGTGTGTAGCGGCTTGGGGTCGAATGCTCCGGTGTCCCGGTCGAACGGGGTGACGGGATAGGCGACGATTCCCTTGATGGTGCTGCTCATGAGGCTCTCAGTTCTGTTGGTGGGAAACAAAAGTCAGTTGGTCAGTGTGTCGGGATGATTGCGGAGAGCGCGACGGGCGTAGTAAGCGAAGTTCGCCTCGCTGCGCCGAGGAGTCAGTGTCCAATCGTGTGCCTCCTTCGCCAGGCGAGGCGGTAGCGGCTTGATGTCTCCGGCAGCCATCGCCAGCAACTGCAGTCTGGCCGCTCGCTCGATCAGATGCCCGAGAGAGCATGCCTCTTCGACCGTGTTGCCGACGACGAGTTGGCCGTGGTGGGCGAGCAGAATTGCCCGCTTGTCGCCGAGTGCAGCCGAAATGATCTCGCCCTCCTCGTTTCCCACGGGAACCCCGGGCCAGTCGGCGAGAAATGCGCAGTCGTCGTAGAGCGGCGCGATGTCCATTTGGGAGACGACGAGGGGAATCTCGAGCATCGACAGCGCCGTCGCATGTAGTGGGTGTGTGTGGACGATGCAGTTGACGTCGGGTCGTGCGCGGTAGATCCAACTGTGGAACCTGTTGGCGGGGTTCGGCATGCCCTCCCCGTCGAGGACTTCGAGATCCTCGTTGACGAGCAGGAGGTTGTCCTCGGTGATCTCGTCGAACCCGAGGCCGAGTCGCTGTGTGACAAACGTTCCTGGCTGCCCACCGCGGGCGGAGATCTGTCCGGCAAGGCCGGAATCGTGGCCGGCGTCCGACAGTGCCCGGCAGGTCAGTGCGATCTTCTGTCGAAGAGTCCAACTACCTGTCGTTACTTCGGTGAGCATCTTCGTCTCGGCGGTCGCCATGAGTTCCTGCTTGCTCGTATGCATCGTGTCGGTCATGGGGTGTGCCTTTCTCGGGACCCGGAAATCAATGACATTCCGTCACCTATAAGACACAAAGTGTCATATAGGACGGAAATGCGCAACCCTCGATTCATGCATCGCTGATCGCCGCAGGTCAATGTATTGGTAGGGTGATGACACAAAGTCGCGTGAGGGGAACCGAATGGCAGCGTTTTTGCGAACACATCGGCGTCGCGCCGGTCTGACGCTCGAGGGCCTGGCCGAGCAGACCGGTCTGACGAAGAGCTATCTCTCCAAGGTCGAGCGGGGTATCAGTACCCCGTCGATCGCGGTGGCACTCAAGATTGCGCGTGTGCTCGACGCCGATGTGGGGCAACTGTTCTCGGACAGTATGGAGGGAAATGCCATGACGATCGTGCGCGCGAAGGACCGCGTGATCGACCCGGCCAACTCCGTGCAGTCTTCCGTCTACGATCCGATCGCGCCCTCACTGGTCGGAAAGGCCATGCAGCCGTTCGTGGTTCATCCGGCCTCGGTGATGGGTCCCAAGTTCATGGACCACACGGGAGAGGAGTTCGTGTTCGTGCATTCCGGATCCGTAGAATTCGAAATCCCCGGGCAGACGATGCACCTCGACGCCGGCGACAGCTTGTACTTCGACGCGAATACGCCGCACCGGATGCGGTCGGTGTCGGCGGATCGTGCGGTGGTGCTGGTTGTCGTCTACGACAAGCCTTCGGCTGGATCACCCAGCGGTGACTCGCTGGAAACGCACTGCGGGGTGGGCAGATGACGCTGGGGATCGACACGACACTGACGCTTCTCGCGGCCGGTCTGATCTTCCTTCTCTCCCTGTGCCTGGGAATCTGGAAATACCGACAGATGGCCACTTCGGACAATCACCTCGCCCATCCGTATGTCGACATCGCACACCGCGCTGCCCTGATGTACTCGTTTGCGACGCTGCTGATCGCGGTGTTCGTCGAACTCAGTGCGTGGCCGACGTGGATCAACCTGACCAGTGCCGCAGTGGTCGTGTTCTTCTTTCTCGCAGCGATATTCAGCTACATCGCTCACGGTGCGATGAAGGACACCGACAATCAGTTCGAGTCCGCCGGTCCGCCCCTGCACCTCGGGATGTTTCTGCTGATCCTCGGTGAGGTGGGCGGATTTGCCGTCCTACTCGCAGGTTTCGTGAAAGGTCAGTTCTTCTGATCGGGCTTCAGCGCCTGTGCTCGTAGCCGATCCAAGCCCGTCGACGCTCACCCATCGGGTCGTTCTCCACTCGGGACGTCTCGTCGAAGATCATTGTTTGCCGCTCCGGTACGGAGTAGGCGGGCCAATCCCGGTCCGGGACTCCGTGGCGGGCGAAATGGATCCAGTGGCGCTGCATGGTGGAGGTCACCGCAGTCAGTCCGCGGCGCCCACCGACCGCGGTCAAGGCCGCGGTGAGTGCATCCGAACGCCCGAAGACCGCAAGCAATTCGGTGGCGTGGGTAGCGCCCATGCCGACGAGTCTGAGCAGGCGAGGCGCAAAATCGTAGCGGTAACTGTAGGTAGGAGCTACCTGGCAATGACCCTGTGCGCAGAGTATCGCGGGCTCCCAGAACGTGATGTCGCCGCCGAGATCTGCGGCAGCAAACCGGTGCGGATACGTGGGATACGCCGCGAGCGCACGTGCTTTCACTTCAGGGGTGGTGTGGGAGAACATCTTCTCGATCCGAACCGGGTCGGTAGGCAAGATGTCGAGAACGCGCGGGAAGATTCTTCCCTCGTGGAGATTCGAACCGACGAGCAGCGGAACGGGGTGGGCGCGTCCGGCGGCGAACACGTCGAGCGGGTGTTCGGGAAGGACGTCGTCACCCACCACGGGAGCAAATGCCCGCGTTCCGGGTTCTTCGTCCGCGCCGCGGCGCGCAAGTTCTTCGCCGGCAGCGACCAGGTCCTTCACCGAAGCGGAGCGCAGCCACGATCCCGGATCGGTATCCGGAGCCTGTGCGATCTCGAGGAACTCGCGTGCCCAACGGTGCGCTCGCTCTTTTCCGTATGCCGAAGCAGCCGGCGGACTTTGAGCGATGGCCCGGGCGAACAGCCCTCGTGCCGCCGGCGTTGCCATCAGAGTGGTGACCGCGTTGGCGCCGGACGATTCACCGAAGACGGTGACGGCGTTCGGGTCGCCGCCGAAAGCGGCGATGTTGCGTTGGACCCACGTCATCGCGGCGATCTGATCGCGCAATCCGAGGTTCGTCTCGAATGATCTTTCCGCAGTGGAATATTCACTGAAATCGAGGTAGCCCAACGCGCCGAGACGATATTGGATCGAGACGTAGACGATGTCGCCACGTTCGACCAGGCTCGTTCCGCGGTACATGGGCGTCGACGGATTCCCGCCGTTGTACGCGCCGCCGTGAATGAAAACCATGACCGGTCGCAACGAATCCGACGGTACCTGCGGAGCCACGACATTGACGAAGAGTGAGTTCTCGTCGAAGTTGCTCTTGCGCTGCGGAGACGGAGAGCCGAATGCTTCCGCCGGGCGGACACCATGCCAAGCCTCGACCGGCTGCGGTGCGCGAAATCTCCAAGGACCGGTCGGGGCCGTTGCGTAGGGGATTGCTCGCCAGGTGCGCAGTCCTCGATCGAGGCGCCCGCGTACGACCCCGGAATCGAGAGTGATCTCGAGGGGGCTCGTCACGGTAGGGAGATGTCGGTGCCGTGGCTACGGTAACCGCTGTATCCCGCCCAGGCCAAGCGTTGTTCACGTCTGGGATCGTTCTCGACGCGGACGATCTCGTCGAAGATCATGGTCCGACGCTCCTGCCCCTCGTAGCGCGGCCACGATCCGCGCGGCGAGCCGTGCTCGGCGAAGTGAAGCCAGTGTCCCTGAACAGATTCGGTGACTGCGCGCAGTCCGCGTCGACCGCCGGGAAGGGTGAGGCCGCGCCCGACAAGGGTGTCACCGATGCCGAAGACTGCAAACATCTCGAATCCGTGTGTGGCGTCGAGGCCGAGCCAGCGCATCATCGTCGGCGCGAAGTCGAATCGGTAGGCGTATGTCGGCGCTGATTGTGCGTGCGCTTGCATCAACTCCACGGACGGGTGCCAGAACGTGACGTCTCCGCCGACGTCGATCGCGGACTGCTCGTCCGGGTAGCCGGGATAGGTTGCGAGGATGCGCTTCCCGGCCTCGGGATCGGTGAGGGCAAACATGGTGTCGATGCGCGACGGGTTGGTCGGAAGTGCGTCGAGCACCTTCGGGAACAGCGTCCCCTCCCGTCTGTTGGTGCCGATGATCATCGGCACCTGGTGTGCCGATCCTTCTTTGAATGCGTCCAAGGGGGAGCGCGGCAGGAAGTCGCCGTCGACGACCGGTCCGAAGGGATGTAGTCCAGGTGTGTTCGCGAGTACCTCGGCGCCCAGTCTGCTTCCGGCTCTGCCCAATTCGACGGCTGTCGCCGAGGTCAGGGCCTTCGCGGGTGGTAGGCCGGAATTGAGGATCTCGACGAAACGCGCGCCCCAGGCATGCGATCGCTGCGTGCTCGAGACCAGATCCGGAGCCGAACTCTCGGCGATAGCGCCGGCAAAGAGTCCCTTGGCGGCCGGAGTCGCCATCAGGGTGGTGACGGCGGTGGCTCCGGCGGATTCACCGAAAATCGTGACTTTTTCAGGATCCCCACCGAAGGCGGCGATGTTGCGTTGCACCCACTGCAGGGCCGCGACCTGATCGCGCAGTCCGAGGTTGGAGTCGAATACGCGCTCGGATGTGGAGAACGGGGTGAAATCGAGGTAGCCCAGAGCGCCGAGTCGGTAGTTGATCGAGACGTAGACGACGTCGCCGCGTTCGACGAGGGACACGCCCGAGTACAAGCCGGTGGCCGAGGTCCCGATGGTGTTTGCCCCACCGTGGATGAAAACCATGACGGGACGCGGAGTATTGCCGGTGTTCGCGGGGGCGAGCACGTTGAGCGTCAGGCAGTCCTCGCTGCTCGGCTGGTACTTCCCGGGCGCGAGCAACAGCCCCTTCTTGTGTTGGACAGACGCGTCGCCGAACCTGGTCGCGTCGCGTTCTCCGGTCCACGGCGTGACCGGCTGGGGTCGCGTCAGACGCAGTGTTCCGACCGGCGGCCGGGCGTAGGGAATTCCGCGCCAGGCACGAAGTTTTCCCACCCGGCGGCCGCGCAGGGTGCCGTCGGCCGTGGTCACAAGTATGTCGGACGCCATGTCGCGACTATACGTACTTCGGGAGCGCGTCAGCGGCGAGCCTCCAGCAATCGAAGCCAGACTTCACTGACCGTCGGATACGAGGGCACCGCATGCCAGAGAGTTTCCAGTGGTACGGCGCCGACGACCGCGATTGTCGCCGCATGCACCAGCTCGGATACTTCGGGCCCGGCGAAGGTAGCGCCGAGGATCACGTCGGTGGCCTTGTCGATCACCAACTTCGCGCGCCCCGAGTAGTCGTCGCGCAGCAGCGAAGATCCCGCGACGGCGAGTTCGATCTCCACGACTTCGACGTCGTAGCCGTCGTCGCGAGCTTTCTTCTCGGTGCGTCCCACCCAGGCGATTTCGGGTGAGGTGAACACCACCTGGGGGACCTGTCCGTTGTCCGCCGACGCCGTGTACCGAGGTCCCCTGAGTCCGCGGCTCTCGGCCCGCGCGGCGATGACGTCTCCGCAGACTCTCGCCTGATACTTGCCCATGTGGGTGAGGGGAGAACGACCGTTGATGTCGCCGACGGCGTAGAGCCACTCACCTTGGGCACAGAGGTGATCGTCAGTGGTGACGTACTTGCCGTCCTCGAGGCCGATGACGGACAAGCCGAGATCGGCAGATGTCGGCCCGCGGCCCGCCGCGACGATGACCTCGTCGACTTCGATCACGCCGGACGATGTCTCGATGCTGACGGGTCCACCGTGGATGTGACCTTCGCCGGTGTCCTTGGCATCGGGGCGTGAGACCGAGTTGACGGCAGTGCTCAGTCGAACGTCCACACCGCGGGCACCGAGTGCTTCGGCCACCATCGTTCCGGCAAACGGTTCTGCTGATTTCAACAGAGCATCGCCCCTCACGAGCAACGTCACGTGAGCGCCGAACGACGACAACCACGTTGCGCACTCCGTTGCGACCACTCCGCCGCCGATGACCGCCACTCGCGACGGAACCTCGTGCAGGTTGGTGGCGTCGCGCGAGGTCCACGGGAGTGCCTCGCGCAATCCCGGTGTCTTCGGGACGGTGGCGGTCGTTCCCGTGGCGAGTACGACGGCCTGGCGGGCACGGAGCTTACGGGTCCCGTCGACGGTCACTGCTCGCTCGCCGTCGATGACCCCGTGGCCTTTGATCACGGTGATGCCCGCGGAGGTTGCCCAGTCGACCTGGGACGAGTCGTCGTGGTTGTGGGTGAACGAGTCGCGCCGTTTCAGAACGGCATCGACGTCCAGCGGTCCGGCCGGGACCCCGGGCAAGGCGTCGGCCGCCTCGAGGACCTGCCCCGGGCGCAGTAGTGCCTTGCTGGGCATACAGGCCCAATACGAGCATTCACCGCCGACCAGTTCGTGTTCCACGATTGCGGCGGTGCGATTACTTCCGGCGATGGCGTATGCGGCGGCGTTCTCGCCGGCGGGTCCACCGCCGATCACGATGACATCGAATTCGTCGGTCATTGCTCCACGGTATGTCGGATCGGTCCGAGTTCGCTCGGTTACCGCCGGGTACGAGAACTCGATGATGGTTACAGTTGCACCCATGACGCGGCAGAAGATTTTGATCACCGGTGCCAGTTCGGGTCTGGGTGAGGAGATGGCCAGGAGATTCGCCGCGGCCGGTCGCGACCTCGCGTTGTGTGCCCGGCGGACGGATCGTCTCGACACGCTGCGTGGGGAGTTGGTGGCGCAGTACCCGTCGATCAGCGTCGCAGTGCGCGAACTCGATGTGACCGAACACGATTCCGTCGTCCGGGTTTTCGGTGAGCTGCGCGACGAGTTGGGTGGCCTGGACCGGGTGATCGTCAACGCCGGGCTCGGCAAGGGCGCCAAGATCGGAACCGGAAAAGCGCACGCGAATCTTGCAACAGCGCAGACGAATTTTGTCGGCGCGCTGTCGCAGTGTGAAGCTGCGCTCGAGATCTTCCGCGCGCAGGACTCCGGACACCTGGTTCTCGTGTCCTCGATAAGCGCGGATCGGGGGCTACCCGGGCCAAAAGCGGCCTATTCGGCAAGCAAGGCGGGAGTAGCGGCTCTGGGTGAGGCGCTCAGTATCGAGTTGGCGCGCACACCTATTCGGGTCACCACCCTGCTGCCGGGCTTCATCAAGACCGACATGTCCGCCGGCGCCGGCGACGACGCTGCGCTCATGGCCAGTCTGGACGAAGGCGTCAGTGCCATGGTCGACGCCATCGAGAAGGAAACCACCCGAGCGGCGCTACCCGGCCTCAAGTGGCAAGGGATAGATGCGGCCCTACGATTCCTGCCCAACTCCGTGACAGCGAGGTTTGTCTGATGAGCATCCACATCTCGAACGGTAAGCCCCGCGTAGTGATCGTCGGTGGCGGCTTCGGTGGACTGTACGCAGCGAGACGGCTCAAGAAGGCCGACGTCGAGGTGGTTCTGATCGACCGAGGGACCAGCCACGTCTTCCAGCCCCTGCTCTACCAGTGCGCCACGGGTCTGCTCTCCGAAGGGCAGATCGCAAGTCCGCTGCGACATCTGCTCGAGGACAACAAGAACACGAACGTCGTTCTGGGCGAGGCCAAGTCGGTGGACGCCGACGCCGGGATACTGACTGCCAGTCGCTTCGACGGGTCGACCTTCGAATTGCCGTACGACTACCTGATCGTGGCGGCTGGAATGCGCCAGTCCTACCACGGCCAGGACGAGTTCATCAAATGGGCGCCCGGCATGAAAACCCTCGACGACGCTTTGGCGATCAGGCGCAGTCTCATTGCTGCGTTCGAGATGGCCGAATCGCTCCCGACTGCGGAAGAACGTCGACCGTGGCTGACATTCGCCGTGGCGGGCGGCGGACCCACCGGCGTCGAATTAGCCGGACAGATCCGCGAATTGGCGATGCACGCGCTCACAAACGAGTTCCGGTCCATCGACCCGGACGAGGCAAGGGTACTGCTCTTCCACGGCGACGATCGGGTGCTCCCTTCGTTCAGTCGCAAGCTCTCGGCCGCCGCCAAACGTACTCTCGACGGGATCGGCGTCGAGACTCACCTCGGCGTGCACGTCACAGACGTGTGCGAGACCAGCATCGAGACGACGGACAAGAAGACAAAAGAGAAGCGGCAGTACGAGACCCGCACGATTCTGTGGACCGCGGGCGTCGAAGCGGTGCCGTTCGCCGAGGCACTGGCCACGGCGCTGGGTGTGAAGCAGGTCGGCGGTGGCCGCATCGAGGTGGAAGCCGATCTGACCGTTCCCGGCCACCCGAACGTCTACGTGGTGGGCGACCTCATGTCGCGGGACAAACTTGCCGGGGTGGCCGAGGTCGCGATGCAGGGTGGTCGGCACGCCGGTGCCCGGATCGCGGCAACCGTGGAAAACGGAGTGCCCAGCCGAAAACCGTTCAAGTACCGCGATCTTGGAACCGCGGCCTACATTTCGCGACGCCACGCGTTGCTTCAGGCAGGGCCGGTCCAGTTGTCCGGGTTCATCGGATGGGTGTCCTGGGGAATCATCCACATCGCGTTTCTCGCGGGGTTCCGCAATCGCGCCAGCACGGTGCTGAACTGGGGCGCAACCTTGGCGTCGAAAACGCGTCGGGAACGGGCAATCACGTACGGCGACCCCGAAACCGCGCGGCAGCCGTACAACTGAGGGTTACTCGGTCTTGAACACGGGGTTTCCGGCGGCGTCGATCATCCACCACAGGCTGCCGACGCTCTGTCCGAGCATGTCGCCGGGAACCTTGTCGTCGAGGTACCGATAAACAGGCTTGCCGTTGACGGTGATCTGGAAAGATCCTTCAGGCCCGTCGACAGTGTCGATGACGGCGTCGATTCCTTCGACGATGGGTGAATCGGTCACCGAGGTGACCGCCGGCCAGTAACGCAGGCACGCTTCGTCGCACGACCCGGCTTGTGAGTTCTCCTCGTCCGGGTTGTAGACGTAGACGGTCATGCCTTCGCCGTCGACGGCGATCGTCCCGAGTGGGGAGTCGGCGGTCTTCAGCAGGGGTGCATCAGCGGCGGCGGGTGGCGACAGCGACGTCGCAATGGCAGTGACGTTGTCTGCGCTGTCCCCGGAATCGAGGGCGTCGGGCGAGCAACCGGTGAGGATCAGGGCGGTACTCGCAACCGTCGCGAACAACCACTGTCTGCGCATGACGTCTCCGTTCTGGGCGGGAGTGCTCGGGACAAGCAATCGGGGATACCCGTTGCGGACGAGCTGAAAACGCCGGGCGTCCGGATTCCTCGACAATAGCTCTGTTACAGAGCTATTGTGAGGTTGTGGATGGAAGCGGAGCAGATCTTGCGGATGACGTCCTGGAGACGCTCGGACAATTGCGCCGGGGCACGAGGAAGGCGTCGGGGCGGCCGTTTGCGGAACGACCGCTCGCCGGCGCCCAGATCGAACTCGTCAGGCTGCTACGACGCAACCCGGGTCTGTCGGTGGCCGAGGCCGCCGGGCGATTGGGTGTCGCGGCAAACACGGTGTCCACCTTGGTGCGGCAGCTCGTCGACGAGGGAGTGATCGAACGCGTTGCCGACGAGGCCGACCGCCGCGTCGCGCGATTGGTGCTCGCGGACGAGGCGCGCGCCCGCGTCGAGGTGTGGCGTGATCGCCGGAGTGTGATTGTCGGTCAGGCATTGTCGACTCTGACCGCAGAGGACAGGGCAAGTATCGAGGCTGCTCTACCGGCCCTGTCTCGATTGGCGAGCGCTCTGGCAGCAGCCGGATCGGAAGGCGGGGGGCAGTGAGATGCTGACACAGTGGTGGAAGAGCCGAGCGGCAGGTTCACCCGACCCCGGCGCACACGCGGTCGAGATCGACTCGGTTACATACAAGTTCGGCGACCACCGCGCGGTGGACAACCTGAGTCTGGTCATCAATGCGGGGGAGTGTTTCGGCCTGCTCGGTCCCAACGGCGCAGGAAAGACTACGACGATCAGGTTGCTCAACACGCTACTTCCTCTGCAAGACGGTGACATTCGGATTCTCGGTCGCTCAGTTCGTACCGAGGCGATGACCATTCGGCGCTACCTCGGGTACGTGCCACAACAGCTCTCGATCGAAAGCGCATTGACCGCACGCGAGAACGTGACCTGGTTCGCGCGACTGTACGACGTTCCGCGGTCCGAACGACGCGAGCGCGTCGACCAGGCGCTCGAGATGGTGGACCTACTCGATTCAGGTGATCGTCTGGCGTCGGGTTTCTCCGGCGGTATGGTGCGACGTCTCGAACTTGCGCAGGCGCTGGTGAACCGACCGTCGTTGCTGGTGCTCGACGAACCGACGGTGGGGCTGGATCCCATTGCCCGCGAATCCGTCTGGCAGCGAGTGGCGGAGATGCAGAAGCAGTACGGCATGACTGTGCTGCTCACGACGCACTACATGGAAGAAGCGGAGGAGTTGTGTGATCGTGTTGCGTTGATGCATCACGGTGAACTTCGTGCGGTGGGCGAGCCGAGCGCGTTGGCCGCCGAACTGGGGCCGGAGGTCACTCTCGAAGACGTGTTCCGTCACTACACCGGCGACGATCTCACCGGCGACAAGTCAGGAGGTCTCCACGATGTCCGCAGTGCCCGTCGCACAGCGCGCCGCTTGGGCTGATCCCACTACCAACAGTCTTGCTCGATTGCTCTCGAGAATTTACACATTCTGCCTCGTGGAAGTTCAGAAGTTGCGGCACGACCGATCTGAATTGGTCACGCGCGCAATCCAGCCGATCCTCTGGTTGGTGATCTTCGGTCAGACGTTCAGTCATATCCGAGCGATCCCGACTGGCGACGTACCGTATCTCGACTTTCTCGCGCCGGGCATCATTGCGCAGTCCGCGCTTTTTGTTGCGATCTTCTACGGAATCCAGATCATCTGGGAGCGTGACGCGGGAGTCCTCACCAAACTCATGGTGACGCCGACGCCACGAGCCGCGCTGGTCACCGGAAAGGCATTTGCGGCCGGTATCCGTGCGGTCGCCCAGGCCGTGGTCGTAGTCGTTGTAGCGGCGCTGCTGGGCGTGAGCATGACGTGGAACCCGATCAAGCTGCTCGGCGTCGTGGCTGTCGTTGTCCTCGGCTCGGCGTTCTTCGCCTGTCTGTCGGTTGCGATCGCGGGGATCGTGCTCAAACGAGATCGATTGATGGGCATCGGCCAGGCGATCACCATGCCGTTGTTCTTCGCGTCCAACGCTCTGTACCCGGTCGAACTCATGCCGACGTGGGTTCAGTGGCTCAGTCGCATCAATCCGCTGAGTTACGAGGTGTCAGCGCTGCGCGGTCTGCTGATCGGAATGCCGACCGACTACCTCGTCGACTTCGGCGTGCTGATCGGGGCCGCGCTGCTCGGAATCATCACAGCTTCGGCACTATTGGGCCGCTTGACTCGCTGATCTGACTCGCTGATCTTCGCTGCGGACTAGTCGCGAGTGAACGGTGGGGTGTAGGTGCTGCAATCCGGAGGGACGGCCGGGAGTCCTTCGGACGAGCGAAGTTTCTCCGCAATCGATGAGAGCAAGTCCTGCGATTCAGGGGAGAGATCGACCGCTTTTATGGCCAGAGAACGTAATTCGCTGTCGTGGAACTCCTCGACAACCGAACGGTCTTCTTCCGGAATCAGTTCGGGATCTTGGCGAGGTGTCGGGCCGAAGAAGTACTCTGCTGCCACGCCGAAGTAATCGGCCAATGCCAAAACGACTTGCTCCGATGGATTCGTGCGCACACCGCTCCGGAGTTGCGAGAGGTACGGTGTCGAAATCTTGCATCCACGTTGCGAAAGGGCTTCCACAACTTGTGCGTTGGTGAGTCTCGGTGCTGTGGCCGGGTACAAGGCGTTCAAACGGTCCTTGAATGAATCGGTCACAATTCCTCCCTCGAGCGTGACCCAGCGTCACAGCTACTTCGCAGTTTTCACATAGTAGACGACACGGTTATTCTGGACTCTGGTCGAAAGTCCTTTCACCTGCGGATATTTGGCGCAGAAAAATTCCAAAGACTTTGTAAAGTATGTGATTTTCGCCGCGTACTGACCGTTCGTTTTGCCAAGGTGTACGGCGGTAGCGTATAAGCCGAACGGTGGTGGTTACGCCATTGTGCTGCAGGTTCTTTCAGCCGGTCCTATCCATTTTGTGTCGATGCATTCCTGCTCGGTCTGTAACGTGCGAAGCGCTGCCGCCGGGCACCGGGCGTCGTCGTGCCGGCGGTTGGCGCGCCGCGTGTTCGGGACTTCTTCTCGGTGCTCTGCTCGACGCTCGCGCGCAGTGGTGGGCCCGTATTTTGCTGCACTCGAGAGTGAGCGCTCAGGTGTGTCCACCTGCGAAAGTGACGCGCATTGAAAGCGGCCGATTGGTATGTCATCGACGTTGGAACACAGTGCTTCTCGTCGGTCCCCATTTTTCATGCGGTGACATAAGGTTCATGCGGTGACATCAGCGCCGCCCGGGCGTGTTGCTGCGGCGGACCGGGCTCGAAGCGCAGCCGGCCGGCCGGACATGTCGAGCGTCGACTCTGCGTCTTTCGGATCGGAATTGCCCGCTGCGCCAGTAGTAGTCGACGTCGTCGCAGTCAGGTGCATGTCAGAACCATGTGGAGGATTACACGTCTTGCACACGGAGGGCGACAGTCCAGGCGGCAATTCTGTCGCACAGATCTACCATCCAGTCCCCGCCGTGCGCTGCTCAACCTGCGGCATGTGTGCCTCGGCCTCGGAAGCGCTTTATGGCACGGGGGTTGCTGACCGGCGCATACTGGTTACAACACAGTGTGTTCGAAGGGCAGGACTGACATGGTCAGTGTCGAGAAGTGGGCGATGTGGGATTCCGCCGTGGAGGTGGACGTCACCGAGGGCGCTGCGCTGCCTACTGCGCACGCGTTGATCGCAGCTGCCATCGACGAAACCGAAGCGGTCTGCGACCTTCGCCGGGGAGACGCCGAGATTCACGCCGTCAACCTCGCTCAGGGAACTCCGGTCAAAGTGACACGACGTATGTCGGCTCTGCTGCGGTCGGCGCTGTGGGCTGCCCGTATGACCGGCGGTGCAGTCAATCCGCTTGCCGACAACTACTCCGAGGACGAATCCATCCCTCCGGTGCACCCGACTCCGACGTTCGAGGACGTACAGCTCGACGGAGACGTGGTGTACGCGCCCTGGGGTGCGTCGTTCGACATCACCGGAGTTGCCAAGGCCGACACCGTCGATCGCGCCGCGCAGATCGTCGCCGCCGAATTACAATGCGGCGTTGCTGTGCGGATCGGCGACGTGATCGCCACGGCCGGCCATGCACCGGCTGGTGGCTGGCAGATTCCGGTGCCGGACAGCGAAGAAGTCGAACTGATCAACGGAACCGCGATGGCGACGGCGCGGGCGCTGGAGCTGCCCTCCTGGGAGCCGAACCAGGAGCGGCCCTCCACGGAATGGGCACAGGTCTCGGTGATTGCTGACGACGCGGTGTGGGCGTACGCCGCGAGCGAAGCTGCGTTGATCCGGGGGATAAGCGCCATCAAATGGGTTGAACAGCAAGAGCTTCGCGCTCGGCTCGTCGACCGATCCGGACGCGTGTACACAACGGAAAGTTGGTTCGGCCCGGCGGCCGCGTGAGTCAGGCCCGTCCGCGCTCTCTGCGGTACCACTGCACCAGAGCATCTGTGGATGTGTCGCCGAGGTCGCCGGGTGCTGCTTCGGAAGAGAGCGCAGGCCCCAGTTCCATGGCTTGTGTCTTGCCGAGTTCGACGCCCCACTGATCGAACGGATTGACACCCCACACAGCACCTTCGACAAATACCTGGTGCTCGTAAAGTGCGATCAGCTGACCTACGACCGAGGGGGTCAGCTCCTTCGCCAAGATAGTGCTCGAAGGCCGGTTGCCTGGCATCACCTTGTGTGGCACCAGCTCCGGAGCAGTGCCCTCTGACGCGATTTCTTCGGCAGTCTTGCCGAACGCGAGAACCTTTGTCTGAGCGAAGAAGTTACTCATGAGCAGATCGTGCATTGATCCCGTGCCGTCCGCAGTAGGCAGATCGTCGGTGGATTCCGCGAACCCGATGAAATCGGCAGGCACCAGCCAGGTGCCCTGATGCAGGAGTTGGTAGAAGGCGTGTTGGCCGTTGGTTCCGGGCTCGCCCCAGAAGATCTCACCGGTGGACGTGGTCACCGGTGAGCCGTCGGCGCGAACCGATTTGCCGTTGGATTCCATGGTCAGCTGCTGCAGGTAGGCGGGAAAGCGCAGCAAGTCGTTGGAGTAGGGCAGCACTGCGCGGGACTGTGCGCCGAAGAAGTTGGAATACCAGAGCCCGATGAGGCCGAGGAGGACCGGCGCGTTCTGCTCGAGCGGTTGGTTTCGGAAGTGCGTGTCGATCTGGTGGAAACCGTCGAGGAACTCCGCAAAGCGAACGGGTCCGACGGCACACATGACCGACAAGCCGATCGCCGAGTCGACGGAGTAGCGCCCGCCGACCCAATCCCAGAACCCGAACATGTTCGCGGTGTCGATGCCGAACTCCGCCACGCGGTCACCGTGGGTGGAGACTGCGACGAAATGCTTGGCTACGGCCGAGACGTCTTCGCTGCCCAGACCGGCGAACAGCCAACGCTTTGCCGCTGTCGCGTTGGTGAGGGTCTCGAGGGTGGAGAACGTCTTGGATGCGACGATGAAGAGCGTCGTCTCCGGATCGAGGTCGTCGAGCTGTCCGACCAGATCGACAGGGTCGATGTTGGAGACGAACCGGACGCTGATTCCGGCGTCGGCGTAATGCCGTAGTGCGCGGTAGACCATCACCGGCCCGAGGTCGGAACCGCCGATGCCGATGTTGACGATGGTGCGGATGCGCTTGCCGGTAGCTCCGGTCCACTCGCCGCTGCGCACACGATCGGCAAAAGCGCCCATCGCGTCCAGAACTTCGTGAACGTCGGCGACGACGTCTTGACCGTCGACGGTCAGCGCAGAATCCTTGGGCAGACGCAGTGCTGTGTGCAGTACGGCGCGGTCTTCGGAAGTGTTGATGTGATCGCCCGCGAACATCGCGTCGCGTCGTGCCTCGACGCCGGCCTCGCGGGCCAGGTCGACGAGCAGCGCGAGAGTCTCGCGGCTGACGCGATGCTTGCTGTAGTCGATGTGAAGATCACCGGCGTCGATCGTCAGCTCTCGCCCGCGGGCTGGATCGTCCTGGAAGAGTTCTCGCAGGTGAACGCCTTCGATGTCGGCGTAATGAGCGCGCAGTTTCTGCCAGGCTGAGGTTCCGGTGATGTCAGTGCTCACGATCATCGACTTTAGTGGCACAAGCTGGAAACTTCCGCGTGAGTCTCGCTCGCGGGCAGACGGACGCGGCTCCGACGAGCATCATGGAACCCATGGACACATTCGAATTCATTCGATCAGTTCCCACCCAGTTGTTCGTCGGCGGTCGGTTCGTGCCCGCGGAGAACAACGCGACCTTCCCGGTGGCGGATCCGGCGACCGGGAAATCGTTGACCGATGTCGCCGATGCGAGCCCCGCGGACGCGCTGCGCGCTCTCGACGAAGCCGTCGCCGTCTCGTCGAAGTGGGCGAGCACACCTGCGCGCGAGCGTGGTGAAATCCTGCGAGCCGTCTTCGAGAAGATCACCGAGCGAGCCGAGGACGTGGCGCTGCTGATGACCCTCGAAATGGGCAAGGCACTCGCCGAAAGTCGCGCCGAGGTGAAGTACGGGGCGGAGTTCTTCCGGTGGTTCAGCGAGGAGGCCGTTCGCATCGGCGGGCGCTACACGCCGGCGCCGGCGGGCAACGGCCGGATCCTTGTCACCAAGGCGCCGGTCGGACCGTGTCTGGCCATCACTCCCTGGAATTTCCCGTTGGCGATGGGTACCCGCAAGATCGGCCCGGCGTTGGCCGCCGGCTGCACGATCATCGTCAAGCCCGCCTCGGAGACCCCGTTGACGATGTTGTTGCTTGCTCAGCTCATGGCCGAAGCCGGGTTGCCCGACGGAGTCCTCTCGGTGTTGCCGACATCGAAATCCGGTGAAGTGACCGGCCCTCTCATCGACGACCCTCGACTGCGCAAGCTCACCTTCACCGGGTCCACCGGCGTCGGCAAGATGCTGGTGGAGAAGTCCGCGAAGCGATTGCTCCGCACGTCGATGGAATTGGGTGGCAACGCACCCTTCGTGGTGTTCGACGACGCGGACGTCGACAAGGCAGTCGAGGGCGCGGTACTGGCGAAGCTTCGCAACGGAGGCGAAGCATGCACCGCCGCCAACCGGTTCCACGTCGCCAACGCCGTGCGTGAAGAGTTCACGACCAAGCTGACCGAGAAGATGGCGACTTTCACGATGGGACCCGGTACCGACCCGGAGACGAAGCTCGGCCCGCTGATCAACCAGAACCAACTCGACACGGTCGCGGAGTTCGTTGCAGATGCGGTGGATGCCGGGGCGAAGGTGCGACTGGGCGGCGAAGCGCCGGGTGGTGAAGGGTACTTCTATCCAGCCACGGTGTTGGCAGACGTTCCGGCCAGCGCGCGGATTCTGAAAGAAGAGGTGTTCGGACCCGTCGCCGCGATCACCGGCTTCGACACCGAAGCCGAGGGAATCGCAGCCGCCAACGACACCGAGTTCGGACTGGCCGCGTACATCTTCACGAGGGATCTCGACCGTGCGCTTCGGGTTTCCGACGCACTGGAATCAGGAATGATCGGCGTCAACCGCGGAGTGATCTCGGACGCGGCAGCGCCGTTCGGTGGCGTGAAGGAATCCGGATTCGGCCGCGAGGGCGGGACCGAGGGGATCGAGGAATACCTGAACACGAAGTACATCGCGCTCGAGAGCTGATACACACGCGAACGGCCACATCGGGACTGCCAGAGGCATCCGATGTGGCCGTTCGCAAGTGATCTGGGTGTGCGCTAGTGGCCCAGGCGTCCGCGGCCCAGGCGTAGGAGCAGCATCGCGAGAGTGTGGCCTTCCTGGCCCAGCTCGTTGAATCGTTCGAGGACCTTCATCTCGCGGCTGTGCACCAGACGCGGACCACCCGATGCCATCCGGGTACGGCCGATGATCTGGGAGACCTCGGAGCGGCGTTTGATGGCCGCGAGGATCTCGGCGTCGAGACGGTCGATTTCTTTCCGTAGTTCGTCGATCTCCGCCTCACTCTGGGGGATCTCGACGTCTGTCGGAGCAGTTTTTACAGTATCGACAGTATTTCCATGGGGGGCTGCAGCCTGGGTGCTCATTGCTATTCGTCTCCTCTTCCTACTGCGTGGATCGTGGTCTCGGCTCGGGTCGTTACCGATCCAGGCACACTGACGAAAATGCCCCGGATCCGATTCGGACCAGGGGCGGGTGAGCTGTTCAGATCACGTGCACCGAGGTCCGGGGCACGTAAAGTAACGCCACAGCGGGCCGACGGGGTCGGCCGTGTTGTCGCGAACGGAAATGCTGAACATAGCGTCCAGTTTGCCATGCTCGACACAGGTAATCCAAGTGCCTCTACCAGCAGGTGGACGCACTGACGACCGTGTCGGTGGACGCCGGTAGCGTGGACAGGCGATGAACACGTACCCAGCACTCGGTGAGCACGACGGACATTCCCAGCACGACGGGGGCGGCGCGCGGGGACACGACGCGGGTTCGGACGCCCTCCTCGAGGGTCTCAACCCGCAACAGCGCGAGGCCGTGGTCCATGCCGGTTCGCCGTTGCTGATAGTCGCGGGCGCCGGCTCGGGCAAGACTGCAGTGCTGACGCGTCGTATCGCCTATCTGCTGGCCGAACGGGGTGTCACCCCCGGTCAGATCCTGGCCATCACGTTCACCAACAAGGCTGCGGCCGAGATGCGCGAGCGTGTGGCAGCTCTTGTCGGACCGCGTGCCAACGCCATGTGGGTCTCGACGTTCCACTCCAGTTGCGTGCGGATTCTGCGAGCACAGGCGGCGCTCCTACCCGGTTTGAACTCGAATTTCTCGATCTACGATTCCGACGATTCGCGTCGACTGCTGACGATGATCTCGAAGGACCTCGAGCTCGACACCAAACGATTCTCCGCGCGGCTTCTCGCTACGCATATCTCCAATCTGAAGAACGAACTCGTCGGACCGGAAGAGGCGGTTGTCGCAGCCGATCAGGATCCGGCCGAACTTCCGCGACTGATCGCCAAGGTCTACGGCCACTACCAACAGCGGCTGCGTGCGGCGAACGCACTCGACTTCGACGATCTCATCGGTGAGACCGTCGCGCTTCTTCAGGCGTTTCCACAGATCGCCGAGTACTACCGCCGCCGCTTCCGTCACGTGCTCGTCGACGAGTACCAGGACACCAACCACGCGCAATACATGCTTGTGCGTGAACTGGTCGGCGGTGCCGGCGAGTCCGACCACGCCGTTGCCCCGGCCGAACTGTGCGTCGTCGGTGACGCCGATCAGTCGATCTACGCATTCCGCGGAGCCACTATCCGCAACATCGAAGAGTTCGAACGCGACTACCCGGATGCTCGGACCATCCTTCTCGAACAGAACTACCGTTCGACGCAGAACATTCTGTCTGCGGCCAACTCCGTGATTTCCAAGAACACCGGCCGACGAGAAAAGCGTCTGTGGACCGATTCGGGTGAAGGCGAACTGATCGTCGGCTACGTTGCAGACAACGAGCACGACGAAGCATCGTTTGTCGCCTCGGAGATCGATCGGCTGGTGGACCAGGGCGAGACCAAGTTCGCCGACATCGCGGTGTTCTACCGGACCAACAACTCCTCGCGCGCGCTCGAGGAGATCTTCATTCGACTCGGAGTGCCGTACAAGGTGGTCGGCGGCGTTCGCTTCTACGAGCGCAAGGAAGTTCGGGACATCGTCGCGTATCTGCGCGTCCTCGCCAACGAGGACGACACCGTGAGCCTGCGACGCATTCTCAACACGCCCCGACGCGGTATCGGTGATCGAGCCGAAGCCTGCGTCGCCGTGCACTCCGAGCATCGCAACATCAGCTTCGCCGCCGCTCTCCGTGACGGCGCGGAAGGCAAAGTGGCGCTGCTCAATACGCGGTCACAGAAGGCCATCGCGTCGTTCCTCGAGATGATGGACGGGCTGCGGGCCCTGCTACCGACAGCGGCCGCCGACGAGGACGAACCGTTCGAGCTCGGTGACATCGGTGAGGTTGCCGAGGCGGTGCTCGAGCGCACCGGCTACCGCGCCGAGCTTGCGGCGAGCAGCGATCCGCAGGATGGCGCGCGACTCGACAACTTGAACGAACTCGTCAGCGTGGCAAGGGAATTCAGTTCCGACGCGCGAAACGCGGCCGGGCTGATCGATCCGGACGACGAGGAAACCGCAGCAATGCGTGAAGGTGAACCCGATCCGGGTTCGCTTGCCGCCTTCCTCGAACGGGTATCGCTTGTCGCCGACGCCGATCAACTGCCGGACTCCGACGACGGCGTCGTGACCATGATGACGCTTCACACCGCCAAGGGCCTCGAGTTCCCGGTCGTCTTCGTCACCGGTTGGGAGGACGGGCAGTTCCCGCACATGCGCGCCCTCGGCGATCCGGCGGAGCTGTCCGAAGAGCGTCGACTTGCTTACGTCGGCATCACCCGTGCCAGGCAGCGCCTGTACCTGACGCGCGCGATCATGCGTTCGGCGTGGGGGCAACCGATCCAGAACCCGGCGTCGCGGTTCATCCAGGAGATCCCGGAGGACCTGATCAACTGGCGTCGTGAGGATCCGGGCACCGGTGGCGGATTCGGAAGCGGCAGGCCGGGTTACGGCAGCGGAAGCCGCTACGGCAGCCAGGGCGGCCAGGGATACGGCGGCGGGCAGAACTACGGGGGAGGGTCCGGCAAGGCCGCGTCGACTCCCAGTTTCGGTGCCGCGCGTGGCCGCAACAACGTTCTGGTCCTCGCCACGGGTGACCGCGTCAGTCACGACAAGTACGGTCTGGGCACCGTGTTGGAAACCAAGGGCACTGGCCCCACCGCGACGGTCACCATCGACTTCGGTAGCGCGGGCAAGGTGCGGTTGATGCTCATCGGCGGTGTGCCGATGGTCAAGCTGTAGAAGACAGGCAAAAACTTCCGGCCCGTACCTGGAAAGGTGCGGGCCGGAAGTTTTTCATGAGAAGCGTTGGGCTTGCGATCAGTCCTGCTCGACGCCGAGGCTGATGCCGCGTGAGGCGAGCCAGGGGAGGGGATCGATCTTGTTCTCGCCGGCGAGATGAACCTCGAAGTGAAGGTGCGGGCCGGTGGAGAAGCCGCGGTTGCCGACAGTGGCGATCTGGTCGCCGGCCATGACCTGCTGACCGACCGTGACGGTGGACGTGTCGATGTGGCCGTAGACGGTGATCGTTCCGTCTGCGTGCTGTAGGCGTACCCACATGCCGAACCCGGAAGCCGGACCTGAATCGATGACCTTGCCGTCGGCGACGGCGACGATGGGCGTCCCGATCGGGGCGGCGATGTCGACGCCGGCGTGCAGGGTGCCCCAGCGGGTGCCGAAGTTGGACGTGAACGTGCCCACTGCCGGCAGCACGAACAGCGGGCGACGGGCAGCGGCTTCGCGTGCTGCGCGCTCGTCACTGAAACGCTGGCCCTTGGCAAGCAGGTTGCTGAACTGGGAGAGGTCGGTCGGCGCTGCGACGTTGAGGACCTGCGGAGCGTCGGCCTCGGTGGTGGCTGCCGTGGAGGTGGCCGGAGCGAACTGAGCGGCCTGCGGTTCTGCGGTGGTACCGATCGCGGAGGACTCGTTGGCGAGTGCAACTTCCGAGTGGTCGGCGGCAGAAGAGGAACCGTCGTTGACAACTGCCTGGCCCGCGGCGACAACCGCGCCGGCTGCAACTGCCAGAACGGCGGCGCGGCCCTTGAGAGCGGAGGGAGGGGTGGGGAGTCGGTGAGCACCGCTGCGGCGAACCGGAGATTCGACATCGACTGTCGGTGCGGAGGAGGCGTAAGTGGGGGTGCTGATCACGTCGGACTCGACGAACTCGTGAGAGTCGGAATCTGACGACGTGGAGGATGAATTTCGAGTGAACATATCGGTAGAGATCTCAGAACTTTTGGTCTCGGTGTAACGCCTGGCCGAGTGCGTTGGATAAGTGGTCGTGACCTCGTCTGGAGCTGAGTTCGAGAACCTACTAGCGGTGAACTGGCTGCGGTGATGCATATGCCGGTTCTCTCCTCGAGTTCGTGATCAGCCCGTGACTTAGACCGACTGACGGTAACGAAATGATTGCGATGGGCGCAAGCCGTAGCGGAAACCTGTCCGATTATGTGACGTGCCTCACAGCTTGACCTGGGAATATGTCGATCCGGGCAAAACGGACGAATCATCTCGTTTCGTGATCGCGCGTGTCACAACCGGATCACCGGTCCATTCAGGCACTACCGTCGATCGAGTGTCCACAACACCTGGAACTACGTCGCAGGCGCGTATCGACGACCCCGGAGTGAAGTCCGGGGCGCCACTCGCGGCGGTAATCGGACTGCTCGGTGCCGTCGGAGTGGCAGCCAGTCCCGTCGTCGGAGTCGGGAGTGGCCGCGGGGTCGACACGACGGGGGCTCTTGCTTCCGCCGCTCTCTTCGCTGCCGTCTGCACGATCGTCGTGCCGCTGGTTGCGGTGCTCACCTCGGGGCGCAGGCCCGCCTTCGCAGGTGGACTCCTGTCAGGTATCGGCGCGGTGTCCCTCGGCGCGGCGATCCTCGACGTTCAGTTGTTCGTCGACGCAATCGATGCAAACCGCTTGGACCTTTTCCGTCCGATTTCGGCGGGTTCGATCGATGCGGGTCCGGGCGCTTATCTCGCGCTCGCGGGCCACGGACTTCTTGTGGTGTCCGGTGTCCTCGGCTTCATGGTCGTCCATCGTGAATCAGAGCGGGACGGATACGGCAGCGCTCGCGCCGCGGAATTCGACGGGCGATCGGTTGGCGGGCGGATCGGTGGGTGGCCGACAGCGCTGCTGATTCTGGCCGCGGTGGTGTTCGTGCTCTCCCTGTTCGGTCCTTCCTTCAGTTCGCAGGATCCGATCTTTCTGGTCAAACCGCTCGTCGACTCGGCGGCGGCTACCGCCGTCGGTACGGGATTGGTCGGCGTCGCGGTACTCGTTGCGGTCGCGGCGGCATTGACGTCCATCTCGCTACCGGTGGGCTGCGGCGCCCTGATCGGTGTCGGTCTCGGCGCACTCGCAGTCAGTGGAACCAGGGTGATGGCTGGGTTCGCGGCCGGCGATCGGATCGGCGTCGGTTCGGGATCGGTGGTCGGGGCACTGGCCGCCGTGGTCATCGCCGTGATCGGCGTTTCAGCTCCCTACCTCGCTTCCAGGCGTGAAAAAGATGCGATTCCCGCTGAAAGTGTGGTTCGCGCACCCGCGAAGACGAGAAAGGGTGCGCTGAAAGCGGCGATGGTGGCTCAGTCCCGGGCGGCGCAAGCGCGGGTGAACAGACTTCACCGCGTTGCCGGTACCGCCGCAATCATCACTGCGGCTGTTGCGGGCGTCGGCTCGGCTTTGCCTGTCCTGTCGTTGCCGGATGGAATCCCGGAGCCGTCGATGCTGTCGTCTCGAGTTGTCCTGCTCGCGGCTGCTGTACTGCTGGTCGCCGGTCTGGGCTTGTTCGCCCCGGGCCGCGCCGCGGTGGTGCGGCCGGCCGTCGGCGTGTTGTGGACCTCGGTCGTGATGGGAGTCGCCGCTGTCATGCAGTCGGCTGTCATCGCCACGGACGTACCGGGCGTCGGGTTGGGGGCCGGTGCCTTCGTGCTCTGCGGCGCGGCTTTCCTCGCTGCGGCGACGGGACTGCTCGTCTGGCTGGCGGGAAGCGCCGAGCGTGAGGATGTCGACACGTCGGTAGGTGGCGGTTCGCGAGGGCTGGTGCTTATCGTCGGTGGGATCGGCGCCGTCGCTGTCCTGATCGGAACCGCGCTTCCCCTCTATCAGGGAGACGCCTATACGGCGGCCTCAGTTCTGGAGTGGCCGTGGGGAATTGACGTCTGGGGTCAACTGCTCGTCGGCGTCACCGTCGTGATCGCCGCTGTGATCGCAGCGTCCGCGCGGCCGTCGCGGGGCGCGGCATTGCTGATCGGATCTGCCGTGGCAGCTCTGGTGTACGTCGGTGAGTGGCCACTCACGTCATCGCGCATATCGGACGCAACCGTGGGGGTGGGTGCGATCACAGCGGCCACGGGCATAGTGTTGCTTCTCGTTGCAGCGTTCTCGAGCGCAAGAATCAGTGAGACTGATGCTTGACAAATTCGGTGTGGCCACCTTGCCGAATCGGTGAGGCGTGCCTCATCGAGCAATTGCGCGTGACTTGGGCCACATAGCATCAATGCGGGCGCAAACCGAACGCGGCAACTGGTTAAAGTCCAGAACAGACCCGCTCCTACCCCTCGAGCGGGTGACAACGCAGACGAGACGGTGAGCAGATGGATCTCTTCGAATACCAGGCGAAGGAACTCTTCGCCAAGCACGGAGTGCCGACTTCGGCTGGACGTGTTACAGACACAGTCGCCGGCGCACGCGAGATTGCCGAAGAAATCGGTAAGCCCGTGATGGTGAAGGCACAGGTCAAGGTAGGCGGCCGCGGCAAGGCCGGTGGCGTCAAGTACTCGCCCGACGTGGATGCCGCAGTGGCAAACGCCGAGGCAATCCTGGGCCTGGACATCAAGGGCCATGTCGTCAAGAAGCTGCTGGTCGCAGAGGCAAGTGACATTGCCGAGGAGTACTACATCTCCTTCCTGCTCGACCGCACCAACCGCACCTACCTGGCCATGTGCTCGGTAGAGGGTGGCGTCGAGATCGAGGTCACCGCCGAGCAGAACCCCGACGCTCTCGCCAAGATCCCCGTCGACGCAGTCAAGGGCGTCGACCTCGCGTTCGCGCGCAGCATCGCCGAGGCAGGAAAGCTGCCCGCAGAGGTGCTCGACGCAGCGGCCGTGACGATCCAGAAGCTGTGGGAGGTCTTCATCGGCGAAGACGCACTCCTCGTCGAGGTCAACCCCCTCGTTCGTACTCCTGACGATCAGATCCTCGCCCTCGACGGCAAGGTCACCCTCGACGAGAACGCAGCGTTCCGTCAGCCCGGCCACGAGGCATTCGAGGATCGCGACGCTACCGATCCCCTCGAGCTCAAGGCCAAGGAAAACGACCTCAACTACGTCAAGCTCGACGGTGAGGTCGGAATCATCGGAAACGGCGCAGGCCTGGTCATGTCCACGCTGGACGTCGTCGCATACGCCGGCGAGAACCACGGTGGCGTCAAGCCCGCCAACTTCCTCGACATCGGCGGCGGAGCTTCCGCTGCAGTCATGGCTGCCGGCCTGGATGTCATCCTCAACGATGCACAGGTCAAGAGCGTGTTCGTCAACGTCTTCGGCGGCATCACCGCGTGTGACGCAGTTGCCAACGGCATCGTCGGCGCACTGAAGACCCTGGGTGACGAGGCCAACAAGCCGCTCGTCGTTCGCCTGGACGGAAACAACGTCGAAGAGGGTCGTCGCATCCTCGCCGAGGCCAACCACCCGCTGGTCACGGTCGTCGCAACCATGGACGAGGCCGCCGACAAGGCCGCCGAACTCGCTCACGCAGCGAAGTAAGGGACTCACAGAACAATGGCAATCTTCCTCACCAAGGATTCAAAGGTCATCGTCCAGGGCATCACCGGCGGCGAGGGCACCAAGCACACCGCTCTGATGCTCAAGGCCGGCACCCAGGTCGTCGGCGGCGTCAACGCTCGCAAGGCCGGCACCACGGTCTCGCACGTTGCAGCTGACGGTTCCCCTGTCGAGCTCCCCGTCTTCGCGACGGTCGAAGAGGCAATCAAGGAGACCGGCGCAGACGTCTCCATCGCATTCGTTCCCCCGGCCTTCTCGAAGGACGCCATCGTCGAGGCCATCGACGCGGAGATCCCGCTCCTCGTGGTCATCACCGAGGGCATCCCGGTTCAGGACTCCGCTTACGCTTGGGCGTACAACGAGTCCAAGGGCAAGAAGACGCGCATCATCGGACCGAACTGCCCCGGCATCATCACCCCGGGTGAGGCCCTCGTCGGCATCACGCCCGCCAACATTGCAGGCACCGGCCCCATCGGCCTGGTCTCCAAGTCGGGCACCCTGACCTACCAGATGATGTACGAACTCCGTGACTTCGGCTTCTCCACCGCCATCGGCATCGGCGGCGACCCGGTCATCGGAACCACCCACATCGACGCCATCGAGGCGTTCGAGAAGGATCCCGAGACCAAGGTCATCGTGATGATCGGTGAAATCGGTGGCGACGCGGAAGAGCGTGCAGCCGATTACATCAAGGCCAACGTCACCAAGCCGGTCGTCGGCTACGTGGCAGGCTTCACCGCTCCCGAAGGCAAGACCATGGGCCACGCCGGCGCCATCGTCTCCGGTTCCTCGGGAACGGCTCAGGCCAAGCAGGAAGCTCTCGAAGCTGCAGGCGTGAAGGTCGGCAAGACGCCGTCCGCCACCGCTGCTCTCGCTCGCGAGATTCTTCAGTCCCTGTAAGGGGCTTCGCCCCCGTGCGTGGTTAGGGAGTCTCCGGACTCCTTAACCACGCACAGTGGTATCGACCCACATCGACCCGGCAGGTTCCAACTGCCCCGCACCGGATGTGATGGATGCGACGATCGAATCGAGATCGTCGGCGTCACCGGCGGCGAGCGTCATCACCGCCTTCGATCCATACGTAGTTCCGAGCACCGAGACGCCCCGCGCTCTCAGCTCCGCTTCCACCCGACCGGCCTCTGAGTGCCGGATCGCCAAAGTGCGCAGGACCTTTCTCTCCCTGGCCACAAGCTCGGCCGAATCGAGAGCCACCGAGACCGCTCCCGAATACGCGCGGACCAATCCACCGGCGCCGAGCTTGATTCCGCCGAAATAGCGCGTGACGACAACAATCACATCGACCAGATCTCGAGACTTGAGAACCTGAAGCATCGGCACCCCGGCAGTGCCGCCCGGTTCACCGTCGTCGTGTGCACGTTCGACGCGTGAGTTCGCCTCGTATCCGATCACGAAAGCCGAACAATGATGGCGCGCATCGGGATACAGCGATTTCTGCTCCGCGACGAACTCCGTGGCGGCTTCGGCGTCGTCTACCCGGTGAAGCGCGGCGATGAATCGTGAGTGCTTCACCTCGGTTTCGACGACGTGGTCGGCGCCGGGCGCGAGGGTGAAGGGCATCTGCCCATTGTCTCCTGTCGGTGTTAGCGTGCGAAGTCGAGACACATACGCTGGTAACCATCGAAGACCGTCTACGAGGAGAAGTCATGACGTTCACGCCGCAAGGGCCCAGCTTCGGGCCACCGAATCAGCCGGCAGCGGGCGGTGGAACCAAGAATCTCGGATTCATCCTGCTCATCGCCGTCGCGGCACTCGGCCTGATCAATTTCCTGCTCGGTTTTGCGCCCTTCACGTCGATCAGTGGAAGCAGCAGCGGCATCGGTAGCGGCCTGGATACCAGTTCGAGTTTCTTCGAATCGAGCATCTACGGCCTCGGATTCGTTTTCGCCGGCGGTGTGGTCGCAGGCGTCTCGCTGCTCCCGAAGCAGTCGTATGCAGGCATTGCCGCAGCGCTCACCCTCACGGGTTTCTTCGCTTTGGTGTTCGCCGCGTTCTCCGTCGGTACCAGCGACTACGTCGACATCAGCCTCGGTTGGGGCCTGATCATCGTGCTGATCCTCTCGTTCGTGCAGACCGTCGTCGCAGTCGCCGCGTTGTTGTTCGAGATCGGAATCCTGAAGGCGCCCGCGCCCCGACCGGTAGCTCAGCAGTACGGTCAGCAGCAGCCTTACGGCCAGGCGCCGGGGCAGGCGCCAGGTCAGCCACAGGGATACGGACAGGCTCAGTACGGCCAGCCTCAGCAGGCTCAGCAGCCGGGCCAGTACCAGCAGAATCCGCAGTACGGGCAGGCGCAGCAGCAGGGATACGGGGGAGCGCACGCCGCCCCCACAGACCCGACCGCTTCGCAGCCTTACGGCCAGACTGCGCCTCCCTACGGTCAGAACCCTGTGCAGAATCCCGGACAGACCGACTCGTCGGCCGCGACGACGTCGTCTTACTATCCGCTGACCTCTCAGCCCGGTGGCCAGCCGAACCCGAGTTACTCGTCGGATCAGTTCACCGCTCCACGCGGTTACGGCCAGCCGTACAACCAGCAGCAGACTGGCTCGACCGAGCAGCCGACGGGCTTCGAGCCGCCTACCTTCGAAGCGCCGACGCCGTCTGCGGAACCTGACCAGGGCAGCAGCGATTCCGCGGCCGAGACCAAGGTCTTCGGCTCGCAGAACCCCGACGAGCGTCAGCAGTAGTACTTCTTCGTTTCACGAACATGAATGTGGCCTCCGACCCGCTGCGGGTGGAGGCCACATTCCGTGAGCCCGACGGCGCGCCTGAGTGCGCGGCGCACTGTCGAGTGAAACCCTCGAGGGGATGAGTTCTTTGATTGATGGCACCCGGTCCCGTCCCACGTCCTCACGACCCGGACGTGGTCGTACTGGCAGCGGCCGCGTCGGCGGCGGTCGCCCGGGACCGAACCCGGACCTGGCGCGCAAGCTGCTGACCGTCGCCTTCCGACCGTCGGGCCTGACGATGCTGCTGATCGCGGCTGTCGTCGTGGTCACTTTGGTATCGGCGAGCAGCGATCTGACCGGAACCTTCGGCGCCATTGCCACTACATGGTTGGTCATCCACCAGGTGCCGGCGACTATCAGCGGCGTCCAACTCGGTGTACTGCCACTGCTTCCAACGGCGGTCATGATGTGGGTGGTCGCACGCCGATGCGCGTCGACTGCGGTGCACACCGACTCCCGTGACGACACCCTCCGCCTGGTGGGGGCGGCGGTAGCCGGACCGTTGACTATCACGGCAATCGCTCTCGCCGTTGTCGCCGACGCCTCCGCGGCAATTCCGCTGTCGAGCCCCAACACGTTGGCCGCTTTCGGCTGGGTCGCCGGGATTCACCTGATCGCCGCGTCCGTCGGTGTTACTGCTGCGCACTGGGATCGCGTCGTCGCCGAGATTCCGCCGTGGGCATCTGCCGCTGTTCGTCCGGCCGCGGCTGCGTCGGCAGCGCTGCTGGCTGCGGGCGCCGTGGCCGTTGTGGTGTCGCTACTCGTGTCGTGGTCGACGGTCGGTGACCTACTCGCACGAGGCAACGGGTTTGTCGGCGTGCTGGGATTGACGGTGTTGTCGCTGCTCTACCTGCCGAACCTCGTGGTCGGTGCAGCCGCGGTGATGACGGGATCGACGGCCGATTTCGGAAACGTCTCCATCAGCGTGTTCGGCAACATCGGTGGAGATCTGCCACCCTTGCCCCTTCTCGGAGCGGTTCCGGAAGGCGTCGCCGGCGGAATCTGGCCGGTGCTGTTGGTCGTTCCGGCTGCGGTGGGTGTGATGCTCGGCCGTGATTGCGCTCGACGCATCGCCGGGCAGGACAGTGTGCTCGCAGTGCTGACGGCAGCTGCCGGTGCCGGCGTCGTCATGGCTCTGCTTGCCCTTGCTGCGGGGGGAGACCTCGGGCAGTTCGGCACCGTCGAGGTCCTGTGGTGGGGCTTCGGTCTTCTGACTTTTGCGTGGCTGGGATTGTTCGGAACCGTCTCGGCGCTGTTCGCGATGTGGTTCTCACACCGCGGACACATGAAGGACGAGGTTGCGCCGCCGACGGCTGAACCGGCTCGAGCATCCGAGCCCGAACTTGCGATCACGGCCGCGGCCACAACGGATGGCGAGGACGACGAAAACGCCGACGAAGTGCTCGCCCAGGAATCTGCGGTGGTAGTGACCAAGGTCGTCGAAGCCGAAATTGTCGAAGAATCAGGCGAACCCGTGCAGGTAGTGACAGAGGAAACCGTCGAGATCGAAGTAGTCGACGCGGAGGTTGTCGCGGCACCCGAGGCGGACCCCACAGCCGGGGCCGAGCCGGAGACCGACCTGCCCTCGAAGCCGCAGGAGTCCAGCGACTAGGCTGTCATGCGGCCGATACTCCGGCCGCATCATCTTCCAGTTCTCAGGAGTAGTGCGCTGACTGCCTCGGCCGACAATCCGCAGCCGACAATGCCCGACAGGGTCCAATTTCGCGACTCGGTCGCGCGGGTAGTCGTACTCGCTTCCGGCGCTGGAACCCTGCTGACTTCGCTGATCGACGCTTCGCATGCCGAGGGATACCCCGCCGAGATCGTTGCCGTCGGTGTAGATCGTGACTGCCTCGCCGCCGAGCACGCTGCGGATTCGAAGATCCCGTCCTTCAAGGTCTCGATCAAGACCTACGAAAATCGTGCCGCCTGGGACGAGGCGCTGACAGCAGCAGTGGCCGAGTACGAACCCGATCTCGTGGTCAGCGCAGGCTTCATGAAAATCCTCGGCCCCAGCTTTCTCGAGCGTTTCGGCGGCCGAATCATCAACACTCATCCCGCGTTGCTGCCTGCCTTTCCCGGCGCGCACGCGGTTCCCGACGCTCTGGCGTACGGCGTGAAGGTCACCGGTTCCACGGTGCATCTCGTCGACGGCGGAGTTGATACCGGGCCGATCTTGGCGCAGGAAGCTGTGCCGGTGCATGACGACGACACCGAGTCTTCGTTGCATGAACGCATCAAAATTGTGGAGCGACGGTTGTTGGCGGACGTCATCGCCGCTGTTGCTACGCGCGGAGTGGTTTCCGATGGACGAAAGGCCGTGATCCCCAGTGAGTGAACGCAAGGCTGTGCGCCGTGCACTTGTCAGCGTCTACGACAAGAGTGGTCTGATCGAGCTGGCCACGGGCCTGCACGAGGCCGGTGTCGAGTTGGTCTCGACCGGTTCGACCGCGTCGAAGATCGCCGACGCCGGAATCCCCGTGACCCCGGTCGAGGCTCTGACCGGATTCCCGGAATGCCTCGAAGGCCGTGTGAAGACGCTGCATCCGCGCGTCCACGCCGGCGTTCTCGCCGATACCCGCAAGCCGGATCACCTCGCTCAGCTCGAGGAACTCGGCATCGCGACCTTCGAATTGGTGGTCGTGAACCTGTACCCCTTCACCGAGACGGTTGCCTCGGGCGCTAGCCCGGACGAGTGCGTCGAGCAGATCGACATCGGCGGCCCGTCGATGGTGCGTGCTGCAGCCAAGAACCATCCGTCGGTTGCCGTCGTGGTCGATCCGGCTCGGTACGCCGACGTCCTGACTGCCGTTGCCGGTGGCGGATTCACCTTGCGTGAGCGCACTGTGCTTGCAGCGCAGGCTTTCCAGCACACTGCGTCGTACGACGTCGCGGTTGCGAGCTGGATGACGAGCACGATCGCCGCTGACGAGGACGGTTCGCTGTTCCCGGCCTGGGTCGGTGCGACCTGGAACCGCAGCGCTGTTCTTCGCTACGGCGAGAACCCGCACCAGGACGCCGCGCTGTACGAAAACCCGGCTGCGCCTGCAGGTTTGGCTCAGGCGGAGCAGTTGCACGGCAAGGAGATGTCGTACAACAACTACACGGACTCCGACGCAGCGTGGCGCGCAGCGTACGACTTCACTGATCCGGCCGTCGCAATCATCAAGCACGCCAACCCGTGTGGCATCGCCATCGGCACCGACATCGCCGACGCCCACCGCAAGGCGCATGCTTGCGATCCGGTCAGTGCTTTCGGTGGTGTCATCGCAGCCAACCGTGAGGTCACCGTCGAACTGGCAGAGCAGATCGCCGATATCTTCACCGAGGTTGTCATCGCGCCCTCGTACGAAGACGGGGCCGTCGAGGTTCTGCAGCGTAAGAAGAACATTCGTGTTCTGAAGGCTGCCGCTCCGACCGCTACCGGAATCGAACTGCGTCCGATCTCCGGCGGTACCTTGCTCCAGCAGCGCGACGTTCTGGACGCTGACGGCGACAACCCGGCCAACTGGACTCTCGCCAACGGTGAGGCTGCCGATGCCGAGACTCTCGCAGACCTCGAATTTGCTTGGCGCGCCAGCCGTTCGGTGAAGTCAAACGCGATCCTGCTGGCCTCCGGCGGCGCGTCCGTCGGCGTCGGTATGGGCCAGGTCAACCGCGTCGATGCAGCGCATCTTGCTGTTCAGCGAGCCGGTGACCGCGTCGTAGGTTCGGTTGCAGCTTCGGACGCGTTCTTCCCGTTCCCTGACGGTCTGCAGGTGCTGCTCAACGCCGGCGTCAAGGCTGTTGTGCAGCCGGGTGGTTCGGTTCGCGACAACGAAGTGATTGCCGCAGCCAAGGAAGCCGGTGTCACTCTCTATCTGACCGGTGCGCGCCACTTCGCGCACTGACTCCTACGTCGGTAGCGGGCCTCGACTCCTCAACGGGAGTTCGGGGCCCGTTCTGCATTCAGGCCGCCCGGGTCTTTCAGGCGGCGCTGCTGTGGGTGCCCTGGAGTTCGCGCGGTGAGCCGGTGATGACGACGCGTGAGGCTCCGCGACTGCGGATCTCGCTGATCAATGCGCCGAGGGTAGCTTCGTGGGCCGCATCGGAGTGTGAAAGATCCAGGGTGACGGCGTATCCGGTGAGGTCACCGGGCAGATCGACATACGGCGGCGCGATGGACAGTTGGTTGACTCGAAGTTTCATGTGGTGCTCCTGCGTGTGAAAGGTAAAAGAAAAGGCACCCGAGGCGTTTGCCCTGGGTGCCCGAGAACGAATCCGGTGAAACTGGGGATCATTCTCGGGGTACACCGCGCTTGTTGCCCATGTGCTTGGCCGACATTGCGGCCGAAAAAATGTGCTTGTCTGCGGTGCAGCTGCGCCACGAAGGTACGGATACGACGTGCGGGTGTAGCGACATGATGTCCGTTCCTTTCTGTGTGGCGTTGCTGGTTAATGGATGACCGTACAGCACGGATCGAGGGTTCGCACCAATAAAAAGCGCCGCGAACGTAAACTCCGGGTGACTTCTGTCCCCAGGTTCGCCGGATTGAAAGAGTCTTCATTGCAGGTCAGGCGTAGAAAGCAGAATTCCCTCCGCGATGGTTCGCGGAGGGAACTTTCTACCTGAAAAAGAGGACGTTCGGTCTGTACGTGATCAGGAGAACGAACGGACCCACGCTGTGAAGGGCTCCGAGAACTCTGCCGAGTACGGAAGCGGCGCGACGTAGTCGGCACCGGTGGACTGTTCGTCGCCGATGTCCTTGAGTACGAAGTTGGCGTTGCGCATCCGCACGGAAGTCAGAGCGGTATGCGAGAGCGCGACGTCGAGTGCCGCGACATCGGCGGGAGTGACTTGGATGTCCTTTTCCGAGCAACTGGTGAGAACGGGCATGCCCGCCGGCAGCCCCGTCACGAGTGCAACCGGGTCCAATGCGTCTTCCTCGGCGAGTGCTTTGGCGTTGGCGTGGACGAGTCCTGCATTCTGCAGCGGTTCGGGTAGATCGTCCGGAACTGTGCCCTCGGATCGAAGGGACTCGACGGCGTCGGCGAGCGCGACGCGCAGTTCGTCAGCCAGTTCGACTGGCAACTGACCGGCACCGACGACGGCGTCGAGCTGGCGGTGAATCTGCGTCGTGAGTAGATCGAGAAGTCTGACGCTCAGTGGCTCGAGCAGTGCGAGGGCACTGACTCTGGCGCCCTCCTTCGCGGTGGCGAGAGCCAGTGCGACTACGGCGCCGTCGCTGTGT
The DNA here is from genome assembly GCF_029457415.1 of Rhodococcus sp. RCBS9. Lineage (NCBI taxonomy): Bacteria > Bacillati > Actinomycetota > Actinomycetes > Mycobacteriales > Nocardiaceae > Rhodococcus > Rhodococcus sp. RCBS9. The sequence continues at coordinate 893,197 of NZ_CP120422.1, read as the reverse complement.
CCGACCACGAACAAGCGCTCGGGATCGACACCGGGTTGCCCGGCGAGGTAGTCCAGTCCGTCGGAGGCGGCGTCGACAAAAGTGTTGAAGCCGAGATCGGCGATGTCCTCGATCTCGTAGTCGCCGAGGGCGGTTTCGCCGCTGCCGAGCTTGTCGTAACGCAGGCTTGAAATGCCTTGATTTTCAAGAAGATCCGCGATGAACCGCAGAGTTCCGATGTCGCCTTCGAGGAGGGCGCTGTCGCCGTTGCGATCGGTGGGGCCGCTGCCGGCCAGAATCAGCGCGGCCGGGGCAGGGGCGTCGGGTGAGGCGGCCAGGCGAAGACTCCCGTACAGGGTGACGTCGCCGGATTGGAACGAGATCTCGGTGTCGGACATGACGACTTGTCTACCAGGTCGGTGCGGTCAGGCGGTGCGCAGACTCCGGACACGACGCCAGCCACGCCAGCTGAACCACAAGAGCGCGGCGAGCAGGGGAATGATCAGGAGCGGCAAGATCATCGCGATCAAGGAAGTGAAGAAAGTCAGCACATCCTCGATGACGGAAACGACGGGATTTGCCAGCCCACCGGTAGTGGCCGTACTGACCGCGCGAGTGCCGGTCTGCGCGGCGCTGAACGTCAACGCCGTCGGCGCTCCGACGATGATGCCCGCCAACGCGGCCATCGCAGGGTCGAGATGGCTGAAGGCCGCCCAGGCCGCGAGCACTCCGGCGATCGGCCCCGTGACGTTCCCGATCACCGAGAGTGCGTTGTCCACGAACGGAATGAGGTCGGCACCCAGTTCGACCACCGCGGCGATTGCCAATGCCACCAGCGCGCCGGTCGATCCGATCCACCGCATCGACTCACCGACGGTGATCCCGAACAGTTCGAAGTGGACGGCAGCGCTGAGCATCAGCAGGGGCAGGAAGGTTCGCATTCCGGACGCTGCGGCGAGTCCGAGGCCGAGCATGGCCGGCAACACCCAGGTATCCATGGGTGGAGTTTAGGTCTACTGTGCGCCTTTATTAACCGCCGGCGGTTAATAAAGGCGCACAGCAAAGTCTCGGAAAGGACCTTTCATGGCGACAAACCCGCAGCCGATGTTCTTCCTCAACCTGCCCGTCAAGGACCTCGGCAAGGCCACCACCTTCTACGAGGGCCTCGGATACTCCAAGAACACGCAGTTCTCCGACGAGAATGCGTCGTCGATGGTCATCAGTGACACCATCGTCGTGATGCTGTTGGCCGAGCCCTTCTTCAAGACCTTCACCACCAAGGGCATCGCCGACACCTCGACGTCGACGGAAGCGCTGCTCGGTCTCTCGGCCGAGACCCGTGAGGCCGTCGACGCCCTCGTCGACAAGGCGCTCGCGACCGGCGGTTCCGAAGGTAACGCGACGCAGGATCACGGCTTCATGTACAGCCGCAGCTTCCAGGATCCCGACGGCCACATCTGGGAAATCATCTGGATGAATCCCGAGAACATCGAGGGCTGAGCGACCGAACTTCCTCGGCGAGAGGCGAAACCCCGAAAACACTCGTAGCGTGGAGTGGTGACTGTCGCAAAAACCCTCGGAGAGCTACGCGCCTCCGGACACGTACAGCGAAGTGTCAAGGAAGAACTACGAGAGAATCTTCTCGCCGCGTTGCGGGACGGCCGTGACCCCTGGCCCGGGATAGTCGGGTTCGAGGACACGGTCGCCCCGCAACTCGAGCGGGCGCTGATCGCCGGCCACGACGTGGTTCTGCTCGGCGAACGAGGTCAGGGAAAGACGAGGCTGCTTCGCACTCTCGGGCTCCTGCTCGACGAGTGGACGCCCGTCATCGAAGGCTCGGAACTGGGGGAGCACCCGTACGAGCCGATCACCCCGGCTTCGATACGTCGAGCCAAGGAACTGGGCGACGACCTCCCGATCGCCTGGCGCCACCGCAGCGAGCGGTACTCCGAGAAGTTGGCGACGCCGGATACCTCGGTCGCCGACCTGATCGGCGACGTCGATCCGGTCAAGGTTGCCGAAGGCCGGAGCCTCGGCGATCCGGAGACCATTCACTTCGGCCTCGTGCCTCGCGCGCATCGCGGAATCGTGGCCATCAACGAGCTCCCCGACCTCGCCGAACGCATCCAGGTCTCTTTGCTCAACGTGATGGAAGAGCGGGACATCCAGGTCCGCGGGTACACGCTTCGGCTTCCGTTGGACGTTCTTCTGGTCGCGAGCGCCAACCCCGAGGACTACACCAACCGCGGGCGCATCATCACACCACTCAAGGACCGCTTCGGCGCCGAGATCCGTACTCACTACCCCGTCGAGTTGGCGGGCGAGATCGCGGTGATCGAGCAGGAGGCGCACCTGGCCGCGGAGGTGCCCGACTACCTTCTCGAAATTCTTGCCAGATTCACTCGCCTGCTCCGCGAATCCACCTCGGTGGATCAGCGATCGGGTGTGTCGGCACGCTTTGCCGTCGCCGGCGCGGAAACCGTCAGTGCCGCCGCGGTACGACGGGCAGCGGTGCTCGGCGAAGCCGATCCTGTTGCACGGCCCGTCGATCTCGAGTCCGTGGTCGAGGTTCTTCGCGGCAAGGTCGAGTTCGAATCCGGTGAAGAGGGACGGGAACTGGAGGTGCTCGAGCACCTGCTGCGTCGCGCGACCGCCGATACGGTTCGGGTACGTCTCGGCGGGATCGACCTGGGGATGCTGGTTGCTGCGGTGGAGATGGGCAACACGATCGTCACCGGTGAATCTGTCACGGCCAAGGCATTTCTCGACGAGCTTCCGGACCTCGAGGTCCTGGACGAAGTAGCCGAACGTCTCGGTGCGCAATCCGACGGCGAGCGTGCCGCCGGTGCCGAACTTGCCCTCGAAGGGCTTTACCTCGCGCGCCGGATCTCCAAAGATCAAGGCCCGGGCGGCCGCTCGGTATATTCGTAAGGGGCAGTGATGATCCACAATCCGCGGTACGGGCCTTACGACGGCGGTCCCGATCCGCTCGCGCCTCCCGTGGATCTGCGCGAGGCCCTGGCAGCAATCGGCGACGACGTGTTGTCGGGCACGTCGCCGCGCCATGCCCTCCGAGAGCTCCTGCGCCGAGGCAACCGGGACATGCGCGGGCTCGACGACCTTGCTGCCCAGGCGAACCGGCGCCGACGTGAGTTGCTACGCCGCAACAATCTCGACGGAACGCTCGACGAGGTTCGTAAGCTTCTCGACAAGGCGGTGCTCGAAGAGCGCAAAGAACTGGCACGTGCTCTCGACGACGACGCACGATTCAACGAAATGCGGATCGAGGAGTTACCGCCGTCGACAGCTCAGGCCGTGCAAGATCTGGCCGACTACAACTGGCGCAGCGAACAGGCTCGCGCGGATTACGAGAAGATTCGTGATCTGCTCGGACGTGAGGTTCTCGATCAACGCTTCTCGGGAATGAAGCAGGCACTCGAGGGCGCCACCGACGAGGATCGTGAGCAGATACGCCAGATGCTGGCTGATCTGAATCAACTGCTCGACGCGCACTCTCGCGGCGTCGACACTGCGGAGCAGTTCGCGGAGTTCATGGACAAGCACGGGCAGTATTTCCCGGACAACCCGCGCAACGTCGAGGAACTTCTGGATTCGTTGGCGCAGCGCGCGGCGGCCGCACAACGATTGCGTAACTCGCTCTCGCAGGAGCAGCGTGACGAGTTGGATGCGTTGGCGCAGCAGGCGTTCGGCGATCCGAGCCTGATGAGTGAGCTGAGTCAACTCGACCAGTTCCTTCAGGCGGCTCGGCCGGGTGAGGACTGGGAAGGTTCGCAACAGTTCCGCGGCGACAACGGAATGGGGTTGGGTGAGGGGACCGGTGCCCTGCAGGACATCGCCGAGCTGGAATCCTTGGCGGATCAACTGTCGCAGCAATACGCGGGCGCGGCGCTCGACGACATCGACCCCGAGCTACTCGCGCGGCAACTCGGCGACGAAGCCGCCGCTGATGCTCGCACCCTGGCCGATCTCGAAAAGGCTTTGCAGGAACAGGGTTTCTTCGATCGTGCACCGGATGGTCAATGGCGCTTGTCGCCCAAAGCCATGCGACAGCTCGGACAGACTGCTCTGCGCGATGTCGCCGGGCAACTGTCGTCACGAACCGGTCAACGCGATACGCGTCGGGCCGGTGCGATGGGTGAACCGACCGGAGCGTCCCGCGAATGGGAATTCGGGGACACGGAACCGTGGGACGTCACGAGAACCATCACCAACGCCGTCCTGCGTGACCCGGGCCGAATGCCGGTGCGGCTGAGCGTCGTCGATGTCGAGGTGGCCGAAACCGAACAGCGCAGTCAGGCTGCGGTTGCTCTCCTGGTGGACACGTCGTTCTCGATGGTGATGGAAGATCGCTGGGTGCCGATGAAGCGCACCGCTCTGGCACTCAATCATCTGGTGAGTACGCGATTTCGCAGCGACGAACTCCAGTTGATCGCCTTCGGACGCCACGCGCACGTGCTGAGCCCGTCGGAGCTCGCTGGTTTGGACGGCGCGTGGGACCAGGGAACCAACCTGCACCACGCACTGTTGTTGGCGGCCAGGCATCTTCGACGCCACTCCAACGCACAGCCGGTGGTACTGATCGTCACCGACGGTGAGCCGACGGCTCATCTCGAAGCGGACGGAGAAGCCAGGTTCGACTACCCGCCGAGTGCGCGAACCCTCGGTTTGACGGTTCGAGCACTCGACGCCGTGGCCAGGCTGGGCGCCAAGGTCACATTCTTCCGCCTCGGTGAGGATCCAGGTCTGGCCAGGGTGGTCGACCGGATGGCGCACCGGGTGGGTGGACGCGTCATCGCACCGGACCTGGACGGCCTCGGCGCCGCGGTCGTGAGTGACTACATGCGAGGTCGCCGTTAATTCTGCCGCCGTCAGTCTTGTTCAGCGGGCTGGTGCTGGGTGATGCAGTGGATGCCGCCGCCACGTTCGAACAGCGGTCTGGCGTCGACGGTGACGACGGTGCGCCCGGGGTAGGCGGCCGCAAGGATCCGGGCCGCTTCGGCGTCGGCCGGATCGTCGAAGCTGCAGGCGATCACTCCGCGATTGACCACGAGATGGTTGATGTAGCTGTAGTCGACGAATCCCGCGTCGTCGCGCAGGATTTCGGGAGCGGGTACCCGAATGACCTTCCACGGCCGGCCGCCGACGTCCGTCGAGCTTTCGAACAACTCGATGATCGTCTTGCTGACGGCGTAGTCAGGGTGCACCGGATTGCGTTGGTCATGGACGAGTACCACTCCGGGGGAAGAGATGGCAGCGACGATGTCGACGTGTCCGCGCGTTCCGTAGGTCTCCTGATCGCGGGTCAACCCGCGGGGAAGCCAGATCACGTGCTTGGCGCCGATGGTGCGGGCGAGTTCGGCCTCGATGTCGGCCTTCGTCAGGTCGGGGTTTCGCCCCGGATCGAGTTGGACGGTTTCGGTGACCAAGACGGTGCCGAGACCGTCGACCGCAATACCGCCGCCCTCGTTGACGATTGGTGAGTCGATCAACTGGGCACCGGATTGTTCGACGACAAACGCGCCGATCTTCGAGTCCTTGTCCCACTGCGCCCAATCCTGTGCACCCCAGCCGTTGAACACCCAGTCGACTCCGCCGAGACGGCCTTCGTCGGACAGGACGAACGTCGGCCCGATGTCGCGCATCCACGCGTCGTTGAGAGGTGCCTCGACGATGTCGACCTTCTCGGACAGGTACTTTCGTGCTTCTTCGACTTCGGCGGGATCGACGACGACGGTGACCGGCTCGAATTCGGCGACGGCGTGGGCGACGGCCGCCCACGTCGAGCGCGCTTCGTGATGTTCTTCCGCGGTGTCCCCGAGAGAGTATCCGGCGCTCGGGTACGCCATCCAGGTACGTTCGTGCGGTTCACTTTCCGCGGGCATGCGCCAGGTCATCGGTTGGCTCCTGCAGTGTTCACCGGTGCGGTCAGGGCCGAGTAGGTGTCGGGTCGGCGAGTGGCCAGGAACGGGAACAGCGCAAGCCAGTCTTCACGGTGCTGCAGGTCGAGATCTGCGACCAGGACGGCTGATTCGTCGCGCGGAGCCTGAACGAGGATGCGTCCGTACGGGTCCGAGATGAACGACGAACCGTAGAAGGTGATGAGACCTTCACTGCCGTGGCGATTGGGGACAACCATGAAAGTGCCGTTGGCGATACCGTTTCCGACGATCACTTGCTGCCACAGCGGTTGGGTGTCGAAGTTCGGGTGATCGGGTTCCGAGCCGATCGCCGTCGGGTACACCAGGACCTGGGCACCGGCGAGGGAGTATGCACGTGCGACCTCGGGGAACCACTCGTCCCAGCATGTCGGGAGTCCGAACTTGGCGCCGAGTGCCTCGTGAACGGGGTATGCGTCCTCGGACGGACCGCCGCGAAAGTACGTGTCCTCGTAGTACCCGGCCGTCACCGGAATGTGGAGCTTGCGGGTACGACCGAGAAGTTCACCCCCGGGCGAGACCAGGATCGCGGTGTTGAAGCCCAGGCCGTCCTCGGCGTCGCTGCGCTCGTACAACGACGCGTGAACGAGAACCTGGTTCTCCGCGGCGGCCTTGGTGGCGAAGGCGAAAGTGGGTCCGGTGAGCAGGTCTTCCGCCGCGCGTCCGGGATTGTCGCCGGCCGGGGTGGAGGCGGGGTAGCGGCTGAGCGTCAGCTCCGGAAGAAAGACCACGGAAGCGCCCAGCTTCGCTGCGGACGCAATGGCTTCGCTCAATTCAGCGTGGAGGTCGTCTTGGTCCTCGTGCCAGCGATGCTGGACGAGACCTACACGCAGAGGAGTGGACGTGGACGGCGAAGTCGCGGCCGGTGACTCGGGTGGGGTGAGGGCGGTGATCGTCAGCATGGGGTTTCCTCGGTGCTCGGGTATTCGACGTTCAACGTAAAACGAATGTGATTCGTTAAGTATGGTGGGTGAGCGTTGATTGATCAAGGACTTTCGAGGAATTGTTTTTTGCAGCGCCCCGAACGGTGTGGATCACTACAGGAGGACATATGCCGCGGCCATCGCAACGACTGCTCTCACCGGCGATCATCACCGAGGCAGCGATCGAGTCGGTGGACGAATCCGGCGACTTCACCATGCCGGGACTCGCCGCAAGACTGAAGGTTCGACCGTCCTCGCTCTACAATCACGTTTCCGGACGAGCCGAGATCGTCGAACTGATGAGGGCTCAGCTGATGGCAGGAATCGACGTCGAGTCGGCCTCGGGGACCTGGAGTGAGACCGTCGCGGCGCTGGCAGCCGAGTACCGGCGAAGCTACGCCGCGCATCCTCGTCTGATTCCGCTCTTCACGGCCCAGACGGTGCAGGCCGGTGTGGCGTTCACTCTGTACAACGCATTGGCGCAGGCATTTGCCGATGGTGGCTTCGACCCGACCGAAACACTGCACGCGATCACGACCGTCGACAGTTTTGTTCTCGGTTCGGCCTTGGACCTGGCGGCGCCGGACGTCCAGTGGGCGTCGGGACCCGAAGCCAACGACGCGATGAAGGCGGCGTTGGCAACATCCGGGAAAAATCCCGAACGTGCCGACGCCGCCTTCGAATTCGGCTTGCGCGTGTTGATGGCGGGCCTGATCGCGCAGGCCCCCGAATCTATTGTCTCCTAGGACACGCTGAGGTCGTTCTCGTCGCGCAGAGCCTCCGTGTCGCGGTTGAGGGTCTTGCCCTCGAAGAACTCGGGATTGCGCACTCGCATGACCATCATCAGGACCGCGCCGAGGATGAGGATTCCGAAGCCGAGGAAGAAGACCAGGCCGATTCCGCCGATGGATGCTCCGCTGGCATTGTCCGGATTCATACTCTCCTGGACCGAAATGACGAACACCGCAAGCAGCATGAGGCCACCGATGAGTGGGAACGCGAGCCGAAAGACGAAGTTTCGTACGCTCTCGAAAAGCGTCTTGCGGAAGTACCACACGCACGCGAATGCGGTGATGCCGTAGTACCAGCAGATCATGATGCCGAGTGCGGCGATCGTGTCGAGCAGAGCACTTTCGGACAGGAACGTGACGACGCTGTAGAACACTGCGGTTACCGCGCCTGCCACGACGGTCGCGTACGACGGCACCAGGAACCGAGGCGAGACCTCGGCGAGCTTCTTGGGGAAAGCTCCGTATGCACCCATGGCGAGCATGGTTCGTGCCGCGGGCAGGAACGTGGTCTGCAGGCTGGCGACTGAAGAGACGAAGACCGCGAGGAACAGAAGCATTCCGCCCCAGTTGCCCAGGACCGGGTCGGCCAGAGCGCCGAAGACGTTCTCGGAGTTGTCGGGATTGCCGAGGCCGAGGCCTTCCTCGCCGACGCCGGCGTACATCATCGCGGCAACGGCGACCAGCAGGTAGGTAAGGAGAATGGTTGCGACACAGAGCAAACCGGCGCGGCCGGGGGTCTTCTTGGGGTTCTTCGACTCCTCGCCCAGCGTGAGACAGGTATCCCAGCCCCAGAACGCGAAGATCGATCCGGTGAGTCCGATGACAAACGCACCGATGGCGAGTCCGCTGAACGGGTTGAACCAACTCAGGTCGAAGGACAATCCGGCCGGGGCGTCGCCGGCGCCGACGTGAACCAGTGCAACGACGGCGAAGACGACCAGCAGCACCATCTGGAAGCCGACGAGCGCGAACTGTACGCGCTCGCTGGTAGTGATTCCCCGACTGGCAATCCAGGTGGCCAACGCGATGAACACCAGTGTGGTGCCGACGTTGACGAATTTATTGCCCGGCAGATCGGCGATGGAGGGATTGTCGGCCACCCGCGCGATGAACAGATAGAAGAAGTCGACGGCAATCGCAGCGAGGTTCGAGAGCACGATGATGGTGGCGATCACCATGCCCCAGCCGCACATCCAGCCGACGTACGGTCCGAATGCCTTGGTGGACCACGTGAATGACGCTCCGCAGTCAGGAGTGTCGGAGTTCAGTTCGCGGTACGCGTACGCGGTGAGGAACATCGGGATGAAGCCGGCGATGAAGATGGCGGGCATCTTGAGACCGACCGCAGCGACGATCAATCCGATGCTGGCCGTCAGGGTGTAACCCGGTGCCACGGAGGAGATTCCGAGCACCGCGCCGGAGATCATGCCGATCTTGCCGGTGGCGAGGCCTTTGGAACTCAGTTCGGTGCTGGTCATGACAGTGCCTCCGGCTGGGTGAATTCGTGCTTGGGCACTACGACCATGGGTACGGGCAGTACGCGCAGCATCTTGGCGGCGGTCGAGCCCAGGAAAAGTTTGCGGGGCTGGGCGAGGCGACTTGAGCCGACCATCACGAGATCGCCGTCCTGCCAGTCCAGTTGACGCACTGCCGATTCCACGGTGGACCCGTCGGCGATGATGACCTCGATGGGGAACTCCGCGGGGAGCGCGGCTCTTGCGACGTCGAGTGTGTCCTGAGCGTGATTTCGTGCACGCTCCCTGGCCGACTCGGCGGTGTCGCGATGATCGCGCAGATCGTTCTGGGGGTCGAGCGCTACCAGTGAGACCAGTCGCAGCGGAACCTGCATCAGTTCGCTGGCGCGCACGGCGGTGTTCAAGACGATGTCGGCGCCGACACGGGTGCCGAGTGCACAGGTGACCTCTCGTATCGCAGTGGCCGCCGAGTGCCGCGTTCCGCGAGGCGCCAGTGCTACCGGGACGTGGGCGGAGTGAAGCAGTTCGGTCGAGACCGAACCTATCGCGTGACGGCCGAGCAGACCGTCGCCGGAAGCTCCCACCACGATCGCGAGCGCATTCAGTCGGTCCACTTCGTCGAGCAGGCCCTGAGCGAACGACTCGTGGAAGCTCAGGTGTACTTCCACCTGGATGTCCTCGGGCACCGACGCTTTCGCCTCGGCGAGCCATTCGTGGGCACGCGCGGCGAGGATGTCGTCGTAGCCGGCTTCCGAGGGAACCTTGGCCGGCAGTGTCCGATCCGGTGGGAGGACCATGCAGATGTCGAGTTGCGCGCCGAGACTGCGCGCGAGCTGGGCCCCGAGGACCAGCCCGTCTTTACCGCTGGGTGTGGCGAGGTATCCGACGATAAGGCGCATGGTGGCTCTTTTCCGGATCGGAGGAATCTGCTGTGCGCCTTTATTAACCGCGGGGGGTTGATAAAGGCGCACAGCAGGAGGGGCGGCGACTCAGTCGTGCGAACTCATGACGTGCTTGAGACGGGTGTAGTCCTCGACTCCGTAGGCCGAGAGATCCTTGCCGTAACCGGAATACTTGAAGCCGCCGTGCGGCATTTCGGCGACGAGCGGGATGTGGCAGTTGATCCACACCGCACCGAAGTCGAGAGCAGCGGAGACGCGTTGCGTGACACCGTGATCCTTGGTCCAGATGCTCGAGGCCAGGCCGAACCGAACGTCGTTGGCAAGCGTGATCGCCTCCTTCTCGTCGGAGAAGCTCTGGACTGTGAGGATAGGACCGAAAGTCTCTTCCTGCACGATGTCGTCCGATTGCGCGACGCCGGTGATGACGGTCGGCTCGAAGAAGAATCCGGTTTCGCCCGAACGCTTTCCGCCGGTAACGATCTTGGCCGACGCCGGCAGGTTCGCGATCTTGTCGCTCACGGCGTTGAAGTGATTGATGTTGTTGAGCGGGCCGTAGAAGGCATCAGGATCGGAAGGCGCTCCGGGGCGCAGCTTCTCGGCGTTCCGGACGAGGGCTTCGACGAGCTGATCGTGGATGGACTCGTGAACGATCACGCGAGTGGCCGCGGTGCAATCCTGGCCGCCGTTGAAGAACGCTGCCTCGGCGATGCCGGTGGCGGTCTTCTCGATGTCGACGTCGCCGAAGACGATCGCCGGCGCTTTGCCGCCCAGTTCGAGGTGCGCGCGCTTGAGCTGCTGTGCTGCGGACACGGCGACAGCGATGCCTGCCCGCACCGAACCGGTGATCGAGACGAGACCGAGGGCCGGGTTCTCCACCAACGTCGCGCCGGTTCCGCCGTTGCCGAGCACGACGTTGAACACACCGTCCGGCAGGATGCCCTTCGAGAGCTTCGCCAGGACCAGCGTGCTGCCCGGTGTGGTGTCGCTGGGCTTGAGGACGATCGTGTTGCCGGCCGCGAGGGCGGGCCCGATCTTCCACAGCGCCATCATGAACGGGTAGTTCCAGGGAGTGACCTGGCCGACGACGCCGATCGGTTCACGACGGACGTAGGAGGTGAAACCCTCCATGTACTCTCCGGCCGCCTTGCCCTCGAGAAGTCGTGCGGCTCCGGCGAAGAACCGCATCTGATCGGCTCCGACCTTGACCTCTTCGTCGGCGATCATCTGGTGGGCCTGGCCGGTGTTGGCGCTTTCGGCTGCGACGATTTCGTCGCTGTGCGCTTCGATGGCGTCGGCGAGCTTGAGGAGTGCAGCCTGCCGCACGCTCGGCGTCGTCTTGCCCCAGGTCTCGAATGCTCTCTGTGCGGCTTCGACGGCGGCGTCGACGTCTTCCTTCGTGGAGACCGGCGTACGCCCGACCACACTCTCGTCCACGGGGTTGATCAGGTCGAGTGTTTCCGTCGCGGCTGAGGCGACGAATTCACCGTTGATGTAGTTCTCGAGTACGACGATCGACATCGGTACCGGTTCCTCTCGAGGTCGAACGAGTTCCGGCCGAGGTGATCAGCACGGAACTCGCACTTTGTGGGGCGTGTGTGAGCAAGTGTGCGCTGACTCACAAGTAAAGGCAGCTGCCAAAAAGGTGAAATCTTTGATCGCCGACGCGCCGAGTTGTACAGTCCAGCCCATGACGATCGCTGTGCGGTGGATGTTGGCGCAGCCGGACCTCGCGCTGGAACTCAAAGGCGGCGCCCAGGGCGTCGGTCGCGAAATCACATTTGCGCACGCCACGGAGTTGCTCGACCCTTTCCGGTGGTTGACCGGCGGCGAATTCATCCTCACCACCGGCATCCGATTGCCGTCCACTCAGCAAAAGCGCGGCCGCTATCTCCGAATGCTCGACGCGGCAGGTGTGGCGGCGGTGGGATTCGGAACCGGGCTCTCGTACCCCGAGGTCCCGGCCGATCTGGTGGCCGTCGCCGACGAGATCGGACTCCCGCTGATCGAGGTGCCGCTGCCGACGCCTTTTGCTGCCGTCGTCAAGCGTGTGATGAGCCGGTTGGCAGAGCAGGAATATGAAGCTGTCCTCCGGGCGTCGCGGGCGCAACCGCGGATGACGCGTGCCGTCATTTCCGGCGGAACGGCTGCGACCGTGCGTGAACTGGCGATCGCAACCTCGGCGACGGTGCTTCTTCTCGACGTCGCCGGAAGAGTTCTCGAGAGCTCACCTCAACTGCCGACGGACGACGTGATCGACGAACTGCGAGCAACTCTCGGGGGCGGTGCCTCTAGTAGCGTGACGCTCGCAAGGTCTGGAGCGTCGATCGCGGTGCAGCAGATCAGCGTCGGGCGAACGCCGTACGGATACCTGGCGGTGATCAGTGCTTCGGCGCTCAGCTACGTCGATCAGATACTGCTCGGTCACGCGAACTCGTTGTTGGCGTTGGACTTCGAGAAACCCGCGCGTCTGCGTGCTACTCAGGATCAGTTGAATTCGCACGCCCTCGGGCTGCTGCTCACCGAGGATCGCGACCCGGCGCCGGCGTGGCAACAGATCAGGCAGGCCGCCGACGGTGAGGGAATGATCCGAGGATTGACAGTTCTTGCCGACACGTCCGACGTAGCGGGACGCGTCGGAGCCGAGATTGCCGAGTTCATGAACAAGGCGGGGCGGCAGTTGTTCTCGCGGATCAACGACACTCGCGTCACGGTGCTGCTGCGTGGAACCGACGACGTCGAGTTCGCCCGAGAGTTGCTCGGCGGGGTATCGAGGTCGGATCTTCGCGCGCTTCGTGTCGGCTTGAGCGCGCGACGGGTGGTCGCTGCGCTGGCGGTCGCCGTCGAACAGTCCCAGCTGTGTGCGTCGGCGGCGGAAATCGGTGGCGAGCCTTTGGAATTCGCAGCTCTGACCGGAAGTGTGCTGCTGTCTTTCGATTCGACGCGTGAAGTGCTCAACACGCTGGCGGAAACGATGATCACACCGATCGAGGACTACGACCGTGACAACGGCACCGAACTGCTGGCGTCGCTGCGGGCATTTCTCGAGGCCAACGGACACTGGGAAGCGGCCGCCATCACGATGGGCGTTCACCGGCACACACTGCGGAGCCGAATGGCGAAGGTGGAGAGCCTGATCGACTGTCGGCTGGAAGTGGCCAGGGTTCGGGCCGAACTACTGCTCTCGATCATTGCCCGGCAATCGTGACTGCCGGGCAATGATCGAGACTTGGCAAAGCGGCCGTCAGGCCTTGCTGCGAGCGATGATGTCGGCTGCGGTTCGCTGACCCATCCGAACGGCACCGTCGACGTGCTGGTACCCCTCGGCCGCAATGTCGGAGCACGAGAAGTGAATCGGGCCGACGGGCGTGCGGGAATCCGCGCCGTAGCGGTGCAGGCCTCCGAGGTCGAAGCTCGCTGCGTACGCACCGCGGGTCCATTCCTCCGAGCCCCAGTCGGATTCGTAGTACACAACCGGCTCTTCGGCCTTCGGGCCGAGATAGCGGGCAAGTGAGGCCAGAATCGTGGCCTTACGCTCCTCGACGGAAAGCTCGAACATCGCGTCGGCCTTCTCGTCGGAGACGAAAGCGACCAGGGTGCCGCGATCGTCCTCGTGGTTGGTGTTGTCGTACACCTCCTGCACTACCTCGGACGCGCCGAAGCCGGTGCCGGAGAGGCCGTCTTCGCGCCAGAAAGGCGTCTCGTACACCGCGTGAACCTTGATGACGAGGCCGAGGGACTGGTGCTGGTGCATCTGGTGCTGACGACGCGGCAGCGGGGGATCGTACGAGATCCGGGAGTAGAGGTTGGGCGGTACGGCCAGGATCACTCGGCTTGCCTCGACGCGAACATCGCCGTCCGCCAACACCGTTGCACCGGATTCGTTCCACTGCACCGTACGCACGGGTGCGTTGAGGAAGACGTCGTCGCCGAGGGCCTCTGCCATGCGGATCGATACCTGCTGCATTCCGCCGATCACTCGCTTGTCGAGAATGAAGTCCTCGTCGACAAGGTGGGAGAACGAACCTGCGGAAGCGGCCATGAGTACGGCCTGCAGGGCAGAGAACGAGTGGGCGGGCTTGGTGAGCATGCCACCGGCGATGAAGAGGCCGATGTTGTCACGTGCCTCGGCGTCGTCGGACTGATTGATCAGCCACTGCTTGAAGGAGACTGTGTCGAGATCGCGGGCGAGGGGATGTGCCCACGGTTCCTCGGCGCCGATCTGTGCTGCGAGATCGTCCATCTCGTCGATGAGACGGTCCATCTCCTTCTTCGTGGTGTCGTTCGTGGGGAAGGAATCACCCGTGTACTGCGTCCGCTCACCTGCCGACGAGATGTAGACGGACTCGCCCTCGCGGTAGCGCTCGAAAGTTTTCAGGCCGAGTTCGTCGAGCAAGGAGATCAGCGCGGTCTGGTCGGGGGAGACCCACTGGCCGCCGATTTCCAGAACTGCTCCGTCGATGGTGTCGGTCCACGTGCGGCCGCCGACGCGGTCGCGCGCTTCGATTACAGCGACGGTCAAACCGGCCTTGCGCAGCGCGGTTGCAGCTGCCAGGCCAGAGGGGCCGGCGCCGACGATTGCAACGTCTCTCTGGAGAGTAGGCACTTGCGAGCTCCTTCATGTTGAGCACCGCTCGAGTCGAAAGCTGCCGACGAGCGAGTGAACGGGTGTCGGTTTTCAGTCTGTCCCGAGGAGACGCACACCACACCTGACGAAACGGCGTGTTCGATCGTCGAACTTGTGCCGTTTAGGCGCGCAGCTAGCCGTTGATGACGTGACGATCGCCGAGCGGTCGGCTCAGCGGAACGTCCAGGCTGCCGAACACGGCAACCAAGATGCACATCTTGTCCGCGGCCTCCGGCAATGCTCCGGTTCGGAGCGTGACGATCACCGTCGTATCGGTCTCTTCGACGGTTGCGTACGCGCCGTAGCACTCCGGAGTGCCGGTCACGAAGTGGACGGCCACCGTGTGATCGTCGACCTCGGACCACGATTCGAACATGGTGGCCGTCGCACCCACGATGTCGGTGCGGCTGTCGAACTCCGTGCCCATCTCGCTGTCGTCGACCTCGTCGGGAACGGGGGTTCCGAGCGACCAGTCGGCGGGACTTGCTTCGTTGGCCGCCATCGGATTCGGTGCGGCAACCGGCCCCGTGGTCTGGGCCCCGACGGAGCATCCGGCCACAGCAAGGCAGGCCAGAACGGCGAGGGTTAGTACACGCATGAATCCACCGTAACCCTGCTCAAGCGAGTAGCGCTGTGACCAGCGCAATTGCCGGAATTGACGCCAAAGTGGTGACAAAGGCACTGTCTCGGGCGAGGACCATTCCGCGCCGATAGCGGCTTGCATAGATGAAGACGTTCTGCGCCGTCGGCAACGTCGAGACGACCACGATGGCGAACAACTGATGACCGTCGATGCCGAGGAGGAAATGCGCCATCAGATAGGCCAGCACAGGTTGGACCACGATCTTGAGCGTCGACGCCAGCGCGACGTCGCGGCGTGGACTCGAGCCCTTCTCCAGCACCCGCACGCCGTAGAGCGAGAGCCCGAATGCCAACAGCGCACCGGGTACCGACGTCGCGCCGATCAATTCGAAAGGCTGCATCAGCGGCCGGGGCGGTACCCAACCGATCAATGCGACGATCAACCCCGCAGCGCCCGCGAGCACGATCGGATTCTTGAACGGGGCGGTGACGGTGTCGATCAACGAGAGCTTCTCGGCATCCGCGCCGCGAAGGGCCGTCAGATCGAGGATCGTCAAGGCGATCGGGGAGTACACGACGATCTGAAAGAGCAGGAGCGGCGCGACGAACGTGGCATCGCCGAGCACGAACACCGCGATCGGGATTCCGAGGTTGGCTGAATTCACGTACGAAGCCGACAGCGCGCCGATGGTCAGTTCGGGTAGCGGCCGGTTGAGCCAGATCTTTGCGACGACGACGTACAGAGCGCCGACGGCAAAGGCAGTAGCCGACGCAACGGCGAGCGTCGGCGAGAAGATCACCGAAAGATCGGACGACGCGAGGGTGGTGAACAGCAGGGCAGGCGTCGCGACGTAGAAGACGAGTCGACCGAGAACGAACTGTCCTTGGCTACCGAGGGTGCCGAGACGGCCGAGGAGATACCCGACCGCGATGACAACAAAAATTACGGTGAAACCCGCAACAACTCCCGACACGCTGCGGGCACCTCTCGACTGGAATGAACGACTTCGGGAAAATCTTAGTCAGGGCAACAAAAAGGCCGCGCAGTCGAGTGACTGCGCGACCTCTTCGGTACTTCTACGTGTGACTACCGAGCACGTATGACTACCGGGCGGCGGTGAAGGGGAGCAACGCCATTTCGCGTGCGTTCTTCACTGCAACGGCGACCTGACGCTGCTGCTGCGGGGTCAGGCCCGTGACGCGACGGCTGCGGATCTTGCCGCGGTCCGAGATGAACGTGCGAAGCAAGTTGATGTCCTTGTAATCGACATGCGTGATCTTCGCTGCGAACAACGGGTTCTTCTTGGGCTTACGACCCTCTACGGGGCGTGGCTTCTTCGACGGTGAACGCTTGACTGCCATCCGACTTCCTTACCAGCTCGACTTGTGTACGCCAGGCAGTTCCCCACGGTGCGCCATTTCTCGCACGCGAATCCGGGAGAGCCCGAACTTCCGCAGGTGGCCGCGCGGACGTCCATCCGCAGCGTCTCGATTGCGCAATCGTACCGGACTGGCGTCGCGTGGTAGACGTTGCAGGGTCGCTTGGGCCTTCGCGCGCTCCTCTGCCGAGCTTTTCGGGGAGCGGATCGTCTCCTTGAGAGCGGACCGCTGCTCCGCGTACCGCTCGACGACGACCCGTCGCTGGTTGTTCTTCGCGATCTTCGACTTCTTGGCCATGCCTACTTCTCTTCTCGGAAATCGACGTGCTTTCGCAGCACCGGGTCGTACTTCTTCAGTACGAGTCGATCGGGGTCGTTACGACGGTTCTTGCGGGTCACGTACGTGTACCCGGTGCCCGCGGTGGACTTGAGTTTCACGATCGGGCGGATCTCGTTGCGTGCCATCTGCTCAGACCTTCTCGCCGCGCGCGCGGATCCGGGCGACGACGGATTCGATGCCGTCGCGGTCGATCGTCTTGATGCCCTTGGTCGAGAGCGTGAGTGTGATGCGACGCCCCTCGCTGGGCAGGAGGTAGGTCTTGCGCTGGATGTTCGGGTTCCAGCGACGGTTCGAACGTTTGTGAGAGTGCGAGACGGATTTTCCGAACCCCGGCACACGTCCGGTCACTTGGCAGTGAGCCGACATGGGTGTTCCTTTCAACTTGCAGATGACAATCATTTTCGACAATGCGGTGAGATCAATGTACCGTTCAACCTCGGTAATGACAATCATTCCCAGAAAGGCCCGCTGTGAACACGATCTTGGACGGCAGGACTCCGCTGGTCCTGGTCGCCGGCATGAGCGAATCCACCCCACACACCGCACGAGCGTTGCTGCGAACGGGAACTGTTCTGGTCCACCACGACCTGAGCCACGTCCGTGAAGGGGTGGTCCGGCGGACGGTCACCTCGATGACCGGGAGTGCCGGGTCTGCCGGCACTGTGTCCGAGCGCGAGACGATCCTCGAGCTCGCGCACGGCTGCGTCTCCTGCACCCTGCGCGAAGACTTGCTGCCGCTCCTGCGCCGGCTTCACTCGCACAGTTCGGTGCAGCGGATCGTGTTGCTGTTGGACCGGCAACTCGAGCCCGAGGCGCTGTGCTGGGCGATCGAGCACGTCGTCGTGACCGGCGTCGTCGGCCAACTGGACGGACCGGCGCAGCGGGACGTCCGCGTCGATGCCGTCGTGACGTGCATCGACGCGGCGACCTGGCTGGCAGACGCCACCGGCGACGAAGCCCTCGACGACGACCGCACCCTGGCTCAGGTCGTCGTCGGGCAGGTCGACTTCGCCGACGCGCTCGTCCTACGCGGGTCCGATGCGCTCGACGGCTGGCAGCGGTCCCGCTTGAACGCGGTTCTCGCGCGCATCGCTCCACGGGTACCCGTCTTCGATGAGGGAGACGACATCGAGGCACTGCTCCTCGAGGTGCCTGCGGATGCGCGACGCGGTGAACTGGCCGACGCTCACTCACCGCTGTTGCGTCGCCAGCCGCCGCTCGACGACGACGGCGGAGTGATGCTCGTCGAGTTCACCGCGAACCGGCCGTTCCACCCCGGTCGTCTGCACGAGGCGATCGACGTCCTGCTCGAAGGCGTCGTGTACTCCCGCGGACGAGTCTGGGTGGCAACGCAACCGGGTGAAGCGCTCTGGCTCGAATCGGCGGGCGGTGGCCTGCGAGTTGCCAGCGCGGACACCTGGCTTGCCGCGATGACGCCGGAGGAACGAGACCGCGTTCCAGCTGAACGCCGTGCACTCGCGGCCCTGAAATGGGACGAGCGTTTCGGTGATCGCGACACCTCGATGGTCGTTCTGACGTGCGGTGCGAACCCGCTCGAGATCGACCGAACACTGCAGCACGCCTTGGTCACCGACGACGAATTGGCGGACGAAGCGTCGTGGGCAACGTGGGAAGACCCGTTCGGCGAGTTTCACGAAGACCCGTGTGACGAATCCGAATCACCTTATGCCGAAACCGAATCAACGCGAGAGGGAAACGAATGAAGAAGCAGATGCACCCCGACTACCACCCGGTGGTCTTCCAGGACGCCAGCACCGGCAAGAGCTTCCTGACCCGATCGACCGTGACGAGTGAGCGCACCGTCGAATGGGAAGATGGTGGCACGTACCCGCTGCTGGTCGTCGACGTCACGAGCGACTCGCACCCGTTCTGGACCGGAGCGCAACGCGTGATGGACACTGCAGGACGCGTCGAGAAGTTCGAGCGTCGCTACGGGAAGCGCAAGGCACTCTGATGGCCGTTCCCAAGCGGAAGATGTCCCGTTCCAACACGCGCAGCCGTCGTGCCCAGTGGAAGGCGACGGCGCCCGATCTGGTCGAGGTCACGGCCTTCGGCCAGACCCACCGGGTGCCTCGGCGACTGGTCAAAGCAGTTCGGCTCGGGGTGATCGACCCGAGCCGCATCTGACCGTGCGATCCTTGGCCGGTGCTGCTGAGGATCCTCGAACTGGTGGGCATCGTGGCGTTCGCGGCCTCGGGTGCCCTGGTGGGCGTCACCAAGCGACTCGACATCTTCGGGGTGTGCTCGGTCGGTGTGTTCACCGGCATCGGCGGCGGTATCGTCCGCGACGTTCTCCTCGGCGTCCATCCGCCCAGCTCTCTGAGCAGTTGGCCGTACTTCGGAACCGCCGCCGCCACCTCACTCGCCGTGTTCTACCTCCACGAGCCGCTCAATCGACTGCGTCGTGAAATCCTGGCGCTCGACGCACTGGGGATGGGCTTGTTCGCGAGCACCGGCGCCGTCATCGCGCTGGACAACAACGCCAGTTCGCTGGCGGCGACGTTGATCGGTGCGACCGCGGCGATCGGCGGCGGCGTGATCCGCGACGTTCTCGTCAACGAGGTGCCACTGCTCCTGCACAAGGACCTGTACGCGGTTCCCGCACTGCTCGGCGCTGCGTTGGTGGTCACAGTCTCGCAAGCCGGACTGTCCACCAACGCCGCGCTGGTGTGCGGCACGGCGTTCGCCGCGGTGTTCAGACTGCTTGCGTTATGGCGTCATTGGAGCCTGCCCGGGCCCAGGCGAACCCGGGACTGACCGCGACACGCCGGAGGCCGGAATCGGACCCTCTCAGCCGCATCTCAGCACTTCAGTCCAAACTGTCGGTATGCGTATTTTGGTGGTCGACGACGACCGGGCGGTTCGCGAGTCGCTTCGGCGGTCGCTCAGCTTCAACGGCTACACGGTCGAGCTCGCGGTCGACGGGCTCGACGCACTCGAGAAGATCCTCGCCAACCGGCCCGACGCCGTCGTGCTCGACGTCATGATGCCGCGACTCGACGGACTCGAAGTGTGCCGTCGTCTTCGCAGTGCCGGCGACGACCTGCCCATCCTCGTGCTCACCGCCCGCGATTCGGTCAGCGAGCGAGTGGCCGGCCTCGATGCCGGAGCGGACGACTACCTGCCCAAGCCCTTCGCTTTGGAAGAGTTGCTTGCCAGGTTGCGTGCACTACTTCGCCGCACCGCGCCCGATCAGGACGCCGATTCCGAAATGATGGCGTTCGAGGACCTCACCCTCGACCCGGTCACCCGTGAGGTCAAGCGCGGAGAGCGATCGATCAGCCTGACGCGCACCGAGTTCTCCCTCCTCGAAATGCTCATGGCCAACCCACGCCGCGTGCTGACCCGTGGACGCATTCTCGAAGAAGTGTGGGGATACGACTTCCCGACGTCCGGCAATGCCCTCGAGGTGTATGTCGGCTACCTGCGTCGCAAGACGGAAGCCGACGGCGAACCGAGGTTGATCCACACCGTCCGCGGAGTCGGCTACGTCCTGCGGGAGACGCCTCCGTGATCACCGCTCCGTTCGGCAAGAACGCCGAACCGAAGAAATCCTCCACCACCCAAGCGTCCGTCGAAATGCGCCCGCCGATGCCACTGACCCGTTCGGTGTCATTGCGTTGGCGTGTGACGCTGCTCGCCGCGTCGGTGGTGGCCATTGCCGTCGCAGTCATGGCGATCGCTGCCTACGCGGTGGTTTCGCGTGCGCTCTACGCGGACGTCGATCACCAGTTGCGTACCAGGGCAGCGGTGCTGATCGACAGCAATGTCGTGCGATTCGATCCTCGCTACATCTCCGGTGCGACGCTGTACACCACCGACATCAGTGTGGCCCTGATCTTCTCGGACCTGAGCACGTACCAGCCGCCCGGTTCCGACGTGCCGATCGGTGAAGCCGAAGACGCCGTAGCGCGTGGCGAATCGGATTCCTCGCTGCGAACCGTCGACGGTCAGCGAGTGCTGGCTCAACGAACCCATGACGGAAGCACTTTGGTGATCGGTCAGCGGCTCGCGCCGACCGTTGCGGTACTGGACCGTCTGGCCTGGGTGCTCTTCGTGGTCGGCGGGTGTGGCGTCATACTTGCGGCAGTGGCGGGTACTACCGTGGGCCGCACCGGTTTACGACCCATTGCCAGGCTGACTGCTGCCACCGAACGAGTCGCTCGGACCGACGATCTGACGCAGATCCCCGTTACCGGCAGCGACGAATTGGCGCGCCTGACAGAGAGTTTCAACACGATGCTGAGGGCGCTCGCTGAGTCCCGCGAGCGTCAGTCGCGCCTCGTCGCGGACGCCGGACACGAGTTGCGGACGCCGTTGACTTCGTTGCGCACCAACATGGAATTGCTGATCGCGTCCAGTCGCCCCGGTGCGCCGCAGATTCCCGACGAGGACATGGCAGAACTTCGTGCCGACGTCGTCGCGCAGATCGAGGAACTGTCGACTCTGGTCGGCGACCTCGTCGACCTGGCCCGTGAAGACGCACCCGAAACCGTGTACGAGCGCGTCGACGTCAGCGACGTCGTCGAGCGTGCGCTCGAACGAGCGCGGCGCAGGCGCAACGAAATCGAGTTCGAGGCGGTCACCACTCCGTGGTACGTCTACGGAGATCAAGCGGGCCTGTCGCGTGCCGTGCTGAACGTCCTCGACAACGCTGCGAAGTGGAGTCCGAAGGGCGAACAGGTACGCGTCGAAATGCGTCCGGTGGGTCAAGGATTGTTGGAATTGACCGTAAGTGATGCGGGACCTGGCATTCCGGAGGAGGATCGGGAGTTGGTGTTCGATCGTTTCTACCGGTCGACTGCGGCACGTTCGATGCCGGGATCGGGTCTGGGACTTGCGATTGTGCGTCAGGTCGTCGTCAAGCACGGCGGCACCATCGCGATCGACGAATCCGATCGTGGGGGAGCGCTTGTTCGTATCGTGCTTCCCGGTGAACCGGGGCCGAGTGCCGAGTAGCGTGTTCTGTAGACCCGTTGGTCCCTCGCTTCGGTGACTGACGTCACGGCTTAATGCGTTCGGCCCGAAAGTCTTTCGGGCCGAACCGACAACACCGGTTTTTCACGTCGAAACCTGGGTAAAGTGACAGGCACGTCTCAGCGCCTTCTCAGCAGCGCAAGGCAGCATTGTCGGCAGAACAGTTGTGACTGCCCGTCCGGTGGTCACCGTAGACGAAAGCGAGCCGATGACCGAGGACCGTAACGTCGGGCCGACCCGGCCCGAGCAGCCCAACAGCGAGCCCACCACCCAGGCGCAGCCGACAGCACCTCAGGCACAGCCGACAGCACCTCAGGCACAGCCGACAGCACCTCAGGCACAGCCTCCCGTGCCGCCGCAGCAGCCTCAGGGGCAGGCGCCTCAGCAGCCGTACCAGCCGACCGAGTCGTTCGCCCGACCCGCCGAAGCCCGACCCACTGAAGGCAGGCCCACCGAAGCCTTCGGGCAGGCACAGCAGCAGCCCACGCAGGCTTTCGGCCACCCGCACGGTGCCCATGAGGCCGCGTACCAGCAGAGCGCCCCGTACGGCGCACCCAACCCTGGTGGCCCCGGCGGTCCGAACGGCCCGGGCGGCGGCCACAACCAGATCCCCGCACCGCTGCAGGGGCCGAACTCCGGTTCGACCACCACAAAGCCGAAGTCGGGACGCATGGCGCTGGTTGCCGGCGCTCTCGCCCTGGTCCTGGTCAGTGGTGGTGTCGGTGGCGTGGTCGGCGCCGTCGTCGCGGACCGCAACGGTGG
This sequence comes from Rhodococcus sp. RCBS9, assembly GCF_029457415.1. Classification (NCBI taxonomy): domain Bacteria; kingdom Bacillati; phylum Actinomycetota; class Actinomycetes; order Mycobacteriales; family Nocardiaceae; genus Rhodococcus; species Rhodococcus sp. RCBS9. The sequence continues at coordinate 870,485 of NZ_CP120422.1, read as the reverse complement.
AACCGCGACGGTCACCAACTCTCTGAACGCTCCGAAGCCCACTGCGACCAACACGTCCAACGCTCCCGCCGGCTCGGTTCAGGCCGTTGCCTCGAAGGTCGTGCCGAGCGTCGTGCAGATCGAGGTAGCCACCGCGCAGGGACAGGGCGGTGAGGGCTCCGGTGTCATCCTGTCCTCCGACGGTCTGATCCTGACCAACAACCACGTTGCCGGCGCACAGGGAGCGCAACTTCGCGTTGCGTTCTCCGACGGAACCAAGGCCTCGGCCACTCTGGTCGGTGCCGATCCCGTCTCCGACATCGCCGTCATCAAGGTCGACGGTCGCAACGACCTCACCCCCATCGATCTCGGCAACTCCGGCGACGTCCAGGTCGGACAGCAGGTGGTTGCCGTCGGGTCCCCACTCGGCCTGGCCGGCACGGTCACCGAAGGCATCATCTCCGCACTCGATCGCCCGGTGTCCACGAGCGGCGAGTCCGGCAACCAGAACACCGTCATCGACGCTCTGCAGACCGACGCAGCGATCAACCCCGGCAACTCCGGTGGCGCCCTCGTCAACATGGACGGCCAGCTGATCGGCATCAACACGGCGATCGCCTCGCTCGGAGCGTCGTCGGGTACCCAAGGCGGTTCGATCGGCCTCGGTTTCGCCATCCCGATCGATCAGGCACGCCGCGTCGCCGACGAACTGATCAAGACCGGCAAGGCGACTCAGGCCATGATCGGCGTGACCGTGCCGTCGCAGGACAACGCCGACGGCGCAACCGTCATGGATGTCACTGCTGACGGGCCGGCCGCCAAGGCCGGTATCCCGAAGGGTGCAGTCATCACCAAGGTCGACGATCGTGTTGTCGCAGATGGTGATTCGCTGATCGCGGCAGTGCGTTCACATGCTCCCGGCGACAAGGTCTCGATCACGTACAGCGACGGCGGGCAGACCAAGACCGTCGACGTCACGTTGGGAACCGCGGCAGCGCAGGGCGGCCGATGATGTTCGGCGATCAGCAGACGATCGACCCGATCTTCGGCCAGATCGCAACGGCGTCGGGATCGGACACTACGGTAGGAGTCATGGAACTCGAAGCCACATCGGCCGGCCGCGCTCTGGTCGTCATCGTCGACGATCGCACAGCCCACGGCGACAACACCGACTCCATCGGTCCACTGGTCACGGAACTGCTGAACGAAGCGGGTTTTCTCGTCGATGCGACGGTCGCCGTCGCCGCCGACGAAGTGGAGATCCGCAACGCTCTCAACACCGCAGTCATCGGTGGCGTCGACCTCGTCATCTCGGTCGGCGGTACCGGGGTATCCCCGCGTGACGTCACTCCTGACGTGACCGCTGAGGTTCTCGATCGCGAGATCCCGGGAATTGCCGAAGCACTTCGTGCTTCCGGTCTTTCGGCCGGATCGCTCGAAGCAGGCTTGTCCCGCGGCCTCGTCGGGGTTTCGGGAAGCACCGTGGTAGCCAATCTGGCGTCGACCAGGCCGGCAATTCGCGACGGCATGGCAACCCTGACGGCTTTGGCGAGTCACGTGATCGCCGAGCTGTCCAGCCTCGAGGGCTGAGACAGCTTGTCGGAGCAACCAGATACCCCGAAGAAGCCGTCAGTCGACAAGAAGCGCCTGGCGCGCATCTTCGGGGACGTCTTTCCCGAGACGACGTCGGACGAGCGGGGTCCCGAAGGATCCTCGCGGTCCTCGGACGACGACTGGCTGCGCAGTCAGCGGCCCCCGCACCACGGCGGTTGAGAAGTAAATCAGGCCCCCGGACAATTGTCCGAGGGCCTGATTTGATCTGTGGGCACTGCCTATTCGAGAGACTTGGCGTGCGCTCCCGTGTCGGCGCCACCGGCATTGGCCGAGAGGATGTCGCGGATCTGGATGAGCAGATCGGTTTCGCTGGCTTCCTTGTCCTCGGGCTCGGAGACGAACTTCTTCTTCGCCGCATTCGCAGGGACGATCAGCACGAAGTAGACGACCGCTGCGATGATGATGAAGTTGATGATCGCGGTGACGACCGCACCGAAGTTCAGGAACGTCTCAGCGGAGTCACCCGTCAGCTGAATGCCCCACCCGTATTCGTTGGCTCCGCCAATCGAAGCGACAAGTGGGTTGATGATATTGCTGGTGAAGGCAGTCACGATGGCGGTGAAGGCCGCGCCGATGACCACTGCGACGGCCAGGTCGAGCACGTTTCCGCGAAGCAGGAAGTCCTTGAATCCCTTGAGCATGTCGGTGTCCCCTCGAGTCTCCGATGGCAAGTGCCAGATGGTCCGTTGATACCGAACCGACTGGAAAAATCCTAGAGGAGCTTCGGACGCTTTGTGCGGTCAGCGGAATGTCACGGTGATCGCATTGGACAGAGATGCCGCGGCTACGACGTTGGCTGCTGGTGTCGGCAGGGCCAGCAAAATCACCTGTTCCTGCTGGTTACGTGTACTTTCCGACGTGGTGACCAACGCGACTACCGCTCCTGCCGCAAGAATTTGTGGGGCCTTGTCTGCAACTGATTCGTTGGGTGTGTCGGGGTGGGGTGTGTCTGGGCGGGATGTGTCAGGGCCGACGGTCAGGACGTCGACGACGTCCCCGCTGCGCAACATGTCCGCGACGGCCGCATCGGCCAATCGGACGGGGACGATGCGGGCGTCGTCGGTTCCTACCGACAACCCGGCCAGCCGTGGGCTGAGAACGCGCACGTCGGTGACGGTTTCTCCGGAGCGAATCGGGCCGGCAACGGTTCTCCCGACTACCAGGTCGGTGTCGGAGACAACTCCTTCGGGAAGTTGTTTCGAGTCGATCTCGCGGACCTCGACGTCCGAATCCGCAATCACCTGCCCCGGAGTGAGATCGCGGCTCGAGACAACTACGGCGACGGTGTCAGTCGCGGGATCGCCTCGAAAGAAGAGAACAACGCCGAGTGTGGCCAGGACGACCGCTGCGATCTTGCGGACGGTCGCTGAGCGAAACCGTGTGCCGCGTGTCAGTTCGACGACGCGATCGAAGGTGTTCGGCGTGAGATCGAGCTGGGCGCGCAATGGATGGGAGCGCCTCGGCGAACGAGAACGTACTGACGGCATTCATGCACGTTAGGGCCGGAAGCGGTGCTTCCGGCCCTGACAATGTGAACCTGTGGACAACCCGGAGGTTGTGGAAATCAGCTTGCGGCAGCCTTTGCGGGCGCCGGCGTGCTGGTCGACGAACTCGATGTCGAAGAGGAGTCCGACTTGGACTCGGACTTCGCAGCGGGTGCCGAATCGCTCTTGGCCGGCTCGCTCGCAGTCCCGGAGCCGCCGCGGCTGTCGGTGCGGTAGAAGCCGCTGCCCTTGAACACGATGCCAACAGAGTTGAACAGCTTGCGGAGCTTGCCTGAGCAAGCTGGGCAGACCGTCAGCGAATCTTCGCTGAAGGACTGGACGATGTCGAAACGGTTGTCACATTCCGTACATGCGTATGAGTAGGTGGGCACCGGGCTTCCTCCGCACTGTGATGTTCGAGCAGCCGCGTATTTACACCGCAGCCTTTAGCACTCTACAAGTGACAGTGCCAACAGCGCTAATCAGGGATCTATTCCCGCAGATCAATCGCCTTTGAGTTGCGTGAGGCCGCCGCGCGGCGTCAATGCCCAGCCCATGGGAATGTCGTGGTCGTCGGCAGGCAAGGCCTCGACGAGTTCGGAGTCTCTGACAATTGCCACGAGCCGAGTCTGTGGTCCGACCGACCCGAGCGTCCGGTCGTAGAAGCCTGCGCCACGGCCGAGGCGTGTTCCGCGAAGATCCACCGCGAGAGCAGGGACAAGCATGCATTCCACGTCGGACAGGGCTTCCGGTGGCAAGACGGGTCCGACAGGCTCCCGAATGCCGTACTTCGCGGGGCGCAAACCGTCCGCGCCGCTGTACTCGACCCAGGACAACGGTCCCGGCTCCCCGGTGATCGGAAGTAGTACACGCTGAGCGATCTCGGCAACGGCGTCGAGCAAATCGGTGGATCCTGGTTCGGTGCGGGTGGGGACGTACGCACAGACGACCGAGCCGTCGACAATCACTGAACGTATGTGCGTGATCAACGCCGCAGTTTCCGTGTTTCGAGTGTGCTCGGAGACTGCATCACGTGCTGCGAGTGTGATTTGTCGCCATTGTGCTTTTGTCTGAGGTGTCACCCCGCAACGATATTCGTCGTGCTGACCGAGCGGTAACAAGCGGCGGCTAAGGTGTTGGCATGACAGACGTTGTCGCTAGCAGCACGAGGGCCTTCCGTACGGCCGTGGTTCCCGCAGCCGGACTTGGTACGCGTTTCCTGCCTGCCACCAAGACGGTTCCGAAAGAATTGCTGCCGGTCGTGGACACACCGGGTATCGAACTGGTGGCAGGTGAAGCTGCGGACTCGGGAGCCGAGCGGCTCGTCATCGTGACGTCCCCGGGCAAAGACGGCGTGGTTGCCCACTTCGTCGAGGATCTCGTGCTCGAAAGCAAGCTGGAAGCAAGCGGAAAACTCGCTGCCCTGGCGAAGGTGCGCAAAGCGCCGGGTTTGCTCGAAGTCGACTCCGTGATTCAGGAGCAGCCCCTCGGCCTCGGGCATGCAGTCGGTTGCGTCGAGTCGGTTCTCGACGACGACGAAGATGCCATCGCGGTCCTTCTGCCCGATGATCTCGTACTACCGCGTGGCGTCCTGGAGATCATGGCGCGAGTTCGGGCCAAGCGCGGCGGATCCGTTCTCTGTGCAATCGACGTCCCGAAAGACGCAGTCAGCGCTTACGGCGTCTTCGACGTCGAGATCGTTCCCGACGCGGTCAATCCCGACGTCCTCAAGGTCGTCGGCATGGTCGAGAAGCCGGCTGTGGAAGACGCGCCGTCGACCTTTGCCGCTGCAGGTCGCTATCTGCTCGATCGTGCGATCTTCGACGCACTTCGTCGCATCGAGCCGGGAGCCGGCGGTGAGTTGCAACTCACCGACGCCATCGCTCTCCTGATTTCCGAGGGCCATCCGGTTCACGTGGTGGTGCACCGCGGAACGCGTCATGACCTGGGCAACCCCGGCGGGTACCTCCGCGCTTCGGTGGACCTGGCGCTCGACAGTGACGATTACGGCCCGTCCTTGCGTAAGTGGCTCGCGGATCGGCTCGACCGCTGAGCGTGTCGCCACGGTGGTTGATCGCCCGATAACGCAGTATCAATGTGCTTGTCCCTTTTCGGCGGCAAGGCATCATGAGCTGACGGATATCACCGAATTTCCAGACACAGGAGGACGCGGACCAGATGCGGTCGGTTGAGGAGCAGCAGACCAGGGTTACCGCTGCTGCAGTGGCACCCCGTCCGGTTCGGGTCGCCATCTCGGAGGCGCAGGGACTGCTGTGTGCCGAGGAAGTGGTGACCGAACGCCCATTGCCGGGATTCGATCAAGCTGCCATCGACGGTTACGCGGTTCGCAGTGTCGATGTCGCCGGCGCCGGAGCCGACCTCCGAGGCGAGGACGGCGAGCCTACCGACCTCAGCTTGCCGGTGGTCGGTGAGGTGACGGCGGGCTCACGCCAACCGATCCGCTTGCAACCTCGCCAGGCCGTCCGAGTCGACACCGGCGCGCCTTTGCCCACGCTGGCCGACGCAGTTCTTCCCCTCGAGAACACCGACGGTGGTCGCGCTCGCGTTCGGATCTTCGAGCCGGTGCGTTCGGGCGATTACGTTCGCCGTGCAGGCGACGACGTCCAGCCGGGCGACGTGGCCGTTCGGGCAGGCACCATCATCGGAGCCGCACAGGTCGGGTTGCTCGCCGCGGTCGGCCGCGACAAAGTACTCGTCCATCCCCGTCCGCGCCTCTCCGTCATCAGCGTCGGTGGAGAACTCGTCGACGTGGATCGCACGCCGGGGCCTGGTCAGGTTTACGACGTCAATTCGTATGCCCTCGCCGCCGCAGCGCGCGATGCCGGCGCCGACGTCAACCGTGTGGGAATCGCAGGCAACGACTCTCGTCGTCTTCGCGAAGTAGTCGAGGGACAGCTGATTCGCTCGGAAATCGTTGTCATCGCCGGTGCCGTGGGCGGCGGAGCGTCCGACGAGGTTCGTGAGGCGCTTGCCGACCTGGGGACACTCGAGGTGGAGCGCGTTGCCATGCATCCGGGATCGGTGCAAGGCTTCGGAAAGCTGGGAAGGGACGAGGTTCCGACCTTTCTCCTACCGTCCAACCCGGTCAGCGCACTGGTGGTATTCGAAGTCATGGTTCGCCCGCTGATCAGAATCGCGCTCGGACGCCGCCAGCCGATGCGGCGAGTAGTGAAGGCGCGGACAGTGGGAACGATCACGTCGATTGCCGATCGCAAGGGTTTTCTGCGTGGTCAGCTGATGCGTGACGAAGCGACAGGGGAGTACCTGGTGCAGGCCCTCGGGGGCGCGCCCGGTGCGTCCTCACATCTCCTCGCGACCTTGGCGGAAGCCAATTGCTTGGTTCTGGTCGATCGAGACGTCACCGAAGTGCACATCGGTGAAGAAGTCGACGTAGCTTTTCTCGCCCAACGTGGGTAACGCCGACCCGAGTGGGGTGTGATGTCAGTCCATCCAGGATGGCCGGAAGATCTCGGCCCGCTGCGAGTGCCCGCGGGAGTGGTGACCGTCCGCCCCGTGAAGCTCCGTGACGCTGCTGTGTGGAGTCGTCTCCGCATTCGCGATCGCGAGCACCTCGAGCCGTGGGAGCCCACCGGAGAATCGCCCTGGGATGCTCGCCACCACATCACCGTCTGGCCGTCCCTGTGCGGGAACCTTCGCTCCGAAGCGCGCAAGGGCAGGATCCTTCCCCTGGTGATCGAACTCGACGGGAAGTACTGCGGGCAGGTCACCATCGGAAATGTGGTGCGCGGCGCTCTGCGGTCCGCCTGGGTGGGCTATTGGGTCGCCTCGCACGTGACCGGTGGGGGCGTAGCCACAGCTGCCGTTGCACTCACACTCGATCACGCATTCTCGAAGGTCGGTCTGCATCGAGTGGAGGCCACTGTTCGGCCGGAGAACGCGTCGAGTCGCGCAGTCCTACGAAACGTTGGGTTCCGGGAGGAAGGTCTTCTCAAGCGCTACCTCGATGTCGACGGCCAATGGCGTGATCATCTTCTGGTCGGAATGACCATCGAGGAAGTACCCACCACCGTCGTCGACAGATTGGTGCGGTCCGGACGCGCTTCGTGGGTGTGACGAAGACGGCGCCAGAAGCGTGAGAAACGCGAGCTAAACAGCAGTTACCGCTGAGTAGTCCTACTTTCGGGCGGGAAAATGTGGTTTTTGATTCAACCAGAACTCGAGACTTTTGGGACTGAACCGGAAGTTCAGTTCGGTACGCGTGTGACACATGAGTATGGTGGGGTTCGGCGCGTCGGCAACGATGCGAGGGCGTCGGCCGTTAACCTTGACTCGTCAACGGCTGGCATAGGTGCTGGTAGGTGATCGGGAGGAGGCCGCGGCATGCCTAGCTCATTCGTGTGGATCGGGCTGGTGGCCGTGTGGCTGTTCGTCCTGGTGCCGATGCTTGTCAACAAGCGCCCCAGGATCCGGCAGACGAGTGACGCGGCACTCGCGACTCGAGTACTCCACCGCGGCGACAGCAACCCTGTTCAGCGCGGGCCGGCAGCAGGACATCGAAGCGATCCGAACTGGCAACCAGAACCAGTGCGCAGCAGCTACGACGCGGAGGACCAGATGGACACTCACGCAGAAGACGACTACGCCGGCGGTCGTGCACCGGTCGGAGAATTTGTTCCGGTTCGGCGCGGCCGAGGCGGATTCGACCCCGAAGCGGATGCCATCGCCCGGGAGGCGCGGTATGCATTCCGTCAGCGGACATTGCTGGGACTTGCGTTCGTCGCGATTCTCTCGGGCGCTCTCGCATTGATCATCTCGCCGATGGTGTGGTGGTTGTTTGCGCTGACCGTGTGCGGCCTCGGCGGGTACATGGCGTACTTGCGTCGGCAGGTTCGGATCGAGCAAGAGATTCGCCGCCGTCGTACCGAACGCCTCAACCGATCGCGACTCGGAGTCGAATCGCACACCGACGAAGAGCTTCGCCTGATTCCGGCGCGACTGCGTCGGCCAGGAGCGGTTGTCCTCGAGGTCGACGACGAAGATCCGGTGTTCGATCACCTGGATCACTACGAAGAAGAGATCAGGCACACCGAGATGCGTCGCGCGTCCGGTCAGTGATCTTCTGGGCCGATCTCGTCGGGCCGAAAGTTCGTGTCGGGTGATTCCAACGGGAGTATTCGTTCCTGTTAGAGTTGCCGAGCACCGCTGAGGCGGTGGCACGGGGCTGTGGCGCAGTTGGTAGCGCGCTTCGTTCGCATCGAAGAGGTCAGGGGTTCGATTCCCCTCAGCTCCACCAAGAAGTACCAGCGAAAAGGGTCTTTCAACGAAAGTTGAACGACCCTTTCCTGCATTTTCAGGGCCTGCCCGAATTGCGAAGATTCGATCTGAGTGTGCGCCGTTTCATACGATTGCGACCGCTGATCCGGACCGTTGAGCTTCCAAGTGAGGGATGATCCTTGGGCGGATACATGTTTGCCGGAAATGTAACGAGGGTGTGTCCGGTGCGATAGGCACGGTGAGTCTGCCGCAGTTTTCCGCAGGTCGGACGTATGTGTCGGGGAGGAATGTCGATGAGCCAGCCACGACGGCTAGCGATGATGCTTGTTGCTGTGATGTGCCTGATGGGTATCGGCGTCCTTGCCGTATCGGTCTTCCCCGCCATCGTCGCCGCCCAACCTGGCGGCAACAGCGGTGGTGGCAACAACGGCAATGGAAACGGCAATTACGGCAACAACAGTGGCAATAACAACGGCAACGGTGGCGGTCACAACGGCAACAACGGCAACGGTGGCGGCAACAACGGCAACGGTGGCGGCAACAACGGCAACGGCAACTATGGCTGGCATTGTCACCGTCACAACTGCGGCACGACCGTAATTCCGACACCGACCACGACGACTGAGCCGACCACGACGACTGAGCCGACCACGACGACTGAGCCGACCACGACGACTGAGCCGACGACGACTGAGCCGACCACGACGACTGAGCCGACCACGACGACTGAGCCGACCACGACGACTGAGCCGACCACGACGACTGAGCCCACGACGACTGAGCCGACGACCACGACTGAGCCCACGACGACTGAGCCGACGACCACGACTGAGCCCACGACGACTGAGCCCACGACCACGACTGAGCCCACGACGACTGAGCCCACGACCACGACTGAGCCCACGACGACTGAGCCGACCACGACTGAGCCCACGACGACTGATCCCACGACCACGACTGAGCCCACGACCAACCCTTCGGCGTCGCAACGTCCGAGCAGCAGCGCTTCCCCCGCGACCAACGCAACTTCGCAGACCGAGAGTCCTTCGAGCCAAGCACCCTCCGAGACACAGTCTCCTTCCGAATCGCAGCCGAGTTCCGAGCAGTCGTCCGCGGTAGCGGCTCCGCCGGCTGGACCGTCTGATCCGCAGGGACCGTCAGCGGGCGGCGGAGCGCCTGCACCCTCTGCCGGTGGACCGGCAAACGCTGCGCCGGGCGCAGTCGCAGCCCCTTCCGCACCCGAGGTTCTGGCCGCACCCGCACCCGTAGCTCCGCAGGTACCGTCGAACGTTCCGAACGTCGCGGCTCCGACTGACAACCCGCAGGCATTTCCGACGGCGTTCACTCAAGGGCTTCCGCCGATTCTCAACGCCGCCGCCGTCGCCGGCGGTGTAGGCGGAATGGCAGTGGTAGCGGCCGGTGCGGGAGCACTGACTTTCCGCGGAGCATCGCTGCAGAAGGCGCGATTGGCTGCCGCGCGTGCCGAATTCCTGGCACCCGGATCACAGGGAGGTGCGTGAGTCGTGCCGGACAGACGTTCACATCGCCGCGTTCTGGCCGCGGTGGATGCCGTATGCGACGCAGCAGCGTCGTCGGAGGCTGTGTCACTGCTGACGGTAGTGCAGACAGTCGCCCGCGAGCGTGGGCGCCCGATCGAGATCGATCTGGAAACCCCGCTCGCCACCGGAGTGTGCGGTCAGCGCCGAGCCTACGACGACCACGACGTCATCGTCTTGGCCCCCGGACTTCCCAATGTCGAGCGAACTCTGGCACATGAGTTGGGGCACATAGTGTTTCGGCACGAGGGTGCCGAGATCGCCGAGGCGACGCTCGAGGTCAGTGACGATTTGATCGCCTACATGTTGAGTCAACGTTCTCTGCGGCGCAACGAACCCGTGCCGATGGACGACATCGCGGAGTGGGAAGCCGAGACGTTCGCGTCGATGTTGATCATGCGTCTGCGAACGATGAGTGGCCGTGGGACACCGCTGTCGGTGTTGCGGTACGACGAGGCGATCGGATGATCTTTTGGGCTGTGGCCCTTCTCGTCTGGGTTGCAGCCGGCGCGAGACTGGGTCGAGTTGTCGCGCGCACCGCGACGCCGTTGCGAATGTCGATGGTCTTTGCAGGCTTCTCGGTCGCATTGTCGTCGACGGTCATGGTGCCGGCGGTATGGGACATCGTCGATCGCATTGCGCCGGAGCAGCATGCCGCCGCGATGATCGTCATCGTCTTGTGGACAGCGTTGTCTGCGGCCAGTGCAGTCGGCGCCGTGTCTGCCTGGCCTGTGATGTCACGTCCGGCTATGCGCGGCCTCGCCACCGTGCTGTACTCGGTGGGGCTCCTGGTGGCGATCGCGGTTCTCTTCGGCTACCCGGCGCCGGCTCTGATCTTTATCATCGTCGCTCTGTCCCTTGTCATTTCGACGGGGCTACGGCACGTTGCGTGGGCGCCGTTGGGGCGCGGAATCGCGTTGATCGTGACCGGTTCGTCGATCCTGCTCGTCGTGGTCGTCGTGATGCTTGTCGAATCGATCGGTGGCACCGGCGCACTCGAATCGGATATCTGGACGGGCGCAGGGGTGTGGTTCATCGCTGCCTCGAGTGTTCTGATTGCGCTGGGCATCACGTGGGTGCTTCTCGAGACCTGGTTACGTGCGCGACGAGATCTGTACCGGCTGCGGCGGATGCACGCGCTTCTCGTCAAGCGATTCCCCGAGGTAGTCGACGCGGACAGCGCCGGGAGTACGTCTGTGCTGCGGGCATCGGACATGATCGCGCAGATCATGGATGCGATGTACATCCAGTCCGGCGCCGGGATGTTCGACGTCGGTGGTCAGGAACCGCCGCGGGCCGTCACTGCACACGCGGGGATTTTGGCGGGGTGGATCGCCGATCCCTTGGCCTCGGATGTGTTGGACACCAGGTGGATTGCGCCTCCTGAGAAGATGTCGGCGCGCCGATGGGTGTTGTTGTTGGCGAAAGAACTCGATGAAACGACAAAAGTAGGTCGACGTTCGTAGTCGACCTACTCCATGTCATTGCAGTGCTCGAGATCGAGTCAGTGCTTCAGCACGTTCACATCAGCGTGACGCGTCAGGCGGAACCTCTGGCAAACCTTCACTCGCGCGGAGCTTTTCAGCCATCGTGGTGAGTAGATTCTGCGATTCTTCCGAGAGGTCGAATGCACGGCTCGAGAGGCGGCGAAGCCCGTAGCCTTGGAGCTGTGAGAGCAGTTCGAGATCGTGATCGATCTTGGCTGCGTAGATGTCGTTGAAGAAGTAGTCGGGCTTCACCTTGAAGAACCGGGCGAAGGCTGCGACTGTCTCGTCTGAGGGGTTGGTGCGCTGTCCCGAGCGGAGCTGCGAGATGTACGGCTTGGAGATCTGATGGCCGTCTTCGATGAGCGCTGCCGCAACCTCGGCGTTGGTATGGGGTTTGCGCCCCGGAGGATGAACACTGTCGAACAGTTTGTTCAATCGTTCTGCAAAGTCAGCCATTGTGAACCGCCCCGTAATCCTCTCTAGCTAGCAATTGTCCGTTCAGTGAATCCTACGGTATCACGCGGATAACCGATCGGTAGCTCACCGTAGTCTGTTTAGTGGACTAGTTGTCAAATGTGTCCGAGATTCGATTCGTCCGGCCAATGAGTGCTCAGCTATGTCTCAGCGCACATTGAGTTTCCGCCACACGGAAATGTGCAGCTACGACTGCGCTATTCGAACCTTCCAGTACTTGGCCAATCTGCCCAATATCAAACCTTTTACCCGTTTTGGCGATATTAGCTATGCGTTAGCCTGGTTTTTCACAACTATTTCGATTGAAAAACTGCAGTTCAAGCGATGTTTGAAGGTTTGGGGTCGCGATCAGGGTGGCTGGTTGCGATGTCATGCGGATCACCTCGAGGTTGAACCCTGAACGGTTTGCCGGATTGCGATCTGTGCTAGCTAAACCCTCCGAGTGGGTGCAGAATTGTGACATGAAACACACGATGAGCGATGATGAATTGCGCCGCGCAATCCGTGAAATTCAGGATCGAGCCCACGACGCACGCAAGCGTGGGGACGATGTAGCGGCGGAAGAACTCGACCGTACGGTCAAGGGCTATCAAGAGCAGATGATGCAGCGTCTCTAGTGCTCGCTGCGGTCGTCTCTGTGCGGTGTTTGCGCGGAGTACGGCCGTGCCCCGCAGGTCGTCTTGCGTGTTTCAGGGCGGCCGCACCGTGCGTGCGTAGACTTTCCCGCATGTCCACAGTACGAGTGCGGGGGAGTGTTCATCCATGTCTGTAAGGTCGCTCGACGGCAAGAAATGCCTGATCACCGGCGCCGGTAGTGGAATTGGACGTGCAACTGCGCTGCGTGCATCAGAGGTCGGCGCCGAATTGTTTCTCACCGATATCAACAGCGTCGGATTGGAAGAGACGGTCGCGATGGTCGGCGCCGGCGGCGGCACGGTCAGCATGGCGAAGGCACTCGATATCTCGGACTACGACGAGGTCGTGAAATTCGGTACCGAGATTCACACTCAATTTTCTTCGATGGATGTCGTCATGAATATCGCCGGCATTTCAGCGTGGGGAACTATCGAGAACCTCGAACATCGGCATTGGAAGTCCATGGTGGACGTCAACCTGATGGGGCCGATCCATGTCATGGAGACGTTTGTTCCACCCATGATTCGTGCCGGCAAGGGTGGACACCTGGTCAACGTGTCTTCGGCTGCCGGACTTTTGGCCCTGCCGTGGCACGCCGCCTACAGTGCGAGCAAGTTCGGCCTTCGCGGGGTGTCCGAGGTGCTGCGATTCGATCTGAAGCGGCACGGAATCGGGGTCAGTCTGGTTGTGCCGGGTGGGGTGAAGACGCCATTGGTGGGAACCGTGGAAATAGCGGGTATCGACAGGAACGACCCGCGGGTCGAAAAACTCACGCACCGGTTCGAGGCGCGTGCTGTCTCCCCGGAGAAGGTGGCGTCGTGCATTCTGCGGGGAATCGAGAAGAATACGTACCTCGTATATACGTCCAATGACATCCGATTCGGATACTGGTGGGCGCGCAAATTCGCCCTGCCTTACGAGTTCGTGATGCAAAAAGCGAACGACCAGTTCAGTAAATTGCTCAAGCGATGAGCGTTAACTCCGCCGGGACTTTTATCTAGTCGAATAGGGACCAAAGTCATGCCGAAGAGTTTTCACTTCGATATCGAATTCAAATATCCGATCGACGACGTGCATCGAACTTTGACCGACCCGAATTATTGGAAAGGCAGACTCGGAGACCTTTATGCCACCTCGGACATCGAAGTTCGAGACGGATCGATCGAAGTATCCGTGTCCGAGGAAATCGACTCCGCCTCCCTCCCGAGCCTGGTCGCCAAGGTTGCGCCGAGTCGGCTCGGTCTGAAACGGGTCGATCGGTGGGGACCTCTGTCGGACGGGCGTGCAGCAGGGTCGGTCACCGGAATCGCGCGGGGACTGCCGATCCGAATCGAGACGACGCTCGATCTCACCGCCGCCGAGTCCTGCACGCGGTTGGTCGTCGACGGAACGGCTGAGGTGAAGATGCCGATCATCGGCGGCCAGATCGAGAAGTTGCTGAAGAAGACCGTCGAGGACTTGTTGGGGCGCGATCGGGACGCCGTCGAGTCATTTCTCGCCTGAGTCTGCACCGAAATCTACTTCCAGAACGCGCGCACCCGGGCCGGCGGATGCGAGTTGATCGTGCGGGTTGGCGAGGGCGCACCCCTCCAACGAGAGGCACCCGCAACCGATGCAACCGGTGAGGTTGTCCCGTAGACGTTCCAGTTGCTCGATGCGTAGATCGAGGTGGCGCCGCCACCCGGTCGACAATCTTTCCCAATCTGCGCGGTTCGGGGTACGGCCTTCAGGAAGTGTGCCGAGGGCCTCTCTGATTTCCGACAGCGGAATGCCGACGCGTTGCGAGATTCTGATGAAGGCGACGCGTCGAAGCGTGTCTCGTTGGTATCGGCGCTGGTTTCCGCTGGTCCGGCGACTGACGATGAGGCCTTCTCGTTCGTAGAAATGCAGGGCCGAGACGGCGACACCGCTGCGCTCGGAGAGCTGGCCGGGCGTGAGTTCCTTTGCCTTCCACGACGGCATCTCCATGGCGACTACCGGTCCGTCGCCCGGTGGAGGGTGGCGTGGAGATGATGTGTCAGCGGGGTGTCACCGTGCGCCATCCACAAGTCGTATGTCAGCGTGTCGCCCTGAACGCGCATGACTCGCCGGACGTCGTGAACCGGTTTTGCGTCGGGTGATGCTGCGAGCGTGAGACGGGTCAAGGCGAGAGTGCCTTCGGAGTCGAGGGTGCCGCGATGGATCTCGACGAATCCGGTGGGCTGGCTGACCAGCAATTCGAGCTCACCACCCGGTGTTGGGCGCAGGTATCCCGATTCCATGTGAAGCGGTCGTCCGTCGGGGAGCCCACGAGTGCGCGACGAGTAGGTGAGAAACGGTTTCGGGGTGGGCGCGAACTCGATCTCCTCGGAGTACTCGAAGTCGTCGATGGTGGGGAAATGTCCGGCTCCAGCGCCGACCCAGCGCCCGGTGAACCTCTCGATTCCGGCGCCGTTCAGCGCCGCCTGATCCGTACTACTCATTGCCTGGTCCTCTCGCCTGCGTCGGATCAGACGTTACGCGGACCGGTACGACAGCTGCTTGTCCCTGCTGGGTGGGGCCTACGGGATTAGTGTTCACTCATGAACGCTTCTGGCTCCGTCCCCCTCGGTGTCGATTCCGAGGTGGGCCGATTGCGATCGGTCATTCTTCATCGTCCTGGCGACGAGTTGAAACGATTGACTCCGCGCAACAACGACGAGCTGCTGTTCGACGCGTTGCCGTGGGTGGACCGCGCGCAGGAAGAACACGATCAGTTTGCGACCGTCCTTCGTGAGCGCGGCGTCGAGGTACTGCTTTTGTCCGATCTCCTCACCGAGGCGCTCGAGGTCAGTGGCGCAGCGAGGATCCAGGGAATCGCGGCCGCCGTGGACGCACGCAAGATCGGCCACGCGCTCGGGCAACACCTGGCCGCCTACCTGCGAAAGGTGGAGCCGAAGGAGCTTTCGTCGATCCTTACTGCAGGAATGACGTTCGACGAATTGCCGATCGATGCCGACTCGACCTCGTTGGTGCGCAGGATGCATCACGGCGGTGACTTCGTGATCGACCCGTTGCCCAACTTGCTCTTCACCCGTGATTCGTCGTTCTGGGTCGGGCCACGGGTCATCATCACGTCCTTGGCGTTGTCAGCGCGAGCTCGCGAATCCTCGATAACGGATCTCGTCTACGCGCATCACCCTCGATTCAAAGGCGTGCGCCGCGCGTACGAGTCGCACACGGCTCCTGTCGAGGGAGGTGACGTGCTGCTTCTCGCGCCGGGGGTGATCGCAATCGGTGTCGGTGAACGTACGTCACCCGCCGGAGCAGAAGCATTGGCGCGTAGCGTGTTCGACGACGGCCTCGCCCACACGGTGTTGGTTGTTCCGATCGAGCAACGCCGAGCGTCGATGCATCTCGACACGGTCTGCACCATGGTCGAGGCCGACGCGGTCGTCATGTATCCGGCCATTCAGGACACCCTGGCGGCGTTCACTCTGCGCAAGGAAGACGACGGGGTGAGTATTCGCGGTGCGACGCCGTTCCTCGAAGCGGCGGCCGACGCCATGGGAATCGGAAAACTGCGTGTGATCGACACCGGACTCGACACGGTGACTGCCGAGCGTGAGCAGTGGGACGACGGAAACAACACCCTCGCCGTCGAGCCTGGCGTCGTCGTCGCTTACGAGCGCAACGTCGAAACGAACGCCAGGCTGGAGGCCTCGGGTATCGAGGTTTTGCGAATCGCGGGTTCGGAACTGGGGTCCGGCCGAGGTGGTCCTCGGTGCATGTCCTGCCCGATCGCCCGCGATCCGCTGTAAGCCGTCGACGCTGTCAGAGAATTTCTTCCACCTTGGCTGCAGGCCGCGCGAGGACGGTGCCTTTGTCGGTGACCACGAACGGGCGTTCGATCAGAATCGGGTGCTCGATCATCGCGTCGAGGATCTCGGATTCGGATGCATCGGCGAGCCCGAGTTCCTTGTACTGCGTTTCGCGCTTGCGAACGGCTTGGCTGGGCTCGAGGCCGGCGTCGGCGAGGAGTTTTTCCAGCTCGGATCGGGTAGGCGGAGTATCGAGGTACTTCACAATGGTCGGTTCGATGCCGGCGTCGCGGATAAGTCCGAGAACAGTCCGCGACGTGTTGCACCGTTGATTGTGGAAGATGGTTGCAGATGCCATGTCCGTCATTCTGCCTCTGTGTCCGAACTCGTGGGACAAACAGGGGAACAACGGACACCTCCGGCGCGCTGCACTTGAAGTACCGACTTGTGAGGAGAAAACGATGACGGAACATCGAAGTGTGGACGAACGGCGCGTGGTCATTGCCGGTGGGCACGGCAAGATCGCGCAGCACCTGACGTACCTGCTGGCAGGACATGGTGATCGGCCGGTAGCGCTGATCCGCAACTCCGCGCACGAGGGTGCGGTCCGCACACTCGGCGCGTTCCCCGTGGTGATCGATCTGGAATCCTCCACGGTCGAGGAAGTTGCGAAGGTACTCGACGGTGCCGACGTCGCGGTCTTCGCCGCGGGCGCCGGACCTGGTAGCTCGATCGAGCGGAAGGACTCCGTAGACCGAGCTGCGGCGGTGCTGTTGGCCGATGCCGCCGAGAAAGCGGGAGTGCGTCGGTTCATACAGATCAGCGCCATGGGTGCTGGTGACGAAATACCGGAGAACACCGACGAGGTTTTTGCCGCCTACCTGCGGGCGAAGACTGCAGCAGAGGAAGACCTGAAGACAAGGACTTCGCTGGATTGGACGATTCTTCGGCCAGGCCTTCTGACAGACGACGACCCCACCGGTGAAGTCCTTCTTGCAGAGCCGCCCGTCGATCGAGGCTCTGTGCCTCGTGCAGATGTCGCCGCAGTGATCGAAGCGCTCATCGACGCGCCGTCCAGTGTCGGCAAGATATTGGTTCTGACCTCCGGCCCGCATACGATCCGCGAAGCGATCGAGGGTTTGTGAGAGAGAAGATGCTGTGACCGAGAAGATACGACGAGGGTGACGATGAAGATCGCTATCGAACACGATTCCTCCACAGCTCCGTACGACCAACTGCGGCAACAGATTATCGAGCAGGTTCACGGCGGCGGATTGATTGCGGGAACCAAGATCCCGACGGTGCGTGCATTGGCCTCGGAGCTGGGATTGGCGGCCAACACCGTCGCGAAGGCTTATCGCGCGCTCAGCGATCAGGGCGTGATCGAGACGAGGGGAAAGCAAGGGACGTTCATCGCTTCGGGGACCGATCCGGTGCAGGCGCAGGCGGAGCAGGCGGCGACCGCGTTTGCGCATAAGGTCCGCTCGCTCGGGTACTCCGACACTGAGATCGTCGCCATGGTGGAGTCGGCATTGAGAGGTGCGTGACACATTGATTAAGTTGACGCTTCAACTTAAAGCTGTCAGTCTTGGCTCATGAATTCGTCGATTGCTCGTGACCTCGGACTCCTCATCGCCCGTGTCGGCCTCGGGATCATCTTCATCGCCCACGGTTGGCAGAAGTTCTTCACCTACAAGATCGCCGGAACGCAGGCCGCATTCGAAGGGATGGGCGCCCCGCTCCCCAAGATTTCTGCAGTTCTGGCAGCATCCATCGAACTCGGTGGCGGCATCCTGCTCATCGCGGGTCTGTTGACCCCTCTCGTCGGCGCACTGCTGTTCCTCGACATGGTCGGCGCGTTCTTCATCGTGCACGCCGACAAGGGCGTCTTCATAGACAACGGCGGCTATGAACTCGTCGTCGCACTCGGTGTCGGTTCGCTCTTGATCGCTGTTATCGGCGCAGGACGCATCAGCATCGACGGATTGATCGGCAAGGGCAACGGTTGGGTTAAAACCCCAGCTTGATCGGGGTGAGAAGGCGGGTTCAACGGCTGTTGAGCCCGCCTTCCAGCTTGCTTTTGGCCCACAAAGTGACGAACGTAGTCATCTATGGTGACGAAATCTGATCGATCCGAACAAGATTCCGGGGCCAACGAAGAGCGCCCGGAGACGGGCTTTACTCGGGTAGGCGTTCGGACCGACTACGTGGTGTTTTCCGTGGCGGCCGCAGCGGTGCTGGCTATTGTCGTGTGGGGTCTCGTAGCTCCCGACAACCTGAACTCGGTAACCGGAAGTGTTCTCGGCTGGTTGGTGACGAACATCGGCTGGCTCTTCGTACTCGCAGCTTCGGCTTTCGTGCTGTTTTCCATCTACCTCGCTGTCAGTCGATTCGGCGACATTCCGCTGGGCAAAGACGGTGAGAAGCCCGAGTTCCGAACCGTCAGCTGGATCGCCATGATGTTCAGCGCCGGCATGGGCATCGGCCTGATGTTCTTCGGTGTCGCGGAACCGCTTGCGCACTACGTGACTCCGCCTCCCGGCACCGACGGTGGCGTCGGAACTGCCATGGCTACCACCATGTTTCACTGGGGTCTTCATCCTTGGGCGATGTATGCCGTTGTGGGCCTTGCCATTGCGTACGGGTCGTATCGCCGAGGACGCAAGCAACTGTTCAGTTCGGCCTTCATCCCGTTGCTCGGTCGCAAAGCCGAAGGGCCGATCGGCAAGGTCATCGACATCCTGGCAATCTTTGCGACACTTTTCGGCACCGCAGCATCTTTGGGGCTCGGCGCACTTCAGATCGGCTCCGGTTTCGAGGTAGTCGGCTGGATGGAAGAAGCCGGCGTATTCCTGCTCGTGGCCATCGTTGCGGTGCTGACCCTGGCGTTCGTCGCTTCGGCAGTTTCCGGTGTGGCCAAGGGAATTCAGTGGCTCTCCAACATCAACATGGTGCTAGCGCTGATCTTGGCCCTGTTCGTGTTCGTTCTCGGGCCGACCGTGCTGATTCTCAATCTGCTCCCGACGACCATTGGTGCATACGTTTCCGACCTCGCCCAGATGTCGGCCCGCACGGGTGCATCGTCGAATCCTGAAACCGGCGCGTGGCTTTCGTCGTGGACGATCTTCTACTGGGCATGGTGGGTGTCCTGGACGCCGTTCGTCGGCATGTTCCTGGCCCGCATCAGCCGCGGCCGCACGATCCGCCAGTTCATCGTCGGCGTCATCGCCGTTCCCACGACTGTCAGCTTGCTCTGGTTCGCGATCTTCGGCGGCGCAGGCATCGGCGAGGAACGCGACGGAATCGGCTTGTCCGGCCGAGGCTCGGAAGAGGCTCAACTGTTCGGCATGCTCGACAATCTGCCGTTGGCCGGAGTGACGACTGTCCTGGTCATGCTGCTCGTCGCAGTGTTCTTCGTCTCCGGCGCCGACGCTGCGTCGATGGTGATGGGGACGCTCTCGCAGCGCGGAACGCTCGAACCGAGTCGCTGGGTCGTGGTGTTCTGGGGCATGTTGACCGGTGGCGTCGCGGCGCTTCTGCTGTGGACCGGTGGTTCCGAAGCGCTCGACGGCTTGCAGACCATGACGATCATCGCTGCGGCGCCGTTCGTGCTGGTCATGATCGGACTGTGCTTCTCGCTGTACAAGGATCTTTCGCACGACCCGATCATCATTGCGGCGAAGGAGCAGAAACGTGCTCTCCTACGCCCGCGCCGAGGACGCCGTGTGGGTAAGTCAGTGGAGTAGGACTTGAGCGGAGTAGGACTTGAACCGTGAAGGGGCACCGAACTGCGGTTCGGTGCCCCTTTTGTCGTCCGGTTATTTCCAGCTGGGCAACCACAGATGGTTCTGCCACGATTCCGGCGTGATCGGCATGGCGGTGAGTATCGGCCAGAGGTAGACGAAGTTGGCCACGACCAGACCGATGTACAGACTGACTGCCAGAAGTCCGGTGGTACGACGCTCGACGGACGCGCTCGCCTTGCCCAGTACATCGCCGAGGACCAGCGCAAATCCCATGACCATGAACGGGGCGAGTGCAACTGCGTAGAAGTAGTACATCTGGCGGTCGAGCGTCGCGAACCACGGGAGGTAAGCGGCACCGTAGCCCGTCAGGACCACGGCGTATCGCCAGTCCCTGCGCACGAACGTCTGCCAGATCGCCCACGCCAACATCGGTAGGGCCAGCCACCACATCGCCGGTGTGCCGATCAGCATCACGGCCTTGACGCAGCTGGCGGCCCCGCAACCGGTGACCTGCTCGCCGTCGGCGTAGTAGTAGAGCATCGGTCGTAGCCCCATCGGCCACGTCCACGGTTTCGACTCCCACGGGTGGTGGTTTCCGGCGGAGTTGGTCAGACCGGCGTGGAACTGGAGAACGTTTCCGCTGTAGTACCAGAGTGAGCGCAGCGCGGAGGGAATGAAGCTCCACGTGCCGCCCTCACCGATCTCGTTACCGACGGCGTGACGGTCGACGCCGGTCTCGCTGGTGAACCAGGCCCAGTAGCTCGCGAGGTACACACCGAGCGGAATGATCACCAACGCATACAGAGCCGGCCCGATGTCGCGAACTGCAGTGCCGACCCATGGGCGCTGCACGCGGTAGGCGCGGCGCGCTGACAGGTCGAAGGCAACACTGAGCAATCCGAAGAACAGAATGAAGTACATGCCGGACCACTTGGTTCCGCAGGCCAGGCCGAGCAGGATGCCGGCGCCGAACCTCCACCACCGGAAACCCAGCCGCGGACCCCAGGCAGAGTCGCCGATTCGGCCCTCTTCGTATACCTTCGCCATCCGTTCGCGGACTTGGTCGCGATCGACCACCAGGCATCCGAGGGCGGCGAGAACGAAGAAAGCCAGGAAGATGTCGAGCATCCCCAGGCGTGAGGAGACGAAGGTGACGCCGTCGACGATGAGCAGGATTCCGGCAATCGCGCCGATCAGCGTGGACCGCGTCATGCGGCGCACGATCCGGATGATCAGCAAGACCATCAGTGTCCCGACCAGGGCCGACGAGAATCGCCACCCCCAACCGTTGTAACCGAAGAGTGCTTCGCCGATCGCGATCATCTGCTTACCGATCGGCGGGTGTACCACCAATCCGTAACCGGGATTGTCTTCGATGCCGCCACCGGTCAGAACTTGCCAGCCCTGCGGAACGTAGTGCTTCTCGTCGAAGACAGGTGTGCCGGCGTCGGTCGGGTAGGCGAGCATCGTGAAGCGTGTGATCGCCGCGATAGCGGTGACGAAAGCGGTGACGATCCAGCCGCGCAATCTGTCGGTCGGGCCGAAATCAGGATCCGGTACCAGCGGGCCGGGACTACGCATTACCCGATCGCTCGTGGCGGGCGTTGGCCGCTCGTCCGTCTGCACAGTCACCTGGCAATCGTAGGCTGTCAGGTATGACTGGTCGCTTGGTACTCGCCGCAACACCCATGGGAGATGTCGGTGACGCGTCTCCGCGTCTTCGGTCTGCTCTCGCAACCGCCGACGTCGTTGCTGCGGAGGACACACGACGCACCAAGTCTCTGGCGTCCGCGCTCGAGGTAACCATCACCGGGAAGATCGTCAGTTTCTACGATCAGGTCGAGATTTCCCGGCTGCCCGCGCTGGTCGCCGACGTCGCCGAAGGCAAGACCGTCCTGCTGGTCACGGACGCGGGCATGCCGTCGGTCAGCGATCCCGGATATCGCCTTGTCGCCGCCTGCGTAGCCGAGAACCTCGCCGTCACGTGCTTGCCCGGTCCGTCGGCGGTGACGACCGCGCTGGCACTCTCCGGATTGCCCGTGGAGCGGTTCTGCTTCGACGGATTCCCACCGCGTAAGCAGGGGCAGCGCAAGACGTGGCTCTCGGCCTTGGCAACCGAGCAGCGAGCGTGTGTGTTCTTCGAAGCACCCCATCGCCTTGCCGACTGCCTCGCAGATGCGGTGGAAGTTCTCGGGCCGAATCGGCGCGCGGCCGTGTGCCGGGAATTGACCAAGACCTACGAGGAAGTGAAGCGCGGCACTCTCGGGGAGTTAGCTGCTTGGGCCGCCGAGGGCGTTCGCGGTGAGATCACGGTGGTGCTCGAAGGCGCAGTGCTGGTGGCATCTGATCCTGCCGATCTGGTCGACGAGGTGGAAAGGCTGGTCGAGGGGGGAGCACGATTGAAGGACGCGTGTGCTCTGGTCGCAACGGCCGGAGTCTCCAAGCGTGAGTTGTACGAGACGGTCCTGGCCGCTCGAAAGGACTAGCGGGAGCGGTTCACGGCGGGTGCGCCGGGACGCAGGTTGGCGTCGTCGGCTGCAGCCTGGCCGGCGTGCCAGCCTTCGGCGTCCACGGACCGTCCGCGAGTCTTGCGGGTTGTCGGGAACAATCGATCGAATTCGGCGTCGACGGCCTCGGATGTGGTGGCGAGGATCGGCAGAAGATCCGCGACGTCCATCGATGCCGCGTCGGCCGCTTCGGCGGTGGCTTTGGTGCCGGCGTCACGCAGGCGGTGTCCGATGCGGCTGGCGAACCCGGCCAGGAATCCCTTGCGGAACGAGGTGGTGCGTGAGCCGCCACGATTGCTCGAGTCGGCGAATTGCATTGCACGGGTTGCCTGTACGAGCAGGGAAGTGAACAGCATGTCGACTTGCTGAAGGTCGACCGGAGTGCCGACGACGGTCGCGAGTGCAATGTCGCTGAACCAGACAGTCCTGACTCGATTCGATTCGCCGATCTCGGTCAGGAGGTGAACCTTTTCCTTCACGTACGGGTTCTCGATGTGAATGCGTCGGGCATTGACGGATGTGTCGGTGACCCCGGCGCGACTGTGGAGCAGTGCGGAGTCGATGGCGTACCGGGTCATCAACTCCTGGGCCTTCGCGGTGAAAATCTCGGCTTCTTCCGCGAAGTTGGTTGCTTCCGCTTTGGCGAGTAGTCCACGAATTCGCTTGAGTACCTTGGCGTCGACCTCGGTATCGCCGACGCCGGCATAGCTGGTATCGGTGCGTTGCGACGGCCAGGTGGATGGTGGCGCGAGCAACACCGTCCACTGAGGTAGGCGCATCCACGATCGCGCGACGTCGACGATCTGCGAAACGAGGAAGTAGGGATCCTGGAACAGAAGGCCGGCCGCGAGGGAGCGAAAAACGTCGTCGTCCACGGTGATTCGAGAAGCGATGTGCCGAGACTTCGGATACTGCTCGCCGATTGTCTGCAACTGCCCCACCCATTCGAGCGGAGCGCGATCGGAGGCGCGCGACGCCTTCGCGTCGAACAGGATGGTGGTGGCGGCGAGATCGGCGTCGGACGCTTCTTTGCTTCGACGCGCCAGATGAATCAGATCCGCCGGCTGCCATCCGCGGTCGTACGCCGCGGACAGTTCGGAAACGAGATCTCGCACCGCGGAAACGGATTGAGGGCTGACCTCCTGAGTGGACACCCGCGCTCCGTTCCATGGCAGTGTCTGCGCCGAAGCGCTGGTTCGAATGTATGTTCTATTCGTCGTCATGGCTGGAGTGTGCACGTGGGGTCCGACACATCCGCCTGTAACCGGATATCTCGGACCCCACGTGCGGCACTCTCGCTTAGCTCATTCCTCGACGAAGCGGGGGAAAACTGGCGCCGGAGCAGGCAGTTTCCGGTTCGCGTCGATGCGAACCGCAATGTCGGCGAACTGCCGGTTCTCTTCGCTCTGGCCAAGCAGATCGAGGATGCGTGACGCCGCGTCGGGCATCACCGGCTGAACGAGAAGCCCGACGATACGGACCACTTCGAGCGTCACGTACAGAACCGTCGCCATGCGTGCCGGATCCGTCTTGCGCAGAACCCACGGTTCCTGCTTGGAGAAGTACCGGTTGGTCTCGCCGAGAACGCCCCAGATGGCTTCCAGTGCGAGATGCAGCGCCTGCACGTCGAACTCGCTGCGGCACTTGGCAAGCAGGGCATCCGCCGACGCCAGCATCGCCAGATCGTCCTCGGTGAACTCGCCGGGGGTCGGTACCTGGGCATCGCAGTTCTTCGCGACCATCGTCAGTGAACGCTGCGCGAGGTTGCCCAGTTCATTGGACAGGTCTGCATTCATACGCGTCACGATTGCTTCGTGGCTGTAGCTGCCGTCCTGGCCGTACGAGATCTCGCGGAGCAGGAAGAAGCGGACCGCGTCTAGGCCGTACTGATCGACCATCGCGATGGGGTCGACGACGTTGCCGACCGACTTCGACATCTTCTCGCCCTTGTTGTACAAGAACCCGTGGACGAAGACCCGCTCTGGCAGTTCGATGCCGGCAGACATGAGGAACGCCGGCCAGTACACGGTATGGAAACGCGTGATGTCCTTGCCGATGATGTGCAGGCTCGCGGGCCAGAACTTCTCGAACTCCGCCGAGTCGACGTTCGGGTAACCCACGCCGGTCAGGTAGTTGGTGAGGGCGTCGACCCAGACGTACATGACGTGGTCGGGGTCTCCGGGAACCTCGACGCCCCAGTCGAACGTGGTGCGCGAGATCGACAGGTCCTTGAGGCCGCCCTTGACGAAGCTGACGATCTCGTTGCGACGAGTCGCGGGGGCAATGAACTCGGGATGCTCTTCGTACAGAGCAAGCAAACGGTCCTCGTAGGCCGAGAGACGGAAGGTGTAGTTGGACTCCTCGGTCCACTCCACCGGAGTGCCGGTCTCCGTCGACTGACGGGTGCCGTCGTCCAGAAGCGTGGTCTCGGCTTCGGTGTAGAAGGCCTCGTCACGAACCGAATACCACCCCGAGTACGTGTCGAGGTAGATGTCGCCCGATGCAGCCATCTTTTCCCAGATCGCCTTGCTGGCGACCTGATGGTCGGCGTCGGTGGTGCGGATGAAGCGGTCGTACGAGATGTTCAGGACCTTGTCGAGGTTCTGGAACACGTCGGAGTTCCGAGCCGCGAGTTCGCGGACGTCGATGCCCTCTTTGATCGCTGTCTGCTGCATCTTCAGACCGTGCTCGTCGGTGCCGGTCATGAAGAACACTTCATGACCGTCCAACCGCTTGAAGCGGGCGAGCGCGTCCGAGGAGATGTACTCGTACGCGTGGCCGATGTGCGGAGCGCCGTTGGGATACGCGATCGCTGTCGTGATGTAGAACGGCGATCGTTCCGCGCCTTCCGGGGCAGCGGAGTCCGGGCGCGGGGTCTGGGAGGGTGAGGCAGGCACAGTCATGGTGGGCTTACTCTATCGGGCGTGAGCAAAGACCGTCCCGCCCCCGATGCCCCTGAGCCCTTGTCGCCTCTGATCGACGCACATACGCACCTCGACGCCTGTGGTGCGCACGACGCTGCGACCGTGGCCGAAATTGTCGATCGGGCCGAAGCCGTCGGCGTCGGACGGGTCGTCACGGTGGCCGACGACCTTGATGCCGCACGCTTTGCCGTCGACGCTGCGAACTGGGATTCGAGGGTTTACGCAGCCGTCGCAATCCATCCGACCAGGGCGAACGTCCTCGATGTCGACACCAGAGCCGAGATCGAGCGTTTGGCGTCCGATCCGCGGGTCGTCGCGGTGGGGGAGACCGGGCTGGATCTCTACTGGCCAGGCAAGCTCGAAGGGTGCGCCACCATCGAGGAGCAGGTCGACGGTTTCCGGTGGCACATCGACCTCGCGAAGCGTCTCGGCAAGACGCTGATGATTCACAATCGCGAAGCCGATGAGGACCTGCTGCGGGTGCTGCACGAGGAAGGCGCGCCGGAGACTGTGGTGTTCCACTGCTTCTCCTCGGATTCGGAGATGGCCCGTGCGTGCATCGACGCGGGCTACGTGTTGAGTTTCTCGGGAACCGTGAGTTTCAAGAATGCGAAGGCGCTGCGTGAGGCCGCGCTGTTGGTGCCCTCGGATCAGCTGATCGTCGAGACGGATGCGCCGTTCTTGACGCCGCACCCGTTCCGCGGTGCGCCCAACGAGTCGTACTGCCTGCCGTACACAGTGCGCGCGCTCGCAGACATCCGCGGTGAGGATCCGCAGGCGCTGGCAGCAGCGTCCACGGCGACAGCGGAGCGCGTCTACAAGCTCTGACGCTATGGTGGTCTGACAGGTAACTCCGCGCCCGGGACGGTCGTGTCCCGGTTCGTCTACTGCGCGGAGTATTCAGATGAATGACTACAACGTGGTCACAGTCCGCATCGAAACGTGGGAATTCGAGTGCTGTGCACCGTTGCCGGTGGTCGGCGAAAAATCTGCGTGGGCTTTGCACCCCACACGTGAGTCGCTGTGGTTCGACGGGACGGTTCATGGAGGAATCTATCCCGACGACGTGGAACCTACGGCCGGGATCGTTCTCTCGATCCGACTCGAGCGCGGCGAGTTTGTCGAACAAGAACCCAGGCACTGGGTATTGGTACCTGGGAGCACCGATCACGTTCGAGTCGAGAAGGTCCCACGGTCTTTTCGCGGCATGTCGTCGCTGGTTGCCGGTCGTCGTGGCTGGATGGAGACGGCCGTTGTCGTCGAATTGGCCACCACCCGTGCGCCTTTCCGGTAGTCCCCGCTACCAAAAAGGCGCACAGGGGGCTTGCCCCTAGAGAACCTTCGCCAGGAAGTCCTGGGTGCGCTGCTGCTGGGGGTTGCCGAACAGACTCTCCGGCTTACCTTCTTCGACGATGTATCCGTCGGCCATGAAGATGACTCGGTCGGAAACCTCACGGGCGAAGCCCATCTCGTGGGTCACGACGACCATGGTCATGCCCTGCTTGGCGAGGTCGCGCAGCACCTGCAGAACCTCACCCACCATTTCGGGGTCGAGGGCGCTGGTGGCCTCGTCGAAGAGCATGATGTCCGGACTCATCGCGAGTGCGCGGGCGATGGCAACGCGCTGCTTCTGCCCACCGGACAGGCTGGCGGGCTTGGCATCTGCCTTCTCCGCGAGACCGACCTGGCCGAGCAGTTTGACGGCGATCTCGCGAGCCTGCTCCTTGGTCGATCGCCCGGTCTGCACCGGAGCGAGCATCACGTTTTCGACGACGCTCATGTGGGGGAACAGGTTGAAGTGCTGGAACACCATCCCGATGTGCTGGCGCACCTTGTCGATGTCGACATCCTTGTTCGTGAGGTCGAACTGGTCGACGCGCACGGATCCGGCGGTGATGTCTTCGAGGCGGTTGAGGCAACGCAGGAAGGTCGACTTGCCGGAACCGGAAGGCCCGATGACGCAGACCACTTCACCGCTCTTGATGTCGACGTCCAGGCCCTTGAGGACCTCGTTGTCGCCGAACGACTTCTTCAGTCCCTTGACCGAAATCTTGACCTCGGTGGCGGACTTGCCCATGTTGACGGCTGTTTCGGTCACTTGTTGATCCTCTTCTCGAGGCGGTTCGACAGCTTGGTGAGCGCCATGATGATGATGAAGTACATGACGCCGATGATCAGCCACATGTTGAACGACTGGAAGTTGCGCGCGATGATGATGCGCCCTGTCTGAGTGAGCTCGGCGAGTCCGATGACCGACAGGATCGACGTGTCCTTGAGGGTGATCACGAACTGGTTGATGTACGACGGGATCATCGTGCGAATTGCCTGCGGCATGATGACTTTTCGCATCGACTTCATGTAGCTGATGCCCAGGCTTCGTGACGCCTCCATCTGTCCCTTGTCGACGGACAGGATGCCGCCGCGGACGATTTCAGCCATGTACGCGCCGGCGTTGAGCGAGAGCGTGATGATGCCTGCGGTGAAGGCGGACATCTGGAAATGCAGGGCTGCCGGGATGCCGAAGTAGATGAAGAATGCCTGCACCAACAGCGGTGTGCCGCGGAAGATGTCGACGTAGGTTGTGCCTATACCTCGGACGAACATGTTGGTGGACACGCGGCAGAGACCGAAGATCGCGCCTAGGACCAGAGCGATCGCGATCGAGACGACGGAGAGAACGATCGTCAACCACAGGCCCTTGAGAAGCTGCGGGTAGGTGCTCTTGATCAAGCCGATGATGGAGTTGTCCGACGTCGACGCGCCCTGACCGAGGTAGGTCGAGACGATTTCGTCGTACTGGCCGTCGTCGCGCAGGTTCTGCAGTCCGGCGTTGAACATCTGGAGCAGTTCGGCGTTCTGGCCCTTGTTGACTGCGAAGCCGTAGCTCGCGCCCACCTCTTTTTCGGTGACCGTCTTGAGGCCGTTGCCCTGTGTGATGCCGTAGGCGAGGACGGGGTAGTCGTCGAAGACTGCGACGGAGTTCCCGGTGCGGACCTCGTCGTACATGCTGGCGGAGTCGGCGAAATAGACTGTGGTGAAGCCGTATTGGTCCTTGATGGACTCGGCGAAGCTGGCGCCCTCGGTGCCGTTCTTGACAGCGACGCGCTTGCCCCTCAGATCCTCGTACGACTTCACGTCGTTGTCGGTCTCGAGGACCGCCATCTGCACGCCCGACTCGAAGTACGGGTCGGAGAAGTCGAACACCTGCTTGCGGGCGTCGGTGATGGACATGCCCGCGATGACGCCGTCCGCCTGCCCGGCCTGCACGGCCTGAAGGGCCGCGTCGAAGCCGAGCTGTTTGATGTCGACCTTGAAGCCTTGGTCCTCGGCGATCGCATTGAGCAGGTCGATGTCGATGCCGACGAGTTTGCCGTCTTCGTTCTCGAATTCGAACGGGGCGAATGTCAGATCGGTGGCGATCGTGTAGGTGCGGCCGGGTTGCGCGCTCGCGATTCCGGGGGCGAACAGCGCTGCGATCAGCGCCAGCAGGATGGCCAGGATCGGCCACCTGGCATTACGTGGTCTGTCGAATCTTCTTCGCACTATCGCCCAGCTTTCTTCTGTCGCGCCCGGGATCGCCGGACTGCTTTGAACCAGACGAGAACATACTGCGCCCAGAGCTGAATCGATACACGGGTATCGGAGCCGGAAAGTGCAGAACACACGACACGCCGTTGCCGTTCCGTGACAAAAGTCGCATTTCGTTGTGATTTGGTTGCCGATACAACGCTCGGTCGTTACCGTATTGTGATCGAACGTCGTCTGCCTTGGGATTTCCTGTGTCGCCTTTTGCCAAGATCAACTCCACGAAGTCACCACTTCTCTATTCAGTGGTGGGTGCGTTGCTTCTGACGCTCATCGTCGGGGGTGCGCTCGCCGTGGTTCGGCACAAGACGATCACCCTCGACGTCGACGGCGACATGATTTCGCTGTCCACGATGTCGAGCAGCGTCGGTACCGCTCTCGAGGACGCCGGATACCTGGTCGATCCCAAGGACGCGCTCGCACCCAGTGCCGATTCCTCCCTGTCCGATGGCGATACCGTCGTACTACGCCGTGCCCGTGAGTTGGCTCTGACCGTCGACGGTCAGCCGACCACCATCTGGACCACCGCATTGACGGTCGACGAGGCATTGAAGCAGGTAGATGTTTCCGACGACTTCGCAGTCTCGGCTTCGCGCTCGCATCGTCTGCCGCTCGAACGGACCGAGCTCGACGTCGTCAGCCCGAAGACCGTCAGCGTCAGCGACGGTGGTGCTCCGGCGGCGGAGGTCAAGCTCGCCGCCGTGACCGTCGGCGATCTTCTCGCGGCCAAGAATGCGCCGCTCGAGCAGGCCGACTCGGTGGTTCCCACCGCCGACACACCCGTTACCAACGGCCTGACCATCCAGGTCACTCGCGACCGCACGGACACTCGCGTCGAGACGCAGCCGATCGCGCCGCCGGAGAACAAGGTCGAGGATCCCGAGCTGGAGAAGGACAAGACCGTCGTCGAGAACCCGGGTGTTCCGGGTGAGCGCACGGCCACCGTCGAGGTCAAGACCGTCAACGGCGTCGAGGCCGGACGAACCGAACTGTCCGCGACCGTGATCAAGGAACCGGTCGCAGCAGTGGTGAAGGTCGGTACCAAGCAGGCTTCCGCTCCCGCTGTGTCCAACGCGTCGACGTGGGATGCCATTGCTCAGTGCGAGGCGACCGGAAACTGGGCCATCAACACCGGCAACGGTTTCTACGGAGGACTTCAGTTCACCCAGAGCACCTGGGAAGCATTCGGCGGCGGTCAGTACGCAGCTCGCGCCGACCTCGCATCACGTGAACAGCAGATCGCGATCGGCGAGAAAGTCCGCGCCGGTCAGGGCTGGGGTGCTTGGCCGTCCTGCACCAGCAAATTGGGCCTGCGCTGACGCGCTCACACCTCACAGAACACAGGAACCGATGTCACCGTTCGCCAAGATCAACTCGACCAGGTCGCCGTTGTTGTACTCGGCGATCGCCGCTCTTCTCCTGACGGTTCTCGTGGGTGGTGTTCTGGCCGTCGTCCGGCACAAGACCATCACTCTCGATGTCGACGGTGAGCAGATTCGCCTGAGCACCATGTCGACCAACGTCGACGGCGCTCTCGAGGACGCGGGTTACCCGATCGGTGACAAGGATGCAGTTGCTCCCGCGGCCGACGCTTCGCTGTCCGACGGCGACACCGTGGTGCTCCGTCGTGCCCGTGAGATCACGCTGACGGTCGACGGTCAGCCGCAGAAGCTCTGGACCACAGCCTTGACCGTCGACGACGCGTTGAAGCAGTTGGACGTCGCGGCGGATGTGCACGTGTCGGCTTCGCGCTCGCAGCGTCTTCCGCTGGACGGCGCCGCGCTCGACGTGCTGACACCGGTCGTCGCAAAACTGGTCGACGGCGCAAACGCGGCAGCAGACGTGCGTATCGCGGCGCCGACGGTCGGGGAGTTCCTTACCGCCAACGGCACTCCGCTCGAGCAGTCGGACACGGTGGTTCCCGCCGCCGACGCTCCACTGACCGAGGGCCTGGAGGTCACGGTGACGCGCAACCGCACCGAGAACAAGGTCGAGACCTTGCCGCTCGATCCGCCGGATCAGCGCATCGAGGATCCGACGATGAACCAGAGTCGCACGATCGTCGAGAACCCGGGCGTGCCCGGCGTGCGTGACGTGACGTTCGCCGTGAATCTCGTCAACGGTGTCGAAGCCGGACGTACCCAGGTCTCGGAGACGATCACCACACCGGCGCAGCCGAAGGTCGTGCGTGTCGGAACGAAGCCGGGCACCGAGGTGCCGCCCGTGGAGAACGGTTCGACGTGGGATGCGCTCGCACAGTGCGAGGCCACCGGTAACTGGGCCATCAACACCGGCAACGGTTTCTACGGCGGCGTGCAGTTCGATCAGAACACCTGGGAACGACAGGGCGGGTTGAAGTATGCGCCCCGCGCCGACCTCGCCACCCGTGAAGAACAGATCGCGATTGCGACACAGACCCAGCGCACTCAGGGCTGGGGCGCATGGCCGTCGTGCTCGGGTCGCCTCGGACTGGGATAAGTTCTACTGGTGTCAGACGCCGAACAATCGAACGAACCCATCGCTACTCCGCGCGGGCAGGCAGCCCTGCTCGGTCCGGTCGAGGTGCGCGCTCTTGCCGAGGAATTCGGTGTCCGGCCCACGAAACAGTTGGGGCAGAACTTCGTTCACGACGCCAATACCGTGAGGCGCATCGTCACCACGGCAGGCGTGACACGTGACGACGTCGTTCTCGAGGTAGGGCCTGGTCTCGGTTCGCTGACGATGGCGCTGATGGACGTCGTCGATCGTGTGATCGCGGTCGAGATCGATCCCAACCTCGCGGCTCGCCTGCCGAAGACGGTGGCCGAGCGAGCGCCGGAACTGGCCGATCGACTGACCGTCGTCGAAGCCGACGCGATGCGTGTGCTGCCTTCACAGATTCCCGGCGAGCCGACCGCGCTGGTCGCGAACCTGCCGTACAACGTCGCGGTGCCGGTGCTGTTGCACCTGTTCGCGTCGCTTCCGAGTCTGCGGACCGCACTCGTGATGGTGCAAGCCGAGGTTGCCGATCGCCTGGCGGCTGATCCGGGAAGCAAGATCTACGGCGTTCCCAGCGTCAAGGCCAACTTCTTCGGCGAGGTTCGCCGCGCCGGTGCCGTCGGACGCAACGTGTTCTGGCCGGTGCCGAAGGTCGAATCAGGACTGGTTCGTATCGACCGGTATGCGGAGCCGCCGTGGCCGATGGACGAGAAGCACCGCAAGCAGGTTTTTGCGGCGATCGACGCCGCATTCGCGCAGCGCCGCAAGACTTTGCGTGCCGCTCTCAGCGGTTGGGCAGGTTCGCCTGCCGAGGCCGAACGACGGCTCCTCGCTGCCGGCATCGAGCCACAGACGCGTGGCGAGATGCTCGACGCAGCAGCCTTCGTTCGGCTGGCTGGAGGCGAATAGCCCCGTGCGCGGTTAAGGAGTGCAGGGACTCCCTAACCGCGCACAGGGGGCTTGCCCCCTTATTTGAACCGCCGCAACCTCAGGCTGTTGCTCACCACGAACACACTGCTGAATGCCATTGCGGCACCGGCGAGCATCGGGTTGAGCAGGCCGGCCGCAGCCAGCGGGATCGCAGCCGTGTTGTAGGCGAATGCCCAGAACAGGTTGCCCTTGATGGTCTTGAGCGTCTTGCGGGACAGTCGAATTGCATCGGCTGCCGACCGCAGGTCACCTCGCACCAGAGTGATGTCGCTGGCCTCGATCGCAACGTCGGTACCCGTGCCCATCGCCAGGCCGAGATCGGCCTGAGCCAGGGCTGCCGCGTCGTTCACGCCGTCGCCGACCATGGCCACGACGCGTCCTTCCGCTTGCAGTTTCTTGACGGCGTCGACCTTGTCCGCAGGCATGACCTCGGCGAAGACGGTGCTGATCCCGACCTGATCCGCGACAGTGCGAGCAACGGTGGCGTTGTCACCGGTCAGCAGAACCGGTTCGAGGCCGAGTGCTTTCAACTGCGCGATTGCTTCGGCGCTCGTGTCCTTGACCGCGTCGGCGATCACGAGGATGCCGTGCGCCTTGCCGTCCCAGCCCACCGCGATTGCGGTGCGCCCGGCCTTCTCTGCTGCAGCCTTCGCCTCGCGGAGATTTTCCGGCAACGGCATCGACCAGTCGGCGAGCAGCGCGTCTCGGCCCGCGACGACTGCGTGACCGTCGACCATTCCCTGCACGCCGCGCCCGGCGACGTTCACGAAATCCTCGACCGTAGGCAATTCGCCCACGGCTTCGGTCGCACCCTTCGCGATCGCTGCGGCGATGGGGTGCTCGGAGCGATGTTCGAGTGCGCCCGCCAGCCGAAGGACCTCGTCGACGGTTGTTCCTTCGCCCACCACGGTGTCCAGCAATGTCATCTGACCGGTGGTGACGGTTCCCGTCTTGTCGAGCACGACGGTGTCGACTGCGCGCGTCGATTCGAGCACCTCGGGTCCCTTGATGAGGATTCCCATCTGAGCTCCGCGACCCGTGCCCACCAACAGGGCTGTGGGCGTTGCCAATCCGAGGGCACAGGGGCACGCGATGATCAGCACGGCGACCGCAGCGGTGAAGGCCATCTCGATGGGGTTACCGGTACCGAGCCAGTAGCCCAGTGTCGCAACGGCAATCGCGATGACGACCGGCACGAAGATACCGGCGATCCGATCGGCGAGGCGCTGAACTTCGGCCTTGCCGTTCTGGGCGTCTTCGACCAGTGCCGCCATCTGGGCGAGTTGGGTGTCGCTCCCGACCCGGGTTGCCTCGACGGTCAAGGTTCCACCGACATTGACGGTGGCGCCGACGACAGTGTCCCCGACACCGACTTCCTCCGGCACGGATTCACCCGTCAACATGCTCATGTCGACGGCTGAGCGGCCCTCGGTGATGATGCCGTCGGTGGCGATCTTCTCGCCGGGCCGGACGATGAAAGAGTCGCCCGCTGCCAGTTCTTCGGCGGGGATTCGTACTTCGACGCCGTTGCGCAATACCGCGACGTCTTTCGCACCGAGTTCCATGAGTGCGCGTAGTGCGGCGCCGGACGTGCGCTTGGACTTGTGCTCGAAGTAGCGTCCGGCCAGCACGAACGTGATGACGCCCGCGGCAACTTCGAGGTAGATGTTGGCGCTGCCGTCCATCCGGTCGACCGTCAACCGGAAGGCGTGCTTCATACCGGCTTCGCCCGCAGTGCCGAAGAACAGTGCGTAGAGCGACCAGACGAAGGCCGAGATGGTGCCCAGCGAGATGAGCGTGTCCATCGTGGCCGCGCCGTGACGCAGGTTCACCCAGGCAGCCCGGTGGAAGGGGAGGGCCGCCCACACGATGACCGGTGCGGCCAGCGTGAGGGAGAGCCACTGCCAGTTGTCGAATTGCAGCGCAGGAATCATTGCCATAGCGATGACCGGCACGGAGAGAAGAGTCGAGATGATCAGGCGGGTACGAAGCTCGCGCAGATCACGATCCTGCGGGGTTTCCGCATCCGAGTCGACGGTGTCCGGCGCGCTGGGCGGCTTGGGGAGCGCGGCGGAATAACCGGCGTTCTCGACGGCAGTGACCAGATCTTCGACGGGTACCCCGTCCGGGAAGGTGACCTTGGCCTTCTCAGTCGCGTAGTTGACAGTGGCTGTGACGCCGTCGATCTTGTTGAGCTTCTTCTCGATTCGTGACGCGCAGGAGGCGCAGGTCATCCCGGTGATCGCGAGTTCGACGCTGCTCGAGTTGGCAGCATTGTCGACCGCAGTCGGTGACGTCATCAGTGCCCTCCCTCGTGATTGTCTGGAACTGAAGCCGTGGAAGTGCCTGCATCAACAGTGAATTCGGCGGTCCGAACCACGCCTTCGTGCTGGAAGTCGAGGAACAGCCGGTATGTGCCTTCGCTCGGTGCCTGTGCGTGGAAGGAAATGTCCGGACCAGGAGCTGTGACGCCGTCGCCTGGCTCGCCTTCGGGGTGCACGTGCAGGTAGGCGAGGTCGCCGGTGCGCAGGGCAACGAGGTGACCGAAGGCACCGAGGTACGGATCGAGATCGGTGACCGGGGCTCCGTCGCGAGCAACGCTCAGCGTGATCGGGCCGCCGGCAGTGGTCAGATCACCGTCGAGAGTCACGGTGTATCCGTCGACGGTTGCGGTCGCGCTCTTCGCAGGTAGCGGCGCAGGAGTGAATTCGCCTGCCACGTCGAAGTTTCGGCCGAGTGTCAGTTGGGTGCCGTCGGTGGGATCGAAGTCCGCGAAGACTCGGTAGGTGCCGGCGGCGGGCCAGGCCCAGTCGATCGACCAGGTGCCGTCTGCAGCGAGGGACGGATGTACGTGGCGGAATTCGCTGGTGTCGTTTCGGACGACAATGAGGTGGAGTTTCTTCTCGTGCAGGAGGTCGAAATCGACGACGGGCGTGTTGGTGTCGTCGAGAATCCGGAAGGTCAAGGTTCCCGGCTCCCCAGCTCGACCGGGTGCGGTCACATCGGTGAGTGTGTATCCGCCGGAAGAGACTTCGAGTCCTGCAGGTGTTGCCGAATCCATGCCTGGCATCGATTCTGTGGTTGATTCGTGGGTGCTGTGCTGGGTGGTGGACATGTCTATCGGGCTTCCGATTGCGGCCCCCACGCCGAGGGCGGCGCCGAAGACGGCGACCAGCCCTACGGCGTAGGCGGCAAGTGTTGTCGAGGTGCGCACGGCTGACTCAGCTTGGTACGACTGCGTAGCCGGCTTCGTCGACTGCTGCGACGACGTCGGCTGCGGAGACGGGAGCATCGCTGGTGACGACGACGCGTCCGCTCGCCAGTTCGACATCGACCGCGGTTACTCCCGCGATGTTGCCGATCTCTTCCTTGACGGATCCGACGCAGTGTCCGCAGGTCATTCCGGAAACGGTGTATTCGGCGGTGGTCATCGCAGGTCCCTTCGGTTGTGGAAAGCTTATTTTACGGATACCCGGTGTAGGTATCGCTCTGCAATCGAAGGTACCCCCAGGGGGTATGCCTGTCAACGGGCTGGGTAGTGATGAAGGCCTCAGGGAAGACAACGCGGCGGATGTGTGGTCTACTTGTGTTGGTCGTAAGTGTTTGTGTTTGTGTTTCCACGCTCGCAAATGGTTAGGTTGCGAGCGTTTGGACATCCTCCACGGATTTGTCTCAGAACGGTCGTAGTAAGTGACCCGGGCGGTCGAAGCGACTGCCTGTTGACACTGTGTTAGAGGAGATTTACATGGCAG
Source organism: Rhodococcus sp. RCBS9 (assembly GCF_029457415.1). NCBI lineage: Bacteria > Bacillati > Actinomycetota > Actinomycetes > Mycobacteriales > Nocardiaceae > Rhodococcus > Rhodococcus sp. RCBS9. The sequence goes on along the minus strand of NZ_CP120422.1, from coordinate 834,298 downwards.
AGGGCATCGTGAAGTGGTTCAACTCCGAGAAGGGGTTCGGCTTCATCGCTCCCGAAGACGGCAGTGCTGACGTCTTCGTTCACTACTCCGAGATCCAGAGTGGCGGCTTCCGCACTCTCGAGGAGAACCAGCGCGTGGCGTTCGAGATCGGTCAGGGCAACAAGGGCCCGCAGGCCACCGGCGTTACCATCGTCTAAGACGTCCATGTGAGTCGGGCAACCGACGCATGACGTACTGACAAGACCCCAACTCTTCGGAGTTGGGGTCTTGTTGTATTTGGGTGAAAAACGCTGTCATGCATCGAGATACCGCTGAGTGGCGACCGCCGTCTCCGCCGCGATCGTGCGGCATTCCTCGCGGAGTTCAGGTGGATTCACAACGGTGAAATCGACGTCGAAAGCTCTGAGCCAGTGTGCGATCGATCGCAGAGAAGTGCCCGAAAGCACTATGACGCAACGCCCTTCGTCGGTGGACTCCACCGATCCCCACTGTTCGCTGACCATGGGTGCTATCTGCTCGATGGGTGCATGCAGTAGAACTGTTGCGCGCGTGGAGGAATAGGCCCGAGCGACACCGCGGGAAACGAAGTCTGCTGCACCACCGGCGGGTAGTTCCCGCGGCACGAATCGTGGGCCGGTGGGGATCTTGGGTTCCATTCTGTCTACGCGAAATGATCGCCAGTCTTCGCGAGCGAGATCCCATGCCACCAGATACCACCGGACACCCGACCGTACGAGCCGGTACGGTTCCACCTCGCGCCGGCTCTGGGTGCCGTCGTGAGTGCTGTAGTCGAATCGCAGGCGTTCGTGGTTGTGGCACACCGACGCGATGGCGGACAAGACCGACGCATCGACTGCGCTCGCGGCGGGCTCGCGTGGCACGACGTCGATCGACAGCGACTCCAGACGGTGTCGCAGCCTCGACGGCATGATCTGCCGCAGCTTCGCCAGCGCGCGCATCGAGGCCTCGCCGATGCCGACCACCGAGCCGGTCGCTCCGGACTGCAGTGAAAGTGCCACCGCGAGCACTTCTTCGTCATCGAGCTGTAGCGGGGGCATCTCCGCGCCCGCTCCCAGGCGATATCCGCCACCGACTCCGACTGTCGCGTCGACCGGGTAGCCGAGATCGCGGAGGCGGTCCACGTCACGTCTGACTGTGCGCGGGGTGATCGCGAGTTTGTCCGCGAGTTCGGCACCGGACCAGTCTCGACGCGTCTGGAGCAGTGACAGCAACCGCAGTAGGCGAGCCGATGTCTCCTTCATGGCCAGAAGTCTGCCAAACATTTAGGACCCAATGCGTCCTCAATTGAATTTAGGTTGGTCCACATCCGATCAGTCGAGAAGAAATTGGGGCACATCATGAGTCGCATCAACGACGGCAGACCGATGATCGAGACGAAGGCGCTCACCAAGCACTTCGCCCAGGGCAAGAAGCTCGTGGAAGCAGTCAAGGGAGTCACTCTCGACGTAGCGGAGGGCGAGTTGGTTGCCTTGCTTGGGCCGAACGGTGCCGGAAAATCGACGACGTTGCGCATGCTGACCACCTTGCTCGAGCCCACTTCCGGTACTGCGCGGATCGCGGGATTCGACATCGCTGCGGCACGAAACGAGGTGCGCTCCAGCCTCGGATACGTCGGACAGGGGAACGGAGCCGGCCACAACCAGCGGGTTCGCGACGAGTTGGTGACGCAGGGGTTGTGCTACGGAATGCCCAAGGGCGACTCGCAGGTCCGGGCCGACGAATTGCTGCGTGATCTCGAACTCACCGAGTTGGGTACTCGAAAGGTCAGTACGCTGTCCGGCGGGCAGCGACGGCGGCTCGATATCGCTCTGGGCCTGGTCCATCGCCCACCGCTCCTGTTCCTCGACGAGCCGACCACGGGCATGGACCCGCAGAGTCGGGCCAACCTCTGGGACCACATCCTCCGGCTGCGGCGCGAGATGGGCACCACGATCGTGCTGACCACGCACTACCTCGAAGAAGCGGATTCGATGGCAGAGCGGGTCATCGTAATCGACGAAGGCACTGTCATCGCGGACAACACCGCTGCCGCACTCAAAGCGGATCTCGCGGGGGATCATCTTCTGCTCACCTTCGACAGTGCCGAAGCGGCCGCCGTCGCAGCGTCGGTGGCCGAGCAACTTGTCACTGTGCGTGACGTCACGGTCGAGGCAAACTCGGTGAGTATCCGTGCCGGCGAGGGTGATTCGACGCTCCCGGTATTGCTGCGTGAAGCCGATACCCGCGGCGCCCGCGCAGTTACTGCCGACATCACCAGGCCGACTCTCGACGACGTTTTCCTCACTCTCACCGGCCGCAGCCTGCGCGAGAGCGCCGCCGCGGTCGCTTCCTAGAACTACGACGAAGAACTACGACGAACAGGAACCCGCCATGACAATCACACTCGATACCCCACGTAGCGCGCACGGCAACATCGTTCGAGACAGCGCGATCGTGATGGGTCGTGAACTGCGACCGATGTTGCGTGACCCGGTCAGCGTCATCTTCAGCCTCATCCAGCCGCTGATCCTGTTGGCGTTGTTCGGGCCTCTGCTCAAAGGGGTTCCGGGTACCGGTGACGGCGTATGGAATTGGTTCATTCCCGGTGTGTTGGTGATGATCGCGATCTTCGGAACGACGATGACCGGGTCCAACCTCCTGATGGAGATGCAGCAGGGATCGCACGAGCGAATGTTGGTGACTCCGCTCCGACGCTCGTCCTTGTTGATCGGGCGAGCGTGCAAGGAGATGGTTCCGCTTGCCGCGCAGGCGATTCTGATCATTCTGGTCGCACTTCCGCTCGGATTGGACGTCAATGCAGCGGGAGCCGCGCTCGGGATAGTCCTGCTGGGAGTGTTCGGCGTCGGACTCGGTGCGCTCTCGTACGCTCTCGCTCTGGCTGTGCGGGAGCAGGATTGGATGTTCTGGGTCGTTCAGCAGACGCTGATGTTCCCGCTCCTGATCCTGTCGGGAACCATGCTTCCACTCGAGGACGCACCAGGTTGGATGAAGGTCCTCGTGAACATCAATCCGCTCGGCTACGTCGTAGACGCCGAGCGGGCACTCTTTGCCGGAGACTTCGCGTCGAGCAGCGTTCTGGCAGGAATCGTCGCCGCCGTGGGCGTGGCGGTGGTCGGGCTCGGCGTTGGGGTTCGAGCCGTGAAATAGCATGGGTGCGCTGTCTGTCGGACGGGGTGCGGCGGTCGCAGGTTTTCGCCCAGGTGTTCGCAGCGCCTATTGTTGTTCCTTGTGCTCTCCGTCGTTCCACGCCCCGTAGTCGTCCGGGCCCCGTCCAAGGTGAATCTCCACCTTGCCGTCGGGGACCTGCGAGACGACGGCTATCACGAGCTGACGACGGTTTTTCAGGCATTGTCGCTGGCAGACACCCTCACGGTGACGCCTGCGGACACCTTGACCGTGCGGGTGATCGGCGACGACGCCGCGGCCGTGCCGACCGATCGCACCAACCTCGTGTGGCGTGCCGCCGAGATGCTCGCCGTCGAGGGTGGCGTGGCCCCGAACGTCGAGATAGTCATCGAGAAAGGCATCCCCGTCGCAGGCGGAATGGCCGGCGGGAGTGCCGACGCAGCCGCCGCTTTGGTTGCGCTCAACGCTTTGTGGAAGCTCGACTTCTCGCGGCCTGATCTCGACGCTTTTGCGGCACGCCTCGGGAGTGACGTTCCGTTCTCGCTGCACGGTGGCACTGCCCTCGGAACCGGCCGCGGCGAACAACTTGTCCCCGTCTTGACCCGCCACACTTTTCACTGGGTGTTGGCGCTGGCCAAGGGCGGCTTGAGCACACCGGTCGTGTTCCGCGAGCTGGACAAGCTGCGGGCAGAAGGCTCCCCGAAACGGGTGGGGAGCGCCGATGCGTTGATCCAGGCACTGACCACGGGTGACGCTCATCTGCTTGCGCCGCTGCTCGGCAACGATCTGCAGGCTGCGGCACTCTCACTCAACCCGGATCTACGACGGACGCTTCGAGCGGGCGTCGAAGCCGGAGCTTTGGCCGGCATCGTCTCCGGCTCCGGACCGACATGCGCCTTTCTCTGCGCCGACGCACAGTCCGCGGTGGAAGTGAGCGCAGAACTTGCGGGAGCGGGGGTGTGCCGCACCGTTCGCGTGGCGAGCGGACCCGTTCCCGGAGCACGAATACTCGACAATGCGGCAAAGGGACAGCACTGATGGCGAATCTGATCAATCTGGAAAACGTGTCGAAGTCTTTCGGCGTCAAGCCGTTGCTCGACGGGGTCTCCCTGGGCGTCGAGGAGGGCGAGCGCATCGGCGTCGTCGGCCTCAACGGTGGCGGTAAGACGACCATGCTCGAAGTCCTCGCGGGTGTGGAGCAGCCGGATTCGGGACGCGTGAGCCGCGTCGGCGGATTGCGTATGGCCGTCGTGACGCAGCGCGGTGTGCTGCCTCCCGGCTCCACTGTCGGTGAAGTGGTCCTGGGGCCGCTCGGAGTGGCGCAACACGAATGGGCCGGCGACGCGCGCATCCGTTCGGTGCTCTCGGGTATCGGCATCGACAACTTGGGCGCCGGCGGCGAGCGGTCCGCATTGGACGCCAAGGTCGACGGCCTGTCCGGCGGTGAGCGTCGCCGCGTGGCTCTCGCTGCGGCCCTGGTTCAGGACCTCGACCTGCTGGTGCTCGACGAGCCCACCAACCACCTCGACGTCGAAGGTGTTCAGTGGTTGGCCGAGCACCTCGTCTCGCGTCGCAGCGCGCTTGTCGTCGTGACCCACGATCGCTGGTTCCTCGACACCGTCGCCACCCGCACCTGGGAGGTTGTCGGCGGCGGCGTCGAAAGCTACGAGGGTGGCTACAACGACTGGGTGTTCGCTCGCGCCGAGCGCTCGCGTCAGGCTGACGCTTCCGAAGAGCGTCGACGCAACCTTGCGCGCAAGGAACTCGCATGGCTGCGCCGCGGTGCGCCGGCCCGTACGTCCAAGCCGAAGTACCGCATCGAGGCCGCAGAGGCCCTGATCGCCGACGTTCCGGCACCTCGTGACGCGGTCGCTCTTGCGTCGTTCGCGCAGCGTCGGCTCGGCAAGGTTGTCATCGAACTCGAAGACGCGCGTCTGGAGACTCCGGACGGCCGTGTACTCGTCGAGGATCTGACCTGGCGTCTCGCTCCAGGTGAGCGTGTAGGCCTGGTCGGTGTCAACGGCTCGGGCAAGACGACTCTGCTGCGGACTCTGGCCGGCGAACTCGAGCCTGCCGCCGGAAAGCGCATTCAGGGGCAGACCGTCCACATCGGTTGGCTCAAGCAGGAACTCGACGATCTACCGACCGACATGCGCGTACTTGACGCGGTCAAGGATGTAGCCGAGCGAATCACGCTGGGAGACAAGGAAGTATCGGCGGGTCAGCTGGCTGAGCGGTTGGGCTTCACACCGGCGCGTCAGCGCACCCCAGTCGGTGATCTCTCCGGTGGTGAGCGCCGACGTCTGCAGTTGACACGTGTCCTCATGGCCGAGCCCAACGTCCTGCTTCTCGACGAGCCGACCAACGATCTCGACATCGACACGCTTCAGCAACTCGAAGATCTGCTCGACGGCTGGGCGGGCACCATGGTGGTCATCTCGCACGACCGGTACCTGATCGAGCGCATCTGTGACACCACCTGGGCGCTCTTCGGTGACCGCAAGCTCACCAACCTGCCCGGTGGTATCGAGGACTACCTGCGTCGGCGCGCAGCAATGGGGGATGGCGACAACCCGTCGGTGGCTTCGACGGCGAGTGGTGCGTCGAAGAGCAAGCAGGTCCGCGACGGCGCCGCGGATCGCGCTGCACGCAAGGAACTTTCGAAGCTCGAGCGGTCCATTGCGAAGTTCGACGACCGAGAGAAGAAGCTGCACGCTTCCCTCGCCGACGCGGCCACCGACCCGGACAAGCTGCAGAAACTCGGCGCAGAACTCAAGCAGGTCATCGCCGACAAGGAAGCCGCCGAAGAGCAGTGGATGGAGCTCTTCGCCGAGCTGGACGGCTAGGGGAACTTCGCTGCGAACCTCTTGAAGATTCGCTCGGGATCCAGGGTTTCCGGAGCATGCCTGCGCAGCAGTGCGTCCAGAACGAGCCCGTCCAGTGCTGCGACGAACTCCGTTGCATCGGACGAGGTCATGCCGCGTTCGACCAGGATGTCGACAAACCGATCCCGACCACGCACCAGTTCCACTGCGAGGTCGGGATCGTGGAATGACGCGATGATCAGTTCGTAACGCGCCCGAGTGCGGCCGGATTCAGGCCCCAGCCACCGGGCCACCTGTTGCTTCGGCGTCTCGCCTGGGCGAGGAAGATCGCCGTCCAGAAGGTGTCGCACCACCTCGACTATCAGTCCACGTTGATTTCCGAAGTAGTGCCGTGCGCTGCCGTGTGGCACGCCCGCCTCGTCTTCGACGCCTCTCATCGACCAGGCTCGAAACCCAACCCGGCCCAGCAGGTCGAGCCCGGCGTCCAGAAGTGCTTCTCGAGTCGATTTCTCCACGCAGAGAAGATACCGTGATATCCTCTTCTCCGCTTGGAGAATTTCTCCGCACGGAGAAGTGGCCGGTGGGTCGAACTGATTGGGGTGAAGCGTGGTCATCTTTTTCGACATCCTGCTTGTGCTGTGCGTTGTTGCGATTGTGTGTTTCGCGGGATACGTACTCTATCGCGTCGTCTTTGACGGCTAGCTGAATGGTGATGTACTTCAACAGGTCTCGAGTCTTCAGGTTCCCGAAGTTGTCCGGTTTGTCTCTGGTTATCGAAAGTATGTTCGATTAAACTTTGAGCATGGACAGTCGGGAAGCGTGGCAGCTGGATGGCGAGGACCTCAAGAGTGAGGTTCTGGATCTGGTGCGCGCCCGACACGAATTGCAGTCGCGGATGGTGTTGCTGATCGTGGAGATGTTTTCCCGTGAGGTTCTCGGCGGGAAGGGTTTTCGGGCGATCGCGCAGTGGTTGCATGGTTCGACGAATCTGGAGATCGGTGAGTGCAGCCTGCTGGTCGGGTTGGCGCGGTTGTTGATGCTCGAACCTGTTGTCGCGGATGCATTCCATCGCGGTGACGTGGATGCGTTGAAGGCGCGGCAGGTGGCGTCGTTTTGTCAGCATCCGCCGAAGAACATGACGCCGGCGGATGTGGACAAGGCCCGCGGGATTCTGTTGGGGTTGGCGTCGAAGAACATCGCCGATTGTGATGCGGTGCGGGCAGCGATCCGGCGGATCGAGAAGCAGTACGGCAAACGCGAAGACGGCGTTCCGGTGGGTGAGGATTCGGAGCGTAACGAGTTCTACGCCTCGAAAGGGTTGTACGGGCGGGTGACCGTGAAGGGCGACCTGGATGCTGTGAACGGGGCACGTCTGATCACGTTGCTGTCGAGCCTGTCGGCGCCGACGCCGGAGAAAGACGGCGTGAAGGACGCCCGCACGCCGGCGCTACGACGGGCGGACGGGTTCTGCGAACTACTGCGGCGGTACGAGCGGGCGGGGTTGGGTCCGATCGAGGGCGGGGTTAAACCGCACATCACGGTGACTGCGTCGGCGAAAGATATGACAGACCTTAAAGTTCTGAAAGACCTCTTGCCGTCGACTCAGGAACTGGGTTTCGCGTGGACGGATTGGGTGGGCCCGATCAGTATCGACACCGCACGGATGTTGGCCTGCGACTGCACGGTCACCCGGATTTTGTTGGACGAGAACGGGGTTCCGCTCGACTGCGGCAAAGAAGCAAGGACCGCGACGGCGCCGCAGCGGCGGGCGTTGGCGGTTCGTGATGGTGGGTGCGCGTTCCCGGGATGCGGGACACCGTCGGGGTGGTGCGATGCCCACCATATTGTTCACTGGAACGATGGCGGCCCAACGGATCTCGACAATCTGATCTTGTTGTGCGGTCATCACCATCGGACGCTGCACCACACGGAGTGGCGGGTGGAGATCGGGCCGGATCGGAAGACGGTGTTTTATCCGCCGATGTCGGTGGATCCGTATCAGCAGCCGATCGGCGGGAACAGCCCACCCACGGCGGCGTGAATCGCGACAACTGAAGACGTGAGCACCGGGGCATCACCATGCCCCGGTGCTCACGGCTGTCTACTGTCAGAACGCTACTGTCAGAACGCTACTGTCAGAACGCTACTGTCAGAACGCTACTGTCAGAACGTGAGCGTGAGTCGCCCGTTCTCGTCGCTGATGTGAACAGTTCGCCCGATCGACGGAGGGTTGTCACCGCGAAGCTGGGTCAGTTCGGAGGCATTCTCGGGACCGGTGTGACCGGCGACGCGGCGGCCGTCCGGCGTTGCCGCGATCACGAACCCGATCTCAGGCTCCCCGGTGCGACCGTATTCGACAGAGGCAGTGACAATTTTTGCAGTGCCCTGGTAATCGGTGATCAGTTCCGGAGCCTCCGGGGTCAAAGCGCGTGCGTCGGGATCACCGACGTACCCGTCGGCATGAGCGGCGGACGACAGCAGTACGCAGTGCTGGTAGGTGAGGAATCCACCGTTGCCGTGGACGAGGGCAAGGTTCGCGCCGTCGCGAATTCGCCTGGTGACTTCAGCGACGGAATGCAGGGTGTAGCTGTTGAGCGGTCCGCCAAAGAACGAGTGTCCTCCGGTGACGCTTGGGATCGCGGTATCGGGAAGTCCGAGTTCGCGGATCAACAGCTTGGGCACGATCGGGAAGCAGCTGTAGGCATCGACGATGTCGAGTGCGTCGGCGCCGACTCCGGCACCGTCGAGTGTGCGATGTACGGCGTCATGCATCGCGGCCGAGCTGTCGAAGCTGTTGCGGCTGAGTATGTCCAACGGATCACTCGCACCTGCGCCGCCCCAGAGGTACACCAGCTTGTTTTCATCGATCCCGAACTCGCGGGCCGTCGACAACGAGCAGACGACAACGGCCGCAGCCTGATTGACGAAAGGCATGGCGTTGAGCATCAGCGGGTACGGCTCGGAGACCATCCGATTGCCGGGGCCGACGGTGCCGATCTCGTCTGCCGATCGGATCTCCGACGTCCAGGAGGCGGGATTCTTCGAAGCCAGTTCCGAGAACGCGGCGTACATCCGCGCGGACCAGTCGAGCGATTCACGGGCGTCGTGGCCCTCGGCAGCACTGAAACAGTTCTCGAAGAGCGGGTAGACACGAGTCGGCACGATGAAACCGGCGCGCTGCATTTCGGGGCTTCCCAGGTCGGTCGGATCGAATCCGGGAGGCCCACCGGGCGCGGCTGTCCACCCGATCGAGTCGGGGGCGACTCCGGACTTTCGCAGCGCGGTGCTGCTGGCGTGCGATTCGCCGCCCACGAGCAGAGCAGCCGAGGATTCACCGCGAGCGATGGCCGCGCCGATCCGATCGAGGAGCGCCGCGGGCCAGTGGCCACCGATCGGCGAGGTAGAGGTGACCGTGGGGGTCGCGCCTAATCGTGAGGCAAGCAGCCCGGGGAGATCGTCGTACGACCAGCTGACTGTCTTGATCGCGAACACGGAATCGATCTGTGTTCCCAGTTCAGCGTGTCCACTGTCGTTCAACGCGCCGACGGTGGCGTCGTGAATCAGATCGAGGGGTTCGCGGTGCCCGTCGGCAGGATTCCAGCGCAGATCGCCGACGCCGACGATGACCGGGATTCGTGATGCGTCAACCATCATGTACCTCTCGTTGCCGACCCGTAGCCGGGAGTTGCAGTCACGATATCGGGGACCCTGGTATGTGTAACTCTGGGGTCACAGTCAACAATTTCCGGGTTCCTATTTAGGTATGCCTAACGAAAGTCCTATACTCGTCTTCATGACAGCTGTGGCAGAGAGAATTTCGGTGCCCGTGGGGCCGCGTTCCATCGATCACCCCTACTCGATGACAACGGTGACTCTGAAGCTCTCTCATCAGCGGCAGTGGGCCCCGCATCGTCATCCTGAACATGAGCTGATCTGGGGAAACTCCGGTGGAATGCTCACGGTTGTCGCTGACGGCATCACTTGGGAGGTGCCGCCTTCGGCCGGACTGTGGCTGCCTGCCGGGGCGTTGCATGCCGTGAAGGCCGGTCCGGGTACGGAGTTCTTCTGCACCTACTTCCGGCCCGAGGCTCACGAGGCGCCGTCGGGTGTTCCGGGCTTGTTCGGTGTCAGCGCTCTCCTGCGTGAGGTACTCCTGCACATGCATCGGCGGAACATGCCCGACGAGGCGCGCAGTCGCGCCGAGCGGGTGGCCTTCGACATGTTGCAGCCGCTCGAAGTCGCTGCGGTGGAGGTTCCGATGCCGACCGATCCGCGAGCGTTGTTCGTCGCCGAAGCGTTGGTCGCCAATCCGGCAGACCAGCGGTCGCTGTCCGAATGGGCGCTGACGGCTGGCGGTAGCGTCCGTACGCTGACGCGTGTGTTCGCGCAGGGCACGGGAATGACTTTTGCGCAGTGGCGAATTCAGGTACGTGTCCGCGCAGCATTGACGTATTTAGCTGCTGGAGTGCCGGTTTCGGTTGTCAGTAGGCGGGTCGGATACGAAACTCCGAGTGCCTTTGTCGCAGTGTTCCGCCGGGTCACCGGCCGCACACCCGGCAGCATGATGAACAAGGGGAATGTGGCGCCCGAATCGGTGCCGTACCTTCTGCACGCTTGAGTTGGGTTGCACCGGGCGGAAGTGTCGGTGCAACCGTCGCGGTCAACTCCGCGGAGCGGACCACGCTTCCCACAGCTCCGCATACCGACCCCCGAGGTTGACCAACTCGTCGTGAGAGCCGTGCTCGACGACGCGGCCGTCGTCCATCACCAGGATCTGATCGGCGTCGACGGCCTGTGAGAGTCGGTGTGCCACTGTGACAGCAGTGCGACCCCGGGTCAGAGCGAGAGCGGCGTCGTCGAGGACCCTGGCTCCGGCGCTGCCCGCTTCGGCGGTCGCCTCGTCGAGAATCAGCAGCGGCGGATCCAGTAATTCGATTCTTGCCAACGCAAGTTGTTGTGCCTGTGTTGCGGTCAGCCGGTGTCCACCGTCCCCGACCACGGTTTCGAGTCCGTCCGGGAGAGCCCGCAGCCAATCCGACGCGCCGACGGTATCGAGCGCCGCGGTGATGTCGTTGTCGGTTGCCGACGGGTCGGCCAGCCGCAGATCCTCGGCCAACGTGCCGGCGAAGACGTGGACCTCCTGAGTCACGAGGGCCACCGCGCTCCGAGATGTCGACGGTGGCAGTTCGTTCCGGGGCACCGTCCCGATCTTCACGACGCCTTCGGTCGGTTCGTAGGTTCCCGCGATCAGCTTTGCGACTGTAGATTTTCCGGCTCCGGTAGCGCCCACCAGTGCGGTGACGGTTCCTGCCGGAATGGTGATGTCGATGTCTCGCAGAACAGGAGCGTCGCCGCTTCGGTACGAGAATGTGACGCGTTCCAAAGAAGCTGAGCTGTCGACAGGTTCCTGCGGATCGGTCGGTGCGGATGGCACGGGCGCAAGCGTGACTCCGACCAGGCGAGCCATCGCGATTGTGCCTTCCTGCAATTCGTCGAACACGCTGAGAACCGCGCCCACCGGATCGAAGAGGCGGTGGAAGAACAGGGCTGCGGCGGTGGCGGCACCGATGCTGATCTGACCGTCTTTCACCAGCCAGAAGCCGGTGATCAGCACAGCGGACAGGCCGATGAACTCCGCGATGTTGAGCCGGCCGAAGAACCTGGTGCGTAGACGCGTGGTCAACAAGCTCAGCCGGACGGCCGTCATCGATCGAGATTCGATCTGTTCGAGATGCGACTCGGCCAGGCGAAGCGATCCGACGGTGTCGGAGTTGCTCAGCGAGTCCAGGAGCTGTTGCGCACGTGCACCTTCTGCCTCCCGCTCCTCGCGGTAGACCGGTGCCGACCTCGAGAGGTACCAGCGCAGCGCCTGGATCTGGATGGGTGCCGCGATCACCGCGGCGACGGCGAATCTCCAATCGAGGCTACCCAATCCGATCAGGGTCAACACGATGGTCAGTGCCGCGGTGGCAAAAACCGGAAGTGCTTCGGATACGGCCCGGGTCACCAACCGCACGTCGCCGGTGATGCGGGAGACGAGATCTCCGCGCCCGGCCCGTTCGACGTCGCTCTGCGGAAGGTCGAGAACCCGGACGACGACTTCTTCGCGAAGGTCGGCGACAACGCGCTCGCCGACGCCGGCGAGCAGGTAGTTGCTCACTCCGACGAGAAGGGATGAGGCAACCGCGATACCGACCAACGCGAGAGTCAGCGTGCCGATGCGAGAGACAGCGTCGCCGTCTGCGTCGGTCACGGCGTCGACCATGGCGCCGAGGACCAGCGGTGTGAGCAGACCGATCGCGGTCGCGGCGGTCAGGGTGACGACTGCTGCGATCGCGGAAATCCGGTGGGGTCCCATCAACCGAAGTGCCGCGCGGCGCGCTTGTTTCGGTGTTGCGGTGGGGAGTAGTTCGTTCACAGCTCGATCACCCGATCGCAGATATCGAGCAGCACGGGGCTGCTGGTCAGAAGTATTGTGGCGTGCGCCCCGCGTACCTCGGCGATCCCGCGAGCAATGCGCGCTTCGGTGACGGAGTCGACGGCAGTGGTGGGATCGTGCAGGACCAGGACGGGAGCTTCGCTCGCCAGTGCCCTCGCCAACGCGATGCGCTGACGCTGACCGCCGGACAAAGAATTCCCTTGCTCGGTGACTCGGGTTGCGAGGCCGAGCGGCAGTGCCGAGATCACTTGATCTGCCGCAGCAGCGGCGATGGCCTCGTCGTTGCGGCTGCCGATCGGTGCGAGGGCGTCGATGTTGTCGCCGACTGTGCCGATGAACAGTGCCGCGTCGTGCGGTGCTGCCAGAACGTGAGTGCGAAGTTCGTCGATGTGCAGCTCGTGAATGGCGTTGTCGCCGAGATGAATTGTTCCGCTCGAAGGCTCGATTCGACGCGCCAGTGCGTCGACCAACGCATCCGCCCAGGCGGCATTCTCGGTGACGATGCCGATGATCTCGCCGCGTTTGACGTCGAGATCGACTGGTGACGCTCCGGCCAACACGACGTCGCGCAGCGTCAGGAACTCGGAGTGATTCAGGGACACAGGTTCACCCGCGGGAGTCACAGCCTCGGTGGTCCCGAGAAGTGCTGCGACGCGGTTGGCGGAAGCACGCGCCCGTGCCAGACCGGCGCCGAAGTAGATGATGTCGATCAACGGACCCCGAAGGAACTGTGCCAGACCAACCACGGCAACGAATTCACCGACCGAGATGCTCCCGGACGCTGCCATCCGTCCGCCCACGTACGCGATGACGGCGAGGAAAGCGCCGGCGATCGCAACGTTGGCGGCGGAGTACATCGCTTGGTATCTCTGTGCGCGAAGGGTTGCTTCCAACGAAGTCCGGCTGGCTCCCCGATACCGCTGCGCTGCAGCATCTCCGGCGCCGATTCCGGAGAGGATTCGGAGTCCGGAGAGTAGATCTGCGGCTAGCGCGCCGGCCTTGGCGCCCTGCCACTGATCGGTTTCGGCTCGGCGTTCGAGCGGCCGACTGACCACCTGCATGAGAGCCAGCACCGGGGGAGTGCCGAGGATGACGAGCAGGCCGAGTGGCACCGAGATCACCAGTAGCGAAATCGCGGCGGTCAGCACTCCGCAGGCGGCCGCAAGTTTGGTGCTCAGCGTGTGCGTGAATCCGGCCACCGAACCCGCGTCGGATGTTGCAATCGAGTAGACCTCGCCCGGCATACGCCGCGGCGACATGCCGTGCGGATCGAGGCCTCGGCGCGCGATGTCCATCCGCAAGCGATGTGCTCCGTGCTCGGTGACGGAATCGGAGATGCGCGCCGCGAAGCGCCAACTGAGCAACAAGCCGGTGAAGAGAATTCCGAGAACGAGGATCCACTTTCCGAGTGCGGCGGCATCGTTGGTCGCCACAGCACGGTCGATGACCGCACCGATCACCACCGGCACCAACGCTTCCGCGACCTGGTGGCCGGTGAAGCCGACGGACGCGGCCGCCAGCTTGGCTCCGCGACCTTCGGAAGCGATCGCGCGTGTGATTACCTGACGCGGCGTGATCGCCGGGCTGGTTGGGGGACCGTTTGTCTCGGCCGAAAGAAGTGGTGTCGAAGGCACTGGGTCCACGCTAGGGATCGTGGGCGGTAGTCAGAAGTCACACCGGTGCCAATACTTGTCGTGAACAGGCCATACGTATTGCGTTGGCCGAATTGCGATAGTAGTTGGCCCCGTTGCATCGGAGAAGGCATCGACTCATCGACGACACTGCAATAAATTAAGGTCTACCTTACTTAGCACGGGTTAACTATGTCCGGAAGTCGGATAGATCCTCGTGTTCGGGTCCGGTTCATGTTCCATCGATGTTGGAGATTGTTGTGAGTCTTGTGTTCGGCGAGGTACTTCACAAGGAGTACGTGACCCCGGGAATGGTTCGTATCGTGTTCGGTGGGGAGGAGCTGACCGCCTTCGAAACCACCGGTACCGGTGACGAATACCTGCGCCTCCACTTCCCGGTCCCGGCTACAGGCAAGTTCGTTCTTCCGGCGGAAGATCCGGATGCACCGCGCGGTTGGCGATACCCGGAGGGAGCGGAACCGTCCCCGTGCCAGCCGTACACCGTGCGACGGTTCGATTCCGAAACCAGCCGCATGACGATCGACTTCGTCGTTCACGAGGGTGGTATCGCCAGCGACTGGGCACAGAAGGCCGAGATCGGTGACAAGTTGGCGATCGGCGAGTCTCGTGGCCTCTACGAGCCCCCGGCCGACGCACGTTGGCAGGTGTTCGTCGCCGACGCGACTGGACTCCCCGCACTCGGGCGCTTGATCGAACAGTTGCCCGCCGGGATGTCGGCCAAGGCGATCGTCGAGGTGGTGGACGAGTCTCACAAGCAGCAGATCACCTCGGACGCCGACGTCGAGTTCATCTGGCTGGTCGGCAGTGGCAACGGTGTTGCACCGTCGAAGTTGCCGGACGCGGTTCGCGCGATGAACTTGCCCACCGAACTCGGATACGTGTGGGTTGCAGGCGAGAGCACGATGCTCCGTGACATCCGCAAGTACCTTCGCCACGAACTGAAGTTGCCGGGTGAGCAGTACAAGGTCATCGGCTACTGGACGTACAAAGCCGAGGTGTGGAACGCGAAGTACGAGGCCCTCGACGAAAGTGTCCGCGCGGCACTCGATGCGGCTTGGGAATCGGACCGCGACGAGGAAGAGATCCGCGACGAGGTCGAGAAGACTCTAGAGAGCGCCGGCTTGTGACCGTTGGATTCGACAAGAGTGCTGTCGACAGCGGTGCGGCGGACAAGAGTGCAGTCGACAAACACACCGAAGAACTGATCGACGAGTCGCTGCACGAGAAGCAGAAGCAACCGGACGGCCTGGTATCGACCAACTCTCGTCGTATGGCGGGTCTTCTGGTGTGTCTGGTGGTGCTCGCCGCCGTGCTCCTGCTGAGTATCGCGGTGGGATCGAAGACCATTCCGTTCGGGACCGTGATCGACGCGCTGGTGAACTACGACGACTCGAACGATCACGTGATCATCCGTGACCTGCGACTACCGCGTACTCTGCTCGGTCTGATAGTCGGTATGGCACTGGGTGTGGCCGGTGGCCTCATCCAGGCGATGACACGAAATCCCTTGGCTGATCCCGGAATTCTCGGTGTCAATGCCGGCGCGGGCTTCGCGATGGTCGTTGCCGTCGCGGTCTTCGGCTTGACCAGCATCTGGTCGTACATATGGTTCGCTTTCCTCGGAGCGGTGATAGCCACAGCGATCGTCTACACGCTGGGCTCGATCGGTCGAGGTGGTGCGACGCCCATTCGGCTGACGCTTGCCGGTGTTGCCATCGGCTCCGTGCTCGGCGGTATCTCGTCCGGGATCACCTTGCTCAACCCGACCGCCTTCGACCAGATGCGCCAGTGGAATGCCGGCTCACTCAGCGGGCGTTCGTTGGAAATCGTTCTCGCCGTCGCACCGTTCATTCTCATCGGGCTCTTCCTGGCGCTCGCGTTGGCGCGCCAACTCAACGCGGTGGCCCTGGGTGACGATCTGGCACGTTCGCTCGGTGCCAACATCACTCGTACTCGCATCCTCGGTGTCATCGCGGTGACATTGCTGTGCGGCGCGGCGACAGCTGCGGCCGGGCCGATCGGATTCGTCGGATTGATGGTTCCGCACGTCGCGAGATGGTTCGTCGGACCGGATCAGCGATGGATTCTCCCGTACACGTTGGTGTGCTCGCCGATTCTTCTTCTCTTCTCCGACGTCGTCGGCCGAATCGTGCTGCGCCCGGGTGAACTTCAGGTCGGCATCGTCACGGCCTTCATCGGCGCTCCGGTGCTGATCATGCTGGTGCGTCGAAGCAAGGTGAGCGGTCTGTGAGCATCGATTTCGGGCGCGCCACCACGGTGGTGCGCTCACCCAAAGAAGGCTGGTCCGCGCGGATCGACGTCCGCACGGTCACAGTCTGCCTCGTCCTCGTTGCGCTTGCATTGGCCATCGGTGTCATCGCGCTCGGTAGTGGTGACTACCAAGTGCCGATCGGGGACGTCCTCGGTGCACTGTTCGGCGAAGCCCCCGCGCGTATCCACATGGTCGTCGTGGAATGGCGTCTGCCCCGAGTTCTGTTGGCGCTGATGCTCGGTGCGGCGCTCGGTATGAGCGGTGCGATCTTCCAATCGCTGACCAGGAACCCGTTGGGTAGCCCGGACATCATCGGCTTCAACTCCGGTGCGTACACGGGCGCTCTGGTGGTCATCCTCCTCATCGGTGGTACTTACTACGAGATCGCAGTCGGTGCTCTGGTGGGCGGAATCGCCACCGCAGCAGTTGTTTATCTCCTTGCGTACAAGCGAGGTGTGCAGGGATTCCGGTTGATCATCGTCGGTATCGCCATCAGCGCGATGTTGGGCTCGGTCAACACCTGGATGATCCTCAAGGCGAAACTTGACGACGCCATGGCTGCCGCAGTGTGGGGTGCCGGTTCGTTGAACGGACTCGGCTGGACTCAGGTGTGGCCGGTGGTCGTCGTGCTGGCCATCCTCGTTCCGCTGATCCTGGTGTTGGGCAGGCGGATGCAGATGCTCGAGATGGGCGACGACGCCGCCAAGGCGCTCGGCGTCCGGGCCGAACCCACGCGGCTTTCCCTGGTTGTTCTCGGCGTCGCCCTGACGGCCATGGTGACAGCAGCGGCCGGTCCCATCGGGTTCGTCTCGCTGGCGGCTCCGCAGTTGGTGAGGCGATTGACCGGTAGTGCCGGAGTGACCCTGCTGCCGTCGGCAGCAATGGGTGGCGCGTTGCTGATGGTCAGCGACTGGGTGGCGCAGCGAGCTTTCGCGCCGACACAGTTGCCGGTCGGCGTCGTCACCGTCTCCATCGGTGGCATCTATTTCGTATGGCTTCTCGCGCGAGAGGCACGTAAGCAGTGATCGGTGAAGGAACGAGGAACAGCGTGAACGAGACAAGTACGGCCGCCGTCGTGGTCGAAAGGACGAATCGGCTTCGCGCCGAGGACGTCACGATCGGTTACGACAAGCGCGTCATCTCGGAACACCTCGACGTCGAAATCCCCGACGGTGGCTTCACCGTCATCGTCGGTCCCAATGCCTGCGGCAAGTCGACGCTTCTGCGTGCGCTGTCCCGGTTGCTCAAGCCGACCACCGGCAAGGTCCTTCTCGACGGTAAGACGATCACGTCGTACCCGGCAAAGGAAGTTGCGAGGCGACTCGGGCTTCTGCCGCAGACGTCGATCGCGCCGGACGGAATCAAAGTCGCCGATCTGGTTGCGCGAGGGCGTTATCCGCACCAGAAGCTGATCCGCCAGTGGTCCCGAGAGGACGAGGCCGCCGTCATCAAGGCGATGGAAGCAACCAAGGTCACGGATCTGTCGGCCAGGCCGGTCGACGAACTGTCCGGTGGTCAGCGCCAACGTGTCTGGGTAGCTATGGTTCTCGCGCAGCAGACTCCGTTGGTGCTACTGGACGAGCCGACGACGTTCCTCGACATCGCGCACCAGATCGAGCTGCTGGAACTCTGCCGCGATCTGAACGAGAACGACGGACACACGCTGGTGGCGGTGCTTCACGATCTCAATCACGCGTGCCGCTACGGAACTCACATCATCGCGATGAAGGACGGCGCGGTGGTCGCCGAGGGCCCGCCCGCGGAGATCATCACCGAAGAACTGGTGCAGGAGGTGTTCGGCATGGCGTGCCGCATCATCGACGATCCGGTTTCCCACACACCGCTGGTCATTCCGCTGGGACGCGAGCGTCAGCGAAACATCGAAGGAGCAAAGGTATGACACTCGTCCTGGATGCGCAGGTTACCGACACGGAGTGGGCTCAGATCGTCGACCGCATTTCGCGACGCCGATTCTTCGGTGGCGCAGCTGGTGTGGCTGCAGCATTGGCGCTGAGCGCCTGCGGAAGCTCCGATGGCGAATCCGACTCTGCCAGTGACACTCTCCCGTACACGTGGGCCGAGTTCAGCGGCGACGTTCCGCGCGACCCGAAGCGTGTGGTGGTGCTCGACGGCCGCGTCGACCTCGAATTCGCGATGATGATGGACTACCCGATCGTCGGATCGGGCAACTTCTGGTTCCCCGACGCCAAGGCAGGATTCCAGTTTCCCGGCCGCACCATCGAGGACGCGAGCTTCGTCAACGTCGCCGGCGACTTCTCCACCAACTTCGAGGCTCTGCTCGCTCTCGAGCCCGATCTGATCGTCATCACTGCGATCGGATACACCAGTGACTGGTACGGCACCGAGCGCTTGTCTTCCATCGCGCCGCTGTTGGTCGTCGGCGACGACGTCGAACCGATTGCCGGGCACCCGGTCGACTGGCGAGGTGCTCTGATGGCGCAGGCGAGCCAGCTCGACCGGGTGACGATCGCCGAGGCTTCCATTGCGGAGTACGACGACAAGCTCGCGAGACTGCGACCGATGTTGCAGGAGAAGCTGGGCGGAAAGAAGATCGTGTTCGGCGTTCAGACGCCGACGGGCTTCCTTGTGCATCAGCGGAATCTGCGAATCAGTGTTGCACTCGATGCCGGCCTGGACGTGCTTTTCCGTGACGACGACAATGCAGAGAACTCGTTCGAGTTGTCGTTCGAGCAACTCGACACCTTGGCTCCGGCGGATGTGATCATCGCCCAAGCACGCGATCAGGAAGCGCTCGACGCGATCAAGTCGCAGCCGACGTGGCAGCGGTTGCCTGCAGTTCAAGCGGGCAACGTGTTGACCAGCGACGCGCGATACAACCAAGGATTTGCGCTCACCGCGGCCATCTTCCTCGACGTTCTCGAGGAAGCGGCCGGACGAATCACTACTGGGCAGTAATTCAGGCGACGTTGCGGGCCTGGTCGAGTAGTTGTGCAACCTGCTCGAACCAGGCGCCGTAATTGGCGTAGGTGTTGGGACGCTTGTCGTCGAAGTCGATCACCTGGTTCGCGGTCACCGCGGGCAGCTTGACGAACACGGGTGATGCCGCGAATGCCTCTGCCGACTTCGCGAACTGGAACACGATGTCCGCCGGATAGTCCGGTACCTGTTCCCAGCTGAGATCGGCCCAGCCCTTGTCACCTCCCGGACCGGTGAACTTCACGCCCAGTTCCTTCAGGTAACCGAACTGAGCGAGCGCCGTTGTGCCTGCGTACAACTCGGAGCTGTCACCGTTCAGGGCGAGGACTTCGATGTCGTCGACCTTGGCCGCAGCAGTTCGGATGCGCTCTGCACCGGATTCGAATGCTTCCTTGCCCTCGCGTGCTGCGGCTGTGTCGGTGTCCCCGCCGAGAGCTTCGGCGAGTGAGGCGTACTCGTTCAACACGTCCGGTGTCGAGGCTCCGGAGAACTTGACGCCGACAAACGGTGCAACATTGTTGACGGTCTTGCCCATCGGCTCGTCCCACCAAGTCCATCGTGTCGGGTCGTCGCTGTTGCCGTACCCGATGACCAGGTCTGGGTCCAGCGCCGCAAGAGCTTCCGCGCTGAGTTCACCTTCACGGCCGACGACGGTCATCGTCGACTCGTCAGCGCGATCGGTGACGTCTGGATTGCCGACGCCGTAACCGAAGATGCCGACCGGCCGAATGCCGTAGTCCCACAGAGCCGCAGCGGAGTACGCGTCGACGACGATCCGCTCCGGGGCGTGGTCGAGGGTGATCGTGTTTCCGTATCCCGTTGTGTAACTCCAGGACTGGTCGGCAGACCTGGTCTCGGTAGAGGGCGCTGCGTCGCTACTTCCACAACCGGCGAGTAGGAGCGTGGCGACGGCGGGTAGTGCGGCGAAGCCGGCGAGCCGGCGATTGATTTTCATGAGAACCTTCCGAACATGGCGAAATAAGCTAGGTAAGCCTAACCTGACATGTCATTCGGGTGTTCTCGGGGTCAGTTGCCCTGCCACATCTGAAGCCATTCGCTCCAGGACGGGGGAGTGATCGTTGGTCGAGGTGTTCCGCCACGAAGTCCGTCGAGCATGAAGTCGAGATAGCGCGTGTGTATTTCGGTGGCTCGATCACCCTCGATCGGCAGAGTCGGCCGCAGATGCACTGTCATGAGCATGACGTCTGCAGCAGTGAAGTCGGGCGGGACTTCGCGAGCGTCGATGCAGACGTCGACCATCGATTGCAGTGCGGCCTCCAATTCTTCGGCGGCACGAGTGACTTCGGCGTGTTCAGGTAACTTGCCGCCGAGGACCGGAATGAGCGGTCCCACTGATTCGGTGAGATATCGCGAGAAGAACGTCTTCAATACGGCTTCATCGGTTTTCGCGGTGCTCATGCACTCTCGGGCGAGGGTGGCGAGGTGGTCGATCGCCCAGACGCGCAGGGATTGCGCCAGTTCCTCCTTGCCTCGGTATCGGCGATAGATGCTGCCTACTCCCACTCCGGCCCGGGTGGCAATTGCCGATACCGGTGCATTCCAACCCTGTTCGGCAAAAATCTCGCGCGCTGCTCGCAGTACGGTGACGTCGTTGTCTGCGGCTTCTCGGGCGCGTCCGGGGAGGCTCGCATTCTCTTTCGCCATTCCCACAGGCTAGCAATGCATGGTTTACTCAATCGGAACGGAGTGTTCCGTTCCGATTCGATTCATGATTGGAGGAAGGTGTCGATGACAACCTTGGCGGAGGCGCCCACGCGATCCGGGAGCCGGGTGATCGCCGCGCTTGCGGGGGCGGTACTCGTCTACTCGCTCATGCAGACCATGCTGGTACCGGCGTTGCCGGTGTTGGGTGAGCATTTCGACACGTCCGTGGCGGTGACCGGCTGGATCCTGACGGCGTACCTGTTGGCGGCCGCGGTGATGGCTCCGATAGTCGGCGCGATGGGTGACCGATTCGGCGACAAGCGAGTCCTGGTGATCGTCCTGATCATCTTCGCTCTCGCGACATTTGCCGCGGCAGCCGCCCCGAATATCGGGGTGCTGCTTGTCGTTCGAGCTGTCCAGGGAGTGAGCATGGCGAGCTTCCCGCTTGCGATGGCAGTACTGCGGAGAACGGTAGTAGGTCCCGAGTTGTCTTCAGGGATAGGTTGGCTCGCTGGGACTTTGGGAATCGGTGCCGGAAGTGCACTGGTGATCGGCGGTGTCATCCTCGAGTATCTCAGTTGGCAGTGGTTGTTCGTGATCACCGGGATCTTGATCGTGCTCGCATTGGTCGCAGTGGTGGCCGTGGTTCCGGGCTCGCATCGCCGCCCGGGTATGCCGACGGACTGGGCCGGTGCCGGCGCTCTGGCGTTCGGATTGGTGAGCCTGCTCTTGGCGATCACGAAAGCCTCCGACTGGGGAGTTTTGTCGCTCGGATTCTGGGGTCTGGTGGTAGTCGCGTTCGTTTCGTTCGCGACACTGATTGCCGTCGATTCCCGCCACGACGCGCCGATCGTCGACATGCGAGTTTTTCGGGACAAGCCGATGATGATCACCAGCGCACTCACCCTGGTGTTCGGGTTCGTGCCGTACATTTTCTATCTCTGTCTGCCGCGGATCCTCCAGGCGCCGGAAACGTCCACGTATGGAAGCGGATTCACCGTTGTGCAGACCGGCTTGGCGCTCTTGCCCGCCGCTGTCCTCGTCTTTCTCGGTGGCCGCTTGACGCCGGCTCTCGCGCGGCGATTCGGGCCGCGGGTGCCCGCTGTCATAGCGCTGGCCCTCATGGCGGCGGGCGCAGTCGGACTCGCGATCTGGCCGAGTTCGGTGGTTGCGATCGTGGCGTTCTTTTCCCTCGTCGGATTGGGGAACGGCGTGGGGTTCGCGGTCTGTGCTCTGTTGGTTGCCTCGATCGTCCCGCCATCGGAAATGGCAGCAGCCAGTGGAGTCAACAGTGTGATCAGAACCGTCGGTTCGGCGGTGGGCGCCCCGGTGACCACAGCGGTCCTGGCGATCGGCATTTCCGGCGACTCGTTCGCGCTGGCGTTCGTGATGGGTGCCGTCATCAGTGTTGTCGCCTGTCTGCCGGCGATTGCACTTCCAGCGACGAGGACTGCACAAAAGGCGTGACTTATTGTAGGCTACCCTAATCGAGACAGTGTGTAACTAAAGCGGGGAGAGAAGGATGCGGCAGCAGTGGGGCCTGCGAGCAACGGCACTCGCAGCGACAGCAACGGCGCTTGTCGGTTGCTCCGTGGGCGGCGATGACGCAGACGCATCGGAAACAGGCGAGTCGTCGGCCGTACCTGCACCTCAGAAACTGCTCGCACTGGACGAGTTCGCAGCGCTCAACGCACTCACGCTCGGGGTCAAGCCCGATACGGTCTTCGCCACGCTGCAGTCGCAGGCGGCGAAGGAGATATTGCAGAGTGAGGGGATCGAGGTCGTCGACAAACCGACGTTCTTCCAATCACCAGATGTGGAGCAGATCGCGGCCGTTCATCCTGACCGAATCCTGCTCAGTGATGTCGGCTCGTTGACGTCGATCACCGCGCAGGCCAACGAGATTGCCCCGACGACGGTGCTCGCCTATGCGGCGCCGTGGCGCGAAGTTCTGAATACCGCGGCGACGGCACTGGGTCGAGAGTCCGAAGCTCGCGAAATCGTGTCGAGGCTCGAGACCAAATTTGCCGAAGTATCCGGAACGGTCGAGGCGCAACCGCAGACGCTGTCAGTGCTGGTGGGATTCTCCGGCGGCATTTACACCGTCATCCCACAGTCGCCGATGTCCTCGATCATCGAGGAAGCCGGTTTCGGGCGCCCGCAAGCCGAACTCGACGCGAAGATCGGCCCCAACACAGGTGTTGCCACGTCTTCGGTGTCAGGCGAGGAGGTCGGACAGCACGCGGCGGACGCGATGGTCGTGACCTCGGGCAACATCTACGACGGCGCTCTAGTTCACGCAAATCCACTGTTCAACGAGATCTCCGCAGTGAAGGCCGGACGCACAGTGGACGTGAGCGGTGAACTTTGGTTCGGCAGTTATCCTTTCGCGGTCTACTGGATCCTCGAAGACCTCGAGGCTCTTGCCGATCGCACTCTCACCGGCGCGGAACTCCAAGGCCGCATCGCATCCGACGCCGACGCAGTAACCCGATGGAAGGCGTTCTCGAAATGACGACGACACAGGCTACGAAAGCAGACATTTCATCTGAAGAGGCCGACGCATCACAAGGAGCGACGGCCGAAGTCTCGCATGCCAAAGCTGAAGCGGCGGCGCACAAGAGCGCGCTTCGCGAACTCCTTGCGCCAGTTCGTACACGGACCACCATCGCGATGGTGATGCAGGTGATCGCCGCGGTCGCGGCCATCGTGCCGTACGTGGCCATCGCCGAGTTGGGTAAGACGCTGATCGTGGGCGGCGACATCGACTCGTCTCGCGTCTGGACGATCGTGTGGGTGGTCGTCTTCGGTCTGGGTATGCGCGCGTTCTTCGGAGGCGGTGCATTGATCGTGACGCACTTCGCCGATGTCAATCTTCAAGCTGTGCTTCGGCGTCGAATCGCAGCGACACTCGGTCGACTTCCACTGGGCTGGTTCACCTCCCACTCGTCCGGAACCGTACGCAAAGCCGCGCAGAACGACATTTCCGATCTCCACTACCTGGTTGCGCACAGCGCCGTCGAGACCACCGGCGCCATCGCGGTGCCGCTCGTCGGGCTCGGCTACGTGATCTCGATCGACTGGCGTCTGGGACTGGTCGCGATTGCCACCCTCCCGATCTACATGATCGCCTACGCGATGATGACCAAGGACATGGCCGTCAAGATGAGCCGGATGAATGAGGGCATCGCGGCCATCAGCAACACCATCGTCGAGTTCGTCACCGGCATCGCAGTGGTCAAGACCTTCGGTCAGGACAAGCAGTCACATTCTCGATACCGCGACGCTGCCAAGGCGTTTGCCGTCTCGTACGAGGGCTGGGTTCGCCCGATGCTCCGGACCGAGGCACTGGCCTCGATTGCGTTGAGCGCACCGGTTGTGCTGGTGGTCAACCTTGGCCTCGGCTCGTGGTTCGTTCACTCCGGATGGGTGTCACCCGTCGATGTGCTGACCAGTTCTCTTGTCGCGATGGTGATTCCGGTGTCGGTGACGACCATCGGTTTCGGTATGCAGGCACGCCGTGAGGCAGCCGCCGCTGCGGCGCGACTGATCGCGCTGTTCGCAACCGACGCTCTGCCGGAAACCGATCATCCGAAAAAGCCTGTGGGGAACGAAGTTCGATTCTCCGGAGTTTCCTTTGCATACGACGACGGCGCCGACGTTCTGACCGACATCGATCTGACGCTGCCGGAGGGCACGGTGACGGCGCTGGTCGGACCGTCGGGTTCGGGTAAGTCGACGCTGGCGACGTTGGTTCCGAGGTTCCACGACGTGCGTGCCGGATCCGTGGCCATCGGTGGTGTCGACGTCAGGGAAGTCGCTACCGACGAGCTGTACCGCCACGTCGGATTCGTTCTGCAGGACGTGCAGCTGGTCGAAGCGACCGTGCTCGACAACATTCGGCTTGCCCGACCGCAGGCGACTTCGGCCGAGGTGAAGGCCGCTGCCGCAGCCGCGCAGATCGACACCCGAATCGAAGCGCTCCCGAGGGGGTACGACTCGGTGGTCGGGGTCGACGCCAGATTCTCGGGTGGTGGAGCCCAAAGAGTCTCCATCGCGCGTGCGATTCTCGCGGACACTCCTGTTCTCGTGCTCGACGAGGCAACCGCGTTCGCCGACCCGGAGTCCGAAGCCGATATCCAAGAAGCGCTGTCGCGTTTGACGGTGGGGCGCACCGTGCTGGTGATCGCGCACCGGTTGGCTTCGATCGTGAGTGCCGATCAGATCGTGGTCCTCGACGCCGGACGGATCGTGGAGAAGGGCACGCACGATCAGCTCGTGGCGAGTGGTTCAACCTATGCGCGGATGTGGGCGAGTCACAGTCGGGCCGACTCGATTGAACACAGTCGGGCCGACTCGATTGAGCACAGTCGGGCCGACTCGATTGAACGCAACACCGCAGGTAAGTCTGACGCAGCAGGAAAGGCCAACTCATGATTCGCGACCTCTTCCGGATACTCGGCCCGCAGAATCAGGGCCGCTATCGCGAGTTCCTGGTGTGGGCAGTGTTGTACGGCGTGATGCAGGGTTTGGCAGTGGCGCTTCTGGTCCCTGCGGTGCAGGCACTGTTCGATCAGAACTGGGGCAGTTTCGTTCGGTGGCTCGCCGCCATGGCCGTATGCGCTGTGATCAGTTCGATTGCGCACTACCTGCAGGCGATGAAGGGCTTCGAGTCGGCCCTCACTCTGCTGCGGACGATGCATCTTCGTCTGGGAGATCATCTCGTCACTCTGCCGCTCGGCTGGTTCGGCGCCGGCCGACTCGGGCAGGTATCGCAGGTTGCCAGCAAGGGCACCATCTCGGTGATGGGGGCGGCTGCACACCTGATGACACCGATCATCTCCGGAATTGCCAGCCCGGCAACCATTGTCGTGTGCATGTTGTTCTTCGACTGGCGGCTCGGGCTCGCGCTGGTAATCAGCGTTCCAATTCTCTTCGCGGCAGCACGATTTGCCTCGACGATGACTGCCAAGGCCGACGATCGGGCCCATGCAGCGGCCGTCGAATCGAACAATCGAGTGCTCGAATACGCGCGTTGCCAACCGGTCCTGCGTGCTTTCGGACGCACCCACGGGGTGTACGAACCGCTCGACGACGCGATCGAAGCGCAACACACTGCGGGTCGTTCACAACTGTGGTTCGTGGTGATCGGGTCCGTGGTCAACGGGATCGCCCTGCAATTCGTGTTCTCTGCCGTGATCATCTTGGGCGCGTTCCTCGCGCTCGGCGGCGACATCGATCCGGTCACGTTGATCGCGCTACTCGGACTGACCGCACGGTTCATCCAGCCGCTGGGTGAGATCGGCGAGTTCGGCGGTGCAATCAGAATGGCGCGCAATGAAATCCGGCGAATGTCCGAGATCCTCGAAGTTGAACCAATGGTCGAACCCGATACCAGCGGGACGGCGACGGGGGAGACGGCAGTGCAGTTCGACGCCGTCGACTTCGGATACGCGGACGGTGGGCAGGTTCTGCGAAACATCTCCTTCGACGTGCCACGGAAGTCGTTGACGGCGTTGGTCGGTCCGTCAGGGTCCGGCAAAACGACCGTCACCCGGTTGATCTCGCGCTTCTACGACGTCGACTCCGGTGTGGTGCGTGTCGGCGGCGTCGACGTGCGGGACCTCACGAGTGCCGATCTGATGTCGCAGCTGTCTCTGGTCTTCCAGGACGTGTACCTCTTCGACGACACGTTGATCGCGAACATCCGCCTCGGCCGCCCCGAAGCCACGGACGAGGAAGTCTTCGACGTAGCTCGGATCGCGGGCGTCGCGGAAATCGTCGAGCGGCTTCCGCGGGGTTGGGACACCCGTGTCGGTGAGGGCGGGACGGCACTGTCCGGTGGAGAGCGGCAGCGGGTCTCCATTGCACGCGCACTCCTCAAACGCGCACCTGTCGTTCTGCTCGACGAGGCGACTGCCGCGCTCGATCCCGAGAACGAGGCACACGTTCAACGTGCGATGCAAGAACTCGCCAGGGAAAGCACACTGCTCGTGA
Source organism: Rhodococcus sp. RCBS9 (assembly GCF_029457415.1). Classification (NCBI taxonomy): domain Bacteria; kingdom Bacillati; phylum Actinomycetota; class Actinomycetes; order Mycobacteriales; family Nocardiaceae; genus Rhodococcus; species Rhodococcus sp. RCBS9. The sequence continues at coordinate 807,343 of NZ_CP120422.1, read as the reverse complement.
TCGCTCACAAACTGTCGACCGTCGTGGCCGCAGATCAGATCATCGTGCTCGGTGACGACGGTTCGATAGTCGAAGTGGGCACCCACGAAGTCCTGCTCGCAGCCGGTGGGAACTACGCCGCGTTCTGGAATCAGCGCCACCGTGCGTCGGGATGGCGGTTGGTGGCAAGCTGAGCAGAATGCAGACCGGAAAGAAGACGGGGCGGCCGCCGACGTTGTCGACAGTGGACATCGTCGAGGCCGCCCTCGCCGGTGATCTGAGTGAACTGACCATGCCGAGCGTGGCAAAGCGGCTGGGCGTCAGTCATTCTGCACTTTATCGCTACTTCGCAGACCGCGAAGCGCTGCTGCGTGCCTGCTCGGATCATGTTGTGCGTCAGACTGTGTGGCCCGATACGAATCGTCCGTGGCGCGAATTCCTGAAGGATTTCTGCGACGTTCTGTGGTCCTCGTTCGAGCGCTATCCAGGTCTGGCCCAGGTCGGTCTCGCAGTTCCGGGCACGCCGCCGGCGATAATCGAGATCGTGGAGAAACTGGTCGGTTCGTTGACTGCGCAAGGCTTCACACCCCACGATGCGATATTGGCGGTGGACTTCATCTCCGAGGTGACGATGACGCAGTTCGCAATGATGGCGGCGATGGACAAGACCGTCAGCTCCGCCGATTCACGTTCCGCGCGACAGGCGTATCAGGAAAGTTGGAATGCATCGGAGTCGTTGATCGAGGGAATCGGCGACGAATCGACGTGGCACGGGCGAGGTTGGTTGGACGAGAAGATCACGATCATGCTCGACGGCCTGGAAAAGCGTGTTATCGGCTGACATTTCTACTAGCTTTGAGAGTAATGCCCGTTTCGGCGTGATACAGGCTAATGTGCACACATAGGACGGGTGGTTGCTGCACCGGGAGGCGGGGATCATGGATCTCGAAGCGATTGTTCTCATCCAAAGACTCAAGTACCGATACGCACGCGCCTTGGACACCAAATCGTGGGTCGAATTCGCCGACACTCTGACCGTCGACGCCACCGCGATCTACGGAGAACAACTCAGTTTCGATTCCCGAGATTCGTTCGTCTCCTTCCTCGAGAACACTCTCGGATCACACATCATCACCGAACATCAGTGCGGGCAACCCGAGATCGACGTCGACGGAGACACCGCAACCGGGATCTGGTGCCTCGCGGACACAGTGGTCATCCCCGAAGACGGCATGCTGCTTCGCGGATCGGCCTTCTATCACGACAGATACACCCGCTGCAGCGACGGTGAATGGCGAATCTCCCACACGAGCTACGAGCGGACCTGGGAATCGGTGGTGGCGCTCGCCGACATGCCGAGTTTCCGATTGACGTCCAACAAGTGGGCGCTGCTGCAGCAACCGTCGTTCGGCGACTCGGTCGTTCGCAACGTCTCCTGAGGCCACCCGCGATTAGAGTCGGCTCATGGTTGATGCAGATTTTTCGCTGCCTGACGTACGGACGTGGATTCGCGGTATCCCCGCGCTGACCGGAACTCCGCCGCCCGCGCCCGAGTGTTTTCCGGAAAAGCCGGGGGAGTTGTTCCTCGACTGGCTCCGTGCGGCCGTGGCCTTCGGCGTCGTCGAGCCACACGTGTGTGCGCTCTCGACCGTGGACGGCGACGGTATGCCTGATTCTCGTTTCCTCATCCTCAAGGACGTGACCGAGGGTGGGTTCTGGTTCTCTGGTTCAGCTGCTTCGCCGAAAGGTGTTGAGTTGAAAGAAAATCCGCGAGCATCGCTCGCCTTCTACTGGCGCGAAACAGGCCAACAGGTCCGGATTCGCGGAACGGTTCGCGAGGGCGACGACGCACTTCGACGCCGAGACTTCGTCGAACGCTCCGTCACGGCGAGAGCGGTGGCGACGGCAAGTGAGCAGAGCGAGGTGCTCGAAGACTTAGGGGCGTACGACACGTCGGTGGCCGCTGCGGAAGCAAGAATCAGCGACGACCCAGGGTTCGTGTCGGAGGACTGGCGTGCGTGGTGCCTCGAGCCGGAGTCTGTCGAGTTCTGGCAGGCAGACTCCGGGCGTCGACATCAGCGGTGGTTGTACCGGCGCGGCTCGGACCGGGCATGGACACGAGCAGTGCTGTGGCCCTAGGTGACAGCTGGGTCGAGCTCAGCTGGCGCTGATTTCCGGTGAAACGAGGTTGACGACAATCGACTGTCCGCCCAGCTTGGCGTGGATTTCGGGATGTTCGAACCCCGAGGACAACAGGTAGCTGCCGAGCATCGTGAGCAACTCGTCCAGATCCGTCGTGGGGTCGGAGGAATGTGTGCTCGAGGGTGAGGCCTGATTTGCGATGAGTTCGGTGTGGGTGAGTCGACCGGCCACTCGAACGGCGGCTACGCCCATCGCGTCGCGACGTACGACGGTACGACTCCGAGTTTCGAGCGTCCTCGATGATTCGCGTGTTGAAGCTGGCACTGAAAGGTCCTCTCCGCTGCTGTGTGCGGCCGTGGTTCGGGCAGGAAGCGGAAACGTGAATGCATCGGATTGCTTGGGTGCGGTCGACAGAAAATCCGCTGTGGCGGTGGCACTGCTGGAACCGTTACCCGTGGAAAGGTTGCTCCCAGAACCATTGCTTGCAGAACCATTACTTGCGGAACTATTGGCTCTCGATCCGTTGCCGGAACCGTTGGGGCCCGCTATTCCGTGAGAATTCTTGTCTTCCATTGTTTCGCTCCTGATGCCCGTAAACAGACCGCCGGTTTGCTTAATCGACGCAAACATACCAGGAGTTGGTTTACGGTCACACCCCTTGTGGAGTTCGGCGTTGAATGCGCAGCCACATTGCGAAGCCCCACAGGACGAAGAATGCATAGACCAGATAGAGGATCGCCGAAGGGTAATAGCCGGCTCGGAAAAGAAGGGGAACACCAACGGCGTCGACGCCGATCCAGATGAGCCAGAATTCGGTCCAGCCGCGCGCCATGCCGTATGTCGCGAGGATGGAGCCGGTGAAGATCCAGGCCTCCGCCCACGCTCCGTACGAGCCGAGGAGGTCGAAGATCCAGGCAAAAGCGATTGTGCCGCTGGTCATGACGGCGATCATGGCGACGCGCTCGCGAGTTGTCGCCCAATGGGGCAGGACTGCGCGACCGGAGTCGCGTGCCCCGCGTCGCCACTGAGTCCACCCGTAGACGCTGACGGTGATGAACAACAACTGACGGCCGGCCTGGCCGTAGAGATTGAGCTCTTGCGGAGTGTGGAAAAGTGCGCCCATGAACACCGTGAACAACAAGGCATTTCCGGCTATACCGACGGGCCACGCCCATACCGAGCGTCGCGCGCCCGCGATCGCGGAGCCGATTCCGAACGCGTTTCCGATGATCTCCCGCCAGAGAATCGTGGCGCTGCCGATGTGCAGTTCGGCGTCGAACAGCGCCTCGATCAGGCTCATCAGTCCGCAGCAGCGACGAGGGGTTCGAGCGTCAGATCCGGGAGTTCCTTCTGGATGTACTGCAGGCGCCACTTGTCACTGACCAGGGCGAGCAGAACACCGTCGGATCGGGTGAAGACCTCCACACCGCGCTGACGGTTCAGTTCGACCTCGGACGCGGCGTCGGTACGGCGAGCCAATGCGTAGCCGAGCGGTTCCATCTTGGCCTCGACGTTGAACTCGGCCTTCATGCGCGCTGCGACGACCTCGAACTGCATCGGGCCGACAGCCGCCATGACGGGGGATGCGTCGCCGCGGATGTCGTTGCGGAGAATCTGGACGACGCCCTCGGAATCGAGTTGGTCGACAGCACGGCGGAACTGCTTGTACTTGCCGGCGCTTTCGGCGCGCAGGATCGAGAAGTGTTCCGGCGCGAACGACGGAATCGGCGGGAACTCCACCTTCTTCTCGGTGTACAGCGTGTGGCCGGGTGCGAGTGCGGTGGCGTTGACGAGGCCGACGACGTCGCCGGGGAACGCGGATTCGACGGTGGAACGTTCACGTCCGAATACCGTCTGGGCGTACTTGGTCGTGAAGGGCTTGCCGGTTTGGGCGTGTGTGACAACCATGCCGCGCTCGAACACGCCGGAGACGATGCGCATGAACGCCAGACGGTCGCGGTGCGCGGTGTCCATACCGGCCTGCACCTTGAAGACGACCGCACTGAACGGATCGGTGACCTCGCGCGGCTTGCCGCTGAGGTCTTCGCGCCCACGCGGCGGCGGCGCCAATTCGACGAGGGTGTCGAGGATCTGGCGGACGCCGAAGTTGAGCATCGCGGACGCGAAGATCACCGGGGAAGTCTGACCGGCGAGGAACATCTCCTGATCGTGGTCCTGGCCGGTAGCGGAGAGCAGTTCACTCTCCTCGGCCGCGGTCTCCCACTCGGAGCCTTCCTTGGCGAGCGCCGCGTCGGCGTCCATGACCTCTTCGGGGGCGATCTTCGCGCCGCCTGCTGTGCGGGTGAAGCGGACGTACTCGCGAGCCTCACCGTCTTCACCGCGCCGCAGCAGTCCGCGGAAGTCGCCGGCGATGCCGACCGGCCAGTACAGGGGGGTGGGCGTGAGGCCGATCCGTTCGCTGATCTCGTCGAGCAGTTCGAGAGGAGTCTGACCGGGACGGTCCCACTTGTTGATGACGGTGATGACCGGAATGCCGCGGTGACGACACACCTGAAACAGCTTGAGCGTCTGCGGTTCGAGGCCCTTGGCAGCGTCGATGAGCATGACCGCCGCGTCGACGGCGGTCAGGACGCGGTACGTGTCCTCGGAGAAGTCGGAGTGACCGGGGGTGTCGACGAGGTTGATGACGTTGATCTGCTCGTCCGGGGTCTCGGAGGAGTGGTAGTTGAACTGCAGTGCGGTGGAACTGACGGAAATGCCGCGGGCTTTCTCCATCTCCATCCAGTCCGAGACCGTCGACTTGCGGCCTGCCTTGCCGTGGACGGCTCCTGCCTCCGAGATCTTCTTCGCGTGCAGTGCCAGCGCTTCGGTCAGCGTCGACTTTCCGGCGTCGGGATGCGAGATGACGGCGAAGGTGCGGCGACGCTCTGCCTCGGCGGACAGGCCCTTGGTCGTCGTCGTGACCGCGACCGACCCGCTCTCGGTTGAATCGGGGCCTTCGGTGTCGGACTGGACAGTCGAGTCGGAAGGGACGGTCGAGTCGGACGGGGTAGTCAACGAAGAACCTCTCGAAGTGGGCGTCGGTGCCGGCGAGTGCCGGTGCGCGGACAGGTGGAGAGTGCGGCAGCACAACAGAGAAAGGATACTCGCAGACCACGATGCAATAGCCACTGCGGCGTAACACTCGGCGAACGATCGCTGATTATCCATGTATGTGTGTGTTCGAACACACAGCCATTTGTGTCCTGCGAAGAGTTGCACTGATCGAAGAGTGACACTGACCGAGGAGTTGCGTTGAGCAAGTTCACCGAAGAGATGTATGCGACCGCCGCAGTCACCGACCGCGGCCTGGTGACGGGAGAGCCGGACAACGCTTTCCGTCAGACCTGGGGCGACATCCACCAGGAGGCTCGGCGCATGGCCGGCGGCCTGGCCGAGGTCGGTATCGATCGCGGCGTCGCGATCGGCATTCTCGCCGGACAGCCCGTCGACATCGCACCTGCCTGCCAGGCGACGTGGATGCGCGGTGCGTCGGTGACGATGCTGCATCAGCCGACCCCCCGAACGGATCTGGGCGTCTGGGCTCAGGACACCGAGACTGTGATCGACATGATCTCCGCGAAAGCCGTCATTCTGGGTGCGCCCTTCGACGCGGCCAAGCCGCTCCTCGAAGAGCGTGGCATCACCGTCGTGACGGTGGACGAGCTTCGCAGCGGAACGTCGATCGATCCCGTGGAGACGGCCGAATCGGATATCGCACTCCAGCAGTTGACGTCCGGTTCCACCGGTTCGCCCAAGGCCGTGCAGATCACGCACGAGAACTTCTACACAAATGCCTACGCCATGATCAACCGCATCAAGTTCTCCATCGAGGACGACGTGATGGTGAGCTGGCTTCCGCTCTTCCACGACATGGGCATGGTCGGCTTCCTCACGGTTCCGATGCAGGTGGGCGCAGAGGTCATCAGCATCACGCCGATGGATTTCCTGCGCACCCCGGTGCTGTGGGCCGAGCTGATGGGCAAGTACGGCGGAACTGTCACCGCCGCACCGAACTTCGCGTACTCGCTCTTGGCTCGTCGACTCGCACAGGCGGAAGACGGGGCAGTCGACCTGTCCAGCGTCCGATACATGTGGAACGGCGCCGAGCCGGTGGATCCCGACACGATGGATGCACTCGCCGAGGCCGGTGCGCGTTTCGGTTTGAACCCGACTGCGCTGGCGCCCGTGTACGGAATGGCGGAAACCACGCTCGCCGTGTCGATTCCGGATCCCGATCAAGGTCAGGTCCTCGACTACGTCGATCCAGACTTTCTCGAATCGATGTCTCGAGCGGTGCCGTCCAATCGCCCCAACGCTCGTGCCCTCGCCACACTCGGCAAGATGGTGCCTGACCTCGAGGGACGCATCGTCGACCGTGACGGTCAGGTGCTTCCGGCCCGCGGTGTCGGAATCATCGAGGTTCGCGGCAAGGCAGTCACTCCCGGGTACGTCACGGTCGACGGACACAAGCCGGCCCAGGACGCCGACGGTTGGCTCGACACCGGTGACGTCGGGTACTTCACCGAGGAAGGACTGGTCGTGGTGTGCGGGCGAGTCAAGGACGTCATCATCATGGGCGGCCGGAACGTGTACCCCACAGACATCGAACGGGCGGCCGGAACCGTTGCCGGTGTGCGTCCCGGAAATGCCGTCGCGATTCGTCTCGACGCCGGCCAGAAGCGTGAGAGCTTTGCAGTCGCCGTCGAGACCAACGCTTTCGAAGATCCGGAAGAGGTCAAGCGTATCGAACGCGAAGTGGTCCACGCCGTGGTTGCCGACGTCGGTGTCCGACCTCGCGCCGTTGCGGTCCTGGGTCCCGGCAGTATCCCGAAGACGTCGTCGGGGAAGCTCCGCCGCGCGAATTCGGCTGCACTGCTGGGTAACTGACCGTCAGTGCAGGCGGTTCTGTGCGGCTTCCAACCCGAGTTCAAGCAGTAGCTCCACTGCATCCGCAGCCTCTTCGCATACGAGATCGAGTTCTTTTCGCTCCGTGGACGAGAACGGCTTGAGAACGTAGTCCGCCGGGTCCATGCGGCCCGGCGGACGACCGATCCCGACGCGCGTGCGCAGGTAGTCCTTGGTGGTCAACGAACTCGAAATGGACCGCAGGCCGTTGTGGCCGCCTTCGCCGCCGCCGAGTTTGAGTCTGATCGTCCCGAAATCGAGATCCAGTTCGTCGTGGACGACGATGATGTTCGCGGCGTCGACCGAGAAGAACCGTGCGAGACCGGCGACAGCGCCACCCGAGAGATTCATGTACGAGCGTGGTTTTCCGAGAATCACGCGCCGGCCGGCGAGGCGACCTTCGACGATTTCGGCACCACTCTTCTTGTGTACGTTGAACTTTCCGCCCATGCGCCCGGCAAGGGTGCCGGCGACCATGAAGCCGACGTTGTGCCGGGTCTTCTCGTACTGGGGGCCGGGATTACCCAGGCCGATGACGAGGGCGGTATCTGTGCTCAACGGACGCTACTTTCTGGCTTGATTTTTCCTGCTACGCACGAACGGCGCGTCACTCCGAATCGGAATGACGCGCCGCGCGCAGTGAGTTCTGTTGGAACCGAGAGGATCAGGCCTCTTCTGCAGCCTCGTCGGCGGCGGGAGCTTCTGCGCCCTCTTCGAGGTCTGCCTCGGTGGGTGCAGCAACGACGTTGACGATCAGGGTGTCGGCGTCAGCCTGCAGGGTCGAGCCCTTGGGCAGTTCGAGCTGGCTGGCCAGGATCTGGGTGCCGATCTCGAGACCCTCGACCGAAACCTCGATCTGCTCGGGGATGTGAAGCGCGTCGGCCTCGATGGAGATCGTGGATGCGTCCTGCGCGACCATCGTGCCTGCAGCAGCATCGCCGACGACGATGACGTTCACGTCGATCGTGACCTTCTCGCCCTTCTTGATGACGAGGAGGTCGGCGTGCTCGATGTAGTTGCGGATGGGGTGCACGACGACCGACTTGGTCAGTGCAACCTGCTCCGTGCCCTCGATGTCGAGGGTGAGGATGGCGTTGGTGCCGTGTGCACGGAGGATGGCGGCGAAGTCGCGAGCCGGCACATTGAGGTGGCGGGGATCTTCACCGTGGCCGTACAGAACCGTGGGGACCTGGCCGTCACGACGTGCGCGGCGAGCTGCGCCCTTGCCGAATTCGGTGCGGACGACGGCGACGAGGTTGTTTTCTTCAGACATGATGAAACGGCTCCTACAACTCACGGGGTTCGTGCTCGGTTTACTGACGTGTGGTTTTGCCTGCGGCAAGGCGGACAGGCGCGCACACGGCCAGGAGCGAAACGCTCGAGCTGAGCCGTAGCCGCGTCGATCACGGTAAACCTGCAACGTGTGGAACTGCTGCGATTCACCCTCGCCGAGACAACTTTGGATACGCTACCGGAGTTTGCTCCCGGCCGCTAATCGCAGGTGGTGGGGACCTGGCCGTGTGGACGTGGTTCGCGTCACATCGAAAGCGGTAGCCTGACGGAGTGACCATCGTGGGGAACGCTCCCGAAGGCAGTCGGCTCGGTGCCGTCGTGCCGGGTACCGACCTGTCGCAGCATGCTCGCCTACTCAGTCGGGTGCACGACGCAGTTCTCTCCGGCCAGGAACCACCGGCGCAGCCGCGGACCGTCGTGGCGCGGTCGTGGTCGAGGGTGGCCGCCGGCGGGCTCACGCCGGATCACTGCGGTGCGTCTACTGTCGCCGATTTCTCCGAGTTGGAGGCGAGGCGTTCGCGTACCGCGCTGCGAAGCGTTCTGCCCGAACTGCGAACCACGCTCACCGAGGTCGCCGAGGACGCGGGCTTCATCGTGGTCGTTGCCGACGCCGACGGTGTCCTGCTCTGGCGCGAAGGGGCGAAGACCGTCAAACGTGCGGCGGACGCTCTCGGGTTCGCGGAAGGCGCACGCTGGTCGGAGCAGTCGGTGGGGACCAACGCGATAGGTACCGCGCTGATCGAAGACTCTGCGGTGCAACTCTTCTCGGCCGAGCACTATGCGCCCACGCATCACAATTGGTCGTGTACCGGCTCGCCTGTGCACGACCCACGGACGGGCGAGATACTGGGCGTGGTGGACATCAGTGGATCCGCAGCTTCGGTGCATCCCACCACCGTCGCGCTGGTGCGCACCGCGGTTCGCCTCGCGGAGGCGACGCTGTGGCGCGAGCACGCGGCTTCGCTCGAGCGCCTGCGCTCGCGGGCGGCACCGCTGTTCGCGGCAGGAACAGGTCCGGCGCTGGTGGTCGACGAGTACGGCTGGGTGGCCGGCGCCAGCGGGATTGCCGCGCCTGACCGCGTGGCAGCACCCAGTGCGGGAAAGCCCGTCATCGTGCCAGGTCTGGGGATGTGTCTGCCTGAGCCGCTCGGAGACGGCTGGCTGTTGCGCACCGGCGTCGGCGGGCCGTTGATCGAGCTGGAGCTGGCCCTCGGCGCATCGCCGCAGGTGACGGTGCGTGGTGACGCCAACTGGACGCGCGCGCTTTCGCCGCGTCACGCTCAGATCTTGCGGGCACTGGCAGCCGTCGGTTCGGCAGGTGTGGATGCCGCAGGCCTGAGCGAAGTGCTCTTCGGTGATCGCGAGCATGTCGTGGCAGTGCGCGCCGAGGTGTCCAGACTGAGGAAACACCTCGGCGCGGTCCTGCAGACTCAGCCGTACCGCTTTGCCGAGGGCGTGCGAGTTGTGGTGATCTAGCGCGCCGCGCTGATTCCGGCACGACGTCCGAAGAAGCTGCCGTCGCCGAGACTTGTCCCGCTGGCGTAACCGCCCGCACAGACACCGGACGTGCAGCGACCCGCTGCGAAGAGTCCGGGGATCGGCGCACCCGAGACGTGCAGAACCTCGGAATCGACGGTGGTCTTCAATCCTCCCAGCGTGAATCCGCCTGTGCGGCCACGGAGATCGATTGCCGCGAACGGGCCGACGATCGGCTTCACCCACTCGGACTTCTTGCCGAGCACCGGATCCGAACCTTCAGCCGCGTGCCGGTTGTAGAGGTCGACGGTGGATTGCAGCGATCCGGCGGGCAATCCCATCTCGCCTTCGAGTTCCTCGACGGTCTCCGCCACCCAGCTCGGCTGCGCCCGCAACTGTGCACTGGACGATTCGGCATTCATGCCTTCCTCGTACGCAGCTTCGTCGATCACGAGGAATGCCTGGTTGTCCTGCTGGAACAGCGTTGCCTGGCCGACGCGGCCGGGGTAGGTGTCCTCGGGGATGTATCGCTGACCGCGGCCGTTGACAAGAATGCCGCGCACCATCAACTGCGGGTCGCAGAAGAACGCGACCTCGGTGGCGTCCATGTGTGCGGTGTCGGCGCCGAGTGCCTGACCGATCTGGATTGCGCGGCCGTCGTGCGCCTCGATGGAGGCCGCCGGGTGGCCGAAGATACGCGGTGCGTTCGAGCGCACCATCTCGTTGTTGTACGCGAAGCTGCCCATCGCCAGCACGACGCCCTTGCGTGCGCGAATCGCGACGTCTTTGCCGTAACGCTTGGCGACGACGCCGACAACCCGATCGCCGTCTACCACCAGAGTTTGGACGCGCAGATCGTATTCTGCTCGGACACCGAGCTTTTCGGCCGTCTCGACGAGTGGCTTCATCAGCATGTAGCCGCCGCCCTTCTCGCCGGTGTTCTTCTCGGACATCTGCGGAACGTGTCCGCGGGGCGCGGGATCGACGAGGGTGTTGAACGGCGCGGCGTTCTCGCCTCCCGAGTACATCAGGCCGTCGTCGTACGGCGGTTCCCAGCCGGGCTGACCCCAGAACGATTCCTTGAACGGGACCCCGGCGTCGACGAGCCAGTTGTAGTGATCGACGCTGCCCTCGCAGTACGCGTCGATCTTCGTATCGTCGGTTCCGGGGCCGAGCGCTGCCTTCATGAACGTCTTCATGTTCTCGACCGAGTCCTCGAACCCGCACGCCTTCTGCAACGGCGTTCCACCGCCCAGGTAGATGAATCCACCAGCCAGTGACGCGGCTCCGCCCCAACCGCCCGTCCGCTCCAGGACGAGCACCTCGGCGCCGGCACGCGCTGCTTCGATCGCAGCGGTGACGCCGGCGATGCCGTATCCCGCGACGACGACGTCGGCCTCGTAGTCCCAGGTGGTGATGTCGGCAGCGGAGATCGGTCTGACGGTGGGGTCGGCCATGCGAATAGTCCTCTCGGAAGGCGAAACTGCTGATCACCCCACAGTTGCAGTTTCGACTTCCACAGATCAGGCATGGTCCCGGTCAACGGGAGGTTTGTAATCCCCTGACCGCGCACAGAAATGTGTCCAGGTCGGCTTCGTCGACGAAGTAGTGCGGCGATGCGCGAACCACGGCATCGAGCCCGCGGGCATCCATGTCGAGGAGGGTGGACCCGCGACCACTGACGGTGACGGTGATGTTCTGTGCTGCAAGCTGATCCCGAACCAGGTGCTCGGAAATACCGTCGACGGTGAAGGAAACGATGCCGCTCAGATCGGTTCCTCGATCGCGGACTTCGACTCCGGAAATCGCTGCCAGACCTTCCCTCAGCGTGACTGCTCGGGATTCGATCTGCTCCCACGCCGTGTCGGTGCCGATCGTGAGCAGATAGTCGGCGGCGACGCCGAGACCCAGGCGCGCAGCGACACTCGTTTCCCAGAGCTCGAATCGTGTTGCGTCCGGTGCGGGTACGAAGCTGTTCTCGCCGGTCCATTCCGCTCCGTGCAGGTCCATCGCAGCGGGTTCGAGTGCGTCGACGAGTCCGGGGCGGACGTACAGGAATCCGGTTCCGCGTGGCCCGCGGAGCCACTTGCGGCCGGTTGCGCTGAGGGCGTCGACGCCGAGTTCGGTGACGTCGATGGGCAATTGGCCGAAGGACTGGCATGCGTCGAGCAGAACGAGCGAGCCGTGGGCCCTCGCGAGTTCGACGACCTCGCGGACGGGGTTGATCAGGCCGCCGTTGGTGGGGACGTGGACGACGGAGACGACGCGAACCCGATCGTCGAGCATGTTCTCGAGTGCGTCGAGGTCGATGCGTCCGTACTGATCGCTCGGGATGATCTCGACGTGGGCACCGGTCGAACGCGCCCGCCCCAGTGCAGCGATGGCGTTGCTCGCGTATTCGACTCCGCTGATGAGAATTCGATCACCGGGTCCGAGCGGAACGGCAGCGAGGAAGTCGTTCCACGCGCGGGTCGCGCTGTCCGTCAAAGCGATATCGGTTGCCTGAGCACCGATGACCCGGGCCAGCGAATGGGGAACAGCAGCGAGGGCGCCGCTCTGACGAGCAGCTGCGACGTATCCGCCGACGTCGGCTTCACGTCGCAGGTGCTCGATCATCGTGGTCAGCACCGGCTCGGGCGGGAGCGAGGATCCCGCGCTGTCGAGGAACACCTTGTCGAGGCATCCGGGAGTGTCGCGGCGGATCGTGTCGAGATCGAACATGGCACCTTCCGTTCATGTCGGTGTGGTTCAAACTACCTGTGAACGAAGCTGTCCCGATGGAGCGAAGGCTGGGCACGGTCGATGCCGTGGTGATCGGCCTCGGCGCGATGATCGGCGCCGGAGTCTTCGTGGTGTTCGCGCCTGCTGCCGCAGTAGCCGGTACCGGGTTGCTTGTGGGCCTGGTGATTGCAGCGTTCATCGCCTACTGCAACGCGACGTCGTCGGCGCAACTTGCGGCCCGATACCCCACTTCAGGTGGGACCTACGTCTACGGACGTAAGCAGCTCGGACCCTGGTGGGGGTTTGCCGCCGGCTGGTCGTTCGTGATCGGGAAGACCGCGAGCTGCGCGGCAATGGCTCTGACTTTCGCGACGTATGTTGCGCCTACGGCCTGGCGTGTCCCCGTCGCGGTATTGGTGGTGGCAGCGCTGGTTGCAGTCAGCTACCGCGGAGTCACGCGGACGGCGCACATGGCCAGGGTGATCGTCGCCGTGTCGACGACGGCGCTGTGTGTAGCGCTGGTGGTTGCCGTCGTCGGTCCTGGTGCGGTGCGCGAGTTCCCGGATCTCGCATTCGGGTCGTGGTACGGCATTCTGCAATCGGCGGGACTGCTGTTCTTTGCCTTCGCCGGGTACGCCAGGATCGCGACGCTGGGGGAGGAAGTGCGTGATCCGCGTCGAACGATTCCGCGGGCGATCCTGATCGCACTCACCGTCGCCGTCATCCTCTATGCGCTGGTAGCGGTGGTGCTGTTGGTGACGCTGGGACCTGATCGGCTGGCGAATTCGGCGCGACCACTGGCAGATGCGGTGGGCGCAGTCGGGTGGAGTTGGGCCGTTCCCGTAGTGGTGATCGGTGCCGCGGCGGCGTCGGCGGGGGCGCTGCTGGCTCTGATCGCCGGCGTGAGTCGTACGGCGATGGCGATGGCCCGCGAGCGCGATCTGCCAGTGGCCCTCGCTGCAGTCCATCCACGGTTCGGGGTCCCTCACCATGCGGAACTTGTGGTCGGTGCCGTTGTGATCGCCTTGGTCGCGACAACCGATCTTCGTGGGGTGATCGGCTTTTCGTCGTTCGGAGTGCTGCTCTACTACTTCGTCGCGAACGTGAGTGCGTACAGCCAACGGGGTGTGGACCGGTTGTATCCGAAGTGGCTGCAAGCGGTCGGCGCGGCTGGTTGTGTCGTTCTGGTCGTCACACTTCCGTGGATCGCGGTTGTTTCCGGGGCAGGTGTGGTTCTGGCCGGTTGTGGGTACCGGTGGATACGACTGAAGAAATTCAACGACACGTAACACCACAAAGGGTGCATCTCGGACGTTGGCGTTCTATCGTCGGTAGCGACCGCGAAGACCGCCCGAAGGGGAAGTCGAATGGTGACAGCAGCGTTGACAGCAGCACAGACCACGCAGGTGGATTCACGTCCTGCGGCCGAGGCCTACGTCGGTGGTGTGTGCTTCAAACAGGGGCCACCCCGTTTGGTCGGAGCTGAGCTCGAATGGCTGACCAGCCAGGTTCCCGGTGGGGAGCGGCCGTCAGCAGCGACTCTGGCAAAGGCACTCGGGCGACACGCACCCACCAGTATCGACCCGGATTCACCAGCGGTTCCGCTTCCTCGTGGCAGCCTCGTCACCGTAGAACCTGGCGGACAGATCGAACTCTCGTCAGCGCCGCGGACGTCCGCCCGAGAACTGTGTGACTGTCTCGACGAAGACCGTCGTACTCTCGAAACACTCCTCGCGTCGTACTCCATCGAAATCAGTTCTGCCGCGGCCGACGTCGCCCGCCCACCTTCCCGGATTCTCCGGTTGCCACGTTATTGCGCAATGGAATCCCGCTTCGCCGGGATAGGACCGTACGGCACCTTGATGATGTGCAATACAGCAGCAGTGCAGGTCAGTGTCGATGCCGGCGGCAGCCCGGAGTCCATTGCCCAGCGTTGGCGGCTCCTCGGGGACATGGGGCCGGCGCTCATCGCTGCGTTTGCGTGTTCTCCACGCTTGCAAGGGGTTCCGAGAGGGGATTGGGCGTCCCAACGCATGCGGACGTGGCTCGAACTCGATTCCTGGCGAACGGTCGCAGTCCCGGAAGTGCAGGACTACGCCGGCTGGGCGCTCGATGTTCCGCTGATGTGTGTGCGAAACGAGGGCGACGATTGGACGGCTCCGCGGGGTGCCACTTTCGGGGACTGGATAGACGGCGCTTTGGATGCCGAGATCGGACGCCGACCCGTCTGGGCGGACTTGGACTATCACCTGTCCACGCTGTTCCCGCCGGTTCGCGCTGTCGGCCATCTGGAGGTTCGCTACATCGATGCGCAGCCGGGAGATCTGTGGCGAGTACCGGTAGCAGCGATCGACGCGTTGCTGTCCGGGCCTGCCGTGATGCGTGAGGCGAGTGATGCCGCAGCGTCGACGGCCGGGAGATGGCGGGATGCGGCAGAGTACGGTTTGGACGACGTCGAACTGCGTTCGGCGGCAACCTCTCTGATGTCGCTTGCCGCGTCGTACGCGCCGGAGCCGCAGTTTGTCCGTCTTCTCGATGCCGCAGCCGAACGGTGTTGTCGCGCAATTGTGCCCGGTGAGAGCGACACATGACGGGGGAGATCACCAAGGAAGCGGTCGAGGCCGTACTTCTGCGAGCGCGTGAGCGGTCGACGCTGCTCACCGACTGCGTCGACGATACCGAATTGGTCGCTCAGCATTCCCCGTTGATGAGTCCACTCGTGTGGGACCTGGCGCATATCGGCAATCAAGAGGAACTCTGGCTGGTGCGAGATGTCGGTGGCCGCGATCCGGTGCGTAGCGACATAGACGAGCTGTACGACGCGTTCAAGCATTCGAGATCGTCGAGACCCACACTTCCCCTGCTCAACCCGGCCGAGGCGCGCGAATACGTACGTACGGTTCGCGGGAAGGTCTGGGATGTGCTCGAAGCCAGCACCTTCGGACGCACAGAACTCGACATGGACGGTTTTGCCTTCGGGATGATCGCGCAGCACGAGCAGCAACACGCCGAAACCATGCTCGCAACACACCAATTGCGTTCGGGACCCACGGCACTCGTTGCGACACCCGCTCCGCAAGCGGCCCGCATGCCGGAACTCGACGAGGTCACGATTCCCGCCGGCCCCTTCGTCATGGGGACCGACGACGAACCGTGGGCACTCGACAACGAGCGCACTGCGCATCAGGTCTATCTCACCGACTTCGCGATCGACAGATTCCCGGTCACCAATGGGCAGTTCGTCGAATTCATCGAGGACGGCGGCTATTCCCGACCGGAACTGTGGTCCCGTGACGGTTGGCGGCATCGCGTCGACGCGAAGCTCCGTGCACCACTGTTCTGGGAACGCGACAGTTCGGGTTGGTGGCACGAGACTTTCGGCGTCGAGGCTCCGGTCCCACCGGACAAGCCCGTCGTGCATGTGAGCTTCTACGAAGCCGAGGCCTACGCGTGCTGGGCAGGCAAACGGCTTCCCACCGAGGCGGAATGGGAAAAGGCCGCGCGGTGGGATCCGGAATCCGGAAGATCGCGACGATTCCCGTGGGGGGACGTGTCCGCAGACGAGAAACTTGCCAATCTCGGTCAGCGCCATCTCGGTCCCGCCGGCGTCGGCTCGTACCCGGTGGGTGCATCGGCAGCGGGTGTCGAGCAATTGATCGGTGACGTGTGGGAGTGGACGTCTTCGGGTTTCCATCCGTATCCGGGTTTCCGGGCCTTCCCCTACCGGGAGTACTCGGAGGTGTTCTTCGGCGGCGACTACAAAGTGTTGCGAGGGGGATCGTTCGGGACCGACAGCGTTGCCTGCCGGGGGACGTTCCGCAACTGGGACCACCCGATCAGGCGCCAGATCTTCTCGGGTTTTCGCTGCGCCAGAACGATTTCGGGTAGATCCTGACATGTGTCGGCACCTCGGGTATCTCGGGCCGCCGCGTTCGGTTCGTGAACTCCTCCACGACGGCGAGAACTCACTGATGCGACAGTCGTGGGCACCTCGCGAGATGCGTGGCGGCGGGACCATCAATGCCGACGGATTCGGCGCGGTGTGGTGGAACGGTGGAAGGCAGGGACGGTACCGCAGTATCTCGCCGATCTGGTCGGACCCGACAGTCGACGAGACGTTGTCCCACATCGTTTCCGGATCCGTTCTCGCCGCCGTACGTTCCGCGACGGAGGGGATGGCCGTCGAGATCGGTGCCTGCGCACCGTTCGTCGACGGAACCTACGCTTTCAGCCACAACGGAGCGGTATCCGGTTGGCCTGGCTCACTCGCCGACTTGGCAGCAGAAGTTCCGGCCGTCGAATTGCTGAAGATGCCCGCGCCGACGGATGCTGCCTTGTTGTGGACAGTGCTTCGGCATCGGTTGAAGTCGAAGCCCGCGGAAGCCGCCGTGACGAGCCTCGTTCACGATGTGGCTGCGGCGGCACCGGATTCACGATTGAACCTCCTGTTCGGCGACGGGCAGGAACTGTGGGCCACGGCGTGGGGCCACACGTTGTACACGCGGGTCGACGAGTCGCGGGCACTGATCGTTTCCGAACCGTCCGATCGTTCACCGGACTGGGAGCAGGTGCCGGACCGGCACATCGTCTGCGCGCGTCCCGGCCATTTGATCATCACCCCGATACCGATGGGAGAACAATGAAAACCCCTACGCTCGAGGTTTATCTGACACCGGCCGAATCGGTCGACGCATTGCGAGCCGAGGCCAGGGAGGGCTTGACCGCTACGCCGAAGTGGCTCTCGCCCAAATGGTTCTACGACGCGCGTGGAAGTGAACTGTTCGAGGAGATCACGGCCTTACCCGAGTATTACCCCACCCGTACCGAACGCGGCCTGCTCGCTCGGTACGCCGACGAGATCGCGGCGTTGACCGAACCCGAGATCCTGATCGAACTGGGTTCAGGTTCCTCTGAGAAGACGCGGTTACTCCTCGACGCGATGACGGCTCGCGGAACTCTGCGAACGTATGTACCACAGGATGTTTCGGTGACGGCCCTCGAAGGTGCGGCGCAGCAAGTCGGTGCCGAGTTTCCCGGAATCGACGTGCTCGGAGTGGTCAGCGACTTCACCGGTTCGCTGCATCATCTGCCAGGTGGTGGACGGCGGGCGGTCGCGTTTCTCGGTGGAACTCTCGGCAATCTCGTTCCGGCAGAACGAGCCGAGTTCCTCTCGGGGATCGCAGCGGTGCTCGCTCCGGGGGAGAACCTGATCCTGGGTGTGGGATTGGTGATCGATCCCGCAGTTCTCGTGCCCGCCTACGACGACGCTGCCGGTGTGACTGCGCAGTTCAATCTCAATGTTCTCTCGGTCCTGAACAAGCAACTGGGAGCGAACTTTCCCTTGGAGGACTTCCGTCACGTCGCGCTCTGGGATGCCGAGAACGAGTGGATCGAGATGCGCCTGGAAGCACTTCGTGAAGTCTCGGTGCATATCGACGACCTGGATCTGGAGATCACCTTCGCAGCGGGCGAGCAGTTGCGCACCGAGATCTCGGCGAAGTTCACCGAGGAGGGGATTGCCGCGGAACTCGCGTCCGCGGGCTTCGGGGTACGGAAGGTGTGGACGGATCAGGATCAGCGCTTTGCGCTGTTGTGCGCGCAGCGGGCGTGAGCGTTCTCTAATCGACTCGAAACGCGGGTTTCCGCGTCTGGGAACGACTTCTGTGCGCTCGGTTCCGGCAGCGCAGACCGATTTGTCTGTTTATAGTGAGGCGCAGAACGGTTTCCGACCCGAGGAGAACGCGTGCGTCATCCGAAGCTCGCCGCATTGACCGTGGCCCTGACTGCAGTACTGGTGATGCCGGTAACGCAGAGCGTGGCTCAACCATTCCCCTTCGACCCCGGCAGTTTCGGCAACGGAAGCACCGGATCGTTGGGGAGCGACGACCCGGACATACCCATCGAGGACACCCTCCCGCAGTTGTCGGTCACCACACTGGTCGACGGACTCGACCACCCCTGGGACGTGGTGGCGGCCCCGGACGGTGCAATCCTGACCGGACAACGATCCGGCGGATTCTTCGTTCGCCGAGGCGACAACACGACAGGTCCAGTCGCTGCTGACCTTTCGGATCTCTACGCGCAGTCCGAAACCGGGCTCATGGGCATCGCGCTTGCTCGCGACTTCGCTCAGTCGCGCACCTTGTACACCTGCCAAGGATTCAGCGCTGGGGGAGTCACGGACGTTCGAGTGATCGCGTGGACCGTCGACGCCGGATGGACCGCACTCACGCGAACCGGAACTGTATTGCCAGGAATCCCGGTCTCGTCCGGGCGTCACGGGGGTTGCCGAATTCTTGCGGCGCAGGACGGAACGCTGTTCGTCGGGACGGGTGACACCGCGACGCCGAGCGTCCCCCAGGATCCGAATTCGCTGGGCGGCAAGGTCTTGCACATCAACGCCGACGGAACTCCGGCGGCGGGGAATCCGAATGCTTCCAGCCCGGTCTACACGCTCGGGCACCGCAACGTCCAAGGCTTGGCCGTGCAACCCGGAACCGGCCGGGTGTACTCGGTTGAACAGGGCACAAGTGTCGACGACGAAGTCAACCTGCTTACCCCCGGCGGAAATTACGGCTACCGCCCGGATCGGCTTCCCGGAACGTACGACGAATCCGTGCCGATGACCGACCCGGTGCGAGTGCCGGGAGCAATTGCGGCGGTGTGGCGTTCGGGTAGCTCGACGTTGGCTACCGCCAGCGCTGCCTTCACCGGTGGAGCTGCATGGGGTGCCTGGGACGGTGCGCTCGTAATGGGTGGCCTCAAGAGCAAGGAACTGATCTTCCTCCGCCTGAATGCCGACGGACGCTCGGTCGACGCGCAGACCTTCGGGTTGGAGAACCAGTTCGGTCGCTTGCGGTCGGTGACCCCGACGCCCGACGGCTCGCTCCTGGTGACCACCGACAACGGCGCCGGCGACAAGGTGCTGCGGGTGACGCCCACGCCCTGATCTTCAGTACCAGGCGATGACCCGGCACGGACCACCCGAACCACCCGCATGCGTCGGCGCTCCCACCATCACCGTGGCGCCGACGGCCGGAAGTGCGGACAGATTTGCGATGGCTTCGACTGCGTACTTTCCTGAGCCCAAAGCGCTTCGGTGAGCCCCGTGGGTGGTGCTTCGGCCCGCGTCGATGCTGAGGGTGTCCGAGCCCACGGCGACGATGTTGCGCTCGCGGACGAGAAAGTCGATCGCCTCGGGGTTGAATCCCGGTGTGTGTTGCACGCCGAGTGCATCTCGATTCGTGAAGGCGCCACCGGCACCGGCCCGGGTATCCCAACCCGAGTTCATCGCAACCAGGCTGCGGGGAGCGATGGTCCCGTGGAGGGACTCCCAATCGAGGATATCCTGGCGGGTGAGCAGTGTGTCGGGGTCGACGGAGGCTCGGGCACTGATGTCGACGACCGCAATCGGCACGACGAGGTCGGCGACGGGAATCTTCTCGACGGTGATTCCGTCCGCACTGGCGTGTGCGGGAGCGTCGATGTGAGTACCAGTGTGTTCTTCGAGGCGGAGTTCGTTGAGGTAGAAGTTTCCACCTGACTCGGCGGAGCCGAGCGAGCCCAGAGATCCGGCGGCGTCGGCGATCTTCGCCAGGTTCCTCATCTCGAACGAGCGCGCGCCCGGCCACACCGGGAACTCCGGCGTCAGTACGTGGGTCAGATCGACAATGGTCCGACCCGATGGCGTTGCCGACGCAGTGGGCTGTACAGCGCCGGCCATGACGGTCGCGCCGAGGGCACCGGTGCCCAGCGCCGCGAACATCGATCGACGGCTGATCTTCCTGCCTTCGCGTCCGATCGATTCGTAGACCTCCGACAAGACCTTCGGTGAGCACATCAGAAACTCCAGATCACTGGGATCAACACCGTTGCAACTATCAGGAACCACAACAACATCGGGAGTCCGAGCTTCCAGTAGTCGCCGAACTTGTAACCACCAGGGCCCATCACCATCATGTTCGCGGGAGTGGCTACGGGCGTCAGGAAGGAGGCCGCGGCAGCGACGGTGACCGTCATCAGAAGGGGCAGCACCGAGATGTCGAGTTCGATGGCGACCGAGATCGCGATCGGCGTGATGATCAACGCGGTTGCAGTGTTGCTGATCAGCTGGCCCAGAGTCGCCGTCACGACGAAGAGTCCAGCGACGACGACATACGGGCTTGCCCCACCGACGACGTCGACAAACGCATGCGCGAGCTTTTCGGCCGCGCCGGTCTGCTGGATTGCGGTCGACAGCGGGATCATTCCGCCGACGAGAATCAACGTGGTCCACGAGATGGACCGATGCGCCTGCTCGACGCTGATGACTCGTAGCAGCACCATCGCACATGCCGCGAGGAGTCCGGCTATCGCGGACGGCACCAATCCGAACGTCAGCATCACTACCATCGCCGCAACGACGACGAGAGCGATGACCGCGCGGGTTCCCAACGGGGCTGCCTGCTTACGGATCTGGGCAGGTGCGTCGACCACGAGGACGTTCGGATCGACGGCGGTGTGGGTGTCGAGATCGTCCCAGCTTCCTTGCAGGAGAAGCGTGTCACCGGCCGCCAACTTGACGCCCTTGGGGCCGCAGTCCTCACCGGCGCGCTGGACTGCGAGTATCACCAGATCTCCACTGTCGGTCACCATGCCCGGAAAAGCCCTGTCGCCGATCATTTCCGAGCGCGGCGGGATGATCACTTCGACCACGCCGTCGTGCTTGGTGATCAAGGGCTCTGCGGACGGCGCATCCTTTCCCATGAGCTGATACTGCTTCGCGAGGGTCTTGGCATGCCGGCTCAGGTCAGGCGACATCGACGTCCCCGCACGATGGGGGAGGACGTGAGGACCGAGAAGTACGGCGATCGCAATCGTTCCCAATACGAGCGGCGCACCGACCAAGGTGAAACTGAAGAACCCGAAAGCACCGGCCCCGGATTCCTCGGCGGCTTCGGAAACGATGATGTTGACCGGTGTTCCGGTCAAGGTGAGCATCGATCCGGCATGGGCGGCAAATGCCAACGGCAGAAGCAGTTGTGACGTCGATTTACCGAGACGTACCGCCAAGACGACCACCATCGGTACCAACGCGGCTACGGCCCCGTTGACGCTGATCAATGCGGTCAACGCGGCAACCAGCAACATGATCGCACTCACGAGACGGACTCGGGATTCGCCGACTTTCGCCAGCAGTTTCTCGCCCGCCCATGTGGTGACACCGGTGGCGTCGAGGGCTTCGCTGACGACAAAAAGCGCGGCGATGAACACCACCGTGGGATCGCCGAATCCGGCGAGCGCCTGCTCCATCGTGATCACACCGGTGGCGTACAGCGCCAGGGCAGTGCCGATCGCGATGATGCCGACCGGGATTCGGCCGATCACGAACAGCGCCACGACCAGTGCAAGCACGACGAAAGTGATGGTGATGTCATTCACGATTCGTAAAGGTACCTGCTCATACAGAACGGCCCCGTCTCGCAAGTGAGACGGGGCCGTGGGACGGACGCGAGGGGAATTAGTTGGAGGCGGCGATGCGGGCCTTCTCGAGAGCGGCCAGCGTGCGAAGAACCGTGGCCTTCTGCTTGTTCAGATCGCTCAGTCGTGCGCGAGCCGGCAACCCTTGTGCGAGTTCGGCGACCTTGATCTGCTCGTCGATCGAACCGAGCTGATCGAGAAGCCCTAGGACGCGCGTCTGGAGCGTGTCGATGTCCACGGTGTCGGTCTTGACCGGAGCGGCAACACGCGTCGCTGTGCCCGTGCTGGCGGGGCGGGAAGCGCGTGCGGGTGACGTGTCGGCGACAACCGTTGCGGCGCGGGGCCGAATTGCCTTGCGAACAGCGGCCGCATCAGGAAGGACGTCCATACGGATCTCGTTCAGGACTCGGCGTGCCTCGCGTGCGTTGACGCGGTACTCGCGCTCTTCGTCGTCGTCGGACTGCAGCGTGCCGCCGAGCGGGCGCAGACCGTACATGCCGAGGAAGCGCTTGGCGTCGTCGATGATGCCTTCGTTTTCACGGCATTTTCCGCAGCGGGGTTCGTTGCGGAACATGTCCACGGAGTTGTCGTCTCCGCACCAGACACAAGATCCTGGGCGCCACCGCCGGATCGTCGGAACTGATGAATTCAGGGAATGAGATTCGGGCCGGGATTCCAGGGTTTGCGCGTCGATCACGACGAGCCACACTAGGCGAAGATTGCGGCGCGGTGAACACCGCCCCAACATCGACCTGGGTTTCTCGACGGGAGCGTGATCAAGATCATGTCAATCGCCGCATTCGGCGGTATTCGTGTGTCCCACAGGTGGTTTCATGATGACCGGGTGGTCTGTTTCTGAGACCTTCACGAAGACGACGACGGGCGCGTACCGGTGACCGTGAAGTCACAGGTACGCGCCCGTAGTGCGGCGCGAGACTAGGCGCTGCCGTTGAACAGCGAAGTCACAGAACCGTTCTCGAAAACTTCCTTGATGGTGCGAGCGAGCAGCGGTGCGATGGACAGCACCGTCAGCGTCGGGAACTTCTTCGACTCGTCGATCGGAAGTGTGTTGGTGACAACAACTTCCTTCGCGCCACACGTCGACAGACGCTCGGCCGCAGGGTCGGAGAGGACGCCGTGGGTTGCAGCGATGACGACGTCACCTGCACCGGCCTCCTTGAGCACCTTGACCGCGCCGGCGATGGTTCCGCCGGTGTCGATCATGTCGTCGATCAGGATGCAGGTGCGACCTTCGACCTCACCGACGACGCGGTTGGACTTGACCTGGTTGGGTACCAACGGGTCGCGCGTCTTGTGAATGAATGCCAGCGGTGCTCCGCCGAGCGAGTCGGCCCACTTCTCGGCGACACGAACGCGGCCCGAGTCGGGGGACACCACCGTGATGTTCTCGAGGTTGTAGCCCGCGCGAATGTGGTTGGCCAACTGGCTGTGTGCGTGCATGTGATCGACGGGGCCGTCGAAAAAGCCCTGGATCTGATCGGTATGCAGGTCGACCGTGATGATGCGATCGGCGCCGGCGGTCTTGAGCAGGTCGGCAATCAGGCGAGCGGAGATCGGCTCGCGTCCGCGATGCTTCTTGTCCTGGCGGGCGTACGGGTAGAACGGAAGAACGGCGGTGATGCGCTTTGCCGATCCACGCTTGAGAGCGTCGATCATGATGAGCTGCTCCATCACCCACGTGTTCAGCGGTGCCGGATGACTCTGCAGGACGAACGCATCGGAGCCGCGAACCGACTCTTCGAATCGAACGAAGATCTCACCGTTCGCGAAGTCGCGCGCGGTCTGCGGGGTGACGCGGATGTCGAGTTCCTTCGCCACCTGCTCCGCCAACTCGGGATGTGCGCGACCCGAGAACAACATCAGGTTCTTCTGGTTGTCGATCCAATTCGCAGTCACTGGTTCATGCCGTCCTTTTGTGCTTGCCGGTCGATCTGGTGGTGATCTGTGCTGTCTGTTGTGCAGGGCTGTCAGGTTGTTGCAGGGCCGTCAGGTTGTGCAGCTGCTGCAGCGGCATCGGCCGCGGGTGTGCCGGGACGATTCTTCTGGACCCAGCCCTCGATGTTGCGCTGCACCCCACCCGAGACGGCGAGCGCCCCAGGCGGTACGTCGTTCTTCAAGACCGTGCCCGCACCCGTGTATGCGCCGTCTCCCACGACGAGAGGGGCGACGAACATGGTGTCGGAGCCTGTTCGGACATGCGACCCCACCACAGTACGGCTCTTGTTCACCCCGTCGTAATTGACGAAGACGCTCGAAGCTCCGATATTGCTGTGATGGCCGATGGTGGCGTCGCCGACGTAGGTAAGATGCGGAATCTTCGAATGCTCGCCGATATCCGCGTTCTTGGTTTCCACGTAGGCGCCGATCTTGCCGTGTGCCCCGAGGCGGGTACCAGGCCGGAGATAGGCGAAGGGGCCGACAGTCGCGTCCGCGCCGACAACGGAGTCGGTCCCGTGCGAGCGGACGACGACTGCGCGCTCACCGACTCTCACGTTGTCCAAGGTGGTATCCGGGCCGATCACGGCGTCTTCGCCCACCGAGGTCGTGCCGGTCAACTGAACTCCGGGCAGGAGCGTCACGTCCTGTGCGACGTGCACGCCGCAATCTATCCATGTGCTCGCAGGATCGACGACGGTGACGCCGGCACGCATCCACTTCTCGAGGATCCGACGGTTCATCTCGCGGGCGAGCATCGAGAGCTGCACGCGATCGTTGGCCCCCGCGACGAGAACCGAATCCGCGATGTGCTGAGCACGAACACGCTTGCCCGCGCGACGGGCGATCATTATCACATCGGTGAGATAGAACTCGTGTTGTGCGTTGTTGGAGTCGAGGGACGCCAGCGCGTCGCGCAGAGTTTCGAAGTCGAAGGCGTAGACCCCTGAATTGACTTCGGTGATCGAGCGCTGCGAATCGGTGGCTTCCTTCTCCTCGACTATGGCGTTCACCTCGCCGTCCGTCGTACGAAGGATTCGCCCGTAGCCGGTGGGGTCGACGGCCGTCGACGTCAACACCGTCACCGCGGCCGCGGGAGCAGCCGTGTGCTGGGCGAGGAGGTCTGCGATGGTCTTGCCGTCGAGCAGAGGCACGTCGGCGGCTGTGACGAGTACGGTCCCGGAGAAGTCGGCCGGCAACCCCTCGAGCCCACAACTGACAGCGTGCCCGGTGCCCTTCTGCTCGTCCTGAACGGCGACGGTGACGGAACGGTCCAGTTCCCCGGCGACTGCGTTCACGGCTTCGGTGACACGCTCACGATCGTGACCGACGACGGTCACCAGGTGCGTGGGATTCAGTGAGGTTGCCGCGTGAAGCGAATGTGCCAGCATGCTGCGTCCGGCGAGAGTGTGGAGGACCTTGGGAGTCTTCGACTTCATTCGTGTACCGGCACCCGCTGCGAGAACGATCACGGCGGTCTGCACTGGTTTGAGCTCCCTCTGTCGATCAAGACATACATTCCGCTCGGGAAAGCATGTTGTTCACCAGCTCCGCCGCCAGGACTCGAACCTGAACTATCTGAACCAAAATCAGAGGTGCTGCCATTACACCACGGCGGATTGCCACGCATTGCCGAGCCTTGCGGCCGAACGCGCGAGAGAATAATCGCATGCCGACCCGCCGTAGGTCGAACCGCTCCTCCGATCGGGCCCCTGAAGTCCCGATAGGCTGAGCGTCCACAGCAGTAATTTGTGTGTCGGCGAGAGGAAGACAATGGCGACGGTGTCCGGTTCGGGTGGCGGGGATCCAGTTCCCGAACGAGTGACACGGATCCGGATGACCGGTACCCAACGTCGGCAACAGCTGATCGAGATCGGGCGGGCATTGTTCGCCGAACGGGGATACGAAGCGACCTCGATCGAGGAGATCGCCCAGCGCGCGAACGTGTCCAAGCCTGTCGTGTACGAGCACTTCGGCGGCAAGGAGGGGCTGTACGCCGTCGTAGTGGACCGGGAGATGTCGCGACTCCTCGAGATGATCACGTCTTCGCTCTCACAAAATCGCTCGAGAGTTCGAGTCGAGCGGGTTGCGTTGGCTTTGCTCACCTACGTGGAAGAGCACACCGACGGATTTCGGATACTCGTGCGCGATTCGTCCGTTGTCGCGCCCAGTGGGACATATTCGAGCCTCCTCAACGACGCGATCAGTCAGGTGGGCTACCTGTTGGCGGGGGACTTCTCCAGACGCGGTTTCGACCCCGGACTAGCAACGATGTACGCACAGGCGCTTGTCGGCATGGTGTCCACTACGGCTACTTGGTGGCTCGACGAACGGACTCCGTCGAAGGAAGTTGTCGCCGCTCACCTCGTGAATTTGTGTTGGAATGGGCTGACGAATCTGGAAGCCGATCCACAATTGGAGGGTTAACCAGGCGCGCCTGCCGCGCAGAGATGGATCGCGGTCTAAGCTGTGTTCGCTGTATCACGATCGTTTGATGGGCAAATGTCTCATTTGTTTGCAGGGTGGGTTGAATGCCGAACCGTGCCATCCATTTTGACGCTGTGAACGGGTAAGACCAAGAATTCGTTCGATGTGTGGTGATTGGAGGCCGGATCGATGGTGAGGCAAGAGCGGGCAGAAGCCACCCGTGATTCGGTGCTGCGCGGAGCAGCGGGTGTGTTCTTGCGCCTGGGCTATGCCAATGCCAGCTTGAGCGAGATCATCGCCGAGTCGCAGGTGACGAAAGGCGCCCTGTACTTCCATTTCGGGTCCAAGGAAGAACTCGCGCGGGCGGTGATAGACGAGGGTTCGGCACGTTTCGACGCAAAATGTGAGCTCTGGTTGGACCGTCGAACTCCCGCACTCGAGTCACTGATCGGTATTTCGTCGGTCATCGTCGACATCGGTGCGCATGACGCCATGGTTAGAGCGACGTTCCGCTTGTTGGTCGAGATCGGGGACTACCGGGGCTCCGGGCCGGCGACTCTGGACGTGTGGCTCGACATTTACCGTGAACTTGCCAGCCGTGCCGCCGACGAAGGTGATCTGCGTTCGGACGCGGATTCTGCTGACATTGCTCGTTTCCTGTTGGAAGTTGCGTCGGGAGTTCGGCTGATGGCAGCCGCGACCGGGACCGTTCGTGAGCTTTCGGACTCCATGAAGGCATCGTGGAATCTGATACTTCCGATCGTGGTCCCGGAATCGAAAGTGGAGTACTTCAGGCAATTCGCGGCCCGTCGCCTTGCCAGTGATCACTGAAATCACTGGCTCTCCGCACTGCTCCTTTGGTCAATTTGCTGCAAATGTCCTGGTAGGGACATTGTTCTCTTTGTTCTGCATTCGAAACAAACTAAGAGTATGTTTATAGTGTTGATGGGAATCTGGAAGTCCGATCTTGCCGTCAATCTTCGGATTGCGGTATGTTCTATCGGTAGCTGAAGAATTGCTGAGAATGAAGGTTTGTCAGGGCAGGGTGACGGCGTCGGCGCACCGGGCAGCATAGGGGGCTGCCCGGCGTGTACGACCCCAGATGGGGAGTCGACAGATGGGTGACACTGCGCCGACGCCGATGCTCGACATCGGCCCGCGGATCGGCTGTGACGTAGTGAACGTCGTGGATGTCACTCGAAGTATCGAACTCTTCGGGCGGAGGTATCTCGATCGGACCTTCACCCCGCACGAATTGCAGACGTGCGCCGGGCCGGCGCGGGATCAACGATTGGCTGCACGTTTCGCCGCCAAAGAGGCTGTGGTGAAGGTACTGCGGCCTGGTGACGTTCCCGTTCCGTGGAGTTCCATCGAAATCACTCGGGCCGAGTGGGGTGGCTGTGGGGTGACACTGTCCGGTAATGCCGCGGAACTCGCGCGGGCCCAGGATCTGCACGATTTTCAAGTATCTATCTCGCACGAAGCGGACGTGGCCATCGCAATGGTGATCGCAACACGCTCGGGCGCTCGCATCGAAAAGAAGGACGACATCGTTGATGATTGATCAGGCAATTCGGAAAGTGCTCGTCGAGCACGGTCGGCTGGCAGTCGACGTGAGCACGATCGACGGAGAGGCCGATCTTTACGAGTTGGGTTTGACGTCGCACGCGAGCGTGAATGTCATGTTGGCGCTGGAGGATTCGTTCGACATCGAGTTCCCTGACGAGTTGTTGCGGAAGAGTACTTTCGCAAGCGTCAAGGCGATCGAGGGTGCGTTGACGGAGTTGGGTGCTGCATGAACGCTCCGCAATCGCAGTGCTCCACCGGAACGGCCCTCGAGCGGGCCGCACGGTTGGCCGACGAAGTTGCAGCGGTGTGGGCCGACGACGTCGATGCAGAAGCAAGGTTTCCGCGTGAAGCTGTCGACGCCATGCGAAGCGAACGGCTGCTGTCCGTAGCTGTGCCGAGGGAACTAGGCGGCGAAGGGCTCTCGCTGCAGGAAGTGTCGCAGATCGCCCGTGTGATCGGAACACGCTGTGCAGCAAGCGGAATGATTTTCGCGATGCATCAGACGCAGATATACTCGTTGGTCAAGCACGGCAACACCGAAGCACTACGCGAGTTTGTCGAAGAAACGGTCGACAAGCAATTGCTGTTGGCATCGGCAACCACTGAGCTGGGAATCGGTGGTGACGTCAGCCGGAGTTACTGCGCGGTGGAAGACTTGGGCGGTCACCTGCTGTTGATCAAGAACGCGCCTGTCATTTCGTACGGTGAACACTCCGACGCGATAGTCGTGACGGCTCGGCGAACACCGGAGAGTCAGCCGAACGATCAGGTTCTCGTGGTGTGTCGTACCCCAGACCTGACGCTCGAACGCACCACCGAGTGGAACACGCTGGGGCTGAGGGGAACTTGCAGTCTCGGTTACATCCTTCGGGCCACCTCGACGCCGGAGATGGTCGCCGACGTACCGTATTCCGATATCTCCACCCACACGATGCTTCCGGTCTCGCACGTCGTCTGGAGTTCGGTGTGGTTGGGAATTGCCGACGCTGCAGTCGAGAAGGCGCGCAAGTACGTGCGTGCCGCCGCCCGCAAGCAGCCCGGGGTCACTTCCCCCGGAGCGCTGCGGCTCGCCGAAGTTGCCGCTTCGGCACAACAATTCGCCGATCTCGTCGGCGCCTCTGCACGCAGGTACGACCGCGCAGTCCACGCGGAGGAAGGCGTTGCCGATTTCGAGGCGACGGGAGCGGTGGGATTTTCGCTCGCAATGAACAACCTGAAAGTCACAGCGTCGACAGCGGTGGTGGAAATCGTGGGGCAGACAATGTTGATCTGTGGAATCTCGGGATATCGCGAGGACACCGAATTCTCGCTCGGTCGGCACCTTCGTGACGCGCACGGCGCAGCGGTGATGGTGAACAACGATCGAATCATGGCAGGTTCAGCGCACATGGCTATCGGATACCGGGGAACGCTATGACGAACGAGACTGTGACGACCGAGACTGTGACAGGCGAGACCGATCTGGATCGGGCCCGGGCTGCATTTCAACGTGAACTGCTCGTCGAAGGACTTCTCGTCGAGACGGAGGTGCCGGGACTCTACGGGCGTTCCGGAGTGTTCGAGGACATCGTCGACGGTATCGACCGAGTGGTGATTGCAGCGGGGCCAGGCGACGCCGCGACTCGGCTGCGGTTCCCGCCGGTGTTCCCGCGGAGCAGTTTCGAGCGCACCGACTACATCGCTTCGTTTCCCAACCTCACCGGCGCCATCAACACCTTCGCCGGTTCCAATCGCGATCACGCGCGACTGCTGGCCGATCGCGCCGACGGACAATCGTGGGACCGCCACCTCGAGCCGACCGAGACCATGCTCGTGTCCGCAGCGTGCCATCCTGCCTATGCGCGGTACACCGGAGTTCTGCCCGAAGGCGGCGTGCTGCTGGACATCTACGGTTTTTGCTTCCGGCACGAACCGGCCATCGATCCGGCTCGCATGCAAGCGTTTCGGATGCACGAGTTCGTGACGATCGGTGACGCCGCGGCAGCGCGAGCGCATCGCGAGCACTGGATCGAGCGGGGGCTCGAGGTGCTCGGCCGGCTCGAACTCGACGCTACCCCGGTGATCGCCAATGATCCTTTCTTCGGGCGCGCCGGAAAGATGCTTGCAGCCAACCAGCGTGAAGAGAATCTCAAGACGGAACTGACAGTTCGGCTCTACGGAGATCTCGACGAGGGCACGGCGATCGTGTCCTCGAACAACCATCTCGACCATTTCGGTGTCAACTTCGACATCCGAACGGCGGAGGGGGAGGTGGCACACAGCTCGTGCGTCGGCTTCGGGATGGAGCGAATCGCGTTGTCCTTGTTGCGGACTCATGGTCTTGACGTGGCTGCATGGCCAACCTCCGTTCGTGAACGAATGGGCATCTGATGTCACGGCTCATCGACATTTCACCTGATCGCTACCGGCCCCATTCGTTGCACCAGGACGACCGCGTGTGGGCGCAGACCAACTGCTACACGGATCTGTGGATCGAAGTGTTGCATTCGCTGGGATTGGACCCCGTCCCGGCATTGGCATGTGCCTTCTCATCGCGGTTCGACGGGACTCAGTGGACGTTCCTCAAGCTCAAGGCCGAGGACATCTACGCGCTGTACGGAATCGAAGTCGCCGAGATGAACGTCTGGCGGGCACCGCTGATCCATGTCGAGGACAACCTCGCGGTTGGGATGCTGTCGACGGTTGAAGTGGACGGATACTGGCTTCCCGACACTCTTGGAACGAGCTATCACGAGGGGCACACCAAGACCACGATCGTGCCCAATCGGATCGATCGCGTTGCCGGCGAGCTCGAGTACTTTCACAACAGCGGCTACTACTTGCTGCGAGGCGACGATTTCTCCGGCGTCTTCGATCTCGATCGTTCCTCACTTCCTTCGTTCGTGCCCTATGTCGAACAGATCAGGTTGAATCCGGTTCACGCGACCAACGCCGGAAACATCGCCGAAGTGGCTCGGCGGAATGTAGCGGTTCGAGCGGTGGGTAATCCGGTGCGAGAGCTGGGACGCAAGGTGATCGACGACCTCGAATGGGTGCAGGGGGCGGGTATGGATGCGTTTCACCTCTGGTCCTTCGGGCTACTTCGTCAGTGCGGGGCCAGCGCGGAGCTGGCTGCCGACGCCAGCGAGTTCTTGGACACTGCAGGTTTCTCCGGGACAGGCGAAGCTGCGCCAGATTTCCGCAAAGTGGCATCCGGTGCCAAGAGCGTGCAGTTTCAGATGGCGCGTGCCTCCAGGGGCCGCGCGGTGGACCCGCGTGAGCAACTCGACGAGATGGCCGTGTCGTGGAAGAGGGCGATGGAAATCGTTGCCGACACAGTCGGCGTCGACTCGCATCGACACTTGAGGTTGGTCTAACAGTGCCTCGTTCGTCAGCAGACCTGCTGGCCGGCGCGATATGGCGATGCGCTGCAACCGAACCCGGATCCATATCCGACCCGGATGCCCTCGAAGCCGTGACCGAGTGGGTCGCAGCGTCCGTGCCTGGAACAGTCGTCGGTGCGTTACGTGCGGAGCAGACGGACGCCGGACGCACGAAGTCCGTTTCGTCGTCGTCTGTTTCAGAATCGTCTGTTTCATCATCGGACTGGTGGTTCGTGACTACCGTGGCCACGACCGGTGAGGGGTCGTGGCTGCTCCAGTTCGACGGTATGACGGCGTTTGCGGATGTCTGGATCGGCGGTGTCCGTGTCGCGTCCACTGAATCCATGTTCGCACCTGGGGAAGTGAGCATTCCGGCCGGAGTCGGCGCTGGTAAACGTGTCCAGGTGGCTGTTCATTTTCATTCTCTCTCCGCGATTTTGAGATCGAGGCGTCCTCGAGGACGTTGGCGCTCGTCGATGGTCCGTGAACAGGGCCTTCGGTGGATCCGAACCACGATGCTCGGTATGGCTCCCGTGTTCAGTGGTGTACCGGTACCGGTGGGTCCGTGGCGGGGTATCCGCTTGTTGGACAAGGGGATTGCCGCCGTAGTCTCTGCTGTCAAGCATGCGAGTGTTGACGGCACAACCGGTCGCGTTGCCGTCAGTGCTCGGCTCACCGGATTGCCGGCCTCGCTGGAGTACGTGACCGTGCGCGTCGGCGAACACTCGCGGCAATTGGCTGTATCCGCCGGACCGGATGGATTTCTCGAGGTGTCCGGTGTCGTCGTAGTGCCGGACGCGCAGTTGTGGTGGCCGCACACTCATGGCACCCCGCGCACTTATCCGGTGACGATGGAAGCGGTCGGAGTCTCCGAGCATCTCGGTTCAGTTGGCTTCCGGACGGTGGAGTTCGACAGATCCGATGGTGGATTCCGTTTGTATGTCAACGGCATCCGGGTGTACTGCCGTGGTTCGGTGTGGGTGCCGACCGACCCGATCTCGCTTCAAGGCGACGCCGGCACCACTCGCGTCTTGGAACGCCTGGCAGAGGCCGGCCTGAACATGATTCGAATCCCGGGGACGATGGTCTACGAGAGCGACCACTTCTGGGAGGAATGCGCGCGACTGGGCATTCTCGTGTGGCAGGACATGATGTTGGCGACGCTCGATCCGCCCGACACCGACGAATTCTTCGAACTCGTTGCCTCCGAGGTCACCGAGTTCTTGCACAGAGTGCGCGGAAATCCCGCTTTGGCAGTCTTCTGCGGCGGCAGCGAGACCGAACAGCAGCCGACCATGCTGGGCTTGGTCGATCAACACATCCCGCTCATTCATTCGAGACTGCCGGAGTTGATCTCGACGGTGGCACCCGAACTCGAGTACGTGACGTCGTCCCCCTCGGCGCCTCGCGGGGGCGAGCAATTGGCAACGCATGTCGGAAGCGGGGTCGCTCACTACTTCGGGGTGGGTGCCTATCGTCGTCCACTGGCCGACGTGCTCAGCGCGCGAGTACGTTTTGCGACCGAATCATTGGCATTTTCGATTCCACCGTCGAATGCCGTGATCGAGAACGAATTCGGTTCACTCGCCGTCGCGGGGCACCACCCGGCATGGAAAGCCGCGGTGCCTAGGGACAACGGATCGTCGTGGGATTTCGAGGATGTTCGGGACCACTACGTCTACGCGCTTTTCGGCGAAGACGCTCGTGAAGTCCGGTGGTCCGACCCGGAACGCTATCTCGACCTGGGGCGAGCAGCTGTATGTGAGGCGTTCGCATCGACGCTCGGATACTGGCGTCGCCCGGACTCTCGGTGCGACGGCGCCTTGACACTCGCACTGCGAGACCTGGAGCCCGGACCGGGATGGGGGGTCCTCGATTGGAGCGGCAGCCCCAAAGCTCCGTGGTTCGTGCTCCGTAGGAGCGCCAAACCGATCGCGCTCCTCGTCACGGACGACGGTATGGACGGATTGAGGCTCGACGCGATCAACGAGACCGCCGAACCTGTCGTCGGCGAGATCAGGTTTCGAGCGCACAGTCGGTCAGGTGTCGTCCCGGTCGACGTCGCGCTACCGGTCAAGGTGGAAGCGCATTCAAGTCTGACCTGGTCCGTGGACAGCCTTGTCGGCCGTTTCACCGACCTCACTCACGTGTTTCGGTTCGGGGCGCGGACATACGACGCCGTCACCGTCACACTCGAAGACGAAGACGGCGAGATGGTGGACGAAGTGGTCCACCTCCTGGGTGGCTCGGCGCGGCCTCGCGAGCGATCGGTCGGACTTGTTGCCACAGCGCGCAACGTCGGTGACGAAGAGTGGGTAGTCGACGTCTCGACGGATGCTTCCGCCCAATACGTTGCCCTCGAACTGCAGGGCTTCGAGCCCGAAGACTCCTGGTTCCACCTCGCGCCGAACGGTCGCAGGACTGTACGTCTACGGAGAACCGGTCAGGCGACGAAGGTGATCGGTCGCGTTCGGGCGCTCAACTCATACGTGAGTGCGGCCGTGGCGCCGCCGATCACTCCGGTCACACAATCCTCGCCGTCCAAGCGGACGTCGAAGAAGACGAGTGCTACGGGAAACTGAACGGATCGGCCTGCGCTGCGAGATCTCACACCGATAGAATCGAACCGGCGCACAACTCTGCCTCGGTGGGGATATTGCGCTCGGGCTGTGCGTCCGCAACCCGTCATCACTGTTCAGGAGCGCGTTCGTTGACTTCCTTGTCCTCTGCCCAGACTGCGCTCGCTGGACTCGCCGAGGTCGCCCTCGCAGATGCCGCGTTCACTCCGGTGATCGAATCCATCGGCTCGGCCGCCTTGGACATCGTGGCTCCGAAGCCGGCTCGACCGTTCATCGCCGCTGCACTCGCCGCTCGCACGCCGGTGCTGCTGGTGACGGCCACCGGTCGTGAAGCCGACGATCTCACTTCGGAACTCACCGAGATGCTCGGTGGAGGAGTGGCGCAGTTTCCGTCGTGGGAAACATTGCCGCACGAGCGACTGTCGCCGAGCGCGGATACCGTTGGGCGACGGGTGGAGGTACTGCGCAGACTCGCCAGACCAGACGACGCCTCGTACGGATCGCCTCTTCGGGTGATCGTCACCACGGTGCGCTCTCTCGTTCAGCCGATGGCGCCAGGCCTGGGCGAGATAGAACCGATCACGTTGCGCGTCGGCACCGAGATCGATTTCGATTCCGTTCTGGTTCGTCTGGTGGAGATGGCGTACAGCCGCGTCGACATGGTGGGAAAGCGTGGTGAGTTCGCGGTCCGTGGTGGCATTCTCGACCTGTTCTCGCCGACGGCGGATCATCCGGTCCGTATCGAATTCTGGGGTGACGAGGTATCGGAGCTTCGCTACTTCTCAGTTGCCGATCAGCGTTCGCTAGCGGACGTCGACGTCGATTCCGTGATCGCGCCGCCGTGTCGTGAACTGATTTTGACAGCTGATGTTCGTGATCGAGCTGCCGCACTCGCCGCTGAGAACCAGGCTGACGCGTCGTTGGTCGAGATGCTGGACAAGATCTCGGCAGGTATCCCCGTCGAGGGGATGGAAGCTCTGCTCCCGGTTCTCAAACCCGGTGAACTGCAGCTACTTTCCGATGTACTTCCCGAAGGGGCGCACATTCTTCTGTGTGATCCGGAAAAGGTGCGCACCCGCGCCACCGACCTGGTGCGCACCGGCCAGGAATTCTTGGAAGCATCGTGGACGGCGGCGTCGATCGGCGGCGCTGCACCGCTCGACACGTCGATCCTCAACGGCGGAGGAGTCGATCTCGGTGCCTCCGCGTACCGGTCGCTTCGTCATGTTCGCGAATCTGCCGAAGCTGCCGGCCGACCCTGGTGGACAGTCAGCCCGCTGGCGTCGGGAAACGGTGAAGAACTCGAACTCCCGGTGCATGCGGCACCGCAGGTGCGCGGTTCCGACGACCTGTTGGCCGAGCTGTTCGTCAGCCTTCGGGCGCACGTGAGCACGGGCGGTCGCGCGGCGATCGTGGTGGCAGGTGCCGGAACCGCAAGCCGCGTCGTGGAGCGACTCGGTGAAGCCGAAGTGCCCGCCAAGATGCTCGATGCCGGCGCTACCCCCGCCCGTGGACAGGTCGCGGTGCTCCGCGGATCACTGCATGACGGACTGGTACTCGCCGGCGACGACTCGACGCCTGGGATGGTGATCGTCACCGAGTCCGATCTGACCGGCAACCGCGTTGCTGCGGTCGGCGACGGAAAGCGCTTGCCGGCCAAGCGCCGCAATCAGGTTGATCCCCTCGCGCTGTCGGCAGGGGACATGGTCGTGCATGATCAGCACGGTATCGGCCGGTTCGTCGAAATGGTCGAACGCACCATCGGTGGGGCGCGTCGTGAATACCTGGTCATCGAATACGCGCCGAGCAAGCGCGGTCACCCGGGCGATCGTCTGTTCGTCCCGATGGAATCGCTCGATCAACTCTCCCGATACGTCGGTGGGGAGTTGCCGGCGCTGAGCAAGCTCGGTGGATCCGACTGGGCAAACACCAAGCGTAAGGCCCGCAAGGCAGTTCGTGAGATCGCGGGCGAGCTGGTTCAGCTCTACGCAGCGCGTCAGGCTGCTCCCGGGCATGCGTTCGGCCCGGACACACCGTGGCAGAAGGAACTCGAAGACGCATTCGCGTTCACCGAGACGATCGACCAGTTGACCGTTATCAGTGAGGTCAAGGCCGACATGGAGAAGCCGGTTCCGATGGACCGGGTGGTCATCGGTGACGTCGGGTACGGCAAGACGGAGATCGCCGTCCGCGCCGCGTTCAAGGCAGTGCAGGACGGCAAGCAGGTGGCGGTGCTGGTGCCGACGACTCTGCTTGCACAGCAACATCTTCAGACCTTCACCGAACGAATGTCGTCGTTCCCGGTGAAGGTGCGAGGGCTGTCCCGGTTCACCGACGCCAAGGACTCGAAGGAAATCATCGCCGGCATGGCGGAAGGTGAGATCGACATCGTCGTCGGTACTCACCGGTTGCTGCAGACCGGTATTCGCTGGAAGGACCTCGGGCTTGTGATCGTCGACGAGGAACAGCGATTCGGAGTCGAGCACAAGGAACACATCAAGGCGCTACGCACCCACGTCGACGTCCTGACGATGTCGGCTACCCCGATTCCTCGTACTCTCGAGATGAGCATGGCCGGGATCCGCGAAATGTCCACGATCCTCACACCGCCGGAAGAACGTCATCCTATCCTCACGTACGTCGGCGCGTATGCGGACAAGCAGGTTGCCGCGGCCATCCGGCGTGAACTTCTGCGCGACGGTCAGGTCTTCTACGTTCACAACCGTGTCAGCTCGATCGACAAGGCAGCCAAGAAGATCCGCGAACTCGTCCCGGAGGCTCGCGTCGTCGTCGCGCACGGTCAGATGAACGAGGACACTCTCGAAAAGACCGTGCAAGGATTCTGGGAACGCGACTTCGACGTGTTGGTCTGTACCACGATCATCGAAACCGGTCTGGACATCTCGAACGCGAACACACTGATCGTCGAACGCGCGGATTCGCTGGGCCTCTCGCAGTTGCATCAGCTTCGCGGACGCGTCGGGCGTAGTCGTGAACGTGGATACGCCTATTTCCTGTACCCGGCCGAAAAGCCTTTGACGGAAACGGCATACGACCGACTGGCAACGATTTCGCAGAATTCGGACCTCGGCGCGGGTATGGCCGTCGCGATGAAGGACCTCGAAATCCGTGGAGCCGGAAACGTTCTGGGCGCAGAGCAGTCCGGCCACGTCGCGGGGGTCGGGTTCGATCTGTACGTCAGGCTGGTCGGTGAGGCGGTCGAAGCCTTCCGGGCTGCAGCCGACGGCAAACCGATCACAATGGACGAGGGCACGAAGGAAGTCCGGATCGACCTACCGGTGGACGCGCACATCCCGCCCGACTACGTCACCAGTGACAGGCTCAGGTTGGAGGGGTACCGCAAGCTCGCTGCGGCAACTGATTCCGACGGCATCGCTGCCGTAGTCGAAGAACTGGTCGATCGCTACGGCCCACTGCCCGAAGAGGTTCGACGGCTGATCTCGGTGGCCAAGCTTCGACTGCTCTGCCGCGAGTATCAACTGGAGGAAGTCGCCGTCACCGGAACTCAGCTCAAGATCTCGCCTATGTCACTGCCCGATTCCAAACAGATCAGGCTCAAGAGGATCTATCCGAGCGCGCAGTACCGGGCAACGACCGGGCTCGTGCAACTCCCGCTGCCTCGCACCGGCGGAGTCGGCTCGGATCGCCTGCGGGACGTCGAATTGCTCCAGTACATCGCGGACTTCATCCTGGCGATTGACGGGCGCGCCGCCGGTGCTGTCCTGGTCGAGGCGTGAGCACACGGTGAACGAATCGCCCGTCGTCGTACTGCTCGATCCTTTGCGGCCGCATGTCTTTCCGCTGGAGGCGCTCCCGTTCCTGTCCGGCGCGATCGATATCGACCCGGACGTCCCCGACTCGGTACGCGGCGCACTGCCGGCCACGACACCCGGCGCCGCGGTGACTGTGATGATGGACACCGCCGAGCCGAAGATCGCGGCGTTGTCTGCCGCTGGGGTAAAGATGATTCGCGCCGAACCCATTCACGGCGATCGACTGGTGGAAGCGGCGTCGATCATGGACCGGTTGTGGAATCGCGGCGGTTGGGAGTCGACCCAGACGCACGAGAGCCTCTCCGTTTACCTCGTCGAGGAGACCTACGAGGTACTCGACGCGATTCGAAGCGACGACGAGAGCGATCTTCGGGAGGAACTCGGAGACCTGTTGCTTCAGGTGTTGTTCCACTCGCGGATCGCTCAAGCACACGGTGTTTTCGAATTGGACGACGTGGCCGGTGCATTGATCGCGAAACTCGTGCACCGCAGCCCGCACCTGGTCAGTTCCGGGGCGGTCGACATCGCTGAGCAAGAGCGGGCGTGGGACGCTTTGAAGGCTGCCGAGAAGGCTCGCGCGTCATCCATGGACGGCATCGCTCGGTCGCAGCCGCCGTTGCTCCTCGCCGAAAAAGTACTGAGCAGGGCCGCCAAAGCTGGTGTGATCGAAAGCGCCGATGAAGCTGATCTGGAAGCTCTGATCGAGCAGTGCCGACGCGCCGACACTGCACTCCTGGGCGCCCTGGACATGCTGATCGCCGACATTCGGATTCGTGAGGGAAGACGTCTCGAAGACGTGGAGGATTAGCCCACTTTGACGTAATTGCCCGGTAATCACCTGGCAATCGGAAAATAGCTTGGGCTTGGTGAGTGCAGTTGAAACAAACCTAAGGTATGTTTACGTACGAAATGAGCAACACTGGGTCGTTTTCTTGCATGAATTGGCCTTTGATCGGCGGTTATGTAGGGGGGTCCGATGACGGTTCATTTCTGCACTGCGAGCAGCGAGGTACGGCAACCGGCGGGGTGTTGCCGTACCTGGACGCTCGCGGTGGCTACCGATCAGCGATCCCCCAAGCCGTTCGATCCGCTGACGCCGTTCGTATGACAAGAAAGACTGATGGCAAATGAGCGTTCATGCTGAGGTGGAGAGCCGGTCGGCGGTATCGCAGGATTCCGCTCATGTCGGAACAGACTGGCGCCGGGCATACCGGAAGCGGATCGCAGTGAGCGATTCGATCACGGTCCTGTTCGTGATCGCACTCGCTCAGATCGGCAGTATGTGGCCGCATCCCATCGAGTGGCTGACACCACTTAAAGTGATCGCGTCTGCAGCGTTGGGCGGACTGTGGATGATCGCCCTCGCACGGGGGCGTAGCCGTCATCAGGCGATGCTGGGCGAGGGCAGTGACGAGTACGAGAAGGTACTGCTCGCTACCGGCCAGGTCTTCGGAGTAGGCGCATTGGCCGGGATCATTCTGGGCGTGGGAATTGCGCGAAGCTACCTCATGATCGCACTGCCCGTCGGACTCGCTGCGCTGCTTCTCGGACGCTACCTCTGGCGACGCGACATTCGAAAGAAGCGTGCGATCGGGGATTGCCGTAACTCGGTGCTGTTGGTTGGTGGACATGCGTCCGTCGTTGCTACTACGCGTGCCTTCGTGCGGGAATCCTCGGCAGGCTACGACGTTGTGGGAGCGTGCATTCCGCGTCGGGCGACCGCGTTGGACGATCACATCGTTGTCGACGGAGCAGCAGTCCCGGTAATGGGCAACGAGTTCGAGGTAGTCGAGGCGATGCGCGCAAGTGGCGCAGACACCGTCATCGTAACCGGGACCGAAGACCTCGGACAGGTGGGCATTCGCAAACTGATGTGGGACCTCGAAGCCGAGGGCGTCGACATGGTGGTTTCACCGGTCGTGGCCGATGTGTCGAAGGCTCGCTTGATGTTTCGCCCTGCGGCGGGACTCCCGTTGATTCACGTTGCGCGGCCGCGCTACCAGGGCGCGAACCGGCTTGCGCCCGCTGTTTTCGACGCGGTGTTCTCGATGCTGATGATCCTCCTCGTGGCGCCGGTCATGCTCGCCGCTGCCGCTGCAGTCAAGTTCACGTCCAAAGGCCCGGTGTTCTACAAGGCGGAACGCATCGGCCTCAACGGGAAACCGTTCCCCATGTTCAAGTTTCGTACCATGGTGGAAGGCGCCGATCAGCAGGTTGTCGATCTGATGGGGGACAACGAAGGCGCCGGGGGTGTGTTGTTCAAGATGCGTGAGGATCCACGAATCACGTCCGTCGGCAAGATCCTTCGTCGATTGAGTATCGACGAGCTACCGCAGTTCTTCAACGTCATTCGCGGAGAGATGAGCGTTGTCGGCCCGCGGCCGCCATTGCGTCGCGAGGTCGAGATGTACGACGACGAGGTTGCCCGGCGCCTGCTGGTCAAGCCTGGCATCACCGGTCTCTGGCAGGTAAGTGGTCGCAGTGATCTCTCGTGGGAAGAATCTGTTCGACTGGACTCTTCCTACGTGGAGAATTGGTCTATCCTGCAAAATCTTTCGATCATTACTCGTACCGTCTCAGCGGTCGCGAAAAGCGACGGAGCGTACTGACTACGCGGTTGGTGCCGGCGCGGATATCCGCGCCGGGCACCCTCCTGTCAGCTGTCGAGCTCAACAATGCGAGAACAGATTCTTGACGTAGCCGGCAGTTTGGTAAACGTAGTTGAATGCCCACGTCCCGATCGAGAGTTCCGGACGGCTTGCGACCATGACCAGTTCTCCTTGATAACACTGCGAAATGATGTGCCGCGCCCGCGAGATATGAGGAACGAACGTCACGACGATGACAGTCTTCCATCCGTTGGCATTAGCCATTCTCTCGATTTCGAACCCCTCGCCCTCGGTGGTGGACGGTGACGGGACGAAACAGTCGACAGGGAAGTCGAACGTACCCTCGCAGATCGACCGCATCTTCTTGTCGTTGTCGCCGTAAGGATTCGAGAAGATCAGGCGTGGTGCGTAACCGTCTTTCATCAGTTGGATTCCGACCTCCTCGCGTCCGTCGTGTGCTCCGCCGAGGACAACGATAGCGTCAGCACTTCGTGGTGCATCGATCTTGGGTGAGACGAAGACGGGCCAACCCGTTGCCGCACCAAGGGCGAGGAGTGATAGAGGTATGCCCGCAATCTTCAAGGCCGATTTGATCTGTTTGATGGCCCCACAATACCTGGACTCAGGAGACGACGATGACCGGATGGCAACCACTTCGGACGGTGGCGGGGTTGACCGCCTTACGGGATGCCTATGGGCAGAACATGTCTGGACTCGTACCTGAGACCGGTGTGTATCTCGCCGACGACGGTTGGTGGATCGCTCTCACGGGTGCACCCGATCCCAGCTACAACCTTGCATTGGTCCATGGGGGTGATGTGCGGAAAAACACGGTCGCCGTTGTGGAACGAGTGCTCGCAGAGCGACTGCGCACCGTTGTCATGCTCGCCGGGGCGGGTCTGGATGCCGCGACCGTCCTCGCGGATGCAGGGTGGGTGTGCGTAGGTTCGAGTTCGCTGCGCGCGCTACCGAATTCTCCGTCAGCGCCGGATGCCGCGGTGCGGATCCTGGAAGATGGCGACCTGCGTTCAGCACGACAACTTGCGGAGGATGTTTTCGGTATCGATCGCGAATCTGCGACTCTGGTGTATCAGGAGGCGGCCCCCGACCGACCAAGTGAGCGTTCAGTCGTCGGCCTGTTCGAACTCGACACGCTGCAGACCGCAGCGATGCTGTCGTTCGGTAAGCCCATCAGCACTGTGTGGGCGGCCGGAACCAGGGCGCAAGGACAGCGGCGCGGACATGGGGTACGGGTCCTTCGGCAAGTGTCGGCAGCCGCATTCGAGGCTGTCGGCGACGGCGCCGTGTGTGGTCTCGCCAGCGCTGCCGGCAATGCTCTGTACGACGCGAGCGGAGCCGAAATCGTCGAGTACTGGCAGATGTGGTCGCGACCGCGATGGCTACTTGGTAGCTGACATCAGCCGTCAGGTATGTTTGTGTGCGTTCGGCAAACTTTTGGTTTCTTTCAGCTACGCTTCAACGCGCGATCCAATCGGGGGTACTCAAGATGGCAGATTCGAGTACCAGGGATGCGGTGATACGTCGCGAACTCGGCGTTCCGCCCACTTTCGACCTGGTGAGGCATGCACGAAACCTTGCAAGAGTGTTCTTCCCCGCTCTTGTCATCGCATTGCTCGTCAGTGGGATTGTCTACGCTGTGCGGGGAAGCGCGACACCGGTGTATCAATCCGACATCGTCGCGGAGGTTCAGTCTGCCTCTCAGATCGTCGTGACGGACGCGAACCTCGGCCAGTTGGTTGCCCCCTATGTCGCACTGGCCACCGATAGCGATGTGGTTGCCGCCATCCACGACCAGTTGAATAACGGGTGGACGACAGCGGATGTCTCGAGCCACATCTCGGTGACGCCGGGTACTTCTCCGGCATTGGTATTCGTCAAGGCGACTGCCTTCAGTCAGGCTGACGCGGACGCGCTGGCACGAATAGTCGTCGCCACCTTGAGCGACGCGCAGGCGCGACGCAATGCAGACACGCTGGATCGTCGTACCCGAGTTCTCACCGACGACATCGCTCGATTGAACGGGGACTTGGACGCAGCGCGGCGAGAAAGCTTGGACGAATACGAGACGCCCGCCGACGATCCGACTATCAAGGCGGATCTCGACGCGAGGCTGGAGCAGTTGCGCCAGTTGAGATCGACCGTATCCGGTTCCGACCGACTGCAGTTGCTTTCCGCCCCCGCGGGAACGGGTCTGCCGGTTGCGCCGAAGCCACTCGTCGAGTCGGCGGTTGCGTTCTTGGTGGTCCTCATTCTCGCTGCCGAAATCCTCTCTGCCTGCCGGGGTCGATTCAGTTCGCGAGTGACCGACGCG
Source organism: Rhodococcus sp. RCBS9 (assembly GCF_029457415.1). NCBI lineage: Bacteria > Bacillati > Actinomycetota > Actinomycetes > Mycobacteriales > Nocardiaceae > Rhodococcus > Rhodococcus sp. RCBS9. The sequence continues at coordinate 764,737 of NZ_CP120422.1, read as the reverse complement.
TGGGCACGTCGAACGGCCCGGAAATACGGAGCCTCACTACTCCTGCAGCACTCCGAAGCCGCTGAGTTTCCGCCGAACCTCGCGCTGACGATATGCCAGCGTGCAAGTCTCGGTGATCATGTCCTGGTGCTTTCGGGTGACGGCGTTCCCTCCACATCATGGGATGTTCCTGCGCACGTGCGATCCGGGGTCTCCCGATATTCGCTGAAGTCGGACTGGTGGCGCCGATTTGACTCCAATGGAACCGGGTTTGCCCTGGTTGTTGTCTCCGCACAGCACGCCAACCAACGGGAGATCGTCGAATGCCTCAGGGCTTTGGCCGAAGTCGATGTTGCGCGAACACTGGTACTCGTGGGTCCGTCTGCTCCCGAGCCTCTCCTCGACGTACTTACCCTCGCGGTGCTGCGTCGCAGACGCAGGCCCGCAAGTTCAGTGAAACTGGCGGCCGAGCCGACCAACTCGGCCACGAACTCACAGGCCCCGTCCGACAGCGCCTGGGTGAAGTCCGGTGCGCCGCGGCTGAACGAGCCTTCCGTTGCCGTGCCGTACGGAATGGATACTTCCGCCCTGGATTCGAGAAGGGATCGCGCCAGCCTGGTGGATGCGAAAACGGTCAGTATTGCGAAGAAGAACCTGCCGAAGGCTACGCCCAAGCCGAGCGCAGGGGTCGAGATCGAAGAGCCGCAGATCGTGCAGGCTGTTGATGTCGAGGGCGCCGGAGTCGAGGCGTCCGCAGTGGAGATTTCCGGAGCGGAGTCGACCAGCAATGATGCAACTGGTGTCAAGGCGTCCGGGGAAGCCGACGGCATCGACTCCGAAGCCTCGACCGAACGAATTATGTTGACCTCCAAAGATATAGCGGAAATTCGAAAGAGGAGGCAAAGAACTCGCGTGAGCCTTATACGTTCGGATTCAGCAGACGGACAGTCGGAATCCTGAAGGACCGGGCTTTCACTAGATCTTGGGTGTGCTGCACCCTCCAACTGCCTGTTTCACCGCTGCGAGTGCGGGTTTCGGAGTGTAATTGATCGTGACCAGACCGAAGTTCTGTTCGATATCCGAAGTGTTGGTTCCGCGATCACGCATGCTGTAGATGAAAATGCGCTCGATGTAACCGAGCACCTTTGCTTGCGCGAATCCATCCGAGATGATGTTGGCCTGTAATTGCGGGCTGACGGCGGTCGGGCCTGTACCTGTCGGAGCTCCGAATTCGGTTGCCCAGACTTTCTTTCCGCTGTCCCCGTTCTGCACCATCGATTCTCGCATCAGTCGGATCCTGTAGAAAGTGTTCCAATTCTGGGTGGACGAATCCGAAGGTAGCGCAGGCCAACTGTACGGATGGATCGAAAAGACATCGAATGAAGACTTTGCTCCTGCCGCGTACATACCCTTGAGATATGTGACCGGTGAGATGTCGGATCCGTTGTCGACGGCCGGTGCCAAACCGCCGTTGAGAATCTTTGCACCCGGTTGTACCGCACGGATACTTTCAGATGCGGCTTTCAGGAGTGCAGTGTATGTGTTCACATTCGGCTTGGGGCGGAAGAATTGTGTCAGGTTCGGTTCGTTCCAAATCTCCCAAGTGCTGATTCTGTTCGAGTACCGTTGTGCTGCTTGTTGTGCAAACTTGGCAAACGCGGCCGGATCGGATGGATACCCGTGGGTATCGTTGACCCCGGCGACGCGAGCCCAAGCCGGCGTGTACGTAACGATTCCCAAGACGCTCAATCCTTGGAGACGTGCTCGATCGACGACGCGGTCCGTTGCGCTCCAATTCTGTTGGCCCTTGGTTGATTCAACGGCGGACCAATCGACGTCGAACCTGAGCCAGGTCGCGCCGGCATTCTTCATTGCGGTCAGTTCTGCATCGAGATCATTCTGAGAGAGACCGTTGAGTGGGGCGCCCGCGGCGATCCCTAAACCAACGGAACTGCACGTCGAGTTCGGGGTTGGGGTTGTTGTTGGAACTGGACTCGGTGCACACGCGCTCAATGACCCGACAGTCAACAGGGCGCAGGCGAGGGACAATCGAAGTCGACTCACGCCGACCACCTTCTTTCCACAGTGACTCGAAACCGGTGCGGGACAGACAAGTTGGAAGCCGAACTAGATGACCAATCCGACAAATCAAAGAATTGCATGAATTGGGTCACTTGGCACCAGTCTCGAAGTCGGTTCTGCAGTACTTCCGTCCGGTTGGGTGCTACTGCGAAATGCGCCGGTTGGTATTGTCCGATTTTCTCGGTGACTGTGGTCGAAAATGATCAATAGTTCAGAGGCATCCTCCAGTTTCGTTTGCATCTTGCAACACGGCCATTGCGGGCTTCGGTTCGAAGTCGAGATCCAGAAGGCCAAAGTTTTGTTCGCGATCACCGGGATCGGAGCCGCGGTCCTGGAGACTGTAAACGAAGACCTTCTGAACGAACCCGAGGCTACGCGCTTCGTTGAATCCGTCACGCAGTATCTCGGCTTGCATCGACTCGGTCACAGCGTCGAGACCAGTTCCTGTTGGTGCCCCGAATTCGGTCGCCCAAATAGATTTGGTCGAGTCGCCGTTTGCAACCATTGTGTCGTGCATCAGCCGCATTCGATAGAAAGAGTTCCAGTTTCGAGTCAACGGGTCCGAGGGCAGTGCCGGGTAGGTGTACGGATGCATTCCGACAACGTCGAAGTGTTGTCCAGCTCCATATTCGTAGATGTTCGCGAGGAACGTCGTGGGGCTTATGTCAGCGCCGTTGTCAGTTGCGGGGGACAAGCCACCGGAGACAATTGTTGCGCCCGGTTGCACTGCCTCGATTGCTACGCTCGATGCGGCGAGCAGCTTCGAGTAATACTCAGGATCCGGCGTCGGATTGAAGAATGTTTGGAGATTGGGCTCGTTCCAGATCTCCCATGACGAAATGGAATTCGAGTAGCGGGCAGCGGCAAGCGCCGCGAACCTACCGAACGCGTCCGGGTCGGCCGGACGGGTATGCGTGTCAGGACTCGTCGCTGCCGGATCTCTTGCCCAGGCAGGCGTGTAGGTGATGAGACCGAGAATCTCGAGCCCGGAAGATTTCGCGATGTCCACGAGGCGATCGGTTCCGGACCAATCGAAGGTGCCCTCGGTACTTTCGATGGCGGACCAGTCGATGTCGAATCTGACCCAGTGCGAACCCGATGATCGAATAGCTTCCACCGTTCGATCCATTTCGGCGTCACTCATTGCGGTATAGCCGGAACCAAGTGCGATGCCAGTATTGTCTGACGAAGGTTGAACTGCGCAAGGTTCGCCGGTTGCGGTAATCGAAGAATGGACTACCAATCCGACAATCAACAAGACCACTGCGACTGCGGCGACTCGACGTGCCTTAGCCATCGATGAGCTCCTTCAGCAGAGCCGGAAGATTCTTCTGGATGTCATATCGGTCCTCTACCTTCCGCCGGCCGATGCGTGACAATTCGGATCGTGCACTCCCGTCCTCCAACAGTCTCGTTATCTCGGCTGCGAGTTCTACTGAATCAGATGGCTCGACGAGCGATCCGGCGCCGTCCCCCAGCAGCTCGCTGGTGCCGCCGAGATCGGTTCCGACGACTGGCACTCCGATGCTCATTGCTTCGAGTGCCACGAGTGGGCCGGCTTCGGGAGAGGTGCTCGCAGAAATCGCGATGTCCCATCCTTTGATAGTTGCCAGTGAATCGACATATCCGAGAAATGTGACGCGACCCGCCAGATCCGGCTGCTGTGCGCGTTCACGAAGTACTTGTGCGTACATTTCATCGCCCGGGAACGGAAGTCCGGCGATTTCGAGTTGGACGTCTACTGTGCGGGCGATGGCATCCATCAACACCAAGTGGCCTTTCCACGGCGTCAGTGACCCGATGATTCCGACAACTCGGCGTGCCGGTGATCGAACTTCCGTTACCTCAGGGGGAACTACAACACCAAGTCGTGACACCGAGGTGGGAATTCCCAGCGAAAGAACAGGAAGCGATGTCGGTCCGGAGACGGCGACTGCTCGTCGGATCCCGGGTTTTGCAATCCGTACGACGATTCGTTGTTTTGTGCTCGAGAGAGTGTCGTGGACAAGCCACGTTGCACGTTGCGGTACGCGGCCGAGCCTGATCACCGGCAATGCGAACAGTGAGTTGACTATCACGGTCGAGCTGGCCGACTGAGCCCGAGACGCAATGATGCGCCCGGCAATTCGCCAATTCTTTGCAACTTCGAGAATCGCCAGGACGCGTGCCAGACCCCCTTCGCCTCTGAGCGACAGGGTTGGTAGCGTGACCGTTTCGAAGTCGACTGACGCGCGTGCGCGATCCCTCAGCGGCCCTTCCGGACAAGCCAACATTACCGTGAAACCCTGCTCGTGTGCCAAACGCATCAGCTGGAGCATGACCAGTTCGGCGCCGGAGATCTCTCCAGTGTGGCTGACGAAAATGATCGTTCGTGTCATTTTACTTCCCTGTCGGGTTTTACCATTGCGAGTGGCGACTTCCCGCCCGCGAGCGATACAAGTGCATAGATTCCGACTGTCCCAAGTGGAGCGAGAACCGAAACGACTGGCCATGGCACGCCCAACCTTTCGACGCAGATCGTTCCTGCTACTGTGACCACCGCGCAGAGGGCGACGGCCGCTCCGAGCGGGAGCATCGGAAACATTCTGTGAACCGGCAGACTTTGCCGCACTACAACCCAAATTGCAACGAAAAGAAGCAGTTCGGTCGATACGGTCGCAACTGCCGCTCCGTTGAATGACATTCGAGGAATCAACACGATGTTGACCACGATATTGAAGAGTAAGCCGCCCAATGCAATCCACGGATATATTCGATGCCGGCCGCTCGCAACCAGGATCATCAACCCCAACTGGGTGAGCATCGAGAAGCATGCGCCAAGCACCAACAGTCGCGTCGAGGTCCCTGCAATTGCGAACCGCTCTCCGTACAGAAAGGCGAGCACTCCGGTGGCAGCAGGCCAGAACGCGGCGATCGATGCGCTCCCGAGAACTGTCAGGACGATGAATGTTTCGCGGCTTCGTTCGCGGAACACTGCCACGCTGTCGGGCCAATAGGACACGAGAAGTGTTGTTACCGGGGTGACTACGGTGATTGCGACGATTTGCAGAAGGTCCGCGAATTTGTACCCGATGGTGTACAAGCCGACCGAATCGAAAGTATCGAGCTTGCCCAAGAGCAGCACATCCACTTTGGACAGAAGCGTGACCAAAGCGAAGCCGATGCTCAAAGGGATTGCTTCGATCAGCATTTCCCGCCACCTACGAAACTGCGCTCGTGACGACGGCCTAGGCCCGGCGACGCCCTTTCGGACACCGCGCACTTTCACGACGGCCGCGACCACTTCGTTGATAACCGCAGGGATGACGAGAACGAGGAGGATCGGCTGCCACAAAACCGCGACGATGGTCGCGACAAGCTGGGCGAGTTGCCCGACGCCCTCGGCGATCGCGACATACGTCATGCGCAGGCGGCTCTGGTACATGACGGAAAGTGCATGGCTGGGAGTGGCAACGACAACGACCAAACCAGCGACCGCCGTTGCTTCGACCACTTCTGCGGGGTAGCGGAGAATCCAGACATAACCCACCGCGACGATGTATCCGAAAAGACCAAGGGCGACCCGTAGGGATATGAACGCGGTGGTGACCAGCGAAACTTCCCACGGATTGCACTCGACCAACTTCGCGAGCACCACTCGGCCGACGCCGAGATCGGTGACGACGGACAACAATCCGAGCAATCCGAAGATGAGGGAGAACTGACCGAATTCGTCAGGGCTGATCGAACGCGCGATCAGAACCGAGCCGGTCCACCCCATCGCTGCCACTGCGATCCGGCTTCCGAGCATGATCGCAGTGCTTCGGCGTGCATCGTTCGCAGTCAAATCCGGAGCGGCCGGCCCGTGGATTTTCGTCTCTCGCTCGCGACGTTCCTTCTCGAACTTGTCGATAGCGGCCTGGCGCAATTCGGCGAACTCTCGCGGCGATACGGGCTCGGTGCCCGTCGAATTGCGATTCGTCATGAGCAACTCACACGCTCAGCCCTGCAGTGCGGTACGCGTCAACCGTGTATTCGGCTGTTCGGGTCCACGTCGATCGGGCCGCGACACGTGGCGCAGATATACGGAGTGCGGTGTTGACATCGTCGTCCAGGACGACTGAGCGAAGAGCGGCCAACCAGGAAGCCTTGTCGTGCTTGCGGACAAGCACGGCGGCGTTGTCGGCGAATTCGGTCAGTGCTCCGACCGCACTCGCAACCACTGCCGCGCCGCACGCCATGGCTTCGAGTGGCGGCAGACCGAACCCCTCGTAGTGGGAGGAGTAAGCGACAGCAGTTGCGGCGGAATAGAGTGCCGGAAGGTCTTCTGTCGCGACGTAACCCAATCCTCGGGCGGAACGGGGCGCGTCGGGGCCAGTCGAGCCGGAGCCCGCCAGCAGAAAAGGAATCGACAGCTCCGTGCACGCTTCGGCGACCAGAGCGACATCTTTTCGAGGTTCGATCGTTCCGACCTGCAGCACGAATCGCTCCGGTAGTTTCAATCGCCGCCGAACTTCGGTCACTGCAGCTTCGGTGGGGATCGTGGCCCAGGATGCGGGTGCCAGCGGCGTGACAACGGCATGCCGACCGCTCAGTGCGAGTATTCGTTCGGCGGTGAAGTCCGATACTGCAATGACGACGTCGGCCTTGCGTAGCGCCGCGGACAGGAGTCGGCGTTCGCCAGCTGCTCGATATCGACTGAAGGCCCACGGAACGTCGAATACCGACATGTCGTGAAACGTCGAGATCTTCAGGCCGCCTTGCCCGATCGGGAGGTCGACGTCGAGGCTGTGGAACAAGTCGCTGCCCGCGACCGGCACCATCGCCCACGCGGCTCTGCGTGCTCCGGAGGCAACAGGGCGCGTCACGGCGCGCACTCCGGTTGGAATCTCATCGACAGCGTCGATTTGCACTGTTGCGCTGAGGTTCGTCGATTCGCTGATCAGTGGGGAGAGTTCTCGGAGTAGTTCGCGTGCATAGGTTTGGACGCCGCCCCCACCAGGTCGGAGTGCCATGGCTCCGAGGGTGATTCGTGATCGGATATCGCTTCTTTCTCCGAGTGGTGTTGAGTCAGTGCGCATCCCACGGTTCCAATCAGTAGCCAAAAGTAGAGGTCGAGGGGAAATATCTCGAAATATGTCGAGACGACAGAAGCGACCGCGGCCGCGACGATCGAGGCGCTGACACCGAGAGCCAAAGCGCCGTCCGAGCCGGGAAGCACACGCGATGCCCTCAGCGCGGACGCTCCGGAAGATATGAGGACCAGGACAAAAATCCACAAGCCGATCGGTCCGAGCTCGACTGCGACTTTCATGTAGTAGTTGTCGGGCTGATAGGGGATCAGCCCAAGTGTTGTCGCGGCCTTGATCGTCATCGTGTTGAGCATCGGTTGCGCTGCTTCCGCCGCCTTTGCTGCCGCGGATCCTGTTGCGCCCAGACCTTGCCCGAGTGGATGCACGAACAGCGAGCTGATTGTCGACGACCATCCGCTACCGCGTTCTTCGAGACTGTACGACGAGAACAGTGGTTTGACGATTGATGGTGGTGCCAACAGAAGTACAAAGGGAACGGCAGCGGCAGCCGCGCCGAACAACATCAAGATAGACCGATACTTGTATACGGCAATCCAGAGAAGCCCGACAGCCAACCCGATGTAGCTGGCCCGCACAATCGAGACTCCCATGCCTACGACCATGATCGGAGTTGCGGCTAGAAAGATAATGTTGCGCAGCCGTTTCGGATCCGCGAGCGCGACCGAAATACCGACGATCAAACTCAGCATCACGAAGAGACCGAACGCAAACGGACCGGTGAAAGTGCTGAAGCTTCGCAAGATCGAGCCGGTGATTCGAATCTGTTCGGTGTAGCTGTAGCCGAGATCCACCAGGTATGCAGGCCCTACTGCTTGCTGAAGGAGTCCGATGACTGCTGTCAGTATCCCCATACCCATCAGGACGGACACGAGATGATCTCGGTCGTCCCGCGAGAACGGTGCGCGCCAGAGAATGACGGGTATCAAGATGTAGAAGTAGGTGATCTTTATCGATGTCACCCCGGCGATACCGGACAGAAGCAGTGCTGACGCGGAACCGAAAGCTACCCAGGCCGCGGCAGCCGGCCACCAAGGCATCGAGGGGCGCACTACCCGAAGGCGATTGGGGCTGACGAAGGTGCATCCCAACGTGAGCAGGAGCAACCCCTCCTTCCAACCGGCCATCGATGTCCCGCCGGGAATGATCGCCAACAGACCGTGGAGCGGAGCGAACAGTGCAACAAGCAGCAAGCCGCGTTGTGGTCGCTGGTAGATCGCAACGACGATGGGTACTGCGAAGATTGCAGCAACAAACATGAATGATGTGTTCACGCGATGAACCGGTTCGCATTCGCCGTGTCGGCCCGAGGGACCGTCGTAATTCCGAATGCTTTCGCAATCGAAGAAATCGCCTTTGTTTGCACGATATTTCGGAGGTCACGATGGTAGGACGGGTGATCGCCGACCGGTGGCATGATCGCGTCGAACGTTTGTCCTCGGTGAGTCATCCGGGCAACGCCTTCGGGTCCGCGTTGCTGATTGAACCATGCGGCGTCCGCGGGGGAGAGGATGACGGTGGTATCCACCCCACGCTTGCAGAGTGCCTCCAGCATTACCTCAGGAACCTGCGTGATTCCCCTGATTCCCAGAAGCTTCCACGCTGGATAGGGGAGACGGGACTGCAGTACGCCTTTCACCCGTCCGCGGAGGGGAAGTTTCGTGGTTTCGGCACCTGGATCGATTCGAGGAGCCTCCGGCAAGACAGCATCCATCAGGGACTTCTTGCGCCTCACCGACCACAAGATCATGTTTACGAGTATTGTCGATCTCGCACCCATCTGGAGCGCCATGGACGCTGAGGTCCATGCCCCCGAACACAATCCGGTCATCACGAGGTTTCTCGGATCTGCGCCGAGTGCGGCAACGGCAGTGCGTGCGTCCTCGTCTGCCGCGTGTGAATAGACCGACGTCGGATTGTCGGCGTCGATCGGACCCGAGTCGCCGACCCCTCGTCGGTCGAATCGGAGACTCGTGACCGAGAGAGCCGCGGCCTCACGAGCGATGGTCACCCACGAGCGGCCAGGCCCGACTCGATGCTCGATTGCAGTAGTGAAGAACAGTAGTCCGCGCTCGGGAGGCGCATCGGTGGTCGATATGTTGCCTGCCTCGGATTCGGGAGAAGTTGCGGGATGCGTGCGGATCGCGAAGAGCTCCTGAGCGCCGAATCGTTCCAACGTCTCGAACACCTCCTCGCCGACTTCGGTGACCGCGACGCGAGCTGTGGTGGTGATCGCGGGAGTGAACGCGGAGGAACTCGTGGGCGCGTGGCGATCCAACCACTGTGCGATTTCGCTGATGTGTGTGTAGGGGATGTCGACGTAGAAACTGGGAGGCGACGTGAACGCGTCGTGGTTCTCCAAGATCATCATCTCGGGATCAAGAGTTGCTGCGAGCCCGGCGACAGCTCTGCTGTCCAGTACCGAAGACTTCACGGCCAGAAGGGTGCGTGGACGTCCGAGAAATGGTCCGGTGATGCGGAGACGTGACAGTTGGTCGGCGCATTCGGGAGCCAGCACGCCACCCATGATCGACACACGTGAGTCGGCGGGATCGTCCTCTCCGACGCTGATCGCGTAGAACGCACGTTGTTCCCTGAGGTAGTTGCGGCCGGTCAGAATTGGGTCCCACAGGACTATCGAGTTGACGTGTCCGCACTCCTGCAATGCCGACGCTGCCAGGAGGGCACCAACTCTCAGTCCGACGATGCTGACGGATTCCGCGCCCGCTTGTCGGACATAGTCCACAGCGCTGACGATGCTCTTCAGCCAGAGGGTGAGAGCGTCAGGATCGTCTTCGGCACCGGCCGAGTCGCCGACTCCCGCGTACTCGAAACGAAAAGCGGCCATACCCTGTGCCGCGAGTTTTTCGCCGAGAAGTCGCATGCCGCGATAGGTGTCGATGTGCTCCTTGCCCAGCGGGGGACACATGACCACGGCTTCTCGGACAGTTCCTGAAGAGGGCACGTGAACGAATCCGAGCAACGGCCTGTCTGCCGACCCGAACCACGTGGCCAGTTGAGTCTCGATGGTGATCACTCCGGTCAAGATCGGTTGCCTGTATGTTGCTAGTAAACATACCAGTAGTCTGTTTGATGCCGATCCAGCAATCTCTAGGTTTGTGAAGCGCCAAAAAAGCGCATAGGAGTCCGAAAATGTCAGGTGTACTCGTCCATGAATGGATAGAGCGTTCGGGCGGCGCAGAGAAGGTGCTGGACGAGTTCGTCAACTGTTATCCGGACGCTGACCTCTATTGTCTGTGGAACGATGCTCCCGGGCGTTACTCGACAACCGATGTCAACGAAAGTGTGCTCGCTGCAACGCCATTGCGTCGTAGCAAAGCGCTCTCATTGCCTGTCATGCCGTTCACCTGGCGAGGGTTGGAGAACCGCGGCTATGACTTCGCGCTGATCAGCTCCCACGTGTTTGCCCATCACGCAACATTCAGGGAGCAGTCTGCGCGATTCCGGAAATTCGTCTACGTGCACACCCCCGCCAGGTACGTGTGGAATCCCGAACTGGACGAGCGTGGAAACTCGCCACTCGCGAGGCTGGGATCACCCATTCTGCGCAAGATCGACCGCAAAAGAGCGTCGGAGGGAGCCTCGTTCGCAGCGAACAGTGTGTTCGTCAGTCGACGGGTTGAGCGAGCCTGGGGCGTGCAATCACGGGTCATCCACCCTCCGGTGGACGTCGACCGGATCTCCGCCGTCGAGGATTGGCGGTCCCGATTGAGCGAAAACGAAATTCAGCTACTATCCAGTTTGCCCTCGCCATTCGTTCTCGGTGCCTCGAGGTTCATTCCGTACAAGCGTTTGGACTGGGTGATCCGGGCAGCCGAGCGGGCCGGAACGGCTGCTGTCATCGCAGGGTCGGGCCCGGAAGAGGATCGGCTCCGCGCGATGGCTGACTCTGCGTCGGTTCCCGTTCGAATTGTTCGGCGCCCCTCGGATGCGTTGCTTTTTGCGCTGTATCAGCAGGCACTCGCATACGTCTTTCCGGCGATCGAAGACTTCGGAATCATGCCGGTGGAGGCAATGGCTGCGGGTGCGCGCGTGATTACGAACAGCATCGGGGGAGCTTCGGAAACCGTGACACCTGGTGTCGACGGACTCCATTTCCACGACGACAGTTGGGAATCGGTGGCCGAGTGCATCCGAGATGTCGCCGCAGTGGACGTGAATGGTGCACGCTCGTACGAGAAGTACTCCGTGCGCAGATTTCGTTCCGAGATCGCAACCTGGACCGGTGTCCCGGTGTTCGGCTACGCGAACAGCGCGGAGCCCCAGTAGCTCCCGTCGGCGAGACCGCCGGGGCAAGCGAAGACCGCAGAACCGACGTGCTGGATGTATTCGTTCAGCGCATCGTGTCGTGAAAGGTTTTGCTGCATCGGAACAAACTGCTCGACCGGATTCCGGCAGTACGCAACGAAAAACAGTCCCGCGTCCAGGTGGCCGAAGCCATCGGAGCCGTCCGTGAAGTTGTATCCGCGGCGCAAGATCTGAATCCCACCGAGTTCCTCGGCAGAGGCCAGGCGCACGTGTGAATCCTCCGGGATGACGAAGTCGTGTCCCATTTTGGAATCGAGATCGAGCTCGTCGAACTCGTCCTTGCCACCGAGCGGCGCTCCGCTCCGTTTGGAGCGGCCGATGACAGCTTCCTGTTCCTTGAGTACTGCGCGATCCCACTGCTCGATCAGCATGCGGATTCGTCTGGCGACGAGGAATGATCCGCCTGCCATCCAGGCCTGATCGTCAGTGGGATCAACCCAGACGTGCTGGGCGAGTGCGTCCGGATCTTCCGCCTTGATGTTGGCTGTTCCGTCCTTGAACCCGAACAGATTTCGTGGCGTCGCCTGCGTCGTCGAGGTCGAGGATGTTCGTCCGAACCCGAGTTGCGACCATTTGACCGACGCGGTCCCGAACGCGACTCGCGCGAGGTTGCGGATCGCATGGACGGCAACCTGGGGGTCGTTGGCGCACGCTTGGATGGCGATGTCGCCCCCGCTCCGATTCGGGTCGAGGTTGTCCGCCCGGAAGTGGGGGAGATCGAGCAGGGCAGCAGGTTTCTTGTCTGCGAGCCCGAAACGGTCGTCGAAAAGTGACGGTCCGAATCCGATGGTCAGGGTGAGTTGCGACGGCGCGAGATCGAGTGCCTCACCCGTATCGCTCGGTGGTGCATACGGACCGTCGCCGGTCGCTCCGTCTTCGGTTGCTTCCTGACCCGCCGTCATTCGTTCGGCCATCGCCGTCCACGTCTGCAGCAGCGTGATCAGTTCGTCGCGCGACTTCGTCGTCACATCGAAAGCGACGAAGTGCATACGATCCTGGGCCGGCGTCGTGATGCCTGCCTGATGCTCGCCGCGAAAGGCGACCACGTCTGCGTGATCGGCGCCGGAACTCTCGTCGGCGGTCACCCGCCCGATGACGGCACCGGCACCGGCCAGAACGGCGCCGGCCCCCACGGCGCCGAACAGTCGGCGTCGTGAGACTGCGTGCGGTGCTGCGTTTTCCGCAGCGGGTGTGCCTTCTGGTGAATCAGTCATCTACTGTCCCGCGACTACTTCCTGGACCTGGCTGACCTCGGCGGACAGTGCATCGATTTTACGCGAGAGTTCCTGACGCTGCGCCTCGGTGACGGTGTCGTAGTACACGAATCCGTCGCCGACCCGGAACTGCGCCAGCGCAGCGTCGAGGTCGGCGAATCGGTCAGCGATGCGCTGGGCGAGCTCGGGATTACGTTCCTGCAGGATCGGGTTCAGTGCCGCGATCGCCGCTTGCGAGCCGTCGACGTTGGCCTGGAAATCCCACAGGTCGGTGTGCGAGAAGATGTCTTCCTCACCGGTGATCTTGGAAGTCGAGATCTCGTCGAGCAGTCCTTGGGCGTCGCCGGCGATCTTGGTTGGATCGATCGTGTAATCCTCGGCATTCACCTGGTCGGCAAGATACTGAATGTCTTCGAGCAGTTGATCGGCGACCGCGTTGGTATCCGGCTGAAGCCCGGTCACCCACAAATCCTTCTCGAGGCGGTGGAATCCCGTCCAGACCTGACCGGGCTCCAGATCCGCTTCGCGCAGGTCCAGCTTGGGATCGAGTTCGCCGAAGCTCTCGGCTTCGGGTTCGATGCGCTCGTAGTAGGTACGTGCGATCGGGAAGAGTGCCTTCGCCTGGTCGACGTTGCCGGACTGGACGGCGGCGACGAACTGAGCTGCGGTGTCCTGCAGCGCGACGATCTGGCTGCGGATGTAGCGACGGTAACCGTCGGCAGCTTCGGCGAGCTGGCCGCTCTCGTCGGTGGCCGCCTGCGAATCGCCCGTGACGACGAAGTCCTGACGGATGCCGGTTCCGACCATGCCCGGCTTGCACGCGAGTTGATAGGTCGCAGCCTCGGGGAGGGAGACGATCAGCTGCCGGGTAAGGCCGGGGCCGATGTTCTCGACTTCGCCCATCGCTCGATCGCCCTCGGCGAAGACGTAGAACTCGGTGACCTTCGAGCCGTTGTTCGTCACCTGGAACGTCGAACTGCCAGTGGTTCCAGTGGTGGCACTGACGTCACACGAATCGTCGGTGGCCGTGACGACGATGTCGCCGTCGCTCGCGGTCGTCTTCTCGGTGCATGCGGCGAGGGAGAAGGGAAGTACCGCGGCCGTGGCCAGTACGAGGGTGGATTTACGCATGTCGGCAATGCCTCTCAGGATTTTTCGGGAACGTGTGTGTCGTGCGCAGGCGGGGTTGTCGGTTCCGATGGGCTCGACGGAAGGGGACGTAGGAAGAGCGCGAGGACGACTACGAGGTAGACGACCCATGCGACGGCTTGCAGGACGGTCGGGTCCGGGCGGAAGTTGAAGATTCCGGCGAGGACGGTGCCGTACCAGGTCGACGGGTCGTAGCCGGGTGTCAGGTTGAACGCGAGATTCGAACCGCCCGGCAGGACGTTTCCGGTCTGCAGAGCGCGAACACCGTACGAGAGGATTCCGGCGGCTACGACGATGAGGAAGATCGCCGTGTACCGGAAGAAGGTCGTCAGGTTGAGACGGAGGGCGCCGAAGTACATGGCGACGGTCAAGACGGCGGCCAGGAGAATTCCGAGGAGCAGTCCGACCAACGGCCAGGAGCTGCCTGCGGTGTTCTCGGCGTAACCGACCATGAGCAATGCAGTCTCGGCGCCTTCACGACCGACCGCGAAGAACGACAGCGACAAGATGGCGACGGGTCCGGCGATCAACGCCTTCTCCATCCCCGCTTTCAGATCTCCGGAAATGTTTTTGGCGGCCGTGCGCATCCACAAGACCATGATCGTGACGATGACGACGGCGATCAGGGAGGCAACGCCCGCGATGATCTCTGCGGTCAGGCCGTCGACCGTCGACGTTCCGTAGTGGATCGCGAAGAAGATGATCGCCACCATCGCGACGGCGATCGCGACGCCGAGCCACACCCATTTCAGTGCGTCCTTGCGCTGGGCCTTCACGAGGTAGGCGGCGAGAATCATCACCACGATGCCCGCTTCGAGGCCTTCGCGCAGACCGATCAGGCCACTGCCGAATAGCTGGGTGGCAACTGATGGTGTGCTCGCGGCAGCGAGTACCGACACGGGCACGGGCGACTCCTGACTGAGTGAGTGCAACAGCTTCTGACGAACGCATGAGGCTAGGCCAGCCTTAACTCAGAAGAAGATACTCCATCATCGACGGCGAACCATGCTCTCACCTGTACTTTTGCTGTTCTTTACCAATGGATTCGGGAGTAGTTCACTCGCATGTGGATGATGGAGGGGTGTACCGAACTCCCACAGCCCGCAGAAGTCCCCGGCGTCTCTCGCGAGCCGTAGCAGCAGTAGCTGCCGGAACAGCTTTGCTGGGCGCAGGCGTCGTGGCTTGTGGATCGAACGAACCGAAAGTAGCCATTCCGGAGGGCATACCCCCAGGTACCGGCTCTCCGACGCCGCCGATCGACATCAATGCTCCCGGCCGCAGTGCTGATCAACTCGCCGACTGGGCAGCGGGATTGTCGGACGACATCGGGATCGGGACGACGGCACTCGAGGCCTACGGGTACGCCGCTGCGGTGATGGCCGAGACGCTTCCCGGCTGCGGAATCGGGTGGACAACTTTGGCCGGTATCGGCAGCGTCGAGAGCCGCCACGGGACCTACGACGGCTCGTCGGTCGACGCGTTCGGCCAGGTTGCTCCGATCATTCGGGGAATCCCTCTCGACGGTGGCCCGGGAGTTGCCGAGATCCCCGACACCGACGGCGGGGCGATGGACGGCGATCCAGTGCACGACCGTGCGATGGGGCCCATGCAGTTCATCCCCGAGACGTGGCTCAAATGGGGAGTCGACGCCAACGGCGACGGCCGGGTGGACCCCGACAACATCGACGACGCTGCCCTCACGGCCGCCCGCTACCTGTGTGCACGCGGGGGAGACCTCACTTCCGCTGCCGGATGGCAGCAGGCACTGATGGCGTACAACCTCTCGGGCGACTATCTCGCACTCGTTCGTGATCGTGCGTCGGCGTATTCAGTCGGGGTACGGCCGGACTGACGGTGATCGATCCGCAGGTCGGACCCGTGACCGCGCGTCGATAAAGAAGCCTTCGGCCCGTGCGGTTAGGCTGTGTGCTGGCACTACAGAGGTGCTGGCACTGCAGAGGCCCAGCCGCGATCGTGGTCCTCTTTCGACCGGAGGGGTCGGAGCCCAAGTGTCAAGCACGCAGAGCGTGCCCCAATGCGAAGCCCATTCGAAGGAGAACCACACAGTGGCCAGTATTGAGCAGGTCGGAGCTCGCGAGATCCTTGATTCCCGTGGTAACCCCACGGTTGAGGTCGAGGTTCTGCTCGAAGACGGAAGTTTCGCCAGGGCTGCGGTGCCGTCCGGCGCTTCGACCGGTGAGCACGAAGCCGTCGAACTGCGCGACGGTGGCGCACGCTACGGCGGAAAGGGCGTCGAGAAGGCCGTGGAGGCTGTGCTCGGCGAGATCGCTCCTGCCATCATCGGCATCGACGCAACCGAGCAGCGCACGGTCGACCAGGCGCTGCTCGACGCGGACGGCACCCCGGACAAGTCGCGTCTCGGCGCAAACGCTCTGCTCGGTGCCTCGCTTGCCGTGGCTCGCGCCGCCGCCGAGTCCTCGGGCCTCGAGCTGTTCCGCTACGTCGGTGGCCCCAACGCTCACGTTCTCCCTGTCCCGATGATGAACATCCTCAACGGTGGCGCGCACGCAGACACCGGCGTCGACGTCCAGGAGTTCATGGTTGCTCCCATCGGCGCACCGAGCTTCAAGGAATCGCTGCGCTGGGGCGCCGAGGTCTACCACTCCCTGAAGTCGGTTCTCAAGGAGAAGGGCCTCTCCACCGGTCTCGGCGACGAAGGCGGATTCGCGCCCGACGTCGCAGGCACCAAGGAAGCACTCGACCTCATCACGATCGCCGTGAACAAGACCGGCCTCAAGCTGGGTACCGACGTCGCGCTCGCTCTCGACGTCGCTGCCACCGAGTTCTACACCGACGGCACCGGCTACAAGTTCGAGGGCAAGAACCGCACCGCGGCCGAGATGGCGGCGTTCTACGCCGAGCTCATCGACGCCTACCCGCTCGTTTCCATCGAGGATCCGCTCGACGAAGACGACTGGGACGGCTGGGTCGCACTCACCGATCAGATCGGCAACAAGATCCAGCTCGTCGGCGACGACCTCTTCGTCACCAACCCCGAGCGCCTCGAAGAAGGCATCGTCAAGGGTGCGGCCAACGCACTCCTGGTGAAGGTCAACCAGATCGGCACCCTGACCGAGACCCTCGATGCCGTCGATCTCGCTCACCGCAACGGCTACAAGACGATGATGAGCCACCGTTCCGGCGAGACCGAGGACACCACCATCGCCGACCTCGCGGTTGCCGTCGGCAGCGGCCAGATCAAGACCGGTGCTCCGGCACGCAGCGAGCGCGTTGCCAAGTACAACCAGCTGCTGCGCATCGAGGAGAACCTCGGCGACGCAGCACGTTACGCCGGCGAGGTTGCGTTCCCGCGCTTCGCTTTCGAGGCCTGACGGAAATCTAAGATTCAGTAGTGTCTGCACAGCGCGGTAAGCCACGATCCCCCGGCGGAAGTCCGGGGGGTCGTGGTTCCCGTCGTGGGGACACACCGTCGCGTGCGCGTCGGGACAGTGCCCGACGCGCACGCGTGTCGGAACCTTCGGTAGATCCGGAAGCAGTCGATTCCGCTGTGACAGACCCCGCGCAACCGGGGGTCTCCGCCGAGAAAGCGTCGGCGCGAGGGTCGAAGTCGGCCCGGGGGAAGAGCGGAACCAACAAGTTCTGGTCTCGGCTTCCGAAGTCGGACAACACCATTTTCGGCTTGTCCACCAGTCGGGCAGTTGTGCTCGCGATGGTTGTGCTCATGCTGGCGCTGACACTGGCAGTGCCGCTCCGTACTTACATCAGCCAGCGTTCGGATGCCGCGCAGGTGGCGGCCGAACGTCAGGTACTCGAGGAAGAACTGCGAAAGCTGCAAGGGCAGAACGCGCGCTTCGACGACCCTGCGTACATCGAAGCTCTTGCACGAGAACGCCTTCGGTACGTCAAACCGGGCGAGACCCCGTTCCAGGTTCAGCTTCCCGGTGACTACAAGGAACCCGAGAAGAAGCAGGAAAAGGAAACACCGCTCACAGGTCCGTGGTATCGCGATCTGTGGCAAACGATTTCGGAACCGCCAGTGGTTCCCGAGACGACGACACCGGCCCCGATGCCGTTGGCGCCGATAGAGCCAGAAGAGCAAGGAGTACCCACCGGGTGAGCAACACGTCCGAAAATTCCCCACAGGTTTCACAAGCGGATCTCGACGCCGTTGCCGCTCAATTGGGCCGTGAGCCACGCGGAGTGATCGAGATCGCGTACCGCAGCCCGGACGGTCAGCCGGGCGTGGTCAAGACCGCCCCCAAACTTCCGGACGGAACACCGTTCCCGACGTTGTTCTACCTCACGGACCCGCGACTGACTGCCGAAGCGAGCCGTCAGGAATCCGCCGGCGTCATGCGTGAAATGACCGAACGCCTGACCCAGGATCCGGAACTTGCCGCGGCCTATCGACGGGCATACGAGTCGTACCTTGCCGAGCGTGACGCGATCGAATCTCTGGGAACCGACTTTGCCGGCGGTGGGATGCCGGATCGTGTCAAGTGCCTGCACGTGCTGATGGCACATTCGCTTGCCAAGGGACCCGGCGTCAATCCGCTCGGTGACGAGTCCGTCGCGTTGGCCGGTCACGGAAAGCTGCGCGGCACTGCAATTCCCGCGGACTGGCCTGGCATCGACGATGCCGACAACACCGACCGGTGACTCGCCGTGTCGCCGCAGTCGATTGCGGTACCAACTCCATTCGACTGCTGATCGCCGACGTCGGCGCCGACGGCCGTCTGGTGGATGTCCGGCGCGAGATGCGCGTCGTGCGACTCGGTCAAGGTGTTGATGCGACAGGGACATTCGCGCCCGAGGCCATCGAACGCACCCGGATCGCGCTGGTCGAGTACGCGTCGATGATCGCCGATGCCGGAGCAACCGCCGTTCGCATGGTCGCCACCTCGGCTACTCGCGACGCTGCGAATCGGGAAGAATTCTTCACGATGACGCGGGACGTGCTCGGCGCGGTGATTCCCGGATCCGGAGCAGAGGTCATCACCGGCGACGAAGAGGCGCGCCTCTCGTTCAGCGGTGCTGTGGGAGAACTCGATCCGTCGGAGGGCCCCTTCGTGGTGGTCGATCTCGGCGGCGGATCCACCGAAGTTGTCCTCGGCGAGGCGTCCGGCGTCCAGGCTGCGTACTCCACCGACATCGGCTGTGTGCGCGTCACGGAGCGTTGCTTACCGTCGGATCCGCCTACAGCAGAGCAGGTTTCCGAGGCGACGGCTTTCGCGACCGCGAAACTTGCCGAGGCGTTCGAGGCCGTACCCGTCGAGAAGGCGCACACGTGGGTGGGTGTCGCTGGAACCATGACGACGCTGGCCGCGATCGCGCAGGATCTTCCGGAGTACGACGCCGAGAAGGTGCACCTGTCGAGGATTTCGTTCAATCAACTGTTCGACGTGTGCGAGCGTCTCATTGCTATGCCTCGGGTTGATCGTGCTGCCTTCGGCCCGATGCATCCGGGGCGGGTGGACGTCATCGGCGGCGGAGCGATCATCACCACGGTGCTGGCTCAAGCGTTCGAAGCCAAAGCCGGGATCACCGAACTGGTTGTCAGCGAACACGACATACTCGACGGCATCGCGATGTCGGTAGCTCAGACCGACCCGATAGTCTGATCCCTGCCGCACCCGACCCGTCGGGTGCGGCAAGGCCCCCATAGCCCAATTGGCAGAGGCAACGGACTTAAAATCCGTCAAGTGTCGGTTCGAGTCCGACTGGGGGCACCACGTAGATCCTCCTGCACATTGAATCGAAAAACCCCGCTCGTCCTCTTCGGGCGGGCGGGGCTTTCCGTGGAGCAGCGACTGACCACCAAGTGGCTACTGAGCCCAGACGGTCGTCCCGGCAGGAGCATTCAGCGTGTTGACGAGATCGATGCCGGCTACGACAGCCGCGCCGCCGCCGCCGAGGATCGTTCCGGCGACACCGCCGATTCCGGCGCCTGTTGCGAGGCCACCCAGGCACAGTGCCGCGGCGACGGGGAGTCCGACGATGGTCAAGCCCAGCGGAGCGCCGACAGCGCAACCGATTCCGGCGCCGACGATGGTGCCGAGCAGGCTGCCGACCTGAGTGCCGAGGCCGAGTTGGCTCTGGAAGTGCGCAATCGCCCGATCATTCTCCTCGGGCGAGGCGACGGGCGTCCATTCCTTTGCCGCAGGCGCACTCTCGGGTCGAGGTGTTGCCTTCGCCGAATCGGTGATCGGTGTCAGCGTGAGGGTCTTACCGTCTTCACTGATCGTGCGATCGAAGGGGAACTGTAGATCCCCGAGGTTGTATGCGAGAGGCAGGGAAACAAGGTCGGCTCCCTTGCTGTCCTGCAAGACGACGGACTTGCCGTCGCCGGACACCTTGAACAGCCCGGCGTCGATGGTGGTGACGATCGACTTGTCGACGACCTTCGCTTCGTAATTCACGTCGGTCGACGGATCAGCTGATGCGATCCCTGTTGATGCTCCGACTGCAGCGACCGCTAGAGCAGTCACAGCCGCCTTCTTGAAGAAACCCATAGTTCAACCCCGTGTTCGCCTGCGTGTGCTCGCAGAAACTCGACAACTTCGGACATTGGTAAACCCCCGACAAAGCCTTCGTATTAAAGCAGACCGAAGTGACGGAAGGGATAGTTGCGCTCGGGCCGACCGGAAGCGGCCGGTGTAATCGAATGTGCAGCGTGCAGTATCAAGTTGTCGAACATGTGTGCGAAAATGTGAAGATGCGGTTGACCGAGCAATCCCCGGACTGCTGCCCCAACGGACACCGGCTCACGGCGAACACATGCCTTGTCGGTTGGGAGGTCTGCGGGTGTGCCTCGACGGAGAATGGCGGACACAGGACCCATTACTGCAGGCGATGTGGTGAAACTGTCCGGACGCCGGAGTGTGTCGGCGTGGATCCGCAGAAAAGTCGGTGGAGTTGAAGTGCTGTTACGTTGTGTTTCAAAGAGATTCGCGAGAGCCTCACCCGGCGGATCGGTGCCGGGTGAGGCTTGTGGATCAGGTAGGCGGGGCGACGGGTGCGTCGCTGCTTCCTCCCGAGCTCCCGCTCGACGAGCCGGTGCCGAACAGTAGGCCGAAGAAGCCGGAGATTGCGCCGAAGAAATCGAACATGGGCGAGCCTTTCGCGAGGACGAATGCGGTCACGACAAGTGGCCGACTTGTGGTGGTGTTCAGAGAAGTTCCGTCGACATTGACGGCAAAGGCGTCGGACGAAGGCCGACTGCCGGATGAAATGTACGATTCGTCCCCGTTTGATACAAGTCTTTCCCGAGTAACAGTTACTTGAGGCTTAAATTATCGGGGGTGCCTGCCTGATCTGGGGTGCCCTGCCTGCTTGGGTGGGGCAACCAGGCAGGGCAGTGGTTGGCCGTCCCTCTCAATACCGACCTACGGCGAACCATCGGCGTTGAAACTACCCACAGTTCGTGACGTGCGCCACTTACGTACCGGTACCTTCGTTAGCCGAGGTCGGACGTTGCGGCGAAGGCGGTCGTCGACGTCCCCGCGGGGATGTGGTTCATCGAGAAATCGCGGTCCCGATCAGGGTTGACGACGCTTGCCAACAGGAGCATGGCGGCGACAAAGAGAACTCCTGCGGCGAGGTAGGCGATTCTCACGGGCAGGCGCGGGCGTCGATCTGAATTCGTGGACATTCACGTTCTCCATCGGTGCATGTTGGACGAACGCCTAGTTTAACGATCAACTAATGAAAGGGTGCGAACAGTGACGCAAGATACGAAAAGGCCCTCGATCTCGGGGGAAATCGAGGGCCTTTCCGGTCGAACGTCGGCGTCGCCAAGCACATAGCGTCACCGACCCACTATCGGTGTCGAGCGTGACCCCTCATGTCCGACCCCACTTCTCGACACTATCCAGTAACTTGCGACATTGTGGATGATTCGGACATTGTCATTCGGATGGGGGAGATCCCGTCCGCAGCCCCTACTTTCGTCCGGCAGCCCATTTCATTCCCCAGTTGTAGGCCCGATCGAGATCGGACTGACTGCCGTTGATGTACTGCACTTCGCGCGTCACCGTCACGCCTTGACCTGAACTCTGGATGAGAGCGATCGCGCACAGTCGCTCCTGGTTGCTGGCGGAGTCGAGTCGCACTTCCACCTCCGGCCCGTTGGTGGGATACAAGGTGACGACGCCGTCCACCGCCGCCCAGTTGGGAGCGCCGTCGTAGATCATCGCGAAGATCAGGATTCGCCGGAAAGCGCTTGGGTCACCAAGATTGACGTGCATGTTCTCGCCGCCGGTGTTCGCACCACTGCGGTCGTCGCCGTCGAGGGAGATGTAGGGCGGAGAAGTCAGTGAACCGAAACTGTTACCCAAGGCCTGAACTACTCCCTTGGACCCGTCGGCAAGTTCGTAGAGGCATCCGAGGTCCAGGTCGACCGCACCAGAGCCTGCGCCGGCGAGCTTGGCGAGAAAACCGGTCTTCTTCGGTGGTGCCCCCTGTGACCAGTTGAGGTTCACGCGCATATTGCCTTGTCGTTCACCCGCCTTCGCGAGGTTGACCGTCGGCGCCGATTTTGTGAGCGTGATCTTGCTCAGGCTGACCGGTGCTTGCGACGGAGTGGACTCGCCGGAACGTCGGGTGTAGTCGATTGCCATCGTGATAGTCCTTGTCTGAACTCGAATGAGTCCGATCGTGTTACCCGTCGAGGAATCTCCACCGACGTGATCGGCGATCTCCGGCCATTGTCCCTCATGTCTGATTTCAACCCATGGGCATCAAACTTGCGGCGCCAACTTGCGGCAGACCAGCAGTTTGCTGATTACTGTGTCTGTGGGCAGACGCGACTCCGAAATAGGGTGGACGCACTGGTTGACACGGCAACGTCCAATTACGGAAGAATTGCTGAGTCGGACGTCCGATTCAATTTCGTCGTGGGAGCGGGAGGTAAGTGATGCCAGTCCTGTCGCTTCTGCAACCCCGCCAGAGAGAAAGACTGACGCCCGCCCAACGTGATGACGTAACTCGTGAGCAGATAGCCGTTACCTTCGGCGTGCTGCCCTGGGCCGCTGCCGTCCACCTCGTCGTCACACTCGGGCTGACGTTGTATGTAATTCCCCCGGACGGCGGACCGCTGCCGCGTGTGTGGCCATTGCTGTCCGGCGTGATCGGGTTGGTGGGGATGTGCGTGGGTCTCGCCATTCATTTCAACCTGATCACACCCACGTACCGAATGTCCTACGCGTTTCTCATCGTCGAATTTGCTGTAGTCGGGATCCTGTATTCCTCGCTCGCCCTGGTCCTGTACCCGATCCTGGACGATTCCGGCGATCTGATCCTGATAGCGGTCACCACATCGATCACCGGTGCCGGAGCCGTGGCCACCGCGATGTTGCGAGTGGTGGGGGTCACCTGGGTCCTGTCCAATCTGATAATCCTCGGGGTGGCATTCTGGCTTCAGCCGGGACCCGAGTTCGAACGAATTCTCATTGGAATGATCGCCTATGGCGCGGCTCTGATCGGCGGCACGATAGTGGTCTCGGGCAACCTGGAATCTCGCTATCGAGCTGAATTGAGCGCCGCGTCGGAACGATCGGTCGTGCAGATGCTTCTCGAAGACTTCGAAGGCAACGCCGGGGACTTCGTGTGGGAGACGGACCAGAAAGGCAAGTTCAACCGAATCCCGACGCGGCTCGCGGTCGAAGCGGGGCTGGACTCCACCGAGTTGCAGGGAACGGCGTGGCAGGACCTGTTCATGGAGTTGGGCACCCTACGGATCCCCGGCGGGATCGATGCGCTGATGGAGTTGCAGCAGGCCCGCCACACGAAGACCGCATTCGTCGACGTGCTCGTTCCGGTCCGAGTTCACGGTGAAATTCGGTGGTGGCAGATCTCCGGACGCCCGCGCCCCGGCCGTACACCCGACGAGTTCGTCTGGCGAGGAGTCGGTTCCGACGTCACGGAAGTAAAACTGCAGAGTGACGAGATCGTGCGGATGGGTCGTGTGGACGCACTCACCGGTATGCCGAACCGGCACAGCTTCTGGACCGAGCTCGAGCGACTGCTGCGCGAGCCGTACACAAGCGAAAGTGGTCTCGCGTTGGCCATGCTCGACCTCGACAACTTCAAGTCGGTCAACGACACACTGGGACACACCGTTGGCGACGCGGTTCTGCGAGAGGTCGCGGATCGCCTGTCCGAAGCCGGCGGGGTGTCACAGTTGTTCGCACGTCTGGGGGGAGACGAGTTCGCGGTTCTTTTCACCGATGTGGGTGACAGCTCACAAGTTCGTACTCTGCTCGGCCGCTACATCGAAACTCTGCACGAGCCGATCACAGTGGCCGGTACGCGGTTGGAGATCGGATGCAGCATCGGGTACTACCTCCCCGACGAGCTGCCGTCCTCCGCCGACGAGATGATGGGCGCTGCGGACCTGGCCTTGTTCGCGGCAAAGGAATCCGGGCGCGGGGCCGTACGTGAATATCGAGACTCGATGAAGTCCGTGGCCGATCGGCGGGCCCGCCTGCTCGAAGATCTGGGAAACACTGTCGCGGAGAAGGACCTCGAACTCGAGCTGTTGCCCAGGATCGACGTGGTTTCCCGCGAGATCGTGGCCGTGGAAGTCCGCGTGATCTGGCACAACGCCCGCCTCGGTGCCGTTACGTCCGCCGAATTCATGAGCGTCGCAGACGACACCGGTTTGGCGTACTCACTGGGGACTACCGTCTTCGAGTTGGCCTGCGAGGCGGCGTCCCGCCTTCCTGATCACCTGCGGGTAGCCGTCGCGGTATCGACGCGTCAGCTCGAATCGGATTCCTTTGTCGTCGCGATAGGGGACTCGCTTCGACGATCAGGTGTCAGTGCACATCAGCTCGAGCTCCAACTCAACGAATCATCGGCGATCACCGACGAGTCCAAGTTTGCGTTGCACGCCATCGCGGACATGGGAATCGCGCTGACCGTGGACGAGTTCGGCGCCGGATTCTCCTCGCTCGCATCACTGTCCGGCCTTCCGTTCACCCGAGTCCGGATAGAACGCTCCATTTCGGGTGCAGTGCCTGGTGGACGGTCGATCCTCGAAGCTGTCGTGGATCTGGTCGACGCATTGGGAATGGAGGTCGTCGTCTCGGGAGTCGACGGTGAGGAAGACTTGAAGTCCGTGGCCGCTGCAAGGGTGAGGACTGTTCAGGGATACATCGCCGGCGGAGCCATGTCGGTCGACGCGGTCGCAGCGGCGGTAGCAGGCCGACGTGGATGACCCGGCAGTACTCCGTAGGCGTCGCGTCGGGACGTCGGTGCGCAAACTCGGTCGCAGCGGCACGGAACAACACCTCTCGGATTACGATCGCCGTCGCCTACTCGATCGACGACTGCGGTTCACCGCGCGCGTACTGCCGTGGTCGTTTCTGACCGCGGCGGTTGCCTTGTCAGCGATCGTGGTGCTTCTGCCGGTGGATGCCGGATGGTTCACCTTCGCCTGGTCGAGCGTCATGCTGTTGTCGAGCGCTGGATTCAGTGTGTATTGGCTCCGGCGCTCGCGTCTCGGCGTCTCCGAGTCCCAGACCACCGAACTGGTGGTACTCACAGTCGAAATCATTGTCTGGGGAGTGCTCCTGGCGTGCTTGGCTCTCGTTCTCTTCCCGATGCTCGATCCTCGTGACGAGTTGGTACTGAGCTCGACCTTGATCGGTGGGATCGCGGTCGGCGTGTTTCCCACCATGATGTTTCGCGGAATCACTGTGGTCTGGATCAGCCTGGTGGGAGTCGGGTTGGCCGGGGCGTTCTGGACGGAACCGGGCACATCGCGTTTCGTGCTGATCGGGGTGCTGGTCGTCTTTGTAGGTTCGCTCTACAGCGGAACTTTGCTGTTGGCCAAACTTTTCGAGAGACGGCTACGCGCCGAACTCATAGCCGAGGACGAACGAGATCTCGTCGAGTTGTTGCTCAACGATCTCGAAGACGGAGCACAGGATTGGCTCTGGGAGACCGATTCGCGCGGTATCGCCAGTACCGTGTCGTATCGCTTCGCCGAGCAGGTCGGTTTGCCGGCAGCACAGATTCGGGGCCGCACAATGCACGAGATCCTGATCGGGATCGGCGCGTCCCGAACAGATGTGGGCAGGAAGTCCCTTGATCTCCTCGCCGCGAATTTTCAAGCCGGGACGGCGTTTCGGGACCTCACCATGCAGGTCGTCGTTCGGGGCGATACTCGCTGGTGGTCGATGTCAGGTCACCCGGGCAGTGGCGATGGGGCGACCTACGGGTGGCGCGGTGTCGGATCCGATATCACGCACTCGTATCACCAGCGCCAGAACATCTTGCGATTGGCAGAGATCGATTCGTTGACCGGGCTCAGAAATCGGTACAGCTTCAACGCTCAACTGTCTTCGCGGATTCGGGACGGACACAGGGTGTGGCTGGCAATTCTGGATCTGGACAACTTCAAGTCGATCAACGACCGGTTGGGACACCACATCGGAGACGACGTGCTTCGCGATGTTGCCGGCAGACTGCACAGCGTTCTGCGATCGAACGAGATCTGTGGCCGACTGGGGGGTGACGAGTTCGCCATCGCCTTCGACGACCTAGCCTTCGACGACATCGGGAGTGCAGATGAGGTGGAGAAGAGATTCCAAACGATTCTCGACTCATTCGAACGACCATTTTCACTGGTCGGCAACCAGATTCGCATTCGTGCCAGTCTGGGGTACGGCTCGATGCCCGACGACGCCGACAGCCTCGAAGACCTGGTGATTGTCGCGGACCTCGCGCTTTACCACGCAAAGGAGAGCGGTCGGAACCAGATTCGCGCCTTCGATGCGACTTTGCGGGATCGTGCGACGGGTAGGGCCAGGGCATTGTTGGATCTTCGTCGTGCGTTGATCGACGAAGAGTTCGAGTTGGTTTATCAGCCACAGGTCTCGGCCGCGACGGGAGTTGTTGTCGGGTTCGAGGCTCTGCTGCGGTGGAACCATCCGACTTCAGGTCTCGTCTCGCCGGGAGACTTCATTTCGGTCGCCGAGGAAACCGGCTTGATCGTGCCGATCGGTGCAGGTGTTCTGAGGGCTGCCTGCACGGCGGCGACAACGTGGCCGGAGGACATTCGGGTTGCCGTCAATGTTTCTCAGGTGCAACTGCGTTCGAGTCGATACGTCGACTCGGTACGCCGGACACTGATCGAGGTGAACCTCCACCCCAGCCGACTCGAGATCGAGGTGACCGAATCGTTGGTCATCGACGACGCCGACCGAGATGTGTTGGTACAGCTCTCGGCGCTCGGCATCGCCATTGCGATGGACGACTTCGGCACCGGGTTCTCCTCGGTTGCCAGCTTGGCCCGGCTGCCGCTCGATCGGTTGAAGATCGATCGGGCGTTCGTCGCACCGCTGGACGCGGATCCCTCGAATTCGAGGTTCGCTGTCTTGCGAGCCGTCATCGCGATTGCCAAGTCTCTGGGGCTGGACACCGTCGCCGAGGGCGTGGAGACGGAGAGGCAGCGCGCGATAGTGACCGAGTGCGGATGTGACGTGATCCAGGGGTACCTCGAGGGAATGCCGATACGGGCAGCCGAGATTCCGCACTATTTGAATGGGCGACTCGGCGGTTCGAGCAGGTGGGGTGTCGCGGCTACCACTGAGTGAGAACTTTGCGCCCGTTTTGCCGTTCGATGTGTGACGGTACGCCGAAGTGCTTCACATCGAACTGCAGAAGGGTGTCTTCGTGGTGGTCGGATCGGCGTACTCCCCAGGGCCGATGTTGGTGGGTAAGAAGGCAGTGGTCACAGGCGGTTCCCAGGGAATCGGCGCAGCGATTGTTCGAGCATTTGCATCGCATGGCGCGTCAGTTCTGGATGTCGACGTGGCTCCTCTTGGCGACGTCGAATTCGACTCGGCTGCAGGTGGTTCGATCAACTATCTCGAGTACGACGTGCGGACGCGGGAAGTCCCCGTCGCGTTGACCGAGTTCGCCCCGGACGTCCTTGTGAACAATGTGGGTCATTTCCTGAACCCGCCGACAGAGTTCACCGGTACGGATCCAGGTTTCTGGTCCGAGGCCGGCAGCATCAATTTCGATCACGTCGTGCGTCTGACCCATGCCCTGCTTCCCGGCATGATCGACCGCGGTTTGGGTGGATCGATCGTGAACCTGACGACGGTGGAGGCGCATCGAGCGATCCCGGGCCACACGATGTACTCGGCATACAAGGCCGCGCTGACACAGTTCACCAGAAGCCTTGGTGTGGAGATCGGTCGAACCGGAGTGCGCGTCAACGCCATTGCCCCGGATCTGATCGAGTCGGTACAGGTGCCGTATCGCACGATCGTTCCTGCCGACGACTGGGACAAGTGGCCGGGGTGGGCACCGTTGGGCGGACCGGGCCAGCCGGTCGACATTGCCGGCCCCGCACTGTTCCTGGCTTCCGACCTGGCGAGATACATCACCGGAACCGTGATCCACGTCGACGGCGGCTCGCACGCTGCCGGAGGCTGGTTCCCCACAGAAGAGGGTGGCTGGACCAACCGGCCCCGAAAGGCTTGACACATGACAACTTTCAGTCTGAACGTTCCCAACTTCGGCACCACTCTCGCGGAGGACTCCTACGCGAAACTCGTGCAGGTCTGTCAGAACGCGGAAGCTGCCGGCTTCGACCGGGTCCTCGTCACCGATCACGTGGTGATGGGCTCGGACAACTCGGCGTACACGTGGTCGGCGTTCCCCACCGAGCCCGACGCCAACTGGCTCGAGCCGCTGACCGTCCTGGCTTTTGTTGCCGGACAGACGAAGACAATTCGCTTGGGGACCGGAATCGTCATCGCGGCGCTGCGCGGGGGAGCGGTACTGGCCAAGACGGCCGCGACACTCGATCTGCTCTCCGGGGGCCGACTCGA
Organism: Rhodococcus sp. RCBS9; assembly: GCF_029457415.1. Classification (NCBI taxonomy): domain Bacteria; kingdom Bacillati; phylum Actinomycetota; class Actinomycetes; order Mycobacteriales; family Nocardiaceae; genus Rhodococcus; species Rhodococcus sp. RCBS9. The sequence continues at coordinate 736,084 of NZ_CP120422.1, read as the reverse complement.
CCTGGGCGTCGGAACCGGTTGGCAGGAACGTGAATACGAGGCGGCAGGTATGGACTTCGGTAAAAGGGGACCACTGCTCGACGACGCTCTCGCAGTGTGCCGGGCCCTGTGGAGTTCGGCGCCGGCGAGCATCGACACCCCTCGTCTGAAGTTCGACGACGTGTACTGCGCGCCCCGTCCGGCCGCTGGAATCCCGATCTGGGTGTCCGGTTCGCTCTCCAAGGCCGTTGTACGACGCGTCGCAACCTGGGGTGACGGGTGGATTCCGATCATGGGTGCCGCGGACGACGACCTACGTGAAGGGATCGACGTCATCGGCAAAGCGATGGCGGATCTCGGACGCGATCCAGCGGAATTGCAGGTCCGTGGGCGACTGACCGTCGTACGCGGGTCCGACGGTTCGATCGACCTCCCGGCGACGATGATCGGCGCCGAGCAGCTGCTCGAATCCGGTGCCACCGATGTGCTGGTTGCGCTGGCAGCAGTAGATCCGGATCCGGATGCGGCGATGGCAGAGTTCGGCGAGCTGGTGGCGGCCTTCGCAAAGGTGACCCGCTGACGATTGCGTCGAGACGGTAGTTCTATCGTGCGAAGTGTTGTAGTGCAGCCTGATCGAGGAGAGAACACATGACCGAGAGCATCGTCGTGGATACGAGCCTGGAAGCGTTGCTCGACGCCCGGATCAGCTGCCGCGCCTACGAGGACCGTCAGGTGCCACGTGAGGTGATCGAGGAGATCCTTCGGCTGGCGCAGAAGACGCCGTCGTGGTGCAACACGCAACCGTGGCAGGTCGCGATCACCGAAGGGGAGGGCACCGAGCGATTCCGCGCCGGCCTCGGTGAGTACGTGATGGCCAACGCCCAGGAGTCGGACTTCGAGTTCCCGCGCGCGTACCAGGGCATCTACAAGTCGCGTCGGTTCGACTGCGCGATGGCGCTGTATTCGAGCGTCGGAATCGAGCACGGTGACCGCGCCGGATCCGCGGCACAGACGATGAAGAATTTCGAGCTCTTCGGCGCTCCCCACGTCGCGATCATCACCACCGACGAGGCATTGGGCACCTACGGCGCAGTCGACTGCGGGTTGTACGTGAACAGCTTCCTGCTCGCGGCCCAGAGTCTGGGGGTCGCCACCATTCCGCAGGCGGCGCTCGCGGGCAGCTCCAAGTTCATTCACGAGCATTTCGGTATCGACGACACTCGCAAGGTTGTCTGCGCGATCTCGTTCGGATACCCCGACGCCGACCACCCGGTGAACGGATTCCGCACCGAACGCGAAATCGTCGACAACGTCGTGCAGTGGATGTCGAACTGACAGGGATGTCGAACTGATCACCTGCTGGTCGGGGGATTGAGTGTTGCGTAGTTCCACCTGAAAGACTGGTGGCATGTCCGACACACCCGAACTGTTCGATCGTCTGCGCCGATTCCCCGATGTCGAGGCACCCAATCTCTTTGCCGTCGATGCGGCTGATCGTCTGATCCTCGACGAGGCCGCCGACGCTCTCGCCGCGGCACCGGCGGGCACCGTCGTCGTGATCGGCGATCATTACGGTGCGCTGACTGCCGGTGTTGCGCTCGTGCACGGAATCGCCGCCGTGCGCGTTCACCAGGATCCGCTCACCGGAGAGCTCGCCCTCGCGAACAATGCGCGCGAACTCGGATTCAGTGACGCCTTCACCTCGCACGGACTGGACGAGGAGTTGCTCAGCGGCGCCCGCGTCGTGCTCATGCAATTGCCGCGTAGCCTCGCCGAACTTGCCGAGATCGCCCAGCTGATCGCGCTTCACGCCGACCCGGCGGTTCGTGTCTTCGCCGGTGGGCGTGACAAGCACATCACCCCAGCGATGAACAAGGTTCTCGGCGAATCGTTTTCCGACGTCAGCGCCTCGCGTGGGCGTCAGAAGTCCCGCGTACTCAAGGCTTCGGAACCGAAGCCCGATGTTGCTATCACGTTCCCGGTGACCGAACGCCTCGACGAATTCGACCTCGACGTCGTTGCTCACGGCGCAGTGTTTGCCGGTGCGAGCCTGGACATCGGCACCCGGTTGCTCCTGGAGAACCTCGGAAAGATTGCGGTCGATCCGCTGAGCGACGTGATCGATCTGGGTTGTGGCAGCGGCATTCTCGCGGCGGCGATCGCGCGGAAGTTCCCGGACGTGCACGTGATCGCAACGGATCAGTCCTCGGCAGCCGTCGCTTCGGCTCTGGCGACCGCGTCCGCAAATGGCGTCGGCGATCGAGTGAGCGGCCTGCGCGACGACGCCGTGAGTTCGTTGCCCAGTGCGAGCGCGGATCTGGTTCTGTTGAACCCGCCGTTCCACGTCGGCGCGGCGGTCCACACCGGCGGAGCACTCAAGATGTTCGAAGCTGCCGGCCGTGTCCTGCGTCCCGGTGGCGAGTTGTGGACTGTTCACAACGCGCATCTGGGGTATCGCGAACCGTTGAAAGCCGCGGTGGGTCCGAGCGAGGCGATGGCGAAGAACGCGAAGTTCATCGTGATGAAGTCGGTCAAACCGTCCTAGTATCGAAAAGGGACGAGTGTCGAAGAGTGTTGATCTTCCGGAAATGCGCCGGGAACTACAACCGAAGCTTCGACGTTGTAAATTACGAGTGCTTTACTTTTAGTCAGGTACACGGACCGTGTCGGAAACTCGGATCCGTCCGGCGAACCCGCGACGCACCCGTCGTAGGCCACCACGATGAAGGGATGATCACGGTGCGCACCACCAGCAACCCGGTGTTCCGCAATCTGCCCAAGCAAGAGGGCAACGGATACGCCTCCTTCGGATCTGCGACGGCGGGCGCCTCGCAGGCAACCCAGCAGTTCGGTCAGCCGCAGTACGCTCCGGCCGAGCCGTACCAGACCGGTCCCACCTCGCGGGCCATGACGATCGACGACGTCGTCACCAAGACGGGCATCACGCTCGGTGTGCTGACGATCTCGGCACTGGTGTCGTACTTCCTGGTCAACAACAACGCCGACCTCGCAGCCCCGCTGGTCATCGGCGGCGGTCTCGTCGGCCTCGTTCTGGTTCTGGTCGCGACGTTCGGTCGCAAAATGGACAACCCGGCAATCGTGTTGGCGTACGCCGCGGCCGAGGGTCTGTTCCTCGGTGCGCTGTCGTTCATGTTCACCTTCCAACTCCAAGGCGCTGACGCGTCGATGCTGATTGCGCAGGCGGTCCTCGGAACCTTCGGCGTGTTCTTCGGCATGTTGGTCGTCTACAAGACCGGTGCGATCCGGGTGACACCTCGTCTGACGCGAATGATCATCGGTGCGTTGATCGGTGTTGTCGTTCTGGCGCTCGGTAACCTCGTCGCGAGCTTCTTCACCGAGGGCGGACTGGGCCTGCGTGACGGTGGAACCGTCGCCATCATCTTCAGCCTCGTCTGCATCGGCATCGCAGCCTTCAGCTTCCTGCTCGACTTCGACGCCGCTGATCAGCTGATCCGCGCACAGGCGCCCGAGAAGGCAGCCTGGGGCGTCGCATTCGGCCTCACCGTCACCTTGGTCTGGCTGTACGTCGAGATCCTGCGTCTGCTGAGCTACTTCAACAACGACTAGTTCTCGAGTCGCTCCGGAACACGAAGAAGGGCCCCGCGAGGGGCCCTTCTTTTGTCGTCTGTGGACGGTTACGGTGCTTGGATAACTAGCAACTGCTTGGTTTGGAAGGAAGGGGAGCGAATGTCGACAAACACCTCTGAACCCATCCTGGTCGCGGATGCCGGAGCAGTGCGAACGCTGACGTTCAATAATCCGAGTCGCCTGAACGCATTTGATGCAGCCGGTTTTCGAGCGTTCACCAAAGCGCTCGACGACGCGGCGTCGGACGATGCCGTGGCCGTGGTGATCGTCGAGGGCGCAGGCAAGGCATTTTCCAGTGGTGTCGACCTACGCGCACTCGCCGAACCAGGCGCAGACAACGCCGACTTCGGCCACGCATTCGCGCCGCTGATCGTCGCGCTGGTGGAGTTCCCGAAGCCATTGATCGCCGCGGTACACGGCGCTGCCGTCGGCATCGGCCTGACCATGCTGCTTTACTGCGACGTCGTCTACGTTGCCGAGGACGCACGTCTGCGGGCACCGTTCACTTCGCTGGGTACCGCTCCCGAAGCTGCCAGTAGTTGGTTGCTGCCCAAGGTGATCGGAACGCAGCGAGCCGCCGAGCTGATCCTGTCGGCCCGGTGGCTCAGCGGCGTCGAAGCTGCCGCCTACGGACTGGCGACAGCCGCCGTGCCGGCCGACCAGGTACAGGCACGCGCCCGCGAGAGTGCCGAGCAGATTGCCGCCAACGTCGGACCGGCAGTCCTTGCCGCCAAACGACTGCTCCGTCACGGATGGGCGGACGAAGCTCGCGCTGCCGTGCAGCGTGAGGACGACGCTGCGCGAGAGTTGATTCGCGAGTTGGGGAGTTTTGCTCGGAAATTCACGACAACATGAAAACCGCGAACCTTGAACACGACCACACGAAAGCGGCCGCCCGGCAGAAGCCGGGCGGCCGCTTTCGACGTGCTCAGGGGATCAGCTGAGGCGCTCGATCACCATTGCCATGCCCTGTCCGCCGCCGACACACATGGTCTCGACGCCGAAGGTCTTGTCCTGCTCCTGCAGGTTGTTGATCAGGGTGTTGGTGATACGGGCACCGGTCATACCGAAGGGGTGACCCAGCGCGATCGCGCCACCGGAGATGTTGAGCTTGTCCTCTTCGATGCCCAGTTCGCGAGCGGATCCGAGGACCTGCACTGCGAATGCTTCGTTGATCTCGAACAGGTCGATGTCGGAGATCGACTTGCCGGCGATCTTCAGGGCGTTCTTGACGGCCTGGATCGGGCCGAGGCCCATGATCTCGGGGGACAGGCCCGAGACGCCGGTGGAGACGATGCGAGCGAGCGGGGTCAGGCCGAGTGCCTTTGCCTTGGTGTCGGACATGATCACCAGTGCGGCTGCGCCGTCGTTGAGCGGGCAGGCATTGCCGGCGGTGACGGTGCCGTCGGGGCGGAAGACGGGCTTGAGGCCGCTGATGCCCTCGTAGGTGGTGCCGGCGCGGGGGCCGTCGTCCTTGGAGACGACGGTGCCGTCGGCGAGCGTGACGGGCGTGATCTCACGCTCGAAGAAGCCGCGAGCGATGGCTTCCTCGGCGCGGTTCTGGCTGCGAACTGCCCAGCGGTCCTGGTCTTCGCGGGTGATTCCGGTGGCGGAAGCGACGTTCTCCGCGGTCTGGCCCATACCCAGGTACACGTCGGGGATCAGGCCCTCTTCGCGAGGATCGGTCCAGGCGACTCCACCTTCGGCGAGCTTGGCGCTACGGGCCTGCGCTGCGTCGAAGAGCGGGTTCTTGGTGTTGGGGAGGCCGTCGGCGTTGCCGGTGATGAAGCTGGAGACGGACTCGACGCCGGCGGAGATGAAGACGTCGCCCTCGCCTGCGCGGATGGCGTGCAGCGCCATGCGGGTGGTCTGCAGCGAGGAGGAACAATAACGGTTGACCGTGACACCGGGGAGGAAGTCGTAGCCGAGCTGGACGGCGACGACGCGGGCGATGTTGAAGCCCGACTGACCGGCGGGCTGGCCGCAACCGAGCATGAGGTCGTCGATCTCGGTGGGGTCGAGCTCGGGGACCTTTGCCAACGCGGCGGCAACCATCTGAGTTGCGAGGTCATCCGGGCGGATGTCCTTGAGCGAACCCTTCATTGCGCGGCCGATGGGCGACCGTACTGCTGAGACGATTACTGCCTCGGGCATGAAAACTCCTTTTGTGTACTGCTCGTGGGGCGGCTTGAAACGCCGTCGAGCAGGGCAAGTTGAATGCAGCTTCGACTTACAATTTACGTTGCTGCTCCCAGATGGTGGTCACGCAGTCTCACTCAGTTGACGTCGGGGCGCTGACCTGCAGGTTTTGTGCGTCTCGCGAAGGCTTTCCACTGGGTTGCCGCCGCCGTCAGTCGGGCCGCGACGGTGCGGGCTTGCGCCGCCTCCGAAACGTGGGGGAGCTCGGGTAGCGGGCCACCCTGCCACTCGCCCAGAGCCGACGCGAGAACCGGGACGATCTGCTTCGCCGCGAGTTCGTATCCGGCCGCGGACGGATGGAAACGGTCGGCCGAGAACATCGTGTCGGGCGAGGCCAGGAATTCCTTGGCCAGCAGGTCGGCCAGTGGAACGGGATGACCCCCGGCGTTTCTGGTCGCGGCCGCCTGGGCGAGTGCGAGGCGATGGCCCCATTCACGCACCACGGAGCGCAGAGGTTGCGGGATCGCCGTGACCACCCCCAGATCCGGGCAGGTGCCGACAACAACGACGGCGCCGCTCTCGCGTAAGCGTCGAACCGCGTCGCCGAGGCGTTTAGCCGACGCGTGAATCGCGTTCTTGGCGGTGACGTCGTTGGCGCCGATCAGGATCACCGCAGCGTCCGGGGGAGGACCGGCGACGAACATGGCGTCGACCTGCCCACTCAACCCGCGGGAGGTGGCGCCCCCGATGGCCTTGGTGCTCAAACGGATTCGCTTCCCGGTTTCACTCGCAAGCAGCTTCGCGACCTGAACACCCGGAACTTCCGAGGCCGTCAGCGCGCCCACGCCGGCCGCAGACGAATCGCCGAAGATCATCAAGTGGAGATCGAAGGGCACGGCCCGCCACCAGAGTTCCGGGTTGTCGGCGCCGGGCGCGTACACCCCGTCCGCCTCGGGTGGCTTGGCGATATTGCGACCGATCACCCCACGGGCTGCCCCCGCCTGCGACATCAGATAGTTGTAGCCCAACCAGGAGAGCGTGCCTGCACTCGATCCGGCCACCACCGTGGCCACCGACGCTTTCAGTCCGGTTCGACTCACACTTGCCAATCTAGCCGGATTGCACCACCTTCGCCCGACGTCCGCGCGCACCGTTTTCTTTCATCTGGGAACATGGACGAATGCGCATCGCGGAACACGTCGTCGACCTCATCGGCAACACCCCACTCGTCAAGCTCACGTCCGTCACGGGCGAAAACTTCGGCACGGTGGCAGCCAAGGTCGAATACCTCAACCCTGGCGGTAGCTCCAAGGACCGCATCGCCGTCAAGATGATCGACGCAGCCGAGGCTTCGGGTGAACTGAAGCCGGGCGGCACCATCGTCGAGCCGACTTCGGGCAACACCGGAATCGGCTTGGCGCTCGTGGCGCAAAAGCGTGGATACAAGTGCGTTTTCGTCTGCCCAGACAAGGTCAGCGAAGACAAGCGCAACGTCCTGCGCGCCTACGGCGCCGAGGTGGTCGTGTGCCCCACGGCCGTCGCGCCGGACAACCCGAACAGCTACTACAGCGTCTCCGACCGTCTCACCCGTGAGATCCCCGGCGCCTGGAAGCCCAACCAGTACTCCAACCCGGGCGGACCGGAGAGCCACTACGAGACCACCGGCCCCGAGATCTGGGCCGACACCGACGGCAAGATCACGCACTTCGTCGCGGGCGTCGGCACCGGCGGCACCATCACCGGCACCGGCCGCTACCTCAAGGAAGTTTCGGGCGGCAAGGTCAAGGTCATCGGCGCAGACCCCGAGGGCTCCGTCTACTCCGGCGGCACCGGTCGTCCGTATCTGGTCGAAGGCGTCGGCGAAGACTTCTGGCCGTCGGCATACGACCCGTCCATCCCGGACGAGATCATCGCCGTCTCGGATGCCGATTCCTTCGAGATGACGCGTCGCCTCGCCCGCGAGGAGGGACTGCTGGTCGGCGGTTCCTGCGGTATGGCCGTCGTCGCTGCCCTCGAAGTAGCCAAGCGTGAGGGTCCTGACGCCCTGATCGTCGTCCTCCTCCCGGACGGTGGCCGCGGCTACCTGTCCAAGATCTTCAACGATCAGTGGATGGCGTCGTACGGATTCCTGCGCACCCCACTCGACGGCAAGACCAACGTCCCCACCGTCGGCGACGTTCTGCGTGGCAAGTCGGGCGAGCTGCCGGACCTCGTTCACACCCACCCGTCGGAGACCCTGCGCGATGCGATCGAGATCCTGCGCGAGTACGGCGTGTCCCAGATGCCCGTCGTGGGTGCGGAACCGCCGGTCATGGCGGGCGAGGTCGCCGGAAGTGTGTCCGAGCGGGATCTGCTGAGCGCGGTCTTCGAAGGCCGTGCGCACCTTGCGGATTCCGTCGAGAAGCACATGAGCAAGCCGTTCCCGCTCATCGGTTCCGGCGAGCCGGTCTCGGCTGCCACGAAGGCGCTCGGGGACACCGACGCACTCATGGTCGTCGACGACGGCAAGCCGGTCGGTGTCATCACGCGCCACGATCTCCTGGGTTTCCTGAGTTCGGATTCCTGAGTTCGGATTCCTGCGCCGGCACCGGCGCCATTAGGCTGGGGACCATGAGTGAGCAACGCAGCAAGGCCGACAACATCAGCTGGCAGGGTTTCTCCACGAAAGCGGTGCATGCGGGTTACGAACCCGATCCGCTGACCGGTGCGGTCAATGTGCCGATCTACGCAAGTTCCACCTTCGCCCAGGACGGCGTCGGTGGAATGCGCAGTGGCTTCGAGTACGCGCGAACGGGCAACCCCACCCGTCGCCCGCTCGAGGCGAACCTTGCCGCGCTCGAATCCGGAACCTACGGCCGAGCGTTCAGTTCGGGAATGGCGGCCACCGACTGCCTGCTCCGTTCGGTACTTCGACCGGGCGATCACCTGGTCATCCCCGACGACGCGTACGGCGGAACCTTCCGTCTCATCGACAAGGTGTTCACGCAGTGGGGGATCGAGTACACCCCGGCTCCGGTGTCCGACGTCGATGCGGTGCGCGCGGCGATGAAGTCCAACACCAAGCTGGTCTGGGTCGAGACGCCCACGAACCCGCTGCTCAATATCGGTGACATCGAGCTTCTTGCCGAGGTCGCCCACGAGGGCAATGCAAAGATCGTGGTGGACAACACCTTCGCGTCGCCGTACCTGCAGCAGCCGCTGCAGCTCGGTGCCGACATCGCGCTGCACTCCACGACCAAGTACATCGGCGGACACTCCGACGTGGTCGGTGGCGCTCTCGTCTGCAACGACGAAGAACTGGACACCGCGTTCGCCTTCCTGCAGAACGGATCCGGCGGCGTTCCCGGCCCGTTCGACGCGTTCCTGACGTTGCGCGGAATCAAGACACTGGCGCTGCGCATGGAGCGTCACAGCGACAACGCGGAGAAAGTCGTCGAATTGCTCGACGGTCACCCCGCGGTTGCCAGCGTCATCTATCCGGGACTGGCTTCGCATCCGTCGCACAAGGTCGCGGCCAAGCAGATGCGACGCTTCGGCGGCATGATCTCCGTCCGCCTCAAGGGCGGCAAGGCGGCAGCTCTCGACCTGTGCTCGCGCACCGAGATCTTCACGCTGGCAGAATCTCTCGGCGGAGTCGAATCCCTCATCGAATTCCCCGGTGCGATGACCCACGCCTCGACGGCCGGTTCCGCTCTCGAGGTTCCCGACGATCTGGTTCGCCTGTCGGTCGGCATCGAAGACGCCTCCGATCTGGTCGGCGACATCGAGCAAGCGCTGTCCTGATCTTCGCTCTACAGTAATTCGACTTCGAATCTGCAGTGCGCCTTCACACCTCACGAGGGTGTGGAGGCGCACTTTCTGGAGGCATGCGTGAATCTCGAACAGATAAAGGCTGCACAGCAACTGCTCGCCCCGGTCATGCGACGCACCCCGGTCGTGGCCTCGCGAGTGTTGTCCGAAACCACCGGCTTCGCCGTGAGTTTGAAATGTGAAAATCTGCAGCGCACCGGCTCTTTCAAACCGCGCGGTGCGTACAACCGCATTGCCAATCTTTCCGCAGAGGAACGGGCAGCGGGCGTGGTGGCGGCCAGTGCCGGTAACCATGCGCAGGGAGTTGCCTGGTCTGCAACAGAATTGGGAATCAAGTCGACCGTCTTCATGCCGACGGGTGCGCCGCTGCCGAAGTTGGTGGCCACCAAGGCATATGGAGCTCAGGTCCACCTGCACGGTTCGACTGTCGACGAAGCGCTCGTGGCCGCTCGCGAATTCGCGGACCGAACCGGAGCAGTTCTGGTCCACCCGTTCGACCACGAGGACGTCGTGGCGGGGCAGGGGACTGTGGGGCTCGAAATCCTCGAGCAACTGCCTGAGGTCGGCACGATCCTCGTTCCCACCGGCGGCGGCGGTTTGATCGCGGGAGTGGCTGCAGCCGTCAAAGCTGTGCGCCCGCAGGTCCGCATCGTCGGAGTGCAAGCCGAGACCGCGGCTGCCTGGCCGGCGTCGTTGGCAGCCGGGAAGCCGACCGCCTTGGCGTCGATGTCCACGATGGCAGACGGTATCGCCGTTGGCTGCCCGGGCGAGGTTCCGTTCGCCGAAGTTGCCGCCCATGTCGACGCCGTGGTGACGGTCAGCGAGGAAGCGCTGTCCAAAGCGCTCCTGCTGTGCCTCGAACGCGCCAAGCTCATCGTCGAACCGGCCGGCGTCGCGGCCGTCGCGGCCTTGATGACCTGTACTCCGGAGGAGCTGGGACTGACAGGGCCGGTGTGCGCCGTGCTTTCCGGCGGCAACATCGATCCGCTACTTCTCACGCACGTCATCTCGCACGGTCTGCGAGCGGCCGGACGGTTCCTCGGAGTTCACATCACCATCGACGATCGGCCGGGCGCACTGGTCTCGTTGCTCGAAGTGGTTCGAGCGAACGGCGCCAGCGTGGTCGATGTCATCCATTCCCGTACCGGTGGCGAACTTGCACTCGACGAAGTGGAAGTCTTCCTCACCGTCGAGACGCGTGGTCCGGACAACAAGGCGGAACTTCTGACGGCCTTCGACCGCGCCGGTTACGCAGTACGACTGCAGAACTGAGGCGAGTTACTCGTCAGGCCAGCCGCCCAGAACCGTCACGCGGTACTCCTGGTCGACCAGCCTGGCGGGTACGTCGAGTTGATGTAGCCAGTCGATGGCCGAACCGCCCATGCCGACCGCAACCCGACTGAATGCGGCGGCCTGGGCGCAGGAGGATGCAATCACCGACACCGTGCGCCACATCGGCGTCGCCGTCGATTCGCGGTGCAGTGGCTTGACGGTGCTGGCCGTGGCGATCCCGCAGTCGGACGGAAGTGCTACCTGGCAGGTCGGGTCGCCGGGCAGGTCTTGCACCTGAATCTGCCAGCCGTCTTCCGGCGCCGGGCCGGCAACCGCGATGTCCCCGCCGAGGCCGACCAGCACGCCACACCCGAGAAGAGTCGCAGTGGACGCGGCACAGTGGTCCGCTGAACTGGCGCGGGCCGTCGCGGACAGATCGAGAACGACGTCGTCCGGGCTGTACACGCGGTTGTTCTCGACGCGAATCTTCCACCAGGAGTGAGGGTCTGCCGACCCGGCCGTCGGCGTGAGTTTGCCGTCGGTCAGTCGTGCGACAGCCAACGCGTCTTCGAGGAAGTGCGCGAACATCGGGGTCACGGCGACGCCGTCGACGTTGCTCGCGGCGCTGACATAGGTACGAATCTCGGAGTCGGCACGATCTCGATTGGTGGCGGCGTCGGCAGCGGTGAGGTACCCGCGAACCAGGCTGGCCGCGGAGGGAAGGACTTCAGGGTCGGTGACGACGACCCGGGCCTGAACCCCCCACGTGAGCCACTCGGAGGCCGAGCGCGGAGTACTCACGAACCGTTGGAGACGGCGTCCGGGGTTCCGAATCCGGCGACCACGACGGGCCGCTTCGCTACGGGATTCTTGGTGTGAGAAGCCGACGTGTCCGGCGCGAGTGCCGTGGCAGTGGGAGAAGAAACGAGTGAAAGTCCGCCGCTTGCGAGTGCTCCCGCCACAGCCGTGGCTGCGAGGGCGAGGCGAACGGGTCGATACACCGTAGTGCGTCCCCGGGCGGGTCGTGGCCGATCGTCGCTCATGGACTCAGCTTGCACGCCGAACCTGAGAAAAGCCTTGGCGTCTGTAGTCATTTGCGTAACGCCCGCCGAGATAAATGAGACATTGGTTACAGGAGTCGCGAGACTGAGCCGTGTCGAATGCATGTTCGAAAGAGTAGATGTTCGCACCGACAAGTTTCGGGTACGACCACGTACATGGATTTTCAGAGGTTTATCGGAGGTTCGGATGGCAGTCGGTGTCCTGGCGATCGCTGTGTCGATCGGCACCGCACTGGGCGTGATGAGTGGAACTCTCGGAGCGCCCGCACAAGTCGAGAAGAACGAGTCTTCGAATGCTGCAGTCTCACTTGCAGCCTGGAACGGACCGGCACGAACTCAGGACACACCTGAGGGAATCGTGCCTTCCGTACCCTCCAACTTTCCGGGAGCGACATTGGCGCCCGTGGGAGCGGTGGCAGTGTTCGCGCCGTGGATCAAAAAGGCCGGTGCTCTGTGCTCGGAGATCACGCCCGCGGTGATCGCCTCGCTGTACTCGGTCGAGAACGGATTCAAGTACGGACCCGATACCGACATCTCACCGGAAGGTGGGCGCGGGCCTGGCCGCTTCACCACCGCAGCGTGGACGGCATACGGCAAGGACGGTGACGGCGACGGAAAGATGGACATCCTGGGCGTTGCCGATCCGGTGATGACAACCGGATACCGGTTGTGCGATCTCGTGAAGCAAGCGCAGTCCTGGCAGAAGTCCGGTGAGGTCGAGGGCGATACCGTCGACCTCGCGCTCGCTGCCTACGACGTCGGGCCGGACGCAGTTCGCGAAGCGGGCGGCGTTCCGGCAGACAAGTCGGGCGAGGTTCCTGCGGAGCAGGCGGTCGCCGCTCCGTTCGTCGCCCAGATCAAATCGTTGCAGGACTCGTTCGCCCTGATGCTTGCGCCCTTCGACTACAACAACCTCGCCGCAGCGGTGGGCGGCGTCGTCGAGGCCGGTCTGAAGTTTCTCGGATTGCCGTACGTGTGGGGTGGCGGAAACATCAACGGGCCGTCGATGGGCGGGTTCGACTGCTCGGGGCTGACGTCGTACGCGATCCACGCGGCCACCGGGGTGACTCTGCCCCGGACCTCGGAGACGCAGTGGGGTGTCGGCGTCGAGATCCCGCTGGATCAGGCGCAGCCCGGTGACCTGTTGTTCGGCAACTGGCAGGCAGGCGGCCCCGGCCACGTGGCGATCTACGTCGGCAACGGTCAGATGCTTCACGCACCCACGTTCGGCGACGTGGTGAAGGTCGGCCCGATCTTCGCCGGCATGAAGGCTCGCCGCGTGGTGTGAGTGGGCAGGAAACAGCGAGCGCCGACAGAGCAAGAAACGCCACCCGACCGAGTCGGGTGGCGCTTCTTTTCAGAGCTGGTACAGCCGATCAGCTGTGGTAAGGCTCCGCGCTCAGCAGCGTGACCTTCATGGTGCTGCCGTTGGGCAGGTTGTACTCACGCGTGTCGCCGACCTTGGCTTCGAGCAGCGCGCCGCCCAGCGGTGAGTTCGGCGAGTAGACCTCGAGCTTGGCGTCACGTGCGCCTTCTTCGCGGGTAGCGATCAGGAACGTCTCGGTGTCACTCTCGTCGCCGTCGTAGTAGACCTTGACTACGGATCCGGGCAGTGCGACACCGGACTGAGTGGGGGCCTCGCCGACCTTTGCGCTGTTCAGCAGCTCCTGGAGCTGGCGAATGCGGGCTTCCTGCTGACCCTGCTCTTCGCGGGCAGCGTGGTAGCCGCCGTTCTCCTTCAGGTCGCCCTCTTCGCGACGCTCGTTGATCTCGGCGGCGATGACCGGGCGATTGGCGATGAGCTGGTCGAGTTCGTTCTTGAGCCTGTCATGTGATTCCTGGGTAAGCCAGGTCACCTGGGTCTCGGTCATCTCGATCACTCCCTAGTAGTCGGAGCCGGGGGCTCCCTCGACGATCGCTGCAACAGCAGCGAACAACGACACAGAAGCACCACCAGGGATGCAACCTTGCCGTCAAACCTTGCGTCAATGCAGCAATACACGGTTCCACCCGGAACCGTGTATCGGGCAATTCTATCACGCATGACTACCCGCCCTGTCCGGCGTCAAACGTCCGGCAGGGTGGGTGCGTCCCGAGGTCAGCTCTTGGTCAGGTACTCCGGAACGTCGAAGCTGCAGCCGTAGACGTCGGCCATGCCTGGCGGCTGGGACGTCTTGACCTCGGTGTTGAACTCGAGGGTCTGATGTTCCGACGACGGGACGTAGACCTCACGTCGACCGGTTTCGGAGCCGTCCTTCGAGCGTGCGCGCACGATGCACATCGCTTCACGCGACGAGTCGTCGCGTGTGACGGTGAAACGGATCTTCACCGTGGAGTCGTTGGCGATGTCGAACGAGATGGTCTCGGTCTCGATTTCCTTGACCGCAAATTTTCCGTACGCGTAGTACGCGATTCCGCCGCCTACGACGATGACGAGAGCGGTCAGAGCCCACACCATCCACTTGCGGGGACTGCCCGTGCGAGTTGTGCTCGGGTACCGATCTTGGGGAAGCGGTTTGCTCATCACTCTGCTCTCGAAGACTCGAGTTCGCGTGTCGTGCAGCAACTGACTGTGTCCCGCCGGATTACCGAAGGGGTCACGGCTGCGCCAGGAACTCTCGGGTGGAACTATAGAGGACGTATCCCGTCGCGCCGTCGGTAGGTTTGTCGGCAGTCGGTACGTTTGACGGCAACGGCCCGGAGTAATCCGAGCGGTGCACAGCGTGTGATTCGAAGACTGCCGGTGACGGCTACAGGTGAACTGCCGGTGACGGCTACAGGTGAACTGCCGGCAACGGCTACAGGTGAAGTTGAGGTGAACGAACACGTGAGCGGATTCCGGCTCATGGCCGTCCATGCCCATCCCGACGACGAGTCGAGCAAGGGTGCGGCCACCACCGCCCGTTATGCAGCCGAAGGCCACGAAGTGATGGTCCTGACGCTCACCGGGGGTGAGCGTGGCGACATTCTCAACCCGGCCATGGACGTTCCCGGTGTCCGCGATCGAATCAGCGAAGTTCGCCAGGAGGAGATGGCCGAGGCCGCTCGCATCCTGGGCGTGAAGCAGCGCTGGCTCGGTTTCGTCGATTCCGGGCTTCCCGAGGGCGACCCTCTTCCGCCGCTGCCCGAAGGGTGCTTCGCCCTCGTTCCGCTCGAAGAGTCGACGCGCGCTCTGGTCAAGGTGATTCGCGAGTTCCGTCCCCACGTCGTCACGACGTACGACGAGAACGGCGGATACCCGCACCCGGATCACATCCGGTGCCACGAGGTGACGATGGCAGCCTACGAAGCCGCCGCCGATCCCGAGTACTTCCCCGAGGACGGTCAGCCGTGGGAAATCAAGAAGGTCTACTACTCGCACGGATTCATCCGTAAGCGCCTCGAACTCTTCCAGGAGGAGTACGAGCGTCGCGGTGAGCCGTTCCCGATGGCGGACTGGCTCAAGAAGTGGAAGACCGAACGCGGCGACATGATGGTCCGGGTGACCACTCAGGTCACGTGCGGCGACTACTTTCCCCAGCGTGACGATGCTCTGCGCGCACACGCGACGCAGATCGATCCCAACGGTTCGTTCTTCGCTGTGCCGCTCGACATTCAGCAGAAGATCTGGCCCACCGAGGAATTCGAGCTCGCCAAGACGCGGGTCACCACGTCCATTCCGGAAACCGACCTGTTCGCAGGTCTCGAAGAGGACGCTCAGAAGTGAATGCTCTGTCCGCCGAGGTAGTTCTCGGCACCACACAATTTCTTGCTCAGACCCCGAGTAATCCATCCGGCCCGGAGTTCGGAAAGTCGTCTCCGGTCGGCCTGCTGGTGATTCTTGCGCTGCTCATCGGTGTGATCCTCCTGGTTCGGTCGATGAACCGCCAGCTCAAGAAGCTGCCGGAGACGTTCGAACCGGATCATCCCGAACTCGATCAGCAGGCAGACGAAGGCACCGACCGGGGAGCTATCACTGCTCCGAGCCCGGCGGACCCCAACGTCTCTACCGAGAAGAAGCCCAAGCAAGAATCCTGAGACGAACGAGGTAGCGGCGATGGACCCACGGATGCGGAACAACCTGGGTGGGTCCTCGAGCCCTTACCTGCGTCAGCACGCCGACAATCCGGTCCACTGGCAACAGTGGGGCGAAGAAGCGATGGAGTGGGCGCGCGAGCGCAACGTGCCGATTCTCCTCTCGATCGGATACTCGGCGTGCCACTGGTGCCACGTCATGGCGCACGAGTCGTTCGAGAACGACGAGATCGCGGCCGTCATGAACGCGAACTTCGTCTGTGTGAAGGTGGACCGAGAAGAACGTCCCGACATCGACGCCGTCTACATGAATGCGACGGTTGCGATGACCGGCCAGGGCGGCTGGCCCATGACCTGTTTCCTGACTCCCGACGGTTCACCGTTCTACTGCGGCACGTACTACCCGCCGACGCCTCGCGGCGGAATGCCTTCGTTCACACAGCTTCTCGAAGCGATAGTCGACACCTTCACGAATCGGCGCGACGAGGTCGACAACGCGGCGCAGTCGATCGTCACGGAACTTCAGCGCGCGTCGGGCGGGATTCCGTACGGCGGAGCACCCATCGACGCCGAGCTGCTGAACGCGGCGGGCCGGTCGATCCTCGGCGACGAGGACGTCCCGCGCGGGGGATTCGGTGGGGCACCGAAGTTTCCACCGTCGGCACTACTGGAGGGGCTGCTCCGACAGTACGAGCGAACAGGTTCGGGCGAGATCCTCGGCGGCATCGAGCGCACCGCCGAAGCAATGGCACGTGGCGGGATCTACGACCAGTTGGGTGGCGGTTTCTCGCGGTACTCGGTCGATGCCGAGTGGGTGGTTCCGCACTTCGAGAAGATGCTCTACGACAATGCGCTGCTCCTGCGGTTCTACGCGCACTGGGCGCGGCGCACCGGATCGGACCTCGCCACTCGCGTCACCGAGGAGACCGCAAGGTTCCTGCTCTCCGATCTGCTGACCGAGAACGGTTGCTTCGCTTCGGCTCTCGATGCCGACACCGACGGCGTCGAAGGCCTCACGTACGTATGGACGCCGACGCAGCTGGTCGAGATTCTCGGCGCGGAGGACGGGCAGTGGGCGTCGGAGTTGTTCCGGGTCACCGATACCGGAACCTTCGAAGAGGGTGCGTCGGTACTGCAGTTGCTCCGTGACCCCGACGACTGGTCGCGCTGGCAGACGGTCTCCGACGCTCTCCGTGCCGCCCGGGCTCAGCGTCCACAGCCCGGCCGCGACGACAAGGTGGTGACGGCCTGGAACGGGTTGACCGTCACGGCCTTGACGGAAGCCGGACTTGCCCTGGACCGACCCGACTGGATCACCGCGGCGGCCGAGTGCGCAGGCGCTCTTCTCGACCTTCACCTGGTGGACGGTCACTTGCGTCGCGCTTCCCTCGGCGGGGCTGTCGGCGCCCCGACGGGCGTGCTCGAGGATTACGCAATGTTGGCCACCGGCCTCCTGGCTCTATACCAGGCAACGGGATTGGCGCGGTGGCTCGATGCGGCGCAGCAGTTGCTCGACGTCACTGTCGACCACTTCGCTGATCCGGCCGAGCCGGGAAGCTGGTTCGACACGGCCGATTTCGCGGAGTCGCTCGTGACTCGGCCCCGAGACCCGTTGGACGGCGCGACGCCGTCCGGTGCGTCGAGCGTCGCGGAGGCTCTGTTGACCGCAGCGGCGTTGACCGATGCCGAGCGTTCTTCTCGTTACGCCCAGGCCGCGGCGGACGCGCTGGCGAGGGCCACGCTGCCGCTCGAGCGTGCGCCTCGGTCGGCGGGGCACTGGCTCGCGGTGGCGGAAGCGTCGTTGCGTGGTCCGATACAGGTGGCCGTCGTCGGGGAAGGTTCGCTGTTGGCCGATGCCCGGCGGCTTGCCCCGGGTGGTGCAGTGGTTGTCGGCGGAGCGCCGGATTCTTCACCGCTGCTTGCAGATCGACCCCTCGTCGACGGAGGTGAAGCCGCGTACATCTGTCGGGGATTCGTGTGTGATCGGCCGGTGACGACGGTGGTGGAACTGGCGAGTCAGTTGAACACGACGAGCCATACCGCGATGTAGTGGCAGATCGCTGCGACGACCGTCGCGGCGTGGAAGAACTCGTGATGCCCGAACGTCGTGGGCCACGGGTTTGGCCATTTCGTCGCGTACAGAATTGCGCCGACGCTGTAGAAGATTCCGCCGACGAGCAGCAGCACCATAGGCGCCACACCGACCTGGTGCGTCAGTTCACCGACCACGGGAACGATCGCCCAACCGAGGAGCAGGTAGAGCGGGACTCCCACCCATTTCGGGGCGGTGGGCCAGAGCATCTTGAGTGCGACGCCGGCGAGCGCGCCTGCCCACACGATCGCGAGGATGATCTTGCCGGTGTGAGTCGGGAGGCCGAGCATGGCGAACGGTGTGTAGCTGCCGGCGATGAAGAGAAAGATCATCGAATGGTCCGCACGCTTCATCCACGTACGGCCCTTGACCGTCTGCCACTGGATGCGGTGATACGTCGCACTGATGCCGAAGAGGCCGCAGATCGTGACGCTGTAGATCGCGGTTGCCCAAGCCGCTTTGGCGCCGACCTGAGCGCCGGCTACGGAGACGAGAACGATGCCCGCGACGACGGAGACACCGAGCGCCCACAGATGGATCCAACCGCGCATGCGTGGTTTGACCGGAAGCTCGTCGAGCCCGAATGCCGTCATGTGCAACCCCTCTCGTTCCGTACTGTTGCAAACCGCGTAACCTACGGTACCGTAGGTTACGCATCAGTAGCATAACCTACCTGCGGGTTTTCGACGCGTACAAAAAGCGTGACGGCGCTCGCATGTGGCTGTCACTGCCGGGCGTAGTCTTTGACACCATGGTGATGTCACGGTGAATCTGCGCGGACTGCTGTACAGCATCTACGAGCGACGACTCCTCAGTCATCTCGACGGTCTCGCGCACCCACGGCACGTAGCCGTGATGTGTGACGGAAATCGGCGATGGGCTCGCGAGAACGGCTTCACCGATGTCAGTCACGGGCACCGCATGGGCGCGCTCAAAATTGCCGAATTGCTCGAGTGGTGCGACGCCGCCGGAATCGAGATGGCAACCATCTACCTGCTCTCGACCGAGAACCTGCGCCGCGAGCCGGAAGAGCTCGACACCCTCCTCGAAATCATCACCGACGTCGTCGAAGAGATCTCCGGACCCGGCAAGAACTGGAGTGTGCAGATCGTCGGTGCTCTCGATCTTCTGCCTCCCGAGCAGTCCAGGCGCTTGCGGGAAGCGGCGGCGGGGACGAGCGGCCGAACCGGGACACATGTCAACGTCGCGATCGGATACGGCGGGCGTCAGGAGATCGCCGACGCCGTCCAATCGCTCCTGCGCGACAAGATCGGTGCGGGCCTGAGCGGAGACGAACTGATCCAGGCCGTCACGGTCGACGGCATCGACGGGCATCTGTACACGTCGGGACAGCCCGATCCGGATCTGGTGATCCGCACCTCCGGCGAGCAGCGGCTCTCCGGATTCCTGTTGTGGCAGAGCGCCTATTCGGAGATCTGGTTCACCGAGGCGTACTGGCCCGAGTTCCGTCGAGTCGACTTTCTTCGAGCCTTGCGTGATTACGCGGCGCGCCACCGCCGGTTCGGCGCCTGAGCCGTCTCAGAGCTTGCGCAGTCGCAGCCGGTTGATCGTGTGATCGGCGTCCTTGCGCAGCACCAGGGTTGCGCGGGGGCGGGTGGGGAGAATGTTCTCCACCAGGTTCGGGTGGTTGATCGAGTTCCAGATCTCCTTCGCCGCGATGGTCGCGTCACGGTCGGAGAGGCCGGAGTAGTGGTGAAAGTGAGCGTTCGGATCGGCGAACGACGTGTTGCGTAGCGCGAGGAACCGCTGGATGTACCAGGCTTCGATGTCCTCGATGCGGGCGTCGACGTAGATCGAGAAGTCGAACAGATCGGAGACCATCAGACGCGGGCCGGTCTGCAGGACGTTGAGGCCCTCGATGATGAGGATGTCGGGCTGGCGGATCAGGTGGTACTGGCCCGGGATGATGTCGTACGACGTGTGCGAATAGACCGGCGCCGCTACCTCTTCCGCCCCGGACTTGACTTCGGTGACGAAGCGCAACAGCTTGCGGCGATCGTAGCTTTCGGGAAAACCCTTGCGGTGCATGATGCCCCGACGCTGGAGTTCCCTGGTCGGATAGAGGAATCCGTCCGTGGTGACGAGGTCGACGCGCGGATGGTGATCCCAGCGGGCCAGGAGAGCTTGCAGCACACGAGCAGTCGTGGATTTTCCGACCGCGACCGAACCGGCGACACCGATGACGAAGGGCACCTGACGATCGGGATGCTTCTCGCCGAGGAAGGTCGCGGTGGCCGCGAACAGTCGTTGGCGTGCCGCCACCTGCAGGTGGATCAGACGTGCGAGGGGGAGATAAACCTCGGCAACTTCTTCGAGATCGATCTGCTCGCCGAGACCACGCAGGCCGTACAACTCGTCCTCGGTCAACACCAGTGGCGTCGACTTACGCAGTGTCCGCCACTGCTTGCGGTCGAACTCGACGTAGGGACTCGATTCGTTGGTGCGCGCCATCAGCCCAGCTCACCGGCACGTAGTGAACCCGGGGCCCGGCGGACGAAACAGCTATGCGAGCAAGCCAGGCGCGTGTGCGCACGATCCGAGTGCATAGTCGGATTGTGCTCGGTGCCACGTCCGGGACTTTCGCCGGGTGGCATTCCGGAGCGAGCGACTAGGCTCGGTGGTTATGGATCCAGACACACTTGTTCGCCAATACCTGCTGCTCGGACTGGGTTTCGACCGTCTCGAAGACGGGTTCGTCGACGCGTTCACCGGTGACCCGGTGCTGCGTAAGCAGATCGAGAGCGCCCCGAAGCCCGATCCGCGTGAACTTGCCCGCACGGCACGTGAATTGCGGGGCGAGTTGGCCGGAAGTGGTCTGAATGCCGAACGCTCCCACTTCGTCGACGTACACCTTCGCGCTCTGGAATGCTCCGGGCGCAAGTTCGCGGGTGAGGACATCGGCTTCGTGGACGAGGTCGAGGCGTACTTCGACGTCCGAATCGAGAAGGGAAACGAGGACGCCTACAGCGACGCTCACCGGTTGATGGGTGAAGTTCTGCCCGGTCCGGGACCGCTGGCGCAGCGGGTGCAGGCCCATCGCAAGGCCGACGAGATCCCCGCGGCGAAACTGAACGAATGCGTCGAGGCAATGTCGAGTGCGCTGCGCGATCTGGTCCGCGGCACGTTCGGGCTTCCCGCGTCGGAAACCGTCGAATACGAAGTGGTGGGGGACAAGCCGTGGTCCGGCTTCAACTACTACCTCGGTGACTACCGCTCCAAGGTTGCGATCAATTCGGATCTGCCGCAGTTCATGGCCAACCTGCCGCGGCTGATCGCGCACGAGTCCTACCCCGGCCATCACACCGAGCATTGCCGTAAGGAAGCCGGTCTGGTCGGTTCGGGCCAGCTCGAGCAGACACTGTTCCTGGTCAACACGCCGCAGTGCATCATGGCCGAAGGCCTCGCGGATTTGGCGCTGGAAGCGATTGTCGGCCCGGACTGGGGTTTGTGGGCGCAGGACATCTACGCCGACCTCGGCTTGTCTTTCGACGGGGAAAAGGCGCAACGGCTCTCCGCCGCGTCGGGGCAACTGCTGAGTGTCCGGCAGGATGCGGCGCTGATGTTGCACGACGAGGGGCGCAGCCTCGACGACGTGGCGCTGTTCCTCGAACGGTGGTCGCTGTCGACGCCGGAACGCGCTCGCCAATCGCTCAAGTTCCTGTCTTCGCCGCTGTGGCGGGCATACACCAGCACGTATGTCGAGGGATACCGGCTGCTCGGGGGCTGGCTGGACGAGGTGCCGGTGGGCGCGGAGCGCACCGAACGCTTCCGCAGGCTGCTCGACGAGCCGCTGGTCCCCAGCTCTCTGCGTGCTGCCTAGTGCCGGGTGGAGACGGCGGGAGCGAACTTCGTAGACTGGACGCATTCGTTTCCGCATCCAGCTTGGAGATTCCTCGATGACCGCTGTGCCCGGCTCCGACGTCAACTCTGCATCACTCGCCGAACTCGACCCCGAAGTCGCCGAGGCGATGGCTGGTGAATTGGCTCGTCAGCGCGACACGCTCGAGATGATCGCGTCGGAAAACTTCGTTCCCCGCTCGGTCCTGCAGGCTCAGGGCAGCGTCCTGACCAACAAGTACGCCGAGGGCTACCCGGGACGTCGTTACTACGGCGGTTGCGAGCACGTCGACGTCATCGAGGATCTGGCGCGCAACCGTGCGAAGGAACTCTTCGGTGCAGAGTTCGCGAACGTTCAGCCGCACTCGGGCGCACAGGCCAACGCTGCTGTTCTGATGGCACTGATGAACCCGGGTGAGAAGCTGCTCGGCCTCGACCTTGCACACGGCGGTCACCTCACGCACGGCATGAAGCTCAACTTCTCCGGCAAGTTGTACGACGTCGCGTCCTACGGCGTCAGCAAGGAAGATCACCGCATCGACATGGACGAGGTGCGCTCGATCGCCCTCGCCGAGAAGCCGAAGGTCATCGTTGCCGGCTGGTCCGCGTACCCGCGTCAGCAGGACTTCGCGGCGTTCCGCGCGATCGCCGACGAGGTCGGGGCGTACCTGTGGGTGGACATGGCTCACTTCGCCGGACTGGTTGCGGCAGGACTGCACCCGTCGCCCGTCCCGTACGCAGACGTCGTCTCCTCGACCGTCCACAAGACCCTCGGTGGTCCGCGTTCGGGCCTGATCCTGGCGAAGAAAGAGTGGGCCAAGAAGCTCAACTCCGCTGTCTTCCCCGGTCAGCAGGGTGGACCGCTCATGCACGCCATCGCGGCCAAGGCAGTCACCTTCAAGATCGCTGCCGGTGAAGAGTTCAAGGATCGTCAGGCACGCACCCTTTCCGGTGCGCGCATCCTTGCCGAGCGTCTGGGCAACAAGGACGTCGCAGACCAGGGCATCAGCGTCCTGACCGGCGGCACTGACGTCCACCTCGTGCTCGTGGACCTGCGTAACTCGCAGCTCGACGGCCAGCAGGGTGAGGACCTTCTGCACGAAATCGGCATCACGGTCAACCGCAACGCTGTTCCGTTCGATCCCCGCCCGCCGATGACCACCTCCGGTCTGCGTATCGGTACCGCAGCGTTGGCCACTCGCGGATTCGGCGATGCCGAGTTCACCGAGGTCGCCGACATCATCGGTACCGCTCTGGCCGGCAACGCGGATCTGCCGGCGCTGCGTGCGCGCGTCGCCAAGCTCGCCCTCGACCTTCCGCTGTACGACGGTCTCGAGAACTGGGGCCTGCTCAGCAAGAACGTCTAGGAACTCCTTCACCGACGGCCCGGTCCCTTTCGAGGGGCCGGGCCGCTGGTTTTTTGCCAGTCGCGGATTGTGGCATCGGTCACATGACCGATGGTGGCCGAGTTCGGCGCTTCCTAGCCTGAGAGCATCACCCCTCCGGCGAAGGAAACCCCATGACCGAACAGAATCTGCATTGGCTCTCCGCTACCGAGATGGCGGCGTCGGTCGCGTCGAACAGTCTCTCGCCCAACGAGATTGCCGAAGCGATGATCCAGCGCGTCGACGCCGTCAATCCGTCGATCAACGCGATAGTCCAGTTCGATCGCGAGCAGGTGACGCGCGATGCGGCCGAACTCTCACGGCAACAGGAAGCGGGCGAGAAACTCGGCCCGCTGCACGGCGTTCCGTTCACGATCAAAGATCTGACGGCAGTCGACGGGCTGCCGACCACGTTCGGGATGAAGCCGATGGCCGACAACATCGCGACGGGAAATGCCGTCGTCGTGGACAGGCTGCGTGGCGCCGGCGGACTGTTCCTGGGAAAGACGAACACTCCCGAAAGTGGTTACTACGGTGGCACGGACAACCACCTGTACGGGCCGACGCACAACCCGTGGAAGCTCGGCAACAGCGCGGGCGGGTCCAGTGGCGGTGCGTCGGCTGCCGTGGCTGCAGGCCTCGGGCCACTCGCCGAGGGCAGTGACGGCGCGGGATCGGTGCGTATCCCGTCGGCGCTCTGCGGGGTCGTCGGGTTGAAGCCGACCACCGGCGTCATCCCGCAGACCATCCTGGCCGGGCGCTTCTACAACTGGGCGTATCACGGTCCGATCACCCGGACTGTTGCCGACAACGCGCTGATGCTCGACATCATGGCCGGGCCGGACAATGCGGACCCGCTCTCGATCGAGCGTGCCGAGACCTCGTACGTCGAAGCCTCGAAGGGCGACGTGAAGGGCCTTCGCGTGGCGTGGTCGCCGAATCTCGGTCTCGGCCATGTTGATCCGGAGGTGCTGGCGGTGTGTCTCGACGCGTTGTCGGCATTCGAGGAATTGGGTGCCCGGATCACCGAGGCGACCCCGCAGTGGGGAAATCCGTCGGAGTCGATGTGGAACGGCATCTGGGTTCCCGGTTTCGCTTCCGAATACGACTTGCTCGACTGGGAGAACCAGCGCGGCGAGGTCGACGACAACCTGATCGAGATCATGCACGAGGCCGAGCGGCTCACCGGTGTCGACGTCGGGCGGGCCGACGCATTCCGCGGCGTCATGTGGGACACGTGGACGACGTTCATGAACGACTACGACGTGTTGGTCTCGCCGACCCTGGCTTCGGCCACGTTCCCGCTCAGTCAGTTCGCGCCGTCGTGGCTCGAGGGTGCGTCGCTGCGTGAGCAGTTGCTCGATTGGCTCTTCACCTACCCGTACAACATGCTCAACAATCCGGCGATCACCGTGCCCGCCGGATTCACCGCCGACGGTCGACCGGTGGGGCTGCAGATCGCCGCACGTCACCGCCGGGACGCACTGGTCTTGCGGACTGCCGCGAACTTCGAAGCGGTGCGTCCGTGGGCGGACAAGAAGCCGGCCGATTCACTGGTCGTGGCCTAGCTCACACGATTGGCTAGATTGGTGTGATGACGTCTGTACTGCCTGATCGCGGCGCTGGACCTGACATGTTCGCGCCGCGATCGCCGGCGGCCGGGGCGTACGGCATTCTCGGCCTGTGCGCCGAAGAACTCCGCGCACGTGGACTCGCGTACTCGGCTGCGGCGGTCACGTACCGGGACCCGTCGAGCGGAAGGCATCGGGCTCTGGCGAGTTCCGGATACGACGCCAGGGTGCTCGAGTTCCTGCTCGAGGACTTCGTCGCCGATCGCAATCTCTTCGGCATCATTCGCGAGGCTTCGGGCGTGCCCGTGTTCTGGCAGGACGTGCCACGATTCGAGCAGGTCGAGATGGTCACCGATGTTCTGCGGCCGTCCGGGTACGCCGAGGGTGCCTCGGTCGCATTGGGGTTCTCCGGCCGTGAGGTGACCGGATTGCTGCACATGAGCTTCGCGGATTCCGGCGTCGTCGATCGCGTACGGGAGGTGGTGGCGGCGTCCAGCGCAGCCTGCTCGCGCGTCGTGGGGGACCAGGTGGCGCTCGATCGTGTCCATCTGAGCCCACGGGAGATTCAAGTACTGCAATTGGTGGCCAGGGGCGCGGGCAATGTCGAGATCGCCGAGGAGTTGTTCGTCAGCCGTCGCACCGTCGCCACCCATCTCGAGAACATCTTCGTCAAGACCGGAACCAATTCGCGGGTTCAGGCAGCGGTGCGCGCCGCCAAGTGGGGTCTGATCGAGTCCTGAGTGACGCCGAATCACACGAGTGGCATTTTGTTACCTGGCGTTCACCAGATGTGCGGCTCGTTCCGTGGCGCGAGTGTCCGATCCGCAGTACCGTCGGCAGTAACGAGTAACCAGAAGTTACTTGTGCGGGAGGTTCTGATCGTGACTGAAACACTCAGTACGAGAGGGCCGGCGCCCGGCCCTTGTTTCAGCTGACACAGCGTCACCTGACACCAGAGCCGTCCGGCCCAGCGAGCTGAGTTTGCGCGGGTGCCGCGCAGACCTAGGAGCCCAACGTGACTGCATCACGCTCCGTCTCTGCCCACTCGGCCCGGGCTGATCAATCAGCCGGGAATCATTCGGGAGATGCACTTCGCACGTACGTCTTGGATACCTCGGTACTACTGTCCGATCCATGGGCTGTCACTCGATTCGCCGAACACCACGTGGTACTCCCACTGGTCGTGATCAGTGAACTCGAAGGCAAACGGCACCACCACGAACTGGGATGGTTCGCCCGAGAATCGCTCCGCATGCTCGACGATCTCCGGATCGAATACAGCCGCCTCGACCGTCCGGTGCCGATCGGCACCGAGAACGGGACACTGCAGGTCGAACTCAATCACACCGACCCTGCGGTCCTGCCCGTCGGATTCCGCACGGACAGTAACGATTCGAGGATTCTGGCGTGTGCGCTGAATCTTGCTGCGGAGGGCAAGGATGTAGTCCTCGTCAGCAAGGACATTCCGCTTCGTGTGAAGGCAGGCGCGGTGGGACTACCTGCCGACGAGTACCACGCTCACGACGTCGTGCCCTCCGGATGGACGGGCATGACCGAGCTGGACGTCGCCTCGACGGACATCGACGAGCTGTTCAACGAGGGTTTCCTGGACCTCGACGAAGCGCGAGATCTGCCGTGTCACACGGGTCTTCGCCTGCTCGGTGGTTCGTCGAGCGCCCTCGGTCGGGTGACTCCCGACAAGCGCATCCAGTTGGTGCGCGGTGAGCGCGAGGCGTTCGGGTTGCACGGCCGCTCCGCCGAGCAGCGCATTGCGCTCGATCTCCTCATGGACGAGAGCATCGGCATCATCTCTCTCGGTGGTAAGGCGGGCACCGGTAAGTCGGCCTTGGCTCTGACGGCAGGTCTTGAAGCGGTTCTCGAGCGCCGCACTCAGCGCAAGGTTGTCGTCTTCCGTCCGTTGTATGCCGTTGGCGGACAAGAACTCGGCTACCTTCCCGGTAGTGAGAGCGAGAAGATGGGCCCGTGGGCTCAGGCCGTTTTCGACACTCTCGACGGGTTGGCCTCGCCAGAGGTTCTCGAGGAGGTTCTCGCCCGCGGAATGCTGGAAGTGTTGCCGCTGACGCATATTCGCGGTCGGTCGCTGCACGATTCGTTCGTGATCGTCGACGAAGCGCAGTCGCTCGAACGAAATGTTCTGCTGACAGTGCTTTCTCGTCTGGGAACCGGCTCGCGAGTGGTCCTCACGCACGACGTCGCGCAGCGTGACAACCTGCGAGTGGGCAGGCACGACGGAGTTGCGGCCGTCATCGAGAAGCTCAAGGGGCACCCGCTTTTTGCGCACATCACACTCACGCGCAGTGAGCGTTCGCCGATCGCCGAGTTGGTGACCGACATGCTCGAGGAGTTCGGCCCCACTTCCTGAGAAGTGATCTCCCCGTGCGGACTTCGGTCTGCACGGGGAGATGCCTGGGTTTGAAGTTGTTCAGTTTTGCAGCGGTCCCAGTTCGTTGTCGAGAACTTCCTGCACCACACGCATCGCCGCCAGTCCGGCCGGAGCGCCGCAATACGCGCTCGCGTGGATCACGGTTTCGACGATCTCGGTGCGCGTCAAGCCGTTTCGCAATGCCCCACGTACGTGGCCTTTGAGTTCGTTCTCGGCGCGCAGCGCGATCAGCATCCCCAGATTGATCAGACTGCGACTGCGGCGATCGAGTCCGGGACGCGTCCATACCGAACCCCAGACGTTGGCCGTCACGAAGTTCTGCAGTTCTTCGCTGTCCGTTCCCCGGGTGCGCTCGAAGGCGGCGTCGACGAAATCGGCCCCCATGACTTCGGTGCGCACAGCCAATCCGGCGTCGAAGGAGTCAGGCGTGGTGTTTTCGGACATGGCAGGTTCGCTCGCTTTCGGCAGGTGATTTCAGGCCGGAGCAAGCCTACTTCGTGTCCCGGTCCCGACGACTGCGCGGCCGACCGCGGTCACCACGCCCCACGCGACGTCTCGCAGACTGAAGTAGTCCCGCCAGACGCAGACCTTGCCGTCGCGCAGTTCGAAAGTTCCGCATACCCAGAACTCGATGCGCAGCGGTCCGACGGTGAGGATGTCGGTGCGTTCGGTGAGCACCGTGGACTCGTCGCCGACGATGTGGTGCATCTCCGCCTCGAATTTCAGTGAAGGCTTGGTGACCAGACGTAGCGCTCGCACGACGGTCTTCTTGCCTCGCAGGGTGGGGAGCGAGACGTTCTGCCAGACGATGTCGTCTGTCATCAATTCGGCTGCGGCGTCCACGTCGAAATCGGTGAGGGCCGCGAACATTGCGTTCACCGTGGCTGTCGAACTACTCATGGGGTGTCCTTGGCTGATTATTCGGCCGGTGTTGCCCGGATGAAGGTACCGAGATGATCGTGATCGAAGTACTCCAAGGTTAGCGAGTTTCCGTCGAAGGTGGCCTTCGAGACCGTCCCGGCCGGTGCGTTCTCGCCGCTGAGCGGGAACGTGAAGGTGTTTCCGTCCCAGTGGGTCAGAGGGTACGTCGCGGCCGCGGGACCCATGGTCAAGGTCAGCGCACCGTTCTGCTGCGTCACGAGCGCGGGACCCCAGTACGGATTGCCGTAGTCGCCGGTCAATTGGTCTGTCGGTGGCGCGGGAGCGGGGGAGGCCGGCGGCGTCTTCCCGGCAAGTTCGCCCTCAGGGTCGGCCTGTGAGGCAAAGGACGCTTCGTACAGCGGGCGCCACTCGCGGGTGATCTTCCCGAACTGCACCAGATCGGCGAATTCGGCGGTCAAGGTCTCTGCGACGCCGGTGGGCGTGCCGTTGGTCAGAACGACTATGCCGACGTCAGCGGAGGGAATCGTCACGAAATTGGTCCCGGCACCGAGCAGGAAGGCGCCGGAGTGGCTGGCGGTCACACGGCCTGCCGCGCTGTCGGAAACGTTGAACCCGTAGCCGTAGAAGCCGGAGCGTTCCCCGATTTCCTGCGCATGGCGCGAGACGATTTCCGGGTTGACTGCGGGCACGAGCGCATCCGTCTGAACGACCTGCTGCCCCTGATACCGACCGCCAGACAGCACCATGTCCAACCACTTGGCCATGTCGTTCACCGAGGAGCTGACTCCACCGGCGGGGGATTGGGCGTCGGCGTCCCGAACCGGCCCTACCTTGTACTTTCCGTCTTCGAGGATATGGCCGACTGTTCGATTTTCTCGGGCTTGGTAATCGGCAAACCGCGAAGACGTCGAAGTCATACCGAGCGGACCGTAGATCGTGTTCTGCGACAGCGTTTCCCAATCGGTGCCCGCCGCGGCTGCAACGGCCTCCGCACCGGCTGTGACGCCGAAGTTCGTGTACTCGTATGTGATTCGGAATGGATTGAGCGGTAGTTGGCGAAGTTTTTCGAGTACCTGGGCCCGGTTGTAGCCCAGGTCCTCCAGCCCGTCGCCGGCGTGGTCCGGTAACCCCGACCGATGCGTGTAGAGATCGGAGATCGTGAGGTGGTCGGTCACCCACGGATCGGCAAGCGCAAACCCCGGCAGTTTCGATATCACCGGAGTGTCCCAGTCGACGGTCCCGATTCCGACTTCGTGGGCGACCACCGTGGCCCCGACCGATTTCGACACCGATGCCAGTTGGAACACGGTGTCGGCATCGACGGTGGCGCTCTTACCCAACTCGCGAACCCCGAATCCCTTTGCGTACACAGTCTTACCTCCGTGCACCACGGCCACCGCCATGCCGGGAACACCGGAACTTGCCATGAGATCGTTCGCGAGGTCGTCGAGCTTCCCGACCGCGTCGTCGATTTGCCCGTCCGGGATCGGCACCCCGGCGTCGAGACCCGGGCTGGCGTCGCTGACGACCGGCCCGGGCGCCGAGGTGGTGTCTGAATCGGACGAGCATCCGGCGAGCAGGGCGACCGTCAGTACTACCGGAACCGCCGCTGCCGACAGTCGCGAGCTGTTTCTACTGGTGATGGACACGAGATTCTCCCTAGCAGGGTTGTCGTCGGTACCACTCGGTCAATCCAGTATCGGGGAACGGCGGGCTGATATTGGGACAAATCGGGAAACCTTGTAGCTACTTCGGGGTCTTGGTTGTCAGACTGCCGAGAATGGAGCCTTCCGTGACCGGCTTCCAAGGGAGCAACAACGCGACCAGCAGAGCGGTGATCAATGCTGCTCCGACCGTGAAGTACGACGCGATGGCGAAGCCTTCCAGGCATGCGGTCTTCATCGTGTAGATCAGACTGTCCTTCTGCTGCTCGAAGAGCGGACTGATGTCGCGGGAGCGGATTTCGATGACGCTGAGCACGGACTCACGAGCGAAGCCTTTCTCCTGCGCCGACATCACGGCGTCGGGAATGGCGTCGACGATCGGAGCCACCTTGGACGTGTAGTACGAGGCGACGATCGAACCGATGACGGCGACGCCCAGGGTCCCGCCGAGCTCACGCGTCGTGTCGTTGACTGCCGAACCTGCCCCCGCTTCGTCGAGGGGCACCGAGGACATGATGGAGTCGGTCGCCGGTCCCTGGACAATTGCGAGGCCCAGACCCATGAGGACCATCGAGATCACGACGGGTCCGAGGTAGGGCGTCTCGACGGTCGTCCGACCCGCCAGGTACATCCCGCCGCTGAGTACCAGGAGGCCGAACACCATCACTGCAGTCGTGCCGAGTTTCTGTGCCGCCAAGGTGGCGACTGGGGCGCCCACGGCGACAGCTGCAGCGAAAGGCAAAGAGTGGATGCCGAATTCGAGCGGCGAGTACTCCCGAACGCCCTGGAAGTACTGCGTGATCAGGAACAAGAATCCGAACATGCTGAAGTAGCTGACAGCAATAGCCAAGGCGGGGAAAGAAAACCGCCGGATTCGGAAGAGATTCATGTTCAGGATCGGCGCGTCGGTGCGCAGTTCCCATGCGACGAATGCGGCCAACAACACTGTCGCAGAGAGGTATCCCGTGATGCTGAATGTCGACACCCATCCGCGATGTGGTGCGTCGATGATGGTCCACACCAGAATGACGATGCCCAGTAGCGACAAGATTGTTCCGACGAAATCGAATCGGCCGACGTGGAGCGCCTTCGATTCCGGAACAACCAGCAGCACACCCACGATGACCAACAATGCTGCCGGAACGTTCATCCAGAACACCGAGTGCCAGGAGAAGTGCTCGAGAAGCCAGCCGCCCGCAGTCGGGCCGATGGCAATCGCGAAGCCGGCCATTGCGGTCCAGGCCGCGATGGCGATGGCTCGTTCTCTGGCGTCGGTGAAGATGTTGGTGATCATGGCCAATGTAGCCGGAAAGACCGCTGCGGCAAAGACACCCATGGCGGCTCGCGCCATGATCACCTGTTCGAGGTTGGAAGCCAAGGCGCCGACGAGCGACATCGCACCGACGCCGATCAAGCCGATGATCATCACTCGGCGGCGTCCGAAGCGGTCACCCAGGTGGCCGAAAGTGAGTAGGAACCCGGCGAAGGTCAACGTGTACGCGTCGACGATCCACTGCAGGTCGCTGACGCTGGCGAACAAGTCGACGCTCATCGTCGGCAGTGCGACGTTGACCACTGTGTTGTCCAGCACGACAAGGAGTTCGGCGAGGCAGATGAAGATCAGCGCAGTGAATCGACGTGACTTGGTCATCATGGGCGCCGAGGGCGCCGGTGCAAGTGTGTGAGACATGTTTGTACGCCATCTCTGCTCCTGCGCGGACGGCAGCAGCGGTTGGAAGAAAGAGGGTTGGTCAGCTCGGGGCCGAGACCAGAGCCTTGAGGTGAGCGCCGATGCGATCGAGAGGCGCCGTGGTGTGCTGAGCTTTTGCCATCAGCGTCGCGCCTTCGATTGACGCGATCACGACGGTTGCCCACTGTGCTGCAGTCTCGGACGGCTGTCCCTGCTGCCAGAAGAACGATGTGAGAAGCGATTCCCACGAGGTGAAGGATTCGCCCGCAGCAGTTAATGCCGCCGGCGTCGACGCGCCCTCCACTGCCGCGGCTGCGACCGGACAGGAGGAGGTGAAATCGCTCTCTACCAAGCTGTTTCGAAATATCGTGACAACCGCGTCGATGATCTCCGGTGGGGAAGACTGAGCGATCATCGAACTGATGGCGGCACTGACGCCCCGGCCGAAGTAGGCAACTGCTTCGCCGGCCAGCTGTCCTTTGCCCTCGGGAAAGTAGTGGTACACCGACCCGCGGGGAGCTCCCGAGCGTTCGACGATCTCGGTGAGCGAGGTCGTCGCGATCCCGTGTTCACGGAAGGCATTGATGGCGCCGACCAGCATCAGAGTGCGGGAATCGGAGTCGGCCATCCCGCCATCGTATGCAATCGCAGTGCTGTTCGAATCATCTGGTGCCGCTGATTCTCTTGGTACTCCCCACTTGCGACGCGCTGCGGCGATCGGACAACGCGTCTGCGGGCCGGTCATGGCAACGAGGCGTCTCGAGGTGTGTTCATCACTGCCTCCCAGTATGTCGATCGGTATAGGAACGAATCTGAGACTAGATGTAACTGACAGACACAGTCAAGTGTTGTGTGCAGGTGGTGGGTATCGACGGAGATTCTTGGTGGCAAAACTCCCCGAACAGTGGTTATATCGTGCGGTATAGAGCTGTTGCTTCGAGCACCAGCTTCGGAGGAGAGGAAACGACATGCCGGTACCGACGTCAGTTGCACGAAAACGAAGAATCGAAGTCGCAGTCGGGAAGTATTTCGCCAATCCGCTGGTCACCGGATTGAATCGGATCGGTTTGATGCCGTCGTTGATGACCGAGATCGAGACGGTTGGACGCCGAACCGGTCTGACCCGCCGAGTGCCCGTTGCGATCACCTACGACGGTGACGAGGCGTGGGTCATTGCGCAGCATGGCACCGGCACGGGGTGGGGTGCCAATATCTCTGCGACGCCGAAGGTTCGGATCCGTCGCCGCGGCGAGTGGGTGGACGGACAGGCCCAGATCATGCCGGACGACGACGTGCCGGCGCGGGTGAAGACATTTGCGTCGGGGAAGATCAGATCGGCGCTGACGGCCTCTGCCTTTCGCGGATTGCAGACCGACCCGGTCAGTGTTCGCATCAAACTCGCACTCGATTCGTCAACCGATTGAATCAACGGGAGTTGAAATGGCCGGTGCGGAATGACCCGGTGCGTTCTCGTCGTTGACGAATGCAGCGGTGGCGCGATCGGCACTGCACACGACGAAGGAGCAGGGTCATGCGCATCGGAATCATCGGAGCCGGTCAGATCGGTGGCACGCTCACACGTAGGCTCGCTGCGCTCGGTCACGACGTGCGCGTCTCGAACT
Source organism: Rhodococcus sp. RCBS9 (assembly GCF_029457415.1). Classification (NCBI taxonomy): domain Bacteria; kingdom Bacillati; phylum Actinomycetota; class Actinomycetes; order Mycobacteriales; family Nocardiaceae; genus Rhodococcus; species Rhodococcus sp. RCBS9. The sequence continues at coordinate 703,032 of NZ_CP120422.1, read as the reverse complement.
CGCGGACACCGGACACGCTTGCAGAACTGGAAGCCGAGACGGGTGCGAAGGCAGTCCGCAGCACCGAGGCCGCCGAGGGTGCCGAGCTGGTCATCGTGAGCATTCCGCAGAAGAACGTGGTTGATCTACCGGCGGGGATTCTCAGCGGTGCGGTCGCCGGTGCCCCGGTCATCGAGACCAACAACTACTACCCGCAACAGCGTGACGGTCTGATCGCCGCCATCGAGGACGGACAGACCGAAAGCGGATGGGTGCAGGAACACCTGGGTGTACCGGTGTTCAAGGCGTTCAACGGAATCTGGTGGAAGCATCTCCTAGAGAAGGGCCTTCCCGAAGGTGCAGAGGGGCGCATTGCGCTACCCGTCGCCGGCGACGACGACGCGAACAAGCAGGTCGTCTTCGATCTGATCAATCAGTTGGGCTTCGATCCCGTCGATGCGGGAACGATCGACGATTCCTGGCGTCAGCAGCCGGGAACTCCCGTGTACGGCAAGGATTTCGATCGCGAAGCGACGCTGAAAGCATTGGCCGAGGCGAGCCCCGATCGCACCGACGAGTGGCGGGCAACCACTACGGTGTAGGGAAAAGAGTGGCGGTTTCCGAAGTGGAAACCGCCACTCTGTTGTTTGTTCAGTCCTTGACCTTCGCCATCGCCAGAACGTCGAGACGCTTGTCGAGTTCTTCCTCGCTCAGCTTGTCCGGGACGAGTCCGCGCTCGATGACGACCTGACGGATCGTCTTCTTCTCCTTGAGTGCCTGCTTCGCGACGGCTGCGGCTTCCTCGTAACCGATTGCCGAGTTGAGGGGCGTCACGATCGACGGCGACGATTCGGCGAGTGTCTTGAGGTGCTCCTCGTGCGCGACCAGTCCGCTCACGCACTTGTCGGCGAACAGTCGAGAGACGTTGGCCAGTAAGGTGAACGACTCCAGCAGGTTGCGAGCCATGACCGGGATGTAGACGTTGAGTTCGAAAGCTCCGGCTGCGCCACCCCACGCGATGGCGGCGTCGTTTCCGATCACCTGAGCCGCAACCTGAGTAGTTGCCTCGGGCAGGACCGGGTTCACCTTTCCGGGCATGATCGAGCTACCCGGCTGCAGATCGGGGAGTGCGATCTCGCCGAGCCCGGTCAGCGGACCCGATCCCATCCACCGAATGTCGTTGGCAATCTTCGTCAGTGAGACGGCGATGGTCCGCAGCGCGCCCGATGCCTCGACCAGTCCGTCACGCGCGGCCTGCGCTTCGAAGCTGTTCTTCGCCGGAGTCAGCGCGTCGACACCGGTCGACTTGACCAGTTCGGCAACAACTTTGGGGCCGAATCCATCCGGAGCATTGAGACCGGTGCCGACTGCTGTTCCGCCGATCGGCAGCTCGCCGAGGCGGGGGAGTGTTGCGTTGACGCGCTCGATGCCGGCCTCGATCTGACGTGCGTAGCCGCCGAACTCCTGACCGAGCGTGACCGGCACAGCGTCCATCAGATGGGTGCGTCCGGATTTGACGACGGTCTTCCACTCGGTCGCCTTCGTGGCAAGCGCAGCATGCAGATGTTCCAGTGCCGGAACAAGATCGGTGACCGCTGCTTCGGTAGCTGCGACATGCGTGGCGGTGGGGAAGGTGTCGTTGGAGGACTGCGACATGTTGACGTGATCATTGGGATGTACGTCCACACCGGCGGCCTTCGCGATGGATGCGATGACCTCGTTGGCGTTCATGTTCGAACTGGTTCCCGAGCCGGTCTGGAAGACGTCGATGGGGAACTGATCGTCGTGCTTGCCTTCGGCGATCTCGTTCGCGGCGGCGATGATTGCGTCGGCCTTGTCCGCGTCGAGGAGTCCGAGGTCCTTGTTGACCTGCGCACACGCTGCTTTCAGCAAGCCCATCGCGCGGATCTGGGTGCGCTCGAGCGGGCGCCCGCTGATCGGGAAGTTCTCGACTGCACGCTGGGTCTGTGCTCGCCACAGTGCGTCGATGGGCACCCGAACTTCGCCCATGGTGTCGTGTTCGATTCGGAACTGTTGATCGTTGCTCTCCGTCATGGCTCCACATTGCCACTTTTCGAGAGCGGGTAGGGGACTACGTCCCCCCGTGAGCGGTTAAGGAGCGCAGGGACTCCCTAACCGCTCACGGGGCGGAGCCCATCAGAACGTCGGGGGAACCGCGCCCTCTTCGCCGTCGAAATCGACGGAGCTGTACTCGCGCAGCTTCTCGAGACGGTGGTACGCGTCGATCATGCGAACGGTGCCGGACTTGCTACGCATCACGATGGACTGCGTGCTGGCGCCGCCGCCGTAGTAGCGGACGCCGCGCAGGAGGTCACCGTCGGTGACGCCGGTGGCGCAGAAGAAGACGTTCTCGCCCGAGACGAGATCTTCGGTGGACAGGATCCGATCGAGATCGTGACCGGCGTCGATGGCCTTCTGACGCTCTTCGTCGTCGGTGGGGGCCAGCTTGCCCTGCAGCGATCCACCCATGCAGCGCATGGCTGCTGCGGCGATGATGCCCTCTGGCGTTCCGCCGATGCCCACGAGCATGTCGGTGCCGGACTCCGGACGCGCTGCGGCGATCGCGCCGGCAACGTCACCGTCGGAGATCAGACGGATACGAGCGCCGGTGTCGCGAACGTCCTGGATCAGCTGGTTGTGACGCGGGCGGTCCAGGATGCAGATCGTGATGTCGGAGACCGACGCCTTCTTGACCTTGGCCACGCGCTTGATGTTCTCGGCGATCGGTGCGCTGATGTCGATGACATCTGCGGCATCCGGCCCGACAGCGATCTTCTCCATGTAGAACACGGCCGACGGATCGAACATCGCGCCGCGCTCGGCAACAGCCAGAACAGAGATCGCGTTGGGCATGCCCTTGGACATCAAGGTGGTGCCGTCGACCGGGTCGACGGCGAAGTCACAGTCGGGGCCGTCGCCGTTTCCGACCTCTTCGCCGTTGAACAGCATCGGCGCTTCGTCCTTCTCGCCTTCACCGATGACGACGATGCCGCGCATCGAGACTGAGGAGACGAGCTGACGCATGGCGTCGACGGCTGCTCCGTCGCCGCCTTCCTTGTCGCCGCGGCCTACCCAGCGGCCGGCAGCCATAGCACCGGCTTCGGTGACTCGGACCAATTCGAGTGCGAGGTTACGGTCCGGGGTCTCACGATGAGTGCTGCTGGCCGTCATGTGCGGTGCCTCCTGGCGCGGTCGCGGTCGACGGGGTGTGTCGACGCAGTGGTTTCTTCAGGCGTCATTGTCCCAGATGGGAGCGGCTACGTGCGCTGTCGGGTCGCCGCAGAGACGTTTTGTCTCGCTCGAGGGGGACCGGGAATCGTATCTACTGCGGAGTACCTGGATACTGGGGGTGTGGCATCGAAGAAACCCCGCATTCTCGAAGACAACAAAGACATGGTCTGGTCTCTCGTACCGTTGGTGCTGTTCTGCATCATCATTGCGGGCATCGCCAGCCAGTGCACGTTCAGTCCTGGCGGCCCGACACAGGGGCCTATCCCGAGCGTCGACGTGGACGCAGCTCTGAACTACGACGCGAAGGAACTCGGATTTCCCATCCGTAATCCCGGTGTTCCGGACGGGTGGACTCCGAACTCCGGCAGTCGCAAGATCATCTCCGGCGACGGCGGCGGAGATTCGAGCACTGTGGGATTCATCACGACCAGTGGTCGCTACATCCAGCTGACACAGAGCAACGCCGAGGAATTCCCGTTGGTGTCACATGTTGCCGGTGGACAGCGATTCGCGACCGGAGTCGAGACCGTCGGTGCCGATACGTGGAACGTCTTCGGCGGCGAAGGTGTCGAGTCGATCTGGGTCACGGACGTCGGGGATGTTCGCCTGTTGCTCACGGGCGCGGCGACGCCGGAAGAGTTCCGGATTCTTGCCGAGAAGGTCGGCGCAGCGCAGCCGATCACGCCATAGGATTTGCGGTCGGAGCGGACGCTACTCGTCCGCTTCGGCCAGAGCCTTTTCGACGCGGGCCCTCGCGCCGGCCAAGTGCTCTTCACAGCGCTTGGCCAACGCTTCGCCTCGCTCCCACAGTGAGAGTGACGCGTCGAGGTCCAGACCGCCCTGTTCGAGAATCTTCACGACGCTCACCAGTTCGTCCCGGGCTGCTTCGTAGCCGAGTTCGTTGATGTCGGTGTCGGTGGCGTTGCTCATTTTTCTCTTCCCATCACTGCGGCGCGAACGGCGCCGTCTGCAAGTCGAACTCGAATCTGGGTACCGGGTGGCGCGTCCTCGACCGAGCGCAGAACCTCCGGATCGCCATCGGCGACAACACGTTGCACGACTGCGTACCCGCGGGCCAGCGTCGCGGCGGGGCCCAGCGTGGTGAGCCGGGCGCGCAGATGCTCGATCGTTCGGGACTCGGTGTCGATCAACCGAGTCACATCGCGTCGCCCGGCGGCTTGGAGCCTTTCGACCTCCTCGGCGCGACGGTCCACCGCGAGCAGCGGCGATGCCATGACCGGTCGAGTGCGCAACTGTTCGATCAGATGAGACTCACGCTTGACCCAGCTGCGCAGTGCCGCAGCGCTGCGGTCACGCAGATCCGCAACCAGGGCAGCTTCCGCAACCGCGTCGGGTACGACGCGCTTGGCCGCGTCCGTGGGTGTGGCTGCGCGCAGGTCGGCGACGTGGTCACTGAGCGGGCTGTCCGGCTCGTGTCCGATGGCACTGACGATGGGCGTCGTGCAGGCCACGATGGCGCGGCACAGCGCTTCGTCGGAGAACGGCAGGAGATCCTCGACGCTTCCGCCGCCGCGAGCGAGGATGATGACGTCGACTACCGGGTTGGCGTCGAGTTCCTTCAGCGCTTCGATGATCTGGGGAACAGCAGTCGGACCCTGAACCGCGGTGTTACGCACTGCGATGGCAACTGCTGGCCAACGACGATGGGCGACTGAGACGACATCCTTCTCGGCCGCACTGGCTCGGCCCGTGATCAGGCCGATCGTGCCGGGCAGAAACGGAAGCGGCCGTTTGAGCCGCGGATCGAACAAGCCCTCGGCGGCGAGCAAGGCGCGCAGTCTCTCGATGCGGGCAAGCAGCTCACCGATACCCACGGCGCGAATCTCGGTGACACGCAACGACACCGTTCCGCGTCCGGTGTAGAACGAGAGCTTGCCGAACATCACGACTCGCGAGCCCTCGGTCAACGGCACCGGGGAGTTGTGCAACAACTGCGGTGAGCACGTGATCGACAGCGACATGTCTGCCGACGGATCACGCAGGACGAGAAAGGCCGTTCGGGTGCCGGGTCGTGCATTGATCTGGGTGATCTGACCTTCGACCCAGATACTGCCGAGCCGATCGATCCAGCCGGCGACCTTGGCGGAAACCGTGCGGACCGGCCACGGCTGCTCAGCGCTACTGGCGCCGGACGATCGCTGCGATGAAGCGGGGGGCGTTGCGGAAGTCACTTTGCCTTGGCTGTGGTGATGCGGTTGGTGAGCATGGTCTGGAACGGTGCGCGAGCGAGCGTCGCATTCTCGTAGTCCAGGACTGCGGTCAGCTCGTCGATGCTGAGCGTCCGGATGCGCGCACGGAGCTGTGCGAGTGTGAGGTTGGGGTAGTCGAGTTCGGTGACGATCTCGGGCTCTTCGGCAGGTCCGTCCGTCGTAGCTGCCGTGGATTCGGACTCGGCGACGGGTGCGGGTTCCTCGATGGGGGCAGTCGGCTCGAGCGAGTAGAGCGCGAAGCGACCGGCGTTGGTCGGGGTGTCAGCGGTGGTCGATCCGGTGGAAGGCGTCGGGTCAGCAGGCGCATCGACGTCTTCGTCGAAGACCGCCCACTCGGGCTGTTCGTCCTCGGAAGACCAGTTGATCAGTGCAAATGCCTGATCGCCCTTGATGGCCAGCGAGGTGATCGACTGCTGCACGCGCATGCTTGTCTGCAGCATCTGGCTCACGGCGGTCATCGGCAGGGCGACGGCGGTGGTGGGCAACTTCTTTGCCTCTTCCATCGCGGTGACGGCGAGTCCCGCGGCAACGCGCGCCACGAACGGTGGTCGGATCATTCCCACAGCTTGCCGCAAAGCTCCGACAATCGGTAGCCGACTTGCCTGTGACGGCTGTACTCGTTTACTTCGGAACCTTCGATCGGAGCCCGAAACCGAGGTGTTCACGTTTGCCGGAGTGTCTCACGTTCGAGGTGCCAGTAGGCTGGTCACATGTCTTCGGCTGTTCCTCTCAATCTCGGTATCGCGCACTCGGCTGATTCGCCGTCCACCCGCAAGGGCAGCGCCAAGCGCGTGCTCCTCGCCGAGCCTCGCGGCTACTGCGCCGGCGTCGACCGCGCGGTCGAGACCGTCGAGAAGGCCCTCGAGAAGCACGGCGCACCCATCTACGTGCGTAAGGAGATCGTCCACAATCGCCACGTCGTCGAGACGCTCGAAGATCAGGGCGTGATCTTCGTCGACGAAACCGACGAGGTTCCCGAGGGATCGTTGCTCGTGTTCTCGGCGCACGGTGTGTCGCCGGCCGTCCACGACTCGGCTGCCGAGCGGAACCTGCGAACGATCGACGCGACGTGCCCCCTGGTCACGAAGGTGCACCAGGAAGCGAAGCGATTCGCCCGCGACGATTACGACATTCTGCTCATCGGCCACGAAGGCCACGAGGAGGTCGAGGGCACCGCAGGTGAGGCTCCCGATCACGTCACCATCGTCGACGGCCCGGATTCGGTCGACGCGGTCACGGTTCGTGACGAGTCGAAGGTCATCTGGCTTTCCCAGACCACACTGAGCGTCGACGAGACGATGCAGACCGTCGCGCGCCTGCGTGAGCGCTTCCCCAATCTGCAGGACCCGCCGTCCGACGACATCTGCTACGCCACGCAGAACCGTCAGGTCGCGGTCAAGGCGATGGCTCCCGAGTGCGATCTCGTGATCGTGGTGGGTTCGCGGAACTCGTCCAACTCGGTTCGCCTGGTCGAGGTCGCGCTCGGGGCGGGCGCTGCCGCGTCGTACCTGGTCGACTACGCCCGTGAGGTCGATCTCGCGTGGCTCGAGGGTGTCCAGACAGTCGGCATCACGTCAGGCGCATCGGTACCCGAGGTGCTCGTGCGCGGCGTGATCGAACTTCTTGCCGAGCACGGATACAACGACGTTCAACCCGTCACCACTGCCAACGAGACTCTGGTGTTCGCCCTTCCCCGTGAATTGCGAGCAGCGCGCACGTCCTGAATCAAGAAAATGCGGGGCACCTTCCATCTGGAAGGTGCCCCGCATTTTTTGTGCTACCGGGCGCGTCTGTTCAGGGCTCTTCGCGATCGCGGTACCGAACTCGCGGCGGCGGATACGCGGGAAGATCGACTCCGGGTGGGCGGCGGCGAGGGGGCAGCGGCGGCGATACGTCGTCACCCGAAGCGAAGAAGGGCTCCATCCGCTCCTCACGTCTGGGCGACGGAGTGGGCTCGGGCGCCCGGCGGCGACCGTACGACGGGTAGTCGTCGTCTGCCACGGGCCGACTGTCGGGCTGGGGGCGACGCGTAGGCGGTTGGTGCGTGCGATCGACCCTGGGTGGCTGAGGGCTTCTCCGAGGCGGCAGCGGACGCTCGTCCTGGATCGGCTCGCGCCTGGGGGTGCTTCGGTAGGCGGGCTGCTCGTCCACCTCGGGGGCGCGGCGACGCGGGGGCCCGGGGACGGGCGCGTCCGAGACTCTGCGTCGACGCCCGGTCTCGGGTGCGGGTTGTTCTCGCGTGGCAGCCGCAGAGGAGTCACGAGTGGTGGCCGCCGAGCGGCGGGAGCGGGTCGAGCGCGCGGGCCCGGTGGGGCGCTGATTGAGCAGGAAGTACCGGAAGCCACCGATGATCAGCACGACCACGGTTGCGGCCAACATGATCGGAAAGCGGTTGACCAACGGGTACGCGATGTTGATCGCGATATCGCGCAGCGCGGTGCTGTTGTCCTTGCCGATGAGCGTGTGCCCGATCGGCACCGCAGCGAAGAGCAGCAACGGCGGTTGGGCCATCGCGGTGAAGAGGGCCTTGTTCGAAGCGGCAACCACAGCGAAGAGACAGCCCAGGAAGTAGAACGTCGAGAACACCGCGGTGAGCTCTCCGCCGCCTCCGGTGGCATCGATCAGTACGCCGACGGCGGTCACACCGGCAGCAAGCAGGATCACTCCCCACCAGGGCAGGCCGGGGACGGTCACGATGAGCGATCGCTTGTCCAGCGGTACCCCGGAGCGAGCACGTTGGGTTGCAGACACATAACGACATTAGCGGTTCTTGCGTTGTCGGCCGTGTTTGTGCGGGTCGTGGCTGGCGCATTTATCGACGCGATGGCGCGATGGTTTCGGGTTCTTCGTCAAACGAACCGGACGGATTGTGTGCAGGGTCACCGGACGCTCGTGGGTTGGGGCACACCGACGAAGCCGTCAGCGTGGGAGATCGGCGGTGTCGGTGGGCTGCTCTACCGTCGGATTCATGAAGATTCTGCACACCTCCGATTGGCATATAGGTCGCACCTTTCACGGCGTCGATCTGTTGGCCGATCAGGCGAGTGTGCTCGGTTCCATCGCAGATTCCGTCCGTGAACACGGCGTCGACGTCGTGGTCGTGCCGGGCGACATCTACGACCGCTCGATTCCCAGTTCCGACGCGGTCACCGTGTGCAATCGAGGCTTCGAGGCAATCCGGGCGGCGGGGGCGGTCATCGTCGCGACGTCCGGCAATCACGATTCCGCGGTGCGGCTCGGAGCCGGGGCATCCTTTGCCGCTGCCGGCGGCCTGCACTTGATCACTCGCGTCGGCCAGATCGGTACTCCGGTGATGCTGAGCGATCAGTTCGGGCCCGTCGCCTTTTACGGGATTCCGTACCTCGAGCCGGAGATCACGCGCGTCGAGTTGGACGTGCCCCGGGCTCGTACTCATTCCGACATCCTCGGAGCGGCCATGTCGCGTGTTCGGCGAGATCTCGCCGAACGAACGGCTGCCGACCCCGCGACTCGATCGGTATTGCTCGCCCATGCCTTCGTCGTGGGCGGTGAGGCCTCTGAATCGGAACGCTCCATCTCGGTCGGCGGAGTGGAGACCGTCGCAGTGGGCGAGTTCGACGGCGTCGACTACGTCGCCCTCGGACACCTGCATTCTCCGCAGATGCTCTCGGAGAGTGTGCGGTACTCGGGTTCACCGTTGCCGTATTCGTTCGGTGAACGCAGCCACCGTAAGGCGGCGCTGCTGATAGAACTCGACGCAGCCGGCCTGTCGTCGGTGCAGCGCCTGGATCTCCCGGTCATTCGGGGGCTGAGCCAGGTGACGGGAACTCTCGAGGAACTACTCGGTGAGTCGAAGTACACCGATTCCGAGCAGTGCTACCTCTCCGCATTGCTCACTGATCCGGTTCGTCCCGTCGATGCCATGAGGCAACTTCAGGCGCGTTTTCCCTTTGCCGTTCATCTCGAATGGCAAAGGCCGGAAGGGCAATCGGATCTCAAGTACCGTGACGCGGTACGGGGTCGATCCGACATGGAGATCGCCCGCGGCTTTGTCTCGGCAGTGCGTAGTGACCCGTCCGAGCGTGAGGTCACGCTGATGGCCGAAGCGCTCAGCGCTGCCGCGCGCGCCGAGGAGTCCACGGTAGAACTGAGTGAAACCGCGTGAGGCTGCACAAACTCGAAGTCAGCTCTTTCGGGCCCTTCGCCGACACGGTCGAAGTCGACTTCGACCGTTTGGGTGCAGACGGGCTGTTCCTTCTGCACGGCGACACCGGTGCAGGCAAGACCACGATCCTCGACGCGGTTGCGTTTGCCCTGTACGGGCGGGTGCCGGGTGCGCGCAACGAGGGCAAGCGATTGTTGTCCGATCACGCGCCCGCCGGTTCGGTGCCGCGCGTGGAACTCGAAGCGACCATCAGTGGTCGCAGAATCAAACTTGTTCGTAGTCCAGAGTATTCGCGTCCGAAGAAGCGCGGGACCGGTTCGATCACAGAGAATGCAAAGGCCACACTGACGTGGTTGGACGGCCGCGGCGAGAATCTTTCGCGCATCCCTGACATCGGTGACGAGATCAACCGCCTCATGGGCATGAGCGCTGATCAGTTCTTCCAGGTGGTGCTCTTGCCGCAGGGTGAGTTCGCCAAATTCCTGCGTGCCGAGAGTGACGAGCGAGGCAAACTGCTCGAGCGTCTGTTCGACACCAAGCGTTTTGTCTCCGTCGAGGCATGGTTCGACGCCAAGCGAAAGGCAAGTGCGACCGCGCTCGCGGCAAGGGAGCAATCCGTGCGGCTGCTGCTCGCGAAGGTCGAGACAGCTGCGGGACTCGAGGTAGGCGCCGAGGCACACCCACTGGAATGGTCGCGCAAACTCCTCGCCGAGGCTCAGGACACCCGCGATACAAGTCTTGCGGAGCTGGTGACCGCGAAAGATGCAGCAGCCGAGGCTAATCGGGTGCTCACCGTTGCGCAGCGAACCGCAGATCTGGTCGCTCGCCGTAATCGTGCGACCGCTGAACTCGCAGTATTCAATACGGGCGCCGCCCAAAGAGCTGTGATCGGCGCTGAACTCGAGACAGCCAAGCGCGCACTGCCGGTGGCCGCTGTCGCCGGCGATGTGGACGCTGCCGGCTTGCACCTCGCTGCCGCAGTCGAATCGATGACCGCAGCGATGTCGACCTACTCCGCAACGGGCGGTCCGGAGATTTTCGTGCCGGAGGTGTGGCCACCCACCGACGACGAGCGTCAACGCGTCGTAGCTCGGATCCGGACCTGGCGTGACGAGATCGTTCGCCTGGACGCAATGGCGGAGGATGCCCGCAGAGCCGATGCGGCAGAAGCCGAGATCGAGAAACTCGGAGTTCGGCGAGACGCTCTGTCCGAGCGCATCGATGCCATCGCGGTTGAACGCACTCAACTGCCAGAAATGGTGCGCTCGGCCGGCCAACGACTGGAGGATGCGCAACGCGCGCACGCGGCTCTGCCCGGCCTCGAAGCTGCACTGGCCAAAGCATCGGATGCTGCGGCAGCGGCTCATGAATTCGTCTCTCTGCGTGCGCAAGCCGAGAAGATTCGTGTGCAGGTGTTGGATGCGCGCGACGCCCATCAGAGTGCTCGCGGGCGCTGGCTCGACCTCGTGCAGAAGCGTATCGAGGGCATGGCTGCGGAGTTGGCGAGTTCACTCGCGCCCGGTGACCCATGCCAGGTGTGTGGTTCGCGTGAACACCCTGCGCCGGCGCAGTCTGATGTCGTGACGGTCACCGAGCCCGATCTGGAAGTCGCGTCCGCAGCCGAGCGTGCGGCCGAGAAAGCCCTGAGCAAGGTAGTCGACCGCCAGGTAACCGTCGACCGTGACATCGACCGGGTGATCGCCCGCGGCGGGGACGGCGACGTCGCAGAACTCGACAGGCTCCGCGCCGCGGCACGGAACGCCGTTGACGAGGCGACCCACTCTGCCGGTCAGGTTGGAGGGTTGGCCGACAAGCTCGGGCATCTCAACGAGCGTGACGGCGAGCTGCAACAGGAATCCGCTTCTCTGACGGCCGAATTGGCGGCACTGACCGAGCGTACGACGACTCTGTCGGCCACGGTCGAGCAGATTCGAGCGGCGATCGTCGCTGCGGTGGGAGAAGATTCGACCATCGCTGCTCAGCGCTCGCGGTTCGAAAGGCTTGCCTCCGCTGCCTCGGCGGCGTCTGAGATGCGTGACGACGCCGTTCGTGCGCAGGCGCGATCGGCGGAACTGTCGACCAAACTGGCCGCTGCGGCGGCCGCTGCTGGATTCGATTCGGTCGAGGCTGCGATCGAAGGGGTGAGATCGCCGGCCCGAATCGCAGCGATCGAAACGGAACTCGCCAAAGCACGCGACCTCGAGGTGGCCGCTCGGACGGTCCTCGACGACCCCGAGGTCGTTGCGGTGAGCGAAGTCGAGACAGTCGACGTCGACGGTCCTCGCGAGCGTGCTCTTCAGTGCGCCGAGGTGGTGAACTCGGCTGTTGCAGCTGCTTCCCTGGCCGAGAACCGTGTGTCGGATCTCGAACGGTTCAGCGGACAACTCGAGAAGGCATACGAAGCGGTTGCACCTGAGCGTGAACTGCACGACGAACTCGCGGCGCTTGCCGACGTGATCGCCGGCAAAGGTCAGAACAGTCGCAAGATGTCGCTGCGAGCGTATGTGCTCGCGTCGCGGTTGGAAGAGATCGCCGTGTCGGCATCGGTTCGGCTGCAGCGGATGTCCGGGGGCAGATACGAGTTCGTGCACAGTGACGAGGCAGGTTCTCGGGGTCGCCGCGGCGGTCTGGGGCTCGACATCCGGGACGACTTCACGGGTGTCGTTCGCTCGGCGAAGACGCTCTCGGGCGGTGAATCATTCTTGGCGTCGTTGTCTTTGGCTCTCGGACTTGCCGATGTGGTTGCGGCGGAGTCCGGCGGAATCGTTCTCGACACGATGTTCATCGACGAAGGATTCGGCACTCTCGACGCCGACACCCTCGACTCGGTGATGGCTGTGTTGGACGAGCTTCGCGACGGTGGACGAGTGGTGGGCATCGTCAGTCACGTGGACGAGATGAGGCAGCGAATCCCGAGTCGCCTGCACGTCATTCGCGGACGTGCAGGCTCCTCGGTGAAGGTGATCGCGGGCTGATCAGGCCTTTTTGTTCTCTACCTCTGACTCGGCGTCGTCGTCTTGATCCTCGAGGATGTCCGACGCATCGCCGGCGGGCATCGGCTCGTTGTCGCTTGCGCGTTCGTCGATCTGCTCGCCGATGTACCGGATGACAACTGCTGCCACAGCGGCGACGGGCACTGCGAGGAAGGCGCCGACGATGCCGTACAGCGAGCTACCGGCGGCCACGGCAAGCAGCACGATGACGGCGTGGAGTTTCATCGACTTGCTCTGCAGCACAGGCTGAAGGACGTTTCCTTCGATCTGCTGAACGGCCAGGATGATGATCAACACGATGATGGCGGTGGTGAGACCGTTGGCCACCAGCGCAACCAACACGGCCAGGGCGCCGGCGACAAAGGCACCGACGATCGGGATGAAGCCACCGATGAACGTGAGAATTGCCAGCACCGGTGCCAGCGGGACCCCGAGTATCAGCAATCCGGCGCCGATGAAGACCGCGTCGATCAGACTCACCAGTGCTTGTGTCCTGATGAATCCGCCGAGCGTGTCCCACATGCGGGTGAGGACCTCTTCGAGATGCCGACCGGCACGGCCGCCGCCGACAGCGTGGAGCCAGGGGATGAACCTCGGTCCGTCCTTGATGAAGAAGAAAGCGAGAATCAGGACCAAACCGAGCGTGACCAACAACGAGCTCGCTGTGCTCACGCCGCTGAAAACGCCTGAAGCGATGGCGGTTCCACTTTCCTGCACCTTGGTGATGACGGCATGGACGGCGTTGTCGATCTGGTCGTCCTTCAGGTTCAGCGGCGGACCCTGGAGCCAGTCCTGAACCTGGTTGATGCCCTCGGTGGTCTTGTTCGCGAGCTCGGGGGCCTGGCTGACCACTGACGGAACGATGCCGGCGATCACACCGGCCAGGATTCCGATCGAGAGCACCAGGGTGATGCCGGCCGCCGCGGCCGGTGGCATCCCGCGCTTGATCATGCCGCGGGTCGGCGGCCACATGACTGTCGCAACAACGATAGCCAGAGCCACCGGCAGGATGATGACCCAGAGCTTTTCGATCAGCCAGCCGAAAATCCAGGCGCCCAGCGAAATCGACGCCAACACCAACGACCATTTTGCGAGCCACATACCCCCTTGCCCGATGATCTCGCCGCGGTCGCGCTTGCGCACCCCTGCGGACGTCCCCTTGTCTTGCTCGCTCACTGATCGTCCTTTCCGTCGGCGCAGGGATCTCCTCGCCGATGTGCGAATCCGGTGATCTAGCTGAGCTGATCGTAACGACTGCATGCGATAACTCGTGTGTTGCGCTGCAATACTGTGTTTTGAAGCATGCTGATCGGACTAACATTTCCGTCATGAGAATCGCAGCAGCAGTCGGGGCAGCAGCAATCGTCGTTCTCGGGCTCACCGCGTGTAGCACCGAGGATCAGGACAACGCGCAGAACAAGATCAGCGAGGCAGTCACGAGCGGGCAACAGGCGCTCGAGACGGCGAAACAGTCAGCGGGCAACGCCATCGATCAGGGCAAGACGGCGCTGTTCGTCGCCACGTTCCGTGGGGCTTACGCACCGTTGGCGGAGAACCGCGACGACGCAGACATCGAGGAGATCTTGACGACCACGTGTACCGAGGTCGCCAACGGCACTGACGAGGCGGAGGTCAAGACCAAGATCACCGACCTGGCCGAGAACAACGGCAACAAGCCCACCGACGAGCAGGCCGGCCACATTTACGAACTCGCGAAGGCCACCTGCCCCTGACCGGATTCAGCAGCAGCGGGCGCCTGGGTTGGCGTCGGCTGCTGCGTGACGGCGGCGCCAGAACTCTCGTTCGCTGATCACCGGTGAGTCGGCGTGGTGGCGTCGGGTGTGCTCGACGTAGCGCTGATAGTCGAGATCACCCATCACCGAGCGAACCCACCACAGCGTTCCGCGGAACGCTGTGGTGAGTTTTGCCGTCATGGTCGCCGTCGTCATGGTCAGTGCCCACCTCCGTGTGCGGCGCCGGGCGCCCGGACTTTCCCGGCTTTGATCAGCTCGTCCCATTCTTTCTGGATTTCCTTCTCCGCGGGCGTCGGAATGAAGCTGGCGGGTCCGAAGATTTTCGACGGTTCTTCCGGGGACTCGGTGGTCGGCAGCCCGCCCGCTCGGATTGCCTTGGCACATACGATGATCCCGGCGATGACCACGACGATCACCAGTGACGCGAAGATGATCGACAACGTGCCCTGGATGAAGGTGTTGCGAATGACGGCATCGATGGCCTCCGGAGTCTTCGCGGAACCGTGCGCCGTCTCGCCGGCAGCCTTCGCGTCCTTGAACACGTTGTGCTGAGCCCAGTACCCGATCGCGGGGTTGTCGGAGAAGATCTTCTGGTACGACGCGGTCATGGTTACGACCAGGTCCCACACCAGCGGCACGCCGGGAATCCAGGCCCATTTGAACAGGCCCTTCTTCATGACGATCGTCATGACCACCGTCAGTGCGATCGCGGCGAGTAGCTGGTTGGCGATGCCGAAGAGCGGGAAGAGTGTGTTGATTCCGCCCAGCGGATCGGTGACACCCATGAGCAGAATCGCGCCCCAGGCAGCGACGACGATCAGCGAGCACAGCCACGCGCCGATGCGCCACGACGGGTCCTTGAACTTCTTCGCCGGACCGCCGAAGTTGCCGAGCGAGTCGGAGAGCATGAATCGAGCGACGCGGGTGCCGGCATCGATCGTGGTGAGGATGAAGAGCGCCTCGAACATGATCGCGAAGTGGTACCAGAACGATTTCAGCGAGTCGCCGCCGAAGACGTCGCTGAGCACTTCGGACATTCCGAACGCGAGCGTCGGGGCGCCGCCGGTTCGCGAGATGATCGATTCTTCGCCGACGGCCTCGGCTGCCTGAGTCAGCACGTCCGGTGTGATGGGGGCAGTGCCGAGGGGCAGATTGTTGACGTATTCGGCTGCGGTTTCCGGTGTTCCACCGGTCAGTGCCGCGGGAGCGTTGAGTGCGAAGTACAGGTGCTGATCGAGGATGCAGGCGGTGACCAGAGCCATGATCGCGACAAACGATTCGGTCAGCATGCCGCCGTACCCGATCATCTTGGTCTGGCTTTCCTTCTCGAGCAGCTTTGGCGTCGTACCTGACGCGATCAGTGCGTGGAAGCCCGAGAGCGCGCCACAGGCAATGGTGATGAACAGGAACGGGAACAGTGAACCGGCAAAGGCCGGGCCTTCGCCGTTGGAGGCGAACGGCGTCACTGCCGGCATGTTCAGCGCGGGTCGTGCGACCAGAATTCCGATGGCCAGCAGCGCGATGGTGCCGACCTTCATGAACGTCGACAGGTAGTCGCGCGGTGCCAGGAGCAGCCAGACCGGCAGCACCGATGCGGCGAATCCGTACGCGATCATCAGCCACGCGATGGTGACCTTCGAGAGTGTGAACCAGTCTGCGCCCCAACCGGTATCGGCAACCCATCCGCCGGAGACGATGGCAAGGAGAAGCAGGACGACGCCGATCAGGGAGACCTCGGAAACCTTGCCCGGCCGCAGATACCGCAGGTACACGCCCATGAACAGCGCGATGGGGATGGTCATCGCGATCGAGAACACTCCCCACGGGGACTCGGCGAGCGCATTGACGACCACAAGTCCGAGCACCGCGATGAGGATGATCATGATGACGAACACGCCGATCAGTGCGGCGACGCCGCCGACAAGGCCGAGTTCTTCGCGGGCCATCTGACCGAGGCTGCGCCCGCGGCGCTTCGACGAGATCCACAGGACCATGAAGTCCTGCACCGCCCCGGCGAACACGACGCCGACGATGATCCAGATCGTTCCCGGAAGATATCCCATCTGCGCGGCCAACACGGGTCCGACCAGGGGACCGGCACCGGCGATTGCCGCGAAGTGGTGACCGAACAGCACCCGACGGTCGGTCGGCATGTAGTCGGCGCCGTTCTCCATGATCTCGGCGGGAGTGGCGACGTCGTCGCGGGGTTTGACGATCTTGCGTTCGATCAACCGCGCATAGAAGCGGTAGGCAATCAGATAAGTGCAAATTGCGGCCAACACGAACCAGACGGCACTGATGTGTTCACCGCGGACGATCGCAATCATGTACCAGGCGCCCGCGCCGACCAGTCCGAGAACAAGGAAGACGACGCGCGCAGTCGTGGAGATGGGTGTTTTGTCGATGACGCCGACAGGTGGCAGGTCAGGATCGGTTTTCAGGTACTCGACATTTGGTTCCGGCGCAGTCGTCAAGCTCATCGTCGAACTCCGTCCACTAGTGCACGTGTGGCCGCCGTCACAGCGGGCCATCTGTCACTGTAGGACCAGAAGGGTGAATCCGCGCGATCTGAAACGCGGGAGTCGACCGACGTCAGAATCGGTGAGCGTCGGCGTCGATCCAATCGGTGAGCCAGCTCTGCGGCGGGGAGTCGAGCAGTTCGCCCGGCATCAGCCAGTCGAACAGGTCGGCATAGGTGCGAGTGGTGAGACCGTCGACGCGGCGGTTGAGCATTCCCGGTTGCAGTTGGTCGAAGGAATCGATGCCCATCGACGCGATCATCTGTTGTGCGCTGGCGACGGTTGCCTTCTGGAATCGGTAGACGCGCTCGCTCTTGTCGGGGATGTCGAGTGCGCGGGTGCGTGCCGGATCCTGAGTGGCAACGCCGACCGGGCAGCGGTTGGTGTGGCACATCTGGGCCTGAATACAGCCCACTGCGAACATCATTGCGCGGGCCGCCATCGTGAAGTCTGCGCCCTGGATGATGCGTTTGACGATGTCGGAACCGCTCGCCACCTTTCCGGAAGCGCCGACTTTCACGAGAGCGCGCAGACCGGTTCCCACCAAGGCGTTGTGCACGAGCATCAGGCCTTCGGTCAACGGCATGCCCATGTGGTCCTCGAATTCCACCGGACCAGCGCCGGTGCCGCCTTCGGAACCGTCGACGATGATGAAGTCGGGCGTGATGCCGCGTTCGATCATCGCCTTGCAGATTCCGAGGAATTCACGACGCGAGCCGACGCACAGTTTCATCCCGACCGGCTTGCCGCCCGACAGTTTTCGCAGGGTCGCGATGAAATCGACCAGTTCGACCGGAGTGCTGAACGCGGTGTGCGCGGGTGGCGAAATCACGGTCTGGCCGACGGGTACCCCGCGGGTTTCGGCGATTTCGGGGGAGACCTTGACTCCGGGAAGCACGCCACCCAACCCGGGTTTCGCACCTTGCGAGAGCTTGATCGAAATGGCCTTCACCTGGTCGGAGCCTGCGCGCTCGGCAAAACGGTCAGGATCGAATCGGCCGTCCTCGGTTCGGCACCCGAAGTACCCCGAAGCGATTTCCCAGATCAGATCGCCGCCGTGTTTGCGGTGATACGGACTGATCGCGCCTTCGCCCGTGTCGTGAGCGAAGCCGCCTTTGGCTGCGCCGGCGTTGAGGGCCTCGATTGCGTTGGCGGACAACGACCCGAAGCTCATCGCGGAGACGTTCAGGAGAGCGATGTCGTACGGCTTCGTGCAATCGCGTCCGCCGAGGCGAACTCGCGGAACGGTGTCGGGGGCGGTCCGTGCGCGAATCGAATGCGTCATGAACTCGTAGCCGATCGCATTGACGTCGCGCTCGGTCCCGAAGGGCTCTTCCGCCAGTGTTCCCTTTGCCCGCTCGTAAACCAGATCTCGCGTTTCGCGATCGAATGGCATTCCATCGGTGGATGATTCGACGAAGTACTGCTGGATCTCCGGTCGAATCTTCTCGAGGAGGAATCGCGCGTGCCCCAGGACCGGATAGTTACGGAGGATGCTGTGGGACTTCTGAGTGAGGTCGTAGGTGCCCATGGCCGCCAGCGCGAGTGTGACGACAGCGATCACCCACCATCCGGGCGAGGCGACAATTGCGAGCGCGGCGGTGCCGAGACCCACTATCCATATCAAGAGCACGATCAGCATCCGAGTCACCTCGAGAGCGTAGGCGCTCACTGTGACACGGCAGCGGTAAGTCTCCACTAGGTTCTGCGATAGAGAACCGAATCCGACTCTTTGGGGGAATGATGACCGAACCGCAATATCCGACCGACCCGCAGGATCCGAAGGAGCAGCAGTATCCGAAGGAACAGCAGTATCCGGCGGGCCAGCAGTATTCAGCCGGTCAGCAATATTCAGCAGGCCAGGAGTATCCGACGGGCCAGCAGTACCCGACCGACCCGCAGTACTCAGCCGGACAGCAGTATCCGACCGGTCAGCAGTACAGCGCGACCCAGCAGTACAGTGCCGCTCCCACGTACGCGGCGCCGCAGTACGGTCCGCCGAAGTCCAACGCGGGATGGGCCGTCGCGTCGATCATCTTCTTCTGGCCTATCGCGTTCGCCGCGTTCAACCATCTCCACGACATCTACCCGAAGTGGGCGATGGGCGATCACCAGGGCGCGCAGTACGCGTCCGAGCGGGTGAAGAAGCTCGGGCAGATTTCGCTCCTGATAGCCGTCATCTGCTGGGTGCTGTTCATCGCGTTCTACGTGATCTTCCTGGTTGCGATCGTGTCGTCCGTCGATTCGTATACCTACAACTGATCACCTGCCGCGACGTGACGGTGGGGCGAGTACCCGTCACGTCGCCGCGAGGCCGTAGAATCCACAGACCGTGAGCCTTACCCTCGGAATCGTCGGACTGCCCAACGTCGGCAAGTCCACCCTTTTCAATGCACTGACCAACAACGACGTGTTGGCAGCGAACTACCCGTTCGCGACCATCGAACCCAACGTCGGTCTGGTCGAGCTGCCCGATCCGCGGCTGCAGAAGCTCGCCGAGATCTTCGGCTCCGAGCGCATCCTCCCCGCGACCGTGTCGTTCGTCGACATCGCCGGCATCGTCAAGGGAGCGTCCGAGGGCGCAGGTCTGGGCAACAAGTTCCTGGCCAACATTCGTGAAGCGGACGCCATCTGCCAGGTAGTTCGCGTCTTCGCCGACGACGACGTCATCCACGTCGACGGCAAGGTCGACCCGGCCTCGGACATCGAGGTCATCGAGACCGAGCTCGTGATCGCCGACATGCAGACCTTGGAGAAGGCTCTCCCGCGTCTGGACAAGGAAGCTCGCAAGAACAAGGAGCTCAAGCCAGCCCACGACGAGGCGCTCAAGGCTCAGGCCTTCCTCAACGAGGGCACGACGCTCTTCAGCGTCAAGGACAAGCTCGATTTCTCGTTGCTGCGTGAGCTGAGCCTGCTCACCACCAAGCCCTTCCTGTACGTCTTCAACGCCGACGAGTCTGTGCTCACCGACGCAGCGAAGATTGCGGAATTGCGCGCATCCGTCGCACCGGCCGACGCTGTGTTCCTCGACGCGAAGGTCGAGCAGGAACTGCTCGAGCTGGACGAGGAAGATCGCCAGGAAATGCTCGACTCGATCGGTCAGACCGAGCCCGGCCTGCACGCGCTTGCACGCACCGGCTTCCACACCCTCGGACTGCAGACTTACCTGACGGCTGGTCCGAAGGAAGCTCGCGCCTGGACCATCCACAAGGGTGACACCGCTCCCCAGGCTGCCGGCGTCATTCACACCGACTTCGAGCGCGGCTTCATCAAGGCTGAAATCGTGTCCTTCGACGACCTCGTCGAGGCGGGTTCCATGGCCGCAGCCAAGGCTGCCGGCAAGGTCCGCATGGAGGGCAAGGAATACGTCATGGCCGACGGCGATGTGGTGGAGTTCCGCTTCAACGTCTAAATCAACGGCTCCTGGTCGTCACCCCACGGGCATCTCGCTGAGCGTCCGACGGGTGACGAACCGCCGCGCTCTCCCCGACAACGGATCGGTGAATTCGAGTTCCCTCGCGAGCAATTGGAGTGGGAGACAATGATCGTCTGGGGCGTCGGGCAACAGGTCGGGGTATCGCCGGTCGCCCAGAATCCCGGCGCCGAGGGCCGCCAGATGCACCCGCAACTGGTGCATCCGTCCGGAGCGCGGACGTAGAACCGTGTGCAGCACAGCACGTCCGGAGGCACTCACACCCATCCCTCGCGCCTCGATCATGGTCTCGGAGTTGGGTTCACGGCTGTCGTCGACGACGACTCGCAACTCGCCGCGTCGAGCTTCGATGTGGTTGCGGTAAACGAGAGGGACGTCGAGCGCTGGTGCATCCCGGCCCCGCCGGGTCGGTCGCGCCGACACCGCCTCGTAGACCTTCGTGACCTGACGCTTCTCGAACAGTGACTGGTACGCGCCGCGCGTCGCGGGGCGGGCCGAGAACATCACCACCCCTGCGGTGCCGCGGTCGAGTCGATGGATCGGGGTCAGATCTGGGTTGTCGAGACGAACCCGCAGGCGGACGAGCGCCGACTCACGCAGGTATCGCCCGCTCGGAGTGGTCGGGAGAAAATGTGGCTTGTCGATGACGACGAGATCGTCGTCGGTGTGCAGGATCTCCTCGTGGAACGGCACCGGGTCCTCCGCCGGCAACTCACGGTAGTACCAGACGAACCGGTGCGCGCTGAGTTCTGTGTTCAGGCAGATCGAGTGGCCGTCGGTATCCACGAACTCGCCGTCGTCGAACCGCCGATACAGGTTCTCGGCGTCCAGATGGTCGAACTTGGCTACGACGTACTCGGCGATCGTCGCCCACGGCCCCGAGAGCGGGATGCGTAGGCGCGTCGGGCCAACCCCGTTCTTGACGGGCAGCGGTGGGGACATGGACACGCAGGTCATCATCCCATCGACTACTGGTCAGCGGTGATTCGGTGTGGCCTCGACGGGGACGTCCCCGCGGGGACGCGGAAACCGAACTCACAGCGGTGGTCGGTGTAGATCGTCTACTCGAAAATCAGTGGCGCGGAAGAGATGCGGGCCCGTATGGTTCGGCAGAGAAAGATCGCAGTCGAAAAGCACTGCGGGCCATACCTTCTGTAGCTCAATTGGTGAGAGCACCCGACTGTGACTCGGGCGACGGCGGATCGTAACCGCCCAGAGGGACCAGCTCAGATACGGTTGAGGTCGGGCCTCTAGGCGCAGAGGCCGGCGGCCCTTTGCCTGCACAGTTGTCGAACGAGCCTGAGCCGGTATTCCCTGAATCGCCGGACCGCATTCCAGTCACCCGCCATTTCCGCGTCGGCAAGTAGGTATTCGCAGTTGTCCAACTGATCCTTCAAAGACATCATCAGAATTCACCTCCGATCACCCGAGCAAGTACCTGTCCAGGATGCGGCCGACGGGACCCCGGGGACATCGGCCGTAGTACCTGTTCAGGTACCTGCTTCGGTGCGCGGTGGAGGCTACTTCTTGACCGCAGGTGCAGGTAGTGGCATGCCTCGCTCGGCCAGAACGGCTCGGAGACGATCGGGGTAGTCGGTGATGATCCCGTCGACACCGAGGTCGATCAGGGCGTGCATGGTGGCGGGATCATCGACGGTCCACGGGATGACCTTCATGCCACGCGCATGTGCGCTCGCGATCATGTCGGCTGTCGGATAGAGGGTGAAACCGGGATCCCCGACCTTTCCGCCCTGCGGAGTTCCTTGGACGGGGGAGTAGGCGGAGGCACCAAAGGTTGCTACCGCCGCGATGCCGTCGCCACCGAAATCATCGATGTCCAGACCGCCGAGCCACGGTGACGCTCCGTCCTTGCCTACCTGGAGAAAGTCGCCGTTTGTGAGCGCAACGACGGGGACACTCGGCGCGAGTTGACGGGTGAGCATGAGCGAGCCCCAGTCGAAGCTCTGAATGGTGACGCTGTCCAACAATCCGGCTGCCCGGATCGTATCGAGGACTACAGAGACGAACTGCTCACGCGGGGCGGTCTCGTGAGGCGCTCCCGCTTCCACCTTGGTCTCGATGTTGAGCTTGATTCCGGGTGCGTTGTACGACTTCACCAGGGCAAGCACTTCTTCGAGCGTCTGCATTTTCGCTCCCGGAACATTCTGCTGTTCAGGGTATCCGGCAAGGGGGAGAGTGCCGCAGTCCATGGTCTTGATCTGCTGCAGGCTCAGCGTGTTGACGAATTTGCCGACGTACGGGAACTCCGGGTCACCCGCAGTTGCGGGCTCGGTGTCGAGGCATTTCTTGTTCGAGATCTTACGATCGTGCGTGACGACAGCGATCCCGTCCTCGGTGATCTGGGTATCGAGTTCCAGTGTGCTGACGCCCATTTCGAGGGCATTCGCGAACGCGGCCAGGCTGCTTTCCGTGTACAGGCCGAGCCCGCCGCGGTGGGCTTGGACGTCGAACGTCGAAACCGGCTGGGGCGCTGAACTACCGAACGAACCGGACCAGTCGAGACTGCCGGTTGGCGATGCGGCGGCCGGGGCCGCCAGGGCGGTGAGGGGGAGTGCGACGGTCACGGCGGCGCACGACAATATTCTGCTCAGTTGCATGAAAGGAACGTAGAGGCGTCGAATGGCTCGCCGGGGTTCGCTAGGTAAACTAACGGTAAAGGTCAGGCCGCGTGAATGCGCTGCCCGACGCCGCTCGCGTGGACCTTCATCCACGACGCCAGAAGCTCACACCCGGTCAGTCCGCTCTCGTCGAGAGGTTCGATCGCGTAGCTGATGTGTCTACCGCCGCGAGGGTTCTTGAGCTGAAATCGGTTCAGGTTCAACTTCGTCGGCAGGTAACCAAGTACTTCGAGGAACGCGGTGCGAATGCGTCGTAGATCGGTACGCCACTGTTTGGGACTGAAACGAGTCTTCTGCGCATTCTGGAAAGCATTGCTACGAAGTAGTTCCCAAACCTTTCCTGCCCACACGCGTGCCTGCGAGAAGGACATCCAGCGCGTCAAGTCTGCGATGTCGCGAATGTAGCTGTCGTCGCTGGCATTACAGATCATGTCCTGCGGGTGCCCGATCCACTTGACCGGAATCCACGGCTGGATATCGGGTCCGTCGCCGGCAACTCCGTGTCCCTCACAACCTTCGATCACGCCTGCCGGTTGTTGAGGATCGGAGATCAGTCCGACTCCGATGATGTTGGCGCGGTTCAGCGTCGGAAGAGCCGAGCGGATCACGGTGCATCCCTGTGAGTAACCGATCAGCATGACCGGGCCGTCTGTCTGTGCGATTTCGGCGGTGAGGGCCTTCACACCCATCGCGGTGCTGTGCCGAAAGCTCAGGCCACCGTCGGCGACCGGACCGTACGACGCGGGATAAGCGACCCAGCGAGAATCGAATCGACTGTCGAGTTCGTCGGTGACGGCACTGAGGAGTCCGCGCACACGGGCGCCGTGGTCGCCGACGTGGGATTCGCCGGTGCCGCCAACTGCAAGAACGGTTACCTCAGCCATGTCAGCGATCATCCACGTCGATTCTGAGAGGTCTGCATCCAAACCCTGAGAAGAGACTGGCAATCCGTTGTACTGCGAAATCGTTATCGAGCGAGCACCATTTACCCATGACGACGCCGAATCGTTCATCCAGACGAAAAGTGTCCGTTGTCGGTGCGGGAAGTGTCGGCACCGCAATTGCGTATGCGTGCCTGATACGCGGATCGGCCGACGCGCTCGCCCTCTACGACACCAACAGCGCAAAGGTCCGGGCCGAAGTTCTCGATCTCAACCACGGCACCCAGTTCACACCGCCGTGCACTGTCGACGGAGGCGATGACATCTCGGTCACCGCGGGATCCGACTTGGTCGTCGTCACCGCGGGCGCCAAACAGCATCCCGGTCAGTCGCGGCTCGAACTTGCCGCGGTGAACGTCAAGATCGCGCAGACACTGACCGAACAACTGTTGGCGGTGTCACCGGACGCGGTCCTTCTCTTCGTCACCAACCCGGTCGACGTGGCGACCTACGCAGCGATCCAGGCTGCGGGACCGTCGTACCGCGGCCGAATTTTCGGATCTGGGACCGTGCTGGACACGGCCCGATTGCGATTCCTGCTGGCTACCGAACTCGGAGTCGCGGTGGAGAACGTTCATGCCTTCATAGTGGGCGAGCATGGGGATTCCGAGATTCCGCTCTGGTCGAGCGCAACCATCGGCGGAGTGCCGGCAACCTCGTTCGTGGGACCGTCGGGTGGCGTCCTCGGCCCCGACCTACGCGCGAAAGTAGCGAAGTCTGTAGTCGAGAGTGCTTACGAGATCATCGAGGGTAAGGGTGCGACCAACCTCGCCATCGGATTGTCGAGCGCATTCATCGCGGAAGTCGTGTTGCGGGACGAACAACGGGTTCTGCCGGTGTCGACTTTGCAGAGCGGCGTCCACGGACTCGAGCACGTTTGCCTGTCCCTTCCCACGATGGTTGGTCGTGCTGGTGCCGGCCGAGTCCTCGAAGTGCCGCTATCGAAAATGGAGGCTTCGGGGCTCCGATCTTCTGCCCGGACATTGCGAGAGGTGCAGGAATCCCTGGGATTGTGAATATCTGTTCTCCTTGATATCCGACATATAGGATCAACAAATGATCAGCTTCCTGATTCGCGCCGCGATCTTCCTGGGTTCTGCCGCTGTCGGGCTTCTAGTTGCGTCGTTGATTCTTTCGGGCTTCTCGGCGCCCACATCCGGATTCATCGTTGCGGTCGTGATCTTTGCGATTGCGCAGTCGGTCCTGGCGCCGTTCATCGCCACGGTGGCAAAGCGCCATGCACCGGCATTTCTCGGCGGAATCGGATTGGTGTCGACATTTGTCGCGCTGTTGGTGGCGTCGCTCTTCTCCAATCTGTCGATCTCCGGTGTCTCGACGTGGATTCTGGGAACCGTCGTCGTGTGGCTTGTAACCGCCGTTGCGACGTTGGTTCTTCCGTTGTTGTTCGTGCGTAAGAAAGTTCAGGAGAAGAAGGCACAGTGACGCGCCCGAACATCGGCATGGACTACACAGTCCTGGACTGCCCGGATCCGGCTGCATTGGCCAACTTCTACGTCCAGGTCCTCGAGTGGAAAAGTGTTCGCGACGAGGATGATTGGCACGTGATCGAAGGGCCCGGCGGGGGGCGGCTCGCATTTCAGCTCGCTCCGGATTTCGTTCCGGTGGACTGGCCGACCTCCGGTGTCGGGATCCATCTGGATCTGTTCGTGGATTCTCTCGACCCCGCCGAGGCTTGGGTGATCAGCCTGGGTGCGCAGCGGGTGACCGACATTCCGGAGCATCAGACTTTCCGCGTGTACCGCGACCCGGTCGGTCACTATTTCTGCCTGTGCCTGCGGGACTGAGTGTCGACTCGCTCCGATCTCGTCGACCGTGGATAATTCCGAACACTTGTCACGCCCGAGAATTGGAGATCGACGATGGCTTCGCAGAATTCCAACGAATTCCTGGTAGAACGTACGACGATCGTCAAGGCAGAAGCACCGGTCGTCTTCGCGTTGATCAACGATTTCCATCAGTGGACTCAGTGGTCGCCGTGGGAAGGTCTCGACCCGGCGATGCAGCGGACGTACGCGGGGCCTGACGCGGGCGTCGGGGCTTCGTACGCCTGGGCGGGAAACAAGAAGGCGGGCTCCGGTTCGATGGTGATCACCGAATCCGTCCCGAATGAACGAGTAGTTTTGGACCTGGCCTTCCTCAAGCCGTTCAAGGCGCAGAACGTCACCACGTTTCTCATCTCGCCGAATTCCGGTGAAGTTCAGGTGACGTGGAAGATGACCGGAAAGAAGAATCTGTTCTTCAAGATCTTCGGTTTCATCTTCAGCATGGACAAGCTTGTCGGAAAGGATTTCGAGAAGGGCCTGTCCCAGCTGAAAGCTGCTGCAGAAAAGAGCTGACAAGCCGGTGGTACCGTCTCCCGGTGTTACGGATGACGCCCACCGATGCCCAAACCTTCTGGATTTCGGAGAAGATCCCGAACGATCAGCTGCTGCTCTACTGTTTCGACGGGCAGAGCCAGCACATGGACGAGCTACGACGCTCGGCGGTGGAAAGAGCGTCGCTCATTCCGGATCTCAATGTTCGGATTCGTGAATCGCCGTGGCACCTCGACTATCCAGTGTGGGAGCCCATGCCGGTCGACGCCTCCTTGGTGAGAGTGCATGAGCTGCCCGAAAACTCGTGGCTCTCGTGCATTCACGGAATCGAGAAACTACTCGAGAACCACATCGACCCGCGCGAGTCCCCGTGGACGCTGCACCTGTTTCACGGCGTCACCGGCGTGCCGCGCTGCAGTGGCCCGGCGCTGATCGCAGTTCTGCAGGTCGCTCATTCTCTGGCGGACGGCAAACGCGCGTCGGCGATTGCTCGCCAACTGTTCTCGCCGCAACCGCCCGCGAAGCAGAAGACGGACGTGCGGCGTAGCGGATCAGCCGAGATTCTGGGCCGCGCCGCCCTGCGCCTTCCGGGCCAACTCGTTTCGCTGTTCCGCGACGGCCGGGCGGGGCACCGCGCGCAGTTACAGCTGCAGGCGGACACCGAATCGGGAGTTGTTGCGCCGCAGGCGGCGAGCCGTCCGAAGGTGCGCTCGAACATCCCTCCCGGACCGCACCGACTGGTGCGCATGGTCGTGCGGGACAGCGCCGATTTCCGTGGCGACGGCGTATCCGTCACAGTCGGAGCGATGACAGCCATCTCGGTAGCGATGGCGAACTACCTCACCGAGCGAGACGGCTCGGTACCGCCCGAATTGGGAGCTGAGGTGACCATCGCCAAGGCAGGTACACCCACGGCGCGCAATCACTTCCGCAATGCAGGTGTCGGTCTGTTCCCGGAAGTCGATGATCTTCGTGAGCGAGCCCAACTGATCAAGGAGTCGATGGACGAGCGTCGCGCACGTGCGTCCCATCCATCCAGCGCAGCGTCGGATCTCGCGCTGAACGCGGTTCCCGGCCCGCTGGTCCGTTGGGGCGTGCAGCAATACGATTTCACGGCAGTACCCGACGATGTCACTGGAAACACCGTGGTGTCGAGTGTCGCGCGCGGTGACGCGGATCTGGTGCTCGGAGGCGGCGTCGTTCGGTTCACAGCGGGCGTCCCGAGTTTGTCGCCGGTCATGTCGTTGACCCACGGCGTACACGGGATCGGGGACACTGTGACGATCAGCATCACCAGCAGTCCGGCCTCGATTCCGGACATCGATGTGTACGAGCAGATGATGCACGACGCGATCGACGAGGTGCGCGAAGCGCTGTCGTGACGGCCTGATGTACTGGCTGCATGGGATTCACGCGCGCCGAACTGGAATCGTTCCGAGACGCCGAGATCGAGGATCTGATCGGGCCGGATTGCCGGCTGTTGTTCGTCGGTATCAACCCGGGACTGTGGACGGCGGCGACCGGCGCGCATTTCGCCAGACCGGGTAATCGGTTCTATCCGGCACTGCTGCGGGCAGGCATAATCGAGCATGCGATCGATCCTTCCGCGGGTATGTCGGACGCTGACACACAGCATCTGATCGATCGGGGAGTGGGCATCACCAATTTGGCGGTGCGGGCAACTGCGCGCGCCGATGAATTGACGTCGGAGGAACTCGCAACTGGCGGAGTTCGGGTCCGAAACATCGTGCGCGCAACCAATCCAGTAGTCGTTGCCTTCGCCGGAATCACCGCCTATCGAACAGCTTTCGGTGACAAGAAGGCGAAGGCTGGGCGTCAGGACCGTGATTTCGAGGGGACAAAACTCTGGATCGTGCCCAATCCCAGCGGCCTCAACGCACACGAGACGGTGGACACCTTGGCAGCGAAGTATCGTTCCGCCGCATCCGAAGCCGGAATTCTCTGAGAGAAGTCGCAGTTCCGTTCGGCCAGAACAAGGTACAAGTTAAAGTGCTTGTATGTCTGTTCTATACAACGTCTTTGTAGTGATTCACCTACTCGGCATGGCTGCCCTGGTCGGTAGCTACTTCTCCGTCCTCAAGGCTCCTTCGATCACCGAGGTCATGGTGTGGGGTGCCAGGATGCAGTTCGTGTCCGGCCTGATCATCGTCGGGTTGGGCGAAGGCGCCCTGGACAAGAACTACATTCACGCGAAGATCGCTGTGAAGCTGGTGCTTTCGCTGGTCATCGTGGCGCTTGCCGAGATCACCCGGGCGAAGCAGAAGAAGGGCGAGCCCAATCCGAATCTGGTACACGTCGTCGGCGGTTTGTCGATCGTGACCGTCTTCGTGGCCGCGCTCTGGACCTGACAAAGACACAAAAGAGCCCCGGCGATCGAAACTCGCCGGGGCTCTTTGCTGTTGACGTGTCTACAGACCCGGACGCTTGCCGATCGTCAGGGTCACTTCACCGGTGTGCGCAAAGAAGTCGTTGCCCTTGTCGTCGACGACGATGAAGGCGGGGAAGTCCTCGACGTCGATCTTCCAGACGGCTTCCATTCCCAGTTCGGCGTACTCGAGGATGTCGACCTTCTTGATGCAGTCGAGCGCCAGGCGAGCGGCCGGTCCACCGATCGACCCGAGGTAGAAACCGCCGTGCGAGTTGCAGGCGTCGGTGACCTGCTTGGAGCGGTTTCCCTTGGCCAGCATGATCATCGAGCCACCGGCGGCCTGGAACTGCTCGACGTACGAGTCCATACGGCCGGCCGTGGTCGGGCCGAACGAACCGGACGCCATGCCGTCGGGCGTCTTGGCGGGGCCGGCGTAGTACACCGGGTGATCCTTGAGATACTGCGGCATCTCTTCGCCTGCGTCGAGGCGTTCCTTGATCTTGGCGTGCGCGATGTCGCGTGCCACGACGAGCGGACCGGTCAATGAGAGACGAGTCTTCACCGGGTGCTTGGAGAGCTCGGCCAGGATCTCCGACATCGGCTTGGTCAGATCGATCTTGACCGCAGCGCCCTTGCCGGTACCCGAAATGCCATCCGTCTCTTCGTCGAGCTGAGCGTCCGTGACCTCGGGCAGGAAACGGCCCGGGTTGAATTCGAGCTGTTCCAGGAACACGCCCTCCGGGGTGATCTTGGCCTTCGCCTGTCGATCTGCCGAGCAGGACACCGCAATGGCGACGGGCAACGAAGCGCCGTGGCGGGGGAGTCGAACGACGCGGACGTCGTGGCAGAAGTACTTACCGCCGAACTGTGCGCCGATGCCGATCTTCTGCGTGAGCTCGAAGACCTTCTTCTCGAGTTCGTGATCGCGGAAGCCGCGGCCCGTGATGGCGCCTTCGGTGGGCAATTCGTCGAGGTAGTGCGCGGACGCGTACTTGGCCGTCTTCATCGCGAACTCGGCCGAGGTACCGCCGACGACGATCGCGAGGTGGTACGGCGGGCAGGCCGCGGTGCCGAGTGAGCGGATCTTCGCCTCGAGGAACTGCATCATCGAGTCGGGGTTCAGGATCGCTTTGGTTTCCTGGTACAGGTAGGACTTGTTGGCGCTTCCGCCGCCCTTGGCCATGAAGAGGAACTTGTACGAGTTCTCATGTCCGGCAGCAGTATCGGCGTACAGCTCGATCTGCGCGGGCAAGTTGTTGCCAGTGTTCTTCTCGTCCCACATCGTGATGGGGGCGTTCTGCGAGTAGCGCAGGTTCAGACGCGTGTAGGCGTCGTAGACACCGCGGGCAATGGACTTCTCGTCGTCGCCGGGGGTGAGCACATGCTGTCCACGCTTGCCCATGACGATGGCGGTTCCGGTGTCCTGGCACATCGGCAGAACGCCGGCAGCGGCGATATTGGCGTTCTTGAGCAGATCGAGCGCGACGAACTTGTCGTTGTTCGACGCTTCGGGATCGTCGAGGATGCTCGCGAGCTGCGTCAGGTGATCCGTGCGCAGGTAATGAGAGATGTCGTGCAGCGCCGTTTCGGTCAGCAAGCGCATCGCTTCCGGCTCGACCTGCAGGAAGGTGCGGCCGTCCGGTCCCTCGACTGTCGACACCCCTTCGGTGGTGAGCAATCGGTACTCGGTGGTGTCATCACCGATCGGCAACAGGTCCTCATAGAGGAAGTCGGCCATCATCTCTCCTGAACAAGGGTGCGTGCGAAGGTCGCATTCAGGTTATCGTTGGGGGTTTCCTTCTCCGAATCGGGGCGGGGGTGAGCTGGAATTATCCGGATGCCACTGGCTCGATCAAGATACTTCGACCAGTTCGGAGAGCTCGACGCCGCGAAATTCGGCAAGTATTTCGGCCTGCTGGGCCACTGCTGCGCGGGCCGATCGTGACCACGTTCCCCACGGGGTGATCGCGACCTTCAGCTTCTTTCCGGATGCTCGTGGTCGCCACAATCCGGTGATCGTGCCACCGACCACCACCGTGCCCGGTCGCCCGAGGGTCGGCCACACCGTCTTCTGGGCGGTCGGATCGGGAACCAGGGTCTCCCGATCCTTGAGCTGTACATACGGATCGAAAGGCCCGAGCAAGCGCGTTCTCGAATCGGTGGGGGAGCCGAACAAGTCTTCGCGGTCCTGTTCGAGAATCCACCGCTTCTCGCCGTTCACCTCGATCTCCTCGGCATCGACTGGCCAGTGGGCTTTGACGTCCCTGACCGGAGCATCGAGAAACGACGCGACGTGAGCAGGAGTCGCGGGGCCGTAGAACCGCAGATAACCCCGGATCACGTCGAAGCGGGAATCTGCGTCTGCGCCCGTGGCGCTGAATGGGCGTCGGCGCCAACCCGGAATGCGTTCGAGCACTGGGGGAGATGTGTCCGGCTGTAGCTCGAGGCCTGCCTGCAGTGCCGCGAGCCGGAACGGCATCTCGTACAGGTGAGTGGCGTTGCACGGGCGGCAGAATCTCAGATAGGGCTCGGTCACTCGGTTGGTCAACTGCGCGGACATCTCGCCCTTGACGGTTGGTTTCGAGACGATGTCCCGCATCGCAGCAGCAACTGTTTGCAGGGCAGTCAGCGTCGGGATGCCGGCGGCCTTCAGGGGCCGATTCGCGTCGTAAATGCGCTTGGCTGCATCGGCTTCGCTGAACGGCGACGTGGCGGCGGCGACGGCAGGCAGGTCGCCCCGACGGTAATAGTGGGGGGCTCCGCGCAACGTCCAGGCAAGAGCGAGCTCAGTGGCGTCGACGCGGACGCCGCGGATCCGCAGGGCCCAGGCGGCTCCGTCAGGTCCGGTGTTCTGAATCCCGAGATCGAGAATGCTGCAATCGCTGTGATCGGCGTCACCGACAACCGCTCGGTCGAGTTGATGGCGGTGCCACCGGAAATTAGCTACCTGCGTGAGTGAGGTTGCGCTAGACATGATTTCAGTTTACTGGTGGGTAACCGCAGGATTTGGGGCGGTTGATCAATGCGGCGACAGAATTGGTCAAATTCGACCGATTGGCCGGAATTTTTTCAGTAGCAGACCTTATTAGTCGAAATAATGACCCCATTGTCGGAATCCTTTGCCAACTGGTCGTTCGTATGATTACTGTTACCCACGTCACGGATACATTACAGATGTGACGCAGCTGTCACAGCACTGTCGGGTGCTTTTGGCAGCTGTCCTCTGACCTCTCAAGGAGATTCACATGGGTTCAATGGAAGGAATTCTCGGCGCTGTTGTTCAGGGCCTGGGATCACTGTTCAGCGCTGACGGTCTGCTCAAGACCTTCATGGGATCGGTAGAGACCATCTCCAAGGACCCCACCCCCTAATTCAGCGCGACATTGCCACGCCCGCTCCGGGTGTAGTTACTTCAATTTCGACAAACTGCAGGAGGAAACTCATGGGATCTCTCGGTGAAGCCATCGGAAGCGTCAACAACCTCGGTCAGCGTCTCGTCGACGCACTGACCACGCTCAGCGGCGGCACGGTTACGCCCAAGTAAGCGTCGTCTGACGAGAAAGGCTCACGCACTCGGTGCGTGAGCCTTTCCGTGTCGACCGGATCGAGTATTTCCGATCACGTCGGGTTTGCCTGTTTCAGGCGGTACCGTTCGAAAGGTTCCGCTGCCGAAGAGAGTGACCCGGATGATCGAGACTCGTGCGTTACGAACGGTTTTCCGTGTCTTCGTGGCGTTGGCCACGGCAGTGTGTGGGCTCCAGCTCCTCACCGCACCGGGTCACGCTCAGTCGGCGGACAGCAGGCTGGTCGACATCTCGGTGTACTCACAGTCGATGGGGCGCGACATTCCGTTGCAGGTCTTGCGGCCGGCTGATACTTCGACGCCTGCTCCGACGCTCTACCTACTCAACGGAGTAGACGGAGGAAAAGACGACGCGACGTGGTCGGTGCGGACCGACGCACCGAAGTTCTTCGCGGACAAGCACGTCAACGTGGTCACCCCTCTCGGTGGAGCATTCAGCTATTACACCGATTGGGAGCGGCCGGACCCCGGCCTCGCGAAATCCGGCAACAACAACGGGGTCAACATGTGGACCACGTTCCTGACGGAAGAACTACCGCCAGTCATTGATTCGACATTCGGGACGACCGGCGAGAACGCACTGGCAGGCCTGTCGATGGCAGGCACGTCGGTACTGGATCTGGCTATGGCGGCGCCCGCGCTGTACAACAGTGTCGGGTCCTTCAGCGGGTGCGCGATGACGAGTCCGGGCATCGGGCAGGACTTCGTGAAACTCGTGGTCGCCGTCGGTGGGGGTGACGCGGAAAACATGTGGGGTCCGTACGATGGTCCGGGTTGGCCGGCTCACGATCCGGTTGTCAACGCGGACAAGCTACCTCGAATCCCGATGTACATCACAACCGCAACCGGACTTCCGGGTCCGTACGACACACTTGCCGATCCGCGGATCGGCAACGACGTCACAGATTTGGCGTTGCAGCTTGTTCTCGGTGGCGGAATCGAGGCGGCAACTCACTACTGCACCACCCAGCTTGCGGACAAGACGAACGCATTGGGTATGAACAACATTCGCTACAACTTCAAGCCGGCAGGAACGCATTCATGGGGATACTGGGAAGACGACTTACACGACTCGTGGCCGATGATCGCCGCGTCGCTCGGCCTGTGAGTTCCCGTCGAGCGAGCCTTCGAAGCGTTGTTCTCGTCGGCGCGCTCGCCCTGACTTCACTTCTTGCGCTGCCGTCGACCGCACTCGCCGACGAGACTCCGCAGATAACGAGTGTCACCGAACTGTCTTCGCGCTTGGTGCTTCTCGACGTCGCGAGTCCCGCCATGGGGCGCACCATGGTGGTGAAAGTGCTGCTTCCTGCCGACCGCTCGGAACCGCGCGGGACGCTGTATCTCCTGGACGGCAATTCCGGGCAGATCGAAGAGAACAACTGGTTGGCCCCGGCTAACGGCGATATCGTCCCGTTCTTTGCCGACAAGAATGTGAACGTCGTACTCCCCATCGGTGGAACCGGCACCATGTACACCGATTGGCAGGAAGACCACCCGAAATTCGGTCGTCTGAAGTGGGAGACATTCCTGACGAAAGAGCTTCCCCCACTGATCGACACGAGGTTCGCCACCAACGGGCACAACGCAATCGGCGGGATCTCGATGGGTGCAGAAGCCGCGCTGATCCTGGCCCAACGCTCGGCCGGGTTGTACGACGCGGTCGCGGGCTACAGCGGCTGCTACACAACTGTCGGGGGATTCGGCAAGGCGTTGACCGATCTTGTGGTGATCAACGGAAATGCCCGTTCGGAGCAGATGTGGGGTCCGGCCGGCAGTGAGGCTTGGCAAGAGCACGACATCTTCGCCAATGCCGACAAGCTGCGCGGCACCAAGGTGTATCTCGCCTCGGGATCGGGACTACCAGGTCCGCACGAAACTCTCGATACTCCTGCCCTGGGCCGGGTATTGGTCGTTGGCGGGGTCATGGAACTGGGATCGAACCTGTGCACCGACCAGATCACGCAGGTGTTGCGCGATCGCGGAGTCGATGTCACCCGCAGCGCTCAACCGGTGGGGACGCACGGTTGGCCGTACTGGCGCGACGAACTCGTTCGTTCCTGGCCGATGCTCGACTCTGCGTTGTCGGCTTGAGTAATTCCTTGCGATGAGTTTCCGCTTCGGGCCGGGTCTATAACCCTGTACACCTGTTTCGTAACCTCGTCGACAAGGACAGAACATGCCTTCCATCACTCCCTGTTTGTGGTTCGACAACCAAGCAGAAGAAGCAGCGAACTTCTACATCTCGGTGTTCGGTTCCGGGCAGATCCTGGGAATCGAAAGGTACGTCGAGGGATCGCCTTCCGGAATGCCGGCGGGATCGGTGATGACCGTCAGCTTCGAGCTCGACGGTCAGCGATTCACCGGATTGAACGGCGGGCCGATGTTCACGTTCTCGGAAGCAGTGTCTTTCGAGATTCCGTGCGTCGATCAGGCTGAGGTCGATCATTACTGGTCCAGGCTGACCGAGGGTGGGGAAGAGGGCCCGTGCGGATGGGCCAAGGACAAGTTCGGATTGTCCTGGCAGGTAGTCCCGAATCGCCTTCTCGAACTGATGAAGGATCCGGATCGGGCCAAGGCGCAACGCGCCACGGACGCGATGATGAAGATGAAGAAGATCGATATCGCGGAGCTCGAACGGGCCGCAGACGCGTCCTGAACACGATCTGGCCGATGGGCGACAGCCTTCGTTAGCTGATGCTAGCCTTCCCTAATTCTCGCTGAGCGTTGGAGGAGTGCTGGTAACCATGCGAATCAAAGTCTCTCGAATGAAGATTGCAGTCACCGCCTTGGCGGCCTCGCTCGCCGTCGCCGGACTTGCCGGTTGCAGTAGCGACAGTGCTGACGCACCGGCAGAGGCGGGCGCAACCATTTCGACGATGTTCGGCGACGTCGAAGTCCCGGCCGACCCGCAGCGCGTCGTGGCGCTCGGTTGGTCGGATGCCGAGACGGCACTCGCTCTGGGCACTCAACCAGTGGGCGTCGCGGACTGGATGGCGTTCGGCGGCAAGGGCGTCGGACCGTGGATTGCGGACGAGTTCACCACGGACCCGAAGATCCTCGGAACGATGGACTTGAGCGTCGAAGACGTCATCGCGCTCGAACCGGACCTCATTCTGTGGACGCGAAGCGACAACACGCAGGCCACCTACGACACGCTCAGTGCCATCGCACCGACGGTCGGGCCGCCGCCGGGTCTCGCCACGGCCTACGGGACGACGGTCGAGCAGCAGACCGAACTCGTCGCCAAGGCACTCGGCAAAGAATCGGAAGGCAAGGCGCTACTCGACGGCCTCGACGCCAAGTTCGAGGCCGCGATTGCCGCCAATCCGAACTTCGCGGGCAAGACCGCGGCGGTCGGCGCCTACAGTTCCGACGGCTACGGCGCCTACGTACCCGGCGACGCACGCGCAGACTTCATGACCCGCCTCGGCTTCACGATCCCGACGGCGATCACCGAAAAAGCCACCGGAAACTTCTACATCCCGGTCGCCAACGAGAACCTGAACTTGTTCGACGCGGATCTCACGGTTCTGTTTCCGATCTTCCTCGACAGCAGTGCGTTTGCGAACGATCCGCTGCTGCGCGCAATCCCGTCGGCCCAGGAGGGACATCTGTTGATCCTCGATGACCCGGCACTCGTCAATGCGTTCTCGAGTGGCTCGGTACCGGGGTTGACCTACGCGATCGACAACGCCGTTCCGAAGTTTGCGAGCACGCTCGGCGCCTGATCAGAGGTGCTTCGGGACCTGCCCGTCACTGTGAGCGTGTTCGCAAACAGTGGCGGGCAGTTCTCGTGCGTCAGTACACTGGAAAAAGTGAACTTTCAGCTAACGAGCGGCGGCCCAGTGGAGATCGGTCCAGTGGAGATCGAAGCGACCGCTCCTCGTTTTCCGCGGATGCATGCATACGTGGATATCGCTGTTGTGATCGTGGTGCTGGTGGGAACCAATCTGATCGCGCATTTCACCACCGCCTGGGCAAGCATCGCGACGGTACCCATCTCTGCTCTCGTCCTGTTGGCGCTCACCAAGCGCCGGGGAATGGGTTGGGCGGAATTGGGGCTGTCCCCTCGTGACCTGCGGCGAGGTTCGAAGTACGCGCTTGCTGCCGTCGGCCTGGTCCTGACCGTTGTCGCCGTCGGCGCTCTGCTTCCGCTCACACGTCCTTTCTTCATGGCGGATCGCTACGCCACTATTTCCGGCGCGATCATCGCGTCGATGATCGTGATCCCGCTGCAGACCGTCATTCCCGAAGAGTTGGCTTTCCGTGGCGTCCTGCACGGCACGTTGAACCGGGTCAGTGGATTCCGCGGCGTCGCCGCTGCCGGTTCTCTGATGTTCGGACTGTGGCACATCGCGTCGTCGATGGGTTTGACCAGCGGTAACGAAGGGCTGTCCGGCTTTCTCGGTACCGGAGTCGTCGGCCAGGTCGCCGGCATCCTCGGAGCTGTTCTCGCCACCGCTGCGGCCGGTCTCGTATTCACCTGGCTTCGTCATCGCAGCGGCAGCCTCATTGCGCCGATTGCTCTGCATTGGTCGTTGAACGGTGCAGGTGCGCTGGCTGCGGCTCTTGTTTGGCATGCAACTCTTGCTTGATCCCAATATCTGACTAAAAGGACAGCATTCGCCGCGCGGCGCCGGGTAGTTTTGTGCTTTGCTCAGTAAGTGACGCACCTTCATCGAGGCCATGTCTTCCACATCTCCGGTCGTCCGACGGTAGAGGATGCGGCGCAGTCGCTCGTCTCGATCCCTGACGGCGTCTTGGCGATCGACGATGCCGGAACGATCGTCTACTGCGGAGAATTCGAATCACTCCCGAGCGGTCTCGAAGGCGCTGAAACCCACGACCACCGACCGGGTTTCCTGCTGCCCGGATTCGTCGATGCACACATTCATTTCCCGCAGACCTACGCCGGCGACGCCTACGGCGGCGGCCAACTCCTCGAGTGGCTCGACCTGTGCGTCTTTCCCTCCGAATCGAGATTCGCTGATCCGGAATTCGCCCAGCACGCTGCCGAGGCCTTCTGCGCTCGCCGAGTCGCCACGGGAACCACGGCCGCGATGGTGTTCGGATCGGCCTTCCCGCACGCGCAGGACGCCCTGTTCTCGGAAACTCTGAAACGCGGCCTTCGAGTGGTCAGCGGACGTGGGATTCAGACCACCGGCCCGGCCTCCGCTGCCGCGCTGATCACCTCGGAAGAGGACGCGATCAGACTCACCCGCGAGGAGATCGACAAGTGGCACGCGGCCGACACCGGCGACGTGAACACTGCGCTCATTCACGTCGCAGTGGTTCCCCGCTTCTCTCTCGCGGTGACAACACGGACGCTGAAGGACTTGGGGGAGTTGTACGACTCCGTCCGTGACCGGGGCGTCTACTTCCACAGTCATCTCAACGAGAACAATCGGCCCGGAACCGGCGAGGTGGCGACCACACTCGCCGAGTACGAGGTCGAGACCTATCTCGACACGTACGACGGCAAGTTCCTCCCCGGCTCACAGGTCGGCGGAAAGAGCTTCCTGGGTCCACGCGCGATACTCGCGCACTCGGTGCACTGCCAGGACTCCGAACTCGCACGAATGGCCGAGACCGGAACCTCGATCGCACATTGCCCTACTTCCCAGCAGTTTCTCGGCTCCGGCACCATGCCGTGGAAACGAACCGTTGCGTCAGGGGTCAACATCGCGATCGGATCGGACTTCGGTGGCGGCGACGAGTGCCTGCTCACCCGAGTCCTCGGCGACGCCTTCAAGGTTCACATCTCCGAAGCCGGCGACGACGGAGTGTCGATGCACCCTGCCGAACTGCTGTTCACCGGAACACTCGCCGGTGCTCGCGCGCTGGACATGGAGAACCGGATCGGCAACTTCGACGAGGGCAAAGAGGCCGACTTCCTGGTGATCGATCCGTCCGGGTGGCCGCCGCTCGCCGGGCTCGTCAACTACGGAACGCGTTCGGATGATCCGATACTCGCCCGCGACCAGACGCTCTTCGGGCTCCTGATGGCGATGCGCGAGCCCGCGATTGCGCACGTGTACGTGCAAGGGCGCCGGATATCGGGCTGACGTGTCCGCAACTGCCATCACCGGGTACCACCGAACGAGTTCGGGATTCCGGGCGTGGGTCGAGCGTGCGGCCGAGACCGCCGGTCGATTCGACGGCTACCT
Source organism: Rhodococcus sp. RCBS9 (assembly GCF_029457415.1). Taxonomy (NCBI): domain Bacteria; kingdom Bacillati; phylum Actinomycetota; class Actinomycetes; order Mycobacteriales; family Nocardiaceae; genus Rhodococcus; species Rhodococcus sp. RCBS9. Next base: position 664,672 of record NZ_CP120422.1, on the reverse strand, counting down.
GAGCTGTGGCATCAGTGATCAACCGGAACCGGTGTCGCACGGCGTGTCCGTCACGTTCGACAGTGCCGACGATCTTCATCGTTGGCTGGAGTCGACTGATCGCCGCGATCTCGAAAGATCAGCTGCTGCAACGGGAATTCTGGCGCAGACGAGTGATCTCGTTCTGATCGACGGCGTGCTGCCGCCGCCCGGTATCGGTGTGTACGACCACGCCGTCGTCGTGGGTAAGGAGAACGAGTTTCTGCGAACGCAACGACACCTCATCGATCTCAGTTCGCGATTCTCCGGCTACGAGTCGGTGATGTTGATGCGGTCGGTCACCGACTCCACCCAGTGGAAGTCCGTCCTTCGGTTTCGGACAGAGCAGCAGTTGGCGGTGTGGATGGCGTCGCCCGAGAGGGCCGCAGCACTACCGAAACTGCGGGCCGAGTTGGCCGAGGACTTCACCGAGACCACGCGGTCGACACCGTTCGGCACCATTCTGCGTACGGAGAACGGGCAGACTCGCGCGACGCCGAATTGGAAGACGGCGATGATCATCCTGCTCGTCCTCTATCCGACGGTGATGACGCTGTCGAGGTTTCTCGGGCCGTTGCTCGACGGGATCGGAGCGCCGCCGTGGCTGTCGATGTGGTTGAGCCAGATAGTCAGCGTCGGCGCCATGACGTGGTTCCTGATGCCGACGGTCACGAGATGGTTCCGTCATTGGCTGGACCCGGTCGACGGCGCCGTTCCCCGCACCAACTGGCGCGGCGTCGCGGCGGTAATTGCGGTGTACGCAGTGACTCTGACGCTCTTCGCGTCGGTGAAGTGGCTGCAGTTCTGGGACTACTTCGACTGAATCCGGCCTCGGCGGAAGTAGGTGAGTGGCCCGAAGAAGTTGACGAAGATGATCGCCGCCCACTTCTTCTTGCTGCCGTTGACCGTATCGGCAGGGCGTCGCGCCAGGTCTGTCCACGCGGCGATCGCCAACAGGGACTGAATCGTTGCGAGCACGGCGACGACGCGGCGTTGCGCGGGTGACAGCTCACTCCAGGACTTCTTCTTTGTGAGGTTCATGAACTCCACTGTGCCCTCGAACGTCCAATCGGTGTCGAGATCCGGTTGTTATCGGTGCCGGGAGTTCCTCAAATCAGTGTGAATAGCGTCACCATGATGACCGATAGGTATGGTCCCGCGGGCCGTCGGGCCGGTCGTTTTCGGCGTAAAGATCTCGCTAACTCGAACTGTGGCTGAATGTTTGCGCCCGCACTAAGCTCGCGTGGCTACATTGCCGCGGGGGATTTGGCCAATCTGCTGGTACGCCCTCTATCGGGAGCAACACCCATCCTGTTAAGTAAGGCTTGCCAATCTTGTGGTCGGCCTACAGGTTTGATGCTGCTCGGTAGCTGCTATCGGGAATGATGTTCGGAATACGTCAATAAATCGTCCTTAGGTGACAGTTTGATCACTGCCGGTGGGTGTTACCTGTGTGTATGTCCGCGCCCCGAAGGGGTCGAAATGTAACGTCCCGGACACATTTGGTGTCGCGGAAGTAACGGAAGGCCTCTACTCTTATCGCCAGCAGCCACTCACGTGGCGGCAATCCTCTGGACCGTATCTTCGACAGGAGCACATCGCATGAGCAGCGCAGAATTCTCGGATGCCTTCACCTTCCTCAACGACTTCTTCAGCAACGCGTCTGATCTCTTCAGCGCTCTGAGCTTCTTCACCTCGCTCAGCTGATAGCTTCCGGCCGCTAGGCCGACTCAGTGGCCCCCGAAGGCGATGCCTTCGGGGGCCACTGTTGTCTGTCAGGCGTCCAATTTGGTGACAATGTGAGCATTGTTGACCAAGTGCATGGCGGGGTTGATGTGACTGTGGTGGAATGCGAGCGAAAGAAGATAGCTTGCCTGCCCGCCACTTCGAGCGGGACACGCCGATGATCGGAGCTTTGTGCACGTCTCGCGAAGAAACCTCTTCAAGTACGCAGCGGCTGGATCGGCGGCTGCCGGACTCGCTGCATTGAGCGGTACGACGTCGGTGGCCAATGCCGGTTCGCTCGGGACCCTGCTCGATTACGCCGCCGGTGTGCCGTCCGCTCAGGCGATAAAGGCCGCCGGGTATGCGGGCGCCATTCGATACGTCTCGGACAGGCGCCCGGGCGCCGATTGGATGGTCGGCAAGCCCGTACTGGCGCGGGAAACCGACGCGTTGACCGCGGCCGGACTTCAAGTCGTTTCTTGCTATCAATTCGGCAAGGGCGGAACGGCGGACTGGCGCGGGGCCCGCGAAGCGGGCAAGCGTCATGCTGCCCGTGGCCTCGAACTACATGCGGCGGCTGGTGGGCCGTCCGGTCGGCCGATCTACGCGTCGATCGACGACAACCCGACCACTACTGAAATCACTACGCTGATCACGCCGTACCTCGAGGGGTGGGCCTCGGTTGTCGGCAACGGAGCGCTCGGCGTCTACGGAAACACTCGCGTGATCGACGCAATGATCAGTGCCGGCGTCGGAACCTGGTTCTGGCAGCACAACTGGGGCTCGCCCGCAGGGTATGTGCACCCGCGGGCAAACCTGCATCAGTTCGAGATCGACAAGCGCAAGGTCGACGGCGTCGGCGTGGATCTGAACTCGATCCTCACTCGGGACTACGGGCAGTGGTCGTTGGCCGGTGCGGTCGGTCCGGCCCAGCCGGTCGGATCCTCGTTGCCGACAGGATCTATCGCACCATAGCGCCGAATTTGGCGAGCCAGGCCTTGGCGTCGTCGGGGAGGGTGCCCGCCGCTTCCGCGGCGAGGCACCATGCTTTTGCCATCGACAGGAAGTTCATCGGGTTGTAGGCGTCTTCTTCGCGAGACCACAGTCCGTTGCCGGCGTAGTGCAGGATCGTGATGTTGGCGGCTCCGTGCTTGGATCCGTCACCCGGATCCTCCATCGGGTTGTCGATCTCGCACACGATCCATCCGCGCTGCTCGTCGACCACGAACCAGTTGGCCGGGAATTCGGTCATGCGGTGCCCCGGGAACTCCGTCATCGTGCGAGTAACCCACTTGCGTACGGCCTCTCGGCCATTGAGGGTGCCGAAAGCGTGTTCCACGTAGACGACGTCCTCGGTGAACATGTCCGCGAAGGCGTTCCAATCGCCGGAACGAGTGCACTCGACAACGGTGTTCTGGTAACCCGCGAAGGCGTCTTCGAGTTCGGTGCGTGTCCAGGTCATGAAAGGCTCCTCGGGTAGTCGTCGCCTCAAATTAGAACACGTTGCAGAATTGATTGTCGGCGATTCGATGGAGAAGAGTTCTGCGGTACCGTCGTTGTCGGGTCGGGGACCCGTTATGTGAGAGGGCACCACGTGGATATCATCATCAATTTCATCTACACACTTCTGTCGAAGTTGCAGACGGGCAGCATCGAAGGCTCTTCGGAGAAGTGAGTCCTCCGCCGGGTTGATTCCCTTACGAGACTTTCTGTTTGGGAATCAACCCGGCGAACACCATCGTCACGACGGCGGCGGCGATGGAGATCAGGAACGTGGCACGAAACGCCTCGAACGAGGGGATCACTGCGGTGCCGACGGTGATGGTCATTCCGGCCAGGACGACGCTCACGATCGCGGCAGACGTCGACGTGCCGATCGATCGCATCAGTGAGTTCAGTCCGTTCGCGGCTGCAGATTCCGTGATGGGGACTGCGCCCATGATCAAGGCCGGCATGGCCGAGTACGAGAGCCCGACGCCCGCTCCGATGAACATTCCGGCCACGGCGACCTGCCAGACGCTCGACACCGTGAAATATGCGAAGGCGTAACCCAATCCGATGACGAGGGCGCCGAGCATCAACGTGATTCGCGGGCCGCGCCAAGCCGAAATTCGAGCGGAGACGGGCGAGAGCGCCATCATGACGAGTCCGCCGGGGGCCAGTGCGAGCCCCGCTGCAACCATGGACAGTCCGAGTCCGTAACCGGTGGACGTCGGTGCCATGAGCAGTTGGGGGAGCGTCAGGGAATTGCCGTACATGGCAAAACCGACGGCGATCGACGCGAAGTTGGTGAAGAGAACTTGCGGCCGGGCCGATACGCGGAGGTCCACCAGCGGTGCGTTGCGTCGAAGTTCCCACCATCCCCACACCAGGAAGCTGAGCGCGGAAACCGCAAGGAGCCCCAGGGTTTTCGCGTCGCCCCATCCCCAGGTTCCGCCCTTGGTGATGGGGAGTAACAGGGTGATCAGACCAACGGTGAGGCCGAGCGCACCGACGAAGTCGAAACGTCCCGGGCGTCGTACGGTCGATTCGGGAATGACGAACGCAACCAGTGCGATGCAGATCAGCCCGAACGCTGCCGATGTGACGAAGAGGAAGTGCCAGTTGGCATTCTGGGCGATCACCGCGGCGATCGGCAGTCCGATCGCACCGCCGACGCCGAGGGTGGCGCTCATGACCGCCATCGCGCCGGCCACTTTCTTCGGTGGAAGAACGTCACGAATGATGGCTATGCCCAATGGAATTGCCCCGACCGATGCTCCTTGAAGTGCACGGCCGACAACGAGCACGATCAGTGAAGGTGCGATCGCGCAGATGGCCGAGCCCAGAACGACCATCGCGAGACTGACCAGCAGCATTCGTTTCTTGCCGAACATGTCGCCGAGGCGCCCGCTGATCGGCGTGATCACCGCGGCGGCGAGGAGTGTTGCGGTGACCGCCCACGAGGTGTCGGCGGGAGTGGAGTTCAACAGGTGCGGCAATTGCGGAATGATGGGGACTACCAGCGTCTGCATCAAGGCGACGACGATTCCGCACAGTCCTAGAACGGTGAGCACTGGACCCGAGGATGCGTAGTTCGTGTCGGGGATTTTCTCGTCGACATTGGACGACCCTGCGTGAACGGACATGCGGCTCCCGCCATGGCGTGTTCTGATTGGTGCGTTCGCCCCAGTGTGCACGCTACACATCGTGTGTAGTCTGCACAATATGAGGATGGACCGGGACCCTGATCTGGTGAATATCGAGTACGAGTTGACTCTGCTCTCGCGTTACCACGCGCTCGCACAACGGGCCGAACTTCGTCTGGACCGGTCGGCGTATCTACTGCTCGGTCGACTGGAATTGCAACATCCCATGAGCCTCAAGGAACTCTCCTGCGCTTTCTCGCTCGACATCTCCACCATCAACCGGCAGATCGGCGCGCTGAGGCGTCAGGGCTTGGTGGAGCGAGTGGAGGATCCGGACGGAGGGCTCGCGCGAAAGGTCCGGCCGACGGCGCAGGGGCTGTCGAAACTTCGTGCTGATCGCGAACATTCGACAGCCGGTGTCGAAAAGGTCCTCCGCGAGTGGACGCCGGAGCAGCGTCTCGCGCTCGGTGACCTACTGCGGCAATTCAATACCTCGGTCGAAGCGCTGGAAGGCCGCGAATGGCCGCGACCGAATCAGGTCTGAGAGTGCGAGACGGATCGTAGTGAGCGGTCCGGATCGCTCGAATCCGATTCCGGCGCAATGACAACAAGTTTCGGGTGCTCTTCGGGGGCTGCATGATTTCCACGCCAGGAGAGCAGTGACCAACGTGAGAGACCGGACAGCGCGGACCCGAGACTGGCGAACGAGCCCGAACTCAGGACCGACGCCGTAGACCCGATGCTTCCGATCGAAAGAAAAGAGCCGACGCTACCGATCGACAGGATCGAGTACGCCGATCCGATCGAGAGAATGGACCCCTCGGATCGGATGGACAGTATCGATCGCGTCGACTTGTGTGACCGTATCGACTGGTCTGGGCCGGATTTCTTCTCTGGACGACCGTGCGTGATGTCCACTCGTAGATGTCCCATCTATCGGGTCTATCACGGTGATCGGAGATGCAAAAGGGACCCACCGAAATTCGGTGGGTCCCTTTCACAAGACTTCGATCAAGCTACCGCGAACATGCCCACGGTCGGAAGGAAGCTGCAGGTGATGCGATCTGCGCCTTCCGGCTGGGTGGTCAGCGAACCGCTGATCACCGAGAGAACGCGTCCGGGGCCGGTATCGGCGATAGCCGACAGAGTGGCTGGGCCGTCCGGGTTGATGCGTGCGGCGTTGGTCAAGTTCTGGGTGGCGCTGCGCTGGTTGTCGATGTTGACCCAGGTGACGGTCATCGGCACCGGCTGGTCGTCGACGGCGGGAGCCGTACCGAGAGCGGTGAAGACGAATCCGGCCTGACCGGCAGCGGGACCGGGAGGAGGCAGGTGAGCCGGGCCGGGAACGGCAAGTGCGGTTCCGACCGAATCGGCGGTGGCCGAGATGCAGCCCTTGCCAAGCGTCGGGTAGAGGAACTGCGCGATGACGGGGGCGTTCTCGTCCGGGATCGCCGGTCCGCCGCCGCCGCTGCCGTCGAGGAAGGTGATGACCTTCTCGAGGGTGGCCTTGATCTCGGGCGGAATGCCGGGGGAGTTCAGGATCGCGCGAGCCTGGTCGAGCAACGCTTGCTGCGGTCCGCCTGCAACATCGGCCGGACCTGCGGCGGCGCCGATGATGGCGGGCGCAAACGATGCGAGGAACTCGATCGGCACACTTTCGGGTGCGGGCGGTGCTGCCGGATCGGCCATTGCCTGTGCCGGCAATGCCAGTCCTGCTACTGCGGCAATAGCGACGGCGGTGAACGCCTTTCGCATACCTCGGGTTCGAAGCACTGTTTCCCCATCCTTAGTCATACCGCGCGGGCGCCTAGGCGAGCTCCGCGTTTGACGGCTCGAGGGGTCACTCTATGTACAGAGCCCCCGGGTTGTACAGCTGTTCAGTTGCTGAGCAGCTACGCACCGGGGGGAGTCTATGGCATGACCGGCCTCGATCGTGATTTACGGCGACCATACCTGTGACTGAAGTGATCTATGTGAAAGTTGATGCAACTGTTACGTCAGATTGCGAGGTTTGTTCACTCGAAGATCAGTCGAAACGGACCGAATCGTCGACGAGTACGTCAATTCGACGGGCAAGGTCGAAGTCCAGTTCCGTGAGACCGCCCGCCGAGTGTGTCGAAAGCGTGTACGTGACCTTTCGCCAGCGAACGTCGATGTCGGGATGATGATCCGCGGCCTCGGCGACTGCCGCGATGCGTTGAAGAAGCGCGATGGCGTCCGGGAATGTCGTGGAGTCGACCGTGCGAGTGATCGACCCTGGCGACAGTTGCCAGGCGGGCAGTTCGTCGAGAGCGTTTTGGATCGCGGAGTCGGACAACAAAGTGGCCATACTCCATCATGGTGCGATGAGTGATGCACCTGCAAGGGATCGGGAAGTTGTCGCCGGTGCGATCTTCCGCGAGGGAAGGCTGCTCCTCGCGCAGCGGACGAGTCCGCCGGCTTTGGCCGGTCGTTGGGAGCTGCCGGGCGGGAAGGTCGAAGAATTCGAATCGCCACAGAACGCGTTGGCGCGGGAGCTGCTCGAGGAACTGGCGGTCGAGGTGAGATGCGGCGCCAGAATCGGTGTCGACGTGCCACTGTCGCCTGGGTTGGTCCTGCGGGCCTACCGGGCGGAGTTGGTGTCGGGAGAACCGGTCGCGCTCGACCATGCTCAATTGACATGGGTCGACGCCGAAGAACTGTTGTCGATGGATCTGGTGGACAACGATCGAGCCTGGATTCCCGAGTTACTCGCGGAATTGAGCGCGCTTACGCCGCACGAGCCTTCTTGAGACCCGCTTTCAGTTCCTTCTTGGATGCGCCCTCGTTCTCGAGCTTCTTCATCCGCATGATGACGACGGGACACTTGATGCACCGCGTCTTCTTGCGGCAGCACTTCTTCTTCGGCTTGAGCTGCGAGACCTTGCTTGCCTTGACTTTTCCCATGTGACGCTGCGGCTTTCCTGTTTCACTACGGCGGAGAGCCCGCTCTTGGAACGAGGTTAGCGTACCCTTAAATGACCTGTTTCTCCAGGTCGTAATCCTACGCGCATCGGCGTGGTGCAGATCACTATTCGCTGGTGGGGGCGGTGATAGAGGCCGCACAATGCAGGAGTATCAGCCCGGAGCGAGTAGTATTTACTAGGCCGCGGTGCCTTCTCAGGCGATTCGTGCCCTGATTCGGATCACACACTCGTGCAGCGGCCACCAGAAGAGCCGTGCGACTTGACTTTCGCGTGGCCGAATCAACTCAGCCAGGAGAGCCATCGCGTGACCATCACCAGCTTCCGTAACGTTGCCATCGTCGCACACGTCGACCACGGCAAGACCACCCTCGTCGACGCCATGCTTCGTCAGTCCGGCGCGTTCGAGGAGCGCGCCGAGCTGGTCGATCGCGTTATGGACTCCGGCGACCTCGAACGCGAGAAGGGCATCACCATTCTCGCGAAGAACACCGCAGTACATAAGGTCAACGAAGACGGTTCCATCACCGTCATCAACGTCATCGACACCCCCGGCCACGCCGACTTCGGTGGCGAGGTCGAGCGCGGCCTGTCCATGGTCGACGGCGTCGTCCTGCTCGTCGATGCTTCCGAGGGACCCCTGCCGCAGACGCGTTTCGTGCTGCGCAAGGCACTCGCCGCTTCGCTGCCCGTCATCCTGGTCGTCAACAAGACGGACCGCCCCGACGCCCGCATCGAAGAGGTTGTCACCGAGGCTCAGGACCTGCTCCTCGACCTCGCATCGGACCTGTCCGACGAGGCCGCCGAAGCCGCTGAGCTCGCACTCGAACTTCCCGTCCTCTACGCGTCCGGTCGCGAAGGCAAGGCATCGACCGTGCAGCCCGAGAACGGCAAGGCTCCCGACGCCGAGGACCTCACCGCACTCTTCCAGGTGCTGATGGAGTACGTCCCCGCGCCGAAGGGCTCGGTCGACGCACCGCTGCAGGCTCACGTCACCAACCTCGACGCATCCGCATTCCTCGGTCGCCTCGCACTCGTTCGCATCCACAACGGCGAGCTGCGCAAGGGCCAGACCGTGTCCTGGTGCCGCGAGGTCGACGGCGAGCCCGTCGTCACGAAGACCAAGATCACCGAACTCCTCACGACCATCGGTGTCGAGCGCGTTCCCGGTGAGGTCGCCGTCGCCGGTGACATCTGCGCCGTCGCAGGATTCCCGGACATCATGATCGGCGACACCCTCGCTGATCTGGAGAACCCGGTCGCACTGCCCCGCATCACCGTCGACCAGCCGGCAATCTCGGTCACGATCGGCACCAACACGTCACCGCTCGTCGGTCGCGTCAAGGGTCACAAGCTGACTGCACGCATGGTCAAGTCCCGCCTGGACCAGGAGCTCGTCGGTAACGTCTCGCTCAAGGTCCTCGACATCGGTCGCCCCGATGCGTGGGAGGTCCAGGGTCGTGGAGAGCTCGCACTCGCCATCCTCGTCGAACAGATGCGTCGTGAAGGCTTCGAACTCACCGTCGGTAAGCCGCAGGTTGTCACGCAGCTCGTCGACGGCAAGGTTCACGAGCCTTTCGAAGAGCTGACCATCGACAGCCCCGAGGAGTACCTCGGCGCCATCACGCAGCTCCTGGCCAACCGCAAGGGCAAGATGGTCCAGATGTCGAACCACGGCGCAGGCTGGGTTCGCATGGAGTTCATCGTTCCTTCGCGTGGCCTCATCGGCTTCCGCACGGACTTCCTCACGGAAACCCGCGGAACCGGTATCGCCAACGCCGTGTTCGACGGATACGGCCCGTGGGCCGGCGAGATCCGTGCGCGCCACACCGGCTCGCTCGTCTCGGACCGCTCCGGCACGGTGACGCCGTTCGCCATGATCCAGTTGGCCGACCGCGGAACCTTCTTCGTCGAGCCCGGCGCAGACACCTACGAGGGACACGTCGTCGGTATCAACCCGCGTCAGGAAGACCTCGACATCAACGTCACCCGCGAGAAGAAGCTGACCAACATGCGTCAGTCGTCCGCAGACGTGATGGAGACCCTCGCAAAGCCGATCAAGCTCGAACTCGAAGCAGCGATGGAGTTCTGCTCCAGCGACGAGTGCGTCGAGGTCACCCCGGAGGACGTTCGCGTCCGCAAGGTGCACCTCAACGCAACCGAGCGCGCTCGCGAGCGTTCACGTAGTAAGGCACGCGACAAGGCTGCTCTGTAGTCTTTCGTCGGTTACAACCTGACAGGCGGATGTGCCTTTCAGCCGAGTTTTCGGCGGAAAGGTACATTCGCCTTCATGGTTTCCAGGCGAAAGATCTGCCAGGGAATCGAGTTGCAAAGGGGCGACGCGGCCCCGTACGGAAGGAATTGTCTGTGGCCTCAGGACGTCGCTACCTGGCGTTGGCAGTGGCAGTGACGGCGTTGTCACTGACTGCATGTACAGCCGATCCGCCGCCTCCGGTCGAGAGCACCGAAACCGTCAAGCCCACACCGACTCCGGTCGTTCCGGCGATGAAGCAGGTCACTGTGGCAATCGACGAGGTGGGAGGCGGATTCAACCCGCACCTGCTCGCGGATCAGTCGCCGGTCAACTCCGCAGTCGGCAACCTCGTACTGCCCAGTGCGTTTCGCCCGATCAATTCGCCCACACAACCTGGCGCGACGGAGTGGGCGATCGACGATTCTTTCCTCGTTTCCGCTGAAGTGACGTCGGAGGCCCCGTTCACGATTCGCTACCAACTGCGCAACGAAGCCCAATGGTCGGACGGCGCTCCCATTGCGGCAGAAGACTTTCGCTACCTGTGGCAGCAGATGATCTCGGTTCCCGGTGTGGTCAATCCCGCGGGCTATCAGATGATCGACGACGTGAACTCGTCCGGCGGCGGCAAAACGGTCAACGTCGTGATGCGTGCGCCGTATCCGGCATGGCGAGAGTTGTTCACCGATATTCTTCCGTCCCACCTGATCAAGGACACTCCCGGCGGTTTCAGCACCGGCCTGAGTGAGGGGATTCCGGTGTCGGGAGCCCACTTTCACGTGCGCTCGGTCGACCGCGGCCGGGACGAAATCGTGCTCGAACGCAACGACCGATTCTGGGGCAAGCCTTCAGACCCGGATCAGATAGTTCTGCGACGCGGAGGAACGGCTGCGCAGTTGGCGGATGCGCTGCGTACCGACGATGCCCAAGTGGCGCAGGTTCATTCGGGTAGTGCCACGGATATTCAGCTGTCTGCAATCCCGGGTGTCAGGACGGCATTCTCCTACGTTCCGCGCACTCTCGACATCAACGTGAACGGGCGAAGCAAGAACTTCGCGGATGTTCGGGTGCGTAAAGGTGTTCTGGGACTGCTCGATCCGGACCTGCTCGCCGTGGTGGCGGCAGGGAGTGAATCGGCGTCGGCCCCGGTGAAAGCTCAGATCCTCGCTCCGTCGGATCCGGGATATGCGCCCACCGCGCCGCCGAAACCGACCAGGGAGCAAGCACTGGGCGAGCTGACTGCAGCCGGCTACCTGACGGCACCGCCCACCGGAATCGTCACGGGCACTGGAACGGTCGGATCGATCGTCCGTGACGGCGCCCAGTTGACACTGCTGATCGGCGCTCCCGAAAACGACGACATCGCGATCGCCGTGGCAAACACCGCTGCCGACGAATTGCGTGACGTGGGAATCCTGGCGACCGTCGAATCGGTGGCGCCGGAGGAACTCTACGGCGAGGACCTGACGACAGGACGCGTCGACATGATCGTCGGTTGGAGCCGGGCAGGCGCCGACACGGCCACTTCGCTGGCCTCGCGGTTCAGTTGCCCGAGCGCACCTTCCACTCCGGCAACAAGTTCGGCAGTGCCCGCACCGACGCCGTCGCAGACACCGGAGCCCATCCGAACGACAAGCGTCGAGGCTCCGAGCAACCTGTCCGGGCTGTGTGATCCGGCGTTGCAAGGTCGGATCGACGAAGCGCTCAGTGGCATCGGGGATCTGGGGTCGTTGATCGCCGATGCGGAACCCAGGCTGTGGGATCTTGCGGCGGTTTTGCCGATCGTGCAGAGCCGAGCGCTGGTCGCGGTCGGGACCGGAGTCGAGGGCGTGGTCCTCGACGGGCCGGTGCAGGTGGGGATATTCGGAAACGCTACGGACTGGGTGAGGGTGGAAAAGTGACCGCGTCGGCGAAGCGACTTCTGTTGGTACACGCACATCCGGACGACGAAACGATCACCACCGGTGGCACCATCGCGCGATACGCGTCCGAAGGCGTCGAGGTCACAGTCCTCACCTGCACGTTGGGGGAGGAAGGCGAAGTGATCGGTGATGCGTGGGCCGGGCTCGTGGCTTCCGAGGCCGATCAACTCGGTGGCTACCGGATCGCGGAACTGAGCGCTGCTTTGTCGGCTTTGGGCAGTGCCGCTCCTCGCTTCCTCGCCGGTGCCGGTCGGTATCGCGACTCCGGAATGATCGGCACACCTTCGGCCGCCAATCCCCGTGCTTTTGTCAATGCTCGACTCGACGAAGCAGTTGGCGCGGTGGTCGCCGTCATTCGTGAGATTCGGCCGCACGTCGTGATCACGTACGACCCCAACGGCGGCTACGGGCACCCGGATCACATCCAGGCGCACGCGATCACGACAGCGGCGGTCGAAGCTGCAGGAACGACCGCGTATCCCGAGACCGGCGAGCCGTGGTCGACTCCGAAGTTCTACTGGACCGTGACCGAGCGCAGCGGACTCGAACGCGGCATCGCGGCGATTTCCGAGTTCCCGGAGAACTGGCGTCTGCCCGAGCCCGGGGAATTGCCGAGTGTCGAGGACGCAGACGTGACGACGGCAATCGACGTTCGAGGCGTCATCGATGCGAAGGCGAGGGCATTGAGCGCCCACGCCACTCAGGTGACGGTAGCCCCGAGCCGAGCCGAGTTCGCATTGTCGAACAACGTGGTCCAACCGATCCTGACGGTCGAGCATTTCGTATTGGCCGCCGGCGCGCTCGGTCCGGTGGGTGAGGACGGCCGCGAGCGCGATCTGTTCGGCGGGCTGCACAGCTGACCTGGGCGTCGGCTCTCAGGCATTGCGATCGACGCCGTAGTGGTGTGTGATGCGTGTCACCGGATGGGTGGTCCTTTCGGTAACAGCAAAGCCTGGGGGCTGAAGAAATGTACAACTGGGACCTGCAGAACCAGATCGTCGCCTTCGTCGATTCGTTGCGTCCGATGGCTGGTTATTACCACGACTTGTATTACGGGTCGCTCTACGCATTCGCAGATCAGCAGAGTCATTTGCTGACCCTGCTCGGGTTCCCGCCGGTTCCCTGATCAGCTTCGTGCTTTTCGGGCGCGAGCCGGGGTGCTTGTCGGGAGGGACCCCGCGCTCGCGCGATGACGACCGATAGACCACTATCAAAACCATGACGACCGTCGAGAACAACACGGACGCCTCGACAGGAACGTCGCTGTCGTGGCTCGACCCTGTCATCCTCGGCGTCCTGATTTTCGACGGATTTCTGTGCGCGGTGTTGTCCGTCCTGTTCTTGCCGACTCATCTCGGTACGACGGCATTTCCCATCAGCATTCTCGTAGCCGCGACCGCGAACCTCGTATTGGTGATCGCCGCCCGCACGGTTACGACGCCGGGTAGGGCCGCATTGCCGCTCGCCGGTTGGATCGTCGGGTTCTTGGTGTGCATGGTGGGCGGCCCCGGCGGCGACGTACTCGTGCTTTCGTCCCCTCTGACCTTCCTGCTGCTGGTCGGTGCGATCGCTCCGGCCGCCGTTTTCCTCTTCAAAGTGGCGATCAACAGACTCGCCACCCTCAGCTCGCAATAGTTCTCGGCGCGCGCGTAGGAAACTGACCCGTGCATAAGGGACACTCAGCCTGTGGCTGAACATGATTTGGCGGGTGCGACTATCGCCTTGACCGCAGAACGGCGTGTCGAAGAATTTGCGACGCTCCTCGAACGTCGAGGCGCGGAGATCGTGCGGACACCGGTGATCCATGTGCTGCCGTTGGTGGACGATCGAGACCTGAGGACTCAGACGTCCGCTTTGATTGCCGATCCTCCGGAATTGGTCGTGATCAGTACCGGGATCGGCTTCAGGGGTTGGCTCGACGCCGTCGCCTCGTGGGGTTTGACCGAGGAGTTCCTCGGGGCTCTCGCCCACACGCGCATCATCGCCCGCGGCCCCAAGGCGACGGGCGCCATCCGAGGCGCCGGACTGCGCGAGGAATGGTCGCCTTCGGGTGAGTCGTCCGAGGAAGTTCTGGCACATCTCGGAAGCGAGGGAGTGGCAGGCTTGCGCATCGCAGTCCAGTTGCACGGCACCATCACCGAATGGGAGCCGTTGACGGACCTGAGCGCCTCCCTCGCCGACATCGGCGCGGTTGTCACTCCGGTATCGGTCTATCGGTGGATCCGGCCGCCGGATCAGTCGCCGGTCCGCGCGTTGGTCGCTGCAGTTCGTTCCGGTGCGATCGACGCCCTGACCTTCACCAGTGCCCCCGCGGTCTCCTCGATGCTCAGCACGGCAAAAGAAATGGGCGAGCTGGAGCGGTTCGTCGCAGCTATGCGCGGACCGGTACCGACCTACTGCGTCGGACCGGTGACGGCCGCTCCGCTGGAACTCCTCGGTGTTCCGACCATCCAGCCGGAGCGATCGCGTCTCGGTTCGCTGGCGCGGCTCATCATCGACGACCTGCCCACACGTCGCCACCGCCCGGAGTGACGGCTTCGATCAATTCCCACGCGTTCTCGGCGGGGAGATCGATCACCTCGTAGCTTCCGGTGCCGGCGGGCGTCGCGGCGACGACGGTTGCCACTCCCGCGCGCCTCTGGAAGAACGTCTCGCGCACCGTCCATCCGATGACACCTTCGGATTCGAGACTGTGACGCTGGCGATCGAGCGAGCCGTTTCGGGTGATCAACCAGCCGGGTAGTACTGCGTGGCCGAGGCCGTTGTATCGGTCGTAGGCGAGGGCGGTGCCACCGATGGCGAGTACGGCGACCCCGAACCACGCGTAGATCGGTACATCGAGTCCAGAAGCCGCGCACGCCACACAGACCAGGAACGCCACCGCGGCGAGGAACAGTGCTCGGGTGTACCGGCGACGCCGCGCGGCCGGGCCGTGCGGGATCAGCGGGGCGGACGCCTGGCGTGAGTCACCGATCACGGTGGCCATCACTCGCTCGGCTTCCCTGCGCGGTCCCTGCGGGAGCAGTAGCGAAGATTCCTTCTTCTCGGCGCTGACCCCGGTCATGATGGCGTCGAGCCGCGCGCCGCGGGCCAATCGCAGCAGGAGCGGTTCCTTGAGCGTCGTGCCGCGGAGGCGGGCGCGGTCGAGTGTGGTTTGCCGAGTCTTCAACAGGCCGTGACTGACATGCAGGATGCGGCCGTTGTCGGTGAGTTTCATGTTGCCGAACGCGATCAGGTACTGGACGCAGGCGAGTGCACTCGACAGCACCAGCAGCACGACGAGTGCGATGACGACCATCAGTGCGATGCCGAGGCTCTCGAGTGAGTCGAAGCTGTCGCTCACTGCCGAGGATTTCGCGACGGCAGTGCCGATGCCGTATTGGAACGAGATGCCGATGATGGCTGCGATGATGGCGATTCCGGTGAACGAAAAGGGGGCGTAGCGAACCCAACTCGGTTCCCAGTGACCGATTTCGGTGTCGACCGGTTCGGTGATGCTTTCGACCGGCGTGCCCGGGGTTTCCAGTCGCCGTGCTTGCTGGGCGCCGGCCAACAGTGCGGCGCGTAGGTCCGGAACCAGGGCGGTCGACAGGGCGTTGAGCTCGAACTTGTTCGAATCGTGGCCGCTCCCGGCGCGTTGGCCGGTACCGATGCGCACGATCGACAGTCCGAGCAACCGGTGCATGACCCCGGCCTCGACGTCGACGGATCGGATGCGGCTACGCGGGACGGAGAGCAGCTTTTTCTGGAAGACCCCGGTGCGCAGTTGAACGTGGACGGGTCCGATTCGGTACGTGGTGGTGAAATACCGCAACAAACCGAAGATGACGAGCAGAGTGACGACGCCGAGTCCCCACCAGTGGTTTCCGGATTGGCTGCCGAGAACTACGGAGACGAGTAGGACCGGGAGCAGTTTGACGACTTCGTTGACGGGGTGGACCAGAAGCATGCGTCGGTCGAGGCGGAGCCAGGGCTGTTCCTCTTCCGCTGCCTCGGCAGCTGCCGTTTCCGCCTCTGCCGGGATCTCGATCGCGGTCGGGTCGCCCAACTGTTTCTCGTTCACGTCGCGTCTCCCACGTTGGTACCCGCGATCTCCGTCAGTTGAGCCACCGTGCGGTCGGCGACTTCCTGGTCGAGTGCGGAGATCTTCACTGCCCCGGCCGACGACGCTGTCGTGACCGTGACGGTTGCCAGACCCAACATGCGGTCGATCGGTCCGCGCTCGGTGTCCACGGTCTGCACGCGCGAGATCGGTGCGATGCGTCGCTCCTGGGTGAACCAGCCGGTGCGGGTGTATACCGCGGTGTCACTGATCTCCCATCGGTGGACGCGATACCGCCACGCCGGGACCATCAGAATGTAGGTGGCAGCGAAGAGCACGGTGACTGCGAATACGGTGCCGACCACCCAGGACGGGATTCCGGGTATCAAGACGGCACAGACGATTTCGGCGACGATGACGGGTACCCAGAACAGTGAGGCAGTGATTGCCCACAGCCTCGGGGCTTTGGTGCTGGGTCGCCATAACGGGTCGGCCATGGTCAGCGGTTGTGGCGCAGTCATGGGCACTACTTTGGTCGAGTGAGGGGCGATCTGTCGACATCGGCCCTATCGTGGAGTGTGGCGACCGCGAAGGGAGCACGTGATGACCGAACAAGATGCGACATTCGACCCGGAGGCTCCGGAATCAGATGCGCTCGAACAATCGACACCCGTAGATCCGAACGCCCCCGAAGAACCCGATCTGACCGACATTCCGCTCGACGCGCCAGTGGCTGACGTCGTGGATCAACGAGTCGAGGTTGCGGTCGACGACGACTACCGGCCGTCGTGATCGAGGCGGTGTCGGGGCGGTGAGGCCTCCTACTTCTGGCACCGGGTGGCACTAGTCGTCCCACATGGCGCATGATCGCTAGGTGAACCGAACTGGTGATGACTCCGGCAAACCCACCATGCTTCCGATGCCAGGTATTTCCGCGTCCGCCTCGTCCAGTCCGTCGCCCGGCCCGTCAGCGTCGGCGATGCGGCGAGTTCTCCGTCGTGCACGCGACGGAGCGACCCTGAACGTCGACGAGGCGGCAACGCTGCTGCAGGCACGGGGAACCGATCTGACCGATCTGTGTTCTTCGGCGGCCAAGGTTCGCGATGCCGGTCTGCTGGCAGCGGGTCGGCCGAACACCGTGACGTATTCGCGGAAAGTTTTCATTCCGCTGACCCGTCTGTGCCAGGACAAGTGCCACTACTGCACATTCGTCACGGTGCCAGGGAAGCTGCGTGCCGCTGGGCACGGCATGTTCCTGGAACCGGACGAGGTTTTGGACATTGCCAGGGCAGGCGCCGAATTGGGCTGCAAGGAAGCGTTGTTCACGCTGGGGGATCGCCCCGAGGCTCGCTGGCCGGAAGCCAAGCAATGGCTGGACGAACGCGGCTACGACTCCACCCTCGACTACGTGCGTGCGATGTCGATCCGGGTACTCGAGGAGACAGGCCTGCTCCCACACCTCAATCCCGGTGTGATGAGCTGGCAGGAACTCTCGCGGCTCAAGCCCGTTGCGCCGTCGATGGGCATGATGCTCGAGACGACCGCAACCCGCCTGTTCACCGACAAGGGTGAATGCCACTACGGCAGCCCGGACAAGGACCCGGCGGTTCGGCTGCGCACCCTGACCGACGCAGGCCGACTGAACATCCCGTTCACCACGGGAATTCTTGTGGGCATCGGGGAGAACTTCCTCGAGCGTGCCGAGTCGATCATGGCGATACGCAAGTCGCAGAAGGCGTTCGGCCACATCCAGGAAGTGATCATTCAGAACTTCCTGGCCAAGCCTGATACCGCGATGCGCAATACGCCTGATGCGGGACTCGACGAGTTTCTCGCGGCCATCGCCGTCGCACGCCTGTTGCTCGGGCCGACGATGCGGATTCAGAGTCCGCCGAATCTCGTCTCGAACAGCGAGTGCCTCGCGCTGCTCGGCGCAGGCGTCGACGACTGGGGCGGGGTATCACCGTTGACCCCCGATCACGTCAACCCCGAGCGTCCGTGGCCGAACCTCGAGACCTTGGCCGAGATCAGCGCCGAGGGCGGCTTCATCCTGACCGAACGCACCGCAGCTCAGCCGGCGTATGTCTTGGCGGGGGCTCCGTGGATCGATCCGCGCATCGCAGGCCACGTTCAGGCGCTCGCGGACCCCAAGACCGGCCTCGCCTTGCCAGACACCAAGCCGGTGGGTCGGCCGTGGCAGGAACCGGACGAGTCGTGGGAATCGAGCGGACGCGTCGATCTCAATACCGAGATCGACACGGACGGGCGCAACACCGAGACCCGCAGTGACCTGGGCAGTGCGTTCGGCGACTGGGAGACCGTGCGCGAACAGGTTCTCGAGCTCAGTGCTCCGATTCGCGTCGACACCGATCTGCTGGCTGCGCTCCGCAGTGCCGAACGCGACCCGGCCGGATGTTCCGACGACGAGTACCTGGCCCTCGCCACGGCGGAGGGCCCGGGCCTGGAAGCCGTTGTGGCACTGGCGGATGCGCTGCGCAAGGATGCCGTCGGCGAGGACGTCACCTACGTGGTGAACCGGAACATCAACTTCACCAACATCTGCTACACGGGCTGCCGATTCTGTGCGTTCGCGCAGCGCAAGGGTGACGCCGACGCGTTCACGCTGTCGGCAGAGCAGGTCGCCGACCGTGCGTGGGAAGCGCACGTCGCCGGCGCAACCGAGGTGTGCATGCAGGGCGGTATCGATCCGGAACTTCCCGTCACCGGTTACGCCGACCTGGTCCGGGCCGTCAAGAAGCGCGTGCCGTCGATGCACGTCCACGCGTTCTCTCCGATGGAGATCGTGAACGGTGCATCGCGCAGTGGTGAGAGCATCAGGGATTGGCTGACGGCCCTTCGTGAGGCGGGCCTGGACACCATTCCCGGTACGGCAGCGGAGATCCTCGACGACGAGGTGCGCTGGATCCTCACCAAGGGCAAACTGCCGACGGCGGAATGGATCGAAGTGGTCACCACGGCGCACGAGGTGGGGCTGCGGTCGAGTTCGACGATGATGTACGGGCATGTCGATCAGCCGCACCATTGGGTCGGGCACCTGAACGTTCTTCGCGGAATCCAGGACCGTACAGGCGGATTCACGGAGTTCGTGCTGCTGCCGTTCGTTCACCAGAGCGCGCCCCTGTACCTGGCGGGCGCTTCCCGGCCAGGGCCGACCAATCGGGACAACCGCGCTGCACACGCGTTGGCACGCATCATGCTGCACGGCCGCATACCCAATATCCAGACCAGCTGGGTCAAACTTGGCATCACCGGAACGCAGATGATGCTCAACGGCGGCGCCAACGACCTCGGCGGAACGCTGATGGAAGAGACGATCTCGCGGATGGCCGGCTCCGAACACGGTTCCGAGAAGACCGTCGCAGAACTGCGCGCCATCGCCGAGGGAATCGGACGTCCGGCACGCGAACGAACCACCACACATGCACGACGCGAAGGAGCGATTGCCTGATGGCTGACGTACTGGGGGACCGCAAGGTCGTCGAGGTTCTCGATCGAGCGGTGTGGGGGATCAACCCGGTTCTCGACCTCGCCTACAGCGATCCGCTCGGTATCAAGCGTCGGACGTTCGAGCCGACCGATCCCGAGCGAAACGCTGCTGCGATGGTGTTGGACGCGGCCGCTTGGGTCCTCGACGTCGTCAAGTTCCCCGGGACGGCGGCGTGGTCGGTGATGACCGACGAGCAGCGCTCGAAGTGGTGGACGACCCGGTTGGGTGCACTCAACACCGTTGCCGTGGCGTTCCCCGGCATCTTCGGCGTCCTCCTCAATCGGTTGCCGATCCAGGACCTGCTGGCCTTCGCGAATCAGGCCGTTGTGCTCGTTGCGGTTGCTCGTGAACACGGAGTGACCGAACGGGATCAGCAGGTGGACCTCCTGGCGTCGGTGCTGTGCCGGCGTGAGACGAAGTCTCGAGAGCTTCTCACCGGAGAGGACTTCGCCGAGAAATCAGCCGGCGGCGCCGACGAGACCTGGCGCCCGTTCGCGCTCATCGGAACGTTGTGGCGCACGTCCAAGACTTTTCGTGCCATCACGGATGAGTTGCACAAGCGGCCGTCTCGGACAAAACCGTACGAGATCATCGGCAAAATTCCGGTGGTCGGCGTCGTGGCGGATTACCTCGGTGAGCGGGGCGCACTGGTACGCGCGGCCGCTCTGGGGGAGAAGTGGATCGCGATTCGGTCGAGGAACATCACCGCAGTAGGCTGAAATGTGTTACCCCCGCCTGCTCAGAGTCGGTCGGCAGGGGGATAATAGGCTGTTCCCGCGGTACGTGAGAGTCGTATCGGATTTTCGGCCCCTTGCAACTGCGTGTTGCGGCGGCGATGCACGACAGGAAGGCAGGGAGATCGGCAGTGACCTACACGATTGCTGAACCGTGTGTAGATGTGATGGACAAGGCGTGCATCGAAGAATGCCCTGTCGACTGCATCTACGAGGGTGGACGCATGCTTTACATCCACCCCGACGAGTGTGTCGACTGCGGCGCGTGTGAGCCTGTCTGTCCCGTCGAAGCCATCTTCTACGAAGACGACGTCCCGGACCAGTGGACCGCGTACATCAGCACCAACGTCGATTTCTTCGACGATCTCGGCTCACCGGGTGGAGCGGCCAAGCTCGGCAAGGTCGACTACGACACGCCGTTCATCAAGGCGCTGCCTCCCATGGGTGAGGAATAGAGATCTTGTCTCGTACTCCGGTGGCCGCTGGGCTCCCTGATTTTCCGTGGGATTCGCTCGCCGACGTCACGGCGAAGGCACACTCTCATCCCGACGGCATCGTGAACCTGTCCGTGGGGACGCCGGTGGATCTGGTGGACCCGGTGATTCAGGAGGCTCTGGCCTCTGTTGCCGAGGTGCCCGGATATCCGACGACTCACGGCACGCTCGCGCTTCGCGAGGCCGTGGCGGAGTCACTGGATCGCCGCTACAACATTCCCGACGTCGATCCGGCAGCGGTGCTGCCGGCCATCGGTACCAAGGAAATGATCGCGTGGCTGCCGAAATTGCTCGGTCTCGGAGCCGGCGATCTGGTGGTCATTCCGGAGTTGGCGTACCCGACGTACGAGGTCGCAGCGAAACTGGCAGGTGCTCGTGTCCTGCGCGCCGACGGCTTGAACAAGCTCGGTCCCGAGTCGGCGGCGATGATCTTCGTGAACTCGCCCTCGAATCCCACCGGCAAGGTGCTCGGCCTCGAGCACTTGCAGAAGGTCGTGGCCTGGGCGCGCGAGCGCGGCGCCATCGTCGTCTCCGACGAGTGCTACCTCGGATTGACGTGGGAAGCCGATGCGCTCTCCATTCTCGATCCTCGTGTCAACGACGGTGATCTGACCGGTTTGCTTGCGGTCCACTCACTTTCGAAGACGTCCAATCTCGCGAGCTATCGCGCCGGGTTCGTCACCGGTGATCCGGCTCTGGTGTCGGAACTGCTCGAGGTGCGCAAGCATGCGGGCATGATCCTGCCGCTACCGATCCAGGCGGCGATGACCGCAGCCTTGGGCGACGACCAACACGAGAACATCCAGCGCGAGCGGTACCGCGAGCGTCGTAGTGTGTTGATCGAAGCTGTTCGAGGCGCCGGATTCACCGTCGACAATTCCGAGGCAGGTCTGTACCTCTGGGCGACGCGCGGCGAGGAATGTCGAGCGACGGTCAGTTGGTTCGCCGATCGTGGGATCCTCGTTGCCCCCGGTGAGTTCTACGGACCGAGCGGGAGCAAGCACGTGCGGATCGCGCTCACTGCAACAGACGAACGAATCGCCGCGGCAGCAAAGCGCCTCTCCGCCTGAATCGTGTGCTTTCCCAGGTGTCAGGTTCCCTGATGTCGGTATCGGTCCGATGTAAGGTCGCGCTGTGACCACCTCAGGGACCGGCGGCTTGGACGCGGTACTGATTTTTGCTGTCGTTGCTGCCTCGGTTGCACTGATGCTCGTGTGGTTGAAAAGTCGTCGAGTTTTCGGAGAATTCCCACTCTCGGCAGCTCTCCTCTGGCTGATGGTTGCAGTGCCTTCCATCTTGCAGGCGGCGATGCCGGGACTGCTCGAGATGTTTCGTCGTGATCCCGCGTTGATTCGTGACGGGCAATGGTGGCGCATTCTGACCTCCGTGCTCGTTCAGGACGGAGGGGCCGCAGGAACTGTCACCAATCTCGCGACGCTGGCCGTGGTTGCACCGCTTGCGTTTCGGCTCTGGGGCGCCGCACGTGGCTGGGCTCTCTTCCTGCTCGGTCAACTGTTGTTCGGTTTGCTCACCACCGCAGTCTTCCCGTCGACCGGCGCAGGCAACTCCGGTGCCACGCTTGCTCTGGCAGCGGCGGCCGCGGGGATCGGCGTTCTGGTGCGCCCGCGAATGCCTGAGATTGTTCTGACGGTCGTGATTGTCGTCGGCGGCGCAACATTGGTGACGGTCGACGACGCACACGGATTCGCGGTGCTTTCCGGGGCGCTCTTGGGGGCTGCGCTGGTGACGCTGTTCCCTCCGCACTCGATGGACGCGCGTCGGGCAGGAGAAAGTTTGCGACCATCCGCGCTGTGAGATGCTGTCGTGGTGCTGCTGAGATCCTTGAACCCCCTTGCTGTTGCCCGCGGTGACGACCTCGACGACGCCGTGACGATCGGTGACACGGTTCTCTCGCGGAGTGCCATTCTCGGTGCCGCGACCTCGGTCGCGGAGCGAGTGGCGCAGGCCGATCGGGTTGCCGTATTGGCAACTCCCACAGCAAAAACGATTCTCGCCGTCGTCGGGGCGTTGATTGCCGGCGTCACCGTGGTGCCGGTCCCGCCGGACTCGGGGAAGGCTGAGCGAGAGCACATTCTGCGTGACTCCGGTGCCCAGGCGTGGCTCGGCGAAACGGACGACCACTGCGAAGGTCTGCCCGTGGTTCCCGTCCGATTGCACGCTCGCTCGTGGCACAGCTATCCCGAACCGGCACCGCAGTCCACAGCATTCGTCCTGTACACGTCCGGAACTACCGGCCCACCGAAGGGCGTTCTGCTCAGTCGCTCGGCTATCGCAGCTGGGCTCGACGCGCTCGCCGAGGCCTGGGACTGGACGTGGCGAGACACCCTCGTACACGGGCTTCCGCTCTTCCACGTGCACGGACTGATTCTCGGGATCCTCGGCCCCCTCCGGATCGGCAGCCGGGTGATCCACACCGTCAAGCCGACGCCGGAAAACTACGCAAGGGCCAAAGGCTCCCTCTACTTCGGTGTCCCCACCGTCTGGTCGCGTATCGCCGAAGACGAAGAAGCTGCCCGCGCGTTGTCCGGTGCCCGACTTCTGGTCTCCGGTAGTGCGCCGCTTCCCGTGCCGGTCTTCGAAAAGCTGCGGGAGCGAACAGGATTGACGCCCATCGAGCGTTACGGCATGAGTGAGACGATGCTGACCCTCAGCACGCGTTTCGACGGCGAGCGACGCCCGGGGTGGGTCGGCGTGCCGCTGCGCGGAGTCGAGACTCGTCTTCGTGACGAGAAGGGCAACGATGTGCCGCACGACGGCGAGAGTATCGGCGGCCTACAGGTACGTGGGCCGATGCTTTTCGACGGCTACTTGAACCGTCCGGACGCAACCGCCGAGTCCTGGACGGAGGACGGCTACTTCAAGACCGGTGACGTCGCCGTCATCGACGAGGGTGGGTTCCACCGAATCGTTGGCCGCGAATCCATCGACTTGATCAAATCCGGTGGATTCAGAGTCGGCGCCGGCGAGATCGAGACCGCCATCCTCGGGCACCCTTCGGTGTCCGAAGTTGCGGTGATCGGTGTCCCCGACGCCGATCTGGGGCAGCGGATCATCGCCGTCGTAGTCCGTAAGCCCGGGACTCCCGAGGTCACCGAAGCCGAATTGGTCGAGTTGGTCGGGGCGGAGTTGTCGGCGCACAAGCGTCCCCGTGAGGTTCGATTTGCCGAGACTCTGCCACGTAACGCGATGGGCAAGGTTCAGAAGCGTGAGCTGCTCTAGGCAGGTCAGTTTGCTGAAAAGTCGCTGCGACGCTTGAAGGTTCGTGAATTCGGCCGGCCTGTCCCGAAATGTGGGCTCGCCGGTTCTCCGACGATTCAGCGCTAGTTGGAATTTCTGTGTTCTTGGCTACACTACCGCCCGGTAGGGACAGTTCCAGTCGCGCGCATACCGTCGGTATGCCTGAGTGCGAGTGGCCTCGGAAGGGCAGATTTCATGGCGGGCGGACGGCATTCGAGTCCTGACAGCGGGCGGTCGATCGGGTTCTACGCAGTGGGTGGGTTGGTTGCCGTCGCGGTAATCGCCACCGGGGTGGTGGTCTTCAAGGCAACACAGTCCGATTCCTGCGAGAGCGTCGACGAGTACTCGCTGGCAGCGGATCCTGCGATCGCGCCGGCAGTCACGGAGATCCTCGCAGAATCGTCGCCGGAGCAGACAGGCTGTTCGCGGATCACGGTTACCTCTGCGCTGCCCGGGGACGTTGCGGGAACCCTGGGTAAGGGCGTGGACGCGCCGGACATGTGGATACCGGATTCGACAGCGTGGGTCGGCAAAGCTGCATTGACGGCCAAGGGGCCGGTCGCTGCCGCGGGAGGTTCGATCGCCACCTCGCCTGTCGTTCTCGCCTCCGGCGGTGGCGAACAGTTTGCCAGTTGGCTCGCGGCGCTACAGGTTCCCGATCTGGCGTTGGGCAATCCGTTGTTCACAGGGGTTGCGTCGGCGCCCATTCTCGGAGCTCTCGCGGAAACCGGGGCCACCTCCGAATCCGTTCGAGCGGCACTCGTACCCCATGCGCAAGCGGAGAGTGTTCGTACCGAAGATCAGCCGGTAGGACAGAAGATGCTCACCGAATTGGTCAGCTCCGGAAAGGTCGGTGTTTCGACCGAGCAACAGGTCGTCGAGTTCACGAAGGCCGAGTCGAAGATTTCCGCGACAGTACCGGCGACGGGAACCATGATCATGGATTACCCCCTGGTGGTCAGTGCTTCGGCACCGGACCGGCACTACGCCGCAGCCAAGAAGAGTGACGCCATCGCCGAGCTGTTGCACAGTGAATCTGCTCAGGAAGTGCTGACGCGCAGCGGGTTCCGTACTTCCGGCGGTGGAGCCGTCGAAGGTGGAGTCGGTGACGTCACGGCACTGACCGTGTCCGAACAGTCGGTGGCCGATCAGACACTGGGCGCTTGGGCTCTGATGGCCAAGCCGATCCGGACACTCGTTGCGATCGACGTGTCTGCGTCGATGGACTACCCTGCGGCAGGCGGCAAGACGCGCATGCAGTTGACCACTGCTGCTGCTCTGGCCGGCAATCAGGTCTTCCCAGACAGCGTCGCTGCCGGTCTCTGGGCGTTTTCCCAAGGTATGAACGGAACCCAGGACTTCCAGGAATTGGTGCCGATCAGGCGCTACGACACGATCGTCGACGGTGTGACTCAACGAAAGTTGATGGCAGATCAGGCGAACCGGCTCACCGAACTCAAACGTGGCGCCACAGGTTTGTACGACACGACGCTGGCCGCATTCCGTAAGGTTCAGGAATCGTACGATCCGCGAGCAGTCAACAGTGTCATCATCTTGACCGACGGCGCAAACGAAGATCCTGACAGCATCAGCCGTGAACAGTTGCTCGATGTTCTTGCACGCGAGCAGGATCCGGCGCGTCCGGTCATCATCGTCACCATCGGCATCACCGATGACGCAGATGCGGCGGCGCTCGCCGATATCTCCCGCGTGACGGGCGGTTCGACGTACATCGCTCGTGACCCCTCGGAGATTTCCGAGGTGTTCGTGAACGCATTGGCTCACCGAGGAACTTAGGCCGCATCCGGACTGGTCCAGGGTGCCGGAAGTGGCGGAGCCTCAGACGAATACCGGTGCCCGGTAGGTGTCGTTGTGGTGAAGGTGTGCCGGTTACCTGGTACAGGTTCGGCAGTCCAGTCCGAGCCCTGTTTCGCGTAATTGCATGCCGCGCACAACCCGGCACCGTTGGCTGCGCTGGTGAGGCCACCCCTCGAGTGATCGCGAATGTGGTCGCGGTGGCGAACCGGCGCGTCGCACCACGGAGTACGGCAGCTTCGATCACGGAGTTCGATCAATCGCGCCAACCCCTTCGGGAAGGTTCTCGCCGTGGATTCCATTGCGGTCAGCGCGCCCGTATCGGGGCGTGCGTAGAGCTTTCGGAGCGTTGCCACCGTTTCGGAGTCTTCGCTGGCCTTGGTGATCCATTCGCGTGCAATAGCGGCTGGTACAGGTCCGTACCCGTGGACGTACGCCGGGTCGGAATTTTCGCCCAACAATGACTGGTCGGAGACAACCAGATTCACGGTGACGGGTGTCGGTGTGGCGCGGCCGATTCCGGTAACTCGCTCGACCAGGAGATCAGCCATGATTTGCGCTCGGGTGCGCTTGTCCCCGCCGGCAAGTACGGAATCTGCGTCGCGCCTGAGCGTGGCGTGCACGGCGATACCTTCGGCCACGGGAAGGAACACATTGAGCCAGCACATCGTGTCGGGCGCAGGCCGTGACGTCACTCGTCTGTCTCCCACGGCTTTGCGTGCTCGTCTGGCAATACTATCGGAGTCTATTTCGGCAGTGCGTGCGCGGATTCTTTGTGTCAGTTGATGGTTGCCGCATCCGTCCAAGATTGCAGCGTCGCAGCAGAACTCGCGATCCAATGTAGCGCGATCCTGGGCGGTGAGACATGAAGTCTCGCGCATGAGGATCGTCGCTTGATGCTCACTGATGGAGCCGTCGACGAGTAGTCGAAGTGTGTGAGGCATCTCGTCGTTCAGTGCGCGGGCCAGGTTCAGATGCTGAGTTCCGAACCAAGCCGACTCTCGCCGTGCGAGGGCAATCTGCGCGTTGATTCCACGGCCTTGGTATGCGCGCGGCACTCCCCGTTCGCCGCGGTCGTTGCGGGTGAACGCGTCGAGATCGGCAGCCAGCAATGCCTGGGCACCAGCGCAACTGGCCTTCAACTCTTCCAAAGCGCGCAGAAGATCCACGCGTGCTGCGTTGTCGATGGATCGATCCATGCTGACGAGTGATGCTCGGAATTGTCCGATGGTCTCTTCGGATATCGCCTGTTTGGATATGGCCTGTTCAGATACTTGCGTCGTCACTTTTACCCCCCCGGTAGTGTCGAACATACATTCGATACTAGCCTCGACAGCGAACGGACGCAACGCCTTTCTCCGTTGGCGTCTGAAAGTTCCGACAGTTCGGTTTTCATGGTTGACTGGTCCTCATGATCGAGCTGAGGGGATTGACCAAGGTTTACGGACCGACGAAAGCGGTGGACGATTTGTCGTTCACGGTCAAGCCGGGCATCGTGACGGGCTTCCTGGGCCCGAACGGTGCCGGTAAGTCGACGACGATGCGGATGATCCTGGGTTTGGATCAGCCGACGTCGGGTGCGGCGTTGATCGAGGGCAAGCCGTACCGCGAGCTCAAGACGCCGTTGCGGACGGTCGGTGCGTTGCTGGATGCGAAGTGGGTGCACCCCAATCGCAGTGCGCGGGCGCATCTGCAGTGGATGGCTGCTTCGAACGGGATCCCGAAGTCCCGCGTCGACGAGGTGCTCGGGTTGGTCGGATTGTCCGAGGTGGCGGGTAAGAAGGCCGGCGGGTTCTCGTTGGGTATGTCGCAGCGTCTGGGGTTGGCGGGTGCGTTGTTGGGGGATCCGAAGGTGTTGTTGTTCGACGAGCCGGTCAACGGTCTCGATCCGGAGGGCATCGTCTGGATTCGTAAGTTCATGCAGCGGTTGGCGGCCGAGGGCCGCACGGTGCTGGTGTCGAGTCACCTCCTGTCGGAGATGGCGCTCACGGCGGAGCAGTTGGTGGTGATCGGTCGGGGTCGGTTGATTTCGGATTCGACGGTGGCGGAGTTCGTGGATCGTTCGTCGGAGTCGACGGTGCGGGTGCGTAGTCCTCAGCTCGATGCGTTGCGCAGTGTGTTGCTCTCGCAGGGGTTGACGGTGCGTGAGGACGGTTCCGGTGTTGCCCCGGCATTGGTGGTGGTGGATTCGACCACCGATGTGATCGGTGGTTTGGCTGGTTCGCAGGGAATCGTGTTGTACGAGTTGGCTTCTGTGCAGGGATCGCTCGAGGATGCGTTCATGAAGTTGACCGGGGACGATGTCCAGTACCACGCATCCGGTATCGATCCGGGTGCCGGAGCCCACCACGCAAATACACAGCAGGCTATGGGAGGTGCACTGTAATGGCTGTTCTCAGTGCTGAACGTATCAAGATCACCACGACCAAGTCGCCGCTGTGGTGCACGATCATCATCATCGTGCTCGGGTTGGGACTCGCTACCGTTTTCGGACTGAGCGCCAAGTCGTCGCTCAGCAACCCCAACGGTGCAATGATGCCGACAGTGTCGGGGGCACTCAGTGGAGTGACCGGCTTCGGTGTGTTGGTTCTGATGATCATGGCGGCCCTCGCGATCACCAGCGAATATCGTTTCGGGACAATCCGAACCACATTCCAGGCAGTTCCGAACCGCGCCTCGGTGCTCATCGCCAAAGCGGGCCTCATCGGTGGGTTCGGAGCGGTGCTGACTCTCGTGTTGTCGTTCGGCGCCTTCGCCCTCACGAAGGCCACGGCAGGTGACGCCGGAAGATTCTTGACTCTGTCCGGCGACGAGAACTGGCGGGTCGTCTACGGAACACCGATCTACGCGTTCTTCTGCGTAGTTCTAGCCGTAGGAGTGGGCGCGTTGCTCCGGCAGTCTGCAGGTGCGATCGCGCTTCTGCTGTTGTGGCCCTTGCTGATCGAGAATCTTTTCAACCTGTTCGGAAGTATCGGCGAGAAGATCATGCCGTTCCTGCCGTTCATGAACGCCAACAATTTTCTCGGTTCCAGCGGTGGCGTCGATTTCCACTGGGGACCATGGGGCAGCCTGATCTACTTCGCCCTCTTCGTGCTCGTCGTATTCGGTCTCAGCATCGTCGTCGTGAACAGGCGGGATGCATAGGCACACGGATCAGACGGGCTGATTCTGCTTACGCCAACGGGCGTTCAGGAAACCTAATGCCGCGATCACGAGGAACAACACGGTGGTCGAGATCAACTGTGCACGGGCATCGGCGTCGAAGAGCATGAGGACGACGAACACACCGAGCATCGCGAGTGTCGCGTAGCTCAGATACGGGAACAGCCACATCCGAACCGTCAGCTTGCCCGACGCTTCGAGTTGTTTACGCAGTCGCAGATGCGAGACGACGATGAAGATCCAGATGACCAGCAGCGCAGCGCCGACTGCGTTGAGCAGGATGCCGAGCAGGTCGTCGGGGAGCAGCCAGTTGAGCAGGACGCTGACGAAGCCGAAGAACACCGACAGCAGAACGGCATTGGTCGGAACTCCGGTGCTCGACAATTTCGCCATGAAGGCGGGTCCGTCGCCGCGGCGCGAAAGTGAGAACGCCATGCGAGAGGTGCCGTAGATGTTGGCGTTGAAGGCGGAAAGCAACGCCACCACTACGACGAGTTCCATGAACCCGGCAACGCCTGGAATGTTCGCCTTGTTCAGGACGGCCACAAACGGGCCGCTCTCGAGTTCGGGGTCGTTCCAGGGCAGCACCAGAACCATGATCGAGATGGCGCCGATGTAGAAGACGCTGATGCGCCACACGACGCTCCGGACAGCGACGGCGATGGAGCGTTCCGGATTCTCGGATTCGGCTGCGGCGATGGTGACGATCTCGATCCCACCGAAGGCGAATGCCACGACGAGAAGTCCTGCGGCTATGCCGGACAATCCATTGGGCATGAAGCCGCCCTGCCCGAACAGATTGCTCGTACCGACCGGGTCGGTATCGGGGAGGATGCCGAACACCAGCAGGACACCGATGATCAGGAAGCCGATGATGACGGTGACTTTGATTGCGGCGAACCAGAACTCGAACTCACCGAAGTTGCTGACTTTCGCCAGGTTCACCACGGCGAAGAACACCACGAAAACCAGGGCGACAACCCATTGCGGGATCGACGGCACCCAGTCGTTCACGATCGCCGAGGCTCCGGTGATCTCGGCGCCCAACACCATGATGAGCATGAACCAGTAGAGCCAGCCCATCACGAAGCCGGCCCACTCGCCGATCCCCAAGCGTGCGTAGTGAGAGAAGGAACCGCTGGCCGGGATCGCGGCGCCCATCTCGCCGAGCATGCGCATCACGAACACCACGACGGCGCCCGCAAGGATGTAGGAGATCAGGACGGCCGGCCCGGCCTTGGCGATACCGACGCCGGTTCCGAGGAACAGGCCGGCGCCGATGGCCGAGCCCAAGCCCATCATCGTCAGATGGCGGACCTTGAGACCGTGGCCGAGAGCAGTGGTTGTTCCGTCGGAGACGTCGGTGCTACTCATCAGTCGTTAGCGTGCAAAGCAGCGTTCAGTTCTACGCCGGTGCCCTTCCACGGCACGACCTCGACGGCACCCGAGACCGAGTTACGACGGAAGAGAAGGTTCGACTTGCCGCTCAGTTCCTTGGCCTTGACGACGGTTCCGTCCGGGCCGGTGACCTTGGTGCCGGCGGTGACATAGAGGCCCGCTTCGAGGACGCAGTCGTCGCCGAGCGAAATGCCGAGGCCGGCGTTTGCGCCGAGGAGGCAGCGCTTGCCGAGGGAGATCGTTTCCTTGCCTCCACCGGAGAGGGTGCCCATGATCGAGGCGCCGCCGCCCACATCGGATCCGTCGTCGACGACGACGCCCGCGGAGATGCGGCCTTCGACCATCGAGTTGCCGAGGGTGCCGGCGTTGAAGTTGACGAAGCCCTCGTGCATGACGGTCGTTCCGCTGGCGAGGTGTGCACCGAGTCGGACACGGTCCGCGTCACCGATGCGGACTCCGGACGGCACGACGTAGTCGACCATGCGGGGGAACTTGTCGACGCTGAACACGGTCACGACGCCGCGGATGCGCAGACGCGAGCGAACCTGCTCGAAACCTTCGACGGCGCACGGGCCGAAGTTGGTCCACACGACGTTG
This sequence comes from Rhodococcus sp. RCBS9, assembly GCF_029457415.1. Taxonomy (NCBI): domain Bacteria; kingdom Bacillati; phylum Actinomycetota; class Actinomycetes; order Mycobacteriales; family Nocardiaceae; genus Rhodococcus; species Rhodococcus sp. RCBS9. The sequence continues at coordinate 633,678 of NZ_CP120422.1, read as the reverse complement.
CTGAGCAGGCCGAACTGGCCGTCGAGGTTGACACCGTGAGGTGCGACGAGACGGTGCGAGAGGAGATGGAGGCGCAGGTAGACGTCATGTGCGTCGACCGGCGCCTTGGAGAGATCGGCGATGGTGGTGCGCACGACGACCTGCGATACCTCGCGAGCGTCGTCAGTGCCTGCCAGCAGTGCAAGATCGGAAGGAATATCTGTTCCCTCGACGTTCTCGGTACCGGTCTTGTCGAATGTTCCCAGCTCCGGTGCCGGGAACCAGGTGTCGAGGACGGTTCCGTCCGCGGTCACGTTGGCGATACCTACTGCTGTTGCTCCCTGTGCGCTCACGGGACTAGAGATTACTGGGTGGTGGGTGCACCGGCCTAGGCTGGTGCGTGTGAGCATCCTCGATCTTGCTTCGGACCCCATCGACTTGACGGCCGCCCTGGTCGACATCCCCAGCGTCTCGCACGACGAATCCGTCATTGCGCAGGCTGTCGAGGATGCGCTGCGTGAGCAGACTTCGGGCTTCGAGATCATCCGCAACGGCAATGCCGTGTTGGCGCGTACGTCGCGTGGTTTGCCCAGTCGGGTCATGCTCGCCGGACATCTGGATACGGTGCCGATCGCGGACAACGTTCCTTCGCGGCGTGACGGCGACATCCTGCACGGCTGCGGGACCGTGGACATGAAGTCGGGCGACGCGGTCTTCCTACACCTTGCGGCCACCATCGAGAACCTGGCCCACGATCTGACCCTCGTCTTCTACGACTGCGAAGAGATCGCCGCAACGTACAACGGCCTGGGACGGATCGAACGCGAGATCCCGCAATGGCTCGCGGCGGACGTCGCAATTCTCGGTGAGCCGACGGCCGGTTTCATCGAGGCCGGGTGTCAGGGCACGATGCGGGTGCGGTTGACGGCTTCGGGAACTCGCGCCCATTCGGCCAGGTCCTGGCTGGGGGACAATGCCATTCACAAGTTCGGCGGAGCGTTGGAGCGGTTGTCGAGTTACCAGCCGCGCTCGGTCGACATCGACGGTTGCGGCTACCGCGAGGGCTTGTCGGCGGTGCGGATCTCCGGTGGCGTCGCCGGAAACGTCGTCCCGGACGAAGCCGAGATGGACGTCAACTTCCGATTCGCGCCCGATCGCAGCGAGGTACAAGCCGAGGCGCACGTGCGCGAAGTGTTCGACGGTCTGGGCCTCGGATTCGAGGTCACCGACTCCTCGCCTGGCGCGCTGCCTGGCTTGGCGAACCCGTCCGCTGCCGCCCTGATCGAGGCGGCCGGTGGTCAGTTCCGTGCGAAGTACGGGTGGACCGACGTGTCCAGGTTCTCGGCGCTCGGCATTCCTGCCGTGAACTACGGACCGGGTGATCCGAACCTCGCGCACAAGCGCGACGAGCACGTTCCGGTGCAGCAGATCACCGACGTCGCGGCCGTGCTGAGGAAGTATCTGTCGGCCTGACCGTTAGCCTTGCCGCATGGCACCAGAGAAGAATTCGGCTTCGAAGAAGCAGAGCTCGTCGATCAAGCACCGCGGGCCGGTTCAGCTTCGACGCAAGCGCAAGGACGAGAAGACCACGACGGATCAGCGCTTGCTCGACAAGCGCGGACCCACGGATTGGGTACACACCGATCCGTGGCGTGTGCTGCGTATCCAGAGCGAATTCATCGAAGGTTTCGGCGCACTCGCCGAGGTCCCGCGTGCGGTGACGGTGTTCGGTTCGGCCCGCACCACGGTCGATCATCCCGAGTACCAATCCGGGCGCGAGCTGGGAACGGCGTTGGCCGAGGCCGGGTACGCCGTCATCACCGGTGGTGGGCCAGGGGTGATGGAAGCTGCCAACCGCGGTTGCAGCGAGGCCGGCGGATACTCGATCGGCCTCGGCATCGAGTTGCCGTTCGAGCAGGGACTCAACGAGTGGGTGGATCTCGGAATCAACTTCCGGTACTTCTTCGCACGCAAGACGATGTTCGTGAAGTACTCCCAGGCATTCATCTGCCTGCCCGGCGGCTTCGGAACACTCGACGAGCTGTTCGAGGCACTCACCCTGGTCCAGACCCACAAGGTCACGCGCTTCCCGATCGTCCTGTTCGGTACCGAGTACTGGTCCGGACTCGTCGACTGGATTCGCGGCACCCTCGAGCGGGACGGCAAGATTTCCGAAGGTGACGTGAATCTGCTGCACGTCACCGACAGCGTGGAAGAAGCAGTACGAATCGTCCTCAACGCCGACAAGGGCGTCGACGAGGCCGCAGATCTGGGGAAAGAAGAAGAATGGTGACCGATTCCGACAAAAAGTACTCGATCTGCGTCTACTGCGCGTCGGGGCCGGTGGACGAATCGTTCCTGGCGTTGGCTGCCGAGGTGGGAACCGCGATCGGTCGACGCGGATGGCAGTTGGTCTCGGGCGGTGGCAACGTGTCGATGATGGGCGCTGTCGCCGAGTCCGCTCGCGCGGCGGGTGCCTGGACCGTCGGCGTCATCCCGAAAGCCTTGGTGCACAAGGAAGTTGCCGACGTTGACGCCGACGAACTGATCGTCACGGACACCATGCGCGAACGCAAGAAGCTGATGGAAGACCACGCCGACGCGTTCATCACGCTGCCCGGCGGAATCGGGACGCTGGAAGAGTTGTTCGAGACGTGGACAGCCGGCTACCTGGGAATGCACGAGAAACCTGTCGTGATGCTCGATCCCGTCGGCCACTTCACCGGCCTGCTCGAGTGGTTGAACAAGCTCGACGGGACCGGCTTCGTCGGGCGTCAGGCGCTGGACACTCTGCTGGTGAGGACGGACGTCGAGGCCGCGCTCGACGCGTGCGTCAAATCCTGATCAGACGCTTGCGTGAAACCCTGACCTGGGGCATGGCGGGCTTTATTACCGTGCAGTAAGGTGGCCGCAGACTGGGCGGCCGAATGGGCGCCGGATACGTGTTAGGGGAGCCATGAGTTCGGAAGCCCGTTCGACCGTCGGCCTGCTCGATCTGGCGGCAAAACTGCCGTCGATGATCACCGAGGTGCCGATCCTGGCGCGGGGGGCCGCCGGGCTCACCCGTAAGCCTTCGGCCAAGGAATCGATCGGGTTGATCTTCCAGAAGGCCGCGCACGCGCACCCGTCGCGCCCGTTCATCCGGTTCGAGGGCCACGCGACCAGTTACGCGGAAGCCAACGAACTGGTGAACCGCTACGCGGACGTTCTCCGTGGTCGAGGAGTCGACCGCGGAGACGTCGTCGGAGTGCTGGCAAAGAACACTCCCGAAGCGCTGCTGATCGCCTTGGCCGCGGTAAAACTCGGCGCGGCAGCGGGCATGCTGAACTACAACCAGCGCGACGACGTTCTGGCACACAGCCTTACGCTCCTCGATGCGCGCGTCCTGGTGGTCGCCGACGAGTGCGAAGAAGCCCTCGAATCGTTGCCCGCCGGATTTAGCGGACCGAACCAACTTCTCGTCAGCGAACTCGCGGATCTGGCGAAGACGGCTGATCCGTCCAACCCCGCGGTCACCGCCGAGGTGCTGGCAAAGGAGAAGGCGTTCTACATCTTCACCTCGGGCACCACCGGAATGCCCAAGGCCAGCTTGATGACTCACTTCCGTTGGTTGAAGTCGATGTCGGGGCTCGGGTTGATGGGCGTGCGCTTGCGCGGCTCGGACACCCTGTACTGCTGCCTGCCGCTCTACCACAACAACGCGTTGACGGTCTCGCTGTCCTCGGTGCTCGCGTCCGGTGCGACAATCGCGATCGGACGTCAGTTCTCGGCCTCGCGGTTCTGGGACGACATCGCACTGAACAAGGCGACCGCGTTCACCTACATCGGCGAACTGTGCCGCTATCTGCTCAACCAGCCGGTCAAGCCGACCGACAGCGACAATGCTGTTCGGCTGATGGTGGGTAACGGTCTGCGCCCTGAGATCTGGGCCGAATTCACCCAGCGGTTCGGCATACCCCGCGTCGCCGAGTTCTACGGCGCGAGCGAATGCAACATCGCGTTCGTCAACGCACTCAACGTCGACAAGACAGCAGGCATCTGCCCGTTGCCGCACGCCGTCGTGGAGTTCGACGAGGACACCGGAAAAGCGTTGCGTGGAGCCGACGGTCGACTCCGCAAGGTTTCCACGGGTCAGGTCGGACTCCTGCTGTCGAAGGTCACCGACCGGGCGCCTTTCGACGGTTACACCGACGAAGCGGCGAGCAACAGCAAACTGGTACGCGGCGGATTCAAGGACGACGACACCTGGTTCGACACCGGAGACCTGGTGCGCAAGCAGGGATGGGGCCACGTCGCCTTCGTCGACCGTCTCGGCGACACCTTCCGTTGGAAGGGAGAGAACGTCGCCACCACGGAGGTCGAGGGCGCGCTGAGTTCGCACCCGGCCGTCGAGGAAGCAGTTGTCTACGGCGTCGAGATTCCGGGCACCGACGGTCGCGCGGGCATGGCGGCAGTCAAGCTGCGGGACGGTCAAAGCTTGGAGGGAAGTGAAGTCGCGGCACACCTCTACGGCAAGCTCCCCAACTACGCGGTCCCGCTGTTCATCCGCATCGTCGACTCACTCGAACACACCAGCACTTTCAAGTCGCGCAAGGTGGAATTGCGCAACGAGGGTTACGACGTCGGCGCCGACACTCTGCACGTTCTCGAAGGCCGCGAGGGTGGTTACGTGGACTCGTACGACGAATACGTCGGAAAGGTCGCGGCGGGCTCGGTACCCAAGGGCTAGACCGAGTTCCGTCATGCCAGTATGAGTGGCATGTCTTCACTCCCCGGTTCTACCGCGCAGCCAGGTCCGGCGCCCACCCTGTGTGGGCGTCCGGTCGCGGTCGACCGTGCACTGGTGATGGCCATCGTCAACCGCACTCCCGATTCCTTCTACGACCAAGGCGCGACGTTCTCGGATTCGGCAGCGATGGCTGCCGTCGACAGGGCCGTCGACGAGGGCGCCGATCTGGTGGACATCGGGGGAGTGAAAGCTGGGCCCGGTGACCTCGTCGACGCCGACGAAGAGGTCAGGCGAGTCGTTCCGTTCGTCGCCGCGATCAGAGCCAAGTACCCCGAGCTGATCATCAGCGTCGACACCTGGCGGAGCGGCGTCGCGCGGTTGGCACGCGTCGAAGGCGCCGACCTGATCAACGACACGTGGGCGGGTGCGGATCCCGACCTCGTCCTGGTTGCTGCCGAGACTGGTGCCGGGATCGTCTGCTCGCACACGGGTGGCGCGGTTCCGCGCACCCGCCCGCATCGTGTCCGCTACGACGACGTCGTCGCAGATGTGGTCACCGAGGTCGTGTCGGCGGCAGAGCGCGCCCTGGCACTCGGGGTTCCGCGTGACGCGATCCTGATCGATCCCACCCACGATTTCGGTAAGAACACCTTTCACGGGCTCGAGTTGTTGCGGAAAGTGGACGTTCTTGTAAACACCGGGTGGCCAGTGCTGATGGCGCTGAGTAATAAGGACTTCATCGGGGAGACTCTTGGTGTGGAGCTTTCCGAGAGGTTGGAGGGAACATTGGCAGCGACAGCAATGGCCGCGGCGGGCGGCGCCCGGGTGTTCCGTGTTCACGAGGTGGCGTCCACCCGTCGAGTCGTCGACATGGTGGCCGCGATCCAGGGACGCCGTGCCCCGGTACGTACGGTTCGAGGTCTGGCATGAGCATCACCGGTGCGGGCCCGACCCGCGTATGGGCAGACGCCAACAGTTGGGACCATCCGAGTTGGACGGTCGCCGAGCTCGAACGGGCGAAGGGTGGCCGAACCGTCTCGGTGGTGTTGCCCGCGCTCAACGAAGAGGACACCGTTGCTGCGGTGGTCGACACCATTCATCCGTTGCTCGGTGGTTTGGTCGACGAGTTGATCGTTCTCGATTCCGGTTCGACCGACCGTACCGCCGAGCGTGCTCGCGCGGCGGGGGCGACGGTGATCAGTCGTGAGAGCGCAGTCCCGTCCATCCCGCCGACCGCGGGCAAGGGCGAGGTGCTGTGGCGTTCGGTCGCCGCAACGACCGGCGATCTGATCGCATTCGTCGACTCCGATCTCATCAATCCCGATCCGGCGTTCGTGCCCAAACTGCTGGGGCCGCTGCTCACGGTTGACGGCATCCATCTGGTGAAGGGCTACTACCGCCGTCCGCTGCGCGTGAGCGGCACGGAGGATGCCAACGGCGGCGGGCGAGTCACGGAATTGGTTGCGCGGCCCATGTTGGCCGCGCTGCGGCCGGAACTCACGTCGGTACTGCAACCGCTTGGCGGTGAATACGCGGGCACCCGTGAGCTGCTGTCCGCTGTCCCGTTCGCGCCCGGCTACGGCGTCGAGATCGGCCTTCTGCTCGACACGTACGACACGTTGGGGCTGGCGGCGATCGGTCAGGTCAATCTCGGTGTGCGCAAGCATCGCAACCGGCCGCTCGCCGACCTCGGTGTGATGAGCCGGCAGATCATCGGAACGATGCTCCGGCGGTGCGGGATCGAGGATTCGGGTGCCGGGTTGACCCAATTCCTGGTCGACGGCGATTCTTTCGTGCCCGAGACCACCGAGGTTTCGCTACTCGATCGACCCCCGATGAATTCGATAGTGCGCACCGCGGGGGTCTGACCGCTCACACTCGGGTATGGGAGTATCGGTCCATGATGACGATCCTCCTGTACCTGATTGTCATGGCACTGGTCGGCGCGATGATCTTCCTCGCCGCCAGCGCTGTGTTCGGGCGCTCGGAAGAGCTGCCGCCGCTGCCTCCTGGCACGACGGCGACCGTACTCCCGGCAGAGGACGTCACCGGGGCGGATGTCGACGCGCTGCGTTTTCAGCAGGTGCTGCGTGGCTACAAGGCGAGTGAAGTGGATTGGGCCCTGCATCGCCTCGGGTTGGAAATCGATTCTCTGCGTGCACAACTGGGCCGTGACGAGCGGTCTGAGGTCCTGGTGAAAGCGGATGCTCCGGCCAAGGCCGAAGCATCGCAGGAGGAGCCTGAGACCGTATCCGAATCGAAGGATTCCCAGGGCTGATGGCCGACGGACTCGTTCGGTGCGGCTGGGTGGTCGAGACGCCCGGCGACACGCTCTACCGCGACTATCACGACGAGGAGTGGGGGCGTCCGCTGCACGGGCGCGACGAACTGTTCGAACGACTCGCCCTCGAAGCATTCCAATCGGGACTTTCGTGGATCACGATTCTGCGCAAACGCGAGGCGTTCCGCGAAGCCTTCGACGGGTTCGATCCGGACAAGGTCGCAGCGTACGGAGTTGCGGATGTCGAGAGATTGCTCTCCGATGCCGCGATCGTCCGCAATCGCGCGAAGATCGAGGCGACGATTTCCAACGCCCGAGTGCTCGTGAATTCGCCCGATCTGGACCTCGATTCGTTACTCTGGTCGTTCTCGCCGCCTCGACGCACCAGAAGACTGACATCAATTGCAGAGGTTCCCGCGGTCACTCCCGAGTCGACTGCCATGGCTAAGGAACTCAAGCGGCGCGGGTTCAAGTTTGTGGGTCCTACCACGGCTTATGCGCTCATGCAGGCTACCGGAATGGTCGATGATCACGTGGCTGATTGCTGGGTTCCGGTGCAGGTGTGACGGTCGACTGAACACCCCTAAATGTGACTCAGATTCCCGGTTCCCGCATCCATAGGGAACAATGGAGGGTACGAGCCTCGCTGATTGTTGGCGGGGCGCACCGTTAGTCGAGGCGCAGAGCAATGCAGCGCAGATCTGGAGGGAGCAGAGGATGGCGGCCATGAAGCCCCGGACCGGGGACGGTCCCCTCGAAGCAACCAAAGAGGGACGAGGAATCGTCATGCGGGTTCCACTCGAGGGTGGCGGACGCCTCGTCGTCGAGCTGACCCCGGATGAAGCTGCAGCGCTCGGTGTGGAACTCACGAACGTCACCAGCTAGTCGGGTCCAGGTTGTAGCAGTACGAACAACAGCACGTGATTGCACGCAGGCTCCGTATCCGTTTCGGTACGGGGCCTGAAGTGTGTGCGCACCGCCGGTAGCCGAAAGGACGGATCAATGCTTGCCGCCGTGATCGATCTTCTGTCCTGCCCGCAGTGTGCTGCTGATCTGGAATTGGTGGACGGCGCCGCCGAGTGCGACCGCGGACATCGATTCGATATCGCTCGCCAGGGTTACGTGAGCCTGATCAGTGGCGGTGCCACGAAGTTCACCGGCGACAGTGCCGAGATGATTGCCGCGCGTGCACGATTGCTCGGCGCCGGCCACTTCGGCCCGCTGATGGATGCCGTCACCCGAGCCTGCGCGACGACGGCGAGGTCGGATCCCGCGCGGATCGTCGAAATCGGCGCAGGCACAGGACAATACCTCGCACACGTCGTGGATTCGCTGCCTGATTCTCGGGCGATAGCCTTGGACGTGTCCAAGTTCGCGGCCCGGCGTGCCGCGAAGGTCCACGAAAGAATCGGTTCGATCGTCGCAGACGTCTGGCAACCACTACCCATTCGCGACGGAGCGCTCTCTCACGTGCTCTGTGTGTTCGCTCCTCGTAACGGTCCGCAGTCCCATCGAGTTCTCGCCGAAGACGGCGTTCTGGTGGTCCTGACGCCCACCGACAGGCATCTGCGCGAGCTGATCGACATTCTCGCGATGGTCCGGGTCGACGACCGCAAAGTGGAACGTCTCGAATCGTCGATGGCCGGATACTTCGAGCGTGTGAGTAGCGACGAGGTCGAGTTCACGATGTCACTCTCACACCAGGACGTCCTCGACTTGGTGGGGATGGGACCGTCGGCGAGACACCTGACGCCCGCCGATCTGGCTGCCGCCGTGGAGAAGCTGCCGCAGCCGAGTACCGTCACCGCGTCGGCGACGGTCTCGACCTATCGCAAGATCTGACGCGGATCAGCGTCTCGTGACGGCGTCCGCGTAGACCTCGAGCGTCTGCTTGGCGATTTCGGCCCAGGAGAACTCGTCGATCGCACGGATCCTGCCCGCACGACCCATCGCGTCGGCGCCTTCTCGGTCGGCGACAACGGCATTGACGGTGGCCGCGAGCGATTCCTCGAACGCGTTCGGCTCGTAGGCGTTGTAGTGCACGAGTCGACCGGTGACGCCGTCGGCGACCACCTCGGGGATGCCGCCGACGTCGGAAGCGACCACGGCGGTCTCACACGCCATGGCTTCGAGATTGACGATCCCGAGGGGTTCGTACACCGAAGGGCAGACGAATACCGTTGCTGCCGAAAGTATTTCCCTGATCTGCTCGGTCGGGAGCATCTCGCGCACCCAGTAGACATTGCCCCGGTGCCGGGCGAGTTCGGCCACCGCCTTCTCCGTCTCGGCGGCGATCTCCGGCGTATCGGGAGCGCCGGCGCACAGCACGAGCTGAATCTCCGGGTCGAAGTGGTGGGCTGCCGCGACGAGGTGCCCGACGCCCTTCTGCCTCGTGATGCGTCCGACAAAGGCCACGATGGGTTTTGCCGGGTCGACGCCGATCGACGCGAGTGCGGACTGTGCTCCCGGCGCAGATCCCCCGGGATGCCATACCTCGGTGTCGATTCCGTTGCGGACTACGTGAACGCGACTCGGATCGACAGCGGGGTACGCGTCGAGGACGTCGAGTCGCATACCGGAACTGACGGCGATGATCGCGTCTGCGTGCTCGACGGCGTTGCGTTCGGACCACGACGAGATCCGATAGCCGCCGCCTAGCTGTTCGGCCTTCCACGGGCGTCTGGGCTCGAGTGAGTGCGCGGTGAGGATGTGCGGCACGTCGTAGAGAGCCGACGCGAGATGCCCGGCCAGTCCGGTGTACCAGGTGTGGGAGTGGACGATGTCGACACCGGCCGCGGCGTCCGCCATGCGCAGTTCGGTGGAGAGCGTCGTCAGGGCCGGGTTGGATCCGGCGAGAGCGGGGTCGGGAGAGTGGACGATCGCGCCTTCGCGCGGGGCGCCCATGCAGTGCACGTCGACCTCGCACAGCCGTTTCATCTGAGCGACGAGCTCGGTTACGTGTACTCCTGCGCCGCCGTAGATCTCCGGCGGGTATTCCTTGGTCATCATCGCGACTCGCACGCGCTAAACCTAACCGCCCGTGGTCGATCCGGCTACCGATCACGTTATCCCCGACCGTTCGGAGGGGGACACGATCGGACCTCTCGGACTGCTTCGCTAGCGGGAGTTCACCAGTGCGGATAGGTTAGCGGTGTGAGAAGCCAGCCGCATGTGCTTGGAATCGTGCTCGCCGGGGGCGAGGGCAAACGCTTGTATCCGCTGACCGCGGACAGAGCGAAGCCCGCAGTGCCCTTCGGAGGTGCATATCGACTTATCGACTTCGTGTTGAGCAACCTTGTCAACGCGGGATATCTGCGTATTTGTGTGTTGACGCAATACAAGTCACATTCACTCGACCGCCACATTTCGCAGACGTGGCGGTTGTCCGGGTTCGCGGGTGAGTACATCACCCCGGTCCCGGCCCAGCAGCGGCTCGGGCCGCGCTGGTACACCGGCAGTGCCGACGCAATCCTGCAGTCGCTCAATCTCGTTTACGACGAGGACCCCGAGTACATCGTGGTTTTCGGTGCCGACCACGTGTACCGGATGGATCCGGAACAGATGGTTCAGCACCACATCGAATCCGGGGCAGGCGTGACGGTCGCGGGTATTCGTGTACCGCGAAGTGAGGCTTTTGCTTTCGGCTGCATCGACAGTGACGAGTCCGGACGCATCACCCAGTTCCTGGAAAAGCCCGCCCATCCTCCCGGGACACCGGACGACCCCAATTCGACGTTCGCGTCCATGGGTAACTATGTGTTCACCACCAAGGTACTCGTGGACGCCATCCGCGCTGATTCAGAGAATTCCGATTCCGATCACGACATGGGCGGCGACATCATTCCCGCCTTGGTCGCCGCGGGTGAGGCGTCGGTCTACGACTTCAAGGACAACGTCGTTCCCGGTGCCACCGATCGAGACCGCGGCTACTGGCGTGACGTCGGTACCCTCGACGCCTTCTACGACGCTCACATGGACCTGGTGTCGGTGCACCCGATCTTCAATCTCTACAACCGTCGCTGGCCCATCCGCGGCGCCACCGAGAATCTCGCGCCCGCAAAGTTCGTGAAGGGCGGACTCGCGCAGGAATCGGTCGTCGGTGCGGGGTCGATCCTGTCCGCGGCGACCGTGCGCAATTCGGTACTCAGTTCCAACGTGATGATCGAGGACGGTGCGACCGTCGAGGGCAGCGTGCTGATGCCGGGTGTGCGCATCGGCAAGGGTGCCGTCGTACGGCGAGCGATCCTCGACAAGAACGTCGTCGTCGGTGACGGCGAAATCATCGGCGTCGATCTCGAACGTGACCGCGAACGATTTGCCGTCAGTCAGGGTGGCGTCGTCGCCATCGGTAAGGGCGTCTGGATCTAGAGCTTGCTCGCGCAGAGGAGGCCGTCACCGAGGGGGAGGAGGACTCGAATGAGTCGCTCGTCCTCGGTCACGGCCTTTGCCGCTTCTCGGACCGCAACCGTTGTCGCGTCGCGTGCGGAGCTGTCGGCAACGCGGCCGTCGGCCAGGGCGTTGTGCAGAACGATGACACCGCCGGGGCGCAGCAGGCGGACACCTTCGCGGACGTAGTGCGGGTGGTCGATCGCGGCGCAGTCGACGAACACCAGGTCGTAGCCGCCGTCCGCGAGCCGGGGAAGCACGTCGAGAGCCCGTCCGTTGATGAGGCGAGTGCGTGCCGGAGCGATTCCGCTTTCGCGGAAGGTCAGCTTGGCTGCTCGTTGATGTTCGGGTTCGCTGTCGATCGTGGTCAGGACGCCGTCGTCGCGCATGCCGTGCAGAAGCCACAGGCTGCTCACGCCGGCTCCGGTACCTACCTCGACGGCCGTCTTCGCGTCGAGCATCCTCGCGAACATCGCGAGGGTCGCGCCGACGGCGGGCGTCACCGGATGGGCTCCGAGATCCAGCGCTCGATCTCGCGCCGCGGTCAAAATCTCGTCCTCGGAAACTACGTCCTCGACGTGGCGGAGTATCTGTTCGGCGTGGGTCACGCTCATGAGGTTATCGGGCGGTTCGGATTGTCGCTGCAAGGCGCGCAGTCACCAGGATTCTCAGGAATCCCTCAGGCTCCTCATATGGCGTGCACACCGCGATGAGAAAAGGTGTATACATCGCCGGATCGAAGATCGCACGGCGGTATCGATTTCTACCAAGTTGGTCTTTCGCAGCTCGGTGATCGGGAACAAATCACAGCAACGGCTGGTTCTCCCGAATATCGCGCATCACGTGATTCGGACAACGCGGTGATCGAACTACGCGATCCCGAGCAGGAGGATCAACTTATTTACCAGGTCAACGACGAGCCTCGCCCTCGAGAGTCGGAAGTTTTGACGACGGAATCGGCTGTGGATTCCGAATTGATCGGCACTGCTGTGTTCGATGCAACTGGTGAGAAGTCCTCCATGCCGTCTTGGGACGAACTCGTGCGTCAGCACGGTGACCGGGTGTACCGCCTGGCCTACCGGTTGTCAGGCGATGCCCAGGACGCCGAGGACTTGACGCAGGACACCTTCATCCGGGTGTTCCGCTCGCTCTCCGATTATCAGCCCGGAACTTTCGAGGGCTGGTTGCACCGCATCACCACAAACCTGTTCCTCGACATGGTTCGCCGACGCAATCGCATCCGTATGGAAGCGCTGCCCGAGGACTACGACCGCGTTCCCTCGCCCGGTCCGGACCCCGAGCAGATCTACCACGACGCGCGCCTCGACGCAGGTCTGCAGGCCGCACTGGACTCACTCGCACCTGAATTTCGTGCCGCTGTCGTGCTCTGTGACATCGAAGGTCTGTCGTACGAGGAAATCGGTGCCACACTGGGAGTGAAGCTCGGAACGGTTCGTAGCCGTATCCATCGTGGGCGACAGGCGATTCGTGATCATCTGGCAGCGCAGCGCGCAGCCGAATCCGAACTCGTCGGTTTCTGACGGTCGGGTTCGAGCTACAGAGCGGGACGTGGTCAATCACCTGGAGGGACGAATGACGGAGGCGCGGGCACATCGCCAGTTCGGTTCGACCGAACATCTGGCCAGCGAGGCAATCGCTGCCTACGTCGACGGAGAACTCCGAATGCAGGCCTACTTGCGGGCCTCGCATCACATCTCGATCTGTGCCGAGTGCGCTGCGGCCGTCGATGCTCAGCAGCAGGCACGTGGTGCGCTGCGTCGAAGCGGCGAGATGACGATGCCGTTGTCCCTGGTGGGACTTCTCAGCCAGATTCCTTCGTGCAACAGTCCGACTACCGGGCCGAATTCGGAAAACGCCGACAGTTCCGTCGGTAATCAACCCGCCGGCTTCTCCACCATCAGCAAGAGGTTGTCCCGTCGCTGGCGCAAATGACGCCGCGCGCCAGCTTCCCGGCGCGGATCAGTGATACTGGACCATGTGACTGACGGAAAAAGGGGGCACTCCGGAGTGAGTTCGGATTCTTCGGCAAACGGTTCGGTGGACAGACCGGCAGATGCGCCGGTTCTCGACCCCCGTCCGGTCTATCGACCCCAGATCGATCCGGCCTCGCGCCAGGTGTTCGGTCGGCCGAGTGGAGTCGAGGGCTCGTTCACTCCGGTGGCCGCGCGATCGACTCCGTCCTCCGATGTCGTGATCGGGACTCCGGACCCGGTTCTGGCCGAAGCGTTCGGTCGACCCGCAGACGCCACCGAGTCGATCGGTCGCGATCCCGAGGCGACGGCGAACAACACGCCCGACGAAGAAACGCCGCGTGATCCGTGGCGCGATCCTGAATCCGCCGTCTCGCTGGGCAAGCCCGCAGAGTCCGAGGCGCCGGTGCAGTTGCCTCCCGCCCAGAAACTCGACGTGCGTGAGCTGTTGTTCGGTCGCAAGGTCGCCCCCTCGGCACTGGCCGCGCTTGCGGGCATGGCGCTTGTCATCGCTCTCGTCGGTGGATTGCTTGCCACTGTCATCACTGCCGATCGCAGTTCACTCACCAGCTCACGTGTCACGCTCGTTCAATCCGGCGGTGGGGAACAGCCGGAGTCTCAGGTGGCGAAAGTCGCCGACGCCGTACTGCCATCCGTGGTGTCGATTCAGGTCGCCGTCGGCGACCAGGGCAGCACGGGTTCCGGTGTGGTCATCGACGGCGCCGGATACATCGTCACCAACAACCACGTGATCTCCTCGGCCGTTCCGCCCGCTCAGGACGCGAAGATCCAGGTGATCTTCTCCGACGGAACCAAGACCGACGCCCAGATCGTCGGACGTGACGTCAAGACAGACCTCGCAGTGCTCAAGGTGTCGGCGAACAATCTGACGGTCGCTCAGCTCGGAAAATCCGAGGATGTTCAGGTGGGCGACGACGTCGTCGCCGTCGGCTCACCGCTCGGATTGAGCAAGACCGTCACCCGCGGAATCGTCAGTGCACTGAACCGGCCTCTGCGGTTGTCGGGTGAAGGCACCGACACCAACGCCGTCATCGACGCCGTCCAGACCGACGCGGCGATCAACCACGGCAACTCCGGTGGTGCGCTCGTCGACGACGAAGCCCGCGTCATCGGCATCAACACCGCAATGCTCAGTGAGTCCGGCGGTTCGGTCGGGCTCGGCTTCGCGATTCCGATCGACACGGTGACCGAGGTGGCGCAGACCATCATCCGTGACGGCAAGGTTCATCACCCCGACATCGGCGTGAATGCACGCACCGCGGTCAACGACGCGACCAGTGGTGCTGCGGTGGCCAACGTGCGCGACGGCAGCCCAGCGCAACGTGCGGGGATCGTCGAGGGTGACGTCATCGTCAAGGTCGGTGACCGACCGGTGACAAGCGCCGACGAATTGGTGGTTGCGGTCAACGCGACGACCGTCGACCAACCCGTCAACGTTCAGTTGATCCGCGACGGACGGCAGGTCGACATTTCGGTCACGCCGGTGTCGGACTGATCGGACCCTGCGATCTTCCTGTGAGGTTGATCCGGACATGCGCGCACCGAGCGAGCACACAGTAGGCTGACCCTGTGTTTGGCAACATCGGTTGGGGCGAGTTCATGATCCTCCTCGTAGCGGCTCTGGTCATCTTGGGACCTGAGCGGCTTCCTGGTGCGGTCTCCTGGGTCACGAAATCCCTGAGGCAGGTGCGCGAATATGCTTCGGGCGCTTCCAATCAGCTCAAGGAAGAACTGGGCACCGATTTCGAGGATCTGCGTAAACCGCTCGCAGATCTGAACAAGCTGCGCGGAATGACGCCGCGCGCTGTGATCACCCAGCACCTCCTCGACGGCGACGACTCCATCTTCACGGGCAACTTCGACAAGAAGCCGCAGAGCGGAGTACAGGAGCCGAAGACGCTGTCGAAGGACAAGCCACTCACCGCCGGCGAACGTCCTCCTGTGGACTTCGACGCCACCTAGATTCGACATACGCAAGGGCGCCCGTCACCGATCGGTGACAGGCGCCCTTCCGTATGAGGGGGTTCTACAGGTTGCGAACCGTGTTGATACCGAGCGACATTCCGGCCAGCCCGCGCTGACGGACGGCCAACTTGTCGGCGATGTCCTTGAGTGCGATGGCTGCGGGTGAATCGGGAGCGCTGAGGACGATCGGCGTCCCGGCGTCGCCTGCCTCGCGGACGGACGGATCCAGCGGGATCTGTCCGAGAAGCGGAACCTTGGCGCCGACGGCCTTCGTGAGGCGATCGGAGACGGTCTGCCCGCCGCCTTCGCCGAAGACGTCCATACGGGTGCCGTCGGGAAGTTCGAGCCAGGACATGTTCTCGACGACGCCGGCGACGCGCTGGCGGGTCTGCAGGGCGATCGCGCCCGCGCGCTCGGCGACCTCTGCAGCAGCCTGCTGCGGTGTGGTGACGACCAGGATCTCGGCGCTCGGGATGAGCTGAGCCACCGAGATGGCGATGTCACCGGTGCCGGGCGGCAGATCGAGCAGCAGCACGTCCAGATCGCCCCAGAACACGTCGGCGAGGAACTGCTGGAGCGCGCGGTGCAGCATCGGTCCGCGCCAGACGACAGGTGTGTTGCCCTGGGTGAACTGCGCGATGGAGATCATCTTCACGTCGTGGGCGACGGGCGGCATGATCATGCGCTCGACCTGAGTCGGCTTGGCGTCAGTGCCGAGCATGCGGGGGATCGAGTGGCCGTAGATATCCGCGTCGAGTACACCCACGGACAGTCCGCGCGCGGCCATTGCTGCCGCGAGATTGACTGTCACGCTGGACTTTCCGACGCCACCCTTGCCGGAGGCCACGGCGTAGACGCGGGTGAGTGAACCTGGCTGGGCGAACGGGATGACGGGCTCGGCGGAATCGCCGCGAAGCGACTTGCGGAGCTCGGTTCGCTGAGCGTCGTCCATGACGTCGAGTTCGACGCGAATCGCACCGACCCCGGCGACATCGGCGACGGCCTTGGTGACGCGTTCGGTGATCTCGGTGCGCATCGGGCAGCCGGCGGTCGTGAGATAGATGCCGATGTCGACGCTGTTGTCACTGGAGAGGGAGATCCCCTTGACCATCCCCAGTTCGGTGATGGGTTTGCGGATCTCTGGGTCCAGAACTCGCGCGAGCGCGGAGCGAACGTCGGACTCGGTCAGTACAGACATGACTCCATGGTAAGTCCAGGTAGGTCAGTGGATGCGCGGCAGGTCCGATGCGGCGGGCACGATGCCGGTGGAGTACCCGAGCGACCAGGCCAGAACGTTGGCGACGTAGGCCGCCGAGTTGTTGTAGCGGTGGATCGCGGAGGCAACCTGGGTGACGTCCTGCATGTTGAGCCCGCCGTCGCACAGGTACTTGCCGGTGGTCAGTGCGGAGTCGAAAAGGTTCTGCGGGTCGGCGATTCCGTCACCGTTGCCGTCGCCGGCGTACTGGTTCCAGGTGGACGGGATGAACTGCATCGGGCCGACTGCGCGGTCGTAGACGGTGTCGCCGTCGAGGGCGCCGCCGTCGGTGTCCATGATGACGGCCTGGCCAGGCAGGCTGCCGTTGAGTGGCAGGCCGATCACGGGCTTGTAGAGGTTGCCGTTCGCGTCGGCGTCCTTGCCGTCGTTGGCGTGGCCGGATTCGACGCGGCCGATACCGGCGAGGAGCGTCCAGTGCATGTTGCAGTTGGGCTTCTCGACAGCGAGGATTCGCTCGGCGTTCTGGTAGGCGGCGACGCTCACGCTCGGGATTCCGAGTGCGCCCTCGGCCATGGACGCGGGGAGCGGGGGAGTGGCCTGCACGGGAGCCAGCGGCGCGGGTTCCGGCGCGGGGGCGGGAGCCGGCTCGGCGATTGCTTCGACGGCGGGCAGAATCTGCGCCTGCGGTTCCTGCGTGGCTTGTGCGGCGGTGTCCACCGTTTCGGCGGAGCTGGTGTTGAAGAACGGGACCTTGGGAGCGGCGCCGGCCGTGTTGGCTGCGGTGACGAGTCCGATAGGGATGAGTCCGGTGAGCGCGATGACCGAATTTCGACGGATGTGCGAATCTGTCTTCTTGCTGTGCCGACCCACTGTGTATGCCTCCTGAACCTCCGCGAGGAGGTTTTCCGTTCAACTGACGGAGTCGAGGCTACCTGATTTGTTGCGTTTCCGTTATTCAACCGTGATCTAGAAGGGCAGTTTGGGGCATATGCACTGTTCTTTCGTGATTTTTCGGTTACAGAGCGGGCATGCCGGGCAGGCCCGGGAAGAACGGCACGAATGCCGGAGCCGGGGCCGGAGCGGGCTCCGGTGCGGGTGCGGGTGCCGGTGCCGGTGCGGGCTCCGGAGAGGGGGCGGCGGGTGGAGAGGATTCCGCGGGAGCCGCGTCGGTGGTGGCGGGTGCCGTGGCGGCCACTGCCATGCCCGGGATCGTGCACGGCAGAAGGATGCCGTCCTGCAAGGCGTCGAGGGCTGCGGGGTCCGGAAGGATCACACACATGTCGTCGGGCCAGCGCCATCCCTCGGCCGTCAGAATCGGCCACACGAGACCCCGTGAGGTGAGGACGGGGAGCGGGATGATCGGACCGGGAGCCGCATTCCGGGCGGCGTTGGGTCCCGGAGCGGGGCTGGTCGGCATGACGCCCGGCGGGATCAGTGCCTGGATCTCGGGTGAGAGTGCAGGCATGTCCGGCAGACCCGGGAAGAGGGGAGTGGTGGTCGGGGTCGGCGTCGTCGACGCTGATTCCTTGTCGCCGGCCGCCGGATCGGTAGCCGCAGCCGCGGCGAGTACGGCCGAAGCGGCGGAGTCTGCCGAGGCGGCGGCGTTGATCGCGGAGCTGCCGGTGTTGATGCCCGAGGTGTACGGCAGCTGACCGGAAGGAATGACACCGTTCTTGTATGCCGTCGACCACATGATCACGTTTGCTGCGTAAGCGGCCGAGTTGTTGTATCGCAGAACAGCTTTGGTCTCCTGGGCGACATCGCGCAGGTTGAGTCCGCCGCTGCAGAGGTACTTCGCTGCCGAGAGCGCCGCATCGAAGACGTTGTTGGGGTCCTTGATTCCGTCCCCGTTGCCGTCGCTGGCATATCCGGCCCAGGTGGCCGGAATGAACTGCATCGGCCCGACGGCGCGGTCGTGAGTGGGGTCGCCGTCGATCGCGCCC
Source organism: Rhodococcus sp. RCBS9 (assembly GCF_029457415.1). Taxonomy (NCBI): domain Bacteria; kingdom Bacillati; phylum Actinomycetota; class Actinomycetes; order Mycobacteriales; family Nocardiaceae; genus Rhodococcus; species Rhodococcus sp. RCBS9. The sequence goes on along the minus strand of NZ_CP120422.1, from coordinate 615,167 downwards.
TTGTCGGTGTCCCGAATGACTTCGTTGCCTGCCAGCCGTCCGTCGAGGACGGGGCCGAGGATCGGGGTGACTGTCGTACCCACCGAGGTCGTCTTGCCGCCGTTGGCGTGACCGGATTCGATGCGTCCGATGCCGGCCAGAAGATGCCAGGGGATTCCGCATCCCGGTGCCTCGGTCATCATCACCAGCTCCGCGGAGCGGTACGCGTTCAGGACGATCTCGGGGATGCCCAGAGAGGTGAGGACGACGGCCGCAGCGTTAGGCGCTGCCGGGGCGCCGGCGACCGTATCGCTGGGCGGGGCCGATCTTTGCGTTCGGACCGTGCGGGGCGTCGGGAGGAAGTCGACAGAGTCCGGCTGCGCAATCGAGGCGGAGCCCGCCAGTGCGATCGGAACCTGTGACCCTCCGGTCGGTGCGCTTCCGGCAGTGAGGGCCGCTGGACCTGTGACGACGAGCAGTCCCCCCACCAGTGTGGATGCTGCAATCATTCCGCGTACTCGCACGATTCCCCTTTGCTGGCGCTCCCGCTCCGGAGTACCCACCGTGATATCCATATTGCTGTGACTTACGTTACATATCGGTCACGGTGCGTGCAGCAAAACTCAGCGAACGCTCAGCTAGTTGTGACTTTGTTTCGCAGTATTCGAGTCACGGTGCTTCTTCTTCGGGGTCGGTTCGCCGTCGGCAGCAAGGATCGACTTGATCTCCTCGAGCTCCCGTCGCAGGTAGTCGCGGGTGGCAACCTCGCCGACGGCGATACGCAGAGCTGCGAGTTCTCGGGCGAGGAATTCGGTATCCGCCTTGGTTTGCTCGGCGCGTGAGCGGTCCTCCTCGAGCGAGACCCGGTCGCGGTTCTCCTGACGGTTCTGGGCCAGCAGGATCAGCGGCGCCGCGTAGGCGGCCTGGGTGGAGAAGGCCAGGTTGAGCAGGATGAATGGGTACGGGTCCCACTGCAGGGCCACCGCGAACACGTTGATCAGGATCCAGACGATCACGATGATCGTCTGGATTGCGAGATAACGCCCGGTACCGAGGAAGCGGGCGATGCGTTCACTGACGCGCCCGACAGCTTCGACGTCGAAATCGAGATTGAACCGGCGGCTTCCGCGGGGCGTTTCCAGTCGTTGCCGTGCAGTCGTGCTCGACGCCCGTTCGCTCATCGGAGTAGTTCCTCGTCGTCGGAGTAATCCTCACGCCAGTCTTCCGGCAGGAGGTGATCGAGCACGTCGTCGACCGTCACGGCCCCGATCAGGTGGTTCTCGTCGTCCACGACCGGCCCGCATACCAAGTTGTACGTCGCGAAATATCGGGTGACCGACGCCAACGAGTCGTCCGGGGCCAACCGGGGCATGTCGGTGTCGAGTAGTCCGCCTACCAGGCTGGCGGGAGGCTCGCGGAGAAGCTTCTGCAAGTGGACGCAGCCGAGATACCGCCCGGTCGGAGTCGCCGTCGGCGGACGTACGACGAAGACCATGCTCGACAGCGCCGGGGTCACGTCGTAGTTGCGGGCGCGGGCAAGGGCCTCCGCGACCGTCGTCGAGGCCGTCAGTACCACCGGTTCGGGCGTCATCAGACCACCGGCAGTGTCCGGGGAATGCTCGAGCAGGCGTCGAACAGGTTCGGAATCCTGCGGGTCCATCAACTGAAGCAGTGACTCGGCCTCGGTTTCGGGCAGCTCGCCCAACAGGTCGGCGGCGTCGTCGGGATCCATCGCTTCGAGTAGATCGGCGGCGCGTTCGACTTCCAGGTGCATCAGCAGATCGGTCTGGTCGTCCGCCGGCAGTTCCTGCACGACGTCGGCGAGGCGTTCGTCGTCGAGCGCCACGGCCAGTTCGTGGCGGCGCTTCTCCGGCAGTTCGCGCATGGCGTTGGCCACATCGGCGGGTCGCATGCCTTCGTACTGGAGAAGCAGGTGAGCTACGCCCTGGCCGGGGAGTGAGAGATCGCTCTGGGTGAGGCCGGCGACGTGCTGCCAGTCGACGATGTGAATCGCCGCGCGTCGACCGAGGCGTCCGCGATGGCCGCGAACCGCGACCTTGGAGACCACCCAGTCTCGCGTCCGCGTCGATTCGATTCCGAGATCGACGACTATCGTGTCGACGCCGTGAAGCTCCTCGAGTTCCGGGTCGTCCACGCGCACATGCGAATCGAGTACCTGCGCCAGAGCGAGCACTTCGCCCGGGCGCTGGTTGAAGCGCCGCAGACTGACGTTACCGGTGGTGAGGGTGACTGCACTCGGTTCGATTGCTGTCACACGCAACATCGGAACGAAAATGCGTTTGCGCGTGAACATTTCGATCACCAGACCGAGAACGCGGGGTTGCTGGCGTCCGATGCGGACCGTGATGACGACGTCGCGCACACGACCGATCGATTCGCCGTCCGGGCCGAGTACAACCAGGCCGGCAAGCCTGGCTGCAAATACCTTGCCTGCTGCTGCCATGATTGCAAGGCTAATTCGTCCAGCGTCAAAATCTGCAACGGCGCCACCGAAAATCGAGAAGGGCAGTCCGCAATGACTTCACGCAACCGTTCCCGTCGATCGGTATTGGCAGTTCCCGGCAGCAGTCGGAAGATGATCGACAAGGCGAAGGGATTGCCCGCCGACGAGATCTTTCTCGACCTCGAAGATGCGGTGGCGCCGCTGGCGAAGCAGGCGGCCAGGGAGTCGATCGGCGACGCGTTGGCCGAGGACGGGTGGGGCAAACAGGTCAAGGTCGTCCGGGTCAACGACTGGACCACCGAATGGACGTATGCCGACGTCGTGGAGGTGGTGGGCCGCGCCGGAGCGCATCTGGACGCCATTCTGCTGCCCAAGGTTCCCGATGCGAGTCACGTCCAGGCGCTCGATTTGTTGTTGACGCAGGTCGAGAAGGCCAACGGTCTCGAGGTCGGCAAGATCGGGATCGAACCGCAGATCGAGAACGCGATCGGCTTGACCAACATCGACGCGATCGCCACCGCGAGTCCCCGCGTCGAGGCGCTCGTGTTCGGCCCGGCCGACTTCATGGCGAGCTTGAACATGCGAACTCTGGTCGTCGGTGAGCAACCGGACGGCTACGACCGCGGTGACGCGTATCACCACATCCTGATGACCATCTTGATGGCCGCGCGGGCGCACGGCGTCCAGGCCATCGACGGGCCGTACCTGCAGATCCGCGACGTCGAGGCTTTCACTCGGTCGGCTGCGCGAACGGCAGCGCTCGGTTTCGACGGCAAGTGGGTTCTGCACCCCACGCAGATCGAGGCGGCCAACGAGGTGTTCAGTCCGCGCCAATCCGATTACGACCGTGCGGAACTCATCTTGGACGCGTACGCGTTCCACACCTCGGCTGCCGGGGGAGGGCGGGGCGCCGTCATGCTCGGCGACGAGATGATCGACGAGGCGAGTCGCAAGATGGCACTGGTGATTTCGGCCAAGGGCCGCGCCGCGGGGATGGCGCGCACGTCGGAATTCACGCCGCCCGAACACGCCTGACGCTCGCATAGCCGAACGAATCAGGTCTGTAAAGGGCACAATAGGGGGTAGATGTACTTGCGTCATCCGCGTGGATGACGTGCCCGAAAAGAGGAGCGCAGCCAGCCATGTCCAATCCGCTCGGTCAATCGTCGAATGGGTCGCGCCGTGGAGCGTTGCCGACACCGCCTTCGGGATGGCCCATCGGGTCGTACCCCACCTACGCCGAGGCGCAGCGCGCAGTCGATTACCTCTCCGATCAGGAATTCCCGGTTCAGGACGTCACGATCGTCGGCGTGAACCTGATGCAGGTCGAGCGAGTTCTCGGTCGGTTGACGTGGGCCAAGGTGATCGGTGGCGGCATCGTCTCCGGTGCTTGGCTCGGTGTCTTCTTCGGCCTGGTGCTCGGAATCGTCACCGGTGGTTTCCTCGCTCCGCTGATCGCGGGCATCGTGGGCGGCATCATCTTCGGTGTCATCTCCACGACGATTCCGTACGCCGCGACGCGTGGGCAGCGGGACTTCGCCTCGACGATGCAGTTGGTCGCCGGACGTTACGACGTACTGTGTGAGCCCAAGACGGCGGAGTCGGCGCGCGACCTGCTCGCCAAGCTCGCCATCTGACATTCTCGCTCGGGCTGCCAACTTGTGTGATCTCGGTTACTTTATGTACACGCGGGCGAGGTAGTACTCGCTTCCCGTGACCGTTTGCCGGACAAGGAAATAGGTCCCTTCTCCGGCAAAAGTGCCGATGTGTGGTGCGTCGGCCAGCCGTAACGACTGCGCCGTCTCGCCGCCCGAGGAGGACGGCTGTGCAGAACGAGAGATCGCGGGCGGGACAGAAGAAGAAATTGCGGGCGGGGCTGCTCGGCGCGGCAACATTGTTGTTGGCGCCCTTGCTCAGTGCGTGCGGATCGGACAATGACGACGGCGTGGTGCTGTCCTTCTACACCGCTGCCGACGGCGCCGAGCAGTATGCGGAGGCCGCCGCCAATTGTTCGGCGGCGTCGAACGGCGCGTACCGGGTCGAGCAGAAAACTCTGCCCAAGGGTGCCGACGACCAGCGACTTCAGTTGGCCCGGCGTCTGACCGGCAATGACAAGTCACTCGATCTGATGACGCTCGACGTGGTGTGGACTGCCGAATTCGCCGAAGCGGGATGGGCATTGCCGCTTCCTGACGACGTGGCGGCCGAGGTCAGCAACGGGACGCTCGAGGGTCCGCTGGAGTCGGCGAAGTGGCAGGACCAGCTCTATGCGGCGCCATTGAACACCAACACCCAATTGCTCTGGTATCGAAAGGATTTGATGCCGGACGGGCAACCACCCCAAACCTGGGATCAGATGATCGACATCTCCGAAGGCCTGGCCGCGGAGGGGCGCCCCAGCTGGATCGGTGTGCAGGGCAAGCAGTACGAAGGATTGATGGTCTGGTTCAACACCCTTCTCGCCAGTGCCGGCGGATCGGTGGTGGGGCCGGACGGAACAACCGTGACGGTGGCCGACGGTGATGCTGCCCAGCAGGCGCTGACCGTCATGAAGCGCGTCGCTACCGCCAAGGGTGCGGATCCCTCGATCTCGCAGGGGGATGAAGCGTCGTCGCGACTGGGTATGGAGAGCGGCAAATCTGCCTTCCAGGTCAACTGGCCGTTCGTGCTGCCCGGCATCATGGAGAATGCCGAGAAGGGCGATCTGCCGTACATCGACGACAAGGGCAACGTCACCAGTGAGAACACCGGAAACACGGTGCTCACGGTGAACGGAGAACGGAATTTCCTTGCCGCTCCGTATCCCTCGGTGATCGAGGGTAAGCCGGCCGAGGTCACGATCGGCGGCTTCAACGTAGCGGTGGCCAAGACCAGCCAGCATCCGGACCTCGCGTTCGAGGCGCTCACCTGTCTGCGTAACGAGGAGAATCAGCGCAACAACGCGGTAGCCGGTGGCGTTCCGCCGACTCTCGAGAGCCTGTACGACGACCCGGCGTTCCAGGAGGCGTACCCGGCGTGGCGTGAGGTTCGCGACAGCCTGGACACCGCTTCGGTTCGTCCGGTTTCTCCTGCCTATCAGAGTATTTCGACGCTCATCACTGCCACGCTGAACCCTGTGGGAAACATCGATCCGGAATCGACCGTGAACGATCTTGCCGAGCAGGTACGCAAGGCAGTCAATTCCGAGGGGCTGATTCCGTGACGATCGACAGCGAAAATTCGGGAGCTGCACCAACAGTCGCGACGGCATCGCCGGAGCCGAAGCACTCCGCGAAGTCGAAGATGTCGGACGGAAAGGCGGCCGAGCGTCGCCTCGGTCTCTGGCTGGTGGCCCCGGCCGCGATTCTCATGATCGCGGTGACCGCATATCCGGTGGTCTACGCCGTTTGGCTGAGTTTGCAGCGCTACGACCTGCGCTTCCCGGATCAACGAAAGTTCGTGTGGTTCGACAACTACGTGTCGGTGCTGACCGACGGTTACTGGTGGCAAGCGTTCGCGGTGACGACGTCGATCACGGTTGTCTCGGTCGTCATCGAGTTCGTTCTCGGACTGACCATCGCACTGGTGATGCACCGAACGATCGTGGGTAAGGGGCTCGTCCGCACCGTTGTGCTCATCCCGTACGGCATCGTCACCGTCGCGGCGGCATACAGCTGGTACTACGCGTGGACGCCGGGGACCGGCTACCTCGCCAATCTCCTGCCCGACGGCAGTGCGCCGCTCACCGACCAGATCCCGTCGCTCGCGATCATCGTCCTTGCCGAGGTCTGGAAGACGACGCCGTTCATGGCGCTGCTCCTGCTCGCCGGCTTGGCGCTCGTGCCCGATGACCTTCTCAAGGCGGCTCAGGTGGACGGCGCCGGCGCGTGGACCCGGTTGGTACGCATCATCCTTCCGCTGATGAAGCCCGCCATCCTCGTCGCTCTGCTGTTCCGCACACTCGACGCATTCCGCATCTTCGACAACATCTACGTGCTCACGAAGGGAGCGAACGACACCGGGTCGGTGTCGATTCTGGGTTACGACAATCTGTTCAAGGCATTCAACTTGGGCATCGGATCCGCGATCAGCGTGTTGATCTTCGTGTGTGTGGCCGTGATCGCGTTCATCTTCATCAAACTTTTCGGTGCTTCGGCTCCCGGATCCGATACGGAAGGACGCTGACATGACCGTGACTCCCAGACTCAAGATCAGCTGGTCCGTCGTCAACCTTCTGGTCTTGCTGTACGCGTTGGTTCCCGTCCTGTGGATTGCGAGCCTGTCCTTCAAGCCCGCCGGAACCATCAAGGACGGCAAGTTCATTCCGGAGAAGTGGACCCTGGACAACTACCGAGGAATCTTCGACACCAGCGCCTTCACCAGTGCTCTGATCAACTCCATCGGCATCGGACTCATCTCGACGGTCATCGCCGTGGTGATCGGAACCATGGCTGCTTACGCGATTGCGCGCCTGGATTTTCCGGGCAAGAAGCTGCTGGTGGCTGTTGCCCTGCTGATCGCGATGTTCCCGCAGATTTCATTGGTGAGCCCGCTGTTCGACATCGAACGACGGCTCGGACTCTTCGACACCTGGGCCGGACTCATCCTGCCGTACATCACCTTTGCGTTGCCGTTGGCGATCTACACGCTCTCGGCATTCTTCAAAGAGATTCCTTGGGAACTCGAGAAGGCGGCGCAGATGGACGGCGCGACGCCGGGGCAGGCGTTCCGGAAGGTGGTAGCTCCGCTCGCCGCGCCCGGCATCGTCACGGCGGGCATTCTGGTGTTCATCTTCTGCTGGAACGATCTGTTGTTCGCGATCTCGCTGACGTCGACCGAACGCTCCATCACCGCCCCTGCGGCCATCGCAAACTTCACCGGCGCTTCACAATTCGAGGAGCCCACCGGGTCGATCGCCGCGGCCGCCATGGTCATCACCATTCCGATCATCATCTTTGTTCTGTTCTTCCAACGTCGTATCGTGGCCGGGCTTACTTCCGGCGCAGTGAAGGGATAAGCCTGTGGCCGAGATCGTGCTGGACAAGGTGACCAAGCTGTACCCGGACGGAGCCAAGGCGGTCAGTGATGTCGACATCACCATCGCCGACGGAGAATTCATCATTCTCGTGGGCCCGTCCGGTTGTGGAAAATCCACGACTCTCAACATGATTGCCGGGCTGGAAGACATTTCGACCGGTGAGTTGCGGATCGCGGGTGAACGCGTCAACGAACGCGCCCCCAAGGACCGCGACATCGCGATGGTCTTCCAGTCGTATGCGCTGTATCCGCACATGACGGTGCGCCAGAACATCGCGTTCCCGTTGACCTTGGCGAAGATGTCCAAGGACGAGATCAACGCCAAGGTCGACGACGCGGCGCGGGTCCTCGACCTCACCCAGCATCTCGATCGCAAACCGGCGAACCTGTCGGGCGGTCAGCGTCAGCGTGTGGCGATGGGACGCGCAATCGTGCGCAGCCCGAAGGCGTTTCTCATGGACGAGCCGCTTTCCAACCTGGACGCCAAACTGCGCGTGCAGATGAGGACGGAGATCGCCCGTCTGCAGCAGCGGCTCGGTACGACAACGATTTACGTGACCCACGACCAGACCGAGGCGATGACGCTCGGCGATCGGGTAGTCGTGCTGCGCGGCGGAATCGTGCAACAGATCGGTGCGCCGCAGGAACTCTACGATCGTCCGAACAATCTGTTCGTGGCGGGGTTCATCGGGTCCCCGTCCATGAACTTCTTCCCCGGACAGTTGACGGCCGACGGTGTGAGCACGCCGATCGGCGATGTTCGCCTGCCCGCGGCGGCGCAGTCGAAGATCTCGGGCAGCGGCTCGGGCAAGGACGTCGTGGTCGGTATCAGGCCGGAACATTTCGAGGACGTGGCGCTGGTCGATGCAGCGCAGAAGCCGCACGGTGGGACGTTCACCGTCGACGTCGACGTGCTGGAATCGATGGGTTCGGACAAGTACGCGTATTTCCTCGCTGGTGGCCCCGCCGTCAATTCTCGTGAACTCGAGGAACTCGCCGCCGATTCGGGAACGGCCGTCGCTGGTGGCGGTCAACTGGTTGCCAGGCTCTCGTCCGAGTCCACGGTGGCCCAGGGCAGGTCTGTCGATCTGTGGTTCGATCCCGCCAAGATCGCAGTGTTCGACGGCGGTACGGGAGCCAATCTGCTGCTGTGACCTTTACCCGGGCAAGGTGACCGAATACGTCGCGTCCAGGGGGAGCGGTACCTGTTCGGGGCCGGGCGCTGCGTCGGCCGGCTCGGGTAGGGGGACCAGGCGGCCGAATTGTTCGTGATGGGTGGAGGCCGGGGCGGCTTGCGCTGTCCCGGCGACCACGGCGATCGGCGCCGCTGCCAGGGCGCCGGCGACGGCAAATCGAGTGGCGATGCGGCGCTTGCTTGCTCGGGTCGAGATCATGAGCACTCCTGCGTGGTTTCGAGGTTCGGTGAATGCTGTGCCATTCACGGTATTGCGGGTTGATTGTGAAATCTCGTGTGCGAAGCTCATTCACAGGGAACTGGGATGGGCGGCACAGGAGGACAGATGAACGAATCCTCGGTACGAACCGAGCACCTGCCCGGCGGCCCGGACCTCGAGCGGATCATGCGCGAACACGCCTACCGCGGTGCGTACCTCCAACTGACGGTGCGCGGCGCTCTGGTGCTGTTCATCGCCCTGACACTGATCTTCGTCCCGCCGATGAACGACGCGGGATGGTGTTTCGCGATTCTGGGCGCCTATGCCCTCTGGTCGGCAGCCGTGGCGCTGTGGATCCGCAAGGGCGGCACCGGCCCGGTGACGATGATCTGGCTCGGCTTGTTCGTCGACCTTGCCGTGCTCGCAACTCTGACATTGCTGACCGGTCTCGCGGCCGAGCAGAGTTGGACCGCCGACATCTTGAGCAACGGGCTCTTCGTCATTCCGGTTCTGGCGTGTACGCAACTGCGGACGGACGTGTGTGTCGGCGTCGTTGCCTGCACGATCGGGGTGTTCTTCGTTTCCAGTTGGGCAACGATGACTTCGAACTCCGAGCCGTGGCCGTCGATCCTGCTGAGCACCATGGCCTTGGCCGGAGTAGGCGCGGGCGCAATCGGACTGACTCGGATTCAAAGATCACGCGTGCTGACCATCGGGCACCTCGTCGGGCATCGCACGAGCCTTCTTGCCGAGCTCATGGGGCTCGAGCAGCGTGAGCGCACGGAACTGTCGGAGCAATTACACGACGGGGCGCTGCAGTACGTCCTCGCGGCGCGGATGGATCTCGACGAATTGGCAGACAGCGCGGAGCCTGTCGCCCTGGCGCGAGCTGGGAAAGCGCTCGGTGAAGCGACAACGCTGTTGAGATCCTCCGTCTCGGAGTTGCATCCCACTGTCCTTGTTCACGTGGGTCTTGCCCGCGCAATCGGGGACCTCGCGCGATCGGCGCAGGGACGCGGCGGAGTAGTGGTCGACGTCGACACTTCGGGCTGGAACGACGATCTGCGCACGTCCGCGGACGACGTCCTGTTCGGCGCCGCACGAGAGCTGCTGGCCAACGTCGTCAAACATGCCGGTGCGCACAATGTTCGGATCGAGCTCGCACGACTGGACCACCGTGCGGTGCTGGTGGTCTCGGACGACGGCCGGGGGATCAGCGCCGATCGGATTGCCGAACGACGGGCCGCCGGCCACATAGGGCTGCTCTCGCACGAGTTGCGGGTGGTTGCTGCGGGTGGCTCGTTCTCGGTCGGGCCGGGTGAAGAGTCCGGAACCCTCGCGCGAGTCGAGATACCGTTCCAGATCGTCACCGAATCCGACCACGAGCGCTGAGGAGTTGTCGATGACACTGATCACCGATCGCGAGCTCAACCTGGCGACACTGGCGAGGCAGTTCCTGCTGCGGAGGGCCGAGGTCAGCGCGTTGGATGCGATCGAGCACCTGGCGGGTCTGCAAGCCCAGGCGCCGACGCCTCCCTATCTGGCACTGTGGGCGCGGCTGAAGAACTTTGCAGCAGAAGACCTCTCCACCCTTGTGGAGAAGCGCCAGGTGGTGCGGCTGGTTGCCATGCGGGGCACGGTTTTTGCTCTCTCGGCCGCGGATGCGGGTCCCTTCCGGGCCACGGTTCAGACGATCATGGAACGCGATCTCCACACCAACAGCACTCAGCGTGCTGCGCTCACCGGGTTGGATCTCGACGCGCTGGCGCGGGCGGGGCGCGAATTGGTAGCGGACGGGCCGCTCACTCAGATGCAGATGAGACCGTTACTGGCAGAGCGCTTTCCCGGTCACGCGGCCGAGGGACTGGCGCACGGAGTTCGAGGGCTTCTGCCGATGGTGCAGGTCCCACCGCGAGGTCTGTGGGGACGATCCGGAGCACCGGCACTGACGACCTTGGAGAATTGGCTTGGCGCAGAGGTGAGTTCATCGCCGGATCCCGACGCGATGGTGCTGCGCTATCTGGCTGCCTTCGGCCCCGCGAGCGTGAAGGACGCTCAGGCGTGGTCGGGTCTGACCAGACTCGCCGAAGTATTCGAGCGGCTACGTCCCGGCTTGATCACCTTTGTCAACGCGAAAGGGGCCGAGGTGTTCGACCTGCCGGACGCGCCACGACCGACCTCCGGAACACCGCCGGTCAGAATCCTTGCTCCGTTCGACAACATCCTGCTCTCGCACGCCGACCGCTCGCGAATCATGGACGAGCAGTACCGAACTCGCGTCTTCACCGTCAACGGCATCATCAAGCCCGCCATCCTGGTGCGCGGAAAGGTGGTGGGATTCGCGACGGTGACGCCGGACAAGGAGACGGTCGAATTGGGCGCGACTCTGTTTGCGCAGCAACCGAAGACCGCGCTCGCATCCATCGAGAAGGAAGCGCGTGCGTTGCTGAAATTCATGCACCCGAAGATCCCGAACCGAGAGGTGCGGTTCGCTGTCGCTACGTAGCGGGCTTGTGCTTTCGCGGTGCTCGATCGCGTAGTTCGGCCACGATCTCGTCGTTCCACATGTGGCGCCGCACCAACCGGTACCGCTCCCGTGCAATCCACAGATATGCCTCGGCGTCGGTGTGTTCGGGCAACATGTCGGCGCCTCGCAGCATTCGCACGACGGGGAGAAACTCCTCACCGAACCAGCGGCGGGCGACGGTGTCCCGGCCGAGAAACTCACCCTTCTCCTGCATGAGGCGAAAACCCCACGCCTCCACGCACTCACTGAGTTCGGCGTACTCCCACGGGTCCGTGACTTGTACGGCTTCGCGTTGTGAACCCTGCAGCGGAACGCGGGTGAGGAAGAGTCGACGATGATCCTTGATGAGCAGATCAGCGCGCTGAGTGATGCCTTCCGGCGAGATACGCGTGATGATCTCGGTGACGTACGCGTCGATTGTCTTCTGGTGCATCGCACACGCAATGGACACTCGGTGGTGCCCGTCGATCACGAAATGCATGGAGCCGACGCGATACAACTGAACAGGTGGTACCGATTCGCCGCGTCGTTGCGCCACCGCAAGTCGCTCCCAACGAGCGCGCGAGTGAGTGGACGTCGGACGGAAGTACCTGTCGAAATCACCTGTGCGGTCGACACTTCCGACTATTGATTCGATGGTGACGACCTGCAGCCCCAGAGACTTCTCGCCGACCTTGCCCAGAGCTGCGACAACCTCGTCGAACGGCAGGATCGCGTTGACGTCGTCGGGTTCGCGTCGTAGCCAACTGACCAGACGGGCAACGTCGGCACGTCGACGCTGACGAGCGAAGTCGTTTTCCGCGTCGGCTGTGGGAAATCCGGTGTCACGAGCCATGTCGGCGCCTCACGATCGTCGGCGGAGTACCTGGGGAAATCTCCATCAGCGTGAAGCCGACGGTATTGAGCACGATAGTCCGGCCTACCTCCAGATCGAGAGGGGTTCGCCCGTGCGGGTGGATGTGTCCGTGGACCATCACCGTCGGATCGAGGTTGTGAATCAAAGGCGTGAAGCATTCGAACCCTCGATGTGGCCGATCCTCGGCGTCGCCGACACCGCGGGCGGGGCTGTGGGTGAGCAGCACATCCACGCCCGCCCGGCCGCCGGGAAGCCGCGATTGCCAGGCGTTTCGCCAGGCGAGCGAGCGAGCGCGTCGGCTCTGCTGGCGCTCGGACCACTGATTGGGACCCGTGTTGTATCGGATGGAACCGCCGAGGCCGGCGATCCGCAGACCGGCGACGGTCACGATGCGTCCGTCGGCGTTGACTGCGCCGGTCGGCCCTGGCCACTGCGCCGGCATCCCTGCCCGCATCCAACCGGATCTCTTGTTCGAATATCCGGACAGATCGGCGTCGTGGTTGCCGGGAACGAACACGCACGGCGCATTCAGCTGATCGGACAGGTACTCCAGATACGCAAACGGCAGATCGCCTGCGCCGAGGATCACGTCGACTCGGAGTGAACGAACCTGACTGCTCCACAGGAATTCGACAGTCTCGTCGCTGACAGCGAGAACGGAGACCATTTCGACGACGCTACCGCCACCGCGAGGTATCTGCGCTGCGAACCTCGCGGGCACGGTGTTTAGATGGACGAGTGTCAGACAGCGTCGTATCTTCCGTCCGGGCCCATCTCGTCAGCAGCATCGAGGGGCCGGACCCCACCGCGGCCTCGGTGACGTTCCTCGGTGTCGAACCGCTGGACGTGCTGCGTTTCGAATCACCCGACGGCCTGGTCCGCTACGTCACACTGGGGTGCTCGCGTCATCCGATGGGCGACCCCAACGAACTGGTCGCAGACCCCACACGCGGACCCCGCGCCGAGTTGGTACTCACGCTGCGCGGTGGCACCGGTGTGGCGTCAGGTGTGGCCAGGACGCTCGCGGTGCTGGCCGCGGCGCCGTCCGTCGAAGGCGTCGTGCTGCTCGAGGACGCACTGTTGGACCTGGGCGAGCCGCTGTGGAAGGACACTGCGTTCACGGCGGTGCTTCTCGGTGACAGCGGGATCGAAGACCTGACGCTGCCGGAGCCGTTCGACCCGGTGCGCTTCCTTGGTGTGGTCCCCCTGACCGGTACCGAAGCCGCCTGGGTGCGTCTGCGCGGCGCGGAGGCACTGAGGGAAGCGTGGACCGAGGCGGGGATCGACATCCGCGATCCGCACCGTTCCGCTGCCTCGCTCTAGCTGCGCTGGCGCTTTGTCCGTCAGATCATTCGGCGTGCACGAGGATGTCCGCCAAGTTCTCGAGACTTACCCGAACCGTCCGTGAAAATGCTTTCGTGACGATCGGGTCGGCCATCTTGCCGAATACTCCTCCCAGGCCGCTTTCGCTGTCGAGTCGGTAGGTGACCCGAGTGCCGTCACCGACTTCTTCGCAGGTCGTGGTCTGCGAGAAGCTGACCGGACTTTCGACGGACGTCGATTTCGACGATCTCGGTGGGTCGTACTCGGTGAATTCGGATGTCCACTCGAGACGCTTGCCCAGGATTCGCGAGACACCGTGCCAGCGGCTTCCCACGCCCATCGGGCCGTCGGTGATCTGTTTGCACTCGACCATCGAATTCTCCCAGTTGGGCCAGTTCTCGGCGACGGCGATGTACTCCCAGACGTCCTTGGGTGGCAACGCGATCTCCACGGATTGCTCGACTGTAGGCATGGTTGCTCCTCCACTTCTCTTTGGATCTGAATTTGCTTGTCGCAAAATGGATTTCGGGAACGGAATGAAAATGCGTACCCATATCCATTGTCCGCCTGCGACGGTGGCAAGTACAGGGAGTCAGCGTGCGAGGTTCACAGCCAGTTGTTGCGACGGAAGAGAAAGAACAAGCCGACACACACCGACGCGATGAGGAACAGGATGGACTGATAGCCGTACTTGTAACCGAGTTCCGGCATGTTCTCGAAGTTCATCCCGTAGATACCGGCAACGCCGGTCGGCACGGCGGCGATAGCGACCCACGCGGAGATCTTTCGCATGTCGGTGTTTTGCTGCACCGCGATCTTCGCGAGTGCGGCGTCGACCAGCGAACTCAACACCTCGTCGTATTCCGAGATACGTTCGGCCACGATCGTGTGGTGATCTCGTACGTCACGGAAGTATCGCCGGATCTCCTTCGGGACGAGGCCGCCCGCGGGCTGGGTCAGCTGGAGCAGTGGCAATCCGAGTGGAGTGACCGAGCGTCGTAGTTCGACGATTTCACGTTTGAGCAGGTAGATGTGCTCGACGGCAACGGTGTTCCGCGGGTTGAACACCAACTCTTCCATGCTGTCGACGTCCTGTTCGACGAGTTGGATGACGGAGAGATAGCTGTCGACGACGTGGTCGGTGATCGCGTGCAACACCGCGAACGGGCCCATGGTGAGGCGCTCGGGGTTCTGCTCGAGTGACTTGCGCACGCTTGCCAGTTCGGAGTGATCCCCGTGCCGGACGGTCACCACGAAGTCGGGGCCGACGAACACCATGATCTCGCCGGTTTCGACGATCTCGCTCGCCGTCGCGACGGACTCGTGCGGTACGTAGACGACCGTGCGCAGCACCAGGAACATGACGTCGTCGTAGCGTTCGAGTTTCGGGCGCTCGTGTGCATGGACGGCATCCTCGACCATCAGCTCGTGGAGTCCGAAAGTTGCTGCGACATCTTGCATCTGACCTTCGTCGGGAGCGTGCATGCCCACCCAGACGAACGCGTTGTCGCGACTATGAACCTCGGCCAACGCAGCGCGGTGCGTGTACTTGCCCGGCAACCGCACGCCGTCCACGTAGACCGCGCAGTCGACGATCGCGCGGGCTGCCGGAACGGGGATCTTGGGCGCATCGGCTTGCGTCGATTTGCCGTTCGACCAATTCGGCAGTGACGGCATGGTTGGCACGCTCGCTCCTTCTCGGTCTGTAATGCAGTGGAACGGCAGGGGAACGGCACTACAGCGACACCTGATCGAATTGCGCTGCCGCTGCGGCGTAATCGTACGTCAGCTTCCGGCTCGCCCACCGGAGCGCGATGAAGTTGCCGATTGCTGACACACTGGAACAGTGCGAATAGATCTTCACACCCACTCCAACGCATCGGACGGCACCGACACCCCGGCTGCCCTCATGCGCGCCGCAGCCGACGCCGGACTCGACGTCGTCGCCATCACCGATCACGACACGACTTCGGGCTGGGCCGAGGCGGCGCAGGCCTTGCCGGCCGGCGTCAGCCTGGTTCGTGGGATGGAGATGTCGTGTGAAGGTCGAGGTGAGCGTGGTTGGCCGGTCGCTGCACATCTGCTTGCGTACCTGTTCGATCCGACGCACCCCGAATTCGCAAAAGAACGTGAGCGACTGCGCGCCGAACGCGTCGAACGTATCCGGGTGATGACGACCATGATGGCGCGTGACGGTCTGCCCGTCGATCCCGATCAGATCCTCGCCGACGCCGGTCCGTCCGTCGGACGCCCGCACGTCGCAGCGGCCCTGATGCGGGCCGGTGTGGTGTCGAGCATCAGCGAGGCCTTCTCCGACCTGTTGTCCAGTCGAGGACGATACGACGTTCCCAAGTACGACACTCCGCTCGAGTACGCCGTCGAACTGGTGGCAGCCGCCGGGGGAGTGACCGTCCTGGCGCATGGACGGGCTCGTTCGCGCGGCGGATTGCTTGCGCTCGATCACATCCGCGATCTGGCCGAGTTGGGTCTCGGGGGTCTCGAAGTCGATCACCCGGACCATCGCAGCGACGATCGTGACGTCCTGCGCCGCCTGGCTGTCGACCTCGGTTTGGCAGTCACCGGATCCTCTGACTACCACGGCGAGAACAAGACGATCGGACTCGGCGACGAGCTCACGGACGAAGCCGAGTTCGACAAACTCGTCTCGGCTGCCACCGGCGTGGAGGTACTGGGGCGCTGATGCTCGACACCACGCTCTACCTCACCGTGTTCATCACGCTGTTCGTGATCATGGACCCGCCCGGAGTCATCCCGGTGTTTTTGTCACTGGTCGGCCGTAAAAGTCGTGAAGATCGCAATCGAGCGGCATGGCAGGCCCCCGCCGTCTCCCTGGCGGTCATCTCGGTCTTTGCCATCGGCGGTCAGGCGATCCTCAACTACCTCCACATCGGCATTCCGGCGTTGCAGGGCGCCGGCGGACTACTCCTGCTTCTCATCGCACTCGAACTGCTGACCGGCAAGGCCTCCAACCGTCCGCAGGGAGCCGACGACGTCAACGTCGCACTCGTTCCTCTGGGAACGCCGATGATGGCCGGTCCCGGTGCGATAGCGGCCGTCATCGTCTTTGTCGCCCAGGCCGACGGTGAAGCGGCGTCGTATCTGGCGATCGCGTTGGCGATTCTGTCCATCCACCTCGTGCTGTTCGTGGTCCTGCGCTTCTCGACCGCACTGATCCGGATACTGGGCGAGGGTGGCATCAGTCTGCTGGCACGCATCGCCGGTCTTCTGCTCGCCGCCATCGCGGTTCAACTCATTGCGGAATCAGTCCGCGGATTCGTCGCGGGAGCGTAAGAGATGACATACGACGACAGGTACGACCGGAACGACAGGTACGAGGACGACTACCAGTACCAGGAATATCAGGACTATCAGTACGAAGACGATCACGACTATCCCGCCGACAAACGACAATGGCTGCTGGTCCGCGCTCTACGCGCCCTGAGTGGCACCGTGGCGGCCGGAATCGTGGTCTTGACACTTGTGATCATCGGTTCGGCATATCTGGGCGGCAACCGCGGATTCCCGGGTCCGGGAACAACGTCGATCACCGCGCACATTGCGGCCTCGGTGGTTGCTCTGGCCGCGCAGATCTGGTGCGACCGCAGGCGGGGTATCGCGGCGGTTGCCGGATCGGTGGTCGTGCTCGTGGTGGCGGGGCTGTTGTTGGTGACGCAGTGGTGGGGATGACTGGGTGGGGATGACTGGGTGGGGATGACACGGTGGGGATGACGGCTCGGGTTCGAGTGTGGTGAGGAATCCGACCGCTTGGAGGATTTGATTGTGATCCGACTCTGGTGGCAAACTGGAGTTACTTCGAGGCGGCGCCACAGCCCGGCCCCGAAGTGCAGGTTTCGTCAGAATTTCTCCCGAAACCTAGATTGCATGGATACGCCAGGGCTCACCCGCCCCACACCATGACGCTTCGGATGTATTGCGGCCCACTTTCTCGCGCACGCCGAATGCTCTTCTTCTCAGTAGTCGTTCGCGGAAGAAATGATCTCTGACCGTTGTGAACGTAGTTTCGCACCGGTCCGAAGGATTACTTCCCAGTAACCCAGCCCCGCTTGAGGCTGGACTAATCAGGAGTGTCATCGTGTCCCTCGTGACTGAAGCCATCAACGTACCCAAGGTCGAGTTGACCGACGAAGAAATCTTTGCCGCTCACGTCGGTGGCAAGCTCTCGGTCGAGACCACAGCACCGCTCGATACGCAGCGGGCCCTCTCGATCGCCTACACGCCGGGTGTTGCTCAGGTGAGCCGCGCCATCGCTGCAGACGAAACCCTTGCCGATCGATACACGTGGACCAACCGACTCGTCGTCGTGGTCAGCGACGGCACCGCGGTTCTCGGACTCGGCGACATCGGCCCTCGCGCGTCGCTGCCCGTCATGGAGGGCAAGTCGGCGCTGTTCAAGAACTTTGCCGGACTGAACTCCATTCCGCTGGTTCTCGACACCAAGGATCCCGACGAGATCGTCGAGACACTCATCCGACTGCGTCCGAGCTTCGGCGCGGTCAACCTCGAGGACATCTCGGCGCCGCGTTGCTTCGAGATCGAGAAGCGCGTCATCGAAGCTCTCGACTGCCCCGTCATGCACGACGATCAGCACGGAACCGCCATCGTGGTCCTCGCGGCACTCAAGGGCGCCGTGAAGGTCCAGAGCCGCGACATCACCACACTCAAGGTCGTCATCTCCGGCGCCGGCGCTGCGGGTGTTGCCTGCGCGAACATCCTGCTTGCCGCCGGAATCAGCGACGTCATCGTGCTGGACTCGAAGGGCATCATCTCGGGTGAGCGCAGCGACCTCAACGACGTGAAGGCAGAACTCGCGGCCCGCACCAATCCCCGTGACCTGCATGGTGGTGCCATCGAGGCTCTCGAAGGTGCTGACGTGTTCCTCGGTGTCTCGGCGGGCAAGATCCCCGAGGAGCTCATCGCTTCGATGGCTCCCGAGTCGATCGTGTTCGCACTCTCCAACCCGGACCCGGAGATTCACCCCGAAACCGCGTCGAAGTACGCGGCGATCGTGGCGACGGGCCGTAGTGATTTCCCGAACCAGATCAACAACGTTCTTGCCTTCCCCGGTGTCTTCAAGGGCGCGCTCGACGCCGGCGCCCGTCGCATCACCGAAGGTATGAAGCTCGCTGCCGCCGAGGCAATCCTGTCGGTGGTCGGCGACGAGTTGGCGGCGGACAAAATCGTCCCCAGCCCACTCGACCCTCGCGTGGCACCCGCAGTAGCGGAAGCCGTCGCGGCCGCAGCGCATGCTGAGGGCGTGACCAGCTAAGAGGGACTACGAAAGCCCCGATCGGAACCCGCACACAAGGTTCCGATCGGGGCTTTTTCGTGTGTACCGAGAGCTACAGACGAGTGAGGTCGGGTGTTCGGCGCAGCCTGCCGGTCCCGGGAACCGATGCCCAGACCACCAGCGCCAGTAAGCCGTCCACGACGAGAGCCACAACCGCGACCAGGATTGCGCCGACGACCACTCGGTCGTACTTGTAGAGCGCGAGACCGTCGAAGATGTACCGGCCGAGGCCGCCGAGGTTGACGTAGGCGGCGACCGTTGCCGTGGCAATCACCTGCAGTGTCGCGTTACGCAGTCCGCCGAGAATCAATGGCAGCGCATTGGGTATCTCGACGCGGAAGAGCACTTGGAGTTCGGTCATACCCATTGCCCGTGCGGCCTCGACGACGCCGCGGTCGACGCTGGCGATTCCGGCGTACGTGCCGGCGAGTAGTGGGGGAATACCAAGAATGACGAGGGCGAGAATCGGCGGCATCACTCCCAGACCCATGAGAAGAACGAGGAAGGTCAGCAGGCCGAGAGTGGGCAGTGACCGCAGTGCGTTGACCAGACTGACGACCACGATCTCACCGCGACGCAGATGGCCGATGAGTAATCCGATGGGCACCGCGATCACAGCCGAAAGTGCCACGGCCAGAACGCTGTACCAGAGGTGCTGGAGGATGCGGGTGCCGATTCCGGTGTCGCCGCTCCAATTTCCGGGATCGACGATGAAGTCCCAGGCCCCGGTGAAGATGCTCATACGGGTTCCCCCTCGGCTGACAGGACGGCGGGAACCTTCGACGAGGTCGACGTTCTGGTCCACGGGGTCAGGAATCGGCCGATCAGATACAGGATCAGGTCGAGCGCCAGTGCCAGCACGACGATCGCGATGATGCCCGCAACGATCTGGTCGGGATAGTCGCGGTCGTAGCCTTGTTTGAACAGGACTCCAAGCCCGCCGATTCCGATCAGAGATCCGACTGACACCAGCGAAATATTGGTAACGGCAATAACTCTGATGTTCGCGATCATCACCGGCAGCGCCAATGGCAACTCGACCGTCAGAGCGCGTCGTAGTGGTGTGAAACCGACGGCGGTGGAGGCGTCGATGACGTTGTCCGGCACCGAGTCGAGTGCTTCGGGTACAGCCCGGATGAGCAGTGCCGTCGCATACACGCTGAGTGCGATCACGACGTTGAGAGGATCAAGGGTCTTGAGTCCGAACAACTGGGGGATGGTGACGAACAGCGCGAGCGACGGAATCGTGAACGCAATGCTCGCCAGGGTCAACGTGATTCGGCGCAGCCATCTGACGTTGCGGATCGCTGTTCCGACCGGAACGGCAATCAGGAGACCGATCAGCAAAGGAAGCAGTGCCAGATACAGATGGGTCTTCGAGTAATCCACGACCGTCGAGAAATTGTCGATGAGCCAGCGCATGCCGCTACGACCCGAATCCCTCGGTGAAGGCGACGCGGTTGCGTTCCTCGTCCTCGCGTCGACGCTGATCTGCCAATTTCGCCACGACTTCGGAACCGAGGATCCCGCCGATGACCGCGCCCTCGCCGTCGACGGCAACGCCGATACCGGAAGGCGACGAGATTGCCGCATCGAGTGCTTGGCGGAGATCGCCGCCGGGGGAGAACAGCGAACCACCGGCAGACGTCGACTGAGCAAGGGTTCGTCCCGAGCGCAGGCCTTCGACGCCGGTCACGTCGATCCATCCCTGCGGAGTTCCGTTGTCCGTGACCACGAGAACCCATTCGCCCAATTCGAGACGTAGAGCCTTCAATTCGTTCTCGACGGCCGTGCGTACAGGGTGCAACGGAACCTCGTCGGCAGCGCGGAACGACAATCCCCGATAGCCGCGATCGCGTCCGACGAATCCGGCGACAAAATCCGTTGCCGGAGCGGCCAACACGTCGCGAGGTGCCGCCACCTGCTGAAGCCGCCCGCCGGGACCGAAGACGGCAATGTGATCACCGAGTTTGACTGCCTCGTCGATGTCGTGGGTGACAAAGACGATCGTCTTCTTCAGTTCGCTTTGAAGACGGAGCATTTCGGTCTGCAGATCCTCACGCACCACCGGGTCGACGGCGCTGAAGGGCTCGTCCATCAACAGGATCGGCGGATCGGCAGCCAATGCTCGCGCAACTCCCACACGTTGTTGCTGCCCACCCGAGAGTTGCCCGGGATAGCGGGTGGCAAGGGAGATGTCCAGACCGACTCGTTCGAGCACACCCAACGCGGCTTTACGGGCGGCGCGGCGGGACTCACCGCGCAGCACCGGAACCGTTGCGACGTTGTCGATCACGGTGCGGTGCGGAAGCAGGCCGGCGTTCTGGATGACGTACCCGATACCGAGACGCAGTTTCACCGCGTCGGTCTGGGCGATGTCACGACCGTCGACGAAGATCTTGCCCGACGTCGGTGTGATCATCCGGTTGATCATGCGCATCGACGTCGTCTTGCCGCACCCGGACGGCCCCACGAACACCGTGAACGACTCGGCCTCGATGGTGAGATCGAGACGGTCGACGGCGGTGGTGCCGTCCGGATACTGCTTGGTGACGCCCTCGAAGGTGATCACGTGACTACGAGACCGGCTTGTCGAGGCCCTGCGCCGTCACCCACGCCTTGGCCGCCGCTGCCGGCTCCGTCTTGGTGTCGCCGGACACCTGGACGTTGAGTGCCAACAACTCTTCGGTGGTGAGCTTGGCGGACACCGCATCGAGGACTGTCTTCAACTTGTCGGAAGACTTCGACGCGCGCAGCACCGGCACCACGTTCTGAGCCGGGAAATTGTTCTTCGGGTCTTCGAGAACCACGAAGTTGTTCTCCGGGATGGAGGCCGACGTCGTGAAGATGTTTGCCGCGGTGATGTCACCGGAGGAGAGAGCCTTCACGGTTGCCGGTCCACCGCCGTCGGCGATCGGAACGAAGTTGGCTGCCGAGATGTCGAGGCCGTAATTGGACTTCAAACCGGGCAATCCGGCTGGACGTTCCTGGAACTCGGCCGGAGCACCGAACTTGACCTCGGCGGAATGCGGAGCCAGATCGGCGATCGTCTTCAGGTTCCACTTGTCAGCGGTTTCCTTCGTGACGACGACGGCGTCCTTGTCCTCGGCGGATGCAGGCGTCGCAATTGCCAATTCCGACCCGAGAGCTGCGGGAAGAGCAGCGAGGACGTCAGCGGAGCTGGTGGCCGTGCTGTCGGGATCCAAGTACTGCAGGAGATTTCCCGTGTAATCCGGAATGACACTGATGGACCCGTCCTTGAGTGCCGGAATGTACGCCTCGCGGCTGCCGACGTTGAACGACGTGGACACATCGAACCCGTTGACACGCAGTGCTTCGGCGTAGATGTTGGCGATCGTCTCGGATTCGGTGAAGTTGGCGGAGCCGACGACGATCGCGTTGGGATCGCTGTTGGAGTCACCGTCGCTGCTACCGCACGCTGTCAGTGCAGTCAGAGAGACAACGGTTGCCGCGGCTACGAGCCAACGGTTGGAACGAAATCGTGAGGTGCGCATGAGCGTCCTTCCGGTTTTTCGGGCGTCCCGTGTTTCGGGCGTCGGAAACCATTCCCTTGTGGCGAAGCCACCCGAGTGACTCCGACGGCGCCGCCACCGAGTGGCTGCGTCAGGACTGGTTACCGCGCATCGCCCGACAAGTGTAACGATAGGTACCGACATGGCACGGTTTTCGATCCATGGGATTGGATGTGAGGATTTCGGTGAAGAGCACACGCACGAAGTATTCGACTGTTGTTGCAGCACTGATGGTCCTGCCGATTCTCAGCGGATGCGCAAACGGTGATTCGGTGGTAGAGGGTGCCGAAGCGGAGTCTCGTGACCAGATCGTGGTGGCTGCTGACGCATCGGTGGAGAGTTCGGTGTTGGCCGAGGTGTATTCGACGGTGCTCTCCTCCTCCGGCCTGTCGGCTCGCGTCGAATCGGTGGGTGGTGGCCGAAACCAATCACTCGAGGCTCTGGACGCAGCGCGAGTCACTTTGGTGCCCGAGTTCACCGGCGCGCTGCTCGATCACTACGACCCTTCATCCCCGGCCCGCAAGGCCGACGACGTCTTCGAAGCCTTGAGTCGCTCTCTGCCGGAGGGTCTTTCGGTCTCCGACTATGCGATGGCCGAAGATCGTGCGGTCCTCGCACTCGACAACGGATACGCACAGTCGTTGGGAGCGAAGACGATAGAAGCCTTTGCTCCTTCGTGTGCCGCGGCGACGCCGCTCGTCTCCGCGAGATTCGTCGAGGACGGGGCAGTAGAACAGTTGGCCGAGGGCGCCGAGTGTGTCTTCGCCGGTGTCGATCAGGCAACGCCGGCAGACGTACCCGGTGCACAAGTATTCGGAACCACGACGCTGTCGGCGTTGGCACAATCCGATGCCGTCACAGTGCTCGCTGATTCGAATCACGTTCTGGCTGCGCAGAATGTCGTTCCGCTCTTTCGAGCGGGCGCACTGGGAGATTCGGCTGTCAAGGCGCTCAGCGTCGTTGCCGGTGAACTGTCCACCACCGATCTCGCCGCAATGATCGAGCAGGTGCGGACCGGCAAGGCGTCAGCCTCGGAAGTCGCCCGCACCTGGTGGGACACCCGTCAGTGACATGGACGGAGTGGGCCACCCGTCAGTGACTGTTCGAGCCCACTGCTGAACTCGAATCATCCTTGGCACGAATCAGTTTCGATGCGATGAACTGGCCGAGGTCGGAAACGGCGTCTGCTGCTTCCTTCACCAGTGACGCCTGTGCGTGAGCCACGTGCCACAGTCGCGCGTACTCCACCAGGGACACGTCGACGCCGGCAGCGGAGAGCTTGTCGGTGAACGTCATGATCTGCGGGTAGAGGACTTCCTCGGAACCGACGTGAATCCTGGTGGGTGGCAACCCGTCGAGCTTGCCATGCATCGGTGCGTAGCCGGGATCAGTACGGTCGCCTCCGGCAAGGTAGGCGTCGGCGGCGTCGAAGGACCACGCTGTGTTGACCACCAGGTCGGCCTTTTTGGTAGCACTCCGATCGCCGGGATCGACCCACGGTGAGATCAGGGCAAGCGCGCCGGGGGTCACGCCGTGACGCTCGATCAGACGGATAGCGGTCGCCGCGGCCAGGCCGCCACCGGCCGAATCGCCGGCGATGGCAACGCGGTCTTCCGAATAGTCGAACTCGGTGACCAACTGCATGAAGGCTGAGACCGCGTCGTCGAGAGCGGCGGGATACGGATTCTCCGGCGCGAGACGGTAGTCCAAGGTGAAGACCGCACTGGACGACTCACGGGCGAGATGAGCTGCGAGAGAACGGTGTGTGGACAGCGAACCCAGCGTGTACGCCCCGCCATGCAGGTAGAGAACTGCGGTGGGGCGCTCGGTTGCGCCGACGGTGATCTTCTCTGCCGGTCGGCAAGCCAGCTCCAGCGGGCGCACGACGGCGCCCGCTGGAACCTGCTGTAGCGGTGCCCCGGCCTCGAGCAACAGACGTTGAATCCGATACGGCAGCCGCGAGTTGAAAGCCAGACGGAAGTACGGCTTCAACAAGAATGCGACCACGGGCAGCGGAAGGGTAAACGTGCTCACCGGCAGGGCTCCTGACTCTTTGTGCGAACTGCGCTGTGAAACGAACTCAGCTGGACTTGGGCATCATTCGGCCGGCGACGATCGCGACGATGCGCTGGTAGCCCGATCCTACGAGGCGAACCCAGGCGTCGAGTGCGATTGCGTCCATCCCGATGAGAACTCGCGGCTTGCTCTTCCGAACACCGTTGACGATCGTCTTGGCGGCGTCTTCCGGTGTGGTGCGCGCGAGCTTGCGGTCGAAGAACTCGGAGAAGACCGCAAGATCTTCACCCGGGCCTGCGGTGGCGTTGCGTGCGATGGCGGTCTTGATTCCGCCCGGGTGCACACAGGTCACCTTCACCGGGTGCTTGGCGATCAGCATTTCCTGGCGAAGCGACTCGGTGAAACCGCGAACGGCGAACTTGGCCGAGTTGTATGCGCTCTGACCCGGCATCGACAGCAGACCGAAGAGGCTCGACACGTTTACGATGTGCCCGTCGCCGGATGCGATGACGTGGGGGAGGAATGCCTTGGTGCCGTTGACAACTCCCCAGAAGTCGACGTCCATGACACGTTCGAAGTCCTTGAATTCGGACTTCTCGAAAGTGCCGTGGTAGGCGATTCCGGCGTTGTTGTAGATCTGGTTGACCTTGCCGAAATGGGCGACAACCGCGTCGGCGTACTCGAGAACCGCTTCGCGCTGGGTGACGTCGAGATGGTCCGACTTCACCTCGGCGCCGATGGCTTCCACCAGACGCGTTGTCTCGGCGAGCCCGATGGTGTCCACGTCGGAGATCGCCAACTTGGCGCCCTGGCCGGCCAGGTTCAGTGCTAGTGCGCGACCGATGCCCGATCCCGCTCCGGTGATGACTACGACCTTGCCTGCAAAATCACTCATTGTGCTACTGCCTTCTCGTCGTCGAGGTCGATCTGTGAAGTGGTCGCGGTGCCGACGGCGCCGAGATCCGAGGTGGCGACGCTGCGGTATGCCGCGAGGTCGAAATGCTTGGTGGCGTTGCGGAACTGGAAGGTGAAGCCAGGCCACAGGGTGGTGTTGTTTCCGTGCTTGTCCATGTACCAGCTGGCGCAACCGCCGTTGTTCCACACGCTCTTGGACATAGCTGCCTGCAGGTCCTTGTTGTACTTGTCCTGCTTGTCCTTGCGCACCTCGATGGTGCCGATGTCGTACTTGTCGATGGTGGTGATCGCGTCGACCAGGTAGTTGATCTGCGACTCGATCATGAAGACCATCGACGAATGTCCGAGGCCGGTGTTGGGTCCGACGAGGAAGAACATGTTGGGGAAGTTGGCAACTGCCGCGCCCTTGTATCCCTGCATGCCGGTCTCTTCGAAGACCTCGGCGAGCGAGCGTCCGTCCTTGCCGAAGATTCCCGCGAAGGTGGGGGAGTCGGTGACGTGGAATCCGGTCGCCACGACGATGGCATCGATCTCACGGGTGGTGCCGGTCTTCGAGACGATCCCGTTGGCGGTGACCTCCTCGATGCCTTCGGTCACCAGGTCGACATTGTCCTGGGCGAGGGTGGGGAAGTAGTTGTTCGAGATCAGCATGCGCTTGCAGCCGATCTGGAAGTTGGGCATGACCTTCTTGCGAAGATCCTTGTCCTTGATCTGGGCCTTCAGGTGACGCTCGGCGGCGAACTGCAACGGCTTCATGAAGACCGGCGCCTTGGCCAGGCCGACGACCTGCGTCTCTCGCATCCAGTAGATACCGGTGCGGCACAACTTCTGGAAGCCGGGGAGGTACTTGAACGCGAGGTGCTCGATCTTGGTGTACTCGCGGTCTGCGCGGGGCAGGATCCACGGCGCCGTGCGCTGGTACACGTCGAGATGCGAGACCTTCTTGCCGATGGCCGGCACGATCTGGATGGCCGAGGCGCCGGTTCCGATGACGGCCACACGCTTGCCGGTCAGATCGGCGTCGTGGTTCCAACGCGAGGAGTGGAAGATCTCGCCCTTGAAGCCGTCGATGCCCTTGATGTCCGGAAGTGAAGGCTCACACAATGCGCCGACGGCCGAGACGACGATCTTTGCGACGAATTCGCCCTTGTTGGTGCTGACGTGCCACCGAGCAGACGCCTCGTCCCAGCGTGCGGAGAGAACGTCGCAGTCGAAGATGTGCTTGTCGAGCACCTTGTGGCGGTTGGCCACCGACTGGATGTACTTGTAGATCTCGGGCTGGGTGGAGAAGGAGCGCGTCCACTCCGGATTGAGTGCAAAAGAGTACGAGTACAAATGCGACGGCACGTCACACGCGGCGCCCGGGTAGCTGTTGTCACGCCAGGTTCCGCCGACGTCGTTGCCGCGCTCGAGAACGACGTAGTCGGTGATGCCGGCCTGTGCCAGTTTGATCGCCGCACCGAGACCGGCGAAACCACTGCCGATGATCAGTGTGCCGACGTGGCGAGTATCCGCGGCAGGTGCTGAGGTATCTGTAACTGGAAGACTCATGTAGGGAACGATATGCCTTTATTGAGTCACGGTCAATAGCTTATTGACGAATATTCAGTAGTCTATTGGGCATGGACGCAGTAAAGCGAACGCGGCTCGACCCTGCGCAACGCCGAGCGCAACTCATCGACCTCGGGGCGCGGATGCTGGCCGAACGGCCGCTCGAACAGATTTCCGTCGAGGACATCGCCGATCAGGCTGGTGTCTCGCGGGGGCTTCTGTTCCACTACTTCGCGTCGAAAAGCGAGTTCCATCTGGCGATCGTCCGACACAGCAGTGAACAGATGCTCCAGCGCACCGAGCCGAGCGAGTCGGACGATCCGATGCTCACCCTCCGCTCGGTGCTGGCGTCGTACGTCGACTACGTGACCGAGAACCGCAATACCTACGTCTCGCTGCTCCGGGGGACCGCCAGCGGGGATCCGCAGATGCGTGAGGTGTTCGAGCAGACTCGCGACATCATGGCCAAGAGAACCCTCGACCAGCTCCCGAAGATCGGCCTGACTCGAACACCTCAGGTGGAGTTGGCCGTTCGCGGTTGGATCGCGTTCGTCGAGGAAGCCACCATCAGTTGGCTCCGAGCGCCCGCCATCACCCGCGAGGAACTGATCGACCTGACGGTTCAGTCGTTACCTGCGTTGGCACTGGCCGCCGTCGGCTTCGATGCCGGGCCGGATCTGGGTCTGCTGCAATCGAATTGACGTGAACGCAGAAAGGCCGGGCCCCACACTCCTTGCGGAATGTGGGGCCCGGCCCTTGTCAAATTACTGAGATCAGTTGGTCGGCAGGAACGCCTCGTCCAAGATCTCCTGCTGCTCCACCGCGTGGACCTTGCTCGATCCCGAAGAGGGAGCGGACATCGGACGACGCGAGATGCGCTTGATACCGGTCAAGGTCTCCGGCAGAAGGTCCGGCAGAGCCAGCCCGAGGAACGGCCACGCACCCTGGTTTGCGGGCTCTTCCTGGACCCAACGGAACTGATCCGCATTCGGGTAACGGTCCAGGGTCTCCTTGAGGCGACGCTTCGGCACGGGGTAGAGCTGCTCCATGCGCACGATGGCGATGTCGTCACGCTCGTCCTTGTGCTTCTTCGCCAGGAGTTCCCAGTACAGCTTGCCGCTGACCAGCAGAACCCGCTTGACCGATTCGCGTGCGCTTTCGCCGCTCTCGTATGCCGGCTCCTCGAAGACCGAACGGAACTTGCCCGTCGTGAAGTCCTCGACGTTGCTGACGGCAGCCTTGTTACGCAGCATCGACTTGGGCGTGAAAACCACCAGCGGACGGCGGATGCCGTCGAGGTGATGGCGACGCAGCAGGTGGAAGTAGCTGGCCGGAGTCGACGGAACCGCAACGGTCATCGAGCCTTCTGCACACAGCTGAAGGAAACGCTCGATGCGGCCGGAGGTGTGGTCCGGACCCTGACCCTCGTGACCGTGCGGCAGGAGCAGCACGACGTCGGAGAGCTGACCCCACTTGGCCTCACCCGAAGAGATGAACTCGTCGATGATGGTCTGCGCGCCGTTGACGAAGTCACCGAACTGCGCTTCCCACAGGACCAGAGCG
The DNA here is from genome assembly GCF_029457415.1 of Rhodococcus sp. RCBS9. NCBI lineage: Bacteria > Bacillati > Actinomycetota > Actinomycetes > Mycobacteriales > Nocardiaceae > Rhodococcus > Rhodococcus sp. RCBS9. The sequence continues at coordinate 586,701 of NZ_CP120422.1, read as the reverse complement.
TCGGGGTTACCGACCGAGTAGCCGTACTCGAAGCCCAGACCTGCGTACTCGGTGAGTGCGGAGTCGTAAACCATGAACTTGCCGCCGTTTTCGGCGTCGGCAGCGATCTTGGCGATCGGGCTGTACTCGTTACCGGTCTTGCGGTCGATGAGGACCGAGTGACGCTGCGTGAACGTTCCTCGCTTGGAGTCCTGACCCGCGAGGCGGATCAAGGCACCCTGCTCGGCCAACGAGCCGAACGCGAGCAATTCTGCGAACGCCCAGTCGACATGTCCCTCACGGGCCATCTCGCGGCGCTTCTCGGCAACCGGCTTGACGCGCGGGTGAACGGTGAAGCCCTCGGGGACGTTGACGAACGCATCACCGATGCGCTCGAGGACCTCGGGAGCGACAGCCGTGGTCAGGCGAGCCGGGGGAGTCTGGTCGAGTTCGACGGACTCGGACGGTTCGGGCTGGAACTTCTCGAGTTCACGGACCTCGTTGAAGACCCGTTCGAGCTGGCCCTGGTAGTCGCGAAGTGCGTCTTCGGCTTCCTTGAGCGAGATGTCACCGCGGCCGATAAGGGACTCGGTGTAGCTCTTACGAACGCTGCGCTTGGTGTCGATGACGTCGTACATGGCCGGCTGGGTCATCGACGGGTCGTCGCCCTCGTTGTGACCGCGACGGCGGTAGCAGATGAGGTCGATGACAACGTCCTTGCCGAACTTCTCACGGAAGTCGACGGCCAGCTGAGCAACCCAGACGCAAGCCTCGGGGTCGTCGCCGTTGACGTGGAAGACCGGGGCGGCGATCATCTTCGCGACGTCGGTGCAGTACTCGGACGAGCGTGAATGTTCCGGAGCGGTGGTGAAGCCGACCTGGTTGTTCACGACGATGTGCACGGTGCCACCGGTGCGGTAACCGCGAAGCAGCGAGAGGTTGAGCGTCTCGGCGACAACGCCCTGACCGGCGAATGCAGCGTCACCGTGCAGCATGAGCGGCAGGACGGTGAAGCCTTCTTCACCCTTGTCGAGGATGTCCTGCTTGGCGCGGACCAGGCCTTCGAGAACCGGGTCGACGGCCTCGAGGTGCGACGGGTTTGCGGTCAAGGAGACAGCGATGTCGTTGTCACCGAACATCTGGATGTACGTTCCGCTGGCACCCAAGTGGTACTTCACGTCGCCGGAGCCGTGAGCGGCTGCCGGGTTCATGTTGCCCTCGAACTCCGTGAAGATCTTGGAGTACGGCTTGCCGACGATGTTGGCAAGCACGTTGAGACGGCCACGGTGCGGCATGCCGATGACGACCTCGTCGAGCTGGTGCTCGGCGGCCTGGTCGATCACGGCGTCCATCATCGGGATGACGGCTTCGGCGCCTTCGAGCGAGAAGCGCTTCTGGCCGACGTACTTGGTCTGCAGGAACGTCTCGAAGGCCTCGGCGGCGTTGAGCTTGCTCAGGATGTACTTCTGCTGAGCGACCGAAGGCTTGGCGTGATGGCCCTCGACGCGGTCCTGGATCCACTGACGCTGATCCGTCTCGAGGATGTGCGTGTACTCGACGCCGACGTGGCGGCAGTACGCGTCGCGCAGCACGCTCAACACGTCGCGCAGCTTCATCTTCTCTTGACCGTGGAAGCCGCCGACCTTGAACTCACGGTCCAGATCCCACAGCGTCAGGCCGTGGCTGATGACGTCGAGGTCGGGGTGGCTGTGGAACTTGTCCTTGACGAACTGCAACGGGTCCGTGTCGGCCATGAGGTGGCCGCGGTCACGGTATGCAGCGATCAGTTCGAGAACGCGGGTGTTCTTGTCGACAGCGCCTTCCGGCACGTCCTTGCGCCACCGCACCGGCTCGTACGGGTTGCCGAGCGCGTGGAAGATCTCGTCGTAGAACTCGTCGCTGATCAGCAGGTTGTGGATCGTGCGCAGGAAATCGCCCGACTCGGCACCCTGGATGATGCGGTGATCGTAGGTCGAGGTGAGAGTCATCAACTTGCCGACGCCCATCTCGGCCAGCTTCTCGTCGCTGGCGCCCTGGAACTCGGCGGGGTATTCCATCGCGCCGGCACCGATGATGGCGCCCTGGCCCTTCATCAGGCGAGGAACGGAGTGAACCGTGCCGATACCGCCCGGGTTGGTCAGCGAAATGGTGACGCCGGTGAAGTCTTCGCCGGTGAGCTTGCCTTCACGGGCGCGTCGGACGATGTCCTCGTATGCCGCGTGGAACTGGACGAAGTTCATCGACTCGGTGTTCCGGATGGCGGCAACTACCAGTGAGCGGTTGCCGTCCTTTCCGGGAAGGTCGATCGCGAGTCCGAGATTGGTGTGCTCGGGCGTGACCGCGTTCGGCTTGCCGTCGATTTCGGCGAAGTGCCGGTTCATGTTGGGGAACGCGTTGACTGCCTGGACGATCGCGTAACCCAAGAGGTGGGTGAACGAGATCTTGCCGCCGCGGGTACGCGCGAGGTGGTTGTTGATGACGATGCGGTTGTCGAACATCAGCTTCGCGGGGATGGCACGCACGCTGGTTGCAGTCGGGATCTCGAGCGAGAGCGACATGTTCTTGACGACTGCGGCTGCGGCGCCGCGGAGAACCTTGGTTTCCTCGGCTCCGCCGGCAGGGGCGGGCTTCGCAGTAGCGGCCGCGGGCTTGGCTGCTGCGGGCTGGGCCGGGGCGGCCTTGGCGGCGGGCGCTGCCGTCTTCGCGGGGGCCGGAGCGGCAGCCTTGGCAGCCGGCGCAGGAGGTGCGGTCTTGGGGGCGGGAGGCGTGGCCTTGGGAGCAGCAGGCGGAGCTACAACAGCGGCGGGTGCAGCCGCGTTGCCGTTCGAGGCAGTCCCGTTTCCACCTCCCGTGTTCGCCGAGTCCGGCGAGTAATCGGTCAAGAATTCGTGCCAACTGGGATCCACGGACGACGGATCGTCCTGGAAGCGTTGGTACATCTCGTCAACCAGCCACTGGTTCTGTCCGAATTGGGATGTAGAACTGCTGCTCACGGCAGGTGTTCGCCTCGTTTCTATTTCGGTACCCGATCAGAGCGCCTATATACATGAGATTAGCCCGAGCGTGTGACGAGCAATTGTGCGGCACACAATTTGTGAGCTGTCTCACGGAAGTCCGTGATCTTGCGATCGCGCACTACCTCTCGGCGGTACAAATCCGTGCCGACTGTCACGCGACGGGGTTGCCTTCGATGACAGTTCTCGACGTCAGATTATTCCCCTCACGCGCCTGCGATGCATCCCAGAGTCCCGAGTAGTGACCACCGGCATACCGCAGAACATCGTGCGGGCCGTATTCAACGATACGTCCCCGGTCAACTACGGCAACGAGGTCCGCTCGGGCAGCTGTCGCGAGGCGGTGAGCTACGACGACGGAAGTCCGTTTCCGGGTGACCGACCGACTTGCTTCGAGCACCATTCGTTCGGTCGCGGGATCGAGCGTCGCGGTCGCCTCGTCGAGGAGCAGAAGGTCCGGGTCGACGAGTTCGGCACGGGCCAATGCGATCAGTTGGCGTTGGCCCGCCGAGAGCCCCTGGCCGCGCTCGCCGACGGGATGATTCATGCCTCCACGCATGTCGGCTATCGAATTCAGTGCGCCGACGGAACGTGCCGCTTCCTCGATCTCCGCGTGCGACGCCGACGGCCTGCCGTACGCGATGTTGTCGGCGACCGTGCCGGTGAAGAGATGGGCTTCTTGTGGGACCACGCCGAGGCGACGTCGGTACTGCGAGAGGTGGAAGTTCCGGATGTCGGTTCCGTCCACGTCGACCGATCCGGACGTCGGGTCGTAGAAGCGGGCGAGCAACTTCACGACCGTCGACTTCCCGGCACCGGTTCGGCCGACCAGAGCGACGGTCGTGCCCGGCGGGATTTGCAGATCGAAATCGGAGAGGGCGTCGACGTCCGCACCCGAGTACCGGAACCCGACCCCGTCGAGATGGACGGCGCCGTCGAGTCGTCCGGAGATCGCGATCAAATCCTCGCTGTCGGCAGTCTCGATCGAACTGCGAGTGCGTAGTAGGTCGCCGATTCGTTGCAATCCGACGTTTGCCTGTTGGTAACCATCGAACACTTGTGAGAGTTGCTGAATCGGTCCGAACAGCAGACCGAGGTAGAGCACGAAAGCGATCAGTACGCCGGGCGAAGTCGATCCGTTGGCGATCTGGTGCGCACCGACGAACACGACCGCGGCCAACGCGAGGTCGGACAGGAACGAAATGAAAGGGAAGTAGATCGAAATGGCTCGCTGCGACCGCATCCGCGATCGGCGGTAGCTCTCGGAGCGTTCTGCGAACCTACGCGCAGCACCTTCTTCGCGGCGGTAGGCCTGAGCCGCTCGCAGACCGGCGATGTTCTCCTGGAAGTCGGCATTGACGAGCGAGATCCGTTCGCGGGACTGGCTGTAGGCAACCGAGGAGATCTTGCGGAAGACCACGGTCGCGACCACGAGCGGTGGGATGACGGCCAGCGCCACCAGGCCGAGCGTCACGTCGGTCGCCAGGAGGGCGATCGAAATTCCGCCGACGGTCAGGACGCTCACGATCGCCGTTGACATACCGGTTTGGATGAACGACGAGAGCGCGTCGACGTCGGTGGTCATACGCGTCATGATGCGGCCGGACAATTCCCGTTCGTAGTAGTCCAGACCCAGGCGCTGCAAGTGTGCATAGCTGCGGACGCGGAGCCCGAACAGCACGCGTTCACCGGCTCGGGCCGTGAGCACCGTCATGACCGCCACGATGACCCAGTCTGCGGCGACCAGGAGCGCGCCGAACGCCGTCGCGATCCAGAGTGTGGTGCTGTCTGCGGTCACGACTCCGTGGTCGATCGCATATCTGACGAGGGAGGGAAATGCGATCGCCGCGGCGGAGTCCAGGGCAAGGCACACGACAACCGCCAGTAGAACCCAGCGGACCGGCCTCAAGATCTGTCGGAGTGAGAACTGTGGATTCGATTCGCGCAGGCTCTCAGGAGCAATTCCGGGGTCTTCGCGTGCGGGTGGGAGAGCGTCGACTGCTGCCCGCAGAGACGGAGTCACCGCGATTCCGCTGAGCGCTCCGGCCATCGGTCCGCCGGCACTCTGCGCCGAAGCGGTAGTGCTGTCGGCTTCGGATTCCGGAGCCTGCGGCCACAGCTGCTCGGCTGTGGGCTCGCGGCGTTGATGTCCGAAAGCGTCAGGGCCGGCCTCGTCGATTTCGGCGGATAGTTCCGGCGGCGAGGAGAACAGGGCGCGAAAGAGCGGACATCGCGCTTCCAGCTCGTCCACGGTTCCGGAGTCGATGATCCGTCCGCCGTCGAGAACCGCGACGCGATCTGCCAGCGTCAAGGTGGATCGCCGGTGCGCGAGGATCAGCGTGGTTTGCCGTCGTCTGGCCCGGAACGCGTCGAAGATCGCAGCCTCGGTTGCCGCATCGACCGCGGAGGTGGCGTCGTCGAGGACCAAAATCCGCGGGTCGACGAGGAGGGCTCGGGCAAGCGCGATGCGCTGACGCTGGCCGCCCGACAGCGTCAGACCTCGTTCACCGACAACGGTGTCGTATCCGTCCGGGAGTGCCTCGATGAAGGTGTCTGCCTGTGCCAATGCAGCTGCGGCGCGGATGTCCTCGTCGGAGGCGTCCTCGCGCCCCAGTGCGATGTTGGCGGCGATGGTGTCCGAGAACAGGAAAGGTTCGTCGAAGACCAGGCTGACGGCGGCACGAAGCTGTTCTGTGCGCAGTTCGCCGATGGGGAACGTCTCGCCCGCGGTATCGACGGTCACTACACCCGAAGTCGGGGCGTAGAACCGGGGGAGAAGCAAGGACAACGCGGTCTTGCCCGACGCGGCCGGCCCCACGACGGCGACGGTCTCGCCCGGTTCTATGCGGAGGTTCAGCCCGGTCAGGACGTCGCGTTCGGTGTCGAATCCGAATGCCACGTCGTCGAAGGTGACTCCGAGAGGACCGTCGGGCAAGTCCACCGGATGGTCTGGATCGGCGATGTCCGGCTGAGCGTTGATGACGTCGTAGACACGCTCTACAGCGGCGCGCGCCAGCTGCGCCATGACGATGACCGACGACAGAGTTCGGGTGACTCCGGTCATCGTCACGATGTAGGTGGCGAACGCGAGAAACGTTCCCACGGTGATCTTGTCGTGCAGTGCGAGATACCCGCCGAGAGCGATCACTCCCACCTGCCCGAGCTGGGGCAAGGCGGCCATGGTCGGCGCGAATTTCGCGTTCAACCACGCGGCGCGAAGACGCTCCGAATACAACGTGCGGCTGTGCTTTTCGAGTTGGTCGACGGCTCGTTGTTCCTGCCCGAATCCCTTGACGACGCGCACGCCCGTGACGGTTTCCTCGACATGTTGGGCGAGGTCGGCGGCCCGCTGCTGCGCGGACCATGTTGCGGCGAAAAGCATCGGTCGCATCAGGAACACCACCAGCCCTACTGCGGGGATGACGGCGACAGCGACGAGAGTCAACAGCGGCGAGAGCCACGCCATGATGCCGATCGCGAGCACGAATTGCAGGAGCGCACCCGCGGACATCGGCACCATCGCGAGCAAACCCTGGACGAGTTGTAAATCGGTGATGGACCGGGATACCACCTGGCCTGTGCGGATCTGATCCTGCCCGCGTCCGTCGAGGCGTTGCAGCGAGCCGAGCAAGGCGAGCCGCAAGTCGTGTTGAACATCGAGCGAGAGTCGGCCGGCAAGCATCCGTCGGCCGTACTGGCACGCGAAGCGCACGACCGCGAGCAGCGCGATCGCCAGCGCGACGAACCCGATCACCTTGCCTGGGTTCTCCTGGCTTGCGGCGTCGAGCGCATAGCGGGTCAGAAGAGGAAACGAGATGTCGATCGCCGAGGCGATGACCGTAACGAGTAGCGCGCCGATCGCAACTCTTCGGTGCAACCAGCATGCGTGGGCCAAGCGGCGGATCCAGCCCGGAGCTCGATCGACCTCTCCAGCTACCGGACTGTCCGTGTTGATCGTGTTCATCGAGATCCACGGTAGACCCGGCCCCAGACAGCCTTTTCAGGTGATGTCGCGGGTTCTGGTCCGCAGCCAACCGAGCCCGCAGAACAGAACCACCCAAGCTGCCAGCATCATCGGGCCGCTCGGCCAGGACGCGAACGCGTCGACGTCGATCGACGGGGCCGCATTGATGATCGTGCCGATCGTGGCCGACACCGGAAGCGCGGCCCCGATCCCACCGAGATCCATCGCGAGCAGCACTGCGCGGACGATCCATTCACCGAAGACGAACCACAGGATGACCGAGAGGGCACCGGCCATCGACGAACCGGTGAGCAGTGCCACCCCGGCGCCGAGCAGCGCCCACAGAGCGCACGCCAGAATGCCTGCGGCGCAGATGGCGAAGAGATCGGTGGTGAAGCTGAAGTCCCGGCCGAAGAGCAACATCGCGCCGATGCTGACTACTTCGACAGCCAACGCGTAGCCGACGGCAAAGACCGCGACGACCGCAAGTTTTGCGCCGAGAACTCCGTCACGGCCGCGAGCTGTGAGGAACGTCGTGGTGAGAGTTTTGTAGCCGAATTCGGATCCGGCGGTGAGTGCTCCGAAGACAGCCGCGAACACCAGGACAAGCGTGTTGGAGACACCGAGGCTGACGCCGGTGGACACGACATCGACGTCGAAGGTGGTGTCTGCCGAATCGGCCACGACTTCGACGAACGTCCTGGTGGAGGCAGCAATCAGCACGGCCACGACGACCGGTGCGATGGCCAGTGCCCACCAGTAGCGCAGGGTGAGAACTTTGAGTGTCTCCGCGCGCACGAGCGTGGTCATCGGTGTCCTCCGGAAGGTCCGTATGCGGCAGGGCCGTAATAACCCGGGCCCGAACCGGGACCGGGTGGGCGGTGGTATCCGACCTGGGGGACGGCATATTGCGGCGTTGTCATGGCCAGGAACAGTTGCTCGAGATCTGCGCCTTCGGTTGCGACACCGAAGATCGTGACTCCGGCGGCGGATGCCACCGGTGGCAGTACCGACGTGTCGGTGCCGCCCACGGCGAGCCGTCCGTCCTGGGTGATCTGGGCGTCGATGATTCCGCGAGCGGCCAATGCCGTGGCGAGGAGCGCTGGGTTGGAACACGAGACGAGCAGTCGACTGCGCTGCGAGCGGCGAAGTTCGTCCATGGTCCCTTGGTAGACGAGTGAGCCGGCGCTGACGATGACCACGCTGTCGACGGTCGCTTCCACTTCACGAAGCGCGTGACTCGAGATCAGAACCGTTCGGCCGGAACCGGCGAAGGTCTGCAGGAACTGACGAAGCCACGCCATGCCCTCGGGGTCGAGTCCGTTCGCGGGTTCGTCGAGCACGAGGATCTCGGGATCACCGAGCATCGCGGTGGCAAGGATCAGGCGTTGGCGCATCCCGAGCGAGAAGGTGCCGGTCTTGTGGGCTCCGACCGATCTCAGACCGACCATGTCCAGCACCTGCGCCGCGCGCTGAGTCGGCATGCCGATAGCGGCCGCGTAGATCTCGAGGTGTCCGAGGGCCGTTCGTTTCGGATGGAGACTGCCGACGTCGAGTACTGCGCCGACGGTCCGAGCCGGGTTGGGCAGCAAACGCATCGGGGTGCCGTTGATCGTGGCCGATCCCGACGTCGGTGACACCAGTCCGAGGAGCATCCGCAACGTGGTCGTCTTGCCCGAACCGTTCGGACCGAGAAACCCGGTGATCGAGCCCGCCTGAACGTCGAAGCTCAGGTCGTTGACCGCGCGCGCCGCCTTGAACGTCTTCGTCAACCCACGAATCTCGATGGGGGCAGAGAAGGATCCCATTGCGGTGTTCGTCAATGCTGCTCCCGGGTCGGCGGCGAATACGTGATGCGAGCCTACGGCCCGGACAGCTATCTGCGGATGGCCCGGCGTGTCTCCGTCTGGGGAAGCACTGCGGCATCGTCGGCAGGCATCACGATCAGGTGGTCGGTCCACCTGGCCGGTGCCGGTCCGAAGGCTTCGCGCGCATTCTTGACGACGCCCTTGCCGATTGCACGGTTGCCCGCACCGCCGATGACCGCACCGATTCCGGCCGGAACGAGCTTGCCGAGGATCAGTGCGCTGCGCTTCGCGGCGTACTTGGTCACGAATTTCCGCACGAGGGTGCTGTTCATTCCCCTCATCGTGGGTCCGGGAATCTTGCTCGTGATTGCCGTTCCCCAATTCTTGGCTGTGATTCCGGTGGCCTTCTGCACGATCTCCATACCGGATTCGCCGAGGGCGACTGCCAGGACCAGGGCACGTCGTTGCTGGTGATCCTGTACGGAGATTCCATGCACTGACGCAATTGCCAACGTCAGCAGCGCTGACGCCTCGAGGAAGAAAGCCGATTCCGCACCGACGGCAGCGATGGACGCGACCGTTCCGACGCCCGGCACGGCGGCGGTGGCGCCGACGGCACTGCCGCTTCCGGTCACGGCGAGAATGAACATCTTCTCCATCCGCTCGACGATCTGAGCAGGTGACTCGTCGGGGTGGGCCTTACGGACATGGTTGACGTATTTGGCCACTGCGGGCGCTTGCAGGCGGCTTCCGTTGTCGAGAACGGAAACGAGGACCTTCTCGATACGCCCGCTGTCGTTGTTCGTCGACTTGCTCATTGCTGCCCCTCCACAGTTGTCCTCCTCTGAAGCGAGGTGGACCGTATCTCGAGAATAGGTGAAGTTTTCGCTGGCGGCGGTGATCACCGGGGCCATAGGCTCGTACGAGACTCGGTTTTCTTCGTGAGTTTTCCCAGGCAGGAGTTCGAGTGTTATGACCGCCACTTCGGAATCTCGTTCGACGACCATCTGGCCGACGCTGCGCTACCTCGACGCCCGTGCGGCAATCCACTTTCTGGTGAGCACCTTCGGTTTCGTGGAGAAGGCCGTCTACGGAGAGGGAGACGTGGTGGACCACGCCCAACTCGACTGGCCGGGCGGTGGCGGCATCATGTTGGGTTCGCCGCGCACCGATTCGGCGATCGCCGGCCTGCCGCCTGGAATCGGTTCGGTGTACATCGTCGTGGACGACGCGGACGCCGCCGATGCACTCCACGAACGCGCTGTCGCGGCGGGCGCCACGATCACGCAGGGATTGCGCGACGAGGACTACGGTTCGCGGGGGTTCACCTGCCGTGATCCCGAAGGTGTGTACTGGAGTTTCGGCACGTACGCAGGGGAGTAGCCCCCCGCGACCTACCTGGTGGCCCAGTGCTCTGCCGGAACCACTTCCGACGGGATGGGCGGATGAGGTGGTGTGCCGTCCCCGAACGGTCGGCCACCCAACTGTTCGCGTCCGTGCGGTTCGAGCCAGTGTGTCAATTCCGGTCCCTTGGGCACGATTCCGGAGGGATTGATCTCGGAATGCACGATGTAGTAGTGCGCTTTGATCTGTGTGAAGTCGATGGTGTCACCGAATCCGGGGGTTTGGAACAGATCGCGCGCGTAGTCCCACAGCACCGGCATCTCGCTGAGTTTGCTTCTGTTGCACTTGAAGTGGCCGTGATAGACGGGATCGAACCGCGCCAGCGTGGTGAACAGGCGCACATCGGCTTCGGTGATGGTGTCGCCCACCAGGAAACGTTGCCGGGCAAGACGTTCGGTGAGCCAGTCGAGGCGGGCGAACAGCGTGTCGTATGCCTCGTCGTACGCCTGCTGTGAACCGGCGAAACCGCAGCGGTAGACGCCGTTGTTGACGTCGCGAAAAACGTACTCGGCCACTTCGTCGATTTCGTTTCGCAGAGGCTCCGGGTACAGATCCGGTGCGCCTTCGCGGTGGTACTTCTTCCATTGCGTCGAGAAGTCGAGGGTGATCTGTGGGTAGTCGTTCGTGATCACCTTGCCCGTGGCGATCTCCACCATGGCGGGCACCGTGATTCCCCTGGGGTAGTGGGGATCTCGGGCGAAGTATGCGTCCTGCAGTCGCGGGATCTTCAGTACGGGATCGACGCCGCCCGGGTCGAGATCGAAAGTCCAGCTTCGCTTGTCGTGAACCGGACCGCAGATGCCCATCGACAGTACGTCTTCGAGGCCGAGTAGGCGGCGGACGATGATGGCGCGGTTTGCCCACGGGCAGGCACGTGCCACGATCAACCGGTATCGCCCGGGTTCGACGGGGTAACCGTCGCGGCCGTCCTCGGTGATCCGGGTCGGGATGTAGTTGGTGTCGCGTTTGAATTCACGACCCTCTTCGACGAATGTCGGTTCGCTCGCGCCGTCTTCCGTACTCATCTGCGGTCCCTCTCGTTCGAGTGTCAACTGGGCAGGTGCACGTGTACCCGAGCGTATGCCCCCAGAACGTCGAATTTGGCTTTACGTGGAAGCGTCGCGCCGATCGCACTGCCGCGACTTGTGCGTAGCTGCGGGATCAAGCCGGAATCGAGAGCGTCCTCCGCAGCGAGAAGCGTTACTGCGCAGCCGATTCCGTGACGGCGATGCGCTGGAGCAGTCAGGGTCGTGAGATCTGCCACGAATCCCTGAAATTCGGAGTACGCCGCGCATCCGAGCACCTCGGTGGAATCGGTGAGGGCGGTGAACCACCGCGTCCGGTTCCCGAGGTCGGCTGTGGTGCTGTCGTCGGGTGGGCAGAGCGCAGCGACGGCGAGGGCATCGTCGATGTCGTGGGAAATCAGTAGTTGCTCGTCGGGTGGCGCGTCCGTGTAGTCGCCGAGGAAAGCGAGATCGACGGGGCCGGTGATTCGGCCGCCGTGATCGCCGGCGATCTCGAGCAGACGCGCCGGTTGCAGCAGGGCGTCGACGGAGATGTCCTCGGTGCGCTCGATGAACCACTGCGGCCCGACGATCGCACCTGAGCCTGCCAGATCGAGAACGTGGATGTCGTCGCCGACGACGCGGGCCGTGTGTGCCGGCCGAAGTGCCGAGTCGCCGAGGCCCAGTTCACGTGCCCAAGCGAGTCGGATGATGTCGAGGTGATGTTCGTCCACTCGCTACAGGCTAGTCCGATTCGAACGGGTTGATCGAGATGGACAGAGGTCGTATATTCCATGTGGACTATTTCAGGTGGAATAGTCAAGAAATAGTCAATTGCGGCTTGTCAGGGAGGGGGACTCATGGGTGACGTGTCTTTGACGCCTCTGGGAATCACCGTTCTGGGCCTGCTGTCCGAGCGTTCGATGCATCCGTACGAGATGTATCAACTGGCCTCGGTTCGCCGGGGCGATCAGTTGGTGAAGATCAAGCCGGGATCGCTCTATCACACGGTTTCCCGGTTGGAGAAGCAGGAACTTCTGGCTTCGATCGGGACCGATCGTGAGGGCAACCGGCCCGAACGGACGACGTACGAGATCACCGCCCGGGGCCGTGAGGCCCTCGAGCATCAACTACGTGAGATGTTGGCGGTTCCGGTGCGGGAGTATCCGCGGTTGCCGCTCGCGCTCGCCGAAATGCACAACCTCTCCGCGTCCACCGCGTGTCAGATGCTTCGAATTCGTCTCGCGCACCTCGACAAGACGATCGCGAAATTCGAGGCCGACTACGAAGCGCTGAAGGCGGCGGAAAAACCACGAATCTTCACGGTGGGCGCGGACTACGCCCACGCACTGACCGTCGCCGAAAGAGAGTGGATCGGCGCGTTGGTGACAGACATCGAGAGCGGCGAAATGCCCTGGCTCTCACAAGAACTTCTCGACCGGCTGGCCGGCTCCGCAGGCTCGTCCGCACTACCTAAGGACTGAAGATGGAAAAGCAGGTCAATCCCTGGCACGCGCTGTGGGCGCTGTGTATCGGGTTCTTCATGATTCTGGTGGACAGCACCATCGTCGCTGTCGCCAACCCTGCGATCATGGAGGACCTCGGCACCGACATCAACAAGGTCGTCTGGGTCACCAGCGCGTACCTGCTGGCGTACGCGGTGCCGCTGCTCGTCACCGGCCGGCTCGGTGACAGGTTCGGACCGAAGAACCTGTACATGATCGGCCTCGTACTGTTCACCGGCGCTTCACTGTGGTGTGGTCTGTCCGGCAGCGTCGAGATGCTCATCGTGGCAAGAGCTTTCCAGGGTCTGGGCGCCGCAATGATGACGCCTCAGACGATGGCCGTCATCACACGCACGTTCGCGCCGAACAAGCGTGGCGCCGCAATGGGCCTGTGGGGCGCGGTTGCCGGTGTTGCGACGCTGGTCGGTCCGCTTGCCGGTGGTGTGTTGGTCGACAATCTCGGCTGGGAATGGATCTTCATCGTCAACGTCCCGGTCGGTGTCATCGCATTCCTCCTCGCGTGGAAGCTTGTTCCGTCGTTGCCGACCAGCGAGCACAAGTTCGACATCCCCGGCGTGATTCTCAGCGCCGCAGGCATGTTCCTGCTCGTGTTCGGAATCCAGGAAGGCAGTTCGTACGACTGGAACGGATTCGTCTGGAGCCTGATCGGCGCCGGTGTGGTGTTGCTCGCGGTGTTCGTGTTCTACCAGTCACGCAACAAGAACGAGCCCTTGCTCCCACTCGAACTCTTCAAGGACCGCAACTTCTCGCTCGCCAACGTCGCCATCACCGCGATGGGCTTCGCGATCACGTCGATGGTCCTTCCGCTGATGTTCTACACCCAGGCAGTTCGCGGACTCTCCCCGACGCAGTCGGCGCTCCTCCTCGTTCCGATGGCCGTGCTGACCGGCATTTTTGCGCCGATCATCGGCAAGCTCGTCGACAAGACGCATCCGCGCTACATTGCGGGCACCGGCTTCCTGCTGTTCGCGATCGCCCTGGGCTGGCTGGCATTGGTGATGTCTCCCGACGTCGCGATCTGGGAACTGCTCCTGCCGATCGGCCTGATCGGCTTCGCCAACGCATGCATCTGGTCGCCGCTCGCGGCCACCGCCACACACAACCTGCCTCCGATGCAGGCCGGCGCCGGCGCCGGCGTCTACAACACCACCCGGCAGGTGGGTGCGGTTCTCGGCAGTGCCGCGATCGGAGCACTGATCACCGCACGATTGGCGGCTCAGGGTCTGACCGGCGGCAGTTCCGAAGCCGGAGTGGGTCACCTACCCGAGTTCGTCCGTGAACCGTTCAGCACGGCGATGTCGGAGTCGATCTGGCTGCCCGCCGGCGTGCTGCTCATCGGCTTCGTCGCTTCGGTGTGCTTCGCTCGGCCTCTGCGCGGCGACGCACACGACGACGCGATGGCCGTCAGTGCCGAAGCGCGTCGGGAAACATCACTGCACGATTGAGATAGTCGCTCGGGTCCAGGGCTCGCTTGATCGCCCACATCGTGGCTATGTCCTCCGCAGAGAGGGCCAGGTTCAGATAGTTGCGTTTGAGCGAGCCCACCCCGTGTTCGGAACTGACGTTTCCGCCGTGATCGCGAACCAGTTCGAGGACGCTGCGGTACACGGTGTCGGCGTTCGGGCAGTTCAGGACGTTGAGGTGGATATTTCCCTCGGCGACGTGTCCGAAGAGGATCGGAATTGCCGCGGGGGCACGACTCGCGATCACCGCCGCGGCGTCCTCGGCGAAGGTGGCAAGCGAGTCCAGCGGCAGCGCCGCGTCGAATTTCAGTGGGGGGCCGAACAGTCCGACCACTTCGGCGAAACACTCCCGCGCCGCCCACAAACGCGTCGAGCCGGGATCGTCGACCGCCACGGCCGGGGTCTGCGGTGGGTCGATGCGTTCGAGCAGCTCGGCCAGGTCTTCCAGCGGATCGTGGGCCGCGGACACCTCGGCGAGGAGGTACCACGGTCGCCCCGTCGGAACCGCGGCGTTCAAATGGTGGGCGGCCAGTTCGAGACCGCGCCCGTCCAACAACTCCAGTGCGTCGACGCCGTCGAGAGTGCGCAACACTCGCCCCGCCTCGACGACGTCTTGCAGTCGGTCGAAACCGGTCAGCGATGTGACGCGGTGAGTCGGTATCTTCCGTAATTTCAGGTCGACGGAAGTGACCACCCCTAGAGTTCCCTCGCTGCCCACCCACAGTGCGGGCAGGTTGTATCCGGAATTGTCGGACAACACTTTCGGTGACCGGCGCACCGTGGTCCCGTCGGGGAGCACCACCTCGAGGCCGAGCACCTGTTCGGCCATGTTCCCGTATCGAACCGTGTGCAGCCCACCGGCATTGGTGGAGACCATGCCGCCGATCGTCGCTGTATCCCGAGAAGCTATGTCCACCCCGAATTTCAGGCGGGCGGCGGCGGCCGCCGAATGTACCTGCGCGAGTGTCGCTCCCGCACCGACGGTGATCCGACCGGCGGCAACATCGACTTCGCCGATCGCCTCGAGGCGTTCGGTGGAGAGCAGGACGTCGTCGTGCTCGGGCACCGTCCCGGCGACCAGACCGGTTCGCCCGCCCTGAACGGTGACCGGTACGCCGCGCGAGCGGCACACGTTCAGCACTGCCGAGACTTCGGCGGTATTTCCGGGTCGGACCAGAGCGCTGGCGCGCCCGCTGTAGCGCCCTGTCTGGTCGGTGGAACGGGTCGCCAACACGTCGGCGTCGTCGACGACGAACCGGTGTCCCACAACGTCCGCGAGTGCATTTCTCAGACCGTCCACCCGACGATCGTAGGCCGGTTCGATGTGGCAGTGTGGCGGCATGACTGCTCCCGAATCGCATCCCACCCGTCTCGAGCGCTTCACCACCGATGGTGGTGCCGAGGTGGCTGTCCTGACGTTCGCGCACGGACCACTCAATCTGTTCGATCAGGCCATGTTCGACGCCGTCATCGCCGATGTTGCAGCGCTGACCGAAAACCCACCGCGCGCTGTGCTTCTGCGCGCCGAGGGCAAGGTCAACTCGGCCGGCGTCGACGTCCATGTGTTCGACGGACTGAACCCGGAGCAGGGAGCGGAATTGTGGCGCGAACTGTTCGCCCAGATCTGCCATCCGCTCGAGGCGTTGCCGTGCCCGGTCATCTACGCGGCGCACGGGCTGACGCTGACTGCTGCCTTCGAGATCTCCTTGGCCTGCGACATCATCCTCGCGGCGCCGAAGGCGAAGTTCGGACTGGTCGAGACAGTGGTCGGTCTGACGCCGTCCATGGGTGGACCGCAGCGTTTGGCCGAGCGCGCCGGTTCCGGACGGGCTCGGGAGTTGGTCATGACCGGCGATCTCTACGACGCCGCAACTCTGCACTCGTGGGGCGTCGTCAATGCCGTTCACGACGATGTCGATGCTGCGGCGCGTGCCCTGGCGGCCCGGTTGGCGGACGGGCCCACGCGAGCCCACGACGCCACCAAGCAGATCGTGGCGGCCTGGCGTTCCGGCGGGATCGCCCACGCTGATTCGGTGACTCCCGGGGTGTCCGGTGCGCTGTTCGCCACCGATGACCTACGCGGCGCTGTCCGCAGTTTCCTCGAGGTCGGACCGGGCAAAGCGGTCTACTCCGGAAAGTAAGTTTGCGACGATTATCGCCAGAGACCTCCACGAACTGTGATCCACGTCATATAGTCGAATGGCCGGTGGGTTGTCAGTGACGTGGAGGTATCGATGCGGTCGACGCTTGTGGAATACCCGTGTTCGACTCAGCTCCTCGCCGACGCCCGTGTCACCCGTGCGGGTGACGGGGTGCTTCGGTACAGCCAACTCGACCCGTCGCTGTCCGAACTCCTCGATATCGCCGTTCATCGATTCTCCTCACGCATCGCGGTGGAGGAGGTCGACGGCGAGCAGGTCACCTTCGCGGAGTTGTGGGCCGAGGCGTCGCGGGTCGCAGGCGGGCTGAAGTCGCGAGGCGTCGAGATCGGTGACCGTGTGGCCATTCGTGTCGCCGCCGGGGTGAGGTGGATGGAGGCGTGCCTCGGCGTCATTCTCGCCGGCGGTGTTCCAGTCTCCGTGGGTGTTCATCTGAGCGACGACGCGGCGGACTTCGTCATCGCGGACAGTGGCTCGGTGTTGGTGCTCGACGGGGAACTCCCACACGGTGTTCCGTTCATCGACGACGGTGCCGCCCCGGAGGAGATGGCGATCCTCGCGTACACCGCCGATTCTTCGGGTGAAATGCTGGGCGTCGAGTTGAGCAACGAGAACGTGCTCTCCGCCATCGTCGGCATTCTGCACTCGCGCGATTACGGCGTCGAAGGTGTGCGCAATCTGTTGGTGGACAATGACTTCAAGTCGGTACGGCAATTCGTGCACGTGCTCGCGACGTTGGTGGTCGGTGGAACGGTGGTCCTCGCCGGCGACTTCTGGCGTGAGAGTGTGCATACCGTCGACATCGTGACCGGGCGGCCCGAGGACCTGCTCGAGCCACGGTTGCTCACCCTTGGGCCGGCGGCGCGTGCCGGTTCGAGGTCGGTTCAGTGGATCGATTGCAGCGGGTCGCCGATCACGGCCGAACAGGAATCCAAGCTGCTGACCCTGTTCCCGGCCGCTCGGCATGTGATCGGGTGGGGCAAAACCGAGACCTGTGGGGCTGGTCTCATTCTGCCAACCGAGTCGGCACCCACCCACCTCGGAAGCGTCGGAATCGCTTTCGGTGGAATGGAAGTGGCGTTGTACGGCCCGGATGCTCCAGGTGGTTTCGGTGAGTTGCTGTGCCGTGGACCGAGTGTCACGCGTCGGTATTGGAACTCGCCGCAAGCGACCTCGACGAGGTTCACCCAGGGGTGGTTCTGCACTCACGACACCGCGCAGATCGACCCCGATGGCTTCGTCCGTATTGTCGAACGCAACGTCGCGTAGTCACGCGAGCGTGGTCGACAAACGAGAGGGACATCATGGCGGACGAGGTTCTCACCGAGCGGCGCGGGCGGACACTGATCATCACCATCAACCGGCCCGAGGCGCGTAACGCCATCAACTCGGCGGTCAGTCACGCATTGGCCGCTGCGGTCGAAGAGCTCGATGCGGACGACGATCTGTCCTTGGCGGTGCTGACAGGAGCCGGCGGAAACTTCTGTGCCGGTATGGATCTGAAGGCATTCGTGGCCGGCGAGAACGTACTCGTGCCGGGACGCGGTCTCGGATTCACGGAAGGGCCGCCGCGTAAGCCGATCATTTCGGCGGTCGAGGGCTTCGCGTTGGCAGGCGGCACGGAACTCGTGCTTGCCACCGACCTGGTGGTCGCGTCGTCCGAAGCGAAGTTCGGTATCCCGGAGGTCAAGCGAGGGCTGGTCGCAGGTGGAGGCGGATTGTTGCGCCTGCCCAAGCGGATTCCGTACCAGAAGGCATTGGAACTGGCCCTGACCGGTGACAGTTTCACAGCCGAGGAGGCCTACCGCTACGGCTTCGTGAACACGTTGACCGAGCCAGGTAAGGCGCTCGAAGGCGCGCTGGAGCTGGCTGATCGCATCACCCGCAACGGACCGCTCGCGGTTGCGGTCACCAAGGAGATCATCGTCAAGGCCGGCGGTTGGTCCGACGACGAAGCTTTCGCGAAGCAGTTGCAGGTCATGGCGCCGGTGTTCGCGTCCGAAGATGCACGCGAGGGCGCGACGGCGTTCGCCGAGAAGCGCGCCCCGGTCTGGAAGGGGCGGTAACACCGACATGGCTACACCTGTCGCAGAGCTGCACATGCACATCGAGGGTTCTCTGGAACCCGAACAGATTTACCGACTTGCCGAGCGCAATCGAATGGACTTGCCGTACAAGGACATCGACGATCTGAAGTCGAGGTACGAGTTCACCGATCTGCAGTCGTTCCTCGATCTCTACTTCGCCAACATGGCCGTCCTGCGCACCGCGGAGGATTTTGCCGACCTGACGCGAGCGTACTTCCGCCGCGCGGCTGCCGCCGGCGTCGCGCATGCCGAGTTCTTCTTCAATCCACAGGCGCACGTGGTCCGTGGTGTTCCGCTGACCGAGGTCCTGGACGGGATCATGGATGCGGTGGCATCGAGTGAGCGCGAGTTCGGGCTCAGCAGCGCGGCAATCGCCGCCATCCTCCGAGATCAGCCCGTCAAGGACGCCGAGGAGATCTTCTCCGAGATAATTCGCCTGCAGGCTCCGATCGTCGGGCTCGGACTCGACTCCGCGGAGGTCGGCAACCCGCCGTCACTGTTCGAGGACGTGTTCGCCCGCGCGCGTGCCGAGGGTTTGCACGTTGTGGCTCACGCCGGTGAAGAGGGACCGCCCGAGTACATCTGGCAGGCGCTCGACATTCTCGGCGCCGAGCGGATCGACCACGGAGTCCGGGCACTCGAGGATCCTGCCCTGATCGAGCGTCTGGTCGACGAGGAGATTCCACTGACGGTCTGCCCGTTGTCGAACGTTCGTCTGCGGGTGTTCGATTCGCTGTCGGATCATCCGCTTCGATCGATGCTCGAGATGGGTTTGATCGTCACGGTCAACTCCGACGACCCGGCCTACTTCGGGGGATACGTCGACGACAATTTCACCGAACTGGGCCGAGCCCTGGGTCTGACGGAGGCCGAGCGAGACACCCTCGCCCGGAACTCGATCAAGGCCTCGTTTGCGAGCGATGCGCGAAAAGCGGAACTACTGCGGCACTGACCGTCAGTCGCCGAGCACCTGACGCAAGTATTCGTTGTCGAACACACGATTCGCGTCGTACTTGTCTCGAACGGCGACAAAGTCGTCGAGTCGGTCGTACGTCGGACGCAGGTCGTCGACGGTCCGGTTGTGCATTTTTCCCCAATGCGGCCGGCCGTCGACGGCGCGCGCGATGGCTTCCACCGCGGCGAAGTACTCCGTTTCGGGTCGGCGGTGGTACTGGTGTACCGCGATGTATGCGGTGTCGCGTCCGTGAGCAGTGGAGAGCCAGAGGTCGTCGGCGGCAGCAAAACGTACTTCGACGGGGAAAGCGACGTTGGTTCCGGACTTCTTCATCCAGCGATCGATTTCGTGAAGTGTCTCGGTGACGTGTTCGCGGGGAATCGCGTATTCCATCTCCTTGAACTTCACCCGGCGCGAAGACGCGAATACCCGGTAGCTGCGATCGGTGAACTCGCGGGCGCCGAGCAATCGGGACGACACGTTGTTGATTCTCGGGATCGCGGCCGGTGCCAGGGTGGCAACGCGGTTGACACCTTCGAAGAGTGTGTTCGAGAGGAGTTCGTCGTCGACGAACGCGCGGACCTTGCCCACCGGATCGGGTTCGGTATCTCCGGGGAGTCGCGTATTGCTCTTCGTCAGGACACGATCGGTGTGCGGGAACCAATAGAACTCGAAGTGATCCAGGCCCAGACGATCGCTCTCGAGGGTGTCCAGTATGTGAGACAGCGTGTCGGGTTCCTCGATTGCGCGAAGTGTGAATCGCGGAACGCAGGCGAGAGTGATCTTCGAAATGATGCCGATTGCGCCCAACCCGAGGCGGCCCGCTTCGAACAACTCGACGTTTTCGTCGGCGCTTGCGGAAACGACGGATCCGTCGGCGAGAACGACCTCGATTCCGCGAATCTGTGTGGCGATGCCGCCGAATCGTGCGCCGGTGCCGTGCGTGCCGGTGGACGTCGCGCCGGCCAGTGACTGGACGTCGATGTCACCGAGATTTGCCATCGCATATCCGCGTTGCCACAAGGCGTCGTTGAGAGCATGAAGGCGAGTGCCTGCAAAAACAGTGACCAGCGCACCGTCGTCGGTCGGTGTGATCGAGTCGATTCCGCTCAAGTTGTCCAGGCTGACGAGGACACCGTCAGTGACCGCGACACCGGTGAACGAGTGGCCGGCGCCGACGGCCTTCACACGTTGGCCACGCGAGGCGGCCTCGGCGACCAACGACGAAAGTTCACGGGTATTTGTCGGCGTCGCAAAGCGACGCGGCGCGGCGCTTTGAGTGCCCGCCCAGTTCTGCCAAGTGTCCGAAGCCATTACGCAATAATGTACTTGGACGGTCGTCCAGGCAAGTATTGCGCGAAGATTTTGTCATTTGCGTTCTACGATCATTGGATGCTGAACAGGCTCCCGGCGGACGAACGCCGCACACAATTGGTCGAGTCCGCCTTGTCTATTGCGGAACAGCGCGGTGTCAGTTCTGTGACGGTAAGGGCGGTGGCAGAGGAGGCCGGGGTATCGCTCGGCGTCGTTCATTACTGCTTCGAGAGCAAGGAAGCGCTGATCGCGGCAATGGGTGAAACGCTCATTCTGCAGCTCAGTGCGTCGATGCAGTATGCGTTCGCGCAGGTCCGCCATGCGCCGGATCTCAGTGGCGTGCAGGGGCTCAGGGAATTGCTGCACATCGGCCTGACCGGAATGTGGCCGACCATCGAGGCAACCCCGGATCGCCAGTTGTTGACCTACGAAATTACCGCGCAAGCACTGCGTAGTCGCAATCTCGGAGCCGAACGTGCTGGGGCGGTTGCATTTGAGCAGTACCGAATCATGGATGAGCTCGCGGTGTCGTTTCTCGAAGAGTGCGCCAAGATATCGGGCACGGTGTGGACGGAGCCGTTGAGTTCGATTGCGCGACTGAGTCTTGCAATGATCGACGGCCTTGTTCTGCGATGGCTGGTCGATCGTGACTCCGACGCGACTATTGCCGAGTTCGGAGAAATGGTTCAGGTAATCGCCAACAAAGCCGTGGTCGCGCCTCAGTAGAACCGCCATCCTGGACATACGTCCAGGATTGGTGATTGACTGGTCGCACGCCGCGACGATTGGATCATCTGTGACCAGGACCCTTGATCGACTCACTGCTGCCACGCGAGAACTCGACCCGCCTCTGGCTGCTCTGGATCTGACCACACTGCGCAGTAATGCAGCCGACCTGGTGCGCCGCGCCGGTGGAACCCCGGTGCGAGTGGCGAGCAAATCGGTTCGTTGTCGGACGGTTCTGGCTGAAACTCTCGGCGACACACTGACCGCGTCCGGCGGATTCCGCGGAATCATGGCGTTCTCACTGCGCGAGGCTCTGTGGCTGGTCGGGCTCGGCGCACGGGACATCCTGATGGGGTACCCGACCGCCGATCGTGGCGCCATCGCGGATCTCGCTGCCGACGACACCGCTCTCGCATCGATCACCTTGATGGTCGACGACGATGCGCAGTTGGACCTCATTCGTTCGGCGTCGACGGGGGATGCGCCTGTCCGCGTGTGTCTCGACGTCGACGCGTCACTGCGGATCGGCCCGATTCATCTAGGCGTACGACGCTCGCCGCTGCGCGAACCTGCCGCGGTCGCCGCACTCGCGGCGCGTGCGCGCCAACGCGGATTCTCCGTCGTCGGAGTGATGTTCTACGAAGCCCAGATCGCCGGCCTCCCGGACACCAGCGCTCCGATCGGTTGGGTCAAGAAGGCCTCTGCCCGCGAATTGGCGTCCAGAAGGGGCGCTGTGGTCGCGGCCGTCACCGATGCCGTGGGTGCACTCGAGATCGTCAACAGCGGCGGTACGGGGTCGCTGGAGGTCAGCTCGGCCGATCCTGTGGTGACCGAGGTAACAGCAGGCTCCGGACTGTACGTACCGACCCTGTTCGACCGCTACCGTGCCTTCCGTCCCGATCCGGCGCTGTTCTTCGCGCTGTCGGCCGTGCGCAAACCGACGCCGTCGGTCACGACCCTTTTCGGCGGCGGATACATCGCGTCGGGACCTGCCGGAGCCACCCGCGTTCCGTCACCGGTCTGGCCCGCTGGTCTCAAACTGCTCCGCAACGAAGGAGCCGGCGAAGTCCAGACGCCGGTCACCGGGAAGGAAGCCGGAAACATCGCGATCGGCGACCGCGTGTGGTTCCGTCACGCCAAGGCCGGCGAGCTGTGCGAGCGCTTCGACCGCGTGTACGTGGTCGAAGCCGACGGCACCCGAACCTCGGTTCCCACCTATCGCGGCGAAGGGCAGTGCTTCGGGTAGGGCAGTGCTTCAGGTAAGACAGGCTTCGGCTAGCTCGTCAGCCTCATGAATGCACCCAGTTCGACCAATCCCGCAGGCGTACTGGGCATGTACTGCGTCAACGCGTGCGATCGAACGATGATCGCGCACCACTTGCCGCGTGAGACAGCAACATTGAGACGGTTTCGCGACAGCAGGAACGACATCCCTCGCGGGACGTCCTCGACGGCAGATGCGGCCATCGACACGATTGCCACCGCAGCCTCGCGGCCCTGGAACTTGTCGACGGTCCCGACCTCGACCTCCGTGAGACCGGCCTCGGTGAGATCGCGCTCGACGGTGCCCACCTGGGCGTTGTACGCCGCGACCACGAGAATGTCCGACTGCTCCAGCGGCCTGGTTCCCTCGAACTCGCTCGGGTCGGTCCAAGGCGTACCGAGAAGGCCCTGGATCTGGCGAACGATTTCCTGGGACTCTTCCGGGGAGTAGGTGGAATTGCCGCGGTGATCGACGAACACCGTGTGTACTCCGGCAGCGAGTCCGTCGAGTTTTCTTGCCGCACTCACGGTTTCCTGGGAATGCAGCTTGCCCTCGTACGACAATGCGGACACGGGCGCACACAGATCCGGGTGCATCCGCCACGTTTTCTCGAGGAAGTAGCCGAATTCGGGTGGCAGTGCGCCGTGTCCCTCGGCGAGCCAACCGAGTGCCGATTCGTCGACCGGTTCGGGGTGAGTACCTTGGCTCACCTGCGGCAACTGCTGCGGATCGCCCAGCAGCAACAGGTTTCGCGCGGAAATCGCGACGGCAATGGTGTTCGCCAGCGCGAATTGGCCTGCTTCGTCCACGACGAGCAAGTCCAAGCTGCCCGCTGGAACACGATCGGTGTTCGAGAAGTCCCACGCAGTGCCGCCGATGACACAGCCGACGCCTTCGGCCTCGGCGATGAATCCCGCATATTCTTCGGATGCGATGTCCTGCCATTCTGCGGTCTTGCTCCGGCTGCCCTTCTTCGCGACCAGTGCAGGGTCCACGCCGGCTTTCAGAATGCCGCCGAGCATGTTCTCGACCACCGAATGTGATTGTGCCACCACGCCGATTCGCCACTGATGTTGTTCGATCAGTGTCTTGACGACACGAGCGCCCGTGTAGGTCTTGCCCGTACCAGGGGGACCCTGTACTGCCACGTAGGAATCATCGAGGTCGAGAAGTGCGGCGGTGATGGCGTCGGCGTAGTTGTTGTCGGTGCCGACAGGTGGCAGCGGTGAACCCGAGAGGGTTCTCGGGGTGCTGCGCCGGAGAATGTCGACTGCCGCGATGTGTGGCAGTTCGGGCAGGCTCTCGCTGGCGTCGGATGCGGCAGCGGCGATCGACTTCTCCATACGTCCCGTGGGAATCGGACGACCAGGTGCCAATGCGACTGGGGTATCGAGGTATTCGTCACCGCCGAGCAGTTCTTCCACGGTGACCACGTCGAGCCCTTCGGACTTGACCACGGCGGTGACCTTGACGCTGCTGGTGCCGCGTTGGGTGGGGTTCTCGCTTGCAACGGCATCGGGGGAGGGGGTTGCGTAGAGCGCGAAAAGATCACTGCCCGGGCTCAAAGACGTTCCGGTGCCGAAACTTCCGGTCAACTGGATGTGGCGACGAAACTTCTTCTGCCGCGCGGTGCTCTTGTGCCAGTCCGTTTCGATTTCGGACTGCTCGACCACCATGACGTCGCGGATGTCCACGAGGTCTTCGATCGGTGTGACCAATCGGTCGAAGTGGGCCCACCAGTACGGCTTCCGCTCGCGATTGTGGTAACCGACTGCTGCGGCCAATAGAGCAGCAGCCTGCTGATCGGGGGTGCGTGTCGAACCGGCCTTGTGGCCGGCGAAGTCGCGGAGTGCGATTTCCGATTCGGTGAGTTCTTCGAGTGGAATCTTGATCTGTCCGGTCGGCTCTCGAAGTTCGACACCATGTTCTGCGGCGCGCTCGGCGAGCCAATCGCGCAGGCGGAGAGTGGATTCGCAGTCGTACTCGTTGTAGTCGGAGATGCCCTGAAGAAGTTCCCGGGCCTGGTCGGCTTGTCCGCCGTCGCGCAATTCGCAGTAGTCGGCATAGGCGACGACCGAGGCGGCGGCGTTGGTCACGTCACCGTCACGGCCGTGCTCACCCATGTAGAGCGGCTCGAGTTTCTTGATGCTGTACGAGCGTTGTCCGATCCGCAGGCACGCGCGGACGATCGGGTACAGGTCGACGAGCACGTTCTCGCTGAGCAGGGTGTCCACGGTCTGCTCGCCGACACCGTGACGTGCGGCCAAGCGCAACAGCGCCGATTTCTCGTACGCGGCGTAGTGGTAGATGTGCATGCCTGGATGAGCTTCTCGACGCGCGGTGACGTAATCGAGGAAGTCGAGGAGCGCCTGGCGCTCACCCTCGCGATCGTGTGCCCAGAACGGCTTGAACACGTAGTCGTCCGCAGGCCCTTCGACCACACCGAACAGATACTCCAACCCCCAATCGGTGGACCCGTCCTCGGCCCAGAGCGGATCGCCCTCGAAGTCGAAGAAGATGTCGCCGTCGTCGGGGATGGGGAGTCCGCCGAGCGCCGAGGGTTCGTAGACCTCGAATTCGGCGTCGCCGGACAGTTCCTGGCGTAGTTGAACCGCTGCCTGTGCACGGAGCTTGTCGAGTGTTTCCCGGCGGATTCCCTCGACTGGGCCGGTGCTCGCGGCGAGTTCGTCAATTGTCGTGATCCCCGAGACGATCAGCTGTTCACGCTGATTGCCGCGGACACCCGCAACCAGCAGCAGGTCTCGATGGCTTTCGACCTCGACGCTGCAGGTGTCGCATCGACCACAACGCAGGTACCGATCGTCGAGCCACTGTGTCGGTTTCCCCTCGGCGCGGTGCTCGTCGAGGACTCGTTCGAGTTCAGCTCTACGTGCCGCGAATACCGGCGCGATGTCTCCGATGTCGTGCGACGACGTGCTGCCGTCGCCTAGCAGTAGATGAACTTGATCGGAGGCGGCAATTGCATTGCGCTCCAACGCATCCGCGTATGCGGCGAGTTGTAGAAGTGCCGACACCTTGGCGTGCCGGGAGAGCTTGCTGTCGTAGACCGCGTAGGTGTCGCCTTCGCGGACGAGGAAATCGCAGAACCCGAGGAATCGGCCGTCGAAAAAGGTTCCCTGATAAATGACCGGCGCGCCCGATCGTGCTGCCTCGACGGTGGCCAACGTGGCAGCGGTCAGGCCTGCGCGTGAGTGTTCCGGTCGCGGCATGACGACGACGCCGTCTCCGTGCTGATCGATGAACTTCTGAAGCTGTTCGCGCTCGTGCGAGTCGCCGAGGCTCGACGTCCGTTCGAGCATCGGATCCGCCTCGGCGGCCTCGGCCGCGATCAGACCGGTTCGGGCGTCGAGTTGCCGCAGCAGTGCGAACTCGCACGAGGCCGCAGCCGAGAGGTCGCTGGCGCTGTAGACGATCTGATCATCGAGTAGGAACACAGGGCGATTGTGCCATCGCTCACCGACAAGGCAACCCACCAGTAATCGCTCACGAGCCGCGGATATCGGTAGCGGCGTGCAGAATGACGTTCATGCCTTTCTTCGACGGACGAACCGGTCAGGTGCACTTTCGGCATTGGCCGGCGGCAGGGGGTGCGGTGCCCACGGTGTCACTGGTCTTTCTGCACGGTCTCGGCCAGCACAGCGGCCAGTATCACCGCTTCGCGGGCGCAATGACGGCGTCGGGGATCGACGTGTGGGCGATCGATCACACCGGGCACGGTTTGTCAGAGGGTGATCCGGGAGTCGGGGCTCCGCTCTCCGATCTTGCTGCCGATGCAGCCGCGCTCGCTGACATCGCTTTGGTGGAACTGCCCGAAGTCCCGCAGGCGGTGATGGGCCATTCCTTGGGTGCGGTGACGGCGCTGACGATGCTGGCTCATCGCGATCACGATTTTGCCTCCGCAGTGCTGTGCGGCATTCCGCGCAGTGCGGTCGAGCAACACGGGTGGGCGGAACTCTCCGACGCGGGCATCCCAGTCCTGGTCGTTCACGGTACCGACGACCGGATCGCCCCGGTCGATCCCGTCCGGGACTGGGCGCGGACGCTGCGCAACGTCGAGATGCGCGAGTTCGAGGACGCCGGTCACGACCTGCTGCACGAGAAGGTTCACGCCAGTGTCACCAACGTCAGCCGTGAATTCCTTCTCGCGCATTCCAGGTAGTCCTCTCAGGAGAGCGCGCCGAGCACCTCTTTCGACGTGACGGGGTGCGAGAACATCGGGTAGTCGTAGGTGATCGCGTTCTCGTGTTCGGCGACCGAAGTTCCGGCTACACAATCGGTGAGTGTGATGACCCGGTAGCCGTTCTCGTATCCGGTGCGCATGGTCGATTCGACGCAGCAGTTGGTCAGGAAACCGCCGAGAAGTATCGTGCGAATTCCTTTGCTACGCAGAATGAAATCGAGGTTGGTGCTGGCAAAAGTGTCGAGTCCACGCTTGCCCTCGATGACGATGTCGCCGTCTTTCGGAGTGAGGTCGTCGACGATCGCAGCTCCCCAGGAACCCTTCACGAAGGCCTTTCCGTCGACGACGCCCTTGAGGATTCCGTACGGATGCGAGGTGATTTCGTTGTACCCCTCGGCGAAGGTGATCGGTGCGTGCATCACGGTGACACCCGCCGCCCGGGCCGCATCGACCAGCGCGGCGGTGTTCGCGAGGAGTCCGTTCGATTCCATGACTGGTGCGACGGCCTCGTGGAGGACACCGCCCTCGGTGGTGAAGTCGTTCTGGTACTCGATGAGCACGACGGCGGTGGTCGCGGGATCCAATTCGAGCTTGTCGGTCATGGTCGGCACCTTCTCTGTTGTGGTCCGGGTCACGAATCTCCTCAATTAAACAGTTTGTCAGACAAGCAGGCAAGGGGTGGTAGCGTCGCGGCATGGATACGACTCCGTTGTCGCGCATGCCGCTCAGCCTTGCCGTGTCGGGACGAATCCGCGCTGCCATTCTCGACGGTTCACTCCCGGTCGGTGAGGCATTGCCCACCGAACAGGAACTTGCACAGACGTTCTCGGTGGGTCGATCGACGGTCCGTGAGGCCCTTCGGGTCCTGCAAGCGCAGGGATTGTTGACCGGCGCGGACACCACTTCTACTGCCAGGCCTCGGGTGACGCACGAGCATACGGCCGATTCCGCGGCCACAGCTCTCAGCACGGCGTTGCAGGTGGGTGCAGTTCCATTGGGCGATCTTGTCGAATTGCGAGTGCTGCTCGAAGCTGCTGCGCTGCGCACCGTCGTCGCGGTGCCGAACGGCGCCCGGGCTGCGATTGAGCGAATGCGCGTCGCAACCCTTGCCGACGACTCGGTCGCATTCCACGACGCCGATGTCGACTTTCACGTTGCGCTGGCCGGAGCGGGCGGGAACAAGGCGTTCGGGTTGGTCATGACGGTTCTCCGCGACAGCATCGCCGGCTACCTGCTGAGCGAACTCGACTCGCGCGAGAACTCGGCGGCCACGCTCGGCGCACTGTTGGCCGAGCACGAGGGTATCGCCGACGCGATCGAGCGCGGTGCAGCTGACGAGGCCGCCGTTTTGGTCGAGCGCCATGTGCGCGGATTCTACGAAGGACGAACACAATGACTACGAGTATCGATCTGTTGGGCGAGCGTCTGCAGAAAGCGGTGGGGGACAGGGCGACAACCGATCCCGACCGAATGGGTGCGTACGTCCGGGATCAATCACTGCTCACCGCAGCCGGAAGGCCCGCCGCGCTGGTCAAGGCGAAGACGGTCGACGACGTCGTTGCGGTCATGACGGTGGCCCACGAACTCGCCGTTCCGGTGGTGACACGAGGGGCAGGTACCGGGTTGGCCGGCGCCGCCAACGCACTCGACGGATGCATCGTCTTGAGCGTCGCGGGCATGGATCGAATTCTCGAGATCGATCCTGCCGCGCGCACCGCCACGGTGGAGCCCGGAGTGATCAACGGTGACCTGGCGGAAGCTGCTGCACAGCAGGGTCTTTGGTACGTACCGGATCCGGGAAGCCGGTCCATCTCGAGTATCGGCGGCAATCTGGCGACAAATGCAGGCGGCATCTGTTGCGCCAAGTACGGCGTCACCGGTGATCACGTTGCGGCCCTGACGGCGGTACTCGCCGACGGGCGTGTGATCCGTACCGGTGCACGGACGCGCAAAAATGTTGCGGGGCTGGACTTGACACATCTGCTCGTCGGGTCGGAGGGCACTCTCGCGGTCATCGTCGAAGCCACGATGCGGTTGCGTACGGCGCCCACTGCCGCGACCACTGTGGTCGCCTTCTTCGATTCCGCGGAGTCCGCGATTGATGCCGTCCTCGCCGTGTCGGCAGTGGCCGAACCGTGTCAGATGGAGTTGATGGACGACGTCACCATCGGCGCCGTCAATCGGCTGACCAAGATGGGGCTGGACGAATCGGCCGGGGCGATGCTGCTCATCCAGTGCGACGGTAGGTCGGCGGCCGCCGAGGCAGCGGACTGCGCCGCGGCGTGCGAAAGTGCCGGGACCCGAGAGGTTTTCCACACCGACGATCCGGTGGAAGGTGAAGAGTTCACCGCCGCGCGCCGCATGGCCTTGCCGGCTCTCGAGGCGTTGGGCACGGTACTTCTCGACGACGTCGCGGTGCCGGTGCCGGCGTTGCCGTCCATGTTGGAATGCATTCGTGAAGCGGCCGATCGCCACGGCGTCACGATCGGAACCTTCGGTCACGCCGCCGACGGCAATCTCCACCCGACCATCGTGTTCGACGCTGCCGAATCGGGTGCGCAGGATCGTGCGCGCGGAGCTTTCGACGACATCGTTGCCGGCGCACTGGCGTTGGGCGGAACGATCAGCGGTGAACACGGTATCGGGGTTCTCAAAGCGCCGTACATGGCGGACATGGTCGGCCAGACCGAACGCGAAATGATGCTTGCAGTCAAGGCCGCATTCGATCCGAAGAACGTTCTCAATCCCGGACGAGGTATCTGAGCGGTTCGTCCGTGCCTCAGTCGCCGGAAATTGCGCTACCAGACGAACGTGTTGCCGCACGACGCTTTTCAAGTGACGATGGCCCTCATGAAGCTGTTGATGCTCGGAGGAACACGGTTCCTCGGCCACGCTCTCGTCGATGACGCTTTGGTCCGGGGCTGGGAGGTGACAGTGCTCCATCGTGGGCTCACCGGAGCGCCACCACCTACAGCGGAGGTCCTGTTCGCGGATCGCACCGATCAGCGTGCGATGGTTGATGCGCTCGGTGATCGTCGATGGGATCTTGTCGTCGACACCTGGTCGGGTAGCCCCCGAGTGATCGGGGAAAATGCGCGCGTCTTACTCGGTCACGTCGACCGGTACGCATACATCTCCAGTGGGTCCGTCTACCAATGGGGCTTGCACGTAGACGAGACCTCACCAGTGGTGGCCGCATCTGCGACCTCCGATGACTACAGCGATTACGCGTCCGCCAAACGCGGGGCCGAACTCGCTGTCCTGGAATCCTTCCCGGACGCGTTACTCGCGAGGGCAGGTTTGATCCTCGGCCCGCGCGAGGACATCGGGCGGTTGCCGTGGTGGCTGCAGCGCATCGCGGCGGGCGGACGTGTCGTTGCTCCCGGAGTGCCGACCAGACCGTTGCAGTACGTCGATGCCTGCGACATCGCAACCTTTGTCCTGGCCGGACTGGCCGCCGGGATCAGCGGGGCATACGACGTCATCAGCCCGTCCGGCCACACCACTACCTCCGGGCTCCTCCAGGCGTGCGTGGATGCCACCGGTTCGGACGCTGAACTCGTGTGGATCGACGAGGACAGGCTGGCCGCTGCGGGAGTGCAGCCGTGGACACAACTTCCGTGTTGGGTTCCGCAAGAGGGCGAGTTCGCGGGCTTCCTCGAAGCCGACACCGCCAAGGCGGGGCAAGCAGGGCTGCGGTGCCGGCCCGTCGAAGACACCGTGCGCGATACCTGGGAGTGGATGCAGCGAGAAACTCTGCCGACTCAGCGGGAGGATCGTGCGGTGCACGGCCTTCCATCCGAGATCGAAGAGGAACTACTCTCCGCCGGACAGTGAAACGAGTCTGGCCCGGTTCGCATTCGAACCGGGCCAGACTCGTGAAAGACGATCGATCAGGCGTACAGGTCGCTGATCTTGGTCTTGTGAGCTTCGTGAATGATGTTGCGCTTGAGCTTGAGCGTCGGCGTCAATTCACCGGTCTCCTGGGTGAAGTCGACCTCGAGGATCGTGTACTTCTTGATCTGCTCGGGGTTGGAGACCTTCTTGTTCGCGTCGGCAACGGCCGAGTCGATCTCGGCGATCAGGTCGGCGTTCTTCACCAGATCGGCAATCGGGGTGCCGGCGGGCAGGCCGTTGCGCTCGACCCAACCGGGCAGAGTCTCCGGATCGAGGGTGATCAGTGCACCGATGAACGGCTGACCGTCGCCGACGACGAGGCACTGGCTGATCAGAGCGTGCGCGCGCAGGGAATCTTCGAGGCCTGCCGGTGCGACGTTCTTGCCGCCCGCGGTGACGATGATTTCCTTCTTGCGTCCGGTGATGGAGACGTAGCCCTCGTTGTCGATCGAGCCGAGGTCGCCGGTGTGGAACCAGCCGTCGACGATGGATTCGGCAGTGGCCTTCTCGTTGTGCCAGTAGCCGGCGAACACGACCGGGCCCTGCAGGAGGAGTTCGCCGTCCTCGGCGATCCGTGCTGCATGGCCGTTGATCGGCTTGCCGACGGTGCCGACGCGCTGCGCGCTCGAGGTGTTGACGGTGATTGCGGCGCTGGTCTCCGTGAGTCCGTAGCCCTCGTAGATCGGGATGCCGACGCCGCGGAAGTAGTGGCCGAGGCGCGCGCCGAGGGCTGCGCCACCGGAGACTGCACGCTCGCACTCGCCACCCAGAGCTGCGCGCAACTTCGAGTAGACGAGCTTGTCGAATACCGCGTGCTTGAGCTTGAGTGCCAGTCCGGGGCCACCCTTTTCGAGGGATTCGCTGTATTCGATGGCGGTGGCAGCAGCCTTGTCGAAGATGCTGCCCTTACCGCCGTCGACTGCCTTCTGGCGAGCCGAGTTGTACACCTTCTCGAACACGCGGGGCACCGAGAGGATGAAGTTGGGCTTGAAGCCGGCGAACTGCTCGAGCAGCGTCGTCAGGTCCGACGTGTGGGCGACGGTGACCTTGGCGTCGAAAGCGCCGAAGGAGATCGCTCGCGCGAATACGTGGGCAAGCGGCAGGAACATCAGAGTCTTCTTGCCGGGGACCATGGACTCCGGCATCGCCAGGCGGCAGGCGTTGGACTCGGCGTAGAAGTTGGAGTGCGTCAGCTGGACACCCTTGGGGCGTCCGGTGGTTCCGGAGGTGTAGATCAGGGTCGCGGGCGAGGCAGAGGTGACCTGGTGACGACGAGTGTGCAGTTCTTCGTCGGTGATTGCCGAACCGCGACTGGACAGCTCGTCGATCGCACCCGACTCGATGACAAGAACCTCGCGGAGGGCTTCTGCGCCGTCGGTGACTTCCTTGTGAGTCTCCGCGTGCTTGGCCGTTTCGACGACCAGAAGTGTTGTCGCTGAATCCTCGAGGATCCACTGCGCCTGATCAGGGGAGGAGGTCTCGTAGATCGCGACGGTGCATCCGCCTGCAGTCCAGATGGCGTAGTCGAGAACGACCCACTCGTAGCGAGTCGCGGACAGGATAGCGACGCGGTCGCCGAGCTCGACGCCCGAAGCGATCAGGCCCTTGGCAACTGAGGAGACCTGCTTCGCGAATTCAGCTGCAGTGACGTCGACCCATCCACCGTTCGACGGCCTCTTGAACGGCACGAATGTGGGGTCTTCTTCGGCGTGACGGAACACGGAGTCGGCCATGGATACGTTCTCCGGAATTGAGAACGACTGTGGAACTGAGAACTCGCGCACTATTGACCCCTCCAGTGACTACTGACATTTCTGATGTGCATTGCATCACATTAGTCGTCATTTTGCACTGTCGTTACTATTCGGTAGAGCTGGTCGGGCGCTGACCTGCAGTTTAGTGTGACCGCCTGTTTATAGGTACTCAGGCGACGTGTTGGAGCGTGCGACCGTGCACGGACAGCCACCGCCGAATTGCGTAGTCCAATCGGTCCGGATCCACTCCGAGTTGCTCTGCAGTAGCTGCAAGGATCTCCGAGGTGTCTCCCGGCAACTCGGCGGTGCCGAGTGTCGCGCTGATGAAGGTGTCGGCAGCGGTCCCCAGATCGGTGTGCGGAATTCCGGCCAACATCAACAGGTGGGCCCAGGTCACTTCGGAACCGTCTCCGCACGCGTCCACCCAGGCATGGTGAACGGCTTCGAGAGCGTTGTCGGAATCGGCGGCCGACAGCAGGTCCTCGACGCTGTTGATCCGCAAGTGATGGAGTTTCTCGGCGACCTGTTGGATGTGCCGTGCCTCGATCGGGACACCTGTCGCCGTGTAGCGACGCTTGTACGAGCCGATCTTGCCTGCCCACTGGTCCGAACTGCCGGCTTCCTCGAAGGTGCGGAGTAGTTCACGTGCGCCATCCGTGACGGGTTTGTCCTCGCGGGCTTTCCGGTACGCCAGGTAGCGATCGACGACGGTCACTTCGCTGTGACCCGACGTGGACTGAACGGATTCGATGATGCACAGGGCGAGGCTCTGTCGATAAGCGTCTGACGCAACCCAGGCGGAAGGGTCGCCCAGGCGGTCACGGCACGCAGCTGCGACGGCGTCGACGGTATCGGTCGAGATGGTCACGGTTCCTCCAGAAAGCCGAATTCTTTTTGTTTCATTTGGGCTATCGGCACCGAGGAGCGAAATGTTGCACACATCACAAATTCTCAGAGATCTCTTGGACTGTGCTCAGGCTGGAGAGGTGTGCACTCAGGTGAGGAAGGACAGCACTTCGTCGTCGCTGAGTTGATGAAAGTCCTCGAATGCAGCACCGACGCCGCCTAACAGGGCAGGAACGAAGGGGCAGACGACCCGATCGGCGGAGCACGCGATCACTCTCATGGCTTCGGGGGAGGCTACTGGGACCGCTACGATCACGGCGGCAGCACCCGCGGTGCGCGCGCATCGGCAGGCAACCGCGGCACTCGCGCCCGTAGCCATTCCGTCGTCGACGATCACCGCAGTGCGTCCGTGGAGGGAAACCGGGGTCCGCCCCTCGCGCAGGAGATGCGCCCGCCGTTCCAATTCGGTTCGCTCGTCGCGTTCGACGGCGACGAGTTCTCTTTTCGAGACGCGAACCGCTGCGATGACGTCGTGGTTGAGGACCCGCACGCCGCCCTCACCGATGGCGCCCATCGCCAGTTCCGGGTTGTACGGACTGCCGAGCTTGCGCACCACCACGATGTCGAGCGGAGCGTTCAATGCCGCAGCCACCTCGGCTGCGACCGGAACTCCGCCGCGCGGGAGTCCGAGAACGACGGGCTTGTCGATACGCAAGGTCTCGAGCCGCCCGGCCAGAAATTTGCCGGCGGAAGATCGATCCCGATACTGGGTCACTGCGTTGTCCTCGAGAAGCTCGAACCCCGACCAGTTCGACGCTACTCGCTGCAGGTCACCGCGACGAGACTGTGAACCTCCGCAGCGCGAGAGCGGGATTCTTCTCGCGTACCTCGGCGATGCGAGCAGCCGAAACGAGTGCGGTGGCGACCCCGACCTGCTCGCCAAGTGAACACATCACGACGCCCATCGGGTCCACGATCATGCTGGCACCCGCGCCGCCGCGCGCGCTCTGATCTGCCGCTGCGATGTACATCGTGTTCTCGATGGCCCGGGCGCGCACGAGAGTGGTCCAGTGGTCTTCCTTGAGCGGCCCCGGCACCCACTGGGCGGGCAGGAGCAAGATGTCTGCGCCGACGTCGACGATGCGCCGGGTGACTTCCGGGAAGCGCAGGTCGTAGCAGGTCTGGAGGCCGAAGGTCAGGCCGTCGCACCCGAAAGTCTGCGGTTCGGTGATCTCGCCCGCGCGGATCACGGCCGACTCCTGGTAACCGAAAGCGTCGTAGAGATGCAGTTTCCGGTAGGTCGCCACCAGTTCGCCGTTCGGGTCCATCGCGACGAGGGTGTTGGAGATTCTGCTCACGTCGTCGATCCGCTCGTTCATTCCTGCCACGAGGAAGATTCCGAACTCCGAGGCGACCGACGCCAGCGCCGAACCGAATTCGCCGTCCAGGTCCTCCGCGGACTCGATCAAACGCTCATCCGTCTTCGGTGCGGTGAACATCGAGTATTCCGGCGCCACGACAACTTTCGCGCCGCGTGCTGCTGCATCGGAAGCCAGTGATCGCAGTGATTCGAGGTTGGCTTTCTTGTCCGTCCCCGGGGCGAATTGGGCAATCGCGACAACGGTCTGGGAAGGGGTGGCTGCGGTGGCTTCGGTCATGCTTCCTACGCTAGGCGAAACCCGCTGGGAGGGTGGATCTGTCGTAAAAGCACCCCCGGTATGTCGTCGTGTCTATACTCTATCCGCTAAACTGCTGGTCAAATGAGTGATATTGAGCGTGACCCCGAACCCCCAACATTTGCCGACCTCGACATCGATGATCGGGTACTGAAGGCACTGTCAGACGTGGGCTACGAGTCGCCCTCGCCCATTCAGGCTGCCACCATTCCGCCGCTGCTCGAAGGCAAGGACGTCGTCGGTCTCGCACAGACCGGTACCGGCAAGACCGCAGCCTTCGCAGTTCCAGTCCTGTCGCGGATCGACACGTCGATCAAGCAGACCCAGGCGCTGGTGCTTGCTCCCACGCGTGAGCTGGCGCTTCAGGTTGCCGAGGCATTCGGCAAGTACTCCGCGCACATCCCCGGACTCAACGTGCTGCCGATCTACGGTGGCCAGAGCTACGGAGTCCAGCTGTCGGGCCTGCGCCGCGGCGCACACGTCGTCGTCGGTACCCCGGGTCGTGTCATCGACCATCTCGAAAAGGGCACCCTGGATCTGACCAATCTCAAGTACCTCGTTCTCGACGAGGCCGACGAGATGCTCAAGATGGGGTTCCAGGAGGACGTCGAGCGCATCCTCCGCGACACCCCCGGCGACAAGCAGGTCGCCCTGTTCTCCGCAACGATGCCCGGCTCGATTCGCCGGATCTCGAAGCAGTACCTGAACAATCCGGTCGAGATCACCGTCAAGTCCAAGACGTCGACCGCCTCGAACATCACGCAGCGCTACATTCAGGTTGCTCATCAGCGCAAGCTCGATGCACTGACCCGAGTCCTCGAGGTCGAGGCATTCGAGGCGATGATCATCTTCGTCCGTACCAAGCAGGCCACCGAAGACCTGGCGGAGAAGCTGCGGGCCCGCGGGCACTCGGCTGCCGCGATCAACGGTGACATCGTCCAGGCACAGCGTGAGCGGACCATCGGTCAGCTCAAGAACGGCGCCCTCGACATCCTCGTCGCGACCGACGTTGCCGCTCGAGGCCTCGACGTGGATCGAATCTCCCACGTCGTCAACTACGACATCCCGCATGACACGGAGTCGTACGTCCACCGCATCGGTCGTACCGGCCGCGCCGGTCGTCAGGGTGACGCGTTGCTGTTCGTCGCCCCGCGTGAGCGTCATCTGCTCAAGTCCATCGAGAAGGCGACCCGTCAGCCGCTTGCGGAGATGCAGCTTCCCAGTGTCGACGACGTCAACGCCCAGCGCGTGGCCAAGTTCGGTGACTCCATCACCGAGAGCCTGGCCTCGGAGAATCTCGCGATGTTCCGCAAGATGATCGAGGACTACGACCAGGAACACGACGTTCCGCTCATCGACATCGCTGCCGCTCTGGCGTTGCAGTCGCGCGACGGCGAAGCATTCTTGCTTTCTCCCGAGCCGCCGGCACCGCCGCGTCGTGAGCGCGAGCCTCGTGAACCACGTCCTCCCCGTCGTTTCGACGACGGCCCGGTCCCGCGCTCGCGTGGGCCCGAGGGCCAGGAGCTGGCCGCGTACCGCATTGCAGTCGGCAAGCGTCACCGCGTCGTTCCGGGTGCCATCGTCGGTGCCATCGCCAACGAGGGTGGGCTTCGTCGAAGCGACTTCGGGCACATCAGCATTCGCCCGGATCACAGCATCGTCGAGCTGCCGGCCGACCTCTCCAACGAGACTCTCGAAGCTTTGCGTCGCACACGCATCTCCGGCGTCCTGATCCAGCTGCAGCCTGATTTCGGGCCGCCGCAGGGACGTCCGAGTGGCCGTGGCGACCGTGGTGGCCGGGACGATCGTGGTGGACGTGACGACCGCCGCGGTGGCGGACGCGATCGCTACAACGACTGACCTACAGCTTCAACGACTGTCATGAAGACTGAAACAGGCGCTGCCCTCCGCGAGGAGGACAGCGCCTGATTTCTGTGTGGGGGGCAAGGCGCTGCGCGGTATCAGATCGGCGTCGGTGCGAGGGCGCCGTTCTTCCGGGCGTTGGTGTCGAACTGCGTGCGGTACAACTCGGCGTAGCGGCCGCCGCGCGCGAGCAGTTCCTCATGGTTGCCGCGCTCGACGATCTGGCCTGCCTCGACGACAAGGATCAGGTCCGCGGAACGGATCGTCGACAATCGGTGAGCGATCACCACCGCAGTCCGCCCGGCGAGTGCTTCGCCGAGTGCTTCCTGAACCGCAGCTTCCGACGTCGAGTCGAGATGCGCGGTGGCCTCGTCCAAGATGACGACGCGAGGCTGGGCCAGGAGCAGGCGTGCGATGGTCAGGCGTTGACGCTCGCCGCCCGAGAGGCGGTAACCGCGTTCACCCACCACGGTCTCCAGTCCGTCGGGCAGCGACGCAACCAGGTCGGTGAGCCGTGCGCGCTCCAGAACCTCACGCAGATCTTCTTCGGTGGCATCCGGTCGCGCAAGGAGCAGGTTGGATCGAAGGCTCTCGTGGAACAGGTGCCCGTCCTGCGTGACCATGCCGACGGTCTCCCGGATGGAATCGGCACTGAGGTCGCGGACGTCGACGCCGCCCAACTCGACCGAACCGGAGTCGATGTCGTAGAGGCGCGGAATCATCTGCGCCACGGTCGACTTTCCGGCACCGGACGTGCCGACCAAGGCGACCATCTGTCCTGCCTCGGTGCGGAACGACAGGTCGTGCAACACGTCCTCGCCGCCGCGGGTGTCGAGGATCGCGACTTCCTCCAGGGACGCGAGAGACACCTTGTCCGCGGATGGGTAAGCAAAAGTGACGTTCTTGAACTCGACGGACACCGGGCCCTGCGGCACCGTGCGCGCATCGGGCTTCTCGGTGATGAGCGGCGCCAGATCGAGAATCTCGAATACCCGCTCGAAGCTGACCAGGGCGCTCATGACGTCCACCCGGGCGCTGGCCAGTGCGGTCAACGGTGAGTACAGCCGCGTCAACAACAGTGCCATCGCCACGACGGCGCCTGCGTCCAACTGTCCGCGCAGCGCGTAGAAGCCGCCGAGTCCGTAGACGAGGGCAAGAGCAAGGGCCGAGACCAGCGTCAGTGCTGTGACGAAGACGGACTGCAGCATTGCGGTCCGGACTCCGATGTTGCGCACACGCCTGGCGCGAACCGCGAACTCCGCAGATTCTTGCGACGGGCGGCCGAACAGCTTGACCAGAGTCGCGCCGGGAGCGGAGAACCGCTCCGTCATCTGGGTGCTCATGAGCGAATTATGGTTGGCTGCTTCACGATTGAGTGCTGCAAGTTTTGCGCCCATGCGCCGTGCGGGGATGACGAAGATCGGGAGAAGTAGCAGCGCGAGGACGGTGATCTGCCAGGAGATCCCGAGCATGACGATCAGCGTGATCACCAGGGTGACCAGATTGCTGACCACTCCGGACAAGGTGTCGCTGAAGGCGCGCTGAGCGCCGATGACGTCGTTGTTGAGACGGCTGACCAGTGCTCCGGTTCGAGTTCTGGTGAAGAACGCGATGGGCATCTTCTGGACGTGATCGAAGACGGTGGTGCGCAGATGCAGGATCAGGTCTTCGCCGATGCTGGCCGAGAGCCACCGGGTCAACAGTCCCAGAGCGGCTTCGAGAAGTGCTACCAGTGCGATCAGGGCGGCAAGTTTGACGACCACGTCGACGGCGTCGCCGCCGACTATCGCGTTGACCACGCGCCCGGCCAGGACAGGTGTTGCCACGGCAAGCGCAGCAGTGACGACACTCAGTACGAGGTACCAGCTGAGGTTGCGTTTCTGTGGAACTGCGAACGTCGCGATCCGCTTCAGTGTCGCCTTCGAGAACGGGCGCCGATCTTCTTGCGCGTGCATCGCGTTGTACATCGCGTTCCACGCGGTGACTTCCATACTCATGACTTCGCCCCTCCGGTCGCCGGCCACGAAGATTACGTGGCCGGTACGACACGAAGGTAGAACCTCAACCAAACTTCAGGTCAAGTGCGGCCTCAGCGGGCCACGTCGACCACCACGCGAGGAGGGTCGCTGAGCGTCGTGACCGTGAACGGCTGCTTCTCGGTCACGCCGATGAACGACTGCGTGACTCCCTCGAAGACGTTGGACCCGTTGACCTCGGTCACGACTCCGCCGACGCCGGGGACCGGGTTGGGGCCGGAGTACTGCTCGACTCCGCTGTCGAAGGGATATGCGGAACCGTCGATCAGGACCTGGATCACTGCGGCACCCTTGATGTCCACGGGCTTACCGCTGCCTTCCTGCGTCGCCGCGTCGACGTACTTGACGCGCCAACCGGGTGTGCCGGTTCCGCCCATTTCGTAGACGACACGATCGAATCCGTCGTGTTCGCCCACTCGGATGTCGACGACGGTGAGCTTGGATTCGGTGCCCGCAGCCGAAGTCTTGTCGGAGCTGTCCGTCGGGACTGGTTCTGTGGTCGACGCTGCTGCACTCGAGGTCGAGGTCGAGGTGACGGCCGAGGTGGCTGCCGTGGGAGTGGTCTCCGCGTCCTGCGAACAGGCAGTCAGGCTCACGCCCACTGCGATGGCAGCGACAGCGGCAAATGATCTCGTCCGGTTCGTTGTCATGACTCGATCGTAGGGCTCGCGTTATCGGGATCCGCGGCGGCGGTGCCCGGAGTTACCTAACCGATATCGCCGTCGACATAGAGCCACTTACCCTCTGTTCGCGCAAATCGACTGCGTTCGTGGAGCATTCCCCGCTCGCGTCCGAATGTGTAGTGAGCGCGAAATTCCACGACGCCGTCGGAATCGAACAGCCCGCCCCGTTCGGTGTCCAGGATCTCCAACCGGAGCCATTTCTGGTCGGGGTCGAGATCGAGTTGGGCTGGGCGATGGTCGGGATGCCAAGTCCGCGTGAGATATTCGTCGTCCATCGCAGCGAAAGCCGTGTAACGCGAACGCATCAGGGTTTCGGCGGTCGGTGCGTGCGCTTCACCGCTGATGTACTTTCCGCAGCATTCGGCCAACGCGTTGCCGCTGCCGCACGGGCACGGATCGGTCGGATTGGGTGTGGTGGGGCGGCGCGAAGTCACCGCCCCATTACAGCACGCGAACTCAGACCAGTTTGTGTTCGCGGTTGTCCCAGTACGGTTTGCGGAGGTCGCGTTTGAGGATCTTTCCGGTGGGATTGCGGGGAAGGATCTCGACGACGTCGATACTGGTCGGGCACTTGAACTTTGCGAGACGTTCCTGGGTGTACGTGATCAGATCGGCTTCGTCGATCTGCGCTTCGGGAGTGAGAACCACGACAGCCTTGACGGTTTCACCCCAACGGTCGTCGGGAACGCCGATGACCGCGACCTCGGCGATTGCCGGATGCTCCACCAGTACTCGTTCGATCTCGGGGGAGTAGACGTTCTCGCCGCCGGTGATGATCATGTCCTTGAGGCGGTCCTCGATGAAGACGAACCCGCCGGAGTCGGCGCGGCCCATGTCGCCGCTACGCAGCCACCCGTCTGCGGTAATCGTTTCGGCCGTCGCCTCGGGCTTACCCAGGTATCCGGGTGTGCACTGTTCGGATCGCCACCACAGCTCACCGGTCGTTCCGGTGGGCACGTCCTCGAGCGTGACGGGGTCCACCACGCGCATCTCGACGCCGGGGATCGCCGTACCTGCTGATGCCATGCGCTCGACCTGCGACTCGTCGCGGTGAACGTCCGGCATCAACGCGGTAATTACGCCTGCCATTTCGGTCATGCCGTAGACCTGCACGAATTCGGTGTCCGGCCACGCTGCGAGTGCCGCGCGCAACAGTGGGAGCGGCATGGGGGCGGCGCCGTAGGTGATGCGTTTGAATGCTTTGAAGGCGGCGACCGCCTGCTCGCCTGCGGCCAGGACTCCGGCAATGACCGG
Source organism: Rhodococcus sp. RCBS9 (assembly GCF_029457415.1). Lineage (NCBI taxonomy): Bacteria > Bacillati > Actinomycetota > Actinomycetes > Mycobacteriales > Nocardiaceae > Rhodococcus > Rhodococcus sp. RCBS9. The sequence continues at coordinate 545,824 of NZ_CP120422.1, read as the reverse complement.
TGGGACGAGAAAGGCGATGTTGGCTCCGGCGGCGAGACCGGCGAAGATCGACGGTCCGTCGGCTTCTCTCGTGAAGTAACAGCGGCCACCGGTGTGAATTGCCATGATGGCGTAGCACGTTCCGCCGACGTGGAACATCGGCATCGCGATCAAGAATCGGTGATCCTCGTGGGCCGGCAGGATTTCGAGGACATTGTTGCTGTGCGCGAACAGGTTTCGATGCGTGAGCTGGACACCCTTGGGGCGACCGGTCGTCCCGGAACTGTAGAGAACCAGAGCGGTGGCATCGGGGCTCACCTCGGGGCGGGAGTGCAGCGGTGTGACCTCGTCGATCCACGGCTCGAATTCGTCGTGTTCACCGCCGACGGCGAAGATCGATTCGACGGCCGTCAAGCGGTCTCGCATCGCGACGACCTGGGGGAGTAGTTCGCTGCCGACGAACAGAATGCGAGCGCCACAGTCCGCGAGAACGTAATCCAGCTCTTCGCTCGAAAGTCGCCAGTTGGGAACGACATTCGCGGCGCCGAGTAGTGAGGCGGCGTAGGTGACTTCGAGACAGGACAGATGATTCTTGTCGACGAACGCGACAGTGTCGCCGGCACCGATGCCTGATTCGGCGAGGGCGGCGGCGATACGCAAGATGCGGTCCCGCCACTGAGCCCACGTGAATTCGGTCCCTTGGAAGGTCATCGCTGCTTGATCAGGCTTGACCGTCGCCCAGTGCTCTAGCCGATCGAAAATGATTCCAGCGGTGGCGTCGGACATTCGGCCGCCTCTCTCGTGTGATTGGTGTCACAAGGTTAATGTGCGCCCGGTCTTCGTATCGCTGTTTCCAGTCAATGCGCACAAGCAGGAGGGGTCGCATTCCCCCGACCCTGACCGGCTCGGCCGCAGATATCAGGGTGGTCCCCGATGGCGGGCGCGCCCGCCACCCGACAGGATGGAACCAACCATTGCGGGCGTCCGTGTTTTCACGGGCGCCCGTCACGCCCGCAAAGTAGCACCGAAGTGAACAGGAAAGGCGATCATGAGTTCGCACGCCCAGGATGTCGCGGCCCGCGCAGTCGGCCTGTCCAAGACCTACGGCACCGGAGATACCCAGGTGCACGCCCTCAGTTCGGTGTCCGCAGATTTCGCCCGCGGTGAGTTCACGGCGATCATGGGGCCGTCCGGTTCCGGTAAGTCGACGCTGATGCATTGCCTCGCCGGTCTGGATTCCGCCAGTTCGGGTTCTGTTCTCATCGGTGACACGGAACTCACGACGCTTTCCGACAAACAGATGACCCAATTGCGACGCGATCGCATCGGTTTCGTTTTCCAGGCGTTCAACCTGGTGCCGACCCTGACCGCGCTCGAGAACATCACGTTGCCGCTCGACATCGCGGGACGCAAAGCGGACCCGACCTGGTTGAACAGCGTCCTGACCAAGCTGGGTCTCGGGGATCGCCTCGATCATCGGCCGGGAGAGCTCTCGGGTGGTCAGCAGCAGCGTGTGGCGTGTGCGCGTGCGCTGGCGGGTCAGCCGGAGATCATCTTCGGCGACGAGCCGACCGGAAACCTCGATTCGAAGTCCTCCGGTGAGGTGCTCTCGATCCTGCGGGCGGCCGTCGACGAGTTCAACCAGACCGTGGTGATCGTGACGCACGATCCGCGGGCAGCGGCGTATGCCGACCGGGTGGTGTTCCTCGCGGACGGCAAGATCGTCGACGAATTGCGCGAGCCTACGGCGGATTCGGTCCTCGACCGGATGAAGCGTCTGGACGCTCCGCAGGCGGTCGTGAACGTGGAAGCCGGGGCTTGAGCACATGGCTTCGGTAAGCAACTCGCCGATGCGCAAGGTTTCCCTGCGCAACTTGGCGGCACACAAGGTGCGACTTGCGCTGACGGTTCTCTCCGTGGTGCTTGGCACGGCTTTTGTCGCGGGGTCGTTCGTTTTCACCGACACCCTCCAGAAGACTTTCGATTCGATCTTCGAGAACACCGCCCAGGGCGTCGACGTCCGGGTATCGATGGAAGAGCGCAACACCAGTGGCGTTCCGGTCGAGGATGTCGACAAACTTGCCGCAGTCGACGGCGTCCGAGCGGTAGCCCCGGCCGTCAGTGGACAGATCGTCCTGATCAACGCAGACGGCGGCGCTGTTCAGACCGGCGGCGCGCCGAGTATCGGTCAGTCCTACCTACCGCCGGGCCAGGCGATTGCCGAATCCGACACCTTCGTCGAGGGCGCGCCTCCGACGCAGACCGGTCAGGTCGCGCTGAACACCAGCGCCGCCGAGCGAGCCGGACTGAAGGTGGGGGACTCCGCCAAGGTTCTGGCACCGGCCCGCGGAATCGTGGACGTGACGTTGTCCGGCATCTACGAGGGGGCGGGCAGTGACACCGGCGGGTTCATCGGCGCGCTCTTCACCGACGAGCAGGCCCGTGGACTCTTCACCGACGGCCAACACGTCGAGTACATCGACGTCGCGGGCGACGGGGTGTCGCAGACGGAACTGCAGCAACGCGTCGAGCAGGTTTTCCCCGATCTCAAGGTGCAGACCGGCGACCAGGTTCGTGAGGAGACCAAGGCCGAGGTCGACTCGGCGCTGAGCTTCATCAACTACTTCCTGTTGGCGTTCGGCGCGATTGCTCTGCTCGTCGGAACGTTCATCATCTACAACACCTTCTCGATGATCGTGGCGCAGCGTCTTCGTGAGCTGGCGCTGCTGCGTGCGATCGGTGCGAGCCGAGCGCAGGTCGGCCGTTCGGTGGTCACCGAGGCGCTCGTGGTCGGACTCATCGGCAGCATCATCGGTCTGCTCGGCGGTATCGGTCTCGCCTACGGATTGCGCAGTCTGCTCAACACATTCGACGTCGGTCTGCCGGAAGGCCCGCTCCAGGTGGGTGCCCGCACGATCATCGTCGCGTTGGTAGTCGGCGTCGTCGTCACGACGCTCAGCGCTTACGCCCCGGCTCGTCGTGCGTCGAAGATCCCGCCGGTAGCGGCCATGCGTGAGGAGTTCGCCTCTACCGGCGACTCACTGCGAGTGCGGACGTTGATCGGTGCGATTCTCGGCGTGATCGGTGTGGCACTGCTCGTGTTCGGCTCTCGCGGTACCGGTGGTGGCGCGGCGCTGATCGTCGGGCTCGGTGCGTTCTCGTTGATCATCGCGGTGCTTCTCGGGGCTCCCGCGCTGTCGCGGCCGATCGTCGGAGCGCTCGGTGCCGTGTTCGCCAAGCCGTTCGGTGCCATCGGGCGATTGGCTCGTACCAATGCGGTGCGCAATCCCCGTCGCACGGCCGCAACGGCATTCGCGTTGACTCTCGGTCTGATGCTGGTGACGGTCATCGGAGTGTTCGGTTCTTCGGCCAAGGCGAGCATCAATGCTCTTGTCGACGTGGGTGTTTCGGCCGACTACATCCTGACCGGTCCCAACGCGATCGGCGTGCCGCGAGGTGCGGCCGACGCGGTCCGACAGGTGCCCGACGTGCAGAGCGCGACGTCGTTGCACGGAGTGCGTGCGAAGGTCGACGGTGAGGACGAGCAGGGCGCTTCGTTCGACGGCCCGATCGAAGGCGTGCTCGAATACAAGATCCTCGAGGGCACGGTCGATCTGACCGGCAACAACATGCTCGTCTCGAAGTCGACTGCGGACGACAAGGGTTGGACTGTGGGTTCGACCCAGACGTTGACCGGTCCCGGCGGCGTCGAGTACCAGACGGTTGTCGCGGGAGTGTTCGAGGACAACCAGCTGATCGGCTCGTGGATCGTCTCGGACGAGGCGTATCGGAAGCTGATGCCGGCCGAGAGTCTGCCGGACTTCGTGGTGCTGGTGAAGGCGAAGCCTGGCGCGGATCTGACAACGCTGCGATCCGAGCTCGAAACGGCCACGGAGAAGTACGTCGTCGTCCAGGTGCAGGATCGTGAGGAGTTCAAGGGAACTCAGGGCCAGCAGATCAACACGTTGTTGGCGATCCTCTACGGACTGCTTGCACTCGCGGTCGTGATCGCAATCCTGGGCATCATCAACACCCTGGCACTGTCGGTGGTCGAGCGGCGACGAGAAATCGGAATGCTGCGAGCTGTCGGCATGCAGCGCGGACAGATGCGACGCACGATCTACCTCGAGTCGGTGCTCATCGCGGTGTACGGCGCGGCGGTCGGAGTTGTTCTCGGCATCGCGTTCGGTTGGGCCTTCGTGAGCACTCTCGCGGATCAGGGCCTCGACAAGATCACGATCCCGTGGGGTCAGGTGGTCGGAATGCTGATCGGCTCGGGTGTGGTGGGTGTCTTGGCGGCGCTGTGGCCGGCCAACCGAGCGGCCAAGACGAAGCCGCTCGAGGCGATTGCAGACATGTAGGGCCTTCGGCCCCCGTGCGCACTTTTGGTAGCGGAAGCAGCCGAAAGTGCGCACGGTACCGTTGCCACATGAGCACCCTTCAAGAAGTCGGCGAACGTGAATCCTGGCGCTGCTGGCTGTGTGACGAACCGGTCGATCCCGACATGTCCGTCAATGATCCGCGCGGCCCGAGTATCGACAGCATCAACACCGCAAAAAAGGGTGGCAAGACCAAAGGTGGCGTCGAACGCTTGGCGCACCGCGCATGCAACACCAAGAAGGGTGCGGTCAAACCTGTTGTGGAATGGCCGGATCGGCTGTTCGTCGTGGATCCCGCTCCGATCGTCGGGGTCGTGGAGCAGCTCGAGCGAAAGGGTGGCCGCGTCGCCGTCGCTCGCTGCCCCGGCAAGGACGACGCCCAGGAAGCGTCGGATTGGCTGATCGATCGGTTGTCGCGTCTGGCTCCCGCGTTGAATGTCGAAACAAGCATCGACGCCGCGGGCGGGGGTTACCTGTTGGTCCTGAAAACCGTGTAGGAGGTCGGCCCTGAGTGCCGTCTTTTGCGGTACCTGTTCCGCCTCCATAGTTGTCGGGGTACGGTCGAACCGAACATGAATCCGGTTTCGAGTGCGAAGGAATCCCGATGAACCTGGCATTGACCGACGAGGAACTAGCGTTCCGCGACGAGATGCGGACGTTCTTCCGTACGCAAATCCCCGCGGACATCAGGGAGGCGTACGCCCACGGCGAGGAGTTGGGGCGCGACCGTATGGTCGAGGCGCAGCAGATCCTCAACGCTCACGGTCTGGCGGTACCGCACTGGCCGGTCGAGTGGGGCGGCAAGGACTGGACCCCGGTCCAGCACAACATCTGGCTCGACGAACTGCAGCTTGCGTCGGTTCCCGAACCTTTGGCGTTCAACGCCAACATGGTCGGTCCGGTCATCGCGGCCTTCGGCTCGCAGGAGCAGAAGGAGAAGTTCCTTCCGGCGACTGCGAACCTCGACATCTGGTGGTGCCAGGGATTCTCCGAACCCGAGGCCGGTTCCGATCTCGCTTCGCTCAAGACCCGTGCGGTCCGCGACGGCGACGACTGGGTCATCAATGGTCAGAAGACCTGGACGACGCTGGGACAGTACGCCGACTGGATCTTCTGCCTCGTGCGCACCAATCCCGATGCGCCCAAGCGTCAGGCCGGCATCTCGTTCATCCTTGTCGATCTGAAGACGCCTGGCGTCACGGTCCGCCCGATCAAGCTGATCGACGGCGGCTACGAGGTCAACGAAGTGTTCTTCGAGGACGTCCGCGTTCCGGGAGAGAACCTGGTCGGTGAAGAGAACCAGGGCTGGGGCTACGCCAAGTTCCTGCTCGGCAACGAGCGAACCGGTGTCACCCGCGTCGGTTTCTCGAAGGTTCGTCTGGCCCAGGCCAAGGCCCGCGCTGCCGAGGTCAAGGTCGGCAACGGAACACTGCTCGAAGATCCGCTCTTCGCTGCTCGCCTCGCCGAACTCGAAAACGAATTGCTTGCCCTCGAGCTCACTCAGCTCCGAGTGGTAGCCAGTTCCGCTGACGGCCAGCCGAACCCGGCGTCGTCGCTGCTCAAGCTTCGTGGCTCCGAATTGCAGCAGGCGAGCGTCGAACTGCTGATGGACGTGGCCGGCCCTGATTCACTGCCGTACGACGCGGGCAGCGACATCGCCTCCGCGAGCTGGGCGCAGCACACTGCCCCGACGTACTTGAACTACCGCAAGGTATCCATCTACAGCGGATCGAGCGAAGTGCAGCGCAGCATCATCGCCTCCTCGATCCTCGGATTGTGAGGCGTGGCATGGACTTCGAACTCAACGACGAACAAAAACTTCTCCGCGACACCACCAAGGATCTCCTCGCGCGTAGCTACGACGCCGAGAAGCGCAACGCGATCATCGACTCCGATCCCGGGTGGAGCCCGCAGGTCTGGAAGCAGTTGGCCGAGGTCGGCTTGCTCGGCCTGACATTCTCCGAGGACGACGGCGGCATGGACGCCGGCCCAGTGGAAATCGGCGCGGTCATGACCGAGATCGGTCGACGCTTGGCACCCGAGCCGCTACTCGACGCGGTCGTGACGCCGGGCGGCCTAATCTCCGAAGGTGGCAGTGCAGAGCAGCGTTCGTCGATTCTTCCCGGAGTGGCCGAGGGCACCACGTTCCTCGCGTTCGCCGACCAGGAACCCGGAATCCGTTGGCCGGCAACCGAACGGGCCACCGCGGCGGCCCAGGTCGACGGCGGCTGGACCATCACCGGTATCAAGAATCCCGTCGGCCACGGCGCGACGGCGGACATCTTGGTCGTGAGCGCTGCGCTCCCCGGCGGTGGCGTCGGACTGTTCCTCGTCAAGAGCGATGCCTCCGGTTTGGTACGCAAGTCCTACGCCACTCACGACGGGTTGCGCGGGGCGCAGATCGAGTTCACCGATACGCCGGCCGAAGCACTCGGTGAGGGCGGTGACGCTACTGCTCTGATCCAGGCCGCGCAGATCCGTGAGCAGGCCGCGCTGTGCGCCGAGGCTGTCGGAGCGATGGAAGAGGCGCTACGCCTGACCACCGAATACCTCAAGACGCGTAAGCAATTCGGGGTTCCCCTCGCAAAGTTCCAGACACTGACACACCGCGCCGCCGACCTGTACGTCTCGCTCGAGTTGGCACGCAGCATGAGTCTGTACGCAACGATGTCCCTTGCCGACGGCGTCGTCGATCCAGTGATCGCTTCGCGGGTGAAGTTGCAGATCGGGCGTTCGGCTCGGCTCATCGGCCAGGAGGCGATCCAGATGCATGGTGGTATCGGTATGACCGCAGAGTACCCGGTGGGGCACTACGTGAGCCGACTCGTCGCCATCGAGCACACCCTCGGCAGCACCGAAGATCACCTTCGGGTGTTGGCCGCCGGTGTGGCTGATCACGAGATGGTCAGCGTGGTCTGATCTTTCACGAACGACGAAGGGGCCGCATTCCGTTCCAAGGATGCGGCCCCTTCGTCGTTCAGCGGTGATTGCGCAGGACGTCCAAGCGGAGTCGGCGCTGCTCGATGTTGACGGCGCTGTCGGTGAACGCTTGTTGCCACCCGGGGTCACTCGTTCGGGCCGCCGCGTCCTGCAGAAGCGGTACGGCGTCGAAAGGGAAGCGCGCCTGCACGCTTCGCAGGGTGGAAAAGTGACTGTGACGCGAGTGGATGCCCAAGTCCTCACCCGTCGCAGCATGCTCCATCGCTTCGTTCTCCAAGGCATTCAACAACTTTTCGGCGACGGCCAGGGGCCATGGGCGGTCGATGCCGTCGAGCAGTGCGCTGCCGTCGACGCCCAGAAGGTACTCGTCCGCGTGGCCGGCAACGATGTACTCGACGCGCTCGCGTGGGTCCGCGATGGCGACGATTCTCCGGTCGGTCGTGCGCCCGTCCCGCTCCAGAAATGCCGACGCCCACGCGGTGTTCTTCTGGAGAACGGTTGCGGCAATCCATGATTCGATCATCACCGCGCGCCATTGCTTCTCGATGGGGATGGTGAGGGCCTCGCGTGGCGAACCGGCCATAGATTCCCACAGCGTCAGCGGAGTGGCGGTCACGACTTGCCGTAACCACCAGCGCCGGATGCCCTTGTTCTTGTAGTGGACGTCTTCGATGCCGTCACGAAATGCGAGGTCGTCGAGCGAGCCGGGCAATCGGACGGCAAGGCGCGGCCGCAAGGGCTTCGTCTCGAGCCGCACCCAGGACCGAGCCCGAGTGACCATTCGAGAGGCAAACGGAGATCGGGGGAGTTGCCGTAGTAGTTGAATTGCACGCTCACGGACCCGCACGGCTGGATCGTCGAGTGCACGCTCGAGGAGCGCGTAGTCGTGTTCACCCAGCCCGACGTCGAGATGGTCGAGGAAGTGCAGCCGGCTTGCCGTGGCCTCGTCGTCCCAAGCGATCTCGAGCTCTTCGCTCGCCAGTTCCGGGTCGACCGTACGTATGTAATCGAACCAGGCCGTACGGTCGTCCGGATCGGGCGAAAGCCACAGCTCGTCCCGGCGTGATCCGATTCGTCGTAGCTGGGCCCAATCCGGGTTCTGCTCCGCCAGGTACTGCCCGCGTCGACCGGCGAGGCGAAGTAGCGCCTCGCGGTGCTCGGGATACTTCAGCGCGGCTTCCATGAAGAGCGGGACACTGGCCGCGGGCGCGAGGAATCCGCGTTGGTCGGCCATCGCGAACCATTCCGCGAGAGTCCAGGAACGTACTTGCAACAAGGACTGAAGTTGTTCGATCGCGAGGTCGGGAAGCAGCGGTTGAACTGCTGGATCAGTCTTCGATGCGCGCGAGTGACCTGCGTGCGCGTCTGATCGCAGGGAGGTCACCCGCCTACGGTATGGCAGGGGTGCGTCGAGCTGGGTCGCAGGGGTCGGGCGCGTGTCGGCAGATTCTGGAACAGTGGTAACCGGCACCCAGCAGGAGGCGTGAGATGACGGATGGCCGTGAGATGAGAGACGGAACTGACGACGTCTTTGTCGTGGCATCGGTGACCGAACGGCGAACGCTCATCTCCACCCGAGTGAGGGAGTGGTGTGCGGCGGGAACCGTCGAGTCGAACCGGCCGGAGTTGTCCGATGATGTCGCGCTGCTGATTGCCGGGGGGTATGGGGACGAGTCGACGCGATCGATCCTGGCGAACCGGCGCAGTGTCGGACGTTCGTTCCCGGAGATCGGCGGCTTCTCGGAGTTGCGGTATCTCACCGACGAGCTGGCCCGCACCAGACGTCGACTGCTCGCGACTCGCATCGGCCCTGTTCAGGTTGTCCTCGAACGACGGGTGCAGGCGCTCGAGAAGCGCGTTCAGTCGATGCGATCGGCGATCGTGCATTCCAATCGTCACTTCGCGAGCAGTGTCCGTGCCATCCGCAAGGACCGGCGCGACGGCCTGCATCTCGACGTCGAGCAACGCGAGGCTCTCTTTGCCGGGCTCACCCGTACGCCGGTTCCAGCCAAGCTGCCGGTGGGGCTCGGTGTCGTGGCCAGCAGTGGAAACGCAGCACTCGACAAACTCGCCGCCCAGTTCGGGAAGGTCCAGGGAACCGGTGTCATCGCCGATGCCGGAAGGCGCATCGCGGAAGTCCTCGACGGACTGGTCGATTCAGAACCCGAGGGACGCGCCGGTGAGTACGACGCCTTGCTTTACCTCGCCGGGAATCTGTTCGACCGGATCGAAAGCTCCAGCGCGTGGCATTCCGACCACTTCGTCATTCAACGTAACCAACTCGACCTGGCCGACGAGATCACCCAGATCGCGGTCGACACCGTCGCGCTGCGTTCGATTCTTGCGGAGTTGGACGACGCGGCTGCACTGGCACGCGACGAGGGAACCCGAGCCGGAATCGCTTCGCGCAGGGAAGCGCTCGGCGCGGTCTGGGACCAGCTGGTCGAGCGCGTGGCGGCCCTCGCGCGGATCGGTGACCTGGTCGCACGGGCCGAGGATCAGTTGAGTTCGCAGCGCGCGGTTGCGCATGCAGCGAGCCTCGACAGCCGGATCGACGACCTACTTGCGCGCTCCGGCTCACGTGAACTTTCGGCTGCAAACACGCACTACGTCGGGGATCAATTCGACGGTGTGGAAGAGCTGATGTTCGCTCACCGGGCGGCGCTTTACGGGGACATTGCACTGCTGACCTCTGGGAACGAGCGTCGGGCGCCGTAGTCAGGCCGTCGCCGGAGCTGTAAGGTCGGGGGTACTGACCGGCCACACGATCGAAGTAAAGGCCGGGATTTCGCTCAATGCTCGACCCCGATGCCGATCCGGTGATGCGGGCGTACCCGCTCGAGACAGGTCGATCATGGAAGACACCGCAAGCCGCGGCATCAATGCGTTCATTTCCGAAGCTACGCAGCGTGGGGGCAAGGCTGTCCGTCTCACGCACTCACGTCGTAATCCCGTCGAGGTGACGGGCGCTGACGGTGTCAGCCGAATCGTCCGCGTGCGGTCCAAGCTCGACGGTGACTGGCAGGCCAGGCGTCAGGACGAGTCGCTCGAGAGTGACGACACCCGCTCCGAGTTCTGGGTGTTCGTCGACCTGGCAGCAGATCCGCACGAGTTCTACATGTTGCCCTCCAACGAGGTCGCCGACGACATCCGCGCCGAGGTCGACCTGTGGATCATGGACAGCCCCGGACGCAATCGCACCGGCCATCACGCGATTCCGCGTGGGCGCGTCGTGCACGGTCACGATCGTTGGGATGCGCTGGGCTTAGCCGCGGTCAAGGATCCGAGCATTTACGTCGAGACCCCGGTTGCGACCAAGCGTAAGACGTCGCCGGTCGCCGCGAAGAAGCGTCGCGCCAGCGGTGTCGAGGAGATCGAAGTCGTCGACAATCGCCTTGAGATGACAGCCGATTGCCACGGATATCGCTGGGTCGGGCGCTTCGACGAAACCACCGAGGTCGTCGAGATCATGCGTGGACCGATGGAAGGCCGCCGATTCCCAGATCCGACCGCGGCCGCAAATGCTGTCACCGGTCACATCTCAGGCGACACCGAGAGCCATGACGGTTGGTCGTTCTGGACGATCAACAACACGGCCCTCGGCGCTCATCTCAAAACTGCCTGATCTCAGGCTCCGACTGCCGCCGACACCCGTTCGAGAGTGTCCAGTTCGTTCGACGAGAGAACCAGATTCGGGGCGTCCAGTAGCGCCGGGAGCTGCTCGGGCCGGCTGACGCTCGCGATCGGTGCGGTGATGCCCGGTCGAGTCAGCAGCCAGGCCAGCGCGACGGTCGAGATCTCGCTGTCGTGTGCCTGCGCGATTGTCGCCAGTTCCGCGACGACGTCGAGTCCGGCGTCGCTGAAGTATCCGGCGGTCAGTCGTTCGCGGGAGCTGCCTTCGATATCCGCGCGGGTCTTGTATTTTCCGGTCAGGAAGCCGGAAGCGAGAGCGAAGTACGGGAAGACGCTGATGTTGTTGTCGGTGGCGATCTGGGCAAGTTCGGGTTCGTACGACTTGCGGTGAACCAGGTTGTAGTGCGGTTGCAGGGCGATCGGCGCGGCGTAACCGTTCTCTTCGGTGATCCGCAGCCACTCCCGGACGCGATCGGGGCTGTAGTTGGAGATTCCGAGATAGCGAACCTTGCCCGCGACGACCAACGCATTGAAGGCTTCGAGAGTTTCCTCGAGCGGAGTCTGCGGGTCGTCGAAATGCGCGTAGTACAGATCGATGCAGTCCGTCTGCAGGCGCTGCAGCGACGCCTCAGCTGCGGCCGCGATGTTGTCGGCCTTCAGGCCCTTGAAATCGGGATGGCTACCCACCTTGGTGGCGACGACGATGTCGTTCTGCAGTCCCCGATCGGTGATCCATTTCCCGATGATCGTTTCGGATTCCCCACCGGAATTGCCGGGAGCCGACGCCGTGTACGAGTCGGAGGTGTCGATGAAATTTGCACCGGCTTCGGCGAACGAGTCGAGGATCTCGAAGGACGTCTTCTCGTCCGCGGTCCATCCGAAAGGGTTGCCGCCCAAGCTGAGTCGGAAGATGTCGAGATCCGAATTTCCGATGATCGCCACTGTGTGGAACTCCCGTCGATGAAGGTGGTCGCTGCATCCCGCACCGTACCCTCTCACGGCGCTGGCGATGGCGCGCCCTCGCCAGGTTCGCCGAAAAATGTATCGGATCGTGATTGCCGCCGTCGGTGTTGGGTATGGCCTCAAATACTGAATTCTTCGATGGACTGCTGATAGGAGCGTCCGATGATGATTGTGGACGAAGCCACCCGCGTCGTTCGTGGTGTGGCAGACGCAACGACGACGGTGGCCGGAGCCGTCGGCGGTGGAGTGCTCGGTGGAGTGACGGGCGGGATACGTGGATCGGCGGAGGGTGTCCGAGACGGAATTCGTGCGGGTAGTTCCTCGACGCCGACGGCGGTTCTCACGATGGCGGCCGTGGGTGCGGCGGGATTGGTGGAATGGCCGGTGCTCTTGGCAGTCGGCGGCACGGCCCTGGTACTCCACGAATGGGATCGCAAGAGCGGTCGGCCGGATCGCCAGGTCAAGGCGGTTGGCCGCACGAGCAAGCCGGAACAGGTAAAGAAGGAATCGAGCGGAAACTCCCACAAGGCGGCCGGCCGGTCACAGGATCGAACTCACAGTTCTTCGCACACTCGATCCACTCACTGATGTTCTCAGCGATGGCCCGGCGTGCGGTGTCGGTGGCAACTTTGCCGCCGCGCCTGGCGTTGTCGGGACTCGCGTTGGTGGGCGGTTCGACGATTCCGCGAACCGCTGTCAGTGACGTGGCGTTGCGGACCGGCACCCTCGCGTTGGCGGGTGTGGGGATGATTCCTGCAGCAGCGGGATCGATATTCGGTGCCCCGCGAATCCCAGGTTCCGCCTATGTCTCGGCGGCCGCGTCGGCGATCAATTATCAACCCCGGGTGCGTCGGCGAATCGAACAGCGCCTTGGCCGTTCGCTCACCGACTTCGCATTGGAGTCGGCGACGTCGTTCGCGGATGTTCTGACCTATGCGCCTGCGTCATTGGGCGTGGATTTCGGGCTACGGACGATGCTGCTGCGCGAAACTCTGGCGGCGCGACACTCTCGGCGGGTGTGGTCATTAGAACCTGGCGGTCGCGGTGCTTCCACGAGGCCTGACCCGAGTGGTCCGGGGGAGCGTTATGCCGACAGGATCGCTGGGGTTCAGCTGGCGGCCGGGGCTGCACTGGCTACCGTGTCCGCCGGCGGTGACACCGTCGCGACGAGTATCAAGGTTTCGGCGCCGCGGCCGCTTCGGATGTCGCGCGAATCATTCGCTGCTGGTGTGTCATACGGTCTGTGTCGGACGCACCACACCGCCGTTTCGGACTCTGCGGCTCTACGCATGCTCGATCGTATTGACACCGTCCTCGTCGATCCGAGCGTCCTCTTCGACGACTCGCTCCGGGTTTCCGACATACGAGAGGTGGCCGAGTCGGATCGCGTCGCAGTGTGGGAACAAGCCAGGAAAGCTCTGAACGACGGAACTGTCGGAGTGGGAAGGCACCGCATCGGCGGCGCCGAAGTGGTCGTGCGACCCGTGCGAAAAGGTCTGGCGGAAACACTGATAGGCGAAATACGTGCGGCCGGGGTCGCAGCCGTCACGATCGACGACGACGGGCTCGGATCACTGCGAAGTGGATTCGACGAGCTCTATCCGGCGCAATCGACTGCCGAAGCCGGCCTGCGCGAGGCGCTCTCGGCGTTGGTGGCCGAGGGTCGGACAGTTGCGATCGTGTCGAGTAGGGCGATAGCGGGGCAGGCAGTGCTACGCATCGGGATTTCACCACCGAGCGGCGAGCACATGAGTGCCGACATCCACACCGACTTGGCCGGGGCGTGGCGGGTTGTCCATGCGCTCCCGGCTGCTCGAACAGCGACGAGGCGCGGTGTCGAACTCTCCTCAGGTTCTTCGGCATTGGGTGCCTTGATCATGCTTCCGGGAGTTCGAGGGGCAGGGCCGGGGCCGGTCACGGCTGGTTCGGCCGCGGGACTGTGGACCGGATACACCCTGTCCCGATCTGTGATTCAAGCGCCCGTCCCTGTCGGTACTCCGAGCGATACCTGGCATGAGATGGACGGTGATGCTGTCGTTCGCGAACTATCCGAATCCATCCGACATACACCGCACCGTGCGGAAGCTCGTGTGCGAGCGCCCGCACGGTTCAGGTTGATCCGTGACGGATTGTCGGCGTTGCGAACAGAATTGGCGGATCCACTGACGCCTGTGTTGGCGACCGGCTCCGCTGCCAGTGCAGTCCTCGGTTCACCGGTAGACGCCGTCCTGGTCGGCTCGGTCTTGGTCGGCAATGCCGCGATGTCCGCTGTTCAACGGCTTCATTCGGAGCGGGCGGTGCAGCGGCTCTTGCGGACTCAGGAACCGGTAGCTCGGCGAGTAACCAACGACGGCACGGTCGAGACAGCGGCCGACGCGCTCGAACTCGGTGACGTCGTGGCAATCGAGTCCGGGGACATCGTGCCCGCAGATTGTCGCCTGTTGAGCGTCGAATCACTGGAAGTCGACGAGTCGTCGTTGACGGGAGAGTCCCTGCCCGTCGACAAGCAGACCGACCCGACCCCTGGGATGCCACTGGCCGAGCGACGGTGCATGGCCTACGCAGGGACAACAGTGCTTGCCGGATCCGGTCGTGGCGTGGTCACGGCCATCGGAGCCCGAACGGTGACCAGGCGTGCCGATGTCGGTGTGTCCCGATCCGGACCTGCTGTGGGCCTGACCAACAGACTTCGCGAACTCACGAGGGCGACCCTGCCGGCCAGTATCGGCGGTGGGGCGTTGGTGACAGTCGCGGGTCTGCTTCGTGGTACCGGTCTGCGCCGCGCCGTCACCGGAGGTGTGGCCGTGGCTGTGGCTGCCGTGCCGGAGGGGCTGCCTCTGGTTGCCACTCTGGCTCAGCAGGCCGCAGCGCGAAGGCTCACTGCAGCAGGAGTGTTGGTTCGTGCGCCACGATCGATAGAAGCGCTCGGTCGTGTCGACGTGGTCTGCTTCGACAAGACCGGAACCCTCAGCGAGAACAAGCTACGGGTGGCCGCGGTCGAACGCGTCGACGGCTGGGACGAAAGCGAGATTCTGGAAGTTGCGGCGCGCAGTGCCTTGGGAAGTCGCGACGATCGCGTGTTTCATTCGACGGATGCTGCCGTCGTCGATGCAGCCCAGCAAGCTCTGGACGATGCTTCGGTTTTCGGTGACGTCGAGGCGAACAACCTCGTTCCGTTCAGGTCGGGGCGGCCGTACTCGGCAGCTTTGCTCGGCAGGCGGATCGCACTCAAAGGTTCGCCGGAATTCGTGACCGAAGCAGGACGAGATCCGAATGCTGTGTCGGCGAAGCACGTTCAAAGCATGGCCGGACGCGGACTGCGGGTGGTTGCCGTCGCCCAGCGCGAGTTGTCGGAACACGACGCGCGACGCGCAGGCGAAGACTCGCAATTTCTCGAACAGTGTTGCTCCGAGGGGTTGGAAGCGGTCGGCCTTCTCGGACTCTCGGACACGCTCAGACCCGAAGCAACGCAACTTGTTCGAGAACTTCGAGGCGACGGACGGCAAGTGCGCGTGCTGACCGGGGATCATCCGACAACAGCGGCCGCGGTCGCCACCGAACTGGGGTTGGACGTCGCACGCGAGGATGTTGTCACCGGTCCTGACTGGGAGAACTTCTCTCGCGCCGAAAGACGGGATGCGGTCCGCGGCAGCAGCGTCTTTGCGCGCGTGACACCCGAGCAGAAGGTCGAGATCGTGCAAGCGTTGGAGACCGACGGGCGGGTGTGCGCCATGGTCGGTGACGGCGCGAACGATGCTGCGGCGATCCGAGTTTCCAGCGTGGGAATCGGGGTGGCGTCGACCGACAGTGATCCGGCGCGCGGCGCCGCAGACATCGTGCTCCTCGACGGCCGTGTCGGCGGACTGACCGACGCATTGGACGAGGGCAGTCAATTGTGGCGGCGGGTCAGATCAGCGGTAGGGGTTTTGCTCGGAGGCAACGCGGGTGAAGTCGCATTCGCGCTGATCGGTTCTGCGTTGTCCGGCGAATCACCGCTCAACGCAAGGCAGTTGCTACTGGTCAATCTGATGACGGACGCCTTGCCCGCTGCCGCGCTTGCGGTGAGCACCCCGTCCGAGAACGGATCCGAGAAGTCCGAACAGATGGACGCTCATGCGTTGTGGCAGACGATCGCTGTCCGCGGCGGTGCCACGGCAATCGGTGCGCTGGCAGCGTGGCTTCTGGCCCGGGCGAGCGGTAGGAGGCGGCGAGCGTCGACGGTGGCGTTGGTTGCCCTGGTGGGCACCCAACTGGGGCAGACGCTGCTCGAATCACGCAGTCCACTGGTGGTCGCAACCGTTGCCGGATCCGCTGCGGCGCTGGCGACGCTCGTCAGCACACCCGTGGTGAGCCAATTTCTCGGTTGCACGCCGCTCGGTCCCATCGCCTGGGGCCAAGCGGTGGGCTGCGCGTCGGCGGCGACGCTGCTCGCGGCGCTGGCCCCGCGGGCGTTGGAGCGGATTGCCGCAACTGAGGAGAACGCGAACGGTCAGTCGACGATTCGCAAGATCCCGACGCGAACGAGCACTGCGTACACCTCCCGAACCGGGGGAGTCAGCGCCCGCGACAGCGTGGAAATCAGCGACGTGGAAATCAAAGAAGCGGAAACCGGTGAATCGGACACGCTTGTGAGCGTCGCTGCTGGAAGTGACTCGTCGCCGAACTCCCGGGCGACCCGAGATGAATCCTGAGGAATCGTGACATGTCCCAGAACACCGTCGACCACACGAACCCCGTCGATCACCGCGCGGTAGTCGAATCCGTCCGTTCGGCACGGAGCTTCGAGTTGGAGCTACCGATCGTCGGTGCCATCCCTGTTCCGAGACCCGAGCAGATCGCCTACTTTGCGGTGATGGGACTGATGGTCGCCTTCGAGATCATCGAGTGGCCCGTGGCAGTCACCATTGCAGCGGGGCATCTGCTCGCAACAGAGCAGCACAATCACGTCCTCGAAGAGATCGGAGAGGCGCTCGAGGGCGTCTGACGCAGGCGCTGCCTGGACACAAATCGAGCGGCCCCGCATTTCGCGGGACCGCTCGACGTGCGGAGAAACTTACTGCGCGAGTGCGCGCTTCATGCCGCGTTCGACTGCTGCGATGATCTGCGGACGCAGTTCTGCGGCAGGGACGATCTCATCCACCGAGCCGACCTCTCGGGCCCGCTGGATGTTGTGGATCGCTTCGAATTCGGATGCCACTTCGCCGAGCTTGTCGGAGCGGACGGCGATGCGCTGAGCGTTCAGTTCTACGCGCAGATGTGCTTTCTCCGTGTCATCCTTGGCTGCTGCCAAGTCTGCCTCCAGCTGCTGCACCTTCGGGTCGTTGTTGGTGCGGGTGTTCACCTCACGGGTGAAGACCACTGCGGCGGCGGGGGCGCCGCCGAGTACCGACGCGAACGAGCCTTCGACAGCAAGAACTTCCATGTTGTCGTTGAGCGCACCGGAGAACACGACGAACGCGCCGCCGTGGTAGCGGGAGACGACGCAGAACACGATCGGTCCGTCGAAGTTGACGATGGCGCGGCCGATCTCGGCGCCGTACTCGAGCTGGATGTTGCGCAGCGACTCCGGGGAACCGTCGAAGCCGGACAGGTTGGCCAGCACCACGATCGGACGGTTGCCGCTCGCAGCATTGATCGCGCGGGCAGTCTTCTTCGACGAGTTCGGGAACAGCGTTCCCGACGTCCAAGTGTCGGGACCGTCGGCGGGGAAGTGCCCCTTACGTGGGATCGCGCGGGATTCGATGCCCACCACTGTGACCGGATGTCCGGCGAGGTGCGCGTCCAGGACGACCGAGGTGTCGGCGCCGGCCATGTCGGCCCAACGCTCGAGAACAGAGTGGTCCTGGTCGACCACCGAACGCATCACGGTGCGAATGTCGAAGGGCTTCTTGCGATCCGGGTTCTTCGCCGAGGAGAAGATGTCGCCGACCGTCTCGAAGTCGCTCGACGGGTGGGTGTGCGGGAAACTACGCACGTCGCGATCGACGGGGTCCGTCGTCGCTGCGCGGCGCGGGAACCGTTCGCCGGGAGCGAGGTACGAGTGTGCGTAGTGACGGAACAGGATCTCGCACGCCGCAGTGAGGTCGGGGGCCCAGTACTGCGCCTGGCCGTTGGGGCCCATGACGCGGTCGTAACCACCGATACCGAAGTTGTCCTCGGCCGACACACCACCGGAGTAGTCGAGAGACTGCTTGCCGGTCAGCACCATCGCGCTGTCCGGGGTCATCACCAGAATGCCCTTGGTGTGCATCAACATGGTGGCTTCGGCGTTCCAGTAGGGCTGAGCGCCGACGTTGATTCCCGTGACGACGATATTGATTTCACCGCCGTTCTGGGTGAAGGTGATGATCCGGCGCAGGCCACGGGAGACCCAGTCCATGTTCTCGGTGCCGCTCTCCATCGAGATGGTGGCACCCGAGGACAGTGCAAACCACTCGACCGGGGCGTTCAACTTCTCGGCCAGGTCGATGGCAGCGACGACGCGTGAGCATTCGGCCTCGGCCACGGTACCGAGCGCCTTGGTGGGGTCACCGAAGAGCGCGACACGGGTCATTCCCTCGGGATAGCGCGGCGTCGGAGTGTTCACGAGGCCGACGACGATGCCGGCCTTGTTGAGCCCGTACGGACGCTCGACAGGTGAGAGGACGCCCGCTTCGTCGAAGTCGTGCTCGACGAAGGTGCCCTTGGTGCCGGTCAGGAGGGGAATCAGCTCGTACGGGTACACCGTGCCGCGTGCCCGCGAACTCTGGACCTTCTGGGCGTACGCGTCGAGGGGGAGCAGCGGTTCGGTGGGAGGCGTGGTCTTGTTGATGACCACACCGGCACCTGCGCGGTAGGAGAATCGCAGCGCAACTTCCTTGGGCGCGCCGCCCTTTCGGTCCTTCAGGCGGGTGATGAGTGTGATCTCTTCTAGCCCGGCGCCGACGGTCAGTCGGGCTGCGTTCTGAGCGATCACGGAGAAGCGTTCGCTGGGAACGTCGGCGACCGGCCACACGTACAGCACGACGCGGTTGGCTGCCAGTCGACGCTTGTCTCCGCGCTGGGACTGCGCACGGCGGATGCCGTCGAGGCACGCGGCAAGTGTGCGCTCGATGGCCGGAAGCGCAACCATCTGGCCTTCGTCGTCGAGCTGCGGTGTCACGTCACGGATTTCCGCGAGAGCGATCAGGCGCTCGTCCTTCGGGTTCTCCTTGGCGGAGAGGTGGAACAGGTAGGTGTTCTCCGGAGCCGGCAGACGCTTGCCGTTGAAGTTCTTCAGACGCCACATGTCCAGACGCTGACCCGTGAGCGGATGCATGTCGCGGATGATGTTGTCCTCGACCAGTTCACCGTCGATCGGGCGGAAGGTGACCCAGCGGACCGGCTCCCCATTCGGATTGCAGATGATCACAGTCGCGCGGCGGGACCGGGTGATCGTCTCGTTGCGCGAGAGTTCGGTGCGCAGCGTCTCGACGAGCGCGTCGCCGTCGGCGGGCTGATCAGGCCAGTCGAGGTAGATGTCGACTACCAGCCCGCGACCGGATGGAGCATCCTGCGCGATCGTGGCGACATCGTCGAGAGCCGTACCGAGAGCGTCGAATTCGGCCACCGTCGAGACCAGATGTAGCCCGTCGCCCTTGAGGTCGAAGTTACCGGTTACGAAACGGCGGTCGACGTGCTCGAAAACGCGGACGTCTTCGAACGAGTGAATCTTGTAGTAGCGACGCGTGATGACCTCGAGCAGAGGGCCGCCATCGCGGTTGCCGAGGCCGATCTTTCGACCCAACAGGTCGAGGAGCGGTTCGGGAGTGGCGACGAGATTGGCGATTCGCTCGTCGAAATCTGCAGCGTCCGGCTGCTCTTCGAGGTAGGCGAGGTTGCCGCGTACTCCGTCGTAGACGTCTTCGCGAACTTTGCGGATGCGCGGCTCGTCGAAGAACCGGAAGCGAAGGTTGCGGGCGACGTCGCCGATGACGGGGTAGCGGACCTGCGTCGCGACGATGAGTCGATCGAGAACCTCGTTGAGCTCCTGCGCCGAGCAACCGGGAGCCTTGTCGCCGACGAGCCAGCCTTCGAGAAGTGCTGCAATGACCGGGATCTGGGCTTCCATGCGCTGCAGAGCCAGGAAGAGTCGGTACACCGCTTCCTCGACGGCCTGGCGATCTTCCAGATCGGTGACGTCGTAGTGGCGAAGTGCCCGTTCGAGTCTCGTGCGGAACGACGCCGGCAAACCTTCGCGCTCGGAGTCGAGTGAGTGCAGGAAGGTGTGGAAGTGCTCGCGGGGGCTGTGGACGGACTCGTCCTTCGCGGACTCGCCCGAGGTGGGCTTGTTGCGCGAGAGTTCGCAGATGTCGGCGAAGGTGGTCAGCACAGCCAGTTCTGCCTGGACCAGTTCGCGGTCCTCGGATTCGAGTGCGCTGCGAAGTGCGTCGTATTCGGCCAGAACAGCGTTTGCGTGCTTGCCGCTGACGTCGTAGCCACTGATCATCGCGGTCAGTGCTTCCAGCTGTGCCAATGCATCTGCGCGGGTATCGGACCCGGAAGTTGCTGCGGGAAGATCGAATTGGACTCGCGGAGCCTTCTCCGTGACAGCTTCCTCACTGACCTGGTCGACGCGCAGGAGCGGTGCGCCGGCATCGACCTGGGAGTTGACGGTAGCGAGAACCTCACGCACTTTGCCCGCATACGGAGCGCGAACCGCGGTCTCCATCTTCATGGATTCGAGCACGACCAGAGTGGATCCGGCTTCGACGTCGTCGCCGACCGCGACCGGTACTGCTACCACTACGGCGGGAGCCGGCGCGCGGACTACGCCGGCGTCGTCCTGGCTGATCTGGTGGCTGATGCCGTCGACCTCGACGAGATAGCGAGCCGGGCTCACGACGGAAACGACGTGGAAGCGGCGATCACCGATCACCAGCCGTGACTCGAAGTCACCGAGACGATCGACGTCGACCTCGATGTCTCCGGCGTCTCCGTCGACGCGGTAGCGGTGCGGGCCGATACGCCCGACGGTCAGTTTGTATGCCTGACCTTGGTAGTTGAGCTCGACGGTACGGCCGATCGCGTGATTGGCGCGTGGGCGGCCGCCACGTGCCGAGGCGAGGAAGGCCGCACGCTCGAGTGACTCCTCGGCGTCGTAAGCATCGATGGCGGTGGCGATCAGCGCGACGTCCGCGCGGCGAGTGGTGCCGGTGAGGGCGCCCGTGCGGTCGAGCCAGCCGGTATCCGCGGATGCCGAGATGACCTCGTTGCGATCGAGTAGATCGAGGAGGAACGACTTGGTGGTAGTGCCGCCGTCGAGTACGACAGTGGTTTCACGAAGGGCAGTGCGCAGACGCGCAAGTGCCTCGGAGCGGTTGCGGCCCCACGCGATGACCTTCGCGACCATCGAGTCGTAGTCGGGCGGAATGACGTCCCCGGCAGCGATGCCGGTGTCGACCCGGATGCCGGAGCCGAGCGGGAACTTGAGGAGCTGAACGGTGCCGGGTGCCGGCGCGAAATCGTTGTCGGCGTCTTCGGCGTTGAGGCGGGCTTCGACGGCGTGGCCGAATGCGGGCGGGCAGTCACCGACCAATTCGTCACCACTGGCGACCAGGATCTGCAGTTTGACGAGGTCGATTCCGGTGGTGACCTCGGTGATCGGGTGCTCGACCTGCAGGCGGGTGTTGACCTCGAGGAACGTGAAGAGCTTGTTCTCGGGCTGGTAGAGGTATTCGACCGTGCCTGCGCCCTGGTATCCGGCTGCCTTGACCAGTTCGGCGGACACCTTCTTGAGGTGGTCCGACTGTTCTTCGGTCAGGACGGGGGAGGCGGATTCTTCGATGACCTTCTGGTTGCGACGCTGAATCGAGCAGTCGCGAACGCCCGGAGCCCAGACATTGCCGTGGTTGTCGGCGATGACCTGTACCTCGACGTGGCGTGCATCGGTGACAAGGCGTTCGAGGAAGACGACGGGGTCGCCGAAGGACCGCTCTGCTTCGCCCTGCGTGCGCTCGAGTGCAACTTCGAGTTCGTCTTCGGCCCAGACCTTGCGGATACCGCGTCCGCCGCCGCCGCTTCGGGCCTTGATGATCAGGGGATATCCGATGGACTGAGCATGACGACGAGCGTCGGCGCGCGTTTCGACCGGTCCGCCGCTCCACGGGGCGACCGGTACGCCGACCTTCTCGGCCAGGATCTTGGCGGCAACCTTGTCGCCGAGCAGGCGCATCGCGTCGGCGCTCGGGCCGATGAATGTGATGCCCAGTTTCGCGACGATCTCCGCGAAGGCGGGATCCTCGGCCACGAAGCCCCAGCCGACCCAGACTGCGTCGGCCTTCGCTGCGAGGAGTGCTCGCTCGAGTTCGGCGTAGTCGAGGTACGGGCTACCGGTGCCGGTGCTGCGCAGGGTCACGCCCTCATCGGCCTGGCGGACGAACATGGCGCGGCGCTCGGCCTCGGTGTGCAGCGCAATGACGCGAATGCCGTAGTCGTGTTCGGCGTTCAGTTCGCGTACAGCCCTGATCAGCCGGACCGCGGCCTCACCTCGATTGACCACTGCGATTCGTTTGAACATTGTCACTGCCACCGTCCTTGATGAGATTCTTCGTCACGTACGTTGCGATATGAGCCGACCGTGTCCCACGTACCCGGATTCCCCGGTTCGTGAACTACGCCGCGATGCGCTGTGTTTCCCCCGGTTGCGCGTCGGCAAGTGATTGCCCTTCCGGTTCGTCGAGTCCCCTGCGCTGAAGCACTGTGTGCACCGAAGCGCTGTGTGCGCTGAGGCACTGTGTGCCTTGTGCGCCACCCTGCAGGCGTGGACTCAGAACCGCTCCAATCACGAATCAGCAACATATTGTGTCTGCTTCCAGGGAATCCCTGGTTTATCTAAGAATGCAGTATGTCGACGCTCATGTCACCTGGGCGAATTGAAGAATATTAGTCAACGTGAACCACGGTTACACATATGGCGTTAAATCATTGCGGTGCAATCGAATTCGGACTTGTGACACGGATCACGATGGTAATGAGATCGGCAAGAAAGTGAATACTCACTGGTAACAAAATCGCATATTCGGAGAATTCTCTGGGTTGCTCGATTATTACTGATCGGTACTACTGGCGAGTATTTTTTATGTCCGGTCGGACCGTATTCGAGAAATCGCCTTCGATGGTTGCGATGTGCTTTGCGATCGCGTCGAGTCCTGAGGGAGGGAGGTGCAATCCGTTGCCGAGAGCAAGTGAAGTCCGCTTGAAGTGCTCCACGAGTGGTTCGTATTTCGTGACCAGTCTCAGCCTGTCGGTCTCGCTCAGGTACTTCACGCTTCCCGCGTTGTCGACGAAGTCACTGAACTTCACGAGGAACACTGCGGGATCCGCTATCGCGCGGATGACGTGATCCTGATATCCGGCGGTGGTGTTGTCGCATGGGTAGTCGATTGGATTGGTCACTGCCTCAACAAGTTCGGAGATTCTGTGGCCGAAGCGCGAGGCGATGAGTGTTGACGCACGTTCCTGCGCTTCGGATGCGGACATGTCGTCTGCAGTCTGGCCACCGAGGAGCGCGATGACGGCGTGTGGTCGGTCTTCGACCGTGTCGTGAAGCGCGGTTGCGCTCAGGATCTCGACATCGGAGCACCCGTACCGAAGCAGCCGCAATACATTTCGTAGGGGATGAACGATGTAGGGATCCTCGTCGGACTTGATCCCGTTCTTTCTGAACTGATCGAGGTGCGCAAGGGTCGCGACCTCCATGGCGAGCCGTAGGGTTTCACCCGAGATCGCCAGCTCGTCGACGGCGCTCTCGATGGCGAAGACCAGCGTTGCAGCGTCCATCTCCTTCAGGGGCAACTGGTCGAATGCAGACCTGATCGGGTCGGAGTTGCTCATGCCAAATAGCCTTCCGGTTGGTGAGGCGTCGCGACGAATGTCCTGGTGCAGATCTGCAATCGAGCCCTGATTGACGCCGGAAATACAGGTCGAGGTCAGAATCATCTTGATTCTATCCGGCGACTACGACAGCAAGTGTTCCTAGCGTTGTCATAGAGGTGGGCGGGGAGGTTCGTCCGCCTCCATCACAGGCAAATAGGGCAGGAAGAGGTTCGATGACCACGGAGGCGACCCTGGCGTCGTTTGTCGAGACAGTTGACACGGATGTCGACACCCATCCGCTGGACGATCCTGTGCGACAAGGACTTCGCGGACATCATGCGCAATTCGCTCGCTGGGCAGGGAGAGTTGCGCGATACGACCCGACGGTCGCGCCGTTTGTCGGTCATCCGCCCGAGTTGGACGCCGAGGACTGGGAGAACCTACTCACACTCGTAGGTCCTGGCGGCACAGTAGGTTTGCGAGGATTTGATCACCGCCCGCCGGAAGGGTGGCGCATTGTGGATCAGTTCGGCTCGGTGCAGATGGACGGATCCGCACTCGAAGTCTCCGTTGATCCGTCGGTCGAACTTCTCGGAACGGGCGACGTTCCCGAAATTCTGGCATTGATCGAGCGCACCAAGCCAGGACCGTTTCTTCCTCGTACCGTCGAGATGGGCAGTTACTACGGCATTCGCGTCGACGGAAGACTTGTTGCCATGGCGGGGGAGCGGTTGCACCCTCCGGGATGGACGGAAATCAGTGCGGTGTGCACTGACAGCGACTTTCGGGGTCGAGGCCTGGGTACGACGCTGATCCGTGCCGTCGCTGCCGGGATTCGCGAGCGCGGCGAGCTGCCATTTCTCCATGCAGTGCAATCGAATACGAATGCGATCAGACTCTACGAATCGCTGGGGTTCGTTCTCCGGAAGAGATCCAGGTTGACTGCGGTGCAGGCGCCTGCCTGATCGAATTCTCGCCGACGCCTGTGTTTCGGGCGCTCGGCCACTAGTCTGAACAAATGACAGTCGATCAGGCGTTGGACAGTGATTTCCTCACTCTTGCCGATCCGTACCGCCGCGAGTTGCTGGCGCACTGCTATCGCATGATGGGGTCGATTCACGACGCCGAAGACCAGGTCCAGGAGACGTTCATCCGGGCTTGGCGCGGGTTCGACGGTTACAAGGGCCAGTCATCTCTCAGGACCTGGCTCTACCGC
This sequence comes from Rhodococcus sp. RCBS9, assembly GCF_029457415.1. Classification (NCBI taxonomy): domain Bacteria; kingdom Bacillati; phylum Actinomycetota; class Actinomycetes; order Mycobacteriales; family Nocardiaceae; genus Rhodococcus; species Rhodococcus sp. RCBS9. Next base: position 520,879 of record NZ_CP120422.1, on the reverse strand, counting down.
ATCGCGACGAATACCTGCCTGACCGCGCTGGAGGGGAGATCGAGGCGTCCCCTCCCGACCGGCCTCGGCGCACCTAGTTCGGACCCGGCCGACGATTTGATCGAGCGCAACGAGATTGCCTGGTTGGAACCGATCGCCGATTCTGCGTTGGGCGACGTCAATGATCCGGCCGTCATGGTCGTCAATCGCGATTCGGTCAGGCTCGCCCTTGTTGCCGCTTTGCAGCACTTGTCCGCGCGCCAACGTGCGGTTCTGGTTCTACGTGACGTTCTCCAGTGGAAGGCGTCGGAAGTTGCGGAGGCGCTGGACACCACAACCACTGCGGTAAACAGCCTGCTGCAGCGGGCTCGCGCGCAGATCAATCACATCGGACCCACCGAGGACGATCTCGTGGAACCGACTACCGAGGCTGCCCGGAAGTTGCTTCGCGACTACGTGCACAGCTTCGAGAGCTACGACGTCGAGGCCATCGTCGAACTGTTCACGCGCGAAGCCATCTGGGAGATGCCTCCGTTCGAGGGTTGGTACCAGGGCCCCGAGGCAATCGGGCAACTCATCGGAACCAAATGCCCGGCCGACGGACCAGGAGCGATGCGCCTACTTCCGACCGCTGCGAACGGACAGCCGGCGTTCGGCCTCTACATGCGCGAGCCCGATGGTGTTCACCGCGCTTTCCAGTTGCACGTTCTCGATGTCACCGAGTCCGGGATCTCGCACGTGACGTGTTTCTTCGATCTGAGTCTGTTCGCACGGTTCGGATTGCCTGCCGAGCTGTAGGGGCCCTGCCGAGTTGTAGGGGCAAGGAGTTGCGCGAGCCCTCCGGTATGGAGGGACCCGCGCGACTGCTCGTTACTGCTGTTGCTGTGCGTTACTGCTGGG
>NZ_CP120422.1:0-515000 GCF_029457415.1 Rhodococcus sp. RCBS9 | reverse complement strand
TCTTCGGAGCGAAGCTGAGAATTTAAGCCCCAGTAAACGGCGGTGGTAACTATAACCATCCTAAGGTAGCGAAATTCCTTGTCGGGTAAGTTCCGACCTGCACGAATGGCGTAACGACTTCTCAGCTGTCTCAACCGTAGACTCGGCGAAATTGCATTACGAGTAAAGATGCTCGTTACGCGCGGCAGGACGAAAAGACCCCGGGACCTTCACTACAGCTTGGTATTGGTGTTCGGTTCGGTTTGTGTAGGATAGGTGGGAGACTGTGAAACGGTGACGCCAGTTATCGTGGAGTCGTTGTTGAAATACCACTCTGATCGAATTGGACCTCTAACCTCGGACCATGATCTGGTTCAGGGACAGTGCCTGGTGGGTAGTTTAACTGGGGCGGTTGCCTCCCAAAATGTAACGGAGGCGCCCAAAGGTTCCCTCAGCCTGGTTGGCAATCAGGTGTCGAGTGCAAGTGCACAAGGGAGCTTGACTGTGAGACTGACAGGTCGAGCAGGGACGAAAGTCGGGACTAGTGATCCGGCACCGGCAAGTGGAAGCGGTGTCGCTCAACGGATAAAAGGTACCCCGGGGATAACAGGCTGATCTTCCCCAAGAGTCCATATCGACGGGATGGTTTGGCACCTCGATGTCGGCTCGTCGCATCCTGGGGCTGGAGTAGGTCCCAAGGGTTGGGCTGTTCGCCCATTAAAGCGGCACGCGAGCTGGGTTTAGAACGTCGTGAGACAGTTCGGTCTCTATCCGCCGCGCGCGTTAGAAACTTGAGGAAGGCTGTCCCTAGTACGAGAGGACCGGGACGGACGAACCTCTGGTGTGCCAGTTGTTCCGCCAGGAGCACCGCTGGTTAGCTACGTTCGGAAGGGATAACCGCTGAAAGCATCTAAGCGGGAAGCCTGTTCCAAGATGAGGTTTCTCACCCCCTCGAGGGGTAAGGCCCCCGGCAGACCACCGGGTTGATAGGCCAGAACTGGAAGTGCAGTAATGCATGCAGGTGACTGGTACTAATAGGCCGAGGACTTACCACAAAGAAGCTACGCGTCCACTGTGCGGTATCTGAAACAACACACAGATACTGATGAGAAACCCTGTTTTCTCCATCCCCCAACACCAGAAACTGGTGTTGACGGGTGGTGAAACCAGGTGATCAGAAGAAGGTTACTGTGACAGTTTCATAGAGTTACGGCGGTCATAGCGAAGGGGAAACGCCCGGTCCCATTCCGAACCCGGAAGCTAAGCCCTTCAGCGCCGATGGTACTGCACTCGACAGGGTGTGGGAGAGTAGGACACCGCCGAACACACATTAGAGAAGCCCCCCAACCAGTGATGGTTGGGGGGCTTTCTCGTACCCAAAACACCCCACCCCGCCAACACCCGAAAGCACCGCCGCCGGCACCCCCGACTTCGAGCGAACGGCACTTTCGTCGCCTCAGATCGACCCAACGTACCGTTCGCACCATCAAGGGGCGGGAGCACCCCCGCCGGCACCCCCGCATCGAGTGAACGGCACTTTCGTCGCCTCAGATCGACCGAACGTGCCGTTCACCATCAGGGCAGGGATTGGGCGAGGAAGATGCCGTCGCCGATGCACGTAGCGACTTGTTAGCCAAGGTATAGATTGTGAACCGTCTCATAAGTCCGAAGTACTCTCCGATTTTGTGCCTTCGTCCCTAGCACTTTGGCCTAGGCTGAGTCTCATGGTGGGGTTGAGCAGCTCGAGGGTGTCGCATTTGCGACTCGTTCCGACGGAACCTGAAGAACTGCAAAGGTTTGTACAAGAAGCTGGCGGAGGGCGTGGGGGCATTCAGATTGCGCGATCGTTGCGTTCGAAGAGGCGCGCGGTACCGGCGCAATACGCGATACGTATCAGTGTCGACAATGTTTCCACTCAGATCTGGCGACGAATCCTCGTCGCGTCGGATCTGAATCTGGATGACCTGCATTCGGTGGTTCAACGGGCAATGGGGTGGAGTGACCGTCAATCGCACGCGTGGTCCAAGTCCGGCAGCCGATTTCCCGGCGAGGTCGAAGAGTACGTAGCTTCCGGGAGCAACGCCGAGCAGCGTCGGGCCGGCCGAGCGGCGATCGTAGAGTCCGCGGTACGCCTGGACGAGGTCATGGTCTCGCCTGGCGATGAAATCAGTTATCGCTACGGACGCTTCGGGAACTGGCGCCACACGCTGACACTTGAATCTTCCGAAGTACTGCCCGAAGGGTTCCAAGTTGTGTGTGCCGCGGGTCGCGGTGCTTGTCCGCCGGAGGAATGCGTCGGACCTGACGAGTACGAGCAACTCCTCGGTGTTCTCGCTTCGGAGAAGCTGCGCTCCCATGAATGGACCCTCGAATGGCCGCAAACTGATTTCGAGCCGACACGATTCGAGATCGCTGAGGTCAATAATCGACTGCATAGTCCTAGACCGGACGAGATCGCTGCGTCGTACGACATTGCGAAGCTCGTCGAATGCCTGGGACCTTCGCGAGTCCCGGAACTGCATGCGGTCCTCGCCCGCGCTGGCATTGACGATCAGTCGGCAATCGGGGAGTTGGTCCACGTCGAGGCGGGCCAACGCATTCAAGCGGTTCTGGCTCTGATCGGTGTCGAAGGGATCGGTGCCGATGATTTCTTCACGACGGTCGACGCGATGCTCGACGAACCTGAACTGGGACCTGTAAACCTTCCCCAAGGGCGATCACTCTTCGCAGTGCTCAAGAAGTTCGGCCTGGTGCGAAAGCACAAAGGGCAGATTGTTCTGACGAAGCGGGGACAGTCGGCAGAGCGGGACACGTCAATGACGTGGTCGGTGATCGTCGAGGGAGTTCCGGTTGCGCCCGGCGGCTCGCAGAGGGCGGTGGAACTCCTTGTCCTCCTTGCCGTAGCCGCCGGCATGTCGCCGGCGGATCGTCATCGTTTCGTCGCGGGAGCGCTGGAGTCGATTCGGTCGTCGAGCATCCTGATGGCTGGAGCTCAGACTTCCAGACGTGACACGTCCGGGAGCACCGTAGAGGTGCTCGGATTGATCGGCGCTACGGGGTACGAGCTGGGGAAGTTCGGCAGCAAAGCGGACTCGCCCTGGGCTGTTCACCTCGCGAGGGCGATCTTGCGGCGTTAACTCGCGCGTCGACACAGACAACCGAAACGGGGTTCGATCCGGCAATGCCGAATCGAACCCCGTTTCGTGTACCGGTAGAGATCAGATGTTCACGCCGTAGTCGCGGGCGATTCCGGCGAGTCCGGATGCGTATCCCTGTCCGACTGCACGGAACTTCCATTCGCCATTGTGGCGGTAGAGCTCACCGAAAAGCATGGCTGTCTCGGTGGATGCATCTTCGGAGAGGTCGTAGCGTGCCAGTTCGGAGCCGTTCGACAGATCTACGACGCGGATGTAGGCGTTGGTGACCTGTCCGAAGGACTGGAGTCGCGCATCGGCGTCGTGAATCGAGACGGGGAAGAAGATGTTGGTGACGTTGGGCGGTACAGCCGGGAGGTCGACGTTGATGACCTCGTCGTCGCCGTCACCTTCACCGGTGAGGTTGTCGCCGGTGTGCTCGATGGATCCGTCGGGCGAGCGAAGGTTGTTGTAGAAGACGAAGTGAAGGTCGGAAAGGACCTTGCGTTCCGGGCCGGTGACCAACGCGCTGGCGTCGAGGTCGAAGTCAGCACCACTGGTGCTGCGTGCATCCCAGCCGAGACCGACTGCGACCTTGGTCAGATTGGGTGCGGCCTTCGACAGAGATACGTTGCCGCCCTTGGCAAGTGTGACGCCCATTCAGGTTCCTCTCGTTCGAACGAAGTGGATTTCTTCGTTCGGGAGTTCTGTGTTGTCCGTTCGCGACTCACATTACCGTGAGCGGGTAGGTGCGGTTCGACCGAATAGGCACCTCACTCGAACAGCGCGCGAAGATCCTCGGCGTCGAGTCCGGTGCCCAGTGTGCCTTCGGCGTCCATGACATTCGAGAACAATGCCGACTTCTTGGCTTTGAGCGCCATGACCTTCTCTTCGATGGTGTCTTTGGCAATGAGGCGGTAGACCATGACGTTTCGTGTCTGCCCGATGCGGTGAGTACGGTCGACCGCTTGTGCCTCGGCGGCCGGGTTCCACCAGGGGTCGAGAATGAAGCAGTAGTCGGCCTCGGTGAGATTGAGGCCGAAGCCACCAGCCTTGAGGCTGATCAGGAAGACGGGGACTGCACCAGACTTGAACTCCTCCAACACTTCACCGCGATTGCGCGTCGAACCGTCGAGATAGCTGTACGGAATTCTTTCCTCGTCGAGTCGGTTGCGGACAGAACCGAGGAACCCGGTGAATTGGCTGAAGATCAACGCACGGTGTCCGCCCGCAACGACGTCGTCCAGTTGCTCGACGAGAGCGTCGACCTTGGCCGATGGGACGGGTCCGCTTTCCTCGTCGACCAGCGAGACGTCGAGACTGAGTTGGCGTAGCAGCGTCAGCGACTGCAGGATCGTGAAGCGGTTCTTGTCGACGTCGTCGAGCAGTCCGAGAATCTTCTGCCGTTCGCGTTGCAGGTGGGTGTCGTAGATCGCGCGATGGCTCGGATGCAACTCGATCTCGAGTACCTGCTCCTGCTTGGGCGGCAAGTCTGCGGCCACCTGTTCCTTGGTGCGCCGCACCATCAGCGGTTTGACGCGTCGTCGCAGTTGCGCCAATCGTTCTGTATCACCGTCTTTTTCGATGGGAGTGCGGTAGACGTCGGTGAAGGTGGTGGGGCTGGGAAACAGTCCTGGTGCAGTGATTGCGAGGAGCGACCACAACTCCAGAAGATTGTTTTCCATGGGTGTACCGGTGATCGCGAGTTTGAACGGTGCGTTCACCGCCCTCGCGCACTGGTGGACCTTGGACTTGTGGTTCTTGGCGAATTGGGCTTCGTCGAGTACCAGTCCGGACCAGCGGCCGGCGGAATACGCATCGGTGTCGAGGCGAAAGAGAGCGTACGACGTCACGACGATGTCCGCCCCGCCGACGAGTGCGGCCAGATCGGTTTTTCTGCGGCGCAGCGTGTCCGTGATGACAGCGGTGTGGAGGGTCGGTGCGAACTTCGCCACTTCGGACTTCCAGTTGGATACGACGCTGGTGGGTGCGACGATCAGAAAGGGAGGCGCGGCTGGATTCGATTGCCTTGCAGCGCAGATCATTGCGAGGGTCTGCAGTGTCTTGCCCAGGCCCATGTCGTCGGCGAGTATGCCGCCCAGGCTGTGCTGGCGCAGGAAATTGAGCCAACGGAATCCGTCGACCTGATAGGGACGTAGCGTTGCCGTCAACGTGTCCGGGACTTCGACGGGATCGATGCCCGAACTGCCGAGCAATCCTGCGATCTGCTTCTTCCAAGCTGCTTCTTGATGTTCGACCCTTCCGAGCGCCGTCAATTCTTCCCACAGTCCGGCCTGAAATTTGCTGATCCCGAGTTTGCCGGTGGGCCGATCGAGTAGCGACCGCGCTTCGGTGATGAGACGGTGCAGGCCGAGTAGTTCAGGTGCGTCGAGCCGAAAGAAGGCGCCGTCCGGTAGCAGTATGTGAGTCTCGCCCTTGCTCAGAGCAGAGAACAGTGTTGTGAACGGAACGCTTTGTCCCGCAACATCGACGGTGATATCGAGGTCGAACCAGTCGGATCCGCTGTCCCCGTCGGGGGCTGATGTGCTGAGGCCGATCACGACAGCGTCGTCTGCAGGCCGGTAGTCGGCGGGGGTTCCTGCAACCGTGAGGTCGATGGCGTCGTGCGCTTCGAGTTGGGGCAGGAGGTCGAGTGTGAACTGCATGGAATCGAGGCCGGTCAAAGTTCCCGCGAGAGTGGCCTTCGCCGCGGCCGCACCGAGGCTCTTGGCAATGGCATCTTCGGCAACGTGGTTGCGGATCTCGGACTCGTCGGTGGTTGTGTCCGCGGTAGAAATGATCAGTTCGTCGGCATCGACGGTGTACTTCCATGCCGATTCGATGTCGATGCGGTGGTTGTCCGCGTAAGTGGCCATCAGTTGTAGCCGAGGACCGGACACAGTCGGTGGGTTGTAAGCACCGTCGGAAGATATGACGGGAGCGAGGTTTCCGAGTTTGAACACGAACCGCGACGTGAATGCATCCCGATGCTCGGCGGGTATGTCGACCGATTTTCCGGAGTCGATCAACTGCCTCAATTGGTGAGTTATCGGCGTGTGCAGTGGTGCGAGAGTGATCGCGTTGGCGGCGTCGAGCGCGAAGACGCCATGTGCCGGCGTGCCGACCAGTCCCCAGTCGGAATGAGTCACGATGTGCCCATCGGTCTGAATTCGGGGAGTGAGACGGAGGTTGTTGTTTTCCGCTCCGTGGACGTCGAGGCAGATGTTGGCGTCGTAGAGTAGGGAGATGTTGCCGAGGCCGGCTTTCGAGTGAACGAGTGAAACGCCGACGCTGATGGCCTCACGAAGAAGCGACCAGAGTTGCGGGCTCGCGAACCCGGCAAGATCGATTTCCGCGGCATTTTGATTTCGGTAATGGTTGCCGGCGCTGTGGAGGAGATGTATGTCGCGTAGAACCCGGAGGTGATCTGCGGGGAACTGAAAAGTGCTTCCGAGTTTGTTCCAGGCGAGCCCGCCGGAGATCCACCTTCTCGCTCCTGGTTGTACGGGTTTGATGATGAGCCTTGTCGATGCGCCCTTGGTTCGGGTGGTGAATTGAATGCCAAGTCCACGTGTAGTGCGGCCGGCCAGGTCTGGTCGGAGCAACTCCTCGAGCGAGCTGTCCCATCCGAGGTGTTGTGGAGTCTTGTTCGCCTCCGCAACCGCTGCGAGCACCAACGCGACTACGTGCTTGCAGTTCATCCGCACGGGACACGTGCAGAGGCCACGCGTGAACGTTGCTGTACCGGCCGCGCTGCGACTTACCGAAATCGTGCAGGTGTACGGCTCTCGCGCAGTTCCCGATACAGCGCCGGTCAAGATGTCAGCGGTGTCGTTCCATCCGATGGATTCGACTGCATTCTCCCCCAGGTAGACAAGTCCGCGTTCGTAGGTGGTTGTGCCCACGACAGCGCGAATTCGGTCGAGGTCGAGGGCCCTGACTGAATCCGGTTGCACGGGGGCCAGCCTAGTAGCGGCGACCGACAGATCTTGTCGTGGTCGTTTGTCCAAGAAAGTCCGAACTGCACGGTATGTTCACGGAAACATCTTTGACTGGTTTGGGAGTTTCATGAGGACTGAGCGGCGTGCGTGGATTCGATCTGCGCGCACAGGTGCGGTGTGTTTGGCCGTCTGTGCACTTTCTTTGCAATTGGGCGGACTGTCGACGGCAGCGCCGAGTTCCGGAAGCTCGGGTAGTTCGGGAAGCTCGGGAAGTCTGGGCAGCGTCGAGGGAAGCGTGAGCTCGGGGTCGACGATCCCGGGACCACTTCAGGAGGATCCGGGCCCCAAACCGGACCTGCGCGACGACATCGTCGTCCCGGCCATCGTCGGCGAGAAGGTGACCGCACCACAGGCGATCAGGCTGACGGTGGCGTCGCCCGCACTTCGACGCGAGGTCGGCGTCGAGATCTTGCTACCCGCGGACAATTCGGTTCCGCGCCCGGCGCTGTACATGCTCGAGGGCGTCGACGCCGGAGAGAAGAGCAGCGGATGGATGACGATCGGCGGCGCCCCGGCGTTCTTCGCCGACAAGAACGTCAACGTCGTGATGCTCAATGGCGGAATCGCGAGCCTGTACTCGGACTGGGAGAATCCGGATCCGCGGCTGGGACTGCACAAGTGGGAAACCTTCATCACCGAGGAGTTGCCACCGCTGATCGACGCGCGACTCGAGACCAACGGAATCAACGCGATTGCCGGCAATTCCATGGGCGCGATGGGTGCAATGATGCTCGCCCAACGCTTTCCGGACATGTATCGCGGCGTTGCCGTGTTCAGCGGCTGTTATTCCACGATGGATCCGCTCGGCCGAACTGCCGTCCAGGCCACGATTTCTTCTCGAAGCGGAGATCCGGCCAACATCTGGGGTGTGCCAGGGGGCCCGGAGTGGGAGGCACACGATTCGTTGATCAACGCAGAGAAGTTGCGTGGCAAGGAAATCTACGTGTCGACGGCCAATGGTCGTCCCGGGTCCGACGAGACTCTGCAGACTCCTGAACTGCTCGAGCGTCTGGTGATCGGCGGCGGCATCGAGGTTGCCGCCCACGCCTGCACCAAGATGTTCGACGCTCGGTTGCAGGAGCTGAAGATTCCGGCGCAGGTGGATTACGAGCCGAACGGCACGCACGCGTGGGCGTATTGGCGTGAACGACTGCCGAAGGCGTGGCCGACTCTGTCCCGGGCATTGGGCGTCTGACGGTTCGACAACAGTGCTCGGGTTGTGGATGCACCACAACCCGAGCGTTGGATCACTCGCAGGCGATGCCGTCGTTGTCCCGGTCGAGATGCGGGGCGTATCCGTTCTGGCCCCGGTACAACGGAGCTGCGCCGGCATTACGAACGGCTGTGCAGTTCTGGTAGTACCGCGCTGGTGCGGGAGTGTTCTGCGGCGCCGGCTGGTTCTGGGGCGCTTGCGGAGCGGGCGGCGCCGGCGGTGCGAAGACCGGGGGAAGGAACGGCTGGACTGCGTCGGCAGAGCCAGTCGGAATCATGCGTGCGATCTCGATCGGTAGGAAATCGAAAACCGTGGATGCCTGAGCGGCGGGTGCGGCAACCAGAGTGATTGCGGCGCAACCTGCGACGCTGAATGCCAGACGGCGGAGCTTCATGTGACCTCGTGTTCAACTGGGCAGCCCTTCCACTTCTGAGGGCTGTGCCGGCTGAGCATACTGGTCATAACGACCAAATGGTTTATTTCGGTAAGGGTGAAATCTGGGTGAAAAGCAGCGTCCCGCACCGTATTGCTCAGGTGCGGGGACGCTGCTGTAGTCATCGAGGGTTACGCGTCGACAAGTTCCTCGGCGAAGGGATCACCGTTGCGGGGAGCGTCGAAGCGCTCCTTGTCGAGGATTCCCTCACGCTTTGCGACGATGACCGGGACCAGTGCCTGGCCGGTGACGTTGACTGCGGTACGGCCCATGTCGACGATCGGTTCGACTGCGAGGAGCAGTCCGACGCCGGCCAGGGGAAGACCAAGGGTGGAGAGTGTGAGTGTGAGCATGACTGTCGCACCGGTGGTTCCGGCCGTTGCCGCTGAGCCGATGACCGAGACGACGACGATCAACAGGTAGTCGGTGAAGGTCAACGGAACGTCGTAGAAGCCTGCGACGAAAATCGCCGCGATCGCGGGATAGATTGCGGCGCAACCGTCCATCTTCGTGGTGGCACCGAGCGGAACGGCGAACGAGGCGTACTCACGCGGAACGCCGAGGTTGCGTTCGGTGACGCGCTCGGTCAACGGCAGGGTGCCGATCGACGAGCGCGAGACGAATCCGAGCTGAGTTGCGGGCCAGACGCCGGAGAAGAAGCTTCGAACCGAGAGGCCGTGTGCGGCAATCAGGATGGGGTAGACCACGAAGAACACGATCGCCAGACCGATGTAGATGGCGGCGGTGAAGACGCCCAGCGACCCGATCGCATCCCATCCGTAGGTGGCGACAGCGTTGGCGATCAGCGCAGCGGTGCCGATCGGGGCAAGGCGGATGATCCACCACAGGACCTTCTGGACGATAGCGAGCAGCGAAGCGTTGAACTCGAGGAACGGCGCAGCCTTGGGACCGATCTTGAGTGCAGCAATACCGATTGCACCGGCGATGACGAGCAGCTGCAGGACGTTGAAGCTCAGCGATGTAGTCGCCACGCCTTCGGCGACGGAAGTCTTTGCACCCAACCCGAGGAAGTTGTTCGGAACCAGTCCGGTGATGAACGCCCACCACGAACCGGAACTCTTGGGTTCCTTCGCGGCTTCGGCGGCGACGTCGGTCCGTGAACCGGGATCGGTGATCAGGCCGACGATGATGCCGATGATCACAGCGATGAAAGCGGTGATCGCGAACCAGAGCAAGGTCTGCACGGCCAGGCGAGCTGCATTGGCGACCTGGCGCAGGTTGGCGATGGAGCTGACAATGGCGGTGAACACCAGCGGGATCACCGCAACGGTGAGCAGCTTGACGTAACTCGAACCGATGGTCTGTACGGTGCCGACCAACCAGTTGACGTTGCCGTCGGCCGCATCAGGCATTGCCCGGGCGACGAGACCGATGATGACACCGAGTACGAGACCGGCGACGATCTGCGGTCCGAATGCCGTCGCCCAGGACGGAAAACGGGACGTGGACTTTTCCGGCACGCCGGTGGAGGTGGAGCTGGGCATGACTATGCCTTTCGAAAATCAAGGGAGCGAAACGCAGCGCGGCACCAGAGGCCGGGCAGATTCGAAGAAATGTTTCCTGGTACGCGTCAGGTCAGAGCGAGCGCGTACACATTGCGCTCGCCTGCAGGCGAAGGTCGACGTAACGCCGACTGGTCAGGAACAACACTGTCCACACACTACTCGCAGCTTCAACTACTCGATCCCGAGGGTCGCCGCGGGAGTTCGCTTCGTGTTCGTCGGGCGTGCCCCGATCAGTCACTGTTGGTCGGTTGACTAGTCTCGACGATCAGTAGGTGCCGCACCGGCGCCTACGCGTCGGCAAGCGGAAGCGAGAGACCGATGAGCGTTCGGAATGCCGAGTACCCGCGTCCGAAGCATTTCCTGGTGCACCTCAGTGACACGCATCTGGTGGCTCAGGGGGAGTTGTACGACGCCGTGGATGCGTCGACGAGATTGCGGGAAGTGCTCAGCGGGATCGTGGCCTCGGGCGCACGCCCGGATGCACTGATATTCACCGGCGACCTGACCGACCAGGGACACCCCGACGCATACGCGGAATTGAAAGCCATCGTGGAACCTGTGGCGGCCGAGATCGATGCGCAGGTCGTCTGGGCGATGGGCAATCACGACGACCGCTCTACTTTCAGATCTCTGCTGTTGGGCGAGGACGCCACCGATCATCCCGTCGACAACGTCTACGACCTTGACGGACTGCGGGTGATCACCTTGGATTCGTCGGTTCCCGGTCATCACTACGGTGAGATCTCGGATCGTCAATTGGATTGGTTACGAGCAGAATTGGCGGTGTCGGCGCCCGACGGAACAATTCTGGCGCTGCATCATCCGCCGGTTCCGTGCATTCAGGATCTCGCGGTTCTGGTGGAGTTGCGCGATCAGTCCCGGTTGGCAGACGTCTTGCGTGGCAGCGACGTCCGGGCGATTCTTGCTGGGCATCTGCACTATTCGACGACGGCGACGTTCGCCGGCATTCCGGTTTCCGTGGCGTCGTCGACGTGTTACACCCAGGACTTGAATGTGGAAGTCGGTGGTCAGCGTGGTCGTGACGGGGCTCAGGGGTGCAATCTGGTGCACGTGTACGACGAGACAATTGTTCATTCGGTCGTTCCACTCGGCGCGCACGTGACGGTCGGTGAGCCCGTCGACGCGGCCGAGGGTGCCCGGAGGCTCAGTGTTGCCGGCATTCGAATCCTCGAGAGCGAAAAGGCGGCACGCTCGATCATCTGAGGTGGCAGGCGGTTTCCGACACCCACGCGCAGTTCTGGGTGATTGCCGGGCGGTCGCGTACTCACTACCGTCGAGGTAGGTGCAGAGCTCCAGCAACAAGGACCGGCTAGCTGGACGGCAACCCTTCATGCCGATGGGGTGCCCCGGAATCACACCTGGCGATACGCGCGGTGCGTGTCGCAAGCGGCAGTCGCCACGAGAACCGTCAGTCGGGTGCTGACGGTTTCTGCGGTCGGCACTGTGCGCTCCCGAGTAGTTCTCGAACAGGAGTATGCGCCGATGACCTCCACCCCCTCCTCTCATCTTGCTCCGTTGCATCTCGCCGTAGCGCTGGACGGTGCCGGTTGGCACCCTGCAGCCTGGCGAGAGCCGCACTCGCGCCCGAGTGAGCTGTTCAGCGCGTCGTATTGGACTGACGTGGTGACGACCGCCGAGCGTGGTCTGCTCGATTTCGTCACCATCGAGGACAGTCTCTCGGTGCCGGCCAACCCACTCGAGCCTGTCGACGACGCGGTTGACCGGGTGCGCGCTCGGCTCGACGCACATCTCGTGGCCGCCCGACTGGCACCGATCACGAGCAACATCGGGTTGATCCCGACCATCACCACCATTCACACCGAACCGTTCCACGTGTCCAAAGCCGTTGCCACGCTGGACTACACCTCGCGCGGTCGCGCCGGGTGGCAGGTGAAGGTGTCGGCGTCGGAATCCGAGGCAGCACAGTTCGGGCGCCGCGACATCCCAGCGCTCACCGATGCCGACCGTCAGTCGATCGTTTCAGGCGTCCTCCCGGACTTCGTGCGCGCGCTGTTCGACGAAGCTGCGGAGGCAGCCGACGTCGTCCGGAGACTTTGGGACAGTTGGGAGGACGACGCCGAGATCCGTGATGTGGAGCAGCGCCGATTCATCGACCGGGACAAGCTGCACTACATCGACTTCGAGGGAAAGTACCTCTCGGTCCGTGGTCCGTCGGTGACTCCGCGCCCGCCGCAGGGGCATCCCGTCGTCACCGCATTGGCTCATCAGCGGGTCGCGTACGAGCTGGCGGCGCGGACGGCCGATCTGGTGTTCGTGACGCCGTTCGACGACGAGCAGGTCACGGCAATCCTGGGTGAAGTGCGAGCAGCCGAAGAACACGTGCAGCGCACCGGCGAACCGCTTCGGGTCTTCACCGACATCGTCGTATTCTTCGATGCTCCGGAAGAAACCGGAAAGGAACGGCTCGCTCGCCTCGACGCGCAGGCCGGCGCCGAATACCGTTCGGACGCGCTGACCTTCACCGGCACCGCGGCTGAGTTGGCAGATCTTCTGCTCCGGTGGCAGCAGTTGGGAATCGACGGCTTCCGGTTGCGGCCGGGCGTCGTCGTGGACGACCTCGACGCGATCGCAGGTGAGCTGGTACCTGAATTGCAGCGACGCAGCGTATTCCGCACCGAGTATCCGCAGACGAATCTTCGCGGACTGCTTGGCCTACCCATCGACGTTCCCAACCGCTACGCCGCCGGTACTCCGGCCGCCTGACAGACGAGGAATACATTTTCATGAGTTCTCAGAAGCGTAAGCAGGTCATCCTGGGTGCCTACCTCGGCGGCGTCAACCATCACACTGCATGGTGGGATCCGCAGGCGGGCAGCCAGATCGAGTTCGATTCCTTCGAACACACCGCTCGAACCGCCGAGCGTGGGAAGTTCGACTTCTTCTTCCTCGCCGAAGGCCTTGCCCTTCGTGAGCGTGCAGGACAGATTTTCGATCAGGACATCATCGGTAGGCCGGACACCTTCACGGTCCTTGCATCGTTGGCGGCGGTAACCGAACACCTCGGATTGGCCGGCACCATCAACGCCACGTTCAACGAGCCGTACGAACTGGCCCGCCAATTCGCGACGCTCGATCAGTTGTCCGGAGGACGTGCCGCCTGGAACGTCGTCACCTCGTTCGACGCATTCACCGGCCAGAACTTTCGCCGCGGCGGATACCTCGACCGCGCGCAACGATACGAGCGTGCGGAGGAGACCGTAGCGCTGGTGCGTGAACTGTGGGATTCGTGGCGAAGCGACGACATCGTGGCCGACAAGGCATCAGGGCGCTTTCTCGCGCGACCGGATGCCGGTGAATTCGCTTTTCATGGATCGCATTTCGACGTGAACGGCCGATTCACAGTGCCGCGTAGCCCGCAAGGGCGCCCGGTTATTCTGCAGGCCGGGGTGTCGCCGCAGGGGCGCGATTTTGCTGCCGGCAATGCCGACGCGATCTTCTCACCGTACGGTCAGTTGCCCGAGGCGGCCGATTTCTATCGCGATATCAAAGCACGTGCCGTTGCGGCCGGACGTGACCCGGGTGACATCAAGATCCTGCCGTCGGCGAGTTTTGTTCTCGGCACCTCGGAGGCAGATGCGATCGAGAAGTACCGAGAGATTCGCGACCAGCAGGTCACCGGCCAGACCGCTTTGGTTCTGCTCGAACAGATCTGGAATCTCGATCTGTCGAAGTACGACCCCGAAGGACCACTACCCGATATCGCTCCGGATCCCGAGGCTCCGCCGATCATCCAGGGCCGCGCCTTCATTCACCAAGATCGTTTCGCGACCGTCGCAAAACTGCGCGCGGTAGCGGAGAGCAAGAAGTTGAATCTGCGCGAAGTGGTGATCGATCAGTTCGAGCGTGGACCGATCGTGGGTACACCGCAGCAGGTTGCCGAGAAAATAGATTCGTTTGTCAGCAACGACGGTTCGGATGGGTTCATCCTCGGGTCGCACCTTGTGCCGACCGGCCTCGACGAGTTCGTCGACGACGTGGTGCCGCTGCTGCAGGATCGAGGTGTTCTCCGCAGTGACTACGAAGGAACGACGTTGCGTGACAATCTCGGTCTGCCCATTCCGGTGCAACGGGAGCATGTGACAGCACGCTGATCGACCGAAGTAGCAAGGGCCCAGCCGAAATCGGCTGGGCCCTTGTTTCGTCTAGGCTTCCCAGGGCGCCGGGATGGGGTAGTAGCTCTCCAGGAACTCCGTGATCTTGCGTGTGCGAAGTTCCAGATCGATCTCCGGAGCGCTGCCGTCGTTGAGGCAGAAGAAGTCCATGGAGCGCTTGGCGAGCAGTGAGTCCATGTCGCGCAAACCGGCCTTGACCGTCGTGTCGACGTATTTGACGGCGGCGGACTTCTGCACCACCGACCGTCCACTCATGAGCGTGTAGTAGTGGTACAGCGAATTGGTCACCGAGATATTGGAACTCGCGCGGAAGGTGCTTGCTGCAGTGGCCGCGAAGTCTTCGGCGAACTCGCGTTCCATCTCGGCCATCACGCTCTTGCGTAGTGGCGTCGCTGCGTGCTCCAGATGTCTGGTGGTCATCAGACCGAAGCGGTCCTGCAGCAGACGGCGGTTGACGCGGGCCGCATTCTCGAACCCGCTGCGGTCGTTGTCGTTGTGTCCCAATCCGATTCTGGTGTCGGCCTCGATGAACATGCTGATCCCACCGGGGGAGAAGAACATGTCAGGGCCGACGGGGCGACCGAAGAACATGTCGTCATTGGAGTAGAGGAAATGCTCTGCCAGACCCGGAATATGGTGCAGCTGGCACTCGACAGCTTGAGAATTGTGGGTGGGCAACACACTTGGATCGGCGAAGAACTTTTCGCTGGGCATGAACGTGACTCGCGGATCGTCGGCAAGCCAGTCCGGACGATCGGAATCGGTTGCGACGAAGATCCGCCGGATCCACGGCGCGTACATGTGGATAGATCTAAGTGCGTATTTGAGCTCGTCGATCTGACGGAAGCGCGCTTCTGATTCGTCGCCCTCGCCGACGATGTAGTTCTGCATGCGCTTGGCGCGCTGAGCCTGAAACTCTTTGGAAGAACCGTCGACCCAGGAAAAGACAAGATCGATATCGAAGCTGATATCGGAGGCATGATCGGCGAACATCTTCTCGATGGTCGGCCAGATCCGGCCGAATCGCTCGACGGTTCCTCGGACAGCTTCTTCGGGGAGGACGGTTCGTCGTGTCAGTGAGTTCTCGACGGGTAGGACGATTTCTTCGTCGGAAATCGACCACAATTCGATCTGAACGCCGATGTTCGCGCCGTAGTTCATACCGCTTGCGACGTGAACCCTCGGACGGAACAAGCGGAAGATCCGTGACTTGTTGGTTTTCGACAGGGCACCGTCCGCGACAAGGAGCGCTGGACTCTTCTTCGCGTCGACGGTTTTGGAATAGAAGGGTGCGTTTGCGCATCCCTCGACAAGTGCCTGCCGCAGGTTCTTGCGTTCCGTCCAGCTGACCGCGATGACCGGGCGCTCGTCGTTTCCGCGGACGAGTAGATACTCGATTCCTGCGGCGTCGAGGATGTCGCGGATGAAGAGGAGATCTTCGACCATCGCTTCGAGCGGCGTGGTGGTCGTGATCGCGAGGGCAAAACGATTCTTGAATCGGACGGTCTCGGGTAGCTCGCCCATCCGTGCGCGTGACGCGGCCGACGCCGGCTCCACAGGATTGGGGCTGTCCTGCTCCGGAGGTACGAAGTAGATGTCGTGCGGAGCGGGAGATTCTGTAATGGGATGCCTTCCGATTCTGATCCAGCTGTGTATCTGTCGCCCCCGACGCTGCGAGAGCGTGGTGGCGACGAGCTCAGTCTATGCCGTCGGCGCCGAAAGTCGGACATGAGTGACGGGGATGGGTAGCGCGGGGCGAGTCGGGTACCCCGAGGACCGAAGCGAGAGTGAAGGAGGAGAACCGATGCGTGTGAAAGCGATGGTCGGAACAGGCGCGGTGGCGGTTGCGCTGGCCGCCGGCCCAGTTGCGACAGCGTCTGCGGAGCGAACCGAGGCAGCGGGGTCGGAGGGTTCACCGGAGATGCTGACCTGCGAGGTTGTCTTCGATGCACTCGAAGATATGAGCCCGGAATGGACGGAAGAGGGGATCGATCAGGTCGAAGACTGGTGTGAGGCGATCACCGGCGAAGAAGACTGAGCGTCAGCCGCGCGAAATCACCCGTCGCGAGAGTCGCCACCGCCCATCTTCGAGTTCGAACTCGTCCGCGTAGCTCCCGACGCCGCTGAGTTCGGGCGACGTGGCTGTGTCGACGTAGAACGTCCACACCGCGTCCGCGCGGGCTGTAGTTTCCGACGTCACGTCCACGGCGATCGCCGTGGTGACGTGACGTGTGAACGTGCCAGGCCCTTGAATGCCGGCCGCGCGACGCTCGCGAACTCCAGCAGCAATTTCTTCACGGCCACGTCGTACCTGTGCGGGGATACCGCGATCGGGATTGGCCGGCATGTTCCATTCGGCCTCGCGCGTGAACTGCTCCACGTAATCCTCGACCGAGCCGGTATCGGCAAGATGCGCGATGCGAGCGAGCGTTGAACGAATCTGTTCGGCAGGGCCCTCGGGTTGCATGCTGTCCTCCGTAGACGTGGGTGCGGCAGATCGCACGCTACAGCTCATGACGACAACGACGACGGCCTCGTCCCAGTGAGCGGCAATATTCTCTGGCGAGGGAGCGGCGAACTTTGAGATCACCTCGAGTTCAACCGTATTCGAGCCCGCAGCGTAAATGATTGAGTGTTCACAGTAGGCAGCGCCATGTCGACTGCCGCGCCCGTAGGCTTGACCGACTCACAGGAGATCGCCATGTCCGTCACCGAACTCGAACGTGTCACCCAGACCCCGGAGCAGATCTACGCTGCCGGCGGAATCACTGTCCACAAGGTCGGTGAGCTGATCGGCGCCCGCATCGACGGCGTACACCTCTCTGGGGATCTGTCCGAAGAGACCGCCTACGCGATCAACTATGCGCTGGCAGCGCACAAGGTTGTGTTCTTCCGTGGGCAGCATCATCTCGACGACACGTCGCAGTACGAATTCGCCGGAACCCTCGGCACCCAGACCACCCCGCATCCGACGGTGAAGTCCAGGGGCGACAAGCTGTTGGTGCTCGACCGTGCCGCCAACAGTTGGCACACGGACGTGACGTTTGTCGACCGCATTCCGAAAGCCTCGATTCTGCGAGCGACGACCATTCCCGAGTACGGCGGAGCGACCACGTGGGCGTCGACCACCGCTGCGTACGACCAACTGCCGCCTTCGCTCAAAGTCTTGGTCGAGAATTTGCGGGCCGTTCACACCAATGCCTACGACTATGCCGAGGTTGTCGATCAGGCGAACCCGGTGGACGCGCAGCGCCAGGCCTACTACGCCGAATTCACCCGTGAGATCTACGAGACCGAACACCCGGTGGTGCGTATCCATCCGGCGACGGGGGAGAAGACCCTCCTGCTCGGTCACTTCTTCAAGGAGTTCGTCGGGCTCAAGCCGTCAGAGTCGGTCGCTCTTTACCAGATCCTGCAGGCACGAATCATCAAGTTGGAAAACACTGTTCGATGGAACTGGTCGGCCGGCGACCTGGCGATCTGGGACAACCAGGCGACTCAGCATTACGGTATCGCCGACTACGGGACTCAGGCCCGCAGTGTGCACCGTGTGACATTGGCCGGCGACGTCCCCGTCGACGTCCACGGCGAGCAGAGTCGAATCCTCCAGGGTGACGCCGCGGAGTATTCGATCATCGCGGACATCGATCGGCTTCCCGGCTTTGTCGCGAACTGATCAGTCGTGCTGCGGGTGATCCGGCGGGAACATCTGTCCCCATGAGTGACTGCACGCTCGGCACGTCCATTCCGGGGTGTCCGGTCCCACGACGCAGCCAGTTGCGGCGAGCCACGGTAGGTGATCGAACGGATGGACCGGCATCCCCGGGGCACACTGAGCGGTTCTGTGTGCACCGCAGTGTGGGCACGGTGGATTTTTCGCCAGCATGTAGTCGATGAAGTTGGTGTGCCCAGACGTGGCCCTCCTTCCGGTGCACTTGCGGCACAGGACGGCTGGGTAGTCGTCACCAGGTTCAGCCTGCCTGAAGATCCGTGATGCGGAATGAAAGTGAAGGCGATCGCTGCTGTTGAACTTTCGCAACGGCATCGGTGAGCCGCAACCTGTGCAGTTGCCCCGCTCGTTCATCAACGTTCGGGCGTGGGCAGCTGTGGACGTCGGATCCAGCGTGTCGATGTCGCCGAAGTAGTGCGCATAGTGCGACTGGCCGGCCGTGAGAATCCGGTCGGCCAGTGCGTCGTCGACCGGCCCAGGATCCGTGGGAAACGTGATGGACCATCGTTGTTCGAGTTCTGGAACGGTGGGCAAACCGTGGAGTTCGTACGGGCGTTCATCGACTTCCATCCGCGACGTGCCGTCGAACGGCGCAGCCACGGTCTCGATGCAGAGCACCGTGCGAGGAGTGGTGTCGAGAACCGTGATCATCAGGTCACCGATGTCCATCTTTCCGCGCATGATCCAGGGATCGAGGCGTGCTCTGGGTTCGAGAAACGCGACCACGGCATCGATCCATGGCGTGCCGAGTGCGATGAATACGTGCTGACCGGGGCTCCGCATGATCATCGAACGATTCTCGCAAGGGCTGCCGACAACGTCAGGCTTTGACCACCTTGCGCCCGAGCAGCGATGCAACCAGTCCGTCGACGAAGGTCGCCTGACGGCCGAGAGGATCGGAATCCGCTCCCGCAACGCTGCCGATCGAAATCGATCTCGTCAGGCCGGTCTCGCTGATGAATTCGGCGGCGAGGTGCGCTTCTCGGAATGTGAGGCCGCCCAGATGTGTCGTGTCGTCGACGCCGAGAACACGCCCGTCGATGATGTCCATGTCGAAGTGGACGTGGACGCCGTTCACACCCTGTCCCGCCGCGGCGAGAACGCGAGGCATCAAGGCCGCCATGCCATGGCGATCGATCTCGTCGATCGTCACCAGCAATACCCCGTACTCGTCGAGTGCGCGCTTGTGATCGACCGTGGCGTTCTTGACGCCCACCAAGACGGTGTTCTCCAAACTGGGGCCGTGCAGATCCGCCGCCGACGACAGCAATTGCTCGATGTCACCGTGTGAAGCGAAAATGATTGCACCCAAATCGGTTCCAGGTTCGGTGGCGATCGGAATTCTGGTGTTCTGCCAGGCTTCGGCAGTGAGCCACAGCGGCAGCGTTGTGAGATCCGCAGCGGCATTCTCTCCTTGAACGCAGTCGAAACCGATTCCGGACATGTCCTCACGTAGACCGTGATCGAGGAGATGGCTTGCCAGGCCGGTAGTTTCGAGGTCGATCAATTCGACTGTCGCATTGGCATCAATCGGTTCAGTGCCCAGGACATAGCGCTTTTCGACGTAGGGCGATGTCATCGCCATCAAGAGCGCGCCGTAGTCGATCGTGAAGTCGACCGTCCCACCCAGTCGGTATTCGTCGCCTGTTTCTCCGGCGTCGACGAGGAGGTGATCGCTACTGGCGCTGATCACCTTCAGGCGCGGATCGATTGGGGTCAATCCTTCCGGCGAGATGTCTTCGCGGCCGATGGACAAGATCAGGCGTCGGCTCGGCTTGTCCTCGTTGTCGAAGACGGGGCGTCGGCCGAACGCGTCTTCCCCTGACACTCCATACGGCCGCGACGGCTTGATCTTGGCCTCGATGATGTCCGCGGTGAGAGTGAAGGCGTCGTTGTTCAGCAGTTCGTACAGTCCTGGGGGAGTCGGTGATTCGGCCAGAACGATGCTGGCACCCAAACGCAGATGGTTGATCCCCTCGGGCATCGTTCCGGTCTCGAGGAGTGGCAGAGAGAACGTATTGCCGCCGGAAACGATCGGCAGTTCGATCGAGAACCGCTTCGTGATTTCGTCGGCAATGTAGACCAGATTCGACAGGTTGTCGACGGTTGGCTGGATGCCGCCGACGCACGCGAGATTCGCGCCGATTCCGATCAGTCTGATGCCCTCGATGGGAAGGATTTCGGCGACTACATCCAACGCCTCCGCCGGCAGGATCCCTTCGCGGAGATCTCCGAGGTCGATCATCAGCACGATGTCGTGGATTACTCCTCGCGCCCGTGCTGCTCTGCCCAGAGCAACAATCGTCGTCAACTCCGAGTTGAGGCTGATGTCCGCGTAGCGGATCGTGTCGTCGATCTCGTTCAACGACGGTGCGCGGATCAGCATCAGGGGAACGGTGATGCCGTCGCGGCGGATGCGGGCCAGGTTGTCCAGGCGGGAGTCGGCGATCTGTGCGACGCCGCCGCGGACCATTGCTCGCGCCACCTTGGGGGAGCCACATGTAGATTTGCTGACGCCCGCCACCGCAATACCCTTGGCATTGGACGCTTCGACGAGGACGCGCGCATTCTGTTCGATACGACGCAGGTCGACGGTGATGGTCGGTCCGGTCATGATCTCCCCGTTTTCTCCGAAGGCGGTTCACGATCCGGGCATTCCAGACCGGACGGTTGGCGTGAGCTGGGCAACTTTGCTCCAACTGTTGTGTCGCAGGACACTTACGTGCAGTATGAGGATACAACAGTTTCCTACCAGGCACTCTAGAGGAGCGTCGATGGCTACTCTCGTCAAACACGTACTTCGGCGCAAGCCGGCTTTGCAGATAGACCAGGAGACCGGCGCAGATACCAACGGCGGCGAGCTGACCCGAAGTATCGGTTTGGCGCAGTTGTCCATGTTCGGCATCGGCGCCACGATCGGCACCGGTATCTTCTTCGTCCTCTCGCAGGCAGTCCCGGTTGCGGGTCCGGCAGTCATCATCTCCTTCGTTGTTGCCGGTGTCGTCGCGGGACTCACAGCGATTTGTTACGCGGAGTTGGCCGGAGCTGTCCCGGCGTCGGGCTCGTCGTATTCCTACGCTTACGCGACGCTCGGAGAGCTTCCGGCCATGGCCGTCGGCGCGTGTCTGCTTCTCGAGTACGGAGTCTCGGCCGCGGCGGTGTCCGTCGGATGGTCGCAATATTTGAACCAGCTACTGGGCAACCTCTTCGGGTTCCAGATCCCCGACGCGTTGTCACAAGCGCCGGAGCAGGGCGGCATCATCAATCTGCCCGCAGTGATCCTGGTGTGCCTGTGCGGTGTTCTGCTCATCCGCGGCGCCAGTGAATCGGCCAAGGCCAACGCCATCATGGTCTCGATCAAACTCGCAATTCTGCTGCTCTTCATCGTGGTCGGCATCGCCGGATGGAACAGCAATCACTTCGCCGACTTCGCACCGTTCGGATTCAGTGGCGTCATGTCCGCCGCCGGAATCATCTTCTTCTCGTACATCGGCCTCGACGCCGTGTCCACCGCCGGCGAAGAAGTGAAGAACCCTCGTCGCAATCTCCCTCTCGCGATCCTCATTGCGCTCGTGTCTGTCACCGCGATCTACATCGCCGTTGTCGCCGTGGCGATCGGTGCACAGGATTCCGCATCGTTCGAAGGTCAGGAAGCCGGGCTGTCCGCCATCCTCGAACAGGTGACCGGATCTACCTGGCCGGGAACACTTCTGGCCGCCGGTGCGGTGATCTCGATCTGCAGCGTCACGCTCGTGGTCATCTACGGTCAGACCCGGATCCTGTTCGCGATGTCACGCGACGGCATGATTCCGTCGATCTTCCACAAGGTGAACCCGCGGACTCTGACGCCGGTGCCCAACACCATCATCGTCTGCGTCGTCATCAGCATTCTGGCCGGTTTCATTCCGATCAACTTCCTCGCCGAAATGACCAGCATCGGAACTCTGGTGGCCTTCCTCGTGGTCTCGGTCGGGGTCATCATCCTGCGGCGCAGTGACCCGGACCTGCCGCGCAGCTTCAAAGTTCCCGGCTATCCGGTGACGCCGATCCTCTCGATCCTGGGCTGCCTGTGGATCATCAAGGACCTCCGAACCGTCACGATCTACGTATTCCTCGTCTGGGTGACCGTCGCGATCATCTGGTACTTCGCCTACGGTATGAAGCACTCGCGCCTCGGGGCGAAGAACCGCGCCGAACTGGGATCGGAGTCCGAGTCATGACGTTGCTCGCGGGATACGCACCCGACGGTGACAGCTCCGGAACCGTCCATCTGGCAACGCTGTTGGCGCGTTCGTCCGGTGAACCGCTGGTGATCTGCGCGGTGATTCCCTCGCCGCCACCGCCCGGGATGGCGCGTGTCGACGCCGAATACCACCAGCAATTGCGAGCCGAAGCCGAAGCGGCACTGGCGAAAGCGCGGGCAGACATGCCCTCCGACGTCGACGTAACCTATGTCGTGCATGAGGCTCAGTCGGCGTCGAGTGGCCTGCTCGATCTCGTTCACGAGCACGAAGCCAAGATGATCGTCCTGGATTCGTCTACGGCCGGGGTGTTCGGTCACGTGGCTCTCGGCAGTGTCACCTCACGCTTGCTGCACAGCTCCGACGTTCCGGTCGCCCTGGCGCCGAGGGGATTTCGAACCAAGCCCGGTGAGGTGGTTCGCCGCGTCACCGCCGCATACTCGG
This sequence comes from Rhodococcus sp. RCBS9, assembly GCF_029457415.1. Taxonomy (NCBI): domain Bacteria; kingdom Bacillati; phylum Actinomycetota; class Actinomycetes; order Mycobacteriales; family Nocardiaceae; genus Rhodococcus; species Rhodococcus sp. RCBS9. The sequence continues at coordinate 492,145 of NZ_CP120422.1, read as the reverse complement.
GCACACCCGATCAAGACGATCTGGTGCTCGCCGCCGCGACCGTGGCTGCGCGTGTCGATGCCGGACTCAGACTGGCGGCGTTTGCAGTTCGCGCAAACGCGCAGTACACGACCACGCTCGGGACCGAGGGGGATTCACCGATCATCTCTGAGTGGGCCGAGGTGGTCGAGCGCGAGACCAACGCTGCCTTCGAGCGCGTGCGTGCACTGCCCGAAATACCCGACGTCATGGAATCGGTTATCAGCCATGGTCGTAACTGGGCCGAGGCGCTCGCGGGCGTCGAGTGGGACCGAGGTGACGTTCTGACTGTCGGCTCGAGCAAGGCAGGTCCACTGGCGCGGGTGTTCCTCGGCAGTCGGGCGGCGAAGATCGTGCGGTACTCACCGGTTCCGGTGGTGGTGGTGCCGCGATCGGCGTCGACCCGAATAGTCGATCAGGCCGAAGCGGAATAGAGATCAGGGCCGACGAGCGGAGTGCTTGTCGGCCCTGATCTTTCAGATGGAGCGAGCGAAGAGCGCGGGCTCGGAGCCGGGAACCTGAGAGACCTGCTCTCGGGCAACCAGATGGCGAAGGTGAGCTGCACCTTCGGACAACGCCATCGTCTTTCCCATCGGGGAGATCTCGGCCCACGGCTTGTACCACTTCATCTTTGCCGCGACGTCCCACACGGTGAGCTTGTCGTCGGCGAACTCTTGCAGCAGATGATCGAGTCGCTCCTGGTGATGCTCGATCAACTCGCCGGCGCGGCCACCGACGTCGTCGATCGGAATGCCGTGAGCGCCGAGACCGCGGGTGATGTTCATGTTCTGCACCCGTGCGAGCGAGTCGAGGAAGTCGGCGAGGGCGTCTCGCTCGTCGAGTGGGTACACGAAGTTGCCGACGTGTGGTGTCGTCTTCTGCAGGACGTGGTCGCCGGTGAACATGACGTCGGCGTCGTCGAGGTAGAAGCAGACGTGACCAGGCGTGTGGCCGGGGGTGTAGACAACGCGGAGGCCGCGGCCGGTGAGCGCGATGATCTCGTCGTCGGCGAGAAGGCGGTCGGGAGCGGACTCGGGGCCCACCGGAGACTCACCCGCGGCAGCCAGTCGGAAGGCATCACGGTCAGCTGCGGGCGCTCCGGCACGTTCCATGTTGTCGAGCTGGTACGCCATCCACTCCTCGTTACGCGCAGTGGCCATCTGATCGAACAGGTAGTGGTCGTCCTCGTGCATGGCGATCCAGGCGCCGGATGCCTCGCGGACCCGTCCGCACAGTCCGGTGTGGTCCGGATGGAAGTGCGTGACCACGACGCCCTCGATGTCGGTCACCGAATGCCCGATCTCGGCGAGCCCCGCGTTGAGGCCCTGCCAGCCGTTGTCGTCGCCCCATCCGGCGTCGACCAAGATCAGTCCGCCGGGGGATTCCATGGCGTAGACGAGCGTGTGCCCGAGCGGGTTGTCCGTGATCGGGACAGGAATCTGGAATATGCCATCACCGATGGCCGCCGCACCGTTCATAACAAGTACCTCATAACGATAAGGGAACGCACTCTTAGTACTTCATGTTTACCGTGCGCTTGATTGGTCAGTGACACAGGTCCTGCCTGGCGGGAGTTCGGCATGTTTTCGGTCGACTTCGGATCGGTGAGAGTTTTATCGACCGAATGGTCTCATTGAGTCGAAAGATGTTGCTGAGTAGCGTGTTTCGCGACGTCATTGCGTTGGGAACATCCTCGGATGGCGGATCCGTCGAGCAGTCGCGCACTAGCCTCCGAGGGACAGGCGTGCTGTGTGGTTATCGAGAAAGACGGGTCATGCGTTTTCAGGTTCTGGACATCATTTTCAACCCACCCCATCCAGTGACCGGCGAGGAAGTTGCCCCGTCCGATCGGCTCAACCGCGTCGTCGAACTCGCGGTTCTCGCCGAAGAACTGGGTATCGATTCGTTCTCGGTGGGTGAGCGCCACGCCGGGCCGGTTCTTTCGTCGGCGCCAACCGTCGTTTTGGGGGCGATTGCGCAGGCCACGGACAGAATCCTGCTGTCGACAGGTGTCACGGTCCTTTCGCTACTCGATCCGATCCGAGTCGCCGAAGATTTCGGAACCATCGATCAACTCAGCCGGGGACGCCTCGAGATCGTGATCGGCAAGGGCAACGAGGTCCTTCAGTACCCGCTCCTCGGGTTGGACATCGCCAAGCAGTACGAATACCTCACCGAGAACTACGAACTCCTCAAACTGCTGATCAGCGAGGAAAACGTCAAGTGGGTGGGGACTCACAGACCATCGCTCGAGGACGCGACGACGCTACCGCGTCCGTATGACGGCCCGTTCCGTATCTGGCATGGATCGGCTACCTCGTTCGAGGCCGTCGAACTCGCGGCGAAGTGGGGCGACCCCATCGTCACCGCCAACGCCTTCCAGCCTCGTGAGAACTACAAAGTGCTGATCGACCACTACCGCGAGCAGTACCTGGCGTACGGACATGACCCGGCCAAGGCGTATGTCGGTTCGGGTTCGGGCGGATTGTTCCTCGCCGACACGACCGAGCAGGCCATCGAAGAGTTCCGTCCGATCTACGAGGGCGCCGTTGCACAAGCTGACAAACGCAAGCACGACCCCAAAGCGGTCGGAAAGTCGACGAGCTTCCGGACGATCGAGGAAGCCGTCGACCGCGGGCCGGCGTTGGTCGGGTCTTCGGAGCGAGTCGCCGAGAAGATCCTCGATTACCACCAGAGCTACGGCCACGATTTCCAATCGGTGTCGGTCAATCACGTGCTCGACTTCGAGCAGCAGAAGGACACTCTGCGCCGCTTTGCCGAGGAGGTCATCCCGCTGGTGAAGGCCGAACTGTCGACGACGCTGTGGACGTCGGTCGACAAAGATCGGGCGAAGGGTTTCACCGCCGTCGACTGAGCGGAGAAAGTCTGACTGTCGGGTAAGCAGGTCCGGCGCTGCGACCGCTCACAAGCTGCAGTAACTTGTTACCGACATCGCGGTCGGTTTTGACTGCAATGAAGGTATCCGTGAGTGGGAGTAGTGCGTTGACGTTGGGTGTGAACTCGCTTCCCGCGAACGAGCTGAGTCAGACGCTGTGGGTCGATCTGTTTCCTTGGCTGGACGACTACGTATCCGATCGTGCTGCGCTGCTCGAGCCGCTGGCCCCGTCGCCTGATTGGTGGTTCAGCGAAGCGCCGTCGTTCACTGTTCTCGAGGTCGATCTCGAGAAGGTTCTCTCCGAGCTGGCGTCCCTCTACATCGCTCACCACGCGGCAGCGGTATTACAAGAGAGCTTTCCGCTCCTTGGTGAAGATCTCCCGCTGGAGGTGTTGAGTCTCGATACTCGCGCAGTGACGGCGTTGTCACGGCTCACCACCGACAAAGCAATCGGCGGTCTACTGACGCATACGACCGCTGAGATCTTCGGCGTGCGCGGAACGAGCGAACAGACGGTGCACGACATAGTGCTCAACCTGTTGGTCTGTGCGGTCATGACGACTCCGCTCGCCCGCGTCGAGACCGCTGAGGAATCAGTTGCCCCACCCGCGATCACAGCGCTGCTCGACGATCTCGCTCAGCTGGCAATGTGGCGACGGGTCCGAGGCCAGGACAGCAGACCACTCGTCACCGTCGAGATCGACGATGAATCTCCGGCCTCGATTCAGGAAGTTGCCGCCCGGATCTCGGCTCTGACGCCGAACGACTTGCCCGACACGGACAGTACTGACGCGATGGACGAGATCGACAATCTCTTCTCGCAGCTGGATGAGCGGGAGTCGTTGGTGTTGCGTGAGCGGATCGTGGCGCGAGTTCCGCAGCGCAGGGGAGCGATCGGAGCCAAGCTCGGTGTGGGCTCGGGGCGGGTCGGGCAGATCGAGGCCGACGTGAAAGCCAAACTCAACGCGGCGTGCGGATTCGGGACGGCGGTGGGGAACCTGCTTGCCAGCCTGCGGGTCGAGATTCAGCCGGTAGCTTCGCTTGATCGCCTCCTCGACGTGCATCCGAGCATCGCGGCGGAGGTGCCTGGTTACGGAGTTCCGCTGTGGTTGGTTCTGGACCGTCTCGACGACTACTTCGAGGTGACTGACGGTTGGGCTGCCGCTCCGGGCGTCGCGGAGGCCAAGAAACGGACTCAGACCTTGCTCGAGGACTTTGAGTCCCCGAACGGTGTGGTTGCACTCGACGACGTCGCCGAAGTGGTGTCGATGTCACGCGGCGAACTGGAGAAGTGGCTTGCGTGGTGCGGCGTTGTCGTTGTGGCGGAGTCTGCGCTGACGCGTGCGCGTCGGATCTCCGATCTGGCAGTCGGCGCGCTCGAAGCCGTCGGATCGCCGAAGTCCGTCGTCGAGCTAGTGGACTTGCTGAAGTCCGATCGCAGTGAGCGGTCGATCGAGCGCGCGCTCGAGGCCGACGATCGCGTGGCGCTCGACGGCGCAGTGTGGCGGCTGCACGCCTGGGGAAGCGCGGATTCCGTTGGGGAGGAACCGGTTTCTTCGGGAGAGGCTGAAGAAGCCAGTGAGTTCAACATTGGTGGTGACGGGATAGTCCGGCGCAAGCGGACACGCAACACTGCGAAGACGCCAGAGTTGACTCGCCGCCTGTACCGGTCAGGTAGTACGTGGCGGTATCGACTGACTGTGACCGCAGATCATCTGCGGGGCTCCGGATTTGCTGTACCCGCCGGTGTTGCAGTCGCTGCCGGCTGTGTGCGGGGTGAGACCATCGAGTTGGAGAGCCACCTCGGCGTTCAAGCAGTTCGGTGGACCGGAGCGCAGCCGACGTTCGGCACTATCCGCCGATTCCTGCGTGAACTCTCCGCTGTGGAGGGCGAAGACGTGTTGCTCGAGCTGTGGCAAGACGGAACCTTCCGCGTGGTCCGACCGGCGATCGTTCACTCTGACATCGACCCACTACGTCAGGCACTTGCAGAGGTTGGCAATCGCGAGCCATTGCGAACTGCCGAGAGACATGTGGTGCGGATTCTCGCCGAAGCCGTGTGTCTGGACGGCGAAGACCGTCCACGAAAGATGCTGCGCGCGTACGAAGATCGTGGTGAAGACGTGGTTTTGGACTTCCTGGAGGCGGCATGGAGGCGCGGCGAAGCATCCGAAATCGACGAGGTAGAGGGTAAGGATGCATCCCATGACTGACGTCGCGGACACCCACATAGTGGGCACCAAGATCCTTGCTGCGGACGAGTCCCTCGCCGGCGCCATCGGCTTGCACCACACCATCGCGACAGCGCTCGCCGATCTGATCGACAACAGCCTCGACGCCGAGGCCTCCCACGTGCTGATCAGGTTCGTTCAGGACGGCACACGGATCGTGTCGATGATGGTGATCGACAACGGCTCCGGCATGGACAGTGACACCATTGATTCCGCGATGACCTACGGCCGCCGACGCGACTATGCCGCCGGGGACCTGGGTCATTTCGGTGTAGGGATGAAGGCGGCGTCGTTGAGTCAGGCTCGGTTGCTCCGAGTGTGGTCTCGAAAGTCCGGGCACCCGACGCAGGGCCGCGAGATCGACTCGGCCTCAGTGCAGGGGCGTCAGTCAGTTTCGGTGATCGAGGGCCGGCAAGCCGAAGAATTCTTCGACGCAGTCACGCCCCGCTTTCCCTTCGACACCGGAACTGTTGTCGAATGGCGCGGCATCACAACATTTCTCATGTCCGCGCACGCGGACGAGCAGACCAGCTGGCTCGAACAGACCATCAACGACGTGCGCAGTCACCTCGGCGTCGTATTTCACCGTCTCATCGAATCCGGCCGGATCGCTCTGACTGTGGATGTCTTCGACGTCGAAGCGGGACGCGCCGGCGCGCTGCGCACAGTCAGTGCCATCGACCCGTTCCGGTATCCGCGCACCGGCGACCCCAACTACCCTCGGACACTTACCGTGTCGATCGCCGGTGCCACAGTAACCGCCGAAGCTCACCTGTGGCCCGCCCGGAGCAATGCACCGGAATTTCGCATCCACGGCGCCCCCGGCCGCGACCAGCAGGGGCTCTACTTCTATCGGCACGATCGACTCCTGCAGATCGGCGGCTGGAACGCGATAGTGCGGGGCCGACCGGACTACGGATTGGCACGAATTGCTGTCGATCTGAACGATTCTCTGCTGCAGCACATCACCATCAATCCCGAGAAATCGGGGGTGACGCTCGACGCCACTGCGTCGGCTGCCGTCGACGGGGCCGTCTTCACGGATGGCAACGGTGGATTCCGTTCGTATCTGACCGATGCCGAGCGCGTCGTGCGGGCAGCCCGAAGTTCTGCACCTCGGCCGATCAGCGTCATCGAGCCGGCATCCGGCTTTCCGGAAGACGTGCTCGATTCCTTCAGCGACGCCTTCGAATTCAGCGTCGGTGATGATCCTGTTGCGGTGGGTTGGCGAGCCTTGGCGCGTGATCAGTTCTTCGAAGTCGACCTCAAGACTCGGACTTTGTGGATCAATGCGCGTTTTCGGCGTGATCTGCTCGGACGTCGCAGTCTCGACCCGGCTGATGCTCCGGTGCTCAAGACGCTTGTCTTCCTGTTGGTGAGTGAGATGTTCGAAGGAACGAGAATCGGCGCTCGTCAGAGGGAAAAGATGCAGGCGTGGCAGGAAGTGTTGATTTCCGCAGTGGCAGCGCACCGGGAGCAGGTAGTGCAGTGAGTGATGAAGTATTCCGTGCGGTTGCGCGTGAACTCGGTGACGGGTTTCCGCCCGAGAACGTGCTCTACCCGGTCAACGCGCGCCTGCGAGCGAGCTATCCGGATGGCCTGACCATCGCGGACATCATCGATGTGTTCCTCGATGAGAGTGCTGTCGGTGTACGAACGGCGCTCACCTCGCGTCTACGGCAGTGGGATGCGGAAAGTGTCGAGACGTGGGTAGGCTCGACTGTTCCGCAAAGTCCGGAACGGCGGGCTCGGATCTACGACTTGTTGGGATTGCCGGTCGACGCCCACGCCGAGATGGATGCGCACTTCCCTCGCGAAGGTGGGCCCGTTGTCATTGCGGCTCAGCAGCCGTGGGACCCCTGGTACACCTCCGAACGCCGCCGCGAGCACGACTTCTATTGGCGCGCTTACAAGCGAGTTCTAGCCGACAAGAACTGGGACGAGGCGACAATCGGAAAGCTGGACATTGCAACCACTGAGGTTGTGCACCGGCTTGCGGATCCGACGCGGCCCGAGCCGTATCAGTCCAAAGGTTTGGTGGTCGGCTACGTCCAGAGCGGGAAGACGGCGAATTTCAGCGGCGTGGTGGCCAAGGCGATCGACGCTGGGTACCGCTTGGTCATCGTGTTGACCGGCACGATCGAGATTCTCCGGAGCCAGACTCAGCGACGCCTCGACATGGAATTGGTCGGTCGTCAAAACATCAGTGCCGGTGTGGACGACGACTACGCCAACGACGAGGACTGGCGGGACGGGAACTTTCTCGAACACGAAATCGATCCGAACAAGACCAATGAAATCCCGGCTATCCGTCGACTCACCACCTCGACCTTTGACTACAAGAGCCTGCTCGCGGGCCTGAGCGCACTGCACTTCGAAACCGTGGATCACTCCCTTCCGCTGAATGATCCGAAGAATCTGTACCCCAGCAATATTCGCATCGCGGTCGTGAAGAAGAACGTCTCCAGCCTCAAGAAGCTGGTGGCCGATCTGAAGAAAGTGCCGACCGAACTCGATCAGATTCCTGCCCTGATCATCGACGACGAAGCCGATCAGGCATCGGTGAACACGATCGATCCGAAGAAGATGAAAACCGAGCAGGTCGAGCGGACGGCGATCAACGGTCAGATTGCTGAGATCCTCGGTCTACTCGAGCGTGCCCAGTACATCGGTTACACCGCAACACCTTTTGCCAATGTGTTTGTCGATCCGGAAGACAGCGTCAACGTCTTTCCTTCGGACTTCATCGTCAGTCTCGAGCGGCCCGGCCCGTACATGGGTGGTGCGGACTTCCACGATCTAGACGATCTCGAAGACGACGACAAGACTCCGGCCAATTCGAACCAGAAAGCGTACGTACGGGATCTCCGGGCCGAGTGCGACGAGGATCGCTCAGCCGAGCAGTTGCGAGCGCTCGACTCGTTTGTCCTGACCGGGGCGATCAAGCTATTCCGGGAATCGAAGGGCGCCAAGCCGTATCGGCACCACACGATGCTGGTGCACGAATCGGTGAAGCAGGCCGAGCATGACGCCGTAGCCGACGACTTCAAGGCCTTGTGGAAATCGGCCGGATACAGCCAGGCCAAGAGTCTTTCCCGGCTGGACAAGCTCTGGGCCGAAGACTTTGCGGTGGTGAGTGCGGCTCGGGGCAGTGAACTGGAGAATCCTGGTTCGTTTGCCGAGTTGGAGGAACACATCGGCGCTGCCTACGACAAGATTTCCGAGGGAACCAGCCCCGTTATCGTGGTCAACGGTGCGGCCGAGAAGGACTACAAACAGGATTCCCTCGATTTCCAGGAACGCGGCGTGTGGAAGATTCTGGTCGGCGGCACGAAGCTGAGTCGCGGCTTCACGGTCGAGGGCCTGACCATCACTTATTACACGCGTCGAACGGGCCAAGCTGACACATTGATGCAGATGGGACGATGGTTCGGATTCCGCCCCGGGTACCGAGACTTGGTGCGCCTGTTCATCGGCCGCACGGTTGGCGGACCCGCCGGCGCGGACTACGACATGTACAAGGCGTTCGAGGCGATCGTTCGGGACGAGCAGGAGTTCCGGAACGAGCTCACTCGGTTCAGCGGCGTGAACGAGAAGGGCGAACCGTGGGTCACTCCACGCGATGTGCCGCCGATGGTGTTTCAGCAGCTGCCGTGGCTGAGGCCAACGGCTCGAAACAAGATGTTCAACGCCGATCTGGTTTATCGAGGCATGGGCGGTGAAAGTTTCAGCTTCACGATGCAGCCCCCGCGAGGTGACGGTTCGATCAACGCTCGGCACTTCGACGCGGTTGCACCATTATTGAAGTCGTTGGGCGAAACAGGGTCCTTCAATTTCGTTGACAAGGATGATGTTTCGCGATCGTTCACTGCGCGATACGGCATTGTCCCTGCCCATGTGGTGTTAGAGGCCGTCGACCAGTTCGAGTGGGCGAACGGGTGGGATTTCGGTCCCCACCGCGAAGCGCTCTCGACCGCAATCGAATCCGGATTGCTCGAAGACTTCGCAGTTCTGCTGCCGTACCCCAAGACCCGGGAGCCGATCGAGATCAAGGGTTGGCACGAGAAACTTCCGATCGTCAATCGCAAGCGTCAGGAACGCGAGTACCGAACAGGTTTCACCGGTACGGCCGTCCGTGAGCGCGATGCGATCGAGCACATTGCGGGCAGCCCGAAGAAGAACGGTGGACCGCTTGCGGGTGCACTTCATCGGAAGACTCGCGGTGCATTGATTCTGGTATTGGCGAACGATCCGGCTCCTCGTCAGTTGAAACGGGCACAGGCTGGTCCCGTGGACTCGCGCGATTTTGCGACGTTGTTCTCGTACGCGCTTCCGCACGCGGCGGAGCCGTTGGGGCGAATCGGTTTTCGGGTGAAGCAGTCAGGGACAGGGGCGATCGTCGATGCGAACTAGGTGTGTTGTGGTGGGAGACAGGAATGGGTTCTGATGGCTAAGACGATTGCGACGATCAACCTCAAGGGCGGCGTCGGTAAGACGACGATCACCGCGGGGTTGGCCGAGTTCATGTCGCTCGAATTCGGTCAGCGCGTGCTGTTGATCGACCTCGATGCGCAGATCAATCTGACGACGATGATGATCAGTGAGGATCACTGGCTCGAACTCAACAAGCAAGGGCTGACCAGCGCAACCATTTTCCGCGACGCCGTCGATGGCACGTCGAACTTCGATCTTGAAGCCTCGATTCAGCGCGGAGTTTCTCCGGTCAAGCGAGTGACGGGTGTGGATTTGCTTCCCTCATCTCTCGATTTGATCGAGCTACAGGAGGAGATCAGTGCCCTTCGGGTTGCTGATCGGAACTCCACCAAGCCGGTTGAATTGTTGAGGGATGCCGTCGCCCCGGTGATGCCGTACTACGACTACGTTCTGATCGATTGCCCGCCGAATCTCGGGCCGATCACACTCAACGGATTGGCCATGGCTGACGGCTACGTGATCCCCACGATCCCGGATGTGCTCTCCACGTACGGCATTCCGCAGATCCAGACGCACATCGCGAAGTTCGGCAAAGAACTCGGCCGTGAACTCTTCGAACTCGGGTTGGTGATCACCAAGTACAAGTCCAACTCGGCGGTGCACCGCACGACTGTGCGAAATCTTCGACGCGATCCCAACGTCCCTCACGTATTGCCGGAGTATCTCGCGGAGTCGAATCAGATTGCCGCGTCGGCGGAGTTTCACCCGTATAGCACTTTGAAGGTGAAGTACGGCAATGCAGGTCAGTTCGATCAGATGCGTGCAATTACGCAGAACATTCTCACGGAAGCGCAGGCGAAGCTATGAGTGCGGGTATCGATGAGGCGCGTCGTCGCGTGCAGGTGCAGGAAACCGGTGCAGCGCTCCTCAAGTTGGGAGCAACCAATGCCTCGGCATCGGTGTTGCTGGCCAAACTGGTTCAGGTAGTTGCAGAGGAAGCTGCCCGTACCCCGCGCTTCGCGAAGGCAATCGAAAGCGCTTTCGCAGTTCCGTCGGATGGATCCGCCGTTGTGGTACCTGCTTCTGCGCCGGCGCCGCGTCGTCGTGCTGCTGTACCGAAGGTGAAGCGGGAGCCGGGGGCTTTCGACCCGTTCGATGTCTTCAAGGTCGATGGGGAAGCAGCGCTGCTGGAGCGTCTTTCAGCCCTCGATGCAGACGGGATCAAGGACATCATCGCGGAGCAGGAGATCGACACGCACAAGGAGACCGGCCGTAAACGGAAGGTCGATGTGCTCGCAGTCTGGACAGTTGAGAGGGTGAAAGCGCTGACCTCGAAGGGGAGTGCGTTCCGGTAGAGCCGAGCAGAAAGTGGACACAAATCCTTCACTTGAAGTGTGGAGGCCAACGTTGATCGGTGTCGAGCTCAACAGCGACGAATATGATCCCTGTCGGATCTTTTGGAATTGGACTGCCGAGGTCGATCCATCCTTCAACTGTTGGGGTGATTAGCCGTTTGGTGACAGAGTGAAAGCAGTACTGTTGACGGATTCGCCCGCTATGATGGCGCTGCCAAAACCATGTTTTCGCAGTTCAAGTGCTGATAGATCTCCTTCATGTTGCGCATCCTGATGTGGAGAAACCCATTAAGTGATCAGCGACGAGGAATTCAGTGAACATTTAATGACTGCGGAACAAGATCGATTTCTGAATTTGCCCTACGCGTCGAACAACGACAGAGCGTTGAAGTGCTTATTCGCGAGAAAACTTTCAGCTGGCGTCAAACGAAACACTCTCAAGGAAATGCATCGATCTATCGCCACTGGAGTAGGGAGGTTGCGTACCACGAAGATTTTGGTGACGGGGTACTCGATACCGCCAAGCGCTGGTGTGTGGCAGAGCCGTTCGAGGCGCAAATCTAGTATACTTCTTGAACTCGTTTCTCGAGGAGTTCAGAATAGAGATCTAGGTCACTCCAGTTCTGGAACCATCGCTGCTGAAAATTCATAGCATACATTTTTTCCCGATTGGTCTCGATTCCATGGAGTGCAAGAATCTTCTTCTTGCATTTTTGTGAAACGTATGGGCACGATATTAGAGTTAAGGAATAGAGCACTTGCTCTGACATGAGCCTTTGTGGAATGCTTAAGGATTCAATTCGTGTTACTACCCAAATTTCAACAGCATCTTTAATGCCTTTGTACTTCAAATTATCTTGGATGTAGCGAATAATATTCGATACAATAAGAACATTATACCAATCAGGGATAATGAAGGCGCCTTTGATTATTTCTATTCCCGTGTATCGACAGAAATCTGACACTTCCAAATTGTAGTGCCTGTCCAGTTGTTCAAGAATATTGAGTAAGTATAGCGCTTCAATGGAGCTGTTCTGCTTGAGTGGATTTCGATTTAGTTGTACGATCGACTCCTGGTAAATGAGGTCATCAAGCGAGTCGCGATTATCCCGTGAGATATCGATCGAATCTGCACATTTTCGAGAGAGTGTTGCAATCCTTGCGAGCTTAATTGCAGGAGCCACCCTAGGAGACCCTCCGTAAATGTAGAAGGCCAGTTCGGTACACTCCATCAATGCGGCTGAAAGGTGAATTTCTGAATCTCTATACTGCGTACTGATTTCGGTTTTGGAGTCATTTATCTGAGCGTGTTCTGAATTGTAGCGAAGGAATCTCTTGATAATATTTTCGAGGGAAATTTCGAGATTGGCCAGGGTGAAATTTACTAGCTCCAACGGGCCGAGGTTGGTTTGTCGTAGAATTGTCTTGTACTCGCTGATTACATGATGTAGGCATGGTTCGAATGATAGTTCTTGAATTTGGCCGTCATTTGTAGTGATATGTTCCTTGACGACCATTTCCCGAGACAAGAGTTGAACAATCTTTTCTTTTGCGATGGACATATCTGAAATGAACGGGGTTGTATTTACCTGTGTTTTGTCAATATTTAAGTGAAATCTGAAAGGTCGGAGATGTTCGGTGATTGTATCGACGATGGTGTCGATCATGCTCGTATCTCGTATGAATATAAAATAGTCGTCTACGTAGCGCATTATCTCATAGTCTTGTCGGTGTAGTAAGTCCTTTGACTGAAGGGTTTTCTCAACTTCAACATCTACCGTCTGGAGAATTATCTCGGCAAATATTCTTGACACTTCGGGCCCAATGAGTATTCCGTGAGTTTCGCCATCGTTCATATTTTGAATCAATTTGTCAAATTCTCCAGCAAAAGATCCCTTCAGGGGATTCATTTCCTTTTTTGAGTATTCTTTGTCGTGGATGGCCCAATTTATCGCATGCGTATAGATGCTATCGAAGCACTTTGTTATGTCTAATTTTAACAGGTGGCCGAATCTTTTTTCATTGTCTCGGTATTCTACCGATTCGTAAAATTTGTGTATATTGTTATATCTTTGATAGACGAAGTACGACCGTATCCGATCATATTCGAAGTTCTCTGACTCGACCTCGGAGGATCCAATCCCGGTGCCGATAGATAGGTGTTCGCCAGTAGATTTTTCGAAGAGGTCGTCACGAAGCACTGTGTGCCGTGTCATTCGTTTCGGATATCGAACAGAATACGGACTGCGGCTGGTGTAGTAAAGTATCAAACTCCTGTAGCGTCGATAAAATTCGATCATCATGATTTGCGATCGAGGATGCGCGATTGACAGTTGTCTCGACTGGGTTTCTTTGTGTCGAATCTCGAAGTGAAATGGAGCAGTTGAGCCGTGTAGTTGCTTTCTCTTGATCGAGAACCAAATTCCTTTTTCTGTCACTAGCTGTTCCATTGGAACATGTTTGCCGAATATAATTTGCAAGATAGGCTTTATTGAATCATCAACCCAGAAGAATTTAATGTTCACGCTGTCGAATTCCATGCGTGCAGAATTGAGGAACTTATAAAGTCCAAGATTGCTAAATGATGCCGGAATCTCATATGGAAGTATCTCTGAAATTACTGCTCTGGAATCTCGATGTTTTACTCTAACTCTACGATTTCTCATCATATTTCCAAACCTTCACGATTTTGCTCAATTTTTTTCCGGAAAATGAATGAAACGTTTTTGATTCGAATCCGTTCGCGAAGGAGAGTGATCGCATTCGTTCGAGCCATTCGGGTGGTATCGAGTTTTTTTCAAGCATTTTTTGATATGTTGCATCAAGTGAATTTATTTTGTTGGAGGTTTCCGATAGTAGACTGTTGGAGAAGTAGACTCCGGTCAGGGCATGGCGTTTGTTATTTGATAGTCGAGTATTTGAGGTCAGGAACTTAATCCGATCATGAAGAGTTGAAATTGCAGAACCGCTGCCAGGGTTGCTATTGAAGGAAGAGAAAGAAAGGTCCAACCTACGCCTGTATCTGGCGACCCTGGAATTTGATATATCCACCTTTGCATTATTTTCGGACAAACTATATTCATATCCGAGGAAACTGAATTTCTTGATATCGCCGCCTAGTTTTGAGGTCTCAATGTACCGAGTTTTCGAGGCATTCATTGATAGGTTGAGATTTCTGATATCAGATCGAATTTTTGCCTGCCTTTCCTCCTTCGGTCTGTGGTGATGTCCGGAGTTGAAGACCATGACTATGTCGTCGACATATCTAACGTAGAGCCGAAGTCCTTCATGTCTCTTTAATGTGTTGTCAAGTTGAGAGAGGTAGACTTCCGCTAACATTGAGCTAATCCCGAGGCCGCGTGGTATTCCTTTTTGGGTACCACTTAAATTTCTGTATTCCTCTAGTAATGAATCGATAAATCGACAGGATGTTCTGCTGAGTGATGGAGAATTATGTAACAGGCCAATCAATTCTTCATGAGGTATGCTCTCATAGAATTTCCTGAGATCAGTTCGAACAATTAGCTTCTTTGTCTTGTCGTCCAGGCTGAGGAGAACTTGCTCCGCAAGATTCTGACGGTTGGGGAGAACTAGTGAAAACGAGTTCTTCAGGTTTTCCTCGATCTGGCGTGCAATGAAGTAGTTTTCGGGTTCGTTGATTCGAATTCGGTACGTTTGTTTTCCGAGGATAATGCTTCCGCGCTCAAGGGAAAGGCTGAAATCGCTATTGTTTATCTTGCTATCTATTTTAACGCACACTTCCTTTAATGCTTCATTGAGAGTATTTTCCTTCAGGTTTGACTTTTCGTTTCTTAGATTCTTGAGTCGTTTGTGTTCCGCCTCGCGTTCTTTCGACCCAAGTGGAAATTGGTCGATTTGGTATTTTGTGGACCTTGATAGGTTTTTTAGATCCTGTGCGGCTTCGGCAAACTTGGGAAAGAAATTGGTAAGATCTTCGCCTCGACGTGTTCGTAGATCCCAGAGGCGGCGAAAGTTCTCAACTGAGAAGCGCTGGTCCATTCGGTGAGTGGCTGTCGATCGCGCTGGTGACGTTGATTTCAAAATGCTCCGTCCACTATTGTCTCGTGAAGAAAAATGGCAATTGTTAGATGATCGAAATCGACTAGATGTTGGGGTGAATATGATTTTTTTCGGCGAGTATTCGTGCAGATCCAGATGAATCGACCAACCGCGCGGAGAGCGTTTGGCGGGCCAAACGCTCTGGGAGAGCGACGGAGAATTTCAGCCCTCGCAGCGCACCTTTGTCGACGGCAGGTAGAGGTCGCGGTGCATCGTGAGCGCGTGCAGCTGCAAGTCCGTCACGGATGTCTTGCACACTCAAGTCGCGGTGCAGGCGTACGCAGTCCGCTCGCGACATCTGGCGCGGGACGATCAGGTCCGGAATCCAAGCGCCCAAGGTTCGGTTCGCTTTCGCGCCTGCCCAGGTCCACCATCGCCAGTCCTCTCGCTCGTCGCGTGCAATGACGAATGCTCCGTCGGTGACGGTGCCAGATCGGACGTCACGGATGCCATCGATCGTTGTCATCGCACGACGGGTGAGAGTCACACCTTGCGGAAGTGACCCGAGGAGGACTTCCCTCATTCCACGCGCGATTTCAAAGGAGGGACCATCGGGGATCGAGCTCCATTTGGCCTTTCCTGCGATCTCCGTGGCCTCGACGTAGCAGAATCGTCGTTTCCAATCGATATGGGTGACCGCCCAGGAACGCCCACCCAGCAACAAGATTCGGCGCCCTTCTACTTCTTCGGTCAGCAGCGCTGTCTCGACGGACCCGATTTCGTCGCGACCAGCGAGCACCTTGAACTCCGGTGCGGCGGTGAATACTGCGAGGAGTTCCATGAAGTGCCGTCGGCCGAAGTGCTTCTCGGCTTCGAGCCCGATGAATGCGGTTCCGGAGTCCTGTTCTAGGAACCCTTCGGAGAGGAGGTGAGACATGATCTCGGGGGCGGTGTCGTCGAAGAGAGGGAGTGAACCCCAGCTTAATTGCCAATCGGTGAGTGGTACTCGCCTGGTCTGCAATGCCGATGCCAGAATCTGTTGCGCCACAATGTGCCGCGGCTCGGGGGTGGGGAGAACTGGCTCGACCCATCCCGATGACCAGCACTGCAACATACCGAGAGCGTCGAGGACTGCTTCTTCCGTGATGCACAGGAAAAGACAGTTACGGGTGGAACCAGGCCTGCGCCCAGTCCGACCTAGTCGTTGCAGAAAAGACGAGACCGTGCGAGGCGCGTTGATCTGGATGACGCGGTCAAGATCTCCGACATCGATGCCGAGCTCGAGAGTGGATGTTGCGACGATGACACAGTCGCGCGCTTCGGCAAAGGCTTCCTCAGACTCTCGGCGCTCTGCAGCAGAGAGCGACGAGTGGGAAACGAAGGTCGTGATTCCGCGCTCTCGCAGAGACTTGCCGAGTTCCTCAGCCAGCCGTCGCGAGTCGACGAACACTAGCCGCTTCTCGCCTTTGTGCAGTGTGGCAATTACTTTGGAGGCATTCTCGACGCTGCCCACTGAGTCGACGGTAATGTCGGGCACGACTGCGCCGCCGTCAAGCGAAGGCGCGATCACGAGACCGGCTCGAACCGAGCCGCCTTGCAACCAGCTCAACAGCTGATCTGGGTTCCCGACGGTGGCAGACATACCAACACGCTGAAGCTTGCGGCCCAACAATGTCTCGAGGCGGGCTAGGACGGCGAGCAGATGCCAGCCGCGATCGTCACCCGCGAAGGCATGTACTTCGTCGACGACAACCGCTTGAACGCCGCCGAGTACTTCAGCTGCATCGACGCCTTCGGAAACCAACATTGATTCGAGGGACTCGGGCGTCGTCAATAAGACATCCGGGCGGTCACGCTTGATACGGTCGCGGGCGGAGGATGTCACGTCACCGTGCCAGGTTGCCGCGTCGCGTCCCATCCACTCGGCGTAACCCGCGATGCGTGGTTGAAGGTTGTTCAGCAGCGCCTTGAGTGGGCAGATGTACAGAACAGAGATCCCGGTCCAGCGCTCCGTCTGCATACGCGTCAGCAACGGGAACATTGCAGCTTCCGTTTTGCCGCCCGCGGTAGGTGCCAACAGAATTGCGTCTGATCCGGTGCTGATGGGCGCGACCGATTCGTCCTGCAGAGGTCGCAATCCGGGCCACCCGAGTGAATTGACAATGTGGTGCTGGATAACCGGATCGAGTCGGTCGAAACCGGCAGTCACAGTTCGACCTCATCAGCGCTGGTGGCCTGAACGATTTCGGCCTTCTCGCTGTCGGCGATGGTTAGCGAATAGTGTTGGCGTGGATCAAAGTCGGCGAATTGATCGACTCGGTCCAGTACGTCCGCGACAAGCTTCTTGAGGAAGATGCGTGGGGATACCCCGACTTTCCCACCGAGCTCGCCGGCAACAGCATCGGCAAGGTCGCGCAGGTAAGCGTCGTCGACCAACGTGCGGATTCTGTCCGACTCAGACGATCCATCGGCGTAGACGTCGCGAACGCGGATGCCGACTTCGACGAGGCGATCAAGATCGAATCCGGTGAGCCTGATTTGGGGAGCGCGAGGATTGTCGAATCGTGCGTCCGTCCCGAAGTCCGTCTGCAGACGCTGCGCGAGCGGGGGCAATGCCTGCACCCCCAATCGTCCGTCGTAGAACGCTGGAGTTCCGGTGATGATCAGGTAGAGGCCGGGGTAGCGGCCGGAGTCGAGCTCATCGATCCACTGCCGCAATGCATTAAGGGCCTTCGCGCGGCTGTCCGAGCGCATTCGCTGCAATGTTTCAACTTCATCGATCACCAGAACGAGGCCCGGGTGTCGTG
Organism: Rhodococcus sp. RCBS9; assembly: GCF_029457415.1. Classification (NCBI taxonomy): domain Bacteria; kingdom Bacillati; phylum Actinomycetota; class Actinomycetes; order Mycobacteriales; family Nocardiaceae; genus Rhodococcus; species Rhodococcus sp. RCBS9. The sequence goes on along the minus strand of NZ_CP120422.1, from coordinate 474,384 downwards.
CGCCTTTGAGGACTGCAAGGAGCCCTTGCAGAAATCCCATCGCGAGAAAATGGTCGACGTCCTGACGCACGCCGGCTACACGTTTCGCAGCGGCACCGACATGTGGTTGGCCGCCGAGCCACGCGATAAGAGCATCGGCGGTTGCGGCATCGTCACGGTCGACGGCATCGCGGTAGGCGCGCAGGACCATCGGATACACCGGGGTGGCGGTGGCGACACTGGCGAGGCGTTGCTCGAGTAGAGCCGCGATTTGCTCGGCAGTCGCTTCGTCGGTACCGGCAGCGGTGGCTGCGTCTTCTTCGATCCCGTACAGCCAGGCATCGATGACATTGCGAAACGCGCTCTTGGCGAAGGCCGAGGTCCGCAACTCTTCGATAGTCCGTCGATACACGGTCTCGAGCTTGTGCAGCGGGGTTTCGAGTTCGCTGATCTGAACTTCGGCGACGGCGAGACCACGTTGCATCGCGCGTTGCTCGACCCACCGAGAGAAGAACGTCTTACCCGAGCCGTACTCGCCGCGTACGGCTTTGAAGATCGCTCCCCCCGAGGCAACGGCGTCGAGGTCCTCGTCGATGGTGGTGGCGAAGCGGTCGATCCCGACAGCGAGGACGTCGAGATTGCCGTCGGGCACGGTGCCCTGGCGTAGCGACTGGAGGATCTCGCGTCGACGAACTGGTGACAAGGCGGTCACTGGGGGACTCCGAACTGCTCGAACATCAGGGCAGCCTCCACTTCCAGTTCGGTGCCGTTGACACTGAGAACTACGACGCCGTCGGTGTTCAAGATCTGGGCCACGACCGACAATGCTCTACTGGCACGTGTCGAAGGTACGCCGAGTATTTCGGCAGCGCGTACGAGTGATAGCACTCCGTTGCCGGAAATTGTCTCACGGAGAAGAGTCTCGATGGCAGCTTTTTCGAGGTTGCGTCCGAATGTCTTGTACTGCTGTTCAAACAGTGCTGTCCCGAGTAGTGCTGACACCTTGTCGCGCCCGTCGGGAACAACTGGTGACGCAGCCACTGCTGCGGCGGGAGCACCAACATCGAACAGCGCATCGGACTGCGGTGACACCTTGGGCGCAACCGTTTTCTTTCGCTTCGGCACAACGGCCGGTGCAGCGGTGACCGGAGTCTGCAAGGCAATTGTTGTGCGACTCGGTTCCCACCAGGCGGGCACCGGGGAAGGCGACACCTCGAGGCCAAGGTGTGGCGGTACGGCACCGTTGACGAGAATCGAGATGGGAATGACCGCCTCGGCTAGCGTGGCGCCGCCGTGGTAGCCGGCCTTCATCCCGGTGTACCGCAGTTGCTCGTCCACCGCGAGGACCGCGCTGTGGCTGTCGGTGAGTACACGCGGACCTTCGACCAGGACCTCGTCAGGGGGTATCGAGGCTGCATCGGCGCCTGCTGCGAGACGGTATCGAGCCGAAACCTGCTGACCGCGTTGCACACTTGGCTGCTCACGACGCTCGACGACATGACCGTGGTCGCTGACAAGGACAATGGTGCGACCGACTGCTGCCGCAGCAGACAAGAGCGCATCGAGATGCTTGAAACCCGCCGTGGTCCAAGTGGTGCCGATCGGATCGGACCGATCGAGGGCGTCATCGATGTCATTGAGGACACAGGCAATGACGGGGCGGTCTTTTGTGTTTTCGACAGCGGTACGCACGTCCTGCGCGAGCGCGTTGCCGCGCGAAACTGCTTCCAGGTCCGCTTTATGGAAGAGCACCTGACCCGCGCCGCGCAATGCGTGCGATTGCAGCCACGAGGCGAATCCTCGGCGTTCCTCAGACTGTCCGCCACGCTGGAGTGCGCCGGATAGCAGTGTGCAGCGGGAGAATTCGGTAACCGTCGGCAGGGCAGCGAGTGCTGCACTGTTCGGTTCCTCGGAGACCAGGGTGCATTCTTGCCATTGGGGGCGATAGCGACGGAGTGCGTCCGCAACAACCTCGTTGGCTGCGGTGGCACCCATTCCGTCGGCGATGACGAGCAGTACCGGAGATCGAGTGGCCGTGCTGAGCGCGCTGGCACCCGGCGCTGCAACAGTGAGCGGCAGGACCACACGGTCGAGGATGTCCTCGATGTACATCGGGGCGCCGGGGCCGTTTAGGTGATGAGTGCCGCTGGACGACAGCAGAGTCGCGAACTGTCGGTCTTGCTCTCCGCGACGGGCGCGCACAGTCGTGATGATCCGATGTGCCGCCGCCGCGAGGGTCGGGTCGTCGGCACCGACAAAGGCGTCGTTGACGGCACCGTCGACCCAAGACAATTCGCTGCGGTAGTACGTCGGCCACCCGGCGAGTGTCGACGGTCGTTGGGCATCGCGGCGCGTCCACCGCAGTAGCCGTAGGGCAGCGGCGCCTACCCGGACGTCGCGTGGTGCGTCGGGGGAGTCCACTCGTGATTCACGATGTGCGACTACGTCAGCCCACGCGTTTTCCACTGCCGTGAGATCTGGGTTCTGTTCGGCGGCAGAAAGAGCTGCTGCGAATCGTGCGATACGAGGCGGGCGCGCGGACGACAGGACATCCGATCGACCAACTAACGAGGTCGCCTGCAAACGGACCACCAGTTGCTCGGCCCGGCGCAGGACGTCGTCCGGAACGTCGGCGCCGGTAACAGCGAGGGCTGCCGTATTGCCCCAGGCGGAGAGCTGCTGCTCTGTCAAAGTGTGGTGACCGAGCTCGACTTCGAGGAGCGTACGCACTTTGACGGTCACGTCGATCGACGTGGGGAAAGCGGCGGATGCGGCGGCGGAATCGTCGATCAGCGCGGCGACGAGTCCGAGGGGAACCAGTTGCGCTGGTCCACTGGTGCGCCACACTATCGTCATTGAGCGGCCGAGGGGACCGAGGGTGCGTTCGAGCCAGAGATAGAACTGTTCAACCAAGACCGGCGCGGTTCGGTCACGCCACGCTGAAAACCTCTTGGTCCGTTCGGTATTCATTGACCACAGCGACACATGATGAGGAGTGACCTCGCTGGCCGTCAGCCCGAAATTGCGTTGGGCGAGGGCTCCGAACAGGTGGTCGTTGGTCAGGACACCGCCCGGGGCGGGCGGCACCGAATCACCAAGTTCGCGCAACGCGGAGCGGGCGGCGTCGTTGTCGAGGGAGAGCAGATTGAACTCTTGTCGGTTCGCCCGGAACTTCTCTCTAAGCGCGGGCCACGGATCCAGATTGGACAGCCGGCCCGAGACCAGGTGATCGACAACTCCAGCGGGCAGTTCGGCCGACTCCCGATCTGTGAGGATCACTACCCAATCGAAGTGGTGTCGCTCGGTCAGCGCGTCACGAATCGCGAGCACACTCGGACCAACTGTGATCTTCACGCTCTGGCCGTCGAGCTCGAAAGTGTCGGCACCAGACCACACGGGTGCCGCGGCGAGCGCAATAACCCCGCGGCGATGCCGACTGGCACGGAACTGACCGATCGCGGTGCGGATGCCGGCCACATCAGCTTCCGGGAGGCGTGTTGGCACTGTCACGATTCGAGCCTTGTAATAGTCACGGTGATTTTTGCGTCCGGGTGATTGTTGAGCATCTCTCTCAGCTGATTCTCAACCACTGACACAGCGTGACTGTCAGTGACTGCGATGGTCTCGGTGGTTCCACCAACTGGCTTCCGCTCTCGCTCCTCACGTTCGCGCTCAAGTTCGCGCTGGCGTTCTAGTTCCTGACGTTGACGTTCGAGCTCACGTTGGCGTTCTAGCTCCTGACGTTCGCGTTCTAGTTCCTCACGCTGGCGTTCGAGTTCGCGTTGAACTTCTAGCTCCCGACGTTTGCTCTCCTGCTCTTCGCGTTCTGTATCCGCATCGTTTCGCTTTTTTCGTCCTCTTATTGCAGCTTCTTCGAGCCAGGTATCGCGGTCACCGGCGGCACTCGCGAGAGCGGGAGGAAGGCTCTGCACTGCCTCGTGCGATTCGAATGCCTGCTGCAGTTTGGACAAAATGACCCGTGCGCTCGCGGAACCCTCGTCAGTATCCGAAGTGGCTGCATCGCGGAGTACGTTCCACTGACCGAGCGGGTAGCGAATGAGAGCCTGCTCAATCGCGGCGGCAGATGTAAGTGACTTTGACGCCTCGACGTCTGTGCCGCGTAATGGCGCATCAGCGATCGCGGCCACGAGACCGAGGTTGTCGACGTGCGTCAACATCCTCTCGAACAGTTCCGCCAGATCGGCAGCCAACGCGGACCGGCCCTTCTCCGGATCGAGCCCAAAGTAGGTGTAGGCAGCACCGAGTGCGTTGACGAACTGACTGCGGCCAACGAACGTAGTGCGCGCATACGAGCGCACATTGTCCGCGAACGCGGCAAGGTTCGTAGCAGTCAAATATTCGTTGACTACCAGACCGGTCCAGGTCTTCCACCGCGTGATCGCCTTGTGCCATTCGGATTGATCCGGCAACGGTTCCAGACGCAGCGCGGTGCCCCGGCGGATATCGCCGATCGAGGGCTCGTCGATCGGGCTCGAGTGCAGGAACCAGGAGCGCTTGGTTTGCGCAGCCCACGCCCCGGCAACCAGATCGATCATGTCGGACGTCAGGCCGCGCTTGGGTCCACTCGCAGCGATGGCGGTCCGCAACACCTCGATATCGACGTCGGACTGCTCGTCGATCGCCAAGCGAGAGAGTTCCTGGGTGATGCGGGTACGCCACGCCGTGAACTGCTCAGGCCCGAAGATCAGGTGCGTCTCATTGGTTTTCGCGATACCGAGCGGCTCGACGACCCGGCGGGCGACGTCCCGTTCGCTACGTTCGAGCGGGAACCGACCGTCCACCTGAGACTGTGCCTCACGCAACCGTGTCAACACAGTGTTGAGTTCACGGCGGCTGATCACCTTGTCGACGGGCGTGAATTCCGGGTGATCCGGATAGAGCGCGTCGAAGGCGTCCGTGATCAGACGGTCGACGGCTTCGCCAAGTGTGTTTCCGATCGGCGGCTGCACTGCGAAACCGGCGTGCAGAGAACGTAAGGGGGGCTGTCCTTCGGGGAACTGGGCACCACTGGCGACTCCGTAAGATACCTGGATCGCGTTGCTCAATTGCCCGAGCACCTGCGACTGCTGTTGCTGCAAGATCGAGCGGGCAGCGGCGCGGTCCGCTTCGGACAGCTCATTCGCGTACGACGCCCAACGATCACCCGCGAGCACGTAGTTGAGGATGACCAGGAGGCCGAGTTGCCGGGTGACCTTCTCGGAGAAGAAGCTGGGCAACCAGGCCACCGTGAATCGGTCCTGGCCAGTGCGCAGCAGCGCTTCGATACGGTCGTGGTCTTCGGACGTAGTGTGCCCGGAATCGTCGAACGGAAGATCGACGACCAGCCGCAATGCACCGGCGGTGGTAGGCCGGAACGATTCGTCGGGAAGATACCCGCGATCGCGGACGTTACCGAACACCACTTCGACGGGACGCTCGGTTCCCCGCCAAACCTTGTTGCGCAGCAAGGCATTATCAACGGTGTGATCGACGTCGACAACACCGAAGTGCTCGGAGAGCAGGGTGCGCATCAGTTCCCGGCGCCGGCCGTCCGTGTCCTCAGCTTGCGCACGAGTGATGATGCGCTCGTAGTCGACAGACTCGAGAGTGACGGAAATGATGGGGTTCGCATCAGCAGTGACGGACAGCTCGGGGATCTCTGCAGCCCACTGCTTGACCTTGTTGGTGATCTGGCCGATCTGATCACCGGGAATGATGCTGACAACGCTGCCGTGGTTGAGCGACGCGAGACGGCTGGCATCGATCTGTTTGAGCGCCGGGACGTTTGGCGCGACCGCTGACATCAGCAATGTCTTTGCGATCCGGATATCTGCGCGCAACCCTGGTGGTACGGCATCGTCCGCGGTTGTTTCTTCGATACCAGCGGTGCGGAACAACAACGGACGCAGCTTCTCGATCCAGAGTGTGCGTGCGGTCTTGAATGTGCTTGCCGCCGCATCGTTGATCGGCGTCGAGTTTGCACTGTCGATGATGTAGTCGAACGCTTCGCCGACGGGAATGACGTTGTCGACAGTCAGACGATCAGCGTTGTCCTGCAGCATCTGTTGCATAACCTTCAGCGCCGTGCGTTCACGCTGCATTTGCCCCGACAACGCCCGCAGTGTCGCGATCAGTGCGGGGGAGAACGGGTAGGTCAGCTTGAACGCATCGGAATCGGAACCGCGGTACTGCCCGTCGGTGTTGACGCCGTCGAGCAGGACATCCCAGACCTTTGGGTTGCGGTCTAGATGCGCAAAGGCATTGTCCAGAGCAGCCTGGGCAGCCGAGTCGAGGGGACTTAACAGTCGCTTCTTTGCGATGAACGGGAGGTTCTCGTCACCAAGGTCGACATTGCCGAACCTGCCAGCCTGATGCGCAAAAGCCTGTTCGAGGGCCTGCTGAGTTGCGCCGGATTCGGAGCCGGTAGCGACCCACTTTGCAAGGTCATGCTGCCGGGCGATGAATGACGAGATCGGCACCGCGAGCCGGCCGCGGCTGGTCTCCACGAGCTTCGTGATCTTCTGAACTTCCGAGTTGAACTTGTCGCGTTCGGTGATGAGGAAGGTCAACCACAACACCAGCTCGTCGAGCATCAGGACAACGCCGTCGTAACCCAAGGACTTCGCGTGGTCGGCGATGACCGCGAGTCCATCCTCGAGAGGTAACCAGTCCGTATTACGTGAATAGCTTGTGAAGTACGACGCTATCAGTGCCTGCTGCAAGCGGGCGCGTTCCGCCGGATCCGCACCGGGGGCGGTTGCTGTTGAATAACTTTCGGCAGACCAAGTGCCGGTCGACTGTCCCAGTGCCGCCCAGTTCACAGTGCCCGACGGCTGTCCGCCGTCAACACCGTTGAGCGCGGCGAAGAACTTGGCCTCGCCCACCTCGGCACGACGATTATCGGCATCGGCGAACAGTCCACCGGCCGAGTGCAGCACGGGCGGCAAGGCGTTCGGGTGCAGGGCTGTGATCTGACGCAGGTATTGATCGAACAAGGCTGATTCGATGGTCTGTGAATCCAGGAAGTGGAACGTCAGACGCAGGAGTTTGGCATTCGAAATTGCTTGGTGCTGAGCAATAATCGGTTGCAGTTCAGGAATCGACAGAGCCTTCGGTGCGTGGCCCAGAACGCCGTGCAGCACAGCCATGAAGTGCGACTTACCGGAGCCGAACGATCCGTTGAGGTACGCAGACTTGTTCTCCCCGGTCCGCAGCGACTCTTCGACCACGGACAACGCCTGATTGAATGCTTCGGCAATGGCAGGGGTGACGACATACGAGTCGACGGTCGCGGCCAACCGATCTTCGGCGACAGAGTCGGATAGACGGAGAACGTAGTCATTGGTGCCGTGCGATTCCGAGATCGCGAAGGTCTCCCGCAGAGTGCGTGCGGAAGATGCGGAGTTGCCGGGGAACATCACTGCGCGGCCTTTCTGGGAGCAGCCTTGCGGGCTCGAGTGGTTTTGGCGGGACGCCAGGCTGGTAGATCGCCGACGGGTATGCCGACAGCCGAGGCTTTTTCGTGGAGCTGTCCGGTGAGATACTCGGCCAGGTCGATCCCGAAAGTGGGGTCAACTCCGGTATGCCACTGCTTGACCCACGGCAGAACCTCGGCGATACCCGCGACCACCGGTACCAGTTCGGTGAGCGCGGTGCCCTCGGACTCGCGATAGGCATAGATCGTGGCGAGGGCGATGCCTTGCTGGGCGTGGTTCCAACCGGCCCAGCCGAGCAGCGGCGTGGGATCGGTGGCGCGGCCAGCGCCCGGGTACGAGACGAACCGTTCCTTGGGTACGTCGAGTTTGCCGCGGTGCGACCAGTACGAGGATTTCAAGAAGTCGGCGGTTGAGTATTTCGGCGGGACGGGAATGTCGGTAGCCGTGATCAACCCGGCGTCCTCGTCGCGTTGCAGGCCCCAGACTCGTTCCCATTCGGCACGTTTGCGAAGCCCGGAGTCCTTGTAGCGCAAAGCTGCCAGATATGGCACCGCCTCATCGGAGAGCAGTTTGACGAGTGTCTCAGTAACGGGTGTGTCCTTCTTGCCAGCCCACAGATCTAGTGCCTCAATGAATTCGGCGTTCTTCTCGACTTGCCCGGCAAGTTCAGCCACCGACAGACTCTGTGGTGCGCCTTGTGTGGTGAACCAGAGTGACGGTTCTTCGAGTTTGTCGAGAATCCAATCCTTCAGCGCTTGCTGAAGTTTGACGTCCCACGATTCGCCGGCCCAGCGGCGCTTGTACTCGGGACGTTCAAGCAGACGGATGAAGGGATTGGACTCGATTGCCGCCAAACGCTTCTCAACGAGTGCGCGGTACTCGGCCGGCAGGTGGGCAGGGATGTCGGTGACAGGCATTGAACCGTGCCGGCTGAACCAGGCAGATTCGGCTTCGCCAGCCGCGACTTTCCGGGCAAGTGAAATCTCGAAGGCGCGTTCACCCAACTCGATGCCCGGCACATCGCGAGGCGGAAGGAACAGTTCGTCGTCGATGAGGCCGTAATGGAGGTAGACCTCCCAATCGAGTTCGTCTTGTTCGGCAACCATCAGCGCTCGAATGCGGGCATGCTCCGCGCGGGCCGCGTCAATGGTGCTCTTGGTAGCGCCGTTTCGAGTAATCGCTGCGGCGGGCTCCTGTGCTGCGAGGTGCTGCGAGAGATCGTCGATGCGGTGGCCACGTTCGAGTGGCGCCTTCCCGGGTAAAGGGAAGTCCTTGAGGGTAGTACCGGTGAATTCGAAGAAGTTCTCCCATTCTGACAATGTCGTCCGGGCACCGGCAGAGTCGACTGTGCTGCCCTTGTTGTGGCTGTTCTGCTTCAGCCAGAAGCATGCGGTCGAACTGTTGAGGGTGCCCAACAGCCGAAGGTGATCGTCCTCGGTCGCACCCTCCGGCAGCTTGATCACCGGCGCGGAACGATTGAATACCTTGCCGCCGCGATCGAGCACAAAATGGTTGTGTGTCGCGACGAACGCAAATCCGATTCCGAGTGCGACACTGAATCTTTCAGGGTGCCAACGACTCCACTCGTACCAGGTGAGACCGATTTCTTCATGTGTTCCGCCGGGCTCACGGCGAGCTGCGAGCTGTGTCTTGCTGATCCAGAGCAGTTGATGAAGAGCACGATCGGTAAGTGCTGCCGAATAGTCGGGTCCGTACGGAAACAATGCTTCCGTCTTAGTTGTTAGATCCCAATCTCTGATCGCGGTGCCAGGCACGAGCGGAACTATCGATGGTGCCGAAACGCCACGGCGGCGCCAACTACCGATTCCGCCAAAGAACGCATCGTCGGAGCCCGTATGGCAGGTCCTCCCGATGATACGAACGTGTTTACCTAACTGTGAGTTTCGTGCAAGATCGATCGTTGTTTGAAGCTCGACGGCACCGCCACCTGCGAGGCTCCATGGATGCATCCGCAATGTCTCTCGCGGGAGGTTCACCACCGAGACCCATTGATTCTCAAATCCAGGATCGTCGATGTTCTCGGTAATTGAAGTCCAAACCTTGCCTTGGGCAGGGTCTTCCGGCGCACCGGGTTCCCCTTGAATTCCCAAGACTGCGCGAGTTGTGTCACTGCTAACAACTTGATTGCGACCGACAATGATGACCGTGGGGGTTCCGTGGCCCGGAATATAGGCTCCCGAGGTATCAGCTACTAGCCTCAGATCCCTCGTGCTAAGGAAGTCCTCAATGAGAGGAACTCCAAATTCTCTTTTCATAAACGAGTTTGAGGTTATCTGCCCGATCCAGCCCGCGCGGTCGCCTGGCTTCGCGAGGTCGAAGAACTTCTCCATGAACGGCACAGTTAACGCATAGAGCGCCTTACAGAAGTGATAGATTTCCCGATACCGCGCGTTGAGGGCTTTGTCTCGAACAGTGATATAAGGGGGATTCCCGACGACTGCGTCGTATTGTCCTGGCGCAAGAATCTTCCGCAGTAGGCCGGCGTCTTCGGTGCCGTAGGTGAATCCAGATGACGCGGCATCTTTGTCGAAAGACAAGTCGCCGTAGTCAAATGCGTCGGCTCCGCCCTGTTCGGGGCCGTGCAGGAGTGAATCGCCGTTGGCGAGGTTCAATGTGAACTTCGGTGCGTTCACCAATGATGTTTCGCCGCAAGCCTGCAGTGCTGCGACGATCAGGCGAAATTTTGCGATTGCCACTGCAAATGGGTTGAGGTCCACGCCGTAGACAGAGGCCAGTGCGTTGTCGACACGGGTTCGTAGTTCCAGCCCGGGGGCGTGATAATGCCAGCGCTCAACCAGACGAGCGAACGCGCCGAGTAGGAAGTGGCCGGAACCGCAGGTGGGATCGATGATCTTGAAACCCTCGAGCGGGCGGTCCTTTAGTGCGGGCTCCATGGTCTGGTCGAGGATGAATTCTTCTACAAATTTGGGGGTTTGGAGCAGTGCGTACTTCTTCTTCGCGAAGTCCGAAAGATCCTGGTACAGATCGCCGAGGAAACGAGTAGACAGTTGGTCGTCGCGGAACGTCCACACCAAGTCGCCACTATCGTCGGTGCGGCGCCAGAATGTGAGCAGCTGATGCACCGCATCAGAGGAGGGTGTGGTGATGTTGAGCGCTGCGTGTCCATCGACGAGAGACTGTGTGGCGGGGTACTGGCGCAGTGCCTCGAAGGCTTGCTCCAACCATTCGCGGTAGGAGTAGTCGGGATGCTCACGGTAGAAGGAGGTTTCGGCGTCTACGGCTCGTTGGCGCAGCATTGAATCCGGGTGCGTGATCCACACCGCGGCCTCACCGAGGAGTAGATTGTCTTCGCAGAAGCGAACGAACACGCTGGTGAGTAGCCAGCCGACAGCAGCCTGGGTGAGTTGATCTTCGGACCAATCGGTCCACGACACAGCCGTGCGCTTTTCCTGAACAGCAGCCTGGTGAGTAGCGCGCCAACGCTCCAGCTCTGTGCTGTCAGCGGTGAGACGCGTCCGCATATCGTCAACCAGCAGGGCCAGTTGCGGCTTCAGCGCGGTCGTCAGTTGGGTTCCGGCGATCGTGGCCAATGCCATCAGACAGGCTCCTTCTCATTGCGTTTCGGTTCTTGCTGTTCGGCGTTTGTGGGCGATGCGGCTAACGCCAGTAGAGCGCTGAGCCCATTCGCGTCTACCTGTACAAACTGCTCAGGACTCATTCGTGTCAACGCGGTTGTGTCCACGCGGGCACCCGGTCTGCCGCCGGATTCTTCAGGCTGGGGAATCAAGGCCCACACTGCGTGTGCGGGCGGCGACGTGATGTCAATCCAGTTCATCAGGGCCGCTGCCAGCAGGTCGTAGCCCGCAAGCATCGACAGGTCGGTGAGAACCACCGGTCCGTCGGCCTGACTGACTGCCTCGACCAGCGTCGGAATTGCCTGCGAAACAAACCCTTTCAGATTTTCTCGTTCAGCGGCTGGGCCGGCATCTGCAGCGAGGATCGCATCCCACGGTGCGCCCGCCTGATCAGCTACAGATCGGAGGTGACCAAGTACGACGTCAGTGACGTCGATGTGGTGCGCACTGAAGCGGGACGAGAGAGCGGTCGCGAGGTCATCGGAGACACCCATCGGCACTCCCAATGCACGGAAGGTGCGGTCGCGAATGCTCGTCTCGAGCAGTATCTCGATGTCGCTGCCGTGACCGTCGGGTGCGATCGATGGGCGCGCCAACCGAGTGTGAAACGTGGGGACGCTCGACAGATGTCCGGTTGCATTCTCGAATTGGTAACGGCTGCTCGACTCGTTCCAGCGGATGTTCGGCACCACGGACTGAACGACGGCATCGAGGTCCGGGCGGCGGGGAAGCGATTTGGTGAGCTCCGGGAAGCGCGCAGTGACGCGCGACTCCAGTTCGTTGCGACTGAAAGAATCGCTCTCGGCCAAACCGTGAAGCACGAGTTTCAGTGCGTCAGTGATCGGCAGTGCGACGGAGTGCAGTTCGTCGCGCGCGGACAAAGTGACCTCGGTCGACGCGGCCGTGCCGATCCGCAGCAGCGTATGCCCGGGTATCTCCACGTCGCTAGGAGCGATGTCCAAGATCGTCGACGCAACTGCGCGCAGCGGAAGCTCCGCGTCAGCAGGTCTGATCAGGAGGGAGCCCTGCATGCCCGCGTCTGTTATCAGTTTTTCGACCGCGGAAGCCAACCCGGCAGTGAGTTTGCGAGGTACAGCGGCAGTAGAGATCATCGCGACAGTGCCGGAACCGTGACGTCGCACAAGCTGCAACTTCGTGTCGACCCGTTCGTGGACGGTAGTGGCGTCTTCGTCTCCCTCTGTCACTGCAGGTGGGGAAGCGAGTAGAAGACGCAATACACCGAGCGAGGTGCGCTGCGAATTGTCGACGCCATCGGAATGCAATGCACCGGTAAGCTCGCGGGCCAACAACTCGGGAGTGGAAGCGCCACCGGAGGATTCGAGCAGCGCCTGTCCACGACGATAGAGAGACTGCACTGTCGCCGCGAGTTGTGGATTCTTGGACCACATTTCGGTGAATTCACCGAAGATCTGTGCGACGCGCCCCGGCGTGACGTGTGCGAGTAAGGCCAAGGATTGATAGGTCGTAAACGGATCAGCAGGGCTGTCCTCGTGGCTGCCGAGAACAAGTTCCACCACCTGTCGGCGGCTGGTTGACCGTTTACTGCCTGCGGCGCGGGCGAACTCGGCGGCGAGAACTCCCAACGACGAATACGTTGCAGGCTGCGGGGCTGCAGGCACTGATTCAGGTTGAGCAGGTTTGGTGCGTGTAGGGGCAGGAGTGCGAGGCTCTGTGGGCTTAGTCTTGAACAGCGATTCCCAGGCTGTACGCATTGCCGCGGCCGTATCGAAACGGTCTTTGATGCTACGTGCGAGCGCCGTGCGGAAGAACTCGGAAAGTGCTTCGGCGCGGGTGTTCGAGAGACCGCTCGACGTGAAGTCTTCGACCGTGATCGCGACATCGTCGGTGAGTACGGTGGGATCGCTCACCCCGTCGCCGTAGGTGGGCGTCGCTGTAGTTGCCATCTCGTACAGCACAACTGCGGCCGAGTAGCGTTCGGCTGCCGAATCGTAGGCCTGGCGAATCCCAGTTCCTAGGAACGGGTCTCGATAGGGAGGCGTACCGGCATCCAGCTGATCGACCGGTGCGCGGGACAACGAAAAATCGAACAAAGCCAAGCGCACTTTGGCGGCCCGGGCTTTGCTCTCCGGTCGGGACAAGCCCAGGTTCGACGGCTTGATATCACGATGAGTGATACCGGCAGCATCGAGTGCCACCACGGCATTGAGCAGTTCGAGACCCCAGGTGCGCAGCTGCGACTCGGCAAGTGGCGTATATCGGATGACGTCAGCCAGCGTTTTGTCACCACAATTGCTGAGCAGCAGAGCAGTTCGCTGAGCTTCGAGCTCTAGTGGACCCTCGATCAGCTCGACCACACCCGGCACCGCCGGATTCTGCTGGGCCAGTTGGGTGAGAACCTCGGCCTCTTCACGCAGCCGCGACGTTGCGCTGTTGTCGAGACCGACCTTGAGGACCCGCAACCGGCCGTCGTAGTCATGATCAGCGACGAGGATCCCGCGGGCGGTGGACCCTGCCCCCAAAATTTGAACTACCTCGAAACGATCGGAAAGTAGCGCACCGGTCGGAGGATTCAGCGGGTCGATCTCGGGGAGCGACGGCGACGGGTTTTGGAATGAACGGTACGCAGCCAGCTTCGTAGCGAACTGCTGCGCGCCAAAATTTGGCTGACCATTCTTTTTGTCGGTCTCCACCCGGGTTGACACTGAAGGATGCGTTGCGTGCAGCACCAGGTCGCGCAGTGTTTCGTCCACGAAGCGTCCGCCGGAAGCTGCTAGGTCAAGCCCTTGTTCTTGCCGCAGTCGCTCCAAGAGTGCTGCGCGATCGCGGGCAGGCGCCTGGCCGCCGGACAGTAAGAAGTAAGCCAAAGCGCCCAGAGAAAACACGTCCAGAGCCGTGCGGTCAGCGTCAGGCGCCCACCTGTCCTCCGGCGCCTGATAGACCTCGTCGGTCGGGGTGCCACCCGGCGCCAGCGCCGTGCCGAGCATGGTGGCGGAACGAGTTTCGCCGCTGTGCACACGGCCAGCCCACGACCAGTCGACCAGTCTCACCACGACCGACCCCGCGTCGAGTTTGTCGGTGTCGATCAAGACGGTGCTGGGTCCAAGACCACGATGAGCTACGTGGTTGCGGTGGGCATAGGACAGTGCTTCAGCCACCTGAGTGAGGACCGAGAGTTGCTGTTCGGCGGTGAGAGTCCTTGTCGCGAGCGCCAAGTCGAGTGCCTCGAGTCCCGGGATGTCCGGGTAGACGAGCACGGTGTTTCCGTCGTCGTCCTGCACCAGATCGCGGGGTACGACGATGGACTCGTGACGTAATGAGCTCAGCAGTGAATATTCGCGTTGCATTCGACGATGCGCAGCCGCGCGAGCATGAACCGGGGTGCCCGGACGGAACGAGACGATGCGAGCACGGCCCTCTTCGTCAGTGCCCTTGTGCTTCGCTGACCATTCCTGCCAGTCATCGCCGTTGGCGAGCGGTGCACCGGAAATCGTCCAGGAGCCGGCATCACGCTCCGTGCGACGCGCGATGCCGAGGTTCTTGAGAGCCAGAGCGATGATGACGCTGATGTCTTCGTCGACGCGGCGACCGTCGGTAGGGGGCTCGAGAAGCCTCGTGGAAATACCCGGCAGCTTGGTTTGATCTTCACGGCCATCGATACCAAATAGACCGGACTTCGCAAGGTCCGGCATTTCAACGTCAAACGGTGCGCCGTGAAGGAATACGGATTCTTGAGTGAAGGGAAGGGCCTGGCGCACTTTCGCGGGGTTGAGGCCATTTTCTAGAGCGACCTTGCGAGCTTCTTCCTCGATGCGCGACGCGAGGCGTTGCGCTTTGCGTCGAGTAAGGAGGAGTGGAGACTTCTGGGTGCGGATCTTTCCACTCGGTAATGTGCGAACCCAATTAGTTTCTGTACCGCGCAGGGTTCCTACAAAATGCTTGAGCTCAACCAGATGTAACCGGCGCCGACCGAGCACCAACGCGTCGATTTCATGCCAGAGTCCATGGTTGTCCATGAACTCGAAATTGGTCCACACCCGATAAGGCGATGCATTGGGGATGAGGTCGTGAAGGAACTGAAGACCCTCGGTTTCGTGCGCAAATGCAGACTTCGAGACCTCAACCCATCGGTCATTTCCTTGCGTCACGTCACCGTCCCACTGCTCTCGTACGTTGCGGCCGACGGCGGTCGCGTACTTTGCTGACGAGCCTATCAATCGTTGCTGGCGAAACCGGCAGCAGCCACACACGGCGCGTAGGCAATTTCTGCGCGCAATGAGATCCCGACCGAGCGCCTCGATGAGGGTGATCACGATTCCGATGTCAGGAACTGTTTGGTCACAAGTCGATCAATGCAATATCGTCGTTCGCTACTGGTACCAATCTCCAGATGAGACGGGCGCTGAGTGGCGTCTGTAACCATCCAAACCGATATCTGACCGACCGCCTTCCATGATCGTTGGGCTGGCCACCAAGGCGTCGACCGGCGGAAGACTCAGTCCGATGGCCCGGGGATACTCTGAGGTACTTGAACGATGCTGTTCTGTAGTGCAGTGAGGAACGGCAGATCTGGATAGGTGCGGTGCGTCCAGCGATGCCATCGCGAAGGGTGACGTGGCCCGTCGCCGACATACCATGTGGGGACAGAGTGCTCGGAGATTTGCTCGGTTAGCCACTCCACCTGCTGACGAAAGTGGTGACGAGCGTCCCCGGCGGGGGCCGTTATCCCGTACGCAAGCAACACACCCTCAGCGGAACGGATACTCGCTGCGAGATCCGGCCGGGCTTGCAGCCACCCCGGGTCCGTTGCCCCAAGCTTCGCTATTGCGCCGGTTGCATGTGAAGGCAGAGCAAACAGGTTTGCAGTGCCCACCGTGGTGAAGCCGAGCAACTCAGCCGCGAGTTCAACCCGCCGCAATGTTCGCAGGCCGTCAGTGAGGGGTGGATTTGCCAGGATTGCAACTAGTCGCCGGCTTGCTGGTGCCATCAGAACGGCCACCTGCTCGGAACAGTGCCGCGAGTTCCAGACGGACAGCCATCCCACTTCGCCATTTTTCTTGCGCTACAAATGATTACGTTGTAGTCGGTGCAATCGAGCTTACGGATCCACAGTGACGCGTCTACTTTGGCGTCGTGCGGACTTTGGTTGAATTGCACGTCTACGTCTCCGGGAATAGTGAGGTTATGTGGATCGCCGATAGCGAAGATCCAGACTGGTCTTTGCTCGCGGTCACGGTCAGCAAGGCGACTGAATTGTTGTGGGGGGGGAAAGGACTGAATTGGGTTTTCGTCAGTAAGACTATCCCTGCGCAGATTGCGTCGACGAGATGCGTGGATACTGGGTCGGGGGCGGAGTGTTTCGAGGGTGCGACGGCGCATTTCTGTAATCGCAGCGCCTGGCTGAATCTGGTCAGACTGATCGGCGGCAGGTCGGTGGCACGGGTTGCTGCAGGGTGAAAGCGTTCGTTGGGCGCCGGCTACTGTGTGAATGTTGCAGTCAACCTCGATGAGGGAAGTGGATCTTGGCGCCGTTGGCGATTTCTGAGTTTCTCGACCCGACACCAGCGGCTTTGTCAGAGCAGTGGACGTCGGTATTGGCGCGCCAAATTCCTCCGCCAAAAACGAACCAAGTGAACTTTGTGCCCTCCGAAGTGGTGCTGTCGCTATGCGCTTCCTTGTTGGTCGACCACAGCAGGTTCGGTAGCGGGTCCGCTCATCGTGCCGGCATGCCTGTGCAACACCTGGCGCGATTATTCAAGCGTCCACCGACCAGCTTCATAGCGAAGATGGCAAACCTCGACGGGAGTCGCAGCAACGGGGGTCGGCACGAAGTCGAAGTTGCGGCGCGGATGCTCTCAGACAGCGAGCTTCTTCAAGATATTTATCTACGAATTTTACGGTCGGCCAGGCTACATGGAATCGACGAAGTTGCTTTGCCGGACTTCCTGGGTCTCGAGCACGGCGAAGTACTGTGGCTCGCTGGTCAGGAAGAGCTGGTGGAGAGCGAGATCGAGAAGTCATTGGAACAGACCCTCGAAAAGTGGGCCAAAGTGCGCGACGATATTCCGATAGAAACCACGCAGCGATTGCTGACTTCCACCGTGCGAGTGGGGCAGCACCGTTTCGCGGAAGGCGTGCTTCGTAATCACCAGCACCGATGCGTGTTTTGTGGACTCAGCGCGAATATCGGCGGACGTCGCCGTCCACGACTTCTCACAGCGAGTCACATAAAACCCTGGCGCGACAGCACCGGCAAGGAACGCCTCGACCATCGGAATGGTTTCACCGCCTGCCCGACCCACGACGTCGCCTTTGACACAGGACTCATCACCGTCGACAAGGAACTCAACCTCCACTACGCACCTGGTGTCGAGAACGAGATGCTGACCGAAGGCCCGCTGCGGGCGGCGCTCGGAAAGCCACCGCTCACGGACCGATTGATACTCCCCGATGCTGCTGACCGGCCAGACATCGCGTACCTGGACTGGCACCGCACGCAGATTTACGTCGCATCATGAGTGCCTACGCGGTGGCAGGCGCCTGAGGTATCCAGGTGCAGCTTTCGCGATGTCGACGTAGTGCATCCATATTGGGATGATGAGCTTGGTTGGCGGGCAACCGGAGTGGCGCGCCATCCAATGGTTCGTACTCTGTGCCCGTCAGCTTCGGGTCGATGCGGATGAGGAGATTCTCGTCCACAGTGATGCGCAGGAGGTCGAACAGTGTGTGAATATCGGCACGCAGTAGAAGTCCGTTGGTCACGTGATGCGAATGGTCGCCGAAGTATCGGTCGATGTGGGCTGCTTCAAGAACCGCGAGTACCGGGGATCCGGTAACTGCGCACCTAGCGTCATAACCATCGATCAGGGAGTCTCGGAATTTTCCTTGCCCACGACGAATATTGATCATTCGTTGAGAGCGTGTGCGTACATCGTCGCCAAGCTCGTACGGCTCATCAATTGGGTAGATGTCTATTGCCACGGCGGCCGCAGATTGGGGAGCTACGTCGGAGGTGGCTTTGAAGAGTGACTGGAGGTAGGTTGCCTGGTGGGGTTCAGGAAATCCACGCACTGTCTGAAGTGACACGTTTGTCTTGAGGTTCTTCGTGACCTCGGTCCAGCGAGGGTTCGATTTTCGCTCGTTGCTGTTCAGACGAAAATGGAATCGTCGACGGTAACCGGACTCCGGATCGGACCAAGGGACTGACGAATTGCCGATATCGGTTTCATCCGTGACTGCGGTGGCCCAGCCAGCGAAGCCAGCATCAGGGTTCTTGCCCTTCTTTGGCGCCCCTATCCAAAAGAAGACGTCATCGCCGTTCTTGATGCCGAAGCTCTTCGTCATATCCCAGAATCTGTTCTCCTGGGCGATCTTCCAGTGTTTCGGCAACTCTCCAGTGATTGGAATTACCCAAGCGGCCATCGGACATGCACCTATCCGGTATCGCACCGGGTGGAGGCATGTCCTGTGGCGGAAGCCTGTCGGGCCGAGCTCGTTTTCTGTTAGAAGTGTGTTTCGAACGGAAGGTCAGAGGTGTTCGCTTACCAACGAACGCAATGCTTTTCGGGTCTCTTCATCTGTCGAGTAGATGACAGTCCCAACCATTCCTCGGGTGAGCAGAACTTTGTAGATGTTGCGGATCAAGCGATTGAACCGGACGTCACCGATCTTCTTGGTGTTTTTGAGATCCGGGTCGCGGTTGGCGGTGCGAACGGTAGTAAATGCGCCGTTGCGCCAGACGATGTCCGGTCCGAGAATGACACCGTTCCAGTCGTATTCGAACCCCTGCGCGGTGTAGACGCATCCAACTTGGCCGAAGCCTCCGTCTTCCGTAGCCCAAAGCGGGGCAGGAGGTGCGTCTCCGATTCTTCTGTCACTCTTGCTGTTCCAGGGACGGGACCAGTTGTCGATCTCTACGTCCGGCACGAGAGTGCCATCTTTCTCGGCGTTGCTCCACGGCCAGCAATACCCGGCCGTCATGCGAGCCGAGTATCCACGTTCGATCTGTTGTGACAGCAGATGTTCCATCTCCTGCGGTGTGTCGGCGATACGAACTGAGAACTGCGGATCGCCAGCCCAGGCTACGGGCTCACCTTCTGCCAGTCCGAGAAGCTGTTTGACCCAGAGAACGTACTCTTCGCTACCACCACAACGGAATTGCTCACCGAGGTGAACGTGCTGCGTTTCCAATCCGAGAGACTTTGCATGTCGCTCGATCTGCTCCAGTGATCCCATCTCGCCGGGTCGCACCACCTGGTACTCGTCGAGCAGGAAAACGGGGACGCGTGCTGCTGCCATCAATTCGTCGAGCTGAGGACGCTCCGTTCGTAGCTCTGCCTTGGTGTAGCGGTCGACTGAGGTCTCACGGATACGGTGAGCTTCGTCGAGAACTAGTACGTCTAGTCCGTTGCGGTCAGCGGTCATGAATTGGTTGAAATACTTAAACATCTTCTGCACGCGTGGAGCGCGAGCACCGGCGACCTTGCGAAGTGTCTGAGTGAAGGATCGGGAACCTGTGGCGTGCAATACCGTTCGACCGCGCCGCGCGAGTTCACCGACTAAGGACAGTGCGACGACACTTTTTCCACTGCCAGGCCCTCCGGTGACGATAATGATTCGCTTGTGATCGAGTTGGTGAGCTTGATCCACTGCGTGGAGTACGAGGTCGACAGCTAGTTGCTGCTCACCAAGGAGATGGAACTGCGGTCGATCGCGAACCTCGGCGGCAGCTACCTTGAGCAATTGTTGAGATGGTGCCACTGCGGAACGGATCAACGTATCACCGGCAGTGTGTCCGGAGGACTCAGTCGAGAGCCGAGATTTGAGGAAGGTTTGCATATCTCCGCGGTCGGCTCCGGTAAACAACCGGCCGCCGAGGGAGACGGGATACGACCGTAGTTCTGCGACGGCTGCGGGATCCGTGGCGTTGTGGAGGTAGGCCACGCCGGCAACCGCATCGGGCTGATCTGCAAGAGCCTTCGCGAAATCTGACAGATACTCGCAATAGCCCTTGACTTGTGCGACAGGGTGCAGTTTGGGGCCACCGGGCATCCCCGGCACATCGACGAGGTCAATGCTGCCTTCATATCGTTGGGCGGCCGACCATTGCTTGAGTTCCACCACGACATATGACGGTTGGCCGGTAGTCGGATGTAGTCCGGCAAGTACGACATCAGCGCGCTGAGACGTGAGAGGTAAGTGGTACTCGACCAACATCTCGACGCCACCCAGACCGGCTTCGATCAAATCATTGGCTAGAACGGGAAGGCTGCGGCTCCACGACTTCTGCTCCGATTCACTTGCGCGCCGACCGGTACGAAATAGCATCTGTTCCAACAGCTGTTCCACCAAGGAATCAGGATTTGCCATCGCGCCAATCCTGTTGGCAGAAGTACGAAGCAAGGTCACAGTGACATCCCCCAGGCAGCACGAATCGAGTCGTGCGGGTGGGGGCATGTCCGTAGCTGTGAATCACAGCGGAAGTCCGTCGGGCCGCGCTCAGCACTTTAGCGGAAGCGAGGTCTTGCGCATCGAGCGACTCGGGGACTCGCTGGAGCGAACTGCGGCGGGTCGACTGGCGCTCGGACGGCTGAGATTTCAAGAGACTTTAGTTCGACTACTCCGTCTGAGGTCTATCCGAATCCTTGGGCGAACCAAACCTGCTGTAACTTCTGAGAGGGCGTACGATATGACTGGTTTGGACTGTTTATGAGCCACGCTAACGGTCAGTTGAACCGATCACGCTCAAGTCGGACTTTTTCGGTTGCGTTTTCCAAAGGAGATTGCGTGTCTACATCGATGAGCATTGAGGTGCAAGAAGCATCCTTGCTGCCGTTCTACCTGGTATTCGATGTTTCCTACTCGATGGAGCCGGTAATTGGCGAGGTTAACAATGCAATGAGAGCACTCAAGAACGAGATCCTCAAGGATCCGATTCTCGGAGATATCGCAAGGGTCTGCGTACTGTCATTTTCAGACGAAGCACGTATTGACGTGCCAATGTGTGACCTCGCAGATGACACCCGCATCACGCGAGAGGACTTCTTACAGGTCCGCGGTGGCACGTCGTTCGCTCCGATATTCGACCTGATCGGTGAGCGTATCGCCGCCGATATTGCCGATCTCAAGGGACATGGAGAAGGCAAAGTATTTCGCCCGACAGTGTTTTTCGTGACCGACGGTGTGCCGACGGACGCGGTTCACGAGTGGAACTCAGCGTTCACTCGACTCACTTCCGTAAAGGCTTACCCAAACCTAGTTCCGTTCGGCCTGGGGGACGCAGACGAAGAGGTACTGCGCGCGATCACCTTTCCTCCCTATCGGCAGGACGGGTACTTCTTCATGGCTAATGCGGGCACAAGTGCGGAGCAGGCAATGCAGGCAATCACCCGGATTGTTACCCAATCCGTTGTGAGTTGCACACAGTCCGCGGTGGCGGGCACTCCGGGCGTCGTCATGGACACTCGGGGGACTGAAGGACTCGTGAATATGCGCAAGATGGATGTGATGTGACGGTCCCTCTCGACGGTCTGCAGGCGCCGGAGAACGAACCCGTCTTGCCTTGCGAGAAACTGCCTGAACCTTTTGTCGTCGGTGATGCGGGTCGCGCATACCTCGAAATCGTCGGTGGCGCACCGTTCTCGACGGCTATGCCTTCGGATGCGGTGTGCGACGGGTTCGACTTCGAGGGATGGGCACTACGGGCGGCCTCGGTTCGAGGGCTGAGTCACAGACACGCAGGCACTGCCCGCCAGGACGCGTATGCAGTGCGATATGCGGCGGAAACTGACCGACTGGTGCTCATCGTCTGTGATGGCGTGGGGAGCGGCGTATTGTCCCATATCGCTGCGGATGTGGCGTCAACGTTTCTTGCCGACGAATTGATCGACTGTGATCTCGGCGATGATCCAAACTTGTGGACGGGGATCTTTGCCGACGCGTCGGCAGCAGTCTGTGTTCGAGCTCGACAGGTGCTCGGACGTTCCGATGCCGAGATTGACGACGTCCGTGCAGTGATGGCGACTACTGCTGTGGCTGTTGTAGTTTCAGCAGTTACTCAACCGGGTCCGTGGGAAGTCTGCTACGCGGCCGTCGGCGACAGTTCGTTGTGGACGGCGCGCCATCACGCATCGGATGAAGCCTTCGAGGGTTGGACTCCAATTCTGGGTGGCAAAATCAATGACGGAGAATTCGCCTCGAACAGGACATCGGCACTGCCGCTGTGGGTCGACAGCCCGGTGAGGTCGGAACACTTCGAGCTTGACGGGGAAATGCTGTTGTTGCTGTGTACCGACGGAGTCGGCGATGCCTTTCTCGGTGGCGCCGGGCCGGTTGCTATCGAACTCGGCTCTGCGTGGTCGAGTCCTCCCACCCCGTTGAACTTTGCGGCGCACGTGTCCTTTGGCCGCCGCAGCCTCCTCGATGATCGGACGGGAATTGCTCTCTGGTCACCTGGCGGCTGATTTCCGCGTTCCTGTTTCCCGCATGCAAAATTCGCTGCGAGCGATTTGGGCCGATCCTTATATCGTCTGTCTCGCAGTCGTTGCCTGTATGCCAGTGCTCGCGCTTGTTTCGGCGAGCATGATTGTGTGGCGTCCACTCGGCATTGTCGGGCTTATTGTGGGGGCCTATTGGTTCCCGCGCGTTCACCGCGCAACTTCCGACATTTTTGGTGCGTTTGCTCCGAAGTGTGACCGGGCAGTTGGTGAGCACTGGGCGCTCGGAGTCGGCGTGGTGCTTGCAGCACTCGTGATGTCTGTTCCTGTCACGCAGATCTTCTTCGAGGGGGATCTTCGGACATTTGCAGCGCCGACGATTGCACTAGCGGATACGGGCGAGCATGTACTGGTCGGTGGAATTCCTGAAGCGATTTACGGATCTTCGCCTGAGGAACCGTCTTTCGTGCCGTGTCGTACCGCACAACGACTCGTAGGGCAGACAATGTCGTGGCCTTGTTATTCAGCGGTTGGATATCTGCGTTTGTGGCGGATACCGACCGCATTCCCAATGCTGTCGTGCATCGCTTTGATGTTCGCCGGTTACCCGTTGGTGCTGCTCCGTGCTGCACGAAACCGCAAAGTAGTGAAGTGATGGCAGAGAGCTCTCAATCAGTGGAACAGAAGTCCGGACGAGGATCTCTTTTCCTCGCTGGTCTGGCAGGGGCTCGTAAGGATGTGCTTCAACTGCTTCCCGCTGCGGTAACCAAGCAGGCGGCCATGGGCGCGGTGCTGTTGACTACTGCGGGGTTTGCCGCGGTCTCCGCGGCGTACGCGCTCAACATCACTCGAGTGATCCCGAGTCCATGGCTGTGTGCCCCGGTCGGTTTGCTGTGGGGTCTGGCGATCCTCAACCTCGACCGGATGCTCGTCATTGGCCTCGCTCAAGAGAAAGGCATCGGGCGCAACATCGCTTTGGCCTTGCCTCGCGTGATCCTTGCGTTCATTATCGGCGTCGTCATTTCGACACCGCTGATGCTCAAGATATTCGAAAGCGAGATCGATGCGCAGCTGAATCGGAGCATCATCGAAGCTCAAGGCGACCTGCAGTCGCAGATAGACGGATCCCCGATCGCATTGCAGCTCGGAGCGGCGCAGGAAAGGCTTTCGGAGATCGACCGGCTCGTCAACGCCGGCGATCCGGCGAGTAGTCCCAGCGTTGGTGCAGTGCAAACGGAGATTGTGGCGCTGCAAACCAAGGCAGATCAAGAGAAGGCAACCTACGAACGGCTGTTGGCGGAGGCACTGGCGGAGGAGGACGGAACCGGAGGCACGGGTGTCGCAGGATGTGCGGACTCATGCCAGTCGAAGAAGGCAGCCTCCGCCGAAGCGCAGGCGCTGTGGCAGAGTACCCGCGACCAAATTGCGGAAAAGCAGAGTGAAAAGGCAGGTGTCGTCGCAGCGGAGTCTGAGGAGGCGATCGCTGAACGCCCGGCAGTTGTTGCCAACATCGAGAAGCTCAAGGGCCAACTCGGCGAGACACAGAACGCCGGCTATGCATTGGAAGATGCCAATACCGGCATCATCGCGAGACTTAAGGCGCTGAAGGCGATTTCAGGTAACGACTCGACCGCGAGCAATGCACACCTTGCGGTCACATTGCTGTTCATGTCGATGGAAGTTCTGCCAGTTGTGTTCAAGGTAATATCCAATCTTGGTCGGCGAAGCCAGTACGACGAGGTAGTCGAGGACCGAGAAGCCTATGAGGTGGAAGCGGCAACGGCGGACTTGAAGCTTCGGCGCGATCGTGACGAAATCCGTCGTACTGCCGAGATGGATGCCGAGAAGGACCGAGCTGAGAAGCAACACGAAGTCGTCAAGAAAATCAACGCAGCTGTAGTGGAACATCAGGCCGCTGTGATCGATGAGGCACTTGCACTATGGACAGTGCATGCGAAAGATGTTGCTGCACTGAGATTGAATGATTGGTCAGCATCCCTCGCCGCGAACGGTAGCACTGCACCGATCGTGGCTGGGACAAATGGCGGTTTCTCCAGTGGACCGGGAGCGCCGGCGGGTGCCGGAGTGGGTAATGTCGGAGCCAGCTCCGGGCCAGCCAATGCCGCTTCTGGACCTCAGATCACTCAAACGATTGTGACTGGCAGCATGCCGGTCCCACCCCCGATTAGCGCCAACTGAACCGACAAGGGAAATTATGTCGATTCCTGTATTTGAGCTGGATACCGACGAACCTGATCCAATCAGGTTGGTTATTGCTTTGCCTGCAACTGATTTCGGACCCGGATCGGCCTCGGAGGTGGCCTCTGCGGCGGTGACCTACCTCGCCGACAGGTTGATGGCAGATCCTCAACTCGAGGATCTGTTCGCGTTGGCACTCACTCGTGGGACCTATTGTATTTTCGATAGCGCCCGCGATGGATTGGTGGCACTACGGGATCCTTACAGTCTGCTCGAGCGGCGCGCGGCTTCCGGCGGTGGGTCCGGAGTTCTCGCCGGGTACAACGGGTTTGTTCTCGACGTGCGATGCAGCATCGACGATGCAGAATTGTCTTCAAACAAGGACTCTGTTCAACGATTGCTCTGGCTGATCGGTGAGCATGCCTCAGACGCACAGCCGGAAGCCCACCAACGGGTTTGTGCAACAAGAACTGTCATCGATCAGTCGGGATCGCCGGATTTGCTACGCACAGTGTGTGCGCATTTTCTAGACACGGTGGTGCTTGATGATAGTGGTCCCACCACGCAGAAATGGCTTCAGTCAACTGTTTTGAGTCAGCTGTTGACCGGCCTAGGGTCTATCGTCGAATAGCCATGTCATTGAATTCACTTCTTGTGCTCAGTTGCCCACTACTGCACACACAATCCGGAAGAAGCAGGGACTGTGCCGATTGATTCGTCGATCCTGAACAAGCGCCGCGAATTGGGTAAAGGTGGCTTCGGGATCGTATACGAAGTCGAAACCCCGGCGAAGCTGGTCGGCGAGCCGACCTGTGCGTTCAAGGAATATCTACAGGCGGGGCCGGACGAACTCGCGAACCTGCAAGTCCTGGTCGACTTTCGGAATGGGATGTCCGAACCAGACCGTGACGTACTTGACCACTACACGACCTGGCCGCTGGACACCGTTGTCGACAATGGCAGCGTGGTGGGCTTCTTGATGCGTTTGGTTCCGCAGCACTTCATCGAAACCTCAATCGCTCAGGTTGCAGGTACCGCATCGACGATGCGATCACTGAGCTGGCTAGCGAAACCGGGTCACGCACGAAACAATGGCGGAACCGTCGTCGAAGAAACGGACATTCTTGCGCGACTGCGCTACTGCGCTTGGATGGCACATGTTATGCAGTTTCTGCACGCGCGAAACATGGTGTATGGGGATTTGAGCGTAACCAACATCTTGTGGAGCACTTCGGAGGACGAGCCGATCATGTTCATCGATATGGATCCAGTTCGAATCGAATCGAGGTCTCCGGCAATCCCTCAGGCGAATAGCCCGAACATGGAAAGCCCGGAGAAACGACTGGATGGGCAAAGCGAGCAGGACGAATACACTGACCGCTACAAGTTGGCGTTGTTGATCTATTTTGTGCTGGCGTCGAAGACCAAACCATCGCGCAACCTTTCTCATGTGACCGGCATGATCGACGCTGCGGGGCTTGGAATGCTTGCTGCGGGACTCAGCGCAGACAAAGCTGCTCGTCCCTCTGCGATGGACTGGTATCGCTATTTCTACGCTCAAATTTGCGCGCAGATTACCCCTCCCGAGATCAATCAATTTGCGGTGTCTCCGGCATTTGGAATGAGGGGGGAGAACGTCGAGATATCCTGGGATGTAACTGGATACCGAGATCTCACGTTGCATACGCCATGGGGAACGGCGATGGACATCAACGTCAGTGCGTCGAACACGGTCCAGATCAGTCTGGATACTGGTGGTCGGTTCCGGCTCGTTGCCGTGAATGACCACGGGGCCGTAGAAATGCTCAGTCAGGTCATCCATATCTTCGAACCACCGCAGATCCGATTCGTCAACGTTCCTAGTTTCGAGTCGCTGGGGAATGTCGCATCAGGTATCGATGTTGACAGCTTTGCGAAACATTTCGTCGGTGCTGGTGACTCATCGTGGATGGAGGAACTGCTCGGTCGCGAAATCCAGGTGGATCTTCCGGATCTCCTTGCAGATCGGGCATTGCTCGTACCGAGGTTCCCACTTGTCGACGTTCCGGACCTTGCTCACGAGATATTTTCCGCGAGATCGCTGAGCAGAGCAGTTGACGAGGCGATGTCCGCAGCTAGTGCGGAGATGCGAGGCGCCGCGGTCGCTGAATCCTCGGGGATCAGAGGTTGGATTGCAAAGCGATTTCGTAAAGGTCCTGCAAATCACGACACCTGACGTGCAGTAGAGCGAATGGGCGTGGCGGGGCACCGGCCACACCCATTCTGAACCTGCACGATGGTACCCATTTCTCCGATCGAATCTCATCTTCGCCGTCACCTGATCTCAGAAACCAAGCGAAAGGCTGCACCAGCCGGTATTTCGAGCGACAGTGATGCGGGCCTACGAAACGCGTTGCGCTGTTGATTCCTAAGGTCACAGCTCATTGCTTGTCGCGGCACATATTGTGCCCGATTCCGATGAGAGTAGCTACAGTCCGAAATGGGTTGGCAATGTGCAAGATTCACCATGCCGCATTCGATGTCCATATTCTTGGTATCAGTCCCGATCTTATGGTTGCGATCAGACGGGATCTTCTCGAAGATCGATGGCCCGATGCTGGAGCACGGGCTGAAGGAGCGTCACGGTCAGAAGCTGATGGTGATCCCAGCTCTCAGATCTGAGCGCCCTGATCCAGAGTTGCTTGCGTCGAGCTACAGAAGTTTCAGTCCGCTGGCTGATGTTGCTCACGATGTGATCGCAGGACCTGTAGCCGAAAGGGCAGACTATGTCGGTTCACTTGAGGTCGCTGGCGATAGCGAAACTGCTCGCGCGCGTACAGCTCTGCAATCGCAGAGATGCACGCGCGCAATATAAATCGTGGGCTGCTGGCTACTTGCCGGGCGTCGACACGACTGCTTTGATATCGATCTCGCTGTCAGGTAGTTCATCGCCGCAATCACAGTCACAATGGTCGCCGCAACCGCCGGGATTGCAGACTCCGGCGTAGCTGTCGTCATCCGCGTCGCAGTCGAGGGCTCCGCCGAAGGATTCAGCAAAATCGTCGTCGAGTTCGTGAGTGAAGTCGTGGACCTCGTCGATCAGGTTGAGCAGATGTTGTGGAGCGAAGGGGTCCGCGTCGAGCATCGTGGAGACCAGCAGGTGGTCGCCGCTGAAGGCGAAGCGCAGGCGCGGCCATTCCTGCGCGAGTTCGATCAACCGGGTTGCAGCGTGCGAGGGATTGCCGAGGCCGGTCAGAACCGAGGACCAGACGTTGATCTGAGGGCCGTCATCCGCAACTGTCACGTAGACGACAAACCCGTGAACCGGCACGACAATGTCTCCGTCGTCATCGGTGGCAGGCTCACTGCCCAGCAGTTCGGCGAGGGTCTGGACGCACAGGCGAACCAATTCGTCGCGCTCGTCCGTCACCAAGGCAATTGCGCCGTTGATGTGGAGGGGCTGGTCGGCGGTCGTGTCTTGGTCGCTCATGGATCCTCATGTTCTGTGCCAGTCCGGGCAGGCGCTGGGCACTGTTTTCGTGCGGTAGCTGTCAGGTCTACGGTAATCGGCGCACACTATTGTCCGCGCAGTGGATGATTAAAGATGCCTGGGCAGGTCCGCGCTGATCAGGACTTGACAGCCGACCAGCGGCGTCATGCGTGTCTCGACAAATCGGACAGCCTTGTGGCAGTGAGTATCTCGGCTGTCGGTAGGTAGATCTAGCCTCCATGCATGACGGGTCAGAGAGTTCGGCGAGCTTCACATCTGCGTTTGGTAGCTGCATATCAAGCGGCGCAAAGCCAGATGAAGGTCCTTACGCCGAGGCAGATGCGGAATCAGCGTCGACGGCCGGAGGTGGCGAACTTTGTCATGCGGATCGAACTCGATTGCATCACGCCGCCTATTTGGAGACGGTTTTCGGTTCCGTCGAATATCGAACTGGACCAACTTCATTCGATTGTGCAGGCGGTGATGGGGTGGGGAGATCAACACGCTCATCAGTGGGTGAGTGTCCATCATTCAACGGACAATGGCCCAGATCGGTATATCGCGCCAGATGTGATCGAGCGCGACGGATACCAGGAAGACGAGTTTGGTGAGGACGAAGTCCGGATCGACGAGGCAGTTACCGCGGTAGGGGAGTACGTCCGTTATGAGTACAACGCCCGCGCAAGGTGGAGTCACACGTTGGTTCTCGAGCAGATTGTCGAAGACCAGCCGATTCCTGAGCCATCCTGTCTCGACGGCGAGAGAGCGTGCCCGCCGGAGGATTCTGGCGGTCCGATCGGGTATCGCGAGTTCCTGAACGTGCAGGCGAGTACCGGACTGTTCGATCCCGAACGTTTTGTTCCCGCAGAGTCCAATGCAGCAGTCACCATTGCAGTGGCACTGCATAAATCGCCGCCTGTGGGAAGCTCGCTGTTCGAGAAGTTCTTGCGCCGCTTGTCTGTTCATTCCGCGCCGAAACTGTTTGCCGCAGTTGCCGAAGCGGAGCTTCGTGGCGGATATGACAACTATTTCGAGGTGATGCGTGAAGGAGCAACCCGCCAACTGCTGTGGCTGCTGAACTCCGCGCGAGGTGGTGGGATTGTTTTGACGGCGTCCGGGGCACTTCCTTCGGACCATGTTGCGGCCGCCCGAGACGAACTCGATTGGGGCAGCGACTGGATCGGTGTCACGGCAGGGAGTGACTCGCAATTAGCAGTACTCGTTGAAGTCGCAAAGACACTGAGATTTGTCCGGAAACTCCGAGGCACATTGCTTCTGACTCGACTCGGCGCGTCAGTGCTCGCATATGAAGGCGAGCTGTGGCGTCACATCGTGTCGGCCATGCCGTTGGGAAAGGGTGAGTTGGCGCAGGAAGCCGGCCGAATTCTGTTCCTTACGTTGGCTGCCGGCTTGTCGGAGTCCGAACGTAGTGAAGTGATGATCGAAGGCCTCACGGCATTGGGTTGGTCGACAACAGACGGAACACGACTCGGGGACGACGATTGGACGTGGATGGTGCGAGACACTCTCGTGTACTTGCGAATGATCGGGGCGATTGTCTCCAATCCGCTGGACCAGCATGTTTCCGCCGATCCCGAGTGGGGCCGACGGTTTGCCAGGATGGTCCTGTCGATGTAGGTATGCGATCGAATCGAGCATCGATTTCAATCGATGCGGATTTGTTATATGCGCTGGAAGCGCACGATTTTACTGCGGCGGAAACATGAATATTTTCGGGTGGGAAAATATCGGAGTTTTTGTTCGAAATTGCCATCATGCTATGGTCGATTCTCAGTTGTTGAATTGCGTGGTCGAGCCAAAAGCTTGCGCAGAAGATTTATTTTGTGGAGGTTGGGTTTCCGAAAAGACGAAGTGCGTGTTGCTAGTCAATTGAATATGTGACCGGTGTTGGTATGGCGGTCGCTCCTAGGGCGTGCAGAAACGAAGCGCAAAGATCCTGAACAGGGGTTTTGTGCTTTGCTCTGCCGATTATGTGCGAAGGATGTGGCATGTGACGGGGTCCGACACGGTCCAGTTCAGTACCTTGGTAATTGTTTCACTGCTTGTTGCTTTTTATGGTGGAACATTTCTGATTTCTCTTCGTATTGGTAAGAAACAGGAAAATGCCGACGGTTTTATGACCGCCGGAAACAAATTAGGATTTGGTGTTTCGGCCGCGAGTATGACGGCCACCTGGATTTGGGCGTCGTCGATGTACGCATCTGCCACTTCTGGCTACACCTACGGAATCTCCGGCCCCATTCACTACGGTTTGTGGGGCGCGTTGATGATTCTCTTCATTTATCCGTTCGGCCAGCGAATTCGCAAAGTAGCGCCGAAAGCCCACACCCTGGCTGAGGTCATGTACGCGCGGCACGGACGCTCGAGTCAGCTGATGCTCGCGGGCTCCAATATCGTCGGCAGTCTCATCAGTTTGATGTCGAACTTCCTCGCTGGTGGTCTGCTGATCGCGTTGCTTTCGCCGTTCAACTTCATCCAGGGTGTGTTCATCGTTGCGCTGGGCGTTTTGCTGTACACGTTGTGGTCGGGCTTCCGCGCTTCGGTGTTGACCGACTTTGTTCAGCTGATCGGAATGCTCGGTGCGGTAGCGGTTTTGGTGCCGTTCATCTTCTTTGCGGCAGGGTTCCCGGCAGCCTTCGAATCCGGGGCAGGCAACCTTACTGCTGAGCAGGGCAACTTCTTCTCGAGCGTTGCCTTCTTCGAGCAGGGCGCGCCGTACATCGCGGCAGTTCTTGCCTACGCAATCGGCAACCAGACCATTGCCCAACGTCTGTTCGCGGTCCGCGAAGACCTGATCAAGCCCACCTTCATCACCGCAACCGTCGGATACGGCGCAACGGTCATTGGTGTCGGAATGCTGGGTGTTCTTGCGCTGTACCTCGGAATCGAGCCGATGGATGGTGACGTCAACAATCTGATTCCGCAGATGGCCGCGTCGTACCTGCCCGGAATTTTGCTGGCTGTCTTCTTTGTCATGATCATCGGCGCGCTGTCATCGACGGCGGACTCGGACCTTGCTGCGCTCTCGTCCATCGTGATGACCGACGTGTACGGCCAAGCCGTCGCAGGCAAGGCTGATGCGAACCCTCGACGGATGCTGCTCATCGGCCGAGTAACGATGATTGTTGCCACGGCGGCGGCTATCTCCTTGGCAAGTCTGCAATTGAGCATTCTGGATCTGTTGGTGTTCGTCGGCGCGCTGTGGGGCGCTTTGGTGTTCCCGGTTATTGCGAGCTTCTACTGGGGCAAGGCCACCAACAAAGCCTTCACTGTGTCGGTGCTGGTGGCTCTTGCTGCCTTCTTGCCCGTCCGATTCAGTTGGGTGCCGATGGATGGGATGTTCGGGATACTCTCCGACATCGTCGCCGTTGTCGGTATCGGAGTGGTGCTGGGGCTCATGACATTTGGATTCTTCGGTCTGAAGGTTGCGCAGATCGTCGGTGGCCTGGCGATCGTGCTGTCCGCGCCGTTCGCAATCGGCTTCCTCCACGACTACCCAACGCTCAGCGGATCTTTGGTGGCCTATGCCGTCAGTACCGTCGTGTGCTTTGCGATGTCCGTCAATCAGCGTGAGACATTCGATTTCGAACTCATCAAACAGCGGACGGGAGACTTCGACGATGACGAGCTTCCTGCCGTGGGAGCGTCCGGAAAGTAACCGTCGAGACAAGTGGAAGGAATACGAATGAGTACAGCTCTACTGACCATTTATGTTCTGATCTGGCCGGCGTTGGTCTTGGTCGTGCTGGGAGTCATCAGCAAGGGATTCTTCAAGGATTGGGCAACTGCTCGCCGCAACGGTGAGGATCTGGTCTAACTTTTCACGCCGCCACCGACGGACTTCTTGTCGGTGGCGGCGGTCATATTGCAATCGGGACTGGGGGCAGCGTTATAGTTGCCCAGTGCAACACGACGGAGCAATGGCGCTCACCGGTCCACCAGCCGTTCATGACGAGCTGGTGCACCTGACGCGGCAGTTGATGACGGGGGATCGGCATTCCGATGACCACCCGTCGATCGCCCAGCATTCGTTCCTCTCCTTCATCGGCCGCAATGACGGATGCAAGGCCACGGAGATCTCCGAAGTCTTCGGCGTCAACCGCTCGACCATCTCGCGCCAAGTGCGCGGGTGCATCGAGGCAGGCTGGGTATATGCCGATCCGGGATCCGTTCGTCAGGGCAATCCGCTGCACCTCACGGAGGCTGGCCGCAAATACCTCGACGCCGCCGACGCGCGTCGGCTCGACCAAGTCGCCGGCAGGCTGCACGATTGGACCGAGTCCGAGGTCGCAGACTTCGCCCGCGCACTCCACCGCTTCAGAATCAGCATCGAATCGCAGACCAACGGAGATGACACCCTGTGAGTGAGTACAGCGCCAAAGCCCAGTTCACCATCTCCGACAATGAGTCTGTGGTGCACACCGTCTTCACTCACGCCGAGCGCACGCCAGATCTGACGGTGTTCTCCCGACCCAAGGGCGAGGGTTGGGTAGATGTAACGGCTAAAGAGTTCGCCGAGCAGGTCACCGGCGTCGCAAACGGGCTCATCGCCGCTGGCGTGCAGGCAGGCGACCGCGTCGCACTCCTCTCTGCGACCCGATACGAGTGGACGCTGTTCGACTTCGCCATCTGGGCCGCCGGCGCGGCTACCGTTCCGATCTACGACTCGTCGTCTCAGGGGCAGGTCAGCTGGATCCTCGAAGACTCCGAGGCCGTCATCGCGATCGTCGAAACCGGCGCGCACGAGCAGCTGTTCCAGGACGCGCCAAGCTCTCTCAAGGCCGTCATGCAGATCGACGACGGAGCAGTCGAAAAGCTGACCGCACAGGGTGCCGACGTTGACGACACCGAGCTGAAGAAGCGACTCGCGGGCATCAAGGCCGACGATCTTGCGTCACTCGTCTACACCTCCGGCACGACAGGCCGTCCCAAGGGATGCATCCTCACGCACCGCAACTTCCTGTCCGAGGTGCGCGGGATTCTCACGGCATCGATCGGCAAGGTGGCGGTTCCGGGAAACCGAGTCCTGACCTTCCTCCCGCTCGCGCACGTACTGGCCCGCGCGGTGTCCCTTGCGACGTTCGAAGCTGGTGCGTCGCAGGCGCACTGGTCCGACTTTGCCACCATCACAACCCAATTCGAGCGTTATAAGCCCAACACCATCCTCGGTGTTCCGCGTGTCTTCGAAAAAGTTCGTGACGGCGCAGCACGCAAGGCGGAGTCCGGTGGAAAGATTCCCGGCGCGATCTTCGCCTTCGCAGAAGCCACTGCAAAGGAGTACAGCCAGGCTCTCGACAAGGGCGGTCCCTCGCTGATCCTGAAGGTGAAGCACGCAGTGGCAGACAAGCTCGTGTACTCGAAACTTCGCGCGGCTCTCGGCGGCGAGTGCTGGTTCGCGATCTCCGGCGGCGGCGCCCTCACTCCTGAACTGGGGCACTTCTTCCGTGGGCTCGGAGTTCCGATCTACGAAGGCTATGGCCTCACCGAAACCACAGCAGCGCACTGCGTCAACGTCCCGGGTGCTCAGAAGATCGGAACCGTCGGACAGCCGATGGGCGGCAACGGGGTTCGCATCGCCGAGGATGGCGAGATCGAACTCAACGGTGGAGTCGTCTTCAAGGGATACTGGAAGAACGACAAGGCCACCGAAGAGACATTCGTCAACGGCTGGATGCGAACCGGTGATCTCGGTGAACTCGACAGCGAAGGTTACCTTTCCATCACCGGACGCAAGAAGGATCTTCTGGTGACGGCGGGCGGCAAGAACGTCTCGCCCGGCCCGATGGAAGACCGTATCCGTTCGCATTCCATCGTCTCGCAGGCAGTCGTCGTCGGCGACGGGAAGACCTACATCACGGCGTTGCTGACCGTCGACCCCGAGGTGTTCGAGAAGTGGAAGGCGGAGAACGGCAAGCCTTCTGGTGCCACCGTCGCCGAACTACGTGACGACAAGGACCTTCGAGCGGAGCTGCAGAAGGCCGTCGACGACGCCAATGCCGCTGTCTCACATGCAGAGTCGATCAAGAAGTTCGTCATTCTCGATCGCGATCTGACCGAGGAAGACGGTGAGATGACAGCGACGCTCAAGATCAAGCGCAATGTCGTCGTCGATCGGTTCTCGAAAGAGATCGAAGGAATGTACGCGAAGAGCTAGGCGCGTTTGGGGAACTGCTCGCGGTAAGCCATCACGTCGTCGAGGCGGAACCTGCGGTGGGTGCCGCGTAGTTCGATCGGGAGTTTCCCGGCGTCGGCGAGCTTACGTACATACGTGTCCGAAACGCCGAGGATCTCTGCTGCCTGCGAGGTGGTGAGGAGTTCTGCGACGGGCCCGAGGGCGACGCTGTCGCCGGCAGCGAGGTAGGTCAGGAGCTGCACGACGGCGTCGCCGACCGATGGCGGAATCTCGATGCTCACGCCGTCGAACACCAGCGTGGTCGTGTCCGTCGAGGTTGCGGCTCTCTCGGCCAGGGCCGTTTTGATTCGCTCGGCAGCATCGCCGTCGACTGCGGAAACGATGTGGTCGATGCTCACGCGGTATATCTCCGATCGAAGGCAGTGTTTCGCAAGCATAGACAGCGACAGTGTCCGTCGGCACGCTGGCTAGCGCCGTGTGCGTTGCATTACATGAGTGCCGTGAGTGGAAAACTATTTACCCACGTAGATCGGAATTCGAAGGTTTTGGCGCCCAAAGATATTCGACTCGACGCATATGTAACTCACCAAATTTGGTGTACCCGCAAGTAACATCCTGAGCGTGGCTAGACGATCGGTAACGGTGAGATTCGACGTAGAGGAACTGAGGGCCCTAGAGGCCCTCCAAGAGCTCACGGGCGCGGACATTTCCAGCGTCATTCGTGAAGCTGTGATCGAGCATGCTCGTCGATGTGTTGCACAGGGAAAGCCCCGCGACATCGCCGAGCGACGCAAATCGCTGACCTTGCAGGAAGCCTTCGCCAAGTACTCCGCGTTGTGCACCGGTGAGGAGCGGGAAGCGTCGTAGCACATCTGTCGATGCGATGGTGACCGGTTGAGTTCACAGTGATTCTGACTGTGGCGCTGCGTAGTTCGTTCGAGGAATATTGCGGCAACAGAAGTGTTGCGTAGACCTCTGACAGGAGCTGGCCAGTGACGGACGTCCTCGAACTCTCCACCGATGTATTGGTGATCGGTGGTGGCCCCGCCGGCGCATGGGCAGCGTTGCGCGCGGCCAAGGCCGGTGCAGACGTCGTCCTGGTCGACAAGGGCTACTGCGGAACGAGCGGCGCAACGGCCCCCTCCGGAACAGGTGTTTGGTACGTCGAACCGGATACGACTGCCCGTGAGCGGGCGAAGGCCGGTCGTGAGGCGCTCGGCGGATATCTTGCAGACCACCATTGGATGGACCGCGTTCTCGAGCAGACCTACTCCAACATGGATCTCCTCGCGGTGGAGGGCAGATATCCGTTCCCCGTCGACCCCAGCACGGGCAAGCAGATCCGTACCGGCTTGCAGGGACCTGAGTACATGCGACGGATGCGCACCTGGATTCGTCGAGCCGGTGTGCGGATCCTCGATCATTCGCCGGCGCTGGAGCTGTTGGTGGACGGCGAAGGACGAGTTCGCGGAGCTGCGGGCTACCAACGCCACGAACACCAGGACTACCGAGTCTCGGCAGGCGCGGTAGTGGTCGCCAGCGGAGGTTGTGCGTTTCTGTCCGGTGCGCTGGGCACCAACGTCGATACCGGTGACGGTGCATTGATGGCAGCGGAAGTCGGAGCCGAGTTCTCCGGGATGGAGTTCTCGAACGCGTACGGAATCGCGGCGGCCGGATCGACGATCACCAAGACGGCTTACTACGCGTACGCGACGTTCTTCCACGCAGACGGAAGAGTGCTCGAAGGGGCAGGTTCGGCGAAGGGGAGGTCCGTCATCGCCAGCACGTTGCGGAACGAGCCCGTGTTCGCGCAGATCGATCGGGCCGACGCCGAGGTGCAGCGTCGAATGAGGCTGGGGCAACCCAACTTCTTCCTTCAATTCGATCGCCGCGGAATCGATCCCTTCACCGACAAATTCGAGGTCGGCATGCTCGCTGAAGGCACGGTGCGCGGCACTGGGGGAATCAACGTCGTCGACGACGATTGCGCGTCATCCGTTCCAGGTCTGTTTGCCGCCGGGGACGCAGCGACCCGAGAGCGAATCTGCGGAGGGTTTACCGGCGGGGGAAGTCACAACGCCGCGTGGGCGATGTCCTCTGGTTCATGGGCGGGAATCGGTGCTGCGCGCTATGCGCTGTCGGTCGGACGCGGGGCTACCAGTGGTCTACGCGGAGCCGGAACCGTCGGATTGCGTAATCCGGTACGAACCGGGTTTGCTGCCGACGATGTGGTGAAAGCTGCTCAGGCGCAGCTGATTCCCTTCGACAAGAACTACCTCCGCAGCGGTGATCGAGTATCCGCAGCGCTCGGTGAGCTCGAATCGCTGTGGGGTGCAGTGAGGTCGGATCTGGGCGCGGATCCAGCAGGTCGGATGGCGGCGCGGCAGGCTGCCGCGATCACGGCCGTCGGTCGCTGGATGTACCACTCGACGTTGGCGCGGACCGAGACTCGGGGAATGAGCAAGCGAGACGATTATCCCGAACTCGATGTGACGCAGCACCATCACGTCCTCACCGGCGGTTTGGATTCGGTGTGGACCCGGACTTCTGAATCTGTCGGGTCTGCACTGGTGGCGTCATGATCGAGCTGGTGTCCGCGCCTGACTGCATCGGCTGCGACAAGTGCGTAGACGTTTGTCCTACAGATGTTTTCGATCGGACGCCGTCGGGCGTCCCGGTGATTGCGCGCCAATCGGATTGCCAGACCTGCTTCATGTGTGAGGCATATTGCCCGACGGATGCGCTGTATGTGCATCCGCAATCCACGCCGTTGGAAACGGCCGATGTGATCGAGGACGATCACATCGGCCGCTACCGAGAGAAGATCGGATGGGGCAAAGGGCGGGCACCTGGGTCCCTGACTGCGGTGGGCCCGGAGGTGCCCCGTCCGGTTACGACCTGACGAGAATCTTGACTGCAGTGTCGTTGTGCTCGATCAGAGTGGTGAATCCTTCGGAGATC
Organism: Rhodococcus sp. RCBS9; assembly: GCF_029457415.1. Classification (NCBI taxonomy): domain Bacteria; kingdom Bacillati; phylum Actinomycetota; class Actinomycetes; order Mycobacteriales; family Nocardiaceae; genus Rhodococcus; species Rhodococcus sp. RCBS9. The sequence goes on along the minus strand of NZ_CP120422.1, from coordinate 437,155 downwards.
AATTCTTCGAGCTGAATACGACCGGTGATGAATGGCGCCAGATCGACGACACCGTCCTGGACCATCTTGATGACCGCTTCATGGTCGCGTACGTACGCGATGGTTCCGCGTAGGTCGATTTCCTTGAGGACCAGCTTCTGCATGTCAATGGTCGCGGGCTTGCCCCAAATCGACACGTTGACAACAACTCCAGCAGGCCTGACCGTGTCGAGCATGGTGTCGAGTACTGCGTTGACGCCTGCGCACTCGAAACCGATGTCTGCGCCGATGCCTCCGCTGAGTTCGAGGACGCGCGCTTTGACGTCTTCGGTGGTGGGATCGATGACGTAGTCGGCGACTCCACTGGAGAGGGCCTTGGCTTTGCGGGCCTCGCTGAGTTCGGTGACGATCGTCGTGACACCCAGACCCTTGAGGACTGCCGCAACGAGGAGTCCGATCGGTCCGGCTCCGCCCACGATGGCGACGTTGCCGCTTTCGGCTCCACTGCGTACGACGGCGTGATGGGCGACGCTCAACGGTTCGATGAGAGCTGCCTCGTCGAGCGGGATGTTGCCGATCTTGTGGATCCAGCGACGGTCGACGACGACCTTCTCGCTGAGTCCGCCACCGCCGCCGGCCAAGCCGATGAACCCCATCTTCGTACACAGGTGGTAGTTGCCCGCCTTGCACGGGGCGCACTCGTTGCAGACGAAGTACGGCTCGACGACAACATTTTCGCCGACCTCGACGTCCGTGACACCTTCGCCGACCTCTTCGACGGTGCCGGAGAACTCGTGGCCCATCGTGACCGGCGCATTCTCGTGTGAGAGTGGATGCGGGTGTCCGGGTGCGGAGATGAAGATCGGTCCCTCGAGGTACTCGTGGAGATCCGTGCCGCAGATTCCGCACCATGCGACCTTCAGCTTGACTGTTCCTGGCCGCAATTCGGGCTCTGGGATCTCTTCGATCCGGATGTCTTTCTGCCCGTGGAACCGTGCTGCCTTCATTGATCCGCACCTCACTTCGTTGTGAATCCCCTGGTAGATCGACGTTAGGCCGATTGTCGGCGTGGGTGAAGGGTTGCAACGGAATGCAACGGGTGGAACCGATCGGTGCTGGGGAGCGTCCAATACTGTGAGCGGGCCGCGAATGAGGGGGAGTGCTGTGGGAGTGAGGGGTGCAGTGGTCTTGGTCGCGGCCGCGTTGTTGGTTGGGGGTTGTTCGTCGACGGTCGAGGGGCATGCAGTACGAGCCGACGAGGCTGTTGGGCTATTTGACCCTTGTAGCGGCATTAGCGACAGCGCCTTGCGGTATGTCGGCGTTGATCCGGCGACTGAGGAACGCGGGATTCTTGGAGTTCAGATTCCACGATTTGAAATCTGCTCATGGGATGGGACGGGAATTTCGCTGAGCGTCTGGTCAACAGACCACACTCTCGACGAAGTCGAAGCGAACACCAACAATGCCGATGTAAGGGCTGCGAATGTTCATGGCGGCCCTGCTATCAAGTTCGGGCAGCGTGACGATGCGACCGGACAGATTTGCTCAGTAGCTTGGACGACCAATCAGGGGGTGCTGATCGTTCGGATCGCCCCAGATTTCGGTGAGACGCCGATCGACCCGTGTGGCCTCGCGTCGACGATTACCGACAAACTCTTCCCGGAGCTCCCCAGATGAATCGATCGCTTGATGAAGGTGGTGCTACGCATGAGTTCAAATGAGGACTCCGGGGCCGAGGTTTCGTTCTCGCTGGATCCGGACACGGCGCGATTGCTAGTTACGGCATGCGGCGAATACCAAATGACGTTGGAGCATTTGTCTGTTGCTGCTGCGAAACTGAGTTGGGTTGGTGGTTTAGGGACGCTCGCATCAGGTCGAGCGCTTCAGACGAAGTTCGAGGAGAAGGCCGTCGGTGGCCACGATGCGCTCGTCGATGTGTTGGCCAGTCATATCGCGGTCGTGGAGGCAATGCAGGCTCAGTTTCAAGCCTGCATCGACAACGCATTGGATCAGGAGTCGTCGAACGTCTCGACTTTGAGGTCGGTCGACCTGCCAAATTGAGGCAGCGAAGTGTCGCTGGAGTGTCCGGGCAGCGAATGAGGGGGAGTGCTGTGGGAGTGAGGGGTGCAGTGGTCTTGGTCGCGGCCGCGCTGTTGGTTGGGGGTTGTTCGTCGACGGTCGACGGTGAGGCTTTCCCTGTCGATGTGATTGGGATGTTTGATCCGTGTGAGGTTCTCGGCAATGAGGAATTGGAGAAAGTCGGAGTCGACCCGGCAACAAAAGAGGTTGACATCGTTGACACGCATATCGATGGTTTCAACATTTGCTCGTGGAACGGTGGGTGGTACTTCTTGTCTCTGACATCGACCGATCATTCGCTCGTAGAGGTCGAACAGAATCTAGTCATGCGCGACCTTCATCGAGCCCAAATCGCCGGGCGCGAAGTCCTGATATACCAGGAACGCAATGACAAAACAGATTCTGCTTGCAACGTCGCGTTCGCGACCTCTCAATCCACTGCGATGATCCGCGTCGGCGCCAAGGTCGGTGCGGCGCGCGCCGAGACGCCGTGCACGCTGGTGGAACGAATTGCCGAGACAGTGATTCCATTGCTCCCGTGACAGCGGTCCTGATTGCAGCTACACCCTCGAACACAGGAGTCACATGTCGAATTTGTATCTTGATGCCAAAGTCGCCGGCGAGCTGATCGCGGCTTGCGCTGAACTCCGCGCGCAGTTCGAGGCAGCACTGAACTCCGCCGCACTACTCGGTCAATTGACAGGGTTTGGAACCCTAGGATCCGCACAGGCGCTACAGGCTAAGTTCGAGGAAAAGGCGGTTGGCGGCCCGGATGCGCTCGTCGATGTGTTGGCGAGTCATATCGCGGTCGTGGAGGCAATGCAGGCTCAGTTTCAAGCCTGCATCGACAACGCATTGGATCAGGAGTCGTCGAACGTCTCGACTTTGAGGTCGATCGACCAACCGAACTGAGTCAGTGGATGTGTTGCTGCCAATCGGCTGGGACACGACCCTTAGGTCCCGGCGTCGGCTGATCTACGGGATGTGAAGTGGGCGCCGCCAATTCAGGTCCGTCGTACGCCTCGTTGGTTTCGAAGCTCCAGAACCAATCCTCACCGGGTTCGTAGCTCTGCATGAACGGATGCTTTGTCGAGGCCGCATGCTTGCTCGCGTGCTGTGACGGTGAGGAGTCGCAACACCCCACGTGACCGCATTGCGCGCATCGACGCAGGTGCACCCACCAACCGCCGCTCGCATCGCATTCAACGCATCCCGCGCCACTGGGCGGCACACTCGGATCGATCCCCGCTGGAAGTCCGTCGGTCATGGTCCACCCTCTCGCTGACTGAAGTCGGTCATTTCATCGTGCGCTTTGCCTACCGGCCGTGCAAGGTGGCTAGTCGTCGCGCGTATCCCGCGGTGGGCCCGCGATGGGCAGCAAAACTCTGAACCGGGTGTTACCGGGCTCCGACGTGACCCGAAGCTCACCACGATGCTTGCCGACCACAATTCGCCACGAAATATCAAGGCCGAGACCGGTTCCCTCACCAACAGGCTTAGTCGTGAAGAAGGGTTCGAAGATCCTGTCGATGACGTCATCGGGAATCCCGGCGCCGGTGTCGCAGATCTCGATGCACACGCGGTCGCCATCGCGGCTTGTCCGAACGGTGAGTGTTCCCGATCCGTCCATGGCAGACACCGCATTGTCGATCAGGTTGGTCCACACCTGATTGAGTTCGGCGGCGTAGGCGTCGATCGGAGGCAACGCAAGGTCGTACTCCTTGACGACTTCGATTCCGCTTCCGATCTTTTGCCCCAACATGATCAACGTGCTGTCGAGCAATTCGTGGACATCGATGGTCTGGAAGGGAGCGCGATCCATCTGTGAATACTGTTTGGCCGCACCGACGAGCGTCGAGATCCTCGTTGTGGAGTCGGCGATCTCGTTCATCAGGAGTTCGGATTCGATGGTGTAATTCAGCCAGCGAATTGCGCCTTCGAGTACGGACTCGTCAACGGCTGCAGCAACGTTCTCGAGCCAAGCGGTGTCGAGTCCAGCCTGCACGAAGGTCGGAGCCAGGTCCCAACCTTCTCGAATCGAATGATCCTCGAACCATTCACCCAACGAATCCTCCCGATCGGAGGCTTCGAGGGGAGTGAGCGTCGGCGCCTTGGCGACAACCTCTGCAACTTCCTCTTGAAGTCGCATGAGAGTGACGAGGGCATCGCGGTCGTAGGTGCCCGATGCAACCATTCCCAGTTTGTGACGCATACCTGCGACACGCTCGCGCAAAGAGGCTGTCGCTCGAACCGCCGCGGCTGCAGGGTTATTGAGCTCGTGAGTCAATCCGGCCGACAGTGATCCGAGTGCAAGGAGTCGCTCTCGCTGATCGATGATCTGCTGAGTGTTCTTCTTGCCGAAGAAAACACCTTCGAGCAGATGAACCGCCATCGGAAACCACTCGCGCATCGCGTTGCCGAATTTGTCGGCGTCCAGGACGAAAAACGTCGAAGGAGTCGTCACTCGCATCGACCCCGCGTAGACCTGCGGTACACGATCGCCGAGATACGCCGTCCAGCCTCCCGAGTAGACGCCGCGCTGGGTGGTCCTGTTGATCTCGATGTCTTCGCCGCCCGACAGCTTGGACAGCACCACCTCGCCCTCGATGAGGACGTAGAAGCAGGTGGCAGGCTCACCTTCGAGGTAGACCTGACCTCGATCGATCTCGGTGATATGGCCTGCCTGGCAGAGTGATTCGAGCTGATCGTCGGTGAGCTTCTCGAACAGGAACAGGGTGCGGAGCAAGTCTGGGCTGCATTCAGGAATGGACATCGAATCTCCCTATTGTTGAGCAAGATAGCGGTGGACGAACATCACGGCCATCGCGCCCTCTCCGACGGCCGACGCGACGCGCTTGGCCGATTCGGCGTGTACGTCCCCGGCGACAAACACTCCGGGGACACTGGTTTCGAGATGATGTGGTGCGCGGTCGAGCGGCCACCCGTCCGGTGTGACGCCTTCGGACGGAAGGTCCGGGCCGGCAAGAACGAAGCCATTTCCGTCGCGGACCACCACGTCTCCGAGCCAGTCGGTCAGGGGAGCGGCTCCGATGAAGATGAACAACCACTGAGCATCGACGGTGTCTTCTTCTCCGGTGGCTCTGTTACGCAGTGTGATTCGTTCGAGGTGATCGTCACCCTCAGCGCCGACTACCTCCGTGCACGTGCGCACGGTGATCTTCGGATTCTTTTCGATCTGCTGAATCAGGTAGTAGGACATCGAGGCTTCGAGCGAGTTGCCGCGAATGAGAATGGTGACGGACCTAGCTCCGCGGGAGAGATAGACCGCAGCTTGGCCTGCCGAATTGGCGCCGCCGACTATGTACACATCTTGTTCGCTGCACCGAGCGGCTTCGGTGACGGCTGACCCGTAGTAGACCCCTCGGCCGGTGTATGTATCGAGCCCCGGCGCCGACAGTTGGCGATAGGAAACACCGGTCGCCAAGATGACCGAATGGGCGTCGACCGACGAACCGTCGTCGAAACGCACGGTGCGGGCCGAGCCGTTGATTTCCAAACCGGTGACGTCTCGCGCGGTGATGACCTCGGCGCCGAACTTGGTTGCCTGGCGTCTTGCGCGATCGGCCAACTGTGCGCCGGAAACTCCGTCGGGGAAGCCGAGGTAGTTCTCGATTCGTGAACTCTGGCCGGCCTGACCGCCGGTCGCTCGCCGTTCGATGAGGACCGTCCGAAGTCCCTCCGAAGCGCCGTACAGGGCAGCTCCCAGACCCGCAGGGCCGCCGCCGATGACAACGAGATCGTAAAAGTCTTCGGAGAGAGTAGTACTCAACCCGAGCTTGTCGGCGAGTTCGGCGTCGGTGGGCTCGACGAGTACATCTCCATTGGGTGCGATGACGACGGGAAGCCGCAGTTCGTCGGTACCGGCAGCCGAGAGCAGTCGTTGGCCTTCCGGCTCGTCCGACATGTACCAGCGATAGGCAAGTTGGTTGCGTGCCAAGAACTCTCGAACGTCGGAGGATCGCTCGGACCAACGATGGCCGATCACCTTTGTTTCCTCGGCGGGGTGATGACTCGAACTTGCCCAGGCATCGAGCAGCGCATCGATGACGGGGTACAGCTTCTCTTCCGGCGGATCCCAAGGCTTGAGGAGGTAGTGGTCGAGGTCGACGACGTTGATGGCGTCGATCGCAGCATCGGTGTCGGCGTACGCGGTGAGGAGAACGCGACGAGCTACGGGATACAGGTCCATTGCCTGTTCGAGGAACTCGATTCCACTCAAACCGGGCATGCGGTAATCGGCGACGATCACAGCGACTGCATCGCCGCGAAGTTTCATTTCACGCAAGGTTTCGAGAGCCTGGTCGCCGGACTCCGCACGAATGATTCGGTACTTCTCTCCGTACCGTTTGCGAAGGTCTCGAACGACGGCACGCGAAACACCAGGATCGTCGTCGACGCTGAGGATTGCTGGTTTGGCCGGGGCTTTCGGTGCGCTCACTCGGTGCCTTCCCGAAGTCGTAGTCAACCTCTCCAGTATGCGACTGCTGAGCTGAGCGTCAATCGCTGGAGATGCGCTCTGAGTGAACCAGGAATCGTGACCTGGGAATTTCAAGATTGCGGGAACCGATCGAGCCTCCGGTGCATCCAATACAGTGGGTCCACATCAACAGGGGGTGCCATGCGGGGGTCGGTGGGGGTTGGGCGACTGCTCATGGCTGGGGTGTTGGTGTGGGCTGCGGCAGGATGCAGCTCAGTCGTGGAGGGGGCGGCTGAGCCTGCATCCGGCCAAAAGGGTTTGTTCGATCCGTGCAAGGACATTCCGGACTCGGTTCTGGAGGAAGTGGGGCTTGATCCGGCTACCGAGGAAGCTGGTGCGGCGGGCGTGGAGCAGCCAGGATGGAAGATCTGTGGGTGGAGCGGGTCCTGGTATTTCTTGACCGTGTATTCATCGTCGTACACCGTCGACGATGTTCGACGGAATCCTGATTTCCGAGGGTTCGAGGAACTCACTGTCGGTGGGCGGCGTGGTATCGAGTATCAGCGCGTCGACGACGAGGACAACAATGGTTGCTACCTTGCTTTCTCGGTCGAACACGGCTCAATCTGGTTCAACGTAGAACGAAAGCTGTCTGAGGCTCGGCAAGAGTCCAGTTGTGTTGTTGTGCAGCGTCTGTCGGTCAATCTTGAACCGACGCTACCGAAATGAGGTCTCGGTGAGTGGGTCTGATCGAAGCAATGGGTCTGACGACTCGCGACTGGAAGTTGAGCCAGACATCGCACGTGATGTGGTTGCGGCATGCGAAGGGTTTCTTGGCGAACTCGATCAGATGCGCAGAAATCTGTTCGTGATTGCGAATGTTTCTGGAATGGGAACGCTCCAATCTGGAATCAACCTGGCCGAGACGTTCTCCAAGAAAGCTAAGGATGGTGAAGATTCGTTGGAGAAGTCATTGAACAGCCACATCCAAGTGGTCACCGAGATGCGGGACTTCTTCCAGCAATGCGTCGACCGCTACGGCGAAGTCGACGACTCGAATGCCTCCGCACTGGCAAGCGTCGAGACCCCTCGATAGACACAAAAAATCTCGCTGAGCCGATGGCATTCGACTCAGCGAGACTTGGGTAACGACTAGTTGGTGGGCAGGGCCTTCAACGACTTGACGGTGGCGTCGACCGCGCGAGCAGCCTCGGCGCCCTTCTTCACGAAATGCGTGCTGAAGTAGTCGACGTGCTCGGCGTGCTCGTGGAAGTGATGCGGCGTCAAGACCACCGAGAAAACCGGAACGTCGGTGTCGAGCTGCACGCGCATCAGACCGTCGATGACAGCCGTCGCCACGAAGTCATGCCGGTAGATACCGCCGTCGACGACCAGACCTGCGGCAACGATCGCCTGGTAGCGGCCGGTCTTGGCCAACCGCCGGGCGTGCAGGGGGATCTCGAAAGCTCCCGGTACCTCGAAGAAATCAACCGTGTCCTTGGGGTAGCCGAGCTCGACGATCGCGTCGGTGAATCCGTCGCGTGCACGGTCGACGATGTTGCGATGCCACGTCGCCTGAATGAACGCGATGCGCTGTCCCTGGATCTCACTCATAACCATGAAACTAGCGCACTGGGAAGCATCGACGCGACCACCCGTCCTAGTCCTGCTGACGGGGGAAGGCGGTCGAACGACCCCAGCCGGCGTCATTGGTGAGGTGCTCGAGGAGAGGCTGAATTCGATACGGAAGGGGATTGGTGAGAGCGATGGTCGTGGTCGAATGCGTGACGCCTGGAAGTGACACGATCTGCTCGGCCAACTTCTGCAGGGCCGCGTGCGTCGAGGTGGCGACGCGAACGAGCAAATCCTCGCGACCAGTTGTGGCGTGAATTTCAATCACCTCGGGCAACTCGGTCAGACTCCGAGCGACTGCGCTGATCTTGCCCTGCTCGAGTTCCAGACCGACAAATGCCTGAATCGGGATACCGACCTCGGGGAGATTGAGATTCGGCCGAAACCCGGTGAGAAGTCCGTTGGATTCCATGCGCTTCATTCGCGACTGGACGGTGTTGCGGGCGACGCCCAACGAGTTGGCCAACTCGGCCACACTCATCCTCGAGTCCTTGCTGAGCAGACCGAGCAACTGGACGTCGAGCTTGTCGATGCTGAGCACTTTGTGAACCTCTCCTCAGTGATATGAGTCACTGGATGATCGAATTGACTAGTTCAAGAGATTTGCATTGACCAAATCGTAACTCAGGCAGAGCATTGGTTCCACGAATTGCTCAGCGGGATTCTCTTTGGGTTATTTGTCCCCAATAGTACCCAACGGCCACTTCGTCCCAATATTTCGACTGCGCCCCGTTTATCCTTCGGAAAGGTCTATCCCACAATGACTCTCACCGCCGAGCCCGTGAACTCCGTTGTTTCCCATGACGACACTGCGGGCGTGTTCGATCGCGCCGACTACCTGCGCGATTACCCCCACGAGCAGGTGAGCTTCTTCCAGGATCCCGCGAGCGGCCTCAAGGCCATCGTCGCCATCCACTCCACGACGCTCGGCCCCGCGCTCGGCGGAACGCGCTTCTACCCGTACTCCGACGAATCCGCCGCAGTCACAGACGTTTTGCGTCTCTCGCGCGGAATGACCTACAAGGCCGCGGTTGCCGGCGTGGATCTCGGCGGCGGCAAGGCCGTCATCATCGGCGACCCCGCAACGGCCAAGACCGACGAATTGCTCGGCGCCTACGCAAAATTCGTCCAGACCCTCGGCGGCCGCTACATCACCGCTGGTGACGTCGGAACCAACTCCAACGATCTCGACATCATCGGTCGTAACACCGACTTCGTCGTCGGCCGCAACGCTACGGTCGGCGGTTCCGGCGACAGCGCTCCGATGACGGCCCTCGGCGTATTCCAGTCGATGCGCGCCGCGGCGCAGTCGCATTGGGGCACTCCGTCGCTCGCAGGCAAGACTGTTGGTGTCGAAGGCACAGGCAAGGTCGGCTACGAGCTGATCAAGCTCCTCCTCGCAGACGGCGCGACCGTTCTCGCGACCGACGTCAACGCCGCAGCGCTCGACCGCGTCAAGGCTGACTTCCCGCAGGTGAGCATCGTCGACAGCATCATCGACGCCGATCTCGACGTTTACGCACCCTGCGCGATGGGCGCAACCCTCACCGACACGACCGCACGCTCGATCAAGGCCGAGGTTGTCTGCGGCGCTGCCAACAACCAGCTCACCGTGCCCGAGGTCGAGAACATTCTCCGCGACCGCGGCATCACCTGGACCCCCGATTACGTCGCCAACGGCGGCGGCCTCATCCAGGTTGCCGGCGAGCTGAAGGGCAACTCGGCCGAAGAAGTCAAGCTCAAGGTCGAGAAGATCTTCGACACGGTCACCGAGATCTTCGCGAAGTCGAAGAACGACGGAATCCTCGCCGGCGAGGCTGCTGACGCGGTCGCCGAGGCTCGGATCGCCGAGGCAGCTCGCGTAGCCAAGGGCTGACATCCCTCTCGCAGTCATGTAGCGCGGCCGGTCCCGACTAGTGTGGACACCAGACGAGCAGATTTTGCAGATCTGGACCACATCAGCCGGTAGACCGGCCGCTATGCGTCGGACGCCGGAAGGGCTTACATGACTGAACAATTCGCAGTGTGGACCGAGAACGACGTCGAGCAATCGGCCCGTTGGGGTTCGACGAGCAACGCCCCGGTGCCCAAGCGCATCGTTGTCGCCGACGACACGATGAAGGCCGACGACGCCTATCGCTTGGCATGCGAAGGCACGGCGTTGTTGTGGCGCGGAGATTTTCAGAACGCTCGCCAACTGTCGAAGGCCGTCGCGTCGCGCATCGACCGCAAGCCGCGCCGAGCGTCCGACGACCCAGCCAAAGCCTTCCATCTCCACCGGCAGACCCAAGGACGCCGCGCGCAGATCCTCGGCATGCTGCTATTTCCCTTGGATGCAGATCTGTCGATTCCACTCCGGCGAGCCCCGGACGCGCAAGTCGCGTTGACCGAAGCTTTCGGGATTACCGGTGAGCCTTCGGTTCGCTCGTTGCGTGACATCCTCGGCGCGATCGGCGCTCACGAGTGGCACCGCAAAGGTGTTTTCATCGAGGCTCTCGACGCACGAGTGCATCCCGCCTTCGGAGTGTTCTCACCCGTCCGCGGGGAGTATGTCGATCTTGTCGCGTCTGCGCCACTGCCGTCGACGGAATCGGCTTTCGACATCGGCACCGGCACCGGCGTTCTTGCTGCCGTCCTGGCGCGGCGTGGAGTTCAGACGGTGACGGCCACCGACCAGGACCCCCGGGCACTGCAATGCGCTCGTAGCAACCTCTCGCGGCTTGGCTACGGCGATCAGGTGACCGTGGTGGAAGCAGACCTCTTTCCCGAAGGCACCGCTCCGTTGGTGGTCTGCAATCCTCCCTGGATTCCGGCCAAGGCCACCTCGCCCATCGAATACGCCGTCTACGACCCCGCTGGAGCGATGCTGAAGGGCTTCCTGACTGGTGTCGCAGCGCATCTGGACGACGGGGGAGAAGCGTGGCTGATCCTCTCGGACATTGCCGAACACCTCGGTCTCCGAACGCGATCCGAACTGCACGATCTGATTGCGGCCGGTGGGCTCACTGTTGTCGATCGCATGGACGTCAAACCGACGCACGCAAAGGTCAGTGACCGAACCGATGCGCTTCACGCTGCCCGGGCACGAGAGACGACCTCGCTCTGGCGGCTTCGCCGTCGCTGAATTCATTCGCAGTCAGCGGTATTTCCTTGCCATGAAATGGTAATGAACGAGTAACAAATCGGGTCTAGCTTTCTTCGCAGTCGCACATCGTCACGCACTCCGGAGGAATCTCGATGGAATACACTCTTGCCCGCAACGCAGCCGAAGACCTGACGAAAGGTCTTGGCCGACGCGGATTCATGAGGGCAGTCGCTGCCCTCGGTGCGGGCGTAGGAGTTGCCGGTGTGGCTTCGGGATGCGCGCACTCGAACGCGTCACCGGCTGGATCGTTCTCCTCTGCACTACCGTTCGCCGATGGCATTCCGATTCTGCAACCGGGCAGCGGAAACGTCAGTGGCGATCACTATCTGAGTTCGGATCCGTCGGACGTCATGTGGGGTTATGTGCCCAACATCCACACCCGCGAGGTGATGCGGATGAAGTCGGGCCAGACCGTCACGATCGACGCCCTCTCGCACGAGGGAATTCTCGAGGATCAAGGGCGCAATCCTCTCGAATACTTCGGTAGCAAAGGCGTTTCCGAGAAGGACGTGCTCGAGGATGCGATTGCCGTTGCGGCCGAATACAACCGAACCGAACGAAACTTCGACAAGGACGGACCGCACGTCGTCACCGGCCCGGTCTTCGTCGAAGGCGCCCAGCCTGGAGACGTACTCAAGATCGAGACTCTCGAAGCCATTCCCCGCGTGCCGTACGGCGTTGTGTCGAGCAGATACGGCAAGGGCGCTCTCGCCGTCACAGCAGACGGAACCGCTCCAGCGGGAATCACTCTGGACGAAGTCATGCCGCCGGTCGCCACAGACGGGCGCGCAACAAAGGACCCGTTGAAGTACGGCGGTGTTTCCACTTTCACGGCGATCGAAGACGGCAAGGGCGTGATGCCTTTCGGACAGTCGAAGGTGCGGTTTCCCCTGCGGCCCTTCATGGGAATGATGGGAGTTGCCTATTCCTCGGATGCCGACCCGACATCCCCGTCGTCGAACTCCATTCCTCCGACGCTGGGCGGCGGAAACATCGACATCAGGCATCTCGGTGTTGGATCAACCTTCTATTTGCCGGTCTTTGCCGAAGGCGCCCTGTTCTACGTCGGTGACCCCCACATGGCGATGGGAGACGGTGAGGCAGCGTTGACCGCGATGGAAGGATCGCTGCGCGGCACGTTCCGACTCAGCGTGTGTAAGAAGGATTCCGGTGACGCTCCATCGGTGGCTTTCGGATACCCGTTCGCTGAGACCGAGGAGGCCTGGATTCCGATCGGCCTGTCCGACCCCAACGGTTCGGTCGATGGGCAGAACAGTGACCTCAACGGCGCCATGCGGCGCGCGGTGGTCAACGCGCTCGACTTCCTCGAGCATGATCGCGGAATGGATCGAGCGACGGCCTACGCCTATCTTTCTGCCGCAGCCGATTTCACGGTCTCGCAGGTAGTCGATCGAACCGTGGGCGTCCACGGACAGATCGTCAAATCCCACTTCGAATAGCGGGAAAGGCGATCCGTGTTATCAGGACGGATCGTCGAAGAGGCTCTGTTGCAAGGGATCGGCAAACAAGCCCATCTGCTCAGGTTGCGGCTTTGCCGGCGTCTCGGTCCGAGAATTGGGCAGGACCACCAGTCGCAAAGCCCCGCGCAGACGGTCGACCATGAGTTCCCACCCGCCGACCTGATCCTCGTAGCCCGCCGCCTCTTCGGCGTCCCCGCGACTGTGGGCGTCCACAGCCTGACTACGCAGCTGAATCTGCCATTCGTTGCTGATGTGGAGGAGCTGAAGAATCAGATCGCGATCACGACCGCAGACATCGGCTACCGCGTCGAGATCCTCGGCCACATCCAGATCGAGGTGCAGCAGGGTCTCGAGTTCGGGAGGCAGGTCCTCGGCTGTCAGATCGGGCTGTAGAGAGGAGGAATCACCGCTCTTGTTCGCGAAGAAGAGGTCTCCGCCGACGCGTGCGGCGAACTCGTCGTCCACGGTACGCAGGAACGATGTCAGGGCGGCGCACGTATCGGTGAGTTGCTTGGGAACGAATGGTGAACCCGCCACCTCGAGGAACACCGACAGACGGTCGTCGATCAAGACGAACTTGATGCGCGACCACTTGCGGTTGAGATCGGCGATGACCTCGGCTGCACGGGTGCGGTTGCTGATGTCCTGAACGAGCGGCGAGAACAACTGCACGTCCATGGACTCGGAAAGTGGACCGACGAACATGACAGTCGAACCGACACGAATGGGTATGTCGCCGTCGCTGTCTCGCTCGGGAAGAGTGCCGAGCATGGGAAGCAAAGCGAGAGTGACCAACTCCTTGAGATGGTCGATGTCGTTGGGCATGTAGGCCGCGGTGGGGTCGAGGGTCGGAAGTTCTGTCGACTCGACGACCGACGGATCGAAATCCGGAGTCTGCTCGTTGCCGGTGAGATCGCTGGATAGAAAAGCCGGGTGCTGCACACCGAACACATCACGGAATGCAGCGACAGTCATCGCTGCGAGCTGATCGGCCCAGTTCTGTGCCTTGTCGACGCAGAAGGCGGGGGAGTTGTTCGGATCCTCGAGATTCTCGGAAGGCGGATTCCAGCCGAGTGCGATCAACTTTTGTTCGTCGGCATCTTCGAGTCGATAGCGTGGATGAAGGAAGTCGTTGGAAGGAACCTCGCAGCGGACTGTGTTCTTGTCCCACACGAGGAACTGAACGCATGGCGCTGCGCCGTCAGCTGGATCGAAGTCGCCGGTGGACGATTCCACGGCAAGCACGTCGCCGTCGACCATGATGGAAATGTGATCGCCGAGGCGACGTTGAAATTCTGCCCACGCCCGGTCGACACTGACATCGAGATCGAAGCCCATTGCGCTCATCAGCCACCTCCTTCCGCAAAAGCTCAGACCTATACGGTATCGCGAGGCTCCGACAATGCTGCTGTCCTTTTCCGGTCGACCGGATTGCAGCGGACCACGAACCGTGACGGCGAGGAAGGTAGTCGCAGGTAGATCGGTTATTCGAGAGCGGCGACTGAAGTGTGCCTGTAACCGCCGTCACGCCAGGCGGTGTGCGGGCGAAAGAGCGAGGGTTATCCGGCGAGAACGGGCGAGACCTCGACGACGGGCGGCGTGGACCCGGTCGTGACAACGGGGGTGGTGCTGGTCTTGGTGGTTGTGGCCGTCGCGGTCGGTGACGAGGTCGCGGTAGCCGACGCAGTTGTGGTGGATGAGACGGGTGTTGTCGTACTGGTGGCCGTCGTAGTCGAGGTGGCGGAGCTCGTGCTTGTCGCGGTCACCACAAGCGGCTGATTGCGAGGAGCGGTCGTCTCGTCGGCGATTCGCCAGGTCGGCGTCGGCGGGATGACAACCGTGGGAACTGCAACCGAGCTGTAGAACGCGGCCGGTTCGATCCCGGCGACGGACTCCACGGAAACCGACGAGACCAGAGTGGGAGGCTTCACCACAGGGCCGCCGGCACCGAATGCGCCGGCTGCTCCGCCGAAAACGAGGCCTGATGTCAGAGAGAGAGCGGCCACTGCGACAGCGCCGATCATGACTGTTCTGTCTTTCATGCACACCTGTCCTTCGGGAGCAGTACGGAAGTACTGTAGGCGAAAAGATGCCGCAATGGAGTATCAGGGCCTGCTGGGCGGGACGCGAATCTGTGTGGCGTAGAACACAAAAGGCCCCGGGCGTCGACGCGGACGTCGGCACCCAGGGCCAGGTCAAGCAGTGAATCAGGCGGGGATCGTCAGTACCTGACCGGCGTTGATGAGATCCGGGTTCGGGATGCCGTTTGCATCCGCGATGCGCTGGTACTGGTTGCCGTCACCGTAGAAACGCTCCGCGATTGCCCACAGGGTGTCGCCGCTTTCGACGGTGTAGCTCTGCGCTGCCGGAGCGGCGGGGGCAGGCTCGGGCTCCGGTGCCGGAGCGGGCTCCGGGGCAGCCTCGGCGGCCGGAGCCTCGATTGCAGTGTCCGAAGACCACAGAGCATTTCCACCGGCGGACAGAACGACGTTGCGATCGTCCTGAACCGAGAGGGAGGCACCGTCGTTGCCTGCGGTCTGCGATGCCCACACGGCGTCGGAGTCCTTGTAGATGACGAAGTTTCCGTCAGCCTGCACCTCGGCGCGGTTGGCGCCGGATCCGTTGGTGCCTGCGGCCCAAACAGCCTGTCCGCCCTCGGACAGAACCAGGTTGCCGTCGTCCTGCAAGGTGAGGGTGTATGCGCCGTTGTCGGACTTGAGTTCCTGGCCGACTCCGAGGCTCTGACCTGACTGCAGTGTGCTCACGCTGTCCCTTTCCAAATCTGTTGCGATGACTGTGCCTCCACGATTCCGCTTTACCGTCCAGTTACCTTCTGGCCGTTGGTCTCGTAGGCGACCGAGTGTACGTTACCGAAGAGTACAGAGAATTGTGCAGCGTTGACGGATTGCGTGTCGAGCGTTCGGATCTTGCTGATATTAAGGCGTTTTGGGCGAACGCGCCGCGACATCCTACGCGAAGTTGCACCGTTGCGATGCACTTTCTCTTGAACGGCAGGTGAAATCGGCGCGCTCTCAGCGCATTGTCAGTAACCGCTAGGGCTGTAGCGACTTGCGAGTCTCGTCGTGGAGTACGGCAAGCAGCTCACGCTCGACGTCGGCGAACTCGGGCGAGGTGATCATGTCCAGTTCGCGTGGCCTCGGCAAGGGAACGTCGACGACGCACCTGACCGTTGCCGGCCTCGCCGACAGAACGACCACGCGATCGGACAGATAGATCGCTTCACGAATATCGTGGGTGATCATCAGCACGGTCCACCGGTACTTCTGCCACACGTCTTGTAGCCAGGCCTGCATCTCGGTGCGGGTCAACGAGTCCAGTGCGCCGAACGGCTCGTCGAGCAGCAGGACAGGTTTGCCCTGAACAACGGTGCGCAGCATCGCCGCTCGCTGGCGCATCCCGCCGGACAGTTGTGACGGCCGGGCGTCCTCGAATCCGGACAGTCCGAACGCCGGGAACAACTCGCGAGCGCGCTCGCGTGCTTCCTTCTTGCCGACTCCCTGCACTTCCAAACCGAGGGCCGTGTTGTCCAATACCGAACGCCAAGGGAACAGAAGATCTTTCTGCGGCATGTACGCGGTATGCACCTCGGTGGCTGGTTCGGATTCCGTTGCGCGCGTGCCCACACGGACCGAACCCGCGGTCGGGGATTCGAGCCCGGCCAGGACGTTGAAGATCGTGCTCTTGCCGCAGCCGCTCGGCCCGATCACCGACACGAATTCGCCCGCGTCGGCACCAAAGGACACCGAATCGAGCACGAGACGCGATTCTCCGGCCGTGTCGAACCTCTTGGTCAGGTCCTGGATTCCGACCATTGCATCCTCGACCATCGGGTCAGTCATGTCCGCGACCTTTCGTTCATCGCCCATGGTGCAACGATGCGCTCGATGGCGAACGTCAGCAAGTACAGCGTGACGCTGATCAACGCGGTCACCAGTACGGCCGCCAACACCAGGTCGGTGCGGAAGGAGTTCTTCTGGGTGCTCATGTAGATACCCAAACCGGAAGTAGCGCCGACGTATTCGGAGAACACCGCACCCACGACCGCATACGTGATGCCGATGCGCAGGGCAGTGAAGAATCGCGGAATTGCCGAAGGAAGGCGAACGTATCGGAACTCCTGCCAGCGAGTGCTGCCCATACTGCGCAGGAGAGCGCCCGCTTCCCGGTCGGCTGCGGCAAATCCCTCGATGAGTCCGATGGTCATGGGGAAGAACGTCGCAAGGGCGATCACCAACACCTTCGGCAACAACCCGAAGCCGAGCCAGATGATCATCAGCGGCGCGATGGCGATGATCGGCAGCGTCTGCGAGACGACGAAAAGTGGTACCAGCGCGCGTGACAACCACGGCGAAAAGTCCACGATCACGGCAAGAATCCAGGCCAACACCAATGAAACAGTGAAGCCGACCAACGTGACCTGCAATGTCGACCAGGCGTGGCCGGAGATGATCTCGCGGTTGTCCCACCCCTGGGACAGAACGCGCCCCGGAGACGGAAGTACTTGCGGCCGAATCCCACTGATCTCGACGTAGATCTGCCACGCCGCCACGAGGAGCACCACCACGGCGAGCGCGGGAAGCGCCCGCCGCATGGTCGAGACCAACCGTCCGCTCACGTCAGGACGCGTCGAGATACTCATTGGTGAAGTACTCCGACCAGTCCGGCTTCTGGGTCAACGGCTTCCCGTCCGGTCCGGCAAGCAATCCGTTCTCGAAGAGGAATCCCGAGTAGCCCGACCAGGTTTCGAGATTCTGGGCGCCCACGACGCCGTTGGCGTCTTTCATGTAGTCGGCGGCGAGCATCCGCTGACTCTCACGCACGAGGTCTTCGTCGGTGAAAGCTCCGGGGTTCGCGTCGATGAGATCCTGCGCGGCCCGGTCCGGGTTGTCGGCAGCAGTCTGATATCCGCGTTGAACGGCTTTGACGAACTTGCGTGCCTCGTCGGGATGGTCTTTCAACCACTGCTGGTTGCCGTTGATCACGATCGAATATGCATCGGGGAAGCCGTAATCGGTGTACTGGAAGTACCGCATCGGAGTTCCGTTTCGCTCCGCTTCGAGGCCTTCCCACGCAAAGTAGGAGACGGTGAAGTCTGCCTGGCCCGAGTACACGGCTTCGTACGCGGAAGTTCCGAGCGTGACCGTCGTGAAGTTCCCGGTCCCGCCGTCGTTGCGGATGATCTGCTGCAGCGTTTCGACTTCGCCGGGATCGCCGAACCCGGCGTACGTCTTCCCGTCGAGATCACGTGGGCGCGTGATGTCCGCACGATCCGCCTTCACGCCGATGCCGGTGGCGCGGTGCTGAAGTGGCGCGATGACGGACGTCGTGGCGGCGCCGGCTGCACGGGCGAACGTGGCCTGACTCTGTGTGCTGATGCCGAACTCGGCATTGCCGGCATCGACCAGGGTGTCGGGCGAGGTGTTGTTGTACGGCAGGATCGAGACGTCCAGGCCGGCGTCCTCGAAGTAGCCCTCTTGGAGTGCTACGTACAAACCGGTGTGGTTCGTGTTCGGTGTCCAGTCGAGTGCGAACCGAATGGTCCCGTCGGAAGAGCCGGTGTCAGAGGCGCATCCGGTCAGAACTGTGAACGCGGCTGCGATCGCGGCAGACGTGGCAAGCGTGCGGCGCAGCGCCGCAAACGACATCACGACGCCGGCCAAGGCTGCTGGTGGAGTGCGGAATCCCAGAACATCAGCTCATAGCGGCTGGCGATGCGGAATGCTTCACTCATCGCCTCACGCTCTGTCTCGGTGGCAGCTTCGGCCGCAGCATCGACCAGTACGCGGGCCTGCGCCACCGACTCGTGGAATTCGGGTGCGTCGTAGGTCGTGACCCACTGTGCGTACGGATGCGACGGATCGGCGTCGAGTACCTCGCGCGCTGAAGCGGCAAGATCGCGGCCGACCTCGGCGTAGATCCAGAAGCAGGGGAGTACTGCCGCTGCGGAGACCGGGTAAGGCGCAGTTGCTGCAGTCGCCGTCAGATACGAGACGTATCCCAGGCAGGCCTGCGAATGCTCGAGCCTTCCCGATCCCGCTGGAAGAATTCCACCGGTGAGAAGTCCGTCGTGAAGCGCAGATTCCACTGTCGCTGCCGTGGACGCGGAATTCGACCAGAAGCCCGCGGACTGCGGATCCGGGGCATGGGCCGCGACCAGGGACAACGCTTTCGAATACCCCTCGAGATAAAGCTTGTCTTGCTCGATGTACGTGCGGAACGCGTCGAGAGGCAATGTTCCGTCGCCGAGGCGGCGGAGGAACTCCAGTGAGTCGATCGACTCGCGGAGGGCCTTCGTCTCGGCCCAGAGTCGATCTGTGAACCGATCCGTCGACGGCGCTGTGGCCACCGAGTTTTCGGCAGAATTGTATGCAGGCTGCGTAGTAGCCATGACATCCCTTCGTCAGCATTACCTGATCAGGTTCCCGGGTGTGTTCTCAGCCCCGCCCATGCGGAGCACCCCGTGTCAGAACTAGGCGACCTTAACACCGAGGGGTTGCGTACTCGGCGCACACCCGTCCGAGATTGGTAGGTTTGGTCTTGATTGCCACACGCGCGGGTCGGGAGGGGATTCAGACATGGAGACCGACGTTCGACCAAATCTCGGCGAGGACGGAACTCTGGTGATCCGGGCGCGAGGCGGAGAAGCCCGCGGGTATCCGGATGGCGGTGTATTCGCGTGGAAGGGCATGCCCTACGCAGCGGCGCCGGTGGGTGAGCGGAGGTTCCGAGCGCCACAACCCGCACAGCCGTGGGACGGGGTGCGCGACTGTCGTGAGTTCGGGCCGATCGCGCCGCAAGGCCAGAGTCCGGCGGTTCCGATCGATCGGGCCTTCAAAATCGACGAGGACTGCCTGTCGATCAACGTCTGGGCCCCGCGACCCGACGCCACGCCGCGACCGGTGATGGTGTGGATTCACGGCGGCGCCTACTGCCTCGGATCCGCCGCCCAAACGATCTACGATGGCCGTCATCTGGCTGAAACCGGTGACGTCGTTCTCGTCTCCTTCAACTATCGCGTCGGCGCACTCGGGTTCCTGGACTTGTCTGCATTTTCCACCGCGGATACCGTTTTCGAGTCGAACTGTGGTCTGCGAGACCAGATTGCTGCACTCGAATGGGTTCGAGACAACATCGACGCCTTCGGTGGTGACCCGAGTGCGGTGACCGTGTTCGGGGAGTCCTCCGGCGCAGGATCCATCACGACGCTCATGACCTGTCCGAGCGCCGAAGGTCTGTTCCATCGTGCGATTGCCCAGAGTCCGCCCGCGACCTCCGTCTACGGGGCCGAGCGCGCCAAGACCGTTGCAGAGCGGTTTCTCGAACTGCTCTCGATCGACCCCGAAGACGCAGGCGATCTGTTGACCACAGATCTGGAACTGCTCGTCAAGGCAAGCGATGATTTGGTCAACGAAATTCCGACCCGGATTCCGGGAACTTTGGCGATGGCACCCGTTGTCGATCGCGATCTGGTGCCGCACTACCCGGTTGCGGCTTTCCAGAAGGGTTACGCGCACCGAATCCCACTGATCATCGGTTCCAACAAGGACGAGGCGTCGATCTTCAAGTTCATGAAGTCTCCGCTGATGCCGGTGAGTGCGCAGTCCGTCGAGGCAATGCTCCAATTACTGGCCGACGATCACCCCGACATCTCGGCGACCAAACTTGCCGAGATCATGTCGGCTTACCCTGACCATGCGAAACCGAGTGGTGCGCTGGCGCTTTCACGGGACGCGGCGTTTCGCATGCCGACCCTGTGGATCGCCGACGCGCACTGCAGGCATTCCCCTACGTGGGTCTACCGCTTCGATCACGCGACGCCGATGCTCAAGGCGGCGCGGATCGGCGCGGGCCACGCGACCGAATTACCTTATGTATTCGGCAATTTCGGAACCCTGAACGTCGACCCCACGTTCTGGCTCGGCGGACGGAAGGCTGCGATGGAGGTGGCCGGCCGTATCCAACGGCGATGGTTGGCCTTCGCCAGGCATGCCGTGCCGGCGGCCCTCGACGGCTCGAAGCACTGGGCGCCGTACGAGGAAGAGAAGCGGTCGACGCTGTTGATCGACTCCGCCGACACCCTCGTCAGCGACCCCGATCACGGACTGCGCGTCGCCTGGGGCAACGACGTGATGGGGTTCAACTGACGTCGGTCGAGTGCCGCGGACGATCGAGTTCGCGAAGCACCGGTAGGGAGGCACATACTGCGGCGATCAGGATGATCGGAATCGACAGGGCCACAAAGGTCGACGCGATTCCGAGTTGATCGAGCAGCGGGCCGACCGCGAGGTAGCCGAGCGGGCCGGCGGCGTAGGCCGTCGACGTCATGACACCGACGACGCGTCCGCGCATGTGCTCCGGGCTGTGCGTCTGCATGGCGTAGTTGGCGATCGGGCCGACTGGTCCGTAGACGAGGCCCTGCAGTCCGGCAAGTACGAGGATCACCCACAGCGGAGGTAGGAGCGCCATGGCCAGCATCGCTATGCCGAGAACGGCGACGGCAAAAATCATGATCAGCCGCCGGGACATGATCGGCGCCAGTGGGGCGTAGGCGAGAGAGCCGATGATGCCGCCGATCGCCAAGGCCATCAACACCGATCCGAGTTGGGCCGGTTGATCCAACTCTGTGAAGTACACCGGGAACACGACACTCTCCACCGGCATGTAGAGCGCGACGACCGCCATGTCGATCAGCGCCAGGGTGCGCAGCAGTTTGTTGTTCCAGACGAACCGAAGACCGTCGAGTGTGCCGTGCCAGATCGATTTCGGACGGTGTTCGTGTTCGGGCACTCCGGCGCCGGGAAGCCGGATGAAGGCGACCACGACTATCGAGAACACAAAACCTGCCGCCGTGACCCAGAGCGTGTTCACCGCTCCGATCGTTGCGATGAGGACACCGCCGATGCCAGGGCCGATCAGATACGCGACGTTGAAGTTGGCCTCGTACACACTGTTGGTTCGATCGAGCTTCCACTTGGCGGTCCGAGTCGCTGCAGGCAGCATGGACTCCCTCGCCGCCATTCCGGCGGGGTCGAACACGGCGCCGAGTGCGGCCAACGCCGCGATCACCGGGATCGTCAAGCCCGCGGTGGCCGCGATGATCGGAATCGCTGCAACGGACATCGCAGAGAGAGCGTCGGAAATCATCGACGTTCGACGGCGTCCGAACTTGTCGACGAATGTCCCCGAAAACAGGCTCGACACGAGTAGCGGAATGGCTGCTGCGCCGGCAACTATCGCCGCGTCGGTAGCCTTACCGGTTCGTTCGAGAACCAGCCAGGGGAGCACGACGATGGCGATACCGTTGCCGATCGCCGAGAACAGCGTCGCGAGATTGACCAGTACGAGAGGGAGATAGCTGGGGATAGCTACGTCCGTGGACGCAGGTGGACGCCGATCTGCTGAGGCGACCACGTTCTTTCCTTCCCCGAGATGGTGCCGCCCAGGATTTCGACGACGGCACCATCGACGCTAGCAGCGGGGTCTGCAGGTTCGCGACTGGTTTTTCGCCGGCCGTTCTCGTTCGGTTATGCCTGGTAGACGGGGTTCTCCGCAACAAACTTCTCGACGTACGAGCACGTCGGAAGGATCTTGAATCCCTCGTTCCGGGTCTGATCGAGCGCTTCACGCACCACGATGGCGGCAAGCCCGCGCCCACGAAACTGCGGATAGGTCACCGTGTGGTGGAAATCACGGACGCCGGAATGGTCCGAGTACTCGGCGAAACCGGCGAGTTCGCCGTCGACTCGGATCTCGAAACGCGTTTCCGCGGGATTGTGCGCCACTGTCTCGGTCATCTTCGGGCTCCGTTTCGAAAGGGCGGCCGGTTGCGCCGCGCCGCGTCTACGTTCTCTGGAGCACGCTACCTGGCAGGCCGTCCGCAATATCGGTTGCCGACGTGGGATCCGTTACTTAGCGCAACTACAACTGGACGACCGTTCAAGGGACCTTCGTCGCCATGGAGAACGAACAAAACTGGTCTGTACGTGCCGATTTGCCCGTACTTTTGTGCCCACAACGGGTGATACATATGCATCACGATCGTAAACATCCCAATATGTGGGACCGGTCACAAAGTTTTTTGTCGTCTGTTCGGATGGATTAAGTGGAGGGCCTGAAACGGGCAAATTGCAGGTCAGCGGCGCGCTGGTTGCGTGTCGATGATGGGTGCGAGCGGCCGGAAACCCCAGGGGTATTGCGTTGGTCATCAGATCGTTTCTCGGACGTGATCCCAAAGACCCGCTCGGGGGGTTAGCGTTTGAATCGTCGGGGATAGAAGAAGCGTTACAACTTCGCCAAAAAAACTTTGGCGTCGCTGCTCAACGGTTCGATTTCGAGTCTTCGTCGGACAACTTCGAGGAAGGAACGCACATGATTTTCGGGCAGCGTGAGTCGAACAGTTACTTTGCCGCAATTTTTTCGTACGACTTCCTTGACGAAGGTCTGGGATACGAGACCATCGCACGGATTCACCGAGGCGAGATCTGCGAATGGATTCGTGATCTCGAGGCTTCCGGGTTGTTCTCGGCTGCGGAAGTCCATGCCGCTGAACTGGCATGGCGCGAAAATCCACGCCTGCTCCTCGACGCCCTTCTCGAGGACGCTGACGAGGTCTCTGTCAAGCGCTGGGAGATCGCGTGGACGAGGCTCGAGCGTCAGTCGCCGGCAGCCGGAACCGCGGTGGCAGAGCACGGCTGATCCGGTCGGGCCGAGTCGACTGCTCAGTCTGCGTCAAGATCAACCGTCTGCGTTACATCAACGGTCGACGAGTATCACCTCGTGATCTGTAAGCACGGCGAATTGCGCGCCCGCCGTGGTCAGGGCCGCAACCGTCCGCGCAGTCACCTGTGGATCTTCGAGTAGCGAATCGCCGCCGTGCGGCACTATCGCGAAGTCGATCAGCGCGAGCCCGGACCAGATCGGGTCGATACCGCACGTTGGCATGACTTCAGCGGGGTCGTCCGACGCGTCCAGCCCGATCAGAGTCGGAGTCGCCAGGCACGCTCCGGCGCTGTATCCCGCATAGGCCACGACGCCTGAACGAACCAGCATCTCGATGACCCTGTCAGCGCCACTTCGAGCTAGCTGAGCTCGCAGGACGAACGTGTTTCCGCCGCGAACCCACAGGCAGTCGAATTCGCGGAGCCGGAGTTCCAGTGCTTCCGATGCACCCAGGAAGTCTCGGACATCCACTTCCTCTGCGGTGAAGCCCGCTGCCCGTAGCGGAGTCAATTCGCTGGTGACTGCTGAACTGCGGGCATTGGCGGGCCACGAATCTGCAGCCGCGGCGATGACCGCGATGCGAGCGCCGCGGCCTACGAGATCGACAAAAGCCTCGCGGTGGTCGCCGAATCGGTAGGACGAGAGAAACAGTTTCACTTCTCAGTACCTTCGCGACCTACCCACCCAGCCCTCAAATCGTGAACGCCAGATTGTCGACGACGCGTGTGCCCACCGTGGTGTCACCGCGAAGCGAGATGTCGGTTCGGTGATCCGACGCGTGGACGCGGCCACCGGCAATTCGGGTGAAGAGCGGTGAGCTCATCGAGATGGTCGTGGTCGCCGGACCGTCCAACTCCGGGACGAGTGTTGCTCGCGCGTCGACCGAGACGTGAAGTGAACGGGCAAGTGGCCCTTCGAGTTCGAAAGTGATCCGTGCTCCCTCTGGCGCCTTTCCTCGTTTTCCGACGACGAATCCGAGCGCGCTGGTGATTTCGCCGAATGCAGTCTCCGCGCGCAATCCGCCTTCCTCACCCGGAATGCCAACTGCATCTCTGATGTCGAGTTCGTGCATCCAACAGTCGAAGGTCCGAATACGCATGAACCGGCCATAGGGCGCAAGACCGACCGGTGTTTGTGTCTCGGCGTCCCAGTCCGCGCTGGTCATCGAGCGCAGCGCTTCGGTTCGTTCGGCGGTGATCTCGCGATATCGGGTCAGCAGGTCCGAGTGCGGTGTCCGCCGCAGGCCTTCGACCCAGCGCTCGTTGAACGCCGCAATCTCGTTGTGGACGTGGGGCAATGCGTGCACGTCCAGATTGATCGACGGCGGATTGATGCCCGAGAGCAGTGATTCCGTACCGATCAGATGGGACACGATGTCGTGAACCGTCCACCCCGGAAGGTTCGACGGTGCCAACCACTGATCGCCGTCGAGTTCGGCCAGCAGTGCGTCGATGACTCTCCATTCCTCGGTCAATGCGTCGACTACTGAGTCCTGGGGCCAACCACTCATGTGGACATCTCCTGTTTCGGACGGTGCGGTTCTCCTCACTGTATGTCCCGGCGGATAAGTGAGCGGGCATTCCCATGCTTCGAGTCGGTGTCGCCAAACCTCCGAGGGTGGCAGAGTTCCTGTGGTAGACCAGGATTGTCGACGCCGAATCAGGCTCACGCGGCGTTGTCGTCACCGACAGAGGAGTCTTCGTGTTTCCAGGAAATTTTGTCCAGTCCACACCGGACAAGCCCGCCGTCATTCGCCCTGCGACGGGTGAGTCCATCACCTATCGGGAACTCGACGAACGGTCGACGCAGTTGGCGCGATACTTCCGAAGTGTCGGTGCCAAGCCTGGGGACCACGTCGCTCTCATCTCGAACAACGATCTCCGGGCGTTCGAGGTGTACTGGGCAGCGTTGAGATCCGGCCTCTACATCACCGCGGTGAACTGGCATCTCACGGCTGCGGAGGCTGCCTACATCGTCGACGACTGCGAGGCGACAATTCTGGTGGCGGCGGGGCAGGCGTCCGCAGCAGTTCCGTTGGACGAGAAGCTGATTCCACGCGTGCGGCACCGATTGGTGTACGGCGGCGCCCTCGAGGGCTTCGACGACTACGAAGACGCGGTCGATGCGCAGTCCACTGCTCCACTCGACTCGCAGCCGCGTGGGGCTGACATGCTGTATTCGTCGGGAACGACCGGCAGGCCGAAGGGGATCAAAGGAGATCTCCCGGAGGGTGAGGTGAACACCACCATGGATCCGTACACCGCGGTGTTCGCACCGATGTACGGGTTCGATTCCGACACAGTCTATTTGTGCCCGGCTCCGGTCTATCACGCGGCGCCCCTGCGTTTTTGCGGCGTGATCAATTCGGTCGGCGGAACCGTGATCTTGATGGATGCATTCGAAGCCGAAACCGCGCTGGAGTTGATCGGTAAATACGCTGTGACGCACAGTCAGTGGGTACCGACGATGTTCGTTCGAATGTTGAAACTTCCGAAGGAGACCCGTGATCGTTACGACGTCTCGACGGTGAAGGTCGCCATTCACGCTGCTGCTCCCTGCCCGCCCGAAGTGAAGACGGCAATGATCGACTGGTGGGGGCCGGTGATCTACGAGTACTACGCCTCGACCGAGGGTTCGGGCGCTACCTTCATCAACAGTGAGCAGGCCTTGTCGCATCCGGGTTCCGTCGGGCGTGACGGAGTGATGGGGATCGTGCACATCTGTGACGACGCCGGGCGCGATCTTCCGGTCGGCGAGATCGGTACCGTGTTCTGGGAGCGGGAGACTTTGCCGTTCCGGTACCACAATGATCCCGAGAAAACGGCTGCCGCGCAGCATCCGGATCATCCGACGTGGACGACGAGTGGAGATATCGGCTATATCGACTCCGAGCGTTTCCTTTATCTGACCGACCGCGCCGCGTTCACGATTATCTCCGGTGGTGTGAATATCTACCCACAGGAGTCCGAGAACATCCTTACTTTGCACCCGAAGGTGTTCGACGTGGCGGTCATCGGTGTTCCCGACGAAGAAATGGGTGAGCAGGTCAAGGCGGTTGTCCAACTAGCGGAGGGAATCGAGCCTGGTGCCCATGTCGCCGAGGAATTGCTGGAATACGTTCGCAGTCAGGTCGCACATTTCAAAGCTCCGAGAAGCATTGACTTTGCCGACGAATTGCCTAGGACCGCTACAGGAAAGCTCGTCAAGCACAAGTTGCGGTCTCAATATGTGAGCAATTGATGCTCTAGTGAAATACTAGGACATCAGAGTAATTCTGCGAGATAGTCGGCAAGGACCTGCGCGTGACCGTACGGCAGGTCCTTGCTTGCTGTCAGTAGAACAACGGGTCGAGCATCCGAGGACGGTGCGAGGCGTACTGCAGGTTTTCGCGTTTGAGGCCGCGTGGCCGGAGTCGGTCTACGCGGAGTCGGACGGCGTTACATTCGGAAGCCGGTTCGTAAACTCGCTCGACGGTGATTATTCGGCGCGTCATTCTGATGCCTTTACGTCTTTCGGCCGTTTCAAATAGTGGAATAGTCCGCCATTCCGGTGTGATCGGCCTCACAGTAGGCTTCTTCAGGTATGTCCAAACATACTGTTCGGACTCGATTCAGATGGAGAAAGTGCGTCGTCGGTTTCCCTACGCCGCGTTAACTCTGGCTACTATCAGTCACCATTCACCCAAAAGCGGGTCATCTTCCGCTCATCACATGCTGGTTGCCGCTCGTCGCAGCAGGCGAACCACCAACCGCAGAAGGTAATGGAAAATGGAAACATCGAAGAGCGCACAAGTGCGTCCGTCGGTCGGCGTCCCTCGAGAATCGAGTGATGGTGAGCGTCGGGTCGCATTGGTGCCGAAAATTGTGTCCGCTTTGATCGGCAAGGGTGTCGACGTGGTCGTCGAGTCCGGGGCCGGTCTCGCGGCGTTGATTCCCGACGAGTTGTACACCGCTGCCGGCGCGAAGATCGGCGATCCGTGGACTGCTGACGTGGTGGTCAAGGTTGCGCCTCCGTCGACAGAAGAGATCGCCCGGATCAGTACCGGCGCGAAGCTCATCGGTTTCCTGAATCCGCGTAATGCGGACAACCGCATCGCCGAGTTGAAGGCCGCCGGCATCGAGGGATACGCCGTGGAGGCGATTCCTCGTATCTCCCGCGCGCAGGTGATGGACGCGTTGTCCTCGCAGGCGAACGTGTCCGGGTACAAGGCTGTTCTGTTGGCAGCATCGGAGTCGACGCGGTTCTTCCCGATGCTCACCACCGCTGCGGGCACGGTGAAGCCTGCGACGGTTCTGGTCCTCGGAGTGGGTGTGGCAGGTCTGCAGGCGCTGGCGACAGCCAAGCGTCTCGGTGGCCGCGCTACCGGGTACGACGTGCGTCCTGAGGTCGCCGACCAGGTGCGTTCGGTGGGTGCACAGTGGCTCGACCTCGGAATCGATGCGGCGGGCGAGGGTGGATACGCCCGCGAGTTGACCGACGACGAGCGAGCGAAGCAGCAGCAGGCACTCGAAGATGCGATCAAGGGCTTCGACGTTGTGATCACCACAGCTCTGGTTCCGGGTCGTCCCGCGCCGCGCCTGGTGACCGCTGCCGCGGTCGAAGGCATGAAGCCGGGCAGTGTCGTGGTCGACCTCGCGGGTGAAACCGGTGGTAACTGCGAGCTGACCGAGCCGGGTCAAACCGTCGTCAAGCACGGCGTGACCATTTGCTCTCCGCTGAATTTGCCGGCGTCCATGCCGGAGCATGCGTCCGAGTTGTACTCGAAGAACATTTCCGCGCTGATCGAACTCATGTTGGTGGAAGGTGCCTTGGCGCCTGATTTCTCCGACGAGGTTCTGGCCGGTGCGTGCGTCACCCGTGAAGAGAAGGGCGCCTGATGTACACATCACTTCTGGCGAACATCGCGATCCTGGTGTTGTCCGGGTTCGTCGGTTTCGCTGTGATCTCCAAAGTTCCGAACACCCTGCACACCCCGTTGATGTCCGGTACGAACGCCATCCACGGCATCGTCGTCCTGGGTGCGTTGGTTGTCCTGGGCAAGGTGCACGATCCCTCGATCGGGTTGCAGATCATCTTGTTCGTCGCGCTCGTCTTCGGAACCGTGAACGTTGTCGGTGGTTTTGTGGTCACGGACCGCATGTTGGCGATGTTCAAGGCCAAGCCGGCCGCCAAGTCTGTGTCGAAGGATGGTGACCAGTAATGGAATACCTGGTCAATGCGCTCTACATTGTCGCGTTCTCGATGTTCATCTACGGCCTCATGGGTCTTACCGGCCCGAAGACCGCAGTCCGCGGCAACCAGATCGCCGCGGTCGGCATGCTCATCGCCGTCGTTGCAACTCTGATCTCCATTCGTGATGCGGAGATGGGGAACTGGATCCTCATCGCTGCCGGCCTTGTCATCGGTGTCGTGCTCGGCGTTCCGCCGGCGCTCCGGACGAAGATGACGGCCATGCCGCAGTTGGTGGCACTGTTCAACGGTGTCGGCGGCGGCACGGTCGCGTTGATCGCGTACGCGGAGTTCCTGGACTCGGACGGTTTCACCGCATTCCAGCACGGCGAATCGCCGACGGTACACATCGTCATCGCTTCGCTCTTTGCTGCGGTGATCGGATCGATCTCCTTCTGGGGCAGCGTGATCGCGTTCCTGAAGCTGCAGGAAACTCTGCCTGGTCGTCCGATCGGAATCGGCAAGCTCCAGCAGCCGCTCAATGCTCTGCTGCTCATTGCCGCCGTCGCGTTCTCGGTGATCATCGGTATCAAGGCGATCTCACCGGAAGGCCCGACCAGCTCACTGTGGATCGTCGGCGTGCTCGTGCTCTCGGGCATCCTCGGACTGATGGTCGTGCTGCCCATCGGCGGCGCGGACATGCCCGTCGTCATCTCGCTGCTCAACGCTCTGACCGGTTTGTCAGCTGCTGCTGCAGGTTTGGCGCTCAACAACCAGGCGATGATCGTCGCCGGCATGATCGTCGGTGCTTCGGGCACCATCTTGACCAACCTCATGGCCAAGGCCATGAACCGGTCCATCCCGGCCATCGTTGCCGGCGGCTTCGGTGGTGGTGGCGGTGAAGCCGCATCCTCCGACGGCGTCGTGCGCACGGCAAAGGCGACCTCGGCCGCCGACGCGGCCATCCAGATGGCCTACGCCAACCAGGTCATCGTCGTACCCGGATACGGACTTGCCGTCGCGCAGGCTCAGCATGCCGTCAAGGACATGGCGAAATTGCTCGAGTCGAAGGGCGTCGAGGTCAAGTACGCCATTCACCCGGTCGCCGGCCGTATGCCTGGTCACATGAACGTTCTTCTCGCAGAGGCGGATGTCTCGTACGACGCGATGAAGGAAATGGACGACATCAACGACGAGTTCTCTCGTACCGATGTCACCTTGGTGATCGGTGCGAACGACGTCACCAACCCGGCGGCGCGCAACGATCCGAGCTCACCGATTCACGGAATGCCGATCCTCAACGTCGACCAGTCGAAGTCCGTCATCGTGCTCAAGCGCTCGATGAACTCCGGTTTCGCCGGTATCGAGAACCCGCTCTTCTTCGCCGAGGGCACCTCGATGCTCTTCGGTGACGCCAAGAAGTCGGTCTCCGAAGTAACCGAGGAACTCAAGGCGCTGTAGCGCGCGAGTTCGGAAGGGGCGTCCACTCGCAGCTGCGAGTGGACGCCTTTTTCGTGGCCGTGTGTTGCAAAGATGTCGTGTGTTGCAACGACTTCTTGTGCTGAAACGACTTCTTGTGCTGAAACGACAAAGGCGCCTGGCCCGAGACGAAACTCGGAACAGGCGCCTCTGGCGACGTTTTACGGAACCTCGGGGGTTTCGGGGTCGGAAGAGAAGCCGGAAAGTAGTTCGATCAACTTCTGGATCAGTTCGAGCGGGTTCAGATCTTCGAGGCTCACGGTAAAGACTCCTTCGCTGTGGAACTACTTGATTCGGACATTTCAGAACATACGTCATGCCCAACCGTGGCGGGAGGGCTATCGGCGAAAATCTCTGAATCCCAAAGATTTAGGACTAAAGTCGGATGCTCCGGTGCCTGGAGAACGCGATGGCTGCCGTATCCGGGCGTAGCTCTTCACGTTTCGCGGCGATGGGCGATCGTGCCATCAAAATGGCTGCGGCACAGGCCCATACCAGGGTGATCAGAATGCCGGCTATCACTCCGAAAAGGCCGCTCAGCTCGGCGGCGAGCGCGCTGGCACCGATCGCAGCAACTCCGACGAATCCGAGCCCGGCGACCACCGGACGCCACTGCGGGGCGGAGATCAATATCGCCGAGCAGTACAGCGCGGTCGCCGCTGCGACGTGACCGCTGGGCAATAGGTCCTGGGGCACATCGGGGAGCCAGGAACCGAATGCCGCGTTGGTGAGATTGGCGCCCATTCCGAGGAGCAGGATCGCGCCGATGCCGTATGGCAGTCCGCGGACCATCGAGACGACGGCCAGAGCGGTAGTGGCTGCGAGTACAGCGGTGACGTCGAATCGGCCTACCGTCCACTCGGCAAGTGCGCGCACCTGTTCCGGGACGCTCAAACCGGGCGAGGTGGGTCGCACGAAATACAAGACGCCCAGCGCTACGACGGCGATCGCGGCAAGGACGAGGAAGCGAGTGGTTGTGGAGGGAGCGGGGTGCTGGGTGGAGGTCGAGACGGTCACGAGTACCAGCATCCCTGTTGAGTCTGTGCCGATCGTGAGGATCAGCTGTGAGGTCTGTAGGCGGTCGGAGAATCGCGCCGAACGACACCCGCACAACCCGCTGCGACCAGGACGCATGCAAACGGGATCAACATTGCTGTGGTGAGAGGCACAAGCTTGGTGACCCAGCCGATGGTTGCCGGACCGGCGAGGAATCCGATGTATCCCATGCCGACGACGCGAGACATGTTGGTGCCGGCCGAACCTGAGCCCAGATTTCCGGCCGTGGTGAAGATCTGCGGAATGCATCCCGACAGGCCGGCGCCGAACAGGGCCCAACCGAGCAACGTCAGTGGTAGCCAGCCGGATACCACGACGGTCAGCATTCCGACGGACGACAGCAACGCACCGTAGCGAACCACTGCCACCGGGCCTACCGCCGCGCTGATCCGATCCGCGGTGAACCGACCGACGGTCATCATGGCGGAGAATGCGCCGAACGACAGTGCGGCAACGGCATTCGAAACACCGAGATCCTCCTTGACCTGCAGCGCGCTCCAGTCGTTAGCCACTCCCTCGGCCAGCATCAGAACAAAGGCGAGGGTTCCGAGAGCGAGCACCCGAGCCGAGAATCTGCCGTGTGTCTTTCCGGTTGTCGACGCAGTTTCGGCAGGAACGTCGACGCGAGGGAGCAGGGGGCGCGAGCACAACCAGACTGCCAGCAAGCCGATTGCCGACGCGATGCTGAGCGTGACGTACGGCGGAAGATCCAGTGCGAGAGTGCCGAATCCGATGACGGACCCCAATACGCCACCGACCGAGAACATGCCGTGAAACGCCGCCATGATCGGGCGCCGGTACAGCTGTTCGGCCTCGACGGCCTGCGAGTTCATCGACACGTCCAATGCACCATTCGCAAAGCCGAACACGACAAGTGCAGCGCCCAGTTGCCAGGTGTTCGTGGCAAACCCCGGGCCGAGAGTGGCGAATGCCAGCCCGCTACCCGCCAGGACGACCATGCGTCTGCTGCCGTATCGATCTGCGAGCGGGCCGCTCAACTGCATGCCGGCGATGGCTCCGACTGCAAGAAGGAGAAGAAGTGAGCCGAGCGTCGAGTGACTGATCCCCACTCGGTGTTCGATGGACGGAATGTGGACTACCCACATCGCGAGGAGAAATCCGTTGATACCGAAAATGCCGAAGATGCCGGCGCGGGCGCGCACCAGGGCGGAGGTGGGGACTGCGCGGTCGGTGGGGTTGACGCTCACTCGTTCCTTTCTACAGGTGAGTCAGCAACAGGTCCGGGTTCGCGAGCATCTCTGCGACAAATGAGAGGAATCTCGCGGCATGCTCACCGGTCAGCACGCGGTGGTCGAACGTCAACGTCAGTGTCACGACGCTCCGCACTTCGATCTTGCGCTCGATCACCCACGGACGCTCGCTCACCGAGCCCAGACAGAGAATGACGGCTTCTCCCGGATTGAGAAGCGGAATGCCGCCGTCGACGCCGAAGACTCCGACATTGGTGATCGTGACGGTGCCACCCGTCAGGTGACGGACGTCCGTCTTTCCCTCACGGGCAGCAACGGTCAGTTCGGTCACCGCGCGTGCGAGTTGGACCAGGCTCAGTGTCTCGGCGCTCTTGATGTTGGGCACGGACAGTCCACGTTCGGAGGCGACGGCGATGCCGAGATTCACGTCATCGTCGACGGCGGCGTCGCCGCGGGCCTCGTCCCAATGCGCGTTCACCATCGGGTGCGAGGCGATGGCGGCCACCATTGCCTTGGCAGCGAGTGTCAGCGGAGTGAGAGACAGTCCGGTGAACGCCTCCGAGGAACGGAGCCTGCCGAGCAGTTCCATCGAAGGCGTGACATCGGCGGTGAGGAAGACGCTGGCCTGCGGAGCGCGGGTGCTGGCAACCATCGCCGACGCCATCTGTTTTCGTATGCCGGACGAGGCCAGGCGTGTCGCGTTATCCGAAGGCGACTGCACGGTAAGCGCGTCTGCGACGTCAGCCGCGGTGACGGCACCGTCGAATCCGCTGCCGGTGATTTCGCTCAAATCGATGCCGGCTTCGCGGGCCGCGCGCCGCGCCGCGGGGGTTGCGGGCCGACGCTCGGTACTCGCCGCGGATTGCGAGTACGGCGTGATCCTGCTCCGTCGGCGGCTCGGTCTCTCGGTCGCGGGTCCGTATCCGACCAGCACGCTCGGAGACTGAGAATTACTTGGAGACGGTGAATTTGAAGACTCCTCGATACGGATGATCGGAGTACCCACCGGAACGGTAGTGCCAGGTTCGACGAGGAGTTCTCTGACAACACCGACGTAGGGCGACGGCAGTTCGACAAGAGCTTTGGCTGTCTCTACCTGGGCGAGAACTTGATTGAGTGCCACAGTGTCGCCGACGCCGACCGCCCACTCGACCAGATCGGCGGAAGTCAGGCCCTCGCCGAGATCCGGTAACCGGAATTCGTGCGCCGTGCTCATGCTGCCAGCGTTCGGTCGAGCGCCGCGAGGATCCGGTCGGCGTCCGGAAGGTGAAAACGCTCGAGCTTGGCGGGCGGGTAGGGGATGTCGAATCCGGTGACCCGCAGGATCGGTGACTCCAACTGATAGAAGCAGTGTTCCGCGACGTGTGCTGCGATTTCGGCGCCGACGCCGAGAAACTTCGGAGCCTCGTGGACAACGACCAGCCGGCCTGTCTTGTTCACCGACGCCTCGATCGTGTCGAAGTCGACGGGGGAGAGTGAACGCAGATCCACCACTTCCAGATCATGGCCCTCTTCTTCGGCGATCCGCGCGGCGTCGAGTGCGGTGGTGACCATGGATCCGTACGCAACCACTGTCGCGTCGTTCCCCGAGCGGGCGACGCGAGCACGGTGGAGCGGAAGCTCGGGCGCGGCATCGGTATTCACGTCGGCGGTATCCCAGTAGCGCCGTTTGGGTTCGAGGAATATCACCGGGTCGTCGGCCGCAATGGATTGGCGGATCATGTGAAAACCGTCGATCGGATTGCTCGGGTACACCACCCGCAGTCCCGCGGTGTGAGCGAAGTACGCTTCCGGCGACTCCGAATGATGTTCCACCGCACCGATTCCGCCGCCACTGGGAATCCGAATCGTCAGTGGCGCAGAGGCAGCGCCTCGGGTGCGGTACTGGATCTTGGCCACCTGCGAGACGATCTGATCGAAAGCCGGGTAGACAAACCCGTCGAATTGAATTTCGCAGACAGGCCGATATCCGCGCAAGGCAAGACCGAAAGCTGTTCCCACGATCCCTGATTCGGCGAGGGGCATGTCGATCACCCGGGTGTCGCCGAAGTCCTTCTGCAGGGCGTCGGTAACCCGGAATACACCGCCGAGACGGCCGACGTCCTCGCCCATGATGACAACGCGACGATCGTCTTCGAGTGCGCGTCGAAGGCCGGTGTTGAGCGCGGTCACCAGATTCATGACGGTCATGACGAAGCCCCTTCCAGGCTACGGAGATACGCGCGATGCTCTTCGCGTTCAGCGTCGATCAGTGGGTGTGCCTCGGCGTAGACGTGATCGAAGAGCGCTGACGGGGGCGGATCGGCGAGCGCGATGGTTGCGCGTCGCAGTCCAGCGGCGACGTCGTCGGCGGCTGCCGCGATGGTGCTGAGTTCGTTTTCTCCGAGAAGATCGCGACGGCCGAGGAGCAGACGCATTCGCTCGAGCGGATCGCGGCTTTTCCACTCCGACATATCCGTATCGGTGCGGTACCTGCTCGGATCGTCGGAGGTCGTGTGCGGGCCCATCCGGCAGGTGATCGCCTCGATGAACGTCGGGCCGCTGCCTTCGCGTGCGCGATTGAGCGCCGAGCGCGTCACGGCGAGCACGGCAAGGACGTCGTTACCGTCGACGCGGATCGCCGGAATACCGTAACCGATCGCCCGATGCGAGATGGGTGTACGGGACTGCAGGGATACCGGTTCACTGATGGCCCACTGGTTGTTCTGGCAGAAGAAGACAACGCCGACACGGAAACTGGCGGCAAATCCCATCGCCTCGGCGATGTCACCCTGACTTGTTGCGCCGTCACCGAAGTAGGCGATCGTTGCGATCTCGGCGCCGTCCAGGTGGGCGCCGAGCGCATATCCGGTGGCGTGCAGACCTTGGGAGCCGACGACGATCGCCGGGTTGGTGACGCTGAATTGTTCTGGATCCCAACCGGAATGGGAGATTCCGCGCCACATGGTGGTCAGCAATTCGGGGGGAACTCCGCGGCAGTACGCGACGGCATGTTCGCGATAGCTGGTGAAGGCGAAGTCGCCCGGGGCGAGCGCTCTCGCGGAACCGACCTGCGCGGCTTCCTGACCGAGCATCGGAGCCCACAACCCGATTTCGCCTTGACGCTGCAGGGCAACAGCTTCGGTGTCGATGCGGCGACTCACGACGAGATCGCGATACAACGACAGCAGTTCGTCAGGCCCGATGTCCGTTATCAGGCGGTCGAATTCGGGACGGCACACCCGTGCGCCGTTCGGTTGGATGAGTTGGACCGGATAATCGAGGTTGTCGACCATCTTCGCTCACCTCGGTTTCTGCTCATGCCCGGCGCGCCTCGTGAGTACGCCGCACAATCCCGATGTGTTGTATGCAGTTGTCGCTCTACCATCAGGATCCCCCTGATTGGGAAATTCGCAAGTATTTTCACTGCCGTATCAAGACCTGAGCTGCGAACTGACGAGTAACAAACGTGTCGGTACGGCCAACCGATCGGACTTCAACCGCTAGCATCGGTGCGGTGACTGCAGTCGGTTTGAACGAAGAAGCTGTTTCCGCGTGGATCGCCGAACTGGGGGTCGGCGCCACGACACCACTGACTTTCGAGAGGATCGGTAACGGGCAATCGAACCTGACCTACTCCGTGACGGATGCGGGCGGAGGACGGTGGGTACTGCGCAGACCTCCACTGGGAACATTGTTGGCTTCCGCGCACGACGTCGTTCGCGAGCACCGCATCCTGTCCTCGCTCCAGGGAACCAAAGTGCCGGTTCCGAAGATCCTCGGCATCACGGAAGATCCGGAGATCACGGACGCTCCGCTGGTCCTCATGAGCTACATCGACGGCGTTGTGATCGACGGCGTTCCGGTGGCTCAGAAGTTGACCGAGGACGAGCGTCGCGCGGTCGGCTCGGCGATGCCCAAAACCCTCGCCAGCATCCACGGAGTTGACCTGGAAGAGACCGGGCTGGACGACCTGGCCAGCCGCAAGCCCTTTGCCGAGCGTCAGCTCAAGCGGTGGTCGGCGCAGTGGGAGAAGTCGAAGACCCGCGATGTTCCGGATGTCGACCGATTGGCCGAGATTCTGCACCGAAACATTCCGGAACAGAACGAAGTGACGTTGGTTCACGGCGACTTCCACCTCAACAACGTCATCACCGATCCGGCCGAGGGGCGCATCGTTGCCGTCGTCGACTGGGAGCTGTGCACGTTGGGGGAGCCGCTCGCGGATCTCGGTGCGCTGCTCGCGTACTGGCCGGAAGCCGGTGACAAGGTTGCCGGTCCGTTCATGGCGTCCACGCTGGAAGGCTTCCCGAACCGTGACGAGCTGGTCGCTGCCTACGTCGAGGCGACTGGCCGCGACGTGTCAGCGGTCGGATACTGGCACGTACTCGCTCTGTGGAAGCTCTCGATCATCGCAGAGGGCGTGCTGCGACGCATTCTCGACGATCCGCGCAACAAGGCCGAGCACGGCGGCCCGACGGTCGCGCTGATCGACGGAATCGTTGCACGGGCCGTCTTGACGGCAGATCAGCTCGGTCTGAGCTAGTTTTCGGTCAAGGTCCCGGCTGCCGATCTGATGGCCGCCGGGATCTCCACCGGCTTACGGGTGTCGGCGTCGACGTAGACGTGCACGAAGCGCCCGGTCGCGGCAGGTTCCCAATGGCCGCTTTCGACCTCGTGGAATATCGCCAGCGCGTAGACGATGCTCTTGGTGCCCAGCTTCTCGACGGAGATACCCACCTGCAACTGCTCGGGGAACGACAGTTCGCTCAGGTACCGGCACGACGTCTCGGCGACGACGCCGATGGCAGGCAGGGTGCGGATGTCGGTTCCAGTGGAAGACATCAGCCAGGCGTTGACCGCGGTGTCGAAGTACGAGTAGTAGGTCACGTTGTTGACGTGGCCGTAGTGATCGTTGTCGTCCCACCGCGTCGGGACGGGCCAGAGAACGGGAAACCCGCTGATCGACGGGGGCGTCTGCGCTGTGCTCACGGCTTCGACTGTAGTGAGGACTTTCGCGCGAGTGAGGGCAGGGTGGTGCCCTGTAGGACGGCGCGCACGATCAGCCCCACCAACAGTGCCCAGAATGCCGAACCGATTCCCAGGATACTGACCCCGGATGCGGCGATCAGAAACGTGACCACGGCGCCTTCACGTTCACTCGCCACGCTCAGCGCCGACGTGAGGGCGCCGGCAAGCGTTGCCAGGAGCGCCAGTCCGGCAACAGTTTCCACGACTCCGGCCGGTGCGGCGGCTACCAGAGCGGCCACCGCGGCCGCGCCGGCAGCGAGAACGAGATACGCCCAGCCTGCGGTGAAGGCAGCGATCCATCGACGTTTGGGATCCGGATGTGCGGTGGGGGCGGCGGCCAGGGCTGCGCTGATCGCCGCGAGGTTGATCGCATGGCCACCGGCCGGTGCGCCGACGATGGTGCCGATACCCGTCACGATCATCGACGGTCGCCAGGGAACGGTGTATCCGAACGAATTCATCACGGCCACACCGGGAATGTTCTGCGAAGCCATCGTGACGATGTAGAGGGGAATCGCAATGCCGATCATTGCCTGCCAGGTCCACGACGGCGCGGTGAGATCGATGCGGGGAATCATGGCGCCGGCGTCGAGCACTCGATCCGACGTGACGAGGCTGATCCCGATCACGACCGCGGCGGTGAGGAACGCGAGCGGAACCGCCCATCGCTTGGAGAAGCGCTGCGCGGCAAGCCAAACCAGGATGACGGGCGCGACCGCTGCGGGGGCGTCCCGGACGGCGATGATCGGCGCCAGGCACAACGGCATCAGAACCCCGGCGAGCATCGCCTGCGCGAGGGGCGTCGGGATTGCCGAGATGATCCTTCCGAGCGTCGGCCACAGTCCGGTCAGAACAATCGCGATTCCGACGACGATGAATGCTCCGACCGCCGCCGGCCACCCACCCTCGACGGCTCCGGCGCCGGCGAGCAGAGCGGCACCGGGAGTCGACCAGGCCAGGGTGATCGGCATCCGATACCGGTGTGAGAGCCAGAGCATTCCCAACGCTTGGGTCACACACAGAACCAGCAGTCCGGACGCCGCCTCGGTCGCGTCCGCGCCGACAGCGGCGAGGCCGGTGAGGACCACCGCGAACGAACTGGTGAAGCCGACGAGGGCCGTGACGATGCCTGCGCTCATCGGTTGCGAGTTGCTGCGAACGGCTTCCGGTTCGGTGGTATCTGTGGAGTCCGACATGGTCAGTGATTCTGCCCGACCCGCTCGAGGCCCGATTTACCTGTCCGGTCGGATGGGTGAGGTGACCGCTTTGCCGTAGATGAGGTGCGTTTGGGCGTGCCAGACCTCGGGGTGCGCGGCGAGGTGGTCGATCAGTACCCGTTGTAGATGAGCACTGTCGCGGACCGCGACGTGGAGGAAGAAATCCTCCGGGCCCGAGACGTTGAAGAGGGCAAGGGTTTCCGGCAATGCGAGCGCGTCGGCTGTGAAGCGGTCGACGAGGTCGCGGCGGTGTGGTCGCAGTTGAACGGCGATGATCGCCTGCATCGACCGGCCAACGGCTGCCGGATCGACAACCGCGTGGATACCGCTGATCGTTCCGTTGGCACGTAGGCGTCGTACGCGCTCGTGGCACGAGGACGTCGCCAAGCCGACTCGATCGGCCAACACCTTGTTGGTGATCGACGCGTCGTTCTGCAATTCGGCCAAAATCTTCCAGTCCACCGGATCCAGAGGCTCATTCTTCGTCATCTGCCGAACTATATCCGGAGTCGTTTTGAACTTCCCGGATCCAGTTGCACACTCCTGGCATGAACATGTGTCTCGAATCAGCTCGGGTGTGAGGTATTTCGGATGAGTGTCGGTCAATGGCTCGCTTTCGGCTCCCTGCTATCCATCGTCCTGTTCACGCCGGGACCGGATTTTGTCCTGATCCTGCGTCATTCTCTAGCAGATCGTCGGACCGGCGCGGTGGTGGCCGCCGGTGTGATTTCCGGGCTCTTCGTTCACACCGCTGCCGCGTCACTGGGTCTCTCCGCACTTGTGGCGACACGGCCACAGTTGCTCTCCGCGCTCACATACGCCGGGGCGGCATATCTGACCTGGCTCGGCATCTCCGCGATTCGAAGTGCTTTCAAGGCCCGAGCCTCGGACGAGGGAATTCCGGCAGCGAAAGAACCGATCGCGGTCACCACAGCATTTCGCTACGGCTTCCTCTCGAACCTGCTGAACCCGAAGGCGCTGTTGTTCTTTCTCGGGCTACTCCCGCAATTCATCGAGCCGGGTGAAGGCGCAGGGCTGCGCACGTTGATGTTGGCGGGCGCGACGGTGGTCGCCGCGGCGCTGTGGTGGGCGATCGTGGTGGTGTTGGCAGCCGGAGCCGGCAAGAAGCTGCGTCGCCCTGGCGTCGGCAAGCGAATCGACGTGGTGACGGGAGTGTTGTTGGTGGGTCTCGGTGCCTTCTTCGGGGTTGCATGAGTGGTCGTGTCAGGATGGGCTCATGACACTTCCCGTGCTGATCGACGTCGAAGAACTGTCCGCTCTCATCGAGGCCGGCGCTGCGCCGCGATTGCTCGATGTCCGATGGGCGCTGGGTGATTCGAACGGCGAGCAGCATTTTCGCGACGGCCATATTCCCGGTGCGGTATTCGTGAACCTCGACGAGGAACTTGCCTCGCCGCCGTCGCCGGACGAGGGGAGGCATCCGCTGCCGAGTCTCGAAGACCTGCAGGACGCGGCGCGTCGTTGGGGAATCGACGACGGTGATTCGGTGGTGCTTTACGACGCCACCGGCAACACGGCCGCTGCCCGTGGTTGGTGGCTGCTGCGGTGGGCCGGACTCTCGGATGTCCGACTGCTCGACGGCGGGCTGCAGGCCTGGGAGTCCGCAGGACTGCCGTTGGCGGCCGGTATCGGCGAGTCCGTCAGCCCGGGCGACGTGACTTTCACCGGCGGCAACATGCCGACTGTCGACATCGACCGTGTCGGCAACTGGACGAGCGAGGGCGGTGTCCTTCTAGACGCCCGAGCCGGGGAGCGGTACCGCGGCGAGGTCGAGCCGATGGATCCCGTCGCAGGGCACATCCCCGGTGCGGTGAACGCGCCGACCGCCGAGAACATCACCGGCGACGGGCGATTCCTGGATACGACCCACCTGCGTGAGCGATTCGCCGGACTGGGCGTCGGAGACAAGGTGGCGGTGTACTGCGGATCCGGAGTGACTGCCGCGCACGAGATCGCGGCGCTCGCGATCGCTGGTTACGACGCGACGCTGTTCCCGGGCTCGTGGTCACAGTGGTCCAACGACAGCACTCGCGCCGTCGACACCGGAGCCTGAGTCAGCTCTTGGTGCGATCGATGAATGACGGCACGAG
Source organism: Rhodococcus sp. RCBS9 (assembly GCF_029457415.1). Lineage (NCBI taxonomy): Bacteria > Bacillati > Actinomycetota > Actinomycetes > Mycobacteriales > Nocardiaceae > Rhodococcus > Rhodococcus sp. RCBS9. The sequence goes on along the minus strand of NZ_CP120422.1, from coordinate 396,408 downwards.
AAACCACAGTGCCGTGAACATGATCGCGGCGCACGCTGCCAAAACCTTTGCGGCAACTCCGCCGACGGCGACCTCGGCGATCAACAGGACCGTGCCGGTCATGGAGGCGGCCAGAAAGGCTATGCCGCACAGGGCGAATCGGTTGGCCACGGGCAATATGTTCTCGCGGTGCCCACGGCGGAAAAGCATGCGATGCCAGACCGCGGGTGCCATCAGGAACCCGAACGAGATGGCAACAAGGATCACCGTCACCAAGTGGATGCCGCGGATGTACGCCGACGCTTCCTCGTAGCGTTCGGTGAATGCCACGGCTAGCAGGAAGGCAAACAGGATCTGCACACCAGAGAGCGCGACGCGCAGCTCTTGCAACAACTCGTTGAAGTTCCGCGCGAGTTGTTGAGGTGGAGTCTCCCCGGTCTCGTTCACGGCGACGTGGTTCCTACGCCCGTGAGTATTCCGACGCTCGCTGGATCTGCTCCGCGCTCGGACGCACGCCGGTGTAGAGCACGAACTGCTCGGCGGCCTGAAGGGCAATGACTGACGCTCCTGTGATCGCCGTTTTGCCGAGTTCGGTCGCCAACGCGATCAGTGGCGTCTTCGCAGGCATCGCGACGACGTCGAAGACGACATCGGCGGCGCGCACTGCGTGCTCGGGGAACGACAGTGCATCTGCTTCTGCGCCGCCGGACATACCGATCGGGGTGGCGTTGATCAGCACACCGGGACGAAGCTCACCGAGTTCGGCCTGCCAGTCGAAGCCGTACTGCTTCGCAAGCGATGACCCCACTTGCTGGTTGCGGGCGATCACGGTGACGTCGGTGAATCCGGTGTCGCGCACCGCGGCGACGACTGCTTTTGCCATGCCACCGCTGCCGGCGACAGCGACGGACAGGCTCGTGTCGACGTTGTTGTCACGCAGTAGATCGGCCACCGCCTGATAGTCGGTGTTGTAGGCGTGCAGCACTCCGGACTCGTTGACGATCGTGTTGACGGAGTCGATGGCGCTGGCCGAATCATGCATGACGTCGATGTGCTCGATGACCTGTTCCTTGAACGGCATCGACACCCCGCAGCCTCGAATCCCGAGTGCTCGGATGCCGCCGATCGCGGCTGGCACGTCTTCGGTGGTGAAGGCTTTGTAGACGAAGTTCAGGCCCAATTCCGCGTAGAGGTAATTGTGAAATCTGGTGCCGATGTTGCTCGGTCGCCCGGAGAGCGACATGCACAGGAGCGTGTCCTTGTTGAGGTCGACGGTCATCGTTCCCACTCTAATCGCGAGTTCGGAGTAGTTCTTGATGGAGGAGTGCACCCATCCGGATGGCCCGCAGCGCCGAATGTCGGGTATCCGATCGAAGCACCACTCGCACCGACAGAGCCGAGACGACATGGTCACACAGAACATCGACGAGCACCCGAGCACCGAATCTCGTCCACCGCGTCGTAGATGGGCTGCTCACGCGATCTCCGGGGTCTTGGCCGCGGCTGTCGTCCTGGGCGTCGGTGAACTGGTTGCGTTGCCGATCAACCCGGACGCGTCGCCCTTCTACGCGGTAGGTGCGACTACCGTCGACCGAACGCCGGCGTGGGCTCGCGAGTTCGCGATCGACACTTTCGGTACCAATGACAAGCCGGCGCTGTTCATCGGAATGTCGATCTTGATCGTTCTGCTCGGTGCGGTGGCCGGGCTCCTGGAACGGCGACGCCGCCCGATCGGCAGCGTCATTCTCGTTCTTCTGGGCGCGGTTGGTGTGTATGCGGCGATGCAGCGGCCGACTGCCGACGCGATGTACGTGTTCCCGACCCTGGTCGGTGTGGTGGCGGGCGTCGCAACACTGCGTTTGCTGATCACACAGCTGGAGGTGCCGCTCTCGCCTGGCGTCGCCGACTCGTGGTTGCCTCGTCGTCAGTTCCTTCTGCTGGCAGGTGCGGCGTTGGCAGTGGCTGCGGCAGCGGGTGCGGCCGGGAAGTTCGTGGGGCAGAGAATCGCCGGAGCAGTAGCGAATCGTGAAGATTTTGTCGTGCCCACCGCCGCTGACCCGGCGCCGCCGATTCCGGCGGGTGCGGACATCGGGATTTCGGGTGCATCGACGTACATCACGCCCAACGACGACTTCTACCGAATCGACACGGCTCTCCTCGTTCCGCAATTGACGACGGATTCGTGGGAACTGCGGATTCACGGAATGGTGGACCGGGAGATGACGTTGTCGTTCGACGATCTGGTGGCGCGAACGCCCATCGAGCGGGTCATCACGCTGACGTGTGTTTCCAACGAGGTGGGCGGCGTTCTGGCCGGAAACGCGAAGTGGATCGGTTATCCCATGAAGGACCTGCTCGACGAAGTCGGTGTCCATCCCGACGCCGACATGCTCCTCTCGACCAGCGTCGACGGCTTCACAGTCGGCACCCCGGTCGAGATAGTCACCGACGGCCGTGACGCGATTCTCGCCGTGGCGATGAACGGTGAGCCGTTGCCGTTCGAGCACGGCTATCCCGTTCGGCAGGTCGTTCCCGGTCTGTACGGTTTCGTCTCCGCCACCAAGTGGGTGACGGAGTGGGAACTCACGCGTTTCGACAAGGTCGAGGCCTATTGGACCCAGCGCGGTTGGGGTGCGCAGGCACCTATCAAGACGTCCTCGCGTATCGAGGTGCCGGCAGCTCTGGCTCCCATCGAGCCGGGCCAGGTGCTGGTGGCGGGAACGGCCTGGGCGCAGCATCGCGGGATCGAGAAGGTCGAGGTTCGCGTCGACAACGGTGAATGGCAACCGGCGACACTGGCGCAGGAGTACTCGATCGACACCTGGCGTCAATGGTCGTGGATGTGGGATGCAGGCTCGGGTTTGCACACGGTGCAGGTCAGAGCGACGGATCTGGACGGGAACGTTCAGGTGGAAGAGCGCACTCCGCCGATTCCCGGTGGCGCCACGGGATGGCACACCAGGTCGTTCACCGTGAAGTGACGTCGGAATCCGAATGAGGTTCGGTATACAGACGAACAACGCGCTGAGCCATCCATCCGGCGATCAGGGTTCGCAGGCCGAAGTCGAACGTGTCGTCGGTTCGCAGTGGGGTCATAGCCTCGCGCGTGATCTCGCTCGGGTTGGAGGATTGGGTCCATGCGACATCCGGCGTCGAGAGTTTCACGACTGATCCGAGAACCAGACTGTCCAGCGTGGAGATTGCGTGACGAGTGTCGGCCGAATCGAAACCCCCGTCCGAAAATGCCTGAACCAGTGCAGTATCGATATCAAAAGTTACCTCTGTGCGGACGCTGCGGGTCATGAGTAGCGGGATGAGGCGCCAATGTTCGACGGCAGCTCGGCGATAGGCCCACCCCCACGCGCTGATCCGCTCGCTCCATCCTGCGGGTGGTTCGGGGACAGAGATCGACGACATCACGCGGATGCGCATGAGTTCGACGATCTCGGATCGACCCGAAATATGTGTGTAGAGCGAAGACGGAGTCACGTTCAGTTGCTTGGCGATCCCGGGCATGGTGAAGTCGCCGGTTGCGTCGACAGCATCCAGAGCCGCGTCGGTGATGTTTCGCGTGGACAGTATCGGCTGAGTGGGACGCGGCATCGATTCTCCTGGTGAGGGATTCGTCGGCAATCTCGGACTTGATCGATTGATGACAACTCCTTGATTTCGGGAGCCGATATGCATCATACTAACCGAACCCTATTCGGTATGTCGGCGGAATCTTCCGGCGATCGGTACACGTCGGAGGAACATTCAATATGTCTGTCGTATGGCTGACCGGTGCAACGATCATCGACGGGACGGGCGCCGACCCGATCGAGAACTGCGCTGTTGCTGTGGAAAACGGGCGCATCAGTGCACTCGGTGGCACGCCACCTGCGGGGGCGGAGGTGTTGGACTGCACTGGGCTGACAATCACGCCCGGCCTCATCGACGCACACGTTCATCTCGGTGGATCGAGTGACCTCGCACCGAGTCTGCGGCGTCAGATCTCGGTAGCGGAGCTTGCTGCAGACATGTTCGCGACCTGCGCGTCGACCCTCGACGGGGGATTCACCACTGTTCGTGACTGCGGCGGAATCGACGGCGGACTGGCCGGAGTTGTCGCCTCGGGCAAGATTCCGGGTCCGCGGATCATTCAGTGCGGCCCGATCCAGTGCCAGACCGGTGGACACGGACACCTGGCGGCCGAGTGGGAGCCGACTTCGGACTGGTCCGATCACGACATCCCCGGATTGCGTTGTATGTCTCTGCTTTCCGACGGTCCGCACGAGATGCGAAAAAACGTTCGCGAGACGTTTCGCAGGGGTGCCGACTTCCTCAAACTGTGCGTCACCGGGGGAGTGGTATCGACTCACGACAAGCTCACCGATACCCAGTTCACGGTCGACGAGATCGAAGTTGCCGTCGAGGAAGCCAATGCGCGCGGTACCTATGTCACGGTGCATGCCCACAACAACGAGGGAATCCGAAACGCTGTCACTGCCGGGGCAAAATGCGTCGAGCACGGCTCCGATATCGACGACGAGACCGCCAAGTTGATGGCCGAGCACGACGTCGCCTTGGTGCCGACGTTGGCTGTGGTGCAGGCGCTCTCGGACAGCGCGGCGTCAGCAGGTCTACCCGAATCGATTTCGGCTCGGATCGGCCAGATGATGCAAGGTCAGATCGACGGGCTTCTTGCTGCTCGAAATGCCGGGGTCAGAGTGGGGCTGGGATCCGACCTCATCGGTACCGATCAAACGGGCCGTGGGATGGAGTTGGTCCTGCGCGCGAAGGTCGAAACACCCATGGATGCACTGGTTTCCGCTACCCGGATCAACGCCGACATTCTCGGAATCGCCGACGAGGTCGGCACCATCGAAGTCGGTAAGTTCGCCGACCTCGTTGCCTTCCGCGGCAATCCGTTGACGGATCCGTCCATCTTCGCCGATCGTGAGCGCATCGCACTCGTCATTCAGAGCGGTCGAGTGGTGAAGGACGGTCGGTAGCTCAACAGCGAGTGGCGAGTTCTGTCAACGCCGAGTGATCCGCCCGGCTGACCGGTAAGCCGTAGGAAATCGCGACGGTCAGGTACTTGCCGGCGTAGAAGCATCGGTACGCAGGATCGGGCGGCAACCAGTCACTGGGCGTGCTGTCGCCTTTCGCCTGGTTGTCGGGGCCGTTGACGGCCAACAGGTTCAGAGACATGTCGTTCGCGAACCTCATCCGCAACGCAGGAGTCCAGGAGTTCGCGCCGAAGTCCCAGGCCGCGGCGAGCGGGAAGACGTGGTCGATCTGGACGGACTTGGCCTGGCTGCGTTCGAATTCGATGCGATCTCCGGAGTACGGGTCGGTCATCGCGCCGGACAGTACGACGCAGTCACGTGTTCCTGGTTTGAACACCACATCCGAGAGATCTTGGGCCAGGACGTTGTTGCGGGTATCGCACCCGTCGTGGCCACCAGGTGCGTCCTGGTCGTCGGACCACGCGGGGCCGAAGACGCAGGCCTCGCCGTTACCGCAGCCGCGCTGGTATCCACCCGGATGTGGTCGGGTGTCGACAATCGCTGTCCGGGACAGCAACTCTTCCAGTTCCGATCGCGTGGGGCTGCCAGGGGCCGACTCGAGACGCTCGTCCCCGAACCATCCGCAGGACGCGACGAGACATACGAGCGCGAGCGTCGACAGGATCGCAGATAACCGTGCAACCACCTGTGCCCCCGTCCGCCGTAGACGGTGATTCAACGCCGCCCGTCGTAGACGGTGATTCAACGCCGTCCGTCGTAGACGGTGATTGAACCATCGGGGGCCGACAGGAATCAGCCGAACTCGATCACCACTTTGCCGGCGGCATGGCCGTCTTCGACTGCAGCGAGCGCTTCCCCAGCGCGGGAGAATGGGTACCGCCCGGACACGGACGGGTCGAGGATCCCGTCGGCCACGAGCGCCGCGATCTCCGTGAATACTGCTGTAGTTCTTCGGCGTTCGACACCACCGCCGCCGAGTCGGCTCGCCGCCAGAGGATCGGCGATGCTCAGGATCGGTGCGTCCGGTCGGGCGAGCTCAGCGCCGCGAGTGAGAGTGTCCCCGCCGACCAGGTCGAAAACCGCGTCCACTCCGACTGGGGACAACGCGGACACGTCGTCTGCGAAGCCGTCCCCCGACACAACCCAACGTGCTCCCGCTTCCTCGATCGCGGTTCTCTTGGACTCGCTCGCGACACCGATCACGTTGATACTCCGCGCCAGAGCAAGCGCGATCGTGCTGCGACCAACGCCGCCGCCGGCGCCGAGCAGCAGGAGTGTCGCCCCGGGTTTCAGACCGAGATCGTGGAGTGCGTCGTAGGCCGTTCCTGCCGCAACCGTCAGCACTGCGGCATCGGCCCAGGACACGGTAGGCGGCTTGTGTGCTGTCGAGGAGACGTTGAGCAATGTCGACGCGGCGTAGCCGCCGAAGCCGGTCGCGGTAGCGCCGAACACTTCGTCGCCGACCTCGAACTCGGTGACCCGCGGACCTACTCCGATGACAACACCGGATACTTCGCGGCCCAGAACCGCAGGCAGCGTCACCGGGACAGTATCTTTTCGAGTACCCGCGCGAACTTTCCAGTCAGCGGGGTTGACGCCCGCCGCTCGGACCGACACCAGCAGTTGGCCGGCACCGGGCGGGGGCAAGGTGACGTCGAAGTAGGACTGTGTGTCGGGTCCGCCGTACTCGGTGAAGCCGTATGCCGTCGTCATGCCTGCCAGCCTATTGCCCGGTAGGCGGGAAGTGGTGTCGGTGGCACCTGATTGGATGGTCGGATGCTGCATGGACTCTGGTCACCGGGATCGGGGCTCAAACTGTGGGTCGACGGGCACGAGGGTGCCGGGACCGACGATCCCCGTGATCCGGTCAGTGCTGTCCTGCATCGCAAGTTCCGTCATCGTGTGAATGTCGCTATGCCGCCCGTACCTGGCGGGCCTTTGCAGAGTGAGTACGCAGCTGTTGCGTTGGCGCCGCCGGACGCAGTCGATCTCCTGCTGCGGTTCAAGGCCGACGACCAGCGAATCGCGGGAGACCTGCACTTTCTCGTGCACGTGGCGCGAGGAATCGACCGTTGGGTGCGCGCCGGCCGGGTGGTGCCGGCGCTGACGCGAGCCGAGGGTAGTTGGTGGCCGCGGTGGCAGTTGTCGGTGGGGGAACGCCAGCGCGCCTGGATCGGCGAATTGGTAGTGGCCATGCCGCCGGTGCAGCGGGCGGTCGGCTCGCCGAGGGCGACGATCGAAGACATCACGAACGAACTCACGGACCCGATCGTCCGTCGTGCTCTCGGGGACTCGCATCCGGTGGTGCAGACCCCGCTGTGGCAGGCCGTGTTGTCCGGGGATGCTTTCGACGACGTGTCGGTACGAGCGGCCGAGGGACTCGCCGAATGGGGGTCGACGTTCACCGCCGGAGAGCCGGACCTGGTTCTGCGGCTGATCGAGCCTGAACTCGACGACAATTCCGATCCGGACGACGATGCGCTGTGGCGTCTGCAAGTGTGTTTGCGTCCCGAAGGTGAAGCGCCCGAACGTGTTCGACTGCACCGGGCAGATCCCAAACGTATCCAGCTCGGCAGCCGCAAGCTCGAAGACGCAATCAAGGCTTACCCACGTTTTCGCGACGTGCCGCGTGACGAGGACAGCCTCGACCTGTTGCTGCCCACACCTGTCGTGATGGACCTGGTCGGACACGGCGCGATAGTCCTGCGAGAGCGAGGGATCACGCTGCTGCTTCCTCGCGCATGGAACGTGGTGTCTCCATCCCTGCGTGTGCGCGTGACCTCGGCGGCATCTCCGATCGTTGCGGAGAATCGTACGGTCGGTATGGACCAATTGCTGGAATACGATTGGGAATTGGCGCTCGGAGACAAGGTACTCACCGCCGAGGAAATGACCCGACTCGTCGATGCGAAGTCCGATCTGGTCCAGTTGCGCGGCGAGTGGGTTCAGGCGGACAAAGACGTCCTGGCCCGCGCGGCTCGTTTTGTCAGTCAGCGGCACTCGAGCGGGGACCGAGCGATCGTCGATCTGATCAAGGACTTGATCGCCGACGACCTCAAAGACCTGCCGGTCGAGGAAGTGAAAGCAACTGGATGGGCCTCTGCACTGCTCGACCAGTCGGTGGCTCCGCGGCAGGTGGCGGTACCGTCGACGGTCAACGCGACTTTGCGTCCGTATCAACGACGCGGTCTCGACTGGTTGGCGTACATGAGTGCTCTCGGGCTCGGCGCCGTTCTGGCCGACGACATGGGTCTGGGTAAGACGCTGCAACTGTTGGCGTTACTTGCGCACGAGAAGTCCAAGACAGCAACACTTTTGGTGTGCCCGATGTCGGTCGTGGGAAACTGGCAGCGTGAAGCGGCGCGATTTGTACCGAGCTTGCGCGTCTACGTTCATCACGGTTCGGATCGCGCTACCGGGGCGGAGTTGGAACAGGCAGTTCGTGAGAGTGATCTGGTGATCACCACCTACGCGCTCATGACCCGCGACGTCGCGGCGCTCAAGGATCTCGACTGGCGGCGCGTAGTGCTCGACGAAGCTCAACACATCAAGAACGCCAAGACATCTCAGGCCCGCGCTGCTCGCAGCATCCCCGCGGATCATCGCGTTGCTCTGACCGGAACGCCGGTGGAGAACCGACTGGACGAGCTGCGGTCAATCCTCGATTTTGCCAATCGCGGTGTACTCGGCTCGGAGCAGATGTTCCGCAAAAGGTTTGTCGTACCGATCGAGCGGGAAAAAGATCAGCTTGCCGTCTCGCGACTGCGAGCCGTCACGTCCCCCTTTGTGCTGCGGCGCGTGAAGACCGATCCCGCCGTGATCGCGGATCTCCCGGAGAAGTTGGAGATGACGGTTCGAGCGAATCTCAGCGAAGAGCAGGCCGCGTTGTACCGCGCCGTGGTGGACGAGATGATGGCGCAGATCAAGGGGACGGAAGGGATGAAGCGCAAGGGCGCCGTCCTGTCTGCGCTGACCAAACTCAAACAGGTGTGCAATCATCCCGCGCACTTCCTGCGCGACGGTTCGCCGGTGATGCGCCGCGGGCAACACCGTTCGGGAAAGCTCGGACTGGTCGAGGACATCGTCGAGTCGGTCATCGGCGACGACGAGAAGGTTCTGTTGTTCACACAGTTTCGTGAGTTCGGCGAATTGGTGGTGCCGTACCTGGCCGACCGGTTCACCACCGAAGTTCCGTTTCTCCACGGCGGAGTGTCGAAAGCCGGGCGCGACGCCATGGTCGAGGCATTCCAAGGTGAAGGCGGCCCGCCCATCATGGTGCTCTCGCTCAAGGCCGGCGGCACGGGTCTGAATCTCACGGCGGCCAACCATGTGGTTCACCTCGACAGATGGTGGAACCCGGCGGTAGAGAACCAGGCGACGGACCGTGTCTTCCGCATCGGTCAGAGAAAGAACGTTCAGGTACGCAAGATGGTGTGCGTCGGAACCTTGGAAGAGCGAATCGACACGATGATCGCGAGTAAAAGTGAACTCGCCGAACTTGCAGTCGGGACCGGTGAGAACTGGGTGACGGAGATGAGCGTCGAGCAATTGGACGAGTTGTTGCGACTCGGCGACGACGCGGTGGGCGAATGAGTCCGCGCGGCAAGGGCCCCGATTTCAGCGAGTACACCGGCTCCCGACGGCGAGCACCCGCGCCGGTCAAGCCTCGTCCAGCGTTCGGGAGAATGTTCTGGGGCAAGGCTTTTGTCCGCGTCGTCGAAGAGATCGGCGACAAACCTCGTGTCACGCGTGGGCGAACGTATGCGCGTTCGGGTCAGGTTTTGGCGCTCGACATCGAACCGGGAGTGGTGACGGCCGAGGTTCAGGGCAGCCAACTTCAACCTTTCGTTTCCACGCTGTCGATCGACACTCTTGATCAATCGGATATCGACGACATCATCACCAAGATCCGCCGCGTGCCGGGAAGTCTTGCCGCACTGGTGTCCGGCGTTGTCCCGGACATGCTTGCTGCTCAACTGATACCGGACGGTCCGTCGGCGTTTCGCTTCGACTGCACCTGCCCCGATGTCGGTTGGCCGTGCAAACACGCTGCGGCCGTGGCGTTCTTGACCGCGGAGCGAATCGACACCGATCCGCTCAGGTTGCTGAGACTTCGCGGGGTCGGCCTGGAGCAGTTGATCGGGGGAGTGGAAGACGAGTCGACTGTTTCGGTGGACGTCGAGAATTGGTTCGGAATCGCGGCTGCCCTCCCTGCGCTACCGAAGGTGCCTTTTCGCGCGGCGATCGACGATCTGGATATCAGGCGGTTGCGCGAGGCGGTTGCGGCATTGGGATTGGACATGGCTCAGCAGAACGTCGCCTTGGACGAAATACGGTCCATCTACCGACGGTTGGACGGTTGAAATCGGACAACTCCGGACTGGTGCTAGTTTCCTGTCGTAAATTCCAGTATCGTTAATTGGACCGGTCCGGTCGGGACCTGCCTGCGATTTCAGGTCGTTGTCGTCGGCGAATAGACGACTATTCATTTCTCGGAGGGACAGTCGCTGTGATGCCCGTTCATTTGCGCGACAGCGCAATACCCAAACACGAACAGTTGCGCACCATTCTCCTGCGCAAGTGCACCCAAGAACTCCAGCCTGGCGACTTGATGACCAGCGAGCGAAACCTGATGCAGGACTACGGCGTCAGTCGGATCACCGTTCGCGAGGCAATCGGGCAACTGGTCAATGACGGACACCTCGTTCGCGTGCGTGGCAAGGGAACCTTCGTTGCGCACCGTGCTGTCCAATCCAAGCTGCACCTTGCATCCTTCACCGAGGAAATGCGCGCCCAGGGGCATCACCCCACGACAGTGGTCCTGGTCAGCGAACAGGGGCCGGTCCCCGAAAACACTGCTGCCGCACTGAATATGCGACCGGGTTCCGACGGTTACCACGTCAAGCGCTTGCGCCTTGCCGACGGCGAGCCGGTGAGCGTGGACGACGGCTGGTTCAATCCCGAACTGTTGCCGGGTTTACTCGACATGGACTTGACGGGTTCGATCTATCGGGCAACCGCCGACAAGTACGACAAGCCGATCGATCGGGCAGAGCAGACAGTCAGTGCCGATGGTGCCAGTACGGAGATCGCGACTCTCCTGGGCACTCGTAAGGGCGCTCCGGTTCTGTACTTCGATCGAGTGTCGTTCAGCGAGATCGCACCGGTCGAGCACACTCGCAGTTGGTACCGATCCGACCGCTACCAGTTGCAGATGGAAGTCCAGGGCCAAGCGCGGCCCAAAACGCGCGGCGACCAATAGTCATCGTTCGAAGCGAAAGGGCGAGCACACCTTCCGGTGTGCTCGCCCTTTGCGTTACGCCGACCAGTCGAACAGAGTGTCGCCAGTGGCGACGTCCCCACCGACGGAAGGGGATTCGACGGTGTCCGGTTTGGAATCCATCACGACTACCGGGCAGATCGCCGAGTAACCGGTCGTGTCGATGTGCGCTGGATCGAAGCTGACAATGGGATCACCCGCATCGACGGTGTCACCCTCGGCGGCGATGAGGGTGAATCCGTCGCCTTCGAGCTTGACCGTGTCGATGCCGATATGGACCAGCACGCCGGTGGCTTTCTCGCCGAAGATCACGAACGCGTGGGGGTGAAGTTTCAGGATCTTTCCGCTGATCGGCGCCACGACCGTGAGTGGGCCCTGACCGCGAGCGGGTTCGATCGCGACGCCCGAGCCGACCATCTGCTGAGCGAACACCGGGTCCGGTACGTCAGCGAGTGCGACGACCCGACCGGGGAGCGGGGCGAGGACGACCGTCACAGGATGTCCTCGATGTCCTCGGCAAGGGTGTCGGCCTCGGGCCCGACGATGACCTGGACAACCGTTCCGGCCTTGAGTACGCCGTGTGCGCCGGCAGCCTTGAGAGCGGACTCGTTCACCTTCGCTCCGTCCTTGACCTCGGTACGCAGGCGGGTGATGCAAGCCTCGATCTCGACGATGTTCTCTGCGCCGCCGAGGCCCTTGATGATTGCTTCCGCTTTCGACATTTGCTGCTCCTGATTGTCGGGTTGGTCGTGATCGTTGAACGGTCGTGCAGGTGGGCTGACTAGTTGCTGGTCAAGGCTATCCCGGTTACGTATGTCACATTTGGGTGTTGACAACTCGCCTCCACCAGGTAAAACTACAACTGGTTATGACCGGACAGTACCCGTTGGAAGTCCGGCTCCACAACAGTTTCGACAAAACGGTTTCGGCCTCACTTCCGAGCAAGAACCGTGACCTGCATTTTCACGAAACCTGCACGTGTACGACACCCGAATTTCCAGAACCAGCGGCCGATCGCGACGCGGCCCGGCGAACGAAGAAGGTCCTTGATGACTCTCGAAGACACCCCGAAGAAGGAATCGAAAGTGTTCGCCGGGGTTCAACGCCTCGGCCGAAGCTTGATGCTTCCGATCGCCGTTCTGCCGGCTGCGGGAATCTTGCTCCGCCTCGGCCAGGACGACCTGCTCGGGCGATTCAGTTCGATGCACAGTGCTGCTGCAGTGATCTCTGCGGCAGGACAAGCAGTCTTCACGTGGCTGCCGCTGATCTTCGCCGTCGGTATCGCGATCGGCTGGGCCAAGAAGGCCGACGGATCGACTGCCTTGGCAGCCGTCGTCGGCTACATGGTGATCGACGGCGTGTTCAAGGCGATGTCGCCGATCGTCCTCGAAGGGAAGACGGACCCGAACGGGGATCAATCCCTGATCAACTACGGGGTGCTCGCCGGTATCGTGATGGGCTTGCTGTCGGCGATCTTGTGGCAGCGGTTCTATCGAACGAAGCTTCCCGATTATCTCGGGTTCTTCAACGGGCGCAGGCTCGTTCCCATCCTGACAGCGATCACCGGTCTTGTGGTCGGTGTCCTGATGGCATTCGTGTACCCCTTGTTCAACTCCGGCCTCAACTGGGTCGGTGAAGCAGTTGCTTCCAATACCGTTGTGGGCGGCGGCATTTACGGCGCAGCGAACCGCCTCCTGATCCCCACGGGCCTGCACCACATCTTGAACTCCGCCGTGTGGTTCCTGATCGGCGACTACCAGGACGCGAGCGGTCAGATCGTTCGCGGTGACCTCAACCGGTTCTTCGCCGGCGACCCCTCCGCCGGTACGTTCATGACCGGCTTCTTCCCGATCATGATGTTCGCCCTCCCCGCTGCAGCCTTCGCAATCTGGCGCAACGCCAAGCCTTCTCAGAAGAAGCTCGTCGGCGGCATCATGCTCTCCACCGGCCTGACCGCATTCCTCACCGGTATCACCGAGCCGCTCGAATTCTCCTTCATGTTCGTCGCGTGGCCCCTGTACGTCATCCACTCGCTCCTGACCGGAACGTCGATGGCCTTGGTCAATGCGCTGGGGATTCACGACGGATTCACGTTCTCCGCAGGCTTCTTCGACTACGTGTTGAACTTCGGCAAGGCAACCAACGCATGGATGTTGATCCCGATCGGACTCGGTTACGCCGTGATCTACTACTTCCTTTTCAGCTTCGTCATCAAGAAGTGGAATCTGCGCACGCCAGGACGAGAAGAAGAGGTCGAGGTGGCTGCAGGTGAGCCCGACCCAGCGCTGCTCGAGGCCGAACTGGCACTGGCTGCCGAAGGTGACAGCCGCACCGACGCCCCGCTCGTCGCCGAACTGGAAAACAAGCTCGACAAGGAACTGGAAGGACGCTGAACATGGCGATCGCAACCACGACAATCGGATCCCGCGTCGGACTCCACGCACGACCCGCAGCGCTCTTCGCGCGCGCCGCAGCCGATCTACCGGTAGACGTCACCATCGCGCTCGGCGACGGCGAACCCGTCGATGCCTCCAGCATGTTGTCTGTCATGACTCTCGGTGCAGCATTCGGGGATTCGGTGACCTTGCGTGCTGACGGTGACGGCGCCGACGCTGCGGTCGGTTCGCTCGCAGAGCTTCTCGCATCCGAACTGGACGAAGCCTGATGACGGCGAGTGTGGACAACCGCATCGCGGGTATCGGAGTGAGCGCGGGTTCGGTCTGCGCGCCGTGGTTGCGATTCTCCACGCCTGAGCCGACCTCGGCGGCGGACCCGATCACGGGCAGTCCCGAGGCGGAGCTGATCAGGATCCGTGAGGCACTGGACGCCGTCGCGGAGGAACTGCTCTCGCGTGCAAAGACAGTCGAGGGCGTCTCCGCGGAGATCCTGACGATGTCGGCTGCGATGGCGCGCGACGCGGGCATCGTGAAGGCGGCCAAGGCGAACCTGGAATCGGGGCTGCCGACCGCACACGCCGTCGCAGTTGCCTTCGACGCCTTCTGTGAAAAGCTCACGGCGCTCGGCGGGTACATGGCCGAACGGGCAACCGATCTGCGCGATCTCGGGCAGCGAGCCGTGGCCGTTCTTCGAGGGGAGCCGATGCCCGGAATCCCCACTCCCGGTTACCCGTACATCCTGGTGGCGCGCGACCTCGCTCCGGCGGATACGGCGACGCTGGGCACCAGTGACGTGGTCGGATTGTTGACTGCCGAAGGAGGTCCGACCAGCCATACGGCTATCTTGGCGAAGTCGCTCGGAATCCCGGCCGTGGTCAACTGCTCGGGAACCGATCTGCTGGCGGAGGGGAAACTTCTCATCCTCGACGGCACCACCGGGACGGTCACCATCGATCCCTCGGCAGAAACGCGCGAGCGCGCAGTCCTCGAAGCATCGTTCGTGGCAGAGCAGTCGGCTTCGGCACAGGGTCCAGGACGCACGCGTGACGGGTTCGCGGTGAGGTTGTCGGCCAACATCGGGACCCTCGAGGACGCCGCGCGGGCCGGAGCGGCGGATTGCGAGGGCGTCGGACTGTTCCGTACCGAATTCTCGTATCTCGGGCGTCACGACGCACCGTCGGTGGAGGAGCAAGCACAGACGTACGCGTCGGTGCTCGGGCACTTCGCCGGACAGAAGGTGGTGGTCCGCACTCTCGATTCGGGTTCGGACAAGCCGTTGCCGTTTCTCGATCTCGGGGTCGAGGAGAATCCGGCCCTTGGTATCCGCGGGCTCCGTGTCGGCACGGTTTATCCCGACACACTCATCAGCCAGCTCGACGCCCTCGCGGCGGCAGGCAATGCGACGGGCGCCGATCTGTGGGTCATGGCGCCGATGGTAGCTACGGCCGACGAGGCGAAAGACTTTGCAGAACTTGCGCGTTCGCGGGGGATCGGCAAGGTCGGAGCAATGATCGAGGTTCCAGCTGCAGCGTTGCGGGCGAAGGATATCCTCGAGCACCTCGATTTTGTCAGTATCGGTACCAATGATCTGAGCCAGTACACCTGCGCCGTGGATCGCATGGCCGGAGGCCTGGCGCAACTGCTCGATCCGTGGCAGCCGGCGGTCCTCGATCTGATCGCGATGGTCGGTCAGGCGGGCGCCGATGCCGGAAAACCTGTTGGTGTGTGCGGAGAATCCGCGTCGGACCCGCTGTTGGCTCCGGTTCTGGTCGGTTTGGGCGTGACGAGTCTGTCGATGTCGGTCCCGGCATTGGGCGCAGTTCGCGCGCAACTGGCCTCTCTCGATCTGGCGGTGTGCAAGGACATGGCCGCGGCGGCGCGGGGCGCGCGAAATCCGATCGAGGGTAGAGCGGCCGTCGCGCGGATTCGCGAGTCGGCATGAGTACATCAGGCTCGGCTACTGTCGGCGATCCGATCGTATTGCGGGGAACTGTGATCGGATCTCCGGCCGGGAAGATTCACGACGGAGTCGTCGTCGTGGACGGCGAAAAGATCAGTTGGGTCGGCTCGGCTGCGGACTATGTGGCGTCCACACCCGTCGTCGTCATTCCGGAACGCACCGACGCGGTGATCATGCCCGGCCTGATCGATGTCCACAGCCACGGCGCCGCGGGTGCTGGTTTCCCGAACACCGACGCCGATGGAGCGAGCCGCGCGGCGGCGCATCATTGTGAGCACGGCACGACCGGAATGCTGGCCAGCCTGGTCTCCGCACCGCGCGCAGATCTGGTGCGACAAGCAACGATGCTCGCCGATCTGGTCGAACGCGGAGAACTTCTGGGTATCCACCTCGAGGGGCCGTTCATCAACGGCGTCCGCTGCGGTGCCCAGGATCCGGCAGCGATCATTCCCGGTGATCCGGATCTGCTCGAAGCCGTGTGTGACGCTGCGCGGGGGACCGTGCGGTCCATGACCTTGGCGCCCGAGACCGAGAATTTCGAAGAGTTGCTCGCGATCATGCGTCATCGCAACATCGTGCCGAGTTTCGGTCACACCGATGCCGACGCGGCAACGACGTCGGCGCGGATCGATGCTGCGGTGCAGGGGGATTGGGCCGGACAGATCAGCGCGACCCACCTCTTCAACGGGATGCCGCCCCTGCACCATCGATCTCCGGGTCCCGTCGCGGCGTGCCTGGCGGCTGCCGCGAGAGGCGAGATGGTGGTGGAACTGATCGCAGACGGTGTGCATCTTGCGCCCGAGACCGTGTCGATGGTCTTCGACGCTGTCGGACCGGACCAGATCGCCTTGGTCAGTGATTCGATGGCCGCGGCGGGAATGGACGACGGCGACTACCAACTCGGTGCGCTCGACGTCACGGTTGCCGACGGAGTGGCAAGACTCGCGACCACCGACGGCAGTTCCGGTGCCATCGCCGGAGGGACTGCAAGATTGCTCGACGTGCTTCGCAGCACTGTCTTCGACGGCGGCGTCGCGCTGGAAGACGCTGTGGCAGCGGCAACTCGGAGCCCAGCGCGTCTGCTGGGGCTTGGCGACCTGATCGGATCGCTAGCCGTGGGCTGCCGAGCCGACATCCTGATCACCGATCGTCACTTGCGCCTGGGGCGTGTACTACTCGGCGGAAAAGTCGCCGGAAAGGAAAAATCATGGAAATCGTAATTCAGCCGACACCCGCGGAGGTCGACTCGACCGTCGCGGACATCGTCGAAGGCTACGTCAGAGCCGGGGCGACGACGCTCGGTCTCGCAACGGGGTCGTCGCCGATCGGAACCTATCGTGAACTGGCAGCGAGGCATCGCGACGCCGAACTCGACTTCTCGCTGGCTCGGGCATTCCTGCTCGACGAGTACCTGGGATTGCCGAAACGCCATCCGCAGTCGTACTACTCGGTGATTCGGTCGGAGTTCGTCGATCACGTCAACCTGGATCCCGCGATGGTGTCCAGTCCCAACGGTGAAGCGCCGTGCCCGGAGCAGGAGATCGCCCGGTACGACCAGAGCATCGCGGCGGCCGGGGGAGTGGACGTGCAGTTGCTCGGCATCGGTACCGACGGCCACATCGGCTTCAACGAGCCCGGATCGTCGTTGACCTCGAGAACCCGCGTGAAGACGCTGACCGAGCAGACCCGGATCGACAACGCACGCTTCTTCGACGGTGTGGACGACGTCCCACATCACGTGCTCACCCAGGGGCTCGGAACCATCAGCGATGCAAGGCATCTGGTGATGATCGCGACCGGAGAAGGCAAGGCTGACGCGATCGCCGCTGCCGTCGAAGGTCCGTTGTCTGCTTTCTGCCCGGCTTCGGTGATGCAATTGCATCGCCATGTCACCGTCGTCATCGACGAAGCTGCGGCCAGTTCACTCAAACTTGCCGACTACTACCGGTATGCGCTCGAACACAAGCCGTCGTGGCAGTCCTTCTGACATGACGGTTCTGGAGCTGGCTGTGCAGGACGTGCGGGGGGCGAGGATCGCGCGTTCGGTGGGAGCGACTCGAGTCGAGTTGTGTGCGGCACTCGGCCCGACGGGGGGATTGACGCCCAGCATCGGAGTGATCGAGGCTGTGTCGGACGTGGGGATCGCGGTTCACCCGCTGATCCGTCCGCGCGCCGGAGGTTTTGTGTTCTCACCCGACGAAGTGTGGGTGATGGAGCACGACGTACATGCTGCTGTGGCCGGTGGAGCTTCCGGCATCGTGATCGGCGCGCTGACAGAAGACAATTCGATCGACACCGTCGTGCTGCGCCGCATCATCGGATGCGTGGACCGGGCGAGAGTCGAGGTGACAGTACATCGTGCGATGGACGTGGTGACCGACCGTCTGACCGCGCTGGACGAACTGATCGACCTGGGCGTGACCCGCGTGCTGACGTCCGGGGGTGCGGACACTTGCAATGAGGGACTCGACGAGATCGGTCGAATGGTCGAACATGCCGCGGGCCGGATCCAGATCATGGCCGGTGGCGGAATAACCGTCGACGACATCCCGGCAATCGCTGCCGTCGGCGTCGATGCGGTGCATCTCTCGGCGCGCAAGGTTGTCGCAGTTTCCGGCGGACCTGGTGGGGGATCGGACGGATACGACGTCACCGATGCAGTAGTCGCGCAGGAAGCGGCAGCCGCGCTCCGCGCTGTGCGCCTTTATTAACCCCCCGCGGTTAATAAAGGCGCACAGCCCTTGGGCTCTAGACATACATGGACATCCAACTATAGGATGGTAGACATATTCACTGCTGCCTCCTGGGCGGTCCATACGAGCAAGGAACGGGTTAGCACAATGGTTGAAAATGCGACGGTTCACGAGTTGACGCACTTCGTCGGTGGCAAGCGTGTTCCCGGGACATCTGATCGATTTGCGGACGTGTTCGATCCCAACACCGGCAAGGTGCAGGCCCGCGTTCCCCTCGCGAGCAAGGCCGAGACCGAAGCCATCATCGCCAATGCCGAAGAGGCGCAGCAGGTGTGGGCAGCGTTCAACCCGCAGAAGCGTGCCCGCGTGCTGATGAAGTTCCTGCAGCTCGCTCAGGCCGAGATGGATTCTCTGGCCCGCCTCCTCTCGTCCGAGCACGGCAAGACCGTCGCCGACGCCAAGGGTGACATCCAGCGCGGCCTCGAGGTCATCGAGTTCGCCGTCGGCGCTCCGCACCTGCTCAAGGGTGAATTCACCGAGAGTGCCGGCACCGGCATCGACGTGTACTCCATGCGTCAGCCGCTCGGCGTCGTCGCCGGTATCACGCCCTTCAACTTCCCCGCGATGATCCCGCTGTGGAAGGCCGGCCCCGCCCTCGCCGCCGGTAACGCCTTCATCCTCAAGCCCTCCGAGCGCGACCCCTCCGTGCCGCTGCGCCTGGCCGAGCTGTTCCTCGAAGCGGGACTGCCCGCGGGTGTGTTCAACGTGGTCAACGGTGACAAGGAAGTTGTCGACGTTCTGCTCACCGACGATCGCATCAAAGCCGTCGGCTTCGTCGGCTCCACGCCGATCGCTCAGTACATCTACGAGACGGCCGCAGCTCACGGCAAGCGCGCACAGTGCTTCGGTGGCGCCAAGAACCACGCGATCGTCATGCCGGACGCCGACCTCGACGAGGTTGCCGACGCCCTGATCGGTGCGGGCTACGGCAGCGCCGGCGAGCGTTGCATGGCCATCTCGGTTGCCGTTCCCGTCGGCGAGGAGACCGCGGACGCTCTTGTCGCGAAGCTGAAGGAGCGCGTCGCGAAGCTCAAGATCGGTCGCAGTGACGACGAAGGCGTCGATTTCGGACCGCTCGTTTGCCAGGATGCCCTCGACCGCGTCAACAACTACGTGCAGATCGGCATCGACGAGGGCGCAACGGCAGTCGTCGACGGCCGCGGCTTCACCCTCGAAGGCCACGAAGGTGGATTCTTCGCCGGCGCAACCCTGTTCGACAACGTCACCTCGGACATGCGCATCTACAAGGAAGAGATCTTCGGACCCGTCCTTCAGGTGGTCCGCGCTGCCGATTACGAAGAGGCACTGCGTCTTCCGACCGAACACGAGTACGGCAACGGCGTCTCCATCTTCACCCGCGACGGCGACACCGCGCGTGACTTCACCGCTCGCGTCAACGTCGGCATGGTCGGCGTGAACGTGCCGATCCCGGTCCCGATCGCGTACCACACCTTCGGTGGCTGGAAGCGCTCCGGATTCGGTGACCTGAACCAGCACGGTCCCGACTCCTTCCGCTTCTACACCAAGACCAAGACCGTGACGCAGCGCTGGCCTTCCGGCAAGAAGGAAGAGACCAACCACTTCGTCATCCCCACGATGAACTGATCGGAACACTTTCCATGTTTACTCTGACCGATGACGAGCGGGCGATTCGTGACACTGCCCGCGACTTCGCGGCCGAGCATCTGGCGCCCAACGCAGTGGAGTGGGATCAGACCAAGCATTTCCCGGTGGACGTCCTCCGTAAGGCGGCATCCCTGGGGATGGGCGGTATCTACATTCGTGAAGACGTGGGTGGCAGTGAACTGAGCCGCGTCGACGCTGCACGGATCTTCGAAGAGCTGGCCAAGGGCGATCCGTCGATCGCCGCGTACATCTCCATCCACAACATGGTCACGTGGATGATCGACCAGTTCGGCAACGACGAACAGCGCCACAAGTGGGTTCCCGGACTCTGCTCGATGGATCAACTGGGCAGCTACTGCCTCACCGAACCCGGCGCTGGCTCCGATGCTGCGGGCCTGAGCACCAAGGCCGTTCGTGACGGCGACGACTACATCCTCAACGGCGTCAAGCAGTTCATCTCCGGCGCAGGCACTTCCGACGTGTACGTCGTGATGGCACGCACCGGATCTGCCGGTGCCAAGGGGATCTCGGCGTTCATCGTGCCCAAGGATTCGCCCGGACTGTCCTTCGGTGCCAACGAGATCAAGATGGGCTGGAACGCGCAGCCCACCCGTCAGGTGATCTTCGAAGACGTGCGAGTTCCTGCCGCCAACATGCTCGGTGAAGAGGGCAGCGGATTCCGCATCGCCATGAAAGGTCTCAACGGCGGCCGGCTGAACATCGCCGCCTGTTCGGTCGGTGGGGCCCAGGCAGCGCTGGAGAAGGCAGTCGCATATCTGGTGGACCGCAAAGCTTTCGGTTCGGCACTGATCGAGTCGCAGGCCCTGCAGTTCCAGCTCGCCGACATGCGTACCGAACTCGAAGCGGCCAGGACGTTGCTGTGGCGCGCCGCTGCCGCACTCGAAGACGGAGCGTCCGACGTCGTGGAGTTGTGTGCGATGGCCAAGCGCTTTGCCACCGACACCGGATTCGACGTAGCCAACAAGGCCCTCCAGCTTCACGGCGGGTACGGCTATCTTGCTGAGTACGGGATCGAGAAGATCGTCCGCGATCTTCGGGTTCATCAGATCCTCGAAGGCAGCAACGAGATCATGAGGGTGGTCATCGCCCGCAGCGTGGTCGCATCAGGTCAGGGAAAGCAGGGAGCAGCATGAGCGACGAGCTCGAGGTATTGATCGAAAAGCGTGACGGGCTGGGGCTCATCACTCTCAACCGTCCCAAGGCGATCAATGCCCTCAACCACTCGATGGTCAAGGCGATGGCCAAGGCCCTCGAGGAATGGAAGTCCGACGACGACGTCAAGGCAGTCGTACTCACGGGCGCCGGCGAGCGTGGTCTGTGCGCCGGCGGCGACATCGTCTCGATCTACCATGACGCCAAGGACGGCAAGACCGGTTCGCTCGACTTCTGGCGTGAGGAGTACATCCTCAACTCCGAGATCGCGAACTACCCGAAGCCGTACGTCGCGATCATGGACGGGATCGTCATGGGCGGTGGCGTCGGAGTGTCCGCACACGGCGACATTCGCATCGTGACCGAGCGCTCGATGATCGGAATGCCCGAGACCGGAATCGGTTTCATTCCAGACGTGGGCGGAACTTACCTGCTCTCGCGTGCTCCCGGTGAACTCGGGACGCACATCGCGCTCACCACGGCGCGACTGAGCGCCGGCGATGCCATCGCAGCAGGCTTCGCGGATCACTTCATCCCGTCGGAGAACATCGAGACGTTCATCGCCGCACTCGCGTCGTCTTCGGTTGCCGACGCCGTGGCGCAGTACGCGGAGCCGGCTCCGGTGTCGGAACTGTTGGCCCAGCAGAGCTGGATCGACGCCGCGTACTCCGCCGACGACGTATCCACCATCGTCGAGCGTCTTCGCGCAAGTGGAATCCCCGAAGCGGAGAAGGCAGCGGAGCAGATTCTCGGCAAGTCCCCGATTGCACTGTCGGTGACCCTGCGATCTCTGCGGCATGCCAAGGAAGCAGCAAGCGTGGAAGAAGTCCTCAACGAGGAGTTCCGGGTCTCGACCGCTGCGCTCGCCTCACACGATCTGGTCGAGGGCATTCGCGCCCAGGTCGTGGAGAAGGACCGAAACCCGAAGTGGTTGCCGGCAACTCTCGACGACGTCACGGCAGAATCCGTCGACGCCTACTTCGCCCCGCTGGGCGACAACGAGCTCGGACTCGCCCCTCAACCGCAAGGCAACTGATCACCGCCGAAGGAGCATCACTAATGAGCACCATTGGATTTATCGGACTCGGTCACATGGGTGGCCCGATGGCGGCCAATCTCGTCAAGGCCGGACACAAGGTCGTCGGTTTCGACCTGGCACCTGCGGCGCTGGAGCAGGCAGTCAAAGACGGTGCATCGGTGGCGGATTCGGCGGTCGACGCCGTTCGCGGTGCCGACGTCGTGATCACGATGCTGCCGAGCGGTAAGCACGTTCTGGGTCTGTACGAAGAGCTGCTGCCGGTGGCAACACCGGGCACGCTGTTCATCGACTGTTCCACCATCGACGTCGCCGACGCCCGCGAGGCGCACGACAAGGCCGAAGCAGCCGGTCACCGCAGCGTCGACGCACCGGTCTCCGGTGGAGTCGTCGGAGCTACCGCAGGCACGCTGGCATTCATGGTCGGCGGTTCCGAGGCTGACTTCCAAGCCGCGTCACCGTTGCTGGACGTGATGGGCCGCAAGGTCGTTCACTGCGGCGACGCCGGTGTCGGCCAGGCAGCCAAGATCTGCAACAACATGATCCTCGGCATTTCGATGATCGCGATCAGCGAGGCGTTCGTGTTGGGCGAAAAGCTCGGCCTGAGCAACCAGGCGCTCTTCGACGTGGCGTCCAACGCCTCGGGACAGTGCTGGGCACTGACCACCAACTGCCCGGTTCCGGGACCTGTGCCCACCAGCCCGGCCAACAACGACTACCAGCCCGGCTTTGCTGTTGCACTGATGGACAAGGACCTGGGTCTGGCAGCAAATGCGTTGCGCAACAACGGCGTCGATGCAGAGATCGGACTCAAGGCCGCCGAACTCTACAGTCGCTTCCATGCCGCGGGCGGTGGCGGTCAGGACTTCTCTGCCATCATCAACGACATCCGTGACCGTTCGACCGAAGGACAGTAGTGACCGACTTCAACACCATCATCCTCGAGCGTAAGGGTCGCGTCGGCGTCATCACGCTCAACCGCCCGAAGGCTCTCAACGCGCTGAACTCCGAGCTGATGAACGAGGTCGTCGCCGCGGTTGCCGACCTCGAAGCGGACAACGGCATCGGAGCCATCCTGATCACCGGTTCCGAGCGCGCCTTCGCCGCCGGTGCCGACATCAAGGAAATGCAGTCCAAGACGTACATGGACGCATACGTCGAGGATTTCTTCACCCCGTGGGATC
Organism: Rhodococcus sp. RCBS9; assembly: GCF_029457415.1. Taxonomy (NCBI): domain Bacteria; kingdom Bacillati; phylum Actinomycetota; class Actinomycetes; order Mycobacteriales; family Nocardiaceae; genus Rhodococcus; species Rhodococcus sp. RCBS9. Next base: position 373,009 of record NZ_CP120422.1, on the reverse strand, counting down.
GCGTCGCAGCAGCTCGTAAGCCGCTGATCGCCGCCGTCTCCGGATACGCGCTCGGTGGTGGCTGCGAGCTTGCGATGCTCTGCGATTTCATCATCGCTTCGGATACCGCGAAGTTCGGCCAGCCCGAGATCAAGCTCGGTGTCATTCCGGGTATCGGTGGCTCGCAGCGCCTTACGCGCGCCGTGGGCAAGGCCAAGGCCATGGAGCTGTGCCTCACCGGCCGCAACATGGACGCAGAAGAAGCCGAACGTGCAGGCCTGGTTGCCCGGATCGTTCCGGCCGCCGATCTGCTCGACGATGCCTTGAAGACCGCAACCACCATCGCCGAGATGTCGCTGCCGATTGCGATGATGGCCAAGGAAGCAGTCAACCGCTCCTTCGAGACCACCCTCGCCGAGGGCGTCCGCTTCGAGCGTCGGGTGTTCCACTCGACCTTCGCGACGGAGGATCAGAAGGAAGGCATGACCGCGTTCGTGGAGAAGCGGTCGGCAGAATTCAAGCATCGCTGAATTTCAACAGCGCCGAATTTCAACAGCGCTGAAACTGCCCTCACACTCGTCGAGAGTGTGAGGGCAGTTTCTTTGTGTGTACGGGTGGTCGGTTCACCACTTGGTCGGTGCGCCGCCGGTGTCGAAGTCACCCGCAGTCTTGCGAAGTTCAGTGAGGATCGTCACCAATTGCTCGAGCTTGTCCTGCTGGAGTCCGGGGTGAGCGAACACCTTGCTGTTGAGCATTTCGGTCGCTTCGAGGGCCAGTGCGCGACCGGCGTCCGAGATCTCGATGAGCGTTGCACGGCGATCGCTGGGATGCGGGACCCGCCTGACCAACTCCGCTTTCTCCAAACGGTCGACGGCATTGGTGACGCTGGTGGGGTGAACCTGGAGTCGGGCACTTGCCTTGGCCATCGGGAGTGCGCCCGACCTGGTGAAGGTGAGAAGCGTCAGCAGTTCGTAGCGGGCGAAGGTCAGCCCGAGAGGCTTGAGTACCTCTTCGACCCGCGCCATCATGATCTGCTGCGCACGCATCACCGACGTGACCGCAGCCATACCGTCGGCGACATCGCTCCAACCGTGCTTCGTCCACTGACGATGCGCCTCTTCGATGGGGTCGAGGGGGAGCGGCGCGGGGGGAGACATAAGTTCGATCATCCCATGCTGGCAAGCGGTCGGGTGCCTTGTCTGATTGTGTGTCGCAGCCGCTTACGTCTGTAGAGTCCCACGGGTGATTTCAATCCTCGTAGCGGGTGGCGTCTCGTTGTTCGTCGCGCTCTTCCTGACTCCGTTTCTCATTCGTGTGCTTTCGCGGCAGGGGCTCGGGCACGAGATTCGGATCGAGGGTCCGCAGAGTCATCAGGGCAAGCGTGGCACCCCGTCGATGGGCGGGATCGCGATCATCGCCGGTATGTGGGCGGGCTACCTGGCGGCACACATCATCGGATTCGGCTCGCGGCTACCGCGGCTGTCTGCATCCGGTTGGCTGGTTCTCGCGCTCGCCACGTCACTGGGAATCGTCGGCTTTCTCGACGACTTCATCAAGATCCGTAAGAAGCGCAATCTCGGGCTCAACAAGACAGCGAAGACCGTCGGTCAGCTGGCGAGTGCCATCATCTTCGGCATTTTGTTCCTGCAGTTCTCCAACAACAACGGAGTCACTCCCGGAAGCCAGTACCTGTCCCATGTTCGTGACATCTCGGTGTTCTCCATGGGTGCCATCGGCTTTGTGGTCTTCTTCTGCATTCTGGTGTTCGCCTGGTCCAACGCCGTCAATTTCACCGACGGCCTCGACGGTCTCGCGGCCGGTTCGATGGGCATGATCCTGGGGACCTACGTCGTCATCGCCGGTTGGCAGTACCGGAACTCGTGTGTCCTCGAGCCTGCCGCCGGTTGCTACGACGTTCGTGACCCTCTCGATCTAGCGATCGTCGCTGCCGCCGCAGGCGGGGCGTGCCTCGGCTTCCTCTGGTGGAATGCCGCCCCGGCTCAGATCTTCATGGGCGACACCGGCTCCTTGGCACTCGGCGGCCTGGTTGTCGGCCTGTCCGTCACGACGCACACCGAGCTGCTGATGGTCATCATCGGCGCCCTGTTCGTCGCTGAGATCCTGTCGGTGATCATCCAGGTTCTGGTCTTCCGATCGTCCGGTCGACGCGTATTCAAGATGGCCCCGATCCATCATCACTTCGAGTTACTCGGTTGGCCGGAAACCGTCGTGATCGCAAGATTCTGGATCTTCGTCGCGATCTCGTGCGTCCTGGGACTTGCCACCTTCTACAGCGAGTGGTTCTCCGCTGCCGGTTAGACCGATTCACTCTTTCGGGTCGTAGCCAGAAGAGCGATCAGACCGAGCGACACACACGCCGTCATCGTGACGGCCAGGGCTGTGCTCGTGTTTCCCAGTAGACCGACTGCCGGCGCGATGGCCGCACCGACGCCGAACTGGAATGCACCGAGCATTGCCGCGGCAGTACCGGCCGCTTCGCCGTGACGAGCGAGGGCCAGTGCCGGGGCGTTGGGCAGAACGAACCCGATGGCGCCGGCCATGACCCACAGTGCGATCACGAATCCGGCGAGTCCGCCGAGTTCCAGGACCGCGACAGCAATGACGACGGCCCCGGAGACAACCGCAGCCACGAGGGCCCACTTGGTGATCTGCTGAGGAGTCCAGCGATCGAGCAGTCGAACGTTGACCTGCGAAGCGCCGATCAACGCGATAGCGCCCGCACTGAAGAGCAGTGCGAACTCCTGCTGATTGAGGCCGTACTGATCCTGATAGACAAACGACGCGCCGGAGACATACGCGAACAACGACGCCATGCCGACGCTGGAGACGAGCGTGAGGACCATGAACGTGCGGTCGCCGAGCAGCGAACCGTAGGTACGGAGAACCGACGTCAATCCGCTCGGGCGACGCTTTTCCTTCGGCAATGTTTCGGACAGTCCGAACGCACCGATCATCGCCGTGCCGACGCCGATCAGTGCCAGTACGACGAAGATCCCGCGCCAGTCGAGGGCGACGAGGAGGGCGCCACCGATGCTGGGCGCCAGGATCGGCGCAACGCCGAGCACGAGCATCAGCCGGCTCATCACAACGGCAACGGTGTTACCGCTGTAGAGGTCGCGCACGATCGCCATGGTCACCACTGCCGCGGCCGCCGCGCCCATGCCCTGGAAAACCCGCAGGATGCCGAGGACCGCGATGCTCGGTGCGAAGACCGCCAGCAGCGAAGCCAGGATATGGACGCCGATTCCGGCAAGCAGCGGCTTTTTGCGGCCGAGAGTGTCCGAGAGCGGCCCGACCAACAGCTGGCCGAGTGCGAGGCCGATGAGAGTTCCGGTGATGGTCAGCTGAACCGTTGACGACGAGACCCCGAGATCGGCACCGATATCCGGCAGCGCGGGCAGGTACATGTCGATGGTGAAGGGCCCGAGTGCAGTCATGGAACCGAGGGCAAGAATCTTCCCGACGCTCGGCTTACGGTCGATACTGCTCGTTTCCAGCGGGGCTGCCTTCACGGGCGGGGCTGCCTTCACAAGCGGGGCGATGGCGGTGTTCTCGGCACTCATGAAACCTTCTGGGTTGTCTGGGTCTGGCGAACTGCTCGGTCGTTCGGGCGAAATTCGGGCCGCAATCGAATGACCTGCGCCCACCGAGGGAGTCAGCATCGAGACTGACCGATTTGTTCCCGAAAGGCCCGCACTTTTCCCAGAGACTGGAACGCTTGGCGAGAACGCACTCGAATCATGCTGAGCGGAACTGTGGTTCGAGATCGTCACTCAGGGCAGAGTTACTCACTGACGCGGGTGTGGCTGAGTGGCTAGGCACCGGCCTGCAAAGCCGTTCACACGGGTTCGAGTCCCGTCATCCGCTCGTGTCGGAGACCGGCAGGCATATCGCCTGCCGGTCTCTCTTGTGTGGTCCCGGTTCGCGGGGTCGGCTGCGATAGTCTGGGCTGCCGGAGCGAGCGGACCACATGAGTGAGGCACTGAATTGATTTCGGGACAGGACCTGCGATCGCGGCGCTTGCACGTGGGGATCAGTCAGTTCCAGTTCGCCCGCCAGGCGGGAGTCTCGTCAGCCGTCGTCTCCGCGTGGGAACTCGACAAGGCGTATCCGAAGCCACCGGCGGAACGAGCAGTTCTCACGGCCCTCTCCGCGCTGGAAGCGGCCAAGCGTGAGGGCACGTACGCGGCCCCCCGGAAGCGATCGAGCGGTAGTACCCGTGCGCGTCGAGCGACACCGGTCAACGACCCCGCCTCGGTGGCCAGGCGTGCGGTCGCGGGGGCAGGAAACGGTGGCCCCACCGTATTGACGGCGTTCTCCGGTTGTGGCGGTATGGCCGAAGGCTTTCGGATGGCGGGGTTTTCGGTGGAGGGATACATCGAAGTCGTGCCGGAGGCGCGCGCGACCTTCGATCGGAACTTCCCCGGCGCGAAGTGCCTCGGTGAGGACATCCGGGCGATCGACGAAGCCCGTGTGAAAGATCTTCTGGCACAGGTGAATATCGATGTGTTGGCCGGGGGGCCGCCGTGTCAGGGTTTCAGTCTCGCCGGCCGGCGAGACCGCGACGATCCGCGTAACCATCTCTTCCGGAACCTACTCGAGCTCGCCGATCTGGTGAGGCCGAAGGTCGTGGTGATGGAAAATGTTCGGCTGCTGCTGAGCATGAAAGACCCGGACGGTGGGATGGTCGTCGACCGGATTCTCGGCGAGATGGCTGCATGCGGTTACGACGCGTCGGTCAACACGGTCAATGCGCAGGATTACGGCGTCCCGCAGTTCCGGGAACGAGTGTTCATCGTGGCGACCCGCCGCGACAGTGGTATCGGGCCGCTGCGTTTTCCGCCGAAGACTCACGGCGTGAATGGTGTTGCGCCGCTGAGGACTTTTCGCGATGCCACCGTCGACCTGGCCCCGCTGGAATCCGGGCAGGCTTGCGAGACGGACCCGCTGCACTGGGCCGTCGAGCATCCCGAGCACGTCTTGCGGTGGCTGCGTGATGTACCGGAAGGAATGTCGGCTCACGACAACGAAGATCCGGCCATGCGACCGTCGTCCGGATACAACACGACGTACAAGCGCCTCCGGTGGGACGAGCCGGCGTCCACGGTCGGAACCACTTTCGGGATGATCTCGGCTTCACGCAACGTGCATCCGAAACACACGCGATCGTTGACCGTTCGAGAAGCTGCTCGCCTCCAGACCTTTCCCGACGACTACGTCTTCGAGGGTAAGTGGGGAGCGGTGCGCACGATGATCGGCAATGCGGTGCCGCCGCAGCTGGCGTCGGTACTGGCAGGAGAGATCAAGAAGGCACTCGGCTGAGATAGGGCACCTACGGAAAATGGGGCCGACGATGTCGGCCCCATTTCGAGTTACGCCCTGGCAGGGGTGTGGTCCAAGCGAATCAGCTGAGGTTGAGCTTGGCGATCAACGGCTGGACGACCTTGATGATGTCGATGACGGCGCTGAGGGTGTTGATGGAACCCATGTTTCGGTCCTCCGTGTCGTATGTACAGGTGTGTATGTACAAGGTTGTGTCTGCGTGGTGTTTCTGTACGACCTTGTGTCGCAGACACAAGGTAGCAAACTGGACGCTTGTTTGGGTCGAAATGACCGCTTTGCGCTGAAGTTGCTGAAAAGTTCACGGATTGTTCAGGAACGTAAACAAAAAACAGGCCGGACTCCCCGAAGTCCGGCCTGTCGATGACGCTTTGCGATCAGCTGAATGCCGAAAGTGCGCTGATGAGGCCGATGCCCGCAACTGCGACCTTGAGGACACTCAAGACGTCTTCGAGCTTGACACCCTCGGGCAATACGTTTTCGACAGACTCCATGTTGGATCCTTCATGTGTTGGGGTCGTGGTCCAGTGCCACTGCAAGCAAGATACCCAATCGTGACCACCTGTGAAACCCCGGCACGAAGATCACAGTTGTGTTGCGCCGGACTCACTGGCCGTCGCGACAACGGTGGCTGCCACTATTTGCTCCACGCTGATGCCCGCTGCCGGTAGGCAGTGGTAGAAGATTCGTTCGCAGAGGTCGACCATTTCGCCTCGCTCGAGCGTCGGCTCGTCGATCCAGTTGACGACGATTTCCTCCATGAATGCCTGCCACCCGGCGATTGTCGCCTCCACGGTCGCATTCGATTCGATGCCTAGATTCGTCAGCGCAGCGACGATCCACGTGGTGAAAGTGCGGCGCATGCCTCGGTAGATCGTGCGCATTCGAACGTCGCCACTGCCGGCCATACGCATCACGGCGAGGTAAATGGTGGGGTGCTCGATAACGGCGTCGACGAATGTCTCGATACCTGAGCGCAGCTGGGACGTGATGGGTAGCTCGGGATCCGGTCGCATTCGATCTTCGAGATCGGCCGAGGCGGCCTCGAGGATGGCGTTCTGGAAACCCTTCTTGTTCTTGAAGTAGTGGAACAGCAGTGGCGGCGAGACACCGGCCTCGGCTGCGACGCGATCCATCGACAGTTGGTCGAAAGGCTCGGTCCGCAACATGTGTACTGCCACCTCGAGGATTTGCCTCTGACGGTCTTCGGGGGAGCGGGGGACTGCAGCCATTCCGTCATCTTATGTATTGGTTCGAATGGTTCATTGACTTTTACTCAACGCTGTCTATAACGTGAGGTAACACATACGTGAGGCGAGGAGTCCAACAGTGTCTGCTTTCGACATCGTGGTCAACGACGGGTTGTGGTTCGACGGGACGGGGGCTCCAGGTCTGCGTCGTAATCTCGGAATTCGAGAGGGCGTGGTCGCGGAGGTGTCCACGACGCGCCTCGAGATCGGGCCGGACACAGAAGTGATCGACGCGGCCGGCAAATGGGTTCTCCCCGGCTTTGTCGACGTCCACACGCACTACGACGCCGAAGCCTTGGTCAGTCCAGGGCTTCCGGAATCGGTTCGCCACGGCGTCACGACGGTCGTGCTCGGCAATTGCTCGCTGTCGACGGTGTATTCGACGCCGCGCGAGATCGCGGATCTGTTCAGCCGGGTCGAAGCAGTTCCCCACGACGCGGTGCTGCGCATCCTCGAAGCGAACAAGACCTGGACCGGTCCCGCGGCGTACACCGCCGCCCTCGAAGCCCTTCCCCTCGGACCCAATGTCGCGGCCTTCATCGGTCATTCCGATATCCGCACGCACGTACTCGGACTGGGGCGCGGTACCGACAAGAAGGTCAAGCCGACTCGCTCGGAACTCGGCCGGATGGGCTCGATGCTCGAGGACGCCATCGACGCTGGGATGCTCGGCCTGTCGTCGATGACCAATGCCCTCGACAAGATCGACGGCGACGAATATCGTTCTCGCTCTTTGCCGTCTACGTATGCACGGTGGAAAGAGTTCCGATTCCTCAACCGCATCCTTCGCGATCGCGGCAAGATCTTGCAGAGCGCTCCGACCATCAACCTGCATCCGAACGTCGCGGCGTTCTTCGCCGAAAGCTCGGCGATCGGACGCAAGAAGCCGCTCAAGACGTCGCTGCTCTCCGGTGCGGATTCGAAGGCCTACCCGGTGATCGTGTACTTCATGCTCGCTGCGGCCCCACTGCTCAATCGCTTCGCCAAGACCGATTTCAAGTGGCAGCACCTTCCGGTTCCCTTCACCGTCTACGCGGATGGAATCGACCTGGTCGTGTTCGAGGAGTTCGGTGCCGGCGCCGCCGCTTTGCACCTCAAGGACCAGGTGGAGCGCAACGAACTGCTCCAGGACGAGTCGTACCGTCGCGCATTCCGTAAGGACTACGACAACAAGTTCTCACCCCGCATCTGGCATCGCAATTTCTACGATGCGGTCATCGTGGGATGCCCGGACGAGACGTTGATCGGCAAGAACTTCGGTCAGGTCGGTGACATCCGCGGAGTGCACCCGGTGGACGCGTACCTCGACCTGGTCGTGAAGTACGGGCGAGATCTTCGCTGGCGCACCACCATTGCCAATCACCGGCCCAAGTTCGCGAAGAAACTCGCCGCGAGTTCCGGTGTGCAGATGGGCTTCGGCGATGCCGGCGCACATCTGCGCAACATGGCGTTCTACAACTACCCCGTGCGACTCCTCAAGCGCGTCAAGGACGCTCAGAGTGACCGCAAGCCGTTCCTCACCATCGAGCGCGCAATCCACCGCCTGACCGGCGAACTGGCGGACTGGTACGGCATCGACGCCGGACATCTGCGCCAGGGTGACCGCGCGGACTTCGTTGTCATCGACCCGGCCGGCCTCGACGAGTCGGTGGACGGGTTGTTCGAGGCAAAGGTTCCCGAGTACGGCGGGATCAGCCGGATGGTCAACCGCAGCGACGACGCAGCCGTCGCTACGGTGATCAACGGCCGACTCGTCTACCGCGACGGCGAATTCGCCCCCGGATTCGGCATCGAAAAGACAGGCCAGTTCCTGCGCGCCGGTGAAAAGGCTCCGATTACGCGGGCCGCGAAGACTAGCGTGGCGCTATGACTACACCGGCGGATCGCCTCTCCTCGTACTCCCGGTCCGGGCTGACCTTCGACGTACGCGACGAAGGACCCGCCGACGGTCCGGTCGTGGTTCTCCTGCACGGATTTCCGCAGGATTCGAGCTCGTGGGATCAGCTCGCACCGCTACTGCACGACCGCGGCTTCCGGACCGTCGCACCGGATCAGCGAGGGTACTCACCCGGCGCGCGGCCGAAAGCGCGCTGGGCGTACCGCGGGTCCGAACTAGCTGCTGACACTGTCGCACTGATCGACGCACTCGGGGTGGGCAAAGTGCACCTGGTCGGCCACGACTGGGGTGCCGCAGTCGCATGGCAGGTGGCCGCCGAACGGCCGGACTTGCTCGATACCGTGACCGCGGTGTCGGTTCCGCACCCACTGGCGTTCATCAAGGCGATGGTGACCAGCACACAAGGACTGAAGTCGTGGTACATGGGGGCGTTCCAATTGCCGTTCGTTCCCGAGAAGGTTCTGTCCTCCACCTCGGCGGGTGAGAAGTTCCTGATCTCGAGCGGGCAGACGCCGGAGAACGCACGGCGCGATCTGAATGCCATGCTGGCTCCCGGCCGGCTGCGGGGTGGTCTGAACTGGTATCGCGCGATGTGGATGACCAAGCCGAACCCGGAAGCTGCCCGGGTCACCGTGCCGACCCTGCACGTCTGGAGTGACGGCGACGCCGCCATCGGACCCAAAGGGTCTGCGCTCACCCCCGCGTTTGTCGACGGTCCGTACCGGTTCGAAGTTCTCCGGGGTGTGAGCCACTGGATCCCCGACGAGGCGCCGACGGAGTTGGATCGGTTGCTCGGTGAGCATTTCAGCAGCTGACTGAGTTTCGTACTGAAGCCCCCGCCGTTCGGCGGGGGCTTCAGTCGTCAGCAAGGTCGTCAGCAAGGTCGTCGACCAACCGTGGTCAGCGAGCTCCGAATCGCTCTTCCACCTGCTCCTTCGTCAGGCCGAACTCCTCGAGCGTGTACTTGTGCGACGGTTTGCGAGCACCCGAGCGGCTTTCCTCGTGCATGGCCTCCATCGACTGCTGGGCGGTAGATGTCAACGGGATGTCGAAATGCGTGTAGATGTTCTCGACGGTTCCCAGCGGATCGGTGACGAAGTCCTGATAGTCGACGTCGATGAACTGTGCGGGATTGTGGTGTGCGCGTGCACTGTCGAACTGCTCGAGCCCCCTGGCCCACAATTCGAGCTGACTTTCGCCGATCACCTTGTCGGTGAACGTGTTCGACCAACCCTCTGTCGCCTGGGCGGCCAGGCTGCATACCGACGGAATGATCGTCGAAGGGGAGCGGTGAGTCTGGATGACAAGCGCGTCGGGGTACGCCTCCATCAATTCGTCGAGCGCGAACAGGTGGCTCGGGTTCTTGAGGACCCACCGTCGATCCTGATCGGGCAGACCGATCAGCTGCAGGTTCTTCTTGTGTCGTGCATAGGCGTTCGACCACTCCTGGTCCTTCAGCCATGCGGAGTACGTGGGTAGATTGGCCAGACACTCGTACGACACGGACTTGAACGTCTGACGCAAGAGTTGCCAACATTCTTCGACTTCGCTGGCCGACATGTAGTGCACGCCCATGAATTCGGGATGCTCGACGTGGTGTTGACCGAATGTCTCCTCGATCTTGGCGAAGACCGGGTTCGATTCCCACGTATCGCGAGGCGGGCGAGGCTGAGGGAACTCGGTCAGCCACATCTCGAGGCCCTGGTGAGCCGGGTCGACCGTGAGGAGGCGGTGCAAGGCAGTGGTGCCCGTTCGTGGCAATCCGGTGACGAAGATCGGCCGCTCGATCTTGACGTCGGCGTGTTCCGGATGCTCCTTCCACGCCGATTCGCTGAGCAGACGGGCCACCAGGGCGCCGCGAAGGAATACCCGAGAGATCTTGCTGCCGAAGGGCGTCAGATCCTCGTCGCGGTCGTAGGACTCGAGCAGGACCGACAGAGCTTCGGTGTAATCGTCGACGCCGAAGTCCGTCAGTCCGGTCATCCGTGTCGCCGAGGCGTGGAGATCCTCGACGGTGCCGACGTGAGTGCGTTCAGTCATGGTGCTCCTAGTGATGGAATTCGCCGCAGTTGACGTCGATGCATTGGCCGGTGATCGCGCTGGCCATCGGAGACGCCAGGAAGATCGCCGCGTCGGATACTTCATCCGTCGTCGGCAGGCGCTTGAGGTCGGTGTTCGACGCAGTGTGCTCGTAGATCTGCTCGACGGTCATGCCGAACTTCTCCGCCTGGTGCGCGAAGTATCCCTTGAGGGTGTCTCCCCAGATATAGCCGGGTGCAATCGAATTGACACGAATTCCCTGCGGGCCGAGTTCGGTGGCCAGGGACTGCGACATGGCGAGCAGGGCCGACTTCGCCATCTTGTAGCTGCCGTAACGCTCTTGCGAATGCCGCAACACCATCGAATTGATGTTCACCACGGAGCCGTCCGACTCGGCAAGTGCCGGCGTGAACAGCTGAGTCAGGCGCAACGCACCCAGCACGGTCAGTTCGATGCTGTCGCGGATGTGCTGGTAATCGGTGCGAGCCAACGGTTTCATCGACGGAATCGAGAATGCATTGTTGATCAGAGTGTCCACTTTGCCGTAGGCGGCAATGGACTCGGCCACCAGATTCTCGGCGGAAGCCTGGTCGGTGATGTCGGTGGCAACGGTGACGGCGCGCCCACCGGCATCGACTATTTCCTTCGCAACGTCGTCGAGTCGCGATTGCGTACGTGCTGCGAGAACAAGACTCGCGCCGGCCGACGCACATCGAAGGGCCAGAGCGCGGCCGAGTGCCGGGCCGACTCCGGAGATGACTACTACACGGTCTTCGAGCAAGGCGGTCATGATTACCCCAGCATTCGGTTGTCGATGGCGGCCTGGCGCTGGGCAATGCGCGCTGCCCAGTCCTCGGCGGTGATGGCGTTGGTGTCGAAATGCGGCAGGTGCTTCGCAATATCTGCGACGGCGACGATTTCGACGGTGGGACCGTCCTGCGGCGTCAGCTCGCGGGACACGCGCTGCCAACGGAACTGCAGAATGCCGCGCGGATGTCCGACGGTTTCGATCCAGTTGGTGACACCGGGGTTCTTCTCGCTGACCACCATTCGAACCATCCCGTCCGGATCGACCTGTGCCTGGCCGTTGTTGAGGGAGGTCTGATGATTGACGTAGTCCAGTGAGATGTACCAGAGGCTCCCCAGTTGGAAGCCGAGATACGGTGCGTCGGAGGCGGGAACGGTGATGATCATCGCCTGCTCGTCGGTGAGTTCGTAATGTCCCACCGACGAGTACTGCGTTGCCAGCCCGCCCGGTGTCAGGCGTGGTTCGGTCATGGTGTTGACCGCGAGCTTGAGGTAGAACCACTCCGGGAACTGGAGCCACGTCTTGACCCGCGTGACCAGTGCCTTCCCAGCCCGGGCGTAACGCTTCTCGGTCTCTTCGGCGGTGAGAGGTGGCGGCGCGATCCCGATCGAATCGGTGCGCTCGATGCGGATCACGCCGCGCTGCTGACTCCAGTCGCTGTAGACCTCGCGAACGACCAGCTGCGAGGATCCGGGCGCCAGGGTGTAGTAGTTGGCTCGGCCGTCGGCGGGGCCGGGGCCGAACCAAGCGACGAAGTTGCCGTCGTCGTCTATCTCCAGCTCGCGGTCGTCGAAGGCGATTTCGCTGCCGGGAACGTTCGAGTTGGTGTAGTTCCCACTCAACACCTGGAAGCTGAGATCGGCTGTGGTGCCGCGCTTTCCGGTGACCTTGTATTCCTTGTCGTCGTTGATACGGGCGCCGAAGTACAGAGTGTCGGGGTTGTCGAGGCCCATCTTGGTGAATGGTCCGGTGCCCTGGATGAAACTCGGATGGGTCTTTTCGCCGGCCCAGGCGGCATGCGTCGTCGCGATGATTCCGCCGGCCAGATATTGGTATCCCTCCAGTAGATCCTGTTCGGATCTGATGTGCGGCGCAGTCTCGATCAATTTCTCGGCTTCGGCGATCGCCTCGGCAAACGGGTCCGTCAGCACGCTGGCTCCTCACAGTTCCGACTATGTCGCCGGTCCAGAGCGTCGTGGTACAAATATGTACCTATTTGGTAGATGTTGGGTATTTCGACAATAGAACGCGTTCTAGGGAGTGGTCAATGGGTGGACCGGAGAAGACGCCTGAAGAGGGACGCCCGAGGGGGAGACAATCGCCTCCCACCGAACGGGTGGTTCAGGTGCTCGACTACCTCGTCGGTCGCCCTGATCAGCGGTTCGGGCTGTCGGAACTGGCCCGCGCGCTCGAGATCAGCAAGCCCACCTGCTTGGGAATCCTCACGGCGCTGGCTGATCGTGGATACCTGACTCGGGACGAGGTGTCGAAGACCTATGGGCTCGGTCCGGCCTTGATCGCAGCCGGACGTGCAGCTCAGCGGGGATTTGCCGTCGGACCCATTGCCCGCACCCATCTGGAGAAAGTGAGCACGGAGTTCGGGACGACGTGCACGGCGTCCGGTGTGATCGGTGATCAGATCAGCGTTCTCGAAGTGACCGGACCGATCGGCGCGCGTCGCGCCGCCAAGGTCGGTCAGGTGTACCCGTTCGCTCCACCGGTCGGACTGATGTACGTCCTCTGGGGTTCGGATCACGACATGGACAGTTGGCTGAGCAAAGAGCCGAGCCTGCCGGTGCGCTTGGATCGCGAGCGTCTGTGGAACGTGGTCCGCGAGTGTCGCGCTGCGGGGTATCTGGTCGAGAGTCTGGATCCCGTCGGGCAGCGACTGCACACGCTGATGGCGGGCGTTGCGACGCACGATCTTCCGCCGGAGGTGCGTGAACTGCTCGGTGAGATGGTGTCGAGCCTGGGCGAGAGGGTGTATCTCGGACGCGACATCAGCTCTGACGACGAGCATCCGGTGAGTCTCATTGCCGCCCCGACCTATGACGCCGAGGGGCATCAGGCCCTTGTGCTCACTCTGTATGTGGGTGGGGCGATCACGGGCGCCGAGATCGAGCGCCGCGCCGCGGTGCTGGTTGCGGCGGCGGATGCGGTGACGGCGGAAGTTGGTGGCAGGAGTCCGGTTCGCGGTCTGTGACGTCTGATTGCCGGTCATTGACCTTTGGGTAGAACGAGTTCTATTCTGTGATTGCGTTCAATTTAGAACCAGTCCGGTACATAAATGTACCGATGCGGAAATGGTGTTCCGCACGGAGTACGTGATGCTCAGGAGCGAAAGACATGGCAACACTCCAGACCCCGCCCGCCTACGAGTTGTCGCATCTGCGAGCACTCGAAGCGGAGGCGGTCCATATATTCCGCGAAGTCGCAGCGACTTTCGAAAAGCAGGTCCTCCTGTTCTCCGGAGGTAAGGATTCCGTCGTGATGCTGCACGTAGCGGCCAAGGCATTCTGGCCTGCCCCACTGCCGTTCGCTGTGATGCACGTCGACACCGGTCACAATTTCGACGAGGTGATCGAATTCCGCGACCAGACGGTCGATCGCTTCAACCTGCGTCTTGTCGTCTCCAGCGTGCAGGACGACATCGACGCCGGTCGCGTCATCGAGGACACCGGAGTCGGTTCCAGTCGCAATCGCCTGCAGACGCACGCGTTGCTGCGCGGAATTCGCGACAACAAGTTCGACGCCGTGTTCGGTGGTGCTCGCCGAGACGAGGAGAAGGCGCGCGCCAAAGAGAGGGTGTTCAGCTTCCGGGACGAGTTCGGGCAATGGGATCCGAAGGTGCAGCGACCTGAACTGTGGAACCTGTACAACGGCAAACACCGTAAGGGCGAACATATTCGGATCTTCCCGCTCTCGAACTGGACAGAGCTCGACATCTGGCAGTACATCGAGAGCGAGCAGATCGACCTCCCCGGCATCTACTACGCCCATCGTCGCGAGGTGGTTCCACGCGACGGAATGTTGTTGGCACGCACCCGTTTCCTCGAGCTTCGCGCCGGCGAAGAGTCCTACGAGGCGTTGGTGCGCTTCCGTACGGTCGGCGACGCAACGTGTACCGGATGTGTCGAATCGTCGGCCGAAACACCGGGCGCTGTCGTGGAAGAAGTTGCGGCGAGCCGTATCACGGAGCGTGGCGCAACCAGAGCTGATGACCGGATTTCCGAAGCTGGCATGGAAGATCGTAAGAAAGAGGGGTACTTCTGATGCCGCAACTGCTGAGAGTCGCTACAGCGGGCAGTGTCGACGACGGAAAATCGACACTCATCGGCCGGTTGCTCTACGACTCCAAGTCGATCTTCGAGGACCAACTCGAGGCCGTGGAACGGAGCAGCCGAGAACGCGGCGACGAGTACGCCAACCTCGCGCTACTGACCGACGGATTGCGCGCCGAGCGTGAACAGGGCATCACGATCGACGTGGCCCACCGGTATTTCGCGACCCCTCATCGGAAGTTCATCATCGCGGACACTCCCGGGCACGAGCAGTACACCCGCAACATGGTGACCGGCGCGTCGACGGCCGATCTTGCCCTGATCCTGGTGGATGCTCGCAAAGGGGTGCTCGAACAGACGCGGCGGCACGCCTTCTTGTCCACTCTCCTGGGGATACCCCACCTCGTGCTGTGTGTGAACAAAATGGACCTCGTGGGCTGGTCTCAGGAACGGTTCGAGGAGATCAAGGAAGAATTCCGACAGTTCGCGATCAAGTTGGACGTCCACGACCTGACGTTCATTCCGGTCTCGGCGCTGTTGGGGGACAACATCGTTGCCCGGACCGAGAACATGTCCTGGTACGACGGGCCTTCTCTGCTGCACCATCTCGAGCAGGTGCACATCGCGTCGGACCGCAACTTGATCGACGCTCGGTTTCCGGTGCAGTACGTGATCCGTCCGCAGAAGCAGACCGACGCCGACCTCCACGATTTCCGTGGATACGCCGGAACGGTGGCCAGTGGCGTCTTCAAGCCCGGCGACGAAATCGTGGCTTTGCCTTCAGGATTCACCTCGACGGTGAAGGCAGTCCACGGGCCGGGCGGTGACGTGATCGACGAAGCGTTTGCGCCCTCGGCCGTATGCATCGAGCTGACCGACGATCTCGACGTCAGCCGCGGGGACCAATTGTGTCGACTCAACAACCGGCCGCAGGTCGGGCAGGAAATCGATGCGATGGTCTGTTGGTTGACCGAACAGACAACTCTGTCGGAGAACAATCGCTACTCGTTGCTGCACACCACGCGCTCCACGAAAGCGCAGATCGTCAAGCTCGACTACCGGCTGGACGTCAATTCGCTGCACCGCGACGAGAAGGCAGAATCTCTGTCCCTCAACGAGATCGGCCGCATCTCGATCAAGACGCAGCAGCCGTTGATGTTCGATCCCTACCGCCGCAACCGCGTGACGGGCAGCTTCATTCTCGTGGACGAGACCACGGGCAATACCGTCGCCGCCGGAATGATCAACGGTCCGACACTCAAGGAATCGCGCGTCGTCTGGCACAGTTCAGAGGTTTCTCGCGAGGAACGTGCGACTGCCGGCGCCACGGTCTGGCTCACCGGTCTCTCGGCCTCGGGTAAGTCGACGATCGCGGTGGAACTCGAGCGGCGGTTGGTGGCCGCGGGTATCCCGGCGTACCGCCTCGACGGCGACAACCTCCGGCACGGATTGAACGCGGATCTGGGATTCAGTGCCGATGACCGCGCCGAGAACGTCCGCCGAGTCGGCTCGGTGGCGCAGTTGTTCGCTGATTCAGGTGCAGTGGCAGTGGCCTGCCTGATAAGCCCGTACCGCGAAGATCGTGATCGAGTGCGGGCGGCGCACGAGGCCGCCGGGCTGAAGTTCGTCGAGGTCTACGTCGACACCCCGATCGAGCAATGTGAAGCCCGAGACCCCAAGGGCATGTACGCCAAGGCCAGGGCCGGGGAAATCACGGGATTCACCGGAGTCGACGATCCCTACGAAGCTCCGACAAGTCCCGAGTTGGTGATCAGACCCGAAGACGGAACGCCTACCGAACTTGCGCTGCGAATTATGGAAGTGTTGGACCGGTGAGCGAATCCACACACAGCAGAATCGCCGACGAGGCACTCGCGGCGGAATTGGCGCAGGCCGCCGGTGCGATCCTCCTGGGGATCCGAGCCGAGGGTCTTGGTGTCGACGGCGGTCGTGAACTGGGTCGCCGGGGCGACAAGGCCGCCGATTCCTACATCCTCGACCGGTTGGCTGCCGAGCGGCCGGGCGATGCCGTGCTCTCTGAGGAATCTGCCGACGATCGCAGTCGTCTGGATGCAGCTCGGGTCTGGATCATCGATCCGCTGGACGGCTCCAAGGAATACGGCTTGCCGAATCATGCGGATTGGGCAGTGCACGTGGCGCTTTGGGAGCGCGGTAGCGGAATTACCGCAGCCGCGGTTGCTCAGCCGGCGCTCGGAGCGGTGTACTCCAGTGGCGACGAGGCAGCTTCGGTTGCCGCCAACTCGCCGCTCCGCGTAGTAGTCAGCGGATCGCGACCACCCGCATTCACCGAAGCGGTGGCAGCCGAACTCGGCGCCGACGTGGTGCACATGGGATCGGCCGGCGCCAAGGCGATGGCGGTGGTGCGCGGCGAGGTCGACGCGTACCTGCACGCCGGTGGGCAGTGGGAATGGGATTCGGCTGCACCCGTCGGCGTCGCACAGGCGGCGGGACTGCATTGCAGCCGCATCGACGGTTCGCCGCTGCTCTACAACGAATCGCATCCGTACCTGCCGGATCTCGTGATCTGCCGACCGGAGTTGTCGGAGTCGATCCTGGGCGCAATTGCCAAGCACTCCACGGAGTCTGCGGTCAGCGGACGCGTCGCCATGGCGCGTGAATACGTGAACGCATTGCTCACTCATGACGCAACGAAGGTCCGCTTCGCCGCCGACGCCTGGCGGGTCGAGAACGGTCAGCGAACCGGTGACAGCGGAGCCTTCATCAGCAACGAGCTCGAACAAGGCCAGCAATATCGCGGAATCGTGGCGATACGTGAACTCGCGCTGCGTGAGTGGGGCGAGAGCGTCGTAGCCCGGTATCTGCTCGACCTCGGAACACCTGGCCAGGCACCGGCCGTCACAGTTTTCGTCACCGAGTACTTCGGGATACCGGCAGGCGAGATCGAAAGCATCCTGGCAATCATCGAACCCCACGAAGACGATTCGAAAGAGGCTGGAACACAATGACATCGGACAAACTGATCACCGATTTCTGTGCGCTGTGGGCAGACGCCGATGTTGCAAAGATCGTCGACTACTTCACCGATGACGTCGTTTATCACAACATCCCGATGGAGCCCGTGGTCGGTCGCGAGGCCGTCCGGGCGTTCATCGAGCAGTTTGTCGGTGCCTTCGGCAACATCGACTTTCAGATCAAGCGTCAGGTCGCGGACGGCAACACCGTCATGAACGAGCGCGTCGACGTTTTCACCATCAACGGCGCCGAGGTAGCGCTCCCGGTCATGGGGGTGTTCGAAGTCGAGGACGGAAAGATCAAAGCCTGGCGCGACTATTTCGACATGGCGCCGATCAATGCGGCAGCCGGCCAGGCCTGATCGGGGCGCCTACTCCGCGATGACAGCGTGCGGGTAGTCCGACGAGCGGTGCTGGAAACGTGTGATGGCGGGATTCACGATGACGCCGTCCCGGATTTCGATGGCCCGATCGACGGTCTCGTCTGCCTTCCAGGCCGTCTCTCCTGCCATCACAGTGGGCAGGTAGGGAAGAAGTGATTCGCTGATCTCCCACGACGCGGAGTTCCACAGGTACGACGGGCTGTGATCGACGCCGTAGTAAGTGATGTTGTCGCCGACGATGAAGGTCGGATCCGCGAACGAGGTGGGACGAGCCCAGCTGAACCCCATGCCTTCGTCGCACGAGACGTCGACGATGAGGCTTCCCGGTTGGAAGTCCATGAGATCTTCCTCGGTCAGGAACGTCAGTGGGGCGTCCGTGTTCTGCAGTACGCAGTTGACGACGATGTCGTGCTCGGCCAAGAAACCGGGCACCGGCACGCTGTGGTTGTCGAGCATGACGTGGCTGCCACGGACGTCACCGTTGTTGTTGTCGAACGAGACCATGCGCGCCGAGTGGATGGGGGAGCTGACGGCGGTGACTCCACGCTGGGTGAGGACGTCCACTTCGTGGATACCGTGCGCCTTGAGTGCTGTGACCGCGCCGCGTGCAGTGGCTCCGAAACCGATCACGGCAGCGGTGAGACGCCGGCCGTAATCACCGGTGGAACCGATCAACTGCAGGGCGTGCAGTACCGAGCAATAACCGGCGAGCTCGTTGTTCTTGTGGAACACATGCAGATTGAACGATCCGTCGCTGTGCCAGAAGTTCATGGCCTCGAAGGCGATGAGAGTCAGTTTCTTGTCGATCGCGATCTGTGTCAGTTCGGTGTCCTGGACACAGTGCGGCCAGCCCCAGAGAACCTGACCTGACCGTAGTTCGGCGAGGTCACGCACCAACGGCTTCGGTAGCAGAACCACATCGGTTTCCGCCAAAATCTGCTTGCGCGTGCGGATTCCGGCAACGAGGCGCGAGAGGTAGTCGTCGGAGTAGCCGAAGGGGTGGCCGTAGCCTTCTTCGAGGTAGATCCGAGAACGTAGTTCGGCATCGATGCGATCGAAATGCGCAGGATGGATCGGCAACCGGCGTTCTGCCGGTTTGCTCGACTGTCCGATGACTCCAAGGGTGCGTGCGTTGTTCAATTGTGTATCTCTCGATAGGAGCAGGTAGAGATGTCAGGCAGGAGCCTGAGGGACTAGCAGAAGCCGCAGGAACGCTGGCAGATTGCCTCGGCCAGGACCGCGTGAAAGCGTGCTGGCTGCGCTGCTGTCGATCGCCGACGGCAACAGAAAGGCGCGTCGGTATGTGCTCAGTCTAGTCCGGAACGGCCCTCGCCCGGTGGCCGGGCGCTGTGTCGTGCTCCGCTGACGTGTGGCTACTGCTCGCGCAGGCGTGAATCCAGTACGGCCAGTTGGATTTTGCTGGCGTCCGCGTGTACCTGACGTCCTTTGTCGGTGACGTCGACGAAGACTCCGCGCCGGTCGGCCTCGCACAGTGCTCGCTGAACCAGTCCGGCCTTCTCGAGACGGGCCACGCTACGGGAGAGCGCGCTGGGGCTCAGGTACATCTCCGAGGCAAGCTCCTGCATGCGTGGACGTTCGCACGTGGCGTCCATGAGTCGGTCGAGAGCCTCGAAGTCGCTCATGCTCAGCCCATGCGCCGACTGCATCTGGCGATCGAGTTCGCACGCGATGTCGTTGTAGCTGGTCGACAGCGAGCGCCAGGTGTTGCGCAATTCGGATTCCGACGTCACGACCGCATTCTAGTTGAAGACTCGATTACGTGCAATTGCATTAAATGCTTGTGCATTATGTGCATGTGCATCTATTCTCGCTGACGTGACTTGCACAGACTCGACACTCAAACCATTCGATTCGCCGGAAGCCCCGGTTTCTACGGAATCCTCGGATCCGGCCACAGGGGAGGGCTGGTCCCTCAAGCTGTGGGGCATCCTCGCGGTGCTCTGCCTCGTGTTGTTCCTCGACGGTCTCGATGTGTCGATGGTGGGCGTCGCGCTTCCGTCCATCGGCAATGAACTGGGCCTGTCCACTACCTCGCTGCAGTGGATCATCAACGGCTACGTCCTCGGATTCGGCGGCCTGTTGCTACTCGGTGGACGTACCGCCGATCTTCTCGGGCGCAGGAAGGTCTTCCTGATCGCACTGACCGTGTTCGCAATCGCCTCGCTGGTCGGTGGCCTTGTCGACAACGGAACACTGCTGATCGCATCACGATTCGTGAAGGGATTGGCCGCGGCCTTCACCGCTCCGACCGCAATGTCCATTCTCACCACGACGTTCAAGGAAGGTCCGGCCCGTAACCGTGCGCTGTCGGTGTTCTCCGTGTTCGGCGCCAGTGGTTACTCGTCCGGTCTGATCCTCGGTGGGCTGTTGACCAGTGCCGGTTGGCGATTCACGTTCCTGATGCCGGTTCCGTTTGCCGTCATCGCGCTGATCGGTGGGTACTTCCTCATTCCGCGGGACCGTCCCGCAGATACCGGGGGACACGATCTCGTCGGCGCCGTCACCCTGGTGACGGGAATGCTTCTCACGGTGTACACGATGGTTTCGGCTCCGACCCGTGGATGGGCACACCCGATGACGCTGGGTTCGTTCGCCGTCGCAGCCGTGCTTCTGGCGACGTTCTTCTTCGTGGAGAAGAAGGTGGCGCATCCGCTTGTGCGACTTGGGCTTCTGCGCGTCGGCACTATCGTTCGTGCGAATCTGGCCATCATCGCGCTCTTCGGTTCCTACCTGAGCTTCCAGTTCATGATGACGATCTTCCTGCAGTCGGCCCTCGGCTGGTCGCCCCTGAAGATGGCGATGGCACTGCTGCCCGCGGGCATCATCGTCGCCTTCGGATCACCGTTCGTCGGACGGCTGGTCGACCTGTACGGCAGTGCCAAGCTCATCATCGCGGCACTGACGTCGCTCAGCGTCGGGTACCTCTGGTTCCTCTTCGCGGGCAGCGATTCACCGTCGTACGTCGTGGCGATTCTGCCGAGCGTCATCCTGCTCGGACTCGGATTCGCGCTGGGGTACACCTCGATCATGGCCCAGGCCACCTCGGGTGTCGACGACTCGGAGCAGGGTTTGGCGTCCGGGCTGGTGAACACCTCCGCTCAGGTCGGTGCGGCGCTCGTGCTCGCTCTGACCACTGCCCTCGTAACCGCTGGATCGCACACCGCGTCCGGCGCCGGTACCGCCGGATTCGAGCAGTTCCATCCCGGACTGATCCTGGTCACCGGGGTCGCGCTGGTGGGCTTGGCGATCACCGTCTCGCCGCTGGTACGTGGAAGGTCGCAGCGGGGAAGATCCGTGCGTGAAATGCGCGCTGAGGAAGAAAAGGAATTGGCCGAGGTCAACTGAATACTCGCTTCATCCGCGAATGCGCTCGGCCGCGTAGGGGACAATCCTGCGCGGCCGAGTTGCTGTGTCTGAACTATCGCGTGGCAGATTTCAGGGCAGCGTCTTTCAGTGCTACGTCGAAGGTCGTCGACGTAGCTTGCGAACCGAGAATCAAGGCAAGGCGCGCCAACATGGCTTCGCGGTCGGACGGATCAGCCTGATCCAGTGCATTCGACAGTGCCAACCAGACGTGTTCGCGGTGGCCCTCGTCGTCGACCACCGCAGTTGTCGCCGACTGTGCCGTATCGAAGTGCGTCGGCGCAGTGCCGGCGGTGAGGTGTTTGGCCACGTCGTTCAATTGCGTGGGATCGCTGATGCGGCACAGCACCAATCCGTCGGGCCGAATCACGAAGATTTCGCCGACACGAGCGCCGAGGGCAGATGCGAGATTGCCTTCGGCATCGGGAACCGTGGAGTCGGTAGTTCCCACGGTGATCACGCGTACGGTTTCCGGTGCAAGGGCCTGAGCAAGGATTTCGGCTTGCGTGTCGAGTTCGGATACCAGCTCAGCTGACAGTCCGAAAGCCAGCAGGCCGAATCCAGTACCGCGCAGACTGTTCAAGGAGGTAGATGAACCGTCCGCCGAGACCTGGACGACCCTGTCTTCCAACGGATCGCCGGGTAGTACGCCCTCGGCGCCCGCAGCTGTCGGCCACGTCAGCGGGGAGAGCCGGGCGTGCGTCGCACTCGACTGGCGCGGGTTGATGAGGTGCGCGAATTCGCTTCGCTTGGTGGCGAGTTCGAGTACGGCATCGCGGGTGGTCCGGTAGCCGTGACTTCCCGGCGACATGATGAGCGTCGACTTGCCTGCGTTGTCGACGTTCTGCTGCCACGCGCTGCGACGTTCCTTCGAATACGCGTCGAGGATGGTGGAATCGGCAGCTCCGTTGATGACGGCGGCTAGTTGCCACACCAAGGTCTCGGCGTCTTCCATGCCCGAGTTCAGGCCGCGAACACCGAAGATCGGAACGAGATGCGCGGCGTCGCCGGCAAAAAGCACACGGCCGTGAGTGAAATCTTCCAGAGCGAGTGCGTGGGCGCGGTAGAAGCCGAACCATTCCAGGGTCCAGGGGATGTCGCTCTGGAGCCATTCGAGGTGACGCGTGATGCGGTCACGGATGCGATCTTCTTGCGTCTCCGCTTCCGGATCGTCCGAGGCGTCGAGCTGGTAGTCGATGCGCCAGATGTCCCGTGGTTGGCGATGCATGATGATCGTGGACCCCGGGTTGCTGGGTGCGTCGAACCACACCAGACGCTCGGCCGGGAGTTCCGATTCCCAATGAATGTCGGCAATGACGTAGTTGCCCTCGTAGCTGTTGCCCTGCAAGCGGATTCCGCTGAGTTCGCGCATCTTGCTGCGTCCACCATCGGCGGCAACGACCCACGCCGCGCGCAGTTCGCGGGTTCCGAACGCGGTGTCGACGGTCAGAGTCACCTCGTTGTCACCGACGGAGATGCCGGCGATCGACGACGACCAGTGGAAGTTCACCAGTGGGTGAGCGAGCAGCTTGTCGGTCATGATCTGCTCGAACTCGGATTGCGAGACGTTGACCATGGGTCCACGCGCGTCGTGCTCGGCGGATGCCATGCGGAACTGCAGTACTTCCTGATCGCGGTAGTAACTCCGACCACCCACCCACGGCAGAACGAGGTCTTCGAGCTCGGCACCGAAGCCGAGGCGTTCGGCAACTTCGAGGCTGTGGCGTGACACGCAGATCGCGCGACTGCCGAACGAGACCTGATCGGCCGCTTCGAGAATCGTGACGGCAATGCCGCGCTGCGCCAAGCCCATGGCTACGCCCATGCCGACGGGGCCGGCTCCGACGATCACGACGGGAAGTGCGTCGGCCGAAGGCGCCAGGGAGGCGAAGTCCTCGGGTGCGTACTTCTTCGGATGAAAGTAGGTCGACATGGTCACGAGGCTTTCTGTGCGGCAGTGTTTTTCGGGATCAATTGAGGTTCCGGGAGCAGCAGGATGGAAACCAGGCTGATCACGGCAATGATCACGAAGTACACGGTGATGGCGAACGAGGTGTCGAAGGCGGCGTAGAGCGCGGTGGCGATCATCGGGGCCAGACCGCCGCCGAGGATTGCGCCGATCTGGTAGCCGAGTGACGCTCCGCTGTAGCGGATGTGTGCGGGAAACAATTCGGCGAACAGTGCCGCTTGTGGGCCGGCGCAGCAGCCGAGCGTGAAGCCGAGGGCGATCATCGATACGAGCATCACCGGAACGATCGCTGTGTCGATCAGCGGAAAGAACACCGCTGCCGCCACTACCAGGGTGATCGAACTGCGGATGTAGACGGTCCGGCGTCCGAGAGTGTCCGACTTGTGAGCGCTGAAAGCCATTCCCGCCATCCAGAACGGGCAGGATGCGATGAGAAGGAAGAGCATCGTGGTCTTGCTGAAGCCGAGTTCGGTCTCGCCGTACTTGAGGACGTAGACCATGTACGCGTAGGCAATTCCGTTGGTGGCGATGAAGGTTCCACCGGCGAGGAGCACTGTCTTCCAGTGTCTGGTGAGAACCTCGAGAATCGGCATGGACTCCGCCGGTGCTTCGGACTTCGACGCGGTGAACTCGTCACTTTCCTCGAGGCCGAGTCGGATCCACATCGCAACGCCCACCAGAACTGCGCTGAGCAGGAACGGGATTCGCCATCCCCAGGAGTTGAATGCATCGTCGTCCATGAAGGCGGCGAGGGGGAGATAGACGAGATTGGCCACCAGTACGCCTGCGGGAACACCGATTTGTGGTGCGCTGCCGTACAGCCCCTTCCTGCCCTCCGGTGCGTTTTCGGTGGCGACCAGAACTGCGCCGCCCCACTCGCCGCCGACACCGAGTCCCTGAACGAATCGCAAGGTCACCAGGAGTATGGGGGCAAAGACGCCGATAGCGGCGTAGTTGGGTAGCAGCCCGATGGCAACGGTGGCGCAGCCCATCAGCATCAACGAGGTGACCAACATGGATTTGCGTCCGATGCGGTCGCCGAAGTGGCCCATCACGATTCCGCCGATGGGACGCGCGACGAATCCGACGGCGAGGGTGGCGAAGGCGGCGAGGGTGCCGGCCAGATCGGACGTGCCGGGGAAGAACTGCTTGCCGAGCACGAGTGCGGCGGCGGTGCCGTAGATGAAGAAGTCGTACCACTCGATGGCGGTGCCGACAAAGCTGCCGAGGGCGGCCTTACGCGCCTTGACCGTCGCGGCGGCGCGCGTTGCGGTCGGTGAGGCGATGGAGGTCATGAAGTGCCTTTCGAGATGAATGTGGCTTGAAGAAACAATGACGTGCGCCACAACAATTGAAAAGCGAAAGAATTGGAGGTTCTTGCACGGAAAATACGTGGAACCAGCTCCGCTGCCTGGTAGCGGGACTATTGGGCAGGTTCTGAGGGTGAAACGAATTCTATGAAAGCGCGTGCGACGCGGCTGAGGCGAGTGTTCTGGTGCCAAGCGAGAACTACGTGCACCGACGGCACGGCGGGGGAAGCGATGGTCTTGACGACCACCTCGAGCCCCTCGTACGTGACGTCGATCTTGGGCCGCTGGAGTAGCAGCGTCCAGCCGAGGCCACGGCCGACAAATGCCCTCGCCGTCTCGAAGTTCGCAGTTCTGTAGGCAACCTTCGGGGCGAATCCGCCTGCGCGACAGACGTCGAGCGCGTGTTTGGTGCTCGGCGGCGCGTCGAGGAGAACCATCGGGTGTTCCGCCAGGTCCGGAAGATGGATCGGTCGCTCGGACCGCGCGAGTGGGTGTTCTGCACCCAGGACGATCAAGGGTTCGCGGATGGCCAACGGAACTGTGCGCAATTGTGGAGACAGGTCCAGGTCGTAAGCGATTGCGAGGTCCAACTCGCCGTTCTCGAGATGTGTCTGGAGCCGATTCTGAGTGTCCTCGCGGAACTCCACCTGCGCGTCAGGATTCTCACGGGTGAACACGGCGATCATCGACGGCAACACCGTCGGCCCCAGAGCGGGATAACAGCCGATCGCGATGGGCCCCGACACGCTTCCGCCGGTTCCGAGCGCATCGGATTCGAGTTCCCCGGCTTGCTGAAGTAGCGCCCGGGCGCGCACCAGAACGGATTCACCGGTGCGGGTCAGTTGAATGCCGAATGAGCGACGGCGAACGCACAGTTGAACTTTGAGCGCGCGTTCGAGTTCGGTGAGCGCCGCGGACAGGGCGGAAGGAGAGAGGTGCAGGCGCTCGGCCGCGGCACTGATCGTTCCGGTCTCGGCTACCGCGACAAACGCAGCAAGCTGACGCATCGTGTACGTGGGAGCAGGATCGATGCGAGGCATGAGATCGACAGTAGTCGGGTAGATTTCCCTGAATATTTTGGTGTGGCACCGTGAAGAGGTCGACGATCAATCGCTGACCTGCGTCTTCGTGGTGCCCCCGGCAGGATTCGAACCTGCGACCTTTCGCTCCGGAGGCGAACGCTCTATCCCCTGAGCTACGGGGGCGCACCGAACTTTCGGTGTGCCGATTGGGCTGCGTTAGCGTAGCGCATCACGGGGGGACAAGACCAAACCGGCACCCGTCTCGGCATGGCGTCCTCGCGTGAGGTAGTCGAGGATGCGGCCGGGGACCATGGTCGTCGAATCATCTGTACCGACTGACTCGGATGCTTTTTACGCCTAGGCTCGGCTCTGAGCACAGGCTCGGGCGGACTGCTCGGGCACCCTCGTGAGGTACGGGAGTCGTTGATGACCGATCACCACTATTCCGAAGACCAGCTCGCGCTCGACCTGAAGTGGTGGGCAGCGGCCAACTACCTGACCGTCGCGCAGATCTATCTGAAGGACAACACGCTTCTGCGGGAACCGTTGCGTGCCGAGCACATCAAGCCCCGACTGCTCGGGCACTGGGGGACCAGCCCCGGCTTGTCGATGATCTACACGCTCCTCAATCGGCACATCGTCGCCACCGGCGCAGACTGGCTTTACGTGACCGGTCCCGGGCACGGCGGTCCGGCGCTGGTCGCGTCGACGTATCTCGAGGGAACGTACTCGGAGATCTATCCGGAAGTCTCGGACGACGCCGAGGGCATCCACCGGATGTGTCGGCGATTCTCCGCTCCCGGCGGAGTGCCCAGCCATGTGAGTGTGCAGACACCCGGAAGCATCCACGAAGGCGGCGAGCTCGGCTACGCCCTTGCCCATGCGGCCGGCGCTGCCTTCGATCATCCGAACCTCGTGGTGGCCTGTGTGATCGGCGACGGCGAAGCGGAGACCGGGCCGTTGTCCGGCTCGTGGAAGCTCCCGGCGTTCCTGAATCCACGACGCGACGGCGCGGTGCTGCCGATCCTGCACGTGAACGGTGCCAAGATCGCCGGGCCGACGGTCTACGGACGCAGCAGCGACGAAGACATCCAGGCCTATCTTGGTGGACAGGGGTGGGCGCCGATCGTCGTCTCCGGTGACGACCCCGACGCGGTGTTTCCTCAGCTGTATCAAGCGATCTCGCAGGCGCACGAGAAGATCCGCGAGATGCAGGGTGCCGCACGCCGCGGAGAGGAGTGGACGGGTTCGTGGCCGGCAATCGTGTTGCGGACGCCGAAAGGATGGACCGGTCCACACACCGTCGACGGAATCTTGGTCGAGGGCACACATCGTGCGCACCAGGTGCCGTTGTCCGGCGTGCGAAGCAACGAATCACATCTGCGGCAACTCGAAGAGTGGATGCGGTCGTACCGTCCGGACGAGTTGTTCGACGCCAACGGATCACTCGTCGCGGAGCTGGCGGCGCTGTCGCCGACGGGGGACAAGCGCATGGGGAGCACTCCCTACGCGAACGGTGGACGACTTCGCGTCGATCTCCCGATGCCGCCGCTCGAAAAGTATGCGCTTCCCATCCAATCCCCGGGTTCGACCTTCCACGAGACGACGCGAGTTCTCGGCGAGCTTCTGCGCGACATCTACGCCGCCACGGAAACCGAGGACAGCGGCGGGATCTTCCGACTCTTCTGTCCGGACGAGACGTCGAGCAATCGCCTCGGCGCCGTATTCGAGACAACCGATCGCTGCTGGCAACTGCCGATCACCGACTACGACGACGGGCTGTCCGCGGACGGTCGTGTCATGGAGGTCCTCAGCGAGCACCTCTGCGAGGGATGGCTCGAGGGCTATCTGCTGTCGGGCCGACACGGGATGTTCGCGAGCTACGAAGCATTTGCGATGGTGAGCGTGTCGATGCTCATCCAGCACGCCAAGTGGCTCCAACATGCCGTCGACCTGCCGTGGCGGGCGTCTGTTGCTTCGCTCAACGTGCTGTTGACCAGTACGTGCTGGCGCAACGACCACAACGGATTCAGTCATCAGGGCCCCGGCATGATCGACGCCGTTATTCCCTTGGCACCCAGTGTGATCCGCGTGTGGCTGCCGCCGGATTCCAACACGTTGCTCTCGATCTCGGATCACTGCCTGCGTAGTACCGACCACGTCAACCTGATAGTCGTGGACAAGCAACCGCACCTGCAGTACCTCACGCTCGAGCAAGCGCACGAGCACTGCGCGGCGGGCGCTTCGGTCTGGGAATGGGCCGGAACCGAGGCTCGCGGACAGGAACCGGACGTGGTCCTGGCCGCCGCGGGAGATGTGCCGACGCAGGAGATCCTGGCTGCTGCACAGTTGCTGCGCGATCACACACCCGAACTGATCACCCGCGTCGTCAACGTCGTCGATCTGATGGCCTTGCTGACGCCAACCGAGCATCCCCACGGATTCGGGGAGCGGGTCTTCCTCGATCTGTTCTCCGCGCAGACCGACGTCGTGTTCGCATTCCACGGATACTCGCGTGCCGTGCACGAACTGATTCACGGGCGTCCGAGTCCCGAGCGCTTCCACGTTCGCGGATTCAGTGAACAGGGAACAACCACAACACCGTTCGACATGGTTGTCCTCAACAAGATGAGCCGCTACCACCTGGTGATCGAGGCGCTACGACGCTCCAAGCGTCGGCCGGCCGGGGCGTCCGAGTTGGCGGAGTTCTGCCGCACACAACTCGAAAAGCACTCGCGTTACATCGTCGAGCACCTCGAAGACATGCCGGAAGTAGAAAACTGGACCTGGTCCTGAAATTCAGGACCAGGCCCAGTTGGGTCTGAACATTCTCGGCTCAGTTCAGTTCTGCTCAGTTCATGGGCAGTGGCATTGCGCCGCGAGCTGCCAACATGTCGGTCATCAGCTTGGACTCGCTCTGCTGCGTGTTGACCATCGTCTGCGCCAGGCTGCGCACCGGCCCCTCGGTGGCGTCGGCTGCTGCGTACTCCATCATCGGAAGCCCACCTTCGTGGTGACGAAGCATCAGCTGCAGGAACAAGGTGTCGAGTTGCAGACCTTCCGCTGCGCGGAGAGCCGCAAGGTCCTCGGGGGACGCCATGCCGGGCATGGTGTCGACCGGCCCGGAATGACTCATGTCCATCGTGGCCGAAGTCCCGTGCGATCCATGGCCGGAGCCCGAATCGGACGACATCCACTCCATGTACGGGCCCACCTTGGACAGCGGCTGATCCCACATGGTCAGCCACGCCTGCATCTGACCGAGCTGGTTCTGCTGCGTGGTCAAGATGTCGAACGCGAGCGTGCGTACGTCGTTGTCGGTGGACTTCGTCAGGGCGATGGACGCCATGTCGACGGCCTGGCTGTGATGCACGCTCATGTCCTGCGCGAAGCCCACGTCCACCGAATCCGAAGCCGGAACGGTCAGTGACGACTTCGCATCGGGTCCGAGGAGGTTGGTAAGTGCGCCGAGCGCAAAACCGACGGCGATCGCGCCGATCAGACCGATGATCAGCAGTGCGGTGCGCTGACTCGGCTTCGAAGACTGATCGGTGTTCGTCGAACTATCCACCGGCGGGAATCTGTTCGTCGGTGGCCGGGGTAGCGCCCGTGCCGTCCATCTGGATGGCGTCGGCGCCCGGAGGTGTCGGATCGAACGGCGACGTCGACGGAGTGAACAGCGGGTTGGTGCAGCTCGCGCCGACCTCGGGGTAGACGTTCGGGTTCTGGTTCAGCGCAGTGATGAACTGATCGATGCGATCGTCGTCGGCCTTGTCGATCTCGAGGCGATGGCCCCACGACTGCAGAGAAATGGGGCTGCTCTGACCGGGGTACGGCGACATCAGCATGTAGGACTTGCCGTTCACGCGTCCGGCGAGACTGTCGATCTGGTCCTGGTCGACGAGATCGGGGTTGTACGTGATCCAGATGGCGCCGTGCTCGAGCGAGTGGACGGCGTTCTCGGTGCGAATCGGGTCGGCGTACACGGTTCCGGTGCAGTTAGCCCAGGTGGCGTCGTGCGGGCCACCGAACGGCGGGGTCTGGTCGTACGCCACGCGCTGAGTGGAATCGACGTGCTGGCCGGCCGGGTACTCGATCTTGAGGACGCCGTCGATCTTGTCCGACGGATCCTTGTTCTCCGAGCTGTACTTGTACGGCTCGAGGGCCTGCCGCTCCTCGACCTTGGGCCACAGATTGATACCGAGCACGGCGATGAGTGCGAGCACAGCCACACCGGCGCCGATCGACAGCCAGGGGATCTGGCGGGGAGCGGGGACGCCGCCCTTGCCCTTCTTGGCCGGCCGACTGTTCTTGTTGGCGGCCTTGATGGCCTTGGCTGATTTGGCCCCGGAGTTCTTGTTGGGACCGCGACTATCGGAACCGCTTGGCATCGATTGGGCTCTTTCGGTGTGTGGGCTTGAGGTGTGGCGCGCCCGCGCATGAAGGTACGCGGTGGTAGCTCGGGCATTACCACTGTACTTTCCGAGTCTGAGGGCAAACTTTGAGAGTGGCGTGCGACACGCCACAGCGGCCCCGCGCACGTTCACGGAGAGCGAGGCGTGAGGCGAGTCTCCACTTCCGGTGTGCAGGCAATAGGATGAATACCTGTGACTCCAGCTGACCTTGCCGAACTGCTCCGCGGAACCGCAGCGAGCGTCCTTGCCGATCGTGGCCTCGACGTATCCGTGCTACCCGAAACCCTCACCGTCGAGCGACCACGCAACCCCGAGCACGGCGATTACGCCACCAACATTGCCATGCAGGTAGCCAAGAAGGTCGGCACGAATCCCCGCGAGCTGGCGGGCTGGATCGCCGAAGCCCTCACCGCTGCCGACGGAATCGAATCCGCCGAGATCGCCGGGCCCGGCTTCCTCAACATTCGGTTGGACAAGGACGCCCAGGGCGCGATCGTCGTGTCGGTTCTCGAAGCCGGTGCGTCGTACGGCTCGGGTGACTCCCTCGCCGGCAAGAAGATCAACCTCGAATTCGTCTCCGCCAACCCCACCGGACCGATTCACCTCGGTGGAACCCGTTGGGCCGCAGTCGGAGACGCGCTCGGACGCATTCTGTCCGCGCAGGGTGGTTTGGTAACACGTGAGTACTACTTCAACGATCACGGTGCCCAGATCGACCGCTTCTCGCGTTCGCTGATCGCTGCAGCGAAGGGTGAACCTGCTCCCGAAGACGGTTACGCCGGTGCATACATCGCCGACATCGCCGCCTCGGTTCTGAAGCAGCGTCCCGACGTCATGGATCTGCCTGCCGACGAGCAGCAGGAAACCTTCCGCGCCATCGGCGTCGAATTGATGTTCACGCACATCAAGCAGACCCTGCACGACTTCGGCGTCGACTTCGACGTCTACTTCCACGAGAACTCGCTCTTCGAATCCGGTGCGGTCGAGAAGGCCGTCGAATCCCTCAAGGGTTCGGGCAACCTCTTCCACGAAGACGGTGCGTGGTGGCTCAAGAGCACCGACTACGGCGACGACAAGGACCGCGTCGTCATCAAGAGCGATGGCAACGCCGCCTACATCGCCGGTGACATCGCCTACTTCCAGAACAAGCGCGCCCGTGGGTTCGACCTCTGTATCTACATGCTCGGCGCCGACCATCACGGTTACATCGGCCGTCTCAAGGCTGCCGCTGCCGCATTCGGCGACGATCCGGACACCGTCGAGGTGCTGATCGGCCAGATGGTCAACCTCGTCAAGGACGGCACTGCCGTCAAGATGAGCAAGCGTGCAGGCACCGTCATCACCCTCGACGACCTGGTCGAGGCAATCGGCGTCGACGCCTCGCGTTACGTCATGATCCGCTCGTCGGTCGACTCGAGCATCGACATCGACCTCGACCTGTGGACCAAGACCAGCAGCGAGAACCCCGTCTACTACGTGCAGTACGCGCACGCACGCCTCTCGGCGATCGCCCGCAACGCCGCAGACCTCGGTCTGTCCGCCGACGCGAGCAACCTCGCCCTGCTCACCGTCGAGCAGGAGGGTGACCTCATCCGCACGATCGGCGAGTATCCACGCGTCGTGTCGAGCGCTGCGAATCTGCGTGAGCCGCACCGTATTGCCCGCTACCTCGAAGAACTCGCGGGTGCGTACCACCGCTTCTACGGCGCGTGCCGCATCCTTCCGCAAGGCGACGAAGACGCCACCGACGTGCACCGCGCGCGTCTGGCTCTCTGCGCCGCCACCCGACAGGTCCTGGCCAACGGTCTCGAACTGCTCGGCGTCACCGCACCGGAGCAAATGTGAACGCGCACCCCGCCGGCCCCAAGCATGCCGAGCAGTTGCAGGCCCCCGGCTTGCCCGACCGTCCGACCAGCCCCGAAGCCTTCGGCGAACTCTCACCGCAGGTGTGGCCGCGCAACGCTTCTCGCGGCGACGACGGTGAAGTGACCCTCGCGGGTGTCAAGGTCGGTGAACTTGCCGAGAAGTACGGCACTCCGTTGTTCGTCATCGACGAGGACGACTTCCGTTCACGCTGCCGTGACATGGCCCGCGCCTTCGGCCCGGATGCCAAGGTGCACTACGCATCCAAGGCATTCCTCTGTGGCGAGATCGCACGCTGGGTCGCCGACGAAGGCCTCTCGCTCGACGTCTGCTCCGGCGGCGAACTGGCGATCGCGTTGCACGCGGACTTCCCGGCCGAGCGAATTGCCATGCACGGCAACAACAAGTCAGTCGCCGAACTGGCCGCTGGTGTCGCCGCGGGCGTCGGACACGTCGTGCTCGACTCGTCGATCGAGATCGACCGACTCGATCGTGTCGCCGGTGAGGCCGGTGTCGTTCAGGACGTGTTGATCCGACTGACCGTCGGCGTCGAAGCGCATACTCACGAATTCATCTCCACCGCACACGAGGACCAGAAGTTCGGTTTCTCGCTGGCCGGGGGAGCGGCGATCGACGCGGTCCGTCGCGTCTTCGCTGCCGACAACTTGCGCCTGGTCGGCCTGCACAGCCACATCGGTTCGCAGATCTTCGACGTCGACGGTTTCGAGGTGGCAGCGCACCGCGTGATCGGTTTGCTCCGCGACGTCGTCACCGAGTTCGGAGTCGAGAAGACCAAGCAGATTTCGATCATCGACCTCGGCGGCGGCATGGGGATCTCGTATATCCCCTCCGACGACCCGCCGCCCGTCGACGAACTGGCAGCAAAGCTCGGCCACATCGTGCGCAACGAGTCCGCACTGGCCGGATTGCCGGAGCCGACGCTTGCCGTCGAACCCGGCCGCGCCATCGCCGGACCTGGCACGGTGACGCTCTACGAGGTCGGCACCATCAAGGACGTCACGGTGGGTAGCTCGCTGACACGCCGCTACATCAGCGTCGACGGCGGGATGAGCGACAACATCCGCACGTCCCTCTACGGTGCGGAGTACGAAGCCAAGTTGGTTTCGCGAACTTCCGAGGCTGATCCCGTCGTTGCACGTATCGTCGGTAAGCACTGCGAGTCCGGTGACGTGGTCATTCGGGACACCTGGATGCCCGAGGACGTCGGGCCCGGTGATTTACTAGCGGTAGCAGCGACCGGTGCATACTGCTATTCGATGTCGAGCAGGTACAACCTGCTCACCCGCCCAGCCGTGGTGGCGGTGCGTGACGGAGTCTCACGCGTGATTCTGCGGAGGGAAACAGTGGAAGATCTGCTCAGCTTGGAGGTATCGCAGTGACGAGCGAATCGGCGCATCGCGCTATCGGTGTGGCCGTTCTCGGCCTCGGCAACGTCGGGAGCGAGGTCGTCCGGATCATTCGTGAGCAGGCCGAGGAACTCGAAGCTCGCGTCGGCGCCCCGTTGGAACTGCGGGGAGTTGCCGTCCGCCGTATCGGCTCGGACCGCGGAATTCCCGAGGAACTGCAGACGACGGACGCCGAGTCCCTGGTCGGTCGTGACGACGTCGACATCGTGGTCGAGGTGATCGGCGGAATCGAGCTCCCTCGCAAGCTGATTCTCTCTTCCCTCAACTCCGGCAAGTCGGTCGTGACCGCCAACAAGGCGCTGCTCGCGGACCACACCGGTGAATTGGCGGAGGCTGCAGAGGCCAACTCTGTCGACCTGTACTTCGAGGCCGCTGTTGCCGGTGCGATCCCCGTGATCCGCCCGCTCACACAGTCGTTGGCCGGAGACCGTGTCAACAAGGTCGCCGGAATCGTGAACGGCACCACCAACTTCATCCTTTCGGCGATGGACGAGACCGGCGCCGACTACGAAGAGACCTTGGCCGAAGCCGGACGACTCGGATACGCGGAAGCCGACCCGACCGCGGACGTCGAAGGCTACGACGCCGCGGCGAAGGCAGCGATCCTCGCGTCGATCGCGTTCCACACCCGCGTCACTGCCGCGGACGTGTACCGCGAAGGAATCTCCACGATCACCTCCGCCGACCTGGCTTCGGCGAAGG
Organism: Rhodococcus sp. RCBS9; assembly: GCF_029457415.1. Lineage (NCBI taxonomy): Bacteria > Bacillati > Actinomycetota > Actinomycetes > Mycobacteriales > Nocardiaceae > Rhodococcus > Rhodococcus sp. RCBS9. The sequence goes on along the minus strand of NZ_CP120422.1, from coordinate 338,925 downwards.
CACTCGACTGCACGATCAAGTTGCTCTCGATCTGCGAGCGCATCGTCACGCCCAAGGGCAAGGAGCGGATTTCCGCTCGCGTGTACCCGGCGCTGGTTCCGCTCAGCCATCCGCTGGCCTCGGTCAACGGCGCGTTCAACGCCGTTGTCGTGGAAGCAGAGAACGCCGGCCGGCTCATGTTCTACGGCCAGGGCGCAGGCGGCGCCCCCACCGCTTCCGCGGTGATGGGTGACCTGGTGATGGCTGCGCGCAACAAGGTTCACGGCGGCCGCGGCCCCCGCGAGTCCAAGTACGCCAAGCTCAAGGTCGCCCCGATGGGCGACATCCTCACGCGCTACTACGTGAACATGGAGGTCGCGGACAAGGAAGGTGTGCTTTCCGCAGTCGCCGCCGAGTTCGCCAAGCACGGCGTGAGCATCTCCGTCGTCCGCCAGGAGGGCGCCGGCGCCGGCGCGCGTCTGGTGGTCGTCACTCATGTAGCAACCGACGCGGCTCTCTCCGAGACCGTGGCGGCCCTCAACGAACTCGAATTCGTCACCGCTGTGACCAGCGTGCTGCGACTGGAAGGCACTGAACAATGACCGGCATCGTCAACCCCGTCCACAAGGCATGGCCGGGTCTCATCGAGGCATACCGGGACCGTCTCGCGATCGGTGACAACTGGAAGACCGTCACCCTGCGCGAAGGCGGCACCCCGCTCCTGCCGGCCGGCCACCTCTCCGAGATCACCGGCTGCGACGTCTACCTCAAGGTCGAGGGCCTCAACCCCACCGGTTCCTTCAAGGACCGCGGCATGACGATGGCCGTCACCGACGCCTTGGCCCGTGGCCAGCGCGCAGTTCTGTGCGCGTCCACCGGCAACACCTCCGCCTCGGCCGCTGCGTATGCAGCCAAGGCCGGCATGACCTGCGCCGTGCTCATCCCGCAGGGCAAGATCGCCATGGGCAAGCTTGCGCAGGCAGTCATGCACGGCGCCAAGATCATTCAGGTCCAGGGCAACTTCGACGACTGCCTCGAGCTGGCGCGCAAGACCACGGCCGAATTCCCCACCATCGGTCTCGTCAACTCGGTCAACCCGGTGCGCATCGAAGGCCAGAAGACCGCGGCATTCGAGATCATGGACGTCCTCGGCAAGGCTCCCGACGTGCACGCACTCCCGGTCGGAAACGCCGGTAACATCACCGCGTACTGGCGCGGATACTCCGAGTACTACGCGGACGGTCTGACCACGGTGAAGCCCCGCATGCTCGGCGTCCAGGCAGCCGGAGCGGCTCCGCTGGTCAACGGTGCTCCCGTCAAGGATCCCGAAACCATCGCCACCGCAATCCGAATCGGTTCTCCCGCTTCCTGGAACGGCGCTGTCGCCGCGAAGGAAGAGTCGAACGGTGCATTCCGTGCCGCCACCGACGAGAAGATCCTCGAGGCTTACCGTCTGATCGCCGCCACCGAGGGCGTCTTCGTCGAACCGGCGTCGGCAGCCAGCGTCGCCGGCCTGCTCGCCGCACGTGCAGAGGGCTGGCTCGAGCCGGGCCTGACCGTCGTGTGCACGGTGACCGGTAACGGTCTCAAGGATCCTGACACGGCTTTGAAGGGTATGCCGAACGTCGAGCCGATCGGTGTCGATCCCGTTGCCGTCGCGGCTGCCCTCGAGCTTGCATAGTGTCCGTGGATTCATCGACCACTCCGCGGAATCCGGTGTCTGACATGACTATAACCCTGCCTATCGGCCTTTCGGTGACTGCTCGCGTCCCGGCCTCGAGTGCGAACTTGGGGCCGGGGTTCGACACCCTCGGCCTGGCGTTGGGGTTGTACGACGAAATCGTGGTCACCACAACGGATTCAGGCCTTCAGATTCGCGTCGAAGGTGAAGGCGCTGCCGACGTGCCCTGGGGTCCTTCGCATCTCGTGGTCCGCGCCATCGAGCGTGGTCTCGAGGCGGCCGGAGTGTGGGCCAGTGGCCTGGACGTGTTGTGCCGCAACGCGATTCCACATTCGCGCGGGTTGGGATCCTCGGCTTCCGCGGCTGTCGGTGGATTGGCAGCAGCCAACGGTCTGGCGCGCGCTCTCGATGCCGAGATCGGCTTGACGGAAGAGCAGTTGGTTCAACTCTCGTCCGAGTTCGAAGGTCACCCGGACAACGCGTCTGCCAGTGTTCTCGGTGGCGCAGTCGTCTCGTGGAGTTGCCCACCGGCCGTCGAAGGCGACGAGCCGATCTACTCCGCGGCGAAACTCGACGTCCATCCCGACATCCGTGCTGTGGCACTGGTTCCCGAGGAGCGGTCGTCCACCGCACACACTCGCGGGCTCCTGCCCGAATTGGTTCCGCACCAGGATGCCTCGTTCAACGCGAGCCGCAGCGCGCTCGCCGTCGTTGCGCTCACTGCTCGGCCCGATCTGTTGATGGCGGCCACCGAGGATCGCCTGCATCAGGCACAGCGCGCACCCGCGCTTCCGCTCACGACGCGATGGATCGGGATCCTGCGCGAGGCGGGTATTGCTGCGACCGTTTCGGGAGCCGGCCCCACCGTGTTGGCGCTCAGCACAGAACCTTTCCCCGTCGAACTCGCGGAAGCGGCGCGGGCAGACGGACTGCGTGTGCTCGAATTGGACATCGCCGACGGCGTCGAAGTATCCACGACGACGGTCTGATCCCTGCCTTGGTCCTGGTGATCGCCCACTACCGATCGGTAGTGAACTGACACACCCAGTCGTCCAAATTCTTGCCGGACTCAGGTTTGGGCGCTATCCTGGGCTATGTCCGTACATCGTGCGCGTCAGTCGCCGGTGCATCACCAGGGGGCAAAACTCCTTCCCAATCGGGGTCCACAGTCCTTGGCATGATTCTCGCAGGCATGATCCTCACGCTTGTACCTTCTCCGAAGGTTTGAATCCTCCGCGGATCGAACACTCAGAGGTTCCATCACTCTGGGGTTCAACACACGGGGGAGTGAATCGTCGACGAAGGCGCGTTGGGCAGGTTTGCGAGCGCATGAAAAGTTTGAGGCGAGAGTTTCCGACAATCATGTGACGGCGGACAAGCCGGCAGTTCTGGACAGCAACCACGTACGGCACCACCGAGTTCGGTATTCAATCGAACTGCGGGACGAACCCTCGACTTTGCGCAGTGCGAGTGAGGGAAGGAAAGGACCTCCGTGACCGATACGGACCTCATCGCCACTTCTGCACCCGCCGGGTCGGAATCAGGCGACAATTCTCAGGCGTCATCTTCAGCATCGAACGGTGCGGTGGCGACCTCCACGAAGCGTGCCGAAACGCGCCGTGGTGCCGGACTCTCCGGCATGGTGCTCACCGAACTCCGCACTCTTGCGGGTGAACTGGGCATCAAAGGCACTTCCGGCATGCGCAAGGGTGACCTGATCGCAGCCATCAAGGAGCGCCAGGGCGGCAGCGCAAAGGCTGCACCCGCACAGAGTGAACTCACTCTCGACGACGCACCCGTTGCGCGCACTCGTGCCAAGAGCACTCGCGCCGCACGCACCGAAACCCCCGCAGCCGAAACAGCTCCGGCAGCCGAATCGGCTCCTGCCGAGGCCGCGCCTGCGCGTACCGAATCCGCCGAGGATTCCGATCAGAGCGCACCCCGTCGCGGACGTCAGCGTCGCGGCGCCGCTCGTCGTGCAGGTTCACCCGACCAGGGTGAACTGAGCATCGAGCAGGAAGCTCCTTCGGCGAAGTCCGACGCGGACACCGCGAAGGCCGCCGATACCTCGAAGGTCGCCGAGACCGCCAAGGCCGAGGCTCCGGCCGAGCGTCCTGCGCGCACCGAGGGCAAGTCCGACGCTGATCAGGCTCCCGCCGAGCAGGGCAACGAGCGTCCCCGTCGCGAGCGCAACCGGGACAACCAGGGCCAGCGGGACAACCAGGGCCAGCGCGAGAACCAGGGCCAGCGCGAGAACCAGGGCAACCGGGGCAACCAGGATCGCCAGGATCGCCAGGACCGTCAGGATCGCGGCAATCAGAACAACGCCGGCCAGAACAACGCCGGTCCTCGCACGGACAACCGCAACAACGGGCCGGACGACGACGAAGAGGGTGGACGCGGACGCCGCGGACGCCGTTTCCGCGAGCGCCGTGGCCGTGGTCGCGATCGCGGTGAGGGTGGTGCACCCAACGATTCGCGCGAGACCGAGATTCGTGAGGACGACGTCCTTCAGCCGGTCGCCGGCATCCTCGACGTCCTCGACAATTACGCCTTCGTGCGTACGTCCGGGTACCTCGCCGGTCCCAACGACGTCTACGTCTCCATGAACCTGATCCGCAAGAACGGCCTTCGCCGTGGCGACGCCATCACCGGTGCCGTCCGCGTCTCGCGTGACGGTGAGCAGGGCAGCCAGCGTCAGAAGTTCAACCCGCTGGTCCGTATCGACACGGTCAACGGCGGCGACGTCGAGGCCGCGAAGAAGCGCCCCGAGTTCAACAAGCTCACGCCGCTGTACCCGAACCAGCGTCTGCGCCTCGAGACCGAGCAGCACATTCTCACCACGCGTGTCATCGACCTGGTGATGCCCATCGGTAAGGGCCAGCGCGCCCTCATCGTGAGCCCGCCCAAGGCCGGTAAGACCAGCGTGTTGCAGGCGATCGCGAATGCCGTCGCCACCAACAATCCTGAGTGCTACCTGATGGTCATCCTCGTGGACGAGCGTCCCGAGGAAGTGACCGACATGCAGCGCAGCGTGAAGGGTGAGGTCATTTCCTCCACCTTCGACCGCCCGCCGGGAGATCACACCGCAGTTGCCGAGCTGGCAATCGAGCGTGCGAAGCGCCTGGTCGAGATGGGTAAGGACGTCGTCGTACTGCTCGACTCCATCACGCGTCTGGGTCGTGCGTACAACAACTCCTCGCCGGCGTCGGGACGCATCCTCTCCGGTGGTGTCGACTCGACGGCGCTCTACCCGCCGAAGCGTTTCCTCGGTGCTGCCCGCAACATCGAGAACGGTGGATCGCTCACCATCATCGCTACCGCAATGGTCGAGACCGGATCCACCGGCGACACCGTGATCTTCGAAGAGTTCAAGGGCACCGGCAACGCCGAGCTCAAGCTCGATCGCAAGATCGCCGAACGCCGCGTGTTCCCGGCCGTGGACGTCAACCCGTCCAGCACGCGTAAGGACGAGTTGCTCCTGAGCCCGGACGAAGCTGCGGTGCTGCACAAGCTCCGCCGCGTCCTGTCCGGTCTGGACTCGCATCAGGCCATCGATCTGCTGATCGATCGACTGAAGAAGAGCAAGAACAACCTCGAGTTCCTGATGCAGGTCTCCAAGACCGCACCGGGTGCGATCGACGACTGATCGATTCGACGTCAAAAGGCCCACAACCAGCTGGTTGTGGGCCTTTTGCGTGGGCGGAACAAAACCGAGCGACAGTGCGTTGACAACTTCGTACAGCCACCCCGAGGCGTGCGAGACGCGGATTATCCGGTGAGGTACCGCATCTGGCATACTGAACGGCCGAGTCCGGTTCCGGTTCACGATGTCGATTGGCGACGTCGACCCGGCGACCATTGAAAGGGACACCATGAAGGCAGGAATCCACCCAACCTACGTAGCGACCACCGTCGTCTGCGGTTGCGGTAACACGTTCGAGACCCACAGCACCAAGGAGTCCGGACGCATCAACGTCGAGGTTTGCTCGCAGTGCCACCCGTTCTACACGGGCAAGCAGAAGATTCTCGACACCGGTGGACGCGTCGCTCGCTTCGAGGCTCGCTACGGCAAGCGCGCAGACAGCAAGGTCCCGGCCACCGAGTCCTAGCTGTTCCGCCGACGCCCGATCTGCCATGCGCAGATCGGGCGTCGGCTTTTTTGTGCCTGCACTCGGTTTGCGCGTTTCCCGGGTCCCGGCGTCGAAATACCTTCAAGCGCGCACCGTAGGAATCGAAACTCAGAGCGGAGCGAACCATGGCAGGCGCAACCCAGCCCTCGGCCATCGACGACATCTTGGCGGAGCACGCCGGTCTCGAAGCACAGATGTCCGATCCGGCGCTGCACAACGACCCTGCCGCTGCCAGGCGCGTCGGTAAGCGGTTCTCCGAGCTCTCGCCGATCATGTCGACGTACAACAAGCTCACCGCTGCGCAGGACGATCTGGAAGCCGCGCGCGAACTAGCCGCCGACGATTCCAGCTTCGCCGCCGAGATCCCCGATCTCGAAGCCGAGGTCGCGCAGCTCGAGCAGACGCTTACCGATCAGTTGGCGCCGCGTGATCCGCATGACGGCGACGACATCGTCCTAGAAGTGAAGTCCGGTGAGGGCGGCGAAGAATCCGCGCTCTTCGCCTCGGACCTGGCCCGCATGTACGTCCGCTACGCGGAACGGCATGGCTGGCGCGTCGAGATTCTCGACGCGACGGTCTCCGATCTCGGCGGATACAAGGAAGCCACGCTGTCGATCAAGAGCAAGTCGGACACCCCGGACGGAGTGTGGGCGCGGCTGAAGTTCGAGGGCGGCGTTCACCGCGTCCAGCGAGTGCCCGTCACCGAATCCCAGGGGCGCGTTCACACTTCGGCTGCCGGCGTTCTGGTCTACCCGGAGCCCGAAGAGGTCGAGCAGGTCCAGATCGACGAAAGTGACCTGCGTATCGACGTCTACCGTTCGTCCGGCAAGGGCGGTCAGGGCGTCAACACGACCGACTCTGCTGTCCGAATCACGCACCTTCCGACCGGCATCGTCGTCACCTGCCAGAACGAGCGTTCGCAGCTCCAGAACAAGGCGCGCGCCATGCAGGTCCTTGCAGCCCGTTTGCAGGTAGTCGCCGAGGAAGCCGCGGACGCTGAAGCGTCGGCAGGTCGCCAGAGTCAGGTTCGGACGGTGGACCGTTCGGAGCGCATCCGCACCTACAACTTCCCCGAGAACCGCATCACCGATCACCGCATCGGATTCAAGTCGCACAACCTCGATGCGGTGCTCGACGGTGAGCTCGACGCACTTCTCGATGCATTGGGCAAGGCGGACCGAGAGGCGCGTCTCGCGGCCGAGTAGATGCAGACCATGACTGACCTCCATCCCGCCGGGAACTCGGTGAACCGCGTGTCGGTCGAGCGTGGCAGGCTGTACCCGTGAGTCGACTTCCACTTCGTTTGGCGCTGATCGAAGCTGCAAAACAGCTCGACGCCGCAGGTGTGCCCAGCCCACGCACCGACGCCGAGTTGTTGGCATCCCACCTGCTCGGGGTCGAACGCACGCGTCTCGGGCTGATTCCGTTGGTCGATCCCGAGGTCATCGCGGCGTTCGACGAGTTGGTTGCGCAACGGGTGAAGCGGATTCCGTTGCAGCACATCATCGGAGTCGCGTCGATGGGCAACATCGACGTCGCTGTCGGGCCGGGTGTCTTCATTCCGCGGCCGGAAACCGAACTGCTCATGGGTTGGGCACTCTCGTTCCTCGAAGGTTGCGGAAGCAAGCCGCCGGTAGTTCTGGACCTGTGCACGGGATCGGGTGTACTCGCGCTGTCCATCGCCGAGGCCCGTCCGGACGCCGTCGTTCACGCCGTGGAGAAGGAGCCCGCCGCGTTGGCGTGGGCGCGTCGTAATGCTGCCGACCGCGAGGCCGCCGGTGATACACCGATCCATCTGCATCAGGGCGATGTCACCGATCGGAACCTGTTGCCGGGGCTCGAGGGTGGCGTCGATCTGGTCGTTTCCAATCCGCCGTACATCCCGGAAGGCGCGCAATTGCAGCCTGAGGTCATGGATTACGACCCGCACACCGCGTTGTTCGGTGGCGTCGACGGTCTGTCCGTCATCAAACCCATGATCAGCAACATCGCGCGGTGGCTTCGAATCGGCGGCGCGGCAGGCATCGAGCACGACGACACCAACGGGGACGGCGTCGCTGCGCTGTTCTCGGCGCGCCGGGTATTCGGCGAGGTCGCGCAGCATCCAGATCTTGCCGGTCGTCCGCGATTCGTCGTCGCCAGACGTGTCGCCACCGACGTCGAAGCACAGCGGAATCGAACGCCCGAAGCGCAGAGTGAAAGGATGGCTGAGTGAGCACCGTGTACGACTGCAGTCAGACAGATTCCCGAACCGCAGGCTTGGCCGCCGCGAAGAACGCGCTCAAGGCCGGCCGACTCGTAGTTCTCCCCACCGACACCCTTTACGGACTCGCCGCCGACGCGTTCGACAGCGAAGCTGTCACGAGTCTGTTGCGCGCCAAGGGACGCGGGCGAGACATGCCCGTCCCGGTACTGGTCGGATCGTGGAACACCATCGACGGGCTCGTCTACAGCGTGCGCCCGCAGGCACGGGATCTGATCCGCGCATTCTGGCCCGGCGGACTGAGCCTGGTCGTCGAGCAGGCGCCTTCACTTGCCTGGGACCTCGGTGATACCCGCGGAACCGTCATGCTCCGCATGCCCCTCCACCCGGTTGCCCTCGAACTGTTGCGCGATGTCGGACCGCTTGCCGTCTCGAGCGCCAACATTTCGGGGCGTCCGCCGGCAACTACCGTCGAGGAAGCCCGAGATCAGCTCGGCGGATCTGCCAGCGTGTATCTCGACGGGGGCAAGGCCGAACACGCCGTTGCTTCCACGATCGTCGACCTGACCGGCAATTCACCGCGTATCTTGCGAGTGGGTGCCGTCTCGGCAGAATCCATCGCCGAGGTATTGGGCACCAGTCCGGAAAGTCTCGTAGAGGGAGTTTCGTAACGATGGTCGGCGCCGGCGGCGAGCGCGCGGGGGAATCCACGTATTGGGGACCGGATTTCGGTGAGCTTGCCACGGCAGACCCCGAGATCGCGGCTGTTGCGCTGACCGAACTCGAGCGTCAGCGCGACGGACTTCAACTCATCGCGAGCGAGAACTTCACCAGCCCTGCCGTACTGGCTGCCTTGGGTTCGACCCTGAGCAACAAGTACGCCGAGGGCTATCCGGGTCGGCGTTACTACGGCGGGTGCGAGTACGTCGACGTAGCCGAGAATCTGGCGATCGATCGGGCAAAGGCGCTGTTCGGCGCCGAGCACGTCAACGTCCAACCGCATTCGGGGGCCACTGCGAATCTCGCGGTGTACGCCGCATTCGCCAAGCCCGGCGACACCGTATTGGCGATGAGTCTGCCGCACGGTGGGCATCTGACTCACGGGTCTCGCGTCAGCTTTTCTGGGCAGTGGTTCACCACCGTTCCCTATCACGTCGATTCGGCCACCGAATTGATCGACTACGACGAGGTTCGCACCCTGGCTCTGGCGCACAAGCCGAAAATCATCGTCGCCGGCGCGACCGCGTACTCCCGCACCATCGACTTCGCAGCCTTCCGCTCGATCGCAGACGAGGTCGGTGCGATCCTGTGGGTCGACGCCGCCCACTTCATCGGACTCGTGGCAGGCCGGGCGATACCTTCGTGCGTTCCGTACGCCGACGTCGTCTCCGCGACGACGCACAAAGTCCTCAGAGGCCCGCGCGGCGGAATGATCCTGTGCCGCAGCGAGCATGCCTCGGCTGTAGATCGCGCGGTGTTCCCCTTCATTCAAGGCGGCCCGATGATGCATGCGATCGCCGGGAAAGCGGTTGCGTTCAAAGAGGCGTCGACGCCGGAATATCGTTGGTATGCACAGGAAGTGGTTGCCAACGCATCGGCGCTCGCGCTGTCGTTGGAAGCTCGCGGTCTGCGCACCGTGTCCGGTGGAACCGACACACATCTGGCGCTTCTCGACCTGCGCGCAAGCGGTGTCACCGGCGTCGACGCCGAGCGTAGGTGCGGACTGGCTTCGATCACGCTCAACAAGAACGCGATTCCGTTCGATCCGCAGTCGCCCGCCGTCACGTCCGGAATCCGCGTCGGATCCGCGGCCGTCACGACCCAGGGTTTCAACCGCTCCGACATGAGAGTGGTGGGGGAGTTGATCGCGCGCGCAGTTGTCGCGGACCCCGCCACCACGTCAGGAGAGGCCGAGTTGGCAGCAGTTGCCGAAGGCGTTCGCGAACTGGTCCGGGCAAAGCCTGCCTATGCCCGCCAGACGGGTGATCTCGAGCAGTGATCACTTCCTACGAGGCGACCACGTATCTGGCACAGGGTGGCGGGGGAGCGGGTGTTCCCATCCGTGAACTTTTGCTCGTGCTGTGTACGGCGGCGGTGGTGACCTACCTGGCGACTGGCGCAGTCCGGTTGTTGGCGCTGAGGTTCGGCGCTGTCGCGATTCCTCGTGATCGGGACGTTCACGTCGAGCCGATTCCCCGTCTCGGTGGCGTCGGAATGTATGTCGGCATGGCTGTCGGTCTGCTGTTCGCGCAGCAATTACCCGCGCTCACAAGAGGTTTCGGCTTCGGCAGTCCTGACGTACACGCTGCGCTCGTAGCTGGCGCCGTCATCGTCCTCGTGGGTGTGATCGACGACAGGTGGGGCCTCGACGCCCTCACCAAATTTGTCGGTCAGGTGACTGCTGCCGGCGTTCTCGTGGTGATGGGCGTCAGCTGGTTCATCATCTACAACCCGTTCGGCGGTGACGGTGGGTCCACCATCATCCTCGATCAGATTCAATCCGGACTGTTCACCGTTGCTGTTGCCGTCGCGACCATCAACGCCATGAATTTTGTCGACGGTCTCGACGGATTGGCCGCCGGGTTGGGTCTGATTGCGGCGCTCGCCATCCTCATCTTCTCGATCGGTCTTCTCCACGATCAGGGCGGCGACGCGAGTGTCTACCCGCCGGCGATGATCGCGGCGGCTTTGGCAGGCGCTTGTCTCGGTTTTCTGCCACACAACTTCAATCCAGCGCGCATTTTCATGGGCGATTCCGGGTCGATGTTGATCGGTCTCATGCTGGCCGCGATCTCCACCAGTGCATCCGGTCGTATTCCGCTCACTGCCTACGGAACCCGCGACCTCGTCGGCCTCCTCGCGCCGTTGTTGCTGGTCGGGGCTGTGATGTTCATCCCGATGCTGGACATGCTCCTGGCCGTGATCCGCCGGACGAAAGCGGGCGTCAGTCCGTTCAGTCCGGACAAGATGCACCTGCATCATCGCCTCTTGCAGATCGGACACACGCACCGACGAGTTGTGCTGGTCATCTACCTGTGGGTCAGCGTCCTGGCGTTCGGTGCCGTCGGATCCTCGCTGCTCAATCGTCAGCTGGTTGTTGTACTCGTCGCGGCCGGTTTGGTTCTTGCGTTGTTCTTCACTGCGGTGCCTTCGCTGATCGATCGCAAGCAGCAGCGTCGCTAGCCAAGTTTTCCGATCCATTACCCTTGGGCATCGTGACGAACACGCCGCAGCCTGTACCTGCCTCGCAACCCATCCCTGATTCGACCGCCTCCATGAAGTCGGCCGTGAAGTGGGGTGTGATGGGGCTGATCGCGCTGGCCGTGGTCGGCGCGCTCCTGGGCGGGCTCTTCGCCGGTAAGGAAGGCGTCTACGGCGCTCTGATCGGCGCAGCCGTCGGCGGCGGGTTCATCTTGTTCACGGCGTTGGGCGTGCTGCTCACAGCGAAGCTGCCTGCGCTCACGGCCGGTGCCGTTCTGCTCGGTACCTGGCTGCTGAAGATGATTCTCGCGATGGTGGTTCTCTTTGTCCTCTCGGACATGGATTTCTACAACAAGACCGCCCTCGTCCTGGTCATCATCATGTCGCTGGTCGTGGTGCTCGGTGCGGAGACTTACGGCGTCCTGGGAACCAAAACTCCGTACGTCGATCCCGCTCCCAGCAGCAACGTCGACGACGACGAGTAGTACTACAAGAGGTAACTAATCGGACTTCCAGGTACCCCATCTACACAATGTCGTAGATGACTTGATAAGGTTCGGTTCAAGCGAGAGCAATGGTGGGCCGAGTAACACTCAGCCGACGATGCCATGTGCTCGCAGGTGGTCGAAATTCTGACCACTGAGTCGACGAGAGTCGCCGACACCGACAGACGCCAGGCCCCTCTAGGGTTCTCCAGCTGCTGACGAATGCGCGAGTCGAACTTGTCGACTTGTAGATCGTCAATGTCCGATCGAACCGCAGTCAATGATGGCTGCGGACCGACTACGGGAGAGAACGCTGAGCGTCACCACCCTGGCCGCGGATGAATTCCATGCGCCGTCACTAGACGATTTTTTCCCGCCCTCCGTGTTGATTCACGCGGGCCCCTTCGAGCTCGACCGTCTGATGCTGATTCGTCTGCTGATGTCGGTGCTGGTCGCAGCCTTCTTCGTGATCGCAATGCGCAGCCCTCGACTGGTTCCCCGTGGACTGCAGAACGCAGCTGAGCTCGCGCTCGACTTCGTTCGTATCAACATCGCCGAGGAGATCCTGGGCAAGGAACAGGGCAAGCGCTTCCTGCCGGTCATCACGACGATCTTCTTCATCGTGGTCGCCAGCAACCTGGCCAGCGTCATTCCCTTCCTGAACATCTCGCCGAACGCACGAATCGGTATGCCGCTGGTACTCGCAGCGCTCGCCTACATCGTGTTCAACTACGTGGGAATCAAGAAGTACGGCTTCTTCAAGTACGTCAAGAGCAGCATCGTCGTTCCCGGCGTCCCGCTGCCCCTGCACTTCCTGTTGGTGCCCATCGAGTTCATCTCGACCTTCATCCTGCGCCCGTTCACGCTGATGGTTCGTCTCATGGCCAACATGTTGGCCGGCCACATCCTGCTGGTGCTGTTCTTCAGCGCGACGAACTACTTCTTCTTCGTGTCCGGCGGATTCCAGGCGATCTTCGGTGTTCCGTCGATCATTGCCGGTATCGCATTCACGTTCTTCGAGCTGCTGGTCATCTTCCTGCAGGCTTACGTGTTCGCGCTGCTGACCGCGGTGTACATCGATCTGGCGCTCCACGCCGACGAGCACTGACCTTTTACCTCCTCACCAGCTACACCAAGAACTGAGCCTCTTGCCGAATCCGGCGGAGGTCAACAGAAAGGGAATGGAACACCATGAGCATCGCTTACCTCGCTCAGGAAGTTGTCGAGACCAAGTCGCGCGGCTACGGAGCCATCGGCTACGGCCTCGCAGCAATCGGCCCCGGCATCGGCGTGGGCATCGTTGTGGGCAAGGCAATCGAAGGCATGGTCCGCCAGCCCGAGATGGCCGGCCAGGTTCGTACCACCATGTTCCTCGGTATTGCATTCACCGAGGCCCTCGCGCTGATCGGCCTCGTCGCCGGCTTCATCTTCTAAGACCGACATGGCAGCCACCATCGCAATTCTCGCGGCGGAGGGGACGACTGAACACAATCCCCTCATCCCCGAGACATACGACATCGTGTGGTCCGCGGTCGCGCTCGTAGTAGTTGGTTTCGTCTTCTGGAAGCTCGTTCTTCCGAAGTTCCAGAAGGTCTTGGCCGAACGCACCGAGCAGATCGAGGGCGGCATCAAGAAAGCCGAAGACGCACAGGCGGAGGCAGCAGCAGCGCTCGAGCAGTACCGCGCGCAGCTCGCCGAAGCTCGTACCGAGGCAGCGCAGATCCGTGAGGAAGCGCGTACCCAGGGTCAGCAGATCATCGCTGACATGAAGGTTCAGGCGCAGGACGAGAGCGACCGCATCGTGGCCGCAGGCCACAGCCAGCTCGTCGCCCAGCGTCAGCAGATTGTCGCTGAGCTCCGCTCGGATCTCGGCAAGACCGCTGTAGACCTGGCCGAGAAGGTCATCGGGGAGTCCCTCGCCGACGACGTGAAGCGCGCCGGAACGGTTGATCGTTTCCTCAACGAGCTCGACACCGTCAGCGCTGATTCAGCCAGGAAGTGAGCAACATGTACGCAGCGAGCCGTGAAGCCTTGGCGCAGACTCGTTCTGCGCTGAGCAGTGCCCTGGGCGCCGTCTCTGCAGGAGCCGCAACTGCTGCTTCTGCTCAGGCTGGGTCCGAGCTCTTCTCGGTGGTCGAGGTACTCGACGGCCAGCGCGCTCTTCGCAGCGCGCTGGCTGACGCTTCGGCACCGGCCGCTGGTCGCCAGGCTTTGGCAGAGCAGTTGTTCTCCGGAAAGGTCGGCGCCGAGGCGCTCGCCACCGTGAAGGCAGCTGCAGGCCAGGACTGGTCTGCGGCCCGCGACTTGGTCAACTCGCTCGAACTGCTCGGACGCGAAGCTCTGCTCCGCGCCGCAGCCGATCAGAGCCAGTTGGACACCGTTGAGGACGAGCTCTTCCGTCTCGGTCGCATCGTGGCAGGGGATCCCAGCCTGGAGCAGACGCTCTCGGATCTGTCGGTTCCCGCAGCCCGCAAGCGTGAGTTCCTCTCCCGCTTGCTCTACGGCAAGGTCACCGCGGTCACCGAGGCACTCGCCGGACAGGCTGTCGGCCGGTTGAAGTCTGCACCCGCAGACACTTTCGATCAGCTGTCGAATCTTGCCGCAGCGCAGCGCGATACCACCGTTGCTCACGTTCGCAGCGCCTCGGCGTTGAGCTCGGAGCAGTCGGATCGCTTGGCGAGCACTCTTACCCGCACCTACGGGAAGCCGGTAGCAGTGCACGTCGAGGTCGATCCAGAACTCCTCAGCGGCTTGGTCGTCCGGGTGGGCGACGAGGTTATCGACGGCAGCGCAGCGGGTCGACTCGCAGCACTGCGGAAGAACCTCAAGTAGTCCTTCAGCCGAACACATACTCCAGATCTTTTCGAAGACCAGACACCGAGAGCAGGAAAAACATGGCGGAGCTGACGATCTCCTCCGACGAGATCCGTAGCGCGATCGACAACTACACCGCGAGCTACTCCCCGGAGGCCTCCCGTGAGGAGGTCGGCACAGTGACCGACACCAGTGACGGCATTGCGCACGTCTCTGGCCTGCCTTCGGCTATGTCCAACGAGCTGTTGGAGTTCCCCGGTGGAATCGTCGGCGTCGCGCTCAACCTGGATGCCACCGAAATCGGTGCCGTCATCCTTGGCGATTACCAGAACATTCAAGAAGGCCAGGAAGTAAAGCGCACGGGCGACGTTCTGTCGGTTCCCGTCGGCGATGCTTTCCTCGGCCGCGTCATCGACCCGCTGGGTGCGCCCATCGACGGCCTCGGCGAGATCGAGAGCACCGAGAACCGTGCACTCGAGCTCCAGGCCGCTTCGGTGCTCGAGCGCCAGCCGGTCGAAGAGCCGCTCCAGACCGGTATCAAGGCTATCGACGCCATGACTCCGATCGGCCGCGGCCAGCGCCAGCTCATCATCGGCGACCGCAAGACCGGCAAGACCGCGGTCTGCATCGACGCCATCCTGAACCAGAAGGCCAACTGGGATTCCGGCGATGTCAACAAGCAGGTGCGCTGCATCTACGTTGCCATCGGTCAGAAGGGTTCCACCATCGCGGGCGTCAAGGCTGCCCTCGAGGAGAAGGGCGCGATGGAATACACCACCATCGTTGCTGCTCCGGCATCTGATTCCGCAGGCTTCAAGTGGCTCGCACCGTACACCGGCTCGGCCATCGGCCAGCACTGGATGTACCAGGGCAAGCACGTTCTGGTCGTGTTCGACGACCTGACCAAGCAGGCAGAGGCGTACCGCGCCATCTCGCTGCTGCTGCGTCGCCCGCCGGGACGCGAGGCTTACCCCGGTGACGTCTTCTACTTGCACTCCCGTCTGCTGGAGCGTTCGGCGAAGCTGTCCGACGCACTCGGCGGTGGCTCGCTGACGGCTCTGCCGATCATCGAGACCAAGGCGAACGACGTCTCGGCTTACATCCCGACCAACGTCATCTCCATCACCGACGGTCAGGTGTTCCTCGAGTCCGACCTGTTCAACAAGGGCGTTCGCCCCGCGATCAACGTCGGTATCTCGGTCTCCCGCGTCGGTGGCGCTGCACAGACCAAGGGCATGAAGAAGGTTTCCGGTTCGCTGCGTCTGGAACTGGCTCAGTTCCGTGAGCTCGAAGCGTTCTCCGCCTTCGCTTCCGACCTCGACGCTGCCTCCAAGGCTCAGCTCGAGCGCGGCGCCCGTCTGGTCGAGCTGCTCAAGCAGGATCAGTACAGCCCGATCCCCGTCGAGGACCAGATCGTCTCGATCTACCTGGCCGGCGAAGGCATCTTCGACAGCGTTCCGATCGGCGACGTCCGTCGCTTCGAGAAGGAACTGCTCGAAGACCTCAAGCACTCGGCTGCTGGCGTCTACTCCAGCATCAACGGCGGTAAGGCACTCGATGCCGACAACGCTGCTGAGCTGATCGCCGCGACGAACAAGTTCAAGGAAGGCTTCATCGCATCCGACGGAAGCCGGGTCGTGAACGAAGCCGAGGCTGACGCTTTGGGCGCCGACGAGGTCGCGAACGAGCAGATCAACGTCAAGCGCAAGACCGTCAGCAAGTGACGTACGCGCCCATGACACTGCGAATTCCGAAGGGAGAGTGATTGATCGATGGCGAGCATTCTCGAATTGCGGTCTCGTATCAAGTCGGTCAACTCGACCAAGAAGATCACCAAGGCACAGGAACTGATCGCGACTTCGCGTATCACCAAGGCTCAGATTCGCGTCGCCGCGTCCAAGCCGTATGCCGAGGAGATCACGAAGGTACTCACCGAATTGGCGAGTGCGTCTGCTTCGCTCGATCACCCGTTGCTCAACGAGCGTCCGGAGCCCAAGCGGGCAGCGGTCCTCGTTGTCACCAGTGACCGCGGCATGTGTGGTGGCTACAACTCCAACGTCCTCAAGCAGGCAGAAGAGCTCATGGCTCTCCTCCGCAGCGAGGGCAAGGAGCCGGTCGTGTACGTGCTCGGTTCCAAGGGGCTCGGCTACTACACGTTCCGCGGCCGCGACATCGGTGCTGCGTGGACGGGCTTCTCGCAGGATCCGGGTTACTCGGATGCCGCGAAGGCCAGCCGCCACCTGGTGGAGCTGTTCATGGCTGGTTCGGGTAACCAGGTTGCCGCTCCGAACGGTGAAGGCACGATCGAGGGCGTCGACGAACTCCATATCGTCTACACCCGCTTCGTGTCGATGCTGACGCAGACTCCCGAGGTTCGCCGTATGGCTCCTCTCGAGGTCTTCGTGTCGGAAGAGCGCATCGAACTCGGTGACGACATGCTGACCAACGGCCACGACGACGACCATGACAATGGCCCCGTCGCGGACTTCAGCTTCGAGCCCGAGCCCGAGAAGCTTCTCGGCGCTCTTCTCCCGAAGTACGTCAGCACTCGTATCTTCTCGTCGCTTCTCGATGCTGCGGCATCGGAGTCGGCAGCCCGTCGTACTGCCATGAAGGCCGCGACGGACAACGCAAACGAACTGGTGAACACGTTGAGCCGTCAGGCCAACCAGGCTCGCCAGGCCCAGATCACCCAGGAAATCAGCGAGATCGTCGGCGGCGCCAACGCGCTCGCCTCGAGCGCAGGAAGTGACTAGCACATGACCGCAGCAGTAACCGAAAACAACGGGGCAGGTTCGGCTTCGGCCGTAGCCGGCCGCGTCGTGCGGGTCATCGGTCCCGTCGTGGACGTTGAATTCCCGCGTGGCGCTGTTCCTGAACTGTTCAACGCCCTGAACGCCGAGATCACGCTTCCCTCGGTCGCCAAGACGCTGACGCTCGAGGTTGCACAGCACCTCGGTGACAACCTGGTCCGCACCGTCTCCATGCAGCCCACCGACGGCCTCGTCCGCGGCACTGCAGTGACCGACTCGGGCAAGCCGATCTCGGTTCCCGTCGGTGACGTCGTCAAGGGCCACGTGTTCAACGCCCTGGGCGATTGCCTCGACACCCCCGGCCTCGGCCGCGACGGCGAGCAGTGGGGCATCCACCGCAAGCCACCAGCCTTCGATCAGCTCGAAGGTAAGACCGAGATCCTCGAGACCGGCATCAAGGTCATCGACCTTCTCACCCCGTACGTCAAGGGTGGAAAGATCGGCCTGTTCGGTGGCGCCGGCGTCGGCAAGACCGTTCTGATCCAGGAAATGATCACGCGTATCGCTCGCGAGTTCTCGGGCACCTCGGTGTTCGCAGGCGTCGGTGAGCGTACCCGTGAGGGCACCGACCTCCACCTGGAAATGGAAGAGATGGGCGTCCTCCAGGACACCGCCCTTGTCTTCGGCCAGATGGACGAGCCGCCCGGAACGCGTATGCGCGTCGCCCTGTCCGCACTGACGATGGCGGAGTACTTCCGCGACGTCCAGGGCCAGGACGTTCTGCTGTTCATCGACAACATCTTCCGCTTCACGCAGGCAGGCTCCGAGGTTTCCACCCTCCTCGGCCGTATGCCTTCGGCAGTGGGCTACCAGCCCACGCTGGCGGACGAGATGGGTGAGCTCCAGGAGCGCATCACCTCGACTCGCGGTCGCTCGATCACCTCGCTGCAGGCTATTTACGTGCCCGCCGACGACTACACCGACCCCGCGCCGGCTACGACGTTCGCGCACCTCGATGCCACCACCGAGCTTTCGCGCCCGATTTCGCAGATGGGTATCTACCCCGCTGTGGATCCGCTGAGCTCGACCTCCCGCATCCTGGAGCCCGGCATCGTCGGTGCCGAGCACTTCCGCGTTGCCAACGAGGTCAAGCGCATCCTGCAGAAGTACAAGGAACTGCAGGACATCATCGCCATCCTCGGTATGGACGAGCTTCAGGAAGAGGACAAGGTCCTCGTCGGCCGCGCCCGTCGTATCCAGAAGTTCCTCGGCCAGAACTTCATCGTTGCCGAGAAGTTCACCGGTGAGCCCGGCTCCGTCGTGCCGCTCCGCGACACGATCGAAGCCTTCGACCGCGTCTGCAAGGGCGAGTTCGATCACCTGCCCGAGCAGGCATTCAACAGCTGCGGTGGACTCGACGACGTCGAGGCTGCAGCCAAGAAGATGGCCGGGAAGTAGTCCACGATGGCTGAGATGACCGTAGAACTCGTTGCCGTCGAGCAGCGCTTGTGGTCTGGTTCGGCGACGCTGGTCAGCGCTCAGACCACCGAGGGTGAAATCGGAATCATGCCTGGGCATGAGCCGGTCCTCGGCCAGCTGATCGAGGGCGGAACCGTGTCGATCACCTCGGTCGACGGCGAGCGTATCGTTGCTGCGGTACACGGAGGATTTCTCTCCGTCACTGCGACGACGGTGACGATCCTTGCCGAGTCCGCGGACATGGCACAGGACATCGACGTCGAGGCAGCCAAGGCTGTCTTGGCCGAGAACTCGGGCGACCTCGAAGCGATTGCGGTCGCCAAGGGTCAGCTCCGGGCCGTCGAGCGCGCGTAAGTTACTCGAGTAAAGCCGCGACGGGAGCCGACGAACAGTGACATTCGGAATGACTGTGTTGATCATTCTGGTTGTGCTGCTCGCGGTTCTCGTCGCGGCTTTTCTGTATCGTCTGCTGGTTCTGCGTCGCGGCGGTACCGCTGCACTGCTTCGTGTTCTGCCATCTCCGGGGGACAGCGGGTGGCGTCACGGAATCATTCGCTACGGCGAAAGCACCTTTGTCTTTTTCAAACTGTCGAGTCTGCGGCCGGGCCCGGACTCCAGGATCGATCGTCAAGGTATCGAGGTCGAGAGCCGTCGTTCTCCCTCGGGTACCGAATTCGACATCATGAGCGACGACATCGTCGTGGTCAAGGTCAATGACGGCTCGTCGGCCTACGAAATCGCTTTGGACAGTGGAGCATTGACAGCGTTCCTGTCCTGGGTGGAATCGCGGCCGGACGGGCGCGCCCGTAGGCGACGCACCGCCTGACCGGTCCCGCTCAAGCCCCGGCGCCGGGCTTCCAGAGCACATCGCCTTCAGGATTTGCCACTCTTCCCATGATGAAGAGCAGATCCGACAATCTGTTGAGGTATTTCGCGGGGAGCACGCTCGTGTCCTCCGGGTTCGCATTGATGGCGGACCAAGCCGCACGCTCAGCACGCCGCGAGACGGTTCTTGCTACGTGAAGCAGGGCTCCCAAGGCGGTTCCGCCCGGCAGAATGAACGAATTCAACGGTGCCAGTTGCTCATTGAGTTCATCGCACCATCCTTCGAGTCGATCGATGTAGGACTGAGTCACTCGTAGCGGCGGGTACTTCGGGTTCTCGACCACGGGGGTGGACAAGTCGGCCCCTGCGTCGAAAAGGTCGTTCTGGATCTGGCGCAGCATTGCGAGGAGATTCTCCGGGGGAGTGCCGAGGGCAACGGCCACACCGATCGCTGCATTGGTCTCGTCGCAATCCGCGTAGGCGATCAGACGCGGATCGTTCTTGGACACGCGGGAAAAATCGCTGAGGCCCGTGGTCCCGTCGTCGCCGGTCCGGGTGTAGATCTTCGTCAGGTGAACAGACATAGGGCTACGGTACCGGCGCGGTGCCGACGAGGTTGTGGCTCTAGGCTGTGAACCGTGAGTGAGCACTTTCTTGTGACCGGGGGTAACCGCCTCGAAGGTGAAGTACTGGTGGGAGGGGCCAAGAACAGTGTGCTGAAGCTGATGGCCGCGGCGCTGTTGGCCGAAGGCACCACTGTCGTGACCAACTGCCCGGACATTCTCGACGTACCGCTGATGGCGGACGTTCTGCGAGGTCTGGGCTGCGAAGTCGAACTCGAAGATTCCGAAGTGCGGATCACGACGCCGGCCGAGCCGAAGTATCACGCTGACTTCGATGCGGTGAAACAGTTCCGAGCGTCAGTGTGTGTTCTCGGTCCGCTGGTCGCGCGTTGTAGACGCGCTGTTGTTGCCTTGCCTGGCGGTGACGCCATCGGTTCGAGGCCCCTCGACATGCACCAATCCGGGCTCCGCCTGTTGGGTGCGCGCAGCGAGATCGAACACGGATGTGTAGTGGCCGAGGCAGACGACCTGCATGGAGCGAACATCCGCCTGGTCTTCCCGTCTGTGGGTGCAACCGAGAACATCTTGATGGCAGCGGTCCTCGCCCGTGGTGAGACAGTGATCGACAACGCTGCACGTGAGCCCGAGATCGTGGATCTGTGCAACATGCTCAACGAGATGGGCGCCAAGGTATCTGGCGGCGGAAGTTCGACGCTCACCATTCAAGGCGTCCGCAAGTTGGAACCGACTACGCACCGTGTCATCGGCGATCGGATCGTCGCTGCAACGTGGGGTGTCGCGGCATCCATGACCAGGGGTGACGTCCGCGTTCGTGGGGTGAACCACAAGCATCTCGGACTGGTCCTCGACAAGCTTCGGACGGCCGGCGCGGAGGTGACTCCCGAGGTTGACGGTTTCCGCGTCATTCAGCGTGAACGGCCTAAAGCGGTCAATTTCGCAACATTGCCGTACCCCGGATTCCCGACCGACCTGCAGCCGATGGCAATCGGTTTGGCTGCGGTTGCCGAAGGCACGTCGATGATCACCGAGAACGTATTCGAATCGCGTTTCCGATTTGTCGAGGAAATGATCCGACTCGGCGCCGACGCTCGTACTGACGGTCACCATGCGGTGATCCGCGGAGTTCCGGTGTTGTCGAGTGCACCGGTGTGGTCTTCGGACATTCGGGCCGGCGCCGGGCTCGTGCTTGCGGGGTTGGTTGCGGACGGAACCACCGAAGTTCACGACATCTTCCACATCGACCGTGGGTACCCGCGATTCGTCGAGAATCTCCGTGGACTTGGGGGAGTGATCGAGCGGGTGGGCTCCGAATAGGTTCGGTGCTCGGCGTCACACTCGGGTCTATTCGCGATTGGCAGATAGGCGCAACAGTCTGACCTGGCCTTAGCCGGCCAATCGCTGTAGTGACCAGGCGATTTGTGAATTGATTGAAGGTTCGCGTAACTTATTCCAAGTCAGAGCGACACGGACACCGACTCCCGCCTTTACGGCGAGTGACACGAGGTTGTACGAAGTGCCTGGCGAACACAATCCAGTTTTTCTTCACGGGGTTCCGGTTTGCGCCGGTGGCCAGGTTGGGATAGGCTGGGAAAGTTGCCCCGGAGCGGCGGCCATAGGGTCGTAGTGATGGTGTGCGCGTGTTCTTTGAGAACTCAACAGTGTGTCGATGAATGTCAGTGCCAAAATTTTTTTGGTACTTCACATCCGCGAATGATCAACCGCCTCTTGGGGTTTGGTTGGTTTGTGTGTGGTGTGAGTATTTTTCGTCGGTGATTGTTCATTCTTCCGTCTGAATGGTTGCCGACACATTTTTTGCTAGTTGAGTTTTTTGCTAGTGATTTGACTCTTTTTGTCTATGACTGATTAGTGGGCTTGCCCGCGAAATCTAGAGTCTTCAACGGAGAGTTTGATCCTGGCTCAGGACGAACGCTGGCGGCGTGCTTAACACATGCAAGTCGAGCGGTAAGGCCTTTCGGGGTACACGAGCGGCGAACGGGTGAGTAACACGTGGGTGATCTGCCCTGCACTTCGGGATAAGCCTGGGAAACTGGGTCTAATACCGGATATGACCTCCTATCGCATGGTGGGTGGTGGAAAGATTTATCGGTGCAGGATGGGCCCGCGGCCTATCAGCTTGTTGGTGGGGTAATGGCCTACCAAGGCGACGACGGGTAGCCGACCTGAGAGGGTGACCGGCCACACTGGGACTGAGACACGGCCCAGACTCCTACGGGAGGCAGCAGTGGGGAATATTGCACAATGGGCGAAAGCCTGATGCAGCGACGCCGCGTGAGGGATGACGGCCTTCGGGTTGTAAACCTCTTTCAGCAGGGACGAAGCGCAAGTGACGGTACCTGCAGAAGAAGCACCGGCTAACTACGTGCCAGCAGCCGCGGTAATACGTAGGGTGCAAGCGTTGTCCGGAATTACTGGGCGTAAAGAGTTCGTAGGCGGTTTGTCGCGTCGTTTGTGAAAACCAGCAGCTCAACTGCTGGCTTGCAGGCGATACGGGCAGACTTGAGTACTGCAGGGGAGACTGGAATTCCTGGTGTAGCGGTGAAATGCGCAGATATCAGGAGGAACACCGGTGGCGAAGGCGGGTCTCTGGGCAGTAACTGACGCTGAGGAACGAAAGCGTGGGTAGCGAACAGGATTAGATACCCTGGTAGTCCACGCCGTAAACGGTGGGCGCTAGGTGTGGGTTCCTTCCACGGAATCCGTGCCGTAGCTAACGCATTAAGCGCCCCGCCTGGGGAGTACGGCCGCAAGGCTAAAACTCAAAGGAATTGACGGGGGCCCGCACAAGCGGCGGAGCATGTGGATTAATTCGATGCAACGCGAAGAACCTTACCTGGGTTTGACATATACCGGAAAGCTGCAGAGATGTGGCCCCCCTTGTGGTCGGTATACAGGTGGTGCATGGCTGTCGTCAGCTCGTGTCGTGAGATGTTGGGTTAAGTCCCGCAACGAGCGCAACCCCTATCTTATGTTGCCAGCACGTTATGGTGGGGACTCGTAAGAGACTGCCGGGGTCAACTCGGAGGAAGGTGGGGACGACGTCAAGTCATCATGCCCCTTATGTCCAGGGCTTCACACATGCTACAATGGCCAGTACAGAGGGCTGCGAGACCGTGAGGTGGAGCGAATCCCTTAAAGCTGGTCTCAGTTCGGATCGGGGTCTGCAACTCGACCCCGTGAAGTCGGAGTCGCTAGTAATCGCAGATCAGCAACGCTGCGGTGAATACGTTCCCGGGCCTTGTACACACCGCCCGTCACGTCATGAAAGTCGGTAACACCCGAAGCCGGTGGCTTAACCCCTTGTGGGAGGGAGCCGTCGAAGGTGGGATCGGCGATTGGGACGAAGTCGTAACAAGGTAGCCGTACCGGAAGGTGCGGCTGGATCACCTCCTTTCTAAGGAGCATCTCTTTCGCTCGCTGCACACAGGTGTGGTTGAGGAAAGCAGAGGCCATTTCGTTCCCGTATGTGGAACGGTGGTTGCTCATGGGTGGACGCTGACAAGCATTCGTTTTCGTTACTGCCGGCCTCAGTGCTGGTGGGAGAACAAATTATATCGGCATACTGTTGGGTCCTGAGAGAACACGCGAGTGTTTCCTCTCTAGGAAGTAACGACAATGTTCAGGCGCGGTCATACCGCAAGAATTTTTTCTTGTTGGTGTCTGCTTGGAGCCTGAGTGTTGTGTGTTGTTTGAGAACTGCACAGTGGACGCGAGCATCTTTGTTGTAAGTAATGAAGAGCGTACGGTGGATGCCTTGGCACCAGGAGCCGATGAAGGACGTAGGAGGCTGCGATAAGCCTCGGGGAGCTGTCAACCGAGCTGTGATCCGAGGATGTCCGAATGGGGAAACCCAGCACGAGTGATGTCGTGTTACCCGCGCCTGAATATATAGGGCGTGTGGAGGGAACGTGGGGAAGTGAAACATCTCAGTACCCACAGGAAGAGAAAACAACCGTGATTCCGTGAGTAGTGGCGAGCGAAAGCGGAAGAGGCTAAACCATGGGTGTGTGATAGCCGGCAGGTGTTGCATTCGTGGGGTTGTGGGGTTCATTTTGTCAATACTGCCGTGTTGGCCAACAGTAAGAAATCACAGGGTTAGTGGAAGTGGTCTGGAACGGCCTGTCGTAGAGGGTGAGAATCCCGTACACGAAAACTTTGTGACTGTTGTAATGGAAACCCAAGTAGCACCGGGCCCGTGAAATCTGGTGTGAATCTGTCGGGACCACCCGATAAGCCTGAATACTCCCTGGTGACCGATAGCGGACTAGTACCGTGAGGGAAAGGTGAAAAGTACCCCGGGAGGGGAGTGAAATAGTACCTGAAACCGTGCGCTTACAATCCGTCAGAGCCTTCGAGCAGTTTACTGCTGGGGGTGATGGCGTGCCTTTTGAAGAATGAGCCTGCGAGTTAGTGGCATGTCGCGAGGTTAACCCGTGTGGGGTAGCCGTAGCGAAAGCGAGTCCGAATAGGGCGATCGTAGTGGCATGCTCTAGACCCGAAGCGGAGTGATCTACCCATGGCCAGGTTGAAGCGACGGTAAGACGTCGTGGAGGACCGAACCCACTTAGGTTGAAAACTGAGGGGATGAGTTGTGGGTAGGGGTGAAAGGCCAATCAAACTCCGTGATAGCTGGTTCTCCCCGAAATGCATTTAGGTGCAGCGTCGCGTGTTTCTCACCGGAGGTAGAGCTACTGGATGGTCTAGGGGGCCCACAAGCTTACCGAAATCAGCCAAACTCCGAATGCCGGTGAGTGAGAGCGCGGCAGTGAGACTGCGGGCGATAAGGTTCGTAGTCGAGAGGGAAACAGCCCAGATCGCCAGCTAAGGTCCCTAAGCGTGTACTAAGTGGAAAAGGATGTGGGGTCGCGAAGACAACCAGGAGGTTGGCTTAGAAGCAGCCACCCTTGAAAGAGTGCGTAATAGCTCACTGGTCAAGTGATCCTGCGCCGACAATGTAGCGGGGCTCAAGTACACCACCGAAGCTGCGGCATTCACGCAATAGCCCCCTTCACTCTGCGGAGTGTTGGGCAGGTGTGTGGATGGGTAGGGGAGCGTCGTGTGGCCATGGAAGCGGCAGGGTGACCTAGCCGTGGAGGCCACACGAGTGAGAATGCAGGCATGAGTAGCGAAAGACGAGTGAGAAACTCGTCCGCCGAATGACCAAGGGTTCCTGGGCCAGGTTAATCCGCCCAGGGTGAGTCGGGACCTAAGACGAGGCCGACAGGCGTAGCCGATGGACAACGGGTTGATATTCCCGTACCCGTGTGAACGCGCCCATGGTGAATCAGTGATACTAACCATCCTGAAGCCACGAGAAGACCTTCGGGTCTCGAGTTGGTGGATGCATGGGACCTGATCTGGTAGTAGCCAAGCGATGGGGTGACGCAGGAAGGTAGCTGAGCCAGTCAGTGGTAATACTGGTGTAAGCGTGTAGGGCGTGACCTAGGCAAATCCGGGTCGCACACAAGCCTGAGACGTGATGCGTAGCCGATTGAGGCGAATTCAGTGATCCTATGCTGCCGAGAAAAGCCTCTAGCGAGCTTTCACACGGCCCGTACCCCAAACCGACACAGGTGGTCAGGTAGAGAATACTAAGGCGATCGAGATAACTATGGTTAAGGAACTCGGCAAAATGCCCCCGTAACTTCGGGAGAAGGGGGGCCCTGTCTGGTGACGACATTTACTGTCTGAGCTGGGTGGGGCCGCAGAGACCAGTGAGAAGCGACTGTTTACTAAAAACACAGGTCCGTGCGAAGTCGTAAGACGATGTATACGGACTGACGCCTGCCCGGTGCTGGAAGGTTAAGAGGACCGGTTAGTTCCTTCGGGAGCGAAGCTGAGAATTTAAGCCCCAGTAAACGGCGGTGGTAACTATAACCATCCTAAGGTAGCGAAATTCCTTGTCGGGTAAGTTCCGACCTGCACGAATGGCGTAACGACTTCTCAGCTGTCTCAACCGTAGACTCGGCGAAATTGCATTACGAGTAAAGATGCTCGTTACGCGCGGCAGGACGAAAAGACCCCGGGACCTTCACTACAGCTTGGTATTGGTGTTCGGTTCGGTTTGTGTAGGATAGGTGGGAGACTGTGAAGCGGTGACGCCAGTTATCGTGGAGTCGTTGTTGAAATACCACTCTGATCGAATTGGACCTCTAACCTCGGACCATGATCTGGTTCAGGGACAGTGCCTGGTGGGTAGTTTAACTGGGGCGGTTGCCTCCCAAAATGTAACGGAGGCGCCCAAAGGTTCCCTCAGCCTGGTTGGCAATCAGGTGTCGAGTGCAAGTGCACAAGGGAGCTTGACTGTGAGACTGACAGGTCGAGCAGGGACGAAAGTCGGGACTAGTGATCCGGCACCGGCAAGTGGAAGCGGTGTCGCTCAACGGATAAAAGGTACCCCGGGGATAACAGGCTGATCTTCCCCAAGAGTCCATATCGACGGGATGGTTTGGCACCTCGATGTCGGCTCGTCGCATCCTGGGGCTGGAGTAGGTCCCAAGGGTTGGGCTGTTCGCCCATTAAAGCGGCACGCGAGCTGGGTTTAGAACGTCGTGAGACAGTTCGGTCTCTATCCGCCGCGCGCGTTAGAAACTTGAGGAAGGCTGTCCCTAGTACGAGAGGACCGGGACGGACGAACCTCTGGTGTGCCAGTTGTTCCGCCAGGAGCACCGCTGGTTAGCTACGTTCGGAAGGGATAACCGCTGAAAGCATCTAAGCGGGAAGCCTGTTCCAAGATGAGGTTTCTCACCCCCTCGAGGGGGTAAGGCCCCCGGCAGACCACCGGGTTGATAGGCCAGAACTGGAAGTGCAGTAATGCATGCAGGTGACTGGTACTAATAGGCCGAGGACTTACCACAAAGAAGCTACGCGTCCACTGTGCGGTATCTGAAACAACACACAGATACTGATGAGAAACCCTGTTTTCTCCATCCCCCAACACCAGAAACTGGTGTTGACGGGTGGTGAAACCAGGTGATCAGAAGAAGGTTACTGTGACAGTTTCATAGAGTTACGGCGGTCATAGCGAAGGGGAAACGCCCGGTCCCATTCCGAACCCGGAAGCTAAGCCCTTCAGCGCCGATGGTACTGCACTCGACAGGGTGTGGGAGAGTAGGACACCGCCGAACACACATTAGAGAAGCCCCCCAACCAGTACTGGTTGGGGGGCTTTCTCGTACCCAAAACACCCCACCCCGCCAACACCCGAAAGCACCCCCGCCGGCACCCCCGACTTCGAGCGAACAGCACTTTCGTCGCCTCAGATCGACCGAACGTACCGTTCACACGATCGAAGGGGGAGCACCCCGCGTCGAGTGAACGACACGCTCACCCTCTTAGGCGAGGGGAACGGTACGTTCACACCATCAGGGGCGGGAACACGACTGAGGACGACAGGCGCTTTGCCCGGATCAGTCGATGCCGTCGGCGGTGGCAGTCGCATACTTCGGCCGGCCAGCCGGCAGATACCTCTGAATCGTCACGCCCTTTGATGTGGCTCGCGATTCGGCCAGCTCGAGTGCGATGTCCGGTCCGGAGTCGGGAAACAGTCGCGTGCCCTGGCCTACCACCACCGGAACGATCAGCAGGATCATCTCGTCGACCAGATCGTTCGCGAGAAGCCAGCGGCACAGGTTGCCACTGCCGTGCACCTGAAGCTCACCGCCGGGTCTGGCTTTCAGTGCGCCGAGAGCTGTGGCGGTGTCACCTGAAAGGGCCGTGGTGTTCTTCCATTGCGGATCGGTGACCGTTGTCGAGGCAAGATACTTGGGCCGCGAATTCAGGGCGCTTGCAATGGGGTTGACGTCGGGATTCTCGAACGCGCCCCAATAGCCGGCGAAGATCTCGTACGTGTGTCGCCCGAACAGGAACGCGTCAGCTCGCTGGTAGACCTGGACGAGATAGTCCATGGCTTCGGTGTCCACCAATGGCGCGGACCAGCCGCCCCGCTCGAATCCGCCACGGCGATCTTCGTCCGGCCCACCGAGTCCTTGCATCACTCCGTCGAGAGTGACGATGGTAAAGGTCGTCAGTTTCATAGTCGTACCCATCTCCCAGGCGTCGTCGGATTTCCGCTGTGCCGATATAGACCGTCGAGAAGCGGGAAAGTCATCGAGCGAACGTGGCGTTGATCGCCTTGGATCGACCGAACGTGCCGTTCGCTCAGGGGGGAGGTGGGGTCAGGGCTGCACGGGCACGGAGTCTGACGGGCTGGTCTCGGACTCCAGAGCGTCGCACGGAATCGCGAGCTCGGTCTGTTCGAGGCGGCCGCGAAGGGTGATGTTCTCGGTGATCGACCACTGTGCAGCCTCGGCGCTGTCAGCGGCAGCCACAGCCCGACCGGATGCGGCGACGTTACCCGGAACCGTCTTGGCGACCTCGGACAGTCGCGCCGCTTCGTTGACGGGATCACCGATGACGGTGTACTCGAATCTCTCTCGCGCACCGACGTTCCCGGCTACGGCAACACCTGCGGCGACGCCGATTCCCGCGCTCACTTCCGGAACCTCGGCACGCAGGCGCTGCTGAATCTTGCGGGCAGCGGCGAGTGCGCTGCCGGCGTGATCGTCGAGTGTCGTCGGCGCTCCGAAGATCGCCAGCGCTGCGTCGCCCTCGAACTTGTTGACGAATCCGCCGTGTGCGTCGACCTCGTCGACGATGACGTCGAAGAAACGGTTGAGTAGAGCGACCACAGCCGTAGGGGAGTTGGTGGCCGCGATCGTGGTCGATCCGATGACGTCGACGAAGAGAACGGCAACGTCACGTTCTTCACCGCCGAGTTCCGGGTTTCGGCGAACCGCGTTTGCGGCAACCTCGTGTCCGACGTGGCGCCCGAAGAGGTCGCGTATCCGCTCTCGCTCGCGCAGACCCTCGGCCATGCGATTGAAGCCGGCCTGCAGTAGTCCCAGTTCCGTTCCGTCGTACACGACGACGGACGCGGTGAGGTCGCCACGGGTGACTTGTTCCATTCCTCGTCGCACGGACCGAATGGGGGCCGCGGCGGACCGAATGTTGATGTATGTCAGCCCGAGTCCGACGCACAGGGTGATTCCGCCAATGACGAGGATGGCGATCGCGAGGGCTTGCCACGATGCAGGCCGGATGAAGCTGAAGACCGCCACGAGCATCAAGCCGGTGACGGGGACTCCGCTTCCGAGCAGCCAGACGAGGATTGTCCGGCCGGTCAGTCCGAGAACGGCAGCCTTGCGGGGTGCTCCGGATTCGAGTGCACGCGCAGCAATCGGGCGGAGTGCGAACTCGCTGAGCAGGTAGCAGAAAGCGCACGTGGTGATACCGCTGAAAGCTACGGTGAACAGAACTTTCGGAATGGTATCGGGGTCGACGATTCCGTACATGGTCGTGAAGGTGATGAGCGCGGCCGTCCACAGGACGGCTTGCACTCGGGTCAGTCGCCACGGCCCGCGCAGCGCCGCGCGTTGATTCTGCTCTGTCGGTGGGTGATCCTCGGTGGCCCATCGAAGATCCCGCATCAGCCGTTTGGTGCCCCACAGCAGTCCGATGAGAAAGACACACCCGATGAAGACGGGCACGGCAACGAAGTTGATCCATGCGAATTCGGGGTGGATGATCGCGGGTCCGGGAACCACGAATCCGATGAGCACGATCGCCAGTACCGCTCCGATCAGGTTTGTGACCAGGAGGGGGGCGGTGAGTAGTGCCTGGACGCGGATTCGGCGGCGCCTGGGGCTTTCGTCGGTGGATCCGAGCAGCCACGACCCCAGGGGCGCACTCGGGACACGGCTTCGCTGCATAGTGTGTCGAGAGTAGTCGTAATGATCGCTTAGGGTGGTCCGGTGCGCCTAGTTATTGCTCGTTGCCGTGTCGACTATGTGGGACGCCTGACCTCCCACCTCCCTACCGCAAGACGACTGCTGTTGGTCAAAGCCGACGGCTCGGTCAGTATCCATGCCGACGATCGGGCGTACAAGCCGCTCAACTGGATGAGTCCGCCGTGCTGGTTGGTCGAGACCACCGGGGACGGCGACGACATCCTGTGGGTCGTCACCAACAAGGCGGGCGAGGAACTGCGGATCACTCTCGAAGAGGTCGAGCACGATTCGTCGTATGAACTCGGCCTCGATCCGGGATTGATCAAGGACGGTGTCGAGGCACACCTTCAAGAACTTCTGGCGGAGCATGTCGAGACACTCGGCCCCGGCTACACGTTGGTGCGGCGTGAGTACATGACGGCCATCGGGCCGGTCGATCTTCTGGTCCGTGACGCGGACGGTGCATCGGTGGCGGTGGAGATCAAGCGTCGCGGCGAGATCGACGGCGTCGAGCAGTTGACGCGCTACCTCGAATTGCTCAACCGCGATCCGCTGCTCGCGCCGGTCACGGGAGTTTTTGCAGCGCAACAGATCAAGCCGCAGGCAAAGACTTTGGCCAACGACCGTGGGATCCGTTGCCTGGTCCTTGACTACGAGGCCTTGCGGGGCACCGAAAGCACCGAGTTCCGTCTCTTCTGACGCTGTTTAGACTCGAACCATGCCGCGCCGCAAACCTTCGCCGAAGCAAACCCGTCGAACGGATACTCGGCGTGCTCGGGATTCGAGCGCGGAGTCGGCGTCACCAAGCGGCGTGTTGTTCGGCGGAGCGCTGGTCCGGCAGGAACCCGGGCCGGGCGGTGAAATGTACATGGTGAGGCCGATACCCGGCTCCAACGCGACGAAGTTCTATCGATGCCCCGGTTGTGATCACGACATCAGACCCGGCGTCGCTCACGTGGTGACGTGGCCTTCGGAACCGGGCGGCGCGAACGAGCGTCGACACTGGCATACCGGATGCTGGTCAGGCCGCGGTACGCGCAGCCTGACCAGACGGTGGTCCTGAGCGTCGATCAGTTCCTGGACTGGGCTCGCTGCTCGACGGCGCGGGTGTCGATCTCGGCGGTGTTCGTCTCGTCCGAGTCCTCGAGAACGTCGTCTTCGTCGATACTCGGTTCTGATTTGACCGGATCTGCGTCGACCTTATCTGCGTCGGCCTTCTTGTCTTCGATCTCGAGATCTTCCTCGGCTTCGACGATGACCGGAGCGGGCGGTGCATCGAGGAGTTCGCTCTCCCGGTTGACCGATGCGAGCATGGCCGGAACCGAATCGAGTTGTCCGCGAATGCCCAAGAGCTGAGCCAGGATTCGGCCTCGGAGAACGCGCAGTTCTTCGGTGAGTTCCTTCGCGTGAGCGATCTTGCGCTCGGACTGATCAGTGGCGGCCTGCAGCCTGCGCTGAGCCTCGTGCGACGCATCGGCGAGTCGACGCTCGGCCTCTGCTTTGCTCGACGACTCCAGCTCGTTGACGGCGGCGACGACCTTGGCGCGGCGCTCCGACATCGAGATGTCGAAGTCTTCGCGGATCTGAGTGCGCTTGGCCTCGGACTCGGCAGCCAGTCGATCCCGCTCGGCCTGCGCGGCTTCGACGATCCGGGCGGCTTCGGTACGGGCCTGCGCCATGGTCTGCTCGTGCATGGTTTCCATCGCGTTGCGACGGTCCTCGAGTTCGGCGATCAGCGACTCGTAGTGCCCACGTAGGCGAGCGCCGTCCTGTTCGGCGATGGAGGTCATCTCGGCTGCGTCGGCCTCGGCCTTCGCGCGCACCTCCGAGGCCTCGTCGGAGGCAAGGCGCAGCATGCGGCTGATGCGATCGCTCATGCCCTCCGCAGTGGTGGGCGGTACCGAGAGGCGGTCTACGTCCTTGCGGAGGTCGTCGATGTCGTCGCGTGCATCGTCGAGCTGCTTGGCGAGGTCACGGGCCTGCGCAGCGGCTGCATCACGATCAGCCGCGGTAACTCGCAGCTCCGCGTCGAATCGCTCGAAGTAGTTACGTACCTCGTCGCGGTCGTATCCCTTCCGTGCGATCTGGAACGGAAGTTGGATCGAACCGCGGTCCTGCTCGTATGCCATGGCGACAATCTACCTGGCATACGAGCTGGAGTCGGGTCTGCTAGTGGCTCGCGTCGGGTTCGACCAGTTCCACCAGGACGCCGCCGGCGTCCTTCGGGTGGATGAAGTTGATGCGCGAGTTGGCCGTACCGCGTCGGGGAGCGTCGTACAGCAACCGAACCCCGCGGTCGCGAAGCTCGGCGGAGATGGCGTCGATGTCGGTGACCCGGTAGGCGAGCTGCTGGAGGCCGGGGCCGCTTCGGTCGATGAACTTGGCGATGGTCGAGTTCTCGTCCAGAGGCGCGAGCAGCTGAACGGCAGTGGATCCGGCGGGGGAGCCGACGACGGAGAGCATGGCCTCACGCACGCCCTGCGATTCGTTGATTTCCTCGTGGGTCGACACCATGCCCAGGTGCTGCGTGTACCACTCGATTGCCACGTCGAGATCGGGCACCGCGATCCCGACGTGATCGATCGCGACGACGAGGTCGGACGACAAAGGTGCGAGTGCAGAACTGGGGGAGGTCTGTGTCATACCTTTCACGGTAGCGCTACCGTTTGAGGAGTACACGTCGGGATGTGACTTGGCTCTTAGGCCGCACGGAACCGACGACTATCTCTCTTTTGCAGCCGGAGGAAATCGTGACCAGTTCTGTGATTGTTGCGGGAGCTCGTACCCCGATGGGTCGACTCCTCGGATCGTTGAAAGACCTTTCCGGGTCCGACCTCGGCGGCATCGCCATCAAAGGCGCCCTCGACAAGTCCTCAGTCGCACCCGAACAGGTCGACTACGTCATCATGGGACAGGTCCTCACCGCCGGCGCCGGCCAGATGCCCGCCCGCCAAGCCGCCGTCGCCGCCGGCATCCCCATGAACGTCCCCGCCCTGAGCATCAACAAAGTGTGCCTGTCCGGCATCGACGCCATCGCCCTCGCCGACCAACTCATCCGCGCCGGCGAATTCGACATCGTCGTCGCCGGCGGGCAGGAATCGATGTCCCGCGCACCCCACATGCTCGAAAAAAGCCGCGAAGGCTTCAAATACGGCGACGTCACCCTCCGCGACCACATGGCCTACGACGGCCTCCACGACATCTTCACCGACCAGGCCATGGGCCTGCTCACCGAACAGGTCAACCAACAAGAAACCGCCCACATCACCCGCGCCGAGCAGGACGCCTTCGCCGCCGCCTCACACCAGAACGCGGCCCGCGCCTGGAAAGACGGCCTCTTCGACAACGAAGTCGTCCCCGTCTCCATCCCCCAACGCAAGGGCGAGCCCATCGTCTTCGCCCAGGACGAAGGCATCCGCGCCGACACCACCACCGAATCCCTCGGCAAACTGCGTCCCGCGTTCAGCAAGGACGGCACCATCACCGCCGGCTCCGCCTCCCCGATCTCCGACGGCGCCGCCGCCGTGATCGTGATGAGCAAAACCAAAGCCGAAGAACTCGGCCTGACCTGGATCGCGGAAATCGGCGCCCACGGCGTCGTCGCCGGACCCGACTCCACCCTCCAGTCCCAACCCGCCCGGGCCATCGCCAAGGCCTGCGCGAAGGAAGGCATCGACCCCACCGACCTCGACCTCGTCGAAATCAACGAAGCATTCGCCGCCGTCGGGATCGCCTCCACCCGCGAACTCGGCCTCGACCCCGCCAAGGTCAACGTCAACGGCGGCGCCATCGCCGTCGGCCACCCCCTCGGCATGTCCGGCGCCCGCATCGCCCTGCACCTCGCCCTCGAGCTGCAACGCCGCGGCGGCGGCATCGGCGCAGCCGCACTCTGCGGCGGCGGCGGACAAGGCGACGCACTCATCGTCCGCGTCCCCAAGGCCTGAGTGTCTAAATACACCTGAACGAGCGCTCTCGCTCGGCGACGCCCCGTGGTTTTGCTCACACAACTACGGGGCGTCGTAGTTGTTCGGGCACAATGGCCTCATGGCGAACATCTTTGACGTATCCACTCCCGCGAAACGCTTCCGTCTGGTGGCGTGGTGGGAAGCTGTGACCTGGGCGGCCTTGCTGGTTGCCATGTTCTTCAAGTGGGTCCTCGGACACGAAGAAGCGATTCGCATCCCCGGAATGGTCCACGGAACCGCCGGCTTCCTGGTGTTCATCGTTGTTGCACTCCTGACCGCGTGGTCGCTCAAGTGGGACGTCAAGACCACGATCCTTGCGCTGATCTCGAGCGTTCCGCCCTTCGGCACCGTCATCTTCGAACGCTGGGCAGTGCGAAACGGCAAGCTCGGTGAGCTGTCCACGGAGTTCGATGCGTCCAAGGGCAACGCGGCGCTCGTCTGAGTGCTGCATCCCTCTACGTAGCTTCTCGCA
Organism: Rhodococcus sp. RCBS9; assembly: GCF_029457415.1. Taxonomy (NCBI): domain Bacteria; kingdom Bacillati; phylum Actinomycetota; class Actinomycetes; order Mycobacteriales; family Nocardiaceae; genus Rhodococcus; species Rhodococcus sp. RCBS9. Next base: position 304,545 of record NZ_CP120422.1, on the reverse strand, counting down.
ACTCGTGACAAACTGGGAGCCGTGACTCGACCAGGTTCCAGGCCCCCCGCGCGTTCGTCCGCAGTTGCTGCCGCCATGAGCGGCGCAGTCGACTTGTCCGCCTTCAAAGAGCGGGCCACGGCCCCACCACCGCCGCGTAACACCAGCGGCGACGGGGCCGTTTCTGCTGTCTCCGGGGCAGTGATCGAGGTGACCGAGGAGAACTTCGAAAGCGAAGTCCTGCTGAAGTCGAGCCAGGTGCCGGTGATCGTCAACATCGGTGGCCGCGCATACGAGCCCTCGGTCGTATTCACCGAAGTTCTCGAATCATTTGCAGCGCGAGCCGGCGGCAAGTGGATTCTTGCCAACGTCGACGTCGACGTGAGCCCTCGTATCGCGCAGGCATTCGGTGTGCAGTCGGTTCCGACGGTTGTTGCTGTCGCGGCTGGTCAGCCGTTGGCCGATTTTCAGGGCGCTCAGCCAGAGGCGCAGCTCAGCCAGTGGTTCGACGCAGTCCTCCAAGCTGTCGAGGGCAAGTTGAGTGGGCCGGTCTCCGACGCGGACGAACCGGTGGAGGAGGTCGAGGATCCTCGCTTCGTGGCCGCTGAAACCGCGCTGGACGAGGGCGATCTCGACGCCGCCATCGCTGCGTACCAGGAAATTCTCGACGCCGAACCCAACAATGTGGAGGCCAAGAGCGCTGTCCGCCAGGTGAAGTTCATGGCTCGGGTTCAGGGTGTCGATCCCGAGTCGATTGCGGCCGCGGATGCTGATCCGTCCGATCTCGAACTGCAGTTCGCTGCGGCCGACCTGGAAATGTTCGCCCAGCAACCCGAGGCGTCGTTCGCCCGCTTGATCTCGGTGGTCTCGCGAACTGCCGGCGACGACAAGGCTGCCGCTCGGACGCGCCTGCTCGAACTGTTCGAACTGTTCGACCCGGCAGAACCGATCGTCATCGCGGCCCGTCGTAAGTTGGCTTCCGCTCTCTACTGACGTGTGGACCGGCGGTCGCTACTCCGTGTAGCGGCTGTCGCACACTTCCCGGCCACCGAGAACGCCGGTCCGGAACGCGTCGACACGTGCGAACCCGCTCGGAACCGTCTCACCGTTGACGTCACTGGCAGCCAGGCCGTCGGTCAGCAGCCCCGATACGGCTTCGTCGAGGTCGCCGGGGGAGAGTGTGACCTGTGCTCCGGACGCCGCGGCGTTGGTGGGACTGAGCGCTGCGGTGATGACGCCGGACAGGCAGGCGGCGCGCAGGGCAGTCTGCGGAGTGTCGAGCGATTGGCCGTTCTCCTTCTGCATCGCGAGGGTGTACCTCGACGCGAGCAGGACATAGGCGTTGTAGTCACCGGTGATGTTGGTCTGGATCAACTCGCGTCGCCCGACGCGACCCGGCGTGCCGCGCTCGGCAAGGTCGTCGACGCTGATTCCGATGGTGTTCGTCGACGGGCAGTACGAGACGGGTTCGGTCGCAACGGCATCGCTGCACCCGGTGTCTGCGCCGGTGAACACGACCTTCGGTGGCTGCGGTAGATCGAAGATCGCTTGGAAGGTCTTCACGAACTCGTCGAGAGTTGCCTCGGTGACGGGCAGTTCTCCGGAATCGTTGCCCTCGGCGAACTGCTGCGGGAGGTCTGCACGCCGTGACTCGATTTCGTCGGCGTCCATCTTCGCGCACGCACCGGCGCCGTCGGTGAAGCCGATCTGAGTGGCGGTGACGCGCTCGAACGCCGAACCATGGTGGCTCTCAGGATCATTAGGGTCTTCGTCGCGGATGGCGACCGCCGACGCCAACACCTTGTTGAGTCCGTCGGAGGTGTTCATCGTGAAGTGCGCGGCCTTGTCCTCGGCGACGTGCCGCAAGAAGGCGCCACCGAAACAGTCGGCTTGCTGTTCGCGCACCAGGGCTGCGTCTCGTTTACCGCCGACGATCCCGGCCTTGCGTTGAACGGCATGGCCGTACTCGTGCGCAAAGATGAACGCGACGGCCACTTCACCGAACTTCTCCCGCACCTCGGGCAGCAGCAATTCACGATCCCAACCGATGGTGTGATCGATGCTGCAGTACCCGGCGTTGATGAGTTCTTCGGTGGTCTCCTCACAGAAGTCCGGGCCGTTCGATTCGGTGGGGTCCCACGAGATCAGCTCGTCGACCGGTTCGAAGGGCTTGTCGAACAGAGCCGGGTACTCGGCGGCCCAGTAGGTTTCGATGTCTGTGATGGCGTTGGCTGCCAGCGCGTCGATGTCCCCGCCGTCGGTGCCGGTGATTGCTCGGTCGGCGTTGGGGGCTCCCGGACGCAACCCACTTGGTCCTGCCGTTGCGTCGAGTCCGGCGACGCGGAAGGGATCGTGATAAATCGAGACGGCGTGGCCACTCGTTCCCTGGGCACAACCGGCGAGCAGTGCTGCCACTGCCAACAGTGACGACGTGACAATGACTACTCGCCGGCCGACCATCAACGCTCCAGACTTATCCAAATCGCTCCAGCAGCTGGCAGCGCCACCTGTGCGGAGGCTGGCCGACCGTGCCACGAATGCGACGTTGCTGTGACCGCTCCGAGGTTCCCGACTCCGGAGCCGCCGTACACCTCGGCATCGGTGTTGAGAATTTCCACCCATCGGCCGGGCTCTGGTAGCCCGACGCGGTAGCTCGAGTGCTCACTGCCCGAGAAGTTGAACAGGCAGGCGACAATCGAACCGTCAGTACCGTAACGCAGAAAACTGAGGACGTTGTTCTCGGTGTCGTTGGCGTCGATCCAGGAGTATCCACCGGGCGAGGTGTCGAGGGTCCACATGGCCGGATGACGTCGGTACGCGGAGTTGAGATCGCCGACCAGTCGCTGGACGCCGCGATGGAGAGTGCCGGTGTACTGATCGTCGAGCTGCCACCAGTCGAGGCCGCGTTCTTCCGACCATTCCGCACTCTGACCGAATTCCTGTCCCATGAACAGCAGTTGCTTGCCTGGATGCGCCCACATGTATGCAAGCAGTGAGCGCAGGCCGGACGCCTTGGCGAAGTCGTTGCCGGGCATCCGGGTCCACAGAGTTCCTTTGCCGTGCACCACTTCGTCATGGCTGATCGGTAGCAGGTAGTTCTCACTCCACGCGTACATCAGTGAGAACGTGATCTCGTGATGGTGGTAGGTCCGGTGTACCGGGTCGTGACCGAGGAACCCGAGGGTGTCGTGCATCCACCCCATGTTCCACTTCATGTTGAATCCGAGGCCGCCGACATTGGTCGCCCGAGTGACTCCGGGCCACGCCGTCGACTCCTCGGCGACGGTGACGACTCCTCGATGGTTCTTGTGGACGGTGGCGTTCATCTCCTGCAGGAACGCAACGGCTTCGAGATTCTCGCGGCCGCCGTGAATGTTGGGAGTCCATCCACCTTCCGGGCGTGAGTAGTCCAGATACAGCATCGATGCGACAGCGTCGACGCGAAGTCCGTCGATGTGGAACTCCTCGAGCCAGAAGAGTGCATTGGCGACGAGGAAGTTCCGCACCTCGCGGCGACCGAAGTCGAATACGTATGTGCCCCAGTCCAACTGCTCGCCGCGACGCGGATCGGCGTGCTCGTACAGGGGAGTTCCGTCGAAACGAGCCAGGGCCCACTCGTCTTTGGGGAAGTGTGCAGGCACCCAGTCGACGATGACACCTATCCCTGCGGCGTGCAGGTGGTCGACGAACCAGCGGAAGTCGTCCGGGGTGCCGAAGCGGGAGGTCGGTGCGTAGTACGAGGTGACCTGGTATCCCCACGATCCACCGAACGGATGCTCGGAGACGGGCAGCAGTTCGACGTGGGTGAATCCGGTTTCGGTGACGTAGACGGCGAGTTGCTCGGCCATCTGCCGGTAGTCGAGTCCCGGACGCCACGATCCGAGGTGCACCTCGTACACGCTCATCGGGGACTGCGAAGGATCGACACCGGCGCGGGTTTCGAGCCAGGCCGCGTCGTTCCACTCATGCGAACTGGTGGTCACTCGCGATGCAGTCGCCGGCGGGACCTCGGTACCGAATGCCATGGGATCGGCCTTGTCGCGAACGGAGCCGTCGTGGCCGTGGACCCGGAACTTGTACAGCGAACCGACTGCGATGTCGGGCAGGAAGAGTTCCCAGACCCCAGTGGAACCGAGGACTCGCATGGGGGCGAATTGCCCACTCCACCCGTCGAAGTCGCCGACGACGGTCACGCCGCGGGCGGCCGGAGCCCAGACGGCGAACGAGGTGCCGTCGACGGGTCCGTCCGGTGTCTCGTAAGAACGCGGATGTGCGCCGAGGATGTCCCACAGTCGTTCGTGCCGACCTTCGCCGAACAGGTGAAGGTCGAGTTCACCGAGAGTCGGCAGGAATCGGTAAGGGTCGGCTGCGAGAACCGTGTGTCCACCCGGGTACGTCACGGAATAGCGATAGTCGATCAGGTCGGGGTAGGGGACCAGAGCCACGAAGATTCCGTTCGAAACATGTTCGAGAGGAAAGTCTTTGCCGCCGATGACGGCACTGACGGACTCGGCGTTGGGACGCAACGCTCGCAGAACGGTGCCGTCGGCGTGGGGATGGGCGCCGAGGACACTGTGCGGATCGTGATGTTCACCGCGCGCCAACAGCTCCAGCTCGTGATTGTCCGGTGCGATACCCGAAGGGAACTTCTCGGTTGACATCACTTGCCTCCACCTGCGCGGTGCGCATTGCGTGCTTGGTAGGCCAGAGAGATCCGGGCCGGATACGGAACGGGTGGGAGCGCGAGGATGTGCGCCACCGAACGCCAGGGCTCGAGGCGGACGAAATTGGCTTGGCCCCAATTGAACTGCTCACCGGTTACCTCGTCGAGCACGGTCATGTGGTCGTGCCATTCGCGTCCGAGCGCCGGCATGTCCAACCAGACGGTGCCCTCTTCTGCAGCGAACGGGTTGAGGTTGATCACCGTCAGGACGGCGTCACCGGTCGAGGCGTCGAACTTCGAGTAGGCGATCAACGCGTCGTTGTCGATGTGGTGAAAGTGCAGGTTCCGCAACTGTTGCAGGGCCGGATGTGCACGCCGGATGCGGTTGAGCGCGGTGATCCACGGCTCGAGAGACTCGCCTCGCGCTGCTGCTTCGGCGAAACGGCGCGGCCGAAGTTCGTATTTCTCGGAGTCGAGGTATTCCTCGCTGCCGGGGCGAACGGCTTGGTGTTCGTAGAGTTCGTAACCGGAGTAGACGCCCCACGTCGGCGCCAGGGTGGCGGCGAGAGCTGCTCGCAGTGCAAACATTCCGGGCCCACCGTGCTGGAGGGACTCGTGCAGGATGTCCGGCGTGTTCACGAAGAGGTTCGGTCGGGCTTCGTCGGCCTTCGCCGTCAGCTCGTTACCGAATTCGGTGAGCTCCCACTTCGCAACTCGCCAGGTGAAGTACGTGTACGACTGCGTGAACCCGCGCCGGGCAAGGCCGTACATGCGCGCCGGACGAGTGAAAGCCTCGGCGAGGAACAAGACGTCGGGGTCACTTTTCTTGACCTCCGAGATGAGTGTCTCCCAGAAGTTGGGCGGCTTGGTGTGCGGGTTGTCGACACGAAAGATCTTGACTCCGGCGTTGATCCAGTGGCGGACCACGCGCAGGATTTCCTTGTCCAGACCGCGAGGATCGGTGTCGAAGTTGATCGGGTAGATGTCCTGATACTTCTTGGGCGGGTTCTCGGCGTAGGCGATGGTGCCGTCGGGAAGGACGTTGAACCACTCCGGATGCTTCTTGGCCCATGGATGATCCGGGGCGCACTGCAGCGCGAGATCCAGTGCCACTTCGAGATCGAGCTTGCGGGCCGCAGCGACGAAGGCCTTGAAGTCCTTGAGCGTGCCGAGTTGCGGGTGAACAGCGTCGTGCCCGCCGTCGACCGAGCCGATGGCCCACGGCGAGCCGACGTCACCGGGTTCGGGAGTGAGAGTGTTGTTGCGTCCCTTCCGGTTGATCTCGCCGATGGGATGGATCGGTGGAAGGTAGACGACGTCGAAACCCATTGCGGCGATGCGGGGTAGGTCTTCGGCCGAGGTTCGGAAAGTACCGTGTTGCGGCACCCCGTTCTCGTCCCAACCGCCCGTCGAGCGGGGGAAGAACTCGTACCACGATCCGAACAGTGCACGGTTGCGATCGACGACGACGGGGTGGGACTCGCCCTTGGTGACCAGTTCACGGAGCGGAGTGGCGCGGAGCAGTTCGGCGACGTCGGAGGCGAAGGCCGGCGCGACGCGAGCAGTCAGCGCCTGATCGCTGCGCAGCGACGCCGTGACGGCCTCGAGCCTGGACCTGTTGCCCCGCGGTACCTCGTGCGCGGCCTGTTCGAACAGGCGCGCACCGATTTCCAGGTCGTTGGCCAACTCGGCCGCCCCTTGCCCGACGGCGAGCTTCGCTTCCACGGCGTGCTTCCAGGTGGCGATGGGATCGCTCCACGCCTCGATCCGGAACGACCACATGCCTTCGGCGGACGGCGTGAACACCGCGTCGACGGTGTCCGGTTCGGTCCCGGGATCCATCGGAATGCGCAGCGGCTTGGTACCGCGCGGACCACGCACGACAAGAGTGGCGGAAATGGCGTCGTGGCCTTCTCGCCACACGGTGGCGTGCACTGGGAAGACTTCACCGACCACGGCCTTTGCCGGATAGTTACCCGAGATCTCGGGTACCACGTCGTCGATACCGAGGCGTCCTGACACGGGAAGCTCCATTTCTGGTGATGGATCGCGGTAAAACTTTCTTTCGCCGGGTTCAACCGTAGTGGGTGCGGCGCTGGAGTGCTGATAACGACGAATTCGGGTCTGTCGGTGGTCAGGTCGGCTCGGGCGTTCGGTTCCACCGGACAGAGTGCGAGGAACTCGACTAGGGTTCGCGGGGTGAAAGCCTTGCGTCGGTTCACTGTCCGAGCCCACCTTCCGGAGCGCCTCGCCGCGCTCGGCCCCCTGTCCACCAACCTTCGGTGGTCGTGGCATCCCGAGACACAGGATCTGTTCTCGCGACTCGACCCCGAACTCTGGCAAGCAGTCCAGTTCGATCCGGTCCGCATGCTCGGGGAAGTCGACCCCACCCGTCTCGACGAACTCAGCAGTGACGAGGCATTTCTCGGTGACCTCGACACTGCAGCAGCCGATCTCGATGCTTATCTGAGCACCCCGCGCTGGTACCAATCCCAGCAGGCCAAGGGCACATCGTTAGCCGGCGGAATTGCGTACTTCTCCATGGAGTTCGGAGTCAGCGAAGTTCTGCCCAACTACTCCGGTGGATTGGGCATCCTGGCGGGCGATCACCTCAAGGCCGCGTCCGACCTCGGGCTGCCGCTCATCGGCGTCGGACTGCTCTACCGATCCGGCTACTTCCGCCAGTCGCTGACCGCCGACGGTTGGCAGGCCGAGCACTACCCGCCGCACGACCCTCAAGGGTTGCCTCTTCGTTTGCTGACGGACGCAGGCCCGGCTTCCGAAGACGGATCGCCGGTCGTCATTCACGTCGCCATGCCCGGTGGCCGGGTGCTGCGTGCGCGAGTGTGGATCGCTCAGGTCGGACGAGTGCCGTTGTTGCTGCTCGATTCCGACATCGCCGAGAACGACGCGGATCTGCGCGGCGTCACGGACCGTCTCTACGGCGGGGACCAGGATCACCGCATCAAGCAGGAGATCCTCGCGGGTATCGGCGGCGTCCGCGCGGTGCGCGCCTACACCGCGGCGTACGGATTGCCCGATCCCGAGGTGTTCCACATGAACGAGGGGCATGCCGGATTCCTCGGCATCGAACGGATTCGGGAACTTGTCACCACCAGCGGTCTGGACTTCGATTCGGCTCTGGCCGCGGTCCGTGCCGGAACGGTCTTCACGACGCACACTCCGGTTCCCGCCGGAATCGACCGCTTCCCGGCGGATCTGGTCCGTCACTACTTCGGCGGAGCGAACGGCGAGAACGAATCGAGTTTGCTTCCCGGCCTGACCGTCGACCGCATCGTCGGGATGGGGCGTGAAGCCGATCCGTCGATCTTCAACATGGCGCACATGGGTCTTCGCCTGGGCCAGCGAGCCAACGGCGTCTCGAAGTTGCACGGCATCGTCAGCCGCGACATGTTCAACGGTCTCTGGCCGGGCTTCGACGCCGACGAGGTGCCGATCGGTTCGGTCACCAACGGTGTTCACGCGCCGACGTGGGCGGCGCCGGAGTGGATGGACGTGGCCAGGCGGATCGTCGGTCAGGAGCAACTCGAAGAAGCACGCGGGTGGGAGCGCCTGCACGAGTTGTCGGCAACCGAACTGTGGGAAACACGTAATGCGTTGCGCGGCAAGTTGGTCGACGAAGTTCGTCGTCGCGTCCGAGCGTCCTGGCTCGAACGCGGCGCGACCGAGGCCGAACTCGGCTGGACCACTGGAGTATTCGATCCCAACGTCTTGACAGTCGGGTTCGCGAGGCGCGTTCCGACGTACAAGCGGTTGACGCTGATGCTGCGTGATCCCGAGCGTCTGCGTGCGATGTTGCTCGACGAGAAACGTCCGGTGCAGTTGGTGGTGGCCGGCAAGTCGCACCCCGCCGACGACGGCGGTAAGGCACTCATCCAGCAGGTCGTGCGGTTCGCCGACGAAGCGGATGTGCGTCACCGCATCGTCTTCCTGCCTGATTACGACATGTCGATGGCCCGCTACTTGTACTGGGGCTGCGACGTGTGGCTCAACAACCCGCTTCGCCCACTCGAGGCGTGCGGTACTTCCGGCATGAAATCCGCGCTCAACGGCGGCCTCAACCTCTCCATTCGCGACGGATGGTGGGACGAGATGTACGACGGCGAGAACGGGTGGGCCATTCCGACGGCCGACGGTGTTCTCGACGACGTGCGGCGTGACGATCTGGAAGCCAGCGCCCTCTACGAACTTCTCGAGCACGCGGTACTGCCGACGTTCTACGACCGTGATGCAGCCGATCTGCCGACGCGCTGGGTCGAGAGGGTTCGCCACACCCTCGAGAATCTGGGCCCGAAGGTGTTGGCATCACGCATGGTTCGTGACTACGCCGTCGACTACTACGCCCCTTCGGCGGAATCAGCTCGAGCGGTAGTGGCGGATGATTTTGCCGGCGCGCGTGAGGTGGCCGAGTTCCGTCGCCTTATCGAGTCGCAGTGGCCGTCGGTCGCCGTCGAGCAGGTGGACGGTTCCGGCTTGCCGGACACTCCGGAGATCGGTGCGACCATCTCTTTGAAGGCCAAGGTCCGCCTCGGCGGCTTGTCGGTCTCGGATGTGGAGGTTCAGGCAGTCCTGGGACGCGTCAGCCCAGGCGAGGAACTCACCGACGTGGTGACGTTCCCGATGACACATTTCGGAACCGAGGACGGAGCCGAGATCTTCGAAGCCGAGGTTGCGCTTCCGGTCTCCGGCTCCGTGGGTTACACCGTGCGGGTGTTGCCGCATCACCGGTTGTTGGTCGATGCGTCCGAACTCGGGTTGGTGACCACTCCGAGCGTCTGACGTATTGCATTCTGCCCCGGTCCGTTCGGTCGGTACCGGGGCAGAATTGTGCCCGCGTGAGAACTGGGTCAGGGACGTGAGTCGCGGATGCGGGTGAGTGCCTTGCGGACGACTTCGGGGTTGGTCGTCTCCCAGAACGGAGGCAGTGATGCGCGAAGGTAACCCGCGTATCTCGCCGTGGCCAGACGCGGATCGAGCACGGCCACCACGCCCTTGTCGTCGGTGCTACGAAGCAGACGGCCGACGCCCTGTGCCAGGAGCAGCGCCGCGTGATTGGCCGAGACGCTGAGAAAGCCGTTACCGCCATGGGATTCGATGGCTTGTTGGCGAGCCATCAACAGTGGATCGTCCGGGCGCGGGAACGGAATCCGGTCCAAGATGACGAGGCTCAGCGATGGGCCAGGGACATCGACGCCCTGCCACAGGGACAACGTGCCGAACAGTGACGTGGGTTCGTCCTTGGCGAAGGCCTTGACGAGGGTGCCGGTGGCGTCGTCGCCCTGGCACAGGATGGGGGTGTCGAGGCGTTCACGCATCGCCTCCGAGGCGGCTTTGGCGGCGCGCATCGACGAGAACAGGCCAAGGGTGCGTCCGCCCGCAGCCTCGACGAGTTCGGCGATCTCGTCGAGATAGACAGGGGAGAGGCCGTCGCGGCCGGGCGTGGGCAGGTGGCGGGCAATGTAGATGATGCCGGCCTTTGCATGGTCGAAGGGCGACCCGACGTCGAGTGAGTTCCAGCGGAAAGCCGAAGCGTCAGAGGGTGCTTCGGTGCCGATGGCGGTACCCGAGTCGGGGCGCGCGGACGATTCCGCAGGAAGACCCCAGTTGACGGCGAGACCGTCGAACGATCCGCCGACGGTCAGTGTCGCGGAAGTGAGAACGACGGTGGATTCGGCGAACAGTCGCGAGCGCAGCAATCCGCCGACCGAGAGCGGAGCCATCCGGACGGAGCGCCGCACCGATCCGCGGAACTCGTCCGAGGACAGCCAGACGACGTCCTTGCGCTTGGCCGGGTCGGGTTCGTCGAAAGCGGTGAGAATACGCACGGCACTGTCGTGGACGTCGTCGACGGACGAGAGTGCGGCGTTGCGGGCCGCAGCGGCTTCGGGATCTGCAGCAGCCATACCCGGTTTGGCCGGACCGATAGCGGTGCGCAGCGACCAGGCCGCGTCGCGGATCGCAGCCAGTGCGGGTGCCGCCCCGTCCGGGAGGCCTTCCCATCGACCTGGGCGCAATTCCTCGAGGAGCCCAGCCCACCCCTCGCCGGCAGCTTCGAGGCGATCGGCATCCTGCTCTTCGGCGATCTTGCCGCAACGCCGGGCCGCGGCACTGATCGAGGCGGCAGTGAGATCGGCCGTGGCGACGCCGGTGACGCGGTCGACCAACTCGTGGGCCTCGTCGATCACCACGACGTCGTGGTCAGGCAGGATCTGGATGCCGGTGATGGCGTCGATCGCGAGCAGTGCGTGGTTGGTGACCACTACGTCGGCCTTCGACGCCTCGACTCGGGCGCGCTCGGCGAAGCAGTCCTCACCGACCGGGCACTGGTTCTTACCGATGCATTCGCGGGAGGTGACACTGACCTGCCGCCACGCCTGATCGGATACGCCCGGCACCAATTCGTCCCGATCACCGGTTTCGGTGTCGGAGGACCATTCGGTGAGGCGGACGACCTCCCGGCCGAGACGCGAGACCGTGAACGGATCGAACAACTCGTCCTCGGGCGGCTGCTCGGACGCGCCGGTATGGATCTTGTTCATGCACAGGTAGTTGTTGCGGCCCTTGAGGATTGCGAACTCAGCGCGTCGGCCGAGTGGCTTCTTCAGGGCATCGGCGAGCCGAGGCAGATCTCGGTCGACGAGCTGGCGCTGCAGCGCGATGGTGGCGGTGGACACGACCACGGTGCGTCCCGATTCGACCGCGTGGCGCAGGCTCGGAACGAGGTAGGCGAGCGACTTACCGGTACCGGTGCCGGCCTGGACGGCCAGATGCTCGCCGGTGTCGATCGAGTGCGCCACGGCGGACGCCATCGTCAGCTGACTGGTTCGTTCGGCGCCGCCGAGCGACCGCACCGCTGTCTGGAGCAGTTCGGGAACGTTCGGGAGTTGATCGGCCACCCACGAAGGTTAATGGATCCCTACGTCAGAAACGTCCACGGATGATTCCCGGGGTAGTTCCCCGGCATTCGAGTCTTCTTCCGACGAGGCCTCGTCTCGCCCGATCAGCTGCACTCCCGCCTCCCGCATCTGCACCAATGCCGACTCGATCGTGGCGGTCGACACACCAGCGGTGAAGGGGAGAAGGACAGTCGTGGCGAACCCCGCGCGCGCGGCATCGACGGCCGTGGCCTTGACACAGTGATCCGTGGCAATTCCGATCACGTCGACGTCGGTGATCTCGTGGGCGCGGAGCCAGTCCTCGAGCGTCGTTCCGTCCTCGGCTGCTCCTTCGAAACCGGAGTAGGCCGCGCTGTAGGCGCCCTTGGAGAAGATCGCCGACCCGGCGACGGAAGCGTCGAACGCCGGATGGAACTCGGCGCCGGCTGTCCCGACGACGCAGTGAACCGGCCAGCTGTCGATGAAGTCGGGATTCTCGGAGAAGTGCGCCCCAGGGTCGATGTGGAAATCGCGAGTCGCGACTACGGCGTCGTACTCGTGGGAGTTGACGAAATCGTTGACGGCTCCCGCAACCGCAGCACCGCCGTCGACTGCAAGAGCGCCACCTTCGCAGAAATCGTTCTGAACGTCGACAATTATCAGTGCTTTTGCGCTCACTGGTGCTCACCTCCGGTGAATCGAACGGGCACAGCCGAGTCTCCGCGCGAGAGTTTGAGGCCTTCCCACGGCAGGCTCACGAGCCCTGCCTTCAGAACCGCTCTGCTCTCTTCGAGCGTCGGCGCGCTGTCGACGACCTTGCCTTCGCGAACCAGCGGGATCAGCAGTTCGGTCGCTCCGTCCGCCTCGGAGACAGGTGACGGTGATCCGGCGGGGTAGATGACTTCTTCGACGATCGTGCCGGTCGGACGCACTACGCGCAGTGCCTTCTTGGCGCCGCCGCGAGATGCCTTGTTGGTGCTTCTCTTCTCGACCGCGATTCCGTCGACCTCGACCAGCTTGTAAACCATGCCGGCGGTGGGGGCGCCTGATCCGGTGACCAGGGAAGTACCGACGCCGTACGAGTCGACGGGTTCGGCGCGCAGAGCCGCGATCGCGTACTCGTCCAGGTCGCCGGAGACGACGATGCGTGTCTTGGTAGCGCCGAGATCGTCGAGTTGTTGGCGTACCTGACGAGCAAGAACGCCGAGATCGCCGGAGTCGATGCGAACTCCACCCAGTTCGGGACCGGCAACGGCGACAGCCGTTTTCACGCCCTCGGTGATGTCGTAGGTATCGACCAGCAAGGTGGTGGATACGCCCAGAGCGGCGACCTGACCGCGGAATGCCGCTGCCTCGTCCGGACCGTCCTCGGTGGTGTGCAGGAGCGTGAAGGCGTGCGCGCTGGTACCTGCGCTGGGTACGTCGTGACGCCGCGCGGCTTCGAGGTTGGAGGTGGCGTCGAAGCCGGCGAGATACGCGGCACGTGAAGCGGCGACGGCGGCCTGTTCGTGTGTACGACGCGAGCCCATCTCGATCATCCGTCGACCGCCCGCTGCGCTCACCATGCGGGCTGCGGCCGAAGCGATCGCGCTGTCGTGGTTGAGGATCGAGAGAATCAAGGTTTCGAGGATGACGCACTCGGCGAACGTTCCGCGGACCGAGAGGATCGGTGAGCCGGGGAAGTAGAAATCTCCCTCGCGGTAGCCGTCGATGTCACCGGAGAATCGATAGTTGCGCAGCCACTCGACGGTCGTGTCGTCGAGAAATTTTGCAACGATCGCCAGTTCAGGTTCACCGAACCGGAACTGCTCGAGTGCGTCGAGAAGGCGCTCGGTACCGGCGACGACGCCGTAGCGACGGCCGTCTGGCAGCCGCCGTGCAAATACCTCGAAACTGCAGTTGCGGAAGGCAGATCCGTCGGCGAGAGCCGCCGAGAGCATGGTCAGTTCGTACTGATCGGTGAGCAGTGCGGTGCTGGCACCGGCGTCGCGGATGTCGGAAATTTGCGTAGGCACGCACACAACTCTATGCGCGAGACGACGTGGGTGGGTGTTGTCGCCTCTCGTCGCGCCGTACCCTGGATACATGGTTTTCGGCGGCGCGACCGTGTCCGGCACTTACTCGGCGAACGTAACGATGAGAGGCGCTACGGCTTCCTCTCCTCAAGCCACGCCCGAGCAGTCGGAGGCTGTTGCGACCATCGAAGCCGCAGATCGGCCCTGGGTGACCATCGTCTGGGACGACCCGGTCAATCTCATGCACTACGTGACTTACGTGTTCCAGAAGTTGTTCGGCTACAGCAAAGCCAAGGCCACCGACCTGATGATGCAGGTCCATTCGGAGGGCAAGGCCGTGGTCTCGAGCGGTTCGCGCGACAAGATGGAGGCCGATGTTCGTCGCCTCCACGCTGCCGGTCTCTGGGCCACGATGCAACGCGACGACACCTGAGAAAAGCACTTTTTCGACCGATTTGTTCGCCTAACTCGTAGACGGGAGTCCGACGCGTGCGGACGTGGAGTAGGAAGAGTTCACTCGGCGGAGTGAAGTTCAAGTCCGAGATGGACGGCCACGAGGCGGCGGTTCTGCGCTCGCTCGTGGAGTCGGTGACCGGGCTTCTCGACGAGCGCGCGTCTTCGGCGCCGCAAGACGAGCTCGCCGCGCTGACGGGTCTTCGTACCGGAAATTCGGAGACGCCCGACAATCCGGTGTTGGCGCGATTGCTTCCCGACTTCCAGCGCACCGATCCGGACAAGGTCGCTCCGGACAGTGACGATCTCGACGACGCCGGCGCCAATGTCAACGGCGCGCTGCGCAGTTTGCACGAACCCGAGATCATCGACGCCAAGCGTGAGTCCGCTCGCATGTTGTTGGCTTCGCTTCCGGAGGCCGGCGGCAAGGTCGTTCTCACGCAGGAACAGGCCGACGCCTGGCTGTCCTCGCTCAACGACGTCCGTCTCGCGCTCGGAACCAATCTCGGCATCGACGCCGACACACCGGAGAGCCTCGAACCCGACGACCCGCGAGCCCCGCATCTCGACGTCTATCACTGGTTGACGTGGATGCAGGACTCCCTCGTCCAGGCGCTCATGCCATGACCACAACGCGGACCGGGCCCACTGATTCACTGACAGATGTCGCCGGCCTCGCCGTCGGTCATCACCACAAGCTCGACGAGGGAGCCACTCTCGGAAGCGGCGCAGCCACCGGCTGCACGGTCGTGCTCGCGTCGGCCGGTGTGGTCGCCGGAGTCGACGTCCGGGGCGGCGGTCCGGGTACCCGCGAGACCGATCTGCTCGACCCGAGCCATTCGGTCCAGCAGGTCAATGCCGTGCTGTTGACCGGCGGTAGTGCCTACGGACTTGCCGCGGCCGACGGAGTGATGCGCTGGCTCGAGGAACACGATCACGGGATCGCGATGGGCGCTCCCGGCCAGGTGGTACCGATCGTGCCCGGCGCCGTGATCTTCGATCTGCCGGTGGGGGACTGGACCGTTCGTCCGACCGGCGATTTCGGATTCCTCGCTGCCGACACTGCTTCGCGCGAATTCGCCACGGGCACGGTCGGCGCGGGGGTAGGTGCCAGAGCCGGAGCGCTCAAGGGTGGGGTGGGAACGGCCAGCGTCGTGATCGCCGACGGCCCCGCCGAGGGGACGACGGTCTCCGCCTTGATCGTGGCGAATCCGGTGGGTTCGGTCTTCGACCCCAGAACAGGCCTGCCGTGGGGCGTCGGCTCGGACGGCGCGGAGTCGTTCGGCCTCAGGGTTCCCGACGCGTCCGAACTTGCGGCGGCCAATGCCGTTGCAGCCAAGGGCACCGTCCTCAACACCACGATCGGCGTCGTCGCCACCGACGCTGCCCTGACCAAAGCCGGGTGCCGACGCGTCGCTGTCGCCGGTCACGACGGTCTGGCCCGTGCGATTCGGCCCGCACATTCACCGCTCGACGGCGACACGATCTTCGCGCTCGCTACCGGTGATCACACTCCGAATTCGGAGATCGCGGTTCCCGCCGCTTTCCCGAGCGATCTGCCGATACTCGACGCGGTGTGCGCGGCTTCGGCGCAGGTGGTCGAACGGGCGATCGTGAAGGCGATTCTGGACGCCACGTCGGTTGCCGGAATCCCGAGCTACCGCGAACTCTTTCCGTCGGCATTTCTCTAGGCAGCGCTCCTGGAATCGGCGGTAACCTCGAATTGAGCCTGGTTGGAAGTGACCGATCAGAAAACCGGATCGACGGTGGAGGACGCACACGATGACGATGGATTTCAACAATCCGGATTTCGGCACCCGAACGCCGGCACCGAAATCCGGTCCGCCCTCGGTGTGGAAGCAGTCGGCCGTGTTGGTGGGCGGCTTCGCGATCCTGCTCTACGTGATCGAGATCGTGGATGTCATCTCCGGTCAGAATGTCCAGAACGCCGGCGTCACCCCGCGCACGCTCGACGGCCTGTGGGGAATCCTGTTCGCCCCGGTGCTGCACGACGACTGGGGTCATCTGATCGCCAACACCATTCCGGTGCTGATCCTCGGATACCTCGTGCTGGTGTCGGGAATTGCGCGAGGACTCGCGGCGACCGGCATCATCTGGGTGATCGGCGGCGTCGGGACCTGGTTGTTCGCCGGCTCGAACTCGAATCACGTCGGTGCGTCCGTGCTGATCTTCGGCTGGGTCACCTACCTGTTGGTGCGCGGGTTCTTCACGCGGAGCTTCACACAGATCCTGATCGGCGTTGCCGTCTTCGTCGTGTACGGCGGAGTGCTGTGGGGCGTTCTGCCGAGCGATCCACGGGTTTCCTGGCAAGGACATCTGTTCGGAGCGATCGGCGGCGTGGTGGCCGCCTGGGCGCTCACGTCGGGGGAGAGGGCCAAGCGCGCCGGGTCGGCGCCGGCCGTTCGACCACCGAGTTTCTGAACGGACGTGGGTCACACCCTCACTGCGGTGTGACTTCGACGCGCCAAAACCACCAAGAGCTTTTTCCCAGACGGGTAGACGTGGCAGCATGACCGGTATGCGCATGACCGTCCTGGGGTGTTCCGGCAGCGTCACGGGTCCGGATTCACCGGCTTCGGGATACCTGCTCACGGCACCGGGAACTCCGCCGCTCGTGATCGACTTCGGCCCGGGAGTTCTTGGGGCGTTGCAGCGATACGCCGATCCGGGCGAGGTGACGATCCTGCTTTCGCACCTTCATGCGGACCACTGTCTCGACATGCCCGGCCTGCTCGTCTGGCGTCGCTATCACCCCAACCCGCCGGTCGGCCGTGCTCTGGTTTACGGCCCCACCGACACCGCGTGCCGCATCGGAGTGTCCTCCGCCGAGTGCGCCGGCGAGATGGACGACATCTCCGACACCATCGACGTCCGGCTCTGGGCCGAGAACGAGCCGGTGACGTTCGGTGAACTGAGCGTCGTCGCCCGCCGGATGAATCATCCACCCGAGGCTTACGGTTTCCGGATCACCGGCGCCGACGGCCGCGTCCTCGTCTATACAGGCGACACCGGTATGTGCGACAACGTCGTCGAACTCGCGCGTGGTGCAGACGTGTTGCTCTCCGAAGCGTCGTGGACCGACAGTCCGGATCGCCCCGAGGGAGTTCACCTCTCCGGTAAGGAAGCCGGCCGTGTGGCTGCGCTCGCCGGCGTCAAGGAACTTCTCCTCACGCACATCCCGCCGTGGACATCGCGTGAAGACGTGATCGCCGAAGCGAAATCCGAATTCTCCGGACCGGTCCATGCCGTCTCCGCCGGAAGTGTCTACGACATCTGATTCCCCTCACATTCGGTGCAGCGCTCACCGGGCGACCGCTAGGCTCACGAAGGTGACTACACGAGAAGACGGTAGGGCGGACGACGAGCTCCGCACGGTCAAGATCACCCGCGGGTTCACCAGTCACCCGGCCGGATCCGTTCTGGTCGAGTTCGGGAACACTCGCGTCATGTGCACGGCCAGCGTCGAAGAGGGTGTACCCCGCTGGCGCAAGGGCTCCGGCTTGGGTTGGCTGACAGCCGAATACGCGATGCTTCCCGCCGCCACGCACACACGCAGTGGCCGCGAATCGGTCAAGGGCAAGGTCGGCGGCCGCACGCAGGAGATCAGTCGACTCATCGGCCGATCACTTCGAGCGTGCATCGATCTCGCGGCAATCGGTGAGAACACCATCGCCCTCGACTGTGATGTCCTCCAAGCCGACGGTGGCACTCGCACCGCGGCAGTGACGGGGGCATACGTGGCCCTGGTCGACGCCGTGACGTACCTGCGCGCAGCCGACCTGCTATCCGACCCTCAGCCCATCTCGTGTGGCATAGCGGCCGTCAGCGTCGGCGTCGTGGACGGACGAGTGCGCCTCGATCTTCCGTACGAAGAGGATTCGCGTGCCGAGGTAGACATGAATGTCGTGGCCACCGATACCGGCACGCTGGTGGAAATTCAGGGAACCGGTGAGGGCGCCACCTTCCCACGCTCGACGCTGGACAAGCTGCTCGACTCCGCTCTGGCTGGTTGTGAGCAACTTTTCGAGATCCAGCGTCAAGCGTTGGCCGAGCCGTATCCCGGGGTGCTACCCGAACCGAAGAATCCGGAACCCAAGAAGAAGTTCGGTGCCTGAGCTGTGAGCGTACGAGTACTGGTTGCCAGCCGAAATGCCAAGAAACTGAAGGAACTTCACCGGGTGCTCGACGCCGCTGGAGTGAACGGAATCGAACTGGTCGGGCTCGACGAGGTCCCGCCGTTCCCCGAAGCCCCCGAGACCGGAGCGACGTTCGAGGAGAATGCGCTCGCCAAAGCGCGTGACGGAGCAACTGCAACCGGAATGCCCTGCATCGCAGACGATTCCGGTGTCGAGATCGACGCACTCAACGGTATGCCGGGTGTGCTGTCCGCGCGGTGGTCGGGTACTCACGGAAACGACGGCGCCAACACGGCTCTGGTCCTGGCTCAGCTGGGAGACGTGCCGGACGAGCGTCGAGGCGCGGCATTCGTCTCCGCCTGTGCACTGGTGATCCCCGGCGGCGACGAGACCGTCGTGCGCGGCGAATGGCGCGGGGTGATCGGCCGCGAACCAGCCGGCGACGGCGGCTTCGGATACGACCCCATCTTCCGTCCGGACGGCGACACCCGCTCGGCCGCAGAACTCACCCCGGCCGAGAAGGATGCGGCGTCACATCGAGGGCGCGCGCTCGTACAGCTCGTTCCCGCGCTGGCGGCACTGGCCGGCTGAACCGAATCCGAAAAGTAGAGCCCTGAACGCGGCTGCGTTCAGGGCTCTACTTTTTGAAACTCTCAGAGCTGATAAGCCTGCTTCACCTGGGCGGTTCGCTTGTGCTCGAACACGAACGACAGGAACGGGATCGTGCCGGCGAGCGCGGTGGCAACCGTCGTACCGGGCTTCCACCGGGCCTTGATCGCCAAGTCGATCGTGAATACGAGATAGAGCATGTAGAACAGGCCGTGGATCTGGCCGATGTAGAACAACCACGACGGTGCGTCCGCCGAATTGTCGAGAATCAGGTACTTGTAGACCATCTCACCGGTCAGGAACAGCAGCCAGAGGCCGGTGATCCAGGCGAGAACGCGGTATCGGACCAGCGCCGACGCAACCTTCTTCTGCTTTTCTGCGTTGACTGCGGGGGTAGCGATGCTCGCTTCCGAACCGGTACTCACGTCGTGCTCCTATCGGACTCGCGAGCGGCGAGCTGCGCAAGGTAGTCGTTGTATTCCAGCATTTGGCGGGCTTCAGGGTCGTCGACGTCGAGGTTCACATCGTCGAACTCGGCCCGCGGGCGTTGCGGCAAGAGGTCGGCGGGAATCTCACGCGGCTCCGCGGCGGCTTCCTCGGCTTCGGCCTCTTCGGGGTCCACGTCTTCGAGCTGAACGAACTTGCGATACGCGTACACGACAAACGCCGCGAACAGCGGCCACTGGAACGCGTACCCGAGATTCTGTCCCGAGCCTCCGACGGCTTCGAAGCGCTCCCACTGCCACCAGCCGAGCGCGAGGCAGCCGGCAGCTGACACGATGACCAGCAGAATCAGCGCAGGTCGGCGTTTAGTAGCGTTCTTGGACACACTAAGACGGTACCTGAGAGCTATAGTGCCTCGCCCTGCGATCTCCGACACGGTGTCGTAGAAGCCGTGCCACGGCGTGTCGTAGAAGCCGTCCCGCAGCACCTGTGCGCTATGCCCATCCTCACCCGCAACGCCAGGGCACTGAACACATTCTCCCGGCTGTGCTGCATCGATAACCTCGGCGCGTATCCGAAAGCAGGGGAGTGTTTCATGCACATCAGAGTGATTCGCCCGGTCATCGACACCACACTGACTCCGGCGGTGACAGCCGAGGTGGAGCACTGGGCGGCGCCCGGTACGACGGTCGACGTCGTGTCACTGCTCTCTGGCACGGCGAGCATCGAGTCCGAGTACGACGAGGCACTTGCCGGCCCCGGGATCGTGCAGCGGGTCGAGGAGGCGGCAGCCGACGGCGTCGACGGTGTGTTCATCACGTGTTTCGCCGATCCCGGAGTGCATGCCGCCCGAGAGGTCATCGACGCTCCGGTGGTCGGCGGCTTCGAGCCGTCATTTCTGACAGCGATGAGTCTGGGCGATCGCGTCGGTGTCGTGACCATCCTGCCGAATGTCGTGCCGATGCTCCGATCGCTCACTCGGCGGTATGGGCTGGACAATCGGCTGGGCAGTATTCGAGTCGTGGACATGCCGGTGCTGGGCCTTACCGATCGGGAGGAACTGATCGATCGACTGGCCGCTCAGGCGTCTGCGGCAGTGGAGAACGGCGAGGCCGACACCGTCGTTCTCGGTTGCACCGGGATGCTCGGTGTGACCAGTGCGGTCCGAGACAGGCTGCATGGCAAAGGGATTCACGTTCCGGTTGTGGATCCGACGGCCTCGGCGATCACCTGGTTGGAGAGCTCGGTCCGTCTGGGGCTGACACCGAGTCGGACGACGTACATGACTCCACCGGTCAAGGATCGAAAGCGCTGACCTTGCTCACGAGAACCGAAAAAGCCCCGCCGGATCAGATCCGGCGGGGCTCTTCGTTGTGCGCGAGGGGGGACTTGAACCCCCACGTCCTGAGACACTGGAACCTAAATCCAGCGCGTCTGCCAATTCCGCCACTCGCGCGCGGAATTCAAAGGATACGCGAGTGGAATCGCTCGCGGGCACACCACCCTGGTCGGGATGCGCCCGCCCGCTCTCAGGCCGTTTCGGCGAGTGGATGCGCTGCGGGCGGCATGGTGGATTTCTTCGACCGGCGAGGTTGCTCGGCCGTGCGTTGATACCGCCACGCAGCGTGGGTGAGCGTTTGAACATCGACATCGAGATGTTCGGCAACCGCAACGAGCAACTCGGCTGCGTCGGTGCTCGACAACAATTCCTCACCACTGCTTGCTTCGGTGGCGAACCGTGCAAGTAGATCTATCGAAGTTACCGTCAACTTCCCGGACAGGAACACCAGCGTCTCGAAGGTCCTGTGGCCGAGCCCCGGAACGGAGATAACTGCCGAACGGAGGCTTTCGGTGTCCTCGACGTCGGCACTGGACCTGCAACCGGATTCGACGAGCGCCTTGGCCGCGCGAGCCGCACCCTCGGCTTTGGTGAAGTAGTTGCCCGGCACGCGCTGGCGATTGCCGAGAATCGTTGCGAGCTCGTCGCCACGGTCGGTGAAGGCGGCGAGAGCGGGCAAGCTGTCGAGGCGATCGTCGGCGGCTACCGAGCGGTGTGTGCGCCAACGGTCGACGACGGCGCGGACTCCGGTCTTCGGTGTTCCATAGGCGGCGCGCGACGAGAAGATCGCATCGAGAAGGGCGGCTTCGGACTCGCGCGGCCATCCCTGATTCCAATGCGGCCACGCCTCGCGCGGAAGCTCGGCGCCGATGAATTCGGCCGCTCTGACTACGTCTGTGTCTTTCATGATTTCTCCCCCCGAGAAGTTGTCCGGTGTGGACGCGCTGAACGTAGCGAGGGAGTCCGACAGATTGTGGCCCGGAACGCACGGGATCGACCGTCCGTCAAGGAGGTCACGAATTGGTAACAATAAATATGAGGGGTTCCTCAGGTTTCTGAAAATCCCGGTAACAGTCCCAGGCAGGGCGTTCGCGACCTACTCGCGAGTCACTTTCTCGAAGTCTCGTGAGGAAGATCACGGCCCCGAAAGTCCAGATTTCCAGGGTGCCGACAAACGTGAGGAAATCCTCATGATTCTGTGTAAACCTTGTCTTGCACGAACGCCCTGACTCCGTCGATTCTCTCGACGAATTCGCGAGCACTTCAGCCGGGCAGCACACCGCAAATCCCACCTCGCCGCAGGGGTGACCAGGAGAGGACGTACGCGTGACGATCGATGACACGACACCTACAGGAAACGGACGCGACTCGAAGGGTGGACGCCGTTTCGGCGTCGATGGGGGACAGTCCCGCACGACCAGCAAAGGTGCCCTCGTCGATTCGCTGAACAACGGCGTTTCCTACGCAATCGCTTTCGGTGGACAGGGCGCTCCCTGGCTCACCTCGCTCGAGGAGCTCAGCCGTGACAACGGCCTGGAGCCCGTTCTGACCGATCTGGTCAATGACGCAGCCGCACGCCTCGCGCCCGTCGCACAGGATCTCCTCGTGGTTCGCCCGGTCGGATTCGATCCGATCGCGTGGATGCTCGAAGCCGAGATCGTCGACGAAGAAGAAGGTGAGAAGTCGGCCGGGCCTTCCGCTGCCGCGCTCACCGCAGCTCCGGTGTCACTCCCCGGCGTCTTCCTCACGCAGCTTGCGGCGTTGCGTGCACTCTCCGCTCAGGGTCTGGATGTAGCCGGTAACCCGCCGGCTGCCGTCATCGGCCACTCGCAGGGCCTTCTGGCCACGGCTGCCGTAGCCGCGCAGGGCAACGACGACGGTGAACTCCTCGCCGTCGCACAGCTCGTCGGTGCTGCTGCCAGCTTGGTCGGCCGTCGCCGCGGCGTCATCGCCGGCGCCTCCGCGAAGCCGATGGTTGCGGTCTCGGGCGTCGATCCCGAGCGTCTCGCCGCCGTCGTCGCCGAGCTTGCCGAGGGTGTGGCGCCTGAGCGCGCGGCTGTCCTCGCCATCCGCAACGGCCGTCGCCGCGTCGTTCTCGCCGGGCCGCCCGCTCAGCTGGCACGCGTGCAAGAGCGTTGTGAACAGATCGAAGCCGAGGAAGCCCGCGAGCGTGAGGGTAAGAAGCGTGGCGGTTCCGTCTTCGCGCCGTCCTTCGATCCGCTCGACACCGAAATCGGCTTCCATCACCCCGCATTGACCGAGGCCGTCGAACTCGTCGGCAGCTGGGCGACCCGTTGCGGTCTCGACGCGGACCGTGCGCGCGAACTTGCGCAGGGTGTCCTCGTCGATCCGGTCGACTGGGTCGAGGCTGTCGACGGCGCAATCTCCGCCGGCGCCAAGTGGATTCTCGATCTCGGACCCAGCGATCAGCTGACCCGTATGACGTCCTCTTCGCTGCGTGGACAGGGCATCGGCATCATTGCCGCAGCCACCCGCGGCGGACACCGCAATCTGCTCACACCCGGTGCAGCACCTGAGGTCTCACGTTCGTGGTCCGAGTTCGCGCCGAAGCCCGTTGCGCTTCCCGGCGGCCGTATCGGCGTCGAGACCGCGTTCACGAAGCTGACCGGTCGTTCACCCATCCTGCTCGCAGGTATGACGCCGACGACGGTCGACGCCAAGATCGTTGCCGCGGCAGCCAATGCCGGTCACTGGGCCGAGCTTGCCGGTGGCGGGCAGGTCACCGAAGAAATCTTCGAAGACCGTGTCGCAGAGCTGAAGATGCTGCTCGAGCCGGGCCGCGCGGTCCAGTTCAACTCCCTGTTCCTCGACCCGTACCTGTGGAAGCTGCAACTCGGTGGCAAGCGCCTCGTGCAGCGTGCCCGTACCGCCGGTGCTCCCATCGACGGCGTCATCGTCACCGCCGGTATCCCGGAACTCGAAGAGGCTGTTGCTCTCATCGACGAGTTGTCCGAGATCGGCATCACCAACATTGCATTCAAGCCCGGCACCGTGGCGCAGATCCGCTCCGTGATCCGCATCGCCAACGAGGTTCCGAACTTCCCGGTCATCGTCCACATCGAAGGCGGCCGCGCCGGCGGACACCACTCGTGGGAAGACCTCGACGACCTGCTCCTCGACACGTACGCCGAGCTGCGTACACGCCCGAACCTGGTCATCTGCGTCGGTGGCGGCATCGGAACACCCGAGCGCGCAGCCGATTACCTGACCGGTCGCTGGTCTGCCGCAGCCGGTTTCCCGGCCATGCCCGTCGACGGCATCCTGGTCGGCACCGCAGCCATGGCGACTCTCGAGGCCACCACCTCTCCCGAGGTCAAGCAGCTCCTCGTCGACACACCCGGTACGCCGGACTGGGTCGGTGCAGGTACCGCTGAAGGCGGAATGGCCTCCGGCCGTAGCCAGCTCGGTGCCGACATCCACGAGATCGACAACGCGGCTTCGCGTACCGGTCGCCTCCTCGACGAGGTTGCCGGCGATTCCGAGGCAGTGGCCGAGCGCCGCGACGAGATCATCGCCGCCCTCGACGTCACCGCCAAGCCGTACTTCGGCGACGTCGAGACCATGACGTACGCACAGTGGCTGCGCCGCTACCTCGAGCTGACCGTCGGCATCGACGCGGCGAAGGAATTCGACTGCGGCGCCGATCTTCAGGACGCCATCGTCGAGGCGACGTCGAGCCCGTGGCTCGACATCACCTGGCGTGCTCGCTTCGGCGAGATGCTCCAGCGCACCGAGGCGCGTCTGCACCCGGTCGACCGCGGCCCGATCCCCACGCTGTTCGCTGACGCCGAGACCCTCGAGCGCCCCGAGGCTGCAATCTGCGCACTGCAGGCGTCGTACCCGGACTACTCGACCACCGTTCTGCATCCCGCAGACGTCTCGTTCTTCATCTCGTTGTGCAAGACGCCGGGCAAGCCGGTCAACTTCGTTCCCGTCGTCGACGGTGACGTGCGTCGTTGGTGGCGCAGCGACTCCCTGTGGCAGGCACACGACCCCCGCTACACCGCCGATCAGGTTTGCGTCATCCCCGGCACCGTTGCCGTCGCCGGCATCACCCGTGTCGACGAGCCGGTCGGTGACCTGCTCGATCGCTTCGAGAAGGCGACCTACGACGAATTGGTTGCTGCCGGAACCACTCCGGTTGCACTCGCGAGCCGTCGCCACCAGGATTCCGCACCCGGACTTCTCGACGCCGTTCTCTCGGCTCCTGACCTCCAGTGGGCCGGCCGCCTGACCCAGAACCCCGTCCGTCGTCTCGGCGACCTCGACGAGTGGAGTGCAGAGTCTGCCGACAAGGCAGTTCACGGCACCACCGGTTCCAGTCTGACCGTCGTCGATTCCTCGCACGTGCTGCTTTCGGTTCCGTTGGTGGCAGGCAAGTCGGTCGACATCACGATCACGATCCCCGAGTCCGTCGTCGACGGCGGCGCTCCGGTTGTCACCGAAGCCGATGCCGAAGGTGCGATGTCCGCGCTCCTGGCAGTTGCTGCCGGACAGGAACTTCCGACAGTCAAGAACGGCAAGGCTCGCCTCAACGTCGCGTGGGTTCCCGATCGCATCGCCGATCACGCCGGTGTCACCGGTTCGGGTCTGCCCGCCACGCTCAGTGTCAGCGGCAAGGCTGTTCCGGACGTCGTCGTCGGAGCATGCTGGCCTGCAGTGTTCGCAGTCCTCGGCGCAGCCAAGCTCGACAGTCTTTCCGTTATCGAAGGCATGCTCGACCTGGTCCACCTCGACCACACCGTCGACTTCGTCGGTGAACTTCCCTCCGAGACAAGCATTCTCGTGGTCAATGCCGAGGTCGCCTCGGTTCTCGACACCGACCTCGGTCGTGTCGTCGAGGTCAAGGTCGAGGTCGGTGCCATGCTCGGCGAGGGCCTCGACGCCCCCGCAGTCGTCACCATGACCGAGCGTTTCGCGATCCGCGGACGCACCGGTGCAGGCGAACTCGCCGACCCGGCTCGCGCCGGTGGATCGATCAGCGATGCGGCTGTCGACACCTCGCGTCGTCGTCGCCGTGACGCGAAGATCCTCGCTCCGGTCAGCATGGGCGCCTTCGCTCAGGTTTCCGGTGACCACAACCCGATTCACACCTCCGACAACGCCGCTCTGCTGGCCGGCCTCGGAACCCCGATCGTGCACGGCATGTGGCTCTCCGCCGCAGCGCAGCAGGTAGTCACCGCAGTCGACCCGGCCGAGACCCGCGTCCCGCCGCGCCGCCTGACCGCCTGGACAGCTCGCTTCCTCGGGATGGTTCGACCCGGCGCCGAGATCGACGTCCGTGTCGATCGTGTCGGTATCGACCAGGGCGCGGAAATCGTCGAGGTCGGCTGCCGCATCGACGGTGAACTGGTCATGGTCGCCACCGGCCGCACCGCCGCGCCGAAGACCGTCTACGCCTTCCCCGGCCAGGGCATTCAGCGCCCGGGCATGGGCCTCGACGCTCGCGCACGCTCCAAGGCCGCCCGCGACGTCTGGGAGCGCGCGGACAAGCACACTCGTAAGGCACTCGGATTCTCGATTCTCGCTGTCGTGCGCGACAACCCGGTGACCGTCAAGGCCCGTGGTGTCGAGCACAGGCATCCCGACGGTGTCTTGCACCTGACTCAGTTCACCCAGGTGGCCATGGCCGTTCTCGGTGTTGCCCAGGTTGCCGAGCTGCGCGAATCCGGAACCTTCATCGAGGATTCCCTTCTGGCCGGTCACTCGGTCGGTGAGTACAACGCACTCGCCGCTGTCGCCGAGGTTTTCCCGCTCGAAGCACTTCTCGAGGTCGTCTTCCAGCGTGGCTCCGCCATGCACCAGCTCGTTCCCCGTGACGAAGCCGGACGCTCCGACTACCGCATGGCCGCTATTCGCCCGTCGCAGATCGGTGTTTCCGACGACGACGTGCAGGGCTTCGTCGCCGGTGTCGCCGAGACCTCCGGTGAGTTCCTCGAAATCGTCAACCTGAACCTGCGCGGCAGCCAGTACGCCATCGCCGGTTCGGTAGCCGGTCTCGACGCACTCGAGGTCGAAATCGACCGTCGCCGAGCAGAATTCGGTGGCAAGCGGGCATACATCCAGGTTCCCGGCATCGACGTGCCGTTCCACTCCACCGTCCTTCGCGGTGGTGTGGCGGACTTCCGCGTGTGCCTGCAGGACTTGCTCCCGCACGACATCGACCCGGACATCCTGATCGGCCGCTACATCCCGAACCTGGTTCCGAAGCCGTTCTCGCTGCGACGTGACTTCGTTCAGGAAATCGCCGACTTGGTGCCGTCCGAGCCGCTGCAGGAAGTCCTCGCAGACTTCGACAGCTACGCAACGCGCACTCACGAGTTGTCCCGCATCATCCTGATCGAGCTGCTGGCTTGGCAGTTCGCCAGCCCGGTCCGTTGGATCGAGACGCAGGACCTGCTCTTCGGTGACGAGTCCGAAGGAGGGCTCGGGGTCGAACGCTTCGTCGAGATCGGTCTCGGCGCTGCCCCGACCGTCGCGAACCTCGCGTCGCAGACCCTCAAGCTGCCGGGCCGCTTCGGCTACCCGGTCGAGGTTCTCAACGTCGAGCGCGAAGCTGCGATCGTCTACGGCACCGACGTCGACCCCGCTGTCGATGACGACGACGAGATCGAAGCGCCTGCCGCGCAGGCTGCTCCGGCCGCCGCGGCCGCTGCTCCGGTTGCCGCTGCCGCGCCGGCTGCACCTTCGGGTGGACCGCGTCCGGACGACCTCACCTTCAAGGCGCCCGACGCCACGAAGGTCCTGATCAGCCTGTGGACCAAGCTCCGTCCCGATCAGGTCGGCCCCGCGGACACGATCGAGGCACTGTGCGACGGCGTTTCCTCGCGTCGCAACCAGCTTCTGGTCGACCTCGGCTCCGAGCTCTCCCTCGGTGCCATCGACGGGGCCGCAGACGCCGACATGGGCTCCCTGGGGGCAACCGTCGACAAGCTCGCCCGTACGTACAAGCCGTTCGGACCGGTGCTCTCCGATTCGATCAACGATCACCTGCGTAAGGTCTTCGGCCCCTCGGGCAAGCGTCCCGGCTACATCGCCGACCGCGTCAAGAAGGTCTGGGAACTGGGCGACGGCTGGGCACACCACGTCACCGCAGCAGTGGCTCTCGGTACCCGTGACGGCGCCAGCATCCGCGGCGGCGACCTCGGTGGCCTGAGCTCCGGCGCACTGGCCGACGCGGCAGCAGTGGACGCAGTCATCGACAGCGCAGTTGCCTCGGTCGGGTCTGCTCGTGGAGTTAGTGTCTCGTTGCCCGCTACCGGCGGCGGAAGCGGCGGAACTGTCGACGCAGCTGCTCTGGGTGAGTTCACCGAGAACATCACCGGTCGCAACGGCGTTCTGGCCTCGGCCGCACGCCTGGTACTCGAGCAGCTCGGACTGAACGAAGAAACGGCAGTCGCGACGGTCGAGGACACCGAACTGGTCGACCTGGTCTCGGCCGAACTCGGCTCCGACTGGCCGCGTCTGGTTGCTCCGGCATTCGACGCGCAGAAGGCCGTTCTGCTCGACGACCGCTGGGCAAGTGCGCGTGAGGATCTCGCTCGCATTTGGCTCGGTGACACCGCGTTGTCGGTCGAGAACTTCATCGGTGCCGGCTCCACCGTCGCCGCACAGGCGAAGTGGTGGGCCACCCGTGCAACCGACGAAGGCCGCACCGCACTCGCCGAGGTCTACACCCGCATCGCTGATGCGGCTGCTGCGGCAGAATCCGACGCACCCGAGTGGGCAGGCGAGGTCGCAGTAGTGACGGGCGCCAGCAAGGGTTCCATCGCGGCAGCGGTCACGGGCAAGCTCCTTGCCGGTGGCGCAACGGTATTCGTGACCACCTCGCGACTCGACGGTCAGCGTCTCGGCTTCTACCGCGACCTGTACCGCGAGAACGCTCGCGCCGGTGCCGCCCTCTGGGTGGTTCCCGCGAACATGGCGTCGTACACCGACGTCGACGCACTGATCGACTGGATCGGCAACGAAGCCACCGAGAACGCAGGCGGCGCAAAGAAGCTCATCAAGCCGGCCATGACGCCGACGATGCTCTTCCCGTTCGCAGCTCCCCGTGTCGGCGGCGAACTCTCCGACGCCGGCGCTCGCGCCGAAATGGAAATGCGCGTGCTGCTCTGGTCGGTGGAGCGCCTCATCGGCGGTCTGTCGAAGATCGGTTACGACAGCGACGTCGACACGCACCTGCACGTGGTGCTGCCCGGTTCGCCGAACCGCGGAACGTTCGGCGGCGACGGTGCTTACGGCGAGGCCAAGGCTTCGCTGATCGCCGTGGTCAACCGCTGGAAGGCCGAGCGCAACTGGGCCGAGCGGGTCACGTTGGCACACGCGGTCATCGGTTGGGTTCGCGGAACCGGACTCATGGGTCACAACGATCCGATCGTCGACGCGGTCGAAGCTGCGGGCGTCCGCACCTGGTCCACCCAGGAGATGGCGACCGAACTGCTGAAGACGGCAACCCGCGAGTCGCGGCGCGCTGCAGCAGAGGCCCCGCTCGAGGTCGACCTGACCGGCGGACTGTCCGAGGCCAACCTGGATCTGGGTGCTTTGGCCAAGGAAGCTGCCGAGGTTGCCGAGATCGCCGAAGCTGTCGACGAAGCAGTGGACGAGTCCAGCATCCTGGCGCTGCCCGCGCCGGCTCGCATCGACGACTCGGTCAAGGCTCCGAGCTGGCCCGAACTGGACGTCACCCCCGCGGACCTCGTGGTCATCGTGGGTGCCGGAGAGCTCGGACCCTACGGTTCCTCGCGTACCCGCTTCGAGATGGAGGTCGACGAGCAGCTCTCTGCCGCAGGCGTTCTCGAATTGGCGTGGAACACCGGACTCATCGTCTGGGAGAACGACCCCAAGCCGGGCTGGTACGACGTCGAATCCGGTGACCTGGTACCCGAGGCGGAAATCGCCGACAAGTACCACGACGCAGTCGTCGAGCGTTGCGGCATCCGTCGCTACGTCGACGAGGGCGCGATGATCGACAACACCGCTCCGCTGCTCACCTCCGTGTTCCTGGACAAGGATCTGAGCTTCGTGGTCGGCAGTGAGGCAGAGGCTCAGGCCTTCGTCGAATCCGATCCGGAGAACACGACGGCGACGGTTTCCGCCGAGTCCGGAGACTGGACGGTCACCCGCCGCGCAGGCACCGAGATCCGCGTCCCGCGCAAGATGAAGCTGACTCGCAGTGTCGGCGGCCAGATCCCGACCAACTTCGACGTCACCAAGTGGGGCATCCCCGCCGACATGGCAGATTCGGTCGACCGCGTCGGCCTCTGGAACATCGTCGCAACGGTGGACGCCTTCCTCACCGGCGGCTTCACTCCGAGCGAACTGCTCCGCTGGGTACACCCGAGCCTGGTCGCCAACACGCAGGGCACCGGCATGGGCGGCATGACCTCCATGAGGAGCCTGTACATCGACACGCTGCTCGGCGAGAACCGTCCGAACGACATCCTGCAGGAAGCGCTGCCGAACGTCATTGCAGCGCACGTCGTTCAGTCGTACGTCGGCGGTTACGGTGCGATGGTTCACCCCGTCGCCGCCTGTGCCACGGCAGCGGTATCCGTCGAAGAAGGCGTCGACAAGATCCGACTCGGCAAGGCGCAGTTGGTTGTTGCCGGCGGGTTCGACGATCTGAGCACGGAAGGCATCATCGGCTTCGGCGACATGTCGGCCACTGCCAAGACCGAGGACATGCATGCCAAGGGCATCGAGGATCGCCGCTTCTCGCGGGCCAACGATCGTCGCCGCGGCGGATTCGTCGAGTCGGCCGGTGGCGGAACGATTCTCCTCGCTCGCGGTGACCTGGCACTCGAGATGGGTCTTCCCGTCCTCGGTGTGGTCGCCTGGGCCGGATCGTTCGCCGACGGTGTCCACACCTCGATCCCGGCACCGGGACTCGGAGCACTGGGCGCCGGACGTGGGGGAGCGGATTCGCAGCTCGCACTCTCGCTCAACGCACTCGGCGTGAGCGCCGACGACATCGCCGTGATCTCCAAGCACGACACCTCCACTGCCGCCAATGATCCCAACGAGGCAGAGCTGCACGAGCGCCTCGCCGGGGCATTGGGACGCAGTGAAGGCGCGCCGATGTTCGTGGTCTCGCAGAAGAGCCTGACCGGTCACGCCAAGGGTGGTGCCGCAGCCTTCCAGCTGATCGGGCTCTGCCAGGTACTGAGCCAGGGCATCGTCCCGCCGAACCGCAGCCTCGACTGCGTCGACGACAAGATGGCCGAATTCGAGCACCTCGTGTGGGCACGTCAGCCGCTCAAGTTCGGTGAGCATCTTCCGCTGCGCGCGGGCCTGCTGACCAGCCTCGGCTTCGGTCACGTCTCCGGACTGATCGCAGTCGTGCACCCGCAGGCATTCGTCGAGTCGGTTCCGGCCGACAAGCGTGACGCCTATGTTGCTGCGGCCCAGCAGCGGACGATCGACGGTCAGCGTCGCCTCGCGAAGGCGATGTGCGGTGGCGACAGCCTCTACGAGCGCCCGGCGGATCGTCGCCTCGGTGCCGACGGAACGCCGGCCAAGGCGTCGCGTCAGCTCGAAGCGGACATGCTGCTGAGCGAGGACGCACGACTCGGCGCAGACCAGGTGTACCGCTCGAATCTGCCCGGCTGCAAGTAGTAGTCACGGTATGGGAGTTCTGGGTATCGGCTTCGACCTCGTGACGGTGTCGGAGTTCGCCGAGCAATTGAACAGGTCGGGAACGGCAATGCTCGACAACTTCACACCGGGCGAGCGTCGAGACGCCGCTACCCGGAGCTCCGAACCGGCACGACATTTCGCCGCCCGGTGGGCTGCGAAGGAAGCAGTGATCAAGGCATGGTCAACTGCTCTCTTCGCCGGCCCACCGGTGCTGGGGGAAATGATCCACAATCAGATCGAGGTCGTCTCGGACGCCTGGGGGCGCCCCGGCATCCGGCTTCGCGGTGACGTGGCCAAACACCTGACCGGAGTGAAGATTCATATCTCGCTCACCCACGACGGGGACATGGCGGGCGCTTTCGCGGTCATCGAATCCGACCCGGAGTAGCACTGCCGCACACGAAAGAGCCGGTCTCCCAAGGGGAGACCGGCTCTTTGTCGTTCGACTAGTCCTTCGTGCGGGATTCCTTCTCGGCGACGAGGAGATACGCGATCATCAACCTTTTCAGTTCGGCGACGGCGTCGGCATGCGACTGACCGTCCTGAACCGAGAAATTGAGCATCGAATACACCACGTGGACAAGAACTTCCGCCATCATCAGGCGACGATCTCGCCGCGTACGAGGCGTCAACGGGCCGAGCATTTTCGCTACGGTCTCGGCGAACTGCTTTTCGTGAATGACTCCGGTTGCCCGCGTGGACGGCGTCGACTGCATCGCCAGCCAGACCTCGCGGCGCGACGGATCAGACGTCCACAGCCCGGCCATGTGATCGACGAAACTGTTCAGGAACCGCAACCAGTCGAGCGAGGGTACTTCGCCGCCGAACTGAGCAAGCTCGTGCTGGACCCCGACGAGGTCCTGGCGGTTCAATTCGCACACGATGACGTACTTGTTCGCGAAGAACTGGTAAAGCGTCCCAATCGGGACGTCAGCACGTGCCGCGACTTCTTCACAGGTGAACGATTCGAAACCGACATCGGTGAGGAGTTCCCGTGACGCAGCCAGGAGTGCGTCGAATTTACGCTGGCTGCGCTCTTGCGTCGGACGCTTGCGCGGCAGCAGTTCCTGCGGTTCTTCGAGGCTCTGGGGATTCTCCAGTGCTGGGTCGACTCGTCGCCGCGCGCGGTGACGAGTCGTGGGCTGCACGTCTTCCAGGCTATCGGTGTTTTCTGTCGAATTTGGGACTTGTGCATTATCCGGTGTCATCGGCCACCTACTTCGGCGGTCGTGATCGGTCGAAACGCACCGCGCAGGTGCGCGCACACGAGTCCCGATGCTGTTGCCACACCTCGATACTAGGTGACCAACTGTCCAGTAGCCGAAGAGGTTGCTGCGCGGTGTGGCGCAACGGCGATCCTGGCGCCTGCCTACGTCCGATTCGGGCAGACTGAGATTCTTCGGGCACACCGAGATTCGATGCCGAGGAGAGGGAGACGATGACGGAAGAACTGCGAACCGCGGTAGGTGAACTCATGCCGCGTGCCCGTGAGGATCTGAGTGCACTTGTGGCGATGAAGTCCGTCGCCGATGCACGGCAGTACCCGCCGGAAGAATGCGCGGCCGCTGCGCATTGGGTCCTGGAGGCATTCCGGGCTCAGGGTTTCGCCGATATCGAGGCGATCGAGACCTCCGACGGTTCGGCCGCGGTTGTCGGGCGTCGACCAGGCCCGGGCGGTGCTCCGACCGTTCTGCTGTACTGCCACTACGACGTTCAGCCGCCCGGAAACGAAGAGCTCTGGGGCTCCCCGCCTTTCACGCTCACCGAGCGCGACGGACGGTGGTACGGACGGGGCGCTTCCGACTGCAAGGGCAACGTCGTCATGCATCTGACAGCTCTGCGAGCGCTCGCCGCAGCCGGTGTGGATCCGAGCGTCCACCTGACGCTCGTCGCCGAAGGATCCGAGGAGATGGGCACTGGCGGTCTCGAGGATCTGGTGCGAGAGCGGCCCGAACTTTTTGCAGCCGACATGATCCTGATCGCCGATACCGGCAACACCGAAGTCGGGGAGCCGACGATCACGACGTCATTGCGCGGGATCGCGAACGTTGTGGTCCACGTGTCGACGCTCGAGGGTGAGATTCACTCCGGTGTCTTCGGTGGACCGGCGCCCGATGCGATCACCGCGCTGGTGCACATACTCTCGACGCTGCACGACAGCGCCGGAAACACCACTGTCGAAGGCTTGACGAACGACCAGGAATGGGCGGGTGTCAGTTATGACGGCGATCAGTTCCGCTCCGACGCCGGGGTGCTCGAAGGGGTGCAGCTGACTGGTTCCGGTTCGGTCGCCGAGCAGGTGTGGGCTCGTCCGGCGCTGACCATCCTGGGTATCGACTGCCCGCCGGTCGTGGGTTCGGCGGCGGCGATCACGCCCCGCGCGTCGGCACGCCTGAATCTTCGTGTCCCGCCTGGCACGGATCCGGCGCAGGCACAGAAGTTGTTGACGGACCACCTCCGCGCGGCGGCGCCGTGGGGCGTCCACATCGAGGTCGTTCCGGAATCGACGGGATCGCCGTTCTCGTCCTCGACGGAGGGTGCAGGTTTCGCGCAGCTGAAGTCCGCGCTCACCGATGCCTACGGCCGCGAAGTCGGATTTGCCGGCCAAGGGGGATCGATACCGCTGTGCAGTGCACTGGCCGAGCAGTTCCCCGACGCGGAGATCGCGTTGATCGGCGTCGAGGAACCGCAATGCCGCATTCATGCGCCCGACGAAAGCGTCGACCCGTCGGAGATCGAGAATCTTGCTTTCGCGGAGGCTCTGTTCTTGAGCCGGTACGGGAGTTAGACCGACAGATCGCGTCGTAGCTTGGCGACGTGGCCGGTGGCCCGGACGTTGTACTGGGCCACCTCGATCTTGCCTTCCTCGTCGACGAGGAACGTCGAGCGGATGACGCCCTGGACGGTCTTGCCGTACATCTTCTTCTCACCGAACGCGCCCCAGGCTTCGAGCGTCGCCTTCTCGGGATCGGAGAGCAGCGGGAAGGTCAACTCTTCGGTATCGCGGAACTTCGCGAGTTTTGCGGGCTTGTCCGGCGAGATTCCGATGACTTCGAGGCCGGCGCCGTTCAGCTCGGCGAGGCTGTCACGGAAGTCGCAGGCCTGCTTGGTGCACCCCGGGGTGCTGGCCGCCGGGTAGAAGTACACGATGACCTTGCGGCCGCGGTAATCGTGAAGGGAAACCTCGTTGCCATCGGCGTCTGGGAGCGTGAAATCCGGCGCGACGTCGCCGGCGGACAATCTACTGTTCTCGGTCACGGGAATCGAGGTTAGTCGAGAAATTGCGCGGCAGGTGGGCGCGAGGGCATTCTGCTCCTCTACGGTAGAGCGAAGTGTCGGCGCGCTGCGTCCGCACAGCAGACCCGCACACAGAGCAGCAGAACACAGACAAGTTGGAGGACACGTGCCCAGGGACACCGAGAGCATCGAACGCGAGATCGAGAAGGCGCGTAACCAGCTCGCGAGCACACTCGACGAACTGACGGTCCGCACCAACCCGAAGCGGCTGGTCGAGAACACCAAGAAGACGGTGCTCGCCAAGCTCAACGAGCCGGCAGTGAAGTACGCGCTGATCGCAGTCGGTTCAGTGGTGGGAATACTCGTGGTCCGGAAGATCATTCGCTGACCCGAGTTGTCGAAGACAGAACATGAAGAAGGCCCCCACCTGGTGAGGTGGGGGCCTTCTTGCAAGTGCGCCCACAGGGACTCGAACCCCGGACCCAGTGATTAAGAGTCACTTGCTCTACCAACTGAGCTATAGGCGCTCGCTCTTGCGAGACAGAACATTAGCCGACAGGCTCAGGAGTTTGCAAAACGCGTGTTCATCGTGGTGACGATGGTTACATCGCTTCCGGAATTCACGAGTGTGGAGGGTGCGAATCCGGCCAGCGGACGGTGCTTTCCAACTGCTGTGCGACGGCGAGAATCGTCGGTTCACCACCGCTGCGCCCGACCAGTTGGACGCTCAGGGGGAGTCCGCGTTCGGAGAACCCGGCGGGCACAGCGGCCGCCGGGTTGCCGCAGACATTCCAGATCGAACAGTAGGCGGCGATCGGCAACGCCTTGCGGACTGCTGACAGAAGGCCGGTTCCTTCGAGTTGTCCGATCGGGCGTGGCAGCGCGGGCGTGGTCGGCATCAGGACCAGGTCGAAGGTGTCGAAGACCTGGTTGACCGTCGCTGCGATTCGCTCACCTTTGCGGTAAGCGAATTTCCCGACGCGCGCGGGAGCGACTATCCGGCCGATCGACGCGAGTGCTCGTGTGCGCTTCTCGAGTAACGCTGGATGATCGACGCGCAGTGCTTCGTCGCGGACGCCGCCGAGCACCTGGGGGAGAAATGCTGCAGTTGCGTCCGGGTACTCGGGATCGTGCTCTTCGACGTGATGTCCCAACGCGCTCAACATCTCTGCGATCGAATGCACCGCGGCAACGACCTCCGGGGACGGGCGGACGCCCCGGACCGGACTCCGGGTGGACACTGCAATGCGAAGCGGCCCGGGCGCCGACGCGGCTGACTCGGCAAAGCTGGTGCGGAGCGTTTCGGCTGTGTAGTCGTCGGTCCCGGTGGTACCGGTGATCGCGTCGTACACGAGCGCGCTGTCCTCGACGGAACGAGTGAGAGGGCCTAGCGTGCCGAGTCCGCGCCAGAGGTTGCGGTTCGGCGCGGTGCTCACCCGACCGCGCTGCGGTTTGAGTCCGAACAACCCGCAGAACGCCGAAGGCAGTCGGATGGAACCGCCGCCGTCGCCGCCGATTGCCGCTGCGATCATGCCCGACGCGACGGCCGACGCAGATCCTCCGCTCGATCCGCCCGTGGATACACCGGTGTCCCAAGGGTTTCTGGTGTAGCCGTTTGCAGCAGTCTCCGTGAAGGGCCAGATGCCGAACTCGGGCATCGTCGTCTTGCCGACGATCACCGCGCCGGCCTCGCGCAACCGCCGGACGACCTCTGAATCGGCCGATGCGATGCGAGTTGCTGCCGCACCGCCGTACGTCGTCGGCGTTCCGGCGACGTCGTTCTCGTCTTTGATCGCGATCGGGACTCCGTGCAGTGGGCCCAGGCTGTGGCCGTCGGCCTGGCGCTGATCGAGACGTGTCGCTTCGTCGAGCGCTTCGTCTGCGAGAACCCGTACAAAAGCATTGAGCGTCGAATCGAGGCGTTCGATACGGCGAAGTGTGTTCTCGGTGAGCTCGCGGGCCGATAATTCTCCGGACCGGATCAGAGCGGCCTGACCCGCAACCCCGGCAAATGCCAGCTCGCTGCCCGGTGTGGTTTCGCGCTCGGTCATCAATCCTCCAGGCCGTGGTTCCGATAACTGTGAAGTCTATTCACCACAACCTGTCCACCACGACACAAAGAAAAATCCCCACCTTCTGAAGAAGGTGGGGACCTTTGCAAGTGCGCCCACAGGGACTCGAACCCCGGACCCAGTGATTAAGAGTCACTTGCTCTACCAACTGAGCTATAGGCGCTCGCTCTTGCGAGACAGAACATTAGCCGAATCGCCGGTTCGGGAGCAAATCGCCAGGTGGAGGCGTCACCGCTGTAGTCCGATCGGAGGAAATCCGCTGAAAGCCGTAACAAAACGGACGGTTCGGAGCGATTGATACTTGAACGTTACTGACGGCGTGGCCTTTCATGACCGTTGGTAACGAGCGCGCCTGGCATCATTGGTGCAGCGCAGTCATACCGCAAGTCCCACTTGCCTTCCGGTAAGTGGGATTCGCATGTGACGCGGAAGTTAGTCGGAGAAATTGTGAAGCGGAGTCGAACGATGAGTCGTCAAAGGTGGGGTCTGTCCGTGCGCGGGGGGAACGGTCGAGCGTCGAAGGGCGCGGCGATGATCGCGGCGTCTCTCGGTGCTCTCGTTCTGATGACCGCGTGCACGTCGGGCGGCAAGGACGTCAGTACCGAAGGGTCGGCGCCGATCGATTCCAATCCGCTCACCGAACTCATCAAGCCGAAGCTCACCTCGACCGCTGCCGACGGCGCTGTCGGCTTCTCGCCGGGCGACCCGGTCAAGATCAACGTCGCTGACGGCGCTCTGTCCGACGTGACGATGGTCAATCAGGACGGCAAGGCAGTTGCCGGCGCGATTGCTGCCGACGGTGCGTCGTGGACCACCACCGAGCCACTCGGCTACAACCGCAAGTACAAAATCGAGGCCCGCGCATTCGGATTGGGTGGCGCCAGTACGACGGTCACGTCCTTCACCACCAGCGCGCCCGGCAACGTCACCAAGCCGTACGTCTTGCCCAACGAGGGTGACGTGGTCGGCATCGGTCAGCCCATCGCGGTGCAGTTCGACGAGAACATCCCCGATCGCAAGGCTGCCGAAGCCGCGATCACCGTCACCACGACTCCGGCCGTCGAAGGTGCGTTCTACTGGGTCAACAATCGTGAGGTCCGTTGGCGTCCGGAGAACTACTGGGCACCGGGCACCAAGGTCGACGTGAGCGTCAACGTGTACGGGCGCAATCTCGGCAAGGGAGTCTTCGGGCAGGAAGACGCGAAGAGTTCCTTCACCATCGGTGATGCCGTCATCGCCACGGCGGACGACAACACCAAGCAGGTCACTTTCCAGGTCAACGGTGAGACTGTCATGACCATGCCCACCTCCATGGGCAAGGACAGCACTCCTACCGACAACGGCGTCTACATCATCGGTGACCGCTTCGCGAACATGATCATGGACTCGTCCACGTACGGCGTCCCGGTCACCTCGGCGCAGGGTTACAAGACCCCCGTCGACTGGGCGACCCGAATGTCCTACAGCGGCATCTTCTTCCACTCGGCGCCGTGGTCGGTCGGGCAGCAGGGCTACTCCAACACCAGTCACGGCTGCCTCAACCTGAGCCCGTCCAACGCCAAGTGGGTCTACGACAACACCAAGCGTGGGGACATCGTCGTCGTCAAGAACACCGTCGGCGGCACTCTCTCCGGTACCGACGGCCTCGGTGACTGGAACATCCCCTGGAGCGTCTGGAAGACCGGCAACGCGGACGTCTGAGTGCGTCCCTGAAGCCTTGAACGGCAGAATGCCCCCGACCGTCCGGTTGGGGGCATTCTGCATCTGTACACCTGTTGTGAGCGAAAGTGCCTCTCGGTCTATCTGAGGCGACGGGAGGTACGTTCGCTCGGTGTCAGCGTCGACCGAACGCGTCCACTCCGGTCATCTCAGCGGACAGTGCCCACAATCTGCGTGCGTCGGCGGGATCGGTAGCCCAAGGTTTCACTCCGCCGACGCTCATGTCATCGGTCTGCGCGACGTCCGCGATGTTGCAGTCCTGGAGATACGCGCCGGAGTGATCGGCGAGTATCGGTGCCGTCGCTGCCCACACCGTTGTAGCGGCGCCCTGGGAGGGAGTCTTGAACCCCGGCACGGCGTCGCCATTCGACGTCGTCCATCCGAGATCGTGTTTCTCCAATGTGGAGAAGTGACGTTGAAGCGGAGTGAGGATGCTCCCGGGATGGACGGAGAACGCACTGATACCGCGTGAAGCACCGGAACTCGCCAGCTGTACAGCGAATAGAGCATTTGCAGTCTTGGCTTGACCGTACGCAAGCCAGCGGTCGTAACCGTTGCGGAAATGTATGTCATTCCAACGCACTCCCGACAGAAAATGTCCCGCCGACGAGACAGCGACTACGCGAGAACCGTTTGCGGGCATGGCTGGCACAAGCAGGTTCACCAGTACAAAGTGCCCGAGGTGATTGATCGCGAATTGTGATTCCCATCCGGAGCCGACACGGAGTTCCGGGCAGGCCATGACCCCCGCATTGCAGATGATGATGTCCGGAGTGATCCGGAATTCGAGAATTTCTCGCGCACACGATCTGACACTGCTCGGGTCCGACAGGTCGCACGCTCGCACTTCGATACCCGGAAGGTCGGCCACCGCGTTCCGTGCCTGTTCTGGTCGGCGGGCAAGAACTACAACTCGCGCCCCGACCGAAGAAAGTGACTGCGAAACCTCATATCCGAGTCCGGAGTACCCGCCAGTGACCAAAACCGTAGTGCCCGTTAAATCTTGTCCGGCAAGTACGTCGTCGGCAGTGGAGACTCGGGAGAATCCGGTGTTGATTTTGCGCTGGATGGAATTCATGACTGCGACCGTAAAATCTGGAGTGCACTCCAGGTCAAGGAAAGGTCGCCAGGCAATGCGCGAACTGTCAATCGGTGACGTCGCTGTCCGGACCGGAATCAGTATCGATTCCCTTCGATACTTCGAACGTGAGGAATTGCTCGTTCACGAGGTGGCGCGCTCGGCAGGTGGGCGTCGGGTGTACTCCGAAAGCGATGTCGCTTGGTTGAAGCTGTGCAATCGCTTCCGAGACTCGGGTATGCCGATCGCCACGATCCGCGAATTCGCCGCTCTCGTCAGGTCAGGTCCAGGAAACGAGAAGGAGCGGCTTTCACTTTTGCAGTCGCATGAGGAGTTGATTCGATCCAGGATCTCTGCGCTGCAGGACAACCTGACCGTCATCCACGACAAGGTCTCGGCATACGAGCGACACGTTCGCGAGGGGACCGTCGCAGGTGTCTGGGAGCCGCAACCGTCGCCCGAGTGATTTCGGGTGGGTGATTTGCGGCGTTCCGGCCACCCCGATGTGAGCGAAAGTGGCTTTCGGTCTTTCTGAGGCGACCAGAGGTACGTTCGCTCGGCTCGGGCACGGGTTGCTCGGGAGCGCGCGATTTGTCGCGGTCGCCACCCCACCCGGCTGTGGAAGGGGAGATTGGGGCTGGCGCACAAACCAAAAGAACCCCCGAAAATGTCTTCCGACATTCTCGGGGGTTCCGCTTGGGTGAGCGACGGGACTCGAACCCGCGACAGCCAGGATCACAACCTGGTGCTCTACCAACTGAACTACGCCCACCATTGCCTCGGCCACCGGTTTGACCCGGCTGCTTTGACGAAAGAGATACTAGCGCGAAAGTCGGTCAGGAAGCCAATCGGCAGGTCAGGCGGGACCCAAGCCCTCTACGACGGCTGCAATCTCCGCGCTCGACGGTCCGGGCGCCGCGACGAATGCAGTGCCGCGGTAGTACTTGAGTTCGCGGATGGATTCCTTGATGTCGGCGAGTGCCCTGTGGGCGAGACCTTTTTCGGGCTGGCCGAAGTAGATTCGCGGGTACCAGCGGCGGGAGAGTTCTTTGATGGAGCTGACGTCGATCATCCGGTAGTGCAGGTATGTGTCCAGTGCCGTCATGTCGCGTGAGATGAATCCGCGGTCGGTGGCGATGGAATTACCCGCCAAGGGAGCCGTACCGGCGACGGGAACGTGCTTGCGGATGTACGCGAGCACCTCTTTCTCCGCCTCGGCGAGGGTGACCGTCGACTTACGAACCTCTTCGGTCAGTCCCGACTTTGCGTGCATCTTCTTCACGACGTCGGGCATTGCAGCCAACGCGTCGTCGTCGGCGTGGATGACGATGTCCACACCTTCGCCCAAGATGTTCAAGTCGCTGTCGGTCACCAGAGCCGCAATCTCGATGAGTTTGTCCGACTCGAGTCGCAGCCCGGTCATTTCGCAATCGATCCATACCAATTTGTCCTGCACCAGGAACACAGTAGTGCGCGCGGGCGCGGGATAAGGTCTGCGGTGGAAACTCGACGTGTGTAAGACGGCGTTCGGGTGATGACAAGAACTTCGCCGCATTGCAACGAGGAGGGCTTTTCGATGACCGTGGATCCGAAGGACGGAGCAGCGCCGCCGACGCCGGCGGAGAAGGCGAAAGCTGCCAAGGCTGCCGCTGCCGAAGCCGCTCGGATTGCAGCTGAAGCCGCTGCAGCAGCTGAGGAAGCAGAGAAGGAAGCGGCTGCCGCTGAGGCCGAAGCATCGGCCGGAGCCACCCCCGCTGCTCAGGCGCCCTCGGGTGCTGCCGCTGAAATCGCGGCGGGCTATTCATCCGAGGGGCGGGCACTCGAGCTCGGCTCGGTGGTTATCGACGGTGTGGCAGATCCCACCGCACGGGTGCGGATTCCGTTGGCGACGATCAACCGTCACGGTCTGATCGCCGGTGCGACGGGTACCGGCAAGACCAAGACGTTGCAGGGCATCGCCGAGCAGCTGTCCGCCGCGGGTGTGCCGGTTGTGATGGCCGACGTCAAGGGCGATCTCTCGGGTCTGTCGAAGGCGGGGGATCCGAGCGAGAAGATGAAGTCTCGCGCAGTCGAGACGGGCGACGATTCGTGGACTCCCGCTGGGATGCCAGTCGAGTTCTTGTCGTTGGGAACGGACGGAATCGGTATCCCGGTGCGCGCGACCATCACCAGTTTCGGGCCGATCCTGCTCAGTAAAGTGTTGGGCCTCAACGAGACCCAGGAATCGACACTCGGGCTGATCTTCCACTGGGCCGACACTCAGGGCCTGGCCCTGCTGGACCTCAAGGATCTGCGTTCGGTCATCGCCCACCTGACAAGCGCTGAGGGCAAGGCCGATCTGAAGGGTATCGGCGGAGTTTCCTCGGCGACGGCGGGAGTGATTCTGCGCGCGTTGGTCAACCTCGAAGCAGATGGCGGTGACACCTTCTTCGGTGAACCAGAACTCGAAACCGAGGATCTGCTGCGTGTCGTCGGCGGTGCCGGTGTGATCACGCTGTTCGAACTCGGTGCCCAGGCGGCGCGCCCGGCAATGTTCTCCACCTTCCTGATGTGGGTGCTCGCGGACCTGTTCCAGACGCTGCCCGAAGAGGGAGATCTGGACAAGCCGAAGCTCGTGTTCATCTTCGACGAGGCGCACCTTCTGTTCGCGGACGCGTCGAAGGCCTTCCTTCAGCAGGTGGAACAGACGGTCAAGCTCATTCGTTCCAAGGGCGTCGGTGTGTTCTTCTGCACGCAACTTCCGACCGACATTCCGAATTCGGTGCTGTCACAGTTGGGTGCGCGGGTTCAGCACGCCCTGCGTGCCTTCACGCCCGACGATCAGAAAGCCCTCAACAAGACCGTCCGCACGTACCCGAAAACCGAGCACTACGACCTGGAAAAGGCACTGACTTCACTCGGCATCGGTGAAGCCATCGTGACCGTACTCTCGGAAAAGGGTGCGCCGACGCCGGTGGCCTGGACCAAGATTCGTCCTCCGAGGTCGCTGATGGACACCATCGGCAACGACGCGATCAAGGCGGCCGCGTCGTCGAGTCCGCTGAATCAGAAGTACGGCCAGACCATCGACCGCGAGTCGGCGTACGAGAAGCTGACGGCCAAGGTGGCCGGTGCTCCGACGGCGGATCAGTCCCTGGATCTTCCGTCGCTGCCCGATCTGCCGCCACCGCCGCCGGCCGAGCCGGAGGGCCCCAACATCGCCGAGCAGATCTTGGGCAACTCGGCTGTCAAGAGTTTCCTGCGCTCGGCGGCTTCGGCTGCGGGACGCGAGATTTCGCGAAACATCTTCGGCACCGGTAGTCGCCGCAGGCGCTGAGGCTCAGGCGCCCGCGAGGTCAGATGCCGACCTCGCGGGCCAGCAGGTCGTTGATCGATTCGCGCCTGATCAACGGCCGCGCAATCCCGCCCAGCACGGCGACGACCGGCGGCCGGCCGACGCTGTTGTAGGTGGAGGCCATGCTGTGGTGGTATGCGCCCGTACACGGCACTGCCAACAGGTCACCTTCATGTAGGTCGGCGGGAAGCCTTGCTCCGACGGCAATTTCGTCGCCCGATTCGCAGTGTCGCCCGGCGACGGTTACTTCCTGGAGCGGTGCGCGCGAATGTCGGTTCACCAGTTCGACGTCGTAGTGGCTGTCGTACAACGACACCCGAGGGTTGTCGCTCATCCCGCCGTCGACGGAGACGAAGGTTCGTCCCCCGCTGATCGACTTGATGTTCTGTACGCGATAGAGCGTGACTCCGGCCCGCGCAGCGATCGCTCGGCCAGGCTCGAGCACGATTTCGGGGCGAGGGAAGCGGTTTCGGGTGCACGCGTCGTCGAGAGTTTCGTCGATGACGTGAGCGAGGCGGGTCAGATCCAATTGGGCATCTCCCGGCACGTAGGCGATCCCATGGCCACCGCCGAGATCGAGTTCGGTGAGGATGATTCGATGCGTGCGTCGTATGTCGTCCATCTGTGCGATCATCGTCTCGATCGCGGGGCGGAAGAGTTCGGGATCGGTGATCTGGGAGCCGAGATGGCAATGCAGGCCGATGAGCTGCAGGTGCGTCGCGTTGGCGACGACGGATACCGTATGTTCCAGTTCTTCGGAAAACGCTGGTAGGCCGAACTTTTGGTCCACGATGCCCGTGGACACTGCCTTGTGTCCGTGTATGTCGATGCCGGGTGTGACTCTGACCAACACCTTCTGTCGGTGGGTGCACACCGACGCGAGCCGTACCGCTTCGCTGGGGGAGTCGAGGACGATCCGGCCGACACCCGCGTTGACCGCCGCCCTCAGTTCGGAAACCGATTTGGCATTGCCGTGCAGGATGATTCGGTTGGGGTCCACGCCCGCGGCAAGCGCGACGGCGAGTTCACCGGCGGAACAGACATCCACCCCGAGTCCCTCGTCGGAGACCCAGGTAGCCATCGCTCGAATCATCAGTGCCTTGCCGGCGTACACGATCTCCGAGTCGGGGAAGATCTCTCGATACGTGCGGCAGCGGTGCCGCACGTCCGCCTCGTCGACGACGTACGTCGGTGTGCCGTACTGGTCCGCGATCTCTTCGAGGGAGACGTCGCCGATGCAGACACGCCCGCTGTGGTCGTGGCGAGTACTGATGGGCCACAACGCAGGATCCATACGCGGTGTCATTGCGCCGCGTAGGGAGGGGAAGATTTCGAGTAGCGTCACGTCGATCTCCTGAAGGTGACCCGCCGTGTTGCGGGCTACCTTCAGATCTACTCCCGAAGATCACCGGTGGGGCGGATCTTGACGCTTACTTGACGCGCCGCCGAACGAGGTTGACGCGGCCCTGACGTCCTCGACTTACTGTGCTCGCCGGCGCTTCCATCCGAACCAACCGAGCACCGCGAGCAATGCCACCGCGGCGCCTCCGCCGATGACCGTCGATCGGTCGGCGGACACACCAACGGACGGAGTTCCGCCGGCACTCGGGGCGTAACCGGCGCCGTACACGGACTCGACCGCCGCTTGGATGTCGAACCCGGTTTCGGTAGCCGGCCCGCAGCGGTGCCCCTCGTGCTCGGCGTCGACGTCGTACGGCGCAGAAACGAACATCAGCTGCTCGGTGCCGAGCACGTAGCTTGTGCCACAACCGTTCCCGTTCGCGAGTGTCCCCACCGACGTCACCGATGCCAGATCGCCTTTGTAGACCCGGCTGACGTCGAACAGGTAGGTGTCCTCGAATCCGTCCGAAGTTTTCTCCGTCGGAGTTCCGAGGAAAACGGTGCTGGAGACGCTCACGGCTTCTTCCGGGGTAGCCGATGATGCGCACGAACATGCATTCGCTGCCGTGGGCAGCAGTAAGGGCAACCCTCCGGTCAAAAGAAGGATTGCCCCGACTGCCAGTGTTCTTCGCATCGCCATTAACCGACTATATGGTCTGCTATGGCCTGCTCTGAGAAGTTTGAGTGAATCAGCCGCCGAGCTTCTTGTAGAACGCGCCCACGATGGGCGCAACGACGGCACGCGGGCTGTAACCGCCCGCGACGGACATCGCCTTGCTCAAGATGCCCGGTACGACGCGCATCTTGTTCTCGGCCAGGCCGTCGAGCGAGACCTTGGCGGTGTACTCGCTCGAGATC
Source organism: Rhodococcus sp. RCBS9 (assembly GCF_029457415.1). Taxonomy (NCBI): domain Bacteria; kingdom Bacillati; phylum Actinomycetota; class Actinomycetes; order Mycobacteriales; family Nocardiaceae; genus Rhodococcus; species Rhodococcus sp. RCBS9. The sequence continues at coordinate 259,632 of NZ_CP120422.1, read as the reverse complement.
CAGAAGAAGTCCGGGACGAGCTTGTCGACGATCGACGCTTCGGCCGGGTCCGGGGTTTCGGTGCGTACGGGGCCTGGGGCGAGCAGGGTGACGTTCACTCCGGTGCCCTTGAGTTCACCTCGCAACGATTCCGCAAAGGTGTTCACGAACGCCTTGGTGGCGGCGTACGTCGCGTTGTTGGGGATCGGCATGTTGCCGGCCGCGGACCCGACCATCAGGATGGCTCCGGACTTGCGCGCGAGCATGCCGGGCAGCACGGCCAGCGTGAGATCGTGCACTGCAACGGCGTTGAGCTCGACCTGGTCGCGCTCGTAGGCCGGGTCCAGCTCGGCGATCGGCCCGAAGGTGGCGATACCGGCGTTGTTGCACAGGATGCTGATGTCGCGGCCACCGAGTTCCTCGACCAGAACGGCACGCGCCGCGCTGTCGGAGAGGTCCGATGCACGGACCTCCACCTCGACGCCGTGCGCGGCGCGAAGCTTCTCGGCGAGGGCCTCCATGACCTCGCCACGACGGGCAACGAGGATCAGGGAGTGTCCGCGTGATGCCAGATCAGCGGCCAGTGCCTCTCCGATGCCGGAGGAGGCGCCGGTCACTACGGCGCGGGCTGTGGTTGTGGGTGTCGGCAGGCTCACGATCAGTCAGCGTAGCCGGTCAGATCTTCGCGGCCAGTCGTGTGCCCTGTTCGATGGCACGCTTGGCGTCGAGTTCGCCAGCGACATCCGCGCCGCCGATGATGTGGGTCACCACACCCGCGACGGTCAATTCGTCCACGAGATCGCGAACCGACTCCTGCCCGGCGCAGATGACGATGGTGTCGACCTCGAGAAGTCGGGGCTTCTCGTGCTTCTCACCGAAGGTGATATGCAGGCCGGCGTCGTCGATGCGCTCGTAGTTGACGCCCGAGAGCTCGTGGACGCCCTTGTTCTTGAGGGCCGCCCGGTGGACCCAGCCGGTGGTCTTCGCGAGGCCGGCGCCGATGCGTCCTGGCTTGCGTTGGAGGAGGTAGACCTCCCGCTCGGAGAGTTCTGGTACCGGAGTGGTGAGAGCGCCCGGGGCCATTTCGGGTTCGGTGACGCCCCATTCCTGCTTCCACTCCTTGAGATGAAGAGTGGGGGAAGTGGGGTGCGTGAGGAATTCGCTCACATCGACGCCGATGCCGCCGGCGCCGATGACGGCGACGGACTTGCCGACGGGCTTGCCCTCTCGGACGACCTCGGCGTAGGTCAGCACCTTCGGGTTCTCGATGCCGGGGATCTTGGGAACCCGCGGCGTCACGCCGGTGGCAACCACGACTTCGTCGAAGGAGCCGATGAGATCTGCCGGTGCGACGCGGGTTTCGAGCTTGACCGTCACTCCAGCCACGTCCAGCATGCGGGTGTAGTAGCGAATGGTCTCGGCGAACTCTTCCTTACCCGGAATGAGCTGTGCGATCCCGAATTGCCCGCCGATCTTGTCCGAGGCCTCGAACAACGTGACCGAATGACCACGCTGAGCAAGGTTGAGTGCTGCGGAAAGTCCGGCGGGGCCGGCACCGACGACGGCGAGGTTCTTGGTCCGCCGGGTGGGGGAGAGGATCAACGTGGTCTCACGGCCCGCGCGCGGATTGAGCAGGCAGGAGACCTGCTTGTGAACGAAGGCGTGGTCGAGGCAGGCTTGGTTACAGGCAATGCACGTGTTGATCTCGTCGGACGCTCCGCGTTCTGCCTTGTTCACCCAGTCGGGATCGGCGAGCATCGGCCTGGCCATCGAAATCAACTGCGCGTCACCGCGGTTGAGGATCTCTTCGGCAGTCTCGGGCATGTTGATCCGATTCGAGGCGGCTACCGGAATGTCGACGTGCTTCTCGAGCTTGCTCGTGATGTCCACGAAGGCTGCTCGGGGAACCGAGGTGACGATGGTGGGCACCCGTGACTCGTGCCATCCGATGTCGGTGTTGATGATCGTGGCGCCGGCAGCTTCGACTTCCTTTGCCAACGAGACGATTTCATCCCAGGTCTGACCGCCCTCGACCAGGTCTGCCATCGACAACCGGAACACGATGATGAAGTTCGGGCCGACGGCCTTGCGTGTGCGTCGCACGATTTCGACTGCCATGCGTCGACGGTTCTCGGAACTGCCGCCCCACTGGTCGGTGCGCTTGTTCGTGCGCTCGCAGAGGAACTGGTTGATGAAGTAGCCCTCACCGCCCATGATTTCGACGCCGTCGTAACCCGCGGACTTGGCCAGACGCGCGCAGCGAACATAGTTCCGGATCTGCCAACGCACCCCACGGCCGGTCAGCTTGCGCGGACGGAACGGATTGATAGGCGCCTTGATCGACGACGCGGAGACACTGAACGGCTGGTAGCTGTAGCGGCCGGCGTGCAGGATCTGCATGGCGATCTTTCCACCCGCGTCGTGAACCGCCTTGGTGATCCGGCGGTGACGGCGCGCTTCGATGCGGTTGGTCAGCTTGGCACCGAAGGGTAAGAGCCAACCGGTGCGGTTGGGCGCGTAGCCGCCGGTGATGATCAAGCCGACTCCGCCACGGGCACGTTCGGCGAAGTACTCGGCCAAGCGGTCGGTGTCCTTCGCGCGATCTTCGAGGCCGGTGTGGATCGATCCCATGACGACGCGGTTCTTCAGCGTCGTGAATCCGAGGTCGAGCGGTTCGAGCAGGCGGGGGAACTGTGTATCCGTCATGACTGAAGATGTCCTTCCGTGGCGTACTCGCCGGTGTCTTCGGTGGCGTACTCGCCGGTGTCTTCGGTGGCGTACTCGCCAGTGGGCAATGCGTCCAGAACTTCCTGGCACCAGTCGGTGAATCCTTCTTCGACGCGGATGCCGCCGCGAAGTACGAGGTACTGGTGCAGTGAAGAGCCGGAAAGCGCTGCTGGATTGGGGAAGTCACGCTTTTCGATGAGTCGGTAGACGTCGAGGCGGGCGGCGTGGCCGTCGCGGTGGCGAGCGACTTCGCGTCGTAGAGCGGGGAGATCGGCGTGCGCAGCGGCCCTGATCTTGATGGCCAACTCGTTGCGCAGGTGGTTCGGTTCGGACGGCTCTGCGATCCATCGGGTCAGTTCGGCGCGGCCGGCATCGCTGACGCGGTACATCTTCTTGTCCGGTCGGCCGTCCTGCGCGATGGGCTCCACCTCCACCCAGCCTGCCTCGTCCATTCGCTTGAGGACTCGGTAGATCTGCTGGTGCGTCGCGCTGTGGAAGAAGCCGATCGACTTGTCGAACCGGCGTGTGAGGTCGTATCCCGACGCATCCTGTTCGGAAAGGGAGACGAGCAACGCATGTTCGAGTGCCATGGAAAAAGTATCTATGCACTCAGGTGCGTATGCAACTAAGTGCGTACTAACTCGGGTGCATAGAGCGTCTTGTATGTCGACTTCGGAGAGAGGCGCCGAGTCGCCCGCGCGCAGTTAGGCTTCGCCGTATGAGCGCCGAGTCCACGAGCACGCAGGCAGAGCCACCCGCAGGCATCGGCGGTGCGGCCACGAAGAGTCAAGTGTTCGCATGGGGGCTGTGGGATTGGGGATCGGCCGCATTCAACGCAGTGATCCTCACGTTCGTCTTCTCGGTTTATCTCACCGACGCGGTCGGTGACGACCTTCCCGGCACGATTTCGGCAACTACGTGGCTCAGCTGGGCACTCGGAATCGCCGGCTTCTTCATCGCGATTCTCGCTCCGATCACCGGACAACGTTTCGATGCGTCGGGTAAACGTAAACTCTCGCTCGCGATACTGACCGGCATCACCGTGCTCTCGATGGCGGGCCTCTACTTCGTCGAAGACAACTACCGCTATCTGTGGCTCGGATTGGTTCTGCTCGCAATCGGTTCGGTGATCTTCGAGCTTGCCGGCGTTCCCTACAACGCCATGATGCGGCAGGTGTCGACACCGGAGAATCTGGGTAGAGTCTCCGGCTTCGGCTGGGCCATGGGATATTTCGGCGGAATCGTGCTGCTGTTGCTGTGCTACTTCGGGTTCATCGTCGGCGACGGTGACACTCGGGGATTCCTGGGATTGACCACCGACGGCGGCATGAACATCCGGATGGTGGCACTGCTGGCTGCAGTGTGGTTCGCGGTCTTCGCAATTCCGGTGTTCTTCAAGGTTCCAGAGTTGCCCAGCCCCGCGGTCGATCCGGGAGCGTCCAAGGCCGGGTTCCTCGACTCCTATCGGGTGTTGTGGCGCGATCTGCGCGAACTCTGGAACGTCGACAGGCGCACGATCTGGTACCTGATCGCGAGCGCACTCTTTCGTGACGGTCTGGCGGGCGTGTTCACCTTCGGGGCCGTGCTGGCTGTCAACGTCTACGGAATCAGCGCTGCCGACGTCCTACTGTTCGGTGTCGCGGCCAACGTGATTTCCGCAATCGGTGCATTGGTGGCCGGACGCTTCGACGATCGGATCGGACCGAAACAGGTCATCACCGTCTCGCTGGCGTCGATGATCGTGGTCGGCGCGATCCTGATCGCGGTGTCAGGGCCGGTGATGTTCTGGATCTTCGGTCTCGCGCTCTGCCTCTTCGTCGGGCCCGCTCAGTCGTCGGCACGAACCTTCTTGGCGCGCATCACCCCGCCTGGGCGTGAAGGTCAGATGTTCGGCCTGTATGCGACCACAGGCCGAGCAGTGTCGTTTTTGGCACCGACACTGTTCGGCCTGTTCGCTTGGCTCTTCGGTGCAGACCGTGCCGGCATCATCGGACTGCTGGTGGTTCTCGGCGTCGGTCTTGCCGCATTGTCGATGGTGAAGGCGCCGGAAGGGGACAGTGCGCTTCCCGTCAATCCTTGAAGTAGACCAACTGGTGTGTCGTAGCGAGCAATGCGCCGTCACTGCCCCAAATTTCGGCCGACTGATCGAAGTATCCGTTTCCGAACCGTTGGGTCCGCGCCGTTCCCAGGACGGAATTGTCTGCCTGTTCGGTCAGCGTCTGAGCGTCGGCGTGGAAGTAGATGGTCATCGAGACCGTTCCAGCCGGAGCCATCTTGCCTCGGCGCAAGAAGACTCGTGGGAAGAAGACATCGCACAGTGCGGTCAGCGACGTGAAGTCGAGAGCGCGTGCCGGTTGATCGCGCACCCAGAGTGTCGTGGTCGAGTCGGGATGCTCACCCGACTCCAGGTCGGGGATCGCACCTTCGACAAAGCGCATCTCGTAGTTCTGTGCCCAGGCGATGAACTCGGGGAACGGCAGCAGCGTAACGTCTTCGGCCGACGGAACTTCCGGCATCGTGATTTCGGTCGACGACCAGGTTTCACGCCTGGTGCCGAACACTGCCGTCGCGGTAGTGGCGACGGTTCCGTCCTGAGACAGTTCGATGGACCAGTGCTGCGTCGAGCGGTTGGTGCGCACCGGCCGGGCGGAGATCTCGAAGGCGCCCTCGGTGATCGGACCGGCAAAGTTGACGGTCAACGACAGCGGATCGCCGAGGCGTTCGGGGTGCTTCAGTACAGATTCGAGCAACGTGGCAGCGGTGACGCCGCCGAACGGCCCGACCATGTTGTTGTACGCCGGATTGGTCTCGCCGGTCGACAAGCCGGCGGTGAGTGGCGTCAATCCGACAGCAGCGTCGAAAGGATGGGGTGGTGCAACGGTCTCGGTCATCGCAGAACTCCTGGTGATGGAATCAATTCGGCTCTATGTATGACAACATACATAGAGCCGAATTCGTCGCGGCGATCAGGATCCTGCACGTGCGAGGATCGCCTCGGCCAACTCTTCGGCTCGCTCTTCCGGAATCCAGTGACTTCCGCCGTCGAGCACGACGAACTCGTAGGGGGCGTCCACGAATTCACCACAGCGTTCTGCGCCTGCGCGGCCGAGCGCTGTGTCGCCGGTGCTCCAGACATACGTGGTCGGCACGGTGGTGCGATCGATGTCGCCGAAGTCGCGGGTCATCGCGCGGTACCAGTTCAAGGCGCCGGTCAGCGCGCCCTCCCCGCTCAGGACACGAATGTGCTCGTCGGCGAATTCAGGATCGATCTGGCCGTCGAACATGGCGCGCAGCCGGCGAAAGTTGTCCTCCGACAACACTTCCTCGGCTTTGCCCTCCTGTCGGAGAAGTCCGATGTACGACGAGCGTTGTTTTTGGTCCTCGTCCTCGCGGAGTGCCCAGCCGAAGGCGGTGGGGTGCGGGACCGAGATCGCGGTCAGACTGCGGATCCGGTTCGGATGGCGACCGGCGACCTGCCAGGCGACCGCCGAACCCCAGTCGTGGCCGACCAGATGCGCGTCGGACAGGCCGAGTGCGTCGAGCAATCCGACGACGTCGGCTACCAGGTGCTCGATCTTGTAGGCATCCACCCCTTCGGGGCGTGCGCCGGCGGAGTAACCGCGCTGATTCGGTGCGATAACGCGGTAGCCCGCTGCGGTGAGCAGTGGTGTGACCTTGCCCCAGGATGCGGCGCTCTCCGGGAAGCCGTGCAGCGCTACCAGCGGAATGCCGTCGTCCGGGCCCGAGATCAGTACGTCGAAGGTGAGGTCGCCAACGGGGATTTCGTATGTACTCGTGGAAGACATGACTCTCACCGTACGTCGAAAAGGTGAACCCGAGGTCAGTTTCGAGGTGGATTCCAGGTGGCCATTCCGAGCATGATGACTCGCAGTTGCTTCTCGGCTCGTGTGATGACGGCGGCTTCGTCGCGATACCCGGCCGTCCCGGCGTCCAGCAGTTCGACGACAGCGCTGAACATCGTCGAGACGATCAGGTCGGCAGCCATTTCCAGATCGTCCGTCGACCAGCTTTCCAGTCCGGCAATTCTGGAGAGGTCGATGGTCAGTTCGCTGACGAACAACCGCATTTCGGTGGCTATCGCACGTCGTACCTCACTGACGCCGCTGTAGCGTTCGCGGCAGAGGAAGCGAAACTGTCGCTCGTGTGTATGCACTTGTCGCACAAGGATGCCCAGTGACGTAGCGGCGTCCTTGGTGCTGGGATTACGCCTTGCGTCGCGCAGCATCTGGCGCAACATGCGCATGCTCTCTTCGACGAGGACGACACCGACGTCCTCCAGTGAAGCGAAGTGGCGGTAGAACGCCGTCGGAACGATCCCGGCTTCCCTGGCTACCTCTCGCAGGCTGATTCCGGCGAAGCCGCGATCGGCCGAGAGGTCCATGGCAGTGTCCAGGAGTGCTTGGCGTGTGCGTTCCTTCTTTGCGGCACGACTTTCCGGCTCCCTGTTGTCGGGTTCCCTGCGCTCTGGGTTCACCGGTCCGGCCTTCGTCACGACGTCGAGTGTATGTACAGGCATTCCGGCTCCTTTCGGCAACTCGTGTAACTCGGATCACATTCTTGTTGACATGTACTTGTGTGCACCTGTCACACTATCTTCGGTGAACATTTGTACACTGAATTCACGCAGTCGGGGGAAGCTAGCCCAGCAATCGATACACCCGGCAATCGAAGTACGAGGAGGGTCATGACAATCGCATCTGCTCCTGAGAACACGACACCGAAGTCCACACCTCGGCGCGGGCTGTCCTTGGTGGGACTGATCGAAGCCATGGCCGCTCCACATCAGATCGATCGGTACCTCGAGTTGGTCAACCCGATGGCGACCGTTCGTGACATCCGCGCGCAGGTTGTCGCCGTCGACCATCCGACGGCTGACTCCGTCACTCTCACGCTGCGCCCGACTCGCCAGTGGCGCGGTTTTCAGGCGGGCCAGTTCGTGCAGTTGGGCGTGGTGATCGACGGTGTTCGTCACACTCGCTGCTACTCGCCGGCCGGGGGCGCGTCTACGCGCAGCGGGCTGATCGAGCTCACCGTCAAAGCGCATCCGGGTGGCTTGGTGTCGCAGTATCTGTACGCCAACGCAGCGCCCGGGCTCGTTGTCAGCCTCTCGCAGGCAGACGGGGTGTTCTCCCTTCCCGTCGACCGCCCGCGTCGGGTGTTGTTGATCAGTGGCGGCAGTGGAATCACCCCGGTCATGTCGATGCTTCGGACGCTGGTGGAGGAGCAGCACTCGGGCGAGATCGTGTTCGTGCATTACGCGAACACCGATGCCGACGTGGCGTACACGCGCGCGCTGAAGACCATCGCCGAGCAGAACCCGAACGTGAAACTGGTACTCGTGTACACCGAAAGCGGTGGAGGTGACCTCGAAGGTTTCTTCGATCGCGGGCACCTCGACGCGGTGGCTCCTTGGATCGCCGATCCGGACACGATCGACGCTCAGGCTTATCTCTGCGGACCTCCCGGACTGATGCGGGGAGTGCGTGAGGTGTTCCGTGAGGTCGACGTCGAGCACTTGCTCAACACCGAGGAGTTCGCGCCGGCGGTGGCCGAGCCGGGGGAGGCCGGCGGCGAGGTGTCATTCACCAAAAGTGGGGTGGCGGCCGAGAACTCCGGCGAAACACTTCTCGAACAAGCAGAAGCTGCGGGCCTCAATCCCGAGTACGGATGCCGGATGGGAATCTGCTTCTCCTGCACCTCCGTCAAGAAGGCGGGCCGTACCCGAAACGTGCGCACCGGTGAGACAGACGACGAGCCGGACAAGAAGATCCAGCTGTGCGTCAGTGCTCCCGTCGGCGACGTCACCGTCGACATCTGAAGTCCCATTTTCCACACGACTGTCTGGAGACCGACATGTTTGGACTTTCACTTCCCACCCTCCCGTTCCTCGGCAACGGTTCCGATGCGAAGGACGACGCTCCCGTCGTCCTGACGTACGAGCAGGTCGAGGAGATCGGCCGCGAGTTGGACGCATTGCGCGATCGCACCGTCGCCTCGCTCGGGGCGGAGGATCGGGAGTACATCTACAAGATCATCAAGGCTCAGCGCGGGTTCGAGGTCGCAGGTCGCGGCTTGATGTACCTCGGCTTCCTGCCTCCGGTGTGGCTCGCGGCAGTCGGTGCATTGAGCGTGTCCAAGATCCTCGACAACATGGAGATCGGCCACAACGTCATGCACGGTCAGTACGACTGGATGCGTGAACCAGGGCTCAATTCCGAAGTCTTCGAATGGGATACGGTGTGCCCGGCCGACCAGTGGCGTCACTCGCACAACTACATGCATCACACGTACACCAATATTCTCGGCAAAGACCGTGACATCGGATACGGCATCCTGCGTATCGACGACGCGCAGAAGTGGAACCCCTATTACCTCGGTAATCCGGTCTGGGCCTTCGCCTTGATGGTGCTCTTCGAGTGGGGCGTGATGATGCACGATCTCGAGATCGAGAACGTCATCCAGGGCAAACGCAAGTGGCACGACGTCAAGCCGCTCCTGAAGGGCTGGTGGAACAAGGCGGGCAAGCAGGTCCTCAAGGACTACGTCATCTTCCCGGTTCTCACGGGGCCGCTGTTCGTGACCACTCTCGCGGGGAATGTCACCGCCAACCTGGTCCGGAACGTGTGGACGTACTCGATCATCTTCTGTGGCCATTTCCCCACCGGTGTCCAGAGTTTCACCGAGGACGAGACGGCCGACGAGACTCGCGGGCAGTGGTACGTGCGTCAGATGCTCGGCAGCGCCAACATCGAGGGAAGCCCGCTCTTCCACATCATGTCCGGCAACCTCTCGCACCAGATCGAGCACCACCTGTTCCCGGACCTGCCTGCGCATCGTTATCCGGAACTCGCTCCCCAGGTGAAAGAATTGTGTGGGAAGTACGGTTTGCCGTACAACACTGGTGGGTTCTTCAAGCAGATCGGTTCGGTATGGGGCAAGATCTTCAATCTCGCTCTTCCGCCCGGTTTGGTCAAGTCGACGACCCCTCCCGGTGTTATCGTCGAGCGCCAGCGAACTGCAGCCTGAGAGGCACACACTGATGGTCGGGAAATTCGAACGCCGCAAGGACACGGTCCAGGAACTGACCGAAAGTGCAGCCAACCACGTGGGCTCGATCGCGATGATCATCGCCGGGGCCGTTCGAGACGTGACGCGCGAGATCGGCGACTGGGTGTCCGACGGAATCGAGATGCGTGAAGCAGCGAAAAAGGCTGCAGCTGACGATCGTTCGGAGTCCGTGACCATCGAGCACGACGACAGCGATCCACCTGAAGACTGGCGTTGATTCACCGCGGCGGACGGCCTGATCGCGCAACCGCGAGCCGTCTCGCCTGAACGACCACGTTGCCCTCCGTCACAGATGACGGAGGGCAACGCGGGTTTCGTGGACTGCCTCGGCGGCCGAAGACGCGGATCGAACGCCGATCACAAGTGAGGTCCTAAGCAGCGCTGCCGAGGCTCGCCGAGTCGAAGCTGCCGAGCCCGGTGCTACCGAGACCGCTGCTACCGACTCCGCCCAGTGCGAGTGCATTGCTGCTGCCCGCGCTCAGTAGCTGGACGATGATGTTGATGACGATGGGGTCGCCGGTGAGCGGAATTGTAGGCACAGGGGGACCTGCTTTCTGTTTCGAGATGTGGTGAGAAGGTGAGCGGCGACGGGATCGTCGACGTGGTCAGGCGGGCTGTTTCAGCCACTTCCGGTGCTGCCGAGCGACACGATGGAGCCGTTGCCGAAGCCGAGTGCTCGGGAGAGTGAGCCGAAGTCGATGACCAGGCTGCCCAGGGTGTGCTGGTTTATCACGGTGGTTCCTGTCTGTGCCGCGACTGTGTGATGCGAGCGGGTAAGTCGATCAGGGAGCAGGCGTCGTGGGAGTTTCGCCGCCGCCGCCAATCGGAGAGTTGTCGGTGTAGAGGAAACTGCTGCCGGCGTTGAACATCTGTAGGACGGTGTTCAAAACGACGGCCAAAGCGCCTGTGGTTGGTGCGGCGATCATGTGCTTGCTCCTGGTTTCAGCGGTGGCGACGTGGTGGTCACCGTGGTCACCGCCATCACAGTGTCAGGCGGCTTGGAGCGGGCCCTGTGCGAGAGATTCTCTCGCACAGGGCCCGAGATTCGTCCTAGGAGACGCCGCCGCCATCCGTCGAGCCCGTGCCGGTGCTGCCCGCGTTGAAGAGCTGCAGGATGGTGTCGAAGAAGGCACCGAGGAGAGCGTTATCCTGGCCGTTGATCATGTGTTTCCCCTTAATTGTTACTGGTTTGCGCGGTGATTCGCACCACACTTTTATAGCCCGGTTCGGAGCGGAAAAGTGGGGTCCAGGCGCCACACGTGGACAGCTAATAGCGAGGATGTGAGTGTTCACATTTTCGCTGGACGATTGTCCACATCAGTGCTTGCGAAGGTCAGCGAGATCATGGCAGCGCGCAGTTTGAGCAGTTCAGAGGGCAGGGCCGGATCCAATCCGGTCAGGGTTGCGATGCGCTTGATTCGATTGTCGACGGTGTTGGTGTGCAGGCCGAGCGCCGACGCGGTGCGCTGACGATGCTGGCCGTTGGCGAGATGTATGGACAATGTCTGCAGCAGTTCCGGATTGCCGTCGAGTGGCTTGAGAAGATTGATCAAGCTGTCGCGGCCTGCGCCACCCCGAGTGAGTTGATACTCGAGCGCGAGGTCTTCCATTCGGTAGGACCGCGCCGGCAGTCTCAGGCGCCGCACGAGTTGCGCCAATTCGTGAGTGGTTGCTTGGGCGGCGGCGATATCTCGTACCGCGGCGTTCTCGGCGATTGCTGTGATCTCCACCCCGACCGTCGCGCGTGCGCGTTGGATGACCTCGCACACTGTTCCCCAGTCGGGCGTGCCCTCGATCAGCACCAGACCACGTTGCGGTGCAGGAGCTTCGAGCAGTGCCGACCCGAAGTGGGCCGCGATTTTCGATTGAGCGACGGAGAGGTCACGGTAGGCCTGTATGCGCTGGTGGTTGCCGTTGCGTGCTCCCGGGCGGATGGGCGGCAGGTTCACCAGGAGCCGCAGGACGAGATAGCGGGGTGCGAGTTCAACGCCCATCTGCAACGCAAGCTGGGTGGGATCGTCGCCGTCCAGCATGGCCTTCACGAGGGCGCCGGCGGAGTATTCCCCGAGTTGGGAACCGGCTGGAAGAGCCGAGAGATAGCTGATCGAGATGAACGAGTGAAGCCGCTGCGCAAGTGCGAACAAGAACTCGTTGAGATCCCCGAGATTGGCGGAGTCCTCGGCGTCGGCCCGGCTGAGGATGAGGGTGCGAAAAGTGCTGATGCCCTCGTTGGTCAAGTTGAGGATCGCGCTGAGTGGCACGCCTTTCAATGCTTGTTGGGCGGTCATCGTGTGAATGCCGTCCAACTCTTGGTCGGTGGGAAGTTTGCGGTGATCCAATAGCTGGATCCCCACTTGGAGCCCCTGCACGATCACCGCAATCAGTTCCCGACGTACTGCCTCCGTTTGGAGGGAAGTCAACGTCGGGTTGGCACGGGACAGGTGATCTACGAGATCGCTTGCCAGTGGGATGACGTCGTTGACCGCTGTGGAGGCGGGCTTGCCTCCCAACATGAGCGGTCCCGGGTTGTTCAGCAGCGCTGGGGACATGGGTGGCCTCCTCTAGACAGGTGCGTCGCCTGGCACAGGCACCCGGAGGCTCGGCGCGTTACGAAGCGGGGTACACGCTGAGGCCTTGTTCGGGGGCATACTCGCCGCGGAAATTTGCGGATCGAATTGCGCCAGGCGTTGTGATTTCTACCACATGAACGATCGTCCAACTGTGAAATGGACAAATGTGAAGATAAGTCCATATGCCCCACGCGCTGCGGACCTAAACAATCGTCCACTTACGGTGTTTTTCGACGTCAGAGCGGAAAACGGTTTCGGAGGACACCACGAGTTCCGTCTGGGATCATTGCCGCGCCTACGGTGCTCGTCGCGGGCGATTTGCTCGGAGCAAGCTCGAGGGCCCTGGGTCCTCGCGGACCCAGGGCCCTCGAGGCCTAGGTATTGATTCGACCAGTCCGATGTACGGGAACCGGTCCAGGGTGAAATCACCCTTTTTGTACTGCTGTCTGTGGTGCGGAAATCTCTAGATGACGCCCAGTGAAATCATGGCGTCGGCCACCTTCACGAAGCCGGCAATGTTCGCGCCGTGCACGTAGTCGCCGGGCTTTCCGTACTCGGCAGCGGTGTTGATGGTGCGCTTGTGGATGCCGCGCATGATTCCGGCGAGACGCTCGTCGGTGTACTCGAAGCTCCAGGAATCACGCGAAGCATTCTGCTGCATTTCGAGAGCGGAGGTTGCAACGCCACCGGCGTTGGCCGCCTTGCCGGGTGCGAAGGCTACGTTCGCGTCACGGAAGAGCTGGATGCCACCGGGGGTGGTGGGCATGTTCGCGCCTTCGGCAACGGCCTGAACGCCGTTGGCGATCAAGGTCTTTGCGGCATCTTCGTCGAGCTCGTTCTGAGTCGCGCAGGGGAGTGCGACGTCGCACGGCACGTCCCAGATGGAACCGTCGGCGATGAACTCGGCATGCGGAACTGCGTCGGCGTACTCGCTGATGCGGCCGCGGCGAACTTCCTTGATCTCCTTGAGGAGGTCGAGATCGATGCCCTTCTTGTCCACGATGTATCCCGAGGAATCCGAGCAGGCGATCGCGACGCCGCCGAGCTGGTGGATCTTCTGGATTGCGTAGATGGCGACATTGCCGGATCCGGAGATCACGACGTTCTTGCCTTCGAGGCCTTCACCCTTCGCCTTGAGCATTTCGGCGACGAAGTACGCGACGCCGTAGCCGGTGGCCTCGGTGCGAACCTGCGATCCGCCCCAGGTGATGCCCTTGCCGGTGAGGACGCCCGACTCGTACGTGTTGGTCAGCCGCTTGTACTGACCGAACAGGTAGCCGATCTCGCGACCGCCGACGCCGATGTCGCCGGCCGGAACGTCGGTGTATTCACCGATGTGACGCTGCAGTTCGGTCATGAAGGACTGACAGAAGCGCATGACCTCTGCGTCGGAGCGGCCCTTGGGATCGAAGTCCGAGCCACCCTTGCCGCCGCCGATGGGCAGGCCGGTGAGTGAGTTCTTGAAGATCTGCTCGAAGCCGAGGAACTTCACGATGCCCAGGTTGACGCTGGGGTGGAAGCGCAGGCCGCCCTTGTAGGGGCCGAGTGCACTGTTGTACTGCACGCGGAAGCCACGGTTGACGTGAACGTTGCCCTGGTCGTCGGTCCACGGCACGCGGAAGATGATCTGGCGTTCCGGCTCGCAGAGCCGCTCGATGAGTCCGGCGTCGGCGTAGCGGGGGTGGCGTTCGAGCACTACGTGAAGAGACTCGAAGACCTCTGCGGCGGCCTGATGGAACTCGGGCTCTCCTGCATTGCGAACCAAAACCTGATCGTAAATCTGCGCTACGCGGTCACGTACGGACACCGCTCACCTACCTCGTTGTGAGAACTCTTTTACATTTCCGTTACATACTAGGCGCCTTTATTGCTGTATCGGACAACTGTCCTGTGAAGGTGAAATCGGACACAGCTGTCACTTGTGTCAGTTGAACGGGCGATTTATAACAATTTGCTCAGCTTTCACTCTCTTAACACATTCCAAATGGTTTGCTTCTGCGGTCGGGGATCACTGTGCCTGTGGTCCGAACGAGTCGAAATGATCAGAGGGGCTGCACGTGCGTAATAAACACTCCATGTCGGCGATGTTGTCGATAGGCGTCGTCACGATTGCCGCGACGATTGCCGCAGCACCGTCTGCGTCGGCGATCGGTGGACCGTGCGGTTCGGGAGGAAGTGGTTCCGCCGGATCGATGACGGGTTCGCTCGGCTCGCTGACCGGATCGCTCGGCAGTGGATCCGCCGGTACCGGCTCCCTCGCCAACGCGCTGCCTTGGATCACCGGCGCCCCCAACGGTGCTCTGCCGGTGCTGACCGGCCGGACCAAGGCGATCGAAATGGTCACTGGCCCAGGCAGTCCCAACAACACCATCGAGCGGTTCAACGTGTCGGGTACCGACCTCGGAATCATGTGGGACAACGGTCTTTCGGGGCCGGATCACGACGTGCTGATGGCATTCGGCGACACGGTGGGCGACTGCGACACCCCGGGTGACGACTGGCGCAGCAACGTATTGTTCCGCAGCAACGACACCGCCATTGCCGACGGGATGAAGATCGACAGTTCTCCTTTGGACGGCCCCAATCATTCCAAGGAGATCATTCCGGGATTCGGCATTCCGGGTGAGTTCACCACCATCCCGACCGCTGGAATCTCTTACGGTGGTGTGCAGTACATCAGATTCATGTCCGTTCGGTCGTGGGACGAACCTGGAGCCTGGACCACCAACTACTCGGCTCTGGCCTTCTCCACGGACAACGGTGAGAACTGGGAACTCGATCCGGCGACAGTTCGCGCCAATACCGAAGGACTTGGCATTCCGGGGATTCCGGCAGTATCGCCGATCAATTCCAACTTCCAGCAGAGCGCCTTCCTCGACGGTCGGGACGGCTACATTTACGAATACGGAACTCCCTCAGGTCGTTTCGGTAAGGCGATCCTGGCGCGAGTGGCCGGCGCCGACATCAGAAATCTCGGCGCCTACGAATACTGGGACGGCTCCGGTTGGAGTCCGCGAGATACCGATGCCGTTCAGGTCATCAAGGCACCGGTCAGTGAACTCGCAGTGCAGTGGAACGACTACCTGAACAAGTACGTTGCCATGTACACCAGTGCCGAGGGCAACCTGGTGATCCGTCAGGCCGACCAACCGCAAGGCCCGTGGAGTGGTACGCAGACCCTGTTGAGTGGAATCACGTTGCCCGCGTTGTACGGCGGATTCATGCACCCGTGGGCGAGCGGACAGTTCCTCGAATTCGTCGCCACCACGTGGGACCGTTACAACGTCATCTACATGCGGACCGATTTGAACGGACTCCAGATGGCGTCGTCGGATTCGCGCGATCGTCCTGACCCCGCGACCACCGGTGAGGCTCGCGTACTCGAAGTCACGATGCCGGAAGACCGCTAGCCGAGCAAGATTCGACAACTATGGCCTGCAACTCGATCGAGTTGCAGGCCATAGTTCTGTGGGTAGTGATATTCGGGTGATGCTCAGAGAATGAAGAGCATTTCCT
The DNA here is from genome assembly GCF_029457415.1 of Rhodococcus sp. RCBS9. NCBI lineage: Bacteria > Bacillati > Actinomycetota > Actinomycetes > Mycobacteriales > Nocardiaceae > Rhodococcus > Rhodococcus sp. RCBS9. Next base: position 243,751 of record NZ_CP120422.1, on the reverse strand, counting down.
GATACGTCGGGAGTGGCCAGTGATCGTCGGCGACGATGGTTTCGAGGAAGTCGGCCGCTGCACGTACCTCTGCCATGGCGGGCAGGAGTGCGTCCTGTGCGTGCTTGGCCTGATCGAATGGCGACTCGCCGGCATTGGTGTCGATCGCTGCGCGCAGGGACGCGAGCGCTGTGCGCAGAACCGCAACGGGCGCCGACACTTCTTCGAGCGGAGCAGAATCCGGTTCGAGGCCGGCGGACTTCAGCGCGACGAAGTTTTGCGCAACTTCCGTCTGGTGGCGCACTGCGGCCGGAAGGATAAGTGTCGTACCGATTTCAGCGGCCAGGCGTGCCTCGACGCCGATGCTCAGTGCGTACTGTTCGAGGCCGACCTCGTAGCGACTGTGCATCTCTCGGTGGTTGAAGACCTTGTACTTCTCGAAGAGTTCCATCGAGGACTCGGTGATCAGTTCAGGAAGGGCGTCCAGCGTCGTGCGAAGGTTCGGCAGACCGCGAGACTCGGCCTCGATCTGCCAGTTCTCCGAGTAACCGTCGCCGTTGAAGACAACCGCACCGTGGTTGGTGATGATCTCGGTGAGCAGATTCTGGACGGCGGTGTCGAAATCCGCGCCGTCGGCGACCGCGGCCTCCAGTTCGGTGGCCATGTAGTCCAAGGCCTCGGCCATGATCGTGTTGATGGTGACCATCGGGCCGTTGACTGTTTGCAGCGATCCTGGCGCGCGGAACTCGAAACGGTTGCCGGTGAAGGCAAATGGGCTCGTGCGGTTGCGGTCGCCCGGATCGGTCGGCAGGACGGGAAGGGTGTCGGCTCCGATCATCATGGTGCCTTTGTCCTTCGACGATGTCGCCGCGCCCTTGGCGATCTGCTCGAAGACGTCGGCCAGTTGATCGCCGAGGAAGATCGAAATGATGGCCGGGGGAGCCTCGTTGGCGCCGAGGCGGTGATCGTTGGTTGCCGATGCGACCGACGCGCGCAGGAGGCCGGCGTATTTGTGGACGGCCCGGATGACGGCGGCGCAGAATACGAGGAACTGGGCGTTGTCATGCGGATTGTCGCCGGGGACAAGCAAACTGCCGAGTTCGGAGTTGCCCAGCGAGAAGTTGACGTGCTTGCCGGAGCCGTTGACACCGTCGAACGGCTTCTCGTGGAACAGACATTCCATGCCGTGCTTCTTGGCGATGGTTTTGAAGGTGGTCATCAGCAACTGCTGGTGGTCGGCGGCGATGTTGCCTCGCTCGAACATCGGGGCGATTTCGAACTGGCCGGGCGCAACCTCGTTGTGCCGTGTCTTGGCGGGGATACCGAGTTTGAACAGTTCCCGCTCGGTGTCCATCATGAATCCGAGCACACGTTCCGGGATCGCCCCGAAGTAGTGGTCGTCGAACTCCTGGCCCTTGGGCGGCTTTGCGCCGAAGAGTGTTCGGCCGGCGTTGAGGAGGTCGGGGCGGGCGAGGAAGAAGTGTCGATCGATCAGGAAGTACTCCTGCTCGGGTCCGCAGAACGACACGATGTGCTCGGGGTCGTCGTGGCCGAACAACTTCAGGATTCTTTCGGCGTGGAAACCCATAGCCTGTTGTGAACGCAGCAGGGGAGTCTTGTGGTCGAGCGCTTCGCCGGTCATCGAAACGAACACGGTCGGGATACACAGTGTGTTGCCGTTGGGGTTTTCGAGAACGTAGGCCGGGCTCGTGACATCCCAGCCGGTGTATCCGCGAGCCTCGAATGTGTTGCGCAGCCCGCCGTTCGGGAAACTCGAAGCGTCGGGTTCACCTTGGATCAAGGTCTTGCCGGCGAACTCCGCCAGTGCACTGCCGTCGCCGACCGGCTCGAGGAAGCTGTCGTGCTTCTCGGCCGTCAACCCGGTCAGTGGATAGAAGACGTGGGCGTAGTGGGTTGCGCCTTTTTCCAACGCCCAGTCCTTCATCGCCGACGCGACCGCATCGGCGACCATGGGATCAAGCGGTTTGCCTTGCTCGATCGTCGCCATCACCGACTTGTAGACGAGCTTGGGCAGTCGCTTCTGCATGACCACCTTGTTGAAGACGTTGGCACCGAACACCTCGCCGGGTGTCTCGTCGGTGGTGAAACTGACCACCGGAGGTGTGTAGGCCTCGACGTCTTTGATCGCTTGCAAGCGAACTGCATTTCCACTCATGTGCTTACCCCTCGCCCGGGCCCAGGGCTGCGCTGCTGATTGCGAGCCCGACTTCGGCAAACCCTACGAACCTCCGGTATCGGGGGTGTTTCGTAGGTATTGCGCCTGTCCGCAAACTTCGAGTCACAACGGAAATGTCGATCTGTCGGAGGTCTACGGCAGACTTCGAGCCGACGGGCTATTGCAGGACAGTCGAATCGGAGAGTCTTTGTGATCAGGGTGTTGGTGCCAACAACGGTGGAGCAGGGCGATCTCGCGGAAGTGCTTCGGTTGTACGACGAACTTGTCACCGAGACCCGAAAAGAGGTCGGCTGCATCAATTACGAGTTGCTGCAGCGCACCGACAATCCCTGCGAGCTCGTGTTGGCGGAGGAATGGGAATCGCAGGAGCACCTCGACGCCCACACTCATACCGAGCACTTCGTCAGGTTGGTTGAGGCGCTGGACAAGCTCGAGACGGCAGCGCCGGCGCAGATCTTCACGAAGGTTCTGTAGCGGCATGGTCAGACCTCAGTGCCTACCAACATTCAGGCACGAGCGAGCGTGCCGTCCGATCGAATAACAGGTGCCGTGACGTCGACTGCGAGAGAGCCGTCGACCACCGATAGCACCCACGTGTCGAATTCTTCGAGCAGTACCGCGGACCCCCTGTCGCATCCGTCGCACGTCACTCGAAGGTTCCAAAACGGTGTCGGCCCGGCCGGATTCCGCGGGACGGAGCGCCCACCGCACATGCGATGCTTCTCGTGCCCAGCCGCGATCAAGAAGAGCCCTCGTCCACGCTCGAGCTCTCGCCACCACGATCAGGAACTTCTCCGGATCGGTACAACGCTCGTACGAGTCCTTGCCGGGTTGGGTGTCGCCGCGGAACGGGCTCAGCCACCCTGGTGTCTGCGCACCCGTGATGGCGAATGCGGCAGCGACGTCATCGAGTAGGTCGCACAGTTCGCGAGAGAGCGTGGATCGACTTCGCTCCAGCCATTTTCGTGGGCGGAGAGGAGATTGTTGTTGTAAGTCTCCCGCGACGGCGTCGGCGGGTCCGTATTCATGACGGCGACATTACAAGTAGTTCCGACAATCAGTCGCCGATATATCCGGTCTCTGGGTTGATCTGGCTGAGGAGATCGCGGATCGACGCGCGGTGTTCCTCGATGGTTTCGGGCTGAATTTCGTTGGATGGGCTGTTCGCTCGGTCGAGAACACTGTAGTAGGAAACACGCTGAAAACTGGAAAATCCGTACCCCTCGTTCGGCCCCGATTTCCAGTCGTAGTCGGACGCGCCCGGCTCCCCGGGGGCGGACCGTCACCGTGAAGATTTCTCCATCGACTTCCAGCGTGAATGGCCCATCATCTGCGATCGGACGGCTTTCACCTGTCGACTCGTCCTGTTCCTCGAACGTCATGTGTCGACCCTGTCACAAGGGAAGGGCTACAACGATTGGTCGGGCCCGGTCAACGATGCGGGACCGGTAGTCGGTTGATGTGCGCCGGTGAACCGCTCGACGACGGATGCCACGATGATCGCGAGTGCCAGGATTCCAACGGTCCGGGCGAGTGACTTCAGCGTCTTCGGAAGTGCCTTCTTCATGCGAGGCAGATTACTGCGGCTGGCTCAAGATTTGTGGGCTAGGTTTCGGACCGACGTGCGGAGCTCCTTCCGAGCGGGGACTCATTCTGTGCGCGCCTTGACACCATGTCCGTCAATCAGGCGACAGACGTTGAGGACATCCGGGTGAGAGATTGGACTGCCCAACAGCCCTCTAACAAAGGAGTCGAAATGAATCGGACCCGAAAACTCGTCGCATCCGCGGCGGCCGCGTTGGCCTTCGCAGGCCTTGGAGTCGTGACAGCACCTCCCGCCTCGGCTGGCGGGATGGTGACCATCTACCCGAACTTTGCTGACTCGAATTGCGGATTGGGATCAAAAGTTGGGAACCTTCAAGTCGCGTCGTTTCCAGGAACCTCTTCGAACTGGCAGACGAAAAATCAGCGATGGGCGGCAATTAGGGCTCCGCAGGGCGCGTCTGTGCGGATCGTTGCGAATCTTTACTGCATTACACGCAATGTCGGCACATACAAGACCGTGACCAAGAATATCTCGAGGGTTGAGGCAAACAAGAGTTACTACTTCTAAGCGCTCGCGGTGCAGACCATCCTTGAACTCCCTCGATTCACTTCGTGGGTGCGGGGGAGTTTCTCACTGCGCGGACCGACGGCTAGAAAGTGAGGATCCGTTGACTAGTCGATACCGTGAGTGTGGATCTCAATGATACGAAAACACCACCCCCCGCTCCCATTCGAGGTTCGGGGCGATGGTGTTCACTTTGCACGCTGTTCCGATTTGCACGTGATAGTGACTAGTCGGATGGTGCCCCCGGCAGGATTCGAACCTGCGACCAAGAGATTAGAAGGCTCTTGCTCTATCCCCTGAGCTACGGAGGCGCGTGGAACATCATACTCGAGGGTTCGGGATGTGACGCGCGCCGCCCAACTCCGACGCGTTGTCGTAGTCGGTTCGCGAAGGTCCTACCCTTGAGGTATGGCTACACCCGACCTCGCGCCGACAGATTCCCCACCGGAGTCCACACAGCACAGCGGTGCACCCGCTTCTTCGACCGCGATATTCGTGGTCAGTGGACTCATCGCAGGGCTCACCGCAGCCATCGTGGTGGGATTCTCCGCGTCGCAGGCACTGACTCTTCTGGGCATCCCGGATCCAGGTCCGATCACCACATACGGCCTCCCCGCGATGCGTGCACTGGGGGAGATCGCCGCGGTCATCGCGATCGGGTCACTGCTGCTGGCCGCGTTCTTCGTGCCGCCGCAGAAGTCGGGCGTCCTCGACGTCGACGGCTATCGGGCAGTCCGAACTGCATCGCACGCCGCGATCGTGTGGGCGATCTGTTCGTTCATGATGGTGCCTCTGACGCTCTCTGACACGTCGGGTCAGCCGTTTGCCGAAGCGATCAAACCGGCGAACCTGTGGTCGGGACTCGATCAGGTCGAGATCGCCGGCGCTTGGCGTTGGACTGCGATCATCGCGGTTGTTCTGGCGATCCTGGCCCGACTGACACTGCGCTGGTGGTGGACCCCGCTACTGCTGCTGGTCGGTCTTCTCGGACTGATGCCGCTCGCTCTCACCGGTCACTCGTCTTCGGGCGGCTCGCATGACATCGCTACCAATAGTCTGATCCTGCACCTCGTGGCGGCTTCGCTCTGGGCCGGCGGGTTGTTCGCGCTACTGGCACACGCGCGCCGCGGCGGCGATTACACCGACGTAGCAGCCCGACGCTTTTCGACGGTCGCATCCATCTGCTTCGTCGTCATGGGATTCAGCGGCGTCATCAACGCGATTGTCCGTCTGCCTCTCGACGACGTATTCACCACGACGTATGGACGATTGATCGTCGCGAAAACAGTTGCACTGATCATCCTCGGGTTCTTCGGTTGGGCTCAGCGGAGTCGGGCGCTACCGGCGCTGGCGGAGAATCCGAAGAGTCGCTCTGCCCTGATTCGATTTGCCGGCGCTGAAGGCATCGTGATGGCGGCAACCATCGGCCTCGCGATCGGCCTCGGTCGTACCCCGCCGCCCCCTCCGCTGTCGATTCCCTCGATTCCCGAGGTCGAACTCGGTTACAACCTTCCGGACCCGCCGTCGTTCATGGCCTTCGTGACGGACTGGCGATTCGACCTCATGTTCGGCACCGCCGCCGTTGCTGCGGCGATTCTGTACGGCATCGGCCTTCGCAAGCTGGCCAAGCGTGGGGATTCCTGGCCTGTCGGCCGAACCATCGCCTGGATGAGCGGTTGTGCGGTGCTCCTGATCGCCACGTCGTCGGGCGTCGGCAAATACGCACCGGCAGTCTTCAGCGTTCACATGGGTGCGCACATGGCGCTGTCGATGTTGGGACCAGTCCTGCTGGTTCTGGGTGCGCCGATCACTTTGGCTCTGCGGGCGCTCGATCCGGCAGGCAAGGACGGCGTGCCCGGCATTCGCGAGTGGATTCTGACCGCTCTGCACAGCCCGTTCTCGCGATTCATCACCCACCCGATTGTGGCGGCAGTTCTCTTTGTCGGCGGCTTCTACGCGCTCTACCTCGGCGGAATCTACGGCGCGACCGTCGACTCGCACAGCGCTCACCTGCTGATGAACCTGCACTTCATCCTCAGCGGCTATCTCTTCTACTGGGTGGCGATCGGTATCGACCCGTCACCACGCCAATTGCAGCCGGTGACCAAGCTGGCAATGGTCTTCGGCTCACTTCCGTTCCACGCCTTCTTCGGCGTGGCATTGATGAGCACCACCGCCGTCATGGGCGGCGCGTACTTCCGTTCGCTCGGCCTCGGCTGGAACAACGACCTGATCGGCGATCAGCAGCTGGGCGGCAGCATCGCGTGGGCGACCGGCGAGATCCCGCTCATGGTGGTCATGCTCGCGCTACTGGTTCAGTGGTCGCGCAGCGATGGCAGGACAGCGCGCCGAACCGACCGTGCGGCCGAGCGTGACCACGACGCCGACCTCGCTGCTCACAACGCCATGTTCGCCGAATTGGCCAGGCGGGACCGCGAGGGGTGGAAACCCCGTGAGGCTGCTGACACGGAGACTACAAGCGGGGACTCTGCGGACGGGACACCCAGCGAGAAGAAATCCGACGAATCCTCCACTAGCACTTAGCTCCGACACTGCCCGGGCCATTCGGTCCGGGCAGTGCTGTTTCTCCACAGCTGTTCCACCGATGCACAGGTGGAAATCGAAGATCCCGAGCCGGGCGTTTGCCGTTCCACAATCGAAACTGCCGACGCAGTGGTCGGCCCCGCGGCAGTTGGCGGGTTCTGGAGTTCGAAGGGGGATCGGACATGTACGAAACGCATGCAACGGTTGTCGGAACCGTCATCACCAATCCGGTGAAGCGGCAGACCACCAATGGCGAAGAGGTGCTGAGCTTTCGGATGGCGAGCAACACGCGTCGCAAAGACGCGGTGACCGGAGAGTGGACGGACGGAGCGACCCTCTATCTCACGGTCAGCTGCTGGCGGCGGTTGGTCACCGGCGTCGGCGCATCCATCATGAAGGGTGATCCGGTCATGGTGGCGGGGGAGTTGCGCACCAACGAGTACACGACCAAAGAGGGTGTGCCTCGTTCCGATCTCGAGCTACGGGCGACTGCGGTAGGCGCGGACCTTGCTCGTTGCATCTCGAAGATCGAGCGTCAGAGCAAGCCGACGTCGGCGGAGAATGTCGAGGACGCAATCGACACCGTCGCTGCGTGAGGACTCACACCGAAGGTTTCGGGCAGTCGCGGGGCCGCGAGTCGTGCCCCGCGTCCACTCGCTCGAGAAGTTCGGTGAGAGTTGCTCGCTCCGATTCGTCGAGGTCGTCGAACACATCCGAAGATTCGCGTCGTTGAGCTTTTGCGACGTCGGCAGCGAGGGTAGCGCCGGCGTCGGTGAGCTCGAGTAACACGGCTCGCCGATCGTTCGGATCGGGAGTGCGGCGCACCCATCCGGCCTCTTCGAGGGAATCCACGACGTCGGTCGCCGACCGCGGAACGATGCGCAATCGCTCGGCAAGAAACCCGAGTCGAACCGGCTCGCCCACTCGGGTCAGTACTCGCAGCGCTCGGCTTTGCGACGGCGAGAGACCGAATGGTTCCAGCGCTGCCACCTGACGTCGGCGGATGAGCCGTGCCACGGACATCACGACGTCGGTGAGTTCGCGCTCTCGGGAATGCATGGCGTCAGTCTAGCGTTGTTGGTGTCAGCCTCATAGTGAGGTAACCTCATCAATATGAAACTAGGGTGAGAAAGCCTCCAGGAGGTAGAACGTGAAACCAGATCACATGCGAAACATCGAACGATCCGCTGTCGAGATCACTCCGGCGGAATCCGTACCGGCAAAACGCGTACTCGGACTGTTTGCGCCGTATCGAACTCAGATCGCCATCGTCACCGCGGTCATCACACTCAGCGCGATCGTGGCGCTGGGCAGCCCGCTGCTCCTACGCGAAATGCTCGACAAGGCGATCCCGGACAAGAACCTCGGACTCGTGAGCGTTCTGGCCATCGGCATGATCGCCATTGCCGTGATCACGAGCTGTCTCGGCGTGGCACAGACCTGGATGTCCAACAGCATCGGCCAGAAACTGATGCACCAACTGCGCGTGCGGGTCTACTCGCATCTGCAGAATCAGTCGCTCGGATTCTTCGCTCGAACCCGAACCGGAGAAGTTCAGTCGCGTATTGCCAACGACATCGGCGGTATGCAGTCGGTGGTCACCAACACGGCAACATCCATCGCGCAGAATGCAACGACCGTGGCAGCCACCATTGTTGCTCTGTTCCTTCTGGATTGGCGGCTTGCCATCTTCTCGCTGGCGATCTTGCCGGTGTTCATCCGTATCGCACGCAAGATCGGTGACGAGCGCCGCAAGATCTCTGGTAAGCGGCAGAAGCTACTCAGTGATCTGTCGGTCCAGGTGGAGGAATCTCTCTCCGTCAGTGGCATTCTCCTCGGCAAGACGACCGGCGCGAAGTCGGCTCTGACGGATCGATTCACCGAGCGTTCAGCGGAAGTCGCAGACGTCGAACTCCGAGCCATGATGGCCGGCAAGTGGCGCATGGCGACCATGTCGATCACCTTCGCAGCCATGCCTGCACTGGTCTACTGGTTTGCCGGTTTCACTCTCGATCACGGCAACACCATCACCGTCGGCACCCTCGTCGCATTCACCACGCTGCAAACACAATTGTTCCGCCCCACCATGATGCTGCTCAACACGGGCGTCGAGGTGCAGAGCTCGATGGCACTGTTCAGTCGCGTGTTCGAGTACCTGGATCTGCCGATCGACATCGCGGATCCGGAAGAGTCGAAGAGCTTCGACCGCACCAAGATGTCCGGCGAACTTCGGTTCGACCACGTCGACTTCTCGTATCCAGGAACCGACAGCAAGACCCTCGACAACATCGACCTCACGGTCCCGGCCGGCGGAACCTTGGCGCTTGTCGGCTCCACGGGTTCGGGCAAGACCACTCTCGGATACTTGGCCGCACGTCTGTACGACCCGACTGCGGGATCGGTGAGAATCGACGACGTCGATCTGCGGGACCTCGATCTGGCGACGGTCTCCGACCTGGTAGGTGTGGTGTCGCAGGAGACGTATCTCTTCCACACGACGATTCGTGAGAACCTTCGGTTCGCGAAACCCGACGCCACGGACGCCGAGATCGAGCAGGCAGCGCGCATCGCGCAGATCCACGAGTTCATTTCCGGTCTCGACGACGGGTACGACACCATGGTCGGCGAGCGCGGCTACCGATTCTCCGGCGGTGAGAAACAGCGCATAGCGATCGCGCGCACAGTCCTGCGGAATCCGCCGATCCTCGTCCTCGACGAGGCGACGAGCGCCTTGGACAATCGCACTGAACGTGCGTTGCAGGACGCGCTCGACGAGCTGATGGTCGGACGCACCACTCTTGTTGTGGCGCACCGACTCTCCACGGTTCGAGATGCGGATCTCATCGCGGTCCTCGACCAGGGCGTGGTTGTGGAAAAGGGCACCCACGACGAACTGGTGAAGCAAGGCGGGCGGTACGCGCAGCTGCTTGCGGCTTCGGGTAGCGACGCGGTCGAACTGCCTGCGGAATTGCAGACTGTGTGACAGTGCATCCATCGCGTTGGCGAGTCACCGAGCACCGACCAGAGGTGGCATGGATGTTCGTCCAGGCCACCTCCGCGTGGTTGTACGTCGTGCCGACGGGAACGGGAACGACTCCGATCTATCGCGGGTCCTGTCGGCGGTCAGCTGCGTGGCGCGCCGCGATGTATCCGAAAACCATCGCCGGCCCGATGGTCGCGCCTGCCCCGGCGTAGTCGTTGCCCATGACCGCGGACGAGGTGTTGCCCGTTGCGTAGAGACCTGCAATCGGTTCACCGGAACTGTGCATGACCTGTGCATGTTTGTTGTAGACGAGCCCGCCTTTCGTTCCCAGATCGCCGGTTCGTAGTCGAATCGCGTAGTACGGACCTTCGTCGATCATGTCCATCGAGGGGACTGGCAATGTCGGGTCCCCGTAGTAGTTGTCGTACGCACTCTTTCCACGCTCGAAGTCTTCGTCTACACCGTTGTGCGCAAACCTGTTGTATCGATGCACAGTGAGAGCTAATTGTTTCTTCGGAAGTCCGAGGCGGCCGGCCAACTCGTCGAGCGTGTCGCCGGTGTAGAGGAGTTCGTTGTCGAACCAGGATTTCGGGAACTTCTGCCCCGGCATGATCGCTCCGATCTGATAGCGACTTTTGGCCTTCGCGTCGAAGATGAACCACGCTGGGTCGTGACCCCCGGCAATCTGGTTGTGGACGAATGTCACGTAGGGAGCGGATTCATTGGTGAACCGAACTCCGTTCTGGTTCACGATGATCGATCGGGGAACCGACCGTTCGGAGACCAATCCGTGCATGATCCCGTCAGGTCTCTTGAACGAGGGCATCCACCACGCGTCATCCATCAGGTCAACTGCGGCACCGATTTGTTGTCCCGCGCGGATGCCGTCTCCAGTGTTGTCGACCGAACCGAGGCTGTAGTTGGCGCTGGCGTTTTCCGGGAGATACTGCCGACGCATCTCGTCGCTCTGTTCGAAACCGCCGCAGGCGAGCAGTACGCCTTTGGAAGCTCGGATTCTGACAGTGCGGCCGTTGCGCTCGGCCACCACACCCACCACGCAATCATCGTCGTCGGTGATCAGCGATTCCATCGCAGTGTTCAGCCAAAGCGGAACGCCGGCTTGTTTGATCGCCAGGCGCAGACGGCCGACCAGGGCCTGCCCGAGTGTCTCCATGTGCCTTCTGGTCAGAACACTCTTCGCTGCACGCCACCCGGTTGCCAGCGCGGCACGTCGCCCTGCCCAGGTACGCATGACCATGTTCAGTTTCACGAACTCTTTGGATGTGATGTACAGACCGGCGGGAGTCGGAAGTGCGCCGGGGCGCAGACCGGACTCGTCGGTGCCGAGCATTTTCAGGTCGAAAGGAAGCGGTTCGATGGTACGTCCACGTGGGCGACCGCCCGGCTTCTCCGGGTGATAGTCCGAATAGCCCGTACACCATTGGAATCGCATGAGCGGGCTGGTCTTCTCGAGGAACTCGAACACGCGTGGACCTTCGTCGACGAATGCGTCGATGTTGTCCTCGGGAACTCCATCACCAACGACAGCTCGCATGTACGCCCGGACGTCGTCACGGCTGTCCGAGAGCCCTTCGCGGATGAGAGTTGGATTGTTGGGCACCAGATGTTGCCGCCCGACAGCGCGGTGGTGCCGCCATAAACGTCTGCTTTTTCGATGACGAGGGTGTTCAGACCATTGGCGGCGGCTGCCAACGCCGCGGTCAACCCACCGGCACCGCTGCCGACAACGAGGAAGTCCACTTCGTGATCGAAGGACACTTCCCTTGATTTTGACGCGCGAGGCATTTGCCTCTCCTATTCAATTGGTTGAGGTTTTCTCTTCACGGGCCGCAGCCCGAAGCGGTTGACCGAGGCCAACCATGCGCTCGAGTGGACGAAGGCTGATGATTCAGCAATACAACGGCTTTCGCGGGCCTCGAACACCAATCGCCGTCAGCGGTGCTTGCGCAACTCGTGGCGTGCGACGCTCCTGATATGCACTTCGTCTGGTCCATCGGCGATACCGAGGATCCGGGCACTCGCCCACATTCTCGCGATCGGGAAGTCGTCGGTGACACCGCCACCCCCGTGGCACTGGATCGATCGATTCAGGACGTTGCGCGCCACACGAGGACCGATGACTTTGACTGCCGCGATCTCGATCTGAGCGCCCTTGGCTCCGACCTGGTCGATGAGCCATGCTGTCTTCAGCACCAGAAGGCGGGCCTGCTCGATTTCCATTCGCGATTCGGCGATCCAGGTCCGGACAACTCCCTGATCCGAGATCGGCCCGCCAAAAGCGTTACGAGACTGGGCACGTCGAACCATCAAGTCCAATCCGCGCTCCGCCATGCCGATACAGCGCATGGCGTGGTGAATTCTGCCCGGACCCAGGCGCGCCTGTGCGATGGCGAACCCGTCTCCTTCGGACGCAAGCATATTTCTTGCCGGTACTCGAACGTTATCGAACCGAATTTCACAGTGGCCGTGTTGGTCGTGGTATCCGAATATCGGTAAACTGCGCACGATTTCGACTCCAGCGGTGGCGACGGGCACCAAGATCATCGATTGCTGCTTGTGGGGCTCTGCCTCGGCATTCGTCTTCCCCATGACTACCAGAATTTCGCACCTTGGGTCTGCTGCACCGGTCGTCCACCATTTTCGACCGTTCACGATGTATTCGTCGCCGTCCCGAACAATCGACGTCGTGATGTTTCGGGCATCGGAGGACGCAACATCGGGTTCAGTCATGGAGAAGCCCGAACGCATTGTGCCGTCGAGCAGTGGTTGAAGCCATCGCTCCTTCTGCTCGCGGGTTCCCACCAGGTGCAGGATCTCCATGTTTCCGGTATCGGGCGCCGCGCAGTTGAGGGCTTCGGGGGCAATGTAGGGCGAGCGTCCCGTCACCTCGGCGATGTGGGCGTAGTCGAGGTGAGACAGTCGTGAGAGCGCCGGCATGAACAGATTCCACATGCCCTGGCGTCTCGCTTCCAACTTCAGCGACTCGACCACGGGTGGCAAGACGTGACTGCGAGGTCCTGCGGCCTCGAGTTGTTCGGAGTAGACCGACTCAGCTGGGTAGACGTGTTCGTCCATGAATGCTTCTAGACGCGCGATGATTTCGCGCGCGGCGGGGCTCGGAGCTAAGTCCATTGACGGCACCTTTTGTCGTGAATTGTCATTCGGGGTTGGTTGAGAGGATGACTTTGCCCAGCGCTCGTCGACTCATGACTTCCTCGAGTGCGGTAGGAGCATTGATCAGCGGGTGGATGCTGTTCACATGAGGAGACAGAGCGCCACCGTCGTACATGTCGAAGAGCGCTCGCATGTTGTCCGCGTTGCACTCCGGATTACGCTTCGCCCATGCGCCCCAGAGAACTCCATGTAGCGCCCCGCCAACGACGAGGAGGCGATTCATGCCGATCTTCGGAATCTGCCCCGAAGCGTAGCCAACCGTCAAATATCTTCCTGCGGTGGATAATGCGCGCACCGCTGTAGCGGCGTGATCTCCACCGACCGGGTCGTACACCACGTCTACACCGGACGGTGCGACCTGTGCGACTCGTTCGCGAAGGTTGCCCGTTGTGTAGTTGATCAACTCGTCTGCTCCATGTTGCTTACAGACCTCGAGTTTCGCTTCGGAGGACGCCGCCGCCACCACGCGTGCACCCAATGCTTTGCCGATCTCGATTGCGGTGAGCCCGACGCCCCCGGAGGCACCCAGGACGAGCAATGTCTCTCCTGGTTGGATCGCAGCTCGGTCGACGAGTGCGTGGTAGGACGTTCCGTAGGTAACCACGAATCCGGCAGCGTCGGAGAAACTCATGGAATCAGGGATGACAAAGACCTTGTCGCTGGTGACCGCCACGAGTTCCGCGTATCCGCCCATGCCGCAGAAGGCCATGACTCGCATCCCCGGGGTGACCCCTTGGACGTCCGAGCCGACACTGTGCACTACACCCGCGACTTCCGACCCGGGAATGAAGGGGAGTGGGGGTTTAGTTTGATACGTTCCGGCGACGATCAACCCGTCGGGAAAATTGACACCCGCCGCCTTGACCGAGACGAGAACTTGGTTCGGTGTCGGCGTGGGATCGTCAATTTCTGTGAACTGCAGTTGATTCGGCAACCCCAGCTGGGTACATACGTGCGCCTTCACGGCCGCTCCGACGGTACGAGGGGCGTCCGCACGAAGGTTGCCCACGCCTTGACCGCCAATCCGCCGGTCTGCCGCGTGCAGGCGAGTTCGACGTCGATCTTGTCACCTTCGTCGTCCGCATAGGTTCGTTCGACAAGCGCTGAGCATGTCAGAGTGTCATCGGGCCAAACCTGTTCGAGGAACCGAACTCGTATCGCTCGGATGTTCTCTGCACCCAGCCAATCGGTGGCGAAGGTGGCCAGGAGCCCAGCTTGGAACATCCCGACCGAAAACGGACTCGGGTACCCCGCCGCCTCGGCGAAAACCTGGTCGTGATGAATCGGATTCATGTCTCCCGACGCACCTTGGTACCTGACGAAATCGGTGCGGGATACCGGACCGACAACCCACGGGGTCGGGACTGACACTGTGTTGATCAAGATTCCTCCACAGTCGGTCGAGCAGTTTCCACTCCGGTCATAGTTGCCCGAGCAATGAGATTTCCCTGTTCGTCTTCGAAATCCGTTGTCATCACGGCAAAAGTCATCTCGCCGCCCTTCCGTCCCTGCTTCGTGTAGATGTCGACGATCCGCGAAGTGCAGTTCAGACGAGTACCTGCGCGGGGAGGTGGACCGAAGAACTCGTACTTCTGTTCGGCATGGAGTCCGCGTTTGCCGTCGAGCTCTACCTTCCGCCACGGATCCGAGCCCTCTGTCTGCCAGAGGAGGGTCGTGGTGAGAAACGTCGGGGGCACTACCGGGAACTCGTCTTCGACATAGTTCCGATTGCTCGAATACGTGGCAACGGCGAACTCACGAATCTTGCCGCGCTCGATGTCCATACGGAACGGGGTGCCCGTGATACCTAGTGACTCTTTGTCGACCACAGCTTCTCCTTCAGACCCCATGGGTGGCTATGCATGTTGGCTACTTACCGAAACGACTTCGCCCGTCATGTACGACGAGTAGTCGCTTGCAAGAAAGACCATGACGTTTGCGACCTCCCACGGCTGTGCCGCACGACCGAAAGCCTCACTCTTGCTGAGCTGTTCGAGCAGTTCGTCGCTGGTCACCTTGGCAAGGTGAGGATGCATCGCGATGCTCGGTGCAACCGCGTTGACCCGGATTCCGTGCGGTGCCACGTCGAGGGCAGAGCATCGTGTGAGCGCCATGACGCCGGCTTTCGCTGCGGCGTAGTGCGACTGCCCTTCCTGCGCACGCCAGCCGATGACCGACGCGTTGTTGACGATCACCCCCGACCCTCGTGGAATCATGACTCTCAACACTGATCGTGTGGTGCGGAAAGTGCTCGTCAGGGTCACATCGAGTACCGAACACCACTGCTCGTCGGTCATACTTTGAATGCTCGCCGTCCCGCCGAGGCCTGCGTTGTTGATGAGGACGTCGATGGATCCATACTCGGCAACCACCCGATCGACCATTGCGTCGATCTGCTGATTGTCCGTGACATCGCAAGGAACAGTGAGTGGGCGGGTGCCGAACTCGGACTCGATGCGGTCGGCGGCCGCGATCAATCTGCGCTCATGCCGGTCACTGATCGCCAGTCGGGCGCCTTCGGCAGCAAAGCGTTGTGCCGCTGCGAATCCGATTCCAGTTCCCGCTGCTGCTGTCACCAGAACGGATTTGCCTTGAGCAAGGCCGTGTCCCGGACCAGGGATCGGCGCAGTCGTCTCAGACAATTTCACTCATCGCCTCTGTCAACTCTTCCACCGTCCATCGCGAGTCTCTGGCGATGGTCTTTCCGTACTGCCACCCGAGAAACTGGCGGACTTCGCCGCCTTTGGCGTAAAACACCTGACCAGTGGCGGGGCACTTCTCGGTGAGCAGATAGGCCACAACTGGCGAGACGTTGCCTGGATGATAGGTGTCGAATGCACTCGGATCGTCAGGTGCTGCAACAAGTTCCTTGATACCGGGAACGTTCTCGGTCATCCGTGTCCTGGCCACAGGCGTAATTGCGTTGACTCGCACACCGTATCGGGCGACCTCCTGTGCGAGGATCGTTGTCAACGCTGCGATCCCGGCCTTCGCGGCGCCGTAGTTGCTCTGACCGACGGCACCGAGCAGCCCGGAGGTGCTCGATACGTTCACGATCGACGCCGCGACGGTTTCGCCCGACTTCGAACGCTCGCGCCAGTAGTTGCCGAATACAGTGCAGGGCGCGAATGTAGCGCGTAGGTGTCCCGAGATCACGTCGTCCCAATCGGCCTCGGGCATGTTCAGAAACATTCGATCACGCAGGATGCCGGCATTGTTGACCAGGCCGTCGACCGAGCCGAATGCCTCGAGGGCCAGGTCCAGGAGTTCGCTCGCGCCGTCGATCGTCGTGACGTCCGCGACACTGGCAACTGCGATTCCTCCGGCCGCGACGATTTCGTCGACGACCGATGCCGCAATACTGATGTCGTTTCCGTGCCCGTCCGGTCCGGCGCCGGTGTCGTCGACAACCACTTTTGCGCCTTCGGCCGCAAGTAGCAAGGCGTGCTCCCGGCCCAAACCACGACCGGCGCCGGTTACTATGATTACTCGATCTTTCAGCTGATTCATTTCAGTTCGTTGTTCCTTTCACGTTTTCAGTTGACAAGACTCGACTGTCCAATTCGGGTGCGGGTGTGAGTCGAGCAAGGACGGCCTCCGCGTCCTGCATGATGCGTTCGACGAGTTCTGCGCTACTGGGGATGTCGTCGATCAGTCCGACGACCTGCCCGGTCGCCATGACTCCGATATCCGTGCGGCCGTCGAGGAGTGCGGATCGGTACAGCATCGGTGCGTTGGCGGCCATCACAACTTGCCGCCAGCCGAGTTCGTGGCTCTTCCGCATTTCCAGGCCTTCACGTATCAACTTCGACCAGGGTGTTCCCGAGAGACGTTGGAAAGCAACAGCATTGCGGGCAGCACGTAACATGCGCGTCGGTCCGTGGCTTGATTCGAGTTGATCGATCGTTCCTGCGCGCAGCACACGCTGAGGAACCCCGTCGATCTCGAGTGTGACCACGGTGTCGTTGACCGACTTCGAGAGATAGACATCTTTGACTGCCTGAGACACCGGTGAATCGCTGGTGAGCATGAAGCGAGTCCCCATCGCGATTCCGTCCGCACCGTAGGCGAGTGCTGAGACGAGACCTCGGCCGTCGAAATATCCGCCTGCCGCGATAACGGGGATGTCGACGGCGTCGACTACCTGTGGCAGAAGCAAACTCGTGGGGACTGCGCCTGTGTGTCCGCCGCCCTCGCCGCCTTGAACGACAACTGCGTCAACTCCCCACGCTGCAACTTTCTCGGCATGTCTGCGAGCTCCGATCGACGGCACGACAACAAGGCCTGCATCTTTGAGTCGGCCGATCAGCGCCTGGTTCGGTGCGAGCGCAAAGGAGGCGATCTTGACCCCCGATCGAATGAGAAGTTTGATTCTGCGATCGATGTCGTCCTGGTTGGCTCGCAAGTTCACGCCGAATGGTTGGTCGGTGCGGTCTTTGACGTAATCGATGGCGCTGACGAGTTCGTCGTAGGTCAGCATCGCCCCGGCGATGATTCCCAAACCGCCGGCTTTGGTTGTGGCCGCCGTAAGTCGGGCGTCCGAGACGTACCCCATGCCGGTCTGCACAATCGGATACTTCACACCGAAGAGTTCGCAGATACGGGTGTGCAGTGGCCCGGTACCTGAGTTCAGCACGGTCATGCCGGTACTTCCTTGTCACGTAGGTTCCGTGGATCGATGACGTTGCGAATCAGGTCGAGTTCCTCGCTTGTGGGGGTTCGAGTAGTGGGTACGGCTTTGGGCAGGTGGAGTTCGAACCCGGTTGCGGCTACTACTTCGTCGACGGTTACGCCGGGGTGAGTCGACACCAGACGCAACTGTCCGCTATCCGGCTCGAAGTCCAGAACTGCGAGATTTGTGACAACTCGTCGTAACTCGTGGTATCGGCTGGCCGACGGTCCGGCCTTGCGTGCATTGTCGTTTCCGACACCGGAAACCATGTCGACCTGTGAAGTGAGGACGCGTGCACTGTGTTTCGGCACCCAGTAACTTGTCGGGTGATGCACGGTATTGCTCGGCGCTCCGCGGACTCCCAAGAGTTGCACTGTCGGCCGCGAATGATCACCTATCGCGGAGATGTTGCAGTTCCCATAGGAATCGAGCTGCGTGGGAATCATCATGATGTGCCGTTTGCCATTCCAGACGAGATTGAAGATCTGGTTGAAGGGCAACCACGATTCGACCTCGCCTGCCGGAGTTCGGTCGACGGCCCACGTGCCGCGCACGGCTGACGCTTCTCCGTCGGACAAAACGAGATCGGGTTCGAAAGTGTGACGCGCCAATCGCACACCGATTGCAGGTATCACGCCGAATGCGCTCGCGATCACTTCACCGTTGCCTCGGTACGCCTCGGCGCACGCGATCGCGCAGACCTCTGCCCGAGTGGCGTCACTCATGCCGGCACTCCTTCGAATTCCGCAGCGACGAGTCTCTGGTAGTCGGCCTCGGAGCCGGACAGATATCGGTCCACGAAGCGTTGCCAAGCTTCTGGATCTTTTGCTGCAGTGGCATATTCGAGTTGGAAAGCCTCGTCACGATCGTATTCGGGTACGCAGGATGTGAAATGCGCACCACCTGGAGCGTGAACGACTCCCGATACAAGCAACCGGGGAATTCGAATCGTCGACGGATGTGCATCCGCGGTCAACTCCGCAGTGGGAACCACTTGTTCGCAAGAGACATAGACCGATTCGGCAGCTAGGCAGAACAGGTCGTCGAAGTACAGGTCCGGCCCGAGGTATTGGGCATTGCCATGCATGTCCGCGCGGTTCATATGTACCAGCGCGGCATCGAGGGGGAGCGCCGGCATCGCAACCAATGATTCGCCCGCATAAGGATCGACGATCGTCTGCAGTTCCGGATTCACCCGGAGGACGTCGGAACCGAGTCCCGCGCGAGTCGGCAGGTAGGGCATACGGATCCCGGCCGCGTACAGGCCCCATTGGAGCATGCCTTCGTCGTATTCGCTGACCTCGATACGACCAGCCTGTCGGGCTGCTCTGAAGTGAGGGTCCAGGGGGATCGAGTCCAGCGAGACGAAACCGAACACAACCTTTCGAACCTTTTCGGCTGCGCACAACAACCCCACATCAACTCCGCCGTACGACACAACGGTCAGATCGGTCAGTTCTGACTTGAGGATCTCTCGGATGAGTGACATCGGCTTCCGGCGCGAACCCCACCCGCCGATTCCGATTGTCATTCCCGATCTCAGTCGACTTACGACATCTGCTTCCGACATTGTCTTGTCCGACACGCGTCCGTCCTCTCCTGGTATTTCACGAGCGCTCAAAGTCTCGTATCAAACGTTTGCTACGCGGTACGGAGCGACTGTAGCAAACGTTTGATTCGCGGTATAGAGTCAAAATTGCAACCTCGTCAGAGGTGACACGTGAAGACTCGTCAGGAGGACTTGAATGGAATGGTCGGATCGTCACGACTTGATACTCGAACAGGCTGCAGAACTGTTTGCCACCAAGGGGATCGCGGGCACCAAAGTTCGCGATATCGCTGATGCGGTGGGAATCCTGTCCGGAAGCCTTTATCACTACTTCCCATCGAAGGATGCAATCGCGAATACGATTGTCACACAATATCTTCAGGCGCTCACGAGCGCATACGGGTCGATCCTGGAATCTGCCGGTGACCCACGTACTCGCCTCGGTTCGCTGGTTCGAGCTTCGTTTCAGGTCAGTCAGGCGCACCCACACGCCTCCGAGATCTATCAGAACAACAGCACCTATCTCCGGAAACTTGACTCCTATCACGACATCCGTGAGGCCGCCCGTAGCACCAAGGACGCCTGGATCGCTGTTATCGAATCCGGAATGAGCGCAGGCGAGTTTCGATCGGACCTGCCGGCGGAGATTCTCTACGGACTGATTCGCGACGCTGTGTGGTTGTCGCTCCGATGGTTCAGCCCCACAGAGGAGTTCGGTCTTTCAGAGCTCGCCGATGCCGTCGTTTCGGTGTTTCTCGACGGCATCGATGCGCCGCTGAAATCAGCATCTGTCGGAAGTGGTCCCGCGCGAGAGGGTGTGAGGTCGTGAACCCGGCACCGCAGGGCGACAACGGTTTGTGTGAGCCCCTGGTGGCGGCGTGGTTCCGTGAGTATCTGCCCGATGCCACGCAAGGATTGCTCGAATTCGAACGGATCGCCGGTGGACGCTCGAACCTGACTTACTCGGTGAGCGACGAGGCAGGTTCTCGATGGGTGCTACGTCGACCCCCGCTCGGAATCAGGCATGCATCCGCCCATGATGTAATTCGCGAAGCTGACATTCTCGAGCGACTGCAGAACGTGCCGGTTCCGTCACCGATCGTTGTAGGCAAGTGCATTGACGAATCTGTGACTGGTGCTCCGTTCTTTGTCATGGACTTCATCGACGGCGCAGTCCTGCGTGATCCGGAGGTAGTACGCGCGAAAATCCCGTACGAAACGCGAGCCGGATTGGCCGCGGAACTGGTTCGCAATCTTGCCGCCCTGCACTCGGTCGACCCTCGTGAGATCGGATGGAATGCTCTGGCCGATCGGACGGACTACATCGATCGTCAGTTGAATCGGTGGTTGCGGAACTGGAAGGGTGATCGTGTGCGAGATAGCCTCGACCTCGAACGCACACATGCCAAGTTGTCTCGAAATATTCCCCCTCAGTGCAGTAGCAGCGTCGTGCACGGTGACTTTCGCCTTGACAACTGCATTGTCGGCGCCGACGGCGTGATCGCCGGAATACTGGATTGGGAACTGGCCACGGTGGGTGACCCCTTGGCAGACCTGGGCCAACTGTTGGTCTATTGGGCCGAACCCGATGACGATGTTTGTGCATTGGAGAATGCTCCGACTCGAATCGAAGGTTTTCCGTCGCGTGATGAGCTGTTGGACGTCTATATCTCTGCGGCCCAACAAGATGCGGACTTCAATATCGACTTCTACATTGCGTTCAACTGGTGGAAGATCGCATGCATTGTCGAGGGTGTGTACAGCCGCACGCTACGTGGCGCGATGGGCGAAATCGAGCGGTCGGCGGAATCGTTCGGCGCCCAGGCGGACAGGCTTGCGGCACAAGCGTGGCGAATGGCCCAACGGATTTGACGGAAATCTTCCGTGCGACTTTCTGGTCTAGTGGAATATGCTGCCGGGGCAACGTATTTCGCCCTTCTCTGTTCATGTTGCGGCGTTAACGTCCACCGTGAGCCTTCTGTGAATGCTCCTGAGGTTTTTCTCTTCACACCCGATGTCAACATGGCACAATTTGTCACACTGAGATCGTTCGAACATCCGACGGTGACGGACGGCCTGGTGTCGCGGTGCTGTTGCAGCGGGCCGTAACCAGTAAGCCCGGTAGCGCTTTTCGGCTCCACGTGCCCCACATGCACCATAAATTGTGGGAATGACTTCAAGGAATTCGCATGCAAGCTTCCGCTCGTGCAGACGCTACGACCCCGGCGGGGTTCCTGGATCGACTGGCGTCGGTCATGGATGCTTTCGAAGTGTCCGGACAGCTCACTCTCAGTCAAGTTTCGCGAATTACCGGCTTGCCTCGTTCGTCGGTGCATCGCATGCTCGAGCAGCTCGTCGCCAAGAAGTGGCTCCGGCGGGATGGCACTGATTACTGCCTTGGAATCAGATTGATGGAGCTGGGAAGCCTTGCAATACAACAGGATCGATTGTATTCGGTCGCTTTGCCCTTCCTCCGCGAGTTGCATCGAGTGACCGGACTGGTAGTGCAGTTCGGAGTGCTGGACGCGCCGGATGTCGTTTACCTCGACAAGATCGGCGGAATGCTGTCCGGTGTAGTTCCTACTCGTGTCGGCGAACGTTCTTCGGCCGACAGGTCGGCTCTTGGACGTGCGCTCCTTGCGTTCGGAGGCTCCCCTGTGGGTGCTGAAGCGCCGATGACTCTAAGGCAGGAACTCAGTCGAATACGTGATACCGGCGTAGCGTACGGCGCGGGGCTGTTGAGTCCCGGCCTCAATTGCGTTGCTGCACCGGTTGGGCCGCAAGGAAACGCGATTGCTGCCGTTGCTGTTTCCGGTCCGTCCGCGATGCTCAAACTCGACTACCGAAGTGCGGTACCTGTCCGCCTTGTAGCGTCATCGATTTGGGGGGCGGTTGGCCAAACTGCGACACATTTCGATGTTCAACGCACCATGCGTGAACTGCGAGCGTTGCCGTCGGCGGGACCCAGGCGTATGCGTTCGTGAACGTCGATGATCCGTAGACTTGGTCCTGCGCTGCCGCCTCGAATCGCGTCAAATGGCGATGGGGGTGAGACGAGGCTGGCCTGGCGTCTCGATGTCCAGTCGGTGGCGGAACTGATCGAAGGCGAAGTGGACGGTTCATGG
The DNA here is from genome assembly GCF_029457415.1 of Rhodococcus sp. RCBS9. Taxonomy (NCBI): domain Bacteria; kingdom Bacillati; phylum Actinomycetota; class Actinomycetes; order Mycobacteriales; family Nocardiaceae; genus Rhodococcus; species Rhodococcus sp. RCBS9. The sequence continues at coordinate 221,397 of NZ_CP120422.1, read as the reverse complement.
CTTCCGCAGCCGATGCCAGGGTTCTTCCTGTTCGACTCCGAAGCACGGTGGCGCACCGTGCGATACTGGCATGAGCATGGTTCAGTGTCTAACTCCCCGTCGCTCACCCAACGGCGGAAGGAGCAGGCAAAGTTGGAGATATCACGTTGTGCTGCAGAGCTTTTTGTCCTTCGCGGCGAGAATCCGGTGACTGCCGAGGGCATTGCACGCGCAGCTGGAATCGGACTTCGCACGTTCTATCGATACTTCGGACGAAGGAAGATGCGGTGAGGCCGATACTCGCCAACGGGATCGACGAATGGCTCGGGTATATCGCGTCCAGTTCGCCGGGTACGCCTGTTGTTCAGGTGCTGGCATCCGCCGCCCGCGTCGCACTGAATTCACCTGCTGCAACACCCGATGCGATTGCGTTGATTCGCCGACTTCAAAGGATTGTTCCTGGCGATCCGGCGCTTCGGAACGCGTGGTGAGCTTGGTCAACGACACCGAGACTGCATTGGTGCCCGTACTGCGTGATTTGATGGGACCCGGCGCAGACCCACTGGAAGTGCGTTTGCTTGCAATTGCAGCGAACACGGCCCAGCGGATGGCCGTTGTCGCGTGGGTTGACGGGGACTCCCCGGCGTAGGGCGACGGCTCGCCTGCGGAAGTTGCGATGAGGTGTATTCGCATTCTGACCGCGGGACTGGGGCACGTGTCGACCTGAACGCCACTGGCCTTGTCGCATTCGTATTGATCGGCGCTGAACGAACTGGCCGTTCTACTTCCGCATTTTTCTAGAACGTGTTCTACTTTATTGAAGGTTGGCGGGCTATCAATGGAGGCGGAAGATCATGGGTCAGGTTCTGGACAACATCTCACAGTTCGCCGACGAGATCCGCGCCGACGGGGTCGAGGGCGACAAGCTGATGCGCTTGACGGACGGCAGCGCGAAGCGTTTGCGCGACGCCGGCGTCATCCGGATGTTGCAGCCGAAGGAGTTCGGAGGCCTCGAGGCGCATCCGCGTGAATTCGCCGAGACGGCAATGGCTATCGGTGCGATGGATGGTGCCACGGGCTGGGTCAGCGGCATCGTCGGTGTGCATCCGTGGGAGCTTGCGTTCTTCGACCGCAAGGCTCAGGAAGAGGTGTGGGGAACCGATCCTGATACGTGGATGGCGTCGCCGTATGCGCCGATGGGTGTGGCGAGGCCGGTCGAGGGTGGGTACATCCTCAACGGTCGTTGGTCGTTCTCGTCCGGTACCGATCATTGTGACTGGATCATGATCGGTGCGATGGTCGGTGACGAGTCCGGTAAGCCGTTGATGCCGCCGAAGATTCTGCACGTGTTGTTGCCGCGTTCGGATTACGACATCGACCAGGACAGCTGGAATGTCGTGGGTCTGCGCGGTACGGGGTCGAAGGATCTGATCGTCAAGGATGCGTTCTTGCCGACGTACCGCACGATCGACGCCGGAAAGGTTTTCGACGGGACGGCGTGGAAGGAAGCGGGTCGTACGGAGACGTTGTACAAGTTCCCGTTCTCGTGCATTTTCCCGTTGGGGATCACTTCGTCGTTGATCGGTATCGCCGAAGGTGCGTTGGCGTGCAACATGGCGGCGCAGCGTGAGCGTGTGACGGTCAGTGGTGTTCCGATCAAGGAAGATCCGTACGTGCTGTTCGCGATCGGTGAGGCTGCGGCCGAGATCGCTGCTTCTCGGGCTGCGATCTTGGAGACGGTGGATCGTTTCTGGGACATGACGGAGAAGGGGCAGGAAGTTTCGTTCGAGCTTCGTGCGATCGGTCGCCGTACGCAGACTGCTGCGGCGTGGCGGGCGGTGCGGGCGGTGGACGAGATCTTTGCTCGTTCCGGTGGTGGGGCTTTGCAGTTGAGCACGCCGATGCAGCGGTTCTGGCGTGATGCGCATGCCGGTTTGGCGCACGCGATCCATGTACCCGGTTCCATTTTCCATGCGTCGACGCTCTCGCAGCTCGGTGGCGAGCCGAAGGGCATCCACAGGGCAATGATCTGAGCCGTCCTGGGGACACCCGGAGGTGTCCCCATCGCGGTTTTCGTGGGGGTCGATGAGCATTTCGGTGAATCTGGTCGATGACCTCGGACTGTCCGCAGAACCCGCATCGGAGTGACGGCCAACGCGCAATGTGGGTTATAGGGCAAACACCGATAGGCTGGCGGTCATGGCTGAGTTCATTTACACGATGAAGAAGGTGCGCAAGGCGCACGGTGACAAGGTCATCCTCGATGACGTCACGATGAGCTTTTACCCCGGCGCGAAGATCGGTGTCGTCGGACCGAACGGCGCTGGTAAATCCAGCATCCTCAAGATCATGGCCGGACTGGACCAGCCGGGCAACGGCGAGGCATTCCTGGCTCCGGGCGCGACCGTCGGCATCCTCATGCAGGAGCCGGAGCTCGACGAGACCAAGACTGTTCGCGAGAACGTCGAGGACGGTCTCGGAGAGACGATGGTCCAGCTCAAGCGGTACAACGAGATCGCCGAGCTGATGGCTACGGATTACTCCGACGAGCTCATGGAAGAGATGGGCGAGCTGCAGGAGAAGCTCGATCACGCAGATGCGTGGGAGATCGACTCGCAGCTCGAGCAGGCTATGGACGCCCTGCGCTGCCCCCCGCCGGAAGAGATGGTCACCCACCTCTCCGGTGGTGAGAAGCGACGCGTTGCGCTCTGCAAGCTGCTGCTGAGCAAGCCCGACCTCCTGCTCCTCGATGAGCCCACCAACCACCTCGACGCCGAATCTGTCCTGTGGCTCGAGCAGCACCTCGCTGCTTACCCCGGCGCAATCCTCGCCGTGACTCACGATCGTTACTTCCTCGATCACGTCGCGCAGTGGATCTGTGAAGTAGACCGCGGACGCCTGTACCCGTACGAGGGCAACTACTCCACCTACCTGGAGCAGAAGGCTGCACGCCTCGAAGTTGCCGGCAAGAAGGATCAGAAGCTGCAGAAGCGCCTCAAGGACGAGCTCGCATGGGTTCGTTCCGGCGCCAAGGCCCGCCAGGCCAAGAACAAGGCTCGTCTCGATCGCTACGAGGAAATGGCGAACGAAGCAGAGAAGACGCGCAAGCTCGACTTCGACGAGATCCAGATCCCGGCACCGCCGCGCCTGGGTGACGTGGTCGTGGAGGTCTCGAACCTCGACAAGGGCTTCGACGGTCGCGTTCTGATCAAGGATCTCTCGTTCACGTTGCCGCGCAACGGAATTGTCGGCGTCATCGGCCCCAACGGCGTCGGTAAGACGACGCTGTTCAAGACCATCGTCGGTCTCGAGGAGCCTGACGCCGGTGAGGTCAAGATCGGTCAGACGGTCAAGCTGAGCTACGTCGACCAGAACCGTTCCGGAATCGACCCCAAGAAGACGGTCTGGGAGACCGTGTCCGACGGGCTCGATTTCATCGTCGTCGGCCAGACCGAGTTCCCCTCGCGCGCGTACATCAGCTCGTTCGGTTTCAAGGGCCACGATCAGCAGAAGCCGGCCGGCGTCCTCTCCGGTGGTGAGCGCAACCGCCTGAACCTGGCGATGACGCTCAAGCAGGGCGGCAACCTGATCCTGCTCGATGAGCCCACCAACGACCTCGACGTCGAAACCCTCGGCTCGCTGGAGAACGCTCTCGAAGAGTTCCCCGGCTGCGCCGTCGTGATCTCGCACGATCGCTGGTTCCTGGACCGGACTTGTACCCACATCCTCGCGTGGGAAGGTGGCTTCGGCGACAACGAGGCAGCTTGGTACTGGTACGAGGGCAACTTCGAGGGCTACGAGGCGAACAAGGTCGAGCGACTCGGCCCCGACGCCGCACGCCCGCACCGCGTGACTCACCGCAAGCTCACCAGGGACTGATCCGGTGTCCGACGTATACACAGCGCAGATCCAGGTCCGGTGGGGCGATTCCGACCGGTTGGGTCACGTCAACAACACGCGTTACGTCGAGTACATGCAGGAAGCGCGCATCCAGTTCCTGGAAGCGAAACTGGCGCCGCTCGGCGGCCGGCCGGGATACCTCGTGGTTCGAAAGATGACCGTCGAGTTCCTCAAGCCGGTCACCGATCGGTCCGGTCCCTTGAATGTGGAGATCTTCACGACTCACGTCGGGACTTCCTCGTTCACGGTTCGGCACGTCATCCGTGACAACGCGGGTGTCGAATGCGCTTTCGGCGACGCGTTGATGGTCGGATTCGACACGGTGTCCGAAAAGTCCAGACCGCTGGCGGACAGCGAACGCGCGGTGCTCGAAGCATCGCTTGTTCAGATGACGACATCGTAGATTTCGTTTCTCAGTTCACCCTAGGTACTGGTTGCCGCGGCTAGTCTCGAGTCAGAGATTGGTCGCGGCGATCAGAACCCACAAGGATGTGAGCCAGGAATGACAGACCGTGTACGGCAGCAGGGCACAGGCCTCGACGAAGCGACGTTGTTGACGCGTCTTCGCGAGGCCTTTTTCACGCATATCGACGAGGGTGACAGCGACGACGTCATCAACGGTCGATCGGATCGAGTCCTGCTCGCGCATCTTGCGCTCGGGAGGCAGCGGACCCCGGGCACGGCCGTATGGCGTGTGTACCGCCCGTCAGGATCCGAGGGTCTCGGCGCTGCCGTCCAGATCGTCACCGACGACATGTCGTTGCTCGTCGAGTCCGTTACCGCGATGCTCAACCGACAAGGTGTGGGAATCAGTCAATTCGCCCATCCGATCCTGACGGTTGAACGCGATGACTCGGGCAATCTGATGTCCTTGGGCGACAGCGGTATCCAAGAATCCTGGATGCACGTCCAGTTGGACTCCGAAGTCGAGGATTCCGCTCTCGACGCGATCGAAGCACACCTCGGCAAGGTGCTCGCGGACGTCCGCCAGGTGGTTGGTGACACCCCGGACATGAAGGCATTGCAACTGCGCGTTGCCGACGAGTTGGAGAGTGCTGCAGAAACTGCCTCCGGGAGGATCACCCCCGAAGAATTCTCCGATACCGCTCGGCTGCTGCGGTGGATGGCGGACGGAAACTATGCCGTGCTCGGATACCGGCGATTCGAGGGTACGAAGGACGGTTCACGCACGGTCGCCGGCAGCGGGCTCGGCGTGCTGCGCTCCGACGCGGTCACCGAAGGCCCGATGAGTTTGCCTCCCGTCGCAGATCTCCCGGATCGACCGCTTCTGGTCCTGACGCAGGGATCGTTCCCCGCCACGGTGCACCGCGCTGTCTACCCGTACTTCGTGGGTGTCTCGATCCTCGACGACGAGGGAAACATCGTGGGGGAGCACAGATTCCTGGGTGTGTTCACCGTGGTCGCACTCCACGAGAACGTCCTCGCGATTCCTCTGATCGAGCGCCGCGTTCGCGAAGTCATCGCGCGTGCCGGTGTCGACCTGCATTCGTACTCCGGTCAGGCGATGCTCGAGGTCATCCAGTCGTTCCCACGCACCGAGTTGTTCTCGAGCGACGCCGAGACCTTGTTCGAGACCGTCCACGCCGTGCACAGCATCGGGCTGCGTCGACAGGTGCGACTCTTTGTCCGCGAGGACACGTTCGGACGCTTCGTGTCCTGCTTGGTGTACCTACCCCGCGACCGGTACACGACGCGGGTGCGACTGGCGATGCAAAACCTGCTGTGGCGCGAATTCGGACCAGGCACAGTCGATTACACCGCCCGGGTTACCGAGAACGATCTTGCGCTGTTGCACGTGACGATCCGGCGCGATCCGGACAGTGAGCCGGTTCATCTGGATGTCTCCGAGGCCAACCGCGAGCGAGTTCAGGCTCTGTTGACCGAAGTCAGTCGTAGCTGGGACGACCGCATCAACGACCTTGTTCGTGAAAGTCCGGGTGTGGATCCGGAACTGGTGCAGCGGTATTCGCGGGTGCTTCCCGATGGATACAAGGAGGACTTCGAACCGTCACGCGCGTTGGCCGACATCGCCCGACTCGAGGCGTTGGCGCCAGGCGCGATCGACGTACTGCTCTATCGTGCTGTGGACTCCGCGCCCGGTGCCTGGCGCTTCACGCTCTTCGTCGGCGGCGACGGTATCTCGTTGAGCCAGGTGCTACCGGTGCTGCAGTCACTCGGCGTCGAAGTTCTCGACGAGCGGCCGCACGTCGTGCAGCGACTCGACGGCGTTCAGTGCTGGATCTACGATTTCGGATTGTCGGTACCGGCGGATCTTCGGGCGTCGGTCGAGATCGACCTCGATGCGCAGGTGCCGCTCGAGACCAGTACCGCCCCGCTGACCGAGGTCCAGAAGCGATTCACGGCTGCATTCGGTGCAGTCTGGTTCGGCCGGGCCGAAGCTGACCGATTCAACGAGTTGGTGCTGCGGGCCGGAATGTCCTGGCGGCAAGCCGTGGTGCTGCGTGCTTACGCAAAGTATCTGCGCCAGGCCACATTTCCGTACAGTCAGTTCCACATCGAAGGAATCGCGCTTACACACCCGCAGACCGCGTTTGCATTGGTGCAGTTGTTCGAGGCGATGTTCGACCCCGAGAAGCAGGACGACATTCGCGTCGCCGAATTGGACGAGCAGTTGCGTGCGTCCATCGACGAGGTACTCAGCTTGGATGCCGATCGCATTCTGCGTGGAATGTTCTCCTTGGTGAAGGCGACCTTGCGTACCAATTTCTACGTCGTCGACGCCGATGGCCGCTCTCGCGACTACCTGTCGGTCAAGCTCGATCCCTCACGGGTCAGCGAGTTGCCCAAGCCGCGGCCGGCTTTCGAGATCTACGTGTACTCACCCGAGGTCGAAGGCGTCCACCTGCGATTCGGCGCAGTCGCGCGCGGCGGGCTCCGCTGGTCCGACCGGCGCGAGGATTTCCGCACCGAGGTGCTCGGCTTGGTGAAGGCTCAGGCCGTCAAGAACGCGGTGATCGTGCCGGTCGGCGCCAAGGGCGGCTTCGTCGTGAAGAATCCGCCTCTGCCGACGGGTGATCCGGCCGTTGATCGAATGGCGACGCTGGAAACCGGCAAGGCCTGCTACACCACGTTCATCTCCGGATTGCTCGACATCACCGACAACGTGCACGCGGCTACCGGCGAAGTTGTGACGCCGGATCGAGTGGTGCGCAAGGACGATCAGGATCGCTACCTGGTGGTCGCCGCGGACAAGGGCACGGCGACGTTCTCGGATCTCGCCAATTCGGTTGCCGCCAAGTACGACTTCTGGCTCGGCGACGCGTTTGCCTCCGGTGGCTCCGTGGGATACGACCACAAGGGCATGGGTATCACCGCTCGCGGCGCCTGGGAAAGCGTCAAGCGGCACTTCCGCGAACTCGGGGTCGACACGCAGACCGAGGATTTCACGACGGTAGGCGTCGGCGACATGAGCGGAGACGTGTTCGGCAACGGAATGCTCCTCAGTCGGCACATCCGTCTGGTGGGCGCGTTCGACCATCGACACATCTTCCTCGATCCGAACCCGGATGCAGCGAGCTCGTTCGTCGAACGTCAACGACTTTTCGAGTTGCCACGGTCGTCATGGGCCGACTACGACAAGAGCCTGATCAGTGAAGGTGGCGGCGTCTGGGACCGCACGGTCAAGTCGGTTCCGATCGCCGAAAGCGTCCGGATCGCACTGGGTCTGGCCGAGGGGGTCACGAAGCTCTCGCCGCCGGAATTGATGCAGGCGATTCTGTCGGCACCGGTGGATCTGCTGTGGAACGGCGGAATCGGTACATACGTCAAAGCGTCGACCGAGACCAATGCGCAGGTTGGCGACAAGAGTAACGACGCCGTGCGTGTCGACGGTCAAGATCTGCGGGTCAAGGTGATCGGGGAGGGCGGCAACCTCGGCGTCACTGCTCTGGGAAGAATCGAGTTCAGCGCCAGCGGCGGTCACATCAACACCGACGCCATCGACAACTCGGCCGGCGTCGACTGCTCCGATCACGAAGTGAACATCAAGATTCTTCTCGATTCGCTCGTGCGTTCGCAGTTACTGCCCACGCAGGAACGGAATCCGTTGCTGGCGTCGATGACCGACGACGTGGCGGCGCTGGTGTTGGCGGACAACATTGCTCAGAACGCGCTGCTCGGAATCTCCCGCGTGACCGCTTCTCAGATGCTCGGTGTTCACCGCCGTCAGTTGACGGATCTGACCAAGGCACGTGGCCTTGACCGCAAGCTCGAGGCGTTGCCGACCGACAAGGAGATCGAGCGTCGACTCGAGGCCGGTGTGGGTCTGACGTCGCCGGAATTGGCGACGCTGACGGCGCACGTGAAGCTTTCACTCAAGGACGATCTGCTCGCAACCGAGTTGCCGGACAACGATTTCTTCGCCCAGCAGATCCCGCAGTACTTCCCGACCGCTGTTCGCGATCGGTTCGAAACGGAGATCAAGGCACACCCGTTGCGGCGGCAGATCGTCGCGACGATGCTCGTGAACGAAGTGATCGACAACGGCGGAATCACGTACGCCTACCGCTTGGCCGAGGAGACCGGAGCGAGCAGTACGGACTCGATCCGTGCCTACGCCGCTGTGCGAGAGGTGTTTGCGCTCGACGAGGTGTGGTCGCGAATCCGCTCGGCGGGCGTCAGTGCAGAGATCGAAAACGAGTTGATCGTGGAGTCGTGCCGCTTGCTCGACCGCGCGTCGCGGTGGTTCCTGGCCAATCGGCCCCAGCCGATCGCCGTCGGCGCCGAGGTTGCGCGTTACTCGGCGGCGTATCGGGCTACGGCACCTCTGGTCCCGGGGCTGCTTGCGGGCCATCAACTCGACGATCTGCTGGTGCGGGCTCAATCGGTGATCGATCGCGGGGCTCCGGAAGCGTTGGCGCTGGACGTGTTCCGACTGCTCGACGTCTACTGCCTGCTCGACATCGCGGATATCGCCGACATCGCAGATCACGACATCGCCGAAGTTGCGGAGCTGTACTACGCCTTGGACGCGCATCTGGGAATCGACTGGTTGCTGAGCGCGGTCTCGGGACTCGAGCGCGGCGATCGATGGCACTCGCTCGCGAGGCTCGCGTTGCGAGACGACCTCTACAGTTCGCTTCGGCAGCTGACGATGGAGGTTCTGGCCGGCGGCGAGCCGGGGGAGTCGCCGCAGGAGAAGATCGACGAATGGGAGTCGACCAACGCCTCGCGTCTGAGCCGGGCGAGGGCAGCTCTCGTCGAGATCTTCGAGTCTGGGACGCTTGACCTCGCGACGCTCTCGGTGGCGGCGCGTCAGGTTCGTAGCATGGTGCGCAGCATGGGCACCCGATCGGAGGTAGGACGTTGAGCGAAGGATTCCACGCCGAAGTTGTGGTTCGGTGGTCCGACATGGATGCCTTCCAACACATCAACCACGCACGGATGGTGACGTTGCTCGAAGAGGCGCGGATTCCTTGGTTGTTCGAAGACTCGCGCCCGACGGTCACCCTGCGTGACGGGGCCGTGATTGCCGATCTCCACGTGCGTTATCGCGGTCAACTGCGGCACGACGATTCGCCGCTCGACGTCTTCATGTGGGTGGAAAAGGTGCGCGCGGTGGACTTCACCATCGCGTACGAGGTTCGCCCCCGCGGTGCGGATCTCAGTGTCCCGCCGTCCATCGTGGCGTCGACTCAGATCGCGGCCTTCGATATCGACACTCAACGTTTGCGTCGCCTCAGCGGGCCCGAGCGCGAGTACTTGGAGAACTGGCAACGTGCATGAACGTGTACTGACCGTGCCCGAGGAGGCCGAGCGAAAGAACTTGGCCGGCTTCATCGGTCATGCCTTGCGTTTGGACGAGTCCACGGTCATCCGGATGCGTCGACGCGGAGATGCTCACCTGAGCGTCTGGGCGTCAACGGGTTTCGACGCACTCGCTACGCGAACCGTGGCGGGCACCATCAACCCTGACGACACCTCGGCTGCCGGCGATCAGTTGCTCTCGGCGGTGGAGCAGGCGACAAGTGAGCTGATCGATCCGGGGTTCGCCATGGATTCGGCGTGGCGTGGGGCGTTGCCGCCGATGGACGGCTTCGAGCACCTGGACGACGTACCCGCCCGGGTGCTGATCGAACTGGCGCAGCGGGGCAACGCCTTGGCGCTCGAGCATGGAAGTAGTCACGGTCCGCCGGCGTCGTTGCTCGATCAGGACGTGCTCGAGGTCAGTGGTCCGTCCGGCACGGTCGGGATCTCGATGCGGGTTGTTTTTGCCTTGACCGCAATGGGATTCGTTCCGCACGCCGGGTCCGAGGCGATGACCGCCGACATCGACCTCGAGCAGATCGACGCCTCGGAACTGGTTCGGGTGCGGGCGAGCAAATCCTGGGTGCGGCTCGATGCACGGTTCGGTTCGATCTACCGTCACCGCGGTGGTTCGATACCGCTGATGGTCGCACGATAGGAGTTCAGGTGGCGGGTGCGGTGTTCTCTCAGATCAGCCACGCCGCAGCGTTGACGGGTAGTTGACCGTCGACGAGTGGTGCGCTGCTCAACAGTAGCTGCCCGCTCGGCAGTGCGATCGGCACCTCCGTGGTGTTGAGAGCACAGATCAGACCACCGCGTCGACGGAAAGCGAGGCAGCCGGGGGGACTGCCGTACCAATCGATGTCGGCGCCGGAGAACTCCGGCCTGGCGCTACGAAGTTCGAGGGCGGCGCGATAAAGCGAGAGCATCGAGTCGACGTCCTCGATCTGCGCCTCCACCGTGAGTGTCGACCACTCGCGTGGCATCGGCAACCAGGTGCTCGCACCGGTGGTGAATCCGAACGGGGGTTCGCTTCCTTCCCACGGAAGGGGCACTCGGCAGCCGTCGCGTCCTCGCTCGGCATGTCCGGATCGTTCCCAGACCGGGTCCTGTAGTGCCTCGTCGGGCAGGTCGACGTTCGGCAGGCCGAGTTCGGCTCCGTTGTAGATGAAGCTCGCGCCCGGAAGCGCCAGTTCGACGAGGATCATCGCCCGTGCGCGTTGCGTTCCGATCTCACCCCCGCCGTAGCGCGTGACTTCACGTTCGACGTCGTGATTCGACAGCGTCCACGTGGGCACACCCCCGACCTCGGCGACGGCCGCAAGAGAGTTCTCCACGGCCTCCCGGACGGACTCGGCGGAGAATTCGGTTTCTGCAAGTCGGAAGTTGAATCCGAGATGCAGTTCGTCTGGCCGGATGTATTCGCCGAACTTCTGGTTGTCCTTCACCCAGATCTCGCCGACGGTCATCGCCTCCGGGAACTCGTCCATGACCTTGCGGATGCCGCGGTGGATTTCGTGAACTGCCGGGTTGTTGAACCGCGGGTCGTCGTCGGAATTGCGCATGAGCTCGTTGAGCTCCCAGTCGTGGTCCGGCAAACCGTCGGGCTTGGCCATTCCGTGGGCCACGTCGATGCGGAATCCGTCGATTCCGCGCTCGAGCCAGAACCGCAGAGTCTTGGCGAGGTCGTCGAAGACCTCGGGGTTGTCCCAGTTCAGGTCGGGCTGTTCCTTGGCGAAGATGTGCAGGTACCACTGGCCGGGTGTTCCGTCGGCTTCGGTGACGCGGGTCCACGCCGGGCCGCCGAAGATGCTCGGCCAGTTGTTCGGCGGTTCGTTGCCGTTCTCACCTTTGCCGTCGCGGAAGATGTAACGGGATCGCTCCGCAGAACCGGGCGCCGACGCCAGGGCTGCCTTGAACCACTCGTGCTGATCACTCGTGTGGTTCGGGACCAGGTCCATCGTGACCTTGATTCCGCGTTCGTGGGCTGACGTGATCAGTGAATCCATCGTCGCCAGATCGCCGAACAAGGGATCGATGTCGCGAGGATCCGAGACGTCGTAGCCGTGGTCTGCCATCGGTGACTTCATCACCGGGCTCAACCAGATTGCATCGATGCCGAGCAGTTCGAGGTAGCCGAGTTTCTCCTCGACTCCGCCGAGGTCGCCGATACCGTCGCTGCCCGAATCGGCAAAAGAACGCGGATAGATCTGATAGAAGACCGCCTCGTTCCACCACGGGGCTTCGGGCCGGCTTACAGAGGACGAATCCGCGGGGGTGCTCACAGCAGTTCATAGTGCCAAACGTCTGGCACTCTCACGACTTGGACACGGCAAAAGCGTGACTCTTTACCTAGCCTTGGTGTACTTTGCATTCACGCGGTGACACCATGTGGCAACTTTGGTGTTACTGCCGGGGGAGAAGTATTCGGGAATTCAACCAAGGGGGCTTGGCCTTGACTTTGTCGGCAATCGAAGCGGTCAGTTTGGATCATGTACTGCTCGAAGATGATCCGATCAACCGCGACTGGATAATCTTCGGCACACCGGTTGCACGGTCGGCGCAATGGTCGGCGAGTAAAGACGGGACCACGACTACACACGTCTGGGATTGCACGAAGGGGCGCTTCCGCTGGTACTTCCACGCGGACGAAATCGTGCACATCATCGAAGGGTCGGTCACCGTTCAGGCCGACGGAATCGCCGAGCGAACCCTGAGTGTCGGCGATGCCGCACTCTTCCGTGCGGGCAGTTGGTCGGAGTGGGAGGTCGAAGAGTACGTGCGCAAGCATGCAATCTTGAGTTCGCCCCTGCATCCCACGGTGTCGTTCGGGGTACGAGCAGCCCGCCGGGTCGCGCGCGTGTTCAGGCCGAAGGCTGAGTAGACGGTCAGATAGCGGAGTTCACCATGGACGCGGCAGCCATCTCCATGTAGTCGATCAACTGCTTGCGGTGCACCGGGCTAAGAGTCTTCTCGTCGATGGACGCGATGGCGACGTGCATGCACCGCAGCCACGCATCACGCTCGATCGGGCCGATCACGAATGGATTGTGGCGCATCCGCAGACGCGGGTGTCCACGCTCCTCCGAGTACGTGTGCGGTCCGCCCCAGTACTGCTCGAGGAACATCCGCATCCGCCGCTCGGCCGGGCCGAGGTCGGCCTCGGGGTAGAGCGGGCGTACAACCTCGTCCTTCGCGACTTCTTCGTAAAATCGCGCGGTGAGCTTGTGAAACGTCTCGGCTCCGCCGACGGCGTCGTAGAAGGTCTGCTGCACGTCGTGCTGTACGTCATTCATGGCAAGTTCCATTGTGCCTGACGGCCGTAGTGGTCGGTTTCCGGGTCGACGACGGTTGTATCGAGTCGGAGTGCGTACCCATTCACCGGAAATTCACCGGCCGTCCTGGCAATTTTGTTCGAAATGGGAGTGCGTAACGCGATCATCCGTGGTCAACTTGGGGGCAGTCTCCCGGAGGTCGTATGAAGAACCGACATGCTGCACGCAATCACCGACAACTCCAGCCCACTAGCGCGCGGAACGACCACGCGTTAGGGGCTGTTCTGGAAGTTGTTCCTGACGGGTTCGCGCACACTGCTGACCCACTCTTTTCCGACGAGCATTCTCACCTCGAGATGTTCCCTCCCGATCGCGTCGTCCCCGAGTGGGTGAAACGTCGGGTGCTACTGCTCAACGTCACGTACGAACCGCTGACCGCCCTTCCTGCCAGGCGCGCGGTCGTACTGATGGCCTGCGGCAAGGCCGATACCGTTCACGAGGACGAACAGGGCCCGGTAGTCCATTCCGCGGACTGGTCGGTGCAGGTTCCCTCGGTCATTCGATTGCGCACCTACGTGCGCGTTCCGTATCGCGCCCGCATCCCCATGACTCGTGCCGCGCTGATGCATCGTGACCACTTCCGATGTGCGTACTGCGGAGCCAAAGCCGAAACCATCGACCACGTCGTTCCTCGCAGCAGAGGTGGCGGGCATTCGTGGGAGAACTGCGTCGCGTGCTGTGCCCCCTGCAATCACCGCAAGGCCGACAAGATGCTCAGCGAACTCGGATGGACCCTCCGTGCGGAATTGGTCCCGCCGTCCGGACCTCACTGGCGTCTGCTCGCGGCGACCAAGGAATTGCATCCGGCGTGGATGCCTTATCTCGGCGTGGGCGCAGCCTGAGCTATGTGTCGGCGTGGGCGCAGCCTGAGCTATGTGTCGGCGTGGGCGCAGCCTGAATTGAGTTCTAGCGTCACCGAAACGAAATTGCCCGAGAATTTGTGGCCCTGACGCTTTCCTTCCTGGCGTTCTGGGCTACGTTATCTGGTGTGAGCATTCTCGAGGTAGTACTGATATACGTTGGGATTCCGGCCTTGATCACCGCGTTCTTCGCGGCTGCGTCCTTCCTCGGGAAGAAGACGCCGGGACCGGTTCCGCCGGCGTTCCATCTCGGTGAGTCGTGGGATCACGCTCCCGTGCTGTGGAGTGCTGTCGACGAGGTCACCGTTCGCGGTGGCCATCACGGCAGTGCACACGCAATCGAAGCCGGTTCGGCTGATCTGATCGGAGGGTCCGCAAGTGGCAAGTGGTGATCATTCGACCGCGCTCGCAGTAGCGCCCGAGGACCTGCCCGTCGGCAGCGTCGTCACGTCCAGTGGACGCGTATCCGGTGTGCATCGCATCGGCGAGCCGTTCACCGACGATCTTCCGTTCGAGACCATGGATCTGGTCGCGCTCGACGTCGCGATGACCGAAGCGACGCGGGCCACCAAGGTGCGGTTCAACGCGTACGTCGGTGATCTCGGTTCTGATCCGGCAGCGGGTGCCGACGCATTGTTCCCGACCACGCCCGAAGCCGAGCGTTCCGTCCTGATCGCCGTTTCGCCCAACCAGCGCACCGTCGAGGTTCGCAGCGGTCGGGCAATCGCCGATCGGGTCACCGATCGTGTTACCCAGCTCGGAGCAACGGCAGCTGTTGCATCCTTCAGTGAAGGCAATCTGATCGACGGACTGATCAGTGCCATCCGCGTTATGGCAGCCGCAATTTCAGCGCCGTAACTGTTTGTCAGACACAGGCCGGTGCCCGCGTCGATTCGTGAGAATCGACGCGGGCACCGGCCTTTCGCATGTCAGCTCGCGTCGAACTTTCGTGCTGCGAGTGAACGAACCACGCCGGCCTGGCCTTCGACGACCAGGCGACGCAACGCGGGAGGGATGTCGCCTTCGAGGAACCGGTCTGCTGCCGCTACGGATTCGTCCGAGATCGACCACGACGGGTACAGCCCGATGACGACGGTCTGTGCCACTTCGCTCGAGCGTCGTTCCCACACCGCCGCGATATCGGCGAAGTAGCGGGAGACGAAGGGCTCGAGCAATTCGTCCTGGCCTTCGCGAGCGAACCCGCCGATGATCGATCGCGCGGTGATGTTGGGCACGGAGTCGTCGCCGACGACCTTCGCCCAGACCTCTTCCTTGACAGCGGCCTGCGGACGTCCGGCCGCGGCCGCCGCGGCTTGACGAGCGCCCGCAGCGGTCGGGTCACGCTGAGCTTCGGCGTCGATGAACGGAGTTGTGGTTCCTTCGGCGTCGATCTCACCGGCGGCCGCGAGTGCCCCGACGATGCGCCAGCGCAGGTCCGTGTCGACGATCAGGCCGTCGAGCCCAACGGTGGAGGGATCGGCGTCGAGCAATTCGCGCAGTACCTCGGTGTGCCACGGGGAGAGTGCTGCGCCGGTGAGTGCGTTGACGAATGCCAGCTGGTGGTCGGACCCGGCCTCTGCCTCACGTGCGAGCTCGAGCAACCGATTGGCGAAGCTCGCCGCGCCTTCGGCCTCGGCCCAGGTCGGATCTGCGTAGGAGCCGATGGCGGTTTGGGCTTGGAGCAAGAGACGTTGCACCACACCGACTTCGGTCTCCGAACTGATGCCGCGCTCGACCAGCGCGACGAAGTCGCGTGCCTTCAGTTCGGCTTGACGGGTCATTTCCCACGCCGCCGACCAGACCAGGGTGCGGGGGAGTGAGTCGGTGATGTCGCCGACCCGCTCGATCGCCGTCGCCAACGATTCGGGATCGAGTCGCACGGAGCCGTAGGTGAGATCATCGTCGTTGACCAACACGAGTGCACCGCGGGCGACGCCGACAAGTTCGGGGACATCCGTGCTTTCCACAGCATCGAGGTCGAGTTCGACGCGATGGCTTCGTACCAACTTGCCGTC
This sequence comes from Rhodococcus sp. RCBS9, assembly GCF_029457415.1. NCBI lineage: Bacteria > Bacillati > Actinomycetota > Actinomycetes > Mycobacteriales > Nocardiaceae > Rhodococcus > Rhodococcus sp. RCBS9. Next base: position 205,521 of record NZ_CP120422.1, on the reverse strand, counting down.
GACGTCGTCGTAGATGCCGATGGCGATCCGGTGGATTCGCCGCTCGCCGGCGCCTGGTGCAGCACCGTCCTGCAGGACGGCGAAGCGGGTGAACTTTCCGTCTGCGTCGACATCGAAGTAGGGGCGCAGGATGTTCAAACCGGTGGTCTTGAGCCACTGCCGACCCCAGTCGGAAAGGTCACGGCCCGAGGACTTTTCGAGTGAGCCCAGCAGATCGTCGAAGGTTGCGTTTCCGAATGCGTGCTCACGGAAGTACTCACGCAGTCCGGCGAGGAACGGCTCGAGTCCGACGTATGCCACCAACTGCTTGAGGACGCTGGCGCCCTTCGCGTACGTGATGCCGTCGAAGTTCACCTCGACGGCGGCCAGGTCCGGAATGTCCGCGGCAATCGGGTGCGTCGACGGCAACTGGTCCTGGCGGTACGCCCACGACTTCTCGACGTTGGCGAACGTCGTCCAGGCGTTCGTGTACTCCGTGGCCTCGGTCTGGCACAGGACCGAAGCGAAGGTCGCGAACGACTCGTTGAGCCACAGGTCGTCCCACCACGCCATCGTGACGAGGTCGCCGAACCACATGTGCGCCATTTCGTGCAGGACCGTTTCGGCACGACGTTCGTACGAGTAGCGGGTCACCTTGGAACGGAAGACGTAGTCCTCGAGGAATGTCACGGCGCCGGCATTCTCCATCGCGCCCGCATTGAATTCGGGGACGAAGAGCTGGTCGTACTTGCCGAAAGCATAGGGAACACCGAAGTTGCGGTGGTAGAAGTCGAATCCCTGCTTGGTCTCGGTGAACAGTCGCTCCTCGTCCATGAACTCGGCCAGCGAAGCGCGGCAGAAGATTCCGAGCGGGATGTCGCCGTGCTCGTCGGAGTAGTTGTCGGTCCACTGCGCGTAGGGACCGGCGATGAGCGCCACCAGGTACGTGCTCATCTTCGGGGTGGTCCGGAAAACGTGCTTGCCGGGATCGGCGGCAAGGGTCTCGACGACCGCGGAGTTGGAGATGACCTTCCACGACGTGGGAGCGGTGACGCGGACGTCGAACGTGGCCTTGAGATCAGGCTGATCGAAGCACGCGAACATGCGCTTGGCGTCGGCCGTCTCGAACTGTGAATAGAGGTAGACGGAGTCATCGGTCGGGTCGACGAATCGGTGCAGTCCCTCGCCGGTGTGGGAGTAGATGCAATCGGCCTCGATGACCAACTCGTTGTCGGCAGCGAGGTCGGGCAGGCTGATGCCCGTCGACTCGTCGTAGCCGGAGACGTCGAGCGCGGTGCCGTTGAGGACCGCGGAATGGACTCTGGCCGCGACGATGTCGATGAAGCTGCTTGCTCCGGCCGTGGCGGTGAACGTGACGGTGGTCTTCGAGGAGAACGTCTCCTCGCCGGGTGCGTCTTTGCCGTCGGTGAGATCGAGTTCGATCAGGTAGTTCTCGACGGTCAGGATTGCTGACCGTTGCGCTGCGGTTTCGCGTGTCAGGTTCGGTGCGACCACAAAGATCTCCTCGTAGATGGTGCGGATCTATTACGTCCATCCCATCACGAAGAGAACGACTTCACTCAAGCGGACACTTCTGCCAGCGGAATCTCCGGGTCGGCCAACCGCTCCGGATCGACGGGACGCGAAGACGCGACCAATTCCTTGATGGCGTCACCGGCATCCCAGATGTTCACGTTCATTCCGGCGAGCACCTTGTTCGCGGAATCCAGCCAGAATGCCAGGAACTCGCGCTGTTCGACGTCGCCGCGAGTGACGACACGGGAGTAGCCGCCGTGCGGTGCGTGACCTACGTATTCCATTCCGAGGTCGTACTGATCGGTGAAGAAATACGGCATGCGGACGTACTCGGCGGGCCGTCCCAACATGGTCTCTGCGGCCGTCTCGGGTTGGTTGAGTGCGTTTGCCCAGTGCTCCACCCGAATTCGTGCATTCAGAATCGGATGCTGTGCGGCCGCGATGTCACCCACTGCGACCACGTCGGGGTCGCTGCTCTGCAGACCGGCGTCGACGAGAACCCCGTTCTCGACGTCGATACCCGCCTCCGATGCCAACTCGGTGTTCGGCAATGCGCCGACAGCGATCAACACGGCGTCGGCCGGAATCACGGTTCCATCGCTCAAAGTGACGCCCGAGGCGTGACCGCCGTCGACAGAGATTGCAGTGACGTCCGTGCCGGTGCGTAAGTCCACCCCGTTCTGGCGGTGCAGCGCGGCGAAGACCTCACCCATTTCCGGGCCGAGGGTCGATTCGAGCGGAAGGCCGGCATGTTCGAGCACGGTGACCTCGACGTCGAAACCGCGGGCCGACGCGGCAATTTCGAGGCCGATCCAGCCGGCACCGACCACGACGAGCTTCTTGTCGGCGGCCAGGGTGCGCAGCAGCGCGGCGGCCTGATCGACTGTTCGCACGTAGTGAACGCCCTCGGCGTCGGATCCCGGGATGTCGAGGCGCCGCGACCGCGAACCGGTGGCCAAGGCGAGCTTGTCGTAGCTGATCGTGGAACCGTCCGGAAGTGACACGGTGTGCGCAGCGGGGTCGATGGTCGTTGCCGTCGTTCCCGGGCGAAGATCGACATGATGGTCGCGGAACCACTCGCCGTCGTGGACGGTGAATTCGGGGAGCGTCTTCTTGCCGGCGAAGAACTCTTTCGACAGCGGCGGACGCTCGTACGGGAGGTGGTCTTCTTCACTCAATACGGTGATCTCACCGTCGAAATCTCTGTCACGCAGGGCTTCTGCGATCTTTGCGCCCGCGAGCCCGCCGCCGACGATCACGAATCTCCGGTTGGTGCTCATTACTGAACCACTCCTTCGTACTCGTTTCTTTTCGACACTACTGCGATCGGGAGGTGGTTCGGGGGAAAGCGCGGGAAGGATTGCGGGTTCATGATTGTTGGCAGAACGGGAGTATGTCCCCGAACTGATATGACCTGACCGACATGAACTGATAGGGAGTTTCTTCGTGAGCGCAACCTCGAGCAAGACCACGGACACTGCTGACTTCTGGTTCGATCCGCTCTGCCCGTGGTGCTGGATCACCTCACGCTGGATTCTCGAGGCCCAGCAGGTACGCGACATCGAGGCCAAGTTCCACGTGATGAGCCTTGCGGTTCTCAACGAGGGCCGTGACCTTCCCGACGAGTACCGGGAGATGATGGCCAAGGCCTGGGGCCCGGTCCGTGTCGCCATCGCTGCAGCGCAGCTGAAGGGCGACGATATCCTCTTGCCGCTGTACACGGCGATGGGGACGAAGATTCACAACGAGGGAAACAAGGACTTCGCCGACGTCATCAAGTCGTCCCTTGCCGAGGTCGGCCTGCCACCTGAACTGGCCGAGGCCGCCGACACCGACAAGTACGACGAGGCTCTGCGCGAGAGCCACCACAAGGGCATGGACGCCGTCGGACCCGACGTCGGAACCCCGACGATCCATGTCAACGGTGTGGCGTTCTTCGGCCCCGTGCTCTCACGCATCCCGCGCGGCGAGGACGCAGGCAAGGTGTGGGACGGCGCAGTCGCGCTGGCCGGCTACCCCCATTTCTTCGAGCTCAAGCGGACCCGCAACGAGGATCCTCAGTTCGACTGAGCGGCAGTGAGCGCCGGATTTCGGTAGAGCTGACCCGGCCGGAAGAACAGATGCCCTGAGTGCGTGCGGTTGCGAAGCGCAGCCGCACGCCAGGTCAGCACCGGATGCGACGACAAGATGTTGACGAACCACGGGAAGAACCCGGATTCGAGTGTCGCCCGATCGGCCAGTTCGTCGAACCCGACCAGACCCACCAGATACTTTCCCGCGCCGAGGACGCCCATCGCGCCCGGTGCGCCCTGAGGGCGCATGTGAAAGCCGAAGTTGTCCGCCGTGTACTCCATGGAACGCGACAGCGAAGACCCGATCACCGGAATGTAGTTCGACGCGAACTGTCCCCACTGGCGCCAGTACGACGCATGCCCGGCAGCGATGTGGCCGACCTCGTGGCCGATGATGAATGCGAGCGCATCGGGCTCGCGTGCCTGCCCACCGACTTCGAACAGGTCGCTGTAGACGACGACGAAACGGCGAAATCCGTGCCCCGACGCGAACGCGTTGATCCGTCCGTTCCCCAGCACGACGTAGGCATCCGGCGGAGTTTTCATGCCGAATCGTGCCGCAGCCTCGGCAACCAGCTGATACCCCTCCGGAAACTGTGAAGGCGTCATCTTGATTCCGTTGACCTGTTGCGATCCGTACAGCTGACCTCGCGCGAGGAACAGCAGGATCGGAGCCGCGAGCACCACGAGGATCCACGTCGACAGATCACCCGCAGCGATCAGAACGATCGCCACCACATAAGTGACGACCGTCGTCAGTACCGCGAGCACGAGTAGCGGGATTTCCCACGGGTGGCGAACGGCGTCACTGCCCGGTGACATACGAAGGGCGGGTGCAGCGGCCTGGCCGTTGACGGGGTACATGGGCACCACGATAGGTGTGCTCGCGCGGCGATGCGTGTTCCTGAAAGTGTGACGTCGACCCGGGTGCGCCCGGCTGGTCGGGCCTGAGAGAATTGTCGCCATGCGCGTATACCTGGGTGCCGACCATGCCGGATTCGAACGTAAGAACGAGATCATCGAACACCTGAAAGCGAACGGCCACGAGGCCATCGACTGTGGTGCTCACGAGTACGACGCCGTGGACGACTACCCGGCTTTCTGCATCGAAGCCGCAAAGCGCGTCGTCGCCGACGAGGGCAGCCTGGGAATCGTCCTGGGTGGCAGTGGCAACGGCGAGCAGATCGCAGCGAACAAAGTTCCCGGCGCACGGTGCGCCCTCGCTTGGAGCGTCGAAACGGCGAAGCTGGCACGTGAGCACAACAACGCTCAGCTGATCGGCATCGGCGGACGTATGCATTCCCTCGAGGAATCGCTTGCCATCGTCGACGCTTTCCTCGCCACCGCATGGTCGGGTGAAGAGCGCCACCAGCGTCGTATCGACATCCTGTCCGAGTACGAGAAGACCGGCGTCGCACCGGCTCTGCCGCAAGCCTGATCCGAAAGTTGTTCCGTGCCTGAAGGTCATACCCTGCACCGGCTGGCACGGTTGCATGCCCGCAAGTTCGTCGGTTCACCGGTCCGCGTCCTCAGTCCGCAAGGCAGATTCGCCGAGGACGCGCGCCTGGTGGACGGACACGTACTCACGTCCTCGGATGCCTGGGGAAAGCACCTCTGGCACACGTACGACAACGGTCTGACAGTTCACGTACACCTCGGGTTGTACGGAAAGTTCACCGACGCCACCCTGCCGATGGAAGAACCGGTAGGCCAGGTCCGGATGCGAATGGTCGGTGCCGACTTCGGCACCGACCTTCGTGGTCCCACCGCCTGCGAAGTCCTGCTACCTCCTCAGGTCGCCGCGATCGAGGCCAGACTCGGGCCGGACCCACTGCGCCGCGACGCGGATCCAGAGAAGGCCTGGTTGCGAATCTCCAAGTCCAAGACGGCAATCGGCGCCCTGCTGATGGACCAGGCGGTCCTGGCGGGTGTCGGCAACGTCTATCGCGCCGAACTTCTCTTTCGTCACGGAATCAACCCTGAACGACCGGGGAATCTCGTCTCTCACGGCGAGTGGACCGCCATGTGGGCAGACCTAGTCGAATTGATGAAAGTCGGCGTCAGACGGGGGAAGATGCACGTCGTTCGCGCCGAGCACGACAACGGAGATCCGGCGTACGCGAAGGATCGTCCGCGTACCTATGTCTACAGAAGAGCAGGATCGCCGTGCCGCGTGTGCGGCACACCGATCCTGCATTCCGTCATGAAGGCACGAAACCTGTTCTGGTGCCCGGTGTGTCAGTCGGCTTAGAAGTCGAAGCCGCCGAAGTCCCCGCCGCCCCCGAAATCCATTCCGCCTCCGTCGCCACCAGACCAGTCGCTTCCGCCGTCAGCGGTGTAGTCCGTGTTGTCGATACTTCCTTGGTCGGCGCCGGGATCACCGGAGTCCATACCCTGATCTCCCGAGTCACCGGAGCCTGTATCGGCGCCGGAATCGCCGCCCTGTGCGAAAGCCTCTGCGCCGTAAGGAACCCCGGCCATGCCGGAGAACATGGTCGAAAACAGCATCATCGAACCCAGACCCCAGGCGCCGGCGACGAGTGCAGGCTTCCACCAGGGTTCGGAGTACCAGCCGGCCGGGACCGGGCGTCCGGCGACTCGGCCACCGGGGTAGTAGTTGGGTGTGTGCGACGACGGATTGGGTGATGCGGCGACCTTGCGGCCCTCGAATTCGACCTCACGGTCTTCGGTGACCGAACCGGCAGCCTTCTGTCCGTCGATGGAAGGAACTTCCGGTCCCGGATCCATGCCCATCGCCACCCGTGCCGCGCGGATGTAGTAAAGCCCTTCCAGTGCAGTCTGTTTCGCGAGACGTGCTTGGACCGGCGTTGCGGCCTGATCGATCTGCGAGCCTGCGGCGTTGTACCGTTCGGCCGCGTCGGCGAGGGCTTGGCGCGACGCGTCGTCACTGCCGGTCAGGTTGTAGACCTGACCGCCGAGGCGTTCGATCGCCTGCCGGGCATCGGCTTTCGCATCGTCGAGTTGTGTTGCGCTGTGGCCGGAACCGCGTTGCTGGCTTTTCATGACCAGAAATACGACTACGGCCAGAACGACGAGTATGAGAAGAATCGTGGTCACGAGTGGCCTCCCGAGCAGAATCGATCCGGACAACTCCAGGATACGGACCGCAGGGGGGTGGTCTGAGTGGACAAAGTCGGAATACAAAAAATCCGCACCGGCTGGGCCGGTGCGGATCTTTGTGGAGTTTCCCTCCTGATGGAGGGGATGACGGGAATCGAACCCGCGTGATCAGTTTGGAAGACTGAGGCTCTACCATTGAGCTACATCCCCGTGCATACGACAACTCGGGATCGCCGTGTTCGTCGTCTGCGATACGAAACTGTACCCAATGCCCCACCGGATTTCATAATCGGGGGGTCGGAGAAGTTCGAGACCGTCGTTCACCTGGGGAATTGGCGAATTGCTCGGCGAGTCGGGGTGTCTCGGCCGCAGGCGCGGCTTCTGATTCCGGCTCTGAATGGCAGTTGAGGCAAGGCTGTATGTGGCTGCCGTCGGATGACATACTGACGGGGTCGACAGCCGGGCCGTGTACAAATGGCGGTCGGGTTCGTGAGAGAGTAGTGAGCGCGATAGGGTTGTGCGCGGTCACCGATGGTGGCTGCCCTTGGTGGCCCGCTGTCTTAGTGGCCTCGGATGGCCGTATCGTGTGTTTCATGTGATCGGAAACGGGATGTAGCGCAGCTTGGTAGCGCATCCGCTTTGGGAGCGGAGGGTCGCAGGTTCAAATCCTGTCATCCCGACAAGTACGTACATGGCACTTCACCTCCAGTAAGTCCGGGAGTGAAGTGCCGCGCCAGACAGCAGTACCGATTCAACACAAGTTGTGAGCAAGACCAGACGAAGGAGCGAAGTTTCGTGAAGAGCACCGTCGAGCAGCTCAGCCCGACGCGAGTCCGTATCAACGTTGAGGTGCCCTTCGCGGAACTCAAGTCTGATTTCGACAAGGCCTACAAGGCCCTCGCGCAGCAGATTCGTCTCCCCGGCTTCCGTCCCGGCAAGGCTCCGGCCCGCCTCCTCGAAGCGCGTGTCGGTCGCGGCGCTGTGCTCGAGCAGGTCGTCAACGACGCTCTGCCGTCGCGTTACTCCGAGGCTGTCACCAGCGCCGGCGTGAAGGCCATCGGCCAGCCCGAGATCGAGGTCACCAAGATCGAAGACGGCGAGCTCCTCGAGTTCACCGCCGAGGTCGACGTGCGCCCCGAGATCGAGCTCCCTGACTTCAGCTCCATCAACGTCGAGGTCGATCCGATCGAGATCACCGACGAAGCCATCGAAGAGCAGCTGCTTTCGCTGCGTCAGCGTTTCGGCACCCTCACCGGCGTCGACCGCGCAGTCGAGGACGGCGACTTCGTCTCCATCGATCTGTCGGCCACCGTCGACGGCGAGAACGTTGCCGAGGCAACCGCGAGCGGACTGTCGCACGAGGTCGGTTCGGGCCAGCTCATCGAGGGCCTCGACGAAGCCATCATCGGCCTCAAGGCGGGGGAGTCCAAGGACTTCACGTCGACGCTGGTCGCCGGCGAGTACGCAGGCAAGGAAGCTGTTGTCACCGTGACCGTGCAGACGGTCAAGGAGCGCGAGCTTCCGGCTGAGGACGACGAGTTCGCTCAGCTCGCCAGCGAGTTCGACACCCTGGAAGAACTGAAGGCTGACCTCCGTGAGCGCGTCGCACGCGTCCGCAAGGTCGAGCAGGCCGGTCAGATCCGCGACAAGGTTCTCGAGCAGCTGCTCGAGACCGTCGAGGTTCCGTTGCCGGAGGCTGTCGTCAAGGCTGAGGTCGACGCTGCACTGCACGACGCCGTTCACGGTCTCGATCACGACGAAGAGGCACTGAACAAGCTCCTCGAAGAGCAGGGCAGCAGCCGCGAAGAGTTCGACAAGGATGCACAGGAAGCCGCTGAGCGCTCCGTCAAGACGCAGCTCTTGCTCGACTCGATTGCCGATGCGGGCAACGTCACCGTCGGTCAGGACGAGCTCACCGAGCGCATCCTGTTCCAGGCGCAGCGTTACGGCATGGCTCCTGAGCAGTTCATCCAGCAGATCCAGCAGGCCAACCAGCTCGGCGCCGTCTTCGCAGACGTCCGTCGTGGCAAGGCTCTCGCGTCCGTCGTCGAGTCGGCCGGTGTCAAGGACACCTCCGGCGCAGTTGTCGACACCGCAGAGCTGTTCGGCAGCAGTGAGGCCGAAACCGAAGCGGACGAGTCTGATTCCGCCGAGAGCGAAGACAAGTAAAAACGCAGGCGGACGGGTGTTTTCACCACGATCGACTGCACTGAGTTTTCCGCTTTGAGCGAAGTAGGGCGGCACCGGGACTCCGGTGCCGCCCTACTTCGTTACTGTCTGTGTCAGTAGAAGTGTTTCGCATAGACGATCCACCGCACAAGTAGATCCACATAGAAGGCAGGTACCGTGACTTCCAATCACCTGGAGACTTTGCAGAGTCCCGCCATGACTTCAGCGACCGCTGGGTTGAACCTCAGCGACTCGGTGTACGAGCGCTTGCTGCGAGAGCGCATCATTTTCCTCGGTACCCAGGTCGACGACGACATCGCCAACAAGCTGTGCGCACAGATCCTGCTGCTCTCGGCCGAGGACCCGACGCGAGACATCTCGCTCTACATCAACTCGCCCGGTGGATCCGTGACCGCAGGTATGGCGATCTTCGACACGATGCAGTTCGCCGAGTGCGACATCGCCACCTTCGGCATGGGCCTTGCGGCGTCGATGGGTCAGTTCCTGCTCTCGGCAGGCACCAAGGGCAAGCGCTACGCACTGCCTCACGCCCGCATCATGATGCACCAGCCGTCCGCCGGCATCGGTGGTTCCGCCAGTGACATCGCGATCATGGCCGAGCAGTTCAAGCACACCAAGCGCGAAATGGCCGAGCTGATTGCTCAGCACACCGGCCAGACGGTCGAGCAGATCACCGCGGACTCCGATCGTGACCGTTGGTTCACGGCGAAGGAAGCTCTCGAGTACGGCTTCGTCGACCACGTCGTCTCCCGTGCGAATCAGGCCGGCGGCACCGGCAACTGAGCCGGTTCGCCCATCCTTTCGCTGCCCAATTCATACTTTGGAGAACTGATGACCAATCTTTTCGGAGCTAACTCGCTGGGCGGCCAGGCGCCGTCGGGCCCCCAATCGCGTTACATCCTGCCCCAGTTCACGGAGCAGACCAGCTACGGCGTCAAGACGTCCGACCCGTACAACAAGCTGTTCGAGGAGCGCATCATCTTCCTCGGCTCGCAGGTCGACGACGTGTCCGCCAACGACCTCATGGCGCAGTTGCTCGTTCTCGAATCGCAGGATCCGGACCGCGACATCACGATGTACATCAACTCGCCCGGTGGTTCTTTCACCGCGCTGATGGCGATCTACGACACGATGCAGTACGTCCGTGCCGACATTTCCACCGTCTGCCTCGGTCAGGCTGCTTCGGCAGCTGCCGTGCTTCTGGCCGGCGGTACGCCGGGCAAGCGCTTCGCGCTCCCCAACTCGCGCATTCTGATCCACCAGCCGGCTACGGGCGGCATCCAGGGTCAGGTTTCCGATCTGGAGATCCAGGCTGCGGAGATCGAGCGTATGCGTCGGCTCATGGAGAGCACGCTGTCGCTGCACACGGGTAAGGATCCGGAGACCATCCGCGTCGACACCGATCGCGACAAGATCCTCACGGCCGAGCAGGCCAAGGAGTACGGCATCATCGACGACGTGCTGGCTTACCGGAAGCTCAGCGCACAGAAGTAGTCGATTTCCGCCTCGTGTCGAGGATCTGTATCCCGATTCCCGACACGAGGCGGACACGTCGAGAAGTGCCTGGTGGAGCGCTCGCCAGGCTGAAATCTCGACTCTTTTCTTTTTTATCCGCAGACGAAACGCCGAGAACAGGTCGACCCCGTTCGGGATCTGCGGGTACCGTCACTTCACGGGCTGGTTCTCGACCGGCGTTCTGCGATTGTTCGACCAGATTTGTTCGATCAGTTTGTCTGATCTGACAACTACCGAAGTACTGCGGAGCGTCTCGACCGATCGAGTGGCGGCGAGTGCACGTACATGATGGAAAGTAGGGACCTCACGAGATGGCACGCATCGGCGACGGCGGGGATCTGCTCAAGTGCTCTTTCTGCGGTAAGAGTCAGAAGCAGGTCAAAAAGCTCATTGCAGGACCCGGGGTGTACATCTGCGACGAGTGCATCGACCTCTGCAACGAGATCATCGAAGAGGAATTGGCCGAATCGAGCGAGGTCAAGCTCGACGAGCTTCCCAAGCCTGCGGAGATCCGAGAATTCCTCGAGAACTACGTCATCGGTCAGGACTCCGCCAAGCGGACGTTGGCCGTGGCCGTCTACAACCACTACAAGCGCATTCAGGCCGGCGACAAGGGCCGTGACGCGCGGGGTGAGACGGTTGAGCTCGCGAAATCCAACATCTTGATGCTCGGCCCCACCGGCTGTGGCAAGACGTATCTCGCTCAGACTCTCGCGAAGATGCTCAACGTCCCGTTCGCCATCGCTGACGCGACGGCGTTGACCGAGGCCGGTTACGTCGGTGAGGACGTCGAGAACATTCTGCTCAAACTGATTCAGGCTGCCGACTACGACGTCAAGCGCGCCGAGACCGGAATCATCTACATCGACGAGGTCGACAAGATCGCCCGTAAGAGCGAGAACCCGTCGATCACGCGTGACGTCTCCGGCGAAGGCGTTCAGCAGGCGTTGCTGAAGATCCTCGAAGGTACGCAGGCGAGCGTCCCGCCGCAGGGTGGCCGTAAGCATCCGCACCAGGAATTCATTCAGATCGACACCACGAACGTGCTGTTCATCGTCGCGGGCGCTTTCGCAGGTCTCGAGCGGATCGTCTCCGATCGTGTCGGCAAGCGCGGTATCGGTTTCGGCGCCGAGGTTCGGTCGAAGGCCGAACTGGATACGGTCGATCGTTTCGCCGAGGTCATGCCGGAGGATTTGATCAAGTTCGGTCTGATTCCCGAGTTCATCGGCCGTTTGCCGATGATCGCGTCGGTGACCAACCTCGACAAGGAATCGCTCGTTCAGATCTTGTCGGAGCCCAAGAACGCTCTCGTCAAGCAGTACCGTCGCCTGTTCGACATGGACGGCGTCGAGCTCGAGTTCACCGAAGAAGCGCTCGACGCTATCGCCGATCAGGCGATCTTGCGTGGAACCGGCGCTCGTGGCCTGCGCGCCATCATGGAAGAGGTTCTTCTTCCCGTGATGTACGACATTCCCAGCCGTGACGACGTCGAAAAGGTGGTCGTCACCGCGGAGACCGTCAACGACAACGTACTTCCGACCATCGTTCCGCGTAAGCCGGAACGTGGCGAGCGTCGCGACAAGACGGCGTAGAACTTCAAAACGACTGTGGCCCGGTATCTCTCGCGAGATGCCGGGCCACAGTGGTTCGTGCAACACAGTGGTTCGTGCAACACAGTGGTTCGTGCAACACAGTGGTTCGTGCAGGATGTCTGTCGGGTATTCGGCTAGATCGGGTTGCCGAGTTCCTTGAGGGGAGTGCGGAACGTCTCCTTGGCGGTGAACGCCGAGAGCGCGCAGATGACGCAGGCCACCGAAGTCAGAATGGCAACGGGCATCCAGTGTGTCTTGTCGCCGCCCATGAGGGCGTTGCCGATGGCGGGGGCAAAGCCTGCGAGGGCGAAGCCGACCTGGGTGCCGATCGCAATGCCCGAGTAGCGGACCTTGGTGTTGAACATCTCGGAGTAGAACGACGGCCAGATGGCATTCGGGGCAGCGTAGAAGACGGACATCAATCCGATTGCGGCGAGGAAGATCAGGGGAACGTTGCCGCTGGCGATTGCGCCGAAGTACACGTAGATGAACACCGCGCTACCGAGGGCGCCACCGATGAACAGCGGCCTGCGACCGATCCGGTCGGAGAGCATCGCCCAGGCGGGCTGACTGAGCAGGGCTACGGCGTTGGCTGCGATGGCAACCCAGAGCATGGTCGACTTCGGAATCCCCACTTCTTCGGTGGTGGCGAAAGCGAGACCGAAGACGGAGAAGATGGTCGAGACGACGGCGATGAAAGCGCAGCAGATCACGCGAATCAGATTTGCGCTGTGGGTGCGAAGAAGATCGGCAACAGGCAATTTGGCGACGGTCTTGGATTCCTGCTGCTCGGTGAACTCTTCGGGCTCTTCGAGCTTGAGACGCATGATGTATGCCGCGACCAGAACGATCAGGCTGCCCCAGAACGGGATTCGCCAGCCCCACGTGTAAAGGATGTCGTCGGGGAGCGCGGCGATGGGCAGGAATACGAGGCTGGCGAGGATGAAGCCGGCCTGGGTGCCGTTGAGGGTCCAACTGCAGAAGAACGCGCGTCGGCCTTCGGGGGCGTGTTCGAGCGTCAGTGAGCTGGCACCGCTCTGTTCACCGGCAGCGGAGATGCCCTGGGCGATTCTCATCAGGACGAGAAGGATCGGTGCAAGAACTCCGATCGAATCGGCGCTGGGAATACATCCGATGAGGAAGGTGGCTGCGCCCATCAGAATGAGCGTGAGCAGCATGATCTTCTTGCGGCCGACGCGGTCACCGAAATGGCCGAGGACTACAGCGCCGAGGGGACGCGCGACGTACGCGACACCGAAGGTGGCCAGCGAAAGTAGAGCCGCATGCCCGCTGTCCGGGAAGAACACCGTGGGGAAGATGAGCGCAGCGGCGGAGGCGTAGATGTAGAAGTCGTAGTACTCGAGCATGCTGCCGAGAAACGACGACGTTGCGGCGCGCTTGACCTTGGTCGTATCCGGCCTTGCCAAGGATCCCGCCTCGGGCCCGGACGGTGTAACCGTGCTAGCTGACATGCTCATCTCCTGGGTGGAAGCGTCGTGGAGGCTCTACATCCGCCGATTGTGTTCGTATCAAGAACGTCTGTGCGGAGAGCGATACAAGGAATGTAACCGACGCCACAGCAACTACACAAGATTATTAACCAAATAGTTCATAAAAATCTACTGGCGGTCACGCTGCTCGTCGAAACCGCAGTTCAGAGAGTTAGGAGGCCGGCTGTGCTGCGGCCGCCACCAACTGCTCCACCTGTTCCTCGGTGATCCCGAGGCCGAAGGTGGCGAGTTTTCCGAGCGGCATCGAGCCTGCGAGTGCCATCATCTCGGGGCTGACCGCCTGTGCACCGTCGCCCGCTGCGGCAGCCATGGCGGCGCCGAGAACTGCGCTGCCGACCGGATGGGCGAGCCATTCGCCGATGGTCGACATGGCGTCGAGCGTGCCGACGCCGACGTTCCCGGCCAGGGTGATCGTGTCGGTGGTTGCGATGTCCCGAGACGAGAAGCCGACGCGGATCTCGTAGTCGCCGGCCTCGATCGCCCAGTCCTTTTCCGTGACAGACCAATAGGCAAATGCCCTGCTGTCGAGCGTGATGGTCACAGTCGCGGATTCGTCGGGGTCGAGGTGGACCTTGGCAAAGCCTTTCAATTCCTGCGCGGGTCGATCGATGCTTGCCGAGGCGTCGTGGACGTAGACCTGAACGACGCTGCTGCCCGATCGGTCGCCGCTGTTGCGCACGGTGACGGTCACTTCGGCGGAGTTCTCACCGGCCTCGACGGAGGTATCGGTGATGTCGAAGGTGGTGTAGCTCAGCCCGAACCCGAACGGGTACGCCACTTCGCGCAGCGCGGAGTCGTAGTAGCGGTATCCCACGTACAGGCCTTCGCCGTAGCGGACGTGCTGCTGTGATCCCGGGAAATGCAGATACGACGGATTGTCTTGGAGGCGAAGCGGAATGGTCTCCGTCAGGCGGCCGGACGGACTCGTGATGCCGAACAGAAGATCGGCAATCGCCGAGCCGCCCGCCTGGCCGAGTAGCCAGCCCTCGAGGATTGCGGCGGCATGATCCTTCCAAGGCTCGATCGAAACCACACCGCCGTTGGCGAGCACGACGACCGTGTTCGGGTTCGCGCCGTGGACCGCTTCCAGCAGGGCGATCTGGTCAGCCGGCAGTTCGATGTCGGTTCGGTCGAATCCTTCGGATTCCGTGGCGGACGGTAGTCCGAGGAACAGCACCGCGACGTCGGCGCGGCGTGCGGCGTCGACAGCCTCGGTGACCATGTCGTCGTCCGGAGTGCCGTCGAAGGTGAAGCCCGGTGCGAAAGTGACGCGGTCGGCGCCTTCGAGGTCGAGGATCGCGTCCAAGGCATTGTCGAGCTTGGTCGGGACCACCTGTGAACTGCCGGCTCCCTGGTACCGCGGGCTGCACGCGAATTCGCCGATCACCGCGACGGTTTGCCCGCCGGGGGTCAGCGGCAGTAGTTCTCCGTCGTTGGCCAGCAAGACAGCGGACTCCGCTGCAGCGGTCCGTGCCAGTTCGTGGTGACGCTCGACGTCGTACGTGTGGCCTTCGGTGCGCGCGGCGGCGGTGCGTGCCACCAGCGTCGCCAGGCGCTCGGCGGCAGTGGTGAGCACTGATTCGTCCAGGTCGCCGCCGCGCACGGCGTCGACGATCTGGGTATCGGTTCCGGTCGGCGGCATTTCCAGGTCGAGGCCCGCGGCGAGTGCCGCCACGCGGTCGTTGACCGCTCCCCAGTCCGAAACGACGAGGCCGTCGAAGCCCCACTGTTCGCGGAGTACCTCGGTGAGCAGCCAATGGTTCTGGCTCGAGTACACACCGTTGATCTTGTTGTACGAGCACATGACCGTCGTCGGGGCCGCGGTCTTGACGGCGTATTCGAAGCCGGCCAGATAGATCTCGCGCAGTGTCCGTTCGTCGACGTCGGCACTGACTCTCATCCGGTCGTGTTCTTGGTTGTTGGCAGCGAAGTGCTTGAGCGAGGTTCCGACGCCGCGAGACTGGATGCCGGTGATCAGGGCTGCCGCGACGCGGCCGGAGAGGAATGGGTCCTCGGAGACGTATTCGAAATTCCTGCCACACAAGGGTGATCGTTTGATGTTGATGCCTGGGCCGAGGAGGACCGAGACCTGTTCGGCTTTGGCCTCGTCGCCCAGAGCCTCACCGACCTGGCGGATGAGGTCGAGGTTCCACGACGAGCCCAACCCGACCGCCGGTGGGAAACATGTCGCTGGAACGCTGTGGCCGAGTCCGAGTGCATCGCCGCCCTCGGGTTGTTTCCGGACTCCGTGCGGACCGTCGGTCAGGAGTATCGATTCGATTCCGGGAACGGACTGGCTGTGCCAGAAATCCGAGCCCGACGTCAACGACGCCTTCTCCTCGAGTGAAAGCCCGTCTACGTAATTCTCGGTCACGTCATTCCTCCCGGTGGCAGCTGTGAGTTCCACTCACCACCGTAGGGGGATTTTTCGGACTTCGGGGTGGGTCAGGACGGCGCCTTCGAGGTCAAGAACGCAACAACCATGTCGCCGAGCATTGTTCGAAGATGCTCACGATGCGTCGAGTCGGTCAGATCGCGGTCGAAGAGCGCTTTGAAGGTGTAACGATTGGCGATACGAAAGACGCAGTAACTGCTGATCAACATGTGAATATCGAGAGCATCTACGTCGGAGCGGAATGCTCCCGACTGCTGTCCGTCGTGGAGGATCTGCGAGACCAGGTCGGCGGCGGGGGCGCCGAGACCGCTGAGTAGCTCGGATTTCTCGATGTGCTCACCGCGGAGCATGTTCTCGTTGGCTACCAGCCGAATGAAGTTCGGGTGTTGTTCGTGGTGGTCGAAGGTGAGTTCGGCCAAGGCGCGGACCGCTGCGGTGGGGTTCAACCCCTCGAGGTCGAGTTCGCGTTCCTGTGCGCGAATGACGCTGTACGCATGCTCGAGGACGGACTTGTACAGCCCTTCCTTGTCGGTGAAGTAGTAGTAGATCATGCGCTTGGTGGTGTGAGTCTTGGTTGCGATCTCGTCCACTCGGGCGCCGGCAAAGCCTTTGTCGGCAAACTCCTCGGTGGCGACGGCGATGATGTTCACCCTGGTCAGATCGCTGTTTCGGCGTCGTTTCTCCGGCTTCGACACCACGGAGTTCACTGACTGCTCGGAAACCATGTGCTCACTCTATCTGTCAGCAGTTTGTCGACTTTGCTTGTCGAGTCCGCGTCGGGGGAGTAACGTCCAGTGAACTAACTCACTAGTTCGTACATTAGTTTCGAGCGTCAACCCCGAGGTGCCCCTGATGACTTCATCTCTACCGGTTCTGGTCCTCAACGGGCCCAACTTGAATTTGTTGGGCCAGCGCCAACCGGAGTTCTACGGGAGAGACACGCTGGACGACGTGGTTTCCCGCTGTGTAGCGGCGGCCGAGAAGTTCGGGGCGATGGTCGAGGCAAAGCAGTCGAACCACGAGGGCCAACTGATCGATTGGATCCACGAGGCCAGGGGAAACGTTGCGGGCATCGTCATCAATCCCGGTGGGTACTCGCACACCTCCGTTGCGTTGAGTGACGCTCTGGTCACACTCGATGCCCCTGTCGTGGAGGTGCACATCAGCAACATCCATGGCCGCGAAGAATTCCGTCACCACTCCTACGTGTCCGGGATCGCCGACGCTGTCATCTGCGGATTGGGAATCGACGGTTACAGCGCCGCAGTCGAATTCGTCTGCGTCCGAGAAGGGAAGAACTGATGAGTGATTCGATCCTCTGCGGTCTGATCGGCACCGGCATCGGAGCCTCCTTGACTCCGATCATGCACGAGGAGGAAGGGCGCAGACAGGGCCTGCCGTACGTTTACCGCATCCTCGATCTCGATGCGATGGGGATGGCGCCGTCGGACATCGGTGAACTTCTCACCTATGCACGACGTTTCGGGTTCCGCGGCCTCAACATCACTCACCCTTGCAAGCAGTTGGTGATCGAGCACCTCGACGAGCTCTCGCCGGATGCGAGCCGGCTCGGAGCGGTGAACACGGTCCTCTTCGACTCCGGCAAGGCGATCGGACACAACACCGATTGGTCGGGCTTCGGCCGAAATTTCGACGACGGACTTCCCGGAGCACAGCTCGATCGTGTCGTGCAGCTCGGTGCCGGCGGAGCTGGTGCGGCGGTTGCCTATGCCGCGCTCAACCGTGGCGTCGGGACACTGACGTTGGTCGATTCGAGCCTGCCTCGCGCGCAGGAACTTGCACAAACCTTCGCGCAGCAGTTTCCGGCGCAGGTTGTCGAGGCGCGGCACACGAGCGACCTCGCCGAAGTGCTCGGCAAGGCAAACGGATTGATCCACGCGACGCCGATGGGAATGGCGGCTCATCCCGGAATGGCATTCTCGCCGGATCTGCTTCGCCCTGATCTGTGGGTGGCCGAAATCGTCTACCGTCCACTCGAAACCGAACTGTTGCGTCAGGCAAGGTTGATCGGAGCCCCGACGCTCAGCGGAGGCGGAATGACTGTCTTCCAGGCCGTCGACGCGTTCCGGATCTTCACGGGCATCGAGCCCGACAGTAAGCGCATGCTCGCGCACATGACGGAACTCGTACGCGGCGAACAGACTGCGGCAGCGCTGTGAGTGCCCCGGTCCGGACGTCGATCGCGACGGTATCGCTCAGTGGCACTCTCGAGGAGAAGCTCGACGCCATCGCTGCTGCCGGCTTCGACGGCTTCGAGGTGTTCGAGCCGGATTTTGTTGCTTCGCCGTGGTCCCCGAAGGAATTACGAACGAGGGCTGCGGATCTGGGCTTGACCCTCGATCTGTATCAGCCGTTCCGTGACTTCGACACGGTGGACGAGGCCCAATTTGCTCGGAATCTTGTTCGAGTGCAACGCAAATTCGAGCTCATGGATCAACTGGGGTGCGAGACGCTCCTGGTGTGCTCCTCGCCCCTGCCGACCGCAAGTCACGATGACGGTCAGTTGACAGAGCAATTCGGAGCTCTCGCCGAACTGGCGTCCGAGCACGGCAAGAAGGTTGCCTATGAGGCGCTCGCGTGGGGTGCCCACGTCAACACGTACGGCCATGCGTGGCAGATCGTCGAGGGCGTCGACCATCCTTCGCTCGGTACCTGTCTGGACAGCTTTCACATCCTCTCGCGCGGTGACGATCCCGCCGGAATTCGCGAGATTCCCGGCGAGAAGATCTTCTTCCTCCAGTTGGCGGACGCTCCGTTCTTGGCGATGGACATCCTCCAGTGGAGCCGGCATCACCGAAACTTCCCGGGGCAGGGCAGCTTCGATCTCAATGCGTTCGCTCAGCATGTCTACGCCACCGGTTACGACGGACCGTGGTCGCTCGAGATCTTCAACGACGTATTCCGCCGCGCCGACACCCAGCGGACGGCAATCGACGCTCATCGGTCGCTCCTGCATCTGGAAGAACAGGTCGCCGCCGCGAACCCTGCCGCCGGTGGACCCACGCTGTTCACCGCCCCGGAGCGCACGCCGCTCGAAGGAATCGTGTCTCTGCGAATCGCTGCGGGTCCGGCGAAACAGGACCAGGTGCACTCGATGCTCTCCCGCGTCGGTTTTCATCTTGTCGGACGGCACCACGATCACGATTTGCAGTTGTGGCGGCACGGACCGCTCACCGTTGCCGTGGATGCGACTGCGGGCACGGTGTGGACGGCGCCCGGGCTGCCTGCGGATCTACCGGTTCTCACTCAGATCGGCATCCGGGCAACCGAACCCGAGGTGTGGGGAGAGCGCGCTCTGGCTCTCGAAGTGCCGGCGACGCGCGTGCAGTTGCCGGGGTCGAGCGACGAGAACTCCGAGGTACCGGACGTCGTACGCCTGAAGGTCACCGATGCGACATCGATCGACCTTCGTGGCCCCGGCAGCGCTGCAGCGTGGGAATCGGCATTCGAGATCTACCCGCTGCCCGCCGAGCGCAATCGTGAACAGGGCGCAGTGTTCACCGGGATCGACCACGTGGCACTGGCGGTTCCGGCCGAGAGCTGGGACGGCATCATGCTGCTCCTGCGGTCCGTGTTCGAGATGCAACCACACGAGGGGCAGGACGTCACCGATTCTGTCGGCCTCATGCGAAGCCAGGCGCTCACGCTCGTTCAAGGCGGTGACGGACATACCCTGCGCATCTCGCTGAACATGGTGGAGGGAAGTCGAAGCGGGCTGCCGACGGTCCGTCGCGGCGGCGTCAGCCACGTCGCCTTCGCGTGTGAGAACATCTTCGGTGCCGCTGCGTCCATGCAGGACTGGGGATTTGCTCCGCTACCCATTTCCCCGAACTACTACGACGATCTGGACGCGCGTTTCGGACTGAATCCGGAACTGCTCGACCGGATGCGCAGCACCGGAATTCTTTACGACGCAGACGCTCACGGCGAGTTCTTCCACCTGTTCACCCCGACCGTCGGGGGAGACCTGTTCTTCGAGGTCGTGCAGCGGGTGGGTGGATACGAGGGCTACGGGGAAGTCAACTCCGCTGTGCGACTGTCGGCTCAGTTGCGTGCGAGTTCGACGTGACCTCGACTCGGTGCGGGTGCGAGTAGACGTTCATCGAATCGCCGCGGATGAAACCGGCGAGAGTCAGCCCGGACTCCTGCGCTAGTTCCACGGCCAGCGACGACGGCGCGGAGACAGCACCGAGGATCGGAATGCCGGCCATGACGGCCTTCTGGACGAGTTCGAACGACGCCCGACCGCTGACGATCAAGATCGTGTCGTAGAGGGGCACTCGGCCGTCGGTGATGGCCCAACCGATCACCTTGTCGACGGCGTTGTGACGGCCGACATCCTCGCGCAGTGCCAGGAGTTCGCCGGTGGCGGTGAACAATCCGGCCGCGTGCAGGCCACCGGTGCGCTCGAAGATCCGTTGGCTCTCCCGCAGTGTGACAGGCATGGCCGACAGGATGGTCGAGGTGACGGAAGTCGTGTCACCGACCAGCGGATGTCGCGTCGTGGTTCGGACGGCGTCGAGCGAGGTCTTGCCGCACACGCCGCACGCGGAACTGACGACGGTGTTCCGATCGGTGGTGTGGTCGGGCAACGGCACTCCGGGAGCGAGAGCGATGTCGAGGACGTTGTACGTGTTCGCACCGGATTCGTCGACGCCGTCGCAGTAGCGGACGACGCTCACGTCGTCGCGGGTGGCGATGACACCTTCGCTGAGAAGGAATCCGTGCACGAGGTCGACGTCGTTGCCGGGGGTCCGCATCGTCACTGCCAGCACCTGACCGCCCACTCTCATTTCGAGTGGTTCCTCGACGGCCAGCGTGTCGGGGCGCGTGACGACCCGATCACCCGAGATTCGAACGACCGGTGTTCGTGCGGTGACTCGTCCCATCTCAGGCGCCCGATGCTTCGAGTCGAACGGTGACGGCCTTCGACACCGGCGTGTTCGACTTGGCCGCAACGTGTTCGAGGGGAACGAGCGGATTTGTCTCCGGGTAGTACGCCGCAGCATTGCCGCGCGGGGTGTCGTAGGAGACGATGCGGAATTCCGTGACCCGACGCTCTTCGAGTGTGCCGTCGGGTGTTGTCCACTCGGACACGATGTCGACGAGATCGCCGTCACGGAATCCGAGCGCGGTGATGTCTTCGGCGTTGACGAGGATGACTTTGCGTCCGCCCTTGATGCCGCGGTATCTGTCGTCGAGGCCGTAGATCGTGGTGTTGTACTGGTCGTGGCTGCGCATCGTCTGCAGAATCAGGCGCCCACTCGGAGTGGGTATCCAGTGCAGGTCGTTCACGCCGAAGTTGGCTTTGCCGGTGTGCGTGCGGAACTCACGCGAGTCACGCGGCGGGTGGGGGAGTTGGAATCCGTCTGGCTCTCGAACGCGGGAGTTGTAGTTTTCGCAGCCTGGCACTACCCGTGAGATGGAATCGCGGATCAGGTCGTAGTTGCCCTCGAAGGCCGACCAGCGGACGGAGTGATCGTTGCCGAGTAGTTCGCGGGCGAGTTGGCAGATGATGGCGACTTCGCTACGCAGGTAGGGGCTGACCGGTGTGAGGCGTCCGCGCGACAGGTGCACCATGGACATCGAATCCTCCACGGAGACAAGCTGCTTTCCGCCGGCTTGGACGTCGAGGTCGGTGCGTCCGAGGGTGGGGAGGATGATCGCGGTCTGCCCGTGGACCACGTGACTGCGGTTCAGCTTGGTGGACACCTGCACGGTGAGTTCGCATTGACGCAACGCTGTTTCGGTCGCTGCGGTGTCCGGGCTTGCCTGGATGAAGTTGCCGCCCATCGCCATGAAGAAGCTTGCCTTGCCTGCGTTCATGGCGCGGATTGCGTCGACGGTGTCCCATCCGTGCTTGCGGGGACTCGAGATCGAGAACTCGGTGTCGAGCGCGGCCAGGAACTCTTCCGGCATCTTTTCCCAGATGCCCATCGTGCGGTCACCCTGGACATTGGAGTGTCCTCGCACCGGACAAACGCCGGCACCGGGTTTGCCCATCATTCCACGCATGAGCAGCAGGTTGACTGCTTCTTCGATGGTGGCGACTCCGTGTGTGTGCTGAGTGATCCCCATGGCCCAGCAGGTGACGGTTCGCTCGGATCGGGCAAGTGCGGCCGCCGTTTCCTCGAGCTGTGCCATCGACAGACCCGTTGCCTCGAGTACCGTGTCGAGATCGACCGCGCGGATGTGCTTCTCGTATTCGTCCCAACCGGCGCAGTACCGGTCGACGAAGGCACGGTCGACGACCGTCCCGGGAGCGCGATCTTCCTGCTCGAGCAGCAGCTTCCCCAGGCCTTGGAACAGCGCCATGTCGCCGCCCAGCCGGATCTGCAGGAACTCGTCCGCGATGTCGACTCCGTGCCCGATCACGCCGGACACCTTCTGTGGATCCTTGAACCTGCGCAATCCCGCCTCGGGCAGAGGATTGATGGCAATGATCTTGGCGCCGTTGCTCTTTGCCTTCTCCAGCGTCGAGAGCATTCGAGGGTGGTTGGTGCCGGGGTTCTGTCCGGCGATGAGGATGAGATCGGCGTTCTCGAGGTCGGGAACCGTCACCGAGCCTTTGCCGATGCCGATGGATTCGGTCAGTGCGCTTCCGGACGACTCGTGACACATGTTGGAACAGTCGGGCATGTTGTTGGTGCCGTAGCTGCGAATCATCAACTGGTAGAGAAACGCGGCTTCGTTGGACGTGCGACCGGAGGTGTAGAACACCGCTTCGTCCGGCGATGCGAGGCCGTTCAGATGTTCGGCGATCAGTGCGTACGCGCCGTCCCAGTCGATCGGCCGGTAATGGGTTGCTCCCGGCGTCAGGACCATCGGGTGCGTCAGTCGCCCCTGCTGTCCGAGCCAGTAGTCGGTCTTGCCTTCGAGATCGGCGATCGAGTGCTCCGCGAAGAATTCGGGTGTGACGGTGCGAAGCGTTGCTTCCTCGGCAACAGCCTTCGCTCCGTTCTCGCAGAATTCGGCGGGCTTGCGATGTCCGGGAGTCTCCGGCCACGCACACCCCGGGCAGTCGAAGCCGTGTCGCTGGTTGAGTCTGGTGAGCGTTCGGGCGGTCCGCAAGGCTCCCATCTGCTCGATTCCTCGTTGCAGCGACACCAGAACGGCCGGAACTCCGGCGGCGTAGTCCTTGGGGTGCGTGACTTCGAGATCCGATTCGTCGATGTCCTTCGAGGGGCCCTGGCGCGTCATGTCTCCATAGTGGCCCGATCGGCGCGGTACTGCCATCGAATGGGCCGGTCGAACTAGTCGGAATGAAGCTTTCATCGGCTAGCCTTACCTACCGAACCAGCAGACTTTAAGGGGTAGGAACATGGATCGAACGGACGCAGGTCGGCTGACCCGGCGCGGATTTCTGATCGGCACGTCGGGAGCGTTGCTGGCATTCGCCGCAGCCTGCTCCAGTTCGAACGACGAGGACACACCTCCCAGCGGTGACTCTGCGGAATCGATCACCCACAAGTTCGGGGCTACGGAGTTGCCCAAGGATCCGCAGCGGATCGTCAGTGTCGGATACAACGATCAAGATGCGATCCTGGCGCTCGGTGGGACCTTGGTCGGAACCTTCGACTGGTACGGCGATTACCCCTACGGCGTGTGGCCCTGGGCGCAGCCGCTGCTGAACGGGGCGACTCCCGAGATCATCGGAACCGCGGGCACCACCATTCAGATGGAGAAGGTCGCTGCCACGACACCCGACCTGATTGTCGGCACCTACTCCGGGCTCACTCAGGCGCAATACGACAAACTCAGTGCCATTGCACCGACGGTGGCGCAGCCCAAGGAGTTCGCGGATTACGGAATCCCCTGGCAGAACCAGACGACCATCATCGGCGAAGCGTTGGGGCAGCAGGGTAAGGCCGCCGAGCTGATCGCCGGCGTCGACCAGAAGTTCGCCGACGTGAAGACGGCCAATCCGGCGTTTGCCGGCAAGACCGTTCTGGTCGGCGCGTTGAAGGGGCCGGGGCAGTTCGGGGTCTACGGACCGGAAGACCCGAAGGTGCGGTTCTTCACCGAACTCGGATTCGTGAATCCGCCTGTCACCGATCAGATCACGGGTAACTTCGCCGAGATCAGCACCGAGCAACTCTCGCTCGCGGACGTCGACGTACTCGTCTGGTACGCCGGTGGCGGCTACGGCGACAAGCTTCGCGCGGAGCTGGACAAGACCCCGATCTACCAGGAACTCGACGTCGTGAAGGACGGCCGCGCGATCATTCTGGAAGACGCTGCTGCCGAAGCCATGACGTGGAGCACCGTACTGAGCTTGCCGTACGCGCTCGAACAGATTCCGCCGCGGATTGCGGGCTTGCTCGTCTGATCGGTTCAAGGACAGCGCTGTTCAAAGTCCAGTGATTCGGACAGTCGGCGGTACTCTCGCCTCATGGGTGTACACGTACGGCCGGCTGTCCGATCCGATATTCCGGCACTGTCGGCAGTGTTGGCCGAGGCGTTCGAAGATGATCCCTTGATGGCGTGGATGTTGCCGGACGAGGCCACCAGGGCTGATCGCCTGACGAAACTGTTTGCCGCAGAAGCTCGTTACCACCACCTCGCCGGGGGCGGCGTCGAGGTGGCCACCGACGACAACGGCCTGATCGGCGGGGCAACTCTGTGGGATCCGCCGGGGCGGTGGAAGCAGTCGTGGATTTCCGGGCTCGTGAGCCTGCCCGCAATGGTGCGTGTCTTCGGCAGGGGGCTACGACACGCGGCCGAGGTCAGCTCCGTTCTCGAAGGAGCACACCCGAATTCGCCGCACTGGTATCTCGCGACCGTCGGGACCGGCAGCGCGGCGCGCGGTGGGGGATACGGCAAAGCGCTGCTGAACTCTCGGTTGGAGCGTTGTGACCGTGAACATGTCGACGCTTACCTCGAGAGCAGCAAGGAATCGAACATCCCGTACTACAACCGCTTCGGTTTCGAAGTGACCCGTGACATCGTCATGCCAGGCGGCGGGCCGACGATCTACGCAATGATGCGTCAACCGCGGGGCGCGTGATACGAACTAGTGGTGACCCAGATTCCCGAGCTCCACGCAGGCACACCGTTCGACGAACTCGACGACTACATCGCTCTGGCCAGGTTGTCCGGCCTGGTGTTGTCACCTGACGGCTCGCTGCTGATCTGCGCGCGCGCCGTTCTCGACGACAAGAGCGCCGAATACGTGTCCTCGTTGTGGGAGATCGACCCGGAAGGCCGGCGTCCTGCGCGTCGGTTGACCTGGGGTTCGACCAGCGAGTCCGGTGCTGCCTTCGCGTTCGACGGCGACGTGCTCTTCACTGCCACGCGAGCCGTGCCGGGCGAGAGTGATCCGCAACCAGCACTCTGGCGCCTACCAGCGGCGGGCGGAGAAGCTCAGCTGCTGATCTCGCGTCCCGGTGGTGTCTCGTCGGTATCAGCGGCGAAGGCGGCGCCGACGTTCGTGGCCCAGACGTCGGTCATGGCTTCGGCGATCAGCCTCGACCAGGACGATCAGGTGCGATCGGCGCGCAAGGACAAGAAAGTCACGGCGATGCTGCACACCGGTTATCCGGTGCGCCACTGGGACCACGACCTGGGCCCCGATCATCCGCATCTGGTTGTGGCCGAGACGGATTCGAAGGAATCCGTCGAGTTGCGGGACATCACACCGACGGCAGGCGCAGCGCTGCGGGAGACGTCGACCACGATTTCCGACGACGGTCTCTTCGTCGTGACCACGTGGACTGTCGGCGATGCGAGTGCCGCCCGCCGATCGACGTTGGTTCGGATCGACACGGTGACCGGTGACCGAGTCACGCTTGTCGACGAGGCCGACGCGGACGTCTACAACCCGGTGCTCTCGCCGGACGGAACCAAGCTCGCGTTCATCCGGGAGACACTCACCACACCGGAGTCCGCACCACGAATGACTCTGCAGCTCTACGACTTCGGATCCGGTGCCGTGACCGGCGTCGCCGACGGCTGGGATCGCTGGCCTACCTCACTTGCCTGGCTACCCGACGGATCCGGGCTGGTCGTCACCGCTGACGACGGCGGCCGCGGTCCGATCTTCACCATCGACCTGTGGGGCCAACCAGTGCGCCTGACAGCCGACGACGCGGCGTACACCGACCTTCGAGTGGCGCCGGACGGTGAGTCGATCTACGCGTTGCGAGCCTCGTACGAAGCGCCCCCGCACGTGGTGCGGGTCGATCTGCGATCAGGTGAGATCACCGCACTTCGTGGGCCCGACACTTTGCCGGAGCTGCCGGGAACACTGACCGAGATCACCGCGCGTGCCGAGGACGGTTCGACGGTGCGTAGCTGGTTGGCGCTGCCGACGGGCGCCGCGCCGCATGCACCGGTGCCATTGCTTCTCTGGGTCCACGGCGGCCCACTCGGTTCGTGGAACACCTGGTCCTGGCGGTGGAATCCGTGGCTGCTCGTCGCCAAGGGCTATGCAGTACTGCTACCAGATCCCGCGCTCTCGACCGGATACGGCCAGGACTTCGTCCAGCGGGGGTGGGGTCAGTGGGGCAAGGCGCCCTTCACCGATCTGATGGCGATCACCGATGCTGCTGTCGCCCAGCCCGAGATCGACCCCAAGCGAACCGGCGCGATGGGTGGTTCGTTCGGTGGTTACATGGCCAACTGGATTGCCGGACATACCAACCGTTTCGACGCCATCGTCACCCACGCGAGTCTGTGGGCACTCGATCAATTCGGCCCGACGACGGACGCTGCCTGGTACTGGCAGCGCGAGATGTCGCCTGAGATGGCCGTCGAGAATTCGCCGCATCTGTACGTCGCGGACATCACGACTCCGATGCTGGTCATCCATGGCGACAAGGACTACCGGGTTCCGATCGGTGAGGGCTTGCGACTCTGGTACGAACTGCTTGCCGAGTCAGGTCTGCCCGCCGACGACGACGGGAAAACGGACCATCGCTTCCTCTACTTCCCCGACGAGAATCATTGGGTGCTCAAGCCGCAGCACACCAAGATCTGGTACGAGGTGGTCACCGCGTTCCTCTCCGAGCACGTTCTCGGCGAAGATGTCGCGCTACCGGAGATTCTGGGCTGAACCCGCGCGTGCCTCGTTCGGATGAAACACCGAACGAGGCACGAGCGTCTTCGCGTGGATCCGGACCGGAATCAGGCGCCGGGGCAACGAACGGTGTACGACCACTCGGTGTGGTCAGGGCCCGTGACGCGAACCAGAACGGACGACGCCCCACCGCCGGGCACGTTGACGACAGCTGAACCAGTTCCCTCGTTGATGTTGTCGCCGATGTATCCGGTGCTGTGGATCAACCGACCTTCGTAGTACACCTCGATCAGGTCCGGGACGTTCTCGGTCTCGTAGCCGAGCACGAACGAGGTCGGGCCACCGCGGCCGAGTTCGTGCTTGGTGCTGGTGATTCCTGCGCCGCCCGAGACGGTCGAGGCGTCGCAGCGCTGCGTGGGCGCAAACGATCCGCCGCCGCCGCTGCCGCTGGCCAGGCCACTGAGAATGTCCCTGACGTTGCCACTGGCCAGGCCGTTGACGATGTCCGTCGCGCTGGTCGAGCCGGCGTTCAGGCCGCCGAGGACGTCGTTGAGGTTCCCAGTGGCGATCCCGCCGACGATGTCACCCACGCTGCCGCTGGCGATGCCGTTTGCGATGTCGTTCCCGATATCGCCGACGCTTCCGTTGATCGTGGCGCTGCCACTGTCGATGCTTCCTTGCACACTTTCTTCGATGCCGGGGGCAGCAGACGCAGTCGCCGGAAGCACGAGGGCAACCGCGGCTCCGATCGTCGCGGCCGCCGCCAAGGTTCGAACGCCGGGAGGGCGAGAACTCCAGTTGTTCAACATATTTGCTCCACAGGTCGTTGGTCGGTCGTCCTTCAGAGCGATCCTGTCAGCGGAGCGGATCGGTGAATATCGTTTGTTCGGCTGACCCCGGACTGCGGGGCAGTCGTTCGTGTGCGCTGCGGCGGCCGACGGGCGAATTCGTTCACGACGGGGGAGTCATTAGGATCAAGTGGTGACCAGTGCAGCTCCAGAGAACCCCCAGACCCCCGCCGACGCCCTACCCAAGAGCTGGGACCCCAGCGCGGTAGAGGCCGATCTGTATCAAGGCTGGGTAGACGCCGGGTACTTCCAGGCCGACGCGACCAGCGACAAGCCCGGCTACTCCATCGTGCTGCCGCCCCCGAACGTCACCGGCAGCCTGCACATGGGCCATGCCCTGGATCACACCCTCATGGACGTGCTCAGCCGTCGCAAGCGGATGCAGGGCTACGAGGTGCTGTGGCTGCCAGGCATGGACCACGCCGGTATCGCCACGCAGTCCGTCGTCGAGAAGCAACTCGCTGCCGACGGAAAGACCAAGGAAGATTTCGGCCGCGAGCTGTTCATCGACAAGGTCTGGGACTGGAAGCGCGAATCCGGTGGAACCATCGGTGGCCAGATGCGGCGCATCGGTGACGGCGTCGACTGGAGTCGTGATCGTTTCACGATGGACGAGGGCCTCTCCCGCGCCGTCCAGACCGTCTTCAAGCGCATGTTCGACGAGGGCCTGATCTACCGCGCCGAGCGTCTCGTGAACTGGTCGCCGGTGCTGCAGACCGCGATCTCCGACATCGAGGTGAAGTTCGAGGACGTCGAGGGTGAGCTGGTTTCCCTGCGCTACGGCTCGCTCGACGACAACGAGCCGCACGTCATCGTCGCGACCACTCGCGTCGAGACGATGCTCGGTGACACCGCAGTAGCGGTCCATCCCGAGGACGAGCGCTACAAGCACCTCATCGGCACCACTCTCGATCATCCGTTCACCGGGCGTCAGATCCCGATCATCGCCGACGACTACGTCGACCCCGAGTTCGGAACCGGCGCTGTGAAGATCACGCCGGCTCACGATCCCAACGACTTCGAGATGGGCCTGCGGCACAACCTGCCGATGCCCACCATCATGGACAAGACCGGCAAGATTGCCGACACCGGAACCGAATTCGACGGAATGGACCGCTTCGAGGCTCGCGTCAAGGTTCGCGAAGCTCTCGCCGAGCAGGGACGCGTCGTCGCCGAGAAGCGCCCGTACCTGCACAGCGTCGGGCACTCCGAGCGCAGTGGCGAGGCCATCGAGCCTCGTCTCTCGTTGCAGTGGTGGGTCAAGGTCGAGACGCTCGCCAAGGCTGCGGGTGACGCGGTTCGCAACGGGGACACCGTCATTCACCCGGCGAGCCAGGAGCCACGCTGGTTCGACTGGGTCGACAACATGCATGACTGGTGCATTTCCCGTCAGCTCTGGTGGGGTCACCGCATTCCGGTCTGGTACGGCCCCGAGGGTGAAGTTGCGTGCTTCGGTCCTGACGAAACGGCGCCGGAAGGCTGGGTCCAGGATCCTGACGTCCTCGATACCTGGTTCTCCTCCGGACTGTGGCCCTTCTCGACGATGGGCTGGCCGGACAACACGCCCGAACTCGAAAAGTTCTATCCCACCAGCGTTCTCGTCACCGGCTACGACATCCTGTTCTTCTGGGTCGCCCGCATGATGATGTTCGGCACCTACGTGTCCGAGGACGAGTCGATCACCGCCGGTCCGGGTAAGTCCGGCGCGCAGATGCCGTTCAAGGACGTGTTCCTGCACGGACTGGTCCGCGATCAGTACGGCAAGAAGATGTCGAAGTCTCGCGGCAACGGTATCGACCCACTCGACTGGGTCGATCGTTTCGGCGCCGACGCCCTGCGATTCACACTTGCACGCGGCGCCAACCCGGGCAGCGACCTGTCCGTCGGTGAGGATTCGGCGCAGTCCTCGCGCAACTTCGCGACCAAGTTGTTCAACGCGACCAAGTTCGCTCTGATGAACGGCGCTGCTCCCGCGCCGTTGCCCGCTCGAAGCGAACTGACCGACGCCGATCGTTGGATCCTCGACCGTCTCGACACGGTCCAGGCCGAGGCGGACGCCGCATTCGATCGCTACGAGTTCAGCAAGGCGTGCGAAGGCCTGTTCCACTTCGCGTGGGACGAGGTCTGTGACTGGTACCTCGAACTCGCCAAGGTGCAGTTCGCCGCCGACGAGGCCGTCGCCGCGAACACCCGCGCCGTGCTCGGCAACGTTCTCGATGCACTGCTCCGCCTCCTGCACCCGGTCATTCCGTTCGTGACCGAAACCCTGTGGAAGGTGCTCACCGGCGGCGAGTCCGTCGTCGTCGCCGAATGGCCCACGTTGTCCGGTGAGGCAGTCGACGCCCAGGCCGCAACCAGGATCGAAGACACGCAGAAGCTGATCACCGAGGTGCGACGATTCCGAAATGATCAGGGACTCAAGCCTTCCCAGAAGGTCCCGGCTCGTGCGTCCGGGCTATCGGAGGCCGGCATGGACGGCCAGTTCGCCTACGTGGCGGCGCTGGCCAAGCTGACCGAACCCGAAGAGGGATTCACCGCGTCGATCTCCGTCGAGGTGCGCCTGAGCCAGGGCACCGTCACTGTCGACATCGACACCTCGGGCACCATCGACCTCGGCGCGGAGAAGAAGCGGCTCGAAAAGGACCTCGCGGCAGCGCAGAAGGAGCTCGTCACCGCTGACAACAAGCTGGCGAACGAGGCCTTCCTGGCGAAGGCGCCCGACGCCGTCGTCGACAAGATCAAGACACGTCGCCAGATCGCCGTCGAAGAGATCGAGCGCATCACGGGACGTCTGAAGGAGCTGGCCGACAAGTGAGTTCGTACGAGCCGTCCCAATTCGACGCGCAGAGTTCGGTTCCGACTCCGGTCGACATCGCCGAACTGGCGCTGGTGGAAGCAGAACTCGACAAGCGTTGGCCCGAGACCAAGATCGAGCCGTCACTGACTCGTATCGAGGCGCTCATGGATGTCCTGGGCTCGCCTCAGCACAACTATCCGTCGGTGCACGTCACGGGAACCAACGGTAAGACGTCGGTGACGCGCATGATCGATTCGTTGATGACGGCTCTGCATCGTCGCACCGGGCGAACCACCAGCCCTCATCTGCAGATCGCGACCGAGCGGATCAGCATCGACGGTCATCCGATCTCGCCGCGGCTCTACGTGGACACGTTCCGCGAGATCGAGCCGTACGTGCAGATGATCGACGCACAGTCGGAGGAAGCCGGGGGACCGGCGATGAGCAAGTTCGAAGTGCTCACCGCCATGGCCTATGCGGCCTTCGCGGAGGCGCCGGTCGACGTCGCCGTGGTCGAGGTCGGCCTCGGCGGACGCTGGGACGCCACCAACGTGATCGACGGGCAGGTTGCGGTGATCACCCCGATCAGCCTCGATCACGCCGAGTACCTGGGCACCGACCTGGCCGGGATCGCGGAGGAGAAGGCCGGGATCATCAAGAAGGGCCGCGAGGACCTGGTTCCGGTGGACACCGTCGCGATCATCGCCGAGCAGACTCCCGAAGTCATGGAGGTATTGCTGCGGCGTGCTGTCGAGGTGGAGGCCGCGGTCGCTCGTGAAGGCTCGGAGTTCAAGGTGCTTGCTCGCCAGATCGCGGTGGGCGGACAGCAGCTCGAACTTCAAGGCTTGAGCGGTGTGTACACCGACATCTTCCTCCCCCTTCACGGTGAGCATCAGGCGCGCAACGCCGCGCTCGCGCTCGCTGCCGTAGAAGCGTTCTTCGGTGCCGGTCCGGATCGACAACTGGATCAGGATGCAATCCGCAACGGGTTCGCCTCGGTCGTCAATCCCGGTCGCCTCGAACGTGTTCGGAGTGCGCCGACGGTCTTTCTCGACGCCGCCCACAATCCAGACGGTGCTCGCGCTCTCGCGGCCGCACTGGCCGCCGAGTTCGACTTCCGCAAGCTCGTGGGAGTGGTCAGCGTCATGGCGGACAAGGACGTCGACGCCATCTTGACTGCATTCGAATCCGTCTTCGACGAGATCGTCGTCACCCACAACGGGTCACCCCGGGCGATGGACGTGGAAGAACTGGCGAACATCGCCGTCGCGAAGTTCGGCGACGAGCGCGTCGTCGTTGCGCCGGTGCTTGCCGACGCCTTGGAAGTCGCGATCGAAATCGCCGAGCAGGTCGCCGAACCCGGTGAGGCCGTATCAGGGGCGGGTGTGGTGGTGACGGGATCCGTCGTGACCGCAGGCGCCGCCCGCACGCTGTTCGGAAAGGACCCCGCGTGAGTACCCCGTCAGATGCCAATCCCGAGTCCGGAGACCACGAGCCCGGAGACACTGCCGGCGAGTTCGGGCCGCCGACCAAGGACCCGTGGAAAAGCTTCCGCGGAGTGATGGCCGGAACCCTGATCCTCGAGGCGATCGTCGTGCTGCTGGCTTTGCCGGTTGTCGCGGTCGTCGGCGGAGGCCTCACCGCGGCCTCCGCGGGATTCATCATCGGGTTGGCGGTACTGATGATTCTGGGTGCGGGCATCCAGGGCAAGCCGTGGGCGATGGGGTTCAACGTCGCGCTGCAGGTGATTCTTCTGTTCGGTTTCTTCGTCCACCCGTCGATCGCCGGTGTGGCGATCACCTTCGGGATCGTCTGGGGATACCTCGTCTACCTGCAGAGAGACATCAAGCGCCGAATGGACAAGGGCCTGCTTCCCGGTCAGCGGGACTGACCATTTAGGCTGTCCGCTGTGACTGAGCGCACCCTCGTACTGATCAAGCCCGACGCCGTTGCCCGTGGATACGTAGGAGAAATCCTCAGCCGTATCGAGCGCAAAGGCCTGACAATTGCAGCACTCGACCTCCGCGTAGCTTCCGAAGAGGTGGCTGGTAGCCACTACGCAGAACACGCCGAGCGTCCGTTCTACCCGAGCTTGTTGGAGTTCATCACCTCCGGTCCGCTGGTGGCCGCAGTGCTCGAAGGCCCCCGAGCCATCGCTGCTTTCCGTCAGTTGGCCGGCGGAACCGACCCGGTCGACAAGGCTCTTCCGGGTACGATCCGCGGCGACTTCGGACTCGAAGCGCAGCAGAACCTCGTTCACGGCAGCGACTCCGTGGAGTCGGCAGAGCGTGAAATCGCTCTGTGGTTCCCCGCGCTGTCGTCCATCTGAATCTCCGATCGGGCCTCTGGCCCACATGAACGGGCCTTCGGCCCACATCTCCACAGCGAATTCTCGGCACGTATCCCACATCGGTGCGCCCTTTGCAGTTGCAGGCGCGTTGGTGTGGGATACTGCTTTCAGTTGAACCGCAACTTGTTTTACGCACGTTCAACCGGATGACACCTAGGTTCGATGCCCTTTCATCGCTGCTCCAGGTCAACAGGAAATCCCTGGACCTCTGCACGCTGGATGATCAGGCGCTCGCGCACAGGACAACGGCCATCCAGCCAGGCACTTCATGTGCTCGCAGTGAATAACGGGCATTGCGGACCATGCGGAGCGAGACCTTACAATCTCGTACTCACTTCTGAGTGCGAGTACACACAGCACGCTCCCGCGTGGCCGCGTGACAACTCGACTTCTGGGTTGGACGCGCCCGGGGGCTGAGGAGACTTACGTGGCCGATCAATCCCCAACCGAATCAGATTCCAGCACCACCCCGGAATTTCCCGACAAGATGCGCGTACACGCGCTGGCGAAGTTGCTCGGCGTCACCAGCAAGCAGGTCCTTGCCGAAGCCGCAGCGCTCGGTACCGAATTGCGCAGCGCGCAGTCGAGTCTCCACCGTGACGTCGCTCAGCGGATTCATGCCTCGTTGGCTTCCGCGGCCGAGGCCATCGAGCCCGTCGTCGCCGAGCTCGACACCCTCATCGACCCGGTTGTCGAGGCGCCTGTTGTCGAGGAGCCTGCTGCAGAAGCTCCCGTGGAGGCTCCTGTTGCAGAGGCTCCGGCCGAGAAGCCTGTCAGGGCTCGTCGCACCCGCAAAAAGGTCGTCGTCGAAGAACCTGCAGCAGAAGAAGCAGTGGATCCGGCTGTCGCCGAGATCAGCGCTGGACTCGACGCCGCTGCTGCGCTGCAGAGCAAGGAAGCCGAGCAGTCCGATCTGTTCACTTCCTTCGAGGCGCCGCAGACCCATCAGCCCGAGGTGGCTCCCGCCGCGCCGCAGGTCCCGCTGTTCCTGCAGCCGGATCTCGAAGCCGCCGAGGTAGCTCCGCGTCGCCGTCGCGCACGCCGCGAGCCTGCTGCACCGGCGGTCGTCGAAGAGAAGCAGACAACCGCCGAAGCCGAAACCGTCGTTCCCGAGGCAGCGCCGGTTGCAGTTCCTGCCGTCGAAGAGCCGGCTGTGACCGCACCGCAAACCGAGGGCGAGAGCGCCGAGTCCGAGGACGAGGACGACGATCAGCCGCGTCGCCGTCGTCGTGGACGCCGTGGACGTGGACGTGGTCGCGGTGAACAGGGTGGCGAGCAGGGTTCGGACGAAGAGTCGGATACCGCTACCGAATCGGAGCAGGAATCTGCCCCTGCGGCAGTCGAGAAGCAAACCGACGACGCTGCCGGCGAAGAATCCGGTGATAAGTCCGAGTCCACCGCTGATGCGGATTCCGAGAATGCCGACGATTCCGATCTCGATGCCGACGGATCGAGCCGCCGTCGCCGTCGTCGTCGTCGTCGCAAGACCGGCACCGACGGCGCCACCGACGCGACTGCGACGTCCGAGGACGATCCGCCGAACACCGTCGTTCACGAGCGCGAGCCGCGCAACAAGACCCGCGTCAAGGACGAGGTCCAGGGCATCAGTGGTTCGACACGTCTGGAAGCGAAGCGTCAGCGTCGCCGCGACGGTCGTGACGCCGGTCGTCGTCGTCCGCCGATTCTGACCGAGTCGGAGTTCCTCGCGCGTCGTGAGGCCGTCGATCGCGTCATGGTCGTGCGCGATCGGGCAGACAGCGGTCAGCCGCATGCGACTACACAGGTAGCAGTCCTCGAAGACGGAGTGCTGGTCGAGCACTTCGTCACCAACTCGGCGTCCGCGTCGATGGTCGGCAACGTGTACCTCGGACGTGTCCAGAACGTGCTCCCCAGCATGGAAGCTGCGTTCATCGACATTGGACGTGGCCGCAACGGTGTTCTCTACGCCGGTGAGGTCAACTGGGAGGCTGCCGGTCTCGGTGGCAACTCGCGCAAGATCGAGCAGGCTCTCAAGCCTGGCGATCAGGTGCTCGTTCAGGTCAGCAAGGATCCGGTCGGCCACAAGGGTGCTCGACTGACGACACAGATTTCGCTTGCCGGTCGTTTCCTCGTCTACGTGCCTGGTGGTACGTCCACGGGTATCAGCCGCAAGCTTCCGGACACCGAGCGCAAGCGTCTCAAGGAAATCTTGCGCGACATCGTGCCCGCCGACGCGGGCGTGATCATTCGCACGGCGTCCGAGGGGGTCAGCGAAGAAGAGTTGGCGCGCGACGTGACTCGTCTGCAGGCTCAGTGGGCCGGCATCGAGGAGCAGGCCGCGGCTGCGGACACCGGCAAGTCCGGCAACCCGCAGGCGTTGTACGAAGAGCCTGACATGCTGGTCAAGGTCATTCGTGATCTGTTCAACGAGGACTTCTCCAAGCTGGTCATCGAGGGCGAGAAGGCGCACACGACGGTCGAGAACTACATCAACTCCGTTGCGCCCGACCTGCTTCCGCGGCTCGAGAAGTACACGCCGAACAACGGTATCGACGTCTTCGCGGCTCGCCGTATCGACGAGCAGTTGGCCAAGGCACTCGATCGCAAGGTGTGGCTGCCGTCCGGCGGCACCCTGGTGATCGACCGCACCGAGGCCATGACCGTCGTCGACGTCAACACCGGCAAGTTCACCGGAGCCGGCGGAAACCTCGAAGAGACCGTCACCCGTAACAACCTCGAAGCGGCCGAGGAGATCGTTCGCCAGATGCGCCTGCGGGACATCGGCGGAATGATCGTCGTCGACTTCATCGACATGGTTCTCGAATCGAACCGGGACCTGGTCCTGCGTCGGCTCACCGAATGCCTGGGTCGCGATCGCACGCGCCATCAGGTGTCGGAGGTCACGTCACTCGGGCTCGTGCAGATGACGCGCAAGAAGTTGGGCACCGGATTGGTCGAGGCCTTCTCGACCACCTGTGAGCACTGCCACGGCCGCGGCATCATCGTCCATTCCGAGCCCGTCGAGGTGAAGTCCTCGGACGACGGAGGATCGCGTTCGGGCTCGCAGCGCAGTGATTCCGGTACCTCGCGCAAGAACAAGCGTGGCCGCGGAGACAAGTCGGCTTCGACCGAGTCCAACGGACAGGAAGCTCCGGCGCCGGAGGTTCCGGCCGTCGACGCGACGGTCAAGCGGGCTCATCCGGTGGCATTGGCGATGGCCTCGCATCACCACGACGACGACGAGACCGTCGCGGCCGACTCGACCGAGTCTGATTCCGCCGGTGTGTCTTCGGGGGACGATGCATCCAAAAGTGCCGATCGGCAACAAGATCGGCCGATCGCTACTCCTGCTGCTGCTGAGCACCATGACGTTCCTGTTGTGGACTCTGCTGCGGAAGAAGTATCCGCAGTGGACAACGAGTCGGCCGCAGCTTCGACCGAAGCAGCTCCGCGCGGTCGTCGGCGTAGTCGCCGGGCGTCGCGGGCAGCGTCGGCACCGGTTGCCGAGGCAGCTCCCGAGGTGGGCACGGTCTTCGTGATTCCGACTCCGGAACCCGTGGTGGACGCGGTCGCGGAAAACGTTCCGGCTCCGGCCACCGAAGTTCCGGCCGAGGAAGAAGTTGTCGTCGTCAAGAGACCCCGTCGCAGGCGTGCAGCAGCACGTCCCGCAGGTCCTCCGGTAGACGGAGAGTAAGAACTACTGGCTTTCGGTCGGTTGGATGACTTCGCGATGAGCGAGGACATCCAACCGCTATCCGAAGTTTCAGCTGGTAGAAGCAGTACAGAGTAGTAAGCACCACCCCTCGGCGGGGCGGTTTGACCCTGACGGTTGCTTTCCCGTAACCTTGGAGGGTCGCCACCCGGCGGTAGAGATTCCGTGTGCCTAGAGTGCGCGTGAATGTCCCGGTACGTCAGTGCCGAGCCGAGGTGACATAAACCAGACCAGTCGCGATGCATTTGAAGCCTCAGGCAGCAGCGCGAGCAAGTTCGAAGAAGCAAGGGGTAGCCCTCCGATGGCAACGTACGCGATCGTCAAGACCGGCGGAAAGCAGTACAAGGTCGCTGTTGGTGACCTCGTCAAGGTCGAGAAGATCGAGGGTGAGCCCGGCACTGCTGTCTCGCTTGCTCCCGTTCTCGTGGTCGACGGATCTGACCTGACCACCGACGCGGCCAAGCTGGCCAAGGTCGCAGTCACCAGTGAGATCGTCGAGCACACCAAGGGCCCGAAGATCCGCATCCACAAGTTCAAGAACAAGACCGGTTACCACAAGCGTCAGGGCCACAGGCAGCCGATCACGGTGCTCAAGGTCACGGGCATCAAGTAACCAGTTCTTTCTAGCTAATTTCACCCGAGGAGGGTCAATAGCATGGCACATAAGAAGGGTGCATCCAGCTCCCGTAACGGTCGCGATTCAAACGCCCAGCGCCTCGGCGTGAAGCGCTTCGGCGGCCAGTCGGTCAGCGCAGGCGAAATCCTGGTTCGCCAGCGCGGCACGCACTTCCACCCCGGCGTCAACGTCGGCCGTGGCGGCGACGACACCCTGTTCGCTCTCGCTGCCGGTGCAGTCGAGTTCGGCCAGAAGCGTGGACGCAAGACCGTGAACATCGTTCCGGCCGTCGTTGCGGCTGAGGTCTAGTCTTTCTCGCTAGTTGTGCGTCATCGGTTCTACTTCGGTAAGCCGGTTCTGCTTTCGGTAAGAGAGTGACGCGTTCCAAGCTCCCGATAGGGGCGGACCAGGGTTGAAATAACCCGGTCCGCCCCTATCGTTTGTTTAAGCAGTACCCGTTTTGCCCCGAGCAACCCTGCTCACCAGAAGTTCAGCTCATCGCGTGAGACCCGCAATTGACTGAGGAAGGATCCGGCAGTCATGTCCCGATTCATTGACCGTGTTGTGCTGCACGTCAGCGCTGGAAAAGGCGGCAATGGTTGCGCCTCCGTACACCGCGAGAAGTTCAAACCGCTCGGCGGTCCGGACGGTGCCAACGGAGGTCGCGGTGGCGACGTCATCCTTGTGGTCGACGAGAACATCCACACCCTCCTCGACTTTCACTTCCATCCCAACGCGAAGGCGACCAACGGCAAGCAGGGCGCCGGCAGCAACCGCGAGGGTGCAAACGGTGAAGACCTCATCCTCAAGGTTCCGGATGGAACTGTGGTTCTCGATACCGACGGCAACGTGCTTGCCGACCTCGTGGGTGTCGGTTCACGCTTCGACGCCGCTCAGGGCGGTCGCGGCGGACTCGGCAACGCAGCACTGGCCTCGAAGGCTCGCAAAGCTCCCGGTTTCGCACTCCTCGGTGAGGACGGTGTCGAGCGTGACCTGGTTCTCGAACTCAAGTCGGTAGCCGACGTCGGTCTGCTCGGATTCCCCTCCGCCGGTAAGTCTTCGCTTGTGTCCGTTCTCTCTGCGGCCAAGCCGAAGATCGCCGACTACCCCTTCACCACTCTGGTCCCCAACCTCGGCGTCGTCTCGAGCGGTGACACCACCTTCACCGTCGCCGACGTGCCCGGGCTGATCCCCGGTGCCAGCGAAGGCCGCGGTTTGGGCCTGGACTTCCTGCGCCACATCGAACGCTGCGCCGTATTGGCGCACGTGATCGACTGCGCCACCCTCGATCCGGGACGTGACCCGATCTCCGACATCGACGCCTTGGAAGCAGAGCTGGCCGCGTACACGCCCGCGCTCTCCGGCGACTCGGGACTCGGTGACCTCGACAAGCGCCCGCGCGTCGTCATCCTCAACAAGACCGACGTTCCCGAGGCCGCCGAATTGGCCGAAATGGTCACGCCTGAGATCGAAGCTCGCGGATGGCCGGTCTTCACCATCTCGGCGGTGAGCCGAGAAGGATTGCGACCGTTGACATTCGCGCTGGCGAAGATGGTCCGCGACTACCGCGAAGCTCATCCGAAGCCCGAGCCGAAGCGCCAGGTCATTCGCCCGGTCAAGGTCAAGGATTCCAGCTTCACCATCGAGAAGGATCCCGATATTCCCGGTGGGTTCGTCGTCCGAGGCACCCGCCCGGAGCGGTGGATTCGTCAGACCGCCTTCGACAACGACGAGGCCGTTGGTTACCTCGCCGACCGTCTTGCTCGATTGGGCGTCGAGGACGCATTGGTCAAGAAGGGCGCTCAGCCAGGAGCTTCCGTCACCATCGGTGACGTCAGCTTCGAGTGGGAGCCGATGACGCCGGCCGGTATCGATCTGACCCGCACGGGCCGTGGAACCGACCCGCGTCTCGATCAGGTGGAGCGCATCGGCGCCGACGAGCGCAAGCACGCGCGTCGTGTCCGCCGCGGCTTGCTCGACGAAGACGCCTGACCCACGCGATTTCAGGACGAAAACCGAAGAGAGGGAACGGGACTGTGCTCGGGTCCACCAGGGAGTCGATAGCGTCGGCTCACAGTATCGTCGTGAAGATCGGGTCGTCTGCGCTCACCAGTCTGGTGGCGGGACTCGATACTCACCGACTCGATCTGTTGGCCGATGCCATCGAGGCTCGCATGCGTGCGGGTTCCGATGTCGTCGTCGTCTCGTCCGGTGCCGTCGGCGCCGGACTGGCGCCGCTGGGACTGACCAAGCGGCCTCGCGATCTCGCGACCAAGCAGGCTGCGGCCAGCGTCGGTCAGTTGGCTCTGGCTCACGCCTGGGGTACGTCGTTCGCCCGTTACGGCCGTACCGTCGGGCAGGTTCTACTCACGGCTGACGACATCGCTCGACGGACGCAGCACCGCAACGCCCAACGGACACTCGATCGTCTACGGGCATTGCACGCGGTGGCGATCGTGAACGAGAACGACACCGTTGCCACCACCGAACTTCGATTCGGTGACAACGATCGGCTGGCTGCTCTGGTTGCTCATCTGGTCGGCGCCGACGCGTTGATCCTGTTGTCGGATGTGGACGGACTGTACGACGGGGATCCCCGAAAGGGCGA
Source organism: Rhodococcus sp. RCBS9 (assembly GCF_029457415.1). NCBI lineage: Bacteria > Bacillati > Actinomycetota > Actinomycetes > Mycobacteriales > Nocardiaceae > Rhodococcus > Rhodococcus sp. RCBS9. Next base: position 165,702 of record NZ_CP120422.1, on the reverse strand, counting down.
TGCCACACTGATTCCCGAGGTCAACAGTCCCGAGGATCTCGACGGTGTGGTTGCCGGTTCGGGTGGCGCCCTCGGTACCGGAGGCATGGCGTCGAAGCTCTCAGCAGCACGCCTGGCCGCTGATTCCGGCGTGCCAGTTCTGCTCGCGGCAGCATCGGACGCTGCGCAGGCACTCAGTGGTGCCGATGTCGGAACGGCATTTGCGCCCCGGCCGACGCGATTGTCGGCCCGCCGATTCTGGGTTCGTCACGCCGCTGACACATCGGGTGACCTCCACCTCGACGAAGGCGCCGTCCGCGCGGTCGTGTCCAAGCGTCGAAGCCTTCTGTCCGCTGGCATCGTCGGTGTATCCGGTGACTTCCACGCCGGCGACGTAGTGTCCCTGATGGGGCCGGGGGAGAAGCCCGTCGCCCGGGGTGTCGTTGCGTTCGACGCTGCGGAGATCGAGGAGATCCTGGGGCGCTCCACCACCGATCTACCGGCCGACATGCAGCGTCCTGTGGTTCACGCGGACGACTTGGTGGCGCTGTAGCTTTCGTGCTCGACGAGGGCGGAAAGTGCTTCAGCGCAACCGACTTCGAGCTTGAGGTCGGCGAATTCGTCGCCGCGAGTCGTGCCTCGATTTACGATGGCGATCGGCTTCCCGGTCTTGGCGGCATGCCGGACGAAACGTAGGCCGGACATCACGGTCAACGACGACCCGGCTACCAACAGTGCGTCGGATTGGTCGACGAGGCTGTACGCACGGGCGACGCGTTCCTTGGGGACGGATTCGCCGAAGTAGACGATGTCCGGTTTGAGTAAGCCACCGCACACGGCGCAATCCACGACGCGAAAGTGTGCGGTGGATTCGATCACGGCATCTGCGTCGGGTGCGATTTCGACTCCTGTTGCAGCAGCGACTGTTTCGGCGAATCCAGGATTGGCTTCTTCCAGTCTCTCCGCGAGAGTGGTACGGGAGATCAGCCGCTGGCAGCTCAGGCATCGAACCTGCGCGTAGGTGCCGTGGAGGTCGATGACGTTTCGCGCGCCGGCCTTGGTGTGCAGGAGGTCGACGTTCTGGGTGATCACGCCGACGGCTCGCCTTGTTCGTTCCAGTGCCGCGACGGCCCGGTGGCCCTGGTTGGGGCGGGAGCTGTCCATGTATCGCCAGCCGATGTGGTTGCGCGCCCAGTAGTGCCGCCGAAACGCCGGATCGCCGATGAACTGCTGGAACGTCATCGGATTGCGCGGGGGTGAATCAGGTCCGCGGTAGTCCGGGATTCCGGAGTCGGTGGAGATGCCGGCGCCCGTCAGAACTGCCAGGCGACGGCCGGCCAGGAGCTCGGGGAGGGCGTCGAGGCGGCTGTTGTCGGTAGGCACCGTTCCAGGATAGGCGCGTGTGCGAGACGGAGGCGCGGAGGAAGTCCGAAATGTTCAATAGAACACGTGCGCGATCGCCAATACTCGTACACATGAACACAGTGAACCCGATCCCTGCTGGTTACCGCACGATCACTCCCTACCTTGCGGTGCCGGACGGCCATGCCGCACTCGACTACTACAAACGAGCACTTGGAGCTGAGATAGTCGATGCGATGAACGCACCTGACGGCTCCCTCATGCATGCGGAGATCCGGATCGGCGATTCGATGCTGCAGCTTTCGCAGGAGATGCCGGACTTCGGTCTCAAATCACCGCAGGACGGCTGGGTGCATTCGTCGATCGTCGTCTACACCGAGGACACGGACGAGTTTGTCGCTCGGGCAGTCACCGAGGGAGGCACGCTGGTCACGGCTGTGGCCGATACATTTTCGGGCGACCGGCATGGAGTGTTTCTCGATCCGTTCGGCCACAGGTGGGCAGTATGCACGAAGGTCGAGGATGTACCTGCCGAAGAGGTCGCTCGCCGGGCGCGGGCGCTCTTCTTTCCGGAGACGCAGTCGCCACAGTAATTTGTGGCATCCGTGGTCCGAGCATTCGAGCTTCGACGGCGTGCTCAGTATCCGGCAACTGGGTCCACGAGGGCAGCCAGCGCCTCACCCTTCGCGAAGCGGGTCACGTTCTTGGAGACGTGATCCGCGAAGGCGGCGGGGCGAACGCCTGGCGGATTGGAATCGTGGGGTGTGATGATCGCATTCGTCAGATCCCACAGTGGGTGACCGTCCGGGAGGGGTTCGGGATCGGTGACGTCGAGACCGGCGCCGCCGATCTGTTCCGACTCGATGGCCTCGACCAGTGCGTCGGTGTCGACCAGTGATCCGCGCGCGACATTGATCACCCAGGAATGGGGTTGCATCGCCGCCAACTGCGCACGGCCCACGAGGTGACGGGTGGCCGGGGTGGCGGGCGCAGCAATCACGAAGTGATCTGCGCGAGAATAGATTTCATCCATTCTGGATGCGGGGTACGTGGAGATCGCCCCGGGGACCGGGCTACCGGAACGATTGACTGCGATGCTGTCCGCCCCCTGCGCGGCCAGCATCGGAATCAGCGCGCGGCCGATACCGCCCGCGCCGATGATCGCAACCGTCGAGCCACGAAGGGTGCCGATCTTGGGAAAGAACTCGAACTGACGCCACGTTCGAGCCTCGATGTGTGCAGGCAAGTGGCGAACTCCGGCCAAGAGAAGCATGAGTGCATGCTCGGCCACCGACGCCGAAAACGCACCGGCCGCCGAGGTCCACGTGATTTCTGTGTCCTTCGGAATCACACCGGAGTCGAACCAATCCTCGATTCCCGCCGACGGAAGCTGCACCCACCTGACCGACGCCGGTAACTCCGACGGAAAGGTCTCGGGTGAGCCCGCCCAGATCAGGGCGTCCGCAGTGTCGATCGGACTGATCAGACCACCGCCCCGAAGCACCGCGCTGTCGAGCAGTGCATCGGGGACGGGGCCGATCGCTACGCGTGGAGAGGTGTCAGTCGCCATGACTAGACGCTACGCGGGGACCTCCACCAGTGGGTAGACACCGTTCTCGTCGTGCACCTCACGCCCGGTGACCGGCGGATTGAACACGCACAGCATGCGCATCTGCGTGTCCGGCTCGACGCGGTGACGCTCGTGGCCGTTGAGCAGGTACATCGACCCCGGTGCGAGATCGTATTCCTTGTTGTTGTCGAGGTCGATCAGCTTGCCGGTGCCCTCGACGAGCCAGACAGCCTCGACGTGGTTGGCGTAATGGAACTCGTTGACCGAACCCGCCTTGATGGTGGTCTCGTGGAACGAGAACCCGACGCGGTCGCCGCCGAGGACGATGCGCTTGCTGCGCCAGTTTCCGTCCTCACTCGTGATGTCGCGGTCGGTGTCGGTGATCTCGGTGGTGGTGCGAACGATCATGGGAGAGTCCTTCCTCTAGCTGCAGACCTTGAGTGTCGCCTCGGCCAGGATGGAGAGGCCGTGCTCGAGCTCGTCGTCGGTAATCGTCAGTGCGGGAAGCAGTTTCACAACCTGGTCGGAGGGTCCGGAGGTCTCGGCGAGCAATCCCTCGTCGAATGCCAACTGGCAGACCTTGCCGGCGCGCTCGGGCTGTTCGAACACGAGGCCCTGAACCAAGCCACGCCCGCGGTGCGAGACCTCGCCGGGGAACTGATCGGAGAGGTTGGCGAAGCATTCGCTGATGCGTGCGCCCTTCTTCAACGTCGTCTTGGTGAGGGCGTCGTCGGACCAGTAGTGGTCGAGTGCCACCTTGGAGGTGACGAACGCCGGGTTGTTGCCGCGGAATGTGCCGTTGTGCTCGCCCGGTCCCCAGACGTCGAGTTCACGCTTGAACAGCGTGAGCGCCATCGGCATTCCGTAGCCGCTGATCGACTTGGACAACGTGACGATGTCGGGAACGATTCCGGCCTCTTCGAAGGAGAAGAACGGGCCGGTACGGCCGCAACCCATCTGGACGTCGTCGACGATCAACAGGATTCCGCGATCCGAGCACAGTGTTGCCAGCGCCCGAAGCCATTCGGGGCGAGCGACATTGACGCCACCTTCACCCTGCACGGTTTCGACGATCACTGCCGCGGGGCGGTTGATTCCACTGCCGGAATCATCGAGAACGCGGGAGAACCACTGGAAGTCCTCGGTGACGCCGTCGAAGTAGTTGTCGAAGGGCATCGGTGTCGTGTGCACGAGGGGGACACCGGCGCCCGCGCGCTTCATCGAGTTGCCGGTCACGGAGAGTGCACCAAGTGTCATTCCGTGAAATGCGTTGGTGAAGTTGATGACTGCCGAACGTCCGGTGACCTTGCGGGCCAGCTTCAGTGCAGCCTCGACGGTGTTCGATCCGGTCGGGCCGGGGAACTGGACCTTGTAGTCCAGGCCGCGCGGCTCGAGGATGTTGCGCTGAAAGGTCTCGAGGAATTCGCGTTTGGCGACTGTCGACATGTCGAGGCCGTGCGTGATGCCGTCGCTCATGATGTAGTCGACCAGTGCGGACTTGAGCACCGGGTTGTTGTGGCCGTAGTTGAGGGCGCCGGCACCGGCGAAGAAATCGAGGTAGTCGCGCCCGTTCTCGTCACGAATCCAGGATCCGGATGCGCTGGTGAACACTGCGGGCCAGTCACGGCAGTAGCTGCGAACCTCGGACTCGAGGGTTTCGAAAATGCTTGCTTCGTTGATATTCATATCTTCTTTGTTCCTCCGGGGCATGCTGTATGCCGAGCGCGAAGTGCGCTAGGCGCCGATCGTGTAAAGATCTTCGGCTTCGTGTCCATCGGGAAAATCGTTGGGCGAGAACAAGGTCTGCCTGGTTATCGGTACTTCGCGCCGACGTGCGAGCGCGGTGAAGAGTGCGATCGAAGCCTCGTTGTCGGGGCTGATCGTGGTCTCCAGATGTGTAACACCCAGTGGGGCAGTGCGATCCATCAAGTCGGACAGCATGCGGGCAGCAATTGCCTTGCCGCGCTGGTCTTCGTCGACCGCAACTTGCCACACGAACAGGGTTTCCTGCGCGCTGGGACGGGTATAACCGGAAACGAATCCGACTACGCGGCCGTCTACCTCCGCGACGATGGACGTCGCGCTGAAATCCCTGCACCACAACAGGTATGCATAACTCGAATTGAGGTCGAGCACCTTCGAATCACGTGCGATCTCCCAGAGCCGGACTCCGTCATCGATCTGTGGGCTTCTGAACAACACCGCGTCCGGCGCGGTGGTCGGGATAGCTCTCGTATCAACAGGCTTCATCGGTCATCTGAACGTAACAATCATTGCTGTCGAAGTCATGCAGATGTCCGTTTCGGGCCGTGTGGAACCCGTTGCGCCCCAGGTGAGGACATGAATGTGATGGTGCTCACATTATGTAACTTTTGCCGTTGTCGGAGCGACTATTTCGGGCAAAAACTCGCTATTTCGGGCTTGCGAGCGCCAACGGAAGTACAGAGTGAGCACCAGCCTGTCGAAGTGCGCGCGCGGCCATCGTGAAAGTCCAACCGGTATCGGCGATTGCGTCGACAAGAAGTATTGGTCCCTGATGGATACTCATGTCCGGGACTTCCCAAACATCGACCAGTCCGGACACGCGGTAGGCGGAGTTCGCTGCCGACACCGGAGGGTGGTCGGGTCGCAAGCGAAGGGTGCCCAGGTCGGTCAATCGCCCGACCTCGGCCAACTTGGCAGCCAGGCTCGACACCAACAAAGGATGCGTCGTGGATTCGAGGGCCATGACACCGGTGGGTCGCTCGGCCCAATTCCAGGCGGCCAGAACGCTGATACACGCGCTGACCACCGCATCGGGTACCTCGGCGTCGGGACCGTCGAAAAGCGCGCGGAGACGTTGACCCCAGCCCAGGTCCGACATCCGTCCGAGAATGCGCCCGGTTTCGGGCCCCTCGGTGATCTTCCCGGACAGCTTGACGCCCAGCTTGCTCAGGCCGGTCGGCCACATCTTGCGCGGCTCCAGGTCGAATCCGGGGCGCTGCAAGCGCGCCCGAGTCTCGTCGAGGGCGGCGGTGTCGACAGTGGTGTCGTAGCGATTGCCTGTGCAGTTGTCACAGCGACCGCACTGTGAGTTCTCCGAGGTCAGACCAGGATCGTCGAGTTGTTCACGCAGGAAGGTCATTCGACACGTCGTGATGCTCTGGTACTCGACCATTGCGGCCTGCTCGGCCTGGCGGGCGTCGTCGAGTCGGCCGTAGCGCTCGGCGTCGTACACCCAGGGTTCGCCGGTGCTGATCCACCCGCCCTTGACGCGTTTGACCGCGCCGTCGACGTCGAGGACTTTGAGGACCATCTCGAGACGCGTGCGATTGAGCTCCACCAGAGGTTCGAGTGCCGGTGTCGACGTGGCCTTTTCGGTGTCGAGGTGTTCGATGACGCTGCGGACCAGGTGCTCGCGGGGGAAGGCGACCGAGGCGAAGTAACTCCAGATCTGCTTGTCCTCGGCGCCAGGCAGGAGGATCACGTCTGCCCTGTCGGTGGAACGACCGGCGCGGCCCACCTGCTGGTAGTACGAGATCGGCGACGACGGTGCGCCGAGGTGGACGACGAACCCGAGATCAGGCTTGTCGAAGCCCATCCCGAGTGCCGAGGTGGCCACCAGAGCCTTGACGCGATTACCCAACAAGTCCTGCTCGAGAGATTCACGTTCAGTGGGATCGGTCTGGCCCGTGTAGGCGGCGACGGTATGGCCGCGCTCGGAGAGCAGGCTTGCGAGGTCGCGCGCGGCCGAAACCGTCAGCGTGTAGATGATGCCCGAACCCGGCAGCGTCTCGAGCATGTCGGCAAGCCAGGCAGCGCGCGCCGTCGCCTCCGGAATGTGGACTACAGAGAGGTGAAGCGACTCGCGTTCGAGCCCGCCGCGAAGGACGAGGGTTTCCTCACCGCCGACGCCGAGTTGGGCGGACACGTCCTCGACGACGCGGTTGTTGGCCGTCGCCGTGGTTGCGAGGACGGGAATGCCCTCGCCGAGTTCGGCGATCAAGGTCCTGATGCGGCGGTAGTCGGGACGGAAGTCGTGGCCCCAGTCGGAAACGCAGTGAGCCTCGTCGACTACGACCAGGCCGGCATCAGCTGCCAGGGCCGGGAGCACCTGATCGCGGAAGTCAGGGTTGTTCAGGCGCTCGGGGCTGACCAGAAGGACGTCGAGATCATTGGCTGCGACGCGGGCATGGATGTCGTCCCATTCGGTGACGTTGCCCGAATTGATGGTTGCGGCGCGCACTCCGGCACGTTCGGCAGAACTGACCTGGTTTCGCATCAGGGCCAACAACGGAGAGACGATGACGGTGGGGCCGTGGCCCGTTGCCCGGAGCAGCTTCGCCGAGATGAAGTAGACCGCAGATTTGCCCCAGCCGGTCCGCTGTACGACGAGCGCGCGTTTGCGCTGCACCACCAGCGCCTCGATGGCCGTCCACTGGTCCTCGCGTAGGCGGGCATCCGGCCCCGCGAGTTCGCGGAGCAGCCGCTCGGCTTCGTCGCGCATGGCTGGGGCAGTGGCGGTGGTCATGGACCCCATGGTGCACGACCCTGCCGACACGTGCGGGCTTCAGGCCTTGGCAACAGGTTCCTGCAGTTCGGTGACCCAGCCGTCGACATCCTCCGGGCACGCCAGCGTCACCTCACGGCTGGGGCCGGCATTGCGGTATCCCGCTGCGTCGATCCATTGGGCCAACGCCTGATAAGCGGGCAGGCAGTTGTCCATCGAACCCTTGTGCAGCAGCGAGGCCACGTGCTCTTCGGCCCGCAGGTCCACCACAGCGAACTCGTAGTCGCCATCGGGATTCGCGTCTACCGGTAGCGCCGCATGGACGACGACGTTCTCGTCGTCACCGGCATCCTCGTAGTAAGCGACAGCGGGTCCGATCGCGGCGATACCGGCACGATCCAAACCGGTACAAAGGCGCTCGTACAACCCGCGAACCACCGGGCCGATCGACGACGGATCCATCGTCTTGGCGCTACCGGTCAACTCCGCGACCCGCAGCGCCGGAACTGACTTGATCACAACCTCGTATGCGGACATCTGTCCCTCACTTTCGATGATCCGTAGGCGCGCCTGTACATGCGCCAGTCGCGCGGTGTCTTCCTGGATTCGGGTTTCGAGTTCTGCTCGGCGAAGCGTGAGCATCCCGCGGATCTCGTCGACGGTGACCGCTGACTCCACCACTTGCTGGACCTGGGCCAGAGTCAGGCCCAACTCCTTGAGAGCGACGATGCGGTTGAGCAGCGCCAACTGGCCCGCGGTGTACGAGCGATACCCGGTGGATGCGTCGACCCTCGCGGGTCTGAGCAGACCGATGGCGTCGTAGTGGCGGAGCATGCGCACCGACACACGACCTGCTCTCGCGAAGTCTCCGATGCTCAACATCCTTGCTCGCCCCGTTTCTCTCTCACAAACCCGATACCTACAGGTTTACGACCTCACACGGTGTCAGAGTCAAGCTGTCGGTTCAGGACTTTTTCGATCGCAGCGCGAGTGGGTGACGACACCGACGCGCCGCGGACCGTCGTCGCCAGACTTCCCGCCGTGGCAGCGAACTGCAGGGCGCGGTCCTGGCCCTGCACCCACTCCACGGCGAAGGCGCCGGTGAAAGCATCGCCTGCGCCAGTTGTATCCACGGGTGTCACGGCCGGGGAGTCGGCGTGGATTGTCTCCTCGCCCGACCGGAGATCCGCGCCGCCGGCCCCGAGCGTCGTGACGAGGTATCGGACGCGACCGGTGACCGCGGCCAACTGCTCCGACTCGGTCAGGTTGACGATCAGGATGTCGACAGACTCGATCAGGGCGCCCGGAAGGTCTTGTACCGGTGAAGGATTGAGGATGACAGTTGTTCCGTTGGCACGCGCGTGCCGGGCCGCTGTGGTGACCGCGTCGAGGGGTATTTCGAGTTGGCACAGGAGAACGTCGGCGTGTGCGATCGCGTCGAGGTCTACTTCGGACAATGAGGTGACCGAGGAATTGGCGCCCGGGACGACGATGATGTTGTTCTCCGCGTCCTCGCTCACGGTGATGGCGGCAACGCCGCTCGGGCCGTCGACACTACGAAGCAACGCGGTGTCGACCCCGGCGTCTTGCAGGGTCTCGCGCAATTGGGTGCCGAAACCGTCGTCGCCGACCGCGCCGACGAACGACACGTCCCCACCGGCCTTCGCGGCGGCGATGGCCTGGTTGCTGCCTTTGCCTCCCGCCGCGGTGGCAAAGGCAGTGCCGAGCAGCGTTTCTCCCGGAGCTGGGAATCTGGATACTGACGTGGTCAGATCCATGTTGATACTGCCGACGACGACGATTCGAGGCGTGCTCATACCTCGAGGTTATCGGCCTTCATTCTCTTTCGACGAACCTTGCGGATGATCCGACGTGCTTCCTCGTCGGTGGCGACGGAGGGCGGAGAGCCGTCGAGTGGCTTGCGTGCGGTCTCGGGGATCATCAGGACTGCGATACCGCCGATCACGGCGGCGATCATCATGTACATCGGTGCGACCAAGTTGCTGCCCGTTGCACTTTCGAGGGCGGTGAGCACCAGGGGAGTGGTCCCGCCGAAGATGGAGACCGCGAGGTTGTATCCGATTGCCAAGCCGCCGTACCTGATTCCGGTCGGAAAGAGTGCGGGAAGCACGGACGGGAACACTCCGACGAACAGCAGGAGCAAGCCGCCGAGAATTGCGAGTCCCAGGAAGACCGTCACGTAGTTGCCGACGCCGATCAGAAGGTAGGCAGGCAGGGACAGGACGAAGAATCCGATGAAACCGCTGAGCAGCAAGGGTTTACGCCCGACGCGGTCCGAGAACTTTCCGACGTAGCTGATTCCCATCATCATCACGATCATGACGATGATCATCAGAACGAGTCCGTGGGATTCGTCGTAACCCAACGTGTTGGTCAGATACGTCGGCATGTAGCTGAGCAGTCCGTAGTGAGCGATGTTGTACGTGGCCACCAGGACGATGCACAGAACAAGCGGACGCCAGTTGTCGACGAGAGTTTCGCGTAGTTTCTTGCCTGTGGATTCATCTGCGAGGGAGCGCTCTTCGGCCTGCTCCATCATCTGGAATGCGGGAGTTTCCTCCAAACGCAGACGGAGGTACAGGCCGATGAGACCCAGAGGTCCGGCAATGAGGAAGGGGATGCGCCAGCCCCACTGGAGTAGGTCCTCGGCACTGACGACGGTCTGGATGATCGTCACGATGCCCGCTGCCGCCACATATCCTGCCAGAGTCCCGAATTCGAGGAAGCTGGCGAAGAAACCGCGGCGCTTGTCCGGTGCGTATTCGGCGACGAACGTACTGGCTCCGCCGTATTCGCCGCCGGTGGAAAAGCCCTGCAGTAGGCGTAGGAGTACCAGCAGGATCGGGGCGGCGATACCGATGGATTCGTAGCTCGGGATGAGGCCGATGGCGAAGGTGCTGCCCGCCATCAGAATGATGGTGGTGGCCAGGACTATCTTGCGTCCGATGCGGTCACCGAGTGGACCGAAGAACAATCCGCCGAGTGGGCGGACGATGAAGGCTGCCGCAAAAATTGCAAAGGTAGAGAGGAGTTGAGCGCTGCCGCTCGCGTCCGGGAAGAACACTTTTCCTATAGTGGTAGCTAGATATGCGTAAACGCCGAAATCGAACCACTCCATGGCATTTCCGAGCATCGTTGCCTTGACAGCGCGCTTGACGGACGCATTGTCGGTGACGCAGACATCGGGTGATTCGGCCACTTCGAGAGCGCTGATCGAGTTCTCTGGTGTAGTCATGACATGCGCTCCCCAGCGCAATCATCGAACCGAGCGGGGCACGTACCTGATGCACGCATCTTTTCGTTGCCCACTCGCCGATGAGCCGGTCGGGAAATCGAGCGTCCGCGTGCCCTGTGGCTCGTTGCGACCCCCGTCGCACGGCTCTGGCCCGCGGCAGTGTCCGGAGCCCTCAGGGCTCCGGACTACCGGCAAGTAAGACGCTTACGCTATCAAAGTTGTGCGCGGGAGCCGATTTTCGGGCTAGAAGGCGCGGGCGTACTGCGACGGGATATGCGGTCCTACCTCGGCGTTCAGTTCCCGGGCCGCCCGGCGCGCCCAGTAGGGATCTCGCAACAGTTCGCGGCCGAGGAGCACCGCCACTGAGCTTCCGTCTTCGACGATCTTCTCGGCCTGCTCGGGTTCGGTGATGAGGCCGACGGCGGCGGCCGGTAGCAGGCTCTCGTTCTGCAGGCGACGGGCGAACGGAACCTGGTATCCCGGCTCCACCGGAATCTTGGCTGCCGGTGAATTACCGCCGGTGGACACGTCGACGAGATCGACGCCGTAGTCGGAGAGGATGCTGGCGAGGGCAACGGTCTGATCCGCGGTCCAGCTGTCGACCTCGAGCCCACGTTCTTCCGTGAGCCAATCGGTCGCCGAGACCCGGACGAAGAGCGGTAGCTCGGCCGGCCACACCTCGCGGACTGCGCTCAGGATTTCGAGGAGCAATCGGATGCGGTTCTCGAAGCTGCCTCCGTAGCGGTCCGTTCGCTTGTTGCTCTCGGGGGAGAGGAACTGATGGATCAGGTATCCGTGGGCCGCGTGAATCTCCACGACCTTGAATTCGGCCTTCAATGCGCGGGTAGCCGCCGCTGCGAAGTCCGCGACGACCTTCTCGATGCCCTCCGTGGTGAGCTCGACCGGATCGGCAAGGTGACCGAACGGAACCGCGCTCGGGGCAACCGTCTGCCACGAGAGTCGGTCGTCGGCGGGCAGACTCTTGCCGCCGCGCCACGGAACCTGCGTCGACGCTTTGCGTCCGGCGTGGGCCAGCTGAATTCCGGGCACTGCGCCGAAGTACGCGAGTTGCGCGTTGATCTCGGCGAAGGCTTGCGCCTGCGTGTCGTTCCAGATCCCCAGATCAGCTGCCGATATGCGGCCTTCGGGATTGACGGCCGTCGCCTCGGTGAGAATCAGGCCGGTGCCGCCGATTGCACGGCTCACCAGATGCGTGCGATGCCACTCGTTGGGCACTCCGACCTGGTCGCCGATGACGTCAGCGGAGTACTGGCACATCGGTGCCATCCAGACGCGGTTCGGGATGGTGACGCCGCGCAGGGTCAAAGGCTCGAACAACACACTCACGGATGGCTCCTGACTCGAAGAAGAAGGTCGGTGGGTGCAACAGTGTCGCGCGCCGGAATTGTTCCCCGGCGGTCCGCCGAAATGTTCGCAGGCGGTCCGCCGAAATGTTCGCAGGCGGTCCGCCTAAATGTTCGCAGGCGGTCCGCCGGAATGGTCCCGGGTGGTCACAGCCTCGTTCCGCCGAGCAGGCCGTCACGGTGGGTGGTTAATGTGTATTCATGACCGCTGTGACTTCCAACGCAGAAACCGTCGACTCGAACGCGTCCGACACCAAGTCCGTCGTGCACGACGCCGCACGCCGAGCCCGTAAGGCTTCGCGCGTCCTGGCTCTGCTGACCACCGCGCAGAAGGATGCTGCGCTCAACGCCGCAGCCGACGCGGTACTCGCGGCAAGTGATCGGATTCTCGCGGCCAACGCTCTCGATATCGACACCGCGAAGGCGGGCGGCACCGAGGAATCGCTGCTCGACCGTCTTCGTCTGACCGCTGACCGGATCGAGGGCATCGCGTCGGGTTTGCGTCAGGTTGCCGGACTACCCGATCCGATCGGTGAAGTGCTTCGTGGATCCACTCTGCCGAACGGTTTGGAACTACGTCAGCAGCGCGTTCCGCTCGGTGTCGTCGGCATGGTCTACGAGGCTCGCCCCAATGTTACCGTCGACGCTTTCGGGCTGACTCTCAAGTCGGGAAATGCTGCGCTGCTTCGTGGTTCGTCCTCGGCAGTCAAGTCCAACGAAGCGTTGGTGGAGGCGCTACGCGCGTCGTTGGTTGCTCAGGGGCTCCCCGAGGACTCCGTTCAACTTCTGCCGAGTGCGGATCGTTCGACGGTCACGCACCTCATCCAGGCCCGCGGCCTCGTCGACGTCGTCATCCCGCGCGGCGGTGCCGGCTTGATCAGCGCCGTCGTGCGTGATGCCACCGTGCCCACCATCGAGACCGGTGTCGGTAACTGCCACGTCTATGTTCACTCGGCCGCCGATCTACTGATGGCCGAGAAGATTCTTCTCAACTCCAAAACCCGTCGGCCCAGTGTCTGCAATACAGCCGAAACCGTCCTGGTCGACGCTGCGATCGCCGAGACTGCCGTGCCGAAGCTGCTCCAAGCGCTCCAGATGCACGACGTCGTCGTGCACGGTGATCTGCCGGGACTGGTTCCCGCGACCGAGGACGACTGGTCGAAGGAATACCTCACCCTCGACGTCGCCCTCAAGGTCGTCAAGGACCTGGACGCTGCCGTCGAGCACATCGACCAGTACGGGACCGGCCACACCGAAGCCATCGTGACGTCCGATCTCTCGGCTGCCCGCGAGTTCACCGCTCGAGTCGACGCTGCGGCAGTGATGGTCAATGCGTCGACTGCCTTCACCGACGGTGAGCAGTTCGGGTTCGGCGCCGAGATCGGCATCTCCACCCAGAAACTGCACGCGCGTGGCCCCATGGGGCTACCGGAACTGACGTCCACCAAGTGGATCGTCTGGGGCGACGGGCATACCCGACCCGCCTGAAAAGTTCACCAGACTTGCCCCACCTCTCAAGGAGTTAACCGTGGACCGAGCACTTCCCGACACGACGCCGTTCTTCTCGACCGTCGACGACGTGATCGAACGGCTGGCCGAAACCGGCTATCTGTCCGACAAGGCCACCGCGACGGCAGTCTTCCTGGCCGATCGTCTGGGCAAGCCGCTGCTCATCGAGGGCCCGGCCGGTGTCGGAAAGACGGAACTCGCCCGCGCAGTCGCCCAGACCACGGGCGCAGAACTGGTGCGTCTGCAGTGCTACGAGGGCGTCGACGAGGCTCGTGCGCTGTACGAGTGGAACCACGCGAAGCAGATTCTTCGGATTCAGTCGGGCGGAGCGAGGGGTGATGTCGCGGTCGACCACAGCTGGGATTCGACGAAGGCGGATGTGTTCTCGGAGGAGTTCCTGCTCGCTCGTCCACTGCTCAAGGCCATTCGCCGCGAGGACCCGACGGTGCTGTTGATCGACGAGACGGACAAGGCCGACGTCGAGATCGAAGGTCTGCTCCTCGAAGTGCTCAGCGACTTCGCGGTCACGATCCCCGAGCTCGGAACCATTACCGCCACCCGCAAGCCGTTCACGGTGTTGACCTCGAATGCCACTCGCGAACTCTCGGAGGCTCTGAAGCGTCGTTGCCTCTTCCTGCATCTCGACTTCCCGGACGCCGACCTCGAGCGTCGCATCCTCGCAAGCCGCGTGCCGGAGCTTCCTGAAGCGATTGCCGAGCAGCTGGTCAACACCATTCGTGTTCTTCGCGGAATGCAGCTCAAGAAGGTCCCTTCGGTATCCGAGACCATCGACTGGGGACGCACCCTTCTTGCTCTGGGCATGGACACTCTCGACGACGATGCCGTTCGCGCCACGCTCGGCGTGATCCTCAAGCACCAGTCGGACCAGGTGCGTGCCGCCGCTGAACTTCGGCTGAACTGAGGTCTGACATGGCTCCCGCAGCATCGACGTCGCCGCTCTCACCTGGCGGCCTGGCAGCGCCGCACGGGATTCCCGGTCACCTCGTCGATTTTGTCGAGGCTTTGCGACGACGCGGAATCATGGTCGGCCCGTCCGAGACAGTCGACGCCGGTCAGGTCATGTCTGTTCTCGACCTGCTCGATCGTGAAGCGCTTCGTGAAGGGCTGGCATGCTCGCTCCTGCGCAGGCCGACCCACCGGGCGACGTTCGACGCCGTCTTCGACCTGTGGTTCCCCAAGGCGATCGGTGACCGTGCGGTCGGCGACGTCGACGTCACACTGCCGCGCAAGCCAGACGGCTCGATCGACCTGCAGGCATTGCGTGAGCTGATCGCCGAACTGCTGACAGACGGCAGTGACGAGGCGATGGAGATGACCGAACTCCTGACCGCCGCGATGGTCGAGGAACTCGGGCAGTACCAGTCGAGCAACGGCCCGTCGTTCTCCGCCTATCAGGCGCTGCGTGACGTCGCCCCGGAGACGTTGCTCAACAAGATCCTGCAGGGCCTGCTCGGCAACCAGGAGGGTTCCGGGTCAGAGGGCAAGGACAACTCCGACTACCAGTCCGAGGTCGCCAAGCGCACGGCAGCGCAGCGCATCGCGGACTTCCGCAAGATGGTCGAGAAGGAAACGCGTCGACGCACAGCCGAGAATTTGGGCAAGGAGCGGGTCGCCACGTACGGCGTTCCGAAACTCGCCGAGGAAGTCGACTTCTTGCGAGCGTCCGATGCCGAACTCACCACGCTGAAGAAGAACGTCGCACCCCTGGCTCGCTTGTTGGCCAGTCGTCTCGCCGTGCGTCGTAGCCGATCTCGCGCGGGTTCGATCGACCTACGTCGTACGTTGCGCAAGTCCATGTCGACGGGCGGAGTGCCGATCGATCTGGTGCAGCGCAAGCCGAAGCGGGCGCGGCCCGAACTTGTGGTGATGTGCGACGTGTCCGGCTCGGTGGCGGGGTTCAGCCATTTCACTCTGCTGCTCGTGAACGCTTTGCGTGAGCAGTTCTCGCGCGTGCGGGTGTTCGCGTTCATCGACACGACCGACGAGGTCACGCGGTTCTTCGACTCGAACGCAGACCTCGGATCAGCGATGTCACGGATGGTGCGTGAGGCCGAACTGATCACCTACGACGGCCACTCAGACTACGGACACGCCTTCGGAGTGTTCCAGGAGAAGTTCGCGCAGTCGATCACCAGTCGCACGTCGCTACTGGTACTCGGCGACGGTCGCAACAACTACCGCGATCCCAACCTTCAGTCGCTGTCGCAGATGGTGGCAGTAGCCAAGCACGCGCACTGGCTCAACCCCGAGCCGAAGGGGCAATGGGGAACGGGTGACTCCGCGGCGAAGGTCTACAACGAGGTCATCAGCATGCACGAGTGCCGCTCGGCCCAGCAGCTTGCCGACGTCGTGTCCCGTCTGCTGCCGGTCTGACCCGTAAGCTCGACACTCGTGCAGAAGGGACTATCGGTGGAACGTGCTCGACGCCTAGGAGTGATGGGTGGCACCTTCGACCCCATTCACCATGGCCACCTCGTTGCGGCCAGTGAGGTCGCCGACCGGTTCGGACTCGACGAAGTGATCTTCGTCCCCACCGGGCGGCCCTGGCAGAAGCAGGGGAAGGGCGTCAGTCCTGCCGAGGACCGGTACCTCATGACGGTCATCGCCACCGCCTCCAACCCGCGGTTTTCCGTCTCTCGGGTCGACGTCGACCGTGAAAAAGTGACGTACACCGTGGACACGCTGCGAGACCTCCGGGCCTACCACCCTGACGCCGAACTCTTCTTCATCACCGGTGCCGATGCGCTGGCCAGCATCCTTTCCTGGCAAGATTGGGAAGAGTTGTTCGCATTGGCGAAGTTCGTCGGGGTATCGCGACCGGGTTTCGATCTCAATGCAGAGCACCTGGCCGGTCACCTCGACACCATGCCCGCCGACGCGGTCACGTTGATAGAGATTCCGGCACTTGCCATTTCGTCGACCGAATGTCGGCGTCGGGCGAGTGAAGACCGCCCCGTCTGGTACCTGGTGCCGGACGGAGTGGTGCAGTACATCTCGAAGCGGAACCTGTATCGACCTGTCGACGCGGAGCGCCGCGACGGAGCTACAACGATGTCGGAGCCCGCACCGGGGAAGTCGGAAGCCGTCCCGGGCGCCGAATCGAGCTAGCCGAGAACAACAAGTACTTTCTGAAGACGAAACTGGAGAACATCGAGTGAGCGCAAACACCGAAGCCATCGACATGGCACGCATCGCGGCCTTGGCAGCCGACGAGAAGCTGGCCACCGAAGTGGTGGTGCTCGATGTGTCCGAACAGCTGGTCATCACGGACTGCTTCGTCATCGCATCTGCGACGAACGAGCGTCAGGTCAACTCGATTGTCGAGAACATCGAAGACCGTCTCCGCGAAGCGGGACACAAGCCGGTCCGCCGTGAAGGCACCCGCGAGGGCCGCTGGGCACTGCTCGACTACGCCGACATCGTCGTCCACGTCCAGCATGACGAGGAGCGCAACTTCTACGCTCTCGATCGTCTGTGGAAGGACTGCCCGACGGTCGAGGTCGAAGGCCTCGGACAGAACCGTCCCGGCCCCGCCGACGCCAACACGGTGTTCGAGACCGACACGGTTTCCGAGCCGGACGCGCAGGATCCCTCGCTGTGACTTCGTCGGCGCCCAGTGCGGCGTCGAACCCTGTCCGCCGGCTCATCCTGCTGCGTCACGGACAGACCGAATACAACGCCGACTCTCGGATGCAGGGGCAACTCGACACCGACCTGTCGGAGTTGGGACGCACGCAGGCCAAGAGTGCAGGTCCGGTGATCGCCGATCGCAGGCCGTTGACGATCGTGTCCTCGGATCTGCGTCGCGCGTATTTCACAGCCGTCGCTGTCGGTGACGCCGCCGGACTGCCGGTCCTCACCGACACGCGTCTGCGTGAGACACACCTGGGCGAATGGCAAGGCCTGACTCATCACGACGTCGACGAGCGCACTCCCGGTGTGCGATCTGCGTGGCGAGCGGATGCCACGTTGGCGCCGCCCGGCGGCGAAAGCCGAATCGACGTCGCGAATCGCAGCCTCCCCGTAGTTCACGAATTGCTCGACACGCACCCGGACTGGGCCGAGCGGCCCGTGGTTCTGGTGGCGCACGGAGGCTTGATCGCGGCACTGACAGCGGCATTGCTCGACCTACCCATCGATCGCTGGGCCGTCCTCGGCGGATTGGGAAACACCAGTTGGGTGCAACTCAGTGGACATGGTGACGTCAAGTCGATCGAGTGGCGACTCGACGTATGGAATGCTTCTGCGAGTGTCGCAAATGACGTCCTCTGAAAGTGCCGACGGGCAGCGCCCCGTCCTCCTCGTACTCGCGGATTCGCTGTCGTATTTCGGCCCCAAAGGCGGCCTCGCGGCAGATCATCCACGCATCTGGCCCAACATCGTGGCCGACGAACTCGGCTGGGACGTCGAGTTGGTCGCCCGTATCGGATGGACGTGTCGCGACGCGTGGTGGGCACTGACTCAGGATCCTCGTGTGTGGGCGGCGGTGCCGCGGGCCGGCGCCGTCGTGTTCGCGGTCGGCGGGATGGACTCGCTGCCGTCCCCATTGCCTACCGCGCTCCGCGAGACCATCCGCTACGTTCGGCCACCCGCGCTTCGACGCGTGGTGCGCGAGGGTTATCAGTGGCTGCAGCCGCGGCTTGCACCTCTCGGCCGCCCGGTCGCACTTCCGCCCAAGCTGAGCGTCGAGTATCTGGAAAGCTCGCGAAATGCGTTGGAGTACATGCGGCCGGAACTGCCGATGATCGCGACCTTGCCGTCAGTGCATCGCAGCGATGCCTACGCGAGCGTGCATGCCGGCCGGCCGGCCGCCGTGTCCGCGATCACCGAGTGGGCTACGGAGAAAGACGTTCCCGTAGTCGACCTTGCAGATGCAGTGCGTGACAACGTCTTTTCCGAGAACGGCAATCCTGACGGCATTCACTGGGGTTGGGACGGTCACCTCGGCGTAGCCCGCGCGATGATCGCTGCGATTCGCGGGGTCGAGGCGCAGAAAGTGGTTTCGCCGGAACTGGTTTCACCGCCGAGCGAAGTCGGGTAGCAGAATGCCGGTCGTCGTCGTCACGGATTCCTCCGCCTGCATCCCGCAGGAGTCGGCCGACGCATGTGGCATTCAGGTTGTTCCGCTCCACGTGCTCCGTGACGGGTGCGACTTGCGAGAGGGCGTCGACGCAATGCCGAGCGACCTGTCGGGAGTGACAACGGCCGGAGCGTCGCCCGCCGAGTTGTCCGAAGCGTATGCCCGCGCCCTGGACATGAGCGACGGTGACGGCGTTCTCGCCGTTCACATTTCACGTCAACTGTCGGGAACGTGGGAAGCCGGACGAGTCGCAGCCCAGGAATTCGGTGGCGCCGTCCGGATCGTCGATTCACAGTCCGCCGGTATGGGTTTGGGCTATCCGGCTCTCGAAGCTGCACGCTTGGCCGAGAAGGGCGCTTCACTCGAAGAGGCGTACGGCCGGGCGGTCGACGTAGCGAGCCGTGGGCGCTGCTACATCGTCGTCGACAAACTTGATCAATTGCGTAGGGGAGGACGAATCGGAACCGCGGCCGCACTGCTGGGCACTGCATTGGCGATGAAGCCGATCCTGCATCTGGTGGACGGCAAGCTCGTGCTCGGCGAGAAGACACGTACCACCACCAAAGCTCTTGCACGGTTGGTGGATTCGGCAGTCGAACGCGCCGGTCTCGGTCGTGTGGCGATAGCCGTGCATCACATGCGCGCGCGAGAGCGTGCGGACGGGATAGCCGAACAGTTGGCCGAGCGCATTCCCGATGTAGCGGAATCCGTCGTCACCGACTTCAGTGCGGTTATCGGAGCGCACGTCGGTGTCGGCGCGATCGGTGTTGTGGTGTGCCCGTTGCCGGAGATCGACACGAGCGCCTGATCGTTTCTCCACAATCCGCGAGTTCTCCACAGATACAAATTGTTCGTCGTTGGCGGCGAGGTCTCTCGTTAGCGTCCAGTCATGAGGATCAGCGAGGAGCGCGAGCGGGCGCGTGATCGCCTCGCGGCGATGGACGGCAACTACCGGCGGCGACACGAGGACGTCGACGAATTCGAGGATTCAGGATCTTTCGAGAGGTCCCCCGAGTGGCTTCGGGACTTCGACGAGGACGACTACGACGCTCAGCCCGACTCGTCACGGTTCGACCGATTGCCCGAACACTGGCGCGGTACACGTTGGCGCCCGAGTCGGTCGGCGACCTGGGTGTTGGCGATCGTTGCAGTTCTGGCCACGGGAATCGGCTTGTTCGCCGTGTGGTGGGATTCTCCGAGCATGCAGGCAGTCCCACCGTTGCCCTCGCCCCAGAATGTCACGGAGAAGAATGTGACTGCCGGCGATGGTGAATCAGCCAGTCCTGTACCGACCGGCGTCGTGGCAGAGCAGCCGCCCGAGGCTGTGGTGGTCAGTGTCGTCGGGCTCGTGCGCACGCCTGGGCTTGTCAATCTTCATTCGGGCTCGCGCATCGCCGACGCGCTTGCTGCGGCAGGTGGCGTGCTCGACGGAGCGGAGACGGTGGGCCTGAATCTGGCTCAGAAACTTGTCGACGGCGATCAGATCGTGGTTGGTGCGGCCGATCAGTCCGGTGGTGTTTCTTCGAGTACCACTGCAGGAGGGACCAGCCCCGCAGCTACGGGGGAATCCGGCGGGGCTGGGCTGGTGAACCTCAATACCGCCACCGAGGCCGAACTGGACGAGCTTCCCGGGGTAGGGCCGGTAACGGCTGCGGCGATCATCTCCTGGCGCACATCCAACGGAAAATTCACGGACATAGAACAATTGGGGGAAGTCGACGGGATCGGCCCGGCAAGGTTGGCCAAATTGCGAGTGCTGGTGTCGGTGTGAACGAACCGGAAGCCTCGCCGGTCCTCGACGCTCGACTGCTTCCGTCTGCCGTCGCAGTGTGGGGGAGCAGTGCGGTGGGGATCCTGTTCGGCCCGGTCGCCGCGTGGGTACTGGCGGTGGCGTGTGCGGTTCCAGCGGCGCTCCTCATTTACGTGGTTGTGCGCCGGACATCAGCGGGGTGGGTACGAATCATGTTGGTTGCATTGCTGTTCGGTGCCGGGTGTAGTGCCGTCGGCGGGTGGCGGGCGTCCGAGGCGGAGAGGCACCCACTGACCCGAGCTTCTCTCGAGGGAGCTTGGGTGAGTGTCGAAGTGGACCCCTCGGAGGATCCGCACGCGGTCTCCGGCGCGGTGGGTCAAGGTCAGGTCGTCTTCAGGGCAACCGTCAATTCGGTGACTGCCCAGAACCGCAGGTACTCCGGAGGCGGCTTGGTCACCATCCGGGCGCCCAGTTCGTCGTGGCTCGAAGTTGTTCCAGGGCAGAGCCTCACGGTTCGTGGCCGGGCGAGTCAGCCATGGCGTAGCGATTCCACGCTCGCCGTGATCATGTCCGAAGGGCCTCCCGTCGCGGTGGGAGAAGTGCCCTGGTATCAGCGATGGGCAAGTGTGGTGCGCATTCGTTTCGCCGCTGCGTGCTCGGCTGCACTCCCGCCGGATCAGGCGGGTCTGCTGCCTGGCCTCGTCGTCGGAGACACGTCGGCGCTGTCGCCGGTGGTGAAGGACAACTTCACCGTTGCCGGACTTTCCCATCTCACCGCGGTGTCCGGCGCCAACATCAGCATTCTGCTCGGGGCCGTTCTGCTGTTGGTCAGAGCCGCGGCGCTCAGTCCACGGGTCGGCGCCGCTTTGGCGGTGGTAGCCCTCGTTGCCTTTGTTGTCGTCGCGAGGCCGTCGCCGAGTGTTCTACGCGCGTCGGTGATGGGCTTGGTAGGCCTGCTCAGTCTGGTCACTGGTCGGCGCAAACAGGCGCTGCCTGCGCTTGCCGCCGCCGTCATCGTTCTGGTAGTCGTGAGGCCCGAGCTGGCCGTCGACTGGGGATTTGCGCTGTCGACTACTGCGACGGGCGCGCTGGTGATCATTGCTCCGGTGTGGGTGGACGTGCTTCGCCGAAGAGGCTGGCCCCGTTGGTTTTCGGAGATGACAGCTGTCTCGGGTGCTGCGTTTGTCGTGACTGCACCGTTGGTGGGCGCGATGGCGGGAACCTTCAGCGTGGTCACGATTGCCGCGAACATGGCGGTGGCGCCGGTGATCGGAATCATCACGGTGTTCGGCGCGGTGATTGCCTTGTGTGCGCTGATCTGTCCACCGATCGCGGTGTTCGTCGCGCCATTGGTGCGGCCGCCGATGGGGTGGCTGCTGTGCGTGTCCGAGCGGGCGGCGGCGCTTCCCGGAGCGTCGGTGGTAGTGCCGTCAGGACTCATCGGTGCCCTCGTCGTCGTGGGAGTCCTACTGGCGACGGCCCTGACGCTGTGGAATCGGATTTCGAGACGGGTGCTCGGCGTTCTCGTTCTGGGAGTTGTTCTGGCCCTGATCTTTCAGCACGTGTTCGGGGGTGGCCGTATTGCTCCGGGGTGGGCACTGGTGATGTGCGACGTCGGTCAGGGGGACGGTCTTGTGCTCTCGACTGGAGACGGCAGGGTGATCGTGATCGATGTCGGTCCTGATCCCACGTCGATGGATCGTTGCCTGAACATGTTGGACGTCAACGACATCGCGTTGCTGATGATCAGTCATTTTCATGCCGATCACATCGGTGGATTGGAAGCAGTCCTGAGTGGGCGTTCGGTCGCTGCGGTCGGAGTCGGGTCGATGTTGTTGCCGGAGTCAGGTTTTCGAGCGGTGAAGGATGCCGCCGACTCGCAGGCCGTTCCGGTTGTCTCGTTGCTCGCAGGTATGGAGTTGACGCTGGGATCGGTGAACGTGGAGGTTCTCGGACCGTTGCTTCCGGCTCCCCGCGATACGGGGGACGGCGCGGACGCCGCGAACGATCAGTCGCTGGTGGTGATGGCGCACACGGGCGCGGGTCGAATTCTGTTGACGGGCGACGCCGAAGTTGCGGGGGAGGAGGCCATCCTCCGATCGGGTACGGATGTGAAGGCCGATGTGTTGAAGCTGCCCCATCACGGTTCTCGGACCACGTCGTCGGCATTTCTGGAAGCGGTGCGTCCGAGGTTGACGATGATCAGCGTCGGCGTCGGCAACAGTTTCGGGCACCCGAATGCGGAGGTTCTCGATGAACTGGATTCATTGGGCGGGGCGGTGGTTCGGACCGACGTCGACGGCACCGTCGCTGTGTACGGCGGGGGCGGCGGGTCTGTGTCGATCGTGTCGGTTCCTCGTGGGACCATCTTCGGGTGAGTAATCCGTCTGGAGTCGATCCGCTGCATCTTGTTCTCGGGGACGACGAGTTCCTGATCGACCGCACGGTATCGCAGCTCATCAGAGCTGTCCGCGGTGACCGCGGCCAGGGTATTTCGGATCTCCCGGTGACCAAGATGCGTGCGGGCGACACCAATGCTCCCGAGTTGGCCGAGTTGCTCAGCCCTTCTCTTTTTGCCGAAGACCGTGTGATCGTCTTGGAATCGGCTGCAGAAGCAGGCAAAGATGCCGTAGCGCTTGTCCTGGAGGCTGCACGCGAGCCGGCAGAAGGTGTGGTTCTGATCGTCGTGCACTCGGGCGGCGGTCGCGCGAAAGCGTTGGCGCCGGCCCTCGAGAAGCTCGGCGCGACGGTTCACAACTGCGGAAAACTGAACAAGAGTCAGCTTGTCGACTTCGTCCGGGGTGAGTTCCGGACCGCAGACGTCAGGGTTGCGCCAGATGCGATCGCCGCGATGATCGAAAGCGTCGGCTCCAACCTCCGCGAACTAGCGTCGGCCTGCTCGCAATTGGCGGCAGATACGGGCGGCAAGATCGACGTCGATGCGGTCCACAAGTATTACTCGGGCAAGGCCGAGGTTTCCGGATTCGACGTGGCCGACAAAGTCATCGTCGGCGATACCCGGGGTGCGCTCGAGGCGCTCCGATGGGCAGATCAGATCGGGACAGCCCATGTTCTGCTCGCGGATGCCCTCGCTGACGCAGTCCACACCATCGCGAAGGTCGGCCCGTTTGCACGGGGCGGTGACCCGTTCCGGTTGGCGTCGGATCTCGGAATGCCGCCGTGGAAGGTCAAGAAGGCGATCAAGGAGGTCGGCGGCTGGGATCCCACGTCGATCGGCGCTGCGATGCAGATCGTCGCCGCCCTCAATGCCGACGTGAAGGGTGCCGCAGTCGACTCGTCCTTCGCCCTGGAGATGGCAGTGCGGAAAGTGTGCGCGTTGCGGAAGAACTGAGTACAACGTGGCCTACTGCGCGTCCGGCCAGAAGCAGTCCGACGACAGTGGCGGCCGTGGCCTCACCCGCCCGGTAGTCGAGGCGTTTCACGCAGGCTTGCTCCAACTGAGTATGCGGAATGGCCTGAGGCCGTGTCGTTGGTTCACCTGTTCTGATGTCGGTCACCCGTAGTGAGTCGTGCGACACCGGATTCACCACACTGCCGCAGACAATGGTTTCTTGGCCGATGCTGTCCACCGGCACCTTCACGGTGGTGAGTAGCGCTCGTCCAACGGCGAGAAACGCCAGAATCGCAACGAGTGAACACATCACGCCGAAGAAGATCCGGAATTCGCTACGTTGCCTGCGCTTACACCATCCGTAGCTTGCGGCACCTCCGACGACTGCAACCGTCAATGATTCCCACCAACGAGGGATTCCCAGGGCGGCCACTACGCCGAAAGCGACGACCGCCCAGAAGACAGTCGTGAACAACCAGCTGCGAGGGCGCTTCCCGTGCCCGTTGATCGCCATCATCAGATGGTTGCAGCCCGCTCCACATATTCGCTGCAAGACATGGATGGCGGGTCTTCGCACTGACCCGATTGAATACGCAAAATAGCCGCCTGGTCTTTCGACCTGGCGGCTATCGAGACGAACCAGTGTGACGGCGAACCGTCACAGTGGAAACGTCAGAGCTTGTTGGCAGCCTGCGAGAGTGCAGACTTCTTGTTGGCAGCCTGGTTGGCGTGAATGACGCCCTTGCTGGCTGCCTTGTCGAGCTTGCGGCTGGTGGAGACGAGGAGCTCGTTGGCCTTGTCCTTGTCACCGGCTGCCGCAGCCTCGCGGAATGAACGGATCGCGGTACGCAGCGAGGACTTCACCGACTGGTTACGGAGTCGGGCCGCCTCGTTGGTACGGATTCGCTTCACCTGGGACTTGATGTTGGCCACGCGTAAAATCCTTGTCGTCTTTAGCTGGTTACGGTCGAGAAAGCTGTGGGCGCACTGATGCACCGACTGGCAAGATTACCAGCCGAGGGCCCAAGAACCCAAACCGTCGCACGTTGCGTCTGTCGAGAAGGGTACACCGAGCGCCCGATTTCTCGCCGCGCTGCCGAATAGCCCCACTTGTAGCAGCATGTTGCCCTATGACGCCGCCGCCTTCGAAAAGTTCGAGTAAAACAGGTTCGATCACCACCCGAGCGCGTCCTGCCGCAGTGTTCGACGGATATTCAGACATCGGTCGCTACGAGTTGGCTTTCGACGAGATGTTCGAGCCCGACGGCTCGGTGCGTGGTCCGTACAAGGGTGTGTACAAAGCCCTGGCGCCGACGAGCAGCGCCGACCTCGCCGCGCGTGCCGACGCACTCGGACGCGCATTCATCGACCAAGGTGTGACGTTCTCGCTGTCCGGTCAGGAACGACCCTTCCCGTTGGATCTGGTGCCACGCGTCATCGCCGCCCAGGAGTGGTCGCGGCTGGAAAAGGGCATCAAACAGCGGGTGAAGGCGCTCGAGTTGTTTCTCGCGGACATCTACGGCGAGCAGCGAATTCTGCGCGATCACGTGTTGCCGCGCCGCCTGGTCACCTCGTGCGAGCACTTCCACCGTGAAGCGGCAGGCATCGTGCCGCCCAACGGTGTGCGAATTCACGTCGCGGGTATCGACCTGGTCCGAGACGAGGCTGGAGAGTTCCGAGTTCTCGAGGACAATCTGCGATCTCCGTCCGGTGTCTCCTATGTGATGGAAAACCGTCGCACCATGACTCGGGTGTTCCCGGATCTGTTCATGTCCCACAAGGTGCGGGCGGTCGGTGATTACGCAACACACCTGCTGAGGGCGCTGCGTGCGGGTGCTGCACTCAACGAAGCGGACCCGACAGTGGTTGTTCTCACACCGGGTATCGCCAATTCCGCCTATTTCGAGCATTCGTTGCTCGCTCGTCAGATGGGTGTGGAACTCGTCGAAGGTCGCGACCTGTTCTGCCGCGACAACATGGTGTATATGCGCACGACGGAAGGCGAGCGCCAGGTCGACGTAATCTATCGCCGCATCGACGACGAGTATCTCGACCCGATGCACTTCCGTCCGGATTCGATTCTCGGCGTCGCAGGCCTACTGAATGCGGCGCGGGCGGGCAACGTGGTGATCTCGAGCGCCGTCGGCAACGGAGTCGGTGACGACAAACTCGTCTATACCTACGTTCCGCAGATCATCGACTACTACCTCGGTGAGAAGCCGCTCTTGCAGAACGTCGACACGTTCCGCTGTTGGTTGGACGAGGAGTGCGAGCAAGTCCTCGACCGCGTCGCCGAACTGGTGATCAAGCCGGTGGAAGGGTCCGGCGGCTACGGAATCGTCTTCGGACCCGACGCGAGCCCCAAGGAACTGGCCGCGATCACCCGCAAGATCAAGGCAGACCCGCGCGGGTGGATTGCGCAGCCACTCGTGCAGTTGTCCACGGTGCCGACCAAGATCGACGATGTTCTCTCGCCGCGCCACGTGGACTTGCGGCCCTTTGCCGTCAACGACGGTGAGGACGTGTGGGTGTTGCCCGGCGGCCTGACCCGGGTGGCACTTCCGGAAGGTTCGCTGGTGGTCAACTCCAGCCAGGGCGGCGGAAGCAAGGACACGTGGGTGCTTGCGAGTCGCACCTCTGACGAAGACCCAGAGTTGTCAGGCGAGGAACTGGTGTCCGAGCCCCCGGAATCCGCGGAGCCGGTGCAGGGTCCCGAACTGAGTACCTCGCAGCAACAACAGCAGCAGCAACAGTGAACACCTCGGAAGTGCCCAGCTACCAAGAACTATCAGTGAACGGAGCGTGGTGACCGATGCTTGCTCGCAACGCAGAGTCCCTCTACTGGATCGGCCGCTACGTCGAGCGCGCCGACGACACTGCTCGGATCCTCGACGTCGCCGTCCATCAATTGCTCGACGACGCCACCGTCGACCCGGACCGAACGTCGCGTCTGCTCCTGCGTGTCCTCGGCATCGAGGCGCCGGAGGGCAAGCTCGACGTGCGCTCGCTCACCGATCTGGTTGCGTTCAGCCGCAACCAGGTTGGTTCGATCGTGGACTCGCTGGCAAGTGCACGTGAGAATGCTCGCGGGGCGCGTGAGGTCACGTCGAGTGAGATGTGGGAGTGCCTGAACACCACGTACAACGGACTGGCCGAGCGTGAACGTGCCTCACGCAGGCTGGGGCCACACGAGTTCTTCCGCTATGTGGAGGAACGCGCAGCGATGTTCGCGGGCCTGGCGGATTCCACGCTCAGTCGCGACGACGGCTATCGGTTCCTTCTGCTGGGCAGGTCGATCGAACGTGTCGACATGATCGTGCGGATGCTTCTGGCGCGCGCCGGTGACCGCCCGTCGTCGCCGGCATGGGTCAGCGTTCTTCGCTCGGCGGGCGCACATGACACGTATCTGCGTACGTATCGCGGAGCACTCGACGCCAATCGCGTCGTCGAGTTCATCTTGTTGGACAGGCTCTTTCCGCGCTCGGTGTTCCACTCGATCAGGCAGGCCGAGAAGTGCCTGCAGGAGCTCGACCCGCAGCCGGGCAGTCGCGTCGGAATCCGGGCGGAGGCGCCGCGGCTTCTGGGCCGCGCACGCAGCGAACTCGAGTTCCTGCCGCAGGGCGTGTTGCTCGAGGATCTGCAGGGACGGTTGCTCGGTTGGCAGGAGACCTGCCGCGAACTGGGTGAGGCAATTGCATTGCAGTACTTCCACGCTGCGCCGTGGGTCGCGTGGACGGATGCCGGCGCCGCGTATGCGGAGTCGACGGTGGAGGGAGAGCTGTGAGCTGGCGGATGAGGGTCGTGCACACCACGGGATATGCGTACGACGCCCCGGTGACGTCGTCGTACAACGAAGCGCGATTGACACCTCGCGGCGACACCAGGCAGACGGTGATACTCACGCGCGTCGAAACCCAGCCGGCAACGCGTTCCTACCGATACACCGATTACTGGGGCACCGCGGTGACCGCCTTCGACTTGCACGCCCCGCATACGGAACTCGAAGTGACCGGACTGTCGGTGGTCGAGACGGAACCGTTCGTTCAGCCCGAGGAAACCGTCGACTGGGATGAATTGTCGGGAAACGCGATTAAAGATCGATTCAACGAACAACTGAGTTTCACGAGATATGTTCCGCGTGATCGTAAGCTGGCGACAATTGCCAAGGAATTGCGCAAAGATAAATCACCTGAAGATGCAGTAGTGGCTGCGTCGCAATGGGTTTACGGCGAAATGTCATATGTTCC
The DNA here is from genome assembly GCF_029457415.1 of Rhodococcus sp. RCBS9. NCBI lineage: Bacteria > Bacillati > Actinomycetota > Actinomycetes > Mycobacteriales > Nocardiaceae > Rhodococcus > Rhodococcus sp. RCBS9. The sequence goes on along the minus strand of NZ_CP120422.1, from coordinate 137,723 downwards.
GGGTACGACCGGAGTGCATACGTCGGCGGTCGAGGCGTGGTCGGCACGGAAAGGCGTCTGCCAGGACTATGCGCATCTGACCTTGGTATTGCTTCGAACGATGGGAATACCGTGTCGATACGTTTCCGGCTATCTCCACCCCAAACGTGATGCGGCAGTCGGGGACACGGTGGTCGGCGAATCGCACGCGTGGATCGAAGCGTGGACCGGCGCGTGGTGGGGATACGACCCGACCAATGCGATAGCTGTGAATGAACAGCATGTCTCGGTCGGAATAGGAAGGGACTATTCGGATGTGCCGCCATTGAAGGGAATCTTTTCCGGTGGACGCTCCACAGATCTCGAAGTTGTTGTGGAGATCACCAGGCTTGCGTAAAGTCCGGCAAATCTAGGCGCGTGAGCATTACTACCGTTCGATGAGAAGAAGGTGGGAATATGTCTCCAACTGCACAGGAATTGACTGAGATCGAACCGATCTCGGATGTGAAGAAGTATGCGGCCGAAGCGGTGGGAACATTCGTGCTCGTGTTCTCCGCAGTCGGAACTGCCGTCTTTGCAGGTGCGAAAGTCGGCAACCTCGGAGTTGCCTTCGCATTCGGCCTGACCCTGCTGTTCCTCGTATATGCGATCGGCCCGATTTCCGGTTGCCACGTCAACCCAGCCGTGACTCTCGGCCAATTCGTGATCGGGCGAATCTCAGCCGTCAATGCGGCGATTTACGTTGTCGCGCAAGTGATCGGCGGCTTGGTCGCAGGCGTCGTGATCTACACGGTGGCCAACAGTCTCCCGGCGTACAACCGTGCTGCTGACGGTTTGGGTGCAAACGGTTGGGGCGCACACAGTCCGTCTGCCGAGAAGAATCTTCTCGGAAACGTGGTTTCCGACGGCTACGGCATCGGTGCCGCCATGATCATCGAGATCCTGCTGACAGCACTGCTGGTATTCGTCGTTCTCGCGTCGACCGACCAGATCTCCGACGTGCCTCTCGCCGGGGTGTCCATCGGCTTCACCCTGGCCGTCATTCACCTGATCTCGATCCCGATCGACAACACCTCCGTCAACCCCGCTCGAAGCCTCGCTGTCGCGCCGTTCCAGGACGGTGCACTCGGCCAGGTGTGGTTGTTCATCGTGTTCCCGCTCATCGGCGGTGCGCTCGGTGCACTCATCTATCGAGCACTCTTCGGACGGTTCAACCGTATGGACAGCTGATCGACACTGTTTCCATCGTCCGGGTCGGCTTCAGCTCCAGCTGAAGTCGGCCCGAAGTTTTGCCGCGACCGCGTCGAACTTCTTGTGATCCATGACGGCGCCCTCGCGCCGGATCCCGCTCTCGGGAACGTCGAGCACCCGGTCGAGCCGGACCCAGCTGGGCCTTCCCTCGCCGTCCCATGGACCCGAACCGATTGCGAGCCAATCGCGCTCACCCTCGCGTTTACTCTGCGAAGACAACATCAGGCCGAGCAGCGTGTCGCCGTCGCGGCCGACAACCAGCACCGGGCGGTCTTTGCCCTGGGTCGGATCCTCCTCGTAGGCAACCCAGGTCCAGACGATCTCGCCCGGATCGGCCTTGCCGTCGAGGTCGGGGGAGTACTCGACCTTGCGGGCGCGATGTGCGGTCGGAGACGTTCGCGCGGCGATCGGGCGGCCGGTCGGACCCGGCTTCGAGGCAGACGACTGGGACGTGGACGACTGCAGCTGGCGCAGCAACGCAGGGCCCTTCTCCACCGCGAGGGCGCCGAGGGTTCTGCCGATCTGCTTCCACATGCTTGCCATAGCGTTCGAGCATAATCACCCACCCGTGGGAACCCCTGGTACGGCGGCGCCGAGACTTGGATATCCTGAGGGTTGACAGTGGCCCGGATCCGGGCCGGTGCCGGTCCGACTAAGGGGTCTCCCATCAGCAGCTTCGCCGACAAGACGTTCACGGATCCTGCGCAGATCCGGAACTTCTGCATCATCGCGCACATCGACCACGGTAAGTCGACGCTGGCAGATCGCATGCTTCAGCTCACCGGTGTGGTCGAAGAGCGGGCGATGCGTGCGCAGTACCTGGACCGCATGGACATCGAGCGTGAACGCGGCATCACCATCAAGGCTCAGAACGTTCGTCTGCCCTGGACCGTCGACGGCGAAGAGTTCGTCCTCCACCTCATCGACACACCCGGCCACGTCGACTTCACGTACGAGGTCTCCCGCGCGCTCGAAGCATGTGAGGGTGCAATTCTGCTGGTCGACGCTGCTCAGGGCATCGAAGCTCAGACGCTGGCGAACCTCTACCTGGCGATGGAGAAGGATCTCAAGATCATTCCCGTCCTCAACAAGATCGACCTCCCGGCCGCGGATCCCGACCGCTATGCCGAAGAGATCGCGCACATCACGGGCTGCGAGCCCGGTGATGTCCTGCGCGTCTCGGGTAAGACCGGCATGGGCGTCAAGGAACTGCTCGACGAGGTCATCAAGCAGGTACCTGCGCCTGTCGGCGATGCTGACGGTCCCGCCCGCGCGATGATCTTCGACTCCGTCTACGACGCCTACCGCGGCGTGGTCACCTACGTGCGTGTGGTCGACGGTCGGATCCGTCCCCGCGAGAAGATCACGATGATGTCCACGGGCACCACACACGAACTGCTCGAGGTCGGCATCATCTCGCCCGAGCCGAAGGCCAGTATCGGTCTGGGCGTCGGCGAGGTGGGCTACCTCATCACGGGTGTGAAGGATGTCCGCCAGTCGCGCGTCGGTGACACCGTCACCACCACCCGCAACGGCGCGACCGAACCGCTGGTCGGCTACCGCGATCCCAAGCCGATGGTCTACTCGGGCCTCTACCCGATGGACGGCTCGGACTACCCCGTGCTGCGCGATGCCCTCGACAAGCTCCGTCTCAACGACGCGGCGCTGGCGTATGAACCCGAGACGTCGGTTGCCCTCGGATTCGGCTTCCGCTGCGGCTTCCTCGGCCTGCTCCACATGGAGATCACCCGCGACCGCCTCGAGCGTGAGTTCGGCCTCGAACTGATTTCCACCGCGCCCAACGTCGTCTACCGCGTCGTGATGGAGGACGGGGCCGAGGTCATCGTCACCAACCCGTCGTACTGGCCGGAAGGCAAGGTTCGCGAGGTCTACGAGCCCGTCGCCAAATGCACCGTCATCGCCCCGAGTGAGTACGTCGGCGCCATCATGGAGCTGTGCCAGTCCCGTCGCGGTGAGCTCGGCGGCATGGACTACCTCTCCGAGACTCGCGTCGAACTGCGCTACGAACTGCCCATGGGCGAGATCATGTTCGACTTCTTCGACGCCCTCAAGTCCCGCACCAAGGGTTATGCCAGCCTCGATTACGAGGAGGCCGGTGAGCAGCAGGCCGATCTGGTGAAGGTCGACATCCTGCTGCAGGGCGAGGCCGTCGACGCGTTCTCCTCGATCGTGCACCGTTCCAACGCCGGCGCTTACGGCGGACGCATGACGTCGAAGCTTCGTGAGCTGATTCCTCGCCAGCAGTTCGAGGTTCCGATCCAGGCCGCGATCGGCGCGAAGATCATCTCGCGCGAGAACATTCGCGCAATCCGCAAGGACGTTCTTGCCAAGTGCTACGGCGGCGACATCAGCCGTAAGCGCAAGCTGCTCGAGAAGCAGAAGGAAGGCAAGAAGCGCATGAAGACCATCGGTCGCGTCGAGGTGCCGCAGGAAGCATTCGTGGCGGCCTTGACGTCGGAATCGGTCGGCGAGAAGCCCAAGAAGTAGGAGCGCATGGTCACCACCTGGTTGTCCCGAGAGTTCGGAATCGAAATCCCGGTTCTCGGGGCGCCCATGGGTGGTCGCGCGGGCGGCGCGCTCGCCGGAGCTGTATCGGCGGCCGGCGGGTTGGGGCTGCTCGGCGCGGCTCGGTACAACACACCGGAGTGGATCGAGGCCGAAGCCGAAGTGGCCCGCTCGATCGGCGGAAAGTTCGGCGTCGGCCTGATGACGTGGTCGCTGCCCGAGAACGAGTTGATGCTCGACGCCGCGATTGCCGTCGAGCCGACCATGATCACCTTGTCGTTCGGTGATCCCGCCTCGTATGTCGGACGAATCCACGATGCGGGCATTCCCGTTGTGTCACAGATCAATACGCTCGAAGACCTTCGCATTGTCGAGACCGCGGGTGTCGACGGCGTGATCGCGCAAGGCGGTGAGGCAGGCGGTCACACGGGCCGAATCGGAACCTTGCCGCTGCTGCAGGAGATCCTCGAAACGACATCACTTCCAGTACTGGCGGCCGGCGGAATCGGGACCGGCCGCGGTTTGGCCGCAGTCCTGGCAGCCGGCGGGGAAGGCGTGATGATCGGAACGGCGCTGCTCGCCAGCCCGGAGACGGTCGGGCCGGACTATGCCCGCGACCGCGTCGTCGAAGCCGGAAGTGCCGACACGATTTACACCTCGGTGTTCGACCGAGCGCGCAGTCAACCGTGGCCGCAGCGGTGGGGTGGCCGCGCGGTGGCCAACGAGTTCACTGCCGCCTGGCACGGAGTCGACGCCGATGAGGAAATGCTGGCAAAGGCGTACGACCCGTCGGATCCCCACAGCGGAGTCGTCTACGCCGGAGAAGCTGTCGGACTCGTACACGGAACCCATCCGGCCGGCGACGTGGTTCGACGCATCGGCGCCGATGCGGAGCGTCTGCTCTCTCGTTTCGCCTGAAAGCAAGGTCGGACACAACCGGGTCCCATATGAGAAGGTAAGCCTCTGCTAACTAGTGGAGGAGTATTTTCGTGCGTGCGATGAAGTTTTCGGCGGTGGCTCTCTTGGGAGCGCTGGTCGTAGGTATCAGCGGGTGTTCGTCCTCGGACGCCGACGAGATCGCGGGCGGTCGGGTCACCACGATCGACCACAAGTTCGGCGCCACCACGATCACCGGGACGCCGACGCGCATCGTCGCGGCCGACACCCAGTGGCTCGACGCTCTGCTCGAACTCGGAATCCAGCCGGTGGGGTACCTGGCTGCCGGCCCGATGGGCGACGAGCGTGGTCTGTTCCCGTGGGAGAGTGGCGTGGACGCGTCGGCGAAGGAACTCGATCGCTCGGCGATCCAGCAGTTCGGTGTCCCGCTCAAAGCTGAAGAAATTGCAGCCTTGGATCCCGATCTGATTCTCGGCGGGTTCTCCGTCGCCGATCAGAACGATTTCGACCAGTTGAGCAAGATCGCTCCGACAATTGCCGGTCTGTCCGACGTCCAGGTCGATCCGTGGCAGGACCAGGTGGAGATTCTCGGCCGGGTTCTCGACAAGGAGTCGCGAGCCGACGAGATCGTCGAGGCGACAAACGGGCAGATCGATGCGCTCGCACAGCGGTTGCCGGGGCTGAAGGGTAAGACCGCTCTTTTGTCGCAGTACGTCTTCCCGACGTCGCAGTTGGTGATCGTCGCTGATCCCAAGGACGGTGCTTCGGGACTGTTCACGCGTCTGGGAATGTCGTTGCCGCCCAAGCTGGTCGACGAGGCCGGTGTGACCGGTGGCCGGCTGATACTCAGCCCGGAACGGGTCGACGCTCTCAGCGCCGACGTCGTGGTGCTGCTGCCCAACGGCGGGTCGCTCGACGACATGATGAAGCTGCCGGGGTTTGCCGACCTGCCTGCAGTCAAGGGTGGCGGATTGGCCATCGTCGACTATCCGACTGTCGCCGGGTTGAACACTCCGTCGTCGCTGTCGCTGAAGTACTCGCTCGAATCGATCACGCCGCAGCTCGAAGCGGTGGCCGGCTAGACCTGCTGTGCGCCTTTATTAACCGCGGGCGGTTAATAAAGGCGCACAGCAGGGGGTCTAGGTCGCGTTGTGCGCGGGCTGGAAAGCTCCGGCTTCGGCAGCTTCCTCGGCGCGGATCACGTGGACCACGGCGTTGATCAGCGCCAGGTGTGTGAACGCCTGCGGGAAGTTACCCAGATGGCGACCGGTGTGCGCGTCGATCTCCTCCGCGTACAGCTTGAGCGGGCTCGCGAACCCGAGCAGACGCTCGCAGAGATGCTTTGCCCGATCCAGTTCGCCGATCTCGACGAGGGCGGAGACGAGCCAGAAGGAGCAGATGGTGAACGTGCCTTCTTCACCGCTCAATCCGTCGTCGGTGGTGTCGACGCGATAGCGCAGGACCAACCCCTCTTCGGTGAGCTCGTCGGCGATCGCCAGCACCGTTGCCCGGATGCGCGGATCGTCGGCCGGCAGGAAGCGCAGCAGCGGTGCCAACAAGAGCGACGCGTCGAGTGAATCGTGGCCGTACCGCTGTGTCAGAACTCCGCGCGAGTCGACACCGTGCGCGAGGATGTCGGCCTTGATGTCGTCGGCGATGGCGGTCCACTGCTGCGCGAAGCTCTTCTCGCCCTGCATCTCTGCCAGCTTGGCGCCGCGATCGAGAGCGACCCAGCACATGATCTTCGACGACGTGAAGTGCTGCGGTTCACCGCGCACCTCCCAGATCCCGCGGTCGGGTTGACGCCAATGCTTGATCGCTTCCTCGACCTGCTTCTTGAGCAGCGGCCACAACGCCTCGGGGACGCGCTCGCGGGTACGGATGTGGAGGTACACCGAGTCGAGCATGGTGCCCCAGATGTCGTGCTGCTGTTGATCGAACGCCCCGTTGCCGATACGCACCGGACGGGCGCCGTCGTAGCCGGACAGATGGTTGAGTTCGGATTCCTCGAGCGTGCGCTCGCCGCCGATGCCGTACATCACCTGCAAGGGATGCGGCTGACCGTTGTCCGAACTCGACACGTCGTAGATGAAGTTGAAGAAGTCGTTGGCCTCACGGTCCAACCCGAGCGTGTAGAGGCCCCACAGCGCGAAGGTGGAATCGCGAACCCACGCGTAGCGATAGTCCCAGTTGCGTTCTCCGCCTGGTGTTTCCGGTAGCGAGGTCGTCGAAGCCGCAAGCAGGGCTCCGGTCGGTGCGTAGGTGAGCCCCTTGAGGGTGAGCGCACTGCGCTGTAGGTATCCGCGCCACGGGTGATCGGGGAACTTGCCGATCGTCACCCACTCACGCCAGGACTTGGACGTCTGCCACATCTTGTCGGCGGCCTCGTCGAACGTCTGCGGCGCGGGAAGATCCGACCACGAGAGCGCGACGTACACGTTGTCGCCTTCGACCAGTCGCGTCCGCGCTCGTGCTTCACGACCTTCCAGACCCAGTCGTAGGTCGGTGGTCAAGCGCAGAGTGGGATGGTCTCCGGGCTTGGCGGAGCGACACGTTGCCGTTGCTTCCTCGTAGACCTTTCCGGTGTACTCCCAATTCGCCGTGCCACGGTGATAGTCGAACGCGGGCTCACAGCTCATCTCGAGTTCGACGGTGCCGCTGACGCATTTGACCGTACGGAGAAGGGTGTGTTCGGCATCCCAGTCGGTCGGTGTGCGCTTGTGCGTGTTCGATCGCTTGTCGACGTTGTGCCAGGGACCGAGAACCAGGGCGTCGCGGACGACGAGCCAGCCGGTCTCGGTCTGCCAGGTCGTCTCGAGAATGAGTCCACCCGGCAGATAGCGCCGAGCGGCCGGCACGTTCTGGCCGTAGGGGCCGATGCGGAAATGGCCTGCGCTGCGGTCGAGGATGGCACCGAACACGCTGGGGGAGTCGGGGCGGGGAACGCACATCCACTCGACAGATCCGTTACGGGCAATCAGGCACGAGGTTTCGCAATCGGAAAGAAACGCGTAGTCGTCGATAGGGGGAAAGTTGCTTCGATGGTGACCCGTGGAGGCGGGAGGAATCGTCTGCACCACTTCGTCGTCAGCACTCATTCGGCCATCATCCGGCCAGAATCGACACACGTCCAATCCACACGCTGTCGGGACCGTATCGTCCGAAGGATAGGGTGTTGGCGTGGATCGGATAGCGGATTGGTGGGACAGCTTCGAGCTGTGGATGGCGGGGCTCCCGTTCATCCCGCAGGTCGCGTTGGTCCTGATCGTCGTCGTTCCGCTGTGCCGCCTGGTGGCCATCGGTCTGGATCGCGTGTTGGCCGCTGTTCTCGCTCTGCCGCTCTTCGGCTGGTTGCGTAGGAATTCTCGAGAAGTAGAGGAAAGCTGATGCCCCGCTCACGGGTCACTCTCGCCCTGATCGCCCTGATTCTCCTCGTGATCGTCGCGTGGCTTCTCACCCGTTAGTTCTCTCGATTAGAGCGGGCGCCGGTGCTCTGCTAAAGTCCACCGCGTGTCCGAAGCAACAGCTCCCGTAATCCGCCACCAGTTGGCGTTGATTGCTGTCGGCATGCTCGACGTCGCTGACGTCGCCTGTTGTTGATTTCCTGAGTTCGACCTCTCCGGTGGTGCTGCGCACCCCATTCGAACTTCTCTGCGCGTAACTCGCGCCCCCGATTCAGGGCTCATCGCCCGTCGGCTCTCCATGTCTGAACATCCCGATGGAATCAGCCCCAGAGGTCTCGGACTTGTCGTTTGACCAACCCTCGTTTGTCAGTCCTTTCAGGAAGGTATCTGCAATGAAACGCCGTTCCCGCACACTTCTCACTGCTATCGCGACCATGGGGGCCGTGGTACTCACAGCGTGCAGTGGTGGCTCGAGCGACACCGTGGGTGGTGACAGCGCCGCCAGCGACGGTAGCGCCGGCACGATCAACCTGTTCGCCTACGCCGTGCCGAAGCCTGGCTTCGACAAGCTCACCGCAGCCTTCCAGGCGACCGACGAGGGCAAGAACGTCAACTTCAATCCTTCCTACGGCGCCTCGGGCGACCAGTCGCGCAAGGTGAAGGACGGTGCCGAGGCAGACTTCGTCAACTTCTCCGTCGAGCCCGACATCACCCGTCTGGTCGATGCCGGTCTGGTAGATCAGAACTGGAACCAGGACGCCTACAACGGAATTCCGTTCGGATCGGTAGTCACCATCGTGACGCGTCCGGGGAACCCGAAGGGCATCAAGGACTGGGACGACCTGCTTCAGCCCGGCCTCGAGGTCGTCACGCCGAACCCGTTCAGCTCCGGCTCGGCCAAGTGGAACCTCTTGGCGCCGTACGCCGCCAAGAGCGACGGTGGCAAAAACCCGCAGGCGGGGCTCGACTACGTCACCGCCTTGGTCAACGATCACGTCAAGATCCAGCCCAAGTCGGGACGCGAGGCTTCGGAAGCCTTCCTGCAGGGCAGCGGTGACGTTCTGATCAGTTACGAGAACGAGGCACTGTTCATCGAAGGCAACGGCGACCCGGTCGAGCACGTCACCCCGCCCACGACCTTCAAGATCGAGAACCCGGTTGCCGTGATCTCGAACAGCAAGGTCCTCGACAAGGCGACCGCGTTCAAGGACTACCTGTACACGACCGAGGGTCAGACGCTCTGGGCCGAAGCAGGATTCCGTCCCGTTGATCCCGCCGTCGCTGCCAAGTTCACGGACAAGTTCCCCGAGCCGACCAAGCTGTGGACCATTGCAGACCTCGGCGGCTGGAAGGCCGTTGACAGTGCTCTGTTCACCAAGGACACCGGTTCGATCGCAGTGATCTACGACAACGCGACCAAGTAAGACTGACGTGACTGACACTATTGACCCCACCCCCGTGGCTCGTCGGCGAAAACTCGCGCGGGTCACGGGGAGTGTGGGGCCGCTCGGAATCGGAGTGGCCACTCTGTGGCTCTCCGTGATCGTTCTGCTTCCGCTCGCCGCGTTGACCGCCACCGCGTTCGACGAGGGGATCTCCGGATTCTGGGACGCCGTCACCGCACCCGTCGCCTTGGCGTCGTTGCGCGTGACGTTGTTGGTCTCGGTGATCGTGGCATTGATCAACGTCGTGATGGGCACGATCATCGCGTGGGTGCTGGTCCGGGACGACTTCCCGGGCAAGCGCATCGTCAACTCGATGATCGATCTGCCGTTCGCGCTACCGACCATCGTGGCATCGATCGTGCTGCTGTCCCTCTACGGCCCGCAGTCACCGATCGACATCCATCTCAATGCAACCCAGCCCGGACTGATCGTGGCATTGGCCTTCGTGACCTTGCCGTTCGTCGTCCGTTCCGTGCAGCCGGTGCTGATGGAGGTCGACCGCGAAGTCGAGGAAGCCGCCGCGTCGTTGGGAGCTTCCAACTGGACGATCTTTCGCTCGGTTGTTCTCCCGACGTTGGCGCCTGCCGTCATCTCCGGTGCGGGCCTCGCGTTCGCCAGAGCGATCGGTGAATACGGCTCGGTCGTTCTGATCGGCGGCAACATCCCACGCGTGACACAGATGACGTCGCAGTACATTCAGCAGCAGATCGAGATCGATCGTCCGACCAACGCCGCTGCCGTCTCGGTAGCGTTGCTGGCCATCGCATTCGTGACGCTGTTCGTCCTGCGAATCTTCGCATCGCGGGGACAGCGACGTGAGGAGAGTTCCCGATGAACGTGTCCAGAGGATCGAAGATCGGTCTACGGACCATCGCTCTCGTCTACCTGTTCGTGTTGTTGGTCGTGCCGATCGGTGTGATCCTGACTCGAACGTTCGAGAACGGAATCGGCCCGTTTCTCGAATCGATCACGACACCGGCAGCGATCTCCGCGTTGAATCTTTCGCTGATCATCGTGGCGATCGTGGTCCCGATCAACGTCGTGTTCGGTGTGGTCACCGCTCTGGCACTCGTGCGTGGTCGGTTCCCGGGCCGCGGAGTTCTGCAGTCGGTGGTCGACCTGCCCTTCGCGGTCTCGCCCGTCGTCGTCGGTGTGTCGTTGATTCTCCTGTGGGGTGCCAACGGTTGGTTCGGCGGCATCGAATCGTTGGGGTTCAAAGTCATCTTCGGGTTGCCAGGCATGGTGATCGCGACGATTTTCGTGACGCTGCCCTTCGTCGTCCGGGAAGTCGAACCCGTACTTCACGAGATCGGCGACGAGCAGGAACAAGCAGCCGCGACGCTCGGTGCCTCGGGCTGGCAGACGTTCTGGCGGATCACCTTGCCCGCGATCCGTTGGGGCCTGACGTACGGAATCGTGTTGACGGTGGCGCGTTCGCTCGGTGAATTCGGCGCAGTCATCATGGTCTCTTCCGGCTTCCCGGGGGTATCCCAGACACTGACATTGCTGGTGCACTCGCGATACATCGACGACCACAACACCTTTGGTGCGTATTCGGCGGCAACGCTGCTGATGGGCATCGCCATCATTGTCCTGTTGCTGATGACGCTGCTGGACCGTAAGAGGAGCACCACATGATCACAGTGACCGGGGCCCGCAAGAACTACGGTGATTTCGCGGCGCTCGACGACGTGACGGTCAACATTCCCTCGGGTTCGTTGACGGCATTGCTCGGGCCCAGTGGCTCGGGAAAGTCGACGTTGCTGCGTTCGATCGCAGGGCTCGAAGAACTCGATTCGGGAACCATCACCATCGCAGGCAAGGACGTCACCGGCGTCTCGCCGCAGAAGCGTGACATCGGTTTCGTGTTCCAGCACTACGCGGCGTTCAAGCACATGACGGTGCGGGACAACGTGGCGTTCGGGCTCAAGATCCGCAAGCGCCCGAAGCCGGAGATCGAGAAGAAGGTCAACGAACTTCTCGAGATCGTCGGCCTCGACGGGTTTCAGCATCGGTACCCCGCGCAGCTCTCCGGCGGTCAGCGTCAGCGCATGGCGTTGGCGCGCGCTCTGGCTGTGGATCCACAGGTGCTCCTGCTCGACGAGCCCTTCGGCGCGCTCGACGCGAAGGTGCGTGCCGACCTGCGCACGTGGTTGCGTCGCCTGCACGACGAGGTGCACGTCACCACCGTCCTGGTCACCCACGACCAGGAAGAGGCTCTCGACGTCGCCGACCGCATCGCGGTGCTGAACAAGGGGCGGATCGAGCAGATCGGTGAACCTGCCGACCTGTACGACCGCCCGTCCAACGACTTCGTGATGTCCTTCCTCGGATCCGTCGCGAAGCTCAACGGGCAGTTGGTCCGTCCGCATGACATCCGTCTCGGCCGCGATCCGAGCATGGCTCTCGCGCAGGAATCCGGAACGGCCGAGTCGCTCGGCGTCACACGCGCAACAGTCGAGCGCGTCGTGTACCTCGGCTTCGAGGTTCGAGTGGACCTGCGCAACGAGGCAACCGGCGAGCTCTTCTCGGCTCAGGTCACGCGCGGTGACAGTGCAGCGCTGCACCTCGAGGCGGGGGAGACGGTGTACGCGCGGGCTACCCGGGTGCCGGATCTGCCGGAGACCCCGGTGTCGACGCCGGTGCAGGAGCCGGTCACGGTGAGCGTGGTCGGCCAGGTGTGACCCGCTCGCCCTGTTCGACCTGTTGCACCCCCACTCCTGTTTGAGCGAACGGCACTTTCGGACTCCTGATGGCGCCGAAAGTGCCGTTCGCTCAGAGGTGGGGGTCGGGCAACAGCGAGACGAGTTCAGCCCTCTCGGCAGACGAGGACCGGGCACTGGGCGTGGTGGATGAGGCTCTGACTGGTCGATCCGACTATCGACGCCATGAACGGGCTGCGGCCGTGGCTACCGACGACTACGAGTTGCGCTTCCGCCGAGTGCTCGAGCAGTGCCTTCATCGGTCCGCTGCGCTGGACACTCCGGGTGACTTCGACATCGGGGTACTTCTCCGTCCAGCCGGCGAGGCACTCGGACAGCAGTGCATGCTCATGCTGTTCGTACGGTCCCCAGTCGACGAAGCGCCTGGCTTCGGAGTACCCGCCCAGCGAGGCGTGCTCGTTCCACGTGTGGACCGCAACCAAAGGTGCGCCGAGGAACGCGGCAAATTCGAAGGCATGCGCGACGGCGAGTTCGCTGAGCTTGCTCCCGTCGACGCCGACGACGATGGGCCTGGTGTCGGCCATCGCGTGATCACCCGTACCGCGGAATACGGCCACGGGACAGTGCGCGCGGTTGACCACCCGAATGGTGTCGGATCCGAGAAACACGGACTGCATTTCGCTGGTGCCGGCCTGACCCAGTGCAACGATGCGAGCCGACTTCGAGAGTTCGACGAGTGTGGTTGCGGGAGTACCGGTCACGAGGCCACGTTCGACGGTGACGTCGGTGTGATCATCGCGGATGGCGTCCTCGGCCTCGTCGAGCAGTTTTGCACCCTCGACGCGAAGGTGGTGGTCGAACATCTCTTCGTCGGTGACGTTGGTACCGCCACCGGACTCGGGTTGTCCTGGCAGCACGTGGGTCAGGCGAAGTGGTTCGTCGAATCTCTTTGCAGCCGAAGCTGCCCACCTCGCGGCGTTGACCGCGCTTGCCGAGCCGTCGATACCGGCCACGATTCCGTGTCGAACAGATGCACTGGTCATGGAAGTCTCCTCGCGTCGCCTCCTTACCAGTGTGTCCCTGCTCACCCCCGGTTCGCTACAAACCGGTCAGCTCCCGTGGTGCGAGAACGTCGGTGGGCACTGCCGCGCGAGATCGACGCGGGCGCAACGACAACAGAGCGGTGATGAATCCGTTACCGGACAGTGTCAGTTCCACGTTCTTCAACACGGTTCGGCGCATCAACGCAAGCAGGGCCGCGACGCCGGTGACGGCCATCCACATAGGCAGCGGGTACAGCGTCAGGCGTTCACCAAGGCCGAAGGTCAGGGTTCGTCCGAGAAGCAGTACGGCACCTACGATTCCGGTAGCCGCGCACAGCCCCGACCACACTGCGATCCATTTGCTGTGCTTCCAGAATTGAATTGCCATGAGGACGAGAACGGCATGACGTGCGACGAAGCCGGGAAGTACGGCGGTCCAATGAACGAAGGTCCCGTCGTTCGCCGGGAAGAGGCCGGTGGCCGCGGTGCTCAATGCAACGACGACGGCAAGACCGAGAATCCACTTCTTCGCACGACCGTCCGGAATGTACTTGTGCAGCAAGGCTGCACCGAGGATGGTGAGCGCACCGAGGATCATGAAGGCCGCGTTCATCACGTCGTGCATCGGCGAACACGAATCCACGCTGCATGTCGTCACGCCCAGCGAACTGATGGAGTCGCGCGCGAAGCTGTACGGCGTCTTCCATGCTCCGGCTGTGAAGATTTCGACAAGCAGGTAGAGCACCGACAGGACCCATGCGATGCCGGCTGTGCCGAGGCGAAGATTGTGAGTGATGGTGTTCCCTCTCGCGGCGCTCTGAGGGGATTGCACCCAAAGATCTGTTTCGCAGGCGAAGGAGGTACCTTCGCGAGCTGGACAGATCCAACACTACGGTAACAATCTGATAACGGCCTGTGAAACCGGATCAGGCGGAGCGGACCAGACGGTCGGGTAGTGCATCAGCGACTTGTCGGTAACGGTCGATCATCGTTTCGATCAGTAGAGAGTGCCCACCGATCGTGTCGGCGAAACGCGCGCGCGGACATGCAGTTGCTGCGGCAGCGCTGAGTCGATCGGTCAGTAGGCCGGGAGCCAAGAACCACGGTGCGACGACAACACGTTCGGCGCCGTCCTGCTCGAGTGCGGAGATCGCCTGGGCAACTGTCGGTTCCGCGGATGTCGCGAAACAGATTCGAACGCCCGACCAGTTGGTTCCGCCGAGGAGAGTGGACGCCAATTCTGCGGTCGCGGCATTGGCGCGCGCGTCGGACGAGCCGACTGCCGCAAGAGCGACACCGACCGACGGATCGTCCGGCCGGGCACCCGCTTCGAGAATTCGCTCGCGTACTGCCTCGATCAGCCGAGCATCGCGACCCAGTACGTCTGCTTGGAACACGGTCAACTGGGGGTGGCGTGTCGCGGCAGCGGCCAAGAGTCCGGGCAGATCTACCCGGGCGTGGAAGGCATTGCCCAGCAGCATCGGAACAACAACGGCGTGAGTGTGGCCGTCGTGTGCAACTCCGTCCAGGACCTGATCGATGGACGGTGCATTGAGGTCGAGAAACGCCAGCCGGACATCGAGGTCTGGCCGGACTTCACGAAGAGCTGTCACAGCAGCCGCGATCACCCGAGCAGAGCGGGGATCACGGCTGCCGTGCGCAACAGCGATGAGCGGAACCATCGACTTAGACGCGCTCGCCCAATTCGACAGCGGAAATGACGTCGCCCACCAGGCCGGCTGCGAGAGTGTTTCCACCAGCGGGATCGATCAGCAGGAAGCTGCCGGTGTGGCGGTTGACGGCGTAGTCGTCAGCCACGATCGGCTCGGCCACCCGGATGGAGATCTTGCCGATCTCGTTGAGCTCGAGCGTTTCCGGGCCCTGATCCGTGGTGAGGTCCTGCTCGTTGAAGCGTTCCACCAAGCTGCCCACGATGGCCTGCGTCGTTCGCGTGCCGTGCTTGAGCAGCAGACGTGCACCGGGGCGCAGCGACTTCTCGGCCAGCCAGCAGACAGTGGCGTCGAATTCGCCGATCGGCTCGGGTGCGTCGGACGGCGATGCGATGGTGTCGCCGCGTGAGACGTCGACGTCGTCGGCCAGGATCAGCGTGACGCTGCGTCCGGCGTGGGCGACGTCCAGTTCGCCGTCGGCCGTGTCGATACGTGTGACGGTGGTGCGCGTACCCGAGGGCAGGATCACCACTTCGTCGCCGGGCACGACGGAACCGGCAGCGACCTGACCGGCGTAGCCGCGGTAGTCGAGGAACTCTGCGGTGCGGGGGCGGATCACGTACTGCACCGGGAAACGCAGACCGACGCGATGTGGCTCGGCGTCGACCGGAATCGACTCGAGGTGCTCGATCAGCGTGGGGCCGGTGTAGTACGGGGTCTTGTCGGAGCGGATGGCGACGTTGTCACCGTGCAGTGCCGACACCGGGATCTCGACGACGTCTTCGCTTGCCCAGCCAAGTGAGCTGGTGAGTTCGTTGAACTCGGCGGAGATCGAGGTGAAGACCTCTTCGGGGTTCTCGACGAGGTCGATCTTGTTCACGGCGAGAACGAGCTTCGGGACACCGAGCAACGCGAGAACCGCTGCGTGCCTGCGAGTCTGCGCGATGACGCCCTTGCGAGCATCGACCAGCAGGATCACGAGCTGAGCCGTCGAGGCACCGGAGACAGTGTTGCGGGTGTACTGCACGTGGCCCGGTGTATCGGCGAGCACGAAGGTGCGCTTGGGGGTCGCGAAGTAGCGGTACGCCACGTCGATGGTGATGCCCTGCTCACGCTCGGCGCGCAGTCCGTCCACCAGGAGCGAGAGGTCAGGGGTGTCGAGACCGCGGTCCACCGACGCACGGGTCACGGCGTCGATCTGGTCGGCGAGAACGGATTTCGTGTCGTACAACAGGCGGCCCACGAGGGTGGACTTTCCGTCGTCGACGCTGCCGGCAGTTGCCAGTCTGAGCAGATCGCTCATCAGAAGTAGCCCTCTCGCTTGCGGTCTTCCATGGCCGCTTCGGAAACTCGGTCGTCGCCACGGGTCGCGCCGCGCTCGGTCAAACGTGATGCCGCAACCTCGGCGAGGATCGCTTCGTTGTCGGCCGCATCGGAGAGAACAGCACCGGTGGTCGAACCGTCGCCGACGGTGCGGTATCGCACCGAAAGGGTCTGCAGCTCTTCGCCGTCAGCCGGCCCACCCCAGACTCCGGGGGTCATCCACATGCCGTCGCGCTGGTACACCGGACGCTGGTGGGCGTAGTAGATGCTGGCGAGCTCGACGTTGTCGCGGGCGATGTAACGCCAGATGTCCAGCTCGGTGAAGTTGCTGAGCGGGAAGACGCGTACCTGCTCGCCGGGGGAGTGGCGACCGTTGTACAGGTTCCACAGCTCCGGGCGCTGCTTCTTGGGATCCCACTGTCCGAAAGCGTTGCGCAGCGAGAAGATCCGCTCCTTGGCGCGGGCCCGCTCCTCGTCGCGGCGAGCGCCGCCGAAGACGGCGTCGAAACGATTCTCCGAGATCGCGTCCAGCAACGGCACGGTCTGCAGCGGGTTGCGGATACCGTCGGGGCGCTCGGTGAGGCGACCGTCCGCGATGTACTCCTCGACGCTGGCCACGTGCAGGCGCAGGTTGTACTTGGCTACCACGTGGTCGCGGAAGTCGAGGACTTCCTGCAGGTTGTGGCCGGTGTCGACGTGCAGCAGGGTGAACGGCAGCGGCGCAGGCCAGAAGGCCTTGATCGCCAGATGCAGCAGCACCGTGGAATCCTTACCGCCCGAGAAGAGAATGACCGGGCGTTCGAATTCGCCGGCTACCTCTCGGAAGATGTGGATCGCTTCGGACTCGAGGGCGTCGAGAGTATCGAACTGTGTGCCGTCGAGCTGAGGCCGTGAAGGTGTCAAGTCAACTGTCATGATGCGTGCAACCCGCATTCTGTCTTGGAGGCACCGGCCCAACGACCGCTACGCGGATCGCTGCCGGGGGCTGGCTTGCTGGTGCAGGGTGCGCAGCCGATGGACGGATATCCCTCGTCGACAAGGGGATTGACGAGGATGGAATTGGTGTCGATGTAGTTCTGCATCTCCTCGTCCGACCAGGGAGCGATCGGGTTGATCTTCACGAGTCCGAAGGCTTCGTCGAAGGAGATCAGGGGAGCGTTGGCGCGGGTGGGCGCTTCGACGCGGCGGATGCCGGTCACCCACGCGCTGTACCCGGACAGAGTCTGCTTGAGCGGCGCGACTTTGCGTAGTGCGCAGCAGCGGTTGGGATCACGGGCGAACAGATCCTTGCCCTCGGCGACATCCTGCTCGGCGACGCTTGCCAGCGCACGAGCGTTGATGACGTTGACGCCGTACACCTGCTCGACCGCGTCACGCGTGCCGATGGTTTCGGGGAAGTGATAGCCGGTGTCGAGGAAGAGTACGTCGACGCCCGGATGCACCTGTGCGGCAAGGTGAACCAGCACTCCATCCTGCATGTTCGACGCAACAATGTACGAGTCGCCGAACGTGTCCTCGGTCCACTGCAACAGTTCCTGCGCGCTGGCTCCGTCGAGTTCTACGGCACCGCGCTCGGCGATGGACCGAAGCTCGTCGGCAGTTGCTCGCGAAATGTCCACTGTCATCGCAAATCTCCTTCGTCTGCGCGCACTGCCCATTCGGCGAACCGTTCACCTTCGTTGCGGTTCTTGACGAACTGACGTACGACGCGGTCGATGTAGTCACCCATCTCGACGCTGGTGACCTTGTGCTGGCGCAGCTTGCGTCCGAAGGCGCTGTCGAATCCGAGGCTGCCTCCCAGATGAACCTGGAAACCCTCGACTTGATTCCCCTCACCGTCGTCGACGAGTTGGCCCTTGAAGCCGATGTCGGCGATCTGCGAGCGAGCGCAGGAGTTGGGGCAACCGTTGATGTTGATGGTGATCGGCACGTCGAGCTGGCTGTTGATGTCGGCAAGACGCTGTTCGAGTTCGGGCACGAGCACCTGCGAACGCTTGCGGGTCTCGGCGAACGAGAGCTTGCAGAACTCGATGCCGGAGCAGGCCATCAGGTTCTTGCGCCAGTGCGACGGACGGGCGGGAAGACCCAGCGCGTCGAGATCGGCGATGAGCGGCTCGAGCGTCTCGTCGGCGACGTCGAGGATGATCAGCTTCTGGTACGGAGTGAAGCGGATCCGGTCGCTGCCGGCCTTCTCGGCGGCGTCGGCGACCTGAGCCAGGATGTCTCCCGAGACGCGGCCGGCGATCGGAGCGAAACCGACTGCGTTGTGGCCGTTGCGGGTCTTCTGGATACCGACGTGATCGATCGGGCGCTTGGGCTTCTCGGGCGCGGGGCCGTCGATGAGCGGACGCTTCAGGTACTCGGTCTCGAGAACCTCGCGGAACTTCTCGATACCCCAGTCCTTGACGAGGAACTTGAGCCTGGCCTTCGCGCGCAGACGGCGGTAGCCGTAGTCACGGAAGATCGAGACGACGCCCTCCCAGACATCGGGGACCTCGTCGAGCGGAATCCAGGCGCCGACGCGCTGCGCCAGCATGGGGTTGGTGGACAGTCCGCCGCCGACCCAGAGGTCGAGGCCCGGGCCGTGCTCGGGGTGGTTCACGCCGATGAAGGCGATGTCGTTGATCTCGTGAACGACGTCCTGCTGGCCGGAGATGGCGGTCTTGAACTTGCGCGGCAGGTTGGAGTACTTGGGGTCGCCGATGTAGCGGCGCACGATCTCGTCGATCGCCGGGGTGGGATCGAGGACCTCGTCGAGCGATTCGCCGGCCAGGGGAGAACCGAGGACGACGCGGGGGCAGTCACCGCACGCTTCGGTGGTCTTGAGTCCGACGGCTTCGAGACGCTTCCAGATCTCCGGAACGTTCTCGACCTCGATCCAGTGGAACTGGACGTTTTCGCGGTCGGACAGGTCGGCGGTGTTCCGGCCGAATTCCTTCGAGATACCGGCGATGGTGCGCAGCTGCTCGACGTTGAGAGCGCCGGCGTCGCAACGCACGCGCATCATGAAGTACTTGGCCTCGAGCAGGTCGATGTTCTCGTCGCCGGTGAAGGTGCCGTCGTAGCCTTCTTCGCGCTGGGTGTAGAGACCCCACCAGCGGAAGCGGCCGCGAAGGTCGCCCTTGTCGATGCTGTCGAAGCCCTGCTTGGAGTAGATGTTCTCGATGCGGGCCCGAACGTTGAGCGGGTTGTCGTCCTTCTTGGCCTGCTCGTTGGCGTTGAGCGGCTCGCGGTAACCGAGGGCCCACTGACCTTCGGCGCGACGCTTGGCGGGACGCGCAGCGCGTGCAGGCCGGGCTTCGGCAGCTGCTGCCGAATCGGCGGGTGTGGCGGCGTCGGTGGTCGACGTCATCGATGAACTCCTGGATCTGGGCGGTTGATCGGCACGCGGCACGCACTATCGATGAACTGTGGCGGTGTCTGATCGGGACGCACCGGTCCGTGTCGGAAATCGAGGGGGCTGTCCTCGGTCTCGGAAAGCTCGCGGCCGGCAGGTGTGCTCACGAAAACGAACAGCTGGAGAAGCTGCGTCCCTGAAAAGGCATGTCTCTGCAGAGAGTGTTTCGGTGAAGCAGATGGAGATGAGCGGCAAAGGCTGGAAGATCAGTGAAAGATCAACAGCTACACAGGTGCAGACACGACGAGCTGCACACACGCTTGAAGTCGACATGGCGACGCGCCACAAGTCGCACTCCGAGTCCGGTCATGCGGACCATTGTGCCACGTCAACTCGATAATTCCGACTCGGGCGCATATTTCCACGAAAAACGGGGGAAATATCGAGTTCAAGCCGTACGCCGACCTGCATCGCAGGCTGAATAGGTGTGCGTTCCGGATGCTGGGACACTGGAGGCGTGAATGCCACCAGCACGACTCCCACTCGACAGAGCGAGGCGACGCCCTTCGCCTTGCCCGCGCGATCGCTCGAGGGTGTCGGGAAACGGCCGTTCGGGATCTACATCCACGTCCCGTTCTGTACCACCAGGTGTGGGTACTGCGATTTCAACACCTACACGGCCGGAGAGCTCGGAACTTCCGCCTCGCCGCAGTCGTGGTTGGAAGGTCTGCGGCGCGAACTCGATCTCGCGGCCGAGATGACGGGCGCCCCGGCGGCGGAGACCGTGTTCGTGGGCGGTGGAACGCCGTCGCTGCTCGGTGGTGACGGATTGGCCGACGTGCTGTCGGCGGTGCGGAGCAGCTTCGGCCTGGCGTCCGGCGCCGAAGTGACCACGGAATCGAACCCCGAATCGACGTCGCCGGAGTTCTTCGGTGCTCTCCGCAGCGCTGGATTCACCCGGATTTCCCTCGGCATGCAGTCGGCCGCCCAGCACGTTCTGAAGATCCTCGACCGCACGCACACCCCAGGTCGCGCCGTCGCTGCCGCGAAAGAGGCTCGCGCAGCTGGTTTTTCGCACGTGAATCTCGATTTGATCTATGGAACCCCGGGGGAGCGCGATCAAGACCTGGACGCCTCACTCGATGCGGTCCTCTCCGCCGATGTCGATCACGTCTCGGCCTACGCGTTGATCGTCGAGGACGGCACCGCCATGGCTCGCAAGGTCAGGCGCGGCGAGCTGCCCGCCCCGGACGACGACGTGCTGGCCTCGCGGTACGAACGAATCGATTCACGCCTGTCCGAGGCAGGCTTGCGGTGGTACGAGGTCTCCAACTGGGCAAAGGCGGAAACCGCGGACTCCGGTGACACCCGGTGCCGTCACAACCTCGGCTACTGGGACGGCGGTGACTGGTGGGGTGCCGGTCCGGGCGCGCACAGCCACGTCGGCGGAGTGCGGTGGTGGAACGTCAAGCACCCGGCGCGGTACGCGGAACAGTTGGCGCTCGGCGAACTTCCCGTCGGCGGCAGCGAAGAACTGACCGCCGAGGACGAACACATGGAGCGAGTCATGCTGACCGCACGGTTGCGTACGGGACTTCCGTTGTCGGAACTGTCTGCATCCGAACGTCTTTCGGCCGAACAGGTGGTAGTCGACGGGTTGGCCGTGATCGAGAACGATCACGTGGTTCTCACCGACCGTGGTCGCCTGCTCGCCGATGCGGTGATTCGCACGATCCTGACCTGACGCGCAACCATCCTTCGCCGCGTAATGTGGCCGTGGTGGCCATCATTCATCGTGCGCAGCTGAATCCGTCCAAGAACGACCTGCTCCGAGCGTGGGTGCCCAAGCAGCCGTGGCTCGGGTCGGTCGACTGTTCGACGCTCGAACGCGTCGACGCCTATCGTTTCGACGACCCGGACGGTGAGGTCGGAATCGAGACGCACCTGATGCGCTCTGCCGACGGTCGAATTCTTCAGGTCCCGCTCACTTATCGTGGTGCTCCGCTGGACGGGGCGGAGACCGCGCTGATCGCGACCATGGATCATTCGGTACTCGGCGAACGGTGGGTGTACGACGCATGCTGTGATCCGGTCTACGTCAGCGCGGTGGCGACCGCGATTCTGACGGGTGGGGCCGGAGTCGAACTGGTCTTCGCGGACACCGCCGATCACATCCCCGTGACGGCTCACGTAGTAGGCAGCGGTACGGCCGGCGCTTCCGTACCGGCAGTGGAATCCGTGACCTGCTCGACAGTCGGCACCGACACGATCATCCGCGCGGGAAGCCTGGAACTGACTGTGGCGAGAGTGATCGACGCAGATCGAGTGTCAGGCTCGGCAACGCTCACCGGAACCTGGCCGGGGCAGACGAATCCCGCACTGCTCGCGTTCGTCGGTTGAGTCTCGGTACCCGAGTCGCGTGAGCGTCAGCGGACTCCCTCGATGACACCGGGCATCGCGTCGAAGTCGAAGACACGCGCGTGCAGCACGACGCGGTTTCGCAGGGCCGAACGAACCGCTCGGTGCAGACCGTCCTCGAGGTAGAGAGTGCCGCGCCACTGCACTGCGTGCGGGAACAGATCGCCGTAGAAGGTCGAGTCCTCCGACAGCAGGCGATCGAGTTCGAGGACCTTCGTGGTGGTCACGATCTCGTCGAGTCGAACCTGACGTGGAGGGAACTTCGACCAGTCGCGTAGAGACAGTCCGTGATCGGGATACGGTTTGCCGTCCATCACGCCTTTGAAGATCATGTGCCGCCTTGTCCATGGTTGTGCGATCGACCTTTCGCCGATCTCACTCCACAGTAAGGGCAACAGCCGTCTCTGGCGCTCGGGCGATTAGACTGCCAGTGGAAACCGATGTGTAAATGTCGGCGTTCGTTCTTTTCAGGAAACGGAGGTGGCAACGATGTCGAGTACCGACGACAGGCGTTTCGAGGTCTTACGTGCAATCGTGGCCGATTACGTCTCCACCCAGGACCCGGTGGGATCCAAGGCACTGGTCGAGCGTCACAACCTCGGAGTGTCGAGCGCCACTGTGCGCAACGACATGGCATTCCTCGAGGCCGAGGGCTACATCGCCCAACCGCACACCAGTTCCGGCCGCGTCCCCACCGACAAGGGATACCGCGAATTCGTCGATCGCATCGCCGACGTCAAGCCCATGTCCGGGCCCGAGCGTCGAGCGATCCTCGAGTTCTTGGAGTCGGGTGTCGACCTCGACGACGTTCTGCGTCGTGGTGTGCGACTGCTCGCGCAACTGACCCGTCAGGTCGCGGTTGTCCAGTACCCGTCGCTGTCCGCGTCGTCGGTTCGCCACCTCGAGGTGGTCGCTTTGACGCCGGCGCGCCTGCTTCTCGTTCTCATCACCGATTCCGGCCGCGTCGATCAGCGAATCGTCGAACTCGGAGACGTCCTCGAAGACGAAGACCTTTCCCGGTTGCGCACGCTTCTCGGCGGAGCACTGGAAGGAAAGCGCCTGGCCGCCGCGTCGATTGCCGTGGCGGAACTGGCCGACGAGTCTCCGGCCGACCTTCGCGACGCCGTGATCCGCTCGGCAACGGTTCTGGTCGAGACCCTGGTCGAGCATCCGGAAGATCGCCTCGTTCTGGGCGGAACCTCGAATCTCACGCGCAACGCCGCCGATTTCTCCGGTCTGGCCGGCTTCCCCGGTTCGCTGCGCGCAGTGCTCGAAGCACTGGAAGAGCAGGTAGTGGTCCTCAAACTGCTCGCTGCGACGCAGAACTCCGGCACGGTCACCGTTCAGATCGGTGAAGAGACGCAGGTCGAACAGATGCGCGGAACCTCCGTGATTTCGACTGGCTACGGCGCGGCCGGTACCGTTTTCGGTGGTGTCGGTGTGCTCGGACCCACTCGGATGGACTATCCGGGAACAATTGCATCGGTTGCCGCCGTTGCCAGATACATCGGCGAAGTTCTCTCCGAGCGATGACGGACGTCGACATTCGTCGGCACGCCTCCTCGCGAGGACTGAGGAAAACCTAGAAGTAAGAGAAGGACGAGAGACTCAACGTGGCACGGGATTACTACGGATTGCTCGGCGTCGACAAGAACGCGACAGACCAGGAGCTCAAGCGCGCTTACCGCAAGCTGGCACGCGAACTGCACCCGGACGTCAACCCTGACGAGGCGGCGCAGGCCAAGTTCAAGGAGATCTCGACGGCCTACGAGGTCCTGACCGACCCGGAGAAGCGTCGCATCGTCGATCTCGGCGGAGACCCGCTCGAGTCCGGTGGTGGCGGCGGTGGTGGCTTCGGCGGCGGATTCGGTGGCGGCGGCCTCGGCGACGTCTTCGAAGCATTCTTCGGCGGCGGTGGCGGCGCAGGTCGTGGGCCGCGCGGTCGCGTTCAGCCCGGAGCCGACTCGTTGCTTCGCACCAAGCTGACCCTCGCAGAATGTGCGACGGGAGTCAGCAAGCACGTGACCGTCGAGACGGCCATTCTGTGCGACAGCTGCACCGGAGCCGGAACCAACGGCGACTCCAAGCCTGTCCGCTGTGAGACCTGCAACGGTGCCGGCGAAGTTCAATCCATCCAGCGCTCGTTCCTCGGTCAGGTCATGACCTCGCGTCCCTGCCCGACGTGCCGCGGTGCCGGTGAGACCATCCCGGATCCCTGCCACAAGTGTGGCGGCGACGGCCGAGTTCGGGCCAAGCGTGACATCACCGTGAAGGTTCCCGCGGGCGTCGCCGGTGGCATGCGTATCCGTTTGACCGCGCAGGGTGAAGTGGGCCCGGGCGGCGGACACCCCGGCGACCTCTACGTCGAGATCGTCGAGCAGCAGCACGACGTCTTCGTTCGAGACGGTGAAGACCTGCACTGCACGATCCGCGTTCCGATGGTCGACGCAGCGCTCGGTACGACTGTCACCGTCGACACCATCATCGACGGCCCCAAGGAAATCACCATCGAGCCAGGCACCCAGCCCGGACACGTTGCTGTTCTTCGCGGTCATGGCATGCCGAAACTGCGGTCGGGAGTGCGCGGCGACGTGCACGCTCACCTCGAGGTGGTCATCCCGAGCCGTCTCGATCACAAGCAGTCCAAGCTGCTCAAGGAATTCAAGCTGCTCCGCGATCGTGACGAGGCCGAGGTTGTCTCGACGGCCTCGCAGAACAGCGGTGGATTGTTCTCGCGTCTTCGCGAAGCATTCAGCGGCCGCTGACGGTGGCCGCAACGGTCTTCTTTCTCGACCCGGTTCCCGGCGTCGGTGAAATCGCAGTTCTGGACGGACAGGAGGGTCGCCACGCGGCCACTGTCCGCCGGATCGGCGTCGGCGAGCGATTGGTGTTGGCTGACGGCCGTGGCCGGGTGGCCGACGCCGAGGTGACGAGCGTCGGCAAGGACCGCCTGGAACTGTTGGTCAGTGACGTTCAGGTTCTCGAGCAGCCCAAGCCGTTGGTGACCCTCGTTCAGGCACTTCCCAAGGCCGAGCGTTCCGAGTTGGCCGTCGAACTGGCGACCGAGGCGGGGATCGACGCGGTGATCCCGTGGCAGTCCTTGCGTTGTGTCGCCAAGTGGGAGGGCCCCAAGCTCGCCAAGGGCGTCGCACGCTGGCGAAGTGCGGCAGTGTCTGCGGCAAAGCAGTCCAGACGCGCGTTCGTCCCGGAAATTGCGGAACTGCACAAGACGCCGGCGGTGATCGCGTTGGTTCGTGACGCCGTTGCCCGTGGCGCTGTGGTTGCGGTGCTTCACGAATCGGCGACGACGCCGTTGGCCGGTTTGCCGCTGGCGAGCGCGGACGAGGTATTTCTGGTTGTCGGTCCCGAAGGTGGGCTCGACGATTCGGAGATCAGCGCGTTGTCGGAGGCCGGGGCCACTCCGGTGCTTCTCGGCCCGACGGTCCTGCGCACGTCGACCGCCGGGGCTGTTGCTCTGGGCGCGATCGGAGTGCTGACCGATCGCTGGGGACCACGGCCACTGCACTGATCTTGTTGTGATCCCGAGCTGAATCGGATCCGGCGCTCAGCGAAGTGTCAGATTTGCGCACTATCGTAAGGACGTCGGGGGTCGCCTTCGGCGTGAGTTGGTTCGGGGATTTCAGGAGGCCAGATGTTGTCACGTGCGCATATGCGAATCGTTGGAGCGGTGTGTGCCGCG
The DNA here is from genome assembly GCF_029457415.1 of Rhodococcus sp. RCBS9. Lineage (NCBI taxonomy): Bacteria > Bacillati > Actinomycetota > Actinomycetes > Mycobacteriales > Nocardiaceae > Rhodococcus > Rhodococcus sp. RCBS9. Next base: position 112,067 of record NZ_CP120422.1, on the reverse strand, counting down.
GCGGCGTTGATGCTCGTCGCGGGGTGCACGGTCTCCACCGGAGACAACACGGGTTCCTCCAGCAGCGCCGTCACCACTACCACGACCAGCGAGGCGCTCGTCACCGTCACACCGGCGGACGGCGGAACTCCGGTGAGTCCACTCGACCCCATCGAGGTCCAGGTCGCGAAGGGAACACTGACGACCGTCGCGCTGACCAATCCCGAGGGTAAGGAAGTCGCCGGTATCACCACGCCGGACAAGACGTCCTGGAAACCGAGCGAACCACTCGGATACGGCAAGACCTACAAGCTGGTCGTCGACGCCGTCGACGCGAATGGTGTTGCCACGACCAAGAACACGACGCTGACCACCGTCGCGCCGAGTAACCAGACCCGGGCGTACATCAACACCACCGGTGGCGCCTCGATATCGGACGGTGGCACGTACGGTGTCGGCACCGTCGTCGCCGTTCATTTCGACGAGTTGATCGGTGACAAGGCCGCGGCCGAGAAGTCTCTGCTGGTCACAACCAATCCGCCCGTACAGGGATCGTGGTACTGGGTCGACGGTCAGAACGTTCACTGGCGACCGCAGAATTACTACGCACCAGGCACGACGGTCTCGGTGAACGCGAACATCTACGGCAAGCAACTCGGCAACGGACTGTACGGCCAACAGGACGACACCGTGTCCTTCAAGATCGGCGACTCCCACGTCTCGGTCGCCGACGACAACACCAAGATGGTGACCGTCTACGAAAACGGTCAGGTGATCAAGGAAATGCCGACCTCGATGGGAATGGGCGGCACCGAAACGATCGGCGGCACGACGCTCTCGTTCTGGACCCAGCCCGGCACGTACACCGTGATGGACAAGGCCAATCCCGTCATCATGGATTCGTCGACCTACGGTCTGCCGATCAACTCGCGCCTCGGCTACAAGGAATCCATCAACTGGGCCACCCGCATCAGCACCGACGGTATCTATCTTCACGAGTTGGAGAGCACCGTCTGGGCGCAGGGAAACACCGACACCTCGCACGGTTGCCTCAATCTCAGTGCGGCCAATGCCAAATGGTTCTTCGATTTCTCGCAGCCGGGAGATGTCGTCGAGATCAAGAACACCGGCGGCGCTCCGCTGGAGGTGTGGCAGAACGGCGACTGGACCCTTTCCTGGGCAGACTGGGCCGCAGGCAGCGCCCTCGCCTGAGATAGATTTCCTCGGTGCCTCGATTCAAGATTCCGTACGGCCGACACGAGCAGCAGTTCGGGCATCTCTACGTTCCCGACGGAGTCGCTGACGGCCCGATCCCGGTCGTCATGCAGATCCACGGCGGCTTCTGGAGCGGGCAGTACGGATTGACTCTGGGCACCGCATTTGCCGTCGAACTCGCGCGGCACGGCGTCGCGGTGTGGAACATCGAATACCGCCGTCTCGGGGCGGGCGGTGGTTGGCCGGAGATGTCCGCCGACGTGAAAACGGCGTACGACGAAATCCCCGGACTGGTTGCCGGGAAGTCCTCGGCCGAATTGGATCTGAATCAGATTCGCTTGCTCGGGCATTCGGCCGGAGGACATCTTGCAGTGTGGCTGGCGGGGGAGAAGGACACGTTTACCCGGCCTGAACGGGTCATCGCACAGGCGGCCGCACTCGATCTGGCGTCGGCAGGCGAGCGTGGACGACGGATCAGCTTCATCGAGGATCTGTTCGGCGTTCCGTTCGACGCGGACCCGGATCTGTATCGCAGTGCGTCGCCGCAGCATCGATTGCCGATCGGCGTCCCCGTTGTGTGCGTCACGGGTGCGGAGGATCTGCAGGTGCCGGCCAAGGTGAGCTCCCGGTACGCGAAAGCCGCGGAAGCGGCTGGTGATCCCGTGGCACTGCGTGTGATCGAGGGCGAAGGACACGACGCATTTCTCTCACCCTCGACCGAGTCGTGGCGGGTCTCCCGCGAGTTGGTTCTCGCCGAAGACCCGCTGGCTCCGAGCACGTCAGACTGACGCGGGGTCGACTTCCACAGGGGCCTTCTTGCCCGGCAGGATGAACGCCACGACAACTGCCCCCACGAACAGTGCAAGACCGCCCGCCCAACTGGCCGCCGAAATCGCGTCGGCGTAGGCACTGCCTGCGGCGTCGAGCAACGGCCCTGCCTGAGCTGCAGCCAACGGGTTGCCTGCCATCTCTTCGGCGACCAACGAAGCGCCGCCGACGGATTCGCCCGACACCTCCATCGCGTACGCGGCCTGTTGTGCAAGTTCGCCCGTCAACTGCGGAACCTGCATTCCATCGATGAATCCGGCAATCGAATCCTTGTAGCTCGCAGCGAGGATCGAGCCGAGGATCGCGATACCCAGCGAGCCGCCGAGTTCGATGGCGGTGTCGTTGAGGCCACCCGCAGCACCGAGATCGTCCTCGGAGAAGTTGTCCATGATGGCGTCGGTGGCCGGCGGTTCGCTGAGACCGATGCCCAGGCCGAGCAGGATCAGTGGGACTGCGAACATCCAGTAGCCCGAATCGCCGTCGACCTGCGTGAGAATCAGAACGCCGATCGCGGCGACCACCATGCCGCCGACGATGGACGCCCGGACGCCGATCAGCGGAGTGATCCGCCCACTGACAACGGCGCCGATCGAAACGGCAATTGCCAAGGGCAGCAGACGAACACCGGTTTCGAGTGCGCCGTAGCCGAGGATGAACTGGAACTGCTGTGAGATGAAGTAGATGGCGCCGAAGGCGGCCAGGAACAGCAGAAGTACGGCGAGCGTCGCGCCGCCGACCATGCGCTGGCCGAGCTTACGGACGTCGAGCAGTGGCTGCGGGTGACGCAGTTCCCAGACGACGAACGAGACGAGGCCGATCGCAGCGAGTACGGCGGCACCGATGGGTCCGCCGGTCCACCCGAAGTGGAATCCGTTGATGATCGAGTACACGAGCGAGCCGATGGTGACCACCGAGAGTGCGCCGCCGATCCAGTCGATCCGGCCCAGTTGCTCGGCCTTGCTCGGCGGCACCAGAATTACGGCGGCGACGGCAGCGACTGCGGCGATCGGGACGTTGATCAGGAAAGTGATGCTCCAGGAATGACTGTCGAGAATCCATCCGGCCAACAGCGGACCGAGTGCAATCGCGAGACCCGATGTCGCCGCCCACGCCGCGATGGCGCGTGATCGCTCCGCTTTGGGAAAGGTAGCGACCAGAAGCGAAAGCGTCGCGGGCATGATGATCGCGGCGCCGACGCCCATGATCATTCGTGCCGCGATGACGGCGTTGGTGGTGTCCGCGATGCTGCCGAAGACGGCGCCGCCGGCGAACACGGCGAGTCCGGCAAGAAGTGCGCCGCGGCGACTGTACTTGTCACCGATCACGCCGAACAGCAGCATCAATGCGGCGTAGGGGACGGTGTAGCCGTCGATGACCCATTGAAGTTGCGTGCTGGTGAGGCCGAGGTCTCTGGTCATGTCCGGCGCCGCGACGATCAGCGCGGTATTCGCCATCACGACGATCAGCAGACTCAGGCACAACACCCCGAGCGCGGCCCACCGCCGTGAGTACGGCTGGTCCATCTCCGAGACAGGTTTGCTCATGAGTGTCGTCATGACGCGACTCCGTTCCTGATGATCGAAGACACTCCTCGATCTATTTGCACACTGATGTGTAAGTTAATAACTTGCACACCGATGTGCAACTATGATTGACCTAGATCACAGTTGGGCAGTCGAAAGAGGTGGAACGCGCGTTGACGCATTCGGGCACAGTCGTTTCGGGAACTGCCGAATCGGGCGGACGGCAGCGTCGTAGTCAGGCCGCGGCCAATCGCAATCGCATCATCGAGGCGGCGATCACGGCGTTCGCTGCTGATCCGGATGCGAGCATGGACGATGTCGCAAAGGCTGCCGGTGTGGTCAGGCGAACCGTGTACGCGCATTTCGACAGCCGAGAGGCGCTGATCAACGGCATCGTGGACGAGGCGTCGACCGATCTCGTAGCTGCGCTGAGCCAAGCCGGCGAGCCGCCCGAGCGCCCGGATCTGGCGACTGCCGTACTGGCATTGCTGTCATGGCCGGTCGGTGATCGCTTCCGGATGCTGCTCAGCTTTGCTCGCAAAGAGTTGGGGGAGCAGCGGATTCTCGATCTGATGGAGCCCGCGCGTGCCGTGAGTATCAGCGTCGTCGAGCGCGGTCAGCGTGACGGAACCTTCTCGAAATACCTGCCGGCCGAGACTCTGGTAGCGATGACCGAGGCGATCACGATCACTTTGTTCGATCAGGCCAACAGTGGGCTCATCACGGACTCGGGCGAATCCTTTGCCGCCGTGTGCCTGGTCATCGCGGGTATCAGTCCGGACAGAAGCTCCGAGATCGTCGCCGAAGCGTCGGAGTGGATCCGCGAATCGCTGCCGTCCGGTCGCCGCGAGGGTTAGGCCGGGACGATTAACAAGTGGGCCGTGTCCGACTCTGGCGCTAGACTTCGAAGTATCGAGGCTCACGAGTCGAGTGGGCTGATCGGACCAGAAAGCAGGCCATATTCACCACGTGAGTGAACACAGTGAACTCGACGGGAACCGTGTAACCACCATCACCGAGCGCGCTCTGCCCGCAGAGCGCACCGTCCGTTCGAGTATGGATCTGGCGCCGGAGACCGTGCGCCAAATCCTGGGGGCGACGGACGAGAATCTCACCGCGATCGAACGTGAGCTTCGTGCCGACATTCATGTACGTGGCGGAACCATCTCCTTGTCGGGGACGGCTGCAGACGTGGCGCTGGCAGAACGTGTGTTCAGTGAATTGGCGTCGCTGGCCGGTCGGGGGCAGCCCATTGCCCCGGACGCTGTTCGACGAACCATCGGCATGCTCACCAACGAGGTCGGCGAGTCTCCGGCCGAGGTGCTCTCCCTGGACATTCTTTCGCGTCGGGGCAAGACGATTCGGCCGAAGACCCTCAACCAGAAACGCTACGTCGACGCCATCGACGAGAACACCATCGTGTTCGGAGTCGGCCCGGCCGGTACCGGCAAGACCTACCTCGCCATGGCCAAGGCCGTTCAGGCGTTGCAGGCCAAGCAGGTCTCTCGGATCATCTTGACCAGGCCGGCAGTCGAGGCCGGCGAGCGACTGGGCTTTCTGCCCGGCACGCTGCACGAGAAGATCGATCCGTATCTCCGCCCGCTGCACGACGCATTGCACGACATGATGGATCCCGAGGCGATTCCGAAGTTGATGCAGGCCGGAGTCATCGAGGTCGCTCCGCTCGCCTACATGCGTGGCCGGACGCTCAACGACGCCTTCATCATCTTGGACGAAGCGCAGAACACCACGGCCGAGCAGATGAAGATGTTCCTGACCCGCCTCGGGTTCGGTTCCAAGATCGTGGTCACCGGAGACGTGACCCAGGTCGATCTGCCGGGCGGGGCCCGTTCGGGTCTGCGCGCGGCATCCGAAATCCTCACCGGGATCGACGATATTCATTTCGCCACTCTCGACAGCAGCGACGTCGTACGTCATCGGCTGGTCTCTCACATCGTCGACGCTTACGAGCGTCACGAATCGGATCGGTCCGGCGAGTTGGCGGTCGGAAACCGGGCGCAGCGCCGCGCTGCACATGCTCATTCACCGCGACGGTAGGCTGAGCGACGCATCAACCCCTACTTTTCCCAGGAAAGAGCGTCGCACATGAGCATCGAGGTCTCGAACGAATCGGGCATGGACATCTCCGAACCGGAGTTGATCAGCGTTGCCCGTTTCGTGATCGCTCGGATGGATGTCCATCCGGCGGCCGAGCTGTCGATGGTTCTCGTCGACTCCGCGACGATGGCGGATCTGCACGTTCGCTGGATGGACCTGCCGGGTCCGACCGACGTCATGTCGTTCCCGATGGACGAACTCGAGCCGGGTGGCCGTCCCGATTCCCCCGAGCCGGGGCCGTCGATGCTCGGCGACATCGTGCTGTGTCCGTCTTTCGCCGCGGATCAGGCTGACAAGGCCGGGCATTCACTGGCTCACGAACTTGCCCTCCTGACCGTCCACGGTGTGTTGCACCTTCTCGGCTACGACCATGCGGAGCCGGAGGAGGAGAAGGAGATGTTCGGCTTGCAGAACAGCCTCCTCGAAGAGTGGTACGAAGACCTTCGCCGTATCGACCGCGAAGCAGCACTGGCCGAACGCGATCAGAAGCTGCTCGGTAAGACCGGTTTCGTCGACGGAGTGGACCGATAACAGTTATCCGGGGGTTCTGTAGTGAGTAGCGCCATAGCGCTCTTTGTTCTGGCGATTGCTCTTGTCCCGGTCGGTGGTGTGTTCGCGGCCGTCGACTCGGCGCTCAACACCATTTCGTCGGCGCGGATCGACGAGATGGCAAAGGAAGAGCGAGCCGGCGCCGCGCGAGTGCAACGCATCCTGACCGATCGCCCGCGATACGTGAATCTGATGGTCCTGCTTCGCATTTTGTGCGAGATCACGGCCACCGTCGTACTCGTGGGCGGCCTGATCGACGTCCTCTCGCTGGGCTGGGCGCTGACCGTCACCGCGGTGATCATGGTTCTCGTCTCGTACGTGGTCATCGGCGTCGGACCGAGAACGCTTGGGCGCCAACATGCGTACTCCATCGCGATGGCCGCGTCGCTGCCACTGCTGTGGATCGGGGTTCTGCTCGGGCCGATCAGTCGCGTCCTGATCCTCGTGGGTAACGCATTGACCCCGGGTAAGGGCTTCCGCAACGGCCCGTTCGCGTCGGAAATCGAGTTGCGTGAACTCGTGGACATGGCGCAGGAACGTGGCGTCGTGGCCGACGAAGAACGCCGAATGATCCAGTCCGTCTTCGAACTCGGAGACACGTCGGCGCGCGAGGTGATGGTGCCCCGCACCGACATGGTGTGGATCGAGAACGACAAGAATGCCGGGCAGGCAACGTCGTTGGCCGTCCGCAGTGGTCACTCGCGCCTGCCGGTCATCGGGGAGAACGTCGACGACGTGCTCGGTGTCGTCTACCTCAAGGATCTGGTCAAGCAGACCTACCACCTGCCCGACGGCGGCCGGAACGTCAACGTCTGCGACGTCATGCGGCCCGCCGTCTTCGTTCCCGACTCGAAGCCGCTCGACAGCTTGCTGGCCGAGATGCAGCGCGACCGCAACCACATGGCGATACTCGTCGACGAGTACGGCGGAATCGCCGGGCTCGTCACGATCGAGGACGTCATCGAAGAGATCGTCGGTGAGATCGCCGACGAGTACGACGAGGACGAGACGCCGCCCATCGAGGATCTCGGTGACGGAATGTTCCGCGTATCCGCGAGACTTCCCATCGAAGACCTCGGTGAATTGTTCGATCTCGAACTCGAACTCGACGAGGTGGAGACCGTCGGCGGGCTGATCGGATACGTACTCGGCCGAGTGCCACTTCCCGGTTCCGAAGTGGAGTACGACGGTTTGATCCTGCGCGGCGAGGGAACCAATACGGGCCGAGGCCGGGTACGCATCAGCACGGTGTTCGTGCAGCGCATCCCGCCGTCCGAAGACGAAGAGACAGAAGACACCGATGACTGAGCGAGAGTTCAGCGAGGAGCAGTTATGAGCAAGAACGAATTCCGGTCAGGCTTCGTGTGTTTCGTGGGTCGACCCAATACGGGCAAGTCCACGCTGACCAACGCGTTGGTCGGCAGCAAGATCGCGATCACGTCCTCGCGCCCGCAGACGACGCGCCACACGATTCGCGGCATCGTTCACCGCGAGCATGCGCAGCTGATCCTGGTGGACACCCCTGGACTGCACAAGCCCCGCACTTTGCTCGGGCAGCGCCTCAATGACCTGGTTCGCGACACGTACTCCGAGGTCGACGTCATCTGCCTGTGCATCCCGGCCGACGAGGCCATCGGGCCCGGAGACCGCTGGATCGTGCAGCAGGTCCGTCAGATGGCGCCCAAGACCAAGCTTGTCGGCATCGTGACCAAGATCGACAAGGTCAGCCGCGACGCCGTCGGAAAGCAGTTGCTCGCGCTGTCCACCCTGCTCGGCCCCGAATCCGAGGTCGTTCCGGTGTCCGCGAAGTCGGGTGAACAGGTCGAGATCCTGGTCGACGTCCTCGCCGGTCTGATGGACGAGGGCCCGGCCTTCTACCCGGACGGCGAATTGACGGACGAGCCCGAAGAGGTGCTCATGGCCGAACTGATCCGTGAGGCTGCGCTCGAGGGGCTCGGCGAAGAATTGCCGCACTCTCTGGCTGTGGTGATCGAGGAGGTCATCCCGCGTGAGGGTCGCACCGAGAAGCAGGGCGAGATGCTCGACGTGCATGCGTTGCTCTACGTCGAGCGGCCCAGTCAGAAGGGCATCGTCATCGGTAAGGGCGGAGCGCGTCTGCGGGAAGTCGGTACCAGTGCGCGCCTGCAGATCGAGAAGCTGCTCGGTGTGCGGATCTTCCTGGAGCTGCACGTCAAGGTCGCCAAGGACTGGCAGCGCGACCCGAAGCAGCTCGGCCGGCTGGGCTTCTAGGGCCGGAGGACCCTGAGGATCGCCGCGCCGATGTCCTGCTCGTCGACGCCGGTGGCCAGGCGTCGGAGTTGGAGGCCGGTGATGACGGCGACGAGCGTCGATGCAATCGACTCCGGATCAGGCACACCGAGTGCCGTCAGAATCGTGACGGTCAAATCGTCGTAGGCGGCGAAGCATTCGACGGCGACTTCGTGGAGTTCGTGGTCGCGCCCGGCGGCGATGTACATCTCGAACGGCGCGATCCGCTCGGCCGAGAACGAAAGATCTCGCGTCACCTTTTCGGCTATTGCCGCGGCGTCCTCGACGCTCAGACCTTTGTCGCGGTACTCCTCGGCCAAGGCGCGCAGGCGCGTCGTCTCGTCTGTCACGAAACGAGACAGAGCAGCGCGGAGCATGTCCGACTGGCTCGCGAAGTGATACGTGATCGATCCGAGTGAGACGCCGGCCTGCGCGGCGATGCGCCGGTTGCTCACACCCGGGATGCCGTCGGTACCGACGACGTGCAGAACGGCGTCGAGTATTCGCTCGCGGACGTCCCGGTTACTCATCGGGTCACCACCACGGCTCGGGGCGGATCTGATCCCAACGCAGGACCGATTCCAATTGTGAAGCGAGGGAGACCAACAGAGGTTCGGTGTTCTCGTTGCCCATCAACTGCGCACCGATGGGAAGGCCGGTGTTGCTGAATCCGGCCGGTACGTTGACCGAGGGCCAGCCGAGGACGTTCCACGGCCACGCGTACGGGCAGGCGCCGGTCATGACCTTGTCTGTGTCCCAGCCACCGATGCCGTCGATCGCGGTCGCCATGATCGGTGGAGTTGCCGTCGTGGGTGCCAGGACGACGTCGTAGGTGTCGAAGATCGCTCCGATCCGCTTTCGCATCCGCGGCTCGGCCGCGCGGGCCGCGCGCAGAGGTGCGCCGCGAAGTAGCTTGCCGTTCTGGGCATTTCCGCGTGTTCTGGCATCGACCAGTTTCGGGTCGGGAACGCGTCCGAGCCAGTCGTGGACCCCGACGAGCGAGCGGGGCAGAAAGTTCAGGCCGAAGATCAGGCCGTATGCGGGATCGTCGACGACGACATGGTGTCCGAGTTCCCGCAGCGTGTCGGCGATCGAATGCACGGCCAGGCGCACTTCCGGGTCCAGCTTCACGGGAGTGGCGGTGAACGGATTGCGAAGGGAAAGCGCGATTTTCAGTTTTCCGGGGTCGCGTCCCACCGCGTCGCTGACGGTGACCGGTGTCGGCTTGTGGAGGTCGCCGTCATGGTTGCCGGCAGCGACGTCGAGCAGCAGTGCCGCGTCGGCGACGGTGCGAGCGAGCGGGCCGTTGACCGTCAGGCCGTAGAACGCTTCGGCGTCGGGCCAGGTGGAGATGCGCCCGCGCTGCGGTTTGATTCCGACGAGGTTGGTCCAGGCCGCAGGGATTCGGATGGAACCGGCACCGTCGGAACCGATTCCGGCGCTGACCAATCCGGCGGCGACGGCCGCGGCGGTGCCGCCCGACGATCCGCCTGGAGTGTGGTGACGCGACCACGGATTGCGCGTGTAACCGAAGGCTGAACCGCTCGTGAGCGGCCACTGGCCCAATTCCGGACTGTTGGTCTTGCCCACGATCACTGCGCCGGCGTCGCGAAGGCGTCGAATCATCTCCGAGTCCTCGGTCTTGGCCGGGAAATCGCCAGGGCAACCGAAGGCCGTGGGTTCGCCGGTGATGTCGACGTCGTCCTTCACTGCGATCGGCACACCGAGCAGCGGCAGACGCTCGCCGCGTGCGAGACGTCTGTCGGCCTCGGCAGCTTCCTCGAGTGCCTTCTCTCGCCGCACGATCTTGAACGCATTGAGGTGAGGCTGAGTGGCCTCGATCCGGCTCAGCGTTGCCTCCGTGGCCGCGACGGACGAGGTGGCGCCCGAGGCCAGACTCGCAACCTGGTCGACAAGACCGGGGGCGAGATCGTGGTCGGTTCGAGAAGTCATCAGGTTCCCTTCGCAAAACTGTTCGTTCGAACGAACAGTAACTTGTTTCAGTATTAGTGAACTTCGGTTTCGCGTCAAGATCGCGTCAAGACGCCAGGTCAGTGCGTAAGCGGATCGTCAGAGACGCGGAATCGGCCTTTCCGGAGGTCGAAGCTGAGAGAGCGCATCCGGTCGAGGGCGACCGCGCGTCATGGCTGCGATGCACAGCAGCACGGCAAAAGATTTCGAAGAGGGAAGCTCATGGCCGATCTGGCCTACGTTGCTCTGATTCTCGGCGGTTTTCTCGTGTGCGCGCTGGTACTGCGCGCCCTACAGGCGAGCGCTCCCAAATGACGGTTGCCGGTGTGGTCAGCGTGGTTCTGATCGCCGTCGCCGCGGCATTGGTCATTTACCTGCTCGTTGCACTCGTAGATCCTGAGAGGTTCTGATGTCGCCCGCTCTTGCAGCCGGCCTGCAGATCGCTTTTGTCCTCGTCGTTCTGGCAATCGCCTACGTTCCGGTGGGCGACTACATGGCGCGTGTTTACTCGTCGACGCGAGATCTTCGGGTCGAGAGTGTGATCTACCGCGTCGGTCGGATCGACTCCAGGGCCGAGCAGACGTGGTACGGCTACGCCGCAAGCGTTCTCGGATTCTCGCTGGCCAGCGCATTGTTCCTGTACTTCCTGCAACGGATTCAGGGAGTACTGCCGCTGAGTGACGGTCTGTCCGGGGTCAGTCCTGCCGTAGCGTTCAACACCGCGATTTCGTTTGTGGCGAACACCAACTGGCAGTCGTACACGCCGGAAACGACGATGAGCAACTTCGTTCAGCCCGTCGGTCTGGCGGTGCAGAACTTCGTCTCGGCAGCGGTCGGCATGGCGGTGGCCATCGCATTGGTTCGCGGCTTCATTCGGGTGGCCAGGGGCGGCGAGATCGGCAACTTCTGGGTCGATCTGACGCGTGGTTCTCTGCGCATCCTCCTCCCGTTCTCCTTCGTGATCGCCCTGATCCTGTTGAGCCAGGGAGTGATCCAGTCGTTCCACAGCGGTTTCGCCTCCACCGGCCTCGACGGCAATGCGGTCACCAACGCACTGGCCCCCGTCGCGTCCCAGGAAGCGATCAAGGAACTCGGCACCAACGGTGGCGGGATCTTGGCTGCCAACTCGGCGCACCCGTTCGAGAACCCCACCCCGTTGAGCAATGTCGTCGAGATCCTGGCGATCCTGTTGATTCCGGTCTGCCTCACCCGAACGTTCGGAACTCTCGTCGGGGATCGTAGGCAAGGCCTCACCCTGCTGGCAGTGATGGGAATCCTGTGGAGCGGGCTGCTCGCAGTCACGCTCGCTGCCGAATCCGGCGCACGCGGTGTTGCCGCCACAGCAGCTGGTTCGATGATGGAGGGCAAGGAAGTTCGCTTCGGAATCCCCGGATCGGCGTTGTTCGCGGTGGCGACCACGGGAACGTCGACGGGCGCGGTGAACTCGGCCCACGACAGCATGTCCCCCCTCGGCGGCGGCGCGGTCCTGCTCAACATGTTGCTCGGCGAAATTGCGCCAGGTGGAGTCGGAACCGGCCTCTACGGGATTCTTGTGCTGGCATTGATCGCAGTGTTCGTCGGCGGACTGCTGGTCGGTCGCACGCCCGAATATCTCGGCAAGAAGTTGGGTCGACGCGAGATCACCCTTGCGGCGCTGTCGATTCTGGTCATGCCCGCGCTGGTCTTGATCGGTACCGCCATCACCGTCATCCTCGGTTCGACCACCGGTTATCAAGGCAATGGGGGAGATCCGGGCACGCCGGGATCGATCCACGGGTTCAGTGAGGTGCTTTACGCCTTCGCCTCCGCCTCCAACAACAACGGCAGCGCCTTCGGCGGTCTGACGGTCACCAGCGACTGGTTCCAGTCGTCTCTCGGAATCTGCATGCTTCTCGGCCGATTCCTGCCGATCATCTTCGTTCTCGCTTTGGCCGGTGCTCTTGCCTCGCAGAAGAAGGTGGCGCCGACGGCCGGCACCCTCCCGACGTCCGGACCGATGTTCACCGGTTTGTTGACCGGCACCGTCGTTCTTGTTGCTGCACTTACATTCTTCCCGGCCCTCGCGCTGGGCCCGCTAGCGGAGGCTCTTCAATGACCGTGCGTATCAGTGAGAAACCCGTGGTAGCGCAAGACGCCGCCGACAAGGCTGATCCAGGGCAGTCCCGTCAAGTACACGCAGGCGTTTTCAACCCGCGGCAGATGATCACCGCGTTGCCGGGGGCCGTGCGCAAACTCGACCCACGCCACCTCGCCCGCAACCCGGTCATGTTCGTGGTGTTCGTCGGTTCCGTCATCACCACTGTCATGGCGATCGCCGATCCCTCGGTGTTCTCCTGGGTGATCACCCTGTGGCTCTGGTTCACGGTGATCTTCGCGAACCTCGCCGAATCCGTGGCCGAAGGGCGCGGCAAGGCGCAGGCGGCGAGCCTGCGAAAGGTGAAGCAGGACACCACAGCACATCGGATCACGATGAGCGGTGCGATCGAATCGGTTTCCGGCACCGAACTGGTGGTCGGCGATCGGGTGATAGTGGTTGCCGGCGAGGTCATCCCCGGCGACGGCGACGTGGTCGAAGGTATTGCCTCCGTAGACGAATCGGCGATCACCGGTGAATCCGCGCCGGTGGTCCGTGAATCCGGTGGTGACCGGTGCGCCGTCACCGGTGGTACGACGGTTCTCTCGGACCGCATCGTCGTGGAAATCACCGCAGCACCGGGCAGTTCGTTCGTGGACCGGATGATCGCGCTCGTCGAGGGTGCTTCACGTCAGAAGACACCCAACGAGATTGCGCTCAACATCCTGCTCGCGTCGTTGACCGTCATCTTCCTCCTCGCCGTCGTAGCCATCGGCCCGATGGGCTTGTACGCGGGGCACGAGCAGGATCCGATCAAGCTGATCGCACTTCTCGTCTGCCTGATCCCGACGACCATCGGAGCGCTGCTCTCGGCGATCGGTATCGCGGGCATGGACCGCCTCGTCCAGCGCAACGTTCTCGCGATGTCGGGACGCGCGGTGGAAGCTGCGGGCGACATCGACACCCTGTTGATGGACAAGACCGGAACCATCACTTTCGGTAACCGCCGGGCCACCGCACTCCATCCGGCGCCCGGTGTATCCGCCGACGATCTTGCTGCGGCAGCTCGCTTGTCGAGCCTGGCCGACGGAACTCCCGAGGGACGGAGCATCGTCGAGCTGTGCGCAGCGGATTTCGGTCTCGCTGCCGAGCCGACGCTGGACGAGGAACGCGCAGAGTTCGTTCCGTTCACGGCACAAACCCGGATGAGCGGACTCGACCATTCCGGACGCCAAATCCGAAAGGGTGCAGCAGATGCGGTGATGAACTGGGTCGTCAGTGGCGGTGGACACGCGGAGAGCGCGGTGACCGACACCGTGAACGACATCGCCCAAGCGGGCGGAACGCCGCTGGTAGTTGCCGTCAAGCATGGTGAGAGTACCTCGATCCTCGGCGTGATCGCGTTGTCCGACGTCGTAAAGCCGGGAATGGCTGACAGGTTCGCCGAACTCCGGGCGATGGGTATTCGCACGATCATGATCACCGGCGACAATCCGTTGACCGCGAAGGCGATTGCCGACGAGGCGGGCGTCGACGACTTCATGGCGGAGGCCACCCCGGAAGACAAACTGGCCCTGATCCGGAAGGAACAGGAAGGCGGACGTCTTGTCGCGATGACAGGTGACGGGACCAATGATGCTCCCGCCCTTGCCCAGGCGGATGTCGGGGTCGCGATGAACACGGGAACCTCGGCAGCCAAAGAGGCCGGGAACATGGTCGATCTCGATTCCGATCCCACCAAGCTGATCGAGGTGGTGGAAATCGGCAAGCAATTGCTGATCACCCGCGGCGCGTTGACCACATTCTCGTTGGCGAACGACCTGGCGAAGTATTTCGCAATCCTGCCGGCCTTGTTCAGCGGCATCTACCCGCAGCTGGACGCGTTGAACATCATGCGTCTCGCCACCCCCGAATCGGCGATCGTCTCGGCCGTGATCTTCAACGCCTTGGTGATCATCGGTTTGATTCCGTTGGCACTCAAGGGTGTTCGATACCGACCGTCGACGGCATCGCAGTTGCTCGGACGTAACCTGCTCGTCTACGGTCTCGGCGGTGTGATCACACCGTTCGTCGGTATCTGGTTGATCGATCTCGTCGTACGTTTGATTCCTGGAATTGGGTGACCTGACATGCGTTTCACTATCGGTTTTGCCAAACAGGTGTGGGCGGGTTTGCTCGTATTGCTCGCGCTCACCGTCGTTCTCGGTGTGGTCTATCCCGCCGCGGTGTGGGGTGTCAGCCGGATCAGTTCCGGATCTGCCGAAGGCTCACCGGTCACCGATGCCGCCGGTTGCGTGGTCGGCAGTGCCTGGGTGGGTGTCGATCCGCAGGTCGCCGAAGGGCAGCAGGACCCGTTCTTCCACAATCGTGTTGTCGGATCCGTTTCGGACGAGGATCCGTTTGCCACCGGTGATCCCGCTGCGGCACTGCCGTCCAACCAGGGGCCGAGCAGCGAGATTCTGGCCGGATTCGTCATCGAGCGCCGGGCAGCCATCGCGGCACGTGAGGGTGTCGACCCGGCATCGGTTCCCGTCGACGCAGTCACCGGTTCGGGCTCGGGTATCGATCCCCACATCAGTCCGGCGTACGCCCAACTGCAGGTCGCGAGGGTGGCGGCGAACAACGGCATCTCGGAAGACCAGGTGCGGGACTTGGTGGCCGAGCACACCGACGGTCGGCAACTCGGATTTCTCGGAGCCGAGCGAGTCAACGTCCTGGAATTGAACCTGGCACTCGGATTGACGGCACCTACGTGTGCTGCACCGACGACTGGTGGATGATTGTCACGTGAGTTCTTCGGAGAAGGTCGGTCAATCTTTCGGTAGGGCACGCAAACGTGGTGAATTGCGTATCTACCTCGGCGCTGCGCCCGGCGTCGGAAAGACCTTCGCGATGCTCGGTGAGGCTCATCGGCGTCGAGATCGTGGCTGTGACGTGGTCGCGGCCGTCGTGGAGACACACGGCCGCGCCCGCACCGCGGCGCAGATCGGAGACCTCGAAATAGTGCCGCCCAAGCTGGTGGATTATCGCGGAACACGGATGCCGGAACTGGACGTCGAGGCCGTGTTGGCTCGGCGTCCGGCCCTTGTCCTGGTGGACGAGTTGGCACATACCAACACGCCAGGGAGCAAGAATCACAAGCGCTGGCAGGACGTACAGGAACTGCTCGAAGCCGGGATCGACGTTCTGTCCACGGTCAACGTGCAACACCTCGAAAGCCTCAACGACGTTGTCGCGCACATCACCGGCGTGGTTCAGCAGGAGACGGTTCCGGACGCGGTAGTGCGTAGTGCGGCGCAGGTCGAGCTGGTCGACATCACCCCGGAGGCGCTGCGCCGCAGACTTTCTCACGGAAACGTGTATTCACCGGAACGGGTCGATGCGGCCTTGGGCAATTACTTCAGACGCGGAAACCTCACGGCGCTACGCGAACTGGCTCTGCTGTGGGTGGCCGATCAGGTGGACGCCGCACTGGCGAAATACCGGGCCGAGAACAAGATCACCGATACCTGGGAAGCGCGCGAGCGTGTCGTCGTTGCCGTGACCGGGGGACCGGAGTCGGAAACCCTGGTACGACGCGCATCTCGAATCGCGTCGAAGTCGAGCGCCGAGCTGATGGTGGTCCACGTCGTACGCGGTGACGGACTCACCGGAGTCTCGGCCCCCGAGATGGGCAAGGTGCGCGCGTTGGCTGTCGGAGTCGGCGCCACGCTTCACACTGTTGTCGGTGACGACGTACCGTCGACGCTCCTCGAGTTCGCGCGTGAGGAGAACGCCACACAGTTGGTGCTGGGAACGTCGCGGCGTTCCCGCCTGGCTCGCATCCTCGACGAGGGGATCGGCGCTGCGGTGGTTCAGCAGTCCGGTGGTATCGACGTTCACATGGTCACGCACGAGGAAGCGACGGCGCGACGACGCATTTCGGTGCTGGGGCGCTCGGAGCGCCGGGTCCTGTCGTGGATTGCGGCGATCGTCGTGCCTTCGCTCGCGGCCGCGATCATGGGTCTCGTCGACCGAATCTCCGGGGTCAACGGCGAGAACGCGCTGTTCTTCGTCGTGGTCGTTCTGGTCGCCCTCCTCGGCGGCGTCGGCCCGGCGATATTGTCGGCCCTGATCTCGGGACTGCTGCTCAATTACTTCTTCACCGATCCGCGGTACAGCTTCACCATCGCCGAACCTGACAACTTCATCACCACTGTCGTGCTGTTGATCGTGGCTGTGGCAGTTGCCGTTCTGGTCGACGCCGCAGCAAAGCGCGCCCGCGAGGCGAAGCGCGCATCCGAGGAAGCCGAACTGCTCACACTGTTCGCGGGATCAGTTCTCCGCGGAGCGGATCTGTCGACACTTCTGGCGAAGGCACTCGAAATCTATCGCCAGCGAGGGGTTTCCGTCATTCATCACGACGACGGAGTCATCGCCGCCGTGGGTACGCAGCCGCCGACCACGGACGACGAAGCGGATACGGTCTGTGAGGTCAACGACGGGGAATACGCGCTGTTGTTGGCTGGGCCCGACCTGAGTGCGCGGGATCGACGAGTGCTGACGGTGGTGGCTCACCAAGCAGTTGGGATGATCCGCCAGGAGAAACTGACAGTCGAGGCGAGCAAGGCTGCCGCGCTCACCGAGGCTGATCAACTGCGTCGAGCCCTGCTGTCAGCGGTAAGCCATGACCTGCGAACGCCTCTCGCCGGAGTGAAGGCGGCGGTGTCGAGTCTGCGCAGCGACGACATCGAGTTCTCGCCCGAAGACACCGCTGAATTGTTGGCAACCATCGAGGAGTCGGCGGATCAGTTGACGGCACTGGTCGGGAACTTGCTCGACTCGTCCCGCCTTGCCGCCGGGGTGGTGAAACCCACGCTCCGGCCGGTGTATCTGGACGAGGTGGTTCACCGCGCGTTGCTGGGCCTCGGCATCGGTGGACGCTCGGATTCGCGGGCTCGAAGTGTAGTCGTCGACGTGGGTACCGTTGCAGTGCAAGCAGATCAAGGTCTGCTCGAGCGGGTGATTGCGAACATCGTCGACAACGCTCTGCGCTACGGGGGAGAAACCCCGGTGCGCGTCGGGGCGGCGCAACTCGGTGATCGTGTGGTGATCAGTGTTGCCGATACGGGCCCAGGTGTTCCGCGAGGTGAGGCCGAAACGATGTTCCAGCCGTTCCAACGGATGGGAGATCGCGACAACACCGGCGGAGTGGGCCTCGGACTTTCCGTGGTGCGCGGGTTTGTCGATGCGATGGGCGGAACGGTCAGCGCCACAGACACACCTGGTGGGGGATTGACGATGATCGTGGAGTTGGCTGCGGCCGGTACGAATGGGAATGGATCATGAGTCGAATCCTGGTAGTGGACGACGAACCGCAGATTCTGCGAGCTCTGCGTATCAATCTTTCGGTGCGCGGGTACGAGGTGGTGACCGCGTCGACGGGCGCCGGTGCCTTGCGGGCTGCTGCCGAGCGTCCACCGGACGTCGTGGTACTCGATCTCGGACTGCCCGACATGGACGGCACCGAAGTGCTTGCCGGCCTGCGTGGCTGGTGCACGGCGCCGGTCATCGTGCTGTCGGCGCGCACGGATTCCGCGGACAAGGTCGAGGCTCTCGACGCCGGTGCGGACGACTACGTCACCAAACCCTTCGGGATGGACGAGTTTCTGGCCCGCGTGCGCGCTGCGGCGAGGCGGGGAACCTCCGCGGCGGACACTTCGGAACCGTCGGTCGAGACCGCGTCCTTCACGGTGGACTTGGCTGCGAAAACAGTGAGTCGGCGCGGTGAACAGGTGCACCTGACTCCGACCGAGTGGGGCATGCTCGAGATGCTTGTGCGCAACCGCGGAAAGCTGGTCGGGCAGAAGGAGTTGCTTCGGGAAGTGTGGGGACCGGCGTACGACACCGAGACCCACTATCTGCGTGTCTACCTGGCTCAACTTCGTCGGAAGCTCGAGGATGACCCGGCGAACCCCAAGCATCTGATCACCGAGGCAGGAATGGGTTATCGATTCGTGGTGTGAGAAGCCAGGTCAGAGCACAACTACCAATTTGCCACGTGCCGTACCGGCTTCCATCTTGGCATGTGCTCGCGCGATGTCCTCGAACGCGAACACCTCGTCGATCGGTGCCACCGCCTCGCCTGACGCCACAGCGGAGAGGAAGTCTTGCAGTACGCCGGCAGGCAGGTCGGACGCGTCCCCACCGTACGAGGTCAATCGCACTCCGCGTGGAATGTAGTCGATCGGATAAAAGTCTTTGACTGTCCACTCGTTGGACAGCATTCCCGTGAAACACACGGTGCCGTGAACGCGGGTCGCGCGCAACGTGTCGGGAAGTGTTGGTGTTCCGACCAATTCGAGGGCCAGATCAACACCGCCCGGGAGGATGTCTCGAACCTGGCCGGCCACAGCACCGTCGTCGACGATAACGTGGTCAACCCCGATCGCGGTCAACGACGACGCTTTGTTCGCATCTCGGGTGGTCGCAAGGACAGTGAGTCCCCACTGCTTCGCCAGGACTGCGGTTGCCATGCCGACCGAGGAGGTTCCTCCCCGGATCAACAGGGATTGACCGGATTTCGCGTCCAGTCCTACCGTCAGCGAGCCGTAGGACGTCTGCAGCATCTCGGGAACAGCTCCCACTGTCGACCAGTCCAGTTCGCTCGAGAAGGGAACGACCTGACTGACGGGAACGCACGTGTACTCGGCATAACCGCCGTCGAACGTCCTCCCCATCCCACCCATCATGGCGGCGACTTGCCGGCCTTCGGTGAGCTCCCCGCCGGGGCAGTTCACCACTTCGCCGACGGCCTCGATGCCCAGCACCCTCGGGAATGTCACGCCTTCGGCGAGGCCGAGGCGGGTGTGAAGTTCGGATCGATTGAGGCCGAAAGCCTTCACCCGGACCAGTACCCAGCCCGCAATCGGCACGGGTATCGGAATCACTTTGATAGTCAATGCTTCTGGCGGGCCGGGGGCGTCGAGCACGATTGCGCGCATTGTGTCGGTCATGCTTTTTCCTTCGTGGTCGGTGTCAGGTTTCGATTGGCTTCACGCAGCGTGGCCAGTGTGGCGCCGAATCGATCGAGAGCGTCGGGCGTCAGCACGGAACCGAGACGGCGCTCCAATTCGTCGTCGAACGTTGCCTTCGCCCGCCGCAACAGCTCATTGCCCTCGGGAGTCAACTCGATGAGTGAGGATCGTTTGTCGGTGGGATTGGATTTTCGACGGCAGTGTCCAGCCGCTTCGATTCGATCCACCAGCTTGCTCGTGCCACCGACGGTGATCGCGAGGGCCTCGGCGATGTCGAAGACCCGACAGGAGCCGAGCCTGTCGATGATCTGCATCGGCTCGAATCGACTCAGTGGCAGGTCGTGCTCGATTCGGAGTCGCTGGTCGACGGCCGTCCACAGTTCGGTTTCGAAGCGGACGAGGTTGTCGAAGTGCCTGCTCAGGGCTGATCTGGTCAAGAGCAGACTCCGAACCGATATGCATTCCGTGGAATCATTTTCTCACCGTACGCCCGATTCGTGATTAATTCCATGGAATCTATTTGCGGCCTTTCATTGTGTCGGTGGCGCATGGGAACATATGTTCGTGTCGCATGAACCGCTGGATCAAGAAACGCCAGGTAATCGCCCTGGCGGTGCTCGTTCCGGCGGTAATCATTCTGGCGGTAGTCGGTCCACAGGTGACGCAACAATCCTGCATGCGGACCTCGATTCGTTCTACGCATCAGTCGAGCAACGCGACGACCCGACTCTGGCCGGCAGGCCGGTCATCGTCGGTGGTGGGGTGGTCTTGGCGGCAAGCTACGAGGCCAAGGCGTTCGGGGTTCGCACAGCCATGAGCGGTGGTCAGGCCCGATCACTGTGTCCTCAGGCGATAGTCGTCCCTCCGCGAATGTCGGCGTACTCGCAGGCGAGCAAAGACGTGTTCGACGTCTTTCACGACACGTCGCCGCTGGTCGAAGGAATCTCCATAGACGAGGCCTTTCTCGAGGTCGGCGGGCTCGCCAAGATCGTGGGAAACCCGCTGCAGATCGGAGCCAACCTCAGACGCGATGTGGCCGAGCAGGTCGGACTACCGATCACGGTCGGAATCGCACGCACCAAGTTCCTGGCCAAGGTCGCCAGTGCATTCGCGAAACCCGACGGATTGCTGCGAGTGCCGCCGGAGGGCGAGACCGAGTTCCTGCATCCCTTGCCGGTCGAGAAGCTGTGGGGCGTCGGCAAGATCACGGCCCAGAAGCTGCGAAACTTCGACATCGTGACGGTGGGTGACATCGCTCGGCACGACGAATCCTCGATCGTCTCGATTCTCGGGGGCGGCGCCGGTCGCCATCTCTACGCACTCTCACACAATCGAGATCCGCGCCCCGTCCGCGCCTATCGTGGCCGCAGTTCGATGGGTGCTCAGCATGCGCTGGGTCGCGGATCCCATCCCCGCGCAGAACTCGATGCGTCGTTGATGTCCCTTGTCGACCGTGTCAGTCGACGCATGCGTTCGGCGCAGCGGACGGGGCGCACGGTCACGCTCCGGCTCCGCTTCGCGGATTTCACGCGGGCAACTCGATCTCACACGCTGCGCCGGTCCACCGCCGACACAGCGGAATTGCTGAACGCCTCGATGGTGCTGCTGGACGAAGCGATACCGATGATCGCGGACAAGGGCATCACGTTGATCGGCGTCGCTGTCTCCAACCTGGATCGGGACGGCGCCGAACAACTCGAATTGCCCTTCGACGGTCCAGGATTCGCGGGTCCGGACACTGCCGCCCTCGACTCGGCAATGGACAGTGTCCGGAAGAAGTTCGGCTCCGCGGCCCTCACGAGGGGAGTGCTCCTGGGACGCGATCCGGATCTGTCGGTGCCGCTACTGCCGGACTAGGTGAGGTTTTCTCGCAGAGTCGCTCCCTCGTATTCGCGACGGAACAACCCACGCGCCTGCAGCACTGGAATCACGTGATCGACAAAATCTTCCAGGCCCTGCGGATAGGTCGGCGGCATCAGATTGAAACCGTCGGCACCGCGGCCGTTCAACCAGGATCCCATCTCGTCGGCAATCGACTCCGGTGTTCCGATCATCGTTGCGTGACCACCACCCGCAGCGAGCGTCCCGAGGAGTTCCCGCACAGTCGGTGCGTCCTTCTCGACGATCCGCAAAATAGTGGCGTAGCGTCCCTGCGGCCCGGTGAACGCTTCGAGTGAAGGCAACGGGGGCACGGGCCCGTCGAGATCCCAGTTCTCGCAATCCTGTCCGGTGAACAACGAGAGTTGGCGTATCGACTGTTCGGTGGGCAGCAGGAGATCGAGTTCGGCCTTCTTCGCCCTGGCCTCGGCGACGGTGCTGCCGACGTAGGTGACCAGTCCCGGCATCACGGCGACAGAGTTCGAATCCCGGCCGGCTCGCTCGATTCTCGATTTCACGTCCGCGTAGTAGGCCTGTGCGCTGGGTAAGTCGTAGGCAACCGAATAGATTGCCTCGGCGCGACGCGCCGCCAGATCGCGGCCCTGCTCGGACGCCCCGGCCTGGAACAACACCGGCCGGCCTTGCGGGGAGCGCGGAACCGTCAACGGCCCGTCCACCCGAAAATGTTTGCCGTCGTGATCGATTCGAGAAATCCTGTTTGCGTCGGCAAAACGCCCCGACCGGTCGAGAATCAGCGCGTCTTCCGACCATGAATCCCACAATGCGAGGGCCACTTCGACAAATTCGTCGGCTCGTTCGTATCGGGATGCGTGATCGGGCATCGCCTCGAGTCCGTGGTTGCGCGCCTCCTGGTCGAACATCGAGGTCACGACGTTCCAGCCGGCCCGTCCGCCGCTGATGTGGTCGAGCGAGGCCAACAGTCGCGCCGCGTGAAACGGCGTGTAGAAAGTGGTGGAAATGGTGGTCACCAGGCCGATGTCCGCTGTCGCTCGTGCCATGGCAGTCAATGCGGTGATCGGCTCGAGAAACCACGACGCACCCGACTCGGGTTCGCGAACACTGTGACCGTCAGCGAAGAAGACGGCGTCCAGCTTGCCGCGTTCGGCGATCTGGGCGAGCGACTCGTAATACGTTATGTCGCCGAGACTTTCGACCGGTGAGTCGCGATGACGCCATGCCGCACTGTGATGTCCGCAACCGAGCAGGAACGTACCTATCCGCAGCTGTGCGCCCATCAGTTCTTGACGAGTCCGCCGTCGACAACCAGGTTCTGGCCGGTCACGGCCCGCGACCATGGGGAGGCGAAAAAGAGTGCAGCGTCGGCAAATTCGTCCGGCGTGGTGACTCGGCGCAGGGGAGTGCTTGCCGCGATCATGTCGAACACGGCTTCCGGTGTTGCGGCGCTCGCATCGGTGGTGCGGAGCAAGCCGCCCGAGACCATGTTGACTGTGATCCCGTCCGGACCGAGGTCGGCGGACAGCGTCCGTGTCAGTGCCAACAGTGCGGCCTTGGCAGCGGTGTAGTCGTGGTACGGAACTACCGGATTCTGGACCAGATTGGTTCCGACAGTGATGATTCGGCCGAAGCCGAGTTCGCGCATGCCTGGTAGCGCTGCCTGGGTGGTATTGAGTGTTCCGGCAACAGCTCCGCGTAGTTGAGAGTCGAAGTCGGCCCAGGTGATCGTGTCCGCGTTCGGCCGTGCATCGCCGTTGAACGAGAAGTCGACCAGTGCATTGTCGACCACGGTCGAGATCGGTGCGTCGAATCTCTCGCGTGCAGCGGAGAACAACTGGTCGACGGAACTGCGGTCCGTCACGTCCGCCTGGACTGCGAAGGTGCGATCCTCACCCAGTTCGGCGACCAGGGCCTCGGCGGCATCGCGGCTCTTGTTGTAGTTCACGATTACGCGGGCGCCCGAGCGGGAGAATGCTCGGCTCAGTGCGGCGCCGAGCCCGCGGGCGCCACCGGTGATCAGAACGATCTGCTCGTCGAGGTTCAATGCGCGCTGAAATTGCTGTTCGGTCACGTCGACATCCCTCCGCCAGTGCTAACTGGTCAGGTTCATCGGGTCTGATCTCAGCCGACTTTTTCGGCACCCCGTGTCACCGTCCATCAGACCACGTGAGGTGAATCGTCCTGAACGCCGGGTGCGTTGTAACGGCCGGCGCGATGAGTTTTCGATCGCGCGGGAGTCGTAATTGCAAGCGAAGTGGCAACCGGCCGCTCGCCTTCGCCCCAGGAGATTCCGATGACCACCCAGCCCGTCCACACTGTTTCCGGTAACGCCACGACGACGACACCTTCGGCCACGGCTCGCAAGCTCGGATACGTCCTGAGTGGGCTGTTCGTCGTTTTCATGCTCTTCGACGGCATCATCCACATTCTCAACCTTCAGACAGTCAAGGATGCGTCGGCTGAACTTGGGTTGCCGGACTCGCTGGCATTGACGGCTGGGGTGGTGCAACTGATCTGCCTTGCGCTGTACGTGATTCCGCGAACGTCGATACTCGGCGCGATTCTGCTCACCGGTTACCTGGGGGGAGCGGTGTTGACCAACCTTCGAGCTGAACAGCCTCTGCTGAGCACGACCCTGTTTGCCGTCTACACCGGAATCGTCATGTGGGCGGGACTGTATCTCCGGGACGAGAAGGTTCGCGAGATCATCCCGCTGCGTCGGGCCTGAAATAGGCCCCGAGGGGGTTGCGTGGGACGCGGTGTCCCATTATGTTTGACCTCATTCAAGTCCGTCGACTGCAATCGACGGACTGGCCGTGAGGAGACACCGATGGCTCGGTCAGCGTCGATCGAAGTGGAAAAGCCGTACCACCAGGTACTGCAGACTTTGTCCGAGGGCTCAGTTGCCCGCAGTTTCGATCCCTATCTCGACATCGACTGGGATTCACCAGAGTTCGCGATCGATCCGCATGATCCGAGATGGGTGCTCTCGTCCGTGTCGGACCCCCTCGGGGCGACGCAGTGGTACCAGGATCAGTCGTTGGAGCGTCGAATCGCCATGGGAATGTGGCGTCAGGCGAACGTGACCAAGGTGGGTTCGGCCTTCGAGAGCATCTTGATCCGGGGAATGCTGCAATACATCATGGCGCTACCCAACCAGTCGCCTGAGTTTCGGTACTGCCTGCACGAGATGACCGAAGAGTGCAATCACATCCAGATGTTCCAGGAACTCGTCAATCGCATGGACATCGACGTGCCGGGTATGCGTCCGATGTTCCGGCGACTGTCGCCGATCATCGGAGTGCTGGGAGCAAAGTTCCCGGTCATCTTCTTCATCGGCATTCTGGCTGGTGAAGAACCGATCGACCACTTCCAGAAGGATCTCATCCGTGAGGGTAAGGACACGCCGCCGGCGATGCTCCGCACCATGGAGATCCACATCGCCGAAGAAGCGAGACACATCTCGTTTGCTCACGAGTTCCTGCGCAATCACGTCCCCAGACTCAGTCGTACGAGTCGAGCCATCACATCGGTCGCCTTCCCCGGCGCGATGCGTTGGCTTGCGGGTGAAATCATGTCACCGCCAAAGGAATTCGCCGAAGAATTCGGAATCCCGGACGAGGTGATGAAGAGCGCCTTCTGGGGGAGCCCGCATTCACGCCGCATCCTGGGTAACTACTTCGGCGAAATGCGAGCCCTGGCAGACGAACTCGGATTGATGAATCCGGTGTCGAAGCGTGCGTGGCGAAAGCTGCGCATCGACGGCGACTACGCCCGCTACCGCGGCGAGCCGAAGCGTTCCGACAAGACCCGGATCTAGTCCGGCCGCGAAGTTCCTCCGTCGGAGGACACCAGCTCGGCTATGAGCGTGGACAATTCGACATGGGGATCGATCTGTAGTCCGCTCGAGCGGGCAACGCCGTCGAACATGTACCAGGTGTATTTCGCGAGGTCGGCGACGATCTCTTCGCGGCTCGGTTTCGGATCGGTGCTTCGGACCCAGTGGGTGAGCGTGCCCTCGACCATTGTCACCACTGCGAACGGTAGTGAATCGAAGGGTGAGGAGTCGATCCCCACGGATCGACCGACTTCGGTGATAGTGGTGCGGGCGGAGTCGGCGATTGTGGCCTTCAGACTGCTGATCGCGTCGATGCTCTCGTCGTCGTAGTCGGTGGGGCCGGTACCCATGAACTCGTGAATCCGCGGATGCTCGGTGATCCACTCGGCGACGGCGCTGATGGTTCGGGTCAGGATCTGGTCGAGAGTGCCTACCGAAATGCTCATCGAAGCATCCAGGGCCGCCGCAAATTGGCCGAGCACAAACGCTCGCACTCGTCGATCGAGGTCGTCTCGGCCGCTGAATTGGCGGTACACCACCGACTTGGCGAGGCCGGCACGATCGGCGATCTGCTGGACGGACACCTCGGCACCTGCCGCACGCTCTTCGATCAGTTCGACCGCCGAGGTGAGTATCCGTTTCTGACGCTCGGAGTTGTGTCGCTCCCACCGCGCTTCGCGACCGGTCAACTCTGCAGTGACAGGTTGCACAATTGCGTCGCTCGGCATCGCGCCAGTCTATCCGGACGGACCTGCCGTGTTTCCGACTTGTCATCGGGCGCGGCATCGGGATCGGTCGTCGGTACAACGTGGGACACTGGTCGAGTGAGGTTGTATCGAGACACGGCGGTGGTGCTGCGCCTGCACAAACTGGGCGAAGCCGACCACATCGTCACGTTGCTCACCCGTCAGTTCGGGTTGGTACGTGCCGTGGCCAAAGGTGTCCGCCGAACCACCTCCAAATTCGGTGCCAGACTCGAACCGTTTGCTCACATCGACGTGCAACTACTTCCGGGCAAGAATCTCGACATCATCACTCAGGTGCAGACGGTCGACGCATTCGCCACCGACATCGTCGACGACTACAGCCGGTACACCACGGCCTGCGCCGTACTCGAAACTGCCGAGCGGTTGGCCGGCGAGGAACGCGCGCCGGCCCCGCAGCTTCAGCGATTGACGGTGGGAGCACTGCGTGCGATCGCCGAGCAGGCACGACCGGTCGAGTTCGTGCTCGACGCGTTCTTGTTGAGAGCCATGGGCTATGCGGGTTGGGCGCCTGCCCTCGAAGAGTGCGCCCGCTGCAGTGCTCCTGGACCGCACCGGGCCTTTCATGTCGCCGCAGGCGGAGCCGTGTGTACCTATTGCCGCCCGGCGGGTGCTGCGACGCCGTCGCCCGGAGTGCTCGACTTGATGGAAGCCCTGCTCCGAGGGGAGTGGGAGGGTACCGATTCGGCGCCCGCGACGCTGCGGACGCAAGCCAGCGGACTGGTCGCGGCACACCTGCAGTGGCATCTCGAGCGCCAATTGCGGACGTTGCCGCTGATCGAGCGTTCGAGGCCGCATGCAGCCGTCGAGGTCGACTTGCCCGTGAGGCAGGATGGAACACGTGATTCGACGACGCGAACCGCGAACTCCGCTTGATTCTGCTGCTGACCGGGTGATCCGACCACCGGACCCACATCCGTCCGGGGCGACCCCGCCGATCCTGCAGACCGAACTGATCCCGCGCCACGTCGCTTTGGTGATGGACGGCAACGGACGATGGGCGCAGGAGCGCGGTCTGCCCCGAACCGCCGGGCACGAACGCGGCGAAGCTGTCCTGATGGACACCGTCTGCGGGTGCATCGAGATGGGTGTCGAGTGGCTCTCCGCTTACGCCTTCTCCACCGAGAACTGGAAGCGCAGTCCCGACGAGGTTCGATTCCTGATGGGCTTCAACCGTGATGTCATCCGCCGTCGACGCGACGAGATGAACGAAATGGGTGTGCGTGTTCGCTGGGCCGGTCGTAAGCCACGCCTGTGGGCCAGCGTGATCAAGGAACTCGAGATCGCCGAAGAACTGACCAAGAACAACACCGTCATGAACTTGACCATGTGTGTGAACTACGGCGGCCGGGCCGAAATTGCCGATGCGGTAAAGGAAATCGCGAAGCGTGTCGCGGCCGGTGAGATCAATCCGGACAAGATCACCGAGGCGACGGTTGCCAAGTACCTCGACGAACCCGACATGCCCGACGTCGATCTCTTCCTGCGTCCGTCGGGGGAACAGCGGACGTCCAATTTCTTGATCTGGCAATCCGCCTACGCCGAAATGGTGTACCAGGAGAAGCTGTTTCCCGATTTCGACCGCCGCGACCTTTGGGCCGCCTGCGTCGAGTACGCCTCACGTGACCGTAGATTCGGTGGCGTCAAATGACAGGGGAGAACATGACCGACACCACCGACGAAGCAGCCCGCCTACAAGAACGCGCGGCCGCCTCGCTGGCGCATTTCGTGACGGTCGATGTGGCTGCCGACGGATCACTGGGTTTCCAGTACTCCGGCGCGCTGTGTTCCATCCAGGCGATGAATCTGTCCGAGGGTCTGGACGTGCTGTCCATGACGTGCGTTCTCGCATGGGACCGACCGGTCAGCGCGGCACTGCATCGCAAGGTGGCCGAGCGAAATCGCACCATCCAATTCGGCTCCATCGCGGTGTTCGGCCACGGCAGTCTGGCGGACGTCATCCTGCGTTACACGTTCCCTGCCGCCGGACTGGACGACGAGGCACTGACCACGATGTTGCTACTGGCGCTCACCGGTGCCGATACCGCCCGGCAGGGTTTGATTCCCTGACGCTCTCAGGCGGCGGCGCAGTCGCGGCAGGTGCCGAAGATCTCGACGGTGTGACTCACTTCGGTGAAACCGTTGTCCTCGGCGATGGTCTGTGACCACTGCTCGACCGTCGGGCCCTCGACCTCGACGGTGAATCCGCAGTTGCGGCACACCAGGTGATGGTGGTGCCCGGAGGAGCAGCGTCGGTAGACGGACTCACCTGTGTCGGTGCGTAGGACGTCGATGGTTCCGGCGTCGGAGAGTGCCTGCAGCGTGCGGTAGACGGTGGTCAGGCCGATGCCTTCACCTCGCTTGCGCAGTTCGTCGTGCAATTCCTGTGCCGACTTGAATTCGTCGATGTCGTCGAGCAGGGCGGAGATGGCGCTGCGCTGTTTCGTGGAACGAACGCCGACTGTGGCCGGTCCACGTTTCGAGGTCGTACTGCCCGGGGTGTTCATGCGGTGGAATCTCATCCTTCTTCGGCGTGGGCGACAGCGTCGACGACGATGTGTGCAAGGTGATCGTCGACGAGTCGATAGAGAACTTCTCGTCCGTTGCGCTCGCCGCGGACGACGCCCGCTGCTTTGAGTACGCGCAGATGCTGGCTGATGAGTGGCTGAGTGACACCGAGAGCTCCGACGAGTTCGTGAACGCAACGCTCCGACTCGTGCAACTGAAGCACGATCGCGATCCGAACGGGTGCAGCGAGCGCCCGCAGAATTTCGCCGGCGGCCGCCAGGGTTTCCTTGGGCGGCACGGGCGCGGGCGGTGCGGCTTCGAACGGGTCGTGCGTGTGTCCGAGGTCGGAATGATCATGGCTTTTGTGGAGATCGCCGGTATCCGCAATGCTCACAGCGAGGCTCCTTCGAGGGGTAGATCATGATGTCCGGGCATAGCCATCTCACCACATTATTGCAAATCACTTTCATTTTGATATGCACAAGTATGCATGTCAACCTTGGACGGAAGTGCGTGGCAGCCGCCAGATAGGCTGATGGTGCGAAAAGCGCACGAAAATCATGCATCTATTACCCAGATGGAGAGCAATCGAGTGGCACCCAAGTCCAAGATCGAAGCCGTTGTCAATCTCGCCAAGCGGCGAGGCCTGGTCTACCCGTGCGGTGAGATCTACGGCGGTACCAAGTCCGCATGGGACTACGGCCCATTGGGTGTCGAGCTCAAGGAGAACATCAAGCGCCAGTGGTGGCGCAACATGGTCACCAGCCGCGAGGACGTCGTCGGCCTCGACTCGTCGGTGATTCTGCCCCGCGAGGTGTGGGTCGCGTCCGGTCACGTCGGTGTCTTCAACGACCCGCTCGTCGAGTGCCTCAACTGTCACAAGCGTCACCGTCAGGATCACCTGCAGGAGGCGTACGCGGAGAAGAAGAAGCTCGACAACCCGGACGACGTCTCGATGGATGTCATCGGTTGCCCCGATTGCGGCACCGTCGGCCAGTGGACCGAGCCGCGCGACTTCAACATGATGCTCAAGACGTACCTCGGCCCCGTCGAGAGCGAAGAGGGCATGCACTACCTTCGCCCCGAGACCGCACAGGGCATCTTCGTGAACTTCGCCAACGTGCTGACCACCTCGCGTAAGAAGCCGCCGTTCGGCATCGGCCAGATCGGCAAGAGCTTCCGCAACGAGATCACCCCCGGCAACTTCATCTTCCGCACCCGTGAGTTCGAGCAGATGGAGATGGAATTCTTCGTCAAGCCGGGCGAGGACGAGCAGTGGCATCAGTACTGGATCGACTACCGCCTTGACTGGTACACCGGCCTCGGTATCAACAAGGACAACCTGCGTCTGTACGAGCATGCGCCGGAAAAGCTTTCGCACTACTCGAAGGGCACGACCGACATCGAGTACCGCTTCCACTTCCAGGGCAGCGAATGGGGCGAGCTCGAAGGTATCGCGAACCGTACCGACTTCGATCTCTCGACGCACTCCAAGCACTCGGGCACCGAGCTGAACTACTACGACCAGACGACGGGCGAGCGGTACACGCCGTACGTCATCGAGCCGGCGGCCGGTCTCACGCGTTCGCTGATGGCCTTCCTGGTCGACGCCTACACCGAGGACGAGGCGCCCAACTCCAAGGGCGGCGTCGACAAGCGCACAGTGCTCCGCCTGGATCGCCGACTCGCTCCCGTCAAGGCTGCCGTTCTGCCGCTCTCGCGTAACGCGGACCTGACGCCGAAGGCCAAAGATCTTGCAGCGCAGCTGCGTCAGAATTGGAACGTCGAGTTCGACGACGCCGGCGCCATCGGTCGTCGTTACCGTCGCCAGGACGAGATCGGCACACCGTTCTGCATCACGGTCGACTTCGACACTCTCGAAGACCAGGCTGTGACGGTGCGTGAGCGTGACTCCATGGCGCAGGAACGCGTCGCCCTCGATCAGGTGGAAAGCTACCTGGCCGCACGGCTGATCGGCTCCTGATTCTCGTTCGAAGCTGACGGGCGGTCCTTCTCAATCGAGAAGGACCGCCCGTTTTCTCTTTCCCCGATGGTCCTTCAGGCGCAGGATCGAAGTTATGAGAAAACTCAGCGTGACCAACAGCGTGACTCTCGACGGTGTCATGCAGGCGCCCGGTGGGCCGGACGAGGACCGTCGTGGCGGATTCGAGCACGGTGGGTGGGCAGCACCCTTCAACGATTCCGTCATGGCGCAGAAGATGGGGGAGGGGATGGCGAAGAAATCGGCGTTGCTGTTCGGTCGCAGAACTTACGAAAACTTCGCCTCGTACTGGCCGTTTCAGACCGACAATCCGTTTACCGAGGTGCTCGACAACACGCAGAAGTACGTAGCGTCAAGGACTTTGGGTGAACCGCTGCCGTGGAAGAACTCGACCTTGTTGAAAGGTGATGCCGCCGAAGCGGTCGCCACGCTCAAGGAAAGTGAGGGCCCGGATCTGGTGATTCTGGGCAGCGGCGACTTGATCACGTCCTTGGCCGAGCGACGTCTCGTCGACACCTACACTCTGCTGATACATCCGCTGGTTCTCGGAACCGGGCGCAGATTGTTCCCCGACGGAGCTGCGCTCGCTCAGTTCACCCTCACCGACAGCGTCCCCACGACAACAGGCGTCATCATCGCGACGTATCAGTTGAGCTGAACACAGTTGAGCTGAACACAGTCGAGCTGAGTACATCAGGGAACTCGCCGAAATGCCGGATCTGCCAGCGCTGAGTTCTGACTGCTTGCGCGCTGGTCGGCGTAACCCAGGGTGCATAGACCCGGACAGCGCGCTTACCGCCGGAGAAGTTCGTCGAGACGATGTCGTGTTCGACGAGGGTTTCGACGGGAAAGACGAAGTGCCCCGAATGCTCTTCGTCGTATACCTTCACCACGAACAGCATCACGCGGTCGCTGGCGTCGAAGGGGCGGATGGGCCCGGCCTCGGAACGGCGCCACAGTGTGACGAACTGACCGAGCTTGGTCGGCGTCGTCTTGGCGGTTCGATAGACGGTGGGAAGGCCGTTGACGGTCAGCGTGTGAGCGTCGTACTCAGCACCCTCGGACTCGGGAATCGGTGTGGACCAGGTAAATCCGTCGGCGTTCATCGGCACCGATGATGCCACGAACCACCGACAACCTTCGTGACGAACGCTGTCGGTGGTAGTCCCGATTCAGGCCGAAGGCACCTTGTCGAGAAACCCGAGGACAAGCGTCACCCGGCCGTCGTCGTCGCGTTCGAGTACGTCGAATCCGTCGATCAGTGACTCGGCCCCCGACGGGCCGAGAGCCCAACCGAATCGGGCCTGTCGGTGATGCGCGTCCACAGGTCCGACGAGGGTGAAGTGCATGCCCGGAAATTGTTGCTGCACAGCGTTGATCATCGCGTCGATCTGATCGTGTCCGGTGACGTCCGCGAGCGGATCGGTGTAGCGACCGCCGGGTGCGAACAATTGCTCGACCCGTGCTTTACGGGCGGTGGTATCGGTTTCGTTCCACATGTCGATGTAGGCGTCGGCGATTGCGTCGAAGTCGCTCATGGTCGCTCCCTTGATCAGTTTCCGGTGGTGAATGTCCGGCGGCCTCGCCGGCTGAGACCACTGTTCCTCCGAAACTGCGTCGGGTCGATTACCTCTGAGGTCATGGCCTCGGCTACCTCGGGTCGCTAACTTGAAAGAATGACCTTCGAGACGATGGACGTGGGCTCCGAACTCAAGCGGTGGCGGGAGCGGCGAAGGCTCACTCAGTTGGGACTCTCGGCGGCGGCATGAGTGTCGACCAGGCATCTGAGCTTCATCGAAACCGGCCGCTCCAAGCCGAGCCGGGACATGATTCTTCACCTGTCCGAATGTCTGGATGTTCCTCTACGACAACAGAACACGCTTCTGCTGGCAAGTGGCCACGCGCCGGAGTACTCGCAGAAGTCGTTGGCAGAAGCGCCGATGTCAGCGGTGAGTGAGGCCATCGATCGCATCATCGACGCGCATGACCCGTATCCGGCCGTGGTGGTCGATCAGCAGTGGGAGATGGTCGCCGGGAACCAGGCCGTGGGAATTTTGACCGCGGGCGCCGCTGATTTCCTCCTGGAACCACCGGTGAACGTATTGCGTCTGAGCTTGCATCCCGAGGGCATGGCGCCGCGGATCGTGAACCTCGCGCAGTGGCGGGCCCACCTGCTCACAAGGCTGGCTCGGGAAGTGGAGGTCAGTGCGGATGTGCAGCTGTCGTCGTTGCTCGACGAGCTGCGCGCCTATCCGAGCGGCGGAGACTGGCACGACGACCGCGCGAATTCCCTGCTGGTTCCGTTGCGTGTACGCGTCGGCGATACCGAACTGGCGATGTTCAGCACCACCACCGTGTTCGGTACGCCGCGCGACGTCACGCTCGCAGAGATTGCGATCGAATCGTTCTACCCGTCGGACACGCAGACGGCCGACTACTTTCGATCGGCCGCCGAGGTCACAGGGACTTCTTGCCGAACTTGAGCTTCCACGGCACCAGAGCAGACTCCAACTGAACCGAGAGACTCATCTTGGAGACGCCTTCGGTGCGCTCCTCGAAGCGGATGGGCGTTTCGGCGATCTTCATGCCGCGCTGAACAACTCGGTAGTTCATCTCGACCTGGAACGCGTAGCCGTTGCTCTGCACCGATTCGACGTCGATGTCGCGCAAGGTCTTTGCATGCCACGCCTTGAAGCCGGCGGTCGCATCCTTGACGTGCAGTCGCAGAATGGCGTTGACGTAGAAGTTCGCCCAGGCGGACAAGGCCTTGCGGTGCCACGGCCAGTCGCCGGCGACTGCGCCGCCTTCGACGTAGCGGGAGCCGAGAACGACTGCCGCATCGGTAGTGGTGAGGATCTCGATCATGGCGGGGATCGCTTCGGACGGGTGCGAGAGATCTGCGTCCATCTGAATGACGATGTCTGCGTTCTCCGCCAGAGCCCGGCTCATGCCCGCGACGTAAGCACGGCCGAGACCGTCCTTGACCGTGCGGTGAAGCACTCCGACCGGGATGGGACCATCGATACCCAACTTGTCCGCAACCTCGCCCGTTCCGTCGGGGGAGTTGTCATCCACCACGAGGACGTGCAGGTTCGGGATCTTCAACGCGGCGAGGCGATCGACGAGCTTTGGCAGGTTCTCACGCTCGTTGTATGTGGGTACAACGACGGTTATCTGCGGGGCGACGCTTTCCATAACACCTTCGTATGATCTGTGATCCCGACTTGCCGGATGAAGCGTACGACGAGTGCGGTCGTGAACAAAGTAGGGATTTTACTACCTCGACGGGATCCGTCAGAACCGGCCGCCGCCGCCTCGACTGGTTCGGCCGCCGCCCCCGCCGCCGAAACCACCGCCGCCGCCACCGCGACCGGAGCGTCCGCTGCTGCTCGGTCCGCCGTACGAACGGGGCCCTCCGCCACCTCGCAGAATGCTGTTGATCAGGATGCCGCCGAGGATCGCTCCTGTCGCATCGCCACCGCCGCCACGGGGTCGTTGGTTTGCTTCCCAGGTGTTGACGTCGTTCTGCGCGGCGCGAAGTGAGTGCGTCGCCAAGGTGGTCGCGGCCTGGGCGTGTTGCAGCGCCTTCGACGGATCCGAGGCCTGCAATTGCTGGGCCGCCTGCAGGTGCCGCTGAGCCTCGGCGTAGCGAGTGCGCGCCTCCGCTCCGATCGCGCCGCGTCTGGTTCCGAGGAAGTCGCCTGCAGCGGTCACCTGAGCCTGTGCGGCCAGAATGTCCTGGGCGAGGCGCTGCTGTGCACGTTCGAGCTGCTGCTTCTGCTCCTGAGCGTCGGCAAGAAGCGCGTCGAGTTGGGCGTCGGCTGCGACGATCTGGTTGAAGGCTGTCAGCGGATCGCTGTCCTTCGACGTCTGAGCATTCGCCAACGCTGCCTGGGCTGCGGCCTTCGCGTCCGCCAACTTCTGCCCGCCTTGCGCCAGGTAAGCGTCCGCAGCGGTGATGCCCTGCTGGACGTCGTCCATCGCGGACGGAAGTGTCGCGATGGCGTTTCGGATGTCGTCGGCGGCGTGATCGACGCCGTCGAGTAGCTTGCGTGCCTGATCGAGGGCGGCTTCGGCCGTGCGAATCGCAGTGACGGCAGCGCCTTGCTTACCGGCCGGCAGTGCCGTCGCGTCTCGTCCTTCCTCGATCGACTTCTCGGCGAGCGTCAGGCGCTCACTCGCCATCGTGACGTTGTTCACGACCGATGCCAGCGTCGGCGCGGGGAATTGATCCTTCAATTTGGTCAGAATCGCCTCGGATTCGGGCAAGCGCACGCTGAGAGAAACAACACTCTGCGTCAACGCATCGAGACGGGCGGGGGCGTTGATGAGAAGGTCGCGAAGCCCGTCGAACTCCTCGACGCGAGCTTCGAGTTCTTGGTCGGCTCGACCGCACGAGGAAATGATGTCGATCAGCATCTGGCGGCGTTGATCGGGAGTTTCCGGGATGGCGTCGTCGAGTCGCTGCCTGATCGCGAAGGCTTCGGCGAGGGTGGCCTTGGCCTTGTCGAATGCTGCCGAGAACGGTGCGACGGCGGAATCTCCGAACTCGCTGCGGGCCAGATCGAGTTCCTCCTGGCTGCCGGCGATCGCGTTGTCCGTCTCGACGAGGATCTCCTTCGCGCGTTCGTCGAGCGTTGGCAGCGGGAGTGCATTGAGGCTGGCGATGTCGTCGGGGGAGATGTTCTTCGCGGCTTCGACGCTTGCCTTGTTCTTGTCGTTCTTGCGCTTGCGTGAGTACAGGACCACGCCGCCCGTCCCGACCACCACAGCGCCGCCCGCGATGAGGAGTGTTCCGACTCCCATTCCGCCGCTCGTGTTGTTCGCGTCGCCGAGTGCGCCGGCCGCGGCAATCGCCGCGCCGGTCCAATCATCCTCGGCGAGAGCCGGTTCCACCGCGTCGGTATTGATCGATTCGATGTCGGAATCCGTGATGTTGCTCAGCTCAGCGGGCACATCGAGGTAGTAAGCACGCTCCGCCGTGGCAACTGCAAGCAGGACGGATTTGGTACTCAGCGTCGACTTCGTGGCTGTCTGCTGCGCCCACGCCTGGCCACCCAGGTTGTTGAAATCGGGGACGAACGCGACCCACAGATCGATCTGGTGGTCCTCGCCGAGTTGATCGATCGCGGCTTGTATGTCGCTGCGTTGCCCGGCGTCGAGAACCCCGGAGGTGTCGGTGATGTGATTCGGCAACACCATCGGGGCGTCCGCCGAGGCGAGCGCAGGACTGAAGACGAGCGCCAGCAGAGCGAAAATCGCAGCGACGGCGGCGGCGCTTCCCCGACGGCGAACGGGTCGGGTGATTGTCCGACTCTGCTCTACCGAGGACAACTGCGAGAAGTGTGGTGCGAGGGCCATGACGCAAATCTATCCGTTGTGGCGCGTCGGCATCGGAGGTGATCGCCGCGAACTGGCAGAATTGCGGGAGTGAAACCTGCTTTCGGTAACCGCCCCCACGACCCATCACCCTCACGGGCGGGCGGCTTCGGGGCAGGATTGGCTCGCTGGACGCGCCGACTGATCGCCGGTGCCGTGTTGATGGCCGTGGTTCTGGTCGGGGGTACTGCGTTCCGGGTGTGGCAGGTGGCGCGCATCGACGACACGCGGCCGGCCGACGCGATAGTCGTTCTGGGCGCGGCTCAGTATTCCGGCACTCCGTCGTCCGTCTTCGAGGCCCGACTCGAGCAGGCGTACAAGCTGTACAAGCGCGGAGTGGCGCCGCAGATCATCACTGTCGGCGGCAAACAAGAAGGTGACGAGTACACCGAAGCGGCGTCGGGAAAGATGTATCTGACCGATCGCGGAATTCCTTCGAGTGCGATCACCGCGGTGGAGACCGGTTCGGACACACTGCTCAGTATCGACGCGGTGAGCGCCGAGATGTCCTCGCAGGGAATCAATTCCGCTGTCCTGGTCAGTGACCCGTGGCACTCCTTGCGAACGCGGACGATGGCCCGCGACACAGGACTCCAGGCGTGGACCGCACCTACTCGTCAGGGCCCGGCTGTCTTCACCCGCGAATCCCAGTTGCACGGAATCGCTCGCGAAACCGGCGCGCTGCTCTGGTATCAGCTCACG
The DNA here is from genome assembly GCF_029457415.1 of Rhodococcus sp. RCBS9. Classification (NCBI taxonomy): domain Bacteria; kingdom Bacillati; phylum Actinomycetota; class Actinomycetes; order Mycobacteriales; family Nocardiaceae; genus Rhodococcus; species Rhodococcus sp. RCBS9. The sequence continues at coordinate 75,479 of NZ_CP120422.1, read as the reverse complement.
CACTTCTCGGCAGACTTCCCCTACACGGCAGGGCAATAGAGACCATGACAGCTCACACCACCTACGGAGGCGGCACCTACTCCGAACACGACCTCGAACGTCGTGTCGTCGAGGCGCCGAAGCGAGCGGGGTTGCCGGGTTCGCAGATCGCAGCGGCGCAGCATCGTTCGGACTTCTCGCGAGATCGGGCGCGTGTCCAACACTCCGCGGCTTTGCGGCGCTTGGCCGACAAGACCCAGGTTGTCGGCCCGCGCGACGGTGACACACCTCGCACGCGGTTGACGCACTCGATGGAGGTCGCACAGATCGGGCGAGGGATCGCCGACGGACTCGGTTGCGATCCGGACCTGGTGGACCTCGCCGGTCTCGCGCACGACATCGGGCACCCACCGTACGGTCACAACGGCGAGAAGGCCCTCGACGAAGTCGCCAAGGACTGCGGAGGTTTCGAGGGCAATGCGCAGAATCTGCGGATCTTGACCAGCCTCGAACCCAAGATCCTGCGCCCCGACGGTCTGAGCGCAGGCCTCAATCTCACCAGGGCGTCACTCGACGCAGCCATCAAGTATCCCTGGACCCGCCCTGAGCCCGGCGCGAAGTTCGGGGCATACGACGACGACGCAGAGGTGCTCGCCTGGGTTCGCGAGGGAGCGCCCGAGCGTCGGCAATGCCTGGAAGCTCAGGTCATGGACTGGGCCGACGACATCGCGTACTCCGTGCACGACGTGGAGGACGGGGTGATCGCAGGCCGTATCGACCTTCGCTCGCTTGCTGATCCGTCCGAGCAGCGCGCACTGGCAGAACTGGGGGCCTCCGAGTTTCGGGGGTTGGTAGTCGACGATCTGATCGACGCCGCTCAACGGTTGTCCGAACTCCCCGTCGTACGCGGGGTCGGAAGTTTCGACGGAACACTCGGAAGTTCCGTCGCGTTGAAGAATCTCACGAGTGAATTGGTGGGTCGCTTCGCCACCGCGGCGATCGCCAGCACCCGGCTGACACACGGTGACCGACCCCTCTCGCGCTATCAAGCCGACCTCGACATACCCGAGGCCGTCGCATCCGAGGTGGCGTTGCTCAAGACCGTGGCGCTGTACTACGTGATGTCCGACGCCGGACACAAAGCGCGTCAGGATCGGCAGCGTGATCGTGTTCATCGCGTCGCGGAATGGCTGCTGGCAACTGCGCCGGCCGGGCTCGATCCGATCCTGCTGCCCGCGTGGGAACGCGCCGCGGACGACGGTGCTCGGGTCCGGGTAGTGGTGGATCAGATCGCGTCGTACACGGAGAGTCGGCTCGAACGGGTGGACAAAGCGAGCCTGGGCGCGCAGGCCAGCTGGGGCTGAGCCACTTACGCCCTCAGCAAGTCATCCGCGTCGACGGGTCGGTAGTGGTATCGAGCCACTTGCCGTAAGCGTCGCCACCTGCTGCGCGAACGTCCTTGCAGATCTTCGACTCGGTGTTCCCGGATTCGCGATACACCGTGTAGATCGCCGTCCCCGAATCGGAGACTTGACGCAGTGACGGGCAGGACTGGTCTGTGCGTAGGTATTTCGAGCCGGGGAACGCGTCGAGGTAGTTCTGGATCTCGCTGGCGTACGTTGCCGGATCGGTGGCATTGGCCAACACCACGATTCCGGTTCCTTTGCATGAGGGGACGGTGATCGGCTTGCTCACCCCGAGATCGCCGTTCTTCGTGGCGGGGTTCGGCGCCCGCGTGGTCGTGGTTGCCTGCTGTCCGGCGGTGGGTAGCGGCTCGAGCTTCGGCGTTCTGACCGGATCCTGAATGGGCGCCAGTGCCGACGTGGCGGTGGAAGCTGCTACAGCGGTTGGTGATTCGGGGCCCGAATTCCCCAGCGTCACCCAGGCCGCCGTGCCTCCTGCGGCCAGAACGAGTGCAATTCCAGCCGCACCGATCGCGATCGGTGCTCGGTTTCGCTTGGTCTTTGTCACGATGTGCGTGTAGTTCCCGTGAGCGGGATTCGCCGTGGTGTAGGTGGGCTGCCCGACGATCGTGGGTTGCAATCCGCCGGCGGCACCGGGGGTGTGGGTCGTCGAGAGGGCCTGCCGCGCTTGGAGTGCGAGCGCTCCCGTAGTCGGATAGCGGTGTGCGGGATCCTTTGCCATGCCGCGAGCCACGATGGCGTCAAGGCCTTGCGGGAGCGACGGAACCGCCAGTGTGGGGCGTGGCGGCGGAGCGTTCAGGTGCGAATTGACCAGATGCTCGATGCTTGTGGTGTTGAAAGGTGTTGTTCCGGTGAGTGATTGGTAGAGGACACAAGCCAGGGAATAGACATCCGCTGCGGCCGTCGGCGTTTCGATTCCGAACCGCTCCGGCGCCATGTATGCATACGAACCGACTGCGCTTCCCTCGGTGGTGATCTTCGTGTCCGTCTGTGAGTATGCGATTCCGAAGTCGACGAGGTAGGCGAAGCCGTTGTTCGTGAGAATGATGTTGTCTGGTTTGACGTCACGATGGATGAGCCCGCGGGCATGGGCGGCGTCCAACGCCGACGCGATTTGCGAGACGATGTCGACGGCTCGTACAGGCGTGAGTCGGCCGAATTCGGTCAACTCGGCTCGCAACGTATGACCTTCGACCAATCGCATGTCGATGAAGAGAACTCCGTCGATCTCGCCCCAGTCGTGCACCGGGATCACGTGCGGTTCGTTCAGGGCGGCGGTGGCGCGAGATTCTCGGCGGAAACGAGCTTGGAATGACGGGTCGGCCGCAAGCTCTCGATGGAGCAACTTGAGAGCGACCAGGCGATCCTTCGAGGTGTCGTACGCCTCGAACACTTCACCCATTCCGCCTCGGCCGAGGAGGCTACGCAACTCGTACACGCCGAATCGGGTTCCTGATCGCCCTTCGTGCGAGCTCGAGGCGTTTTCAGTCATCGTCGGTCCCATCGCTGCGGTGCAGAGTCGGCCATCAACATATCGTTGTCAGGAGGTGCCGGGGGACCGCCTAGACTGATGTACGTGGCGGGCCGAATTTCTGACAGAGACATCGCGGCCATTCGCGAACGCACTCGCATCGAGGACATCGTCGGTGAATACGTTTCACTCAAGCGTGCCGGTGGCGATTCGATCAAAGGTCTGTGTCCCTTTCACGACGAGAAGTCGCCGTCGTTCCATGTGCGACCCAACCACGGCCTCTACCACTGCTTCGGCTGCGGTGAGGGTGGTGATGTGTACTCGTTCCTGCAGAAGATGGATCACATCAGCTTCGTAGAGGCCGTCGAGCAGTTGGCGGATCGACTCAGCTACACGATTTCGTACGAGGGCGGCGGACCGTCCGTTCAGCGCGATCGCGGCACCCGTGCACGCTTGATCGCAGCAAACGCGGCGGCTCAGGAGTTCTACGCCGCTCGTCTGCGCGAACCCGATGCCCAGGCGGCTCGCGACTACCTCACCGAGAGAAACTTCGACGGTGCAGCGGCCCTGCAGTTCGGGTGTGGATACGCGCCAGAAGGTTGGGACACTCTCACAAAATACTTGATGTCCAAAGGTTTCGAGTTCAAAGAACTAGAAGCAGCCGGGCTGTCCAAAGAAGGCCGGCGAGGTCCGATCGACCGGTTCCATCGCCGACTTCTGTGGCCGATCCGCAGCGTCGCCGGTGACGTCATCGGCTTCGGTGCCCGCAAGCTCTTCGACGACGACACCATGCCGGGTAAGTACGTCAACACGCCGGAAACGATTCTCTACAAGAAGTCTCAGGTCTTGTTCGGCTTGGACCTCGCCAAGCGCGACATCGCCAAGGGGCACCAGGCGGTAGTCGTCGAGGGTTACACCGACGTCATGGCGATGCATTTGGCGGGCGTCAAGACCGCCGTCGCTTCGTGCGGGACCGCCTTCGGTGAGGAGCACCTTGCGATGCTCCGCCGACTCCTGATGGACGACAGCTACTTTCGCGGTGAGATCATCTACACCTTCGACGGTGATGCCGCGGGGCAGGCCGCTGCGATGAAGGCGTTCGAGGGTGATCAGAAGATGGCCGGGCAGACGTTCGTCGCCGTCGCGCCCGACGGAATGGACCCGTGCGATCTGCGTCTGAAGTCTGGTGACGCCGCCGTTCGCGACCTCGTGGCACGGCGCACTCCGATGTTCGAGTTCGTGGTGAAGTCCATCCTCACCGAACACGACCTGGAGACCGCTGAAGGTCGTGTCGAGGCACTGCGTCGTACCGTGCCCGTCGTTGCGCAGATCAAGGAATCAACTCTGCGCGACAGCTACGCGAATCTGTTGTGCGGATGGGTCGGTTGGGACGATCTTCCGTCGGTTCGACGACGCGTGCGTGACGAAGCTCGCAAACGGGCGTCGACGCGTGGATCGTCACCGGCACCCAAGCGTCGTCAGGTTGTCGACCAACCTGCTGCCGATGCGCTTGCGCTGCCGATCGGAATCTCCAGGCCCCGGCCCAACGATCCCGCGCTCTCGACGCAGCGAGCTGTCCTCAAGGCCGCATTGCAGCACCCTGGCATCGCCGGCAGTGTCTTCGACTCGTTGCCGCCCGAGACGTTCACCCACCCCGCCTACGTTGTCATCAGACAGGCAATGGCTGACGCCGGTGGAACGAGCAAGGGACTCGGCGGCGCCGAGTGGATCGAAGTCGTCACCAAGGGCGTCGAAGACATGACGGTGGCCTCGGTTGTATCTGAGCTGGCCGTCGAACCGATGCCGTGTGACGAAGACACGGTTCCGCGCTACATCAACGGAGTGCTCGCACGACTGCAGGAAGCGTGGGTGGGCGAGCAGGTTGCCGACCTCAAATCCAAGCTTCAGCGCGTTTCACCTGCTGCAGCCCCCGAGGAGTACAACTCACTGTTCGGCGACCTCGTGGCGCTGGAGCAGTATCGCCGACAGCTGCGTGAGCAGGCTGTCGGCGACCAAAGCGTCTGACCTAACGGTTTTTCTTCAACTGGTCGTGGGGGACCAGAATCGTAGTCTCCTCGTTGATCGGCTTCATCGGCTCGAGCTTGGGCTGAGTACTCAGTGAGTCGGCCAGCTTCTGCCGTGACGCGTCCAACACCTTCTTGGTGGCCGGACTGGTGGCCACCGCCTTCGCGGCCCGGCTGATCTGCTCGTATCGTGCGCGGCCCGCTTTGGTTCCCAGGACGTACCCAGCTGCAACACCGATCAACAAACGCATCATTCCTGCTTCCCTCCAGCACCGATCGTCCTGACTCCATCCTGCCTGATGACTCGCTGGGCAGGCGATTTGGTACTTCGGTGAAGGATTCGCTACAGTTTCTCAGGCAACGCCGGAACGGGCGAAGCGAGCAAGACAATCCCCTGTAGCTCAATTGGCAGAGCTTCCGACTGTTAATCGGACGGTTGCTGGTTCGAGTCCAGCCGGGGGAGCGTTAGAAAAAGTCCCTGATCTGCAGAAATGCGGGTCGGGGATTTTTTCGTTTTTAGGAAGATTTCGGTTCGTTGTCACGGATTGTCACAAGCGATCCCAAACTCGTCGCAGCCGCAGCAAGAGCGTCGGTCTGAGAGTGCGTGTAGGTGCGCATTGTGAACGAACTATCAGCGTGACCAAGCCACGTGGCGATGACCCCGATCGGGACTCGCTGGAGGTGCGTGAGGGTTCCGCAGGTGTGTCGGGCATCGTGGAGCCGAACCTGAGCGACGTCCAAATCTGCGAGGATCGCTTTCCATCGCTTGGTGAGGGTGTCGGGGTGCAGGGGTTGTCCGGCTTCGTTGCAGGCGACATATCCGCCGTCGCCGTAGCCTTCGCCGAATGCCAGCTTTTCGGCCGCTTGTTGTCGTTGCGCGGCTTTGAGTTCGTCGGCGAGTGGTTGAGGCAGAGGCAAGGTTCGGCCCGATGTGGTTGACTTGGCGTCCTCTTGGTCGATGGCTTCGCCGCCGGCCGACACTCGACTGGGTCCGATCCTGAGCGTTCTATTCTCCAGGTCCACATCGGCCCATCTCAGTCCTCCGAGTTCGCCGCGTCTAAGCCCTGATAGTGCGAGGTGCCAAACGTGCCGAAGGCGATCGTTCTTGATCGCGCCGAGAACGACCTGAACTTCGTCGGCAGTCAGCGTTTGGAGTTGTTTCCGTGTCTGCGGAACGTGGTCGACGAGCGCGGCTACGTTTCGGACGAGTTGTCCTTCCTTCACGAGCTGCTCAAGAACTTGAGACAAGGTGCCAACCATGAGGTTGCAAGTTCGTGGGCCCCATTTCTTTCTGGAGTGTCCTGTCGATCTGGTGAGCCTTCTCTCTCTCGCAGTTCTTTGATGAGTTTGTCGATGTCTAGGCGGGTCAGCTTCTGGACGGAGATGTCGCCTAGTTCTGATCGGACCGGCTTGAGGACGTCTTCGTATCCGACCTTTGTCGACGGCTTAATTCCATGGAGCGATAAGAGCCAGTTCGTGCAAGCTTGCTCGACTGTGAGATCCATTGAGTGAACGAATGTTCCACGCTGCACTTCGTTTTGAATCCTCGCGAGTTCGTCACTCGCGTCAGCTTCCGTGGCGAATCTCTTTCTTAACTGTTTTCGACGGCCGGTGATCGGATCGACCCCGGTGTCAACCGTCAGCTGGTATCTGATTGCGTTTTTGCCGCGTTCTTTTTTCGCGAGTTCGATCTTTTTGATCTGCGGAGGCAGTTGTTGTCGTGCCATTTTTTGTCCTTTCTGTGCCAGAGGTCTCGCCACACGTGGATGAGTTCCACGGTCACTTTCAGTTCGTGTGCGATGCCGGCGAAGTGCGCACCGTGCATTCGTTCTGCTTTCCGGTAGGACTCCTCGGAGATGAGAAGTCGTGCCGCGTACTCGTCGGCCTGGCGTTCTTGGAAGTAGTGAATCCGAGCGTCGGGTGTCGACATGTCGTGGTTATGTGTGGCATGTCCAAGTTCATGCCCGAGGGTGGTGCGTGTGTAGTCGAGCGGGATCCGTACTTGCAGGACGATGATTCGCGGTTCCGCATACCAGCGGCCACGTTCCTTGCCTGGCAGGTTGCCTTCGACTATCGCGATGCCGTTAGCGCCTGCCAGGTCTTCGAGTTCTTTCAATTACGCGTCCCAATCGTGGTCATCTTCCGGAAGGCGCTCGGAACTGGTGTTTGCGGCGTAAGCCCACCGACCGGCGAGGCCGCGACGGACTCGACCCACACCGAGTCGACTACATCTGGAAAACACAATGATCACGGTTTGAACCGGTGTCTTGTGCCTTCGCCGCCTCCGTAGCCTCCATCTCTATGAACGCAGTGCCCCTAACTTTGATGAGTTGGGGCACTTTCGGTTCCGGCACATAGCGTGCGGATTTTTGAATAATGTTGGGGTGCAACATGATTAATTGATTTGGTGATATTTTCAGGACGGATGGTACCGTTCGGGCGGTATTGATGCAGCGTGGATTATCGAACAAATATTCGAAGGTGGTGGATCGTCGTGGCCGACAAGTCGTCGATCGAGTGGACTGAGGCAACATGGAATCCGGTGACGGGTTGCGATCGAGTCTCCGCTGGCTGCGACAACTGTTATGCCTTGACGCTCTCGAAGCGCCTCAAGGCGATGGGTGCGGCCAAGTATCAAAACGATGGGAATCCGGTAACTTCCGGACCCGGTTTCGGCGTGACGATCCATCCCTTGGCGCTTGATCAGCCGCGGAAGTGGCGTAACCCTCGTGTGGTGTTCGTGAATTCGATGAGTGACCTCTTCCATGCCAAGGTGCCGATCGGATTCGTGCGAGATGTCTTTGATGTGATGCGGGAAACTCCCCAGCACACGTACCAGATCCTGACGAAGCGATCGCTGCGACTGAGTCGGATGGCGGACAAGATTGAATGGCCAGAGAACGTATGGATGGGCGTATCGGTCGAGAACTCTGATCACCTCGACCGAGTAGATCACTTGCGTGATGTACCCGCCGCGGTTCGGTTCCTCTCGTGTGAACCTCTCTTGGGGTCGCTTAAGGGGATCGATCTCTCTGATGTCGGGTGGGTCATCGCCGGCGGTGAATCTGGAGCGAACTACCGACCCATGGAGTTGTCTTGGGCGCGGGATATTCGAGACGCATGTAACGCGGATTCTGTACCGTTCTTTTTCAAGCAGTGGGGCGGCCGAACCCCAAAGGCGATGGGACGACTGCTCGACGGTGAACTCTGGGATGAGATGCCGACTACGGCTTTGGGTTGATGGGGTACCTGAACGGTTCTATGGGGGGTAGCAGCGGTTCGCGGACTTCTTGTTGTGTCAGAAGGCTGGTCAGTTCCTCCGATTCGAAGAATGAGCTGACGCCCTGGGCTTCTTCTTTCTGAAGGAGCTTGCTGGCTTTGTGAGCATTCCGCATCTTCTGCAGCGCATCGCCATGTTTGTTGAATACGCTGCTCATGATCTTTTCGCCGATGTTGTTCGACGTGGCGAAGATTACGGTGTAGATCGGGTTCCCGTTCTCATTGGTGAACTCCAGCGGTAGTGTCGTGCAGTATCCGAGTTCATGCTCAAGTCTCCATCGCATGAGGTTCACGAGTTCACCTCGGAAGTCTGCGCCGGAGAGCGCGCCGTCAACTCGGGCTCGCCACAACTCCCTCCATTGCTTCGTTCCGAACATTTCATCTATCCGGTCCGCGTATTCGCGCACTCGCTGCTCATCGCTTTCGGAGGGGGCGTCGCCACGTCCCAATCCTCGGGGCAGTAGTCCGTGTCCGAAGTAGAGCCAAAGCCCAACCTTGAACCCGCGTTTATTTCGGCGATAGGTTGAAAGGTACTTCAAGGTCTTCCACGATATTTCCGCGGAGTACTGGTCAACCATCGCGAAAATGGCCGCGTAGTTTCGCCAATCTATAGACAGCTGAGACAAGTACCTTGGGATGGCTACATTGCAGTCCTCTGCCAGGACCACCAGGTCACGCCCAGCGTAACTGGAGCGCAGGCTCGATTCGAGGTTGTCTGCGGTCTTTTCTTGCATCTCACATAACACGACGCGGTTAATTGGTGGGTTCACGTCGAGAGCGCGTTTCCCTGAGTTTGCGATGACGCTTCCGGTGCCGCGCTCGAAATTCTCGGGTGCGCCAGCGAAGAGGTCCAGATACAGAGTTCGAGTCTTACTGGACGCTCGTGCGAAAGCGTTGAGATAGTCCTCGAGGGCTTCCAGTTTGATTCTTGACCACGGACCCCAGCCTCTTTTCGCCATCTACTTGCCGTCAGCGGAGACATCGAACGAGTGCCGGAAATGGAGTAGTTGAGTACCGTGGTTCATGTCGACATTCACCTGTCGGCCGGGCCTCGGGGGTGTTTGCCGCATCCGCCGGGGCTGATCTTTGTGGTCCGGGAATCATCGCATGCCGCAACCGGCCAGCATCACCCGAACCGTACTTACCCGTCTCAAACATAACGAAGGCCCCACCAAATGGTGAGGCCTTCGGGACGTCTTGCGGGACCTACGACTCGATAGCGGGGAGAAGTACAGGCTTCGTCCCGGCCGGTGCGTACTGCGGCAGATACGAGAGTTTCGATTTCCGGTCGCTAACGTCTAGAAGAACCCAGCCTTCGTACTTGCTTGATGGCTGCAATGATGTGTCGAACTCGTCGCGTTCTTCGAGGCAGTTGTACTCGTTGCTGTCGGCGCTCTTGGTGATTCCAGCTGGTGTGATCTCGGAGAAATCACGGCCGGTCGTTCGCATGAATTCGTTTTCATTGTGCTTTGCAGTCGTTTCGACCTGCATCTTGACTGCGACGTAGATGCCTTTCGGTTTCTGGATTTTGCCGTACTTCTTGGTGCAGTGCGGGGTCGTTTCGATCTCCAGGAAAGTGACTGTGCCAAGAGTCCGATCCGTGGGTGCGACGATCGTTACGGGAACATTGAACTCTGCCTGTGTTGGGCCGGCAGGGACGGAGGGCTCTGCGGCGTTTCCGGCTTTTGTGGACGAGCATCCAGCAGCGAGGCAAGCCACCGCGAGAACAGCAAGCAGAGTTCGTTTCATGGCAAATACATACCAGACGGTCAGTGCGGGTGCGTGAAACAGGGACTTATTTCGGGCATCTGTACGTAACGATGACATCTACGAGGTCGGAAACTTTCTGCACTTCGTCCTGCATTTCAGACTGCATGAGCACCTTGATTTCTTTGGGTGAAGTTCCAAGTCCAACTTCGGTGCAAATTATCCCTGCGATCTGTTCGACGTCTTCAGGCGGGGCAGGTTCACCAATCGCTTTGCTGACCAGCTCAGCTAGTTGGAGAGTACTAATCTTTCCGCCTTGTTGGGTGCTGACATTCTCATCTGATATCCCCACGATCGTGTCGGCAGCCCCGTCTGAGGGGCCATTGTCCGCGCCGGGGCTGTCTTCCGTCGCACAGCCGGCAGCGAAGCTCGCAACAGCGATCACGGCGAGCAGTGTTCGTTTCATCGAATTATGTACCTTGTCTGAATCAGTAACTTGGCGGAGGCGGTGGTGTCGTGCCTGGCTGGACATGGTGCGTCCATTGAGTGCCGTCGTACCAGCGGATCCATGCGGGGTTTTGCTGATCTGGATACCAGCCCGCACTCAAACCTGATGGTGGCGCGACGAACTGCACGGCGGGTGGCCGCTTGTCGCCGATGCGGATGAGCGCGCGGATTACGAGGGCGACGAATGTGATCGGGAGGACGATGAAGATCAGGAACAGGAATATTTGTGCTGGTGATGTTTCGTCCAATGCGCCGCCACCAACGATGATCGCGAAAGCGAGCACGCCTGCAAGGTAGAGGGCTCCACGAACTCGCTTGTCGTCCATGACTGGCCTTTCGGGAAGTGTCCGTAATACATACCAGACAGTCCGGACACTGCGGAAACTTTGTCGGTAGTTCAGTGCAGCATGCCGCTATGGCGATTCCATTGGCTACTCGAATCCTGGGGATCTACCCCTTCAGTGAACTGCACTCCCGCGGCTGGGTTCTTGAGAACATGTCGGAACCGTTTGCGCGGTTACCTGGCAGAGATCCGGTGAGAACTGCGTACTTTTCGTGGGGGTACGCGGGGTTCACATTCGATGTGGACGAGACCGGACAGATGAGTGAGTTCGCTACCTTCGTACGCGACGACGACATCACCCTCGTGGCAGATACTCCGCAGGCCGTCGCCAGTCTGGTCGCCAGCTCACCGAAGGCCAGTCTGGAGGAGTTGTGCGCGATACCTGGCGTCGCCGACTTCCATCACCGACACAATTCCTGAGCGATCGCATCAGGCCCACAGTTTGGTCGGTAAGAAATTTCACGTAGTTGTCACAAGTCATGCACCGGTGACACCCGACGACTCCCGTTTACCCCCGGCATTCCTAGATTCCCCCGGCTAGTCCCGCCCCAGTGCGCCTTTTACCTGGACTGTTAATCGGACGGTTGATGGTTCGAGTCCAGCCGGGGGAGCAGCGAACCCCCTCACCTGAGAAATCGGGTGGGGGGCTTTCTTGTTTCGGTCTGACCGCGTTTTGGTCAGACCTTGTTTTTGTCTGACCGAGTGCGCTCGCAGCAGACCCACCGATCGAAGTGCCGATTCGACGTCTGCCGCCTTGTTTGCTTGTTCGCCGCGAATTCCCAGCCGTCGAGCGCTGAGGACGTTCACCGGGTTGTCGTCGACGAAGAAGGTCTGCTGTGGCCGCGCATCGAGCAACTCCAGCGCAGCCAGGAAGGCCGCAGGTTCGGGTTTGGTAGCTCCGAGCATGCAGGAGAAAACATGCTCGTCGATTGCCGATGGAGTTACGACACTCTCGATGGCGGCCAAGAGAACAGGTCCGTTGTCGGAGAGTGTGGCGACCACGACCCCCTCGCTTCGAAGCGCGATTGCGAGATCGATGACCGCGCGGTCCGGGATGAAGGCCTTGGCCCAGGCTCGGCGTAGCTCGTCGCGGTCACCAGGAAACCCGAGCCGTCGAAAGCGTTCCAGGATCGCGGTTTCGGAGTGAATGCCGAGATCGCATTCCTGGTCGAACCCGGACGCGAACACGAGGGCATGAATCTCGTCTTCCGTGACGCCGATGGCCGCAGCCAGTTCTGCGGCGCGACGGTCAGGCTCGAATCGACACAGCACGCCACCCAAGTCGAACAACACGAGTTCAGGTGGTCCGCTGTCGTTCGCCATGTCGCAGAGGATAGGCGGCATCAGCATCAGTGAACGCGAAGCGAAGATGATGGCGGCGGAGATGCGAAAAGCCCGACGCAATACTCTGCGTCGGGCTTTCGGCGGAACCGTCGAACTGTTCGGCCGGTGCGCCTACTTCGCTGCGCGATCCGACGGCTCGAACAGTCGGACGATGTGGCTGGGGTTGATGTAGTAGACACCATTCGGAGAATTGAGAACGAGAGTGTCTTCGGTGAAATCGGTGACGGTGCCGTTCAGCTTCGCGCCGTCGGACATGATGATCCGGATCGTGGCCTTCGAGTTCTTGAATTCGGTCAGTGCAAGCTTCATGTGGTGATCCTGTTCCGTGGGGTGTGCACTCCCACGGTATCGGCTCATCGCGCCTGTGCCGACCAACCTTGGAAGACTCGACTCGAAAGAGTGCAACGCGTCACCGCCTGCCCGATTGTGATCCGCGTCGGATGTGCCGGTAACATTCGGATTCGCCGCGATGCATCGCATCCGGATGGGGCGGTAGCTCAGTCGGTTAGAGCCGTGGACTCATAATCCATTGGTCGCGGGTTCGAGCCCCGCCCGCCCCACCAAATAACTGCAGTTCAGACGCCCTTTCGGAGTAATCCGGGAGGGCGTCTTTTTGCGTCTGCCCACATTTTGCCCACATTTGAAGTCAGGCACGCTTCCGATTGCCACTGGATGCATTGCTTTGTGCAAGTACTGCGGCATCGATTTTCGACGCCACATCGTCCAGATGATCGTCAAATAGGTGGCCGTACAAATCCAAGGTCATGGTTGCTGTCTTGTGCCCGAGCATGGTTTGAACGCCCTTGAGGTTCGCGCCGGCGGCGATCGCGATGGAGGCCGCGGAGTGGCGGAGGTCGTGCGGGGTGATGGCAGGGACTTTCGACATTTCGACGGCGGCATCGAACCAGTCGCGGCGGGCATTCTTATTTCGCATGACGCCTCCACCGCTTGCGGGGCACAGGAGGTCAGTTGAGGATCTTCCAGCGATTGCAGCATTTATTTCATCGGCCACGAAACGGGGCACAGACACGGATCGGGCCTGGTGATTCTTCACAGGCCCCCACGTTAGTTTCCCGTCGATTTCGGTTACCTGTTCGGCGATGCGGAGTCGTCTGCGCTCTGGATCCCAGCGCTGCCCTTTAAGGGCTGCCATTTCTCCCCAGCGAAGTCCGCAGAAACCGAGAATAAGAATGGAGAGTTTGCCGACTCCTGATGCTTCAGCGAGAGCGATGACTTGTTGGCTCGACAGAAATGTCGGTTCGGTGTCTGCAATTCTCGGAAGGGTAAGGCCCTTTGCAGGGTTGGATTGGATCCGATAGTCGCGCACTGCAAGGTCGAGCAGCATCGACAAAAGTTGGTGGGCCTTTTTTACGGTTGTCGCCGAATACGGATGTGCGACAAGTTGCGCCAACCACACTTCAATTCCGGATGCTGTCATGTCGGACAGCTTCACGTTCTGCCACGTTGGAGCGACTTGGCCTTCCCACGACAACTCGTATCGGCGGAGGCTTGATGGTGCGAGGTTGAGTTTGGTCGGTCGCCACTGTTTGTACATTTCCGCGACTGTGGTTTTACCGGCCGCGGGGGAGACGTAGATACCTTTGAGTTTGTCGACTTCTACGTTCGCTGCCCAGGCGTTCGCTTCGGCTTTGGTGACGAATCCGCGCTTGTCAGTTTGCTTGCCCTGTGGTGTCCGGTATCGGACTCGGTAGCGCCGGCCTGCTGCGGTGTCGTATGCCTTGACGTTCGCCATGGTTTCCCCTTATGGGTGGTCTCGTTCTTGGAGCCGGGTTTCGATGTACCTGCACTCGTCAGCGCTGAGGGTTTGGAACCAGACGCGGAGGGTGTGGTGGTCTACTCGGAGTTCTTCGGCCGCGTGTGTTGGCGGGACCTTGTTTCCGAATGGGATCGCGGCAATGAAGGCGTCGATGTGGATGAGCTGGCGCGCCACGAGTTTGTCGATGGCCATCTCTTCGCGGTAGTTAGTGAGGTGCATCGAATGGTTGGTTTCGCGTTTGATGTGCCAGAGCTCGTGGCAAAGGGTGCAGCGGAGTGAGTCGCGGTCGAGGCTGCTGCACAAGTAGATGGTGTTGCCTTTAATGCATCCGCGTAGCCCTGGAGGCAGTTTGTGACTTCTGTCGATGAGGTAGTCGGGGTGGTTGTCACGGGCGTACCTCCAGGGGTTGAAATCGGGCATGGCGGAATCATGAGGGTCGCTACCGACATATTCCGCCGTGCGCCTCTTTACTATTGACGCCAAGTTACGGTGACTCCAAACCGTTTTCGGGGATGACTTGCTTCTCTCCGTGACTGGCTGCGTCGTATTCGCTGAAGTCAGGCTTGTAGGTGGGGTCGTATGTGGGCGGCTCATCCTTCGTGGCAGCCTTTTCGCCCCTGTCTGCAAGCTGCGCCTCGAATGCTTCGGATGCTGATCTGATGGGGCGAGCGCCGGCTTCGATTGCAAGTTCGGTGACGATACGTGTCATGATCGCCGCTCGCGAACGATCCGGAAGTGAAGCGATGAGCGGCGCTAGTGCGTTTAGCCACTCGGATACTGCTGGAGGCCACTTCTCATCTGAGTCGGCAGCAGCAGTCTCGGTTGTGGCACGCAATGCGTGCACGGTCCCGTCTTGCTTTCGCGCATCTCCCTTAAGGCCGAGGAGTTCGTCGACAGCGGCATCGCGATCGAGGCCGAAGTACTCAGCGGCTGACACCACGTCCTGGTAGTCGTAACGGCGGTTCTTCCGTCGGTAGAACGTTGACCGTGTGAGCCCGGTTGCTTCCAGCATCTCCTCAACCGTGACGCGGCGTCCCAGCGCTCGCTCCACGTATGCGGTGAGGTCCCATTCCGATTCGGTCATGACACTATCTTGTCTCATATTTGGGACTATTGCAAGTGGCTCTGCCTGCACGTTTGACCCGAGTTGACACCCCATCTGTCCCAAATGTGGAACAACATGGTTGACATTCGGCACGAGTCGGCTCATAGTTTGAGGCATGCCAATCACGAAACCCGCTGGCCTAGCCGCACTTCGAGTTCGGACTGACGCAATCCAGGCGGCGATGTCGAAACGAAACATCCCAAACTATTCGGCACTTGCGGTGGAACTAAAAGTTCCAAAGGCGACACTGCATCGAGTCATGACCGCTCAGTGCCAGCCCGGTCCTGCTGTCATCGCGGCAATCAGGCTTCGTCTCGGAATCCCATACGACTTCATCGTTGAGGCTTATGAGGTTGATGCCGCATGAAGGCTGCAGAGAAATTTGGCATGACGGAGTACATGACTCCGGCTGAAGCGGCCGAGATCGCAAGATGTAACCGGACACATGTGTATGCGGCGTTGACATCGGGTGAGCTTGAGGGTCACCAGCGTAAGCGCCGCAACAAGATCAAGGGCCCTTGGCTTATTTCTCCTGAGGCGCTTGATCGTTGGATTCGCGGCGAGTGAGCTAGGAAGTCCCGAATGGTTTGTGCGGGTTCGATTCCCGTGCGGGACGCGCAGCCTCAGGTCTGAGGTTTTGCACAACAACTTCTTTCAACCGTCTCTGACGGCTTCTTAAGCGCGGGTTTTTGCCGAGTCGCCTACGGGTGGTGGTGGCAAATGGATGCCCGTTGCTGCATGTCCTTCGAAAATTCCACAGCGTGTTTTACGTGCGGTGCCTGACCTTTGTGGGCCTGTCGTGACTGTCTGAACCCTGATGTGACTTGTCTGCGGGGGTGATGGTTGCAGGGTTTGTGGGTTGGGGTGTTTGCTGCACGGTTTGGCGCGGGATACGGGACTGGTTGTCCTACACCAACTTTTGTTGAGGTAAATGCGTCGAACGGTTTGGTGGTCCTGCCCAAGGTTGGTTGCCCGTTCGAGTCGGGCCAGGACACGGTTACACCCACTACTACATTCTTGGAGGTTGTTGTGACGGAACTTGTTTCCGTGGATGTGCAGTCGCCGTTTGATTCCATCCGCAAGGTTCGACCAGATGGCGTTGAATTCTGGTCAGCGCGTGACTTGATGCCGATGATGGGTTACGCCAAGTGGCAGGCATTCGAAGTGCCTGTCGCCAGGGCCATGCAATCGGCAAAGAATCAAGGCCACGACGTGACCAGTCATTTTACGGGATCCCGTAAAACGCCACCTGGGGGTGGGCCAGCCACTTTGGACTACGCCCTCTCTCGTTTTGCCGCGTACCTCCTAGCAATGAACGGCGACCCGAACAAGCCTGAGGTTGCAGCCGCTCAGTCCTACTTCGCGATCAAGACTCGCGAAGCCGAATTAGTGCAATCGCAGATCCCGCAGACATACGCCGAAGCATTGCGCGAAGCAGCGGCATTACACGAACGAGCCTTGCAGGCTGAAGCCGCTGCACTCGAAGCGAACACCAAAGTAGTTGAGCTGGAACCACTTGCCGCCGAATACGAACGGTTCCTCGATGCCGAGGGGACGCTGAAGATGGGCGGTGTCGCCAACATGTTTGGCATCGGCAGAACGACACTCTTCAAGCATCTGAAGGAAGAGGGTGTGTTGCAGCCGGATCGCAGGCCGTATCAGCAGTATGCGGATTGGTTCAGGGTGATTCCGCATGGCTACCAGAACAGTAAGGCTGAGGATCGGATGGCTTTTACGCCGACGTTGAAGCCTGATGCGGTTGATCCGATGCGGAGGTTGCTTATTCGGCGCGGCCGGCTCGCAGCTTGAATCTTCACTGACTTGCCCAAATGGAATGGCCCGGCACTGCACCACCAGTGGCCGGGCCTACGAACATCCCACTCAAAGGACCATTCAATGGAAACTATATCAATTCGCCGTGATGTTTGGGAAAACATGCAATCGGCGTTGGCGAAGGCCGTCCACTACATCACTGATCAAGAGTCCAGCGGAAGTGGTTGGCTGGATCGGCTGGGGGATTTGGTTGCGCAGCCCGGCACTACGATTGTCAGTCGAGATCAGGTTGCCGCTGAGGACGCCACGTTCGAGGGTTTTGCGGAGTTCTCGGATCACTCGCCGATCCCGTACACGTTGGCACCCCGCGTTTTTGATCGCGGTGACACCATCCCCGACGATGTGAAACGCCTCCGGCTGTCGAACGAGGAGAACAAGTCGTTCCAGGTTGTGGAACGCAAGGGATCTGGCAATTTCGGATTCCTGCATGTCAATCACAATGGCGGGTGGGGGCCGAGCGATACGACAGATCCCGCATGGGAAGACAGTGACTTCCCACTCACTGAGGTGTTCGAGGATGTGACGTACAGCGTTTTCGAGGCCCTCGATCATCTGAAGCATCACGGTGTTGATACGAATGCGGTTCGGCTGCATCGGTTTTTGAATACGGGTGCGGCTTGGACTGATGGGTTCGGGTTCCCTCGGGACTGTGTTTCGGAGTATCTCGTCGCAGGTGACGCGATGCCAATTGAGTTGCGGTTCTCGCCGGCGGGCCTGGCCGAGTTGGTTCGTATCATGAAGGTGGCTGTCTGATGGCGTACACGGATTCAGATCTGATTCACGAGTACAAGCATTTCCGGTCCTTCGGTTTCTCGAATGCGGAGATTGCCGAGAAGTTGGGCTATGTGAAGCCTGACGTGATGATGGCTCGTCTCAAACAGCTTGGGGTTGTCACGGATTCGGCGTATCAGGCGCGTGCTCGTGAGGTGGTGGATCGCTTGGTTTGTTCGGGTGTTCCGTTCACGGTCGAGATGTTGCCGACGTTGGCGGAGCCGTCGTTGGGATTCTCGTTGGTCAGGACTGCTCATGCTGAGGGGCGTGTTGTGAAGGTTGGCCGGTGTTCTTCTCGGCGTCCGCATTCGGGTGCTGTTGCGTGGCAGGGGGTTGCGGCATGACGAATCGTGAGCTTGAAGCTGCGGCTGATCGGTTGCTTGCCGCTGATCCTGAATGGTGCGAGGAGCGAGTCACATTCGCGGATCCTGCTGGTACGGCGGCTGACATGGATGTGTTGATCAATGGTGAGGGTTGGTTTCCGGATTTCCTGGCCCGCAAGTTTCGGATCCGGCGATGACCTCGTTGCCTCCTGATGAAGACCCGGAGGGTGAACTTGACTGGGTTAAGGGAGCTTTCGGCGCGACGATGCTATTGGGTGCATATGCGTATGCGCGGTTCAGGGGGTGGGTGCAGTGAAATCGCCTGTGTCTGTCAATGAGTGGCGTTTCTATGGGGCTGTGCTGGCTTCTTATCTGTTGGTGTGGTCTCAGATGGTGGGTGTGTTGTGAGTGTTCCGAGTGGTCCTCCGGTGTTGGATCCGCCGTTGGTGGGGTTGGGTTTTGATCCGGATGATGTTCCGGCTGCGTGCCCGCATTTTGATGTGGTTGAGGTGGCTGCTGCGGAGTTTGGTCGGGATTGTGTGTTGGTTGCGGGGCATGTGCCGCCGTGTGTGTTGGTGTCGGGTTCGGTTTTCAATGTGACGGAGGGCGATTCAAATCACTGATTACAGCGTGGTGAGAGATCAGTACGGGAGGCCCTTCGTCACCACAGACGGACAGCCACTCAAATACGAAGGCAAAAAGAAGACCCCCGTCAACGCTGTCGGCTACACCCGAGTATCGACACTCGCCGGCGCACTCGATGACAAATCGAACCTGGGGGACTGGCTGGCAGCGCAGACCGCTGTCGGTTTGATCCGCGAAAAGTCCGTCGCCGCGCAGGTCGCGTCACTGGTGTCCAAGTACAAGGATCCGTGGTCGCAGGCGAAAACGCAGATGAAGCAGCTCGTTTCGCGTGCTCAGACAGCTGCGTCGTCGGATGACGGATCGGGAAAGGGTACGGCGTTTCACGAGTTCACGGAGATTGTGGATGCGGGTGGTGAGCCTGAGTTCATGCCTGAGGAGTTCAAGCCGTGGATGGACTGCTACCGGGAGGTGATGTCCGACTACGAGGTGTTGGCTGCTGAAGAGTTTGTGGTTGTGGACGAGCTGCAGGCGGCGGGTTCGTTCGACAAGCTTTTGCGGCATAAGCGGTCTGGGCGTGTGCAGATTGGGGATTTGAAGACTGGTGCTTCGGATCCCCGGTATCCGCTGAAGGCTGCGATTCAGTTTGCTTCGTATGCGCATGGTGAGCGCTATGACCAAGTGACTGGTGCTCGTGAGGTGTTGCATGCGGATTTGGATTTGTCGGAGGCGGTGTTGATTCATGTGCCGATTCGGGGAAAGTCTCCTTCTGCTGCTGCGTATTCGGTTGATATTGGGGCTGGTTGGGAGTTCGCGAAGTTGGCTGTGCGGGTTCGTGAGGCTCGGAAGATGAAGCCGTTGGAGGTTGTGGCGTAATGGGCTATCAGAAGAATGACGACTACATCGAAGTTCCGGAACGGATCGCGGAGTTCCGAACCAAGTACCCGGAAGGTTCGCTGCAGCCGTGGGACAAGGCCAAACCGTATGAGGTTGTAGATCTTGGCGGAGTGGTTCACATCATTGTGGTTGCCGCGGCCTACCGTTCGCCGGATGATCCGCTGCCGGGTGTGGGTATGGCGCAGGAGGTCGTCCCTGGCAAGACGCCGTACACCAAGGGGTCTGAGTTGATGAATGCTGAGACTTCGGCGTGGGGTCGTGCGATTGTCGCGGCGCTGGCGGCTGACACGAAGCGTGGGATTGCTTCGGCTGAGGAAGTGCGGAACCGTCAAGCGGAACGCGATGTGCCGGATTCAAAGCCTGCAGCTCAGCCCAAACCTGAAGATGCCGAGGCAGCAGACCTTCGGGCGAAGATCATCGCTGCAGCACAGGCTGCTCAGTTCACACCCGCTCAGGTGACCGGCCTTGTTGGTGAGGCCGGAGGCAAGGGCGGGTTGAACACTGAAACTGATCTGGCGGTCCTCCGCGCTGTACTTGCTCTGATACCTCCGTTCTGATGAGCGGCGATGTGAGAGACGTTCTCCTTTCTGAGCAACTCGATCCCACCTCGCCTGCCTACGTCAACGCTCGACTCTACGAACTCGAACAGTTCTTTCAGGAAATGCCTGATCTGTTGGAGTCGATCGAGGGTGCCCACGATGAGGCGACCGAAGCTCATTTGTTGGCTGAGGCGTGGGCGCAATTGGAGGCAGACGGGAAGACTGCGGCGGATCGTGAGGCGCAGGTGTTATTGAAGACGGCTGAGTCTCGGAAGGTGTTGCAGGCTGCGAAGTCTGCTCTGCGTCATGCGAAGGCTCGGGTGAAGGCGCGTTCGGAGGAGAAGGACACGTTGATTACGCGGTCGGTGAATTTGCGTCGTGAGATGGATTTGAGCGGAAGGGGCAGGCCGTGAGGGTGTTTGAGTTCGGGGATCTGATTCCCGATGACGTTGAGCGTGTGGGGTCGCCTGACGGTGATGAGTATGTGCGGGCCGAAAACGGTGCGTTCAAGTTGGTGCGGGATCCGGGCGAGTTGCCTGGATATCTGCGTTCAAATACGGGCGCGGTGGGTCCAGAACCGCTGCGCGCAGCTTGGTTTGATTTCGAGTTTCCTTTGATGGAGGTTGCGGTATGAGTGTGACGGCAGATCAGATTGAGGCAGTAGCTGAGCATGCTGAGGCTGTGCATCTTGTTGGTGCGGCTCAGCAGTTGCGCGGTCGGGCCGCTCATGTGCGGTTGGTGGAGTCGCAGCCTGCTGAGGTTGTGGAGTTGGCTGCGGCGATCCGGAATGCGTACTACAACGATGGTGTGCGGCGGGAGTTATTGTCGTCGCGGGATCCGGGTCAGTGGTTGCGTATGGCGGTGGAGGCTAAGTCTGCGTTGGATGCTGGTGCGGTTGGGCCTCGTGTGTTCGAGCGCGGCAGCATCATTCCCGACGATGTACAGAGGGTTGTCGACACAGACGGCGACGTGTGGACTCGTAGACCCAACGGCGAGTTCTCCTTGCAGGGGTCATCCGAGGACGGTTACATGCCGTCAAATACTGATGGCGAGGGCCATGGTGGCGATTTGTGGGGCTACTATCTGCCACTCACCGAGGTGCTGGACGAACCGAAACCGCCGACGCCGCGTGTCTTCCATAAAGGTGACGAAATCCCGGACGACGTGACGCTCGTTCGCACCGCTGACGATCAGACCCTCGCGGTGAGGCTGAAAACTGGCGTTTGGCGTTACGTGGAGGACCTTGAGGAGGCGCGAACCGCTCGCGAGAATCGACGCAACGGCTGGAGCGTGTTCGGGGAGTCGGAGTTTCCTCTGACAGAGGTGTTGGAGTCATGACACCCGAAGAGGTCGACCAACTCGCCCTCAACCACGCCGGCGAACCCGACATTCACAACGCAATCCAATACATCCACACCCTGCAACAACGCAACGACAACCTGTCCAAAGCGCACAGGATAGCCGAAAACCTTGCAGAACAGTATCGGATCCCGCTGACAGCGTTGCGCGGGTTGAACCGCAAGTTCCGGGCAGGCGAGATCGATCAGGTCCAATTCAATGCGGGCGTCAACTACCACGCCACCGACAACTAGGAACAACACAACATGGGTTGGCAACAACAAGCGAAATGTCTGACCGCCGATCCTGAACTCTGGTACGTCACCAACCTTCCTGCCGAGGATCCTGTCGGGGCAGCTCGCGAGTTGTGCGCTGGCTGCCCCGTGCTGCGGGACTGCGCTGCTGATGCGGCGAAACCTATCGACATGACAGCGCTGTTGGGGACGTTCGAAGAACCGGACCTCATTCACGTGTCTGGTGTGGTTCGTGCGGGAATCATTTGCGATGAGTAACGCACTCGCGCAGCTTCTTTCCATCGCAGAGGGTGAACCGGTCGCCGATTGGTACGGCGGATCTTGCGTCGATTGTGGGCGCAGCATGTACCGCAAAGGACACCTCGCGCAGGGCAAGCCGCGTGGATGGGTTTGCAAGGGCGCACAGGGCAAGTGCATGTCGTGCTATCAGAGGAAGCGTCGTCGGGAGCGGGGACATATGCCGCGCCGTTCTGCAGCGTTGAGCCGTTGCGTGGTGTGTGGGCGTTCGATCAGGTATGCGGATGAGCCTGCAACGGTGGGTGAGTTGGTTCGGTCGAGTTTGTCGACGTGTAGGTCATGTATTGCTCCGAGGCCTGACGATCCGGTGGCGTGTTCGTTGTGTGCGCGCAGGTTTGGGTCGACGGGGCCGTTGGGTGGGCGTGTGCGGTTGGGGATTCGGAGGTCGGGTGTGTGTACGACGTGTCGGGATCGTGAGTCTCAGAGGAGGAAGCGTGGCCGGGCGAAGGACGGGGCCGGATAGGCGGACGGTGGAGCTGGTGACGAAGCGGGCCGGCGGGGATTGCGAATGCTGCGGTATGGGTGCCGCGGAGCAGATACATCACAGGAAACCCCGCGGTATGGGCGGGACCAGAGACCCGGCTATCAATGCGGCATCAAATTTGCTTTTCATTTGCGCGGCGTGCCATCGCGATATCGAGTCGAATCGTTCATCGTCTATGGAGTTTGGGCATATCGTCCGGAATTCTGGGGATTCTTTGTCGACGGCGGTTTATCGGCGTGGAGTGAAGTCGCTTTTGGATGATGATGGAGGTTGGATGATTTGCGTATCAGATCCATAAAACCTGAGTTCTGGCGTTCGCTGGATGTGACGCAGCATTCGATTCCAACGCGGCTCCTGTTTATTGGGCTCTGGAATTATGTGGACGATAACGGCGTGGGGTTGGACTCGGCGGAACTCATTCGGTCCGATCTGTTCCCGATGGACGATGTCACTGAGTCCTCAGTGAGGGTTCACGGAGGGCTCACTGAGCTCTCAAGTAGTGGTCAAATCGTGCGATACATCGGGGCCGATGGTCGGCCGTACTTGTACATCTCGAATTGGGCCGTTCATCAGAAGATCAACCGACCTACTCGCTCGAATAAACCGCTCCCTACCAGCGACGGCGTCAAACTCACTGAATCCTCAGTGAGTCCTCACGGAGCCCTCACTGAGCCCTCACTGCAGGAGCAAGGGAGCAAGGGAACAAGGGAACGAGGGATCGAGGGTGGTTCACGCAAGCGTCCCAGCCTTCCAATCCCTTCGGATTGGGTTCCGAATCAGTCGCACATCGAACGAGCGCGTGCCCGCGGCATGAACGTCGAAGTGCTCGCAGAGGAGATACGTAACTGGGCGGAGTCCAAAGATGAGCGGAAAGTCAATTGGGACGCGGCTTTCACCAATTGGATTAATCGGGCCGACAAAAAGCCCAGTAACACTCTCGTGAATCAGGATGCACCTTTATGGCAGGAGTGAAATGGATTGATTGAGGTTGAATACGATCGTGAAGTAGCGTGGGATGAATTGCAGGAGAAAACCCTTCTCGGGTTGGCGGTCCAATTCCCTGACCGGTGCGGTGACGCGCTACTGACTGTTGAGCCTGACGATTGGTATCACCCGGCGCATAAAGAGCTCGCGGCGGTAATCGTGAAGATGTTGCGCTCGAAGCAGTCGGTGGACACGGTGACCTTGGCAGGGCAGTTGCAGGCACAGGGTCTGACGAGGTTTTGGGATGCGGTGAAGATCTTCGGGCTAACTGAGTTGGCTTGGAGGCCTGAGAGCGCTTCTCAGATCGCCGCAAGGCTTAGGGAACTCTCTGGTAGGCGGAAGCTTGCTGACGCGTGTCAGCGGACCACTCAGCGGCTGCAATCGCTCTCCGACATCGACGGGTCAGCGGAAGTTCGCGTAGCGACCAAACTATTACGCGAAGCCTGCGATGCCGCAGAAGACACCGCAGCGGATCGAGAAACGCCACTCCCCAGAGGTATGAGTGACTTTCTTGCAGCCGAAACTCAAGCGCGTCAATGGCTCGTTCCAGGGCTACTTGAGCGGATGGACCGAACTGTCATCACTGGGGCAGAGGGTGGCGGTAAATCCGTTCTCTGCTCACAAATCGCGGCATGCCTCGCCGGCGGAGTGCACCCATTCGGCGGCAACGTCATGGGTGACGGAAACCAATCAGTGCGAGTGCTCGTAATCGACTGCGAAAACTCCGACGATCAGTCACGCCGCAGATACAGGTGGGTCATCGACCGTGTGAAAGCGATCCGAGAGCAGCACGGGCATGGCTTGGTGGACTGGAACGATCAGATGCGAATTGATACGAAACCGGCTGGGATCGATCTTCTGTCGGGTCGAGACATTTCGTGGCTGGAGAACGCGATTCAGTCGTTGGCACCCGACCTGTTGGTGTTAGGGCCGTTGTACAAACTGCACCATCGTGACCCGTCTGAGGAGACTTCGGCGCGGGAAGTGGCTCACGTGATTGACGGGTTGCGTGAGCGTCACGGGTTCGCGTTGCTTACTGAGGCGCACGCGGGCAATTCGAATGACATGCAGGGGCAGCGGGTTATGCGTCCGATCGGGTCTTCGTTGTGGCGTCGTTGGCCTGAGTTCGGGTTCGGTATTCGCCGGGCGAAGAGCGATCCGGGTTTGGCTCGGGCATCGATGGTGGATGTGGTGTCGTGGCGCGGGTCTCGTGAGGAGCGTGCGTGGCCAGCTTCATTGCAGCACGGAGCGGTGGGATTGCCATGGATTCCTGATGCCGAGTACTACGACTCGATGAACAACTATGAGTAGGAGTGTTTATGGCTAAATCTGTTGTGGCCGAGGACTTTGAGAAGATTCTTGTGGCCGTGTTTGTGTTGATCGGTTTGTGGGTGTTGTCGCCTTGGTTGTTGATGGTGGCGTTGGGTGCGATCTATCCGTGGGGGATCAGTTTCTGGCAGGCGTTCTTCGGCCTGTTGGTGGTTGGTTTGGTCGGGGGACGCTGGCACGGCTCACGGCGAAAGGTAGGTGCGTGATGCCCCTGAACATCACGTTCTCGACAGGGCAGAAGTCGTCAATCACGTTGAAAGACATCCGCGAACTCCATTCTGCAACCCGGGACTGGCATGAGAACACGAGGGTCGATTTGAACGTCGATCGCGGCTACAACCAGTTAGATCCTGGCGGGACAACGATCACGTGCTCTCAGGACCAGAGACTGGAACAGGGGAGCGCGAGGCGTATGGATGCTCGCGGCCCGAACGCATGACCAACCTGGTTTGGCGAATCATGCCACCCGAGGAGGTCGGCGAATTGGAGGCATGTCAAGCGCTGGAACCTAAGCGGCGCGCCAGACAGATGCAGTGCGTCTGTGGTCGATTCGTCAAGCGGTCTACGTTCTGGCGACGGGGTTACGACGTCAATGGCATGTCCAGTTGGGGCTGGCACTGCTCCCAGTGTGGCGACATGGTCGAACGATCGTGAAACGCCTGAAACATTCTGTAAAACAAACCATCTAACGAAAGAGAGCATCACATGGCTTTGGCCAATCTGAGTGGCAAGGGTTTCATCATCGGAGAAATTGAACTCAAATTCATCGGCGACCGACCCGTCGCCAACTTCCCCGTCGCATTCAACAAAGACAAGAAAAACGAATCAACCGGGCAGTGGGAGAAGGACAAGAGCGCAGTAATCCGTTGCGCCGCATGGGGACCACTCGCGGAGTTCGTGAAGGAAAACTTCGACGCGAAGACTGAGATTGAACTGTCGGGTGAGTTTTACATCCGCCCGTACGAGAAGGACGGGGAGACTCGCCAGTCGGCTGAGTTGACGGTTCGGACGGTGTCGAGCCCGATCCCGAAGCGTAAGAGCAACAATGACGCACCTGCGGACCCCTGGGGCAGCGCATAACCCATAGCTGAATACACCTGCACGGGAGGATCACACAGCTGTGGTCCTCCCTTTCTCATGCCCAAAGGAGAAAACATGACTGCAATAGCCTGGCCCACAGCTCAACCCGCCACCGGGTATGCCGGCCACGCCGAGATCTACGACATCGAAGACGGCCCCACAGCCCACGGCAAACAACTGTTGGTGTGGACGATCATCGAGCCGGATGCGTCGGATCCGGATGTTGAGCGTGCGTCGACTGTGGTGTTTACGCGGTTTGGTGGGGTGCCGTTGTTTGAGGGTTCTGTTCGTTCTCATGAGAAGGCGTTGGCTGCTTGCGGGTATGAGTTGGTGCCGGTGGAGGAAATCGCAGCATGAGTGAACGTCTAGAACGAGCACAAGTGTGGGTAGATACAGCCCTCGAATCCATAGGGCAAAGCGACCACGAATCCGCGACAGGTGAACTTCTGATCGCCGTCGACCAACTGATCACCGAAATCCGTGAACTACGAATCGAGTTGGGCAAATGACGCTTGTTGATGGTTTGTGTGTCCGATCCGAGTTCCCACCCGAATGGTGCTGGCACTGCAGAGACCTGCCCGACGACCCATTCGATGGCTTCCCCAACCCAGAACAGGAGACTGAACATGAGTGACTTCGAATTCAAGCCCTGGCCCAAAACGCCACGCCTCAAACGATCCGTCGTGATCACCGAAAAGATTGACGGCACAAACGCCTGCATCTACGTCAACGATGACCAAACATTCGTAGGCGCACAATCACGCAACCGCATCGTCACCCCAGACAACGACAACGCAGGATTCGCCCGCTGGGTTTACGCCAATGCCGGCGCACTCGCAGACACCCTCGGGCCCGGATATCACTACGGCGAATGGTGGGGTAGCGGAATTCAACGCGCCTACGGCCTGAAGAACGGCGACAAGCGATTTAGTTTGTTCAACGTGGATCGTTGGCAGTCACATGCTGATGAGTTGGCGGCAGTCGATTCTTTGGGTGTGGTGCCGGTGTTGTACCGCGGCGACTTCACTACGAATGCGGTGGATGACACTGTCGCGGAGTTGGCTGAGTCTGGTTCGCGTGTAGCTGATTTCGATCGTCCTGAGGGTGTGATTGTTTATCTGCCGGCTGCGCGTCAGGGTTTCAAGGTGCTGATCGAGAATGATCATTTGCCGAAGGGGTTGGCAGCGTGAGCGATATTCGCGAGTTTGATGAGATGTGGGCGGACTACGCCACCGCCAACTTCGGATTCCCGCAACCTGGATTCCTAACGGCCTACTTCAGCGATCCGCATACGAAGTGGCTTCTGTTCTCGGTGCCGGGTGGCAACTACAAGTGGAAGCGTGAGGTTCCGTTGCAGTGTGACGGGCTGGGTGATCCTGGTGCTGATCCAGCTGCAGAGTGGGATGTGCCAGACAAGCCAACTGACTATGAACTGCAGTCAGACGCAATCAACCCCAACCACTACCGCAGCCACCCCAGCGGCATCGAATGCATTCAGATCACCGAGCACATGGGGTTCCTGCTCGGAAACGCAACCAAGTACATCTGGCGTGCAGACCTCAAGCATGACAGTCCGATTGAGGACATCGACAAGGCAATCTGGTACTTGGAACGGTACAAGGCACTGAGATCGTGAAACCGTGCGTTGACTGCGTGGCCGAGAACATCACCACCAACCGGCCAATCGCCACAGACAAACGAACCGGCAAACCAGTACCCGGACCACGCTGCACGACCCACCACCGAGCCAAACGTGCAGCCACCAAGGCGAAATCACACGCCCGCTACGTCCAAAACACCTACAAACTGCCGCCAGGAATGTACCCCGCAATCCTGGCGGCACAAGGCGGACGTTGCTACATCTGCCAAAGAGCGTCAGGAAAGGCGCGGATGCTCGCTGTCGATCACGACCACAGTTGCTGCCCTGGCGGGGAATCGTGCGGCAAATGTGTTCGGAGCCTTCTCTGTTCGCCGTGCAATCAGCTGTTGGGGCATTTGCGGGATGACGTGGAGGCGTTGCGTCGGGCAGTTGTGGTGATTCGGGATAAGCCCGCTCAGGCGGTGATCAATTCATTGAACTAGGAGAACACATGATTGAAAGTCGGATTGAGAAGCTCACGCGCATCGGGCAGGAGATGGCGGCAGCCGTCGCTGAGATGAACGCTGAAGCCGTAGACCTCACGCCTGACCTCACCACCGAACTTGCAAACCGGCAGATTGAGGGTGAAGCAGCGTGGTGGCGAAGCGTCGACTTCGACCGAAATGCCAGTCGCACTTTCGAGTCAATGACCGGAGATTCGCAGCAGGCTGTGCGAACCGGGGTTGAGCGGGTCCTCGCGCATCTCCAGTCCACTGGCCGTCTCATCCCTGCCGGCGGTATGGCACTCACCGCCGAACAGGTGAAAGACGTGCGGATCGTGCTCGGCCTGAATGGTTCGCAGGACATCAAGGTTGTGCTCGATGCGCAGGCCCGTCTCCGCGCCCTGTTCCCGGCAACCGAACCCGCCGAGGATGGTTGGGGTGACGTGAACCCGAACGATCCACTGGGCCGCACCTACCGCGAGACCGCTGAGGAGTACTACTCCGCCCCTGCCGAACCCGCCGAGGAGGAGACGAAAGCGGAAACGTGCGCAGGCATCTTCCAGGGTGATCGCGCTTACCTGTGTGCGCTGGCGGCCGGGCACTACGGCGATCACACAACGGCAAATGGTGAGCACTGGCAGAAGTCGTCCTCCTCGCCGGCTGTCCCTGCCCCCACCGAAACCGGACCGTGGAAGCGGATCGAAGACGTACCCGAGAACGTGATGGTCCGCGGCACAGACGGAACTTGGCGAGGTGACCCTGACGGCTGGCTCAGATCACCCGGCGCCCGCGCAAGTGCCAACCTCTGTGCCCCGTTCGTTGCGGCCGAGGAGGGGTGAGCATGAGCGCGGACGGCTGGCGGATCTTCCTCATCTGCCGAACAGAGAAGTGCAATCACCCCGAACACGAAAAGTCAGCCAAAGCGAAGTGGAAGACGTTCCTCGCAACCGAAACCATCTTCGCCGGCGCGAAACTCGTACACGCGGAACGCTGCTCGATGCTGTGGCAGGCCAGCCACGGCGGCACCTATGTCGATGCTCATCGGCGGCATTGCGGGGAGGGAAGTGTTCGACACGTTGCGTGTATCGCGAACAAGCCGTGGTTCATCGACCTATGGAGTGACACACATTCATCTGCCGGCGAGCAAATGACATTGGGGGTGGCGGCATGAGCCTTGAATACATCCGAAAGAACTACCAGGTACCAGCGAGCCGAGGCCAACGGATCACATTCTTCGGAGGCGACGACATCGACTTCGGAACAATCGTGGGATCAACCAGAGCTACAGCGCATCTCCGAGTGCGACTCGACAACGACCCGACACGGATCCATTCGTTGCATCCGACATGGAAAGTTCACTACGGAGACCTGTCCAGGTTGATCGGTGTTCGCGAACTATCAGGCAGGGACGTTGTCGGCATTCCAATGGACCAGCTCAGTGCCGACGCGATTGAGGAGATCCTGCTGGGCTACGACATTGGTAGCGACCACACTGTCATCGATTTCGCCGATGCAGCACAGGGAATTCTGGAATACCTGCTTTCGTCGGTCGTCACCCAAGGGGCCGAGGTGTCCTCGTGACTGGGGTGGATGTTGAGCACACGAAAGCGCTGATAGCCGAGGCGATTCGAGAAGTCCCATTATCTCGTCGGCGTGCGATCACTTTGGACCCGCCCATTGCGTTCAAGTTGGTGTAGCAGGCGGACGCCCTGGTTGCGGCTGTCGAGCGAGTCCAAGCACTGCACACGCCCGACGAGTTCGGGATGTGCGAAGGCTGCGGAAGCAACGAACACGGATATGCCATCGTCCCTCACCCTTGCCTCGCAATCCGAGAATTGGAGACACCATCATGAGCACAAAGATTTGGAACTGGGGCGACTTCGACAACGGGCACGACCCAATCGTTGAGTGCCCCGGGGAAGTTCATCAGCCCGGCATCACCATCGACAACCGATATGGCGACGACCTCAACATCCGATTCGATCAGCTCGACCCCCTCATTAAGCACCTCAAGGCGTGCAAGCAATTCCTGTACGAGCGCGGACTCGACGAGCCCGAAGGGGGGCAGCAATGAGCGCATTGACCACCTGCAACAACTGCGGCCACCTAGCCCAATCCGATCGCGAGGTCATGGAATGGGCACTGACACGAGAAATGCCACGCCGCATTCCGAACAAGTGGGACGTCAAAGACCTTGTCGGAACAGTCTTCGCGGTCATCGAATCGCTGGGATACAGCAAGCCTTCGGAGGAGTCGTTGTGAGTGAGATCCGATCACAGGCCACACCAGCGAGAGACGAACTGGTGCACATATTGGCCGGCGCAGTTCTCGACAACCCCGGTGGCATTGGGACGCTGCCACAGCACGCGGCCGACCGACTCCTCGCCGCTGGTTGGTCGAAGCCTCACACGGTGAACAGCGCGGCCGAGTTGGATGCGCTGCCGGTGGGGTCAGTCGTCTGGACACAAGCCCTAGTAGGTCCAGTCGGTCACATCTTCGTCAAATGCGCACGCATGTGGATTATTCCGTGGCACGACACCGCCGAAGACCCGCTAGAGCAAAACGGCAGTGTCACCGTCCTCTTCACTCCGGGGGATGCGGGATGACGCCGCAGGTTCCGTATGAAGAGATGCGGCGACTGTGCGGACTGCCCGACATTGAGCACCTCGATCTGATGGCTCTCATCCGAAAGCATGGACTGAACCAGGCGATCAGCTTCATGCAACTGACCGGCACTTTCCAGCAGCAGGAGGACGGGAGAATTCAGTGGACGCCCGATCCGTCGCCTTGGTGGGTTCCAGTCGATAGGCCATCGATCGAATCAACCCAGTGGACGTATGGCCGGCGTACTGGAAGCACGGGCGGTTTCCTTGGTGGGCGTAAACCTGAGGTTGCTACCCCGCTACCGAAACCCTCAACCAGTCCGCCGATGTGGGCAAACAACCCAGCCCGCACACGCAGAACAACATTCAAACCAACACGACGAGTCAAATGACCACCCCACAGAAAGGGGACCCATGAACGAACTCATCGACCTAGTCAAAGACACCCCGGACGTGATCGAGTTCCTCCGCCGGCAAGCGTACGCAAACAGTAGTGCTGCGGCGGGTCGGGATCAGTCGGATGTTGAGCGTGTGGAGGATGCTGAGCGTGTGTCGACTGGTGCGCGTCCGAAGTCTAAGCCTCCGTTGAATGTTGATGCGTTGGATTGTGCTGACGCTGAGGCTGCTGTCCTGTTTCGGTGGGCTGATGCGTTGGGGATTCCTCATCGGGGCTGGGTGTGGCGTGTGCAGGGTGTGCCGCGGGGTGTCTTGTATGGCGATTTGACGGCTGTTCGGGATATTCGTGCGTGGCTGTTGGGGGCGGTGGGGTTTGTTGCTCCTGAGGGGTTTGTGGGGGAGGTGCGTTCGGTTCGGAATGTGAATCGGATGTTGTGGCCTGAGTTGGATGTGTTTTTGTCGTCGGAGCAGGATTTCGCGGCTCGTAGGGATGCTGAACCTGCCTTGTTCTGACATGCATTGGTACCGTCTGTCGTGTGCCCCCTCTTGGTGATATCGCACAATGAACTATGCGCACACTTCTAATCGACACCGAGTACGAACTCGAAGACTGCGACCTGACGAGCTTCGAATCTCCGATTTCCGCGTTCGACTACGAGGTTGTTGTCTGGCATCCAGCAAGAACCCACCTGAAGCTGATCGGGAGTACGCACAGCAAGTTCGAGAATTGCCCAGCGCCCAATCAAAATGTCTCTGTGCTTTGGCGGGCTGCGATCGAGCGGAGAAAGACTGAGTTTGCTCGACTTCTCGAGCTGGGACGAACTGTGGTAATCGTACTGTCTCCTGCTCTGCGCATCGCCTTAGACACCGGTGAGCGGCACTATTCTGGGACAGGGCGCAACAGGGTGACGACGACTCTACGCGAATTTGTAGACCTGATGGTGGCAGTTCCAGTTGACTTGCAGGTCGGGCAGGCTGTGGGACTAAATATCGAATTGGTCCACCAACGAATCTCCACTTTGTGGAAGCGCACGGAACACCAGTGGATATACCGAGCATATTTCAATACCGTTCCCGGCATCCCGCTCCTCAAAATAGCTGGCACAGATCTGATAGTCGCGTCGCTCGTTCAGGACCAGGGGAGAGGTATGACGATCCTGATCCCCGAGCTTTGGATTCCAAGCGATGAAGAAGGCGAAGGTGATCCTGCGGAGGGGCAAGGACCTGACGATGAAGATACGGACCCCCTTGACAGTCCCCGCGCTCTGCTTGAGTGGATTCGGCTTTTGCAAGAGCCGAGTGCAATCGAACGTCCAGAGTGGTTTGAAGAATATCGTTTTGAATCCGAAACCAAGCGGCTCGCCGATCAGTCGCAGCTTGAGAACCAAATCGCAGCCCTCGAAGCAGCATTGGAAAAGTTGAAGGCTGAGCATGCTGAGGACGAACGGTGGAAGTGGTTGATCTCAGCCCAAGGCGCAGCTCTGGAAGCTCAGTGCAAGAGGGCATTTGAACTTCTTGGCTTCGAATCGTTGGAATCTGAACCAGGTAGGGCCGATCTGCGATTGGAACATGAAGGCCAGGTGATCGTGGTTGAGGTGAAGGGGGTAACGAAGAGCGGAGCAGAGAGCCACGCTGCTCAGCTTGAGAAGTGGGTTGCCACCGAGTTGGAACACGGAGTGACAGCGAAAGGAGTTCTGGTAGTCAACGGGTGGCGGCATGTGCCGCCATTTGAGCGGACTCAAGCCAACTTTCCGGATCAGATGGTGAAGTACTCGACAAACCGAGACCACTGCCTAGTTTCGGGTCTTCAACTTCTGGTTATGGCGCGGTACGTCTTAGAAGACGAATCAAAGGCAAAGGAGTTCCGCGACTTGCTGGTACAGACCTCTGGGAGGCTTTCACAACACGACGACTACACCGCGGTACTCGGTCGCGTTGTGGATGTCGAGGCTACCGACGATGAATGACCGGCGGGTATTCCATCCGGGGGATTGAAAGGCTATCAATGGCGACAGTGTGGCTGGACGTGTGGGACGCAACCCGATACGTCAACCGATCCACCAAAACCCTCCACCGCTGGCGGAAAGAAGGACTCGTCAAAGTGGGCAGGGGTGGTGGGCGTTGGTATTTCGATAAGGATTCGTTGCGGGCGGCCCGTGTGTTGTGTGAGCGCAGGCAGACTGGCTCGCAGTTGCAGTTTCGGAATCGGCGTGGGTTTGAGTTGGCGGGTCCGGGGCGTGGGCATCGTAAACCGGTTCGGGATGGTGGGCAGTTAGTGTTGTGGTTGTAGTTGGTTCGCAGTTGGGTGTCTCAGATATTTATCGCTACCCGCCGAATCAACGGTTGTCTCCTGCACACAATGAGCGGGAGTATCTGCCCCGTTACGCAAACAGGCAAAGCGGCATTCCTCAAAAGAATGTGTGTGCGAGTTCAACTCTCGCACGGGGTACGGCTCACACGTCGGTGTGAGAATCTGCGGGCGTTGGCCAGTCGCGGCAGGTTGGTGTTGACCCGGTGAGCTTGTGGGTGTTCCCGTGGTCCGCCTTGGCGGGTGGTGGTCTGGTTCAGGCCACCACCCTGCCTACAAACGGGCCTACCAGTTACACGTAGCCGTTAGTGGCCTGGATGATCACCGAGTAGCTGTAGGGAGCCGCCGTCTCCGAGTCGCACGGTGACACAGGGCATCTGCACGGTTCGATAGCCGTGAGGTGCGTAGACTCGTGCGCTTTGGCCAAGTCGATTGCTTCGCGTATGTCGCTTGTGAGGACAAGCCATTCGTTCGTCTTCATTTGTTCCCTATTCAATTTTTGAGGCGAAGCCTTTTCGCCTGCTGTGAACACTATTTCATGCCTGCCTACGGTGCCGCAATTCTCGCCTGAATCCGCCAGTTAATCCGCACCAATTGAGTTGTAGGGGGGCGACTATGGGTAAGTGCCCTATGGTCATTGCCACGTTCGCGCTACTTATCGGTTGTCTTGCGCCTTTTGAAATGGCTTCGAATGCCAATGCTCGCAACGTGATCGTTGTCGACGGCACCGGACGGGACGGAGCCGTACTACACGCACCCGAGATCAAGCCAGGCGACACTGTCACGAACATTGTGTATCCGGGGACCGTGTTGTGGCCGAGCTACAACCGGAGCGTGGATGCGGGCAAGCAAGCGTTGCGTGAAGCGTTGGCGGAAGCCCCTGAGGACACACTTGTGGTGGGCTACAGTCAGGGCTCGCGAATCGTCGGAGACGTGTTGACAGAGGAACAGAAGCCTGGTGTCGAAGGGGTTCTGTACTCGGACCCCAGGCAGGCCGGCGCGGGTATCGAGACGCAACTGCCGTTTCATTTGCCAGGTGCGTTGATGTCTGGTGAGCGTGAGGGTTTCGCGGTTCCGGTGAAGTCCCATTGTATCCCTGGCGACGGTGTCTGCGACTGGAGTAACGATGATCCGGTGGGTTCGATCGTCGGCTACCTCAAGGTCCATACCCGCTACTTCGAATGAGCGCTCATGTCACGTGCGCGGCGCAAGAATCCGAATCGGTTGTCGGTGAGCGAGATTGAGTTGCGGCTGAACTTGAAGCGCGAGTTCACCGAGCGTGCTCTTAAGTCGTTGCAGGCTCAGATTGGTCTGATTCGTTCTGTTGTGAGGAGTGAGTGTGTCCGGTCGGATGGTCTTCCCCTACGAAGAGTTACCTGAGGGAGAGCGAGGCGAGTTCGCGTATCAAGAGGTGTGGTCGAATCCGTGGTCGATTCCGCAGAGATTTGTGCTGGGGACGGTGCCGAATCCTCCGAGGTGTGTGGTGCAACGTGCAAGCCGTGGACTGAGGCGGCCTGTGAAACCGGGATACCTGCACGTAGACATCTCCACGAGTGGTTCGTTCGCGTTCGGGTGGAACTCGTATGGCATCTACTACGACGAGCTGCCTGAAACTGACGCGTCAGCGCGAGCGGTCGCGAAGATCCAGACCATGCTCGATGAGATGCGTAGGGAGTCGGTTTGGTGAAGCGGTTGTGGGAGTGGCTGGTTGAAACGTATTACGACTGGCTTGTGAAGTTCATGTTGTTTCAGATGAAGGTTTGAGTAGTAGCCCCAGGCGATGTCTGGGGCACTTTTTTTGTGTCATAACGAGGGAGACCTGTGAGTACCAAGCCCGTTGTAAGCACCACCGCGACCATGAATGTCGGTCGCTTGACCCTCGACGTTCTAGAACAGTTTGTTGCTGCCACACGTGACTGGCCCAGGGACGCGGTCGTGTCGATCACGCAGAGTTCATACCGAAACGAATCGAATTCGTGCATCACGGCGACGCTCAGCGGTGCAACGTGATTGGGGTCCTTTTCATGATCCTTCACATCATCTTCAAAGGACTAGGAAACAATTGAACGTAACCGTATACAGCAAGGCCAACTGCCCAGGCTGCAAATTCACCATGAAGAAACTCGACAACAACCACACCCCATACACAGTGGTGAAGGTCGATGAAGATCCTGCCGCGTTGGCGTTGATTCAGTCGTGGGGGTTCACATCCGCCCCGGTCGTGGATGCGGGTGGTACCAGGTGGGCTGGATACTCGCCCGACAAGTTGGATGCGTTGAAGGTTGCGCCGGCGGAACGTGAGGTTCACCGGTCTGCGGGTGTTGAGGACCGCACCGACACCGAAGACAAAGGGTGATCGTGGAACTCGTTGAGGGACAGAAAGTCACCGTGCGCATGGGCGGGCGGGAAATGACAACCACGGTCGTGTATCGGAAGCCGTGGGAGACAGTGGAGACGTTGAAGTCTGCGGATCCTTACTGGCGGGAAGCTGGGGTGGCTGATGTTTTGTAAGGCTGGGGCGTGGCTCGACACACTCGATGACGACGACCGCGACGCATTCACCACATGGCCGGGATCCATGGCGCGACTCTTCAAAGTGTGCGTACGGGCAGGGTTTACGGGTGGATTGACCGCGGTTAAGGATCACATCCAGGGGAGATGCTGCTGTGAGTAGAACCTTCCGAACTGAGAGGCCGAGAACCTGGCGCGTCCGCGAATGGTTCCGAGCCGACGACCACACTCGGCTGCGAACCCAACTGGCGGACGCTGCGAAAGAACACAACGGATCAGGGTCGACCGACGTTGATGCGCAAAACTGGATTCGCCGCGTAGGCGTCTGGTGCGACTAGGGGGATTGCATGGGTGTACTAGCTGAGTTGATTCGCGAAGATGATGAGACCGAAACGCCACCACCAGAACCAACACTCACCAAAGGTGACTGCCTACTCAGCAGTGACGGCGGCGAATTCAAAAACGTCACCATGCTCGAAGACATCGGCACCGACTGGACACCCATCTTCCGGAAGTTCAACCTCGACCCCGATCACTTCGAAATCATCGACGACACTGTATCGATCCGACTATCGCAGTGGCAGCAGTCGAAACGCACTGACAACGGCGACCGCGACGTAATCGACTTGCAGGCATGGAAGTACAGTGCCCGATTCAAACGAATCTCGACAGAGCGGGTACCGGAATCGGTAGTAGCTGAATGGCGCGACTCACTCCGAACCGTCGTCCGGCCCGCAACCCCGGCCTCAAATACCCGAACACGTATGTCATGTTCATCGCGGACCCGCAACTTGGGAAGAAGAACACCGGGCAGGCGGTCGAGAACTGGAAGCGGGGTGTGGCCGGCCACTGTGATGCGATCCGCACGCTGATAAACCAGAACCGATCACCATCCGCTGTGCATGTGGCATGGATGGGTGACGAGACTGAAGGTGTTTGCAACAACTACGGGAATCAGCCGCACACAGTTGAACTGAACCTGTCGAAGCAGTTGGAACTCGACTTCGATCTCCGCGTGTGGACACTCAAGCAGGTAGCGGAACTCGGGTTGCCGATCAGCGCGTCATCGGTCATATCGAACCATGGCGAGTGGAGCCGCAACGGATCCAAGGAACCCGTCACGTCTCAGGGCGACAATGCTTCCACGCATATCGCTCGGCAGGTGCAAAAACTCTTCTCCGAGACTGAGGCGTTCGGCGGGTCGCACATCGACTGGACAATTGGCGACGGTGACCCTGCAGTCCTGGTGAACCTATCCGGTGTTGACTGCTACTTCTCTCACGGCTACATCGAGAAGGGCAAGGGAGGGTCAACGGAGATCCGCACGAAGTCCGCAATTGAGCGTCAGATTCTCGGTCGGACTGACACATTGGGGAATGTTCCACTCTGGTTCATGGCTCACTATCATCACTTCTACACCAATGAGTTTGAGGGACGGACGTTGTTCGGGATGCCTGCCCTCGAAGCGGAACGATCCTCCGAGTACATGCTGAATCAGTACGGGGTGTGGTCGAAGCCGGGGATGTTGGGGATGTTGGTTGGTGAGCATACGGAGCGGCGTTGGTCGGATCTGAGCGTGCTCTGATGGCTACGAAGTATGTGGTCCGCAAAGAGGGCGGCCAGTGGGTTGTCCGTAAGCGTGCCAACTGGTTTCTGCGCTATTTCGGGTTCGCTGAGTGGGATATGCGGACGGTTCATCAGTGGCGGTTTGATTCGTGGGCTGATGCTTTCGAGGATGCGTTCTGGTGGTGCGAGCAACAGCGAAACAATCGGACGGACATGATGCCGATCCACTACTACGAGGGATACATGAAGTCTGAGTATCGGTTGCCGTGAACCGTAGTCAAATCTGTGGGGTTGATTCTTTGGAGTCAACCCCTTTTCGTTGACAAGGGGAAAAACGTGAACGCGCATGACGTGTTTGTTGTAGACAGTGCCGGCGTCACCACCATCGAACGCAGGGAGCAGTTGCCTTGGGTTCGGTTGTGGGATGAGAACTGGAATTTGGTGCGGGTGGTTCAGGCGGGTTGGCGGATTGATGAGCCTGAGGTTGTGGTGCTGCCATGGTCTGACCCCGCGGCCTTGTGGTTGTGGCGCAAATCGATGCTCGGGAAGGTTTACCTGACAGTCGATTGCGGCAATGGCAATCGTTGGAGCGGACGTGTCAGTGGTGCTGAGTTCTCTGATGGCGGTTGGGTGTCAGCACGGTTTGAGAGTTATGGCGTTGTTGAGGCAACGCGTGACGCTCTGGATTTGTTGATGGATTGGCTTGGGGTGCCGCGTTTGGATGTTTCGAGTGTGATTGCGCCGCTGGTCGAGGACGCAGAGCGGGCGTATCGGAAGCGGTACCGAATGGATGGGTCCTTCGACTCACCTCGCGTCTATCTGCCGAATCTGGAGGTGTGATGGGTGTGTTTTCGGATCAGGAAGCAGCCGAACAGAATCCACGTCGAGGCGAATACATGATCGTGCGCTGATTGGTCGATGCGGAGAATGAGTGCGTCCTCGCGGCGATCAATTCGGGTTGGTAAGAGCGTGAGGGTTGTTCGGTGAAGTCCTGCTACTGTGACTTCTCAAAACTGGAGTCTGGCCGAGGAACCGTCTTGCCACCCGAGATCGGGTCTAAGGGCGACCCAGTTCGTTGACGAACACGCAGTAATGTGCCGATCTGATGTACGTCCAATTCGCTAAACTAGGTGATTGCATTCCGCATACTCGCGAAAGATCTTGCTCGAGCAATCAGAAGGTAGGCGATGGGAGTTCCTGGAAAAGCGACGAAGACGAGGCTTGAGTACAGGGAGTACATCAACAGCCCAGCTTGGCGAAAGAAGCGCGAAGACTACTGGCGATCAGGGATGCCGAAGAACTGCTATTGCTGTGGCACTCCTCGACACTCAGGTATGCACCTTCACCATCGAACCTACAAAAATCTCGGAAACGAACGACTGATGGACCTCGCTCCGATGTGCCAAACCTGCCACGAACGGATTCACGACCTCCACCGGTCAAGCGAGCGCTGGAAGATGAAGGGCCTGTGGGCGGCCACAAAGCAGATTCGTAAGTTGAACAAGGCGTCGGGAAAATTGCTCGACCGGTAGCTCCATTTAGTGCAGCGGAGTACGTGGTTGCTTTCAGGAAACTGGTGTGTCGTTGCGGCTGTGATGATGAACATATAGGCCTATGAACCCACACGTGACACGAATCCTGCCTTGCCAGCCACTGCGGTTGGTGTTGACCCGGTGAGCTTGTGGGTGTTCCCGTGGTCCGCCTTGGCGGGTGGTGGTCTGGTTCAGGCCACCACCCTCCAAAACTTTGGGATGTGGTCGTGATTACAGAACGCCCCAAACCTTCAACCCGAGTTCAGTTGCTGCGGACTGCAGTGCCTTGTCTCCGAGGTCGATGGCCTTCTCGCGCTCCAACCTTGGCCGCGGCTTGTGCCTATAAAGAGTGGAGGCCCTTGCGTCAGGCGATAGTTCGATGCCAGCCTCTTCAAGAGTGGACTCACCCTTGTCGGTGGCGATTCCCGTTCGATAAAGGGTTTGTCCCACCCCTTGTACTTCAGCCTTCGCGTGCAGGGCGAGGGTGTATCCGATTCGCCTGACATCGCTGGCGTTGTAAATGATCTCGACGCACGCATAGCGTTCAACCTCGTTTTCCTTCTCGCCTGAGCCTTGAAAGAGGTGGAGTGAAGCTGTGAGGATGCCGAGCGCAACTCCTTCGTCTACCGCCACCCACCGCAGTAGCGGATTTCTGCCGGCTTCGAGATCTTCTTGAACGTGCGCTTCGACTAATTGAGGCATGTGGGAATCTTCTCACTTTCGCAATCGATTCGCAGCGATGCGGGCGATTTGAGCGGCGTCCGACATGCGAGAACGCGTCGAAACAGCAACGAATCGTGCCGCTCGACACCTCGCTGTCGGGTTGGGCTTCCTGTGGTGGTGCCAGTGCGGACAGTTCGTCTGATCCGGTGCGGACAGTTCGTGTGATGACGACTCGGGTCTTAGGCTAAAGTCCACCGCATGCTGCGATTTAGGACGGTCACAAGTTGACCATCGTCGAACCGGTGTTGGTGTTGCCAACTGACTCGTTGCCGGATACCGAAATGAAACAGCAGATCAGCATTGCCTATGTCCGAATGGTGGTAGCTGCGGCGGGATGCACAGTTCTCAGCTGGGACACTGACTACGACGGGGTTGACATCTCGATCAAGTCATCTGCGGAGTACAACGTGCGACTCGGGCCGCAGATCGATATTCAACTGAAATGTACAAGCCAAACGAAAGTTGTGCGTGAAGATGAGATTGCGTGGTCAATCGATGCGCGCACCCACAAGTACCTGACTTCGCCGAAGCGTCAAACGCCCGCCTTGCTGGCCCTGTTGGTGGTGCCTGACGACGTCGACGGGTGGCTGGACCACGACGAATCCCGGCTCCTTACAGCGAGTTCGATGTATTGGGTGCTGGGCTTGGATATTCCAGAGCTGCCGGATGGGCAGCAGTCGATAACGGTGAAGATCCCGCGAGCGAACCTGTTCACCAGAGACGCCCTGCTGGGCATCATGCATGCGGTGGGAGAGGGGTGGATAGGTGGACATTGAGCGGGTAACTAGTGACACGCTCCTCCCTCCTCAAGCTCTTAAGCGGTTCCTTGGGGCGAACCGGTGGGGGGTGGTGGAGAACTACGCAAACGAGTGGGAGATATGGCGTGCACCCGAAGGTTTGAAATCGCCTACTATCACTCTCATATTCGATCGCGAGTACTTCGATTTTGACGCGAGACTCTTCGAAGCTAACAAGCTAATTCAGAAGGCCTATCAGATTGATTCAACGGGCCTCGCGGAACGGATCACGTCACTGTCGGCGGACCTCTTTTTTGTGAGAATCCAGCAATTCTCTAGTGATGGAACTATTCCTTTCAAACAGGCTCAACGGGCGCTCGACAACATTTCTACGATGGTGAGAGCAGCAGCGACGACTGTGGCCAGCCCTTCTCATTCTCATCAGGGTCGACGCCCAGTTGAGGTTGAAGATTTCCTATCTGAAAACCTTCGTTTAGGCCATACGAAGAAGGGGAGTTTTGTTGTCACAGCGGTCGCCCGCTTTGATGACGAGCCTTCTGAGTTCAAAAACATGGCTTTGGCCAGCGAAACTGACGAAGCGTCGGATGATCCGCCTATACACATCGACCGCGAATACGAATCCGATGACGAACTGCGAGATGCTGTTGACGATCCGATAATGCCATTTGGTCGTCGGGTCATGCGGACTTTGTCGCGAGGTTTGGACGCAGCGAGAAAGGTCGCGAGTGACGAAACTTCGATCGGCCTAGCTCTGGAAGAAGGCTTGAGCCTAGAGCTTGCTGAGGCGCTCCAGAGGATTTCGAGTGAACCAGGTCTCCAAACGATCGACGTGACCTTCGATTGGTCACCCTCAGTGCCGCAACCAACTTCAGTTCCGGAACGCGTGGTCTTCGAGCAGAAGACGATCCAAGCACTTGCTGCAGTAACCGAGGCGCTGCAAATTCACAATAAACCGCAGAAAGCTGAAATCCTCGGTTCGGTGATCGGTTTGTCTCGATCGCTGAATAATGGCGAGCCAGGGGATTCAGGCCCAGTCACCATCCTGGCGGACGTTGACGGTCACCTTCGAAAGGTGACCGTCAACCTCGAGGGTGAGGAACACCGATGGGCAATTCGTGCCTATCAAGATCATTTTCCTGTGCTCGTAGAGGGGGAACTCGTAAAGCGAGGGTCGTGGCGACTGGAAGGGGCCGTTGCTCTAAATATTGAGGCAGCGCGCCAGTTCGCATCGGTGAAGCCCAAGACGCAATCAGCAATCGAAAGTTCCCGCAACGAGTCGAATGATGATGATCCCGAAGTAGACAGCAGCACACCCGCAGACTGAAGGCGGGCTCGCGGAACGGGGACCGACATGCTTCTGGCCGTGGCCGTGTATGCCGATCACCCCAACTACGAGAGGATGCGGGCAGTTGAGCGGCTAGTTGTCCTGTGGAGGAATGTCGGTACCACCAAGTCCAAGTTGAACAAGATCAGTTTTAGGATCATATTTGGTGTTTAGGCCCCGCACCGTCCTCCTGTACGCGCTATGCATCTCCGCCTGCGCTTTCCAGGCTGGATCAAATGCTGGGTACGGTTCCAGGTCTTGATCGATTTTGCGCCAAATTGCGTAGAGAGCATC
The DNA here is from genome assembly GCF_029457415.1 of Rhodococcus sp. RCBS9. Classification (NCBI taxonomy): domain Bacteria; kingdom Bacillati; phylum Actinomycetota; class Actinomycetes; order Mycobacteriales; family Nocardiaceae; genus Rhodococcus; species Rhodococcus sp. RCBS9. The sequence goes on along the minus strand of NZ_CP120422.1, from coordinate 33,711 downwards.
TCGTAGGTCTTTAGTAGATTTGGACTCATCTAGACCCAAAAGTTGCAGCTTGGTTTCAACGGTGCGCAAACGGTTTAGGGAATTTTCGACGTCCTGCGCGGTCGGCGGGATCATGTCAGATTCTCCCAGATATGACGCGTGAGATGCCCCAACTGTGCTCCACGCGTGGTCTCCAGCTTCCAGTGCTTCTACCAGCGCAGATACCGCCTCAGCGCGCCGTCTTTCGATCGCGGCCACGGTCTCTTTGTCGACATGCTGCTGTTGGTTGCGGTTAACCCCGTAGAGGGTTACGCAGGCGACGATAACCGCCGCGCTAGCCGCAATAAGTGTGGCCACGGGTTGTGTAAGCCATGTCGAGGACTCCGGGGAATATTTTGCACGATGACGGGCGCAACCTGGGCGTGGAGGAAGTTCACCGAAGAATCGTCGCATACAGGGTGGTGATTCTTAACGGGGGTTAAGTAAAACCGGTGTGTCCCTGCGACTGTCATGATGGACATGTAAGCCTTACAGCCCACGCGTCAAACAAATCTTGCCCTGCCATCCTTCGGGTTGGTGGGGCTTTTTTGTGCCCAAAACCTGGAGGAACAACCTTGACGATCAATCGCATCGACAGTGACCTTGGTATCAATACGACGGCGCAGGGTTTGGCGTCCTATCGGGATGAACTGTTGGAGCTTGGGTTTCATGCTGCGACGGTGGATGAGCTTGTGCGTGATGCTGCGTATGCGGTTCATCGCCGCGAGTTGCGCGTGAAGTCGCTGACTTACCGTCCGGATATCGATACAGCTGTGAATGTTGGCGGGCACGAGTTGCCGTCGCCGTCTGCGATTGTCAAAACGTCTTTCGAAGAAGCGCTAGCGGCGTTTAGCTCCTCCATAAATCGATGACCTGGAGGTGCCCGTGAAGCTGTTCGTAGATGACGAGCGTCCCGCGCCTGACGGCTGGGTGCTGCGTATGACTGCGGAAGCCGCGATCGAGACGCTTCGAACGCACCGACTCCTGCGGCAGCCGATCGACTGCCTGTCCCTCGATCATGACCTCGGGTATGCCACCGACACAGTGATGCCCGTCCTCTGCTGGATGCAGAAGTACAACTTCTGGCCGGTTGAGTTGTACGTGCACACAGCCAATGAAGACGGCGAGGAAGTCATGCTCGGCTTCATCGAGGCGCACGCTCCTGCTGGGACTTTGAAGGGCTACGGCTGCAACTTCTGGGGAACTGGCTGCGACTCGCAGGTGCGGAACTGGCTAGGCGGAGGTGCCCGTGAGTGAACGACTTACCCGGGCATACGAACAAGTCGACGCCGCGATCAAAGAACTCACCACCGCAGCCGACGAAGCCGAAGGCACACAAGAAGCGTGGATCGTCTCCCACTATGCACTCGTGGTTGGGCAGCAACGCTTCACAGATGAAGGCACTGTCGACTCAACCCAGTACTTGGCGTTGCCTTTTGGTGGGCCGCTCACATATTCCATCAAGGGATTGTTGAGTGAGATCCCTGAGTTGATCGGGCAGACAGAAGAGACAGACCTCGAATGACCCGCAAGAAACCACCAGCAATCGCATACCACTGGTCACCAACCATCCACCGAGACGGCATCAAAGCCTCAGGGCTGAAGGCGAACCACGGCGGAATCACACGAAGCAAGCCAACTGTGTGCCTATCGCCCACGCCAGTGGATGCGTGGAGCTTGATCGCGGGGCCAACTCGGATGGCCGAAACAAACTGCCGGCGAATCTGAAACGCAGAAACAAATCTAAACAGAAACTTCTCAATCAGATTTTTGTTAATCAGATTTTTTCTGAAACAGAATCCGCGGGCGACAGCGGGCAGCGCGAGCATGGCCAGCACGGTGAGCACGCCGACGAAGGCAACTCACCAAAAGCGGAGAAGCCGGCGAGAAGACACGACTCCCAACACGGACACACTCGCACACCGGCTACCGGGCCAGCACACAGGCCAGCAGCCAACGGGTGCAACACAACAGCACCTGGCATCCGTACACATGGCACACGTACACACAGGGCACAGGCACCTCGCACACAGGGGGACCAGACAGTCCCACACAGACAACAGCAACAGACACGCCAACGACACGATGAGTATGCGAGGTGAGCACCCATGCCACGAGCACGCACACGCGTCTGTTCACAACCCGGATGCCACCACATGCAACCAGAGCCAGAGTGCAGGCAGCACAGGGCGCAGCGTGACGCCCACCAGTGGGCAACCACACCCACCAAGCGCACACGCACAGCCGCTGAGCAGAAGCGCAGAGCCGCAGCAGTAACCGAACACCGAGCACTTGAAGGCAACTGGTGCCCCGGACACAACAGAGGGCGCGCAATGGTGCGAATAGTTCAAAAGTTTTCAGGCCGGCGCGATGCTGGCTTGGTTTGATGCGGCGCGATGCTGCTGAAGGTGGTGGTTGTGGTGGCTCGTGGTGGTGCTCGTAGTAGGTCTGGGCCGCAGCCTGATCCGACTTCTGGTCGTTCTGATCGGCGTGGTGTGGGTGGTGGTGTGGTGTTGCCGGCTGAGGGTTATTCGGGGCCGGTGCCTGATTGGCCGTTTGGGTCTGGGACTGCTCGTGAGCTTGAGGTGTGGGGGAAGGCGTGGGAGTCGCCTCAGGCTGCTGCGTGGGCTAGGGAGTCGTGGCGTTGGGAGACGGTTGCGATGTGGGTTCGGTGGAAGGTTCGTGCTGAGTCTGCTGACGCTGGTCCGGGGGAGGCTACTGCGATGTTTCGTTTGGCGGATCAGGTGGGGATGTCGCCGGCGGGGTTGCGTGAGAATGGTTGGTCGATCGCGTCGGATGAGGTGGGCGTTGTTCGTGAGGAGAGTTCTGGTCCTGTTGTTGCGGTAGGTACTCCTGAGCGTCGGTTGCGGGCTGTTGATGTCGGGCAGTGAGTTTGTGGTTGATTTTCCGACGTTGGGTGATTTGCAGGATGGGTGGGTGCGGCAGCATTGTCGTGTCCCGAATGGGTTTCAGCGTGGTAAGCCGTTTGAGATGGCTGACTGGCAGTTTTGGTGTACGGCTAACCATTACAGGATTCGGTCGGATGCTGAGTGGGTTCCTGAGAATCCGTTGTTGAATCAGGCGTTTACGTATCGGCGTTCGCAGATTGTGGCTCCGCAGAAGACGGGTAAGGGTCCGTGGTCGGCGGGGATTGTGGCTGTGGAGGCTGTTGGTCCGAGTTTGTTTGCTGGTTGGGCTGGTGAGGGTGATGGCTATGCCTGCTCCGATTGGGGTTGTGGGTGTGGTTGGGAGTACCCGTATTTGCCTGGTGAGCCGATGGGGATGCGTCATCCTTCGCCGTTGATTCAGTTGACGGCTACGTCTGAGGATCAGGTTGCGAATGTGTATCGCCCGCTGGTGGCGATGATCAAGTTGGGTCCGTTGTCGGATTTGATGTATCCGCGTGAGGGTTTCATTCGTATTGCTGGTGAGTCTGGCGATGATGATGGTGACCGTATTGATGTTGTGACTGCGTCGGCGAATTCGCGTCTTGGTAATCCGATTAGTTTCGCGTTGCAGGATGAAACCGGTCTGTACACCAAGACTAATAAGATGGTGAATGTTGCTGATACGCAACGTCGTGGTGCTGCTGGTATGGGTGGTCGGACGTTGGAGACCACGAACTGTTGGGATCCGTCCGAGAATTCGGTTGCGCAGGCTACGTATGAGTCTCAGGTGCAGGACATTTTCCGGTTCTATCGGAAGCCGCCGGCTGGCCTGTCGTATCGGAACAAGCGTGATCGTAGGAAGATTCACCAGTATGTCTACGAGGGTTCGTGGTGGGTGAATCTGGATTCGATCGAGGCTGACGCGGCCGAGATTTTGGAGCGTGATCCGGCTCAGGCTGAGCGGTTCTTCGGTAATCGGCTGGTGTATGGCCAGGGGTCTTGGCTTCGTGATGGTTTGTGGGAGTCGAGGTTCGCTGGTGTCGAAGAAAGAGGCGTTGCCTAATCCTGCTCCTGGAACTGCGATCTCGTTGGGTTTCGACGGGTCGGAAAATAATGACTGGACTGCGATTCGGGCTGAGACGCGTGATGGTTTTCAGTTCACGCCGTTGTATGGGCCTGATCGGTTGCCGACGATTTGGAAGCCTGTTGATTGGGGTGATCAGATTCCGCGTGGCGAGGTGAATGCTGCTGTGGATGAGATCTTTTCGACGTGGCGTGTTGGCCGGTTCTATTGTGACCCGCAGGACTGGTATTCGGAGATCGGTGATTGGTCTCTTGCTCATGGTGATGGGCATGTGTCGGAGTGGCCGACGAACAAGATTGATCGAATGTTTCACGCTATTAGGCGTTTTGAGACGGATCTGGCTAGTGGGCGAATCACTCAGGATGGTTGTCCGATTACGGCGATCGCTATGGCGAATTGTCGGAAGGTCGCGAAGCCGGGTCAGAAGTATGTGTTGGGTAAGCCGGCGGATCATCAAAAGATTGATCCTGCAATGGCTTCCATTCTTGCTCATGAGGCTGCGGCTGATGCTCGTGAGGCTGGTTGGTCGGATGCTCCGAGTAGCCGAATGATTGTTTTCTGAAAGTGGGTGGTTGTGCCGATGGCCGACACTGTGAACGCTATTGACCTGATCCCGGTTCTTGAAAAGGGTTTGACGGCTGATCTGGCGAATCTGACGAAGTGGGACAACTATTTGGAGGGCGAGCAGCCTCTCAAGTACATGTCTGAGGCGATGAAGGAAGAGCTTGGTGACACCGCTGTCGAGTTGGTGTTGAACTGGGCTCGTCTGGTTGCTGATGCGTATGAGAACCGTTTGGATGTCGAAGGTTTCCGGTATGCGGACTCGGACACTGAGGATGCAGATCTGTGGGCGTGTTGGCAGTACAACGACATGGATGAGCAGTCTCAGCAGGGGCATCTGGATTCGTTGGCGTTGTCGCGAGCCTACGTGCTGATTTCCTCGAATGAGGAGAAGGACAAGCCGCCGCGGAATACGGTCGAGTCACCGTTTCAGGTGTGGGCGCAGCGCGATCCGAAGACCCGCAAGGTGAATGCGGCGATAAAGAAGTGGAAAGACCTGGACAAGGTCGAGCATGTCCTCGTGTACACGCCTGCTGAGACAGTGGAGTTCGTCAAAGACGGTGGCGACTGGAAGCAGGACGGGTTCGAAGACAAGCACAACTTTGGGATTGTTCCTGTTGTGCCGCTGGTCAATAAGCCTCGCCTGTTACGTCCGGATGGGATGACGGAGTTCAGGGACATCATTCCGTTAGCTGATGCGGCGAACAAGATGGCTACGGACATGATGACTTCGGCCGAGTTTCATGCGATGCCGCGCCGGTGGGCGTTCGGGTTGAAGGCGAGCGACTTCGTTGACCGTCAGGGCAATCCGGTGAGTTCGTGGTCGAAGATCAAGGGGCGTCTGTGGGCGTCTGAGAACAAAGATGTCAATGTTGGCACCTTCCCTGAGGCCGACCTCGCGAACTTCCATGGCACGATCAAACTGTTGGCGCAGTTGACTTCCCAGATGGCTGCGCTGCCGCCTCATTACATGGGGTTCAACAGTGACAATCCTCCTTCGGCGGATGCGATGCGTTCTTCGGAGTCGCAGTTGGTGAAGAAGGTTGAGCGGAAGCACACGTTCCTCGGTGGGGCGTGGGAGGACGTTCAGCGCATCAACTTGATGTTCATGCGAGGGAATCCTGAGCTGGAGGATCGCGATTACCAGTTGGAGACGGTGTGGCGTGATCCATCGACACCGACTGTGGCGCAGGTTGCTGATGCTGCGGTGAAAAAGTATGAGTCTGGTTTGGTTCCGTTGGAGCAGACGCGTATCGATCTGGGGTACAGCGCTACTCAGCGGGAGCAGATGCGGAAGATGGATGAGGAAGTCTCTCCTGCAAATCAGATTGCCGGCATTGTGAAGGCGAATGCTGCCTGATGCTGCGGCCGCGCACTACGCGGAGCAGCGGGGGATTACGGCTGAGGTGTTGGGGATCGCCGCCGATATGTGGGGTTCTCGACCGCCTTCCGATTTCGATGCGTGGTTCGACCGGAATTTGCCGATGCTTATGCAGTTGGTGGCTTCTGGTCAAGGTCGGGCGATGGCCGGGTCGGGTGTGTATGTCGCTGATGTGCTGGACGAGTTGGGTATTGGCGTTCAACCGGATGCGGTGCCGAATCTTGATGGCTTGGTCGGTGTGGCCTCTGATGGGCGTGCGCTGGAGTCATTGATGTACGGCGCTGTGGTCACCGCTAAGGGCCAGGTTGCTCAGGGTGCGTCTACTGCTCAGGCATGGGCGTCGGGGCTTTCTGCGTTGCTTGTGAGGCTGCAGGTACAGGTTGCGGATGCGTCTCGCGCTGCAACGTCGCTGCATATCGCATCGAGGCGACGAGTCGGGTACGTGCGAATGCTCAATCCGCCGTCGTGTCCGCGGTGCACAGTGTTGGCGGGCAAGTTCTACAAGTACAACGTGGGGTTCCTTAGGCACCCTGGGTGCGATTGCCGGCATATCCCATCTACGGAAAACCGCTCCGGTGATCTGACCACCGATCCGAACGAGTATTTCGAGTCCCTTTCTGTGGAGCAGCAGGAAAGGCAGTTCACTGTTGCTGGCGCGCAGGCGATTCGCGAGGGTGCTGACATCAGTCAGGTTGTGAATGCACGTCGGGGGATGTCCACGGCGCAGGTGTTCGGCGAGGAGCTGCTCGCGACTCACGAAGGTGTGACTCGTAGAGGTGTCGCTTACCGGGCGATGTCGAACGCGGGGTCTGCCCGTAGATCGACTGATGTTCGCGGACGACGTAACTTTCAGGCGAGTGCACCTAGGTTGATGCCTGAGTCGATTATGGCGATGGCCGAGGATCGTCCTGATGCTTTGCGTCTCCTGAAGCTGTATGGCTACATGGCGGACGAGGTTCCCGCGCGATCGAAGCCGGTTCCTTTGACCGGCGGGGGTGGTGGGAAGCCTCCCGTTAAGCCTCCGACGCGTGGTCAATCGATCCAAGGGGGCGATCCGCCCCGAAAAGGCAATGTGGACCGCACGCAGGTTAAGCATGTGGAACAACACGAGTTGGACACTGCTGAGCGGCTGGCGCTGCTGGGTCATAACGTGACGTTCCGCCCACCGATCGCAGCTCGCCGTGAAGATGTTCTGATCGAGGGACCTGACGGGGCTGTCGCGTGGGAGTTCAAATCGCCTACATCTTCCAGCAGAAACACCATCATGCGGCAGATCACCAAAAGCATGGGTGAACAGGCGAATCGTTGGATTCTGGATATCAACCGCTCGGATATCAGTTTCGAGGCCGCTGAAGAGCTGTCTTCGAACTTGATTGGTAGATATGCTGATGTGCACGAGATCTGGATCATCGGTGCCGCCGGCGCAGATGGTTTGCCGCTACAACGAAGGATTGGAGGCTCTGATGGCTAACGTCGATTACGTGGAAGTGTCAGGCGCTTCCTCCCTGAATGATGTTGTTTCGGCGGTTTCGGATGTTCTCGGGGCTGCGGTGCTGGATGGGCCGCAGCCGTGGATGACTCCGGATGATCGCACTCGGGTGGGGGTTTCCCCGGATCCTGAGGATGCCGGCACTGTGTTGGTGGAGATCTACTACGCGGGCGGTTTGGCTGCTCGCCGGCGGTGCGCACAGTCCATCTTCGATGCGCTGGTTGCACGTACTCAGTGGGGTTTGCTGTTGACGTCTGATGACGCTCCTGGTGAGGGTGTTGTTGCTGAACGGGTCCGCTCTGCTGCGTAAGCGTGAGCTTTGCCGTTGAACCCCGAAGTGTTTGATGCTTCGGGGTTTTTTCATACCCGAAACCGGTGAAATCTTGGTAACCAACGCAACTTGATAGATCCCAATCTTTGAGGCCCTGTGAGCTTTCTGCTCCGGGGCCATTTTTGTACCCAAATTCTTTTGGCCACGGTCTGTGGCTGTTCTCATTCCCGTCCGGGCGATCCGGTGCGGGCCAATTCCCCCGCGATGGAGGCGTTCTACCTATGTCTGAAGTTACCCCTGCTGTTCCCGTTGTTTCTGATCCGAATGTTGTGCCGCCGGTTCCTGGTGTCACTCCTGAGGCTGTACCTGTTGTGCCCGCAGCTCCTGCGCCGACTGCTCCTGTTGTTCCTGCCGCGACGGCTGAACCTCAGTACCCCGAGGGTCTCGGTGACCCCGGCAAGAAGGCGCTCGATGCCGAACGTGCACGTGCAGAAAAAGCTGAACGAGATTTGAAGGCTTTGCGCGACAAGGCTGCTGCTGATGCGAAGGCGGCTGAGGATGCGAAGCTGTCGGAACTTGAACGGGCGCAGAAGATTGCGACTGAAGCGACCGCTGCGGCGGAGAAGCAAGCGCAGGAGAATCTGCGTCTTAACTTCGCTTACAACAACGGCGTCCCCAAGGAATGGGTGAATCGCCTCGAAGGCTCGACTCCCGAAGAACTTGCGGCTGACTGGGCGATCCTGCAGCCGACGTTGGTGGCCCCGGTGGCTGCTGTCGATCCGAACGCACCTCGCGTTCCTGCTCCGGTTCCGTCTCCGGGACCGCAGCCCAGTCCGACCAAAACCGAGGATCAACTCCTCTACGAGCAGGTCTACGGGTCTGCTCCGAATCGAAAGTGAGACAAAACTTATGGCTGAATATACTCCGATCCGTAAGCCTGGCGCTGATGTGCCGATCGCTACGTCGGCTGCTGTGACTGGCGGGCAGGTGGTTGCCATTTCCGGTAACAGCACTGTCGCTCCTGCAGGTGCCGCGTCTGCTGCCTGGTTTGGTGTCGCGGCGTTCGATGCTGCTGTCGGCGAGACGGTGACTGTGCATCGTGGCGGTGTTCACGAGTTGACCGCAACGGGCCCGATTGTTGCCGGCGCGAATGTGATTACTGCTGCTGCTGGCGCTGTCGCCACTGCTGGCGCTGGCACGTTCGATCAGGTTGTGGGAATTGCGATTTCCGCTGCTGCTGGCGGCAAGGTACGTGTCGCGCTCCGCTGAGTGCCGCTCCTTTTCTCTTATTTCATTCTTCGAAGCCCTCACGTTCTCGTGGTGGGCTTCTTTAGGCTCTGGAGGGCCGAAAATTGGCTATTACTTATCCCGCTGGTCCGCCCACTTTCTCTGCGGACACTGCAACGATCAACCGGTTCCTGAACAGCCCCACGGCTGTGGCGACTCGGGTGAATGAGATTGCGAATCAGCGTTTCATCTCTGATTTCATTTTGACTTCCCGCCAGGATGTGTCGGGCGGCGCGATCGTGTTCGATCAGGATGACCCGCTTTACACTGATCGTCCGGTTGAGGCGATTTCGCCTGGCGCTGAGTACCCGCTGGCTGGTGTCGGTTCGGGTACCCCGCAGGCTGTTCGGGTCACCAAGTGGGGCCAGGACGTGCCGATCACGGATGAGAAGATCAAGCGGTCGAACTTCTCCCCGGTTGAGAAGGCGTTCAACACGATTGTCAATCAGATTGTGAAGACAATTGACTCGTTGTCTTTGTCGTTGGTTGCCTCTCAGGTCACGGCCACTCAGGCTGCCGCATCCACTTGGAGCGGTGTTGATCCTAAGATTCTTCGTGACATCATGCTCGCGAAGGCTAAGGTCACCGGCCTGAATAAGGGTTATGACCCTGACGTGATCGTTGTCGACGATGCTACTTGGGCGATCCTCGCATCTGACGACAAGCTGTCCACCCTGATGGCCCGCGAGGACAAGGGTAATGCTGTTTACTCGGGCGAATTCCGCACAATTGCGGGTCTGACGATTCTCCCGACCCCGAACCTGCCCGCTGCTGGCGCTTGGATCATTGACACCAACGCTCTTGGTGGTATCGGCGACGAGAAGCTGGGTGAAGGTTATGCCGGTGCCATCGTTGAGACGAAGTCGATTCGTGACGAGGACAACGATCAGTGGCGTGTTCGTGGCCGGCGTGTGTGTGTTCCGTATGTGAACGAGCCTGGTGCTGCTATCAAGATCACCGGAATCTGAGGGGTTTGAGTATGTCCTATGTTGTTGTTGCGCCCCTTGTCGGGGTGAATGGTGCTGATGGAAAGCTGAAGTACCTGTATCAGGATGCGGTTGTGCCGCTTGATGTGTCGGAAGCGGATGTTGCGCGTCTCGCTGCGGGTGGCCTGATCGAGAAGCTTGAAACCGAAACGGTTGAGGCTGAGACGGTCGAGACCGAGAAGGTTGAGCCTGTTGTGAAGACCACTCCCGCAAAGGCAGCCCCCAAGAAGCCCGCAGGGGCATCGAGTGACGGCACCGCTTAGCCCGCTCATCACAGTTGAAGACGTTCAGTTTCGTCTGGGGGAAACCTTCGATGACGCTGAACGCCTTCAGGTTGAGTCGTTGATCGACTTCGCGTCGGCTCGACTGCGAGCGTATCCGCTGGACATCGACACCCGTATCGCGCAGGGCTCACTGAGTCCTGCGCTCGTTACGGGTGTCCTGGTCACTGCGGTGGCCCGCGCTGTAGATGCTATGCGAGTGGGGTTGCGGGTCCGCTCGGAACAGTACCCGGAGATCAGCACCACGTATGTGGATGTCGATCCGTCGCTGATTTTCTTCTCCGCTGATGATCTGGCTGTGCTCGATCCAGCGGTGGGAGTTCAATTCGGTGGCGCTTTCACGATTGTGCCGGGCTGATGCGGCGGCTACCTGAACCGTGGGTGCTGTTGCGCGACAACCCGCCCACGCTCGATCCGTCCACCGGAAATCGGCGTCCGAGCGACCCGACCGAGGTTCCATGGTCAGGTTTGCTGCAGCAGAGGCAGTTGGCGTCCTCATCTGTTGATGCTGGCAACGTGGAGTTCGTGGACGGCCATGTGGTGAGTTCTTATGTGCTGCTGCTTGATCCGGGCCTCAATCCGCACCCTGTGCCGCGTGATAAGTTCCGCGGCCCTGATGGGACTGTGTTCACGGTTGTCGGCCGCCCTCGGGTTAGGCGTCCGGTTCGTGGGACACGCAGGCCTGCATACATTTCCGCGATTGTGCGGAGTTCAACTGATTACCAGGAGTGACTATGGCGATTGTGTCCTATACCGACGAGGACGGTGTGCATTTCACCGATGAATTCTCGAAGACGTACGAAAAGCATCTGAAGGCTGTGGCCGACAAGGGTGCGGTGAAGCCGGCGGAAACGCCGAAGCCGGAACCTGTGAAGCCTGTCTCGAAGCCGGATGTGAAGTCTGACCTCAAGGTCAGCTAATGGCGCGGGTCACGATCTACCGTGACAACGCGCAGCGGGAGGCTCGGGAACTGTCCACCGAGGGTCGCAAGGAAATCGCGGAGAAGATCAAATCCGAGTTCGATGCGACAGCTCCGAGGCGCACAGGGGAGTTCGTTGGGGGTTCGGCGCTGGTAGTGGAAGGTGACCGTGTGTTCGTTGAGGACAACGATCCGGAGGCGTTCTGGAAAGAGTACGGAACGTCGAGGATGCGCGGCATTGCGGCGATGACGAACGCTGCCCGCAAGCACGGCAAGTATTCCGGGTTCAAACCTCGGGGATCGAGGGCCTGATGACTGCTTTCACACCGTTCGCTCCTGGAGCTATCCGCGACTTTCTGATCAACAATGCCGAGTTCACTGCACTTGTTCCTGCGGTAAACATTTCGACGCGGGACATCCCTGATCCTCTGACTGGTCCGTTCGTGACCTTGTCCGCTCCCAGTAATTATGGGGAGGATCCGATGTTGCGCCGGCCGATGATTCAGTGCGATGTGTGGGTTCCGAAACTTGAAATCTTGGGCGGGGATACGGATCCGGAAGAGTTGGCGTGGAACATTGCTGACATTGCTGGGCGTCTGGTGCACAAGGCTCCATCGTCGCAGCGACGGTTCCGGAATTGTTCGTGGGCTGCGAAGTGGATTGACGGCCCGATTACGGATGTTGATGCCGAACGTGGTCCCGAGAATCTGTTGTTCCGTGCGCTTGTGCGTTGGGACTTGAAGATGATCGTCCGCTAACTCGCCACCGATGTGTGGCGTCTCAATTGTCCTGCCCTGAATGTTTGCCGCGCCAGGCGCATTCGGGGTGGGACTCACTTATTTCTGCCCGCGCTTGGTGTGGGCTTTTCTGGAGGTTTTTTGTGAGTACTCATGCAGATCCGAATAAGGCTTATGTTTGGCAGGATGGTGACGCGTTCCGTGCTCCTGCTGGCACTGCGGCACCTACTGATCCGTTTGGTTTGACCCTTGTTACTGGCACTGCGCCTGGTGTGACTTGGGATGCGTTCGGCGGTATTGAGGCGGGGTTTGAGCAGAACCCCAGCCAGGACACCAAGGAGTTGCCGATCTGGAACTACCGCCAGTCGTCTTACAAGATTGCTCGCGGCCCGCGTTCTGATCGTTTGAAGCTGAAGCCTGTCGATTACTCGAAGGCGACTGTGCTGACCCTGTTGCAGGGCGGTGAAATCGTTGAGACTGCACCGGATTCCGGAATCTTCAAGTGGGTGATTGGGGATTCGGAGGAGTTCGCGATCCTGTTGCGCCTTGAGGATGAGGATGACAAGCAGGTGCTGTATTGCGAGCGGGCGACGTTGTTCACTCCGCCTCCGCGTTCGCTTGGTGGAGACAAGATTGATGGCTTTGAGCTTGAGTTGCTGGCGTTGTCGCCGGTTCAGCTTCTGACTAACAGTAACCCGCTCGCACCTTAATTTGAGGAGTTTTTTGTATGCCTGGCGCACCCCGTAAGTCTGTTTCGAAGGTTGAGCCCACTGTGGTTGAGTCTGAGGTGGTTGCAGATGAGGTCGATGATGCTTTTGACCTTCTGTCCGTGTTGGACACTGAAGATCTTCCACCTGTTCCGGTGAAGTTGAAGGATGCGAAGTTCGACATCCGACGAAGCTACAGCGGTGAAGAGTCGATTCAGTTTGGTGCCTATTTGCGTGCCGATCAGATCGAGTTGGCGATGAAGCTGATCGCAGGCGATGAAGGTGGTAGTGCGATTGCACGACATCTCGGTGACTGTTCAATTGAGCAGGCTGTGAAGCTGATCAACAAGCTCGGGAACATTTCGACGCTGACTTCGGGGGAAGCGTTGGCGCTCTTGCCTGCCTCACTACGCGGGATGGATGGAGCGCTGCCCTCACAGGATGCGAACGCTACTACGGTCGAGGCCTCCGCGAAATCTTGAGGGAGCCACTTCGGGACTGCGCGTTGAAGATCCGTGCGGTGATGGAGTGGCTTGAGGCGGAGAAGCGGGATTCTGAGAATCTCGCGATGCTGGTGGATCGCGATGATTACTGGTTGAACTCTGAGTACGCGAATTGGATCGCAGATCCTGATGACAAGGATGCTCAGAGGGAGCGGGACAGGCGGAAGCGTGAGGGTATTAAGCCTCCGCCTCTGCCTGTGTTGCCTCCGGTGGGTAAGCGGTCTGTGTCGGATACGTCTTTGTTGGTGGCGGAGTTTTTGGAGAAGCGTGCTGTGGTTGAGCCGCCGAAGCCCAAACCGCGTTTGGCGAACCTGGTGACACAATGGCAGGTCGGCTGATCCCGAGGATTTACGGATTTCCGCTTGTGTAGTCGACATCCAGGTTGGCGTTATAGGTGCCGCCGGTTTGGGTGGTGGCGCAGTTGAAGGAGTAGTCGAACGCACCGACCGTCGATGAGAACACCCCTTGCAGGCGACCTGTTGTGTAATAGAGCCCGTTCCCATGGTCACTAGTAGTGACCTCGGAATAGACAGGATCTTTCGCCGCCTCTGCGAGATCGCTCATCCGCTTGATACACGCAGCTTCTGCAGCGGCGGTCGCAGGATCTTGCGTCGCCGTGGGGGCCTGCTCAACGGGCTGTTCCTGCTCTGATCCGCACCCAGTAATCGCTACAGCTACTGCTGCCAGTACGTAGGCAAGTTTCATTTTCATATTCAGATCATCTCATGCGGTCTTCTCAAGCCAGATAACTCTGTACGCGCTGAGCGACAACTGAATATTCATATTTCCGGTAGCCCGTGGACTTCGAGTCTTCGGGCTACCGGCGTTTCCATAGGAGGTGGCCGTGGCTGGTGGTCGCATTGATGTCGAGGTCGCAGCAGACCTGTCCGAGTTCAACTCTCAGTTCGAACAAGGCCTTGAAGGTGCAGGCGAGGCCGCATCGAACTTCGCGGGAAAGATCGCCGGAGTACTCGCCTTCACAGGTGCTGCTGTGTCGTTCGGGTCGATCATTGACAAAGGTAACGAGTTCACGCGAACTCTGAACGCGATGTCTGGTGTCTCCGGCGCTACTGGCGAGCAGATGGACGCCATCAAGGCGAAGGCGATGGCACTCGGCAACGATGTTGAGTTGTCCGCCACCTCAGCTAATGATGCTGCTGCTGCGATGACGGAACTCGCCAAGGGCGGGTTCTCTGTCGACCAGTCGATGGAAGCAGCGAAAGGCACTTTGCAGCTTGCCGCTGCAGCGCAGATTGATGCCGCCGAGGCGGCAACAATTCAGTCCCAGGCTTTGCAGGCGTTCGGACTTGATGCAAGTTATGCCGCAACAGCTTCCGATGTGTTGGCGAATGCCGCGAACGCGTCGAGCGCTGAGATCACAGATATCGCCGCGGGATTGCAGCAATCGGGTGCCGTCGCGAACCAGTTCGGGCTTTCGATCGAAGAAACGTCTGCAACTCTGGGTGTTCTCGCCAATGCCGGCATCACGGGATCTGACGCAGGAACGCTGCTCAAGTCAACGCTTCTGTCTTTGACTGACACGAGTAAGCCAGCTCAGGCTGCGATGGAAACTCTCGGCCTCACTGTGTATGACACGCAGGGCAATTTCGTTGGCATGGAGTCACTGTTCGGGCAGTTGAAGGACGCTTCTGCCGAGTTGACTCCCGAGATTTATCAGCAGGCGTCGGCAACGCTTTTCGGCTCGGATGCCATGCGCCTTTCTGGCGTCGCCGCTGAGCAGGGATCCGATGGCTGGAACTTGATGCGGGAGGCTATCGGTCGGCAGGGTGCCGCGGCTGAACTCGCTGCTGCGCAGAATCAGGGCTTGCCTGGCGTATTCGAGAAGATCGAGAACACATCCGAGCGACTGCAGCTGCAGTTGTATGACCTGATTGACGGGCCACTGACTTCGTTCGGTAATACGGCCGTTGGTTTGGCGGACGGTGCGCTGGACAAGTTTGATGTGGCGCTTGGTAACTCGGGTGGCGTGGTCCAGGGCTTCAACGAAGTTATCTCAGGTTCTTTGACGAACCTGCCGATGCTGTCGGGGACGTTCAACAATGTTGTTCGCGCCGGCGACTCGATGCGTGAGATGGCATTGAGTATTCGCGACGGTCTTGTTGAGATTGCGGAAGGCGCAACAACTTCTGGTGGCGCGCTCGATACGCTGCAAGGTGGGCTTTCGCTGGCAACGGGCGTTGGAGCGACCGCGCTCGCAGTGCTAACCCCGGTTGTCGGCGTTGTAGCCTCTGCTGCTGGCGCTTTCGGTTCTTTGCCGGGGCCAATTCAAGCTGTGGTTACCGGGTTGGTGGCGTTCAAGATTGCGTCGATGGCCAGCTCGGCCTTCATGGCGCGGAGCACTGACGGCATGGGCCGGATGGCAACCGCTGCACACGGTCTCGGCACCCGCATTCAGGGCATCGGTCCGGCCACGACAAGCGCTTACACCGGGTTGCGATCGATTGTGACCGCGAGTGGCGGGCTGGTGAACACCGCTCGTGTCGGCACCGTCCAAATGGGGTCCTTCGGTTCGTCCATCCAGCGCCTCGGGACACACTCTCCCGCGATTGCAAGCATGCAGGGCGCATTTGTGAACGCCGCCGCTGGTGCATCTACGTTCGGCCGTACAGCCGGCACCGTCGCTGCTGGGTTTGCAGGTCTCAAGACTGCTGCTGGTGGGCTGATGGGCGCTCTGGGTGGTCCCGCCGGGCTTGCGGTGATGGGTGTCGTTGCAGCACTGTCGATCTATTCGATGAATCAGCGGAAGGCTGCGCAAGCAGCCGCTGAGCATGAGGAGTCAATCAAGAGCCTCATTGGGACCTTGGATGAGCAGACTGGCGCGATCACAGAACGGACCTATCAGCAGAAGGCATCTGAACTTGCGGATAGTGGCGCAATCAAGTCTGCCAGGGATTACGGGATCGCTGAGACTGACCTTGTTGCGGCACACCTGAATCAGGCTGACGCACTTGGTCGCACGAACCAAGTCATTGACGACAATATCAAGAGGTCGCTCACTTCTTCTGAACTGTACCGAGATTCAGAGAAGAACTACAAAGCGGCTGGCATCTCTCTGCAGGACCTTACTGACGCACTAGGTGGGGCTCCCGGCAAGTACGACGAAGTTAACGGAAAGATCCAAGACTGGAACCGCAACATGGGTGCGTCTGGCGCGGCGAACTCGTCGATGATGGAATCGTTGGGCGCACTCAAGGGCGGAATGGACACCGCTGGCCAGGGAGCTGCGAACCTTGGCACTGAGATCGGTAAGTCGAACGTCGACCTTGCTGCTGCCCAGCAGCGCGCTTCGGATGCCGCTGCGGCTCTAGAGAAGGGTCGTTCACCTGCCAGTCAGTTCAGCGATGCAATGCAGAAGCTGGGCGGCATGGCAGGCAGCGCCGAAGAGAAACTCTCCGCGCTCTCGAATGCGCTGACCATCTTCAACGGTGGAACTGTTGGGCTAGAGCAGGCGCAATCCCGCCTTGCGGAAGCGAGTGACGCTACAAAGGCAGCGTTCGCGGATGCAGCTGGCGTCGGTGCGATTGTCAACGGCGCGTTTGACGTGAGCACTGAGACTGGCCGACGCCTGCTGGACGCGACTAACTCTCAGCAGCAGGCAACTTTGGCGAATGCTCAGGCAGCGTACGAAGCGAAGAAGAATGTTGGCGATCTTGCTGGCGCGCAGGCTGATGCGACCGCGGTTGTTGCGGCCTCGCGTCAGACGTTTTTGGACCAGATTGCCACGATGGGGATCGTTGGCGATGAGGCGCAACGGATGGCCGATAAGTACATCGGAATCCCCTCCGTCATCTCAACACTCCTGACTCTCGACAATCAGAGCTTCAAACTGAACGCGCAAGAGTCCGAGAACATTATCGCAATGCTGAGTGGGCTTGAAGCAACGCCGCAGGTGACTGCAATACTCACGAAGCTCAAAGAGGGTAAGGCGATCACCACTCAGGATCTTGCTGAGTTGTCGAAGTCCACGGCTGATCCTGCAGTTGTTCTGAAGATCGCAGAGGCGTTGGCGAATTCACAGCAGGTCAAGGACGATCTGGCTGGGATCAAGGACAAGACGGTCACGATCAGCGTTCAGTACAACTCGATTCGAGACGTGGCGCTGCAGTACGGACCTGGTTCGCCTGAAGCATGGGCGGAGATGGCTCGCCAGCAGCAAATAAGTGGGCGAGCCCTAGGTGGACCGATTGAAGGCGGCATTCCAGGTAAGGACTCTGTTCCGATTCTGGCGATGCCTGGCGAGCACATGCTCACCACTGCGGATGTTGACAGTCTGGGCGGGCAAGAAGGTGTCTTCCGGTTCCGTGCTGCGCTAGCGCAAGGCAAGGTCGGGAAGTTCGCGGATGGTGGGGCTATCGGCTCTGACGGCCTCGACAACATGATCAACTTTGCCCGAGCCAAGGCCGGTATCGGTTACGACTACGGGCCGTGGGACTGCTCGATGTACATGTCTCACATCGCTGCAACCGGCATGGGGCAGCAACCGCGGCGTCTGTGGACGACATACTCGATCCTCGGCGGTGACCTTCAGGGCATGCAGCTTGGTGGCAGTGAAGGCCACTTCCGGATCGGTGTCAGCCAGGAACATATGGCTGGCACGTTGTTCTTCAAGGACGGGTCTCGGGTCGATGTCGAGAACGGTGGCAGTAACTCCGGTTCGACGTTCGGCGGTAACGCTGCCGGCTATGACGACAGTCAGTTCCCTGCGCAGATCCATCTTCCGGATTCGGCGCTTTCACCGGCATTGCAGATGGCTCTCACAGGTGGCTCTGGCGCGTCGTACTCGGGTGGTGTGGCGAACGAGCCGTGGACTGAGAAGGATGCTCTGGCGCTGGAATCGGCTCGTGTAGCGGTCATTCAGGCGAAGGAAGCTCAGGACAAGGTCAACGCGAACGAGAAGAAAACTGACGCTGACAGGCAGCAAGCTGAGTTGAAGGTTCAGCGGGCGGAGCTGAAAGTCCGTGAGCTTGAGCAAAAGCGTGACGGTACGGGTGCGGGTAAGGCGATTGGTCCTGCGCCTGAGCTTCAGGGCGCGATGACTGATGATGCGATCTCGTTGCGGAACGCTGAAATCGCTGTAGTTGATGCGCAGCTGGCTCGTGACAAGACGTATGCAGCGGCCGAGTCCACATCCATCGACCGAGAGAAAGCCGACATAGCCGTGTTCTCGGCGCAGAACGCTCTCGAAAAGGCGAAGGCGGGGGACGGCGCGAAGACCTTCAATCTGAAGGATCGCGTAAAGAGCTACGGCACTGACGTAGTCGGCATTCTGGTTGACGCCGCATTCGAACAACTTCCTAGTGCGCTTTCGGAGTCTCGTTGGATCACAACGGACTGGGAAGGGCTGATGGGGGTTAAGCCGAAGCCTGTGGCTGCGGCTCCGTCGTTCTCTCAGGCCGAGATTGATGCGCAGTTGCCGGCAACTCCGGGCGCGCCTGGTTGGCAGACGGCTATTGCTTCTGTGGCTGGCGATGATTGGCAGAAGCGACTTGCTGACGCTTTGAACATGCCGACTGTCCTGCGTGATGGCGGTGGTCCGGTTCCTCACGGCACGGCTGCGTTGAATTTGTCGGGCGCTGAGGAATGGATGCTGACGGCGGACGAGCGACTGAATTTGTCTCGTGACTTCGCGTTGATGCGTGGCGCAACGAACCGTGGTGGCGACGGTGCGTCTCTGGATCTGTCTGGACTGATGTCGCAGGTAGATCGCCTGGTCGAGCATGCTGACCGACCGAACGTCACCTATCAAACCAGGGATATTGATGCGGCATTGCGGCAGGACCGCCTTGATCGCAGGAAGCAGTCTCTGACGTTTTCACGAAGAAGGTAACGAATGCCCGACACTCTTGTCGAGCTGGAGGACATTCGTGGCAACTTGTTTACATTGGCAGGCCCAGGACAAGGCGATCGTGGCATTGTCCTGGGTACTGATGTGGACGGTATCTACGATGCTCCAGTCAAAACGATTCAAAATTCGCATGCATTCCAGACGGGTTCAACGTATGGGGGCAAGCGAAACCTGCAACGCGACATCGTATTCGGAGTCTACGCACACCATGATGATGGTGACAAGAACTGGAGTTTCAATGACTCTGAGTGGCGTAAGGGCTGGTCGTATGAGCAGGACTGCAAGCTGTGGATCACTACCGAGGATTCGCGGCGCTATCTGAAATTGCGGATGTCTCAGCATCCTGAGTTCAAACCTGAGCACGATCCGAATGGGACGCAGATCGAAAAGGTTGTAATGACCTGTGTCGCAAACGATCCGTGGTGGTATGAGAAGAACGATGTGACCGACCTGTGGGAGTCGCCTACGAGCACTCTCAATGGTTCGATCAATTACGGGACTGTGTCGGTGTCGAATCCGACGGATGTCCCGATCTGGCTGAAATACGTCGTGCATGGTGCAGCGAAACCGATGTTGCCGGACTTCAGTTTTGGTGACGACCGCTACGAGCGCGCCGAGATTGATGCAGACCGGAAGCTGTGGCTGCCAAAGATCACGGCCGGTGACACGATCGTGTATGACACCGACGAGGAAGCTGATCAGGCCACGTCACGCCTGAAGATCCCGTACTGGCAACAGATGAACGGCGTCACGTTCTGCTATCCAATCCCGCCGTACACGAAAAAGATTCAGTTACCGGTGGGGATGACGTTGGCCGCGGCCGGTATGGGGATTCAGGTGCGTTGTCCGCGCCCGTGGTCTCGTCCGTGGGGGCTTCAATGATTGGGGGTGTTCGATGACGGCACCTTCGATTACTGATTACGATGCTGCGTTCGCCGAGATCACCAATCGCCTGAAGGCAGAGAAGAAGCGCCGGCTGGTTCCTCCTCTTGTCCGGTTGTGGGATGGGGATTGGAATCTCCGCGGCATTGTGAAACGCGAGAACAACGCCTCGTTCCAGTATCTCGATAACGAGACTGGGATCGGTTCGTTGGAGATGCCGCTGGACTATTTCATGTCGAAGTGGCTGGTCGACGTTGACGGCCGCGGTACGACGAACGTGCACATCACAGTAGACAAGGACGGCTCCCGGTGGGGTGGCCGGATGGATGAGTTCAAGATCATCAAAGATGATCAGGGACGCAAGTTCATTCGAGTGTTCTTCAAGAACGACTATGAAGAGCTGAAACACATTCTGGCGTGGTCGAATCCGTTTCTGCCGGCTGAGATTCAGTTTCCGCGATTGTGGGTGTGCTTCGGGCGTGCTCGTTGGGCGCTGAAGACGACTCTGCTGGTGAATCTTATGCGGCTCGAATCGTCGTTGTTCATGCTGCCTGACGATCCGATGGATCCGGGGCAGTGGTTCAACTTCGATCAGTCGACGTGGTGGAATGTCGTCAAACCTGATCTGACGCCGGATCATTCGGTGGGTGCGCTTGTGCATTCGCGTTTCAAGAACATGCACGAGGTTTCGAAGAAGATTGTTGCGGATGCGCAGTTGTCTTGGGAGCCTCGGCGTTTCTTGGCGGGTGATCCGCCTCCGTGGCCGGGCGCGAATGTGCGGCATGGCTGCCTTGTCTGGGATTTGATCGACAAGTCCGGTTGGAATACTGGTACATCGTTCGGCGGCAACATCTTCAGTGGTCTCGTTCATGAACTGATCAATATCGGTGCGGATGGCAAAACTGAGAATGTTGAGCAGGTCGATGACCCGAATGTCCCTGGCGAGTATCTGACTCCGGGCTATAAGGGCACGATTCCGTCGATGCCGGGTGTTGTTTACCGCGAGGGTGAGCACACGGGCATTCAAGCATCGGAGTTCAGCCATAGGCCGGCTACTGATGTTGGGGTTGTAGCTGGCGGCCACTCGATGCCGGGAATGAACGAGTTGATCTCTGCGACTGTGCAGATGGTCGGCGACCTCACGGCAATGATTCCGGGCGTGCCACCTCTAGGCGGTGTGGCTGATGCAATTCTGAAGCCTTTGTACACCGATGTGTTCATGGCGTTCGGGAAGTGGAAGAGCCCGCAGAGGGCGCAACGTCTCGGCAAGAACCATTATCACGAGCGGTGGGCTGACGGGGCGGACAAGGCGTACACGCTGTCGTTCCTGTTGGCTATGCGGTCCGGCATGTGGTCGACACGTGAAACGAACAGTGTCACTTTGACTGTCGCTGACGGTGCGCCGTGGCGTATCGGTCAACTTGGTCACGGCCATTTCTTCCTTGGTGATCGTGTGGCGTTCTCAGTTCTGGGGATGAAGCCGGGACGTTTGTTCGTGGAACGTGTTTCGGAGTTGACGCTTGCGTGGGATCGGGACACTACGCCGACTTGGCAGATTCAGATCGGCCAGCGTGAAGCTGAGGATCCGATTGCTCGGATGGCTGAAGATTTGCAGGACTTTTTGGGGATGCTTCAAGAATTGGGGGTGGTCTAGTGTCGGATCGTATTCCTACGCTGGAGAATTGTGATCAGTCTGATCCTGAGCAGGTGCTGCAGTGGATTGCGGTGCAGCTGCCGTTTGCCGGGAAGCAGGAGTACACCCCTGGACCTGATCAGCGTGCTGCGTGGTCGAAGCGGTGGGATTCGCTGGCGATTGTGTATGCGCCGAGTTTGGTGAAGTTGGCTGACGAGAACGGGAATATTCATGTCAGCCAGCTTCCGCAACCGAAGCTCAAACTTCGTGTTCCGCATCGTGGTCAGCAGCATTACTTGAATGGTGCGATGCAGTGGGTTGATATTGATGAGCCTGAGCTGGATCCGGTGGCGCTGCCTGATATGGGGGAGTACACGCGGCATGAGCAGGAGTTCGTTGCAGAGCAACTGCGCTATCACGGTGTTGTGAAGGACGCTGCGTCGGAGTCGGATTCGGCTGAGGTTGTTGACTCTTCGGAGTTGTTTGATCCGGCTGATCATACGGTTTCTGGGGTTAATGGGTATTTGTTGGCTCCAATTCCGTTGTCGGAGAAGCGGCGTGTGATTGCTGCGGAGATGGCGTCGAAGAAGCCTCGGCAGGGGATTTTGAATGCGCCGCAGAATAGGGGTTTGTGATGGCTGCGAAGTTTTGGCCGTTGGAGCGCGGACTGGTGGTGACTTCAGGTTTCGGTTCGCGTTGGGGGACCACTCACTGGGGCACTGATTTCGGTAAGGATGGTGGCTCTGGTGGGCTGCCGGTGTTCGCGGTTCAAGGTGGAACTGTTGTGGGTTCCGGGGCGGCGTCCGGGTTCGGTCAGTGGGTTGTAGTGGATCATCCGACTGCTGACGGGTCGGGCACGACTGTGTATGGGCATGTGATCCCGGAGGTCGCGGTCGGCGCTCGTGTTGAGGCTGGTCAGCGCATTGCCCGTATCAATCCTGTGAAGGGTGCGGGGAATGGCAATGTTGATCCGCATCTGCATTTGGAATGGCACAAGTCAGTGTGGTCGGCGAATGGTGCGGACCGAATGGATCCGTTGCCGTTGTTGGATGGTGCGTCGTATCCCGGTGAGGCTGCGCCGAAGCCTGATGTTGGGGGTGAACGGGTGACGTTCTTCGGGATTGATATTGCGTCATATCAGGCTGGCTTGGATATGTCGCGGGTGAAGTCTGAAGGCTTCTCGTACGTGATCGCGAAGGCAACTGAGGGTGCAAGTTACACGAATCCGGAGTACCGCCGGCAGCGTGATGGGGCTCGGGCGAACGGACTGTTGTTCGGCTCTTATCACTATGTGAAGTCGGCGGATTCGGCGCGGGCGCAGGTTGACCGGTATGAGTCGGTTGAGCCTGACCGGAGTATTCCGGTGATGCTGGATCACGAGTTGTCGTCTGGCGATGCGGGTGTTTTGCGGGCGGTGTTCGCAGAGTTTGTTGCTCGCGGTTATCGCGTGAATTTGGTGTATCTGCCGCGCTGGTATTGGTCGGGGCATATCGGTTCACCGGATCTTTCGGGTTTGCCGCCGTTGATGGCGTCCAACTATGTGACCGGTGGCGGTTTCGCCAGCGTCTTGTACGACAGGGCGGGCGGCGACGGGTCTGCTCGTTGGGATGGCTACGGCAACAACAGTGTTGCGGTGTTGCAGTTTTCTGATCAGGGCCGTGTGGCTGATTACTCGTTGGATGTGAATGCCTTCCGGGGCACAGTGGAAGATTTGGCTGCTCTGTTTGGGGTGGCCCCTTTGGAGGTTGTTATGTCTCTTGCGGACGAAGAGTTGGGGAAGTCGTTCCCTTCGCGGTCGATTTATCGTGATCATGATCAGGTTGTGGATACGTTGGCCGGGTTTGTGTTGAACATGGACGCACGTATTCACGAGGATTTTGTTGTGGCTCAGGCGAAGTTGGGTGTGCCTGAGTATGTGGAGAAGGTTCGTCGTGTGGCGGCGAATGGTATGGCTGGTGTGGGTGATCAGGATTCGAAGAATCGCGCTCAGGCTGTGTTGGATGGGTTGGTGAGCGATGTCTGAGGTTACGCAGGTTGCGAATTCGTGGCGTACTACGGTTCGTACTGGGTTTCAGGTGGGGTTGGCGTTGGTGTCGATTCTGCCGGTGTTGTTGTTGACTTCGGGTTTGTCGGCGACTGTGGTTGGTGCGCAGTTGATTGCGGTGTCGGCGGTGGTGGCGAAGGTGATGGCGTTGCCGCAGGTGAATGCGTTCATCGAGCGGTTTGTGCCGTGGTTGGCTGCTGAGCCGGTTCCGGTGACCGCGAAGCATCGACCGAAGCCCGCGGGCGGCGTCGGTGAATCCGCCTGAGACGCATCCTTTGGTTTTGTGGGTGGGGGTGATCGCGGCGGTACTTGCTGTCGTCGCGGTCATTGTCGCTAAGACCAAAGAGATTGCTGCTCCGATTGCTGTGTGGTTGTCCAGCATTGAGGAGCGCAGGATCGAGCGTCAGGCTCGTATTGAGGCTGCTGCACGGATTTTGAATGATGCTCGGGTGGATACGCTTTCGGTTCAGGTGCGCGGTTTGGCTGGGCAGTTGGATGAGGCGTTGCGGGAGATTGTGTCGTTGCGTGCGGAGTTGCATGCGGAGCGTTCTGCTCGTGAGCGGTTGGCTGAGCTGGAAGCGGAGAATGCGGTGTTGCGTACCCGCGTGAATGGTCTTGGGGGTGTGTAGTGACTACTCCTGGTATTGGTGCTCCGGATGGGGCGTATGTGGTTGGTTCGCGTTACGGCCAGGATGTGCCGAGAACTGAAGCTGGCGTCATGGCGCTGGTCAAGGGGCAGACCGCTAGTCCTTGGCAGGGGGCCCAGAACAAGTTCCGGGTGAATGGCCGTGCTCTAGAGGAAGATTTGCGGCTCGTTAATAAACATGAGTCGGAGATTGGGGAATTGGTTGACGCCTACCGTCAGCTAATCCTTCAGGGCGAGGCCCAGGTGTTCACCAAGTCTGGGATGTATCGCAAGACTGAGGGCTGTGTGTCGATCGAGGTCATCATGATCAGCGGTGGTGGCGGCGGCGGCGCGGGCAAGTGGGACATCCGCGGCGGCGATTATCGGGGCGGTGGCCATGGCGGCGGTGGTGGCGGTGAACTATATGCGAAGATTCCGGCCATGCTTTTGCCGGATGAAATGCTGGTAGAGGTTCACTGGGACGGGCTGGGTGTCGGTGGTGTCGGCTCTGAAGCGTCAGGGACTGGCGGCGGTACCGTCAAGTTCGGCAACGTCCTTACAGCGGTTGGCGGCAATGGCGGATTGGGCGCTTCTGGCAACCTCCGACCCGCTGCGACTGGCGGTACTGGACTAATCGTCGGCGGCACCGGCGGGTTGGGCTGGGTGGTCAATGCCGACAACACGGAGTCTCCGCAAGGTCGCGGGTCGGTGGGCGGCAACTCCACATATGCTGGCGAGCTTCGCGGCGGTGGCGGCGGTGGCGGCGGAGGGTCTCCATACATTGGCTATTCGTGGCGCGGTGGAACTGGCGCGGCCTTCCCTGGCGGTGAACCTGGATTCGATGGAATGTCTCCAGCGCAGATCATTGCGACCGGCGGTGGTGGCGGCGGGGGCGGAACGGACGCCCGAAGGAATGGCGGCAACGGCGGCTGGCCCGGTGGTGGTGGAGGTGGCGGTTGCGGCGGGACGCTTGCCAGCAACAACGGCAACGGCGGAAATGGCGCTTCTGGTGTTGTTTACATCATTGAGCGGATGACGTAATGCCTTATGTCGAACTGAAAATGTTTGGGGAGAACGGAATCTGGGTCAAACCTCCGCGGCTCTACGCTGTGGAGTTCGTGTGCCGTGGCGGCGGCGGTGGCGGTAGTTTGCTAGCTGGAACTGGCGCTGGGCATGGCGGTGGCGGCGGTTCAGCCACTCGCTCCTTACGCAGGGTCCTCGCATCTGACTTGCCTGACTCCCTGGAAGTCGTTGTGGGCCAAGGTGGCGCTGGTGGACGCCCCGGCGGCAACCGGAATGGCTCAGATGGCGGAGAATCCCAGTTCGGCGACCTCATTGCCGCGGGAGGCGGGACGGGCGCAACCACTTCAAGCCCAGGCTCTGGCGGCATCGGTTCATTCGTTGGCGCTAACGGTGGAGCCGGGGGCCAGAGAGGGCAGGACGCAGTATCCAGCAAGCGGGACATGTTCACTGGCGGGGCTGGTGGCGGCGGTGGGGGTCAGCCTGGCGGTTCCGCCGGTTGGCGCTTCCCGGGCGAAGGCGTTCCCACTGCAGGGAATAACGGAGTCGGCTGGCGCATGTGGTGGCAGGTTCTCAGCTCTGGGTGCGGCGGAGGTGGAGCTACTTCGTCCACATCTGGCATGGCTGGCGCTGGAGGTTTCCCCTCTGGCGGTGGCGGCGGCGGCAATGGGAATGTGGCGGCCGGCAATGGCGGGAATGGTTGCGTCACAGTCATTGAATACATTTATGACAATGAAGGGTAGTGGCTACGTGAGCAAAATTGCGAAGGTACTGGTTGACGATTACAAGGGCGCACCGGGCCGGGCGAGACTGTTTCGATTGTCGGAAACGTTGGATGGTTACGACGAGGTTCTGATCTGGCTTCAAGATTCGATTGGACCGATGGGGCCTGAGGTCAATGTGGTTGGCACTAACCTTATTACGGGCAAACCTAAGCTGGGGTTTCCGCTTCCCGGTTCGTGCAAGCTACAGCACATGGTTGAGTTTGAAGACGCCTGCTTGTGGGCGCTGGCGACGGCTGGCGGATACACGATGGAAGCGGCTGACCCGGAACCGGAACCCGATGAAGCGAGATTCTCTCAGGATTTGCGCGTCTATGAACTGGCTTACAAGCTCGATGTTCCATCGGCTCGCGTCATCAAGACGCTCGAAGCCCTTGGCATCGAAGGTAAGACACCGAGTTCGAATGTTGGCCCTGCGGATGCTGAGCGTGTTCGCGACTACCTGAATGAGGCGACGGATGGCTGACATTCGCAAACCAACACCCAAGGGTGCATTGAACCTGCCTACGGTGGGGGATTTTGTGTACTGGTACGCGTTCGAGGACGGTATCGAGTTCCCAAACGGCACTCAAATGTACTTTCTGTTGGGCGATCCTGAAGACACACAGTTGAAGTGGGACTTCGCAATCACGGGCGATACAGCGTCGATCAAGATTGAGTCTGAGGTGGTTGCAACTGTCGATACGGGAACAAAGTATTGGTTGATGCTGAAAGACACCACAACAACCCCGACAACCGAGACTGAGTTGCAGACCGGAACCGTGAAGAAGGTGAACGCATGATTCTGGTTGGTAGTGACGGGGACCGGATTGTCTTGGGGGAGGAAGCCACTGGCAGTGGAGGTGTGCTCGTTCCGTTGGAGGGTCCTCCCGGCAAGGACTCAACCGTTCCAGGCCCCCCTGGCCGAAACGTCGATGGTATTACCCTCTCCGGTGACAACCTGGTCTTCGACATGTCGCAGGGTGCAGATATTGCGGTCGCCGTCCCGGCGATCACCGAAGCGAACCAGGCCGCGGGACGGGCTGAAGATGCTGCCGATATCGCAGTCCAGACCGCAGCAGGCATCCAGGATGTTGCGTCCGATGCGGCTCAGGTGGCGGAGGATCTTCTGGCTGTGGAATCCGCGGCGTCCGCAGTCGCGACCGACCGTCAGACGGTTACTGATGCGCGTGATGTCGTGGTCACCGCGAAACAGGATGTCGAGCAGGTCAAGATCGACGTAGTGCAGGCGAAGGGCAGTGTTGACAACACGGCTGCCTTGGTCGACCAAACTCTCGCGCAGTACGGCGTTCAGTTCGTCGCAGAGAGGGAACTGTCGCAGCAAGCGGTGACGGACGCGACGGCGCAGGCGCAGCGAGCTGAGGATGCCGCTGACGGCATCGTTGCGGGTTCTGTGCTCGACAACGCAGTCACGACCCCGAAGCTGGCTGACGAGGCTGTCACGAAGGCGAAGACCTCACCGGCTGTGCAGGCCTCGCTGAACAAGGCCGACGGGTCGGTGCAAGGGGATGACGCTCGACTGACCAATGCGCGGACACCCACGGCGCACGTTCACGCCGAGGCTGACGTCACAGGACTGACTGCGAAGTTGGCGACCAAGGCTGACATCGACGGCAACGGGTTCCTCGTGCAGTCGCAGATCCCTGCCGTGGCAATCCGAGAGTTCCTCGGTTCGGTCGCAACTCAGGCCGCGATGCTCGCGCTTGTGGGGCAAAAGGGCGACTGGTGCTCAAGGTCTGATCGAGGGTCTGACTTTCAGATCATCGGGAACGATCCGACACAGCTCACGAGTTGGCGTGAGAACACCTATCCCGCTTCACCAGTTTCGTCGGTCAACGGACGCCAGGGAGCGGTCACAACCCAGACCGTCGACATCACCGACTCGACCGCAGTGGGACGTGCAGTGATGAAAGCGGCCGATGCTGGTGCAGGCCGGCTGGCGCTCGGCGTTGACGCACCCTCTGACACACGTAGTCCATCTCCTGGGTCGGTGACCATCGCGACGATGGCTTCGGCTGCGAAACAAGACACTCTCCGATTCGGACTCTGGTCGGACACCCGCAAAGTTGGTGTGGGTGACGGATTCGCGCTTGACGGCTGGGAGTTCACCTACCCTGTCGTGGTGACGGGCTGGAAAGTGCAGCTCGGAACTGCCGACGCAGTGGGCGGCATTGCCACCTCTGTTCAGATGAAGAAGAACGGCAACGATGTTTCTAGCGCAACCGTCAGTGTCGCAGCCGGATCGCTCACGGGTTCAGTGACAGGATCGTTCGCTTTCGCGGCCGGGGACGTCCTCACCTTCAGTCAGACCACTGTCGGAACGACACCCGGCAAGCGAGCTTCGATCATTCTGTCGATGACGAGGACCTGACATGTCGATGTATTGGTTTAACTCGGGCTCAGTCGATCTCGTACCGCAGATATCGGCAACCGCGTACCACTTCAAAACCACTGGCTCGACGCTGTCGTTCAACCTGCCGCCGGCCGAAGTGGGCGACATACGCATTGCAGCGGTCGCCTCGATCCGCGCCTATGTCACTACCCGGCCACCGACGGGGTGGGTCACAATCCAAGACAACGGCAGTTGGTCCAACAACAACTTGTTCGTTTTCGGGCGGGCCAAACAAGCTGGCGATTCCGATGCCGTGTCTTGGGCCACCGCTGGTTACGACAGTGAGTTCATCGTCTTCGTGGCGGTGCTTCCCAAGGTCGCCGCGGTGCCGAACGCTTCCGCGAAGTCCGAAGGTACTGGGCTCACGTGGCCGACTCCGGCAGTGACGACGACTATGCCGAATTGCTTGATCCTGCGATACGCGGTCAGTTCCGGAACAGGTGTCTCCGAGATCGTCTGGGGCCCGGACGTCGAGTCGGTTTTCTCATACACCATCGCCGACAAAGTAACTCTCGGTGTCGCAATCCAAAAGGCACGAGACCCAGGTGTCTACGCGGCAGTCAACGCCGGACAACCAGCGAGCCGAAGATTCTCGACAACAACGGTCGCAGCAGCACCTGCCGCGTAGACCTGCCGGGCGCGCTTTCCGGACGACTCCATGCGCCGCAACGGGACAGCGTGGGTGCTGCGTATAGGTCCAAAACAACGAATGGGCTACCGCCCCATAGCGGCGGATTCGTTAAAGCAGAGCGAATTGTTGCCCAATCTATTTCGCATATCTCAAGGAGAACAATGACTTTTGCCAGCCAGCCAGGTTCGATTGACGGACCTTCAACAGTTTCGAGAGTTCTGGACCCCGCGGAGGGGGCGGCACCGGCAGTCGCGGTCCACGATAGTTTGCCGGGTTTGGACGCCACAGGCATCAACGATTCGTCACAAGCATTACAGGACGCAGTCAACTCCACACTTGATGGCTCAAAGCTCATCATTCCGCCGGGGACGTATCGAATCGACTCGACTATCAATATTGACAACAAGTCGATTCAGAT
The DNA here is from genome assembly GCF_029457415.1 of Rhodococcus sp. RCBS9. Lineage (NCBI taxonomy): Bacteria > Bacillati > Actinomycetota > Actinomycetes > Mycobacteriales > Nocardiaceae > Rhodococcus > Rhodococcus sp. RCBS9. The sequence continues at coordinate 4,306 of NZ_CP120422.1, read as the reverse complement.
CTCCTGTTACGGTTGCCAGTTTACGAAGACGACGCCAGGCAAGATCTTCAATTTCAAGGCCTCCACCGAGACTGTGTACTCGGTTTCAGCGCTTACAGTTACCACTGCAGTCGAGGAGACATCGCAGGACGCGGTCCAATTGACAATCGCGGGAACCCCCAACTGGTCTCGCGGCGACATTGTGAAACTCGTAGCTGACGACGTTCTCGTGGGTGTTCGACCTGGCTCGAACGGAAACGAATCCCGGACCGGTCAATTCATGGTCGTGCATTCCTCCGGGTCCGACACGGTGGAACTTCTTGGAACACTTCGAGATCCGTTTACCAAGAATATTCGTGTAGCACGTCTGACTCGACACGCAGTCTCGATCGAGGGTGGCACCTTCACACACCCAAACACTGGCGGAGTCGTGGGCTTCACCCAGCTCATTGCGCCGCGTATCAACAATGTTGATATCACCTCAACGAATGGCGAAGCGATATCATTCAATGGGTGCGTGGCGTACCAGGCCGACGATATCGTCATCAACTACGCCCAAAACGATCCGGCCAACGGAATATACGGCTACGGCATCCTCGACAACGCATCCGCCTACGGCAAGGTGCGCGGGTTGCATGCGATGCGCGTTCGACACGCGTTCACGGACGATACACAGCGAATTGTCGAGAACTCGGTCGCACTCACTTACTACGGACGTACCTTCGGCGCGACAATCTCGGAATCTCGGGGTATCGCGTGCAGTCAGTCGGCGTGGTCAACGCATGCGGCATCAGAATCGGTGAGTTTCGTCAACTGTGATGCGATCGATTGCTACACCTTCGCCGGCCTCCGGGGTCGGAATCATCGCATCTACGGTGGCAATGCCATCGACTGCTATCTCGGTTTCAACATCTTCTCCGAGGACATGGACACGGATTCTTACGGGCATATCGTGGATGGTCTTCAGTTGATCCGGCCCAAGCGGAGTTACGTTGTGGAAGTTAATCTCAATCCCGTATCGAAGGAGCGCGAGAAACGCCCTTCACACATCCGCAACTTGTCTGTCGAGGGTATGGCCGCTCCGCTGATCAATGTGTACAACGGCACATTACGGGTCAGCGGGATAACGGCGACTGCAGCGGCCACACTTACCAAAGATGCGGGTGTGTTCCGGTTGCGTAATGCAGTTGTTGAGGGACGCGGTGTCGATGTCGATTGGCGGAACAACACTTCGGGGGCAACTTTGCGATTCGCCTCGGTGGAGGGAGTCGCGGTTTCGGAACTACGACTCGACGAGGTGGCCTTCCGGTTCTCCGAATCGGTTCGTACCCGACGCACCGCTTTGTGAGTGTCGATCCTACGAACACGAGTTCGGTCGTACGACTCGGCGGCGTGGAATTGGGAGGGAAGCCGGTTGTCATCTCCGATGCGCTGGCGCCGGGTTCATATATCGAGTGGGCGGCAGGGCCGGATTCGGCCGCGTATGTTGCGTTGGCGACTACGGCAATTGAAAACCCTGTATCGACAGCACAAGTCGCGTACACGTCCGCGCCACAGGTGACGATGAAACTTCATGCGAGTGACGGGGCGCGAACGCTGGCTTCACTGCCTGCATCTCAGCAGAAGGGGCAGCGACTGGTCATCTTTTCGTCGTCAACTGGAGCAGTGACTATTCCCCATGCGATGGCGTCGAGGATTCAGCTGGCAGGTGGCGTGGACGTAAAGCTAGCTCAGTATCAGTCAGTGTCCCTCTTTTGGGACGAGACCTGTTGGCGTCAAAGCTAGCCATGGCGGTCGGCCGACAGGACCTGAAGCGTCATTTAGCTCAAACCTTCGAGCGCGGGGGATTTTGGTGCTTCATGAACTTCTGATCGCGGCAGTTCCCGCGGATGGATTGGATTGAAATAGCTGTGATCTGACCCTGACCCTGACACTAGTCAACCTGGCACTTTGGATTCGCGCATCTGGCGCAAGACGCGCCACAGCGAAAATGCACCGGACGCCGAGTTGTTCAGTATCGAACAACCTGAGAAGAAGGCAAATACGGCCAAAACGAAGCGCCCACAATCTCTATGTACGACACCACTTTTAGTATTGCCAACAAGAAAGGCAACCAATGCCGCTCGAATACTGCACTGCCCGAGTCCATCTCACCACCGACGCTGCAAACGACATCCCAGATGGAGCACCAGGCGCTGAAGTGGGCCGTGCAACCATCCCCACTCTCGATGAAATACCGAACAACTCTGTTGGACTGGCACAACTAAGTCCTGACGTGCGGGAGATAGTCGAATCTGTCGCGACCAAGATTGACCAAACAGCCGGAGACAGTCGATACGCTCCGGCTGAAGGTTCGCCTGTCTATTCCCTGAAAAACGTGATCGACGCCGAAGAGTACCGGCTGGCAGGGGATCTGTACGACCACCAGCGAGTTCAACGGGCCGTGACAGCAGCAGCGAACCTCGGAGTTCGTGAAGTGCTTCTCAAAAAGGCGAAATACACCTTTCGTCAAGGCATCAATATGAACGGTTGCCACGACTTGACTATCCGCGGCGCCGGCCCATTTAGTACTGAGATCTACATCCCAGGAACGCCGGCCGACGCGACTGTCTACTCCGGGTTCTGGACCAGCGGAGACTGCAGCGGCCTGCTCTTCGATGACTTCACCATTCGCGGCACTGCTGTCGATGACGTCACCGGCCCGCGCCGAGCACGGACGTACTCACCCACTCCCGGTGTCTCTCAGGCTTTCACCTTTCGTGGTGACCTAATCCCGACAAGTGAGGGTGTAACACCCAACCCGGCCTACCCAGTGGTCCGGGATATCGAGATCGGTCCGGGCATCCGAGTCAAAGGCACTAGGACGCTACCGTGGTTGTTCGCTGGGGTGCGGGGCAAGGCCACAGCGCGTGGTGCATACGTCGAAAACACGATGGACGCTTCGTGGATCTTCTGCGAAATCGTAGAAGCCCACAACCTCACAAGCATCAACTCCGCAGACAATGCATTTAGCTTTTCTCGCGGAAACAAGTGCGTCAATTTCTCGAACCTCACTGCGATCAATCCTGCCTACTATGCAGTGTGGATTTCTGGTTTCAGAACTTCCAATCCAGGTGCGGACGGCCCGAGTTGGGCTGGCCCACACGGTGTTACCGGATCGGGCGTGATCGGAAGGAACTGTGGAATGGGTGGGCTTCTTCTCGATGACGCACCTCGCAATGGCACCGTCACCGGGGTGATGATCGACGGAGTACGTCGGGGGCCGAGCGATGAACCGTCAGCTCTCGGTGGTGTCGGGATCAGGTTCGGCGGATTTCAAGCAACGACCGGGTCAGCCCGTCCGAGTACGCCAGCAACTTCTCTGTCAGCGACTTCGTATTGATCGATTGTGCCAAAGGTGGCGTTCAACCCACAGGATCAATGGACTGCTCTGTCCACGACGGCAAGATCATCAACTGCGGAAGCGAATTCACGGAGGACGGTTCGACCGTCATATCCAGCTCGGATACAGCGCAGAACTTTGGGATCGGAACCGCGGGAATCGAAGCTGGAACTGTCGTTCGGTTCGGCGTATACAACGTGAAGGTAGTAGACACCAGGTCGACGCCGCGAACCAACTACCCTCTACCTTGAAGGAACCGTGAATTCGGAGTGGTTCAATGTGACAGGGCATGGCACCCGAAGGACCGCTGCAACTGATCGGGTCGCCACAGAACGTCGGCTGTTGGGATCCACAATTTTCGAATCCATGCTGACACTTCCGTCGGGCCTGCGCAGCGGGGCAACTGGAGCAGTAGGCACTGTCCGCGGGTTGGATGTCAATGGAGCTCCTGGATCCCGCCGACAAATCGGGCAAGCTCTTACGGGCGGGGTATCCCGCTGGGAGGTTGCAGTTACCGGGGACGCGGAGGCCGGGTCGAATGCAGGGTCGAACTATGTCGTTGCCGGGTACGCGGACAGCGGAACGAAATTGGCGGACTATCTGACCATTCGCAGAAGTGATGGCCGGGCCTCGTTCGGAGGGGCCGCGCAACTCAAGTCCTACTCCACGGCGGGCCGACCAAGTGCGTCGACATCAGGAGCTGGGGCGAGTATCTATGACACGACGTTAGGTAAGCCGGTTTGGTCCGATGGTTCAGGATGGAAGGACGCATCCGGAACGGTAGTGTGACCGCCGGAACCACTCATCGGTTGGTTAATGGCAATCACAACTAGGGGCATTGCCGCAATCCAGAAGATCTGGTCTACCTCCCGAAATTCTGTTTTGACTTGTGTTTTGAAGTTGAGATGCCCGTTTCAATGAAGACGATAAGGATGCCCCCAACCT